>NZ_VOPH01000001.1 GCF_009765275.1 Chachezhania sediminis
GTGAGCTCGTCGTGCGGCAGAGGACACAGCTGGGGAATATGCTCCGCGGACTGCTGGCGGAGTTCGGGATCACCCTGCCGCAAGGCCTGGAGAAGGCGACGGGCTTTGCTAGGGATGTCCTGGGCGGGTCTGCGCCGGACATCCCCGAGATCGGGCAGGACGTCATCCGCGTCCTGTGCCGGCAGCTCCTGTCGACCGACTATCTCGTGCGTTGGCATGATCTGCGGCTGCAGGCCGTGGCGCGGGCGGACCATCGGATGAAGCTGCTGCAGACCATTCCAGGCGTCGGACCGGTCACGGCCTCGGCGATCGTCGCGACCATCGGCAGCGGCCGTCAGTTCCGCAACGGACGTGAGTTTGCTGCATGGCTGGGGCTGACACCAAGGAACAATTCCAGCGGCGGCAAGGAGAGGCTGGGCAGGATCACGAAGATGGGGGATCAGTACCTCCGAAAACTCCTCGTGGTCGGTATGACCTCCCGCGCCATCCAGGTGAAGGTCCGACCGGACAAGGGGGACCCGTGGCTGAGACAACTGCTGGAGAGAAAGCCCTTCCGACTGGCAACCATCGCTATGGCCAACAAGACGGCCAGGATCATCTGGGCCGTCCTGACACGGGAAGAGGCCTGGTCGCCGCGACCTGCCTGATGCGGCAAGCCCGGCACATAGAATAGCAAGACCGACGATATGATGGAGACACCCACAGCCGCAATCCCGGGAGACCCCGCCGAAAGTCCGGGGCGTAATCGCCCGCATACCTGACAGGGACCCGGGACGCGGAAGCCATCAGGGCCAGCGGCCGAAATGCCGCGCGAACAGGCCGGACACACGACCGCTTCTGAATGGGTGAATTAAAGTCATTTCCCGCTTGCTATGCAGGAGCCATCCACACAGGACCTTCATGGCACCGTGCAGCATGGTCTGGAATACCAAGGTCGGCATTGCGGGACCAAGCGCCACTTGAGGAATGTCGATTCAACATATTGCCATATGGAGCGCTAGCTCTTGTCGTCCGCTTGCGGACCTTGTTCAGTGAACCGGGTCACACTAGCGCCCGCTGTGTCGCGATTAAGAACAGGTGCGGCGGGCCTTGGGGCTTCGGACGGATGGAATGACGATGGACGAGCGCACATGAGCGAGACGGAACGCCCCGCCGCCGGAAAACGGCGCCTGCGCCTGCGCACACTGACCGAATTGCGGATCGCCCAGGCCCGGCTTGCGCAGACGTTGCGCCTGAGCGACTGGTTCCCGCAGGTGCCTCTGGCTATGGCGATCGGGCTGGCGGGGCTCTTGCAGCTGTTGCCGGTTTTCGGCTCGCTCCAGAAGCTGATCGCGATCATCCCGGTGCCCGCGCGTGATCTCAGCGGGATCTCGGATGGTTTCAAGACATTGGCGATCCGCGGCGTGTCGCAGGAGCTCGTTGGCGGCCTGTTGATCCTGCTGTCGGTCGGGCTTTTGTGGCGCTCGCGTCTGGCGTGGGTGCTGACAGTGCTGATGACTGCGGCGTCGCTTGCGCTGCAAATCGCGGTACCGTCGACGGGGAGCAAGGTGCTGATCGGCTACGGCCTGATCCTGCTGGTCTCGCTTATGGCGGCACGAAGCCGCTTTCACCGCGCGAGCCTTGCCATCGGCACCCTGTTCGCGCTGGTGGGCGTGCTGCTGACCATGGGCTATGGCGTGCTTGGCGGCTATGTCCTGGGCAAAGGCTTCACGCCTGCAATCGGCAATTTCAGCGACGCGCTCTATTTCACCGTCGTCACCATGTCGACGGTCGGCTATGGCGACATCACACCCAAGACGCCTGATGCTCGGCTGTTCACTGCCTCGCTGATCGTGCTGGGGCTGGTAGTCTTTGCCACCTCGCTCACCACCATCGCGGGGCCGGTGATTCACAGCCGGATGATAAACCTGCTGCAACCGAGGAGAAGGCGGATGAAACGCTCGAACCATATCATCGTGGCGGGAAATAATCCGCTGGCCCGCAATGTCATCAAGTCGCTTGAAAACCGTGGCATTCAGGTCACCGCGATCTGGAGTGCTGCTCCGCCGGCTGGGGCCGAGGCGCCCGAGGAGCTCATCGTCGGAGACGCGACCGACATGGAGGTGCTCGAAAGCGCCGGAGTCAAGCAGGCGCGCGCGGTGCTCGCACTGCAAGACAGCGATTCCGACAATGCTTTTGTGTCCCTTGCAGCCAAGGACGCCAACCCCGATCTCAAGACACTTCTGGCTGTCAATGACGCCCATAACATGGACCGGATGCGCAGGGTAAAGCCCGATGCGGTGCTCGCCCTGCCGGTGATCGGGGCTGAGCTCGTGGCGATGGCGTTGAGCGGTGAAGAGATCAAAACCGACCACCTGTTGGAACAATTGCTGCGCCTCGGCTGAGCGGATGAACCGAACGATCAAGAAGGCCACCGTCAAGCGTTTCCACTATGAAAGCCACGACCAACTCCGCACCCACGTCGCGGACGTCATCGCTGTCTAAAACTTCGGCCGCAGGTTCAAGACGCTCAGCGGGCTCACGCCCTACGAAGACATCTGCAAAATCTGGACATCATAGCCAGACAGATTCATCATTGATCCGATCCACCAAATGCCGGCACTGAACACCTGGCGCGTTTAGCAACATCAGGCCTAACACGTACTGCGGCTACGTATTATCGCCGGAATGGCAATTAAGGGCTCTCAGCCGCTACGTCGTGACCGGCCCTGACCAGACGTTCGCCTGGACCACCAACGCCGCTGCGCAGCTTCTCCAAACCGGACTTTCACAGGACCGCGCAGCATGGTCCAAGGGCACGAGGTCCACAGTGCGGGACGAAACGGACCTTTATGCGGCTCGCCAGCCCCTGCTCATCTACAACTGGAAAAGACCCAAGGCGCTCAACACATCCCGCTTTGTTGCCTCAGTGCGCTCGCGCGCCCGTGCCGTGCCTTCTTTGATTACCTCAAGAATGTAGCCTCGGTCTTCGGCGAGCTGTGCCCTACGCTGGCGAATTGGGGCTATGAACTCCTGAAGGATCGCTTCCAGACGCGCCTTGATCTTGCCATCGCCAAGCCCGCCGCGCTGATAATGTGCCTTGAGCTCGGCAAGCTCGTCCTGGTTCTGATCGAAGGCGTCAAGGTAGGTGAAGACGACATTGCCCTCAATGCAGCCCGGGTCTTCAACGCGAAGGTGGTTCGGATCGGTGAACATCGCCCTAACAGCGCTTCGGATTTGCTCCGACGACGCGGACAAAGCGATGGCGTTGCCGCCGGATTTCGACATCTTGGCCTTGCCGTCGATACCGGGCAACCGGCCCGCCTTTGGGATGATCGCCCGCGCCTCGGGCAGCACGGTGCTGCCTGCTGTTGCGTTGATGCGCCGCACGATCTCGTTCGTTTGCTCGATCAGCGGGGCCTGATCCTCGCCGACCGGCACGATGGTCGCCCTGAAGGCCGTGATATCCGCCGCCTGCGCCGCCGGGTAGCACAGAAATCCGGCGGGAATATCGCGCCCGAACCCGCGCGCACGGATCTCGTCTTTGATCGTCGGATTCCGTTCCAGCCGCGCGACCGTGACAAAGTTCAGGTAGAGCATCGACAATTCGGCCAGCGCCGGCAGGTGCGATTGCAGACAGATGGTCGTGCGCGCGGGATCAATGCCCACGGCAAGATAATCCAGTGCGACCTCGATCACGCTGCGCCGCACCTTCTCCGGATCATGAGCATTGTCGGTTAGGGCCTGAGTATCCGCCAGCAACAGGAATTGTTCATGGCTGTCCTGATAGCGCAGCCTGTTTGCAAGCGAGCCTGCATAATGCCCGATGTGAAGCGGCCCCGTTGTGCGGTCGCCGGTCAGAATGGTTGGTCTGTTCATTTGCGTCTTCCCCTGAAACGAGAGGCGGCGCATCGGGAAGCTCGGAAAACAAAAGGCCACCCATGCGGCGGCCTCGGAATGCGTTTGGTCATCCGGCCACCCTGTCAGGAGGCCAGCCACCAATTCATTGCGGTGATGATCGTGTTTTCCATGGAATACTAGCTATCGCCGGGAAGATCGCGCGTCAAACAAATGGTAGTAAGGGCTCGAAGCGGCCATGCGGCGGCGCGGCGGCCGACTCGCCCTGGTGAGACGGTCTGCCCGGCGGACACGGCCCTTTGCGCATGGGGCGGATGGCTCCCGCTCCCGGCGTCGCAATGCGCCATACTGCAGGTGTCAGAATCTGCGATCGAGAGGAGCCAACCCATGCAAGTTATCACTGTCGGCCTCGACCTGGCCAAGAACATCTTTCATGTCCGCGGAGTTACCGAGACCGGAGAGGTCGCCTTCAGAGACACAGGCGATGGGCTCCAAACACGGGATCATCCGGTTGCGGGAAGTGACTTTCGGAAAAGCGTGGGCGAAACCCCGGAATGCCGGCGGAATGCGCGGGCGAAATGCTGCGGGTTTTCGTATCCCACTGCCATCGCGATGTCGATGATCCTGACCGATCGATCGACAAGCATCTCACGCGCGAGATCGAACCTGGCGTCCTGCACAATCTCTGAATAGCTCTGGCCACATTCGCGGATCCGGCGCTGCAGGGTTCGTTCGCTCATTCGGAAGGTCTCTGCCATCTGTGGCAGGGAGGGATAACCGTCAGCCAGATAGGGCCGGATGACCGCCCTGAGTGCCGCGACCGTGTTCCAGCGGAACGGGTCCTCTTCCGGAAGGGTATCGGCCGCCAGGACTGACCGGGCAGCCACATCACCGCCACATGACACACCGCGCCTGGCAAGGACATCGCCATCGACAAGGATGGACGTACAGGGCTGCCCCATCCGGAAATGCGTGTTCGGAAATGCCTCCTGTACCGCGGGCGGCAGGCGATGGCGGGAAACGAATGTCATCTCTTTCGGACACCAGCGTGGACCTGCCACGCTTCGGATAATCGAGATCAGGGCATGGAGGTCGATCCATTCACCAATTGCGATGGATGGATCGGCGGTGAACCCTGCCATGGTGCTGATCACCCGTATCCGATCCCCCTCGGCCTGCATTCGGAGGGACAGAACGTTGTCCTCAAGTGCGGCGTATCGGGTGAGTGCCTGAAGACGCGCTATCCCGGTGGGCGCGGCGAGGATCGCGCGATGAACAGGCGCGCCGAGGGACGCCAGAGATTCGCGCCTTGCGGACCGGAACCCGAATTCCATGAGTTCGACATCGCGACTGCAACTGCCTAGCCACTCAAGGCAATGCGCGAAACTCACATAGGTATCCGGTTCCTCCAGCGCCTTTCCAGGGAGACGCGACCGGGCCCATGCCTTTTCCACCGGCACGCCGATTTCCCTGAGTTCGTCGATGTACACCTGCAAATGCGCGGCACGGACGATTGCGACTTCTGCCATCTCATCACTCCTGTTGGCGCGAAAAGGGCGGATTGGGCCGTCAATTTTTGCCATGCTACGAGTCTTCCGACAGGTTTAGCCACATGATCCTTGATGACAAAGGTCTTTCCATCGATCCCGCACGGGTCCGGGCCCTGGCGCGGGATCTTGTGCTGACAGGCCCGGTAACCGTCGAAGACCTTGCGAACCGCCTCGGCACCAGCACACGGACGCTGCAGCGTCACCTGGCGTGTCAGGGCATCAGCCTGCGCGGGCTGGTTCTGGAGAGCCGGATGGACGCCGCCTGCGTGCTGCTGCGCAAGACCGAGCTTGACGTGCAGGAGATCGCAGGTCGCGTCGGCTACAGCACCCCCAGCAGCTTTGCCCGTGCCTTCGCACGCTGGACCGGAAGTTCGCCACGCACCTACCGGAAGGCCGCAGAGCGAGGCGGCAATCAAGGTTGAGATGTGGCGTAAGATGGGCAGAACGGCTGTCCCGAGGGGTGTAGCATCAATGCCGATGTGGGCGCAGCGGGCGTTCGTGCATCCAACCAGGAGACCAACGATGATCCGGCGACCTCTTTTGAGCGGCCTCGTCCTTGCGGCATGCGCCAGCGCGGGCTGGGCCGACATACCGAAGGCGGTGACGACACCTGACGTGGTAAAGACCTCCCACGGTACGTTCGAGTTCAGGGACGGCGTGCCGACAGAAGCGACGGCGCAGGCGCTCTATGATCAGCACGACTTCACATTCGCCTACCGCGCCTATCTCGACACGATGCGCGGCGTCAGCATCCGCGCGCTGCGCCGCGGCATGGAAGACATGGGCGTCAGGAAGAACGAGGTCATGGTCTTCTCTGAGTTGATGGATTCGAAGTCGCTGTTCCTGACCCCGAACGCCGATACAATCTATGTCATGGGCTGGATCGACCTCACCGACGGCCCGGTCGTGCTCGAATCTCCGCCCGGCTTCCTTGGCATCGTGCAGGACGCCTGGTTTCACTGGGTGACCGATATGGGCGCCCCGGGGCCCGACCGCGGTGTTGGCGGCAAGTACCTTATCGTCCCGCCCGGCTATGACGGCGCATTGCCCGAAGGAGGCTACTTCACCGCCCATGCGAAGACGACCGGCATCCTTTGGTTCGGCCGCTCTTTTCTCAAGGACGGAAGCGATCCGAAGCCTTCGGTCGACGTGATCAAGGCGCATACCAGGGTCTATCCCTATGTCCCGGGCGGGTACGGCACCTCGATCGCGGAATTCCTCACCGGCGACGCGCATCTGGGCAAGATCACCGAGCCGCCGGAGACGGTCTTTCACGAGGGCACCGGCAAGGTGATGAACACGCTCCCGCCGAGCGATTACAGCTATTTCGAGCTTCTGAACCAGGTCGTGCAGGAGGAACCCGCAACTTCACTTGATGTCGAGCTGATGGGGCCTCTTGCGTCCCTCGGCATCGTGAAGGGCAAGCCGTTCGCGCCGGACGAGCGCCTGAAAGGGATCATGACTGACGCGGTCGCGGTGGCGAACGCCGCCTCGCGCAACCTTCTGATGAACCCGCGGGACCCCGACTGGTTCTATTATCCGGACTCGTCCTGGTTCAACATGCTGTTCGAAAGTGGCTACGAGTTCGAGACGCCGATCCCCGAGATCACGCAGGACGGCGCCAAACCGTTCCCGCCGACCGGTTACCGGCAGATGGACGCGCGCACGGCCTTCTTCTACGGCATCACCGGGATCACGCCGGCGATGGCGATGCGGCTGACTGGGGTCGGCTCGCAGTACCTCATAGCGGCGCGCGACGCGGACAAGGCATACTTCGACGGGTCGAAGACCTACAAGGTCACGCTGCCGAAGGGCATCCCGGAGGCGAATTTCTGGTCACTGACGGTCTATGACAACCAGACCCGTTCGATGCTCGACACACCCCAGCGTTACCCACGTGCGGGCAGCCAGAGCTATCCGACGCCCGCGGCGGAGGCGAGTGCAGACGGTACGACCACGATCTGGTTCTCTCCGACCCAACCCGAGGGGGTCGGCCGGGGCAACTGGATCCAGACAGTCCCGGACAAGGGCTGGTTCATTGCGCTCCGCCTCTACAGTCCGCTCGAACCGTTCTTTGACAAGAGCTGGCGTATCGGCGAGATCGAACGCGTCGAATGAAACCAACGGCGAAGCGGCACACAGTCGCTTCGCCATGCATCGGGTTTCCTGACGATGAGGCTCGGCATGCATAAGGCAGGAGCCCGAGCGTGCAACGAGATCCTGCGGACGTCAAAGCATCTTGCGCCCAACGTCCGCTTGTGCCAGCGGTCGGCTTCGTCGAAACCTTCCTGACTTCTGATCGCCTCGAGATCCCGTCGCTGTTTCACTCCGATCCTCTTCGGCGGCGTATCCTCATCGCGCTGAACATCGATCTCGTGGTTCAGCACGTGTTGCGCAATGTCACCCAGCAGAACAGGGAATCCCTGACGCCGGTACACGACGGGGAAAACCCGATCGGTGCAACCGGCCAGATGCGCACCTGGTACACGACCAAGCCGTGCTTCCCCACGATCAAGTCGCATATCAGCCATGTGGTGGGAGATTCCGCCTGGGAGGGCCACGCCACCAACGTTTTCGAACAGCGCGCAGACGTTCGTGCCTATGCCAAGAACGATCATCTCGGTTTCCAGATCTACTACATGTGGGCGGCGTCGCGGCGTCGTTACCTCCCGGACTTCCTGGTGCGCCTTGCCGGGGGTACGATCCTAGCGCTTGAATCAAGGGCACCGACAGCCCTCAGAACAAGGCCAAGCGGGACGCGCTGAATGAATGGGTGCATGCGATCAATTCAGCAGGTGGTTTCGAACGCTGGGCTTGGGATGTCGCGTTCCAACCAGCCGAGGTGCAGGACATCATCTCGAAACATGCAGCCGTTGCCGAACCCGTAACTTAGCCGAGCGAGGGCTGAACGCTGAAACCTGCTGTCGCACTTTGCCGATCTCGATTTCGAAGCCCCGATTCTTCCGCGTGTTGTCGTTGCCCCCGATTCCGACTGCCTCTGCCAGTTCAGCCTGGGACATCTGGGAACCGCAGGCGAACGCGCTGGATGGGACGCGGACGCGCGAAGGCGACAGCCAGGTTCAATGAACTGCCGCGCACTTCGCACTTTTTCCGTAAGGCATTGAAAAATATGGTGGGCGATGACGGGCTCGAACCGCCGACATCTTCGGTGTAAACGAAGCGCTCTACCAACTGAGCTAATCGCCCGCGACGGACGCCATAGCGCGAATTGCCGGTCCATTTCAATGCCCAAAGCGCAGACCAAGGGCCACCCTTCCACCAATCCGGATCGGCGCCCCCGACTTCTTTGGTCTTCAAATACCTCGGGGGAGTCGCGCCAAAGGCGCGGCGGGGGCAGGGCCCCCGAAAACCTTTAACGAAGGCGCAACCCTCAGAAGGGTCCGTCCTCCAGTACCCCGTCTGCGCTCATCTGCGCATAAAGCAGTCCTTCCCGCAGACCGCGATCCGCAACGGACAGGCGGTCCGTGGGCCAGATCCGCAGCAGCGCCTGCAGGATCGCCGATCCCGACATGATCAGCGCATGACGGTCCTCGCCGATCCTGGGATCCGACCGCCGCCCCTGGGGCCCCATGTCGAGGTAGCCCCGGATCACCCGGTCGATCTGGTCCGACGTCATCCGCAGCCCGTCCACCTTGGTCCGGTCGTATCGCGAAAGGCCCAGATGCGACGCCGCAACGGTGGTGACGGTGCCCGAAGTGCCGACGATCTGGAACCGTTCCCGCGCATGGTCCCGCCGGTAGGGAGAGAAGGTGGCCAGGTTCTCTTCGAAGAACCAGCTCATCAGCGCGAAACGGGCAGCATCGTCCTGCACGTCCTGGAACTGGTCGCGCAGCGTGGCAACCCCCAGCGGCACGGAAATCCAGTCGACCACCTTCGCTGCCGGGAACGGGCTTTCCGGCGGGTGGAACCCGGCGTGCAGCCGCATGATCGCCCGGGGCCGGTCCCGGTGGGGGACCGAAGTGATGTCGATCCACACCAGTTCGGTCGATCCGCCGCCGATATCGACGACCAGCAGATGATCGGTCTTGGTCGACACCAGCGGGGCACAGGAGATGACGGCCAGCCGGGCCTCTTCCTCGGGTTCGATGATCTCCAGGTTCAGGCCGGTCTCGCGCCGGACCTGGGCGATGAAGTCGCGGGCGTTGCGGGCGCGCCGGCAAGCCTCGGTCGCGACCAGCCGCATGCGGCGGACGCGGTTTCGCTTCAGCTTCTGCTGGCAGATCCGCAAAGCCTGGATGGTGCGCGCCATCGACGACCGCGACAGGCGGCCGGTATGTTCAAGCCCGGCCCCCAACTGGACCGACTTGCTGAAACTGTCGACGACGTGAAAGCCGCTGCCCTTGGGCTGGGCAATCAGCATCCGACAGCTGTTCGTTCCCAGATCCAGGGCCGCATAGAGTTCGGCCGGATCTGGCGGAGCGGGCGCCGGCTGCTCGACCACCTTGGGGAGCAGACCCGCGCCGCTTGGACGCCTGGGCGCCATGACCACGCCCTCCGGAATATCGAGTTAACTCTCAAGCTAGGCGGAAAGCCGGCCGCCCGCAAGGGAGATGGGGGCGGGCGCCGGGCGCGACGTCGGGCAACCTTGTGGAAAGATGCCCCGGTCGGACTGGCCGCGCCCCGGCCCGACGATCTGCATCACGAACTCCACGAGCATTTCAGGAACAGCCAGGTGCACGGGGGCGGTGGCGGTTTCGCCCTGTCGCGTCTAGGGTCGCTGCGCATCTGCGGAATGTCGAAAACAGCCCGCAGGTCGGATTCGGATTGGCATAGACCTGAAAACTCAGGTCAGGCCGCAAAGAGGGAATCGGTCATGCCCGAAGTCACCATCGTCTACTGGCGCGACATCCCCGCCCAGGTCATCGTCGGCAAGGGCCGCCGGGGCACCAAGAAGGTGCTGCCGGAACGGTTCGAGCAGGCCATCGACCGGGCCGCGATGAAGGCAGGGGCGCGGGATACCGATGCCTATCTGGCCGACTGGCGCAAGGCGCCCGGTCCCGCGGCAGAGGGCGACCCGGCCGAGGTGGCAGAAGCGGCAGCCGCACGACTGGACGCGGAATACGGTCCCGAACGGATCCGGACCCTGATCGACAATGGCGGATGGGCGTGAGCCCGGGTGACAGCGCGGGCAAGGGCCCGCACCGGTTATGGGAGACGGCAATGGCCCTTCTGAACTTCAAGCGGCGCGACGCAGGCAATGAACCGGGCATTCCCGGCAATCCGGACGTCGAACGCTTCCTGCAGGGCTATTCCATCGAGGTGATGCCCCGCACCGCCGAGAAGGTGGAGAGCTTCGCCGACATCCTGCCAGCCGGCACCCGGGTCTACATCGCCCATATCGCCGGCACCCCGATCGAGGACATGGTCGCCACCGCGCGCCGGATCTCGGCCGAGGGCTTTTCCGTCATGCCGCATTTCCCGGCCCGGATCATCGCCGACAAGGCGACGCTGGCCGACTGGCTGGCCCGCTATCAGGGCGAGGCCGGGGTGGAACAGGGTCTCTTGCTGGCGGGCGGCGTGGCCGACCCGGTGGGCGAGTTCGACAGCTCCATGCAACTGATGGAAACGGGGCTCTTCGACAAGGCGGGCTTCAAGCGTCTGCACGTGGCCGGTCACCCGGAAGGCAACCGCGACATCGACCCCGACGGCGGCCGCCGCAACGTCGACGCGGCGCTGCAATGGAAACAGGGCTTTTCCGAACGCACCGACGCCGAAATGGCCATCGCCACCCAGTTCGCCTTCGAGGCAGAGCCGATCATCGAATGGGCGGATGCGCTGAAGGCCGCCGGCATCACCATCCCGATCCATATAGGCATCGCGGGCCCCGCCAAGCTGCAGACGCTGATCAAGTTCGCCATCGCCTGCGGTGTCGGTCCGTCGCTGAAGGTCCTGCAGAAGCGCGCCATGGACGTGACCAAGCTGATGCTGCCCTATGAACCCACCGAGGTGATCGCGAAACTGGCCGCCCACAAGGCCGCGAACCCCGACTTCAATATCGAACGGGTGCATTTCTTCCCGCTGGGCGGTATCAAGACCAATGCCACCTGGGCCACCGAAAACGGTGGTGCGGCGGCGAAACCGGTCAACGGCTGACCACAGTCGGTGCAGGTCCCGCGCGCTGTCGGGCGCGGGGTGGCCCGCCGGTTCAACGGAACTCTCGAAAGACGACCCTGAAAGGGCTGACATGACCCGCACCGTGCTGGAAAGCAAATCCAAGACCGCCATCATCGGCTTCGATCAACCCTTCTGCGTGATCGGCGAGCGGATCAATCCGACCGGCCGCAAGAAACTGGCGGCCGAGCTGGAGGCCGGCGATTTCTCGACCGTCGAGAAGGACGCGCTGGCCCAGGTCGCGGCCGGGGCCACCGTGCTCGATATCAACGCGGGCGTCGTCTACAATTCGAACCCCAACCCGAACGAGACCGAACCGCCACTGATGCGCAAGATCGTCGAGCTGGTGCAGGGGCTGGTGGACGTGCCGCTTTGCATCGACAGCTCGGTTCCCGGGGCGCTGGAGGCGGGGCTGGAGATCTGCGAGGGCCGGCCCCTGGTGAATTCCGTCACGGGCGAGGAGGAACGGATGGAATTCGTCCTGCCGCTGGTCAAGAAGTACAACGTGCCGGTGGTGGCGATTTCGAACGACGACACCGGCATTTCCGAAGATCCGGACGTGCGCTTTGCCGTCGCCAAGCGGATCGTGGAACGGGCCGCGGATTACGGCATTCCGGCCCATGACATCGTGGTCGATCCGCTGGTGATGCCGGTGGGTGCCATGGGCACTGCCGGTGTGCAGGTCTTCACCCTGGTCCGGCGCCTGCGCGAGGAACTGGGCGTGAACACGACCTGCGGGGCGTCCAACATCTCGTTCGGACTGCCGAACCGGCACGGGATCAACAATGCCTTCCTGCCGATGGCGATGGGTGCGGGCATGACCTCTGCCATCATGAACCCGGTGGCGCTGCCGGTCACACAGGCCAAGATCGCCGAAAAGAAAGCAGAGCTGGAAGCGTTGGGGATCTCGGTCCCGGAAGGGATCGACGACGAAACCTTCGTGACCGTCTTCGGCATGGGATCGACCCAGTCGCGCCCGGGCAAGGAAATGGAGGCGATCCGCGCCGCCAATTTCCTGTCGAACCACGATCCCCACGGTGCCAACTGGATCGCCTTCAACAAGCCCCCGGGCGAGGCCGGAGAGGGACGCCGCGGCGGGCGGGGCGGCGGCGGACGTCGGCGCCGCGGCTGAGCTTTTGCCGGGTCCAGGGCCCTTTGAACGGGCCCTGGCAAGAGCATTCGAAATGCACTTCGCAAGCCGCTTGACGGCGGCTTCGCGTTCGGGCCGCGGCCCGAAGTCCCTTCGCGTTGTGGCCCCGTCCGGTCTATCCTGCCGGGACCAGTGACGCAGCGCCGAAGGATTCCCCCATGACTGACACTGCCGACGGCCCGCGGATCGAGCGCCGTGCGCTTGTCCTTGCGATGTGGGGCAATCTCTTCATGGGTGTGACCGGCGTCCTGTGCGCGATCCTTTCCCATTCCAACGCGATCCTGGTCGACGGCCTGTTCTCGACCATCGGCTTCACCGCCGCCATCGCCGGGCGCCGCATCTCGGCCCGGGCCGAGGACGGGCCCGACCGTCTGCGCCCCTTCGGCTATGCCGCGGACGAGGCGATCTTCACCACCTTCCGCGCGCTTTCGCTTCTGGGGCTGATGCTTTTCGCCATGGCCTCGGCGTTGTCCAACATCTGGTCCTATCTCCGCGGCCACCCGCCCGAGGAACTGGTTTTCGGCATCGTTGTCGTCTACTTCGTCGTCATCGGTGCGACTTGCCTCGCGCTCTGGTATTCCCACCGCAAGTCCTGGATCGCCGGCGGCCGGCGCAGCGAAATCCTGAGGATGGAAGCCAACGGCGCCGCCTTCGACGGAATCCTGACCGCCGCCGCAGGTATGGGCCTGGCAGTGGTGCACGTGTTCCGGAACGGGATCCTGGCGCCCGTGGCCCCGGTGGGCGACTCGATCATCGTGCTGGTCCTCTGTGCGGCCGTCGTCGGCCGCTATGTCTTCGACTTCCGCGCGGGGCTGAAGGAACTGGCCGGCGTCACCGCAGGCCCGGCCGAGGTCGCGCTGGTCCGCCGCGCCCTGCGGCCCCTGCTGGTCGCGGATGGCGGGCGGCTGGTCGACATGTCCGTCAGCAAGCTGGGCCGCAGCTACATGGTCGCCGCCTATTACAATCCGCGCCGAAAGATGACAGCCGCCGAAGTCGACACCCTGGCCCTGGCGCTGGACAGGGCGGCGCAGGACGTTCTGCGCGGGTCGATGGTGATCCTGATCGTCACCGAATACGGCCGCGCCTGGCCCGAGGCCCTGGTCCGCGATTTCCGCACGCCCACCAGCCTGGACGACCCCGAGGATTTCACCCCGTCGCCCGACGCGCCCGACTGACACCGTTCCGGGCGGTCCCGCTCTGGCCTCCGGGCCGCCCTCCGTGCCATGTTCGCGCCGAAAACGCACGAACCGCAGGAAGGCATCCGCCCATGAGCTTCACCACCAGACCCGAGATCCAGGGCACCTTCGGTGTCGTCACCTCGACCCACTGGATTGCCAGCGCGGTCGGGATGGCCATGCTGGAACGCGGCGGCAATGCCTTCGACGCCGCTGTCGCCGCCGGTTTCGTCCTGCAGGTGGTCGAGCCGCACCTGAACGGCCCCGCCGGAGAATTCCCCGCCATATTCCGTTCGGCCGCCACGGGTCAGACCCAGGTGCTGTGCGCCCAAGGCACTGCCCCGGCCGGCGCCACCATCGACCATTACCGCGGGCAGGGCCTGTCGCAAATCCCGGGCTCTGGCATGCTGGCGACCGTCACCCCCGGCGCCTTCGACGGCTGGATGATGCTGCTGCGTGACCACGGCACAATGCCGCTTCGGACGGTTCTGGAACCCGCGATCCACTATGCCCGCGCCGGCCATCCGATCCTGACGCGGGCCGCGGCGACCATCGCGGGCCTGGCGGACTTCTATACAACCCACTGGCCCACCTCTGCCGCAACCTGGATGCCCGGCGGCCATGCGCCCGCGGGCGGGGCGCTGTTTGCCAACCCGGTCCTGGCCGACACCTGGGACCGGATCCTGACCGAGGCCGAAGCGGTCCCCGGCCGCGACGCCCAGATCGAGGCCGCCCGCCGTGCGTGGTCGCAGGGTTTCGTGGCCGAGGCTGTCGATGCCTTCGTCCGCCGGACCGAAGTCATGGATGCATCGGGCGCGCCGCACCGGGGCGTGCTGACGGCCGACGACATGGCCGGCTGGCAGGCCAGTTACGAGGCGCCCCTGTCGGGCGACTATCGCTGCTGGCAGGTCCTGAAGACGGGGCCCTGGGGGCAGGGGCCTGTCCTGCTGCAAAGCCTGGCGCTGCTGGAAGGCTTCGACCTGGGCGCGATGGATCCGGACGGGGCCGCGTTCATCCACCTGGTGATCGAGGCGCAGAAACTCGCCTTCGCGGATCGCGAGGCCTATTATGGGGATCCCGCCTTCGTCGACGTGCCGCTGGACACGCTGCTGTCAGCGGCGAACACCACCGCCCGGCAGACCCAGATCGGCGCCATTGCCTCGATGGAGCAACGGCCCAGCCTGCTGGACGGCTACGAGGCGCTGACCCGGGGTGTGGTGGACCGTGCCGTGCGCCTGACCGGCGACCGCGACGCGGCCGAGCCCACGATGGCCCACCTGTCGGAAAAGCGGGGGGATACGGTCCATCTGGACGTGATCGACAAGCTGGGTAACATGATCTCTGTTACGCCGTCGGGCGGCTGGCTGCAATCCAGTCCTGTGATCCCTGAACTTGGCTTCTGCCTGAATTCCCGTGCACAGATGTTCTGGCTGGAGGACGGGCTGAACCAGTCCCTGCGTCCCGGCGCGCGGCCGCGAACGACGCTGACCCCCAGCCTGGCCTTCGGGCCGGAAGGGCAGGCGCTGGCCTTCGGCACCCCGGGCGGCGATCAGCAGGACCAGTGGCAGCTTGTCTGGTTCCTGCACCACGTCCACCACGGCATGAACCTGCAGGAGGCGATCGACGCCCCACTGTTCCATTCACAGCATTTCACCGGATCTTTCTACCCGCGATCCGCCCTGCCGGGGCAGATGATGATCGAGGAAAGTGTCGGCGCCTCGGTCATTTCCGAACTTCGGGCCCGGGGTCATGTGGTAAATGTCACCCCGGAATGGACGGCCGGCCGCTTGACGGCAGCTTCCATCTCGCCGGACGGCATCCTGCGTGCAGCGGCCACCCCGCGGCTGATGCAGGCCTATGCAGTGGGGCGGTGATCCGGCGCTGCGGCGGTCACCAAGGTTTCGTTTCGGCTGAACGTTGCGGCGTTGGAGGGAAGGCCGTTTGAACGGCCTTGCCCCGGACAGGACGTCAGGCGCGGAATCATGGATCAAGGCCCTTTGGCCCGCGGCAGCGTAGCGCCCATCCAGGTCGTCGGGAGGTGGCGAACGCTACGGCCCACGGCAAGGCCCTTTGAAAGGGCCTTGCCGTGGGCGGGACGTCGAGCGCCGGTCGAAACCGTCAGCTGCGCCGACGGCGGCGGCGACCGCTGCCATCCTCGCCCGAGCCATGGGTATTGAAGGACACGTCCGGCAGCGACACGATCTTCGACAGTTCCGGAAAGGGATCGGTCTTGTGCGGGATCGCGTTGGCGGCCACGAAATGGTCCTGAAACTTGGGCTCGATCGCCGTTTCGACCTTGGTGATCTGGCGCACGGTCGCCTCGATCTCGGCCCTGGCGTCGATATTGCACAGCGCGATCCGCGCGCCGGTCCCTGCGGCGTTCCCGGCCGAGGTCACCTTGTCCAGCGGCACGTCCGGGATCATGCCCAGTACCATCGCGTGCTTGGGCGAAATATGCGCGCCGAAGGCTCCGGCCAGCACCACGCGGTCGACCTTGTCGACGTTCCGCTCATCCATCAAAAGCCGTGCCCCGGCATAAAGTGCCGACTTGGCCAGCTGGATCGCCCTTATGTCGCCTTGGGTGACCGAAATCAGCGGTCCTCCGGCCTCGGTCCCGTCCCAGATGACATAGGCCTGCGTGCGCCCGTCCGGGATGCAGCGCGGGGTCCCGGTCTGCGCGGCAGAGCCGATCAGGCCGGACCCGTCCAGAAGGCCGGCCATCCGCATCTCGGCCACCGCCTCGATGATGCCGGACCCGCAGATGCCGGTGATCCCGGTCTTGCCGGCCGCCTCGGTAAATCCGTCCTCGTCCGACCACAGGTCGACCCCGATCACGCGGAAGCGGGGTTCCTTCGTCGCCGGGTCGATCTCGATCCTCTCGATGGCGCCGGGGGCGGCCCGCTGGCCGGAACTGATCTGCGCGCCCTCGAAGGCCGGCCCGGTGGGCGAGGAGCAGGCCAGCACGCGGCTGGTATCGCCCAGCAGGATTTCCGCATTGGTGCCCACATCGACGACCAGCACCAGGTCTTGCGACCGGCCGGGCTGTTCCGACAGCGCCACGGCCGCAGCATCGGCGCCGACATGGCCGGCGATACAGGGCAGGACATAGATCCGTGCGCGCGGGTTCAGGCCCCGAAGCCCCAGATCCGACGCGGCCAGCGTTATGGCGTTCGAGGTCACCAGCGCAAAGGGTGCCTGGCCCAGTTCCACGGGATCGAAGCCCAGCAGCAGGTGATGCATCACGGGGTTGCAGACAAAGACTGTCTCGACGATCCGCTCCGCCTCGATGCCCGCCTCGGCGGCCAGTTTCCCGGCCAGTTGCCCGATGGCTTCGCGCACGGCCGCCGTCATCTCGGCATCGCCGCCGGGGTTCATCATGGCATAGGAGACCCGGCTCATCAGGTCCTCGCCAAAGCGGATCTGCGGGTTCATCGCCCCGGCCGAGGCGGTGACGGCTCCCGTCGCAAGGTCCGTCAGATGCGCCGCGATGGTGGTGGATCCCAGGTCGATCGCCAGCCCGTAGAGCGGCCCTTCCTGCAGTCCCGGCCAGATCTCTACGATCCGCGGTGAGGCGCCTGTGTGATCGTGGTAAAGCGCCACGGTCACCTGCCAGCTACCCTTGCGCAAGACAGGTTGCAGCCGCGCCAGCAGCGACAGATCGGCGGTGACGCCCTCGACCTGCCATTGCTCTTTCAGCGCGCGGGCCAGCCGTTCGAAATCGCCGCTGGGCACGTGCATGTCGGGTTCTTCGACCTCGACCAGAACCAGCCGCGTGGCGGGGTTCATGGCGATATCGCGCATGGTGGCGGCCTTGCGGACGACCTGCTTGTGAACCTGGCTTTCGGGCGGCACGTCGATGACGATATCGCCCTGGATCTGCGCCTGGCAGCCCAGGCGGCGCCCCTTGGGCAGGCCGCGGATCCGGTCGTACCGCTCCTCGACCGCGTTCCATTCCGACAGCGCATCCGCGCCCGCATGGACCCCGTGCTTGGCGAAATCGCCATAGGCCGGTGCCACCTGGCACTTGGAACAGATCCCGCGTCCGCCGCAGACCGAATCCAGGTCGACGCCCAACTTCCGCGCGGCCGCCAGCACCGGCGTGCCGCGCGCGACGCGCCCGCGCTTGCCCGAGGGCGTGAAGACGACAAGGGGATCGGTGGTCGCGTCGGTCATGATGTGGCCTTCGTTACAGTTTGGCGCGCAGGATAGAGCTTCTCCGGCCCGAAGAAAGGGCGGCGGAACGGAAAAGGACTCATGTCGATCTGCCTATCCCGTTCCACCGCACAGGCTGTTCCCGCGGCGACCTGCACAAGGCTGGCAGCGTCACGCGAGGCCAGGCTCTCCATGGGTACTCCCGCCTGTCACGGTTGAATTGAGTATTTCTAAAGAGAAGAAGGGCAGGACGCGCTACATCCTGGAGAGTGCGCCCGCTTCTTTGATCTTCAAATACCTCAGGGGTGTGGGGACAGCGTCCCCACGCGTCAATGGCCAATGGGCGCGCCCGCCGGGAGCGTCCGGACCGCAAGACATGCACCCGAAGCATAGCGGCTTGCCGCAGGGGCCAGTCCAAGATTTGGTGGAACCTCTTCCGTCTGCCGACTAACCGTGCGATAGGCTACGCGCCAAACGCCATTCTGCCGCGGGGGACCAAGATGCAGATTCGTGAGGCTCTCACATTCGACGACGTATTGCTGGTTCCGGGGGCCTCCTCGGTCCTGCCGGCACAGGCTGACACCCGCACAAGGGTCACCCGCGACATCGCGATGAACATCCCGCTGCTGTCCAGTGCGATGGACACGGTGACCGAGGCCCGGATGGCCATCGCCATGGCGCAGGCAGGGGGGATCGGCGTGATCCACCGAAACCTGGATATCGAGACGCAGGCACAGGAAGTGCGCCGGGTGAAACGGTTCGAAAGCGGGATCGTCTACAACCCGATCACCCTGACCGCCAACCAGACCCTGGCCGATGCCAAGGCGCTGCGCGAACGCTACAACGTGTCGGGCTTTCCGGTGGTGGACGAGGACGGCCGCGTTGTCGGCATCGTCACCAACCGTGACATGCGTTTCGCCACCTCGGACGATACGCCCGTCCGCGTGATGATGACCGGCAAGGATCTGGCCATCCTTCACGAACCGGCGGACCGGGACGAGGCGATCAGCCTGATGAAGGCGCGCCGGATCGAGAAGCTTCTGGTCACCGACGGGTCCGGCAAGCTGACGGGTCTGCTGACGTTGAAGGACACCGAACAGGCCGTGCTGAACCCGACTGCCTGCAAGGACGAGCTGGGCCGGCTGAGGGTCGCGGCGGCCTCGACCGTGGGGGACGCGGGCTTTGAACGAGCCGAGGCGCTGGTCGACGCGGGCGTCGACCTGATCGTGATCGACACGGCGCACGGCCATTCGGAAGGCGTCGCGCGCGCCGTGGAACGGGCCAAGCGGCTGTCGAACGAAGTGCAGGTGATCGCCGGCAACGTGGCCACCGGCGAAGCCGTGCGGGCGCTGATCGGCGCCGGCGCCGACGCGATCAAGGTGGGCATCGGGCCGGGGTCCATCTGCACGACACGGATGGTCGCGGGCGTGGGCGTGCCGCAGCTGACGGCCGTCATGGATTGCGCCGCCGCAGCCGGCGACACGCCGATCATCGCCGATGGCGGCATCAAGTATTCGGGCGATTTCGCCAAGGCCATCGCCGCTGGTGCCTCCTGTGCCATGGTGGGTTCGATGATCGCCGGCACCGACGAGGCGCCGGGCGAGGTGATCCTGTACCAGGGCCGCAGCTTCAAGAGCTATCGCGGCATGGGCAGCCTGGGCGCCATGGCCCGCGGGTCCGCCGACCGGTATTTCCAGAAGGACGCGGCGTCGGACAAGCTGGTGCCCGAAGGGGTTGAAGGCCAGGTGCCCTACAAGGGCGCTGCCTCGGCCGTGATCCACCAGTTGGTGGGCGGTCTGCGCGCGGCCATGGGCTATACCGGCTGCGCCACCGTGGACGAGATGCGCAAGAACTGCGAGTTCGTGCGGATTTCCAACGCCGGTCTGTCCGAAAGCCACGTGCATGACGTGCAGATCACCCGGGAAAGCCCGAACTACCGGATCATGTAAGCCATGACTCCGGCCGCGCGGGCCCAGACCGCCATCCAGATCCTGGACGAGGTTCTGGCGGGAGCAGCCGCCGAACAGGCGCTGACTGCCTGGGCGCGGCGCAGCCGCTATGCCGGGTCCGGCGACCGGGCGGCGGTGCGCGATCTGGTCTTCGATGCGCTGCGGTGCCTGCGGTCCTGTGCGGCAGCCGGGGGGCGGCCGGCCGGCGGGCTGGGACCCGAGACGACGGGCCGGGCGCTGATCCTGGGCCAGTTGCGCCTCTGCGGGACAGATCCGGACACCATCTTCACCGGCGAGCGTCATGCGCCCGAGGTGCTGACTGCCGCTGAACGCGAGAGCGGGGCATCATCGCTCGACGAGCTGCCGGCCGCGGAGCGCCGCGACCTGCCGGACTGGGTCTGGCCCGAAGTGACCCGCAGTGCGCGCGGCGCGGCCGAGGAGACGGCACAGGCGCTGCGCCACCGCGCGCAGGTGCACCTGCGCGTGAACCGCGCCCGTGCGGATCTGCAATCAGCAATCGGCCTGCTTGCCGCCGACGGGATTACGGCCGTGGCCCATCCTGCGGCACCGATGGCGTTGCTGGTCACCGGCGGGGCCCGCAGGATCCGCAATTCCGCCGCCTATCGCGACGGGGTGGTAGAGCTTCAGGATGCCGCCAGCCAGGCGATCTGCGCCACGCTGCCCCTGAAGGACGGGATGAGGGTGCTGGACTATTGCGCGGGCGGGGGCGGCAAGACGCTGGCGATGGCGGCCGAGGCGAAACTGGATCTGTTCGCCCACGATGCCCAGCCCCAGCGGATGCGCGACCTGGCCGACCGTGCCGACCGCGCCGGTGTCGTCGTGACCCGGCTGGCGACCGGGGACCTGGCGCGTCAGGGGCCTTTCGACCTGGTCCTGTGCGACGTGCCCTGTTCCGGTAGCGGGGCCTGGAGGCGGGCGCCCGAGGGCAAGTGGCGCCTGACGCCGGACCGCCTGGCCGAGATCCGCCGGATCCAGGCCGCCATCCTGGCCTCCGCGGCCGCGCTGGTGCGTCCGGGCGGCACGCTGGCCTATGCCACCTGTTCGATCTTCCGCTGCGAGAATACCGAACAAATTTCAGAATTTGTCGAAAGGAATAGCCCCTGGAAGGCTGAAACCGAACGACATTGGGCGCTTTCGTCCGGATTGAGTGGCACGGACACACCGGAAACGGACGGATTTTACTTGTCAATGATTGAGCGCAGTTGACGCAGATCGCCTAATTTGGTGACAGTCTCCGAACGAATTTTCATACACGGTCTCCTTGTTGCTCCGTGCGTGGTTCACCGATCGTTAACCGGTGCCGCGTGATATGTCCCAAAGTCCCATCGGACGGAGGCAACGGTGTACAACGACACAGCTTTTCCCGTGCCCGACCTGCGCATTGTCGCGCTGTCCCCAATCCGGTTTGTACTGGCCCTGCTGGTATCGTCTGCCTGTATCGTGGCCGGCATCGCAAGCGAGCTGCCTCATCTTCTGGCACTTCTCATGTTTTGCGCCGGGGTGACGGGCATCGTCATCGTGGCGTTGGTGGCGTTGCGGGCGCGCATCCGGGTCCGGGAACACCAGGTGGCGATGGCCACGCTGGACAGCTTCATCCAGCACGACGCGGCCCCGGCCTTTGTCACCGACGAAACCGGCGCGATCTGTACGTGCAATGCCGCGGCCCTGCGGCAGCACCCGCAGGATGGAGGCGACGCGCAGCCGCTGTCCACGGTGCTGCGGGGGCTTTTCGCCAATCCGGCGGCGGTGCTGGTGCGGCTGCAAAGCCAGGCGCGGACCGACGGAACAGCACACGAGGATGTTCTGACCAGTCGCGGGCATGTCCGGTTGTCGGCGCAGGCCATCGGCGACAGCGGCTATCTTTGGCGGCTGCACGATATCGCCCGGTCGGGGCAGCTGTCGGGCCCCGACCAGTACCGCCTCCCGGTCCTTACCGTCGGCCGCGGCGGCGCGATCCTGGCCATGAACCAGCAGGCGCGCAAGCTGGTGGGGACTCAGGCCTCCAGCATCGACCAGATCTTCCGCCAAGCCCCGCGCAACAATGCCCTGAACCGTGTCGACGGGTCCGACGGGCCTACGGATGTCGCTGTCGCGCGGCTGGGTGGCCCGGCCGGGCGCGAGGACTGGCTGATGGTCCCCGTGGGCGAAAGCGCCACCGGGCCTGCCGGGCTAGATACGTTGCCGGTGCCGCTGGTCGAGGTCGACGCCGACGGGCGGGTCGTGCAGGCCAACTGGCTGGCCGCGGCGCTGCTGTTGATGGAGCCGGGGGAAAAGGTCCATATCGAAGATCTGATGCAGGGCCTCAGCCGTCCGGTGACGGACTGGATCCGGGACGCAGCCCATGGCCTGACCTCCAAGAACACCGAATTCCTGAAGCTGAAACGCCCCGAGCGCGAAGTCTTCGTCCAGGGCTCGCTGAACCGCGTGGGTCAGGGCGAAAGCGCGCGGCTGGTGGCGGTCCTGAACGACGCAACAGAGCTGAAGACGCTGGAAGCGCAGTTCGTGCAAAGCCAGAAGATGCAGGCCATAGGCCAGCTGGCCGGCGGCGTGGCCCATGATTTCAACAACCTCCTGACCGCCATTTCCGGCCATTGCGACCTGTTGTTGCTGCGCCACGACCCGGGCGACCAGGACTATGGCGATCTGGTGCAGATCGTGCAGAACGCGAACCGCGCGGCCTCGCTTGTGGGGCAGTTGCTGGCGTTTTCGCGGAAACAGACGCTGCGGCCGGAATCTCTCGACCTGCGGGACACGCTGGCCGACCTGACCCATCTGCTGAACCGGCTGGTGGGGGAACGGGTGACACTGACCCTGTCCCATGATCCGATCCTGAAATCGATCCGCGCCGACAAGAGGCAGCTGGAACAGGTACTGATGAACCTTGTGGTGAACGCCCGCGATGCCATGCCCGACGGCGGTGAGATCCGGATCGAAACCGAGGTGGTGAGCCTGGACGAACCGCTGGTCCGAGACCGTGCCACGGTGCCGCCCGGCGAATACGTGACCTTGCGGGTGTCGGACGAAGGCATGGGCATCGGCGCCGACAAGCTGACCAAAGTGTTCGAGCCGTTCTACACCACCAAGCGCACCGGCGAAGGCACCGGCCTGGGCCTGTCGACGGCCTATGGGATCGTGAAACAATCCGGCGGCTTCATCTTTGTCGACAGCGTCGAAGGGCAGGGCACGGTCTTCACGCTGTACTTCCCGTCCTACAAGGCATCGTCCGATGCGCCGGAAGTTCCGTTGCCGGCCGAACCCGCTGCCGCGCCGCGGCAGGGCGAAGGCGTGGTCCTGCTGGTCGAGGACGAGCCGCCGGTCCGGGCCTTTGCCTCGCGCGCGCTGCGCCTGCGCGGCTATACCGTGCTGGAGGCGGAATCGGGAGAGGATGCGCTGCGCCAGCTGGAGGATCCGGACCTGGCGGTCGATGTCTTCGTGACCGACGTGGTCATGCCGGGGCTGGACGGTCCCAGCTGGGTGCGGAAGGCGATGCAGAATCGCCCCGACGTCCGCGTCGTCTTCGTGTCGGGCTATGCCGAGGACGCGTTTGGCGACAACGGTCCCAGCCTGCCCAATTCGGTCTTCCTGCCAAAGCCGTTTTCGCTGAACCAGCTGACAGAGACGGTCTACCAGCAGCTGGCGTGACGAAATCTGCATCGTGACACTGTCCCGGCCGCAGGTTGGTAACCTTGCGTTAACCCAATTCGTAAAAAATGATTTCAGGCTTCGGGAGGTTGCTTTCCCGGCCGCGCGGTTCCCCCAGCCGTGACCGGCGCATCCGGCGCCAGATCGCGCCCGGCTCTCCCCCCTCTGAGCCGGCGCGATCAGCACCGGCTGGTCCCGGTGCGTCCGGGTGCGCCTTGCCTGCCTCTGGCAGGTCCCGCGACTCATCTCCCTTAGGCACCCGTGCGAAGGGGAGATTTCAATTGAAATGTTCTCCTTTTGGTCCTATTGAGAACAAGAGGCGAACGAAGCAGCAATTGCCGCCCCCCGACGGGTGTGACAATAAGAGAAGGACCGATAGGCAATGGCGGATCTCCTGACGATGGGCAGCAAATCGAACCCCGACAAGCAGAAGGCGCTGGACAGCGCCCTGGCCCAGATCGAACGGCAGTTCGGCAAGGGCTCGATCATGAAGCTGGGCGGTGAAAACCCGATCCAGGAAATCGAAGCGACGTCTACCGGCTCGCTGGGTCTGGACATTGCGCTGGGGATCGGTGGGTTGCCGATGGGCCGCATCATCGAGATCTACGGGCCGGAAAGCTCGGGCAAGACGACGCTGACGCTGCACTGCGTGGCCGAACAGCAGAAGAAGGGTGGCATCTGCGCCTTCGTCGATGCCGAACACGCGCTGGATCCGCTTTACGCGCGCAAGCTGGGCGTCGATCTGGATGAACTGCTGATCTCGCAGCCGGACACGGGCGAACAGGCGCTGGAAATCACCGACACGCTGGTGCGGTCGGGGGCGGTGAACCTGGTCGTGGTCGATTCGGTGGCCGCCCTGACGCCCAAGTCCGAGCTGGAAGGCGACATGGGTGATTCCAGCGTCGGCGTCCATGCCCGCCTGATGAGCCAGGCCATGCGGAAACTGACCGGTTCGATTTCCAAGTCGAAGTGCATGGTTATCTTCATCAACCAGATCAGGATGAAGATCGGTGTCATGTTCGGCAGCCCGGAAACCACGACAGGCGGCAACGCGCTGAAATTCTATTCCTCGGTCCGGCTGGATATCCGCCGCATCGGGTCGATCAAGGACCGGGACGAGGTGGTGGGCAATTCGACCCGCGTGAAGGTCGTCAAGAACAAGGTCGCGCCGCCGTTCAAGCAGGTGGAATTCGACATCATGTATGGCGAAGGCATCTCCAAGACCGGCGAACTTCTGGACCTGGGCGTGCAGGCCGGCGTGGTGAACAAGTCCGGCGCCTGGTTCAGCTATGGCGACGAACGGATCGGGCAGGGGCGCGAGAACGCCAAGCAGTTCCTGCGCGAGAACAAGTCCATCGCGCTGGAGATCGAGGACAAGATCCGCGCGGCACATGGGCTGGAGTTCGACTATTCCGAAGGCGACGCCGAGGACGGAGACATCCTCGAAGCGTGATCCCCGGATGCGGCCGCCTACCGGGGCGGCCGTTTTCCCGGGGCGTGGCCTGATCGCCCCGGGGGTCACGCGCCCGGTGGACAGGCCCTGACAGGGCGGATATGTGGAACGACACCCAGACATCCGCGCCGAAGGTCAGCCCGCACATGCCCACCGTCAACGACATCCGGTCCGCTTTCCTGAACTACTTTGCCAAGAACGATCACGCGGTCGTTCCGTCGAGCCCGCTCGTCCCCCGGAACGACCCGACACTGATGTTCGTCAACTCGGGCATGGTTCAGTTCAAGAACGTCTTTACGGGCGTGGAAACGCGTGACTATTCCCGCGCGACCACCGCGCAGAAATGCGTCCGCGCCGGCGGCAAGCACAACGACCTGGACAACGTCGGTTACACCGCGCGTCACCACACCTTCTTCGAGATGATGGGGAACTTTTCCTTCGGGGACTATTTCAAGGAACAGGCGATCCCCTTCGCCTGGGAGATGGTCACCAAGGAACTGGACATCCCGGCCGACAAGCTGCTGGTCACCGTCTTCCATACGGATGACGAGGCCGCGGACCTGTGGAAGAAGGTCGCGGGCCTGCCGGACGAGCGTATCATCCGCATCCCTACCAGCGACAATTTCTGGATGATGGGCCCGACCGGCCCCTGCGGTCCCTGTTCCGAAATCTTCTATGACCACGGCGATCACATCTGGGGTGGCCCTCCGGGTAGCCCGGAAGAAGACGGCGACCGGTTCGTCGAGATCTGGAACCTCGTCTTCATGCAGCACGAGCAGTTCGAGGACGGCACCCGCACCGACCTGCCGCGCCCGTCGATCGACACCGGCATGGGGATCGAACGCGTGGCGGCCCTGCTGCAGGGCACCAACGACAATTATGGCACCGACCTGATGCGCTCGCTGATCCTGGCCAGCGCGGATGCCACCAGCACCGATCCCGACGGAACCGGCCGCGTGCATCACCGGGTCATCGCCGATCACCTGCGGTCGACGTCCTTCCTGCTGGCCGATGGCGTGATGCCGTCGAATGACGGCCGCGGCTACGTCCTGCGCCGGATCATGCGTCGCGCCATGCGGCATGCGCACCTTCTGGGCGCCAAGGACCCGTTGATGTATCGCCTGGTGCCGGCGCTGGTTCGCCAGATGGGCGCCGCCTATCCGGAACTGACCCGGGCGCAAGCCTTGATCGAGGAAACGCTGAAGCTGGAGGAAACCCGCTTCAAGCAGACGCTCGACCGTGGGCTGAAGCTGCTGGACGACGAACTGGATCTTCTGCCCGATGGCGCAAACCTGCCGGGCGAGGCTGCGTTCAAGCTGTACGACACCTATGGTTTCCCGCTGGACCTGACGCAGGATGCTCTGCGAGAGAAAGGCCGGGCGGTCGACACCGACGGTTTCGACAAGGCCATGGAAGAACAGAAGGCCAAGGCGCGCGCCGCCTGGGCCGGTTCTGGCGAAACGGCGGATGCGACCGTCTGGTTCGACGTGGCCGACAAGCACGGTGCCACCGATTTCCTGGGCTATGAAACCGAAACGGCCGAAGGCCAGATCGTGGCGCTGGTCGAAGGCGGCGCACTGGTCGACAAGGCCCAGAAGGGCGCAACGGTCCAGATCGCCCTGAACCAGACGCCTTTCTACGGCGAAAGCGGCGGTCAGGTCGGCGATACCGGTATCATTCGGACCGAAGGCGGCGTGGCGAAGGTCACAGACACGCGCAAGACTGCCGGTGTCTTCATCCACTTCGCCGAAGTGACCGAGGGCTCGATCGCCACGGGCGATGCCGCGGCGCTGGAGGTCGACCACGCCCGCCGGACCGCGATCCGCGCCAACCACTCGGCCACGCACCTGCTGCACGAAGCCCTGCGCGAGGCGCTTGGCGATCACGTCGCGCAGCGCGGGTCCCTGAACGCGGCCGACCGGCTGCGCTTCGACTTCTCGCACACCAGGGCAGTGACGGCCGAGGAACTGGCCCGGGTCGAACGCGATGTGAACGCCTTCATCCGCCAGAACGCTCCGGTGGAAACGCGGATCATGGCGCCCGACGATGCCCGGGAACTCGGGGCGCAGGCGCTCTTCGGCGAGAAATACGGCGACGAGGTCCGCGTCGTGTCCATGGGTATCCTGCCGGGATCCGGAAAGGGCGCGGACAAGCAGACCTATTCGCTGGAACTCTGCGGCGGCACGCATGTCAGGCAGACTGGCGACATCGGTGCCTTTGTGGCGCTGGGGGACAGCGCATCCTCGGCCGGCGTCCGCCGGATCGAGGCACTGACCGGACAGGCGGCGCTGGACTATCTGGCCGGTCAGGGTGCGAAACTGGCCGAAACGGCCTCGGTCCTGAAATCTTCGGTCGCCGAGGTGCCCGAGCGGGTGAAGGCCCTGATGGACGAACGCAAGGCGCTGGCGGCCGAGGTCGCGCAACTCAGGCGTGAGCTGGCCATGTCGGGCGGAGGCGCGGCTGCGCCCGAGGCGAAGGAGATCGGTGGCGTGCCGTTCCTCGCGCAGGTGCTGACCGGCGTCACGGGCAAGGACCTGCCGCCACTGGTCGACGAACACAAGACGCGCCTGGGGACGGGCGCGGTGCTGCTGATCGCGGATGTCGACGGCAAGGCGGCCGTGGCGGCCGGCGTGACCGCCGACCTGAAAGGCAAGGTCTCTGCGGTTGACCTCGTTCGCGCCGCGGTCGAGAAACTGGGCGGCAAGGGCGGTGGCGGCCGTCCGGACATGGCACAGGGCGGTGGACCCGATGCCTCGGCCGCGCCCGAAGCCATTGCGGCAGCGGAATCAATCCTGGGAGAGAAATGATGGGTGCACTCTGGATCGCCAATGTCCATGTGACGGACGAAGAGGCCTATGGCAAATATGCCAAGCTGGCCGGACCGGCCATCGCCAAGCACGGCGGCAAGTTCCTGGCCCGGGGCGGGCGCTGCGAGCAGCTGGAAGGCCGGGCGCGCGCGCGCAACGTGGTGGCCCGGTTCGACAGCGTCGAGGCGGCCGTGGCCTGTTACAACTCGCCCGAATACCAGGAGGCGCTGAGCCACGCCCGGGATGCCTCCGAACGCGACCTCGTGGTCGTCGAAATGGTCGACTAGGACTTCGAATAGGGGTCCTTGGGCCCCCGGTCTTCGGACAACGTCCCTTGCCGGCGCAGAACCAGACCTTCGATGGCGTCGGCAAGGTGCACTTCGGCGATATTGTAGTCGCCCCGTTCGACGCGCAGCTTATGCGCTTCGATCATCACATCCGCATGGGTATGGCCGACGGGCGGTTCGAACTTGTAGGTCGCCAGTTCGATCAGCAGACCCATCGGATCCTTGAAATATATCGAATCCATGAAGCCGCGGTCCTTGACCCCGGAATGGCCGATCCCCCGTTCATCGAGGCGTGTCACCGCCTGCGAGAAACTCGCGCGCGACACGTTGAAGGCCAGGTGATGCACGCAGCCGGGTTCGGTCGGCGTACGGCGCGGGTCCGGGGTGCGGGTCTCGTTGGTGAAGACGGTGATCAGGCGCCCGTCGCCCGGATCGAAGTACAGGTGGCCTTCGTCCGGATTGTCGAGATTCGGCTGGTCGAAGACGAAGGGCATGCCTAAAAGCCCCTCCCAGAAATCGATGGACGTCTGCCGGTCGGTGCCGGTCAGCGTGATATGGTGCACGCCCTGGGCCTGGATCTTGCGCATGTCGGATCTCCCTCTCCATGGGTGAGGATAGCACGTTCTCCAGGCGGCGCATGCGACGCGGGCGGAGAAGGGTGCTCTGGTCACCACGGAGATAGGCCCGCCATTCCCGCGGATCCACCATCGCCTCTGTGCCTGAGCGATCAGGATCTCTGCATCAAGGGCAAGCCGCGCGTGCCGCGCGGGGCTGGCGCCCCCTTGACACAGAGCTCCCGACCGCTCTGACAGGCACCGGCGACGGTGGCTCCGCGGAGATGGCTTTCAGGCGATGTGGAGGAGCCCCAAGGTTTCGGGCGGGGGAAAGGCCCGTGAAGAGGGCGCCACGGTGGCGCCTTCTTCTTTTCACAAATACTCCCCGCCGGAGGCACCCGCCGAAGCGCGGCGCCGGACCGGCCGGACGGTTCAGGCGCTGGCCTTGGCAGCGCGCTTGCGTTCGTGCGGGTCCAGGAAGCGCTTGCGCAGGCGGATCGCGCTCGGTGTGACTTCGACCAGTTCGTCATCGTCGATATAGGCGATGGCCTCTTCCAGCGACATGGTCACCGGGGTGGTCAGGCGCACCGCCTCGTCCGTGCCGGAGGCGCGGACGTTGGTCAGCTTCTTGCCCTTCAGCGGGTTCACTTCCAGGTCGTTGTCCCGGCTGTGTTCGCCGATGATCATGCCGGTATAGACCGGGGCCTGCGCGCCCAGGAACAGCTTGCCGCGCTCTTCCAGGTTCCACAGCGCATAGGCCACCGTCTCGCCGTTTTCCATCGAGATCAGGACGCCCTGGCGCCGGCCCGGGATCGCGCCCTTGTAGGGCACCCAGCCGTGGAACACGCGGTTCAGCACGCCGGTGCCGCGTGTGTCGGTCAGGAACTCGCCGTGATAGCCGATCAGGCCGCGCGACGGCACGTGTGCGATGATCCGGGTCTTGCCCGCGCCCGCCGGCTTCATTTCCACCAGTTCGCCCTTGCGGACGCCGGTCAGCTTCTCGATCACGACGCCCGAATATTCGTCGTCGACGTCGATGGTGGCTTCCTCGATCGGCTCTTCCCGGCCGCTCGGCCCGTCGCGCAGGATCACCTGCGGGCGAGAGATCGACAGTTCGAACCCTTCGCGGCGCATGTTCTCGATCAGGACGCCCATCTGAAGTTCGCCGCGGCCCGACACCTCGAAGGCTTCGCCGCCGGGCGTGTCCGCGACCTTGATCGCGACGTTGGATTCGGCTTCCTTCAGCAGCCGCTCGCGGATCACGCGGGACTGGACCTTCTTGCCGTCGCGGCCCGCCAGCGGAGAATCGTTGATGCCGAAGGTCACGGTGATCGTCGGCGGATCGATCGGCTGGGCGGGCAGGGCGCCTTCGACCTGGGGCGCGACAAGGCTGTCGGCCACGGTGGCCTTGGTCATGCCGGCGATGCTGACGATGTCGCCGGCTTCTGCCACGTCGATCGGCTGTTGCGACAGGCCCCGGAAGGCCAGGATCTTGGACGCACGGAAGTTTTCGATCATCTTGCCGTCGCGGGCCAGGGCCTTCAGCGCGTCGCCGGTCTTCAGCGTGCCACTTTCGACGCGGCCTGTCAGGATGCGGCCCAGGAACGGGTCGGCGCCCAGGGTCACGGCCAGCATGCGAAAGGGTTCGTCCTTGTGGGCGGCCTGCTTCGGCGCCGGCACGTGCTTGACCACCATGTCGAAGAGCGCCGACAGGTCCTTTCGCGGACCGTCCAGTTCCATGTCGGCCCAGCCGTTCCGGCCCGAAGCATACATGGTGGGGAAGTCCAGCTGGTCGTCATCGGCGCCGAGGTTGGCGAAGAGGTCGAAACACTCGTCCAGCGCGCGGTCGGGTTCGGCGTCGGGCTTGTCGACCTTGTTCAGCACCACGATGGGCCGCAGGCCCAGGGCCAGCGCCTTCGAGGTCACGAACTTGGTTTGCGGCATCGGGCCTTCGGCCGCGTCGACCAGCAGCACAACGCCGTCGACCATCGACAGGATCCGTTCGACCTCGCCGCCGAAATCGGCGTGGCCGGGGGTGTCGACGATGTTGATCCGGGTGCCTTTCCATTCGACCGATGTCGCCTTGGCCAGGATGGTGATCCCGCGTTCGCGTTCCAGGTCGTTCGAATCCATCGCGCGTTCGGCCACGGCCTGGTTTTCGCGGAAGGCGCCAGACTGTTTCAGCAGTTCGTCGACGAGGGTGGTCTTGCCATGGTCCACGTGGGCGATGATGGCGATGTTGCGAAGATCCATATGGGGGTGCGTCCGGCTGTGTCTCTGGGTTGGGGCGCCCTTACCGTGCCGCGGTGCAGAAAGCCAGAGCCAATCGGTCCCGGCCCCTGTCCCGCAGCGTCCTAGTGGGTGCCCGCCTTCGAGAAGAGGTTGATCACAACTATCCCCGCCACGATCAGCGACAGGCCGATCTGCGCGGCCAGATCTAGCTTCTGGCCATAAACGAAGTAACCCATGCCGGCGATCAGGACGATCCCGGCACCCGACCAGATGGCGTAGACAATGCCGATCTGCATCGTCCGGAAGGCGAAGGACATCGAATAGAAGGAGATCGTGTAGGACACGACGACGACGATGGCGGGCATCAGGCGCGTCATCTCGTTGCTGGCCTTCAGGGCGGTGGTGCCGATGACCTCGGACACAATGGCGATGGCAAGGAAGACATAGTGCATGACGGGCCTGCGGCTGTTCCGGGTGCTGGCCCGTCCATGGCGTGTCGTGCGGGCCGCCGCAAGGGCGATCCGGGGGCGGCGTGCGACGCTCCCGGTGCCCGGATCAGCCGGCCAGCGCCTTGTTCAGGTTCTCGTCGATCTTTTCCAGGAAGCCCATGGTTGTCAGCCAGCCCTGGTCCGGGCCGACCAGAAGGGCCAGGTCCTTGGTCATGAAGCCGGATTCGACCGTCTGGACGATCACCTTTTCAAGCGTGTCGGCGAAGGTCATCAGCGCCGCGTTTTCGTCTAGCTTGGCCCGGTGCTTCAGGCCGCCGGTCCACGCGAAGATCGAGGCAATCGAGTTGGTCGAGGTCTGCTCGCCCTTCTGGTGCTGGCGATAGTGGCGGGTGACGGTGCCATGTGCGGCCTCTGCCTCGACGATCTTGCCGTCGGGGGTCAGAAGTTGCGAGGTCATCAGGCCCAAAGAACCGAAGCCCTGTGCAACCGTGTCGGACTGCACGTCGCCGTCGTAATTCTTGCACGCCCAGACATAGCCGCCGGACCATTTCATGGCCGAGGCCACCATGTCGTCGATCAGCCGGTGTTCGTACCAGATGTTCTTGGCCTTGAACTGGTCGGCGAACTCGGCGTCGTAGATTTCCTGGAACAGGTCCTTGAAGCGGCCGTCATAGGCCTTCAGAATCGTATTCTTGGTGGACAGGTAGACCGGCCAGCCCAGCGACAGGCCATAGTTAAAGGACGCGCGGGCGAAATCGGCGATCGACTGGTCCAGGTTGTACATCCCCATCGCCACGCCGGCGCCGGGGGACTGGTACACCTCCTTCTCGATCACGGTGCCGTCGTCGCCGGTGAATTTCATCGTCAGCGTGCCGGGCCCGGGCATCAGGAAGTCGGTGGCCTTGTACTGATCGCCAAAGGCGTGGCGGCCGATGACGATGGGCCTGGTCCAGCCCGGCACCAGACGCGGCACGTTCTTGCAGATGATCGGCGCGCGGAAGACGACGCCGCCCAGGATGTTGCGGATCGTGCCGTTCGGCGACTTCCACATCTGCTTCAGGCCGAATTCCTCGACTCGCGCTTCGTCAGGGGTGATCGTGGCACATTTCACGCCGACGCCGACCTCCTTGATCTTCAGGGCGGCGTCGATCGTGATCTGGTCCCCGGTCCGGTCGCGTTCCTCGATCCCCAGGTCGTAATAGAGCAGATCCACGTCCAGATAGGGCAGGATCAGCTTCTTCTTGATGAAGTGCCAGATGATGCGGGTCATCTCGTCCCCGTCGAGTTCCACGACGGGGTTCTCTACCTTGATCTTGGTCACGGGCACGCCCTTTGATCGGAGTGAGTCGGATGGTCTGGGGTCTACCCCATTCTGTGTTACGAATAGATGGGTATGCAATGGTATACAAACTGCCATCGCGTCGCATGGCGCAGATTTCGGCGCTCGCGGGGCAGGTCGACCCGTTCCTTTGCAGCGTGTGGGCGATGCGGTCAGCGGACGCCGATACGGTGTGACGGTGACGCCGGCGAAGGTGCAGGCGGTCATTCCGCCGTCTCTTGTCCGGGACGTCCGGAGGGACCCCCGGTTTGCGGAATAAGGGTAGTGCCGCGCCGTTGAGCGGCGCAATGTCGCCTCGACCGCCGGCATTGGCGTCAAATGGTTAAGTTGCTATGAGACGGTCATCGGCCGGGCGTATTGTCTGCGGGTCGGCCAAAGGTAAAACTTAGCGTAATCCGACCTGTCAGGAGTCCACCAGTGCGTACCCCGGTTTCCACCCTTTCCGTCCTTTTCCTGTCCACCGGCCTGGCGGCCCCGGCGCTGGCCCAAAGCGACTGGAACTACGCCGTGTCGTTCTATGCCTTCGCGCCCGAGACGACGACGACGATCCGGTCGCGGACGGCCAAGCTGAGCTTCAGCGACGCGTTGGAAAACCTCGACTTCGCCTATATGGGCTATGCCTCTGCCTCCAACGGAACGTGGAGCTTCTTTGGCGACTATGTCTATACCGACCTGCAGTACACCGCGGCGGTGGGTGCGCGGGGCGGTCTGAAAGCGGTCAACAAGACCCAGTACCTGAGCGGTTACGCGGCCTATCGGATCTACCGGGCGCCCAGGGCTTACGTCGATCTGGCCGGCGGTTTCCGCTGGTTCAAGACCGATACCTCGCTGCAGCCGCAGTTCGACGGCCAGTCCGTGGGCCGCAAGCTGGAGGCGGTGGACGACTGGATCGACCCGGTCGTGGGCCTGCGCGCGCATGTCAACCTGACGGAAAAGTGGAGCATGATGGCCCTGGCGGACTATGGCGGCTTCACTTCAGACAGCACGACCTGGCAGGTCACGGCCAACGTCGGCTATGCGTTCAACGACAACTGGATGGCCTGGCTGGGCTATCGCGAGGTGAGTTTCGACCACACTCTGAACGGACAACCCTTCAAGTACGAACAAAGCGGCCCGCTGTTCGGCGTGACCTACAAATTCTAGATCGCGTCCGCGGGGGCAGATCCACAGGTCCCAGGCGGTGCGACGACCCAAAGAAAAAGGCAGCCGTCCGGACCCGGACGGCTGCCTTTTGAATGTCACGCTGCCGAAGAACTGTCAGCGGGTCGTTTCGGTCAGGCGGCGTTTGACGTAGGTGGTCACGTTCTCCATCAGGATATCCATGTTGTCGTCCTGAAAGAAGTGATCGGCGCCTTCGACCTCCTTGTGGGTGATCGTGATGCCCTTCTGTTCGTGCAGCTTGTTCACCAGCGAGGTCGTGTCCGCGGGCGGGGCCACGCGGTCGGCCGAGCCGTTGATGATCAGGCCCGAAGACGGGCAGGGCGCCAGGAACGAAAAGTCGTACATGTTCGCCGGGGGCGAGACCGAGATGAAGCCGGTGATTTCCGGACGGCGCATCAGAAGCTGCATGCCGATCCAAGCGCCGAAGGAAAAGCCGGCGACCCAGCAGTGCTTCGAGTTGTTGTTCATCGACTGCAGGTAATCCAGTGCCGACGCGGCATCGGACAATTCGCCGATGCCCTGGTCGTATTCGCCCTGGCTGCGGCCGACGCCGCGGAAATTGAACCGCAACACGGTGAAGCCCATGTTGTAGAACGCATAATGCAGGTTGTAGACGACCTTGTTGTTCATCGTCCCGCCGAACTGCGGATGCGGATGCAGCACGATGGCAATCGGCGCGTCACGTTCCTTTTGCGGGTGATAACGGCCTTCAAGGCGGCCTTCAGGTCCGGGAAAAATGACCTCGGGCATGGGAGGAGGAGTCCTGTCTGTCCATCGTTCGGGTCTGTCCGGCGGGTGGCCTCGGTTTCTTGACGAAAACCCTTGGCTACCTTAGAACGCTTCTAATCGCAGGGACCACGGCCCTGCAACGTCAGCAGGACTTAGGCGCTGGTGGCGAAAAGGTCAACGATGCATGACATTTGTCGATGCAACGAAGCGAAAGGGAGGAGCGGACGGTGAAATTGTCCACCAAGGGCCGCTATGCCATGGTCGCGCTGGCCGACATCGCGCTGCAGCCGGCCGACAAGCTGGTGACGCTGAACGAGATCGCCAACCGGCAAAGCATATCGCTGCCTTATCTCGAACAGCTGTTTGTGAAGCTGCGCCGGGCAAAGCTGGTGGCTTCGGTGCGGGGGCCGGGCGGCGGCTACAAGCTGGCGCGTCCCGCCTCTGAAATCCGCGTGATCGAGATCCTGGCGGCCGTGGACGAGACCATCGACGCGATGCATACCGGGGCCGGGGCGTCGGGCGGGCTGTCGGGCAGCCGGGCGCAGTCGCTGACCAACCGGCTGTGGCAGGGCCTGTCGGCCCATGTCTATGTCTTCCTGCATCAGACCCGCCTGTCGGACGTGATCTCCAACGACCTTGCGCCCTGTCCCGCGGTCCCGTCGCTGCTGTCGGTCGTCGACGAATGACGCGCGCCTATCTCGACTGGAACGCCACCGCGCCGCTGAGGCCGGAGGCGCGGGACGCCATGCTTGGCGCGATGGAGCTGGTGGGCAATCCGTCCTCGGTCCATGCCGAGGGGCGGGCCGCCAAGGGGCTGGTCGAGAAGGCAAGGGCACAGATCGCGCAGGCCTTCGGGGCGGACGGGGCCGATATCGTCTTCACCTCCGGCGCGACCGAGGCTGCGGCGCTGGCCATGGGCTGGATCGCCCCGGGCGCCCAGCCCGAAAGGCGGGCTGTCATCGCATCACCCGTCGAACACGATTGCATCGAAGCCCATGCCGGCGATGCGCCGCGTCTACCGCTGGACCCGACAGGCCTGGTGCAACTGGACGGCTGGTCGGGGCTTCAGGACTGGACCGATGGCGGCCACGTCTTCGCGATCCAGTCGGCCAACAGCGAAACCGGCGTCCTGCAGGACACCGCGGCGCTGTGGGGGCAGGTGAAGGCGGTGGACGACAGCCGCACCTTCTGCCTGACGGATGCGACGCAAAGCTTCGGCAAGGTGCCCTTTGCCTTTCACTGGTGCGGTGCAGACGCGGCCATCATCTCGGCCCACAAGCTGGGCGGGCCCAAGGGGATCGGTGCGCTGGTCTTCAGGCGCGGCACCGATCTGGCCGCCCGGATCACCGGCGGCGGGCAGGAAATGGGACGGCGGTCCGGCACCGAAAACATCGTCGGAATCGCCGGTTTTGCAGCGGCTGCGGAAGCCGCGCAGCGCGATTTGACCGATGGCGCGTGGGAGCGCGCTGGTGTACTTAGAGATATTCTAGAAAAGGCTCTTGTGGCCGACGAAAACAAGACTATTTTTGTCGGAAATAGGGTGGCCCGATTGCCGAACACTTCGTGTATCGCGACACCCGGCTGGAAGGCGGAAACGCAGGTGATGCAGATGGATCTGGCGGGTTTTGCCATCAGCGCGGGGTCGGCCTGTTCCAGCGGAAAGGTACGGGTCAGCCGGGTGCTGACGGCGATGGGACACGATGCGGATACCGCGGCTTCGGCCATCCGGGTGTCGATCGGGCCGGAAACCGCGGAAGACGATGTGCTGCGCTTCGCAGAAGCGTGGTGCGCGCGCCGCAAGAAACATTTCGCCCGCGTGGCCTGACGCCCGACGGGGGCCTGGCCAGCAATGCGGACAAAGACACAGACAATGCCGGAGAGATCCGGACCAGATGGAGGGGCCCCGATGGCCGACACGACCCAGGCAACGCCCAACCTCAAGGCCACCGTCAAGGAAGGTGTCGATCAGGAAACCGTGGACGCCGTCCGCGAAGCCGGCAGCTACAAGTACGGCTGGCAGACCGAGATCGAGACCGAATATGCCCCCAAGGGCCTGACGCCGGACATCGTGCGGCTGATCTCGTCCAAGAACGGGGAACCGCAGTGGATGACCGACTGGCGGCTGGCCGCTTACGACCGCTGGCTGCAGAAGGAAGAGCCCGACTGGGCGATGGTCGACTATCCGGAAATCGATTTCCAGGACCAGTTCTACTATGCCCGGCCCAAGTCGATGGAGACCAAGCCCAAGTCGCTGGACGACGTCGACCCCAAGCTTCTGGCGACCTATGAAAAGCTGGGCATCCCGCTGAAGGAACAGATGATCCTGGCGGGCGTCGAAGGGGCCGAGAACATGCCGGCCGAAGGCCGCAAGGTGGCCGTCGATGCCGTGTTTGATTCCGTGTCCGTCGGCACGACCTTCCAGGCGGAACTGAAGAAGGCCGGTGTCATCTTCTGTTCGATTTCCGAAGCGATCCGCGAACATCCGGAACTGGTGAAAAAATACCTCGGCTCGGTCGTTCCGGTGTCGGACAATTTCTACGCCACGCTGAATTCGGCCGTGTTCTCCGACGGGTCCTTCGTCTACGTCCCGCCCAACACGCGCTGCCCGATGGAATTGTCGACCTATTTCCGGATCAACGCGGAAAACACGGGCCAGTTCGAACGCACGCTGATCATCGCCGACAAGGGCAGCTATGTGTCCTATCTGGAAGGCTGCACGGCACCCCAGCGCGACACCTCGCAGCTGCACGCGGCGGTGGTGGAAATCATCGCCGAGGAAGACGCCGAGGTGAAGTACTCCACGGTCCAGAACTGGTATCCGGGGGACGAGAACGGCAAGGGCGGGATCTACAACTTCGTGACCAAGCGCGCCGATTGCCGGGGCGACCGGTCCAAGGTGATGTGGACCCAGGTCGAAACCGGGTCCGCGGTGACGTGGAAATACCCGTCCTGCATCCTGCGCGGCGACGACAGCCAGGGCGAATTCTATTCGATCGCCATCACCAACAACTACCAGCAGGCCGATACCGGCACCAAGATGATCCATCTGGGCAAGAACACGAAGTCTCGGATCGTGTCCAAGGGCATTTCCGCCGGCCATGCGCAGAACACCTATCGGGGCCTCGTGTCGATGCACCCGAAGGCCACGAACAGCCGCAACTATACCCAGTGCGACAGCCTGCTGATCGGCTCCACCTGCGGGGCCCACACGGTGCCCTATATCGAGGTCAAGAACAACTCGAGCCGGGTGGAGCACGAGGCGACCACGTCCAAGGTGGACGAAGATCAGCTGTTCTATTGCCGCGCCCGCGGCATGGACGAGGAAGAGGCGGTGGCGCTGGTCGTCAACGGCTTCTGCAAGGACGTTCTGCAGGCGCTGCCGATGGAATTTGCCATGGAAGCGCAACAGCTGGTCGCGATCTCGCTGGAAGGTTCGGTGGGCTGAACTGAAAGGGATTCCGGGATGAGCATTGAAGGTGCCAAGGGGCTGTTGCGTGCATCGGGGCTGCCGCCGCTCGAGATTGTCGATGTCGGCGCCAATCCGATCGAGGGGGATGCTCCTTACAAGGCCATGCTGGACAACGGTCTGGCGCGGGTAACCGGGTTCGAACCCAATGCCGAGGCTTTCAACAAGCTGCAGGCGCGCAAGTCCGAGGCCGAAACCTATCTGCCCCATGCTCTGGGCGATGGCCAGCCGGCGACGCTGCACCTGTTCCAGCATTCCGGCTTTACCTCGCTTTTTCCGATCGACACGACTGCCGCCCAGCGGCTGGGATTCGGCAAGTCCGCGGAACCGCGCGGATCGTTGCAGATTGACACGAGCCGCCTGGACGACCTGGATGACGTTCCGCTGGCATCGCTGCTGAAAATTGATGTTCAGGGCGCCGAAACCATGATCATCGGGAACGGTCGCAACAAGCTTTCGCGCGCGATGGCTATCTGGACCGAAGTGCGCCTTGTCCCGCTTTACCAGGGCGAGCCGACTTTTGGCGACCTTGACGCGGAACTGCGCAGCCAGGGGTTCATGTTCCACGATTTCGCCTTCCTGAAACGCGTGCCATTGGGCGGGCGCACCTCGCGCCGCGCGATGCGCAAACGGTTCTTCCGGCAGGTCGTCGATGGCGATGCGATCTATATCCGCGATCCCGAAGGTCCGGGTATCGACAATGCCCAGGTCGTGGCGCTGGCCGTGTTGGCGGCAGGCGTGCTTTTGAGTGCCGAGCTTGCCTTCCACTGCGCCGACATCCTGGTCCGCAATGGCGCGCTGAACGAGGCGGACCATGCGGCCTTCGTGGCGGCCTTGCCCGCCGGCAGCGTCAGAGCGGAACAAGCGCTTTGACCTCCTGCATCGGAATTCGCACCAACAGCTGGGGCCCCGCCGAAGAGGCGATGGCCGCCCATCTGACGCTGGTCTTCGGCGAAGCGGTGCACGCAATCTATCACGACCGGCCTCAGGGGGTCGAACTTTCGGTGCCGGTCATCGATCTGACGACCGACTGGGCCTTGTCGCAGGGCCTGCGCTGCGTGGGCGACTGGGGATGGCGGTGCGGCGACTATGCACATTATGCGCAGCGGCAGGCCTTTCCGGACTTCGACCATTACTGGCTGATCGAATCCGATGTCCGCCTGTTCGGCGACGTGGCCGACCTGTTCGCGCGTCTGGACGGGGTGACGGCGGATGCCCTGGCCTTCGGCATCGGGCTCAACCCCCGGACCGACGCCAGATTCGTCAAGGGCTGGCGCGCCTTTTCGGACATGCCTGCCTATCAGGGCCTGTTCCCGATGACCCGGTTTTCCGCCCGCGCGCTGGACCATCTGTTGCCGGCGCGGGTCGCCTATGGTCAATGCGGCGTGTCGGACTGGCGCTATACGAATGACGAGGTGTTCTCGCTCTCGGTGCTGGCCGGCGAGGGGACGATGCAGCTGGTCCCGCTGGAACAGGTCGTCCCGGACTGGTTCGACCTGTCGCTGTTCCGGACCGATCCCGATTTCCTGGAACAAGAGGTGGTCGATCTGGTCGGCGACCGAAACCAGATCTGCCATTCGGTGCGCAGCATCGAAAGCTACCAGAAATCCCTGGCTGCGCGCATGGCCGGCAATGTCGAGCAGTTCGCCCGCAACACCGGGCCCGCGCTGCGCTACATGTCGGAAGAGGACGTCGATCACCTGGCCGCGATGGCCACGACCCACATCCGCAAGACGCTGATGCAGGCGCGCAAGCGGCAGATCCGCCGGGCCAGGGGGTCGTGACGATGGAGGCCGTCTTCTTCGATACTGGCGCGGACAGGACGGGCGCGCCCCGGGCATGCAGGAGTGACCGTGCGTGAGCGTAGGAACATATCTGCCCTGGCTGGCACCGATCGTGCTTCTGATCCTGTCGAACGTGTTCATGACCTTTGCCTGGTACGGGCATCTGGGGAACATGGCGACGCCGCTGTGGATCGCCGTCTTCACCAGCTGGGGGATCGCGTTCTTCGAATACTGGCTGGCGGTGCCGGCCAACCGGATCGGCCATTCGGTCTATTCGGCGGCACAGTTGAAGACGATTCAGGAGGTGATCACGCTGATCATCTTCGCGGGTTTCTCGGCCTTCTGGCTGAAGGAGTCGATCAGCCTGAACACGGTGATCGGCTTCGGGTTGATCGCGGCGGGTGCCGCTTTCGTGTTCAGGGGATGACATGGGCAACGGACCGTGGGAACACCGCAGCGCAGCGCCAACAGATGGGGGCAAGGGAATGATCATCACGACCACCAACAGCGTCGAAGGCCATCCGATCACCGAATACAAGGGGATCGTCGTGGGCGAGACGATCATGGGCGCCAATGTCTTCCGGGACTTCCTGGCCGGTGTCACCGACGTGATCGGCGGCCGGTCGGGCGCCTATGAAAGCAAGATGAACGAGGCCCGGCAGGTGGCCCTGCGCGAGATGGAAGACCATGCCCGCGCATTGGGGGCCAATGCCATCGTGGGCGTCGATCTCGATTACGAAGTGGTCCGCGAAGGCATGTTGATGGTGTCCGCTTCGGGCACGGCCGTCATCGTGTCGTAGGGATCCGACAAACTGAATCAGACAAGTCCGGCCGCGATACGCGTGGCCGGCCCGCCATGAAGGAACGAACCGATGCTGAAGATCGAAGATCTCCATGTCAGCCTCGAAGCCGAGGACAAAGAAATCCTGAAGGGCGTCAACCTGGAGGTTGGCCCCGGGACCGTGCATGCGATCATGGGGCCCAACGGGTCCGGCAAGTCGACGCTCAGCTACGTGCTGTCCGGCAAGGACGGGTATCGGGTGACGCAGGGAGACGCGACGCTGGACGGCGACAGCCTGCTGGAGATGGAGCCCGAGGACCGCGCCGCGGCGGGCTTGTTCCTGGCGTTCCAGTACCCGGTGGAAATCCCCGGCGTCGGCAACATGACCTTTCTGAGGACCGCCGTGAACGCGCAACGCAAGGCGCGCGGGGAAGAGGAGATGTCGGCCACCGAGTTCCTGAAGAAAGTCCGTGAAAAGGCCAAGGCGCTGAAGATCGACGCCGAGATGCTGAAGCGTCCGGTGAATGTCGGATTCTCGGGCGGCGAGAAGAAGCGCAACGAGGTGCTTCAGATGGCGATGCTGGAGCCCAGGATGTGCATCCTGGATGAAACCGACTCTGGCCTTGACGTCGACGCGATGAAACTGGTCGCCGACGGCGTGAACGCGCTGCGCAGCGAAGGCCGGGGATTCCTGGTGATCACGCACTACCAGCGGCTTCTGGATCACATCAAGCCGGACGTGGTGCACATCATGGCCAATGGCCGTATCATCAAATCCGGAGGCCCCGAACTGGCCCTCGAGGTCGAGAACAACGGCTATGCCGACATCCTGGCCGAGGTGGCCTGATGGCACTGGAAAATCCAAGACAGACCGCGACCGAGGCGCGGCTGGCCGCGCTGACCGTGCCGCAAGGCGGCTGGACCGGTCCGGCCCGTCAGAATGCGCTGGCCCGCCTGACCAAGATGGGCTTGCCGCTGCGCCGCGACGAATACTGGTCCTTCACCCGCCCGGATTCGCTGATGGCACCGGATGTGCCCGTGGCGAAGGTCTTCGATACCGGTGAAGAATCCCATCTCTTTGCCGCACGGGACCGGCTGCGCATCGTCTTCGTCGACGGGGTCTTCGATGCCGAAGCCTCGGACGAGCTGGCGCTGGACGGGATCGAGATCGGCCTGTTGTCGCGCGAAGCCAATGCGGACATCCACTGGGCCCGCGATCTTTACGGCGTGCTGGAAACCGCGGGGCAGGACCCCGTCGCCCGGCCTTTCGCCGCGTTGAACACGGCGGCGGCGACCGAAGGCGTTCTGATCCGCGTGACCAAGACGCCTTCGAAGCCGGTGAGCCTGGTCTATTACCACGCCTCCGAAACCTCGGACGCGGTGATGCACCATGTGGTGCGGGTCGAATCCGGGGCGGAACTGACGCTGCTGGAAAACGGGCCTGCCGCTGCGCGTTTCAACAAGGTGACCGAGGTCGACGTCGCCGATGGCGCGAAGCTGCACCATGTCCGGGCGCAGGGCCGCGACCATGATCGCCGCGCGGTGACCCATATCTTTGCCCGGCTGGGCCGGGAGTCGGTCCTGAAAAGCTTTACCATGACCGCCAATGGCCGGCTGACCCGGAACGAGGTCGTGGTCGACCTGAAGGGCGACGATGCCGTCGTCCACGTGGCCGGCGCCTGTGTCGGCGATGGCGCCAATGTCGGCGAATTCCACCACGACGATACCGTCTTCATCACCCACGACGCGCAGGGCTGCGAAAGCCGGCAGGTGTTCAAGAAGGTGCTGCGGAACGGGGCCACGGGCGTCTTCCAGGGCAAGATCCTTGTGAAGGCCGGTGCGCAGAAGACCGACGGCTACCAGAAAAGCCAGTCGCTGCTGCTGGACGGCGACAGCCAGTTTCTGGCCAAGCCGGAGCTGGAAATCTATGCTGACGACGTCGCCTGCTCCCACGGATCGACCTCAGGCGCGATCGACGAGGGGGCGCTGTTCTACCTGCGTGCGCGCGGCGTGCCACATGGGGAAGCCACCGACCTTCTGACCCTGGCCTTCTTGGGCGAGGCGATGGACGAGATCGAGGACCCGGACATCGCGGCCGAACTTCTGGCCCGGGTCGAGGCTTGGCTGGCCCGCCGGCGCTGACATGACGATCTCGCGCGATATCGTGGCCACCTACCGGGGGCCCGGCACGGTTTTCCGCCGCATTCTTGCAGCGGCGACCGAGGCACGGGCGCTGGTCTACCTGATGGCGGGCTGCGGGCTGGTCTTCGTGGCGCAGTTGCCGCGGCTGGCCCGTCAGGCGCATCTGACCGGGGAAGACCTGAACCCGCTGATGGGCGGCAGCCTGATGGCGTGGCTCTTCATCGCGCCGCTGATCTTCTACCTGATCGCCACGCTCAGCCACGTCGTGGCGAAGGTGTTGGGCGGGCAGGGCGATTTCTTCGGGGCGCGGGTGGCGTTGTTCTGGGCGCTGCTGGCCTCCAGCCCGCTGATGCTGCTGAACGGTCTGGTCGCGGGCTTCATCGGCCCGGGCACGCCGCTGCAACTGGTCGGCATCGCCTGGCTTGCCGTTTTCCTGTGGTTCTGGTTTGCAGGTCTCAGGCAGGCGGAACGGGCAGGAGAAGCGAAATGATGACCGGCGCGGACTTCAGACAGCTGATCTGGACCTCGATCGTCAATCCGGCAGAAGGCGCAGAGCAGGTGGCGGCGCTGCGGCCCGGACGCGACGTGCTGTGGATGGCGCTGGTCCTGATGGCCGCGCTGAACACGGTTCTTCTGATCTTGGCCAACTTCCTGGTGCCGGGCCCCTGGCCCTTGCCGGGCATTCTGGCCAATCCGCTGGTCTACATGGGCGTGCTGGCCGCATTCCTTGCGCTGTCGGCCTGGCTTTTGTTCTGGGTCGGACGGCTGCTGGGCGGGCAGGGCAGTTTCGAGGACCTGCTGGGCACCCTGATCTGGCTTCAGGTCCTGCGGGTGGCGGTGCAGGCGGCCTCGCTGATCGTCCTGATCGTCTCGCCACTGCTGGCCGGGGTCTTCGGGATCGCCGCCGCGGTCTACGGCATCTATGTGGGTCTGCATTTCGTGAATGTGGCCCATCGCTTCTATTCTCTGGGCCGGGCCGGGCTGGCGCTGGTCGGCGCCGCGGTGGCGTTGATCCTCGTGCTGTCGCTGTTGCTCTCGGTCTTTGGCATCCCCGGCATGGAGGCCGCCTATGTATGACGTCGAAAAGATCCGCGCGGATTTCCCGATCCTGGCGCGCGAGGTCAACGGCCAGAAGCTGACCTATCTCGACAACGGGGCCTCGGCCCAGAAACCGCAGGTCGTGATCGATGCGATCACGCAGGCCTATTCCATGGAATATGCCAACGTGCACCGGGGTCTGCATTACCTGTCCAACCTTGCGACCGAGAAATACGAGGCCGTGCGCGGCACCATCGCCCGCTTCCTGGGCGTGAAGAACGAGGACGAGATCGTCTTCAACTCTGGCACGACGGAAGGCATCAACCTGGTGGCCTATGGCTGGGCCATGCCCCGGATGCAGGCGGGGGATGAAATCGTCCTGTCGGTGATGGAACACCATGCCAATATCGTACCCTGGCATTTCCTGCGCGAACGGCAGGGCGTGGTTCTGAAATGGGTGGATACCGAACCCGACGGCAGCCTGGATCCGCAGAAGGTGATCGACGCCATCGGGCCCAGGACGAAATTGGTCGCGGTCACTCATATGTCGAACGTGTTGGGCACGGTGACTGACATCAAGGCCATCGCCACGGGCGCGCAGGCCGCCGGCGTGCCGGTGCTGGTCGACGGGTCCCAGGCGGCTGTCCACATGCCGCTGCACCTCGACAGTCTGGGCGTCGATTTCTATGCGATCACCGGGCACAAGATCTATGGACCCTCGGGATCGGGCGCGATCTGGATCAGGTCCGACCGCATGGCCGAGATGCGCCCCTTCATGGGCGGTGGCGACATGATACGCGAGGTCCACAAGGACGCCGTCAGCTATGCCGATCCGCCGATGAAATTCGAGGCCGGGACCCCCGGCATCGTCCAGACCATCGGGTTCGGCGCGGCGCTGGAATACGTGATGGCCGTCGGGATGAAGAGCATCGCGGCGCACGAGGCGGGCCTGCGGGATTACGCGATTTCTCGCTTGGGCGGGCTGAACTGGCTGAACGTGCAGGGGCAGGCGCCGGGCAAGGGGGCGATCTTCTCGTTCACCATGGACGGGGCGGCCCATGCGCACGACATCTCGACCATTCTCGACAAGAAGGGGGTCGCGGTACGCGCCGGACATCACTGCGCGGGGCCGTTGATGGATCACCTTGGGCTGACCGCGACCTGCCGGGCATCCTTCGCGATGTACAATACCACGGCCGAAGTCGACAAACTGGTCGAGGCGCTGGAACTGGCCCACGACCTCTTTGCCTGATCGTCCCACGGCGGGGGGCAGGGTGAACCTTGTGCCAAGCGCCGTAGCAAAGTTTTCGGCCTGGGCGTGCGGCGGCGGATTTTCCCGTTGCGGGGGTCTTTCCGGAACGGTATAGCCTGCCCCTACACAGGCGCCCGGATGCTTCGGACACCGGGCCTTGCGTTGCGCGCCGGATGGCAGCAGTGCTTCGAAGGCGGACGTTGTGGATTGCCTGTGTAAAGTCGAGTGAATGTAAATGTTTCAGATCAGTGGCTTGCGGGGGCTTCGATCGTGGCTTTAATCCCGCGTAGAATTGAAGTAAGTACTGCGTCAGCAGTTTGCACCCATAGCTCAGCTGGATAGAGTGTCGCCCTCCGAAGGCGAAGGTCGTAGGTTCGAATCCTACTGGGTGCGCCATTAACCTCGAAATTCTAAGATGTTAAGCTGTGAGCCGGATTGTCCATGCGCAGCTGGGCTTGCCGCGCGCTTTCGCTCATCCAGTGATCGGTTGGATGGATTGATCCTGAATATATTTTTATAATCAATACACTAATAGTTCAGCTTGTGTGCCAAGTACCAAATTTTTCGCGGATGCCTTTTGTGAAGATCGAGGCGACGGCATCTTAGGGCTAGCCTAAGTTTGCCCTGCTGCACCTTCAAGGCCACCGCGGCGTTGTTGCGGAAAGGTGGCTTGAGGTGTGACGGCCCCTTTAACGGTCTTTGTCAGGCGATGCAGACGGTCCCGGCGGTGCCGTGGGACGATAAGTGGTTCATCAGTGCAACGCGGATCTGGATTTCGGCAGTCTGGCGGCCTGGGTCTCTAGCGGTAATGCGTTCTCCGAAGGCTTTCAGGCAGCGCATTCTTGCCTCGATCCGGCTCCGTCCAGTCCAGGTCCACCATCTTCAACAGGCTGGCCACCATACCGGTCTCTTGCCGTGACGGCAACAGGGCCTGCGTCGCGACCGCCCTTTACCGTTGCAAGATCGAGGGCAAGCTGGCGCCATTCCCTTATCTGATCCAAATGGAGGACTACGGGATGAAGCTGTTTAGTGGACTGGATGTGTCGCCTGAGAAGACCGCAATTTGCGTGATCAGCGAGCACGGGAAGGCCCAAGCGACAGCAGGGCGCGACGGAACTCAGGCTCGCTCAGCACCACCTCGCCGGCGCCGAGCGCCTTCGCGTGGCTGAGTGCACGGGCGGTGAGGGTCTGCGCCATCTCGACGGCGCGGGGCAGGGGCAGGCCCCGCCCGATCCCGGCGAGCACCAGCCCGGCGAAGAGATCGCCGGTGCCGGGCAGGGCAATGGGCAGGCGTTCGGTCGGGTGGCGGCTGATGCCGTCGGGGCCAAGGATGACCGTTTCAAGCTGACCTTCGGCGGTGTCGTCGAGCACGCAGCCGGTGGCGACCAGATGCGCTTCGGGTGCGATGTGCAGCGCCTCGCGCGCGGCCTGAAGATCGGCCGACGTGTGGATCTGCTGCCCGGTGAGCCAGGCGAGTTCGAATGGGTTCGGCGTGGCGATGTCGGCCATCGGCAGCAGCCGGTCGCGCATCACGCCGGCGATGGCTTCTGGTACATAGAGGCCGGGACCGGTGTCGCCCATCACCGGGTCGCAGATGTAGCACAGGCGCGGGTTCGCGGCCTTCGCCTCGGCCACGAAATCGGCCACCATCTCGGCCACGTCGAGCGAGCCGATATAGCCGGTGAGGATATAATCCGCCCGCTCGGGCAGACCGCGTTCGCGCGCGCCTTGCAGCAGGTCGGAGAAGAATTCGGGCGGCAGGGCGCGGCCGCGCAGGGTCGGGTAGTCGGGGGTGTTCGAGAAGACCACCGTGGGGATCGCCGCCACCTCCAGCCCCGCCGCCTGCATCGGGAAGAGCGCCGCGGAATTGCCGACATGGCCGAAGACCACCTGGCTCTGGATCGAAATGACGAAAGGGGGGCGTTTCATGCGGTGCCGTCCAGTCTTGCGCTCCAGTCCTCGACCCGGCGGCTTTCCAACCGTCGGACTGCGTATTTGCGCCAGCCCTCGGCCAGGACATCGAGCGCGGCGATGCCTTCAAGTTCCACAAGGTTCATCCGGTCCACATAGAGCGCGTGCCAGAGCCGCCGCAAGGTCCAGTCCGGGGCCAGACGGCCGATCAGCTCCAGCCGGTCGCCGGGCGCGACTGTGCCGGTCTGGAGCACCCGGTAATACCACCCGGTGCGTCCGGTCTGCTGCACGCGCCGCGCCATGTCGGGCACGCCGAAGCGGTGGTTGAGCTTCCAGCAGGGCTGGCGCCCCTGCGAGACCTGGATCAGCGCGCCGCCCAGCCGGAAAGTGTCGCCGACGGCGACCTCCACTTCGGTGAGCCCGGCGGTCGAGATGTTCTCGCCGAACCCGCCGGGAGCGGTCAGCACCGGAAGGTCACCGAATTCCGCGCGCCAGTCGGTGTAGTGTTCGAGCGGATAATGATGGACAGCCTTCTCGATGCCGCCATGCACCCGCCGGTCGGCCTGTTCGTCGCCTTCGAACCCCTGCGCGCCAAGCGTCAGCGGGTGGGTGACCGGCGTCTTGCCGATTCCGCTCAGCGTGTCGCTTCCGGGCAGGGGAGCGGCGCGACCTGTCAGGAATGTGACGGGCCTCATTCTTCCAGCTCCCGCAGCCATTGCTCCAGCATGGCCTGGCCGGCGGTCCGCAGGGCCGGGCCATGCGCCCTGGCATCCTGCCGCAGGGCCTCCGGGGCAATCCCCGCCTGCGCCAGTTCTGCGCTATGGCCGATCAGCCAGCGTTCGAAGTCCGGCAGCATCCCGGCCTCGGGATGGAATTGCAGGCCGAGAATGTTGCGGCCCCGGGCGAAGCCCTGTGTTTCGCAGGCGGGGGTCGCGGCGAGGCGCTCTGCTCCGGCAGGCAGTTCGAATCCCTCGCCGTGCCAGTGCAGCACCGGAATGTCCGAGAGGTGGACTAGCGGGCCGGCCCGGCCGGGCGCGGTTAGGGTCAGGGGCGCGAAGCCGATCTCCTTCTCGGCAATGGGCGCGACACGGGCTCCGAGGGCCGCGGCCATGAGCTGTGCGCCGAGGCAAATGCCGAGGGTCGGGCGATCCGCCGCCAGCCTCATGGCCAGCCAGTTCCGCTCCTCTGTCACGCAAGGATAGGCGGCGCCGTCGTTCACGCCGATCGGGCCACCCAGCACCACGACCAGATCCGGTCCCAGCGGGTCGGGCAGTGGGTCCACCGCCGCCTCGATGTCTCGGAGCTGGTAGCCGGCTCCCCTCAGAACCGGGGCAAAGGTCCCGAGGTCTTCAAAGGCCAGGTGGCGCAGGATCAGGGCGGATTTCATCGTCGAAGCCTCTTGCGTTTCTCGCCTCTGTGGCAAAACACTGGCCTATTCAAAAGTGCCAGTATGAAAGATTGAGATAGGCCGGTTTTAGACATGCGCGAGCCTCTTGCCCTCGAGATGGAGCCGGACCATGGCGGCCCGCTGTTCCTAGCCATTGCCGAGGCCATCACCCGTGACATTACCCGCGGGCGGCTGCGGCCAGGGGCGCGGCTGCCCGGCACGCGGGCACTGGCGCGCGAACTGGGGGTGCATCGCAACACGGTGGATGCGGCCTATCAGGAGCTGCTGACCCAAGGCTGGCTGCAGGTGGAACCGGCGCGAGGTACCTTCGTCGCGCAGGATCTGCCGCAGGGGATGCTGGTCCGCAGGCCCGCGCCCGTGCCGATGGACCCGGTGGCGCCACGCGCGGGGCTTGCCTTCTCTGATGGTGCGCCGGACCCCAAGCTGGTGCCCGACAAGGCGCTGGCCCGGGCCTTTCGCCGGGCGCTGCTGTCGCCCGCCTTCCGCGCGGGGGCGGATTACGGCGATGTGCGCGGCACGTCCTCACTACGCGAGGCACTTGCAGGCTATCTCGCCACGGACCGGGGCGTGGTGGCGGAGCCATCGCGGCTGCTGATCACGCGGGGCAGCCAGATGGCGCTGTTCCTGGCCGTGCGGGCGGCGCTGTCGCCGGGCGAGGTCATCGCGGTGGAGGAACCGGGCTATCCGCTGGCATGGGAGGCGTTCCGCGCGGCGGGGGCAGAGGTGCGGGGCGTGCCGGTGGATGGCGGCGGCCTCAGGATCGACGCGCTGGAGGCCACGCTGGCCCGCGATCCGCGAATCAGGGCGGTCTGCGTCACGCCACATCACCAGTATCCGACCACGGTGACCATGGGCGCGGCGCGGCGGTTGCAACTGCTGGAGATGGCGCAGCGCCATGGGCTCACGCTGATCGAGGACGACTATGACCACGAGTACCGGTTCGAAGGCCGCCCCGTGCTGCCGCTGGCCGCCCGTGCGCCTGAAGGCCTGCCGCTGATCTATGTGGGTTCGCTGTCCAAGCTGCTCTCGCCGGGCATCCGGCTGGGCTATGCGCTGGCGCCCGAGCCGTTGCTGCGGCGGATGGCCGAGGCGCGGGCCGCCATCGACCGGCAGGGCGACGCGCCGCTGGAGGCGGCGCTGGCGGAACTGATCCGCGATGGCGATCTGGGCCGTCACGCCCGCAAGGCGCGGCGGGTCTACCGGGCACGGCGGGATCTGCTGGCGGCGCTGCTGGGCGAACACCTCGCCGGGCGGGCGACATTCGACTTGCCCGCCGGAGGGTTGGCTCTGTGGCTGCGTTGCGAGGGGTCAGCCGAGGATTGGGCCGAAGCCGCGGGGCAGGCGGGTCTGGCCCTGCTGCCGGGCACGCGCTTCGCGCTGGAGGGCCCGGCGCCGCAGGCCTTCCGCCTGGGCTATGCGGCGCTGGACGAGGCGCAGATTGCCCGGGCGGTGGAAATCCTCGCCCAGAGCGTTCCGGGCTGACCCTATTCCGCCGCGACCCGGGGCCGGGCCTGCGCGGGGGCGACATGCATCCCCAGTCGGGTCAGCAGGTCCTGATCCTTCCATGCCGCCGGGTTGCCGGTGGTCAGCAGCTGGTCTCCGACGAAGATCGAATTCGCCCCGGCGAGAAAGCACAGCGCCTGCAACTCGTCACTCATCCCCGTGCGCCCGGCCGACAGCCGCACGACAGAGGCGGGCATCAGGATGCGGGCCAGCGCCACGATGCGCACCAGCGCGAAGGGATCGACCGACTGGGCCCGCGCCTGCACCGGCACGCCCTCGATCTCGTTCCACAGGTTCACCGGCACGCTGTCGTGATGCGCGGGCAGCGTGGCCATCTGCGACAGCCAGGAACGTCCTCTGAACCTGTTCGTAACGGGAAGTCAAGTTAGCGACTACATCGGCGCGCGGGCGCTTAGTGACAGCCTGCCGGATGTCGATTGACCACTCGGAGATCGCGGCTATGATGCCCACTGGTTCCGGGAAAAGTTGAAAGACAAGGGGATACGCGCCTGCATCCCCGGCCGGAAACAGCGGAAGACACCGGTGAAGTATGACGACATGCGCCGCTACAAACGCCGAAATCGCCCCTCTCGTGACATTGCTTCCCAATGCACTGCCGGGCAGTGATAGAGATCATGTTCCGCAGGCTGAAGGATTGCCGACGGGTCGCCACGAGCTACGACCGGTGCCCCAAGGTCTTCCTCTCGGCCATCGCTCTCGCGGCTGCCGGCATCTACTAGCTATGAGCCCTGACACTTGTAGGTCTTGCTGCTTGCCAGATTTCTCAATGAAATCAATGGCAAGTGGCGGAGAGACAGGGATTCGAACCCTGGGTGGGCTTGCACCCACAACGGTTTTCGAGACCGCCCCGTTCGACCACTCCGGCACCTCTCCGCGGGGGTCTGGGAGGTCCGTTTAGCGATGATCTCGGGGGGGCGCAAGCGCCTATTGAAGCCAAAATGCGCCGTTTCCGCCGGGGACACCAAGAATTGCGTTGCCGGCCCCCGCCAGTCCGCTAGATTTGAGCCATCATGCGCTACTCCAAAGCTCTTTCGCCCCTGTTTCAGGGTGCTTCGCGGGTCCTCTCCGCGGTCGTGTTGTCCGTCGGCCTGTCGCTGGGCGCGGCCCCTCCGGTCGCGGCCTTCGAACATGTCAGCCGGGACGGGATCGAAACGTTCCTGGACGTCACCGGATTCGACGTGGCGCTGGATTCGGTCGCCCAGGCGGCAGATTCGGCGCCCGGCATGCTGGGACTGGACCCGACCGACCTGGGCCCGGCCTGGACCCTGACCACGCGTGAGGTCTTCGCCCCCGAACGCCTGCACGGCATGGCGCTGGAATTCCTGGAGGCGACGCTGAGCGCGGAACAGGCGAAACACGCGCAGGACTTCTATGGCAGCGAACTGGGCCGGAAGCTGGTCGAACTTGAAAATGCGTCGCACGTCATGGAGGACGACGAGGCCAAGTCGGCCGAGGGCGAGGAACTGGTGGCAGAGATGGTGCGCGACGGATCGCCCCGGCTGCAGATCCTGAAGCGCATGAACAAGGCCATCGATGCCTCGGGCAGTTCAGTCACCGCGATGCAGGAAGTGCAGATGCGCTTTCTGCTGGCGGCCAGTGCCGCGGGGCTGATCGATCTGGACCTGGACGCGGATATGCTGGCCGACATGCAGAAGGCTCAGGAGGGCGAGATGCGGCGGTCGATGCAGACATCGGCGCTGGCCAATGCCGCCTATACCTATCGTGAACTGTCGGACGCCGAGCTGGAACAATATGCCGAAGCCCTGGAACAGCCGTTGATGCAGGAGGTCTATGCCCTGCTGAATGCGATCCAGTTCGAGATCATGGCCAACCGCTTCGAGGTGCTGGCCGGCCGCATGTCGGACATGGCGCCGGGACAGGATATCTGAGCGGCTCCCGGACCGTGACAAATGCCCGCAAAAACGGGCGCCAACGCGCTTGACATCCGTACGGCTTCACCGGATAAGGCGCGCTCCGGAAGCGGGTCGTCCGCTTGCGGTTTTCATCGTCATGACGCCCGTTGAAGGGCGCGCTGTCCGCGGTGGCCGGGGCCCGAGGGTCCATATGGCCGCAAACGCCCGCAAGGGGACCACAGGACGCGGGAAAGTAAGAAGGAACACGCGATGTTCGCGGTATTCAAGACCGGCGGCAAGCAATACAAGGTTCGCGCCGGCGACAAGCTGGAAGTCGAGCGCCTGTCTGCCAATGCTGGTGAAACGGTCCAGTTCAACGACGTGCTGATGCTGGGCGGCGACTCGCCCGTGCTGGGTGCTCCCTTGGTCGACGGCGCAGCCGTTCAGGCCGAAGTGGTCGAGCAGATCCGCGGCGAGAAGGTGATCCACTATGTTCGCCGTCGTCGTAAGCATTCGTCGAAGCGCACCAAGGGCCACCGGCAGCACCTGACCGTGCTGACCGTGACCGAGATCCTGGCCTCGGGCGGCGCAGACACCGGCGTGAAAGCTGCCATCGGAACCGGCAAGGCGCCGATGCCCGAAGCAGCTGCCGCTCCGGCCGCCAAGAAGGCGAAGAAGGCAGCCCCGGCCGCCGACGCGCCCGTCGCCGAGGCCGCAGCCCCCGCTGCCGGCGCCGACGATCTGAAGAAGCTGTCGGGTGTCGGCCCGGCGCTGGAGAAGAAGCTGCTTGCCGCAGGCATCACCAGCTTCGCTCAGATTGCAGCATGGACCGAAGAGGACATCGCTGCTATTGACGAGCAACTTTCGTTCAAGGGTCGGATCGAGCGTGAAGGCTGGGTCGAACAGGCCAAAACCCTGGCTGGCGCAAGCTGAGCCTGTCGAGGTTAAGGAGAAACCCAAATGGCACACAAGAAAGCAGGCGGCTCTTCGCGTAACGGACGCGATTCTGCAGGCCGTCGTCTCGGCGTGAAACTCTATGGCGGCCAGAAGGCCGTGCCGGGCAACATCATCGTGCGGCAGCGTGGCAACAAGTTCTGGCCCGGCGAAGGCGTCGGCCAGGGCAAGGACCACACCCTGTTTGCAACCGTCGAAGGCGCCATCAGCTTCCGCAAGGGGCTGAAGGGTCGTACCTTCATTTCGGTCCTGCCAGTGGCGGAGGCCGCAGAGTAAGCCGAACCCGACGGGTTATGACATTGTTCAGGGGGATCGGCGCAACCGCCGGTCCCCCTTTGCAGTTCCGCCATATCGTTCCCCTAGGATCGGGCGGAGGAAGGGCCAGGGGATGGCGTCTGGCGAGGCCCGTTCCTCGCACCAGTTCGGAGGAGAGCCCGAATGATACACGACCAGATCGTTCCGCAGGCGATCATCGAGACGGAACGTTTCACGCTGCGTCCCCTGCGCAAGTCGGACAAAGGGCTGATCGAGCTCTATGCCAGCGATATCCGCGTGGCGCAGATGACGACGTCGATCCCGCACCCGCTGCCCCCCGGCACCACCGAGGCCTATATCACCCGTGCGCTGGCCGCGGACCGGACCGAGGATATCTGGGCCATCGACGGCACCCAGGCGAACGGGTCCGAAATCATGGGCGTGATCTCTCTCGACCGGCAGGGCGGGAACCAGTCGGAAGTGGGCTACTGGATTGCGCCGCCATTCTGGAATACGGGTCTGGCAAGCCAGGCGGTCGAGGCGCTTGTCGCGGCCAACCCGCTGGGCGACCGGACCTTTTTTGCTTCGGTCTTCCAGGACAACCCGGCATCCGCCCGGGTTCTGATCCATGCCGGATTCGAGTATCTGGGGGACGCGGAAAATTTCTCGGTGTCGCGCGGCAAGGTCGTGCCCACCTGGACCTATAGTCGAAAACTCTGACCCCGACCGGACGAACCGGCTGAGGGGCGCAAGTCTTGGGAACGTGACATGAAATTCCTCGATCTTACTAAGGTTCATGTCCGCTCCGGGGCGGGCGGCAACGGGTGCGTCAGCTTCCGCCGCGAGAAGTTCATCGAATACGGTGGCCCCGACGGCGGCGATGGCGGCAAGGGCGGGTCGGTCTGGGCCGAGGCGGTCGAGGGGCTGAACACCCTCATCGACTTCCGCTATCAGCAGCATCACTTCGCCAAGAACGGACAGCCCGGCATGGGCCGCCAGCGCACCGGCAAGGACGGCGACGACATCGTGCTGCGCGTGCCTGTGGGGACCGAAATCCTGGAAGAGGACGAGGAAACCGTCGTGGCCGACCTGACCGCGCCCGGCGACCGGGTGCTGCTGGCCAAGGGCGGCAATGGCGGCTTCGGCAACCTGCATTTCAAGAGCGCGACGAACCAGGCGCCGCGGCGGGCGAATTCCGGGCAGGACGGCGTGGACCGCACGCTGTGGCTGCGGCTGAAGCTGATCGCCGATGCCGGTCTTCTGGGCCTGCCCAATGCGGGCAAGTCGACCTTCCTGGCTGCGACATCCAATGCCCGGCCCAAGATCGCCGATTATCCGTTCACGACGCTGCACCCGAACCTGGGCGTGGTCGGCGTGGACAATGCCGAAATGGTCATCGCCGACATTCCCGGCCTGATCGAAGGCGCCAGCGAAGGCAAGGGCATCGGCGACCGGTTCCTGGGCCATGTCGAACGCTGCTCGGTCCTTTTGCACCTGGTCGACGGGATCACCGACGACGTGCTGGGCGATTATGAAACCATCATCGGCGAGCTGGAGGCCTATGGCGGCCATCTGGCGCAGAAGCCCCGGGTGACGGCGCTGAACAAGGTGGATTCCATGGATCCCGACGCCCGGGCCGAGGCGCTGGCAGCGCTGGAAAAGGCGTCCGGCGGCAAGGTTTACGCCATGTCCGGCGTATCGGGCGAAGGGGTGCAGGACGTGCTGCGGGCGCTCAAGGCGGAAATCGACGCCGACCGCATCGCCCAGTCCCCCGTGACGGAGGACGAGACGTGGAAGCCCTGAGCGTGACCCGCGAACGCCCCGGCCTTGCCAGTGCGGCGCGGGTGGTGGTCAAGATCGGATCTGCCCTTCTGGTTGACCGGGACACGGGCGCGCTGCGCCGGGACTGGCTGCAATCCCTGGCGGACGATGTCGCGGCACTTCGGCGGGCGGGGTGCGACGTTGTGCTGGTATCGTCGGGATCGATCGCGCTGGGGCGCGGCGTGCTGGGCCTGCCGATGACGGCGCTGGCGCTGGAACAAAGCCAGGCGGCAGCGGCCGTGGGTCAGATCCGGCTGGCGCGCGCCTATGAAGAGGCGCTGGACAGGCACGGCATCACCGCCGCCCAGGTTCTTGTGACGCTGGAAGACAGCGCCGACCGCCGCCGTTACCTGAACACCCGCGCGACACTGGAGATGCTTCTGTCGCTGGGCACCGTTCCCATCGTGAACGAGAACGATACCGTCGCTACGGACGAGATCCGGTATGGCGACAACGACCGGCTGGCGGCGCAGATGGCCGTGACGGTGGGCGCCGACCGGCTGATTCTTCTGTCCGATGTCGACGGTCTTTATACGGCGAACCCGGCACAGGATCCTACGGCGCGCCGCTTCGACGTGATCGACCAGATCACACCGGACATCGAGGCGATGGCCGGCGATGCCGGATCTGGCCTGTCCAAGGGGGGCATGAAGACCAAGGTCATGGCCGCGCGGACGGCGACGGCCGCGGGTTGTGCCATGGCGATCTGCAAGGGCGCCGACATGAACCCGCTGAAGCGGCTTGAGGACGGTGCGCCGGCGACGTGGTTCACGGCGCTGACCGACCCGCAGACGGCGCGCAAGCGCTGGATCGGGGCGATGAAGGCGCAGGGCGAAATCCGGATCGATGCCGGCGCGGCCACGGCGCTGTCTGCCGGGAAAAGCCTGTTGCCCGTCGGTGTGACGGCGGTCAGCGGCGAGTTCGGCCGGGGCGAGCCTGTTGTGATCGTCGGTCCCGATGGCGCGCGGCTTGGGCAGGGGCTGACGCGGTATACCGCCGAGGAGGCCGGCCTGATCCGCGGGCGTAAACTGGCCGAGGTGGAAGAGTTGCTGGGCCATCCGGGCCGGTCCGTCCTGATCCACCGGGACGACATGGCGCTTTGACGTCACGCGGCCGGCGCGCGCCCATGACGGCCCGCCCGCCCAACCCGACCACCGTCACGGGCGCATACCGCCGGACGGAAGTTCACGGGGCCTTGAGGGCCTGAAGTTGGTGAAGAAGGAGAGAGAGATGAAGGATCTCGACGATATCCAGACGGTAATGGCCCGCATCGGTGCCAGGGCCCGCGCAGCGGCAACCGAACTGGCTTTCACCGACCCAGAGCACAAATACGCGGCCCTTGTCGGCGCCGCCCACGCCGTATGGGACCGTCGGCAGGAAATCCTCGACGCAAATTGCGAGGATCTGGTCTATGGCGAGGAGAAGGGGCTGAGCCCTGCGATGATGGACCGCCTGACCCTGGACGAGGGCCGCATTCGCGGCATCGTCGACGGGTTGCGTGCCGTGGCGGAACAAACCGATCCGGTGGGTCAGGTGATGACGGAATGGGACCGGCCTTCGGGCCTTCATATCCGCCGGGTCCGCACGCCCCTGGGCGTGGTTGGCGTGATCTATGAAAGCCGTCCCAACGTGACCGCCGATGCGGGCGGACTGTGCCTGAAATCCGGGAACGCGGTGATCCTGCGGGGCGGATCGGAAAGCTTCCATTCCTCGACCGCGATTCATTCGTGCCTGGTTGACGGTCTGAAACAGGCGCATCTGCCGGAAGACGCGATCCAGCTGGTGCCGACCCGCGACCGCGAGGCGGTGACCTGCATGCTGAAGGACACGGCCAATATCGACGTGATCGTGCCCCGCGGCGGCAAGGGCCTGGTGGGCCTGGTCCAGCGCGAGGCGCGGGTGCCGGTCTTTGCCCACCTGGAAGGCATCTGCCACGTCTATATCGACAAATGGGCCGATCCCGAGATGGCGGAAAAGATCGTGGTCAACGCCAAGACCCGGCGTACCGGGATCTGCGGTGCCGCCGAATGCCTGCTGATCGACTGGAAGTACTATACCGAACACGGGCCCCGGCTGATCGAGGCGCTGCTGGAAAAGGGTGTCGAGGTCCGCGCCGACAAGGAACTGTCCAAGATCCCGGGCACGGTGCCGGCCAAGGACGACGACTGGGGCCGCGAATACCTGGACAAGATCATCGCCGTGAAACTGGTCGATGGTGTGGACGATGCGATGGCCCATATCCGCAAGTACGGCTCGCAGCACACCGATGCCATCGTGACGCGGGACCAGCCGACGGCCGACCGGTTCTTCCAGCGACTGGATAGCGCGATCCTGATGCACAATGCGTCCACCCAGTTCGCCGATGGTGGCGAATTCGGCATGGGGGCGGAAATCGGGATTGCCACGGGCAAGATGCATGCCCGCGGGCCGGTGGGCGCCGAACAGCTGACCAGCTTCAAGTACCTGGTCAGCGGGAACGGGGCTGTGCGGCCGTAGGGGACTGCGCTGAACCCTTGCCTATCGGTCCGTCCGAGCGGGACGTCGGGCGTTTTGGCAAGAAGGGCACCGGCCGCCCACCCATTTCAATGGGGCGGGGGCATGTCGGTCGCTGCCCGGCGCGCCTCCGGGTGGGACGCCCGGTCAGCAAGGTTGCCTAGAACCGCAGCCGCAAGGTCGACAGATCCCGTTCCTGTCCTATGGTCCGGCCCAGTTCGCTGGCCGCCAGCGGCAGCAGCAGGAACTGGACCTGCGCCGGGGTGACAGTGCCGGCCCCGGCAGCCGGGCTGCCGGGGCCGGCACCCAGCAGATCCCACAGCTCGGCATTGACGTTCAGCTTTTCGCCCGATCCGGTGATGGTCCAGCCGCCGTCGTCATGGACCACGCGGACGGTGCCGCCATAGGGCAGGGCGGTCTCGAAACAGAGGATCGCCAGGAAGGCCAGGCGGACCTGGTCGCGGGGCAGGTTTTCCATCGGGTCCCAGTGGACGGCGACGCGGGCGTTCTTGCCCATGTCCTTCAGGACCGACACGATTTCCGACCGGCCGAGCGGATGGTCCGAGGAGGCACCGAAGGCGATGCGGAAGAACTGGATCCGCGCCCCGGCATTGCCGACGCTGTCGGCGATCAGTGTCATCTCCGGCCCTTTCGGGACCCCGGACATTTCCAGCAGTTCCAGCCCGTTCTGGATCGCACCGACGGGACTGATCAGGTCATGGCAGATGCGCGATCCGATCAGCGCCGCCAGGTCGTTCTTTGCATCCCCCATCGTACTCCTCCCCTTCGTGTCACATACGGGGCCCTGCGCCACCGCCCATGCCGACCTGCGGCCCCTGTTCGATGGCCCCTGTTCATCGGCCCCTGTTCATCGGCCAATGTCGCTGATATCCACGAAGCGGCCCAACAGCGGAGCGCGTCATGAGCGACCTCAACGGTTTTCTGACCCCGGGGATGTTCGTCCGACATCCCGATCACCCGGAATGGGGCACGGGCCAGGTCCAGTCGAATGTGGGCGGCAAGGTGACCGTCAACTTCCGTGATACCGGAAAAGTTGTTCTTGACGGAACCCGGATCGCCCTTCTTCCCGTTGTTGATCCCTGAAACTGGTTACGGAAAGGTTAACCTTTCTGGCCGGAACCGGGCGGTCGCGGGCTGTTGCCGGGCACCGGGTCTTTACGGTATCACCGGCCACCATTACCGACCAAGGCCCGACCGATGAGCGTTACGCGCCCCGACATCCACGCCGAGGAAGCGATCCGTATCAAGATCGCCGATACGCCGGGCGAACTGCGCGCGGCACAGGCCCTGCGCTACGATGTCTTCGTGCGCGAGCTGGGCGGCGGCGGCGAGATGGTCGACCACGCCGCCGGGCTGGAGCAGGACGCCTTCGATCCGTTCTTCGATCACATGATCGCCACCGACACGGCCACGGGGCAGGTGGTGGGCGTCTATCGCCTGCTGCCGCCGGAAAAGGCCGCCGCGATGGGGCGCTATTATTCCGAAGACGAATACGACCTGTCGGTGCTGAAGGCCTCCGGTCGGCGGCTTCTGGAGTTGGGGCGGTCGTGCCTTCATCGCGACTATCGCGGGGGCGCGGTGATGTACCACCTGTGGACCGCGCTGGCCGATTACGTGGCCCAGCACCGGATCGAGATCCTGTTCGGCGTGGCTTCGTTCCATGGCACGGACGTGCAGGCGCTGGCGCAGCCCCTGTCGATGCTGCATCATAACCACCTGGCGCCGGAAGGCCTGCGGCCGCGGGCGCTGCCGGAACACTGCCAGCCGATGGATCTTGTGCCCGCGGACCAGATCGACCGGAAGGCCGCGATGCGGGCGATCCCGGCGCTGATCAAGGCCTATCTTCGTCTGGGCGGTTTCGTCGGCGACGGCGCCTTCATCGACCGGGCCTTCAACACGACCGACATCTGCCTGGTACTGGACACCGAAAAGCTGAACGCGCGGCAGAGCAAGATCTACACCGAACGCCGCGGATGATCGCCGGGCCATGAGCGTCACACGATGAGCGTTACCTGGGGCACCGATATCGAACCGCCGAAGAGTCGCGTCACCTGGGCGGGCCGGATCCTGCTGGTGATCCGCGGCCTGTCGCTGATCCTGCTGATGCTGGTGGCGTTGGTCGTCAACATGGTGCTGCGGGGGATCGAATACCCGTTCACCGGGATCAGCCGGCCGCTGTCGGGATGGGTTCCGCATCTGACCAGCCGGTTTGCGTTGATGCTTCTGGGGATCGGCCTGACCGTCCGCGGCAAGCCAATGCGCCATGCGGGCGCCCTGGTGGCCAATCACAGTTCCTGGCTGGACATCTTCACGCTGAACGCCGGGGCGCGGGCCTTCTTCGTCGCCAAGGCCGAGGTGTCGGGCTGGCCCGGGATCGGGACCATTGCCAGGGCGGCCGGGACGCTCTTCATCGAACGCAGGTCCAGCGAGGCGCGCCGTCAGCAGGCCCTGTTCGAAAGCCGCTTCGACGCCGGACACCGCCTGCTGTTCTTCCCTGAAGGCACCTCCAGCGACGCGGTCCGGGTGCTGCCGTTCAAGACGACGCTCTTTGCCGCCTTCTTTGCCGATCACCTGCGGGATACGATCTGGGTCCAGCCGGTAACGGTCGTCTATCATGCCCCCAAGGGCGAGGATCCGCGCTATTACGGGTGGTGGGGCGACATGGAATTCGGATCCGACCTGATCAAGGTGCTGGCCACGGTTCCTCAGGGACGGGTAGAGCTGATCTATCACCCGCCCGTAGCCCCGAAGGATTTCCCGAACCGGAAAGCACTGGCGCGGCATTGCGAAATGCAGGTCCGGTCCGGACTTCGGGCCGCGCTTGGACCGGACGCCGCGACGGACTGAACGACCGCGACGCGACGGCAGACGGCTCGCCGATGGCCCGCAAGCGGCGGCCGTGATAGGGGCAGGGGATGACATCCCAATCCGTCGACCAGGCCGGCGCCCCGGTCCCCCAGGCCCTGGCAGCGGCGGGCGTCCTGTTCGCGTCCATCTGTTTCGGCATCGTGCCCTATTTCGCCCGCGGCCTGGCAGAGCAGGGGCTGGCTCCGCAGGCCGTCGCCTTTTATCGCTATGTCATCACCGGCCTGGTCCTTTGCCCGGTGCTGGTCCACCAGCGCCGGCACTGGCGCGCGATCCTGTGGGGGCTCGCGGGCGGCGCCGTGATGGGGCTGGGCTGGACCGGCTATGCCGCGGCGATCCGGGTGGTCCCGGCCTCGACCGTCGGCGTGCTTTACATGACCTACCCGGTCTTCACCGTGGCCATCGCATGGATCATGTTCGGCGACCGGCCGACGGGACGGGCGCTGATCGCCGCGGCGCTGGTCCTGCTGGCCGCCATCGTCGCGGGCAATCCCCAGGCCGTGCCGGTGGACCAGATTCCCGCGCTGATCCTAGCGCTGACGGCGCCCCTGGGCTTCGGCTTCGGGATCTGCGTGCTGGTCTTCCGCCTGTCCCGCATTCCGCCCCTGGCGCGCATCGCCTCGGCCACGCTGGGCGCGGTGATCGCGCTGGCGCCGATGATCGTGACGTCGGACGCCGCGGCGGTCATTCCGGCCAACCTGGACGTCTGGCTGATGGTCGCGGGCCTGGCGCTGGGATCGGCGCTGGTGCCGCAGCTGGTCTATACCGTCTGCACGCCCATCGTCGGTGCGTCCCGCGCGGCGGTCTTCGGCAGCATAGAGCTTCCGACCATGTTCGCCGTCAGTGTCTTCGCCCTGGGCGAACCCCTGACCTGGCCGCAGATCGTGGCCTGCATCCTGATCGTGTCCGCCATCGCCCTGACCAATGCCCGGGCGACGCGGAACGTAACGACCAATCAGACCCGCTCCTGATCCGGGGGCAGAGGTCCGGGCCGGAAAGCCGGACAAACGGGTTGCACATCCGTCCGGGTTGACGTATGGCCCCCGCATTCAATCCCGCAGGTGGGGTTGGGCCCTCGGGAGAGACATCCCCGAACGGTCCGCCGGTGGAGCGCAAGCTCTATTCCCCGCCGAGGCTAACCGGAAAGGAAAAGCAAAGCATGGCTCTGCCTGATTTCTCCATGCGTCAGCTCCTGGAAGCTGGCGTTCACTTCGGCCACCAGACGCAGCGCTGGAACCCGCGCATGGCACCGTTCATCTACGGTCAGCGCAACGGCATCCACATCATCGACCTGACGCAGACCGTCCCGATGCTGGATCAGGCGCTGCAAGTCGTGCGTGAAACCGTCGCCAAAGGCGGCCGTGTGCTGTTCGTCGGCACCAAGCGTCAGGCCGCGGCTCCCGTCGCCGAAGCTGCCGAGAAGTCGGCCCAGTACTACATGAACCACCGCTGGCTGGGTGGCACGCTGACCAACTGGAAGACCGTGTCGCAGTCGATCGACCGTCTGCGCCAGATCGACGAAGCGATCGAGCACGGTGCCGATGGCCTGACCAAGAAAGAGCGTCTGAACATGGAACGCTCGCAGGGCAAGCTGCAGGCGTCCCTGGGCGGCATCCGCGACATGGGCGGCACGCCGGACCTTCTGTTCGTCATCGACGTCAAGAAGGAAGCACTGGCCATCGCCGAAGCCAACAAGCTGGGTATCCCGGTCGTGGCCGTCGTCGACACCAACTGCTCGCCCGATGGCGTGGACTACATCATCCCGGGCAACGATGACGCCGCACGCGCCATCTCGCTCTACTGCGATCTCGTCAGCCGCGCCGCTCTGGACGGCATGACCGCACAGCTGGGCGCCGCCGGCGTCGACCTGGGCGAGCTGGAAGAGACGATGGTGGAAGAGGTCCTGGTGGAAGAAACCGCCGAGCCCGCAGCCGCCGAAGAAACCGCCGCACAGGCGTAAGATTCAGGGCTCCGCCGGGTATGATCCAGGGCGGGGCCGTCACGGAATTGACACGCAATTGACATGGGGGGCGGGTTAGTGCTGCCCCCGAATGCGAACACGTCTAGGAGACCGACAATGGCGATTACGGCTGCTATGGTGAAAGAACTGCGCGACAGCACCGGCGCAGGCATGATGGACGCCAAGAAGGCGCTGACCGAAACCGACGGCGACATGGAAGCCGCGGTCGACTGGCTGCGCACGAAGGGTCTGGCGAAGGCTGCCAAGAAGTCCGGCCGTACCGCGGCCGAAGGCCTGGTGGTCGTGGCCGTCGAAGGCGGCAAGGGCGTTGCGGTCGAGGTGAATGCCGAAACCGACTTCGTCGCCAAAAATGCCGAATTCCAGGAAATGGTTGCCTCGATCGGTCAGGCTGCCCTGGGTGTTGCCGATGTCGAGGCCCTGAAAGAGGCCAAGGTGAACGGCAAGACCGTGGCCGACATGGTCACCGACAAGATCGCCACCATCGGCGAGAACATGTCGGTGCGTCGGATGTCGACCGTCGAAGGCGAAACCGTCGTGACCTATGTCCATAACGCGGCAGCGCCGTCGATGGGCAAGATCGGCGTTCTGGTCGCGATGACCGGCGCGGATGAGGCATTCGGCCGTCAGGTCGCGATGCACATTGCCGCTGTGAACCCTGCAGCCCTGAACGAAGACGCGCTGGATCCGGCCGTCGTCGAGAAGGAAAAGCAGATCCAGATGGACATCGCCCGTGAAAGCGGCAAGCCGGAAGCGGTGATCGAGAAGATGATCATCGGCCGGATGAAGAAGTACATGGCCGAAGTGACACTGCTGAGCCAGCAGTTCGTGGTGAACCCCGACCTGACCGTCGGCGCCGCTGCCAAGGAAGCCGGCGTGGAAATCACCGGCTTCGTGCGCCTTGAAGTGGGCGAAGGCATCGAGAAGGTGGTCGAAGATTTCGCCGCCGAGGTCGCAAAGACCGCCCAGGGCTAAGCCCGGGTTCCCGGTTCCAAACGGACCTTGGGCCTCGCGCAGAATGCGCGGGGCCCTTTTCGTTTGCGGGGGGAGCTGTGGTGACCGCCCGCACCTCAGCATCCGCTCGGCGGCAAGACGCTCCGGCGATGCCTTGGGCCAGTGATCGGCCGGCGTGTAGTGCTCGGGCATCGCACCGCGGCTTCGGGTCCCTTAACCCGGACCTGTTTCGTCGCGGTGTGGATGTGGACATCCGGCGGCATGTGGTCCGGATCGTCCAGTGTTCCGACCCAGAGGAAACTGCATCCGTTCCCGCAGACCGCCGACCTGTCAATTGTTCCGGACTGTCGTGCGGCTGGACGGGCCGAGGACCAAGATCCGGGTCCGATCCGGCGGGTATGGCGGTTCGGTCGTCAGGATAGCGCCTTGCATCAGGTCGGTCCGGTCGACTTCGAACATCGCATTCCGTGCGAAGACAGCCCCGCTTCGGCTTTGGCGGCGGGTGCAGTGGCCGCACTGTCCGATCAACGGCCCTCCGGGCGCGATGGCGGACCTGTTCGCAGAGACGTCCGGCCTCGGTCGTGTCGGTCTGGCTGGTCATGATGCCCTCGTCTCTGACCCCAGGCTCGCCCGTTTTGCGCCCGCCGACGCTGCCGGAAAACGCGTCGTGACGGATCCGTGCTGCGGCAGGGCTTTAACTCTGGCCGAAACCGTGGCAACTCCCTTCCAACGAACCCATGCGAGGCATCTGATGAGCGGAAAGCGCAGCATCTTCGAGGAAGTGGGCGAGGCCGAGACGACGCGCCCGGCCGTGCAGCCCGGGGCCATCGACCGCGGCCGCGGCGGCAAGGGCCGGACGGCGATCCGGATCTGGCTGGCCGTGCTGTTCCTGCTGGTCCTGGCGATGATCGCCGTGGGCGGTATGACGCGGCTGACCGACAGTGGCCTGTCCATCACCGAATGGAAGCCGATCACCGGCGCCCTTCCGCCCATGACCGAAGCGCACTGGCAGGCCGAATTCGACCTTTACCAGACCATCGACGAATTCCAGCTGGTCAACAGCTGGATGACGCTGGCCGATTTCAAGTACATCTACTGGTGGGAATGGAGCCACCGCCAGCTGGGCCGCATCGTGGGCCTGGTCTGGGCCGTGGGTTTCCTGGCCTTCCTGGCGCTGAAGATGATCCCCCGGGGCTGGGGCGTGCGACTGGCGGCACCTGGCATACTGGGCGGGGTCCAGGGCGCCATCGGCTGGTGGATGGTCTCCTCGGGCGTGACGTCGGGTGAAGGCATGGTCGACGTGGCCAGTTATCGCCTGGCGACCCATCTGGGGCTGGCCTTCGTCATCCTTGGCCTGCTGGCCTGGGACTACATGCTGATCGCCCGCGACGACCGGGTGCTGATGCAGGCCCGGCGGCTGCGGGAGCCGGGGCTGGTGAACTGGACCACCGTCCTGCTGGTCGTGGCCTTCATTCAGATCCTGCTGGGTGCGCTGGTGGCCGGCATCGACGCCGGCCGCAGCTATCCCGACTGGCCGCTGATGGGCGGACAATTCTTCCCCGAAGATGCCCTGACGGCAGATCCCTTCTGGCGCAACTTCTTTGAAAGCGCAGGGCTGGTACAGTTCATTCACCGCTGCACCGCCTACCTGCTGCTGCTGCTGACGGTGCTGGCCTTCGCATCGTCCCGGCGCAGTGCACATCCCCGCAGCCGGCATGTCTTTTCCACGGTCCTGGCCGTTGTGATCCTGCAGGCCGGGCTTGGGATCATGACGCTTCTGTACTTCGTGCCGCTGCACCTGGCGCTGACCCACCAGTTGGGCGCCGTCCTTGTCCTGACCATGATCCTGCGCGCCCGCGTGCAGGTCAGCTATCCCGTCACCGCCTCTATCCGGGGAGATCGCAAATGACCGCCTATGACGACCTGATGACCTACCAGCGCGATACCGAGGCGCTGAAGCTGGTGTCCATGCGGCTGGGCTGGGACCAGGAAACGGTGATGCCCCGCGGCGCCGCCACCCAGCGCGGGGCCGAGATGGCCGCGATGGAAAGCGTCCTGCACGCCCGCCGCGCCGCGCCCGAAGTGGCCGAGTGGCTGGAGGTCGCCAAGGCCCCCGACATGGTCGGCGAAGCGCAACTGCGCGAGATCCGCCGCGCCTTTGACCGGGCGACCAAGGTGCCGTCGAAACTGGCCGCGACGCTGGCGGAAAAGACGTCCGTCGCGCAAGGGATCTGGGCCGAGGCGCGGTCGAAACAGGACGTGGCGGCCTTTCTGCCGGTCCTGACAGAGATCATCGCCCTTCGGCAGGAAGAAGGGGCCGCGCTGGCACAGGGGACCAACCTCTCGGTCTATGACGCGTTGCTGTCGGATTACGAACCCGGCACCTCGGCGGAGGAGATCGCGACGATCTTCGACGCCATGCGCACTCGGCTTGTCGCCCTGCGGTCGGCCATCCTTGAAAAGCCTGCACCGGCGGAACTGAAGGGCAGTTTCGACGGGGAAGTGCAGATGGCGTTCTCGAACCAGGTTGCGGCAGCCTTCGGATATGACTTCAACCGCGGGCGGATCGACCGGGCGGTGCATCCGTTCAGCTCGGGCTCCGGCAACGATGTGCGGATCACCACGCGCACCCAGGGCGAAGACCCGTTGGAAAGCGTCTATTCGACCGTGCATGAAACCGGCCACGCGACCTATGAAATGTCGATCGATCCGGCCTATCTGCTGACGCCCTTGGGGCAGGGCGTGTCGATGGGTGTCCACGAAAGCCAAAGCCGGATCTATGAAAACCAGCTGGGCCGCAGCCGCGCCTTCTCCGGCTGGCTGTTCGAGCGCATGGGCGCTACCTTCGGCGATCTGGGTGTGGCGGATGCCGATGCCTTCTATGCCGCCGCTAACCGCGTCGGATCGGGCTATATCCGCACCGCGGCGGACGAGGTGCAGTACAACCTGCACATCATGCTGCGTTTCGACCTGGAACGCGCGCTGATCGCGGGCGACCTGAAGCCGGCGGACCTGGAAGCCGCCTGGAACGACCGTTTCCTGGCCGATTTCGGTTTCGCGGTCGACAAGCCGTCGAACGGGTTCATGCAGGACGTCCACTGGTCGGTGGGCCTGTTCGGGTACTTCCCGACCTATTCGCTGGGCAATGTCTATGCCGGCTGCCTGCACGCGGCGCTGCGCAAGTCGGTCCCGAACCTGGACGCGGAACTGGCGCAGGGCGACACCTCGTCCGCGCGCGCCTGGCTGAAGGAACACGTGCAGCAGCACGGCGGCCTTTACGAACCGCGCGACCTGATCACCCGGGCGACGGGGGCCGCACCGACCGAAGGCCCGCTACTGGACTATCTGGAAGCGAAGTTCGGCGCGCTCTACGGGCTGTAATCCCCTGTCAAGGACGCCGTTTTTCCTCCATCCTTGGCCAGGGCCATGGATGGAGGCGCGGATGGCACAGATATTCGTCGAAAGCCGCGGGCCGGATGACTGGAAGTCGGGCCTGGCCGATCCCCACGTCAATGGAAGGCCGGCTTTTCCGCCATGGAGACGGCCCGATCATGGGAGGTGGCCCAGGGATTGCCGCCCGAGATCGCGGCGGTTCTTGGCCCGGAGGCCGAGCTTCTGCTGGCGATCCCGGAATACAAGGTCGCCTTGCCCGGAGGAGGGCGCCAGACGCAATGCGATGTCTTTGCTCTGGTTCGGATCGGGGGTGACACCTGCGCGGTCAGCATCGAAGCCAAGGTGGCCGAACCCTTTGGCCCGACGGTTGGTCAGTGGATGGCGGATGCGTCCGCGGGCAAGGCCAGACGCCTTGCATTCCTTGCCGCCCTTCTGGGGCTGTCCGACATTCCGCGGGATATCCGTTATCAGTTGCTGCACAGGACCGCGGCTGCGGTTCTCGAGGCTGAGCGTTTCAAGACCGACAGTGCAGCGATGATAGTGCAGTCGTTCTCGCCGGACGCGCGGTGGTTCCCGGATTATCACCGCTTCGTCCAGCTGTTCGGCAAGACGACCGAACCGGATCGAAGGGTGGACGTCGCGCTGCCATCGGGGCGGCCACTGATCCTGGGCTGGGCCTGCGCAGAAGTGGTGGGCTGAGGCCGGGGATTGCCCTGCGCGACAATTGTCTTCGCACAGGGCTATCCTTGATCGTCTGCTTGCCGACGACGCCAAAGCGGGGCATGTCAGTCGGGTCTTCGACATCGGTCGCGAAGGTATGCAGGACGCCGCGGGCGCCGAACCAGGCCTCGTATTCCTCAAGCGAACCCGCGAAGGCCTGGTAGTCGCGCTGCTCTGCCTCTTCCTGGGTGTTCAGGTGATAGAGATTGCCGAAGAATTCGTCGAAGCCGTGGGCAGTGGGCAGGTGTTCGTTCCGGTCGCCCAGGTGGTTCTTGCCGAATTGCCCGGTACGATAATAGCCTTCTGCCTTCAGCAGCTCTGCCAGCGAGGGGCTGGCGGCCTGAAGTCCCGGGGGCGCGCCGGGCTGGCCCGTTATGAAGGCCGCACGCCCCGCGGTGCAGGACGGTTGGGCATAGTGGTCCGTGAACAGTCCGACTTCCGAGCGCGGTTCCCCTGCCGCCCATGCCATGAACGGACTACAAAAAACCGGCCGCGCCGATGGCGCGACCGGTCCTGTTCGACCCCCGCAAGGGGATTGGCTTAGCCGACGACGTTGTAGCCGCGGCCGCGCATGCAGTTGCGCACGATAACTTCGCGCTGCTGGCTGCTTTCCAGTGCGGTCGCGGCAGCACCGGCCAGCGCGCCGACGGCGGCTGCGTTGCGCACGTTGTGGCCCTTGTTCGAAACGATCGCAGTGCCGGCAGCGGCCAGGCCTGCGCCCGTGGCGACGTTCCGGCCAGCGCCGGCGGTCGCGTTCTGCGTCTTGGCCAGCGCCTGGCACTGCTGCAGGTCGGCGGTATAGTTCGGACCGGCGCCGTCGACGACAGGCGCATAGTTCGCACCGCTGTCGCAGGCCGCGGCAAGGAACACCAGGGGAACGAGAGAGAATTTAGCAAGACGAAGCATTTGGAATCCTTCTTTCCAACTTGATCGGTCAGACCGACCACCGGTGCCGGCATTTGGCGATGGACCTTCTTGGCCCTGGCACCCGGACCTTCCGTTAAGATACCGGCCTGCGAAAGGCGGTACCACACACAATTGTAGCGCGGCAAATACCTACGGCAACACGTCGTGGCAAGCGGTCAAGCCGAAGCGTGGCATAACGGCAGAAGACCGCGCAACTGCAATGCCGCGCGGCCGTATTCCGTTGCGGGTCACTCTTCCGCGACGACGTCCTCGTCGCCCTGGTCGGCGATCCACGCGACCGAAACGACATGTTCGCCCTTGGCGGTCGAGAAGACCTTTACGCCCCCGGCCGAGCGCGACCGGAACGAGATCCCGTCGACCGGCACCCGGATCGACTGGCCGGTCGAGGTGGCCAGCATGATCTGGTCGTCGATCTCCACCGGGAAGGACGCCACGACGGCGCCACCGCGCATCGCACGATCCATCGCCGCAACGCCCTGGCCTCCGCGACCGCGGACCGGATAGTCGTGGGACGACGACAGCTTGCCCGATCCGCCGGCGGTCAGCGTCAGGATCAGGTTTTCGGCCGCCGACATCTCGGCATAGCGGTCCTGGCTGATCGTGGCCATGGCATCGGTTTCCTCGTCGTCGGCACCGGTTTCGGTGTCGTCGGCCAGGCCCGCCACGGCGCGGCGCATCTTCAGGTAGGCGGCCCGTTCGTCCGGTGTCGCCTCGAAATGGCGGATTACGGACATCGACACGACACGGTCGTCGCCCGACAGCCGGATGCCCCGGACCCCGGTCGAATCCCGCCCCTTGAAGACGCGGACATCGGTGGTCGGGAAACGGATCGCCCGGCCAGAGGCGGTGACCAGCATGACATCGTCTTCTTCGGTCGCGATGCGGGCATTCACCAGTTCAACCCCTTCGGGCAGCTTCATGGCGATCTTGCCGTTCCGCTTCACATTGGTGAAATCGTCCAGCGCGTTCCGCCGCACGTCCCCGGCCGAGGTGGCAAAGACGATCTGAAGATCGCCCCATTCCTCCTCGTCCCGGTCCACAGGCATGATCGCCGCGATGGAAACCCCGGTCGGAATGGGCAGGATATTGACGATGGCCTTGCCCTTCGCCGTCCGGCCGCCGGCTGGCAGACGCCAGGTCTTCAGCTTGTAGGCCATCCCGTCCGTTGTGAAGAACAGAAGCTGGGTATGGGTATTGGCGACGAACAGCGTGGTGACCACGTCCTCTTCGCCCGTCGACATGCCCGACAGACCCTTGCCGCCACGCTTCTGGGCCCGGAAATCGGCCAGCGGCGTGCGCTTGATCCAGCCGCGAGAGGTGACGGTCACCACCATGTCCTCGCGCTCGATCAGGTCCTCGTCTTCCATGTCGCCCGACCAGTCCACGATTTCGGTCCGGCGGGGGACGGCGAAAAGTTCTTTCACCTCGTTCAGTTCGTTCACGATGATTTCCAGGATCCGCTCTCGCGAGCCCAGGATTTCAAGGTATTCCTTGATCTTGCCGGCCAGTTCTTCCAGCTCGTCCGTGACTTCCTTGACCCCGAGCTGGGTCAGGCGCTGCAGGCGCAGTTCAAGGATCGCGCGGGCCTGGACCTCGGACAGGTTATAGGTCCCGTCGTCGTTCATCTTGTGCAGCGGATCGTCGATCAGGCGCAGGTAGCCTTCGATCTCGGCCGCGGGCCAGCGACGTTCCATAAGCTTGACCCGTGCCTCGGCCGCGTCGGACGATGCGCGGATCGTTGCGACGACTTCGTCCACGTTCGACACCGCAACGGCCAGGCCGCACAGGATATGGCTGCGTTCGCGCGCCTTGCGCAGCTCGAATGCGGTGCGGCGGGCCACCACTTCCTCGCGGAAGTCGATGAAGGCCTGCAGGAAGCCGTAAAGCGTCAGCTGCTCGGGCCGGCCGCCGTTCAGCGCCAGCATGTTGCACCCGAAGGACGTCTGCATGGGCGAAAAGCGGTAAAGCTGGTTCAGCACCACGTCGGGCGTGGCATCGCGCTTCAGCTCGATTACCACGCGCACGCCTTCGCGGTCGCTTTCGTCCTGGACATGGGCCACGCCTTCGATCCGCTTCTCGCGGACCCCTTCGGCGATCTTCTCGATCATCGCGGCCTTGTTCACCTGGTAGGGGATCTCGTCCACGACGATGGCGTAACGGTCCTTGCGGATCTCCTCGACCCGGGTCTTGGCCCGGATGATGACCGACCCGCGGCCTTCAAGGTACGCTTTTCGCGCGCCCGACCGGCCCAACAGCAGGCCGCCCGTGGGGAAGTCAGGGCCGGGGATGTATTCGATCAGCCGTTCCGACGACAGGTCCGGATTTTCGATCAGCGCCAGCGTGGCGTCCACCACCTCGCCCAGGTTGTGGGGCGGGATGTTGGTGGCCATGCCGACGGCGATACCGCCCGCACCGTTGACCAGCATGTTGGGGAACCGGGCCGGCAGGACCGACGGTTCGCGGTCCTTGCCGTCATAGTTGTCCTGGAAGTCGACGGTGTCTTTTTCGATATCCGCCAGCATGAAGGCGGCGGGCTTGGCCATCCGCACCTCGGTATAGCGCATGGCGGCGGCGTTATCGCCGTCCATCGACCCGAAGTTGCCCTGACCGTCCAGCAGCGGCAGCGACATGGAAAAGTCCTGTGCCATCCGGACCAAGGCATCATAGATGGCCGAGTCGCCGTGGGGGTGGTATTTCCCCATCACGTCGCCCACGGGACGTGCCGACTTGCGGTACGGTTTGTCGTGAGTGTTGCCGGTTTCATGCATCGCGAACAGAATCCGCCTATGCACCGGCTTCAGCCCGTCGCGCAGGTCCGGGATGGCCCGGGCCACGATGACCGACATCGCATAGTCGAGGTACGAGGTCCGCATCTCGGCTTCGATGGAGATCGAAGGCCCGTCATAGGCTGGCCGCTCGGGCGGGGTTTCCTCGGGAATTTCAGGGGGTTGCGTGCTGTCGGTCAACGTGCTCGGGCCCGGTTCTTTTGCATTGTTTCGCGGGTGCCATCCAGCTTTCGCCGAAGATTTGGGCAGCCCTATATCTTGTGGCAGGACTGTATCAGACCGCGCATATCGGGTGCAATGGCTACCCGACGGCCATTTTGGCAGCCGCCAGTGTTATCTGCTAACACACTGTGATTATTGATTATTAATCGGCGCCCTGCATCATCGATTCACTGATCCCAGTCAAGTGGAAAGGATGGGGCAAAGAATGCAGCAATCCGAGACCGAACTGATGCTGAAGGGCTATGGACTGACCACGGCGGAATTCTTCTACCGCATGCCCGATTTCACCAATGTCCTCAACAGCTACATCTGGCAGGACTACGACATCGCGCCGGATCATCCGCGGCTGTTCAAGTTCGTGGAGTTCTGGCAGCGCGAGATCGAGGGACCATTGCATTCGGTCAGGTTCACCCACAGGCGGCTATTGTCTTCCGGCGAATGGCGGCACGTTGTGGGCGAGTTCACGTTGCACTGACCGCCCGCCGGTCCGGCGAGCCGGTCTGCGTGCCTGCGCGCGATCGGGCCGTGTGCTGTGAACCCAGATCGTGCGGAAGGCGTGCGGCAATCCCCTGTGGCCTCCGATCCTTCCGCATACCTCCCGACCTCATGGGAAATCGCCATGAGGCAGCCGTCGCCATATCCCGGTCCGACAGTCGACGAGTCCTGCATCGCACGAAAACGTCATCCTGCGCCGCCGGGCCGTACCACTTTGACTGGATGTCCCCTCGACACGCGAAGCAGGGCGTGTTTGTGCGGACGACTCCATCTTTCCGTGTGGTCAAGTGAGGGGCGTCGGTGTTAGGACTTTGATAATTTAAACAAAAGCTCGGCTTCTGCAGATCACAGAGCTTTTTGACTGGGGGGGGTGACATGACACTCATAATGCGCACGTGGCTGACGAATAGGGTCGTTCTGACCGGGAACGACGACCTGTTCATCTCCGAAGGATACGGGGTCGAAACCAAGCGCGGCAAAGCCGTGTCCGCCACCGAGGGAGACCACAAGATTGTGGTGGACGGGTCCATCGTGTCCGGCGGCATCGCGGTGTCCATGACTGAAGACGTGGGATCGATCGAACTGCTGATCAACAAGACCGGTGTGATCCGCGGCTTCGACAAGGCCATCGTCATCGACGGGGAAGGCGCGAATGTTGCCAACGCAGGCAGCATCTACGGCAGCATCCGGTTCCGCCACGAAGCCGAGGATGCGGAAGCGACCGAGTTCATCAACACCGGCACGATCACCGCCGACGGTGTCTCGATCTCCGGCAAGTCCGAGATCGACGTGATCAACTTCGGCACCATCCTGGGCGAAGTGAAGCTGAGCAGCGCAGACGATTCTTTCGCCGCGATGGAAGGCAGCCTGGTGGCCTTCGTTTCGGGCGGGAAGGGCGACGACGACTATATCACCCAGGTCGAGTATCTGGCGATCGAGGAAAGGAAGGACGGCGGCCACGACACGGTCCAGAGCTTCGTCGACTTCCGCCTGCCGCGCTTCGTGGAAGAGCTTCAGTTGGTCGGGTCGGGCGATACCGCCGGGGTCGGCAACGGCATGGTCAACACCATCGGCGGCAATGCCGGCGACAACTTCCTGGATGGCCGGGGCGGCGACGACTTGATTCTGGGTCGGGGCGGCGACGATTACATCGACGGCGGCACGGGCGACGACAAGCTGAACGGCGGCGCGGGCGACGACATCGCCTATGGCGGGATGGGCGAAGACGAGCTTTACGGTAGGCAGGGCCGCGACCAGCTGTTCGGCGGCGGCGGCGAAGACGTCCTTGTCGGCGGCGGCGGGGCCGACCTGCTGGAAGGTGGCGTGGGCGACGACATCCTGAACGGGCAGGCCGGGAACGACGTGCTGGAAGGCAACCAGGGCAGTGACGTCATGCTGGGCCGCAATGGCTCCGACATCCTGATCGGAGGCCTGGGCGGCGACACGATGTTCGGCGGCTCCGGGGCGGACAGCTTCGTCTACATGCGCCAGGCGGATTCGCTGAGGTCGGACATGGACGATATCCGCGACTTCACCAGTGGCAAGGACGTCCTGGATTTCAGCGACTTCGCGGTCGAGATCCTGGCGGTCGAGATCGGCGGCGGTTCTTCTGCCGATCCGGTTCTGGGGCCCAGCATCGGCACGACATCCAAAGGCGGAAACACCATCGTATTCGTCGACACCGACGGCGACGGCCAGCGGGACGACATGGCGATCTTCCTGGACGGCACCGCATCGGTCAGTGTCAGCGATTTCGTCCTCGTCTGACCCCGTCCCATCCTTGAAAGGGCCCCGGATCGAACGACGTCGTCCGGGGCCTTTTTGTGGATCTAGGGTTTCAGCCCGCGCAGCTGGCGCCGCCCAGGACGCAGAACTTGGCGCAATGCGGATGGTTCAGCGACACAGGCCGCAACGATCCCGCCAGCGTCGGCCCAAGGTCGAAATCGGGCTCGAAGGGCAGAAGCGTACAGGCAGTCACGGTGGCGCGCGCCTCGCCCTTGCGGTGGACGACCATGCGGCTGTCGGCGCACATGACCGAATCCGGCGACTTGTCCAGGATCCCCCAGCAGGCGGTCGTGATCTCGGGCACGTCGGTCTTGCCGTCCATTTCCGGGAACAGAACCGTCTGTGCCGGGTGGGTCGCGTCGATGTTGAACCCTTCGCGGGCAAAAAGCCCGGCAAAGCCAGCGCGGGCCTGTTCCTGGGTTTCGCCCCACTTGCTGCGGCCGGCAACGGTCATCGTGAACCCTGCGCCGGCCAGCCAGCGCATCCCTTCCAGCGTCCGTTCGAAGCTGCCCTTGCCCCGTTCCTGATCGTGGTGGGCCGAGGAATAGTGATCCAGCGACACCCGCAGGGTCAGCCGGTCGCCATGGGCGTCCAGCAGGTCGATCAGCCCGGCCATGATCGGCGGTCGCATCATCGGCCGCATCGCATTGGTCAGGATCAGCACCCGGAGGCCCCGGTCCAGCGCCGCACCGGCCATAGTCAGGATGTCCGGGTTCAGGAAGGGTTCACCCCCTGTAAAGCCGATTTCCCCGACCGGCAGGCGGGCTTCGGCGATTTCGCCCAGATAGGATTGCACCTCGGCCGCGGTCAGGTAGATCAGCGCGTCGTTGGTGGGGCTGCTGTCGATATAGCAGGTGGCGCATTCGATGTTGCACAGCGTCCCGGTGTTGAACCAGACGGTGCTCAGCCGCGCCGGCGCCACATGGGCGCGTCTCTGGCCGTCGGCCGTCAACTCCGGATCGCGAAACTTGGCCGACGTGCCGGTCAGGGCAAGATCTTTCATTCGGGTAAACACCTTGGGGACAAAGACGTGCTAGGTTGTGGAAAGGGTAGCCCGAAAGCGCAAGGATTGGACAGTCCCTGCGACCGAAGTGTGACGGGTTGTGAAGTTTGGTCACGGCGCCGTTGACCTGTGTTCCACGCTAGGCTCTGTCAGGGACGCCGCAATTCATGCAGAAGGCAGGACGACAGATGGTATCGCGTGTCATTCCGGTAGACCCGTTCGACCTCGTGATCTTCGGGGGTACGGGCGATCTTGCGCGGCGCAAGATCCTTCCGGCGCTGTACCGGCGCTTCTGCGCGGGTCAGATACTCGACTGCTGCCAGATCATCGGCGCCGCCCGGTCGGAGCTGAGCAATGACGGCTATCGCCAGATGGCGGCCGAGGCGCTTCGGGAATTCGCCGATGTGTCCGATATCGACGCCGTCGAAGTGCAGGAGTTCCTGGCCCGGCTGCATTATGTCCAGCTGGACGCGCGGGGCGAGGATGGCTGGCAGGAACTGGCGCGTCTTCTGTCCGAGGACCGTATCCACGCATTCTATCTGTCGGTGGCGCCATCGCTCTTCGGCGACCTGGCGGAACGGATCGCGGGCCACGGCCTGGCCCGGGGAGAGGCACGTGTCGTCGTGGAAAAGCCCTTCGGTCATGATCTGACCAGTGCCAAGGCGCTGAACCAGTCCCTGGCCAACCATTTTGACGAAAGCCAGATCTACCGGATCGACCATTACCTGGGCAAGGAAACCGTCCAGAACCTGATGGCGATCCGCTTCGGCAACCTGCTGTTCGAGCCGCTCTGGAATTCGCGCTATGTCGATCACATCCAGATCACGGTGGCCGAAACCGTGGGGGTTGGCGGACGCGGCGAATACTACGACCGGGCCGGCGCCATGCGCGACATGGTCCAGAACCACATGATGCAGCTTCTGTGCCTGATCGCAATGGAGCCGCCCGCGCGCTTCGAACCCGACGCGGTCCGGGACGAGAAGCTGAAGGTGATCCGCGCGCTGAAGCCCGTGGCGGCCCATGACGTGGTCCGCGGGCAATACGCGGCCTTCATCAAGGACGGCACGGAATATCCCAGCTACCGCGACGCGGTCCACGATCCGGCGTCGACCACGGAAAGCTATGTCGGGCTGAAGGTCGAAATCGAGAACTGGCGCTGGATCGGCACGCCGTTCTATCTGCGGACAGGCAAGCGGCTGGCCGCGCGGTCCTCGGTGATCGAGGTGGTGTTCAAGGACACGCCCTATTCGATCTTCGGGGCGGATGCGGGCGATAAAGCCAATATCCTGTCGATCCGGCTGCAGCCCAACGAAGGCATCACGCTGGAGGTCACAATCAAGGAACCGGGTCCGGGCGGGATGCGGCTGATCAACGTGCCGCTGGACATGTCGTTTTCGACGGCGCTGGGGGACAACGAACCGGTGGCCGATGCCTATGAACGGCTGATCATGGACGTGATCCGCGGCAACCAGACATTGTTCATGCGCGGTGACGAGGTCGAGGCCGCCTGGGCCTGGACCGATCCGATCATCGACGGCTGGGAAATCCGTGGCGACCGGCCCGAAGTCTATCCCGGCGGATCTACAGGCCCGACCGGGGCCGATGCCCTTGTCGCCCGCGATGGCCGCGTCTGGCGGACGATCCGTCCGTGATGGATCTTCGGATCGCCCCCGACCGCGAAACGGCGGTGGCCCGGTTGGCCGACGAAATGGCGGCGGCGCTCCATTTGGCGATTTCGACCGAAGGGCGGGCGACCCTGGCGGTGGCGGGAGGCACGACGCCCGGGCCGGTCTTCGACCGGCTGTCGACGGCGGGCATTGCGTGGCCCCGGGTCACGGTGATGCCCACCGACGAACGGTGGGTTCCCGAAGACGACCCGCGGTCCAACGCCGGGCTGATCCGGGACCGGCTGCTGATCGGCCCGGCCTCGGTCGCGCGATACCAGTCGCTTTATGCCCCGTCGCCAGCGCCGGAAAGCGTGCTGCCGCGCCTGTCGGCCGAGGTGGCCGGGGTGCTGCCGGTGTCGGTCATGCTGCTGGGGATGGGGGCGGATATGCACACCGCCTCGCTCTTTCCCGGCGCGCCCGGACTGGCCAATGCGCTGGCAGCGGACGCGCCGGCCGTGGTTGCCGTCCGCCCCGCAGACCAGCCCGAGGTCCGCGTCAGCCTCAGCGCGCCGGTCCTGCGGGGCGCGCGCGCCCTGCACATCCTGATCTACGGCGATGACAAGCGTGCGGCATTGGAACGCGCGTCGGACCTTTCCCCGGAACAGGCGCCCGTCCGGATCGTTCTGGACAAGGCCATCGTCCACTGGGCGCCATGATGCGTTCCGTGCTGGGTCATCAATCTGTTGCGAACCTGCGCCAATGGCTGCGGGCAGATACCAAGGAGAGTATTTCGTGTGGTATGACCTGAAGGTCTGTGCGGCCGGGATCGGCGAACGGCGGATTGCCGATCTGTTCGAGGCCGATCCGAAACGGGCAAAACGGTTCAGCGCCCGCGCGGGCGAGATGCTGTTCGACTATTCCAAGACCAATATCGACGACGCGACGCTGAAGGCGTTGCTGACACTGTACGAGGCCAGCGGTGCCGCCGCCAAGCGCGAGGCGATGTTCACCGGAGAAACGATCAACGTCACCGAAGACCGGTCGGTTCTGCACACCGCGCTGCGCAATCCGAACAAGGGACCGGTCATGGTGGATGGCGCCGACGTCATGCCCGACGTGCGCGAAACGCTGGGCCGGATGCATGCCTTTGCGGATGCAGTCCGCTCTGGCGCGATCCAGGGGGCAGGGGGCAGCATCACCGATGTGGTGAACATCGGCATCGGCGGGTCCGACCTGGGCCCCGTCATGGCGGTGCTTGCGTTGGCGCCCTGGGGCGATGGCCCGCGCTGCCACTTCGTGTCGAACGTGGACGGGGCGCACCTGGCCGACACGATCCGCGACCTGGACCCGACCCGCACGCTGGTGATCGTGGCATCGAAGACCTTCACCACAATCGAGACGATGACTAACGCCTATTCCATCCGCCGTTGGCTGGAGGCGGGCGGCGGGTCCACGCGGGACCAGTTCGTAGGCCTGTCCTCGTCGCTGGAGAAGACGGCCGAATTTGGCATTCCTGACGACAGCGTTTTCGGCTTCGCCGACTGGGTCGGCGGGCGCTATTCGGTCTGGGGGCCGATTGGCCTGTCGCTGATGCTGGCCATAGGGTCCGATGATTTCGACGACTTCCTGGCCGGCGCGGCCGAAATGGACGACCATTTCCGCACCGCCGCGCCCGCGGAAAATCTGCCGGTCCTGCTGGCCCTTGTCGGCATGTGGCACCGGCAGGTCCTGGGCTATGGCACCCGCGCGGTTCTGCCCTACGATCAGCGGTTGCAACGCCTGCCTGCCTATCTTCAGCAGCTGGAGATGGAATCGAACGGCAAGCGCGTGACCATCGACGGCAATCCGCTGGAAATTCCATCGGGCCCCGTCGTCTGGGGCGAACCTGGCACCAACGGGCAGCACGCCTTCTATCAGCTAATCCACCAGGGCACCGACATCGTGCCCTGCGAATTCATGATCGCCGCCGAAGGGCACGAACCGGACCTGGGCGTCCATCACAAGTTGCTGATCGCCAATTGCCTGGCTCAGGCCCAGGCGCTGATGAATGGCCGCAGCTTCGAGACCGCGCGCGAGATGATGGCGGCCAAGGGTCTTTCCGGCGACGAGATGGACGCGGCCGCGCGTCACCGGGTGTTCCCGGGCAACCGGCCATCGACCATGCTGGCCTATCCGAAACTGACGCCCCACGTGCTGGGCATGATCCTGGCGCTGTATGAACACCGCGTCTTTGTCGAAGGGGCGATCCTGAACATCAACTCCTACGACCAGTTCGGGGTGGAACTGGGCAAGGAACTGGCGACCTCGCTGGGGCCGGTTCTGGACGGGACTGCGCCGATGGATGCGCTGGACGGGTCGACGCGGGCGCTGATCGGTTTTCTGAAGGGCCACGTATCGCCCGGGGGTTGGGGCGCGGCCTGATCGCCGCGGCCCGCGACTGCCATTCACGGAAACGAAAAACGGCCCCGGAAGGGGCCGTCCTCTCATCGAACCGGATGATGGGCACCCGGTTCCGATCTGATCGTCAAAGCGTTCAGGCGCCCCAGCTGCGGACCGGGCCGCAGTCCATGTGGACGAAGTCCGACCGCGAATACCGACCGACACCGCCGGCATGGCAGGCCAGAGCTGCCTTTGCCATCTGGTTTACCGACCGCGAGTTCAGCCGCAGGTCGGCCGCCTGACCCTTCATGTGGAGCGAGTTCTTGGCCACGCCCCGCGACCGCGAGCGAAGCATCGCGTTGGTCTGCGGGCTGCGATAGCCGGAGAGGAGCATGTAAGGCTCGTTCACGTCCATCAGATTGTGCGCCGCGGCCATGATATCCAGCGTCCGCAGGTCGATCGACTTGATCTGATCGGTGCGCCAGTCCCGCATGAAATGGTGGATTTCCTTGACCGAGTCCTTGATGTACTCGCCATCGATCCAATATATCATGTCAAGACGCTCACCCGTGCGCCCGGAATACATCCGGAGACGCCGGATGTCGCCACCACCGCGCAGGAAACCCGCTGCGTTGGCATAATTTGGTGCTGCTACGACTGCACTGGCCGCGAACGCTTTGAGAATCCCCCGCCGGGAAAAACCCGGCATTCCCGTGACTTCATGCATATTCTGCGCCGTCCTGTACGCTGTTGTTCTGCCTAGGCGCGATTTTCGCGCTTATTTTTTTATCCACACCCAGATCCCGGCAAAGATATGACACAGCGGGAATCTTGGGCCAAGTGTCGATTCACAAGATCGCATTTGGTTCCTAAAAATCGGCAAAAAATTGCGCACTTTTACGTGAGAGTCCGGGTTTCCACCATTGCCAATCGTCCAGGGCCCTCTGCCGCCGGTTGATTTTCCGGGCGCTGGTGCTGATCGGCCACGCTGGCTGAATTGTGATGTCACATCAATCCCATAACCGGCATTCTTCTGGCAGAGTGGGGAACACGAGAGGGCCTGCGGCGTTGCCATGCAGGCAGAACTGGAGCACGGGACCATGACACTGATGACGCGAACCGGTCTGGCGGCACCGGCACGGGCGAAAAGGCGCCTTCGGGCCGCGACTATCGTGCTTGCCGCAGTGTCAACCCTGGCCCTGATGCCGATGATGTCGCGTCCTGCGGAAGCGCAGGTCACCGCATTCAAGCAGGGCGTGGCCGAATCTGCCTATGGCCAGGACGGTGTCGCCACCTTCTATCGCGAACGGAATTACGAGCCGCTCTGGACCGCCGACACCCAGGCGGGGCAGGCGCGCCGTGCCGCGCTGATCCAGGCGCTGCGCACTGCCGACCGGCACGGGCTGCCGCTGTCGCGCTACAATCCCGATGGGCTGATTGCCCAGATGCAACAGGCCCAGACCGCCCGCCAGATGGGCGCGCTGGAAATCGCGCTGAGCGACGCGTATCTCGGCTATGCCCGCGACGTGCAGTCGGGGATCCTGGTGCCCCGGAAGATCGACAGCCAGATCGTGCGCGAGGTGAACTATCGCAATCCGGACGAGCTTCTGGAGATGCTTGCCGCCGACGATCCCGACCGGATCCGCTCTGCCGTGGCAGCGCTTCCGCCCCAGACAACCGAATATCGCAACCTGATGAAGGCCCGCCTTGTGCTGGCCGATGCGGCGCGGGACGGGCTGTGGGGTCCGACCGTGCCAGAGCGCAAGATGGAGCGTGGCGACCAGGGGCCGGACGTGCTGAAGCTGCGCGACCGGCTGGTGCGGATGGGATACCTGTCGCCCAGCCCTGCCGGCATCTACACTCAGGAGGTCGAAAGCGCCGTCCGCCAGGTCCAGATGGACAACGGGCTGGAGGCCGACGGCGTCGCCGGGCCGGAAACCATCCGCCAGCTGAACGTGTCGGCCCAGGATCGCCTGCAATCGGTTCTGGTCGCGATGGAACGGGAACGCTGGCTGAACCAGGACCTGGGCGCGCGCCATATCTGGGTGAACCTGACCGACTTCACGGCCCGGATCATGCAGGACGGCGATATCGCATTCGAGACCCGGTCGGTCGTGGGGGCCAACCGCGACGGACGCCGGACGCCGGAATTTTCCGATGCCATGGAATACATGATGATCAACCCCAGCTGGTACGTGCCGCGGTCGATCGTCACCAAGGAATACCTGCCGAAGCTGCGCGCCAACCCGAATGCCGTCAGCCATATCGAGATCACGGACAGCCGGGGCCGTGTGGTCAACCGCAGCGCCGCAAATTTCGCACAATATTCGGCCGCGTCCTTTCCCTACGCCATGCGCCAGCCGCCGTCGCCGCGGAATGCGCTGGGTCTGGTGAAGTTCATGTTCCCGAACCCCTACAACATCTACCTGCACGACACGCCGCAGAAGAACCTGTTCGACCGCAATGTCCGCGCCTACAGCCACGGCTGTATCCGTCTGGCGGACCCGTTCGACTTTGCCTATGCGCTGCTGTCGGCCCAGACCGACACGCCCGAGGAAGATTTCCAGCGGATCCTGAAGACCGGGCGCGAAACGCGGGTGAACCTGGAACAGCCGGTGCCGGTCCACCTGGACTATCGCACGGCCTTCACGGACCAGCGCGGCCACCTGCAGTTCCGCCGCGACATCTATGGCCGGGACGCCAGGATCTGGCAGGCGCTGTCGAACGCAGGGGTGGCGCTGGACACGGTTCGCAGTTAAGCCTCCCCCGGTTGCCACTGATCGGGAGCAATGACCCATGGAGTTCAGCATCGGCGCCCTGGCCCAGTCGCTTGGGCTGAAGGCGGACGGCGATCTTGACCTGACCATCCTTGCCGCGTCCGAACCGGCCGATGCCGGGCCGGACGACTTGGCGGTTGCGATGTCGCCGAAATATGCCGGGGATCTGGGCAAGGGCCAGGCTCGGGCGGCGATCCTTTGGGACGGGGCCGACTGGAAGGCGATGGGACTGAGCGCTGCGATCTTTGCCCCGCGTCCTCGTCTGGCCATGTCGGGCCTGACCCGGCAGATGGATCTGGGACAGGGCTATGCCGCCGGCATCCATCCGTCGGCCGTCGTCGATCCTGCGGCGGTGATCGGCGAAGGCGTGTCGATCGGACCGATGAGCGTGGTCATGGCCGGTGCGCGCATCGGCGACGGCACGGTGCTGGGGCCGCAGACCTTCGTCGGCATGAACGCGACATTGGGGCAGAACTGTTTCCTTAGGGAACATGCCAGCATCGGCGCGCGGGTGACCGTCGGCGACCGGGTGATCCTGCAACCGGGCGCGCGGCTGGGTGGCGACGGCTTTTCCTATGTCACGCCCGAAGTCTCGGCGGTGGAAAACGTGCGCCACACGCTGGGCGATGCGGGCGATGCCAAGGCCCAGGCCTGGGTCCGTATCCATTCGTTGGGCAGTGTCCGCATCGGCAACGACGTGGAAATCGGGGCCAATGCCACAATCGACAACGGCACTATCCGGGACACGACCGTGGGCGACGGGACCAAGATCGACAACCTGGTGACGCTGGGCCACAACGTGATCGTGGGAAAGGACTGCCTGCTGTGCGGTCAGGTCGGCATCGCCGGTTCGACCCATATCGGCAACAATGTCGTGATGGGCGGGCAGGCCGGGTCCACTGACAACATCTTCATCGGTGACAATGCGGTGATCGGCGGCAAGGCCGGGCTTTTGACCAATGTGCCCGCGGGGCGCGTCATGATGGGCTATCCGGCAGTAAAAATGGAACTTCACACGGAAATCTACAAGGCGCAGCGCCGCTTGCCGCGGCTGCTGAAGGACGTGGCCGACCTTAAGAAGGCTGTTTTCAACGGGGACCCGAACGGGTAAACCCGCGCCAGATCAAGGCAGGCCCGTGGAGGGGATCATGAGCGTCAAGGACCGGGTCATCGCGATCATCGCCGAACAGGCCGTTCTGGAGCCGTCCGACGTGACGATGGACAGCACGCTGGAGGATCTTGGCATCGACAGCCTGGGGCTGGTGGAAAGCATCTTTGCGATCGAGGAAGAGTTCGACATCGCGGTCCCGTTCAACGCAAACGAACCGACCGAAAGCGATTTCGACATCTCCAACGTCGCGGCCATCGTGGCCGGCATCGAGAAGCTGGTGGCCGAACAGGCATGAGCCGCACCCTGACGGCCGCTGGGAGGCGGTGCATCCCATGAAACGCGTTGTCATCACCGGGGCGGGCACGATCAACGCGCTCGGCCATTCGGTTCCAGCCACGCTGGAGGCGATGCGCGAAGGGCGTTGCGGCATCGGCGAGCTGGAGTTCCGGGACGTCGACCGCCTGGCCATCCGGATCGGCGCGCAGGTCCGCAATTTCGATCCCGAAACAGTCTTCAACCGGCAGCAGATGGCGCTTTATGACCGGTTCACCCAGTTCACCCTGATCGCCGCGCGCGAGGCCATCGCCCAGTCGGGCTTGGTCTTCGAAGGCGAACTGGCGGCACGGTCCGGCGTGGTGCTGGGCACTGCCGGCGGCGGCGTGTCGACCTGGGACGACAATTACCGGTCCGTCTATGAAGACGGCAAGAACCGGGTCCATCCCTTTGTCGTGCCCAAGCTGATGAACAACGCGGCCGCCAGCCACCTGTCGATGGAGTTCAACCTGAAGGGCCCGACCTTCACCGTATCGACCGCCTGCGCGTCGTCGAACCACGCGATGAGTCAGGCCTTCGCCATGGTCCGGTCGGGCATGGCGCCGGCGATGGTGACGGGCGGTTCGGAATCGATGTTGTGCTTCGGGGGCGTCAAGGCCTGGGAAGGGCTGCGGGTCATGTCCAAGGATGCGTGCCGCCCGTTCTCGCTGGGGCGGAACGGCATGGTCCAGGGCGAAGGCGCGGGCGTCTTCGTCTTCGAGGAATACGAACGCGCCACGGCCCGCGGGGCCGAGATCCTGTGCGAGGTGATCGGTTTCGCCATGTCTTCGGACGCGTCAGATATCGTGATGCCGTCGAAACAGGGCGCGTCGCGTGCGATCGCGGGCGCGCTGGCCGATGCGCAGATCAACCGCGACGAGGTGGGCTATATCAACGCCCATGGCACGGGGACGGCAGCCAACGACAAGACCGAATGCGCCGCGGTGGCGGATGTGTTCGGTCACCATGCCGACCGGCTGATGATCTCGTCCACAAAGTCGATGCACGCCCACCTGATCGGCGGCACCGGCGCCGTCGAGCTTCTGGCCTGCATCATGGCCGTCCGGGACGGGGTGATCGCGCCCACCATCGGCTACGAGGAACCGGACCCGGAATGCGCGCTGGACGTCGTCCCGAACGAGGCGCGCGATGCCGACGTATCGGTCGCGCTGTCGAACGCTTTTGCCTTCGGCGGCCTGAACGCCGTGCTGGCGGTGCGCCGGGTCTGACGACCCGGCTTCCCTGATCACGGCCCAAGAAAAAAGGCGCCGCCCCGACAGGGACGGCGCCTTTTTCGGTCCGTGAACCGGATCAGTTGTTGCTAACGACGTCCACGAGGTCATAGCCGGCGGTGAAGCCTGCCAGCGACATTTCCAGTTCGACCACCTGATCGGGGGCCGGGGCTGGCACCAGCGAGATCTTGGCGACACTGCCCTTCTTGAACGCGGCGATGTCGTCGGCGGTCAGTCCGATCTGGGCATAGCAGCCCACCGGGTTGCAGAAGTTGTAGTTGTAGCGCTTGCCCTTGTTGCCATCGACGGCAATGGTCAGCTGCGCAGGCAGAAGGGTTTCCAGCGGCACGATGACCGTCGCGGCGGCCACGGCCTGGCCCGCGCCTTCCAGTCGGAACAACGAGATTTCGGCGACGGAATTGCCCGACTTGTCGTTCAGGATCTGCATGATCGAGCAGGGATCGGTTTCCAGATCGGTCTTGATGCAGGCCAGGCTCCAGTCGCCGATGGTCTCTTTCAGATAGCGTTCGCCGTTCTGGGGCGCGTCGTTGACCGGCTGACCCAGGTCAAGGCCGCTGTCCGCCGTCTGCGACGGGGTTTCGGATGCGGTCGAATCCGTGCTGTCCTGCGCCAGGGCGGGCAGGGTGCCCAGACAAAGCGCGGCGGCCAGAAGCGGTGTCAGATATCGAACCATGGGACTCTCGCAGAATGATGTATTGTTCCGCGTCCTTAGCACGCGCGCGCGCGGCTGTCAGGGGGCGATCACGGGCTGGTCCCGAACTTGTGCACGGCAGGCGCAATGCGGCGCAGGGCATGTCCCGAAATCCGTCGCAAGTATACAGGTCCCGGGCATGAAACGGACCGGGAAACGGTCTTGCCGCGGGGCGTTCCTGCGGTTTCAGTCCGGATGCTTAACAACACATGTTTAAGATAAGCGAAAAGGGGACCGTGCGGCCCCCTTCTGCAGTCTTTCTCCCCGTCGGACCGGCCGACTTAGTATTGTTCGCGACGTTACGAAACAACCTGCGTGCGGTCAACAGTCCTGCGTTGAATTGTGATCGGCGCGACGAAGAAAAAAAATGCTGCAGAAGCATAACTTATGCGGAAAAAAGCCGTGCCCGAAGGCACGGCCAGTCTGACAGGGAGGAAGAAGTCCGCCACGCCGGAGAGACGCCGGCGGACTGGCTTAAAATGACAGCAAAGTCCTAACGAAAGCTATCCGAAGAGAACGAATTCTTCGGAAATTTCGCTAAAGCAGAATGTAGCTATTTTTCTGGTATCAACCCACGCGGGAAAAACCGAAGGACCAGAAGCAGGACCAGACCCATGGTCAGCATCCGCATATGGGCCGCACTGTCCAACAGATTGGCCTTGATGGCGCTGTCGTCGGCCATGCCGGACGTGACCAGCGACATCAGGACATGGCCCATCGGCTCGACCTCGACCCAGAGGAACCAGATCAGGAAGCCCCCCAGGACCGACCCGAAATTGTTGCCAGATCCGCCCACGATCACCATGACCCAGATCAGGAAGGTAAAGCGCAAGGGTTGATAGGTGCCAGGCGTAAGCTGGGCGTCCAGGGTCGTCATCATCGCGCCTGCCACGCCCACGACGGCGGACCCCAGCACGAAGATCTGCAGATGGCGCCTGGTAACGTCCTTGCCCATCGCCTCGGCCGCGGTTTCGTTGTCGCGGATGGCGCGCATCATGCGGCCCCAAGGGCTTTTCAGCGCAAGCTGGGCACCGACCAGCACCACGACCAGCACGGCCGTGAACAGCGCGGCATAAGCCAGTTTCACCACCAGGGCCGAGGCGATGACCGGATCCATCCCGAAATCGGCGGCCGCCTGAACGAAGCCTTCGCTGGCCTGCAGGTCGACCTCGTAAGGGACCGGACGGGGCAGGCCCACCACGTTTTTCACGCCGCGTGCCAGCCAGTCCTCGTTCTTCAGGACAGAGATCGTGATTTCGGCAATGCCCAGCGTCGCGATGGCCAGGTAATCCGATCGCAGGCCCAGCGCCGTCTTGCCCACCAGCCAGGCCGCGCCGGCCGCCAGAAGACCGCCCACCGGCCAGCCGATGATCACCGGCAGGCCCAGACCGCCCAGATACCCCGTGCCGGCGGGGTTCACCGCCTCGACCGCGGACGTTGCCGGGTCGAACACGCTCCGGTAGAGAAAAAAACCGCCGATCAGGATCACCAGCATCGCCAGAAGGCGCAGCGGTCCCTTGGGCATGCGCAACCGGACCAGGACGGCCAGGACCACGGTCGCGGCGCCCAGCAGCAACGCCACGATGACGCCCAGACCGCCGGCGGCCCAGGCCTCTGTCGTGGGGGGCATGGCGATCAGCACGGCGGCCAGACCGCCAAGCGCGACAAAGCCCATAACCCCGATGTTGAAAAGCCCGGCAAAACCCCATTGCAGGTTCACGCCAATGGCCATGATGGCCGAAATCAGGCCCATGTTCACGATCAGAAGCGCCGTATTGGCGCCCTGGATCACGCCGGCTCCCACGATCAGCAGGGCCACCGCCCCGAACAGCAGCGAATTGCGCAGACCGTCCGACATCAATGCGCCCTCCCGTCGAAAAGGCCCGTCGGCTTGAACAGCAGGACGATCAGCAGGATCACGAAGGACACCGCGAACTTGTAATCGGTGCTCAGAAGCTGGACCAACCCGTCGGGCGCCAGGCTTTCCGGCAGCAGATAACCCAGCACCTTCTTCAGCGGATAGGTGATCGCGACCTCGGCAAAGGCGATCAGGTAGCCGCCGGCGATTGCCCCCAGCGGGTTGCCCAGGCCGCCCACAATGGCGGACGCGAAGATCGGCAGCAACAGCTGGAAATAGACGAAGGGCTTGAAGCTCTTGTCCAGGCCGTAAAGCGTGCCGGCAATGGTGGCCAGCGCCGCCACGATGATCCAGGTCACCATCACCACGCGTTCGGGGTTGATGCCGGACAGCAGCGCCAGATCCTCGTTGTCGGAATAGGCGCGCATCGACTTGCCTGTGCGGGTCCGGCCCAGGAACCAGAACAGAAGCGCCACCACGATCACGGCGGTCACGACGGTGATGCCCTGGGTCGTGCGGATCGCCAGGGGCTCGGCCAGGCCGCTCCACTCCTTGAAGTCGCGGGCCGAGACGATGAAGCGTTCGCCATCGGCAAAGCGTTGGTCGCCGGGGCCAATGATGAAGCGGACGATGCCGTTCATGATGAACATCACACCCATCGAGACGATGACCAGGATCACCGGCTTGGCCTTCTGGGCGCGATAAAAGCGATAGACCAGCCGGTCGGTGATCAGCACAAGCACGATAGTGCCCAAGATCCCGAACGGGATCGCCAGCAGCGCGGTGGGAAGCGGGTCGATGGACACGCCCGCGCCCTGCAGGCCCCAGGTCACCAAGACGACGATCATGGCGCCGAAGGCCATCGTGTCGCCATGGGCGAAGTTGGAAAACCGCAGGATGCCATAGACCAGCGTCACCCCCAGCGCGCCCAGCGCCAGCTGGCTGCCATAGGCCACTGCCGGCACGATCACGAAATTGGTGAGCGCCACGAGGGCGTTCAGAGCGTCCATGCGGCCCCCGGAAGGTTGCGTCGGTTGATATCGCCCGGCCGGGCGCCCGTTGGCGGACGCGCGTACAGCGCGCGGTTCCCATGTCGGATCGGGTAACTCATCCTCATCCCCCCAGGAAACTGCGCCGGACCTCGGGGTCCGCCAGCAGATCCTGTCCGGTCCCGGAATGAGCATTGCAACCCTGCACCAGAACATAGCCCTTGTCCGCGATCTCCAGCGCCTGGCGGGCGTTCTGTTCCACCATCAGAATCGGGATGCCGGTGCGGGCGACTTCGATGATCCGGTCGAAAAGCTCGTCCATCACGATGGGACTGACACCGGCGGTGGGTTCGTCCAGCATCAGGACCTTGGGCCGGGTCATCAGCGCGCGGCCCACGGCCACCTGCTGACGCTGCCCGCCCGACAGCTCGCCCGCTTTCTGGCGCCGCTTCTCCTTCAGGATCGGGAACAGGTCATAGACCTGCTCCATCGTGCCGCGGAAGTCGTCTTTGCGGATGAAGGCACCCATTTCCAGGTTCTCCTCCACCGTCATGGTGGTGAAGATGTTTTGGGTCTGGGGCACGAAACCCATGCCCTTCACGACCCGTGCCTGGGGCGACAGGCTGGCGATGCTCTCGCCGTCCAGCCGGACGTCGCCGCCCCGAAGGTCCAGCATGCCGAAGACTGCCTTCATCGCGGTCGACTTGCCGGCGCCGTTCGGGCCCACGATCACCGCGATTTCGCCCTTTTCGACGGCGATGGTGCAATCATGCAGGATGTCCGGGCCCTTGCCGTAGCCGCCGGTCATGGCGGAGCCGATCAGGAACGGCTCGTCCGACGCGGCCGGACCCGGCTGGCCCGAATAGCGGCCTGCCTGCAGCGTGCTGCTGCCGCCCTTCGTGATCGAGCGGTCCTTGTTGCCGCGGTCGCCGTAGGGGTCGCTCATCCTGCCGATCCTTGCGCGTCCCGGGCCGGAAAGGGGGGCTCTGCCCCCCACGACCCTGCGGGCCGTTCCCCCCGGAGGATTTGGAAAGAGAAGAAGTCAGGGGCGCGCGCCGCCCACGCCAGGCCCGGCATCCGGAAGGCGCGTGCGCGCGGTGCCAGCTTCTCCTCTTTGCAAATACTCACACTTGCGACGCCCGCTGTCCCGCTCATACCGCCACCTTGTTCTTGAGACCGGTGCCCAGATAGGCCTCGATGACGTGCTCGTTGGCCTTGATCTCGGCCAGGGTGCCTTCGGCCAGGACCTTGCCTTCGGCCATGCAGATCACCGGATCGCAGAGGCGTTCGATGAAGTCCATGTCGTGTTCGATCACCACGAAGGTATAGCCGCGTTCCTGGTTCAGCCGCAGGATAGCGTCGCCGATCGTGTTCAGAAGCGTGCGATTCACGCCGGCGCCGACCTCGTCCAGAAAGACGACCTTGGCATCGACCATCATGGTGCGGCCCAGCTCCAGCAATTTCTTCTGGCCGCCGGAGATCTGGCCGGCCTTCTGATCGGCGAGGTGCGAGATGGTCAGGAAGTCCAGCACCTCGTCCGCCCTGGCCCGAAGGGCGCGTTCCTCCTCGGCAATCCGTTTGCGGCCGAACCAGGTGTTCCACAACGTCTCTCCCGATTGGCCGCCGGGGACCATCATCAGGTTCTCGCGGCAGGTCATGGACGAGAATTCGTGTGCAATCTGAAAGGTGCGCAGGAGGCCTTTGGAGAAAAGCTCGTGCGGGGGCAGGCCGGTGATGTCCTCACCATCCATGGTGACGGTGCCCGAGCTGGGCGGCAGCACGCCCGCGATCACGTTGAAAAGCGTCGTCTTGCCCGCGCCATTCGGGCCGATCAGCCCGGTCACCGATCCGCGGCGGATCGAGAGCGTGGCCCCATCGACCGCGTGGAAGCCGCCGAAATGCTTGTGCACCCCGTCGACGACGATCATCGCGTTCCCTGTTGGCACCGTGAATGGTCCCCTGTTCGGTATCGACCCACTGCGGGGCCTTTTCGATTGTTCCGCCGATCCATCCACGACGGGCTGCGGATGGCAAGAGGAAGAGGCGGAGAATTTCATCATTCGACATCATTTGCTACGCAAATCGCCCGTTGACGTGGCGGAGGCGGCGTTCAGCCTTGGGTTGTTATTTGTGACCTGCCTTCAATTGAGTGACGATGAGCTGGCCGTGTTCCGGGGATGTCGCCATGGTTTTCGACGTCGTGCTTTTCCTCAATGTCGTTTGCGCCAGTGTCATCATCGGCACCGGAAGCACCATTCTGGTGATCATCTTCCTGGCGCACCGCACCGCGGATCCGGTGCTGGTGGCTCATGCCGCGGCCAGCGCGGTTCAGGCGGCGGTGGCCCTCGTGGTCCCGGCCGCGTTCCTTCAGTTCCTGACGGGCATGGCGCTGACCCTGCAGGCCGGGCAGGGCCAGTTCGGCACCTGGATGGTTGCGGCTATGCTTCTCAATGCGCTGGTGGGGGCGGTCTGCCTAGTCAACGTGGTATTGCAGGTCTGGATGCGGAACGTGGCGGCGCTGGCCCGCGATACGGGCGGCGGGTTGCCGCGGATCTATCGCCGTGCCTATCGCATCTGGGTGGTCTTTGGCGTGCCCGGACTGGGCGGGGCGGTGGCCATCCTGGGCATTCTGGCGACAGGCATCGCGCTCTGATCTTGGATCACGTTTTGATGAGACGGTTCGACCGGCGGGACACGTCCCCTAGAACGTGAGGGGAGCCGAAACTGCCGGAGTCCAAGCCATGCGCCTATTGATCAGCCTGATCCTGTTTCTGGAATGGACGGGTCCGGCCCAGGCGGAACCCGTGGACACCAGCGCGGGCCGCGTGCGGATCGACGCAGTCCTGCAGGGGCTGGAGGAACCCTGGGGCATCGGACTGCTGCCAGGCGGCGGCGTCCTGGTGACCGAACGCGGCGGACGCCTTCTGCACGTTCGGGACGGTCGCAGCACGCCGGTCTCGGGCCTGCCACGGGTTTGGGCGAACGGGCAGGGCGGCCTTTTGGACGTCACGGTCCCGCGCGATTTTGCCAGGAGCAGGGAGATCCTGCTGACCTTCTCCAGTCCCCAGCCGCAGGGCGCAGGCACCGCACTGGCGGCGGCCAGGCTGGGCCCCGATTGCCGGCGGCTGCGCGATGTCCGTGTGCTGTTCGAGGCGGCGCCGGTGGGTCGCACCAACCGGCATTTCGGTTCGCGCGTCGTCGAGGCATGGGACGGCACGTTGTTCCTGACTGTGGGCGAACGGGGCGACCGGCCGTCGGCGCAGGACCTGTCGAACCACAATGGCACGGTCCTGCGGCTGAACCGCGACGGGACGGTGCCGGCCGACAACCCTTTCGTGGGCCAGGCAGGGCATCGGCCCGAGATCTGGAGCTATGGCCACCGCAACCCGCAAGGTGCGGACCTGGATCTGCAGGGCCGGCTGTGGGTGTCCGAACACGGCGCGCAAGGTGGCGACGAGGTGAACCTGATCCGCAAGGGCGCCAATTACGGCTGGCCGGTGATTTCCTACGGGCGGCACTATTCCGGCGCCAGGATCGGCGAAGGCACGGCCAAGGCGGGGATGGAGCAGCCGGAGTTCTATTGGGATCCGTCGATCGCGCCGTCGGGGTTGCTGGTCTATTCCGGCAAGCTCTGGCCCGAATGGCGGGGCGACATCTTCGTGGGGTCGCTGAAATTCAACCACATCGCGCGTCTGGACGGTCGGCCATTGCGGGAACGCGAGAGGATCGAAAGCGCAGAGACCGGACGCGTGCGGGATATCGTCGAGGGCGAGGACGGGTCGATCTGGTTCTTGTCGGTGACGGATGGCGCATTGTACCGGATGGTGCCCGACTGATATCGGATTGAGGTATGCCTACCGCCGCGCGCGGGCCTGGAAATCCAGCGCAGGGCGGAAGACCGGCGATGTCAGGCAGGCGACGAACAGGCCCGCAACGGCGCCCGCGCCGGCCCCCAGCAGCCCGACATGCCACAGCGGCCAGTCCGCGCCTGGAATCGCGGCCGCGACCGCCAGAACGGCGGCAGCGGGCGCCCAGCCAGAAAGGTTGGCCAGCGCCCAGCTGGCGCGCGACATGGTGAATGGCAGGGCGACCAGCTGGACCAGTCCCATCAACAGGCCCAGGCCGGCCCCCATGGCCGCACCCATCCCGGCCAGCATCGCGATGTCCGGCCGGACCATCGGGTCGACGGCAACCGTCGGGTCCGCGGCAGTACCCATACCCGCAAGGATCGACAGGCCATAGCTGGCCGTGGCGGCCAGAACCGTCACGGGTGTCCAGGCGCGGGCGGGATATCCCAGGCGGCGCAGGCGGTGGCGCTGAACCGTGCCCAGAAGCAGCCCCTGCAGCGCGCCGGCCGCAAGGATCCACGCCGGATATGCCAGGATGCCCCGGACCAGTGCGGCATAGATCAGCGCGATAAGGGCAATCGCCATGGCCTCTGCCAGGACCATCTGGACCAGATAACGCGTCACACCGGACCTCCTGCAAGGAGGTTAACACGTTCCGGACCAGGAAAAGGATCCTCTTTCCGCCGGGGCATGTCCTAGACGGACAGCCGCGTCGTCTGGTTTCCGCGTGCGCCCCGCTCGCGATATGGTGTGGTCTGGTAGTGGGCGCGGTAACATTTCGAGAAATGCGAGGGCGAGGCGAAGCCGCAGGCCAGTGCCACGTTGATCACGCTCATGTCCGTCTGCATCAGTAGGTTCCGCGCCTTCTGAAGCCGCAGTTCCATGTAGTACCGCTTGGGCGAACGGTTCAGGTAGCGGCGGAACAGGCGTTCCAGCTGGCGCGTCGACATACCGACCTCTGCCGCCAGGATCGCGGGGCTGATCGGTTCCTCGATATTGGCTTCCATCATCTGGATGACCAGCGACAGTTTCGGATGCCGCACGCCGATCCGCGTCGGCACCGACAGGCGCTGGGTGTCCTGGTCGGTCCGGATCGAGGAATAGATCATCTGGTCGGCGACGGCATTGGCCAGTTCCTCTCCATGGTCGTCGGCAATCAGCTTCAGCATCAGGTCGATGGAGGAGGTTCCGCCGGCCGTGGACAGCCGGTTGCCATCGACGACGAAGACCGATTTGGTCAGGCGCACGTCCTCGAATTCCTCGGAGAAGCTGTCCTGGTTTTCCCAGTGGATCGTCGCCCGGCGCCCGTCCAGAAGGCCGGCACGGGCCAGCGAATAGGACGCGGTGCACAGACCGCCCATGGCCAGGCCCTTGCGCGCCTCGCGCCGCAGCCAGTTCATCAATGTGCGCGTCGTGGCGGTCTGGATGTCCAATCCGCCGCACAGAAGCACCGTGTCGTCCCGCGACAGGACGCCCAGGTCATTGTCCAGCTTGAAGGCGGTGCCGGCGGAACACTGCACCGTGTCGCCGCCTTCGCCCACCAGTGTCCAGGTGTAGAGCGTGGCCTTCGACATCCGGTTGGCGATCCGCAGGCATTCCAGCGCGGAAGAGAAGGACAGGAGGCTGAACTTGTCGAGCAGCACGAAAACGAAACGGCGCGACTTGGTCGCGCCCTGATCTGCGGAAAGGAAGGATCGGTGCTCGGTCATGTCTGGCGTTTCGGTATGGCGCATGCGCGACGCATTTTATCCGGAAAGCATGGTCAGAGCTTGCGGCTCAGGTCAAGGGTCGCCGGCACCTCTCTGGGGCCCGGTCCTGTGCCCGCCGGCGTTGAAAGACGCGGACCGTTGCGTCGGGTGCAATGTGCCGATGCCGCCGGGTGGCACGGTCGTCACGCGGGCGTATCCCCGGATAGGCCCGGATCACACCGTCCCGCGGTGCGCGCGGCCAAGCCCAACTGCCGGGAAAAGCAGCGAAACGCTCTTTGTTGTGCAGGACCCGGGCAGCGGTCGAAAACTGTGGCCATGGGGACCCTACGGGTCTATAGAGGCCGCCTTACGCCTTTTCGGAACGGAGGAAAGACGATGGGCGAGTGGCAAAAGACGGCATGGCGCAGCAAACCCCGCGTGCAGATGCCGGATTATACCGACGCGGCAGCCCTGGCTGCAGCCGAAGCTCAACTCGCCAAGTATCCCCCGCTGGTTTTTGCAGGGGAAGCTCGGCGCCTGAAATCGCTTCTGGGCTCGGCCGCCCGGGGCGAGGCATTTCTGCTGCAAGGCGGAGATTGCGCTGAAAGCTTCGACCAGTTTTCGGCCGACGCGATCCGCGACACCTTCAAGGTGATGCTGCAGATGGCGATGGTGCTGACCTATGGCGCCAAGGTTCCGGTGATCAAGGTGGGCCGCATGGCCGGCCAGTTCGCCAAACCGCGCAGCGCGCCGACCGAGGTGATCGACGGCGTCGAACTGCCGTCCTATCGCGGCGACATCATCAACGATCTGGCGGCCACGCCCGAAGCACGGATCCCGGATCCGCAGCGGATGCTGCAGGCTTATACGCAGGCAGCGGCGACGCTGAACCTGATCCGCGCCTTTTCAACCGGCGGCTATGCCGACGTGAACCGTGTCCACGGCTGGACGCTGGGTTTCACCGAAGGCGAAAAGGCCGAACGCTTCCGCGAGATGGCGAACCGGATTTCCGACACGCTGGACTTCATGCGGGCGGCGGGCGTGACCCGCGAAAGCGCGCACACCCTGTCGACCGTGGAATTCTATACCAGCCATGAAGGGCTGCTGCTGGAATACGAAGAGGCGCTGACCCGTCTCGATTCGACCTCCGGCAAGTGGCTGGCTGGCTCGGGCCATCTGATCTGGATCGGCGACCGCACGCGGCAGCCGGACGGTGCCCATGTGGAATTCTGCAGCGGCGTCCTGAACCCGATCGGCCTGAAATGCGGCCCGTCGATGACGACGGACGATCTGAAGAAGCTGATGGCCAAGCTGAATCCGGAAAACGAGGCCGGCCGGCTGACCCTGATCTCGCGTTTCGGTGCGGGCAAGGTGGGCGACCACCTGCCCAAGCTGATCCGCGCGGTGCAGGAGGAAGGCGCGAACGTGCTGTGGGTCTGCGACCCGATGCACGGCAACACGATCAAGTCCTCATCGGGCTACAAGACCCGGCCGTTCGAAAGCGTCCTGCGCGAGGTGCGCGAGTTCTTCGCCGTCTGCGCAGCCGAAGGTGCGAACCCCGGCGGCGTGCATTTCGAGATGACGGGCCAGGACGTGACCGAATGCACCGGCGGCGTCCACGCCGTGACGGATGCGGACCTGTCGGACCGGTATCACACGGCCTGCGACCCGCGCCTGAACGCTTCCCAGTCGCTGGAACTGGCCTTCCTGGTCGCGGAAGAACTGACCGCGTTGCGCAGCCAGAACAACGGGCAGAATTCCGGCCCGTCGATGATGGGCGCATTCTGAACTCGGGCGGCCCCGCCCATGCGGCGGGGCGGCTTTCCGGCCGGCGGCTGGGGTTCCTAATGGGCCCCCGATCAGGCCCCGTCAGGCCCCCGGCGTGACGATACGCCAGTAGCCATTCCCATAGAGCACCACGCAGGACGACGACGTGATCGGCGGCATCTTGTCGTTCAGCGCCGGCGGGACCGACGCGCGGACAGCATCGCTGCACCGCGGTAGCGACAGGGGAGCATAGCCCCGCTTCATCATGCACTGATCGGTCAGCCGCGACCGCAGGGGCGCATTGGGATCATAGGTCTCGACCCCGCCATCCACCCAGTAGCCGGGCGTGGTATAGCAGTTCTGCCCACCGGCACCGTTGGGATAGCACTGAGTATAGCCAGGCCAGAACACGGGCGGCAGCTGCCGGACCTGCATGGCCGCAGGCGCATCCTTCAGCGCGCTGACCTGGCAGGCGTTGATGTCGTCCACCGTCCGCGTGCCGCTGACGCCCTGCTGATAGTAGACCGAAACCGGGCCGCATCCAGCCAGGGCACCCAGCCCCAGGAGGCCGAGAAGAAGTTTGGTTTTGCGGCCTTTGCGCCGGGTCATGTCGATACTCTGCACCAGATCACACCTGTCGCCGGATATTCTATCGCGGCCGCGGGCGAAGTCCATCCAATGCCGGATTTCGATGGACGGGCCATATGTTGGCCGGTGAGTCGACAGGTGTGGCGACAATTGAATTGACCCCACAGCGGCGACCTGTCAGACAGCGAAACTGGCAGCAAGCCGGGAGCGCGAAGGCCCATGAAGGTCATCATTTGCGGCGCCGGTCAGGTCGGTTGGCAGATTGCCCGCCACCTGTCGGGCGAGCAGAACGACGTCACGGTCGTCGACAACAACCCCGATCTGGTCCGCCGGGCCACGGATACGCTGGACGTCGCGGGCATTGCCGGCTTCGCCTCGCACCCCGATGTCCTGGACCGGGCAGGGGCACGCGATGCGGACATGGTCATCGCCGCCACCTATTCCGACGAAGTGAACATGGTCATCTGCCAGGTGGCCCATTCGGTCTTCGGCATCCGGCGCAAGATCGCCCGCCTTCGGGCGCAAAGCTATCTGAACGTCATCTATTCCGACCTCTATCGGCGCGATCACCTGCCCATCGACGTCGTGATCTCGCCCGAGAAGGAAGTGGCGGCGGCCGCGCTGCAGCGCCTGTCGGCGCCCGCGGCCTTCGACACCGAAACCTTCATGGGTGGCAAGGCGCAGCTTCTGGGCATTGCGCTGGACGATTCCTGCCCGGTGGTGAACACGCCGCTGCGCCAGCTGACCGACCTGTTTTCCACGCTGCGCGCCCGGGTGGTGGGAATCCGCCGCGAGGGGACGCTGTTCGCGCCCGAGTCCAACGACCAGCTGTTCGTCGGGGACGAGATCTATGTCTTCGTCCATTCGGCCGATGTCAGCCGCACGCTGGAAGTCTTCGGCAAGCAGCACGGGAAACAGGACCGCGTCGTCATCGCCGGCGGCGGGAACGTGGGGCTGGCCGTCGCGCTGGAGCTGGAACGCAACAAGGAAGGCCGGATCCGCGCCAAGGTCATCGAACGGGACCGCGCCAAGGCCGAACGTGCCGCCGACCGCCTGGAGCGGACGATCGTGCTGCACGGCGACGGGCTGGATGCCGCGCTGCTGTCCGAGGCCGGGATCGAACGCGCCGACGCGCTGCTGGCGGTGACCGATGACGACAAGACCAACATGCTGGTGGCCGTGCGCGCCAAGGCCAGTGGCTGTCCACTGGCCATCGCGCTGATCAACGATCCCACGCTGATCCCGCTGATGGGACCGCTGGGCATCGACGCTTATATCAACCCGCGGGCAACGACCGTGTCGTCGATCCTGCGCCACATCCGCCACGGCCGCGTCCGCGAGGTCTATTCCATCGGCGATGCCGAAGCCGAGGTGATCGAAGCCGAGGTTCTGTCGACCTCGCCGATGGCGGGCCAGAAGATCCGCGATATCGATTTCCCCGAAGGCGTGCTGGTCGGGGCGGTGATGCGCAAGGGCGAGCTGCTGAAGACCTCGGGCGAGATCCGGATCGAGGAGGGCGATGTCGTCGCCATCTTCGCGATGGCTGACGACGTGAAGGAAGTGGAACGTCTGATGCAGGTCTCGATCGACTTCTTCTGATTTGGAAATAGTGCGCAACTTTCTGATCTTGCAGGAGAACCCCGCCGATGCCGCCCCCCGTCGACCCGCCGAACCGATTGCCTGACGGCCCCGGCCGCCGCGGCGCGGGCCGGATCGGCTCTCCTGGGGTCACGCCGCGGGGGCGCCGGCCGGGGAACCTGGCCGCGGGGCCGCTGCCGCCGGGAACGTCGCAAAGGAGCGGGCAGGCGACCGGGTTGATGCGCCTGCCGCTTTTCGTGCTGATCTGGGCCGTTGCCGCGGCATCGATGTACATTCCCGCGATCCACGCCCTGGCGCTTTACGACTACGACATCTCGCGCGTGTTCTTCTATGGCGGGACGATGGGGCTGTTCGTCGTGGCACTGGTGTCGCTGGCGGTGATCAACCATCCGGCAAAGAACGGCACGCTGGGCCAGCTTCTGTCGCTTTTCGCGACCTTCTCGGTACTGCCTGTCTTCCTGGCAGTGCCGCTGCAGGAATCGATGCGCAACACCACGTTCCTGAACGCTTATTTCGACATGGTCAGCGCCCTGACCACGACCGGGGCGGACCTGTTCGCCGACCCGAACCGCCTGGCGCCTTCGCTGCACCTGTGGCGCGCGCAGGTGGCCTGGCTGGGCGGCTTCCTGATGTGGGTGGCCGCCGCCGCCGTCCTGGCCCCGCTGTCGCTGGGCGGGTTCGAGATCACGGCCCGCGGCGAGGTCGGCCATGCCAACCATGTGGGCGGGGCCATGCGGCAGGACCGGATCGACCCGCAGACACGCCTGTGGCGGACGACCAAGATGCTGGCGCCGATCTATGCCGGGCTGACGCTGGCCTGCTGGGTGCTGCAGCTGATGCTGGGCGAGGCGACGCTGACCGCGCTGATCCATTCCATGTCGGTCATGTCGACCTCGGGCATCTCTCCGGTGGGTGGGATCGACGGCGGTGTCGCGGGCCGCGCGGGCGAGGCGGTGATGCTCTGCTTCATGGTTTTTGCCCTGTCGCGGATCACCTTCAGCAGCGACACCGTTCTGCCCGGCACCCGCCGCATCGTCCAGGACCCGGAGGTCCGGATGGGCCTGGCCCTGGTCGGCGGCGTAACGGTGCTGCTTTTCCTGCGTCACTGGGTGGCCGCGCTGGACTTCATGGATGGAGAGAACCTGCGCGCTGCCATGCGGGCGCTGTGGGGCACGCTGTTCACCGTCATGTCCTTCCTGACGACAACCGGTTTCGAAAGCGCCGACTGGCAGCTGGCGCGGAACTGGTCGGGTATCGGCACGCCCGGTCTGATCCTGCTGGGCCTGTCGCTGATCGGCGGCGGGGTTGCCACCACTGCGGGCGGCGTCAAGCTGCTGCGGGTCTTCGCCCTGTACCTGACCGGCGTGCGAGAGATGGAGCGGCTGGTCTATCCGTCCTCGGTCAGCGGGGCCGGCGCGCGGAACCGGCGGATCCAGAAGGACGGCGCCTTCATCGCCTGGGTGTTCTTCATGCTTTACGCGATGTCGCTGGCGCTGGTCTCGGCCGTGCTGGCGGCCCTGGGGTCGGATTTCGAACAGGCCATCGTGCTGGCCATCGCGTCGCTGTCGACGACAGGCCCGCTGATCGAATTCGCGCCCGAAGTTCCGATTCGCCTGGTCGAGCTTGGACCATGGACCAAGGGCGTGATCTGCGCCGCCATGATTCTGGGCCGGCTGGAGGCGCTGGCCATCATTGCATTGCTGTCACCGGATCTTTGGCGCAGCTGAAGGCATGTCACAGGCGCATGGCTGCTGTGCGGGTGGACGCAAAGCACAGTGATTTATGACCAAATGGTCAGGCATTTCGGGCTGGAATCTCCCCGGAACGCCCTTCATACTCTGGCCGAAGCACGCAACGCATGGCGATGTGCCACAAGAAAAAAGGCGAGACTTCGGCAATATGGCATCGGACAGACAAAACCTGCAGGACGCGTTTCTCAATCACGTCAGAAAAACCAAGGTTCCTGTAACCATCTTCCTTATCAATGGCGTCAAACTGCAGGGCGTCATCACCTGGTTCGACAATTTCTGCGTGCTCCTGCGCCGCGACGGACAGTCGCAGCTGGTCTACAAGCACGCGATTTCGACCATCATGCCGGCACAGCCGATCAACCTTTACGACGGTGACGAAGGATCTTGAGCGAAGAACATCGCGACATCCTGAACGACGCGACCCCGCTGGGCGAGGAACCGGCCGGGCGCGACACGCCCACCAGAGCTTGGGTCCTGCACCCCGAGATCACATCAGACAGGGACCGCCGCGCCGCAGGGCCGGCGCTGGAAGAGGCCGTGGCGCTGGCCGCGGCGCTGCCGCATCTGGAGGTGATGGGCAGCGATATTGTGCGCCTGCCGAAGCCCCATCCTGGCGAATTGTTCGGATCCGGCAAGATCGAGGAGCTGAGGGCCACCTTCAAGGCCGCCGATGTGGAACTGGTGCTGATCGACGGATCGCTTAGCCCGGTGCAGCAGAGGAACCTGGAAAAGGTCTGGAAGGTCAAGATTCTGGACCGGACCGGGCTGATCCTGGAAATCTTTTCCGACCGTGCCCGCACGCGGGAAGGCGTGCTGCAGGTGGAAATGGCGGCGCTCAGCTATCAGCGCACCCGGCTGGTCCGCGCCTGGACCCACCTGGAGCGGCAGCGGGGCGGGCTTGGCTTTGTCGGCGGCCCTGGGGAAACCCAGATCGAGGCCGACCGCCGTGCCATCGACACGCAGCTGGTGCGCCTGCGCCGGCAGCTGGAAAAGGTCGTGAAGACCCGCGCGCTGCACCGCGCGGCGCGGGCCAAGGTGCCTTATCCGATCGTGGCCCTTGTGGGTTATACCAACGCCGGAAAGTCCACGCTGTTTAACCGGTTGACGGGTGCGGACGTGATGGCGAAGGACATGCTTTTCGCCACGCTGGACCCGACCATGCGCCGCGTGCAGCTGCCTGACGGCCCCGAGGTCATCATGTCTGACACGGTGGGGTTCATTTCGGACCTGCCGACGGAACTGGTCGCGGCCTTCCGCGCCACGCTGGAAGAGGTGCTGGCCGCCGATCTGATCCTGCACGTCCACGACGCCAGCGCGGAAGAAGCGGACATGCAGGCCCGGGATGTGGAAACGATCCTGACCTCGCTGGGTGTGGAAAACGACCGGCCGCGGCTGCAGGTCTTCAATAAGATCGACCGCCTGCCGGAAGACGAGGCCGCGGCGCTGCGCGCCCGTGCCGAACGGATGGAGGAGGTCTTTCCGATCTCGGCCATCACCGGCGAAGGGCTGGAGGCGTTGCTGGAGGCGGTGGCCGTCAGGCTGCAGGGCCGGCGGGAACGGGTAGAGCTGCACCTGTCCTATGCCGACGGGCGTCGCCGCGCGTGGCTCTTCGAACGGGATCTGGTGGAGACCGAGACCCAGACCGAGGACGGGTACGACATCACCGTTCGCTGGACCGAACGTCAGCGCGACCAGTTCGCGGCACTTTAGGAAACGACGCGGGGCAACAGGCTGCCCCGCGGTTTTCACCGACCTTCCCCAAAGATCAGCGGATCAGCTTCGACGGCACGATGCGTCTGGCAAAGCCGTGCACGGTCTGGGCCAGCGCCGCTTCGCCCGGGCACGACGGGATAGAGGCAATCGTGCCATCCAGCGTCTTCTTCAGCCGTGCCATGGCGCCTTCGACGCCAAGGTCGTGGACGGCGTTGGGACGGCCGAGTTTCTCGTCCTGGCCGACGGGCTTGCCCAGCGCGCCGGCGTCGCCCAGCGCGTCGCGCAGGTCGTCGGCGATCTGGAAGGCCTCGCCGATGCGCGCGCCCAGTTCGCCCCACGGCGCCGGATCCTGTCCGGCGGCAATGGCGCCCATCTGGGTCGCTGCCATGAACAGCGCTCCGGTCTTGGCGCAATGATAGGCCGACAGGTCGATCTGGTCTTCGCTTTCCCAGCCCTGGCCGGCACAGATGCCCCCGGGCATGCCGGTGCGCGCGGCCAGCACCTGGACCAGCGCCGGCAGCCGCATCGCGCTGTCGCCGGTGGCCCCCTTGGCCAGCACGGCAAAGGCCAGCACAATCAGGCTGTCGCCGGTCAGAACGGCCAGCGGTTCGGAAAAGGATCGGTGCAGCGACGGGCGCCCGCGCCGCGTTTCCGCGTTGTCAAAGGACGGCAGGTCATCATGGACCAGACTGGCACAGTGGATCAGTTCCAGCGCAACGGCCGCGGCTTCCGAAAGCGCAGGCCGATCCTCGCCGCAGGCGGCGGCCACAGACAGCAGGATCGTCGGCCGGATCCGGGCGCCGCCCGGGTTCACGGCATAATCGATGGCGCGGGCCAGCTTTTCAGGCGCAGGGGCCGCCTGTGCCCCGGCGATGGCGGTGGCCAGACCCTGTTCGATCCGGGCGCTGATGCGGTCGAGATCCGGCACCGCACGCAGATCATCATAGCCGCCCGTGGCGGAGAAGACCCGCTCAGGCTGGGCGGAGGAGTGAGGAGCCAATCCGGAATCTCCAGTCCGTAGGGACGCGGGGCAATGCCAGCGCCAGTTTCAACACCTACGGGCCGCGTCCCGTGTTGGCAATGGCGGGGCAGCCCGCAGGGTTAAACCGCCGGCCGGATCATGCCGGGCGTATCCAAGGCGCAACGCAAGTGCACCGGCCCCTGCCGCCGGTTGAAAGGGGCCGGCCCGCGGCCGGATCGATGCGAACGGGACCCGATTGCCGAGGAGGGCACGGCTCCGGCCGGGGACAGGGACAGCGACAGGCCGGGGTTCCGACCCGACACATGGAAAATGCACGACCGGGCCGGACAGGTCAGAGAGCCTTGAAATGGCAAGGGTCAGTCCCCGATGTTCCCAGGCCAAAGCCACCACTCACGGAACACCGAAAGGTTCGCAAAAGGTCGTTAATTTTGGAAGTGTTGGATTCGTGACTGGTCAGGCCCTTGCCGAATCGATTCGGGGCCTCATGCCTCGACGACGTACATCTGGTTCAGAAGCGACGCCTTCATCACCGCCTGGGCCGTGGTTTCAACCGACAGCGTTTCGCGTGCCAGCCGCAGGTGCTTTTCCACGGTGGCGGCCGTCAGGCCCATCAGCAGCGCGATATCCTGCGTTGTCTTGCCGTCGCCGACCCATTGCAGCGCCTCGCGCTGGCGGCGGGTCAGGCTGCGGTTCGGGGGCGAATAGGGCAGGGTCAGGACCTTCAGGTGCATGACCTGGTTCATCAGGTGAATGTCATCGCCGCGTTCCGCCCAGATATCGTCGATTTCGCCCTGGCTAAGGCCGTTCCTGGCGCACAGCGACAGGGCGCCTTTGGACCGACCGGAAATCGACTTGAAGCTGATCGTGTAGCCAACGGTCACGCCCATCTTCTGATTGAACTCGAAAACCCGCTTCAGATCCTTGCTGGTGCTGTATTTGGCGATCATGTCCGGGATCAACCGCCAGCTGGCCGCCCCTTCGTTTTCCAGCGCCCACTGGAACATCGGCGCGTGGTAATAGCGGCCTGCATGCAGGAAGCCGTCGACATAGGCGGAATCGTGGTTCGTCAGGATGACGAAGTCGTCGGGATCGCCCAGAGAGGTTTCAGTTCGATACCGGGTGCAGCCATAGAATAGCCGGTCGAAACCGAAATCTTCCATCTGGCTTGTATGGGCGTCCCACAGCTCTTCCAGCGTGCGGGCATTCACGACATAGGACAGGTAATCGCGTAGGGTCATCGTTCGGTCCGTGGCCTGGGAAAACACCAGATGCAGTCACGGCAGAACGGAAATAGGTCCGCTCCGGCAAATTCGGAGCGGCGTTCTGTGAAGCCCCAGTGTTAACAAACGGACAATGCAACGCTTGTCCGGCTAAAACAAGGTTTTAGGGATCTTTCGCGGCAAAGCCGATCATTCCGCAGGCGGAAAGATCGTCAGGCCCAGCCATTCGGCCACCAGCGCCGGGGTTTCCTCGCCTTCGATTTCCACCGTGAAAAGGTTCGTGCGAAGGATTTCGTTCGGCTTTCGCTTCTTGATCGATTGCAGGACGAAACGACCGCGGACCCGCGATCCCGACTTGACCGGGTTCAGAAAGCGGACCTTGTCGAACCCGTAATTCAGGCTCATCAATTGCCCGGGCATCGGTGTCGCGCATTCATAGGCCATGGTCGAGCCAAGCGAGAGTGTCAGGAACCCGTGCGCGATCGTGGTGCCGAAGGGCGTCTCCTTCTTCGCGCGTTCCACATCGACATGGATCCATTGGTGGTCGTCGGTACATTCGGCGAAGGTGTCAATCATGGTCTGATCGACGGTGCGCCACTCGGTGACGCCGGTTTCCTTGCCGATCAGCGGCTCGCTGGCTGCGAGCACGTCGTCGATTGCTGCCATCTCTGGGTCTCCTTATTGGGGTCTTTCGGGGTGTCTTGTTCAGGCAGGATCCGGGGCAACCCGGACCATCCGCTTGCCGCGGTTTTCGCCAGCCAGCAGGCCGATAAGGGCTGCGGGTGCGTTTTCCAGACCCTCGACGATGTCTTCCACGACCTTGACCTGGCCGCTGTCGGTCCAGGTCTTCAGCGCCTTCACGGCAGCGGCGTCGTTCTGGGCAAAGTCCATGACGATGAAGCCTTCCATCCGCAGGCGCTTCACCACGACCATGCCGGGCACGTTGCGCGGGCCGGCGGGGGCCGCGCTGTCATACTGGCTGACGGCGCCGCAGCAGGCGATGCGGCCCTTTTCGTTCATCTGGAACAGGACAGTTTCCAGGACCTTGCCGCCTACATTGTCGAAATAGACGTCGATCCCATCCGGGGCTGCCTTCTTCAAGGCCTTGAAAAAGCTGGGATCTCGATAGTCGACGCAGGCATCGAAGCCCAGTTCGCTGACGACCCAGTCGCATTTATCGGCCCCGCCGGCGATGCCCACGGCGCGGCAGCCGATCGCCTTGGCGATCTGGCCCACGAACATGCCGACCGACCCGGCCGCAGCAGAGACGACGACGGTTTCCCCGGGCAGCGGCCGACCCACGCCTATCAGCCCGTGGAACGCCGTCTTGCCGGCGATGCCATAGGCGGAGTGAAGATGTGAAAGGGGGCGTACATCCGGTTGTTTTACAAGGGTTTTCGCGGGGCGCACGACATAGTCCGCCCAGCGGCTTTCGGCGGCCACGATGTCACCCGGCCGAAACCTGTCCGACTTGCTTTCGACCACCTCGCTGACCGCATAGGTGTGCATTGCGTCGCCGGCCAGAACCGGCTCGCGATAGGTGGCGCCCTGCATCCATGCGCGGTTGGCCGCGTCGATGGACATCAGGATCGTCTTCAGCAGCACCTCACCGTCTCCGGGGACCGGCATCTCGGTCTCTTCCAGCCGGAAATGTTCGGGCGTCAGCGCGCCTTTCGGCAGTTCAGCGATCACCACCTGGCGATTTTTCATACTCTATCTCCTCCCATGCGCGATCGGGCGATCCCGCAATCACGTTGTCAAATCGGCTGCCTTGCGGCTAGGTGCGGGCAACCGGATCCATCCGAATGACCGAGGGAGCGCGCCGCATGTCCGACACCAAGACCGAGACCAAGGAATACCATCAGACGAAATATGCCCCGCCTGCAGGGGCTTGCGACATGCTGTTGATTCGTCATGGCCGCACCATGCCGGCCATTCCCGGCGAAAGCTTCGAAACCATCGACGGCCACGGCAACCCGCTGCTGCACCCCGAGGGCGAGGAACAGGCGGTGAAGGTGGGCGAACGGCTGAAACACATGCCGATTTCCGCCATCTACGTCACCACGCTGACCCGCACCCACCAGACGGCGGCCCCGCTGGCCGGTCACCTGGGCCTGACGCCCAGGGTCGAAGGCGACCTGCGGGAGATCTTCCTGGGCGACTGGGACGCAGGGCTTTATCGCATCATGGCGGCCGAACGGCACCCGGCCATCCTGCGCGCCCATGAAAACCATGAATACGGCGAAATCCCGGGGGCCGAGACCACCGCCGATTTCCATGGTCGCGTCCGCGCCGGCCTTCTGCGGATCGCCCAGGCGCATCCCGACGAACTGGTCGCCGTGGTGGTCCATGGCGGCGTGATCGGTGCCGCCATGTCCATCGCGTCGGAATCCCGGCCGTTTTCCTTCCGCGGTGCGGAAAACGGATCGATCTCGCGCCTGGTGATCCAGGGCGAGACGATGACGATCCGTGGCTACAACGACATCGGGCATCTGGACTGATCCGGGCCTCGTGCTCACTCGGTGGTGAGCACGACCTTGCCCAGAACCTTGCGGTCCATGAACAATTGCAGCGCTTCGCCTGCCTTTTCCAAAGGCAGGGTCGCACTGATCCGCGGCTTGATCTTGCCTTCGGCATGCATGGCGAACAGGTCCTTCACGTTCTGTTCGTGCAGGTCGGGTTCGATCTTCGTGTGCGCGCCCCAGAAGACGCCGACGATCTGGCAGCCCTTCAGCAGGGTCAGGTTCAGCGGGATTTTCGGGATGCCGGCAGGGAAACCCACGACCAGGAACCGGCCCTTCCAGTTCAGCGCGCGGACCGCGGGTTCGGCATAGGCGCCGCCCACGGCGTCATAGACGACATCGACGCCCCCGCCCGAAACCTTCTTGATCTGGTCGGAAAACGCCTTCTGCCCGTCCTTGTCGAGGTCGCGGTCATAGATGATGACCTCGTCCGCGCCCAGTTCCTTGCAGAAATCCGCCTTGTCCTGAGACGACACGGCCGCGATCACGGTGGCGCCCATGGCCTTGCCCAGTTCGATCGCTGCCGTGCCTACGCCACCGGCTGCGCCCAGAATCAGCAGCTTCTCGCCCGGCTGCAATTCGGCCCGGTCCTTCAGCGCGTGATAGGAGGTGCCGTAGGTCAGGGTCAGACATGACGCATCGTCATATGGCATCGTCTCGGGGATCTTGGCCAGGCGCTCTGCCTCGACGTTCAGATGGGTGGCGAAACCGCCATGCCCGGTCATCCCAAGTACCCGGTCTCCAACGGAAAAACCCGTCACGCCGTCGCCGACGGCCAGCACTTCGCCGGCGATTTCCCCGCCCGGGGCGAAGGGGCGTTCCGGCTTGAACTGATACAGGTCCCGGATGATCAGCGTATCGGGAAAGTTGACCCCGGCCGCGTGAACCCGCACAGTAACCTGACCTTTGTCAGGTGTGGGATCCGGGAGTTCCGTCAGCTCGAGTGTTTCGGGGCCGCCGGGGGCGGTGCTCAGCATCGCTTTCATGATGTCCTCCTCCTTCCGGCACGTCCTGTGCCAGAGCGTTGACGGGACTGTCCCGCTGGACTACCACGTTGTCAATCAGATTTCGGAATGCAATTTTGCACTGCGAAACAGTCAGGGGATTCCCGTAGAAAAGTCGGGGGGAGGAAAAATGTTGGACGATCTGGACCAGTTCCGGTCCGAAACGCGCGCGTGGCTGGAAGAAAACTGCCCGCCCGAGATGCGCGATGGCGGCCGCACCGAGGACAGCATCTGCTGGGGCGGGCGCAATTGGGTCTTCACATCTGACGCGCAGAAAACCTGGCTGGACCGGTGCGCGGCCAAAGGCCTGACGGTGCCGACCTGGCCCGTGGAATATGGCGGGGCCGGCTATAGCCGTGAACAGGAAAAGGTTTTCCTGGAAGAACTTGCAGCCATCGACGGCCGGGTGCCGCTGCGCAGCTTCGGCATCTGGATGCTTGGCCCGGCGCTGCTGAAATTTGGCACCCACGACCAGAAACTCGAGTTCCTGCCCCCCATCGCACGGGGCGAGATTCGCTGGTGCCAGGGCTATTCCGAACCCGGTGCAGGGTCGGACCTGGCGAGCGTCCAGACCAAGTGCGAAGACAAGGGCGATCATTACCTGGTGAACGGCCAGAAGATCTGGACCTCCTATGCCGATCAGGCCGACGCGATCTTTGCGCTGGTCCGCACCGACAAGGACGCGCCCAAGCACCTGGGCATCACCTTCCTGCTGATCGACATGGAAACGCCGGGCGTCACCACCCGTCCGATCCGCCTTATCTCCGGCAAGTCCCCGTTCTGCGAGACTTTCTTCGACGACGTGGTCGTGCCGAAGGAAGGTCGTGTCGTGGGCACCGTGAACCGGGGCTGGGACGTGGCGAAGTACCTGTTGACCCATGAACGCACCATGATCTCGGGCGGCGGTGGCGGCATCACCGGGGGCGGCCGCAGCCTTGGCGCCGTGCTTGCGGAAGAAGGCGACGCACTGGACGATCCGGTGCTGCGGACCTCGGCCATGAAGACGGAACTCGACACGCTGGCCATCGGACTGACGATCGAGCGTTACAAGGACATGGCCAAGGCCGGGCAGGGCACGGGCGATGCTTCTGCCATGCTGAAATACATGGGCACCGAGCTGAACAAGAACCGGTTGGAGCTTATGATGAGCGTCGGCGGATCCGACGCGCTGGAATGGGACGGGCCCACGGGGTCGCGCCCTGCAGACTGGCTGCGGACCAAGGCCAATTCCATCGAGGGCGGCACGTCCGAGGTGATGCTGGGCATCATTTCCCGCCGTGTTCTGGGACTTCCGGGGTAAGACGACATGGCAACGCTTGTGAAGACCGAAGAGGAACAGATGCTGGCCGACAGCGCCCGCGGGTTCCTGGACGAAAAGGCGCCCGTAGGCCACCTGCGCGCGCTGCGCGACGCGGGCAAGACCCACGATCCGGCGCTGTGGAAGGACATGGCCGAAATGGGCTGGGCTGGGATCCTGGTTCCGGAGGAGGCCGGCGGAGCCGACATGGGCATGGCCGCGGCCTGCATCCTGGCCGAGGAAATGGGCAAGACGCTGGTGACAAGCCCGTTCCTGTCCTCGGCCGTGATCGCGGCCACGGCGCTGAAGCATGTGTCTGACGACCGCGCGAAAGCTGCCCTGTCGGCCATTGCATCGGGCGAGCTGACCTATGCTCTGGCGGTGGACGAAGGCCGCAAGTTCGCGCCCGAGAAGATCGAGACCGAAGCGCGCCGCGATGGCAACGGCTTCCGCCTGTCGGGGACGAAGACCTTCGTTGTCGATGGCGGTTTTGCCGACCGGCTGCTGGTCTTGGCCAAGACCGAAGGCGGGCTGACGCTGTTTGACATCCCGGCGGATCGTGCAGGTATCACGAAGACGGCGCGCAGCATGGTCGACAGCCGCGACGCGGCCGAGATCGTCCTGGCGGATGTCGAAGCCACGGGCGAGGACGTGCTGGGCCAGGTCGACGACGCTATGGCGGTGCTGAAGCCCGCGCTGGAAGCGGGCCAGGCGGCGCTGGCGGCCGAGATGACGGGCCTTGCGGCCGGCGCCTTCGGCATGACCACGACCTACCTGAAGGAGCGCAAGCAGTTCGGGCAGCTGATCGGGTCCTTCCAGGTCCTGCAGCACCGCGCCGCGCATCTGTGGTGCGAGATGGAAGTCACCGCCTCGGCCATCGCCCATGCGGGTCGCAAGCTGGACGAGGATCCGGCGAATGCGGCGCTGGCGGTGTCGCTGGCCAAGGCCCGCGCGGCTGAGACGGCGAAACTGGCTGTGATCGAGGGCGTGCAGATGCATGGCGGGATCGGCATGACCGATGCTTTCGACATGGGCTTCTTCATGAAACGCGCCCGCGCGGCCACCGAATGGCTGGGCGACTACGGTTACCACGCGGCCCAGGTGGCGCGGCTGCGCGGCTTCTGACAGGGTCGGACCGCCGGGTCCGGGTACGCCCCGGACCCGGCGGTCCGACGTTCGAACGTTCCGGCAACGGTTGCCGGCAAGGAGGATGAATGAGCATCAGGTTTGACGGCCGCGTGGCTATCGTGACGGGGGCGGGCGCCGGTTTGGGCCGCGCCCACGCGCTGGGTCTGGCAGAACGCGGGGCGAAGGTCGTGGTGAACGACCTTGGCGTGGCACGGGACGGCGAAGGCCGGGCGGCCACGGCGGCCGAGGCCGTGGCGGAAGAGATCCGCGCCGCCGGTGGCGAGGCCATCGCCCATGGCGCCGACGTGTCGAATGCCGAGGAAGTGGCGGACATGATCGCCAAGACGATGGAGGCCTGGGGCCGCATCGACATCCTGATCAACAATGCCGGCATCCTGCGCGACAAGACCTTTGCCAAGATGACGATGGACGACTTCCGTAAGGTGGTCGATGTCCACCTGATCGGGTCGGCCAATGTCACCCACATGGTCTGGCCGATCATGCGGGAACAGAAATACGGGCGGATCGTGCTGACGGCCTCGTCCTCCGGCCTTTACGGGAACTTCGGCCAGTCGAACTATGGCGCTGCCAAGGCCGCCATGATGGGCCTGATGAACGTCCTGCACCTGGAAGGCCTGCGCGACGACATCCGCGTGAACACGCTGGCCCCCACGGCCGCGACCCGCATGACGGAAGAGCTGCTGCCGCCCGAAGCGGCCGAACTGCTGAAGCCCGAGACCATCACCCCGGGCGTCCTGTACCTGGTCAGCGAAAACGGCCCCAACCGCGTCATCCTGGGCGCCGGTGGCGGCGCCTTTGCGCAGACCCGCGTCTATGAAACGCCGGGTGTCTGCCTGACGGGCGACGACCTGTCGCCGGAAGGCGTGGCCGCGGCCTTTGACAGGATCACCGATGCCGAAGGCCAGCAAGAGCTGACGCAGGCCTTCATGCAGACCAGGAAATTCGCCCAGATGGCAGCCGAGGCACGTGGCCTCAAGCTGGACTGGGCCTGAGAATCATCAAGGGAGGAAGACCCCAATGCGTGACGCCGTAATCGTCTCGACCGCGCGCACCCCGATCGGCAAGGCCTATCGGGGCGCGTTCAACGCCACCACCCCGCAGGCGCTTGGCGCCCATGCCGTGAAGAACGCCGTCGAGCGCGCCGGGATCGACCCCGGCGAGGTGCAGGACACCGTCTTCGGTTCCGCCCTGCAGCAGGGCTATCAGGGCGGCAACATCGCCCGCCAGGTCGCCATCCGCGCCGGTCTGCCGGTGACGGTGGGTGGCATGTCGCTGGACCGCCAGTGCGCGTCCGGCATGATGGCGATCGCCACCGCGGCCAAGCAGGTCATCACCGATGGCATGGAGGTCGTCGTCGGCGGCGGCGTGGACTCGATCTCGCTTGTCCAGACGCCCGATATGCGCGTGAACCGCGATCCCTGGCTGGTCGAGCACAAGCCGGAAATCTACATGTCCATGCTGGAAACGGCCGAAACGGTCGCCGAACGCTATGGCATCAGCCGCGAGGCGCAGGACGAATACGCCTTTAACTCGCAGCAGAAGACGGCCGCCGGTCAGCGGGACGGCAAGTTCGACGACGAAATCGTGCCGGTGTCCACCGTCATGAAGTTCCAGGACAAGGCCACCAAGGAAATCAGCGAGATCGAGATCACGCTGGACAAGGACGAGGGCAACCGGCCGTCGACCACGCTGGAAAGCCTTCTGGGCCTGCAGCCGGTCTTCAAGGACGGGATCCACATCAAGGAAGGCAAGTACATCACCGCCGGCAATGCTTCGCAGCTGTCGGACGGGTCGTCTGCTGCCGTGATCATGGAAGCCAAGCTGGCCGAGAAGAAGGGCCTGCAACCCCTTGGCCGCTATGTCGGCGTGATGGCCGCTGGTTGCGAGCCGGACGAGATGGGCATCGGCCCCGTCTTCGCCGTCCCGAAGCTTCTGGAAGCGCATGGCCTGAAGATGGACGACATCGGCCTGTGGGAACTGAACGAGGCCTTCGCGGTCCAGGTCCTGTACTGCCGTGACAAGCTGGGCATCCCGGACGAACTGCTGAACGTGAATGGTGGCGCGATTTCCATCGGCCACCCCTATGGCATGTCGGGCGCCCGCATGGTCGGCCACGCGCTGATCGAGGGCAAGCGCCGCGGGGCCAAATACGTCGTCTGCACCATGTGCGTCGGCGGCGGCATGGGTGCTGCGGGCCTGTTCGAGGTCTTCTGATCCTCGCCCAAGAACGACAGGCCGCCGGGGGATAGCTCCCGGCGGCCCAACCATGGAACATGACAGGGAAGACATGGCCGAACTCCTCGTTGTCCGGCACGGGCAGGCGTCCTTCGGGACGGACAATTACGACAAGCTGTCAGAGCTGGGACACGAACAGGCGCGCCTGACGGGCGAGGCCCTGCGCGGCGCCGGCTGGATCCCGGACCGCACCATCACCGGGACGCTGGTCCGCCAGAAGGAAACGCTGGAGTCGATGGGCTTTGGCGGCGCGGCCGAGGAACATTCCGGCCTGAACGAATACGATTTCCACGACATCCTGAACGCGCGCTTCGGCGGCGACGTGCCCCATGACGTGCGCAAGGATCGCAAGACCCATTACCAGACCCTGCGCGACACCATCCTGGAGTGGCAGGAAGGCGGGATCGGGACGGCCGCCGAAAGCTGGCTGGACTTTTCGGGCCGCGTCGAAGCTGCGCGCAAGTTCGCTGTGGATACCGATGCGCGCCGCGTGCTGGTCGTGTCCTCGGGCGGGGTGATCGGCCAACTGGTCGCGTCCGCTGTCGGCGCGCCAAACCCGATTATGATGACGTTGAACCTGCAGGCCAAGAACACCGGGATGACCAAGTTCATCTTCAACAAGTCGGTCTTCTACCTGCACGAATTCAACGCGACGCCGCAATTCGCCACTGCGGAAAAGGCGAAACTTCTGACCTACAGCTAGGGAGGGCCTGGTCATGAGCACGGATACGCAGACGCTCGATACGGACGCGGTCGCGGCATACCTGACGAAGGTGCTGCCGGATTTCGAAGGTCCGATCGAGGCGCAAAAATTCAATGTCGGCCAGTCGAATCCGACATTTCTTTTGAAGACACCGAAGAAGAACTATGTCCTGCGGCGCAAGCCCCCGGGGATCCTGCTGAAGTCGGCCCATGCGGTCGACCGGGAATTTCGGGTGCAATCAGCGCTTTACGGGACGGATGTACCGGTCGCCAGGATGCATGTCCTGTGCGAGGACGACGATGTCATCGGTTCGGCATTCTACGTCATGGACCACATCGACGGCCGAAATATCGGCCAGCCGGCGATGGAAGGTGCAAGCCCCGAAGAACGCGGCGCGGTGATAGACGAGATGAACCGCGTGCTGGCCGCGCTCCACAGTGTCGACGTCGACGCGGTGGGTCTGTCGGACTATGGCCCGCCCGGCAATTATTACGAACGCCAGATCGGACGGTGGACAAAGCAGTACCGGGCGTCCGAAACCGACGACATCGCGGCGATGAACACGCTGATCGCGGAACTGCCCGCGCGGATGCCGGACGTGACCGAACGGCGCCTGGTCCATGGCGACTACCGCATCGACAACATGATGTTCGAACGGAACGGCCCCCGCTGCCTGGCGGTGCTGGACTGGGAATTATCGACGATCGGCCACCCGCTGGCGGACCTGGCGGCGGTCATCATGCAGTGGCAGATGCCGGCCACCGCCGAAGCCAGGGGCTTGGCGGGCATCGACCGCAAGGCGCTGGGTCTGCCCACTGACGAAGAATTCGTGGCAAAGTACTGCGAGCGCAGGGGCTTGGACGGGATCGACGATTTCGGTTTCTATCTGGCATTCTGCTTTTTCCGCATGGCCGGGATCATCCAGGGCGTCTACAAGCGGGCGCTGGATGGCAATGCATCGAACCCGGAACGCGCGATGCGCATGGGCCAGAGCGTGACCCTCTTTGCCGAGAAAGGTCTCGAAGCTCTGGAAGGCTGAGGGATCCGACAACTCCGCGGCCCGGAAGGAGCCGGCCCAATGACCGATATCGACATGGCATCATCGGAGGAAGAGGCGAAGGACCGTAACTTCGTCACCGCGCTGGCGCGCGGGCTGGATGTGCTGCGCGCCTTCCAGCCCGGTGAATCCCAGTTGTCGAACACCGATATCGCGGAACGAACCGGCTTGCCCAAGCCCACGATCTCGCGCCTGACGCATACGCTTTGCAAGCTCGACTACCTGGTGGCCGATGCCAGTTCCGGAAATTACCGGCTGGGGGCAGGGGTGCTGCGGCTGGGCTTCGGCGTCCTGTCGGGGCTGGAAATGGCGGACCGCGCCGCAGACCTGTTGAAGTCGTTGATAGAGGGGCCGAATTCCTATGTCACCGCGGCGCTGGGGGAACGGCATCGTCTGGAAGTGCTCTATGTCGCCGTGCAACGGTCCAGAGAGAACGTGACGCTCGCCATGCATGTCGGATCGCGGTTGCCACTTTTCGAATCCGCGATGGGACGGGCTATTCTGGTGGCCATGTCGGAAGAGGAACGCGCCTCGGTCTTTGCCGATGCCCGCGCCGAAGAGCCGGAACTGTTCGACGTGCGAATGGAGATGTACCGCGCGGCCGAGGCGGAGTTCCGCGCCCATGGCTTCTGCAGTGGCTATGGCGACTGGCGTAAGGACGTGAACGGGATTTCAGTCCCGGTGCATGCGCTGGACGACCGTCGGATCTTTGCCGTCAATGTCGGCGGACCGTCCTTCCACGTGAAAAAGAAGCAGCTGGAAACCCAGTATGCCGAGAAACTGATCGAGGTCTCGGACATGCTGAGTTCACGCCAAGGTCGCCCGGAACGGGAATCGGGTCCGACGTCGGATTAGCGTTCCGTACAGCAAAACTGCCTGTGGATATCGCAGCCGGCCCCGGGGCCGGCTGCAGTCGTTTTCGGGCACCGGAACGACCAAAGGTGACGCAAGGTCAGTCTTGGATTGATGCCTAACAAAATTGCGATCCATTCACCCAATCCGAACTATTCGGTCGCGCACTAAAATTTCGCCTGCTGAAACAAGCGTGAAAGTGCGTCATATTTATCGTATTTAAATCAGTGAGTTGCGGCTCATCCTTCGAGCTTACACGTTTTGTTTTGAACCTCTTCCTGAAATTTGTCAGGAATCCGAACCTATTGAATGTCAGGTATTGAAACTTACCGCATGGTCAACGCTGAAATAGTGACCTTTGGGGCGTCCTTGGGGTGCTTGACTTCGTGGGCGGTTGTGCAAGGGTTTGCTTACGCTGGCGCGACAAATGCCAAAGGCAGGTCGCGCTTCGTGCTATGGGAGGAAATCATGCACTACACCGCAAGGTGCGGCCTCGGGGCCGCCATGGCCCTTTTTTTGGGGACCACCGCTGCTTTCGCCGATAACGTGAAGATCGCGTTCATCGATCCGTTGTCGGGCGCCTTCGCCGCCACCGGGACCAATGGCCTGAACCAGTTCGAGTTCGCCGCGCAGACCCTTGTCAACGACAAGGGCGGCGTCCTGGATGGCGACATGTTCGAGATCGTGGCCTTCGACAACAAGGTCAGCCCCAAGGAATCGCTGATCCAGCTGCAGGTCGCCATCGACCAGGGCATCCACTATGTCGTGCAGGGCAACAGCTCGGGCGTTGCCAACGCGCTGACCGAGGCAATCGACAAGCACAACCGCCGCAATCCCGAGAACCAGGTCCTGTTCCTGAACTATTCCGCCGTCGACCCCGCGCTGACGAACGAGAAGTGCAACTTCTGGCACTTCCGCTTCGACGCCAATGCCGACATGAAGATGGACACCCTGACCGACGCGATCGCCGCCGATCCGAACATCAAGAAGGTGTACATCATCGGGCAGGACTACAGTTTCGGTAAGGCGGTTTCGGCCGCGGCGAACCAGATGCTGGCCGAGAAGCGCCCGGATATCGAGGTCGTGGGCGACGAACTGCACCCGATCGGCAAGGTGAAGGACTTCACCCCCTATGCCCGCAAGATCCAGTCCTCGGGCGCGGATGCGGTCATCACCGGCAACTGGGGCGCCGACATGTTCGGCCTGGGCAAGTCCATCCTGGACAACGGCTTTACCGGCCCGATCTACACCTACTACGCGGCTGCCGACGGCATGACCGCGGCCTTCGGGGAAACCGGCGACGGCCATATCCGGCTGGTGTCGGAAGGCGCGTCGAACCCGCCGCCCACTCCGGAAGCCGCTGCCTATATCGAGGCGTTCAAGACTAAGTATCCCGATGGCAACGTGTCCCAGAGCCGGATCACCAACACCATCGAGATGCTGGCCGCAGCCATCAACGAGGCTGGTACTGCGACCGACGTGGTCAAGGTGGCAAACGCGCTGGAAGGCATGGAGCACAAGAACATGTGGGGCGGCACCGTTTACATGCGGCCCGAAGATCACCAGGGCATCCAGGACCTGCATGTGTTCGTGCACACCAATGACGGCATCACATATGACTACGACAACTCGGGCTACGGCATGTTGACCGAGACGACTGTCCAGAATGCCGGCATGGATTCTCCGACGACCTGCGACATGAAGCGTCCGTAACACGGAACGGCATGGCTGGCCGGAACGGGTCTTCCCGTTCCGGCCGGTTTGCAGACGGCCCGGGTGGGGCCGCAACGAAATAGACAAATCGCAAAGGGGAGGGCGCATGGACCTCGTACTCGTCAACCTGATCGACGGGCTGGTGACTGGACTCTTGCTGTTCATGCTGTCGGCCGGTCTCACGCTCATCTTCTCGATGATGGGCGTGCTGAACTTCGCGCACGCCAGTTTCTACATGCTGGGCGCCTATTTCGCCTATCAGATCAGTGTGTATCTTGGGTTCTGGGTCGGCCTTCTGCTGGCGCCACCGCTGGTCGGTGTCCTGGGGGCACTGGTCGAACGATACGGCCTGCGCCGCGTGCACCAGTACGGTCACGTGCCAGAGCTGATCTTCACCTTCGGCCTTGCCTTGATGATCGAGGAACTGGTCCAGTTCATCTGGGGCCGGAACGCCGTGAATTACGTTTCTCCCGAGATCCTGAACTTCACCGCCTTCTCCATCGCCGGAAACGCGATCCCGGCTTACAAGGTCTTCATGATCTTCATCTCGCTGGGGATCTTCATCGCGCTGCTTTACGTGCTGACCAAGACACGCGTCGGCATGATCATCCAGGCGGCGCTCAGCTATCCTCGCACGGTCGAGGCGCTGGGGCACAATGTGCCGCTGATCTTCATGGGCGTCTTCGGCGTGGGCACCGCCCTGGCCGGCGTGGCCGGTGTGATCGCAGGACCAGTCCTTTCGACATTCCCGGGCATGGCCATCGTCCTTGGCTCCATCGTCTTCGTGACCATCGTCATCGGCGGTCTGGGATCGCTCGGGGGTGCGCTGGTTGCGTCGCTGCTGATCGGGTGGCTGACGACCTTCGCCAAGGCCTACAACATCCGCATGGAAGACATCCTGACGGGCGTGGGCTTTTCCAAGCCCGAACCGATCTGGGACAGCATGTGGCAGGACCTTTGGACGATCACCTCGCCGCAGATCGCCGACATCCTGCCGTATCTCCTGATGGTGCTGATCCTCGTCTTCCGTCCCTACGGCCTTTTCGGGAAGCGTGACGCATGACCGATCTTACACAGAAAACCGCACACGTGCCCCCCGCGGTCACGCTGGGCAACACCCTGCCCTGGATCCTGTCGATCGCCTTTCTGGCCATCGCACCGCAGATCTTCAGCTCGAACTCGGCCATCACCATCATGAACCAGATGGGGATCACGATCGTCTTCGCGCTGGCCTACAACATGCTGCTGGGCCAGGGCGGCATGCTGTCCTTCGGTCACGCGGTCTATATGGGCGTCGGCGGCTTTGCCTGCGTCCACATCATGAACATGGAGACGTTCTTTTCCTACCTGCCGCTGCCGTTCCTACCGATCTTCGGCGGTGTCGTGGGCATGCTGCTGGCCGTGATCGTCGGGTCCTTCTCGACCCGCCGGGCGGGTACCGTGTTTGCCATGATTTCGCTGGGCGTGGGCGAACTGATCGCTGCCTGTTCGGTGATCATCGTCGTCTTCTTCGGCGGCGAGGAAGGGATTTCCGGCGACCGGACCTATGGCATGCCGTTCTTCGGGATCGAGTTCCTGCAGCATATCGAGGTCTATTACCTGACCGCCTTCTGGCTGCTTCTGTCGGCCTTCCTGATGTTCATGTTCTCGCGCACGCCGGTGGGCCGGATGGCCAACGCGGTCCGCGACAACCCGGAACGGGCGGAATTCCTGGGCTATTCCTCGCGCTGGGTGCGGTTCTACAGCTTCGTGGCCTCGGGCTTCTTCTGCGGGATCGCAGGCGGGCTTTTCGCCATCAACTATGAAATCCTGACGGAAGAGAACCTGAACCTCGCCACTTCGGGCGGCATCCTTCTGATGACCTTCCTGGGCGGCGCCGGCTTCTTCTTCGGACCGGTGATCGGGGCCGTGGTCTTCATTCTGCTGCAGACGGTGCTGGGACTTCAGACCGATCTTTGGGCGCTGTATGTAGGCGCGCTGTTCCTGGCGACGGTGATGTTCTTCCCCGGCGGTTTCGCGGGCTTGCTGATGATGCATGTCACGCCGATCCGGCTGGGCAAGATGCACGTTCTCTATGTGCCGTACCTGAAGACCTTCATCCCGGGCATCCTTGCCGTGCTGGGCATCTGTTCGGTGATCGAGATCGTGTTCCACGCCCGCCATGCGCCGTTGGGGGACGAGGACATGACCATCTTCTGGACCACCTTCAACAGCCATTCCATCGTGGCCTGGATCGTGGCCATAGCTATTGCCGTGATCGGGGTCTGGCTGACCAAGAAGGCAGCGCCGGGCCTGGTCGAGGCCTGGCACGAAGCCAACACGCCGGACAAGGGAGCCTCGGCATGAACGCGATGACCAAGACCGGCGTGGCAGCCCTGAAGCTTGACGACCTGCGCAAGAATTTCGGCAAGTCCGAGATCATCCGCGGCATCGACCTGGAGATCGGCGATGGCGAACGCCATGCCGTGATCGGGCCGAACGGGGCGGGCAAGTCGACGCTGTTCAACCTGATCACCGGGCGGTTCCCGCCGACCAGCGGCAAGGTCTACCTTCACGGGCAGGACCTGGCCGGCAAGGCACCGTACGAGATCAACCGGATGGGCCTGTCGCGGTCGTTCCAGATCACCAACATCTTCCCCAAGATGACGGTGTTCGAAAACGTGCGCTGCTCGCTTCTCTGGTCGGAAGGGTACAGGTATTCCTTCTGGAACATCGTCAACCGTGCCCAGCACCTGACGGAAGAGGCCGACCGGATCCTGGAGCAGATCAACCTGACCGAACGACGCGAACTGCCGGCGGGGGTCCTGTCCTATGCCGAACAGCGCGCGCTGGAGATCGGGATCACGATGGCCGGAGGCGCCGACGTGATCATGCTGGACGAACCCACCGCCGGCATGAGCCATTCCGAGACCGATTACATCGTCGACCTGATCCGCAAGGTGACGGAAAAAAAGACGCTGATCATGGTCGAACACGACATGGGCGTGGTGTTCGGCCTGGCGGACCGGATTTCCGTCCTGGTCTATGGCGAGATCATCGCGACCGGTAAACCCGAGGAGGTGCGCGCCAATGCGCGCGTGCAGGAGGCCTATCTGGGCGCGGCACTGGAGGCCGAACACTGATGCTGGACGTTACCGATCTGCATGCCTTCTATGGCAAGTCGCACATCCTGCAGGGCGTGAACATGACGATCCGCGAAGGCGAGATCGTGGCGCTTCTGGGCCGCAACGGCGTGGGCCGGTCCACCACCTGCAAGGCGGTGATGGGCGAGGTCCAGCCGCAGGGGTCCGTCATGTTCAAGGGGAAGGAGATCGCGGGCAAGAAGGCCTACGAGATCGCGAACCTCGGCATCGGCTACGTGCCGGAAAACCGCGACATCTTTCCGGGGCTGACGACGCGGCAAAACCTGATCCTGGGCCTGAAGCCGGGCCAGAAGGAAGGACAGGGGCGCTGGTCGATGCAGAACATGTTCGACATGTTCGAGAACCTGCAGCGCCGCGCGGATGTCGAGGCCTCGGTCCTGTCGGGCGGAGAGCAGCAGATGCTGACCATGTGCCGTACGCTGATGGGGGATCCGGATTTCGTCATGATCGACGAACCGACGGAAGGCCTGTCGCCCCAGATGGTGCAGCGCGTGGCCGAGCTTCTGAAGGAGATCGCCTCGCGCGGGATCGCCACGCTGCTGGTGGAACAGAAGCTGTCCATCGCGCTGGATATTGCCGACCGGGTCTATGTCATGGGACACGGGCACATGGTGTTCGAAGGCACGCCGGAAGAGCTGAAGGAGCGCGAGGACGTCCGCAAGGAGTGGCTGGAGGTCTGATCCTTCCGGCCGGTCGCCGGCAACGCGCGGCGGATGCCTCCGGCGGGAGGTATTTGGGAAGAGAAGAAGGGGCGCGGCCTGCCGGTTGCGCCCCTTTCTTCGTCCGGCCGCAGGGTTGCGTGGCCTCCACGCACTGCCCCGGAATTGGCCCTGCTTTCAGCCGCGGGACAGGCCTGCGTGGTGGCGCGCCAGAGTGTGGCGGTCGTCGAGCGACGACAGGAGCACTGCGATCACGATGGCGATGCCTGCGCCCACCAGCGTGTCGACGATGCGTTCGGGGACCATGGCGGTGCCGGCCGCGGGGCCCGCGGCTAGGCGGCTCATCAACAGGGCCATCGGCGTGACCAGGATCAGGCCCAGGCCGTAGTTCGAACCGATGACCAGTTCGGTCCCGAATTGCAGCAGAACCAGAAGACCGATGATCTCCCAGGGCGACGGATCGAGAGCGAGGAGCGCCCAGGCAAGGAGCGCGCCCAGGACGGTGCCGGTCAGCCGCTGGAGCGCGCGATTCATCGAGATGTGAAGATGCGTGCCCTGCAGCACCGCCATCGCGCCCATGCAGGCCCAAACCGGATGCGCGGCGCCCATCGCATGGCTGACAAGGCCGGCGATGGCGGCGCCGACCGTGATCCGCAGGGCCACGGTCACGCGGTCGGGCGCCGGCAGGACGGGCTCGACCGGCAGAGGGCGCTCCGCCGATGGGGTGATGCGGAAGATCTCGGTCGCCGCACAAAGGGCCACGGCCAGGACGGCCACGGCCGCAGTGGCGGCGGTGCGGGACAGGACCATGTCGAAAGTGGGAACCGCGCTCATCGAGGCGCCGGCGGCGAAGACGAAGACCAGTGCGCCCGGGCCACCGAAGCGGCCGGTCATGGCAATGTAGAAGAAGATCCCGCAGCAGAGCGCGACGGCCAGAAGCAGGCCCATTGCCGGCATTCCGGCCCAGGCGAGCGTGGACATGGTCAAGACCGCCATGACCTGGCAGAGGGCGGCAGCGATCAGGACCTTCATCCGGGCGCCGGTCGGGGCGAAGCGGCCAAAGAGCGCCGCCAGCGCCCCCAGGGCGGCATAGCCCACGAGGTCCGGCCAGGGGGACAGCATCACCAGCGGCAGGGCAATCGCCATTGTCAGCGCCGTCTGCACCGCCGTCAGGACAGAATTCCCGATCGCCGTCTGGCGCCGGATGTGCAGACTGTCACGGACATGGCCGGGATGGATCAGTTGCCGGGCCGCCGTGATGCGGCCGGGATGGGGCGTGGTCATTCCGGTTGCTCCTTGCTTGTGGCCCGGTCCAGCGTGTCGAGGCCCCGATCGATCCGCGCGAAGCCCGTCAGCATCGTGGTGATGTCCGTGTCCGACAGGTCGGCCAGAATGGTCTTTTCCACCCGGGCGAGTTCCCTGCGGATCTCGGCCACGCGGGCTTCGCCGGCCAGGGTGAGGTGGATCAGCCGGGTTCGGCCGTCGGTCCGGTCGCGGCGACGTTCGACCAGACCGTCCCGGGACAGGATGTCGAGCACGCGCACCAAGCTGGAGCCGTCGACGCCCACAAGCATCGCCAGGCTTTTCTGCGAGATGCCGCCGCCGGTTTCCTGAAGGTGAACCAGCGGCACCCAGGTGGCGTCCGTCAGGCCGGAGGCCGCAAGATGCGCGTCCAGCGCGCGGCGCCAGCGCCGGGCAAGCAGCGAGAAGCGGATGCCGAAGCGCAGCTTGGGGGACTCGGGGGGTGTGTTCATGACGCCTGCATATCGGATCTAAATTGATTTGCAATTCAAATTATATTGCAGTGCAGCGAACACTTTTCCATCGGATGCAGCATATGCCGGAGGGCGTATTGCACGCCGTCCGGCACATCGGGGCGCGGGGCAGATGACCCGGCGCCGGCGTCGGGGTCACGTCGTCAGTTCGCGAAGAGATCGCGGAAGACATAGCGCGGGATGTCCTCGCGCGTCAGACCCATCTGGGCGAGTTGTTCGTCGCTTTTCTCGAAAAGCTGTTCCATCTGGCCGATGTGGTCATTGGTGGTCAGGTAGGCGTTGAAGCCCTGGCCGATGCTGGCAAAGAACATGTCCAGCGCGGCCGTGACACGAGTGCCGATGTTCTGCTGGTGGCTGTGCGAGCTGGTTTGGTCCGTCATTTGGAAACCTCTGTCGGTCCTTGTTTCGGTTTCCTCCCACGAGTGGACACATAGAATTGCTGCGGTGCAGCAACAACGCATTCTGCCGTAAAGCCCCTATGACCGGACTGCATGGCTGGGCCGGAGACGTGCGCCGGATGCATGGCCCGCCGCCGGATCGAACGGGTAGGGTGGGCGGTTCCCCACGCACCGCTGGCTCAGGCGCTTTCAGCTATGAAATGTTCCAGCTCGGTCAGGCTGTCCTTGCCGAAGAACATCTCGTCGCCCACGAACATGGTAGGGGCGCCGAAGACACCGCGGCCAACGGCGGCTTCGGTCGCGTCGATCAGGGCCTTCTTGACGGCCGGGTCCTGGACTGCCGCGATGATGTCGTCAACCGGCAGGCCGGCTTCGGCCAGGACGGCGCCTATGACGGCCGGGTCGTCCATCTTCCTGCCGTCGCGCCAGACGGCGGCCCACATGGCGGCGGTGTAGTCCGCCTCCCACGGCTTGCCTTGTGCGTATAACGCACCGCGCATCAGGTTCAGCGTGTTGACCGGAAAATGCGGGTTCTGGTTCTGGGCGATGCCGTGCCGTTTGGCATAGCGCTGCATCTCGTGCCAGGTATAGGCCAGCTTCAGCGGGACGCCTTCGTCCTTCTCGATCGGGCTGCGGTTACCGGACAGCTTGAAGACGCCGCCGATCAGAACCGGGCGGTTGACCAGCGTCGCCCCGGTGCGCTCGGCAATGCCGGACAGGACGTGATAGGCCAGATGGCTGTAGGGACTGCCGAAATCGTAGTAGAATTCTATGGTAGTCATGACCAGCTTTCTCCGTAGGGGCGAAGGTCCATCTCAAAGGTCCAGGCATCGCGGGTCTGGTTGTGAAGTGTCCAGTAGGCTTCGCCCACAGAGGCCGGGTTCATAAGCGTGTCCGGGGGCAGGCTGTCTGGGTCTTTGCCCATCTTGGTCCACAGATCGCGGACAAAGGCCGTGTCGACGCCCGCGTCGATCACCAGGTGGGCGACATGGATGTTCTTGGGCCCCAGTTCCTTGGCCATCGACTGGGCCAGCGCGCGCAGGCCCGCCTTGCCGGCGGAAAAGGCCGCATACCCGCTGTTCCCCCGCAGGGAGGCCGAGGCGCCGGTAAAGAAGATCGACCCCCGGCCCCGCGGCACCATGTAGCGCGCGGCCTCGCGTCCCGTGAAGAAACCGGCAAAGCACGACATTTCCCACACCTTGCGGAACACGCGGGATGTGGTGTCGAGGATCGGGAAACGGACATTGCCGCCGACATTGAATATCACGACCTCCAGCGGGCCGACCTCGGCTTCGATCCGGGCGAAGACCTCGGCCACGACGTCCTCGCTGCGGGCGTCGAGGGCGTAGGCGTGGGCGGTAGCGCCCATCGCTTCGATCTCGGCCACCAGTGGCGCCAGCTTGTCGGCGTTGCGGCGGCCCAGGCAGACGGTATAGCCGCCGGCGGCAAAGCGTTTCGCGATGGCGGCGCCGATATAGTCTCCGGCGCCTACCACCAGTGCCACTGGTGCATCTGTCACAGAGTGTCGGCCTTCTGGAATGCGGGCCGGGCCGCCAGACGGTCGGCATAGGCATCGACATTGGGCTTGTCCGACAGGTCGGCGCCCAGCCGTTTGGCCATCATGCAGGCGTGGCCCGTCATGATGTCGGCGCCGGAGAAATCACCGGCCAGGTACTCACGGCCTTCCATGTGCAGGTCGACGGCGTGCAGCATCTGCGACAAGAGCTTCACCGCGCGCTTTGCGTGGACCTCCGACCGGCGGTCGGGGGGCAGAAGCTTGGTTTCGACGACGATCTGATTCATCGGCGGCATGATCATGCCTTCGGCATAGTGCAGCCATTGCAGGTAGGTCGGGAAATCGGGCGATTCCACCGCCGGCTGCATCCGCCCGCCGCCATGGCGCGCGAGAACGTACTGGACGATGGCCCCGGATTCGAAAAGGCGGACATCGCCGTCTTCCAGCACCGGCACGCGGCCCATCGGGTGCACGGCGCGGTATTCCGCCGACCGCATCGCCGGCTCGCCCAGTTCGTACTTCTCGATCACGTAGTCGAGGCCCAGTTCTTCCAGCAGCCAAGCAATCCGGACTGCACGACTGGCTTGTGCATAGTATAGTTTCATCGGGAACCTCGTCTCTCCTCCGCGGCGTGCTTATCTGTATGATGTTGCAAGCCTTCGGGGAAAGGCTAGCTTCCGTATTTGAAGGGAGTCAACATGAGCCGAAATGACCTTGCGTCCTCTGCCTGTTCTGTCGCGCGCAGCATCGAGAAGGTCGGCGATACCTGGTCCCTGATGCTTTTGCGGGAATTCTTTCTGGGCACCCGCCGGTTCGAGGCGCTGCACAAGAACACCAGCATTTCGCCCCATGTGCTTAGCGGCCGGCTGAAGGCCATGTGCGAGGAAGGCGTGATCGAGAAGCGCCAGTATTCCGAACATCCGCCCCGCGACGAATACGTGCTGACCCAGAAGGGCCGCGACCTGTGGCCCGTGGTGCTGGCGCTGAAGGCCTGGGGCGACCGCTGGCTGGACGGACCCCAGGCGGTGACGTTGCGGCACCGCAGCTGCGGCCAGGTCATGCAGCCGGTCATCACGTGCCAGGCCTGCGGCCAGGCCGTGACCCCGCGCGATGTCGTCACCGAAATCGGCGAGGAATTCGCAGGCGAGCGTTGCACTTGCCGCAGCGAAGGCTAGGATCGCGCTTGGCCCTGACCGCTGTCAGGGCCGAGATGTGTCGCCAGCGGTGGGGGGAGGAACCATGGCCGAGGACATGATCCTTGTAAGGCAAGAAGGCGCGGTCGTTGAACTGGTTCTGAACCGGCCCGATCGCATGAACGCTTTGTCGCGCGCACTGATCGCGCGGCTGATCGAGATTTTCGAAGATCTGGCCGACGACCCCCAGGTCAGGGCCGTGGTGCTGACCGGGGCCGGCAAGGCGTTCACCGTCGGGGTCGACCTGAAGGAACTGGGCGCGGCCGACGATGTCGGCACCTTCTTTCACGGGCAGGCCAATCCGCTGTTCGAAACCGTCCGCGGGGCAGGGATCCCGGTGATCGCCGCCGTGAACGGCTTTGCCATCACCGGCGGCCTGGAACTGGCTCTGATGGCGGACATGATTCTGGCGGCCGACACCGCCGTCTTCGCCGATACACACGCCCGCGTGGGCATCACGCCGTCCTGGGGGATGACCCAGATTCTGCCGCGGCTGATCGGACCCAACCGTGCCCGGCAAATGAGTCTGACGGGCGAATTCGTCCCGGCCGCCACTGCCGAACGCTGGGGTCTGGTGAACGAGGTGACGGCACCGGCCGACCTGCTGCCCCGCGCCCATGCGCTGGCGGCCCAGATCGCCGAAACCGATCCCGTCACGATGACCCGCGTCCGCGGCCTCATCGCGACGTCGCAGGAGGTGTCGCTGGCCGAAGGCCTGGCCGCGGAACGCACCGTCTTTGCCGAGCATATCGCCACCGTCACCCCCGACGCTGTTTCCGCAAATCGCGACAAGGTCGTGGCACGGGGCCGCGCGCTGAACAGCGGCTGACGAAACGGCGCCCGCCCGGACAGAACACGGGGCCCCGAGGCCCGACAGACGACCGCCAGAAAGGACAGCTTCATGCTTGCTGCACGCCCCCAGGACATGGGATTCGATCCCGACCGACTGACCCGCATCGCCGACTGGCAGGACCGCTATGTCGCCGAAGGCAAGTACCCGGGGTCCAGTGTCCTGATCACCCGCATGGGACGCGAGGTCTATTTCAACGCCACGGGCAAGCGGAACATCGAGGCGGATCTGCCCTTCGAACGTGACACCGTCGCGCGCATTTTCTCGATGACGAAGCCCATCACTTCGGCCGCTGTCATGATGCTGATGGAAAAGGGGCTGTTCCACCTGGATACGCCGGTTTCCGAATTCATCCCCGGTTTCGCCGACTGCACCGCGCTGGTCCCCGGTGCCACCGGGATCGAGCAGACCGAACCCTGCCGGCCGCCCACGGTGATGGAGCTTCTGACCCATACCTCGGGCCTGACCTATGGCTTCAACCCCGGGCTCGTGGGGAAGGAAATGAACGCCAGGCGGATTTCCTTCCCGGCGCGCACGGGCGTGCTGGGCGAAGCCTGCGACCGGCTGGCCGAACTGCCGCTGGCCTTCAAGCCGGGCACGGCCTGGGAATATTCCGTGGCGATCGACGTTCTGGGCCGCATCGTCGAGGTCGTGTCGGGCAAGACGCTGGACCTCTTCTTTGCCGAGGAGATCTTTGCCCCGCTGGGCATGACGAAGACCGGATTCACCGTTCCGGAAGGCACCGGAGACCGTTTCGCTGCCTGCTATTCCTCGCTGCCGGAGGGAGAGCTGACGCTGGATACGTCGGGGCGCGAGGGCATCGTCATGCGCCTGGAAGACGCGCCGGAAGGATCCCGCTATCACCAGACGACGCTGTTTTCCGGCGGCGGCGGGCTTGTCGGCACCATCGACGATTACATGAAGTTCTGCGAGATGATCCGCACCGGCGGCATGGGGGACGGAACGCGGCTGCTGTCGCCGTCGACCGTGCGGCAGATGATGTCGAACCACCTGCAGGGCGACATCGCATCCATGGGGCAGAACAGTTTTTCGGAAACGCCGATGACCGGCACCGGTTTTGGCCTGGGCGGCTCGGTCATCCTGGACCCGGCGGTCGCGCATCTGGCCGGCAGCGTCGGCGATTTCGGCTGGGGCGGGCTGGCGTCGACCGTCTTCTGGGTCGATCCGGTCTACGAGATGTGCGTGGTCTTCTTTACCCAGCTGATGCCGTCCTCGACCTATCCCTCGCGCCCGGAACTGCGCGCGCTGGTGCACGGAGCGCTGGTGGAATGACCGAAGCCAACCCGATCCTGTGGCAACCGACGGCCGAACGCGCGGCGGCGTCCACCATGGCCACCTTCCTGCGTTGGGTGGAAGAAGCGAACGGCGTGACCTTCGCCGACTACAACGAGGCCTGGGAATGGAGCGTCAGCGACCTTGAAGGCTTCTGGCAGGCGATCTGGGATTACTTCCAGATCCCGCATTCGAAGCCCCACAGCACGGTGCTGGCCGACCGCAAGATGCCTGGCGCCGTGTGGTTCCCGGGAGCCGAGCTCAACTATGCCCAGTCGATCCTGGAGGGGCCCGGCAAGGAGGACGCAAAGCCCGCGCTGATCGTCCAGTCGGAAACCTTCGGCCGCACCGAGCTGGGCTGGGCGGACCTGCGGGCGCGGGTCGCCAGCGTTGCGGCAAAGCTGAAGGCGCTGGGGATCGGGCAGGGCGACCGGGTGGTCGCGGTCCTGCCCAACACGGAAACCGCCGTGATCGCCATGCTGGCCACCGCCAGCATCGGGGCCGTCTGGTCAATCTGCGCGCCCGATATGGGGCACGTGGCGATCCTGGACCGGTTCCAGCAGATCGAACCCAAGGTCCTGATCGTGCAGGACGGGTATGTCCACGCGGGCAAGACCGTCGACAAGCGCCCGGTGCTGGACACGATCATCAAGGACCTGCCGACGCTGACCCACACCGTCTGGCTGCCGGTGGTGGGCGCGGTGCCGGACGGCGGCACCCCCTGGGCCGACATGATCGCCGAACCGGCCGATCTGACCTTCACCCAGGTGCCCTTCGATCAGCCGCTCTGGATCGTCTATTCCTCGGGCACCACGGGCAACCCCAAGCCCATCGTTCACGGCCATGGCGGCATCATGGTCGAAATGGCGAAACAGTCGCTGCACCAGGACGTCACGGCCAGGGATCGCTTCAGCTGGCTGACGTCCTCCGGCTGGATCATGTGGAATTCGCAACTGGCGGCCCTTGCCCAGGGCGCGACCGTCGCGATGTTCGACGGCGCGCCGAACTTTCCCGACATGAACGTCGTGTGGGACTTCGTGGCGCGCGAGAAGCTGACCTATTTCGGCGCAGGTGCCGCCTATTACGAAGGCTGCCTGAAGTCCGGCATCGCCCCGGGCGAGACGAAGGACCTGTCCAACTTGCGGTCCATGGGCGCGACGGGGTCGCCGCTGTCGGCCGACGGTTATGCCTGGATCTATTCGAAGGTGAAGCCCGATATCTGGCTGGCGCCGATTTCCGGCGGCACCGACCTGGCCGGCGCCTTTGTCGGCGGCAATCCGATGCTGCCCGTCCGCGCGGGCGAGATGCAATGCCGTTTCCTGGGCAATGCCGTGCGCGCCTATGACGATCAGGGCAACCCGCTGATCGGCGAGGTGGGCGAACTGGTCTGCACCGAACCCCTGCCGTCCATGCCGCTTTATTTCTGGGGCGATACCGACGGAACGCGGTTCTTCGAAAGCTATTTCGACACCTATCCCGGCATCTGGCGTCATGGCGACTGGATCGAGATCACGGCCGAAGGCGGCGCCATCATCTATGGCCGGTCCGACGCCACGATCAACCGAAAGGGCCTGCGGCTCGGCTCGTCCGAGATCTACCGCGCGGTCGAAGGGCTGGAAGAGGTGCGCGACAGCCTTGTCGTCGATCTGGAATTCCTGGGCCGCGAAAGCTTCATGCCGCTGTTCGTCGTGCCGGCCGAAGGAGTGGCCTTCGACGATGCCCTGAAGGACAAGATCAACATGGCGATCCGCGAGACCGTCAGTGCCCGCTTCATCCCGAACGAGATCGTCCAGATCGCCGAGGTGCCGCGGACGTTGTCAGGCAAGAAGCTGGAAGTGCCGGTCAAGAAGCTGCTGCTGGGCGGTGACCCGGCCAAGGTGGTGAACCGCGACAGCATGGCCAACCCCAATGCCTTCGATGCCTTCCTGGACTATGCTGCGGCGCGAAACCACGCTGCGGACAAGGACTGAACCATGACTGACGACAATTCGAGCCTGATCGACCTGCTGAAGGTCGAACAGCTGGAACTCGACCTGTTCCGCGGCATCGGCAGCGGTGGCGAAACCGCGCAGCGGATCTATGGCGGGCAGGTGATTTCCCAGGCGCTGGCCGCGGCCTGCAAGACGGTGACGGATCGCCCCTGCCATTCGCTGCACGCCTATTTCATCCGTCCGGGCGACCCCTCGATCCCGGTGATCTACGAGGTCGACCGATCCCGCGACGGGGGGTCCTTCACCACGCGGCGGGTGGTGGCGATCCAGCATGGGAAACAGATCCTGAACATGTCGGCGTCTTTCCATGTCGACGAAGCGGGCTGGGACCACCAGCACGTGATGCCCAATGTGCCGGGGCCCGAAGGCTTCCTGACCCGCGAAGAGGCGCGGCTGGAGATCGCCGAGAAGATCCCCGAAAAGCACCGCGAAGAATGGACCCGCCCGCGCCCCTATGACATGCGCGAAGTGGACGGTAACAGCCTGATCGACCCGCGGGTCATGGACGACCGCAATCATGTCTGGGTCCGGGTCGAGGCCGCCCGGGGCACGTCGCAAGTGATGCAGAAACTGCTGCTGACCTATGTGTCGGACCTTCAGCTTCTGGGATCTTCGCTGCGTCCGCACGGTCTGTCGTGGCTGAAGGGCGAAGTCATGACGGCAAGCCTGGACCACGCGATGTGGTTCCATGCGCCAGTGCGTCTGGAGGAGTGGCATCTTTATGTCATGGACGCGCCGTTCACCGGCAAGGGTCGCGGGCTGAACCGCGGTTCGTTCTACAGACAGGACGGGACGCTTGTCGCCAGCGTGGCACAGGAGGGGCTGATACGGCCCGTGCGACCGAAGACCTGAGGGAGGAACTTCATGACCCAACTCTGGCAACCGGGGATGGAACGACGCGACGACTGGCTGGCGCAGGTCAGCGAAGACATCGTGGACCCGGAGCGCGAGATCGTCGATCCGCATCACCACCTGTGGCAGCGGGGCGGCCCCGGCTACATGCTGGAAGACCTGTGGGCCGACACCGATACCGGCCACAACGTGGTCCAGACGATCTATATCGAGTGCCGGTCGTTCTATGACGAAGATGCGGCGCCCGAACTGCAATCCGTGGCCGAGACGCGGACCGTGGCCGGTATCTGCCGGGCCTCGGAAGAGGCGCCTGACAAGGCCCATATCGCCGGTATCGTCGCCCACGCGGACCTGAGCCGCGAGGACCTGCCCGCACTTCTGGACGCGCATCTGGAGGCAGCGGGGGATTACCTTGTGGGCTTTCGCCATTCCGGCGCACGGGATGCCGAGCCCGAAAACCTTTATATCCCGGGTCGGGGATACGAAGGGCAGTACACCGATCCCGCCTTCCAGCGCGGGGTGCAGTTGCTGGGCGAACGCGGGCTGACCTATGATACCTGGCACTATCATCACCAGGCCGACGATTATCTGGCGCTGGCCAGGTCCGCGCCGGAAACGGTGATGGTGCTTGACCATTTCTCGACCCCGCTGGGCGGCGGCCGGTTTGCCGGTCAACGCGACGCCATCTTCGCGACGTGGCAGAAGGATATGGAAACATTGGCGAAATGCCCCAATGTCCGGGCCAAGCTGGGCGGGCTGGCAATGCCCGACAACGGCTGGGGCTGGCTGGAGCGCGAGGTTCCGGTAACCTCGGACGAATTCGTCGAGGCGCAGGGCAAGTGGTACACCCACATGATCGACCTGTTCGGGCCCGAACGCTGCATGTTCGAAAGCAATTTCCCGGTTGATCGGACGGCGATTTCCTACCCGGTGCTGTGGAATGCCTTCAAGAAGATCGCCGCCGCCTATCCGGAAGAGGCGCAGGCGCAGATGTGCGCCGGCACCGCGAGGTCTGTGTACGGATTGCCTCAGCCTGCAGGCTAAGCAACCAAAACCGCGGTTCGGGTGTTGCACTTGAACCGCGGCCCGGCAAGATCGGGCCTGAACGGAGTCGTCCGGAAAGGCTTATCCCCATGCGAAAGATCGTCGTCTACGTTGCATTGTGCCTTGGCCTTTTGAGCCTTGCCGCCTGTCAGGAAGAAGGCATCGTTTCGCCCGACAACATCTTCGTCAGTTCCGATGTGCGTCAGGCCTGTGCCGCCCAGAACGGTGTCCTGGTGCACGGATCGCAGCCCGGAACGGTGGTCTGCGCCGAGAAGCTGCCGGATGCGGGCAAGACCTGCCGCTATTCCGGCGAATGCGCCGGCGTCTGCATGGCCAGCGAACTGACACCCACCGCCACGACCGGCATGTGCCAGCCGGCCAGGCCGTATTACGGCTGCGTGACCATGGTGGGCCTTGTCGAGGAAAACAAGCGCGTCTGCCTGGGCGGCTGACGCGTCGCACATCAGGTGAAAAGGCCCGCCGCGATCTCTCGCGGCGGGCCTTTTTTTTATTCAGTAACTTGTCAGGCTTCGTTGAAGCGCGGGAACTTGCGGTTCAGCTTGCGCATGCCGCCGATCCAGCGGTCATAGTTGTCGGTCTTGTTCTTCATGTAGGTCTCGACCTCCTTGTGCGGCAGCACCAGGAAGGTTTCGGCCCGGATCGTTTCCACACAGGCGTCCGCGACCGCATCCGGTTCCAGCATCCCGTTGATCGAGGCGACGCCGTCCTCGTTCCCGCGGGTCATGTCCGTGCGGACCGCCTGCGGGCACAGGACCGATACCTTGATCCCGTCGTCGCCATGGGTCAGCGCCAGCCATTCGGCCAGGCCCACCGCGGCGTGCTTGGTCACGCCATAGGGGGCCGACCCCACCTGGTTCAGCAAACCCGCGGCCGAGGCGGTGTTCAGCAGGTAGCCGCCGCCGCGTGCCTTCATCAGCGGAACCAGATGACGCGCAGCCCAGACATGGGCCATAACGTTGATGTCCCAGATCCGCTGCCAGTCGTCGTCCGGCACCTCGGCCCCGCCGACCACGAAGATGCCGGCGTTCGAACAGAAGAGGTCGATCGGGCCGACCTCTGCCTCGGTCCGGTCGATCAGGGCCTTGATGTCCTCCTCGCGCGCCACATTCACCTCGACGGCGATGCCATCGATCATGTCCGCGGTTTCCTGCGCGCCGGCCAGGTTCAGGTCGGCACAGACGACCTTCTTTGCCCCTTCGGCCGCATAGCGGATCGCCATGGCCCGACCGATGCCGCCTGCGGCACCGGTCACGACGATGATCTTGTCCTTCAGTTCCATGGTCTCAGGTCCACATCACGCTGCCACCGTCGACCGTGAAGGCCTGCCCGGTGATGTAACGGCTGGCGGGCGCCGCAAGAAAGACCGCAAGGCCTGCCAGATCCTCTGGATTGCCAAGGCGGCGCAACGGAATTTCCTTTTCCGCCCGTTCCTTGGCGGCCGGATTGTTCCAAAGCTCCTTCGCGAAGTCGGTCTTGATCAGGCCCGGACAGATCGCGTTGACCCGGATGCCCTTGGGCCCCAGTTCCAGCGCCAGGTTCCGGATCAGCCCGATCAGGGCCAGCTTCGACATGCCGTAGACGCCCAGCATGCTGGACGGCTTGAACGCCCCGATGGACGACGTGAACGCCATCGAGCCTTCGCCCTTTTCGATCATGTCGGGGGCCACCGCATTGGCCAGCCACAGGTCCGACTGGACGTTGGCCTGCATGGTCTTTTCATAGGCCTCGTCGGGAATATCCAGGATCGACCCGTAATAGGGGTTCACCCCGGCATTGCCGATCACCACGTCGATGGGCCCGGCATCGGAACGGGTCTTGGCGACCAGCGCCTCGATCTGTTCGCGATAGCCGATATTGCAGGCGACGCCCGACACCAGATCCTTGCCCACGGCGGCGTTGATCACCGCTGCGGCCTCGTCCAGCTGGTCCTGCTTGCGGGCGGAAATCACCACCCGCGCGCCGTGTTCGGCCAGGGCCGTGGCCATGGCCAGCCCCATGCCCTTGGAGGCGCCGGTCAACAGCGCCACCTTGCCGGTCAGATCAAACATCTTGCTCATGTTCTTACGGCCCCTGGAATTTCTGTCCGCCGACAACCAGTCCGGTGATCGCCGACTGCCGGTCGTTGGAGCTTTCGAACGCCTTGCGTTCGGCGCGAGCGACGACGGCATGGTGCACCTCGTCCGGGCCATCGGCCAGGCGCAGCGTGCGCTGGCTGGTGTACATGCCGGCCAGAGGGGTCCACTGGGAAATGCCGGTCGCGCCATGAACCTGGATCGCCTGGTCGATGATCTGGCATGTCTTTTCCGGCACCATCGCCTTGATCATCGACACCCAGACGCGGGCTTCCTTGTTGCCGAGCGTATCCATGGCCTTGGCGGCCTTCAGCACCATCAGGCGCATCGCCTCGATCTCGATCCGCGCGCGGCTGATCGTTTCCATGTTCTTGCCCAGGTCGATGATCTTCTTGCCGAAGGCCTCGCGGCTGATGCCCCGCGCGATCATCAGGTCCAGCGCCTTTTCGGCCTGACCGATCGAGCGCATGCAGTGGTGGATCCTCCCCGGCCCAAGCCGCAGCTGAGAGATTTCGAACCCGCGGCCTTCACCCCACAGGATGTTCTCCTGCGGCACGCGCACGTTGGTAAAGCGGATGTGCATGTGGCCGTGGGGCGCGTCGTCCTCGCCGAAGACCTGCATGCCTTCCAGCACCTCGACCCCGGGCGTGTCCATCGGCACCAGGATCTGGCTTTGCTGGCGGAAGGGTTCCGCGTCAGGCGACGTCTTGACCATGGTGATCATGATCTTGCACCGCGGATCGCCCGCGCCGGAGATGTAGTACTTGTCCCCGTTGATCACCCATTCGCCGTTTTCCAGAACCGCGCTGGTCGAGATGTTGCGCGCATCCGACGAGGCATGATCCGGTTCAGTCATGGCAAAGGCCGACCGGATTTCGCCCGCCAGAAGCGGTTTCAGCCACTGTTCCTTCTGTTCCGGCGTGCCGACCCGTTCCAGCACTTCCATGTTGCCGGTATCCGGCGCCGAACAGTTCATGGTCTGAGAGGCGAGGGGGTTCTTACCCAGTTCCACCGCGATATAGGCATAGTCGAGGTTCGACAGGCCTTCGCCGGTTTCCGCATTGGGCAGGAAGAAATTCCACAGGCCCGCCTCGCGCGCCTTGTCCTTCATCTGCTCCAGCAGCGCCAGTTGTTCCGGCGTATGTTCCCAGCGGTTCGGGCGGTTTTCGCCCAGGCGGTAGAATTCCTCGGTATAGGGATCCACGTTGTCGCGGATATGCCGGATCACCTTCTCGAGAAGCGGCTTCGCCTTCTCCGACATCTCGAGGTTCATCATGTCGAACGTACTTTCCATGTTCACTCCTTCAGGGCGTATCAGTGCCCGACCCATTTGGGCGCGCGTTTCTCGACAAAGGCGGTGACGCCTTCCTTGAAATCATCGGTGTGCCGCAGGTCCATGATGACCTCGCGGCTGTATTCGATGCTTTCGGCAAAGCTGTGTTCGGTATCGAGCGCGTTCAGCACGCGCTTCGATGCCTTGATGGCAGAGGGCGAGACACTGGTAATCTCGGCCGCCTTGGCCATGGCGGCATCCATCAGCCCCGACTGCGGGACGACGGCGTTCACGATCCCGATCTCCTTCGCCTCGGCCGCACTGATGTGACGGCCGGTCAGGATCATCTCGTTCGCGATCTTGCGCGGCACGAAACGGGTTAGCATCTGGACGCCGCCCGCGGCTGCAAAGAAGCCGACCTTGACCTCTGGCAACGCAAAGGTCGCGTTTTCAGCCGCGATCAGGATATCGCAGGCCATCGCCGTTTCGAACCCGCCTCCCATGGCAAAGCCGTTCACAGCGGCGATGATCGGCTTTTCCCGGGTGAAGTTGCTGGTCAGCCCGGCGAAGCCACTGTCGGGGCCCTTCATCTTGCCACCCGAGGCCGTGTATTTCAGGTCGTTTCCGGCCGAAAACGCCTTTTCGCCCGCGCCGGTCAGGATCGCGCACCACAAGCTGTCGTCGGCCGCGTATTCCTCCCACGCCCCGTGCATTTCGTGATGCATCGGCGGGTGAACGGCGTTGTAGACTTCGGGGCGGTTCATCGTGACGATGAAGACGTTGCCCCGGCGTTCGGTCGTGATGAATTCGGTCATGCTGCCCCCTTGCCGGTCTTCAGACCGCCCGTGTCGATTTCCGTGAATTTTCCGCCACTTGCTGCAAGGTCCCGAAGCGTTTTCGTGGGCTGCAACTCGGGGTCGTCGGAGTTCAGCGCCTCCATCGTGGCCAGCACGGCTTTTGCACCGACCATGTCGCCATAGAACATCGGCCCGCCCTTGTCGGCCGGCCAGCCATAGCCGTTCAGCCAGACCACATCGATGTCGGATGCACGCTGGGCCTTGTTTTCCTCCATGATCCGGACGGCGGTATTGATCATCGGATAGACCAGCGTCTCGATGATCTCGTCCTGGCTCATGGTGGTCGGCTCGGCGCCGGTGATCTCGCGGATGATCTGCGCGGTCACCTCGGACGGCACGCCCTTGCGGTCATCGCCATAGTCATAGAAACCCGCCTTGGTCTTCTGGCCGCGGCGGTCCATTTCGCACAGCGCGTCCCGGATCGGGTTCTGCGTCTTGGCGCCCTTGGACCAGCCGATATCCAACCCGGCCAGGTCCGCCATTTGGAACGGTCCCATCTTAAAGCCAAAGGCATTCAGCGCGCTGTCGACGTCCCAGGGCAAGACACCCTTGTAGACCAGCGCATTCGCCATTTCCTGACGAGACCGCAGGATGCGGTTGCCCACGAAACCCGGGCAGACACCGACCAGGACGGCGATCTTGTGGATCTCTTTCGCCAGATCCATCGTCGTGGCCACGACATCGTCCGCAGTGTGGTCGGCACGTACGATTTCCAGCAATTTCATGATGTTGGCAGGCGAAAAGAAATGCAACCCGATCACGTCCTGCGGCCGGCTCGTGACGGACGCGATCTCGTCGATGTCCAGTGCCGAGGTATTCGTCGCCAGGATCGCGCCCGGTTTCACGATGCGATCCAGTTCGGTGAAGATCTGCTTTTTCAGGTCCATGTTCTCGAACACGGCCTCGATCACCAGATCGCAGTCGGCCAGCGCCTCCATCGACAGGGCGCCGGTATATCGGCCCATGCGCTCGTCCACTTCCTCGACCGGGAAGCGTCCGCGTTCGGCAGAACGTTGGTAGTTCGTGCGCACGACGCCCAGGCCGCGGTCCAGCGCGTCCTGCTTCGTCTCCACGATGGTCACAGGATACCCGACAGAGGCGAAGTTCATCGAGATACCGCCACCCATGGTACCGGCCCCGATGATGCCCACGGTCTTGATCGGTCGGCGCGGGACGGATGCATCGATGCCCGGGACGTCCCAGGCAGCGGCACCGGCCTTTGCGATATAGGCACCGATCTCGGCGTCGCTCGGCGTGGTGGTCATGTCGTTTCCTCCTCCTTCAAGGTGGACAGGCAGGCGGCGCGCAAGGAACGCCGGTCGTATTTGTCAGTGGCGATGCGGGGCAGGGGCTCCGCCTGAAGCCAGATGCGATCCGGCACCTTGTAACGTGCGATGTGGTCCTTCAGGAACGCGCGCAATGCGTCCTCCGTCAGGGTCGAACCCGGACGCAGTTGCACACCGGCGCCCACTGTTTCGCCCAGACGTTCGTCGGGCATCGAAAAGGCACAGGCCTCCAGCACGTCGGGGTGCCGGTGCAGTGCGCCTTCAACATCCAGACAAGCGATGTTCTCGCCGCCGCGGATGATGATGTTCTTCTTGCGGTCGACGATGGTGACGATCTCGTCCTCGTCGATGAACCCCAGATCGCCGGTGTGCATGAAGCCGTCCTTCAGCACCTCGGCCGTGGCTTCCGGCTTATTCAGGTAACACCGCATATTGCAGACGCTTTTGACAGCGATCTCGCCGATCTGGCCGACCGGCAGCGGGTTGCCGGCATCATCGACGATGCGAAGCTCCTGCAGGGGCCGGTGCAGCCGTCCCGCGGCGCCTGGGTGTTCCAGGTATTCAGGACCCGCAAGACCGATCCCGATCGAGCTTGTTTCGGTCATGCCCCAGCCGGTGGCGATGGACGCGCTGGGAAAGGCCGTGGCCAACGGCTCGACCTGCGCCGCGGGTCGCTTGGCACCGCCCGACGCGATAAAACGCAGCGAGTCCAGCGTGACGTCCATGGATCGCGCGGCTTCCACCAGTTCGGCAGTCTGGGTCGGCACACCGACCAGCTTGGTGATGCTTTCCGCCTGGATCACGCGCACTGCCTCGGCGGCATCCCACTTGTACATCAGGGCGATCTTCGATCCGCCAGGCAGGCTGCCGAAGAAGGCCGCATGGGTCGCGGTGACGTGGAACAAGGGTGTCACGATCAGGGCGGCGGGCCGCGGTGCAGGTGGCGCATCCGGATCCGGCGGCGTTACCAAAGGTGCCGCAACCAGCTGGAAATAATGCGAATACCCGGAATGGACCGCACCCCGATGGGTCAAGACGACGCCCTTGGGGTGGCCCGTGGTGCCGGACGAATACATGACGGCGAAATCGTCGTCCGGGTGAATCTCAACCGCCGGCGCCCCGGTTGCCGTTTCCGCCGCGCAAAGCGCCGAATAGCCCAGATCGGCCAGCGCTTCGCCTTCGCGCACACCAACCAGCGTCAGGCCGCTTTCGGCCGCGATGGGCCGGATCCGCTCGATCCGCTGGCCGTCCGCGAAGACCAGCCTGGCGCCGCTGTCCTTCAGGGCATAATCCATCTCCTCTGTCGTCCACCACGCGTTCAGGAAGACGACGACGCCACCTGCAGCGGCGATTGCGCACATCAGGATCAGGATTTCAGGGTAGTTGCGCATCCCAAGCGCCACCGGCGTCCCCTTGGTGACGCCCAGGCGGCTCACCATGACATGGGCCATCCGGTCCACATCGCCCAGGAATTCATCAAAGGTCCAGCGTTCGTCCTGGTAAACCAGGAAATCCGCGGCACCGTTGTCCATCGCCGGGCGGCACGCATCCAGAAAGGCGCGCAGATGCGGCGGCGCGTTCTTGAAGGCCGGATAGGTCACACCACGGACCGTCACCGTTTCCAGTGCAAAGGCGGGCTCCGTCTCGGTCAGGTGCCGGACGGCCTCATCCCGGGTCATGCCGGTGGACGGCACCATGGTCATGCAGAAACCCCCGGGTCTTCCGGGTGCTCCACGCAAGGGCTGCGCATTTCGAATGTCCTCCCATAGTCGCGGTTGTCAAAAGCCACCGCGACTCTTCCTCCGGCAGGATGTTAGTCCGGAACGAACAAGCTGCCAATACCGCATGACGGAACGGAATTTCGCAGAAAGGCGTGCCATCCTGACAAGTGCCAGCCAATTCTTGGCATGGGTTGCCACGAAGCGCAACGGGGTGATCGCGGGTGCACTGGGCCGAATGTCATGCACCGCCGGTGGGAAGACGGGAATCCGATCATGCCACCGAACTGCGGTCCACTGCCGGGACCGTTGCCAAGGTCGTCTCTGCCTCCAGTACGCCTGGTGCGACGCGGCCGGTGACACCTTTCATCCGATGTGGAAAACTGTGTACGAAACTGTGTGGAAGATGTTTGGATACATCATTTTGTTAAATCATTACGAATAGTTGCTTAGCATACCGCAAGCGGGGAACTGCCTGTGGACATCGGCGGTCCGGACAGATTCCTGCCATCCATCATGTCACTATTTATTCATAATACGGATTACGGGATCAATCGATGTGACTGCAAAGGTAGAATGTCCCACATGTGCAAAGTTGAAGTGTGACACTTCCCTGTAGGTGCAGGACTGGAGCGTGGCGGTGGGATGGATTGCGATGAGCGAGCGCGTTGAACCGGATCGAGGTATTGAGCCGGGTAACGCAGGACCAGATGACGACGGTCGCGGCTGCGAATGTGCTCGGACTGAACCGTCATCGGGCGCGCGGTATCAGGCGCACCGAACGGACGGCGCAATACCGAGGGCTGGAACTCCCGACTGGTCCGCCGCGCCAAAGGTGACACTTCTACTTTGCGAAACCGGCGACATTTCTATTTAGGTGCGACAATCGACAGGCCCGCGCCGTGGCCTAGCCGGCCGAAGCCCGCAAGCTCTGGATCGCGTCGTCCTGCGTCGCGAAAACCTGCCCGCTAAGCGTGGTCAGGAAATCGCTGCGGGCCAGCCGGTCGCGAACCTCGCCCTTCATTTCCGTCAGGTGCAGCGCGACGCCCATGTGCTGCAATCGCTGGTCAATCACGGTCAGCGAGTCGAGCGCGCTGAGGTCGACATCGTTGATCCCGGCGAACATCAGCAACACGTGCTTCACCCCCGGCCGGTTGTGCACGTGCTCCATCACCATGTCCTCCATCCAGCGGGCGTTGGTGAAGTACAGGCTGGAGTCGACCCGCAGGCTCAGGATTTCAGGATCGATGATCACCTCCTGCCGTTCGCGGTTGCGATAGAGGCGCGTGCCCGGAACTTGCCCAATCTCGGCGACATGCGGGTGCGAAAACTTCAACGCCAGCAAGACAATTGACAGAACAATGCCCGATCCCAGGCCCAGTTCGACCCCCGCGATCAGTGTCATGACCATAGTCGCGGCCACGGCCAGGAAATCGTCGCGGGAATAGGTCCAGCTGCGCGTCAGGACCTGGATATCGATCAGGCGCAGGATCGAGACGATGATCAGCCCGGCCAGCACGGCCAAGGGCAGATAGTGGAGCAACGGCGTCAGGAACATCGCAGCCAGAAGAATGATCGCCCCGGTCATCGCCCCCGCGGCTGGCGTGCGCGCGCCGGCGTCGAAGTTGACGCTGGTCCGCGCGAACCCTCCCGCCAGCGGGTATCCCCCGGCGATGCCGGCGGCCAGATTGGCAGATCCCAGTCCGATCAACTCCTGATTGGGAGAAATCTTGGCGCCGCTTTTCGCTGCAAAGGTCTGTGCAAGCGAGATATTTTCGACATACCCCACCAGAGCCAGCATGATCGCGGGCCCCAACAGGGCCTGCAGGTGCGACAGTTGCATATGCGGGATGCCGATGGGTGGCAGCCCCTGTGGCACCTTGCCGACGATCTGGACGCCCAGATCGGCCAGGTTCCAGTGCCAAGCGGCGAATGTGCCGGCCGCAACGGCGAAGATCGGCGCAATCCGGGTCAGCGTGGTCGCAACGACGGCCCCCATGCCCAGGCTCTGCAGCAGCTCTGCCAGGTAGCGACGGACCAGCACAAGAAACAGGATCGTCCCCAGCCCGATGACGACCGAGGGCGCATTGACCTGCCTCAGCTTCGGCGCAATGCTGGCCACCAGTTCCGGCAGCGTGTGGCCTTCGGTGTGGATGCCAAGGATGTGCTGCAACTGGCTGGTGGCAATCACTATGGCCGACGCCGAAACGAAGCCCGACACTACGGGATGGCTGAGGAAATTGGCCAGCACCCCCAGCCGCAGCACACCCATCAACAACAGGATGCCGGCGGTCATAAGTGCCAGCACTCCGGCCGCAGTCACCTGCGCGGTGACCGTATCCAGTTGCAGGTGCCCAAGGGCCGAGGCAGTCATAAGCGACAGCAGCGCCGCCGGGCCGATGCCAAGAAACGGGCTCGTGCCGAAGATCGCATAGAGAAACAGCGGGAAAATCCCGCAATAGAGGCCCATGTAGGCGGGCAGTTCCGCCAGCAGCGCATAGGCCAGGGATTGGGGGATCAGAAGAACTGCAACGATGACCGCCGCGGTCAGGTCGCCGCCCAGTTCGGCCCGGCCATAGCGGGGCCCCCAATCCAGGATCGGCAGCAGACGCGCCAGACCCGATGCCCGCGCGCCTGCCATGCTTCCTCAGACGTCCAGCGCGGGCGCTGTCATCCGGTACAGGTTCTCGCTGCGTGCGCCGGAACGGCAGAACAGCAGAACCGGCTTCGGAAGCTCGTCCCACATTGCCTGCAGCGCGGCGGCGTGGTCCGGGATCGGGCCCGTCGCGCCGGAAACCGGCAGATAGCGCGCCTCGATCGTGCAGTTGGCCGCGGCCTTCTCGATATCGGCAAAGAGCGGCTGGTCGCCGGCTTCGCCATCGGGACGATTGCAGACCACCGACTTGAAGCCCATGGCGTGAACCTGCGGCATGTCGGTGGGCAGGATCTGTCCCGCGACCGAAACGGTTTCGGTGATCTTCTTTGTCTGCATGGTGCGGTGTCCCCTCAGGCGGTCCCAGATGCGTCGCATGTTCAATCCAACATATTCAGGATCGGGCGGATGTGAAGCCCCGGCCGAACGGGGCGTATCGCCGCCCTGCCCGGCCCGAGCCCGATGCGTTCCGGTCAGAAGAAGGCCTGCAGGCCGGTCTGGGCGCGGCCCAGGATCAGCGCGTGCACGTCGTGGGTGCCTTCATAGGTGTTCACCGTTTCCAGGTTCACCATGTGCCGGATCACCTGGAATTCCAGACTGATGCCGTTGCCGCCATGCATGTCGCGGGCCTGCCGCGCGATATCCAGCGCCTTGCCACAGTTGTTGCGCTTCATGATCGAAATCATCTCGGGCGCGGCCTTGGCCTCGTCCATCAGGCGCCCCACGCGCAGAGATCCCTGCAGGCCCAGCGTGATCTCGGTCTGCATATCGGCCAGCTTTTTCTGGAACAGCTGCGTCTGCGCAAGCGGACGGCCGAACTGGTGCCGGTCCAGACCGTACTGGCGCGCGGCGTGCCAGCAGAATTCTGCCGCGCCCATCGCACCCCAGCTGATGCCATAGCGCGCGCGGTTCAGACAGCCGAACGGACCTTTCAGGCCTTCGACATTGGGCAGCAGCGCATCTTCCGGCACCTCGACATTGTCCAGCACGATTTCCCCGGTGACCGAGGCGCGCAGCGAGAGCTTGTTCTGGATCTTCGGCGCGGTCAGGCCCTTCATACCCTTTTCCAGGATGAAGCCGCGGATCTTGCCACCGTGCGCTTCGGACTTGGCCCAGACGACGAAGACATCGGCGATGGGCGCGTTCGAAATCCACATCTTGGCGCCGTTCAGGACGTAACCGCCCTGCACCTTCGCCGCACGGGTCTTCATGCCGCCCGGATCGGAACCGGCATCCGGCTCGGTCAGGCCGAAACAGCCGATCCACTCGCCCGACGCCAATTTGGGCAGGTACTTCTTCCGCTGCTCTTCCGAGCCGTAGGCATAGATCGGGTAGATCACGAGGCTGGACTGGACCGACATCATCGAGCGATATCCGCTGTCCACACGCTCCACTTCGCGGGCGACCAGGCCATAGGTGACGTAACCGGCACCCAGCCCGCCGTATTCTTCCGGCAGCGTGGTGCCCAGAAGGCCCATCTCGCCCATCTCGGCGAAGATGCCGGGTTCGACGCCTTCTTCCTCGAAGGCCTGGGTGATGCGCGGCTGCAGCTTTTCCTGCGCATAGGAGCGGGCGGACGACATCACCATGCGTTCGTCTTCGGTCAGCTGGTCTTCCAGGCGGAACGGATCGGTCCAGTCGACAGTGCCCAGATCGGGCGCATCCTTGGCGCGAAGCGTCGGGCGCGGGGCGGTCTCGGTCATGGGGGTAATCCTTCCGTTCGGCTGATGGATGTCAGATCCATAAAGGAACCGGATCCGAATGCAATATGCGCAGCACCCCTGCCCCGACCGGCACCTGGGGGGGCGCTGCCCCCGCCCGCCCGTTCCGGGCGGCCTCCCCCGGAGGTATTTGGAAAATGGAGAAAGCAGGGGCGCGCGCGCTGGCTTCTTCTCTTCCCAAATACTCCCGCCGGAGGCACCCGACGGCGCGGCCAATGACCGGGCGTGGATATGGCAGGAGATCCTCGCGGGTCAGCCCAGTGCGTAACCGGCGCCGCGGACGGTACGAACGGGATCGGGCCCGCCATACTGAGTCAGTGCCTTCCGCAGGCGGCCGATATGGACATCCACGGTGCGCGTGTCGACATAGATGTCGCGACCCCAGACCCGGTCAAGAAGCTGTTCGCGGCTCCAGACCCGGCCTGGCTTTTCCATGAAGGTCGACAGCAGGCGAAATTCTGTGGGGCCAAGCTTCAGCGGCTGGTCGGACCGGCTGACCTTGTGGGTTTCGGCATCCAGCACGATGTCGTCGAATTCCAGGCGCAAGCCCACGGTCGACGGCCGCACACGGCGCAACTGGGTCCGCACGCGGGCCATCAATTCGATCACCGAATAGGGTTTCACGACATAATCGTCGGCGCCGGTTTCCAGGCCGCGGACCTTGTCCACCTCTTCCGACCGGGCCGACAGCATGATGATCGGGATCGAGCGCGTTTCCGGCCGTGTCTTCAGCCGGCGACAGACCTCGATGCCCGACAGGTTCGGCATCATCCAGTCCAGCACGATTATGTCCGGCACATCCTCGTCCACCAGCAGCAGCGCCTCGTCGCCATTGCCGGCCTTCAGGACGCGGAACCCTTCGGCTTCCAGGTTGTAGGACAGCACTTCGCGTTGGGCCAGTTCGTCTTCAACGACCAGGACCGTGGGTTGATCGACAGACATGGGGTCTTCTCCTAGGACGTCACCGACGTGGTATCGGCCTTGGGCCGGTTGTCATCCGGCCGGTCGCCCGACACGAGATAGACGACCTGTTCGGCAATCGCCGTGACATGGTCGCCCATCCGTTCGATGTTCTTGGCAATGAAGTGCAGGTGCATGCAGGGCGTGATCGACCGCGGGTCTTCCATCATGAAGGTCAGGAATTCGCGGAACAGCGCGTTGTACATCTGGTCGACTTCCAGATCGCGCTCGATCACGTCGCGGGCCAGTTCCTGGTCCCGCATGATATAGGCGTCCAGCGCATCGCGCAGCATCAGCTCGACCTCGCGCGCCATCCGGCGCAGCGCCGACGCACTGTCCGACACCGACGGCACCTGCACCAGGACCGTCGTCCGCTTCGCGATGTTCTTCGCGTAATCGCCGATCCGTTCGAGATTTCCGGAAATCTTCATCACCGTCAGGATCACCCGCAAGTCGACGGCCGTCGGGCCTCTGAGCGCGATCAGGCGAGAGGTTTCTTCCTGGATCATCTCTTCCAGGCCATCGATGGCCAGGTCGCCCTTGCGGACGCGTTCGGCCAGTTCCTCGTCGCGCATTTCCAGCGAAAGGGCGCTGTCCATGATCGCGGCCTCGACAAGGCCGCCCATCTTCATGATGCGGGCCTGCACGGTCTCCAGCTCGCGGTCGAAGGACGACACGATGTGCTGTTCGTTCGGTTTGTCGGCCAGGGTCGGCCGGGTCGGGGTTCCGGCCCCTGCGGTCGTACCACCCTGCCCGCTGTGTTCAGCGGCGGCGGGTGTGACCTTCGGGTCCTGATCTTCGGGGCGGTCGGGCATGTCTTTTCGCGCTCCCATGGGCGCCGGGCTCAGCCGATGCGGCCGGTGATGTAGCTTTCAGTCCGGGGATCGACCGGATTGGTGAAGATCTGGCCCGTCTCGCCGTATTCGACAAGGTGGCCCAGGTGGAAGAAGGCGGTCTTCTGGCTGACGCGTGCCGCCTGCTGCATCGAGTGCGTGACGATCACGACCGAAAAGTTCTGCCGCAGTTCGTCGATCAGTTCCTCGACCTGGGCGGTGGCAATCGGGTCAAGCGCCGAACAGGGTTCGTCCATCAGCAGGACTTCCGGTTCGGTCGCGACTGCGCGGGCGATGCACAGGCGCTGCTGCTGACCGCCCGAGAGGCCGGTGCCGGGGGCCGACAGGCGGTCCTTGACCTCTTCCCAAAGGGCGGCGCGGCGCAGGGATTTTTCGACGATCTCGGCCAGTTCGGTCTTGTTGCGGGCGAGGCCATGGATCTTGGGCCCGTAGGCCACGTTGTCGAAGATCGACTTGGGGAACGGGTTCGGCTTCTGGAACACCATGCCCACGCGGGCGCGCAGCTGCACCGGGTCGACCTTGCTGTCATAGATGTCCTGCCCGTCCAGCTTGATCGAACCCTTGACGCGGCAGACGTCGATGGTGTCGTTCATGCGGTTCAGACAGCGCAGGAAGGTCGATTTCCCGCAGCCCGAGGGGCCGATGAAGGCGGTCACGGTGTTGTCTTCGATATCGACGTCCACGTCCTTGATGGCGTGGGTGTCGCCATAGAACACCTGAACTTCGCGGGCAGAGATCTTCACGGTTCCGGTTGTCACTTTGCGATCCATCAGCGTCATGTCATTCATTTTCATTGCTCCCGTTACCAGCGACGTTCGAACCGGCGACGCAGGATGATCGCCAAGGTGTTCATCAGGACGAGAAAGACCAGCAGCACGATAATGGCACCGGAGGCGCGTTCCACAAAAGCAGGGTCCGACCGCTGGGTCCAGTTGTAGACCTGCACCGGCAGCGCCGAGGCGGGATCCAGCAGGCCGGCGGGCGGTGCTTCGGGAAAGTCGCGGACGAAGGCCACCATGCCGATCAGCATCAGCGGCGCGGTTTCGCCAAGCGCCTGCGCCAGGCCGATGATCGTGCCGGTCAGGATGCCCGGCATGGCCAGCGGCAGGACGTGGTGAAAGACGGCCTGGGTCTTCGACGCCCCCAGCCCCAGTGCCGCGTCGCGCAGGGACGGCGGCACCGCCTTCAGCGCGGCCCGGGTCGAGATGATGATCGTCGGCAGTGTCATCAACGTCAGGACCAGACCGCCCACCAGCGGCGCCGATTGCGGCAGGCCGGCCCAGTTGATGAAGATCGCCAGACCCAGGATCCCGAAGACGATGGACGGCACGGCCGCCAGGTTCGAGATGTTCACCTCGATCAGGTCGGTCCAGCGGTTCTGCTTGGCAAATTCTTCAAGGTAGATCGAGGCTGCGACCCCGATGGGCAGCGCCAGCACCAGCACCACCATCATCATGTAGAGCGACCCGATGATCGCCACGCCCATGCCCGCCGCTTCCGGACGGTTGTCCGAGGCATCGGGCCCGGTGATGAACCGCCAGTTGAATTTCTTCTGTACCAGACCAGCCGCGCGCAGCTTGTCGACCAGCTGCAGCTGCTGGGGAGAGATGTTGCTGTCCAGCGCGGCGCTCTCCATCGTCACCCGGCCCTTCAGGTAGCCGTCGACGCGGCCGTTCGCCAGGAAACGGAATTCGATCGTCTCGCCCAGCTTCTTGGGATGGGCCAGGACATAGTCGCGCAGCTGCGCGGCGGCGCCCTTCGACACCAGCGCCGCGACCTCCTTGGCGGTCACGCCTTCCTTGTCCAGCCCGCGCTTGACCAGATCGGCCTGCAGGCCCGCGGCGATCAGGGGGCTGTAGCCGAAGGTCAGGACCTTCTTCATCTCTTCCGGGTCGCGGTTGCCGTCGGGGTCCAGCTTGGCCGGGTCCAGATAGACCGGCACGTCGATGAAGGTCTGGCTGAAGGCCGGCAGGCCCTGCTTCAGGACCGACCCCACCAGGACGACCAGCGCCAGCACACCGATGCCGACGGCGATCATGCCGAAGGTGCGGAACCGGCGTTCCTTTGCGTGACGACGGCGGATCTTGGGGTCCGGTTCGATCAGGGACGGGCGGACGGGCTTGGAAGTCGGCGGTACGCCGCTTCCCGGCGGCAGGCCAAGCGTGCTGTCGCTCATTCGTACTGCTCCCGGTACTTGCGGACAATGATCAGGGCCAGGACGTTCAGTCCCAGCGTGACGACGAAAAGGGTCAGGCCAAGTGCAAAGGCCACCAGCGTCTCGGGCGAGGAAAAGTCGGTATCGCCGGTCAGCTGGCTGACGATCTTCACGGTGACAGTGGTCATCGCCTCGAACGGGTTCATGTCCATTCGGGCCGCAGCCCCTGCCCCAAGGACGACGATCATGGTCTCGCCGATGGCGCGGGATGCGGCCAGAAGGATGGCGCCGATGATGCCCGGCAGCGCCGCCGGAATGACGACCTGGCGGATGGTTTCCGAAGAGGTGGCGCCAAGGCCCAGCGACCCGTCACGCAAGGATTGCGGCACGGCGTTGATGATGTCGTCGGACAGCGAAGACACGAAGGGGATCAGCATGATCCCCATGACCAGGCCCGCCGTCGCGACAGAGTTGGCGCTGTTGCCCAGGCCCATCGGCTGGGCGAAGTAGTCGCGTAGCAGCGGGCCCACGGTGGTCAGTGCGAACAGGCCATAGACGATGGTCGGGATGCCGGCCAGGATCTCGATCAGGGGTTTGGCCACCGCGCGGACCCTGGGACCTGCATATTCCGACAGGTAGATGGCGGCGAACAGCCCCACCGGAACCGCGACCACGAGTGCGATCAGCGAGACATAAGCCGTGCCCCACAGCAGAGGCAGGATCCCAAGGTCGGAATCGCCGCGGAAGTTGGGCGACCAGGTGGTGCCGAAGAAGAACTTGTACCACGGGTACTGCGAGAAGAAGGACCGCGACTCGAACACCAGGGACAGGACGATGCCGACGGTGGTCAGGATGGCGATGCCGGCCGCCATGATCAGCAGGATCTTCAGGCCGCCCTCGACATATTTCCGGGCGCGGAAATCCCGGCCGGTCAACCAGTAGGCGACGCCGAAGCCGCCGATGGCCAGGCCCAGAACAACCACGCTCATCAGCATGCGGCCGGTCGCGGCGATGCCCCGGAAGGATTGCGCGGCATCCAGGACGGCGGGGTCGACATCGGCGGCCAGCGGGACGCCGACCTCTGCCAGGCGGGCGCGGATGTCGGTTTCCTCGGTGCGGATTGTGTCGGCGAATTCGGACGTCATGGCCCCCTGCGACACGGCACGGTCCAGCCCTTCGGCGATCCTGTGCACGTCGCTCATCACCAGGTTCAGAGCGCCGACCTTCTCGACGACCGAGTCGGGCACCTGCTTGGACACCATGCTCTCGATCACCAGCGGCTGGGCAAGCTGCCAGACCAGAAGGACGACCAGTGCCGGTACGGCGGCAGCCATGGCCACGTTCAGGCCGTAATAGATGGGCAGCGAATGAAGCTTGCGGATGTCGCCGTCGGCGTCATGCATCGCCCGGGCGCGGCCGATGAAGAAACCGGCAACGGCCAAGACAAGGATCACCGCGAATAGCCAGGTGGCGGACATGTTTCCTCCCGCTCGGGATCCGGTCGCGTTGTGGCCAGGGCCAGGACGACCGTGCGGAAAAGGGGGACCATCTTAGGTCCGGAGTAGAGGAAGGGCGGCACCTCCAGACGGCGCCGCCCCGGGATCGTGTCAGAGATCAGGCAATCCGGAGATTACGAGTTCGAACCCATGGTTTCTTCGTCGGCCACGGCCTTCTGGGTCTTTGCCAGTTCCGGATCCGGCACCAGGCCATAGTTCGACAGCGGACCGCCATTGCCGGCCATCGCGTCGGACACGAAGAACTCGGCATATTCCTTCAGGCCCGGGATGATGCCGATATGCTGCTTCTTGACGTAGAAGTACAGTGGGCGCGACACCGGGTATTCGCCCGACGCGATCGAAGCGACGGTCGGGGTGACGTCGCTCATGGTGGCGACGGTCAGCTTGTCGGTGTTGTTTTCATAGAACGCCAGGCCGAAGACGCCGATGGCATCCTTGTCGTTGTTCAGCTTGGCCAGCGTTTCCGTGTAGTCGCCGTCGATGTCGACCGACACGCCATCGGTACGGATCGCCATGCAGGACTTCTCGGCCGCTTTCTTGTCTCCGCCGGCATCGGCCTTGAACTTCTCGAAATCTCCCGAGGCTTCGCAGCCGGCCAGGATGACCTTCTCTTCAAAGACTTCGCGGGTGCCGTGCTTGGTGCCCGGGATCAGCGCCAGGATGGTCTGGTCGGCCAGCGCCGGGTTCACGTCTTTCCACGACTTGTTCGGGTTCGCCACGGCAGCACCGTCGACATAGACGTTGGCGGCCAGCGCCTTGTACCAGTCTTCCGGGGTGAAGGCGAAGCTGGGACCATTGATGTCCGAAGCGAAGACGATGCCGTCATAGCCGATGCGGACTTCCATGATCTCGGTCACGCCGTTGTCGGCGCAGGCCTGAATTTCCTTGTCGCGGATCTTGCGCGATGCATTGGCCACGTCGATCGTGTTGTCGCCGGTGCCTTCGCAGAAGTTTTTCAGGCCCACCGACGAACCGCCGCCCTGGACAACCGGGCTCGGGAAATCGAAGTTTTCGCCGAAAGCTTCGGTGACGATCTGTGCGTAGGGCAGAACGGTCGACGAGCCGGCGATCTGGATTTGATCGCGCGCGGCGGCGGCAGTCGCGGAAACAGCGGCGACGGCCAGTGCCGAAGCGGTCGCGGTCAAAATACGCATTGTGTTCTCCATGTGTCTTTCAATCCACCGGGCTTCGCCCCGGGTTCGGGACGGGTCCTATCGGCTGCGCGCGATGCTCTTGTGACACTTACGTAACCGTTTTGTGACGATCCTCGCTGCAGAGCAGAAATTTCCCGGATTCAGGCTGAATTTTTTATCAACTGGTCAAAATTTCCCGGAAAACGTGTCGATTTTCGGGGGTCGATCTCTTCTGAATTGCAGATTCCTTGGAAAAACCGCGATTCTTCCGCGTTTCACGAATCTGTCGCCCGACCGTCACGGCGCGGGTGAACTCCCTGCAATGAAGGAATGTGACGGAACGCCTGTCCGTCAGATCGGCAGGATTACCGTGAAGGTTGCACCCTTGCCCGGTTCGCTTTCGACCCTCAGCCGGCCGCGGTGGCGGTTGATGATGTGCTTGACGATGGCCAGGCCCAGCCCGGTTCCGCCCAGCTCGCGGCTGCGATGGCTGTCGGCACGATAGAAGCGTTCCGTCAGACGCGGGATATGAACCGGATCGATACCCGGCCCCTTGTCGACTACCTGCACCCGCGCCGCGGCCGCGCGTACAGCCGGATCCCGGTCTGACACGGACAGCACCACATCGACCACTCCGCCCGATCCGCCATATTTGATCGCGTTCTCGATCAGATTGGTAAAGACCTGCTGCAACTGGTCGGCGTCGCCAGTGACCATCACCGGGTCCTCCGGGCTGCTCAGCGTCAGTTTGACACCTGCGTCCTCGGCCAGCGGCCGGATGGACCGCAGCGTCGATTCCAGTTGTCCGGTCAGGTCGACCAGGCCCTTGGGGCGGACCCGCTCCTCGCTCTCTACGCGGCTGAGGGACAGAAGATCGCCGACCAGCCGGTTCATGCGGTTCGCCTCGCCGTCCATGATGGTCAGGAACCGTTCGCGGGCGATGCTGTCGTCCCTGGCGGGCCCCCGCAGCGTTTCGATGAAACCCATCAATGCCGTCAGGGGCGTGCGCAGTTCGTGGCTGACATTTGCGACGAAATCCCGACGCATCTGGCCCGCCTGTTCCATGTAGGTGACGTCCTGGAAGGTCACCAGGACCGCCCCACCCTGCACCGCGCCGATACCCCGGACAAAGCGGCAGTAGACCTCGTAGATGATGTCCTGCGCGCCGTCGCCCGCGATGTGGCGGGCCTTGCGCGGATTGCCGTCGTGCAGCCCCGACTCGATCACGTCGATCACCTGGGGCTGGCGCAGGATCGTGGCATAGTGCCGGCCGACAATGCGCCGGCCCAGAAGACCAAGCGCGTCGTCGTTGGCGGCCATGATGCGCTCGGTCTGGTCGACCAGAAGCGCCGGCAGCGGCATGGCACTCAGGAACTGGAAAATCAGCTCGTCAGGCATGGGATGGTCCCGGCCGGCCGTCAACCGGCCCTGTTCGCGGCATCTACGGCGGCGGTGATAACTTCGATCAGCGCCTCCGTCTCCTCCAATCCGACCGACAGCCGGAAGAAACCTTCCGAGATGCCAAGGGCACCGCGTTCCTCGGGCGTCAGTGCCCGGTGCGACGACGATGCCGGGTGCGAGATCGTGGTGCCGACATCCCCCAGCGTGGGCGCAAAGTTCAGCCCCCGGGCCGCCGCGGTAAAGGCATTGGCTGCCGCCCGCCCGCCGGTCAGTTCGAAGCTGAGCATGTTGCCGCCCTGCCCGCCCACCAGCGCCGCGGCGCGGTTGGCATCCGGGTGATCGGGCCGCCCGGGATAGATCACGCGGGCCATGCCCGGCAGGTCCACCATCGCCTCGGCCAGTGCCCTGGCGTTTGCCTGCGCCTTTTCGAACCGCAGCGGGAAGGTCAGCATACCGCGTTCCGCCAGCCAGCAGTCGAAGGGGCTGGGCGTCAGCCCGGCGGTGACGGCAAAGACATCCAGACGCTGGGCGATCGCCGCGTCCCTGGCGCCGACCCAGCCCAGCATGACGTCGGAATGCCCGGCCAGCAGCTTCGTCAGCGAGTGGATGACGATATCCGCGCCATGCTCGAAGGGCCTGAGCGCGCGCGGCGTCGTGAAGGTATTGTCCACGACCAGCAGAACGCCCGCCTCGCGGCAGACCCTCGCGATTCCATCCAGGTCGGCAATCCGCAAGGTGGGGTTGGCCACGACCTCGATCAGCACGGCCCTGGTTTCGGGCCGGATCGCGGCCTTCACCGCGTCAGCATCGCCGGCATCGACGAGGCTGACACCGAAGCCCAGCCGCGGCAGGTCTTCCTTCATCATGCGCAGGGACCGGCCGTAAAGCTGGTTCCCCCCGATGACGTGATCGCCCGACTTGAACAGCCCCATCAGCACAGCGGTCACCGCGCCCATGCCGGACCCGGTCAGCGTACCGCCTTCGATCCCTTCCATGGCGCCCACCAGGTTCGCCACGACATCCGCGTTCGGATGGCCTTCGCGCGAGTAGGTATAGCCCGACACCCGGCCTTCGTACTGCGCGTCCAGCGCATCCGGGGTTTCGGAGGCATAGACGACCGACGGATAGATCGGCGTGACAACCGGCCAGCTGGCACTGCCAGGCGCCGGAAAAGGCCGCATCAGCGAGCCCCCAAGAGGACCCTTGTCTTTCGTCATCTGCCGACCTCTGTCAGTTCCGCGCGGAAGCGGCGCATGTTTTCCTGATAGTGCAACGCACTCATCCGCAGCCGTTCGATCGCGGACTCGTCGAGTTGGCGCACGACCTTGCCAGGTGATCCCATAACCAGCGAACCGTCGGGGATTTCCTTGCCTTCGGTGATCAGCGCACCGGCGCCGATCAGGCAATTCCTACCGATCTTCGCACCGTTCAGAAGCGTTGCCCCCATGCCGATCAGCGTGTTCTCACCGATGGTGCAGCCGTGCAGCATGACCTTGTGGCCGATGGTGCAACCCGGCCCGATGGTCAGCGGAAAACCCTTGTCGGTATGGCAGACGGTATTTTCCTGCACATTCGACCCGGCGCCGACACGGATTTCCTCGTTGTCGCCGCGCAGCGTGCAGCCGAACCAGACAGAAGCGCCTTCTTCCAGGACGATGTTGCCGACCAGGTTGGCGTCGGGCGCCACCCAGGTATCGGCGTGAAGCTGGGGCGCAACGCTGCCCAGGGCATATATGGTCATGTCATCTCCTCGAATTCGGCCTGCAGCTTGCGCACATGCGCCAGAAGGCCGGGTTGCTGGGTCCGGCGCAGGCGCGTGGCCTCGATCACCGTCCGCAGCTGTCGTTCCGTCTTGTCCAGATCCTCGTTCACCAGGACAAAGTCGTAATAGCCCCAGTGACTGATCTCGGCCCAGCTCTTCTCCATCCGGCCGGCGATCGTTTCCACGCTGTCCTTGCCCCGGGCGATCAGGCGGTTGCGCAGTTCCGGGATCGATGGCGGCAGCAGAAAGATCGACAGGGCATGGGGCGCCAGGTCGGAATTCCGGATCTGCAGTTCCCCCTGCCAATCGACATCGAACAGGACATCGCGCCCCGCCTCGATCGCGGCCTGCACCGGCGCCTTGGGCGAGCCATAGAAGTTTCCGAAGACATGCGCATGTTCCAGCATCTCGCCCTGCGCGACATGCCGTTTGAATGTCTCGTGGCTCATGAAGTAATAGTCTTCGCCATCCACCTCGCCCTCGCGCGGGGGACGCGTGGTCGCCGACACCGAAAAGGTGATCGACGGATCCCACTTCCGCAGCTTGCCGGCGAGTGTCGATTTGCCCGCGCCCGAGGGCGAAGACAGGATGATCAGAAGGCCGCGCCGATCTGTCATGATGTCCGTCCTTTGAAAGGCTTATTCGACGTTCTGGACCTGTTCGCGCATCTGGTCAATGACCGCCTTCAGCTCCAGTCCGATCTCTGTCAGGGCCACCGACTGTGCCTTGGAACACAGCGTGTTGGCCTCGCGATTGAATTCCTGCATCAGGAAATCCAGCTTGCGCCCCGCGGGGCTGCCCGCCTCGATCAGCGCGCGCGCCGCGTCAACATGCGCGCGCAGGCGGTCGATCTCCTCGGTCACGTCGGCCTTGACCGCCAGCAACGCCAGTTCCTGCGCCACCCGGTCGGGATCGGCGCCATCGGTGGCCTCCAGCACGCGGGCAAGGTTTGTACGAAGCGTCTCGGCCACCGTCTCCTTGCGCGCCTCGGCCCGTTTCGCGGCCTCTTCCGTCAGCGCCGCGATCTGGCCCAGTTGCCCCGCCAGCACGGCCTGCAATGCCGCGCCTTCCTGGGCCCGCATCCCGTCGAAGGCCCGGGCCAGGGATGCACAGTCGGCCTTCAGTTGCTTCAGCAGCGGCGCATGATCCTCTGCCTCCGTCGCCTGGACCATCACGCCCGACACATGCAGCAGGTCCGCGGCCTTTGTCGGCGCCAGCGTTACGCCCTTGTCGGCAGCCAGCGACTCGATCTGGCGGATCGCAGCCAGCGCGGCGTCCAGCGCCGACGAATTGATCGCCAGGGACGCGGTCCCGTCACTGCGGGTCACACGCAGACTCAAGGTAACGTTTCCCCGAGTCACCGTCTTCGAAAGTTCGGCCCGGACGGCGGCTTCCAGCCCGTCGATCCAGTCGGGAACCCGCAGGCGCAGGTCCAGACCCTTGCCGTTCACGCTGCGCAGATCCCAGCCCCAGCTATAGCGGCCCAGTTCGCCCTTGGCGGCCGCAAATCCCGTCATCGATTTCAGCATGGGGCGCCTTTCGATTAAAATTTTCTTTGCCATGGCGGCACATAGGATGCTGCGCTGCCGCATGGGCCGCACCTAATGCCAAGGACTGCCTGAGGGCAAGGCCCCCGCCGGGGACGCCGGAATCGGTCGTGGCCCGCATACACCGCGCGGTAAGATTCAGTTAAGGTGAACGCCGCGTTAACCAGATCTTATCAATTCTATCCAAAATCAGTCTAATTGGTGGCAATTTAGTATAGTCATCACGCCCCAGAGGACAGGTGTCCATACCGAAGAACCCGGTCTTTGGCGAACAGATGGACGCGTTTTCCCGCTATAAGAAAGCGGCCTGGACTCGCCCAAGTGACAATAGAGACGCGAATTCTTCTTCGGACCTGAGAGGTAGAGATGTCCAAGCGCACGACGGGAAGCGAAACACTGAATTTCAGGGCTGCCGCCTCGAAGGTGGTCCCGCTGTTCCGTTCGGGCGGCGGTCCGGGCCTGACACCCCTTCGCCAGGCCGAGGCCTATTGGGCCGCGCTGCGCGAAGATGGCGGCGTGCCCCGTCGCTCGCAGATTTCACCGCGCGGGCTGTCGAGCCTTCTGCCTGACACCTTCATCCTGGAACGGGTGGCCCAGGGCGAGGCACGGTTCCGCATCGCCGGCTCGCGCTTCACCGAATATGCCGGGACCGAACTGCGCGGCCTGCCGATGACCGCGCTTTTCTCGGCGGTCGCCCGTCGCCAGATGGCCGCCGTGCTGGAGGAGGTCTTCTCGGCCCCTGCGGTCGTGGAACTGCACCTGTCCTGCCGCCCGGCGGCGACGCTGCGGGGCAAGCTGGCCGCGTCCTTTACCGGCACTGTCGAAGCGCGCGCGATCCTGCTGCCGCTGAAAAGCGACCTGGGAGAGGTCACGCGCTGCATGGGCGTGATCCTGTTCGACAAGAAGCCGGTCGCGCCGCTGCGGCTGGATGTCGACACCGTGTCGATCCGGTCCGTCACCGGCCGTCCGGGGGACGAGGACATGGTCCGCAAGCCCCAGACCGTCTTCGAACCGGCGCCTGCGGCCGAACCGCCCCAGCGCGACCAGCGCCCGCCGCTGCGACCGGCTGCACCGGCCGTCCCCGTGGCACCCAAGGCCGCCGCGGAACCGGCGGGCATGGCCGAGCCTACAAGCGGTTTCGCAACCCGTCAGGCCCCGTATCTGCGGCTTGTCAGTTCCAGGGACACGCTGGAACGCAGCTGACCCCGCGGCATTGACGTCCCCACCAAAGGTGGGGGCTTGCCGAACGCTGCCGGCGGCGCCACATCCGGCGCATGGCCCGCAAACGTGACACTGTCGTTCTTGCCCGCCGGTCTGTCCTGACCGGCGGTCTGGCTCTTGCGGCGACCCGGTCCGTCTGGGCGCAGGGCTTTGCCGGATTGTCGGACGACGCCGACGGTTTTGCGCTGCCCGATCCCGCCTATCAGCTGATCTTCCCCCACGATCACGGGGCACATCCCGAATTCCGCACCGAATGGTGGTATCTGACAGCGACGCTGGTCGATGCCTCGGGCCGCCATTGCGGTGTCCAGTGGACCTTGTTCCGGTCCGCCCTGGAACCGGTCGAGGCCAAGGGCTGGACCAGCCCGCAGATCTGGATGGGCCATGCGGCGCTGACCTCTTCCACCGTCCATCGCTTTGCCGAACGCTTTGCCCGTGGCGGCATCGGCCAGGCCGGCGTCACGGCCGATCCCTTTGCCGCCTGGATCGACGACTGGACCATGAAAGGCCGCGCCGGAGAGGGGCTGAGCCACCTGGACCTGACGGCGCGCGGCGATGATTTCGCCTATAATCTGACGCTTTCGGCGGACGGCCCGCTGGTCCTGCACGGTCAGAACGGCTTTTCCGAAAAGGCACTGGACGGGCGCGCCAGCCATTACTATTCGCAGCCCGCTTTCACGGCACGCGGGGTCGTGACCTTCCCGGGCGAAGATCCGGTGGCGGTGACCGGGCGTGCCTGGCTGGACCGCGAATGGTCCTCGGCCCCCATGGCGGTCGACCAGAAGGGCTGGGACTGGTTCGCGCTGGATTTCACCGATGGGACGCAGCTGATGGCGGCGCGAATGCGCGGGACCGGTACGCCCTTCACCGCAGCCACCTGGATCGGCGCCGACGGCAAACCCGATCCCTACCCCGACGGCGCGCTGAAGCTGACACCGGGCCAGAAGGCCAGTGTGGCCGGCCGCGAGGTGCCCGTCGAATGGCATCTGGCCCTGCCCGCCCGCGGCATCGACGTGACCGTCCGGGCGCTGAACCCGGACGCATGGATGGGGACCGCCTTCGCCTATTGGGAAGGACCAGTCGAGATCACCGACCGCCGGTCCGGCGAGGCGCTGGGCCGCGGATATCTGGAGATGACGGGCTACGACTAGGGTCCGGGCAATGCGGGTATATTCCACCCGACGCTCCCTGAACCCGGACGTCTGACGCGGCAGTTCTGGTACACAGCAAGAAGGGTTCGGCCGCAAACCGGCCCGGGGACCGGCGGGGCGGTACCGAAGTGTGTGCATTCATTCCGAAACCCGTTGCAAACATGTTTGCACAAGAGTTCCCGCTAAAGCTGTGCTAGCACTATGGCGAACGGCCCGCACGGGCGGGTGTTCACCAGTACTGCAAAGGGGGACAAATGCGCCTATTGATTTCGACCGTAATCGCCGCGGCCCTGTCCGCGACCCTGGCCTTTGCCGATCCGCTGCCCTCGTGGGAACCCGGCGCCTCGAAGACCGCAATCCTGGATTTCGTAGCCACCGTGACCGACCCGGCGTCAGACGATTTCGTACCGGTCGAGGACCGCATCGCCACTTTCGACAACGACGGCACGCTCTGGGCCGAACAGCCGGTTTATTTCCAGCTGCTCTTCGCGATCAACCGTCTGCAGGCCATGGCCAAGGACGATCCCAGCATCCTGAAGGACGACGTCCTGACCGCCGCCGCCAAGGGCGACATGAAGGCGCTTGCCGCCTCGGGCGAAAAAGGCCTGCTGGAGGTCATCGGCGCCACCCATTCCGGCCTGTCGGTGGACGAGTTCAAGACCTATGCGCGCGAGTTCCTGACGACCCAGAAGCACCCGGAAAAGGACATGCTCTATATCGACATGACCTATCAGCCGATGATCGAGCTTCTGACCTATCTGCGCGACCAGGGCTTTTCGACCTATATCGTGTCGGGCGGGGGTATCGACTTCATGCGGTCGATCACGCAGACGGCCTACAACATCCCGACGCAACAGGTGATCGGATCGTCATCCAAGTCGACCTATACCGTTGCGGGCGACAAGCCGGTGATCATGAAGGAACCCGGCATCCTGTTCATCGACGACAAGACGGGCAAGCCCGTGGGCATCGAATCCCATATCGGCAAGCGGCCGATCCTGGCGGTGGGCAATTCCGACGGCGATTACCAGATGCTGCAATGGACCACGTCCGGCGACGGCAAACGGCTGGGCATGATCGTGCACCATACGGACGCGGCGAGGGAATGGGCCTATGATCGCGACAGCCACGTGGGCACGCTGAACAAGGCGATGGACGATGCGCCGAAATTCGGCTGGGTCCTGATCGACATGAAGGACGATTGGTCCCGGATCTGGTCCGGCGGCAACGAGTAGGGCTTACTCGCCGCGTTCCTTCCAGCGCACCATCTGGCGCATCACGCCGTGCAGCATCTGCACATCGGCGCGAGTCAGCGGCATTCGGGACCAGAGGTTGCGCAGGTTGATCTTCATCCCCTCCGCCTTGTGCTCGGGGAAGAAGAAACCCGCGTGGCCCAGCCGGTCCTCGTAGTGCTCGGCCAGCTTTTCGATCTCCAGGCCGGTGGCCCATTCGCTGCCGGCCAGTTCGACGGTCGACGCCACGATCGTTTCCGTGGCACGGCGCCATTCATAGGCGGTCAGAAGGGTGCATTGCGCCAGGTTCAGCGACGGGAAATCCGGGTTCACCGGCACCGACAGGATCGCGTTCGCCCGGGCGATGTCGTCGTTTTCAAGGCCCGCGCGTTCCGGGCCGAATACCACCGCGACGCGGCCGCCTTCGTTGATCTTTTCCGCCCCTTCGGTCATCGCCTGTTCGGGCGACACGACAGGCTTCGTCAGCCCGCGCTGCCGCGCGGTGGCAGCATAGACATAGGTACAGTCGGCCAGCGCCTCGGCCGTCGTTTCGAACACCTGCGCCTCTTCCAGCAGGCGCCCGGCACCGGAGGACATGGCGACGGCCTTCGGGTTCGGCCAGCCGTCCCGCGGCGCCACGATCCGCATCCGGTCCAGGCCGAAATTCCACATCGCCCGGGCCGCGGCACCGATGTTCTCGCCCATCTGGGGACGGACCAGCACGAAAACGGGTTGTGGGCGGTCGGTGGGCATGGGCTCTCTCTGTCGGTGGATCGGGCCGCCTTAGCGGTGTGCGAGGCGAAGGACAAGCGCCCTGCCCCATTTCCAAGCGCCCGCCAATCGGATAAGCCCCGCGGAACCCATTTCCAGGAGACGGCCATGGACGCGCCCGAGACCCCGCAGATCTATCTGATCACCCCGCCGGCCTTCGACCTGCACGTGTTCCCGGATCTTCTGGCCCGGGTCATGGACCGAGTCGAGATCGGCTGCCTGCGCCTGACGCTGTCGACCCGTGACGCGGACGAGATTTCGCGCGCCGCCGACAGCTTGCGTGAAACGGCCCATGCCCGCGACATAGCGCTGGTGCTGACCGACCATATCCAGATCGCCCAGCGGCTGGGCCTGGACGGTGTCCACCTGAGCGACGCCGCCCGCTCTGTTCGCGCCGCCCGCAAGGAACTGGAGCCCGATTCCATTGTCGGAAGCTATTGCGGCACCTCGCGCCACGACGGGATGTCGGCGGGCGAAGCTGGGGCGGATTACATCAGCTTTGGCCCCGTGACGGCGGGCGGTCTGGGTGACGGATCGATCGTCGAGGACGAGCTTTTCGGCTGGTGGTCGGAAATGATCGAACTGCCGGTCGTGGCCGAAGGTGCCCTGACGCCTGCACGGGCCGCCGAACTGGCGCCCTTCGTCGATTTCTTCGGGATCGGGGACGAGATCTGGTCGGCCGAGGATCCGGCAGATGCACTCGCCGAACTGGCAGCGGTGTTCAAGTAGAGCCCCTGGCCGGATCGGGGCAGGACGGGCGGCGCCCGACACCCGGGCCTGCCACCGAAGCGGCCGCGGGTCGGCGATGAAGAATGACAGCCCCGGCATGACAACCCTGAACCTCGGGCGGGGCCGGACCGTGCGGTCACGGTCCACCGCGACGGACGTCCCGGTGCCTTTCTGGGCCGGTTACGGGTCGAGACCAGACAGGAATGCCTTGGCCAGCGAACGGATGTCGACAGCGATCATCCTTTCCGGGATCCAAAGACCGGCCGGCCGGCGGTGGTACTGCGCACCGGTCTTACTCTGGCATCAGGGCCGGCCAAAGGCTTGACACCGGCCCGGTGACACGCAGGGTGTGGGCAATTCTCAGTGGAGCGCGTTTCATGGCCATCGTCCCTGTCACAGACTGCCTGCCCCGGCGTGCGTCGGCCGGCCCGGTCTGGACCGGACACGGCCCCGTGACGCCGGCCACCGCATGACGCCTCAGGTTCTCTGCATCGGTGCGCTTCACTGGGACAATATCGCCATGGCGTCCGAGGTTCCGGCGCCCGGCGCCGACCTGCCCGGCCGCATCGTGCGCCGCCCGGGCGGCGTGGCCTTCAACGTGGCGCGGGCGCTGGTCGGGCACGGCATTCCCACCTCGTTGCTGGCCGCGCTGGGCGGCGACACCGATGGCGAGGCCCTGCAGACCGCCGCGATCGAGGCCGGGATCGGCACGCAAGGTCTTGTCCGCCTGCCGGGCAAGCGTACCGATGCCTACCTGGCCATCGAATCCCCGGCCGGTCTGCTGGCGGCCGTGGCCGATACCTCCACTCTGGAAATCGCGGGCCCGGCCCTGGCCGCGCCCCTGTCGAACGGCCGGCTGTCCGCACCCTGGCCCGGCATGGCGGTGATCGATGCCAACCTGCCCCGGGAAACGCTGACCGCGGTCATCCACTCGCCGGGGCTGGCGGATGTGCCCTTGTGTCTCGTGCCCGCCTCGCCCGCCAAGGCGCCGCGCTTCCTGCCGCATATCGCCCGGCCCCGCACCACGCTTTACGTCAACCGGGCCGAGGCCGGCGCGCTTCTTGGCGATCCGCACGTCACCGCCCCCGATGCCGCCCGCCGCCTGCGCGAGGCGGGTGTTGAAACCGTTGTCGTCACCGACGGCGCGGCCCCGGTGACGGATGCAGCCCCCGAAGGCACCCTGTCCATGGCCCCGCCCGTCGTGTCGGCCCGGCAGGTGACCGGCGCAGGCGACCTGTTCCTGGCCGCCCATATCGCCTCGCTCATCCGCGGGAATGACCGTAAGACCGCCCTGAAAGCGGCGCTCGACGCCGCCGCCCGCCACGTATCCGGAGCAGCCCCGACATGATCACTCCCGTCCTTTCCGCCGAAGTGCAGGCCGCCAGGGCCGCAGGCACCCCTGTCGTCGCGCTGGAAAGCACGATCATCACCCACGGCATGCCCTATCCCCAGAACATCCAGACGGCCCGCACAGTCGAGGAGGATATTCGCACCGAAGGCGCCTGCCCCGCGACTATCGCGGTGCTGGATGGCCGGCTGCATGTCGGACTGGACCCCGATCAGCTGGACCGGCTGGGACAGGCCCGGAACGTCGCAAAGCTGTCGCGCGCCGACATGGCCGTCTGTCTGGCCGAAAGCGGCACCGGTGCCACCACGGTGGCCGCCACGATGATCGCCGCCCGGCTGGCGGGGATCGAGGTCTTTGCCACCGGCGGCATCGGCGGCGTCCACAAGGGCGCGGAACTCAGCTTCGATATCTCGGCCGACCTGCAGGAACTGGCGCAGACGCCGGTCACCGTTGTCTGCGCAGGGGCCAAGGCGATCCTCGACCTGCCCAAGACGCTGGAGGTGCTGGAAACCCTGGGCGTGCCCGTCATCGCCTATGGCCAGGACGAATTGCCGGCCTTCTGGTCCCGGACCTCGGGCCTGAAGGCGCCGCTGCGGCTGGACAGCCCCGATGCCATCGCCCGCGCACAGCGGATGCGGGCCGCGCTGGGACTGCCCGGCGGGCAGCTGATCGCGAACCCGATCCCGGCCGAGGATGAAATCGAGCTGTCGACGCTTCAGCCGATCATCGACGCGGCCCAGGCGGCGGCCGATGCGGACGGCGTCGCCGCCAAGGCGGTCACGCCCTTCCTGCTGCAGAAGATCTTCGAACTCAGCGAAGGGCGATCGCTGGTGGCCAATATCGCACTGGTCCGCAACAATGCCCGGCTGGCGGCACGGATCGCCCAAGCCTTGGGCGGGATCGACGGATGAGCCGTCGCCGTCGCGCTTCATGCAGCGCCGCCGCATTGTGGCCGGGCGACCGACTGCTTACCTTTGCATCGTGACAATTCAGGACGTGCCATGACGACGCCCTTCGAAGACGACAAGCGACGTCGCGGCCTTCTGGCCGCACTGCGCTCTTCCTTCCTGACCGGCATCGTCGTGATCATGCCGGTCGCCATGACCATCTGGCTGCTGTGGACACTGGCCGGCTGGGTCGATGGCGTCGTACTTCCGCTGGTGCCGTCGCGGTTCAGCCCCGAGGAGTATATCGGCATCAACCTGCGCGGCGTGGGCGTGATCATATTCCTGGTGTTCACGGTCATCGTCGGCTGGATCGCCAAGGGCCTGATCGGCCGGTCGCTGATCCGTTTCGCCGAAAGCCTGGTCGACCGTATGCCGGTCGTCCGTTCGATCTATTCCGGGATCAAGCAGATTTCCGAAACCGTCTTTGCCCAGTCGGAACGCAGTTTCGAAAAGGCCGTGCTGGTGGAATATCCACGCCGCGGCATCTGGGCCATCGGCTTCATCTCGACCGAGGCCAGGGGCGAAATCGTGGCCCGCGCCCATACCGGGGGCAAGCTTCTGTCGGTCTTCGTGCCGACAACGCCGAACCCGACATCCGGCTTTCTGCTGTATTTCCCGGCCGAGGACGTGATCGAACTGGACATGAGCCTGGAGGATGCCGCGAAGCTCGTGATCTCTGCCGGGCTGGTCTATCCCCCCGAATCCGCAGAGCCGGAGGATGTGCCCCATGTGCGCCGGCGCCGGCTGCGCCGCGGGGGGGACGACGCGAATGGCGAAACGCCGCCCGCCAACGGCGCCGCCCGCATGGCCGCCGGCCGGATCGAGTAACCCGGCCCGCAGGCCCCCAGACCGGAAAATTCAGGGACACCGGGTCCCGACCGTCACAGGCGGGTGGACCGGGCGCCGGACAGGATCCGGCCCCCGAAGCCCGGATCAGGCGAACATGGTCCGCAGGTTGATGGTGCTGCGTTCGCCGATATCGTCCTTGTGACGCTTCAGGAAGGATCCGGCCGACTCACGCCCGGCCGCCTTCAGCTTGCTCAGCACCACCGGGTTCGGCACCAGCTTCGTCGCCACCGACAGCGTGTTCATCAGCGCATCGTCGGAAATCATGTGGACCAGCACCCGCGACATCCGCCCCTTTTCCAGGGTCCCGTCCAGGATCAGCCGCTGCACAAGGTCGATGGCACGCAATTCGCGCAGAAGCGACGAGTTGAAGCTGATCTCGTTGATCCGGTTCTGGATCTGGTGCGCCGTGACCGGGATCACCTCGCGCTCCATCGGGTTGATGTTCACGATGACGATGTCGTCGGGGTATTGCGGTTCGAACATCGGGAAGAGCGCGGGATTGCCGGTAAAGCCCCCGTCCCAGAAGGCCTCTATCCGTCCGGTCTGGCTGTCGTGGATCTTCACCGCCTGAAACACCGTCGGCAGGCAGGCGGATGCCATGATCGCCTGCGCCGTGATCTCCTCGCCCTGGAAGACGCGGATCTTGCCGTTGCGCACCCGGGTGGCACAGATGAACAGCGCCGGCCCCGACTCGTGGGCCACACAGTCGAAATCGAACTTGGCCAGGATCGGTTCAAGCGGATTGCGGTAGAACGGGCCATAGCTGTAGGGCGACACCGCCCGGCTCCAGAAATCGGCTATGGCGAAGCCAGGGGAATACTCGATCGCCTGGGCCATCGACCACAGGTCGACGCCTTCCATCCAGGCTTCCATCCTTGTGTCGTTTACGGCGCCGACCTCGCTCCAGACCCAGTCCAGCATGTCCTTGGCGCCCTGACGGCCGTCCTTGGCATAGCCCGCCTTGAAGGCCGACGCGTTGAGCGCACCGGCCGAGGTTCCGGAGAGGGCGGCGACCTCCACATCCTCTTCTTCCAGGATCCGGTCCAGGACACCCCAGGTGAAGGCGCCGTGCGCCCCGCCGCCCTGAAGGGCGAGATTGATCTTCTTCGTCGTCTTGGCCATCACCGATTGTCCCTGTTATCCGGACCTCGTCCGATGCCCTCCCCGCACCGGACCGAAGCGCCAATTCCTATTTGGTCTGCACGTCTGCGGGGGCCGCGATGCGGTCACCACGGCCCCCGATCATTCCTCTTCCGTCAGCGCCCCGGTCAGAGCGCGGTCCAGCCCCCGTCGACGCTGATCGTCGTGCCGGTGATCTGGTCCGCCGCCGGCGAACACAGGAACGTCGCAACGCCGCCCAGCTGTTCCACGGTGGCGAATTCCTTCGACGGCTGGCGGTCCAGAAGGACGTTCTTCACGACCTCGTCGCGGGTCATGTTGTATTGCTTCATCGTGTCGGGGATCTGTGCCTCGACCAGCGGGGTCAGGACGTAGCCGGGGCAGATCGCATTGGCGGTGATCGGTTCCTGCGCGGTTTCCACGGCCACGACCTTGGTCATACCGACAATGCCGTGCTTGGCCGAAACATAGGCCGACTTGAACGGCGACGCGACCAGACCGTGGGCCGATGCGATGTTGATCACCCGGCCCCAGCCGGCCTTGCGCATCATCGGCAGCGCCGCTGCCGTGGTGTGGAAGGCAGAACTCAGGTTGATCGCGATGATCGCGTTCCACTTGTCGACCGGGAACTCGTCGATGGGCGCCACGTGCTGGATGCCGGCATTGTTCACCAGGACATCGCAAGACCCGGCCTTTTCGATCAGTGCGCGGCAGTCTTCGCCGTTCGACATGTCAGCCTGGATATAGCGCGCGGTGACCCCGAACTCCTTGCCGATCTCCTCGGCCAGGGCGTGATCCTCGTCGCGGTCGGTGAACGAATTCAGGACGACATTCGCGCCGTCCTTGGCCAGTTCGCGGGCGATCCCCAACCCGATCCCCGAATTCGACCCCGTCACGATGGCGGTTTTTCCTGACAACGACATGGCAAACCTCTGCACTTTGTTGCGTTACGGTCCGTACCGACACGGAGCCCGTGTCAGCGGTAACACGCTAAGGTATCAGGCGTATTGCGCTGCCGCAGCAAGAGCTATTTTGACAATCAGCCAATTCGGGCCCGTTCTCGCCCTGCGTGCCTCGAAGGCAGGCAGACCGGTCCTTGGCAAGGATCCGCCCATGCGCGCCCCCCGCCCAAGATCGCCCCTCGCATCCCGGCGGAAACTGGGCCAAAAAAAACGCCCGCACGAAGCGGGCGTTAAGTTATTGAGGCAGGTTTCATACAGGCAAGAAACCTATCGAGCAGTGACCTCTTTATAAGCAATCTGCCGCCATCGTCCAACCGAAAAGTTTGAAATCGCGCCGGAACGCGGATAGCTTTGCGGTCAACAAAACAAGGCCGAACTGGGATTGTTGCTTCTGTGCCCCCTGATTTTTTCCAAAACTTGCGGGCGGCGGCAACGCTTGGCCTGTGCCTCCTGACCCTCTCAGCCGGGGCGATTCCCGCTGCCGCAGAATCGGCCCATGGCATCGCTCTTTATGGTGAACCTGCGCTGCCGGAAGGGTTTACGCACCTTCCTTATGCCAACCCGGATGCGCCCAAGGGCGGCCGGGTGGTGTTCGGAAACTCTGGCAGCTTCGACAGCCTGAACCCCTTCGTCGCCAAGGGCCGCGTGCCGTGGCAGATGTCGTTCTGGGGCTATGAAAGCCTGATGGGCCGATCCTGGGACGAACCCTTCACGCTTTACGGACTTCTGGCCGAAAGCGTCGATACTCCCGACGACCGGTCCTGGGTCGAATTCACCTTGCGCCCGGAGGCGCGGTTTTCCGACGGCACACCGGTCACTGTCGACGACGTGATCTGGTCGTTCGAAACGCTCGGCCGCGAAGGCCATCCCCGCTACATGGGATTTGCCAGCAAGATCGAAAGTATAGAACCGACGGGCCCCCACAGCGTCCGGATCGCCTTCAACGAGGACAACCGCGAACTGGCGATGATCGCCGGCCTGCGCCCGATCCTGCAAAAGGCCCAATGGGAAGGACGAAGCATCGCCGATGGCGGGATACAGGACATTCCCGTCGGCACCGGACCGTATGTCGTGGCAGATTACGACATCGGCCGGTCGGTCACCTTTCGCCGCAATCCCGACTACTGGGGCCGCGATCTGCCCTTCCGCGCCGGCAGCTCCAATTACGACGAGCTGCGGATCGAGTATTTCGGCGACGAAACCGCCTTGTTCGAGGCCTTCAAGGCCGGAGAGATTTCTGCCGTCCGCGAATTCAACGCCGAGAAGTGGGATACCCAGTACGATTTCCCCGCCGTCCAGCGCGGCGACATCGTCAAATCCGAAATCCCGCATCGCAAACCGTCGGGCATCACCGGCTTTGCGATGAACACGCGGCGCCCGCCCTTCGACGACTGGCGCGTGCGCGAGGCGATGCTGCAGGCGTTCAATTTCGAATTCATCAACGACACGATGACCGGCGGCGGGCAGAAGCGGATCACCTCCTATTTCTCGGGCTCGGATCTGGCGATGCGGCACGGCCCTGCCGATCCTGCGGTGCGCGCCCTGCTGGACCCCTTTGCCGACACGCTGCTGCCCGGCGCGCTGGACGGGTACGACCTGCCCGTGGGCGATGGCACCGCGCGCAATCGCGGCAACCTGCGGCAGGCTGCACGGATGCTGGCCCAGGCCGGCTGGACGGTCGACCAGGGCCGCCTGGTCGATGCCGAAGGCCGACCCTTCCAGTTCACCGTTCTGCTGCGCCAGGCGGACCAGTCCATGGCGCGCGTGCTCGACATCTATACCCAGGCGCTGGACAAGCTGGGGATACAGGTGCGGGTCGACCGGGTCGATGACGCCCAGTTCGTCCAGCGCGAGGCCGGGCTGGATTTCGACATGATCCCGATCCGTCGAGAGCTGTCGCTGTCGCCCGGCAACGAACAGCGGTTCTATTGGGGATCGGGCGGGGCGAATGCCGAAGGCACGCGCAACCTGCCGGGAATCGCCTCTCCCGCTGCCGACGCCATGATTGAACAACTGGTGCAGGTCACGACCCCCGAGGCGTTTTCTAACGCAGTGCATGCATTGGATCGTGTTCTTACAACCGGACGTTACGTGATTCCGATATGGCGGTACGAGGTCGGACGAATCGCACATGTCCGGCAAATGAAGTTTGGCCATCCGCTGCCAATTTACGGCGACGGGCCCTATTTCATGCCCGATTTTTGGTGGTGGGAAGACAGCTGAACCTGTTAATATCCTGACCAGCGCGGACCTCGGCCCGCGCTGCCTCGCCGCGCCTATGGTTGAATTGTCTCTGCGCCGTTAGCGCGATGGCATCGCCATGGGCGTTGACTTCGGTAACGATTTCTATATTTCGAGAAACATGAAAACGTCTCTTCATAACAAGTTCGCTGCGCTGTCGCATCCCAACCGGCTCGATATCTTCCGACTGCTGATGCGCCGTTTCCCCGACGCCCTTCCCGCCGGGCAGATCGCCCAAGTGCTGGACTTTCCGGCCAGTACGACGTCGACCTACCTGGCAGCCCTGCGGCAGGCCGGGCTGATCGACCAGTACCGGGCCGGGACGTCGCTTCAGTACCGGGCCGCCCTGCCGGCGATCCGCAGCTTCTTCGATCACATGGTGTCCGACTGCTGCCAGAACCGGCCCGATCTTTGCCTGGCGCCGGGCGGTCTTGACCTGCCGCTGATCGCGGAAACCGGCGGCCGGATGAACGTCCTGTTCGTGTGCACCGCCAATGCCGGCCGATCCCTGATGGCCGAGGCGATCCTGCGCACGGCCGCCGGCGACCGCTTCAACGTCTTCTCTGCAGGCACCCATCCCGCGCCGGCCCCCCATGCCGACGCGGTGGCGACACTGGCCAGCCACGACATTCCGGCCGAAGGCCTGACCCCAAAGACCATCGCGACCTTCCTGAGCGACCAGGCGCCGAAGATGGACCTGGTGATCACGGTCTGCGACATGGCCGCGAACGAAGACGTTTGCGCCTGGCCCGGCCGTCCGCTCTGCGCGCACTGGAGCATGGAGGACCCGGACGCCGTGAAAGGCAACGCCACAGCCCGCCGGAACGCCTTCCGCCATGCCTTCGATCTGCTGGATGCCCGCATCCGCGTCTTTGCCGCCCTGCCGCTGGAACGGCTGGACCGGGTCGATCTGCAGCACCGCCTGGACGACCTTGCCGGCCTCCGGACCGAAATTCCCGCCTAGCACCGCCTGAACGCCATCCGTCCCCAGCCCCGGCCATCTACACCATGAACATCCTGGTTCTTTGCACGGGCAATTCCGCCCGCTCCATCATGCTGGAAGCGATCCTGAACGCCCTTGGTCAGGGCCGTGTGCAGGCCTGGTCCGCCGGGTCCTGCCCGACAGGCCGCGTCCATCCCCAGGCTCTGCGCCAGATCGCGGCCGCGGGCATGGCGGCGGGGACGGCCCGGTCCAAAAGCTGGGACGAGTTCGCCCGGGCGGATGCACCGCAAATGGACATGGTGATCACCGTCTGCGCCTCGGCCGCGGGGGAAACCTGCCCGATCTGGCCCGGCACCCCGGTCCGCGCCCATTGGGGCGTGGACGACCCGGCCGCCGCGCCGGAAGACGCGTGGGAGCCCGCCTTCCGCACCGCCTTCGAGACGCTGCACGCCCGGGCCCGGGCCTTCCTGGCCCAACCGGTCGAGGCCCTGGACCGGGCCACCCTGGCACGCGTCGCCGCGGACGTGGCGGAACCGGCATGATCCCCCGGACGCTGGCGGCCGAAGGGCTGGGCACCGCGATGCTTCTGATCGGCGTCGTGGGGTCCGGCATCATGGCCGACACGCTGTCCGGCGGAAACGTCGCGCTGGCACTTCTGGGCAATGCGGTGGCCACCGGCTGCATGCTGGTGACGATCATCACGGTACTGGGTCCGATCTCGGGCGCCCATTTCAACCCGGCGGTGACGCTAGCCTTCTACCTTCAGGGCGGGATCGGCCGGCGCGACGCCGTGCTCTATACACTGGTCCAGATCGCCGGCGGCCTGATCGGCGTCTGGGCCACGCATTTCATGTTCGATCTGCCCATTTTCGAAACCGCTGCCACGATGCACCGCACCGGCCCGTCCCAGTGGTTCTCGGAGCTCCTCGCCACGCTGGGCCTGCTCTTCGTGATCTTCGGCGGTCTTCGCGCCCGTCCCGACGCGGTGCCGGCGCTGGTGGGCCTCTACATCACCGGTGCCTATTTCTTCACGTCCTCGACCAGCTTCGCCAACCCGGCCGTGACTATCGCCCGCAGCTTCACCGACACCTTCGCCGGCATCTCTCCCGGCCACGCGCCGATGTTCATCGTGATGCAGATCTCTGCCGTCTTCCTGGGCTACCTGACCCTCCGCCCTCTCTTCGACGACTGACCCCACCGCCACCTCCAAAGCCATCTTCGCGGAGCCACCGTCGCGCTGCCGTCCCGGAGGTATCCCGGCGCCTGCGTCAGGGCGGCGTCAGCCCCGCACGGCACGCGCGACTTGCCCTTGATGCGGAGGGCGGATGTCTCAGGCAGCACAAGCGATGGCGGGTTCGTGAAGATGGCGGGCCCATCTTCGCGGTGGGACCAGAGCATGCCCCCCGAACGCTTACACCAGGGACGTCACCCAAAGGATCGTCGCATCCTCGACCGATACGGACACGACATTGTGGCCCATGGCCGCATCGTAATAGGCACTGTCCCCGCGCCGCATCTCCAGCGGTTCGTAGAATTCCGTGTAAAGCCGGATGACCCCGGTCAGGACGTACAGGAACTCTTCCCCATCATGGCGGACCCAGCCATCGAATTCGTCCATCGACCGCGCCCGGATCCGCGCGCGATAGGGCAGCATGTTCTTCCTTGTCAGGCCTTCGGCCAACAGGTCGTGTTCATAGGTCGCCGTCGCGAGCGCCGTGCCCTCGCCCGCGCGGGTGTTCACCATCCGACCGTTCACCTGGCCACGCTTGGGCGGCGTGAACAGCTGCGGCACCGAAATCTCCAGCCCGACGGCCAGCTTCTTCAGGGCGTCATAGGTGGGCGACATCTGCCCGTTCTCGATCTTCGACAGGGTCGACCGGGCCAGCCCGGCCTGGCTGGCCGCCTGTTCCAGCGTCCAGTTCCGGGCCTTGCGCAGGTCGCGCACCCGCTGGCCCAGGTCCAGCGGCTCTCCGAAATGCTCCTCGCCGCTGCCGCGGGCAATGCGCAGGATGGCGGGCTGGTCGCTGTCGTCTTCGGGCTTGGCTGGGTGCAATGTCGGGGTCCTCATCTGCCGGCGGCTACGGCGTATCCGGGCGCAGGACTGATTGCCATGGAAACGCAGTCCGTTCAACTCGGGCCGCACCGGCACGGGAACTCTCACAGGTGGTCCCTCACATAGGGACCGTCATCCGGGAGGCCTTCATCCGGCTTGCATCGGTTGCATCCTCGCGCTAGCCGGGGGCGCATGGTGTCCCTCTACGATCGCGGCGCCCCGGCGCCCTGCCCCGCTTCCTTCAACATGGCCGCTCATGTGCTGGGCCGTGCCGCCTCTGTCCCCGACAAGACGGCGCTTGCCGTGCTTGGCCCCGACGGGGCCCGGACCTGGACCTATGCAGCGCTGGAAGCGGCCGTCCGCGGCACCGGCACGGGCCTCTTGCAGGCAGGCCTTGCCCCCGGCGACATCGTCCTGATGCGGCTGGGCAATACGGTCGACTTCCCCATCGCCTATCTGGGCGCGCTGGCCGCCGGCCTGGTGCCGGTCCCCACCTCGTCTCAGCTGACAACGCCGGAAGTCGCCAAGATGCTGGCCGACCTGTCCCCCGCCGCCGTGCTGCACGCGCCCGAGGCCGCGACGGCCCCCCACGACCGGACCATCCCGCTGGACCAATTGCAGGCCATGCGCGCGCTGCCGCCCTGCGACTGGCAGATGGGGGATCCGGACCGGCTGGGCTATATCGTCTATACCTCCGGCACCTCGGGCAAGCCGCGGGCCGTGGGCCACGCGCACCGTGCGATCTGGGCGCGCCGGATGATGATCGACGGCTGGTACGGCCTGACGGGCGAAGACCGACTGCTCCATGCCGGCGCCTTCAACTGGACCTTCACGCTGGGCACCGGGCTGATGGATCCCTGGACCATGGGCGCCACGGCGCTGATCCCGGAACCCGGCACCGATCTTGGCGCGCTGCCCGATCTTCTGGCGCAGCACCAGGCCACGATCTTTGCCGCGGCCCCCGGGGTTTACCGCAAGATCCTGACGGGCCGCGACCGGATCCCGCTGCCCGCGCTGCGCCATGGTCTGACGGCCGGCGAAAAGCTGTCGAAGCCGCTCCACATGGCGTGGAAGACCGCCACGGGGACCGAGCTTTACGAGGCTTACGGCATGTCGGAGTGTTCGACCTTCATCTCGTCCAGCCCATCGCACCCGGTGCGGGGCGACACGCTGGGCCGGCCGCAGAAGGGGCGTCGCGTGGCGATCCTGAAGGCCGGCGACACCGACGACACCCAGCCCCTTCCCAATGCCAGCGAGGGTGTGATCGCCATCCACCGGTCGGATCCGGGGTTGATGCTGGGCTATCTGAATGCGCCGGAAGACACCGCCGCCCGCTTCCGCGGCGACTGGTTCGTCACCGGCGATCTGGGCGCGATGGCGGAAGACGGAGAGATTTCCTATCTGGGCCGGGCGGACGACATGATGAATGCCGGCGGCTTCCGGGTGTCCCCGCTGGAGGTAGAGGCCGCGCTGGCGCCCCATCCGGGCATCACGGCCGTCGGCGTCACGGATGTGGAGGTCAAGGCCGACACAAGGATCATCGTCGCCTTCTATACCGGTCCCGAACCGCTGGACGAGTCAGCCCTTGCAGCTTATGCTGAGGAACGGATCGCGCGGTACAAGCTGCCGCGCGCCTTCGTGCACCTGTCGGAATTGCCGGCAGGCGCCAATGGCAAACTCTCGCGTCGTGCCTTGCGTGGACTGTTCCCCAAACGCACCTGATCTGACGAGACCCGGCCGACTGCACCGGCAAGGCATAAGTGTGCCCTGACGGGGAAACGGAGCATGATGAGCGACCAGACCGACACCGTGGAGACCGCCGACGGCACCGGACCGTCCGTCCCGCCCGTGCGCCTGGACATCCTGTCGGACCCGATCTGCCCGTGGTGTTTCATCGGCAAGACGATGCTGGACCAGGCCCTGGCGCAGGTGCCGGACCATCCGTTCACCATCGAATGGCATCCGTTCCAGCTGAACCCCGATATGCCCGCCGGCGGCATGGACCGCCGCGACTATCTGGAAGCCAAGTTCGGCGGCCAGCAGGGCGCGGTGAAGGCCTATCTGCCCGTCGTCGAAAAGGCGGCCGAGGCCGGGCTGACCATCGACTTCGAAGCGATGGAACGCACGCCCAACACGCTGGACGCGCACCGGCTGATCCACTGGGCCGGGATCGAGGGCCACCAGCAGGAAGCCGTCGATGCCCTGTTCCGCGCCTATTTCCAGGAAGGACGCGACATCGGCGACCACGAGGTGCTGGGCGACATCGCCGACACGATCGGGCTGGACGCGGCCGTCGTGCGCAGGCTCCTCGATTCGGACGCGGACAAGGACGACATCCGCGCGCGCGATGCCCACAGCCGCAAGATGGGCGTGACATCCGTCCCGACCTTCATCGTGGCAGGCAAGCATGCCGTGCCCGGCGCCCAGCCGGCAGAGCTGTGGGTCAAGGTGATCGAGGAACTGAAGTCCGGCGCCCTGGCCTGAGGTCGCGGCCGGGCCACGGGCCCGGCTTCACAAAGGTTTCGCGCCGACCATCCGAATATTTCGCGCGGGCCGTCCGCTGTCTGGTCGTCACACGCGGACCCGGCCTGCCGAATGCGCACAGATGTCCCGAGCATTCCCGAAATGCTGCTGTGCAGAATTGCGCAGATGCATCAACTTCGTTGATAGTGGTGTCGTAACGGCCGCCGTGCTACCGCCAATGGCAATGTGAAAGGCTTTCCAATGAACGTCGGTATTTCTCGTGTCGAGCTGGTCGCTCTGCTGGCGGTGATGTTCGCGTCCATCGCGTTTTCGATCGATGCCATGCTGCCGGCCCTGCCGGACATCGGCGCCGAGCTGAGCGCCGGGCACACCAACCGGGCGCCGCTGATCCTGAACATTTTCGTCATCGGTCTTGGACTGGGAACGCTGATCGTGGGACCGGTGTCCGACGCCATCGGGCGGCGCACGACGATCACGATTGGGATCCTGATCTATATCGTGGGCGCGGTGCTGTCCTGGCAGGCGCAGTCGCTGGAAATGCTGCTGGTTGCGCGTCTTCTGCAGGGTGCGGGCGCTGCGGCCCCGCGCGTGGTGGGAACCGCCGTCCTGCGCGACCTGTTCCACGGGCGCGAGATGGCCAAGCTGATCTCGATCGTCATGATGATCTTCGTGCTGTTCCCGGCCTTCGCGCCGCTGATCGGCACCGCCATCATCTCGGTCGCGGGCTGGCGCGGGATCTTCCTGGGCTTCGTGATCTTCGCCGTCGTCCAGCTGATCTGGGTCCGCATCCGCCTGCCGGAAACGCTGCCCCCCGAACGCCGCCGCCCGATGCGCCGGCACGAGATCGCGGCCGCCGTCCGCGAACTGGCGTCGAACCCGACCGTGCGGCTGTCGACCGTGGTGCAGGCACTGGCCATGGGCACCATGTTCACCATGCTGATGATGGTTCAGCCGGTCTTCTTCGACCTGTTCGACATGGCGGAAAGCTTTCCCCGCTGGTTTGCCATGGTGGCCCTGTTCTCGGGCGCGGCCAGCCTGCTGAACGCCAGTCTGGTCGTTCGGCTGGGCATGCGCCGGCTGGTCATCGTGTCGATGTCCGGACAGGTGGTCGTCGGCACGGTCATCGCGATCTATGCCGCCTACAACCCGACCATGACGGGGGCCTTCCCGCTATACCTGCTGTGGATGTGTTCGGTCTTTGCCATGGTCGGCCTGACCGTCGGCAACCTGAACGCCATCGCCCTGGAACCGGTCGGCCATATCGCGGGCACCGCGGCATCTGTCGTGGCGGCGCTGTCGACGATCACGGCGTCGGTCCTGGCGATCCCCGTGGGCATGACCTTTAACGGCTGGCTGACACCGCCCGCGATCGGCATCGTCATCATGTGCGCCGTCGGCGTCTGGCTGATGCGGGTCATGGAACGGTCCGAAGGCCGGCTGGGCGGCGCCCCCAGCGCGGCGCACCACCCACACTGAACGTGTTGCGACCGCGACCCCTGACCGGGCCGCGGCGTTTGCGCCCAGCGGAGGACATTCCGCCAGCGGGCAGAGTGCGCTAGGTTTCCCGTACTCACGAGGGAGCGCGCCCATGTCCGGCTATGACTACGATCTTGGCACCTACAGCTGTCCCGTCACCACGACCTCGGTCGAGGCGCAGGCCTGGTTCGACCGCGGCCTGATCTGGACCTATGGCTACAACCATGGCGAGGCGGTGAAGTGCTTCCGGCGCGCGCTGGAACACGACCACGACTGTGCGATGGCGCATTGGGGCGTGGCCTATGCCTCGGGCCCCAATTACAACATGCCTTGGAAGCGTTACGACGACGCCGGCCGGGCCGCGGCGCTGGCGGAATGCCGTGCAGCGACCAAGGCGGCGCTGGGCGCCATGGCCCGGCGACAGGTGACCCCGGTCGAGGCCGCGCTGATCGATGCCCTGCCCGCCCGCTATCCGCAGTCGACGCCCGAACCCCACATGCACGACTGGGACCACGATTTCGCCGACGCGATGCGGCAGGCCTTCGCGGCCCATCCCGATCACATGGACCTTCGCACGGTCTATGTGGAAGCCCTGCTGAACCTGACACCCTGGCAGATGTGGAACCTGCCCAAGGCGGCGCCCGCCGACGGTGCCGCGACCCTGGAAGCGCAGAAGGTGCTGGAAGATGCCTTTGCCAGTGTGCCCGGCGCCATGGCGCATCCGGGGCTGCTGCACCTTTATGTCCACCTGATGGAAATGTCGCCCTTCCCGGAAAAGGCGCTGAAGGCGTCGGACGTTCTGCGCACGCTGGTGCCCGATGCCGGGCACCTGGTCCACATGGGCACCCATATCGACGTGCTGTGCGGCCACTATCATAATGTCGTCCACTGGAACCAGGTGGCCGCCGCGGCGGACCGCAAGTACTTCGACCGCGAAGGCGCCTACAACATCTATTCCGGCTACCGGATGCACGACTATCACTTCATCATCTACGGCGCGATGTTCCTGGGCCAGTTCCAGCCCGCGATCGATGCCATCCGCGAAATGTGGGAAACGGTGCCGGAGGAGATGATCCGCATCGTTTCGCCCCCCATGGCCGACTATTACGAAAGCTACCTGGCGATGGAGCCGCATATCCACGTTCGCTTTGGCCGCTGGGAAGACGCCATCGCCATGAAGCTGCCCGAGGATCCCGAGCTCTACTGCACCCTGACGGCCTATACCCACTATGCCCGGACCGTTGGCTATGCCGCAACCGGACGCGTGGCCGAAGCGGAACTGGAGGAGCAGAAGTTCCTCGACGCCTGCGCGCGGGTGCCGGAAAGCCGCCTGATGCACAACAACCGCGTCGTCGACCTGCTGGCCGTGGCCCGGGAAATGGCCCGGGGCGAGATCGAGTATCGCAAGGGGAACTATGACGAAGCCTGGGCCGCTCTGCGCCGGTCGGTCGCGCTGGACGATGCGCTGCCCTATGACGAGCCCTGGGGCTGGATGCAGCCCACCCGCCATGCGCTGGGCGCACTGATGTTCGAACAAGGCCTCGTGGCCGAGGCCGAGGCGGTCTATCGCGAGGATCTGGGACTGGGCGGGCAGCTGTCCCGCGCGACCGTGCACCCTGATAACGTCTGGAGCCTGCGGGGCCTTTACGACTGCCTGAAGGCGCGCGGCGAAACCGTGGAGCTCGTACAGATCCGGCAGCGGCTGGACCTGGCGCTGGCCCGGGCCGACCGGGCGGTTGCGGCGTCTTGTTTCTGTGCACAGGCCGCGATGAAGGTCGCGGCACCGGCCTGCTGCGCCAGCTGAAGCATTCCGAATACTGGCCGGCCTACGCCGACCGGATCGGCGCAGGACCGGGCGTGGCCCTAGCGGGCCAGCCCCTGCCGGAAGGTGCGATAGAACGGGGTCCAGTCCAGCAACTGCTTGGCCCGCACATTCGACAGCCGGAACGACGGCAGCGTTTCCGCCCCGCCTTCCCGCATGCCGATGTGACCCGAGGATTCCATCACGTGGTGGAACAGCGTCCGCCATGTGACCGGTTCATCGTCGCAGACGATCATCGTGCCGCCCGCGGGCCAGAGTTTCAGCGCCGCCGCGGCCGCATTGGCCATGTCGGCGACATGGACCAGCGAGACATAGCCGCTGCCGTCGCCCGGCAACTTCATCCGGCCGCGGGCGGCCTGTTCGAACCAGTGATCGTCCTTGCCGGTGCCGGGGCCATAGAACAGCCCGCCCCGCAGGATCAGCCATTCCAGGCCGGAACTGCGCACGCGGTCTTCCATCGTTAGGGCCGCGGCAAAGGCACGGGTCGCCACGGTATCCTCGTTCGACTGGTAATACTGGTCCTCGTCGCCCCAGCGATCGTCGCCGGTGGCGTTGACCATGCCGATGCTGTGCTGAAGCATCCGGGTGGTGCCGGCGCGGCGGCAGGCCTCGATCAGCGACAGCGTGCCCTTTTCCCGCAGGATGTCGTTGGCGGCAAAGTTGCCGCGCCCCGACGGGCCCGGCAGGGCCGAGGTCAGGTTGACCACCGTGTTGCAGCCTTCGATCGCATAGGCCACGGCGTCGGTGTCGAAGATGTCGGCAGTCCGGATTTCGCACCCGCACGCACGGGCGGTGCCCGCGGCATCGGGGCGGCGGACGATGGCCCTGACGGAATGACCGGCATCGCAGAGCACCGGGATCAGGTGCCGGGCAAAGACGCCGTTGGCGCCCAGGATTGCAATGGTTTCGGTCATCGGCAGCACTTTCCCCGGGTCCGAACTCTTTTTCAGCCTTGCTGTCCAGCCTGTCGGCCGGGCGCGCAAAAGGTATGGCGACGGTTGAGTTCTGCCCGCCGTCGCCTTTCCGTGTCCTCTCGAAGCGTCACCCGTCCCGATGCCGCCTGGGCCCCGCCGGTCATGCCGGCAGCGCCAGTCACCTCACCTGTGCAACCGCACCCAATGCGGCCGCCGATGTCCCTTGCCGGTTGCCCGGTGACAGAAGATCTCCACCCCTTCTGCGGGGACCAGGTTCGGTATGGATCCGGGCACCGGGGCGGCGGGGTCGTCCCGCCGGCCGCGGCCGGCCGGATCCGTCAGTATAGTCCGCCGGAACTGATCGTTCCGACACTGGCCCGAGGACCGACATAGGCCTTCTTGCCAGATGTGCTTTCTACCGTCCCGCCCTGACGACCGGCCAGCACCTCGTCAAAGAGACGCGTATTGGCCGTCATCGCGAAGCCGCCATCGTAAGTCCGGCCGAAGATCGTGTTGACCCCGTCGCGGAAGTATTCGGCCACGACGTAATCGCCTTCGGCATTGTCGGCCATCTGCTCGCCGGTGATGCGGTTGATCTTAATGAAGTGGCCGCCCGGCGGCACCTCGAATTCGCCGCCGCCGTATTTCTTCACGGCTTCGGTCATGAACGCCTGGAATACCGGGCCGCACATGCCGCCGCCGGATGCGCCCCGTCCCATCGAATGCGGAGAATCGTACCCGATATAGCAGCCCGCGACGATGTTCGACGTGAAGCCGATGAACCAGACGTCGCGCGCATCGTTGGTGGTGCCCGTCTTGCCCGCGGTGGGCACCGGCAGGTTTACCGTGCGCGAGGCGGTTCCGCGTTCCACCACCCCCTGCATCATCGAGGTCAGCTGGTAGGCGGTGATCGGGTCCATCACGCGTTCGCGGTCCGACACGATCCGGGGCGCTTTGCCGCCGTCCAGTTCGACCATCTGGCATTCCAGGCACTGGCGCTTGTCGTGGCGATAGATCGTGCGACCATACCGGTCCTGGATCCGGTCGACCAGCGTGGGCTCCACACGTTCGCCGCCGTTGGCGAACATCGCATAGGCCGCAACCATGCGGTACAGCGTCGTCTCCTCGGACCCCAGTGCGGAGGCCAGGTAACCGCCCATCTTGTCGTAGACACCGAATTTTTCAGCATAGCCCGCGACGATGGGCATGCCCACCTCCTGCGCCAGACGGACGGTCATCAGGTTCCGCGACCGTTCGATGCCGGTCCGCAGCGGCGCGGGCCCGTAATACTTGTTCGATGCGTTCTTCGGACGCCACAGGCCCTGGGGCGTGTTCACCTCGATCGGCGCATCGACGACGATGGTCGCGGGCGTATAGCCGGAATCCAGCGCCGCGGCATAGACGAAGGGCTTGAACGACGATCCCGGCTGACGCATCGCCTGTGTCGCGCGGTTATAGACCGAATCCTGGTACGAGAAACCGCCCTGCATCGCCAGAACGCGGCCGGTGTTGACATCCATCGCCATGAACGCGCCCTGCACCCGCGGGATCTGCCGCAGCGTCCAGCGGATGAACTCGCCCGTGTTGTCGTCGGTCATCCGCCGGACATAGACGACATCGCCGACGTCCAGCAGATCGCCCGCCACCTTGGCCTGCCGGCCGCGAGAGCCGTCCTTGTTGACCTTGCGTGCCCACTGCACGTCCTTGGCGGGGATCCAGTTTCCGCCTTCGGCATTCGGCACGCCTTCGATCCCGATGCGCGCGTCGGAACTTCCGACCTCCAGGACCACGGCGGGGAACCAAGGCCCTTCGGAGGTGTCGATGTCGCGCGGGATATCCGCGGCGGCCAGCGCCTCGCGCCAGTCACCGGCCAGCTCCTCGGGCGTCAGGGTCGCTTCGGTCCCGTGCCACAGGCCCAGGCTGCGGTCGTATTTTTCCAGCCCGTCCCGCAGCGCATAGGCGGCCTTGACCTGCATTTCCTCGTCGATGGTGGCGCGCACCGTCAGACCGCCGGTAAAGAACTCGCCCTCTCCGAACGTGTCGGTGACCTGGCGCCGGATTTCGTCCGTGAAATAGTCCCGCGGCGGCAGAGCCATGCGGAAGCTTTCGAAATCGCCGTTCTGCACCGATTGCAGCGGCGCGGCACGCTCGACCTCGTATTCTTCCTTGGTCAGGTAGCCGTTCTGGTACATTTCGCGCAGCACGTAGTTGCGGCGCGCCAGCAGGCGCTCCTTGCGGCGGACCGGGTGATAGTCCGACGGCGCCTTGGGCATCGAGGCCAGCATAGCCGCCTCGTGCGGGGCCAGTTCCGCCAGCGTCTTGTTGAAATAGGTCTGCGAGGCGGCGGCCACGCCATAGGAGTTCTGACCCAGGAAGATCTCGTTCAGATAGAGCTCCAGGATCTGGTCCTTGGTCAGCGTGTTCTCCAGCCGTGCGGCCAGGATGATTTCCTTGATCTTCCGTTCCGCTTGCCGGTCGCCGGACAGAAGGAAGTTCTTCACCACCTGTTGCGGGATGGTCGAGGCGCCCCGCACGTTCTGGCCGCGGGACTTCACCGCGTCGAACATGGCCGACAGGATGCCCCGCGGGTCATAGCCGGCGTGGTGATAGAAATTCTTGTCCTCGGCCGAGATGAAGGCCTGCTTCACAAGGTCGGGAATTTCGTCGGCAGAAGCGAAAAGGCGCCGTTCGCGGGCGAATTCGTCGATCAGGTTCCCTTCGCCCGAATAAATCCGGCTGATCGTGGGCGGCTGGTACTGGGCCAGCGATTCGTGGCTGGGCAGGTCGCGGGCATACATCCAGAAGATGCCGCCGATGGTCAGCGCGACCATCAGAATGCCCAAGGCAACGAAGGAAAAGATCCCTCCGAAAAAAGACAAGACGAACCGTGTCACGAAAGCTGCTGCGCCTCTCAGGGAGACCCCGAGCACAAGGGGTCGGAACCTCATTGTATAAAGCCGCAGGCACGAAGGGTCAAAACCGTTCCTTGCCCGTTTCGGCCGGATTATTCCGCACTGCGGTATCGGAGCGTTCTACTGTCCCTGCCCATCCGGCCGCAACCCGATACAGCCGGTTGTATAGCGCCACGCCAGACACCCCTGCGTGATCGCATCGTGTTGCACCGGCAGCATGGGCCCGACAAGAGCCGGACGCGGCCGATCTCACGCCACGTTTACCGTGATGGTGACCCAGGGGGCTGAAGATCGGATTAACGTAGCGTCCTGCCCTATTGGCGGACCAGCGAATGCCGGGCGGCGTCCTGGACGCGCCAGGAGTCCAGCCCGCGCCGGATGCCGCGGGCCAGTCCAAGGCGCCAGTTCGGGTCCTGCAGGTTGCGGAAATCCCGCGGGCTGGACATGAAGCCGATTTCGATCAGGACGGACGGGACATCGGCCGATTTCAGAACCGAAAAGGCGGCCGACCGCAGCGGGCGGCGGTTCATCGGCCCGCCCGCCTGGCTCATGCCGCTGACAAGGTTCTGAGCCAGGGCCCGCGACCTGGGCTGCGTTTCCTGCCGGGCCAGATCCAGAAGGATCCCTGTCACTTCGTCATCCGTGCGGGTCAGGTCGCTGCCCGAAAGGATATCGCCCCGGTCATGCCGTTCCGCCAGCGTGGCACTGGCGATGTCGGATGCGTCCTCCGACAGGACATGCACCGTCGCCCCGTGGGCCAGGCCGTCCGAAAGCGCATCGGCGTGGAGAGAGATGAACACGTCCGCCCCCGCCGCCCGCGCCATCGAGACGCGCGTTTCCAGCGAGACGAAGCGGTCGTCGTTTCGGGTCAGGATCACCTTGTAGCCACCCGCGCGCAGAAGCTCCTCCTGCAGTTCGCGGGCGAAGGCCAGCATCAGGGACTTTTCCTGAAGCTGCCCGGCCTCGGCCCCAGGATCGATGCCGCCATGGCCCGGATCCAGCACCACCACCAGGGGCGCGTCCGGGTCCCTGGGCGGCATGGGCGACAGGCTTACCGGCGGCAGGTCCCAGCGCGGATCCTGCGGCACCCCAGCGGACGCTGCGAAGGCCGGCGACGACGTTTCTTCCAGAAGAACGGTCAGGGTGGCCGCTCCGGTCGTGTCGTCGACCGTCATCTGGGCCGTCTCGACCGCCAGGGGCGTGGCCAGTTCGGCCACCAGCCGCGACCAGCCGGGGATATAGGTCCCGGCATGGACAGCGGCGATGCGGCCCGGTTCCAGAAGGTCGGACGGGCGGATGCCGGACCAGTCGAGCTTGCGGAAGTCGATCACCAGCCGGGGCGGCGCGGTCAAGGTAAAGATCCGGTACGGCACGGGCCGGGCCAGGTGCAGCACGATTTCCGCCCGGCCGCGGGACAGGTCCCGCAGGTGCGAGCCATCCGAGTCCACGACTGCAGACGCCGTTGGCGTCGTCGGCGCGGTCGTGCCCTGTGCCGGCACGACGCCGGCCGCCGCCAGCGCCAGCACCGCCGCCAGCGCCAGTGCGCGCATCACAATGCGGGGATAACCCTGCGATCCGGTTGAGTTTCCCATGCCCATCTTTCAATGTGCGGCCATGTTTATCGACCGCGCCTTTTGGCCGCCGACACTCCTGCCTCTCCGGGCGAAGGTCAACGGGGCCCGCTGCATCGCACTGGGTTTCCTTGCCCTTCTGTGCGTTCTTTGCGCCCGTCCGGCCCAGGCCGTCACGCTGTTGCGTGATGCCGGCATGGAATATGGGCTTGGCCAGATCTCAGCCCCGATCCTGCAGGCCGCGGGGCTTAGCCCCAATCGCGTGCGGGTCCTGATCATCGACGATTCCAGCTTCAATGCCTTCGTCATCGACCGGTCCACCATCTTCATCCATTCCGGCCTGATCGCGAAATCCAAGGATGTCGAGGTGCTTCAGGCCGTCATCGCGCACGAGGCCGGGCATATCGCCAACGGCCATATCGTGAGGCGCAACCTGAACATGGCCAATGCCCGGACCGTGGCGGGCCTGGGCTCGGCGCTGGGATTGATCGCGGCGACAGCCGGCGGCGGGGAGGCCGCCGCAGGCCTGGCCATCGGCATCCAGTCTTCTGCCACGCGGTCCTTCCTGGGCCACACCCGGGCCGAGGAATCTGCCGCGGACCGGGCCGCGGCGGATTACCTGCGCCGGGCCGGTATCGGCGCGCAGGGGCTGATCAACCTGCACGAGACGTTCAAGGGTCAGGAAGTGTTAAGCGTGGGGCGGCAGGATCCCTACATGCAGTCGCACCCCCTGACCCGTGACCGGATTCGCGCGGCCGAGGCCTATGTCGCCGCCAATGGCGCGGGCCCCGGGCCCAGCGATAACGACCGTTATTGGTTCGCACGCGTCAAGGGCACGCTGACCGCCTTCGACCGTTCCCCGAAATGGACGCTGGCCCGCGCGGCCGAGGAACCCTGGCCCGATGTCACCAAGCTGCGCGAGGCGATCGCTTGGCACCAGAACCGCAACCTGCCCAAGGCGCTGGCCGCCATCGACGCCGCCATCGCCATCCGCCCGCAGGATCCCTTCTATCGCGATCTGAAGGGCCAGATCCTGCTGGAAAACCGGCAGTGGTCCGCCGCGCTGGCCGCATACGGCAAGGCGGTGAACCTGGATCCCGGCGATGCGCTGCTGCGCGGCGACTATGGCCGTGCGCTGCTGGCCAACAAGCAATACAAGGACGCCCAGATCCAGCTGGAAAAGTCGGTGTCGCTGGATCCCCGCAACCCGCCTGTCCTGCGCGATCTGGGACAGGCCTATTCCCGGCTGGGCCAGAATGGCATGGCCTCGCTGGTGACCGCCGAACGCTATGCCCTGGCCGGGCGCCTGGACGATGCCGAAATCCATGCCCGCCGGGCCTATGACCTGCTTCCCAAAGGCTCGGCCGCATCGCGGCGGGCCGACGACATTCTGATTGCCGCCAAACAGAGCAAGAAAAGGAAATGACGATGATGCGCCACCTGCGTCCCGGCCTGATGGCCCTGACGACCGCCGGCCTGCTGGCCGGCCCGGCCCTGGCCTTCGACCCCGTCGACATGACGCCCGCGGAACGCGATGCCTTCCGGGCCGAAATCCGCGCCTACCTGCTGGAAAACCCCGAAGTGATCTTCGAGGCGGTCAGCGTCCTGGAAAACCGCCAGGCACAGGAACAGGCGCAAGCCGATTTCGATCTGGTGTCCGATAACGCACAGGAAATCTTCGACGACGGCTTCTCGTGGGTTGGCGGCAATCCCGACGGCGACATCACGCTGGTCGAATTCATGGACTATCGCTGCGGTTACTGCCGCAAGGCAGTGCCCGAAGTGGCCCAGCTTCTGCAAAGCGACGGCAATATCCGCTTCGTTGTCAAGGAATTCCCGATCCTGGGCCCGGCTTCGCTGGTGTCCTCGCGCTTTGCCATCGCGACCAAGCAGGTCGCCGGGGACGAGGCCTATGGCCAGATCCACGACGCACTGATGGAGTTCGGCGGCGAACCGGACGAGGTGACGCTGGCGCGCATGGCCGAAGGGCTGGGCCTGGATCCGCAGCCGATCCTCGATCACATGAACAGCGACGAAGTCAGCCTGGAAATCGCCAAGACCCGCGCGCTGGCGCAGAAGCTGAACATCAGCGGCACGCCGACCTTCGTGCTGGGCGATGAACTGGTCCGCGGCTATGTGCCGGTCGACCGGCTGCAGGACCTGGTGGCCGAAAAACGCGGCTGACATTCGCTGACAACCGATCTCGAGAGGGGGCGTTGTCATGTGCCCCCTCTGGCCGCAGACCGCCACCGAGCATATATTAACCCTGTAAGGTCGTGCGGACGCCGCGACCGGAAAGGGCTTCTGGACCATGCGCAGCCGGCTGGCGGTAATCCTCGTTGCGGACGTGGTGGGCTATACCCGTCTGATGGCGGAAGACGAGGCGCGCGCCATTGCCGCCGTCACCTCCCTGCGGGACAGTCATCTTGAACCCCGGGTCGAAACCCATGGCGGCGAAGTGCTGAAGCGGCTGGGCGACGGCTGGATCCTGGCTTTCGGGTCGGTCACGGCGGCCGTCAAATGCGCCCGCGACGTGCAGGAAGCGCTGGCCGCCGACCCGTCCCTGACCCTGCGCATCGGCGGCCATCTGGGAGAGATCGTCGAGGACGAGTCGGACTTCTACGGTGCCGGCGTGAACCTGGCGCAACGTCTGCAGAACGAGGCGCCGCCGGGCGGCATCATGGTCAGCCAGGACCTAGTGCGGCAGATGACCGGCGACCTGGCCCACGGGTTCGAGGACGCCGGCAGCTTCGAATTGAAGAACATCCCCTTTCCCGTGCAGGCCTATCAATGGCGCCCGGCCCCCGCCAACCGCAAACAGGCACCGGATTCGGTGCCCAAGATTGCCATCGGCCAGATCGACTGTGCCCCCGACACGGCGGATGCGCAGGCCGCGGCGCAGGATCTGCACGACCAGATCGTGCTGCTGGTCTCGCGCAGGACCGGTGTCCAGGTCGTCGATGAAAAAGCCGACCCCGATTACCTGGTCCGCGGCCGCCTGCGGCTGGCGGGCACCCGCGGGCGGCTGACGCTGTCGCTGCTGGTGGGGGCCGAGGAACGCACTGCCTTTTCAAGAAATTACGAGGGCGACACGTCGGATCCCTTCGCCTTCTGCGACGAGATCGCGGGCTTGGCCGCATCGGACCTGCGCATGCAGACCAGCCGGCTGGACGCTGACCGCGCTGCCCAGATGCCACTGGAACAGATGAGTGTATCGGAGCTGCGCGCGCGTGCCGTCGGCCACATCTATCAGGCGTCGGTCGAAGGGTTCATGGACGCGCGCAACGTCATCGAACGCGCGCTGGAACTCAGCCCCCGGGACCCGGTGTCGCTGGCCATGCGTGCCGGCGCCACCCAGTGGCTGCAGGCCGCCGGCTATGCCGACGTGTCGGACGAGGAATGGGAAGCTTTCGCCGAAGACGTGGCCATCGCGCTGGATGGGGCCCCGAACAGCGACTTTGTCCTGCACACGATGTCGGTGATCAAGATTGTCCACGACCGCGACGCGGCGGCGGCAAAGCACTTTGCCGAACGGTCGCTGGCGATCAGCCCGAAATACATGCTGGGGCAGATGAGCCTGGCCTGGGCCCACCTTCTGGGCGGCGAGATGGAGGCCGGGATCGAGGTGCTGAAACGTGTCGCCGAGCAACTGGAAAACGATCCCTTCCAAGTGAAGATCCTGTTCCAGCTGGCCGCCGCGCAATACTGCCATGGCGACTATGCCCAGGCGCTGGAAACGATTGACCGGGTGATCACGGTGAAGCCGCGGAACCCGCCCTATCACAGGTTCCGCGCGCTGTGTTTCGAGGCAATGGGGGACGAGGCCGGCGCCGCCCGCGCGCGCGAGGCTGCGCGGAACGCCAGGTCCGACCAGATGGAACACTGCGTGCTGCCGCCCCTGCCCGGCCCCTTCGCAGAGCTTCAGGCCAAGATCGGCCCGTCACGCCAGAGCCGCATGTCGCAGGTCCGCGGGCAGGTCATCGATCTGCCCCCGCGCGAAGCCGTCTGACGGAAAAGGGCCGGTCTTGTGCCGGCCCGGCTGACCTATTCGGCAGCTTTCGGCGCTGCGTCGAGTTCCGCGGCCTTCTTCTCGACCTCTTCCACGATGTGATCGATCATCTTCTCGTTCGACATCTTGTGGCTGGCCTTGCCCGCCAGATAGACCATGCCGTGCCCGGCGCCGCCGCCGGTAAAGCCGACGTCAGTCATCAGCGCCTCTCCCGGGCCGTTCACGACGCAGCCGATGATCGACAACGACATCGGCGTCTTGATGTGTTCCAGCCTCTTTTCAAGGGCTTCCACGGTCTTGATGACGTCGAATCCCTGTCGGGCGCAGGACGGGCAGGAAATGATGTTGACCCCGCGATGGCGCAGGCCAAGGCCTTTCAGGATCTCGTAGCCGACCTTGACCTCTTCCACCGGATCGGCGGACAGGCTGACCCGGATCGTGTCGCCGATCCCCATCCACAGCAGGTTGCCAAGGCCGATGGCCGATTTGATCGTGCCGGATGTCAGGCCCCCGGCTTCGGTGATGCCCAGATGGATCGGCGCGTCGGTCGCGTCGGCGATGCCCTGATAGGCGGCAGCGGCCAGAAAGACGTCGGACGCCTTCACGCTGATCTTGTAGTCGCGGAAATCGTTGTCTTCCAGGATCCGGATGTGGTCCAGGCCGCTTTCGACCATCGCCTCGGGGCAGGGTTCGCCATATTTTTCAAGCAGGTGCTTTTCAAGGCTGCCGGCATTCACGCCGATGCGGATGGAACAGCCATGGTCCCGCGCCGCCGCGATCACCTCGCGCACGCGGTCGGGGCTGCCGATGTTGCCCGGGTTGATGCGCAGGCAGGCTGCACCTGCCGCCGCCGCTTCGATGCCCCGGCGGTAGTGAAAGTGGATGTCGGCCACGATCGGAACCGGGCTTTCCGGCACGATTTCCTTCAGCGCCCGCGCCGATGCCTCGTCCGGAACCGAGATGCGGACGATGTCCGCGCCGGCTTCGGCCGCGCGCTGGACCTGCGCCACGGTGGCGGCGACATCGGTCGTGGGCGTGTTGGTCATGGTTTGCACCGAAATCGGCGCGTCGCCACCCACGGGGACATTGCCCACCATGATCTGCCGCGACTTTCGCCGCTCGATATTGCGCCAGGGTCGGACGGGATTATGCGTCATGCGCCAGCCTCCTTGGAGGATCGGGTGAGCGTTGGCGCCTACATAGAACGCCAAGGGGCGCGCCGCAATGCGGGCGCGCCCCTGTTCGCGGCCTGATGCCGGTCGGAATAGTTTATTCGCCGTCGGCGGTGCGAAGCTGCTGGGCCATGGCGTATTGCTTCAGGTCGGCGTCCCGGTTCGGATTGGCCGGGCTGTAGCGTTCCTGCACATCGGCGACGGTCAGGTTCACATCGCTGACCACGGTGCCATTGCCCACGGGGCCGTAAAGCGTGCCTGCGATTTCGAAATAGGCGCCATCGCTGGCCCCCGTCCGCAGCTTCGGCGTGCCTTCGAACGGCGGCAGGTCGAAATGATCGCCCCGCTTCAGCGTGGCCGAAAACAGGACCGATCCATCCGGCGCGGTGATCCGCATCCAGGCATCCCGGACCGCCACGATGCGCAAACCTTCTGGCGCGGCTTCAACAACCTGAGGCTGAGTGACCGGCGGCGGCAGGCCGTCTTCTGTCCGGGCCACCTTGGCCGGGTCGAACATCGAAGAGGTGGACGCGACAGGCGGCAGGCCACTGCCCCGGAAGGTGCCCACGGCGTTCGGATCCAGCGAGGCAATCGGCGCATCGCGCGATACCAGGACCGGCACATCCAGCGCCTGCGGGCGGTAGATCCGGCTAAGCTTTTCCTCGTCCACCGCACGATCGCGTCCGGCCATGGCCTGGGCGCCTGCCCGGTCGATGGCGCCGTTCAGCGGGTCCAGGTCAGTCAGCACAACCGGCGCCTGATCCAGCGGCGCCAGCTGAACCTGCTGGACCTGACGCAGCAGCGTCCAGCCGCCGAAGACCAGCCCACCGATCAGCGTCAACAGAACGACGCTTGACCCGATGGCCCGGAAATCAATGTGGTCGCGCATCTGGCTGCGGCCGCCGCCAAGCCCCGCAAAGGGCTTGTCGGGATCGCCGAAAGGATCACGGTCCTTGCGCATCGTCCCTTGCCGGCTGATCCCGTCCTGCAGGCCCGCCTTGGCGCTGGACGCCCGTTCGGACATGCCGTGGGACACGCTGAAGCCGCTTTCCTTGCAGAATTGCTGGAAAGCATAGTCAGGATCCAGATCCAGATAGCGCGCATAGGATCGCACGTAGCCGGCGATGAAGCCGGGCGTGTCAAAGGCCGAAGGGTCGGCATTCTCGACCGCGGCGATATAGGTCGCCTTGATCCTCAGTTCGCGCTGAACGTCGAGAAGCGACTTCCCGCGGGTCGCGCGTTCGCCGCGCATTACGTCGCCAATCCGGAAGTCATAGTCGTCGAAGCCCTTGGGGCCCTCGACCACTTGGTCATCCGACTCGCGTACAGGTTTACGCCTGATCATCCCAACCAGTTCCTGCGCCCCGCCCCAGTTTCACCCAAACATGCGGCCCGTGACGGGCTTTTTCGCCCTGAAACCACGCTGCCACGTGCACTTAACATTAACAGATTGAATCACTCAGTGATTCCAATTCACTGCCTTTGCAGGTTTTTAGTAGCACAGGCACAGGGCTTTGCACACCGGTCGATACAGGGGACCGCGGGTCCCCGCCTATTCTTGCAGCTTAGCCCGCAAGCTCGGCACGGTTGAGCGCGCAATGCGACCATAGGTTGTCCATGGCATGGACCAGCGCGTCGATTTCGTCCGGACCGTGGACCGGCGACGGGGTGAAGCGCAGCCGTTCCGTGCCCCGCGGGACGGTCGGGAAATTGATCGGCTGGACATAGATGCCGAAGTCTTCCAGCAGCATGTCCGAGATCATCTTGGTATGGACCGGGTCGCCCACGATGACCGGCACGATGTGGCTGCCGTGGTCGATGATCGGCAGGCCCAGCCCCTTCAGGCGGGTCTTCAGGATCTTGGCCTGGGTCTGATGAACCTCGCGGATTTCCGGCGACCGCTTCAGCACGGCAACGGACGTCGCAGCCCCCGCCGCCACCGCCGGCGGCAGAGAGGTGGTAAAGATGAAACCCGGCGCGTAGGATCGCACTGCGTCGCACATCTTTTCGGACGCCGCGATATAGCCGCCCATCACGCCATAGGCCTTGGCGAGCGTCCCGTTGATGATGTCCAGCCGGTGCATCAGCCGGTCCCGTTCCGCCACGCCGCCGCCCCGCGGGCCGTACATGCCCACGGCATGCACCTCGTCGATATAGGTCAGCGCGCCGAATTCGTCGGCCAGGTCGCAGATCGCCTCAATCGGGCCGAAGTCGCCATCCATGGAATAGACGGATTCGAAGGCGATCAACTTCGGCGCCTTCGGATCGTCGGCTGCCAGAAGTGCGCGCAGGTGGTCGGTATCGTTGTGCCGGAAGATCCGCTTGGCCCCGCCATTGCGGCGCACGCCCTCGATCATCGAGGCATGGTTCAGTTCGTCCGAATAGATGATCAGGCCCGGGAACAGCTTCGGCAGCGTCGACAGCGTCGCGTCGTTCGCGATGTAGGCCGAGGTAAAGAGCAGCGCCGATTCCTTGCCGTGCAGGTCGGCCAGCTCTGCCTCCAGCCGCTTGTGATAGACGGTGGTTCCGGAAATGTTGCGCGTGCCGCCCGACCCGGCGCCGGTTGCATCGAGAGCCTCGTGCATCGCCTCCAGGACAGCCGGATGCTGGCCCATGCCCAGGTAGTCGTTGCCGCACCAGACGGTGATCGGACGTTTCGTGCCGTCGGCCCGAGTCCAGGTCGCATGTGGGAACTGGCCGCGATCACGCTCGATATCGATGAAGGTGCGATAGCGGCCCTCGGTGTGGAGTTGCTGAAGTGCGTTGTCGAGCTGGGCAGTGTAATCCACCTGTCGTCTCCGTTCCTGGCCGCGCAGTTTGGCGCGGCGTCCCGTCTTGTGCAGCAACCTAGCCGTATTCAACTTTATGAATTATTAGTTTCAGCCAGATCCCGCAACCTGCGATATGCGGCGGACCCGCCATTGCTTCCTTGACGTCGATCAAATTTGACCCGTCGCGTGGGCGCCAGACTTGCCCCGCAGTGATACGGAAATCAAGTTTGGAACGGAAAAGTGACCGGTCCGTGCGAAAAAGGGTGCCCCGGTCCCTGCCCGCAGCCGACGGGGCGACGTTGCGGCACCGGGCCCTATCCCGGCGGGCGCTGGACACTGCCCTTCCGCCTGCTAGGCTCCGCCGCGACCGCCGGCAGCGGCATCGGCGACCTGCCCACCGCGCCTCCGGCCCAAGGCCCATCATCCCTGAACAGGAGATCCCGCATGACCCTAGACAACGTCCTGTCCCAGATCGACGCCGACCTTCCCCAGGCGCTTGATCGCCTGATGGAACTTCTCCGGATCCCCTCGATCTCGACCGACACCGCCTACAAGGCCGACTGCGACCGAGCCGCCGACTGGCTGGTCGAAGACCTGAAATCCCTGGGCGTCGACGCCGAAAAGCGCGCCACGCCGGGCCATCCGATGGTGGTGGGCCATATCGACGGGCCCGGGCCGCATGTCCTCTTCTACGGCCATTACGACGTGCAGCCGGTCGATCCGCTGAACCTCTGGGACCGCGATCCCTTCGATCCGGAAATTCAGGACACGGCCAAGGGCCGCGTCATCCGTGGCCGCGGTTCGGCCGACGACAAGGGCCAGCTGATGACCTTTGTCGAGGCCTGTCGCGCGTGGAAGGCAATCCACGGATCGCTGCCCTGCAAGATCACCTTCTTCTTCGAAGGAGAAGAGGAATCGGGTTCGCCCTCGCTCGTTCCCTTCATGAAGGAAAACGCGGCCGAGCTGAAAGCCGACATGGCCCTGATCTGTGACACCGGCCTGTTCGAAAGCCGGGTGCCCGCGATCACCACCATGCTGCGCGGCCTTCTGGGCGAGGAACTGACGATCAAGGCAGCCGACAAGGACCTGCATTCCGGCTATTTCGGGGGCGCGGCGGCGAACCCGATCCGGGTCCTGTCGAACGTCATATCGGCGCTTCACGACGAGAACGGCAAGATCACGGTCCCCGGATTCTATGACGGCGTGCCCGAGGTGTCGAATTCCATGCGCGCGCAATGGGACGGCCTGGGCTTCGATGCCGAGGCCTTCCTGGGCGGCGTCGGCCTCTCGGTCCCCGCGGGCGAAAAGGGCCGCTCGGTCCTGGAAATGATCTGGTCGCGCCCCACCTGCGAGGTCAACGGCATCTGGGGCGGCTATACCGGCGACGGCTTCAAGACCGTGATCGCGTCGGAAGCCCACGCCAAGATCAGCTTCCGCCTGGTCGGCGACCAGGACCCGCACGCGATCCGCGAAAGCTTCCGCACCTTTGTCGAAGGCATGCTGCCGGCGGATTGCGCGGTCGAATGGCACGCCCATGGCGCATCGAAGGCGGGCCGTTTCGACACCGACAACCCGGCCTACGAGGCCGCGCGGCAGGCGCTCAGCGACGAATGGCCCGACACGGCCGCCTATATCGGCTGCGGCGGCTCGATTCCCATCGCCGGCCATTTCCAGAACCTGCTGGCCACGCCTCCGGTGCTGATCGGTTTCGGCAAGGACGACGACCAGATCCACTCGCCGAACGAGAAATACGACCTGGAGAGCTTCCACAAGGGCACCCGCAGCTGGGCCCGTATCCTGGCGGCACTGCAACAGGCCGGCTGAACATTTTCGTGGCGGCGGGGCAATCCCCGCCCTACGGGATGCGTCAGCGCCGGCATTGTGGGTTCTGCGGGGGCTCTGCCCCGCCCGCGCGTTGCGCGGACTCCCCCGGAGTATTTGAGAAAAGGAGAAGCCCGGGAGGCGCCTGCCTTCTTCTCTTTCCAAGTACCTCCGGGGGAGACGCGCGCGCGCCCCGCGTGCGCGGCGGGGGCAGCGCCCCCATGCCGGCGGTGGCGAAAACCCCGGGCCGGGATCTGCTCCCAGGGCTTGGGCCCGACACTGGAAAGCGATCGGCCGACACGACACTGCCCCTGAGTATTCAAGGTCGGCACACATCCTTGACGACTCGTGTCACGGCCAATTCCCGAAGAAACCGGCAGGACACGATTACGGTCCAAGCTATTGAAATGAAAGAAAGGCCCGGGGCGGGGGCTAGGCCCCCGTCTCCGGCATTTCGTGAACCGATGTCCATGAAATCAAGCAGCAGTGGCGCGGTTGACGGGGCTCGAACCCGCGACCCCCGGCGTGACAGGCCGGTACTCTAACCAACTGAGCTACAACCGCCCGCTGCTTGCTTCGGTGTCTGCCGTGGCGTCCGTCCGAAGCGTTGGGGTGTATTATTGTCAGCCCCCTGCCCCGTCAAGCGCGTTTTGCCGGAAAAATCATCCACGCGCGATTTTCTCGATTTGACGTTTGGGCAACCTCGGAGTCCCGCCGTTACCCGCATTCCGCCAGAAGCCCGGCAATCGCCTGGTTCGACCCACCCAGCGGCGTTTCCAGCGCCGCCCCGCCGGCAGGCGCTGCCACCAGCGCCCGTCCCCGCCGCAAGGCATAGACCAGCGGATCGGTCGGCCGGACCACGGTCTCGACCGCGCAAAGGCTGCTGGCTTCGTCGAAACTGGCGGTGCCCAGGCGCGGGAAGGAATCGGAATCGACCCGGAACAGGATCTCGACCGCCGCGGGACACGACACGCCGGTGGCCGGCAGGGATGCCGCCGGCGCGATGCGGACGCCGCCCGGTACGCAAGCCAACACCAGCCGCGCCTGGGCAGAGGCGCAGTCGGCGCAGTCTGCCAGCATGATCGATGTTCCGCCGGCCGGGTCCGGCATCCACAGCGGCTCCTCCGCCATCGCGGGGCCCGCCAGTGCCAGCCCGGCCAGTACCGGCACGGCGAATGCCGGGACCGTCAGTCCCGCCAGGATCCGAAACATTGCCTCTACCCCCGATACCCTGTGCTCCGGGCATGCTAGCGCCGGTGCGGCGGCGCCGTCCATGGGCACCGTGTGACAAGGGCGAGAGGGACGCGCGGCGGGGCGTACCCCGCGCTACAGCCGCAGGTCCGAAGCGCCGGGGGGAAGAATCGATTTCAGATCATAGAGAACGTGTTCCTGGGTGCCATAGGCACGGATGCCTTCGACCCCTTGCGCCAGATAATCGGCATGGGCCACGGCCACGATCACACCGTCATAGGTGCGGGGCGCAGGCCTCTCCGTCAGGGTCAGGCCATATTCCAGCTGCGCCTCGGCCGGATCGGCCAGTGGATCGTGGACGTCGACCCGGATGCCATAGTCCTGCAGCTCCCTCACTACGTCGATGACGCGGGTGTTGCGCAGGTCGGGGCAGTTCTCCTTGAAGGTCAGGCCCAGCACCAGCACCCTGGCGCCGTTCACCTGGATCTTCCGCTTCAGCATCGCCTTGATCATCTGGCCCGCCACATAGCCGCCCATCTGGTCGTTGATCCGACGCCCCGCCAGGATCACCTGCGGGTCATAGCCCATCTCCAGCGCCTTGTAGGTCAGGTAGTACGGGTCCACCCCGATACAGTGCCCGCCCACCAGGCCGGGCCGGAACGGCAGGAAGTTCCATTTGGTTCCCGCCGCTTTCAGCACCGCCTCGGTATCGATTCCCATCCGGTTGAAGATGATCGCCAGTTCGTTGATCAGCGCGATGTTCAGGTCACGCTGCGTGTTCTCGATCACCTTCGACGCCTCGGCCACGCGGATGCTTTCCGCCTTGTAGGTTCCCGCCGTGATGATCGCGGCATAAAGCGCATCGACCCTCTCGGCCGCCTCGGGGGTCGAGCCGGACGTCACCTTGCGGATCGACGGCAGCCGGTGCCCCTTGTCGCCGGGATTGATCCGTTCGGGGCTGTAGCCGCAATGGAAGTCGCGGTTGAAGACCAGGCCCGATTCCGCCTCCAGAACCGGCACGCAGACCTCCTCGGTCGCGCCCGGGAAGACGGTGCTTTCATAGATGACCAGGTCGCCGGGCTTAAGCACCCGACCCACGGTTTCCGAGGCGGCGCGCAGTGGCCCCAGATCCGGCCGCTTGTCGGCATGAATCGGCGTGGGCACGGTAACGATATAGATCGTGGCATGCGCCAGATCTGCCGGGTCCGCACTGAACCGCAGACCTCTGGCTGCGGCCAGGTCTTCCGGCTCCACCTCTCGCGTCTCGTCATGGCCGGCCTGCAGCGCGGCGATCCGGGGCGCCTTGATGTCGAACCCCAGCACGGGACGGATCTTGCCGAACTCCACCGCCAGCGGCAGGCCGACATAACCCAGCCCGATCACGGCGATCAGCGGTTCCTGGTTCGACATGGGTCACCTCCTGTTACCGATGGGGCCCGAAAACCCGGTCCGCCGGGGCGGACCATAGGCGGGCGATCCCGGAAAGCGAAGGCCCCGCGCCCGCCAAAACGCGGCCTTCAGGACTGCACGGAAACCGGACCCGTGCCACCCGGGCGGCAGGCCCTGAACCGCCGAGATGATTTCCATTGTTTTCCCGGGGATTTCCGCCTTGCAAAGCGCGCGACGATACGGCAAATATCCGCGCCACGGAGAGGTGGCCGAGTGGTCGAAGGCGCACGCCTGGAAAGTGTGTAGGCGGGAAACCGTCTCCAGGGTTCGAATCCCTGTCTCTCCGCCACCTTGGTATAAAACCGGGAACGCCGGTTGCCGCCGATTTCCCTCCTTTTGTGGCTACCAGCGTCCGTAGCTGGGTGTTTTTATTGCCCTTGATGTAGATCGCGTCGTCGGCGACCTCGACGCGCTGGGCGAAGGCCAGGACGTGTTCCCGCCGATAGCCGCCCCTTCCGAGACGCAATCTGCGGCGTGCTTCGTCTGCCAATTCGCGCACGGCTGCGCCGGTGAGGCGCTGAAGGGTCGAGCTTGCCAGCATGGCTTCGATCCGCGTTGCATCGGCGTGGGCCTGATCGCGTAGCGCCGTGAGGCCCGCTATGCGCTCGCCCAGGGCAGATTCGGATGGATCGAGTGAACTGGATTCGATGGCGTCGTGGAGCCGCTTGAGGCGCATGTCGGCCTCGGCCGCACGTTGGTTCAGCTCGGCGATGTGCTGGCTGCGGCGTTCGACGCCTTCCTGGCGGCGGTCCAGCAATGATGCCAGCACATCCTCGATCCGCTCCGGGTCCAGCAGGCGTTCCTCGATATGGTTCACCACCATCCTGTCGAGCTTGTCCATCGGGATCGCGCGGCCCTTGCAGCCGGTCGCGCCCTGTCGCGCCCGGATCGAACAGGCGTAGTAGCGGTAGCGGCCACTCTTGCCGGTGCGCAGCGTCATGGCGCCGCCGCAATTGCCGCAATAGCAGATGCCGGTCAGCAGATTCGGGCCGCTGACCACGCGCGGCGGCGTGACCTTGGGGTTGTTCGCCTGCAGGCGGCTCTGCACGGCGTCGAAGGTCTCGCGGTCGATCAGCGGTGGCACGGGGGCGGTGACGACCTCCTTCTCCGTCTTCACCTCGCCCCGCTTGTAGCGTTTGTTGCACTGATGCTCGCCCATATAGGTGCGCCGGGTCAGGACGCGGTGAAGCTGGCCGATACCCCAGCGGCCCCCATTGCGGGTGTAGATATGATTGCCGTTCAGGTGATTGACGATGGCTTTCACGCCCATCGGCCCGGACATGCCGTCGGGGCCGGGTTCGCCGTGGGCGTTCCCATCATCGGCGCATGGGGCCGGTTGCTGAACAGTTCCGCCAGCCCCGAGTCTTTCATCGCCTTCCGCGCACCCGATCCGCCCTCCAGACGGATACCGCCCTGCTGGGACTGGGCGACGGGCGTCGGCAAGCTGGCCGGAATCATAGCCGATAAGCCAGGATCGCTTGCGGATTGGTTGGCTCCGACAGCCGAAGCACCCACCACGCACGGCTCGCAGGCGTAACCGCCTACGACGAACGACATTTCGTGACGTATCTGCGGCTGCTGGACGACACGGCCGAGGGTGCGGACTGGCAGGACGTTGCTCAAATCGTCCTGCATCGCGACCCGGCTACCGATGAACGGCGAACCTACCGCTGCTGGCAAAGCCATCTCGAACGCGCGCAATGGCTTTCACGCGAGGGGTATCGGCGGATATTGGAACAGGGCGTTGCCAAGCGAATTTAGACTATTGATTGCTCTGCCGTCGCCACGACCGGACAGCGCTATCGGTTCCACCCAAAGGCTCTGCATCACGCCAGCGATCCCAGAAATCAACAGTTGCACTGTTCGGCTTGAATCTTGGTTCCGCAACCACCACCCGTGTAGGAAGTAGGCTCGCGTCGCCAACAACTAACGCCTCGCCAATGTCAAGAACGGGCAAAAGATCGCCAAAACCACCAAGGCTGTCGGCCAACAGGCGCTTAATGACGGACTGGTCATCCCCATTCGTCAGTCGCATGGCCATTACGTTGTTGCACTGGCTGAGAACAGTCCGATTGACCTCGGAGGGCCTTTGACTGATTACTACCAATCCAACACCGTATTTGCGACCTTCCTTGGCGATGCGTTCGAAAATTCCAACCGAAATTTCGTCTGATGAATCTGACGATACACGTCCAAGAATATACAAATGGGCTTCATCACAGAAAAGCGCGATTGGATGTCGATTTTCTGGCGCAGTCCATTGGCTCACCGTAAAGACTAGCCGCGCTATTAGGCTTACCATGAGCGGTGGAATATCCGACGGAACTTCTGAAAAACTGATAATCTTAATGCCGCCGTTCTTATCCTCTTGTGACCCGCGACCACCAATTAAAAGGTGTGTGACCTCGCAATTAAAAGGTGTGTGACCTCGGACAACCAAGCCATGTCCATACATGTAGCCTGCGGCTGAAATATAAACTCGAGCCGTCTATCATCCCGCTTGGCTTCAAACCGAGCGATCAAACGACTTAATTTGTCAAAGTATGGCCCTTTCTTTTCTCGATTGTTTGCTCCTGGAGCCATTTGTTCATTTAATTTGGCGAGCTCCTGGTGGACACCATCAATGTCAAATGACACCGGACTGTCTATAGTGAAGTTTGCCAGGATGTCTGCGTGATGCGCCGGATCAAGCATCGCCCGCTGTACATCAGTGATGCAGCGCGTCATTAACATCTCTTGATTTGGCGCATTTTGATCGGAGCGAACTACAAATAGTGAAACCAGGGCCTCATACCCAGGCAACCAGAATGGCAAGTGCAGTACGCCGTCTGCGAGACCTTTATCTTGTCCGATATCTCCCGGCCCCGCGATTCGCAGATTTCGAAACTCATCACTATCCAAGTCTTGGCATTCGCCATGGATGTAAAACAGGATAACATTGGCCTCCGGAAGTTCGGCAATTTGATCGAGAAGGCGGGCAATTGTGAAGGATGTTCCACTTCCTGTACTGCCCACGACGATGGCATGACGTTGAAACAGGCGGTTGCCGTTCAGCAATGCCCGCGCATCTTCGTCCAAAGCATACCGACCAAGGTCAAGCTGCGGCCCATTGCCGGCAACCTGTGAGATAACCTGCATGAAGTCTGTAAGGCGCTGGCCTTCCGTTGAAAAGCAATCGGCATCAATCTCAGGAACAGTTTCAAGCGTTCGCTTGAACACGTTCTCCTTGAGACCTTCCTTGTCTACGAGTGTTCCGATCAAGGCGATTCGAACAAGATTGTTTTCGGGTAGTACAGCCTCCGGGTCTCCTTCAGCACCTTCACCTGCAACCTCGTCTCCCGCCTTTCGTGTGATGCGCGATACGATTCCAATCAAATGCTGACCGGCCTTGGAACTTCTTAGCGCCGTCAGCCTGTACACTTGGATTCTTTTCAGGCGTTCCAACTCGTCCACTCGGACAGTTACGGTCGCGGTATCAACGGCAATAATTTTGCCCAGGCTTTCTTCGTCCTGGAAGTCAAGAATGCTCAGTACTCGCCCCTAATACCCAATAAGTTCAAGTAGTGATGGTAGCTCCCAGTAGCTTGCACCTTCAATAGCTACGCCGCCTGGGTATTCGACGTTATATATCATGGTTCCATTTTCATGATATTCGAGTGTAAGATAGCGCCGTCCGGCGTTATTTTTCAAAAAGTCTTTCGCCTCGGGAGTCAGCGTTCGCGCTGCCACTAGAATCGGCGTATCATGCACACGACAGCGCGTTACAAGTTTTGGGTAAATGTGGCTGTCGCGGAAACCGTACCAATGCGGATAAACGCATCGGCGGATGCTTAGAACGCGATCAGCGCCCTGTATGGCACTTAGAATAGGCTCATCGTGGGTTCGCTGATATTTGCTCACTCCTGGGGTAACAATAAGCGGAACAAGCCCATCGGGAAGTTCACTGGTCATTGGAAGCGACATCACGCCGCCATGAGGGTCAGAGAACCAATCTAGCGAGCCGCGGACCTTCCAGACCGTGACGGTCCGTGCAAGGTTGTTTCCTTGCTTAAAGATCATATTTTCTGCGCCATCTGCGCGCCGCACGTTTCCGGGAAGAAAACCCGTGTTATGAATGTACCCGCCTGTATCAGCCGCATATTCAACAACCCGATCATAGTTGGTAGTGACAACATGAATGTTGCGATTGGTGCTGTGGAATAGTCCTGCGAACATTGATCGCGGTGGGAAGGCTATATTCTCGGTGATTGCCGACTTTAACAGGCTGTAGTCATCCTGTGCAATAAAATCCCACGTGGATCGAACAATCTTCACTACCAGTGAATCGGGCAAGGCTCTCCCTTCCAGCGCCGCTTCTAGGTGGTCGCCTGCCACGAGCGCCGTTCGAACCAAAGCCCAAGCATCAACCTCTGATTCATCAGCGGGTTGCACGTTTTCACGAAGCCAGTTCGCTAAGTCGTCCATGCCGCGAATGCCGTGGGGAATAGATGCACCACTGCCAAGAACAATTACAGGTTTTTTTGTGCGCAGCCTTGGCATTGATTGCGAGGTCTTCGAGTTCCGTTTCCGTTAAAGTCTTTATGTCTTGATCGCACCGGTGAGCCGCATGACGTTGGCACAATACAGGATGACCTGCAATTAAGTGGTTGGATTTTCTGCTTTTCCCATCAAGGCTTCTCACAGCGTTCCAGCACTCTGCACTTTGATTGGATAGTGCAGCAATAGACGATAACCACCGCGCATCATCTTGACGCCATGTGCGACCAGTCGGCGAGCCTTGTTCTTGCGCGGGGCCACCTCGAAATCCTCCTTTGCACCGCGAAACCCCAGCAGCGTTTCGGCGATGGAGCGATAGCTTTCACCGTGCTGCTGGGCATCCGGAGCCCGTAACGATAGCATGTGCCATTGCCTGCGTTGGGGTGGAAGGGCGCGGAAATCAGGACCGGGCTTGCGGCCGTTGAGGGATCGCCAGAAGCGGCGGGCTGCGTGAGCGCGCAGTTCCAGAAACGTATCAATCGGCAGAATAACGGCGTAGAACGCGCTAGCGTCCGGTGTCGTGCCAGGCAACCAGAATTGATGCGTGGTGCCTTCCACCTGCCAGATGCCGTGCCAGCCATCGGGGGCACGGCGCAGATCGAGGCCATCAAGATGCGCCAGCGACATGACAGGCTGTGTAGCGCTCCGTTTGTGTTCGGTCGGGGACAACATCACGGCCTGCGGTTGAAGGTCGGGACTCCAGATGGGGATTGTCGGTCAGGCGGGGCGTCGGGGTCGCACGGGAAATCGCAAGCCCCTGAGATCTGCGAAGGCTTCAAGTATGGAACCGCCCGGCCGCCGGGTTGCCGCGACGGCCTGAAAGTCACGCCGATAATCGTCATTCCGGCGCAGGTATTCCCAGGCGAAACCGGCGGCCGGGATGTGCTTCGCATGTCGGTATGCCGCCGGTGAACGCCAGTCGATGCCTTTCAGCATGGCGTCACCTCTCAAACCGGAGCGGATGGAACGCGCCCCGACTGGAGATCGTGAAAGGCTGACTGGAACAACGGAAGTTACTGAAATCAGATAGCCTGATCGGCTAACCCGATCATATTTGGTTACTTTTTTTGCATCATTTCGAGGATTCCGCCATATGCCTGCCCGCTTCTTCGCGGGCAGGCGGCGCCGTTTCACCTACTGGAAGACACATGCACCTCGTCATAGCTGGTCTCGACAGTGAAAAACTCGCCGTTCAGTTCGGCGTCGCGGGCCATCGCCTTCCAGTCGATATAATCCAGTCGATATAATAGCGCAGGGCTTCGGGGATGGTGATGCAGTCGGATGTCAGCTCTTCCATGTAGTCCGCAAGGCTGGTGAACTGGCCATGATAGCAATCTTGCAAAGCGGTTTCGGCCTGTTCGATGTCGTCGTCCAGCTCCGCCAGCACGCCAGCGCCGAGCGCGCCATGTTTGCCAATGAAAGCCGCCATGCGCGCGACAGTTTCGATCCTCGAATATTCGTGGATGGTGACGCCCTCAAAGCCTTCATAATCGTGGATCGCGTGTTCCTCGGCGCCCTTGATGGGGGACCGCGCCAGCATCGCGGCAATCTCGTCCCTGATCGAACCGGCGTCCTGGTCCGCGTCGATCCAGACGCCATGCAGATAGCCACTATTGTAAGCCGCCAGACAGGCAACATAGATGCGGGGGCTCGTGTCGGAATGGTTGGTCATGTCTCTGATCCTCGGGTCTGAAGGTCAGCGAAGCGGAACGCCGCGCCTGACCTTCTGGCCGTCGCCGAGACTGGGGTAGCAACGAGCAAGGGCGACCGGGGTGGTGGGGGATCACCCGGCCTGCACAAGCCCCCTGGGGCGCGGAAGGCTGGGGAAACCACCCCGGACGGTTCCACTTCCCTTGCTGGGCGCGAGGGCAACGCCCTTACAAGTCTATGAAGGGAAACGTGTGGCGATAGCTGCGTACCGCTGGTAGTTAAAAATGACGATATGAATCTGAATTCTCGAATGAACGGCGCTCGAACGAGGTAAAGAATTTATGGCGGAAAGACCTTACTTCAAGAAGTCAATAGCAGAGCTGGAGGCGGTATTTGCGAACAGTCGAAGCAGCAGTGAAATACTACACCGACTCTTGCATGAGCTAGAATTCCGCAACACGCAACGCGCCATTGCTCTCAAAGACAAAGTTCTTGCTGCCAACGACAGCAAAAATCTGGGCCCGGCTCCGCCCCCACTTTCCCGTAAAACGGTCGACTTGAAACCAAAGATGATTGACAAACCTGCCCGGAATGATGGGCTGGTATTTCCTTCTGGCCCAGAGCAACCAATAGCAAAGCCCGGTGCCAATCCGCCGGTCACAAACGATCCGCAGAACATTCTACGCACCTGGACGGCACTTGAGGTGCTGTCGCCACAAGGCTATCGCCGCGAAACCGATCTGGTGGCCGGCGACAGGTCGCGGATCGCACGATTTGAAGATGCTGAACTGCCATGGAAAGCGGGCGAGCGCTCACGTCCGAAAAAGCGGCTTTACTACGAGTTGATGTTGGGGGCTGTTGCCCTTGGCCCAGCGGTTGAAAGCCTGCTTAAGGTCTATGCCGACAAACGCCCTGATAAGCCGAGCATGAGGGGATACTGCCCGGTTGCCAGCATTCTTCTAGACAAAGAAGGCAGGCCGCTCGAAGAAGAAAACAGTTTGGCCATTTCCAGCTTCGCCTGGGGCGCGCCGATTGCACTGAAGGGCGATCTGAAGGCATTGGCGGAATGGCCTTGCCATGAAAGGAGCCTCAAGGAGGCGCTCCGCAAAATCCTAATCCGGCGCGGCCGTCAGGATGAAGTTCTCCCGCTGACGAAAAAACATATTGATGAGCTTTTCGCGTTTCTTGTCGATGTGATGGGCTTGGCCGCACTTGAGGTGAAGTCACCATATTTTGCGCTGCGTCGCTATGAGTTCTTTGCCAGAAAAAACCCGCCCGAACCCGGCTTGCTCAACTCGTTCTTCCTGGAAGACCTGGCAGCGGCGCGAACCCACGCGCAAAAAGGGAGCCTTCCGCACGCCCTGAAGCACTACTTGGGGGTCGAGAAACCGCCTCACAAAACCGATCTTCTTCAGGATGATGCTGGCTTGCAGCATTTGCTCCAGCCTGCCCTGACGCCCCTTGGGCGATGGCCGGGCAATGGGCGTTTCCCGCTGGCTTTGTTGCAGCAAGCCGCTATGAACGCGACGGCGCCCATCTTAATGAAGACCGGGATACTGGCGGTGAATGGTCCGCCGGGCACAGGTAAAACGACACTTTTACGGGATGTGGTCGCCGCCCGCGTCGTTGAACGTGCCGAGGTGATGTGTACCTATAAGCGTCCCGCTGATGCGTTTTCACCCACATCTCAAAGCCTACAAAGAAGCGGCGCGAAAATCACCCTTCACAAGCTTGATGAGAAGTTGAAGGGCTTTGAGATGATCGTGACCTCTTCTAACAACAAGGCGGTCGAGAATGTAAGTACTGAACTTCCGGCGCTGGACGCCATTGCTGGAGATGCACCGGACCTGCGTTACTTCAAGACAGTTTCTGACAATTTGCTGGAACGCGAGACCTGGGGGGCAATCGCGGCTGTTCTTGGAAATGCCACCAACCGCTATGTGTTTTCGCAAAATTTCTGGCGTGATGACGAAAACGGCCTATCCACCTACCTGAACCATGCCAGCGGCATCCCGCAGATCGTTTCGGAGCCGCAGAAGGACGGCCTGCCGCTTAGACGCAACCGAGAAATCGTTGATCGGGAACGCCCCCCGGCAAACGCTAGGGAAGCAGCTGTTCGTTGGGAAAAGGCCCGCACAGATTTTCTGCAAGCTTTGAAGACATCCGGGGAGAACCAGAAGAGATTGCAATCGCTTCACGTCCAGCTTTTGCGTCTGGTCGCGGTCTCTGCCGAGATCACTGACATTCAATCAAGGCAACCAGAACTTCAGGATGAAGTGGCTGCGCTTCAGCTCAGGCTATCAGAAGCCCAAGGGGGGATTCAGTGCGCGGAATCTGCTGCGGCTTCAAGCCGCCAGCGGAAGGAGTCTCATTTCGCCATACGACCGGGACTTCTAGCCCGTTTGTTCCAGACGCGGCGTTTCAAAGACTGGTTGACCGGGTTCCGCACCCTGGAGAACCAGGAGAGAGAAACCGCCGGAGCATACGCCGCCTCAAAACGGAATTTCGATACACTCCATTCTGGCCTGGCAGCAAAGCAAAACCTGATTGAACAATCGGTCCAACAGATCAAGGCATTGGAGACTGAGAAAGAACGAATTGAAGCGCAGACGGCTGAGGCATGCCGACAGTTAAAAGCTTCAGTGCCCGATGCCGCATTTTTCGCCAGCGCACATGAGGATATTCAGACGGCCCATGTCTGGTTCGATCAAGCCGCCAGAATCCTGCGCGATGATGTGTTTGAAGCGGCCATTCATCTGCACCGCGCCTTTATTGACGGCGCTGCCGATCCGCTGCGGCAAAACCTGTCTGTCTTTGTCGAATCATTCGGAACACGTTCCCTCGGCACACCGCAAAAGGATGATTTGATCGCCGACCTTTGGTCGTCGTTCTTTCTGGTGGTGCCGGTCGTTTCCACGACATTCGCGTCCGTCAACAGGATGTTCTCGCGTCTTGCTCCGGAAGCTCTCGGGTGGCTGCTGGTGGACGAAGCTGGCCAAGCAGTTCCGCAGGCCGCTGTTGGAGCAATGCTGCGCACAAAACATGCAGTTGTTGTTGGTGATCCGCTCCAGATTGAACCTGTGGTCACATTGCCGAACAGTCTGACAGAAGAGGTCTGCGCTTTCTTCGGGATCGATCCTCTCAAATACAATGCACCGGAAGCCTCCGTGCAGACGGTGGCCGATGCGGCCAGTATTTATTGCGCCCGCTTCCCTATCGGCAGCGGTCACCGGGACGTGGGTGCTCCCCTTCTTGTGCATCGGCGCTGCGATAGCCCGATGTTCGATATCTCAAACGAGATCGCCTATTCGAACCTGATGGTGCAGGCCAAGAAGCCCACTCCGGAGAATCCCATCCTTGGCTCGTCCGCTTGGATCGACGTTCAAGGAAAACCGGGACCGGATAAATGGTGTGCCGATGAAGCCGCTGTCCTGATTGACATGATACAAAAACTGAAAAGCGGCGGGGTGGATGCCGACCTCTATGTCGTGACGCCTTTCGTGATCGTTCAGGACAATCTGCGCCGAGAAATCGTTCAGAGCCGTGTTTTGGATGGATGGGTTGACAATCCGAACGCTTGGGTTTCGGAACATGTCGGGACGGTTCATACCGTTCAGGGCCGGGAAGCCGGAATCGTGTTCTTTGTTCTGGGGGCGCAGATGTCTTCGCAAAACGGAGCGCGCGCCTGGGCTGGGAGAAGGCCAAACTTAGTCAACGTGGCCGTTACCCGCGCAAAAGCTTCCTTGTACGTGATTGGCAATAGGCAGCTCTGGAAATCCGCAGGCGTGTTCGCTGTGTTGGATCGGTATCTTCCCGACGGCAAAAGCCTCCGAGCGCCAGAATGAACGAAAGCTGGCTGTGGGTCACTCAGAACTTTAACAACCGTGAAATTGTGGGAGCCGCTTGGGTCGTTCTGATCCTTGGCCTTGTCTCGATAAAGAAAGACGTGCGCAAATCGCTGTTCGGGGTCGTCCGAGCGTTAGCGGACAGAAAATTGCCGGTTATCTTCGGATCGTTTGTCGGTTGGATCGGCTTTCTTGCATGGTTCGGGAGCAGGACCGGGCTTTGGACATCCAGCCAAATCGCGCCGACGGCTGTCTGGTACTTTGTCGGCGGCCTACCATTGTTGTTTCGCGCATTCGAAGCCAAAGAGGGAACGCAGCATTTTCGTGGATATGCTACAGCCGTTCTCAGCGGGGCGACTTTGATCGAGTTCATATATGTTGCGAAGACATTTAGTCTGCCCACCCAGTTCATCCTGACACCTGTTGTCACATTCATCGCGCTACTTGCTGTCTTCTCGGAGCGCGATCCTGAGCACGCTGCGGTCAAAAAACTGCTTACATGGGTACTGGTCATCGCGGCTTTGACCGTTCTGTGGCATCCCGTCTCTCAAATCTGGGCGGAGCCGGAGACATTCTTCACGATAGAAACAGCACGAAACTTTATCCTGCCAATCTACCTCACAGTATTTTCCATCCCATTTTTCTATGCACTTCATTGCTATTCTCACATTAAAGGCGCTCGTATCCAGATAGACCAGAAGACTTTTCACTCTGATGAGTTGAAGGCTTACGCCAGGAAACGCTTCATTCTGACGTTCCTAGCGCGACCGTGGTTGTTGAGACGAGCCATCAGGCAATTCCACATCATGCCAGCCAGAGTCGCGGCTGATGTCGATAAAATTATCCTGGATATCCTTCACTATGAGCGGCAGGAGGAAAATCCCCCCGAAGTTGATGACTTAAAAGGCTGGAGTCCTTTTCCGCGCGAGAATTTCTTGCAGATGAAGGTCTTCGAACGAACGACTATCATGCAAGCGGCGACGGAGAGGAATGGTGGTCAGGTGTAGCAGCCCGCCATCTGGATGAAGGCATCCTTCCCAGTATTGGTAACTACTCGTTTTCGGGCATCGAAGGAGCTGTAAAGCAGATCAAGTTTCGCGGACATTTTGTCGACCAATATCTCGCCGACGAAGCGTTGGCTGAATTTAGAAGGCTTGCTTTGGAACTTTCCAATAAGGCTTTGAAAGGAAATTCCGGCGTCATTCAGGAACAGCTTGCGCGGTGCGAACCTTTTGAAATGAGTATTGGTGAAACGAAAGTAAAGCTAATGCTTGATAGGTTTAGCAGCGATAAAGGGTTTGAATCAAGACTATCTTTGATGAGGTAAAGACTTCTGCCATCACTAAGCGCGCAAAATGCGGCGCGTGCGCGGGAGAGCGTGACGCACCGAGTTTCGCTGAAGGCACGGCGACCTGGGAAGTTTTCCACGTTTACAAGAGATCAGCGTGACGAAAGGGCTTTATCTACTTTGTAGGGTTATAGCGTAGGTGTAGTTCTCGGTTTCACCGTCTTCGGCCCGCCACTTGTCTTGGATTTCATTGAGAAATCTGGCAATTCTCTAAATATATTGATGCTCTATTACACTTTTTCAGCCGGTGTTTATGCCGGTTTGAAGGTGTAAGTTGTACGTTGGCATTTGGCTCCACTCTACGTTTGGTTAATCGCGAGATCTCTCGCACAATGCGAGTTTGTAATGCGACGCTACAGTTCGGCTCCCGAAGACAACGTTTTCAACAAAGGGGCGATTGGTTTGCCACGCAGAACGCCTGGAAGAATAAGCTAGGTGTTCATAAGGGCCCGCGACGGTGGGGCGGTCAGCGAGCGGCAATGCCCGCAGGGACATCGCCTCTTTCACAGAGTGGGCGGCGGAAGGATCGGCGGGGTCGGCACAGGGTTGAAGGGCGCCCCTGCCGGCATCACGCCGGACAAGGTTCCCCATGCGCTGGACCTGCCGCGTCCGAAGGCCCTGCGGGACGAACCCCAGGATGCCGGCTGCCATCCCCGTCGTCGCGGCATCCGTTATGGCCCGGTCAGCACCCATATGGTCAGGCTCGAAGCCGGCAACCGCAATCTTGCGCCCCGTGTCCATTGCCAGTTCCGGCTGTCTGGGCCATGAGGTCCATGACAATTCCGTCTCGCCGGTCACCGGCAACGTGCGAAGGCACTGCCCCGACCCTGCACCATTTCCTTTGCCCGGGGAGGGCCGATCCCATGTCCGATTTTGCCGATGTCGAAGCTGTCCTGTGGGACTATCTTGACGGTCTCTATGAAGGAGACGTCGACCGTATCGCCTCGGCCTTCCTGCCGGAGGCCAACCTGTACGCCGTAAAGGACGGCGCGCTGAGCGTCCTGTCGCGCGAGGACTGGCTGAACGCAGTCCGGGGGCGGACATCGGCACGGGACAACGGACATCCGTCCACGAACAAGGTGGCCTGGATCGACATTGCCGGGACGACGGCGGTGGCGCGGGTGCTGTGTTCCTTCCCGCCCAATGCCTTCACCGACACGCTGAGCCTGCTGAAGACCTCGGACGGCTGGAAGATCATCGCCAAGACCTACCACGTCGCGCCCGTGTAACTGTCCTGACCGGCTTTGCCGGCCCAAAGGCACCGCGCAAGGTTTGCGCCCTGCCCATGGGCAGGCGCGAAGATGTCGGATGTCCTGGTACGTCGCAACGCTTTTCCCGTCGCGCGCGCAGTTGGGGGCCGGTCTGGTCCAGACGGATCGCGTCGGGGACTACCGGGCACGCGACCCAGAAGCAGCCCGACCAGAGGTGACACCATGAAAGTGCCCCTGCCTGCCGCCCTCCTCGACCACATCGCCGTCTTCCCGGCCGATGCGGCAGGCACAAGTCCCGGACGGCGCGGACGTTAGTCCGCCCCCCCCGCCCGTGACTTCGTCAACGACCGACGATCAGTCCAGACCAAAGCTGGTGGGGTTCACCGCCTTGCCGCCCGCCACACGGGTGGCCGCGATGCGGGATCCGGTCACGGAATCGCGCAGGTACACTGCGCCGCCTGTCCGTTCGACCGCATAGGTCGCAGCGCCCACTTTCACGCTATCCGACTGGGCGGAAAACGTCACCGGCGAGCCGCCGACGGTTTCCATGCGGTACATGACGACGGGCATGTTTGCGTCCAAGACCCAGGGCTTGCCCAGGTTCGACAACACGTCACCGTCGCTGTCGCGCAGATAATCCGAAGCCATTGCCGGACCGGCGGCCAGGGCCGCGATTGCGGCCAGAACCTTGAAACCGAAGATGTTCATTCTCGTCATCCCTCTCATGCCGCAAACAGCGTCACACTCAGAATCTGGCCAGCGTCACCGCGATGGAACCCGTCAATCGAGGACCGTCGCCGGAGTAATCCGTCAAGTCGCGCACACCCAACCTAAACGATACTGGCGTATCAGGGAATACCGTTGCGACCCCCATGGTCAGATTGCGACCGTTCCAGTCGGCGATGACATTGAACCGGTCGCTGACTTCCCAGGCCAGGGCCCCGAAAAGCATCGTTGCATCGTCGTTGCGGCCTTCAGCGCGGTCCCGTTCTGTCTGCTCCGCAAAGCGGCCCGTCCCGATACCCAGCGTTGCGACACCGTTGAAGGGCATCGCGCCACGGTCGAAGGCCCAGGATCCGACGAAGTAATAGCTCTGATCGCCATCGGTTTCCTGCACGAACAGGTTTTCGCCCCCCATGGCTATGGACAGGCCGTCCCACAGATAGCGGCTGACCTCGATACTGCCGGATATCCGGTCTGTATTGCCGGGATCAGAAAGGTCGTTCAGCGAAATTCCCACCGAAACGCCGACGGTTTCAAACGCGTTGCCAAAGCCTATGCCCAGCCCCACGCCACCATCGGGATCGTCGGTATAGGGCACCCGGCTGACGCCGCCCACGCCCAGGCCCACGGTCACGCCGCCGTCCTGGTTGGAAAAGATCGCGGGCCCGTAGCCCGACGGGATCGTCATTACATGGGCCACGCCATTGGGCAGCGGCACCTTGTTGGCACGGTAAAGATCGCGCACCGCCCGCGGGTCGGACAGGCTCTGCCCCCGCAGCGCGCGCCGCAGTATCCGTTCGGACGTGACCGACGGCCCGAAGGAAAACCGCTGACGGTCGGGGTCGAACCGCAGGGTGCCATTGGCCAGCAGCGTTTCGACATCCTGAACCGGCACCAGAAAGCCCGCGATCTCGACCGTTTCGTAGGCACCGCCGCCGCTGAGGTCGGGCGCCTGCGCGCCGGCCCCCTGCGGAAGGACGGCAATCAGGCCAAGCGCCAGCCCCGTCATCGTGATGCGCGGCACCAGCGCCTCCCCACCTGAAATCGCCCCGGCAGGGTATGAACCCACCGGGGGTCAGGCAAGTTTGACGAAGACAGCGCCGCGATACAACCGGCCGGTGTGGGGAACCGGCCGCAGAACGGGGCGTGCGGGGTCGGCTTACTTCGCTTCGAAGACCGACACGACCATGTCGTCGGGGTGCCCGATGCAGCTGTCCAGGACGGTATCGGTCAGTTTGGCGATGGCATCGACGTCGGCCTTGCGGGTGCCGGCGGAACCGGCCTTGTAGCCGTGCATGTAAATCAGCGTGAAGTCGCGGTCTTCCGGGGACATCCGCAGAAGTGCGCGGCAGGAGATCGAGTCGATGTCGAAGACCATGCTGTCGGCGGCAAAGGCGGCGGGTGCTGCAACGGCAAGGCCCGCGGCCAGGATCAGGGCATTTTTCATGATGTCAGTTCCACTTGTTAAAAGGATCTACAGGGTTGGAAAGGGTCACAGACGGCCGGCCATGCAGGCATCGTAAACCGTGGTATAGTCGGTGCCGCGGCGGGCGGCGCCGCCCACGGCCCCGATGGTCGCGCCGATGCCGGCCCCGCGATGACGACTGCCGGGCGTGTCGACAATGGCGCCCAGGACGGCGCCCCTTGCCGCACCGCGCGCGGCCGTTGCCGTCGCACCGGTGCCCACGGTCACCGACCGGGCATAATTCTGGCAATAGGCAGCGGTATATTGGGCGCGGGCCACGGACGGCATGGCGACGCCGGCCACACAAAGGAAAAGGCCGCCCAGGGCGACCTGTCGGATGACATGTTTCATACTCGCTAACTCCCGTACAACGGCCCCGGGACAGATCCGCAAACCCCTGCGGCACAGCACCCGAAGCTGTCTTTCCTTCCAGCAGGTCGGCATGGTCGCTGTCAAGTGCCAGATGCGCCCGCGCCCGGTGGCATGAGCGGTCGGCAACCGGGAGGGTGCGGAAGGCCCCTACCCTTCGGAACTTCCACACGGTATCGCACAGGCCCTGTGGCCAGGGTGCCGTCCGGCCGTATCGGGCGCGACGATGGCAACTGCGTAAGACGGAACACAGCCGGGACAGGAGCGACATGAACCCCATCGAAACGGACCGCCTGATCCTCCGCCCCTTCCGCGAGGGCGATGCGGAGGGTCTATTTGCCTATCTGCGCGCGCCGACGGCATCGTGTTTCTTTTCGCTTCGGCTTGCGGATCTGGCAGCGGCAGAGGCAGAGGTCGCAAAACGCGCGCAGGACGACGGTGCCCTCGCGATCTGCCTGAAAGAAACCGGGCAGGTCATCGGCGATCTGTTCGGCGGCGCCGGCGCGCATGAAGAGGATGAAACGGCCTCTGTGGGCTGGCACCTCAACCCGTGCTTCGGCGGACAGGGATACGCGTTCGAAGCCGCCAGGGCCCTGTTCGACCATCTTTTTCGCGACCGGGGCTTTCGCCGCCTCTATGCCTATGTCGAGGATCACAACACGCCCTCGTGGCGGCTGTGCGAAAAGCTGGGCATGCGGCGCGAAGGCGTCTTTGTCGAATTCGTGTCCTTCACCAGGGACGACGCGGGCAACCCGATCTACGAAAACACCATGCAATATGCCATCCTGCGCCGGGAATGGATGCCCGACGCCACCTGATACCCGCCTGCCAGGCCGAGGAACGGGCATCCCGCCGTCAGCGCTGTTCCGCCGCCAGGAAGCGCGCCACAGCGGCCTTGTTCTCAGGGTCGATCAGCCGCGCGCCGTCGGCCACAAGATCCTGGACGGTCTGGGCCTTCAGGGCATCGCGCCAGACCTGTTCGGCGGCCAGCATCCGCGTCTTGATGAAGCAATCGGTCTTGTAGACGCAGGGATCCTGCCCCTTGCCCGGCCCGCGCCGGCGGATCTCGCGGCAGACGAAGGCGGGTTCGGGCCCGTCTATCGCTTCCACGATGTCGAGCAAGGTGATCAGGGCTGGCGCACGCGCCAGCCGGTAGCCCCCGCGGGGTCCAGGCACCGCGTCGACGACGCCCGCTGCGGCCAGGGCACGCAGATGTTTCAGCAGGTAGGATTCCGAAACGCCGTGCAGCGCCGCAAGACTGCGGCCTGTCAGCACACGTCCGTCCGGCAGGCCCGCCAGAACCAGCGTACAATGCAGTGCGGCCTCTACCCCGTCGCTCATCCTGCGCACCGGTATCTCCCCTTCTCGATCGACCTTGCCCCGCTCAATCATGGATATATATTATCCATGATTCTGTGCAAGCCACCTATAGGAACGACGACCATGTCAGCCCGGATGAACATCGCCCGCCTCGCCCCCGACCTTTACCAAGCTGTCCGCGCCCTGGACGCCGCGGTGACGGCTGCAGGGCTCGACAGCCGTCTCTTGCATCTGGTCAAGCTGCGCGCCTCGCAGATCAACGGCTGCGGCTATTGCGTCGATCTGCACGTGAAGGAGGCGCTGGCCGACGGCATCGACGCACAGGTCCTTCACCTTGTCGCCGTCTGGCGCGAGTCGCCGTTCTTCGATGCGCGCGACCGGGCGGTGCTGGAATGGACGGAAAGCGTGACGCGGGTGGCCGACACGGGCATTCCCGATGCGGCCTACGACGCGGTCCGTTCACAGTTCACCGAAGGCGAAATCGCCCGACTGGCCATCGCCATCGGAACGATCAATATCTGGAACCGCATCGCCGTCAGTTCCCGGATGCAGCATCCGGTCCAGGGGCGCTAGATCTCGGGCCGACGCCACAAGACCGGCAAACGGCGGTTGGAAACACCCTGCCTCGCCTCATTATCGCTCCGGTAACTTCGCCCGGGACCACCTGGCCAGTCAGGCACAGGCGCGGCAGATCGAAAGAAAGGCGGCGCGAGATGACGAAGACTACATCCACCCGGATCGTCGCGGCGGCAGAGGCACTATTCTACGAACACGGGCTTCGCAGCGTCGGTGTCGATGCGATCGCCGAAAGGGCCGGGGTGACGAAACGCACCCTCTACAATCATTTCCAGAGCAAGGATGCCCTGATCGCGGCCTATCTGGACGCGCGCGACACCGCGACGGTGGAACGGTATCGCGGCTGGCTGGGCGATCCGTCCCGGCCGATGGAGGAGCGGATGGCGGGCCTCTTTGCCGCGCTTGCGGATCACGCCGCCCAGCCCAGATGGCGCGGTTGCGGCTTCACCCGCGCGGCGGTCGAACTGGCCGGGCAGCCGGGACACCCCGCGGTCCGGATGGCCGCGCGCCACAAGAAACGCTTTGCCGAATGGCTGGAGCAGGAACTACGTGACGGCGGTGCGACCGATCCGGCGCACCTTGCCCGGCATATCTCGCTGCTGATCGAGGGGGCGATCGCCCAGATGCTGATCCACGGCGACACGTCCTATGCACTGTCGGCCGGGGACGCGGCCGTGACACTCGTGGCCGCGGACAGGGCCCTCGCGCCCCCCCAGCCGGGCAGCGCCGCCGCGTCCCCGGAACGGGCAGCCTAGGATCAGACCCTGGGCCGCCGACAGCAGGTATACCCAGGAGTGAATGTCCAATTTTCCGCAGATGCCTAGGATCGGCAATCCAACAAGCTGGAATGCACGATGCCGACATCTTCCCGCGGGGACTGGACCCCTGCGCTTCTGATCTCACTCGTCGCGGCAGGTACGATTCTGTCGCTCTCCATGGGGCTGCGCCAGAGCCTGGGTCTCTTCATGGACCCCATGGCCCGCGGCAGCGTCGTGACCGTCGCAACCTTCGGCTTTGCCATGGCCCTCCAGAATCTCGCCTGGGGCATCGGACAGCCCTTCATGGGGGCGATCTGCGACCGGTTCGGCGGCCGCCTTGTGGTGATCGCGGCAGCCCTGTTCTATTGTGCCGGGCTGGGATTGATGGCCGCGGGCGGGGCCATTGGCCTCTATCTTGGCGGCGGCCTGCTGATCGGGCTTGCCGTCGCGGCGACATCGCACGGCGTGCTGGTCGGCATCGTCTCGCGGCTGGCCTCACCGGCTGTCCGGGCCACTGCCGTCTCGATCCTCGCCGCTGTCGGCTCGCTGGGAACCTTCGTCGTCGCGCCCGCCGCGCAGGCGATGATCGAACGCTGGACCTGGCAGGGCGCGCTTGCGGGCCTTGCACTGCTGGCGGCCTCGATGACAGCGGTCGCACTTTTGTTTCGCCGCGCGGCGCCGCAGGGCGAAGGCGGGACGCCGCGCCCCGACGCCCGGCGGGCAATTGCCTTTGCCCTGTCGGACCGCCGCTTCGTGATCGCGACGCTGGCCTTCTTTGCCTGTGGCTTCCAGCTGATCTTCATCGCCACGCATCTGCCGAATTTCATTGCCATCTGCGGCCTTCCCCCGTCGGTCGGCGCCAATGCGCTTGCGCTGATTGGCATCTGCAACGCAGTCGGCACGCTGATTGCGGGATATCTCTGCCAGCGTTGGGGAAACGAGATTGTGCTGGCGCTGATCTACCTGCTGCGGACCCTGTCCATCGCGCTGTTCTTCTCCCTGCCCGTCACGGTCGAGACGACGCTGGTGTTCGCCGCCGCGATGGGCTTTCTGTGGCTCAGCGTGGTGCCGCCGGTCAGCGGGATGATCAACAGCCAGTTCGGGCCTGCGAATTTCGGCACGCTTTTCGGCGTGATGTTCCTGAGCCACCAGGTCGGCGCCTTCCTGGGCGCCTGGCTTGGCGGGCTGAGCTTTCAGATCAGCGGCACCTATTCCATCGGCTGGCTGGCGCTGATCGCGGTGGGCACGGCGGCCGCAGCCCTGCAGTTCTGGAGCGGGACGCAGCGCCCGGCAGAATCATGATCCAAAGGCCCTGCCCCACTGCGTCCCGTGGTAAGGGGGAGTCCTCCGTTCGGCAGGGGCGTCTCGCCGGGTCCGTCATCCCGCGCTTCAAACGGCCGCGGCCGACCGCGCCAGGAAAATGGCCCCGGCGCGCCCAGGTCTTTGGGGACTTACACACTGTATCCGCCGCTCTGCAGCACAAGTGCTGGAGCGCGGCATGCGGCCGAAGATCTGTTCGCCCGACGTTATCCGGGCGCGGTTGACCGACCCGCCGAGCCGACCGGAGCCGACCGGAGCCGACGCTTGCCGCGCAATTTGGCCGCCGCGCAATAGGCGCCGGACGTCCCATAGGTTCTCACGAAACCCGCCGAGTGCCGCAGCCCGGCGGCCATCGTCTGACCGCCGCTGCGGCGCCAAGACCGACTTGGTCGCAGGCGCAGGCGATCAGGACCGCCTGACCATCAGGTGCCTCAACGGCCGCCCTTTTGCCTCTCGACTTCAGCCTTGCGCAACAAAAAGCGCTGGATCTTCCCGCTTGGCGTCTTAGGCAAATCGTCGACAAAGTCGATGACGCGCGGATAGGCATGGGCCGAAAGCCGCTTCTTGACGTATTGCGTCAGTTCTTCCCTCAGCTCGGGCGTCCCGTCATGGCCCTTGCCAAGAACCACGAAGGCCTTGACGATCTCGGTGCGCTCCGGGTCCGGCACGCCGATGACGGCGGCTTCCGTCACCGCGGCGTGTTCAAGCAACGCGGATTCCACGTCGAAGGGCCCGATCCGGTAGCCGGAAGAGGTGATCACGTCGTCGTCGCGGCCGACAAAGCTGATAGACCCGTCGGGTTCCATCTCGACCATGTCGCCGGTGCGATAGTAGCCGCCCGCAATCGCCTTGGTTTCGGTCTGGTGATACCCGTTGAACCAAAGAAGCGGAGAATTCGCCATGTCCACCGCCAGGACGCCGGCCTCGTGGACACCCAGTTCGTTGTCCTGGGCATCCAGAACCGCGACCCGGTATCCCGGCATCGCCAGCCCGGCGGATCCGGGACGCACGGGATGTTCCAGACCGTGGTGGTTGTTCACGCACATGCCCAGTTCGGTCTGGCCATAGTGGTCGTGGATCGCGACGTCCAGATGCTCGGCAAACCACCGGATGACCTCGGGGTTCAGCGGCTCGCCGGCCGAGGACACGACTCGCAGCCTGCCCTTGATCGACGATGTCGCCTCGGGGCCTGCAGCGATCAGCAGCCGGAAAGCCGTCGGGGAACCGGCAAGGCTGGTCACCCCCAGTTCGTTGATGATGCGGCAGGTGCTTTCGACGCCGAAGCCGCCTTCGAAAAAGGTCGTGGCCGCGCCCAGCAACAGGGGCCCGGTCACCGCATAGTAAAGGCCATAGGCCCAGCCCGGGTCCGCGATGTTCCAGAACACGTCATCGGGCCGCAGATCGATGGCGTGGCGCATGTAGCTTGAGAAGGACAGAAGCGCCCTCAGCGGCACCGGCACCCCCTTGGGCAGGCCGGTCGTGCCGGAGGTCGACATCATCAGGAACAGGTCATCCCCCTTGCGCATCACCGGTTCGAACGTGTCGGCCGCCTGACGGCACTTGGCCCGCAAATCGATGTCGCCAGGCGCGATGGCCTGGCCGTCGGCGGCGACCACGGCAACAGGGGGGCAGCCCGCAACGGTATCCAGCTTTTCGCGATTGGCCGGATCGGTGACCACCAGCGCGGCTTGCGACATGTTCAGGCGATGTTCGATGGCTTTCGGGCCGAAGGCGGTGAACAGCGGCTGGTACACCGCCCCGATCCGCCAAGTCCCCAAGATCAGCGCGACCAGATCGACGGTCCGCGGCAGAAGCCCGGCGACCGCATCCCCCGGACCGACGCCCTCATCCCGCAGGACATTGGCAACCCGGGCGGACATATCGCGCAGGTCCTCGAAAGTGTAGGTCGTCAGGGTTTCCTGCGCATCGATGCAACGCAGGGCGATCCGGTCGGACCCGCAGTGCCGGTCGCAGCATTCGACACAGGCATTGACCGAAGATGCGATATCGCCGGCAAGGCGCTGTTCTTCCTCGGCAAGGACGAACCCCGCTGCGACGTCCGAATAGGCGGGACGCAGGTCTGTTTGTTCAGTCATTCTTACACTCCTCCCAGGATTGGCCCGACAGCGACACGGATGGGGGCCGCACTGGTCATTGTTATTCAGGCGGGACGGCCGACCGCCCCGCCCGCCTGTCACTTGCCGTCAGGCATCACTCCCCCGCCAGGGCGGCGTAGACGGCGCTTTCGAAATCCATGTACCCGGAAAACGAGATACCGTCCGCGAAGGGCAGGATCTGGGTCGCCCAGTAGCCGCCGACACCGTTCTTCCGGTCGATCCAGAAATAGCTGTTGGCCAGCCCGGCCCACCCGAGAGATCCCGCAGGCCGGCCCGTCGGCGCATCTTCCGTGTTGACCATGAATGTGTAGGACCAGTCCTTGCCCTGACCGGGAAAGAACTCGGCGTCGTTCGACAACGTCGGGATGGTGCTTTTCAGCATCGTGACCTTCTGCGGCGGCACCAGCGCGCCCTTGGCCGCCCAGTCCACCGTTTCCGCCTTCAGCACCCGGCCGTTCGGCCCGGCACCGTCGTTCAGCCACATGCGGATGAACTTCATGTAGTCGGGAACCGTGCCGTAAAGGCCCTGACCGCCCATGTCGACTTCGGGGTTGTCCTGCAGTTCGAAACTGTCCACCGGGTTCAGGCTGCCATCTGCGCCCCGCGCATGGATCGTCGCGGTGCGTTCCTTCATGGCGGGTGTCCGGGTGAAGGCAGTATCCGTCATGCCCAAGGGATCGAAGATCCGCTCCTTCATGACCGCACCCAGCCGTTTGCCGCGGATGCCTTCGACCACCTGGCCGACCCAGTCGATATTGGTGCCGTATTCCCAGCGCGTGCCCGGGTCGAACAGCAGCGGCGTGCGGATGCAGGCGTGGCTGGCGGTGGTGATCGGCGCCTGGCCATGTTCGTGGGTCAGGCGCTTGTAGACCTCGTTGAAGAAGTCATAGCCGAACCCCGCCGTGTGCAGCATCAGCTGGCGCGTCGTGACATCGGTCTTCGGGGCCCGCAGCTTGGGCTTGCCCTCGTCATCGAAGCCGTCGATCACCTGAAGTTCGCCGATGGCGGGCGCGTATTCCTTCGCCGGTGCATCGAGGTCGAGCAGCCCCTCCTCGACGCATTGCAGCGCCGTGGTGCCCGCGATGGCCTTGGTGGTCGAAAAGATGGCAAAGACCGTGTCTTCGGTCATCGGCTCGCCGTCCAGGCGCCGCTCTCCTTCGGCGCCGGAATAGATGTCGCGGTCGCGGTCGGTCACCATCGCGACCACCCCGGGCACGCGGGACGGACCGGAGGACAGGTTCCTGAGGATGCTGTCGCACCGGGATTTCAGATCGTTCGTGTCGAGGTCTTTCATTGGTTCCTCCCTTGAAGACATCCAGACGAAGATGACATAGCCGCGGCCGCCGCGCTGTCCGGAATCGGCACAGTCTGTCCGAAATCGGAAGCGGATTTAAGCGCCGCCAAATGCCCCGGTGCAGCGGGCCCGCGTCTGCGACGGCGTTTCGCCGAACCGTTTTCGATATCGGCCGGCCAGTGCCCCGAAGTTGGAAAACCCCCAGTCCGCCGCGATCCCGGTGACGGTCTGGTCGTTCGGCCGCGTTTCAAGATCGGTCCGAAACCCTTCCAGCCGCCGCGCGATCAGGAACGCGCGTGGCGGGGTTCCCCGGAACTTCTGGAATCCGCCGGACAGGGTGCGGGCCGATACGCCGACCCTCTGCGCGATGTCGCCTATGGTCGGCGCCTCTCTCGCCTCGGCCTCCATGATCTCTTCGGCCGCACGCACATAGCCGGGCGCCGCGCTGCGTGCACCGGTTTCAAGGCTGAAACCCGCGGCTGCCGCCCATTGGCGCAGCAGTTCGACGCAAAGCAGCTCCTCGATATGTCGCGACAGAAGGTCGTCCGCTGCGATGGTCCCGTCCCGGGTCAGGGCACGCGTCGCATAATCCAAAAGCGCAAGCCAGGCCGAGTTGGGTCCACCGATTTTCACCCGGCTTGTCCACAACCGGTCGTCCGGCACGAACCCGAACCACCGTTCCGCCGTATCGGCCACCAGCTGGTGCGAAATCGTCAGGTTCAGCTGCAAGTGGTCGGGATCCCCCGTGAGCCAGTAGTCGGCCCGCGAACAGTCCACGACGTAACTCTCACCCGCGCCAGTCCCAACGGACCCACCATCGGCCGAATGATCCAGAGCGCCCCGCAACGTGGTCAGGACAAGGATCTTTCCCGCATCCGGATCGAACCGGTCCAGATGAATGCCGGTGCCATAGGAAAACCGGGTCATGGTAATTCCCCCGGCCGGGGCCGGGATCATCGTGGCATCCGGGCACGCCAGCCTGTCCAGCGGACGCACACGGAACGGCATGTAGTTCGACCGGCAGAATTCCTCGACCTCGTCCCAGTCGGCCGACCATGTCTTGCGGCCGTGCCGGATCGGTGCCCCAAGCGCATCGAGAACAAGCGCATGTTCCAACAAGACCCCGCTCCTCCCCCTGGCTTCCGACGGGGATCTTAGCACCATCCGGTCCGGTGTGAAGCGACCCGTTTTCCCCGAGCGGGCAGACCCGGGAAAGCCGCTCTTCTGTCGTTCTGTCATGTGCATCGGCCTGATGACAATCCGATGCGGCAGCCATTTATGCGTTTCCCACCAAGAGTTGGAAGACGTCAGGCAACCCGGCGATCCGAATTCCGATGACATCGGCCCCCGGGCGCAGGAAAGCACCGCTCCGCAAGGGCCTGTGGCCCATCGCGTGGCCGGGGTGAGCGATCGACGAGGAGCAGGCGACACGGACTTCGAAGTTCAAGGCAGGGAGCTCCAGCCATGTGGACGTGGGCACCGCACCGGGCCATTTGCGGGCAAATCGCAATTCCCATTATCTGACCAGCCTTGCGGGCAAGCATGTCACGATCTCGGTTCAGGCAGATGGCTTCGCCGCCGCTCAGGGAACCGTGGAGAAGGACCCGGGCGGTATCGAAACCGCGGACCGATCATCTGGGCATTGAAGAAGAAGCCGTCGTCCAACAAAATAGCGACGCGGCCGATGATATTTGCGGCTCGCAGAAGAGAGGCGCGGACGCCGATCTGATCGGCTTCGCGACCCGACCACACCAGATCCCAGAAGACGGAGGGCTCATGCATGACGGATGAAACTGGCGAACACCCTTATCACGTGAGAGCTGGTCGGCATTTCAATTGGCCGACGCACCACGCCTCTTCAGTCTTCGGCGATGGTTGGTTCGGAAAACGCGCCGAAACTTTTGCGCGCTTCTTCGGAACTCCTGTCTTCCTCATTGCGCAAACTGCCATCGTCGGCGCATGGATACTCATCAACATTGGGGGATGGACCAAGTTCGATCCTTATCCCTTCATCCTTTTGAACCTCATGTTCAGCCTGCAGGCCGCCTATGCTGCTCCGCTCATCCTTCTGGCCCAGACACGCCAGGCGGATCGGGACAAGCTGGACGCAGCTGCCGATGCACAGCACCGCGAGGATTTGGCTGCCGCAACAGAGCAGCGCCAGATCATTGCCGCGCAGCAGGCAGCCCACCTTGTCGAGCTGATGAAACAGAATACCGAATTGACCCAACTTACCCGTGACCTCAGCGAGCGCATCGAAAAGATGACGAGCGAGATGCACGGAAAGGTTATCTCCGGCAGGGTGTAACGTACTTGCCGCCCCGAAAGCCCGAACCGCCCGTCACCAGATAGCGCCTGCGGACACGCGCGCCCGCGGCTGCCTCGCCCTGCGCGTACACCGGGCGTTCCTCAGTTCCTGACGTCGTTACCTGCAGCTTGCCTTGTCGACCTGGGCGCCCATACCCGCCAGCCAATCCCCCTCTCGGGACCTTGCTTCGCAAGGCCCTGCCGGGCAAGGCACGGCGCGGGGCTTCATCTACCTTGCTGCCGTGGTCGACTGGGCCACGCGCCGCATCTTGGCCTGGCGGGTATCGATTACGCTGGACGCCGGCTTTTGCATCGAGGCCTTGGCCCGGCACGGTCAGCCCGAAATCTTCAAAAGCGATCAGGGCAGTCAGTTCACATCTACCGACTTCGTCAAGGTTCTGGCTTCGCGCCAGATCAAGATCAGCATGGATGGGAACGGAGCGTGGCGCGACAACGTCTTCGTCGAGCGCCTGTGCCGGAGCATCAAGTACGAGGAAGTCTACCTGCGAGCCTATGCCAGTGTATCCGAAGCCCGCGCTGGGATCGGGCGTTACATCGGCTTCTACAAAGGGCGCCGCCCCCATTCATAGCTTGACGGCAGGGACGCCCGATCAAGCCTACTTCAACCCACTACTGCCCAATCTGGCAGCGGCGTAACCGAGGCGGAAAACCACTTAGAAGACGCTCGGAAACTGTTCAGACAAACCGAACCGCCTCACGGGTGCACTGATGGACTGCTACGACGAAGCGATGCCGATAGCTGCGCGCCAGGACATATCGCGTGAACGTGCCCGGACAGCTCTCCAGGCCGAATTGTAAGAACCCGCCCCCGGCAGTTGCGCCGGGCACGGGTCCAGTCATTCGGGGGGTACGGCCCTTGTTTGGGCCGACCCTGCGATCAGAAGATGAAATCGTTCGCCGACAGGTCGTCCAGGCTGGTATGCAGCAGGACGATGACGTTTTCTCCGTCGCCGTCCACGTCATAGATCACGCGGCCGTTCTTCTCGGTCGCGGCATCCATGAACGCATCGAAGCTGGTCGCCTCTCCCGCGAAATCAGAGAAGTCCAGTTTGTCCTTCCCGCCGAAGTCGGTGATCGTGGTCTTCTTGAAGTCTTCCGAGAAGACGAAGGTATCGGCGCCCTTGCCGCCCGTCACCTTGTTCCTGCCGGCGCCGGCATCGATCGTGTCCTTGCTGCCGCCGCCATCGATGGTGTCGTTGCCGTTGCCGCCGAAGATCGTGTCGGGACCCTTGCCGCCAAAAATGGTGTCCTTGCCATTCCCGCCGTAGATCGTGTCGTGGCCCTTGCCACCGTAAATGGTGTCCTTGCCGTTCCCGCCGTACAGCGTGTCGTGGCCGTTCCCGCCATAGATGGTGTCCTTGCCGTTTTCGCCATAAAGCATGTCGTGGCCGGCACCGCCCTTCAGCGCGTCGCCGCCGTCGCCACCATGCAACGTGTCGCCGCCGCCCTTGCCCACCAGCACATCGGAATAGGAGGTGCCGGTGAACGTGTCGTCGCCGCCGGCGCCATAGAAGGCCACATCGCCCGGGATCAGCAGGTCGATCATGGCGTCGATTTCGGCATCCGTAGCTTTGCCCATGTCCAGCAAGCCATAGATCAGTTCGACCGCCGCGTCGCCGTCCAGTTCCGGCGACAGTTCGACCTTGTAGTCCAGGTTGGCCAGCGAAAGGTTGGTGCCGTCCTCGGTCGCCGTCAGGCCCGAGCCGAAGTCGACAGAGGTGACCTGACCGTTCAGCGTGTGGCTGGTCATGTCGTAGACGATATTGTCGCGCATCACGAAGCCCAGCGATTCCAGGTCCGGCGTCTCGGTGATTGCGGTTTCGGAGGATCCGTAATCGCCCATGATCCCATTCGAGAACATGCCGCGGCCCGACGGATCGAATGCGTCGTTGAAGCTTTGAAGATAGGCGACGAAGTTGGTGCTGCTGTTGTTGCCTGTGGTGATCGTGGTGGTCATGACGTCTCCTGTCGTGCCTTGCCCGCCCGGGTCGGCATTTGCCAAGGACAGCCGCCGACAGCGGTTCCGCCGGGCGCCTGTGCTGGAATTGAAATGTCGGCTGGGGTCGTGGAACGGCCAAGGATCCGTCGCGTTGGCGCCCCTTCCGACCGCATGTCGGCGCGGGGCAACCGCCTAGCTGCGTGCTTGCTAGAAAATCCGATTGAAACTGTCAAGAATTTCGGAGGCGGAAGTCCCGCCTGTCACGCAAGAATGTTGCGCCCGACCTTCCACCTTTCCGGAAGAAGGGCCCGCGCATCGACGAGATGCCCACGGCCCAGGCACCACCGTCGCAGGGTGCGCGGTGTCCACGCACCGCAGCCCAACCGGCCCGGGCCTGGGCCTATCGCCGCCGCGCCATCCACACGGCCAGCACCACCGACAGCGCCAGCAGGATCAGCGCCACGGGATGCTGCACCAGATTCTTCGGATCGCCGTTCAGGATCGACAGCGACTGGGACAAGGCCGTCTCGAACCGGCGGCCCAGGAAGAAGGCGATCAGCAGGACCACGACGGGGATCCCTGCCCCGGTCAGGACCAGCGATACCGCGGCCGAAATGAACATGACCGCGACGCCGAAAAGCCCGCCGGAAGACAGGTAGACGCCCGCGATGCAGAAGATCAGCGCGCCCGGAAAGATCAGCGAGGCCGGCGCCTTCACCGCCGTCGTCCAGGCCCGCAAGGACAGGTGCCCCACCAGAAGGTTGCAGAGGTTGGCCATCAGCATCGCACCGAACAGGCCATAGATCAGCTCTCCCTGGGTGCGGAACAGCAGGGGCCCCGGCTGGATCCCGTGAATCACGAAGGCCGAAATCAGCAGCGCCGCGGACACCGACCCCGGAATGCCGATCCCCAGCAGCGGGATCAGGTTCGCCCCCATCACGGCGGAATTCGCGCTTTCAGTCGCGGCGATGCCCTTCAGGTTGCCCTGCCCATAGGGCACCCCGCCCGGATCGGTGCGCTTGGTTGCGGCATAGCTCATGAAGGCCGCGGCGGTCGACCCGATGCCAGGCAACGCGCCAAGGGCTGTCCCGATCAGCGCGCCGCGCGCCATGGCGCCGCGGCAGGACCAGTATTCGGCCCAGCTGACGGTCTTGGCCGCGCGCGTGTCGATCTGCGGCGTCGCGGCCGGCATCGGCGGGCCGCCCGCGGTCGCGATGCGGCGCACGATTTCCGCCACGGCCAGCATGCCCACGGCCACGGCCACCAGGTCCAGCCCGTCGTAAAGCTGGAAATACCCAAAGTCGAACCGGGGCGAAAACTGCTCGGGATCCAGCCGGATCGTCGACATCAGCAGGCCCAGGAAGGCGGCCACAAGCCCCTTCAGCAGGGAATCCCCCACCAGCCCGGCGATGACGGCGAAGGCCAGGATCATGACGGCGCAGATCTCGACCGGGCCAAGCTTCAGGGCCAGCACCGCGATAGGGGCCGAGGCCACGATCAGAACGAGGTCGGAAAACGTGTCCCCCGTGACCGAGGCATAAAGCGCCATCTTCGCGGCCTTGCGCGGCTTGCCGCTGGCGGCCAGCGGATAACCGTCAAAGGCGGTGGCAGCCGCGTCGGGCGTGCCGGGCGTGTTGATCAGCACCGCCGGGATCGCCCCACCGAAGAGGCCGCCCTTGTTGATGCCGACAAGGAAGGAGATTGCGACCAGCGGGCTGAGCGAGAAGGTGAAGGGAATGGCGATGGCCATAGCCATCACGGGGCCGATGCCCGGGATCGCGCCCACGAACTGGCCGATGGCCACGCCCATGATGACGAAGGCCAGGTTCAGAACAGTGAAGGCATCGGCAAAGCCGGCTAGGATGGTTTCTATCGGGGGCATGGATCGGTCTCAGGGAAGGGCGCGGCCCAGAAGAGGTTCGACCACCAGCCAGATCGCCAGCGGCAGGGCCAGGGTGGCGATGGCCAGCCAGAACAGGCGGCGTTCGCCAAGGCCAAGCGCCAGGATCAGCGCCAGCACGGGGGCCACGATCAGGAACCCCCAGTAGCCCATGGCCCAGACGGCCAGACTGCACAGCGCTAGGACACCGGCGCCGCGCAGCACCTCTCGGGGGTCGGACCGGCCCATTTGGCCGCCGGGGAACAGGACCAGCAGCGCGCCGCAGATGCCGATGCCGCCGGCACAGATGAGGGGCAGCGTCTGGGGCCGCATGAAGCCCTGGTCGTAGAATTCGATCTGCGCGGGGATCAACCCGAACCAGAGAAGACCTGCAAGGCACAGCACCGCCAGCCCGACCAGACGGCCGGCTGCGGGCGACAGCGAAGCGGCGGCCGGATCGCGGCCGCCGTCCATCTCACTTGCCGAAGAGCGTTTTGACATTCGCAAGGCCCGCTTCCATCATTGCCCTAGTTTCGGCCGGGCCCTTGAAGACCGGTTCGGTGTGCATCGTGTTTTCGATCGCGGTCTTCACCGTGTCGCTGTCAAGCGCTGCCTTCAGCGCGTCGCCGATCGCGGTCTGCGCCTCTTCCGGCAGACCCTTGGGCGCGGCGATATAGTACCACGGATCGACATAGACGCCGAAACCCGCCTCTTCGACCGTTGGCGTGTCGGGGGAATAGCTGGGCCGGGTTTCGTTGGCACCGGCGATCATCTTCAACTCGCCCGTCTCCAGATAGGGAATGTGCGACCCGGCGTTGAAGGCCGCGGTCACGTGACCGCCCAGCAGGTTCTGCACCGCCTCGGCCGAGCTTTCCATGGACACCAGCCGCATGTCGGCGCCGGACTGTGCATTGACCACGTCGACCAGCAATTTTTGTGGCGGCGCGTCAAAGCCGATGGTGGCCCCGCCGTTGGCCTTGGAAAACTCGATCAGCCCTGCCAGGTCGTCGAAGGGGGCGTCGGCCGGGGCCACGATGGCCAGTTCGGCCAGCGCCACGGTGCCGATATAGGTGAAGCTGTCCAGCGTGAACGGCACCTCGTCCGGGCGGATGGTCAGGTTGACCAGCACCGGCATCGTGACGCCCATGCCCAGGAACTGGCCCGTGGGCGGCATCTTGTTCAGTTGCGTGAACATGGCCATACCGCCGCCGCCCGGCTTGTTGTCGACGACGATGTTCCAGCCGGTGCTCTGCTTCATTTCCTCGGCCACCAGGCGGCCCAGCGTGTCCGTCTCTCCCCCGGCGCCGAATCCGATGTAGAGGTTGATCGGGCCCTTGGGTGACCAATCGGCCAGGGCAGGGGCTGCGGTCAGCGCCAGGGCGGCAAGCCCGGCAAGCAGTCGTTTCATGTCAGTTCTCCCTGTTTCACTCTGTTCATCTGCACCCGGCCGGGCGCCGGCCGCGCCGCGGGAAGGTCGGGATCGGCGGGCCGTCCCAAGATCTGCCCCGCCGCAATCCACGCCGGCACCGGGGGTCGTCTGTACGCCGTAACCGCCCTGCCCGACCAGCCCGAAGACCTCGGGCACGGCGAGATTTACGCCCGTGACCTGCGCCCGGTCAGCCACAAAGTGGCGCAGGCCCGCCCGGCCGGACCGGAACCGGCGGACGCCGCCCCGGAAAACGACCACGACCCGGCCCGCGACATTGGCACGTCGACCCAGCGCGGCAGGCCAGTGAAGCACGACAGGGTCGGTTTCGCCAGGCGCCGGATCGGGCCGTTCCGATCATACTGCGCCAGGATCGCGGCGGCACTTCCGTCCCGACCGCCGCACGCCGCATCGCACAGGCCCGTGCCGCGACGTTGTACAGGCCAGCAATTTTGCCCCCGACTTTTCCCCCGCCAGCGACGATTTCGCAAGACTCGCTCATGCCTGGCAGGCTACGGCACTTTTCCAATCGGAAAAAGAGCTTATATTGGGCCCCCAGGAAGGGGCCGGCGACCGGCCCGGAGGCCAAGATGACGACACCGGCAAAGACCCTGACCGAAAGCCGCGCCGCGCTGGCCAGACGTGCGAAGGACCTGCGGCACAGAAAGGGCCTGACCCTTCAGGACGTGGCCGACCGGTCGAAACTGGCGGTGTCGACAGTCTCAAAGATCGAACGCGGCCTGATCTCTCCGACCTACGACCGATTCTCGATGCTGGCCGAAGGGCTGGAGGTCGATGTCAGCGAACTTTTCGCCGAGGCGGGCAGCGCCTTTGCCCAGGGCGAACTGGCGGTCAGCCGGCCGGGCGACGAAGGCTATCTGGAGACTGAAAACTATACCTACGAGATGCTGTTCCCCCATGTCCGCGGCAAGACCATGGTGCCGATGCTTGGTACGCTGAAACCGCTGGAACAGATGCGTTTCGACCGGATGGTGCGCCATCCGGGACAGGAGTTTTTTCACGTCCTGGAAGGCCGCGTTCTGGTCCAGCTGGACGGGGCCGACGACGTGGTGCTGGAAGCCGGCGAAAGCCTCTATTTCGACAGCCGGCGGGGGCACCTTTATGCGTCGGCCACGGACGGGAACGCCCGGATCCTTGTCGTCTGCACAGAAATCGATCCTGCCCCCACCCGGAAAGACTGACCCGTCACGGCGGTAGGGGCTTTTCACCCGGCGCGGATCGGGATCTAGTCGCGGCGTTTCCGGTTTCGAAAGGGTCTGCCCGTGCTGATTGCCCACCTCTCCGATCCCCACCTGCGCGAGGCGGGGGTTCTGTATCAGGGACTTGTCGATTCGAACGCAATGTTCGACCGGGCGCTGGAGACGCTGGCGGCACTGGACCCCGCGCCCGACATCGTGATCATCGGCGGCGACCTGGTGGACGAAGGCCGTCCCGCGGAATATGCCAGCGTCATCAAAGCGTTGAGCCGGCTCCGCCAGCCCGTCTTCGCGATCCCCGGCAACCACGATGAACGCGTGGCCTTCCGGTCCGCCCTGGGCGATTTCGTCCCCGTGACCGACAGCGGCCCGCTGCACTTCGACACCGGGACCGAACGGCCGGTCCGCATCCTGGGCTGGGACATCACCGTGCCGGGCGACCATCACGGCCAGATCGACGAGGACGCTATAGCCTGGCTGGAAACCCGGCTGGCCGAAGCGCCGGACCAGCCGACCGCGATCCTGATGCACCAGCCGCCGGTGAACACGGGCATCCACTTCATCGATGCCTACCGCTGTTTCGGAGAGTCGCGCCTGGGCGCCCTTTTGCCGCTGTTTCCCAATGTGGAACGGATCCTGTGCGGCCATGTCCACAGGTCGATCCAGACGCGCTTTGCCGGCGTTCCGCTGACCATCGCGCCCAGCACCTCGTCCTCGATCGCGTTGCGCCTGGCCGAGGATGCGGAACCTGCGTCCTATGTCGAACCGCCGGCCTTCCTGCTGCACGACTGGCGCGGCCACGGGCCCATGGTCACCCATTGGGTGCCGGTAGGCCAGCACCGCGGACCCCTGCCCTATTTCTGACGCTCAGCCCGGCAGCGGCCCTGCCGGTCCACGATACTTGGACAACAGCTCGTCCGGCGTGCCTTCGTCTCCGTAAAGACCCAGCAGGATCCCCCGCCGCATGGCCCCGCCGCGACGCGCCAGGATCTGTGTGTCGGAAATGGCAGTCCGCTGCGACATCCGGCGCGCCCATTCGAACAGGCGGTCGTACATGGCCTCGATCTCCTGCGCATGATCGGGACTGTCGCCCAGGTCGACCAGTTCGTCCGGATCGTTCACAAGATCGAAGAGCATGGGCCGGAACCCGCCTTCGGCGTGCATCAGTTTCCATTCCTTCGTGGCGACCATGAACAGCCGGCAATCCTTCGGCGGCAGGCCCATGGCAACGCCCGCGCCATGGCCGGAATAGTCGTATTCGCTGACGACGTAATCCCGCCGCTCCGGGCTTTCCCCACGCAGGCACGGCAGCAGAGAATGCCCCTCCAGAATATGGCCTGCAGGCGCGCCACCGGCCCATTCGACGAAGCTGGGGGCCAGATCGATGGCTTCGACCGGTGCGTCGCAGACGGTGCCGCGGGTGGCGTCGGCCTCGGCCCGGGGGTCGACGACGATCATGGGGATCCGGGCGGAAGCGTCGTGGAACAGGTCCTTTTCGCCCAGCCAGTGGTCGCCCAGATAATCGCCATGGTCCGAGGTCAGGACCAGAACGGTGTCCTTGTCGCGCCCCGTCTCCTCCAACCAGTCCAGAAGCCGGCCCAGCTGGTCGTCGCATTGCGCGATCAGGCCCATATAGGCGGGTATCACGGCCTGGCGCACCTCTTCCCGGCTGAAGCCGCGGCCGATCTGGCCCTGCATGAAAGCCTTGTAGACCGGGTGCGGGTCCTGCCGTTCGCAGTCGGATTTCACCGCCGGAACGATGTCGTCGGTCCCGTACATGTCGTGGTACGGCGCCGGCACGATATAGGGCCAGTGCGGCTTGATATAGGACAGGTGGCACAGCCAGGGTGCATCCCCCTGCGCCTCGATGAACTTCATCGCTTCGGACGTCAGCCAAGGGGTTTCGCTGTCCTCTTCCCGGATATGCGCCGGATAGACCGCGTTCTGCATCAGGAATCCGGACGCGATTTCCCCGTCCACGTCGGCCGCATTGGCATTGTCGTGCCAGGGGTTTTCGGACGCGTACCCCTTCGACTTCAGGTATTCGTTATAGGGTGAGCGGCGCTGGTCATAGAACCCGGCCGGCCCCTCCGCCCACAAGCCGTCGTCCCGCGCCCAGACGTCGAAGCCGCATTCTGCCAGACGCGCGCCGATGATCCCGTCGCGGGCGATACCCAGACGTTCCATGCCGGGAAGGTCCGCCTCCATATGCGTCTTGCCGACCAGCCAGGTGCCCATGCCCAGCGGGCGCAGGTGATCGCCCAGGGTCATCTCTCCGACCTTCAGGGGATAGCCGTTCCAACTGGCCCCGTGGGACGACACGTAGCGCCCGGTATAGAAGCTCATCCTGCTGGCACCGCAGACGGGCGACTGGCAATAGGCGCGGCTGAAACGGACGCCCCTGGCCGCCAGCCGGTCCATGTTGGGTGTTCTGATGGTCGGGTGACCGGCGCAGGATAGGTAGTCGGCGCGCAGCTGGTCGTACATGATGAAGAGTATGTTCATGGGTCCAGTTACGGCCAGCCTGCGCGCTTGGGCAAGACGCGATTGGCCATCCGCCTCCCGGGCCGGGCAAGGCCCGGGCCCGCCACTCCGGACTTGCCGCAAGGTCAAACGGATGCTCTCATGACCCCGGGGGGCCAACGGACACGGCATGCGGACACCTTGGAGAGGATGCCGCAACGGAGGAGCGTACCATGGCCACAGTCAAGCTGAAGGCAAGTTTCGATGGCGTCACCGACGTGGCGCGGCTGGACGGGCAATCGGCCGTGGGCTGGGACGACCGGTCCATGGGCCATTACAGCGTGTGGGAGACGGACCCGACCGCCGCGCTGGTGGCCGACGTCACCTTCAAGGACGGCGGCTGGTCCATCAAGACCATGCACTTTGGCGGTGCAGGGCTGGACAACCTGACCCGGATCCGCGACGCCGACGCGAAACCGAACCGCAAGATCGACTACCTGGACCTGGGCTACAACTCGGACGTCGTGCTGAAGGCGACCCGGGTTCTGAACCTTTACGGCGGCGATGGCGATGCCCATGTCGTGAGCCTGGCCGAAAGCCTGATCGAGTCCGTCTATTCCATCGTCCTCTTCGCCGCCCGGAACACGGTGACGACCGGCGGTGGCTGGGTGTCCAACGTCTTTACCGGGTCCCGGAATGGCGATGGCGATACGATCATCGTGGGATCGGGCGGGGTGAATTCGATCCTGACCGGACAGGGCGATGACAAGGTCGTCGTCAATGCGGGCGGCCCTACCGGGCTGATCACCACCGGCGACGGGCATGACAGAGTCACGGTCGGTAACGGCTATGTCGGGCAGATCGACACCGGCAAGGGCAAGGATACGGTCAAGACCGGCGCACAATGGGTGGAATCCGTCCTGACCGGCGACGGTAAGGATCACGTCACCCTGGGCAGCGCCGGCGTCACGCGCGTGGGCACCGGGGGCGACCGGGACGTCGTTGTCACCGGCACCGGTGGTGCGGGCTACATCACCCTGGACGCGGGCAACGACCTACTGAAGGTGGCGCCAACCGTCGGTGGGCGGGGCGTTAGGGCCCAGGGCAGCGACGGGACGGACACCATCAATTTCACCCTGATCAGGTCTACCGGCGTCGACATCTCGCTGGAGCGGGTCGGCACATGGCAGCTGCTGGGACAGGGCGACGATCATGTCGGCGCAGTGTCCATCGGCCAGTTCGAGAACACCGTGGGCACGAGGCGCAGCGACACGCTGACCGGCGATGACGGGGACAACACACTGACCGGCAAGGGCGGCCGTGACGTGCTGACCGGCAAGGGCGGCGACGACCTGCTGATCGGGAACGGCGGGCGTGATGTCTTCGTCTTCGGACCGCACGGCGGCAACGATGCCATCAGGGGGTTCAAGGACGGCAAGGACCGGATCAAGATCGTCGGCACTGGCGAGAGTTTCGCAAGCCTGACCATCGAAAAGGACGCCGGCGACCTGTTGATCGACTACGATGGCGGTACGATCACACTTTTGGGCGACGCCGCAACGACGCTGACCGCGTCCGATTTCATCTTCGCCTGAAGGGGTGCGGACCCGGTCCTGCCCCGGATCCGCGATATGCCTTAACCGACGCGGTTCGACACGTAGCTGCCGGGCGATGCCGGGAAGACCACAGTCTTTTCACCGTTCAGGAACACGCGGCGATGGATATGGGCGTGGACCGCGCGGTGCAGCACCTGGGTTTCAACGTCACGCCCCAGCGAAACGTAGTCTTCCGCGCTTTGGGCATGGGTCACGCGGACCGTATCCTGTTCGATGATCGGGCCTTCGTCCAGATCGGCGGTGACATAGTGTGCCGTGGCCCCGATCAGCTTCACCCCCCGCTTGAAGGCCTGGCGATAGGGGTTCGCCCCCTTGAAGGACGGCAGGAAGGAATGGTGAATGTTGATGATCCGGCCCGACATCTTCTTGCACAGCTCGTCCGACAGGATCTGCATGTAGCGGGCCAGTACGACCAGATCGGCGCCGGTATCCTCCACCACATCCATCATCCGCTTCTCGGCCTCGGGCTTGTTCTCCGGGGTGACCTTGATGCAGTGGAACGGGATGTCGTGATTGACCACCAGTTTCTGGAAATCCATGTGATTGGAAATCACCGCCACGATGTCGATGGGCAGCGCACCGATCCGCCAGCGATACAGGATGTCGTTCAGGCAGTGGCCGAAGCGGCTGACCATGATGACCGTCTTCATCTTCTCGGCCTCGTCATGGATGGCGTATTCCATGCCGAAGGGACCGGCCAGCGGTGCGAAATCGCGATCGATCTCTTCCGGCGGCACGTCGTTTTCGGACACGAAGCTGATGCGCATGAAGAACTTGCCCGTCTCGATATCGTCGAACTGCGAGGCGTCGATGATGTTGCAGCCCTTGTCGGCGAGATAGGTCGACACGGCGGCCACGATTCCGCGCGTCGAGGGGCAGGCCACGGTCAGGCAGTATTTGGTCATGAAGGTGAGTCCTTGGCGCATGTCGGCATTTGCGCCTTTATCTGGGCGTCGCGGACCCAAGGATATCCAGTAGGCGGCTATTGGCGGCAGCAAATGTCGCTTCCAAGCCATTTTCGTTGCCGGCGGTGTCGGATCGGATCGTGATTCCACGCATCGGCTCCATCTGTGTCAGCCTGCGTCGACCGCGCCTTCGCTGACGATGACCAGCGGACGGGCGTCGTCGGGCAGGTCCCCGGCCAGCGCCGCTGCCACCCCGGCCACGCCCGACGGCGTGCTGGCCAGCCCAGCCGATGCCAGTTTCGCCGCCGTCGCTTCCGCCACCGCGTCCGAGACGGTGACGAATTCGTCCGCCGTCCGCGTCAGGATGTCGAAGGCCAGCATCGACGGCACCTTGCAGTCAAGTCTGCCCATGGAAGATACCGGCCCTTCTACCTCGACCACCTTGCCCGCCCGATGGCTGGCGCCCAGGCAGGGCGCGGCCTCGGGCTCCACCACCACGATCCGCGGCTGGACGGGCCAGGACGCGCGAATCCGGTCGGCAACCGCGGCGGCCAGCCCGCCGACACCGGCCTGAAGGAAGACATGGGTGGGCCATTCGCCGCCTTCGAATTCCGCCGCCAGTTCCGAGGCAATGACGGTATAGCCTTCCATCACCAGAAGCGGCGGACGTGTGTAGCCGGGCCAGGATCCGTCGGCCAGGTGGATGGCACCCGTGCTCTCGGCGTCCTCAATCGCGGCGGCGACGCTTTCCTCGTAGATGGCCCCCCGCCGGGCGACTTCTGCCCCCCTTGCGCGCAGGCGGTCGGCGAAGGCCTCGGGCACCGGGTCCGCCAGGATCACCCGCGCCTTCGCCCCGAAGAGCCGCGCCCCCGCCGCCACCGCCATGCCGTGATTGCCCGCCGAGGCACAGACAAAGGTCAGATCCCCCGCCCTGGCGCGCAGGGCGTCAATGAAAGCCATATCGGGCGTGACCTTGACCCCCGTCGCCTCGGCTGCCAGCCGGGCCACGGCATAAACGCCGCCAAGCGCCTTGAACGCGCCCAGCCCCATCCGCCGTGTTTCGTCCTTGACGCTCAGCACGCGGCCCGCCAGCGCCATGTCGACCAGCGGCGACGGCCGGTAGACCGGGCAGGCCCGGATCAGCGAAAGCGGCAGATCCGGATCGAAGGCAGACGTGTAGGTCATGGGGCGGTTCTCCTCCGGGCTCTGCCCCCTTCATGCCATCCGCCCGGTGCAAATGGAAAGGGCCGGTCGCCCGGCCCCCATTTTCAGCTGCCGTCAGCGCATCCGCGCCAGCAGGTTCGTCTTCCACCAGAACTGGTGCACCGCCACGGCCGCGACATGCAGGATCACCAGCGCCAGCAGGGCATTCGTCAGAACTTCGTGCACTTCGGCCACGTTGCCCACCTTGCCGAACCAAGCGATCAGGCCGGTCACCGGCAGGACCAGCATCAGCAGGTAGATCGCGGCATGCGCCAGTTTAGACACTTTGCGCAGCGCCTCCGGCTCGGCCTCGGGCGCCGCAGGCGCCCCATGACGGGCCCGCAGGACCAGGCGCCAGAGCGCGAAGACCAGCACGGCCAGGCCGATGGCGATATGGGCGATGACGGTGGTGGTATAGGTCGCGACACCATCCATCAGTTGGTGGAACGGGCGGCCCATCCCGTCGAAAACGAAAAACTGGAAGCCCAGCAACACGACGACGGCCCAGTGCAGGGCCTTCTGCACTGGCGTGAAGGCGGCGGATTTTTTGGAAAGGCCCATGGCGAAACTCCTGGCTTGGTCCTGGTTCCCTGATACGCCCATTGCCCGCCGGATCCGTCGCGGAACCGCTGCGTCAGGCTGTCACGGTCTAGAACAGGATGCCTGCACCGACCCCGAACAGCACCTGGTCCCGCGCGCCGCGCATGCTGACGATCGGGCTGTCCTGCGCGTCGCCCAGGATCCGGTCGTAGAGGACGCCGGCCCCGACAAAGAACTTCTCGGACAGGGGCTGGATGAAAACCGCCGACAATCGCACGTCCCGCAGCCCCGCGCCCGCCTGATAGGCCGGCAGGCCCGTCGTCGCCGACCCCTGCGGCGTGACCGAGAAATAGGTGTCCATATAGTTTCCCGACCCATAGGTCGTGGCCACCGACAGCCCCACGGCGGAATAGCGGAACACCGGCAGCCAGCGGTTCACGGACAGACCCACGGTATAGCCGTCATGGACCCCGCCCACGTCATAGGTGATGTTGCCGCCGATCCGCAGCCGGTCGCGCACGTCTTCGCTGGGCCGGTAGACCCGGGCCAGGAAAACGCCCAGTTCGGTCGTGTCGTCGATTTCCGGCAGGCCGTTGACCACCTCGTCGATCACGTCGTCCCGTCCGAAGCGATAGACCAGCGCCGGCCCCGCCCGCCAGTGCGGATGGTCCAGGACGTTCGCGCTCAGGTAATTGCCGACCAGGTCGACATAGCGCCGCCCCCAGCTCAGATGCACGCCCGGCGCCGCCCCGGCCTTATAATCCGAGGACCCGAAATAGTCCGGCGTGGCCCCGACGCCGATGCCCGCGAAGTTCGGCGCATAGCCCGGCGCGATCACCAGCGGAGAGGTCTGGGCCATTGCCGCCACCGGAAAACTGCCCGCAACAGCCACGGCCAACCTGCCGAAAAGGTTCCGAATACCCACCGCCGACCTACTCCGCTACAGTACAATTCCTGGCCCCGGACGCTGACGCCCCGGATGCCGGCTACCATGTGGCACGGTGCAACCTCCGCGGTCCAGACCTCCGCGGCCGAAAGTCGCGAAACCTTGCCCGGCGCACACCCGATCCATCCTTCCTGGGCCCCGGATCGCCGGTTCCGCACATCCGCGCGCGCACAACTTCTTTGGTCTTCAAATACCTCGGGGGGAGTCCGCCTCAAAAGGCGGACGGGGGGCAGCGCCCCCCTGCCCGATCAACCGATCAAAGCCGCCGCAGAAGATCCAGCGACGGATCCCCGTTAACCGGCAGCCCGTTGACCCGCTGGAAGTCTTCGATCGCCGACACGGTCTTCTTGCCGATCACCCCGTCTGGCGTCCCGGCATCGAAACCCTTGGCATTCAGCCCCGCCTGCAAAGCCTTCCGGTCGTCGATCGACAGGCCGTACTGATCGTCCGGGAACTCTGTCCTCAGCTTCGATCCGCCCTTCAGCCGGTCCGACAGGTGCCCTACGCCGATGACATAGTTCACGGCGTTGTTGTAGCGTGCCAGCACCTCGAAGTTCCGGAACACCAGGAAAGCCGGCCCGCTGGGTCCTTGCGGGATCAGAAGCGATGCGGACCCGTAATCCGGCACCGCCCCGCCACCTGCCAGCCGCACGCCCAAAGACGCCCAGGACGCAACGCTGCGGTTCTTGCCGCGCCCCGCCAGCCCGGTGTTGAAACCGCCGGGCAGCGCCACCTCGACACCCCAGGGCTGACCCGTGCGCCAGCCCGCCTTGGCCAGGTAATTCGCGGTGGACGCCAGCGCATCGGCCGGATTGCTGTCCCAGATGTCGCGCCGCCCGTCGCCGGTGAAGTCCACTGCATAAGCCAGGTAGGAGGTCGGGATGAACTGGGTATGGCCCATGGCACCCGCCCAGCTGCCCTTCATCTTGGCGGGGGTCGTGTCGCCCGCCTGCAGGATCTTCAGCGCGCCCATCAGCTGGCTTTCGAAGAACTCGCCCCGCCGCCCGTCATAGGCCAGCGTCGACAGGGCGGAAATCACGGGGGCGGACCCCATGCGCGTGCCGTACTGGCTTTCCACGCCCCAGATCGCCGCCACGACCGCCTTGTCAACGCCATAGCGCGCCTGGATCGCGTCCAGCGTCCGGCTTTCCCGGCCCATGGCCTGGCGGCCCATCGCCACGCGCTGGTCGTTGGCGGTGATGGCCAGGTAATCCTCCAGCGTGCGGGAAAATTCGGCCTGGTTCCGGTCGCGCTCGATCACGCCGGGAAGGTAGCCCGCGCTGCGCAGCGCCGGGTCCAGCGTCGCCGCGTTGATCCCCCGGGCCGAAGCGCGGGCGCGGAACCCCTGCAGCCAGGCGTCATAGCCGCTGTTGGGCACCGCCTGCCACGCAGGTTCTGCCACCGGGGCCGGACCCCCGCCGCCCACGCCGCAGGCCGAAAGACCTGCCGTTGTCATCAGCGCCGCCATCCCGGCCAGCGCCCGTCGTCTGTCAATCTGAATGCTCATGCCTCGTCCCGTTCTGCGACAGGGTTTTTGTTGCCCCGACCCTACAGCCATTCGCGTTCCGGTGGAAGCATTGCCCGCTTGCCGTGGTCCATCTGCCGACCCATATCTTGCACATGCTGAAGCTGACCCCGATCCTTCTCGCCGTGCTTTACGGTCTGGCCTACTACCGCTTCTCGGTCTGGCGCACCCATCGCGAGCTTGACCAGCGGTCTACCCCGCTGGCCGATCCACGCCTGAAGGTGCTGACCGACCGGCTGGCGCGCGCGCTGGACCTGGACCGGATCCCGGTTCACATCTACGAGATCGAGCCGGTCAACGGCCTGGCCGCCCCCGACGGGCGGATCTTCCTGACCCGTGGATTCTACGAGAAATACCGCACCGGTGCGGTGACGGGCGAAGAGATGGCCAGCGTCATCGCGCACGAGCTGGGTCATGTCGCCCTAGGCCATTCGCGCCGGCGGATGATCGACTTTTCCGGGCAGAACGCGATCCGCACGGCGCTGATGATGGTGCTGGGCCGGCTGATCCCGGGGGTTGGCATCATGGTCGCCACCCTTCTGACCTCGCTTCTGTCTGCGCGCCTGTCACGCGGCGACGAATACGAGGCCGACGCCTATGCCGCGGCCCTGCTGACCAAGGCCGGGATCGGTATCGAGCATCAAAAGTCGCTGTTTCGCAAACTGGACGGGCTGACCGCCAACATGGGTGGCGCGCCGGCCTGGCTGCTGAGCCACCCGAAGACCGACGAACGCATTGCGGCGCTGGACGCGCTTGAAGCCCGCTGGCAGGCCTAGGGTCAGGCCCCTGGACCCGTCAGGGCCTTGCCAAAGCGCGGCAGGCGCGCCTTCTTCATCAGCGCGCGCATCTCCCACGACCGGCCGGACAGGCGGTTGGCCTCGTCCAGAACGGCCCGGGCCGCCTGCCGCATCTCGTCAGGATATTGGCCGAAGGCATCCAGCAGCAGCGCATCGGGATCGATCCGCAGCAGGCCTTCCTCTGCCAGGATGTTGCGGGGGAAATCCTTGGCATTGACCGTGACGATCCCATCGGCCGAACCAGTGACCGCCACCGCCAGAACGTGAAGATCCGCAGGGTCCGGCAGCCACAGCCGCGCCTCCAGCCCCGGGGCCGGTGCGATCAGCGCACCGGGCCAGTTGGCCCGCAGCAGGGCGATTTCGCCCTCGGCCTGCATCGTGCCGGTGGGTCCGTGCTTGGCCGCGGCGCGGACCCATTCGCCCAGGATCCGGTCGGACCAAAGCGGCACGAAGGAGCCCGCGCGCGCGGCCCCCAGCAACAGGCCTCGCATCGCGGTCGGGAACAGGACGCAGGTATCCAGGACCAGCCGCATCAGGGCAGCCGGTAGAAGACCGCTTTCAGGTACCCTGTCTCTGCCAGTTGCGGCAGCTGCGGGTGGTCGGCCCCGGCAAAGCCGGTATGGATCATCTGCGCCGTCCGTCCCGCCCGGCCCAAGCCCCGGGCCGAGGCCTGCCGGAACGCTGTCAGGTCTACCGCATGGGAACAGGAACACAGGCCCAGGTAACCGCCCGGCTTGACCAGCGGCGCGGCCAGCCGCGCCACGCGTTCATAGGCCCGAAGGCCCGCCTCGAGCGCCTGCTTCGACGGCGCGAAGGCCGGCGGATCGCAGATCACCAGGTCGAACTGCAGCCCGTCTTCGTAAAGCTGGTTCATCGCCTCGAACGCATCGCCGGTGCGCGTCGCAAAGCGATCCGCCACGCCAGAGGCCTGCGCGCCCTCTTCCGCCAGGCTGAGGGCGGCGGCAGAGCCGTCGACCGCCAGCGCCCGGTCCGCGCCTGCGGCCAGTGCCGCAAGGGCGAAACCGCCGACATGCGAGAAGACGTCCAGCACCTTGGCCCCGCGCGCCAGGCGCGCGGCAAAGGCATGGTTCGGACGCTGGTCATAGAACAGGCCCGTCTTCTGGCCGCCGGTCAGGTCGGCCATGTATGTGGCACCGTTCATCGGCACCTTGACCGGCCATTCCGGCGCCGAGCCGGCCAGGACCGTGCTGACATCGTCCAGACCTTCCAGCTTGCGGGTCCGGCCGGATGCGTTCTTCAGCACGTTGGTGCAGCCCGTCACCTCGATCAGCGCGCGGGTCAGCGGCTCCAGCAGGCGGTCGGCCCAGGCGGCATTCGGCTGGATCACGGCGGTGTCGCCGAAGCGGTCGACGATGACGCCGGGCAGGCCGTCGGCCTCGGCATGGACCAGGCGGTAGAACGGCGCCTCGTAAAGCCGGGTGCGCAGCGATTGCGCCAGCGCCAGGCGGTCGGCAAACCAGGCCACGCCGATCTGAGCCAGGGGATCGCGGTCCAGCATCCGGCAGGCGATCCGCGACTGGGTGTTGACGGACACCAGGCCCAGCGGCTCGCGCCCTGCATCCTCCAGCACCGCAAGGGTGCCGGGGGCCAGGTTCTTGGTCCGCCGGTCGATCACCAGTTCGTTGTCGAAGGCCCAGGGGCTGCCATGCCGGATCGCGCGGGCATTGGCCTTGGGCTTCAGACGCACCACGGGACGGCTGGTCCCATTGGTCGTCACGGCATCGTCGGCCGCGCTGTCGGAAAAATCGTCGCTCATGCGCGCGCTCCTACTAGGATCGGCGGGGGTGCGAAAGGAAAACTATTCCGGGTGCCGCGCACGATAGCCGCCGCGCCGCTTCGCCTTTTCCGCCGTTTCCGTACCGGCGCGCAGCACGCCCGTCATCGGATGGTCCGGTGCCTGACGGTCGTAATGCGCCAGCAACTGCGCCGACGCGTGCTGCATCGGCACATCGTCCTTCAGGCTAAGCGCCCAGTCGAGGAAGATGGTCCGGCATTCCGGTTCGGTGATGCCATCGATCCGGTAGGCCTCGGCGATCAGGCGCCGCGGGTCCAAATCTTCGATGCTGTCTTCGGTCTCGCTCATGCGGGTGCCCCTTCGCCGACGATGGCCTCGATGGCGTCGGCTACTGCGTCATACCGGTCTTGCAGCGCCTGTTCCAGTTCCTCCATCGACTCGAAGCCGGTGCTGCGGGTCAGGAAGGCGGCCCCGCCTTCGCCCAATTCGTCTGCGGTCAGCGGCACATCGGAAATCAGGCGCATCGCCATGCGCACCGCCCAGAACAGGTTGAAGCTGACCGTCAGCCTTTCACGGGTGGCGGTGGGCATCCAGCCCGCGGCCTCGGCCGCGCGCAGTCCCGCGGGCACGTCGCGGTCGGGCAGGCCCGCCAGCAGCGTCCCGGCCTGGGCGATCAGTTCGATATCCTGCAGGCGGCCCGGCCCGGTCTTCAGGTCCAGAAGTCCCCCCGGCCCCCGCGCCTGGGCGATCCGGGCGCGCATGTCGCGCACCTCGTCCAGGACGGTCCTGACCTCGCGTTTGCGGGACAGGATCCGGGTCCGGAAGTCCTCGACATCGATGGCCAGTCCCGGATCGCCCGCGATCACCCGCGCACGGGTCAGGGCCAGGTGTTCCCAGGTCCAGGCATCGTTTTCCTGATAGTGGCGGAAGCTGGGCCAGCTGGTCGCCACGGGCCCCTGGCTGCCCGACGGACGCAACCGCATGTCGACCTCGTAAAGGCGCCCGCGCGCCATCGGTGCCGTCAGCGCGGTGATCAGCGCCTGGGTCCAGCGGGCGTAGTAAGTCCGCGGCGCCAGGGGCTTCGGCCCGTCCGAGCTGTCCGCCTCGGCCGGGTCGTAGACGACGATCAGGTCCAGGTCCGAGGTCGAGGCCAGCTGCCGCGCGCCCAGGGACCCCATGCCCAGAATCGCCGCCCCGCGCCCCGGCGGCGGCCCGTGCCGGATGGCGAACTGGTCGGTCACCACCGGCACCAGCGCCCGGATCGTGGCATCGGCCAGGTCGGCATATTGTTCACCGGCCGTATTCGCGTCGATCAGCCCCCGCAGGAAATGCACGCCAACCCGGAAGCGCCATTCCCGCGACCAGCCGCGTACCGCGTCCAGCTGGGCTTCGTAATCGGCCTCGCGCAACAGCATGTCCTGCAGGCCCGCCACCAGCCGGTCGCAGCCCGGCCAGTCGCTGAAGAAGTCGCCACCGATCACCCCGTCGAAAACGGCAGAGTTGTTCGCCAGATACCCCGCCAGCGCCGGCGAGGTGCCGACGATGTCGACCAGCAGATCGATCAGCTGGGGATTGGCTTCGAACATGGAAAAGATCTGAACGCCCGCGGGCAGCCCGGCCAGAAAACGGTCCAGGGCGATCAGCGCCTCTTCCTTCTTGGCGGTGCGGGACAGGCGGGTCAGCAGGTCGGGCTTGATCCGTTCGAAAATCCGCACGGCACGTTCGGTGCGGAAGGCCGGATAGGTGCTCCACCTCCGCAGGATTTCCTCGTCGAATTCGAAATCGGGCAGTTCGGCGGCCGCCGGGGGCACGAGGTCGGGGGCAAAGAAATCTTCGGTCAGCCCGTGCACCTCTGTCAGGCGGTGGTGCAGGTCTTTGACCAGCGCCGGCACGTCGGTGCCCATCAGGCAGGCGATACGCTCGATCTCCTCGGGGGACTTGGGCATGGTGTGGGTCTGGGCGTCGTGGACCATCTGGATGCGGTGTTCGACGTCGCGCAGTGCACGATAGTGGATGCCCAGGCGGCCGGCCGTCTCGATCGGGATCCAGCCCTTGGACGCCAGCGCCCGCAGAGCCGGAACCGTGGCCCGGATCCGCAGTTCGGGATCGCGGCCGCCGGCGATCAGCTGGCCGGTCTGGGTGAAAAACTCGATCTCGCGGATGCCGCCGCGGCCCAGCTTGATGTCGTGCCCCGGGATAGAGATCGGCCCGTGCGAACGCTTCGATTCCCGGATCCGCTGCAGCATGCGGTGCGCGTCCTCGATCGCGGCGAAGTCCAGATGTCGACGCCAGATGAAGGGGCGGATGTTTTCCAGGAACCGGTCCCCGGCCGCCAGGTCCCCCGCCGCCGGGCGCGCCTTGACATAGGCGGCCCGTTCCCAGCCGCGGCCCAGGCTTTCATAATACTGTTCGGCCGCCGCGAAGGACAGGCAGACCGGGGTGACCGAGGGATCGGGCCGCAGGCGCAGGTCCGTCCGGAAGACATATCCGTCCGACGTCCGGTCCGACAGCATCGCGCTGACCGAACGGGTGATGCGGACCATGGCCTGCCGCGCCTCCTGGAAATCGTCGGGGTCGTACCGGGTTTCGTCGAAAAGCGAGATCAGGTCGATATCCGAGGAATAGTTCAGTTCATGCGCGCCCATCTTGCCCATTGCCAGCATGACCAGGCCCGCGCCGGTGGCGACGTCGTCGACGGTCTGGCCCGGCAGCTTGCCGCGGCGGACCAGTTCTCCCACCTGGGCGCGGATCGCGACCGTCAGGGCCAGGTCGGCGAAGTCGGTCAGCGTGCCGGTCACCGTTTCCAGCGACCAGGCGCCGGAGAGATCGGCCATCGCCGTCAGCAGCGCCACCCGCCGCTTGGCCTGCCGCAACCCCTTCGGCACCACATCGGGCGCCAGTTCGTGCAAGTCGGCCGACATGCGCTGCAGTGCCGCGGCCGTATCCTCGGCCGCCTCGACGAACCAGGCGCCCTCCTTCTCGACCAGGCTTTTCAGAAAGCTGCTGGACCCGCCGGCACCGCGCACCAGTTCGGCCATGTCGCCCGACAGTTGCGGCACTGCGTTCGCGGCATCCTGACCAAGGTCGGCATCGAAGGCGCGGGGCAACCGGGTGATGCGATAGGCCAGGGTGTGGGTCTGCGGCATGGGTCGTCCATCCTGAGCAAGACCGGCATTCGCGTCACGCGAACGAACCGGCCGTTACGGGCGCACAGCTTGTGCGCATTCGAAAGCTTTTCGTCAACGCTTGTAGAATACCAATGGTTACGGGAAGACCAATGCCGGCTTGCCTTTGTCTTGTCCCGGCGCCATGGTCCGGCGCCATGAGCAAGAGCCTGAAACGCGTTCGTGCCGCGCTGGAAACTGCCGGCATCGACCCCGATATCCGCGAAACCGCGCTGGCGCGCACGGCGGCCGATGCCGCCGCGGCGCTGGATTGTGACGTAGACCAGATCGCCAAGTCGATCATCTTTGCCGGGAAGACCAGCGGACAGGCGATCCTGTTCCTGACCGCCGGCGCCCACAAGGTGGACCCCGAAGCGGCCGCCGCCCTTGCAGGCGAGCCGCTGGGCAAGGCCGACGCGGCACTGGTCCGGTCCCAGACAGGCTTTGCCATCGGCGGCGTCAGCCCGGTGGGCCACCTGACGCAGCCCCGCGCCTTCTTCGACCGGCGCCTGACGCAATATGACGTTGTCTGGGCCGCCGCCGGTACGCCGCATCACGTCTTCCCGGCCGAACCGAACAAGCTGGCCCAGATCGCGGGCGCGGAACTGGCCGACTTCTCGGTGCCCTAGGGCCATTCTTCGGGTCTGCCTTGACCGCAGGATCGACCCGGCCGCAGGCCGGGAAGCGACCGCCCCCGCCGTTTGACTAGGAGGTCGCGGCCCCCGGGTCGGCCGTCGCCCTTATCGCTTTGTCGACGGCCCTCCGGTCCCGGAAACAGCCTGTAGCGCCGACAGTCGACGCCCCCCCCGGGCGCTCTCCCTCTTGACCGGCGCCGCGGAAGGCGTACATGCGCCCGGCGGGCCCGGTGGCGGCCCGTCCTGCCCCGGGCCCCACATGATTCCCGTTTCGATGTCGTCCGGCGACCTGCTCGCCGACCGCCGTGCCGACTATGCCGAAGGGCTGTTGCCCGGCGATCCCGCGGCCGCCGCCGATCTGTATGCACAGGCGCTGGAACGTGCCCCCGATTGGGCCGCCGGCTGGTTCCGGCTGGGCGAGATCCGGGCCCAGGCCGCCCTGCCCGGCGCCGATACCGCATTCGAGGCCGCCTTGCAGGCCGATCCCGCCGACCGGCTGGGCGCAAGCCTTCAGCTGGACCTGCTGCGCGACCGCTCACTGACCGACACGATGCCGCCCGCCTTCGTCGAAACGCTTTTCGACCAATACGCCCCTGAATTCGAAACAGCCCTGGTCGACCGGCTGGACTATCGTGCGCCCGCGCTGCTGAAAGCCGGGCTGGTGGCGCCGCTTGGCCGGGTGCTGGACCTGGGCTGCGGCACCGGACTGATGGGGCACGACCTGCGGGACGGCGCCAGTTGGCTGGAAGGCTGGGACATATCGGCCGAGATGCTGCGGATCGCGGGCGACAAGGGCCTCTACGACCGCCTCGACAAACGCGACCTGACGGCGCTGGAGCCGCAGGCCGAAGCCTGGGACCTGATCACGGCGGCCGATGTCTTTGCCTATCTGGGGGCGCTGGAAAACATCGTGGGCTGGGTGGCGCGCGCCCTACGGCCCGGCGGGCGTTTCGCCTTCACCGTCGAAGGCCATGACGGGGCCCAGGCCTATGTGCTGCGGGACAGCCGTCGTTATGCCCATGCCCGCCCTTATCTGGAAGCGTTGATGGACCAGGCGGGATTCGACGCGAAGATCGGTCAGGACGTCCTGCGCCAGGACCGGGGTGCTCCGATCCGGGGGTTCATCGTCCACGCCGTGAAACGTGCAGCCCCCGGGGGACCGGCCGACCGCGACGGTACGCGGCGGGAACCGGCCCTCCTCTGAGGCGCTGCCCTAGTCGACCGTTTCGGCCGATGTATCGACGCGGGCCACCCGGGCCCCCGACTTGGACGAGGTCACGACGCCAAGCGACTTCAGCTTGCGGTGGAGCGCAGAGCGTTCCATCCCGACGAAAGAGGCCGTCCGGCTGATATTGCCGCCGAAGCGGTTGATCTGGGTCAGCAGGTATTCGCGTTCGAACGCCTCGCGCGCCTCGCGCAGGGGCAGCGTCGCCAGCGCACCGGTCAGCACCACGCGGCCGTCATCGGTGGGCCGCGCCTCGTCGCCCGGAAGCTCTCGCGCCTCGATCGGGCCGGTGCCGTCGCCCAGGATCAGCACTCGTTCCACCAGGTTCTTCAGCTGACGCACGTTGCCCGGCCAGATCATCGTCTGCATCAGCGCGATGGCCTCGTCGCTCAGGGACCGCTTCGGCAGGCCCTGGGCTTCGTGGCACTGGGTGATGAAATGTTCCGCCAGAAGCGGAATATCCTCGCGCCGTTCCTCGAGCGAGGGCACGGCAATCGGCACCACGTTCAGGCGATGATAGAGTTCCTCGCGGAACCGTCCGGCGGCGATTTCCGATTCCAGGTTGCGGCTGGTCGACGAGATCACGCGCAGGTCGACCCGCACCTTGTCCGTTCCGCCCACACGCTGGAATTGCTGGTCCACCAGCACCCGCAGGATCTTGGACTGGGTGCCCAGCGGCATGTCCGCGACCTCGTCGAAATAGACGACGCCGCCATGGGCCTGTTCCAGCAGGCCCGGTTCGACCCCGCGGGCCGCGGTTTCCCGACCGAACAGAACCTCTTCCATCCTCTCGGGTTCCACGGTTGCGCAATTGACCGAGATGAAGGGGCCCCGCGCCCGGTTCGACCGCGCATGGACATAACGCGCCGCGATTTCCTTGCCGCAGCCGGCCGGGCCCGACAGCATCACGCGGCCGTTCGACTTCGTCACCTTGTCCAGTTGCCCGATCAGCCCGCGATAGGCCGGGGACGACCCGATCATGTCGGCTGTAGAGACACCGCGCCGCTTCAGCGCCGAATTCTCCCGCCGCAGGCGCGAGGCTTCCATGGCGCGCTTGATCACCACCATCAGCTGGTCGATGTTGAACGGCTTCTCGATGAAATCGTAGGCGCCCTGCTTGATGGCGGCGACCGCGATCTCGATGTTGCCGTGGCCCGAGATGATGACGACCGGCACATCCGGGTTGTCGCGCTTCACCGTCTTCAGGATGTCGATGCCGTCCATCCGGCTGTCCTTCAGCCAGATGTCCAGAATCAGCAGCGCCGGCGGTTCGGTGTTGATCGCCGCCATGCAGTCGTCGGAATTGCCGGCCAGGCGCGTGGCATAGCCTTCGTCTTCCAGGATATCGGACACCAGTTCCCGGATGTCCCTTTCGTCGTCGACAATCAGAATATCGCTCATATCGGTCCTGCTCTCGCTGTTGTCGGTCTGTTATTGCACCCCGGGAAGGGGCAGACGGATGACGGCCATCGCCCCGCGATGGGGCTGGTCGTCCTGCAAGGGCGGCGCGTCCTCCAGGGTCAGCGTGCCGCCATGTTCCTCGATGATCTTCTTCACGATGGGCAGGCCCAGGCCGGTGCCGGCATCGCGGGTGGTGACATAGGGTTCGAACAGCCGGGCGCGGTCCTCGGGCAGGCCCACGCCATTATCCGCAATCGTGATTTCGGCGCTGCCGAAATGGCCGTCGTCGATCCGGCGCAGGGTCACGCGGATCCGCGGGACATGGCCTTCGGGCGCGCCCTTCTGCTTCAGCGTCTCGATCGCCTCGCCCGCGTTCTTGATCAGGTTGGTCAGCGCCTGCGACAGCATCGTGGCATCGACATCGGCAACGATGGACCCGCCCGGCAGATCCGCCGAAATCTCGACCCCCGGCTGGCCGTGCTGCTGCAGCAAAACCGCAGCCTCAACCAGCGCCTTCACGTCCTCGCTGCGGCGGTCCGGTTCCGGCATCCGCGCGAATTTCGAAAACTCGTCGACGATCCGGCGCAAGTCGCCAGTCTGGCGCACGATCACATCGGTCATGGCTTCCAGCCGGTCCGAATCCTCGCCCACCATCGGCGCGAACTTGCGCTTGATCCGTTCCGCCGACAGTTGAATCGGCGTCAGCGGATTCTTGATCTCGTGCGCGATGCGGCGGGCGACATCGCCCCAGGCCGCCATCCGCTGGGCACTGACCAGATCGGTCACATCGTCGAAGGCCACCACGTAACCGTCCAGATCGCCCCCGGCGCCGCGCCTCACGGCGACCCGGACCAGCAGGTTTTCCAGCCGTCCGGCCCGTGTCACCTTGACCGAGCCCTGCACGCTTTCCGCGCGGTCAGCCTTCATGTTTTCGAACAGCGGCCCGAATTCCGGAACCGCCACGGCCAGCGACGTCGCATGATCCGCGCCGTCCCAGTCCAGCAGGCGCCGGGCGGACCGGTTCACGAAGGTCACCCGCCCGTCGCTGTCCAGCCCCACGACGCCCGAGGTCACGGAGGAAAGCACCGAATCGAACAACCGGCGCCGGTCCTCGATCTGGCGGGTGTTGTCCAGAAGGGTCTGCCGCTGGGCCTTCAGCTGCCGCGTCATCTGGTTGAAGTACCGCCCCAGCATCGAAATCTCGTCGTCGCCGGATTCTTCCGGCACGCGGACGTCCAGATCGCCCGCACCGACCTTCTGCGCGGCATCCGTCAGGCGGCCCACGGGCCGCGACAGCCGTTCGGCGAACCACAGGCCCAGCCAGACCGCGGCCAGGATCAGGATCAGCGCGAAACCCACGTACAGCAGGCCGAAATTGAACAGGACCCGCCCGCGTTCCTGTTCAAGCTGCTGGTACAGCCGGACCGTTTCCTGCGTTTCGTCCAGAAGATTCAGGATCTGCCCGTCCACCGTCCGGCTGATGTACAGGAACCGGTCGACAAAGGCCGTCAGCCGCACCAGCGCGCGGAATTCGTTGTTGTTCCAGTCCTCGATGATCACCAGGCCTTCGTCCCGGGCGATATCGATATCTGCGCGGCTGGGGCGTTCGAAATCGAAAAGATAGGAACCTTCGCCCCGCGCCCGTACCTCGCCCGCGCTGTCGATGACAAAGGCCTCTTTCAGGCCGCGCTGGACCAGGTTCTGACCGGTGCCCAGAAGCTGCCGGATCCGGCCCGAATCCATGAAGAAGGTGCGCGACCGTTCACGGTCGAGGAAATTGGCCAGGGCCTGCGCGTCTTCGGACAGGCCGTCCGTCAGCTCGGACTTGTAGGCCTGGGCCGCAGCCAGGGACGAGCCCACCACATTGCGTACCCGGTCGGAAAACCAGCCTTCCAGCCCGATGTTGATCGTCAGCCCGGCAAAGACGGCGACCGTGATGGTCGGGATCAGCGCCAGAAGGGTGAAGACCCCGATCAGCCGCAGGTGCAGGCGCGACCCGGCAGACTGTGCACGGCGGGCGATCAGCAGGCGGCCCACCTGGCCCAGCACCAGCGCGGCAACCACCAGCACATAGACCAAATCGGCAAGCAGCACCGCCCGCTGCAGCAGCGCGGACCCTACCCCGCCGCCGTTGAACGGACCGATGACCAGGAAGGTCGCGAAAGCCAGGACCGGTCCCAGAACGACCAGCCCCAACGTCGCAAAGGTCTGGGCGCGGCGGGTGTTCCACCAGCGCCGGACGACCGGCAGCGTTCCTGATTGTGACAGACTTGCCACTCGACGACCTCATTCATGATGCGTCGGCTGGCTTGCCAGACGCCACATGTCGTGGCTGGCCCCTCTAACGGGGACTCTGCGCCACGCTTCTGTGGCGCATTTACATCATCTTGCGCCGCCGTGTCACGTGAATATCGAGGTTCGTGATCTTCTTTCTCAGCGTGTTCCGGTTGATACCCAGCAATTCGGCACATTTTGCCTGGTTGCCGCCGGTTGCTTCCAACGCAATCTCGATCAGAGGTGTCTCTACCTCTTTCAGGATGCGGCCGTAAAGCCCCGGAGGTGGCAACATATTGCCGTGCAAGTCAAAATACCGCCGAAGGTGCCCCATGACTGATGCCGAGAGCTTTTGCGTGTCGCCCCCGCCGGCAATCGGCGTGACGTCCGGCTGGGCGCCCAGCACCGCCTCGACCTCGGCCTTGCCGATCTCTTCGGTGCGGCTGGTCAGGACCAGGCGGCGGACGGCGTTTTCCAGCTGACGGACGTTGCCCGGCCAGACATAGGACCGGAACAGCGCCACGGCAGGCGCCGACAGCCAGCGTTCCGGCGCACCGTCGCGGCGGGCGCGTCCCAGGAAGTGTTCCGTCAGAAGTGCGATGTCGTCGACCCGTTCGCGCAGCGGCGGCACCTCGATCGTCGCACCCGACAGGCGGTAATACAGGTCGTCCCGCACCCGGCGGCCGCTGCCCGAGGCATCGGGCGACAGGTCGCGCTGGGACGTGGCGATGAACCGGGCCGAGGTTTCGGACGGCGCGTCGATCATGCGCACGATCCGGGCCTGGATCTCGTCCGGGATGTCGGCGATTTCCTCGATCAGGATCGTGCCGCCGCGGGCCCGGGCCATCACGCGGGCCGGGCCTTCCAGATCGGTCAGGTCATTGGCGTCGACCGACACGAAGGGCAGACTGCGCCGGTCGGAAAAGTCGTGCAGCACGCGCGCGATCAGCGACTTGCCGGTCCCGCTTTCGCCGGTGATCAGCACCGGCAGGTCGGTGTTCATGACCCGCGCGACCAGCCGGTACAGCGACTGCATCGCGGGCGTGCGGCCCACCAGCGGCAGATCTTCGGGGCCGTCGTCGTCGATGGAGGTCGAGGCGACCGGCTGCGGCACCGGCGCGCGCTGGCGCAGTTCCAGCGCCCGCGCCGTCCGCTTCATCAGATCCGGCAGGTCGAAGGGTTTCGGCAGGTAGTCATAGGCGTCCGCCTCGGCCGCCTGGATCGCCGTCATGATCGTGTTCTGGGCGGAAATCACGATGACCGGCAGGCCGGGCCGTTCCTGGCTGATCTTTGGCAACATCTCCAGCCCGTTGCCGTCGGGCATCATGACGTCCGAGATCACGACGTCGCCTTTTCCCTCGCCCACCCAGCGCAGAAGCGTCGTCAGCGAAGAGGTCGCATGCACCTTGCAGCCCGCGCGGGTCAGCGCCTGGGTCAAGACCGTGCGGATCGTCCGATCGTCGTCGGCAACAAGTACCGTGCCATCCATCAGTGAGCCTCCTTATCGGCACGGTCCGTGGATTGGCCGTGCCCGCTCGATTGTGTCCCTGTCGCCCCGCCGGCCTTCTGGCGCGTGCCGGTCGCGGAGAAACTGCTGTTGTCGGGGGAATAATCGTCCCCATCCTGCATGTCGGTGTCAAAGCCCTTGTCGCGCCCACCCTTGCCCGGCTTCGGGCTCGGCACCCGCGGCAGCGACAGGCGGAAGACGGTGTGCCCCGGGACCGAGCTGATGGAGATCCAGCCACCGTGGTCCGACATGATCTTGGACACCAGTGCCAGTCCCAGCCCGGTGCCGTTCTCGCGTCCCGAAACGAAGGGTTCGAAGATGTCCGCCTTGATCTGTTCGGGAATGCCGGGACCATCGTCGATGATCTCGATCTGCAGGGGCAGCGGCTGCCCCTCGCCGTCCGACCGGCGCAGCGAGAAGGAATGTTCGAAATAGGAATGCAGCCGGATCGTGCCGCCCTTGGGATCGGCCGCTTCGGACGCATTCTTCAGCAGGTTCAGCACCACCTGAAGCAGCTGGTCCGGATCGCCAAGCGCCAGCGGCAGAGAGGGGTCGTAATCCTCGATGATCTTCATGTGGGCGCCAAAGCCCAGCAGCGCGGACCGTCGCGCGCGATCCAGCACATCGTGCAGGTTCACGGGGCGCAGGTCGGGCGGCGACAGGTTGCCGAACTGTTCGACCTGCTCCAGCAGCTTCACGATGCGGCGGCTTTCCGCGACGATCAGGTCGGTCAGCTCCTGGTCCTCGGCCGAGAGGTTCATCGACAGAAGCTGCGCCGCCCCGGTGATGCCGGCCAGCGGGTTCTTGATCTCGTGCGCGAGCAATTCGGCCATGCCGATGGCCGACTGCGCCGCAGATTTCACCGACAGGCTTTGCGATACGCGGCCGGCCAGTTCGCGCGGGTTGATCATCACGATCATCTCGCCCGGGCGACCCTGCACGGGGGCGATCTGAAGCGCGCATTGCATCGGCGGGCGGTTGCCCGTGCCCACATCGATGTCGTTCACGAACAAGGGCGAGCCCGAGGTACGCGCCCGTTCGAACGCTGCCTCGATCGGGGCGTCGATGGCGATCTGGTCCCAGACCGGTATGCCGACCATGGACTTGGCCGAAGCGTTGAAGAAGCCTTCACCCGCCGGGTTCACGTCGGCAATGCGGTCGCCTGCGTCGATCAGCACCGCCGGCACCGGCAGCGAAGCCCAAAGCGTCGCGTCCCCGTCGATGGTTGAAATGGCCGCCGCCAACTGCTCCTCGTCGAAGGGGCCGGGGTCGGTCACGCCGGTTGCAAGGGGTTCGATTCCGGTCACCTGGTCCGCTGCCTTCTTGTCCTTGACCGCCTTGCCCTTCGCAGCCGATTTCCGGGCCTTGTCGCTCATGCTGCTGCCCGGGTCTGTGCCGGGTCGGCCGCTGCCGCCGGCAGGACCTTGCCCAGGATTTCGTGGATCAGCGCGATGGCCCGCGCCGGATCCGTCGCCGTCAGAAGCGCACGGCGCATCGGCGCCGGAACGGCCGCCCCGGCATCCTCGGCCGCGGCATCCAGATACCAGCCCAGATGCTTCCGCGCGACGCGCAGGCCCAGGTCGGTGCCATAGAAATCCAGCATCGCCCGATAATGGTCGGCGACAAGATCCGCGCGCGCCGCATCATGCGGCACGTCGGGCCGGGCGGTCTGATAGAGTTCGTGCGCCACAAGTCCGGGCAGCCACGGCCGCCCCTGCGCCCCGCGCCCGATCATGACGCCTGCGGCACCGGACGCCGCCAGTGCCGCGCGGGCCGAGGCCGCATCGCGGATATCACCATTCACGATGACCGGAACCGTCACGGCCCGGACAGTCGCGGCCACCGCCGACCAGTCGGCGCGGCCCTTGTAGAACTGGCAGCGCGTGCGGCCGTGTACCGTGATCAAAGCTACGCCTGCCTCTTCCGCGCGGCGTGCGATATCGGGCGCGTTCAGGCATTCGTCATCCCAGCCCAGCCGCATCTTCAGCGTGACCGGCACGTCGACCGCGGCCACCACAGCCTCGACAAGCGAAAGTGCATGGTCGGGCGTGCGCATCAGTGCGGACCCGGAATAGCCATTCGTGACCTTCTTTGCCGGGCACCCCATGTTGATGTCGATGATCCGCGCCCCGCCATCAGCCACGCGGCGCGCAGCCTCGGCGATCCAATAGGCATCCCGGCCCGCAAGCTGGACCGAGGTGCCAAGCGCCCCTGCCCCCAGCTCCGCCTTTTCGCGGACGCCGGGCTTGGCCTGAACCATCTCCTGGCTGGCCACCATCTCGCTCACGACCAGTCCGGCGCCGAAACGGGTCGCCAGGTCCCGGAACGGCCTGTCCGTGATTCCCGCCATCGGTGCCAGCAGGACCGGCGGCCAGATGTCCAAGTTCGAAAGATGGAGCGCCAATGCCTAATCCCTGTGCAGTTTGTCCCGAATTAACGGCTGAGAGGTCTCGTTACAATGAATCGTGGATGACAAATTGGGCCGGGTCAGCCGTATGCCTAATTATTGAACACAAATGACCCGCTGATTGCCCCTCGCTGCGCCACCGCGTAAAGAGTGCGTCAACAAAAGCCGGAGCCGGGATGCTGCGCGACGCATCGCCGCGCGTATCACTCTTTGGGGTCCGGTCCGACAGCCATCACATCCCAACGCGAGCCCCCGCCATGCCGTCCGACCCGACCGCCGCCCTGATCGTCGCTGCAGGCCGCGGTACGCGGGCCGGCGGCGGGCTGGCCAAGCAATGGCGGATGATTGCAGGTCGGCGCGTAATCGACTGGACTATCGATGCTTTTCGCGCCGCCCCATCGGTCGGGCCGATCGCCCTGGTGCTGCCCCGGGACGATGCGGACGCCCGTGCCGACTTTGCCGGGACCGACCTGATTCTGGCGGCAGGCGGTGCGGAACGCGCCGACTCGGTCGCCGCCGGGCTGGCCGCGCTGAATGGCACCGGCGCGACACGCGTCCTGATACACGATGCGGCACGGCCCTGCGTTTCCGTCGACCTGATCGAAGCGGTGGCGCACGCGCTGGACCACGGCCCGGCGGCGGCGCCGGGGCTGGCCGTCACGGACGCGCTGTGGACCGGGGGCGACGGCAAGGTGACCGGAACGCGGGATCGCGCCGGTCTATATGCCGCACAGACTCCGCAAGGATTTCACATAGATACGATCCGCGCAGCGCATCGGGCGCGCCAGGCCCCTGCTGCCGACGACGTAGAGGTGGCGCGCGCCGCCGGGATGGAGGTTACCATCGTGCCGGGACAGGCCGACAACATGAAAATCACCACGCCCGAAGATTTCGCCCGGGCCGAGCGCATCCTTGCCGCGCGCAGCGAACCCGACCTGCTGCCCATCCGGGTCGGCAACGGCTTTGACGTGCACCGTTTCGCGCCCGGCGATCACGTGATCCTGTGCGGCGTGGCCGTGCCCCACGACCGGACGCTTTCCGGCCATTCGGATGCCGATGTGGGCATGCACGCCGTGACCGACGCGATTTATGGCGCACTGGCGGATGGCGATATCGGCCAGCATTTCCCGCCCACGGACCCGCAGTGGAAGGGCGCCGACAGCGCCGTCTTCCTGCGCCATGCCGTGGCCCTTGCGGCCGAACGCGGCTACCGCATCGGCAATGTCGACTGCACCCTGATCTGCGAACGCCCCAAGATCGGGCCCCACGCGATGGCCATGCGCGAAGCGATGGCGACGATCATGGGCATGTCGCCGGCCGACGTCTCGGTGAAGGCCACGACGACGGAACGGCTGGGCTTTGCCGGCCGGGGCGAAGGGATCGCGGCGCAGGCCACCGCGATGCTGGTGCGGGCATGAGCAACCTGGCGACCATGGTGGGCACTGTCTGCGGCGTGGGCCGCCTGCGCCCGGCGCCCGGCACCTGGGGATCGCTGGCGGCCTTCCCCATCCTGTTCCTGGTCCACTGGATCGGCGGTCCGCTGCTGCTGGTGGCGCTGATCTGCGTCCTGATCGGCGCAGGCCTCTGGGCGGCAGACCGGATGCACCGCGACGGCTGGCAGCACGACGCGCCCGACATCGTCATCGACGAGGTCGCGGGCCAGCTGGTGACCCTTCTGCCGATCTCTTTCGGCGCGGCGGGCAACGACGTGTCGTTGCTGGCGCTGTGGCCGGGCCTGGTTTCGGGCTTCATCCTGTTCCGCCTGCTGGATATCTGGAAACCCGGTCCCATCGGCTGGGCCGACCGCAAGGACGGCGCCATCGGCGTGATGAGCGACGACCTGATTGCCGGTGTGCTGGCAGCCTTGGGCGTGATAATCATGGCCGGGATCGCCCACGGAGTAATGCGCCTGTGACACAGCCCGGTTCCGCCGACATCCCCGCCCTGCTGGAAGCCGCGAAGGCAAAGGGCATCCGCATCGCCACTGCCGAAAGCTGCACCGGCGGCATGGTTTCTGCCGCTATGATCGACGTGCCGGGGTCGTCCCTGGTCGTGGAACGGGGCTTCGTCGTCTATTCCAACGAAGCCAAGCGCGAGATGCTGGGCGTCACCGCCGAAACCCTGAAGGCACACGGCGCGGTATCCGAGGAAACGGCGCTGGAAATGGCCGACGGCGCGCTGGCCCATTCCCGCGCCGACCTGACCGTCGCCATCACCGGGATCGCGGGCCCCGGCGGGTCGGGCAACAAGCCCGAAGGCCGCGTCTGCTTTGCCATTGCCGGCAAGGGCCTGACCACCCGTGCCGAAACCTGCGATTTCGGCTCTCTGGGCCGGGCCGCCGTACGCGCCGTGTCCCGCGACCACGCGCTGGACCTTCTGGCGGCGGCATTGTCCGAAATGGGCTGATCCAGCTTGGTTTTTCGGCACGGGCGCGAATACGTCCGCCCTGAAAATCATCAGTTGGCAGGGCGCGGAAAAAACGGGCTTCGGTCCCGCGCCTGCCAGTCGATTTGATCAAACCGTCACCACCCGAAAGGCGCCTCTGACGTCCCCTGTCAGCCGTAGAGCTTGTGGGCGCGTTGTTCGAAGGCGCGGACGATGCGGGTCATCGCCTCGTTGAAGACGACGCCGATCAGGCGCTGCAGCATGGCCGACTTGAATTCGAAATCGACATGGAAATGCACCTCGGACCCGCCGTCGATGTCGCGAAACGACCAGACCGATTCCATGTACTTGAAGGGGCCGTCGATATAGGTCGTCTCGATCCGCTTCTGCTCGGGGAAGAGGCGCACGCGGCTGCCGAATTTTTCCCGGAAGACCTTGAACGAGATCACAAGGTCGGCCTCGATCTCTTCGCCGCCTTCGATGGGCGTGCGCTTGTTGATCCGCGCGGCCGAGCACCACGGCAGGAACTCGTTGTAGCGGGCGACATCCGCGACCAGATCGTACATCTGCTGCGCGGTATAGGGGAGCGTGCGGGTTTCCGAATGGGTGGTCATGAGATCGGGCAGGCGCGGCCTTTTTCGGGATCGGGACGGGTGACAGTGGGCCGTTCTGTCGTATGTTGGGCCCGAAAGATCAAGGGGGGCCACGGTTTGCACAAGGTGCACACGTGGCCCCGAAACCAGTTGGGGGTGCGCGCATGGGCGCGGAACAGAAGCCGTATGTAATCGACCAGATGATCTCGGCCAAGGCCATCGCGGCAAGGATCGAGGAACTGTCGGCCGAGATCGAGGAGGAATACGCGGACACGAACAAGCTGGTGGTGGTGGGCCTGTTGCGGGGCAGCTTCATCTTCATCGCCGATCTGGTGCGCGAACTGGACCTGGCGATCGAGGTCGATTTCCTGGAGGCGTCGTCCTACGGCAGCGGGATGGAATCGAGCCGCGAGGTGAAGATCCTGAAGGACCTGCGCGGCGCCATCGAAGGGCGCGACGTGCTGGTGGTCGAAGACATCGTCGACACGGGCCACACGCTGAACCATGTCGTGAACCTGCTGCGCAGCCGCCAGCCGCGGAAGCTGAAGACCATCGCCCTTCTGGACAAGCCGTCCCGGCGCGAGGTGGATTTCCGCGCCGACTGGATCGGGTTCGAGATCCCGGACGAATTCGTCGTGGGCTACGGCATCGATTATGCCCAGCGGAACCGCAACCTGCCCTTCATCGGCAAGGTACGCTTCACATGATGAGTCCCCGCCATTTCGTCCGGCTGTCGCGGCTGGCCAAGAACCCGCCGGGCCGGCGCCGGATGATCGTGATGGCGATCATGCTGGGGATCAGCTTCCTGATCGCAGGGCTGGAAAAATGGGATATCTGGCCTGACTGGGCCACCGCCGACCGGTCGCGCAAGATCCATACGACCACCGTTCCGACCGACGGATCGCAATCGGGCGACTAGGGTCAGGACCCGCGCAGGGCGCAATGGGCCTGCCGGGCGCGCTCGCGAAAAAGTCAGGGACGTTCCGCGGCAGAGGTGCCTTCGGCCGGCTGCAAGGGCTGGACAGGTGGGCGGGATACACGCAAGCTCGGGTTCGAGATGAAAGCCAGTTTTCGGTGCCCGGCCTGACCGGTCCGACCAATCAGGAGCCATTCATGAAGTCGCTTATTCTGCCCGCCGTCACCGCCGCCACCCTGGGGCTGTCCTTCCAACCGGCCCTGGCCGACGAGGCCGGAGAGGCCGCGATGGCGGCCCGCCATGGCGAAATGAGCCTGATGGCCCACGCCCTGGGCATCCTGGGCGGCATGGCCAAGGGCCAGGTCGAGTACGAGAAGATCAAGGCCGAAGCCGCAGCCGAAACGCTCTATGTCGTCAGCAGCATCGACCAGCACCTGCTGTGGCCCGAAGGCAGCGAGGCCGGCGCCCTGGACGGCAGCCGCGCCAAGGCCGAGATCTGGACGAACATGGACGACTTCACCGCCAAGTGGAACAGCCTGCACACCGCGACCGAAGCGATGAAGACCGCCGCCGGCGAAAGCCAGCAGGCCATCGGCGCGGCCATGGGGGCTGTCGGCGGCGCCTGCAGCGCCTGCCACAAGGCCTATCGCACACCGGCCAGCTGATCGCCGGCTGACGGATGGAACGGATCCTGCGTGTCCTTGTCGTCCTGGCCCTGGTCGGGGCGGCGGCCTTCTGGTATCTGACCCGGCCCATCGGCCTGGACGGCGAGTCCGTTGCCGCGATCGACGCGCTGACGCCCGACGTGGCCCATGGCGAGACGATGTTCTGGGCCGGAGGCTGCGCCAGTTGCCATGCCGCGCCAGGTGCGACCGGCGACGACATGCTGGTGCTTTCGGGGGGCGACAGCCTGGCTTCGCCCTTCGGGACCTTTTATGCCCCCAATATCTCGCAGGATCCGACCCACGGGATCGGCGATTGGTCCGTCATCGACCTGGCCAATGCGCTGACCCACGGGATCGGGCCGGACGGCACCCATTTCTATCCGGCCTTCCCGTACACCTCCTATGTCCACCTGGAACGGCAGGACATCGTCGACCTGAATGCGTTCCTGAAGACGCTGCCAGCGGATTCCACGCCGAGCAAGGCGCACGACGTGCCGTTCCCCTTCACCATCCGGCGGGGGATCGGGTTGTGGGACAGGCTGTTCCTGACCCCGGACTGGGTGATGACGGGCGATCTGTCGCCGGAACTGGAACGCGGCCGCTACCTGGTCGAAGGCGCGGGCCATTGCGGCGAATGTCACACCCCCCGAAACGCCATCGGCGGGCTGGACCGGAACCGGTGGCTGGCCGGCGCGGCCAATCCTTCGGGCGAAGGCACGGTGCCCGGGCTGACCCCGGACAAGCTGGACTGGAGCGCCCAGGACATCGCCTATTACCTGGAAACCGGGTTCACGCCGGATTTCGATTCTGCGGGCGGTCACATGGCGAATGTCGTGTCCAACATGGCCCACCTGCCACCCGAAGACCGCGCCGCCATCGCGGCCTACATCAAGGCCCTGCCCGCCTCTGGTTCGTGATCTGCGATCCCGTTCGGCTGCGTCCGGGTTGATCGGGCGCGCCATTTCTGCGCTGCGACATCAGCCGAAAGACGCAGCCCGGTCAGGTTAGCCCGGGCCTCGCACAACCAGCCGCGAGAGTGAGACGAAGCATCCCACAGCACCTTAAACCGAAGGGGGATGCACGTCCGGGCGCCCCCCTCTTCCCGTTTTCTGCAAGAGGGATCGTGACCCAACCGAACGCCCAAAAGAAGAAGACCATCATCGTGGCGCAATTCTTAATCTCGATGATGATGGCCTTCCTGATGACGCTGATCTTCACCAGTGTCCCGACGGGCTTTGCCGCCGGGTGGGTGGGCACTTGGCTAAGCCGGCTCATCACCGCCTGGCCCGTCGCCTTCGTCCTGTCGCTGGGTTTGGGACCTCTGGCCTTCATTTGGCCAGCCTGGTCATCCGCCGCCCGGTCACACTGGACTGACAAAAAAGGCGGCCGTCCCGGGCCGCCTGATCTTGCCTTTATTCCCTGCCGCAGTCCTCAGGCCGTCGTGCCCAGCCTTGCCTGCCGCGCGGCGCGCAGGCGGGCGAAGTCGTCGCCGGCGTGGTAGGAGGACCGCGTCAGCGGCGTCGCCGACACCATCAGGAAGCCCTTTCCATAGGCCGCCTTTTCATGCGCCGCGAATTCCTCGGGCGTAACGAAGCGGACGACGGCGTGGTGCTTCGGCGTGGGCTGCAGGTACTGGCCGATGGTCAGGAAATCGACGTCGGCCGCCCGCAGGTCGTCCATCACCTGGCGGACGGGCTGGGTTTCCTCGCCCAGGCCCACCATGATACCCGACTTGGTGAACATCGACGGGTCCAGTTCCTTGACCCGCTGCAGCAGGCGCAGGGAATGGAAGTAGCGCGCGCCGGGCCGCACCTCGGGGTAGAGGCCCGGAACGGTTTCAAGGTTGTGGTTGAAGACGTCGGGGCGCGCCTCGACCACCGTTTCCAGCGCGGACGGCGCGCATTTCAGGAAGTCGGGGGTCAGCACCTCGATCGTGGTGTCCGGGCTGCGGTGGCGCACGGCGCGGATCGTCTGGGCCATGTGCTCGGCGCCGCCGTCCTCCAGGTCGTCACGGTCGACCGAGGTGATCACGACATGGTTCAGGCCCAGCTTTTCGACGGCATGGGCGACGCGGCCCGGTTCGAACGCATCCAGCGCCTGGGGCTTGCCGGTGGCCACGTTGCAGAAGGTACAGCCGCGGGTGCAGATCTCGCCCATGATCATCATGGTGGCGTGACCCTGGGACCAGCATTCGCCCACATTCGGACAGCCCGCTTCCTCGCAGACGGTGACCAGGCGATTCTCGCGCATGATCTTCGCGGTTTCGCGATACCCTTCGCTGCCAGGCGCCTTCACCCGGATCCAGGCCGGCTTTTTCGGCTGGGCATTGTCGGCGCGGTGCGCCTTTTCGGGGTGACGCTGATCGGGAAGCTTTAGGTCGCGCACGGGTCGGGCCCTTTGCATTGGCTGTGAGCGGGTCTGTTCCAATATAGGACAGCCCGCGCCAGACAACCAGCCGCCGTTTCGCCGTGCCTGTGCCAGATCGCCCGGCCCGGCCGTGTGGCAGATGCAGCACGGAAAATCGGTCAAAAGATAAGCGGTTGGCGCATGATCCTGTTCCCAGGCGGGCCCGATTGCCGCAGTGCGGCGGGCTGGATCTTGCACCTAATTGGAAAAGTTCTAAGTTGCCGCCGTAAACCCAACTGTTTTACTGGAGATTGACATGAAGCCAGGCGACAAGCTCCCCGACGTGACCTTCAAGACCCGCGTGCGCGACGAGAGCGTCGGCGGCCCGAACCCCTATCGCTGGGAAGACAAGACCACGGCCGACTACTTTGGCGGCAAGCGCGTGATCCTGTTCTCGCTGCCGGGCGCGTTCACGCCGACCTGCTCGACCTACCAGCTGCCGGGCTTCGAGAAGATGGCCGCCGACTTCAAGGAAAAGGGCATCGACGACATCTATTGCATGTCGGTCAACGACAGCTTCGTGATGAACCAGTGGGCCAAGGCCCAGGGGATCGAGAACGTGAAGGTCATCCCGGACGGATCGGGCGAGTTCACCGAAAAGGTGGGCATGCTGGTCGCCAAGGACAACCTGGGCTTCGGCAAGCGCAGCTGGCGCTATGCGGCGATCATCAATGACGGCGTGGTCGAGGCATGGTTCGAAGAGCCCGGCCGTTGCGACAACCACGGCGAAGATCCCTATGGCGAAAGCTCGCCCGAGAACCTGATGAAGTCGCTGGCCGCCTAAGCGACCGGTCGACGCTGCGGAACGCCGTTTGAAACGGCGTTCCAAGCGCCTGTGAAAGGCGCTTTTCAAGGCCCTTCGAAAGGGCCTTGGACCCCGCCCTCAGCCGATCATGCGATCCTGCAGGGCCGTTTCCTCGTAATGCCGTTTCAGCCGCTGCAGCGCGATCCGAAGCACGATCTTGCCAGACCGTGCCGACCAGCCCAGACGCTTTTCCGCTGTCTCCAGCCCCTCCAGCATGCAGCAGCAGCGCAGCGCCACGTCGCTGAGGCCCGGACCCAGGTCGCCAAGCGCCCGGCGCAGGCGGTCCCGCGCCCCGGCCGTGCCCCGGCTGGCCCCCTCGCCCGCCACGATCGACCGTACCCCGCCGGTCAGGAACGATTCCCAGTTCTGCGCGATGGATGGTCCCATCTGGGACAGCTCAAAGTCCTCTCGCAGCCGTTCTCCCGCGCGCACCAGGTCCGGCGTCAGGAAGGGCTGCCCGTTGCCATCCCTGCGCCGCGACAGTGCCGTCAGCGGGCTTTCCACCGCAACATAGCGCATGCGTCGCGCCGACCGATCGCCCGGCCCGCAGTCCGCATCGTTCCGGAACCGCGCAGGCCCCGACCCGAAGGGCCGTTGCGCATCCGCAAAGCCATAATCGCTTTCTTCCCGCGCCGCGTTTTCCTGCGCCGCCAGAAACCGGTTCAGCGCCGATCGCCCCATGGCGGTGATCCGGTACTTGCTGACCCGGCCTGGGGACGGGCACAGGATCCAGTCCTTCAGCGCCATGCCTTGTGCGACGGCCGCATCCACAATGGCGGTCCGTGTGCTGGTCCCGTCGCTGTCGTCGCGCATCACGACGGCCTTTTCCATGTTCTCGGCCACCGCCAGAACCGCGCCCGGTTCGCACAATCGGCGCAACACCCGCAGTGCCTCACGTTCGAAATGGGCCTCGCTTTCCGCGCTGTTCTGCCCCGCGCCGCATTCGCCCCGGAAGTCGGACCGTCGGTCCGGTCGGGAAGCGATGGCTGCGCGGGGGCCGGTCTGTCGTTCCGCCGGCAGGCCGGAACTTGTCTGGGGGACGGTCATTGCCTCTTGATCCTTCGCATTGTGGCCGCATGACCCATGCCGTGCCGCCAACCTGTCCAGTGCCGCATCCACCAGCGGATCGTCGCGTCGCTGCTCGATCCGCCGGATCTGCCGCAGGACGGTCGATGCATGACATCCGGCATCCCTTGCCAGGGTCCTGATCGTCCGTCCGAATACCGTGTGAGCAACATAGCGCCGCACCTCTTCCGGCACCCAGGCCGGAAGCCCGTCTGCGGCCGGATCGGCACTGGGCATCTGCCCCTCCGCCCGAGGAATGCGCACAGTTCCAGTCAAATTATCCCTTTTTTTATCCACAACTTAGAGGGGCATGCATTACCAAAGGATTAACGCAGCACGGTGACCCAGAGCATTGTATGCAAATGATAAACCAAGCTGAATCCATCGTTCGCAACTCTGGCCCGATGCGCAACACCCCAGAGAGTTGTGTAAGATGCCTCCCCATTGACAACCGCAAGGGAGAGCTCGGAGATGCAGGACATCCTCAGCATGTTGAACGGTTTGCGCCGGCCTCGGCTTTTGATCCGGGCTGCGCGCTTTGGTGCCCGGGACTATCGCCGGGAACGCCATCTGCAACGGCTTCTGGGCTATGGCGGGCTGCCACGACCGGCATCCGCGCTGATGCGCCTGATGGAGCTGGAACGCGAGCAGGACTTGCGACGCCTGACCGACGACGCCAGCTACTCGCTGCCGCGGCACGTGGATCTGCTGATCGCGATGATGGGCGAGGCAGAGATCCTGCGCACCGCCCGGGCCGAGGCCACGACCCCCGAAATCGCGCCGGTCGCGGGGAGCCCTTCGATCTGCGTGGCGGCCGCAGGCTAAGCAGCCGCCACGGCACCTGTCCGGGTCAGGTGAAAGCGTCCGGCATGGCTGCCTTGCGCTCGGCGACATAGGCGGCCAGCTGGCCCGCGATTTCGGGGTCGAGATGCGGTTGCTGATAGGTGTTCAGCAGGTGATCGACCCGGCGCGAGGCCAGTTCGAACGTATCGGGACTGCCGTCTTCCATCCAGGTTTCGAAAGGCTTCGTGTCATAGATGTCGGAAGACCAGAAGGCCGTCTTAAAGTTCGCTTGGGTATGGGCGCAACCAAGGAAGTGGCCGCCCGGACCGACTTCGCGCAGGGCGTCCATCGCCTGGGCATTGGCATCGGTGGCCACCCCTGCCGCCATCCGGTGCAGAACGCCCAACTGGTCGGCATCCATCACGAACTTCTCGAAGCTGGACACCAGTCCGCCTTCCAGCCAGCCACAGGCATGCAGCATGAAGTTCACGCCGCCCATCAGCGCCGCGTTCAGCGTGTTGGCGGTTTCATAGGCCGCCTGCGCATCCGGCAGTTTCGACCCACACAGCGCGCCGCCCGACCGGAACGGCACTCCCAGGCGGCGCGCCAGCTGGCCGGCACCGTAAAGAACCTGGCTGGCTTCGGCCGTGCCGAAGGTGGGCGCACCGGAATGCATGTCGATCGAGGTTACGAAGGCCCCGAAGATCACTGGCGCACCGGGGCGCACCAGCTGCGAATAGGCGATGCCCGCCAGCACCTCGGCCAGGACCTGTGTCAGCGTGCCCAGCACCGAGACCGGCGACATCGCGCCGCCCACGATGAAGGGCGAGATGATGGAGGCCTGCCCGGCCTCGGCATAGACTTCCATCGCGCCCATCATCGTGTCGTCGAAGGTCAGCGGCGAGTTGATGTTGATGAGCGACGTCATCACACAGTTCTGGGCCACGAAGTCCTTGCCGAAGAGGATTTCGCTCATCTCGACCGAGTCGCGCGCACGGGACGGTTCGGTGACGGACCCCATATAAGGCTTGTCCGACAGGGTCATGTGAGCGTGCAGCATGTCGAAATGGCGCTTGTTCACCGCGACATCGGTCGGTTCGCACAAGGTCCCGCCCGAATGGTGCACGTATTTCGACATGTAGGCCAGCTTCACGAAGGTTCGGAAATCCTCGATCGTGGCATAGCGGCGTCCCTGCACCCGGTCGCGCACGAAGGGCGGTCCATAGACCGGCGCCAGCACCAGGGTATTGCCGCCGATCTCGACACTTTTCTGGGGATTGCGGGCATGCTGGGTGAACTTCGCGGGCGCGGTGGCACAGAGCTTGCGCGCCAGGCCGCGGGGGATCCGCACGCGCTCGCCCTCGATCTCGGCCCCGGCATTGCGCCAGCGGTCCAACGCCTTGGGGTTGTTGACGAAGTTCACGCCGATCTCGGCCAGGACCGTTTCGGCGTTGGTTTCGATGATCTCCAGAGCTTCCTCGTCCAGAAGCTCTGTCACCGGGATGTTGCGTTCGATGAAGCGGGCCGTCTCGATCCGGACGGCCGTCCGCTCCGCCCGGCGTGCCGCACCGCCACCGCCCCGGCCCCGCCGGCCGCGGCCGGCCACTTCGCCTGTGTCACCCAAGTCGCTCATGTCAGGTCCTCATGGCCTCCTCCGCCGCGGGCTTGCCGCGGACTGACCCGTGATAGCCCGGATCGGGCGGGCCCCGACGCGGTTTTTGCGGCGCGTCAGGGGGGAAAGCGACATGGACGGGCCTGCCAGCGACAGGAACGGGCCCCGAAGGGCCCGCAGAAGACCGGTACAGCCCGGCACAGAAAGGGAACGGGGGATCTCGTTCAGCCGCGCACGATCAGGACGTCGCAGGGCGGATGACGAAGGATTTCCTCGGTGAAGCTGCCCAGCACGGTCGGTGCCAGTCCGGCGCGGGCATGGGCACCGACGGCCAGAAGTTCGGGGTTCACGTTCGCGATGGTTTCGGCCAGCGCCTGCGAGCGACCGACCGAGCGCGGGATCGGCTTGGCGATTCCCGCCGGAAGCGGCGTTTCGGCCCACCACTTGTCCAGCGCGCCCTGGGCTTCCCTTTCGAACGGCTCGAAGGCCGACGCCGCCTGGCTGGGGGCGACCAGCCCGCGGTAAGGCACGTGATAGGCATGGAAGGCGGTCATCGATGCGGAGGGCGCCAGCATGTGGGCCGCGCGAATCGCGGCCGAGCACGACTGCGACAGGTCCACACCCGCGGCGATGCGTTCGTAATCGTGGTCGGCCGGGTTCTTCACCAGCAACACCGGCACCCGGCAGGCGCGCACGATCCGTTCCATCGTGGTGCCGGAAAACAGGTCCCAGAAGGGCCGCGGGCGATGCACGCCCATGCACAGCAGGTCGACGTCGTCCGCCATCGTCGCCTCGACGATGCTGCGGACCGGGTCCGCCACGGCCACCCGGATCTCGACCGCGTGGTCCGAAATCGACGCGCAGAGCTTGGTCAGCGCGCTGGTGGCTTCTTCCTTCATCTGCTCGACGATCTTGACCGGCAGGTCATCGTCCACGACCGACAGGACCGTCAGGCGCGCGCCGGTCGCCTCGGCCACGCGATAGGCGCGGCGCAGCGCCCGCTCCGATCGAGTGGACAGATCCGAAGCCATCAGAATGTGCTTGAACATCGCAAAATCTCCTGTCGCGAAAAGCGGCAAGGCAACGGGCCGCGCCAAATTTTCCAAGACTTAGGAACGAAATGCCTGCGTACAACCGTACGACGTGTCGCAACCCCCGTCCGCGACCTCTTGCGCAGGACCTTGCGGCGGCTTAGTGCGTGTCCATGTCCCAGATCTCGCACGAACTCCTTCTGATCATCGACTTCGGCAGCCAGGTGACGCAGCTGATCGCGCGGCGCCTGAGAGAGCTGAATGTCTATTGCGAAATCCGCCCCTACCAGACGGTCACGGCCGATCTGCTGAAGGAGCTGGCGCCAAAGGCGGTCATCTTCTCGGGCGGGCCGGAATCTGTCACCAATCCCGACAGTCCCCGCGCCCCGGCCGAGGTGTTCGACCTGGGCGTGCCGATCCTGGGGATCTGCTATGGTCAGCAGGTGATGATGCACCAGCTGGGCGGCGAAGTGATTTCCGGCCACGGCACCGCCGAATTCGGGCGCGCGAAGGTGACCGAGGTGGAACCGCTGGAACTGCTGGAAGGCTGGTTCCAGGACGGCCCCGAACAGGTCTGGATGAGCCATGGCGACCATGTCAGCCGGCTGGCGCCGGGCTTTACCGTCTACGGCACATCGCCCAATGCGCCCTTTGCCATCACCGCGGATGTCGAACGCCGGTTCTTTGCCGTGCAGTTCCACCCGGAGGTACACCACACGCCCAACGGCAAGGTGCTTTACGAAAACTTCGTGAAGCTGGCCGGCTTCAAGGGCGACTGGACCATGGCCGCCTACCGCGAGGAGATGGTCAACGTCATCCGCGAACAGGTGGGCGATGCCAAGGTCATCTGCGCGCTGTCCGGCGGCGTCGACAGTTCCGTGGCCGCGGCCCTGATCCACGAGGCGATCGGCGAGAACCTGACCTGCGTCTTCGTCGATCACGGCCTGCTGCGCCTGAACGAAGCCGAGGAAGTCGTGGGCATGTTCCGCGACCACATGAACCTGTCGGTCATCCACGCGCAGGAGCAGGAGCTGTTCCTGGGCGAGCTTGACGGCGTGTCGGACCCGGAAACCAAGCGCAAGATCATCGGGCGCCTGTTTATCGACGTGTTCCAGAAATACGCCGACCAGATCGAAGGCGCGCGTTTCCTGGCGCAAGGCACGCTTTACCCCGACGTGATCGAATCGGTCTCGTTCTCGGGCGGGCCGTCGCACACGATCAAGTCCCACCACAACGTGGGAGGCCTGCCGGAAAAGATGGGCCTGAAGCTGGTCGAACCGCTGCGCGAGCTGTTCAAGGACGAGGTCCGCGAACTGGGCCGCGAACTGGGCCTGCCGGAGCATTTCATCGGCCGCCACCCCTTCCCCGGGCCCGGCCTTGCGATCCGCTGCCCCGGCGAGATCACCCGCGAGAAGCTGGAGATCCTGCGCCGCGCCGATGCCGTTTACATCGACCAGATCCGCAAGCACGGTCTTTACGACGAGATCTGGCAGGCCTTCGTCGCCATCCTTCCCGTCCGCACCGTGGGCGTGATGGGCGATGCGCGCAGCTATGACTTCGCCTGCGCTCTGCGGGCCGTGACATCGGTCGACGGGATGACGGCGGATTACTATCCGTTCAGCCACGATTTTCTTGGCGAAACCGCGACCCGCATCATCAACGAGGTCAAGGGCATCAACCGGGTGACCTACGATATCACCTCGAAGCCTCCGGGCACCATCGAGTGGGAATGATCGATGGTCCGGGGCACCGCACCCTTCGGCCGCACTGACAGCGGACACAGCGCATGAGCCCGATCGTCAAGGCCGGGTTCTGGATGATCGGCGCGATCGTCGCTTTCTCGCTGATGGCGGTGGCGGGCCGGTCGGCCTCGGTCGTGCACGATACGTTCGAGATCATGTTCTATCGCTCCATCGTCGGCGTGCTGATCGTCAGCGCGGTGCTGACGGTGCGCGGCCGGTGGTCGGATGTCACCACACGACGCTTCGGCGAACAGCTGCTGCGGAACGGCGCGCATTTCACGGCGCAGAACCTGTGGCTCGCCTCGGTCACCATGATCCCGCTGGCGCAGGTCTTCGCGCTGGAATTCACCTCGCCCATCTGGGTTCTCCTGATGGCGCCCCTCCTGCTGGGCGAGCGGCTGACACAGGTGCGCATGGTCTCGGCCCTGCTGGGCTTTGCCGGCGTGCTGCTGGTGGCGCAGCCCACCGTGTCGAGCATCGATCCCGGTATCGTCTACGGTGCCGTGGCCGCGATCTTCTTCGGGCTGTCCTTCATCTTCACCAAACGCCTGACCCGGACTGAAAAGGTGGCCTGCATCCTGTTCTGGCTGACATCCATGCAGCTGGTCTTCGGGCTGGTCGCTTCGGGCATCGACGGCCATATCGGCCTGCCGACGCTGGCGACGCTGCCCTGGCTGGTGGTCATCGGGCTGTGCGGACTGGGTGCGCATTTCTGCGTGACCAACGCGCTGGCGCTGGCGCCGGCCACGACCGTGGTGCCCTTCGACTTCGTCCGCCTGCCGGTCATCGCGGTGGTCGGCATGTTCCTTTACAACGAGGCATTGAATCTCTGGGTCTTCGTCGGTGCCGCGCTGATCTTCGGCGGGAACTACATCAATATCGTTGCGGAAAATCGCAAGCTCCGGGTCGCCGCAGCGGCGGGCGCGGAATAACCTTGCGGGCATGACCCAGCAAAAAACCCTGTCGCCCCGCGACTGGTCCCTTCTGTTCCTTCTGGCCCTGATCTGGGGCGGCACCTTCCCATCCGCCCGGATCGTGGTGATGGAGATCCCGCCCCTGACAGCGGTACTGCACCGAACCTTCTGGGCCGCCTGCGCGCTGTGGATCGTGGTTCTGGCAACCCGCCAGCCGGTGCCGAAGGACCCCAGGGTCTGGGGTGCCTTCCTGGTGATGGGGATCATCAACAACGCCCTGCCCTTTTCGCTTCAGGCCTGGGCACAGGTCCATATCGAAAGCGGGCTGGCCGCGATCCTGAATGCCTCGACCGCGATCTTCGGGGTGCTGGTGGCGGCGCTGGTCTTCGCGGACGAGAAGCTGACCGCGCGGCGGACCGTCGGCGTGGTGCTGGGCTTCCTGGGCGTGGCCACGACCGTAGGCCTGACGAACCTGATGGCGCTGGACCTGCGCAGCATGGCGCAGATCGCGGTGATCGCGGCCACGGTCAGCTATGCCTTTGCCGGCGCCTTCGGACGGATCTACCTGTCGAAGATGCCGCCCATCGTGGCCGCCGCCGGAATGCTGACTGGCGGCGCCGTCTGCATGGCACCCGCGGCGCTGTATCATGACGGCGTTCCCAGCCTGGACCTGACGGCCGTGACCTGGACCGCGCTTGGCTATTACGCGCTGGTCGCGACAGCCGGGGCCTTCCTGCTCTACTACAGGATCCTGTCCACCGCAGGGTCGGGCAACCTATTGCTGGTCACACTGCTGGTCGCGCCCGTCGCCATCGTGCTGGGGACCGTCATTCTGGACGAGGCGCTGGCGCCGCGGGCCTTCATCGGCTTCGCGATCCTGGGGGCCGGGCTTCTGACGTTGAACGGCACGTTCTTCCGCGGCACGCTTCTGCGGCGGTTTCGCAAGGTTCCCCCGCCAGCGTCCGCTCCGGTGCCGCCCTGCGATTGACCCTCGCGGCCGCTCTGCTAATCAGGCTGCGGGAAAGCGACGGGGACTGGCCATGATCTACAATTCCGGGGCGGAATGGCGCGCCGCGCCGCAAAAGCGCATTCTGGTTTTCGGGATGTCGGGCCTGGGCAAGACCCATCTGTCCCACATGCTGCGCGAAAGCGGCGAGTGGTTCCACTACTCCATCGATTACCGGATCGGCACCTGTTACATGGGCGAATACATCGCCGACGATGCCCGCGCGCACATGATGCAGATCCCGTTCCTGCGCGGCCTTCTTCTGTCGGACTCGATCCAGGTGATCCCCAACATCTCGTTTTCCAACCTGAATGCCGTCACCGCCTATCTGGGCAAGCCCGGCGATCCGGACAAGGGCGGCCGGCCCATCGACGAATTCCGCGAACGGCAGGCCCAGTTCCGCACGGCCGAGATCCGGGCGCTGCTGGATACCGATTACTTCATCCGCCGGTCGGAACGGCTCTACGGCTATCCGCATTTCATCTGCGATACCGGTGGATCGATCTGCGAATGGGTGGATCCAGAAGACCCCGACGACGTGGTGCTGAAGGCCCTGTCGGACACCACGCTGATGATCTGGCTGAAGGGGGACGAGGAACACACCGCGTCCCTGATCCGCCGCTTCGACAAGGCGCCAAAGCCCATGTCCTACCAGGCGGAATTCCTGGACCGGACATGGGCCGCCTATCTTGCGGAATCGGGTGCGTCACCGGACCGTGTGGATCCGGACGCCTTCATCCGTTACGCCTATGCGCGTGCCCTTGCGCATCGCCAGCCAAGATACGAGGCGATGGCCCGCTGGGGCGTGACCGTGCCGGCCGCCAAGGTCGAAGGGATCTCGGACACCGGGACCTTCATCGACGTGATCGCCGAGGCCATCGACGACCGCGTGGCGACCGGCGCATAGGACCCGGACCGTTCCTTCGGTCCAACACGGGTCTGCCCCTGACAGACGGTCCCGCAAAGAAGGATCGCACCTGCGCCCGACGCCCCCGTGCAACCCTCTTTCCCGAACGGAACATGGGTTCGCGCGCGGTGGTGCATCCGATCTTGCGGGGTCATCGGGCGGGGCCTGGCGGTCGGCATGCCGCGCACACGATCCGGGACAGCGCACCCGTTCGTTCCCGCCGCGTGGCAGATCGTGCCAATTGCCCGTAAGGGACACAGCTCCGGGCCGTTGACACCGGCACGGGCAGGACTATTTCGAGCGAGCCAATCACAAGGATATCTTCCGATGCCCATCAAGCTTCCATCCGATCTGCCAGCCTTCGACGTGCTTCGGCGCGAAGGCGTCATGGTCATGGCGGAAGACGCGGCAATGCGGCAGGACATCAGGCCGCTGAAGATCGGCCTGCTGAACCTCATGCCCAAGAAGATCCAGACGGAAACGCAGTTCGCCCGCCTGATAGGGGCCACGCCACTGCAGATCGATTTTCAGCTGATCGCGCTGAACGGGCACAATCCCAAGAACACGTCGTCCGATCACATGGACAGCTTCTATCGCACCTTCGACGAGGTCCGGGGCGACAAGTTCGACGGCTTCATTATCACTGGCGCCCCGGTGGAAACGCTGGAATTCCCGGAAGTCACCTATTGGGACGAACTGAAGACGATCATGGACTGGACCCAGACCAACGTCCATTCCACCTTCGGCGTCTGCTGGGGCGGAATGGCGATGATCTCGCATTTCCATGGCGTGCAGAAGCACCTGCTGACGGAAAAGGCCTTTGGCTGCTTCCGGCACGACAATCTTGTGCCGGCCTCCCCCTATCTGAACGGGTTTTCCGACAACTTCGTGATCCCGGTCAGCCGCTGGACCGAGATGAAGCAGGCCGAGATCGACACCGTTCCCGGCCTGACCACGCTTCTGGGCTCGACCGAGGTCGGCCCCTGCCTGGTCGAGGATCCGGGGCATCGCGCGCTCTATATCTTCAACCATTTCGAATACGACCGGGACACGCTGAAACAGGAATATGACCGCGACGTGGCCAATGGCACGCCGATTGCTATTCCGGTGAACTATTACCCGGACGACGATCCGTCGAAGCCGCCGCAGAACCGCTGGCGGTCGCAGGCGCATCTTCTTTACGGGAACTGGATCAACCAGATCTACCAGACCACGCCCTACGAAATGGATGAGATTGGCCGTTAAGATCCTCCTCGCGCTTGCCGCATGCCTGATCGCGTTCTGGGCCTTCGTGCTCTGGCGCGCGGGCGAGCGGGAAGCGCGGGCCGAGGCGGCGTTTCCGCCCCAGGGCCAGTTGATCGAGGTCGACGGCAACACCATCCACGCGCTGGTGATGGGCGAAGGCCCGGACGTGGTGCTGATCCACGGATCGGGCGGCAACCTGCGGGACATGACCTTCCGTCTGGCCCCGGCGCTGGCCGACCGGTATCGCGTGATCGTCCTGGACCGGCCCGGCTTCGGCTATTCGCCCCGGATGCCGGGCCGGGAAAGCATCGCCGACCAGGCCAATATCCTGTCACAGGCGGCACAGGCACTGGAGGCGGACAAACCCGTCGTCCTTGGCCATTCCTATGGCGGCGCCGTGGCGCTGGCCTGGGCGGTTCGCCATCCCGACCGGCTGTCGGCCCTGGTGCCGGTCGCCTCGCCCTCGCAGACCTGGGACGAACCGCTGGATCCGCTGTATCAGGTAACGTCCTCCGGGATCGGGCAGGTCGTCGCGGTGCCGCTGCTGACGGCCTTCGTGCCGGACACCACCGTCGCCGATGCCCTCCTGTCGATCTTCGCTCCCGAAGAGCCGCCCGAAGAGTACGCCGCTCACGTGGGTCCCGGCCTGACGCTGCGCCGAGCCTCGATGGCCGCCAACGGCGTGCAGCGCGCCACCCTGCGGGACGAGATCGCCGCCCTTGTTCCCCGTTACGGACAGATCGCCGTCCCGACCGAGATCGTGCATGGCACGGCCGACACCACAGTCGGGCTGGAACGCCATGCCGTGCCATTGGCCCGGGCCGTGGACGGCGCGAACCTGACCCCCGTGCAGGGCGCCGGGCACATGCCGCATCACACCGCGACAGACCGGATCGCCGCGGCCGTGGACCGGGCCGCACGGCGCGCGGATTTGCGTGAAGCGGATTAACATTCCATATAGAGAAGGGTAGCAAGGTGCACCGCCCGTCGGCCGCGCCGCCCGAAAGGAAACCCCATGGACCTGCCCTTCGACGGCGCCATCTCCCGGTATTTCAAGAACGACGCGCCGGCGGACCTGCGCCGCGCGATCAAGGATGCCTCGGCCCGCGATATCCTGAGCCCCGGCTATCCCTATCCCGCGCGGATGCCGTCGAAGGACTACGAACGGGAATACGACCAGCTTCAGATCGAACTGGTGCGGATGCAGGCCTGGGTCAAGGAAACCGGCCAGCGGATCGCGATCCTGTTCGAAGGCCGCGACGCTGCCGGCAAGGGCGGCACGATCAAGCGCTTCGTGGAAAACCTGAACACCCGCGGCGCCCGCGTGGTGGCCCTGCCCAAGCCCACGGACGAGGAAGCCACCCAGTGGTATTTCCAGCGCTATGTCGAACACCTGCCCGCCGCCGGTGAAATCGTGTTCTTCGACCGCAGCTGGTACAATCGCGCCATCGTGGAAAAGGTCTTCGACTTCTGCACTGTCGAACAGCGGGAAAAGTTCTTTCGCCAGGTCCTGCCGTTCGAACAGATGCTGGTGGGCGACGGCATCCGGCTTTACAAGTTCTGGATCAGCATCGGGCGGGCCGAACAGCTGCGCCGTTTCCTGGCCCGCGAACAGGATCTGCTGAAACAGTGGAAACTGTCCCGCGTCGATGTCGAAGGCCTGGCCAAGTGGGACGACTACACCAAGGCGATCGAGGAAACCTTCCTGCGCAGCCATTCCGAACTGGCGCCCTGGACCGTGGTCCGCGGCGACGACAAGCGCCGCGCGCGGCTGGCGGCGATCCGGCGGGTGCTGGTGGACCTCGACTACGACCGCAAGGATGCCCAGGCGCTTGGCACCCTGGATCCGCTGTTGTGCGGGGGTCCCGACCTCTACGATGACTAAGCGCGGCTATCACCACGGCAACCTGCGCCAGGCCCTGATCGACGCCGCCCTGCCAATGATCGAGGAACGCGGGCCCCAGGGCTTCACCCTGTCCGAGGCCGCGAAGCGCGCGGGCGTCACCCCGGCAGCCGTCTATCGCCATTTCGAAGGGCGCGAGGACCTGATTGCCGAGGCCGCGCGCCAGGGGTTCGAGATCTTCGCCGACCTGATGCAGCACGCCTATGACAGCGGCCAGCCGTCCGCCCTTGCGGCGTTCGAGGCGACGGGCCGCGCCTATCTGGCCTTTGCGCGCAAGTTCCCGGGCCACTACATCGCGATGTTCGAAAGCGGCCTGTCGGTGAATCGCACGCCGGAACTCGCCGCCGCCTCGGCCCGCGCCCGGGGCGTGCTGGAAAAGGCCGCCATCGACCTGTCGAAACACATTCCCGCCGACCGCCGGCCGCCTGCGTCGATGTTCAGCGCGCATATCTGGGCGCTGAGCCACGGTGTCGTCGAGCTTTACGCCCGCGCCGCCCCCGGCGCCCAGTCGCCCTATACGCCCGAGGACCTGCTGGAATCGGGCATCGGCATCTACCTGCGGGGCCTGGGCCTGATCCCGCCCGACGCGTGACGGCACGCACCCGCGGTTGAACCCGCCCTGCCCGGCCACCACCATTTCTTGCCCCATTCCGGCGCTGCGGCTATCCTTGGCCCCGGTGACCTGAGCCCGCGCCGCCCGCGTCAGGTGTCGATATCAGGCCTGCAAGACGTCGGACCCAAGCGTGGAGGCCCCCATGAAGCCGCTGTCCCTGAAATTCCTTCTGCCCGTCCTTGCCGCGCTGTCGCTTCTGACCGCAGTCCCGCCGGTCGATGCCGGTGTCACGCTGAAGGGCAAACACGTGAACCTGAACCTGGGCAAGAACGGGGTCAGTGGCGCCACGCTGAAAAGCAAGCATGCCAACGTGAATGTCGGCGCGAACGGGGTGAAGGGCGGCAAGGTGAAGGGCAAGAACGCCAACCTGAACGTCGGCAAGAACGGCGTGAAGGGGGCCACGCTGAAGGGCCAGAATGCCAACGTAAACGTGGGCAAGAACGGCGTCCAAAGCGCCACGCTGAAGGGCGATCATGCCAACGTGAAGCTGTCACCCGACGGGAAGAGCTGCCTGACGGCGAAGGGGAAGTCGGTGAATATGTCGAAGTGTGGGAAGTAAGTGCAACAACCTCCCACAAAATTATTCGTCACGCATACGATTTAACGACCGCTAATATGTCATCGGCAAACCTGTAAAGATCTTCCGGCCCGCTTACCTTGTGCTTAACCTCGTTCTTGTCTGAGTCGAAGATGCCGATGTGACGTGTCGTTGCCGAATTGAAGTACAGTCTGCACACAGGTTTCCTGTTGTTGTCATCCATCAATATTGCGCAATAGCTTTTGGAATCTCGAATATAAATCCTATCAAATGGAACAATTCGTGCGGCAATTGCGCGAACGATCAGATGCCCTGAAATCTCTTCACCGGTGGTATCGATGCCATCATCGGCTACCGCTTCACTTCCGACTGCCTCATCGGGTTTGGACGACTCGGTCTTCTTGTCCCCGTTGAATGTGATGCTCAGCTTGTCTTGAATCCGGTCGCGGATGATCTCATCCAAAGCAGATTGGATCGCTGGGCGAATTTGTTCTGACACGCTCTTTGTGATCGACCCATCATGAATTCTTCGACCCACCAGCTTGATGAAATCTTCGTCAGGATCCTCCAGCTGACTTTTGATGTAGCTCGCGGCTGCCCGAATATACTTCAGATTTGAAGCAGCCTCCACAATCGCGTCTATCGCAAAGTTGGGCTTCTGAAACCTGGCCAACTCGTCGACTTGGCCTTTGTCAAAATTCTGAAAGTCAAACTTGAAGAATGGCCGCTTATCCATTTTGTTCGGCTCATCTGTATCCGAAAAGAACCACGCTTCTCGTCCGTTCGTGAGTATCGCCAAACGCGCTTCGGTCACAGAAAAATACCGAAACAGCTGATTGTACTGCGAGTCGCCCAACTTCGAATTCGATGGCTTTGCTTCAATCAAGATCGCAATCTTGCCGTCGATCTTGACAGCAAAGTCAACCTTTTCGCCCTTCTTGGTACCGACATCAGCAATGAACTCTGGTATGACTTCATCGAGGTTGAATACATCGAAGCCGAGCGTCTGCAAGAACGGCAAAATGACCGATGTCTTTGTCGCTTCCTCAGTAAGTGCCTGTCGTTCGGCAACCTTTGATCTGTTTGAGATTTGTACGACTTGGTCGAAAAAGTCAGTCATCGTGCGCTCCCTTCCGCAGATTTTAATGCTGATCCGCGAGGAACCGCCGATCAAGAACTTTCTGCAATCTGGAAGGGAGACGCGCCGCACGCTTAGCGGATTAGGTGCATAAGATTGAGGCGCAGGCGACGCGTCGAAGGGTGTTGTGTTGCGCCATCGACCAAAGCGCCCCACAAAAAAATGGCCCCACGAGGGGGCCATTTCCAAACCTTGATCCTGTAAGGGATCAGCGCTTCGAGAACTGGAAGCTCCGGCGCGCCTTGCGCTTACCGAACTTCTTGCGTTCCACGACGCGGCTGTCGCGGGTCAGGAAGCCTGCGGCCTTCAGCGACGGGCGCAGGGACGGGTCGTACAGCTGCAGCGCCTTCGAGATGCCGTGCTTGACCGCACCGGCCTGGCCCGAGAGGCCACCGCCCTTGACGGTCGCCATCACGTCGAACTCGCCATCGACGCCGGCAACCTGGAACGGCTGACGCAGGATCATCTGCAGCACCGGGCGGGCGAAATACACCGCCATTTCCTTGCCATTGACGACAACCTTGCCCGAACCCGGCTTGATCCAGACGCGAGCGATCGCGTCCTTCCGCTTGCCGGTGGCATAGGAGCGGCCCAGCTCGTCGCGAACGGGTTCGCGCGGGGTCAGGTCTTCGACGACCGGGGTCGCCTCGATGCCGGCCACTGCGGCCAGCTCTTCCAGGGAATTGATCTGATCGGCCATGGTCGGTGTCAGCTCCGGGTGTTCTTCTTGTTCATCGCCTTGACGTCCAGCACTTCGGGCGCTTGCGCCTCGTGGGGGTGCTCGGCGCCGGCATAGATGCGCAGGTTGGTCATCTGCTGGCGGCTCAGCCGGTTGCCCGGCAGCATGCGCTTGACGGCCTGATAGACCACGCGCTCGGGGTACTTGCCTTCAAGGATCTGCGCCTTGGTGCGCGACTTGATCCCGCCCGGATAGCCGGTGTGCCAGTAGAAGTTTTCTTCGCGCTTCTTGCCGGTCATCTGCACCTTGTCGGCGTTGATGACGATCACGTTGTCGCCCATGTCCATGTGCGGGGTAAACGACGGCTTGTGCTTGCCGCGCAGACGCATCGCGACGATCGAGGCAAGACGGCCCAGAACAACGCCTTCGGCGTCGATCAGGATCCACTTCTTGTCGATGTCTGCAGGCGTTGCAGAAAAGGTTTTCATTGCGGTCGGTCCTGGTTCTAGTGGAAGGGCCGGCGCAATCTGGCCCGGCCCGACATTCGGATTGCGGCGATGTACGCGGCGGATCGGATGCCGTCAATAGGGCGGTACGCGAATTAATAAAGCGTTTTCAATGGCTTGAAAATTAGGTATATTGATACCACAAAAAATCAGACCTCTATCCGCTCCGGCGGCTCGTCCAGCAGGCGGCGCAGGCGCTGAAGGGCGGCTTCGAAGGCTTCCATGGGCACGCCCGCGTTGATCGCCATGCGCACCGCGTGGGGCGTATTGGCGGACCGCATGGCAAAGTCCTCGGCCGACCGGATCTGGACGCCCGCGGCCTCGGCCGCGCGGCAGAAGGAACCGGCACGCCAGCCCAGCGGAAGGGACAGCCACAGGAAGGGCGCGTCGGACCGCCAGGACAGATCGTAGACGCCCAGGATGTTCACGGCGCTTTGCACATAGCGGCCGATCGTGGCGCGGACCTGGTCGACCACGCCGTCGATCCGGGGGTGGGACAGAAGCATCGCGGTCAGGTCGGCGGTCGGCGTCGCCACACCGAAGAACCCGTGTTCGGCCGCGCGCCGCAAGGGCGCGACGCCCCCAACGGGCGCCACCGCAAAGCCCACGCGCAGGGCCGGCGTGATCGTCTTGGATATGGACGAAACGTACCACGACCGTTCAGGGGCCAGCATGCGGTAGGACGGGATCGTGGCCTGGGACACGCCATAGCAGTCGTCTTCCAGGATACCGATGTCGTGGCGCCGGCAGACCTCGACGATCTGTTCGCGGCGCTCCAGCGGCGTGCAGATCAAGGTCGGGTTGTGCACCTCGGGCGAGGTACACAGGATCTGCGCATCGCAGGACCGGATCGCAGCCGCCAGCGCCCGGGGGTCGATCCCATGGGCATCCATCTTCACCGGCACCACATCGGCCCGCAAAAGTTCGGCCGCGCGGCGGAAGCCGGGATAGGACAGTTCCTCGACCAGCACGGCCGGACGGCGCCCCATCAGCACCGCCTGCAGGATCAATGAAATGGCATTCTGCCCGCCATTGGTCAGCACCACGTCTTCGGCGGATGCGGGCCCGATGGGCGCCCCGCCCAGGAAACGCAGCACCGCCTCGCGCGCAGGGCGCGAGGAGGCGCGGCTGGGATAGTGCATCAGCCCCGAGGGCGGATTGTCGGCGAATTTCCGAAAGAGGTCACGGATCAGCCCGGTCTGCCCCACCGTCGGCAAATGGGGCGAAAACAGGTTCACGTCGTGATCGTGCCGGTGTTCGGTGCCATGGGCGATCACGTCGATCTCGACGGGTCGGTCGACCAGCATGTCGTCCTTGGGCCTTGCCACGAAGGTGCCGCGACCGACCTCGCCCACCAGCAGGCCCTGGTCCGTCAACACCGAGTAGGCCCGCGCCACCGTGCCCGGCGTGATCCCCAGCGTATAGGCCAGATCCCGTACCGGGGGCAGCTTCGATCCCGGCGGCATCCGCCCTGCCTCGATCTCTCTCCGGATCGTGTCGGCGACCAGGGTGTACTTCGGGCCCTTGGCGTCGGGCAGCGGCTGGGTCCAAATTGTATCCATTACAATCTTTTTCTGTTCTCGGTACATTTTCGAATGTACTGATTAATGTACCGACAAATGGTAATTGTGTCAATACAATCGAAAGGAAAACTCCGATGACACGCGCACTCACCGCACGGACCACCATGTCCCCGATGCTCGGCAGCGCCCGCCTGCCGCTGACCGCCGTGCTTGCCGTGAAGTTCGCGACCCTGGTGACCGAGTGGCATTTCCGCCAACGCAGCCGAAAGATGCTGTCGCGACTGGACGACCGGATGCTGGAGGATATCGGAGTAAGTTACAAACAGGCGATGAAGGAAGCCAAACGGCCCTTCTGGATGATTTAGCATCCCGCCCTTCCGACCTACCTCTACTTGCCGGGGCTTTGCCCCGGCATTTTTTTGCGCAGCGGCCTGATTTCACGAAATTTCTGGGCAATGCTGCACTTGCGCGGCGAAACTTATCCCACGGCCGGACCCGACGTCGCGAAGATTTCGTGACAGCGCGAAACAGGGGGTTGCGCGAACCGGCCCATACCCCTATCTGCCGCCCTCACAGAGGGACCGATCCCAACCTGGGCAACCGGGGGGCGCTAAGGGACCGACGGATTGTCATCTACTGGAACGAAGGGGAGCGCCATGAAGGACGCCAACCTCTTCCAACTGGGGATCGGTCTGGAGACAGGCGCCCATGAGGAAGGATCCGCCCGCGGTGTGAAAACCGCGGACATTGTAACTGTACCAAGCGGCCTGATGGCCGACGACAGGCTTGACCATTTCATCCATCGCGATGGCGTGACCTTTGCCGGGACTCACCTGATCGTCGAGGTGATCCAGGGCACTGGTCTTGACGACGAAGGCCGCATCCAGCGCGCCTTCCGCGAGATGGTCGAGGCGTGCAAGGCCACGCTGCTGCACATCCACACGCACAAGTTTTCGCCCCAGGGCGTAAGCGGTGTGGCGGTGCTGTCGGAAAGCCATATCAGCGTCCACACCTGGCCCGAAATCGGCTATGGGGCCTTCGACATCTTCATGTGCGGCGATGCGGAACCCTGGCGTGCCGTGCCGATCCTGAAGAATGTCTTCGCGACGGACGACGTCAGGGTGAAGGAACTGCGCCGGGGCGAATGCCTGTTCGCGCAGCCCGAGGTCGCGGCATGAGCGACTGGTTCACCGAAAAGCTGCACGATGATTTCGCCCAGGCCCTGAAGGTCGACCGCGTGCTCTTCGACAGCGAGACCGAACATCAGCGCCTGCGCGTGATCGAGAACGCGCGCTTCGGCCGTGTCCTGACGCTGGACGATGTCGTGCAGACGACGGAAGGCGACAACGCGATCTATCACGAGATGATGGTCCATGTGCCGATCCTGGCGCATGGCAATGTCAGGCGCGTACTGATCGTGGGCGGCGGCGATGGCGGCATTGCGCGCGAGGTGCTGCGCCACAAGGGCGTTGAACACGTGACCATGGTGGAAATCGACGCCGGTGTCGTCGATTTCTCGAAACAGTACCTGCCGATGCTCAGCGACGGGGCCTTCGACGATCCGCGCCTGAACCTGGTCATCGCCGACGGCGCCGATTTCATGCGAGAGACCGAGGGCGGCTTCGACGCCATCCTGGTCGACAGCACCGACCCGATCGGTCCGGGCGAGGTCCTGTTCACCGACACCTTCTATGGTCACGCGAAGCGCGCGCTGGCCGCGGGCGGTATCCTGGTGACCCAGAACGGCGTGCCTTTCCTGCAAGGGGAAGAGCTGACCAATTCGATGCGGGCCTTCAAGGCGCTGTTTGCGGACGCGACCTGTTATCTGGCGACAATCCCCACCTATGCCGGCGGCCCGATGGCCTTTGGCTGGGGCACGGACGGCAACCATCGCGCCGTGTCGCTGGATACGCTGGCCAACCGCTTTTCCACACTGGGTTTCGAACCCTATTACTACAATCCCGAAGTGCACAAGGGCGCCTTTGGCCTGCCCGGCTATGTCCGGCGGCTGATGCCTTAAGGTGCACGCTCCGGAAAACGGATCGCCGGGCCGCAGGCCGGGCAGCGGCCGACCCGCCCGCTGGGGCGGCCGCTTCGCGACGGTCCCGCAGGCCGGTCGCTGCCCTTCTCGCCAGTAAATCGGACGTGCTGCCCTACCCCACCTTCACCGGCGGGATGGAATAGGTCATCGACGACCGCGCCACGACGCCATCCGATCCCTCCGAATGGATCAGCACGTCGCAAACCGCCAGAACCCGGCCCAGCTTCAGCAACCGGCATTCGGCGATCAGGTCGCGCCCTGCCTCGGGCTTGCGCATGAAATCGATCGAGGCATTGGTGGTAACCGTCAGCGCCTCGCGCCCGATACGGGCCAGCACCATCGCATAGACCGCAACGTCCGCCAGCGAGAACATCGCAGGCCCCGACACCGTGCCCCCGGGCCGCAGGTCCCTGGACCGGACCTTCAGACGCATCCTGACCGTCGTCTCCGTCACGTCATCGACCTGGTACTGGTCCATCACCTCGGGAAAGACCTCCATCAGGAAGGCCTGCAGCTCGTCCTTGCCAAGTGCCAGTGTCATTCTTTTCCTTCTCCCTCGTTCCGCCTAGACTTGAGCCCGGGCCACAAGGGAGAGGCAAGATGGCAATTCTGGAACGTCACGACACCGGGGCAGTGGCACATCTGCACATGAATGCGCCGGAACGGCTGAATGCCCTGTCCGACGAGATGCTGGCGGACCTGTCTGAGGCCTTCGCCACCCTGAAAGAGGACCGGTCGATCCGCGTCGTGATCCTGTCAGGTGCGGGCAAGGCATTCTGCGCCGGCCACGACCTGAAGCAGATGACACAAGGGCGGCAGGCCGAAGATGGCGGCAAAGCCTATTTCGCCGACCTCTTCACCCGCTGCGGCAGGGTGATGACGGCGATCCGCGATCTGCCCCAGCCGGTCATCGCCCGCGTCCATGGCATCGCCACCGCGGCGGGCTGCCAGATGGTCGCCTCGTGCGATCTGGCCGTTGCGGCCGAGGGCACGCGGTTCGGCGTCAACGGCGTGAACATCGGCCTTTTCTGTTCGACCCCCATGGTCGCCCTGTCGCGCAACATCCCCCGCAAGCAGGCGTTCGAGATGCTGACCACCGGCGAATTCATCGACGCCCACCGCGCCCGCGAACTGAGTCTGATCAACCGCGTCGTTCCCGCCGAAGATCTGGAGAGTGCGACGGCAGATCTGGCTGGCACGCTGGCCGCGAAACTGGGATCCGCAGTCAAGATCGGCAAACAGGCCTTCTACAAGCAGCTGGAGATGCCGCTGGATGAGGCCTATGCCTATACGGGCGAGGTGATGGTCGAAAACATGATCCACCGCGACACCGCCGAAGGCATCGCCGCCTTCCTGGAAAAGCGCGCGCCCGACTGGGATCAATAGGCACCTGTTGCGCGGAACGCCCGCCTGCCCTACATGCGCGCCATGACACAGACACTCCACATCGTCGGCGGCGGCATGGCCGGATCCGAAGCGGCCTGGCAGGCGGCGAATGCCGGCGTGCCCGTGGTCATCCACGAAATGCGCCCCCTGATCGCCACCTTCGCACACAAGACCCAGATGCTGGCCGAAATGGTCTGTTCCAACTCGTTCCGTTCGGACGACAGCGAACAGAACGCCGTGGGGCTGCTCCACTGGGAAATGCGCGAAGCCGGCGGCCTGATCATGGAATCGGCCGACCGGAACCGCCTGCCCGCCGGCGGTGCCCTGGCCGTGGACCGCGATCCCTTTGCCGAATACGTGACCGACAAGCTGCTGTCGCACCCGCTTATCTCGCTCTCGCGCGAGGAAGTGACCGAGCTTCCGGCAGACGGTCACTGGATCTTTGCCACCGGTCCCCTGACCTCGACCGCCCTGGGCGAGGCCATCGCGAAGGAGACGGGTGCCGAGGCGCTGGCCTTCTTCGACGCCATCGCGCCCATCGTCTATTTCGATTCCATCGACATGTCCCGCGCTTGGATGCAATCGCGCTACGACAAGGGCGAGACGGAAGAAGAGCGCACCGCCTACCTCAACTGTCCGATGGACAAGGCCCAGTACGAGGCCTTCATCGACGCCATCCTGGCCGCGGACAAGACGGAATTCCACGAAGGCGAAACCGCCGGCTATTTCGACGGCTGCCTGCCGATCGAGGTCATGGCCGAACGCGGGCGTGAAACGCTGCGCCACGGGCCGATGAAGCCCGTGGGCCTGACCAACCCGCACCAGCCGGACGTGAAGGCCCATGCCGTGGTCCAGCTTCGCCGGGATAACGCATTGGGAACGCTCTACAATATCGTGGGCTTCCAGACCAAGATGAAGTACGGCGCCCAGACCGAGGTCTTCCGCATGATCCCCGGCCTGGAAGACGCACGTTTTGCCCGCCTGGGCGGCATCCACCGCAACACCTTCCTGAATTCGCCGACCCTTCTGGACGGCGAGATGCGCCTGAAATCCCGCCCCAACATCCGCTTCGCGGGCCAGATCACCGGCGTCGAAGGCTATGTCGAAAGCGCCTCCATGGGGCTTCTGGCGGGCCGTCTGGCCGCAGCCGGGATCCTGGGCCACAGGGTAGACGCCCCGCCCCCCACCACGGCAACGGGCGCGCTGGTCACCCACATCACCGGCGGCGCGGATGCGAAAACCTTCCAACCGATGAACGTGAACTTCGGCCTCTTCCCGCCGGTCGAGGGCCTGAAGGCCGGACGCCGCGGCCGCCGCGACCGCTACAAGGCCTATACCGACCGCGCCAAGGCCGACTGGCTGGGCTGGCTGGGCCGGGTCCCGGTGGACGCGGCCTGACCCCCTGCTAGACTGGCCCCGACACAGCCCGGAGGCCCCATGTCTGATGCGTTTCTCAACAAGGTCTATCAGGCCCGCACGGCCGACCAGACCCGCGCGCTCTATGACGACTGGGCCGAAGGTTACGACGCCGAAATCGCGCTGAACGGCTATGCCACGCCCACTCGGTGCGCGGCCGCGCTGGCCGGTTTCGCCGATGTCGCGGCGCCGCTTCTGGATTTCGGCTGCGGCACCGGCCTGTCCGGCCGGGCTTTCGCGGAACAGGGATTCACCCTTCTGGACGGCCTCGATCTGTCGGACGAAATGCTGGCCCATGCCCGCGCCAAGGGTCATTATCGCAGCCTGACCCGGATCGATCCCGGCGCGCCCTTGCCCTTTGCCCCCGGCACCCATCCCGCCATCGCGGCCGTGGGTGTCATCGGCTGTGGCGCGGCACCTGCGGCGGTGCTGGACCAGTTGATCGACGCGCTTCCCCGGGGCGGGCACTTCGTCTTTTCCTTCAACGACCACACACTGGAAGATCCGTCCTGCCTCGCGCGGATGAAGGCCCGGATCGGCGACGGGGCCACCAGGCTGATCTTCGAAGAATACGGGCCCCACCTGCCCGGTCAAAACATCAAATCCAAAGTCTACGTGCTTGAAAAGACGTGACCTTCACGACCCGCTTTGCCCCGTCGCCCACCGGTCCGCTGCACCTGGGCCATGCCTATTCGGCGCTCCTTGCCCATGACATGGCACAGGCGGCTGGCGGCACGTTCCTCCTCCGGATCGAGGATCTGGACCGCTCCCGCGCGCGCCCGGAATGGGAGGTTCAGATTAAGGGCGACCTCCGCTGGCTTGGCCTGGACTGGCCCGAACCGGTGGTGCGCCAGTCCGACCGCGCCGACGCCTATGCCTCGGCCCTCGACCGGCTGGCCGCCCGGGGCCTGCTCTACCCCTGCTCGTGCAACCGCGCGGATATCGGAGCGGCGGCCGGCGCCCCGCAGGAAGGCGTGCCCCGGTTCGGCCCCGACGGCCGTATCTATCCCGGCACCTGCCGCGACCGCCCTTTGGCAGACCGGGGCCCGAACGATGTCATCCGCCTGAACATGGGCGCCGCCACCCGCGCCCTGCCCGCGCCGACCTTCACCGAAACCGGCCCGGCCCATCTGGGGACCCATGGGCTCGACGCCCAAGACCTCGTCACGACGGTCGGCGATGTGATCCTCGAACGGCGCCAGATGGCCGGTTCCTACCACCTCGCCGTCGTGGTCGACGACGCGGCGCAAGGCGTCACCCATGTCGTCCGCGGCGAGGACCTGTTCGACGCCACCCGCATCCACGTCCTGCTCCAGCACCTGCTGGACCTGCCGACGCCGCAATACCATCACCACCGCCTGATCCGGGACGAGGCCGGCAAGCGACTCGCGAAACGCGACGACGCCCGGGCAATCGCCCGCTACCGCGACGACGGCCTGACCCCATCCGACATCCGCGCACGCGTGGGACTTTAGGCGCCCCCATCTTCTTCTCTTCCAAAATACTCACGCCGAAGGCATGGCCCGCAGGGCCACCGATGTCACTCCATCGGCGACATGATCTCCACCTCGGCCCCGTCCCGCACCGCGGTGTAGAAGCAGCTTCGCCGGTTGGTGTGGCAGGCCGGGCCGGCCTGGTCGACCAGCACCAGAAGGCAGTCGCGGTCGCAGTCCACACGCATTTCCACCAGCGTCTGCAGGTGCCCCGACGACTCGCCCTTCACCCAGAACGACGCGCGCGACCGCGACCAGTAGGTGACCTTGCCCGTCGCAAGTGTCCGCGCCACGCTTTCGGCATTCATCCAGGCCATCATCAGCACCTCGCCCGTGCCGTGGTCCTGTGCGATCGCCGGGATCAGGCCCTTGTCGTCATAGCGGAGCGTTGCGGGGTCGAATGTCATTGCGGAAAACCTTTTGCCGGGGCGCACGGGGCCTTATGTATGGGTCGCACAGCAAGGAAAAGCCAGATGTCCGGCAACAACGACCTCATCAAGCTCTATTCGTCGCGGATCCTGGCCCTGGCAGCGGACATCCCGCATCTGGGCCGGCTCGACGCGCCGGATGTTTCGGTCAAGCGCCGGTCCCCGTTGTGCGGGTCGACCGTGACCGTGGACTTGAAGATCGAGGATGGCCGGATCGCCGATTTCGCCCAGGACGTGAAGGCTTGCGCGCTGGGTCAGGCCGCGGCCTCGGTCGTGGGCAATGTCGCCATCGGCCGGACGCGGGCCGAGATCGAAACAGCCCGCGACCAGTTGCGCGACATGCTGAAATCCGAAGGTCCGGCGCCGGATGCGCCCTTTGACGGGTTGGACGTATTGATGCCCGCCCGGGACTATCGCAACCGCCACGCCTCGATCCTGCTGACGCTGGACGCCACGGCCGAGGCCATGGGCCGGGCTGAAGAACACCGGGCCTGCGCGCCCGACTGATTTCCTTCGAAAACCGGACAAAAAAAACCGCCGCACATCCCGGACAGGATGGCGGCGGCAGGCTGTGCGTGTCTCGCGAGGGATCCGGGTGCTTCGGGTCGAAACGGCTGAGGCGGCCATTTCGGCAGAACGGGGTCAGGCGGCCCCGGTGCATCGGTTGGGACAGGATGCAGACAGAAGCGCCGGCGCGAGATCGCAGGCAGAACCGTGAAAGACGTGGGTCAGATGAGCGCTGGCAGGTGCAGACCGGCCACGAGAAGCACACCGATGGACAGAACGCCGGCGGCATCCTGAAGCAGCGTCGCGCGGGAGCGGCTGAGGGCGAAGCGGAATTCCTGGAACATCGTGGCCTCCTCGGCAAGTCATCCTCTGTTAATGTTTTGTTCTCATATGAGCTGAGTCGTGTAAAGAACTTTTTGAGAACATCCGCGAACATTCCGGAATGTTCCATACGGTTCAGGGGGGCTCTGCCCCCGCCCGACCCTTACGGGCCGGACGCCCCGAGGATACCTGAAGATCAAGGAAGCGGGGGCCGCGTGCCCGGTTTGGAGCGTCAGCCCACGCCGATCAGGCGGATGGCGCGATCCTGGCGCAGGAGCCAGAGGAGAAGGCGCGCGGCCTCTCCCCGTGGGGTCTTCAGCGCAGGATCGGCAGCCAGAAGCGCACGGGCATCGGTCTGGGCCACGGCCATCAAGCCGGTCTGACGTTCGAGATCGGCCACGCGGAATTTCGGCAGGCCGGATTGCGCGGTGCCGATCAGGTCGCCGGCGCCGCGGATTTCAAGGTCGGTTTCCGCGATGCGGAAGCCGTCCTCGGTCTCACGCATGATGTCGAGGCGGCGGCGGCCGGTGTCTGTCAGCGGCCCCTGGTACATGAGAAGGCAGGTAGACGCGGCGGTGCCGCGCCCCACCCGTCCGCGCAGTTGGTGCAATTGGGCCAGGCCGAAGGTTTCCGCGCGTTCGATCACCATGATCGAGGCGTTCGGAACATCGACGCCGACTTCGATCACCGTGGTGGCGACCAGCACCCGGGTGCGCCCGGACTGGAAATCCGCCATGGCGGCATCCTTTTCCGTGGGCGGCATCTGACCGTGGACCAGGCCCACGACGCTTTCGCCCAGCCGCGCGCGCAGATGCTTGAACCGTTCCTCGGCCGCGACAAGGTCGGAGACCTCGGATTCCTCGACCAGCGGACAGACCCAGTAGCATTGCCGCCCTTCGCCGATGGCACGTTCCAGATGGGCGATCACCTCTTCCGTCCGGTCGGTCGACACGACAGCGGTGGTGATCGGCTGGCGGCCCGGCGGTTTCTCGTCGAGGATCGAGACGTCCATGTCGCCGTATTGCGCGAGCGAGAGAGAGCGCGGGATCGGCGTGGCGGTCATCACCAGGACATCGGCCGCGATGCCCTTTTCCGCCAGCTCCATCCGCTGGCGGACGCCGAAGCGGTGCTGTTCGTCGACCACCGCCAGGCGCAGGTCATTGAAGACCACATCCTCCTGAAAGACGGCATGGGTGCCGACAAGGATGTCGATCATGCCCCCTGCCAGCGCCGCCAGTTTTTCCGCCCTCTGGCTGCCCTTGTCGCGCCCCGTCAGCAGTTCCATCCGGACGCCGGCCGCGGCCGCGAGCCCCGCAAGGCCGGCCATGTGCTGGCGAGCCAGGATTTCCGTGGGCGCCATCAGCACACCCTGCCCGCCGGCCTCGACCGCTATCAGCAGCGACAGGAACGCCACCAGCGTCTTGCCCGCGCCCACATCGCCCTGCAGCAGGCGATTCATCCGTTGGGGGGACAGCATGTCGCCCGCGATTTCCGACACGGCCCGCGTCTGGGCATTGGTGGGACTGTAGGGCAGCGAGCTCAGGACCCTGTCCTGCAGCTTGCCGGTGCCGCGGCTGGCGATGCCCTTGCCCTTGCGCGCGGTCTGGCGGGCCAGGGCAAGGGTCAGCTGGTGGGCCAGCAATTCGTCATAGGCCAGGCGCGCGCGCGCCGGGGCTTCGGCCATCACGTCGGCCAGGCCTTCGGGCGCGTGCGCCTGTTCCAGCGCCGCCTTCCGGTCGGGCCAGCCTTCGCGCTTCATTACGCCCTGATCGATCCATTCGGGCAGCTCCGGAACCCGCACCAGGGCCGAACGCGTGGCCTTGAACATCGCCTTCTGGGTCACGCCCTGAGTCAGGTGATAGACGGGTTCATAGGGCGGGATGTCGGCGGCTTCGTCGACGGGCATCATGTGGTCGGGATGGACCATCTGGGCCATCCCGTCGAACAGTTCGACCTTGCCCGATACGAGGCGGCGTTCGCCGGGGGGCAACAGTTTTTTCAGGTATTCGCCGCGGGCATGAAAGAAGACCAGCTGGAATTCGGTATCGCGATCTTCGACATGGATCCGGTAGGCGCCGCCGCGATTGCGCGGCGGGCGGTGGGCGCCGACCGTGACCTCGACCGTAAGGGTCGCCGGCAGGTCCGCGCCGCGGATCGTTTCCCGCCGCCGCCGGTCGATCATGGCATAGGGCAGCGACATGAGCAGGTCGCCCGGGCTTTCGATGCCCGTGGCCTCCAGCAGCTTTGCCGTCTTGGGACCGATCCCGTCCAGCGCTTCCAGGCTGGCAAAAAGCGGGAAGAGCTGTTCGGGCCGCCCCGCCACCTCAGCCGGCCCCGATCAGGGACAGCCATTCGTCCTCGTCCAGGGTCTCGATCCCCAGTTCGGCGGCCTTCTTGGCTTTGGACCCCGCACCGGGCCCGGCCACGAGGATGTCGGTCTTGGCACTGACCGAGCCCGAGACCTTGGCCCCCAGCGCCTCGGCTCGGGCCTTGGCTTCGGCGCGGGTCATCTTTTCGAGCGTTCCGGTAAAGACCACGGTCTTGCCCGCAACCGGGCTGCCGTCGGTCGCCGGGCGCTTCACGTCTTCGACCGTCAGAAGGTCGACCAGCTTGTCGATGGACGCGCGCTCCGCCTCCTGCGCCATCGTGGTGACAAGGGTCGTGGCCATCACGTTGCCCACGCCGTCGATGGAGAGGAGTTCGTCCCAGGACGGGCCTTCCATCGGCGCGGCATCGGTCATGGCCTGGGCGAAGATGTCCCACGTGCCGTAATGGCGGGCGAGCAGATTGGCGCTCTGTTCGCCTACATGGCGGATGCCAAGGGCAAAGATCAGGCGGTTCAGCGGGATCCTGCGACGTTCCTCGATCGCGGCAAAGAGGTTCTCTGTCGATCTTTCGCCCCATCCCTTGAGCTGCGAAAGCGGTCTCTCGGCCAGATGCCGGATGGCGGAAATCACATGGTCCGGGTCCTGGTCGTCCACGGGAACGCCGACCGTCCTCAACATCTCGGCAATCGTGGCGAGCGCTTCGGCCCTGCGCATCTCGTCCTGAAGGATACGGGCCAGACGGGCGTCCGGCTGAACCACCAGACGTTCGCCGGCAGCATCGCGGGCCGGCAAGGTGAAAATGTCTGCCGGCTCAGCGATCCAGCACATCGCATACAGGAATTCGACCTGCTTGGCGCCCAACCCTTCGATGTCGAAGGCCGCGCGAGAGACGAAATGCTTCAGTTTTTCAATGGCCTGAGCGGGGCAGATCAGCCCCCCCGTACAGCGGCGGACGGCATCGCCTTCCTCGCGCACCGCCTCGCTGCCACATTCCGGGCATCTTTCGGGGAAGATGTAAGGCACGGCATCTTCAGGGCGACGCGACAGGTCGACATCGGCGACCTTGGGGATCACGTCGCCCGCGCGGTAGACCTGCACCCAGTCGCCGACACGGATGTCCTTGCCGTCGCGGATCGGGTTGCCGTTGCTGTCGCGGCCAAGAATGTAATCCTCGTTATGAAGCGTCGCGTTCGACACCACGACGCCACCCACCGTCACCGGCATCAGACGGGCCACGGGGGACAAGGCACCGGTGCGGCCGACCTGGATGTCGATGGCTTCCAGCCTGGTCCAGGCGAGTTCGGCGGGAAACTTGTGTGCGATGGCCCAGCGGGGCGTGGTCGACCGGAAGCCCAGCCGGCTCTGCAGGCCCAGGTCGTCGACCTTGTAGACGACGCCGTCGATATCGTAGCCGAGCGTCGCCCGCTGCGCCTCGATCTTGCGGTAATGGGTCAGCATGTCGTCCGTGCTGCCGCAACGCACTGTCAGCGGATTGGTGACAAAGCCAAGGTCTGCCAGTCGCTCCAGGGCGCCTGTCTGGGTGTCGGAGAGCGGCTCGGACAGCTCTCCCCAGCTGTAGGCGAAGTATTTCAGCGGGCGCGCCCGGGTGATTTCCGAATCAAGCTGTCGCAGCGAGCCCGCCGCGGCATTCCGCGGATTGGCAAATGTCTTGGCGCCGGCCTCCTCCTGCCGGGCGTTCAGCGCGGCGAAATCGGCGTGGGACATATAGACCTCGCCCCGGACTTCCAGCACGGCAGGCGCGCCGGTCAGCTTTTCGGGGATGTCGCCGATGGTGCGGGCATTGGCAGTGACGTTTTCGCCCACCGTGCCGTCGCCCCGGGTCGCGGCCTGGACCAGCACGCCGTCCTCGTACCGCAGCGACAGAGACAGGCCATCGATCTTGGGTTCGGCCGTATAAGCCAGGGGCGCATCGGGCCCAAGGCCCAGGTAACGGCGGACCGAACTGTCGAATTCCGCGATATCCTCGTCCGCGAAGGCGTTCGACAGGGACATCATCCGGACGGAATGGGTAACCTTGGCAAAGCCTTCCGAGGGCTTGGCGCCCACCTGTTCCGACGGGCTGTCGTCGCGTTTCAGGTCGGGAAACCGCGCCTCGATCGCGGCATTGCGCAGTTTCATCGCGTCGTAAGCGGCATCGGTGATCTCGGGTGCATCCTCGGCGTGATAGGCTTGGTTGGCCCGGCCCAGAAGGGCGGCCAGGCGCGCCAGCTCGGTGGCGGCCTCTTCGGCGGTCAACTGGTCGACGTCGATTGTGTCGGTCACGGGCCCCGGATCCTTCTGGCTGCGCCCGAAGGTGATAGGCCGCGTCCGCCCTCAGGTCCAGATGGAGCGCGGCTTTCGACCGCCGTAAATACCCCCTGGAAAGACCGGAACCGTCACCGGATCGCCCGCCGCGGAAACCGGTTCCGCAACGCGCATCAAGGTCTTACTCTCGATAGGTTTCTGCCCCGCCGCCTCAGGCCCCGATGGCCACCCGCGGGCTGGGCATGTCCACGTTCTGCGGATCGCGCAGCACATAGCCGCGGCCCCAGACCGTTTCGATGTAATTGTCGCCGCCGGTGGCATTCGACAGCTTCTTGCGCAGCTTGCAGATAAAGACGTCGATGATCTTGAGTTCCGGTTCGTCCATGCCGCCATAGAGATGGTTCAGGAACATCTCCTTCGTCAGCGTGGTGCCCTTGCGAAGGCTCAGAAGCTCCAGCATCTGGTATTCCTTGCCAGTCAGATGGACCGGCTGGCCTTCGACCTCGACCGTCTTGGCGTCGAGGTTCACGGAAATCTTGCCCGTCCGGATGATCGATTCCGAATGTCCCTTGGACCGGCGGATGATTGCGTGGATACGGGCCACCAGTTCTTCACGGTGGAACGGCTTGGTCAGATAGTCGTCCGCGCCGAAGCCGAAGCCCTTGATCTTGTTGTCGGTGTCATCGGCGCCCGACAGGATCAGGATCGGCGTGTCGATCCGCGCAGTGCGCAATTGGCGCAGCACCTCGTGCCCGTGCATGTCCGGCAGGTCGAGGTCCAGGATGATCAGGTCGTAATCGTAGAGCTTTGCCAGATCGACCCCTTCTTCACCGAGGTCGGTTGCATAAACGTTTAGATTCGCATGGGTCAGCATCAATTCGACGCTCTTCGACGTCGTCGGATCGTCCTCGATCAAGAGTACCCGCATGGCTTGTAGCTCCGCCTTGTTTTCGCCCTTCCCTTAACCATGGAGAACAAAAGTTAACCTGACGTTACCAGAGCACCACCGTAGTTCACTCGTCTTTTGGTTGTCTATACTTTTTGAGGGCAGTGGCCTTCAGCGCGTCGCGCCCGTGTTCGGCCATGGCAGAGACCCAGCCCTGGAATTCCTCCTCGCTCAGTTGGTACATGTCCAGCGCGTCTTCCCGGGTCATCAGGCCATAGATCACCCCCCGAACGACAGCCAGCTTGCGCGACGCCACCCAGCGAACCGTACCGGGCGGCGGCAGGTCGGCACGTGACAGGACGCTGCCATCCGGCAGGGTCACGGCACGCACGCCTTCGACTTTCCTCAGATACATCGCGGACCCATCCATTTACGCCAATTTCACCCAAATCTTGACCAGAGCCCTTAAGGCCACGTGAAAGCGGGCCTTGAGAATGATGCGAATTTTCCTATATTTCGCCCCTCACTCCCCCGAACTGCAGGAGCCGTCATGGCGCTGGACCAGGAAACCAAGCTGAACTCGCTGGGCTTTGCCAAGCCGCCGGCGGAAACGCGCGTGGTCGTGGCCATGTCGGGCGGCGTCGACAGTTCCGTCGTGGCGGCGATGCTGCACGAGGAAGGTTACGATGTCGTGGGCGTGACACTGCAGCTTTACGACCACGGTGCAGCACTGGCCAAGAAGGGTGCCTGCTGCGCCGGCCTCGACATCCACGATGCCCGCCGCGTGGCGGAAGAACGTGGCTTTCCGCACTATGTCCTGGATTACGAAAACACGTTCCGCGACGCGGTGATCGACGAATTCGCCGACAGCTATCTGGCGGGTGCAACGCCCGTGCCCTGCATCCGCTGCAATGAACGGGTGAAGTTCAAGGACCTGCTGGAAACGGCAAAGGATCTGGACGCCGACTGCATGGCGACCGGGCATTACATCCAGCGCATGACGGGGGCCGAAGGGCCGGAGCTGCATTCCGCCGCCGATGCCCGCCGCGACCAGAGCTACTTCCTGTTCTCGACCACGCCGGAACAGCTGGAATACCTGCGCTTCCCGCTGGGCCACCTGCCCTCGAAGGACGCGACGCGCGCGCTGGCAGCCCGGTACGGGCTGGCGGTGGCGGACAAGCCCGACAGTCAGGACATCTGTTTCGTGCCGAACGGCGACTATGCCGCGGTGATCGAGAAGCTGCGCCCCGGTGCGGGCGAACCGGGCGAGATCGTCCATGCCGACGGCCGCGTGCTGGGCACCCATCAGGGCGTGATCCATTACACCATCGGCCAGCGGCGCGGGCTGGGGATCGGCGGGCTGGCCGATCCCTTGTACGTCGTGCGGCTGGACCCCGACGCCCGCCAGGTGATCGTCGGCCCGAAAGAAATGCTGTCGACCCGGACGGTGCCCGTGCGCGAGATCAACTGGCTGGGGGACGAGCCCCTGACCTCGCGCCCGGAATGGCATCTGTCGGTCAAGGTGCGGTCCACCCGCCCGCCGCGCGCGGCGATCCTGCGCCCCCTGTCCGAGACCGAGGCCGAAGTGGAACTTTTCAACCCCGAGGACGGCGTGTCCCCGGGCCAGGCCTGCGTGTTCTATGAAACCGAAGGCAGCCGCATTTTCGGCGGCGGCTGGATCTGGCGCGGGCGCTGAGGGGCCTTCGTCCTTCGGGACGGTCCCTGAGGCCTGTGGCGGAGCGGGGGGGCTGTCCCCGCACCCCTGAGAGTATTTGAGGACCAAAGAAGCGGGAAGCGGCGTGCCACGATTGGCGGCGCGCATTCCTGTGCGGGCCCACGCGCCCCCTTTCGGGACGGCGGATGCGGACGGCCTTTGCCGGGCTTTGTCGCAGCGCCGCGGCACGGGCGTGGCCGCATTGCTGCGACAAAGCCCGGATATTCGTGCCAGAGCACCTTCCGTTCCGCGCCCCGACGGGCCTTGTGCCAGGTGGGTGCCGGTCGCAGATCGTCTGCGTGACCCCAACCCACGACAGGAAGAAACCCGTTCCAAGACCGTGAGGCAGACGGGCCCCCTTCAGGCGACCTGTGCTGCAATCGCAGGCTCGTCAGACGTGTCCGCATCCCGCGCCAGGTAGACGGTCGAGGACGGGAACGCGAAATCGGCACCGCTGGATTCGACGATAGAGCGAATCTCGTAGAGCAGTTCCTCCTGCAAGCTCGTGAACTCGTCCATGTTGCTGGCCTTGATGTTGGCATAGACGTCTATCACGATGGCGTAGTCCCCGTATTCCACCAGCCGGACACGCAACGGATCGTCCGCCACCCGCTCATGCGCCAGCATATGGTCATAGACGCGGGAGGAAATCGTCTTGACCGTTTCGGACGGGGTTTCGTAGCGCAGGCCGATCTTGTGGCGGAAGAGGAACACGTCGCGCTTGCTGTAGTTCACGATCTTTCGCTTCGACAGGTCGCCATTGGCCACCACGATCAGGGTCCGGTCCAGCGCCCGGATCCGCGTGGACCGAATGCCGATTTCTTCCACCGTGCCGGCAAGATCGTCGAATTCGCAGAACTCGCCCACGCGGACGATCCCGTCGGCATAAAGGATGAGCCCGCCGATAAAATTCTCCAGCGTCGGCTGCGCGGCCAGTGCGATGGCCAGACCGCCGACACCCAGACCGGCGACGACACCGTAGATCGGGATACCAATCTGCGTCGCCCCGTAGCCAAGCACCAGCAGAGAGATCACCAGCGACAGCACCTTGAACCCGGTCCGCAACAGGCTGGCATCAAGGCTTGTCTTGCTGATCGACGGATTATGGACGGCCCAGATGTAGATGAGTTGGAGGATCTGGTAGGTCAGCCAGGCCGTGGTGATCCAGAAGATCACACCGGCAATGGTGGCCAGGTAGAGCAGCGTGGTCCCCGTGATGTTGATCTGTTCGTTGCAGACGTAAAGCGTCAACCGCACCGCCAGCATCAGCAGCAGCGGGTGGATGATGCTCCGGAACTGCCGTCTTGCAAGGTTCAGCGGCAATGGCCGGACCGAATTCCACCGGATGTACAGCACGGTCGCCAGCAAAAGAAGAAACAGCGACAGCGCCATTCCCATCCATTGCCAAACTGTCTGCCCGCCGAAACGGAACATCAGCCAATCCGGGCCGGCCTGGATGATTTCGAACCATTGCGGCGGGATCAGGTTGCCAGGCGTATAGATGTAGTAGGCATAGGTATCTTCGCCCCTGTCCGAAACAATCGGAAGCTCTTGGATCGTATGGTAGTCCTCCGGTATGCGTTCGACACTGGCGGCCGTGAAAAGGTATTCGCCGTGCCGCGGCCCTTCCTCCTGAAGTTCGATCGTCATGTTGGTGCCGGGCACAGTCCACTTCGGCCGTGTCGACTCATCGTTATCGGTCAGAACGGCACCGATTTCGATACCGGGAATATCCTCCATCACCGGCAGGTAGATACGGTCAAAGATCTCCTGCAACTGCAGAACCAGTTCCGTACTTGTTCTTTGAAGCGTGGTTGCCGGGATCGCCGACAGATCCATGGTTCTGGACGCCTTTTCGATAAGCGCCATCACCTTGACAACGTTATCCTGCTCTTGCCCGGTCAGTTTAATGTTGCTGGTCTGCAGATATGCGTCGCGTGTCTCGAACCAGATCCGGTTGGCCTCGTGCATGATCAGCAGGAAGCTGGCCAACGTTGCGCGCGGACTGCGGGTGTCCGGCGGAGAGATAGGGTTGTCGACGATGCGATCGTACTCGGCCCGGAGGTCCGGGTTGTGGTCGACGGCTTCCAGCATCTCCCCGACCAGCGTCGTCACGGTCATGACTGCCGCTTCGGCATCCGACTCGCCGATGGGCCTCACATCCACGACCACTTCTTCAGCCGTGGTTCCGGTGGACTGTTCCAACGCGGCGTCCGGCGCCTGCGCGCTCCCGGGTCCGGTCATGCCGACGATCAGAAGAAGAGCCGGGAGCCAGGTCCAGCAGCTCCACCCGCGAAACGTTGCGGGAATCGCGATCGCCCCGATACGGCGGGACCGCAATGCGTGGCAGGTCCGGTTGATCGCGGAAGGCAGCATCACTCGACTCCTTGTCAAACGAGGTCGATCCGGTCCGATCAGGGGAGGGTCAGGACGGGTCCGCACACGATCACGGTCTCTCTGCCCTCCTGCTTGTCGGAGCGCGGTCATTCTTACCAAGGCAGCGTCGGCCAAGGCCACGCTTCTGGTCAACCAAATGTTACTGGTCAACCGGATTTTCCTTTCAGAACCGTCTTTTCCGCCGCGTCGGCCGAACAGGTCGACAGCCTCCCGAAGGTCTTGCCCGCTCAAGGTCTCAGGATGGGGTGCGGTACGCCCTTGGCCCTGCCCTGGCTGGAGGCGACGGGCATCCAGCCCCTGTACGAACGCCACGTCGGCACCTGCAGGGCCAGAGCGCCCGGCCCCTGCCCTGTTCCGGCCCCTGCCCTGTCCCGCGAAGGCACCTCCGCTCGGTCAAGGGCGCATGTCGCCCGACGGGGGCATGGATGCTGTCGAATACTGTTGCTCGCCTGCCCGCCTACGTGACGGGGCCCGGACCAGGTCTGCTTCGAAGCGACCGCCTTGGCGCAGACGAGGAAGGGACCAGCCGCAACCGCGCCTGTATCGCATCACCCCGCGCCGCTGACGTCCAGCCCGGAACCGCCCAGGTACTTTCTCATGATGGGCCGGGTTTCGGATCGCCGCGCAACTTCGGTGAACCCCGCCTTCCGGAACGTCCCTAGGAACCCGGTCCAGGCATAGACCGCCGGGTACTTTTCTTTCGGCGTGTCCACGGGATAGCCTTCGACAATGGTTGCCCCGCACGTCGCCGCCCGGTCGACGGCCGCGTTCAGCAGGTCAACCGACAGGCCGCCGCGTCGATACCGCTTGTCAATGTAGAAGCACGAAACCGACCAGACATCCTGATCGTCCACCGGCTTCAGCACTCGCGATGTCGCAAGTCGGTGAAAGGCCGACCTGCGGTCGATCTGGATCCAGCCGACGGTGTCGGCGCCCGCCCTGGCGACCAGCCCGGGCCCTTCTCCCCGGTCGAACAGGGCTTTCATCGCACGCCGATTGCCGTCGCCTTTGCCCGCCGCCATCTGTTTCGCGGTGCGCCGCCACAACATGCACCAGCAGCCGCCGCAACCGCCCCTTTCGCCCATCAGGGATTCGAAATCCGGCCAGGTCGCGGGCACGATTTCGACAGGTATCGTCATCGCGGTTTCATGGGTCACGCTGAATGCTCCATTCTTGCGGCCGTGTCGGGCTTCACGGACCACCACGGGCCTTGTCCCGCAGGATCGTGAAGACACCGCTGGCGATAATGATCCCCGCACCGATCATCGTCATCATGTCGGGGCTTTCACGCCAGAAAATCCATCCAAACACCGTGGCCCACAGAAGGCCGGTATAGTCCAAAGGGGCCACGACCACGGCCGGGGCCAGGCGAAAGGCCTGGGTCATCATTGTCATGCCTGCAGTGCCCGCCACGGCAATGGCCGCGAACAGCCACAGATCGCCGGTCCGGACCGGAACCCAGACAAAGGGGACGATCGGCACGCTCAGAACCGCGGCGGTGCCCGTCAGATAGACAAGCAGCGTCCAGACGCTTTCGCGTGGATCCACCCAGCGCGCGCTGAGCATCAGCATGGCCGCCACAAGCGCCGTTGCGACAGGCAAAAGCGATATCGGCTGGAACGTCGCCGCACCTGGGCGGATGATCACCAGTACCCCGATGAAACCCGCCAGGACCGCCAGCCAGCGCCGCCAGCCGATATCCGCGCCAAGGAACAGCGCCGAGATGACGGTGATGAAGAAGGGCGCCACGAAGAAAAGCGCCGTTGCCTCGGCCAGGGGAAGATAGATGAAGCTGGTGAAGAACATCATCGTGGCCACGACCCAAAGCGCGCCGCGCAGCAGGTGCGCAAGCGGCCGATGGGACCGCAAGGCCGACGGCCCCCCCATGACCAGCGCGATGACGACGGTGAACGGCAGGGCGATCACGTTTCGCAGGAACAGGATCTGAAGCGGGGAATAGCCCGACGTCAGCGCCTTCGCGATGGCGTCATTGGCGCTGAGAAAGGCCACGCCGGCACACATCAACAAGACGCCCTGCATCTGGGGGACATGGCCGCCGGACGTTGCAGAATTCATGTCGCCCCCCTTGGCGGTGCCCGCCCCCGACCGGCCTCCGGCCCCACGATTTCGGACAGCCCAGGAGCCGCGACCGGGGCACCTTCGACGGTCACTCTATGCGGAAATTACGGATTTTTTCTTGCTTTATCACCCGGAATTTGTCCTATTTGTGCATAGACCTGCCCCAAACCGTCAGAAAGGAGGTCGGTTCATGCACGAACTGGACGAAGTCGACCGTCGCATCCTGCGCGTCATGCAATCGGACGGATCCCTTTCGGTCACCGAAATCGCCGACCGGATCGGTCTTTCCCAGTCCCCTTGTTCGCGGCGTGTCTCGCGGCTGACGGAAACCGGCATCATTCTTGGAAAATCCGTCATCCTCGACCGCAAGAAGCTTGGGTTCAACGCGATCATTCTGGTGCGCATCAAACTGACATCCCATGGCCGCCAGTCCTTCAAACAGTTCCAGCAGGCCGTCCTGCGGATCCCAGAGGTGCAGGTCGTCCAGCTGATGCTTGGCGACTATGATTTCAACGTCCGCGTGGTCGTGCGCGACCTGGACCACTTTCACGTACTGCTGCAGGAGCAGCTTGTCCTGCTGCCCGGCGTGCAGGAAATCCAGAGCTCTGTCCTTCTGGACGAGCTGAAATACACGACCCAGCTTCCGTTATAGGCCAGACGTCGCAAACGAAAGATGACCTTGGCCGCGAGGGCAACGGCCAAAGGCACGACCTGTGGACATCCGCCCCCCTGTGCGGGCGGATCCAACGTCCAAGCGATGCCGACCGTCAACAGCGTGACGACGAAGACGATGTCGTCCGAAAGGCGCTGGCCGATCGAAATAAGGGGCCAGTTCATACAGCTTCTGTCGCGACTTGAACACACGGCTTCATCGATGACGCTTTTGCCCGTGAGCTGGCGTTTCTGCGAATTGCCTGCGGGAAACGGCGAAGCCTGGCTGTCAGTTGGCGAACTCTTCGCGGCGCAAACCGTGTTTCTGCATCTTGTCGTACAGCGTCTTCCGCGACAGACCGAGAACCTCGTATGTCGCCTTGAGGCTTCCGTTCTGTGCAGCCAGTGTTGCAGCGATGATACCGCGCTCGATGCGGTCCATGCGTTCCGCAAGCGTCCGTCCGCTTGCAGTCTCGATCGGTCTTTCGTTCTCCAGACCCAGAACGAAAAGCTCCGCCGCGTTGCGGAGTTCGCGCATGTTGCCCGCCCAGGTCCGGTTTCCCAACTCGATGAGTTTCTCGGGCGTAATTGCCGGTTCGGGCTTTTTGAAGCGCCGGGCTGCATCGGTCACGAACCTCTGGAACAGGCTTGGCAGATCTTCGGGCCGGTCGGACAGAGCGGGAAGATGGATCGTGACTGGGTTGATCCGGTAGAGCAGATCGTCCCTGAATTCGCCGGCCGCGACCAGCGGCTCCAAGGGCATGCGGCTGGAGGCGACGAAGCGTGCATCCAGTGGCACGCGTTCGGTGGCGCCCAAAGGCAGGACCGCGCGGTCCTCGATGACGCGCAGCAGTTTGGCTTGCAGGGACAGGGAGATCGATCCGATTTCATCCAGAAAGATCGTGCCGCCCCGCCCGTGTTCGAGCCGACCGATCCTGGATCGGGTGGCCCCGGGAAAGGCGCCGGAAACGTAGCCGAAAAGCTCGGTTTCGATCTGCGCTTCCGGCAGAGCGGTCAGGTCAATGGTGACGAAAGGTTCCTCGCGCCCCCGCTCTCGGGTACAATGGATCGCGCGGGCGACGTGTTCCTTGCCGGTTCCCGTCGCGCCGACGATCAGGACGTCGATATCGCTCTGGGCGATGGTCTGGACCTTGCGGCGCAGTTCGACGATCGGGGCGGACTGTCCAAGGATCAATGCGTCGAGTGAACTGTCGACCGTTGCGGTTTCGCGCAGTTCGCGCAGTTCCAGAACCAGTCTGCGGTGCTCCAGACCACGCTCGATGGCGCTGGTCATGCGATCCTTGGCGAAGGGCTTTTCGATGAAATCGAAGGCTCCCTTGCCAAGAGCTTTGACCGCCAAGGGCACATCGCCGTGACCGGTGATCATAACGACCGGGATTGTCATGTCGACTTGGAGCACGGCGTCGAGAAATTGCAGGCCGTCCATGCCGGGCATCTTGATGTCGGACACGACGATGCCGCCGAAATTCGGGCCGATCCTTTCGACGGCCCGTTCAGCGCGGGCAAAGGCCAGGACGTCGTGCCCCGCCAGTTCGAGTTGCTGGCTGAGTGACCGACGGATTTCTTCGTCGTCGTCCACAAGGATGATGTCAGGATCGCTCATGCGTTGCCTCGCTCCGCTTTTGCAAGACGCAACGTCACGGTTACCCGTGCGCCGCCTTCGGCCCGAGTTTCGGCCACCATCGTACCACCGAAATCGCGAATGATGTTGTAGCAGATCGACAGCCCGAGCCCGAGCCCGCGCCCCACCTCCTTGGTGGTGAAGAACGGATCGAAGATCTTGTCCGCGACGTCGCTTGGAATGCCCGTCCCGTTGTCTTCGACAATCATCTGCGCGCAATCGTCCTTCAGCTCCGTTCGGATGGTGATCTGCGGCGCGCGGTCGCCCGGAACCGCATCGATCGCGTTGCCGATCAGGTTCATTGCCACATGCTGAAGACGGGCCTCTCCGCCCAAAACGACAAGGCCCCGCGCGCCCTCCTGGTTTATCCGGGTATCCGAACGCTCGATCCGGCCAGACAGGAGCGCCAGCGCTTCGTCGATCACGGCGTCGATCTCCACCGCATGCACGTCATTGTCGGACTTCCGGGCGAAGCGGTTGAGGTGTTTCGACAGCTGCGCCATGCGCTCCGTCAGTCTCAGCACCCGTTCGAGATTGTCGGTCGCCCGCTCTTTCTTGCCGGCTTCGTGAAAGGCGACGGCGTTCTCGACATAGGTGCGAATGGCCGTCAGCGGCTGGTTGAACTCGTGACTCAGCGCCGCCGACATCTGCCCGAGTGCCGCAAGCTTGCCGGCCTGTACTAGTTCGTGCTGGGTCTGGCGAAGGGTTGTCTCGGCCGCGCGGCGCTCTTTCACCTCGGTCTCAAGATCGGCGGTCCGGACCGCGACACGGCGTTCCAGTTCGCGCTCTGCCCGTTCGCGTTCGTTCAGCCGTTCGATCAGACGCCGCCGCCGCCCAAGCGTAAGGGCGACCAGGGCCAGGGCCGCCAGACACAGAGAGAACCCCACCAAGCTCCATGACAGGGCCGAACTTCGGGCCATCGTCGTGTCGTGCAGAAGGTGCAGCGTCCATGGGTTCTGGGTCAGCGGTTCGGTCAGGTGCAGATAGGTGCGCTGCCCCTGGCCGATCTCTTTCGACGGTCCGCGCACCAGCGGCCTTCCGGTCCCCCAGCTTCCCGCAGAGACAATCGGGCTCTGGTCCAGACGATCCAGGTCGAAGCGGCGGGTCCGGGCGATTTCGGCTTCGGCTTCCGGCGTGAGGGTCCCGAGGGACGAAAGCCGCAGGTCTTCGATGCTGGACATGATGATCACGCCCGTCTGATCGGTCACGAAGGCGCTATTCGGGTTATTGGCCAAGGCCAGCTCCAGCGGTTCGATGGAGATCTTGACCACGGCGACCCCGACGACGTCTGCGCCGTCGCGTATCGGCGCCGAAATGTAGTAGCCGCGCAGACCCGATGTCGTGCCCAAGGCGAACAGGCGGCCCGTCTCACCCGCCATCGCCTCTTGAAAATAGGGGCGGTACGAGAAGTTCTGGCCGACGAAACTGACATCCGTTTCGGCATTCGAGGCCGCGACAGTGGTGCCATCGGGTGCCATGAGGTAGATGTCCGAGGTCTGCGTATAATCTTTCCAGACTTCCAGCTCGCGGTTCAGCCAGCCAAGATCGGCGGCATCGACTTTGTTCGCCATGACAGCGATGACACGTGGATCGCGGGCCAGAAGATAGGGCAACGGGGCGAAATGCGAAAACCAGTCATCCACCAGTTCGGCCATGCTGGTCGTCGCTGCACGGGCGCGCTCGGTGGCCTGTTCCTGAAAGAAGCCGAGCAACAGCGTCAGAACCAGAATGCCAAGCGCCCCTGCGAATAGTGCAAGAAGCGTCAGCCCGCGCCAGGCGGACGACCGGCTGCGCCGCCGCACCTTCGCCTGCCGCCGCGCGGCGCCGCCCAGCCCGGCCATGCCTTTGCGGTGCGGTTCGAATGCGCCGGCGGCAGTTTCCTCACTCATGACCTGTTATCGCGCTTTGCCATGTTCTCATTTTCGATTGGAATTTTCGTCCGCGCAACGGAAAGCGACCGGACAGCCCCTGGCCATCCCGTTACTTGAAGGTGTTGGCGTGCGCCCCGTTTTCGGGGGCGCACGCCGCAACACGATCAGATGGTGCTGGGCTTGTCCTGATCGCTCAGCAACTTCGATGCCGTGATGTCCACGTCCCGGAACCGGTGCATCGCGTAGCCGGCAGCGACGAGTGCCAAGCCAACAAGGTCGCTCAGCACCCCGCCCTCGATCAGGAACAGCGCCGCCAGGACAAGAAAGGCCCGTGTGACGTTGCTGGCACGGCCCAGAAGGAACCATCCCTGAACGCCGGCCGACAGCAGGTAGACGCCGACGATCGAGGTGATGGCCGCCCGGATGATCTCGAACCACGTGCCGTCCATCAGGATCGCCCCGTTGTAGAAGAACATGAAGGGCACGATGAAGGCCGCGATGCCGATCTTGAAGGACGCGACCGACGTCTCCATCGGGTTGGCACCGGAAATCCCCGCAGCGGCGTAGCTGGCCAAGGCGACCGGAGGCGTGATCGCCGACAGAACGGCGAAGTAGAAGACGAAGAAGTGCGCCGTCAGCGGCCCGATCCCAAGTTGCACAAGCCCCGGCGCCACGACAGAAGCCGCAACCGCGTAGGCCGCCGTGGTCGGCATGCCCATCCCCAGCAGGATCGAGATGCACATCGCGAAGAACAGCGCCAGGAACTGCGAGGCCGAGGCAAGGTCCAACAGCACCGACGAGAAGCGCGCACCGACGCCGGTCAGGCTGATGACACCCACGATGATGCCCGCACAGGCGCAGACCGTGATGATCTGGATCGACATGATGCCGCCCATCTCGAACGCCTTGGCGATCTTCTTGGGCCCCATGCGGTTGACCGTCAGCCAGCTGACCGCGACAGCGGCGACTGTGGCGTAGACACCGGCACGGATCACCGAATAGCCAAAGAACAGCGCGACGATCAGGATGATGATCGGAATGAAGAGGAAGATCTTCTTCATCAGGGCCCGAGTCGACGGGATCTCGTCCTCGCTCATGCCCTCCATACCCAGCTTTGCAGCTTCAAAGTCGACCATGAAGTAGACGGAAATAAAGTAGAGAGCTGCCGGAATGATCGCGGCAATGGCGATATCGGTGTAGGGGATGCCCGTGATCTCGGCCATGATGAACGCACCCGCGCCCATGATCGGCGGCACGATCTGTCCGCCGGTCGAGGCTGCGGCCTCGATCGCGCCGGCGGTCTTCTTCTTGTAACCGACCTTGTTCATCAGCGGTATGGTGAGCGAGCCGGTCGCAACCACATTGCCCGCCGACGTGCCGTTGATCATGCCCATGAGGCCGGAGGCGAAGATCGCCACCTTGGCCGGGCCGCCCCGCGCCCTGCCCGCCAGAGAGAAGGCGAAGTTGACGAAATAGTCGCCGACCTTCGACGCCTGCAGGAACGCGGCGAAGATGATGAAGAGGATGATGTAGGTGGACGACACCGCCGTCGTCGGCCCAAGGATACCGGCGTCGGTATAGAGCTGGCTGAAGAACCGTCCCCATTGGATCGGCGGGGAATTCAGGAAGCCCGGAAGGAACTGCCCGGTGAACACGTAGATCAGGAAGACCGCCGAGATCACGACCAGCGCAAGGCCCGCGACGCGGCGCGTCACTTCCAGGATCAGCGCACTGCCTGCCACGGCCGCCATAGAGATGCCGATGGGCGCGAAGGGCGTGCCGGTCGAGTTGCGCATCAGGGTGCCGTAGATGGTCACCAGATAGACGGCCACCGAAACCGCGCAGACCGAAAGAACCAGGTCGGGAATTGCGAAGCCCGAGCGGACGCGCCGGTGCCACCAGCTCAGTCCGATTCCCCCGAAGGTGGCAACCCAAAGCGGCGCGCCAAAGAGCCAAGTTTCGCGGAACTTGATCGTCGCATCCATCCCGTTCCACATGACGCCGGAGCTGATCTGAAACGCGAACCAGATCGCCATGATCAACGACAGGATCGCCGGGATCCCAAGGGCCAGGGCAAGAATGCCGATTAGCCGCGTTTCGTCGTTCTTGTCTTCGGGAAAGGCATTGGGCGCGTATAGCAGAAAGCCAAGGATCAGCGCACCGGCCACGTGGACGATGCGGAAGTTCCAGGTTTCCATCGGAAAAGTCGGCAGGAAGGGCAGATTGATCCCCGTCACGGACGAGATCGACAGCCCCGTGAGGGCCGCCATGTGAAACGCTGCGTAAAGGCCGGCGGCCACGGCGATGGCGGTATAGCGCCATCCTTCGAAGACCCGCCGGTTGCCTTCGACGATCTCGTCGTCGACGCCCTCGGCGATAGTGCGTTCGTCATCCATTGTCGTCTGGGACATCTCGTGCTTCCTCCCAAGATGGTGATGGATCCGGGCCTGTCCGTATGGGCCCGGATCAAGCTGCTTTCGCGCGTGTCAGCCGCCAAAGACTTTGTCGTCGGAAATCTCGACGTCGGTATTTTCGCGGAACCAGGCAGCTGCACCGGGATGCCACAGCAGAACGGTGTTCTTGTCCGCGTTCTCGGGCAGTGTCGTCCGGGCTGCACGGTGGATGTTCACCATCCGCTCGTTGTCGGACATGACGGCGCCGACCACAGCTTTCACGAAGCTTTCGGGCAGGTCACAGTTCGCAATCGCGAAGTTCCACATGGCGACCGACGCCGCGGGCTCTTCCAGCGTCGTGTAGGTTTCACCCGGAATTTCGAAGGCCGAGACCGGGAAGGCGTCCATCAGCTGCTTCTGTTCTTCGTCGGTGAATTCGATGATGTTCACATCGGTCTGGACTTCCAGCTGGCTCACGGCCGGAACCGGGATACCCGCTGCAAACGCGATCACGTCCAGAAGTCCGTCCTGCAGCTGACCGCCAAGGTCGGACCAGCCACCGTTGCGGCGTTCGTAATTGACACCCAGCGTGTCCATCATCCGCGGGAAATACGTGTCGGAGGTCGAGCCCGCCGGACCGAAGCCGATCTTCGCACCGTCGGGGATGTCCGAAATGCTCTCGATACCCGACGAGGTCAGTGCGGTGACCGAGAACGGCGTCTGGTACATCGGGAACATCGCGCAGGCATTGGTCATCTTCAGACCGGGCGCGATCGGGTTGGTGCCTTCCATGCTCTCGCGTGCGGGGCCAAGCGTCGTCATGCCGAAGGCCAGATCACCGGTATGAACCAGGGCCATGTTCTGCATGGGCCCACCCGTCACCTCGGCGCCGCCGGAAATGCCCAGTTCGTCGGCGACAAGATTGGCCCAACCGGAGCCGTAGGCGAAATAGGTGCCGCCCTGGCTTGCGGTGCCGACCGTGAAGCTGGACGGCCAGTCCGAGCGGTCGACCTCTTGTGCTTGGGCCGTGCCTGTGATGCCCAATGCAAGGGTAAAGCTGGCCAGGATCGCAACGTGCGTATTCATGTAAACTCCTCCGATTTCGACTGAACTGCGCAATGTGCGCGCTCCCGTCGACGAAGGATTGAGCAGACGAATACCGGCTATGCAAAAGCTGCAGAGCGGAAAACTCGCTGTATTTGGGCATGAGGGGCCACGACGTTTCTTCGCTCACCCATTCGGTGGTTCAGAGCGTGTAAGATTGTCTACATACCCCAGACCAGACCCGCCTGAGGGCCGGTGTTTCGGACTCTCGGACCGGACGTGTCATCAGCCTGTTTCTGCGGCGGATGCGCGATTCGGCAAAGCTGATCTGTTGCGCCGCAATTATGGGCATCGCCTCGGTTTCCAGGTCATCACCCCGTGCCCATCGCTTTCAAAAGGAGTTTCTGCCTTCGCTTTCAGTCGACTGGGCGAACTCCGGTTGCTTGGGGCCAAATCAGCTCACCGGATACTGCGGCTCAAGGGTCAGGACTCGTTCTCATCTCTTAGCCAGAACATCACGGCTCGGCGCGGGCCTGCCAAAGCTTCATCCTGCGCGGGCTAGCCCAGATACACCTTGCTCGGCGGGTAGCCGACCCGGGGTTTCGAGCGGGTTGCAAGGAAGAAGCCCAGCGTCAGCGGCCCGACCCTGCCGATGAACATGATGGCGATGATGACCGCACGGCCGAAGCCGTCCAACTCTCCCGTGGTGCCCCGCGACAGGCCCACGGTGCCGAAGGCCGAGGTCACCTCGAAGGCGAGGTCCAGAAAATCGCCGTCATGGGACAGCGTGATCAGGAAGATCGCCAGGAAGACGGTCAGCATGCTGACCATGGTGAGAGCCAGCACCTTCATCACCTCTTCGGCCCCGATGCTGCGACCGAAGACGTGCAGCTGCGTCCTGCGCCGGAAGAAGGCAACGGTCGCGACAAGCAGGACGATGAAGGTGGTCACCTTGATGCCGCCGGCGGTCGACGTGCTGCCGCCGCCGATCACCATCAGGGACATGAACATCATCGCGGTGCTGTCATGGATGCCGCCGATATCGACGGTATTGAACCCGGCGGTGCGGGTCGTCACGCCCTGGAACCAGCTGGCCCATAGCCTGTCGCCAGTGCTCTCCAGCCCGCCGAGCGTGGCGGGGTTGGTCCATTCCAGCGCGGCGAAGCCCAACACCGACCAAACGATCAGCGCCATAGTGCCGACCACCATGAGCTTGGTGTGGAGCGAGAACGCCCGCCAACGGCGCTTGCCGTAGGCCTCGGTCACCACGATGAAGCCAAGCCCGCCGAAGATGAACAACGCCGGGATCGTGAGGTTGACCACAGGATTGCCCACATAGCGCGAGAGGCTGTCGGGGAAGAGAGCGAAGCCCGCGTTGTTGAAGGCCGAAACGGTGTGGAAAAGCGCCTGCCACAGCCCCCTGGCCCAGCCGAATTCCGGCACGAAGACGAAGGACAGCAGAGCGACCCCCAGAAGTTCGCAGGCCAGCACGGTCTTGAGGATGCCCCGGACCAGCACCAGCAGGTCGCTGATCGAGGTCTGGTTAAGATCCTCGCGGAGGAAGATCCGCTGCGAGATCGTCACCGGAAGACCCAGCATCGACAGGAGCAGCACGGCGAAGGTCATGAGCCCCAGCCCGCCCATCTGGATCAGCACCATTATGACGCCTTGCCCGAACAGGGTGAACTGGCTGCCTGTGTCCGAGATCACGAGGCCCGTCACCGTAACCGCCGAGGCGGCGGTGAAGATCGCGTCGGACCAGGTGATCGGCATCGCGGTAGCCACCGGCAACTTGAGCAACACGCCCCCCACGGCGATCAGCACAGCGTAAAGCCCGGCGAGGATCGCGGGCGGGGGCAGATGCATGCGCCATACCCCCCTGGACCAGACAGGTCGCATGGGCGCCTAGAGCCCGTCCGCGAAGCGGCGCAGGTTTTCCCGGCGCCCCAGCAGCAGCAGCTTGTCGTCGGTCCTCAGCTCGGTCGCACCCGACTCGCAAGAGATGTAGTCGCTGCCGCGCATGAGCCCCAGAGCGCGAAGCTCGAATCTGTCGGACAGGCCGACCTTGTCCATGCGCTGGCCGTCGAGGCTTTTCGGTACACGGAAATCGACCACGTGGAAGCCGTTGCCAAGGCTGACATAGTCCCGGACCTGCGGATTGTGCAGCATCTGGGCAATGTGGCGGCCTATTTCCTGCTCGGGCAGGATCACGCGGTCCGCGCCAAGCTTGGACAGGATGCGGTGGTGGGTGCGGTTCATAGCCTTCACCCAGACTATGGGCACGCCCAGCATCTTCACGTTCATGGTGCACAGGATGTTGGCGTCCAGTTCTTCACCGATGGCGACGACCGCCACGTCGTAGCTGCCGACCCCGATCTCGCGCAGGGCCTGTTCGTCACGGCCGTCGGCGATCACCGCCTCGGCCAGGGTATCGGCCACGCGCGCCACGTTGCGCTCCTGCAGGTCGACCCCAAGCACATGGTTGCCGAACCGGGCAAGCTCGGACGCGACGGTAGTGCCGAACGTACCGAGTCCGATGACGGCGAAACTGCGAGACTTCGCTTTGGGCATAATGGCCTCCTTGCAGCCAGCGGGAAGTAGGCCGAGGCCGTGCAGGAGTCAATAATCGGGCCCGTGCCCAGCGACCCGGTGCCATCTGCATCGGCCCGGGCGCGCGGTTGCTGCCCTGAAAAGCGGCAATGATCTGAGAGTGCATGAACGGCAGATATGGACCGTTCCTGAAAAACTCGAACGCAGGTCTGCGCCGGGGCATTTGGCCTTCAGGTTTGGGGTCTCGGGCCCCAGCACTGAACTGTCGAGGTGGATAAGCGGACACCTGGCCCTGGCCGGGGTCCTGATCAGCAACTCGGTCATCCTGGCCGACCGGAGCCAGGGCCTTCGTGCCGAAGGCGTCGCGGTCGTGGAGGTGACCGAGACCCGGATGCGCCCGCATCCTGTTGACGGCGGCGGCGAGCCGGGCCCTGATCCCAATCTCGCGCCAGATCTCTTGGGGCCCGACGGCCTATACCATGATGGGTAGCATCATCCTCGGCACCGCCCTGACGCTCCTGTGCCTGCCTGCTTTCCACGTGGTCTGGTTCGGCATTCGCGAGTCCGACACCACCACAAGTGAGACGTAACCTGGCCGCCACATCGTCCGCAGGCGTGGGCACGCCGCTGTGGGTCGGTGAGACCGCCCCCGCTACTTTGGCCGTGCAGCGGGGACGCCTAAATCTTATGGCTCAGGCTTCCGCATCGACGCGCCGCGGCACAAGCGCCCGGACTAAGGACTGCATATCTATATAGCCCAACGTTTCGCCGTTTTTGCTGACGCTGAAGGCGCGGTCCAGATTGCCCTCTGCCAGCGCGATGACGCTCTCTAGGTTGTCGCCCGGGGCAACCTCCCCATCGACCGGAGCGTCCGGCTTGCGATCTGTCATCACCGAACGGACGCGCAGCACGCGCGCGCGGTTGATGTCAGCGACGAAGTCCTCGATGTAGGGGTCTGCAGGGTTCAGCAGGATCTCCTGTGGCTGCCCTTGCTGGACCACCGCGCCGTCTTTCAGGATCACCAGATGGTCGGCCAGCTTCAGCGCTTCATCAAGATCGTGGGTGATGAAGACGATTGTCTTCTGCAGTTCGGCCTGAAGTTCGAGCAGCAGGTTCTGCATGTCGGTCCGGATCAGCGGATCCAGGGCCGAGAACGCCTCGTCCATCAGCATGATGTCCGAGTTCGATGCCAGCGCCCGCGCAATGCCAACCCGCTGCTGCATCCCCCCCGAAAGCTGACGGGGATACTGTTCGCCCTGACCGGCAAGACCGACCCGATCGAGCCACTTGTTCGCCTCGCCCTCGAAGTCGCGGCGCGCCATACCGCGGGTGGCGAGCGCCATACCTGCGTTTTCCAGTACCGTGCGGTGGGGCAGCAGTGCGAAATTCTGGAACACCATCGACATGGATTCGCGGCGCAGGGTGCGCAACTGCGCATCATTCCACGACAGAATGTCCTCGCCATTGACAAGCACCTCGCCGGCCGTTGGTTCGATCAGGCGGTTGAGGTGGCGGATCAGTGTCGACTTGCCCGAGCCTGACAGGCCCATGATGACGGTGATTTCACCTTCCTTCATGTCGACGTTGATGTCCTGCAGGCCCAGCACATGGCCCGTCTGGTCCAGCAGCTCCGCCTTCGTCATCCCCTCGTGAACCTTGGCGAGGGCCGCCTGCGGGTCCGCGCCGAAGATCTTGTAAAGGTTCCTGATCGAGACTTTCACGTTCTTTGTCATGCCCATCTCCTCAGCGGCTGGTCTGGCTGGCGTCGATGCGTGCGAGCGAGGCTTTGGTCACGCGATCCAGCGCGATGGCCAGCACAACAATACCCAGACCGGCGATGAGGCCGACGCCCAGTTCAAGGTTGCGGATGCCGCGCAGCACGAGAATGCCAAGGCCCGGGGCCGAAACCATCGAGGCGATGACCACCATCGCAAGGCTCATCATGATCGTTTGGTTCACGCCGGCCATGATGTTGGGCAGCGCCAGCGGGATCTGCACGCCGAAGAGCTTCTGGCTCTTGGTCATACCGAAGGCGTCCGCCGCTTCGATCACGTCCGGATCGACCAGCCGGATGCCGAGGTTGGTCAGGCGCACTACAGGCACGATGGCGTAAAGGATTACGGCAATACCATAGAGCTTGGGCTCGGTCACCGAGAAGAGGAAGATCAGCGGGATCAGGTAGACGAATGGCGGCAGTGTCTGCAGCATGTCCAGCACCGGGGTTAGCACCCCCTGCAACCGATCGCTGCGCGACATGGCAATTCCTATGGGCACGCCGAACAGCACGCATATCAAGGCGCAGACGAAGATGATCGCGAGAGTCTGCATCGCGACCTCGTAGTGATCGACGAAGGCAAGCCCCGCGAGCACCAGAGCCACGAAGCCCACGACCTTCCACGACCGCGCCACAGCGTAAGTGATCAGCAGAAGAACCGGGACCATCACCCACCAGGGGGTTTCGGTCATCACCCAGAGCATGTCTTCAAGTGCCCAGCTCAGCGGCTGTGTCAGCGGATCGACGACCACGCGCAGCGCGTCGCGGATGTCCAGAAAGCCGGTTTCAAGCCCTTTTGTCAGATCGCGTGACTGCGGGATGGCCTGGCAGGCATCGTGAAGGGCATCGAGCGAGGGAAATGGGAAATCGCGCAACGAAGTGGTCGCTTCGCTGCCGCTTGATTTGGCCAGCAAGTCGGCCATCGACATTGGCCCGTCGGACTCCTCGGTGCCGCACCAGTCCCGCAGGCCCAGAGTGTCGAACAGACGATCGTAGGTTGCCATATCTGTATCGGGCCCGTGCAGGCCCTTCCTTGTTGTGGAAAATCAAAACGGGGCCGGTTGCCCGGCCCCGTTGAAAATCACTGTCCCTAAGGACGCATAACCGGATTACTTGACCAGTGCCGACAGTTTCTGGCGCGCGTCGTCGTTGACCCAGCCGCTCCAGGTGTCCGACGCGGTCGTCAGGAAGTAGACGGCAACTTCCTCGTTCGACGCGTTGTTTGCGTCTTTCCATGCCAGCAAGCTGGACATCTCGTCGGTCGCGAAGGTCATGTTGGTGAAGAACTCGGTCACCTCGGGGTTCTCTTCGGCGAACTTGGCGGTGACGGATGTCAGGATCGGGGCCGCGGGAAAGTCCGAAACCTTCGGATCCGGGGTGTCCGGGTTCTGCAGCGGGGTAAAGGCCGCTTCGTCATAGCCGCCCAGGTCCACCTTGGTCATGTCGTACTTGCCCAGCGGAACGGTCGGGCCCCAGTAGTAGCCGAACCAGGGTTCGCCGCCGGTGACCGCTGCGCCCATGGACGTCGCAAGAGTCTCGCCCGAGCCGTGGTTGAAGACCTCGATGCCGTGGCCCTTCAGATCCAGTGCGCGCGACAGGTTGTCGGACACGACACGGCAGCCCCAGCCGTCGGGGCAGTTGTTGAAACGGTTGCCGACCAGCTCGGGGTTTTCAAGGATGCCCTCGATGGTCTTCAGTTCGGGATATTCTTCGGCAAGCGAAGTGGGGATCCACCAGCCTTCGACACCGCCCGGTTCCAGCACCGAGGCGAGACGCTTGATGGTGCCGCCCTCTTCAAGCTTGGTGTAGGCGTCGCCGGTCGAGTTGAGCCACAGGTTGGTCACAACGTCCGGTTCGCCGTTTTCGGCCACCGAAGTGATCGCCGGGATGGTGTCCGATTGCACCAGGGTGACATCGCAGCCATAGCCTTGTTCAAGCAGGAACTTGGCAATGTTGGTGGTGACTTCGGCGGCAGCCCAGCCCATCTGGGCGATGGAAACTTCTCCGCACTGGCCGGCCTCATTCTGAGCCTGCGCAGCGAGCGGCAGGGCGAGTGTGGCGGCGAACGCGGTTGATGCGAGCTTCATCGAGCGCATGAAGTTCTCCTTCTGGTATTTGCATTTAAATGCGAAAGTGAGAACGGACAAAACAACTGCGCGGCGTGCCCATGGCGAGCTGCGCCGTTGAATTGGTGTTTCTCTTTCAGCATCTCCGCGATGGGTAACAGGCCCAGCGATGAACCGCAAACAGTCGGGCGCGGGCGGCCGCAGGTGACATGAAGGCCACCACTTATGCTGAACCGACATCTGTGAACCAACCGATGCTGCACCCGGAGGTGAACGGTCGCTTCGGGGAAACCGAGCGCGGCACACGGTTCCATGCGAACGGCAGCTTCCGAGCGACGCCACCGTAAGCCCCCCCGATGCCATCCGGCGCCGGGGCAGTTGGTCTTCAGGTTCGGGGTCTCGACTAACGCGGGCGAACGCGCGCCTGGTGGATCTCAGGTGGCCTTTCCCCACCGCAGCCGTCGCCGTATCGACCGGCGTGGTCTGCGGGACCGGTGCGGCCGAGGTGCCCACCTCCAGCGCCGCCCCGGTCACCCGGCCGACCATGCCATCGACGGGCAGGCCCGCGGCACTCTGCAAGCGGCGGACCGTCCGGTCCGTCTCGGGGCCGAAGCTGCCATCCACCGTGACCTGCAGGGCGGCCTCCAACCGTTTGACGGCTGGGCCAGACGCACCCAGCCGCAGGACCTGCGGCGACGTGGTGGCACCGCTGTGCCGGCGATACGCGGCTTCCATCTTCCGCGCATATTGCCCTGCCCAGCTTCGCACCTTCGTGGAAGCGCTGCCGGTCAAGGGCGCCCACATCCTTGCCAAGAACCTGTCGGAGCCGTTGGGCTACAACGCGGTCGAGAAAGCGTTTCGGACATGGCGGACGACCCTCGGGCCCGAGGCCTCGCCCTTCAGCCTGCACGGGCTCAGGAAACTGGCGATCATCGAACTGGCCGAGGCTGGAGCGACCGATGCGCAGATCCAGGCGGTCACCGGACAGTCTGCGGAAATGGTCGCCTACTACCGGGCGCGCGCCAACCGGTTTGCCCTCAGCCGAGCGGCCCAGAAAGGCCGAGAATAGAACATGAACAGAACGGCAACCGGTGAATCGCACCGGTGAGTCACACAACCGGTGAATGCGGAAATGACAGCTAAGTCATTGGTACCCAAGGCCGGACTCGAACCGGCACGCCCGAAGGCGGGGGATTTTGAATTAGACCGATTCGATTTTGGATCAACGGCTTGGCTTCGTTTGGGTCGCATGAACAAATCGAAAACATCATAGGAACGTGTGACCCTTCTGGAGCAGGGAAATCTGGCGGACCGATGAGGGGTTTGAACCTGTAACCTATCCCTTAGGAGGGGACAGGGCCCATCGCAGAATAAGGCGATTTCCCGGAAAAAGCGCTTTCTTGGACACGGATGTTCCACGTTTGTGCAGAGAAATCAGGTTTGCGCAGGTCCAACGAACCAAAGAGCAAACCCCAACCTAGGCGCCATCCTGCATCCTCGCCCCATCCAGAGCGTTCGCCTCCGGTTCCCAGATGATCCGCATAGCCGATCACCAGCATCCGGATGATGAGATCAGGATCGATGGAGGGGCGGCCCAGGTGGCCATAGAAGGGACGCAGTGCATCCCGCAGACCGTCGCAATCAAAGAACAGATCGATCTCTCGCAACATGTGATTGACCGGGACATGCCGCTCCAGATCGAACCCGCAGAACAGCTGTGCCGGAGCCTCCTGCCTGCCCATCATCCCGAAATCCTCCCATCCCCTCAAAGTTGGGTGAACCGAAAGACTTGCCGCACTGCAACACAGACTTTTTCAACAGCATCGGCGGACAGCCGACCTTCGCTGCGCTCTGGACGAGCGGCGGCTCTGCGCAGGAAGCAGACTTTGCACAGTCCAGCGAGGATCCTCAACAGGCTGTTACGTTGGGTGTCGCACTCGAAACGAACTGTAAATCTTGTTTCAGGTTGAGTTGCGGCAATTGTGGGTGCGGATAGTGAATAAGAGAACGATCAAAGTATCGTTCGGTATCAATTTCTGTGTCCAGCAGTATAGTCCCGACATCAACCAGATTATGTTCTTTGGGTGTTTCTGTCTGGATTGAGATTTCTAGCGGCCCATCTGGATGGGTTATCGCAAGATAGCCTCCGCTTGCTAGGAGTTCGGGGGCGCCGCCGGATACTCTTGTGTGCCTTTGTTTGCTGACCCCTATGCTGATGTTTGCAGTCACACCTTCTGCCAACTCAACCTTCATCCCATTTAATATTGTCGCGGTCCCTATCAGGAAGTCATCAATGTTTATTGATGCTATGCCATTTTCCTTAAGCGCCTTCTTTAGTTCATTCTTGACCTTGCCCGCCTGGAAAGCAGCATTGTTGCCCATCAACCTGCAGAAGAAGTTTACTACATCATAAAACTCAAAGGGATTGAGTGCTTCAATCCTTTTGGGAAAGCGTTCTTTGCAAGGGAACCAAGAATTGATTTTCTTCTTCAGTTCAGACTTGGACATCTTAAGTTTATCCTTAAGCACTGTTGGAGGATAGCATTCAACCTTTCGGTCAAGGTAAGGTTTCAGCCACCACTCACAATCCCCGATGGGCTCCAATGGCTTTTTGTCCTTTCCTTGATATCTCTGAAAAAAAGCTACTTGCGAATAGATACCAATTGCGGCATCAAAGGAACCTCCTTTGTTGCGTTTCGGGTGGGCAATAAAATCCCCAACCTCGCGAATGAAGGGTCCGAAGTCGTACCTCTTTTCTATGTAGAATGCCTTGATGTCAGAGTCAGTGTAGTTGCCTGATTTCAACCGTGCGAGATACGCCATTGCTTCGCCCCTCTAGCCCTTCCATTCGTTTGCAAGGGTTTAATCCTAATTCCTTTGAGGTGCCATGAGAACTAGTTATTTTTCGGTTAACTGGGCATCCCGGATGTTCGTGCTGGGGGCTGAATTCTGCCTGTCATGACGAATGAACAGGTCTGCTATGGGCTGGAAGCGGCCATCTGCCGCTCCTGGCGCGAAGGTCGGCTCAGGGCAGGTAGGCCCCGGTCAGCTTAGATGGATCAAAGGTCGGCTCTGGGCCGGTCACGACGTTGCGACACAGTCGGCGGTGAGCCGACATTCTCTGCGTCCTCGGCGCACGGCTGGAACGCGCAAGGAGTAGAATTTTGCTTAGGGTATGTGATAGTACAACGGCCACATCGCCGGTCATGACGCACATACAGCCCAACCTAAAATAGCATTGAAACAAGGAAAATTTCCGGAACCTTCCCGTTCTAGAAACGGGCGCTAGCGACCTTTTCGTGCGGGAGAAGAGACGATGACCCCGAAGCAGCTGAGAAGACGGATACGCTATCTCCACGCGGATCTCCCCGCTCATCAAGAGCTTGAGAGACAACTAGGTGAAGGCGTCGGATTTGGAGCTTGGTACTCAAGTCAGAAAGAACACTGGATGGGCTGGTTGTCAGAGTATAGCGGGCCGGGAGCCTACGGTCGAACTGTTGGGAGAAATCGCAGTGCCGAATATGTATATAATCACATCCAGTGCGCGCCCATGCTATTGTGGTTGGCTGAGGCGCTGAACGTACCGGAGGCCGAGCTTAGGCTAGCCGCAAAAGCAGCTGTCGCTGCACCGGCTCGCAACGCCAGCCAGTGCGCTGCCCTGCGGCGAGTAATCCCTTGGAGTTCGATACAAGCCCGACTGGTCGCCGAGAAGTCCTCAAAGCCTTGGGGCTGGGCGCTATTGCACTATTCTGCTGGCTGCACCACGAAGATCGGGCGGCCATAGCCAGACCTCTTCTAGCTCGCCGCAGCACGACGTCCGGAATCGAGATGAGTCGGCGGCTTCCGGACCTTCTCTGTGGATGCGAACGCACCCTTGCCAAGACATGGAAGCAGACATTCCGCCAGGATCATGTCTCTGAGCCTTGAATACATACGACTGATGACTTGGGCACACTCGTGCCCCTGCGTCAGTCGTTCCGGGCCAAGCGCGCGATGCAGAAACTCTTGACGAGCGCTTCAATGCTTTTTGGGTAATGCCGTCAATTCATTCAAGGGTGCGGTCAATTAAGGCGAAGTCCCGTGCCGTGGGCATACAAAAAAGACAGTGCCCATTGCTGGCGTCTTGCCAAACGGCTCCAATCTGCCGTTTTATCGTCTCCCCTTCATAGAGATGCTCCCCCTTGTATTCCACAACAAGAATGCGGCCATCGGTCAGCATTGCGATAAAGTCGGGGTAGAATTTCCCGTGGGGCAGTTGCAGCCAGAAGGACGAGTGCTTCCGGTCAATATTGCGCACCCAGTATCGGACTTTTTCGTGCCGGTCGATGTACAGTGCGCAGTCCCGCTCTTCGTCGCTGTCAAACGCGCCAATCAGCGAGAAGTAATGCTTGTTGAACTTTGTCGCGCCGGAATAGGGCCGGTTTGGCGCGTAGCTCTGCTCATCGAAGATGATGGACAGGTCCGCGCTGGTCTGAAAGTCCTCGGCGTTGGCCGCAAAAAGGGCGTTGTACTGGCTTGTCTCACGCTCGCCGCGCAGGTCCTTGATAAACTGCGCAAGTGCTTTGCGAAGATCATACTTGTTGCGGGCCATCAAATCCAGCGCGATACCAGACGCCACTAATTCGTCTATGGCCTTGGATATGAAAACTACCGCGCTTGGCTTGGTGATATCGGGATGAACGATTCCGCTGTCCAGCCAGTTGGCGAGGCGCGGCAAGGTCCAAGTCGGCTCCCGAATGACGCCCGCCAATTGGCCTTGTAGCTGGTTGATGAAGTTGATTTCGACCTTGCCCTTATCGCTGACATTAATCGTACCGGTTCGGCTCGTATCAGAGGGCCGGAACCGATTTTTTATGTCGCTCACATCGCACGCGTCCAGCCGCCACGGCAGGTCCAGAAATTGCTCCTGTGAAAACAGTTGAAGCTCGCCTTGTTTGCGGAACCCCAACATCGGCACAATGAAAGGCGGCTTGTCCTCATCATCGGCGACGCTGGTCTGGAAGTTGTTTGTCTTCGCATAAAGCCGGTCGATGGCCTTGCCCACGTGGGGGACGGCGGCCAGTCCGAGGTGCAGCATGTTGCGGCTCTCGCGGGTCATTGGCCCGGTGTAGGACAGTGTTCGCGTATCAGCGTCAAACGAAACCCGCGTTTTCACCGAAGGCGGCAGTTTGGCGATGGCCGCGATGATCGTCTCGGGCTGCGCGGTATCCTCCGGCAAGGGATCGGACTTGTGCTGGTATTTGTCGGCCTGTTCCGAGAACCCCAAATTCTGCTGCGGCGCGACGATATCGTCGGCCTCCATGCGGTTGAACCCGGCCCCTTCCACAAGGCCGGTTTTGAGCTGTTGCGCCGTCGTGTCAAAGCTGCGCGACACGATATAGGCATAGGACTGGTTCAGCGCGTCTCGCCGTTTCCGCTTGGCCTGCGGCATACGCAGGATGCGGCCCAGGATTTGCTCCACCGCCACGGGCGAAACCTGATCGGCCACCGAACACAGCACATAGGCGAACGGGCAATCCCAGCCTTCTTTCAGCTTCGACACGGTGATGATGTAGCGCACCGGGCATTTCGGGTCCCGGATATCGTCAATCGCATCAAGGTCTTTGCGCGGCCCCGTGTGAACCGCGATCTGTTCCTTCGGGATGCGCTGGTCCTCCATCAAGTGCTTTTCGATGGTCTCCCACGTCAGGCGCGTTGGGTCGGTCTTTGACGCGCTTTGCGCCTGAAACAGGGTGATCGGGCGGATGTATTCGCCGGTCTCGGCCTCTTCGGCCTTGGCCGCTTCCTCCAGCATCCGCTGGCAATCCAGCGCCGCGCCCACGGTCTTGGCCCATTCCCCGTCCGTGGTCAGGCGGATCGGCATCTTGATCATCTCTTCCGCCTTCAGCTCGGCGGCGGAAACGGAATAGAGGATGTTGGACGCGTGCTGGCCCCTCTCGGGCTTGTGCTCGGTCTGCGGTGTGGCGGTCAGCTCCAAGATCAGCGACGGGCTGAACCGCGCCAGCGTGCGGAAGGACAGATCGCTGCGGCTGTTATGCGCCTCGTCCACGATCACCATGGGCCGGTGCAGACGCAACAGGTTGGCCAGCGACGCCACCGGGCGGCTCGTGCCCTCCACCAGATCAAGCGGCGATTTCTGTTCTTCGGTCAGGCTGGCGAAGTGATCCATCAACGCGCCCGCGTCTTCATAGACCTTCAAGCCCTCGGGGTTTTCCTTGCCGCTGTCATCCTCGCGCCGGAAGGATTGGATGGTGGACACGATCACCACCGCTCCGCCGGTCGCGTCGGCGCGCGACATGGCCAAGGCCTCGGTCTTGGTCATCACGGTGAAATTGCGGTTGAAGTCGCGGGCAAGGGCTGCGCGGTACGGGTGGCCCTCGGTCTTCAAGGCTTCAATCGTCTGATCAAGGATGGCGCTGGACGGCACCAGCCACAGAACCATGGGGTTGGCGACGGTCAGCAATTCGCGCGCGGCGATGCCGATGGAATGCGCGGCCAGCAAGGTCTTGCCGCCGCCCGTGGGCACACGCAGGCACACATAGGGCGTGCCTTGTGCCACGGCGGGCGCATTGCGGAACGGGAACTTGGTCGCCTTGTAAAACGCCAGATCCGCGCCTTGCTCGGCGGTGTCGCGCAGGTAAGAGGTCAGCCGATCAAGCGAGATCTGTTGGTATTCTTTCAGCTCGAAATTGGTCGCGGCCATGTCACACGCCCTCGACCTGATAGGGGATCTGCTTGAACACGACGCCTTCGGATTTCAGGCGGTCGGGCGCGACGGTGCAGCCTTCGGCATAGACAACGCGGCTGCCCTCGAACCCGTCTGGCGGCGCGGGCAAGTTCGCCAGCGCGTCGGGGGTTAGCACATTGCCCATGGACTCGCGCGGTGTGCCCTCTTGGCCGGGCGCGAAAAGCAGGTAGACCACCTTTTCGCCATGCTTGCCAAGATAAGGCGAGCCGCCATCGGCCTTGGACGGGATCGGCACGCCGGTTTCGGCAAAGAAGATATGCGCGGCCAGATCAGGGAAGTTCACGGCGCTGTCGATATCGCCAAACTCATTGAAGAGCGGCACCCCAAGGCGACAATAGCGGAAGCCGCCGCCCAGCCCTTCAACGGGATTCTCGGCGTCACCGCCTTTGTCGTAGCCACAGATCACACGGCGCAGGCGTTCGGCAGTTATCTCTGGTGCGATTTTCTTGTCCATTTCAACAAGGATGAAGCGTCGGTTGCCAGCGTCTTGACGGTTGAGATCCAGAATGGCTTGGCCCGTGGTTCCTGAACCTGCAAAGGAGTCCAAAATTAGATCATTTGGTCCGGAGGCAATCTGAACTATACGTTTCACCAGACGTGTCGGTTTCGGTGTGATGAAAACAGATTGACTATCGGCGAAGGAAACCGCTTCCAGCAGCTCCTTCTTCGCTTCTTGGGTATTCCCAACATCTTTGTGGAACCACAGGGTTTGCGGCACCACGCCCTGCTTTACTTCGCTCAAAAACCGTTTGAGCCTCGGAACATTGTCCCCTCGCTCTCCCCACCAAAGGCGGCTATCAGCATCGAGCTCGTCAAATTTTGCTTTCGATACTCGCCAATACATGCCTGTCGGGGGGCCAGAAATGACACGACCCGAGGGGGTTTGTATTGGGTAAGTACCCTCTCCGTAATAATTTCGCGCAGATAAATCGCCCGACGTCCAAGGCCCTCTTGGATCATTGTCCGGGTTTTTGTAGCGGGCGTCTTGATCAGAACCTCTCTCCAAAAGCCGCAGCTCACATTTTTCCAAAGACTTCGCATAAACAAAAATATACTCGTGGTCGTCAGAGAAAAAGCGGGCAGAATTCTTTGGGGAAAACACTTTTTGCCAGATTACGGTCGCCAGATGATTTCTGCGCCCGAATATCTCGTCTAGAAGCATCCGAGCGGTCCCGCCCTCACTATCGTCCATAGAGACGAAAATAACGCCATCTGTACGAAGAAACTCTCTTAACAGGCGAAGCCTTGGATACATCATGCAAAGCCACTTATCATGGCGGGACAAGTCGTCCGCTTCCTTGCCAACCACCTTGCCCAGCCAAGCCTTGATCTCGGGTGAGGCGACATTGTCATTATAGACCCAGCCTTCGTTCCCGGTGTTGTACGGCGGGTCGATATAGATGCATTTCACCTGCCCTCCGTAATACGGCAACAGGGCTTTCAGAGCCTCCAAGTTGTCGCCCTGCACCAGAAGGTTGCCCGCGTCCGGGTCACCAGCGGACAGATCGCCATCACAATGCACCAACCGATACGGCACCTCCGCATGGTGGTGTTCGACGGCGTCTTTCCCGATCCAGTTCAAAGTCGGCATGATCTGTCCTGCTCGCACTGCCTCAGATTCGGGCAGGTCGTTGATTTTTTGCAAGTCTAACCGTGCCAGTCTGACGCGCAACCATGCCGCGCCCAGTGGTCCCTGAGCGGGCAGCGGCTACGGGTGAAAAAGTTGAAGAATTTTCAAATGTTCGCTCCCGCGGTTGCGAGCGAACGTCAGTTATGGGCTGAGGACCTGTCATCGGCCGCGCTTGGTCCGAGTGACGGCAAAGGGCCGAGCACGCCGCATACCTTCCATCGTGGCCCTTCTCGGCCTGTCCCAGGGCCGCCAGGCTGTCCAGCAAGGGGGCGACCGATGCTGTGCGGAACCGGGGCGCTCTTCGTAGCTCAACAGCCCTCCTGCGTCCTCTCCCCGTCCAGGGCGTTCGCCTGCGGTTTCCAGATGGCGTTCGTGTCCCCTGCCGGCTGACCGCAGGCGAAGTACCTAAGGCACTCCGCACTATCCTTTCGTATAGTCGGATATGCGCAGGAGCGGTTGGCAGTCTTCTTACAGTCGAATAGCTGTGCTTCTGGTAAGTGCCTTCCAAGTCTAGGGAATGATCGAGATGAGCGACGAAGTCCAATGGGTGCTTTGGAACTTCCTTAGAACCACTCACGCCAGCGAAAGCGAGCCCGATTTCGACCAGCTTCTGGCTCAGCTGAGTGAGCGAGAAACGCTTGAACCGGCGTCCGTGGAGGCATGGCCAGACCCTGCACTGGTCGCTTTCCGGAACGTGGTCACGGACTTTCTGGAAGATATCCATGAAGCCGAACTGTCCGGCTCGGGCGCCTACTGCGACAGAAAGTTCTTTCGGGATGGGATGCTGAACAACCTGTCCGGCCCAATACTGACCGAGATCCGGGAACGGGCGGGCGGGTCTGAAAAGGTGCTGCCGATCAGGAAATGCTCGTGAAGGCTGCGACAGAAACTTGGCACCCGTCTCGCGTGACGGTAGAGTCAACCTTTCAGATCTAGACTTTCCCACCCAAGTCAGTTCAGGTGCTCCGCTGCACTGAAGCTATCCACTGCCTTTTCCACGACACGCAAAAACCAGAAATTAGTCGAAAATACGGGATAGTCGAGGAGGAAAGCCATGGGAACTTTCAACATCAGCGACGTTGGCGGCCAAACCGCTGGCGGAGGATCGAGTTCCCTCGACACGTGGACGGCCACGCTGGACATCACCAACGGCCGCCCCTCCACCGTTTCGGGCAACTTCGACGTAGTGACCCTCGGTGGCGATGACCTTGGCGATGCCAGCGGCGGATACACGTTCGGAAACCTCAGCCAACCCGGCCTTGGCACACTGGTGACGAATACTACCACGGGCACCTACACCTTCACCGTGGACTGGGATGCGGTGCTGGACACAGAAAACAACCAGGTCGTGACCTTCACTGTTACCGGGACGCAGGGAACCAGCCAGGACCAGGATACGGTCATCATCAACCTGGTCATCTGCGTGGCCCGGGGCACGCTGATTGCCACGCCCACGGGGCCCCGGCGTGTCGAGGACCTGGAAGTGGGAGACAACGTGACCACGCATGACGGCCCGCCGGCGCCGGTGCGCTGGATTGGCAGCAAGCCTATATCACCGGACGAACTGGCCCGGTCACCGAAGCTGTGGCCTGTGGTCGTGTCCGCCGGTGCCCTGGGACCGAACCATCCGCGCCGCGCACTGACGTTGTCCCCCCAACATCGCATATTGGTGTCCGGTACGGGGGTGGATCTGCTCTTTGGGGTGCCCGAGGTCCTGGTCCCGGCGAAGGCCCTAACCAACGGCGACACGATCCGGCAGGTGCCGCTGGACGGCGGGGTGGAATACTTCCACGTCCTTCTTGACAAGCACGAGATCATCTTCACTGAGAACTTGCCGACGGAAAGCTTCCACCCCGGAAACTACTGCACCAAAGGCTTGGCGCCAGATGACTACGGACGGCTGATGGCCGCACTGGCGGGCCGCAGTTATGGCCATACGGCGCGGCCCGTTCTGCGGGTCTGGGAAGGGCGGCTGCTTGCCCCACTTCCCCAGAATGCTTATTCCTGATGCGAACGCTGGTGGACGCGACCGGCAAGGAGCTGCCGCAGATTGAGGCACCCGAGCCCGAGAAGTTACGCATCTATGGGGATCTCTTCTTTCTGCTCCTGCGCAGCCCCCGGCATGCGGCAGTCGGCATGTCCTCAGTGCGCCTGTCATTCGAGCCGCCGCTTGAACTGGGACAATTCCAGCTGTTCCGCTTCGACGACGTGCCCCGAGGCATCTTCACCTGGGCACGGCTGAGCCGAGATGCAGAACGCCGCATGGTGGAAGGTCAGCCACTGCGCCCCGAGGACTGGAATTCGGGCAACACTTTCTGGATCATGGATCTGATCGCGCCCTATCGCGGGCTCGCCAAGTCGCTGGTACGCGGGATCATGGGACCGCACGGCCTCCCCACCGACCGGTTCTGGTTCCGCCGAATGGAAAACTCCGACCACCGGCCGGAACGCATCGTTCGTATCGACAAGACAGCCAGGCGCAAGGCCAAGGTGATGACACCGGAGACCTTCTTGGCCAAGCGAAACTACGAGGTGTGACGCGCCCTCCAGATGTCCTCAAAAGGCAACGGTCTGTTCCCTGTTCGTTTCGAAAGGGTCAAGCAGCCGACCAGCGCCTCGGGCTTCGTGACATGGATCGGAATGGGCGAATCCGCTCACCCTGATGAGAGCCCTTGGCCACATTCGGCAATGTTGTCGAGTCTTGGTCACATTTTCCGCGTGACAATGAGGCCATGCGGTTTCAAATCCCCCGACGCCATCAGGCGCCGGGGCAGTTGGTCTTCAGGTCTGGGGTCTCGAGTCCCAGCTATCCGGCGGGAACGCGGGCGAACGCGCCCCTGGCGGATCTCGTCAGTCGTTCAGCTGCCGCATCAACATCTCCATTTCGACGCGGTGGCGCTCGGTCTTTCGCCTGTCTTCCCTGCGACGGAACACAAGGTTCACAAAGAACGACGCGACCAGCACCAGCACGCCGATCAGGGCGATCCAATCGACGGACGCAGCCCACCCAAACAGGGTGCCGACGGATCCGATGGCCATGCCGCCGCGCGAAACCAGATCAGCCTGTTGGTCCATTCCCGGCCTCCCTCAGACGCTTCACGATGCCTATCGCCAGATGCCAGGCAAAGACGACGAAGAACATTTGCGCAATGGCCGGATCGAATCGGATGTCGGTGTATCCAGGCGGCATGGCACGGAAAGACATGCATGTGCCGCCGGCGCCATAGATCGCGACGAATGCGAAATCCTCGACAGTGTCGAACCCGTTCCAGCGGTCGATGATGATTTCCTTGGCGGCGTACAGAACGGCAATACCGATCCAGATGCGCCAGCGGTACGGGTACTCTCCAATCATCCATTGGGCCGCCTGTGCGGCCATCAGAACGGACCCGATTCCGATCAGCACATGCGCCGCGACGTTGCCCGCATAGCCGTAAGCGTCCCCCGAAAACCGGCTCGCGCGACCGAGAGACCGGATGAAGTCCAAAACCATGCTTACCACGCGCAACCCGCCTCAGCCGCCAGCACGACGTCGGTTGCCGCCTCGCCAACATCGGCCGGTGTCTGATCGACATTTCGGTTCAGCGCGCCGCGCAGGGCCGCCACCGGCCGCCGCAGCCCCGCACACAGCCCGGTGGGTTCAACAGGCGCCGTGCAGGCGGTCAGGCCAAGCGCAGCCGTCAGGACGATCCAGCGCATTGTCGATCCTCTCGCGTGTTTCGATGTGGTCTTGCAGGTCCTGCACCCGGTCGCCCCGGGCCCGGAACATGGCACCGGCGGCAAAGGCCGCGATGATCGCAGCCGCGCCGATGCCGATCAGTGCGGGCCTCATTCCGCCGGCCGCCTCATCAGCATGATAATCGCCCCGACAGCCGCCAGGACCAGCACGGCCGACAGCGCATAGGCCAGCGGCCCGTCCCCGTCCGCCGCCGCGATGACGGCTGCGACGGTCGATCCGACCCCGCCCAGGGCGGCCGGACTCTTGATTGCATCCAGCACCGGCTGCAATGGTCCCTCAGGCCCCGCCCCCGCACCGGGTGCGGCAGCGACCTTCGGCGGCGCCAGCCCTTCGTCGGATGCCCATATGTGGGCCAGCTCGCGGACGTCGGCCACGCGCCGGGTCCAGCCCCGGCCGAAGGTGGGCCAGGTGCGCAGCCGTTTCAGGAATGCCATGCGCGCGTCGCACATGGCGTCGATCACCAGATGCGCCGGCGCCTTCGCTGCCGCCGCCAGGGTCTGCATTCCGATCACGCCGTCCGCCGCCACGCCCACCGCCGCCTGCAGCCATTTCGCGGCGCGGGCCGGCCCGCTGTTCACGGCCGCGTCGAACACGGCATAGGCCACGCCCGCCGGCAGGTCGTCGCCGCGGATCGCGTCCCAGTATTGCACCCGGTAGATCGCGGCGACTTCGGCATCCGTGACGTCCCGGACCGGCCGCGCCCCCCGCCCCTTCGATTTCAGCCACCCGTTGTAGGTGGCCTGGGTGATGCCCCGGTTCGTGGCGCCGCCAGGATCGGCCGGGTGGTTCACGAAGCCGCCTTCATGGGACAGGATCCGGGGCAGCGCCCGGGCGAAACGGTCTGTCATGGTGTTCCTCCAATGCGGAAAGCCTCGCGCGACGGCGAGGCGAATGGTCGAATTGTCGGGATGGATCCCCCGTCCCTCAAATGAAGGTGCCGCCGTCGGCGGATGGCAGCGCCCACAGCGTCACGTTGTCGACCAGGCAGATGTCGTCGATCGCCACGGTCTGGCCATCGAAATAGTGGGTGAAAAGCAAGCTCCCCGCTTCCTTCGCAAAGAACATGTGCGCCGCCGTAGCCCAGCCGGTCATGCTGCCATCGACCCCGCCGGGGATGGTGAAGTCCGTGCGCCTGCTTTCTCCGGCGACGGGGACGACCTCGGTCGCGGGGTCTCCCGCGCCGCTGACACGCAGGCGGCTGCGCAGCGTCCCCGCGTCGCCGAACGTGCCGCCCACCTGCTTGCAGGCAAACTTCGTCGTGATCATGAAGAAGTGGCCCACCATGTCGGGCCGGATCTCGAAGCTGAAGCCGTAGGCGCTGGGCGTCGACACGCCATCCCCGGTCAGTTTTAGTGCCGAACCCGCCGTCAGATACTCGCCAGCGGTCGTCGAAACGTCGGACGTGCAACCGTTGTCAAAGAAATCGGGCAGCGCAATCGTCGTCCCGTCGGCAAGGATGGATACCAGCGACCGGCCATCGAAATCGATGCCGAGCCTGCCGACGATTGCAGGGCACTGGATGAAGCTCACCCAATCCGTGGTGTCGAATTCGTTGCTGCCGTTGGATGTCGAACGCACCGCCGGAACACCGCCGAACCGGACGGTGCCAGGAACGCGCGCGCTGTCCGACACCTCGTTATACATGCTCGCATCGAAGGCCCCGGCCGTCGTGAACGGGCATTGGTCGAACTTCGGCGAATAGATGGTGCCACCGTTTTCGATCAGGAAACCCGGGTCCGGCACGTAGATGTCGACATCATAGGGTGTGGTTTCCGCCTTGGCGACCTCGGCAAATCCGCCCTGGTCCAGGGTCGCGTTGACGTCCTGGAAGATCGTGGGTGCCATGCCCCTGACATAGACCTGCCCGCCGTCCAGCCCCTGCGCCACGTAGTCGGCCTCGCGGCCGAATGCCTTCTGGTACAGGTCGACCTCGATAAGCGCGCCGGGGCCTTGTGCGACGAGGGACGAGACAACATTGTTGTTGGCCGTGATACCGCCTTCCAGCAGGCCGGGGTTTTCCAGGTAAACGTTCTGAAGCACGGCGTTGGCCTTGTAGTTGTGGTCATAGGCCACAACCTTCAGCAGCCCGTCATACCCCGTCTGGATCCGGCCCCCGTTGAATTCCAGCCGGCATTCCTCGGTCGCATCGGATCCGGTCAGCAAGATCGTGCACCCGGTGGCGGACGACACGTGGCATCCGGTCATCCGGAAGATGCTTCGTATCTCCAGCGTGTGGCGGTCGTGGTCCGTGACAGATCCGGGGCTGCCTTCCTCGCGCGCGCCGGCCTGGCTGATGATGGAAAACTCGGCATAGCCATTGGAATTCTCCATGGCGCGCAGGGTCCTGACCCCGCCACCCTCAAGACGGCAATCGCTGATTTTCGCGTCGAAGCCGAAGGCCGATCCTTGCGTGCCATCGCCGATGTCGACCAGGTAATCGACCGAGAAGTCTGAGTAGATGCCAAGTGACTGGACGGTCGCACCCGACCCCATGAGCCGAAGGCCAAATTCCATCGTGGCGGAAAAGTTGATGCCGGTGCGGCGCTGACCGCGCCCCACGATCTTCTGGCTTGTGAGAACCAGCAGTTTTTCGGCATTCATCCATCCACCCAGCGTGACATCGTAGCCCGCAGCAGTGATCGCATGAATGATATCGACACCGCATTCTGCAGCCGGAGCATCGTCCCGGTCGGCGACGATTTCGGCTCCCCACGACGCGGCCGCCATGGACCCGTCGGGCAGCGCGGAAGCGTACAGCTTGACCGGTGTCGTCGGGCGCGACGTGACAACGTGATGGTCGGTCGCGTCGGATGCCGCGACCTCGTACGCGAAACCCTGAGCTTCGGCGACCAGCGTCTGGCCTTCTACAACGGAAAACGGCTGGCCGTCGGTGTAGGTCCACAGCGTGTCCGCCAGGACCTGAACCGCGGTCTTGCGGCGATAGCGCGATGCGCGGTCCACCTGACTGTAATCGCCCCGAACCCAGTTGCCGGCATAGGTCGTTGCCGACGGGTCATCCACCAACGCGACCAGCCAATCGCCAACGGCGAAGCCCTGGCTGTCGACCGTACCCGCGCCGTTGACGAAATAGGCATCCCCGCGGGTAGCGCCTGCGGGGAACGCCCCGCCCGAAGCGTCCCAGTCGCCCACGACCACAGTCCCGGTCAGCTGGCCGGAAAACTCGTCATATATCTGATCGGTCGCGCGGCGCACCATCGCCTCGGCCTTGGCCTTGGTCGACTGCCGCGGGTCGGTGCCGGTGGTTTCCAGGTAGGGATTGGGACGGGCCATGGTATTGCCTCGCGTGTGGCGACGACCGCGGGCCCGGCCAGCCGGGTACGGTCGTCTGATGGATGGTCGGATGTTGGGGCGCGGGTTTCGCCCCTATGCAGTGGTCACCGGTGCGCTGGTCACCCAGTCGCCGACGCTGCCAAACTGCCCCAGCGTCCGGGCGAAATAATAGATCGTCACGCCGGACCCGAGGCCACCCTCGGCAAAGCCGATGGTCGTATTGGCCCAGGCCGAAACCGGCGCCCCGAACGGATCGGCATTGGCCACATCCGCATCCGGACCCGACCGAACTTCAACCCCGCGGGTCTGGCCATCGTTCGACATGATCACGTTGAACTCTACCGAACCGGGCGACGTCTCTATCGGGTTGGTGATCACCGGATTGCCCAGAGTGAGCGACACGGTCGGCGTGACACCCGTAATCGTGACCCATGCCGACCGTTGTTCCACACCGTCGATCATGGCGACTGCCAGCACCCGCCAGTCCATGGGCACATCCGCCTCGCCCTCGACATAGCGAAAGATGTCGTCGTCGCCGTCCACCGCATCGGTCGGGATCGTTCCGCTGATCTCACCCCACGTGCCGCCCGTCGTGGCACGCCCCTGCCATTCGTACCGGACCACGCCAGCCGATGGCGAAGGGGCGAAGGTGAAGAGCGCCCGGGGAATGATCTGGTCCCCCGTGGTCCGGTTCACGCTGTTGCCGGTTTCGGCGCTGATTGCACCCGGGACCTGGACGCCGTTGATCGCGACTTCATAGGGCGGATCGAACACCGGTTCTTCGTCGTCGGTCGACCAGGCGAACACGGCGGCCGATGTGCCGCGCAGGGTCACCGGAATGCGCAGGGCAACGCCCTCGTCATCGCCAAGCGGGGACACGAACGGATTCATCTCCTCGACCTCATAGGCCCCGTCGATCCGGGTGTCGAAGGGCGCCCCCAGGGCCACGGTCACGCCAGCCCCCGGCACCAGGTCCAGGGCTTCGGGCGGCAGGACCCCGCCCAGCTCTTTCTGCTGACGGCTGCGCAAGCCTCTGATCTGTCGCAGGCGCATGGCGCGGGTGGCCGACGTGGTGAACGGCAACCGCTGCGTCAGAACCCGCGGTTCCTCGCCATCCGCAACGCCCGGGATATCCCACAGGGCCAATTCCGCATCGGCAAAGCCCCGGCCGGCCGATGTGTAGACGGTCTTGATCTGCGTCGGCAGGTCACGCGCCTTGGCCATGTTCGTGAACGTCATGGCGCCCAGCAGATCCGTCACCGTGTAGACGGGGGCCGATGCCTCGCCCGGAACAAATCCGATCCGCCCGCCGATCCGGGCGATCTGCGCCGCTCCCGCTTCCATGATCGGCGCCATGATCTGTTCCAGTTCGGCACCGTCGAAGACGACCGTTCCGTCCAGCGTGTAACGTGCCTCCGACCCGCCCGAGGCCAGCGCGACGGTCTCTTCATCCACGTCCGCCGCTGCCGCGATCATGTCCATCATCAGGTACTTGTCGGCATAGGGCCGGAACGGGTTCATCCGCAGAACGTCCAGCGCGTTCAGGCTGAAGGTGGACGTGCCGGCCCAGGTGTCGGGGTCATCCGGATCCTGACCGCTGTCGCGCGGGTCATAGACAGGCGTCCGCAGCCCCTCGACCTGCAGCCGTGGCGGCACGCTGGGCCAGCGCTGGCTAATGGTCCCGGGATCCCCGCCGCGATACAGCAGGTAGACCACCGTCAGCCCGGCGCCGGCATCCGTCGACCGGAAGCCCAGCGGTTGGGTCGCCGGGTCATAGGGGCATTCGTTGACATAAGTGTCCGGCGGACCGCTCTGGTCGCCAAGGCCGATCCAGACCTGCAGGTGGTCCACCAGGTCGCCCGATGCCGGCACGGCCCCGTTTCCCGTGAAGTCATAAGGATCGCCCGTCAACGGAATCTCGCGCCCGTCCAGGTGGATCACCGGCGTACCGTCCGAAGGCCGGCTGTTCACCAGGTAGACGCCAAAGCCGTATTCCCCGATCACCGGGTGCGGCAGGATCGTCCCCGTGGCCCGGGTCTCGCCATAGACGAAGCGATAGACCGGCAGATCGGTCGGGAACGACAGGTCACGCTCCTGTTCCCGGGATTGAACCTCCCCCTGATCGTCCCCCATCACCGCTTGCAGGGCGTAGGAAAATGCCAGCCCGACGCCGATCTCGATCAGCGCGAACGCCAACGTGCCGGCCTGCGCACCCACAGCACCGGCGATTGCGGCCACGGCCAGTCCCGTCATCGAATTCCCCAGATCGTCACGGCATCCGTCGCAATGCCGAATCCTGTTTCCGTGCGCCCGGCCCAACAGCCGGGGCGAATGCAGATGCCCGCCATCACGCCGCCGAACCGCGCGGCCGTCTCGGTCCGGATCAGCCCCAGTGCGCCCGGGTGCTCGAACCGCTGGACCAGACCGGCCCGGGCCACCACCGCGGACGCAACGACTGCAAATCCCCGCGGCCCGATCAGGCGCAATGCCGCCCCCGCAGACCGGACATCGGCCGTCCCGATCTCTGCGACCCACGCCGCGCACAGATCGATACCCCACAGGCGCAGGAACACGTCGGCCGCGGCATGACAGCAATCCGACCCGCCATAGATCAGCGGGCCGGCCATGATGTCGGCCACGGCCTCCACGACCCGGGCCGGCGTCACCCCGGATTCGGGAACTGGATCCGCGTCGAACGCCATTGCGTCGCAACCGCCGCCCGTTCCAGCAGCGTGTCGCCCGGGTGCCGGGCCTTCTGGTCCTCGGGGCTGTGATAGAGCGCGGCATGTTCCCGCGCGGCCGGGCCCGTGCCGGCCGTCACCGTCAGGGATGCATCGCCGGTCGCCGCGTCCAGGACCGCGCTGTTGGCGTCCAGGTATCCCGTGAAGGCCAGGTGCGGGGTCCCGATCAGGACCGTGCCGCCGGGCTCTGTCGTCGCCGCGACGTACATCTGCACCAGCCCGTTCCGCGCGGCGGGATCGGCATAAGACAGAACCGCCTCGAACGTGCCGCGAACCGTCAGCGTCCCTTCGCCCGGCACCAGCCCGGACCGCTCGCCCGGAACCGCAGCTTCGGCAATCGGCGCGATGCCCGACCAGATCTCGCCGTTCCACGGCAGATCACCGTCGCCGCTGTGAACCCAGGCCGTGCCATCCGGCCAGACCGAAGATATCAAGACGGCGGGATAGAACCCGGCCGGGTTCGATATCGCCGTCAGCAGAACGGGGTCGATCCCGCGCGTCAGCTCCACGGGTCGACCTCGACAAAGGCGTCGGGAAAGTCGGTCGCGAAGACCTGGCGCATGCTCATCTTCATAACCTCCTGCCCGAACGACACGCGCGGCGTGAACCAGTCCGTGATTTCCATGACGCGACTCTCCAGGGCCCCGATCACGACCTCGCCCGCCGCCAGCGGACCATCCAGGCGGATCACGGCCCCGCCGCCGGCGTCAGACCGTTCGGCCTTCAGGACCCGCGCCGTGGCACCGGTTGAATCCCGCACGATCTCGTCCGGATAGGCGATCATACGGTTCGGCGGCAGGCCGGTGCAGCGGATCGCGTTCCAGCTGCCGTCAGATTTGACCGTCGCGGTGATGACCACGCCGTCACGCCACGATAGATCCCATGTCAGCGTCCGGCCGTCGGCGGTCCATTCCAGATCCGTGGCACCTCGCAGCCCAAGCAGCGGCGCCCAAGCAGCCCAGTGCAGGGCGGAAAGCGGGCGGATCATGACCAGCGGGACCTGTCCGTCCAACTGGCGCCGCAGAGCCGTCAGGTATCCCAGACCGTCCTGCGTCGTGCTGACGCTCAGAACGTCCACATCGTACTGCTCGCGCGCCGCCCGGTACTGGCTATAGTATGGGTTGCCCCTCATGCCGTAGCTGGTCGACCCGGGTCGCGTCGGGCCGACGCCGTATGCCGCGATGGACACCGGCGGCCAAGTGATGACCTGCGGCACTATCGGCGCCCCCCGCCAAAGGTTCGTGTCTCACGCATGGCGCTGTCCACGTCGGACACAGCGCCACGGCGGGCGGTCTGGATGATCGATGCGCTGGCCTCGCCGACGACCTGACCGGCGATGTTCCTGACCAGAACGGCAAGGTTCCCGGCGCCGTCGATCCCGACATCAACGCGGCCCATTTGATTGCCGCCCCCGAACGCATCCTTGTTGGATATGACTTTGGCAGGACCAACGACTGGCTCGATTCCCCGTTCGCCGGCAAAGCCCCACTCACCGGCCCCCAGCACTCCGCCATCGGCAAAGAAACCCTTGAAGCCGCTGAACAGGCCAGAGACCGCCGCGCCAATTCCCCCGAAGCTGGTGCCTGAGAACAGCCCTTTCCCGGATTGACCAACAATCAAGTTGGCCAGTGCATCTTCAATCGGCGCAAAAGCCTTGTCGATCATCCGGTCCGCCATCCGCTGCATGATCGATACAGCCGCATCTGCGAAGCTCCTGAACTCGAATTCGCCGGACTTCAGGGCATCCTTGATCGGCGTCGTGATTTCGGACGCGACCGTCGCGGCTTCGGCCGCTGTTTCCTGCATCGCTTTCTTGGCGGCCTCGGCAGCTTCCTTCGCGGCCTTCCCTGCGCCCCCTCCGCCACCTGTAACGCTCTCAAGGTCCGGGATGTCCTTGATTGCCTCACCAAGATCGGCAGTCGCCGCGGCAGCGCCGCCCGCCTCTTCCGCGGTGGCCGCCATCACTGCCTTAAGGGCATTGAGCGATTCCATCGGAGCCGTCGCAGCCCCTTTCAGCAAGGCGCCGCCTTCGGCGATGTTTGCAACCGCATTGCCGCTCCACTCGTCGGCAATGCCGCCAAGGGCCTCCCCGATCTTGCTGGCGCCGATTTGCGCGTCGATCCCGAGGCCATCCATGATGCGATTGAACGGAGCGGCCATCCCGTTCACAAGCGAATCCCACTTTCCCGCGATCCACGCGAAGGCCGACACGAATGCGGCTGCAATGCCGTCGGCTGCGCCCTTGAGGATCAGGTAGAGGCCCCGGCCGCCCTGGCCGATCCTGCTCCATGTCTCTTGCGCCACGTCGCCAAGGAGGCTCAGAGCCTCCGAGAACCCGCCGGCCTTGTTCACCAGCTTCGTGAACCAGTTCGCCAGAACACCGGCAGCGACGACCAGCGCACCAATACCGGTCGCAAGCATTGCCCCGCGCATAGTGAACAAGGCTGCGACCATCGCACGGACAGCGCCAATCGCCGTTGCCATCCCGGATGCCATCAAGCCAATCCCCAACGTGACGGGGCCGATGGCAGCCGCGGCTGAAACGGAGACTGCGATGAACTGCTTCATCTGAGGTGAAAGGTTGCTGAACCATGCAGCCACATTCGCGATAGCCTCGGCGATGCGCTTCAACGTCGGGGCCAAGGCGACAGTCATCTGATTTGCCAGCCCCGTCGTGACCAGGCCAAGCGCGGACATCGCGTCGTTTGCCTCTTCGATCTTGTCGGCATCGATGTCGGAGACCTTGACGCCGAACCTCTCAAGTTCAGCGTTCGCCTTGTCGATGGTCGCGGCGTCCAGCCGCTGCATGGCAAGGCCGGTCCTGTCCCCGAAGATCTGCGAAGCAACCGCGGCCTGCTCCGCCGCCGGGATCAAGGCGGCAATGCGCTCCTGAATCAACTTCACCCGCTCGGCGGCATCAAGACCCGCGAGGTTGCGCGCCTCGATACCAAGGCGCGCGAAAGCCTTCGCGCCCGCGCCTGCACCCTGCTCTGCCAGGCTGATCCGCCGCGTCATGCGCAGGAGCGAACCTTCAAGCTCGCCCTGCGAAATCCCCGCCATATCGGCCGCGCGCGTCAGCGTCTGGATACTGCTGGTCGTGGTGCCCAGAGACTGCGCGAACTTTGCCTGCGCATCGACGGTGCGCAGAGAGGACCTGACCATGAGCCCGCCCGCAGCCACCAACGGCGCCGTCACGCGGGCGGACATGGTCTTGCCGACGCTGGTCATTTTTGCGGCCGCCTTCGACATGAACCGCTCCAGCTTGCCCATGCTGGTCTGCGCCCGCTTCGCCCCCTTTTCGAAGGCCGCGCTGTCGAGGCTCAGGAGCGCCCGAAGTGCGCCGATTTCAACTGCCACTGCCTGCCCCTTTACTCACTGCCCTCATCCAGGCGCGGGCTTCCACGACATCCGCCTCGCGGTTGACGCCTTCCTCGCGCTCAAAGCCCGGCTGGTCCGGCATGTCGTTCGGCTGGTGGACGGCGAACCGATGGTATGTCGCCGCCTGCCAGGCGATCCGCGCATCCCGCAACGCGGATGCTTCCAGGATGATCTGGGCTTCCCGCAATGTGGCCCGGGGCCATGCCTCCGGATCCTGCCCTGCCACGACCCACGCCCGAAGCCGGGCGGGCCAGTCTATTTCGACCGGGCCGCCCGCTTCGAGTTTTTTGCCGCGCCCTTCTTCGGCTCAGGAAAAGCGGCTTCCGCCACTTCGCCCATAAGTTCGCCGGCACCATCGATACCAAGGGCATCGACGATTTCGCCCGCGGCATCCATGTCAACGCCGGCGCCATCGCAGGCGCATTCCGAAACGATCCTGATCAGATCGCCGATCCGGAAACCCTCCTTAAGGCCGGAAAGCACCTCGGCAATGCCCTTGCCGTAGTGATCTTCAAGCGCCATCATCGCACGGCTGGCCATGCGGAACGTCTCGGATGTCCCGCCGATGTCTCTGGTCACGCCGCTGATCATGCCGCCGTCCCTTCAGTGAAGGTCGGTTGACCGGTGGTCCGGACGACAAGGTTCATGGCGATGATATCGCCGACCTCGTTGCTCTCCAGCTGGGGCGCCACATAGCCGGTGAACTCGAAGACATCGCCGGTCGCCTGCCCCGTTTCCTTCGGCAGCGTGGTCTGAAAATGGACCAGCGTTCCGGCCATCATGTAGCCATGCGCCTGCGCATAGCCCGCGCTGGAATAGCCGCAAGGCAGGGTGATCGATCCCTGATCCTTCAGGCCCGGAACGTATTCGCGGAAACCCCCGGGGCTCTGAAGGTGGGTCGCATCCTGATAGTCCACCTCGATGGTCGGCACCGCGATGCCCTTGCACTCCGGGATATCAGCCCAGGTGCTGCCGTCGGTGCCCCATTTCGTTGTGGAGCCGAAGACAATACGCTGCTTGGTCGCCATGGCGATCTCCTTTGCTCAGCGATGTGTGATTGCCGGTCCCCCGGCGGCTAGTCGTTGTGCGTGACCGCGAATGTCAGGGACACGCGCTTCAGCAGCTGATCCACGTCCCGATAGCCGATCCGGCCTTCCTTTGCGGTTTCCGTCCCGTCGCGCGTGCTCTCCAGGAAAACGCCCTGCACCACGCCGCCCTGATAGCCTTCGAGCAGACCGCGCACCTCGCGGGACGCGCCAAGCGCCTGCCAGAACGTCTTGCCGTAACAATCGATCTGCAGTCGGGTTTGCATCAGCCCCGTGCCCTTCTGGTGCATGGATCGCACGCCGCTGGTCCGAAAGATGGCTGCCCGCGGAAGGTCCGTTCCTTCGCCCAGGCTTCCCCACCAGACGCTAAAACCGACCCCGCCCGTGAGCAGGTCGAAGATCTGCTCTTCCATCATCCCCTCGCGGACCGCTTCGCGCGTCGGGCGACGGTCTTTTCGATCTCTTCCCAAAGCTCCTTGCCCAGGCCCTCCAGCATGCTGGCCTTGTGGATGTCCCAGGCGGGCTGCAGCATCGGTGTCGGCGCCACGGACCCGGTGAACCGCCCGCGTTTCTGGAACCGGGGGCCGGTTCCGAATTCGATCAGATGCGCTTCCGGCGTGCCGTCCCGCCCCCCGGGTGCCCCGACGAACAGGTTCAGGACGCTCTTGCCCTTTTCGGCATAGCTGTCGCCAAGCTGGCTGGCCGCGATCCGGGACGTGATCCGGAACACGTCATCCTCCGACCCGGGCCAAAGGGCGTTCGCCGTGGCGGCCACCGGCGCCAGCTGCTTCTTCATCGACCGCCGCGCCGCCCCTTTCGCGGTGCCCTGCGGCAGCGCAGCCAGAGCCTTCTCGATGTCGCGGAAGCCGGTCATCTTGAAACCCATGGACATGCCGGATCACTCCTCGTCGCGGTCGGTGTCGATGCGCCGAAGGACGTCCACGTGGTAAAACGCCCGTCGGCTGCCCCCGGCGGACCGCTTGCCCGCAATCTCCCAGGTGGCCCCGCGAAAGCTGAGACGGTCCCGCGTCGTCATGGCGTCCGTCAGGGAGTTGCGCCTCATCCGAAGCGAAGCCCGTTCGAAGGCCATTTCCTGCCCTACGGCTGCGGTCTCGTCCGATGACACCGGCATTTCGGCGGCATAGACCTTTCCCGCCTCCGGCCAGGTCACCTCTGGCTCATTGAACGATCCGCGCGCGCCTTTCGTATGGCGCAGCACGGTCACCAGCACATCCAGCAGCATCAGCAGGGCGCCGCCACGCGGGGACGCGCATAGCGCACCTGCTTGATCAGCCGCTTCCCGGTGAAACCCAGGCGCGGGGCCGGTCCCTCGCCCTCGATCAGGATGCCGGCGTTGTGCCATTCGCGCGCGATCAGGGTAATCGCCTGCCCGAGCTGCGGCGGCGGCGCGTCACTGCCTACCGTGGCCTGAATACGGATCGTGTGAACATCGTCGCCGAAACCTGACCAATTCGCCGGCAACAGCAGCTGAGGTTCATCGTAACCCTGCACAAGCTGCATGCCGTCGAGGCTTTGCGCCACGAATGCGCCGGTGGCATCGTTCACCGCCACTTCGACTATCCCGGTGACAGGGCGGCACGGGAACCACCACCGCCGCCATTCCCGGCCCATGACAGGCCAGGTGAATTCGTAAAGGCCCGCGGCAGGCGGGATGCCGGTCGCATCGCAGACCACGGCCTGCGCAACGGCCAGCAAGCTTTCCATCGGCGCATCGTCGACGACGTCGTCGGCCCCGATATGGCCCGCGCTCTTGAAATCCGCCACGCTCACAAGCGCGGGGGTTTCGCTTTCACCAATGTATCGCATCCCGCCAGACCGACCTCAGCTCCGCCTGCCCTGCTTCGGCGGCGCGCCGGCGGATTGATCCGCGCCATCCCCGGCCGAAGCGGCAGCATTTCCGTCGCCCGAAGCCTTTCCAAACGCCACCGTCCCACCGGACAACAACGGCGCGCTCAGGGCATCGGACGACACCCTGTCCGGCGTTTCCGTCTTGACCGGCGCGGCCGTCCCGGGGGCGCGCGCGATCCCCCGGGCTTTCAGGTCATCGGCCTGCTTGGCGGGAAAGCCCGCCGTCTCACCCTTCTGGTACATCCGCCAGGTTCGGTTGAACGTCACGGCCACCCGGATCATTGCGGCAACCGATCCATGCCGCCACAGATCATCAACGCCGACAGCGCCGCCGTATCCGTGCCGGAGGCGCTCAGGTCCGGGGTATAGTTGGCGCGGACGTAACGCGCACAGCCGCGCAGCTTCACGTCCACGTTGAAGCACCCGGTGACGGTGCCGCCACCGGTCGGGCCGGTGGCCACGACGGCGCTGCCGCTGGCGAAGCTGGCGGCATCCGACAGGTCGTCTTCGTCGCCGTGCTCGATTTCCCAGCCGACGGTCAGCGTCTCGCCTTCGGCCAGCGCGGCCGAAAACGGGATCGCGAGAACCCCGGAACTGGGCGATGCGATGCTCAGACGGTCGATGATCGCCCCGGTCACTTCGGTGGAATCGCCCGACCCGCCCGCGGTCGCGGCGGCGTTGGCGGCAGCGCGGATCGGCAGGATCAGCGCGCCGATGTCCTTTTTCTGGATCATGGTCTTGTCCTCTTTCGGGAAGGTGTGGATTCGCCCCCCGGTCATCCGGGCGACGTCAGGTCAGCCGCGGATCACGCGCCCCAGGTCACGGCCTTCAGCCACGCGACGGCCGGGATATGGCGCAGCCCGATGTCGTGCTGCATGATCAGCCGCATCAGGGTTTCGTCGCGGCTGAAGGACGACTGCAGCGTGCCTTGGGCATCGCGATAGGCCGCATCGCCAGACATCGCGATGTTGACGCCCATGTGTTCGCCGACGGCCACCTGGCGCGGTGCGACCAGGCCGATTTCCGACTCGTCCCCGTCCCCGCCCAGGTTGTCGGGAATCTCGGTGGTCACATGCACGCGCTTGCGGCGCAGCATGCCGTCCGCCATCTCCGGATAGACCTTGTTGCCGTTGCCGTCGCGCAGGTTGGTCAGGAACATGGCCACCCGCGGGGACATGACCCAGTGCGCCCCGGAATAGGGCACGTTCGCGTTGGCCAGCGCCAGTTCCAGCTTGCCCAGATCGTTGTCGACGTTCTGCAGGTTCACCGTGCCGTTCGCGTCCAGGATGTGGCTGGCTTCCCAGCTGGTCCCGACCGCCTGCCAGCGCAGGCCCTTGGGCGCGAACTCGGTGCCGGTTCCGCGCAGGAAGTAACGGTCCTGGATCTGTGCCGCATCTTCGATGGCGTCGTCGCGCACCATGCGGTCCACGGCCGTGGAAGCCGAGCGCAGCAGGTCGTTGGAAATCGGCACGATGCCCCGCAGCTTCTTCGCCGACAGCTTGAGCTGGCCGAAGGTCATGCCGGTGGCCGGCGCATCGTCGGTTTCGTCGCCATAGCCGAAGTCGGCGCCGGTCGCCCGGCGGTTCTGCGTGAAGTTGCCGTTCGGCATGGGGATGAAGCGCGGCCCCATCGCGGTGACGACCGAAGCCGGGCGCAGAAGCTCGATCACCTCGCTGCCCACGTCCTCGGGCACCAGGAACCCGCCCGCCTCGCCCGTGCCCATGTTCTGGCCCGCCGCGAACAGACCGGACTGGCCGTTTTCCTCGGCAATGGCCCGCGCCTCACGCACGCTGCCGCCAGCCGCTGCCAGCGTCCGCAGCATCGCCCCGAAGCGCAGACCGGGCTCCTTGGCCATCGCGGCCACGGCCGCACTGCCCTGCCCCGCCGGTTCCTCTTCCGCTCCGGGCTCCGGAAGTGCGCTGGCCGCCTGTGCCGCTTCGACGGCTTCGGCCCGCTTCACGTCCTTGTCGGCCTTGCCGAACGCGGTCTGTGCGGCCTCGAACGCGGCTTCGGCGCCCGCAATCGCTTCGTCCGTGGCGTCGTCCTGGTCGCCAAGCGCGGTCAGCGCATCGGCCCTGGCCTGCATGTCGTCCGCCGCGGCCTTCCGTTTGCGGCGCAGATCGTTGATGTCACCCATCGGTTTTCTCCTTTCGATGGTGGTGCCGCGCCCGCGCGCAGCCATGCTTTCCGCCGCAGCGGAACGAAGGGGCGCGCCGGGAACCCCCGACGCGCTGCGTGCTGTCTCGAATGTTCGCCGGCGTCAGAGCGTGGCGCGCGCCATCGCTGCCTGGGCGGCTGCAGCGGCAGCCCGGGCCGACCGTCGGACGCGCGGCTGGCGCGGCGCATAGGCCGCACCGATGCGGGCCCAGAAATCTGCATCGGTTTCGACGCGATCCGCCAGCCCGCGCGACACCGCCTCCTGCCCCCAGAAGATCGCGCCCCCGTCCGCCGGATCACCGGTCACGCTCAGCCGCGCGGGCAGATCTGCCAAGGGAATGCTTCGCCCGGTCGACACTGCCGCGTGGAATTCAGCTTCCATCGCATCCACGACGCGTTGCGCCTCGGCCTGGCCCGCCTCGGTGGTCGGATCGGGGCGCTTGGCACGGGCATGACCGGAAACGGTGACGAAGTCCTGCCAGCCGCGCGCCTCGCCCGCCTTCACGGGATGGCTGGCACCGCCCAGGACGCCAATGGACCCAAGAAACGATCCCGGCGTGATCGTGATGTCGGTGGCCTGCGAAGCGATCCAGTATGCAGCCGATGCCGCCAGAGGATGAACCAGCGCGTGAACGGGTTTGACAGAGGCAGCGGCAGCAACGGCACGGCCGGCGCCGGTACATCCGATCACCAGCCCGCCGGGCGAGTCCATGGGAAGAACGATGGCTGCCACATCCTCGTTGGCCGCCAATTCGCCAAGCGTGGCCTCCAACCCCTGATAGGTGGTCCAGCCCAGCCACCGCTCCAGCGCGAAGGCATTCGGCGTCAACAGCCCCCGTACGGGAACCACGGCAACGTTGCGGGTGATCGCGTAACGCTCCCCGGGCTCCAGCATGGCCGCGGCCTGCGCCCCCTGGGCCGTCGCCTCGGCCGGCAGATGCGCCGACAGGAAGGGCCCGGCCTGTTCCGGCGCAAGCGCCACCGGGGCCCCGGTGAACAGCCCCGCCACGGTCGTGGAAACGGTCATTCGTCGTCCTCCTGTTGCGCCGCCGGCGCCCCGCTGTCGCGGGTCATGTTCGGCGCGGGGTTCAGCATGGCGCCTTCATCGACCGGCCCTTCGCCGATCTTGGCGCGGGCTTCGTTGGGGCGAAGGAACGGGCCGCCGACCGCCCTGCTCAGGGCGTCGTATTGTTCCTTCGTGGTGGTCTGCAGAAGCGCCCCGAAATCATGGCGAAGAAACAGCCCGGCTTCGCGCTCCTCACGGGTCAGGATCGCCATGTTCATCTGGGCTTCGACCAGCTCGGACCAGTGCATCAGGCAGTCGGTCTTGTAATCGATGGCCTGCTGCTGCGAATTTGCCTTCACGCCCCCTTCGACGCTCATCAGCTTGAAGAGCGGCATCCGATACAGGCCCGCGATCATCTCGCGGTCGAACTTCCGCCCGGCCAGCAGTTCCGAATCCGCCGCCGACACGTCCAGCCGCTTCACGTCTTCTTCGGCCTGCGTGACGATCCACCCATCGGCGTCCGGATCGGTCATCGCGGCCTTGATGCGCCGGGCGTTGCGTTCGCGGTCTTCGTCGGTGTCGTAGACGTCCGCCAGCTTGATCACGCCCTTGGCGGTGCCGCCGGAGGCATTCCGCGCCGCCGCGCGCTGGCCCGCCAGGGCGATGCCCATGCTTTCGGCCGCAACGCTGATCGGACTGCGGCCGGTCCACCCGTCTTCGGCCATGTAGCGCATATGCACCATGGACCGTGCCGGCACCGTGCGATGCGTGCCGGCCCCATCCTCGAACTGGTAGAAGCGCTGCAACCCGTCGCGCAGGATCGTCACCCCACCCAGGCGCGGCAGGTCCAGCCGCATCAGCTCGCCACCGCTGTCCCTCGGCGCGTAAATGTGCCCATTGCCCCGAAGGGCGTAGGCATAGACCGCAGCGAACCGCACCACCTTGCCAGGAACGCCGGGCGCCGCCTCCACGTTCAGCAGATATGTCGCGGGATGTTCACGCACCCGCACGTCCAGCCCATCGCCCCGCTGCCAGAGCTTCAGCGGCACCTTGGCAAGGTCGCCGGAGATGTTGTTGCAGCAGGAAAACACGGTTCCGTGGTTCGCCGCACTCTGCGGCGTGACCGGCGGCAGGCCCCGAACACGCGTGGCGGATCCGCCCCATCCTGCCGACAGGAAGCCCGAGATCCCCGCTTGCGCAGCGGCGCCCACCGCGACATCGGCTGTCATCGGCGGCTCACTGCGTGGCACGGCCGGAACAGATGCCGCGCCGACGCGCGTGATTTCCAGCCCGAGAATCTTCATACGATGATCACATCCTTTGCCTTGCGTTTTTGGGCGCCGAACTCGGCACGGCCCACGGCCATGATCGCGGCGACGGCCGGATCGATCCGCCCGGTGGCCTTCTTCTTGTTCGGCTTCACGTTCTCGGCCGCGTCTTCGTCCAGGACCACGTTGCCGACCGCCCAGGCCAGGACCGGGTTGGCATTGTGCCGGATCCGGCCCTGCATGACGGCCCGCTCGAACCGCTTGGTCGGCTGCGACATGCTCTTGTAACCCTGTTGATGCGACACCAGCGGAACCCGCATCTTGTCGATGGCCTTCTCGACATTCTCGAAGCGCCAGGGGTCATAGGCGACTTCCTGGATGTCGAACCGGTCGGCCAGCCATTTCACCCGCTGCACGACCTGGTCTTCATCGATGACCCCGCCCTGGTGGACCTCCAGCCAGCCGTCATCGCGCCACGCCACATAGTCGCGGTTCTCCGTCTGCGCCCGGGCGATGAACCCCTTCGGGCCGCTGGGGATGAAGGAATAGACGATCAGGAAGATCTGATCCTCCACCGGCACCGCGACGGCGATGGATGTCAGGTCGGTGGTGCGGCTCAGGTCGACCCCCAGCCATGCCTTCCGCCCGAACAGGTCGGACACATCGAACGGTGCTGTGGCCAGCCCGCCGTCCCAAAGATCGCGACCGATCCAGCTTTCGCTGCCTTCCGTCCAGAGGTTCAGGTGCAGCCTCCGGAAGTTGGGCATCTTGCCCCGGATCGCCTGCGCTTCGTCGTGAATGCGCCGGAAATCCGCTTCGGTGAACGCCACCCCGATGTTCGGATTGGCCATCGCCCAGGTTACCGGGTCCGACGGGTCGGCATCCGCGGGCGGCTCGGCGACATAGGCGAAGAACGCGTCGTCCTTCACGTCCCCCCGCAACACCCGCTCGGCATATTGGCGGATCTCGCCGCAAACGCTGGCCCGGTCTGCCCCCGCGGTCGTGATCGCCCAGTCGATGGGCTGCGACCGGGCGATCATCGAGTTGACGACCACCTCGGCCAGTTCCCGGTCCGTCCAGCGGTGCACCTCATCCCGCGCCGCGAAATGCGGGTTGATGCCGTCCGCGCTGTTCCCGTCGCGGCTCAGTGCCCGGATGTACCCCCCCGTCCGGTCGCAGGATATCTGCGCCTTGTAGACGTCCAGCAGCTCGCCCAGCACGGGCGAAGCGCGGATCATCCGCTTCATTTCGTTGAACAGCAGCCCGGCCTGGTCCCGTGTGGTGGCGGCGCAATAGCCTTGCGGTGCCCCTTCCCCGTCGAACAGCTGAGTGAACAGCATCGGCACCGCCGTGTCCGTGGTCTTGCCGTTCTTCTTGGCCACCTGGTGATAGGTGGACCGGAACCGGCGCAGCCCGGTTTCCTCGTGCTTCCAGCCGAAGACCGATCCGTGCCGGAACACCTGCCAGGGCTGCAGGTCGAAACTTGCGCCTGCCATCTTGCCCGTGGTGTGGCGCAGCAGCCCGGCGAAGTTCACGATCCGGTCGGCCGCGCGGGTATCGAAGAACAGCCCGCGATCCGCGGCGGTTTCCAGGTCCAGCAGGTGCCGTTCACACGCCATCCGAACCATGGGCCCGGCGACAACTTCCCCCTCAACGACGCTGATCGCGTACCGGGTGACCGGGTGATCAACCGGATCCATCGAGCTGCCGCATGATCTGGTCGAACAGATCCCCCTGCGCTCCGTTCGCCAGTCGCGTATCATCCACAGGCGACATCCCGAACAGCGCGCCAAGCTGGCGCATGTTGGACAGCGCATCCTGGCGCGCCTGCCAGTTCGCCGTCTTCTTCTGCTGCAGACCGTTGCGGGTCCGAACGGTATAGGTCCGCCCCTCCAGCGTGATGTTGCTGGTCAGTTCGACCACGTCGGCCACAGCCTCGCAGTAAGCCGCGAAAGTGTCTTCCCAGATCGGTTCCAGGCGGTCCTTCCGAACCAGCTCCGGGGCCAGGCGCTCCCAGACCTGCTTCGCGCTCTCGGACATCAGGTCGTGCGGCTCAGGCACCGGCTTGGGCACATCGCCACGCATCGGCACGACGTTGTCGAGCGTCGGCTTTCGTCCACGCATGGTCTTGTCTCCAACTCGGCCACCTGCCGATAAGACCTGATCAGGTGGGCTTTTTTCCTCAATTCAGCCCGCACAGAAACGGAGGTCTGACGGTCGGTTTCGGGCAGGGTGCACAGGTTTTTCACCTACCCCCGGTCCGCGTGCCAAACCTCACGGGCTGTCTTCCGGCTGTGGCAGCGATGACAGAGCGGCTGCCAGTTGGATCGATCCCAGAAACGCCGCCGATCACCCTTGTGCGGGACAATGTGATCAACGTCCGTTGCCGGCTCGATGACGCCCAGCTCCCCGCAGTCCCCGCAAAGCGGATGCCTGGCGAGGAACGCACGCGCCGCCGACTTCCAACGCGGATCGGCATAGAGCGCGCGCGCCGCGGCGGCATGTGGCGTTGCCTGGGCCGCAGCCTTCTGCGCGGCGCGCCTGACATCCTGCTCTTTTTGATGACGGGCGCAGCGGGCGCCGCCTGCGTCCGCGAATTCTTCGCACCCAGGTGCTGCACAGATTTTCAGAAGAGCACTCCCCCAAACGCAACGCGCCCGGTCGGGATGTCCCGCCGGGCGCGCGTGTGGTGCTGGCATCCTGTCTAGTACCCCCGGGATTCGACGGTCAAGAAGAATTTCGCCAGGGGGTCATCGGCGGCAGGTCGTCCGTGAGTTCGACCCAGGTCAGGGGCACATGCTGCAGCGCCGCCAGCACCGTCATCAGGTGCCCGATCCAGTCGAGATAGCGCCGCCGGGCCGCCCCGATCTCGCGCGGGGTCCGTTCCCACCGGCACGGCGTGTAGCGCACAGCATCCGCGACGATCACCCCCTTGCGGTTCCGCCGGGGCTGCGGCCGCCAGCCGCCCGGGCCCAGCTCTGCCGCATCGGCCGTGGCCGGGCGCCAGCCGTTCTGGTTCTGGTGCCATCCCTCCGGGACGATCCTCGGAACAGCCCCCACCAGCGGATCCGGCGTGGTTCCCGACCGGGCGAGATCCGCCAGCCAAAGCGCCTCAGCCCGGGGCAGCGCCCCCTGCACCGCCGCCGCGATCAGTTCCGCATCGTCCGCCGGCCGCGACCGGCCCCAGCTGACATCGACCCGCCGCCCCAGCTCCGCCTGCTGCAGCAGGATGTATTCCATCCCGAAGCCCGGGCCGGTCTCGCCCAGACCCTCGCCATAGCTCAGCCGCGCATGTTCCGTGCCGAAGGCCCATTCCAGCGCCTCGCGCACCCCCATTTGGCGAACGGTCCGCGGCTCCGGTCCGGGGCGGGTGTTGGATGGCGTTGCCGGGTCCACCGGTTCGAACCGGGCCACCTCTTTCCCGGCCCTGTCCGTGCAGCGGGTCACCTGGCCGCCATCGGCCAGGAAGGCCGCGATGGCCGCCTGTTCTTCCGTCGTGAGAGGTTTCATGCGGATGTTCCTTCCCTGCGGGCCGTCTCGCCCGCGGCCACGATGGCCAGCGCCCGTCGTTCGATGTCGTCATGAGCATCAAGGCTCGCCCGGTCGGACGCATCGGCCCGGTTCTCGTCCACACGGGAACGCAGCCGCGCCGCGGTGTCCGCGATCTCGCGCGCCCGCATGTCCAGCGCCCGCCGCTCCGCGTCGTGGATCGGGGGCCGCCGGTGGCGTTCGATGAACTGGAACTCCGCCACCAGCCGCCCCGGCACCGCCCGTGCCTCGGCGCCCGCCCGGCTGCCGAACCAGCTGGCAATCGCCGGCAGCTGTTCCAGCGGCCGCGGCTGGTAGCGCTGCGCCGTGGCCAGGAACCCCACCCGGCCCGGCCACCAGCTGCGCCGCGTACCCTCGCCGCTGGCCTCGGCCCATTCGCGCAGGCCCGCCAGAACCCGGTCGCTGCAATAGCCCAGCTCGTCCGCCAGACCGTCCAGGAACGCCCGTTCCCGGGCCTCGCGCTCGGCCGGACGCTCGCCCTTCTTCGGTTTCATCCCCATGCCTGCCTCCTGCAGCGGGCGGATCAGGATCCGTCTCACCCGGTCGCGGCTGGTTTCCTGTCCATCGCTTGCCATCGTCTTCCCCCTTTCTCGGCCCTTCGCCGGTGCCATCTTGTCCACAGGTTCGGGCGACAATGTCCCTTTCCCTGTTTTTTCCCTGTCCCTGTCCCTGTCGGTGTGGACAGTCCAAGACTGTCCGAGACTGTCTTGAAGTGTCCTTCGGACAGTTCGGGACAGTTCAGGACAGGGTCGTCAGCGTCGGCGGAGGCCCAGGTCCGCCATGTGGTTCGACCAGGCGCCGATGGCCCGTTCGATCCAGGCCGCGCTGCGATAGTCGCAGCCCTCGTCCAGCAGCCACTGGTCCATCCAGAGCACCGCCGCGTCGTTCTTCGACAAATCGACATGGTAGCCGGCCACGGCACTGCGCAGCCGCATCTGCCGCTTGCTGGCGCTGGCCCGGTCGTTCCGGGCGCGGTTGTCTTCCTTCCGCGCCATCGCGTCCCGCATCATCGCCAGCACCGTCGGGTGATAGAGCCTGACCGTGCCCTCGCCGGCGTCGTCGCCATCGCAGATGCACCGCTTCCAGCGATGCAGCGGCCCAAAGGGCAGCCGGCACAGGTTCACGAAGTGGGCGTGATCGCACATCGCGAACTTGGCCAGCTGCTCGGTATCGTCGGGCAGCGTGCCGATGGGCGAATGCCCATAGGATATGTTGATCAGGTCGAAGTAATAGGCCCGCGCCTCGGGCGTGCCCTTCAGGCGCATCTCGCTGTTCAGCCAGCGCTGCCGGTGCCAGGGCATGAACCAGTGGCTGTCCAGCCGGTCGTCGCTGGTGAAGGGATAGACCGGCAGATCCTCGTCCCCGCCCACCACCGAGAGATATGCCGCATTCATGCCCCGCCCCCCTCAGAAGTCGATCTCGCCGGTGACAAAGACCGGCCGGCATTCCACCAGCGACAGCCGCTGCGGCGGCGCCACCAGCGCGCAAAAGCCGGTGACGGCCTCCAGCACGACGAAAGTCCGCCCGGGGCTCTGCCGGGCCAGCTCCTGCGCCTCGCCCTCGGCCTCTTCCCGGCTGTCATGCGCGGTGCGCGGCGCGCGGCCCTGCAGGCTGCAGACGATCCAGAATTGGCCCTCGGTCATGTTGCGTCCTCCAGCACCAGGACCGGCACGTTCACGGCGACCGCGGCGCGCAGAACCGCCCAGACCTCGGGGCTGTCGTCCCAGCCGGGAACGGCCAGGACCGCCACCACCGCGCAGGCCCGCTGCAGCGGCATCGTCCAGCCGGTCCAGAAGACCGTGTCATTGGGGGTCAGCTGCGGGTCGACCAGGTCGAGCTGCAGCATCAGCGACTGGATCGCGGCCACAGGCACCGCGCAGACGCCCAGAAGGGCCAGCGCCCTTGCATGCCAGGCCGCAACCTCGCCCGCCGCGATGGCGGCATCGAGGTCCCAGCCGACGCCATAGTCGTCCACCGCCAGGTCCCCGGCCCAGGGCATCGCGAGATAGACCAGTCGGCCCTTGGCCACCTTGGCCACGTCCGCGAAAGCCGCAGAGCGCCGGACAAGGCCCGCGCGTTCGCAGGCCGCCACGCCCGGGGCCTGCCAGTCGGGGATCGCCGGCAGCGCCATCATCAGGCCGCCCCCTTGCCCAGCGTGAAAAGTTTTTCCGCGGCGCGGCGCATCAGGGCCGCCCGCCGCGCCCGGCCCCGGCGCATCGGCCGGCGCGAAAAGGCAAGAAGGGCGTGCGCGCCCCAATGGGCGGCCGCGTGAAAGGTGGTCCGGATCATTTGTCACCACGCCCCAGCCAGTGGCCCAGGAACATCGCCGGCTGCATGATCACCAGCGCCGACAGGTGCACCGCACTCGGCAGCGTCTCTTCCCGCAGCCAGTACCGCACCGTCCGAGGCGAGATCGGATCGCCCTTCTTGTCCCGGAAATAGTGACAGGCCTCCTCGGCCAGCCCCTTCTCGCTCTGGTGCCCAGGAAACTCCGTCCACAGCGCCTTCACGACCAGCTTCTTCAGCGCCCGCTCCTCCGCCGACCCCGTGCACTTCTGGCAAGATCTTTCCACACCGTCCGCCCTATGATCGCCCCGTGACGTGCGAACTGGAACGGAACCGGGAAAGGGAGAAACGGAGGTCATGCACTGGCCTCCGTTTTTGCATCAGCCCATGCCGAAAGCGGCACTTGCTTGCCCGTGATACGCTCGATTGCAGCCGCTTTTTCCCAGGACGGCTTGGATCCACTGAGCCAGCGGTTCACAGTCGGCTGGCTGACACCAACCGCTTCCGCGAACGCCTTTTGCGTTAAACCACTGGATTTGAGGTACTGTGCGAGTGTGACCATGGCCAATAAATACGCTCAGCGTATGAATTGGTCAATCCGCTCAACGAATATTTATCCGGATGCGGGTATGGCCGGAATCGTGCCCATCTGAAACACAGAAGCTATGAAAAACCTGAAGCGGATACGGCAACACAGGGGCTGGTCCCAAGCGAAGCTGGCGGAGGCCGCCGGTGTGAAGCAGGCGACCATTTCCAGAATAGAGAGCGGGACCAACAACCCCTCCCTCGCCGTCGCTGACAGCATAGCAAAGGCCCTCGGGGTCAATACCGTTGAGCTCTTTGGCATTCCTGAGCTCGAGCAACGCTTTCTTGAAGCCTTTCGCGCAGCAACGCCAAAACGGCGCGCCGCGCTTCTGACGCTCCTGGAGAGCGATCAAGAATAGTCGATTCACCTTCACCGGTCACAAGATATCGCGCTCCAGCCAAGACCTGACGGGCATATTCTGCCTGCATCCCCCAACCCCCCAATGTTCTTGGTACGTTCTAACACAGCCGAACTCATACTGCGCGGATAAATCTCTGGCAATATACGCTGTACGTATTTACACAAGTATACGTTACGAGTATTTTTCGGCAGGATGCGACGCACCTCAATTCGGGCCGCCCATGTACGCCAACCGCTCAATATCGACGTTTCGAGGTAACCATGATGACCAGGAGCAAACTCTCCGACCTGAACGAACACCCGTTCGCCCAGCTAGGGCGCCTGAACGGGCGCTTCGGCCGTGGGTACGATGCTGCCCCAGCCGAGCTGAAGCCCACCATCCTCGCCGTCACCGAGCTGGAACACCAGGCGCGGACGGCGAGGAAGTAGACCGATGGCCGAGTTGTCACCCATAGCTGTCAGAGAAAAGCACGCCGCGGCCATGCTCGACATGCCGGTGACGGACTTCCGCCGTCTGGTCAGCCAGGGCGCCCTTCCCCGCCCGGTCCGGATCGGCAGCTTTGATCGCTGGCGGGTCGACCAGCTCCGGGCGACACTGGACGGAACCGCCGCACTTCCCGACGAGGGCTTCGAACTATGAGACCGCCAAAACCACGGATCACCAAGCCACGCCTCCTTTGGCGCTGGAAGGGCGACACGTGGATCCCGGTCTATCGGGTCACCTGGACGGAAAACGGTCATCAGAGGGCCAGGCAGACGGCCTTGGCATGGAAGGGTGATCCCGAGGAACTGGACCGCCTCTACTGGCTGGCGCAGTCCGGAAAGCACGAAGCCCAGCAGGCACCCGCGCGCTACACTTGGCAGGAATGCGTGGAAGCGTGGCGGCGCGATTCAGTCAAAGGGCAAGGCAAGCTCGCGGCCAACACGAAGACCAGCTATCGGCGCACCATGGACGCGATCCTGGAGAAGAACGCCGCCAAGGACATGCGCAGGACCACACGGCAGGCGGTTCGGGCCGCGCTGGAAAAACTGGCCGACACCCCGAGGAAGGCCAGTCGCTATGCCCAAACCGTCAGCCTGCTTTGGAACTATGCCGAACGGGAACTGGACTGGCCCATGGGGCAGAACCCGGCCAAGGGGCTGGCAGCCTACAAGCCTGCCCGTGAATACGCGCCGTGGCCGGAGTGGATGTTGAAGAAGCTGACCAGCGCCCCGCAGAACGTCCAGATCGCTGCGGCGCTGATCCGCTACACCGGTCAACGCCCGAGCGCGGCCATCGCCATGCGGCATGACCATTTCGCGGGCGAGTGGATGACGGTCACCGACGAGAAAGGTCGCAGGGAATTCGACGTCTACTGCCCTGCGCCGTTGCGCGATTTTCTGTCGACCCAGCCCAAGGGCGGCGCCCATATCCTCGCGAAGAACCTGCGCGAACCAGTGGGGTACGATGGCATCGAGAAGGCATTCAGGACGTGGCGCGCGACTCTCGGGGACAGAGGCGCGCCCTACACGCTGCACGGCCTCCGGAAGCTTGCAGTGGTCGAACTGGCCGAGGCTGGGTGCGGCGATGCCGAGATCCAGGCAGTCACCGGGCAGAGTGCTGAAATGGTGGCCTACTACCGCCGGCAGGCGAACCGGAAACGGCTCAGCAAGTCCGCTCAGGAGCGTCGAAAATAGGAAGAACGGAACGAAAACGAAACAGGACTCTGTGACCCTGCCCTGTGACCCGCAGGTCCACGGATGAACCGAGAACCTGCTAAGTCATTGGTACCCAAGGCCGGACTCGAACCGGCACGCCCGAAGGCGGGGGATTTTGAATCCCCTGCGTCTACCATTCCGCCACTTGGGCCCATTTGGCATCCCTACCGTGCAGTCCCGGGCCCGTCCAGCGGCATTTTGCCAGAGCGGACGCCGCAGCCGTTGACCCGGCCCGCCCTGCATGGTTTGTCCGTCCCAGGCCCCGCGGGACGGCGGCCCCGAGCCTCCTAGGACCTGCCCATGCTGAAACGCCTCTACGACGCGACCATGCGGCTGGCAGACCATCCCAAGGCAATCTGGTGGCTGGCGCTCGTCTCCTTCGTGGAAAGCTCGTTCTTCCCGATCCCGCCCGACATCCTGATGATCCCGATGATCCTCGCCCGCCCGAATCGTGCCTGGCTGATCGCGGGAGTAGCCCTGGTGTTCTCGGTCCTCGGGGGGCTTCTGGGCTATGCCATCGGCGCCTTCGCCTTCGACAGTATCGGCCGCCCTATCCTTGAGGCCGCCGGCAAGGCCGACGCGATGACGGAATTCAATACGCGGTTCAACGATGTCGGCTTCTGGGCCGTTCTCATCGCGGGCGTGACCCCCTTCCCCTACAAGGTCATCACGATCATGTCGGGCTGGACCGCCATGCCGCTGCCGACCTTCATCGTCACCTCGATCGTCGCGCGCGCCATCCGTTTCTATGTCGTGGCGGGCCTGCTCTATGCTTTCGGCGAACCGATCCGGGATTTCATCGAAAGACGCCTGGGGCTCGTGTTCACCGTCTTCGTCGTGCTGTTAATCGGCGGATTCATCGTGGCAAAGAACCTGTGACCCGTCGTTTCCTTGTCCTGCTGGCCACGGCCGGCTCTGCCGCGCTGCTGCTGGGCGCCCTTGGGTTCCAGTACATCGGCGGCCTCCCGCCCTGTCACCTGTGCGTCTGGCAACGCTGGCCGCACCTGGCCGCTCTGGTGATCGGCCTGATCGCCGCCATGGTTCCGGGCAGGCTACTGCCGCTTCTGGGCGCTGCCGCCACGCTGACGACTGCGGGCGTGGGCCTCTATCATACCGGGGTCGAACGCGGCTGGTGGGAAGGCCCGACCACCTGCACTTCCGGCTCGATTGAGGGGATGAGCAGCACGGACCTGATGGCCCAGATCATGAACGCCCCAATCGTCCAGTGCGACGTGGTTGCCTGGCAGTTCCTGGGCCTGTCCATGGCGTCGTGGAACACGGTCGCAGCACTGGTCCTGACATGCATCTGGATCGCGGCCGCGCTGAAGCGCGACTGAGCCCCGTCAGGCCTGCAGTTCCGCGTCCCAGTAGAGGAAGTCCATCCAGGAATCGTGCAGATAGTTGGGCGGAAACTTCCGGCCCACGTTCCGCATCTCCTCGGCCCCCGGCTGGCGCGGCGGCTTGCGCAGCGACATGCCCGCCTTGTGCAGGGGCTTCGAACCTTTCTTCAGGTTGCAGCTGGAACAGGCCGCCACGACATTCTGCCAGCTGGTCACGCCCCCGGCCGACCGCGGCACGACATGGTCGAAGGTCAGATCACCTTTCGCGCCGCAGTACTGACAGCGAAATTCGTCCCTCAAGAAAAGATTAAAGCGCGTGAAGGCCACGCGCTTTTGAGGTTTGACGTAATCTTTCAGGACAACGACAGAGGGTATTCGGATCACCGTGCTCGGGCTGCGGACCACCTCGTCATAGACGGCGACGATGTCGACCCGGTCCAGGAAGGCCGCCTTCACCGCCTCCTGCCAGGGCCACAGTGACAACGGATAATAGGACAAGGGCCTGTAATCGGCATTCAGCACCAGCGCGGGGTGCTGTTTCAATGCCGCCGGTTCCCGTACAAACTCGGTCCTGAACTCTGCATTCATCGTCGTCGGTCGCCCCTTGTTCGTCCCGGTCCGCGTCCGGCGGACAACGGTCCGCAGGGCGCCCTCGGTGGTCGGTCTGCGCCCGGGGCCAGGGTGACAGGTGCCCGGCCGGGGCGCTGGTCTGCCTGCCGGACATGGGCCGTTCGATCCCGTCGGGGGACCGCCTTGGCGGTCCTGCGGGACCAGCCGGTCGACTGTCCGCTTCACTTGACTATATATCGCGGTCAACTACGGGCAAGCGCCAAGTTGCCACAAGATGTCGCTTGCCTGATAGGGCGTTTCCATGACACGAGAATGACGGTTCTCCACATCCTTCGCCTCAACGGCCCGCCGGCCTGCGCCAGGAAATCATGACGCGACTGATCCGCCTCAACAAGCCCCATGGCGTGCTCTCGCAGTTCACCGACAAGGGAACGGCGGGCAGCGGCCGACCGACGCTCTCGGGCCTGGTCGACGTGCCCGGCGTCTACCCCGCAGGCCGCCTCGACCGCGACAGCGAAGGTCTCCTGCTCCTGACCGACGACGGCCGCCTCCAGGCCCGTATCGCGGAGCCGAAACGCAAGATGGAAAAGACCTATCTGGTGCAGGTCGAGGGCCTTCCCGACGCCGCGGCCCTTACCGCCCTGACGAAGGGCGTCACGCTGAAGGACGGCCCGGCCCGCGCCCTTCGCGCAAAGCTGGTGCCCGAACCCGACTGGCTCTGGCCCCGCAATCCGCCGATCCGTGTCCGTCCATCGATCCCGGACTGCTGGCTGGAAGTGGTCCTGAACGAAGGCCGCAACCGACAGGTCCGCCGCATGACCGCCGCCGTCGGCCACCCCACGCTCCGCCTGATCCGGACGCAGATCGGCCCGTGGTCCCTGGACGACCTGCCCCCCGGCCACTGGGCCGACGCGGACCCATCCCTGGCCCGCCGCCCCTGACTTCTTTGGTCTTCAAATACCTCGGGGGAGTCGCGCCAAAGGCGCGGCCGGGGGCAGAGCCCCCGTCGTCGAGAACACGTTCACGAACACCGAAATCTGGCCCGCGCGACAGGCCCAACCCGTAGGATGCGTGCGCCGCGCGCACCCCTCCTCAAAACGACAGCTTGTCCCGCAGGAAGGCCAGCGCCACACCCAGCCCGTCGGGTGCGATCCCGTGTCCGGTGCCCTTCATCACATGGGCAAAGACTTCCTTGAACCCCGCCTCCTGCAGCGTTTCGGCGGCCTCCGGCAGCGCCTGCGGCGGCACCACGTCATCCATGTCGCCATGGACCAGCAGCACCGGCATGCGCGAGACGACATCGTCCGCGAAGGTTTCCCGCGCCAGCATCCGGCCGGAAAAGCCCACGATGCCTGCCACCGGGTCCGGGCGGCGCGGCGCCACGTAAAGGCTCATCATCGTGCCTTGCGAAAACCCGATCAGTGCCACCTGTTCGGGCATGACGTCCTCGTCCACCATCAGCGCGTCCAGAAACGCGTTCAGGTCGGCCGCGGCCATGTCCAGCCCGCGGGCCGCTTCCTCTTCCGAGGATCCGTCCAGCCAGGGGATCGGAAACCACTGGAACCCCATCGGCGCGCCCGGCACCCGTTCCGGGGCATCGGGCGCCACGAACAGCGTATCCGGCAGATGCTCGCCCAGCGGATCCGCCAGTCCCAGAAGGTCCGCCCCGTTTGCCCCATAGCCATGCAGGAACACCACGACGGATCGCGTTTCCCCCGATACCGGCTCTACTCGTCCGGCCTGCAACACCCGCGTCATCGGATCCCTTCCCTGTTCCTGACCACCCGGTAATAGGCCCAGAGCGTGCGCGCGGCAACCGAGCGCCAGGGGCTCCAGTCTTCCGCCATGGCACGGAAGGCACGTTCCTTCGGCCGCTCGTCCAGGTCGAACAGCGCCCGCGCCGCCTCCTGCAGCGCAAGATCGCCGGGCGCAAAGACATCGGCCCGACCCAGCGAGAACATGGCATAGATCTCGGCCGTCCAGACCCCGATCCCCGGCACCGCGACCAGGGTCGCGATCACCTCCTCTGTCGGAAGGATGCGCAAGGCGGCATAGTCGATGCCCGCCTCGGCCAGCGCCCTGGCATAGCGCATCTTGGGCCGCGACAGGCCCACGGCGCGCAGGTCGTCCTCGGTCGCGGCCCGGATCCCGGCGGGCGAGGCAAGTCCCGCCGCCTGCACCCGTCCCCAGATCGCCGCGGCCGAGGCGGTGGAAACCTGCTGGCTGACGATGGCGCTCAACAGTTCGGCGAAGCCGTCGGGCTTGCGGCGCAGGGGCAGCGTTCCGACCTGTTCAAGCGCCGCGGCAAAGCGCGGCTCGCGCGTGGCCAGCCAGGCGGCGCCTTCCGCGACGCAGGCATCGCTTTCGATGATCCGGCCGATGGGCGCCGCATCCGGGTTCGGGACAAATGTCATGGCCTGCACCCTACGTAACGTCGCAGGTTGATCAAGGTCCTTGTCGGACACGATGACCCGGCCTACTCCCTTCACCATGACTGACATGACCGCCCCCCTTCCGACCGTCGATTCCCGCGCCCGCCGAAATGTCATCGTTCTGGTGATCGCGCAGGCGACCATCGGATCGCAGATGCCGATGATCTTTACCGTGGGGGGGCTGGCAGGCCAGTCGCTGGCAACCAATCCCTGCCTTGCGACCTTGCCGATCTCGCTGATCGTTCTGGGCTCGATGTGCGCCGCAACCCCGCTGTCTGCGATCATGCAGCGTTTTGGCCGGCGCACGGGCTTCTTCGTCGGCGCGGGCGCGGGCGTTCTGGGCAGCGCGACCGGGGCGGTGGCGCTTTACCTTGCGTCCTTCCCGCTGCTGCTTCTGGGCAGCTTCATCACCGGCACCTACATGAGCGCGCACGGCTTTTACCGCTTTGCCGCCACCGACACGGCGCCGCCCGCCTTCCGGCCGCGCGCCATCTCCTATGTCATGGCCGGCGGTCTGCTATCGGCCGCGATCGGGCCCAACCTCGCCACGATGACGATGGGGGCGACGGTGATCCCGTTTCTGGGCACCTACCTTGCGGTGATCGTGGTGAACCTGATCGGCGCCACCGTCTTCCTGTTCCTAGACATCCCCAGGACCGCCCCGGTCCCCGCGGGTGGCGATGGCGGTCGCACCCGGTGGGAAATGCTGAAGACCCCCCGCATCGCGGTGGCGATCCTATGCGCCACGGTTTCTTATGCGTTGATGAGCCTGATGATGACCTCGACGCCCCTGGCCGTCGTGGGCTGCGGCTTTGCACCGACGGATGCCGGCCATGTCGTGTCGGCCCACGTGCTGGCCATGTATGCGCCGTCCTTTTTCACCGGCTTCCTGATCAACCGCTTCGGCGTCGAGAAGATCATGGGCCTGGGCCTGGCGATCCTGCTTTGCGCCGGTCTGGTTGCCATGTCGGGGGTCGAACTGACGCACTTCTTCATCGCCCTGATGCTCTTGGGCGTGGGCTGGAACTTCGGGTTCATCGGCGCCACGACCATGCTGACCGCAAGCCACACCGATGCCGAGCGCGGCCGCATGCAGGGCCTGAACGACCTGATCCTGTTCGGCGGCGTGACCCTGGCCTCGCTGTCCTCGGGCGGACTGATGAACTGTTCCGGCGGCACGCCGCAGGAAGGCTGGAACGCCGTCACCATGGCCATGGCCCCGCCGCTGGTCCTGGCCGGTGCCGCCCTGCTGTGGCTGGTCCTGCGCCCCGAAGCCCGCAGGCCCGGCTGATCCCACCCCCGGCCACACCGTGACCGGGCCGGTAGGGTGCCGTGCTTCGCACGCACCGTTACCTCATCGGATGTGAGCGCTGCGTACAAGTTACGCACCCTGCAACGGCAACCCGGCATGACCAGCACCGTAGGGTGGCTGCTCTGTACGCACCATCGCCTCATTGTCAGAGAGCGGAGCATGCTCCGCACCTGGCCCACGCGGATCACCAGCGACCGGTTAAACCGGTCACCATCAGCGACAGCTTCCGCCGGGCTTCGGACAGGCCCAACGATCCGTCGGCGACCCGCGACGGTGCGGCACTGGCCTGCGCCAGGATCGGCCCCGCCTGCCATACGGACCACAGGACAGGTCGCGCGGATGCCGGCACCTTCGACCGTCCGGCCCGCGCCCGCGCAAGGCGTATCAGGCCTTCGTCCGCCAGCATCTTCAACGCTTCGACGCGACCGTCGACAAGCGGCTTCCGGCCTGCGGCCTCGAACTCCGGCACGGCGCGCAGCCATGCGGCCAGGCCTCCGGCCCAGGCCGCGTCGCGCACCGCGCTCTCAGCCTCAGGTCCTGCGCCCAGGATCCGTGCCGCGGTCCACAGCAAGGTCCCAGCCGTCCGGTCCAGATGCGCGTCGAATTCGGTCTGATCCCCGAACGGATCGCGATAGATGTCCCAGCGCCGCGCCAGGACGGCCTCGTCCAGCGCCTCGGCCCCGTCCCGATCCAGCACCGCGGCCAGCGGCGTCACCACTTCGTGCCGCCGCACCGTCCCGCCTTCGGCGATCTCTGCCAGCGCGTCTCGCCACCATTGCAGGCGCATCTCGGCGATCATCGCTTCCTGCGTCACCCAGGGCGCGCGCGCGATTTCCACGTTGAAGGCATAAAGCGGGAACATCACCTTCCGCGCCGCCACCGGGGCGGCCATGGTCGCAAGGAAGCGGTCGGGGTCGCCCTGGTGGACCAGCCCCGCACAGCCGTTCAGATCGTCGTCAAGGCTCACGCCGCCCTCATGTCTCCGCGGCCGCGCGCAGGGGCGCGACCTTTCCGGCGTCATGTACCAGCTTCCACCGGATGGCGTCGAGCAGCGCTTCGAAACTTGCGTCCACTATGTTCGGGCTGACGCCCACGGTCGACCAACGCTGCCCGGCGCCATCCTCGCTGTCGATGATGACGCGCGTCACGGCCTCGGTCCCGCCTTGCGTGATCCGCACCTTGAAATCGACCAGCCGCATATCCTCGATCTGTTCCGAGAACCGGCCCAGATCCTTCGCCAGCGCCTGGCTCAGCGCATTGACCGGACCCCGGTCGCAACCGCTCTCGTCATAGCTCTCGCTCACCGACAGCCGCTTCTCGCCATCGACGGTCACCACGACCACGGCTTCGGACACGGTGATCTGCTGGCCGCGCGCGTTCTGCCGCCGTTCCACCGTCACACGATAGCGGTCGACGTGGAACAGCTTCGGCAACTGCCCCAGTTCCTCGCGTGCCAGCAGTTCGAAGGACGCCTGCGCCGTGTCATAGGAATAGCCTTCGGTCTCCCGTTCCTTCACCCGGTCCAGGATTCGCGCCAGCGCCGGGTCGTCCTTGGCGACCTCGATCCCGGCCTCGGCCAGCCGGCGGCGGAGGTTGGATTGCCCGGCCTGGTTCGACATCGGGATGATGCGGGCATTGCCCACGACCGACGGATCGACATGTTCATAGGTCGCCGGGTTCTTCAGGATCGCGCTGGCATGCAGCCCCGCCTTGTGTGCAAAGGCCGATGCGCCGACATAGGGCGCCTGCCGCTGCGGCACGCGGTTCAGGATGTCGTCCAGCATCCGGCTGGTCCGCGTCAGCTTCTTCAGCGCGTCTTTCGACACACCGATGTCGAAGGCGCTGGCATAGGGCTCCTTCAGCAGAAGCGTCGGGATCAGAGAAGTCAGGTTGGCATTGCCGCACCGCTCCCCCAGCCCGTTCAGCGTGCCCTGGATCTGGCGCGCGCCGGCCTCGACCGCGGCCAGCGAACAGGCCACCGCCATTTCGGTATCGTTGTGGGTGTGAATTGCCAGCCGATCGCCGGGGACGCCCGCCGCGATCACCTCCCGCACGATCCGCCCGATCTCCTCCGGCACGGTGCCGCCATTGGTATCGCACAGCACGACCCAGCGCGCCCCGGCCTCCAGGGCGGCCTTCAGCGTCGACAGCGCATAATCCGGATCGGCGCGGTAGCCGTCAAAGAAATGTTCGGCATCGAACAGCGCCTCGCGGCCCGAGGCCACGATATGCGCCATCGAGGCGCGGATGTTCTCGACATTCTCGTCCCGCGGGATCCCCAGCGCCTCGTCGACATGGAAGACATGGGACTTGCCCACCAGGCACACGGTCCCGGTCCCGGCATTCATCACCGCCGCCAGCACGTCGTCATTGTCCGCCGACCGGCCCGACCTCTTGGTCATGCCAAAGGCTGCCAGCCTGGCCTTCGTCTTCGGCGCTACCTCGAAAAACCCGCTGTCGGTCGGGTTGGCCCCGGGCCAGCCGCCCTCGATATAGTCCACCCCCAGCGCGTCCAGCGCCGTGGCAATCGCCACCTTGTCGTCGACCGAGAACTGCACGCCCTGGGTCTGCTGCCCGTCCCGCAACGTGGTGTCATAGAGATAGAGCCGCTCAGCCATGTGCCCGCTCCTCCTTCGCGCAAGGGCCTGTGGACCCGACCATCATCGCAGGAAAGGCCGTGCCACCAGGCACCCCGCCCCTGCTTCTTCTCTTCTGAAATACTCTCGGGGGGAGTCCCGGACATGGTCCGGGACGGGGGGCAGACAGCCCCCCTCCTCGCGCGACGCGCTTGCGCCCCGCAAAGATCAGGCACAGCCGCCCGAAACCGATCCCGCCCGGAGCGCCTGCCCCTTGGGCAGCGCCCGGCCGCCTTCGCGGTCGGGCGCTTCGCACACCCCGGCCGCCGGACAAGGCCCCCTGTCGCTCCAGGACCGTCATCCCAGCGCCTCCACCTTGGCCGCATCGAAGCCCGGCCCCGGCATCAGTTCGACGCCTGTCTTGCTCATCCGCACCTCGACGCCCGCATCCAGAAGCGCCGCCTTCAGCGCATCCACGGCCGAGAAATCCTTGGACGCCATCGCCGCCTCGCGCAGCGCGGCCAGCCTGTCCGCCAGCCCGCCGAGGTCCGGCCCCGCAGACGCCCAGCCCGACATCTCCTCCGTCATCAGCCCCATCATCCGGGCCGAGGCCAGAAAGACACCTTTCTCGAAAAAGCAGTCCTTCTGCGGATTGCCCGCAATCTCGCGCGCCATGGCGTGCAACCGTGCAATGGCGCCCGCCGTGTTCAGATCGTCCGCCAGCGCATCGACGATGCCCTGGTCGACGCCTGCAGGTTCCGCCCCCCCGACCAGCCGATGCCAACCGCGCAGCGTCGCCTCCGCCGCCTCCGCCTTTGCCGCGGTCCAGTCCATTGGCTTGCGGTAATGCGTCGACAGGAAGACGAAGCGGATCACCTCGCCCGGGATCCCCTGGTCCAGAAGGTCCCGCACGGTAAAGAAATTGCCCAGCGACTTGGACATCTTCTTCCCTTCCACCTGCAGCATCTCGTTGTGCAGCCAGTAGCGGGCAAAAGTGCTTCCCGGATGGGCGCAGCGGCTCTGCGCGCATTCGTTCTCGTGGTGCGGGAACATCAGGTCGTTGCCGCCGCCATGAATGTCGAAGCTGGGGCCCAGGAGCGCGTGGCTCATGGCCGAGCATTCGATATGCCAGCCCGGCCGCCCGCGGCCCCAGGGGCTTTCCCAGCCCGGCAGGTCGGCGGCCGACGGCTTCCACAGGACGAAGTCCATCGGGTTCTTCTTGTAGGGTGCCACCTCGACCCGGGCGCCCGCGATCATGTCGTCGACCGACCGGCCCGACAGCGACCCATAGTCCCCGTCGCTTTCGACGGCGAACAGGACATGGCCTTCCGCCGCATAGGCATGGCCCGAGGCCACCAGCGCCTTGATCATCTCGACCATGCGGTCGACATAGTCCGTTGCGCGCGGCATCTCCCCCGGCTCCAGCGCCCCCAGCGCGCCCATATCTTCCAGGAACCACTGCGTCGTCTCGGACGTGATGTCGCCGATCGGCCGCCCGGATTCTTCGGCCCGGGCGATGATCTTGTCGTCGATATCGGTGAAATTTCGTACATAGACCACGTGCTCCGCCCCGTAGACATGCCGCAGCAGCCGGTAGAGCACGTCGAACACGACCACGGGCCGCGCATTGCCCATATGCGCCCGGTCATAGACCGTCGGCCCGCAGACATAGAGACCCACCCGATCCGGGTCGAGCGGCTCGAACCGCTCCTTCGCCCGCGTGCGGGAATTGGTCAGCTGGATCTCGGTCATCGTTCAAGGCTCCTTCGCGCATTTCCACTGGTCGTGGGACCACTGTTCAGGGGCGCGGGCCTGTCACGGTATTCTGGGGAAAAAATATGAAGAAGACCGGCCCGCTGAAGTGATCAGCAGGGAATAATGCAGCAGATAATGATCAGGCCGGTACGGTTCATGTCCGGCCCATACCATGGGCCGGACCCGCCGCCAAGTCCAATCGCATCGCTGGACACGCCCCACGGCATGCGTCAGGCTGGTGCCCATGACGCGCGCCCTTGTCGACCAGATCTGCGAAGCCCTGCCCGGCGCCACCCGCGCGCTGGCGGCGGAAGGCGAGCTGGACTCCTGGAAGGTGGGCGGCAAGATGTTCGCCTGTTTCGGTCCCACCAGCGGCGATGGCGTTTCGGTCAAGACCGCCGGCACCGACACAGCCACCATGCTGATCGACGCGGGCATCGGCACCCGCGCCCGCTATTTCCACCGCAGCTGGATCCGCCTGGGATTCGACCTGGACGAGGCCGAACTGCGCCACCGGATCGAGACCTCCTACGACCTGATCCGCGCCGCGCTGCCCAGGGCGCAGCGCACGGCGCTGCCGGACCGTACCTGAGACGCGGGCACCGCCAGCCGCCTCTGCCGCGCCATGCCCGGCCCGGCGCGGCGCGGTGACGCCGGGCCGAAAGGCCCCGCTCCCACCATGCCGGCGGGGTCCTCCTGTCGCCCGCCACAGCAGAAAACAACGCCGCCGTCCTCATCGCTCAGGGACAAGATCACTGCCGAACGCCCCGGGTGGATCCGCGCCGCACCACCGCGCGCGCCCCGAACAGCGCCCAACGTCCTCTTCGTGGTGAGCCAGGGCAACCCGCGACATCAAGACCATCCCGACATCTGCCGATTGACTTCCCTAGCGCCGTTAAGCGACGTGGCGCCATGGAACTCTCGACCCGTATCCGTACCATGGCCGGCAGCGTCTCCGGCGCCTGGGACATCTTCTTCCGCGCCCGCGCTCTGGCCGAGGCCGGGAAGACCATCGTCGAACTGACCATCGGCGAACATGACGAACGCACCGATCCGGCAATCCTGGACGCGATGTACAACGCGGCGCGCGCTGGCCACACAGGCTATGCCGCGATGCCCGGGACGGATGCGCTGCGCGATGCCGTGGCAGACCGGGTCACCCGGCAGACCGGCGTTCCCACCGCCCGCAGGAACGTCCTGATCACCGCCGGCGGCCAGTTCGCACTGTTCTGCGCCCATCACGCCGTGCTGGACGAAGGCGACACCGCACTGATGGTGGAACCGTTCTATGCCACCTATCCCGGCGTCATCCGGTCTGTTGGCGGGCGCCCCAGGACAGTGGCGGCCCGGCCCGAAGACGATTTCCAGCCCCGCGCCGATGCCATAGACGCGGCCGTCACCGCCGCCGCCGATGACGGGGCGCCGGCGAAATCGCTGCTGATCAATTCGCCCAACAACCCGACCGGCACCGTCTATGGACCCGCGACGCTGGGGGCACTCGCCGATGTCTGCAAGGCCCGCGATCTCTGGCTGATTTCAGACGAGGTCTACGAGACCCAGGTCTGGGACGGGACGCACCTGTCCCCCCGCGCCCTGCCGGGGATGGCGGAACGGACGATGGTCGTGGGCTCGGTCTCGAAGACCTTCGCGATGACCGGATCCCGCTGCGGCTGGCTCGTGGCCCCGGAAGAGGCGATCGCCCACATGATCGAACTGACCACCCAGACGACCTATGGCGTGGCAGGTTTCGTCCAGGACGCCGCCCTTTACGCGCTTCAGGCCGGCCCGGAATTCGAGGCGCGGATCGCCGCGCCCTTCCACCGCCGCCGCGACCTGGCGCTGAAGGTTCTGGACGGCCAGAACACCGTCACCGCGGTGCCGCCCCTGGGCGCAATGTACGTAATGCTGGATATCCGGCAAACGGGCCTGTCGGGCATCGACTTTGCCAACCGCTTGCTGGACCGGCACGGCATCGCCGTCATGCCCGGCGAAAGCTTCGGCCCCGCCGCCGCAGGGCATGTCCGGATTGCCCTGACCGTAGCCGACGACCTGCTGGAAGCATCGCTGCGGACGCTCTGCACCTTCGCCGCCGATCCAGACAGCTGAGCCGCCTGCTTCTACGACACAACGGACCGCCCGGCCAGACGGCGCGGTGGCGGTCCGTTCCCCGGTCACGACCGGCGTTCGGGCAAACCCGGGCAGACGTGAGCCGCCTGCCCGGCATGGGCCGAAAGCGGGCCCCGGTCAGGCCAGTGCGCTTTTCGCGCCCTCGATGGCGGCCTTGGCGTTTTCCAGCTCTACCGGGTCCTTGCCGATATGGGCCTTGTGATCGCCATTTCTGGTCACAACGACCAGCGTGTAGGGCCGCATCACGACGCGGCTTGCGACGACCAGCGCGATCACCACGCCGCCCATCAGGATCGCAAGGTCCGCGGCCGGGTTGATCAGGTCTGCCTCGGTCGACAGGACCGTCTTCGCATGCAGCGCCAGAAGCACGAGCATCACGGCCAGGACCACGGTCCAGACAATGTCGAATCGCTTGCGCGAAACCGACACCTCGGCCACCTCCGCCAGGGCCGTTTCGCCCTCGTCCATCACGACGGTCCGGGCCGTGACCGTAATCCCGCCCGCGCTGTAGATCGGCTGTTCACTCATGGCACTTCTCCCGCCGCGGCGGGCCTCTCTGGTCAAGGATATCCGCCGGTGGTCCCGGGCGGTCACAGACAAACTAGCAGCGCAATCGCCCCACCGCACCCTTCACGCCACAGCCGCGTCCAGATTTCGCAGGATTGTCGAGGATGAACCGGTCCGACGACAAACGGATCCCGACAGATGTCACCTGCCCCGGACGCATCGGGAACCCACAGGCGATCCCCGCAGCCGGGCGACGGCGGCTGGATCGGCCTCTCCGAACAAGATGAACATCCGCCCGGCGTGCCGGAAAAAAACGGCCCGGACGGCGCCCGGACCATACTCTTCCAGACCCTCGGACATGCCGGGAAATACAGACACCAAGACGTCGACGTCCGGTATCCGGGCGGCGGTGACTTCGTCTTCCGGAACCCTCTGGCCAAAACAAGAGAGGGGGGCCAAAGGCCCCCCTAGTTTCACCATCCGGACTCAATTCGTTGACCGCCCGATTTTACTTCTGCCTGCGGTCCGGAGGCTTTGGGGCAAGCGCACTCGCCCCGGGTCTGAGTGGGAAGGACCAGACTTCCGCCCCACCCGTTTCCGGCGGATCCGGGCAGATCCGCCGTGAGAGCCTGCGCGATGGTCTTGGACACCGCACTGGCCCCTGTTCGTCGGGGCAGAAGCGGCACGCACGGCGCGGCCCCTGCCCCTCGGCGCCATCTCCGGCGCCGTCGTTCCCTTAGCTGCAGCCCGTGGTGGAGCCGCAGGTATTGCACTTCATGCAGGTCCCGTTCCGGACCAGCGTGTAGTTACCGCATTCGCCGCAGGGATCGCCTTCGTAACCCTGCATCCGCGCCTTGGTGCGCGCATCCGCAGAGGTCGTGGTGATCGCCTCGACCGACACGGAGGCTGCCATCGCCGTCACCGTTTCCGGTGCAAGCGACTTGACCGGGGCGATGTTGCCCGTGACCGGCACAGCCTTCGTCTGGCCGCCCTGCAGCACCACCAGTTCCTGCGGCAGACGCTTGCGCAGGTAGCCGGTGGACGAGATCTGCTTCAGCACTTCCAGCGACCGCGACGCCGACGTCTCGGACATTTCCTTGACGTTGGACACGCCCTCTTCCTCGCCGCGGCCGATATCGTCGAAGGTCGCGCCTTCGGGCTTCACATGGGCCAGGTCGGTCCGGTCGAGGTAGGACACGGCCAGTTCCCGGAATACGTAGTCCAGGATCGAGGTCGCGTTCTTGATCGAGTCGTTGCCCTGGACCATGCCCGCGGGCTCGAACTTGGTGAAGGTGAAGGCGTCGACGAATTCTTCCAGCGGCACGCCGTACTGAAGGCCGACCGACACGGCGATGGCAAAGTTGTTCATCATCGCGCGGAAGCCGGCGCCTTCCTTGTGCATGTCGATGAAGATTTCGCCCAGGTTGCCGTCGGCATATTCGCCGGTCCGCAGGTACACCTTGTGGCCGCCCACGATGGCCTTCTGGGTATAACCCTTCCGGCGCTGGGGCATCTTCTCGCGGTGGGACCGGACGATCTCCTTCACGACGACCTTTTCGACGATCTTCTCGGCCAGGACCTGGGCCTTTTCGGCCGGCGAACCGGTTTCCAGGATCTCTGCCGCGTCGTCGTCATCCTCGACCAGGGCTGCCGCCAGCGGTTGCGAGAGCTTGGAACCGTCACGGTAGAGCGCGTTGGCCTTCACCCCCAAGGACCAGGACAGTTCATAGGCCTTCTGGCAGTCCTCGATGGTCGCATTGTTCGGCATGTTGATCGTCTTGGAGATCGCGCCCGAGATGAACGATTGCGCCGCCGCCATCATGTAGATGTGGCTGTCGACCGACAGGAACCGCTTGCCCTTCTTGCCGCAGGGGTTGGCGCAGTCGAAAACGTTCAGATGTTCGTCCTTCAGGTGCGGGGCGCCTTCCAGCGTCATCGTCCCGCAGACATGGTCGTTCGCCTTGTCGACATCGGCCCTGGTGAAGCCCAGATGCTTCAGCATGTCGAAGGTGGGATCGTTCAGCTTGGCCGCCGGCACCTTCAGGACGTCGGTGCAGAACTCCTTGCCCAGCGTCCACTGGTTGAAGACGAAGCGGATGTCGAAGGCCTGCTCCAGCGCCGCTTCCACCTTGGCCAGCGTTGCCGCGTCAAAACCCTTGTCGGCCAGCGCTGCCAGGTTCAGACCGGGCGCCTGCGCCAGCGAGCCGTGGCCCACCGCATAGCGGATGATGTCCTCGATCTCGGTCGAGGCATAGCCCAGACCTTCCAGCGCCGCCGGCACCGAACGGTTGATGATCTTGAAGTAGCCGCCGCCGGCCAGCTTCTTGAACTTCACCAGGGCGAAATCGGGCTCGATCCCCGTCGTATCGCAGTCCATGACCAGGCCGATCGTGCCGGTGGGCGCGATGACGGTGGCCTGTGCATTGCGATAGCCGTGGGCCTGTCCCAGTTGCAGGGCTTCGTCCCAGGCAGTCTTGGCCAGTTCCGACAGGGTCTTGTCGGGGCAATTGGCGTGATCCAGCGGCACCGGCTTTACGGCCAGTTCCTCGTAGCCGTTCACCTCTCCATGGGCGGCGCGGCGGTGGTTGCGGATCACGCGCAGCATGTGGTCGGCATTCCGCGGATAGGACGGGAAGGCCCCCAGTTCCGCGGCGATTTCGGCCGAGGTCGCATAGGCCACACCGGTCATGATCGCGGTCAGCGCGCCGCACAGCGCCCGGCCTTCGGCCGAGTCGTAGCCATGGCCCAGCGTCATCAACAGGCCGCCAATATTGGCATAGCCCAGACCCAGCGTCCGGAAGTCATAGCTGAGCTGCGCGATTTCCTTCGACGGGAACTGCGCCATCGTGACTGAAATTTCCAGCGTCAGCGTCCACAGACGCGCCGCATGCATGTAGGCATCGGCCTGGATCTTCCCGTCCTTCAGGAAGGTCAGCAGGTTCATCGACGCCAGGTTGCAGGCGGTGTCGTCCAGGAACATATACTCGGAACAGGGGTTCGATCCGCGGATCTCGCCATCTGCCGGGCAGGTGTGCCATTCGTTGACGGTGTCGTGGAACTGGATGCCCGGATCGGCACAGGCCCAGGCGGCATGGCCCACCTTGGCCCAGAGATCGCGGGCCTTGACGGTCCGCGCGACCTTGCCGTTCACGCGGTTGATCAGTTCCCAGTCCGCGTCTTTCTCGATCGCCTTCAGGAAGGCGTTGGTCACACGGATCGAGTTGTTCGAGTTCTGCCCGGATACCGAAGCGTATGCTTCGCTGTCCCAGTCGGTATCGAAGGTCGGGAACTCGATGGACGTGTGGCCCTGCCGGGCGTAATCCAGCACGCGCTTGATGTAGGTTTCCGGGATCGACGATTTCTTGGCGGCGCGGATTGCGGATTTCAGGCCCGGATTGACGGCCGGATCATATGCGTCGACCTCGGCCCCGTCCCAGGCACGGATCGCGGCGAAGATCTCGTTCAGCCGTGCCTCGTGCATCTTGGAACCGGCCACCAGCGAGGCGACCTTCTGTTCTTCCAGGACCTTCCAGTCGATGAAGGCCTCGATATCCGGGTGGTCGGCGTCGACGATGACCATCTTGGCCGCGCGGCGGGTGGTGCCGCCGGACTTGATGGCGCCTGCGGCGCGGTCGCCGATCTTCAGAAAACCCATCAGGCCCGACGACTTGCCACCGCCCGACAGGGGCTCGCCCTCGCCTCGCAGGTGGCTGAAGTTGGTGCCGGTGCCCGAGCCGTACTTGAACAGGCGCGCCTCGCGGACCCACAGGTCCATGATGCCGCCTTCGTTCACCAGGTCGTCGCCGACGGACTGGATGAAGCAGGCATGGGGCTGCGGATGTTCATAGGCCGACGCCGACTTTGTCAGCTTCTCGGTCTTGTGGTCGACATAGTAGTGGCCCTGGCTGGGACCGTCGATGCCGTAGGCCCAGTGCAGGCCGGTGTTGAACCATTGCGGGCTGTTCGGCGCGGCCATCTGGGTGGCCAGCATGTAGCGCATCTCGTCGTAATAGGCCTGGGCGTCTTCCTCGGTCGAGAAATAGCCGCCCTTCCAGCCCCAGTAAGCCCAGGCGCCGGCAAGCCGGTCAAAGACCTGCTTGGACGAGGTTTCGCCCGTCTTGGGCGTGTCGACGCTGGCGGGAACGGAACGCCACAGGAAGGCCGGCACGCCCTTTTCACGGACCTGCTTCAGTTCGGTCGGCACGCCTGCCTTGCGGAAGTACTTCTGGGCTATCACATCAGACGCGACCTGGCTCCAGCCGGCCGGGATCTCGATGTTTTCCAGCCGGAAGACGATGGTCCCGTCCGGGTTGCGAATTTCCGAGGTGGCCTCGACAAAGGCCACGTCCGCATAGGCATCCTGCCCGGCCTTGGTAAATTTGCGTTCGATTTTCATTGTCGCTTGTCCGCACTTGGTCGCGCGTTCGCCCGCGCTTGATTTCTGGTGTCTGGAACTCCGGTCAACCTGCCATCAACCGGACCCTTGCGTGGCGACAGGCAAACCGCCGCCGGTCCCGGCCGGGCCGAAAACACGCCGCCACCGGGTACAAAGCTAAGAAAACGCGAGATCTTGTAGACCTGGTTGTCGTGGTACAATGCTGCGTCTGGTTTGATACCAGATCTAGTGGCCTCCCCGCCGACCCGTACTACTAGACGTATAGCGCTCCGATTCGTCTACGCCGAATTTTTTGTTTTTTCGCAGCTCGACGGCTTGACCGGGACTGTGTGCAACAGGTTCGCGATTCTACCCCTGGGGACATCATGTGGATAAACTCCACAAGCAGGATACACCATGTAGGGGGATGAAAGTCACGATGCGCCGGGCGACCCAAAGCGGACCGCAGATCACAGAGCACGACCGCGCAGACCGCCCGCGGTGCCGGAACTCAAGATACTACATATGGTTAGGAAGAATGGTCGGGGCGGCGAGATTCGAACTCACGACCCCCTGTACCCAAAACAGGTGCGCTACCAGACTGCGCCACGCCCCGGACCGTGGCTGTCTCTAGCGCCGTGGCGACGGATTGAAAAGCCCCAGCGCGCAATGATCCCGCCGCGGTGGCAAACCTGACGTGCGGGAAGGCTCTTGCCAGAGCCGTCCCGAACGGCAACCGGAAGGACGTGCCGCCACGCCCAGCCTGTCGAACGGACCTAGCAGGGCCAGACTGCGTCGTCGCCGAAGGTCGGATTGCGGACCTGGGTGCCAGGTCCGATACCGTACCGCTTGGCCAAGCCGCCGTTGATCTCGATCACCACTTTCACACCGGGGCCACCATCGATGGCCGTCAGGTCGCCGGGGACCGCATTGGAATGGACGCGGGTGACAGTGCCCGTTTCGTCGATGAACAGCATGTCGAGCGGGATCAGCGTGTTCTTCATCCAGAAACTGACCCGGCCGGGCCGTTCGAAGATGAAAAGCATGCCCGCCCGCTGGGCCATGTCCTCGCGGAACATCAGCCCCTTGGCGCGTTCGGCAGGGGTTTCGGCCACTTCGACCTCGAACGCGGTTTCTCCCCAGGGTCCGCGCAGCTGGGCCAGATCGGCACGGCAGGCCTGTTCGGCCTGCGCGACACCCGCACAGGCGAAAACCGCAAAGCACAGAGCCATCACGAGAGTCGAAAACCCCCGCCCAGGCCGCCATGCGGCTGCTTTGCGACCCGATACGAAAAAGCGGCCCCTGTCAGAGGCCGCACCGGATATGTGGATGTCTTTCAAGATTTCCTCCGGTGGCGACAGACGATCACTCGTCCTTCAGAACCACCGCAGTCTCCCACGCATGTACTTCGACGGCCATGCGACCCCTTCGCCCGTCGATCACCCGCAGGGCCAAGGCCTCGCCCGGTTGCAGGTCGGCCAGGCCGGACTGACGCAAAACTTCGATATGCAGGAAAATATCCTCGGATTGCCCAAAGATATTGGCAAAACCGAAACCTTTGCCTTTGTCGAACCATTTGACACGCGCAGGTTGCAATGGCGCATTCTGAATGATGTCCGGTTCCAGACCGGCAAAATCGGTCAGTACAGGCGCGGCCTCGTCCCGTGCCGGAGGCTCGATCGATACGACCTCCACCGCCTGGATGCCACGATCCGTACGGTGGGTCACGACTTCGATTCGCGACCCATCGGCAACCGAACTCTGTCCGAAGTTGCGCAGAACATTGACGTGCAGAAGGATATCAGGGCCGCCGGTATCGGCCACAACGAACCCAAACCCCTTGTTGGGGTCGAACCACTTCACTTGCCCTTTGACCTGCAGCAAACTGTTGAGATCGTCGGCCACTTCCCCTCCGGATCCGCCATTTACACTATTGTTACATCTCATGTGGACGATGTGACGCGTAGGATGCAAGCATAATTAATTCCAATGTTTCATAAAATCGTCATATTCGGAACTTGGCAATCATGGACTCAGCCGGGTTACGGACCATGTCGAACCAACCTGCTGGCGGCGCCAGACAAATCGGTCATGAAGTCGAAAGGCTCCGTCGGCCCAGAACTCGATTTCCACAGGGTTGATTCGGTATCCTCCCCAGAATGCGGGACGCGGCGGATTCATACCATGACGTGCCGTCATTTTGGCAACTTCCGCCATCAGCTCGCTGCGGCCTTCCAGGGGACGCGACTGCTTTGACGCCCAGGCGCCAAGCCGGCTTTTCAGCGAGCGGGACGCATAGTACGCATCGGCCTGCTCGCCCTCCTCACGGGTGACAAGGCCCCTCACCCGGATCTGCCGGCGCATGGATTTCCAGTGCATGACGAAGGCCGCCTTTCCGGCTCCTTCAATTTCATTGGCCTTTGCACTCTCGTAATTGGTGTAAAAGACAAAGGCGTTGTCTTCGATCTCTTTCAGCAGGACCATGCGGACGTTCGGCAGGCCGTCGGAGTCGACCGTGGCCAGCGCGATGGCGTTCGGATCGTTCACTTCCGCCGCCTCGGCCTCTGCCAGCCAGCGCCGTGCGATGACGAAGGGATCATCCCCTTCGAACTTGCCGTCACGATCACTCATCACACACCTCCTGTCCGCCAATTCTTTGCCGGCGAGATCGCAGAAGTAATGTATCTGTCGGCCCCCGCAAGTCGAACAACCTCGGCCGCATGTATAAGTTGACGTAACGTTATCCGGCCTGCCCTGCCGAAGGGTCCAGTACTTGAAGCGGCTTGGCCAATCGCCTAAAGCTCCTTTCAAGATGCGGCGAATTTCGGAAGAATAAGATGTCACAACAGCTGATGGCCGGGAAGCGCGGTCTGATCATGGGCCTTGCCAACGACAAGTCGATTGCCTGGGGCATTGCCAAGGCCTGTTCCGCCGCAGGCGCCGAACTGGCGTTTTCGTATCAGGGCGACGCCCTGAAAAAGCGTGTCGACCCGCTGGCGGCAGAGCTGGGCAGTTCGCTGGTCCTGCCCTGCGACGTGGGCAGCGAAGAATCCATCGACGCGCTGTTCGAGAAGCTGAAGGCCGAATGGGGCACGCTCGACTTCGTCGTCCACGCCATCGGTTTTTCCGACAAGAACGAACTGCGCGGGCGCTATGTCGACACGAGCCGTGCGAACTTCAAGCTGTCCATGGACATCTCGGTCTATTCCTTCACGGCTGTGGTACAGCGCGCCGAGAAGATGATGAACGAAGGCGGCTCCTGCCTCACGCTGACCTATTACGGCGCCGAAAAGGTGATGCCGCATTACAACGTCATGGGCGTGGCCAAGGCCGCACTGGAGGCATCGGTGCGGTACCTGGCCGAGGACCTGGGCAAGGACGGCATCCGCGTGAACGCGATTTCGGCCGGGCCGATCAAGACGCTGGCGGCCTCGGGCATCGGCGACTTCCGCTACATCATGAAGTGGAACGAATACAATTCGCCCCTGCGCCGCAACGTATCGATCGACGATGTCGGCAATTCGGCGCTGTACCTGCTGTCCGACCTCGGTTCCGGCGTCACGGGCGAGGTGCTGCATGTCGATGCCGGCTATCACGTGGTTGGCATGAAGGCGGTCGACGCCCCGGACATCGCCAAGGGCTGACGGCATTCGCCGGCCCGGGTCACGGGCCGGCCTGACGCATCGCCTGTGCGGCACCCGATCCATCGTTTCATGGTGCGCGATTGCAAAGACCGGACGGTTTTCGCAATCGCGGCGGATGACCGGGCCGATTTCCATCTTCCCTCATCCACACGCTGACGCTATCAGACCCGCCATTCCAGAACCGAAAACCGGGTGCACGCCATGAACGACCGTCTGCCGCACGAGAAGGGTTTCCACGTCAGCTGGGACCAGATCCACCGCGATTCCCGCGCGCTGGCCTGGCGGCTGGACAAGCAGGGCCCGGGCGATGGATCCTGGCGCGCCGTGGTCGCGATCACCCGCGGCGGCATGGCGCCCGCGATGATCGTCGCGCGGGAGCTGGACATCCGCACCGTCGACACGATTTCGATCAAGTCCTACGACAACCAGACCCAGTCCGAAGCGCGCGTTCTGAAGGCCCCCGATGCAGATCTGATGGGCGACGGCACCGGCATCCTGATCGTCGACGACCTGGTCGACAGCGGCAAGACGCTGGAAGTGGTGCGCAAGATGTACCCCAAGGCGCATTTTGCCACCGTCTATGCCAAGCCCAAGGGCCGCGCCCAGGTCGATACCTTCATTACCGAGGTCAGCCAGGACACGTGGATCTTCTTCCCCTGGGACATGGCCCTGCAATATGTCGAACCCTATCGCGGCACGCGCTGACAGCTCGAGCGCCGATTGAGCACCTTCCGGTTTCGTGACCGGCGACAACCGGACCGCATCCTGCGGGCCGGTTTTTCGTTTCCCGACATCTGCTACGCTTTCGACGACCGGCGGAGGGGTATCCCACGCACGCCGTTGTCGCGCAGAGGTGATCGCCACAGCTGATGACCGGGATCTTGCACTGCCGAGCCGCCTTCGCCCCGCCTTAGATCCGTTGCAAAGCCGCCCGAAACCGGCAAGCTGCCCCGGACCTCGACGAAACGGTGGGCGCCCATGAACATCGCGCGGCTTCTTGCCCTTCTCGCGGCGCTGAATTCCGGCGTCGCAGTGGTCTGGCGCCTGACGCTCGACCTGAAGGACACAAGTTTCGGCACGGCGCTCTGGGATCTTTCCGGCTTTTTCACGATCTGGACGAATACCGCCGTGGCGCTTGTCGCGCTGGCCATGGCGCTGGCGCCGAACATCCGGCTGGCCGCACCGCCCGTCCGCCATGCCGTCGCGGTGGCGATCCTGGGGGTGGGCATCGTCTATTCCGTCGCCCTGCGCCACGTGATGGACTTCACGGGCGCGGGCGCCGTGGTCAACCACATGTTCCACGACCTCGCCCCGCCCCTGTTCCTGCTGGCCTGGCTGGCGGCCGGCCATGGCACGCTGAAGCCGGTCTCCATCCCTCTCGCCTCGGTCTTCCCGGGGATCTACCTTTCGGTCGCCATGATCCGGGGGGCCGCGACGGGCTGGTATCCCTACTGGTTCCTGAACCCGGACAAGATCGGGCTTGCACATCTGGCGCTGACCGTGGTTCTGATCTGCGGCCTGTTCTCGATCCTTGCGGCGGTCCTCTGGGCCATCGACCGCCTGATCGCCCGAAACTCCATCCGGAAGACCGCATGAGCCGTACCGCCGCAACCTTCGCCCCCCCAATCATGGCCGCTCGCGGCTGGCTGAAGGGGGTGACCTTCACGCCCGACCGTCCGCTGATCGACGTCAGCCAGGCCGCCCCGGCCGAACCGCCGCCACAGGCGTTGCGGGCCGAGATCGCGCGGGTCGTGACCGAGGTTCCATCGGCCCACCTCTATGGCCCCGTCCTGGGCCTGCCCGCCCTGCGGGAGGCACTGTCGGGTCAGATCGCCAGCCACTATGCCGGGACCGTCGCCGCCGAACAGGTCGCCATCACGGCCGGCTGCAATCAGGCCTTCTGCGCGGCCATCCAGGCAGTCGCCGGCGAAGGGGACGAGATCATCGTGCCCACTCCCTGGTACTTCAACCACGCCATGTGGCTGGACATGCAGGGCGCCCGCGCGGTGCCCCTTCTGACGGGCTCGGACATGCTGCCGGATCCGGTCCATGCTGCGGGGCTGATCACCGAACGGACCCGCGCCATCGTGCTGGTCACGCCCAACAACCCGGCCGGCGCGGAATACCCGGCCGGCCTGGTCCGGGCCTTCTATACGCTGGCGCAGAACCACGGGCTTAAGCTGATCCTGGACGAGACCTATCGCGATTTCGACAGCCGTCAGGGGCGGCCGCATGGCCTGTTTTCCGATCCCGACTGGCCGGAAACGCTGGTCCATCTCTACTCCTTCTCGAAGGCCTACCGCCTGTCGGGCCACCGCATCGGCGCTCTGGTCGCAGGAACACCCTTCGTGGCCGAGGTCGAGAAGTTTCTGGATACCGTCACCATCTGCGCCAGCCAGATCGGACAGCACGCAGCGCTTTGGGGCATCAACAACCTGTCCCAGTGGCTGGCCGAACAGCGCGACGAGATCCTGGCACGCCGCGCCGCGATCGAAACCGGATTTCCGGCGCTGGAGGAAACCGGCTGGAAGCTGAAGGGCGTCGGCGCCTATTTCGCCTATGTCGAACACCCGTCCAAACTGGCCTCGCCCGAACTGGCGAAAAAGCTGGTGCAGACCGCCGGCGTGCTGGCCCTGCCAGGCACCATGTTCACGCCCCCGGGCGATCCGTCCGGGCAACGGCACCTGCGTCTGGCCTTTGCCAATCTGGACCGCCCCGGCATATCACGGTTGTTCGAGCGGCTTGCAGATCGCCGCTTCTGACCTTGCCCCAGCCCTTCGCGGCGTCGTAAAGACGGCCCCACCCACACCGACCAGAGAGCCGAGACGAACCCTATGGCCGAGCGCAAGAACTCCTTTTCCAAGACCCTGGTGTGGGGGCTTCTGGTCCTCCTCTTCGTCGGCCTCGCCGGCTTCGGGGCGACCAATTTCACGGGGACGATGCAGACCATCGCCTTTGTCGGCGACCGGACAATTTCCATCCAGGACTATGCCCGCGCCCTGCAGCAGGAACAGCAGGCGATCCAGGCGCAGACCGGGCAGGCCGTCACCATGTCCCAGCTGCAGGCCAGCGGCGTCGACCAGCAGGTTCTGGGCCGCCTGATCGGCCTGGCCGCCATCGACAACGAGGTGTCGCGCCTGGGCATTTCCGTCGGCGACGACAATCTGCGCAAGGAAATCCTGGCCATCCCCGCCTTCCAGGGCGTGAACGGCAAGTTCGACCGCAATGCCTACAACTTTGCCCTGCAACAGGCCGGCATCAGCGAATCCGAATTCGAGGACGACGTCCGCATCGACACTGCGCGCACCGTGGTGCAGGACGCCGTGGTCTCTGGCGTGGCGATGCCCGCCACGATGACCGACACGCTGCTCGATTTCATCGCCTCGCGGCGCAGCTTCTCTTTCGTGCGGCTGGGCCCCGACAGTCTAGAAGCCGCGGTAAGCGATCCGTCCGAGTCCGACCTCCAGGCATTCTACGATGCCCACATCGACCGGTTCCAGCTGCCCGAGACGAAGCAGATCACCTATGTGATGCTGACCCCGGAAATGGTGGTCGACAGCATCGACATCGAGGAAGACGCCCTGCGCCGGCTTTATGACGACCGGGCCGAGGAATACCTCCTGCCCGAACGCCGCCTGGCCGAACGGCTGGTATTCAACGACGAAGCAGCGGCGAACGATGCGCTGGCCCAGCTGGAAGTCGGCGGCACCACCTTCGAACAGCTGGTCGCCAATCGCGGGCTGGAAATGGAAGATGTCGACATGGGCGATGTGACCCGCGACGACCTGGGCAGCGCGGCCGATATCGTCTTTGGCGCCGACACCGGCAGCGTCGTAGGCCCCGTCCCGACCCCGCTTGGCCCCGCGATCTTCCGCATCAACGGTCGCCTGGAGGCGCGCGAAACCCCGTTCGAGGACGTGCAGGACGACCTGCGTTCGGAACTGGCGCTGGAACGCGCCGGCCGCGCGATCGAAGCGCGGATGGACGACATGAACAACCTTCTGGCTGAAGGCATGACGCTGGAAGAACTGGCGGCCGACCAGGGCATGGAACTGGCTCAGTTCGACTGGACCGCGGACAGCACCGAAGGCCCTGCCGCCTACGAGGCCTTCCGCGAGGCTGCGGCCGCCGTGTCCGCCGACGACTATCCGGAAGCGATGCCGCTGGAAGATGGCGGAGCCTTCGCCATGCGCCTGGACGCAACCCTGCCTGCCCGCCCTCAACCCTTTGCCGACGCCATCGACAACGTCGAGGCCGCCTGGCTGCAACAGGCCACGCTGGATACCCTGAAGGCCGAAGCGGACGAAGCCGTGGCCCAGATGGGGGCCGATGCCGATTTCGTCGCCGCCGACATGACGCCCGAAATCCAGCTTGGCCTGACCCGGAATGCCTTCCTGGAAGGTTTCCCGCCCGACTTCATGACCCAGGTCTTCCAGATGGACGTGGGCGAGGTGCGGGTGGTCGAAGGGGCCGAGGACGTCTATATCGTCCGCCTGGACGAGGTGCTGCCGCCCGAGGACTCGCCCCAACTGACCCAAATGCAGGGTGCGCTGTCGACGCAGTTCAACCAGTCACTGGCCGAAAGCCTCTATCTGGCCTTCGCCTCTGACGCGCAGCGCCGCGCCCGGCCGGAGATCGACCAGAACGCCGTCAATTCCGTAAATACCAGCTTCCGCTGACCTGACTGGCCGTGATTTCCGGTCACAGAAGCATCGCTTCGACGCCCCTCGCCTTGCAAGGCGGGGGGCGTTTTCCTTTCTGCGGGTCACGGTCGGCAATACCCGAGGCGTCGCTGTCCGCTTCGCGGGGGTGCTAAACCTGCCCTGACATCCATCGCAGCACATGTTTCGTCCGGTGCCGCGTCGCAAGCCTGCGACCACGACAGTTTTTCTGTGGCCCAGAGGATGCGACATGACACGTACACCCATTCCCCTGTCGACGCCCGGCCTGCCCCGCATGACCCGGGCGCTGTCGGCATAGCTGAAGACCCACGTTGACCCGCCCACGCACCCGGAGCTGATGAACATGCTCGCGCGGGCCAGGGGGTTCCGCAATTTCCAGCACCTGCGGGCGTGCCGCGCCGCGGGTGCCCGGCTGGAAACCGTCGCCGAACCCGCCATGATCGACCATGCCCTGGTCGAACGCACTCTGCGTCAGTTCGGCGGTGCGGTCCAACTGGCGCAATGGCCGTCACGCCGGAAGGCGCGGGCGATCTGACTCTGGCCGCTCTGGTCCGCCCTCCTTTCGGGCGCGTCCATGCCCGAGACAGAGGTCAACGCCCGCCTGCAGGCGGTGCACCGTTTCGGCGATCCGGCAACGCTGCGCCGAGAGCTGTAAGGCGCCAGGCTGGTCAGCCGCTCGCCCGACGGGTCGGATTATCGCCGGCTGGAACACAAACCCCCGACAGAGGCGCGGGACCTGATCCGTCGCGTCACCGCCCGGCGCAGGATCGTGCAGGTCAAGCCCCCGGAGCCGGCCAGAAGGCGGGCCAGTACAGCCATTCACGCGCGCTTGTCGAGGCATGCAAAAACGCATGTCCCGACATGCAGCCCCCAAGCGCTTAATTCGACGCGGTTTTCAGAAGCGCCGAAACCGGTGCAAGGGCCACGCGGTTCGCCCGGTCCTGCAGGCCCCAGATCACAAGGGCACTGATCGTTTCGGGCCGGATCCGCCCGGTCAGGATCACCCCGTCCTCGGACGTCGCGCGCCCCGCGGCCTGATCCAGGAAGCGGCGCATCACGTCCAAGCTTTGCCCGTCGCCATCAAGGTCGCGGAATACAACGGCCGAGGGCACACCATCCTGCGCCGCCAGCTTCTGCGCCGTGTCCAGCCCGTTGGGCTGCAGGATCAGCCCGCGTCCCGAGGCCTTCACGGCCTCTGTCGCGCGGTCCGACACGGCGCGGCTGGATTGCAGACCGGTCCCCGGCGCCTCCATCACCGCCACCGTTTCGGGCAGCACCGCCAGATCGGTCGACAGCACATTGTCCACCTCCTCGGCCGAGACGCCGTCGGGCAGATCGGCCAGGGCCACGACCTCGAACCCGGCGGCGCGGTGGCGGGCCATGCGTTCGGCCGCATCGGGCAACGAGGGGTCGACGGCGAAGGTCAGCGGATAGGGAAAGCCTGCCAGGGTCTCGGTCCCCGCCGCCTCGGCATCGTCGATCAGAACGACGGCGACGGCAGGACGGCGGTCGGTGTTGTCGAAGCGCGCGGCATAACGGTCGACCGGCTTCAGGGATGGATCGACCGCGCTGGCAGGCACGACGACGCCGTCAACGGGCACCTGGGGCACCAGCGGCAGCACATCCTCGGCCTGCGGGAGGAAGACATTCATCCGGTCGCCGGTTTCGGACGGGTCAGCAACCGCAAAGGTCGGAGCGATGGTGTCGGGATCGGGCTTCGGCGCCGGATCCAGGGCCGCGTCGTCGATGGGACCGGCCCCGGAGGCCGGGATGACGGCGGGGGCCGGCGGGTTGGCCTGCACGCCCATCTCGGGCGCCGGGAACTCGATTTCAGGACGGTCCGGCAAGACAGAGGCCACGGGAGACATGGGCATTGTCATCGTGTCCGCCAGCGCCGGACTGGACAAAAGCCGGGGCGCTGCGGCCTCATCCTCCGGATCAGCCGCGGCACCGTCCGTTGGATCGGGCGCGCTGTTCCGACCGGGCGCACTATCGGGCCTATCAGTCGGCGCGGCCTCGGGTGCATGGTCGGCCGGATCAGCCTCGGACGCAGAACTCTGCGTCTCGGTTGCACCATCGGTGGCGGCTGGTGAGACGTCGCCCTTGTCTGTCGCGGTCTCTGCGGGAACGGCCTGCTCCGGCGGCGCTGAAGGGACCGGCTGCGACGGCGGGGCGGCAAGGTTGCGCGGCGTGGGTTCCGCCTTGGTCTCTGCCACGTCGGGCTGGGCTGTGGCCTCCGCTTCGGGCGGGGTCATGTCCGCCGGTTCCGTCACCCGGGGCTGTTCGACCGGGGTGGTGTCAGTGGACGGCGCCGGGTCGGTCTCTGCCTCTGTGGGCGGGGCCGGTTGCGGGTTGACGTCGCTCGGCGCTGCTTCCGGTTCCGGTGCCTCGGGCGATACGGTCGCCGGTGCCGGAAAAGGCGCCGGGCTGGGGGCGTCGTCCGAGACTTCGGGCGCGTCCACCGGGACGGACGAAGGTTCCGGGGGCGTCGCGTCATCCGGGGCGGCGGACATTTCAGACCCTGGTGCGTCCATCCGGTCCGTCGCCGGCACCACGCCGGTCGCGGTGCCTGTCCCTTCCGTCGCGTCGGCAGACACGTCCGGCACGTCGGCTGTCGGGGCGGCATCCCTCATCTGCGGCGGCTCAACCACGGCCCTCTCCATCTCGACCACGGACAGGACCGACAGGGCCAGCGCACAGCCCACGCCGCCGACAAGAAGTCCACCGATGAATCCACGCATGCCCGAGTTCGCCTGTCCGTTGCCTTCGCCGCTTCTGCCCCTTGCCGCACCGGGACGAGGCCAAGCCGCCGGGATCTGATGTCCCGTAGGGCGTCGGTCGTGCTCCGGTTCGGTGCCACGCTGGCCATGGGTCGGTCCCGGACCGCAGCGGCCTTGACGCTGCCGGCCAAGCCTGACCATGGTGGCGCCACTATTCTAATGCCGGCCGGCCCGCTCCGGCCAGCCCCATTCGACGGAAGACGCCATGCCCCAGACCTGGACCCACACGCCCGCAAGCACTCCGGTCGCCATCCTGTGGGGCAAAGGGGCATGAAGGACGGTCTGAAACCCCTGATCGGGACCGCCGCCGACCGCGCCCTGACCCGGGCCGAGGCCGAGGAGGCCTTTCGCTGCCTGTTCGAGGGCGAAGCCACACCCAGCCAGATGGGCGGTTTCCTGATGGCCCTGCGCACGCGGGGCGAAACGGTCGACGAATACGCCGCAGCCGCGGCCGTCATGCGGTCGAAATGCCACCATGTCCGCGCACCGCAAGGCGCCATCGACATCGTGGGCACCGGCGGCGACGGCAAGGGCACGCTTAACATCTCGACCGCCACGGCCTTCGTGGTGGCGGGCGCCGGCGTGACCGTCGCCAAGCACGGCAACCGCAACCTGTCGTCCAAGTCGGGATCCGCGGATGCGCTGGGGCAGATGGGGATCGACGTGATGGTCGGGCCCTCGGTCGTCGAAAAGGCCCTGGCCGAGGTGGGGATCGGGTTCATGATGGCCTCGATGCACCATCCTGCCACCGCCCACGTGATGCCCACGCGGGCCGAGCTTGGCACAAGAACGATCTTCAACATCTTGGGACCGCTGACAAATCCGGCTGGCGTCACCCGCCAGCTGACCGGCGCATTTTCCCGCGACCTGATCCGGCCGATGGCGGAAACGCTGCTGCAGCTGGGGTCGGAAAAGGCTTGGCTGGTCCACGGATCCGACGGCACGGACGAACTGACGATCACCGGGATCAGCTGGGTCGCGGCCCTTGAAGACGGCACCGTCACCGACCGCGAGCTGCACCCCGAGGAGGCCGGCCTGCCGGTCCATCCGTTCGAGGCGATCCTGGGCGGCACGCCCGAGGAAAACGGCAAGGCTATGCGGGCGCTGCTGAACGGCGCGCCGTCGGCCTACCGCGACGCGGTGCTTCTGAACACGGCGGCGTCGCTGATGGTCGCGGGCAAGGCCCGTGATCTGCGCGAAGGCGTGGCCATGGGCATCGAAAGCATCGACAGCGGTGCCGCCCTGGCCAAGGTCGAGGCGCTGGCCCGCGTCACCCAAGCGGCGAAGGCCAAGGGATGACCGTGACGCGGGCGCAGCCGGACCTGTTTGCCGCGCCCGCGGATGCCTCCGGGAAGGTGCAGGTGCCGGAAGCTTGGGCGCATTTGCCCTTCTTCGCCGACGGCCACCACCTGGCCATCCTGGAAAAGATCGGCGACCGAACCGACATCCTGCCGCCCCGCGATCAGGTCTTCGCGGCGCTGGAGGCCGTGGCACCCGGCGACGTGCGCGTCGTGATCCTGGGACAGGACCCCTATCCCACGCCCGGCCATGCCCATGGGCTGGCCTTTTCCGTGGCGCCCCGTGTCCGACCCCTTCCCGCATCGCTTCGCAACATCTTTGCTGAACTGCAGGAGGAGTTCGGCACCGTGCCGCCCGATGGCAACCTGGGCTTCTGGGCGGCGCAGGGCGTGCTTTTGCTGAACACGGCCCTGACGGTGGAACCCCACAATGCCGGCGCCCACGCCAAGCTGGGCTGGGACGCCCTGACGCGCGAGGTCCTGCACGAGGTGTCGGGCCATCCGACGGCCTTCGTCTTGTGGGGGCGTCATGCCCAAGGTTTCCGCCGTGACATCCGCGGGGACCGGCATCTTGTGCTGGAAACCCCACATCCTTCGCCACTCTCGGCTCGCAGGGGCTTTTTCGGGTCGCAACCCTTTTCCAAAGTGAATGCGTGGCTTAAGGCTGGTGGAAATCCGCCAATCAACTGGACGACGCCATGACCGAGACCATCCTCGACCGCATCCGCACGTACAAGCTGGAAGAGATCGAGGCCGCCCGCGCCGAAAAGCCCCTGGAACAGGTGGAAGACGAAGCGCGCGCTGCCGGCCCCGTCCGACATTTTGCCGACAGCCTTCGCAAGGCCGGCCGCGAAGGCTATGCCCTGATTGCCGAGATCAAGAAGGCCAGTCCCTCAAAGGGCCTGATCCGCGACGATTTCGATCCCGTCGCCCTGGCCCAGGCCTACGAGGCCGGGGGCGCGACCTGCCTGTCCGTCCTGACCGACACGCCCAGTTTCCAGGGCGCCAAGGAATATCTGACGCTGGCCCGCAATGCCTGTTCCCTGCCCGTTCTGCGCAAGGATTTCATGTACGATCCCTACCAGGTGGCCGAGGCCCGCGCGCTGGGAGCCGACTGCATCCTGATCATCATGGCAACCGTCACCGACGAACAGGCCCATGCGCTGGAAGAGGCCGCACACGGCTGGTCAATGGATGTGCTGATCGAAGTGCACGATCAGGCCGAACTGGACCGCGCCACGCAGCTGAAAAGCCCGATGATCGGCATCAACAACCGCGACCTGAACACGTTCGAAACCTCGCTGGACGTGACGCGCGGCCTTTGCAAGTTCGTGCCGCCCGACCGGACCATCGTGTCGGAAAGCGGACTGGGCGGGCCGAAGGATCTGGCCGACATGGCGATGTACGGCGTGCGCAGCTTCCTGATCGGGGAATCGCTTATGCGCCAGGACGACGTGGCCCAGGCCACGCGCGACCTTCTGGCCAATCCGCTGATGCCGGGCGGCGGGTTCTGATCCCCATGTCCGCCGGCGGATCCCCGGACAAGCTGACCCATTTCGACGCGTCGGGCCAGGCCCACATGGTCGACGTCTCGGCCAAGCCGGACACGGACCGGGTCGCCACGGCGACCGGCTGGGTGAAGATGCGCCCGGAAACGCTGGCGCTGATCGTCGAAGGTACCGCCAGCAAGGGCGACGTTCTGGGCGTGGCGCGGCTGGCCGGCATCATGGGCGCCAAGCGCACCGCCGACCTGATCCCGTTGTGCCATCCCCTGCCCGTGACCAAGGTGACCGTCGATCTGGAACCGGACGACGCCCTGCCGGGCGTGCGGATCGCGGCGACCGTCAAGACTTCTGGCAAGACCGGGGTCGAGATGGAAGCGCTGACCGCCGTCTCGACCGCCGCGCTGACGGTCTATGACATGACCAAGGCTGTGGACAGGGCGATGGAGATCGGCGGCATCCACGTGACCCTGAAAGACGGCGGCAAGTCCGGCCGGTTCGAGGCGCCGTGATCTCGGTCGATGAAGCCCGGGCACTGATCTTCGACCTGGTCCGCCCGACCAGGGTCGAGACGGTGCCGCTGCGCGAGGCTGCCGGCCGGGTGTTGGCCACCGACGCCGTGGCACGGCGCGATCAGCCGCCCTTCGATGCATCGTCGATGGACGGCTATGCGGTCCAGACGGTCGAGGTCGAAAAGGACGCGATGTTCCGCGTCATCGGCGAAGCTGCCGCCGGTCACCGGTTCGAAGGCCGCGTGGGGCCCGGCCAGGCGGTGCGGATCTTCACCGGCGCACCGGTGCCCGAGGGTGCCGGAACGGTCGTGATCCAGGAGGACGTCCGCCGCGACGGCCAGTTGATCACGATCACGGAACCTTGGGACGGCAGCCACAACATCCGCAAGCAGGGCAATGATTTTGCTGTCGGTTCAACGGTTTCCGCGCCAAAGCTTCTGCGGCCGCAGGACGCGGCGCTTCTAGCCGCAATGAACATCGACCGTGTCGAAGTCTTCCGCAGGCCGGTTGTCGCCTTGATCTCGACCGGTGACGAGCTGGTCTTTCCCGGCGCCAATCCCGGGCCGGACCAGATCGTAGCGTCGAACACCTTCGGGCTGGACGCGTTGCTGCGGGCCGAAGGGGCCGACGTGCGGATCCTGCCCATCGCGCAGGACAACGAAGCCTCGATCGAGACGGTGCTGGTCATGGCGGCCGAAGGTGGCGGAAGGCGCAGCGCGGACCTGGTCGTGACCATTGGCGGTGCATCGGTCGGCGATCATGACCTCGTGGGTCAGGTCGCGGCGTCGATGGGGCTGGACCGCGCCTTCTACAAGATTGCCATGCGGCCCGGAAAGCCGCTGATGGCCGGGCGTCTGGGCGATGCGGCGATGGTCGGTCTGCCGGGAAACCCGGTATCGGCCATGGTCTGCGGCCGGATCTTCCTTGTGCCGATGGTGCATATCCTGACCGGGCGCGGCGCTGCGGCGCCGGGCCTTCGGCCGGCCCGGCTGGGCGAAAGCGTCGGACAGAACGGCCCCCGCGAGCATTACATGCGTGCCGTGGTCGAAGACGGGACGATCACCGCCTTCGGGAATCAGGACAGCGCCGTGCTGACCCTTCTGGCACAGGCCAATGCGCTGCTGATGCGCCCGCCGCACGATCCGGCGCGCGAGGTCGGCGAAGAGGTGCTCTACCTCCCGTTCTGATGATCTGTTCGCACTATCCCGTTCCAATTGTTGACACAAAACGGGAACAGCTGTAGAACAAAAGTTAACAGAGACCTCGGAGGATGCCCCATTGCTGACCAAGAAGCAGCTGGACCTGCTGGAATTCATCCATGTGCGCATGCAGCGCGACGGGGTCCCTCCCAGCTTTGATGAGATGAAGGAAGCCCTTGATCTGCGGTCGAAATCCGGGATCCATCGGCTGATTACGGCGCTGGAGGAGCGTGGCTTCATCCGCCGCATGCCCCACCGGGCCCGCGCGCTGGAGGTGGTCAAGCTGCCCGATGCGCTGGCCCAGCGGCTTGGACCGCCCAGCCGCAATTTCCGTCCCCAGGTGATCGACGGCGACCTGCCGACGGAAGATGCGCCGCGATCCGGCGACAATTTCGGCCGTGACGGTCAGGGCGGTGTCACCCCGCTGAACCCGGTCGAGGCGACAAGCGTTCCGGTCATGGGCCGCATAGCGGCCGGTGTGCCGATCGAGGCGATCAACCAGATGTCCCGCAGCATGGCGGTTCCGGACGCGATGCTGGCCGGGGCGGGCAGCCACTATGCGCTTGAAGTCAAGGGCGATTCCATGATCGACGCCGGCATCAACGACGGCGACATCGTGGTGATCCGCGAAAGCTCGGTCGCCGAAAATGGCGAGATCGTGGTGGCCCTGATCGACGACCAGGAAGCCACGCTGAAGCGGTTCCGGCGTGAATCCGGCGCGATTGCGCTGGAAGCGGCGAACCCCGCCTATCCCACCCGGATCTACCCGGAAAACAAGGTGAAGGTGCAGGGCCGGCTGGTCGGTCTGATCCGGACCTACTGATCCTGCCGTTCCGCCACGCGCCGGTTCCGGCGCGGGCGCGGGGTCCACAGGCGCTGTCCCGCGACTTCGGTCGCGGAAAGGATGCCCTGGGGTCCGACTGCAAGGCTGCCGGTCTGCTGCAGCCGCGGCGGATCGAAGATCTGGCAATCCCCCGACAGCTTCAGCGGGACCGAGGCGATGACGATCTGATCCGCCCGGCATTCGGTCCAGCTTTCGGCAGTGCGCTTGCCCACGACATGCAGGATCTCCAGCCCCGCGGCGTGCAGCCTGGGGACCCTCTCGCCGCCGCCCGGCCAGCGCCCTGCGGCCTGGACCTGATCGGCGGAGTCGCCGTCGTTTTCCAGCCAGATCCGCGCGATGAAACCCGATCCCCTCTCGCGGCTCAGCGCCCGGCCCTGCCCGGTCATCGCACCGACCAGCCCGCCGGTCTCGGCGATCAGCACCGCCGGCCGGTCCGTCCCGGCCCAGAGCACCAGGGCCACGGCCATGGGCACCAGCCCCGCCAGCCTTGCACGGCCCTGCCACAGGACGACAAACAGAAACCCGGCCGCGATCAGGGGCAGCACCTCCCACGGCGGGCTAGGCACAAAGCGACGCGCGCCTTCGATCCCGGCGACGAAATGGGCGACATACAGGATCCAGCGCAGCCCCAGCCCCATCAATTCCAGCCCCAGCCAGCCCAGGCCCACAGGCGTCAGCAGCGCCGCCAGCACGGCAGACGGCATGACCAGCGCACCCATCACCGGGACCGACAGCAGGTTTGCGGGCAGACCATAAGGCGCCAGCGCGTTGAAATGGGCGGCGGCAACGGGCGCGGTGGCGGCCCCGGCCACGAAGGACGACACTAACAGCGCCAGCGCGCCTTTCAGCGGATGACCCACCAGCGTGATGCCGCGGTCCCGCATGGAACCGAAGACGGCGACCAGCGCGATAGTCGCGGCAAAGGACATCTGGAAGCCGGGACCCAGCAACGTTTCGGGCCTCAGCACCAGCACGACGAGCGCAGCCAGCGCGACGGCCCGAAGCGAGATCGCGCGGCGGTCCAGGATGACGGCGGTCAGCATGACGGCGACCATGACATAGGCGCGCTCTGTCGCGACCGACCCGCCCGACAGGGCCAGATAGCACGCGCCGGCGATCAAGGCCCCGCCCGCGGCGATCTTGCGGGTGGGCCAGCGCAGCGCGATCCATGGAATTGCCGCCAGCCCTATCCGCAGTGCGCCGAAGATGAACCCGGCCAGCAACCCCATGTGCAGGCCCGAGATCGCCAGCAGATGCGCCAGGTTGCTGGCGCGCAGCGCGTCGGTGGTGCTCTGGTCGATGCCGGACCGGTCGCCCGTGGTGACGGCGGCGGCAAAGGCCCCGACCTGCCCGCCCAAGGTCTTTTGCACCGCGGTCGAAATCCTCATCCGCAGGGTATAGATCCACAGGCCGGCCTGCCCTTCCTCTGGCGGCGCCACGGTCAGGACCGCGACGCGGGTATAGCCCACGCCGCCCATCCCTTCGAACCAGGACTGCCGACGGAAGTCGAAGCCGCCGGGTTCGACCGGCCCGCCCGGGGGACTGACATTGGCGGTGGTCATGACCCGCTGGCCCGGCCGGAACGTGGCCTCGGGTCCGTGCAGCGACAGGCGCACCCGCAAGGGCTCTGCCCCGAGCCGCATCCTTGCCATCCGCACCTGGTCCAGCGTGATCCGCATCGCGTCCGAGGCAGAGCGGTCGATTTCGACCACCCGCCCCTCGACCGAGCCGTAATACCGGAACTGTAGCACCGGCCCCGCCACCGCGTGGGCCCGCGCGCCCGCAAGGCAGAACCCTGCAGCCACAAGCGCCGCCGCCCATAAAATCACGCCGATCCCGCCGCCGTAGGGTGCGTGCTCTGCACGCACCGCCCCTATCGCCAGGACAAGACCGATGCCACCCACGGCCCAGAAGACCCACACCTCCGGTTCGACCTTCAGAAGGAAATAACACCCGATCCCGCCCGCCAGACATACCGGCACCCAGCAGAACAGGTGCCCCCGCTGCCCGGTCAGGATCCGGTCGATCCCGCCAAGGACCCCCATGCTTGCCTCGCCTCCGCCGGGCCGGTAGACAGGCCCGAACAACAGATCCGGGCCCCCGGCGGGCCCATTCCCGGCCCCATCAAGACCCGTCCCGTCCCTGCCTCAGGTATGGTGGCGAACTGGTTACCAGAAGGTTAATTTCCGATGTCCTCGACGCCGCCCGTCGTCACCCGTTTCGCCCCGTCGCCCACCGGTTTCCTGCATATCGGCGGGGCGCGGACAGCGCTGTTCAACTGGCTTTACGCCCGCGGTCACGGTGGCACCTTCCTGCTGCGGATCGAAGATACGGACCGCGCTCGGTCCACCCCCGAAGCCACCGCCGCGATCCTTCAGGGCCTCGACTGGCTGGGCCTCGACCACGACGGCGATGTGATCAGCCAGTTCGACCGCGCGGACCGTCACGCCGAGGTGGCGCTGGACCTGCTGGCACAGGGCAAGGCCTACAAGTGCTTTTCGACCCAGGACGAAATCGCGGCCTTCCGCGAGACGGCCAAGGCCGAAGGAAAAAGCACGCTGTTCCGGTCGCCCTGGCGCGATGCGGATCCGTCGACCCATCCCGATGCGCCCTACGTCGTGCGGATCAAGGCGCCTCAGAACGGCGCCACGGTGATCCGCGACCGGGTGCAGGGCGATGTCACGATCCGCAACGACCAGCTGGACGACATGGTACTGCTGCGGTCCGACGGGACGCCGGTCTACATGCTGGCCGTCGTCGTGGACGATCACGACATGGGCGTGACCCACGTGATCCGGGGCGATGACCACCTGAACAATGCCGCCCGGCAGATGATGATCTATGACGCAATGGGCTGGGACGTTCCGGTCTGGGCGCATATCCCGCTGATCCACGGGCCCGACGGCAAGAAGCTGTCCAAGCGCCACGGTGCCCTGGGCGCACAGGAATACCAGGCCATGGGCTATCCGGCCGCCGGCATGCGCAACTACCTGGCCCGCCTTGGCTGGTCCCATGGCGACGACGAGTTCTTCACCGACGCCCAGGCACAGGACTGGTTCGATCTGGACGGCATCGGCAAAAGCCCCGCGCGCTTCGATCTGAAGAAGCTGGAAAACCTCTGCGGCCAGCACATCGCCATCGCCGAAGATGCTGCCTTGCAGAAAGAACTGCATGCCTATCTTAACGCGGCCGGCCTGCCCGCCCTAACGGAGGCGCAGGATGCCTGTCTGGCCGCGGCCCTTCCCTACGTCAAGGAACGTGCCAAGACTTTCCCGGATCTGCTTGAAAAAGCGCATTTCGCTCTGGTTTCACGGCCCGTTCTGCCCGACGAGAAGGCCGCCAAATCGCTTGGCGCGGATACCTGTTCGATACTGTCGGAATTGACGCCGCAACTGCAAAATGTTAATTGGTCCCGAAATGATCTTGAAGCGACGCTCAACTCCTTTGCCGAAGGTCTCGGGACGACATTCGGCAAGCTGGCTGCCCCTCTCAGGGCCGCGCTGGCGGGGCGTTCGGTGACGCCTTCCGTGTTCGACATGATGATGGTTCTGGGCCGCGACGAAACGCTGGCCCGGCTGGATGACGCTGCGACGCGTGCACCGGCAGGGGATGTTGCGGGGTAATGTGCACCCGTGAGATGGGGCAAGATAACCAGAAGGGACAATTTTCATAATCGAGTCACGCCTTGCCGCTAACACAGCGCCATTCGAGTGACCCAGGTTCGATGAATTTGCCGTGCCGCGGGGCATGGCGATCCCCACCGTGCGAGAGATCCGGGTCATTCCGGACCGACACCGGCGGGTGCTTCTCAGAGGAGGTACAGTGATGACTGACTTTTCCGGCGAAACCAAGAAGGCCGCGACGCTGACAATCGGCGACAAGACCTATGAACTTCCGATTCACAGCCCGACTGCCGGTCCCGACGTGCTGGACATCCGCAAGCTTTACGGCCAGGCGGGTGTCTTCACCTACGACCCCGGCTACACCTCGACCGCAAGCTGCGACAGCACCATCACCTTCATCGACGGTGAAAAGGGCGAACTGCTGCACCGCGGCTATCCGATCGACCAGCTGGCGGCCAAGTCGCATTTCCTGGAAGTCTGCTATCTGCTGCTTTACGGGGAACTGCCGACCGCGGCCGTCCTGGAAGATTTCGAAACCCGCGTGACCCGGCACACCATGCTGCACGAGCAGATGGTGAACTTCTTCCGCGGGTTCCGTCGCGATGCGCACCCGATGGCCGTCATGGTCGGCGTGGTCGGCGCAATGTCGGCGTTCTACCACGACTCCACCGACATCCACGATCCCTGGCAGCGCGAGGTCGCCTCGATCCGCCTGATCGCCAAGATGCCGACCATCGCCGCATGGGCGTTCAAGTATCACGTCGGCCAGCCCTTCGTGTACCCGCGCAACGACCTGGACTATGCCTCGAACTTCCTGCGGATGTGCTTCTCGGTTCCGGCCGAGGATTACGAGGTGAACCCGATCCTGAGCCGCGCGATGGACCGGATCTTCACGCTGCACGCCGACCATGAACAGAACGCCTCGACCTCGACCGTGCGTCTGGCCTCGTCCTCGGGCGCGAACCCGTTCGCCTGCATTGCGGCCGGCATCGCGTGCCTGTGGGGCCCTGCCCACGGCGGCGCAAACCAGGCCTGCCTGGAGATGCTGGAAGAGATCGGAAGCGTCGACCGCATCCCCGAATACATCGCCAAGGCCAAGGACAAGGACGATCCGTTCCGTCTGATGGGCTTCGGTCACCGGGTCTACAAGAACTTCGACCCGCGCGCCAAGGTGATGAAGCAGTCGGCGGACGAAGTGCTCGACCTTCTTGGCATCGAGGACAACCCCAAATTGCAGGTCGCGAAGGAGCTGGAACGCCAGGCTCTGGAAGATCCGTACTTCGCCGAGAAGAAACTGTTCCCGAATGTCGACTTCTATTCGGGTATCATCCTGGAAGCCATGGGTTTCCCAACTTCGATGTTCACGCCGATCTTTGCCGTCTCGCGGACGGTCGGCTGGGTGTCGCAGTGGAAGGAAATGATCGGCGATCCGCAGAATCGGATCGGCCGTCCGCGGCAGCTCTACCTTGGGGAGACTCTCCGCGACTACGTGGATATCGAGAACCGCTGAGTATCTGCACAAAATTTATGCGACGTCAAAACGGCCCCGTGCGAGATCGTACGGGGCCGTAATCGTTCCGATCCGAACCATATTTTGTTCACCAGAATGCCGTTCCGGGCCGGGATTGAGTCATTTTGTGTTAACCTCTGACACAAACGGAACAGTTTCTTTCGCCGCGCGTTCTATTGACAGTCCAGTTTCCTGGTCATCCAAATGAAACCAAGAGATTACTTGGAGGTCAGCCGTGGAGATTTTACTGTATCTCGCCCTGGGGTCCGTTGGTGTTTACGGAGCTATGGAGATGTTCGATGGCGTCCAGGAGCGCATAGACGAGTACCGCGAAAGGTTCGGCCAGGATACCGACAAGGATGACATACTGATCGGTACATTTGACGACGACACCCTGAACGGTGGCGATGGCGACGACAGACTGTACGGCCTGTCCGGCGACGACATCCTGAACGGCGAAGCCGGGGAAGACGACGTCTATGGCGGCAGCGGCGACGACCTGATGGACGGTGGCGAAGGCAACGACTGGATGCGCGGCGGCGATGGCAGCGACACCCTGTATGGCGGTGCCGGCGACGACATGGTCCTGGGCGAAGGCGGCAACGACACGCTTTATGGCGGTGACGGCGACGATGTCGTCGACGGCGACAGCGGCGACGACACCATCTTCGGCGACGACGGCGACGACATCCTGCGCGGTGCCGATGGCGAAGACAACATCTTCGGCGGACTGGGCAACGACGTGATCCGCGGCGAACTGGATGACGACACCATCCATGGCGGCAACGGATCCGACATCCTGGAAGGCGAAAGCGGCGACGACACGCTGCTGGGCGATGCCGGCGACGACTGGGTCCGCGGCGGTATCGGCTTCGATGATCTGAGCGGCGGTGAAGGCGACGACATGGTCATCGGCGGTGTGGGCGAAGACGAGATCAACGGCAATGCCGGCAACGACATCCTGTTCGACGCCGACTTCCTAAGCCGTCACCTGACCGAAGACGAGCTGCTGCTGATTAACGACAACATGGCCAACGGCGAGCCCCTGGACCTGCCCGACGACGTCGACATCAACATCGTGTCCGACGGCCAGGCCGACATGCTGAACGGCGGCGACGGCGACGACACCATCTACTTTGGCCCGAACGACGTGGTCACCGGTGGCGAAGGCGAGGACCTGCTGTTCCTTCTGGAGCACCACAAGGACGCCGCGGCCGAGATCCTCGACTTCAACACCGACGAGGACACGCTGACCTATGTCTACGATGCCGGCATGCCGGAACCGGCGCTGGAACTGACCGACAATGCCGATGGCACCCAGACCCTGTCGGCAGACGGCGAGGCAGTGGCGATCATCACTGCAAATTCGCCGCTGACGGTAGCGGACGTGGCACTTTACGAACGCGACAGCGACGCGTCGATGATGGTCTGACGGTCGGGGGATTGTCCCTGTTCCCCCGGCAGCCAGCCTACTGCAACTCTCCCTGCAGCACCTTCCAGCGGCCCTTCAAGGCCGCTGATCTTTTTGGGCGGCATCCCAACTAGATCTCTCGGATCAACGGCCTTCGAAGGACGCCTGTCTCTTTTGCAGGAAGGACACGACGCCTTCCTGGAAGTCACGGGTATTGCCACACTTGCCCTGAAGATGCGCCTCTGTCGCTAGCTGTTCTTCCAGCGTTGCCCCCTGCGAGGCCCGCAGCGCCCGCTTGACCCCATGGAACGCCACCGTGGGACCCTTGGCCAGGTATTCGGCACGGGCCTTCCAATGGCCTTCGAAATCGGCGTCGGCGACCACTTCCCAGATCAGGCCCCACGCCTCGGCCTTGCGGGCGGGGATCTTTTCGGCAAAGAGGGCGGCGCCCATGGCCTTGGCCATGCCGATCTGGCGCGGCATGAACCAGGTCCCGCCTGCGTCGGGCATAAGGCCGATCCGGGTAAAGGCCTGCAGGAAATAGGCGCTTTCCGACGCGATCACCACATCGGCGGCCAGCGCCAGGTTGGCCCCTGCCCCGGCCGCGGCCCCATTGACGGCCGCCACGGTCGGCACCGGGCAGTCGGTGATTGCCTGGATCATCGGTGTGTATTCGTCGCGCAGAGTACGTTCCAGGTCGGCATTGGCGGCGTCCGCGCTGTCGCCCAGATCCTGCCCGGAACAGAAGGCACGGCCTGCACCGGTCAGCACTACGGCGCGCGCTTGGTTGCCGGCCTCTTTCATGGCAAAGGCGATTTCGGCCCGCATCTGGCGGGTCAACGCGTTCATCTTGTCGGGCCGGTTCAGGGTGATCACGGCCAGACCGTCGGTCAGGTCGTAGGTAATCGTCTCGTACTGCATTGAAACCTCCGGAACAGGCAATGCGCGCGGGCCGCGCGGAATGCGTCAGCCCTTCAGGATATCGTCCAGCCGAGCCTGCTCCTCGGCGCTCAGCCGGTCGGGCTCGCCCCCCGAGGCCCGCTGGCGGCCACGCAGGAACATCAGCCCCATTCCCGCCGCCAGAACGAACATCGCGGGACCTGCCGCCCACAATATCCAATTGGCCCCTTGGCCCGTCGGTTGCAACAGGACGTATTCGCCATATCGCGCGACGATGAAGTCGACCACCTCGGTATCGCTGTCGCCCGCGGTCAGCCGTTCCCGCACCAGAAGTCGCAGGTCCCGCGCCAGCGAGGCATGGCTTTCGTCGATGCTTTCGTTCCGGCAGACAAGGCAGCGCAGTCCCTTGGAGATGTCCCTTGCCCGCGCTTCCAGCGCGGGATCGGACAGCATCTCGTCCGGCTGGACGGCCAGGACAGGGCTGGCCACGGGCGCAAGGGCCAGAAACAGAACCAGCAGCAGGCGTTTCATTCGGCGGGAAGCCCGGCTGCGGCCGGGGCCCTGCGGGCGCCGGCGGCGACGCGGAACCTCCGGTCGGTCAGGGACAGCAAGCCGCCCAAGGCCATCAGAAGCGCCCCGCCCCAGATCCAGTTGGCCAGGGGCTTGATATAGACCCGCATCACCCAGCCGCCGCCCGCCTGCGGATCGCCGATCACGACATAGACGTCGCGCAGGAAGCGATAGTCGATCGCGGCCTCGGTCGTGGGCATGTTGGCCACCGGGTAGACCCGCTTTTCCGGGTACAGCGTCGCGATGCTGCGGCCCTTGGCCTGCAGGTCCACGGTGCCGACGGTCGCCAGATAGTTCGGGCCCTGTTCGCGGTTCACCTCTTCAAGCGTCAGGCGATAGTCGCCGACGGTATAAGGTTCGCCCAGTTGCGCCACGCGGATGTCTTCCTGCTGCCAGGCGGTCAGGCCGGCCACGGCGAAGATGGTGACCCCCAGCCCGGCATGGGCCACGGCCTTGCCCCAGTCGGCCCGCGGAAGCCGTGTCAGGCGGCCCAGGCGTTCGTTGAAAGTTCCGCGCCCGGTACGCGCCGCCAGGTCCACCAGCGACCCGAAGACGACCCAGGACCCCAGCATCAGCGCCACGGGGCCCAGCCCGCTGCGGCCGGTCTGCATGGCCCAGGCAAGCACGCCAAGGGCCACGGCCAGCACCAGCGCATAGCGCAGCGCGTAGAGCGTCCTGCCCAGCGTCCCGCGCTTCCACGGCAGCATCGCGCCGACGGGCAGGATCGCGCCCAGAACCACCATGAAGGGCGAAAATGCCATGTCGAAGAAGGGCGGCCCCACCGACAGTTTCCGGTCGAAGGCCATTTCCGCCACCAGCGGCCACATGGTGCCCACGAAGACCACCAGCGAACTGACGGCCAGCAGGACGTTGTTCGCCACCAGCGCGCTTTCACGGCTGATCACGCCGAACACGCCCTTGGCTTCCAGCACATGGGACCGCGCGGCATACAGCGTCAGCGCGCCGCCGGTGAAGAAGGCCAGGATCATCAGGATGAAGATGCCGCGTTCAGGATCGTTGGCAAAGGCATGGACGGACGTGATGACGCCCGAGCGCACGATGAAGGTCCCGATCAGCGAGAATCCGAAGGCCAGGATCGCCAGAAGAATGGTCCAGCTTTTCAGCGCCTCGCGCTTTTCGACCACGATGGCGGAATGGAGCAGCGCGGCAGCGAAAAGCCACGGCATGAAGGACGCGTTTTCCACCGGGTCCCAGAACCAGAACCCACCCCAGCCGAGTTCATAATAGGCCCACCAGGACCCCAGCGCGATGCCGACGGTCAGGAAGATCCAGGCGGCCAGGGTCCAGGGGCGCACCCAGCGCGCCCAGGCGGCATCGACCCGGCCTTCGATCAAGGCGGCGACGGCGAAGGAATAGGCCATCGAAAGGCCGACATAGCCCAGATAGAGAAACGGCGGGTGGAAGGCGAGCCCCGGGTCCTGCAGCAGCGGGTTCAGGTCCTGCCCGTCAAAGGGCGGCACGGCCAGCCGCAGGAACGGGTTCGACGTCCACAGGATGAAGGCAAAGAAGGCCACGGCGATCGACGACTGCACCGCCAGCACCCGTGCCTTCAGCGTCGGCGGCAGGTTGCCGCCGAAAACCGCCGCGGCGGCGCCGAACAAAGTCACGATCAGCACCCACAACAGCATGGAGCCTTCGTGATTCCCCCAGGTTCCCGCGATCTTGTAGAGCATGGGCTTCAGGGAATGGCTGTTCATGACCACCAGGCGAAGCGAGAAGTCCGAGGTCACGAAGGCCCAAGTCAGCGCCGCGAAGGAAAAGGCGGTCAGGATGAATTGCAACAGTGCCGCGGGCTCTGCCACGGCCATCCAGCCGGGCCAGCGTTTCGCGGCACCCACCATGGGAACCACCATCTGGACGATGGCGACCATGAAGGCGAGGATCAGGGCGAAGTGGCCAAGCTCTGTAATCATGGGGTCGTGTATATGCGCCCCGGCCCGACCCTCCAAGCGACATTCGGACGCCGTTCACGCAGATCTGAGCGCGCGCCAGGCCTCAAGCGCCGGATTGGCTTCCGGTTCGGTCGCCACGGCGGTCGCCGCCGCGTCCGGTCCGGTATCCGCGGCCCCCGGCCGTTCGGGCTGATCCGATCCGCGCAGGGCTTCCAGGATCCCCACCTGCCGCACGGCCTCGGGCGCTATGGCAGCGGTGCGCGCCACCTCCAGCTCGAAGTTCTGTTTCTTCAGCTGGTGGCGGGCCCCGAAATAGAAGGACACGATCACGCCCAGAAGCCACCACAAAGGTTCGGGCACCAGCGCGATGCCCTGCATCCGCGCGGCGAACCAGACCGGATCGGCCATGGCCGCAGCAAAAAGGCCCAGCGTTCCCAGCGCCATGGCGGGGCGCGGCAGACGGTTGATTCCGTCGATCAGCCGGTCGAAGAAACCTTGCCGGGGCGTGACGAATTCGGCCCCAAGCTGGGTCATCGCCTGCGCCTGCAGCGCGACGTCGCGCGCTGCGCCGGCCTCGGCGTTCTCGCGAAAGATGCCCACCGTTTCGCGTACCGCGTTGCGCCCGCGGCCGAAGACCAGCGCAAACAATCCGTCGATCAGCCCCATTGGGATACCCTTTCGCGAAAGGCCTCGTCGCTCAGGTGATACCGGGGCGAGACGAAGGACTCTGCCCGCGTGATCCACCCACCCTTTCCACCCGTCTTTGTCCGCGCGTATTTGCGGCTGGCCGGGCGCGTGTCGGCCAGGCGGAAATAATAGTTCCGGCGGGAAATTCCGTAGGCATCCCGCAATAGCTCTGCCGACGGCGACGCCGCATCCTGCGCCGCGGCCTTCGTCTGGGGCCCGATCACCCCGTCGACCGCCACGGCATAGCCCATGGCCCGCAACAACCGCTGCAGGATCTTCACCGCATTGGTGCCCGCGTTCACGTACATGTCGAACAGGCTGGGCTGCAGCACACCCGGCATCTCGCCGATCTTCGGACGCTGGAAGTAGTGGGTGATGAAGATATCGACCGCCTGTTCGCGTGTCAGACGCTTCACGTCGGCCGTGGTCACCGCACCATCGCCGGTCAGGTCCAGCTTCAGCCGCTGCAGCGTGCCCAGTGTCACGCCATACTTGGTCGCGCCACCCGGATCGTCCGGATCGTTCACATAGCCGCCTTCGCGCGCCACGATCTCTTCCGCGATTTCCCGCACCGTCTGCATCCTTGCCCTCCCACCGCCATGTGCAGCGTTCGAAGGCAAGATGCTATGACAAGGTTAACAAGGGCTGAGACCAGCGCGCGCCGGCCCTATCCGCCGGCCTTCGGGTCCTTGTAGATGCCCTGTTCCTTCAGCGCATCGACGACTTCCTTGGGCATATAGCTTTCGTCGTGCTTTGCCAGGATCTCGGACGCCTCGAAGACGCCGTTCACGTACCGGCCCGTGCCGATCATGCCCTGGTTCTCGTCGAACAGATCCGGCAGAACGCCCGAGAAGACGACCGGCACCGTCGCCCCGCCATCGGTCACGGCAAAGCGCACCTCGTGCCCCTGGCCGCGGACGATGGACCCTTCTTCGACCAGACCGCCCAGGCGGAAGACCTCGGACGATTGCGGCGGTTCGGCCACGACCTGGCTGGGGGAACGGAAGAAGTTGATCCCGTCGCGGAAGGCATAGCCCACCAGCGCCACCGCCAAGACCAGCGTCACCGCGGTGATGGCAAGGATCTGGATCCGGCGCTGTTTCTTCAGGTTCTTCATGTCTCCCCCAGTCCCCTGTTTTGCGCCGTTACGGGAACAGCGCCGGCGCCATCAGGCCCGTCGTCTCGGCCTCGCCCAGCATCAGGTTGGCGTTTTGAAGCGCCTGCCCGCTGGAGCCCTTGCAGAGGTTGTCGAGCGCGGCAAAGACTGTCGCCCGGCCCGCCTGCCGGTCGGCGGCCACGCCGATATGGCAGAAGTTCGACCCGCGCACGTCATGGGTGCTGGGCGCCGTGCCGAAGGGCAGGACGACGATGAAGGGTTCGTCCTTGTAGGCCTCGGCAAAGGTCTGGTGGATCTTTTCGGCATCGCCCTTGACATATGTCGTGGCCAGGATCCCGCGGTTGGCAGGGATCAGGTGCGGCGTGAACTGGACCGTCACCGGCCGGCCCGCCAAGGCACTGAACTCCTGATCGAATTCGCCCAGGTGCCGATGGGTGGACCCGATCGCATAGGCGTTGTAGCCCTCGCTCAGTTCCGCATGAAGGATGTTTTCCTTCAGGCTGCGGCCCGCACCCGACACGGCGCACTTCATGTCGAGGATGATTTCGTCCAGATCGATCACGCCCGCAGAGATCAGCGGCCGCAGGGCGAACTGGCCCGTGGCGGCATTGCAGCCCGTGCCGGCCACCAGCCGCGCCCCGGCGATGTCGTCGCGGTAGAACTCGGTCAGGCCATAGACGGCCTCTTTCTGCATTTCGACCGCCGCGTGATCGTTGCCGTACCATGTCTTGTAGGCCGCGGGATCGCTCAGCCGGAAATCGGCCGACAGGTCGACGATCTTCAGATCCTTCGGCAAGGCCCGGATCACCTCTTGCGACGTCTTGTGCGGCAGGGCACAGAAACACAGGTCGATCTGGCTGAAATCGATTTCGTCGATGGTGCACAGCGTCGGCAGGTCCAGGTGGCGCAGGAACGGAAAGACCTCGGCCATGGTCTGGCCGGCCTTCCGTTCGGCGGCCAGGGCTGCGATCTCGATACTCGGATGCAGCGCAATCAGCCGGACAAGTTCGGCGCCGGTATAGCCGGACGCACCAAGAATGGCGACTTTATGGGTCATGTCGGACCTCGTATCGGTGCGCGGAGTGGAGATCGTCCATACACCGCGCCTGTGGATCAGGAAATAGGGGTTCGCCTAGGCAGCTTCAAACGCGATGTGTCGTCGCAGAAACTGCATGGCACGGTCGCTGACATGGCGCGGGTTGCCCGTGGTGCGATAGCCGGGGCTTCCCGACCCGATCAGGTCCGGATGACGCGCCAGATAATCGGCCAGGCTTTCGGCCACGATGGCAGGCTGGCTCAGGACCTTCACGTCGGGGCCAAGGGCCTCGCGGAAGGTGCTTTCCAGCAGCGGATAATGGGTGCAGCCCAGAATGGCGGCCTGGGGCTTCGGCATCTTGCGCTTCAGCGCGTCCACATGGGACCTGACCAGCGCCTCGGCCAGAATCATGTCGCCTTCTTCGATCGCATCGACGACGCCACCGCAGGCCTGCGCCTCGACATCGACACCGATGGCGCGGAAGGCCAGTTCCCGGCTGAAGGCGCGGCTGGCGACCGTGGCAGGTGTGGCGAACAGGGCCACGTTCTGGATCGCCACCTGCCGCGGCGGAGAATTGTCGCCCCAGTTGCGTTCGGTCAGCGCCTCGATCATCGGAACGAAGACGCCCAGCACCCGCTTGCCCTTCGGCACGCCGGCCTCCTGGATGCGCCGCAGCGCAACGGCGCTGGCGGTGTTGCAGGCCAGGACGACCAGTCCGCAGCCCGCGTCCCACAGCGCCTCGACACCAGCCTTGGTCAGATTGTGGATGTCGTCGGGTTCACGCACCCCATAGGGCGCGTTGCCGGCATCGGAGTAGTAGACGAAGTCCACATCCGGAAGCCGGGTCTGCGCGGCCGTCAGGACGGTCAGGCCGCCCAGGCCGCTATCGAACATGCCAACTGCCATTTTCTTGCCCATGGGCCGGGGCCTGCTGATCTGGTGAAACCGGGTATTCCCTTGCTTCACCATGTCCGGTCCCCCGGCGCAACCGGAACTTGACGCAAGGGCGCCCCTTCGGGAGCTTTGTGACCTAATAGACCCGAGTCTCGTGCGCACGTTTTTCCTTCGTGCGCGCCTTGTCCCTGGTCTTGTCCTTCGGCCTGTCCCCGGATTTGTCCTTGTACTTCTCTTCGAATTCGAACCCGACCTCGTCGGAACGGAGGGGCGTGGGCGAAAGGGAATAGGTGGCGTGCCGCAGGAAGTCCATCATCTTCCTGGAATCCGACGCCAGCGGGTCCAGCACGTCGCGCCCGATCGGATCACCCACATGGACGCGGACCGGCGTGTCGACGCGGCTGCGGAATTCCTTGATCAGAAGCCCCATGCGCAGGGTGACGTGCAGGTGGCTGGCGACCTGAAACAGGCGCGAGGTGTGACCTTCGAAGAAGACCGGAACCACCGTCGCGCGGGATTTCGCGACCATGCGGGCCGTGAAACCGCGCCAGCCGGGATCGAGCGGGCGCGAGAAGGGCTTGGCCGCCGTCGACACAGTGCCGCCCGGGAAGATCCCGATGGCTCCGCCATCGGCAAGATAGTCCAGCGCGACCTTCCGCGTCTCGATATTCTGTTTCACCGCCTCTTTCGTCTCCTCGAACGAGATCGGCAGGATGATGCGATTCAGGTCTTCGGCCTTGCGAAAGACGCGGTGGGCCAGGATGCGGAAGTCTCCCCGGGTTTCAGACAGGATATGACCCATCATCAAGCCGTCCAGGATGCCGTAGGGATGGTTCGCGATCAGGATCAGCGGACCTTCCCTCGGGATGTTGTCCAGCGATCCGCGCACGGTTTCCAGCGACAGTCCATAGCGTTCGACCATGACCGACCAGAAAGTCCTGCCCTCGGCCACTTCGCGTTCGTAGCCGTCTGCGCGCTTGATCAGGCGGATGCGGCCGGTGGTGTTTTCCATCAACCGTATCATGGCCCGACCGCCCTTGGTTTCGGCGGAGTGGGCGTAGGAAATGTCTCGGGCAATGTGTCTGCGCGACTGCATGCGAAACCTGTATCTAACCCTTCATAAGGTAAGGCCGGGCCATGGTTTTGCAAAGTCCCGATGACAGGATTATGACATCCCGCCCCGATGCGGCAGACCGTTGCCTGCCCGCATATGTCCCAACGGGCCAACCTGGCCCGTCAGGGTAATCACGATCGGTTTCCCAAGGGTTAACCGCGGATCGGCGGACGGGGAAACCGTTCAGCCCGAAGATCAGGCCAGAGCCAGGTTGATGGCCTTGGCGCGGCCGTCACGGCCCTTTTCCAGCTCGTAGCTGACCGCCTGGCCGTCTTTCAGGCCGGTCAGGCCCGCGCGTTCCACTGCGGTGATGTGGACGAAGACGTCCTCGTTGCCTTCGGCCGGCTGGATGAAGCCATAGCCCTTGGTGGCGTTGAACCACTTGACGGTTCCATTTGCCATAAGATCAGTTCCTTATGTCTTGTCGCCCACGGTATGCGGCGACTTGGCAGCGCAAACGTAAGAGGCTGGCCGGAAAGGAACAGGTCTCGGTAGTTAGGTGCGCGCGCCGAATGCACCGGAACGTGAAAAAAATCAACGATTTTCTTAAGCGTTGGGCCGGTTTTCACCGGCCCGTGGCATGAATTTTTCATGACCCGGCAACAGTCCGCCGGCTGACCTTGCGTCGTGTTATTCCGCGGCCCTGGCCATGTCGTTTCCGCCCGACCGGAAGGCCGCCAGCAACTCCTCCCGCCGTTTCGCGGCCTTGGCCTCGTTCGCCATCTTCACCGGGCCATAGCCGCGGATATCCAGCGGCAAGGCCGCAAGCGCCACCACGATATCGCGAGTGTTGGGCGTGACCTTGGGCAGGATGTCGGCCATGTCCTTTTCGTACTGGTCGATCAGCGCACGTTCCATGCGGCGCTCCTCGCTGCGGCCGAACGGGTCAAGGAAGGTTCCGCGCACGAACTTCAGCGACTTCAGCATCCGGAACAGCACCAGCGAGCGTTCGGTGAACTTGCGCTTTTTCGGCCGCCCGTCCGGATCCGTCCCGCCCATCACCGGAGGCGCCAGGTGGAATTCCATCGCGAAGTCACCGTCGAAGGCCTCTTCCGCCTTGGCGCGACTTTCCAGAAGCATCCGGGCGACCTCGTATTCGTCCTTGTAGGCCAGAAGCTTGTGATAGCCCTTAGCGACCGCCTCCTTCAGGGCCGGATCCGAAATCCCGTCGACCAGCTTGCGATACTTCTTGGCCAGTCGCCTGTTCTGATAGGTGACCAGCTTCGCCTCGCGCACGGCGATCTTTTCGTCGAGCGTGGCCGGCAACTGTACGACGTTGGGCTTGGCCAGGTTCGCGGCCTCTTCGGTGTGCAGCATGGCCCAGCGGCCGATTTCGAACGCGCGCTTGTTGGCGTCGACCGCTGCACCATTCAGCTCGATCGCCTCCAGGATCGCCTCGTGCGAAATCGGGATCAGGCCCTGCTGAAAGGCCGCGCCGAAGATCATCATGTTCGAATAGATGGAATCGCCCATCGTCGCCCGGGCCAGTTCCGACGCGTCGAAAAGGTTCAGGCGCTCCCGCATCCGGGCCTGCAGCGCCACCGTCAGCCGGTCGGTCGGCAGGGAGAATTCGGTATTGCGGGTGAAATCGCCGGTGATGATCTCGTGACTGTTGATCACGGCGCCGGTGCGGCCGGTGCGCGTCAGGCCCAGCGTCTTGGCGCCGGCGCTGACCACAAGGTCGCCGCCGATCAGCGCGTCGGCCTCGCCCGTTGCGACGCGTACCGCGCTGATATCGTCCGGCTTTTCAGCCACGCGGCAATGGATGTGGACCGCGCCGCCCTTCTGTGCCAGGCCCGCCATTTCCATCATGGCGGCACCCTTGCCGTCGATCTGGGCCGCCTGGGCCAGCACGGCACCGATAGTCACCACGCCGGTGCCGCCGACGCCGGTGATGATCACGTTATAGGTGCCGTCGATGACCGGCAGGACAGGGGCCGGCAGATGCGGCAGGTCCAGCGTCGTGGTCGCGGCCTTCTTCACCTTGGCGCCCTTCACCGTCACGAAGGACGGGCAGAAGCCCTTGAGGCACGAGAAATCCTTGTTGCACGACGACTGGTCGATGGCGCGCTTGCGGCCCAGTTCGGTTTCCACGGGCACGACCGACACGCAGTTGGACTGCACCCCGCAATCGCCGCAGCCTTCGCAGATGTCGGTGTTGATGAAGACCCGCTGATCGGGATCCGGGAACTTGCCACGCTTGCGCCGGCGGCGCTTTTCCGCCGCGCAGGTCTGGATATACAGGATGACGGACACGCCGTCCTTTTTTTCAAAGTCCTTCTGGACGTCCATCAGCTCGGCGCGTTCGCGGGTCTCGATCCCCTTGGGGAAGGCGGAAAAGTCGATCTCTTCCTTCTCGTCATAGACGACGGCCAGGTTCTTCACCCCCATTGCCTTGACCTCGGCCGCGATCCGCTGGGGCGACAGGCCGCCTTCGTTGTGCTGCCCGCCGGTCATGGCGACGGCATCGTTGAAGAGGATCTTGTAGGTGATGTTGGCCTTGGACGCCAAGGCCGCGCGGATCGCCTGCACGCCCGAATGGTTGTAGGTGCCGTCGCCCAGGTTCTGGAAGACATGGGGACGATTGGAAAACGGCGCCTCGCCGATCCAGTTGGCCCCTTCCCCGCCCATGTGGGTATAGCCCACGGTCGACCGGTCCATCCACTGCACCATGTAGTGGCAGCCGATCCCGGCATAGGCGCGGCTGCCATCGGGCAGCTTGGTGGACGAATTGTGCGGACAGCCCGAACAGAAATAGGGCACGCGGCTGGCGATTTCCTCGGCATTGTCGGCGCGGCGAGTTTCGTCGAGCGAGGCCAGACCGGCACGGATGCCGTCGGTGTCGCGTCCCTCTTCCACCAGGATCCCGCCCAGCTTTTCCGCGATCCAGATCGGATCCAGCGCGCCCCGGGTCGGGAACAGTTCCTCGCGGTGCATGGCGCCCGAGCCGCCCTTGTACCAGCCATAGACGCGGCGGCCGCGGCGGTCGTCGAAGATCGCTTCCTTGACCTGCACCTCGATCAGCTTGCGCTTTTCCTCGACGATGACAATCAGGTCCAGGCCTTCGGCCCAGTCGTGAAAGCCCTTCATGTCCAGCGGGAAGGTCTGGCCCACCTTGTAAAGGGTGATGCCCAGCCGCTCTGCCTCGTTCTCGTCGATGTTCAGCAGGGACATGGCGTGCAGCAGGTCCAGCCAGTTCTTGCCCGCGGCGACGAAGCCGATCTTGGCACCCGGCTTGCCCCACATCCGCTTGTCCATGCGATTGGCGTGGGAATAGGCTTCAGCCGCAAAACGTTTGTGGTCGATCATCCGCGTTTCCTGTTCGACCGGAGTGTCGCCCAGGCGGATGTTCAGACCGCCCGGCGGCATCGGATAGTCCGGCGGCGTGACCAGGTTCAGGCGGAACGGATTGCCGTCCACGACCGCCGTGCTTTCGATCGTGTCCTTCATGGTCTTGAGACCTGTCCATAGGCCCGAGAACCGCGACAGGCCGATACCGTAAAGGCCGTAGTCCAGGATCTCCTGCACGCCGGCGGGGCTGACCACGGGCATGTAGGCATCCAGAAGCGCCCATTCGGACTGATGCAGCACGGTCGAGCTTTCCCCGGTATGGTCGTCGCCCATCGCCACCAGCACACCGCCCAGGGGCGAGGTGCCGGCCATGTTGGCGTGCTTGAACGCGTCGCCCGACCGGTCGACCCCCGGCCCCTTCCCGTACCAGAGCCCGAAGACCCCGTCATATTTCCCCTCGCCTCGCAGTTCGGCCTGCTGGCTGCCCCACAGCGCCGTGGCGGCCAGATCCTCGTTCAGGCCGAACTGGAAAACGATATCGTTCTGGGCCAGCAGCTTCTCGGCCCGGCTCATCTGAAGATCGACGGCGCCCAGGGGGGACCCCCGGTAACCGGTCACCAACCCTGCGGTGTTATGTCCTGCCGCGCGGTCGCGGGCCTTCTGCGTCAGCATCAGACGCACCAGCGCCTGCGTGCCATTCAGAAGAACGGGACTCTTTTCGATGTCAAACCGGTCATTCAGGCTGATTTTCTGCGTACTCATCGGTCACCTCCCAGTGTCGGATCAGCGTCGGCTGCCTTATTCTCCGCTCTTGCAGGAATTTAGGTCAAAATTGCTGACCTGTATAGCCGGATTATCCGGCAAGGCCTAAGACCTGTATCGTACAACTGTTGCTTGCCTGCGAACTTGCACCTCTAATATGTAGAACCTTCCCCGGGGATCGAAAGCAGAAACATGGATTGGGACAAGCTCAGGATTTTCCACGCGGTCGCGGATGCGGGGTCGCTGACCCATGCAGGTGAGCGTCTTAACCTGTCGCAGTCGGCGGTCAGCCGCCAGATCCGCGCGCTGGAAGAAAACCTGAACGCCACGCTCTTTCACCGTCACGCCCGCGGGCTGATTCTGACGGAACAGGGAGAGCTGCTGTTCGACGCGACGAAATCCATGTCGCGCCGGCTGGATACCGCGTGGGCGCGGATCCGCGACAGCGCGGACGAGGTGTTCGGCGAACTGCGTGTCACCACCACCACCGGGTTTGGCACGCTGTGGCTGGCGCCGCGGCTGGGCAAGTTCTACGAGATGTATCCGGACATGAAGGTCGACCTCATGCTGGAGGAGCGGGTCATGGACCTGCCCATGCGCGAGGCCGACGTGGCCATCCGAATGAAGGAGCCCAGCCAGGCGGACCTTGTCAGGAAGCGGCTGATGGGCGTGCAGATGCGCATCTATGCCTCACGCAAGTACCTGGAACAGAACGGCGTGCCGCAGACGCTGGAAGACGTGACGCGGCACCGGCTGATCTGCCAGAACCCGTCGACCCCGCAGGTTAGCGCCGGGGCGGTGATGATCCAGCACCTTCTGGCCTACAACCCGCATTCGCTGCTGACGGTGAACAACTATTTCGGCGTCTTGCAGGCTGTGCTGTCCGATCTGGGACTGGGCATCCTGCCCGACTACCTGATCGAGGACTTCCCCCAGCTGGTCCGCGCCTTCCCGGAAATCGAGTCGGCCGAAGTGCCGGTCTACCTCGCCTACCCCGAGGAACTGCGCCAGTCGCAACGGATCGCCGCCTTCCGCGAATTCGTCCAGGACGAGGTCATCGCCCACCGCCGGCAGCTGCGCCAGATGGGCGAGCTTTGACCTGACCGCGTAGCCCCCGATAGGGAAGCCCCCTTGTGCCGAAAGGACAAGCACTCCGAAGAGATGCGGCAAAGTGGATTGCCGCCCTCGGAACCATCACGCTGATATCATTCGGTTATCTTGTGTTGACCTCTGACGGACAGGACCACGTGCTGGCAGCGGTGGAAGCTGTGTCAACGTCCATGGCCTGCTCCGCAATCGTCTTTCTTCTCCTCAGCTTGACCGGCAGACCCCGCCTTGTCGCGGTTGTCTGGGCCATTTACTGGGTCGCGGCCTTTGCAATCCTGCTGATCGCCTACACTGTCTATTCGGCGGCAGCGTTGCCGCTGTCCTTCATGCTGCGCGCGACAGCCACGGATATCCTTCACCCCTTTGCGGGCGGGACCCTGACGGCTGTCTTCGTGCTACCCGTCTGGACGATGTACCGGCTTCTTGAATGGTGTGCTCAAGACCGCAGCCGCTAGGACGCGCTGCCCCGCGCACCATCCCCCGCTCACTGAACGCCCAGGTCCTGATATCCCCGGCATGAAACCCGTCCGACCAGGCGCGGGATCAGGCCGGCGAACCCCCTCCCGACCCTGATCGGCAAAAAACCGCCAGAGCGCCGAAAACTGCGCCATTCTGAGAATTCTCCCGAAAACCCGACCCCTAGAAGCTTTGCGACCAATGAAATAAGACAACCTGAGCGGGATTCCGTGCGGCAGCCAAACCGGTTTCTGAATTAGCCATGCACACAGCGCATGGCGGTGTTGACAGACTGCACGAGAATTATGCTTGAAACAGAGACCCTTGCCGCATAAATCGGCTCTTGAAGGCGGACGGGTTTACCCGCTCATCTTCATACCTCCCTGTTGGACCTCGGCCGAGCTTAGTGCTCGGCCTTTTTTTTGGTCGTTCGCCCAAGCGCGCTGCCCTTGGGGCATGCGGAACTGTGCGCAGGGTTACAGTTGTGTCCGTATCCCGTTGCGGCTTGGGCACGTTCCCTGTTTCAAAACCGTTTCACCACCTGAACCGGCAATACAATCGGGCCCGCAGATGTTAGCAATTGCGCCGACAACCGCCTAAGTGTGAGGCCGAAATGAAGTTCCTGTTCCCCGATCGCATGGGGTCGGCCATGCGATCCCTTTTTGTAATCTGCCTCCTGGCGCTGACAGTTGTCAGCCTACCCGCCAAGGCCTCTGCCCAGGCCGCGCTTCTGGCAGCCACGCAGTCGGCAGAAGCCAGCGGCGACAAGACGACGGCCGACCCGTCCCCCGACATGTCCAAGGAAGCCATCGACGCGATGGTCGCCCGCATGTCGGACGACCAGGTTCGGTCGATGCTGCTGGACCGTCTGGACGCCGTCGCGGCCCAGGAAGCGGCCGCCCCCGCGAAACCCACGCTGTTCCAGCAGCTGACAGTGCTGGCCCAGGCCTTCGTCAGCCCGCTCGTCGCCACTGCTACCGGCTTTGGCACCATGATCGAGATGGAAAAGAACGTCCTTCAGCAGATCCATGCCGAACTGGGCTTTGTCGGGATCTGGAAGCTGCTTCTGATGCTCGCCATCTCGCTCGCAGTCGGCTTCGCGGCCGAAGCCGCGGTCCGCAAGGTGCTGCAGAGGATGCAGGGCGACGTTGCCCCGCCCGCGGGCGACACGCTGCGCGATTCCATCCTGTACCTGGCCCGGCGCCTGTTCCGGCAGCTGATCGGCCTGATCGTCTTCTTCGCCGTGGCGCGCCTGGTGGGGATCTTCCTGCACACGCGCGTCGGCATCTCGATCGCGCATCCGTTCCTGCTCTACATGATCATGATCCCGCGGATCAGCGCCACGCTGACCCGGTTCGTCTTCGCGCCCGAGCATCCCGAGCTGCGGCTGGTGAACTGTGCCGACCATTGGGCCAGATACCTGCAGCGCAACCTGACCGGTCTTTTCGCCCTGATGGGACTGACGCTGTTCATCCCGGCGATCAACTTCCTGTTCGGCGGCCATGCGGGTGAAGGCATCTCGCTGTCGTTCCTGATGAACCTGGCCGCGCAGCTGTATCTGGCGGTCATCGCCTGGACGGCACGCGAAGGTCTGCGCGACATCATCCGCGGCACCGATCCGGACCGGACCCGGTTCGACGAGAACATGGCCTATGTCTATCCCTACTGGATCATCGGCGTCGACGTCTTCATCTGGGTCGTGACGGTGCTGGCCTTCGGGTTCCAGAAATGGGCCCTTCTGGGCGGCGGCGCGACCTATGTGACCCTGTTCTGGCTGGTGGTCCTGCCCGCGCTGGACACCGTGATCCGGGGCGTGGTCCAGCACCTCGTGCCGCCGATGACGGGCGACGGCGCCGTGGCCCGGTCCGCCTATCATCAGGCCAAGCGCGCCTATGTCCGTATCGGCCGGATGGTCACCCTGATCCTGGTCCTGATGATCATCGCCGAAACCTGGGACATGAAGTTGATCTCGTTCTCGGGCGGTGTCGGTCCGGCGGCGCATTTCGTCAACTTCCTGTTGACGGCCGCGGTGGGCTTCGTCCTGTACGAGGCGGTATCGCTCTACATCAACCGCAAGCTGGCGCGGGAAAGCACCGACGCACAGACGCTGGAAGAAGGCGGTTCGATCCCCGAGGCCGCGGCGGGCGGCGAAGGCGGCAGCCATGGCGGCACCTCGCGGCTGGCGACCGTCCTGCCTCTGGTGCGCATGATCGCACAGGCCGGCATCATCGTTCTCTTTGCGCTGCTGGCTCTGGGGAACCTTGGCATCGACATCACCCCGCTTCTGGCTGGCGCCGGGATCATCGGCCTGGCCATCGGCTTCGGCGCGCAGAAGCTGGTGTCGGACATCGTGTCCGGCGTCTTCTTCCTGGTCGACGATGCCTTCCGAGTGGGTGAATACGTCTCGGTCGGCAGCGTCATGGGCACGGTCGAGAAGATTTCGATCCGGTCGATGCAGCTGCGCCACCACCGCGGCATCCTGCAGACGGTTCCGTTCGGGGGGATCAAGGAAATCTCGAACATGAGCCGTGACTGGGTGATCATGAAGCTGAAGTTCACCGTGCCTTTCGACACCGATCCGAACCTGATCAAGAAGCTGTTCAAGCAGATCGGCAAGGACATCCAGGCGGATCCGCTCGCTTCGGACGGGCTGATGGAAACCTTCAAGAGCCAGGGCGTCTTCGACTTCAACGACGTGGGCATGATCGTGCGCGGCAAGTTCATGGCGCGCCCGGGCACCCAGTTCACGATCCGGAAAGAGATCTACAACAAGGTCAAGGAAGCCTTTGCCGAGAACGGTATCGAGTTCGCCCGCCGCGAGGTGCGTATCGCGATGCCCGAGGGCCAGGACTTCGAGGACATGACCGACGAGGAACTGGACGAGTTGAGGGCCAAGATCGCAGCCGGCGAAGCTGCACGGGCAGCGCGGGCCGCATCCGAATAACGAGGGACGGACCGGGGCACGAACCCCGGCCACCAGGCGCGCGCGCCCCGACGGGAAACCGACGGGGCGCGCGCTGCATTTCCGGGCTTCGCTGCCGCGGTTGCACCGAATGCGGTGCCCTGCCCCTTCCCCCGGTCGCGCCCCTGTCGTAAAGGAGGCCGCAATCATCCGCGGGGGACATGATGCAGGAACCGGCCATCACCGAAGAGCTGATCGCAAGCCACGGGCTGAAGCCAGGCGAATATGCCCTGATCCTGGAGATCATCGGGCGCGAGCCGACCTTCACCGAACTCGGCATCTTCTCGGCCATGTGGAACGAACACTGTTCCTACAAGTCGTCGAAGAAATGGCTGCGCACCTTGCCGACAAAGGGCCCGCAGGTCATCTGCGGCCCGGGCGAAAATGCCGGCGTGGTCGATATCGGCGACGGTCAGGCCGTGGTCTTCAAGATGGAAAGCCACAACCACCCGTCCTACATCGAACCCTATCAGGGCGCGGCCACCGGCGTCGGTGGGATCTTGCGGGACGTCTTCACCATGGGCGCGCGGCCCATCGCGGCGATGAACGCGCTCAGCTTCGGGCGGATGGATCACCCCAAGACCCGGTCGCTGGTCGCGGGCGTCGTGGCCGGCATCGGCGGTTATGGCAACGCCTTCGGCGTGCCGACCGTGGGTGGCGAGGTGCGATTCCACAGCGCCTATGACGGCAACTGCCTTGTGAACGCCTTTGCCGCCGGTCTCGCAGATGCCGACAAGATCTTCTATTCGGCCGCCTCTGGCGTTGGCATGCCGGTTGTCTACCTTGGCGCCAAGACGGGCCGCGACGGCGTCGGCGGGGCCACCATGGCATCGGCCGAATTCGACGAGACGATCGAAGAGAAGCGTCCCACCGTCCAGGTCGGCGACCCCTTCACCGAAAAGCGCCTGATGGAAGCCTGCCTGGAACTGATGCAGACCGGCGCCGTGATCTCGATCCAGGACATGGGCGCCGCGGGCCTGACCTGTTCCGCGGTCGAGATGGGCGACAAGGGAGACCTGGGCATCCGACTGGACCTGGACCTTGTGCCGGTGCGCGAAACGGCGATGACAGCCTACGAGATGATGCTGTCGGAAAGCCAGGAACGCATGCTGATGGTCCTGCGTCCCGAGAAGGAGGCCGAAGCCAAGGCCGTCTTCGACAAGTGGGACCTGGACTTTGCCATCGTAGGCGAAACAATTGCCGAGGACCGGTTCATCATCCTCCATGGCGGCGAGGTGAAAGCCGATCTGCCGCTGAAGGCGCTGTCGGGCAATGCGCCCGAATACGACCGTCCGTGGGAACCGACGCCAGCGCCCGCGCCGATGGACGACGTGCCGACCATTGACCCGATCGACGGTCTGAAGGCGCTGATCGGCTCGCCCAACTATGCCGAAAAGGCCTGGGTCTACGAACAATACGACAGCACCGTCATGGCCGACAGCGTCCGCACGCCCGGCTGGGGTGCGGGCATCGTGCGGGTCCATGGCACCGACAAGGCGCTGGCCTTCACGTCGGACGTGACGCCCCGCTATGTCCGCGCCAACCCCGAAGCCGGTGGTGCGCAGGCCGTGGCCGAGGCCTATCGCAACCTGACCGCGGTGGGCGCCCTGCCGCTGGCCACGACCGACAACATGAACTTCGGCAACCCCGAAAAGCCCGAGATCATGGGCCAGTTCGTGGGCGCCATCAAGGGCATCGGTGCCGCCTGCATCGCGCTCGACATGCCCATCGTGTCGGGCAACGTGTCGCTTTACAACGAAACCGACGGGCAACCGATCCTGCCGACGCCGACCATCGGCGCCGTGGGCCTGATATCCTCGGTCGAAGACGTCATCGGCCGCGCCGTGCGCGACGGCCTGGTGGCGCTGCTGGTGGGTGAAACGACCGGCCACCTGGGCCAGTCCGCCCTGCTGGCCGAAGTCTTCCACCGCGAGGACGGCGATGCCCCCGCCGTGGACCTGCAGGCCGAAAAGGCCGCCGGCGACTTCATCCGCGCCAAACACGCGCTGATCGCGGCCTGCACCGACCTGGGCGATGGCGGCCTGGCGCTGGCGGCGTTCGAGCTGGCAGAGGGCAGTGGCGTGGGCGTTCACATCGACAGCGGCGAGACGCCGTTCCTCTTCGGTGAAGACCAGGCACGCTACCTGATCGCCGCCGACTTCGATTCGGCCGAAGCGCTGGTGCTGGCCGCATCCGCCGCGGGCGTGCCCATCGCAACCGTCGGCAAGTTCGGCGGCGACACGGTAAAGTACGGCGGGTCCGAGGCTTCGCTGGCGGAACTTTCCGCGCTGTATCGCGGTGCCTTTGCCGGGGCGCTGGCCTGACGGGTCCGACCGGAATGGAACGGCAACTGGTCATCCATGTCGGCGACTGCAAGACGGGATCCACCGTGGTGCAGACGATGCTGGCCTCGGACGCCGTGACCGTTCCTGGCCGACGCTGGATCTATCCGACCGACCGCAACCATTCCGGGCTGGCGCGCAGCCTGAACGAAAGGCCGGCCACCGCCCCGCAGCGGTGGTCGAACCTGGCCCGCCGGATCGAGGGCCGCCCCTGGGACATGGCCGTCCTGTCGAGCGAGCTTTTCGAATTCTCGGCCCCGCGCAAGCTGGCCGCGGCGCTGCAAACCTACCTGCCCGACCTTGCCGAAACCGCCCGCGTCATCGTCTATGTCCGCCCCCATGCCGGGCGCGTCCTGTCCCAGTTCGCCGAAAACCTGAAGCTGGGGCACGAGACCGGATCCTTCGCCGATTTCTACGACCGGTTCGAAGCCGCCGGCCGGCTGCGCTATGCCCCGCGGATGGAACGCTGGCGCCGCGTCTTCGGCGACCGGCTGACCGTGCGCCCCTTCGTGCGCGAGCGCCTGGCCCGGGGCGATATCCGCCACGACATCCTGGAACAACTGTTCGGTGCCGGCGGTTACGCGCTGGATGAGGCGAAGCTGTCGGTCGACGAAAACCCGTCGCTGACGCTGCCGGACCTGGTCCTGCTGCGCCGCCTGCAGCAGAAGTTCCGCGCCGCGAAGGGCTACAGGAACGAAATGCCCGTCATCTTCGGCAAGCAGTTCGGCCGCATCCTTGCGGAAATGCCATCGGCCGGCGAGGGCGAACCGCTGCGCCTGCCGCAGGAGCTTTACGACCGGATGGCCGAACATGCGTCGGGCGATGCGCAAGAGATGGACGACACCTGGATCGGCGCCCCCTGTTTCGTGCCCGCCCTGCAAGAGGCCGGACAGAAGACCGTACCACAGGCCCAATCGCTGGAGGCGGAAGACCATCACGACGCATTCATGCTGCGGATGACCGACGCCTGGGCCGAACTGCAGCTGCGCCAGATGACCGGCGGGGAAGACGACTTTGCCCGCCGCCTGCGCCCGGACGACCCGCGCACACCCCATGGCCCCGCCGGGGCCGGCGCGCGGGCCTGACATGCCCTGGCCACGCGCCCCGCACCGGGAATGTCAGGTGATGACGATGACAATGCGATGCGCCGCCCCGCTTGCGCGGCGGCGGCGCGCGTCCTATTTCTGAAGCGACAAACAAGGATGCTGACATGGCGATGCAAGCCCACGAAATCGAGGACCTGATCCGCGCCAGCTTTCCGCAGGCGAAGATCACGATCACCGACATGGCCGGAGACGGCAACCACTATGCGGCCGAGGTGGTGGACGAAAGCTTTCGCGGCCAGAACCGGGTCCAGCAGCAGCGCGCCGTGATGAAGGCGCTGCAGGGCAAGATGGACGGCTCGCACGGGGAACTGCACGCGCTGGCCCTGACGACGCGGGTGCCCGAGTAGGCGGATGGAAACCAGCGCGTTTCATATCGTGGCGGCCGTACTGATCCTGGCCGTGCTGGGCGCCGTGGCCGAGGCATGGTTCCGCCGCCGCCGCAGCCGTGCCCCCTTCGGGCCGGAATTCGACGCCAACGACCCGACCGCCCGCCGCGCGCCGCCGGCCGAGGAAGCAGGCGAACGGATCGGATGACGGGACCGGAAGACCGGTCGCCCATGACGACCGGACGATGACATTGACGCCGGGCCGCTGCCCGGTATTTCACCGGATCCCGCCCGCGGGGCTAGGATCCGAACAGGATGAAGGATAAGCAAATGACCGACGTGAAGACCCGTATCGGCGATACCGTGGCCGCCAACGATGTCGTTCTGTTCATGAAGGGCACCAAATCGATGCCGCAATGCGGCTTCTCCTCGCGTGTGGCGGGGGTGCTGAACTACATGGGCGTCGAATTCCTGGACGTGAACGTTCTGGCGGATGAAGGCGTGCGCCAGGGGATCAAGGAATTTTCGGACTGGCCGACCATCCCGCAGCTTTACGTGAAGGGCGAATTCGTGGGCGGCTGCGACATCATCACGGAAATGACCCTGTCGGGCGAACTGGACACGCTGTTCGAACAATCGGGCGTGGCCTATGACAAGGACGCCGCCGACAAGATCCGCGAAGCCAACGCCTGATTTCGGCCTGATCGGCAACGGTCCAAGGCGCTTTGAAAGCGCCTTGTGCCCTTCGATAACGGCCCGCCCTGCGACCGGCCGACGCCGCGAAGACGCGTTCAAAGCGCCCTCCCTGCCTCTGGCCGGTCTGACGACCTTCCTGAATATCAGGACGCCTGCGCGGCCTTCTCCTCGGCCCTCTTTTCCAGCCTCAGAGCATAGGCTTCGGCCTGATCAGCCATTTCGGTCATGGCGTCAGTCACTTCTTTCGGGACGAAGGGTACGTCGATCTTCACCGGCTCCGGCGGCGGCGCGGATTTCAGCCGGACCAGTTCCGCGTCGCGTTCGGCCAGTTGTGCTTCGACTTCCTTGATCCGGTCCTCGACCGCCGCGGTCTTGTCCGCCAGCAGCAGCCCCGCCATCAGCAGCATCCGCGCCTCGGGCATCCGGCCCAACTGGTCCGCCAGGACCTGAGCCTCGTCGTCCAGCATCTTGGCCGCCGACTTCAGGAAGCTTTCTTCGCCCGGCTGGCAGGCCACGTCGAAATCGCGCCCGCCGATCTGGATCGTCACTTCCGGCATCAATTCACCTCCGCCGCGGCAAGAAGCGGCTCAAGCTTGGCCAGCACGGCGCCGGCCTCGGCCATGTCGCCGGCCCGAAGCGCACGCAGCGCCTCCAGCTCGGCCAGCATCGCGCGGTTGATCTTTGCGGCCATCGCGTCGGACCCGGTCTCGGCCGTGCGCATTCCCTCGCTGGTGGCCAGCAACTGTTCGCCGGCCGCGCGCAGGCGCTGCATCTCCATGTCCAGGCGCACCATCGCGTCAGACTGCGCCGACAACTGCGCCTTCAACTGGTCCAGTTCCGCCGTGCGGTCGAGTTCGGCCTTCAGCGCCTCGATTTCCTCGGCGTGGCGGGTCTTCAGCCCTGTCAGCCGTTCCTCCAGCTGGGCATTGGCCAGCTTTTCGTCCTCCAGCGCGGTTTCCAGCGCCTTCAGCGGTCCTTCATCCGTGTCGGCCTCCAGCGCATCGATCTCCTTGCCGATGCGCGCCAGCGCCGCCGTCAGCCTGCCTTGCAGGTCTTCGATCTGGCTCATGCCCGTTTCACCTTCCCGAGCGTATGGTCAGCTCTGTGCCTCTGGTTCCCGTCCCCGCGCGGCCGGTTTCCCCCGGCCTGCCCCAACCGGCACTGCCCGCATTCAAGACGCGAATCGCAGGGCCCGGCCGGTCCGCATACATTAGCCAATGCGCGGGGAAAATGCCTCCCCTTAGGTTTCAAGGGCTTGCTGGAACCTGCTGACCCGCACCGCGCGCCCGGTGCTCCGCTTGCTTGATCTTTGGGGCGCGGATGCTATTGAGCGCCCACGATCAAGGCCCGCTTCCACCGAAGCGGCGCCCTAGCCCGCGCATCGTCGCAGACCGATTGCCGCCGCCCCCGACCTGACCACGGGCCGGCGGCACGAGCCGAAGGAACAGAACGCCGTGAACGCACCCCTGGATCTGAACGTCCTGCGCACCAAGAACCCGGCGCACTGGATGAAAGCCGCCGCCATCCGCACGCTGACGCTGGATGCCGTTGCCGCCGCCAACTCGGGCCATTCCGGCATGCCGATGGGCATGGCCGACGCCTCCACCGTACTGTTCGAAAAGCACCTGAAGTTCGACGCCAAGGCCCCCAACTGGCCCGACCGCGACCGTTTCATCCTGTCGGCCGGCCACGGGTCGATGCTGCTCTATTCCCTGCTTTACCTGACCGGGAACCCGGACATCACGCTGGAAGAGATCAAGAACTTCCGCCAGTGGGGCGCCAAGACCGCCGGTCACCCGGAATACGGCCATGCTTCGGGCATTGAAACCACGACCGGCCCGCTGGGCCAGGGTCTGGCCAATTCGGTCGGCTTCGCCATTGCCGAAGAGATCCAGCGCGCCCGTTTCGGTGCGCGGCTGGTCGATCACTACACCTATGTCATGGCCGGCGACGGCTGCCTGATGGAAGGCGTCAGCCAGGAGGCGATCAGCCTTGCCGGCCGCCTGGAACTGGGCAGGCTGATCGTCCTTTGGGACAACAACAACATCACCATCGACGGCACCGTCGATCTGGCCTGCCGCACCGACCAGGTGGCCCGCTTCCGCGCCTCCGGCTGGGAAGTGTTCGAAGTCGACGGCCACGATCCGGACGCCATCGACGCGGCCCTGACCAAGGCCAGGAAATCGGCCATGCCCACGATGATCGCCTGCAAGACGCATATCGCGCTGGGGTCGTCCGCGCAGGACACCTCCAAGGGCCACGGCGCCCTGACCGACGCCAAGCTGATCGCCGACACCAAAGCCGCCTATGGCTGGGCCCACGGCCCGTTCGAGATCCCGGCAGAGGTGAAGGCCGAGTGGGAAGCCATCGGTGCCCGCGGTGCCGATGAACGCGCCGCCTGGGAAGAGCGGATGGGCGCCATTTCCGAACGCAAGCAGGCCGAATTCCAGCGCATTTATGATCGTGCCCTGCCGCCGAAGGTCACCTCCACCATCCGGGCGCTGAAGAAACAGGCCTCCGACGCGGGCAAACCTGCCGCGACGCGGAAAAGCTCGGAAGAGGTGCTGGAAGTCGTTAACCCGATCCTGCCGGAAACCGTGGGCGGGTCTGCGGACCTGACCGGATCGAACAACACCAAGACGGGCGATCTGGGTATCTTCGGGCCGGAAAACCGCAAGGGCCGCTACATCCACTACGGCATCCGCGAACACGGCATGGCCGCCGCGATGAACGGCATGGCGCTGCATGGCGGCGTGCGGCCCTATGGCGGCACCTTCATGGCCTTCACCGATTATGCCCGCCCCTCGATGCGGCTGGCAGCATTGATGAAGATCCCGACCGTCTTCGTCATGACCCATGATAGCATCGGCCTGGGCGAAGACGGCCCGACCCACCAGCCGGTGGAACACCTGGCGATCAGCCGCGCCACGCCCAACACCTGGGTCTTCCGCCCGGCCGACACGGTCGAAACCGCCGAAGCCTGGGAACTGGCGCTGACCTCGACCGAAACGCCGTCGGTCCTGGCGCTGACGCGTCAGAACGTGCCGGTCGTGCGCAAGGACCACAAGGCCAAGAACCTGACGGCCCAGGGCGCCTATGTACTGGCGGAGTCGGACGGCAAGCGTCAGGCGATCCTGATCGCCACCGGGTCCGAAGTGTCCATTGCGCTTGCGGCCCGAGACATCCTGCAGGCCGAAGGGATCGGCACGCGGGTTGTGTCGATGCCATCGATGGAGCTTTTTGCGGCGCAAGACGAAGCCTATCGCAAGCGCGTCCTGCCGGCCGGTCCGGTCCGCGTCGGCGTCGAGGCCGGCGTCCGCTTCGGCTGGGACCGCTGGCTCTGCGGCGAACGCGGCCGCGACGCCAAGGCGGGCTTCGTCGGCATGGACGGCTTCGGCGCCTCTGCCCCGGCCGAAGTCCTGTTCGATAAGTTCGGCATCACGCCCGAAGGTGTCGCCGCCGAGGTGCGCCGCCTCCTGGGCTAGGCACTCCATCCGCCACTGGCGCCAAGGCCCTGTCAAAGGGCCTTGGAACCGGGCCGTTCAAGGCCCGGTCAAAGCCGATTCCCGAAAGCGGCTTTCTTCCTTTTCCCGACGTTCCGTCCCTACTCTGCCGGCTTGCGACCCGTCACCGCCTGCCAGACCGCCGGGACGGCCCGCGTCAGGACCGGCAGCAGGGCCAGCCCCAGCGCCAGACCGAAGATCCCGTCCATCGCCGCCTTGGCGATCCAGGTCAACGCCGGCTCGACCGTCCCGGGCCCCGCAGCGCCCACGATTTCCGATATGTGGATGATCAGGTGGTCCAGACCGCCAAAGCCCAGCTCGGCAAAGCCGTGCAGGATGATGTTGCCGCCCACCCACAGCATCGCGGCCGTGCCGACGATGGTCAGAAATTTCATGAAGGGCGGCATGACGCGCACAAGGCCCCGGCCGAAGCGCTGCATTATCCCGGTCCGCGCATGGGTCGCCAGGTGCAGCCCGATATCGTCCGCCTTCACGATCAGCGCGACGGACCCATAGACGGCCGCGGTGATGCCCACCGCCACGACGGCCAGGGTCAGCGCCTCCATCCAGATCGGCCCGTCCGGGATCGCCGCCAGCGCGATGGTCATGATCTCGGCCGACAGGATGAAGTCGGTCTTGATGGCGCCGGCCGCCTTCGTCTCCTCCAGGTGGGCCGGATCGCCTTCCGCGTCCTCGGGGAACACTGCAGGTTCCGGCCCGTGGTGCCAGGCGTGGTGGATCTTTTCCGCCCCCTCGAAGCACAGATAGCAGCCGCCCAGCATCAGCAGCGGGGCAATCGCCCAGTCCGCGAAGGCCGACAGCAGCAGCCCGGCCGGCAGCAGGAACACCAGCTTGTTCCGGACCGAACCCTTGGCGATCTTCCATACTATCGGTAATTCCCGCGCGGCAGAAAACCCGTGCAGGTATTTGGGCGCGACCGCGGTATCGTCGATCACGGCGCCTGCGGCCTTGGTCCCCGCCTTCAGCGCCTGTGCCGCGACATCGTCGACCGAGGCCGCCGCCACCTTGGCGATCCCCGCCACGTCGTCCAGCAGTGCCAGCAAACCGCTCATCGCATTCCTCGTTCCAGACAGGGTTCCGTGCCGGGAATCCTAGCGCAGGATCCCCCGGGGACAACCGTTAGCGCCATCTTCACGCCAGGGAAGCACAGGCTTTGCCGACTGCGGCAACCCGTCCTGCCGGATTTCCGCTCAGTTTGCGCTAACATACTCATAACACAGACATTTCACCTTTCAGCAATGCCATGCAGGCGCTATATCCCGGATCAACTTCATTCGACCCATCCGCTTTCGTCAAGGAGTGCGCCCGCATGAGCATCAACGTCGGTATCAACGGATTTGGCCGCATCGGCCGCTGCACGCTGTCCCATATCGCGTCGAGCGGCCGCAACGACATCAACGTGATCAAGGCCAATGCCACCGGCCCGATCGAGACGGCCGCCCACCTGATGCGCTATGACAGCGTCCACGGCCGCTATGGCGACCAGATCCGCATTAACGGCAACACGATGGACCTGGGCCGCGGCGAGATCGAGATGTTCTCGACCTACGACCCCGCCGAACTCGACTGGTCCGGCTGCGACGTGGTGCTGGAATGCACGGGCAAGTTCAACGACGGCGCCAAGGCCAGCGTGCACCTGGAACGCGGCGCCAAGTCGGTGCTGATCTCGGCCCCGGCCAAGAACGTCGACAAGACCATCGTCTACGGCGTCAACGACGGCCTGCTGACCGCCGGTGACAAGATGATCTCGAACGGGTCCTGCACCACCAACTGCCTGGCGCCGCTGGCCAAGGTCCTGGACGAGGCGATCGGCATCGAATCCGGCGTCATGACCACGATCCACTCCTATACCGGCGACCAGCCCACCCTGGACCGCCGCCACAAGGACCTCTACCGCGCCCGCGCGGCCGCCATGGCGATCATCCCCACCACGACCGGCGCCGCCAAGGCCTTGGGCGAGGTGCTGCCATCGCTGCAAGGCAAGCTCGACGGCTCGTCGCTCCGGGTGCCGACGCCCAACGTGTCCTGTGTCGACCTGACCTTCTATGCCGGCAAGGACGTCACCGCCGAAGACGTGAACGAGATCGTCCGCGAAGCCGTCGCCGGCGAGATGGGCCGCGTCATGGCCTATGACCCGGAACAGAAGGTCTCCATCGACTTCAACCATACCGAGGAAAGCTCGATCTTCGCGCCCGACCAGACCCGTGTCGTCGGCAAGCGCATGGTCCGCGTCCTGGCCTGGTACGACAACGAATGGGGCTTCTCGTGCCGGATGGCCGACGTGGCCGTCGCCATGGGCCGCCTGCAGGCGTAAGCCGTCATTCCGGAACGGATCGAACGGGGCGCCTTGCCGCCCCGTTTTTCATGCGCCATGGTCGCCCCGACATGACCAATCAGCTTGCCCTGGCTCTCGGCCTCCTGATCGTCGCCGCCCTGATCGGCGACATCTCCGTCTATGGGGACGAACATATCGTCTTCCTGGGCAAGAAGCTCTACGCCCTCATCGACTGGCTGGCCTTCTGGCGCTGATGACATCTGGCCGGTGCCGCCCCCACGCGCCCAGCCTCTGCTTCGGAGATGCGGTCATTGTGGGATTTGCGCCCTGATCGAAGGTTGGCGCAGGCTGACCTGGTTTCTGACCAGGGGGAATGGCCGAGGAAGTCCCCTGCAGGACTGGATGTCTCGTTGTCGGCGACGGCAGTCGCGCATTGTCGATCCGGACAGGCAGATCGTGTCCGAAGCGACGGTGGAGAGCCATTCGGGCATGATCGCCGATGCTCTGGTGCCCTTTCGGGATGGCCTGGAGATCCTGGGCCTGGAAGCGGGCCGATGTCGGAACGGCTGGCCCGCGGCCTGCTGGCCGCAGGGTTTTCCCTGACACAGATGGAGACGCGCCGGGTCGCCCCCGACCGTGCGGCCCAGATGGACAAGACCCGCCGCAACGATGCGCGCGGGATCGTCAGGCTCCTGCGGCTGGGCTGGTTCCGTCCGGTCCGCCTGACGAGAGCCATGAAGCGCGCCAGAGGCGCCTGGTCGATGTCGGCTCGCAAGTCCCTGCAGGGGCGCCCGGTCGATGCCGGGAACAGCCTGCGAGGCCCGGCTCGCGCGGCTTTGGTCTGCGGCCCGGGCGGGTCCTGCGCAGGCGGTGGGACGCAGAGATCCGGGACCTGATCTAGGGGCATCCTGGCCTTGCGATTGCCCTGTCCCCGCGGATCGCAGGGCGCGAGAGTCTGCGCCCCGCCGTCGGGGAACCGACCGCCCGGGTTCGGGAAGAAGTGTCGAACGATCCGGTGTGCCAAAGGCCGATGACGGCGCCGGGGGCCATTCCTGCTTGGCCCCGTCGTGGCGCCGACCTCTGTGGCAACGATTGACGATCCGGCGCGGTTCCGGTCCCCGAAGCAGGGGGGCGCCTGCGCAGGCCTCACGCCGCACCGCTGCCGGTCCGGCGAACGGGACCGGGCGGGGACGCTCGCCAGATGCGGCGCCCCTGCCCTGCGGGTGGCACCGTTCGAGGCGGCGAATGCGATGCGGGTCCAGGTCGAGACGCCGGTTCCCGCTCCCCTCGATCCGCAGGGCGCGCCCTGTCAGATTGGCATCTGCAACCCGACCTCGACCACCCGGTCCCGTGGCAGGTGGTAATAGTCGCTCGTATCCGTCGCCAGACGCGAGACCAGGACATAGATCCGCGCCTGCCACAGGGGCAGGCCGACATGGGCCTCGGCCACCAGCTTGCGGCGGCTGACGAAGAAAGTGGTCTTCATACCCTCCATCTTCAGCCCCTGCTTGCGGCAGACATTCAGCGCACGGGTCACGTTCGGCGTCTGCATGAATCCGTAGCGGATCCGGACCTTGGTGAAACGATCGTCGATCTTCTCGATCACCGCGCGGCGTTCGTCCGGGACATGGGGCTCGTCCATTGTCTGGAACGTCATGACGACGACATGTTCGTGCAGAACATAGTTGTGCTTCAGATTGTGCAGCAGTGCCGGCGGCGTGACCGTCGGGTCGCCGGTCAGGAAGATCGCCGTGCCCGGCGCCGTCAGGACCTGCCGCGCCTCGATCTGGGGCACGAATTCGTCCAGGGGCACGGTCCGGTCCTGGTCGCGCTGGTACAGGTACCTGGTCCCGCGGTGCCAGATCCACATCGTCACGAACAGCACCATCGCCAGCATGACCGGGACATAACCGCCATCCGGCAGCTTCAGCAGGTTGGCCGACAGGAAACACATCTCGACACACAGAAGCGGCAGGCAGATCGCGGCAGCCGCGGCCTTGGTCCAGTTCCAGACCCGGGTCAGCATGACGAAGGCCAGCGCCGTGGTCACCACCATGGTTCCCGACACCCCAATTCCATAGGCCGCGGCCAGCGCATCCGACGACCGGAACGACAGGACGAGGATCAGAACCCCCGCCAGCAGCATCCAGTTGATGGCGGGCAGATAGATCTGGCCGGTGGAATGCTCGGATGTATGCCGGATCTCGAACCGGGGCAGCAGACCCAGCTGGATCGCCTGCCGGGTCATGGAAAAGGCCCCCGTGATCACCGCCTGGCTGGCGATGACCGTGGCGACCGTGGCCAGCCCGACCAGCGGCGGCAGCAGCCAGGTGGGCACCAGCAGGAACAGCGGGTTCTTCAGGGCGGCCGGATCGTCCAGCACCAGCGCGCCCTGGCCCAGATAGTTCAGGACCAGCGACGGGAAGATCAGCAGGAACCAGGCCAGCTGGATCGGCTTGCGCCCGAAATGGCCCAGGTCGGCATAAAGCGCCTCGGCCCCTGTCACGGCCAGGAAGACCGCGCCCAGCACGACGAAGCCCACGGTGCCCTGTTCGGCGACGAAGGCCACGGCATGGAACGGATCGAAGGCCAGCAGGACCTGCGGCTTGTGCACCATCTGGGCCAGCCCCGTCCCCGCCAGCGTCAGGAACCAGACCGCGGTGATCGGCCCGAACCAGGCCGCCAGCCCGCCCGATCCGCGCTTCTGGACGAAGAACAGACCAACCAGGATCCCCACTGCGATGGGCAGGATCCAGTCGTCCATGTCCGGGTGGATCAGTTCCAGCCCCTCGACCGCGGAAAGGACCGAAATCGCCGGCGTGATGATCGCATCGCCAAAGAACAGCGAGGCGCCGACGACACCCAGGAAGAATATCAGCCCGGCCCGCCGCGCGCGGGTCTGGACCAGCGCATAAAGCGACAGGATCCCGCCTTCGCCCTGGTTGTCCGCACGCAGCAGGAACAGCACGTATTTCAGGCCGACGATCAGGATCAGCGCCCAGATCAGCAGCGACACGACGCCCAGAATCTCGGCTTCGGTCACGCCATCCCGGGCTGCGGGGCGAAGCGCCTCGCGGAAAGCGTAAAGCGGGCTGGTTCCGATATCGCCATAGACGACGCCCACCGCGCCCAGGGCCAGCCACCAGGTGCCGTGTCCCTTCTTGGCGTCCTCTTCGACAAAGCCGTCGTCAAACAGCGGGTCGCTGTCGGTCGGGCCGGGACCCAGCGGCGGTTCGGGAACCGGATCCCTGGGGTCGCGGGACGGGGGCGTCTGGGTCGACATCGATACGCTCGCATAACCGGCACAAGCACCCGGCGCACGACCGTGGCTGGCCGGCCGCCTGGGTCGCGCCGCCAACCTAGTCCAAGGTCCCCAACCGTCAAACCGCGCAATGCGTCCGGCCCGGGACGACCTGTCGCGTGATGCCCGCGGGCCACGCTGGCAGCCCGTCCGCACCCGCCCCCCCATTGGCGCATTCCGCGACCTGCCCTAATGTCACGCAACCGGGGCCCATGGTGCGCGCCCCGTGGTGTGGGACAGGTAAAGATGAGCAAGCTGGACACATTCGGGCGTGCATTGCTGGAACGCCCCCTCTGGCTGGCGGCGGTGGTCATCGTGTCGGTGCTGGGGCTTCCGCTTGTGGTCTGGCTGGACCTCGAGGAGATGTCGGAAATCTCGCTCTATCACCAGGCCGAGAACATCCACCGCATCGTCAACACGATGAGCCAGTACTACGACGACAACGTGATCTCTCGGGTCGACACGGCCACGGGGCAGGTCGTGTCGGTCCACAATTTTCGCGACGTGCCGAACGCCATTCCGCTGTCGGCCACCTTTTCCATCGAACTGGGCAAGATGATCAGCCAGTTGGAAGGCGGCGCCGACTTCCGTTTCGTGTCCGACCTGCATTTCGATCACCGCACCTCGCACAAGCTGACCGATTTCGAGGAACGCGCGCTGACCCATTTCCGAGCCGATCCCGAAGATCACCATTCCATGGTCGAGGAATCCGGCAACCTGCTCAGCCATTCGCTGTCGCTGGCGACACCGGTCCTGATGGAGGGCGATTGCGTCGCATGCCACAACAGCCACCCGGGCAGCCCCAAGACCGACTGGAAGGTGGGCGACGTCCGCGGGCTTCAGGTGATCACGGTCAGCCAGCCCGTGGCGCTGAACATCTGGTCCTTCCGCTTCATCCTGATCTACATCCTGGTCGCGGGCACCATCGGTGCGCTGGTCGCCATGGTGCAGTTCCGGCTGGCCCGGACCTATTCCGACATGAACAGCGAACTGGCCCAGAACAACGCCTTCCTGGCCGAGATTTCCCGCAAGATTTCCAAGTACCTGCCGCCACAGGTCTTCCGGTCGATCTTTGCCGGCGAACGCGATGCCGCCATCTCGACCGAGCGCAAGAAGCTGACGGTCTTCTTCTCCGACATCAAGGACTTCACCTCGACCAGCGAAGGGCTTCAACCCGAGGAACTCACCCGGATCCTGAACGAATACTTCACCGAGATGACGCGCATTGCCGAACATCACGGGGCCACCATCGACAAGTTCATCGGCGATGCCATCGTGGCCTTCTTCGGCGACCCCGCCTCCATGGGCGTGGCCGAGGACGCGCGCGCCTGCGTGCGCATGGCACTGGAGATGCAGGCCCGCATGCGAGAACTGGAAGGCAAGTGGAAGGACCGCGGCATCGACCGGCCCTTCCGGATCCGGATCGGCATCAACACCGGCTTTTGCAACGTGGGCAATTTCGGGTCCGACGACCGTATGGATTACACCATCATCGGGGCCGAGGTGAACCTGGCCGCCCGTCTGGAAAGCCAGGCCGAACCCGGCGGGATCGTGATGAGTTCGGAAACCTATGCCTATGTCCGCGATTTCGTGCCGGGAACGCAGATGGACCAGGTGTCGATGAAAGGGATCTCAAGACCGGTGCATCCCTACAAGGTCGACATGGACCGTCTGGGCGTCGCCCGCCCGCCCGTCGACCTGGCCGAAGACGGCACCCGCATGGTGATCGACCTGACCAAGGTCGACGCGGTCACGCGGGAAAAGCTGGAAAGCGCGGTGGCGGGCCTTCTCGCCCCGGGCAAGGTCGCGCCGGACCCGGCAGAATAACCGCGCGGCAGATCCCGCCCGCCTCTCCCGGATGCGGGGTGGCGGGCCTTGATCGGTCGGGCATCGCTTGTATCGTTGACCTTGATGCCGCGGGACAAGCGGTGCCGAGTCGGTCCGCCGGGAAGAGGAGCCCGGTCCCGCCAGCGCCTGGGTCCCGCCCCGTGAACCGGCCGGAAGCGCCGGACGGGTCTGCCCGCCGGGGTCCACCGGAAGGGCGCGGTACGACCTGCGGTTCGGGCGCAACGGGCGCCGGACCCCCAATGGGAGGAGAGACCCGTGCTGAGAACCAGCCTGATGGCAGGCGTGCTTGCGCTTGCGCCCTTGGCCGCCATGGCCGAAACCATCACCGCCACCGTCGTCGCCGGCCACCCGCCTGTCTTCCGCTGGGTGCGCGTGCTGCCCGAAGTCTTCGAACCGGCCGTGAACGCGGCCCTTGAAGGCAGCGGATACGACGTGGCCTTCGACAACCAGTTCGGCGGTGCCATCGCCAAGGTGGGCGAGGAACTGGAAACCGTGGGCGAAGGCCTGGCCGAGATCGGGACGATCCAGGCGCTGTTCGATCCGGCGAAGCTGGCGATCCAGAACGTCACCTACTACACCCCCTTCGTCACCGCCGATCCCCGTGCGATACAGGAGTTGATGGGCAAGCTGCACCTTGAGGCCGAAGGCATGCAGCAGGCCTATGACGACGAAAACATCGTCTATCTGGGCGCCCCCACCGTCATCGACGACTACCTGCTGATGACAAATTTCCCGGTCAATTCCATGGCCGACCTGGAAGGACGGCGGATCGCGGCCCCGGGTGCTGCGGTGAACTGGCTGTCCGGCACAGGGGCCGTCGGCGTGTCGGGAAACCTGACAACCTACTACAACGAGATCCAGACTGGCGTTTATGACGGCGTGCTGGTCTTCGCCTCGGCCGCCCTGCCCGGCAAGCTTTACGAGGTCGCGCCCTACATCACCAAGCTGGGCCTTGGCGCCCAGTTCGCGGGCGTGATCGGCGCCAACAAGGACTGGTACGACGGCCTGCCCGAAGAGGTGCAGCAGGCGCTTCGCACCGGCGCCGATGCGGCGGCCGACTGGTACATGGCTGACCTTGAGGCCTTCGTGGATGTGGCCTTCACCAAGATGGCCGAAGCCGGCGCCACGATCACCGAGGCCAGCCCCACCATGCGCGCCGAATGGGCGACCAACATGGACAACGTGGCCAGGACCTGGGCCGCGCAGCTGGATGGCCAGGGTCTGCCCGCAACCGCGATGCTGAAGACCTACATGGACGGGATGCGCGCAGCCGGTGCCACGCCGCTGCGGGACTGGGACAAGGAATGACATCGGGAATGATCCTTGCCTCCCGGATCCTCGACGGCGTGACGCAGGGGCTGAACATTGTCGGTTCAGCCCTGATCGTCGGGCTGATGGCGATCATCGGCGCCGACGTGATCGGCCGCGGCGTCTTCGGGACGCCCCTGCCGGGCGTGCCGGAAATGGTCAGCCTGTCCATCGTCGCCATCGTGTTCCTGCAGATCCCGGCCGCCATGCGCGGCGGCCGGCTGACCCGGTCGGATGCCGTCATCGACCGCCTGGCCGCCGCCCGCCCCGGTCTAACCCGCTGGATCGAGACGGCCTTCGACCTGACCGCCATCTTCATCATCTGGGTCATCGTCTCGTCTACATGGCCGCTGTTCGAACGGTCCTGGCGGCGGGGCGATTTCGTCGGCGCCATCGGCGATTTCACCGCGCCTACATGGCCGGTGAAGTTCATCATCATGCTGGGCTGTTCGGTCATGATCCTGCAATTCGCGGCCCGCATCCTGCGCCGCTTCCTGTCCGATGGGGAACAGCCCGCGTGACCCCGTTCGAGATCGGCCTGATCGCGCTTGCCGCCATGGGGGTGCTGGTCCTTATGGGCCTCTGGGTCCCTATCGCGCTGATGGTCTGGTCCTTCGGCGGCGTCTGGGCGATCCGCGGCAATGCCACGCTGGCCGGCAAGATGCTGGCCCTGTCGGCCAACGACACACTGCAAAGCTATTACTTCGGGGTCGTGCCCCTGTTCGTCCTGATGGGTTTCGTCGTTTCGGAATCGGGCATGGGCCGCGATGCCTATGACGTGGCCAACACGGTCTTTCGCCGGATCCGCGGCGGGCTGGGTCTGGGCACCGTCGGCGCCAACGCGATCTTTGCCGCGATCACCGGCATCTCCATCGCATCGGCCGCCGTCTTCACCCGCATCGCCGTGCCCCAGATGCTGCGCCACGGCTATACCGCGCGTTTCGCCGTGGGGGTCGTGGCGGGGTCCAGCGTTCTTGGCATGCTGATCCCGCCCTCGCTTCTGCTGATCCTCTACGGCGTGATCACGGAACAGAGCATCGGCCACCTGTTTCTGGCCGGCGTCGGACCCGGGCTGCTTCTGGCCTGCGTTTTCGGCATCGGCGTCGTCCTGGCCGCAACCTTCCTGCCGACGAGGGTCCAGCCCGGCCGCATGGACGGGGACGAGATTGCGGGCCTGCCCCCACGCGAGATGCTGATCAAGGGGCTCCCCATCGCGCTGCTGATCGTCTTCGTCCTGGGCGGCATCTACGGCGGCTGGTTCACACCGGTCGAGGCGGGCGCCATGGGGGCCATCGGCGCGCTGGTCATCGGTTTCGCGAAACGGTCGCTGTCGCTGGCCGGTCTCTGGCGGATCCTCGTCGAAACCGGCCTTGTGACGGCGGCCGTCTGCTTTCTGATCATCGCGGCGCAGATGTACGGCAAGATGCTGGCCTTTTCGGGCATTCCCGCGGGGTTCGGGGAACTGGCAGCCCACGCCAACCTTGGCCTTATGGGTCTGATGATCCTCTACATCGCCATCGTGGTGGTGATGGGCATGATCCTCGATTCCTCCTCGATCATGCTGATCCTCGTCCCGATCATGCTGCCGGTCCTTGCGCCGATGAATGTGGACCTGATCTGGTTCGGCATCGTCACCGTCATCGCGATCGAGATCGGGCTACTGACCCCGCCCTTCGGCCTGTCGGTCTATGTCATCAAGTCGACGCTGGACGACCCCACCATCACGCTTGGCGACATCTTCGCCGGCGCCTTTCCCTTCGCGCTGATGATGCTTCTGGTGCTGGCGCTCGTCATCGCCTTCCCCGTCATCGCCACCGGACTTCTGTAAGGAGTGACCCCATGCCCCGCAAATTCATCGACATCTCGGTCGCGCTGGAGGCCGGCATCGCCTCGGACCCGCCGATGGCCCTGCCAGAGATCGACTATATTCCCCATTCCGATTCGGCCGACCAGATCCTGGCCTTCTTCCCGGGCCTGAAAAGGGAAGACCTGCCGGGCGGCGAGGGCTGGGCGGTCGAACAGCTGCGCGTGTCGACCCACAACGGCACCCATATCGACGCCCCCTATCACCATCATTCGACGATGAACGGCGGCGAACGCGCCTGGACCATCGACGAGGTGCCGCTGGAATGGTGCTTCAATCCCGGCGTGAAACTGGACTTCCGCCACCTGCCCGACGGCTATGTCTGCACGGCGGCGGATGTGGAGGCAGAGCTGAAGCGTATCGGCCACGAATTGCAGCCCCTCGACATCGTCGTCGTGAACACGGCCGCGGGCGACCGATACGGCCAGCCCGACTATGTCGGCCGCGGCTGCGGCATGGGGCGCGAGGCAACGCTTTACCTTCTGGAACGCGGCGTGCGGGTGACCGGCACGGATGCATGGAGCTGGGATGCCCCCTTCCTCTTCACCGCCCAGAAATTCGCGGAAACCCACGACCCGTCGATCATCTGGGAAGGCCACCGCGCCTCGATGGAGATCGGATATTCCCATATCGAGAAGCTGTCGAACTTGGACAAGCTGCCGGATACGGGCTTCACCGTCTCGTGCTTCCCGTTCAAGATCAAGGGCGCCTCGGCCGGGTTCTGCCGTGCCGTCGCCATCATCGAGGAATAGACCCATGCGCCTTGCCACTGTCGAGATTGCCGGCGAAATCGCGGGCGCGCCCCGCGTCGTCGCCCTTCGCGAAGACGACCTGCTGCTGGATCTGGCGGCCGAGGCCGCGGCCCGCGGCGAAAGCACGGCCGCCTTCGCCGACATGCTGACCCTGATCCATGCCGGAGACGCCGGACTGGATCATGCGCGCGCCCTGCTGGACGGTCACGCGAAAAGCGCCCCCCTTGACCCGAACGCCGTCCACTACCTGCCGCCGATCCTGCCGGTACAGTACCGCGACTGCCTGGTGTTCGAGGAGCACCTGGCCAATTGCCTGGCCGCTTTCGAGAAGATGGGTGGCGCCAAGGGCGCGATCCCGCCGGTCTGGTACGATCAGCCGATCTATTACAAGGGCAACCGGCTGTCCTTCATCGGCCATGGGTCGGACGTGATCTGGCCCTCCTATGCCGAATTCCTGGACGTGGAACTGGAACTGGCCATCGTCCTGAAGAAGAAGGGCAAGGACATTCGCCCGGAGGAGGCCCAGGATTACATCTTCGGCTACACGATCCTGAACGACGTCTCGGCCCGCGACGCGCAGTCGAAGGAAATGCCGGGCCAGCTGGGCCCGGCCAAGGGCAAGGATTTCGACACCGGCAACATCCTGGGCCCCTATATCCTGACGGCGGACGAGGTCGCTCACCCCGTGGCGCTGGACATGGAGCTGAGGGTGAACGGCGAACGCTGGGGTGGCGGCAATTCCGGCCAGATGCAGCACGATTTCGGTGCGATCCTGGCCCATATGTCGGCCTCCGAAACGCTTTACCCCGGCGAGGTGATCGGTTCCGGCACCGTCGGCACAGGCTGCGGTCTGGAACTGGGCCGCCGCCTGGCCCCCGACGACGAGTTCGAGCTGGAGATCGAGAAGATCGGCACGCTGATGAACCGGATCGTGAAGCCCTGAGCGGCCGGCGGTGCGTGCAGAGCGCGCATTCCGCGATCTGCCCCGGAAAGGGGCCCGTGCCCCTTGCCGCGTCCGTCGGATGCCTCCGGCGGGAGGTATTTGGGAAGAGAAGAAACCGGGAACGCCCCCTGACTTCTTTGATCTCCAAATATCCTCGGGGGGAGCCCGCAGGGCGTGGGGGGCAGAGCCCCCCGCGTCAGTCACGGAAGGTACAACGCGCAGGACGGGATTTACCCGGCCGTCCCCGTCCCCACCGTCACGAATGCTCTTCCGCAGCAGTCGCCGCCAGCATGCGGTTGTAGGCCTTCAGGGCATCGATGTGAAACAGCGCGCCGATGGGGTCCGTACCGTCCTTTTCCAGCACAGGCAGGAACGCCACCTCGGCCCGGTCGAAAAGCGGCATCGCGGATTCCAGGGAATCCGAGGCAAGGATCCAGAGCCCCTCCTGAGCCATCTCGCGGCAGCGATCGGGATCGGCGCTTCGGGCCCCGCCCGCAGGCCGCATGACGCCCCCCGCGCGCAGCATCGCCAGCAGATAGGCCTGCGGCCCGGCCGCCAGGTGCACGCCGCGACGTTCCAGCTGGGTCAGGAAGAAGGACCGGTGCACCAGGCGCGTACTGATCGCGGTCGACATCGACACCGCCAGCATCACCGCAAGCCCGATCTCCCAGTCGCCGGTCAGTTCGAACACAATCAGCGTGGTCGAGATGGGCGCGCCCAGAACCGCCGCCGCCACCGCCCCCATGCCGGCAAAGGCATAGAGCGTACTATTGCCCGACACGTCGGGCAGGACGCCCGTCGCCACCAGCCCGAAGGCCAGGCCAGTCAGGGCACCGATCATCAGGGATGGAGAGAAGACGCCACCGCCCATGTGGCCGCCGAAGGTGATCGCCACCGCGATGACCTTGATCACCGTGAAGATCACCACCTCCGACAGGTGGAAATCGCCCGACAACGCGCGGACCGTCGTCTCGTAGCCCACGCCGATGATGTGCGGATAGAAGATCGCGATGGCGCCCAGCAGCGCGCCGGAAATCCCGGGCCGAAGCCAGCGCGGCAGTCCGATCCGGCGCTGGGTCGCCGAAGCCACGTCCTCGGCCAGGAAGATCGACCGGATCAGGATCACGGCGACGATGCCCGACACCACGCCCAGCAGAAGGAAGGCGGGGAGTTCGACGTAGAACTGCAGAGAAACCGATTCCGCGAGCGCGAATTCCACGTTGTTGCCCAGGCCGATCCGCGTGATCACCGTGCCTGCCACGGATGCGATGACGATAGGCGCGAAGGCATGGACCGCGAAATGGCGCAATACCACCTCGAGCGCAAAAAGGGCGCCGGCGATGGGGGCGTTGAAGCTGGCCGAGACCGCCGCCGCCACCGCGCAGCCCAGAAGGTCGCGCCCCGTGATCCCGTCCGCATCGATCCGGCGGCAGACCCAGGAGGAGATCATGCCGGCGATATGGACCACCGGCCCCTCGCGCCCTGTAGACCCGCCGGAACTGAGCGTGATCAGCGAGGCGAACATCGACGCCACGCCGGCCCGTTTCTCCATCCGGCCGTCATAGAGCGCCGCCCCCTCGATCACGTCCCCCACCGAGCGCACGCGCCCGTCGGGGGTAAAACGGTTCAGAATCAAGCCCACGATCAGACCGCCGACAATGGGCGTCAGAAGGATCGTGTACCAGGGCAGCGTTTCGGCAAAACTGTGCAGGTGGCGGATATTGTCTGTACCGTAGACCCAGCCCTGCAGGTTGATGATGCCCAGCCGGAAGGTCAGCGCGGCAAGGCCCGAGGCCACACCGATGGCCAGGGCGATGAACCAGAACTGCACCTGCCCCGGCCCACGGCGTTGCAAGGTTTCCCAGATGCGGCGCAGTTCCGAAAGACCGTGCTGCAGGCGACGCCGGAGAAGGGAACGGGGCGGGTTGGTCATGATCTCCGGGGACTATGCGGCGCGGGGGTTCATCCGTCTTAGGACAGAAGCCCGCGCCGGGGAAGGCGCCCGGCACGCACCAGCCTGCGGCATGGTGCAAGACCGGGACACATTTCCGCCGATGGCGTCCGCCGCTGCCCCCAGCCAGAGGCGCCGGTCAGGCGCGCAGGCGCAGGCCCCTGGGATCGAAGGGCGGTTCCGCCAGCACCGTGGCTCTGTGGGGCCGTCCCAGGACCATCACCTGGACCTCTGCCCCCGCCTCGACCCCCTTCAGGTAGGCCAGCGCCAGAGACTTGCCCACGCCATAGCCGTAGCCGCCCGAACTGACCCGGCCGACGCCCGCTCCGTTCAGGAAGATCGGTTCTCCGCCGGTCGCATCGGCGCCGGAGGCCGTGACATCGGCATCGTCCAGTGCCAGCATCACCATCCGCTCGCGCGGGGGCTTCTCCATCGTCGCTGCCGCTGCGTCGCGGTTCAGGAAGGGTTTGTCGAGTTTCACCAACTGTTCCAGCGCCACTTCCTGCGGCCAGTATTCCGGCGAATATTCCCGGCCCCAGGACCCATATCCCTTTTCCAGACGCAGGCTCATCAACGCCCGGCTGCCCACGGGGCCGGCGCCGACGGCCTGTCCGGCCTCCAGCAGCGCCGCGTAAAGCGCCGGCTGGTCATCGGCCGAACAGTGCAGTTCCCACCCCAGGTCGCCGGTGAAGGAGACCCGCAGCGCCATGCATTGGAGACCCGCGATTTCGATCCGTTTCGAACGGAAGAAGGGAAAGTCCGCCGTTTCCAGCGAGGTGTTGGTCAGCCTTTGCAGCAAGGCCCGGGATTGCGGACCAGCCACGTTGAAGCCGCAGACAGCATTGGTCAGCGACGTGAAGGTCGTCCCCTTTGGCAGCGCGACTTCGTTGAAGTACCGGCGGTGATAGCGTTCGGCCATGCCGGACCCCAGGATCCAGTACTCATCCTCGGCCAGCCTGGTCACTGTGAAGTCGCCCGCGATCCCGCCGCGGGTGCCGATCAGGGGCGTCAGGCAGGACCTGCCGACCTGGGTCGGCATCTTGTTGGCAAAGACGGCGTCCAGCCACTCTCCCGCGCCCGGGCCCTTCACGCTGTACTTGGCGAAGTTCGAGATATCGATGATGCCCGCAGCCTCGCGCAGCATCCTGGCCTCGCGGCCGACGATGTCCCACCAGGGCTGGCGGGTGAAACCCGCGGTGTCCCTGGTCCCCGGCTCGTCGGCAAAGTAGAGCGGATGTTCCCACCCCGAATTCAGGCCGAAGACAGCGCCCATGCCCTTCTGCATCTCGTAGACCGGGCGCGTGCGGACCGGACGGCCGGCCTCGCGTTCCTCGTTGGGGAAATGGATGGCGAAGCGGTGGGCATATTGGTCCTTCACGCGGGCCTTGGTGAAGGGCACCGTGGCCCAGTCGCCGAAACGGGTCAGGTCCCAGGCGAACATGTCGTATTGGGGCTCGCCCTCGACGATCCATTGCGCCGCCATCAGGCCCAGGCCCCCGGATTGCGAAAAGCCCGGGATGATGCCGCAGACGCAGAAGTAGCCGGGATGTTCCGGCACGGGCCCGTACAGCGCGGAACTGTCCGGCGACCAGATCATCGGTCCGTTGATCACCCGTTTGACCCCGGCGGTACCGGCGGCCGGCACACGCTCGATGGCGCGCATCATGTTGTCTTCGATCCGTTCCAGATCGTCGGCAAAGAGTTCGTGGCCGAAACCCTGGGGCGTCCCGTCCTCGGCCCATAGCCGCACGTCGCGTTCATAGGCGCCGATCAGCAGGCCTTTGCCTTCCTGCCGCAGATAGTACTCGCCATCCCGGTCGGCGATGGACGGCAGGCGGCGGTCCATGGCGGCGATCTCGGGGATGGTTTCGGTCACGAAGTACTGGTGTTCGGTCGGCTGCAACGGCAGGAAGATCCCGGCCAGCGCGGCAACCTCGCGCGCCCAGAGGCCCGCGGCATTGATCACCCAGTCGGTGCGGATCTCTCCTTTCGGCGTTTCCACGATCCATCCGCCTTCCGGCAGCGGCCGAGTGGCGGTCACCGGCGTGAAGCGGTGGATTTCCGCGCCCAGCGCCCGGGCACCCGCGGCATAGGCGTGCGTGACACCGGAAGGGTCCACGTTGCCGCCATCGGGTTCGTACATGATACAGCGGATGCCGTCGAAATCGGCCAGCGGGTGCAGGCGTTCCGCCTCGTCCCGGCCGATCTCGTGAAAATTCATGCCGTAAAGCTTGGCCTTGGCCGCCTGCAGGCGCAGCTGATGTTCGCGCGCCTCGGTCTGGGCCAGGTACAGCGACCCGGCCTGGAAGATGCCGCAACCCTGCCCCGTTTCCTTCTCCAGCTCCTTGTAGAGCGTCATCGTATAGTGCTGGATGCGGGAGATATTGGTGTTGTCGTGCAGACCGTGAATGTTTGCGGCCGCATGCCAGGTCGACCCCGACGTCAGTTCGTCCCGCTCCAGCAGGACGACGTCACGCCAGCCAAGCTTGGCCAGGTGGTAAAGGATGGAACATCCGACAAGACCGCCGCCGATCACGACGGCCTGGGCATGGGTTTTCATGAGATACGGGCCTTTTGGCTGATTTGACCCGACTTTCACCCCTGTGAGCATGTCGGGATCGTCCGATCCCGACATCCCCTGTCGCTTGTCTGCCAGTTCGCGCGGCTGCATCGGCGCGTGGCAGATGCGGCACCGAACCGATGCCGCGCCGGGCTCAGGCCGCGGCGGCTTCCTCGGCCGGGGCGCGCATCGGCTTCAGCGCCGCGCCCCACTTGACCAGTTCATCCAGCAGCGCGTTGGCACCCTGGCTCATCTGTTCGTTGGGGGTCAGGACGCCATCTTCGCCGATGAAGGACGGGAAGAACGGAACCGGCACGGTCCCCGGCAGTGCCACGACCGACAGGTTCGACAGCAGCATCCGCAGTTCCTGCGCCGCGCGCAGACCGCCAGACACGAAGGCATAGCTGACAACGCCTGCGGGCTTGTAGTTCCATTCGCGCGACAGCACCTGCACGGCGTTGATCAGCGAAGCCGGCGGGTAATAGTCGTATTCCGGTGTCACGAAGATGAAGGCGTCGCCATCGGCGATGGCCGCGGCCCAGCGCTTGGTGTGGTCGTGGTGATACTGCTGCATCATCGGGTGGTTCGGTTCGTCCAGCAGCGGCAGTTCGAAATCCGCCAGGTCCAGGACCTCGACCGAGAATCCGCCATGCACTTCGGCTTCCTTGGCAACCCATTCGGCGACCTTCGGACCGGCGCGGCCCGGCCGGGTGGAACCGATGATGATCTTGAGGTTAAGCGACATCTGTCCGCTCCTTGTCTGTTGTGTCCACTTCCGTCGGGCATACCTATTCCGGGCACCGGACCCAGACATTTCGGGCACCGGCGCGTACCGGGGTTCGGTAGCGGTCGGAAACTGTGGTATCCATTCGATACTGGCGCTAACCTAATCATATGCTGCAGCGCCGCAAGACGGCACATTCCGGAAACCGAGGTATCCTCCATGAAACGCCTGCGCACCTCCCTGCCCCAGCACGACGATCCGAAGTGTTCGCCGGTCCGCCACCTGCTCCAGACGGTGGGCAGCAAGTGGTCGATGCTGATCGTCTCGCACCTGGCCGAAGGGCCGAAACGGTTCACCGACCTGAAGCACTCGATCGGGGGGATCACGCAGAAATCACTCACCGCCTCGCTGCGGGATCTGGAGCATAATGGCCTTGTGGAACGGACAGTTACGCCCGTCGTGCCGCCCCGTGTCGACTATAGGTTGACGCCTCTGGGACAGACGCTTCTTGGGCCGCTGCAGGCGCTGACGGACTGGGCCGTGGCAAACGAATGCGCTGTTGCCCAGGCCCGCGCGCGGTTCGAAACCCGGACGTCTGCCGCGTGACCCGCTGGTCAGGACTGACCGTCCTGGCACAGGCCCTGCGCTTCCCTGCACAGGGGAATTGGGCAGAAACCGGGCAGTCGGCCGCGGGGGGGCCCGCACCATGCGGTCGCATGACACCCGGCAAGGCAAGGACTCAGCGGTCGGACCTAGCCATTACAGGCGCAGCCCCGCCCGACCCGGCACGATTTTTCCCGAGAGATGCAGCTGTCGCCGCAGGCCTTCCCCTTCCGGCAGGTCTTGCAACACGATGCGTATTGCACCTGCGCGCCGCCCAGATCGTGCAAGCGCAGGACAAGGTCGCTCATCAGATCGGTCGCCGGCAGCACGGTCGACGTCTGTGGCGCCGCTCCTGCCAGCGACCCCATCAGACAGACCGCGACCGCAATCCCTAAACGTCTCAACCGCATTCCCCACATCCTCCCCTGGATGCAGATATCCTGCAGCGTTAACGAAATATTAATCAATTCAATTCTTGCGATACTTCGCGGAACCGGATGCGCGGGGCGCGCGCGCCCTTCCGGCCTGCGGTTTCCCGGGCGCCGGCCCTACATGCCCGAGCGGTCCAGCCAATCGCGATCCGGGCCATCGGGCACGGCCGCTTCGGCCCGTTCCCTGCAGCGCCGTGCACAGTCACGGGCTGCCGTCTGCAAGATACCTGGACCCGCTTCCGCCAGCTGGTCCAGGGCGACGGCCAGCGCCCGGTGCACCTCGACGCAATGCCCGGCCTCGCGGGCAATCGGGTCGAAGGCAGCCCGGAACATCCGCTCCGGATCCAGCGGCCGGATGTAAAGCCTGTCCCGTTCCGGAAGATCCGCACAGTCGGAGGTATCGGCGGCAATGACCCGGGCCAGCCGCGCCACGACGTCGACGGCCGTGCCGGGATCGTTGATCCCAGGCGACAAAGCCTTCTCCGCCACCTCGGTCAGCAGCGTGACGGCAAAGATCGGGTCTTCATCGAAACTCCTCAGGGGCCGCAGCGGCAGCGCCTGCCGCAGATGTTCCGCATCCGCCTTGCCCAGCTCGCTCACGCCCGACACCCGTGCCAGGACGGTCCCGGCCAGGACGTGATCCCCCACCTGCACCTGCAGCAGGACCCGCGCGTCATGTTGATCGGCCCATTTCTGAAGCATGTCCTCGAAGATCTGCTGCAGATAGCCGTGACAGTCGGACCTCAGCACAGTCCCGGCAGCGTCCCAGTCTCCGTCCCAGTCCGCCGCGTCACGGCCGCCATGACAGGGATGGGCCACGGCCTCGGCCACGGTGGCGCGCGCCTCGTCCTCCAGCGCGTCGAGCGTGGCCGGCAGGCTTCCCAGCCCTTCCAGATGCACGATCCAGCGGATCATGTTGACGACGACCAGCGCCGCGACAAGAATCGTGGCCCCGAACAGCACCACGGTCCCGCGTTCGTCGAAGAAATGGGCCGCCCGCAGGATGATACCGATCAGCGCGAACAGGAACGAACCCACGAAGGTCCCCAGCACGGTATGCACCACCGTGTCCTCGCGCAGCACCAGGTGGGATCGCGGCGTCCAGTTCCCGGCCGCATTGGCCAGTCCCGACGCCATGATCGTCAGCGAGAACGTCGTGACCGCCAGCATGGAACTGGCCAGGACCTGCAGAATCGTGTCGACCGCATCGGCACCGATCTTGAAGCCCAGATCCTCGGGGATGAACGGCTCCAGCGCTATGGCAATGCCCAGCACCGCGACCGAGGCCACGGCATAAAGGATCACACGCACGTAGATCCGTCGCGAGATCTGTATCGCCGTCCGAAGCAGGGACCTTAGCATCAGAACCGTCCTCCGCGACGACCTGGGCGGCCGGGGCCACCTCTTTCCTGCGCAGCACCTGGCCGCAGCTGTGAAATGCCTCCGGCGGGAGGTATTTGGAAAGAGAAGAAGGGGCCCGCGCGCCCGGACTTCTTCTCTTCAAAAATACCTCCGGGGGAGCCCGCCCGGCACGGGCGGGCGGGGGCAGAGCCCCCGCTTTCGCCGCCTGCCCCGACGCGACTGGCCTGACTGCGACAGATCCTGTCGTCTTTCCGCTTGCTCACATGTCGCTCCGTGCAGAAGGTCCCGCCACAAGGTTTACCGGAGCTCACCATGAAAACCACCACCCGAGTCGCTGTCATCGGCGGCGGCGTCGTCGGCTGCAGCGTTCTTTACCATCTCACGAAACTCGGCTGGTCTGACGTCATGCTGTTGGAACGCTCGGAACTGACCTCCGGTTCCACGTGGCATGCGGCTGGCGGGTTTCACACGCTGAACGGCGACACCAACATGGCCGCCCTTCAGGGCTACACGATCCGGCTCTACCGGGAACTGGAAGAGCTGACGGGCATGTCCTGCGGCCTGCACCACGTGGGCGGCGTGACGCTGGCGGACAACCGCGACCGGTTCGACATGTTGCTGGCCGAACGCGCCAAACACCGGTTCATGGGACTGGAAACCGAGATCGTGAGCCCCGAGGAAATCGCCGAAATCGCGCCGATCACCAACCTGGATGGTATCATCGGCGGGCTGTACGATCCGCTGGACGGGCACCTGGATCCCTCGGGCACCACGCAGGCCTATGCCAAGGCCGCGCGCATGGGCGGCGCCGAGATCGAGCTTCACTGCATGGTGAAGGAGACCAACCAGCGCCCCGACGGCACCTGGGACGTGGTCACCGACAAGGGCACCATCCACGCGGAGCACGTGGTGAATGCCGGCGGTCTCTGGGCGCGCGAGGTGGGCGCGATGGCGGGTGTCTACCTGCCGCTGCACCCGATGGCGCACCAGTATCTGGTCACCGACGACATTCCAGAAATCTACGAGCGCGGCAAGGAACACCCCCACGTGATGGATCCTGCCGGCGAAAGCTATCTGCGGCAGGAAGGCAGGGGCCTGTGCATCGGGTTCTACGAACAGCAGGCCGAACCCTGGGCCGTCGATGGCACACCATGGACCTTTGGTCATGAACTCCTGCCCGACGATTTCGACAAGATCACCGATTCCGTGGCCTTTGCCTACAACCGCTTTCCGGTGCTGGAACGCGCGGGCGTAAAATCCGTGATCCACGGGCCCTTCACCTTTGCCCCCGACGGCAATCCGCTGGTGGGTCCGGTCCCGGGCCTGCGCAACTACTGGTCGGCGTGCGGCGTGATGGCCGGCTTCAGCCAGGGTGGCGGTGTCGGTCTGACCCTGGCGCAATGGATGATCGAGGGCGAGCCCGGGCGCGATGTCTTCGCCATGGACGTGGCGCGCTTCGGCAAGTGGATCAGCCCCGGCTATACGCTGCCAAAGGTGACCGAGAACTATCAGAAGCGCTTCTCGGTCTCCTACCCGAACGAGGAGTTGCCGGCCGCCCGTCCCAACCGGACGACGCCGATGTACGACGTCTTCACCAGCATGGGTGCTGTATGGGGCCAGCAATACGGGCTGGAAGTCGCGAACTATTTCGCGCAGGCGGGAGAGCCCGCCCATGAAACCCCGTCCTTCCGCCGGTCCGACGCCTTCGGCGCCACCGCGCGCGAGGTGAAGGCGGTGCGCGAGGCCGTGGGCATCAACGAGCTTCAGAATTTCGGCAAGTACCGGGTTACCGGTGCCGGCGCGCGGGCCTGGCTGGACCGGATCATGGCCGGCCGGATCCCGAAAACAGGCCGGCTGTCGCTGACGCCGATGCTGTCGCCCAAAGGCAAGCTGATCGGGGATTTCACCGTGTCCTGCCTGTCGGAGACAGAGTTCCAGGTCACCGCCTCCTATGGCGCGCAGAACTTCCATACCCGGTGGTTCGATGCCAACATGGACGAAGGCGTGACGGTCGAGAATGTCTCTGACTCCCGCACCGGATTTCAGATCGCGGGCCCGAAGGCGCGCGAGGTGCTGCAGGCCTGCACGCGGACCGATATCTCGGACATGAAGTTCCTGGATGTCCGGAAGATGACCGTGGGCATGACGGACTGCCTCGTGCAGCGGGTCAGCTATACCGGCGATCTGGGCTATGAAATCTATTGCGACATCACCGCCCAGCGGCAACTGTGGTCGGCGCTATGGGGGGCTGGGAAGCCTTTGGGAATGACCCCCTTCGGGATGCGGGCGATGATGTCGCTTCGGCTGGATCGCCTGTTCGGATCGTGGATGGCCGAATTCTCGCCCGACTATACGCCCTGCGAGACCGGGCTGGACCGGTTCATTTCCTGGAAGAAGAACACCGATTTCATCGGGCGCGCGGCGGCCGAGGCCGAAAGGGCCACAGGGCCGTCCCGCAAGCTGGCGGCCTTCATCGTCGATGCCGACGACACGGACGTGAACGGGTACGAGCCGATCTGGCTGGACGGAGCGGTCGTGGGCTTCTGCACCTCGGGCGGCTATTCGCACTGGACCGGGCAGTCAGTGGCCCAGGGCTTCCTGCCGGTGGACAAGATCGCGCCGGGCCTTGAGGTCGAGATCGAAATCCTGGGCCAGAAGCGGCCCGCCAGGGTGGTCGAAGGGTTCCTGTGGGATCCCGAAGGCCTGCGGATGCGCGGATGAAGGTCCGATGACCGACGGCGCCCTGGCCACGGTGATCCTGGCCGCGGGGTCTTCGTCCCGCATGGAAGGGCGCGACAAGCTGATGGAGCGGGTGGAGAACCAGCCGCTCCTGCACCTGGTGGTGTCCCGGGCCGTTGCCGCCGGTCCCGGACCGGTTGTGGTGGCGCTGCCCGTGCCTTCGGCCCCGTTCGGGCCGGCGCGATGGGCCTGCGTGGAGGATCTGGAGGTGCGGCCGGTTTCGGTGCCCGATGCCGCCGAGGGGATGAACGCCAGCCTGCGGGCCGGGATTGCGGCGCTGCCGAAGGGCATTGGCGCCGCGATGATCCTGCTGGCCGACCTCCCGGAATTGACGGAGGACGACCTGCGCACCGTGCGCGCGGCTGTCGCGTCCAATCCCGGGCACCAGGTCTGGCGCGGCGTGGACGAGAGCGGCAAGCCGGGGCATCCGGTCGTCTTCTCTGCCGATCTGTTTCCCGACCTGCTGGCGCTGGAAGGCGACGGCGGCGCGCAGGGCGTGGTCAGGGCACATGCCGGTGAAGTCTGCACCGTGGCCCTGCCCGGCCGGCATGCCTCACGCGATCTGGACACGCCCGAAGACTGGGACGCCTGGCGGCAGGATCGGGGTTGAAGCCGGTCAGAGCAATCGCGACATCCGGAAATTGGTCAGCTCGACCTCCCTTCGGACCACGGTCTGCTGTTTCTCGACGGCGAAGCCCCGGGCCTCGAAGAAGGGGCGCGCCTTCAGGCTGGCATCGACCGACAGGCCGGTGACACCCCAGGCGCGGGCCTGTGCCTCGACCGAGTCATAGAGCCTTTGGCCCAGGCCCTGCCCGATGATGTCGGCCCGCACGAAGGCCAGGTCGATATACCCGGTGCGGTCGATGGTCATGAAGCCCGCGAGCCGACCCTCTGCGTCTTCGGCGGCAAAGCCTTCGACGCCCTTCAGCCGGTCGCGCCACAGGTCCAGGTCGGGCGTGTCGCCCGCCCAGGCGCGGCGCTGGGTTTCCGTGTAGTGGTCCCGGGTGCCGTGGTGGACGGCGTCGAAGAACAGCTGGGCGGCGGCAAGGCCGTCGTCGTCACGAAGCGGGCGAAGAGTGATCGCGGTCATCTCGGGGGGCCTTTCGGATCGCGGCACGGGGGGCCGCGGGGACCCTATCTAGGTCGTGCGACGTCCCGCGCCAAGGCCGTTCGAACGGCCTTGGATCAGGCGATTGCAAATCGCCTGATCAAGCCGCTTTCGAAGCGGCTTCACCCCGGTTTTCGGACCCCAAGCTCAGAGGCAAGGCTCAGACACGGGGGCCGATCGGCGTGCGGATGTCGTCCAGTCCGGCCACGCCGCCGGTGATCACGTCGCCCGGCACCACGGCGCCGACACCGGCGGGCGTGCCGGTCATGATCAGGTCGCCGGCTTCCAGCGTCATCGACTGGGACAGGATCGAGACATGTTCCTTCACCGACCAGATCAGGTCGGCCAGGTCCGCGTCCTGTTTCACCACGTCGTTGACCGCCAGCCAGATCCGGCCTTCCTCCAGCGAGGCCACGTCCGCCAGCGGAGTGATCGCCGTCACCGGCGCCGACATGTCGAAGGCCTTGCCCCAGTCCCAGGGGCGCCCCATCTCGCGCGCGACCAGTTGCAGGTCGCGCCGAGTCAGGTCGATGCCGACGGCCGCGCCGAAGATGTGGTCATAGACCTCTTCCTGCGGGATGTTCCGGCCGCCCTTGCCGATGGCCACGACCAGCTCGATCTCGTAGTGCAGGTTCTCCGTCTCCGGCGGATAGGGTACGGTCACGCCGTTTTCGACCACCGCATCGGCCGGCTTGGTGAAGAAGAAGGGCGGTTCGCGGTCCGGGTCTCGGCCCATCTCGCGGGCATGGGCCGCATAGTTCCGCCCCACGCAGAAGATCCGGCGCACGGGAAAGCGCGCCTCAGTCCCCTTCACGGCCACCGAGGCCTGCGGGTACGGCGGAAAGACATAGTCGGTCATGGTCGTCAAAGCTCCTGATGTCGCGCGGTGCCGCGGGCGTGACTGCGTCCCGGATGGTTCATGCGCCACCCGGGGGCCCGGGCGGAACCACGAAGTCGCGGCGCCCTGCCCGGCGCCGCACCTGCGGACCCTAGCCGCCCGAACCTTCGACGAAAAGCGTTTTGCATCACGAAATCCCATCTGCCTCGGCAAGGTCGTCAAACAGGCGACGGCCTGTCCCGGACCAGCCGCGGGAAGGTCCCGGCGGCGCGGTCCAGCATCGGAAGATGGCCGCGCCCGTCGGGGACGCCCGTTCCGCGCCCCTTCATGGCAAGTCCGGGCCTTTCGCCGCCGCAGGCCTTAGCCAGACGATACAGCACCGGGGTCGATATCGGGCCCAGTCGGCGCGGCGGGCGGGCCGCGCAGATGACTTCGGTCCCGAGGCCCCTGCAGGCCCTTAGGTCCGGAGTTTTCTCCCCGCCCGGACGTCAGCCGGCCAGCCCCTGCCAGGCCATCCGTGCCGCCATCACGGCAAGCAAGATCAGGATGATGCGATCGAAACGCCGGGGAGAGATGTTCCGGGCCAGCCGCCCGCCAAGGCTCATGGCGATCAGCTGGCCGATCAGGCCGAACAGGCTGATCGCGGCCAGCCTAGGGGTCAGGACCTGGTGGCTGACCTGCACGCCGATCTGGCTGACCGACATGGCCACGAAGAAGAGCGAGATCGTCGGCACGAAGACCGACCGATCCAGCCGCAGCGCATTCACGAAGCTGATCGAGATCGGGGCGGACAGACCCACAGCCCCCTGAAGGATGCCGCCGGCAATCCCCGTCGGAAGGGACAGTTTCTTCGCCAGCGACAGCGGCAGGGCAAAGTCCGGCCGGAACAGCCGCAGCACAATGTAAAGCGCGACGATAACGGCCAGCGACAGCGTCAGCGCACCTGCCGGCAGGCCGATCAGCATCAGCGTCCCGATCCAGGCCCCGACGAAGCCCCCGCCCGCAAGAAGCCAGGGCAGCGGGCCGGTCATCCGCGTCTTGCGGAATTGCCAGAGCTGGACGAGGTTCGATACCAGGTTCGGCAGCACCATGATCGCCACGGCATCGTGCAGCGACAGGACGGCAGCGATCACCGGCACCGCGATCACCGGTGCACCTGCCCCGGTCACGCCCTTGACGAGCCCGCCAAGCGCCATGGCCGTGGCCACGATGGCAATCTCGGGTCCGGTCACGGTCGGGCCTGGTCGGTCATGGCGTGGCTCCTTCTGTCGGCGGATGGGTAGACCCGCGGCGCGCAGGCGGCAAGGCGCCACGTGCAGGGAGGAGTGCAGAAAGGTCTGCGCCCTGTCGCGCGGGTCCCGGTTGCGGGGCGCTCGCCCGATGGCCGACGCAGAGTGGGGACGCTGTCCCCACACCCCTGAGGTATTTGAAGATCAAAGAAGCGGGGGCGCCGGACATGGATTGGTAAGGGGTGCGGTGTATCGGGTGCGGATGCGATTTGATCATCCTTCATTCCGGATTTGCCGTGCGACGGGGCGGCATGGCTGAGCTACCGACCTGGCTTTGGGCGGCAGTGGCACTGGCGGCGTTCCTGCAGGCGGGCGGCGGCGCGGGCTTCGGGCTTCTGGCGGTGCCGGCGCTGGTGGTTGCGGTCGGCGGGGCGGCGGCGATCCAGATCGCGCTGCTGCTGGGGCTGATCGTTGCGCTGGCGCTTCTGCCGGCGGCGCTGCCCCATGTCGACCGGGGCATGCTGCGACAGCTTCTGGCGGGGATCGTACCGGGCGCTCTGCCGGGGGCGGCACTGCTGGCTCTGATGCCCGGCAGCGCCTTGCCGGCTCTGGTGGCCTTCGGATTGCTGGCGGCCGCCGTGGTGTCGAGCGGGCTGGCCGCGCGGGTCGCCGGTGCGAAAGCCGGGTCCATGCGGTTCCGGCTGGTGCTGGGGGCCACAACCGGGGCCATGGCGGGCGCATGCGCCCTGCCCGATCCGCCGCTGGCTGCCCTGCCCGCCGGGCCCGGTGCGGCAGGTGCCCGGGTTGGGGCCACAAGACGCGCGGGCCTGGCCGCAGCCTTTCCCGCCGGCTTCCTGGCACAGGCGGCTGTCCACGGGGTCGCGCCCGAAGTCTGGCTGGCCACCGCCGCACTGACCCCGGCCATGGGGCTGGGCGCCATGGCGGGCTTTGCCTACGGGCCGCGGGTGCCTGCGATCTATGACCCGCGGAACGTGACAGCCGCCCTTCTGCTGGGGGCCGTGGCGCTGGTGCTGTAAGGGATCAGAACTCGATCCCCTTCTGGGCCTTCACCCCGTCTCGGAACGGATGCTTGATCAGCGTCATTTCCGTGACCAGATCCGCGGCCTCGATCAGTTCCGGTTTCGCGTTGCGGCCGGTCAGCACGACGTGGGTCATCACAGGCTTCTCGGTCAGCAGAAAATCGACCACCTCGTCGATGTCCAGATAATCGTAGCGGAGCGCGATGTTGATCTCGTCCAGCAGAACGAAGCCGATCCCCGGGTCCAGGATCTGTTGCTTGGCGATTTCCCAGCCCTTGCGGGCCATCTCGATATCGCGGTCGCGGTCTTGGGTTTCCCAGGTGAAGCCTTCGCCCGTCACGAAGAAGCGGCATTCGGCGGCGAAGCGGGTGCGCAGGAATTCCGCTTCTCCCGACTGCCGGCCGCCCTTGATGAACTGGACCACCGCGACCGGGATGCCCCAGGCGATGGCCCGCATCACCATGCCGAAGCCCGAAGAGGACTTGCCCTTGCCAGGGCCGGTATGAACGACGATCAGGCCCTTCTCTTCGGTCTTGGTCGCCATGATCCGGTCGCGCGCGGCCTTGATCTTCTGCATCTTCTGCTTGTGCCGTTCCGCCTGTTCGTCCACCACGTATCGCCTTCCCTTGACATGTGCCGTCTGTCGGGCGCATTTGGGCCCGTGCTGGTGCCCGTTGTAAACGGGTGAAAAGGGAATGTGCAGACGGTTGCCGGTCAGGCCACCGCGAAGCGCAGCCGCCCCCGCGACCGTGACCGGAGAGGTCGCCCAGGAGCCACTGACAAGCGCGTCGGGAAGGCAGGGCGACCGCAGGTGCCGCAAGGCGCCGGGATCCGCAAGCCGGGAGACCTGCCAGCCCAAGACGACGCGAACCGGGCGGGGTGTTCCGGTGTCGGGACGCTGTTGCCGGCCGATCCGGACCGATGCGCCCCGCCCTTCCCCCCGTCCCCAGGACAAAAGGCACCGGACCGGTGAACGACATGACCCATCCCGCGGCCAATGAGGCCCAGGACGACCGGCCGGCCCCGGTGGAGCTGCTGGTCTGCACCCGCTGCCGGCGCGGCACCGAAGCGACCGAGGACGGCGAACGCCCGGGCACAAGGCTTTTCGCGGCACTGGAAACCGGCGACCTGCCCGACGGCGTGACGCTGAAGCCGGTCGAATGCCTGCAGAACTGCGACAACGGTTGTTCCGTCGTGCTGCGCGGCGGGGCGACGCGGTGGACCTATGTCTATGGCAACCTGCATGAAGACCGGCATGCCGACCTGCTGCGCGAAGGCGCGGCCCTTTATCGCGATGCCGCCGACGGGCTGATCCCCTGGCGCGCACGCCCCGACCATTTCAAGAAGAACTGCATCGCCCGCATTCCCCCGCAGGAGACCTGAGCCCATGGCCGATCTGGAAAAACTCCCCGTCACCGTCATCACCGGCTTCCTTGGCTCCGGCAAGACGACGCTGATCCGTCACCTGATGCAGAACGCGGGCGGCAAGAAACTGGCCGTGGTGGTCAACGAATTCGGCGACGTGGGTGTCGATGGCGAGATCCTGAAAAGCTGTGCCATCCCCGACTGCCCCGAAGAGAACATCGTCGAACTGGCCAATGGCTGCATCTGCTGCACCGTGGCCGACGATTTCATCCCGACGATCGAGGCGCTGATGGCGATGGAGCCGCGGCCCGACCATATCGTGATCGAAACGTCCGGCCTGGCGCTGCCGAAACCGTTGCTGAAGGCCTTCGACTGGCCGGCGATCCGGTCGAAGATCACCGTCGACGGCGTGATTGCCGTGGCCGATGCCGAGGCCGTGGCCGCCGGCCGCTTTGCGCCCGACGTCGCGCGCGTGGATGCCCAGCGGGCCGCCGATGACAGCCTGGACCACGAGACCCCACTGTCGGAGGTGTTCGAGGACCAGATTTCCTGCGCAGATATCGTGCTGCTGACCAAGCCCGACCTGGCAGGTGCCGAAGGGCTGGCCAAAGCCCGCGCGGTGATCGAGGCCGAAGCACCCCGTCCGCTGCCGATGGTCGAGGTGGCGGAGGGCGTCGTCGATGCCCGCGTGATCCTGGGGATCGGCGCTGCGGCCGAGGATGATCTGGCGGCGCGGCCCAGCCATCACGACGGGGCCGACGATCACGACCACGAGGATTTCGACAGCGTCGTCATCGACCTGCCCGAAATCACGGACCCGGCAGATCTGGTCGCACGGATCGAACGGCTGGCGAAAGAACAGAAGATCCTGCGGGTCAAGGGCTATGCCGCCGTGGCGGGCAAGCCGATGCGCCTGCTGGTCCAGGCCGTGGGCGCGCGGGTGCGGCACCAGTTCGACCGGCCGTGGAAACCGGGCGAGGCGCGGGCCGGCCGCATGGTCGTGATCGCGGAACATAACGACATCGACACGGCCGCGATCCGCGCCGTCCTGGCACCGGAGGCCGTCGCGGCGCAGTAAGCGCCCGCGTTCCCCGCCCATGCACGTCGTCTTCCGCGAAAGCCACGGTCTGGAAGAGACCGAGACACCGACGGATCTGGCCCAGGACCCGGCCGATCTGGTGGTGCTGTCGTTCTCGGACAGCGACCTGGGCGCTTTCGCGGCGGGATGGCATCGGGCGAAGGAGACGGGGCGTGTGCCGCCGCCTTCGCTGCGCTTGGCGAACCTGTCGGCGCTGAAGCACCCGCTGTCCGTCGATGTCTATGTCGAACAGACCCTGTCGGGCGCGAAGGGCATCCTGATCCGGCTGATTGGCGGCGCGCCCTACTGGGCCTACGGGCTGCAAAGCGTGGCCGCGCTGGCGCGCGCGCAGGGCATTGCACTGGCGGTGCTGCCCGCGGACGGGCGCGAGGATCCGCGGCTGGACGAGGTATCGACCCTGCCCGTCTCGACCCTGCGGCGGCTGGCGCATTTTTGCGATACGGGCGGCGCGGTGGCAGCGCAGGCAGCGCTTCAGCAACTGGCGCTGGCCGCCGGGATCTATGCCCCGCCGGTCGCGGGCGCGAAGGCGCTTCCCGTGGTCGGGGCGTGGACGCCGGACGCCGGGGTGACGTGTCCGGCCGCCGCATCCCTGACGGCGCCCAGGCGCCTTATCCTGATCGCGTTCTACCGGGCCTACCTTTCGGCCGCCGACCTCGGTCCCGTGGAAGCGCTTTGGAAAGCGCTTCAGAGGCGGGGTTATACCCCGCTTGGCCTCTTCGCCCCGTCGCTCAAGGATCCGCAGGCCGCGGGCTGGCTTGCCCGGCAGGTCAGGACGCTGAAGCCCGTGGCCGTCGTCAACGCGACCGCCTTCTCGGGCAAGGGCGCGAATGGCGCCTCGCCGCTCGACGCCGCCGGCGTGCCGGTGTTCCAGGTGGCCTTGTCCACCGCCTCGCGGGATGCCTGGGCCGACTCCGACCGGGGACTTTCGCCGGCAGACCTGGCCATGCATGTCGTCCTGCCAGAGGTCGACGGACGCATCTTTGCCGGCGTGGCGTCGTTCAAGGAGGCCGGCGCCCGCGATCCCGATCTGCAATTCGCCCGCACCGCCCACGAGGCAGAGCCGGACCGGATCGACGCCATCGCCGACAGGATCGATGCCTGGACGACCCTGGCCGAGACACACGCAGCCGACCGGCGGGTGGCCATGGTCCTGTCGACCTATCCGGGCCGCGACTGGAACATGGCCCATGCCGTGGGCCTGGACCCGCTCGCCTCGGTCGAAGCCATCCTGCGCGACATGAACGACGCGGGCTATGATGCTGCACTAGCAGGGGAAATCGAGAGCAGACTTGGCGGAGAAACCATCGCCTGGCCGCTCGATACCTACCGGGAAACCCTCGCGTCGTTGCCCCGATCCCTGCAGGATCAGCTGGCACAGGCCTGGGGCGCGCCCGAGGACGATCCCGACATCACCGGCGGCGCCGTCCGCTTCCGCGCCATTCGGCAGGGAAAGACCCTGATCGCGCTGCAACCCGAACGCGGGCGTCGGGCGCAGCGGGACGACGACTATCACGACCTGTCCCGCACGCCCCGGCATGGCTATGTCGCCTTCTACCTGTGGCTTCAAACCCAGGCCGACGCGCTGGTTCATATCGGCGCCCATGGCACGCTGGAATGGCTGCCCGGCAAGGCCGTGGCCCTGTCGGCGGACTGCTGGCCCGAAGCGCTGACCGGCCGCCTGCCTGTGATCTACCCCTTCATCGTCAACGATCCGGGCGAAGCCGCGCAGGCCAAGCGCCGGATCGGCGCCGTGGCGCTGGGCCATGTCCCCCCGCCTCAGCGGGTTGCCGACACGCCCGACCGCTTTGCCCGGCTGGAATCGCTTCTGGACGAATTTTCCAACGCCGACGGGCTCGACCCGCGCCGCCGCGACCGGCTGCAGGCCGACATCCGCGCCGAGGCGCAGGCGCAGGGGGTCGAGGACGACCTGGGCCTGGACCGCGCCGCGTCGACCGCCGAGGCGATCACCCGGATCGACCGCTTCGTCTGCGACGTGAAGGAAAGCCAGTTCGGCGACGGGTTGCATGTCTGGGGCCGCGCACCGGACACGGCCACCAGTTTCGACGTCACGGCATCGGCCGCCGCCGAACGGCAATCCCTGCTGGACGCGCTGGACGGCAAGCGCATTCCCGCCGGGCCCTCCGGATCGCCCTACCGCGGGCGGACGGACGTGCTGCCAACGGGGCGGAACCTCTTCACCACCGACCCGCGCACCGTGCCGACCCGCGCGGCCCACGCGCAGGGCGTGAAACTGGCGGAGGAACTGGTCCGCCGCCACCTGCAGGACGAAGGCGACTGGCCCCGGGGGCTGGTGGTCGACCTTTGGGGCTCTGCCACCATGCGTACGGCGGGCGAGGAATTCGCCATGGCGCTGCACCTGATCGGCGTGAAGCCGGTCTGGGACAAGGGGTCGGAGCGTGTGTCCGGCCTTGAAGTCATCCCGCTGACAGAACTCGACCGGCCCCGGATCGACGTGACCCTTCGTGTCTCCGGCCTGTTCCGGGACGTTTTCCCGACGCTTTCGGCCCTTTTCGCGCAGGCCGTCCGCGTGCTGGCCGACCGGGACGAGGCGCCGGACTGGAACCCCTTCGCGGGCCAAAGCCAGACGACCCGCGTCTATGGCCCCGCGCCGGGCAGCTTCGGCCTGTCCATGGGCGAGGTCCTGGAAGACCTGACCGACGATGCGCGCCGCCGCGCGGGCCAGGCGTGGCTGGACGCCAGCGCCTGGGCGCTGGACGGCGACACGGCGACGCAGGACCCGGAAGGGATCCGTGCCCGTGTCGCAGGCGCCGACAGCTTCGTCCACCTGCAGGACCTGCCCGAAACAGACCTTCTGCTGGCGGAAGACTATGCCGCGCACGAGGCGGGTTTTGCCGCCGCGCAGGGCATCGCGGGCGGTCAGGCGCGGCTTTACCACCTCGACAACACCGATCCGGCGCGTCCCGCGGCCAGAACGCTGGCCGAGGAAGTCGCCCGCGTCGTCCATGCCCGTGCCACCCAGCCCGCCTGGATCGCCGGGATGCGCCGACACGGTTTCCGCGGGGCCGCGGAAATCGCAGCAACGCTGGAACACATGGCGGCCTTTGCGCACCTGGCCGATGCGGTGGGCCCGCATCTTTTCGATGCGTACCATGATGCCACGGTGGGAAATCCGGACGTGACGTCCTTCATGGAAGAGGTTAACCCCGAAGCGCTGGCCCGGATGCGGGCACGCTTCGCGGCGCTTCATGCGGCGGGGCTTTGGCAGACCCGGCGGAATTCCATCCTGGCCGGGCTGGTTGATGTGGAGGCCCGGCAGGCATGAGCGTGGAACCGCAGGTCAAGGGATGGTGCCCCGGCGCGCACCGGCCGATGCTGTCGGGCGACGGGCTTGTGGTACGGGTCCGCCCACGTGCCGGCCGGCTGGAACGCGATCAGGCCGTGGCGCTGGCGGGCCTTGCGCTGCGCTTCGGCAACGGCACGCTAGACCTGACCAGCCGCGCCAACCTGCAGATCCGCGGCGTGGCGGAAGACCGGTTCCCGGACCTGCTGTCGGCACTGGCCGATCTCGACCTGCTGGACGAAGACGCAGAGATCGAAAGCCGCCGCAACATCATCGTCACCCCCTTCCGCGAACTGGGCGATCTGACCGACCGCCTGGCCGAGGCGCTGGCCCGCGCGCTGCCGCGCTTTCCGGCCCTCCCCGCCAAGATCGGCATGGTCGTCGACACCGGTCCCGCGCGGGTGCTGACGGAGGCCTCGGCCGATTTCCGTCTGGAACGGTCCCGCGAAGGCGGGCTGATCCTGCGGGCCGATGGAGCCGACCTGGGGACCGAAGTCACCGAACAGAGTGCCGTCGATGCCGTAGTCGACATGGCCCATTGGCTGGCACAGCGCGTCACCGCCTCTCGCCGGCGGATGCACGCCGTGCTGGCGGTCGACCCCGAAGGCTATCCCGGCGCCCGCACGCCCGCCGCACCCGCGGCCCCGGCCCAATTCCCCGGCGCCGTGGCGCAGGGGAGCCTGGTGGGCGCGCCCTTCGGGCAGCTGCCGGCCGAAGCGCTCGCCCGGCTTTTGAACCACACCGCCACCACCGGCCTGCGCCTGACGCCCTGGCGGATGTTCCTGCTGGAAGGCGTGGCCGTGCCCTATCCGGCCGACGAAGCCGGCTTTGTCACCCGTCCCGGCGATCCGCTGCTGGCGGCCGATGCCTGCCCCGGCGCGCCGTATTGCCCTTCTGCCTCGGTAGAAACCCGCGGCTTTGCCCGCAGCCTGGCACCCCATGTCACCGGCGGCCTGCACGTGTCGGGCTGCGCCAAGGGTTGCGCCCGCGCGCGCCCGGCCGGTGTTACGCTGGTCGGCCGCAATGGGCGCTTCGACCTGGTCCGCCAGGGCCATGCCTGGGACGAACCCGAACTGCTGGACCTTACCCCGGACCAGATCCTGAAGACCCTCATCTGAGACGACACCGATGCCCTACGCCTATGAAACAGACGGAGCGGCGATCTATCGCCAGTCCTTCGCCACCATCCGCGCCGAGGCCGACCTGGCCCGCTTCGACAAGGACGAGGAACAGGTCGCCGTCCGCATGATCCATGCCGCGGGCATGGTCGGGCTGGAGACCTTCGTGAAGTTCTCGCCCGGTTTCGTGACCGCCGCGCGCGCCGCGATGGAGGCCGGCGCACCGATCCTCTGCGATGCGCGGATGGTGTCCGAAGGGGTGACCCGCAAACGCCTGCCGGCCGACAATCCCGTGATCTGCACCCTGCAGGATCCGTCCGTGCCGGACCTTGCGGCGCAAATGTCGAACACCCGCTCTGCCGCCGCGCTGGAACTGTGGCGGCCGCATCTGGCAGGGGCTGTTGTGGCCATCGGCAATGCGCCGACGGCGCTGTTTCACCTGCTGAACATGCTGGAAGACCCGGACTGCCCGCGCCCCGCGGCGATCATCGGTTGCCCCGTGGGCTTTGTCGGCGCCGCCGAAAGCAAGGACGCCCTGTGGGACGCGCAACCGGTGCCGTCCTGCATCGTCGAAGGCCGCCTGGGCGGCAGCGCGATCACGGTCGCGGCCATCAACGCCATCGCGAGCCGCGCGGAATGACCGGCACGATCCACGGCGTGGGCCTGGGCCCGGGCGCCCAGGACCTTCTCAGCGTCCGGGCCGACCGCCTTGTGCGCGGCACGAAGCACATCGCCTTCTTCCGCAAGGCCGGGCGCGCCGGGCAGGCCCGGCAGATCGTCAACGGCATGTTGCGCGAGGATGCGGTCGAGCACGCTATGGAATATCCGGTCACGACAGAAATCCCGGTGACCGATCCCCGCTACAACGCGATGCTGTCCGCCTTCTATGCCGACTGGACCAAGCGCCTGACAAAGCTGTCGGAATCGGGCGAGGACATCGTCGTTCTGTGCGAAGGCGATCCGTTCTTCTACGGCTCCTTCATGCACCTTCATTCCCGACTGAAGGGCAAGGTGCCGCTGCAGGTCGTGCCCGCGATCACCGGCATGTCGGCTGCCTGGACCGCGACGGACATGCCTGTCACCTGGGGCGACGACGTCCTGACCGTGCTGATGGCGACCCTGCCCGAGGAATCGCTGGCCGCACGCATGGAAGAGGCCGACGCCATCGTCGTGATGAAGTTGGGCCGGACGCTGGACAAGGTGCGGCGCGCGCTGCGGAAGGCCCGGCGTTACGATGATGCCTGGCTGATCCAGTACGCGGCGATGCCGAACCAGACCGTCGCCCGACTGGCCGAAACCGAAGGCCAGCCCACGCCATATTTTTCGATCATCGTGGTTCACGGACAGGGGCGCCGGCCATGAGCGGATCGGTCACCGTCGTGGGCCTTGGCCCCGGGTCCGAGGCCATGGTCACCCCGGAAGCCACCGCCGCGCTGGCACGCGCCACCGATATCGTGGGCTACATCCCCTACGTCGCGCGCGTGCCCGACCGGCCCGGGCTGGTGAAGCACGCGACCGACAATCGGGTGGAGGCCGAGCGCGCCGCCCATGCCCTGCAAATGGCCGCCGAAGGCCGACACGTGGCGGTCGTGTCCTCGGGCGATCCCGGGGTCTTTGCCATGGCCTCCGCCGTGTTCGAGGCGCTGGAGGCCGGACCGGCCGACTGGCTAACGCTGGAGATTTCCGTGCTGCCCGGCATCACCGCAATGCTGGCCGCGGCCGCCCGCGCTGGGGCGCCGCTGGGGCATGATTTCTGCACCATCAACCTGTCGGACAACCTGAAGCCCTGGGACCTGATCGAACGCCGGCTGACACTGGCCGCGAAGGCCGATTTCGCCATGGCCTTCTACAATCCCCGCTCGAAGAGCAGGCCGGAAGGCTTTGGCAAGGCTCTGGAAATCCTGAAGGCAAGCTGCGGCGACGACCGGCCCGTGATCTTCGCCCGTGCGGTGTCCACGCCCGAGGAACACATCCGCACCGTTCCCCTGACACAGGCGGAACCGGAAATGGCGGACATGCGGACGGTAGTCATCGTGGGCTCGTCGCTGACCCGGATCGTGGAACGCCCGGGGCTTGCACCCATCGTCTATACCCCAAGGTCCGTCCCGGCATGAGCCAACCAGGTCATCACGGCATCGACATCATGGACCTCCATCCGGTCCGGCAGGTCGGGCCGGTCGATCATCACGACCGGCAGGCCAAGGGCCCGCGCCGCCTCCAGTTTGGCGCGGGCGCCCGTGCCGCCGGCATTCTTGGACACGACGATATCGATTGCGTAGTCTTCCATCAGGGCCCTGTCGCCCTCGACGGTGAAGGGCCCGGTATCGACGATCGCCTGCGCGTCCGGCAGCGGCAAGGGGCCGGGTTGATCGACCAGGCGCAGAAGATAGAAGTGCTGCGGCAGACGCGCGAAGTCGTCCAGGTGCATGCGACCGATGGCCAGAAAGACCCGTTTCCGGTCACCGCCCAAAGCTTCAGCTGCGGCCCCTATGTCATTGACATGTATCCAGTTATCTCCCACTTCGGGCACCCATGGTGCACGCGTCAGGGCGACCAGTTGCGTACCGGTCGCAGCACAGGCCGCGACCGCATTGGCGCTCATCTGCGCCGCGAAGGGATGGGTCGCGTCGACCACGTGCGTGATGCCGTTGTCCCGGATGTAACGGGTCAGGCCTTCAACGCCGCCAAATCCGCCGACCCGCGTCGGCAGCGGTTGGGCCTTGGGCGCTGCCACCCGGCCAGCGTAAGAGAATGTCGCCGCAATACCCTGTTCATAAACGATTTTCGCCAAGGCACTGGCTTCGGTCGTGCCGCCCAGGATCAGAAGGTGCGGCATGTCTGAAACTCCGTGGCTGACGGTCATCGGTCTGGGCGAAGATGGACCCGAAGGCATGGCGCCCGCAAGCCGTGCCGCGCTGGAAATGGCAGAGGTCGTGATGGCGCCGCCGCGCCACCTGGCACTGGTGGCCGATGTGCTGGATCCCGAAACGCCCTGCATTCCTTGGCCAGTGCCTTTCGCCGACGGCATTCCTCAGCTTATTGCGCTGCGTGGTCAACGTGTTGCGGTCCTTGCTTCCGGCGATCCGTTCTGGTTCGGCGCGGGCTCCGTTCTGGCCCGGCACCTGGCACCGGGTGAATGGCAGGCATTGCCGGGACCGTCGGCCTTCTCGCTGGCCGCCGCCCGCCTGGGCTGGGCGCTGGAAAGGACCGTCTGCCTGGGCCTGCACGCCGCGCCGCTGGACCGGCTGCGCCCCCACATGGCCAATGGCGAACGCGCCATCGTCCTGCTGACCGGTGGCGCGGCGGTCGAAGCCCTGGGCGAATGGCTGACCAACCGCGGCTTCGGCCTGACCACGATCCACGTGATGGAGGCGCTTGGGGGCCCGCGCGAGCGTTTCACCACAGCCACTGCCGACACGGTCGTCGGCGACGACCTGGAAACCCCGTTGTGCGTGGCGCTGGAATTCCGGGGCACTGGCGAGGCGCTGACCACCGCCAGCGGCCGGGCCGACGACCTGTTCGACCATGACGGCCAGATCACCAAGCGCCCTGTGCGCGCGCTGACCCTGTCGGCGCTGGCCCCCACACCCGGCGCGCATCTGTGGGATATCGGCGGCGGGTCTGGTTCCGTCTCTGTCGAATGGTGCCTGTCCCACCCCCGCACCCGCGCCACGACTGTCGAACGCGACAGCGACCGGGCCGAGCGCATCCGTGCCAACGCCCGGTCTTTCGGTGTCGACAACCGCATGGCGCTGGTCGAGGCCGATGCTTTGACCGCGCTCCACAGCCCCGAAATGTGGGAGGACCTGCCCCAGGCGGTCTTCATCGGCGGCGGGCTTTCGGCCGACGTGCTGAAGATCCTGACCGCGCGCCTGACCCGTGGCACCCGCATCGTCGCCAATGCCGTGACGCTGGAATCGGAAATGCTTCTGACCGACTGGCATGTCCGCCTGGGCGGTGACCTCATGCGGATCGAACTGGCCGAGTCCCGGCCGCTGGGCACACGCCACGGCTGGCAGGCGGTGCGCCCCATCGTCCAGTGGAGTGCGGTCCTGTGATCGTCGCGGGCTTCGGGTTCCGGGCGGCCGCCACGGCGGACTGCCTGCGCGATGCGCTGAAGGCGGCAGGTGGGGGCGAACATGTCTCGGTCCTTGCCGCGCCGGAAGACAAGTGCGACCATCCCGCGATCATCGCGCTGGCCCACGACCTGGGCGTGCCGCTGGTCCACATCCCGCCGCGCGACCTGCGGTCGGCGCCTGTTGAAACGCGGTCCGCGGTGGCCTTCCTGTTCCGCGGCACCGGGTCGGTGGCCGAGGCCGCCGCCCTGTCCGCCGCCGGCCCCGGCGCGCGCCTTCTGGGCCCCCGCGCGATATCCGAAGACCGCATGGCCACCTGCGCCCTGGCCGAAGGAGACGAGGCATGACCGTCCATTTCATCGGCGCCGGTCCCGGCGCCCCGGACCTTCTGACCCTGCGCGGGCGCGACCTGATCGCGGCCTGTCCAGTCTGCCTCTATGCCGGGTCGCTGGTGCCGGAGGCCGTGCTGGGCCATTGCCCGGATGGCGCCAGGATCGTGAACACCGCGCCGCTGGATCTGGATGCGATCATCGCGGAAATCGTTGCGGCCACCGAAAAAGGTCAGGACGTCGCGCGGCTTCATTCCGGGGACCTTTCGGTCTGGTCCGCCATGGGCGAACAGATCCGCCGGCTGAAGGCGCTGGAGATCCCCTTCACCGTCACACCGGGTGTGCCTTCCTTCGCCGCGGCCGCCGCGGCCCTGGGCGCGGAACTGACCCTGCCGGGTGTCGCGCAATCGGTCGTGCTGACCCGAACCTCTGGCCGGGCCAGCGCCATGCCATCGGGCGAAACGCTGGCCAATTTCGGCGCCACGGGCGCCACGCTTGCCCTTCACCTGTCGGTTCAGAACCTGGGCCACGTCGTTGAAGACCTGACGCCCTTCTATGGCCCCGACTGCCCCGTCGCCGTCGTCTTCCGCGCCTCGTGGCCGGACGAACGCATCCAGCGCGGGACGCTGACCACCATCGAAGGCCTGTTGGCCGACGACATCAAGCGCACAGCCCTGATCCTTGTCGGCCCGGCGATCGGTGCGGAAGGCTTCACCGAAAGCCGCCTTTACGCGGCCGACTACGACCGCCGCTATCGACCGCAAAGCGCCGACAGCCCCTGGTCGGAATGGCGGCACGGGGATGACTGAGGTGACAATGCTGCTTTCCACCAGACACACTATCGCACCGACGCCAGGTTCGCGCCCGTCCCCGAAGGTGGGCGCAGATGCGCCCGGACATCCGCTTGGCAGGCGAGCAGCGTCGAAGCTGCGCCCAACGTGTCATCCATTCGCGCCCTCCCTGGGCGGCGGTGTCGGGTGCGAACCGGATCGCAAGCGATCCGGGGTTCATTTTCAAGCGGCCCTCTTCAACGATTTCGGAGGGCAACCATGACCCTTCCCCCCGGCCTTCTGATCACGGCCCCCGCCTCGGGCACCGGCAAGACCACGGTCATGCTGGGCCTTCTGCGCGCGCTGGCCGACGACGGGCTGACCGTCCAGCCCTTCAAGTCCGGCCCGGACTATATCGACCCGGCCTTCCACCGGGCCGCCGCGGGGCGCGCGTCCTTCAACCTCGACAGCTGGGCCATGGCGCCCGACCTGCTTTCGACCATCGCGGCACAGGCTGAAGGAGCCGACATCGCGGTGGCCGAAGGCTCCATGGGCCTCTACGACGGCGTGGCGACCCAGGGGCTGACCGGCTTCGGCTCCAGCGCCGAGACGGCAAAGCGTATGGGCTGGCCGGTGGTGCTGGTCCTCGACGTCGGCGGTCAGGCGCAATCGGCCGCGGCAACGGCCCTGGGCTTCCGTGCCTACGACCCGGATCTGCCCTTCGCCGGCGTGATCCTGAACCGCGTCGCCAGCCCCCGCCACGAACGCCTGATCCGTCGCGGCATGGAACAAGCCGGCCTGCCGGTCCTGGGTGTCCTGCCGCGCCGCGGCGACCTGGCCCTGCCGGAACGCCATCTGGGCCTGATCCAGGCGGTGGAACACCCCGACCTCGATGCCGCCATCGCGGGCTATGCCACCTTCCTGCGCGACCATGTCGACCTGGCCACCATCCGTTCGGCTGCCGGGGCCACTGAACAGCCCGCCCCCGGCACCCTGCCCGGGCCCCCGGCCCAGCGGATCGCCCTGGCACAGGACGCAGCCTTTTCCTTTACCTATCCGCATCTGCTGGAAGGCTGGCACGCGGCAGGGGCCCAGATCCTCCCGTTCTCGCCCCTTGCCGACGAAGCGCCCGACCCGGATGCGGATCTGGTCTGGCTGCCCGGCGGCTACCCGGAACTTCATGCCGGACGACTGGCCGCGGCGTCGCAGTTCCTGATCGGCCTGAAGGCCCATGCCGAAACCCGCCCTGTCCACGGCGAATGCGGCGGCTACATGGCGCTGGGGGATGTCCTGATCGACAAGGACGGCACGCGCCACGCCATGGCGGGCCTTCTGGGCCTGGTAACCAGCTACGAAAGACGCAAGTTCCACCTGGGCTATCGCCGTGCAATCCTTGAAGCACCCATGCCCGGTCTTGCCCCCGGCACGGCGCTGCGCGGCCACGAGTTCCACTATTCGACCATTCTGGATCAACCCGACGCGCCGCTGGCGCAGGTCTTCGATGCCGACGGCACCCCCGTGCCCGAAACCGGATCCCGGCGCGGTCACGTGACCGGCACCTTCTTCCACCTCATCGCCGGAGAGACCAAATGACCGGTTTCGTCAGCTTCGTGGGCTCCGGCCCGGGCGACCCCGAGCTTCTGACGCTGAAGGCCGTCGACCGCCTGAAACAGGCCGACGCGGTCTTGTTCGACGATCTGTCGGCCGGTCCGATCCTGTCCCATGCCCGTCCCGGCGCAGATCTTGTGGGCGTAGGCAAACGCGCCGGCCGGCCTTCGCCCAAGCAACACCATGTCAGCCAGCTTCTGATCGATTACGCCCTGCAGGGCGGCCGCGTCGTGCGCCTGAAATCGGGCGATGCGGGCCTTTTCGGCCGGCTGGAGGAGGAACTGGTCGCCATCCGAGACGCGGGCATCGCCTATGAAATCGTGCCGGGCGTGCCGTCGGCCTTTGCCGCCGCCGCCGCCGCCGGCATCCCCCTGACCCGCCGCCTGACGGCGCGGCGCGTGCAGTTCGTGACCGGCCACGATGTGACTGGCCAACTGCCCCACGACATCGACCTGAAGGCGCTGGCCGACCCGGCCGCCAGCACGGTCGTCTACATGGGCAAGCGCACCTTCCCGGCGCTGGCCGACCTGCTTTTCGCCCGGGGCCTGCCCACCGAAACCCCGGCGCTTCTGGCCGAGGCGGTCAGCACCCCGCATCAAAAGCTGGTCCGCACCACCGTGGCCGAGCTGGCACGACACCTGACCGGAGACTCGGGGCCCCACCCGGCCCTGATCCTCTACGGACCGCTGGCAGAAGGCGACGCCTGAATGTTCGACCTCAGCCTCATCGGCATCGGCACCGGCAATCCGGATCACGTCACGCAAGAGGCACGCAAGGCCCTGCGCGAGGCGGCACTGGTCCTCATCCCCCGCAAGGGCGAAGGCAAGGACGATCTGGCCTACCTGCGCCACCGTATCCTGGACGAGGCCGGCGCCACGGCGCAGGTCGTCGAATTCGACTATCCCGTCCGGGACCCGTCGCTGCCTTATCTCGACCGGGTGAACCGCTGGCATGACGAGATCGCAGGCCAGTGGCGCGCCGCCATGGCCCGCGCTGCGGCCGAGGCGCGCGCCGGCCAGCCCCTGCCCGACAACGCGCCGTCCGTCCCAGGCCCGGTGGCGCTGCTGGTCTGGGGCGACCCCTCGCTCTACGACAGCACGCTTCGCATCGCGGCCCGGCTGGACCCGGCACCGCGCCTGCGGGTGATCCCGGGCATCACGGCACTCCAGGCCCTGACGGCCGCCCATGCGCTGCCCTTCAATACGCTGGCCGGATCGGTCAAGGTCACCACCGGCCGCCGGTTGGCCACCGAAGGCTGGCCCGCCGATTGCGACAGCGTCGCGGTGATGCTGGATGCCGACGGCACCTTCCGCACGCTCGCGGAGCCCGATCTCGACATCTGGTGGGGCGCCTATCTGGGCATGGAAGAACAAATCCTCCGCAAAGGCCCCCTTCCCGACGTGACCGATGACATCCTGACCACCCGCGAAAAGGCCCGCGCCCGTCACGGCTGGATCATGGACACCTACCTGCTGCGCCGCCGCGGCAAGACCTGACGCCGCCACGGGCGCCCCATCCACCCCGAAATGAAAAGGTCCTCTTCGCGGAGCCGCCGTCGCGCTGCCGGTTCGAGCTGTCGGGGGGATCGCGTCAAGGGTGCGCAGCACCGCGCGCAGGCGCGGCTTGCCCTTGATGCGCTCGCTCCGATGGCTCAGGCAGCAGAAGCGACGGTGGACCCGTGAAGGGGACCACCTCTTCGTGGTGAGCCAGAGCCCTTCCCGACCAGAATCTCACGACAGACCGTCCGTGTCCCGCGGGGTGGGCGCGGGACACGGACGGTCCATCCACGCGTTCACAGGGCCCGAAGGCGGCCCTCTTCCAGAACCAGCCGGTCCGGAGCCACGGCCTGTTGCAGCCCGTCGTCATGGCTGACAAGGACGATGGCCTGGTCCAGCCCCTGCAGAATCTCGATCAACCGCGCGCGGTTGGCCGTGTCGAGCGCATTGGTCGGCTCGTCCAGCAACAGCATGTCCGGCTCCATCGCCAGGACGCAGGCCAGCGTCACCAGCCGCTTTTCGCCGCCCGACAGACGATGGGTAACGCGGGTCCTCAGGTGGCCCAGTTCCAGCCGTCCCAGAACGTCGTCGACAATGGCCAGCGCCTCGTCCCGGGTCCGGCCAAGGTTCAGAGGTCCGAAGGCCACGTCCTCGGCCACTGTCGGACTGAAAAGCTGGTCGTCCGGGTCCTGAAAGACCAGTCCCGCCCGGCGCCGGACCTCGACGAAATCCGCCTCGCACGTCCTTACCGACCCGAAGGCCCGCACAGTGCCCTTCGCCGGTTGCACCAGCCCCACCGCCAGCTTCAGCAGGGTCGACTTGCCGGCCCCGTTCGGACCCGTCACCGCCACGCGCTGCCCGGGCTCGACCGAAAGCGTGGCACCTTCCAGAACCGTCGCCCCGCCGGGATAGGCGAAATGGATGTCCCGAAGCTCAAGCAGGGTCATGGACCAGCCAGACATTCGCCGCCAGAAGCGCCAGCATCACCGACGCCGCCAGCGCCGCAAAAACCCAGTCGCCGGCCCGCATCCGCGGCTGTTCCAGCAGCACCAGACGGCCGGAAAAGCCCCGGCACTTCATCGCCGCCAGGATCCGCTCCGACCGTTCCACCGACCGAACCAGCAGCATCCCCACCAGATAGCCATAGCTGCGATAGGTGTGCCAGTTTGTCCCCGGCCGGAAGCCGCGGACCTTCATCGCCACCCGCAACCGCTGGGTTTCATCCCGCAACACGTCGACATAGCGGATCGTGAACATCATCAGGTGGACCAGCCGCTCTGGCACCTTCAGCGCGTGAAGCGCGTGGCCCACCGTCACCGGCTCCATCCCGCCCACCAGCGTCAGAAGCGCCAGCACGGCGGCATTTGCGGTCAGTCCGATCTCCACCGCGTGAACCAGCCCCTCGCGGCTTGCGGTGAGCCCCCAGACCGAAAAGAGCGGCGTCCCCGGAACCGAGAACGGCAGCAGCAGCAGCATCGCGATGACGAAGCCGTCCATCGCCAGCATCCGCCGCAGGGTCAGTCCGACCGGCAGCCCGGACAGCGGCACCAGGCAGCCGGCACAGGCCAGCGCAACCACCAGCACCCGCAGGTCCGACAGGCTGACAACGGTGATGGCAAAGGCCACGGCCAGCACGATCCGCAGCCGCGGATCGCGGTCGGACAGGCCCGGCAGATGCCGGGCCCCCGCTTCTGTCTCCGCTCCGGTCAGGACATGGGTCATGGGGCCCCTGCCAGCTTGCGGCGCGCGGCCAGGAAAAACCACAGCCCGAACAGGCCCAGAACATAGCCCATGCCGCCCAGGATGGACTGGATGTCCTTTGCCCGCTTCAGATCGGACATCTCGCGACGCAGCGGACGCAGCTCGTTCCGGACCAGGTCGGCGATCTGGGCCTGAACCTCCGCCGACAGGGCCACCGGCACGACAACCTCTGTCGGGGCAGCGACGGCCGGCGCAACCTTGTCCGCCACCTTGACCGGCGCCGGGGTCGCCCCCCCGGACGCCGTAGGCGCCGACAGAATCTGCGCGACCTCCTCGGCCGGCATCTCGACCAGGGCGACATGGCCGGAACCGAGGTCGGCGCGGAACACGTGGGTCACAGGTTTTTCCGGCACGAAGCGGAACAGGCCGGTGTCATCCGTCACCGTCTCGCCCAGCGGCGCGCCGGTGTCGTCCAGCACCTCGACCCGCTGGTTCTTCGAGAACTCGCCATTGGAAAAGCCGATCTCGCCCTCGATCGCATGGCCTGCGGGAAACAGTTCGGCAATGACGTCATGGGCCGCGGCGGGGCTGGCCAGCAGGGCCACGGACAGGGCCAGAAGCCGGATCATGACGCAACCCGCCCGGGCACGGCGAAGAGGTCGGGCTTGACCACCCGGGCAAAATAGACGGCCGCACCGGTCAGCAGCCCCTCGACCGCCATCACCGGCACGTGCGCCAGCAGGACCAGCTTCGCGGCCGGAAGAAAGGCATCGCCGCTCAGCGCCAGGGCGGCCGCCACGGCCAGGGCGGTCCCGGCGATCGAGGCTGCGCCCGCGATCCCGCCCCAGACGGCCCCGGCCATGGGCGATCCGCGCCGGACCATCGCACCGAAGACCAGCCAGACCAGAACGGCGGGCCCCGCGATGTTCAGAAGGTTTACCCCCAGCACCGTCAGGCCGCCGAAGCCGAAGAAGGCCGCCTGCAGCACCAGCCCGACGAAAAGCGCAGGAAAGGCCGCCCAGCCCAACACCAGGCCCGCCAGCCCGTTCAGCACCAGATGGACCGAGGACGGCCCGATCGGCACATGGATCAGGCCCGCCACGAAGAAAGCGGCCGACAGGACACCCGCGGCCGGGATCCGTTCCATCGGCAGGCGGGACAGGCCCATGGCCAGGCCGCCGACCGCCAGCACGGCCTCGGCGATCACCACCGGCGTGGCCAGCGCACCGTCAACGATATGCATGGATCACCCCCGACGCGGAAGGAAAGAAGCGGGCCGCGCCCGTCTTCGGGACGGCGGATGCGGCGCGCATCCGTCGGGGATGTAACGGCGGATCCAGGGCATCCGCCCGGGGCAGGACGGCAGCGGGCGCAGGCTGCGGCCCGACCTCCCGTCCGCGGGTGACGCCCACGCGATGCGCCCGGGCCTCAACCGTCCAGCGCATGGGCCCGGATCCAGATTACGGCGTCCTGCGACAGTTCCTTGCCCTCGTGCTCGGTCACCGGGCCGACGCCCAGCGCCGCAAAGCCCCACCAGCCCGCCTTCGGAATGCCGAAGGTGAAAACGCCGTCCGGCCCGGTCTTGGCCACCAGGGTCCCGCCCGGCGGCGGCGCCACCAGCGGTGCGCCCGCCGTGGCGGTTTCCAGGTCCGGCTCGGCCGCGACGAACTCGATTTCGATCTCGGCATCGGGGACAGGCTTGCCTTCTGACAGGACAATGCCGGAAAAGGTCGACCCGGCCAGCACGTTGTAGGGCCGGTTCAGCGGCACGATCTCGGCCGGCAAGCCCACGACCGTGTCCCAATCCGTCGGCAGCGTCGCGCGGTTCAGCACCGTCTTCACGAACTGCTGGATATAGATGTCCTCGGTCACTTCCAGATAAGGGCTCTGCTCTGTCACCAGCACATAGTCCCCGGCCCGCTTCACCGGCACCTGGCCCAGGAAACCGCCCGCCTCGTTCTCGGCCCCGCGGAACGACATCGGCGCCAGTGTGCCAGCCAGGTCGGTCCTCTCGCCCCGGTGGATGACATAGAACGCTTCGGGGGGGTCGAGTTCCATCACCGGCCCGTTCGCGAACGGGTGCCAGAAGATCATCCCCACCGGTACGTCGCCCGGACGGTCGATCACGGCATCAGACGTGTAGTTCAGAAGGAAATGCGCCTGCCCCTGCTGGGGCGCCGCCGCCAGGCCCAGCCCGAAGGTCAGCCCCAGTCCCGCGGCAAGCCGCTGTCGCCAGCCTTGTTTGCGCCAGCCTTGTTGTCTGTCGTCACGCAGCAGGCCCGGCCCGCATGTTTCACGTTGCATCTCTGCCCTTCCTTGGGCGGCGCCGCGGCCCTCGGGCACACGGAAACCGCGTTAGGGACGGAAAGGGGGGTCGGAAAGCACGGATCAGGCGCCAGGCGCTGTCCCCGGCCAGACGCGCACCCCGGCGTCCGTTGGAGTGGGCCGCGGGCGAATGCCCACGAACCGTCATGGCCGGCAGGTCTCCTGGCTCGCGGCTTGAACGCCGGGCTGGCCTTCCCGGGAGATATCCCCCAGTGGCATCGTCAGCCCTGCTCGCCGCTTACAGTTGCGGGGGCAGCCGCAGAATTGGCACCATGCGATGCCGCACTGCGTTCCCTCTTGCCTCCCCTCCGTGCAGGCACGGACGGGAACCGATCATGTCGGATCACATGCCTGTCGGGGCGGACCCTTGTCAATGGAAGGTTGTCGGAGGGCATCCGCGAAAAGGTCCGCAGCCCTGCCCGTGGCGACGCCGACCACCCGACCGGCCCTGTTCCGGCCGCGCGTTCGTGCCAGGCTGCCGGCACAAATCGCAGCGGCCCGGACGCCGTGACAGGCGCCATGAGAGGGTCCATGACAGCGGTGTGACGGGGGCTGTGAAAGGGGCTGTGGCTGGGCCGCCGCCGTCAGGGCATCTCGACCAGGCTGCCAAAGACGTGGCTGACCTCGCCTTCCGCGTCGAAATGCGTGTGGCCCTGAAGGTGGACACGGCGGCCCTTTCTGTCCGGGCCGTGCATCAGCGCCTTCAGATCCAAGGGCGTTCCCTCCGTCTCGGCCGCCCGGAACGCGGCCGATACACGGTCGCGGTCTTCGGGCACGAACAGGTCGACCAATTGCTCCAGCCGCGACACCTGCGAGGTCTTGGTCCCCAGAGACTGGAACAATTGCCCAGCCAGGAAAGGAATGTCGTTGGCCGTGTCATAGGAGAAGAAGCCCGTCTCGCGATCCCCGGGCGAATCCAGAAGGTGTTGAAGGATCAGCATGTTGCCCGCCGCTTCGGTGGCATTGCGGGCCACGCCGACCATCCGCGCAGGCGACCCGTTGCCCCCACCCAGCGTCGACCCGGCAAGTTCCAGAAGGAAGGTGCTGTCGTCCTTGCGCACGCCCCGCGCCGTGGTGCGAAAACTTTCGCCGGTGTCTATTGCATCGTCGATGGCCTTGCGCAGGCGATCATGGTCCAGCGGAAAGAACTCCTCCAGCAGGTCGCCGATATTCTCCATCCCCTCGGCGGGCGCGGCACCGAACATAGCGTAAAGCTCGTCCGACCAGGTCATGCCCTCGGTCGCGATGTCCACTTCCCAGGTGCCAATGTCACCGAAGGCGCGGATCGTGCGCGACACCATCTCGACCTGGGGCATGCCCAGCAACACGATGGTCAGGCCGGCCAGCTCCTCGTTCCGCAGGAAATAGGGCCCGATGCGCAGTTCGAAATGGGTGCCCGCAGAGGCAAAGACCGAACTGTGCCCGTTGCGGGTCTTCAGCACCTCGGCACAGATGTCCAGCACCCGTGGAAAGCCGTCGGGCAGCGATACCTGGCTGAGATGGCCGAAATGGTTGCCCTTGTCGGTCAGCCCCAGAAGCTCGCGCGCGCCATAGGACGCATTGCGGATCACCAGCCCCTGGTCGACCGTCAAAAGCGGCAGCGGCAGCGCCACCAGGATCCCCACCCGTTCCGCCGCCGTGGTGTTCAGCTCGTCCGAGTTGATCAGCAGTTCCTCGTTGACCGTGATCAGTTCCTCGTTCGTGGATTGCAGTTCCTCGTTCGAGGTCTCAAGCTCCTCGTTCGTGGATTGCAGCTCCTCGTTGGCCGATTGCAGCTCCTCGTTCGTCGACTGCAGTTCCTCGTTCGAGGTCTGCAATTCCTCGGTCGTGACCTGAAGCGCCTCGCGGGCGCGGGCCAGTTCGTTTTCAAGATGGGTGGTGTATTCCAGATCCTCGTTGTCCTTGCGGACCGGCTGTACCTTCTCGGCCATCTCGGTCTCGATCGAGACCAGCACCAGCGCTTCGGTATCGTCGCTGTCGCCAACCGGATAGGCATGCAGGCGCACCCGGTTGAAGCCCTTGCCTTCGATGTTCCGCCAGGACCCGTGCCGGGTAATGTTGTGCTTCAGCGCCAGCGGGATCAGGCTGGACGCCTCGGCCGCCAGGGGCGCGCGCAGGATGTTGGTGTTCAGCCGGTCGCGCAGCGAATCCGTCATCGCGGCGAATTCAGTCAGGTCGCCGAAGATCTTCAGGATCTCGCGCCGCGTATTGGTCAGGAAACCGACGGGCGCCACTGCAGTGCAGACCTGTTCGAAACGCCGCCGGAACTGGTCGCTGCCCTGACCCGTGTCGCGCGCCCTGGGCCGCGGCGCCGGCATGTTCCAGCTGGACGGCATCATGCCGCCGGGGCTGCCGAAACGGGTGCGCACGTTCTGGCGATAGACCCGGGCCCGTTCCGACACCGGTTCGAAGAACGGTTCGATCGAGCCCAGGTTTTCCGACATGCCCAGGAACATCAGCCCTTCGGACCGCAACGCGTAATGCAGCCGGCCCAGCACGCGTTCCTGAAGCGACGCGTCGAAATAGATCAGCGTGTTCCGGATCGAGATGATGTCGATATCGACGAAGGGCGGATCCTGGAACACGTTGTGCTTGGAAAACAGCACCAGCTTGCGCAGTTCAGGCAGCACGGTCAGCGCGCTTTCCGACACGGTGAAGTAGCGCGAGATGTATTCGGCCGGAATGTCCGCCTGTGCGGACAGCGGATAGACCCCCGCCCGGCCCCGGCCCAGCGCGGCCTCGTCGATATCGGTGGCGAAGATCTGGATCTTCGACGGATCCACCTGCCCCGGACCGCCCAGCGCCTCGCACAGCAGGATCGCGATGGAATAGACCTCCTCGCCGCTGGCGCAGCCCGGAACCCAGACGCGGATCTTCTCCTCGCCCCGGTCGTAGACCAGCTTGCGCACGGAATCGCCCAGCGTGACGAACTGTTCCGCGTCCCGGAAGAACCGCGTGACCGAGATCAGCAGGTCGCGATACAGCGCATCGACCTCGTCCGGCGACGACCGGCACAGCGCGACATAGTCGTCGTAGCGCTCGATCCCCTTTGCCACCATGCGCCGCTGGATGCGACGATTGATGGTGTTTTCCTTGTATTCGCGGAAATCCACCCGGGTTCGGGCCAGCAGGATCTGGAAAAGGTCGTTATGTTCGGAATGGACGTTCAGGGAATCCTGCAGAGCCTTCAGATTCCGCGGCCGGGCCAGGATCGTGGCCAGATGTTCGCCCATCTGGCGGGGCGTCAGCACCAGGTCGATGCAACCGGTTTCCACCGCCGATACAGGCATGGTGTCGTACTTGCAGGACGCAGGGTCCTGGCTGATCGTGATGCCCCCGGCCTCGCGGATGTCCTGGACGCCATAGGACCCGTCCGATCCCGTCCCCGACAGCACGATGCCGACGCTGGCCTGTTTGCTTGACCGCGCGATGGACGCGAACAGCCGGTCGGCCGACGGTTTCGGTTCCGCCGGATGCCCGCGTGGCAATTCGCGGTGAACCTGCCCTTCGGTGACCGTGATGTCATAACCCGGGGTCGAGACATAGATCGTCCGCGCCTCGAGCGGCATGGCATGGGTGACCTCGACCACGTTCAGCGGGGTTTCCCGCGACAGCAGCGTGGACAGAAGGCTCTTGTGCTTGGGCGACATATGCTGTGCCAGGACATAGGCACAGGGCAGATCCGTGCTGAGATGCTGCACGAGCGAGGTCATGGCCTCGAAACCGCCGGCGGATGCGGCGATTCCGACCACGACCTGTGGCAGAGCGTTCTCGTCCATCGATATGACTCTCCCCGGCCCTGCGGCCCCACATCATGCCTGATGTCCGTCCCGGGCGTTCGACGCACCCGTTCAGACGGTCCGATAAGCCGGTCAGACCCGAATGTTCATGCGATACCGTACATTTTCCCGGTTAAGCAGAGTATATTTTGCGACAGTATCGCAAAATGCTAACTCTTTTCAGTTATGGCTGACAACGCCAAACATTTCCGAAGAACCAAATCACGGCCGCCATCGGGCGTTCCCGGATACCTCCAATGCCGACACCGCTTTAAAGACACATACAAAATGTATCTATTGCAACCTGACATTGCATCGGTACATTAGACTGGACAAACATGGTTAAGCACACCTCACCGCAACGCCCGGTCGGCTAACGAGTTGTTAACCATCCGGGCCTACTCCTTTTCAGACCAAGAACAGGTTCCGAGGTTCCCGTTAAATGACCGACCCCGTCCGCGCCGGCACTGGCAAGAAAATCACGGTCACCCTGCGCCGGCAGCGCGATCGCGACGGCTGGTGGGTGGAATCCGTGCAACTGAAGCATCCAAACCACTATTCTCGCGTCTATTTCCAGGGCAAACCGCCCCTGCGCACCGTGCTGGGCGGTCCGATCTGCGACTCTATAGAACCGAACCTTCCGCGCGATTTCGAAAAGGGCGCCACCCTGTCGTCCGACGCTCTGGTCAAGATGCCGGGGCTGTTCCTCGTGGGCTTGCGCGTGCTCGCGGATTACGCGCGCGACGGGGTCCAGACCGTGACGGTCAGGTTCACCCGCGCCTTCGGCAACCTGGAGACGATCTTCCTGCCCCGCTACCGCCCCGAGCTGCTGCGCGACGAACGGGAAGAACTCGCCGTCCGCGCCCTTGTCGACCTGGTCAATCCCTGCCTCGAACTGTGCGAGGCCATGGTGAACAGCATCATCACCCAGGAACAGGCCGAGATGGTGGCGGCACGCGCCGGCACCCTCGCCCGCTCGCGCGAGGAGCTGGGGTTTTTCGCCGGGCTGCTCAGCCGTTTCGTGGCACAGGAAGAAACGTCTGCCGGCCATGATTTTCCCGCCATCGGCACCTTCGGCGCGCCGGGCCTGGCCGAAGACCAGACGCCCTATGGTTATTCCCGGATCGGCGGCCCTGTGGCTGCCGGAATGATGGGCGACGAACCCGACCGCTGATACGGTCGGGATCCCCTTCGGAACATTTTCCGGGCACCTGTCCGGCCGCCGCTCGTGCGGTGACCGCAACCGCCGGACCAACGGATGCGCCGGCACTCCACATGATATTGCCGGTTGCGCGCGGGCAACTTCCCTGCAACACATTGATTTGCGGGACTTCCCAAAGGCTGACCCGTGGTAAAGAGTGAAAGTCTGATCGGTATTCCGCTTCCTGTTCCGGGAAAACTGCGACCGGCCGCCTTGTGGCCGGCCCCCGTAACGGGCGGCACAGCCTGCGCCCTGGATATCAGAACAAAACATGGCGCCGCTGCACCGGTCCGGGACTGGGACAGTGTTGTGGGGGTATCTTTATGGCAATGCAAAGAAATATCGGCCTGGTCGGGCTGACCTTCGTCGCCGTCGGCGGCGTTCTGGGGTCCGGCTGGCTGTTCGCGCCGCTGGCGACGGCGCAGCTTGCCGGGCCGGCCGCGATCCTGGCCTGGCTGATCGGAGCGATCGCCATGCTGCTTCTGGCGCTGGCCTTCGCCGAGGTGGCGACACTGTTCCCGGTCGCGGGCGGCATCGCCCGGATCCCGCAGTTCAGTCACGGACGCCTGATGGCGATGCTGATGGGCTGGACCGCCTGGGCCGGCTATTGCACCACCGCCCCGATCGAGGTCGAGGCCGCCCTGCGCTATGCCTCGGACTGGCTGCCCTGGATCCACAGCGGCGAAAAGGGCGGCATGACCCTGCCGGGCCAGATCACGGCGGCCGTGCTGCTGCTGCTGTTCACTGTCATCAACGCCTTCGGCGTGGCCTGGTTCGCCCGGATCAACACGGCGATGACCTGGTTCAAGCTGGCAGTGCCCGCGATCTTCATCGTCATGATCATCGTCGACAAGTTCGATGGTGCCAATTTCACCCAATACGACGGCTTTATGCCCTATGGTATGTCCGGCGTCTTTGCCGCCGTCGCCACCGGCGGTGTGGCCTTTGCCTTCGTTGGCTTCCGCCATGCCATCGACATGGCCGGCGAAACCCGCAACCCCGAACGCAATATCCCGCTGGCGCTGATCCTGGCGGTGCTGATCTGCCTTGTCATCTATGGCGGCATCCAGATCGCCTTCATGGGCGCCATCGGCCCGTCGGACGTCACCGATGGCTGGAAGTCGCTGAAATTCGAATCCGACCTGGGTCCGTTGGGTGCGCTGGCCGCGGCCATCGGCCTTTTGTGGATGGTCAGCCTGCTGAACGTCGCCGCCGTCGTCGCACCGCTGGGTGGTGGCCTCGTCTCGACCGGATCGAACGGCCGTCTGGCGATGGCGATGGCCAATAACGGCGTCTTCCCGGCGATCTTTGCCAAGCTGAACGTCTTCGGCGTGCCGCTCTGGGCGCTGCTTCTGAACTACGTGATCGCCCTGATCATGATGTTCACCATGCCCTTCGGCGAAATCGTGGCCCTGAACGGCGCCGCCATCACGCTGTCCTTCGTGTCGGGCCCCATTGCCGTGCTGGCCCTGCGCAGGCTCGCCAGCCGGTACGAGCGTCCTTTCAACATGCCCTTCGCCAATGTGCTGGCGCCTCTGGGCTTCGTCATTGCCTCGCTGATGGTGTTCTGGTCGGGATGGGAGACCACCTGGCGGCTGCTGGTGCTGCTGGTCCTGGGCGTGATCCTCTTCGCCGTCCGCCTGGCCGTGATGGGCAAGGAAGACCTGGAACCCGCGGGCGTGATCTGGTTCCTGCCCTATATGGGCGGCATATCGGTCGTGTCCTACCTGGGCATCTATGACGGCGGCATCGGCGTCATCACCTCGCCGCTGGATTCGATCCTGGTTGCCGCGATCGCGCTGGGGTCGTTCTATCTGGCGATCCAGAACCGCATCAAGCAGGAGCAGTTCGACATCTTCATCGCCGAAGAGGAACGGAACCAGATCGAGGAATACGGCAGCGCCGACCAGATCGAAGGCTTCGGTCACCACGCCAAGGGCTAAACGTGCCTCTCTGCAATGACCCGCGCGGGCAGCCCCTGATCAGGCTGCCCGTTTCGCGTTCAGGCCGCAGGATCGAACGGCGCATCCTGCCCCGGCACCAGCAGCGCCTGATCGGTGCAGAAGGCCTGCAGCGCCCGCACTTCGGCCGAGCCCGGCAGGATCGCCGACTTGTCGATGCCGATCAGCGTGACCACCGCCTGTGCCTCTTCCTGCCAGTCGAGAACCGGTCCCGCGATGGCAACAAGACCCGGGATGAACCGCCCATCGACGGCCGCGAACCCCTGGGCGCGTACCCCGGTCCGCAATGCCACCAGCCCTTCCGGGGACAGGTCCATGTCCGGAAGAAGCCCCGGATTGGCCACGGCACGATCTACCTCGCGGGCAAGTTCGCCCCGGATCGGGGCCTCGGGCGCCCACGTCAGGAAGGCCCGGCCGGTGGCGGAATTCAACAGGGGCAGCGTTGTGCCCAGGCCCATGGAGGTGACGGTCGGACTTTCCGTCCGCTGCCAGCGCACCACCGTGGCCCCCGCCGTCCCCCAGACGGCGATCAGCCCGGTCATGCCGGTATCGGCGCAGAGGCCCGGAAGCGCCTCGGCCGCGCGCGAGACAAAGTCGTGCCGCGCCAGGGCCGCCAGGCCCAGTTCTGCGGCGCCCGGGCCCAGATCGTACTTGCCGGACTTGCCGGCCTGTTCGGCCAGACCAGCCGCCAGGAACGAAGCGAGGTATCGATGCGCCCGGCTGGGCGGGACGCCCGCGGCACGCGCAATTTCCGACAGGCTGGCCGGACCGCGCAGACCCGCCATCGCCTTCAGCAGGCCCAGCGCCGCATCCAGCGCCCGGACGCCGCCGCTCGCATCGGTGTCCTTCTCGTCAACCATTCCCTCTCCCTTTTTCTTTTTGCTGGTCGGAAGCCGTTGTGCATCACGCAACCCGTTCGGTAAACCGCAAGTTGCACACGGGCGAAGCCGCCGCAGGGTGCGTGCTTTGCACGCACCGCCCCGCACCCCGAGGAGCCGGCATAAGAAACGGGGAAAAGCGGCTTAGAGGCGGCCGAGCCAAGGTCCTTTCAAAGGTCCCTGGCGCGGGAGGCGCCGGTCGTCCTATGCCTGCTGGTGAACGGCACCGACCTCGGCCCGCAGGATCCGCGCGATCAGGGCGCAGTCGTCCAGCGAAAAGGTCAGCGGCACCCGAAGGTCGACGATCCCTGCCAGCACCCGGTCGGATTTCGGCATCTTCTCGGACGGGGCATAACGCCAGTGGTCATAGCGCGAGGTAAAGCCCGCCGGATCCTCGGCCCCGAACCATTTCAGTTCCACGCCCCGGGCGCCCGCCCGCTTCACGACTTCGCGCACCTTGTCGGCCGCCCAGTCCAGCAGAAGCACCTGAAAGGACGAGCCCACGTAAAACTCTTCTTCCGGCCGTTCGATGACCGTCAGCCCGGGCGTGCCGCGCACACCGTCCTCCAGCGTGCGGTAGCGTTCGTTCCAGCGCGCCACCTGGGTATCGAGATCCCGAAGCTGGGGTCGCAGGATCGCCGCCCGCAGGTTGTCCATCCGGCCCGACACATTGGGCGTATCGTATTTCACCCGCTCGAACACCTCGGGGCCCGGCATGGCCGGATGCGCATGGTAGAACATGTAGGACCCCGAGAGCAGGACTGCCCGCGCCGCGATCTCCTCGTCGTCGGTGACCAGAAGCCCGCCTTCGCCCGAGTTCATGTGCTTGTAGGTCTGGGTCGAATAGCACCCCACCGCCCCGTGCCGCCCCGACGGAACGCCGTTCCAGGACGCCCCCATCGTGTGGGCGCAGTCCTCGATCACGATGACATCCGCCGCGTCGCAAATCGCCATCAGCCGGTCCATGTCACAGATATGGCCCCGCATGTGGGACAGCATCAGCGCCTTCGACCCGGTCAGGGCGATCTTCGCCTCTAGGTCTTCCAGGTCGATCACCAGATGTTCGGTTACACCGACAAAGACCGGCACCCCGCCCATCGAGGCGATGGCCCCCGGCACGGGCGCCAGCGTGAAGGCATTGGTCAGCACCGGCTCGCCCGGCTTCACGCCCACGGCCCGCAAGGCCGTGGCCAGCGCATATCCGCCCGAGGCCACGCCCAGGCAGTATCTGGCCCCGGTATAGGCCGCGAATTCCTGTTCCAGCAGGGCGGCTTCCGCCACCTCGCCCGCGACCACGTTGTAACGGTGCAGACGCCCGTTTTTCAGGATGCGCAGCGCGGCCTCGATCCCTTCGTCGGGGATCGGTTCCTGCTGGGTGAAGATGCCGGTGAAACGCTCTGTCATGGGGCAGTGATGCGCCCCGAACCGGCCCGGGTCAATGGGGCACGGGTGTCGCAAGCGGGGCATCGCGCGGCAAATCCGGGCCTGTAACGAACCCGCAGGAACATGTCGCAATCGGAACAGAATCGGCCGGGACCGGAGCGCAGGTTTCGTCCCATGGACCCTATTTCGCTTATCCACCGCCTCCGCTGGGAGGACCTGCCCGCCGATGTGCGGGCCCGCGCGCCGCTGGCGCTTCTGGACCTGATCGGCGTCGCCGCCGGCGGTCTTGGCACAGACATGTCGCGGATCGCCCGCGATCACGCGGCCGCCGTATTTGGCGGAACCCGCCCCATCCTGTTTGACGGCCGCACCGCCAGCGCGCCCGGCGTCGCGCTGGCCGCGGGCATCACCATCGATGCGCTGGATGCCCATGACGGGTACAACCCGTCCAAGGGTCACATCGGCTGCCCGTTGATCTCGGGCATCCTGGCCATCGCGCCGGACGGGCTGTCCGGGGCCGAGGCGCTGGCCACGCTGGTCATGGGCTATGAGTTCGGCGCCCGCGCGGCCGAGGCGCAGCACGGCACGGTTCCCGACTATCACACCACCGGCAGCTGGGGCGCGGTCGTCGCCGCCGCCGCCGGATCGCGGCTGGTCGGGCTGGACGACGCCCACACGCGCGAGGCGCTGGGGATCGCCGAATACCATGGCCCCCGCAGCCAGATGATGCGCTGTGTCGACGAACCGACCATGGTCAAGGACGGTCCCGGCTGGGGGGCGATGGCGGGGATCTCGGCCGTGCTGCTGGCGCAGAACGGCTTTACCGGCGCGCCCGCGATCACGGTGGAACAGGCGCCCGAATACTGGACCGGGATCGGCAGCGACTGGCGGATCTTCCGGCAGTATTTCAAGCCCTACCCGGTCTGCCGCTGGGCCCAGGCCCCGGTCGAAGGCGTGCTGGCGCTGAAACGCGCCCACGGGCTGACCTCGGAACAGGTGGCCCGGATCAGGGTCGAAACCTTCCACGAATCCGTCCGCCTGGCCACCCGCAGACCCGTCACGACGGAACAGGCGCAGTATTCGACTTCCTTCCCCTGCGCCGTGGCGCTGGTTCGCGACGGGATCGGCGCGGCGGACGTGATGGGCGACAGCCTGACGGACCCGGAAATCCTGCGCCTGTCCGACGGCATGATCTTCACCGAGGACGATGCCGCCAATGCCGCCTTCCCCCTGACCCGCCTGGCGCGCGTCACGCTGGAACTGCACGACGGCACGACCCTGACCGGCGACTGGATGCAGCCCCGCTGGGACCATGACGCCCCCCCGACCGACGCGGAGCTGCGGACCAAGTACCATTCATTGGCCGATCCGGTACTCGGGCAGACCCGCGCCTCGGCCATCGAGGCGGCCATCGACGCCCTTCCGTCGACCCCGTTCTCGGCCCTGACCGACCTCCTGAACAACGCCCCGGACAGCAAGTAAGCGGCCCTAGCTCCCACAACATCACCCCGGTCATGACGGGCAAAGGTGCGTGCAAAGCACGCACCCTACGAGGCGCTGCAGCCGTCGGGCTTCCGTCAGTAGTCGCGTGGTTGCCCACGCGCCGTCCCGGTCCTGACTGGCAAAGGTGCGTGGTTGCCCACGCACCATGACCGACGTCACCCGATCAGGCGCACCGCCAGGGCCGGCAGGTCAGCATAGTCGTCCAGAAGCGCCTCTGGCTCCAGCGCGGCCATGTCCGGGCCCGCCGGCCCGAAGGTGACCAGCACCGACGGCACGCCCGCCGCCTTTGCGGTGTTGCGGTCGGTGTCGCTGTCGCCCACCAGGATCGACCGCGCCGGATCGCCCCCGGCCCGGCGGACGGCCTCTCGCAGGGGTTCCGGGTCGGGCTTACGGACCGGCAGTGTATCCGCGCCAACCAGAGATGCGAACGCATCCCGCACGCCCAGCCGCTGAAGCAGCAGGTCGGCCAGGGCCTCGGGCTTGTTGGTGCAGATCCCGACCTTCAGCCCGTCGGTCACCAGTTGCTCCACCGCCTCCATGGCGCCCGGATACAGCACCGTGTGATGGTCGATCGCCTCGGCATAGGCGTCCAGCAGGGTCTGGTAATAGCGGTCGGTCTCGGCCTCGATCCCGCCGGCCTCGTGACCCACGCGCGTCAGCCCGGTGCGCAGCATCATCCGCCCGCCCCGCAGCGCGACCTTGGCATCGGCCACCGGGTCCAGCACGTCGCCCAGCCCCATGTGGCGAAAGCAATGATTGGCCGCGGCGATCAGGTCGCCCGAAGTATCGGCCAGCGTGCCGTCCAGATCGAAGATCACCGTTGCCATACTATTCCCCTTGCCCATAGGCAGATCCCCGCCCGCGCCTGTTACACCCCGCAACTCAGATTGATCGGCGGGTCCCTTGCCATTGATTAACCGGCGGTTAAAACCACCGAAAGCGAAACGCAAAGGGTTTTCAGGTTCATGAACATCGCCCTCGTCCTTCTTGCGGCCGGCAAAGGCACGCGGATGAATTCAGACCTGCCGAAGGTGCTGCACCAGATCGCCGGCGCGCCGATGCTGGCACACGCGCTGCGCACGGGGCAGGTTCTGGAACCCGCGCGCACCGTCGTCGTGGCTGGCCACGAGGCCCGGATGGTCGCCGCAGCCACGGCCGAGATCGACGAGGATGCCACCGTCGTCCTGCAGGAAGAACAGCTCGGCACGGCCCATGCCGTCGACCAGGCCCGCACGGCGCTGGAAGGCTTTGACGGCGACGTCGTGGTCCTGTACGGCGACACGCCCTTTATCCGGGACGAGACGCTGGAGCGGATGATCGCTGCCCGCTGCAGCCATGATCTTGTGATCCTGGGGTTCGAGGCCGCGGACCCAAAGCGTTACGGCCGCCTGATGATGGACGGCGAAAGCCTGGAACGCATCGTCGAGTTCAAGGACGCGACCGAGGAAGAGCGCAAGGTCACCTTCTGCAATTCGGGCCTTGTCGCCTGTGACCGCGCTACGCTCTTCGCGCTGATCGCCGCCGTCGGCAACGACAATGCGGCCGGCGAATTTTACCTGACCGACATCGTCGCAATCGCCCGCGCCCGGGGCCTGAAGGTCACCGCCGTCGCCTGCGACGAGTCGGAAACGCTGGGCATCAATTCCCGCGCCGAACTGGCCCAGGCCGAGGCCGTGTTCCAGGCCAATGCGCGCGCCGAACTGCTTGATCTGGGCGTCACGCTGACCGCCCCCGACACCGTGTTCCTGTCCTATGATACCGTCATAGGTCGCGACGCAGAGATCGAGCCGAACGTCGTCTTCGGCCCCGGCGTGACGGTGGAAAGCGGCGCGCGGATCCGGGCCTTCAGCCACCTCGAAGGCTGCCACGTGTCGCGCGGCGCCATCGTCGGGCCTTACGCGCGGCTCCGCCCCGGCGCGGAACTGGCCGAAAACGTCCATGTCGGCAACTTCGTCGAAATCAAGAACGCCACGCTGGACGAAGGCGCCAAGGCCAATCACCTGACCTATATCGGCGATGCCTCGGTGGGGCCCCGCACCAATATCGGGGCGGGCACCATCACCTGCAATTACGACGGCGTTTTCAAGCACCGGACCGAAATCGGGGCGGACGTCTTCATCGGGTCCGACACGATGCTGGTGGCACCCGTGAAGATCGGCAACCGCGCGATGACGGCAACGGGCGCCGTCATCACCCGCGATGTCGAGGCGGACGCGCTCGCCATTGCGCGGGTGAAACAGGAAAACAAGCCGGGCCGCGCCAGCAAGCTGTTCGACATGCTCCTGGCGCGCAAGGCCCGGGAAAAACAGTAAGAACAACAAGGAGCAGCCCCATGTGCGGGATCATCGGCGTTCTGGGCGATCACGAGGCAGCCCCCGTCCTGGTCGAGGCGCTGAAGCGCCTTGAATATCGCGGCTACGACAGTGCCGGGATCGCGACTGTCAACCATGGCCACCTGGACCGCCGGCGGGCGGTAGGCAAGCTGGTGAACCTGTCGGACAAGCTGGTCCACGAACCGCTGGCCGGCAAGGCCGGGATCGGCCACACCCGCTGGGCCACCCATGGCGCACCGACCGAGGTCAACGCCCACCCGCATCGCGGCCGCACCGTGGCGGTGGTCCATAACGGCATCATCGAAAACTACCGCGAGCTGAAGGAAGAGCTGGCGGCGCTCGGCACGGAATTCGTGACCCAGACCGATACGGAAATCGTGGCTCTCCTGGCCCAGCGCTACGTGGATGAAGGCGCGGAACCGGTCGACGCGGCCTTCCGCACCGTCGACCGGCTGAAAGGCGCCTTTGCGCTGGCCTTCCTCTTCGACGGATACGAGGATCTGATCGTCATCGCCCGCATGGGCCCGCCCCTGGCCATCGGTCACGGCGACGGAGAGATGTATATCGGATCCGACGCCGTGGCGCTGGCGCCCCTGACCGACCGCATCACCTATCTGGAGGACGGCGACCGCGCCGTCATCACCCGCGCGGGTGCCGAGATCCGCGACGCCAAGGGCGCGCTGGCCAACCGCGAGATGCGCCAGGTCCGCCTGGACGCCACACGCGTCGACAAGGCCGGCTATCGCCACTTCATGGCGAAGGAGATCGACGAACAGCCCACCGTCGTGGCCGAGGTGATCAGCCACTATGTCCCCTCGGGCAGCGACGAGATCATCCTGCCCGACGACGGCATCGATTTTACCAAGGTGAACCGCCTGGTCCTGTCGGCCTGTGGCACCGCCTTCAATGCTTGCATGACCGCCAAGTACTGGTTCGAGAAGCTGGCCCGTATCCCGGTCGAAATCGACATCGCGTCGGAATTCCGCTATCGCGAGCCGCCGCTGGTGCCGGGAACGGTGTCGGTCTTCGTGTCGCAATCGGGCGAAACCGCCGACACCTTGGCCGCCCTGCGCTACTGCGCGGACAAGGCCGACCGGATCGTCGCGGTCGTGAACGTCCCCGAAAGCTCCATCGCGCGGGAAAGCGGCCTGGTGCTGCCGATCCATGCCGGGACCGAGATCGGCGTCGCCTCGACCAAGGCCTTCACGGCGCAGCTGACGGTGCTCTACCTCCTCGCGCTGAAGGCCGCTGCCGACCGCAAGGCCCTGAGCGGGGAACAGGTCGCCGACCGCCTCTCCGCGCTTCGCGGCCTGCCGGCGGTGATGAACGCCGCGCTGGATCTGGGCGATGCGGTCCAGCGGATCGCCATTGCGGTATCCGAAGCGCGCGACGTCCTCTTCCTGGGCCGTGGCACGATGTATCCGCTGGCGCTGGAAGGCGCCCTGAAACTGAAGGAAATCAGTTATATACATGCCGAAGGTTACGCGGCCGGCGAACTGAAGCACGGCCCCATCGCCCTGATCGACAGCAACGTGCCTGTGGTGGTCCTGGCCCCCGGCGACGACCTTTTCGACAAGACCATGTCGAACCTGCAGGAGGTGGTGGCCCGCGGCGGCAAGGCGGTTCTGATCTCGGACGAGACGGGGATCGCGCAGGCGGGTTCGGGCGTGTGGATGTCGGTGCCGATGCCGAAAGTGCATGGCGATCTGACCCCGATCCTCTATGCTGTGCCGGCGCAGCAGCTGGCCTATCACACCGCGGTGGCCAAGGGCACCGATGTCGACCAGCCGCGCAACCTCGCGAAATCCGTGACGGTGGAGTGACACCGGGGAGGATCCCATGGCCAAGCAGTTCGCAACGATCGAAGACGCGCACAAGCGTTTCATCGAAGACCAGTCCATCTTCTTCGTGGGCACCGCCGGTCCCGAAGGACGGGTGAACGTCTCGCCCAAGGGGATGGACTCGCTGCGGGTCATGGGGCCGAACCGCATCCTGTGGCTGAACATCACCGGATCGGGGAACGAGACGGCAGGTCATCTCAGGGAAATTCCGCGCATGACGCTGATGTGGTGCTCCTTCAACACCCGGCCGCTGATCCTGCGCACCTACGGCACCGCCCGGACGATCCATCGCGCCGATGCCGAATGGGCGGGCCTCGCCGCCCATTTCCCGGCCCATCGCGGCGCCCGCCAGATCTACGACCTCGACGTCGACCTGGTGCAGACGTCCTGCGGCTATGCGGTGCCCTTCATGGACAATCCCCGCCACCGTGACACTCTGGACCGCTGGACCGACGGTAAATCCGACGACGACCTGCACGCCTACTGGGCAGAGAAGAACACTGAAACCATAGACGGCAAGCCCACCGGCATCCCCGTCGTGACCTGAAACAGAGGTGCGTGCCACAGGTACGCACCGTGCCGCGGCCACCGCCCCGTCCCACCGCAATCGATCCGCTCTCCCGCCCATCCCTTCTTCGGTCTCCAAATACCTCGGGGGAGGCCGCCCAAGGGGCGGACGGGGGCAGAGCCCCCTAAGAACGCTGCCCAGATGCCAGACATCGCCCCCTATCTCGCCCAGCTCGAAGCTCTCGCCGACCAGTCCCAGGCCGACGCGCTGGCCGCCTATCACAAGGCCCCGCGCCGCTATCTCGGCATCCGCGTTCCCGTCGTGACCGAGCTTGCGAAGACCTGGCGGCAGGATCTGACGCTCGACGACCGCGTGGCCCTGGCCGCCGCCCTCTGGGACACGAATATCCACGAGGCGCGCGTGGCCGCCGCCAAGCTTCTGACCCAGGCCCGCATCCGCCCCGACGACGCTGTCTGGAACCTGACGCGGGGCTGGGTCCCGCAATTCGACGGCTGGGCCATCGCCGACCATGCCTGCGAAGCGATCCGCCGCCGGCTCGAGGCCGCGCCGGAGCGGCTGGACATCGTGGAAACCTGGACGACCTCGGACCACATGTGGACCCGCCGCGCGGCGCTGGTCGCCACCCTGCCCTGGGCGCGCTATCCCAATCCGAAGCCCGCCCAGTTGCAAGCCCGCGACCGTATCCTGGGCTGGGCTGCCGCCTATGTCCCCGATCGGGACTGGTTCATCCAGAAGGCCGTCGGCTGGTGGCTGCGCGACCTTTCGAAACACGATCCCGACCGCGTACGCGCCTGGCTCGGCGCCCATGGCGACGGCTTGAAACCCTTCGCCCGGAAGGAGGCCGGCCGGTATCTGCCGGATCCCGAAAGTCCGGCCTGAAGCCGTATCCGCGGCGGTGCTTGGGTAACCACGCACCCGACCGGCGGAGGGGCCGGGATTGGCGATGCAGGACTCTGGGCCATGGATCTGGGCCATGGAAAGGTGTCCCGGTCCTATGCCGGGATTGCGATGAACAACACCATCGGTGCGTGGAAACCATGCACCCTACCGGATGGCAGGGCTGCGATGGGCGTTGCGGAAACCTTGGCCGCGAGCCCGGTCGCGGAATGATACGGGGATCAAGGCCGTAGGGCGCGTGGTCCCCAAGCACCGCAAACCGACCTGCCCCGCGAACCGAAAGGCCCGTGGTCCGCGAGTCAGAGCGGATAGACGTCCAGATCCACCAGTTCGGTCAGAGGCACCTGAAGCACCTGCATGGTCTGAAGCGAGATGCGGCTGCCCGCCGTCGCCGGTCCGTCCAGCGGCTTCAAGGTCACCGTCGCCTCGACCCCGCTGTCCACGGCGATGATCCGGCCCTTGCGTTCGGTCTTGACCAGCGGCGTTTCCAGCCAGAGGCCGGTCACCGACGGATCGCCCAGGCCCGCCACGGTGCGCTGTGCCCCATTTGCGGGCGGCGGCGGGGGCGTGCCGTTGACCGGTGTCACGGCCGGCGTCGTGCCCCGTGTTTCGACCGTCGCGGCCTGCGCCCCGGTCGTGCCGGCGGCCGCGATGCCCGTCGCATCCGCGGGCGCGCCGACGGCGTCCTGCTTCTTGCCCAGGCCGATCCCGGGCAGGCTGATCGGACCGCCGACAGATTCGCAGCCCGCGACCAGCGACACGGCCATCAGGATCGGAAGGATTCGCAATGCCCGCCCCCCTAGTCGAGCGGCGTGCCGGCGGGCGGAACCGCGGTATCGGGCGCCATGTTGAAGGCCTTGTCGGCCTCGTCCATTTCCTGGTCGACGGTCGATTCTTCGGCCCGGGTCACGGGCTTCGGGGCTTTTTGCGACGCGCCATCCTCGGGCGGGGCGCCGATGTCGTCGGGGGATTTGCCCAGGTTCAGCTTGGGCAGGGTGATGGGCCCCAGGCCATCCTCGGCCCAGGCGGGAGCGGTCCAGAACGCCAGCGGCGCAGCCAGGACAAGCAAAACGGGAATAAGGCGCGTTTTCATGGGCGCACCCTAATCCGCCGCCGCAGTGCCGGCAATCGCGAAGGCCGGCAAGTACGCAGGAATGCGCCAGCCCCTTGTCGCTGGACCGTTGCGGCTATACCTCTGTGCCCATGGATCCTATGACGCCGGCCCCTCTTATCGACCCCTTCGCGCGCGCGATCACCTACCTTCGGGTCTCGGTGACCGACCGCTGCGATTTCCGCTGCGTCTACTGCATGTCGGAAAACATGACCTTCCTGCCGAAGAAAGAGCTTTTGACGCTGGAGGAACTGGACCGGCTGTGTTCCACCTTCATCCGCCTGGGCGTAAAGAAGCTGCGCATCACCGGGGGCGAACCGCTGGTGCGCCGCGGGATCATGACCTTCTTCGGTGCGATGGGCCGCCACCTCGACTCGGGTGCCCTGGACGAGCTGACGGTGACCACCAACGGCTCGCAGCTGGAGAAATACGCGGACGACCTCTTCGCCGCCGGCGTGCGGCGGATCAACCTGTCGCTGGACACGCTGGACGACGACAAGTTCGCGGCGATCACCCGCTGGGGCCGCCTGCCCCAGGTCCTGCGCGGCGTCGACGCGGCGCAACGGGCCGGCCTTCGGGTCAAGATCAACGCCGTGGCCCTGAAAGGCTTCAACGAGGAAGAGCTGCCGCGCATCACCCAATGGTGCGCCGAACGCGGCATGGACCTGACCTGGATCGAGGTCATGCCCATGGGCGATATCGGCAACGAGAACCGCCTGGGCCAGTACTGGTCCCTGCGCGATGTCCGCCGCGCCTACGAGGACCACTACACCGTCACCGACCTGGCCGAACGCACCGGCGGGCCCGCGCGTTACGTGCGGCTGGAGGAGACGGGCCAGAAGATCGGTTTCATCACGCCGCTTTCCCATAATTTCTGCGAAAGCTGCAACCGCGTGCGCGTGACCTGCACGGGCGAGATCTTCATGTGCCTGGGCCAGGAAGACCGCGCCGACCTGCGCGCGCCGCTGCGGGCGCATCCGACCGACGACGCGCCCCTGGAACAGGCGATCCGCGCCGCCATCGGCCTGAAACCCAAGGGCCACGATTTCGACTATTCGCGGCAGAGGCTCGACGGGCAGATGACGCGGCACATGAGCCATACGGGCGGCTGATGCCGCGCCCTGCCCGCCCGCACCCGACGGCACTGTTCCGTCTTTACCGGGTGGTCGCGGCCTGCCTTGCCCCCTTCGCCTTTCGCAAGGTGTCCGCGAAACTGGAAGCGCACGGCGTGCCACTGGTCCGGCAACGCGAACGGCTGGGCCTCGCCTCGGTCCACAGGCCCGACGGCCCGATCCTGTGGTTTCACGGCGCGTCCGTTGGCGAAAGCGTGTCGGTCCTCAGCCTGATCGCGGAAATGGGCAGGCGCCTGCCGGACTGGTCCTTCCTGATCACGTCCGGCACCGCAACCTCGGCCGAGATCGTCGGCAAGCGTCTCCCACCCCGAACCCTTCACCAGTTCGCGCCGCTGGACGCGCCGGGACCGGTGAAGTGCTTCCTGGACCAGTGGCATCCCGAAGCGGCGGTCTTCGTCGAAAGCGAACTCTGGCCCGTCACCCTGATGGAAGCCCGCGCGCGCGGGCTTCGGCTTGGTCTGCTGAACGCCCGCCTGTCGGAAAAGTCGCGCGCAGGCTGGCTGAAACGGCCGAAGACGGCACGGATGCTGATGGACGTCTTCGACATCCTGATCGCCCAGAACGCCGAAATGGCGGGGCATCTCCGGGACATGGGCGCCGACCCTGCCCGGATCCGCACCGGGGCCAACCTGAAATCCGTGGCTGCCCCCCTGCCTGTCGACGACGACACGCTGAACGCCCTGCGAACGGCGCTGGACGGCCGGCCGGTCTGGGCCGCCTCCTCGACCCATCCGGGCGAGGAGGAAATCGTGCTGGCCACCCACGCGACCCTGCGCGCCAGATGGCCCGACCTGTGCCTGGTCCTGATCCCCCGCCACCCGGAACGCGGCGACGCGGTCGAGGCGCTGGTGCGTGGGGCGGGCCTGTCGGTCGCACGGCGGTCGAAGGGCGAAGTTCCGGGTCCGGAGACGGCCGTCTACCTGGCCGACACCCTGGGCGAGACCGGCACCTGGTACGCGCTTTGCCCGATCGTCTATATGGGCGGCGGGCTGGTGCCGGTCGGCGGTCATAACCCGTTCGAACCGGCCCGCGCCGGCGCGGCAGTGCTGACCGGCCCGCAGGTCTTCAATTTCACGGAAACCTTCGCGCCCCTCCTGGCCTGTGACGGTGCCCTCGAAGTGGCCGATGGCGCGGCCTTGACGGCGGCGCTGGCCCGCTGGCTCGACGATCCGGCCGCATTGGCCAAGTCGCGCGAGGCCGCCCGGGGATTTGCCGCGGCAACCGAAGGGGCGCTCGATGCGGTGATCGATCCGCTGGTCGAGGCATTGGCTCTGGATTCCCGACAGGGCCAGGGCCGCCTGGGTGCTCTGCCCCCGCCCGCCCTTAGCGCGGCCTCCCCCGAGGATATTTGAAGACCGAAGAAGTCTGGGGCGTCGCAACATCAATAGACAGCGGCGCTGCGCGTCAGCGCGCGCGAATGGCCCGCTCGATACCCGCGTCAACGCCGGAAGACCCAGAGCGTCCGGGCCTTCTTCTTTTCACAAATACTCCCGCCGGAGGCATCCGACGGCAACACCTGGTGCGCGGCCGGCAAGGTCATCCGACCGGCCGCGGCAGCCTTAGGGTGCGTGCTCTGCACGCACAACGCCCTGTCACGCGGCAGGCATCCGCGCCTCGACGATGCCCGCGTACCAGCTGCAGCCCGCCGGAATGGCCTCGTCGTTGAAGTTGTAGTCGGGCGTGTGGACCATGGCCGTGTCGCCGTTGCCGACAAGGATATAGGCGCCGGGGCGTTCTTCCAGCATGAAGGCGAAATCCTCGCCGCCCATGACCTGGGGGGCTTCGTCGCAGGATCCGGCCACGGCGCGGGCCACATCGGCGGCGAATTCGGTCTGGTCCTCGGAATTCACCATAACCGGGTAGTTGCGCTTGTAGGTCAGGTTGATCGTGCCCCCGAAGGTGGCGGCGATACCGGCGCAGATCTCGGTCATGCGGCGCTCGGTCAGGTCACGCATGCCGGGCGACATGGTGCGGACCGTTCCCTTCAGCTCGACCGATTGCGGGATCACGTTGAAGGCCTTGGTCCCCGTCTCGAAGGAGGTGACCGAGACGACGACCTGGTCCACCGGGTCGGCATTGCGGCTGGCGATGGTCTGGATCGCGGTCACCAGATGCGCGGCCATCACGGTCGTGTCGACCGATTCATGCGGCTCGGCCGCATGGCTGCCCTTGCCCACAAGGTCGATGGTGAAGATGTCGGTGGCGGCAAAGAAGGCACCCGGGCGGATGGCGAAGCTGCCCGTTGGCATGCCCGGCCAGTTGTGCATGCCATAGACCTCCTGGATGCCCCAGCGGTCCATCATGCCGTCCCTGCACATCTCGCGGCCGCCGCCGCCGCCTTCTTCCGCCGGCTGGAAGATCACCACCGCCGTGCCGTCGAAATTGCGCGTCTCGGCCAGGTATTGCGCGGCGCCCAGCAGCATCGCCGTGTGGCCATCATGGCCGCAGGCATGCATCGCCCCCGGCGTCTTCGAAGCATAGTCGAGCCCCGTGGCCTCCAGGATCGGCAGCGCGTCCATGTCGGCCCGCAGGCCAATGACCTTGCCCGCGCTGTCTGTCTTGCCGCGGATCACGCCCACGACACCGGTCTGGCCGATGCCCTCGACCACCTCGTCGCAGCCGAAGGCGCGCAGCTTTTCCGCGACCAGGGCAGATGTCCGGTGGGTTTCGAACAGGATTTCGGGGTTTTCGTGGATGTCACGGCGCCAGGCGGTGATGTCGCCGTGCAGCTCGGCAAAGCGGTTCTTGATCGGCATCTGTCAGTCCTCAGGCAGCCGGCATCCGGCGTTCCACCAGTTCGGAGAACCAGGAACAGCCGGCCGGGATGGCTTCGTCATTGAAATCGTAGGCGGGGTGGTGCAGGCCGGCGGTATCGCCGTTACCCAGGAAGATGAAGGCGCCGGGGCGTTCCATCAGCATGTAGGAAAAGTCCTCTCCCCCCATGATCAGGGGCGCCTCGCCACAGCCGCCAGAGACGGAGGTCGCGATTTCGGCCGCGAATTCGGTCTGGTCCGGGGCGTTGATCGTGACCGGCACGTAACGGTGATAGGTCAGTTCGGCCTTGCCGCCGAAGGCCTCGGCCGTCTTGGTGATCACCTCGCCCATCCGCGCCTCGATCAGGTCCTGGAGTTCCGGCGAATGGGTGCGGACGGTGCCACGCAGTTTCACAGTCTGCGGGATCACGTTGAAGGCATGGGTCGCCGTGTCTACGGACGTCACCGACAGCACGCCCTGCAGGATCGGATTCGCATTGCGCGAGATGATGGTCTGCAGCGCCAGGATGATGTGGGATGCGATGATCGTCGAATCCACCGTTTCGTGCGGTTTGGCGGCATGGCCGCCGCGGCCCGTCACATCGATGAAGAATTCGTCGGTCGCGGCCAGCATCGGGCCCGAACGGATCGCGAACTGGCCGACCGGCAGGCCGGGCGTGTTGTGCAGGCCATAGACCTCGTCGACGCCGAAGCGGTCCATCACGCCTTCGTCCATCATCGCCTTGGCGCCTGTGCCCAGTTCCTCGGCCGGCTGGAACAGCAGCACCACGGTGCCGTCGAAATTCCGTGTATCGGCCAGGTAGGCCGCGGCCCCCAGAAGGATCGAGGTATGGCCGTCATGGCCGCAGGCATGCATGGCTCCGTCGGTCCCGGACGTGTGTGCCACGCCCGAGGCTTCGAGGATCGGCAGCGCGTCCATGTCGGCGCGCAGCGCGATCACCTTGCCCGACGTATCGGTCCTGCCCTTGATCACACCGATGACACCGGTCTGGCCCACACCTTCGATCACCTCGTCACAGCCGAACCCCCGCAGTTTTTCGGCCACGATCCCGGCAGTGCGGTGAGTTTCGAACCCGATTTCGGGGTGGGTATGGATGTCGCGCCGCCAGGCCGTGATTTCGGGCAGGAGGGCGGCGAACTGGTTCTTGACCGGCATGGGTCGTCCTTTCAGATGGGCCGTCAGGCAGCGGGCATGCGTCGTTCGACCATTTCGGCGAACCACGAACAGCCCAGCGGGATGATTTCGTCAGAGAAGGTATAGGCGGGATGGTGACACATCGGTGTGTCGCCGTTCCCGATGAACATGTAGGCGCCGGGCCGTGCTTCCAGCATATAGGAAAAATCCTCGGCCGGCATCATCGGCGGGGTGTTGTCCTCGACGGCCGCGTCACCGACCACGGCGCGCGCCGCCTCGATCGCATATCCGGTCTGGTCCTCGTGGTTCACGGTCACAGGGTAGCCGCGGTCATAGAGAACTTCGGCCGTAGCGCCAAAGCTGGTGGCGGTGGCTTCGGCAATCGCGCGCACCCGTTCCTCGACCAGGTCGCGGACGGAATTGTCCAGCGTCCGGACCGTACCCTTCAGCGTCACCGTGTGGGGAATGATATTGTAGCTGTCGGTGTCGGACATCATCGTCGTGATGGTGACGACAACGGATTTCAAAGGGTCCACGTTCCGCGCCGCAATCGATTGCAGCGAGACGACAATCTGCGCAGCCACGAGGTTCGTGTCGATCGCCTCGTGCGGCATGGCACCATGGCCACCCTTCCCCGTCACCACGATGTCGAAACTGTCGACCGACGCCATCAGCGACCCCGACCGGATCGCGAACTGGCCCACAGGGACGCCCGGCATGTTGTGCATGCCATAGACTTCCTGCACACCCCAGCGGTCCATCAGCCCGTCCTTGACCATTTCCAGGCCACCGCCACCGCCTTCTTCGGCCGGCTGGAAGATCAGGACCACGGTGCCGTCGAAATTCCGTGTCTCTGCCAGGTACTTGGCGGCGCCCAGCAGCATCGCGGTGTGGCCGTCATGGCCGCAGGCATGCATCTTGCCCGGGATCTGGGACGCGAAGGGCACGCCCGACGCCTCGTCCATCGGCAGCGCGTCCATGTCTGCGCGCAGGCCGATCACGCGGCCCTTTGTATCGGTCTTGCCCTTGATGGTCGCCACGACACCGGACTGGCCGATGCCGGTGGTGATATCCTCGATCCCGAACGACTTCAGCCGTTCGACCACGAAGGCCGTGGTTTCCGGCAGGTCGAACATCAGTTCCGGGGTTTCGTGCAGCGTATGGCGCCAGCCTGCGATCTCGTCGGCCATTTCGGCCAGCCGGTTGCGGATCGGCATGTCAGTGTCCTTTCAGTCTGGAAAGCAGCTTCTCCATGAAGGCCTTTCCGGCATCGAACTGTTCGATGGTTATGAATTCATTGGGCTGGTGGGCCTGGGCGATGTCGCCCGGTCCGCAGACCACGGCCGAATAGCCGTGATTCTGGAAATGCCCGGCCTCGGTCCCGTAGCTGACCGCGTGGGTCGCATTGTCGCCGGTGATCGAGCGCACCAGTTGCTCGGCCGGGCCGTCTTCCTCGGGGCGCAGGCCCGGGACCCGGAAGAACGGGTCCAGCTGGATGGATGTCGTCGGCTGTTTTTCCTGCATCGTCTTTTCGATCTCGGCCACTTCGGCCTCGAACCTGGCCTTCCAGTCGTCGATGCTTTCCGTCGGCAGGACCCGCATCTCCATCGCGAATTCGCAATCCTTGGCAGTGATGTTGCGTGCGGTCCCACCTTCGATCAGGCCCACATGGAAGGTGGTGAAGGGCGGTTTGAAAAGCTGCGCTGCCGGACCCGGCTCCTGCGCCTGGATCTCCTCGTTCGTGGTGTTGACCCAGTTCAGCAGGCGGCCCGCTTCCAGGATCGCGCTGACGCCGTAAGGCAGCAGCGAGGAATGAACCTCGAACCCGTGGACATGGACCTTGTAGCCGGTGCCACCCTTGTGGGCCGTCACCGCCTCCATCATCGACGGCTCGCCCACGATCACGGCTTCGGCCTTGGGCAGGACGGGCGCCATCGCCTTGATCAGGGGTTCAGCGCCGATGCAGCCGACCTCCTCGTCATAGCTGAGCGCGATCTGCAGGGGCCGTTTCAGGTCGGCATGGGCGGCTTCGACCAGCGCCCAGATCGACAGGGCGTCGAACCCTTTCATGTCGGTGGTGCCGCGGCCGTAAAGCTTGCCGTCCTTCTCGACCACCGTGAAGGGATCGGTGTCCCATTGCTGCCCGTCCACCGGCACAACGTCGGTATGGCCCGACAGGACGACCGCCCCTTCCTCCCACGGGCCGACATGGGCAAACAGCGCAGCCTTCTGCCCGTCCTCGTGATAGTGGCGGTGCGCCGTGATGCCATGCGAGGCGAGGTACTCCTCGACCCAGACGATCAGGGGCAGATTGGTATCGCGGCTGACCGTCGGGAACGAGACGAGGGCATCCAGGATCTGGCGGGGGCTTAGGCGGGCGGATGCAGTATTCATTGGACGTCTCTGGATCAGTAGCCGCTGTCCGTGGTCAGGATCATGTGACCGGGCGCGACCTCGTTGTAGAGTGATCGTTCCGGCCGGTAATCGGTGCCATGGATCGGCGACGGAATCGGTTTGAAGTTCAGGTCCTTTTCCGTCTTGCGCACGCTGGGATCGGCCACCGGAACCGCCTTCATCAGCGCCTTGGTATAGGGGTGCTGCGGGTTCTCGAAGACCTGTGCCCGCGACCCGATCTCGACGATGCGGCCCAGATACATCACGCCGACAGTATGGCTGACCCGTTCAACGACCGCCATGTCGTGGCTGATGAACAGGAAGGACAGGCCAAGATCCGCCTGAAGCTCCATCATCAGGTTCAGGACCTGCGCCTGCACCGACACGTCCAGCGCCGATACGCTTTCGTCCGCCACGATCAGCTTGGGGTTCAGGGCAAGCGCCCGGGCGATGGCGATCCGCTGGCGCTGGCCGCCCGACATCTCGTGCGGGTAACGGCGCATGAAGCTGCGCGGCAGCTGCACCCGGTCGAACAGCATCGCGACGCGGTCCTCGATTTCGGATCCGGAGGCGATATTGTAGTTCCGCATCGGCTCGGCCACCTGGTCGATCAGCTGCATCTGCGGATTAAGCGACGCGAAGGGATCCTGGAAGATCATCTGCATGTCCAGCCGCGCCTTGCGCAGGCCTTCGGCATCCAGCGCCATGATGTCGATGCCGTCCAGGTCGATCTGCCCGGATTGGGGTTCGATCAGCCGAAGGATCGACCGGCCGGCCGACGATTTGCCGCAGCCGGATTCGCCCACCAGCGACAGCGTCTGTCCTCTGTTGATCGAGAACGAGACATCTTCGACCGCGTGGACATTCGCAACCGTCCGCCGCATCAGCCCGCCCCGCACGGGGAAACGGGTGACCAGGTTCTTGACCGTCAGCAGCACATCTTCCGTGCCGGGGATCGGCGCGATGTTCTGGTTTTCCACGCCCAGCAGCTTCATCGGCTCGGGCGCGGGCTTGCCCGTCATCTCGCCCAGCTTCGGAACGGCCGCCAAAAGCGCCTTGGTGTAATCGTGCTGCGGGTTGTTGAAGATATCCGCGACCGGGCCCTCTTCCACCTTGCGGCCCCGGTACATGACGACGACGCGGTCGGCCATCTGGGCCACCACCGCCATGTCGTGGGTGATGAACATCACCGCCGTACCGGTTTCCCGCTTCAGCCGATCCATCAGCGCCAGGATCTCCGCCTGGATCGTCACGTCCAGCGCGGTGGTCGGTTCGTCCGCGATCAGAAGCCGCGGCCGGCAGGCCATCGCCATGGCGATCACCACCCGCTGGCGCATGCCGCCCGACAATTCGTGCGGATATTGCTTCATCCGCCGTTCCGGTTCGGGGATCCGGACCTCGCGCAGCAACTCGATCGCGCGGGTCTCGGCCTGGGACCTGTTCATTCCCTTGTGGACGCGCAGCCCCTCGGTCAGCTGACGCCCCACGGTGAAGACCGGATTCAGGGCCGTCATCGGCTCCTGGAAGATCATTCCGATCTCGTTTCCGCGAATCTCGCGCATGACATCTTGATCAGCCTTAGATAGATCAAGTTCCTTGCCATTTCCGCGATCGAAAAGAATGCGGCCGCTTTCAATTTCACCGCCGCCGTATTCGATCAATCGCATCAGGGACAGCGACGAAACCGATTTGCCCGAACCGCTTTCGCCAACAATGCAGACGGTTTCGCCGGGGTTCACATCGAAAGAAACATCCTCGACGCCGACGACCTGTCCGTCGCGGGTTCCGAAGACGACACGCAACGCCTCGATCTGGGCAATCGGGGCGACGGGCTGATCGAGCATTTCGGAACCTCCGTTCGGGAATAAGGCCAAATCCGCGAAAACCGGTCGTCGAAACGACCCGGTACGGGGACCCGTTCGCGGACGCTACGCGCGGTTTCGGGGCGGTGTCAAACCCTGCCCCTGCGGCCGCTGCAGCTGCAGCATGCTTTCGCTACGGTAGGGCTTGCTTTTTCGACAGCATCTGTTTCGATGCTTCAAGACCGGGCAAACAGGGGCGAAATTGGCATGCGGTTGCCGGGAAATTCCGCAATTCTCATTGATACGGCCCGAATCCGCCTCTCCGGTACGCAAAGACGCCCGCCAACGAGCGGGGGGATGCAATCCATCAAAACAACCACAGGGAGTCTCTTCATGAAACTTAAGGCCCTCCTGCTCGGCGCTGCAGCCGGCGTGGCACTGGCCAGTGCCGCCGCGGCCGAGCGCGGATCGGACGGCACTGTCAACATCATCTATTGGCAGGCCCCGTCGATCCTGAACCCGTTCCTTTCGGGCGGCACCAAGGACGTCGAAAGCTCCAGCCTGATTCTGGAGCCGCTGGCGCGGTATGACGAAAAGGGCAACATGGTGCCCTGGCTGGTCGACGAAGTGCCGACCGTCGAAAACGGCGGTGTGTCCGAAGACCTGACCACCATCACCTGGAAGATCACCCCGGGCCTGAAATGGTCGGACGGCACGCCCTTCACCTCTGCCGACGTGAAGTTCACCGCCGACTACTGCATGGATCCCGATGGCGGCTGCGCCCAGGTGTCGAAATTCGAAGGCGTGACCAGCGTCGAAGCCCTGGACGACCTGACCGTCAAGGTGACTTTCGCCGGCCCGACCCCCTTCCCCTATGGCCCGTTCGTCGGTGGCGAAAGCCCGATCCTGCAGATGGCCCAGTTCAAGGACTGCACCGGCGCACGCGCACCGGAATGTACCCAGCAGAACTTCAACCCGGTCGGCACCGGCCCCTTCGTGGTGACGGAATTCCGTCCGAACGACGTGATCCAGCTGAAGGCGAACGAGCACTATCGTGACCCGGCCAAGCCCGCCTTCGCGACGGTCAACTTCAAGGGCGGCGGCGACGCCACCGCGGCGGCACGTGCCGTCATGGAAACCGGCGAGTTCGACTATGCCTGGAACCTCCAGCTGGCGCCCGACGTGATCGCCAAGATGGAAGCCGGCGGCAAGGGTGTGCCCGTGGCAGGCTTCGGCCCGCTGACCGAACGGATCATGGTCAACAACACCAACCCTGACCCGGCGCTTGGACCGGACGAACGTGCCGTCCAGCGTCCGCACCCGATCTTCAAGGATCCGGCCGTCGCCAAGGCCCTGTCGCTGGCCATCGACCGGCCGCTGCTGGTGGAAATCGGCTATGGCCAGGCCGGCAAGGTCACCTGCAACCTGGTGCCCGCGCCCGACGTCTACAACTCGACCACCTTCGACTGCTCGACGCAGGATATCGCCGGCGCCAACAAGCTTCTGGACGATGCCGGCTGGGTCAAGGGCAGCGACGGCATCCGCATGAAGGATGGCGTGAAGCTGAGCCTGCTCTACCAGACCTCGACCAACGCCGTCCGTCAGGACTTCCAGGCGCTGATCAAGCAGTGGTGGGAAGAGATCGGCGTGCAGACCGAACTGCGCAACATCAACTCGTCGGTCTTCTTCGGTGGCGATCCCGGCTCGCCGGACACGTTCCAGAAGTTCTATGCCGACGTCGAGATGTACGCCAACACCTTCAACGGCACCGACCCGCAAAGCTATCTGGGCAACTGGCTGTGCGACAACGCACCGACCCCGGCCAGCCAGTGGCAGGGTGAGAACGTCGCCCGCTTCTGCAGCGAGGATTACGACGCGCTGCACAAGAAGCTGACGGAAACCGCGGGCCTGGAAGACCGGGCCAAGATCGCCAAGCAGCTGAACGACATGCTGGTCGAAGCCGGCACGATCATTCCGCTGGTGCACCGCGGCCGTCTGTCGGCGCATTCCAACACGCTGGGCGGCGTCGTCCTGAACGTCTGGGACACCGAACTGTGGAACGCGGCCGACTGGTTCCGCAAGCAAGGCTCGTAAGAGCGGTGACCGGGCTGTCTGCCTGACATGACGCGTGCTCCGGGCTTCGGTCCGGGGCACGTTTCGTCTGGGGCCCTGCCCGATCCTGCACGGCGGGATGCGTTCTGATCCCGGCTTGGGCAGCATTGGCGGGAACTGCCTGTGAATGCGTCAACGGCGGCAGACTTTGCCGTCGGCCCGACGAAAGCGGCCGCGGATCCGGCGACCTTTGCGAGTTTTCTGGGCACATTGCCCCATGGGCATGACCTTGCGGCCATGTCACGGGACGTCGGGACAGACGCCCGGACCTCCAACAATGCGACCGCCTCAGGCGGCACAACGGGGTAGTATGAAGAGAGAAACGAGGACCCAAGCGACGGAGGCCGGCCCCGTGCCGCACCGTGCGCTGCCAGGGGCATCCGCAGGCCGAACCGGTCATGACGGAGCGCGCCGATGCTGAACTTCACCATCCGACGGCTGCTTCTGGCTATTCCGACGCTGCTGTTCATCAGTCTGGTGATCTTCCTGCTGCTGGAACTGGCGCCGGGGGACCCGATGGCGCAGGTGCCGCTGACGGTGCCGCCCGAGGTCAAGCAGAAGATGCGCGAGGCGCTCGGCCTAGGCGAACCCATGCCCGTCCGCTACTGGAAATGGCTTGTCCAGTTCTTCTGGATCGAACCGCAGATCCTGATCGACAACCTGTTCGGAACCCATTTCGCCGATGGCAAGCTGCGGGTGATCTCGTGGCAGACCCGTTCGCCCGTCATGGACATCGTGGCCCAGCGGATCCCGCAGACGTTGTGGGTCGTGGGCACGGCCTATGTCGTCGGCATCATCATCGCGATCCCGATCGGCATCTATTCCGCCTATCGCCAGTATTCCTGGTTCGACCAGGCCGGGACCTTCGTGTCGATGGTGGGCTTTTCCGTCCCGCCGTTCTTTTCCGGCGTGCTGGTGATCGTGGTCTTTTCGGTCAACCTGGGCTGGTTCCCGTCGATCTACGACACCACGCTGAAGGTCGACAGCTGGGACAGCTTCATGCTCCAGCTACGCCAGATGGTCATGCCGGTCATGGTGCTGGCGCTGCAGATCACGGCACAGATCAGCCGGTTCATGCGCGCGTCGATGCTCGATAACCTGAACCAGGACTATGTCCGCACCGCCCGCGCCAAGGGCCTGGGCGAACGGACCGTCGTTCTGATCCACGTGCTGCGGAACTCGATGATCCCGGTGGTGACCGTGATCGCGCTGGGCGTGCCGTCGATCTTCGGGGGCGCGATCATCACCGAACAAGTCTTCAAGGTGAACGGGATCGGCCAGTTGCTGATCACCGCGATCGAGGCCAACGATCTGCCGATGGTGCAGACGCTGACCTTCATCTTCGCGGTGCTGATCGTGATGTTCAACCTGATTGCCGACGTTCTCTACGGCATACTCGACCCGAGGATCCGCTATGACTGAGCTGACGCAGCCTATGCCGACAAAGCCGCCCCGCAGCCAGTGGGCGAATGTCTGGGACCAGTTCCGCAGCCACCGCGGGGCCGTGATGGGCGCCGTGATGTTCCTGCTGATCGTTCTGGCGGTGACGGTGGGCCCGCTGGTCTACTGGAACAATGCGCAATATGTGCCGACGGGCCGGGACTTCCTGAAACTGCGGGACATGCGGCCGATCTACATCCTGCTTTGGGACCCGTCCGCCAAGGTCGACTGGCTTTATCCGCTGGGCACCGACAATCTGGGCCGGGACACGCTGGCGCGCCTATTGATGGGGGGCCGGGTCTCGATCTCGGTCGGGTTGACGGCGATGATCCTGGCCCTGTTCCTGGGCACGCTGATCGGCATGCTGGCCGGCTTCTTCCGCCGGCTGGACGGGCCTCTGATGCGACTGTGCGACCTGTTCCTGGCCCTGCCGCTGCTGCCGATGATCCTCGTCGCCTCGGTCCTCTTCCGCGAGGCGCTGTCGGCCGTGCTCGGGCCGGAAGGCGGGATCTTCGTGCTGATCGTCTGCCTGATCGGGGTGACAAGCTGGATGCCCACGGCACGGATCGTGCGGGGCGACGTGCTGGCCCTGAAGGAACGCGAGTTCGTTCTGGCCGCGCGGTCGCTGGGCACGAAGAACCGGTTCCTGATCACCCGGCATATCCTGCCCAACGTGCTGTCGCCGATCATGGTTTCGGCCACGCTGGGGATCGCCACGGCGATCATCACCGAAAGCGCGCTGTCCTTCCTGGGGTTCGGCTTCCCGCCGGACTTTCCCACCTGGGGCAAGCTGTTGAACGACGCGGTCGACCGGATGGTGCTCTACCCCGAACGGGTGATCTGGCCCGGGCTGATGATCTCTATCTCGGTCCTTGCCGTGAACTACCTGGGCGACGGCCTGCGCGACGCGCTGGATCCGCGGATCCGGGGCCGGTAACAGCCCCGACCGTCTGCCGGGGATCTGGCCCGGCGGACGGCACCCGGACCGCAAAGCGCATTTCCAATGTGCATCCCAAGGCCCCTTGAAAGGGCCTTGGCGCCAGTCGCCACCGGCTCGAAGGATCAGTGCCCGAAGCGCCGGCGGATCCGCCGGACCGAGGCCCAGACCAACCCGATCACCGGAAGCGCTATGGCCGCTGTCAGCATTTCCTTGCTGACCCCCGCATGTTTTCCCAGCGGGTAAAGCACATAGGCCGCAAGCGTCACCGCGTAATAGCTGATCGCCACGACCGACAGACCCTCGACCGTGTGCTGCAACTGCAATTGCAGATCCGCCCGCCGGTCCATGTTTTCCAAAAGCTTCTGGTTCTGCGCGCTGCGGTCCACGTCCACCCGGGTCCGCAACAGCTCCCCTGCCCGCATCGCCCGGTCCGCCAGTGCCGCGATCCGCCGTTCGGTCGAGGCTACGGTCCGCATCGCGGGGTCATAGCGCCGCTGCATGAACTCACCAAAACTCTGCCGTCCCGTGAACCGCGCCTCGCGCAGCGCCGCGATCCGCTGCTGCACGATGGCCTCGTAGGCCCGGCTCGCCCCGAAACGGAAAGCGGCACTGGCCCCGATGCGCTCCAGTTCCGCCGAAATGGCCAGAAGCGGCGGCAGCGTCTCCTCTGGCGGGGTCCTGCCATCTGTCATCTCGGCCATCAGGCCGGTCAGGCCGGCGTCCAGCGTCCCCACTGGTCCCGACAGGTCCTGCGCGCGGGCGAAACCCAGCATGGACATGGCCTTGTAGGTCTCGATCTCGCACAGCCCCTGCAGCACACGGCCCAGCTGCCGCGGCCCCGTTTCCGGCCCCGCAAAGACGGCAAAGCGCATGTGCCCGGCCGGATCGATCCGGAAATCCCCCGCGATCACGGCGGCATCGTCCAGCACGCGGGACGCCGCCAGGCTCTCCGGCACGAACCAGTCGTCCAGCTGCACCACGATATCGGCGTCGTCCCCCCGCACCCGGATCTCGACCAGGGCCGAGGCCACACGCACCCCCGGCGCCGCCGCCAGCCAGTCGGCGGGAAAGACCGCCATGGCCTGCGGATCGAAGGCCGCAGCGCCGGGATGGTCGCTCAGCGCCGTGTAGGTCACGAATTCCGTATGGCTTTCCCACTTGATCCGGTGCCGCCCGATCTGGCCGGTGTAATGCGTGGCACCCGGCTGCGGATGGGATGCCCCGTGCCGGTCCAGCAGCGCCAGCAGATGGGCCCGGTCGGCCTCCCTGTCCCGCGCCGCCGCGTCCTCGTCGTGCTTGATCGCAAGGTACACCGCCCGCGACGGGGTCTGAACGGTCGGATACGGCCGCGCATGCAGCTCGTTCGCCAGACGATAGCGCAGCTTGTGATCCCTGATCGCGGACATGGCACATCCCTTCGGTTTCGAAGGACCATATCACCCCCGCGATCATTTTCAAATAACGCATTGATTCTAATAGATTATACGAATACCATCGTATACCGTTCGGCAGCGGGGCCCGGTCAGTCCCGGTCCAGCGGCACCGCCACGATGGTGCCCTGCGCCACCGCGCACATCTTTTCCACCCCGTCGTTCACGGCAAAGATCCTGCACTGCACCACGGCCTGGGTCCGGCCGCGCGACAGGACCTCGGCCCGGGCGATCAGGCGCTGGCCGATGCCGGGGCGGGTATAGTTGATCTTGAACTCGCTGGTCAGGACCGGCCCCATCTGGGCGCCCGCGGCATAGGTCAGCGTCGTGTCCGCCATCGCGGCCATCACCCCGCCATGGACGAAGCCGCGCTCCTGCTTGTGGTGATCCCCGATCTCCAGCTCCATCACCGAGCCGTCTGCGCCCAGGGCCGTGATCTGGAACCCCACGTGGTTGTTGAACGGCTGCCGGTCCTGGATCTTGCGGCCGAAATCGAGTTGGTCTGTCATCGCGTGTCTCCCTTTCCTGCCTGATGTCAGGCCCGCGCCGCCGATGTCAAACCGTCCCGCGCGACGCCGTGCAAAAAAGTTGCGCGCCCGTCCGCAGGGGCCGCATGCCACCTCCGTCCTCCATCGTGAAGGCAACGAACGGGGCAACGGATGACCCGACAGATCCTCCTTTCCCCGACGTGCCTGCTGGCGCCCGTGCTGGCCGGGCCCGCCGCGCAATATTCATTCCAGGCCTCAGCGGCCTGGCCTTGCGACCGCGTGGCAATCGAAGCGGGGCGATGCGCGCGGTCCGGGATGGCACCACGGCGCCGCGGGCCGGCGGCCAGGAGGTGTTGCCGGAGCAGTTCGATGCACTGGTAAGGAAGGACGGGGCGTCCGGCCTGGAATGACAAGCGGTGGGTGCGGAGCACGCGCCCTACCGGTTCGTTCATATGTCGATCGCGCAGACGGGGGCTCTGCCCCCGTCCTCCCGTTCCGGGAGGACTCCCCCGGAGGTATTTGGAGAAAAGAGAAGAAGGAAGGCGCGCGCGGGGGGGTCTTTGGTCTTCAAGTATCTCGAGGGAGGGCCGCTCCGGAAACGGAGCGGGCCGGGGGAAGCGCCCCCGGCCCGGTCTGAATCCATCGCAAGGTGGATGTCGGGCGGCGGTCACGCCGCCCGTGTGCGCTCAGTCGATCATCGGCAGGAGCTTGTCGAGCGAGGCCTTTGCATCGCCGTAGAACATCCGTGTGTTGTCCTTGAAGAACAGGGGGTTCTCGATCCCCGAATAGCCCGTGCCTTGGCCGCGCTTGGACACGAAGACCTGCTTCGCCTTCCACACTTCCAGCACCGGCATACCGGCGATCGGCGAGTTCGGATCGTCCTGCGCCGCCGGGTTCACGATGTCGTTCGAGCCGATCACGATCACCACGTCGGTTTCGGGGAAATCGTCGTTGATCTCCTCCATTTCCAGAACGATGTCATAGGGCACCTTCGCTTCGGCCAGCAGCACGTTCATGTGCCCAGGCAAACGGCCCGCCACCGGGTGGATGGCGAAGCGCACTTCCTTGCCGGCCGCGCGCAGCTTCTTGACCAGTTCGCTGACCGCGTTCTGCGCCTGAGCAACCGCCATGCCGTAGCCCGGGACGATGACGACGCTGTCGGCATCGTTCAGGGCGGCAGCCACGCCGTCGGCCTCGATGGCGATCTGCTCACCCTCGACTTCCATCTGGGGACCCGCGGCTCCGCCGAAGCCGCCGAGGATGACCGAGACGAAGGACCGGTTCATGGCCTTGCACATGATGTAGCTGAGGATCGCACCGGACGAGCCCACCAGCGCGCCCACCACGATCAGGAGGTCATTGCCCAGCGAGAAGCCGATCGCCGCTGCCGCCCAGCCCGAGTAGCTGTTCAGCATCGACACCACGACCGGCATGTCGGCGCCGCCGATGCCCATGATCAGGTGGTAGCCGATGAAGAGCGCCAGCACCGTCATCAGGAACAGCGGGAAGAGCGCGCCCGACCCAAGGTACCAGAACAGGCAGATCAGCGAGATGCCCGCCGCACCCGCGTTCAGCACGTGGCCGCCCGGCAGTTTCTTGGCGGTCGAGGTGACCTTGCCCGCCAGCTTGCCGAAGGCGATGACAGACCCGGTGAAGGTGATCGCACCGATGAAAATGCCCAGGAAGACCTCGACCTTCAGGATGCCGATCTCGACCGGGGTCTTGTGGGCCACGGTCGCGGCAAAGCCCTTCAGCGTGTGCAGCGCTTCGGGATCGCCGGCGGCCTGCAGCTCCGCCACCGCGTTCATCACGAACTCGGCGTTGAAGCCCACGAAGACAGCGGCCAGGCCCACCAGCGAGTGCATGGCGGCGACCAGCTGCGGCATCTCGGTCATCTGGACGCGCTTGGCGACAAAATAGCCGATGATGCCGCCCGCGGCGATCAGGATCAGGGACAGGAGCCACAGGCCCGAGCCCGGGCCGATCAGCGTGGCGAAGACCGCCAGCGCCATGCCGACGATGCCGTACCAGACGGCCCGCTTGGCGCTTTCCTGGCCGGAGAGGCCCCCGAGCGACAGGATGAACAGGACCGCAGCAGCAACATAGGCGGCCGTAGTGAAACCGAATTCCATGTTATCGACCCCCTCAGGACTTCTGGAACATGGCGAGCATGCGCCGGGTGACGAGGAAGCCGCCAAAGATGTTGATGCCGGCCATGAAGATCGACAGCGCCGCCAGGATGATCACGAGCGCGGAGCCCGATCCGACCTGCATCAGTGCGCCCAGGATGATGATGGACGAAATCGCGTTCGTGACCGCCATCAGCGGCGTGTGCAGCGAATGCGCAACGTTCCAGATCACCTGGAAGCCGATGAAGACCGACAGCACGAAGACGATGAAGTGCTGCATGAAGCTGGCGGGCGCGATGAGGCCCAGCAGCAGCAGCAGCACGGTGCCGACGGCAAGCATCGTCACCTGGCTTTTCGTCTGCGCCTTGAAGGCCGCGGCCTCGGCCGCCTTCCTCTCTGCCGGCGTCAGTTCCTTGGGCTTTTCCTTCGGCTTCTGCGCCGCAATCGCCTGGATCTTCGGCGGCGGCGGCGGGAAGGTCACTTCCTTGTCGAAGGTGACCGTCGCGCCACGGATGACGTCGTCGTCCATGTTGTGGTTGATCACGCCGTCCTTGTCGGGCGTGAGGTCCGTCATCATGTGACGGATGTTCGTCGCGTAAAGCGTCGAGGACTGCGTGGCCATCCGGCTGGGGAAGTCGGTGTAGCCGACGATGGTGACATCGTTGTCGGTCACGATCTTCTCGTCCGGGACGGTCAGGTCGCAGTTGCCGCCGCGTTCCGCCGCCAGGTCGATGATGACCGAGCCGGGCTTCATCATCTCGACCATGTCCTTGGTCCAGAGCTTGGGCGCCGGACGGTTCGGGATCAGGGCGGTGGTGATGACGATGTCGATGTCGGGCGCCAGTTCGCGGAACTTCTCAAGCTGCTTGGCCTGGAATTCCGGGCTGGAGGGGGCCGCATAGCCCCCCGTCGCCGCGCCGTCCTGTGCCGTTTCCTCGAAGTCGAGGAAGACGAATTCTGCCCCCATCGATTCGATCTGCTCGGCCACTTCTGGGCGCACGTCGAAGGCCAGCGTGATGGCCCCCAGCGAGGTCGCGGTGCCGATGGCGGCAAGACCTGCCACACCGGCGCCCACGACCAGCACCTTGGCCGGCGGCACCTTGCCCGCGGCGGTCACCTGGCCGGTGAAGAAGCGGCCGAAATTGGCGCCCGCCTCGATCACCGCGCGATAGCCCGCGATATTCGCCATGGACGACAGCGCGTCCATCTTCTGGGCCCGCGAAATCCGCGGAACCATGTCCATCGCCACGACGGTCGCGCCCTTCGACGCGGCCAGCTGCATCAGTTCCTCGTTCGCCGCAGGGTAGAAGAACGAGATCAGGGTCTGACCGCTGGTCAGGCGCTTGACCTCGGTTTCCGTGGGCGGACGGACCTTGGCGATGACGTCGGCGGCCTTGTACAGCTGGGCGCCGGTCTTGACGATCTCGACACCGGCCTCTTCATAGGCGGCATCCGTGAAACCGGCGGCCAGGCCGGCCCCCGTCTCGATCAGGCACTCGTGGCCCAGTTTCTGAAGCTGCCGTGCGCTGTCGGGCGTCATGGCGACGCGCGCCTCGCCTTCGAACAGCTCCTTAGGCGTTCCGATCTTCACCTTGGCGTTCCCCTTCCTGTGAACGGACAACGGGCTTTACAGGCCCCTTCCTTGGGAATGTCCCCTAACTTTCGCCCCGGTTCAACGCAATAAAGGGTCGCTGTCATGTCGGGATTTGTCGCAATTCGGGCATCTGTGCCGCAGGTTTGGGCAGGATTGTTGCCCGAAGTCCCCTCTGGGACTGACAATTGTCAGCAGCATCGTTGCGTCACGGCCGTCCCGCGGGCCCTTGCCACGGCAGGTTGCGCGACTAGGGTTGCGGCCAATCGACGGAACGGGAGGTTATCGATGCATCTTTCAGGCAAGCACGCCCTGGTCACGGGCGGCGGAACGGGAATCGGTCTAGCCATAGCGCAGGCCCTGGCGGCCCAAGGCGCGCATGTCACGATCACCGGCCGCAGGCAGGAAGTGCTGGACGAGGTGGCGGGCGAGCGCATGACCGGCATGGCCATGGATGTGCGGGACGAGGCCGACGTGGACGCCAAGATCGCCCAGGCGGTAGAAGCCCGCGGTCCGGTCCAGATCTGTGTCGCCAATGCCGGCGTTGCCGAAGGCCGCGCCCTGCACAAGACATCGCTGGAATTCTGGCGCAACATGATGGCCACGAACCTGGATGGCGCCTTCCTGACGATCCGCGCCTGCCTGCCGGGCATGCGGGCCGAAGGCTGGGGCCGGGTGATCACCGTGGCCTCGATCGCCGGGATCCGGGGGCTGAAGGGCGCGCCGGCCTATTCCGCGTCGAAGCACGGGCTGATCGGCCTGACCCGGGCGCTGAGCGAGGATTACCTGGGCACGGAAATGACCTTCAACGCGATCTGCCCGGGCTATGTCGCGACGCCCATCGTCGACCGCAACATCGAATCGATTGCCCAGCGGGCCGGTGTTTCGGCGGACGAGGCCCTGCGTCTGATGGTGGACGAAAACCGCCACAAGCGCCTGATCGCCCCCGAGGAAATCGCGACCGCCGCGATGTGGCTGGTGGGCCCCGGCTCGCAAAGCATCAACGGCCAGGTGATCGAGATCGCGGGCGGCCAGATGTGACGCCGCCCGGCCCTGGCGCGCCGGCGAAAAGCGGGGCGCCAGGGCTGCACGGCCGGCCGGTCCCCAGGGGGCGGCCGGACAGGAAGGCCCCGCGCGCCGCAAGACCGCCAGACAGGACATAGCCATGACCACCGATTTCACCGCGACCCGCAACGCCTTTCACCTGCCGAATGGCACGATCTATCTCGACGGGAACTCGCTGGGCCCCCTGCCCCGTGCCGTGCCCGACCGGGTCGCCACCACGATCCGCGACGAATGGGGCGAAATGCTGATCACCGGCTGGAACCGCGCCGGCTGGATGGCGAAACCGGGCGACCTGGGCGACCGCATCGGCCGCCTGATCGGCGCCGAAGCAGGCCATGTCACTCTGGGCGATACCTTGTCGATCAAGGTCTACCAGGCGCTGGCCGCGGCCCTGGCCCTGCGGCCCGACCGCCATGTCGTCCTGTCGGACAACGGCAACTTCCCGTCCGACCTCTACATGGCCGGCGGTCTGCTGAAGACGCTGGGCGACAAGTACGAACTCCGCGTCGTGGCGCCGGAAGAGGTCGAGGACGCCATCACCGACGAGATCGCGGTCCTGATGCTGACCGAGGTCGACTATCGCACCGGCCGCAAGCACGACATGAAAGCGCTGACACGCAAGGCGCATGACATGGGCGCGCTTGCCGTCTGGGATCTGGCCCATTCCGCCGGCGCCCTGCCGGTGGACCTGTCGGGATGCAGCGCCGACTTTGCGGCGGGCTGCACCTACAAGTACCTGAATTCCGGCCCCGGCGGGCCGGCCTTCATCTATGTCGCCCCCCGCCATGCCGATGCGGCCCTGCCCGCACTGTCAGGCTGGCTGGGGCACGAGGCACCCTTTGATTTCGACCTGGCCTATCGCCCGGGGCGCAAGGTCGAACGGATGCGGGTGGGCACGCCCCCGGTCCTGCAGATGGCTGCGCTGGAGGCCGCGATGGACGTCTGGGACATGGCCGACATCCACGATGTCCGCACCCGCTCCATCGCGCTGTCGGAACTGTTCATTCGGGAAGTGGAAAGCAGCTGCCCGGGGCTGGAACTGGTCTCGCCCCGCGACCCGCAGGTCCGTGGCAGCCAGGTTTCGTTCCGGTTCGAAAACGGCTATGCCGCGATGCAGGCGCTGATCGACCGCGGGGTCATCGGGGACTTCCGCGCCCCCGACATCATGCGCTTCGGCATCACGCCGCTGTACCTGGGCGAGGACGACATCCGGCAGGCCGCGGCGATCCTGTCCCAGATCCTGGCCGGCCGGCACTGGGACCGGCCCGAATACAGCGTGCGCCAGGCCGTGACCTGACGCGCGTCCCTGTCGGATCAGAACTCGGGCTTAAGGATCATGAGCCACATGATCAGCAGCGTAAAGAAAAAGGCCGGCACGCCGAACAACCACCACAGCCGGTAGAACTTCAGGAAGCCGGCCGAGATCGGCTTGCGCGCGTCCCGCGTGTCTTCGGCCAGTTCGCGCATCCGCAGCAAAAACAGTGTCAGCGGGATCCAGAATGCCACCACCACCGCGAACAACACCGACGACAGCATAAGCCATCCGTCCGTCATCGCGAAGCCGGCCACGCGGCTGAGCAGGACCCCCGTCACCGGTAGCACGACCAGCGCCGGAAAGGTCAGGTAAATGTCCACCGACAGCACCGACCCGGCAATATGCGCCACGCGTGTAGAACTACGGGTTGCCGTGGCCCGTATCATGAAGAATGCGACGCCGAGGATCGTGCCCAGCAGGATTGCAGCACTCAGCATGTGGAGGAACAGTAGGAGATGGTACATTTTACGACTTCCAGTAGTGCCAGTTTGGTATCGCCAGCTTAAAGCGGCGTTTTTTTTGCAAATAGTGCCGGCGACGGATCAGTCCACGACGTCGGCAGGGTTAGTCATCCGGAACCGGACCGATGACGGAACGTCACCGGACCCTGCCATAGGCCCGCGCCCCCGGGCCGGCCCATGCCGATCGGCCACCTTCGATGAAGTGTCCCGTTTCGCATGGTCCGCCGGGGCCATCTCGCTCTGGTCGAAAGTCCATCCCACCGGACCCGAATGCCCGGACTCTCGCCCGAAGCCGGGCATCCGGAAAGTCTGGAATATCCCCATTCCGGGGGCTTTTCCGGCCCTGTGGGAAGGGACACCGAACGGCGCGGGACCGCAGGGCAAGATCCAGGGCGGCACCGGCCCCGGGGCGATGCGTGACCGTCAAGATTCGAAGCGCGTCATGACGAATCCCCACACGAATGCCCGCCGGCATAGGCCGTCCGGCAGCGAGACCATGGCCTCGAACTGGTTCGATTCGGGAATTCGAAATCCGAGTCCGAACCTTTTCCGCGGCCGAAACAGGCCCGGCCGACGACCAAAGCCCCATCCGTCCCGGGGCACACCCTTGGACAGACACAGCATCGATATTTTCCAAAGCAAGGAAATTAAAAGGTATTCTGCCCACGCGCCCCCCCGGATCGGATGTCCGATCTGTGAAGTTTCGCGCGACTTATTAGAATAAGTCTATTTTAAGCAACAAGCATCAGTCGCGTCGGCAAGGAATCGCCACACACTCCGATTAATATCGACTTATTGTGCAGGCAGAGCGCGCCGCTCTTTCACACCGGGTTTGTCGTAATCGGTTCCCGGCGCTCCAGGCCCGGACCGATCAGGGCGGCAAGCGCCTCCAGCAGCGCGACATAGCTGTCATAGTCGTCGGCCGCGAATTTCAGCCCCTTCAGGGCTGCGGTCATGGCGCGGGCCGCGGCCTCTGGCGCCTCTGGCGGGGCGATGCGTCCTGCCCTGGCCAATGCGTGCAGCCAGTCGGCATAGATCCCGGTCAGGGTCCGCTCTCCCGCCTGGGCAATGTCCAGCGCGACCAGCGATCCCGCGTCGAACAGCTCCATTCCGTGGGGCGATTGCATCAGCAGGGCCAGCAGGTCCCCGCCCTGGGCACGGAAGGCCCGGGACAGCACGGCGGCGATCGGCCGGTCATCCCCTGTGGCCAGGGCCTCGCGCAGGTTCATGGCCGCCTCGGCATAGAACCAGTCGACCATGGTCCGGAAGATTTCTTCCTTGTTGCGATAGTGCAGGTACAGCGCAGGGCGCGACATGCCTGCGGCGCGCGCGATATCGTCCATCGACGTCTTCCGATAGCCGTAAGACGCGAAAGCCGTGGTGGCCGCCTGCAGGATCGCCTTCCGCCGTGGGTCGGAACTGTCTTTGCTCATGAATGCCCTCGCGGCCCGGGCTTTGACACTTTCGCCCCAGATTGTCAAATTACAGATTGACGTTTTTTGAAAATATTGTCAGGATCGACGAAACCAGAGGGAGAGGTCCCATGTCGACGACACTGACGGTCAACGGAACCCCACACGACATCGACCTGCCCGGCGAGGTCCCGCTGCTTTGGGTGCTGCGGGACGCGCTGGGAATGACCGGCACGAAATACGGCTGCGGCGTGGCGGCCTGCGGTGCCTGCACCGTCCACGTCAACGGGACGGCGGTCCGCAGTTGCCAGATGGCGTTGGCGGATGTCGACGGGCCGGTCACGACGATCGAGGGGCTGGGCACGCCCGACGCCATGGCCGCGATCCAGGCGGCCTGGGTCGACCACCAGGTGGCGCAATGCGGCTATTGCCAGTCGGGGCAGATCATGCAGGCGGCGGCCCTCTTGGCGGACAACCCCGCCCCAAGCGACGACGACATCGACATGGCCATGCAGGGCAACCTGTGCCGCTGCGGGACCTATCCCCGGATCCGCGCCGCGATCCATACTGCCGCCGCCAAGATGAAGGAGGCCTAGGATGTCCCGCATCGGCAAGATCGCCCGCCGCACCTTCCTGATCGGGTCCGCCGCCGTCGTGGGCGGCGTGGCCTTCGGCGCGTACTATATCGGCCGCCCTGCCCCGAACCCCCTGAAACCCGAACCGGGGCAAGCGGTGCCCAACCCCTTCGTCGTGATCGATCAGGACGGCGTGACTCTGGTCGCCCCCCGGGCCGAGATGGGTCAGGGCGTCCAGACCACCTGGGCCGCCATGATCGCCGAGGAACTTGATGTCGACCTGGGACAGGTCCGCGTGATCCATGGACCGGCCGCCGCCGCCTATTACAACACGGCGATGATGGGCGGCCTGCTGCCCGGCAAGGAATACGAAATGACGGCCTTTCAGCACGGCATCGCCGACGTGCTGGGCAAGGTCGGCAAGGTTCTGGGCGCACAGATCACCGGCGGCTCGACCTCGATGGCCGACGGGTTCCCGCGGATGTGCGCCGCCGGCGCCTCGGCCCGGGAAACGTTGAAGGAGGCCGCGGCCCAACGGCTGGGGATCGACCGCAGCCGGCTGACGACGCGGGACGGCAAGGTCATCGCCCCGGGCAATGTCGAGCTGCGATACGAGGATCTGGCGGCGGACGCGGCAAAGCTTTCCCCGGTCACGGACGTCGCTCTGCGGGATCCGTCGCAGTGGCGCTATCTGGGCAAATCGGTGCCCCGCGTCGACATGGCGGCCAAGGCGACCGGCACCGCGGAATTCGGCATCGACGTCCGCCTGCCGGGCATGAAATTCGCGGCCCTGAAGGCAAACCCGGCCCGCGCGGGCATGGCGGGCTTTGACGCCTCGGACGCGTTGCGGATGCCGGGGGTCGAACAGGTCGTGGACCTGGGCGATGCCTTCGCGGTCGTGGCCACGAATACCTGGCTGGCGTTGCAGGCGGCCGAGGCGGTAAAACCCGATTGGGACGCCGCCGCTTATCCCGCCGATACCGACGCGATCCTGGCCCGGATGGCGCGCGCCTTCGACGGCAGCCCGGATTCGACCATGCGCGACGATGGCGATGTCGCCACCCTGCCCGCAGGCGCGACCGAGGTCACGGCAGACTATACCGTCCCCTACCTGGCCCACGCGACGATGGAGCCGATGAACGCCACCGCTCTTCTGAAGGACGGCAAGCTGGACATCTGGTGCGGCAACCAGGCCCCGATCCTGGTCCAGGACCACTGTGCCGCGGCCGCCGGCGTGGCCAAGGAAGATGTCGAGGTTCACACGACCTTCCTGGGCGGCGGCTTCGGCAGGCGGGGCGATTTCGATTACGCGGTCTATGCCGCGAAGCTGGCCAGGGCGATGGACGGCACCCCTGTCCAGCTGACCTGGTCGCGGGAAGAGGACATGACCCACGACTTCTACCGCCCCGCGGCGCTGGCCCGGATGAAGGGTGCGGTGAAGGACGGCAAAGTCGTGATGCTGGACGGCCGGATCGCGTCGCAATCCGCGATCAGGCAGTACATGACGCGGATGGGCCTGTCACCGGTGGGACCGGACAAGGTGATGGTCGAAGGCGCCTTCAACCAACCCTACGGGATCCCGAACTATCGCATCCGCGGCTACGTCTCGGACCTGGCCCTGCCGGTGGGGTCCTGGCGGTCGGTCGGCAATTCCCACAACGGGTTCTTCCACGAATGTTTCGTGGACGAACTGGCCCATGCCGCCGGCGCCGACCCGCTGCAGATGCGCTACGACCTGATCCGGGACATCCACGCGCCCTCGGCCGGGACGCTCGCCGCGGTCCGAGAGATGTCCGGCTGGACCGGCAAGACCCCCGACGGCATCGGCCGCGGCGTTGCCTTCTGCTACAGTTTCGGCACGCCGGTCGCGACAGTGATCGAGGTCCGGAACGAAGACGGCGCCATCCGCATCGCGAAGGCCTGGATCGCCTGCGACGCGGGCCTGGCGCTGGACCCGTCGATCATCGAGGCGCAGATGACCGGCGCCCTGGTCTATGGTCTGTCGGCCGCCTGCTTCGGAGAGATCACGTTCAGCGACGGCGCGGCGGAACAGCAGAACTTCTACGACTACGACGCTCTCAGGATCCACAACTGCCCGGAGATGGAAGTCCGGGTGCTGGAGACGAACCCCTATCTCGGCGGCGCCGGCGAGCCCGGCACGCCCGGATCGATGCCGGCCCTAGCCAACGCGATCTTCGACCTGACCGGAACTAGGCCGCGCAAGTTGCCGTTGATGCACGACTTCGACCTGCTGGTCTGATGTTCATCCGTTACAGGACCGAGAGCCGCCCCATGGGGCGGCTCATTCCCTTTAAGGATCCAATGTCAACGTTCTGACGCCCACCCACAGGGTAAATGGTCCCCGTGCACCCTGACGCGTTCGCCTCACCCTGCGCATTGCAACGCCGCCGGACGCCGATGCTCCGCCCAGGCGCGCACGGCATCGCCAAAGGCCTCGAACAGGGGCCGCGAGACCGGATCGTTCGCGGCATTGTATTCCGGGTGCCACTGCACCGACAGCGTGAACCCCGGCGCACCGTCGACATAAATCGCCTCGGGCGTGCCGTCGGGGGCAAAGCCGTCCATGACCACCCGCTCGCCCGGTTCCTTGATACCCTGCCCGTGCAGCGAATTGGTCATCACCTCGCGCGCCCCGAACAGTTTCGCAAAGGGCCCGTTCGGCCGCAGGCTGACGACATGGCGCAGGGCGAACTTCTCCTCGATCGTGCCGTCCGGCGGCATCCGGTGGTTCATCCGCCCCGGCAGGTCCCGGATTTCAGGATAAAGCGACGACCCCATGGCCACCGCCACCTCCTGGAAACCGCGACAGACGCCGATGAAGGGCTGGCCGCTTTCGACGCAGGCCCGGATCAGCGGCAACGTGATCCCGTCGCGGGCCCGGTCGAAGGTGCCGTGCGCCTCTGTCTCGTCCTCGCTGTATTCCTCGGGATGGACATTGGCCCGCCCCCCGGTCAGCAGGAACCCGTCGCAGCACTCCATCAGGTCCTCGACACAGACGAAGGACGGATCGCTCGGGATCACCAGCGGCAGGCAACCCGAGACATGGGCAATGGCCTCGGCATTCATGCGTCCGCCGGCAAAGGTCTGGTAACTGTCGCCGATCACCGTCGCATTGCCGATCACGCCCACAACCGGCCGCCGCCCGGCCCCGCCGACCTCGCGCTTTACCGTTGGCGCCGTCAGCGGCACGGCGGCAGAGGAACCCTGGACGGAGATGGAGGGGCTGCGGGACATGGTCGACCTTTCGGAAACTGACCCGCAAAAGCTAACGTCCGCCCCCCGCCGCCACAAGGCGGCGGCCCTTGCACTCCGGCACAGTCCAATCTGCCGGTCTGCACATCTGGCAGGCTGTTGCCCGGATTCCGGGCATCCTGCCCGTTTCGCACGCTCAACGTTCGCCGGTCAGACCCGCCGCCGCGATCCCGGCCAGCGCCGCATCCGCATCGTTTTCCGAGGTATCGCCGCTGACGCCGACGGCGCCGATGACCAGCCCGTCCTCGTTCCGGATCAGCACGCCCCCCGGGACCGGCGCGAAATGGCCGTCGAAGACGCCCGTCAGGGCCGCGGAAAAGAACGGACGCGCCTCGGCCAGCCCGGTCAGGGCCGTCCCCGCCATGCCCATCATTACCGCGCCATAGGCCTTGCCATGCGCCACGGCATAGCGGCCGGGCGAGGCACCGTCCTCGCGCTCGAAGGCCACGGTATGCCCGCCTTCGTCCAGGACGATCACCGCCAGCGGATTGAACCCCTTCCTGCGGCCTTCGTCCTGCGCGGCACGCACGATGACCCGCGCGGTCTCGATCGAAAACATGGCTCTCTCCCTCAAAGGCCGGGGCGCGTCCCGCCCCTTCTTCTCTTCAAAAATACTCGCGGGGGAGCGCGAGGGGGCCAAGGGTCCCCTCGCTCCGCCCCTGCCGCTTCAGACGGCCGCCTTCTTCTCCAGGCGCCGCGCATGCAGCACCGGCTCGGTATAACCGGACGGCTGCACCCTGCCCTTGAAGATCAGATCGCAGGCCGCCTGAAAGGCGATCCCGTCGAAGGCCGGCGCCATCGGTTCGTAAAGGGGGTCGCCCGCATTCTGTTCGTCCACCTTCGCCGCCATCTTGTGCAGCGCCTTCATCACATCCTGCGCCGACACCACGTCGTGGTGCAGCCAGTTGGCGATGTGCTGGGCGGAAATCCGGCAGGTCGCGCGGTCCTCCATCAGACCCACATCGTTGATGTCGGGCACCTTGGAACAGCCCACGCCCTGGTCGATCCAGCGCACGACATAGCCCAGGATGCCCTGGGCGTTGTTCTCGACCTCGCGGGCGATCTGCTCGGGGCTCCACTGCTGGTAGGCCGCCAGCGGGATGTCCAGCACCGTGTCCACGAAGGCGCGGCGCCCGCCCTTCTTCAGCGCGTCCTGCACGGCAAAGACGTTCACCTTGTGATAGTGCAGTGCATGCAGCGTCGCGGCCGTGGGGCTGGGCACCCAGGCACAGTTGGCGCCCGCCTGCGGATGCTCGATCTTGGCCTGCAGCATCGCCGCCATCTTGTCGGGCATGGCCCACATGCCCTTGCCGATCTGCGCCTTGCCCTGCAGCCCGCATTCCAGGCCGATATCGACGTTCTGGTTCTCGTAGCCCGAAATCCAGGCCTTGCGCTTGATGAAGTCCTTGCGGCTGAACGGCCCCGCCTCCATCGAAGTGTGGATCTCGTCCCCCGTCCGGTCCAGGAAGCCGGTGTTGATGAAGGCCACCCGGTGCTTTGCCGCCCGGATACACTCCTTCAGGTTGACCGACGTCCGGCGCTCCTCGTCCATGATGCCCAGCTTCACGGTGTATTGGGGCAGCGCCAGGATCTCTTCCACCATGGTGAAGATCCGGTCGGCAAAGGCGACCTCGTCCGGCCCGTGCATCTTGGGCTTCACGACATAAACCGATCCGCAAGTCGAATTGCCGCCATCCCGGCCCAGGTCGTGCATCGCGATCACCGTGGTGATCAGCGCGTCCATCAGGCCTTCGTAGATCTCGTTCCCGTCTCGATCCAGGATCGCCGGATTGGTCATCAGGTGGCCGACATTCCGGACCAGCATCAGCGCCCGGCCCTTGAGCACCTTCCGTGATCCGTCCGGCGCCGTGAAGACGCGATCCGCGGCCAGGGTCCGGGTCATGGACTTGCCGCCCTTTTCAAAGGTGTCCTCCAGGTCGCCTTTCATCAGGCCCAGCCAGTTGCGATAGGCCAGCACCTTGTCCTCGGCATCGACGCAGGCAACCGAGTCTTCGCAGTCCATGATCGCCGACACCGCGCTTTCGATCACTACATCCGCGATTCCCGCCCGGTCGGTCATGCCGATCGGGTGATCCCGGTCGAAGACCAGTTCGACATGCAGCCCGTTATTGACCAGCAGGACCGAGGTCGGCCGGGACGGATCGCCGGCGAAGCCCGCAAATTTCCCGGGCTCCATCAACGGATAGCCGTCGGCAAGAAGCGCCCCGTCCTCGACCTTGTAAGCGGTCACGTCGGCATGAGAGGCGCCTTCCAGCGGAAAGGTCTCGTCCAGGAAGACGCTCACGCGGGCGACGACGCGGGCGCCACGGCCGGCCTCGAACGGCCCCGCGGGCGGCAGCGATCCCATGGCGTCGGTGCCGTAATAGGCATCGTAGAGCGAGCCCCACCGCGCATTCGCGGCGTTCAGCGCATAGCGGGCATTGGTGATCGGCACCACCAGCTGCGGTCCGGCGACGGATGCGAATTCCGGGTCGGTGTTCCGGGTCTCGATCCCGAAATCCCCGCCCTCGGGGACGAGGTATCCGATCTCCCTCAGGAAGGCCTTGTAGGCCTGATGATCGTGGGGCTGGCCGCGATGGGTGACGTGCCAGGCATCGATCTGTTCCTGCAGGTCTTCGCGCCGGGCCAGGAAGGCGCGGTTTTCCGGGCCCAGCTCATGCGCCATGCGCGACAGGCCGGCCCAGAACACGGCAGGCTCCACTCCGGTGCCCGGCAGCGCCTCTGAGTCTATGAACGCCTTCAGCTCGGGCGCCACCTGCATCTCTTCCACGGTCACAAGGGTTGTCATTCGGGCGCTCTCCTCGTCAGGCCCCGCCCGGAGTAGAGGATCGGTCCGGTTCGGGCAATGTCGTTAAACATGATGGATACCATCAGAATAATCCATCATCCGCGCGCAGGCAGCACTTTCAAGATTTCCGAGAGTCAGGGGTTACGGCGATCATACTGTACGTGGTCCGCACGCCTCATCACCATGACCAGACCCAGGCGTGGAGACTACGTCCCAGAAGGTGCGGGAAATCGGCGTATTCAGGTACGATGGGAGCCGGGTCGCAAGGTTGATCAGGCACGCGCCAGTCACAGCAAGACAATGCAGATGCCACTGTCATGCCACAGGACCATCGCCTCGGGGCCAAAGCATTCATCTTCGGCCAGACCGATGATCAGCACTCTGTCCCCGTCGAACCGGATCCTGAAATTCCGATCCCCCGTCGATGTTCCCAAGACGGTTGCACCGGCAAAGCCCTCGGCTTTACCACCTTGGAAAGCAAGGGTGTTGTTGACCGTCATGCGCAGTCCACCCGCAGAATACAATCCGCAGATTGTCGTTGATGAATTCTACGAGGGCAATCTTCCGGGACGTCAGGAATCTATCGAACAGGGTCATCTTCCACCGCTTCAGGATACAGAACGCACGTCTCCTTCATTCGAGTGAGCTTGCGCCATCCGTAGGGTGCGTGGTCTCCACGCACCGTTCCGCAAACCAATGGCCCGTGGAAAGCCCCCCTACCGCCCGAACGGCACGTGTCGGCCTTCGGTTTCCTCGACCTTGGCATAGAAGTCGCGCAAGGTCCGGCCCTTCAGCGGGCGGAACGTCTCGCCCGTGTCGTCCATCGCCGCAATCCTATCGACGCGGAACATCCGGAAATCGTCGCGCAGTTCGCACCAGCCGACCAGGGTCCAGACCTTACCCCAGAACCACAATCCCAAGGGCTGCACGACCCGTTCCGTTATCCGTCCGTCCGCGTCGGCATAGGACAGCCGCAGCCGCCGGCGCAGGTCGACCCCCTGTTCCAGCAGGTCCAGCCGCTGGCGCACCGCTTCGGTCATCTGCGGTGCGAAGGACCGTATCTCGACGCCCCGCGCCTGAACGCGGGCGTCGGGGGGCAATACTTCCTCGATCTTGATCAGCGCCTCTTCCGCCGCCCGCGCCATGGACGCCCCGCCCCAGGCGCGCAGCAGCCGGGCCCCTGCAACCAGCGCCGTGATCTCGTCCCGCGTGAACATCATCGGCGGGATGTCGTAGCCGTCGTCCAGCACATAGCCGAACCCCGCCTCGCCCGAGATCGGCACACCAGAGGCCATCAGGTCCGCGATATCGCGATAGACCGTGCGCTTGCTGACCTCCAGCGCCCCGGCCAGCTTTTCGGCCGTGGTGCGCCGACCGCCCCTCAGATGCTGAATGATCTCGAACAGGCGGTCGGCGCGACGCATCAGGCGAACTCGATGAAGCCCACCGAGTTGCCGTCCAGGTCCTCGGCATAGAAGAAGCGCCCCCGCGGGAACGGGATCGGCGGAGATATCACGGTGCCGCCGGCGTCCTTCACGCGTTCCATCGTCGCTTCCAGCTTGTCGGGCGCGGCCAGATGGATGGTCGAACCCATGCCGCGGGGCGCGGGCTTGCCCGGATAAAGATGCCCGGCCACGCCACCGGGGGATGCGGCCTTGAACATCGCCATCGGGTTCGGGCCTTCGGTGACGTAGTCGAATTCCATGTCCGTCACGGCGGTATAGAACGCCATCGCTTTGTCCATGTCAGTGACCGGGATTTCCATCCAGACGGTCGGGTTTTCAGGTGCATAGGTCATCGGTCGGGCTCCTTCTGTCTTCCGATGAGCCTTCTGTCGCACACACATGCTGACAGCATCCTGTCAGCATGTGTCACCAGTGCCGACGGCACAACAGAAAAGCCCGCCGCCGGCTGTCCGGGGCGGGCCTTTTCCACATTTGGTCGCGGCGCTGTCAGCCACCGGCGGTCGACGTTCCAGGGGCCACAGCCGGCGTCGCGTCGTTGTCGCCTACATCGCTTGAACTTGCGAACAGGCCGACAGCCAGGATCAGGGCCACGATGGCGCCCAGCGCGGCGAAGATGCCGACCAGGGCCGGCTTGTGCCGCCGGGCTTCGCGGTCGACGTTGGTGTCAGGTGCAGACATAAGGGGTCCTTTCCATCCTTCTTCCGTGTTCCGTCATGGTGCCAACGCCCGGACGCCAGACTTGTTTCATGGCAATTCCGCGCAGGCCGGGGAAAACCGGGCCCCGCCCGCATGCAGGGCACCTGGGGAAAACACGCTTCCGAAGGGGAAAACGCGCTTCCGAAGCGGCGCAAGACCAGGCGAAGCCGGGGCCAGACCCGGTTTTTTCGATGCAGGACAGGCCCTTGCCCCTGACATCGCGGGCGGACGGAATCCGCGCGACGCGAAGAAAATGCGGCAGTGCAGAAACGCCCCTTGTAGCCCGCCTGCGGAAATTTTAACCTGTTCCTAACGTTGCCAGTCCGTAGCCAAAGCGAGGCCCCAATGCGCGACGCAGCCCCCGGCAAGATTTTCCTGAAAGATTACAAACCTTTCGGTTATCTGGTGGACTTCGTTCACTTGACGTTCGACCTGTCGCCCCATGCCACGCGGGTGACCACGAAGATCGGGTTCCGCCCCAATCCCGAGGCCGAAGACAAGACCTTCTTCCTTCATGGCGAGCATCTGAAATTCATCTCGGCCACCATCGACGGGATGCCGGTCACGCCGTTGATCACGGCCGAAGGCCTGACCTGCCACGTACCGCCCCACGACTTCGTGTGGGAAACGGTGGTGGAGATCGATCCGGCGAACAACACCGCGCTGGAAGGGCTTTACATGTCCAAGGGCATGTATTCGACCCAGTGCGAGGCGGAAGGCTTCCGCAAGATCACCTTCTATCCCGACCGGCCGGACGTGATGAGCGTCTTCACCGTGCGCATCAACGGCGACCTGCCGGTGCTGCTGTCGAACGGCAATAAGGTGGCCACCGGCCCCGGCTTTGCCGAATGGCACGACCCCTGGCCTAAGCCGGCCTACCTGTTCGCGCTGGTCGCGGGCGAGCTGATCAACCACCCCGGGCGTTTCACCACAAAATCGGGCCGCGACGTGGAACTGAACATCTGGGTCCGTCCGGGCGACGAGGACAAGTGCGCCTTCGCCATGGAAGCACTTCGGAAGTCGATGAAATGGGACGAGGATGTCTATGGCCGGGAATACGACCTCGACATCTTCAACATCGTGGCCGTGGACGACTTCAACATGGGCGCGATGGAAAACAAGGGGCTGAACATCTTCAACTCCTCCGCCGTGCTGGCCAGCCCGGAAACCGCCACCGACCTGAACTTCGAGCGGATCGAGGCGATCATCGCGCACGAGTATTTCCACAACTGGACCGGCAACCGGATCACCTGCCGCGACTGGTTCCAGCTGTGCCTGAAGGAAGGTCTGACCGTCTTCCGCGACAGCCAGTTCACGTCGGACATGCGGTCGGCCCCGGTGAAGCGGATCGCCGACGTGATCGACCTGCGCGGCCGGCAGTTCCCGGAAGATGCGGGGCCCTTGGCGCACCCGGTCCGGCCGGAAAGCTATGAAGAGATCAACAACTTCTACACTGCGACAGTCTATGAAAAGGGCGCCGAGGTCATCGGCATGCTGAAGCGGCTGGTCGGCGACGACGGCTATGCCAGGGCACTGGACCTCTATTTCGACCGCCATGACGGGCAGGCCTGCACGATCGAGGACTGGCTGACCGTGTTCCAGGACGCCACCGGCCGTGACCTGAGCCAGTTCAAGCGCTGGTACAGCCAGGCCGGGACGCCGCGCCTGACGGTAGAGGAATCCTGGGAGGGCGACCGGTACACGCTGACCTTCACGCAGGAAACGCGCCCCACGCCCCATTCGCCGGACCCGAAGCCGCAGGTGATCCCGATTGCCGTAGGCCTTCTGGGCCCGAACGGGGACGAGATCCAGCCGACCACCCTGCTTGAAATGACCGACGCCACCCAAAGCTTCACCTTCGACGGGATCCCGTCGAAGCCGGTGCCGTCGATCCTGCGGGGCTTTTCGGCACCTGTCGCGCTGGACCGAAAGGTCAGCCGAGAGGAACGGGCCTTCCTGCTGGCCCATGACACCGACCCCTTCAACCGCTGGGAAGCCGGCCGCGCCCTGGCGCGCGAGATCCTGACGGAGGGCGCCCGGACCGGCGCGCCGCTGGACGGCGACTTTGCCGAAGGCCTGCGCAACGTGCTGCGGGACGACAGCCTCGACCCGGCCTACCGCGCCTTGATGCTGGCCCTGCCCGGCCAGTCCGAGATCGCGGCGGCACTGCACGCCGCCGGCACCGTGCCGGACCCGATGGCGATCTGGACCGCGTCCGAGACGCTGAAGGACCAGATCGCGCGCCTGGCCGAGGCAGAGCTTGCCACGCTCTACGAAGAGATGCAGGTCCGCGAACCCTATGCCCCGAATGCGGACCAGGCAGGCCGCCGGGCGCTGCGGAATGCGGCGCTGGCCTTCCTGAACCGCCGCGACGGCGCGATGCGGGCACGGGCGCAGTATTCGGCGGCCGACAACATGACCATGCAACTGGCGGCGCTGGGATGCCTTCTGGCCGCCGGGAACGGCGTCAGCGAACTGGAAGACTTCTATGACCAGTGGCAGGGCGAACGGCTGGTGCTGGACAAGTGGTTCGCGATCCAGGTGATGCAGGCCGACCCCTGGGGCGCGGTGCCGACGACGGCGCGGCTGACGCAGCATTCCGACTTCATGTGGCAGAACCCCAACCGGTTCCGGGCGGTCTTCGGGTCGCTGGCCGGAAACCATGCCGGTTTCCACGCGGCGGACGGCGCCGGCTATCGCCTGCTGGCGGACTGGCTGATCAGGCTCGATGCGGTGAACCCGCAGACCGCGGCGCGCATGTGCGCGGCCTTCCAGACCTGGCGCCACTACGACGCCGGCCGGCAACTTAATGCAAGGGCCGAGCTGGAGCGCATCGCCGCCACTCCGGACCTGTCCCGCGACATGACCGAGATGGTGGGACGGATGCTGTCCTGACAAGGACGGGTTCAGACCCGCGGCAACGCCGGGTGCGGGGCAAGGCCGTTCAAACGGCCTTCCCTGCCGCAATCGGGCGGTCGCAGGCTGCGCCCCACTCGTCTCCGCCCGTGCTTTGACAAGCGCTGCTGCCTCGCGCTTACTGGTCCCGACCGATCCCAGCCGGAGCCACCCCCATGTCCCGCAAGACCCTTCTGATCACCGGAGCCTCGACCGGCATCGGCGCCGCCACCGCGCGCCTGGCCGCCGCCCGCGGCTATGACCTGGCACTGAATTATGCCACCAGCCGCGACGCGGCCGAGGCGGTGGCAAAGGAGTGCGAGGCCGCGGGGGCTGCCTGCCTCCTGTGTCCCGGCGACGTTGCCACGCCCGAAGGCATCGCCGCGATCTACGGGGCCCTGGACAAGGGGTTCGGCCGGATCGATGCGCTGGCCAACAATGCCGGCGTCGTGGCGCCCATCGCCAAGGTGACGGACTATACCCACGACCGCCTGCGCCAGATCTTCGACATCAACGTGATCGGCGCCATGCTTGTCGCGAAGGAGGCCGTCCTGAGAATGCAGGCGCAGGGCACCGGCGGGGCCATCGTCAACACCTCGTCCGTGGCGGCCCGCCTGGGTTCGCCCAACGAATTCGTCGACTATGCCGCGACCAAGGCCGCCGTCGACACCTTCACCCAAGGCCTGGCAAGGGAAGTCGCGGACCAGGGCATCCGCGTGAACGCGGTCCGGCCCGGCCTGATCGCCTCGCCCATCCACGGGAAGTCCGGCGCGCCGGACCGGGCGGAGCGGCTGAAGGGCGGGATCCCGATGGGGCGCGTCGGATCGGTCGAAGAGGTCGCAACCGCGATCCTGTACCTGCTGTCGGACGAGGCGAGCTATATCACCGGCACGACGCTCGACATATCCGGGGGCCGATGACCGGGAACTTCACCTTTCACCGCAGCGGGCGCGACACGGTCGCGATGCTGATCGTGGCGGCGGCGCTGTTCGGGCTGATGGCGCTGAGGGTGCTGTTCGAGGCGCACTGGATCCTGTTGCTGGTCCTGGCGATCCCGGTATTGCCTGCCCTGCGCGACATCGTCGTCGACAGCCCGGCGGGGCTGGAAATGGACCCGAACCGACTGATCTGGACCACGGGCAGCCGGACGGGCACCGTCGCGCTGGAGGAGATCGACCATGTCCGCTTTGACCGGCGGTGGGATTTCAGCGTTCGGGTGACGCTGGTCCTGAAGCTGCACGACAAGCGGATCCGGCTGCCGGACGAATGCCTGCCGCGCCGGAAGGAGTTGGCGACGGCCTTCGAGGCGCGGGGGCTGGCGGTGCGGTGGACCCATTTCACGGTGTTCTGACGGCCGCGTCGAATGGGGGCTCTGCCCCCGCCGCGCGCTTCGCACGCGACTCCCCCGAGGGTATTTGAAGACCGAAGAAGCGGGGGGCGGGGACCCGGACCTGCACGGGGCCTTGTCCCGGGGCGGGCTTCGTCCTAGAACCCAGCCGTTCCCTTAAAACAAGGCTGTCGCCATGCTGGACCTGACCTACGAGACCCCCAAGCCCAAGATCATCGCCGGTGCCAAGCACGACTGGGAACTGGTCATCGGCATGGAAGTCCATGCGCAGGTGTCGTCCAATGCGAAGCTGTTTTCCGGCGCATCGACCACCTTTGGCGCGGAACCCAATTCCAACGTGGCCTTCGTGGACGCGGCCATGCCCGGCATGCTGCCCGTGATCAACGAGTTCTGCGTGGCGCAGGCAGTGAAGACTGGACTGGGCCTGAAGGCCGCGATCAACCTGCGGTCGGCCTTCGATCGCAAGAATTATTTCTATCCTGACCAGCCGGCCGGCTATCAGATCAGCCAGCTTTATCACCCCATCGTGGGCGAGGGCGAGGTGATCGTGGACATGGGCCCCGGCATCGCGCGCTGCGTGCGGATCGAGCGCATTCATCTGGAACAGGACGCGGGCAAGTCGATCCACGACATGGATCCGGCGCTGTCCTTCGTCGACCTGAACCGCTCGGGCGTCGCGCTGATGGAGATCGTGAGCCGCCCCGACATCCGCGGCCCCGAAGAGGCCGCGGCCTATATCCTGAAGCTGCGCCAGATCCTGCGCTATCTGGGGACCTGCGACGGGGACATGCAGAACGGGAACCTCCGGGCGGACGTCAACGTCTCGGTCTGTCGGCCGGGCGATTACGAAAGGTACCGCGAAACAGGCGACTTCTCGCATCTCGGCACGCGGTGCGAGATCAAGAACATGAACTCCACCCGGTTCATCCAGCAGGCCATCGATGTCGAGGCGCGGCGCCAGATCGCCATTCTGGAAGCGGGCGGACAGGTCGACCAGGAAACCCGCGGCTTCGACCCCGACAAGGGTGAAACCCGCAGCCAGCGGTCCAAGGAAGAGGCGCACGATTACCGCTATTTCCCCGATCCCGACCTGCTGCCGCTGGAGATCGAGCAGGCTTGGGTCGACGACATCGCGTCCACCATGCCGGAGCTGCCGGATGCCAAGAAGGCGCGCTTCATGGGCGATTTCGGGCTGTCGGACTATGACGCCTCGGTCCTGACGGCCGAAGTGGAGGCCGCCGCCTATTTCGAGGCCGTGGCGGCGCATGCCGACGGCAAACTGGCCGCGAACTGGGTCATCAACGAGCTTTTCGGCCGCCTGAAACGGGACGAGAAGGACATCGCGGACAGCCCGATGTCGCCGGAGCAGCTTGCCGGGGTGATCGCGCTGATTTCCAAGGGCGACATTTCCGGCAAGATCGCCAAGGACCTGTTCGAGATCGTCTATGTCGAAGGCGGCGACCCGGCGAAGATCGTCGAGGAACGCGGAATGAAGCAGGTCACCGATACCGGCGCCATCGAGGCGGCGGTCGACGAGGTGATTGCCGCAAACCCGGCGCAGGTGGAAAAGGCCAAGGCCAATCCCAAGCTGGCGGGCTGGTTCGTGGGCCAGGTCATGAAGACCACCGGCGGCAAGGCCAATCCCAAGGCCGTGAACGAGATCGTGGCGGCCAAGCTGGGCCTGTGATCGCGAATGCCTGCGCAGGCCGGGACATGCTGAAAAGGAAACGGGGGGCTTCGGCCCCCCGTTTTCGTTCCGGCCGCCGGCAGCCTGCCGCCCCCGTCGGGAAGGATAAAATGCAGACCAGGTGTGCACCGGACCACTTTCCTGCCCGTTTTTGGCCCCTTCCCGACAGTGGCAATGCGAAACCGGCCCGATCACGGCATGTTTCCGGCGATCAAAAAAATGAGACGCGCAATTGCGCGATTCCAAAACAATGCTTAATGATTGAGTCGAACCAGGGACAAAAGGGAAAGCGAACGGTGCTGCACGGGCCGCACGTCAGGGGCATCCGGGTCGGCATTCGCGGCAGATCCGGGCATGGCCGGCAATGCCGTTTCGCAGTGGGTATAAAATGGTAGTACTTGTCGGCGCCAATATTAATGGCGACACCTTCGTCATTCACGGACAAAGCGGTTCGGTTTCGGGCGGACCGAACGTATCGAACGTGAGCGGGATCCAGGCCCTGGACGGCGACGACGTCGCAACGGTGAACAACAACAACAACCTCTACAACGGGATCAACCTGGCCGGTGGGAACGACACGCTGTCGATGACGAAGTCCAATTCGGCCGCGATCGACCTGGGCGAAGGCGACAACGTTGCCGACATCAGCGGCGGTATGATCTATGGTCAGATCTCCTCCGGGTCGGGCGAGGACGACATCACCCTGAACGACACCGCGGCCCATGGCGGGGTCAGCACCGGCGGCGGCAACGACAACCTGACCGCGACAGGCGACGGCCACACCTATATCGGCGCCCTGGACACGGGCGATGGCGATGACAATGTCACGCTCGACGGGGTCGAGGTGCACACCGGATTTGACACCGGCGACGGCGACGACACGGTCAGCATAACCGATACCGAGGTCGACCCGGTGCTGAGGACCGGCGAGGGCGAAGACACCATCATCGTCTCGGGCGGGTCGGTGATCAATAACGGCATCGAAACCGGAACCGGCAAGGATACCGTGTCGGTCTCCGACAGCAGGGTAAACGGCGATATCAGGACCGGCGACGGCGACGACCTGATCCAGATCACCAATTCGCTGCTGAACAACGGCGTCCGCAGCGGCGCCGGCAGTGACATCGTGTCAGTCTCGGATGGCAGCACCGTATGGGGGATGCTGGATGGCGGGTCGGGCATGGATTACCTTGTCCTGCCGGTCGGGACCGTTGTCACCGACAGCGTGAACGGAACCTTCACCATCGAGTCAGGCATGACCTATGTCGTATCCTCGGGGAGGTTCGTACTGCCCAGCGGTCGGACCATACACTACACAAATTTCGAAAGCTCCGGATCCACCATTCCCTGTTTCACGACCGGCACGATGATCGACACGCCGCTGGGTCCGGTCGCGGTCGAGGACCTGCAGGTCGGCGACGAGGTCATGACGATGGACCGCGGTGCCGTTCCCGTGGAGTGGATCGGTACCCGGTCGCTGAGCGCCGTGGCGCTTCGGGCCTATCCGAATCGCCGGCCGGTGCGCATCCCAGCGGGCGCCCTGGCGCAGGGCGTTCCGGCGCAGGATCTGATCGTTTCGCCCCAGCACCGGGTGCTGATCGATTCCGACATCTCGATGCGGATGACCGGCAGCGCACAGTTGCTGCTGCCGGCGGTGAAGCTGGTGGGCTACAACGGGATCGAGCGGATCTCCCCGGCCGATGGCGTGGTCTATGTCCACTTCACGTGCCGCCAGCACGAGGTCGTCTTTTCCAACGGCTGCCCGACAGAAAGTCTCTATCTGGGCCCGCAGACCCTGGCATCGCTGAGCGACGACGCGCGGGCAGAGCTGCTGGACCTCTTCCCGGAGTTCAACCCGTCCCAGGGAATCGTGCCGGCCCATGCCCGTCCCGTTCTGCAGAAGGGGACGCGGATCGGCACCCTGCTGAAGCGTCACGAAAAGAACGGCAAGGCGCTGCAGCGGCACCTTCACTGACATGAACGCCTGCCCATAAAGGGCAGGCTTTCCCCGACGCGGGCCGGCGCGACTTCGTCTGGCCAATCCGGGCCTGCCTTGCCATAGTCCCCGCGACCGCATGGAAAGGACCCCAAATGACGACCGTACTTGCCGCTCCGTTCACCTCCGACCCGATGACCGTGAAGCCGGAATGGATCGACTATAACGGCCACCTGAACATGGCCTATTACAACGTCATCTTCGATACCGGGGTCGACAAGTGCTATGAGGCGATGGGTTTCGGCCCCGACTATGCCGCGACCCGCAAGCTGACGACCTACACCGCCGAATTCCACGTCCGCTATGTGCGCGAGATCCACGAGGGCGACATCGTTACCGTGACCACGCAGCTGATCGATTTCGACGACAAGCGGATCCACACATATCAGGAAATCATCCATTCCGACGGCTGGGTCGCCGCCACGGCCGAAGGGCTGGGCCTTCATATCGACATGACGGGGCCGAAGGTCGCACCGATGCCCGAAGACGTCTATGCCAAGGTCAAGGCGATGCACGAGGCCCATGCCGCCCTGCCCCGCCCGGCTTCCATCGGCAAGCCGATCGGCATCCGCCGCAAGTGATCCTGACCCCGGCACGGATCGGATACGACACCGGGTGTGGCGCAGGGCGGGCACGGGACACGACACCGGGCGCGGCAGGGTCCCTCCACGCAGAGGCCCCTGCGCGGGGATGAACCGGTCGATCATGCGGCCTCTGGCCTTCGGGCGCGGGGATCGCTAGACCTCCCCCCGTTCAGGGGTCACGAGAAAGGAAGCGGCGATGGTCCGGTACGAATACAAGGTGTTGCCGGCGCCCGCGAAGGCGCAGAAGGCAAAGGGCGTGAAGACGTCCGAAGGTCGTTTTGCGCGCACGGTCGAGGATGTTCTGAACAGCATGGGCGCCGAAGGCTGGGAATTCCAGCGGGCCGAGACCCTGCCGAACGAGGAACGCTCGGGCCTGACCAGCACCGCGACCAGCTGGCGGACCATGCTGGTTTTCCGCCGTGTGGTGGGAACAGTGGCTGTGGCCGCACCGTCCGCGGCGCCCTCAGACGCCGAACCCTTTTCCGAAAGCCCGGCCGAAACGGCACAGGCGCCCTCTGGCGAACCGGCAGCCCCGGCCCCGCGTCCGGCCGCGGACGATCCTTCGGTCAAGCCGCTGTCGCCGGCCAGCTGGCCCGACGGCACGCCGATGGCCGGCAAAGCGGAACCGACCCTTTCGGGCCCCGGCACCGCACCGGACCGGAAGGACTGATCGCAAGCACTGGCTGCACGGACCGGCTGCAAGAACAGGCCGATCCGGTCTGCCGGGTCAGTGTCCGCCGATCAGCAGCGCCCCCAGGGTCAGCATCCCGTAGACCGGGATCGACAACGCCAGGGCCAGAAGCAACGCGGCCGCGCGGGTGACCCGCGGCGCCGGAGCCGCCCGCGCCAGTCTGGCAGAGGGCGGAACCTTGGCGCGGCGGGACTGAAGATGCATGTGCGGTTTCATGACTCCATGAACACCGGCACCGGTTAACGAACCTATAACAGATGTGGCAAAATTCGGACCGGGCCCGTTAACCCTGTATTAGGGACGGTCGCGCTGAACTGGGTTCATGAACCATGGATCAGTGCACCCGCTTCTGCCGCTGCAGCAGCACCCCTCCTTTGCCGCGGCGCTGGCCCTGATCGGCCGCGCCCCGGCGGTCGAAGCCGGCACGCTGATCCTGCGCCGCCGCCTCCTGGGCCTGCCGGTGACCATGGCGGCACGGTTCGACCCGGACCGCTTGCCGGACCTGCAACAGGCCTTCGCCCGCCGCGCGGCACCGCTGGTCCTGTCCCCCGACGGGCCCTGCCCCGGTCTGGCCCGGATGGGCGCCGTGCCCCTCGTCTCGCCCGCGACGGTGGCGGAAATCGACCTGACCCGCCCCGAGGCCGAACGCCGCGCCGCCCAGCACCAGAAATGGCGGAACCGGCTGGTCGCGGCCGAACGAGCCGGGCTGAAGGTCAGCGAACGCCCCATGCCTATGGATGCAGGGCACTGGCTGTTCGCGGCCGACCGGCAGATGTCGCGCCGGCGCGGCTATCGCAGCTGGCCCCCGGCGCTGACGCTGGCCTTCATCGCCGCAAACACGGGCAAGGCGCGACTATATACCGCCCACGCCGGGAAATCGGAAATCGCGGCGATGCTGGTCCTGCGCCATGGGCCGGTCGCGACCTATCACATGGGCCATACCACACCCGAAGGCCGGGCGCTGTCGGCGCATACGCTGCTTTTGTGGAAGGTCTCCCGGTCCATGGCCCGCGCCGGCTGCCGCCGCCTGGACCTTGGCCTGATCAACGGAGAGGACGCGCCGGGTCTGGCCGGCTTCAAGCTCGGCTCCGGGGCGACCGCCCGTCCGCTGGGCGGCACCTGGGCCTGGTGGCCGCCCCTGGGCCGCGGGCTTGCCCCGCTGGCCCGGCTGGATCGCCGCCTGATGGCGCCGGGCCCCGGACCGTCGCCGGCACCCCGGTCCCCGGACTGGATCGCAGCCGCAGGCCGGCCGTGACCGATCGGCGCAGGCCGGCCCGGTCGATGGCCCGAAATGCCTCCGGACGGCGCGTCCCTCAGGCCCCGATATCCAGCGCCAGGGCATGGATCCTGCCCACCAGATCCTTCCCCAACGCGTCATGCACGGCCCTGTGCCGCGCAATCCGGGTCTGCCCGTCGAAGGCGGCCGACCGGATCAGCACCCGGAAATGGCTTTCGCCGCCTTCCTGATAGCCGGCATGCCCCCTGTGTTTCTCGCTCTCGTCCACGATGTTCAGCTCTCGCGGATCGAACGCCGCTTCCAGCCTGGTCCGCATTGCATCTGCAACCGGTTCTGTGCCATTCATTTGCGCCTCCTGCAAAAAATGCCCGCCAACCCCTTCATTCTTCCGGCCCAGAGCGTAAACTCCGGCGTCCGAGTCGAAAAGACCACCCAAATCGTTCTGCCGATGAAAGACGTCGTTCTGCCGTGACCAAGTCATCCAAACCAGATCCCTTTGGCTTCGACATGTCGGTGTCGTCCGCCAAGAAGAAGAACCCCCGGGGCCGGCGCGGCATGTCCGGCGCGTCCGAGACGTCGACCCGCGTCTGCGACCATCCCGGCTGCGAGGAGCCCGGCAAGTTCCGCGCGCCCAAGGCCCCCGACGTGCTGGACGAATATTTCTGGTTCTGCCAGCAGCATGTCCGCGAATACAACCTTCAATGGAACTTCTTCGACGGCACGACCGAGGCCGAGCTGAACGCCCAGCAATCGAAGGACCGCGTCTGGGAACGCGCCACCCGTCCCGTGGGCGACCCCGAAACCCGGGCCTGGGCGCGTCTGGGGATCGAGGATCCGCACCAGGTGCTGGGCGCAAACGGCACCCAGAACCCGGGCCGCAAGTCGACGGGCCGCCGCCTGCCCCCCACCGAACGCCGCGCCATCGAAATCCTCGAGGTGCGCGACAGCGCCACCAAGACCGAGGTCCGCAAGGCCTACAAGTCGCTGATCAAGGTGCTGCACCCCGACATGAACGGTGGCGACCGCAGTCAGGAAGAACAGCTGCAACTGGTCGTCTGGGCCTGGGAGCAGTTGAAGGACAGCCGCAACTTCAAGGACTGACCGGGGGAACGGTGCGTGCAAACCACGCACCCTGCCGCACCCGCAACCGCCCGATTCAAGACAAAAGCGCGCGCCCGGTTCCCCAGGCGCGCGCTTCCGACTTCTTCGATCTTCAAATATCTCGGGGGAGCTGCCCGAAGGGCGGCGGGGGCAGAGCCCCCATGCCCGCGGTAGAGCGTCCCGAACGCCCGCGCATTACGACGCCGGCAGCAGCACCGCGTCGATCACGTGGATCACCCCGTTCGACTGGTCGACATCGGCGATGGTCACGGTCGCCGTGCGCCCGCGCTCGTCTTCCAGGATGATGTTGTCGCCGTCCATCTTGGCCTGCAGCGTGCAGCCGCCCACGGTCGGGACCGGATGCGTGCCGCCATCGTCCGCGATCATGCCCTTGATCGCCGTCGACATCGCGTCCGCCGCGACCACGTGACAGGTCAGGATCTTGGTCAGCATTTCCTTGTTTTCCGGCTTCAGCAGCATCTCGACCGTGCCGTCCTGCAGCAGCCCGAAGGCCTCGTCGGTCGGCGCGAACACCGTGAACGGGCCCGGGCCCGACAGCGTGTCAACCAGACCGGCGGCCTGCACCGCCGCCACCAGCGTCTCGTGATCCTTGGAGGCCGCCGCGTTCTCGACGATGGTCTTGGTGTTGTACATCGGGGCGCCGCCGACCTGCGGGTTCTCGCCCGCGATGGCGGATCCGGCGACGATCAGACCGGGAACGACAAGGCCGGCAAGGCTCTGGTAGAAGGACATGTGTACTCTCCCTTTTTGGCAGGTGGTTCGTGAATGTCACCCGGTCCTGCGACCGGATATGCCAAGGGATACGGGCCAGGTGCCCATCCGGTTTTCCCGGATCACAGGAATTCCGATCACGTTATGTTCACGGGCCCTGCCATTGACCGTTGCCAAATCCGGGCTATCGCGCGTCAACCTTAAACCAGTTGCCAACCGGCGCGCCGCGCCCCTGCCGGCAGCGCCGACAAAAGCGGCTGAATTCGGCCGCCCCCGCATTTTCCATGTTCCGGTGCGGCACGACGCGCCCTCCCTCTTGCCCTCGGCAGCGTTATGTTGCACCACGTTCGGGCACCTCCCCGACGGCGGGTGGCAAGGCACGAGGACGGATAAGGCATGGCCGACGGCGCAATCGACATCAACGCGAAACCCTCCGAAGAACTCTCGGTCCGCGACGTGTTCGGAATCGACTCCGACATGATCGTGAAGGGCTTTGCCGAGAAAACCGACCGTGTCCCCGCGGTCGACCCGACCTACAAGTTCGACCCGGACACGACGATGGCGATCCTGGCGGGCTTTCGCAACAATCGCCGCGTGATGATCCAGGGCTATCACGGCACCGGCAAGTCGACCCATATCGAACAGGTCGCCGCGCGCCTGAACTGGCCGTCGGTGCGCGTGAACCTCGACAGCCACATCAGCCGGATCGACCTGATCGGCAAGGACGCGATCAAGCTGCGCGACGGCAAGCAGGTCACCGAATTCAACGAGGGCATCCTGCCCTGGGCCCTGCGCAATCCCTGCGCCATCGTCTTCGACGAATACGATGCCGGCCGCGCCGACGTGATGTTCGTGATCCAGCGCGTTCTGGAACATGACGGCAAGCTGACGCTTTTGGACCAGAACGAGATCATCACGCCCCACCCCTATTTCCGCCTGTTCGCCACGGCGAACACGGTCGGTCTGGGCGACACGACGGGCCTTTATCACGGGGTCCAGCAGATCAACCAGGCCCAGATGGACCGCTGGTCGCTGGTGGCTACGCTGAACTATCTGTCCCACGACGCGGAAAGCGCGATCGTGCTGGCGAAGAACCCGCACTACAACACCGAAAAGGGCCGCAAGACCATCGGCCAGATGGTGACGCTGGCGGACCTGACCCGGACGGCCTTCATGAACGGCGACCTGTCGACCGTCATGTCGCCCCGGACCGTGATCACCTGGGCCGAAAACGCGGAAATCTTCCGCAATGTCGGCTATGCCTTCCGCCTGTCCTTCCTCAACAAGTGCGACGAGCTGGAGCGTCAGACGGTGGCCGAGTTCTACCAGCGCTGCTTCGACGAGGAACTGCCGGAAAGCGCCGCCTCGACCAGCCTGGGCTGATCGCCCGGCCCGACCTGGGTCGGCAATTTGATGGAACAAAGACAGGGCGGATGCGGACAGCATCCGCCCTTTACGCATGTCCGGGGCCATACCGTTCCGGGCCGTCCTTCGCGCCCTGCCCATTTCCCCGGCACCCGGGGCGGAAACCCGACCTATTTCCGGCCGACCGCATTTCGGACAAATCGAGAAATGCACATCTTATGTATATACGTTCTTGACTTGGGGACGGGCCGTCATAAACTTGTTACATGCGACAAGTTGACATGCTCCTTCTTGCACTGGCGATCTCCCCGATCCTCGGGGCATCGCCGCTTCATGCCGCGCCGCACCTGCCCGATAACCCGATGGAACGGGTCGAGGTCTTTTCGACCTGCGCCGGCCGGATGGATGCGCTGACCACGCGCCTTAATGCGCGTCACGACGCGAAGGCCACGGAAACGCTTCGGATGCGCGACGAATTCGACATGCTGGCCGACGCGATGATGCCCCTGGACGGGTCAGATGCGGACCGCCAGGACGACTCGATCCGGTCGCGCCGCTGGCGGCACAGGGGCTGGAGCGAGATTTCCACACTGTTCGGCGACATCGATTACGCGCTGGACCTGCGCAAGGCCCGCCGGGCCGAGACAAGCCTTGAAGCCAAGACCGCCGTCTGCGCGCGTCTGCTGCTTCCCACCGGCTGACGCTGCGGGGGCGCGCGCGCCCACTGGCCATTGCGGCGGCAAGGCACTAGGGTTGCGTCCAAGTACGACCGGTCCGACGCCGGCCGGCTGTCCCGACCACGACCCGCCCGAGCCAGATCATGACCAAGTCCGACAATCCCGCAGATCCGTTCAAGAAGGCCCTGGCCGAGGCCACGAAAGTCATGGCCAACGACCCGGAGCTGTCGATCGCCTATTCCGCTGACGCGCCAGGTCTTGCGGGCGACAACATGCGCCTGCCGCAGGTCAGCCGCCGGATGACGCGCGAAGAGGTGCTGCTGGCCCGCGGCACCGCCGACGCGCTGGCGATGCAGCGCAAGTACCATGACGAGGGCGTGCACGCGAAGTTCGCCCCGCAGGGCGACATGGCCCGCGACCTCTACGAGGCGATGGAGACCGCGCGTTGCGAGGCGATGGGCGCCCGCGACATGCCCGGCACCGCCGGCAATATCGATGCCAAGATCATGAACGAGGCGGTGCGCCGCGGCTACGACCAGATGCAGACATCGGCCGAGGCACCGCTGGCGGTCGCTGCCGGCTACATGGTCCGCCAGATGGCCACGGGCCGCGAACTGCCCGCGGGTGCCAGGAATGTGCTGGACCTGTGGCGGCCTTACATCGAGGACAAGGCCGGCATGACGCTGGAGGATCTGCAACAGCGTCTGTCCAGCCAGTCCGACTTTGCCCGCATGGCGCGCCAGATCATCAAGGACCTGGGCTACGGCGACCAGCTGGGCGACGACCCGGACCAGGAAGACGAGAACCAGGACGACCAGGCCGAGGACGACGCCGAAGAACAGCCAGATCCCGACAATTCCGGGTCCGAGGACCAGGAGGATCAGGACGCCGACGCCGATCCGGAACGCAGCCAGGAAGACCAGGACGACCAGGCACAGGCCCAGGTGTCCATGGACGACGACGCCGACCAAGAGATGGGCGAAGAGACCGAGTTGCCGGATGGCGAGGCACCGCTGGACCCGCCGCCCCCGCCTCCGGTGTCGGAAGCGGATCCCAACTACGAAGTCTACATGACCGACCAGGACGAGGAGATCGCGGCCGAGGATCTGGCCGAGCCTGCCGAACTGGAGCGTCTGCGCGCCTATCTGGACCAGCAGCTGGAACCGCTGAAGGGTGCCGTCAGCCGCCTGGCGAACAAGCTGCAGCGCCGGCTTCAGGCGCAACAGAATCGGTCGTGGCTGTTCGATCTGGAAGAAGGCATCCTGGACGCCGGCCGCCTGGCCCGCGTGGTGGCGAACCCGACGACGCCACTCTCCTTCAAGATGGAAAAGGATACGGAATTCCGTGACACCGTGGTGACGCTGCTTCTGGACAACTCGGGCTCCATGCGCGGCCGCCCGATCTCCATCGCCGCGATCTGCGCCGACGTGCTGGCGCGGACGCTGGAACGCTGCGATGTGAAGGTCGAAATCCTGGGCTTCACCACCCGTGCCTGGAAGGGCGGGATGGCGCGCGAACAATGGCTGAACGATGGCCGCCCGCAGCAGCCCGGCCGCCTGAACGACCTGCGCCACATCATCTACAAGCGCGCCGACGCCCCCTGGCGCCGCACGCGCGAGAATCTGGGCCTGATGATGAAGGAAGGCCTTCTGAAGGAAAACATCGACGGCGAGGCGCTGGAATGGGCCCACCGCCGGATGCTGGCCCGTCCCGAGGCCCGCAAGATCCTGATGGTGATTTCCGACGGTGCGCCGGTCGACGATTCGACCCTTTCGGTGAACCCCGCGAATTACCTTGAAAAGCACCTGCGCGACGTGATCGCCATGGTCGAGCGCCGCAAGGCGGTCGAGCTTCTGGCCATCGGCATCGGCCACGACGTGACGCGGTACTATGACCGCGCGGTCACGATCACCGATGTCGAACAGCTGGCCGGCGCGATGACCGAACAGCTGGCGGCGCTTTTCGACAGCGACCCGCGGGCCCGGGCCCGCATCATGGGCATCCGCAAGGCCGGCTGAGATCCCGACGCGCGGCAGGCACATCCTTGCCGCGCGGCCCGAAGCCGGCAACCGGGCGGATCGTTGACCTTCGCGCGGTCGATCCAGGACAGGTCCCGAACCCCGAAGGGCTGATCTTCCTCTGTCGCATCGGGACCGGCCTTCGTCCCCGGTTGTCTGCGAAGGTCCTCGTCGTCCCGCGACGGCAAACTGCGCGGTATTGCACCGTCGACAGGTTGATCGACACCGAAGGCGCACTCGTCTCCGGCAGCTTCATTCGCCGCGGATGCCTGGATGCACCCGGCGGTTGCAGGGCGGGGGCTCTGCCCCCCCCTCGCGCCAGCGGCGCTACCCCCGAGACATTTGAAGACCACAGAAGTGAAAACGCGCGCCCTTTCCTTCTCCTTTTTCTAAGTACTCCGGGGGAGTCCGGGCCGCAGGCCCGGGCGGGGGCAGAGCCCCCACCCTGCCGCCGCTGGACATCCCGTGTCGGCTTGACCAAAGTCGGCGCCGCGCCTCTCTCACGACCTCCGAGGATCCCCCATGTTCCAGACTTTCGACGTCACCGCCCGTCCCGACCAGGGCCCGCCCCGACTGGCTGCCCTGCGGGCCGAACTGACGGCACTGGGACTGGACGGGATGATCGTGCCGCGCGCCGATGCACATCAGGGCGAGTATGTCGCCGCCCGCGACGCGCGGCTGGCCTGGCTGACCGGGTTCACCGGGTCCGCCGGGTTCTGCGTGGCGCTGACCGACATTGCAGGCGTCTTCGTCGACGGCCGCTATCGCACGCAGGTCAAGGCGCAGGTTGCGGCGGATTTCACGCCGGTGCCCTGGCCCGACATCCGCCTGCACGACTGGCTGAAGGACAAGCTGCCGGCTGGGGGCAAGGTGGGCTTCGACCCCTGGCTGCACACCATCCAAGAGATCGAGATGACGCGTGCGGCGCTGGAAGGCACCGGTATCCAACTGGTGCCATTGGACGGGAACCCGGTCGACCGGATATGGACCGACCGGCCGGCGCCGCCGTCGGCGCCCGTACGCGCGCATCCCCTGGAATTCGCCGGCGAAAGCGCCGCGGACAAGCGCGCGCGGCTGGCCGCAGTGGTGCAGGCCGCAGGTCACAGGGCCGCGGCACTGACCCTGCCCGACAGCATCATGTGGCTGCTGAACATCCGGGGTAGCGATGTCGAACACAACCCGGTGGCGCAGGGCTTTGCCATCCTGCACGACAACGGCGATGTCGACCTGTTCATGGCGCCTGAAAAGCTGGACGGTCTGGGCGATCACCTGGGCGCGGGCGTGACCGTCCATGACCCCGACGCCTTCCTCGAGGCCGTGGGCGCCCTGCCGGGTCCTGTCCGGCTGGACCGTGGTTCCGCCCCCTGGCTGCTGGCCGACCGGCTGGGCGATCGGGCGGCGATGGGCGAAGACCCTTGCGTGATGCCCAAGGCCGTCAAGAACAAGGCCGAGATCGCGGGCGCCGCGGCGGCCCACCTGCGGGACGGTGCGGCGATGGTGGAACTGCTGGCGTGGCTCGACGCGCAGGCGCCGGGCACCACCTCGGAAATCGACGTGGTGAAGAAGCTGGAACTGTGCCGGCGGCAGGACAATGCCCTGCAGGAGATCAGCTTCGACACGATCTCCGGCAGCGGTCCCAACGGCGCCATCATGCATTACCGCGTGACCGAGGAGACCGACCGCACCCTGCAGGAGGGCGAGCTTCTGGTACTGGATTCCGGCGGACAATACCTGGACGGGACGACCGACATCACCCGGACCATCGCCATAGGCGCCCCCCCGCGCGAGGCGGCCGAGGCCTTTACCCGAGTCCTGCAGGGCATGATCGCCATGTCGCGGCTGATCTGGCCCAAGGGCCTGGCCGGCCGGGATATCGAGGCCATCGGGCGGATGCCCCTGTGGCTGGCGGGGCAGGACTTCAACCACGGGCTGGGCCATGGCGTCGGCGCCTACATGTCTGTCCACGAAGGCCCGCAACGGCTATCGCGCGTCAGCACCGTGCCGCTGGAACCTGGCATGATCCTGTCGAACGAACCGGGCTACTACCGCGAGGGCGCTTTTGGCATCCGGATCGAGAACCTGCTGGTCGTCGAGCCCGCGCCGGACCTGCCCACCGCCGACCCGGAACGCGAGATGTTGACATGGATGACACTTACCTACGTACCTATTGACCGCAGGCTCATCGTGGTTGATATGTTGACCCGAGCCGAGAGGGGATGGCTCGACACCTATCACGCCGATGTCGCCAGATTGATCGGACCGCGAGTCGGCGATCAAGCGCGTCTGTGGCTGGATGCCGCAACGCAGCCACTCTGACATCACCCTGTTACACGGCCCGGCAACCACAGTCCGGACCGAAGTCATGACGGAGGCTGACGATGGCCGACCATATCAAGATCCGCCGCGCCGAAGGCACATGGGTTGTCCGCTCCGGCGGTGCCGTGCTGGGCGAAACCAACAATGCACTGGAACTGACCGAAGGCGATTACGCCCCGGTCTACTATTTCCCGCGCGAAGACATCGCCATGGCCTTCCTGGACCGCACCGACAAGGTGACCCACTGCCAATGGAAGGGCGATGCGAACTATTTTTCCATCGTCAGCCAGTCCGGCACGGTCGAAAACGCGGCCTGGACCTATGAGAACCCGATGGAGGCAGTGGCCGCGATCAAGGACCACCTGGCCTTCTATGCCAGCGAAGACGTGACGGTCGAACGGGTCTAGCCCGCGGGCTGTGCGCCGGGTTTCGATCCCGGCTTGCCGGCGGCTGAAACAATCGGGGCACTGTCGGTCGCCTTGCCCGGCCCGGCCCCCCGGATGCTGACGAAACGCGACAGCAGGTCGAACCAGAATGGGGCGCCAAGCGATACGGCAAAGGCCGATATCGCGAGGCCCGCGATCTTGTAGATCACGACCAGTACCGTCATCGGCGTAGCCCCGGCCACGGGGGGCGCCGCCACGGCCTGTGCCCAGCCGAAAGGCAGCGGGCGCAGCTCTACCAGCACATCCTCCAGCGAACGCATCGTGTCCGGTAGGTCTCCGGCCGCGACCTTGTCGGCGGCCAGGCTCGACAATTGGGACCGCAGCGCGCCGTCGGTCCAAAGCGTTCGGGCGATCTGGATCGTGTCGGCGTTGACCACCGCGCAGACCGCCACCGCGATCAGGAAGGATATCAGCTGCATGCGCCGCTTGAAGACGCCGCTGGTGCGTTCCATCGCCTGATCGAACCAGGCTTCGACATTGCCGCGGACCGTGTCGACCTCTTGGTCCGCTGCATCCGCGATCTGATAAAGCACCTGTCCCAGCATGGACTGTTCATCCACGCCCTGCAGCAAGGCACGGACCTTCGGCTCCTGATGAACCGGCGTGCCGTCCCCGGGCGCCTGCGCCAGCCGTGCCGCGGAGAACAGCGCCGCCACGAAGGTCGAGGCGTGCAGGTAACTGGGCGCCTGCCCGGACCGCACCGTCGCAGCGCCAGGGCGGGACATCGACCGGATCAGCCCGGTCTGCCAGAAGCTTTGGTCCAGCCCCGATCCCTGCAACAGGCGCGAGATCTCATTGTAAAGCACCCGGGCCCGCAGGCGCATCGCACTGCCGATAGCCTCGGATATGCTGACGCAGACCAGGGCCAGGACCAGATAGGTCAGGATCAGACCGATGGCGATGTCGATAAGGGTCGTCGAAAGCATGATACGGCCTCGCGGAATACGGCCCTGTCCGGGTCGCCCGGTGACGGTCGTGCAGCGACAGGGCCTGCTCGAATCCTACACCCTCAGGTTGCGGTTCGAGAAGATCCTTCGCGGTGTTTGCGAAGGTGGAATACACGCATTGACAGGTCCCGACGTTCGACGTCGGATATCGTCATTCGATAGCCGTCCAACTGCAGCCGGACCGGACGATGCGGGCCCGCGTAACGCCCGAAATTTCGGCTATTTGACAAAACCCTCTAAAATTGTCCGCGGTTCTGTGGCACTCTTTGGGCCGGATCAATGGCCCGAAATCCGGCCCTGTACGTGTAGCGATCCGCGGTGACGATGCTCTTCTCGGGCAACGGAGAAGCGACGTGTCGATAGACGAGGCCCCTCTGACGCTGCGCCTTCGCGGCCCTTTCGCCGCGCAGGACGGGGCTGGCCGCGACGTTTTGCCGGCAGGGCGCAAGGAACGGGCGCTGCTGGCCTTGCTCGCCTTCGCCCCCGACCGGCGCTGCCTGCGGCCTTGGCTGCGCGACACGCTGTGGTCCGACCGGTCCCGCAACCAGAGGATCACCTCGCTGCGACGGGCACTGGCAAATATCCGCAAAAGCCTGGGCGAAGGGGCCGACCTTCTGGGCAGCGACCGCGAGGCCGTCTGGCTGGATCCAGCCGTGCGGCTGGACCGTGACGGCACGGGCACGCTCTTGGACGGGCTGGAGGCGCCGGACCCGGCCTTCGGCCTGTGGTTGCGCAGCGTCCGGCGGACCCACGGCCCGGCCTTCCCGGCCGAGGCAGCGCCCCGCGCCGAAACCGAGGCCGAGGAACGCTGTGTGATCCGGATCGCCAGCTCGCAGGGGACCGTGCCGTCGAGCCCGGAGGAGCGGCACCTTGCCGAACACCTGGCCGGCCTGCTGGCCGACCGGATGCGCAATCACGGCAACCTTGACGTGACGGTCGTGCCGCAGGGGGCCACCGACCCCTTTACCGGGCCACCGCCCCTGATCCACTTCGACATCCGGGGCCTGATCCGTGAAGGCCGGTGGTTCGTGAACCTGCGCAGCGCCGGCCACGATGGCCGCCTGTTCCTGTGGGCCGGCCAGTTGGACATGCCGCTGAACTTCGGCCAGATCCTGGGCGGGACGGAAATCGCCGCCTTCAGCGAAACCGCCGCCGGGGCGACCATCCGGCGCCTGTCCGGCCAACCGGTGGCCGCCAGCTTGCCCGCGATCGCGATCCAGACCGCGGCCCAGGGCATCTTCGCCGGCAACCGCGACCAGATGGAAGCCGCGGCCCGGCAGCTGGCCCAGCTCTCCGTCCACGACAGTTCGGGGATGGCGCTGGCCTGGCGCGCCTATGCGCAGGTCAACGACGTGCAGGAATACGCATCCCCGATCATCCCCGCGCGGGCCCGGGCGGCCGAAGAACTGGCCGATGCAGCGGTCCGGGCCGGGCCCACGAACCCAACCGTTCTGGGCCTGGCCGCCCACGCCTACCTGAACTTCCAGCCCGAATCCGAGATCGGGGCAGAGCTTTCGCGCCGGGCAGTCCAGTTTTCGGGCGCCGATCCCTACGCGCTCGGCGCAGCCAGCCAGGCCAACCTGATCGAAGGCGACTTCGAGGCAGCGCAGTGCATGGCCGAACGGGCCCGCCACATCGCGGCCCCGCTCAGTTACAGCTATTGCTGGGACGTGCAGGCGGCCATCGCCACGCTTGCCCTGGGCCGGATCGAGGAGGCGGCGCAGCGGGTCCACAAGGTGGTGATGAACCGCCCGGGCTATCGCCCGGCGCTGCGCTATCAGTTCGCCCTGGCGACGATCCTTGGCAACCGGGAACGCGCGCAGCGGTCGATGTCGTTGCTGCGGATGCAGGAACAGTCCTTCACCCCAGCCCGGCTGCTGACGCCCGGCTATCCGGTCAAGGGGCTTTACGCAGCCGGGCTGATCCCGCGGCTGGCAGAGGCGATCAATGGCTGACAGCACGCCGTGACCGGCCCGATACGCGATCAGATCGCCAGCGCACCGGCATAGCCCGCTGCCTCGGTCGCGGGGCCCGACACATAGTGGAAATCGTGCCGCGCTGCCGGCCGGGTTGCGTCCCCGGCCTTTCGCACCCCGGCGCCGCAACTGCAGCCGCAACCAAGGTCGCAGCCAGCAGAGCTCAGGCCCGTCGGGTCATCATGGCCTGTCCAGCATGCCGCGCCTGTGGCGTCGCCCAGGCGAAAACCGCTGCGCGGAATGCCCGCTGCCGTCACCGCCGTGCCGGCCAGGACCGGGCCGGTGCCCCCGCCCGGCACCGACAGGGCGATGCGCCAGTCCCCCGCGGGACATACGGGTTGGCCGGCCCCATGCGTGGCCGTCGGCGCCATGGCAAGGCGGATACGCGTGCGTCCGCACGGCCCCGGTTCCAGCCCGATGGCGGCCCCGACGATGCGGCTGCGATATCGGATCAGCCGCAGCGCCCCGCGTTCCAGAACCGTGGTCACGACCCGGTTGGGATCGCCCGGCGCGGTCAGCGCCAGGCTGAGCGGCGCATCGGCCCTGCAGCTGAGATCCAGAGTGGCGATGGTGGGATTGGCCCGCGGCACATGCCAGACCAGCGGATCCGACCAGACCCGCGGCGGCGGCGGCTGCAGCCAGGCGCGCGCGTGCAGGGACGACGTCTTGCCGCCCGAAAAGACGATGCTGACCTGCCCCTGCCCGTGTCCCGCAACACAATCCATGACAGTGTACAGGGGATGGTTGCGCGCCATCGGCCCCGCCTCGGTTACAAGAGGCAGGACGAAGACGATGCGCGCGCCCCGACTGTACTAGCGATGCCGGCGGATCATGGCGACGCCCGTCTTGACCGCCAGCGCCAGGGCCACCTGCAATGTGTCGCCCATCGGATCCAGCAGCACATCCCCCGGCAGTTCGACCCCGAAGAAGCCGGGCAAGGGTCGGTCGCCGCCCCGGGAGCGGAGCCTGGCCCTGGCCGAGGCAAGCGCGCTGTGGGCAAGCCTTGTACCCCGGGACACCCGATCAGACCGGAACAGCGACCGGCTGTGCAGCGTGGCCCCGAAGACACTGCCTCCGAACCGTTCGCCCAGTTCCCGCAGGATCGACTCCTCCGCCCCTGCGCGGGCGCGGGCGGGGATGATGCGCATGTCGCTGTCGGACAGGCAGGTCAGTCCCGGCCGGCCCGATTTGCCATGCCCCAGTTGCAGGAAGCCCAGCCCTTCGAAGACGGACGGATAGAACGCCCCCGGCGGGCTGCAGAAGGCCGGGTTCCAGAAGGCGATGCCCGCATCGACCACGCAGATCGCCGTCCGCGGGACTGCATCAGACGCAGTGTCCGCGGCCGTCTCCCGGTCCGCGGCCGGCCCCAGCCCGGCCGGCAGCCAGTCCGCGCCGATCTCGGGCCGGTCCTCGATCCCGCCGCGCTGGCTGGGGCCCAGATAGACCAAGGACCCGGGCCCTGCGAACTGTGTCAGCGCGGCCGAGGTCGCGATGGGGTCCGCCAGAACGGAATCGGAAATCCAGGCCGAGGCTTCCAGGTCCGGGAAGGCGAAGGCGCGCCGGGACGCGCCCCTGGACATTCCCATCAGTGCAGGCAAGGCGACCGGAAGATAGTTTTCCGGCAGGTGAAGCCCGGACGGAGCATTCTCGTGAACCACAAGAACCATGTTCAGCCTTCCGCCCCCGTACCCCCTGTCACACGACGCGCTGCCCTGTGCCCCGCGTTTCGCGCATCACGTCGGCCGCGATCATCTCCAGCAGCGGATCGCGCGTGTTCTGCCAGCCCAGATCCGTCATCGCGGTGCCCAGCCGGTTGATGGTGCCGCCGGTCCAGGCCTCGATCCGGCGACCGTCGCGGCAGATCGCAAGGCCCAGTCGGGCCAGCAGCGCCTCGGCCACCACCTCGCCCAGAAGGGCGCCGGCGATGGTGTCCACGGGAAAGTGCAGTCCGGCATGACATCGGTTCTGCGCGATCCGCTGGGCGATATCGCGAAGCGCCGCGCCGTCTGCATCGGGGTAGAAGCTGTCCAGCACCGAGGCCAGCGCAAAGCTGACCGCCGCGTGATGGCCCGGAAAGCTGCCCTGTGCAGGCACGTTCCCGCCCGTCATCAGATCCGGACGCAGACGGCCCGGGCGGTCTACCCCGAAATGGGCCTGCAGGTCCAAGGCCAACCCGGACACGACCTGCTGCACCGCATCCAGAAGCACCTGGGTTTCAGGATGGCTGACCCGCCCCACCGGCACGGCCAGTGCGAAAAATCCAAGGATGTCACGGTCCTGCTGGTCAATCTCCATCTGACGCTCGCCGCGCAGGGCGGCGGCGCAGACCACGTCTTCAAGCTCGGCCAACCAGAACGCCTTGTCAGCGGGCCGTGTGCCCATGACCAGAACCGGAACCGGATCGGCCCCAGGGCAGGGCGCGACCGTGATCTCTGCCAGACGGGCACCGTCCTCGCCTTCCGACAGGCGGGTCTGGATGCCTTCGGCCAGACGGTCGACCACCAGGACGGTGCGCAGGTCCGGGTCCAACTGGCTGAACCTGGCCCGCAGATCCGCGTGCTGGCTGGACCGCTTGTTTCGCTTCGCGATACCCGGCCTTGTGCGGGGAGTCGCGCGCGGCTCCGAAGAAATGCCCCGCGTTTCGATTTCTGCACTGGTAGACATGTCCAGCATGGACGTTGGCACCATGCGTCTCCCTCCGTTACATCTGGAGAGAGATTAAGATCGCTCAATCTCCGGTCGAGCGTGATTCAGGAAATCACGGTAAAGTCACGCTTGGACCGAAACATGCCGCTACGGAAGGCTCTGAAAAGGGGCCGAAAACCGAAATGCCGGGCCTGTCAGGCACGGCGGCGGGGCACCTGTTTCACACCCAAGCGTTCTTCCAGCGCATCCCGGACCGGCAGCGTGACAAAGCGCGAGACGTCGCCGCCCAGCCGCGCGATTTCCTTGACCAGTTTCGAGGCAATGGCCTGGTGGCGGGCCTCGGCCATCAGGAAGACCGTCTCGACACTGTCGTCCAGCGCACGGTTCATGCCCACCATCTGGAATTCGTATTCGAAATCCGCAACGGCCCGCAGGCCACGCACGATGATCTGGGCGCCGACATCGCGGGCGCAGTCGATCAGCAGGTTTTCGAAGGGATGAACCACGATCTCGGTGCCCATCTCGTCCTGAAGCGGATCGGTCTCGGCCTTGATCATGGCGACACGCTCTTCCAGCGTGAACAGCGGGCCCTTGTCGCGATTGATCGCGGCACCGATGACCAGCTTGTCGACCAGCGTAGCCGCCCGGCGAATGATATCTATGTGTCCGAGGGTGATCGGATCGAAGGTACCGGGATAGAGCCCCACGCGCATGGCAGCCTCCTCAGGAATTATTTCGGCCGTACTGGCGTACGTGTTTCGTATCGAAACGTCCCGCGCAAGACATCATGTCAGACCGATCATTGCAAGGGTGCGCAACAAAATTGCGCGCAGCCCTGCCCCGGGCGCCGGCCTCCTCTCCGGCGCCCGTCCTCCTGGGCGGGCAGCGTGGGCCCTCTCCTTCCCGCGCCGCCCTCTGGGTCAGTGACCCATGATCATGCTTTCCAGCGCCGACTTTTCCATCGTCAGCACGGTCAGCTGTGCCTTGACCACGTCGCCAAGCGAGACCAGGCCGATCAGCTCGCCATCCTCGACCACGGGCATGTGGCGGAAGCGTCCGTCGGTCATCTTGTGCAGCACCTCGTCCGTGGACATCGCGCGCGTGCAGGTCACCAGCTTGCGGGTCATGTAATCCGCCACCTTTTTCGAAAGGCATCCGCCGCCGGTCTTGCCCAGTTCGCGCACGATATCGCGTTCCGACAGGATCCCGTCGACATGCTTGCCATCGGCTGACACCACGACCGTACCAATCCGCTTTTCGGCCAGCACCTTGGCCGCATCAGCCACCGAAAGATCCGGCGTCACTGTAACGACGGCCGGGCTTCCTTTCGACTTCAGGACTTCTTGTACCAGCATTGGCGCGTCCTTTGAAATAATGTTGCGAGAATAACAAGTTCACCGCAACAAGGACCAAAGTCAAGCCATCGCTTCAAGCCGCGCGACCTCAAGGCGCACGCCTTCTGCGAGAGCGGCGGCAAAACGGGACAACCGTGCGCTCTGCCGGTCGCCGCGATGTCGCACCAGATAGAACGATCTGGTCAGCCCGATCTCGCCCGGCAGGACCTTGGTCAGCCCGGGATGTGCCGGCAGGGCAAAATCGTGCGCCACGCACAGCCCTGCCCCTTCGGCGGCCAGACGCAGTTGAACCGCAACGGAATTCGACGCCAGCTGCACCCGTTCGATCCCCAGATCGCGCAGGTAGTCGAGTTCCGCGTCGAAGATCATGTCCGGGATGTAGCCGATCAGCCGGTGCCCTTTCAGATCCGTGCCCGAAGCCAGATCCGGATGCGCGTCCAGGAAGCTGCGGGCGGCCACAAGGTGCAGGTGATAGTCGGTGATCTTCTGCACCGTCAGTGCCTGCACCGATGGCGGACTGACGGAAATGGCCATGTCCGCCTCGCGCCGGGACAGGTTCACCACCCGGGGCTGGGCCACGATCTGGATGTCCAGATCGGGATTCCCCTTGGACAGCGCCGCGCAGACCTGCGGCAGCAGGTAATTCGCACAGCCGTCCGGCGCGCCGATCCGGATCTGGCCGGACAGCCGGTCCGACGGGCCGGTCAGCGCCTCGGACCCGGCGCGCATCGCCTGTTCGGCCCCCAACGCGTGTTCCATCAGCCGCTCGCCCGCCGCGGTCAGCGCATAGCCTTGCGGCGATTTCACGAAGAGCGGCGTGCCCAGGGCCGATTCCAGCCGCTGGATCCGCCGCCCGGCCGTCGCCGCGTCCAGCTTCAGGCGGCGGCCGGCGCCCGACAGCGTCTCTTCCCGTGCCACGGCCAGGAACACCTTCATGTCGTCCCAGTTCGGATCCAATTCTGCAATCCTTCGACACCAATCCTTTGCAGAACCGCAAAGCCCTTTTGAAGGTTTGCCCCTGTTCACCCGATTTTTGCAACCCTATCCTGCGCGCAAATGATCACTGCTTGATCACTTCGGAAACACTGCGAACACGGCGGACCCAAACCGAGGCCGCCGGATCAGGAGGAACCCTCATGCAGGAAATGACGCATTACATCGACGGCGCCCATGTGAAGGGCACGTCGGGCCGTTTCGGCGACGTCTTCAACCCGGCCACGGGCGAAGTTCAGGCCAAAGTGCCGCTGGCCACCGCCGGAGAGCTGGACATCGCGGTCGAGATCGCGGCCCAGGCCCAGCCCGCATGGGCCGCCGTCAACCCGCAGCGCCGCGCGCGGGTGATGATGAAGTTCGTGGACCTCTTGAACCGCGACATGGACAAGCTGGCCGAGGCGCTGAGCCGCGAGCACGGCAAGACCTTCCCGGACGCCAAGGGCGACGTGCAGCGTGGCCTGGAAGTCGTCGAATACTGCATCGGCGCACCGCAGATGCTGAAGGGTGAATTCACCGACAGCGCCGGCCCGGGCATCGACATGTATTCCATGCGCCAGGCGCTGGGTGTCTGCGCGGGCATCACGCCCTTCAACTTCCCGGCCATGATCCCGATGTGGATGTTCGCGCCCGCCATCGTCTGCGGCAACGCCTTCATCCTGAAGCCGTCGGAACGCGATCCGTCTGTGCCGCTGATGCTGGCCGAACTGATGGAAGAAGCCGGCCTGCCCAAGGGCATCCTGCAGGTCGTCAATGGCGACAAGGAAGTGGTCGACGCGATCATCGACAACCCGGTGATCCAGTCGATCGGCTTCGTCGGCTCGACCCCCATCGCCGAATACATCTATGGCCGCGGCTGTTCGATGGGCAAACGCGTCCAGTGTTTCGGCGGTGCCAAGAACCACATGATCATCATGCCGGACGCCGACATGGATCAGGCCGCCGACGCGCTGATCGGTGCAGGATACGGTGCAGCCGGCGAACGCTGCATGGCGATCTCGGTCGCCGTGCCGGTGGGCGAAGCCACCGCAGATGCGCTGATCGAAAAGCTGGTCCCCCGGATCGAGAAGCTGAAGGTCGGCCCCTATACCGCGGGCAACGACGTGGATTACGGCCCCGTCGTGACCGCGGCGGCCAAGGCCAACATCCTGAAGCTGGTCGAAAGCGGCGTGGAACAGGGCGCGGAACTGGTCGTCGACGGCCGCGACTTCAACCTGCAGGGCTATGAAGACGGCTTCTTCGTCGGTCCGCACCTCTTCGACCGGGTGACTCCGGACATGGACATCTACAAGAAGGAAATCTTCGGGCCCGTCCTGTCCACCGTCCGTGCCGAAACCTATGAAGACGCATTGCAGCTGGCGCTGGACCACGAATACGGCAACGGCACCGCGATCTTCACCCGCGATGGCGACACCGCGCGCGACTTCTGCAACCGGATCAACATCGGCATGGTCGGCGTGAACGTTCCGATCCCGGTGCCGCTGGCCTATCACACCTTCGGCGGCTGGAAGAAATCGGTCTTCGGCGACCTGAATCAGCACGGGCCGGACGCGTTCAAATTCTATACGCGCACCAAGACCGTGACCTCGCGCTGGCCGTCTGGCCTGAAAGAAGGCGGCGAGTTCAACTTCAAGCCGATGGACTGAAGCACCGGCGCGGGGGAAATCCCCCGCGCTTCGCTGCCGGAGACACGCATGCGCCCCTGTCCCGCGATACAGTCAAAGGATCCGGCCGGTATCCCAACCGGCCGTGCCCACCGGTCATCCCCGGCGGATGCCCCGCAGCTTGTAGGTCTGCGACCCCAGCTTTCCGTTCTTCGGGTAATGGCTGATCTTCACCCGGTTCGACTGGTTGCCGCCCAGCGTGGCGATGGTGTCGCCGTGGTCAGCCACGAAGAAGCCCACATGCCCCCCCGCCCCCACGCGTTCATAGACGACGATGTCGCCTTCGCGCGGATCGGCAGTGGCATCCTGTCCCCAACTTTCCCAGCTAAGCGCCCACTGGCTGTCGGTGCCCTGGAACCCGGCCTGTTCGACGCAGTAGTTGGTGAAGGACGAACACCACGCCACCTCGTCCGCCGTGCCGGCGCCGGCAGAGGTCGAATTGTGGTACATCACGATCCGCGGATTGTGCTGCGCGCCCGCGATCTCCTTCACCCCCAGCGCCAATTCTGCATTGGCGACCTGATAGGCCTGGGCGAAACCCGACGTCGCCGTCTGCGGGCATGGCATCGGTGCGGGCAGCCCGCCCGACACGACCTTCAGATAGTCGCCATGCATGAAACCGTCGGCCATGCCGTCGCCCTGCAGGTCGACCTGAACCCATTCGTCGGTCCGGCCCACGGCAAAGAGCTGGGTGCCGTTTTCCACCACCGTCTCGACCTCGAACCCCGAACCGGGACCGCGGCGCATGCGCAGGCCGCTGCGCGCCTCGACCGTCATGATCACCGCGTTCGGCACGCGGGTCACCTCCTCTGGCGGCAGGTCTGCCGTGGCGGTGCCTCCGGGCACGAACTGGCCGTAATCGTGCCAGGCCGGGGACACCGTGTTGCCGTCGTGGGGCAGCGGATCGTTGATCGGCGGCCAGATCTGGTAAAGCTCCCATGCGTCCGTCTGCAGCATGTCCCGTGTCCCGGACCAGCCCCTGGCGGCCGCCAGCCAGATCAGGTCGACCGATCCCGCGTCGCGCACCGCCCGGCCCACAGTGCCGGACCCGTAGACGCCCACGCGGTATCCCTTCGGCCCGACGATCGCCTTCACCGCCGCGAAGTAGGCCTTGATCGACGCCAGTTCGGCAGAGCGGAAGTAATCGTGATCCACCGCGAAATAGATGGCCGACCCCGCCGGCTGTTCGATGGCTTCGGCCAGCCCGACTGCACGTTCGGCGTCTCGGGTGCCGCTGGCGGCCGTCAGGTCGCCCAGGTTGCCACCGCTGCCGCCGCGCTGCTGGAATACGGTGACCAGCTTCAACCCGGCCTCGGCCAGCGCCGCGGCCTCGGCCTTGTCCACCCGTTTTTCGGGCAGCTTGGCCGAGTTCGTGTGGTTGAAATAGCGAATGACCGTTTCGACCCCGGCGGATTTCAGATCATGGGCATGCGCCGCGGCGTTCCAGGGTGTATCAATGACTTTGTGCATTTGGGGGATCGCTTTCAAATCATCGGGAAAATCAAATTGCCCGGGACATGCTGCAATAATGAGAATGCATCGCCCGGTGTCGCCTTTCGAGCGGCAAATGACACCAGCGTACTCAACCGAAAGTTGGGCGTCTAGGACGTGAAATGCAGGCTTGACAGCCTGGGCCCCGGATCCGGCCCCCGCGCCGCCCGGAAACGTGAATGGAACCGGCATCCCCGGTCCGGAGAAGGAGGGCACAAATGGATTTCAGCTTGAGCGAGGAACAGGTCGCGATCTTCGACATGGCCAAGGCCTTTGGCGAGGCGGAAATCGCGCCCCATGCGCTGGAGTGGGAAAAGGCCGGGACGATCCCCAAGGATTTCTGGCCCAAGGTCGGCGAACTGGGGTTCGGCGGGCTTTACGTGTCCGAGGACGCCGGCGGCTCGGGCCTGTCGCGTCTGGACGCCACGCTGGTGTTCGAGGCGCTGTCGATGTCCTGCGCCTCGGTCGCGTCGTTCCTGTCGATCCACAACATGTGCGCGCGCATGATCGACAGCTTCGGATCGGACGACCTGAAGGGCCGCGTCCTGCCCGGCGTCTGTTCGATGGACACGGTGCTGTCCTATTGCCTGACCGAACCGGGCTCCGGCTCTGACGCCGCTGCGCTGAAGACCAAGGCAGTGCGGACGAATGAAGGCTATACCCTGAACGGGACCAAGGCCTTCATCTCGGGCGGGAACTATTCCGACGCCTATGTCGTCATGGTCCGGACCGGGGATGACAGCCCCAAGGGCATTTCGACCGTGCTGGTGGAAACCGGCAGCGCAGGCCTGAGTTTCGGCGGATACGAAGACAAGATGGGCTGGCGCGCCCAGCCCACTGCACAGGTTCAGTTCGACGACTGCCAGGTGCCGGCCGCGAATCTTGTCGGCGTCGAAGGCGACGGCTTCAAATACGCCATGATCGGGCTGGACGGCGGGCGCCTGAACATCGCCGCCTGTTCGCTGGGCGCGGCGCAGGCCGCGCTGGACCAGACCGTGGCCTACATGGCCGAACGCAAGGCCTTCGGGAAGACCATCGACCAGTTCCAGGCGCTGCAATTCCGCACCGCCGACCTGGAGATCGAGCTTCAGGCCGCCCGCACCTTCCTGCGGCAGGCTGCGTGGAAGGTCGATCAGGGGCACAAGGACGCCAGCTATTTCTGCGCCATGGCCAAGAAGTTCGTGACCGAGGCCGGAAGTCGCGTCGTCGACCAATGCCTGCAACTTCATGGCGGCTATGGCTATCTGGCCGATTACGGGATCGAGAAGCGCGTACGCGACCTGCGGGTCCACCAGATCCTGGAAGGCACGAACGAAATCATGCGCCTGATCGTGGCGCGGTCGCTGATGGGGGTGCGCTGAGCCATGGCCGATATCGACATCCGCATCCAGGGCCGCGCCGGCCGCATCACCTTCACCCGCCCCAAGGCGCTGAATGCGCTCAGCCACCCGATGTGCCTTGAGATCGAAAAGGCCATGCTGGAATGGGCCGACGATCCCGCCGTCCACCTGGTGGTGATCGATGCCGAGGGCGACAAGGCCTTTTGCGCCGGTGGCGACATTGCCGAACTGTACCGCACGGGGCGCGAGGGCAATTACGCCTATGCCCGCGACTTCTGGCGGGATGAATACCGGCTGAACAACTATATCCGCAACTATCCGAAACCCGTGGTCAGCCTGATGCAGGGCTTCATCATGGGGGGCGGCGTCGGCATCGGCTGCCACGGCTCGCACCGAATCGTGGGGGATACCAGCCGCATCTCGATGCCCGAATGCGGCATCGGTCTGGTGCCGGACGTCGGCGGGACGTACCTTCTGGCCACGGCGCCCGGGCAGCTGGGCGAATATCTGGGCGTGACCGGCGCCCGGATGGAAGCCGCGGATGCGATACACGCCAATTTCGCCGACATCTACGTGCGCGAGGAACGGTGGTCGGAACTGGTCAGCGTGCTCTGTTCGACCGGAGAGGCCGAGCGTGTCGTGGGCTATTCCGACGCCCCGCCCGCCAGTGCCCTAAAAGCCGCGCAGCCGGTGATCGACGCCTGCTTTGGCGCCGGCGACACGGCCGCGATCATGGCGGCGCTGGAGACGGACGGATCCGACTTCGCGCTCGGGGCGCTCAAGACGATCTCTCGCGGCTCGCCCATGTCGATGGCAGCCACGCTGGAAATCATACGGCGTTTGAAGGCCGAGGGTCCGACCATGTTCGGTGCCCTGCAAATGGAATACCGCTTCACTTGGCGGTCGATGGAACAGAGCGACTTTCTGGAAGGCGTGCGCGCCCAGATCATCGACAAGGACCGCAAGCCCAACTGGGGCAGCACCATCGAAGGCCTGCCGCCCGCGGCGGTCGATGCGATTCTGGCACCCCTGGGCGCGGACGAGCTTCAGCCATGATCCTGTGGGGGCTGATGGATTCCCCCTTCGTCCGGCGCGTCGCGCTGGCGCTGCATCACCATGGGCGCGTGTTCGAACACAGGAAGCTTTCGGTCCTGGCCCATGGCGCGCAACTGCGCGAGGTAAGCCCCTTGGGCCGGGTGCCGGCGCTGACGCTGGATGACGGGCAGGTCCTGACCGACAGCCGGGCGATCATCGAATGGCTGGACAGGACGGATCCGGACCGCAGCCTGACGGCGCCGGCGCCCCATCTGCTGGAAATGCTGGAGATCGAGGCCATCGCCGTAGGCCTGGCCGAGAAGGCGGTGGGCAAGAGTTTCGAGAACCGCCGCGCCGCGCCCGATCCGGTGGTGCTAGAAACGTTTGATCGCCAGATCGCCGAAGCGGCGGCCTGGCTGGACGCACGCGCAAAGGGCGGCTGGCTTGTGGCCGACCGCCTGACCCGGGCCGATCTGGCCCTGGATTGCGCCACGGGCTATGTCGCCCTGCGCCATCCCGGGCTGATCGATCCGGCCCATGTGAACCTGGCGGCCCATGCCGCCTTTTGCGAAGGGCAGACGCCCTTCCCTGACGCGCCTTTCGAGGCCACGGATATCGGCGCCCTGATCGCGGCCGCCGAGGAGGAGGAACGGATATGAAGATCGGATTTATCGGCCTTGGCAACATGGGCGCGCCCATGGCGAAGAACCTTGTCGCCGCGGGGCACGAGGTGACGGGCTTCGACACCGCGGGCATCGTGGTCGAGGACGCGGCCAGTGCCGCCACCGCGGCCGAGGCCGCCAAGGGCGCCGAGGTCGTCATCACCATGCTGCCCAACGGCAAGATCCTGCAGGCCGTGGCCGACCAGGTGATCCCGGCGATGGACACGGGCGCACTGCTTCTGGACTGTTCGACCGTGGACGTCGACAGCGCCCGTGCGGCGGCCGAGAAGGCCGAGGCCGCCGGCCTGATGGCCGTGGATGCCCCCGTGTCGGGCGGTATCGGCGGTGCGGCGGCCGGTACGCTGACCTTCATGGCCGGCGGAACCGACGAAGGCTTTGCCAAGGCCAAGCCGCTGTTCGACATCATGGGGCAGAAGGCTGTGCATTGCGGGGCCTCCGGCGCCGGTCAGGCCGCAAAGATCTGCAACAACATGATCCTGGGGATCACCATGATCGGCACCTGCGAGGCCTTCGCGCTGGCCGACAAGCTGGGGCTGGACCGGCAGAAGATGTTCGACGTGGTGTCGACCTCCTCCGGTTACTCCTGGACCATGAACGCCTATTGTCCCGCCCCGGGTGTCGGCCCGCAAAGCCCGGCCGACAACGACTATAAACCCGGCTTCGCGTCGGACCTGATGCTGAAGGACCTGCGCCTGTCGCAGCAGGCCGCGATCAGCGCCGATGCCGACACGCCCATGGGCCAGTTGGCCGAGGCACTTTATGCCACCTTCGTTGAAGACGAGGACGGGTCCGGCCGGGATTTCAGCGCCATGCTGCCCCGGTTCGAAAAGCGCGGCCGCGGGTAAAGAAAAAGGCGCCCGGGCAGATCCTGCCGGGGCGCCTTGCATTTCAGGGACCCGGGGACCGGATCAGCCGGCCTCGGCCTTTTCTTCCAGGGTCAGCCATTCCTCTTCGGCGGCCGACAGTTTTTCCTGCCGTTCGACCAAGGCTTCGGTCGCCTTGCGGAACTTCACCGGCTCGCGGCTGAAAAGCTCGGGATCGCTCATCAGCTGTTCCAGCTTGGCGATCTCGGCCTCCAGCCGGGCGATTTCCGCGGGAAGCGCTTCCAAACGGTGCTTTTCGGTAAAGGACAAGCCCGACTTGGCGGCGGGCTTCGACGCCGGGGCTTCGGCCTTTTCCTTGACCTGCGCCTTCGCAGCCTTCGCTTCGGCCGGAGCGCCAGCGGCCGCGCGCTGTGCCAGCATGTCGGTCCAGCCGCCGGCATAGACGACGGCCTTGCCGCGCCCTTCCAGCGCAACGGTCAGCGTCGCCACCCGGTCCAGGAAGTCCCGGTCGTGGCTGACCAGCAGGACGGTGCCGTCGAAGCCGTCGATCAGTTCCTGCAGCAGGTCCAGCGTTTCGACGTCCAGATCGTTCGTCGGTTCGTCGAGGATCAACAGGTTCGACGGCTGCGCCATCAGGCGGGCCAGCAGCAGCCGGGCCTTTTCCCCGCCCGACAGGGACCGGACCGGCGCCCGGGCCTGACGTTCGTCGAACAGGAAGTCCTTCAGATAGGCCACCACGTGCTTGGGCTGGCCCCGGACCATCACCTGGTCCGAACTGCCCGACATCCGCATCCCCGGCGCATTGGTCAGCGATTCCCAAAGCGTGGCGTCCGGGTCCAATTGCGCGCGGGTCTGGTCGAAAACCGCGATTTCAAGGTTCGTGCCATGTGTCACGGTGCCGGTATCGGGCGCCACCTCGCCCAGCAGCATCTTCAGAATCGTGGTCTTGCCCGCCCCGTTGGGCCCAACAAAGGCGACCCGGTCGCCGCGTTCGACGGTGATCGAAAAATCCCTGACGATGTCCCGGTCGCCGAATGCCTTCGACAGGCCCTTCGCTTCGATCACCTTCTTGCCGGACTTCTGGCCACCATCCAGCGCCAGCGCCGCCGTGCCCTGCCGGCGGATCTGGGACGCGCGTTCGGACCGCAGGTCGGCCAGCGCCCGGACGCGGCCCATGTTGCGCTTGCGCCGGGCCGAAATGCCTTCGACGGCCCACCGCGCCTCGGACTTGATCTTGCGGTCCAGCTTGTGGCGCTGCATGTCCTCGTCGTCCCAGACCTTGTCGCGCCAGGTTTCGAAATCGGTAAAGCCGCGGTCCTGACGGCGGACCTGACCGCGGTCGATCCACAGCGTCGCCCGCGTCAGCGCCCGCAGGAAGGCCCGGTCGTGCGAGATCAGGACAAAGGCCTGCCGCGTCGACTTCAGTTCCTCTTCCAGCCAGCCGATCGCCTCGATGTCCAGGTGGTTGGTCGGTTCGTCCAGCAGCATGAGGTCCGGCCCGCCCGCCAGCATCCGCGCCAGCGCGGCGCGACGGCGTTCCCCGCCCGACGACGTTTCGACCGGACGCGACAGGTCCAGCTTCAACCCCTCGCCCGCGCGTTCGATCAGGTATTCCTCGCCCGGGGCCAGCCCGGCGGAGGCAAAATCGCCCAGCGTGGCGAAGCCGGACAGGTCCGGATCCTGCTCCATGTAGCCGACCGAAATGCCGGCCGGGACGACCCGGTCGCCGTGGTCGGATTCGACCAGGCCCGCCATGACCTTCATCAGGGTGGACTTGCCCGACCCGTTGCGGCCCACCAGGGCCACGCGGTCGCCCTGCTGGACCACCAGATCGAGTTCATGAAAGACGGGCTCGCCCCCGAAGGTCAGCGAGATGTCGGAAAGCTGGAGAAGGGGTGCCTGTGCCATGGCGGCCAGCTAATCGCAGCCCGCGTCGGCGTCAATCACCCTACCCCGCCACCGCGCGCAGCAGCCGCTTGCGGGCGGCGGGAATCGCCTTGATTTCCAGCCCGGTGAAAACGTGCAGCGTGTTCATGGCCCGGTCCACGACCGCATGATCGCTGACCCAGCCGCCCATCAGCAGATATGTCTTCAGCAGCGGCGGCATCCGCAGCATCGCCTGTTTCATGTCAGGCTTGCGCCGCAGCCGCGCGGCAAAGCGGAAGACATCCGGAGCCTTGATCCGCGGCAGGAACCGTTTCGGCCCAAGATGGCGGTCCTTCAGAACGGCAAAGGCATCCAGATAGGCCTCGGTCTCGGTCCCTGTGAAGGACGAACAACCGAAAAGCATCTCGATCCCGTTCTGGTCGACGTAGGCGGTCATCGCCCCCCAGGCCACGCGCAGGATGTCCGGATCGGACCAGTCGGGATGCAGGCAGAAGCGGCCCATTTCGACCATCGGCCCTTCGAAGCTTTCCAGTCCCGACAGGCCATAGAACTGTGCGGAATAGCTTTGTCCGATCTCGGCCCCGCCGGAAAGCGTCAGCAGCCGGAAACAACAGACCAGGGTTCCCGACCGGACGTCCCGCACCAGGACATGATCGCAAAGATCGTCGAAAACATCGACATCAGGGCCACCGGTACGAAAGGCCAGTCCGCGCAGCGCCTGCGCCTCGGCCACGTCCCCGGTTCCCTGGGCAAGCTCTGCCCGGTATCTCCCGCGCGCGAGCGCCGGCATCGATTTGGACCCGATCAGCGCCATGCGAACCTCCGCCCATCAGCACCCCGGTTGCGATCACCTAGGCAGCGCGACGGCATCCCGCAAGTGCGGAATGCCGCAAGGCCCGTGTCCCGGCCGCCGCAACGGCCCCGATCAGTTCGACAGGACAGAACCCGGATCGAAGCTACGCAGGTTGCCCAGCAACTGACGGAAGAAGCCGCTGTTCTCGACACCGGACGAGGTGACACGGCGGGTCAGCGGGATCGCGCGGCCGTCCTTCAGATCGAAGCGTTCGATATTCTGGACTAAGCCGCGGCTGTCGAAGCTGATCGCGACCAGCTGGCGCTTCACCAGTTTCGGCGCCATGGCCCCGTAATAGCGGAACTGCGACTGGACATAGTAATAGCCGCTGTCGTCCAGCACGCCCGACGAAGACGGCGGCCCGACCGTTTCGGCCACGCTTTCGCGGGTGTCGACGCCCACGACGATCTCCTGAAGGTCTTCCTCGGTCGGAACGTAGCCGTGATTCTCGTATCTGGCAGTGCAGCCGGCAACGCCAAGGGCCGCGACCGAGGCCACGCCAAGCAGCATGTGGCGGCGTCGAAGGCCGGCAATGTTGCCCGTCCCGGAGCGGGCCGGCTCGGCCGTCATCGCCCTGGCCGGTCGGCGGTGTCGCGTCGCTGTCATGGCGTGATCCTGCTCTGCCCTTCGTTCGGCTTTCACAGTCCTTAACCAATGCCCCGGCCCGGTTCAAGATTCAACGCCCGCCGGTCCCTGCTTAAGCCTGCCCTTCAAACTTCCTGCAATTGCGCTATGTTGGAAACAAAGGCATACCGGTCGCGTTTCGCCCGGATGACCTGCCCCATCCTTACGCACAGGATGTCTGCCATGACCGCCCGTACCGCCTTCCGCGTCGCCGATCTGCCCCAGCGCAAGGCCACGCCTTTCGAACTGCGCCCCGACAGTGCCACCTGCGCCGCCCTGGCGGCCGAGCTTGGCGTCAGCGGCCTGAGCAAGGTGCGCTTTATCGGCCAGATCGCCCCCAACGGGCCGCGCGACTGGCAGTTGGACGGCGAACTGGGCGCGACTGTGGTCCAGCCCTGCGTCGTCACGCTCGAACCCGTGACCACACGGATCGACACCGAAGTCGTTCGCCACTTTATCGCCGACATGGAAGATCCCGACGGCGCCGAGGTCGAGATGCCCGACGACGAGACTTCCGAACCGCTGGGGCCGGAGATCGACCCCGCGGTCGTCCTGGCCGAGGCGCTTGCCCTGGCCCTGCCGCTTTATCCGCGCAAGGATGGCGCCGCCCTGGGCGAAGCGGTCTTTGCCGCGCCCGGCGTCGATCCCCTGCGCGATACGGACCTGAAGCCATTTGCCGGTCTGGCCGAACTGCGCAACAAGATGACACCCGACAGTTAAAGGTGTAGGCAGGCAGCATCTGCCCGCCACGGCAGATTCGGCTTGCAAGAGTCGCGATTTTTCGTATTTTCGCGCGCTCACGGAGTTTTGGGTTGGACAAGCGCACCATCCCGTCCTAAACGCGCGACACTCTCCCGCGACGCCCGTTCGAATGTCCGTGCCGTCAGGCCGCCCAGCGGCGACAGGCAGGAGACCGAACAGAGGTGCCGGAGGGCCATAGCGCCGAAGGCGAAACGTAAAGACAAGGTCGACAGCGGCAGACCAGGACTACGCCGCCGGCGATACGAGAAGAGACCGCCGAAGGCGACACGACAAGACAGTGCCGAAGGCGACAGTGAAGACAGATACACCGGCGGCCTGGACCGCCTACCGACAACGACAGACGCAAGACCAAGGATCAAGGGTTCAGACATGGCCGTTCATCAGAACAAGGTTTCCAAATCGCGCCGCAACAACCGTCGCGCGCACGATGCACTGGTTGCCGCAAATCCCAACGAATGCAGCAACTGCGGCGAGCTGCGGCGCCCGCACCACGTCTGCCCGTCCTGCGGCCATTACGATGCCCGCGAAGTCGTGGCGATGGCTGACGAAGTCGAGCTGGACGAAGACGCGGCATAAGGTCTTGTTTTCGCGCGTCCGCCCTGTCCGCCCTCCCCTTGGATGTGCGGACATGCGGCCGCATCGGGGCCCCGCACGTGCAGGGACGGACGCATGACATCCTCTGCTGAGGACCGTTCGAATACCGCCAGCAGCGATACCCGTCTGCATATTGCGGATGGGGCGATGAAGCGCGTGGTGATCTCGGTCGACGCGATGGGGGGCGATCAGGGCCCGGCCGCGGTTGTGGCCGGTTGTGCCAAGGCCGCCAAGACCCACCCCGAAATGGCCTTTATCCTGCATGGTCCCGAACAGCACCTGAAGAAGCTTGTCCGCGCTAAGCTCAAGCGCCTGGAAGGTCGGGTCGAGATTCGCGATGCCACCGAGGTGGTCCGGATGGAGGACAAGCCCAGCCATGTCATGCGGCACGGTCAGGGCACCTCGATGTGGTCGGCCCTGGATTCCGTGCGCGACGGCGATGCGGCCGTGGCCGTGTCCTGCGGCAATACCGGTGCTCTGATGGCTTCGGCGATGATCCGCCTGCGCAAGCAGAAGGGCGTGAACCGCCCGGCCATCGCGGCGCTCTGGCCCTCGCGCAATCCCCAGGGTTTCAACGTCATGCTGGACATCGGCGCGGACATCCGCGCCGACGCGCAGGACCTGCTGCGCTATGCGGTCATGGGCGCCTCTTATGCGCGCAACGGCCTGGACCTGAAGCGCCCCCGTGTCGGCCTGCTGAACGTGGGCATCGAGGAACACAAGGGCCGGCCAGAGCTTCACGAAGCCCACAGCCTGATCGAACGCTTCGCCGAAGACGGCGGCTATGATTACGCCGGCTATGTCGAAGGCGGCGATATTCCCGGCGATATCGTCGATGTGATCGTCACCGACGGCTTTACCGGCAACATCGCCGTGAAGACCGGCGAAGGCACCGCGTCCCTGTTCGGCGACCTGCTGAAAGAGGCGTTCAAGTATTCGCCGATGTCCCGCTTTGCCTCGCTTCTGGCGCTGACCTCGCTCCGCCGCCTGAAGAAACGCATCGACCCGCGGCGGGTGAATGGCGGCGTGTTCCTGGGCCTGAACGGCACCGTGGTGAAAAGCCACGGAAACGCCGATGCGACCGCTGTCGCAGCCGCTGTCAGGCTGGCTTTCCTTCTCGGACAGACCGGCTTCAACGAAAGACTGGCAGCGCGGGTTGCATCCGCCGCTGCGCTTTCACAGAATGGTGCGAATGCGGGCAATAATGACCCGGATTCGGACAGGAAGCAGGCATGACGCAAAGCTGTATGGTGACGGTGCTATGGTAGTTCGAGCAGTTGTCACCGGGACCGGACACTACCTGCCGGAACGTGTCGTCGAAAATGCCGAGTTCGAAAAGACCCTCGACACCAACGACGAATGGATTCGCGCGCGCTCGGGTATCGAACGCCGCCATTTCGCCGCCGAGGGCGAGACGACCTCGCAGATGGCCACCTGCGCCGCGCGGAACGCGCTGAAGGATGCAGGGTTGCAGCCGTCGGATATCGACGCGATCGTTCTGGCCACCTCGACCGCAGATTTCACCTTCCCTTCCGCAGCCACCATGGTGCAGGCGGAACTGGGGATGGAAAACGGCTTCGCGTTCGACGTTCAGGCCGTCTGCGCAGGCTTTGCCTATGCGCTGGCCAATGCGAATGCCCTGATCATCTCGGGCCAGGCACGCCGCGTGCTGGTGATCGGTGCGGAAACCTTCAGCCGGATCATGGACTGGACCGACCGGTCGACCTGCGTCCTGTTCGGCGACGGTGCCGGCGCGCTGGTACTGGAAGCGCAGGACGGCCAGGGCACGCCCGCCGACCGCGGGATCCTGTCGACCGACCTGAATTCCGACGGGCGCTACAGGGACCTTCTTTACGTCGATGGCGGCGTGTCCACGCAATCCACTGGCGTCCTGCGGATGCAGGGCAACAAGGTCTTCCGCCATGCCGTTGAAAAGCTTGCCAAAACTGCTGAAAAGGCGCTGGAAAAAGCGGGGTTGACCCCGGCCGATGTCGACTGGATCGTGCCGCACCAGGCCAATATCCGGATCATCCAGGGCACCGCGCAGAAAATGGGCGTTCCGATGGAAAAGGTCGTGGTGACCGTTCAGGACCACGGCAATACCTCGGCCGCGTCGATCCCGCTGGCGCTGTCGGTGGGCCGCGAGCGCGGCCAGATCAAGCAGGGCGACATCGTCGTGACCGAAGCGATCGGCGGCGGGCTGGCCTGGGGGGCCGTGGTCATCCGCTGGTAGGCCGAAGACCGCACAACCGACACACGACCCACGCGAAAGACGGCCGGTGCCCTGCGCCGGCCGTGTCGATTCAACTGGTTCGCGCAATTCATTGATATTGACACTGAAATTCCCCCGCCCCTATTGTTCCACCAAACAACGGGGAACAGTATGGGTGAAAAAACTGTCACGCGGATGGACCTGAGCGAAGCGGTGTTCCGCGAAGTCGGCCTGTCCCGCAACGAGAGCGCCCAGCTTGTGGAGAGCATGCTGGAACACATGTCCGACGCGCTGGTGCGCGGCGAGCAGGTGAAGATCTCGTCCTTCGGCACGTTCAGCGTGCGCGAGAAATCGGCCCGCGTTGGCCGCAACCCGAAAACCGGCCAGGAAGTGCCGATCCAGCCGCGCCGGGTGCTGACCTTCCGGCCGTCGCACCTGATGAAGGACCGCGTCGCGGCCGGCAACCGCAAGGATTGAAGACCCCATGGCCAAGTCGCCAGATGCCTTCCGGACCATCAGCGAAGTGGCGGAATGGCTGGGAGTACAGGCCCATGTACTGCGGTTCTGGGAAGGCAAGTTCACTCAGGTCCGCCCGGTAAAACGGGCCGGTGGCCGGCGGTATTACCGCCCGGCCGACATGGTGCTTCTGGGCGGAATCAAGGTTCTGCTGCACGAAGAGGGCATGACCATCAAGGCCGTGCAGAAGATGCTGCGCGAATCCGGCGTGTCCTCGGTGGCTGACCGGTCTCCCCCTCTGGACGACATCCCGACACGGACCGACACCGCTTCCGTGTCCGGTCCCGAAACCGATTCCGACCTGCAAGATTACGAGGACGACGCCGTGGCGAGTGAGCCGGACGAGGCCGACAAGCAGATCTCCTTCGACCTGGGCGCAGGTGCCGCATCGCCCCGCGTGGTCGATACCCGCCCCAAGCCCATCGCCACCACTGCCCCGCACCCCGATGCTGCAGAGGACGAGGCCCCAAGGCCCGCCCGACCGGCCGCGCGCGTCAAGCGCGCCGCCGCGGCCACGGAGGCCCCGGCCGACAATCTGCCACAGACGCCCGACGATGTATCCCAGACACCGCCGGACCCCGCCGACGCACCCGGAAACGACCCGTTGCCGGGTTCGGGAAACACATTGACCGAGGTGGATACCGAAGTCCCCGATACGCTCGCCGCAGCCGAAGAAAAAGAGGCCGGTATCCTTCCGGCCGGGTCCGAATCCGAGCCCGCAGATGACCTCTGGGTCGATGACGAGCCGACCGAGGCGAGTCCCGTCAATGACATGCCCAAGGTCGCTGAGATCGCAGAGGCAGAGGCAGAGGCAGAGGCAGAAGCCCTCTCCCAGGACGAAGACACAGTCGAGGGCCTGCCCGAAGCCGTTCTGACCGCGCCCGACGACACTGAGGTCGAGGAACCGGCCGATTCTTTGGATGCAGCGTCCGGGGAAGAGCCCGTCGAGGCCGATCCGGTCGAAGAAGAACTGGAGGCTGTCGGAGAACAGCCGGAGACCGTGACCATCGAAGAAGAGCCGCTCGAAGACGAGTCGGCCCCCCTTGCGGATGCCACCGAGGACGCGCCTGGAGAAACAGACGCGCCCGAACTGGACACCATCGAGGCAACTGCCGGGGAGGAGGCCGTCGAAGACGAGCCTGAATCGCTTGAGACCGTTGCTTTGGCAGAATCGAAAACCCCCGAAGCAACCGCCGATCGGCCTTCCGAGGAGGACCCGGCCGAGGACGAACTGTCCGAAGATGAACCGGCAGAGGACGATCGCGGACCTCTGACAGCGGCCATAGATGAGGAAGCATCCTCGGATGAGCCCGACGCCCTGGAAGCTGCCACCCGCGACGACCTTGCCGAAGAGCAATCGGCAGAGGAAGAACCCAAAGCTCTCGGCACCGGCGCCGACGAGGACCTGGCCGCAGAGGACCTGACAGAGGACGCGCCGGAAGCTGTCGAGGCCATCGCCACGGGGGAACTTCCGACCGAAAGCCCGACAGAGGATGAACCGGAAGCCATTGCGCTGCCCACCGAGGAAGAGCCGGCTGACGCGGAACTGAAGTCCCTTGCGGTGACGGCTGACGACGCCCCCACCGAAGCGGAGCCGGCGACGCTTGAAGCGACGGCAGATCCGAAGCCCGACGAAGACGAGAAGACAGAGGAAGAATCGGACGTTCCAGAGGCCGTCGCTGAACTGACCTCCGAGGAGGACGCCGCCGAAGACGAGCCGGAAGTGGTCGACATGGAGGCCGGGGAAGATCCTGCGGAAGACGCCCCCATCTACGACGAGCCCGACGCCGTGGAGTTGATCGCAGAGGAAGAGCCATTCGAAGAAGAGCTTCTGGAAGAAGAACCGGAGGCCATCGAAGCGAAGGCAGAGGGCCATCAGGAAGAAGACCTACCGGAAGACGTCGAGGACGAGCCGCAAGAAGACGCGGAAAGGGACACGGGCGATCCGGAACAAGAATCGGTCGATGTCACGGGCGAGGTCCTGCCCGCAGTCGCGATGGAGGCGGTTGCCGAGGAGGCCCCTGCCCCGGAGTTGCCGGATCGCATGGCCGACAGCGCGGCGGGCAAGAATCCGATGGACGATTATCTGGCGGGAATCGAGGCCGCTCCGGGGCCGCTTTCGCGGGTCATAGGGCTGCAGGCAACGGTGAACCTGCCCGTCAGGGAACTGGCGCCACTGGTGCAGGCCCTGCGCGACTGGGTCGACCGGGCGCGGCCGCCGGCCGGATACTGAGGAAACGCCAACGGACGGCAGCGCGGGCAAAGGAAGCGGGAAATCGACCGGACAAAAGACCGGATTTCCCCTTGCCCCCGCAGTCAAAAAGGGTATGAAGACCTCCACGTCGGGCTATGGCGCAGTCTGGTAGCGCGTCCGTCTGGGGGACGGAAGGTCGTAGGTTCAAGTCCTGCTAGCCCGACCAAAAACACCCCGAACACCGCCGATCCGCGGCACGAAGCGGAGGGAATGACGATGACCGGGGTCCTTGCAAATCAGCAGATCGAAGCCCTGATCGCCGGTGGCGCAATTGCCGCCGATCCTCCCGTGATTCCCGAACAGATCCAGCCGGCCAGCCTTGATTTGCGGCTGGGCAACGTGGCCTATCGCGTCCGCGCGTCCTTTCTGGCCGGCGCGGGCCGGACGGTCATGGATCGCCTGGCGGAATTCGAGATGCACCGGATCGACCTGTCGAACGGTGCCGTGCTGGAAAAGGGCTGTGTCTACCTTGTGCCGCTGGCCGAACGGCTGGTCCTGCCCGAAGGCATCTCGGCTGTGGCCAATGCCAAGAGCTCGACCGGACGGCTGGACCTGCTGACCCGTACGATCACCGATGGCGGCGTGGAATTCGACCGGATGCCGGCCGGCTATACCGGCCCGATCTACGCCGAGATCTGCCCGCGGTCCTTCTCTGTCCTTGTGCGTCCCGGGATGCGGCTGAACCAGATCCGGTTCCGCGACGGTCAGGCAGTTCTGTCGGATGACGAGCTGAAGGCGCTGCACGCCGAAATGCCGCTGGTCGCGACCGACGATGCGACGCCTGCCCTAATCAAGGACGGGCTGGGCTTTTCCGTGGATCTGCGGCCTGCGCAGGACGACCTTGTCGGCTATCGCGCCAAGCCCCATGCCGGGGTGATCGACCTGGACCGGATCGGAGCCTATGCCCCGCGGGATTTCTGGGAAGAAATCCGCACCGACCGCGAAAGCATCATCCTGGATCCCGGCGCCTTCTATATCCTTGTCAGCCGCGAGGCGGTGCACATCCCGCCGACCCATGCGGCCGAAATGGCGCCCTACCTGGCGATGGTCGGCGAATTCCGCGTGCACTATGCCGGATTCTTCGATCCGGGTTTCGGCCATGCCGCTGCCGGGGGCACCGGCGCGCGCGGCGTGCTGGAAGTCCGCTGCCACGAGGCGCCCTTTGTCTTGGAACACGGGCAGGTCGTGGGCCGGCTGGTCTACGAACGCATGTCGGAACGGCCCACACGGCTGTATGGCGCCGATATCGCGTCGAACTATCAGGGCCAGGGCCTGAAGCTGGCCAAGCACTTCGCGGCGGGCTGACCGAAACTATTTTCCGAAAGCCTCTGCGGCCTTTTCGCTGGCGATCTGGGCCTGCTTCCGGGCGCGTTTGACCTTGCGGCGGAACTTTTCCGCCTCGAAAGCCAGCGCCTGCTGTTCCTCTTCCGACCTGCCCTCGGCCCCGGCGTTCAGGGCCGCGACAGCGGCGGCGTGCCGTTTCTCGATCTTCTGGGCGCGGCGTTCCGCCTCCTCGGCCTGCAGCTGCAGCTCTGCCGGCGTGACCTCGGCCGCGGGTTCAGAGGCGGGCGGCGAAGGCGGCGGTACGGCAGAAGCTCTGGGCTCGGGATCGGGCAGCGGCACGATCCCAACCTCATCCTGTTCGGGCCTTGCTGCGGCCTTGCCGCTCTTGCCCTTCTTCTTGCCCGACAGCGCATCCATGCCGACGTCCACGCCGGTCTTCACGGCTTTTCTGATGAAAATCGCCATGATCATGTTGATGAGCCGGTTCATGTCCATAAGTTCACTCCCGGATGTCTTGGCCGTTGATGTAACATATCAACCTTTCAATTGCAGGGGGTCGGCAAGCTCTGTTTCGGTCATTCCTCGAACAGTTCGCTCTGACCGTCGCCGGTGGCGTCGTCTTCATCGTCGCTGCCGTTTTCACCGGCGGCCATCGCACCCGGCGGCAGGCGGTTGTCCAGCAGCCCCGCGGCGCGCAGTTCCTTCAGCCCCGGCAGGTCGCGCGCGGTCTCCAGGCTGAAATGGTCCAGGAATTCAGGCGTCACCACGAAGGTCACCGGTCGGCCCGGGGTCATCTTGCGGCGGCCCAGGCGGATCCAGTCCAGTTCCAACAGCTGGTCGATGGTGCCGCGGGACACCGACACGCCCCGGATCTCCTCGATTTCCGCCCGTGTGACGGGCTGGTGATAGGCCACGATGGCCAGGGTTTCGATTGCGGCGCGGGACAGTTTGCGGACCTCGGTCGATTCCTTCTGCATCAGGAAGGCCAGGTCCGGCGCGGTGCGAAAGGCCCAGGCATCGCCTACGCGCATCAGGCGCACGCCGCGGCCTTCGTACCGCTTGCGCAGATAGGCCACCGCCTCGGCCGCGTCGCAGCCATGGGGCATGCGGGCCGCCATGTCGCGCAGTGTCAGCGGATGGGCCGAAGCAAAGAGCATGGCTTCGACCATGCGCTCCTGCTCGCCCATGGGCGGGGCTTCGAACAGGCTTTCGGTTTCCGTGTCCCGTTCGGCCTGCGGCTCCTGGTGTTCGTCGTCAGTCACGTCTGTCGTCCCGCCGCCGCAATTCGATCGGGGCAAAGGTGTCGGATTGCCGGATGTCCAGCTGACCTTCCTTCACCAGTTGCAGTGATGCGGCAAAGGTCGCCGCAGTCGCGGACCGGCGCATCACCGGATCGACCCGCCATCCTTCGGGCAGGAAGGCCGACAGGTCGGTCCATGCGCCCTGGAAGCGGACCAGCCCGCGCATCCGGTCCAGTGCCTGTTCCATCGTGTAGACCCGATCACGGTCCAGCACGAAGGGGCGGAATTCGTCCTTCGTCCGGATCCGCGCATAGGCATGCATCAGGTCCAGAAGAGTTGCGGAATAGCTGACCTTACGCACCCGGGCAACCTCTTCGGCCTCGCCCCTTGCAAAGACGTCCCGGCCCAGCCGGTTCCGCGCCATCAGCTGTGCGGCGGCATCGCGCATCGCCTGCAGCCGTTCCAGCTGGAAGGCCAGGTGGGCGGCCAGTTCCTCGCCCGACGGCCCTTCCTCTTCCGGGTCTGGCGGCAGCAGCAGGCGGGACTTCAGAAAGGCCAGCCAGGCCGCCATCACAAGGTAATCGGCCGCCAGTTCGATCCGAAGCGCCTTGGCCTTTTCGACAAAGGCCAGATATTGCTTGGCCAGCGCCAGGATCGAGATCTTGCGCAGGTCCACCTTCTGGGTCCGCGACAGCATCAGCAGCACGTCCAGCGGACCTTCGTATCCGTCGACATCGACGATCAGGGCCTCGGCCGCGACTCTTTCTGCGACGGAAAGCGGTCGGTCGTCTTCTTCGAATTCCTCGGCGCTCACTGCTCGACCAACACGAGCGCGGCCAGCTCCGCGTCGGCCTCGGCGGGATCGAAGTCGTCGGGGTCGTGGCGCGCGGCGATGGCGCGTTCGGCACGGCGCTGCGCCTCGGGCGACAGCAGGCCCGAGGCCTCGGCCACCTTGGCGCGGTCGGCCAGGGACTGGTTGCAGTAGAGGATCACGTCGCAGCCCGCAGCCAGGGACCGGCGGGCCAGGTCAGCGGGATCGCCGTTCAGCGCCTTCATAGACAGGTCGTCGGTCATGATCAGCCCGTCGAACCCGATATCCTGCCGGATCAGGCGCATCGTGTCCGGCGACAGCGTCGCCGGCAGGTCGTCGATCGCCGCATAGACGACATGGGCCGTCATCCCCAGAGGAAGGTCGTTCAGCGCCCGGAACGGTTCGAAATCGACATCGCTGAGTTCTTCAAGCGGGACATCGACCCGCGGCAGGTCGAAATGGCTGTCGGCAATCGCGCGGCCATGGCCGGGGATGTGCTTGGCCACCGGCAGGACGCCGCCGTCCAGGTGGCCCTGCGCCATCGCACGGCCGTTGGCCACGACGGTTTCGACCGTTTCGCCATAGCAGCGGTTGAACAGGAACGGGTGCGTGTCGGGCTGGGCCACGTCGATCAGCGGGGCACAGTTGCTGTCGATGCCCAGGGCGCGCAGTTCATGCGCGATCATCCGGCCCCGCAGGTAGAAGACGCGTTCGGCCGCGGCCCCCGCCATGCGGGCATGGTCCAGCGGCGGAAACCAGTCCCGTGCCAGGGGCGGGCGCAGCCGCTGCACGCGGCCGCCTTCCTGATCGATGGTGATGGGTGCCTCCCACCCCACCGCTTCGCGCATGTCGCCGCACAGCGCGCGGATCTGGTCCGCACTGTCGACATTGCGCGCGAACAGGATGAAGCCGAACGGGTCGGCCTCGCGGAAAAAGGCCTTCTCGTCCGGGCTCAGCCGCAGACCGTCGGCATCGAGGATCGTTGCACCGTGTCTCATCACACGGGCCTTATAGCCTTAACGCACCGTGACGGGAATACAGGCCGCGCCTTCCGCCACCAGGGCCGAGCAGAAACGGCGTGCGGCGCTCAGGTCGTCGAAGCCGGCTGCCCGCAGGCGATAGAAAGTCCGGCCACCCGAAGACGCTTCCTGGATCACCCGGCCCTTGCCAGCCAGGTAATCGCCGAACTTGCCGTTCAGCCGGTCCCATTCGCTGCGCGCGGCCTGCGCGCTGTCGAAGGCGCCCAACTGGGCCAGACGGGTGCCCGACGGCAGCGAGGCTGCGCTGACGTCGCGGACGTTGGAAGCGGCCGAAACGGCATCGCTGGCCGTCGGCACCGCGACGGGCGTCAGCGACGCTTCCTGAGACATGCCGGCGGGACGCTGGCGCGGACGCAGCGATTGCGACGGCCCCGGGACCGAGGCCGGCAGGACAGTGATCTGCGGCACGGCGGGCAGACCCTCTGCCGCGACCTGACCGTCGGCGTCGGCCTGGGCACGGCTGGTGCCCGACATGGCCGGGACAGTGGTCACGGCGGTCGTTGCACGGGCGGCATCGGCAATGGCCCGGTCGATGGCGGCATCGGTCACGGCCTGTTCGGTCCGTTGCTCGGCCGAGATGTCCTCTTCCTCCAGCGTGGCGGGCGGCGGGGCAAGGACAAGGCGGTCGGCGGTGGGCGCCGCGATGCCGTCGGCAGCGATCGCGTTCACGGCAAGGCCCTGGTAATCGACGGGCTGGCCGCCCGGATCGGCCGGGGCTTCGCGCATCGGGCCCTCCAGCGCCTGAACGACCGGAATGCCGGACACATCGCGGGTCACCACGTCATAGCCCCAGACGGCGACGCCGCCCAGAAGGGCCACCGACAGGACAGCGCCGGCGATGTTGGCCATGGCGCCCAGACGCGGGACCGCGGCCACGACGGCAGTGTCCTGCTCCTCGTCCTCGTAGCCATGGTCGTAGCCGTCGTCATAGGCCGCGTCATAGCCGTAATCCTCGTCCGGCTCGGCATAGCCGTGCGGGTCCTGGTAGCCATGACCGGCTTGCTGGTAGGGATCGCGGTAGGGGTGTGGATAGGGGGCCTGATAAGGATCCCGATCCTGGCGGAACCCGCCCTGCACCCGCGGTGCGGGCGCCGGCTGATAGGCCGGTTCGTGGTAGGGGTCTTGGTAGGGTTCGTGGGCCTGCTGATGATGCTGGGCCGCGGCCGGGTGATAGGCCACCGTGGTATCCCGCCCCGCCGTCAGGGGATCGAAGACCGGGGCCGACACGTGTCCATAGCCCGGCACCTGATCCGCATAGGGTCGCATCGACGGCTGGGGATGTCCGGCATGCGTCTTGGGCGTGCCATCCTTCCAGACCGGCGCCGAAGTGGGACGCGCATACCTGTGGGAAATCCGCGGCCCGCCCGGGGCCGCGCTGTCGTAAACCGCCATGTCCGCCTCATTGCCCGAAGCCCGCCTTATTGACGGTTCATCGGCCTTTTTGTGTTTTTTCGATCGTACTGCCCGGATGACCGGTGGTCTTGGTCCGACGTCACATTTCCTGCGCCGGTTCGACTCCCAAGATACCAAGGCCCGCGGAAATCACAACGGAAACGGCACGGGCCAGCGCCATTTTCGCTTGACTTGTGGCCTCGTCGCCCTCCTGCACGAAACGAAGCGACGGAACTTCGTTTCCACGATTCCACAGACCGTGGAAATCTGCTGCAAGTTCATTGAGATAGAAGGCAATCCGGTGCGGTTCGTGGGTCCGCGCCGCGATTTCGACAAGGCGTGGCCATTCGGCCAGTTTGGCGATCACCTTCAGCTCTGCCTCGTGGTCCAGTCGGCCCAGATCGGCCTTTGCCAGCGCCGCATCGGACATGTCCAGTCCGGCCTCGGTCGCCTTGCGCATGACGCTGGCCACCCGGGCCGAGGCGTATTGCACATAGAACACCGGGTTCTCTCGGCTTTGTTCCAGCACCTTGTCGAAGTCGAAGTCCAGGGGCGCGTCGTTGCGACGGGTCAGCATGACGAAACGGGTGACGTCCGGCCCCACCTGTTCGATCACATCACGCAGGGTGATGAAGGTGCCGGCGCGCTTCGACATCTTGAACGGCTCGCCGTTCTTGAAGAGCTTCACCAGCTGGGTCAGCTTGATGTCGAAGACGACCTTCTCGTCCGCCAGCGCCGCGACGATGGCCTTCATCCGCTTGACATATCCGCCATGGTCGGCGCCGAAGACGTCGATGATCACGTCGAAGCCGCGCTTCACCTTGTCATAATGATAGGCAAGGTCGGGCGCGAAATAGGTCCAGCCGCCGTCGGATTTCTGCACCGGCCGGTCGACATCGTCGCCATAGTCGGTCGACTTGAACAGAAGCTGTTCCCGCGGCTCCCAGTCTTCGTCCGGGGCCTTGCCCTTGGGCGGCGGCAGGGTGCCGTTGTAGAGAAGCCCCAGACCCTTCAGCTCCTCCAGCGTTTTTTCGATCTTGCCGGAGTCGTAGTAGCTTTTTTCCGAGGTGAAGACGTCCATCTTCACGCCCAGAAGCGCGAGGTCGGAGCGGATCTCCTCCATCATCATTGTCGTCGCGATCTCGCGGATCTGGACCAGCCATTCGCTTTCGGGCTTGTCCATCAGGCTGTCGCCGAAGCGCTCTTTCAGCGCCTCGCCCACCGGGATCAGGTAGTCGCCGGGGTAAAGGCCGGCCTCGATCTTGGGCGCCTGGCCATTGGCCTCGCGGTAGCGCTCATAGGCCGAGCGTGCCAGCACGTCGACCTGCGCGCCGCCGTCGTTGACCCAGTATTCGCGGGTCACGTCATAGCCCGCATAGGCCATCAGCCCCGCCAGCGCGTCGCCGAAGACCGCGCCCCGGCAATGGCCGACATGAAGCGGTCCCGTGGGATTGGCCGAGACATATTCCACGTTGGCCGTTTTGCCCTGCCCCACCGCCGACTTGCCATAGTCGGGACCGGCCGCAAGCACGGTGCCGACAAGGGCCTGATAGACGGACGGCGCCAGCCGCAGGTTGACGAAACCGGGTCCCGCGACCTCGGCTTCGGTAATGCGGTCGTCTTCCAGCAGGTGCGCCACCAACGCCTCGGCGATATCGCGCGGCTTCATCTTCGCGGGCTTGGCCAGGACCATCGCGGCATTGGTCGCCATGTCGCCATGCGCCGCATCGCGCGGCGGTTCCACCGTGACATTGTCGAAGCCAATACCTTCGGTCGGCAGCGCGCCGGCGGCCTGCATGGCGGTCAATGCGTCGAGCACGAGGCTCCGGATATCGGTGAAGAGGTTCATGGCGGCGTCCTTTGGGAATGGGCGCGGGTTTAGCATCTGGCCGGGCGGCGTCAATCCGCAGCGATCACTGGGTGTTCAGGGTGTCAGGGGGCTCTGCCCCCGCCCTGCCCTTCGGGCAGGACTCCCCCGAGGGTATTTGAAGATCAAAGAAGTGAGGGCGCCGCGCTTGCGGCATCCGTAGGGTGTGTGCTTTGCACGCACCTTGTCCTATCCGGTACGGGCGGCACGGGAGTCCGGAAACAGGCGCGCATGTTCCTGAAGCGCGAAGCGGTCCGTCATGCCGGCGATGTAGTCGGAGACGATGCGGGCGAGCTGCGTCCGGTTGGTGGCGGCGGCGACGTCCTGGTGCCAGCGTTCGGGCAGATCCTCCGGGTGGTCCAGGAAATACGGAAAGAGGTCGAGGACGACCTTCGTCACCTCTTCGCGTTTCTTCATGACCGAGGGCGCGCGGTACATGCGGCGGAAGAGGAAGGCGCGGATTTCCTGCAGGTCGCGCCAGAGCGGCTGCGAGAAGGTGATGACCGGGTGGCCGGCATGGCGGATGTCTTCGACGCAAGTGGCGCCGAGGGCCGCCAGTTCCGCCTGCGAGGTGGAGATCACGTCGCTGACCATGACGCCGAAGACGCGACGCAGCGCCTCGTGCCGGCGGCGGTTCCAGTGGAGGCCGGGATATTTCGCGTCGACTTCTGCGTAGGCTGCACCGACGATGGGCAGGTGCAGGATATCGTCGTCGGTGAAGAGCCCCGCGCGCAGGCCGTCGTGAAGGTCGTGGTTGTTGTAGGCGATGTCGTCCGACAGGGCCGCGACCTGTGCCTCGGGCCCGGCATGGGTGTGGAGTTCCAGGTCGAAGGCCGCGTTGCATTCCGCCAGCGCCCAGGGCAGAGGCCCCACGACGGGACCGTTGTGCTTGGCGATGCCTTCCAGCGTTTCCCAGGTCAGGTTCAGGCCGTCGAACTCGGCATAGTGCCGTTCCAGCACGGTCACGATGCGGATCGCCTGCGCGTTGTGATCGAAGCCGCCATAGGGCGCCATCAACTCGTGCAGGGCATCTTCGCCGGTGTGGCCGAAGGGCGTGTGGCCCAGGTCATGCGCCAGGGCCACGGCCTCGGTCAGTTCGGGGTTGAGGTGCAGCGTACCCGCGATGGTGCGGGCCACCTGCCCCACCTCGATCGAATGGGTCAGCCGGGTGCGGTAATTGTCGCCTTCGTGTTCGACGAACACTTGCGTCTTGTGCTTCAGGCGGCGGAAGGCCGAGGCGTGGATGATCCGGTCGCGATCCCGCTGGAAACAGGACCGGTGACTGCTTTCCTCTTCCGGCACCAACCGCCCGCGGCTCAGGCCCGGATCCGTGGCATAGGGCGCGCGCATTGCCTTACTCCTGTCCGCCCGGGCGGACTGTCACGCCCCGACCCGACGGCGCATCTTGTCGCCTGTCTTCGGGATTTCTATATTTCAACGTGTTCCAGTTGGAAACCGCCAGCGGACCGGATGGAGAGACTGCCCATGCAACTGCCCCCGAAAGTCACAGAACGAGCCTTTGCCCGCCTGTCCGAGATCGGCGCAGGGGCGCAGGGTCAGGCCCTGCGCGTGGCCGTCGAAGGCGGCGGCTGTTCCGGCTTCCAGTATGAAATCGCGCTGGACGCGCCCAAGGACGACGACCTGGTCCTGGAAGGCGCGGGCGAGAAGGTCGTGGTCGATGCGATTTCGCTGCCCTTCCTGTCGAACGCGGTCATCGACTTCTCGGAAGAGTTGATCGGCGCCCGGTTCGTCATCGAAAATCCGAACGCCACCTCGTCCTGCGGCTGCGGGACCTCTTTCTCGATGTGAGACCCCGATTTGGTCGGGGCCCCAGGTTTTGCGATGCGAGGCTGGGGTCCGGTCGGAACCTCGAAATATCAGCGTCGGATCGCCTGTCGCAGCATAGCCCAAGGCGCGCGAGCCGTGGCCGGCGCAGTCTGGTCCCAGATCAGGTAGAGCCCGGAGCCGATCACGATGGCCACGCCCAGATAGGTGCCGGCCGCCGGGATTTCGCCGAAGAAGACCCAGCCGATTGCGACCATCCAGACGAACTGCAGGTTCAGAAGCGGCGTGACCGCGTAAGCGGCAAGCAGGCGAAGCGCGATAACGAGCAGCCAGCGCGCCACGAAAAGCAGCCCCGTATAGGCGCAGATCCAACCCAGGTCGGATATCGGCATCGGCTTCCACACGAAGGGCAGTGCCAGCGCCATCACCAGGCCCATGGTCAGATTGGGATAGAAGACCTGCGCCAGGGCATTCGACTCGGACTTGCCGATATAGCGCGCCAGCACCATCGAAAAGGTGCCGGCAACCGCAGCCGCGCCTGCATAAAGATGGCCCAGCGTCAGGCTTCGCACGCCTTCGGGGAACAGGCACAGCACACCCACGGCCCCGGCCCCCAACGCCACCCAGGCGGCACGACGGACGGGTTCGCCCAGGATCGGTCCCGACATCAGGCCCGCCAGGATCGGCATGATGCCGACAAAGACGAAGACATCGGCAAAGGGCAGCAGCCGGAAGGCGTTGAAGAAGCAAAAGCCCGCCAGCACCGTCGCCGCACTGCGCAGCGCCATGGCCACGGGGCGCGAGGTCTTCAGCCCCAGCCTCTGTGCCGGGTGACGGTCCGCCAGCATCGACAGGCCGGCCACCAGGATGCCGGAAATAGCGAACATCTGCGGCGCCGAATAGCCGCCCGCGATCATCTTGGTGATCCCGTCGGCAGAAGAGATCAGCGCGGTATAGACGACGACAAGCGCCGCCCCCGTCAGGGCCACTTTCACCGCGGGGCTGAGAACCGATTGCGGCTCGGCAGGCGAGATATCGGAAATGCTCATTTCGGTGCTCCGGTCAGTCCGGTACGGGCGAACCCCGCGAAGAAGGCATCGAACTTATCGCTGGACAGTTCGGCATCGGTCAGGATGTGGTGCCCGGTTTCCGACAGGGACCGTTCGACCATCGGCCGCATCCGCGCCCAGTCGCCGGTCCGGGCGTCGTCCAGTTCCATCATGCAGCGCGACATCTCGCGCAGGGGTCCCGCCTCGGCCGCGTCGCGGTGAAAGGACATGCCCTCGCCGCTGGTGGCCTGGGCAAAGGGCGCCCCGCCCTGCACCGCACGGTGCCAGTTGCAGACGAGATATTCGTGATAATCGTCCTGGGCCACGGCCTGCCGTCCATGGGCGATGTGGAATTCGTCGGTCTGACGGTCGACCATGCCTTCCCAGATCGGCGACGGCATGGCCCCGGCAAAGCGCAACGCGACACAGACTTCGGCCAGAAGGTCCACGTTCTGTTCCAGAAAGGCCAGCAAGCCCACATACTCCAGGCTGGTGATGGTCTCGGCGGCCAGATTCGGATCTTTTCTGCCATACTCGCTAAGATAGAATACGATATGCGTCAGTTCATAGGCGGCCTTCTTGTTCGGCAAAGCGAACCCGTCCGACCGGGCCACGAAGGCGCGCAGCCTGTCTTCCAGACCAGCGTCCCCCGGCAACGGATCGTAGCCCCGCCGCATCATCAGCCGCCGCGCCTCCAGCCGTTGCAGGTCCGACAGTTCGGCATCGGCCAGGCCGCCGCGGGCGGTCCATGCGACCAGCGGTTCCATCACCTGCCCCGCGCCCGTCAGGTCCTCGAAGTCGAGGCCGATGGACAAGAGGAAACGATAGTATTGCGGGAAGAAGCCCAGCCGTTTCGGCAGACCGGCATAGACCGGCGACAGCGGGGCCAGGATTGCTTCCAGCGTGACCGGCGGAAGACCGGCGCACATGGCGCCCGTCTCCAGCACGTTCAGCAGTTCAGCGTTCTCTTTCAGCCAGAACACGTCTTCGACGTCCCGCCGGAGGCCGGCGAAACAGGCGACGAGGTCGCTCAGGCGATCCTCGCGCCGGTGGCTGCGGGACGGGACATTCAGGTGGACGACATTGGTCATCGGACAATTCCTTCCGTTGAAGGTGGCGTTCCCGGAACGCCCCGTTCGCAAGGTGTGATCACGTGAGGGATCAGGCGCTGGTGGTGAAAAGCGCGACAGCCTCACCCGCCTGGGCATCCGATGCGCGGACCGGGCTGGCCGAGGTCGTGAACAGTTCAACCGCTTCGCCGCGGGTCGCATCCGACGCACGGACCGGGCCGGCCGAAGTCGTGAACAGTTCAACCGCTTCGCCGCGGGTCGCATCCGACGCACGGACCGGGCCGGCCGAGGTCGTGAACAGTTCAACCGCTTCGCCGCGGGTCGCATCCGACGCACGAACCGGGCCGGCCGAGGTCGTGAACAGCTCAACCGCTTCGCCGCGGACGGCGTCGGAGCCCCGGACTGGACCGGCGGAGGTCGTGAACAGGCCCGTCGCCTCGCCGCGCAGCGCATCGGTTGCCCGAACCGGACCCGCGGAGGTGGTGAAAAGCGCGGTTGCGTCGCCCATCACCGCATCGGACGCCATGGCGTTGGCCGAAGTCGTGAACAGGCCGGTCATATCGCCCGAAACCGCATCCGCATGCCGCGCCGCATTGCGGATAACATCAACATTTTCTTGGATTTTCTTGAGAGCAGTCATCGTTGGCACCCCTTGTTTTGAGAGCAGGAAATGCCTCTGACGATCACACGTCAGCCGATAGCTGCAAGAATTTTTTTCTAGCTAGGGTAGCCAAACATCCAGTTATCCACATCAAAGATTAAGGACATTTGATTGACGCTATTAAGAATCAATTTCGTCCGACTTTGTTAAAAAAAACTTATCCACAAGGTCGTTTTTGACGCCAAAAGGCTTCGAAAATTGCGCGAGTCGTGGGCGATGCGCACGAATCAGCGCCTCAATTGAGGCTCTTTGGCGCCAGGACCGAGTCGATGATTCGCCGGGTCGGGCGGCAATCTGATGCCATTTAGCGTCGATTGACGGCCGACTTGCCCCCGGCCCCGTCCTGCTGGATGATCGCGCCGACCCCAATCGGAGGCCCGGAATGAAATTCGCCACGTTCAACATCAACGGCATCAAAGCCCGGATCGAGGCGCTGCCCGCCTGGCTGGACGAGGCTCAGCCCGACGTCGTGGTCCTGCAAGAGATCAAGTCAGTCGACGAGAACTTCCCCCACGAGCCTTTCGAGGATCGCGGCTACACCGTCGTCACCCATGGCCAGAAAAGCTTCAACGGCGTGGCGATCCTGTCGAAATGGCCGCTGGAGGACGTGGTTCGCGGCCTGCCCGGCGACGACGGGGACGAACAGGCCCGCTGGATCGAGGCGACGGTGGTGGGCAAGACGGCGCTGCGGATCTGCGGGCTCTACCTGCCCAACGGCAACCCGGCGCCGGGACCGAAATACGACTACAAGCTGGCCTGGATGGAGCGGATGGAGGCACGCGCCCGCGCGCTTCTGGCAGAGGAATCCTGTGCCCTGCTGGCCGGCGACTTCAATGTCATCCCCCAGGCGGAAGACGCGGCGCGCCCCCAGGCCTGGGTCGACGATGCGCTGTACCGCCCTGAAACCCGCGCGGCATTCCGCCGGATGCAGAACCTGGGCCTGACCGACGCGATCCGCGCCCGCAGCCGGGCGCCGGGGCTTTATTCCTTCTGGGACTACCAGGCGGGCGCCTGGAACAAGAATGACGGCATCCGCATCGACCACGTGATGATGACCCCGCAATGCGCCGACCTGATGCTGGACGCCGGCATCGACAAACAGGTGCGCGGCCATGACAAGCCGTCGGACCACGTTCCTGTCTGGGTCGAACTGGATATCTGACCGCGTCGTCGGCCGACACCACTGGTCGGCCTGTCGGAATGATGTAACTCTTCCGTGACAGAAGGACCGACACAGACACGGAACGGAGATCCGCGCCCGATGGCAAAGGCCAAGCATGTTCCCCCAAAGCTCCGCGATGCGGATTTCGACACCGGAATCGACCGCAAGTCCTACAAGGCCCGGCTGAAGAAACTGCAACTGAAGCTCATGAAGATCCAGCAGGCCTATCTGTTTTCCGGGCAGAAAGCGGTGATCGTGTTCGAAGGCTGGGACGCGGCTGGCAAGGGCGGCACGATCCGCCGCCTGTCCGCGCCGCTGGATCCGCGCGGGTTCAAGGTCTGGCCCATCGGCGCGCCCAGCCCCTACTACCTGGACCGGCACTACCTGCTGCGCTTCATGGAACGCCTGCCGCCGTCCGGCGCCATCGCCGCCTTCGACCGCAGCTGGTACGGCCGCGTGCTGGTCGAACGCGTCGAAGGCCTGGCCCATCCCGACCGGTGGCGCGCCGCCTACGACGAAATCCGCGATTTCGAAAAGCTGCTTCTGGACGACGGCACGCGGCTGGTGAAGCTGTTCTTCCACATCACGCCCGACGAACAGCTGAAACGCTTCCACGAACGCCTGCACGATCCCCTGAAACGCTGGAAGCTGACTTACGAGGATTTCCGCAACCGCGAGAAATGGGACGACTACGCCGACGCCATAGACGAGATGTTCAAGCGTACCTCGACCGGGGCTGCGCCTTGGCACCTCATCCCGTCGAACCACAAGAAGACCGGCCGGATCACGGCGCTGGATCACATCGCCGACACCCTGGCCCGGGGCGTCGACCTCGACCCCCAGCTTCCCGATGACGAGGTGCTGGCCGCCGCCGGAAAGGTCATGAAGATCGACCCGGATCTGGTCGACAGCCTGCGCGGGCGGACGGAATAGGCCCGGCACGGTGCGTGGAAACCACGCACCCTACGGATGCGTCCACCCCGCGCCCTCCGGGTCCGCCACCCCGACTTCTTCGGTCTTCAAATATCTCTCGGGAGTCGCGCCCGGAGGGCGCGGCGGGGGCAGAGCCCCCATGGGGTGCCCGACGCCAGACGCGCCTTCGAAAGACAGTCTGCCGGCCCATGCCGCGTAGGGCGGGGGTCACCCCGCCGTTTCCGACATGTCCATGACCGGACGGCGGGGCAAGCCCCGCCTTACCGGGTCAGTTCCTTCATGCCCTTTTCAAGGCCGGCCAGCGTCATCGGGACCATCCGGTCCTCGAAGATGTCGCGGATCATCTTGATCGACTGGGTATAGTCCCAGTACTTCTCGGGCACCGGGTTGATCCAGAGGTTGGACCCCCAATGGTTGCGCGTGCGCTCCAGCCAGACCTGGCCCGCTTCCGCGTTCCAGTGTTCGTTTGCACCGCCCGGATAGGCGATCTCGTAGGGCGACATCGACGCGTCCCCCACGAAGATGCACTTGTAGTCGGGCCCGTAGGTGCGCAGAATTTCGTCGGTCTGGATCTGTTCCGACCAGCGCCGCTTGTTGTCCTTCCAGACGCCTTCATACAGGCAATTGTGGAAGTAGTAGTGCTCCAGGTGCTTGAACTCGGTCCTGGCAGCGGAAAACAGCTCTTCCACGACCTTCACATGGGCGTCCATCGACCCGCCCACGTCCAGGAACAGGACAACCTTCACCGCGTTCCGCCGCTCGGGGCGGACCTTCACATCCAGATAGCCGTTCTCGGCCGTCGACCGGATCGTGCCGTCCAGGTCCAGCTCTTCCGCAGCCCCTTCCCGCGCCCAGCGGCGCAGGCGCTTCAGGGCCACCTTGATGTTGCGCGTCCCCAGCTCGACCGTATCGTCGAAATTCTTGAACTCGCGCTTGTCCCAGACCTTCACCGCGCGGCCGTGGCGGCCTTCCTTCTGGCCGATGCGCACCCCTTCGGGGTTATAGCCATAGGCCCCGAAGGGGGACGTGCCGGCCGTGCCGATCCACTTGTTCCCGCCCTGGTGGCGCTTTTCCTGTTCTTCCAGACGCTTCTTCAGCGTCTCCATCAGCTTCTCGAAGCCGCCCAGCGCCTCGATTTCCTTGCGCTCTTCCTCGGACAGGTGCTTTTCGGCCATCTTCTTCAGCCAGTCCGCCGGCAGATCGACCGCGTCGATCACGTTCTGGATCGATATCTCGTCCAGCCCCTTGAAGGTGGCCGCGAAGGCGCGGTCGAACTTGTCGATGTTGCGCTCGTCCTTCACCATCGCCGCACGGGCCAGGTAATAGAACCCTTCCACGTCATATGTGACGAGGCCCGCCTTCATCGCTTCAAGAAAGGTCAGGTATTCGCGCAGCGAGACGGGGATCGCGGCCTTCCGAAGATTTTCGAAGAACGGCAGGAACATTTCTTCACCCCATCGAACGTGAAATCACCACCGTGGCTATCATCCCGACCAGTGCGAAGGCAATGGCGTAGCCCGCTGCGTAATGGGCAATGTCCCAGCGCGATCCTTTGCGGCGGGCCGCCTGGGCGCCGCCCAGCAGGGCACCGATGACCGCAGCTCCGATGATGATCATGTCGCTCACTCCTTCCGCGGCCGGCCCCGGCCGCCATTGTCTTGTCCCGATCGGGCCCGTCCGGGGCTGCACGGGATTGCCCGCACGGGGCCCGAACCGGTCGTTACCTGCCTGCGGCCGGCACATCCAGATCCAGTTGCGCCAGCCCCCGGTCGGTGGCTGTTCGCGTGACCTCCGGGCCCGGAACCAGGCGCCCCGTGTCAAGGCTGGTCAAGGCGCGGCTTTGTTCCAGCATCTGCTGGCGGCGCACCGGGTTCAGGGCCGCAATCTCGATCACCTTGGCGCGGACGGCGCCGTCGTCGCCGAACCCGTAGCGCGCATAGCCCAGGCTGTCGAGCCGGACGGCACGTGCCTTTTCGGGCCGGCCCTCCAGGTCCAGCGCCTCTGCCTCCAGCAGCATCAGCGTCGACAGCAGTGCCCCGTTCTGCGCCTGCGCGGCGACCTTGAGCTGGGGCCTGATCTGGCGCAGCGCCCCCGCCCCGTCGCCGCGCGAAATCGCATAGGCCGCCGTCTGGGTCGTGACATAGGCCGCGTGCAGCGCAGTGTCGGGCGAGGCATTCAGGATCGCCAGCGCCGCACGGTACTGCGCCTGCGCCGCCTCCGGGTCGTAAAGCTGGGTCATCCGGCCCATCATGTAATAGGCAAAGGCCCGGCGATGGTCGTGCCAGCCGAGCTTTTGTGCCAGCACCGCGGCATTCCGCGCCGCTTCTTCACGGGTTTCCTGGTCCGCGCCCGGCCCCAGGGCCGTCTGGACAAAAGCCATCCATTCCGGCGGCGTGGCCGGCAGCGGGTCCTTGCGCCGCCGGTCGCCCGCCGGGTTCAGCCTGCTAAGCACGCCCGGCAGCGCCGCGGCGACCGTATCGCGATCCATGCCGCTGGCCAGTTCCGGCGCGTAGGTGGCCTGCAGCATCAGCATGTCGAAACCGGTCAGCACCGTGTGCACGTTGTCGTCGTTGAAGATCGAATCCGGCAGGCGGTAAAGATCGTTCAGCGGCCCCAGCGCCTGTGCCAGTTCCTCGTGCAGGCAGTCGCGGATTTCCTGCGGCGGGGCGTCGTCGGGGATGAAGATCCCCATCTTCTCGCGCACTTTCAGGGCCGACCAGGCGATCCGGCTGCTTTTCCTGAAGCGACGGTATTCCGCCAGGCTTTCGACATTGGGCACGACGAAACAGGCAGCACCCGGCAGGGTCGCCGCGATTTCCTCGGACCGGACGGCCGCGATGGTGATCGAAGCCGGGCCTCGGGTCACGCGGCGGATGTCGATGCCGGCCTCGTCCCGCAGGCGGACCAGCAGCGCATCGAGGTCGGGGATCAGTGTGACCGGCGCGCGCCCCGTCACCCGCACGGTGATCGGGCCTTCGAAGCGGGTCATCACGTCCAGTTCACGGCCGCTTTCCAGCCTGAAATGCAGGTCCAGGAAATCGCGGGCCATGTCGGCATTGGCGCGGTCCGGGGCGCGGGGCGACGCGCCGGCAAAGCCCTTGATCGGCGGCAGGGCGGCCTCGGCCGGCTGGGCGCGGGTCGTGGCCTCGGCCCCCTCCTCCGGTCCGTAGACAAGTGGCGCGCAGCCGGTCACATGGCCCGCCAGAATCAGGGTCGACAGCGCAAGGGACAGGCGCCGTATCGTCAGTGCCGGTCCTTGTCGCACCAACCGGTTCCGGCGGCGCAGGGCTGTCACGGACGGTTGTACTTGATGAAGGGCGTCAGAACACCGATCCGGTCGTAAAGCTGCCGGGCCGTGGTGTTGAATTCCTGCGTCAGCCAATAGACCGACGGCGCGCCCGCCGCATCGGCGGCGGCATAGACCGCCTCGATCAGCTTTCGACCCACGCCGGTGCCGCGCGCGTCCGGATCGGCGAAGAGGTCCTGCAAATAGCAGACGTTCTCGATCTTCCAGTTGTGGCGGTGGAACAGGAAGTGGACGATGCCCACCAGCTTGCCGTCCTGTTCCGCGACCAAGCAGGAATAGTCCTGCGGATCGTCGCCCAGAAGCCGCGCAAAGGTGCTGTCATAGACCTCGGGGGCGACGCTGGATTCGTAGAAGGTCAGGTACCCGGTCCAGAGCCGGGCCCAGTCGTCCCGGTCCTCCGCGCGCAGGGGGCGGATGGAGACGGGGGCGGCAGCGGGAGGGGTGGGAGCAGAACCTGTCATGACCGGACGTTGGCAGAGAGCCCGGGTCCGGGCAAGAGGACGAATTGCACCATGGGCAGGATTGCCCGGCGGAATCCGGGCGTTCCCTGCGCGGCGTGAACCAAGGCCATTTCAATGGCCTTGGAAAGCCGCTTCAAAAGCGGCTTGGCGCGGTCAGCGCTGGGTGCCGCGGACCATGAAGGCCAGGCGTTCGAACAGATGCACGTCCTGTTCGTTCTTCAAAAGCGCCCCGTGCAGTTTCGGCAGAGCATTCGCGCCGTCGCGCTTCAGGTCCTCGGCCGTCAGGTCCTCGGCCAGAAGCAGCTTCAGCCAGTCCAGCACTTCTGACGTCGACGGTTTCTTCTTCAGCCCCGGCGTCTCGCGCACTTCGTAGAACTGGGTCAGCGCCGTGGTCAGAAGCTGCTCCTTCACGCCGGGATGGTGCACCTCGACGATCTTGCGCATCGTGGATTCGTCGGGGAAGCGGATGTAGTGGAAGAAGCAACGGCGCAGGAAGGCGTCCGGCAGCTCCTTCTCGTTGTTGGACGTGATGATCACGATCGGCCGGTTCACGGCCTTGATCGTCTCGCCCGTCTCGTAGACGTAGAATTCCATCCGGTCGAGTTCCTGCAGAAGGTCGTTCGGGAACTCGATATCCGCCTTGTCGATCTCGTCGATCAGCAGGACCACCTTGTGATCGGCCGCGAAGGCCTCCCACAGCTTGCCCTTCTTGATATAGTTCGACACGTCGCGCACGCGCTCTTCGCCCAGCTGGCTGTCGCGCAGGCGGCTGACGGCGTCGTATTCGTAAAGGCCCTGCTGGGCCCGCGTGGTCGACTTGATGTTCCACTCGATCATGGGCACGCCCAGGGCGCTTGCCACCTGGCGGGCCAGTTCGGTCTTGCCGGTGCCGGGTTCCCCCTTCACCAGCAGCGGCCGTTCCAGCGTGATCGCCGCGTTCACCGCAACCGTCAGGTCGTCGGTAGAGACATAGTCCTCGGTGCCGTCGAAGCGGGCGGTCATTCGGCAAAATCCCTCTAAAGTGTCAACCCGACGGGTGGTAAACGGACGCCTGCGTCATTTCAAGCCTGCGGCGCCGGAACTTTGTCAGGGACGTGCCGTCATGGATGCGCAACACCCAAGTCGCGGGCCGGATCGCCGTCCGGCGACTGTCCCGGCGCCCCGGACCCGGGACGCCCCGCCCCACCTCACCTGAACGCGTGGGTCGAGGTGCCAAACGGCACTTCGACCATCGGGCCGTGGCAGGCCCCCAACCCATCCAGCGCATAGAAGAGGTGCGACGCGAACGAGTTGATGAAGACCGACTGGCCCGGTTGCAGGAATGCCATTTCCTGCCCCTGCCCGGCATAATCGACCCAGTAGACCGTGATCAGCACCGGCCCGCGGTTTTCGAAGGTGATGTCGCCCATGTCCTGCACATTGGGCGAGGCCACGCCGTTCCGCGGCAGGCAGGCCTGTTCGGCCGCGATGCCCTGCACCGCACCGACTGTGGGGGCCGGACCCTGCCCCGTCGCGGGACCTGCGCCCTGCTTGGACGGCAGCGCCACGGGAAGTTCCCTGTTCGTGTCGGGCGACGGCTTCGTCAGATCGTACCAGCATTCCTGCAGCTTCAGCAGCGCGGCCGTCGCCCCGGCCAGCGGCACGTTGTAGCTTTGCCCGTCCATCGACACGATCATCGTGTTGCCTGCCGCCACGGTTTCGCGCAGTGGCGTCTCGAACACGCCGTGGGCATTGCCCTGCCAGGCATAGAACGTGTCGGAGTACCGCCGCCCGTCGATGTCCAGCGTCACCGGGATCTCGGTCTCTTCCGGAAGCTTCGTCGGGAAAAGCAGTTCGAAGTTTCCCATGGGCGAGATCAGGAAGATCGTGTTGATCGCCGTGGTGCCGGGCGACAGGGCGAAACAGCCCACCATGTCGGACTGGCGCACTTCCCAGCCGCGGGTTTCCCCGAAATGCTGGCCCCAGTCCAGCGCCGCCGCCATCGAGGCCGAACAGATCAGTGCCACGGCGGTGGCCGCACGTGTCAGAAAACGCATCATGAAAATGTCCCCGATTCCGCGCCTGAATAACGCTTCTTGCGATCACGAAGCCTATCGGCTGCACCGGGTCCGGCAAGCATTTTGAGGTCCCCTGCCACACAATACCGCCGTCTTTGCAATGAGACACTGTCGCCAGGGGCGCAACCCATGATTGAACAGCCCGGCGCCAGGCCGCACCCGGGGCCGGTAATGCCCGGAAAATCCCTTGAAATCAGGCCAGGCGAATCCTTAAAAGTACATTTGTATCAGATGTTTAATGGTTAATGCCTAAGTTTTAATCAGATGCAGCTTGTGAACGCAAAGCGGCTATGAATGTGTAGTGACAATCTCGGGGACCTCGGCTAAACGCTGCGCAGAAGGGGGCCAAATGTCTGGAAAATCTGACGAGATCGACGTTAGGGGCCAAACCGAGGGGACCAAGATGAAGCAGGAAGTGTTTCTTCCGGAGGACTATAGTCCAGCCGAAGACGAACCCTTTATGAACGACCGCCAGCTTGAATATTTCCGCCGCAAGCTGGTGGCCTGGAAACAGGATCTGCTGGCAGACAGTCGCGACACGATCGAAGGACTGCAGGACGGCACGCGGAACATTCCCGATGTCGCCGACCGTGCAAGCGAGGAAACGGATCGCGCCCTTGAACTGCGTACCCGGGACCGCCAGCGCAAGCTGGTCGCCAAGATCGACAGCGCCCTGCGCCGGATCGAAGAAGGCGAATACGGCTACTGCGAGGTCACGGGCGATCCGATCTCTCTCAAGCGTCTCGACGCGCGGCCCATCGCCACGATGAGCCTAGAAGCCCAGGAGCGGCACGAGCGGCGCGAACGCGTCCACCGCGACGATTAAGGATCAGATGCGCCCGGGCCGGGTCGTCAGTCGGCCCGGAACCAGCGCGTCGCGCTCCCGAAACAGGTGGCCAGTGCTCTGGCCTGTCCGGTCCCCCGGAATGCCTGCAAGGGACGCACAGGATCGAAACCGCCGGGGCGCCCTGCTCCGGCGGTTTGTTTTTTTGGGCCGCAAGTTCCAGCTGCGGCGGATCGTGAACGGAAAGACGGACCCATGGATCAGGGCAAATTGCAGACCGCAGCACTGGACGGCCTGAATGTCGCGGTGCTGGGCGCCGGGATCGGCGGCCTGACGGCCGCCCTGGCGCTGGCCGCCCGGGGCGCGCGGGTCACCGTTCACGAACAGGCACCTGCAATCACCGAGGTCGGCGCCGGCCTGCAGATCAGCCCCAACGGCGCCGTCGTCCTGAAGGCGCTGGGTCTGAAGCCCGAACTGGACGCCATCGCGACATGGGCCCGCCACGTGATCCTGCACGATTATCGCCGCGCGGGCGAGGTCATCCGCCTCGACGTCTCGCACGGGGGGCAGGCCGCCTATGCGCTCGTGCACCGCGCCGACCTGATCGCTTTTCTGGAACGGGCAGCCCGGGCCCGCGGGATCGGGATCTTCCTGGGCCGGCAGGTCGCATCCGTTGCCCCGGGCACGCCTGCGACGGTCACCTTTGCCGATGGCGCAACGCTTCAGGCCGACCTTGTCGTCGGCGCCGACGGCGTCCATTCCGTCGCCCGCGCTGCCCTGAACGATGCAGCCTCCGCCCGCTTTACCGGACAGGTCGCCTGGCGCGCGACGGTGCCGATGACCGATCCGGTGGACCCGGATGTCCGCCTGTACATGGGACCGGGCCGGCATCTGGTCCGTTATCCCCTGAGGGGCGGCCAGTTGATGAACATCGTCGCGGTCGAGGAACGCCGCGGCTGGGCCGAGGAAGGCTGGCACCACACGGACGATCCCGCCAACCTGCGCGCGGCCTTCGCCGCCTTCCGGGGCGAGGTGCCGGGCCTTCTGGCACAGGTCGATCACGTGGCGCTGTGGGGCCTCTTCCGCCACCCGGTGGCCGCGCGCTGGACCGGCCCCGGCACGGCGATCCTGGGGGACGCCGCCCATCCCACCCTGCCCTTCCTGGCACAGGGCGCGAATCTGGCGATGGAGGACGCATATACCCTGGCCCGCTGCCTGGCCGAAGGGTCGGGCGCGCAGAACGAAAAGCTGATGCAATACCAGCGCCGAAGGCGCGACCGTGCAGCAAAGGTCATCGACGCCTCGACCCGTAATGCCTGGAAGTACCACGTCCGCTTCCAGCCTGCACGGCTGATCGGCCATACCGGCCTGTCGATCCTGGGCCGGATCGCACCCGACGCGATGACGCGCCAGTTCGACTGGATCCATGCCCACGACGTGACGGCGTGACCTGCGGCACCGCCCGCATTGCGGGCTTTCGCTAAATTGATCGAACCCCGGCCGGCGCCGATCCCCGCCCGCCCTTGAGCCAACGGGGCCAAGGGCTTATGTTCGGGATCAAAGGAGATGTCCCATGTTCGGAATTCCCGGCAAGCAGGCCGTCACGCTGACCCCGCGGGCGGTGTCGCAGATCACCAGGCTGATGGACCGCAGCGGTCATCAGGGCCTGCGTCTTGGCGTGAAGAAAGGCGGCTGCGCAGGCATGGAATACACGCTCGACTATGTCGGCCGTGACGACGAGCTGAACCCCCTGGACGAGGTCGTCGAACAGGACGGCGCCAAGGTGATGATCGCGCCCATGGCGCAGATGTTCCTTTTCGGAACGGAAATCGACTATGAAACCGGGCTTCTCGATTCCGGCTTCCGCTTCAACAACCCGAACGTGACCGAGGCCTGCGGCTGCGGTGAATCGATCAAGTTCGGCAATGCGGAAGAAATGGCCGAGGCCTTCAAGCTGCCCGGCAACTGACCCGCCGTTTACGGGCCCTGTGACGTAAACCCGCGAATGACCGCGGGTTTCCGCTGCGCCTCAGCTTTGGGCAGTTGCGCGTCACCGCCGTTCCCCTTCGCCGCAGGTCCCGCGCTGACGCTTGCCCGGTCGCGATCCATTGCCTATGCCCAAGGAACAGGCAGAGGAAAGGATCCGACATGCGGCAGAAACTGGCAGCCGGGAACTGGAAGATGAACGGAACGCTGGCCGATCTCGACGAGGTCGAGACCTTGCTGACCGATCACCCCGACCCCGCCTCCGAAATGCTGCTGTGCCTGCCGGCGACGCTGATCCACAGTGCGGCACAACGCTTCGGCAACCGCCCCATTGCCTTTGGCGGGCAGGACTGCCGCGCGGAAGATTCGGGCGCCTTCACCGGCGACATCTCGGCCCCGATGCTGGCCGATGCCGGGGCCAGCCACGTGATCCTGGGCCATTCCGAACGCCGCACGGGCTATGACGAACACAACACGCTGGTACGTGCCAAGGCGCGCGCTGCGATGAACGCGGGCCTTGTCGCCATCATCTGCGTCGGCGAAAGCCTGGAAGACCGCGAGGCGGAAAACACGCTGGACCTGATCGCGGGCCAGATGTCGGGATCGATTCCCGACACCGCCACGGGCGAAAACCTGGTCCTGGCCTACGAACCGATCTGGGCCATCGGCACCGGGCTGACGCCGACCATGGACCAGATCGCCGAAGTCCACGACTACATGCGCGAACGGCTGGAACGCCGCTTCGGCGCAGGCGTGGGCCGGTCGGTCCGGCTGCTTTATGGCGGGTCGGTGAAACCGTCGAACGCGGCTGAAATCTTCGACGTCCCGAATGTCGACGGCGCGCTGGTCGGCGGCGCCAGCCTGAAAGCAGCCGATTTCGGCGGCATCCTGGCGGCCCTGGACGCCAGCCCGGCCGAGGGCGGCTGAGGCACGCTGCATGCTGCCCGACCTGACGCAAAGCCCGACGGATCCGGACTTTGTCCAGGATCCCTACGCCTTCTATGCGCGCGCCCGCGCGACCGGACCGCTGGTGATGTGGACGGATTACGGCATGCCGGCCGCAACGACCCATGCGGCGGTCCAGGCCCTGCTGCGCGACCGTCGTTTCGGGCGCGAAATCCCGTCGGAACTGGCCAAGGCTCCCCCGCCCCATCTTGCGCCCTTCTACACGGTCGAGGACCATTCCCTGCTGGAGGCCGAGCCGCCCCGCCACACCCGCCTGCGCGGGCTGGTGCTGCGCGCCTTCACCTCTGCCCGGATCGCGGCACTGGCGCCCTGGGTCGAGGATCTGTGCAACGGGCTGGTCGACGACTTCCCCACCGAACCCTACGACATCCTGCAGACCTACTGCACCCAGGTTCCGGTCCTGACCATCGCCCGCCTTCTGGGCGTGCCCGGAGAAATGGCGCCGCAGCTCCTGTCCTGGTCCCACGACATGGTGGCGATGTACCAGTCCTCGCGCGATCGCGGTGTGGAAGACCGTGCCGCCAGGGCCGCGACAGAGTTCAGCACCTATATCGCAGGCTATGCCGACAGCCGCCGCGACGCCCCGGCGGACGATCTGATCACCGATCTTCTGGCCGCCGAGGCCCAGGGCCAGCGCCTGTCGACCCAGGAGCTGGTGACGACCTGCATCCTGCTTCTGAACGCCGGACACGAGGCAACGGTCCACGCCCTGGGCAACGGCATCCGCGCGCTGATCGCGACCGGCACGGGTTCTGTCTGCACCACATCGGAAGGCGCCGAAACGGCAGTGGAGGAAATCCTCCGCCACGATCCGCCGCTGCATGTCTTTACCCGCTACGCCTATGAAGATACCGAGCTTCTCGGGCACAGGTTCCACCGCGGAGACCAGGTGGCGCTGTTGCTGGGATCTGCCGGTCGTGACGACACGATCTGGGATGCACCCAACCGGTTTGACCCGACCCGCCCCGCGAAACCCCACGCGGCCTTCGGCGCGGGCCTGCACTTCTGCCTGGGCGCTCCATTGGCCAGGCTGGAAATACGCACGGCCCTGCGGGTGCTGTTCACCCGTTGCCCGCAGATCCACATGCCGGAACCGGCGATGTTCGCGAACACCTACCACTTCCATGGACTGACCGGGCTTCGGGTCGCGCTCTGAGCCCGGGTCCATGATCGGGTCTAGGGTCGAGATTGGGGGCTCTGCCCCCGCCCGCCCTTCGGGCGGACTCCCCCGAGGGTATTTGAAGACCGAAGAAGCGGGGGCGTGTTTCTTCTCTTGCCAAATACTCGCCAGGCCGCGCCGCTGCGGACCATTTCGGTATCCGGGCGGCGCGCGGGCCCTCCCGTGGCATCTGAAATGCGCGGCAGCGCGCCTTGTTGCGACGACTGCGGCAGGGTTCAGTCGGTGTCGAGGGGGAGTGCCGTGGTGGACTTGATTTCCTCCATCGACAGGAGGGCGGTCACGTTGTGGATGCGGACCTCCTTGATCAGCGACTGATAGAAGGCGTCGTAGGCGCGCGCGTTCTTCACCCGGACCTTCAGGATATAGTCGATGTCCCCAGCCAGGCGGTGGGCCTCCTGCACTTCGGGGCGGGCGCGGACCGTGGCCAGGAACTTGTCCAGCCATTCCTGCGCGTGTTCCGACGTACGGATCAGGACGAAGAAGCAGGCCTCGTAGCCCAGCGCCTCGGCGTCCAGCACCACCGTCTGCGGTCCGACCACGCCCGCCTCGCGCAGCTTGCGGATCCGGTTCCAGACCGGGGTCTTGGACGACCCCACCCGGCTTGCGATTTCATCCAGCGACTGGCCCGCATCGCGCTGCAGTTCCGAAAGGATTTTCCGGTCCAGCTCGTCTATTCGCACGGTCATCCCGTTCCCCCTGATTTCTCGAAACCTGCGTTCCGCCGCAGTGCCGCATAGGAACATACGTCCTTATTTGCGCCGCCATATGGCGCGATACCGGAACAATTTCCTATATTCGACATCAGGTCAATGAGACAGACCCCATTGGGCCCGCCGGGTCGCCATCAACAGGAGCATGCGACGTGCAGCATTTCCCGATCTTTCTCACCACGGCCGGCCAGCGGGTCGTCGTCTCGGGCGGCGGGGCGGCGGCACTGGCGAAGCTGCGGCTTCTGATGAAGACCGAGGCCCGGCTGGACGTCTTCGCGACCGATCCCGCGGCCGAGATCCGGCGCTGGGATGCCGAAGACCGCCTGTCTCTGGTCGAACGCGACCTGATCGCCGGCGATGTGAATGGTGCGCTGCTGGTCTATGCCGCCGACGAGGACGAGGTCGCCGACGCCCGGACCGCGGATCTGGCCCGTGCGGCCGGCATCCTGTGCAATGTCGTCGACAACCTCGATGCAAGTGCCTTCATCACGCCGGCCATCGTCGACCGCGACCCCGTGACCATCGCCATCGGCACCGAAGGGGCGGCCCCCGTGCTGGCGCGGCGGATCAAGGCGGACCTGGAAGCGCGGCTTCCGGCCTCGCTGGGTGTGCTGGCCCGTATCGGCAAGGCGTTCCGCGCCACGGCCGAGGCCCTGCCCGCCGGCCGCCTGCGCCGCGGCTTCTGGGACCGCTTCTATGCCGAAACCGGGCCGCGCGCCTATGACCGCGACGGCATCGACGGCGTCCAGCCGGCGCTGCAGGACCTGTTCGCAGAATATTCCCACGATGGCGGGACGACTGCGCCGCGCAAGGGGCATGTGGCCTTCGTCGGCGCGGGTCCCGGCGATCCAGAGCTTCTGACGCTGAAGGCCCGCAAGGCGCTGGACAGCGCAGATGTGGTGATCCACGACCGCCTGGTGACGGCCGAGATCCTGGAACTGGCGCGGCGCGAGGCCACGATCATCGACGTGGGCAAGGAAGGTTTCGGTCCGTCCACCCCGCAGGCCGATATCGACATGCTGATCGCCGCCCATGCCAGGGCTGGCGCCCATGTCGTCCGCCTGAAATCCGGCGATTCCACCGTCTTCGGCCGCCTTGACGAGGAAATCGAAGCCTGCGAGGCCGCCGGTGTCGCCTGGACCATCGTGCCGGGGATCACCTCGGCCTCGGCCGCCGTGGCGTCCATCGGGCAAAGCCTGACCCGGCGCGGGCGGAACGGGTCGGTCACCTTCCTGACCGGGCACGACATCAGGGGCTTTGCCGAACAGGACTGGACGCGGCTGGCCGCCCCCGGTTCGGTCGCCGCGATCTACATGGGCAAGGCCGCCGCACGGTTCCTGCAGGGCCGGCTGATGATGCATGGCGCAGGTCCCCAGACCCCGGTGACTGTGGTCGAAAACGCCTCGCGCCCGGAAGAGAAGATCCTGGGCACCACGCTCGCCGCACTGCCCCAGACCATCGGCGATGCGGCCCTGGACGGCCCCGCCCTGATCCTTCTTGGCCTGGCGCCCCGTCGCGCCGCCGCAATGCTGACCGATCTTGAAAAGGAATTCGCCTGATGTCCCGCGTTTCGCGCCCCTTCACGCCCAAGGTCGTCACCGCCAACGACCTTCTGGAAGGCGATGTCATTTACCTGACCGAAGACGATACCTGGACCCGGCGCCTGGCCTCGGCCGAGGTGATCGAGGACGAGGCCCATGCCCAGCTGCGCCTGCTGCATGCGGAACGCCAGCCGGCCGTGGCCGTGGGCCCCTACCTGGCCGACGTGTCGATGGGCCCGAACGGCCCCGAGCCCACCCATTTCCGCGAGGATTTCCGCCGCACCGGTCCGTCCAACTACCATCACGGCAAGCAGGAGGTATCGACCCATGTATAAGTATTCCGAATTCGACGATGCCTTCCTGGCCCAGCGCAACGCCCAGTTCCGTGCGCAGGTCGAACGCCGCATCGCCGGCAACCTGACCGAGGACGAATTCAAGCCGCTCCGTCTGATGAACGGCCTGTACCTGCAACTCCATGCCTACATGCTGCGGGTCGCGATTCCCTATGGAACGCTGAATTCGGTCCAGATGCGCCAGCTGGCGCTGCTGGCCCAGAAGTGGGACAAGGGCTATGGCCATTTCACCACGCGGCAGAACATCCAGTACAACTGGCCGAAACTGCGCGACGTGCCGGATATGCTGGACTCGCTGGCAGAGGTCGGGATGCACGCCATCCAGACGTCCGGCAACACGATCCGGAACGTGACCGCCGACCATTTCGCCGGTGCGGCCGCGGACGAATACCTGGATCCGCGCCCCTACGCCGAACTGGTGCGCCAGTGGTCGACCGATCACCCGGAATACCAGTTCCTGGGCCGCAAGTTCAAAGTGGCCGTATCGGGGTCCACCCATGACCGCGCCGTGATCCGCGCCCATGACATCGGCCTGCAAGTCGTGGAAAAGGACGGCCGGACCGGGTTCACCGTCCTCGTGGGCGGCGGTCTGGGCCGAACACCGATGATCGGCAAGGTGATCCGCGAGTTCCTGCCCGAACACGACCTGCTGCCCTATCTGGAAGCGGTCCTGTCGGTCTACAACACCTTTGGCCGTCGCGATAACAAGTACAAGGCGCGCATCAAGATCCTGGTTCACGAGACCGGCATCGACGAGATCCGCGCCCGGGTCGAGGAACGCTTTGTCGAGACCCGCGCCGAATTCTCGGACGCCGCGATGGACGTGCTGGCCGAGATCCGCGAACATTTCGCCGCGCCCGCCTTCTCGCGCCGGTCGCTGGCCCCGTTCGAATCCGCCTATACCAACGATCCAGTCTTCCGGTCGTGGGTCGACACGAACATCGCCGAGCACAAGGCGGACGGGCATGCCATCGTCACCATCTCGCTGAAGGCGCCGGGGGCAACCCCGGGCGACGCCACGGCGGCGCAGATGCGTCTGATGGCAGACCTGGCCGAAGCCTATTCCCATGACGAGCTGCGGATCAGCCACGAGCAGAACGTGATCCTGCCCCATGTCCACAAGGCCGACCTGCCCGCGATCCATGCGGCGCTGAAGGACGGCGGGCTGGCCACTGCCAATATCGGCCTGATTTCCGACATCATCGCCTGCCCGGGGATGGACTACTGCGCGCTGGCGACGGCCCGGTCGATCCCGATCGCCCAGGAAATCGCGACCCGCTTCGACGAACTGAAGCTGGAACACGACATCGGCGAGCTGAAGATCAAGATTTCCGGCTGCATCAATGCCTGCGGTCACCACCACGTGGCCCATATCGGCATCCTGGGCCTGGACCGCGCAGGCGTGGAGAACTACCAGATCACGCTGGGCGGCGAGGCGGACGAGAACGCGGCCATCGGTACCCGCACGGGCCCCGGTTTTTCCGCGGACGAGATCGTGCCGGCCATCGAACGGATCGTGGACGCCTATCTGACGCTCCGGAAAGGCCCCGCCGAGACGTTCCTGCAAACCTACAAGCGGCTGGGCATGGACCCGTTCAAGGCCGCGCTTTACGAAGAGGCAAAAGCCGATGCGGCCTGAACCCCTGTTCGATGCCGACAAGGCGGCGGGCGGTTCGGAAGACCCCGAACTCGTCGCCCGTGTCGCTGCATTGAACGACCGGTACCGGCATCACAGCGCCACCTCTGTCATGCAGGGCGCGCTGCGCGAAGCCGGCAATATCGCCCTGGTTTCGTCCTTCGGGGCGGAATCGGTGGTGTTGCTGCACATGGCGGCGGTCCACAACCGCAAGGTTCCGGTGCTGTTCATCGACACCCAGATGCTGTTCGCGGAAACCCTGCAGTACCAGCGCGACGTGGCCGAGCGGCTGCATCTGGAAAACGTCCACGTGATCCGCGCGGACGAACAGGAGCTGGCCTTCGAGGATCCGGACAACACGCTGCACCAGTTCAGCACCGATGCCTGCTGCGCCCTGCGCAAGACCCGGCCGCTGGACAACGCGCTGTCGCGCTACGATGGCTGGATCACGGGCCGCAAGCGGTTCCAGTCGGGGACGCGCGCGGCGCTGGATTTCTTCGAGGTCGAAAGCGGCACCGGACGGATCAAGGTGAACCCGCTGGCGCACTGGGCGCCGGACGACGTGAAGTCCTACATGGAAGAAAACCGCCTGCCCCGGCATCCGCTGGTCGCCAGGGGCTATCCTTCCATCGGCTGCGCGCCCTGCACCACCCCGGTGGCCCCGGGCGAAGATCCCCGCGCCGGACGCTGGCGCGGGTCGGACAAGGACGAATGCGGCATCCATTTCGTCAACGGCAAGATGGTACGGATAGGAGCACGCTCATGAGCGTTATCGTGACCGATGCGGGCTTCGGCCCCGACGACTGGACCCACGGCTATGAACCCGCTGCCGAAGGCCCGGCGCGTGCCATCGACGTGGCGTCCGACACCGATCCCGACACGGTCCCCCTGGGCCAGGAGATCGAGATGATCCGCGTGGCCTTCCCGGCCTTTTCCGATGGCCGCGGCTTCACCATCGCGCGCCAACTGCGCCGCCGCGGTTTTGCCGGGCGCCTGCGGGCCGCAGGCCACATCCTGTCGGACCAGTACGCCATGGCGCGCCGGTCCGGCTTCGACGAGGTCGAGATCGACGAGGCCCTGGCCCAACGCCAGCCCGAGGCGGAATGGCAGTTCCGCGCCGACTGGCAGGACCACGATTACCGCGCCCGCCTGCGCTGAGCGCGGCGCGCCCTTGCAAACGGGGCCCCGAACGTGCGTGACGCAGTGTCGCGACAGTTCATGGCAGTCCCCCGATCCCGAACAACGTATAACCGGAGGTGCCGGCATGCGGCCGGCATGACATGCTTTGACCGAACTTCGCCCAGTGGATACGACCGTGACTGACGCCGCTCCGATCAAGAACGATGCCTCCTCCTCGAAGGTGGCGACCAAGGCCCTGCCCGACGCCCAGACCGTGACAGCCGTGAAACACTGGACCGACCGGCTGTTTTCCTTCCGCGTGACGCGCCCGGCCAGCCTGCGCTTCCGGTCCGGCGAATTCGTCATGATCGGTCTGATGGGCGATCCCGATCCCGCGACCGGCAGGCAGAAGCCGCTGCTGCGCGCCTATTCCATCGCCTCGCCCTCGTGGGACGAGGAGCTGGAGTTCTATTCGATCAAGGTGCAAGACGGCCCGCTGACCTCGAAGCTGCAGCACATCCGGGTGGGCGACGAGATCATCCTGCGCCCGAAGCCCGTGGGTACGCTGGTCCATGACGCGCTGCTGCCCGGCAAGCGGCTGTGGTTCTTCGCCACCGGCACCGGCTTCGCACCCTTCGCCAGCCTTCTGCGCGAGCCGCAGACCTACGAGGACTATGATGAGATCGTCATTACCCATACCTGCCGCGAAGTGGGCGAGCTGACCTATGGTGCCGAGCTGATCGAGGGGCTGAAAACCGACGAACTGCTGGCAGAGGTGATCGGCGAGGGTTTCTGGAAGAAGATCCGCTATTATCCGACCACGACCCGGGAAGAGAGCCCGAAGATGGGCCGCATCACCAACCTGATGCGCTCGGGCGAGGTATTTGCCGATCTGGGGATCGACCCGATCAACCCGGCGACCGACCGCGCCATGGTCTGCGGCAACCTGGCCTTCAACCTGGAGATCAAGGAACTTCTCGAAGGCTATGGTCTGGAGGAAGGCGCGAATTCCGATCCCAAGCAATACGTGGTCGAAAAAGCCTTCGTCGACTGATCCCGGCCTGGCCGAAGCCGCTTTCAAAGCGGCTTCCGCGCGATGCCCTGCGGGGGAAAGGCGGGCACGAAACGGCTTCGCGGCCCGCAGCCATCAAAAGCCCCGCGAAGATCGGGCATGACGGCAAGGTCAGGCTCAAAGCCGCCTTCGTCATGCGGCGTCTTCGCGGCGCGCGCTGCGGAACCCGGGATCCCCGAACCGCGCCCTTTCCTTGCCTGCGGTCCTGTGTCTTGTACCGCGCCCGCACCGGGCATAGGTTGACGCCGTTCGGCCAAGGGAAGGATACGCGCACCATGGACCGTTTCGACCAAGCCCCCGAAACCGCACTTGCCTGGCACCGCGACGGCACCGGCGCCGCCCTTGCCACCGTGATCGAGACCTGGGGCTCTGCCCCCCGCCGCGCCGGCGCGCAACTCGCCGTGAGCGGCGACGGGCGCATCGAAGGTTCCGTCTCCGGCGGCTGCGTCGAAGGCGCCGTGATCTACGAAGCGGCCGATGCCATCGCCGACGGCAGGCACAGGGTTCTGGAATTCGGCGTGTCCGACGACGACGCCTTCGCCGTGGGTCTGGCCTGCGGCGGCACCATTCGAATCCTTGTCGAACCTGTCGGCGGCTCTCTGCCCCATGACACCCTTGCCGCCCTGGTCGATGCCCGCACGAAACGCGAGGCGCTGGCCTATGCCGTCGATCTGGAGACAGGCGCAGGCCAGCTGGTCCGCGAGGGGGAAGAAGTCGCCACCCGCCTCCGCATGGACCGCTCCGGCGTGGCCGAGGACGGGCGCACCTTCTATGCGATCCACAACCCGCCCCTGCGCCTGGTGCTGGTCGGCGCTGTCCATATCGCGCAGGCCCTTGTGCCGATGGCCCGGATCGCGGGCTATGATCCCGTCCTGATCGACCCGCGCCCCGCCTTCGGTTCCGACGCCCGCTTCCCCGGAGAGACAATCCTGGACGACTGGCCGGACGAGGCGGTGACGCAGCTGGGCCTGGACGCCCGGACCGCGCTGGTCCTTCTGACCCACGACCCAAAGATCGACGACCCCGCGCTGGAAACCGCCCTGCGCGCCGCCCCCGGTGAAGGTCCGTTCTACATCGGCGCCCTCGGCTCCACCCGGACCCATGCCAAGCGCGTCGCCCGCCTGACTGCCAATGGGTTCACCGAGGCAGAGCTGTCGCGAATCCACGCGCCCGTTGGCCTGGATATCGGTGCGGCGGGACCGGCGGAAATCGCGGTGTCGATCCTGGCCCAGATGACGGCCGTCCTGCGCGGCAAGGCGGAATGAAGTTCGGTCCCCGCCCGGTGGCCGAGGCCGCGGGCACGATCCTGGCCCATTCCATCAGCCTGCCCGACGGGCGCCTGCGCAAGGGCGCGTCGCTGGGGACCGCCGAGATCGCCCGCCTTCAGGCGGCCGGCCTGACAGAGATCATCGTGGCCGCCCCCGATACGGGCGACATCGATGAAAACGAAGCCGCCGACCGGCTGGCCCGTGCATTGGTCCCCGATCCGGCCGCCGTGGGCCTCAGGCGGACCGATGCCTTCACCGGCCGCGTGAACCTGATCGCGGAAAGCCCCGGCGTGGTGGTCGTCGATGCCGACGCCATCGACCGCTTCAATGCCGTGAACCCTATGATCACGGTGGCCACCCTGGCCCCGTTCCAGCAGGTCGCCCCCGGCAACATGGTCGCGACCGTAAAGATCATCGCCTATGCCGTGCCCGACGCGGATGTCGATGCCGCCATCGCCACGGCCACCAATGCGATCCGCGTGGCGCCGCCCGCCCATGCCAGCGCCGGGCTGGTCGTCACCTCCATCCCCGGGGGTCCGGACGACGCCAAGGGCATCCGCGTGATCGGCGAACGTCTGACCGCCCTTGGCCTGACACTGGACGGTGTGGAAACGGTGCCCCACCGCACGCCCGACCTGGCCGCAGCGCTGGGGCGCGCGCCCGGCGACATGGTGCTGATCCTGACCGGATCGGCCACGTCGGATCCGAACGACGTGGCCCCGTCGGCGGTGCGCGCGGCGGGCGGCATGGTGACGCGGTTCGGCATGCCCGTCGACCCCGGCAACCTGCTGTTCCTGGGCGATCTGGGCCCCCGCCCTGTGATCGGCCTGCCGGGCTGTGCGCGATCACCCGCCCTGAACGGGGCCGATTGGGTCCTGTCCCGGGTGGCCTGCGGGATCGCGGTATCGGCCGCGGATATTGCCGGAATGGGGGTCGGCGGCCTTCTGAAGGAAATCCCCACGCGGTCGCAACCCCGCGCCGGGCGCAAGCGCTGACATCCGTCAGGGGCCCCCTTGCATCCGGCCGCTGCGGCATCCCCGCGACGCGAAGTTTTCGGTTCTCATTCCCGGGCCTGCGTGATTTAACTTCGGTCGAGTTAGGTACACCGACCAAGACGGCAGGGAGAGTCTGATGGCGACTGTCACGATGACCGTGAACGGCAAGTCCGTTTCCGGCGATGTCGAGGGGCGCACGCTGCTGGTGCAGTTCCTGCGCGAGAATCTGAAACTGACCGGCACCCATGTGGGCTGCGATACCAGCCAGTGCGGCGCCTGCGTGGTGCATGTCGATGGCGCGGCCGTGAAGGCCTGCACCATGCTGGCAGTCGAGGCCGATGGCACAACCGTCGCCACGATCGAAGGCCAACAGGCCGAAGACGGCACGCTGAGCACGGTCCAGAAGGCATTCCAGGACTATCACGGGCTGCAATGCGGGTTCTGCACCCCGGGCATGGTGATGTCGGCCACGGCGCTTTTGAAGGAAAACCCCAAGCCCACAGAGGCCGAGATCCGGCACTACCTCGAAGGCAACATCTGCCGTTGCACGGGCTATCACAACATCGTCAAGGCGATCCTCGCGGCCTCGGGCCAGGAGGTTCCGGCCATCGCCGCCGAATAAACCTCCGCTGGCGGACGTGCTGATGCGTCCGCCGCCCACCGGTGCCTGCACCGCCAGCCAGGAGAGTGAGAGATGTACAACTTCGATTTCCAGCGCGCCGCAAGTGTGGCCGACGCCGTCGCCGCCCTGCAGGACGAGGACGCCCAGGCCCTGGGCGGCGGGCAAACCCTGATCCCGACGCTGAAGGCCCGCCTGGCCCAGCCGACGACCCTGGTGTCCCTGACCGGGATCCCGGAAATGCTGGGCGTGACCGTCACGGACGGCGCCGTCACCATCGGCGGGGCCACCACCCATGCCAAGGTCGCCGCGGAAACCGCCACCACCTATCCCGCCCTGTCGGCGCTGGCCGGCGGGATCGGCGATCCGGCAGTCCGCAACCGCGGCACCATCGGCGGATCGCTGGCCAACAACGACCCGGCCGCCTGTTATCCCGCTGCCGCGCTGGGATCCGGCGCGACCATCGTCACCGACAAGCGCGAGATCGCGGCCGACGATTACTTCCAGGGCATGTTCGCCACCGCGCTGGACGAAGGCGAGATCGTCACCGCCGTCCGGTTCCCGGTGCCGGAAAAGGCGACCTACCAGAAGTTCATCCAACCGGCGTCGCGTTTCGCGCTGGTGGGGGTGTTCCTGGCAAAATATGCAGACGGCTTCCGCGTGGCGGTCACCGGAGCATCCGAAGACGGCGTGTTCCGCTGGACAGAGGCCGAGGAAGCGCTGGCCAAGGATTTCCGCGCCGATGCGCTGATGGATCTGCACATCCTGCCCGACAACATGATCGGCGACATCCATGGCACCAAGGCCTATCGTGCCCATCTGGTGCGGGTGATGACCCAGCGCGCGGTCGAGGCGCTGCTCTGACAGGATCGGCGCCAGTTGGCCGACCGCCACTGGCGCCTTGATCTGAATCAAGGACACCCCGATCATGTATGCGACGTTCAGCATACAACCTTGGGGGAATCCATGACCGACTCGAAGTCCAACCCAGCAGCCGACGCCGCCGAGACCTTCCGCAAGATGCAGTCCATCGGGCTGAAATCAATGGGACAGATGGGCAGCGCCTTCGGTGCCGACTGGTTCGAACAGCTCAGCAGCTACAATGCCGAGGTAATGGGCTTCATCGCCGAGCGCGTGAAGACCGACATGGCCTTTCAGCAAGCGGTGCTGCAATGCCGCGACCCGGCCGAATTCCATACCCTGCAGGCCGAATTCATCCAGACCGCCATCGAACAGTACACCGCCGAAACCGGCAAGCTGGTCGAAATCGGCACCAAGATGATGACGCCGGTGCTGAAAACGAGCGAAAAGGCGGCCGAATAAGGTCGCCGGGATCCTGCTGACCCCGCAGCTCTGACACAGGCCGGCCCCCGGGGCCGGCCCTTTTTCTGCGACCCGGCGGCGGCCGGCGTCGGATGCTTCGCTCTGCCGTCCGGGCCCGGCCGTCTCCTGCTGGCCGATTGTGTTGAAAAACTCCTTCGATCCGCGTCGGCAGGCGCTGGACCAGAATTTTGTTCTGCCGGAGGTCGAATTTGCCTCCCGAACGGGGCACTATCCTCGCTGGCGAAAAAAAGCGTTCTGAAAATTCAGGCCGTTTTGAGCACGACCGAGTTTTTCAACACAATCGGCCCTTGCCAGACATCGGGATCTCTTGCCCCGGGGCGGGTGCCTACTGACCCTTGATCTCGATCGTGAAGGACCGGCGCGCGCCGGCTGGCGGAACCGGGAAAGGTGCGGCCCGCCGAATCTGCTGCACCGCGAACCGGTCGAGTTCGGCCGAGCCGCTGGAGCGTGCGATGCTGATACCTTCCAGTGCGCCATTCGTGGCGATACGGAACGACACCCTCGCGCCGCCGCGAATCGATACCCTGCCCCGCTTGGCCCGGGCAATCGCGCGGTAGACCTTGCCGGGATAGTTCGAGGCCGCGGCGTTGCCTGTCGAATTGGCCGCGGATTGCGCGGTGGCCCCTGCCCCTGCGGATGCCTGCCTGGTCCCCTGCGTCGTCCCCTTGTTCGCCGTCCGCGTCTGGTTGTTGCCCCGCGGCGCGGCCTTGGGCTGGGACTTCGGTTCCTCCTTGCGGACGACCTCCGGCTCTGGCGGCACCTGTGGGCGGACAGGCGGCGTGACCTTGGCCACGTCGGCCAGGTTTTCCGGCAGCGGTTCGGGCTCGGGCTCGGGCTCGACGACCTCTTCCGGTTCCACGGCCTCGGCGACTTCGGGTTCCACCTTCACCGGCTCCACCTTCTCGGGTGCCACGGCCTCCGGGGCCTCCGGCACCGGCTGCGCGGTCTTTACCGGGACAACCGGATCCGGCTGTTCCGCCGGAACGGCGGATTGCAGCGCCAGGACAGGGCGCTCTGCCTTCTCGGTCGGGGCCTGTTCCAGGACCTCGGCCCTGCCTTCGGCCATCGCGATCTCGGCCTCGGGCTCTTCGGCCATGGGCACGGGATCGGTTGCAACCTGCCGGGTCGGCTCTGCCGTCTCGGTCTCTTCGATCTCGACCGGTTCGGCCTCCTGCGCCACCACCTTCTCGGTCCGCTCCACCTCGGGCTTCTGGGTACGCTCCGGGTGGACGGGTTCGACCTTTTCCGCCATCTTCTCGGGCTTTTCGCGGGGTTGGGGTTCCGGCTCCACAGCCTTCTGGACGTCGGCTTCCTCGGGCGTGTGAGTGCCCACGGCCAGGTCGGCGAAGGCGCTGCCCAGGGCCGCGGTGGCGACGGTGCCGCCTTCCATCTCGACCGGTTCGGGGCCGGTGCCCAGGCTCAGACCGCCAAGGTGCATGGCCACGGCCGTGGCGACCGCGGCCCCTGCGATGGGTACGGATCGCGGGATCATTGCAGTTCCCTTTCAGAAACGATCAGGACACGGCCGGCCCCGGCCACCTGCAACGCCCGGCCCGTGGCGACCAGCCTTGCCGCTGGCAGGGCGCGGTCGGGCACAATGCGGACATTGGCGCGCTGCGCCTCGTCCAGGCCGGCCATGTAGGCGGCGGCATCGACCACCGCGTCGCCGCGATAGAACATGGCGCCGTCGGCACGGATCACCAGCGCATCGGGCGGCGGCGCGTTTTCCAGATCCGCCGTATCGACAAGCTTCACGTCCTTGTCCAGCGGCGGCGCCATCGTGCCGGCGATCATGAAGAAGACGAGCATCAGGAACACCACGTTGATCAGCGCGATGGTCGGCTCCCCTCCCGACCGGGTGCGGGGCATGATCCTCATGGGCCTACCCCAGCACCGTGATCGACAGGCCCGGCAGCCCCGCCAGGGCGTTCAGCACCGACAGCACGTCGACCAGCCGTTGGGAAGTGACGTCCTTCCCGGCCGAGATCAGGAGACGCGTGGGCTTTTCGGCCGCGGTCACCTTCACGTTGCCGGCCAGCGCCCCCAGCTCGGTCGGCTGGCCGTTCACCAGCAGCCGGTCCTCGGACAGCGACAGGAAGACCGTCGCCACTTCGGCCGCCGACCCCGGCGCCGCATTGCCGCCGGCGGCCGACAGCTCCAGCTCCGAATAGCGCGAGAAGGTCGAGGTCAGCATGAAGAACAGCAGAAGCAGGAAGATGACGTCGATCAACGACGTCATCGACACCCGCCCCCGCCGCCTGCGTGTGTCAGACAGCATGGCGCATCCCCGGCCGGGCCGCCGCCACGACATTGGTTTCGGCCGAGGCCGGCGCAAAGACCGTGCGCAGCAGCCTGTTGGCCAGCACCCGGTCGCGCCGCAGCCGCGCATCGAGCCAGGTCAGCAGAAGCGAGGTCGGCATCGCCACGGCCAGCCCCGCCGCGGTGGTCAATAGCGCCACCCAGATGCCACCGGCCAGCATCGACGGATCGACCGAATTGCCCGCACCCTGCAGCGTGCGGAAAGCGTCGATCATGCCCAGGACGGTGCCGAACAGACCCATCAGCGGCGCCAGCTGCGCGATGATGTCCAGAAGGCCAAGCCCCGATTCCAGCTTGCCGAACCGCGCTTCGGCCTCGGCATCGGCGCGGTCGGCGGCAAGATCGCCCGACGCGGCCTGGTCGAGTGCGCGAAGCACCACCGGCCCCAGATACCCGCGCGAGGCTTCGGCCAGCGTATAGGCCCGCACGCGGTCGCCCGCGTCCCAGGCCTCGACCGCGGCGGTCACATGGGTGTGCCGGCCCACGCCCGCGGCCCGGAACTGCCACAGCTTGTAGATCACGACGGCCGCCGTCACGATCGAGACGACGAACAGCACCAGGACGACGGGACCGCCCAGGTCGTACAGCCCGACCACGGCGTCGGTTACAAAGGTCACAGGATTCATCCGATCAGCTCCGTTCCGGCGACGCGGCTGTTCAGGTCCAGCCCGTCGGTGCAGGCACCGGCGTCGACGCCGTCGCCCGTGCAGGTTTCCGCCCCGTTGATCAGGATGCGGGAAATGTCGCCGCAGCCTTTCCCCGGAAAGGCAAATTGGCGCACGCGGGGTCGGCCCGCGGGCAGCGTTTCGAAATCCAGCAGCGTCAGCTGGCTGACCGCACCGGACGCATCGAACAGCACCACTTCGTAGACCGCACTGTCGATGTCGGCCGACATCCCGTTCTGCGCCAGGAAGCTGAGCAGGCAGGATCGCTCGCGGTCCTGCGCGGCAGAGAGTTCCAGGGTGATGCCGCGGCCCTCCTGCGCGGCACCGGCGGTGGGCAGGGTCGTGGCCGCAGCGCCCAGGGCCGCAATCATCGCCGCCAGCCGGTGGCGCAGGGTCTTCGGTCGGATCTGTGTCATTTCGTGCGGTCCCTCTATTGGCTCGGCGCTTTGCTTGCGGTGTTTCAGAACAGCTTCGAGACGGTCAGTTTGACCGTACGGCCCGGGGACATCCGGGTCGACAATGCCGTCTGGTAGGCCTTGTCGAAGATGTTCTCGACCCCCAGCCGCACTTCGGTGCCTTCCAGAAGGCCGTCCTGCGGCTTGTAGGTGACACGGAAGTTGTTCACCCCGAAGCCCGGAGTATGGACATCGTTGCGGTCGTCGACGGACCCGTTGGCCACCATTTCCCAGCTGACGTCCCAGGTCTTGTCGAAACGCTTGCCGACGGTCACCTGCGCGGAATGGGGCGGCTCTCCGCGCCAGGGCGTTTCGGTGCCCCGCGCGTCGGTCTCGGTGCCGTTGGCGATATTCGCGTTCACGTCGGTATAGAAACCCGACCCGTGGGCATAGGAGGCCTCGATCTCCACCCCTTCGGTCGCGACCTTGTCGAGGGAATAGCGCGTCGAACTGGTATAGGTGGTCACGTCCCACAACAGGGACTTGTAGGCATTGACCTTGAAGCGCAGCGCGTCGCCGTCGGAAAACAGGTCCATCCGGCTGAAGGAAAAGCCCGCCTCCCATGTCCGCGATCTCTCGGGCATGGTGGCATAGACCTCGTTGTTCAGGTCGTCGATGGGGGGCATGGACTCGGTATAGGCGGCGCTGGCGAAGATCGCGAAGCCGTTGTCGAAGGCATAGCGGGCCGAAATCCCGCCCATGGGCGCCGTGTTGGTATAGCTGCCGTCATAGGGCAGCGTTTCGCCATCAGCGACATAGGACGTGCCCTTCAGGTCCTGATGTTCCCAGCGGAACGCCGGCGTCAGGGTGAAGTTGCCCATCCGGATTTCGTCCACCGCGAAGATCGCCACGCGCTTGTCGGTGCCGCCCGGCGCGGAATAGGCGTCGTCGCGCTGGCGCTGGCTGATGTCGATCCCTGCCCGCAATTCGTGCGAGATGCCCCCGGTGGTGAAATAGGACGTGTTCTTGGCCACCAGCCGCGTGGTGCGATAGCGCTGGTCGGCGTTCAGCAGGTCCGTGATCCAGTAGGGATCGCCCGGATACGATCCTTCGACATAGGACGAATCGATGGTCTGTTCCGAATAGGTCAGGTTGACGTCGACATTGACCAGATCGTTGCCGAACGCGCCGTACTGATAGCGCAGGCCGGTCATCTTGGTGTGGACGTCCCGGTCGACGTTGCCGAAATCCTCGACCGAGAAGCTGTCATAGGGCACGTCGCGTTCGGCCGAGGTGCTGTCGTTGTAGACGAAGGTCAGACTTTGGTCGCGGTTCTGGCCGAAGGTGTACTTTCCCTTCAGCACATAGGACGGCAGGGTAAAGGCGCTGTCGGCAATCCTGTCGCCCATCCCGTCGGTCTGGTCGCCCTGGCGGCGATAGGTATAGTTGAACAGGAATTCCAGGTTCTCGGTCGGTTGCCACGCCACGATCGAGGACGACACGAACCCCGGCCCGTTCGACGACGCCTGAAGCGTCTGGTTCAAGCGCCACCCGATCTCTCCGCCCGTGAAATCGGACGCGTCCTTGGTATCCATCAGCACCACGCCGCCGATGACGCCGGACCCGTATTCGAAGCTGCCGACGGTCCCGCGCAGAACCGTGACCTGCTTGTAAAGCGCGGGATCGGTGAACAGCTGGTTGCCGACGCGATAGATCTCCTCTGCCTGGGTATTGGCGCCGTCGATCTGCACCAGGACCTTATTGTCGGTGCCAAAGACCGAGTTCGCGCCATAGCCCCGGATGTTGATCCCCGACCCCTGCGGCGTGCTGCCGTTCACAAGCGTGACGCCCGGTACCGTGTCGATCAGTTCCGCCACTGTATTGGCCTGGCGGTCCTCGATCTCTTCTTCGTCGATGGTGGTCAGGGGCACGGCGGTGTCGGTCTGGATCTCGCGTTTCGATTCGCCCAGTTGCAGCGTGCCAAGGAACACCGCCGACGGGTCGCCCGGTACCAGACCGTCATCCGACAGGTCCTGCGCAAGGGCTTCCTCCGACAGGTCCTGCGCGAAGGCGGCGGGGGCAAAGACGCCGGGTGCGGCCGCGACCAGGGCCAGGACGGAAAGTCCCCAGTGTCGGAAATGTCGGCTGCGCGCGATGGCCATGGATGCTGTCCCTTCATCAGAAGAAGGACCGGAGGGGCTGGCATCGTGCTGGCGCGGTCGTCATTGGGTGTCGTTTCAAGTCGCTGCATCGGATGAATGCGCAACGACTGTCTTGTGCTGGCTACTAAAGCCGATTAAAACAGTCAACTATAAAGCGGCTTGGCATATATCCCAAGGAACGGTGCCCCGGCCGCCCAATACGCCAGCGCATGTCCTGGCGGCCCCGAAGGCCGCATCAGAACACCCGAGCCAGCATTTCCCCCGTTACCGCGACAGCCGAGGCTCAGATGACAGCAACCTCTTCGCCGGACCGCCGGTCCCCTTCCGATATCCGCACCGCCAAGGCCGAAAACGGATCGCTGCGCGATCGCGACCTGGCCGCCAAGCTGGGGCTTAGCGAAGCTCAGCTTCTGGCCGTCGAAACGGGGCTGGGCGTGACCCGCATCGATGCGCATCCCGACCGTCTTATCCCCGCCCTGGCCGGTCTGGGCACGGTGATGGCGCTGACCCGCAACGACAGCTGCGTCATCGAAAAGGATGGCGTTTATGAAAACTACCATTCCGGCGAACATGCCGCGATGGTGCTGACCGAAGAGATCGACCTGCGCCTGTTCCCGAACCACTGGGTCACTGCCATGGCGGTCGAGCGCGAAACCGAAACCGGCGTGCGCCGGTCGATCCAGGTCTTCGACGCCGCGGGCGAGGCCGTTCACAAGGTCCACCTGCGCGAGGCTTCGAACCATGCGCACTGGGACACACTGGTTAAGGCGCTCGCCACGGGCGATCTGTCCCAGATGCTGGAGGTCCAGCCCGCCAAGGCGCCGGAGCCCGCGCTTGAAGTGCCCGAAAGGGCAGACCAGCTGCGTGCCGAATGGGCCGAAATGACGGATACCCACCAGTTCCTGAAGCTGACCCGCAAGCTGAAGATGAACCGCTTGGGCGCCTACCGCGTGGCCGGGGCGCCGCATGCCCGCCTGCTGTCCCCGTCCTGCGTCACGCCGATGCTGGAAAAGGTGCGCGATGCCGGGACCGAGATCATGGTCTTCGTCGGCAATGCCGGCTGTATCGAGATCCACGGCGGTCCGATCCACACGCTGAAGGAAATGGGCCCCTGGCAGAATGTGCTGGACCCGGGTTTCAACCTTCACCTGCGGCAGGATCACATCGCCGAGGTCTGGGCGGTCGACAAGCCGACGCGGCGCGGCCCCGCCATCTCGGTCGAGGCCTTCGACGACCGTGGCGCGCTGATCTTCCAGATCTTCGGCCGCCGGACGGAAGCCCACGACCATCGCCCGGAATGGAACGGCATCGTGGCCGACCTTCCCGAAGCCCCGGTTGCCGCCACCCAAGGAGAGACGGTCTGATGCGCAGGCTGCCCCTGATCGGCCGGATCCAGGTCGCCATGTCGCTGGCGCTGGTTCTGCTGCTGGCGGCCCAGAGCGCGCGGGCCGAAGGGCCCCAGCGCGTCATCTCGGCCGGCAGCGCCATTACGGAAATCGTCTTCGCCCTGGGCGAGGAACACCGCCTGGTCGGGCGCGACAGCACCTCGACCTATCCTGCGGCAGCGAACGCGATCGAAAGCGTGGGCTATCTCCGCGCGCTGTCGCCCGAAGGCGTGCTGTCGCTGGGCCCGGACCTGATTATCGCCACCGATGGGGCGGGTCCGCCCCAGACGCTGGACGTGCTGAAGGCCGCGGGCGTCGACTATGTCGAACTGGACGGGCCGCTGACGCCGGATGGCGTCGCCGACGCCATCCGCACCGTCGGCAAGGCCCTGGGCGTGGAAGACAAGGCCGAGGCGCTAGCCACGCAGACCGAGGCAGAGATGAAGGCGGCCATCGCCGCCGCCGCCCCGCCAGAGGGGAAGGAGCGGAAAAAGGTGCTGTTCATCATCTCGGCCCAGGGCGGCAACCTGATGGCCGCAGGCGACGACACCGAGGCCGAGGCCGTCATCCGCATGGCCGGCGGCCGGAACGCGGTGGCGGGTTTCACGGGCTACAAGCCCCTGTCGCCCGAAGCGGTGCAGATGGCCAACCCGGACGTGATCCTGATGATGGACCGCGGCGGCGATCACGCCGTCTCGAACGAGGCGCTGTTCGCGCTGCCGCAACTGGCGACCTCTCCGGCCGCGACCAATGATGCGGTGGTGCGGATGTCGGGCATCCTGCTGCTGGGCTTCGGCCCCCGCACGCCGCAGGCCATTGCCCAGCTGTCCCGGGCCCTGGCGCAGGATCCCCCCCGGTGACTGCTGTGACCTCTGACCTGGCGGTGCCGCGCGACCGGCGCGCCGGCGCCTGGCGGCTGACAGGCTGGCTGGCGCTGGCGCTGCTGGCCGTGGGCCTGGCCAGCCTGACCTGGGGCGCCTCGGACGCGTCGCCCTGGGTGGCGCTGGCAAAGCTGTGGCAGGGCGAGGCGCTGACGGCCGTGGAAAAGGTCGTCCTCCTGAACATCCGCCTGCCGCGCCTGGCGATGAGCGCGCTGGTCGGTGCGGGGCTGGCCATGTCCGGCGCGATCCTGCAGGGCCTGTTCCGAAACCCGCTGGCCGATCCCGGCATCGTGGGCGTCACCTCAGGCGGAACGCTGGGCGCCATCGGTGCCATCGTGCTGGGCGGCCTGCTGCCCCTGGCCTTGCGGGAAACCGTGGGCACGTCGCTGGTATCCGTCGCGGCCTTTGTCGGCGCCTGGTTCACGACGATCCTGCTGTATCGCGTGGCCACGCGGGACGGGCAGACCTCGGTTCCGACGATGCTTCTGGCCGGGATTGCACTGGCCGCGCTGGCCATGGCCATGGCCGGCATCCTTGTCTACATGGCCGACGACGCGCAGCTGCGCGACCTGACATTCTGGTCGATGGGGTCTATGGCCGGGGCCACCTGGGCCAAGGTCGCCACATCGCTGCCAATCCTGGCGCTGGCGCTGCTGGCCAGCCCCCTGATCTCCCATGGCCTGAACGGCATCGCCCTTGGCGAGGCCGCGGCGATGCACATGGGGGTCGAGGTCCAGAAGACCAAGACGCTGGCCGTCCTGTGGGTCGCGGGCGCGACCGGGGTGGCCGTGGCCGTCGCCGGGGCCATCGGTTTCGTGGGGATCGTCGTGCCGCATCTTCTGCGCCTGGCCTCGGGCCCCGATCACACGCCGCTTCTGCCGAATGCCGCCCTTCTGGGCGCAATCCTGATGATCAGCGCCGACATGATCGCCCGGACCATCGTGGCGCCGGCCGAACTGCCCATCGGCATCGTTACCGCCGTTCTGGGCGCGCCCGTGTTCCTGTGGATCCTTCTTCGACGTCGCGGACTGGTGGGCATGGAATGATCGAGGCACAGGGCATCACCGTCCGCCTGGGCGGGCGCGAAACGCTGCACGGCATCGACTTTGCCGCGCAGCCCGGACAGATCACCGCCATCGTTGGCCCTAACGGATCGGGCAAGACCACCTTCCTGCGGGCGCTCACGGGCGAGTTGAAGCACCGTGGCACCGTGTGGCTGAACGGCCGGGCAACCGCCGACATCCCCGTGGCCGAACTGGCGGGCCTGCGGGCCGTGCTGCCGCAATCGGTGCGCATGGCCTTCCCCTTCACCGTGTCCGAGGTCGTCCGCATGGGCCTGCGCGCGGGCCTGTCGGCCGGCCGCGACAGCCTGATCCTGCCGGCACTCGACCGCGTCGGCGCCACATATCTGGCCGACCGCCCCTACACCGATCTGTCGGGGGGCGAACAGCAGCGCGTGCAGCTGGCCCGCGTCCTGGCCCAGATCTGGGAGCCTGTGGTGGACGATATCCCCCGCTGGCTGTTCCTGGACGAACCCGTATCCAGCCTGGATCCCGGGCACCAGTTCCTGGTGATCCGGACCGTGCGCGACTTCGCGGCGCGGGGCGGCGGGGTGATCGCGGTGATGCACGACCTGAACCTGACGGCGATGATGGCCGACCGGATCACCGTGCTGAAGGATGGCCGCGTCGCCGCCAATGGCACGGCGCAGGAGGTCATGACCGAACCGGTCCTGTCCCGGGTCTATGATTGCCCGCTTCGGCCCGGCCGGATGCCGGCGCAGGCCATGCCGTTCCTGCTGCCGCAGGCCAGCCCGCTGGAGATCTGAGCCCGCGCCCAACCGCGAAAGAAAAAAGGCACGACAGGCGGTCCCTGTCGTGCCTTTTCGCATTCAGTCGGATCCGATGGATCAGGACGCTTCGGCCGATGTCGGTTCCTGCTCGGCGTCGGCAGGGCGCGGCTTGGCGCCCGGCTTGGCCGGCAGCGGGCCGATCATCATGACCATCTGGCGGCCTTCCATCTTCGGCATGTTCTCGACCTTGCCGAGTTCCTTGACGTCCTCGGCAACACGCTCCAGCAGGTCGCGGCCCAGATTCTGGTGGGCCATCTCGCGGCCGCGGAAGCGCAGGGTGACCTTCACCTTGTCGCCGTTCTCCAGAAACTTCACCACGTTCCGCATCTTGACCTCGTAGTCATGGGTGTCGGTGTTCGGACGGAACTTGACCTCCTTGACCTCGATGATCTTCTGCTTCTTGCGTGCCTCGCTTTCCCGCTTCTGCTGTTCGTACTTGAACTTGCCGAAGTCCATGATCTTGCACACCGGGGGCGTCGCATTCGGAGAGATCTCGACAAGGTCGAGACCCGCCTCCTCTGCCATCTGCATGGCCTTTGCGGGGTGCACGACGCCGACGTTCTCGCCTTCGGCGCCGATCAGGCGGATCTCGGGCGCACGGATCTTGCCGTTGACGCGGGGGCCGTTGTCGCGCGGCGGGGGCGCGTTATGAGGTCTGCGGGCTATCGCTTTGATCCTTTGGTCGTTAACGAATTTCGAAGCCGAAAAATAGCGGCGAAAGGGCAATATTTCAAGGGGAATTCGCGCTTAACGCGTTCATTCTCCGGGCGCGCGCAGGCGTTCGGTGAGGATAAGCAGGATCAGTGCCGGGATCAGGCCAAGACCCACGGCCACACCAAGTCCCTGGAATCCGAAGACCGACACGACGCCGACCCCCAGGGCCGACCCCACCGCCCCACCGATATAGATCGCACCTGCGTTCAACCCAAGGATGACGCTGGCGATCTGCGGCCCCATCGAGATCAGGCGCACCTGCTGGGCCGGCATCGCCGCCCAGGAACAGGACGACTGCAGGAAGATCAGCGCGGCCAGGATCGCCACGGGAGCCACGGGAAAGGGCATCAGGCTGAAGGGCATAGACAGCAGCGCGACCATCGGGACCATGACCAGAAGCGTGCGGTAATAGCCCAGCCGGTCGGTCATCTGGCCGCCCAGCGCGTTGCCGAAGACGGCGCCCAGCCCCGCCACCAGCAGGACCAGCATGATCCCGTTGCGGCCGAATCCCATCACCGCGTCCAGCATCGGCGCCAGCAGCATGAACATCATGTTCACGGCCCCAAGAAACAGGGTGGTGAACAGAACCGCCATCATCATCCTGCGGTTCGACATCAGCCGCGCCAGGTCGGCCAGCGACACGGGCGCGAAGATGAGACCGGCCGGCACAAGATTCCAGACCAGCACGGCGCCCGCCAGCGACAGCAGGCCCGCGAACCAGAACGCCACCTGCCAGCCGAAGGTATAGGCAACGAAGCTGCCCGCCGGTACACCCAGCACCTGCGCCAGCGTCATGCCCAGAAAGACGCTCGACAAGGCCCGGGCGCGGCGTTCGGGTTCCACCATCGCCGCCGCCACCGCGGCCGCAACGGGCGTCACCAGCCCTGCCCCGGCCGCCGCCAGCGGCCTCCCGGCGAAAAGAAGCAAAGGCGTCTGCGCAAAGGCCGTCAGGATCGAGGCCGCGCCGAACAGCACCAGGCCCAGCGTCAAGACCCGCCGCCGCCCCATCTGCCCTGTGAGAGAAATCAGCACGGGCGATGCGACCGCATAGGTCAGCGAATAGAGCGTCATCATCCAGGCGCCCTGCTTGGGGTCGATGTCGAAGGCCTCGGCCAAGGGGACCATCATGCCCAGAATCATGAAGGCGCCCATGCCGACGACGAAGTTCGCCAGCGAAAGCACGATCAGGATCGGGCGGGGATTCGGCGCCGTTCCGGCCTCGTCCAGGGACAGGCCGGCAGGCGCCATCGCGCCGTTCCCCGTGGCATGGGTCATTTTGCAGTACCTTCAGTTTTCAGGCGATGCCGGCACAGGCTGGCAGGGCCACGCCGGATGGCGGCTGCAGCGCCGGCGGCCGTTCACCTCGTGGCGGCGGCCGAAAGCGGCACGGACCGCGATGCCGACATTATCGCGATCCCGTGGCGATGAAAACAGAAAGGGTCAACCAGCTTGCCATACTTCCGCACATCGCCTGTGCCCAAAGCGGGTGGACATCTGGCGGCAGGGCTATCGGCCGGATCCGGCCTCCCCCCAGACGCCCCAGACGTTCACGGATCGCCCGTACCAGGATCGGCAGACCTTTGCACAAGACCGGGCCGGGCGGGGCAAGGCCTTGCCGACAGCGCGGGAATACGGGCCTGCGCGGCGTCGCAAACAGGCAGATCGCAGCCGGTTCGCGGCCCCGGTGGCAGCCCGCCGCGCAAGACGCACAGAATTGCCGGCGAAAGCGCGTGAATCCCGCTTGAGGTTTTCGCGCGCTGTCATAAATGCTCGCGAAACTGATTTCCACGGATCGAAACCGGACCCGGACCGACACCATGAACAGACGTGCTTTTCTGCGTGGCGGCACCCTTCTTGCAGGGGGCCTTTTCCTGCCCGCTTTCAGTGGTCGGCGCGCCTGGGCCCAAGCAGCCAGCGACCGGCCGCGGCCCTTCAACTTCGACGCCCTGGTCGACCGCGCCCGGGCCATGGCGGACGCCCCCTATGACCCGCCGCTGCAGCCCGACCCGGAGATCGTGCAGCTGATCGACTATCAGCGTCACGGAGAACTTAAGTTCAACACCGATGTCGCACGCTATTCCGGCCAGCCCGACACGGGAGAGGCCAGGGGCTATCCGCTCGAGTTCTTCCACCTTGGCATGTATGCGACCAAGCCGGTGCAGATGTTCGCGGTCGAAGACGGGATGGCATCGGAAATCCATTATGACCCGGCGCTCTTCGACATGCCGCCCGACAACCCTGCGCGGCTTCTTTCGCCGGACGCGGGCTTTGCCGGGTTCCGATTGCAGGAATGGTATACCGAAGACGACTGGAAAACCCAGGACTGGGTCGCCTTCCAAGGGGCAAGCTATTTTCGGGCCATCGGGGCTGCCGGCCAGTACGGCCTGTCGGCCCGCGGCATCGCTATCGACGCCGCCCTGTCCGACCGGCCCGAGGAATTCCCGGATTTCCGCGAGTTCTATATCGAACAGGTCCCGGGATCGGACCCCGACACGCCGGTGATCGTCTGCGCCCTTTTGGACGGGCCCAGCGTGACCGGCGCCTATCGCTTCAGCATCGTGCGCGGACTGGACCGGACAAGCGGCGTGACGATGGAGATCGAGGCGCAGATCTTCCTGCGCAAAGACGTGCAGCGGCTGGGGTTGATGCCCATCACATCGATGTTCTGGTACGGCGAATACGGACGGAACCGGCTGATCGACTGGCGGCCCGAGGTGCACGATTCCGACGGTCTTTCCATGTGGACGGGCACGGGTGAACGGATCTGGCGGCCCCTGAACAATCCCGACGGCACGCGCGTGTCGGCCTATATGGACGACAACCCTCAGGGTTTCGGACTGTCGCAGCGCGACCGCAGCTTTGAAAATTACCTGGACGGCGTCTTCTACGACCGCCGGCCCAGCCTGTGGGTCGAACCGCTGAAGCCGCTGGGCCGCGGCACGATCCAGTTGCTGGAAATCCCCACGGATGACGAGATCCACGACAATATCGGCGCCTTCTGGGTGCCCGAGGCACCGGCGGTAAAGGGCAACGCCTACGACCTGCACTATCGCCTGCACTGGCAGAACGACGAACCCTACCCGGCCACCAACATCGCCCAGACCCGCGCGACGCGGATCGGTCGCGGCGGTCAGCCCGGCCACCCCCGGCCGCCCGGCGTCTATCATTTCGCGGTGGAATTCGACCGGCCCGAGGTGATGCGCAAGATCCCCTATGGCGTCATGCCCGAGGTCGTCGTGACTTCGTCCCATGGCACGATCAGCCGCACCTTCGCGCTGCCCATGCCCAACGGCAATGTCTGGCAGGCCAATTTCGACCTGGCGCTGGATCGCGGGCAACTGGCCGATCTGCGCATGTACCTGGCCATGAACGGCGAACCCCTGACCGAAACCTGGATGTACCAGTTCAAGCCGGACTGGGCCTTCGGCTAAATCTTATCTTCCCATGTCCCCAGCGGCGGGGCGTGGGGATGTCGCCGGCTGCCGGTGCGACGTACCGGCCCGTCGTCGCATCCGAAGTCGCCGTCCTCGTCTTCGTAATCGGCGAATTCGAACTGGTCGCCGGAAAAGCGCAACTTGCGGTTCTGGCACATGTCCGTGACCAGCGCGACGGCCGGGCCCCCACTGGCCCGGTGCGGTGCTGCATTCAGGTTCCCGGCAGGCCCGGTCCGTGCGGCCGGATGGGCATAGGCCCGGGGATAGTGCTTTTCGTCTGTCATCGTCTTGCCCCTTGAACTGCGTTCACTGTCGAACGCGGGCCATAGACGTGCGCCCTGTCTCGCCGGTTCAAACTTTCATGAAAATTCCGACAGGGGCCGGTCACCCCACCGGCAGACGCTTCCGGACGATGGCCGCGTGGACCTGCGCGCCGTGCAGCAGGGCGGCGTCGTTGAAGTCGTATTCCGGGTTGTGCAGCGGGGCCGAGGTTTCGCCGTTGCCTATGAACAGGAAGCATCCGGGCACGTGGTCCAGGAAACGGGCAAAATCCTCGGACCCCGTCATGGGTTCCTCTGCCACCGCGACATTGGCAGAGACTTGGCCGGCCGCATCCAGAACCTCGGCTGCCAGGTCGGCATCGTTCATCAGCGGCACGAATTCGCGGGTATAGGTCACCTGCGCCTCTACTCCGTGCGCGGCTGCGATGCCGGACGCGATGCGGCGCATGTCCTCCTCTATCTTCGCGGATACCTCGGGCCGGAAGCTGCGCGCATCGCCCAGCACCCGGGCCAACCCGGGCAGCGCGTTCCGCGTGCCGTCGGTCAGCAGCTCGGTCACCGAGACGACCGCGATATCCCCGGGGCTGAGCCTGCGGGACACGATGGTCTGCAGTTCCACCACCAGCGCGCAGGCGGGGACCATCACTTCGCGCCCCCACTGGGGCCGCGCTGCGTGGCCGCCCTCCCCCTTCAGCACGATCTCGAAATTGTCTTCGGCCGACATGAAGGCGCCGGGCTTTGTTTCTGCATGGCCCACCGGCAGGCCGGGCATGTTGTGGATGCCGAAGGCCTCATCGAACGGGAAACGTTCCATCAGCCCGTCATCCAACATCGCCAGCGCGCCGCGGCCCCATTCCTCGGCCGGCTGGAACAGGAACCGCACCGTGCCGTCGAAATCGTCCTGTCCGGCCAGAAGCCGGGCTGCGCCCAGCAACATTGCCGTGTGACCGTCGTGACCGCAGGCATGCATCGTGCCCGGGGTCGTGGACGCCCAGTCGGATCTGGACCGTTCCGCGATCCGCAATGCGTCCATGTCGGCCCGCAGCGCGATGGCCCGGTTCGAGGTGCCCCGCGTCAGCGTGCCGACCACGCCGGTGCCGCCCACCCCCTCGACCACCTCCAGCCCGAAGCTGCGAAGTTTTTCGGCCACGAAGGCGGCGGTGCGTGTCTCCTCGAACCCGAATTCGGGGTGACGGTGCAGGTCGCGCCGCCATTCGGTCATGTCCTTGTGAAGTCGGGTCAGATCGGTCATGGCGGGCCTCCTTCATGGCTGTAGGCTGGCCCGATGGTGCGCGCGAACCGGGCGCGGCCGCAAGCGGATCAGGGCCCTGGGGTCAGAACCCATTCATCCCGTACATTCCGTCAGGATCCCCGCCACCGCCACGTTATCCGCCCAAAGCCCGTCCAGCGTGGCCGCGATGCTGACCCCCGGGTCCCCTGCCAGCCAGCTTTCAAAGGTGCGGTTGCCGATGTTGATCCCCCAGTCGGCCAGAACCGCGGCCAGCCGGGCGTTCCCGTCCGGCAGTCGCTGCACAAGACAGGCTGCCAGATCGCTGCGCAGGCCGGACAGGTGTTCGTCCAGCATCCAGCGGACCTTGCCACTGTCCCGCAGGATCACCCGCAGTTCACGAACGATGTGATCGTCGGCCGAAATCCGGTCCAGATGCGCGCGCAGGAACCGCCTGAGGTCCGTTGCCAGCGCATCTTTGCCGTTGACCAGGGCGTCCTTCGCGGCTTCCGTGAATTGCGGGGGAATCCCCAGCGCCGCAGCTTCCTTGTTGGCGTAGTAATTGAAGAAGGTCCGGACGCTGATCCCCGCCGCATCGGCGATCGCCTCGGTCGTGACGTTCTCGAACCCGCGGTCGCGCGCCAGGCGAAAGGTGGCGCTCTGTATGTCGCGGGCTGTCTCCAGCCGTCGGCGTTCCCTGAGGGAGAGAGCCATCTCTGCAAATCCTTGCATAGTGTGCAATTACTGCATAGGTAGAATCGTGACAGTCCTCCCGTCAATGGCAAACAGACATGCATGATCGAATGAAGGCCGCGCTGGCGGCCGTTGCAGTTGCGCTTGGGCTGTCCGGTCCGGTTGCGGCGCAGGGACAATCGGCCCCCCCAATGAAGGTCGGCGTGGTCGAGATGAAGCGCCAGCAGATACCGCGCGTCGTCAGCCTGCCCGGCCGTGCCGTGGCCTATCAGGAGGTCGATCTGCGCCCCAGGATCGGCGGCGTGATCCAGGAGATCCTCTATACCCCCGGACAGGATCTGAAGGTGGGCGATCCCCTGTTCCGCATCGACGATGCCGCCTACCGCGCGCAGGTGGCGGCCGACCAGGCCGAGGTGTCGACGGCCGAGGCCGAATTGCAGGTCGCCCAGTCGACCTATGAGAGGGTCGAACAACTGGCCGGACGCGGCTTCACCGTGGCCGAGGCAGAGGCCGCGACCGGCAAGCTGGCCGGAGCAAAGGCCGCGCTGGAAGGCGCGAAGGCAGCGCTGGAATTCTCCCAGACCCAGCTGTCCTGGACCACGATCACCAGTCCCATCGAAGGCAGTGCCGACGTGGCCACTGTTTCGGTGGGCGACCTTGTCACCGCCGGCCAGTCGGATGCGCTGACCACGATCACCCGGCTGGATCCGATCGACGTCGACATGCTGGAGGCAAGCGCGCGGATGCTGCAACTGCGCCAGCAGATCGAGGACGGGACGCTTTCGGTCAATGCCGAGCTGAACGCCAAGCTGACGCTTGAGAACGGCCAGATCTATCGCGGAGTGGGCCAGTTCGTGACGCCCGGCAACGCGGTTTCGACCTCGACGGGCACGTTGACGCTGCGCTTCCGCTTCGACAATCCCGACCGGCTGATCCTGCCGGGGATGTTCATGCGGGGCGACATCACGATGGGCACGATGAACGCCTACCTGGTCCCGCAACGCGCGGCGACGCGGAACAATGCCGGCAAGCTGGTGACCTATTTCGTGGGCCAGGACGGGATGGCACGGCAGGTGCTGCTGTCGGATATCGGCAGCTATCAGAACAACTGGATCGTGCTCGCGGATGTAGAAGACGGCGCACAGCTGATCGTCGACGGGCAGAAAAGCCTGCGCCCCGGCCTGCCCGTGACCCCGGTTCCGGTCCGGATCGGGCCTGACGGCCTGGTGCGCGACGCGGCCGAAGGCGGTCAGGACGCGGCCCAACCGGCAGGCGACTGATCCATGGCAACTTTCTTCATTCACCGCCCGGTCTTTGCCTGGGTGCTGGCCATCGTCGTCATGCTGGGCGGCACTTTCGGCCTGCTCAGCCTGCCGATCTCGCAATATCCCAACATCGCGCCCACGACGGTGCGGATCTCGGCCACCTATACCGGCGCCTCGGCGGCCACGGTCGAAAACTCTGTCACCTCGGTGATCGAGGACGGGATGACCGGGCTCGACGGCCTGATCTACATGACCTCGTCCTCGACCCAGGGCTCGTCCAGCGTGTCGCTGATCTTCGACGACAGCGTCGTGCCGGACATGGCGCAGGTGCAGGTCCAGAACCGGCTGCAGCTGGTGCAATCGGCACTGCCCACCTCGGTCACGCAGCGGGGTGTGCGGGTCAGCCGGTCGACATCGTCGATCCTGATGGTGGGTGCACTGGTGTCGACCGACGGCCGCTATACCTCGCTGGAGCTGGGCGACATCCTGTCGTCGACCTTCGAAGATCCGGTCCAGCGGACCGAGGGCGTGGGATCGATCAACATCTTCGGCACCGAATACGCGATGCGGATCTGGCTGCAGCCCGGACGGCTGTTCCAGTACCAGCTGACGGCGTCGGACATCACCCGCGCCGTCAGCCAGCAGAACACGAATGTCACGGTGGGATCGCTGGGCGCGCAGCCGGTGGTCGAAGGCCAGCAGATCACCGTGTCCCTGTCCGCCCAGTCTCAGCTGAAGTCGGTCGAGGATTTCCAGCGGATCCTGCTGAAGACCAAGGACGACGGCTCGGCCGTCTATCTTGCCGATGTCGCGACGATCGAACTGGGGGCACAGAACTATGGCCGGTCCTCGCGGTTCAACGGCCTGCAGGCCGCGGGCTTCGGCGTGAACCTGGCCACCGGGGCCAACGCGGTGGAAACCGCGGCACGGGTCCGGGCGGTGATCGCGACCCTGGAAAGGTCGCTTCCCGAAGGAGTCGTGGTCGAGTTTCCCTACGACACCTCTCCCTTTGTCGAGAAGTCGATCAATCAAGTCTATCACACCCTGATCGAGGCGGTGGTCCTGGTCTTCCTGGTCATCCTGCTGTTCCTGCAAAGCTGGCGGGCGACGATCATTCCGACCATCGCCGTGCCGGTCGTTCTTCTGGGCACCTTCGGGGTCTTGGCGGTGCTGGGCATGTCGATCAACACGCTGTCGATGTTCGCGCTGGTCCTGGCCATCGGCCTGCTGGTCGACGATGCCATCGTGGTCGTCGAAAACGTCGAACGCGTGATGGAAGAGGAAGGCCTGGACCCGGTCGCGGCGACGGAAAAGAGCATGGGCGAGATTTCGTCGGCGCTGATCGGGATCGTGCTGGTGCTGTCGGCGGTGTTCCTGCCCATGGCCTTCATGACCGGGTCGACCGGGGTCATCTATCGCCAGTTTTCGGTCACGATCATCACCGCAATGGTACTGTCCCTGTTCGTCGCGCTGATCCTGACGCCTGCGATGTGCGCCCAGTTGCTGCGGTCGTCCCATGGCAAACGGCCGATGGTGCCGCTGCGCTGGTTCAACGGCGGGCTGGACCGGCTGACCAACGGATACGGCGCGACTGTTAGGCGCTTTTCGGCGCGGCCCTTCCGGATGCTGATCGTCCTTCTGGCGGTGGGCTACGGCGCTTGGTGGATCTATGACCGGCTGCCGTCGTCTTTCCTTCCGACCGAGGACCAGGGCGTGCTGATGACGCTGATCACCCTGCCCGACCACGCCACCACGCAACAGACGACGCAGGCCGTCCGCAATATCGAATCCTACATGCTGAACCGGCAGGCGGACGCGGTCGACGGCATCTTCGGCGCCGTGGGCTTCAGCTTCGGCGGATCCGGCCAGAACCGGGCGATGATGTTCGTGCGGATGAAGGACTATGCGGACCGGGAAGGCATCGACGCGGGCGACGTGATGGCAGCCGCGAACCGCGCCTTCTATCAAAACCGCGACGGGCAGATATTCTTTCTGCAGCCCCCCGCGATCCCCGGCATGGGCACCTCTTCGGGGTTCACCATGTATCTGGTCGATCAGGCCGGCACTGGGCAGGAGGCGCTGAAAAACGCTGCGGACGAACTGATCGCCGCCGCGCGCGCCGATCCTGGCCTGACCAACATCCGCGGCAACGACGACACCCAGCGCCCGTCGCTGAAGCTGACCATCGATCAGCAGAAGGCCGGGGCCCTGGGCGTGTCCCTGTCCGACGTGAACGCGATGCTGGCCACGGTCTTTGCCGGGACCTACGTGAACGACTTTCCGCAGGGCAACAAGCTGCGCGAGGTGATCGTGCAGGGCGGCGCCCCGTGGCGGATGCAGCCCGAGGACATCGACGCCTGGTACATCCGCAACGATCAGGGCGAGATGGTGCCCCTGTCGGCGATTATGACCCGCAGCTGGGACACGATCACGCCCTCGCTGACCCGCTATGGCGGCACTCCCGCGATCGAGATTTCGGGCGCGGCGACCGCAGGCACCAGTTCGGGCGCCGCAATGGAGCGGATGGAGGAACTGACCGCCCGGCTGGATGGCGGCTACGGCGCCGCCTGGACGGGCCTCAGCTACCAGGAGCGGCTGTCGGGGAACCAGGAACCGCTTCTCTATTCGCTGTCGGCACTGATCGTGTTCCTGTGCCTGGCCGCGCTTTACGAAAGCTGGACGGTGCCCTTCGCGGTGATGTTGTCGGTGCCGGTGGGGATCCTGGGCGCACTGTTTGCGACCTGGTATTTCGGCCAGACCAACGACGTCTACTTCAAGGTGGGGCTTCTGACGACCATCGGCCTTGCGGCGCGCAACGCGATCCTGATCGTGGAATTCGCCGAAACCCTGCGCGAACAGGGCAAGGGGCTGATCGAGGCGACGGTGATGTCGTCGAAACAACGCCTGCGGCCGATCCTGATGACCTCGCTGGCCTTCGGCTTCGGCATCCTGCCGCTGGTTCTGGCCACCGGCGCCGGCGCCAATGCGCAGAGGTCGATCGGGACCGGCATGCTGGGCGGCATCGTCTTTTCGGCCGTGATCGGGATCGTGATGGTGCCGGTCTTCTATGTCGGCGTGCTGAAGGCAGTGGCCCTGGCACGCGGCCGCTGGAAGATGACGAAGCTGTGACCGGGCCCCGGGCCGGACCGCTTTCGCACTGAGCGACCCCCGGCTCGGTTCTGCGCCAGATCCCCGCACGGGCTGACCCCGCGGGTGGACTTGCCCCCCCTCGCCGCCTATCCTTTGCGGCAAGGAGTTCTTTTCATGCCCAAACGCTTAATCGCCACCGCCCTTCTGGCCGCCGCCGTCCTGACGGGGATGTCCGGCACCGCCTCGGCCAAGTCCATCCACAAGATGATCGTCGACACCGGCCTGACCGATGCCGACTTCCAGATCATGGGCGATGCCGGACGCACGCTGTATGTGGACAAGACCGCCAAGGTCGGGGCCGAGGCCATCTGGCAGAACCCGGAAACCGGGTCCCATGGCACGGTCGAGGTCCAGAAGATCGAAGGCAACTGCGTGATCCTTCAGCACCTTTACGTGTCGGGGCGGACGAAGAAACAGACCTCGACCTGGCTGAAACAGTGCAAGCAGCCGAACGGCAGCTGGGTCCTGACGCCCTGATCGGGGTGCGGATCGCCCCCGGCGGTCTGCGTCACCTGCACCGGCTCGGTCGCCAGTCGTCCCCCGTTCGGGTCCGGATCCCTTGCCGCGAACGGGCGATCTCCGGTTCCGTCGCCGTCGCTCCGAACGAACGGCCGCCGGACGGGCATTTCGCCCCAGACCGGACCTTAGGCGCGTTCCAAACAAGGGTCGGCTTGCGGCGAGGCTGTTTGAGAACTGTCAGTTCTGGGGTGTGTTCGTGGCTTGCAGCGTTTGTGCCGGCTTGAACACGCCCTTCTTGTTCAGGCCTTGAGCGCGGCCATCAAGCTTCGCGTGCCGACTATCGAGATCATCCGCTTGATGTTGTAGGCTAACCGACACCGACCCCAAGTTTGGAAGTCCACCCTCCTATCTGGTCGACAAGCTCAGGGGGACAGCCAGCGTTTCTAAGTCGGTCCCTGAGAGTGTGCCGGAGACAGTGACAGGTAAGATCGCCGTAACGGCTTGGGCTCTCGGGTCTGAACGAGCCTCCCCACATCCAAGGGCATCACCCGTTCAGCCGACCACACTTCATCCAGTTTTGCAGTCAGGCCGGAGCTGAGAATCGCCACCCGCTCAGGGTCCCTGCCAAGATTGCAGCGAACCACCTTCAGGCCAAAGGCATCAGCCACCCGATCCGGGACACGTCGATTGTAGTAGTAGGAACTTCCACGCTGCACTGTGTGTTGCAGTTTGTGTGCCATTTTCATCTCCAAGCTTCGCTTAACGCTCGGATACAAAACGGTTTTCCTGAGAAAACTGGTGCGGTCGAGAAGACTCGAACTTCCACGGGAGTTACCCCACAGCGACCTCAACGCTGCGCGTCTACCAATTCCGCCACGACCGCACGTCTAGGCTTGGTGGACGGGCGTATAGACGAAGGCGAAACCGATGTGAAGGCCGTGCGAACGAAAATCGACGCCGAGAGTTGATTTGTATCCCGGGGCCCGGCTCTGCTAGTGTCGGGCCCGATCCAGCCGACCCGGAAAGGCCGCCATGACCGACCCCGAACACACAGACCCTACGGCCGACGTGGTGCAGGTCGACATCGTTTCCGACGTTGTCTGCCCCTGGTGCATCATCGGATTCCTTCAATTGCAGCAAGGGCTTGCCCTGTCGGGCCTGGGCGCGCGGCTGCGCTGGCATCCGTTCCAGCTGAACCCGGGCATGGGCCCGGAAGGCCAGAACATCGCCGAACACGTGGCCGAGAAATACGGATCGACCCCGGAGCAGAGCAGAGCCGCGCGCGAGCGGCTGACAAGCCTGGGTGCGGGCCTGGGCTTTGCCATCAACTTCACGCCCGACTCGCGGATCTATAACACCTTCCGGGCGCATCAGCTTCTGGACTGGGCCGGCGGGCTGGGGCTGCAGCACCCGCTGAAGCTCGCGCTGTTCAAGGCCTATTTCACCGACCAGCGCGACGTATCCAGGGACGAGGTGCTGCTGGATGTTGCAGAATCGGTCGGGCTGGACCGGACCGCGGCGGCCGAGGTGCTGGACAGCGGATCGCACGCCGGGCGCGTCAAGGAGCGGTCGGAATTCTGGCTGGAAAACGGGATTTCCGGCGTGCCGGCCATGGTCTTCGACGGACGCTACCTTCTGACCGGCGCGCAGGATCCGCAGACCTATGCCGACGTGCTGCGCCGCTGCCGGGCGGATGCCGCATGACGAGCCCGGCCCTGCTGGCCGAGCCGTTCCTGTCGGGGATCGAATGGAAACGCTCCGACGGACTGGTCGACTATGACGCGGCGCTGGCCTTCATGGAGGCGCGCGCCAATGCCATCGCCGCGGGCGAGGCACCGGAATGCCTGTGGTTCCTGGAACACCCGCCGCTTTACACCGCCGGGACCAGCGCCAGGATCGCGGACCTGACAGACCCCGACCGCTTCCCGGTCTACCAGACCCGGCGGGGCGGGCAGTACACCTATCACGGGCCCGGGCAGCGGGTGGTCTATGTCATGCTGGACCTGACGAAGCGCGGCCGCGACGTGCGCCGTTTCGTCCAGATGCTGGAAGCCTGGGTCATCGCCGCGCTGGCCGAATTCAACGTGACGGGCGAAATCCGGGACGGCCGGGTCGGCGTCTGGGTCGCACGGCCGGAAAAGCCCCGGACAGTCAGCGGCCAGGTGGCCGAGGACAAGATCGCGGCGCTGGGGATCCGGCTGCGCAAATGGGTCAGCTTTCACGGCATCTCGATCAACGTGGACCCGGACCTGGACCATTTCGGCGGAATCGTGCCCTGCGGGATCAGCGAATTCGGCGTCACCAGCCTGGTCGACCTGGGCCTGCCGGTGACCATGGCGGATCTGGACGTGGCGCTGGAACGGACCTTTCCGCAGGTGTTCGGGGACTAGGCTTGGCAGTCCCGCCCGGCCAGGGCGATTTCAAATCGCCCTGAGATAGCCGTTCGGAAACGGCTTGCCGCGCCCACGCCTCAGCCGTGACCGATCAGCTGGGGCGCGTCACAGGCGTGATGTGCGCATTCCAGTTCCAGCGTGGAATGGTCGATCCCGAAGCCCGATTTCAGCACCTGCTTCACCTGCGCCTTGATGCCGTCGGCCTCGCCCCAGGCGCCTTCCTCCAGGATGACATGGGCCTGCAGCGCCGCCTCGTTCTCCTGCATCTGCCACAGGTGGACGTGGTGGACATCCGTCACCCCCGGCACCGCACGCATCGCATCGACCACCTGCCCGAAGTCCAGATCCCCCGGCGTGCCCAGCATCAGCACCCGGATCACGCCGCCGATTTCCGCCTGCACGTGCCACAGGATATAGGCCGAGATCATCAGCGTCACCGCCGGGTCGACCCAGGTCCAGCCGTAGAGGATGACCAGCGTCCCGGCCAGGATCACCGCGACAGACCCCAGCGCATCCGCCACGTTGTGCAGGAACGCCGCCCGGATGTTCATACTGTCCTTCGACATCGAATAAGTCAGCGCCGCCGTGATCAGGTCGATCACCAGCGCGATGCCCGCGACGATCACCATGATCCAGCCGGTCACCGGCTCCGGCTCGAAGAAGCGGATGACGCCTTCGTAGACCAGGTAGATGGCGACGATCACCAGCGTGACATAGTTGATCAGGGCGGCCACCACCTCGGCCCGGCCGTAGCCGAAGCTCATCCCCTCGTTGGCCGGACGGCGGGCGATCTTGCGGGCCAGGAAGGCGATGACCAGCGCCATCGCGTCCGACAGGTTATGCAGCGCATCCGCGATCAGCGACAGCGACCCGGACAGGATCCCGCCGACGATCTGCGCCACCGTCAGGGCCATGTTGACGACAACCGCGCCGACGATGCGGGCATCGCCTGCCGACGGATCGATATGATGGTGGTGGTGCCCGTGCCCATGCCCGTGATGGCCATGGCTGTGCCCGTGCGAATGTGCAGCATGATCGGGACCGGCATGACCATGCGACCCATGGCCACCGTGGTCGTGGCCTGCGTGATCGTGGGTCTTGTCTGCCATAAACAGCCTCCGCGGGCCGGTGCTGTGCCCGGCCCTGACTTGAAACCCCTCGCGCAGGCCAGGCTGCGCAACCAGTGCCGCCGGGGCGGCGGCCGTCAGGCCAGCGCCGCGCGGATCTTGTCGGCCTCGGCCGCCAGGTCGGCGTGATCGGCCATCTGCCCCGGCGGGCGGATCTTGTCGCCTTCACGCCGCGGCAGGATGTGGAAGTGCAGGTGATAGACCTCCTGCCCGCCGGCCGGTTCATTGAACTGCTGAAGCGTGATGCCATCGGCGCCATAGGCCGCCATCATCGCCTGGCTGACCTTCTGAACCGTGGCCATCACCGCGGCCAGCTGATCGGCGCTTGCGTCCAGCATGTTGCGGCAGGGGGTCTTGGGGATCACCAGGACATGCCCGTCGATGCGGGGCATGATGTCCATGAACACCAGCGTATCGTCGTCTTCATAGACCTTGTGGCAGGGAATCTCTCCCCCCAGGATCTTCGCGAAGATGTTGTCGGGGTCGTAACTCACGGCGGAAATCCTTGCCAAATCCGAAGCGTGTCCCTTCTGAACGGCGGCCCGAGTCGCGTCAACCCGCCCAGCCGGACCGACGCGTCCCCTGCCCCGATCCGCCGCAGGCGCGCTGCCCCCCCAGGCGCCGGAGGCGCGGGCCCCACGCGCCGCGGGCGCGCTGTCCCATGCGTCGCAGACGCCCTGCCGCGACGATGGCCGCGAAACGCCGGGGATCGACCCGGCCGGGACGGGCCGTCGCCGCCTTCGGGCAACCCCTCCGCGTCAATTTATCTGTCGCCGCGCCCAGATGCGCCATTGCCCGAGCCTGATCGACATTCTAAAACCTGCATAACATCCCCCGCTTTGGCGGAGGATTCAGGCATTCTATCAGGAGGGACCTAATGGCGGACGCAGCCATTCATGGCCACGAGCACGAGGACAACCGGAGTTTCTTCCAGCGTTGGTTCATGTCGACCAACCACAAGGACATCGGGATCCTCTATCTGTTCGTCGCCGGTGCAGTGGGCTTCATTTCGGTGTTGTTCACGATTTTCATGCGCCTCGAGCTCATGGTCCCCGGGGTCCAGCACATGTGCATGGAGGGCTTCCGGCTTTTCGGCAGTGCCGACACCTGCACCCCGAACGGACACCTCTGGAACGTTCTGATCACCGCCCACGGCATCCTGATGATGTTCTTCGTGGTGATTCCGGCGCTCTTCGGCGGCTTCGGCAACTACTTCATGCCGCTGCAGATCGGTGCGCCGGACATGGCGTTCCCGCGGATGAACAACCTGTCCTTCTGGCTGTACGTCGCCGGCACCTCGCTGGCGGTCTGCTCGCTCTTCGTGCCGGGCGAGGCCGGGGGACAAGCCGGTGCCGGGACAGGCTGGGTCCTTTATCCACCCTTGTCGACAAGCGGTGCCAAGGGCATGTCGATGGACTTCGCGATCTTCGCGGTGCACCTTTCGGGCGCCTCGTCGATCCTGGGCGCCATCAACATGATCACGACCTTCCTGAACATGCGCGCCCCGGGCATGACCCTGTTCAAGGTGCCGCTGTTCGCCTGGTCGATCTTCGTCACCTCGTGGCTGATCCTTCTGTCGCTGCCGGTTCTGGCTGGCGCCATCACCATGCTGCTGATGGACCGTAACTTCGGTTTCGCGTTCTTCGATCCGGCCGGTGGCGGTGACCCGGTGCTGTACCAGCACATCCTGTGGTTCTTCGGCCACCCGGAAGTGTACATCATCATCCTGCCGGGCTTCGGCATCATTTCCCACGTGATCGCGACCTTCGCGCGCAAGCCGATCTTCGGCTACCTGCCGATGGTCTGGGCGCTGATTGCCATCGGAGTGCTGGGCTTCGTCGTGTGGGCACACCACATGTACACGGTCGGCCTGTCGCTGCACCAGCAGGCCTACTTCATGCTGGCCACCATGGTCATCGCGGTTCCGACCGGCGTGAAGGTGTTCAGCTGGCTGGCGACGATGTGGAAGGGCTCGATCGAATTCCGGGTCCCGATGCTCTGGGCCTTCGGCTTCCTGTTCCTGTTCACCGTGGGCGGCGTGACGGGCGTCATCCTGTCCCAGGCCGGCATCGACCGCTACTATCACGACACCTACTTCGTGGTCGCGCACTTCCACTATGTGATGTCGCTGGGCGCCGTCTTCGCCATCTTTGCCGGGATCTACTTCTACATCGGCAAGATGTCGGGCCGTCAGTATCCCGAGACACTGGGCAAGATCCACTTCTGGATGATGTTCATCGGTTCGAACCTGACCTTCTTCCCGCAGCACTTCCTGGGCCGTCAGGGCATGCCGCGCCGCTATATCGACTATCCGGAGCCCTTCGCGCTGTGGAACTTCTGGTCGACCATCGGTGCGTTCATCTCCTTCGCCTCGTTCTGCCTGTTCATCTACATCGTGTACTACACCCTGACGAAGGGCGCGAAGGTGACCGAGAACAACTACTGGAACGAATACGCGGACACGCTGGAATGGACCCTGCCCTCCCCACCGCCGGAGCACACCTTCGAGCAGCTGCCGAAGCGGGAAGACTGGGACAAGGGTCACGCCCACTAAGGGCCGGACCAAAAGACCAGAACGACGAAAGGCGGGCCCGGGGGCCCGCCTTTTCCTTTTGGGGCATGCTGCTGCCCGTCAGTGCCCGTTCAAACGGCAGAAGGTTCCGGCGTTCACCTGGCCTGCGCAGTTCCCATTGCAGACGCCGGATGCGGTGATACATTCCGGCCATGCCATATGACTGGACCAAGACCGACAGCCCCGATGCGCAGGAGCTTCAGCTCTGGCCGCACCAGTCGATGACGCCCGGCGGTTTCGCCATTGTCATGGGGGCCACGCTGGGACTGATGTTCGTGCCGCTGCTGTCCATCGTCGGCACGGTCCTGATCTGGGGGATCCTGCCCTTCGCGCTGATCGCGATCTGGGGGCTGTGGTTCGGGCTCAGACGGTCGAACCGCAATGCCCAGGTGCTGGAGATCCTGACGCTGACGGATACCCATGTGCACCTGGTACGGCAGAACCCCAAGGGCGAACGGAAGGAATGGGACTGCAACCGCTATTGGGCCACGGCCGAGATGTATCCGTCCGGCGGGCCCGTCCCCCACTACGTCACCCTGCGCGGCGGCGGTCGCGAGGTCGAGATCGGCGCATTCCTGTCGGAGGACGAGCGCAAGGCGCTCTACGAAGACCTGAAACGCGTACTTCGTCCCATCGCAGCCTAGGCCGCACTGTCAGGCACCGTTCAATGAGCTGGAGCGGCTATCCAAGGGCCCCGCCCGGAACGGCGGTGCAGGCCGCAGGCCTGCGTCTGGGTGGGCGGGTGGGTGGGTGCGGATCCGGGCGCGGGGGCGCCGGACGGGCCTCGTCTATCTGTCGGTAATCAGGTCCTCCGCCGGCGGAACCGGCGGCAAAGGGACATCAGGCCTTGGCGCCACCGGCACACAGCCGGTCCTTCACCATCGGGCCGACCCGGGCGAAATCCATCTGGCCGGTATGGCGGGCCTTCAGCTCTGCCATCACCTTGCCCATGTCGCGAATCGAACAGGCGCCGCTGTCGGAAATCGCGGCGTCGACCGCATTGGCGGTTTCGTCGGGATCCATCTGGCGGGGCAGGAACTCGGCGATCACCTCGATCTCCTGGCGTTCCCGGTCTGCCAGGTCCAGCCGCCCGCCCTCTTCATAGGCACGCGCGCTTTCCTGGCGTTGCTTGGTCATGCGGCCCAGAATGGCCAGCACGTCGCGGTCGTCGCAGCACGCGTCGTCACCCGTTCCCCTCAGGGCGATGTCGCGATCCTTGATAGCCGCATTGATCAGCCGCAACGTCGACAGGCGCAGTTCCGCCTTGTCCTTCATTGCCTGCTTGAGGGCCGTGGTGACCCGAGTGCGTACAGTCATCAAATGCGCTTTCCGTCCTTGCCGGTTCAAACACCGAGAGATAGTCACTGACACCCCCTGGCGCAACAACGCTGGTTACTGCAACCGGCACCTTAACACAACGGCCCGCTGCGGGTGCAAAGAAAATGCTGCGCTGCGTCACGAGCCCCCTTTGCGCTTGACCTCATCGGCGCTGGACCCTAGTGCTCGGCCGATTTGCCCGCCCGCTGCCGTCCGCCACGGTTGCCCCAACCGACGAGGTCTGCCCGATGCCCGATCAGTCTGCCCCCCTCCTGCCCTCTGCCACCGCGATCAAGGCGCCGACCGCCTGTCTCGCCCTGACCGACGGAACCGTCTTTTATGGCCACGGCTTCGGCGCTACCGGCCAGACGGTGGCCGAACTGTGCTTCAACACCGCCATGACCGGCTATCAGGAGATCATGACCGATCCGTCCTATGCCGGGCAGGTCGTGACCTTCACCTTCCCCCATATCGGCAATACCGGCGTGAACCCGGAAGACGATGAAACCGCCGATCCGGTCGCCGCCGGAATGGTGGTCAAGTGGGATCCGACCACACCGTCCAACTGGCGCTCGGCCGAGGATCTGGGCACCTGGCTGGCCCGGCGCGGACGGATCGCCATCGGCGGCATCGACACGCGGCGGCTGACGCGCGCGATCCGCCAGCGGGGCGCGCCCCATGTGGCCCTGGCCCATAACCCGGACGGCAATTTCGACATCCCGGCCATGATGGCCGCGGCCCGGGCCTTTCCCGGCCTGACCGGGGCGGACCTGGCCAAGGACGTGACCTGCGCCCAGTCCTATCGCTGGGACGAGATGCGGTGGGCCTGGCCCGACGGCTATACCCGGCAGACCGCACCCGTGCACAAGGTCGTGGCCATCGACTATGGCGCCAAGCGCAACATCCTGCGCTGCCTCGCCACTGTCGGCTGCGACGTGACCGTCCTGCCCGCGACCGCCACGGCGGAAGAGGTGATGGCCCACGAGCCCGAAGGTCTGTTCCTGTCGAACGGCCCCGGCGATCCGGCCGCCACCGGCACCTATGCCGTGCCGATGATCAAGGAGATCCTGGACAAGACGGACCTGCCGATCTTCGGCATTTGCCTGGGTCACCAGATGCTGGGCATCGCGCTCGGCGCGCAGACGATCAAGATGAACCACGGCCATCACGGCGCCAACCACCCGGTGAAGGATCTGGAAACCGGCAAGGTTGAAATCACCTCGATGAACCACGGCTTTGCCATCGACAGCCAGTCGCTGCCGGCCGGCGTGATCGAAACCCACCGGTCGCTGTTCGACGGGTCGAATTGCGGCATCCGCATGACCGACCGACCGGTCTTCTCGGTCCAGTACCACCCCGAGGCCAGCCCGGGCCCGCAGGACAGTTTCTACCTGTTCGAACGCTTCGTCACCGCGATGAAGGCCCGCGCGGCCGCCACGGCATGACGCGCCCCATCGAAATGTCCGCATGACGGGGCCATCCGTTCCGTCCGGCGCATTTCGAACGAGGTTAACGTTGCGTTAACCACGCCTGGCCCAAGGTAACCGCCAAAACAGCGGTGCAGGGCCAGGTCATGACGGAAAAAGGCGCGCAGCGACGGGCCGGACCGGAACCGGTTCGCGTGCCCCGGGTTGCGCGCGGCAGCGGACTTGGACCCGGATTCCCGGGCGACATCGGCTGGGACCACGGGCTGGCCCCGCCCCGCCCGCCGCTGACCGCGCCGGACAAGCCGCTGGGCCGGCACCTGGTCGAATCCGGCGACCTGTCGCAATCCAGGCTGGTCGCGGCTCTTCACCTGCAACGGCGCCTGTCCGCCGCCCTGGGCGAAATTCTGGTGTCCGAGAACTGGACCACGCCGGAAGCTGTGCAGCGGGCTCTGTCGCACCAGTACGACCTGCCGCGGATCGACCTGAACCTGACGCCGCCGGACCCGGCGCTGGCGGGTCTGTGCCCCTATACGTTCTGGCTCCGCTTCGGCGCGATCCCCTGGCGCCGGCGCGAGGACGGGGTGCTTCTGGTCGCCCTTTCGCAGCCCGACCTGTTCCCCCGCCTGTCCGCCGCCCTGTCCGACCGGCTGCGCGGCTGCGCGCCCGTCCTGTCGCCCGCCCACCAGATCGAGGCCGCGACGCAGGAGATGTTCCAGGTCGACATGACCCTGGACGCCGCAGCCCGCGTGCCCGAGGCATTCAGCTGCCGCAGCTGGCAGGACGTGGCGATCTGGCGCCGGGCCGGATGGCTGGGCCTGCTGGCCCTTTTCGTGACGCTGGCGCCGCAGGCGGCCACCGTGGGTTTCGTCCACCTGTCGATGCTGGCGCTGGTCCTGTTTTCCGGCCTGCGGCTGACCGGGCTTCTGGGGCACCTGCTGGACCGTTCGCCCGGAACTGCCGGGCTGATCACGTCGCGCCCCTTGGCCCTGACCGAACGGTTGCCCCGGGTGTCGATGCTGGTCCCGCTCTACAAGGAAGCCGCGATTGCCGACACGTTGATCCGGCGGCTGTCGCGGCTGACTTATCCCAAGGCCCTGCTGGACGTGATCCTGGTGCTGGAGGAAGGCGACACCACCACGCGGCAGACCATCGCCGGCACAGACCTGCCCCCCTGGATGCGCCTGGTCGAGGTGCCGGGCCTGGGCAGCCTGCGCACCAAGCCGCGGGCGATGAACTATGCCCTGAACTTGTGCCGCGGCGACATCGTGGGCGTCTGGGATGCCGAGGATGCGCCCTCGCCCGACCAGATCGACCTGGTCGTTGCCCGTTTTGCCAAGGCGCCCGCCGACACGGTCTGCCTGCAGGGAATCCTGGATTTCTACAACCCGCGCAGCAACTGGATGGCCCGCTGTTTCACCATCGAATATGCCAGCTGGTTCCGGATCGTCCTGCCGGGCATCGCGCGGCTGGGGCTGGTCATCCCGCTGGGTGGCACGACCTTCTTCATCCGCCGCGCCGCACTGGAACGGCTGGGCGGCTGGGATGCCCACAACGTGACGGAAGACGCGGACCTTGGCGTCCGCATCGCCCGCGCAGGTTACCGGACCGAAATCCTGCACACCGTCACCTACGAGGAGGCGAACTGCCGTCTCTGGCCCTGGATCCGGCAGCGATCCCGCTGGCTGAAGGGCTTCATGGTGACCTACCTGGTCCACATGCGCGGGCCCATGCAGCTGTGGCGCGAGCTGGGCACGCTGAAGTTCCTGGGCTTCCAGGCCTTCTTTCTGGGCACCTGCGGGCAGTTCCTGCTGGCGCCCGCGCTCTGGTCCTGCTGGGCGATGGTGTTCGGCCTGTGGCATCCGCTGACAGATGTCCTGTCCCGTGGCACGGTCGTGACAGGCGTGGCCCTGACCCTGGGGGCCGAAGTGCTGACCATCACCGTCGGCATGATCGCGGCTCTCCACGCCAACCGGCGCGGGCTGATGGGCTGGGCGCCGACGATGTTCTTCTATTTCCCGCTGGCCACCGTCGCCGCCTACAAGGCGCTGCTGGAACTGTTCTGGCGCCCCTATTTCTGGGACAAGACCGCCCACGGCAAGGAAAAGGCCCAGATCGTTTTGGACTGAGGCAGGGCTTCGGACCCGGATCGGACGTCTGCCCGCCGCTTGCCTTCGCGTCAGCCGCCAGCGGCCTCCCGTCCCCACTGACGTCCCCGTGCAGGGCATGGGCCGCGATGTCCGGGTTTCTTCCGGCGGGCCCGGGCGAACCGCGCCGGCTCAGATCCCCGGGTCGCGCCCGCTTTCCCGCGTCTCTGCGTCCTGCCGCAGGCGGGTCATGAAGGCGATGGAGATATGGTCGCTCAGCGCCTTTTCGGCCGCGTCGCTGTCGCGGGCGGCGATGGCCTCGACGATGGCGTGGTGCTCTCCTTGCGCGATCTCTCCCCGTCCCCGCGCCGCCAGGGATGTCGTGGCCATCAGCGCCATGGTCCGGTGCACCAGGTCCAGTTGCTGGACAAGATAACGGTTATGGGACGCCAGGTGGATCTGCTTGTGGAAACGGCGGTTGGCGCGGGCCAGGGCGGCCGGGTCGTTGACCAACTGATCGTCAGCATCGACCATCAGGCGCAGGACGCGGATTTCTTCCTCGGTCGCGTGCTGGGCCGCCAGACGGGCCGCCAGCCCCTCCAGTTCCCGCCGGACGACGTAAAGTTCGGACATCTGGTTGTGGTCCAGTGCCGCCACGATCAGCGACCGGCCGTCGCGTTCCAGCAGGGACTGCGTTTCCAGCCTTTGCAGCGCCTCGCGGATTGGCGTGCGCGAGACGCCGAAACGGTCCGCCAGATCGCTTTCCACCAGACGGTCGCCCGGACGGAAAACGCCCACGTCGATCGCCTCCAGGATCAGGCCATAGGCATCGGTGGGGGACGGGCGCGGCGCGCGGGAAGAGGGCATCGTCAGGGCTCGGACCGGGACGCGCGACATGCGCAGGATCCGCAAAGGTCTACAGGTCCGCCCCCCACGGGGCAAGCGCCGCGGGCCCCAGTGATCGATTGCAGCTGCGACCGGCACCAACTACACGGGAACCATGGTCAAAACCGCTTTCTCGCATGTCACGCAATGGGTGTTCGATCTGGACAACACCCTTTATCCGCCCGAAGCCCGTCTGTTCGATCAGATGGAGGTCCGGATGACCCGCTATGTCATGGACGTGGCCGGGGTGGACTGGGCCGAGGCCGACCGCCTGCGGGGCCAGTACTGGCAGGCCCATGGCACCACGTTGGCCGGGCTGATGGCGGACCATGACATCGACACCGGGCACTATCTGACCCATGTCCACGACATCACTCTGGATCACCTGGTCCACGACATGGCGCTGGAAGCCGGGATCGCCGCCCTGCCCGGCCGCCGGATCGTGTTCACCAACGGCACGGCCGCCTATGCAGCCCGCGTGCTGGACGCCCGCGGCATCCGTCCCCTGTTCCACGCCATCTACGGGATCGAGGAGGCAGGCCTTGTCCCCAAGCCCGACCTGCGCGCCTACGAACGGATCTTTGCCCTGGACGGCATCGACCCTGAAAAGGCCGCGATGTTCGAGGATTCGCCGCGCAACCTGATCGCCCCGCACGAGTTGGGGATGCAGACGGTCCACGTGGCGCCGGAACCGGTCTTTGCCGATTACATCCACCATCATACCAACGATCTGGCGGCCTTTCTGCGGGCGCTGCACTAGGACGCCTGATTACACATCAAAGGCCCGCCCGGCTGCAGGCCGGCCGCCCCCACCGACTGAAACGGAAGGCCGCCGCCGCCCGTCCCGCCGCTCCTCCGACGTCCCGCCTGCATTGATCGTTGCAGCATGGTCGCACCCCGCGATGCACCCTGCCCTTTGCACCGGCGGCCAATCGGCGCTAGACAGCCTCACGGCGAAGGAGAAGGCCATGACCGAAAGCTGCGATGTCCTGATTGTCGGTGGCGGGATTGCCGGACTGGCGGCGGCGGCGGCCTTCGGACAGGCCGGGTTCCGGGTGATCTGCGTCGACCCCACCCCCCCCGTGACCAGCGCCGAGGCCACCGATGCCGACCGGCGCACCACCGCCTTCCTGCAGCCGGCCCGCGCGCTTCTGGATCGGATCGGCCTGTGGGACCGCCTTGCGCCCCATGCAAGCCCGCTTCAGATCATGCGCATCGTCGATGCCGGCGGCGAGGCCCCCGCCCCCCGCGTCGTCCGCGACTTCGACTCCCGCGATCTGTCGGATGCGCCCTTCGGGTGGAACCTGCCCAACTGGCTGCTGCGGCGCGAAATGTCGGCGCGGCTGGCGGATCTGCCCTCGGTCGACTTCCGCCCCGGCCGCGCGGCCCGGCGCCTGTTCACGCGCGAGGCCAACGCCATCGTCACCCTGGACGACGGCGCCCGGATCGACACGAAACTGGTCATCGCCGCCGACGGCCGCCGGTCGGCCATGCGGGCCGCAGCCGGCATCGGCGTCCGGACCTTCCGCTATGGCCAGAAAGCGCTGGCCTTTGCCGTCACCCATCCCGAACCCCACAACAACGTCTCGACCGAAATCCACCGCACGGGCGGCCCCTTCACGCTGGTGCCCCTGCCTGACCTCGACGGCAAGCCGTCCTCGGCCGTGGTCTGGATGGAACGTGGCCCCCGTGCGCTGGCGCTGATGGAGTTGGAGGCCGCGGCCTTCGAGGCCAGGATGACAGAACGCTCCTGCGGCCTGCTGGGCCCGCTGACGCTCGCCTCGCCCCGGTCGGTCTGGCCCATCATCAGCCAGATCGCCGACCGGCTGACCGATGAACGCCTTGTCCTGATGGCCGAGGCCGCCCATGTCGTGCCCCCGATCGGCGCGCAGGGTCTGAACATGTCGCTGGCGGACCTGGCCTGCCTGCTGGATCTGGCCGCGGCGCGGCCGGAAGGTCTGGGCGACCGGCAGATGCTGGACGCCTATGCCAAGGCCCGGCACGGCGATATCCGCCTGCGTGTCCAGGGGATCGACCTTCTGAACCGCGCCTCAATGGCGGCACCCGCCCTGATGCGGGATGCCCGCGCCGCCGGGATCGCGGCGCTTTATGCCGCGCCGCCCGTGCGTCAGCTGCTGATGGAAATGGGCCTGGGCCTGCGCCGCGCCGGCTGATCCGGCCCGCGCTGCCACACCGTCCCGAAACGCTTCCGACGACGCCGCGCAAACGCGCAAGGCGGGGGCATGTCCGTGCAATCCCCGATCCCGTCGCAGCCTTTCTGTGCATGGCCGCCATGCAAGTATTCCAAGTTCGTTGAAAGGCCCGGACACAGAATTAATTAAGGCTCGTCAGTCAGGTTGCTTGCCTGACATCACAGGGATTCGGCCCCGCCATGGCTAACGGCACCATCGTTCTGTACGGCATCGATTTCGTCGATGGCGCCAGCGTCGGAACCAATTCCTCGGCTGGCACGAACGGTGCCGGGACCGCCACGATCAGCGGCGGAAATCAGGTCTTCGAAAGCGACGACATCGTCGTGATCGACGTCAAGAAGGTGAACCAGCAGGGCGAGGTGACGGGCCAAAGCGGCATTACCGGCATCACGGTCTACAACTCGATGGACGACTACCGGAACGGGATCGCCAAGTACACCTATACCCCGATGAACCCCGGTCAGACGGCCTCGATCCAGTCCGACGTCAGCGGCGAGGGCGACGGATACCTGCGCTTCAACTCGAACGTGCTGGTCCCGCGCGATGGCGGGCCGTACCTGAACAATTCGATCATCGCCCCGGGGACCGATCTGGGCGTCGCGTCGAAACAGCCCGGCGGGCTGACGATGAACCGGTATCAGGACTTCGACTTCAACCAGGACGGCGTCATCGATCCCAACCCGATCGAACAGGGCGACACGCTGTTCTATGCCGGCGACTACACACCCTACAGCGCGCCGATCTGCTTTGCGCGCAGTACCCGCATCCGCACGCCCCGGGGCGAACGCCGGATCGAGGATCTGCGCCCCGGCGATCTGGTATCGACCCTGGACAACGGCGACCAGCCGGTCCGCTGGATCGGCCGTTGCACCACGGCGGCTAGGGGCGACGTCGCCCCGATCTGCTTTGCCCCCGGCGCCATCGGCAACACCCGTGAACTGCGCCTGTCGCCCAATCACCGCCTGCTGGTCCGCGGCAGCGCGGTCGAGTTCCTGTTCGCCGAGCCCGAGATGTTGGTTCCTGCCAAGTTCCTTGTGAACGGCACCGATATCGTCCAGCGGCAGGGCGGTATCGTCACCTACCTGCACCTGATGTTCGACCGGCACGAGATCCTTTGGGCCGAAGGCGTGCTGTCGGAAAGCCTGTTCAGCGAAGCCTCGGCCGAAGATGCGAACGCGGTGGCCACGCTGGACGAAAATCGCGCCCTGCAGCCGGGCTTCGAAGCCGCGGCAGAGCGGATCCAGACCGCCCGCCCCTGCCTGCGTCGGCACGAAGCCCTGGTGCTGTGCAATGCCGGCCGGTGGCAGGCCACCTGACGGTCGGCGCGTTCACCCCAGGGGGCCGAGCCTCCGTTCCTCGCTCAGGACGACATTCGCGTCGACTTCTCCGGCGCCCGGCAGCGCCATGATCCGCCGCCGCAGGACGCGTTCGAAATCCGACAGGTCCCGCGCCACGACCCGCAGGCGATAGTCATAGACGCCAAGGACGTGTTCGACCGTCTGCACTTCCGGAATGGCGCTGACGGCGCGTTCGAAATCCTCAAGGTTCACGTGCCCCTTGCGGGCCAGCTTGATCCCCAGGAAGACCGTCACGCCAAAGCCCAGCCGCGCCGCGTCCAGCCGCACCCGGCGGCCGCGCAGCACCCCGGCCTCGGTCAGGCGCTTGATCCGCCGCCAGGTCGCAGGCTGGGACAGGCCCAGTGTCCGGCCCAGGGCCCCCGCGCTCTGACTTGCATCGCGGGCCAGCGACCGCAGGATCTGCCGGTCGATATCGTCCAGTTCGATCACAGCGGCAGCCTTTCCTCGTTCTTCACCTGCGCGATGTGCAGCAGCGTGTCGATGTCGGCGATATGGGGCAGCGTCAGGATCCGTTCGCGGTAGAGCGACAAGTAATGGCCCATGTCCCGCGCGATCAGCAGGATCCGGACGTCGACCCGGCCCGCGAAGGTCTGAAGCTCCAGCACTTCCGGGATCGGGCGGGCGGCGTCCAGGAAATCCTCGAAGGCGCGCGGCTGGGTCTTGTCCAATGTGACCCTCATCGACACCATGACCTCGTAGCCCAGTGCACGCCAGTCGATCACGGCTTCCAGCGGACCCACGACACCGTCGCGCCTCATCCGGTCCAGCCGCCGCGCCCAGGTGGCGGACGTCACCCCGGCCCGCGCCGCCAGGTCCGCGGCGGGCGCATCGGGTTCGGCCTGATACTGGCGAAGTATGCGCCTGTCGGTGTCGTCAAGCATGAATATTCCGTTCTGCGGCACAACGACGAATGAAATTCCCACATTTCACGCAATCGTGGCGATTTCTGCGCTGAGTATCGCAGGGCTGTCGGGATATCCAGTGCACACAACAAAAGAAGACTTGGAGAACCGAAATGCGCGTTTACTACGACCGCGATTGCGACGTGAACCTGATCAAGGACAAGAAGGTCGCGATCCTGGGCTATGGATCGCAAGGCCACGCCCATGCGCTGAACCTGCGCGACAGCGGCGCCAAGAACCTGGTCGTCGCCCTGCGCGAAGGCTCTGCCTCGGCCAAGAAGGCCGAAGCCGAGGGGCTGCAGGTCATGGGCATCGCCGAAGCGGCCGCCTGGTGTGACGTGATCATGTTCACCATGCCCGACGAGCTGCAGGCCGAGACCTACAAGAAATACGTCCACGACAACCTGAAGGAAGGCGCCGCCATCGCCTTTGCCCACGGTCTGAACGTGCATTTCGGCCTGATCGAACCGAAGGCAGGCGTCGACGTCATCATGATGGCGCCCAAGGGCCCCGGCCACACCGTGCGCGGCGAATACACCAAGGGCGGCGGCGTGCCCTGCCTGGTGGCCGTGAACAACGACGCCACCGGCAAGGCGCTGGAAATCGGCCTGTCCTATTGCTCGGCCATCGGCGGCGGCCGGTCGGGCATCATCGAAACCAACTTCCGTGAAGAATGCGAAACCGACCTCTTCGGCGAACAGGCCGTGCTGTGCGGCGGTCTGGTCGAGCTGATCCGGATGGGCTTCGAGACGCTGGTCGAAGCCGGCTATGCGCCCGAGATGGCCTATTTCGAATGCCTGCACGAGGTGAAGCTGATCGTGGACCTGATCTACGAAGGCGGCATCGCGAACATGAACTACTCGATCTCGAATACGGCCGAATACGGCGAATACGTGTCGGGCCCGCGGGTCCTGCCCTACGAGCAGACCAAGGCCGAGATGAAGGCGATCCTGAAGGACATCCAGACCGGCAAGTTCGTGCGTGACTTCATGCAGGAAAACGCGGTCGGCCAGCCGTTCTTCAAGGGCACCCGCCGCCTGAACGACGAACACCAGATCGAACAGGTCGGCGCGAAGCTGCGGGCGATGATGCCCTGGATTTCGGCCGGCAAAATGGTCGACAAGGCGCGGAACTGATCCACGCGACGACCCCGGTGCATCGCACCGGGGTCACCCGTCGGCCCTCAGTACCGGCCGATCATGACGTTCTTGACCTGTGCCAGCGCCTTGCCGGCGCTGTCCACCGCAACAAGGTCCACCGCATAGCGGTTCTTGCGCCCGCCGGAACAGGGCGGCAGGTAGCCCGGCGAAATGAACTTGCCCTTCGCCCGCGTGGGTTTGATCACGACAGCGCCGCCCGGCAGCTTGTCGGTCATGCCCGGAACCGGCTTCAGCTCCATCGTGGTCCCCTTCACCGGCCAGCCTATGGTGCCGTGACCGCCATTCTTCGACAGGGGCGAATAATCCTTGTCGTTGAAATAGCCGATCAGCCATTTGGCCCCCGCAGGGATTCCCGTGACCTTCATCGGGGGCGTGCCGCCATTGCCGCCAAATTCGGTGCATTGCTGGCCCGGGGGCACGGTCTTGCCATCCCAGGGGGGCAGCAACTGGACGGCCATGTCCGCCAGGGCAATGGTCGATGACAGGATCGCGGCGGCCAGCAGGCCGGTGAATGCTTGTCTGCGCATGGTTCCTCCTGATTGCATCTGTGACTTCTGAATACTCCGGCAGGGGAGCGGCCGTCCCGGGCCAATTTGGCCCTTTCCTTTTTTCTTTCCAGCGCGAATGTTCGACCGGCAGCGAAGCATCGGCGGCAGCATCCGTGCCAGAACCGCCGAGACCGCAGGACGGAGGACTCCCATGAACCCAGCCCACACCCCCAACACCGGCCCCACCCCGGCCAGCTGGGTGATGATCCTGTTCCTGGGACTGGCCTGGGGCGGCGCCTTCCCGATGATCGAAATCGCGCTGCAGGGCATCACGCCATTCTGGCTGGCGTCCTATCGGATCGGCTTTGCCACGCTACTGTCGCTGGCCGTCTGGGCCGCGCTGGGGTGGAAGCTGTTCGACCGCCCGCTGGTGGGTCGGGAGCGGGTGAACCTTGTCGCCGTGGGGCTGATGAGTTCCGCCGTGCCCTTCATGCTGATCAGTTGGGGGCAGCAATACGTGACCGCAGGCTTTACCGGCGTGGCCATGGCCTGTGTCGCGCTGATCGTCCTGCCGCTGGCGCACTTCCTGATCCCCGGCGAACGGATCACACCGCGCAAGATCCTGGGCTTCTTCATCGGCTTTGCCGGGATCTTGGTGCTGATGGGGCCGGACGCCTTCGTCAACAACGGTCAGAGGCTGGAGCTTGCAGGTCAACTGACCTGCCTTGCCGCCGCCGGGTGCTATGCCGTCAGCTCCATCCTGATCCGGCGCCTGCCGGCCGTCGATCCGATCGGCCTGTCGACCGTCCTTCTGTTGATCGGCGTCGTTGCGGTGATCCCCGCCGCCCTGCTTAAGGAAGGCGCGCCCCCGCCCGTCGATGGTCCCACGCTGTTCGCGCTGGCGGTTCTGGGCCTGATCCCCACCGCTGCCGCCAACCTTCTGCGGGTGCAGGTGATCCGGACCGCCGGCCCGGTCTTCATGAGCCTGACGAACTACCAGGTGCCTGTCTGGGCCGTTCTGATCGGCGTCATCTTCCTTGGCGAACCGCTGCACATGTCGCTGCTGGTCGCCACGGTACTGATCCTGATCGGCGTGGCGCTGAGCCAATGGTCGGCCCTGTCGCAACTGATGCGCCGCAAGCCGGGCTGACCCGGCGGCAGGGCCCGGGCCGGGTTTCAAGGGCAGAAATCCCAGATCGGACCAGCAATTTCCAGCCGATTGACTTAATTTTCCACGCCTGCCGCGAGGGCACCCTTAAAAGTTTACTTGCAGGCGCATGTTTTCCCGCTACAGGCTCAACTGCATGAGCGACTTCGACTTGAAGACAAGACTCGGCCTTCCTGAAGAGCTGATCGCACTCCTCCCTGAAATGCAGAGAGAGGAATGGGCTGCGCACAAGGACTTCGGCGGGCTTCCGGTCTTCTGGCTAAGCATCCACACCGGGCTGCGGGACCTCAGCCGTTCGGTCCTGACGGATACGGAGGCGATGCTGGACCGCTCCATCGGGGTCGAGGAGTACCATCGCCGGCTCCGCCGCTTCGGCAACATGCTTCTGAAGCACCTGCAGTCCCATCACGAGATCGAGGACAACGTCTTCTTTCCCCGGCTGATCCAGCTGGACCAAAGGCTGAAGCCCGGCCTGGACATGCTGGAAGCCGACCATGTCGAGCTGGACCGGCAGCTGAGCGAATTTTGGGCCCGGACCAGCCACGCCCTGCGCGCATTGTCCGAACCGTCGGTCGAACCGCGTCTGGCGGTGAACCAGGTCCGGTCGGTGCTGCTGCGCTTCGACAAGCTGCTGGAGCGTCACCTGGTGGACGAGGAGGACGTGGTCATCCCCCTTCTGCTGAAGCACGGATTGGTCGACCCCGAGTGACCCGTCAGGCCGACGCGGCCTCGGTCACGGCATCGACGACGCTGCCGACGGTGCGTTCCAGAAGACCCGGATCTTCGGACTCCGCCATCACCCGGATCAGGGGTTCGGTCCCCGACTTGCGGATCAAGAGCCGCCCACGCCCGTTCAGCGCCGCCTCGGCCGAGGAGATCGCGGATTGGACGGCAGGCATGTCCAGCGGCGCAGTGCCCGCGGCGTAACGCACGTTCTTCAAAAGCTGCGGCACCGGTTCGAACTGGCGGACCAGCGTGCTGGCCTTCTGGCCCGACAGCACCATTTCCGCCAGGAAGTGCAGCCCCGCCATCAGCCCGTCGCCGGTGGTGGCGTGGTCTGTCATCACGATGTGGCCCGACTGTTCGCCGCCCAGGTTGAACCCGCCTTCGCGCATCCGTTCGACGACATAGCGGTCGCCGACCGCCGTCCGTTCCAGCGTCAGGCCATGGGCCTCCAGATACCGTTCCAGGCCCAGGTTCGACATCACGGTCGCGACCAGCGCGCCCCCGGTCAGAACCCCATCGCTGGCCCAGCGGGTCGCCAGAAGCGCCATCAGCTGGTCGCCGTCCGCCACCTGCCCTTTTTCATCGATCAGGATCACCCGGTCAGCATCGCCGTCCAGGCAGATGCCGACATCCGCGCCTTCGCGCAGAACCGTGGCCGCCGCCATTTCCGGATGGGTCGATCCGCAGTTCAGGTTGATATTGTGCCCGTTGGGATTGACGGCGACCGGTATCACCTTGGCGCCCAGTTCCCAAAGCGCCTCGGGCGCTGCGCGATAGGCGGCCCCGTTCGCGCAGTCCACCACAACCTTCAGCCCGTCCAGCTTCACGCCCCGCGGCAGCGAGGTCTTCACCCGTTCGACATAGCGGTAATGCGCGTCGTCGATCCGGCGCACCCAGCCGATGTTCTGCGGTTGTGCCAGGGTCACGCCGCTTTCGACCAGCGTCTCGATCTCCAGCTCGGCCTGGTCGGACAGCTTGAAACCGTCGGGGCCGAAGAACTTGATGCCGTTGTCGGCCGCCGGGTTGTGGCTGGCGGAAATCATCACGCCCAGGTCGGCACGTAGCGATTTCGTCATCTGCCCCACAGCGGGTGTGGGCACCGGCCCCATCAGCATGACGTTCATCCCGGTCGAGACCAGCCCCGCGGTCAACGCGGTTTCGAACATGTAGCCGGACCGGCGCGGGTCTTTGCCGATCATCACCCGGTGTTCGTTGCCGTTGCCGTCACGCCGGAAGTATCGCCCGGCGGCGGCGCCGATCTGCAGCGCCATTTCGGCCGTCATCGGCGCCTGGTTGGCCGTGCCGCGCACGCCGTCGGTGCCAAAGAGTTTTCGCATCTGCCCGCGCCTTTCGATCTTACCTTACAGCGGCCCACAGGCGGATCGCCTGCGCAGTTTCGGCCACGTCGTGAACACGGACTACTTGCACGCCCTGCGCAATACCCGCAAGCGCCACGGCAATGGACCCCGGCGCCCGGCGGTCCGCCACCGGTTCCAGGCCGATCTTGCCGATGAAGCCCTTGCGCGACACGCCCAGAAGCAGCGGACAGCCCAGCCCGTGGAACAGGGCGATGCCCCGCACCAGGGCGCAGTTGTGCGCGATGGTCTTGCCGAAACCGATACCGGGATCGGCAAGGATCCGTTCCGGCGGGATGCCGTGGCTGCCCAGACGGTCCACCTGGGCCGCAAGTGCGTCGTAGATATCCAGCAGCACGTCGTCATAGGTCGGGTTCGCCTGCATGACGTCGGGCGTGCCCTGGCTGTGCATGGTGCAGACCGCCACCCCGGCCTCGGCACACAAGGGCGCCAGTGCCGGGTCGAATGCAAAGCCCGACACGTCGTTGACCAGCGTGGCCCCTGCCCCGATCGCGGCCTCTGCCACCGCGGCCTTGCGCGTGTCGATGGAAATCGGAAGGCCCGGCGCCGCGTGGCGCAGCGCGGCAATGACCGGGGCGGTGCGGGCGATCTCCTCCTCCATCGGCACCTCGGCCGAGCCGGGACGCGTGGATTCGCCGCCGATATCGACGATCGCGGCACCGGCTTCCTGCATGGCCAGCGCCTGCGCCACGGCGACCTCGGGGTCGATGAAGCGGCCACCGTCGGAAAAGCTGTCGGGTGTCACGTTCAGGACGCCCATGATCGCGGGCGCGTCCATGGCGATGCCCGCGACCGGAACCCGGGGCGCCGTCAGCCGGTCCAGCAGGTCCACAGGCAGATCCCCGGCCGGAACCAGCGGACCGGGGCGCGCGCCCCCGCGGTCCAGCCGTTCGGCATGGGTGAAGGTCAGCGGCAGTCCGGCCAGCGGCCGGGCCCCGGCCGTGGCCAGCGCCGCGTCCGGTGTCGGGATCGGTCTGAAGCAGGTCATACCGCGTCGGCTCCTGCCGGACGCGACGTGACGGCGACCCCGTCCCCGGCACTGTCGACCGCGTCCGCGCCAATGGCCAGAACCTCGGTCACGCCATAGGTGCTGGCGAACCAGGTCACCAGCGACAGGTCGTCGGGCAAGGTCTTTGGCGGACCGTTCACGGCGTCCAGCACGATCTTCGACGGCGCCCAGACGCTGATCTGGCCATGCTTCATCGCCCAGTCCAGTTCCGTCCGCGTCGCCACGACGACGCAGCGCGGATCGCGCGAGGCCAGGACCCAGGCGTTTTGTTCGATGGCCAGAAGGTCGATCCGGCGCTGGGTCATCACATGGCCCGTTTCAGGACGCAGGATACCGGCACGCCCCACACACAGGATCGTCGGCGCGGCCTCGGCCTCCAGCCGGTCGATCCAGTGGCCCAGATGCCCGGACGCGATGGCGGCATTGGACAGAAAGACGATCCGCGGCGCGATGTCCGTCTCGTGCACGGGACCATGGGGCTCTGCGCTGCGGGCGCGCACGATTTCCACCCCCAGCGCACCGGGGCCGCGGTCCAGCTTCTGGATCCGGACGAAGACACGCATCGCCTGCGGTTCCAGCAGGATCCGGTCCGCCACGCGTTCGGCCAACGTCTCCAACAGGTTCAACCGTTCGGCTTCCAGCTCGTGCGCGATGGCCTCGGCGATCTTGTCGTAGGACAGGATACGGTCGACATCGTCGTCGACGGGGGCAGCGACGGGGCGCACCTCGACCGCGATGTCGAAGGAAATCCGCTGCCGGGTGCCCCGTTCCGCCTGAAAGGCGCCGATCTCGACCTCGACCACATGGTCGCGCAGCGAGATCCGGTCCAGCGGCCCCTGATCGTGAGGTCCCGGCGCGGCCATGGCTGCGGCACGCTGAGACGGATGGGCGAAGGCCAGCTTCACGTCGTCACTCATGGGATTGTCCCCGGTTCTGCTTACGGTCACAGCAGGCCTGACCGGGGATCACCGCGGACATCAAGCCCGCGGAACGACGCGGTGTCCGCTCAGTTGCTGGCCGTACGGTAGTTCGGACGATAGAAGACGTGAACGCCGATATTGGCGGTCTTCTGGAACACCTTCGACCACCTCGGCCGTGCGTTCTTGGTATGATAGAACGTGGCGCCGCCGGTCAGCGGTTCGGCCGTCCCGTCCAGGGCCGCGCGCGCGACCTTCTTCACCTGGGCATAGGCGCCCTTTTCGTTGAACACCTCGGCCCGGCCGTCGCAGTAATAGGAAAACTGGCACTGGTGCAGCTTGCGGCTGCCCTGCCGGACCACGCCGCAGACGGAATTCGGGAACTTCGCCGATTTCACACGGTTCAGGATGACCTCGGCCACGGCGAACTGGCCTTTCACGGATTCTCCGCGCGCTTCGAAATACAGGGCTTCGGACAGGCACTGCCAGTCGGCCCCGCCATCAGCGGCGGGCTGGGCGTTCAGCCATTCACGCGAATAGGACACCGGCGCCGGATCCGGGGTCTTGTTCTTCTTCGACCACGGCCAGCCCCCACCGGTCTTGCCCTTGGTCTTTGCCACCTTCGATGGCGCATCTGTCGTCGCGAAACTCGGCGCCCTGGACGCCGCAAGGATTTCTTCTGCCGTGCCGGTGCCCATCATCTCGCGCATGCGCGCATCGGACATCGTGGCCAGGATCTGCTCTTCCCGCTGGAAAAGCCCCTGAAGATCTGTATCGGCGGCATAAGCGGCCGGTGCCTTGAAAAGCGCGGCCAATGCCAGCGCAATAACCATTGCCAAATTCGTTCTCCCCATCACACGTCGAAACCGAAACACTCGTGCGCGTGGACCAATCTTGTGTCGGCTCTGCCTGCGCGATGAACACCACCCTGTGCGATACTCCGGCGGGCTGGTAACATAAAGCAGCCGCCCCGTCTTCCTCTGGCGCCCCTCGCAGGCAGCGGATTCCCGCCGCCCGGTGGGCGTGTCTGCATTCGGAACATGATTCAGGTCCCCAGATTACGCCTTGCCCGGCGACCGGATGGCCAGTTGGGCGGCCGCCAGACGGGCGACGGGCACCCGGAACGGCGAACACGAGACGTAGGTGAAGCCGGCAGAGCGGCAGAAGGCGATCGAATCCGGATCGCCGCCATGTTCGCCGCAGATTGACAGCGAAATGTTTGGATTTCCTTGCCTTCCGCGTTCGGCACCGATGCGGAGAAGCTCTCCGACACCGTCGTGATCCAGGACGTGGAACGGGTCTTCGGGGAAGACGCCGCGCTGGACATAGGTTGACATGAACCGCCCCGCGTCGTCGCGCGACAGGCCATAGGTCATCTGGGTCAGGTCGTTGGTCCCGAAACTCAGGAAAGAGGTGTGCGGCGCGATGTCTGCGGCCCTCAGGGCCGCCCTTGGCGTCTCGACCATGACCCCAAGGCGATAGTCGAAGTCCTTCCCCTTCTCGGCCTTCACGGCCGCGGCGACGGCATCGATTCGCGCCTTGACCAGTTCGACCTCGCGCTTGGCGCTGACCAGGGGGATCATCACCTCGGGCACGACGGGTTCGCCCGCGCGGCTGGCCTCCAGCGTCGCTTCGAAGATGGCGCGGGCCTGCATGTCATAGATCTCGGGAACCGTCACGCCCAGCCGCACACCGCGCAGGCCCAGCATGGGGTTGTATTCGGTCATCTGCTCCACCCGCCGGATGACATCGCTCAGGGGGATGTCCAGCGCCTCGGCCAGATCGCGCTGGCCAGCGCGCGTGGCGGGCAGGAATTCGTGCAGCGGCGGGTCGAACAGGCGGATGCAGACCGGCTGGCCTTCCATGATGCGGAACAGCTGGACGAAATCGTCCCGCTGCATCGGCAGCAGCCGTTCCAGCACGGTCGCCCGGTCACCGGGCGTTTCGGCAAAGATCATCTCGCGCATGACGATCAGCCGGCCGGGATCGAAGAACATGTGTTCGGTCCGGCACAGACCGATGCCTTCGGCCGCGAAATTCCGCGCCGTCTGCGCATCGGCCGGCGTATCCGCATTGGCACGCACGCCGATATCGCGGGCCGCGTCGGCCCAGGACATCAGCGTCTGGAAACTGTCGTCGAGCGAGGCCTCGAGCATCGCCGGCTCGCCCGCCAGAACCTCTCCGGTGGAGCCGTCGACGGTAATGATGTCACCGGCCTTCAGGATCCGCCCGTTCGGCGCGACCAGACGGTGCTTGGCCATGTGGAAGTGCAGTTCGGACGCGCCCACCACGCAGGGCAGCCCCAAACCGCGACCGATCACGGCGGCGTGGCTGGTCATACCGCCCTTTTCCGTCAGGACAGCCGCCGCGGCGTGCATCCCGCGCACGTCCTCGGGCGAGGTTTCGCGGACCACCAGCACGCAGGCCTCGCCCCGCGCCTTGGCGGCCAGTGCATCGTTCGCCTCGAACACGATCCGGCCGGTGGCGGCACCGGGGCTGGCGGCGATGCCGCGCCCGAACAGGTCCCGCGGTGCACGCGGATCGACCTGCCGGTGCAGAAGTTCGTTCAGTGCCTTGGGTTCGACCCGCAGGACGGCGTCGTTCTTTTCGATGATCCCGTCTTCGGCCAGGCGCACCGCGATCCGCAGCCGCGCCCGGGGCGAGGCCTGAACCCGCACGCCGTCCAGGATATGGACCTGGCCGCTGGCGACGACGAATTCGACCTGCATCTCTTCCCGCAGGCGGACGCGCATCTGCCCGGCGTAATCCTTGATCTGCGCGAAGGCTTCGGGCGCCACTTCCTCCAGCGACGAACCGCGGTTGTCCCGCGCCAGATAGATCGCGCCGCGACCCGGGGCCAGCGCATCCCGGCCCTGGCTTTGGCTCAGATAGCGGCCGGTGACCTGCGGCAGGCCCAGCACCGGATCGACCAGTTGCAGGACGCCCGATCCGCATTCGCCCTGCCCGACGCCCGGGATCATCTCCTGCACGACCAGACCCAAGCCGGCATCGGCCGGCGCCCCCTTGGCCTGCCGCAGCAGGCGGGCGGTCGTGCCTTCCCAGGCCCGCGCCATCGACCGAAGCACGGCACCCAGCTGCTTGGCCGGGTCCTGCGGGAAGGGCTCTTCGGCCTCGTCCTCGTAGGCCTGCAGGATCCGGTCCAGCGCCTTCGCCCGGTCGCCGTTCATGTCCGACGCATCGTCGAATTCGTCCGGGTCAAGCCGCGCGACATGGGTCGCATAGGCGCGCACGAAGCGGATATAGAGCGTTTCGGCCGCCGTCTTGCCCAGCGTCCTGGCCAGTGCAGTGCGGCGCTCGTCGTTCATGCCGACATTCAGGATCGCGCCCGGCCCGCCCCAGTCGGGGTCTTCCGACGACGGGCGCACGCACAGAAGCGTGCCCGGTTCGAACTCTGCCAGGATACCTTTCAGATCCGGCATCTCGCCCCGCGCGATGGCGCTGACCGCAGCAAAGTTCAGGGCGACCGTCGTCGGCACGGGCAGGCCCATGCGGATCAGTCGCTGCAGACACTTCGCACGGCCACCATGGGTATCGGCCGCCATGGCCGCCGTGGGCGTGATCAGCGTTGTGTTGGGGTTGTCCAGCAATGGCCGATTCCTCTGTGGATGCGGACAATACGAGCGGATTGCCATGACGCAAGAATTTCTGCGGGCGCAGCATCGTTGCCACAGGAGGTATCGGCGGTCCTCGGCCGGTAGTGTCTGCTCAAATCTTAATAAAATCAACCCATAGCCGAACACCGGCCGGGTGCCTGCGACCGGAGCGGTCGCGCAGGCCGCACGGCCTGCGCGAGGGGGCGGCGGGCGGGCCGGCCCGGTCGCGGATGCGCGGCCGGCGGCGTTGGCCTGCCTCAGCCCTCGATGCGGGTCAGGTCGGCGATTCGCATGCAGGTATCGCTGATCTGGTTCAAAAGGTTCAGCCGGTTCCGCCGCAGGATCTGGTTTTCCGCGTTCACCTGCACTTCGGTGAAGAACGCATCGACCGGACCGCGCAGCCCCGCCATCGCCGCCATCGCCGCCGGGAAATCCTCGGCCGCCAGCGCCGGCTTGATCGCCGCCTCCGCCGCGTCCAGCGCCACGAACAGCGCCTTTTCGGCCTCGGTCTCGGCCAGCTTGGCATCGGCGCCGAAGGAATAGGACACCCCGTCGGCCTCTTCCGCCTGGGTCAGGATGTTGTTCGCCCGCTTGAAGCCCTGCAGCAGGTTCACCCCGTCCTCGGTCCCCATGACCTGCGCCAGCGCCTCGGCCCGTTTCACCAGCAGCACCAGGTCGTCATTGCCGGGCATCGCGATGCAGGCGTCGATGATGTCGTGCCGGATCCCCTGTTCGCGCAGGTGGACCTTCAGGCGGTCGTGGAAGAAGGCCAGCAGGTCGACGCTGCGGTCCGGCAATTCCCCGGCCACGCGGCCCAGGACCGTGCCGTCGCCGGTGGCGACGTCCTTGCCGCTCAGAGCCGCGAGAACGGCATCGAAGGCAGCGCCGAAGACGCCGTGATGCGCGATCTGGTCGGCCACTTGTTCCAGCGCCGCGATCTCTGCCGCGCTGGCCTCCTCCATCTGGTGGATCTCGTGGCGCAGAAGCTGGCTGTCGAAGAACCGATCAAGGCTCAACCGCAGGTCATTGGTCAGGATCAGCCGGATCACCCCCAGCGCGGCACGGCGCAGGGCGAAGGGATCCTTGGACCCGGTGGGTTTCTCGTCGATCGACCAGAAGCCGGTCAGCGTGTCCAGCTTGTCGGCCAGCGCGACCGTCACCGACAGGGGCGCGGTCGGCACGTCGTCGGACGGACCCAGCGGCGAATAATGCTCCTGCGCCACGGCGGCGACATCGGCGCCCTGCCCTGCGGCCTCGATGTAATAGCGGCCCATCAGCCCCTGCAGTTCGGGGAATTCATAGACCATTTCCGAGCTCAGGTCGGCCTTGGCCAGCTTGGCAGCCACCGCGGCCTTGCCGGCATCGGCGCCCGTCACGGCCGCCAGCTCGCCCGCCAGTGCCGCGATGCGGGCGATCCGTTCGCCCTGGCTGCCCAGCTTGTTGTGGAAGGTCACGCGCTCCAGCGCGGTGGTCCAGTCGTCCATCCCGGCCTTCGCCACGCGCAGGTCGTTGTCCCAGAAGAACTTGGCATCGGACAAGCGTGCCGACAGAACCTTCCTGTTGCCCGCAAGGATCGTGGCGCCATTGTCCGCCGTCTCGCGGTTCGCGACCGTGACGAACCGTTCGATCCGCCCCGTCTTGGGGTTCTTCACCGACAGGAACTTCTGGTGTTCCCGCATCGAGGTCTGAAGCACCTCCGGCGGCAGGTCCAGATAGGTCTCGTCGATCTCGCCCATCAGCACGACCGGCCATTCGACCAGGCCCGCGACCTCGTCCAGAAGACCCTTGTCCTGGACCACGTCCAGACCCGCGGCGAAGGCCAGGTTTTCCGCATCCGCGCGGATATGCTCGGCCCGTTCCTCGTGCGACAGCATTACGAAGGCGCGCTTCAGTTGCGCGGCATAATCGTCGAAGTTCCGCACGGCGATCTGCCCCGGCGCCATGAAGCGGTGGCCTTCGGTCTTGTCGCCGGCCACGATGCCGTCGATGTCCAGCGGCACCACCGTGGCCCCGTCTTCGCGCACCATCAGGCACAGGATCGACCGCAGCGGGCGCACCCAGCGGAGCGATCCATCGCCCCAGCGCATGGATTTCGGCCAGGGGAATGTGCGGATCACCTGTTCCAGCACCTCGGCCACGATCTCGGCCGCGGGACGGCCCTGGCGGGTGACGGTGGCGAAATAGACGGCGCCCTTCGGCGTGTCGCGTTCCTCCAGCGCGTCGCGCGTGACACCGGCACCGCGCAGGAAGCCCTCGATCGCCTTGTCCGGTGCGCCGACTTTGGGACCTTTGCGTTCTTCCTTCACGGTGGGGGACGCGTCCAGCAGCCCTTCCACCGCCAGCACCAGACGGCGCGGCGTGGTGAAGGTGCCGGCATGGGCATAGGTCAGACCGGCCTCGACCAGACCGTCCGTCATCCGCTTTTTCAGATCGTCCGCCGCGCCGCGCTGCATGCGGGCGGGAATTTCCTCGGAAAAGAGTTCAATCAGCAGATCGGGCATGGGTCGGTTACGCTCGCCTTGGTTGGAGCCTTCATTCGCCCCGCTAGATAACGACGGCACGGACCGGGGTCCAGCGCAAGCGGCACCGGCACTGCGTCGCGTGACACGGGTCCGATACACGGGGCCGATGGCATCAGTGTCGGGTCAGTCCAGCAGACGCCCGCGAAAGTCGCCCATCTGCAGATCGAAAAGGTCGAACCAGTCGGTCATGTTGGCGCGCGTCAACCCGCCCACCAGCGTCACGTCCATGGTCAGCACCGGATCGCCGTCCTCGTCGATGGACGCGGTGGCAAAGCGCATGGTCCGGTTCCAGTCGTCCACCGTCTGGGTGTAATCCTTGTTGCTGGACAGCCCGTAATAGAACTGGATCGAGTCGCAGTCCGTGTGCCGTTTGCAGCCGTAGAAATAGACGATGTAGCGCGCGCCGTTCATGCGGCCCACAAGCTTCGGGTCGCCGCTCTTGTCTTCGGACTGGTAGACCTTGCCATATGCCGAAGCGATGTTGCGGATGCTGTCGACGTCAGAGCCGGTGATGATGTCCTGCGCGCGGTCGGGGTCGCCGCCCACGGGTATCTGCCCCGCGGCCAGGCTGGTGGCGGCGATCACGTTCATCATGAACATCGGCAGGCTCGACATGTCTTGGCATGTTCCCCGGCGGCACAGGCGCGGCCGCGCAATGGGATACGGCCGGAAGGTCGTTCTACCAGAAGGGGATCGCCCCTGTCACGGGGCCATCGCCCGCCCTGCCCCCGGGTCAGTCGTGGGGCGGGCACTCCTCTCCCACGACGGTGCCGTCATAGGCCTTGTCGCCACAATGATTCAGGTCGTTCCAGGCAAAACCCCGGCCGTCCTCGGCAATGACCACAATGCGGTCGACACCATAGGCCACGTTCTTGCCGCCCAGGAAGGTCTGGGCGCGACCTTCGGTCACCAGCGCGTCGATTTCGGCCGCGTCGAAGCAGTCAAACCAGCCGGGCGAGATGCGGGGGTCGTGCCGTTCCAGCGTCTCGAACCGGTCGGCCAGGACCTGCGGAGCCTCGCCCACGGTGAAACACGCGCGATAGCGCAGCGGAGAGCTGGTTGCATCGATCCCCTGGAAACCGGTCACAGGCACCGCTTCCCTTTCACCGCTGTCGCGGGCGACCAGCATAACCTGGGACTCTTCCGGCAGGGGGAAGTAATAATAGTAGACCTGCATGTAATAAAGCAGCCCGCCCGCGACGGCCGCCACCAGAACGATGATGGCTGCGAAAATCTTTCCGTTCATCCCATGATCCCCCGAACCTGACGGATTGCCGGCTTGCGGGCCGGGTGTGCCCTGACATAGCCTGCCTCGGCAAGTTCCTGCCAATGGAGACCCATAGTCCGATGGACCCCACATTTGCTGTTAAGTTCTTCGGCGCGTTGTTTGCGATCATGAATCCGATCACGAACCTGCCGATCTTTTTGTCCATCACCGACGGGGCCAGTCTGGCGGTGCAGCGCCAGGTGGCAGTCAAGGTCGCGATCTACACGCTGATCATGGGCGGCATCTGCGCCGTGGCGGGCACCCAGATCCTGAAACTGTTCGGGATCAACATCGAGGATTTCCGCGTCGCCGGCGGCCTGGTCGTCCTGATGATCGCGCTCAACATGCTTCATGGCGAACAAAGCGCCACCCACGGGGGCAGCGAGGACGAAAAGGCGACGTTCCCGGGCGCGGATTCCGTGGCCTTCTATCCGATGACCTTCCCCATGATCGTGGGTCCGGGCACCATCACGACGCTGGTCCTGTTCGCCGGACAGGCCAAGACCGTCCCGAACCTGGCCATCTTTGCCGGGATCTTCGTCGGCCTCGTGGCGGTGCTGTTCCTGGTCTTCTACAACGCGCCCCTGCTGGCGCGGCACCTGTCCGGAACCGCCCGCGTGATCATGAGCCGCCTGATGGGCATGATCCTGACCGCCATCGCGATCGAGATGATCCTGGATGGGCTGAAGACGCTGCTGCCGGGCCTGGCCTGACGAAAGGGTGTCAGGCCGCGGCACCAGAGGCACCCGTGGCCGCATCCGTCTGGACGAAGGCGTCGGCGCAGGCCTTGGCCAGCGCCCGCACCCGTCCGATATAGGCCTGCCGTTCGGTGACGGAAATCACGCCGCGCGCGTCCAGCAGGTTGAACAGATGGCTGGCCTTGATGCACTGGTCGTACGCCGGCAGCGCCATCACGATCCGCCGCCCGGTCTTCGGGTCGACATGGGGATGGGACAGGATCGCCTGGCATTCCGCCTCGGCATCCTCGAAATGGCGCATCAGCATTTCGGTGTTGGCCACGTCGAAGTTCCAGCGCGCGTACTGTGCCTCGGCCTCCTGGAAGACGTCGCCATAGGTCAGCGGGATCGGGTCCTGCGGATCGTTGAAGGGCATTTTGTTGCCGTCGTCATAGCCCAGCACATACATGGCCAGACGTTCCAGACCATAGGTCAGTTCCCCGGACACCGGGTGGCAGTCATGGCCGCCGACCTGCTGGAAATAGGTGAACTGGCTGACCTCCATCCCGTCGCACCAGACTTCCCATCCCAGGCCCCAGGCACCCAGCGTCGGGCTTTCCCAGTCGTCCTCGACAAAGCGGATGTCGTGCAACGCGGTGTCGATGCCGATGGCGTCGAGCGAGCCCAGATACAGCTCCTGCAGGTCGGGGGGGCTGGGCTTGATGATGACCTGGTACTGGTAATAGTGCTGCCAGCGGTTCGGGCTGTCGCCATAGCGCCCGTCGGTCGGACGGCGCGAGGGCTGGACATAGGCCGCGGCCCAGGGCTTCGCCCCCAGCGCCCGCAGCGTCGTGGCCGGGTGGAAAGTGCCGGCGCCGACCTCCATGTCATAGGGCTGCAGGATCGCGCAGCCCTTCGACGCCCAGTACCCCTGCAGGCGCAGGATGATGTCCTGGAACGAACGCGGGGTGGTCTGGGTCGGGGTCTCGGGCATGTCCTGTCGTCCTCTGGTGGCGCCTGGCAGCGCGCGCGGTCGGCCCCTTCCTAGGCAGAGCGCCCGGCGTGGTCAACGCGGCTTCTGGCGCCGATCACGCGGCGGACGGTGCAACCGCGGCGGGATCCGGCCGGTGCGAAGTCCGGAATCCCATGATGGACAGCTGTTGCGCCAATCCAGCGGTGGGGTTTTCAATGACTTGACGACTTTGGACGCACAGGCAATGGCTGGGGTATCGACGCAGGCAAAGGTGTCGGACAACAGGACGAGGCGGGCATGAGAGCAGAACTGACGCGAAGCCTTCACCGGGCTGCGGCGATCGCGATTTTGATTTTCCTCTGGGTGTCGCAACCCGTACTGGCACAGACCGGCAATGCGGCTGATCCCGATGCCACGGCCTGGATCCAGATCGAATCCCTGCCCAGCCTGACGCTGGGACAGACGCGCGCGCAGGACTATGCCCGCACGCTGGCGGACGTGAACGGGTTCGACCTTGGGAATGGTTGGTACGGCATCCTTCTGGGGCCCTATCGCCCGGACGAGGCCGTCCGACGTCTGCAGGAATACCTGAACACCGGCCGCGTGCCGCGCGACAGCTATCTGACCGCCGCGGGTGCCCTGGGGCAACGGTTCTGGCCGGTGTCGCAGGCCCTGCCCGGCACCTTGGCGCCAGTTGACGATGCCGCCGCCACGACGCAGCAGACACCTGCGCAGCCGCGGGCCCAGCCCGCCCCCCAGACCACCCTGCCCGAGGAAACCCGGGCCGAGGCGCTGCGCGGCGAACGCCTGCTGACCGCCGAGGAACGGATGGACCTGCAACGCGCGCTCCATGCAGAAGGGGTCTATAACGCAGGCATCGACGGCGCCTTCGGCCCCGGAACCCGCGGCGCGATGCGCGACTGGCAGTTCTTGCGCGGCTATGACGGCACCGGCATCCTGACCACCCGCCAGCGGGCCGAGTTGATGGAGGCCTACAACGCGCCCCTGAACAGCGTCGGCATGGAACGGGTCGCCGATCTCGACGCCGGAATCGCCATCCAGATGCCCCTCGGCGCGGTCGAATTCGGCTATCACGAGGCGCCGTTCTCGCATTATGACGCTACCGGATCCGTTCCCGGCGCGCAGGTCGTGCTGATCAGCCAGAAAGGCGACCGTGCCTCGCTCTATGGCCTTTACGACATTCTCCAGACGCTGGAAGCCGTGCCGGCGCAGGGCCCGCGCGACCGGTCGCGCGATGCCTTCACCATCGAGGGCCGCAATGCCCGGATCGTCTCGTTCACCGAAGTCACGTTGGAAAACGGCGAGATCAAGGGCTTCATGCTGGTCTGGCCCGCGGGCGACGAGGCCCGCCGCGAACGGGTCCTGGCCGAGATGCGGGGCAGTTTCGAACGGCTGCCCGGCACGCTGGATCCGGCCGCGGGCGCGGATCGCGAACAGCGGGTAAACCTTGTCTCGGGGCTGGAAATCCGGCGGCCGAAACATTCCCGGTCGGGTGTCTTCGTCGATCGGACCGGCGCCGTGATGACCACGGCCGAGGCGGTGGCCCAGTGCGGCCGCATCACGCTGGACGAACGCTTCCCCGCGCGCATCATCGCGCAGGACAACGATCTGGGCCTCGCGATCCTGCGGCCGGAACAGGCGCTGGCCCCGATGAACGTGGCGGAATTCGACATCGCGCCCCCGCGGCTCCGCGGCGACGTCGCCGTGTCGGGCTATTCCTTCGGCGGCGTGCTGGGCGCACCGTCCCTGACCTTCGGGACGGTGGCTGACGTACGCGGGCCCACCGGGTCGAACGAGCTTTTGCGGCTGGACCTGCAGACCCGCGATGGCGATGCCGGCGGACCGGTGCTGGACCTGACCGGCGCGGTGGTGGGGATCGTCCTGGCCAAGTCCGACGCCCGGCGCCTGCCCGAAAATGTCAGCCTGGCGGTCAATGCCCAGACCGTGACCCGGATCCTGGGACAGGCCGGGCTGAGTGCACAGCGCCCCGCCGTTGGACAGGAAAACCTGCCTTCAGACCTGCTGGCGCGCAAGGCCATTGGCATGACGGCCTTGGTCGGCTGCTGGGACTGACCGGTTTCCGGGGGATCCGGCGCGTCCGGGTCCCTTCGCTTGTCAGGAGGCATGCAGAGCACGCGCCCCACGGCGTCGGGCTGATGCAGGCCGGACATAGGGGCGCTGTTCGTGGACGCCGGCGCCACACTCCGACGTCTCTTCGGCGTTGAAGCGGACGGTGCGAGCGGAGCGGAGCACGCACCCTACGGCGTGGAGCCATGACCCGGGCCGAACACAGTTGCGCTGTACCGGGACGCGGGCGGCACACTGCAAGGTCTGTTGGATCTCAAAAGGTCCGGTGTGTGCACTGCACGCACCCTACGGCGTGCAGCCCTGCAGCGGACCGGGACCGGCCCGGCACCTGCCCGTTGTGCCGGGCATTCGCAGCCGCATCTGAACCCGGGAGGGCAGCCTCGGGCACTGTCCGGACGGCATGGTCCCCGGCCCGTCAGACGCGCCAGAAACGCACGGTCAGGATCGTGTAGACGACCATCAACTCCAGCCGGCCGACCAGCATCGCGCCGCTCAGGATCCATTTCGCGGTGTCGTTCAGGCCGCCGAAATTGCCGGCTGGCCCGATCTCGTCCCCAAGGCCCGGGCCGATATTGGCCAGCGCGGTCGCCGCGCCCGAGACGGAGGTGATGAAATCCAGCCCCGTGAAGCTCAGTGCCCAGGCCACCGCCCCCATCGAGACGATGAAGAACACGAAGAACGACATGACCGAGGTCAGGACGTCCTGCGTCACCGGCCGGCCCTGGAAGCGCGGCGTGAAGATCCCGTGGGGCGAACGGATCTTCTGGATCTGCGAACGGATCGAGGCGATCAGCAGCTGGTAGCGGAAGATCTTGATCGAACAGGCCGTCGAACCGGCGCAGCCGCCGATCAGCCCGGTGAAGAACATGATCATCACCGGGAAGTTGCCCCATTCCATGTAATTGTCGCTGGCATACCCTGTCCCGGTCAGCAGCGATGTGACGTTGAACAGGACGCGGCGGAAGGTCTCGAAGAACTCGCCTTCCCGCGTGTCGGGCATCAGCCACAGGGTCAGAACCACGACGATCGTGGCCAGGGTCATCAGGACGCCGCGCACCTGCGTGTCGTGCAGCAGCGGCTGGGCCGATCCGGCGACCAGCTGGACATAGCGGGTGAACGGCAGGGCCGCCAGCAGCATGAAGACCACAGCCACGTATTCCGCGGCCGGCGGCAGCACGGCGAAGGAGTTGTCGTAGTTCGACAGCCCCCCCGTCGACATCGTGGTCAGCGCGTGGACGACCGCGTCGAAGGCGTTCAGACCGGCGGCCGAATAGGCCAGCGCGCAGATGACCGTCAGGCTGACATAAATGACGGAAATGCGCGACGCGATCTGGGCTGCGCGGGGAAGGATCTTGCCGAAGGTGTCGAAGGCCTCGGCCCGGAAGATCTGCATGCCCCCGACGCGCAGTTCGGGAAGGAACACCATGGCCACGACGACGATCCCGATTCCGCCCAGCCACTGCAGGATGCCGCGCCACAGAAGCAGGCCCTTGGGCAGGGATTCCAGCCCCGACAGGACCGTGGCGCCGGTCGTGGTCAGGCCCGACATCGCCTCGAAGAAGGCATCGACATAGCGCAGGTCGGTTTCACCCAGCACCAGCGGCAGCGCCCCGAAGACCGGCAGCGCCACCCAGACCAGCGTGGTGACAAGGAAGGTCTGCTGGATCGTCAGCCCCTCCTTCACGCCATTGGCGCAGGCGGTGGCGATCAGGACCCCGAAGCAGACCGTGATCAGCATGCTTTCCAGGAAGACGGTCCAGTGACCCGTGCCTTCCATCAAATCCACGATCAGGGGCACAACCATGGTTGCGCCCAGGATGGTGACCAAAAGGCCGATGACATATCCGACAGGGCGCAGGTCCGGCATGGCGAGAGCCTTGGCGCGGGTCCCTGCCCCTGTCAAGCCGGCGCGTCCGCGCCAGCCGCTTCGTCAGGGTCCCGTGTCTGTTCCGTGTCAGCCCTTGTCCGGGCCTGTCGGCTTGTTCGTCCGGGCGCCCGGTCGCGGCGCGGGCCTTGCCCCGCCGTCGGCCCTGGCACCCTGGGGCTTGGCCTTCACGGCAGGTCGCGGCTTGGCCGCGGGCTTGGGCTTGGCAGCCGCCCGGGCGCTTGCAGGTCTGGCCGCCGCGGGTTTGGCGCGCGGCTTCACGGGTTTGGGGGACGCGGGTTTGGCAGCGGGCTCCGCGGTCGTTTTCGCGGCCGGGCTCCCGGCCGCGGCTTTGCGCGCGGGACCGGACTTGGCCGTCGCAGGCGCGGCCTTGGCTTCGGGGGTGCGACGCGGCGCCGCTTCCGGTTCCGGCGCGGTCTTGGTGTCCGACAGGACGGGGTCGTCTTCCCCGAGCAACGCCGCTTCGGGCGACGGAGGGACGTCCCCTGCAGCGGCCCCGGAGCCAGACGCCGCGGGCGCATCGTCCGTCCGGTCTGCTGTCTGTTTCGCCGGCCTGGGTGCCGGGGACGTATCCTCGGCCCCGGGCTTGCTCATCGTGTCCGACAGGACCGGGTCGTCTTCTTGCAGAAGCGCCGCCTCGGGCGTGGGCGGGACGTCTTCGTCCCCGGTGCCGGCGGCAGCGGACGTCGTTTCCGTCTGGTCGTCCGTCCGGTCTTCCGTCTGGGCCGCAACCTTGGGTGCCGGGGGCATATCCCCGTCCTCGGGCTTGCTCATCGTGTCGGACAGGACCGGGTCATCTTCCTGCAGCAGCGCAGCCTCGGGCGTGGGCGGGACATCGTCCGGCTCGGCCGGCGGGGTGGCTTCAGGCTGGGGCTGGGGCGCAGCCCCGGCCGTCTTGTCCGCCGCGGCCTTGGACAGCAGGGCGGCCGGCGTACCGGTCTTTGCGGACAACGTCCGCATCGAGGCCGACTGCGCCTGCAGAGCCGAACGCGTGACCGCCTGCATCAGGCGCATCTGGGCATTCATCGCGTAGCTGGCCATGCGCAGGCAACTGGTGTGGAATTCTAAAGGCGTCTTCAGGGGGGACATTGCGCGTCTACTCCGTTTATGTGCGGACAGTGACAGTCTTCTGGTCCGTCTGATGGTCGATCATGCTGCCCGCGGCCATGTCAGGGAACGCCGTCGTGGCCGGGGCGATTTCGCTGCGGGTCTGGCCGGCAAGCCGTTCCCGGTTCGACTGGGCACCCGCCTGAAAAGGTTCAAGCGTCGCCAGCCAGATCCTGGGCACGTCGGCACCGGTCCATGCAGTCAACGCGGCAGCGGTGGCGCTTTCGACCACGGCCGGCATCTTTTCGCGCACCATCTCGGTGCTTTCGCCCTGCGGCAGCGTCAGCAGGCCCGACAGGCCCATTATCCTGATGGCAATGACCGTTCGGGCATCCTCTGCCAGTCGCGTGATCGCCCAACCCAGGCGCATCGAGTCGAGCGTACCGACCATAAGCCGGCCGGGACCGACATCGAACATACTCGTCCACATTGTGCTCGCTCCTTCCGGACGGGAATGAAACGGTCACTTTCACGCCAGGGCCCGTCAGCGCGGTTGTGCCCGCGGCCATACCCGGGGCGCCACGTGCCAGCTTCGACGTCCTTGACCTGACCATATCCCATCGCCTTCGCAAATGCAGCAGGAAATGCTGCACTGCGGCGTAAACGTTTTGGCGGGCCATTTGTGCCGTCACATTCGCGAGAGCCGGTTTTGTCGCGCCGGGTCATGCCGTTACCCCAGATCGCACCACGGATGGCAGGGCGGCTCCGGCAGGGTTCCGCCGGGGACCGCGGCTGCCGACTCGGCAATAATCCGCACGGGACGGGCCGAATGGGGCACGATGCAAGTGCATTCGGACCGCCTGTGCGGCCGACTCGGCCCCAGATGCACCCCGAGCCGACGTCAGCCGACGTGGAACAAGGTCGAAAACAGCTTCGGATCCAGCGAGGCCGCCTGGAAGGTCTCTCCCTCCACCAGCACCGACACCGCATCGTGGCTGTGCAGGCTTTCCTGGTGGCTGGCCACGACCCGGAAATCGCCGATCCTGGGATCCGCCTGAAGACCTGCACAGAAAAGCCGCGCCGCGTCCTCGACAAAGATCGGATTGGCCGCGTTCATCTCGGCAAAGGCCTGCTCGTCCTCGCGCTTGACCATCACCTGCGTCTCGGTCGGCACCGACCGCCGGCACAGTTCCACCAGGTCCTCGAACCACAGGCAATCGCCACCGGGTTCCAGCGCGACCGAAATCCGCGCAACCGACCGTTGCGAATGCGGCGTGGCCAGTTGCCCCCGTTCCGACCGCGCATGTTCGGACAGTTCCAGCGAACAGGGGCAGGTCGACGAATAGACATAGTCCAGATGCACGATCTTGCGCCGGACGCCCGCAGCTTCGACCAGCTCCAGCGCGATGTCGTAGTACTGATAGCCCTCCAGCCCGGAACGCAGGCTTTGCACCTTCATCGGGAAGGAAAACCGCATCTGGATCCGCGCATCCAGACTGTCCAGATCGGCCTTGTAATCGTCCAGCGCCGCCTCGATCACCTCGAAGCTGAAGCTTTTCTCTGCGTGGCGGTAGAAGCTGCGCATGATACGGGACATGTTGATGCCCTTGCGGTCGGATTCCAGGCTGACGGTCCCGGTCACGGATGTCTCCAGCGTCAGGTCGGATCCGTCGCGGCGATGGAACCGGATCGGCAGGCGGAAATTGGATATGCCCACATGCTGGATCGTCTGCCGCGCACCGCGGATCAGGCTGGCCGGCCCGTTCTGCAGGTCCGGCATCCGGGCGCGATAGGCGCCGTCCGCCACGAAATCGTCGGGATAGGCGCGCGAGAAGGTCGGATAGGCACCGTCCGCACCGCCCCCCCCGATCAGGCGGCGCAGGCCGGGATCCAGCTTGGCCAGTTCCTCTGGCGCCGCGCGTTCGGCCCAGCCCTTCAGAAGTTCCAGCGCCTCGCCGATGCGGCGCGCGTCGTTGGCACTGTCCTCGGTCGTCACGTGAACGTTCATTGGCCTTCCCCTTCGCCCGTGCGCCTCCACCAACCTGCGGCGCCACCGGGAAAAGATGGTTCCCCCGTCGCCGCAGTCAATGGTTTCCCTGCCCGGGCCCTGCCCGGACAGGGTCACAATAAAGGGGCCCGAAGCCCGTGGCCATGACCCCGGACTGCGCCGAGCCCGTTCAGATCGCTTCCAGTGCCTGCGCGATGTCGGCCACGATATCGGCCGTGTCCTCAATCCCCGCAGAGATCCGGACCAGCCCGCGGGTAATCCCCAGCGCCAGCTTCTGTTCTTCCTTCAGCCGCTGGTGGGTGGTGGTCGCCGGATGGGTGATGATGGTCTTGGCATCGCCCAGATTGTTGGAAATCTTGACGATCTTCAGGGCGTTGATGAAACGGAACGCCGCTTCCTGCCCGCCGGCCAGATCGATGGAAACGACCGTGCCCGGCCGTTTCATCTGGGCCGTGGCCAGGTCGTGCTGCGCATGGACCGGCAGCCCCGGGAACAACACGCGCGCGACCTTGGGATGGTCCAGCGCGGCCTCGGCCAGGGCCTGCGCGGTATCGCACTGGGCGTTGACCCGCAGGCTCATGGTTTCCAGGCCCTTCAGCAGGATCCAGGCGTTGAACGGGCTGAGCGCCGCACCGACATGTTTCATGTAGGGCTCGAAGGTGCCGCGGATGAACTCGGTCGTGCCCAGCACGACCCCGCCCAGCACCCGGCCCTGCCCGTCGATGTGCTTGGTCGCGGAATAGACCACCACATCCGCGCCCTGTGCGATCGCGTCCGAGAAGACGGGAGAGGCGAAGACATTGTCGACGATGACCAGCGCACCGACCTTGTGGGCCAGTTCCGCCACACCGCGGATGTCGACCACTTCCAGCGTCGGATTGGCGACGGATTCGAAGAACACGGCCTTGGTGTCGGGCCGCAAAGCGGCTTCCCACTGGGCCAGGTCGGTGCCATCGACAAAGGTCGTCTCGACCCCGAATTTGCCCAGCACGTTTTCCAGGATGAAAAGGCACGATCCGAACAGCGCCTTCGACGCCACGACATGGTCCCCGGCCTTCAGAAGTGCCATCAACGCGCCCGACACCGCCGCCATGCCCGAGGCCGTCGCGAAAGCGTCCTCTGCCCCTTCGATGGCGGCGATGCGTTCCTCGAACATCCGCACGGTCGGATTGCCGTAGCGGGCGTAGATATATTCATCCTCGCCGCATTCGATGAAACGGGCCTCGGCGGCCTCGGCATTCTCGTAGGCGAAGCCCTGGGTCAGGAAGATCGCCTCGGAAAGCTCGCCGTACTGGCTGCGACGGGTTCCGGCATGCACCGATCGGGTGCGTTGGCTCCAGTCCTTGGTCATGGTGTTCCTTTCAGGCCCTGCAAGGGCGCAAACAAAAAGCCCCCGACGCGGTCAAGCGAAAGAGGGCTTTCGTCTGACCTTTTAGCGGGATGTTTAACGTGGCCCGCAATCCGGTAACAAATCGCCACACGAAATGTCCTACAGCGACCCAGGGTGGTGCGTCAATCCGGTGGGCCGGATTTTACGCATCGCTGCCGAGGGGGCTCTGCCCCCGCCCGTGCCGGGCCCCCCGAGGGTATTTGAAGACCGAAGAAGCCAGCGGCCGCACGCAAAATGGTATCCGTGGGGTGCGTGATTCCTAAGCGCCTTGCCCACCGCGTCTTGTGGGTTCAGGATGCGTTAACCGCGCAACGTCACGGTCGTGTAATCGATCTTTCACCACGATTTCATAAGCCTGCCCCATAGCACCGGCATCCACGAACGGGCAGGGCGGACATGCCTTTACTCCGGATAAATGCCTGCGGGGAAGACCCCGTACTTCATGGTTCGGGCCAGGCAGCCGGGCCCGTTCTGGACCGATATGCGGATGCCGACGGTCCGGTCGTGGTGATGATCCACGGCTACAAGTACCTGCCCGGCCATCCCCATCACTGCCCCCATCTGGGGATCCTGTCCCCTGCCCCGCAGGTCGGCACCGGCACGCCCAGCTGGCCGCGGCAGCTGGGCTTCGGGGCGGGTCTTCCCGGTGAAGGCCTGGCCATAGCCTTCGGATGGGACGCGCGCGGGGCGCTCTGGACCGCGGAGCGGCAGGCGCGCCGCGCGGGCCGCGCGCTGGCGCAGGTAATCGGGCGCTTGCACACCGCTGCCCCGGGGCGGCCGGTCCACTTGGTGGCCCATTCCATGGGGACCGAACTGGCACTGGAAGCGCTGCATCATCTGCCGCCCGGCGCGATCGGCCGAATCCTGTCCCTGACCGGCGCCTGCTATCAAAGCCGGGTGGCCGGGGCGCTGGCCACGCCCGCCGGCCGCCGCGCGGAATTCGTCAACATCACCAGCCGCGAAAACGATGCCTTCGATTTCCTCTATGAACGTCTGATCGCGCCGCCCGCAGCCGGAGACCGGGCCATCGGCCAGGGCCTGGACCTGCCCAACCTGCTGACGCTGCAGCTGGATTGTTCCCGGACCCTGGCACATCTGGAACGTCTGGACTGTCCTGTCGGCGGCAGTGCGCGGCGGATCTGCCACTGGTCTTCCTATACCCGCCCGGGCGTCCTGCGCTTCTACGAGCGTCTGATCCGCCAGCCGGGGATTTTCACGCTGGACCGCTTGCGCCGCGGCCTGCCGGAAAGCCCGGAAAAGCGCTGGTCGCGTCTGATGTCCCTGCCGTCCCTGCCCCGCCCCTTGCCGTCCGGGATCGAGGCGTCATAGTCGTCCCCGGTTGACGAGGGGAAAGACGACATGACCGCACCGATCGCGCTCTATTATTGGCCCACGCCGAACGGCTGGAAAATCTCTATCGCGCTGGAGGAGATGGGTCTGCCCTACGAGACCTACCTGATCAACATCGGCCAGGGCGACCAGTTCCAGCCGGAGTTCCTGGAGATCGCACCCAACAACCGGATGCCCGCCATCGTCGATCCCGAAGGCCCGGACGGCGCACCGATCTCGGTCTTCGAATCCGGGGCGATCCTGCTCTACCTTGCCCGGAAGACGGGGATGTTCGGCGGCACGACGGAACGCGAACAGGTCGCCGTGCAGGAATGGGTCATGTGGCAGATGGGCGGGCTGGGGCCGATGGCCGGGCAGCTTCATCACTTCCTGATGTATGCCCCGAACCTGGAACCGCCGCACGACCTCCCCTATCCCAAGGACCGCTACCGGGCCGAGGTGGCGCGGCTTTACGGCGTGTTGGACCGCAAGCTCGCGAAGACGGAGTTCGTGGCGGGCGACTTCTATTCCGTGGCCGACATGGCGATCTGGCCCTGGGCGAGCCTGTGGAAGCGGCAGGAGCAGACGCTGGACGACAAGCCCAACCTGGCGCGGTGGCTCGACACGATCCGCGCACGCCCTGCGGTACAGGCCGGCCGAGGTCTCGCCGCAGAACGGCGCCACGATGCGTTGAAGGGCGGCAAGGCAGCGCAGGACCTGCTGTTCAAGCGGTAGCGGCGGTGCGTGGAAACCACGCACCCTACGGATGGCACAGGCGCGCGCCCCGGACTTCTTTGATCTTTAAATACCCTCGGGGGAGTCGCCCGCAGGGCGGCGGGGGCAGCGCCCCCGACCTCTGCCACAGCACGTAATCTGACGCACCAGACCTGGATCGATGGTCCTGCACCGACCGTGGAGGGGGCTCTGCCCCCGCCCGTTCCGGGCCCCCCGAGGGTATTTAAAGATCAAAGAAGTCCGGGGCGGATCCTCAGGATTTTTCCTCGGGGTCCTCGATCAGGTATTTCTGCATCGACAGGATCTGGATCCAGAGGAAGGCCACCAGGGCCAGGGGGAAGCCGAAGGTTTCGATCTTGACCCAGGCGTCGGTCGACATGGTGCGCCAGACGAATTCGTTGGCGGCTGCCAGGATCGTGAAGGCCAGGCACAGGCGGCGGGTCAGGATCATCCAGCCCTCGTCCTCCATCGGCAGCATTTCCGACATGACATAGGCCAGATAGGACTTGCCCTGCAGAAGGCCGATCCCGAGAAGGATCGCGAAGGTGCCGTAGACCAGCGTCGTCTTCATCTTGAAGAAGCGTTCGTCGTTGAACCAGGCGGTCAGCGCGCCGAAGAAGATCACCATGACCGCCGTGAAGATCTGGATCCGCGAAAGCTTGCCCGACAGGACGTAGAGCACCCCCATCGCCGCCAGCAGGATCGGCACGAAAAGAACGGTCGAGACGATGAAGCCGGAGTATTCCGTCGTGCCCAGCATGAAGCTTTGGTCGCGAAGCCTCAGGTAGATCAGGAAGAAGGCCACGGTCGGGCCCAGTTCCAGCACCTGCTTCAGAAGCGGGTTGATTGTCTTGGGGTCGGACATGCGATCTCCTAGCTGCCGAATTCCACGATCACGGCACCCAGCGCGATCAGGGCCATCAGGGTCAGGCGGCGCGGGCCGACCGTTTCCTTCAGGAAGAAGTAACCTATGGCGGCCGCGAAGACAGTCGAGGTTTCGCGCAGGACCGCCGCCTCGCCCACCTTGTCGAGGCGTGTGGCCAGCATGATCGACCCGAAGCTGCCGAAGGCCACCAGCCCGCCGATCACGCCGCGCAGCATCAGGGGGCCGGGCGTTGGGCGGTTTTCCATACGACGCCAGTGCCAGTAGGCATAGAAGGGCATGGTCATGCCGTCGAACATGAAGAACCACGCAAGGAACGTGAACGGGTTTTCCGCCGCGCGGATGCCATAGGCGTCGATAGTGGTATAGAGAGCCACGAACAGGCCCGTCGCCACAGCGAAGGTCAGCGCCAGGGGCAGCTTCTCGCGGTTGGAATCGAGGAAGATCATGTTGTAGATCGCCAGCCCGAAGATCCCCGACAAGAGCACGGCGACGCCCAGCCACTGCAAGGGCGTGAAGATTTCACCGAAGACGAAAAAGGACCCGATCACGGTGAAGAGCGGCCCAAGGCCCCGGACGACCGGGTAGACGACGGTATAGTCGCCGGCGACATAGGCCAGCCCCTGCAGGATCTTGTAGACGATGTGGATGCCCACGACGATCGCGAAGATCGGCCACATGTCGGGCGCGGGCCAGGGCACGACGAAAAGCGCGAAGGGCGCGGCCATCACGCAATAGGAAAAGTCGATTGCGCCCCGGGACAGCCAGGGGTCGTGCCGTCCCTTCTGCAGCGCGCCAAAGACCGCGTGCAGCAGGGCCGCCGTCAGGGCCAGCACCAGGGCGATGTCGTGGCCGGCTTCGGTGCCGGCCAGCGCGAGGATGTCGGCGCTCAACTGTCGGCGACTCCCCCGGGCCTGCGCGCGGCGATCCCCGCTTTCATCTTCCGGGTCCGCCGGACAGGCCGGTCAGGGCATTGGCGAAATCCTCGGGGTCGAAAGGCGCCAGGTCGTCGATCTGTTCGCCCACGCCGATGGCGTGAATCGGCAGGCCGAACTTGTCGGCCAGCGCCACCAGCACCCCGCCCCGAGCCGTGCCGTCGAGCTTGGTCATCACCAGGCCGGAGACGTCGGAGATCTTGCGGAAGATTTCCACCTGGCTCAGCGCGTTCTGGCCGGTGGTGGCGTCCAGCACCAGGATCGTGTTGTGGGGCGCGGACGGGTCCTTCTTGCGGATGACGCGGACGATCTTGGCCAGTTCCTCCATCAGGTCCTGGCGGTTCTGAAGCCGCCCGGCCGTGTCGATCAGAAGAAGGTCGGCGCCATCCGCCTCGGCCTTGGTCATGGCGTCGAAAGCCAGGCTGGCGGGGTCGGACCCTTCGGGCGCGGTCAGGACCGGCACACCGGCCCGGTCGCCCCAGACCTGAAGTTGTTCGACGGCCGCTGCGCGGAAGGTGTCGCCGGCAGCAATCACCACCGACTTGCCCGCCGCCTTGAACTGGGACGCCAGCTTGCCGATGGTCGTGGTCTTGCCCGACCCGTTCACGCCCACGACCAGCACCACCTGCGGGCGCTTGGGATAGATCGGCAGAGGACGGGCCACGGGTTCCATGATCCGCGCGACCTCGGCCGCCAGAAGTTCCTTGATCTCGTCGACCGACAGGCGCTTGCCGAACCGGCCTTCGGCCATGTTGGCGGTGACCCTCAGGGCCGTGTCGACGCCCATGTCGGACTGGATCAGCAGCTCCTCCAGCTGTTCCAGCATGTCGTCGTCCAGCACGCGGCGGGGCACGGCGACCTCGGTCCGGCCGAAAAGGCGGCCCATGACACCTTGCGGCTTTGCAGGGGCGGGTCCCGGCGCAGGTTCCGGGACTGGGATCGGGACCGGTTTGGGAGCGGCCCGCGGGGTCGGAGCCGGTTGGGGCGCGGGTGCAGGCGTTGGTGCGGGTTTCGGCGCGGGAGCCGGCTGCGGAACCAGATCGGGCACAGGATCCGGGGCCGGTGTCAGATCCGGGGCCGGTGCGGGCGCAGGGGCCGGTGCAGGGATCGGTTCGGGGGCCGTGGTGGGTGCTTCCGCCTCGACCGCATCCTCTTCGCCGCCGTCGGCCACGATGGACTTCAGCCCGTCGTCCAGCTTGGAGGACGACTTGAACATGCGGTCCCTGAGTTTGCCAAAGAACGACATGGGGCTCCTTTCGCGCGGCACGCCTCCTCACCTAATGCGGTTTTGCCGGATTGGAAAGGTCAGGCGGGCAACAGTCCCGCAGGGATCGCGCCCGAGGTCAGTCCTGCTGCCCCAGCGCACGCCAGCCGATGTCGCGGCGGCAGAAGCCTTCTGGCCAGTCCACCCGGTCGACCAGCGCATAGGCCCGGTCGCGCGCCTCCTGCAACGTCGCGCCCCGGGCGGTCAGGTTCAGCACCCGCCCGCCGGCCGCCTTGTAGGCCCCGGCGGTACCGGAAGTACCGGCGTGGAAACACATCTCGAAGCTGGTCTCCAGCATGTCGTCCAGACCGTTGATCGCCGTGCCCTTGACGTAGTCGCCGGGATAGCCTTCGGCCGCCATGACCACCGTCATCGCGTGATCGTCAGCCCAGTTCACCTGCATCTCGGCCAGCCGGCCGGTGGCGGCGGCCAGAAGCAGGTCCAGCACCTGCGCGCCAAGGCGCATCATCAGCACCTGGCATTCCGGGTCGCCGAAGCGGACATTGTATTCGACCAGCCGGGGCTGGCCGTCCTTGATCATCAGGCCCACGAAGAGGACGCCCTGGAAGGGCGCGGCGCGGCGCGACATCTCGGTCATCGTAGGGCGGACAATCCGGTCCAGCACCTTGTCGGTCACTGCATCCGTCATCACGGGCGCCGGGGAATAGGCGCCCATGCCGCCGGTGTTCGGGCCGGTATCGCCCTCGCCCACGCGCTTGTGGTCCTGGGCCGTACCAACCGGCAACACCGTTTCACCATCGCAGAGAACGAAGAACGACGCTTCCTCGCCATCCATGAATTCCTCGATCACCACCTCGGCGCCGGCGTCGCCGAACTGGCCGCCGAACATGTCGTCGATGGCCTCGAGCGCGGTGGCCTCGTCCATGGCCACGACCACGCCCTTGCCCGCGGCGAGACCGTCGGCCTTGACCACGATGGGCGCGCCATGCTCGCGGATATAGGCCCTGGCCGGTTCCGCCTCGGAAAAGCGGGCCCAGGCGGCGGTGGGGGCACCGGCGGCGTCGCAGACTTCCTTGGTAAAGCCCTTCGATGCCTCCAGCCGGGCCGCCTCGGCCGAGGGGCCGAAGACCCGGATGCCGGCATCGCGCAGGCGGTCTGCCACACCGGCGGCCAGCGGTGCCTCGGGCCCGACGATGACGAAGTCGATGGAGTTCTCTTCGGCAAAGGCCACGACGGCGCCGCCGTTCATGATATCGACGCTGGCGCAGGTCGCGATCTGGGCGATCCCCGCATTGCCCGGCGCCACGATCAGCTTGTCGCATTTCGGGTTCTGAAGCACTGCCCAGGCCAGCGCATGTTCGCGCCCGCCGCTGCCGAGGATCAGAATGTTCATGCGCCCGCGTCCCTGCTGTCCTGTCGTTGATCCAGCGCCTTCTAGGACGGGCGCCCGGGGCCGGCAAGACCGGACCGCCCCCACCGGGTCCCGCGACGCAGATCGTCATCGCCGTCCCGGGCCCGTTCGGCCGATATGCGTCCCCATCCCGAGGCACCGGCAACCTGCCGGGTGCCATACCGGTCGTGCCCGGCAGCGGACCCCGGTTTGGCGGGTGGTTCAGATTGCAAGCGCAGGGAATGCGGCCCGACAGTTGATTTCGCGCCCCAGCTGCGGACCCGCTCTCATCGGGACTGTCACAGGGCTCGCCGTCACGATCCTGCCGGGCGACGACAGGGCCCGAGCCGCTGGCGACACCTGCACGCCGGTCCTGAGCACCCCGGAAGCCCTCGGCCTCGCACTGCTGCTGAACGGTCGCTCCTCGGTATCGCCCGTTTGCATCTGCGAAGATGTCGGGACGGCCGTTTCGGATCCCGTGCCCTGCCCTCGATCGCCCGGCGGCATGGCAGGCACGGCCCCGGGACACCGTCCGATCCGCGGCCCAGACAATTCGGCCCCCTGCCCCGGCTTTCGTCCGGCCGCAGGGTCCGTTAGGACTGTGGAACCCATGGCCTTCAGGATGACCCGATGAACGACCTGATCGACGATCCCACCCCGGGGCAGAACCTTCCGGAATTCTCCGTCTCGGAAGTGTCGGGCGCGATCAAGCGCACGCTGGAGGACCAGTTCGGCCGGATCCGCGTGAAGGGCGAGGTCGGGCGTGTCTTCAAGGCGCGGTCGGGGCATCTGTATTACGACATCAAGGACGACCGGAACGTCCTTTCCTGCACCACGTGGAAGGGTCAGGTCAGCCAGCTTTCCGTCGTGCCCGAGGAAGGGCTGGAGGTCGTGGTCACCGGCCGCCTGACCGCCTATGGCGCGCAGTCCAAGTACAACATGAACGTGGACGAGGTTGCCGTCGCAGGCCAGGGCGCGCTGATGGCGTTGCTGGAAAAACGCCGCAAGACGCTGGCGGCCGAGGGACTTTTCGATCCGGACCGCAAGCAGCCGATCCCGTTCCTGCCGGAAATCATCGGCGTCGTCACCTCGCCGTCGGGCGCGGTGATCCGGGACATCCTGCACCGCCTGCGCGAACGCTTTCCCCGCAAGGTGCTGATCTGGCCGGTGGCCGTCCAGGGCGCCAATTGCGCGCCCGAGGTCGCCCGGGCGATCGAGGGCTTCAACCGCCTGACGCCCGGCGGCGCCCTGCCCCGGCCCGACCTGATCATCGTCGCCCGCGGCGGCGGATCGGTCGAGGACCTGTGGGGCTTCAACGAGGAAGCCGTGGTCCGCGCCGCCGCCGGGTCGAGGATCCCCCTGATCTCGGCCGTGGGGCACGAGACGGACACGACCCTGATCGACCACGCGTCGGACCTGCGGGCACCGACGCCCACCGCCGCGGCCGAACTGGCCGTGCCGGTCCGGCTGGAGCTGATCGCGACCGTCGATGCGCAAGGCGCGCGCCTGACCCGGGCGGTGACCCGCGGTGCTGGCCTGCAACGGCAACGGATGGAAGACCTGTCGCGCGCCCTGCCCCGGGCCGACAGCCTGCTCGACACGCCGCGCCAGCGGCTGGACCGCGCTGGCGACGGGTTGCAGGTGGCGCTGGAACGGTTCGTGCAGCGGCGCAGGCTGGACCTGTCGAACCTGTCGGGCGGCCTGCGCCCGTCGATGCTGACCCGTCTGGTCGCGGCCGAGAAACGGTCCCTGCGGCAGGCTGCGGCCGGGCTGGACCCGGCGCTGGCCCGGTCCGTCCGCCTGCGCCGCGAACGATTCGATGCCCGCGCCGCGCGGCTATCGCCCCGGGCCCTGCAGCGCGAGGTTAAGGACGGCACCCAGAAGCTGGATGCGCTGTCCGCCCGCCTGTCGCGCGCCGGCACGGCGCAGATCGACATGCTGCGCAAGCGCCTGGCGGCCGCCGACCGGATGCACGAAACGCTAAGCTACAAGGCAACGCTGGAACGCGGCTATGCCGTGGTGCGCAGCGGGGCAGAGGTCATGACCACCCGCGCCGATGCCGCCAAGGAAACCTTGCTGGAGGTCGAATTCCGCGATGGCCGCCTGACCGTGGCGCCGCAGGGCGACAGGCCCGCAAAGAAGACGCCACCGAAGCCGGAACCGGAACAGGGGTCGCTGTTCTGATCGGGCTGTCCTGATCGGGCTGGCCTGATCAGACGCCGACCTGCGGGCCCTTGCACTGCATCTGGTTCCCGGTGTCCTGCGCCTCGTAAAGCTCGGTCGACTGGGGATTGTCCTCGAACCTCGCGATCAGGCCGCCGGGACCTTCGCGGAAGGTCCAGCATTGCGGGTCCAGGCGATCCTCGTAGACGAAGCAGATCTGGCCGCCGGTCTCGTACCATTCGCCGTACTTGCAGTCGCCGTCCAGGAAGGACCAGATCACCTTGCGCCCGTCCATATAGCGTTCGGCGCCATAGGCCGTGCCGTTCTGGGCATAGAACAGGGTCTTGCCGCGGGTATAGGCGTCGAACTGGTCGGCCGACATGGGTTCGGCCGCCGAAACGGCGCCGGTCGTCAGGGTCGCCGCCACCGTCAGGGCGAGCGCGGGAATCAGGGTGCGAAAGTCCATGCGCAACCATGGCAGATCGTCTGTTCCCGTGCCACTGCGGCCCGTGTCGCAACGGCCCTGCGCTCAGGAGATCGGCAGCCCGTTGCCGCCAAAGGCGGCCTCCCGCGCGCCTTGTCGCCCCTGCCTGCCCGCAAAGCCGGCGGGGATGGTCGTTTTTTGCCCTGCAGTCCGGTCCCGGTTCCGGGTACAAGGGCCGGTACATGCGCAGGAGAGGGAGGGGCCCATGGCGCTCGACGAGCATCAGTCGCCCAGGGACAGTGGCAAGGGGGTCTGGAAATCCGGCCGTGGCAAGGGCCGGCGCACGCCCAAGGGCCGCCAGGTGGACGACGCCGCCTGGGACCGGGTGAAGGCGCTTTTGGGCGATGCGCCCCGCCGCCGCGACCTGCTGATCGAGTTCCTGCACCTGATCCAGGATGCATATGGCCACCTGTCGGCCGCCCATCTGCGCGCTCTGGCCGAGGAAATGCGCCTGTCCATGGCCGAAGTCTATGAAGTCGCCAGCTTCTACGCCCATTTCGATGTGGTGAAGGAAGGCGAGATCCCGCCCCCCGCCCTGACGATCCGGGTCTGCGACAGCCTCAGCTGCGCGCTGGCGGGCGCCGAGACGCTGCTGGAGGCGCTGGAAGACGGGATGGATCCTTCGCAGGTCCGCGTCCTGCGCGCGCCATGCATGGGCCGCTGCGACACGGCGCCGGTGCTGGAACTGGGCCATCACCACATCGACCACGCAACCGTGGAAAAGGTCGAACAGGCCATCGCCGACGATCACACCCACCCGACCGTGCCCGACTATGAAGGCCTTGATGCCTACCGCGCCGATGGTGGCTATGACCGGCTGCTGGAGCTGCGCGAAAACGGCGACTGGGAACACGTGCAGGACCAGGTCCTGAGCGCGGGCCTGCGCGGGCTGGGCGGTGCGGGCTTTCCGTCTGGCAAGAAGTGGGGCTTCGTCCGGGCCAATCCGGGCCCGCGATACCTGGCCGTGAACGGAGACGAGGGCGAGCCCGGCACCTTCAAGGACCGCCATTACCTGGAACGCCAGCCGCACCTGTTCCTGGAAGGCATGCTGATCGCCGCCTGGGCGGTCGAGGCGCAGACCTGCTTCATCTACCTGCGCGACGAATACCCGGCGATCCACGCGCTGCTGAAGGTCGAGATCGCGGCGCTGGAGGCGGCAGGAATTGTCCAGCCCGGCTATATCGACCTGCGCCGCGGCGCCGGCGCCTATATCTGCGGCGAAGAAAGCGCGATGATCGAATCGATCGAGGGCAAGCGCGGCCTGCCCCGCCATCGCCCGCCCTTCGTGGCCCAGGTCGGTGTCTTCGGGCGGCCGACGCTGGTCCATAATGTCGAGACGCTGAAATGGATCGCCCGGATCTGCCGTGAAGGCCCCGAAGTCCTGTCGGGGTTCGAGGTCAACGGCCGGACCGGCCTGCGGTCCTATTCCGTTTCGGGCCGGGTGGCGAAACCCGGCGTTTACCTTCTGCCCGCCGGCTCCACCATCCTGCAGGTAATCGACGCCGCAGGCGGTATGGCGCCGGGCCACGTCTTCAAGGCCTACCAGCCGGGCGGGCCGTCCTCGGGCCTGCTGCCGGCCTCGCTGGACGACGTGCCGCTGGATTTCGACACGTTGCAGCCGCATGACAGCTTCATCGGCTCGGCCGCCGTCGTGGTGCTGTCGGATCTGGACAGCGCGCGCGACGCAGCGCTGAACATGCTGCGCTTCTTCGAGGATGAAAGCTGTGGCCAGTGTACCCCCTGCCGGGTGGGGTGCGAAAAGGCGGTGAAGCTGATGCAGGCGCCGAAATGGAACCAGCCCCTGCTGGAGGAGCTTTGCACCGCGATGGCCGATGCCTCGATATGCGGTCTGGGCCAGGCTGCGCCGAACCCGATCCGCCTGACCATGCGCCATTTCCCGGACGAGGTCTGAGGGCACGTCCGGCGATCAATCGCCGAACCGACGGCATGGATGTGACAGCGCCGATCCTCCGGTCTCTGGCTGTAGGGTCTGCGCTGCAGCCCCTGCTGCCGGGCCTTCGCGCCCCCTTCTGACAGGCCGGTGTCCCCAGGGTGTGAATCGCACCCCACCTCAGCCGGTCCTGCGCCCGGGGGCCGGGCGAGAGATCCGACGCGGAGTCGGCGCCGCGGCGCTGGCTTCAGCGACAGTCCAAGACAGCGGGCAGGCGCGATGCGGGACCGACAGCATGGGCCGTCACGCGGCGCTCTTCCATCGCGACGACCACCACCCGGTCCCAGTTGCCATCCAGCAGCACCAGGTCCGGCCGGGCGCCGCAGGTGCGGACCCCGCCCGAAATGAAGTCATCCCCGATCCGGTGATTGGTCACACCCGGGGCCGCGGCGACAGGCGTCAGCCCGCCATCGCGGAAGCGCAGGATCTTCAGCTCTTTCGCCAGGTGCGGACGGTCGACATAGGCGATCTCCACCAGCCCGTCGCCATCCAGGTCCGCGGCGCCTGCCGGCGCCAGCCAGCGATGTGGCCGCCCGATCGGATCGGTCGCGGCGATCTTGCCCGTCTCGTCATAGATGGCCAGTTGCGCGCCGCGGGCGACGTCGGTTTCCACGACGATCACTTCGGGCGTGCCGTCGCCGTCCACGTCGGCCAGGCGCGGCGCGATATCCTCGAAAACGCGGGTATCGGGCAGAACATAGGTGACGAGGGCCCGGGCATCGCCGTCGCGGATCTCCAGCTCCAGCGCGCCCCACTCCACGGCATCCCCCAGGACGCCGTGATCGTAGCGAGTGGTGGGCTGGACATAGCACGCAGCCACGATCTCCGCTGCCGCCCCGGCAGGGAAGCAGAGGGCCAGCAGAACCGCAGCCCAGATTGCAGCGCCGAATGCGGCCCGGGAAAAACCCCCGGCCGCCGCGATCATCAGATCTGCTTTTCGGGCATCTGGACGACCAGACCGTCCAGCGCATCGCTGACCCGCAGCTGGCAGGTCAGACGCGACCGCACCGGGTCCGGCTCGAACGCGAAGTCCAGCATGTCGGCTTCCATGTCGTCCTTCTCGGGGAGCTTCTCGACCCATTCCGGCGCCACGTAGACATGGCAGGTCGAACAGGCGCAGGCACCGCCGCAATCCGCCTCGATCCCCGGGATGTTGTTGTCGCGCGCACCTTCCATCACGGTCAGACCGTTGGGAACGTCGACGACATGGGGGGTTCCGTTGTGCTCGATATAGGTGATCTTCGCCATTGCAGCAGGCTCCTGAAATCTTCGCTGGCCTGTGTAGCGGGCCATTCCGAAGCGTTCCACCCCCTGTTTGACGCAGGAACCACGGACCATGCGGGGCTTGATGCCGCGCTCTCGACTTTTACGGCATATGTTCTATTTTCGTTCTCATGCCCACGCCTCCTGTCCCCGATTACGGTTCCGACTACGACCGCCCGCGCGGCCGGCCCCGCGACTGGCCGCGCCCGCCGTCCTGTCTGCCTGCGGCAATGCTGGACCTGCCGCCCAACGGCGCGCGGCTGACGGTGGCGGGGCTGGTGATCCTGCGCCAGCGGCCCGGCACCGCCAAGGGCGTAATCTTCGTCACGCTGGAGGACGAGACCGGCGTCGTGAACGTCATCGTCTGGCGCGCGGTCTATGAACGCTTTCGCCGCGCCGTGATCGCCGGGCGCCTTCTGCGTGTCACCGGGCGCCTGCAACGTGCGCACGAGGTGACCCATATCCTGGCGGACGAAGTCGAAGACCTGTCCGCCCTGCTCGATACCCTTGTCGCCCCGCCGGACGCGGCGGAAGGTCCCGATGCCGGGGACTGTTCCAGGGACCCGCCGCCGGGATAGGATGACACAGGATGCAACGCGACAGACGGGGACAGGGGATGACCAGCCGCAAGGCGACGGCGCCCGCAGGCAATAGGCGCGCGCGCGCGCTCTGCGCCCTTGCCGCTGCCGTCCTGCTGTCCGCCCTTGGTGCCTGCAGCCTGCTTCCCGGGACCGGCAAGACCGACGGCCAGGGCGACGGGCCAGACGCCTGCACCGCCACCTACAGCCGTCCCGAGGTTACGAAGACCGTCACCGAACAGAAACTGGTCCGCGCCGCACGGCCCGCCCGCGGCAACCGCCCGGCCCAGCCTGCCGAATACCGGACCGAGTCCCGCGAAGAGATCGTCCAGACCGCCGAAACCCGCGACATCGCCGTCCCCTGCCCCGACCAGCTGACGCCCGAGGTGATCCAGACCCTGCAGCGCGCGCTGACGGCACGGGGCCTGTATTCCGGGCCGGTCAACGGCACGATGGGGCCGATGACCCGCAGCGCGGTACAGGCCTATCAGCGGTCGACCGGGCTGGACTGGGACGTCCTGACCTTGAAAGCGGCGCAGAATCTTGGCCTCGTCACCGTGCCTGTGGACCGAAAGGTATGAAAAACCGGTAATTGACCATGCGTCACCATAAGTTCATTCTGGTACGAGATCGGGCCCGGATGCGACGCGCATCAGGCCGGCCGGGGGCCGGTTCCGGGCACGACCGGGAGAAGTGGGAATGTCCAAACGGGTGCTTCCGCAGACAGGTTTTCTGTCGGCGGCATCGGCGGAGTTGAAAGCGATGCTGAACGCATTGGCCACAGAAGTGTCCCTTGCCCCGCAAGAGGTCCTGTTCCAGCAGGGAGACACGGGCGACGCCTTCTATGCCGTGCAGTCGGGCCAGCTGGAAGTCAGCGTGCTCAGCCAGGACGGACGCAGGCTGGTTCTGGCCATGGTCTGGCCCGGAGGCCTTTTCGGTGAGATCGCGCTGTTCGATCCCGGTGTCCGCACGGCGACGCTGACGGCGGTCGCGCCCAGCAAGGTGCTTCGGGTACGCAATGCCGACGTGCTGGCCGAAATCCGAAAGGCGCCGGATCTGGCGGTCGACATGATCCTGCTGGCCGGCCAGCGGATGCGGGCCATGAACCAGCAGTACAGCGAACAGGTGTTCCTGCCCCTGCCCGCACGGCTGGCGCGCAAGGTGCTGATGCTGACGACCGAACAGGGCGACCCTGACCGGCCGCTGAAACTCAGCCAGTCGCAGCTGGCGGAATTCGTCGGCGCCACGCGCGAGGCGGTGTCGAAGACCCTGTCGGAATGGCGGAAGCTGGGCGTGGTCGAGGTCAGCCGCGGCGGGCTTGCGATTGCCGACCGGCCGGCGCTGGAAGCCCTGGCAGAGCCGGATCGCATCTGATGGGACAGCCGGCCACGATTTCACCGCGCGGTGCAGCGATCGGGCGCCCGGTCAGCTTAATGAACGATTGATTGGCATTTGTTTGCAAAGCTCTGCAGAAATTCGCCCATTTTGTGAAACCGTTCACATTCACGGGACGCAAAGTCGGTCAGGTTGTAAGAACGAACGATAGATACCGCAAAAGAATTGATGAACACATTCGGAGACGCGCCATGACGGCCCCTAGCCTACACAGCCCGGTGACCTGCGCCGCCCTCTTCGGAACGGCCGCCCGAAAACCCGGGTCCGCCGGGACCGTGGCCGCCTGGATCGCGGACCAGGGTCAGTTGCGGGGCTGGACGCCGCCCTACGCCCCGCGGACCATCTGACCCGGGGCTCTTACGGGTCCTGACCGACCGGACAGAACAGGAATTCCCGGCCCTAATCCCCATCCCCAGGGCCGGGACCGACGACCGGATTGTCCCCCCAATGACAGCCGGTTGTCGAGGAAGATCCGGGTGCGGCACACCCATCCCATCCCCAGAAAGCCGCAACCCGGATCTTCCCACCCCATTTGCGGGCTGCTCTCCTCCCGGCCCGCACCGCAAGGTCTGCGCCTGTCCCAGTCCTCCCGGGCTCCTGGGCGCAGCCAAAAGAAGACCCCCGCACCGGCACGGTACGGGGGTCTTTTTCGTCCGATGTGCGGGCCCCGGTGTCGGGGCCCGTCCGGATCGTTACTCGTCGTCTTCCAGCGACAGGGCGACGAAGCGCGGCTCGCCGGCGCGGCGGACCAGAAGCAGGATCGACTTGCGGCCTGCATCCTTGGCTTCGGTGATCCGCTCTTCCAGACCGTCCAGCGTCTCGACCTTCTGCTGGCCGGCTTCGGTGATCACGTCACCGGCGCGCAGGCCCTTGTCGAAGGCCTGGCTGGCCTCGTCGACCGACAGAACCACGAGACCGGTCGAATCGTCCGGCAGGCTCATCTCTTCGCGCATCTGCGAGGTCAGCGGGCGGAGCGACAGGCCCAGCACGTCCAGCTGCTCGTCCGAGCCGCCCTCTTCGCCCTGCATGGCGACCGGCACGGACTCTGCCTCTTCGCGGCGGCCCAGGGTGACCTTGAACTCCTGCGTCTTGCCATCGCGGAAGACCGTCACGCGGACCGTCTTGCCGACGGTGGCGCTGCCGACTTCGCGGACCAGTTCGCGGGTGTCCTTCACGTCGACGCCGTCGAAGGCCAGGATCACGTCGCCCGACTTCAGACCGGCTTCCTGAGCCGGACCTTCCGGCACGTCGGTGATCAGCGCGCCTTCCGGCTTGTCGAGACCGATGGCCTCGGCCACATCGTCGGTCACGTCCTGGATGCGGACGCCCAGCCAGCCGCGGCGGGTTTCGCCGAATTCACGCAGCTGGTCGACGACCTTGGTCACGACGTTCGACGCCATCGAGAAGCCGATCCCGATCGAACCGCCATTGGGCGACAGGATCGCGGTGTTCACGCCGATCACGTCACCGTCCATGTTGAACAGCGGACCGCCCGAGTTGCCGCGGTTGATGGCAGCGTCGGTCTGAATGTAATCGTCGTAGGTGCCCGACAACGCACGGTTCCGGGCCGAAACGATCCCGACCGAGGCCGAGAAGCCCTGTCCCAGCGGGTTGCCCATGGCCAGGACCCAGTCGCCCACGCGGGCCTGGTCCGAATTGCCGAAGCTGACGAAGGGCAGCGGCGTATCGCTTTCGACCTTCAGCAGCGCGATGTCGGTCTTGGGGTCGGTGCCCACCAGTTTCGCCGGCATCTCCTCGCCCGAGAAGAATTCGATGGTGATCTCGTCCGCGCCATCGATGACGTGGTTGTTGGTCACGACATAGCCGTCTTCGGAAATCACGAAGCCCGAGCCCAGCGCCGACGACTTGCGCGGCTTGCGGCCTTCGGGGCCGTTGCGGTCACGGAAATCGCGGAACAGGTCCTCGAACGGGGACCCTTCGGGGACGATGCCCTGCGGTGCCGTCGGGCGTTCGACCATGGTGGTGGTAGTGATGTTCACGACCGCCGGGCTGATCTTTTCGGCCAGTGGCGCCAGGCTTTCGGGCTTGGCCTGCGCGACCATGGTCTGGGCGACAAGGAACAGAAGCGTGAGCGCCCCCAGGACCATCGCCCTTGCCCGGGCGGCGCTGCCGTCCAGGCGGGACGACGGGAAGGGAATTGCCTGTAGCTGCAATGGAGCTCTCCTTGGTGGACTTTTCGTTGGCTGCCATCAGACGCGGTTGGCCGGACTGGACCGGCAAGGGCGTCTATCAGTGAGTGCATTCTAGTGACACTTGCGACACAGAAGAAGCAAGACACGAGACGGTTAACCGAAAGTGACTGGACTGTGAGACTTTGTAACGAAACCGCCCTCTGGGGCAGGGTTTCGCCGGTTCCGGAACGATTTTGATTCGATTTTTCGTCACATTGTTTCGTTCAGGGGCCGCGCGTGCGCATTTACGTGAACGGACCGACGCGACTCGGGCATCGTTTCGCCCACCCCGGGACAGGCCCTGCCCCGGAAAAGCAAAGGGCGGGTCAGAACCCGCCCAGAAGCCATGCCATCCAGATCAGCACCACGCCCAACGCACAGGCCAGAAGGCCGCTTTGCCGGCGCATGGATTCCGGCAGGCTGCGCATGATTTCCAGAAGGCGCTCGGCCAGCCCGGGCGCCATGACCCAGACCAGCCCCTCGATCACCAGAACCAGGCCGAGGCCCAGGAGAAGCCAGGCCACGGCACGGGTCCCCCTCTTAGTCCGACCCTGAGGCGGCCGGTGCGGGTGCCGGCGTGGCGGCATCGGCGGGCGCCGCCGTGCCGGTCCCGGCCGGTGCCGTGGCGGCCGGCGCGGTCGTGGCGGGTGCGGCTGTGCCCGTGTCCGCCGGTTGCTGCCGGATGCTCACGCCCGAATCCTGCTCGGTCGTGACACCGGTGGCGGCACCGCTGTCCGAGGTATCCTGGAACTGGATGCCCGTCGGTGCGGCATCGGCATCGGCGATGGCTTCGGGCATCGTCTCGCCCGGGCGCAGCGGCGAGCGCAGGTAGGTAAAGAACTCGCTGTCGGGCGACAGGACCAGCGACGAATTCGTGCCCTTCAGCGCACGCTCGTAGGCGCTGAGCGAGCGGTAGAACTCGAAGAAATCGGCATCCTGCCCGAAGGCTTCGGCGAAGATCGCGCTGCGGCGGGCATCGGCCTCGCCCCGGATGATGTCGGACTGACGCTGCGAGTCGGACACCAGTTCCACCACGGTCCGGTCGGCCTGGGCACGGACACGCTGCGCCGCTTCCGAACCGCGGGCGCGTTCGTCGGTGGCTTCGCGTTCGCGTTCCGCCCGCATCCGTTCGAAGGTCGCCTTCAGGTTCGCTTCGGGCAGATCGGTCGCCTTCAGGCGCACGTCCACCACCTCGACGCCCAGGTCCTTGGCCTGGCTGATCGCGCGGTCGCGGATCTGCTTCATCAGCGCGGCCCGGTCGGAACTGAGGATGTCGTCGGACGACACCCGGCCCAGAACTTCGCGGGTCTGCGCGTTCAGGATGTTTTCCAGACGGCTTTCCGCGGTGCGGATGCCGCCCGGACCGACAGCCCGATAGAACTGTTCGGTGTTGTTGATGCGGTAGCGCGCGAAGGCATCGACCACCAGACGGCGATCATCGGAGGGCGTGATCTCCAGCGGCTGCATGTCGATCGACAGGATCCGGTCGTCATAGGTCACGACCTGCTGGATCAGCGGGATCTTGAAGGCCAGGCCGGGTTCGTCCTTGACCGCGACGACGCGGCCGAACTGAAGCACCAGGGCCCGCTCGCGTTCCTCGACGATGAAGATCGAGGACATGATGCCCACGACGATCACGACAATGGCGGGGATGATGAAGGTGGACTTGCGCATCAGTTCGACCCCTGCTGAGAGTTGCGGGTCAGTTCGTTCAGCGGAAGGTACGGGACGACCCCCTGCCCGCCGTTCGGATTGTCCATGATGACCTTGTTCACGTCACCCATCACCCGTTCCATCGTTTCGAGGTAGAGACGCTTGCGCGTCACCGCCGGGGCCTTTTCGTATTCGTGCAGCACCGACAGGAAGCGGCTGGCTTCACCTTCGGCCAGGTTGATCACCTGCGCGCGATAGGCTTCGGCCTCTTCCAGAAGCTGGGCGCTTTGACCGCGGGCTTCGGCCAGGACCTTGTTGGCATAGGCATCGGCCACGTTCTGCAGCCGGTCACGCTCCTGCGCAGCGGCCTGCACTTCGCGGAAGGCGTCGATCACCGGCTCCGGCGGGTCGGCCCGGTCGAAGTTGACGCGCACGATGTTCACGCCGGAACTGTAGCTGTCCAGCGTCTGCTGGATCAGTTCCTTCAGCCGTTCTGCAATGATACCGCGGTCGCGGTTCAGGATCGGCGCCAGTTCGGACTGGGCGATGATCTCGCGCATGGCGGATTCAGACACGGCACGGATCGTGGCAGAGGGGTCGCGCAGGTTGAAAAGATAGTCGGCCGCGTTCTTGATGTTCCAGACCACCTGGAAGTCGATGTCGACCACGTTGGCGTCGCCCGTCAGCATCAGGCCGCTATCGCCGCCGGCACCCTTGCCCATCTCCTCGGTCCGTTCCGGCGTGACCGAGACGACCTCGGCCGTGACCAGGGGCCAGGGGGCAAAGTTCAGGCCGGATCCGCGGACGCCCGAATACTTGCCCAGGAAGAGTTCGACCGCCTGTTCACGGTCGTTGACCACGTAGACGCTGGTAAAGACCCAGAGGGCGAAGGCCGCGAGCACGCCGATGACGATCATGCCGCGAGTGACCACGGGGCCGTTGCCGCCGCCATTGCCATCGCCGCCGGACTTGTTGCCGCCCCCGCCGCCGCGGCCGCCCATCAGGACGCGCAGCTGATCCTGGCCCTTGCGGACCAGTTCCTCGATCTCGGGGATCTGGGGTTTGTCGTCGCCGCGCCGGCCGCCGTTGCCGCCGGAACCGTTGTTCGATCCGTTCGGACCGCGGTCGCCGCCATCGCCGCCGCGCGGACCACCGCCGCCACCCGTTCCGCCGCCCCAGGGACCGCCACTGTTGCCCGCCATGCTTTCCGTTCCTCCGCTCGCCGCCGTGGTCGTCCGTGTCGTCCGTTGCGGCTTTCGTTTGGTCTACTACCTGTGCGGCAGACCGTAGAATTCAACCCCGGTGCGACGCATCGGGGAGGCTATGTCACCCTGTGGATACCCTTCAGGCCGTGCGTACCGGGGCACGCATGGTCACAAGCTCTTCGGACATGGTCGGGTGTACCGCAACCGTCCGGTCGAAGTCTTCCTTGGTCGCGCCCATCTTTACCGCGATGCCGGCAAGCTGGATCATCTCGCCCGCCTGCGGCGCCACGATGTGGCAACCCAAGACCTTGCGCGTCTCCTTTGACACGATCAGCTTCATCAGCACCCGGTCCGGCCGGTCGATGAAAGAGCTCTGCATCGGCCGGAACGAGGTCGCATAGACTTCGATCGGCTCCTGCTCGCTGGCCTCTTCCTCGGTCAGGCCGACGGTGCCCAGTTCCGGCTGGGTGAAGACGGCGCTGGGAACCAGCTTGTGGTCGACCGGGGTGGGGTTGCCCTTGAAGACGGTCTCGACAAAGGCCATGCCCTCGCGGATCGCGACCGGGGTCAGGTTGATACGGTCGGTCACGTCGCCGATGGCATAGATCGACGGCACCTTGGTCTGGGAATACTCGTCTACCACGATCTCGCCCCGGCGGCCGATCTGGACCCCGATGTCCTCCAGCCCCATGTCGTCCGAATTGGGTGCGCGCCCGGTGGCGAACAGCACCTGGTCGAAGACCTTCTCGTCCCCGTTCGTGGCCTTCACGAGGATCCCGTCGGACGCCTTTTCCATCGACAGGATATTGGTGCCGGTGCAGATCTCGATACCCTTCTGATGCATCTCGGTCGCGACTAGGCCGCGGGCCTCGTCATCGAAGCCGCGCAGGATCTGCGCGCCGCGGTAATACAGCGTCACATCGACGCCCATGCCCTTCATGATACAGGCGAATTCGCAGGCGATGAAGCCACCGCCCAGGATCAGGATCGACCTGGGCAGTTCCTTCACATGGAAGATGTCGTCGGACACGATCCCCAGCTCGGCCCCGGGAATATCGGGCCGGACCGGCCGGCCGCCGGTGGCGATCAGGATATGCTTGGCCGTCACCGTTTCGCCCGTGCTAAGCTCCACGGTGTGCGGGTCCTTCAGGCGCGCGCGCGCATCGAAGCTGATGACGCCCGATCCTTTCAGCAGGTTGCGATAGACGCCTTCCAGCCGGTTCAACTCGCCCTCCAGGCGGTCGTGGAACGCGCCCCAGTCCAGGCCGCCGGCCGAAACCTCCCAGCCGTAGGCGCGTGCATCCTCCATCGCGCCGGCATAGGTCGACGCAAACACCATGAGCTTCTTCGGAACGCAGCCACGGATGACGCAGGTGCCACCATAGCGGTCCATCTCGGCCAGCGCCACCTTGGCCCCGGTCTCGCCCGCTGCGACCCGTGCCGCACGCACGCCGCCGGAACCGCCGCCGATCACGAAAAGGTCATAGTCGAATGCCATCTGCACGTGTTTCCTGTCCTATCCTGTCGTCTGCCGCCGCGCTGCAACCGGCCGACCCCTTCTGCCGACTCGGGCCACGGTTGTCACGCCCGCAAAGCGCCTTTGACGCCCATTGGCACCGCGCGCACGGTCATCCGGGCTGATCTGGGCGCTTCATGCCGAAAAGCAAGCGCTGCGGACACTTTGGCCGCACCGGAGCGGCCGGTGCAAAAGCGGCGAGGCACGGATGTGACACGGAAGACCGGACCTCACGCGCAATTTTCCCGGGTGGCACGAATGCCCCGTTGCCAGACATGCCGCGGCGCAGCTAGGAAGACATATGCAGATCTACCTGCCCATCGCCGAAGTTTCGGTCAACGCGTTCCTGGTTCTGGGACTGGGGGGAATCGTCGGCGTGCTGTCCGGCATGTTCGGCGTGGGGGGCGGTTTCCTGATCACGCCCCTGCTGTTCTTCATCGGCGTACCTCCGGCCGTCGCCGTGGCCACCGGCGCGAACCAGATCGTCGCCTCGTCCTTTTCCGGCCTTCTGGCGCATCTTCAACGCAAGACCGTGGACCTCAAGATGGGGGTGGTGCTGCTGATCGGCGGCATTGTCGGCGCCGCCATCGGCGTATTCGTCTTCAACTACCTGAAAAGCCAGGGCCAGGTCGATCTGTTCGTCCGGCTGACCTATGTCCTGTTCCTGGGCGTGGTCGGCGGGCTGATGTTCATCGAAAGCCTTTCGGCCCTGCGCCGGTCCAAGCGCGCCCCCGTCTCGACCGAAAGGCGCAAGCGCAACTGGGTTCACACGATGCCGTTCAAAACGCGGTTCAAGACCTCGGCGCTTTACATCTCGGTCATCCCGCCGATCCTCGTGGGGTTGCTGGTCGGGATCCTGGCCGCGATCATGGGCGTGGGCGGCGGCTTCATCATGGTGCCGGCGATGATCTATATCCTGGGGATGCCGACCAAGGTCGTGGTCGGGACCTCGCTGTTCCAGATCATCTTCGTGACCGCCTTCACCACGCTGCTGCACGCGACCACGAACTATACCGTCGACGTCATGCTGGCGGTGCTGCTGATCCTGGGCGGCGTGATCGGGGCACAGTTCGGCACCACGCTGGGCCTGAGGCTGAAGGCCGAACAGCTGCGAATCCTGCTGGCCGGCCTGGTCATCGCCGTCTGTTTCAAACTGGCGCTGGACCTGCTGATCCAGCCGGCCGAGCTGTATTCCCTGACGCGGATCGGGGGCCACTGACCCATGCCGGCCCGCCGCCTTTGTCCCGTCTTGACGGCCCTGGCCCTGGCCCTGGCCGTTCCCGCCCTGGCGCAGGAGCAGGGACAGGAGGCGTCGAAGACGCTGGAACCGATCCAGCAGCAGGACGTGCAGGAACAGGCCCTGGATGGCGAACAGATCGTGGTGGGCCTAAGCCGCGACCGGGTGGCGATCACGACCCAGTTCGACGGGTCGGAAATCCTGGTCTTCGGCGCGGTCAAGCGGCAGGCGCCGATCCCCGAAAGCCCCCCGCTGGAGGTCGTCATGACCATCGCAGGCCCGTCCACGCCGGTGCTGGTCCGCAAGAAAGAGCGTCGCTTCGGGATCTGGGTAAACACTCAGGCGGTGCTGGTCGATGCCGCCCCCAGCTTCTACACCGTCGCGACCACCGGCCCTATGAAGCAGGTCCTGAGCGATACCGAAGATCTGCGCTGGCGGATCTCGATCCCCCGGGCGATCCGGTCGGTGGGGGCCCCGTCGAATGTGCTGGATTCCGAAAGCTTCACCGAGGCACTGATCCGCATCCGCGAGGAGGATGACCTTTATCAGGAACTGGTGGGCAAGGTTGCGCTGGACGAGGAAACGCTGTTCCGCACCGCGATCTCCATGCCGTCGGCGCTGACGGAAGGCAATTATCACATCCGGATCTTCCTGACCCGCGGCGGAGAGATCGTGTCCCACTACACCACCACCATCGACGTGCGGAAGGTGGGGCTGGAAAGGTTCCTCTTCACGCTCTCGCGGCAACAGCCACTGGCATATGGCCTGATGTCGCTGGCCATCGCGATCGCGGCCGGCTGGGGCGCCTCGGCAGCGTTCCGGGCGTTCAAGCGCTGATCTCCGACCTCTGGCCGTAAGACGGGACTGGAACACATTCTCCTTGCCCCGCTGCGGCAGACCCAACCGCACCGTGACGCTATGCCTGCGGACATTGACGCAGGCTTGCGGTGGCCCGGCCACGATCCGGACGCTGAGGCCCCGGTCCAGCACCTCCGGTCGCAAGATAAAGGCGGCGCGGATCCTCTCCGCCCCTCCAGACGTGGACGGCCCATGACGCGATGCCTCTGGCCAGTGTCGTGGGTTTGCGTGCTGCCACATTGGTCCGGGCACTGAAAATCCGGACTTCCGGCTGCTGGCGCAAAGGTGATCGCCCGCGGCCACCGACGCCCGTCCGCCCTGCCCTGCGCCGTGCTAAGCTTTGTCCATCCGCTGCCGACTCGGGGCCCGCCGGTACAGGGTCCGGCGCACGTGCCCGGTCGCGCCCCGGGCATACGGCGACCGGTGGACTGACGGGGGCACTGTCCGGACCCCGCCGCAACATGCCGCCACAGGCCAGGAGAGACCGAGCAGATGACAGACAGCCCCGCGCCCCCGGAACCGGCATTGGCACTGGCATCGGCGGCCACCCTGACCCGCAGGGCCTTCCTGCGGGCCGGTGCGGCGCTTCTGGTGACGGCCGCGGCCGGCTATGGCTATTACCGCTGGACACTGATCCCGCCCGATCACGACGCCGCCCGTATGACCCCGGACCGCGCGTTGGAGGCCATGGCTCAGGGCCGGATGACGCTGATCGACATCCGCCGCCCCGACGAATGGCAGCGTACCGGCCTGGCCCCGGGCGCCGAGCCGCTGGACATGCGCCGCGACGACTTCCTGACCCAGGTCGACCGCCTGACCGGCGGCGACCGGACCGTTCCCCTGGGCCTGATCTGCGCCCGTGGCGTCCGGTCGGCGCAGATGACCCTGCACCTGACCCGGGCCGGCTATACCAACCTGGTCGACATCCCCGAAGGGATGGAAGGGTCCGCCGCCGGTCCCGGCTGGGTGAACCGCGACCTGCCCGTGGTGGCGTGGTCCGGCCGATGATCCGGTCTGCCCCCCTGGCCGCCGCGCTCCTGTCGCTGCTCCCCACACTTGCGGCCGCCGACTGTGCCGGCACGCCCGGCCCCTGCCTGGTTGAGACCGGCGAATACCATGTCGTCCTGCCCGACAGTCCCGCCGCAGACCCGATGCCTGCGGTCATGTACCTGCACGGCGCCGGGGCCAGCGGGGCCACGGCGATCACGAATTCCGGCCTGATCGGCGCCCTGACCGCCCGTGGTTATGCGGTGATCGCCCCAACGGGCTCGCGCGCCTTCGGCGGGCCGGACGGCCATCTCTGGGCCTTCCGGGACAGCTTTCCGGGACGGGACGAGGCCGCCTTTCTGGGCGCTGTCATGGACGACGCATCGGACCGCTTCGGCATCGACCCGGACCATACGCTTTTGGCGGGCTTCTCGGCCGGGGGCTTCATGGTCTCATACCTCGCCTGTGCCACGCCCGATGCCTTCCCGGCCTACGCCCCCCTATCGGGCGGCTTCTGGCGCCCGCACCCGGACAGCTGTGCCGGGCCGGTGCGCCTCCACCAGACCCATGGCTGGTCCGACACGACCGTGCCACTGGAAGGCCGCTACCTGGGCGGGGGGAAATGGCAGCAGGGCGACATCTTCGCCGGGATGGAGATCTGGCGCCACGCCAATGACTGCCCGACCGAAACCGCCGATACCTTCGACACGACGGGCCCGTTCTGGCGCCGCAGCTGGACGGCCTGTGCCGACGGGTCCGCGTTGGAACTGGCTTTGTTTCCGGGCGGGCACATGATCCCGCCGGGCTGGGCGGACATGGCGCTGGACTGGTTCGAAAAGGTCGTGCCCCGCAACTGAGGCGGCATGCTCTGGCCCCCGCAAACGCGAACCCCGGCCGCGATCGGGGGATCGCGCCCGGGGCTGTGGGTCGTGGCGCAGGCGGTCGGGCCGGGCCGGGGCGATCCGGGCCGGCATGCCCGGGTCATTCGGCGGGATGGATCAGCGGCCGTTCCAGCATCGCCTTCAACTCGTCGCGGTAGCGGCGGGCGGACCGGGTGACCGCCGGCTCGCGATAATCTTCCTTGGTCCCCAGCCAGTGGCGGACACGGCCCCACATGGTCCGGCCGCTGATGGCCGACAGCGGAATCGCCATCACCAGGCTGAAGGCAATCGGCGCCAGCCAGATCGACACGATCCCCGACACGATCCCAGCCGTCAGCGCCAGCCCGCTGACCGTCTCCAGCGCATGGGCAATCACCAGCGTCTTCAGCGAATACTGCCCGCCGTCGCGCACCTGCGGCGCCCAGCCGTGCTGCAGGTCCAGGACGATCCGGAACACCGCGATCATCTGCTGCACCATCAGGATCGGCGCATAGAGGATCGACAGGACGATCTCTGTCACCAGCGACACGGCAAAGCGCAGACCGCCGCCAAAGGCCCCGAAGCCACCGCCGGCCAGCGGCACCGACAGGATGCCCAGAAGCTTGGGCGCCAGCAGCATCGAATACATCAGCACGATGATCAGCACGTTCCGGCCTTCGGTCATTTCCGGCCAGACCGGGCGCAGCGGGTTCGTCTCACTGAAATAGCTCAGCACGCTGGTTTCGGCGCTGGTCCCGATTAGGGCCCACATCACCAGAAGCGCGAACCAGATCGGCGACATCAGGTATCCGATGGCCCCGTGGAACATGTGGAACCGGGACATGGTGCGAAAGCCCTTGGACCGCAGCAGGTTCAGGTGCTGCAGGTTGCCCTGGCACCAGCGCCGGTCGCGCTGGACATGGTCCAGAAGCGTCTGCGGCGTTTCCTCGTAGGACCCCTTGATGCGGGGCAGGAAGCGCACCGACCAGCCGGCGCGGCGCAGAAGGCCCGCCTCTACGAAATCGTGGCTCATGATCAGCTTGTCGCGCCCGTAACGGCCGCGGATATGCGGCAGCCCGGCCGAGGCGGCAAAGGCCCGCGTGCGGATGATGGCGTTGTGGCCCCAGTAGTTGCCTTCGCCGCCACACCAGCCGGCAATGCCTTCGGCCAGAGCCGCGCCATAGACGCCGCTGGCGAATTGCTGCATCCGGCCAAAGACGCTTTGCGCGCCGATCAGCTGCGGGAAGGACTGGATCAGGCCCGCCGACGGATCGGCCGACAGCGCATTGGTCAGCCTCACGATGGCCCGGCCGGTCATCAGGCTGTCTGCGTCCAGCGTCAGCATCGCGTCCCAGTCGGCACCCCAGCCGCGCACCCAGTCGGAAATGTTGCCGACCTTGCGGTCGGTGTTTTCCACCCGGCGCCGGTAATAAAGCTTCGCGCCCTCGGGCAGCGTCGCGCGCACGGCCTGAACCGCCGCCTGTTCCTTCGCGGCGATGGCGCCGTCGCGGGTGTCCGACAGAATGAAGAGCGCGTATTCATGCCCCCCGCCCCGCTTCAGCAGTTCCTCCAGCATCGACCGGGCGCTGCCCAGCACGTACCAGGGCACCTCGTTGTAGACCGGCATCAGCAGCGCCACCTTCAGCGGCTTGACCGGGCCCCTGGGCGCCTCGGCCGGGGCAGCACCGGCCAGACGGGCCAGGCCCGTCAGCACGGTCGACACTGACAGCGTGATCCAGAAGAAGTTGAAGGCGATCAGCGCGACAAGCACGCCTTCCAGCCACGAAAGCCCGTCGCCGCCGAACCAGCCGACCATGATCCAGATCAGCGCACCGGTCATGGCAAGCGCCGGCCCGAAGGCCAGAAGGCGCCACGGCACCACCTGTTTGCCGGGCGCCATTTCGGGCGCCGCGCCGTCACGGAAATCGGCACGGAAACTTTGTGCCGGCATCGCCAGCGGGCTTTCCGCCGGCATCAGGAAAAGATCTCTGTTCACGCCGTCCATCGGTATAACCACACTTCCGAAATGTTCTCTCCCCCGCGGCGCAGCTGACCACGCAGTTCAACGTGATCCTCCTCGCCCGGGTCGAAGGTGAAGGCGAGCCGCAGCCCGCCGGATTCAGGATTCCGTACCAGGACCGGATCCGAGAGGTCGGCACTGGGCGACCACAGATAGACGTCGATGCCCTCCGGTCCCTCGTCGAGCAGCGGATGGGCCTCGAACTCGATCACCGCAAGGCGGCGGTCGCTTTCCAGATCCTTGCCCATCCGGGTATTCATCACCCGCGGCATGGCCCCTTCCCGCGGTGCGCGCGGGCCCCATGTCAGGCGATAGGAAAAGTCGTTCCGGGTGCCTTCGGCCAGTCCGGCCTCCGGCCGCCAGTAGGCGACGATGTTGTCATAGATCTCGCGGTCGGCGGGGATTTCGACCAGCGTCACCGCGCCCCTGCCCCAACCGCCCTTGGGTTCCACCCAAAGGCTGGGCCGGTTGTGATAGCGCGCTTCCAGGTCGGCAAAGTCCGAAAACCGCCGCGCGCGCTGCATCAGGCCGAACCCCTTGGGATTGTCGTCAAGGAAGGACGAAACCTGCAGCCGGACCGGATTGGCCAGCGGCCGCCACAGGGTTTCGCCATTGCCGTTCTCGACCAGCAGACCGTCGCTGTCGTGGACCGCCGGGCGATAGTCGTCGAACCGCGTGCGCCCCGTTTCATCGAACAGGAACATCGAGGTCAGCGGCGCCAGGCCCACATGCTCCAGATCTTCGCGCGGGAACAGCGTCGCGTCCACCTCCATCACGGTAGAAGCCCCGGGCCGGATGTCGAAGCGATAGGCCCCGGTGACCGACGGGCTGTCCAGCAGCGCATGAACGACGATGTCGGGCTGTTCGGGGTCCGGCTTCTCGATCCAGAACTTGGTGAAGTCCGGGAACTCCTCGCCCTCCGGATCGCCGGTGTTCAGCGCCAGACCGCGCGCCGACAGGCCATAGGTCTCGCCCACGCCGATGGCACGGAAGTAGCTGGCCCCCTGGAACACGACGAATTCGGTCCGCTTGCCGGGTACGTCCAGGTATGTCTTGAACCGCAGACCGGTGAAGCCCAGCGTGTCGTCCAACGGAAGCTCCGGCAGCTCGACATGGGCGTGGGCCGTGAAGTCCTCGATGACGAAGGGCACCTCGTGCGCCATGCCATCCGCCACGTCGAACACCTGGACCGAGCGCGAGAAATAGGACCCCGGCGGGAAGAAATCGACCTCGTAAGACGACGACGTGTTCGCCCACAGCGCACGATCATGATCCATCTGCAGCGCACGGTACTGATCGTAGCTGAGGTCCCGCCAGACCTCCGGGATCTCGTCCCGCTCATGATATCGCTTCTGCGCCAGGACCTCGGCCTCGGCGATGACCTGGTCGTGCGAAAACGGCATGGCCGTTCCCGCTTGCGCCCGGACAAGCGAAGGGAATGCTGCGCCGCAGGTAAACGCGGCGGCACTGGAAAGAAGGGATCGTCTTGTCAGGGTCACGTCTTGCGGCTCCGCCAAGGTTGGGATTTGAACCATCCGGCCAGGTAGGCTGTAGCTATCAACATCGCAAAACCGACAAGGTTCCCGAGCGCCACAACTCCCGCCGACCGGCCGAGTTCGTCGAAGACGACACCGATCAGCCGGGCGATACACATCGAGAACACGAAGACGGCCAGCGACTGCTGACCCACCTTCACGATTTGCAACATCGTCCAGCGCCAGACCCGGGCACCGAAACCGTCGCCGGTGGCGTTCAGACGGTGCCCGCCCTCGCCCACGGCGGCATAGGCCAGATAGCCGATAGCCAGGAAATGCAGGTATCTGAAGATGCCGAAATGCGTCTTGTCCCGCAGGGGCGCCGTCACCTCGTAGGTGCCGCGGATCCAGTCGCCCAGCCCCCCGTGCAGCGCATTGACCCATTCGTACACTTTCCAGGATCCGAAAGGTGCGCCCAGGACCAGATAGGCAAGCGACAGAACGACCAGCGAAGCGGCGATCGGCGGCGCCAGCAGCCATCCGCGCATGAAGAAAAACCCTGTAAAGAACAGCAATTGCCATCCGAAAGGGTTGAAAAACCATTCGCGGCCCGACCATGGCTCGGCCGATAGCGGAAACATGCCGAACTGGGCGCCCAGCCACAGCGCAACCGACAGGATCATCGCCGCCCAAGGCGCGATCCGGACGGCGACCAGCATGATCAGCGGCATCATCGCCAGCACGCCCAGATACATCGGCAGGATGTCGAAGTAGTTCGGAACATAGCTCAGCGTGAAGAGCGCGGGCATCAGTTCCTCGGGCGCGGCAAAGAAGTGCTGCAGGTTCAGCTCGACCACGTAGCTGCGGTCGAAACTGCCATAGAGGTCCAGCGCCGCCATCGACATGGCGACGAAGAAGAACATCGCGATATGCGCCCAGTAGACCTGCCACAGCCGGTAGACCGTGCGCGCGGTGCCCATCCACCAGCCGCGTTTCACGAACGCGCCCCCGAAGGCGATGGCGGATGCCATGCCGGAACAGAACACGAAAATCTCGGTCGCGTCGGAAAAGCCAAAGCGCGCCGGGATCCAGTTCGCCCACGGGTCCCAGGGGATGTGGGCGATCAGGATTATGAACATCGCGATGCCCCGCGCCACGTCGAGTCGGAAGTCCCGCTGAGTCGCGGGAATCACCCCGCGCGCGGCGGCCACCGGCGTCGCGCCAGCCGCACTGCGGAATTCCTTTTCGGATGAAGATCTTGTCATCTCGGGGGTATCGGCTGCCAAAAGAAAATTCGTTCCTGCAGGAGACTTACTCGGCGGGGACGCTTTGTTGTGCAGCCGCAGCACGCGCAGAATTTATCAGCTTTCGCCGCGCTGCGGAATAGCCATCATCATGTCCGCCGCGTTTCCTGCGGCGGTCGTCCAGAAGCCATTCCGCGGCCTCCAGCCGACCGGCCCGCAGACCCGCGTCAATGGTCATTCTTTCAAAGATGTCGCGCTGTGCGTGGCTGCCCCCGGCCAGCTGCATCGTGTCCCGCGCCTCGCTCAGATGGGCGAAGGCCACGTCGAAGCGACCGTCGCCGAAGGCCTCCAGGCCCAGGGCCGCCGGCAGGCCCGGCCGGGCCATGCGCCGGCGCATTTCCGACCCGCCGCGGGCGGCATCCGCGCCGATCCGCGCCAGCAGCGCGGCGGCCGGATCGTTCCGCCCGGTCCGGGTCAGCGCCAGCATGTAGTGGAGGTCGGCGAAGATCAGGCAGCCGTCCTCGGTCCGGTTGGCGCTGAGCTCTGCCAGTTCCTCCCACCGGGTACCCACATCGACGCCTTCCAGCTCCAGCCGCATCAGAAGCGACGTCGCGTTGGAGATGTCGCGGTAGTCGTCCGTCCGGTCGTGGCGGATGTCCCGATCGTAAAGCGCCAGCGCCGCGTCGGCCTGCCCCAGATCCAGGTGCATAAGCGCCTTGTGCCACCAGACATGGGTTCGAAAGTTGTTGCAATGTGCCCAAGCGGCCTCGCGCCCCGACAACCAGTCCAGACCGCGGGATGCGTTCCCGGTCATGTCGTGAACATGGGCCACCGCGTGCAGGCCCCAGGCATCGTCGGCCGCCATCCACAGCGCCTGGCGCCCCGCGATTTCCGCCTTCAGGTAGGCGCCGGTCTCTTCCAGCGCGAAGGCGTGGCAGCCCAGAACGTAGCCGCGGCCGGGATGGTCGGGCGCATAGGCCGGCAGCACCTTCTCGACCGAAGCGCGCATTTCCGTGGCGTCGCCCAGAACGAAGCGGATGGCATGGCCCATCTTCATCGCCAGCGTGTCGTCGGGATGGTCGGTCAGCACGATCTCGAACCGCTCGGCTGCGGCCTCGGGTCGGGCGTCCAGCCAGTCGGCCAGCGCGTCGACGAAGGGAACTTCGTTCACAAGGGGCGCCTGCCGTTCCATCGCGGCGCGGGCCTCTGCCAGGGCGGAACGCGCGTCGGCGATCAGTTCGCGCCGACCCAGCAGCATCAGGAAGAGGCCCTTTACGGCGTGGGCCTTGGCAAAATCGGGCGCGGCCGCCAGCACTCGCGCAAGGTGAACGGGGGCAGCCGCGCCATGGGACATGACGTTTAGAAGGACGGCGTTCCAGTCCTCCAGCACATCGCCCGCGGGAAGGCCGACAGGTTGCCGGAAAATGTCATTTTGCATGCCGTACCCCACCCGGAAATATCTGTTTGAAAGGATGTTTCCCCATCCTGCCTAACAGAGGTTAAGTGGCCGGCGTCCGGGGATCGACGCGCCTCTCGCATTGGTGAAGCCACGTGTGCGGGGGACCGCCAATGTGTCAGTCCGAAGGCGCGATTTCGCGCATTTGGCGAGTGCCGTCAGGCCCGCGCCCTGCGCCATGGGCGGGCTGGCGCCGGCCGGAAGCCGGCCGCGGGCGGATTTCCGCGCTGCTGCAGGGTCCGGCCGACGTCTCACCCGATTCGGGCAACCGGTCGGCGGATCAGTCTGCGCTCCGCCGGACAAGTGCGGCGCGTGACCGGCAGCGAGGTTCCGGGACGGATCCGCCTTAGGCGGGTGGGCCGGCTGTGCGCGGCGCGCGCAAAGGCGCATCCGGGTCAGATCAGACCGTCATAGCCTTTCCGGTCGATCTCGACCGCGATCACTGTGAAGACCGGAGCGATCAGCGCCTCCTTCAGCGCGGCCCGCAGACCGGCACGGTCCGACACGGACACGCCGCGCCCGCCGAAGGCCCGGCCCATGGCCGCGAAATCGGCGCGGGCGAAATCCACCGCGCGGTTCGGCATATGCCGCTGGCGCTGCTTCATCTCTATCAGGGCAAGGCTCGCATCGACGAAGACCATGAAGATCGGCGCCAGCCGCAGCTCGGCCGCGGTTGCCAGTTCCCCGGCCACCATCAGGAAGCCCGCATCGCCGGAGAAGCTGACCACCGGCCGCTCCGGCGCCGCCAGTTTCAGCCCGATGGCCAGGGGCACCGCGCAGCCCATTGTGCAAAGGCCCGAGGACTGGACCAGCCCCTTGGGTTCCGTACAGGTCCACATCTGCGACAGCAGAATGCGGTGGGCGCCGCTGTCTGCCGTGGCCAGCGTCGACGCCGGCAGAACCGCCCGCGCCTCGGCCATGGCGGCCGCCGGGCCCCAGCCCTCCCCCGGCGCAAAAGCCTGGGCCAACGCGTCCTTCACGGCTGCGGGCTGCCCATCGGGCCAGGTGGCCCGTGCAGGCACGCCCTTGGCCAGGACCTCCAGCGTGGCGCCGGTGTCCGCGACCAGGTTCAGCCCGGCCTGGTGCATGTAATGGGTGTTGGGCACCGCGGCGATGTCGACCACGCGTTGCACGGCCGGGTCCCAGACCTCGCGCCAGCCGACCCGCATCTCGATCGGATCATAGCCGATCAGCAGGATCAGGTCCGCCTGCCCCACCAGCGGCAGCAGGTGACTGTCCGCCAGAGGCGACAGGCCCGCGCCGCCAAGGCTGAGGGGATGATCCTCGGGCAGCACGCCCTTGGCCTTGTAGGTCGTGATCACCGGAATCCCGAAATGTTCGACGAAGGCCTGCACGACGCAGGCCGAACCGTCGGCCAGCACGTCCAGACCGACAATCGCCAGCGGCCGTTCCGCCCCGGCCAGCCAGTCGCGGGCCTGTCCCAGCGCGGCGCCGGTGGGCTGCACCGCCGCGGCCGGCGCCCGGCGGCGCAGGCGCGCGTCCGGCGCAGGCGCGTCGGCCACACCGATGGGAACATCGATGTGGACAGGGCCCTGGCGCGGCTCCAGCGCCGCCGCCACGGCCTTTTCGGAGATCGTGTCGGCCCCAGCAGCGGTCAGGCGGAAGCTGGCCTTGGTGATCGGCCCGAGCACGGCCTGGTGGTCCAGCACCTGATGGGTATAGGTCAGCGCCTCGTCCGCATCGACGCAGCCGGTCAGCACGATCATCGGAACGCGGTCCTGCTGCGCATTGGCCACCACGTTGACCGCGTTCAGGGCCCCCGGCCCCACCGTTGCCACCAGCACGGCAGGCGCGCCGTCGCGGTGATGGACCCCCTCGGCGATGAAGCCGCCCGCGTTCTCGTGCTTGACCAGTACGAACCGGATGCCGGCCCGTTCCAACGCATCGACAATGGTCAGGACCTCGCCTCCCGGCATGCCGAAGGCATGGCGGCACCCGGCCTCGTAAAGGCGGCGGGCAAGCAGGTCGGCAGCGCGCGGCAGCGCCAGCGGGGCCGGGTCGGGCATCGGTCGTCTCTCCGGGATCGAGGGGGCGCAGCAGGCGGAGCGCGCCCTGTCAGGATGCGCCTGCGGCGCCGCCGCGCAAGCCGTCTCACGTCAGTGTGACCCTTTGGCATCGACGGCCGGACCGGGACAACATGGCACCGCCCCACCTGCCACACGCGGCGGGCGGGGAAAAATGTCTCGCGACATGTGTCCGAACAGGGTACGACCGGAAGACATATTTCCAGATCGCCCGAACAGAGATGTCATGACCATTCTAAAAATGCCTGCGACCCGGACCCTTCTTTCAACGCTTGTGACCGCAACGGTTTTTGCCTTGGCCGCGGGTCAGATCGCGGCCCAGACGGCCGCTCCGCCGAAGGTCACCGTCACCCCGGCCATCACCAAGGACGTCTCTCCGGAAACCAGTTTCATCGCCCGCGGCGAGGCCATCAAGAAGGTCGACCTGGTGTCCCGCGTCACCGGGTTCCTGGACGAACAGCCCGCCCCCGACGGCAGCCTGGTCAAGACGGGCGACATCGTCTTCCAGATCGAACAGGACACCTATCAGGCCGAGTTGGAAGCCCAGCAGGCCAACCTGGTGCAGACACAGGCCAATCTGGAAAACGCCAATGTCATCCTGTCCCGCGACAGCAAGCTGGTGAAGGACAGCACCATCTCGCAGGCGACCTATGACACCTCGGTGGCGAACCAGAAGGTCGCCACCGGCCAGGTCGCGGCCGCGCAGGCAGCGGTCAAGACGGCGGAGCTGAACCTGGGCTTCACCACGGTCAAGGCGCCCTTCGACGGGCGGCTCAGCCGGGCCACGGTCAGTCTGGGCGCACTGGTCGATCCCTCGACCGGGTCGCTGATCACGCTGGTCCAGGAAAAGCCGATGTATGTCACCTTCTCGATCAGCGACAAGACGATGCTGCAGGTGATGCAGCAACTTCATGTCGACACGCCGACGGTGCCGGACGGCGGCAGCAAGGCCATCGTCAAGGCGCAGCTGGCGGACGGCAACATGCTGGATGAAAAAGGCAAGATCGTCTTCATCGACAACCACATCGACCCCGATACCGGATCGCTGGCGATCCGCGCCCAGTTCGACAATACCGAAGGTCTGATTTTCGACGGCAGCTTCCTGAACGTGATCATCCAGAACGGCGACCCCAAGCGCATGATCGTCATCCCGCAGGCCGCCATCGGCCAGGACCAGCGCGGGTCCTTCGTTCTGGTGGTCGACGACAAGAACACGGTGGAACAGCGCTACATCACCACCGGCCAGGTCCAGGGCGTCGACATCATCGTCAAGGACGGGCTGCGCGAGGGCGAGAACATCATCGTCGACGGCCTGCAGAAGGTCCGCCCGGGCATTCCGGTCGACCCCGTCCAGGCGACGATCACCCCCGCCTCTGCCGACAGCGGCGGCACGTCCGGCGACGCCGGCAGTTCGGGCTCTTCAAGCTCCAGCAGCTCGTCCGGTTCGTCCGGGACGTCCGGTGCCCCGGCTTCGACCGGAACCGGCGGCAGCTCTACCGGTGCGACCGACACCCCCAGCCAGGGCGGGTAAGTCCAGATGATCTCTGCAGTCTTCATCCGTCGCCCGAAGCTGGCGATCGTGATCTCGCTGGTGCTGACGGTGATGGGCATCCTGGGCTATTTCGCCCTGCCCGTCGCCCAGTTCCCCAACATTACCCCGCCGGTGGTCACGGTCAGCGCGACCTATACCGGCGCCAGCGCAGAAACGGTGGAAACCTCGGTCGCGGCCCCCATCGAAAGCCAGGTCAACGGCGTCGACAACATGATCTACATGTCGTCGACCTCGGACGACTCGGGCGGCTATTCGCTGAACGTGACCTTCGCCATCGGGACCGACCCCGACATCGCGGCGGTGAACGTGCAGAACCGGGTGGCGCAGGCCACCGCATCGCTGCCGACGGACGTGATCAACAACGGTGTGGTGACCCAGAAGGCGTCAACCAACATGCTGATGGTGATGACGCTGACATCGCCGAAAAAGTCCTATGACGCGATCTTCCTGTCGAACTATGCCGACATCAACATCGTCGACGCACTGGCGCGCGTACCGGGCGTGGGCAATGCCACGATCCTGAACAGCCAGGAATACGCGATGCGGATGTGGCTTAAGCCCGACGTCATGGCGGGCCTGGGCCTGACTCCGCAGGACGTGATCGCCGCGATCCAGGATCAGAACCTTGAAGTCTCCGCCGGGCAGATCGGCTCGCCCCCCGTCCCCGACGGGCAGGTCTTCCAGTACACGATCAAGGCCCAGGGCCGGCTGAGCACGGCCGAGGAGTTCGAGAACATCATCGTGCGCACCGGGTCTTCGGGGTCCGAGGTGCTGATCCGCGACATCGCGACGGTCGATCTTGGCGCCAGCTACTACAACACCGTCGGCAAGTATTCGGGCGACGAGGCAGTGGTTCTGGCCATCTACCAGGCCCCGGGCGCCAACGCGCTGCAGGTTGCCACCGATTCCATCGCCGAGATGGAGCGGCTGTCGAAAGCCTTCCCCGCGGACATGGAATACCAGATCCCGATGAACACGACGGATTTCGTCGTGACCTCGATGAAGGACGTGGTCAGCACGCTGATCCTGACCTTCATCCTGGTGGTTACGGTCGTCTTCGTCTTCCTGGGCAACTTCCGCGCCACGATCATTCCGATGGTGGCGATTCCCGTTTCGCTGATCGGCACGCTGGCCTTCCTGGAACTGTTCGGCATGTCGCTGAACACCGTGTCGCTTTTCGCGCTGGTGCTGGCCATCGGCATCGTGGTCGACGACGCGATCATCGTGGTGGAAAACGTCGAACGGATCATCCACGACGAAGGTCTGGACGGCCCCGCGGCAACCCGCAAGGCGCTGGCGCAGATCACCGGGCCGGTCATCGCGACCACGCTGGTGCTGCTGGCGGTCTTCGTGCCCGTGCTGATGACGCCGGGCATTGCCGGGCGGCTTTTTACCCAGTTCGCCGTCACGATTTCCGTCTCGGTCGTCATCTCCTCGATCAATGCGCTGACGCTGTCGCCGGCCATTGCGGCCATGGTGCTGCGCCCGACGGGCGAGCCCAAGGGCCTGATCAAGGTGTTCGAGAACGGCATCGGCGGGTTGCGCGCAGGCTATATCGCCGTCGTTCGGCGGGTCTTGCGGGTGGCGGTCTTCGCACTGATCGGGGTCATCGCCCTGTTCTTCGCGACGGGCGAGCTGATGAAGCACACGTCGACCGGGTTCCTGCCGCTGGAAGACAACGGCTATCTCTTCGTCGACGTGCAGCTGCCCGACGCGTCCTCGATCCAGCGCACCGAAGTGGTGACCGACACCGTTGCGACCGAGATCGGCAAGATCCAGGGCGTGTCCGGCGTGGTTCAGGTGGCGGGCTACAGCCTGCTGAACGGCCAGGGCCCGAACAACGGCCTGATGATCGTGAACCTGAACCCCTGGGAGGAGCGCAAGACCCCGCAGGAAAGCGCCAACGGCATCCTGGCCCAGGTCAATGCCATCGGCGCCCAGACCGCCAGCGCCCGCATCATTGGCTTCAACCCGCCGCCGATTCCCGGCCTGGGGACCAGCGCGGGCGTCGAGATGATGGTGCAGCAAACGGCAGGCGGTTCGCCCCAGGACCTGGCTGCGGCCGTCAACTCGCTGGTCTACGCGATCAACCAGAACCCCGAGATCGGACAGGCCTATTCGACCTACTCCGCCTCGGTGCCGCAGATCTATGTGAACCTGGATCGCGAGAAGGCCAAGCAGTTGAAGGTCGACGTCTCGGACGTCTTCATCGTGCTGCAGGCCTATCTGGGATCGTACTACGTCAACGACTTCAACAAGTTCGGCAAGGTCTACGACGTGATGATCCAGGCCGACGGGTCCTATCGCGACAAGGTCGACGACATCGGCAAGCTTTATGTCCGGTCGACGACCGGGCAGATGGTGCGCCTGTCGACGCTGATCGACATCTCGGACACGCTGGGGCCGTCGACGCTGACCCGCTACAACATGTTCCGGTCGGCCTCGGTCACCGGGGTGCCGGCGGCCGGCCATTCGACCGGCGACGCGATCCGCGTGATGACCGACGTCGCCCACAGCTCGCTGCCCGACGGCTATGCCTTCCAGTGGACCGGATCTGCCCAGCAGCAGCAGGGCACGGGCGGCACGATGCTGGCGGTGATCGGGCTGGCGGTGCTGTTCGGCTACCTGTTCCTGGTGGGGCAATACGAAAGCTGGACCATGCCTGTGGCGATCCTTCTGTCGGTGACGGTGGCGCTTTTCGGGGCCGTGGCGGCGGTCAAGATCTCGGGCAGCGACATCAACCTCTATACGCAGATCGGGATGATCATGCTGATCGGGATGGCGTCGAAGAACGGGATCCTGATCGTGGAATTCGCGGTACAGGAACGATTGCACGGCAAGTCCATCCGCGAGGCGGCGGAAACCGCGGCCTTCCAGCGGTTCCGCGCCGTGATGATGACCGCACTGGCCTTCCTTCTGGGCGTTGTGCCGCTGATGGTCGCCTCGGGCGCGGGCGCGGCCAGCCAGAGGGCCCTGGGCGTGGCGGTCTTCGGCGGCATGTTCGCGGCGGCCTCGCTGGGCGTCCTGATGATCCCGGCGCTTTACGACGTGCTGCAGACCGCGCGGGAAACGGTGAAGGGCTGGATGGGCATCAAGCCGCCAGAGCCGGAGCCGCCCACGGACACGCCGCACCAGGCCTGACCTTTCCAGACGGGGGAGCGACCAGCTCCCCCGTTTTCGTTTTGGGGGCGGTCCCCTGCCCCTGCGGGCTCTGTCCGGATCGCCGGGCAAAGTGGGATGAATGCGCCACGGCCCCGCCGGGATCCTGCCGCAATGGATCCGGGGGCCGTTTCTCCTTCCCGGATTCGTGATAAGTGTCATGGACATGCCGGACCGGCGACACCTGTCGACGCAACGAACCGGCGGAACTGGGGGCAAAATGCGCGTAGTCACCTTTGGAAGCTCGGTCGCCACCGCGGCGGTCCTGACACTGTCGGCCTGTACCGACGACACGATGATGCCGACCCGTCAGGACGGGGCGGAATTCTTTGCGGATCACTGTGTCGCCTGCCACGGGCCCGGGGGCCGCGGCAACGGGCCCCTGGCGAACGACCTGCCGAAACACCCGACCGACCTGACCCAGCTGTCGCGGGACAATGGCGGCACCTTCCCCGCAGCCCAGGCGCTGAGCTATATCTATGGCGATCCCAAGAACAGCCACCTGTCGCGGGTCATGCCCGAATTCGGCGGCGCCATGGCCGACGACCTTGTCCCGGTCGAGATCGACGGCGTCCTGACCCCCACTCCCCGCGAACTGGCGGGGCTTCTGGCCTTCCTGGAAAGCATCCAGGAATAGGCGCTGCCACGGGTCAACGGCTTCCCGTCTTCGCCTTTGCTTTCCCGGCTGCAAGCCCGGGCTTCAAGACACCGTTCCACCCGGCTGCACGCCGGGCAGCGGTCAGCCCGCCCCTCGCCGGGGCGGCCACTTCGCGTCCTTCCCACAGGCCCACTGCCGTCCTCTCGTCGTAGCGGCGGTCGGTCCGCAAGGCCTGCTCCGGCATGTGTGCGGGCGTCGCTTCCTTACTCCGGCCCCGGCAGCCAGCGCAGGACTCCCAATGCGGCGGCGACCTCGGTCCGGTTCCGGCTCGACCCGCGTCGCAGCAGATCCTGCGCCTGCGCCAGTTGACGTTTCATCGTGTTGCGATGAACCCGCCGCGCTTCGGACGCGCGGCTCGCGTTCTCGCCTTCCTGCTGGAAGACCTGAAATGTCTCGCGCAGACGCGACGGCGCCGTACCGACCGGGGTGACGGAGCGCCGATCCTGATGATCATCGGCCTGGGCTTCCAGCTGATCCGCTGGCCCAAGGCCCTGATCGATGCGCTGGCCGCGGGCGGGCATCGCGTGATCGCCTTCGACAACCGCGATTCCGGGCGGTCCACCTTTGCCACGGGCCCCGGGCCCACGCTGTGGCAGAAACTGAAGAAGCAGGCCCCGGGCGCACAATACGATCTGTCGGACATGGCCGGCGATGCCGGGGGCCTTCTGACCCATCTGGGGATCGACCGGGCACATGTGGTCGGCATGTCCATGGGTGGCATGATCGGCCAAGTGATCGCCGCGCGGTATCCGACACGGGTGCTGTCCCTGACCTTGATCTTCTCGACCACCGGATCGGCGCAGGTTGGCCAGCCGGACCTTCGGGTGATGCTGGAACTGGCCCGCAAACCCCGGACCGAGAAACAGGCCTTCATCGCCCAGCGGTTCCGCGTGTCGGGCATCATCGGCGGCCCGGGATTTCCGGCAGACCCGGACGAGGCGCGCGAGACATTCGCCCTGTCCTTCGACAGGACCGGGCCCGAACAGTACAAGGGCGTCGCACGTCAGATCGGGGCGATCTTGGCCTCGGGCGACCGGACAACGGAAATCACCACGCCCACGCTGGTGATCCACGGCGACCGCGATCCGCTGGTCCACCCTTCGGGCGGACAGGCCACCGCCCACGCCATTCCGGGTGCCCGCCACGTCACCATTGCCGGCATGGGGCACGAGATCACGCGGTCGCTGTCGCCGACACTGGCCAACCTGATCCTGACCCATACCGCCACTGCAGAGCCGGCGGAGTGACGGCCATCTTCACCGGCCGCGTCGCGGCCATGACTGGTGCCGGCAGCGGTATCGGGCACGCCCTGGCGCTGGATCTGGCCAATCGCGGCACGCATCTTGCGCTGGCGGATGTCGACGAGGAACCCGGCGCCAAACGGCCGGGATCGCCTGCCAACAGGGCGTCGACGCACCGGCCCACCGGGTCGACGTATCGGACCGCGTGGCCATCACAGACTGGGGCCAGGCCGCGGCATGGCATTTCGGCCCGGTGAACCAGGCTTTCAACAATGCCGGTACGTCTCCCCGCAATGCGACCTTCGTCGGCACCGACCCGGCGCAGTTCGACAAGGTGATGGCCATCAACCTGGACGGCGTCCTGTCGGGCACGCGGTCCTTCCTGCCCCCCGCGATCGCCAGCTGCGACGGGCATCTCCTCAGCATCTCCAGCCGGAAAGGGCTGACGGCCCAGCCCCACATGGCGCCCTATGGCATCCGGCGCATCCTCATCAAGAAAAAGTCCAAGCGGCCCGGCCTGATGGTCCGGCTGCTGCCGGACCATCAGGCCGGCGACGGTGGCGGACAACCTGCGCAAGGTCTTTGGCCAGATCCCGATCACCCGCGCGACCACCCGGAAAGCGGTAACGATGACATGGCTGGCCGCGCGTGTAACGGCCGCGCATGCCCCGTGCTACCGCCAGCAGGCGGCAAGGCAGGACCCCGGCGACAACGATCAACTGTCCGGCGCCAACACAGACGGCAGACAGCGCCAGCTACAAACCGGGCCAGTTGCAATCGGGTCTGCAGCATGCCGGCGCGTGGTCCGGCCGCCATGCTGCGTCGGGCCGGGTCAGCCCTGTCCGCGGATCGGGCCACGGAACAGCCAGTCGTGGACAAAGTCCAGCTTCTGGCGCGCCGGATCGGACAGGACGAAGGGATACAGGTCCTGCAGGCCCATGGACCGGTTCACGTGGTTGATGCCGATCGCGATCTCGGCCGCGATGCTGGTGACCTTCGCGGCCTCCGGCTCCTCATAGGGTTGCCAGTCGGGCACGGGCAGCTGCGGCGTGGACAGGCCCGCGGCCAGGAAACTGTCGGCGATATCGACCAGGTGCAGCAGGTGCGCCGTCGTCTCGGCCCAGTCTTCGTGCGGGTGGGCCGAGGCATAGGGGGTCAGGTAGCTGTCCCACCAGTTGTCGGGGGGGCCCTCGCCATAATGCCGCTCCAGCGCTTCGCCGTAATCGGCGCGCTCGTCCCCGAACAGCTTGCGGAACGCGTCGAGGAACCCCGGCTCGATGCTCAGCCGCCACCACAGGTAATGGGCGATCTCGTGGCGCATGTGACCGATCATGGTGCGGAAGCGTTCGTCCAGCGCTTCGCGCCGTTCGGCGCGGATCACGGGATCGGATTCCTCGATGCTGATGGTCACCACGCCGTCGGCATGGCCCATGACCACGGGTTTCCGGCCTTCGGCCAGCATGTGGAAGACCGGCGCAGGGCCGGTATCCCGCAATCCGCACCAGCCCCAGCGACGCAGGTTGTCCAGCACCCAGCGCTTGGCGGCTTCGGTCTTGGCCCAGTTCGCCACCGCATCGGGCATCGAGGTATCGGGCGCCATCGCGGTCATCGCGCAGGCATCGCACAGAGGGCCGGGTCCGGCCGCGATCCAGTTGCAGCCGATCACCTCGCGGTTGGCGCAGAAGGGTGCGTCGGTGACGAAGGACTGCGTCGCCGGATCATAGGCGACGTCCACCCCTTCGGGCGAGACGAGATTGTCGAAGAACAGGGTGCCGGGACCGGCGGGGTTGGCAAACAGGTGCATTTTGCATTCGTCCTTCGCTCATCATTATCGTGTGCGCGTCCTTCGGGTGTGGACCGCGGGCGGGCCTGCGGTCAACTGCGCAGCGGGTGCAAATGTTCCGCCCCGGGGTCCACGCGCGATGGACGCACGGTTCCGCCTGTCGCGTATAGTTCCGGACCGCCCACGGCCCGGGCGAACCGGTGCCCGGTTGTCCGGCCGATGTGCCAAAAAAACCGGCACAAGGTCGCAAGCGGGCCTGCACGCCCACGGGATAAACGGTTTCTGGCTGCAGACGGACAGGACGATTCCCATGCACGACAGACGTATTCCCGAATGGCTCCGACATGCGCCGGCGCCCAGTGTCCGCGGCTTTGCCGTGCTGGCGGGAACCGAGGCAGTGGCCCGCGGCATCATGATTTCCGTCTTCCCGCTGGCCATGTACCGCGCCCTGGGCGACGCCCGCCTGGTGTCCGAAGTCTATTTCCTGGTCGGCCTGACCTCGCTTCTGGTGGGGCTGCTGGTGCCCTACGTGATCCGCTTCGTGCCCCGGCGCTGGGTCTATGTCGCGGGCACGCAGATGTTCGCAGCCGGTGCGCTGCTGACCGTCGCGGCCACGCCCGCCACCACCGTTGCCGGGCTGGCGCTTGTGACCTGCGCGGTGGTCATGGTCTTCGTCTGCTTCAACGCCTACGTCCTCGACTATATTGCCAAGATCGAGCTGGGGCGGCTGGAAACATCGCGCCTGTTCTACAGCGCCCTTGGCTGGACCGGCGGGCCCGCGCTTGGCGTCTTCCTTTACAGCTGGTGGCCGCCCGCACCGTTCCTGATCGCCGCGGCCGCGGCCTATGGGATGCTGGCGGTCTTTCTGGTCATGCGCCTGGGCAATGGCCGGCTGATCACCAGGGCACGCGTTGCGCCGGTCAACCCGTTCGGCTATTTTCGCCGCTTCTTCGCCCAGCCGCGCCTGATTGCCGGCTGGCTCTTCGCCGTGATCCGGTCCTGCGGCTGGTGGGTCTATGTCGTCTATCTGCCGATCTTCGCGGTCGAAAACGGGCTGGGCGAACAGCTGGGCGGCATCGCCCTGTCCATCTCGAACGCGTCGTTGTTCGTGGCGCCCCTGATGCTGCGCTTCATGCAACGGACCTCTGTCCGGACGGCAGTGCGGACCGGCTTCATGATGTCGGGCATGCTGTTCGTGGCGGCGGGCCTTCTGACCGGCGCACCGATGATGGCGGTGGTGGCGCTAATGATCGGGTCGGCCTTCCTGATCCTGCTGGACGTCAGCGCAGGCCTGCCCTTCCTTCTGGCCGTGAAGCCGTCGGAACGGACGGAAATGTCGGCGATCTATTCCAGCTACCGCGACGTGTCGGCCATCGTGACGCCCGGTGTGTCCTGGCTGGTCCTGCTGGTGGCCCCGATCCCGGCGGTCTTCGTGGCCGGCGGCGCGGGGCTTCTGGCGGCCTGGGGGCTGGCCACCAAGCTGAACCCACGGCTGGGCCGCGCCCGTGTTTCGGTCGAGACCGGGCCCCTTGCCCCGGACCTGCCCGCCGTTGGCGACACCCTGATGGGCGAGCCGACAAGCCGCGCCTGATCCGACCAGCTGCGCGTCCTCCGCGAAAGTTGACCGCTGCGGATCAACCCTGCCGAAGCGACAGGTCGACAGTGTTCTGCCGTTGGGGCAGGATCGGGCAAAGCCATTTCGACTGTTGATTTGACGTACCCGGAAGGATGCCGCGATGCGCATGACAATTCCCGCCCTGCTGTTCGCGACCGGCCTGACCGGCACCCCCGCCCTTGCCCAGACCGCCACGTCCGAACAGATCCGGGCCATCCGCACCATCGCGGAAGACCAGATCGAACGGCACAAGCTGAACTCGCTTCTGGTCGAGGTGCGCATCGGTGGCGATCCCGTCCTGACCGACGCCTGGGGCGAAGCCATGACCGGCGTGCCGGCCACCGTCGACGGCCGCTTCCGGAACGGCGCCGTGGCGCTGGCCTATGTCGCGGCGCTGGCCCTGCGCCTGGCCGAAGACGGCGTGATCGACATGGACGAACCGATCGGGCGCTGGCTGCCGGACCTGCCCGGCAGCGACACGGCGACCTTCCGGATGCTGGCCAACATGACCGCGGGCTATCCCGATCACGTGGCCGACGATGCCCGTTTTGAAGATCCCTTCATCGCCGATCCCTTTGCCACATGGACACCCGAGGACCTGATCGAGGTCAGCCTGGCCAGCCCCCGCCTGTTCGCACCGGGCACCAACTGGGACTATTCCCACAGCGGCTATGTGATCCTGGGTCAGGCGCTGGAAGCCGCGGCGGGCAAGCCCATGCACCAGCTGATGGACGAATACGTCCTTGGCCCGCTGGACCTGACCGGCACCTATGGTTTCGACACGGCCCAGATCCCGGCGCCGGCAATCCATGGGTTCACGGCAGAACGCGGGCTGTGGGAAGACGCGACCTATTGGAACCCGTCCTGGACCCTGCCGTCGGGTGCGATCCAGGTCACGACGATTTCCGACATGGCGCGCAGCTTCGACACCATCGTGGGTCATGACGGGTTCCTGACCGCCGATTCCTACGGGCAGATGATCGACCCGGTCCTGATCGGCTTCGGCGCACCGCTGGAGGGCTGCCCGTCCTGCCATACCCTGACCGAAGATTTCAGCTATGGCCTGGGCGCAATGCTGCAGGGCGACTGGGTATTCCAGACGCCACTTTTCGGCGGCTATGCGTCTGCCGTCGGCACCCTGCCGGAAGACCGCACCGACGGGCCCCGCATCACCATCGCGGTGGCCGCGACCTATACCCGGGAGTCGGTCGAGGATTGGGAAACCGGCCTGCCCAACTGGGCCAATCAGACCGTGCGCCTGATCGCGGCGGAACTGCATCCCGAAAACCCACCGCCGATGCGCTAGGGCCCTACCGGGCAACCGCCCGGGGAAGACACCTTTGGCAGAGCCTTGACCGGACCACGGACCGATGTCGCCCCGGCACATTCCGATTTTCAGAGGGGAGATCCGAGACATGATCATTTCACGACGGGCCCGGTTGCCGCTTGCGACCACGGCCATCCTGACGCTGTTCCTGGGGGCACAGGCCGCCTGCGCCGACCTGGCCACGGACATCCAGTCGGACCTGGACACCTACCTGTCCGAAAGGACGGAGATCGAGGGCAATACCGGCGCCTCGGTCTTCGTCAGCCTGGGCAGGACGGGGCCCGACATATCGGTCTATTCCGGGACCACGGCACGGGATGGCGACACCCCTGTCACGGGGACGTCCCTTTTCGAAATAGGAAGCAACACCAAAGGCTTCACGGGCGTTCTTATACTAGCTCTGGAAGCACAGGGTCTTTTGAGCATCGACGACACGGTGGGCCAGTGGCTGCCGCAATACCCGGAATGGAAGGACGTCACCATCGCCCAGCTGCTGCACATGATCAGCGGCATTCCGACCTATTCAGAATCCCCGGAACTGAACCATTATTTCGCGGAGCAGCCCGACCGCCACTTCACCATGGATGAACTGGTGGACATGGCCTATCCCAGCGACACGGTGCAGCTCCCGCCGAACAGCGGGTACTTCTATTCCAACACCAACTACATCCTGGCGGGCATGATCGCGGAAAAGGCCGCGGGCAAGCCCTACAGGGAACTGGTGGAAACGCTGCTGTTCGAACCTGCGGGCCTGTCGGACACCTATTACGAAGACAAGTCCTATACCGGCCCCGTGCTGGAGCGGATGACCAGCGGCTATTTCAACAACCCGGCCTGCACCCTTTACGACGAAGGCTGCGAGGTCAGCGAGCTGGCCCCCGTCATCGGCCGGGACGTCAAGGCCCAGGACATGAGCTGGGCCGGACCGGCCGGCGGCATCGTGGCTTCGCCCCGCGAACTGGCCACCTGGATCCGCGCGGTCTTCGACGGCAAGGTCATCCCCGACGCGCAACTGGCGGAATTCCTCCGGCCCGTCTCGATGAAGACCGGCGAATACATCGACGACGTTACGGATGAAGACCCGGGCGGCTTTACCCTGGGCATCACGCGGGTCACGGGCAGGGGTCTGGATCCGGTCTATTTCTACCTTGGCATGACGCTGGGCTACCGGATGGCCTTCATCTATTCGCCCGAGGAAGACGTGATCGTCGCCGGCGCCACCAACAGCCAGCCGCCCGAGGGCGAAGAGCAGTTCACGCCATTGCTGGTCGGGATCTACATGAAGGCCCTGGCCGGAAAGGCCAGATAGGCCGCGCCCCGGGCGCCGTCGCCCCACGGGGCGGCGGTCAACTCTTCTCGGCCGACAGCAGCCATTGCCACAGGCGCAGCGCCTCGGGCGTGGATGTGCGCCCCTTGGGCAGGCCGACGTAATAGCCGTAGCCCGTGATCAGCAACTGGCCGGACAGTTCCACCAGGGCGCCGGCCCTCAGGTAATCCACCAGGATTTCACGGCTGCCCAACATGATGCCCTCGCCGTTCAGCGCGGCATCGACGGCCATGGGGTAGTTCGGGAACACCACCTTGGGCCGGATGGTCGCCGGGTCTATCCCCTGCCATTCGAACCAGTCGATCAGCGACAGCCAATAGGCGTTCATCCGGCCGTAATCGAACAGGGTCAGTGCGGCGATATCGGCCGCCGTCATTTCGGCCGGGACCAGGTGCGGCACGGCCCGCGCCAGGTAGGACGGCGCGGCCACGGGGATCAGCGCCTCCTCTGCCACCAGCGACAGGGACCAGTGGGGGTGCGCCCCGGTACTGTAAAGCAGCGTCAGGTCGTTGCTGTCCGCCGTCAACTCCGACCGTGTGTCGGTGGTGATCAGGCGCACCGTCTCGTCCGGGTTGGCCAGCACATAGGACCGCAGCCGCCGTCCCAGCCACAGATGCGCGATGGCCCCGCTGGCCGCGACCACGACACCGCCCGGCGGGCTGTCCTGGATCACCTCCTCCAGCCCTTCGGACAGGAAATCCAGCGTCGCCTGCACCCGGCGGTAAAGCGCATCGCCCTTTGCCGTCAGTTCCAGCTTGCGGCCGTCGCGGTGGAACAGCGGTATCTGCAGGTCCGATTCCAGCTTCTGGATCCGACGGCTGACGGCGGCCTGGGTCACCAGAAGCTCCCGCGCCGCGGCGGAAAAATTCATGTGGCGCGCCGCGGTTTCGAAAACCCGGAAGGCATCCAGCGACATACGGTCAAGAAGGCGCTTTTGCATGATCTCAGATCATCATGAAGGGCTATATTTTGTGATATTTGATGATCTGAGTTTAGCAAATAGGGTTTCGGGCAGCAACAGATACACCTTTTCGACAGGCCCCGCCGACGGACACGGCCAGGCCTGCCGGCCAACAGCAGGAGCCCGTTCCATGCAAGCTTCGCCGACCGACGACATCCCGCTGATCGACGCCCGTCTGATCACCACGCCGCTTCAGGACGGCGTGGGCGCGGCCGACGCCCTTCTGGTCGCTGCGGCCGAAGGCGCGGGCTTCATGCGCCTGTCCCATGTGCACGAGGCACTGGGCATGGACGCCGACCTGCGCGACCGGATCCTGGACTTCTTCGCCCTGCCCGAAGCGCAGAAGAAACGCCTGTCCCGGCGCAAGTTCGCCCCAGCCCACGTCAACACCTATCGCGGCTACTTCCCGCTGCAGCCCGGGCTGCAGACCTACAAGGAAGGCATCGACATCGGCGCCGACGCGGTCGACCCCGACCGGATCGCCGACACGACAGATGCCCTGCTGGAACCGACCCCCTGGCCCGAGAATGCCGATGACTGGCGCGGGGCCGTGGCCACGTACTACACGGCGATGGAACGTCTGGGGCGGTTGATCCTGGCCGGTCTGGCCCGCGGATTCGGCGTGTCGGCCGAACTGATGATCCCCCTGTTCGACCGGTCGAATTCGACCCTGCGGATGATCCGCTATCCGGAACGGACGCCGGATTCGATGCCCGAAGACCTGTCCATCGTGCGGTCGGGCACCGACGATCCGCGGTGGATCGTGGGCGGGGCGCATACCGATTCCGGGTTCATCACGCTCTTGTGGCAGGACGACAATGGCGGGCTTCAGGCCGAAACCCGCGACGGCCGCTGGACCGATGTGCCGCCGATCGCCGACGGGCTGGCGGTGAATTTCGGGCAGCTTCTTGAACAGTGGACCGGCGGCCGGGTCCGCGCCACGCGTCACCGGGTGATGGGCGGCCTGCGGGAACGGGTGTCGGTGCCGTTCTTTTATGAACCCGCCGTCGACGCGGTGATCGAACCGCTGCCCCTGCCCGGCATTGCCCCCTTTGCGCCCTTCACCTATGGCGACTTCCTGTGGAACCACATGTCGGCCTTTGTCGAGTTCCAGGGCATGGACCGCATGGTCACCCCCGTGGCCGCCGCGGAATGACGTGACCGGCTGGCCCAGGACGCCTGGGCCAGCCCTAGCCGTCGAAGACTGCGCCGTCGCGGGTGCGGAATTCTTCCAGGACCTCCTCAGGCAGCGGAAAGCGGCCCGTCCCGTCATGTTCCAGCAGCACGATCAGTGCGGATTTCGTCGCGCGCAGCGTGCCGCCGGCCCAAAGCTCCTGCTCCATCGTGTAGGAAGACGTGCGGAACTTCGACACCCGCGCCGTGCAGACATAGCTTTCCCCGCGGAAGGTTTCCTTCAGGAACCGCACGGAAAAGCTGTGAACCACCCCGCGCGGCCGCTGGCCCCGCCATTTCGGGTGCAGGAAGCGATAGTTGTATTCGACGCGCAGCGTCTCGAACCACTCGACATAGGCCTTGTTGTTGGCGTGGTTCTGGGGGTCCAGTTCCGCAAAGCGGACCTTGTCGGCCATGGCCAGGGGTTGGGGCGCGGCCAACCCGAAGGCCAGCTGCTCCTCGGCCGTCAGGGGCGTGTTGTAGCGAATGTCCATGGCACGATGGCTAGCCGGAACCTACCATCGCTTCAACACATTTTACTGGCGGGTATCCAAGCGTCCCGGCATCAGAAACCCAGATAGCGCTGGCGCACCTCGGCATCGGCCTGCAGGTCGGCGCTGGTGCCGGTCCAGACCACCTGCCCGCGCTGCACGACGAAGTGCCGGTCGGAGATTCGCAGAAGGTCCGACAGGTTCTTGTCGACCACGATGATCGACATGCCGGCCTTGCGGATTTCCGTCAGGGCCGCCCAGATCTTCTGCCGAACCAGCGGTGCCAGCCCTTCCGTCGCCTCGTCCAGGATCAGAAGCCGAGGGTTGGTCATCAGCGCCCGCCCGATGGCCAGCATCTGCTGTTCCCCGCCCGACAGCAGGTTGCCCATGGAACCTGTGCGCGTCTCCAGCTCGGGGAAGAGCGCAAAGACCCGGTCCACCGTCCAGGGATCGGCAACGCCCAGATGGTTCGACGCTGTGGCGACCAGGTTTTCCATCAGCGACAGGTTCGGAAAGATCTGCCGGCCTTCGGGCACCAGCCCGATGCCAAGGTTGGCGATGCGGAAACTGGGCTGGCCCAGGATTTCCTCCCCACCGAAGCGGATCGACCCGCCCGACGCCTTCACGATCCCCATCATGGTATGGATCGTCGTGGTCTTGCCCATGCCGTTCCGGCCCAGAAGCGTGGCGACCTGCCCCGCTTCCAGCGAAAAACTCATCCCGAACAGCGCCTGCGAAGTGCCGTAATGCGCGGTGACATCCTTGAGTTCAAGCATCGTCATTCCTCGCCCAGATAGGCGTGCTGGACCGCCTCGTTCGACCGGATCTCGTCCGGGGTGCCGGTGGCGATGATATGGCCGTAGACCAGAACCGAAATCCGGTCGGCCAGGGCAAAGACCGCGTCCATGTCGTGTTCGATCAGCAGGATGGAATGCTGGCCCTTGATGGACTGCAGCAGTTCGACCATTTGCAACGACTCCTCGGCCCCCAGGCCGGCCATGGGTTCGTCCAGCAGCATCAGTTCCGCCTGCGCCCCCAGCGCGATGGCGATTTCCATGTTGCGGTGTTCGCCGTGCGACAGGGCAACAGTCGGCATGTGCGCCTTGGCGCCCAGGCCCACCCGTTCCAGCAGCGCCATGGCGCCGTCGCGCAAGGCCTTTTCCGACCGTGCTGGACGGAAGAAGCGGAAGGAATGGCCCGACTTCGCCTGCAGCGCCAGTGCGATGTTGTCGATTACGCTCATCTCCATCACCAGCGAGGTGATCTGGAACGACCGCGCGATCCCCAGGGGCGCCCGCCGGTGCGCCGGCAGTCGCGTGATGTCTCGATCCTTGTAGTAGATCGTGCCCGTGTCCGGGTATTGCAGCCCCGACAGCTGGCCGATCAGGGTGGTCTTGCCCGCCCCGTTCGGCCCGATGATCGCGTGCAGTTCGTTCGTGGCCACGGCCAGGTGCAGATCGTCGGTGGCCTTGATGCCGCCGAAGCTCTTGTTCAGGCCCTCGGCGCGAAGGATGTCGCCCAATTTCAGTCCTCCTTCTTGCCGGACAGAAGGCCGGTCAGGCCGCCGCGGACGTAAAGCACGACCAGGATCAGGAACAGGCCGAAGGGCAGATGCCAGTAGACCGTCCACGAGGACAGCGCCTCTTCCAGCACGATGAAGACGGTGGCGCCCAGGATCGGGCCGGCCAGCGTGGCCGCGCCGCCGAGGATCACCATGAACATCAGTTCGCCCGAACGACCCCAATCCATCATCTCGGGCGAGATGAAGGTGGTGAAGTTGCCCAGAAGCGCCCCGGCATAGCCGCAGATCGCGCCGGAAATCACATAAGCCACAAGACGATAGGCGTAGATGTTGAAGCCCAGCGTCGCCATCCGCTGTTCGTTGCCCTTGCCGCCTTTCAGGACCATGCCGAAGCGGGAATTCACGATCATCCGGACCAGCACGACCACGACCACCAGCGAGGCCCAGGCCAGCAGGTAAAGCTGCAGCGGGTCATCCAGCGAGATCCCCGGGAATTCCGAACGGGAGTCGATCACAAGACCGTCGTCGCCGCCATATTCCTCGATCGAGACGATGCCGTAATAAACCATCTGGGCAAAGGCCATCGTGATCATGATGAAATAGACGCCGCGGGTCCGCAGGCAGATCAGCCCGGTCACCAGCGCGAACAGCGCGCAGACACCGACGGCCAGCCCGATCTGTACGAAACCGTTGGTCGTGGCGATGGGATCCATGCCCCCGTAAAGCCAGTGGTGCGCGGGGATGCCGACCGCGTAGGCGCCAAGGCCCACGAAAGCCGCGTGGCCGAAGGACACCAGCCCCCCGTAGCCCAGCACCAGGTTCAGGCTGGACGCAGCGATGGCCAGGATTACCAGCCGGGTGGCCAGGTCCATCCAGAACGATTGCCCCATGCTGAGGAACAAGGGCGGCAGCACCGCCAGCAGGGCCAGCACGATGATGGCGATCCAGTCCTGTCGCGAGATCCGTTCCATCAGCGCACCTTCGGAGGAAAGAGGCCCTGGGGCCGGAAGGCCAGCACACCGGCCATGATGATGTAGATGAGCATGGCCGACACGGCGGGCGCCGCGTTCTCGGCCGCGTCCGACGACATGAAGAGACCGAAGAGGTCATCCAGGAAGGACCGGCCCAACGTGTCGATCAGCCCGATCAGAAGTGCGGCGATGAAGGCGCCCTTCATCGACCCGATGCCGCCCACGATGATCACGACGAAGGCCGTGATGATGATCGAATTGCCCATGCCGATCGACGCTTCGGTGATCGGGGCGATCAGCATCCCCGCAAGACCGGCCAGGGCCGCGCCCAGCGCAAAGACCAGCGAGAACAGAAGCTGTATGTTGATCCCCAGCGCGCCGACCATGGTCCGGTTCGATGCACCGGCGCGGATCAGCATGCCCAGCCGGGTATAGTTCACTAGCCAGAACAGGCCCCCGGCGGCGGCCAGCCCTGCCCCGATGATGACCAGGCGGAAGGTCGGGATCTCGATGGCACCCGGCAGCAGGGTCTGGCCGTCCAGCGCCGGGGGCAGCGGCACGGCGATGCCGGCCGGGCCCCAGATCATGTGGGCCAGCGTTTCGAACACCAGGATCAGGCCGAAGGTCGCCAGAACCTGGTCCAGGTGGCCGCGGGCATATAGCGGGCGGGCGACGAAGCGTTCGACGACGAAGCCCACGGCAGCGGTGATCGGCAGCGAGACGATGACCGCGTAGATGAAGTTGCCCAGCGCATAGGTCAGCGTCGCACAGATGAACGCCCCCACCATGTAAAGCGCCGCATGGGCCAGGTTCACGAAATCCAGGATGCCGAAGACCAGTGTCAGGCCCGAGGCGACAAGGAACAGCAACAGCCCAAGCTGCAGACCGTTCAGCGTCTGGATGATGAGAAGCGAAACGTCCACGCGCGTCTCCTGTCCCGTCGTTGCGATTGGCTGGAAGGGCCGGATCGGCCGCAGAAAAGCCGGCCGGAATACGCTCCGGCCGGCCCGGTTCAACAGGAACAGATCACTTCAGCGGGCATTCGGCCGCATAGCTGTCCTGGTGGTCCTTGTAGACGGTGCTGACGACCTTGGTCGTCCAGGTGCCGTCGGCGTCCGTCACGACTTCGCGAAGATAGAAGTTCTCGATCGGGAAGTTGTTGTTGCCGTAGGTGTACTTGCCCCGGACGCTCTCATAGTCGGCCGACTTCATCGCTGCGCGGATGCCGTCCTTGTTCGACATGTCGCCGCCCACCGCCTCGATGGCCGAGGCGATCAGCATGATCGCGTCATAGGACTGCGCTGCATAGTAGGACGGATAGGTGCCGTACTTGGCCTTGAAATCCGCAACGAACTTCTTGTTGGCCTCGTTGTCCAGGGTCGGGTCCCATTCCTGCGTGGTGCGCGAGCCGAGGACGGCCTTGAAATCCGCCTGCTGCAGTTTCGGCAGGCTGATCGCGTCGACGGTGAACACGGAGTAGAGCGGCAGCGTTTCCGACAGGCCGGCCTGGTCGTACTGCTTGATGAAGGCCCCGCCCGCGGCGCCCGGATAGAAGACGAAGATGCCTTCCGCTCCCGATGCCTTGGCCTTGGCCAGTTCGGCCGAGAAGTCGAGCTGCGCGTCGGCGCCCCACTTCGTCAGGTCCTTGCCCTTGATCTCGCCCTTGTAGGTGCGCTCCACGCCTTCGACCATGTCCTTGCCGGCGGCATAGTTGGGGGCCATGATGTACAGCGACTTGACGCCCTGCTGGTTCAGCACCTCGCCCATCGCCATCGGCGTCTGGTCGTTCTGCCAGGAGGTCGAGAAGAAGTTCTCGTCACAGAGCTTGCCCGCCATCTGGCTGGGGCCCGCATTGGCCGAGATCAGGAACTTGCCCGCATCCAGCACCGACTTGCGCGACGCCAGCAGGACGTGGCTCCAGATGTAACCGGCGACGAAGTCGACATCGTCCTGCTTGACCAGCTTGTCGGTGGCCTGCTTGCCGGTTTCCGGCGCAAAGCCGTCATCAGCGAAGATGACTTCCAGGTCGGTGTCGCCCGCCTTGGAGCCCAGATGCTCCATCGCCAGGTCGACGGCGTTCTTCATGTCGTTGCCGATGACGGCGGCCGGGGTCGTCAGCGTGGTGACGAATCCGATCTTCGCGGTCTCGGCCAGGGCCGGCTGCACGCCCAGTGCACCAGCAAGCCCGGCAGCCACGGCTGCCTGTGCAAGATATTTCATAATTTCTCCCTCTCATGCGGATATTCACCAAGATGGCCGGACCTTCTGAGCGGATCCGTTTCGCATGGTATAACGCATTCTACACAGCGATGCGGAAAGCTGTCAAACGATCAGGTGCAAGCCCGGTACATGTTTGGAAACGCCCTTCACCCGGATCTCCTCCCGATTTCGGCCCCCGCACGGCATGCATTATCATGCAATATGCCTTTTGCGAAGACGCCACAGGTCCGAAAGGTCTTGCGCGGACTGTTGCATCCGGTCAGGAGCAAGTCAAACAGGCGGAACCGGGCAGAAAGTGATCGCCTTCGGGCCGCCCGGACCGAACAGGATACAAGGACAGCTGCATGCACGACAGGACGCCGGATTTCAGCATCGATGTCCCGATCAGCTTCGGGCATTGCGACCCGGCGGGGATCGTTTTCTACCCGAACTATTTCCGCTGGTTCGACCGTTGCTTCCACAGCTTCCTGGCGGCCCGGGGCGGCGGCCACGCCGCGATCTGCAAGGAACTGGACGCCCGAGGCATCGGCCTGATGGATGCCGGCGCCAACTTTACCGCACCGGCCGGCGAAAATGACGTGATGCTGCTGAACATGTGGCTGGCCGACTGGGCCGAACGATCACTGCGCATCGAATACGAGGGCGAAGTGAAGGGCCGGACTGTCCTGCGCGGTCACGAAATCCGGGGGCTTTTCGTCATGCGTGACGGCCGGATGCGCGGCGGCGACATGGCGCCCTTGCGGGCAATCGTGGCGCCGGAAGGCTAAGCAACCCGCTTGACGACAGCGCGGCCTTCTCCTATTCGGTCGTGCCACGGCGCGGGTATGGTGAAAAGGTATCACGCGAGCTTCCCAAGCTTAAGTTACGGGTTCGATTCCCGTTACCCGCTCCAAGTTGACAGACAGGGTCACCCCCCGGGCCGCATCCGGGAGACCGGCCTTCGGGCGACGCTTTGCCAGCATCAGGATTGCCAATTTTTTTCGATCCGGACTTGGTCGCAGGGCAACCCGCTGTTAGGACGGTTCTGTTTTCGCGGTATCCCTGTCTTCCTAGTTTCTCAGTTTCCGGACCATCTCGTGACCGATTCGCGCATTCGGCGTCTGCTGGCAGAGCTTCATGCCGGCGATCCAGGGCTGGTGAGCCTGAAGAAGGGATTCCACGGCCTTGCCTCGGTAACCCTGGCGGCCGGCGGGGTCTGGGCCCTGCACCGGATCCATCCCGACGTGCCCGCACAGGCGGTGATGCTGTCGGGCATGACCGCCATCCTGTCCACCCTTGCCGTCCAGACCCAGCCCCGCTGGAAGGAATTGCGCGACGCCCTTGTCGTAACAGCGCTGGCAGGCGCCCTGATTGCGTCTGTTGCCTTGCTTGAACCCGCGGTCCGCGGCATGGGTTTCGTCCCCTTTCACATGGTGCTGCCGCTGGTAACTTTCGCGGCCTTCTCGCTGCGCGGGCTGGGTCCGGTGGGCTTTGCCTGCGGGCAGATGCTGTTCCTGTTGTTTTCCGTCGCGATGACGCTGCCCCTGACACCGGCGACCCTGCCATGGTTCATGGGGGCCGCAATGTTCGGTGCCCTGGTGTCGGCACTGGTGCGGGTCACGCTGCACCCGGGCGACGACGACGCGATCAAGTACGACCGATTGATGCGCCTGCGCCAGATCGCGGCCGACCTGATCGACGTGGCCACCGCCCGGATCAGCGGCGACCGCACCCGGCGCCAAATCGACATCGGCAGTGCCACGGCCGCCTTGCGGGAAATCCAGTTTGCCGCCAGCAACTATACCGATCCCGCCCAGGCGGCCGAAGCCCGCGCCGGCGGCAATTCCATCATTGGCCTGACACGGCTGATCCTGGCGGTCGACTCGCTGGCCGTGTCCGTTTCGGCCCTGACGCCCGAGGACACGATGCGCGGCGGTCCCTACCTGGCCCCGATGCAGCGCACGCTGATCCGCCTTCGGACGCAGATTCTGGACGAAAGCCCCATCGACGCAGAACGCCAGCGCGAAATCTCTCAGCTCATCCAGGACGCGGCAACCGCTGTCGCCTCCGACGCCGAAAGCGATCCCGAAACCCGCGCGCGGCTTCTGGCCGTGGTTGCGGCGCTGCACCGGGTCGGCAAGACATTTGCCGATCCGCCCCCCGCACTGCGGGTCCGGATCGTCCCGATGGAGGATCCGTCTCCCCCCCAGCCGGACCACCGCAGGTTGCCGCCGCATTTCCGGCTGGCGATACAGGGGGCCGTCGGAGTCACGATCCTGTCGGCGCTTGGGATCTGGTTCGGGCAGGTCACACAGTCCAAGCTGGACCCGCACCACTGGGCCACGCTGACCCTGTTCATCGTGCTTCAGAACTCGCTGGGCGCCTCGCTGCAGCGGGTGGCGGACCGGCTGACCGGAACGCTGGTGGGCGTGGCGGTGGCCATCGTGGCCACCACGGTTCTGGCCCCCTGGCCCGGTGCGATGATGGTGCTGTTCGCGCTGTCCTTCGTCGGCGTCATGGTAACCCTGCGCGTCCGCTATGACATCGCGGCGGCGCTGATCACTTTCCTGGTCATTGGCCTGCTGAACATGATCGCGCCGATGTCGCTGGGCACCATGCTGATGCGCCTGACCGAGACCCTGCTGGGCAGTCTCGTGGCCGGGGCGGTGGCGCTGACCGTCTTTCCCTACCGCGTCATCCGCGATGCCGGCCAGCTTCTGGGCCAGTACTGGGCGGCGGCCGCGATCTTTGCCCGGCGTCTGGCCGAGGATCAGGCCGGGACGATCCCGGACATCGCGGATCCGGCCCTGCGGTTGAACCAGAGCCTGCCGGGCATGTTGCAGGAAACCCGTCTGCGGGGAGGAGAGCGCGCCCGCCTGGCCGCGGCGGCGGAACTGACGCTGGTCCACGCCCGCGCTATGGCCGGGCTGCGCCACGCCGTGGCCGATGCCCGCGAAACCGACGCGCCGCTGCCTGCCTCGACCTGTCGGCTGCTGGGTGACATCGCCACTCACACCGAAGAGATCGCGAAATGCTATGCCGACCCGCCGAAGCCAGGGCACTGGGTCCTGCCCCTGCCCGATCCGGGGGCGGAACCGCTGACCTCGATGCCCGCCCCCCTTCTGCGCGCGGAACCGGACGTTCTGGCACATCTGACCGCCGACGGCGCCCGTCAGGCGCTGGCGCTGATCGAGGCCGACGGCACCGCCCGCCGCGTCAGCCGCCTGCTGTCGCTGGCCGACCCGGCGGCAACGTGACGGCTGCGACATTGCCCGCCCGCCGCAAGACTGACATTATTTCCATAGATGCCGGGCAATTGGGCCCGGCCGGCACAGGCCCCACCGACAGAACGTAATGAAAACCGTCCATATCCACCTTGGCCCCCATGGCGCGGGCGACCGGGCAATTGCCCAGATACTCGACACCAATGCCACCGACCTTCGCGATCGGCTTGGCCTGTCCGTCCTGCCTGCCGCCATGGCGCAGGAAGCGGCCGACCTGCTGAACGGGAACGAGACCGCCGCCGGGCGGGCGATGCTTGGGCGCCTGGCGACAGAGCTTCGGACCTCTTCCGCGGAAGGTGGGATCCTGTCCTGCGCCGGACTGGCCGGACCGGTGCCGGGGCTGGCGCCGATGCGGCGGCCCTATCGCAATCTTGCCGGGCGTATCCGCCAGATCCTGATGGCCTTCAATGGGCTGACATGCCGTATCTACTTCCTGTGCCCACCTGAAAAGGACTGGATCCGTTCGCTTCATGCCGATCTTCTGGCGGAAACCGATGCCTTCCCGGCGGTCGAAGACCTGCTCCGCCATCTGAAGATGGAAGAAGGCTGGGCCGGTGTGCTGGCCAAACCGCGCGAGGTCGCCGGCGACCGTCTGGAAATCCTGCGCCCCGACAGCCCGGAGAACGCCGCAAGGCTGTTCCTGGACTGCCTCGAGCCTTCTGGCGCCTTGTCCGCGGACTTGCCCGAGGAAACGGCCCCCCCGGTCGAGATGCCCCCTGTCCAGCAGGCCATCGCCCGCGCGGCGTCGTCGGAAGAGGCCAAGCGCGCAGCGCGGGAATTCCTGGCGGCAGGGCCTGCGCCGGCACAGCCCCTTCCCGACATGATCGCCCTGCCCGACTGGCCACCGAAAGCGCCGGTCCTGCCCGTGCCCGGCGCGTTGCGGGCCCTGTCGGACCGCGCGGGCCAGCGCGTCTCTCACCAGGCGCGGATCGACAATGTCCTGCCCCCGCGGGACGTCGATCTGACCGCCCTCAGGACCGAGATCGTCGAGGGATCGGAAACGTTCCCGGGCGGCAAGCGCCAGAACATGGCCGACCAGGTGGCGATCCTGTCCCATCGCCTGCGCGGACTGCCCGCGGCCACGCTGCTGAACGCGCTGGCGATCAGCTATCTGCGTCGGGACACCGACCATACCGACCATGCCCGTACGATCTTCCACCGGCTCTGGGCCGAGGAACATGCGCTGCTTCTGGCCACCCTGCCGCCCCGCTGGCTGATCTCGACCCTGCAGACCTTCATGGACCACGGGCTGACCGAGGATCAGCGGATGATCGGCAGTTCCGGCTATTTCTTCGCCAACCTGCTGAAGGCCTATGAAGGCGAACGTGCGATCGAGGGGCTGGCGCCGGACGCGATCTATGACGGGACGCAGCCTACGACGAAGTCCGGCTTCAACGGCATGGACCGATTCAAGCTGGGCGGCACGGACCTGATGCTGAACACGCTGGCGCTGCTTCTGGAAATGGCCGGCCGCGACCCGGTCGCGGGCCGCGTCCTGACGGAATACCTGCTGCGGCTGAAGACGGCCGACACGCTCTTTTCCCGGATGGACCGCAGCCGACTTTATCACGGTGCCGACCTCCCCGGCTTCCGGAATTGCTGGAGCTTTTTCGAACCGCCTTCGGACAACTAGGGTCAGGATCAACGGGTCCCGACCTCAGGTCCTCAGCCCAGCAGATCCAACAGGTCCAGCGTCGCGGCATCCAGCCCGCCAAAGGCGATGCTGTCGCCGCCGATCTCCAGAACGGCGGCCTCGGCCGCCTGCCGAATACGCGCCGCATTCAGGTCGGCCGCATCGTGGTGCAGCACCAAAAGGTCCCGTCCCGGTTCGAAATCCGTGATCCGGTCCTTCCCGTCGCCTGTCGCGAAAACGAACCTGTCCCGCCCGGCGCCGCCGGTCAGCAGGTCATCGCCCGAACCGCCGTCTATCAGGTCGTTGGCCGTGCTGCCGATGATCCGGTCCGCACCGCCGCCGCCGAAGGCCCGGATCTGCAGCATGCCGCCCAGGATCTGATCGGCGCCAAGGTCCCCGGAAAGGGTCCCGCCCCCCACGCGCGCATCGATAATGTCATCGCCCGCGCCGCCATCGGCCCGATTGGTCTTCCCCGTGATCCAGAGGAAATCGTCGCCGCCATTCCCGAACAGCCCGTTGCCGCCATCGCCGAACAGCCGGTCGGCGAATTCGGACCCCTCGACCGTCTCGATGCTTGCCAGCCGGTCGATGCCCGCCGCGGTCTCTGCCAGATCCGAGGCAAGGTAGACGCTGACCCCGGCACCAGCCCCCTGGTAGGACACCGTGTCGTTGCCCCTGCCGCCCAGCACCGTGTCATCGCCGGTGCCCGGATCGAACCGGTCGTTGCCGCCCTTGCCCATCAGCCGGTCATTTCCGCCCCCGCCCGACAGGTCGTCGCCGAAGCGCGAACCTGCGAAACTGTCCGCGACACCCCGCACAGGGTCCCCCCGCAGGGTCAGCCCGCCGGAATAGGTGAAGGTGATCTCCACCGTTTCGTAGGCGTCCAGCTGGATATCGACCGTCCCGTCCCGCCCGACATCGAAGGACGGATCGACTCGCAGCGCCGCCCTGGCATCGTAGGCATCGGCGACAGAGCCCGGCGCCGCTTCCAGCCAGGCCGCGCTGACGTGATAGGCGCCCGCCGCCAGGGCCGAGACGTCGACGTCCAGATCAAGTGCTCCGTCGCTGCCCGACACCAGGTACAGCACCGCTTTTTCCTTCGAGGTGAAACTGTAGTGATAGCCGACTTCCCGTCCCCCGACTTCCAGCTTCGGAACCTCGGTCGGGATCTGCAGGGCCGTGCCCGGCAACGCGGTGGACAGCATGTAGAAGAAATACCCCGTCGGCGTCAGCGCCGTACCGCCGCCTTCGACAGGCGCAAGAGCGGCGGGGCTGACGTTCTGCCCGGTCCAGATCGCCGCCATCTCCACATCGTGGGCGACCATCTCGGCAAAGACGCGCATCAGGGGGGCGGTCCGTTCCAGCCCGTTGATCAGCGATGTCTCGGGCCCGCTTTCCCCGATGTTCCATTCGGTGACCGAAATCGGCACGTCCTTGTCCAGCAGCCGTTCCCACGTCTCCGTAATCGATTCCAGCCGCTGGGCGCTGCCCGATCCGATGGCCATCCCGTCGCCGCTGCCGTTGGTGGCGTAAAGATGCGTGATCACACCGTCGACATCGCCCTCGTGCCCGTTGAAGGCGCGGGCCAGAATGTCGTTCTCGGCCTCGGACCGACCGGCCTGGGCCAGGATCCGAATGGCGGACTGCCGATCCTGGGCATCGTTGGCATCGCGCACCCAGCCGGCGATCCTGGCCTGAAGCGATGCGAACTCGCGCGCAGTCCAGTCGAACTTGTCCTGATACCACTCATTCCCGATCTCGATCGAATGGATGTCCGCGTGGCCCCAGACGCCGGCGATCAGCTTGGTGACGAAACCCTTGATTTCGGCCTCGGCTCCCGCGGCCAGTCCCCCGGTCCCGGGATCGAAATAGCGATAGGTCGGCAACACGATGGTCGCCGCACGCCCCGTCGTCCCGCAAAACGCCAGAAAGTCGCCGAGACCTTCCGTCGTGCGCGTCTCGACCACCGGAGCGCCGGTCAGGATCGCCACCACGTCCCGCGCCGTCGCCGCATCCGGGTTTCCCGGGTCGAAGTACTGTTCAGAAATCGTGCCGCCCGGATACCGCAGCACGCCGGCGCGGGTCTGATTCACGACCTGATGATATTCGCCTCCGATCTGCGCGATGTCGGAATGAAACAGAAAATTCACCCCGAACTGCGCAGAATCCACACGCGCAAGGCGCCCGCCGGCGCCCGCCGCCACCACAATGTCAGACATCGCCCACCCCTGGTCCGATGATATTCACCCGGGGGCCAATCTAGGGCACAGTCGTTAACGACGGGTTACACCCAACAGACCGGAATAGTTCGAATACCACAACCTCATTGGGCTTGACGGACCGTCGCGCGCCACGCACTTTGGTTGCCGTGCAGGCAGGCAAGTTCAATTGATGCAAGATAATTTTGACCAGGTTCCCCCGATTCAACCGGCCCGGATCGTTCTTCATCTGGGTGCCCTAAAGACCGCGACCACCTATATCCAGTCGGCGCTGGACAGTCATCGCGACAAGCTTCGGGACAGCGGCACGGAATTGCTTCTGCCCAAGGATCTGCGCCCGGACCAGCATCTGGCCTTCTCGTCGAACCTGACCGGGGACGCATTCCGCGATCAGGCCACCCGCTCGCGCGAGCGGCTGGACCACCTGATCTCGGACGCGCTGGAACGGTCTTCGCGGCTGATCCTGTCGGAAGAAGGCATCCTGGGCGCAAGCCGTCTGAACCTGACGCGCAAGCAGGTCTATCCCGACCTGCCCCGCCGCCTGACCTACCTGCCCGAACAGCTGGACCACGAACGGGTCGAGATCTGCTTTACCCTCCGCAGCTACGATCGCTTTTTCGCGTCGAACCTGACCACCGTGGCGCGGCGCGGCAAAGTCTTCGATTTCGACAAGCTTCGCCGCCCCCTGATGCACCTGGAACGCGGCTGGCCGGAGGTACTGGCCGACATCGCCGCGGCCTTTCCCCGCGCCCGCCTGACCGTCTGGCGGTTCGAGGACTTCCCCAAGCACAGGCAGGCAATCCTGGCCCATCTGGCCGGCCAGCCGCTGCACGACGACGGCGGCCGATACGTCAACCGCTCCCTCTCGGCCGACGCGATGTCGGCCCTGGCCCGCAAGGCCGACAAGAAGGGCAACGTGCCCGACGGCAAGCTGTTGGCCAAGCGGATGGCCCGGCGCTTCCCTGCCTCTGACACGGTCCCGGCCTATTTTCCCTGGTCGGACCGGGACGCCCGTACCCTGCGCGACGCCTATGACGAGCACTGGACCCTGATACGGACCACCCTGCCCGGCACCAACACGTTCGACGCGGCCTCCACCTGACCGCGTTCGCTCCGAGCGATCATCCGGCTTCCGCGCCGACCGGGCTGTCTCTGCCTGGCCGGGATGGATGTGCCTGCAGGACGACATCGACCATTCCAGACATTTCCATTCCATTACCGCTTGTATCTGCTGTGTCTTGCCCGTAGACACGCCGGCGGAGACGTGGCCGAGTGGTCGAAGGCGCTCCCCTGCTAAGGGAGTATACCGGAAACGGTATCGAGGGTTCGAATCCCTTCGTCTCCGCCACTAGACTGCCGCTATGAGGGCAGGTCATTTAACGAAAACCCCATATTTTCATACGCGTAGTGGTTTCTTAACCAAGACGCTGTTTCCTGTACCTCATCAAATCCCGAATACCTGCGGATCTGCAACGAGGATCAGGCGATGGGGCTGACACTGGACCGGGGCCGTTACTACTTCGTTCTGAACGTACCGAAGCACCTCTATGGCAAGGTCACCAGTAAGGACGGTCGAAAAGCCGATTGCGCCAGAGGTGACAAACGCCCTTCTGGGCGGTGTTCCGGTCGCACTGCCCCCGCTCCGCGTCGTTCTGGAGCAATACATCCAGCTCACCAAAACAAGGCACATCCGCAAGTCGGAACGGCAACGACACCTTTGGCAGTTGCCCCGGGAACGGGCTGTGGCGAATTTCGAAAAGGCACTCCCGAAACGGCGCACCTCCGGCATCGACAAGATCACCCGCGAAGAGGAACTCCATGTGCAGATGATCGATCCGGTGCAGGAGTTTCAGATCGGCATCCCCGACGGGCTGCGACTGATCCCGAGGACCTCGGTCTGGCGTGACAGGCTCTGCTTCGCATTCCGATCAATCATCTTCTTGCGCTTGGCAACAGTCCCGCCCTGCCGAGCGCGTCGGACAAAAAATCGTTCTCAAGCGTCAGCTCTCCGATCTTCGCGTGCAACCGAAGATCAATCAGCCGGCGCGCTTCTCGCTCCGCCCGGCCAGAACTTGGTCCACCGAGGGCGTCGCCAAGTCGAAATAGTCCAGCGTTCCCGCATAGCCATTCCCTCCCATCCGCCCCAAGGCATCCAGTTTCTGGTGATCGGAGTAAAATGTCTCAAGGTCGATGATGTCTTCGCGGACATGGGCCATGACGATCTTGCCAAGGATGATCTCGCGGGCCGAGCTGACTTCGATCCCCAGGTATCGGCGGCATTCGAAAGCGACCGGCGCCTCGGCGATGCGCGGGCAAGGAACCTCGAGCCCGGGGGACGCGGTCAGGCCGGCCATCTCCAGCTCGTCGACCTCTGCGGCGAAGCCTGCCGCGGTCACGGCCATCGCCCGGACATTCGCACGGTCGACGATATTGACCGTGAAGCATTCGGTCATGCGGATGTTGTAGGCGGTATCCTTGAAGCTGCGGTCCGGCTTGTTCTCGACGCCCAGCGCCAGGATCGGCGGATCGGCGGACAGGCAGTTGAAAAAGGAATAAGGCGCCGCGTTGACCACGCCATCGGGCGAGATGGTGGTCACCCAGGCGATCGGACGCGGCACGATCGTCCCGATCATGACCTTGTAGGCCTCGCGCGGGGTAAGATCCGAGAAGTTCAGCGCGTGATGGTTTGCAGCGTCACTCACGAGGCCAGTTCCTTTCCATAGCGGGACAGGATCGACGATACGCTGTCCTGTTTTGGCTCAAGTTCGGCCCGACCGGCGACGGCGCCAAGGTGGTGGTCCATCAGCGACGTGGCGCGGCGCACGTCGCCGTCACGAATTGCCACGATGATCTGCGAATGTTCGTCCACCGCGCATTCCGACGAATGGCTCTTGGCGTACATCGCCATGATCAGCGAACAGCGCAGCACGACCTCGGACACGTAGCGGGCCAGCACCGCATTGCCGGTCAGTTCGGCCATCAGGATGTGGAATTCGCCGGCCAGGCGAATCGAAACCGGTCCGTCCTTGCCCTTGACGCTCTGTTCGCTGCGCACATGCGCTTCGAGCTGATCATAGCCGCTGGACGGCATGCGCTCGACCAGCAGGCGGATCACTTCGACCTCAAGCGCGCGGCGCGCCTCGAAGACATGCTTGGCCTCTTCCAGCGAGGGTTCGGCAACAAAGGCGCCCCTGTTCCGGCGGGTGACGACAAGCCCTTCGTTTTCCAGCCGCACCAGCGCATGACGCACGATGGTGCGGGACACGCCGAACTGTTCGCCCACCGTGTCCTCGGGCAGGCGCATGCCGGGTTTCAGGGCCTGTTCGATGATCGCGCGGCGCAGCAGTTGGTGGACCGCGTCTGTCAGGGTCGTCTTTTCAGTCATGGTCGGTTCGCGTCCATTCTCAGTGCGAGGCGTATATCGCATACATCGAGATAGGTCAATTGGATACAATTTACTTGCCACATGAAGATCAATCGGCAATGTATCTTGCATCGTATCCAATCTGGGCGATTCCCGGAAACAATTCGCAAACAGGGACCAAACAACATGACGATCCGCACGCTATTGCTTGCTTCCGCGGCACTTGCCGGCCTGTCCGGCGCCGCGGCGGCCGAGAATGTTCTGAAATGGGGCGCGAACCGCGATATCGGGTCGCTCGACCCCTATTCCTACGGCGACAGCTTCACGATCAACGTGCTGAACCACGTCTACGAGGGGCTGGTCCGCTACAACGAGGACCTGCAGATCGAGCCCGCACTGGCGGAAAGCTGGGAAATCCTGGACGACAAGGTGACCTGGCGCTTCAAGCTGCGCGACGGCGTGACCTTCCACAACGGCAACCCCTTCACCGCCGACGATGTCGTGGCTTCGCTGCAGCGGGTCAGCCACGAGACCTCGCCGCTGAAGGGCAACCTGCCGGCCTATGTCTCGTCCGCGGTGGTCGATGACCTGACCGTCGACATCACGTTGAACGGGACCTACCCTCTTTTACTTAACGACCTGACGAACATCCATATTTTCGACAAGGAATGGATGGTGGAGAACGGCGCCGAACTGCCCACGGACATCGGTTCGGGCGTCGAGGGCTATGCCACCTACAATGCCAACGGCACCGGCCCCTTCATCGTGGAAAGCCGCCAGCCGGATGCGAAGACCGTCTTCGTGGTGAACCCCGATTGGTGGGACGAGCCGCAGCACAACCTTGACCGGATCGAGTTGACCCCGGTGACCTCGGCCGCGACCCGCGTGGCGGCGCTTCTGTCGGGCGAGATCAACTTCACCAACGATGCGCCGGTGCAGGATCTTCCGCGGCTCGACGCGGCACCGAATGTCGAAGTGCTGGAAGGTGTGGACCTGCGCACCGTGATGATCGGCTTCCCGTTCCGCGACACGCTGGTCTCGGGCGAGCCGAACCCGTTCAAGGAGAAGGCCGTGCGCGAGGCGCTGTACAAGGCGATCGACCTCGACCTGATCCACCAGCGTGTGATGCGCGGCAAATCCCGTATCGCGGGTGCGACCGTCGCGCCGCCGATCCCCGGCTACGTGGCCGAATTGGATACACTTCCAGGATACGATCCGGAGGCGTCCAAGGCGCTTCTGGCCGATGCCGGTGTACCGGAAGGGTTCGCGTTCGAGTTCAACTGCCTGTCGGACGGGTTGGTGAACGAGGAGCAGTTCTGCCAGGCGATCGCGTCGATGTGGTCGCGGATCGGGCTGGCGCCGAAGCTGGACGTGGCCCCGCGCGCGGTGCAGACGCCAAAGCGGACCAACGGCAAAACCGACGTCTACACCCTGGGCTGGGCGACGTTGCCGATGCTGGATGCCTATTCGCCGCTGCTGCAGATCTTCCATACCAAGGAAGGGAATTCGGGCGTCTTCAACTGGGGCGGCTGGTCCTATCCCGAACTGGACGCGCTGATCCAGCAGGCCGGCCAGGAGCTGGACGTGGACACGCGGCTGGGGCTGGAGACGCAGGCCCTGCAGATCGTCAAGGACGAGATGATCATGATCCCGCTGCACCAGCAGCCGATGGCCTGGGCTGTGACGAACGAGGTGACCGAGATGCCGCTGTTCCCCGACAACAAGCCGCGGCTCTGGTTCGCGCAGGTTGGCGGCCAGGGCTGAGCGCTTCGGATCGCTGACGCGATCCGGCCCGTCGGGGGCTGTGCCCCCCGGCCAACTCAGACGCAAGTCAGCAAGGAAGACCTAGGGGCGGGCCACCCTGCCCCCGACCTTCGAGCCGGATGGAGCCGGATATGACAGCCTTTCTCATCAAGCGCTTTGCCAATGCGGCCTTCGTGATGCTGGCGGTGGCGCTGCTGGCCTTCACGATCTTCCGGTTCTTCGGCGATCCGGTCGAAATGATGGTCAACGAACAGGCCACACAGGAAGACCGGGCCCAGCTGCGCGAACGGCTGGGGCTGAACGACGGGTTCGTGACCCAGTACACGCGGTTTGTCACCAAAGCCGCGCAGGGTGATTTCGGGATCTCCTACCGCAACCAGCAGGACGTGATGGTTCTGATCGGCGAACGTTTTCCCGCCACCTTCGAACTGGTGCTGGTGGCCACGATCCTGTCGCTGGTCATCGGCATACCGCTGGGGGTGATCACCGCGGTCTACCGGGAAAGCCGGATGGCCAATGCATTACAGCTTGGGTCGATCGTGGGGGTATCGCTGCCTTCCTTCGTGGTGGGGATCATGCTCATCCTTGCGTTTTCGGTCAGCCTTGGCTGGCTGCCGGCCTTCGGGCGAGGCCAGACGGTGGATATCGGCTGGTGGTCGACCGGGCTGCTGACGCCCTCCGGGCGCGCGGCACTGGTGCTGCCGGCATTGTCGCTCTCGACCTTCCAGATCACCCTGGTGATGCGGCTGGTGCGGGCCGAGATGCTGGAGACGCTGCGCACCGATTACGTGAAATTCGCCCGCGCCCGTGGCGTGCCGGCCCGTCGGGTGCACTGGGTCCATGCGCTGCGGAACTGTCTGATGCCGGTAATTACCCTGACCGGCATGCAGATCGGCAACCTCATCGCCTTTGCCCTGGTGACCGAAACCGTCTTTCAATGGCCGGGCATGGGCCTGCTGTTCATCCAGGCGGTGACCTTCGTCGATATCCCGGTGATGGCCGCCTACCTGATGCTCGTCTCGTTCATCTTCGTCGCACTCAACACGATCGTCGACGTCACCTATGCCTGGGTCGATCCGCGCCTGCGCGACGACACCGCCACAGCCGGAGGGGCCAATGGCTGATATCTCGCAGATGACGCAAGAGACGGATCCCGCCAAACCGACACTGCGCGCCCGACTGGAGGCGATGCAAGAGAGCGACCTGTGGTATTCGTTCCGGAGCCATCCCAGCGCGATCTTCGCGGCCTGCCTGCTGGCGCTGGTGGCGCTGACCGCGATCCTGGCGCCCGTGATCTCGCCGCAGGATCCCTATGACCTGGCCGCGCTGGAGCTGTGGAATGCCGAGATCCCGCCGATCTGGGAAGAAGGCGGCCAGTGGCCTTACCTGCTGGGGACCGACACGCAGGGCCGGGATATTCTGTCGGCCATCCTCTATGGCTCGCGCATTTCGCTGGTCATCGGCTTTGCTTCGGTCATCGTGGCGCTGGCCGTGGGGCTGAGCCTGGGGCTCATCGCCGGCTATTTCGGCGGTTGGGTCGACAACGTGATCATGCGGATGGGCGATGTGCTGCTGTCGATGCCCTTCATCCTGATCGCGATCCTGATTTCCGCCATGGCCACGGCCGCCCTGCCGACAGGTCTGAAGGACGTGCTGGCCGCGCCGATCCTGATCTTCGCCATCGCCGTGCCGTCCTGGGTGCAATATGCGCGCACCGTGCGGGCCTCGGCCATGGTCGAGCGCAAGAAGGAATACGTGCAGGCCGCGCGTCTGATCCGGGTGAAGGCCTGGCGGATCATGCTGCACCACATCCTGCCCAACTGCCTGACCCCGATCATGGTGGCGGCGACGTTGAACTTCGGCCTCGCCATCCTGTCCGAGGCGACGCTGTCCTTCCTTGGTGTCGGCATGCCGCCCGATCAGCCCAGCCTTGGCACCCTGATCCGGATCGGCAACCAGTACCTGTTTTCGGGCCTGTGGTGGATCGTTGTGTTTCCCGCCGTGCAGCTTTGCCTGATCGTGCTGTCGGTCAACATGATCGGCGACTGGCTTCGTGATGCCCTCAACCCCAAACTGAGATGACCATGACCATTCTGAAGAACGTCCGCCCGATGGGCGCCCCCGCCACCGACCTCTACATCAAAGACGGCCGTTTCGCCGCCGGCGGAGACGGAGAGGTCATCGACTGTGGTGGCCGCATCCTGATCCCGGGCCTGGTCGAGGCGCACACCCATCTCGACAAGTCGCTGTTGGGCCTGCCCTGGTATCGCAACGAGGTCGGGCCGCGCCTGATCGACAAGATCACGAACGAGCGCGAGGTGAAGGTCTCGCTGGGCCTCGACCCGCAAGTGCAGTCCGAGCGGCAGGCGATCCAGTCGATGGCCTATGGGACCACCCAGATCCGCAGCCATGTCGATGTCGACACCCATCACGGGCTGGCCGGGATCGAGGGCGTGATGGCCACGCGCGAGAAGCTGAAGGGCTATGTCGACATCGAGATCGTGGCCTTCCCCCAATCCTCGATGATGCCGCGCCCCGGCACGGTCGAGCTGATGGACGAGGCGCTGTCGATGGGCGCGGATATCGTGGGCGGGATCGACCCCTGCGGGATCGAACGCGACCCCAAGGGGCACCTCGACGCCGTGTTCAGGCTAGCCGAGAAGCACGGCAAGCCGATCGACATCCACCTGCACGAGCGCGACGCGATGGGCGGGTTCTCGATGGAGGAGATCATCGCGCGGACCATCGCGCACGGCATGCAGGGCAAGGTGACGATCAGCCATGCCTTCTGCCTGGGCGCGCCGGACCGCGACTACGTCGCCGGCCTGCAGGAGCAGCTGGCCGAGAACCGCATCCACATCGCCACCACCGCCCCGGCCTCGGCCCCTGTCCCGCGCGTGAAGGAGCTGGCCGCGCTTGGCATCCTGACCTGCGGCGGCAATGACGGCATCCGCGATACCTGGGGCCCCTATGGAAACGGCGACATGCTGGAACGCGCAATGTTCATCGGCCTGCGCAACAACCTGCGCCGGGATGACGAGGTCGAACTGGCGCTGGACATCTGCACCTATGGCGGCGCCAAGGTGATGGAAACCGAAGGCTATGGGCTCGACATCGGCTGCCAGGCCGATTGCGTGCTGGTCGAGGGCGAAACCCTGGCCGAGGCCGTGGCACTGCACGCCCCGCGCAAGCTGGTGATGAAGGGCGGCATGGTCGTCGCACGGGACGGCAAAGCCGTGATCGAGGCACCATGAGCCGCACCGTCCTTTCCGCCCGCTGGGTGATCGGCCATCAGGACGGCGCCCACGTGATCTTCGAAAACGGCTGCGTCGTGATCGAGGGCACGCAGATCCTCCATGTCGGCCCCGCCTTCGAGGGCGAGGCCGAGCGGATCGACTATGGCGAGGCGATCCTGTCGCCCGGGTTCATCGACCTCGATGCGCTGTCGGATCTCGACACCACGATCCTGGGTTACGACAACGGCCCGGCCTGGAAGAAGGGCCGGGTCTGGCCGCAAAGCTACATCGACGCGGGTCCCTACGAGATGTACTCGGAGGAAGAGCTGGCGTTTCAGAAGCGTTTTGCCTTCGCCCAGCTGATACGCAACGGGATCACGACGGCGCTTCCCATCGCCTCTCTCTTCTACCGGGAATGGGGCGAAACGGTCACAGAATTCGACGCGGCGGCGAAAGCGGCCGACGAACTGGGCCTGCGCGCCTACCTTGGCCCCGCCTACCGAACCGGCGGACAGGTGACGGACACCGCAGGCAACATTCGCGCGGTCTATGACGAAATGCGCGGGCTGCAGGGCCTTGAAGACGCGGCCGCCTTCGCCCGGCGCATCGACGGTACGGCACAGGGCCGTATCCGCGCCATGTTCGCCCCCGACCGGATCGAAACCTGCACCGAGGCACTGCTGCAGCGGACCCATGCCATCGCCGCCGAGATGGGCGCGCCGGTACGACAGCATTCCTGCCAATCTCCGACCGAGATCCGTTTGGTGCAGGAGCAGCACGGCACCACGCCGATCGACTGGCTCGACCGCATCGGCGCCATCGGCCCCAACTGGCTGCTGCCCCATGGCACCCATGCCTCGGACCGCGATTTCGCCCTGATGGCCCAGCACGGCGCGACGCTGGTGCATTGTCCGCTGGTCTCGGCCCGGCATGGCGGCCTGCTGCGCAGCTTCACCGCGGCCAGCGAACGGGGCATCAACATCGGTCTTGGCACCGATACCTGGCCGCCGGACATGATCCTGAACATGCAGGTCGGCATGATGACCGGCCGCATCGCCGAAAGCCAGGCCGCCCTGACCTGTGCCATGATGTTCGACGCCGCGACCCTTGGTGGCGCGCGGGCCCTGAACCGCACCGATATCGGCCGCCTCGCCCCTGGTGCCTGCGCCGACATCACCGTGATCGACCTGTCGCGCACCCTGCAGACCCCCGACCCGATCCAGACGATCATGACCTCGACCTCAGGCCATGACGTGCGCGACGTCTGGATCGATGGTCGCCGGGTGATGCAGGACCGACAGATCCCCGGCATCGGCGACGCGGACTATACCCGGGCCCAACGGCAATTCGACGGCCTCGTCGCCAAGTACCCCGACCGCACTGCCGGGCATCCGCCGGTGTCCGAGATCTTTTCCCCCAGCTACCGGAAGGCCACATGACCGACACCGTCCTGGACGTCCGCGCCTTGCGCGTCGAATTCCCCACCCGGCGCGGTGTCCTGACCGCAGTCGACGAAATCTCTCTGACCATCGGCAAGGGCGAAATTCTTGGGGTGGTCGGTGAATCCGGCGCCGGGAAGTCGATGACCGGCATGGCCATCCTGGGCCTGCTGGAACCGCCCGGCCGCATCGCAGCGGGCGAGATCCGGCTTTCGGGCGACCGCATCGACAACCTGACCGAACAGCAGATGCAGACCATCCGCGGCCGCCGGATCGGTGCGATTTTCCAGGACCCGCTGACCTCGCTCAACCCGCTCTTCAAGGTCGGCGACCAGCTGGTCGAGACGATCCGCCTGCATTCCTCCCTTACCCGCGCCCAGGCCCGCGCCCGTGCGCTGGACCTGATGCGCGAGGTCGGCATCCCGGCGGTCGAGGAACGCATCGACAACTATCCTCACCAGTTTTCCGGCGGCATGCGCCAGCGCATCGTTATCGCGCTGGCGCTGTGTGCCGAACCCGAGCTGATCATCGCGGACGAGCCGACCACGGCGCTTGACGTCTCGATCCAGGCCCAGATCACCGCGCTGCTGAAACGCCTGTGCCGCGACCGGGGCACCGCCGTCATGCTTGTCACCCACGACATGGGCGTCATCGCCGAAACAGCCGATCGCGTCGCCGTCATGTATGCCGGCCGCCTGGCCGAACTGGGCACGGTCGAGGACGTCGTCCGCCGTCCGCAACATCCCTATACCGCCGGGTTGATGGGCTCGATCCCCAGCCTGCGCCACGACGAATCCGAGCTGCAGATGATCCCCGGCTCGATGCCGCGCCTTGGCGCGATCCCCGCGGGCTGCGCATTCAACCCGCGCTGTACCCAGGCCGGGCCGAAATGCCGACGCGACATTCCCCGCACCGACGGCGCCGGCGCCGCCTGCTGGCTGGCCCTGACAGGAGAGACCGTATGATCCGACCGATCCTTGAAGTGGATGCGCTGGAACGGCGCTTCGATGTCTCCGCCCCCTGGCTGAACCGGGTGCTGGAACGCAAGCCGCGCCGGACCCTGCGCGCGGTCGATGGCGTGGATTTCGACATCCCGCCCGGCCAGACCCTTGCGCTGGTCGGCGAAAGCGGCTGTGGCAAGTCCACCATCGCCAAGCTGGTCACCGGGCTGCATCCGCCATCGGGCGGGGCGATCCGGTTCAACGGCGACCCCAGGAAGATGCAGATGATCTTCCAGGATCCCTATGCCTCGCTCAATCCGCGCTGGCGCGTGGGCCGGATCGTGGCCGAGCCCCTGCGCACCCTGCATCCCGAAACGCCCGAGGCGCAGGTCACCGCCCGGGTCGAGGAGCTGCTGTGCACCGTCGGCCTGTCTGGCGCCGATGCAGCCAAGTATCCGCATGAATTCTCCGGCGGCCAGCGGCAGCGGATCTCGATCGCCCGCGCGCTGGCGGGCGAGCCCGAATTCCTGGTCTGCGACGAGCCGACCTCGGCGCTCGATGTATCGGTCCAGGCGCAGGTCCTGAACCTGATGAAGCGGCTCCAGCGCGAGATGGGGCTGACCTATCTCTTCATCAGCCATGACCTGTCGGTGGTCCGCCACATGGCCGATGTCATCGCGGTGATGTATCTGGGCCGCATCGTCGAGATCCAGCCGACCCGGGACCTGTTCGCCAACCCGCTGCACCCCTATACGCGGATGCTGCTCGACACGATCCCGGACCTGGAAAACCCCAGACGCGACCGCGCGCCAATGGGTGGCGAGGTCCCCTCGCCCGTGTCGCCTCCGCCGGGCTGTTCCTTCCATCCACGCTGCCCGCTGGCCTTCGACCGCTGCAAGGCCGAACGCCCCGAGCGCAACCCCAGGATCCACGACCGCCGCGTGGCTTGCTTCGCCGCGACAGGCAACACGCTGGAGGCGGCCCATGTATGAAGACCGCTTCATGGACCGTGCCATCGCGATTTCGGCCACGGCGCTGGACACCCCCGGCACCGAACCTTTCGGCGCCGTCGTGGTGAAGGACGGCGAAATCGTCGGCGAAGGTATCAACCGTTCGGTGCTGAACCACGATCCTACCAGCCACGGCGAGACCGAAGCGATCCGCGACGCATGCCGCAACCTTGGCACCGTCGACCTGCGCGGCGCGACGCTCTATTCCAGTTGCGAGCCCTGTCCGCTCTGCGTGGCCGCGATGCTGATCGCCGGGGTGTCGGAGCTCTACTACGCCGCCGACATGACCCAGGCCGGTGCGGCCTTGGGCGATCTGCCGGAATCCGCCCGGTTCCCCATCGACGTGGGTCACATGCTGTCGCAATGCGGCCTGCCCGCCCCCGCGCGCCAGATGACAAGCGCCCGGCATCAATCCGCCCGGGCCGCAGATATCCTGCACCGCTGGGCCGGGAAGGCAAGGTCTCCGCTCCTCTCCAGCCCAGGAAAACTTGGCCGCTAACCCCAGCTTCAAACGGTCCAGGTCTCGGGGGGGGTGACATCTTCAAAGCCGTTTCGAACGATCCGAGATCGGCAGCGCGGGACTTTTCCGGACGTCCCCTATCTGCCTTTCCGCACTTGTTCGCTGGAAAACTCCGAGGCAATCCAGTCCACGACGCGATCTATGTAGGGTTGTCTCACGTGCTCGTGCGACCAGGAAACGAATAGCTGTTGGGTCGGCGGTTCCGGGCTGACCCAGACCTCTACCAATCGCTTCCGGTTCACATCGTTTTCGACGATGTAGGTCGGGGCGATGGCGACGCCGTGCCCCTCTATGGCCGCGTCCAGCGCCAGGGCGGACCGGTCGAAATTCAAGAGCCTGTGCCTGGGGCGGAATCCGGTCGACGCGATCAGTGCCTCCCACCTGCGATGTTCGTCCTGAAGCAGCGGCAGCATCAGCAGCGTTTCCAGGTCCATCGGCCAATCCGGCCGGGGGAAGTTCGGGCTGCATACGGCGACCAGGCAGATGTCGGTCAATGCGCGCGCGTTCTGAAATGGTCTGGGATCGGATGTCTTGCCTGGCCAGATCGCAATCTCGTTGCGCGCCAGGTCACGGGACAATTGTTGAGAGTGGACCTCCGTCCTGAGTGAAATACGGGGAAACCTGGCGGCGAAATCGCCCATACGCGGCATCAGCCATTTTGCGGCCGTGGAGGATCCAAGATGGAGTGTGATCTGCTCTCCCTCCCGGCCGAGTTCGGCGACCATCGTTTCGAGCGTGGCCAAGGCCTTGTCGACAGCCTCCTGGCAGCGGGCCCCTTCGGGGGTCAGCACTACGCCCCGGGCCTGGCGTTCCAGCAGGGTGACGCCGAGGTCGATTTCAAGCTGCTTGATCCTCTGGGATACCGCGCCGCGCGTCAGGTTCAGCTCGTCCGCCGCGCGCTGAAGGTTGCAGTGCTGCGCAACGCAAGCGAACACCCGGAGGGAGTTCAGGTTCATTTGCTTCATCAGCGGGGCCCAAGACGTTAGTTTTTCTAAAGGCTCTCTTACATGTCCTGCTTTGTCAAACGAACGAAACGCGTTGATCTATGGTCAGGCACCACATGCGCCAACATTAAGGATCAACCAGATGTCCTGCACCGTTCGCACCGCCACCACCGGCGATATCCCCCGCCTTGTCGATCTTCTGCTGCTGGACGCCAGGGAACGTCATGCCGTCGACCCGGTCCTTTGGAAAGTGGCCTCGGATGCCCCGGCACAGATCGAAAAGGCGCTGACATTCGCCCTGACATCCGAGCAGCAGCCGTTCCGACAGATATGGCAGGTGTCCGAGCATGACGGAGAGATCACCGGCGTGATCCACGCGATGCGCCTTCCCGTGCCCCCGATCTACGCGGGCCGCCAGGGCGACCCAGGCCTGATCCTGCCCGACAGCGCGGTCGAGCCCGGCGCGCCGCTCGGCACGGTGGACGCTCTGGTGGCAGCGGCGGAGCGCGCCCTGACGGGGGACGGTGCAAGGATCCTCCTGTCCACCTGCGTAACTGGCGATCCCTGGCGCGAGGTTTTTCGCGATCGCGGTTACGATCCGCTGACGCTCTATCTGTCCCGAACCGATCTTGGCGATGCCGGTCGCCCCTCGACCATCCGGTCGGCCACCGAGGCTGACGTCCCCGGCATCGTCGCGCGGGCAGCCGAGAACAAGAAGATCCTCTTCGAGATCGATCCTTTCTGGGAGCGCCATCCCGACGCGGACGACCGGTTCGCCGGCTGGATGAACCGAAGCCTGACGCTGCGTGACAGGGACATGATGGTCCTGGGGGCGCCGGAGAACCTGAACGGCTACGTGATCGCGCAGCCCGCATCGCGGCTTCATTTCCCGCCGGCGCACGACATCACAGGAACAGGTGTCATCGACGACTATTACCACCGGGACCTGGCCGACCCCATGGCCCTTGCAGACGGAGGCCGGGGCGCGACCGCACTTCTGCGCGGCGCCGAAACGGCCTTTGCGGACAGAGGCATGGGAACTGCATTTGTGGTTTGCCCAGCCGGGTGGCGCTCCAAGATCGAAATGCTCGAAGCCGCGGGCTACGAAACCGCGATGGTCTGGTCCATCAAGCGGTAGCGCGCGACAAAAGTCTGTGGAGCCATGCCGCAGTTCGTGGACCCCGCCGCAGCCGGTCTGGGGCTTGTGGCGGGCCTGCGGCGGTACGCCCGTACCGGATGCTGTGGAACGGTGGCGCGCCAAGTGAACGTTGCCCGAAGCTGGCGTTGGTGCGCCAAATGGCGAAGGTCCTGTCCCGCGCTTTCTGAGCCAGTCCGGTTCTAAGCCCGCTGTGATCGCGGCCGGTCGCAAAAGTGCCCCCGGCCCGGAGGCGACGCCTGTTCGTGAGGACGCGGCGCCATCCAGGGCCCGTTAGCCTGGGCTTGATGAAACCCCAAGACATCGCTTCGCGCACAAAACCGCCTGACGAAGATGCCTTGAAACAGTCTCAGGATACCTGTAGCCAATTCCCGACAGAACTACTCAACAATGAGATTCTCGCGATGTCGAACAAGTCGAACCTGGCACTGGCAACCGCTGTGCTGGCCTTTTCAGCCGCCACGGCTCAGGCCCAGACGAACTATCCCCTGACAATCGAAAACTGCGGCCAGGCCGTAACCTTCGAAGGGGCTCCGCAGAATGCCGTGGCTCTTGGCCAGAACAGCGCAGAGATCATGCTGCTTCTGGGGCTTGAGGACAGGATGGCAGCAACCGCCTTCTGGCCCAACTCGGTCTTGCCCGAGGTGGCCAAAGCCAACGGTGAGGTTGAACTGCTTACGGTCGAGTTCCCGACGCTGGAAGCCGTTCTGTCGAAGCAACCCGACTTCGTGGCGGCGATGCTCACGACCCTGCTCGGCCCCGACAGCAAGGTGGCCAAGCGCTCGGATTTCGAGGAACTGGGCATCCCGACATACCTCTCGCCAAGCGCCTGTTCGACAACGCTGGACGCGAACGATGCCTACGGGTCGCGTGACAAGCTTTGGAGCATGGACCTGCTCTACAAGGAAATCGAAGATCTGTCGCTGATCTTCGACGTCGCCGATCGCGGCCAGGCCTTGATCGAAGATTTCAAATCGCGCGAGGCTGCCCTGCGTGAGCAGTTCGCGAAAGATGAGGATCTGACCTTCCTGTTCTGGTTCTCGAGCCCGTCGCCGGCCGACGATGCCTATCTTGGCGGCGGCAACGGGCCTTCGGGCTATATCGCCGACGTCCTTGGCGGCACCAATGCCATCACGACCGAGGCGGACTGGCCGACCCTGGGTTGGGAAGGCATCATGGCCGCCAATCCGACCGTGTTCGTCGCGGCCCAGGTCGATCGCAACCGCTGGGACCTGGACACGGCCGAGAACAAGATCGAATTCCTGACATCCGATCCGACCGTCAGCCAGATGGACGCCGTCAAGAACGGCCGGATCGTGACCATGAGCGGCGCAGCGATGAACCCCAGCATCCGCACGCTCTACGGCGCCGAGCAGGTGGCCCGGCAACTCAAGGCGCTCGATCTTCCGTGATGTCTTCCGATACATCGGAGGGCGGTGCCGGTCGGCTCGCCCTCTTCCTGTGCCTATCCGTCGTCGTCCTGACCCTTGCCGTCGCTGCCGCGACGGCGATTGGCGATTACAACATCGCCCTGCGGACGGTCTTCCTGTCGGTCACCAACAAATTGGGCCTGACCGGGGCCGAGATCGCACCCATCGAACAAAGCGTCGTCTGGAACCTGCGCCTGAGCCGCGCACTGGTGGCGGCGCTGGCGGGCGCGGGTCTGGCGATCTGCGGCGCGATCCTTCAGGCGCTGCTGCGCAATGCGCTGGCGGAACCCTTCGTGCTGGGTGTCTCGGCGGGGGCCTCGACCGGGGCGGTCTGCGTGATCGTTCTGGGCATCGGCGCGGGCAGCCTGTCGCTGTCGCTGGGGGCCTTCGCGGGCGCCTTCGCCGCCTTCACCCTGGTGGCGCTTTTGTCAAACGGCGCGACGAGCGGTCCGAACCACACGATCCTCGCCGGGGTGGCGGCATCGCAGCTTTTCAACGCGCTGACCTCCTATATCGTGACGACCTCCGGCAATGCCCAGCAGGCGCGCGACGTGATGTTCTGGCTGCTGGGCAGTTTCGGCGGCGTGCGCTGGCCGGATTTCCAACTTCTTCTGGTTGTCGTGATCGTCAGCCTCGCAATCTGCATCTGGATGGCGCGCTCGCTCGACGCCTTCACATTCGGTGACGAGGATGCCGCGGCGCTCGGCGTGCCCGTGGGCCGCATCCGGCTGGTGCTGTTCGGCGTGACCGCCCTTCTGACCGCGACCATCGTCAGCATGGTCGGCGCCATCGGCTTCGTCGGGCTGGTCGTGCCCCACGCCGCGCGATATGTCGTAGGCCCGCTGCATCTGCGCCTGCTGCCGGCCTGCGCCGTGGTCGGCGCGGTCTTCATGGTGATCGCCGACATCGTCTCGCGCGTGATCGCCACCCAACAGACCGTGCCCATCGGGGTCGTGACCGCACTTGTCGGCGTGCCCTTCTTTGCCGTCATCCTCTACCGGGCGAGGCCACAGACATGAGCATCGTCGCCGAGAACCTGAGCTGGGGCGTCAGGCGCAAGACCATCGTATCGGACGTGTCGCTGACGGTCGCGCCGGGCGAAACCCTTGGCCTGATCGGCCCCAACGGATCGGGCAAATCCTCGCTCTTGCGGCTGCTGGCGGGGCTGCGACGCCCGGCCTCGGGGCGGGTCGAGATCAACGGCCGGGACATCGCGCAGGTGCCCAGGAAGGCGCTGTCGCGGCAGGTGGCCTTCGTCCAGCAAAGTGCGGCCACCGACACCAATGTCACAGTCGCCGATGTGGTGCGGCTAGGAAGAACGCCGCACCGGTCGGCGCTTGCCGGCTGGTCCGAGGCCGACGAAGCCGCGGTCGCCGAAGCGCTCGACCGCGTGGGCATGACATCGCGCCGGAAACAGGCGTGGCAGACCCTGTCCGGGGGCGAGCGTCAGCGCGTGCATATCGCGAGGGGCCTGGCGCAGGCCCCGCAGGTGATGTTCCTCGACGAGCCGACCAATCACCTCGACATCCATCACCAAATCGAGATCCTCCGTATGGTGCGCGATCTCGAGCTGACCAGCATCATCGCCCTGCACGACCTCAACCTCGCCGCAATGTTCTGCGACCGGATCGTGGTGCTACAGTCGGGCGCCGTCTGTGCCTGTGGCACACCCGAAGCCGTGCTTACCCAGCAGACATTGCGAGACGTCTTCCGGGTGTCCGCACATATCGACGGATCGGCGGACGCGGGCCGGCCGCATATCCGGTTCAGCGCAGGATGAGGCGGGTGAGTTCGAACGGGCCTGTCAGGACGCTGGCGGTCGGCCCCGTGTCGCGGGCCCTCGTTCAGGCGGCCAAGTCATGAGCGCGCCCCTGCCGCGGGAAAACGCCCTGCGTCCCGCATCGAACGAAGCGCTCGGGATCACGCTGCGTGTGTTTTCGACCCTCGCCTTTGCGCTGATGGGCGTTTGCGTAAAGGCTCTCGGCGACACGGTGCCACTGGGACAGGTGGTGTTCTTCCGGTCTGCCGTCGCCCTGCTGCCGCTCGCGGCCTATCTGTGGTGGCGCGGTGACTGGCCGGAAGGGCTCAGGACCTCCCGCCCCATGGGGCACATTGGGCGCTGCCTCATGGGAGCCGCGGCCATGTTCACCTCTTTCGCGACGATCCGTCTGTTGCCGCTGGCCGAAGCGACGATGCTGTCCTACCTGGCGCCGGTCATGCTCACACTGCTCGCCTGGGCGCTTCTCGGCGAGAACCTGAGCGCGCGGCGGATCGCCGGTGTGGCGCTTGGCCTTGCCGGTGCGGCCACATTCTGCCTCCCCGCTTTCGCAGGCGTCCTGCCCGACGCGGGCGGCCTGGGCGTGGTTCTCGGCCTTGTGACCGCCGTGCTGACGGCCGGCGCGCTGATCCAGGTCCGCCGCCTCACACTGCTCGGCGAAGGGGCTGGCGCCATCGCGTTCTGGTTTGCCGTCATCTCCGCGCTCGGCGGCCTCGCGACACTTCCCTGGGGGTGGGCCTGGCCCGGTCCGGCAGGCCTGGCACTCCTGATCGCCACCGGCCTTGCAGGCGGCCTCGCCCACATCCTCATGACGCTGTCTTTCGCCCATGCAGATGCCTCCGCGTTGGCACCATTTGAATACCTTTCGGTTCTTTGGGCCGTGTTCCTGGGCTTTGTCTTCTTCACCGAGGTGCCAGGTTTGGCGTTCCTCCTTGCAGGACCGCTTGTCCTGATCGGAGCCTACATCGCGCGGCCCGGTCGGCCGAGGTAACGGGCATTCGCTGTCCCGGTAGACGTTGCTGACCGCACGATCTGCATGCCACTGCGCCGCAATGGCCCGATAGTCGAACTCTCCGCTGCGCGTCGCCGAGTTGCGCCTGATCTCCCGAGAAATCGTGCTGGGAGATCGGCCCAACTTGCGCGCGATTGCCTGCATCGCCGGTGCCACGAGCCCAAGCGATCCACCTTGTTGAATTCCTGATGGGACTTTGCAAGATCGCCGCCTAAAGGCGCCTGGGCGTCGAGTCCGGCGGGAACCTTGGGACAGATGCCCTTTTAGGGTCTGCGGGTCAGGCGCCTGCGGGGATGCCGAGCACGGCGAGGGCAAAGGTAAGCACGGCGAGAAGGGTGAACCAGACCGCCTGGCCATTGTCGCCGCGGCGGCGGGCCACCAGGACGGCGACGATGCATTGCAGCGCATAGAACAGGGCGAAGGCGCGCGAGGCCAGGCTGACGATCGAGACCACGTCCGTCGCCCAGATCACGCTGACCGCGACCGCGCCGATCACGACATAGGCGTGCCGGGGTGTGATGTGCTTGTGCGTCGTGTCGCTGACCAGTTCGCTGGCTCCGATACTGTCGGCGACCGAGGCGCTGAACTGGCTGGCGATGGCACCGGCGGTGACGATGAATGGCAGCCAGGGCGTGACCCGCCCGATCACCCCGATGAACCCGGCGACATCTGCCGTCGAGGTGAAGAACGGGAACAGCGGGATCATCAGCAGGAAGAAGATCACGTAGACGATGGACGAAACGATCTGCGCCCGGGTCATTGCCTTGATCCGGGTTTCGCCGTCGTAGAGATCGCCCATGAACCGCGTGGTTTCGAACCCCTGCACGATGATCAGCAGCCCCATCAGGAAGCGCAGCGAATTCCAGTCGAAATGATGCGGAACGGCGGCGGCAGTCCAGCTGTAGCCCTGCGGCAGCGCCGTTGCGAAGATCACCAGTCCGGCCAGCAGGGCGGCAATAGCCGCGAGGTTGGCGCTGACGGTAAAGACCTCGGCCCGCTCTACGCCCTGCAGCCCCTTGGTTGCGCCCAGCAGGCAGATGGAGGAGATGATCACCGTTGCGACGACCTTGCCCAGCAGAAGATCCTCCCAGCCCAGCAGTTTCAGCCCGAAGGCCGCCAGCAGCACGAGGTAATAGGCGACGGAGATGAAATAGGCGCCGATCAAAACCAGATGCGACATGGTTTCGAAGGATTTGAGCGGGTGGCCGGCGTCGACGGATTCGAACTCCGGCTCGCCGTAGCGGATGTTGTAGCGGATCGCGCCACCGATCAGGAATGCCAGCAGGGTCAGCCCGATCACCGCGGGGATCGCCCAGATGCCGATTGCGCTGGCCAGCAGGGGCACCGAGACCAGGAAGCCGCTGCCGATGATCGAGGCCAGGGGCGTGACCGTGGCCAGCCAGTTCCGGTTCCGGCGCACCGGGCCGCTGATCAGGACTGCAAAGGCGATCACAGCGACGACGATCAGTGTGTCATCCAGCCAAGTCATGCCGTGATCCTTCAATATGCGCCCAGTGAATGTCCACAGCTATTCGTATAGGGGAACGGTCCTGCCATCAGCCTGACGCTTTGTGAGACCGCGGCGCACCAAGTCCTCTGCGTTGCGCCTGGCTAAGCCCTCGAGCGGAAAGGGCTTCTGTGCGTTCGGCGATGCCTTTCGCTCCGACGGCACCCCAAGCACCAGCACTCCCCTTCTGACAGAGAAATGGTCGAAGACGTGCCGCCGCACGACGGCGCGTAGGGGTTCGAATTCATCACCGAGGCTCCGGCTTTTCAGCCACGTGGCCCAAGGACCGAAAAGCCGACCGAAGAAACGCCCACGCAAGCGTTGAAAGCTCTGGAGGGAGGCAAATTCGTCTCGCAGTCGGAAATGCCCTTTTCCGAGGTGGCGGACTGACACCCATTCCAACGCAGCCGCACCGCACCCGGCCAGCTGCGCCAATTGCCCTATCGCGACCTTCTCACCGCGGAACAAGGGATCGATCGGAAAGGCAATGTCGCCGCAGAATCGCTGCATGGAGCTTGCGCCGCCCCTCGCCGCGATTCGGGACAGCAAAGACGAAGCCGGCTCGAACGCGGCATGCGGCACGGTCAGCGGCAACTGAGGAAAGGTATTTCCGGGGATGGCAGGGAGGCTCTTGGCCAAACGAGACTTCCGGGACCAGGCAAAGGCAGGGATATCCTGACCTTACGATCGCGAGCTCAACTGGGCAACGCCACTCCGCATTCCGGAAATTCCGCCTGCGGGGTCAGGCATCTGACATGAAAGTCAGTTTTGCCTGACACCCCACAAGAGATACAGTGGCGGACCGAGGAGGATTCGAACCCCCGACCCCTTGATTCGTAGTCAAGTACTCTATCCAGCTGAGCTATCGGTCCACTGTGGCGGCCCGTTTAGCCCTGCCCCGAAACCTTTGCAACCCGAAAATCCGCTTTTTCTTTCGTCACCGCAAAAAGGTTCAAAGGGCGCCGTCGCCCTTGGGCAGGACGATCTCGAAAGACGTGCCCGAAGGCCCGGTTTCCCGCAGCGTCAGCGTGCCGCCATGGCCGCGCACCAGTTCGGCCGCAATCACAAGGCCCAGTCCGGACCCGCCCTTGCGCGCCCCGCCCTGGAACGCGGTGAACAGGTGTTCCTGGGCCTTCCTGGGCAATCCCGGGCCGGTGTCGTCGATCCGGACGCGCCACAGCGTGTCTTCTTCCCGGGCGCTGATCGCGATCTCTCCGGTGCCGCCCTGGCTTTCTATGGCCTGGCGGGCGTTGCGAACGATGTTCAGCAGCACCCGGAACAACTGTTCGGGATCGGCGCGCAGGGCCATGGTCGGCGGGATCTCATTTCGAATGATCACGCAGCCCGACTCGATGGCACTGGCTTCGTTGTCCATGACGTCGGCCACCACGTCGCCCAGGCGCATGACGGTCAGCCGCGGGGGCGGCTCTTCCGCCCGGCCGAAGGCCAGCGTACTTTCGCACAGCGACACAGCCCTGCTGACCGAACCCACGATCTTTGGCGCCATGCGGCGGACCAGCGGGTCTTCGCTCCCCTCGATCCTGTCGGCGAACAGCTGGGCGCTGGTCAGGATGTTGCGAAGGTCATGGCTGACCTTGGCCACCGCCTGCCCCAGCTGGGCCAGGCGTTCCTTCTGGCGAAGCGCCTGCGTGATCTCGGTCTGAAGCGTCATCAGCGCCTCTTCCGCCTCGCGCAGTTCGCGAATCCGGGCGCGGGGCGTGATGATGCGGCGCACGTCCTCGGGCGAGGCGGAATAGCGCTGCATGTAGTTCACCAGCCAACGGATCGGACGCACCATAAGCACCTGCACGGCCACGAACAGCAGGACCGCCGTCACGATCGAGATCACGGCCGACAGGCCCAGGATCCGCAGGCCGTAATCAATCATCGCGGTCCGCAAGGGCTGCGTTTCCATCGTGACCTCGATCAGCAGCCCGGCCTCGCGTACCGGTGCGCCCATCACCCGGATGATCTGGTTTTCCGGCGTCATCAGCCGCGACAGCGCATCGCGGATCAGCGTGACGGAACTGGGATCGCGCAGGTCGTAGGTGGCGGAAATCGGTTCGGGAATGGGCGAGGACAGCACAAGCTGGCGCATCTCGTCCCGGCGCAGAACGACGTTGAAAACCTCGGCATTGGCCAGAAGCTCCTGTTCCAGTTCGCTCGACAGCATGTCGTCGGCCAGAAGCGCCAGCGAGGCGATCTGCGCCCGTTCCAGACGCCCCAGCAGGAAATCCTCGCGATAGCGCGCGACCGACGGAACCAGGATCATCACTTCCGCGAACAGCACGAAGATCGTCGTCAGAACGAGGAAACGGCCGGACAGGGAATTGAACATGGTGCCCTCGGGTCTGTCAGGGCAGCCACCTCTGGACCAGCCCGACAACGGTCTTCACGGTTCGACTGTCGAACAGCCTGGGCGAGAAATAAGCGCCCGCCACGCGTTTACCCATCTCTCCCATCGTCGGATAGGGAGAAATCGTAGCTGAAATCTGGCTCATTTTCAGCTTGTTGGCCAGCGCCAAGGCCCAGAAATTGGCGTGTTCCCCCGCATCGCAGGCGACAATGGTCGCACCGACCGGGCGGCCCTTGTGCACGACCGCCTTGATGAACCCGTCGGTCCGGCGCTGCGCGACGGCGCGGTCGTTGTGCTTTAGATCGAACCGGGCCACCTCCACCCTGTCGCCGAACCTGATCCGCGCCTCGGCCTCGGTCAGGCCGATCTGGGCCAGTTCCGGATCGGTGTAGGTGGCGCGCGGGATGTGATCGGTGCGGATCTTCGACGGCAGCCCGAACAGCGCCGACCGGATCACCACGCCCGCGTGATAGCCCGCGACATGGGTAAAGTGACCCTTCCCTGCCACGTCGCCGATGGCATAGACGCGCCGGTTGGACGTGCGCAGGCTGTCGTCGACGCGGATCTCTTCATTGTATGTCTCGATCCCCGCGGCGCCCAGGTTCAACCGTCGCAGCGCCGGCCGCCGGCCCGTCGCGACCAGAAGATGGCTGCCGCGGAAGGTCCGCGCCGCCAGCGCGGCCTCGCGAAAGCCGCCGTCGCCCGTGTGAATCACGATCTCGTCCCCGTCCTGCGCCACGGATTTCAGCGGCGTCCGGTCCTGGATCGTGACGCCCGAGGCGCGGACCGCCGCCAGCACGGCTTGCGCGGCTTCCGGATCGTCGCGGCCCAGGGCGTGGGCGGTTTCGATCACCGTCACCTCCGACCCCAGCCTGGCATGGGCCTGCGCCATCTCCAGCCCGATGGGGCCGCCGCCCAGGATCAGCAGGTGACGCGGCCGTTCAGTCAACGACCAGAGCGTATCGCTGGTCAGATAGGGCACGGTCCCCAGCCCCGGCACCGGCGGAATGAAGGGGGTCGATCCCGTGGCGATCACGATCCGCCGGGCGCGGATGACATGATCGCCCGCCTCGACCTCGGTCGGAGAGATGAAGTGCCCCCAGTGGCGCAGCACGGTCACGCCCAGGGATTCGAACCGCTCCTGGCTGTCGACCGGGGCAATGGTGGCGATGACCTGGGCCACATGGGCCTGCACGGCGGCATAATCGACCTGCGGTGCGCCCTGCCCCACGCCGAAGGCCGCGCCCTGTCGCTGGGCCTGCGCCATGGCAGCCGCGGCGATCAGCGCCTTGGAAGGAACACAACCGGTGTTCAGGCAATCGCCGCCCATCTCTCCGCCTTCCAGCAGGACGACCTTCGCGCCCATCTGACTGGCCCCGGCGGCCACCGAAAGCCCGCCAGAACCGGCGCCGATGACCAGGATGTCGCAGGCGATACGGGGCATGGATCAGATCTCCTTCCGGCCGCGGATGGCGCGTATGACAAGGGGCATGGCCGACAGCCCGGCCAGGGCCAGTATCGGGCCCAGGACCTGAACCGACCAGAGGACAGAAAGGTCCGGCGCTTCCCCCCTGTCGAAGACGCCGCCCAGGCCCGTCCCGATGGAGGTGAAGACGACGCAGCCCGGCAGGATGCCCGCGGCCGTGGTCCAGGCGAAGCTGCGGAAGCGGACGCCCACCAGCGCCGGCAGCAGGTTCGCCACGAAGAACGGTACGACCGGCAGAAGGCGAAGAAGCAGAAGCACGCTGATTTCGTTCTCGACCAGCGCGGTGCGGATACGGCGGACCTTGCCATCGCTGGATTCGATCCGGCGCACCAGCGCGTCGCCCAGCCCCCAGCGCACCGCCAAGAACAGAAGGCAGGCGCCGATGGTGGCCGCCAGAGCATTGGCTAGGGATCCAACGACCAGTCCGAACAGGAAACCGCCCGTGACGGACGTCACCGCCGCGAAGGGCAACGAGAAGACGACGACGCAGACATAGAAGACCACGAACCCCGCCAGCATCAGACCATAGTGCTGGTCGCGGACCGCCAGCAGCGCCTCGCGGTTGGCGCGCAGCATCTCGAAGCTGACCGAATCCCCGAAGGCGACATAGGCCCCCACCGCGACCAGAACAATCGCGGCCAGGGGCAGAAGGCGCACCAGGCGCTGCCGTCCTGGTCCGGAAATATCTGGGTCGGCCATGGTTTGGGGCACCTTCACACGTTGGGACAGGACGGTCGGCACTGCGCCCTTCTTGGGTCCAGGACCCGATATAGCTGCGATCCTCCGCCCTGTCCGATCCCATCACGCCGGGTTGATGGCTTGACGCGGCGGCGGGCCTGCGCGACAGGGGGCGCCAATGGAAGAGTTCGGCAAGACAACCTTCGCAACGGGTTTGACTTGCCGGACGATTGCCCGTAAAGGGCGGGCTTCCAGCATGTCCGAACCGGCAGAGTCGCGCCCCGATGGCGGGTGCCCTGCAGGCGACGACAGGCAGAAGATCAGCTTTTCACCCGGGCCTCCCCGGGACGGTGACTATCGGAGACCCGAAGATGAAACGTACTTTCCAGCCTTCGAACCTCGTGCGCAAGCGTCGTCACGGGTTCCGTTCGCGCATGGCCACCAAGGCCGGCCGCAAGGTCCTGAACGCACGCCGCGCCCGCGGTCGCAAGCGTCTGAGCGCCTGATCGCAGGCCTTCGGGCCCGCGGCGGGGGCGTTTTGCCTGTTCCGGTGCCCTGATCCACGGCAGCCGGGGACACGATGCCCGTCGAGCGTATTGAACAGAGCGGATCCGAGATGAGCCTGTCGGTGCTGCGCCACCGGCGGGATTTTCTGCGTGCCGCGCGCGCGAAACGGCGCGCCATGCCCTCGATGGTGGTCCAGGCCCGCAAGCGGGCTGAGGGCGAGGCAGAGGGCGTGCGCGTGGGCTTCACCTGTTCCAAGAAGGTCGGCAATGCCGTGGCCCGAAACCGCGCCAAACGCCGCCTGCGCGCGGCCGCGCGCGACGTACTGCCGACAATGGGCCGTGACGGCTGGGATTATGTCTTGATCGGCCGCGAAGACGCCACCGCCGAACGCGCCTGGCCCGACCTGCTGGACGATCTGCGGCAGGCGCTGAAGGTCCTGAACCGCTAGGGTCAGGTCGGTGCAGAACCTTCCCGGATTCCCGCTGGCAGGACACAGCTTTTTCCGCTTTCCATGATCCGGAACGCCCTGCCCGGGTCCGGGGAGCCCGGGACTGTTTTGCGGTCTAGCCCTGCCAAGGCATCCGTCGGCGCGGCGCCTCTTCCCAGCGCCCCTTCCCAGCGGCCCCTCCCTGCCCTATCTGGGGTTCATGTCACCTCTCGCCCATATCGTCGCCCTGCCCGTGCGCGCCTATCGGCTGTTCCTGTCGCCGTGGGTCGGGCACAGCTGCCGGTTCCAGCCGACCTGTTCCGTCTATGCGCTGGAGGCACTGGAAAAGCACGGTGCATTTCGCGGCGGCTGGCTGACATTGCGCCGGATCGGTCGGTGTCATCCCTGGGGCAGCTCCGGCTATGATCCGGTGCCTGACAGCTGCACGCATCACGACCACAACCCGGCCGATCCATCCTGAAGGCCGCGGGGTCCCGGGCAGCCAGGACCGCAAGCATTGCAAGATCCCCGGATCCCGTGGGTCCCGGTCGGCCGGCACGTCCCGGGGAAGTCTCCCCCCCCTGGGAGGAACTGCTTTCCGGGGAACCGATGGGCGCCCCAAGCCCCTGGTCGCGGCATCCCGGCGGCCGGGGCCTCAAGTGACCTTTCGCCGGCCTTTCAGGGGCCCTGCCGCGGACCGGTAGGCCGATCACCCTGCATTCCGGTGGTCCGCTATGGCGGCTGGGCCACTTGCCCTGCGGTCGACGTGACGGTTTGCCGATGCGCCATCCGACCGGCCTGTCAATCGGCGGGCGCTCAGTTGACCGACATCCGGATGACGGCTGCAGTGATCTTGTCCAGCGGCAGCTGCTCCTCGACCCCGCCCATCTTGTGAGCCTCCTTGGGCATGCCGTAAACGACGCTGGTCGCTTCGTCCTGGCCTAGCGTCCGGGCGCCGGCCTGACGCATCTCCAGCAAGCCCCGGGCGCCATCGTCGCCCATGCCGGTCATGATCACGCCCACCGCGTTCTTGCCCGCCACCCGCGCAACAGAGCGGAACAGCACATCCACCGACGGGCGATGGCGCGAGACCAGCGGCCCTTCAATCACATCGACCCCATAGCTGGCGCCGGACCGGGTCAGGATCGTGTGACGGTTCCCCGGCGCAATCAGGACCTGGCCGCGCAGCATCCGGTCGCCGCGCTGTGCCTCCTTCACTGTGACACGGCACAAGGAATCCAGCCGCCTGGCAAAGGCCGAGGTGAACGCCTCGGGCATGTGCTGAACGACGACGACCGGCGGGCTGTTTTCGGGCAGTTGTTCCAGAACGATGCGCAAGGCTTCGGTGCCGCCGGTCGACGCACCGATGGCCACGACCTTTTCTGTCGTGCGCGCCATCGCCTGGGGTGTTGGCGCCGCCAGGACGGCATCGGCAGTCAGTTTCTTTTCCACCGGCAGGCGGGTGCGCAGGGACAGGCGCGCCTGCGCCGCGGCCTTCACCGTGTCGCAGATCCGGGTGCACGATTCCTCGAAGAACCCTTTCACACCCAATTCGGGTTTGCAGACGATGTCGACCGCACCGGCGTCCAGCGCCAGGTTCAGCGTTTCCGAATTGGGCGACACAAGCGAGGAACACATTACCACCGGCACCGGCCGTTGCGCCATCAGCCGCCGGAGGAAGGTGATCCCGTCCATCCGCGGCATTTCCACGTCCAGCGTGATAACGTCCGGCACCTGCTTTCGGATCTTTTCCGCGGCCGCGAACGGGTCCGAGGCGATGCCGATCACCTCCAGGTCGGGATCGGACTCCAGGATCGTCTGCATGGCCTGGCGCACGACGGCGCTGTCGTCCACAATCAGTACCTTGTAGGGCTTGCGAACCGGCGACATGATCAGCGTTTCCTGTAGACCGAGGGCGACACGGTCACCAGATCGCTACGTCCCTTCACCGGCTCGGCATGTCCGGTGAACAGGATGCCACCGGGCCGGATCAGCGAAATGACGTTGGTCAGGACGCGATCCTGGGTTTCCCTGTCGAAATAGATCAGCACATTGCGCAGGAAAACGATGTCCATCGTCTCGGACCGCAATGGCGCGGTGTCCAGAAGGTTCGCCTGCAGGAATTTTGAGATGCCCCGCAATTCAGGATCGATACGGTAATAGGGGCGCCCGCGGGGATCGCGCTTGGTCTTAGACCGCAGCAGGAAACGGGTCTTCCGCTCGGCGCTCAGCCCTCCGATCTCGTCCTCGGTATAGGTCGCGCCGGCGGCCTTGCGCAGGATCGCCTTCGACAGGTCGCTGCCGATCAGACGCACCCGGCCAGGAACGGCATTGAAGTCCTCGCTTTCGGCGATCAGCATCCCGGCCGACCACAGTTCCGCCCCGGTCGAGCATGCCGCGCTCCAGACCACGAGCGGGTGACGATGGCCGATGCCGCCCGCCTTCAAGGACGCCAGCCCCTCGCGGGCCAGCCAGTCGTATTGATGCCGTTCGCGGAAGAAATCCGTGGTGTGCGTGGCCAGGGCTTCGGCCAGCAGCCGGGTTTCGACGCCCGTGGTGTCGCTTTCCAGACGATCCAGGTAGGCATCGAATGTCTTGACCCCCAAGGTCCGCAGGCGATGCGACAGGCGCAGACGGATGAAGTCCGTCTTGCTCGTGTCGATACGCACGCCCGAAATCTTCCGGGTCCGGTCGGCGATGCGCTGGCAATGCGCCGGTGTGATTTCGTATTCTCTGTACTCGACGTTCACGAGATCCATCCGCAATTCGATCCGTCGGTCAACGCAACACCAGTCGGCGCTGCACCGAACCCGCGTGTCAGTTGGCGTATTCGAACTCCATCGGGCCCTGGCGCACGCCGCGGCACAGGATGTGGTCGATGCGCAGCAGGATGGCGATGCACTCCTCGCTGCGGATCATGCCCGAGGCCTCTTCGCACCGCCAACCCGACAGGGTTTCAGGGACCGGTTCGATCGCCTCCAGCAACACCTCGTCCACCCGCAACACCTCGTCGGCGATGGCGCCCAGCGATGTGGTACGCCCATCGACCGAGAATTCGAACACGATCACCCGGTCGTCGTCTTCGCCGTCCGGCTCTGCGCCCAGCTTGCCTGCCAGGTCGATGATCGCGATGGCCTGACCTCGCAGATCGATCATGCCTAGCACGTCATGCGGTGTGTTCGGCAGCTTCGACAGCGCACCGGCGGCCAGGATCTCGCGCACGAAGTGAACGTCCACGGCAAAGACCTGCGTGCCGATCCGGAAGGTCAGGAAGGTCAGCGTGCTTGCCTCCGACGGATCGTCCTGTTCCGACATCTGGTCGAATGCCATGAAGTCGTTGTGCTCGGCTGCGCTTCTTGCATGTGTGGCCATGGTCAGGATGCCTCTCGAAAACGCTCGAAGTCGGAATCGTCGACATCTTCGGGTTCGAGGTCGAGCGCGAACCCCCCTTCCTCTGCCTGCGGTCGGCGCTTGGTCATTCGGTCGCCGGACGGCATGTCATCTGTGGCCGGGTGGGCGGATCGGTGAGCGCTGCGCGGTTCCTTACCGGTATCTGCCTTGGCCGGTTTGGCCTGCACGGGTGCCGTGGTGGGCGACGCGGCCGAGTTCCACCCAGGGCGTGATACTGGTGCAGGTGTAGCGCCAACTTTCGCAGGCGTCACCGCCCGGACCTCGGGCGCCGAACCTGCAATCGCCACAGCAGGGCCTCCGGCCTGGGACAAATCTATCTGGAAGTAGCGCATGAGCTTTTTCAGTTCGGCCGACTGGTCGGCGAGATTGCCGGACAGCCTGTCCGCCGTCGCGGCTGCAGCGACATTCTGCTGGATCACCGCATCCAGATCCCGGATGGCCTGGTTGATCTGCTCGGAGCCGATGTTCTGCTCGCGCATCGCGGCCGAAATCTCCTGCACCAGATCCGATGTGCGGCGGATGCTCGGCAAGAGCGACTGAAGCTTTTCGCCCGCCTCGGCACTGGTCTTCAGCGTATTGGCCGACAATTCGCCAATCTCCGCCGCGGCCTGCCGGCTGCGTTCCGCCAGCTTGCGGACTTCCGACGCGACAACGGCAAAGCCGCGCCCATGGGTGCCGGCCCGTGCCGCCTCGACCGCGGCGTTCAGGGCCAGGAGGTCGGTCTGGCGGGCAATTTCCTGGATGATCGAATTCTTTTCCGCAATGGTGCGCATGGCGGCCACAGCCTTGTTCACTGCCTCGCCGCTCTCGCTGGCTTCCTGCGCCGCCTGCAGAGCAATCTTTTCGGTCTGCGCCGCATTGTCCGCCGACTGACGGATGTTCGAGGTCATCTCCTCCATCGCGGCACTCGCCTCGGTCGCTGCAGCGGCCTGGCGGGACGATCCGTTGTTCAGGGTGGCCGCGGCCTGACTGAACGCCTCGCTGCTGCTGGCAACCTCGCTTGCACCGGTCCGGGCGCCGCCAATCACCTCACGCAGGCGCCGCACCATCCGGTCAAGCGCCTGACCAAGCTGGTCGGAAGAGGACCTCGGAACGACGTTCTCGGACAGATTTCCATCGGCGATCCGATCCGCCACGTCGGCCATACTCCTGATGTCGCGACACATTTCGCCCAAGGACGCCAGAAGGGCGCCGATTTCGTCGGATCCACCGGACTGGGCGCCTGGGCCTTCGATCTCGGACATGGCGCCGCGGACATCGCCCTTGGCGGCCAGACGCGTCACGTCTGTCGCGCGACGGATGCCACGCGTAAATGAGCGGATCATCACGCAGCCTGTCAACGCCGCGATGACGAGCCCCGCAGCGGTCAAGCCGATCAGCCAGTTCCGCGCCACCGACGCGTCCTGCAGAAGAACCGTGATCTGTTCGGAGGCACCTCCCCCAAGGGTGAAGTCGCGCAAATGGTCTGTCAGGACCCCAAGACGGACCAAGGCGATGATGCAGTTGGCCAAGACCACCGAAAACATCAGGGCGAAAGCCCCGACAAGCTTGGCCCGGAACGAAAGCCCCATGTGTCATGCCCCCTTGGTTTGCGTCGCGTCGCCATCGCCCTGGGGCGAGAACAGGACATCGGTGTTCAGTAACACGACCAGTTCACCGTTGCGCCGGATGGCCCCTTCCAGGCAGGCCTGCGGCCAGATCGCGCCCAGTTCCGGGATCGGTTCCAACCCGGCAAGATCGGCCTCGTGCACCTCTTCGACACTGTCCGCCGAAAAGGCCAGGCGACCGGCTTCGCCGTCAATCTCGTGCTCGAAGACGATCATGCGGCTGGTCGCCTGCTTCGTCCCCGCCCCCATTCCCAGCCTGTGCCGAATGTCGAAGACCGGCACCACGACACCGCGGACATTGATCAGTCCCGGCGAATGGCGCGGTGCATTGGGTACAATGGTCGGGCTCTGCGGATCCAATATCTCGTGCACGCCCTTGACCGAGACGGCGAAGGCCTCGCCCTCCAGCCGGAAGATCAGCAGGTTGTCATAGCCGTCATAGGCCGCGTGCGGTGCATCGCCGGCAGGATGGGTCTGGGATGTCATGTCTCAAGCTGCCTTGTTCAGGGACGCGCCGCCGCGCATCTTGGCCAGTCGCACAAGGGTCGCAACATCAAGGATCAGCGCCACGCGGCCATCCCCCAGGATCGTCGCCCCGCCCAGCCCCGGAATGTCGCGATGGTAGGAGCTGAGTGACTTGATGACAGTCTGCCCCTGGCCGATGATGTCGTCGACGACCAGACCGATCTGGTTGCCGTTGATCCGCACGATCACGATGCGCCGGATATCCTCGCCCGCGTTGGGCTGACCGAAGATCTCGTCCAGCGCCAGATAGGGCACCATCTGATCCCGGATCTGCAGGACCATGCGGCCGCTGCCGTTTTGCATGTCCGCGGCCGAGATCTCGACACATTCCTCGACCGTCGACAGCGGGATGACGTAGATCGACTCCCCCAGCCGCACCCGCAGACCTTCGATGATCGCCATCGTGACCGGGAGGCGCAGGGTGATGCGGCTGCCAAGCCCCGGACGGGATACCACGTCCACACCGCCGCCCAGCGCATCGATCATCGACCGCACCGCATCCATGCCGACCCCACGGCCCGAGACTGACGATATCGTGACCGCAGTCGAGAACCCGGGCTGGAAGATCAGGTTGTACAGGTCGTTTTCAGACAGGTCCGCGGTCGGATCGACCAGGCCCTTTTCGATCGCACGGGCCCGGATCGCCTCGCGGTCCAGGCCGCGGCCGTTGTCCTCGACCGAGATCAGGACCTCGCTCCCTTCCTGCCGGGCGGACATCCGCACTGTTCCGCGCGGGCTTTTGCCCGCGGCGACCCTGACCTCGCTGGTTTCCAGGCCGTGATCGATGGCATTTCGGACCAGGTGAGCCAGCGGATCGCCGATCCTGTCGATGACAGTCTTGTCGACCTCGGTCTCGCCGCCTTCGGCCAGAAGCTGGACGTCCTTGCCCAGTTCCTTCGCCAGGTCGCGGACGACGCGCTTGAACTTGGAAAACACCGTCTCGATCGGCAGAAGGCGGATCGACAGGGTCGCATCCCGCAGGCCCGTGACCAGGCGCTGCACCTCTTCGACGACCGTGGCCAGCGTGGTGTCGCCGATGCTTTCGGACACCGCATCCAGCCTTGCCTGCGCGATGACCAGCTCGCCCAGCGAATCCATCATCGCATCCATGCGGGAAGATGCGACCCGGATGCTTTCGGACGCCCTGCCGTTGCCCTGGGCTCCGCCTCCGCCTTGCTTGCGGGGGCTGTCCCCGCTGACCGACGCGGTTTCGACGGCCGCCCCATCGGCAGTGTCCGCACTCTCCGCCATTTCGATATCCTGCTCGTCGATGGTCAGCTCTGCCTCGTCCGCGAAGATGAAGACATCGTCGATGGCCGCGCGCCCGCAATCGGACGTCAGGGAGACGTGCCAGCCCAGATGCGCCGCACCCGGATCCAGCCTGGACAAGGGGGGGACGGTCGAGACGTCAAATGTCACCCTGGCCATGCCCAGCGACGTCAGTTCCCGCGTCAGAAGCTCGGGCCGCATGCCGTTGCGCAGCGCGCCGATATCCGGCCGGAAGAAGATCTCGAACCGCCTATCAGGACCGCCGATGGCCGTCTTGGCGGCCGTAGGTGCGGCGCCCCCCGAGGCTGCGGTCGTCGCTCCCGCCCCGGTGATCTGGTCGATCTTGCCCATCAGCCCGACTGCGCGGTCGGACGCCAGCAACGCGGCCGAGGACGGCCCGTCGCCGCCGATGTCCAGGAATTCGACCATCAGGTCCCGGGCGGCCAGCGACAGTTCGATCAGATCCGGACCGACAGCCAGGGTGCCGGCCCGCACCAGTTCGAAAGCGTTTTCGAAACAGTGTGTGAACCTGGCCAGGTCGGTATAGCCAAACATGGCGCCCGACCCCTTGACCGTGTGAAGCGTCCGGAAAACCTCGTCGATCTGGGCCGGGGTCGATCCTCCCTCAAGCTCCAGAATCTGGTCTTCCAACCCGCCAAGCAGATCCCGCGCCTCCTGAACGAAGGCGGCTACGGCTTGTTCCATCATGCGCCTACCCCATCAGTTTCCGGGTGACGGCGACCAGGCGATCCGCATCGAACGGCTTGTCCATCCATCCGGTCGCCCCTGCGGCCTTCCCCCGTTGTTTCATGTCCGGGGCGGACTCCGTCGTCAGCATGACGATCGGGATACCCATGCCCGCCGGATCCGACCGGGCCTTGGCGATAAAATCCAGCCCGTTCATCACCGGCATGTTGAGGTCGGTGATCACCATGTCCGGCCTGCGTGCGCGCAGCGCCTCCAGGCCCTCTGCCCCATTCGCCGCGCCGATCACGTTGAAGCCCTGCGGTTCCAGCGTGAAGGCGACCATGTCCCGGATCGCCTTGCTGTCATCGATTGTCAGTACAGTCTTCGGCATGGCGTTACCCCGTCACCTCCTGGTTATTCTGGTCTGGTTCGGTGGCAGGATTCCCCTGCCCGCTGCCCCAGTCGCGCACTCTTGCCGCCATGCTGGCGGCCGTATCGCCAAGTGCGACCGGCAGGCCGCGGTCGCGCGCCTCGATCATCGCCGAAAAAAGAAGTTGCGCGGCGTCCTGCGTCGCATTGGCGTCACCGACATCCAGCCCGACCGCGCCCTTCGACTGCGCGATCCACATCAGCAGATCCTTTTGCACACCCTCTGTCGTGCGTACGTCGAGATCGTGAGGGATCACGAACACATTGTCCTGCATGAAGCCATCCGCCGTTTCTGCCGAATTGGCGCCGACACTAACGGCCGCCCCCTAATCAATGGTTGACCGGAGAAATCTTCCCGCCGTCAAAGTTGCCTTGCATTTGAAGCATCCGTTCACTCGCTTTTTACGCCTTCGATGGCACGGTGCGCTGACGTCACAGACCGCAGCAGGGCCATGACAGCGCAGCAATCGACAGGCAGCACCGCCCGCGTCACCGAACCGGCGGGCTACATGACTGGCCCGGCCGCATTCCCGGCAAGGCCCCGCCTCCCCGAACCGGCCAGCGACGGCGCGGCCATTTTCGAACGCCTGGGCGAAAGCCTTGGGCGCGTGCGGGAACTGCACATGCACACCGCCACCGACCTGGCCGCCTTCGTCGACCTGACACTGCAGGGGGAAAAGACCGGCACGGAACCCCTGCTGGAACTGCAGGCCCGGCTTCAGGCGATGCAGGCCGCCATCGAAGGCCAGAACCGCAGCATCACCCCGGCCGAGGAACGGCGCCTGATCCTGGCCGCCGAGAAACCGCTGAGATTGTTATCCGGGAACGGGCGCCTGCTGGCTGCTGTCTGCACGATGACCCGTACGATCTCCGCCTCCTTCGCCATTGGCGAGTTGGACGCCTATGTCCTCAGTCTGGATCGAATCGCCAAATCGATCACCGAATCCTCGGCCGACGTTTCGGAGAATATCGACAACTGGAAGCTGAAGGATCTGGGGGCACAAGAAAGCTGTCGTGCCGCCGGCGCGATCCTGGCACCGTTGTGCCTGATGCTGGAACGCAAGGCCGATGGCCTCGCGATGCATGCTAGCCGCGAACGGGAAGCGTCGCGCCAGGCACAGCAGCGCGCGCAGAAACTGACCCGGCAGGCCCAGGACCTGATGAAGCAGCTGATCACTGCGATCCAGTACTCGGACCGGTTGGCGCAACGCCTGGACCATCTTGCAGCCCTGCAGAAGGACACCGATCCGCATGTCCGGCACCTGGCCGGCGAACAGGCCTGCAGCATCGCCGGCGACACGAATGACATCGCGCGGCAGGTCTCGATCACGATGCGCGATCTGTCCGAAATCGGGCGCAGGGGCGCCGCCTTCTTCGCGCGCGGCGTGGTGGCCGAACAAATCGAGCGCGGTCTGAACGAACGGGCAATGACCGTCGACCAGGTCGATTCGGAGATCGTCATCGTGCAGCAGACACTGCAAAGCGCCGGCAAGGACGCCCAGGCCGCGCGCGAGCTGATCGACGAGGCCGCCCGCCAGTTCCAGACGCTAGAGGACTGTTCGAAGGAACTGGCGAATGCCGCGATCAACGCATCGCTGATCGCCTTGCGCACCGGAGGCACCCGTGGCCCCCTGACCACCTTGTCGAGCGAGGTGCGCCAGATCGCGGCCCAGTGTCTGGACGCGGAAAGCACCAGCCGCGCCGCCTTGCAGCAGCTGATCCAAAGCAACCTGCAGGCGCAGGAAGACATCGTTGCCGCCGGCGTGGCGCTGGAATTCTCGGTCGAGCAATACCGCGAACGGCTGACCTCCAGCCGCGACGACCTGGAAAACCTGAACGCCTTCCGCCAGCAGGCCAGCCGCCGTGCATCGGCGCTGCTGGAGTTGATGGAAGATGTCGGCCGCGACATGGAAGCCCTGAAACAATCCGCGGAAGCGCTGAATGCCCACGGCAACCAGATGCTGGAAACGCCGCTGACCGGTGCCCCGAACCGGGCCCGGCTGGCGGCGGTCTGGGCGCTCTACACAATGGAGGAGGAGCGCGCCGTCCATCGCCGCCTGTTCGGTTCGGGCGAACCGGAACTGGTGGCGCAGACTTCGAAAACCGGTCCGGCGCCCAGCGCCGACGATCTGGACGACATATTGTTCTGAGTTTCGGAACGACAAGTGCGGACCCGCCGGTCGTTCCCGTTTGCGTTAAGTCAAAAACAATGAAGCAAGGATAACGTGTCCACGTCGAAACTGTTTTCCCAGGCGGAGCACAATGCAGCTACTCACCCCTCTCGCGAAAAAGAGCACCCCGCCCGTGCGGCTTTTCCAGTCGACCCTGGAAAACGCAATCGATGCGGTGGTGATCATCGACACCGAAAACCGCATCACTTTCTACAACAAGGCGGCAGAGACGCTTTGGGGTTACCGCCCGGAAGAGGTCATGGGCCGGAATGTGAAGATGCTGGTCCCGGCGCAATTCCAAGCCAACCACGATTCCTACCTGGACCAGAACCGCAAGACCGGACAGGACAAGATCGTCGGGTCCAGTCGCGACCTGAAACTCTATCGCAAGGATGGGACCGAGGTTTCGGTCTCGCTGGCCCTGTCGAAAATGCGGATCGGCAACAGCTGGGGCTATGCGGCCTTCGTGCGCAACATCTCATCGGAATACGATTCGCTGAACCGCCTGCTGGACCAGGTGTCGCTCAGCGCGGATTCCGTATCGATCAGCAGCGGACAGATGGAAGAGGCCGCCAGCAAGGTCAATGACGGCGCGACCCGCCAGGCCGCGGCCGCGCAGCAGGCAAGCGCCTCGATGGAGGAGATAACGGCCAATATCCGGCAATGCGCCGACAATGCAGCACAGACGGAAAAGATCGCCAACAACTCTCTGGCGCAGGCGGAATCGGCCGCGAACACGGTTCAGGAAGCCGTGAAGGCCATGGGAGAGATCGCCGCAAAGATCGGAATCGTGCAGGAAATCGCGCGCCAGACCGACCTTCTGGCCCTGAACGCGGCCGTGGAAGCGGCGCGGGCCGGCCACAACGGCAAGGGCTTTGCCATCGTTGCCGCCGAAGTCCGCCGGTTGGCGGAGCGCAGCAAGATCGCCGCGGAAGAGATCGTGGCCCTGTCGCGCCTGACGGCAGAAACCTCCAGCAAGGCGGGCAAGGAGCTGTCGGAACTCGTGCCGGAAATCCAGCGCACATCTGACCTGGTCAGTGAGATTTCGGCGGCGACGCAGGAACAGCGGATCGGGTCGGAGCAGATCAATTCTGCCATCAGCGAGCTGGACCAGATCATCCAGAGCAACGCCGCAGCAGCGCACGAGGCTGCGGCGACAACGAAGAACCTGATCGAGGGCAGCGAAAAGCTGAAGTCGATGATCGCGGGCTTCCGCGACGCAGACGGCAACATCAACCGCGCCGCAGGGGACGCCATCTACAGCGCGGCCTGACATATCCGGGGATCGCAGCTTGAAACTTGCGGTCCCGCCCATTCTGGCGATCCGGACGCAAAATGGAGCTTGGACGAAAAACCGAATGCGGGACCATTTCAAATTACGCCAACGGCCGCTCTTTCACATTGACCGATTGGCAATGCCTGAAAGGCTTCGTTGAATTCCATCGGCCGAGGATGACGACCAAGCGATCAGCTCCGGGCCCCTGCGTCGAAGGCGACGCTCTAATTGGCTAGCGCCCCCGGCCGGAAAGGGCCCGCCAGGCTGACGCGAAGGTCAGCCCGATGAGCGACGCGTTACTTCGAAACGTTACTGGGCCGCTTCGCTGCGCGTCACCAGGGACGACAGCACCTCTGCGGCGATCGTGGTCGACCGAAGCCGGGCCACGGGGTCATGCATCGGTGAGGTGATCATCAACTCGTCCGGGGCATAGCGTTTCACCAGGTCGGACAATTGTTGCTCCACCTCGTCCGGCGAGCCGCATGCGGAACAGGACAGGGCCGCTTCGGCCTGCGCCAGGATGGGACGCGGCACGTAGTCTTCCAGATCCTCGACCGGCGCGGGCAGACGGCCGGGCTGACCGCTTCGCAGCCGCGCGAAGGACAGAAGCTGCGAGCTGCGCAGGAACCGCGCCTCCTCGGCTGTTTCGGCCGCAAAAACGCCGGCCGCCATCATCGCGTAGGGCCGTGCCAGCCAGACAGAGGGACGGAAGTCCGCCCGGTAGACGCGCAGCGCCTCTTCCAGCATCTGCGGCGCGAAATGCGAGGCAAAGGCATAGGGCAGGCCCATATGGGCCGCGAACTGTGCGCCGAACAGGCTCGACCCCAGGATCCATACGGGCACATGGCTGCCCTCGCCCGGGACGGCGCGCACCCGCGCGTCGGGCCGGGGATCGCCGAGATAGCCCAAAAGCTCCGCGACATCGTCCGGGAACCGGTCCGCGCTTTGGAAATAGCGACGCAGCGCCTGGGCGGTCGCCTGGTCGGTCCCGGGCGCACGCCCCAGACCCAGATCGATCCGGCCCGGGAACATCGCTTCAAGCGTGCCGAATTGTTCGGCGATCACCAGCGGCGGGTGGTTCGGCAGCATGATCCCGCCTGCCCCGACCCGGATGCGCGAGGTTTCAGCGGCGACGCGCCCGATCACGATCGAGGTGGCCGCGCTGGCGATGCCCGGCATGTTGTGGTGTTCCGCCAGCCAGAACCGGTGATAGCCCAGCCGGTCGGCATGTTTGGCCAGTTCGACCGTATTGGACAGCGCGTCGGACACGGTGGCGCCTTCCGGCACCGGTGACAGATCGAGAAGCGAAAAATGATGCATGGGGCCTCCGTTCTCCTTCTACCTAGTATCGTCTCCGACAGGAGCCAAGGCCCCCCAGGACGCCGCGAAAAACGGCCGATGCCGATGGAAATCCCCCTGTGACCATACGCTCGGGCCCGGTTTCTTGCGATGTGAGCTTGCCCTTGTTAAGCCTTCTGTAACGTCCATTTCACATCGAGACCTTGATGATGACCGCACCCCTGTCCCAGGTCACTCCCAATACGTGGGAATTCCTTTCGACACCGATGATCAAACCGACCGGGTTTCGTGAATACGACGCCCGCTGGCGTTTCCCGGAAGAAATCAACCTGCCTGGCATGACGGCCCTGGGCCTTGGCCTGGGCACCCAGATGCACAAGCGCGGGATCGAGCCGCGGATCGTGGTCGGCAACGATTACCGCGACTATTCGCTGGCGGTGAAGAACGCGCTGATCATCGGCCTGATGCAGGCCGGGATCGAGGTCACCGATATCGGCCCTGCCCTGTCGCCGATGGCCTACTTCTCGCAATTCTACCTGGACAGCCCGGCGGTCGCGATGGTCACTGCCTCGCATAACCCGAATGGCTGGACCGGCGTGAAGATGGGCTTTGAACGCCCGCTGACCCATGGCCCGGACGAGATGGCCGAACTGCGCGACATCGTGCTGGGCGGCAAGGGCGAGGCCCGCCCCGGCGGCGCCTACAAGATCGACCATTCGGTGAAGGAAGCCTATCTTCAGGACCTGGTCGGCGACTTCAAGATGAGCCGCCCGCTGAAAGTCGTCTGCGCCACCGGCAACGGCACCGCCGGTGCCATCGCGCCGGAACTGTTCGAACGCATGGGCGTGGAAGTCGTCAACAGCCATAACGAGCTGGACTATACCTTCCCGCACTACAACCCGAACCCCGAAGCCATGGAAATGCTTCACGACATGGCCGACAGCGTGAAGGCATCGGGCGCCGACCTGGCCCTGGGCTTCGACGGCGATGGCGACCGCTGCGGCGTGGTCGACGACGAGGGCGAGGAGATCTTTGCCGACAAGGTCGGCGTGATCCTGGCCCGCGGCTTTGCCCCCGATCATGAAGGCGCGACCTTTGTCGCGGACGTGAAGTCGACCGGCCTTTTCGCTTCGGATCCCGAACTGAAGAAGTACGGGATCAAGGCCGATTACTGGAAAACCGGTCACAGCCACATGAAGCGCCGGGTCAAGGAACTGGGCGCGCTGGCGGGCTTTGAAAAATCTGGCCACTACTTCCTGGCCGAACCCATCGGCCGCGGCTACGACTGCGGCATGCGTGTCGCGGTCGAGATCTGCAAGCTGATGGACCGCAACCCGGGCAAGTCGATGTCGGACCTCCGCAAGGAACTGCCGACGACCTATTCGACGCCCACAATGTCGCCCTTCGCTGCCGATACCGAGAAATACGACATCCTGGACCGGATCGTTGCCAAGCTGGTCGCCTGGCACGAAGAGGGCAAACCCTTCGCCGGCCGCAAGATCGCCGAAGTGGTGACCGTGAACGGCGCCCGGGTGATCCTGGACAATGGCGGCTGGGCTCTGGTGCGGGCTTCTTCCAACACGCCGAACCTGGTGGTGGTCTGCGAAAGCGCGGAGAGCGAGGCCGAGATGCGCGCGCTCTTCGCCGAAATCGACGGCGTGATCCGGACCGAACCGGCGGTCGGCGAATACGACCAGAAGATCTGACGTTTCACGTTCGACCAGGGGACGGGCCGATAGCGGCCCTTCCCCGACCGACCGGCTTGCATTGGCTCGCCCCGGATGTCAGTGAAGTGATTGTGACACGAACCGATTGCCCAAGGCAGAAGCCCCCATGTCCCGACTGCTGATCCTTGTCACCATCCTTGCGGTGGGACTGACCGCATGCGGTCGCCGCGAACGCAATCCCGCGGCCGACACGAACACGCTGATCCCGCCCAAGCAGGCCGGCAGCAGCTTTAAGGAATCGCGCGAGGACGCGCATGTCCTGATCGCCCAGATCACCGATCTGAAGGTGGAACAGACGCTCAGCGGCGCCATCGTCTATGCCGAAGGCCAGGCCTCGCGCCTTGGCGCCTACGGCGCGGAACTGCGCGCCCGGAACGTCAAAGTCGAACCGGATGCGGATGGCGTGCTGACGCTGGATTTCGTGGTCGTCTATCCGAAGAATGCGACCGGCACCGGCACGACAGCACAGCGCAAGGTCATGGCCGCACGGTCGATCAGCGCCCAGACGCTGGAACGGACCAAGCTGATCAAGGTCGTGGCCGGCACCAATACGCGGGAAACCCGCAAGCGCTGATCCCCAGGAACTGTCGGGCGCCACAGGGCGCCCGCGATCACAGGTCGACCAGCGTAACCGTCTGCCCCTTGACCGCCAGCGCCACACGGCCATCGCAAAGACGCAGCGCATCGTTGCCGAAGACCTCGCGCCGCCAGCCGCTCAGGGCGGGCAGATCCCGCATGCCCGACGCGATATCGTCCAGATCCGAGGCCGAGGCGATCAGCTTGGCCGCGACGCCGGAATTGTCCGACTTGGCTTTCAGAAGGACCCGCAGCAGGTCGGCCAGCGCAGGGTTCACCTGCGGCCGCTGGCGCGACTTGTCCTCTCGGGGAAGCTGGTCGGACGGCAGTTCCATCCCCCGCTTCACCGCCGCCATGATGCCGTCGGCAATGGCGCCGCGCCGGGCCTCGCGCTGCAACAGGCGCGACGCGGAAAGATCCGCATGCGTCACCGGCTTGGTCGACGCAATTTCCACCAATGCGTCATCCTTGAAGACCCGGTTGCGGGGGACGTTGTTGTCCTGCGCATAGGATTCGCGGAAGGCGGCCAGTTCCCGGACGATGCCCAGGAACCGCGGGCTTTGGCTGCGGGTCTTGATCCGGTGCCAGGCCTCTTCCGGCCGCGTATCATAGGTGGCAGGATCGGTCAGGACCTGCAGTTCTTCCGCCACCCAATGGGCGCGGCCCGAACGGTCCAGTTCCGCCGCCAGGTATTCGTAGATCTGCCGAAGATGCGTTACGTCAGCCAGGGCATAGCGTTTCTGCGCATCGGTCAGCGGACGGCGCGACCAGTCGGTGAAACGGGAACTCTTGTCCAGCGGCTGGCGGGCAATCTTGCGGACCAGCGTTTCATAGCCGACCTGTTCGCCGAAGCCGCAGACCATGGCCGCGACCTGCGTGTCGAACAACGGCTTTGGGAACAGCCCCGCATCGACCCAGAAGATTTCCAGATCCTGCCGCGCCGCGTGAAACACCTTGACCACGTCGGTATTGCGAAACAGCTCGTACAGCGGTTCCAGCGACAGGCCATCCGCCAGCGGATCGACCAACACGGCATTGCTGTCATCGGTCCCGGGCATGGCCAGCTGAAGCATGCACAGTTTCGAAAAATAGGTCCGTTCGCGCAGGAACTCTGTATCGACGGTCACAAAGGGGTGGTTTGCGGCTTCCGAACAGAATTCGGCCAGCGCATCTGTCGTGGTGATCGTGATCATGAACCGGCACTGTCCTGTTGCTGGGGGCCGTGCGCATGTCGCCGCGCCCTTTGTTTCCCCCGTGGGTCATGCTGATACGCGAAATCGACAGCCCTTGCAAAGCCCCCGGCCCGTACGCCCCACAAGCTTTGCCCACTTTCTGCCATCGGCCGGCGTCAGGGCGTCGAAAACGGGGGGCCTGCGGTCGGCGAGTTGCTGAAAACCGTCAGTCCTGGGACAGAAAAACGGGTTCGCGATCACCGGCGGCGAAACGCCGCAGTACCGCCGGGTACAGGCGGTGTTCCTGTACCAGCACCCGCGCGGCCAGGCTTTCCGGCGTGTCGCCCGCCAGGATCGGAAGCCGCGCCTGACCCAGGATCGGGCCTTCGTCCAGCTCCGGCGTCACCTCGTGCACGGTACAGCCGTGTTCGGCCTCGCCCGCCTCCAGCGCGCGGGCATGGGTGTGAAGCCCGCGGTACTTCGGCAAAAGCGAGGGGTGGATGTTCAGCATCTTCCCCTGCCATTCCGACACGAAATGCGTCGTCAGGATCCGCATGAAACCCGCAAGACAGACGATCTCTGCCCCTTCGAAATGAAGCCGGGCCGACAGCGCGTCCTCGAACGCGACACGGTCGCCCTTGAAGGGCCGGTGATCGACCACGGCCGTAGGCACGCCCATCTCTTTCGCCCGCTCCAGCCCCCCTGCCCCCGGCTGGTTCGACAGGACAAGGCAGGGCATGCCCGCATGGGCCTCGCCGCCAGGGCCCGGCTCCTGCATGCTGCGCACCAGCGACACCATGTTGGACCCGCCGCCTGAAATCAGGATCGCAACGCGCTTGGGGCTCATTCGGCCGCGCCGGTATAGGTGACGCCTTCGCCGGCAACGGTGCGGCCCAGAACATATACCGTCTCGCCCGCGTCCTTCAGCAGGTCGGCAATGGCCTCGGCCCGGTCGGCCGCCACGACGACGACCATGCCGATGCCGCAGTTGAAGGTCTTCAGCATTTCGGACTGCACGATCCCGCCTTCTTCGGCCATCCAGGCAAAGACCGGCGGCAGGGTCCACGACGTCAGGTCGATTTCCGCGCCCACGCCTTCGGGAAGGACCCGCGGCAGGTTCTCCGTCAGGCCGCCGCCGGTGATATGGGCCAGCGCACGAACGCCGCCCGCCCGGACCGCCTCCAGCACCGGCTTCACATAAAGCCGGGTCGGCGTCAGCAGCGCAGCCCCCAGCGGGCCGTCGGCAAAGGGCGCGGCTGCATCCCAGCCCAGCCCGGTCTGTTCGACGATCCGGCGGACCAGCGAATAACCGTTGGAATGGATCCCGTCAGACGCCAGCCCCAGCAGCACGTCACCCGCCGCCACGTCCGCCGGCAGCGCCGCGCCGCGTTCCATCGCGCCGACGGCAAAACCCGCCAGATCGAAATCGCCTTTGGCATACATGCCCGGCATTTCGGCGGTTTCGCCCCCGATCAGGGCACAGCCCGACCGCACGCAGCCCTCGGCGATGCCTTCGACCACCTTCGCCGCGACACCCGTCTCCAGCTTGCCGGTGGCGAAGTAGTCCAGGAAGAACAGCGGCTCCGCCCCCTGGCAGACCAGGTCGTTCACGCACATGGCCACCAGATCGATGCCCACGCCCGCAACCTCGCCCGTGTCGATGGCAATCTTCAGCTTGGTGCCGACACCGTCGGTCGCGGCGACCAGGATCGGATCGGTGTACCCTGCGGCCTTCAGATCGAAGAGCGCGCCGAACCCGCCCAGCCCGCTCATCACGCCGGGGCGGTCGGTTCGTTTCGCGGCGGGCTTGATCGCCTCGACCAGCGCGTTTCCTGCGTCGATGTCGACGCCTGCCTCGGCATAGGTCAGGCCGTTCTTGCGGTCGGTCATTCCAGCAATCCCCGGTTAATCTCTGGCGCGGGTTAGTCGATCCGGCGCGTCCTTGCAACGCCCGGACTTGACGCGGATGACCACCATGTTACGCGTTACATCTGTAAAGACCACGGGCGGGCCTGTAGCTCAATTGGTTAGAGCAGAGCGCTCATAACGCTTTGGTTGCGGGTTCAAGTCCTGCCGGGCCTACCAAATCACCGATTTCATACAATAGAATCAATGGCGGTGCGGATCACCGATCCCCGCCATGTAGCCCAAGTTTTTTCAATGACTTACATGCGGTTTGGACCGAAGATCCCTACGCCGTCCAAGCTGAGGGGGCACCGCCTCACCGACGGACCAATTTGGGCAACTGTCTCGACTTCCCGACGCTTGGCCCTGCTCCGGGTGACTCGCCACAGGGTCTCTGAAGGACGTTGCGCCTGGATGTGGGAGACGGTCGGGGCAGCCCCGTCGCCTGTCCGACAGTGATGTTGGCGAACGCGATCCGGTCATCGTTCAGGAACAGGCATGGGGCCGTCCCGGTAATTTGCGGTGCAAGTCGGCACTTTGCCGAAGCGCCAGCTCCGCGCAGCACGGGCGCGATGCCGTTCAAGCCCCACGCACAGCCGTCGAGGGCTGGGCCTGGGCGGCGGGCCGGGCGGGGCCCGAGCGATGCTCTTGGGTCGACAGGGCATCTGGCCATGCGACACGGCCGGGTCTGGCACCGGGATCATGCGCGTCCGGTCACGGTGCGTCAGCCCGGCAGGGGCTCCATCGCGCCCTGGGGCTGAAGTTGCGCCAGAACGTGGGCGCAGAACTGCGCCACCGCCTGCCCGTCACCGGCAAGACAGCGTTGCAGGTAATAGCGGAAGGCAGAATCCAGCAGAAGGTAGGTCGCCAGCCCTTCATCAGCCGGTCGGCCCAGACGCGTGACCAGCCGTTCGGTGACGGCGATCAAGGCCGCCTCGATTTCCGCCACGGCCTCGGCGAAGGCGGGATCGAACATCGACTGGGTGCGGATGTCGTACCACAGGCGGTGCGCCTCGGCCTCGCGCTGGATGGCCAGACCAAGCCGTTTGGACAACTGCTCCGCCAGCACCTGGGGCGTCTCGTCCCGGCGAAGGATCGCATCCAGATCCTCGACAAAGCCGGTCTTGTAGCGGCGGACGCAGAAGGCGATCAGGTCTGCCTTGTCCTCGAAATAGTAATGCAGCGTCCCGACCGAGACATCGGACTGCTCTGCGATGTCGCGCAGGCTGGTCCGGGCGTAACCCAGCTGTCGAAGCGTCACCAGCGCGGCATCGGCCAGTTCCTCCTTGCGGCGGGACCGTTTGGCGGACTTGGCCTTAGCCTGGCGCGAGAGCCGGTCGATTTTCGCGGGTCGTGTCACATCACCTTCCGGTCGCGGCGCGGGGACAGGGGACCCGGGCGACAGATGCCGCCCGGGAAGATATTGGAAAACAGACGCTTACGCGTTTTCCATCAGGACGTCGCCATAGGTCTCGCGCAGCTTGGCCTTCATCACCTTGCCGGTGGCCCCCAGCGGCAGGTCCTTGACGAAGATCACGCGATCCGGAACCTGCCAGCTTGCCACCTTGCCGGTGTACGAGGCCAGGATCTCTTCCTCGGTCGGTTCCGTTCCCGGCACCGCCACGGCCAGCACGACCGGGCGTTCGTCCCATTTCGGATGCCGCGCGGCGATGGCAGCGGCATTGGCGATCTTGGGATGGGCGATGGCGATGTTTTCCAGTTCCACCGTCGAAATCCACTCGCCGCCGGACTTGATGATGTCCTTCGACCGGTCGCGGATGATCATGTAGCCGTTGGCGTCCAGCGTCGCCACGTCGCCAGTGTCGAACCAGCCGTCCACGGTCAGGGCCGACTTGTCCTGGCCGTAATAGCTTTCGACGATCCAGTGACCGCGGATCTGCAGTTCACCTTGCGTGACACCGTCCCGCGCCAGCACGTGGCCGGCTTCGTCCACGATCCGCAGTTCGACACCATAGGGCGGCCGGCCCTGGCCTTCGCGCAGCTTCGCCTGTTCGTCGGTCGACAGGTCGCGGTGCTGTTGCAGCAGCTGGTTCAGCGTGCCCAGGGGCGAGGTTTCGGTCATCCCCCAAGCGTGGATCAGATCCACCCCGTACTTGTCGCGGAATTCCGGGATCATCGACGGCGGCAGGGCCGAGCCGCCGACCACGGTGCGCGTCATCGATTCGGCCTTCAGGCCAGTCTTTTCCAGCCCCGCCAGCAGCCCCATCCAGATCGTCGGCACGCCAAGGGCGATGGTCACCTGCGCGGTGTCGATCAGGCGCGCCAGGCTTTCGCCGTCCAGGTTCGGCCCCGGCAGCACCAGCTTGCAGCCCACGGAGGCGGCGATATAGGGCACGCCCCAGGCATTGACGTGGAACATCGGCACGACCGGCATCACCGTGTCGCGCGCTGCCAGCGCCAGACCGTCGGGCTGGTTGCCGCCCAGCGAATGCAGCACGATCGACCGGTGCGTGTACTGGACACCCTTCGGATTGCCCGTAGTACCCGAGGTATAGCACAGCGACGACGGCGTGTTCTCGTCCAGGTCCGGCCAGTCATAGGCAGGATCGGCGGTTTCCAGAAGCTCGTCATAAAAGACCAGCCCGTCCAGCATGGCGGCCGCTTCCTCGTCCCGGGGTCCCATCAGCACGATGAACTTCACGGTCTTCAGCATCGGCTTCAGCTTGGCCGCGGCCGGCAGGAAGGTGCGGTCGATGAACAGGATCTCGTCCGCGGCATGGCCGATGATGTAGACCAGCTGTTCCGGCGTCAGACGCGGGTTGATCGTGTGGGTCACCCGGCCGCTGCCTGCGACGCCGTAATAGATTTCCAGGTGCCGCCGGTTGTTCCAGGCGATGGTGCCGCAGCGCGCACCGGGCGAAATCCCCAGCTGCCCCAGGGCCGAGGCGAGCTTGCGGGCATTGGACCCGACTTCGGCCCAGGTCGAATGCTGCACAGACCCGTCCGTCTCGACCGAAACCACCTCGGTACTTCCGTGGTAGTTCTCGGCATGGACGATCAGGGACGAGATCGTCAGCGGCTGGGTCATCATCGTTCCGAACATGAATGTCTCCTTCGTTCTTCAGTCAGCGAAGCGGAGCGTTGCCGCGGATCAGATCCGCCGCGCGTTCCGCGATCATGATGGTGGGGGCATTGGTGTTGCCGCCGATCAGTGTCGGCATGACCGACGCATCGACGACTCTCAAGCCCTCGATCCCGTGGACCCGCAGTTGGGGGTCGACGACGGCCATGTCGTCCACGCCCATCTTGCAGGTGCCCACGGGGTGATAGATCGTGTCGGCCCGGTCGCGGATATGGCTTTCCCACTCTGCGTCGGTCATCCCGTCGGCAATCCCGAACAGCTCCTTGTCGCGATATTTCGCCATGGCAGGCGCCATCAGGATCTCGCGCGTCATCTTCGCGCCCCTGATCGTCGTCTGAAGGTCCCGCGGGTCCGACAGGAATTTCGGATCGATCCCCGGATCGGCCAGGGGATCGGCGCTTTGCAGGAAGACCTCTCCCCGGCTGTGGGGGCGCAGGGCGCAGACATGGCAGCTGAACCCGTAGCCCAGGTGCAGCTTGCGCGCGTGATCGTCGACGATGGAAATCACGAAATGCAGCTGGATATCGGGCCGCGACAACGACGGATCGGTCTTAAGGAACCCCGCGCCTTCGGCAAAGGGCGTGGCCAGCATGCCGGTGCCGTCCTTGCGCCATTTGAACAGCTCGCCGGTAAGGTGCATCCCGCCCGACAGGCCGATGCCGAAATTGTCGGTGTCCTTCGAAGTGAAGGCCTGGATGAAATCCAGATGGTCCTGCAGGTTCTTGCCCACGCCCGGCAGGTCGTGGACCACGTCGATCCCGTGCCGGCGGATCTCGTCCCCAGGGCCGATGCCCGACAACAGCATCAGTTGCGGCGTGTTGAAGGCGCCCCCCGACAGGATGACCTCCCGCCTTGCGTGAACGGCCTTTTCGACCCGGCCCGCGCGATAGCGGACGCCGGTCGCGCGCTTGCCGTCCATAACAATCTTCGTGGCGTGCGCACCGGTGACGATGGTCAGATTCTTGCGGGCGTCCCGCACCGGGCGCAGGTATCCTGCCGCGGCCGAGCAGCGTTCGCCGTTATGCTCGCCGCCGTGGAACTGGGTGACCTGGTAAAGGCCCACGCCCTCGTTATCGCCGGTGTTGAAATCGGCGACTTCGCGGTGCTGGCATTCGGTCGCTGCCTCGACGAAGGCCCGCGTGATCGGGCGGGGCGATTTCTGGTTCGACACCTGCAGCGGCCCGCCGTCGCCGTGGACGTCGTCGGCGCCGTTCTCGTTGTTCTCGGCCCGGCGGAAATAGGGCAGGCATTCGTCCCAGGACCAGCCGTCGCAGCCCAGGTCGGCCCAGCCGTCATAGTCGGATCTGTGGCCCCGGACATAAAGCATGGCGTTGATCGCGCTGGACCCGCCCAGGGCCTTGCCCCGCGGCTGATAGCCGATGCGCCCGTTCAGCCCGTCCTGCGGCACCGTGTTGAAGGCCCAGTTCGAAATCTTGCCATAGCCCGGCATCATCGCGACCACGCCTGCCGGGCAGCGGATCAGGATATGCTCGCCATTGCCCCCCGCCTCCAGCAGGCAGACCGAGACTGCGGGATCCTCGCTCAGCCGTGACGCCAAAGTTGCACCGCCGGATCCACCGCCGACGATGACATAATCGAATGTCGTTTGATTGTTCATGGAAAGGCCCCTCCCAGACCCGGTGAACGAAGCCTCCCCGCCCCGCGAAAGGGACTGAACGGATTTTCTGGACACTTGTCCAGATTTTCCGACCCAAGTCGCCCGGTGCCATCGCGTCAAACGGGAAATGCGCCGGCCGGACCCGGGGGCCCAGAGGTCCCGGAAACGCGCCGGCGGCCCGGATCCCGGCGCTGGTCGCCGCGAACCTTCTGGCCCCGCGGCGCCCGGCATTCCCTTGCCGCGGCGCTTCTGGTCTAGTGCGCCGCGACACATTCGGGACAAGGAAGCGGTTGATGAAGATTGCCACGATGGCCACCGGCGGGATCGGTGGATACCTAGCGGTGAAGCTGACCCAGGCGGGGCACCAGGTGGCGACCATCGCCCGCGGCGCCCACCTGGACGCGATCCGCGACAGGGGCCTGACGCTGGAGACGGCCGACGGGTCGGAAACCGTCACCCCGTGGATCGCGACCGATGATCCGGGCCAGGTCGGCCCGGTCGACGCGATCATCTTCGGCGTGAAGGGCGACGGGCTGGAGGCCGCGGCAAAGGCCTGCCTGCCGATGATCGGCCCAGACACGATCGTCCTGCCCTTCCTGAACGGGGTCGAGGCGTCCGACCGCCTGATCGCGATCCTGCCCCAGGCCAATGTCGGCAACGGCGTGGCGCAGGTCTCGACCACCATTGCCGGGCCGGGCCTGATCCGGCAGACCGGCGGATCGGGCCAGTTTCTCTTTGCGGAACGCGACAGCCGGCCCTCTGCCCGGGTTGATGCGCTGCGTGCCGCGATCAACGAAAGCGGCGCGGCGGCCCCCGTGACGACGGATATCGTCAGGGACCTGTGGCTGAAATTCATCATGTTCTCGGCCTTTTCCGGCGTCACCGCGGCCGCGCGCTGCACGGCGGCCGACATCCGCACGTACCCGCCGCTGGGCCAACTGTTCCGCGACGTGATGGCGGAAACTGCCGCCATCGGCCGGGCCCGCGCTGTGGACCTGCCCAACGACATCGTCGACAAGATCTGGGAACGGGTGAAGAAGTTCCCCGATTCCATGCGCGCCTCGACCGCCCTCGACCTGGAAAAGGGCCTGCCGCTGGAAATCGAATGGGTCTCGGGCGCTGCCGTTCGGCTGGCACGGGAAAGCGGGCTACCCGCCCCGTGCAACGCCGCGATCTACGCCCTGCTGCAGCCCCACCGCAACGGCCGTCCCGCCTGACACGAAACGGCCGGGCACAGGCCCGGCCACATCCACAGGGCGCGTGGGGTCCGGGGTTCCCACGCGCCGTTCCCGGTCACGGACCGCGCGCACCCCGTACGGTGCGTGGCCCCCACGCACCGCCACGCCGGTCAGCCGGCCTGCCGCTTCAGCTTGTGCTCCTGCAACGCCGGCAGGATGATCCGCCCGACCACCGCGGCCACCGTCGCGGCATAAAGCACAAGCGCGATCCAGCTGTCGAAGAAGGCGCTCATCTCGCCCTTGCCGATGATCAGCACCCGTTGCAGATTGTTCTCCAACAGCGGCGACAGGACAAAGCCGATCAGGAACGCGGCTTCGGGGATTCTCAGCGCCCGGAACCCGATCCCCACCATCCCGGCGACCAGCATCACCCAGACATCGAACAGCGAGTTCGAGATGGCGAAGGCCCCCACCACCGTCAGCACCAGCACGATCGGGAACAGCACGTCGCGCGGCACCTCGACGATGCGCTTGATGTATTGCGTGCCGTAGCGCCCAACGATCAGCACGATGGCGGACGAGATCAACAGCGTGATGTACAGCGCGTGGATGAAGTCCAGATTGTTCTGGAACAGCAGGGGCCCCGGCGCCAGCCCGTGGAAATAGAAGGCGCCCAGCAGCATCGCGCCCACGATGTCGCCCGGAATGCCCAGCGCCAGCAGCGGGATCAGCGTCGACGCGCCCGTGCCGCTGTTGGCGCTTTCGGCCGCCGCCACACCCGACAGGGCGCCCTTGCCGAATTCCTCGCGGTCGGGGGCGGACCTGCGCGCCTCGGCATAGCTGACAAAGGTGGATGCCGTGGCGCCGATCCCCGGGATCGCGCCCAGGATCACGCCGATGAAGCCGCCCTTCAGGATCGTGGGCAGGATCATGCGGAAATTCGCCATCGACAGCCGCCCGCTGGCCCCACCTGCCGTCCTGCCCACGCCCTTGCGCGCCTGCCGCGGCCCGAAATAGTAAAGCAGGATGTCCGGCAGCGCGAAAAGCCCCACCAGAAGCGGCATGAACGCGATGCCGTCGTAGAGGTTCGCCGACCCGAAGGTGAACCGTTCCGACCCATAGACCAGATCCAGCCCCACGGTGCCCGCGATCAGGCCCAGCAGCCCGCCCACGATCCCCCGCAGAAGGCCTGAGGTAGAAATCGCCGCGATCACGGTCAGCGAGAAGACGATCAGCGCAAAGAGTTCGACCGGCCCGAACTTCAGCCCCAGTTGCGCCAGCGCACCGGCCAGCAGGATCAGCGCCAGGACCGAGATCAGGTCGCCCAGGAACGACGCCCAAAGCGCCGTGTCCAGCGCCTCGCCCGCGCGGCCCTTCCGCGACAGGGGATAGCCGTCCAGCATCGTGCATGCGGCGGCGGGCGTGCCAGGCACGTTCAGCAGGATGGCAGAGATCGAGCCCCCGAACAGCCCGCCCTTCGAGATGCCGAAGATCAGCACCAGCCCCGGCAGCGGGTCCAGGAAGAGGGTGAATGGCAGAAGGACCGAAATCGACATGGTGATCGTCAGCCCCGGGATCGCCCCGATGATCGCGCCCACGATCACGCCGATGGGCAGGAAGACCAGGACCTTCCAGTCAAGGATCATGGCGAAGACGCTGGACCAGTATTCCATTGCGAAACCCTCAGGAAATCAGGCGGACGATGCTGGGGATCGGCACGCCGGCAAGTCGGATGAACAGCAGGTGGATCACCAGCGCGAAGACACCGGCCACGATCAGCGCCCGGCCCCAGCCGATGTCGGAGGCGAACAGGAACAGGCCCATGATGAAGCAGAAGGCCGACAGCTCGATCCCGATAACCGGGATCAGCAGCACGAAGGCGGCAAAGCCGGCAGCAAAGGGAATGGCGCGCCGGAGACGGATCGGACCGGGGGAGACGGCCTCCGTCCCCGGCTGCATCCAGCCCACCAGCAAAAGAAGGATACCGCAGAACACCACCAGCCAGGACAGCCGGTCCGGAAAGTCGTGCGGGGCCAGCGTATGGGGCTGCGAGAACCCCGGATCGTCGACGCCCAGGGGCACGACCAACAGGGCCAGAACCAGTCCGACAAGAAGCGTGACCGCTCCCGGCAACAGGCGCAACAGCATGGAAACCTCCTTCGCGGGGGGATGACGGGATGCGTGCCCGTGCGGCCGGCCGGTCCGACCGCGGCGCACGCACCCCGTGCCGGGCCGGATATCAGTGGGTCAGGCCCAGCGGTTCCAGGATGGTCTTGTACTGGTCATAGTTCGACCGGATCAGTTCGGCGAACTGGTCGGACGGAAGGTATTTCGGGATCACGCCCAGTTCCTTCAGGTGGCGCTTGACCTCCGGATCCTCCAGCGCCTGCCGGGTGGCGTCGCTGAAGGCCTGCACGGCCTCGTCCGGCGTACCTTCGGGGGCGATGAAGCCGAACCAGCTCGACACGTTTTCGAAGCCCTTGAAGTCCAGGTCGTTCAGCGTCGGAACGTCAGGCAGGCCCTCCCACCGTTCGTCGTTCAGGATGGCGATGGGCTTGACCGCCCCGGCCTGCGCCTGGCGCAGCACGACGGCATCGAACTGCCCGTCGACATGGCCGCCCAGGACGTTGTTCATCGCCTCGCTGGAGCCCTTGAAGGGCACGTGGTTCACCTCGATCCCCGCAGCATTGGCAAAGATCTCGACATAGAGATGCGTGATCGAACCGATCCCGGCGGACCCGAACGTGATGTCGCCCGGATGTTCCTTCGCATAGGCGATCAGTTCCGACAGGTTGTCGGCCGGAAAGTCCTTGCGCATCGCCAGCGCGCCATAGCTTTCGGCGATCTTGGCCACCGGCTGGATGTCGGTCAGCGGATCATAGTTCAGCTTGCGCATCTGTGGCGCGATCACCAGCGTCGCGGTCGGGACCATGGCAAAGGTCAGCCCGTCCGGCTTCGACTTGGCCAGTTGCGTAACGCCGATCACGCCACCGCCGCCGCCGATGTTCTCGATCGTGATGTTCCGGCCCAGGATTTCCTCGATCTTGGGCGTCACCGCGCGGGTGATGTTGTCGGACGTGCCGCCCGGGCCATAGGGAACAATCACCCGCAATCCGCCCGCGGGCCATTCGGCCCGCGCCGTATCGGGCAGGCCCAGGGTCAAGGCCAGCGTTGCGGCGGCGGCCAGCAGACCCCGGCGGGTCCAGTTCTTCGTGAAGACGTGTGTCATGGGTCTCTCCTCCCAGTCGGATCCAGTCAGTCGTCGGTTCTTCTTGTGCCGCGGATCTCCTCCGTCTTCGGCGATGGCCCCGCGGGCAGCCCATCGCCTGTTGCGCTGCGGGCGCCGTACCGGGCGCCCGTACCCGTCACTTGCCCGTCACTTGCCGGTAAAGACCGGCGCCCGTTTTTCGCGATAGGCGGCCAGGCCTTCCTGCAGGTCCGCGCTGTCGCGGATGCGGCTCACGGTCATCTGCGCCAGCGCCATCTGTTCCGACGGGCAACGCACCATCATGTGGTCGTTCACCGTGGTCTTCAGCGCCTCCAGCACCAGGGGCGCCATGGCGGCCATTTCCTGCGCCATGCCCATTGCCACCTCCAGATGCTTGCCGTCTTCTGCCACCTCGTTGACCAGCCCCATTTCATAGGCGCGACGGCCCGACACCGGGCGGCCCAGCAACATGATCTCCATCGCCAGCTTGTGGGGGATGCGCGCGGCCAGTGCCGCGATGATGCCGCCGGTCAGGCCCAGCTTCGCCTCGGGGTACGAAAACTTCGCCCGCTCGGTCGCGACGCACAGGTCGGCGGTCGCCGCCATCACAACGCCGCCGCCCACGCACCAGCCGTCCACGGCACAGATCACCGGCTTCGACGTATCGATCCCCAGCGTCGGCACACAGCGCCAGAGTTCGGGCATGTCGACCACGTCGGCCCCCGAGGTGAAGGCCTTTTCCCCCGCGCCGGTGATGATCGCCACCCGCTGATCCGAGGCGTCGAATGCGGCGAAGCCTGCCTGCAGGTCCTTGGCCACACCGCTGCTGATCGCGTTCAGCTTTTCGGGGCGGTTGATGGTGAAGACCGTGACCCGGCCCTCTTCGGTGATCAGCAGATCGCTTGTTGCGTCCGGCATGTCAGTGCTCCTCCTCCAGCAGCAGTCGCGCGTCGACGCCGGTGACCCCCTGCCCCGCCTTGCGGACCAGCACCGGGTTGACGTCCAGTTCGGCAAAATCGGCACCCAGGTCGCAGGCCAGCCAGCCGATCCGCGCGACCGCATCGGCCAGCGCGTCCACGTCCAGCGGCGCGCTGCCGCGGAAGCCGGTCAGCAGCGGCGCGACCTTCAGGCCAAGGATCATCTCCTTCGCCTCGGCCACGCTGACCGGGGCCAGCCGGACAGAGACGTCCTGCATCAACTCGACCAGCACGCCCCCGGCGCCGACCATGACGACGGGCCCGAAGATCGGATCGCGGCGGGCGCCGACGAACATCTCCAGCTCGCCCCTGACCATCTCCTGCACCAGGAAGCCTTCGATCCGCGCCTTGGGGTGTCTCGCCGCCAGCCTGTCCGTCATTTCGGCCACGGCATCGCCCACGGCCCCGCCGTCGGGCAGGTTCAGCACCACGCCCCCGGCATCCGACTTGTGCACGATATCGGGCGAGACGACCTTGACCACGAATGGCCCGGCGAGCCCCTGCGCTGCCTCTTCGGCCTCCACGGCATCGGCCACGACGACGCCCGCGTTCACCGGCACGCCATATTCGGCCAGCAAGGCCTTGGCCGTGGCCTCATCCAGCGCGCCGGACAGGCCGGCCGGCACCGTGCCGGGCGATGAGCCCTTGTCCGGGGTGGGCGGGGTCCGTTCCGTCAGCGTGCGATAGCCGTCGATGACCCGCAGCGCCTCGTCGATGGAATCGAAGTAGAAAAGGCCGTTCTTCAGCAGTTCCGCCCGGGCCTTGTCGCCGGCGCGTCCGGGCTGGACCACGACAAGGAAGGGCTTGCGGTGCCCCGCCTCTTCGGCGCCGCGCATCCCGCTGGCCAGGCATTCGCACAAAAGACGCATGTCGGGCGCCGTGGTGATCGGGGCCAGCACGATCCCGGTTTCCGGATCGCTCAGCAGCGCCTGCGCGGATCCTTCGCCCACCAGCATCGATCCGCCCTTGATCGCGGCCCCCATGTCGATCGGGTTGGCGCAGGCATTGGCGGGGAAATAATACTCCTCCAGCGCCTTGACGGTTTCCGGTGCATAGGTGGTCAGCGGCAAGTCGAAATCCGACAGCCGGTCCGCCGTGATCGCGCCGCCCCCACCCGAGGTCGTCAGGATGGACGTGGCGGCCTTCGACGGCGTCTCGAACTTCGTCAGGGCCGCCGCCAGCATGATCATCGCGTCGGGGTCGTCCATGACCACCACGCCGGTCTCGGCACAGGCGGCAGCGAAGGCCTCATAGCCGCCGGCCAGGCTGGCCGTATGAGAGAACGCGGCCGCTGCTCCGTCGGCCGTGCGGCCAGCCTTGACCGCAAGGATCGGCTTGCCCGCCGCCCGGGCGCGGGTCGCGACGTCAAGGAACCGCGGGCCGTCGGTCACGCCTTCGATATAGGTGCAGATCACGTCGGTCGCCCGATCTTCGACCAGGAAATCCAGAAAGTCGCACAGGTTCAGATCGGCCTGGTTGCCGATGGAAAAACAGTGCGAAAAGCCCACGCCCCGGGTCTGCGCCCGGTCGAAGATCGTGGCCATCAGCGCCCCCGACTGGCTGACCATGCCGATGCGGCCGACCAGCAGCTGGTCGACAAAAAGCGCGGGCGAGGCGCAGAGAACCAGCCTGTTGGCCGGGCTGATGATCCCCAGGCAGTTCGGCCCGATCAGGCGCATGCCGTGCTTGCGGGCCTCTTCGACGATCTCGGCCTCAAGTGCGGCCCCTTCGGACCCCGCGTCCGAGAACTTTGCCGTGATGATGATCGCGGCCTTGGTCCCGGCCTCGGCGCATTCCCTGACGGCCGCCTTCACGTGGTCGCGGGGCACCGCCATCACCGCCATGTCGGGCGGCACGGGCGTGTCGCCGATCGAGGCGTGGCATTTCAGGCCCAGAATGGAATCCTGCTTGCGGTTGATCGGGAAGATCTGCCCGCCATAGCCATGCTGGACCAGCAGCTTAAACAGCCGGCCGCCGAACTTGGTCAGGTCCTCGGACGCGCCGATGACAGCGACAGAGCGCGGCTCCAGCATCTCGGCGATCCGCGCCGGCCGGGTCATGTGGTTCATGTCTTCTCCCCCCTTTGACGTCCTTCGTCCCTCTGACGTCTCTTTCTTGTCCCTCTTATGTCTTCCGTGCCGCGGCCAGCGTGGCGCGATAGGCCAGGATCCTGTCCTTCAGCCCCGGTGCGACCGCCGACCGGACCAGCCGGGCCAGGTCGCCATCGCTGTCCGCGGGATCCGCCAGCGCCTCCTCCAGCGCATGGGCGGTGGCGCGGGGCAGCCTTGTTTCCCGGGCCAGAATGCCGGCCACGGCTGCGTCTTCGGTCCCCGCCTCGATCGTCTGACCGGCCAGCCCCAGAGCCTGCGCTCCGGCCGCGTCGACGGTGCGACCGGACAGCAGGATATCGCGCGCGGCATCCGCGCCGATCCGGCGGGCCAGGCGGCGCGTACCCAGCACCAGCCCGAAATTCACGCCGGGAAAGCTGATCTTCGCGTCCACCAGAAGAAGGCGATAGCGGCAGGCCGCGAACAGGTCCGCCCCGGCCCCCATGGTCCGCCCCTGCGCCAGCACCAGCGTCGGCACGGACAGGCGGGCGACCCGGTCCAGCAGCATCTCGATCCGGACGAAGCGGGCCAGCAGGTCGCCGTCCGACAGGTCTTCCAGGTCCGACAGGTCGAAACCGGTGCAGAAGTGCCGCCCTTCGCCCCGCAGGACCAGAAGCGGCACATCGTCCGCTACGGCCGCGTCCAGCGCCTGGGCAAGCGCCCCGACCAGCGGCTCGGACAGCGCATTGCCCCGGTCGGGACGCGCCAGCCGCAGTTCGCGCCAGCCCGCATGGTCAAGGATGCCCAGATCCCCCGTCACGCGTTTGTCCCTCCTGCCGCCGGCAGGCCCTTCAGGCTTGTCACTTGATCCTCCAGACGGCCGGTTCGACCCATCCGTTCCATATGTTGGAACCATGTTCTTTTATTTAGAATATGCAGCCCGAAAGCTCGTTAGGTCAAGTCTTTTGGATGATATTTTTGATACGGCGTTCCATAATATGGGACGACGTGCAAAAACCGGCCCCCGGGCCCAGCCCGGAGGCGCGCAAGGCACCGTGTTTTGCGGAAAAGACGGGACCGGCGCAGTACGCGCGCCGGCATTACCAGAGGTTGGGAACCGTATCGGCGGTGTAGCCGCTGATGAAGGTCTTGGCGCTGCCGTCTTCCTTGAAGGTATGGCGCGAGACGGCGCCGATATTCGCACCGTAGACATGGATCGACACGGACGGCCGGTGCAGCAGGCCGTTCTTCACCTCGTGGATATCCCCCACGGTCGGCGACACGGCATCGATGGCGCCGGTCTCCAGGATCTCCATCTCGCCCGTCTTGTGCATCTCGCCCTCGGCCTGCACGTAGCGCTGCGCCCTTTCCGACCCGCGCAGCACGCCGATCAGGCCCCAGACGGTGTGATCGTGGATCGGCGTCGCCTGCCCCGGGCCCCAGACGAAGCTGACGATGGAAAAGCGCTGCTTCACGTCGCAATGCAGCAGGTACTGCTGATAGCGTTCGGGCGAAGGTTCGGCATAGGCGTCCGGCAGCCATTCATCGTTGGTCAGAAGCTGCGCCAGCAGCGGCTGGGCCTGTGCCAGCAGTTCGGGTTCGCCCAGGTTCCTGTCGGCCAGGTCGGTCATGTCGCAGACGAAATCGCGAAACGGTCTGATGCTCATCTTACCCGGCCTCCCGTGCCGTGGAATGCTGGCCCAGTTCCGACAGGATCTCGGCCGTGTGTTCGCCCAAATCGGGCGGCGCGCGCCGGATCGGCGGCGTGACGCCCCCCAGCCCGACCGGCGACCCGAAGGTCCGCGTCCGGACGCCCGAGGGCAATGTCATTTCGCTGACCCAGCCCATCTGTTCCACCTGCGGATCGGTCAGCGCCTGCGCATAGGTGTTGATCGGCCCGCAGGGCACGCCCAGCGCCTGGAACCGGTCGACCCAATGGGCCGCGGTTTCACGGCCAAAGGCCACCTCCAGAACGGCGCGCAGTTCCTTCTGATTGCGGGCGCGGTCGCTGTTGGTCAGGAATCGGGGGTCCTGGACCAGCTCCGGCATTTCCACCGTATCGCAGACCGTCTGCCACAGCTTGTTGTTGCCCGCAGCCAGTACGAAGTAGTCGTCCCTGGCCCGGAACGCCTCGTAAGGTGCATTCCGCGGATGAGCCGCCCCCATCTTCACAGGCACCCGTCCGGTCCCGAAGAACTCGGACGTCTGCAAGGCCGCGATGGCCAGGGTGGACCCGAAAAGCGAAACATCGATGAATTCGCCCCTGCCCGTCTCGGCCACCTTGCGCAGCGCGGCAGAGACAGAGAAGGCGCCGTAAAGCCCGGTGGAAAAGTCGCTGACCGGCACGCCGCATTTGACCGGGCCGCCGTCGGGTTCGCCCGTCACGCTCATCACGCCGGCCATGGCCTGGATCGTGACGTCGAAACCGCCCTGGTTCGACCGCGGGCCGGTCTGGCCAAAGCCCGACATGGCGCAATAGACCAGCCGCGGATTGTCGTCCTTCAGCGCATCGTATCCCAGCCCCAGCCGGGTCATCGCCCCGGGGCGGTTGTTTTCGATCACCACGTCGGCGGACAGGCACAGCTGCCGCGCGACCGCCAGGTCGGCCGGGTCCTTCAGGTCCAGCGCCACAGACCGCTTGTTGCGGTTGAGCGAGGCAAAGTTTTCCGAAAACCCTTCCGACAGCGGCGGCCAGCTGCGCAGCCCGTCGCCCCCCCTGGGGTTTTCCACCTTGATTACGTCGGCCCCGAAATCCGCCAGTAGCATGCCGCAGAACGGACCGGCGGCAATCTGGCAAAACTCGATCACGCGGATACCGGCCAGCGGCAGATCGGGGGAAGCGATGTCGGTCGTCATGTCGGGCTGGGCTTTCCTGTCAGGTCCGGAAGGGGCAAGCGTTCCAATATTTGGATCACTGTTTCAAATAATGCCAAGGTGGCGGCAACCCGTCAAGCCCGGGCGGCGTCCTTGACAGCGCGCGGGCGGCCCCTACAAAATCGCGGAACGGCGTTCTTGAATCCGGAACGATCGACGTCCGCGCCCGGCCTGCCGGGCCCGGGGCCATCGCTGCCGCTTTGCCCCCTGCCCAGGCCGCCCCCCGAAGGAGTCCCGCCATGACCAGATATACCGCATCCCACTGGGGCCTCTACGAGGTGGAACAGGACAAGGACGGGCCGCGGCTGGCGCCCTTTCGCGACGATCCCGACCCGTCGCCCATCGGCCTGCACCAGCTGGACCCGTCGCTGGACCGGTCCCGGGTCGCGCGGCCCGCGGTGCGCAGGAGCTTCCTGGAAGGCGGGCCCGGCACACGCACCGACCTCCGCGGCTCGGAAGACTTCGTCGAGGTCGACTGGGACACCGCGCTGGACCTTGCCGCATCGGCCATCCGCGGGGTGAAGGACAAGCACGGCAATGCCTCGATCTTCGCCGGTTCCTACGGCTGGTCCAGCGCCGGGCGCTTCCACCATGCGCAAAGCCAGATCCACCGCTTCTACAACAGCATCGGCGGATACGTCCGGCACATGGATTCCTACTCTCTGGGCGCGGGCCGGGTGCTGCTGCCCCATATCGTCGGCACGATGGACTTCGTTCAGGCCAATCACACCAGCTGGGACGTGCTGGAGGAACATTGCGAACTGTTCATCGCCTTCGGCGGCGTGCCGGCCAAGAACGCGCAGGTGAATTCGGGCATGGCGGCCCGGCACCTTGTCCCCGGCGGTCTGCGTCGGATGGCCGAGGCCGGGACACGCTTCGTCAACGTGGGTCCCGTGTCGGACAATCTGGACACCGGACACGCTGTCGACTGGATCCCGATCCGGCCCAATACCGACACCGCGATGATGCTGGCCATGGCCTGGGTGCTGGAAACCGAGGGCCTGACCGACCCGGCCTTCCTCGACAGCCATTGCACCGGCTATCCGACCTTCCGGCGCTATCTGCTGGGCGAGGCCGACGGCCAGCCGAAAACGCCCGACTGGGCGGAACCGATCACCGGCGTGCCGGCGGACCGGATCGCCGCGCTGGCGCGCGAGGCGGCCGCAAAGCGGACCATGATCAACGGGTCCTGGTCGCTGCAGCGCGCAACGCACGGGGAACAGCCGTTCTGGATGGTGATCACGCTGGCGGCGATGCTGGGTCAGATCGGCACGCCCGGCGGCGGGTTCGGCCTGGGCTATGGTCCGGCGAACCTGATGGGCAGCAACAATCCGCGCCTGCCGGGGCCGACCCTGTCGCAGGGGCAAAACGCGGTGCCGGACTTCATCCCCGTGGCACGGATCGCCGACATGCTGCTGAACCCAGGTGCGGCCTTTACCTATAACGGCATGACCCGCGCCTATCCGGACATCAGGCTGGTCCACTGGGCGGGCGGCAATCCCTATCACCACCACCAGGACCTGAACCGCCTGCGCGAGGCGTGGCAGAAACCCGAGACGATCATCGTCAACGAACAGTTCTGGACCGCCACGGCAAAGCACGCCGACATCGTCTTTCCCGCCACCACGACGATGGAGCGCGAAGACATCGGCTATGCCGCGCGCGAGGCCAACATGGTGGCGATGGACCGGATCCGTGATCCCTTTGCCGAGGCGCGGGACGACTACGACATCTTCACCGCCCTGGCGCAGCGGCTGGGGGCGGAAGAGACCTATACGGAAGGCCTGACCGCCCGCGGCTGGCTGGAGCGGATGTACGAGGAATTCCGCGCCAAGGTCGCGATGCAGGACATCGACGTGCCGTCCTTTGCCGATTTCTGGGACCAGGGGCTGATCGACTTCACCCCGCTGGCCCGGCCCGTGATCATGATGGAGGATTTCGTCCGCGACCCCGCCGCCCATCCCCTGACCACGCCGTCCGGCCGGATCGAGATCACCTCGGCCGCCATCGCCGGCTTTGCGTTGGCGGATTGCCCTGGCCACCCGACCTGGATGGAGCCCAGGGAATGGCTGGGCCAGACCGCGCGGGAAAGCGGGACCATGCACCTGATTTCGGATCAGCCGATGCGGCGGCTTCACAGCCAGCTGGACCCCAGCCCGTGGAGCCGGGACGGCAAGGTCAATGGGCGCGAGCCGGTAGTGATGAACCCCGCCGACGCCGCCGCGCGCGGCATTGCCGATGGCGATATCGTGGAAGTGTGGAACGGCCGCGGGCGTTGCCTGGCCGGTGCGGTCCTGTCCGACGCGGTGATGGAAGGCGTCGTGCGCCTGTCGACCGGGGCCTGGTACGATCCCGACCCGGAAACCGGCCGCGACCGGCACGGCAATCCCAACACGCTGACGCTGGACCTGCCGGCCTCGGGCCTGTCGCAGGGCTGTGCCGCCCAGACCTGCCTGGTCCACCTGTCGGGCCCGGTGAACGACGCGCCCGCGATCCGGGCCTTCGACCCGCCGGCCTTCTTCGCGGCGGAATGATCGCCCACAGGTTGTATTTCGCAGGTTGACCGGCCTTCCAGCGTCATGATATCTGGAACGACTATCCAGATATCAGGACGCGCGAGGGGCCATGGACAAGACGCTGATCAAGGGCCTGACCCTTCTGGAGGCCCTGGCCAACAGCGAGGAGTCGCGCGGCGTCTCCAGCCTGGCCCGCGAACTGGACCTGTCCAAAAGCAACGTTCACCGGATCCTGCTGACGCTGCAGTCCAAGGACTATGTCCGCCGGGTCGACATCAACAGCACCTATGAACTGACGCCGAAGATCTGGGAGCTGGGTGCCAAGGTGCGCGGGCGGCTCAGCCTGACGCGAGTCTCGGCACGACACCTGACGGCGCTGAGCGGAACGACCGGGGAATCCGTTCACCTGTCGATCCTGGACGGAGGCGACGTCGTCTATATCGACAAGATCGAGGGCACCCACCCCATCGCCGCCTATACCCGCGTCGGCGGCCGCGCGCCGGCCTATTGCGTGGCCACCGGCAAGGCAATGCTGGCCCATGTCCCGGACGAGATGCTGGAATCCACGGTGCCGCAACTGGCGATCTTTTCCCGCACGACGCTGTCGAGCTATCCGGCGCTGCGCAAGGAACTGGCCCAGATCCGCGCGCAAGGCTATGCCATCAACCGGGGCGAATGGCGCGAGGACGTCTTTGGCATCGCCGCCCCGGTGATGGACGTGCGGGGCAAGGTGATCGGCGCGGTGGGCATTTCCGGCCCTGCAACCCGCTACAAGCCCAAGCAGATCAGAACCTATACCGAGGAGGTCGTGACCACGGCCCGCGCAATCTCTCGCGAGCTGGGGCATAACTTCTCGGACTGACGCCCCCTCGCGGGCCGAAGCATCCTCACGGGCGAAAATCCGACCATTTAACGTGGTAATCTTTACAAGCCCCGTGCCCGCATGGCACATGCCACCCACGACCACCGGATCGGACCAGAGCCGATCGGGACACGTGGCCGCCCTGGCACTGGACCTTCTCGCACCCTGCAAGCAGACCCATTTGCCGGCATCCCGCCCGGGCATATCCCGGCGGATGCCAATCCGGACCCCGGCATCCGCGCGGACGCCGTCCCGGACGGCGGACATGGCCCTGCATCGGACCGGGCTCTCCGGAAGACGGAGCTGATCGTCGACCCATGACCAGACCTGACGCGCGAGGCACCGCAAGGCTCCCCGCGACCCAAGACCGGACCCGTGCGGACCGGACCCGCCCTTCCCCGACAGCGGACGCCCCGACGGACGATCCCCTGGCCCGGCCTGCCCGCGGAAAGAACCAGCCCCGATGACGATGAGCGCGCGCATGGTCTTCCGATCGTTCAAGGGCTTCAACTATCGGGTCTGGGCCGGCGGGGCCTTCATTTCCAATATCGGCACATGGGTGCAGCGGACCGGGCAGGACTGGCTGGTGCTGACGCAGCTGACCCAGCACGACGCGCGGATGGTGGGCATCGTCATGGCCCTGCAATTCGCGCCGCAGCTTCTGCTGCTGCCCTGGACCGGCTTTGCCGCCGACCACTTCAACCAGCGCAAGATGCTGATGGTCACGCAGGGGCTGATGGGGATCCTGGCGCTGGGCCTGGGCGCGCTGACGGTGCTGGGCCATGTCACGCTGTGGCAGGTCTGCATCTTCGCTTTCCTCTTCGGCTGCGTCGCGGCCTTCGACGCGCCCGTGCGCCAGACCTTCGTGACCGAACTGGTGGGCGACGACGATCTGCAGAACGCGGTGGCGCTGAATTCGACCTCCTTCAACGCGGGCCGGATGATCGGACCGGCAGTGGCGGGGATCGTCATCGCATCTGTCGGCACCGGCTGGGCCTTCCTGATCAACGGCTTTTCCTTCGTGACGGTCCTGATCTCGCTGGCGTTCCTGCGGGTGCGGGAGCTGCGCCCCAATGCCCGCGCCGCCCGCGCACGGGGCAGTTTCGTCGAAGGCTTCCGCTATGTCTGGAACCGGCCCGACCTGCGAACGATCATGTTGATGCTGCTGCTGATCGGGACCTTCGGCCTGAACTTCCCGATTTTCATCTCGACCATGGCGGTCAGCGTCTTCCATGTCGATGCGCAAGGCTATGGCCTGTTGTCGTCGGCCCTGGCGCTGGGAACGGTGTCCGGCGCGCTGCTGGCCGCCAGCCGGGACACGCCGCGGATGGACCTGCTGATCTGGGGGGCGGCCCTGTTCGGAATCGGCTGCCTGCTGGCGGCACTGGCACCGACCTACTGGCTGTTCGCCGCGACGCTTGTGATGACCGGCGGCGCAGTCCTGACCTTCATCAGCACGGCCAATGCGCTGATCCAGCTGACCACCACCCCTGCGATGCGCGGCCGGGTGATGGCCCTGCGGATGAGCGTGACCATGGGCAGCACGCCCATCGGTGCCCCGATCATAGGTCTGGTGGCCACTCACATGGGTCCCCGCTGGGCGCTGGTCTTCGGCGCGCTGTCGGGCGTGGCCGCGGCGACGGTCGCCCTTCTGGCCATGTTGCGCACCCGCAAAGAGCGCGCGTCCGAAAGCCCGCCGCCGACCTGACGCCCTGCCCCATTCCGCCCCGCCCGTCCTGCGCCGTCCTGCATCACCCGCGGAGCGGACGCACGGGCGGGCGCACCGTGGTTCGGTCCGGTCCCCGGCAGCCACCCGGACGGCGCCTGCAGGGACGTTCCAAATTGATTGTCGCAGATCGCATCATGTGCTTAAACACATGCCTACTGGTGTTCTTTTACGAACCGGCAGGTTTTGCCGCCCAGGTTTATTTCAATCGTTGCTTGACCAACGCGCACGGTTTGCCCGCGTCCAACCGGACAAAGCCGCAAGGCATTTCAAAAAACCGATTTTCAGATTTTCCCCTGCCCAGGGGCAAGATCACTTCTCCGGAGGGAGAACTCCGTGGTCCAGATTGTCGCCTTCAACCCGTCTCTCAGCATCGTCTGGCTGGCCGCAGCCCCGGACGAGGATCTGACAGGCTACTCGATCCTGACCTACAGCCATTCCGGCAATCACAGCTCCTACGACGCCAGCTTTCCGATCAACACGTCGAACCCGTTTTACGATCCGGACAACCTGTCCATCGTCTATTACGACCTGGATCAGAGCATGTCTCTCGATCACATCCGGACGGCAATGGCGATCTCCGACCAGAACGGGAATGTCGTCGACTATGTCGGCTGGGGCAACGACAGCAACTTCAACCTTGTCGGCGGCGATGCCGGGGGCGAGACGGTCAGCACCAGCAACGGCACCTTTGCCGGCGACAACGATGAAAACTGGTACAACCGGGCGCCCGGGTCCAGTTGGGACGGCAACAACGGATCGACCGACAACGGCCTGCCGCCGGACTTGACGCCGGGCTTCCCGCCCTGTTTCACGCGGGGCACCTTCATCCGCACGCCCGGCGGCGAAAGGCGTGTCGAAACGTTGTGTGTGGGCGACACGGTCCTGACCGCCGGCGGCGCGGAACGGCAGATCATCTGGATCGGCAGCCGCCGTGTCCGCCTGACCCCGGGCGCGCGAAGCGCCCGCTTGCGCCCCGTCGCGATCGAGGCCGGCGCCTTCGGCCCCGGCCGCCCCTATGCACGGCTGCGCGTCTCGCCCCAGCACCGGATCGCGCTGGAAAGCCGGATGACCGATCTGCTGTTCGGCGAGCCCAGCGCCCTGGTCGCGGCAAAGCATCTGGTGAACGGCGGGGATGTCGCCTGCGACACGGCCTGCGACGAGGTGGAATACTTCCACTTCCTACTCACCTCTCACGACATCGTCCTGTCCAACGGCCTGGCCACGGAAAGCTATTTCCCCGGCCCTGCCATGAACGTGACCCTGGGGTCCGCCCAGCGTGCCGAGCTTTTCGAGCTGTTTCCGGAACTGGAACACGACCCCACCGCATATGGCGAAACCTGCCTGCCGGTTCTTAAAGCCTGGGAAGCGGCGCTGCTGCGTGGCGCGGCAGAGCGTGGGGAACAACCTGTCCCGCATGATGCCTGATCGCACCGGATCTGACGTGCGGGCCATCGGGTCGGAAACCACGCGAAACGACCGAACGGGATGGCGCACCTGACGGGATCCGAACCCGCAACCTGCCCCTTAAAAGGACAGGACCCACCGCAGAATAAAGCATTCTCAGTGGAAAAGCGCTTCCTTGAACACGAATATTCTACGTTTTTGCAGGGAAATCAGTTCTGCGCAGGTTCAATGAACTCAAGAGCATGCCCCAAATCGCATCCGGCGGCGGCGTCCGCCTTCGATACGCGCCCGCAGTTCGTCAGCAACGGCGACTGACCTGCTCCCCAAACCGACGGACCGGGACCGGGACGTTTCCGCGAGGTGGACGTAAAGGCGAAGCTGGCAGGAGCGGACGCCGGCAGGACCTCGACCAATGGCCGTACGGTCTGGGACCGGGCCGTGACAAGTGCCCCCCTGCTCCCGGACGCTTGCAACGCCGGACCGGGAGCAACTCTTGCGTGCGGGCGAACGGCTCGGCCCGGCGCATGGTCGGTCGACGCGTGTCCAGCCGCCCCGACCGCGGCGGGCGTTCCGCAGCGCCCGAGACGACCCGGTCACGTGCGGCGCAGGTCCGCACTGCCATCGAAGGCGCTTTCGCCACAGCCCCGCCCGGCCAACGGATGAGGCATCGCAGGGAAGTCCGGATTCAGATCCCCTGCTCCATTCGTACCTTTCGGGTCGAGCTGAATTTCATGCCCGGCTGGGTCAGCTTTTCTTCGGAACCGGTCCAGGCATAGGCCAGCAGACAGGGGGTAAGCTCGCCGGTCGTGATCCTGTGCTCCATGCCTGGGCGGTTCAAGATCAGGGAACCGGGCGCATGGACCGCTGCGTCGTTTTCGGACCAGTCCCCGGCGACCGAGATATAGCTTTCCTCGATCTCCTTGTGACTGTGCTGCGGATAGGTGGTGCTGGGCGCAAAAAGCACGAAACCAAGCACCAGCTTTTCTGCACGGACGGGACCACGCGGGCCAAGGATCTCGCAATAGGCGTATTTGCGGGCAAGCGCCTTGGGCACTTTCGCATAGCCGTATTCCCAGGTGAGCTTGTCGATGACACGAGTCAAGGCCCGGGACATCCCATGCACAGCGCCGCGCTCCCCGAGATCCAACGCCCGGCCCAGGTGGGCCGTGACCGGCTTTTTCTCCGGGGCGCGGTCGTTGATCTCGGGGTTGGCGTCAATGATCGACGCAAGCGAATCCCGCACCCGCTTGCGGTGCGATCTGATCAGACGGCTGCCCCCTGCCGAGCCGTAGCGGTAAAGCGCATCATATTCGCGAAGAAGGTAAAGCCAGTCGGGGCAGTCGCGCAGGCGAACCTGTTCAGCGCACTCGGAGAGGGTGTCCATTCCAAAAACTCGGCAGATCAGGGGTTGACTGGAACGACGATTCGTCCGCGGACCGTACCGTCGATGAATTTGGATGCGGTTTCGATGACCTCGGCAAAGGGCAACTCGGTCGTCAACTCCTCGAGCTTTCCGAGGTCGAGATCGCTGGCCAGCCGCGCCCATGCTTCCAGCCGGTCGGATTTGGGGCACATGACGCTGTCGACCCCGGCCAGGGTCACGCCGCGCAGGATGAACGGCGCCACCGAGGACGGAAGTTCCATGCCGGCGGCCAGACCGCAGGCCGCAACGACGCCCCTGTACTTCATCATCGACAACATGTTGGCGAGCACCGTGCTGCCAGCGACATCGATGCCCCCGGACCAACGTTCCTGGCCCAGCGGCCGGACCTTGCCGGTAAGTTCGCTCCGGTCGATCACCGAAGCCGCGCCCAGTCCACGAAGATAGTCTGCCTCGGCGGCGCGACCCGTGACCGCCGCAACCTCATAGCCCTTCGCGGCGAGAAGCGCGATGGCAACGCTGCCGACACCTCCGGCCGCGCCGCTCACGACGATCTCGCCGTCGCCGGGCATGACACCCTGCCGCTCCAGCGCCAGGACACACAGCATGGCCGTGTAGCCGGCAGTGCCGATGGCAGCGGCTTGCCGCAAGTCGATGGGGGCCGGCAACGGAACCAGCCAATCACCGCTGACCCGCGCACGTTCGGCCAGGCCGCCCCAATGCTTCTCGCCGACGCCCCAGCCGTTCAGAATAACCCGGTCGCCGGGCTTGAAATCTGCATGGCTGCTCTCTGCGACCGTGCCCGTGAAATCGATGCCCGGCACCATGGGAAAACGCCGCACGACCGGCGCCTTGCCGGTGATGGCCAGCGCGTCCTTGTAGTTCAGCGTCGAATAGGCAACGTCGACCAGTACGTCGCCATCGGGCAACTGGTCTTCGGAGACATCCTTCACCGAAACGGACTGAGTGTCTTCGGCTTTCTCGATCAGCACGGCCTTCATGGTCTTATCCTTCAGTTGTCTTGGTGTCTGGTTCTAGAAGAGGCGAATAAACGCCTTCGTGAAACTGTGCAGGGGGTCGGGGCGCAACTCCAGCTTGGCGCGCAAAATCGCGCCTTCCCATCCGATCCAGAAAGCCTCGGCCAGAGCGTCGGGGTCGTGATCGGCGGAAAGCTCTCCGCATGCCTGCGCGTCGCGAAAAAGCTGCGCCGTGCGCCGCTGCCATCGTTCAAGGACCCCAATGAGCGCATCACGGAAATCGTCTGGCAGCGCCCCCATTTCCTGGCCCAGATTTCCGACGAGGCATCCGCGACGAAATCCGTGGCGTGCCATGCCGTCCTCGGCCATCCCGGTGAAGAGGCGCAGGCGATTCAGCGGCGTGCGGTCCTTGTCAAGGAACGCCTTGTCCAGAAGCGCCGCGAAATACGTGTCGTAAGCGTCGATGAGCGCCAGGCCGAAATCGGCCTTGTTTCGAAAGTGGTGGTAGAAGCTTCCCTTCGGAACTTTCGCGGCTTTCAGGATCTCGTCGACGCCGACCGACGAATACCCTTTCTCGGTCAGGTGTTCGAGCCCGGCACGGATGAGGCGCCGGCGCGCCTGCGAAGCGTCCGGCGCCACCGGCGGACGGCCGCGGCGGGGCTTCTGGGCAGGCTGGGAAGACGCATCTTTCTGGAACATGTAATTTTAATAGACGATTTGGTCTATTAAATCAACGGCAATCTTGAAGCATCCCGCGCAAGGACTTGAAGACGCCGGCACTGGCGAGGCCGGCCATCCCCCTGCAACGATCGCGCTTCGGATCTCCGTCCGGGTTCGATTTCAGATGAAACGTAGACAGGTGGCAGCGCCGTTCTGTTGCGGCGCCATGCTCAAGGCGATTTCTTGAGCCTTATCCAGACCTTTCCCGAAGCTTCGGAACCCGGCCGAACGAACCCAGGTGCGGCACGTCGATCCCCGGCCCCAAAGCAGGACCCCACGCATATAGCTCGGCTTGGGCCCGCACCATTGGGATGCTCCCGGCCCCTGCCCGGCCCCGGCATGAAGGCGCGCCGCGCCGCGTCTTGCGGGTGGCACCTCAGGACAGGACGAGTATGCCTGAGTGCTTTTTCTTGTGTTCGGGCTCGATGTGAATCGTGATCTTGGCGCCCTCGATCTCGTCGCGCAGGGCGTCTTCCACCCGGTCGCAGATCTCGTGCGCGTCGTACACGGTGATCTCGCCCGGAACGACAAGGTGAAACTCGATGAAGATCACCGGGCCGGCATGCCGGGTGCGCAGATCGTGGGCCTCGACGGCGCCGCCGGCCTCTGCCGAGATGATCTCCCGGACCTTGTCGAGCATCTCTTGCGATACGGCTTCGTCCATCAGGCCGCTCAGGGACTCCCGGACAACCTTGAAGCCTGACCAGAGGATGTTGAGCGCCACCAGCCCCGCCATGAGCGGGTCCAGAACCCACCATTGCGTCAGGATGGCCAGCAGCACGCCGATAGCCACGCCGGCCGAGGTGATCACGTCGGTGAAAAGGTGCTTGCCGTCGGCAACCAGTGCCGCGGACTGGGCGCTGCGGCCCCGGGTGATCAGGACCCACGCCCACACGGCGTTGATGACGGTCGCCGCACCGTTGATCAGCAGACCTTCGATAGGAAGCTCCAGCGTCCGGGGGGCAAGCAGTCCCCGGTAGGCTTCGTTCAGGATCAGCAGGGCCGCGACGATGATCATCACGCCTTCCAGCACGGCGCTGAAGAACTCTGCCTTGTGGTGTCCGTATGGGTGCGTGTCGTCCGCAGGACGCGCCGCGACGCGAATGGCGATCAGGGCGGCGATCGCGGTCGCGACATTGACGGTGCTTTCCAGCGCATCCGAATAGAAGGCAACCGAACCCGTAACCCACCAGGCCAGAGCCTTGATGCCAAGGACGAGGACGCCAATGAAAATGCTGGCAACGGCGAGCCGGACGGTCGTGGACAATACAGCCTCCCTTACTTTCGGGCAGGCCTGGCTGGGAACCCCTGCACTTCGGCCACTTTACCGCCCCTATCTCTATCGGCGAACCCGTTCTTGCAAGGGTCCGGCGTGGAGCCTTTTGGCGCAGGCGGTGCGGTCTGCCCCAACGTCTGGCTGGTCCTGCCTTGCGCGCCGCAGGCGGCCCCTGCGCCCGGCGATTTCCCGGAGCTTGCAGGCGTCCGGGCAACGCGTCACCTGAAACTGTTCCGGGTCGGCATACATGCGTTGTCTGGACGAATGCCCCAGGTGGCGCCCAGCCTCTGAACCACGGACAGCTTGCGTGACGGCGCCCGGATCCGGACCGTTCCCGCCCCCGAGGTCAGTGCGCCAGGCCCGCGGCACAGTAGCGGACCAGGCGGTCGATCTGGTCGGCCTCTATCGCCTCTCCTCCACCCAGGTCGCCGATCCGGTCGCGTGTCGTCAGCAAGGCCAGCATGGCCGAGACCGAATAGACGAAACCTTCCACCACCTGCTGACGCGACACCCCCGGCAACAGCCCCAGGATTTCCCCCATGAAAACCGCCGCCGTCGGGTCGAAGTGCCGGGCCGAGATCCCCCGCCACCGTGCATCTACCGAAACGAAGGCCACCAACCGCGCATAGTTGCGCCAGCGCGGCTCGATGGCCGACAGGGCGAACAGGGGTCGCATGAAGGCGTCCATAACCGCCTCCAGCGTCAGCTCTCCCGACGCCCGGGCGCGCTCCAGTGCCTTCAGCCGCTCCTGCGCCAGAAGGTCGGCGCGACGGGCGACAGTCTGCTGGAACAGTGCCTCTTTCCCGCCGCCGTGATGGTGGATCGTGCCCACCGGCTCTCCGGCCTCGGACGCGATATCGCGAATCGTGGATCCATCAAATCCGCGCAGGGCAAAGACCGCTTCCGCAGCGTCAAGAACGCGCTCCCGCGTGGCCAGCGCCCGCTTTGAAGGCGCCCTTTTCCGTTTCGTGTCAGTGCTTTGTTGTGCCGTCATGGAAGAACCTTGCCTTATTTTGAACATTTGTTCAATGTTAAATGCAGCAAGGGAGGATTGCATGGAAAGTGCGCAAAAGCGGCTGGCCCTGATCGGGGCCGGGCCGATGGGGCTGGCGGCGGCCAAGCTGCTGGCTGAACACGGGCTCGCGTTCCAGGGGTTCGAACTGAACAGCGGCGTGGGCGGGCTGTGGGACATCGATGCCCCGCGGTCGACCATGTACGACACCGCCCACCTGATCTCGTCCAAGACGATGACCGAATTCACCGACTTCCCGATGCGGGCAGAGGTCGCCGAATACCCCTCGCACCGCGAGATGAAGCGGTACTTCCGGGACTTTGCCGCGCATTACGACCTGGAGCGGCACTATCATTTCGGGGCCGAGGTCCTGTCCTGCGTGCCGCTGGGCGGGCCCGGCGATGGCTGGCGCGTCACCTGGCGCGATGCCCAGGGCGAACATGCCGAGGATTTCGCGGGCCTGCTGATCGCGAACGGCACGCTGAGCACGCCGAACATGCCCGACTTCAAGGGCAGCTTCAGTGGCGAGCTGATCCATTCGTCCCAGTACAAGCACGCGGGGCAGTTCGATGGAAAGCGGGTGCTGGTGGTCGGGGCGGGGAATTCCGGCTGCGACATCGCGGTGGATGCCATCCACCACGGCGTGTCCTGCGACCTGTCGATGCGGCGGGGCTACTATTTCGTGCCGAAATACGTCTTCGGCAAACCCGCCGACACGCTGGGAGGCGCGGTGAAACTGCCGATGGGGCTGAAGCGGATCGTCGACGGGATGATCCTGAAATGGTTCGTGGGCGACCCCCAGAAATACGGGTTCCCCAAGCCCGACTACAAGCTGTACGAAAGCCACCCGGTCGTGAATTCGCTGGTCCTGCACCATGCCGGGCACGGCGATCTGAAGGTGCGCGCGGATATCGACCACCTCGACGGGCAGACCGTGCATTTCAAGGACGGGACCAGCGCGGACTATGACCTGATCCTGGCCGCGACGGGCTACAAGCTGGATTATCCCTTCATCGACGCCGCGTTGCTGAACTGGCAGGGCGACGCACCGCATCTTTACCTCAACTGCATGCACCCCACCCGCGACGACCTGTTCGTGCTGGGCATGGTCGAGGCGTCGGGCCTGGGCTGGCAGGGCCGCCACGAACAGGCCGAAATGGTCGTGCGCTATATCGAGGGCCTGAAGACCGGTGCGCCTGCCGCGCTGGAACTGCAGAAGACCAAGGCCGAAAGCTTTGACCGGGCGACCGGCGGAATGAACTATATCAAGCTGCCGCGCATGGCCTACTATGTGGACAAGACGACCTATCGGAAGGCCGTGACCGGCTGGATCGGCCGGCTGGCCGGGGGGAAGTCATGATCGACGAGGCGATTGTCGATTTCTCCTCCAGCTCGCTGATGGCCTTGAACGCGATCCTGGCGGTGGTGATGTTTTCCATCGCCATCGACCTGAAACCGTCGGATTTCCGCGCACTGGTCCGGGCGCCCAAGCCGCTGATCGTGGGGCTGGTGTCGCAGTTCCTGCTGCTGCCGGCGCTGACCTTCGTACTGGTGATCCTGGCGCGGCCGCAGGCCTCGGTCGCGCTGGGGCTGATCCTTGTGGCGGCCTGTCCGGGGGGCAACATCTCGAACTTCATCACGCATCGGGCCGGGGGCAATGCGGCGCTGTCGGTGTCCATGACGGCCTTTGCCACCGTGGGGGCGATCGGGCTCACGCCCCTGAACATCGCATTCTGGGGCAGCATGTACGCGCCCTCGGCCCAGATTCTGAAGGCCACCCATGTCGATCCGGTCAGCATCGCGATCACGGTGGGGCTGATGCTGGTGCTGCCGCTGGTGCTGGGCGTCACGCTGAACGCCCGCCGCCCTGCCCTGACGGCGCTGCTGCGCGGGCCGCTGCAATGGGTTTCCATGGGGATCTTCGTGGCCTTCATCCTTCTGGCGCTGGCCGCGAACTGGGACCTGTTCCTGGCCTTTGCCGGCGGTATCGCGGGGCTGGTGATCGTCCACAACGCGCTGGGGTTCGGCGGCGGCTTCGCTCTGGCGACCCTGGCGGGGCTGTCGCCCTTTGACCGCCGCGCCATCACGATAGAGACGGGGATCCAGAATTCCGGCCTGGGCCTTGTCCTAATCTTCGGCTTCTTCGGGGGGCTGGGCGGCATGGCCATCGTCGCGGCCTTCTGGGGGATCTGGCATGCCATCGCCGGGCTGACCCTGGCCAGCATCATGGGCCGGACGGAGGCACGACAATGACCCGTATCCTGATCACCGGCGGCGCGGGCATGGTGGGCCGTGCACTGGCCCGCGCCCTGCCGTCCGAAGACGTGACCGTCACCGACCTGGCCCAGACCGGCCTGCCCGGGGATCTGCCCTTTCGCCGCATGGACGTGACCGGCGGCGATCCGGACCGGGTCATCGGCGAGCTGCGTCCGCATGTCGTCGTCCACCTTGCCTCCATCGTCACGCCGCCGCCGGGCATGACGCGCGAACAGGCCTTTGCCGTCGATGTGACCGGCACGCGGAACGTGCTGGCGGCCTGCCTTAAGCATGGGGTGAAACGGCTGGTGGTAACCAGTTCGGGGGCCGCCTACGGCTATCACCCCGACAACCCGGTGCCCCTGACCGAGGATGCACCCTGCCGCGGCAATCCGGAATTCGCTTATGCCGACCACAAGCGGCAGGTCGAAGAGATGCTGGCCCAGGCGCGCCGGGATCACCCGGAACTGGAACAGGTCGTCCTGCGGGTCGGCACCGTGCTGGGCGCCGGGACCGACAACCAGATCACCGCCCTTTTCCGCCGTCCGAAACTGCTGGCGATCCGGGACAGCGACAGCCCCTTCGTCTTCATCTGGACCGAGGATCTGGCCCGCATCCTGCAGCGCGCGGCCACCACGGGCCCGGCCGGCATCTTCAATGTGGCCGGTGACGGCTGGCTGTCGGTCACCGAACTGGCCGCCATGTTGGGCAAGCCCGTCCTGCACCTGCCCGCCTTCGCCCTGAAGGCCGCGCTGGCGGTGGCGCATCCGCTGGGCCTGTCGCAGTACGGGCCCGAACAGGTGCGGTTCCTGCAATATCGCCCCGTCCTGTCCAATGACCGGTTGAAATCGGTCTTCGGCTACGTCCCCGAAAAGACATCCGCGCAGGTCTTCGATCTCTGGCGGCGGGAGGCAGGGCTATGAAGACAGCTGTCATCTCTGGCGGGAACGGGGGTCTGGGACGCGCATTGGCCGCACGGCTGGAGGCCGCGGGCTGGCATTGCGTTCTGATGGATATCGACGTTTCGGGGCTGGACGCCACGCCCAGCCGGACGCCGGTGACCGTCGACCTGACCGACGGCTCAGCTCTGGCACAGGCGGCCGCGGCGATCATCGCGGCACGGCCGTCGATCGATCTGGTGATCTACAACGCAGGTGTGTCCCAGATCGGCCCCTTCTCGGATGCCGACCTGAACAGCCATCGCCGCGTGTTCGAGATCAACTATTTCGCCGCCGTCGCCATGGCGCAGGCCTTCCTTCGGCCTGTCAGGGACAGCCGGGGAACACATCTGGCCATCTCTTCCGTCGCCGGGTTCGCACCGCTCTACCACCGCACTGCCTATGCCGGCTCGAAACACGCACTGCAGGGGTTCTTTGCCTCGCTCCGGTCAGAGGAAGCGGCCCAAGGCGTCCGCTGCCTGATCGCCGCGCCCAGCTTCGTGGCCACCAATATCGGCCATGCGAACCGGTCCGCCGACGGGATTCAGCGCCCGGGGTCCGCCACCGACGGGATCGACTACATGACGCCCGAAGACGCGGCCGAGACCATCCTGAAGGGGGTGGAGAAAGGCCGCGATTTCATCCCGGTGGGGCGCGTCGCACGGCTCGCCTCGCTGATCATGCGCGCCTCTCCCGCGCTTTACCAGCGGATGATGCAGCGACGGATCCGGAACGACCGACCGGATGCCTGACCGCTGCGGCGGCGGGCCTGCAGGATTTCAACCCCGGCCCGACCTTTCCCTTCGCCGAAGACCGCGGCCCCGGCTTCTCCCGGGCCACCTCGACCAGGAAAAAAGGCGGGTCTCGCCCCTGCCCCGTGGTCCTGTCCCTGCCCGGTCCCGGAAAGGCCTAACGCGGGATCACCACCTCGGCCCGCAGGCCGCCCAACCGTTCGCTGTCGCCCAGTTGCAGGCGTCCGCCATGGACGCGCGCGATATCGGCCGCGATGGCCAGGCCCAGCCCCACGCCACTGCCCTTGTTCTGGTTCCGCGCGGGATCCAGCCGGGCAAAGGGGCGCATCGCCTCGGCCCTGCGATCCGCGGGAATCCCCGGCCCGTCATCGGCGACCCGAAAGGCGATGGACCGGTCCGACAGCACCACCGAAAGCTCGGCCTTCGTGCCGTACCGGACGGCATTGTTGAGCAGGTTGTCGATGGACCGGCGGATCGCCACCGGCCGGATCATCGCCATCACCTCGTCATCGCCGGTCGGCACAAGCGTCACCGGCAGGCCCGAACGCCGCGCGTCTTCGACGATCCGTGCGACAAAGGCCCGGACGTCAACCTCTTCCGGCGCGCTTTCCGCGGTCCCGCGCGAGAATTCCAGGAATTCGTCGATCAGACGCTCCATCTCCTCGACATCAGCGCGCAGCGGGGCCGCGTCTTCCTCGTCCAGCAGCGCCAGACCCAGTTTCAGCCGCGTCAGCGGCGTGCGCAGGTCGTGGCTGACCCCCGACAGGATCAGGGTGCGCTGTTCGATATGCCGTTCGATCCGCGCCCGCATGGCCAGGAAGGCACCGCCCGCCGCCCGCACCTCGGTCGCACCCGACGGGCTGTAGGGCACCGACTGGCCGCGCCCGAACGCCTCGGCCGCCTCGGCCATGCGCTTGATCGGCCGCATCTGGTTGCGCAGGTAGATATAACCGATCGCCGCCACGATCAGGCCAAAGAACAGCGTTGTCACGATCAGCTGGTGCGGCGCCACCACCGCCACCAGCCGGCGCGAGAATTCGATCTGCAATGGCCCGTGCCGCGTGCTCAGCACCGCCACCACCGCTTTCGGACGGGTGAAATCCAGCGAGATCAGGCCCGGCACGTCCCGCTGCAGCGCCTCCCGCACGATATGGGCGGAAAAGTCCCACCAGCTCAGCAGGTCCTCGGCCTGCACCTCGCTGTCGTCCAGAAACGACGGTTCCATCCCCAGCGCCCCGGAAATCGGCGCCAGCGCCTTCACGGCAGAAATCCGGTCCGGCGCCCGGCCCGCCACGAATTCCACCTCGCGCAGTGCACGCCCGGTATTGTCGCTCATCTGCCGGGTCACATCTTCCAGGTTGTTCTGGATAAAGTGGATCGACACGATCAATTGCAGCGCCACGATCGGCACGAACAGGATCAGCGCCGCCCGCCCCAGCAGGCTGCGCGGCAGATATTGTTTGAGCCGTTTCCGCCACATGCGCTAAGCCTGCCCCGTTACATATGTTTGCGTCCCCATGGAGACCAGAAATGAGCCAGCCGCCCGACGACTTCAACCCTGTCCCCGGCGAGGCCGAGGTTCTGGAACAGGGGATCCGCCGGATCCTGGCGCCTAATCCGTCCGCCTTCACCTATCGCGGGACCAATACCTACCTGGTGGGCCGCTATTCTGTCGCCGTGATCGATCCGGGCCCCGCCAGCGACGCACATCTGGACGCTATCCTGTCCGCCATCGGCCCCGGCGCCCGGATCACCCACATCATCGTGACCCACGCGCACCTGGACCATTCCCCCCTGGCAGGCCCCCTGTCGCGGCACACCGGCGCCCCGATCCTTGCCTTCGGCGGCGCCCATGCCGGCCGGTCCGCAGTGATGGAGCATCTGGCCCGTTCCGGCCTTGCCGGCGGCGGCGAAGGCGTGGACGAGGCGTTCAGGCCAGACCGTGTCGTCGCGGACGGAGACGTGATCGGCAGCAGCGAATGGCAGATGGAGGTGATCCACACACCCGGCCATCTTGGAAACCACATCGCCCTGGCCCTGGGCGACGCCTGTTTCACCGCCGACCACGTGATGGGGTGGTCGACCTCGATCGTGTCACCCCCGGAGGGCGACCTGACCGCCTTCATGGCTTCCTGTGCGACGCTGCGCGCCCGCGACTGGCGCGTTTTCTACCCCGGCCACGGCGCCCCGGTGGACGACCCGGCCGGCAGGCTTGACTGGCTGGTCCGGCACCGCCTGTCCCGCGAGGCCGCCATCCGCGACGCCCTGTCTGCCGGCCCCGCCACCCCGGCCGAACTGACCCTCCGTGTCTATACCGACGTGGCCCCCGCCCTGCTACCCGCAGCGGAACGCAATGTATTCGCCCATCTTATTGATCTGACAGAAAGAAAACTGGCCCACTGCCGCGGCCCCTTGTCCGCACAGGCCCATTTCGAGGCCGTGCCCCAGGTCGCCTGACCGGCTTTCCCAAGGCCGCGGCAAGAACTTTGAACTTTTTTGCCCGAACCCTCTGGACGCTGGAAAACACCGGGGTTATAGCACGCGCCATGTTCCGGCGTAGCTCAGCGGTAGAGCAGTTGACTGTTAATCAATTGGTCGTAGGTTCGATCCCTACCGCCGGAGCCAAAAATCTCTGAAATATCAGAGGTTTAATGGCGATCACTTCTGAACTCCTTAGTGCTCACATCTCAGGGGTAACATTTGGGGTAACGGATTGGCCCCGAGCGGAGGTTTACCGCCGATGTCCTATGTTGAGATGGTGCGCAATGTGCTGCCGCTCCTGCTTGGCACAATCGGCACTGTCCTTTCGATCTACAACTTTGTGGATGCGCGAAGGAAAACCGCACGAAATCTGCAGCTTTCGATCAACACCGCTTTGCCCACCTATCATGATGGGCACATAGGCGAGCCACTTTTCCAAGTTACCGCTACGAACACGGGCCATCGGAACGTTACGGTGACAAACCTCGGTCTAGAGCTACCAGGCAACCGGGTCTTGGCACTCATGCAGCCGTATCCCGGCTTCGTAGACACCGCCACGCCGACCACCCTGTCGGATGGCGAGATTGCCACTCGGCATTTTGGCTATCGTGATTTGGCGAAGGCTATCCGCACAAGCGACCTTCCCAGCAAGGTCAAGATCAAGCCGTTTGCCGTCGATTCTGCCGGAAAGAGACACTACGGTGATGCGCTTGAGTTCGACGCAGGAGAATGGTGAAAGCCCGCCGCGTGGAGACTTCGCGACGGGCGCTCTGGCGCGCTTGGTGCTTGAGCTCGGCCCGCGCGCCGGGGCGATCCGGTCAGTCGTTGCCGCTGGCGAAGACGAAGCAGCCATGGCACAGTATCAGCCGGCGTGTCGTCGGCTGGAACATCCGCCCGCACCGGGCGCACGGGCGCTCCGGGCGGTTCAAAGGCTGATCGAGCTTGCGCGCCAGCGGCGCTTCAGCGACAGGCACTTCCGCCGGATGCCCATTCGCGAACGGCACCTTCTTGCGGACGTAGGTCATGGTCGTGGCCTCAGAGCCTCGAACGCAGCGGCGGCGGCATTCTTCACGTCGCTGGCGAGCGAACCCTGAAAAGCGATATTCTTACTTGGGCCAAACACGGTGAAGCCCTTGCCTTCGCGGCTAGCTAGGAAGCAGTTTCGCAATCGCAGGCCCTCAATTTCCAGATCGAACGCAGCCTGCAAGAGCGCCTGGCCTTGCTGCGTCGGCGGATTGCGCGGGGCAATCCGGGTGATGCGGAAATCAGGCGGCGCCATCGTCCGCTCCCCAATTCACGAGGCTGAGCGCGGCGTTGACCTGTGCCGGGTCCAGTCCTGCCGCCTTGGCCTCGGCAAGCGCGCCGATAATCGCCGCGGCGGAACGCGCCCGCAGGCCCGAATCGAACGCCTGCAAGGGGCGCAGGCAATCGACTGAAACCATGCCGCCCAGCTTCTCGCCCGCCTCCTGTGCGATCTGGACGGCCACGGGTTGCAAGGTCCAAGTTGCAAGCGTCCGTTGTCCCTCGCGCACGAGCTGGCCGGTTGTCGTTGGTGCCAGCATGGCCGGGAGAATGCCGAACGCCATCGCCACCGCCTCACGCGCGGCGGCAAGGCTTTCTCCTTGGTCATTGCCCGGCTGAGGTCTGGCGACAGGTCGGACGGGCGCCAATCGGCTTGTGGCGCAGGCCCGCCCGCCGCGGTGACGTTCACGCTTTCCCTGAGCAGCACGCGGCCCCGCTTGCCCCGGAACGAGCGGCTGAGGTTTTCGTTGGCCACGTCCGGTGATTCCGGCATGGGCACAATCTGTGAGCCAAGGGGCGCCTCGGCATAGACCTCGGCCAATGCCGCCTCGATCGCGTGAAGCAGAGACGCGGTGAGCGGCGCCCGTCGCAAAGGCGCGGTGCCAAAATAGGGCTGGGTCACGTCCGCGCCGATGCGAAAATGCAGAGGTCGATCATATCGAGCCGGTCAGAGACCGCCCCGACCTCGCCTATGCGCTGTCCAATCTCCAATGCCTCTGCGGGCGCTGTCATGCCCGCAAGACCCGGATCGAGGTGGGACATAAGCCGCTTCCACCCGAACGCGCCCGGTGGCGCGACCTCCTGCGCCAGATGGCGCGCAACCCTGTCGAGCATGAAAGGAAATCCTTGATGAACGGGCCGCGTGGGAACGCGAGAAAGGCGACAACCTCGAAAATGCCATTCTCTCGGGGCTGGGGAAGCGGGACGGCAAGGCGCTGATCATCTCGACTTCGGCACCGGACGACGCCAACACCTTCTCTCGCTGGCTCGATGAACCACCGCCCGGCACCTATGTGCAGGAGCATCGCCCGGAATTCGGGTTGCCGGCCGATGATCTGGATTCGCTGCTCATTGCCAATCCGGGCGCAAGCGAGGGCATCGGCGCTTCGCCGGAATGGCTCGTGTCTCAGGCGCGGCGCGCGATTGCGCGGGGCGGCTCGGCCCTGTCCAGCTTCCGCAACCTCAACCGCAACGAACGTGTTTCGACCGAGGATCGTTCGGTTGTCGTGACGGTGGACGAATGGCTTTCGGCTGAGGTCGCGCCCGAAGACCTGCCCGAACGGGAGTTTGTGCAAGGCCGCAGCGGCAAGAGTATGTTCCTTCTGGTGGTAGTCGCAGCGGAACTTGCCATCGACCTGCACCTCCCAGATGCCGTTTCTTTCGCGCACCTGAACCCCATCTCGCCGCGTTGGCCTGTTCATGGAAGACTCCTGTGCTCCTTTGCTTCTCGGCGGCTCGGGCTGCTTATCGGACACGTCCTGCTCCTTCGCGTTGGGCGCGCGCGCTTCTCCGATGAGCATCACGGCGCGAATGAATTCTTCCGCGTAGTCGACGGTTTCGCGGTGGTCATGTTCGTACCGGGCCATACTCATCGGCTCGACGAACCGTGCTCTCAAATGATCGATGAACCGCGGCTCCGTGCGGGCCATGTAGGCGATCAGAGCTTGCAGGATTCGTTCGTGGGCCAGCACACGCCGTTCGAGGTCGGTCGTCTCGGGGGAAGCTATCGGCGTGCCGGCGACGCTCCCAGAGAGATCGCAACCGGTTCGGCACCCGGGGCTAACATGTGTCAGCGCCAGCCGAATGATCCCGAGGTACAAGAAGAGAAATCGTTCGACTGGTCAGGCCTGAACTCCAAGGGGCCGTCGACAGTCATGAGCGACGGATCTGCCAACATCGCGGAGACCAGAGATGACCATGCGGTCGACCAGATCGACGGTGACGTTTTCCAACCCGTTCACCTTGCCGGAATACGCAGGCGATTTGCCCGCGGTTGACTACGAAGTTCTCGTCGAGGAGGAGCTTCTCCAAGGGCTGAGCTTTGAGGCTTACCGACGGACGGCGACCTACCTGACAGTGCGCGGCGGGGGCCGTCATGCGGGACGCTCCGAGTTACGCGCAATTTCCGACAGTGATCTGAAAGAGGCGCTGAGTCGGGATGCCGCCCTGAGCCAGACCAACAATCACAGCGAAGCGGCGCTTTCCCCGCAGGAGGATAGAACATGAACACTCCAGAATGGCTCAAGCCCGGCATCTACGGCGCCGTAGTTGGTGCGGTTTTCGTCGGCGTGGTCGGCTTCACCTGGGGCGGCTGGGTGACGGGCGGCACCTCGAACGACAGGGCAATGGCGATGTCTCGCGACAACGTTGTCGCGTCAATGGTGCCGGTCTGCCTCGACATGGCGCGCTCGGACCCGTCCCGGGCCGACAAGATGGAGACGATCCGGGCCGCCTCGACCTACCAGAGGCGCGATGCCCTGATGGAGGCAGGCTGGGCGACGGTTCCTGGAACCGATGCCCCGAACCGGGATATCGCGCAAGCTTGCCTAGCAGCCCTCGATGTCGATGGGTCGCCGGACCCTGCGGAAAGCGCGGTCGATGAAGGATGAACCGCGCCACCGACCTGTGTAAGGGCGCCAGGATCGACCTGCGCGTATCCTTCGGGGAAACAGGGATGATTTGCGTTCCTACAACCAAGGAATGGAACGACGATGGCGGCACCCAATGTCCTCAACCCGCACCCGCCCGAGTTCGAGCGATTTCTCTATGCCTCGGTCGGCGAGGACCGGAACGGGTATGTCGTGACGGTCCTCTCCACGCTCGCGCGCCTCGGCCTCGATCCATGGAAGGAAGCCGCTGAACTGGTCGCGCTGGGGCGTGACGCGGCGCAAGCGCGGTTAGGAACGCGGCTTGCTCGATTTCGGGATGTCCCCGCGCTCGCAAGCGATCACGGCAGGGTCGCACGAGACCTGAGCCAGCTGCTCCCCGAAGGCCCGATTTCAGGCAACCTGAAGCGGTCTGCCGCGACGGTTGCGGGAGGCCGCCCCGGCACAAGCGGAGCGATTTGGGCGGTGCTCGCAATCATCTTTTTGCTGTTTCAGATGTTTATGGTTGGCGGATCGGGGTCAGGCGAATGACCGTTTCAATAGAGACCGCGAAGAGACCGGCCCATGCGGCACACAAGTCCGGCACGCTATCGCCGCGCGAACAGGGCGTTCTCTGGGACATGGAGGAACACTTCTGGACCAGTGGTGCCGACAACGCGCGGGCGACGACAGCGACCAACGCCATCATGATCTTCCCTTATCCGCCCGGTATCCTCCAGGGCGACCAGATCTGGACCCATCTAAAGCAGAGCACCGGCTGGCGCTCCGTCGTCATGGCCGAACGTCGCGTCACGCGGTGTCAAGACATCGCCATTCTCACCTACCGTGTCTCGGCGGAGAAACCCGATGTGCCGATCTACAAGGCGCTCTGCGCCTCAACGTATCTCAACGATGACGACACCTGGCTGAGGATCTCTCACCAGCAAACTATGGTGGCCTGAGTGCCGCGGTGTCATTCGACCTGCCGCACGCGCCGGGACTAACCTGCGTCAGTGCGGCGGGGCGCCGACATTGGTTACGTGTGATGTGCCCGCCGAATATTTGGTAAGGCATTTTTTCCGAGTACCCGAGAAGCATTCGGGCGTGTCAGACCTCAAAAGGTCAGCATGTCGGCGTGCTTCTTATTTCTCGGAACGTCCAGAAAGGACAATCCCAATGACTCCCGAACAAACAAAAACCGCCGACAAGATGAAATCCGTCAAGGCCACATGGGATAAGGCGCCTTCCGGCCCGAAGAAGGATGCGGCCCTGAAACACTATCAGGCAGCAGAAAAGGCACATACGGCGAAGAACGATGCCGAGACCAACAAGGAACTCGACGCGGCGACCCACGCCCTCGCATGACCTTCAGCGTCTGACGTGATCACCGGGGCCGCCTGCCAAACAAGGGAGGGCGGCCTCTCACTTCAGAAGCGGTCCGATCTGATCCAGATAGGCGGGATCGAACTCGGCAAGGTCCACCAGCCCGCCATAGTCGTGAAACGTCACATGACCGTCCCGAAAGGTCACCAGTCCACTCTCGCGAAGCTGCCGCAGGACGCGGTTCACATGGACTGCGCTCAACCCCAGCGTATCGGCGAGGTGATACTGCGTCACCGGGCAGTCGTAGCCTTCCTTGCTGCCCATCCCCACCAACGCCAGCCTCGATCCCAGCTCCAGCAGGAAATGCGCCATGCGCGCGTCCGCATCGCGTCGACCGATCCCGACGAGATGCTCCACGACCATCGCCTCGTCCCTTGACGCCGCCCAGAGGATGGCGGTCGCCAAGCGAGGGGTCTGCGCGAACGCATCAAGAAGGTCGCTCGTCAGCACCTCGGCAGCCTCGATGTCGACGATAGGTTCGAAGCTGTGGTCCGACGTGCGCAACAAAACGCTCCGCAATCCCAGAAAGTCCCCGGGCACTTGGAAATCCACGATCTGCCGGGTCCCGTCGGCCTGCAGCTTGTAGGAACAAACCCAACCCGCCGACAGAATGTAAGCCGCCTGGGCCGACTGGCCCTGATGCACCATATCGCGCCCCGCCACGAAGGACCGGCGACGCTGGTGCAGTCGTTCAAGCACGGCCAGTTCGACCTCCGACAGGGCGACGAAGGCCGAGAGCTTCCGGGTCAGGGGGCTGAGTTCTACTGATTTCATGGGGCCTCCGGGCGTGTCGTGACCCAAGAGCGGAAATCGGCCGGGACACTGCTCTGGATCAGTCCAGCATAAGGCACTTCCTGCGAAAAGTACGGATGCATCTGAGCCTCGCCTTCCACCGGTTCACGATGCCAAGGAAGGAAACCCCGATGTCGACCGCAAGCGAACATGCAGGCCAGGCTGCCCTTTCGATCTGTGAGGCGCTGCTGCTTGCCATGAACGATCGCGGAGTGCTGCCGGAGCACGAGATCGTGGGGGTTCTTCGCGACGCCGCAGCGACCCATGAGAACGCGGTCGGCACCGACCATGAGACGGAAAACCACCGAGCTGTCGCGGACCTGATCAACGCGATCATCTCCGGCGGTAATTCAGTTCGACACTTGTGAAGTCGAGCTGCGGGAGCAGTTATGGATATCAATTGATTGGAAGCCAAAAGATATTCTTTGAGACGCTATTGCAGAACCCCTGCTGAGCCATCATTTCAATGGCATTGGCACTCCGGTATGGCGAGTGCCAATGCACATCCGAACATCGCCATGCTCCCTTGGACATCCGAAGAAGGAGCACTTACGTGTCGTTCACTCCACTCCACGACCGGGTTCTCGTCCGCCGCATCGAAGGTGACGCGAAGACCTCAGGTGGGCTCATCATCCCTGACACCGCAAAAGAGAAGCCGCAGGAGGGTGAGATCGTCGCGGTCGGCGCTGGCGCCAAGGACGAGGATGGCGAGCGCATCGCCATGGACGTCAAGGCTGGCGACCGGATCCTGTTCGGGAAATGGTCGGGCACCGAAATCAAGCTCGACGGCGAAGATCTCATGATCATGAAGGAGAGCGACATTCTCGGCGTCATGGCCTGACCCCGACAGCGACGCCGAAATTTCACTCTCAGGAGCACCCAATCATGTCCGCCAAAGACGTCAGATTCAGTACCGATGCCCGCGACCGCATGCTGAAAGGCATCAACACGCTGGCCAACGCCGTGAAGATCACCCTTGGTCCCAAGGGTCGAAACGTCATCATTGACCAATCCTGGGGGGCGCCGCGCATCACCAAGGACGGCGTGACCGTCGCCAAGGAAATCGAGCTTTCGGACCATTTCGAGAACATGGGCGCGCAGATGGTCAAGGAAGTCGCGCAGCGCACCAATGACGAGGCGGGCGACGGCACAACCACCGCCACCGTGCTCGCCCATGCGATTGTCCGGGAGGGCATGAAGTCGGTCGCCGCCGGCATGAACCCGATGGACCTCAAGCGCGGGATCGACAGGGCCGTCGCCGCGGTCGTGGCCGAGATCAAGACCATGTCCCGACCGGTCGGCGACAGCGACGAGATCGCGAAGGTCGGCGCTATTTCGGCGAACGGAGAAGTCGTGATCGGCCGTCAGATCGCCGATGCGATGGCCAAGGTCGGCAATGAAGGCGTGATCACCGTCGAGGAAAACAAGGGACTGGAGACCGAGACAGAAGTGGTTGAGGGCATGCAGTTCGACCGCGGCTATCTGAGCCCCTACTTCATCACGAACGCTCAGAAGATGGTCGTGCAGCTGGATGACTGCGTCATCCTGCTGCACGAGAAGAAACTGACCTCGTTGGCATCCATGATACCGCTGCTGGAGGCTGTGATTCAGGCCGACAAGCAACTGCTGATCGTGGCCGAGGATATCGAGGGCGAGGCGCTGGCGACACTGGTCGTCAACAAACTCCGCGGCGGGCTGAAGGTCGCGGCCGTCAAGGCTCCCGGCTTCGGAGACCGCCGCAAGGCGATGATGGAAGACATTGCCGTGCTCACGGGTGGTCAGGTGGTTTCCGCAGAAATGGGCACCAAGCTGGAGAATGTCACCATGGACATGCTCGGGTCCGCCAAGAAGGTCGCGATCACCAAGGATGACACGACGATCATCGACGGTGCCGGCGATAAGGACGCCATCGCGGCGCGCGTCACCCAGATACGGGCGCAGATCGAGGACACCACCTCGGACTACGACAAGGAGAAGCTGCAGGAACGGCTGGCCAAGCTTGCCGGCGGCATTGCCGTGATCCGGGTCGGCGGGGCAACGGAGATCGAGGTGAAGGAGCGCAAGGACCGCGTGGACGATGCGCTGAATGCTACCCGCGCTGCGGTTCAGGAAGGTGTCGTGCCCGGTGGCGGCGTGGCACTGGTTCACGCTGGCAGGGTGCTGGCGATGCTGAAGGGTGAGAACAACGATCAGGATGCCGGCATCAAGATCGTCCGCCGCGCGATCCAGGCGCCGCTGCGCCAGATCGCCGAAAATGCCGGGGTCGACGGATCGGTTGTCGTCGGAAAGGTCATCGAGAACGACAGCCCAAGCTTCGGTTTCGACGCGCAGGCCGAGGAATACGGCGACATGCTGAAGGCCGGTGTCATTGATCCGACGAAGGTCGTCCGCATTGCGCTCGAAAATGCCGCGTCCATTGCCGGGCTCTTGATCACAACGGAGGCTATGGTCGCGCAGAAGCCTGGGAAGGCCGGTGCAGGCGCCGAAATGTCCGACATGGGTGGAATGGCCGGAATGATGTGACCGGGGGCGTCCCGTGGGCAGGAGCAAAGGGACACCAATCCACAGCGTTGATGGAAACAAAACCGATCACTGCTTCAGAAATGAACTCAGGACCAGGAGGAATCGAAATGTCCAAGGGTGACAAAAAACGTGGCAACCGGGAAGTGAAGAAGCCGAAGAAAGTGAAGGAAAAGGTCGTTGCGACAGCCGACTTCACGAAGGGTAAAGCCCTGACCAATCTGGGTGAGCACAAGAAGAAATAGGCGGTAGTGGATTCCTATTCTGTCAACGGAATAGACATGACGCAGAGTCGCCCTTGGTCACCTTTTCTTCACCGCAGCTGCTATCCCATCTCGGGCCGAGCGAGGTAGAATGTCGCCCGGCAGCTCCGGGCCGTCTTCACGGACGGGGATGACGGCCCGGAGCTGCCGTTGGCCAGGATCATCTTCGCCGCAGAGGGCCTTACCCAACCAGACGCTCATGGCAGCGCGCAGGAGCCCGCGATCATTGTTGCTGTCACGCCATTTCGTCCATGGTCGCCGCCAGTTTCTGAAGGTCAGCCGCATAGAAACCGGCGGCATTGATGCAGTTCGTCTCCAACAGCCGCAAACCCTCTTCGGTACGGCAGATGTCCATCACATAGGCAGGTGAGTAACCTTCGTTCAGGCGTGCCAGGGTCTGGGCAAACTCAAATGCGTCCGCGTCGATCTCATGGCGGTAGGTCACCTGCCTGCCGTCCTTGTAGAGCGAATAGGTGACGACATTGCCGTTCACGATCCAGATACGCCACTCCTTCAAGATCCGGGCGGGTTGTGTGAGCATCATCATCGTGTCCGGACGCAACGAACCATTCGGTATGTCGTCCGGATCCAGGGACATGACCTTGCGTGCCGACTCGCGGATCTCTGCTGCAGTCCTGACGTTCCCGGCCAGTTCCTTGCTGTCGGACACCGGGCGGATGAACCAGCAACGATCGTCATCCGGCAATCGTGCCTCGATCTCGCCGACGGGGAGAAATGTCGCGTCCGGTCCGTTGAGCATGAAGGTTTGCCAGGGCTTCTCATGAACGAAGGGCGCAATCCGGAAGACGCCGGGATGCAGCCCCTTGGCCTCGGCATACCGCCAGAGAGTGTAGGAACCGAACATCATCACGGACTGCGGGTCGCGCACTTCCGGCTCGGGAACAAGTTCGCCGATGAACGGTACAACCTTGTGCCACGGCCCTGAAATTCCTGGGAGCCATGCCCGCAACCTGCACGCTTCGGCGGCCCGGGACAGCGGACGGACCGTAAGCTCCCCTACGCATAGTTGCCCTGCACAGCCCCAGAGCGACCGCCCCGTATCTGCGTAGCCCTGTCATCATGGCCGCGCCTCTGGACCGGTAAGTGAGCGTTACCCTTCCGCCTTGGCCCTGCCCTGCGCCGCCATCCATTCCTCCATGACGCGCCTGACAACCTCGGGTCGGGAGGGAAGATCGGCCTGCTCCCGGCGATAGTCGTCGATCGCTTTCAGCATGTCCTGGTCCATGCGGATCGTGACAGGGGCCGTGTTCCGCGTCGGACGTCCCATCTTAGCCATATAGAATCTCCTTCAAGAAACTACTTGACTAAATGACGTCATAATACTAAATTGTCAAGTGCGATGGGGACTCTGACCTCCCCATCACACTCTAACCACAACCGATCGGTAGGAGATCGTTCATGGCTGACACCCGCCGTACCACGCGCTTGGGCGCTGATGAACCCTTGTACTTCCGCCACTCCCCCGCCTCTGGCCACTTCTCGCACCTGATCGCGGCGCTCTCCGCCGCGATCGAAAGCGAACGCGACATCGAAGAGAGCCTCTGGTCCGATCCCGCGTTCGACAAGTGGCTCTCGGAAGCGGAATTCGCCTGGGAGAGCGCGACTGAGCTTTGTCGCGCCGTCTTCGACGCGCCGGCCACCCGCCTGAGCGATGTGCCGTTGCAGCGTTTTGCGCGCCACCTGCACTAGACGCTCGGCTGCGAGACCGCCGCGGAACTGAAGACCGCACGCCAGATCCTGGCAGGACATCCGGACCTCTTTTCCTGGGCGGGGCAGAGCCCCGAGGCGCGGCGGATCTCCCAGATGCTCGCGCGGGCACGTCAGCAGTTCGAAGAAGTCTGCGCGCTCGACATGCTGAACTCGGCCGACGCCGTGACCTCCCCGGACAGTTTCTCCGAGGCCGAGCGGTTCGCCGCCTGACAACAGACATCTTCCAGGCACCACGACGCCCTGCCCCGGAAATGGGTCAGGGCGCGAACAGCTGTGCCCGCGTTCCAAGCCGACATATTCCCGGAGGTCCAGCCATGGCCCACCCCGTACACACTTCGCTCCAACCCGTTCCGGTTCGTCCACATGTCCGCATCGGCCCGTCCCGGACCAAGCTCTACCTGCCGCGTAGTTCCCGGAACCGCGACCCTCACGATTGGTCTCGCGACTATCCCGGCCTGGTCAAAGAGGAATGGAAAGCCAAGGCCCAGGAGAAGGGCTTCGACCTGGTGCGCCGGATCCGCGACAAGACCCATGTCGCTCTGCGGTGCCACTGCTGCGGTGCCCTGACAGCGCAGAAGCTTTTCACGCTGCGCACCGCCCAACCTGCTTGCGCAGCCTGTCGGCACAAGGCCGTCACGGCGATGGCCCACAAGGCTGGACTGACGTTCCAGGGCTACGACCCCGACAACCACAAGCTTGGGTTCTACCGCGCGCAATGCGGTCACACCGTGCGCCGCCAGTTCGGGCAGATCGAGCGCATTGCAAACGGGCGGTGCAACCTGAGGTGCGAGACTTGTCATTCCGGGAAAGAAGCTGAAGAAGCGGTTGACCGTGGGTGGCGGCGGCTGGGAAGCGATCCTCAGGGCAACCCAAACTACCGGATCTATCAGCACGGCTGCGGGCACCGGCAACGGGTTGCGCGGACGAACATGCAGAGCGGCCGCTTTCAATGCAGCTGCTGCGGCGAAGGCTGGGCCTCGGCTGCAAGTAACATCTACGCGATCCGCCTGGAGCTTCCGACCGGGCTGAGGGCCGTGAAGCTCGGCTTCTCGCGCGACCCGGAGTCACGACTGCCGTACCAACTCATGCTCCAACCCGGAATCCAGGCAGAGCTTCTGCGGACCGTCCCGCAATTGACCGGCCACACCGCACTTTGCCGTGAGAAGGCGCTGCACCGCACGCTGATGAAGTCTCATCCTGACGCGATCATTCCCCATGCGCATTTCCAGGACTGGATCTCGGTCAAGACCGAAATCTACGGGATCGAGATCGAGCCCGTAATCCTGAAATTCCTGGACGACATCCGGGAAGAATAGCGGCGCCGGCGCAATCAGTTTCCGGGGAAGCGCAGACTGTACCCGGAAGGTTCCCGGCAGTTCTGCCCATTTTCCCTGAAGCGGAACCCACGCGCCACAGCGCGTGGGCAGAACCGGCGTGCCCCCGCACGCCGGCATCCCGGACAGTTCCAACTTTCTTCCCGGACATTTCCCCAAGTCCCTTCCCGGAGCCCCCCCATGACCGAAACTTCCCCCCAATTGCCCCTTCCCAGGAATAATGGCGCGAAGCGCCCTCTGTGGTGGGCCTTCGCCCAGGACTGCCTCGCGCGCTTGCACGCAAGCGAAACCGACATCGTCGATCTTGAGCGACGCGCCACGGCTGGCGACACCGCCGCTGTCGACACTCTGATGGAGTATGAAGGCGGCGACAGGCCGAAGCCGCCTTCGCGCCGCGCGGCCTCCGGGATGCAGTCCGCCGCCGTGGCCGTGGGCCGCGTCAGCAGTGCGCCCCATCTGCCACCAGAGGAGTGGGACGCGATCGCGGCAGACGGCGGCGATCCCTTCGCCACCGCCAAGGACGGCAGGACCCGTCCCGCAACCCCGCTTCCCCTCAGCGACGTGATCCTGCTGGCGCGGCTCGCCGCAACCTTCCGGACTGTGGATCGCTGGGAGGCGAGCCTCCAACCCGGAGCGTTGACGGTCGTGATCGGCCTCGAACCCACCCTCTCCCTCGGCAAGTTGCTGACTGCCGCAATGCTGCCGGAGGGATGGTCGAACCAAAGCCGGGCGCCGCGGTCTGCACCGCACCCGGTGCTCCAGCTGCCTGACCGGCCAGTTCTGGAAAAGGAACTGGAGCGCCTGCTTCACCATCCGGCGCCAATCCTGCTGCCGGTCGCGAGGCAGGAGCACCTGCCAGCTCTCGTCGGCAGCGGCGAAACTGGCGCTCGTGTTCTGGTCCTGGAGAAGGTGAATGCCGATATCCTGCTCTTCGCCTTGAGCGTCAGCCACAGCGCGACCGGACGTATCGATGAGGAAAGCGTGCGGTCAACGTTGCCCGACGACGAGAGCCTGGCCAGTCTGGAGGCGGGACATCTGGCTATGGCGTGCCGCGCGCCGACAGCCCGAGAAGTGGCGGAAAGGATTTCATTGATGACCAGGACGGCGCCCGTCGGCGAGGTCGCGCGACAGGGCCCCGGTCCTGTCATCATCGATGGCACAATGCCCGCTCACCAGACTGCCCGGAACATCGTGGAGGATCTCGCAGCCTGGCAGGCCGGCGACCTGGACTGGAGCGAGATGTCACGCTCGCTCTTGATCCATGGCGCTCCGGGTACGGGCAAGACCTACCTCGCACGGCAGATCGCCGAGGCGGCTGGTGTTGGCTTGGTCGAGGGTAGCTTCGCCGACTGGCAAGCTGCCGGACATCTCGGACATATGCTTGCAGCTATGGCCAAATGTTTCGACGAGGCCGCTGTGAAAGCGCCCTGCGTCCTGTTTGTTGATGAAATCGACGCGGCCGGATCGCGCTTTGACGGCGATCAGAATGGGATGAACTACAGAGTTCAAGTTGTGAACGGATTTCTTCAGCAAATCGACCGACTGACGCGCACGCAGGGCGTGATCCTGATCGGGGCCTGCAACCAGATCAGCAGGCTGGACCCTGCGATCACGCGCCCCGGCCGGTTTGACCAAATCGAGCGGATGCCACTTCCGTCGCTCTCGGATATCAGGCGGATCTTGGGAAAGGTGCTGACATCTACGCTGCCCGAAAGCGAGATCTACACCTTTGCCCGCGCCGCCGTCGGCAAGACCCCCGCCGACCTTGATGCCGCAGTGCGCGCCGCCAGGGCCGACGCGCGCAGGAGACGGGCGCCTATGTCGCCGGGCCTGCTGCGCAAGCATCTTGGGATCGATCAGCCCAACCCGGAATTGCTTCGCCGTATCGCCGTCCACGAGGCGGGCCACGCCATTGCTGCAGAACTGCTCGCCCCGGGCAGCGTCGTGAAGCTCAGCCTTTCCGACCGCGGCGGCCTTACGGAGCGCCACTCGAAGCTCTCCCAGCTGACGACTGAGGAGATTGAGGTGGAGTTGCTGATCCTAATGAGCGGTCGCGCATCCGAGAGGCTGGTGCTTGCCTCCATCTCCGGCGGGGCCGGAGGCGATGCCGACAGCGATATCGCCCTGGCAACCAGCCTGGTCCTGCAGATGGACCGGGAGTTCGGCCTCGGACTCAATGGCGATGGCTGGCTGGGGCCAGCCGACATGCATAGACTGACTGGTGACGAAAAGCAGAGGGTGCGAGCAAAGCTGGGAGAGGCCATGACCCGCGCGGAGAACCTGTTGGAGCCACACCTCGAGCAACTTGGCAAGGTGGCAACCATGCTCATCAACGTTCGTGAACTGCAGGGCCATGAACTCATGGCGTCTATTCATCGACTGTGATGGCGAAACCCAATTCGCTCCCAGTTGACACATTGGAACCGCTTGTCCGACCAACAAAACTCGATACCCTGGATCTGTGCTACAACTGTAGCACACCCTTGTAACACAGACAGCGTCCCGCACAGCACGTACCGCAATATTATCAAAGACTTAAAAGTATGGCGAATTTTGCTCCGCACCCTACCGCCGGAGCCATAGAATAGACAAAGCCCGATGCCTTCAGCATCGGGTTTTTTAGCTTTTATATCAATAAGTTGGACGCCCCCTATCCTTCGCGCGCTCGGTCGGTCGCGAACCCGCTCCGCAACAAATCCCGCAACATTTGCTTGTCAGCTTTCTGTGTGGCCCAGGGGCAAAAGTGATCACGGGTTAGTCTTGCCATCCCCTTTAGGTCGGCATCGAAGGTTAACGGACCGTTAACCAGTTTCCTGCGCTTTGCGTTGGCATCGTCAGGGCATGCGCTTCATCAGGGTGGCGACGTGCAGGCGTCCCACGACGACCCCCTCCTGGACCAGCAGTCCCTTCAGCATCCGGCTCCCCGCGAAGGGGAACTCCATGTGCTGCTGATCGATCCGGTGCATGAGTTTCAGATCGGCGTCCGCGACGGGCTGCGGCTTGTAATAGATACTGCTGCGGCTGATCCCGAGAACCTCGGCCTTGCGTGACAGGCTCAGCTTCGCATTTCGATCGATCATCTTTTTGCGCTCGGCAGCAGACCCGCCTTGCCGAGCGCGCCGAACAAAAAAATCATTCTCCGGCGTCAGCTCTCCGATCTTCGCATGCAGGGTCTTTACGTCGAGCTTCGGGGCGGGATCACCCTTCGGTGTCTCCCGAATACGCCGGTCGCCCCCTCCGGAAGCTGGTCCCTCCATTGCTTGATCTGGTTCGGGTGCAGGTCGAAATCCTGCGCCAGCTCGACCAGGGTTTTCCCGCCCTTGATTGCAGCCACCGCCACTTTCGCCCTGAACGCCGGACTGTGATTTCGGCGCAGCAGCGTGCCGCTGTTGCGCCGAAAATCCACTTATCCCAGCTGTTCAGTTCTCCCCGGCCAACTCACTCAGACCAGTTGCTGATAGGCGATCAGCCCCACGACAAGCAGCGCGTCCATAGCCAGGAACGGAACCACACCGCGAAACACCTGTTCGAGCGAGATGCGATCCTTTGCGACCGAATGGATGACAAAGACATTCAGCCCTACGGGCGGGGTAATCATCCCCATTTCCAGCAGTTTCGCGAGCAGAAGACCGAACCAGATCTTGTCGATCCCGTGGCTCTCGATCAGGGGCAGGAACAGCGGCAGCGTAAGAAGCATCGCGCCGACCGGGTCAAGGAACATGCCCAGCAGCAGGTAGACCGCGCACATGATCACCAAGAGCCCGAAAACCCCGATCCCGAGCGCGCCGATCATGTCACCCGTTGCGTTCGACAACCCGCTTAGCGCCAGAAGCCGGGTGAACATGTTCGCCCCGACCGCGATTGCGAACAGCGACCCGCAGGCCAGCAGCGTATCTGAACAGCTCTCCAGAAAATGCGCCCGCGTCATCTTTCCGCGCACCACACCGATCAGGAAGGTCAGGAAAACGCCCACCGCGCCGGCCTCTGTCGCCGTGAACACACCCGAGAACAACCCGCCGAATACGATCCCGATAAGCAGGATCAACGGCCAGTTCTGAAGCAGAACGTCACGTCTTCGGCCAACCGCAACCGCCCGCCCGCGCGGGAGATCCTCCGGCCTACGCCAGGCGATGATCTGCACCGCCAGCACATAGAGAAGTACCGTAATAGAGCCGACGACCAATCCGCCCAGGAACAGCGCGTTGATGGAGACCTCGGCCTGAACGCCGTAGATGATCAGCACGATACTGGGCGGGATCAATGCGCCCACCGTTCCCCCCGCGGCCACGGCTCCGGCTGCGGTTCGGACGTTGTAGCCTTCGCGCAGCATTTCGGGGATCGCGATCCGCCCGACAGAGGCCGCACAGGCCACGGATGACCCTGTCACCGCGGCGAACCCGCCCGACCCGACAAGGGAGGCCACGGCCAGACCGCCCGGCATCCGCCCCAGCGCCACCCGGGCCGCGTCGAAAAGACCGCGGGTCATGCCCGAATGAAAGGCCAGATATCCCATCATCAGGAACATCGGCACGGAACTGAGTGTCCAGCTTGCCGCAAAGGAATACGGCACCGAAGAAATCATGCTCATCGCCGGACGCCATCCGATGATCAGGTAGATCCCGGCAAAGGACACCAGCGTCAGGCATACGGCAATCGGTATCCGGGCTGCGATCATCACCAGCACGATCACCAGTGCCGCAACGCCGACAAGAAGTGGTGTCATCAGGAAACTCCTCCCCCATCCTGGAGATCTTCCAGTGTCTTCGTGTCCCTGTCCGTATCCACCAGCGTGCCGCGCAGCGCCGCCCCCAGATGGACGCAGAGCGCAAGCGCCATCACCGCATAGGAAACCGGCAGGATCCAAAGGCTGGGCCAGGTAATCAGCGGCAACTCTCCGGCATAGACGAAGGAACCGCTTTCAGTGTTGCGGATCGCTTCGATACCGTTGCCGTAGGCAAGAAGAAGATAGGCCGGTATCGAAATGGCGATGCCGGCCACGAACAGGACGTGTTGCATCCGGCGCGGCAGATAGCCGGTGACGGCTGTAACCTCGATATGGCGGCGCTGAAGCTCGGCATAGGCGATGGGCATGAATGTCACGAGCACCATCGCATAGCGCGATACCAGCTCGGCCGTTGCCGGGAACCCGACGCCAAGAAGGTTCCTCATGGCGACATCGACAACGATGAGCAGGACCATAGAGACCAGGAAAAAAGCGCCTATGGCCAGTGAAAGCGTCGAGATGAAAGCACTGAACTGCTTCACATCAAGCTCCTTCTCAGTTTCCGTAATTGGCCAGGTCGATATCGCTCCACAGCTCACGCATCCGAAGATCGGTCAGCTCTTCGACGGTATCGACATCCGCAACCAGCTCTTCCCACTTTTCGAGCAGGGAAAGGTAGCGATCGATCTTGGCCGGGGCGTCCTCGATACCGCGTGCGGTCAGGTCAACGGCCAGGGTCTCAAGATGCTCCTCGTTGAATTTCCGCGACGCTGCCTTGATGGTCTCGTCCGGCTCGACGAAAACGGTCCCCTGCTCCATTGCCATCTGCTTGACCTCGGCATCGCCTTCGACCCATGCTTCCAGGTCCGTAGCAATGCCGAATTGCAGCGCCTCAAGGAACGCGGCCCGATCCTCGGGCGTCATGCGGCCCCACAGCATCTTGCTGGGCGTGGCGACGGTATAGGCCGACAAGACCCCCTGCCGCACTTCGACGACATATTTGATCGTATCGAAAAGGCCGCCGCTGCGAATGTTCGAGATCGAGCTGAACGCCGCGTTGATGATGCCCTGGCTCAGGGCTTCGAACATTTCGCTCGACGGCATCTGCACGGGTTCGGCGCCCAGCGATGCGATGTATTTCGAGAAGGTCGGCGTCACCGTGCGAATGCGCAGGCCCTTGAAGTCGTCGAGGTTCTCGATCGGCGTCGTCGACAGGACGGCACTGATGTTCGTGGCCGTCGTTCCGACAAAGACCTGCCCGAACTTGTCGAACTCGGCCAGGCATTCGGGGCAGGTCAGGATGTATTCCGACACTGCGCCGGAAATCGCCCGGCTGTCCGAGCCGAAGGTGCTCAGTTCGCCGACCATCGTGCTTTCGGGATAGTCCGCCGAGAAATAGGTCAGAACGTTCGGGGCAAGCTCGGTAATACCGTCGCGCAGACCGGTGTTCATCTCGTTGGGCTTCAGAAGGCCGGACGAGGTGTCACGGACGTCCCACCGTCCGTCTGTCAGTTCCGACAGCTTGGTCGAGATCGCCGGGTAGACGGTCTTCGCGATGTGGTGAGACGGGCCGTAGCCGGATGTGGCACGGATCGTTTCGGACTGAGCGGCGCCTGCGCCAATAGTCGTAACCGCCAGGGCCGCTAAAATCGAATATTTTACCATGGTATCCTCCCAGTTGGATCTTGCTGCATTGCGCCCGTCCTCCGGGACGCGGTTGGTTTCGGGCGTCCAGCAGGACGCGACGACATTCAGTGTCTCTCGGGCTCCGGCTCCGGAGGCCTTCGTCTGGCCGTCCCGGGCGACACGGTCGGCTGGCCCGCCGCGAACGCATGCCGCGCCTCTGACGCACCGTTCTTCAGAAATCCCTGATCGGACCCGATGACGAAGGCGCTTGCGCCCCGGGCTGCAAACGCGTCGGCCATGGCGGGCGTTTCCGCCATCATGCAGACGGGCTTGCCGGCGGCTTGTGCCGCGGCCAGAATCCGGTTCACGGCGTCCTCGACCTGCGGATCGTTCATCGTTTCGGCCCCCATCGCCGCCGCCAGGTCACCCCGCCCGATGAAGATCCCTTCCACGCCTTCGGTCCGAAGGATATCGTCGATTGCGACCACCGCTTCCGGGTCTTCTATCATGGCGACAAGGGCAATCTTCTCGTCCTGCGATGCGATGTGCCCCTTCAGCGTCGTGTTGCCATAACCTCCGGCACGCCCCGACGGTGAAAATCCGCGCCGGCCGATGCCATAGAAGGCCGCCGTCACCATCCGTTCCGCCGCCCCGGTCGAGCGGACATGAGGCACCAGAACGCCATCCGCGCCGCAATCCAGCGCCGACAGGATATCCGGCGCGGCGTTGTCGCGGACCCGAACAAGGGCCGGTATCCCGTGGGCCCGCGCCGCCAGAAGAAGAACATCGGTGCTTTCCCGCCCGATCGGTGCGTGCTCCTCGTCGATGATCACGAAATCGAACCCCGCCAGGGCCAGGATTTCGATGGACGAGACCGACGCGGACTTGACGAAACTGCCCAGCAGCCGCTCGCCTGCGGCAAACCGGTTCCGGAAGCTCGGCCGGGTCATTGCTGCGCTCCCGCTGTGCCGTCCGGCATGGTCGTGATCGGAATGCCATCCTTGAACATTGTGTCGAACCGGCGGCGCGCGCAGAGCCATCCGCCATCGGGCTGTTGCCTGTGCAGGTCGGTCATCCGTGCAACCATGATCGGTTGCGTGCCGCTGTGCGGCGGGTGGCCGTCAGCGGCAAAAAGCTGAAGATACCAGGTCGCCGCCGCCTCGCCCGGCGCGGTTTCGCCAAGCCGGAAATTGTTGATCACGTGAAGCGCCGTGCGCGGGCCCCGCGCAACGCGATAACGATAGAAGGCGGCAATCCCCTCACGCCCGGAATAGACGGTATCGGGCGGCACCTCGAACAGGGCGTCGTCGGTGTAGAACAGATGCGCCGCCCGGCCCTGATTGGAATCCACCTCGTGCCAATAGTCGCGCAGCTGGAGTTCGAGAAGGCGAACAAGGTGCATGTGATCGGCAGCGGTCATCATTCGATCTCGGTCCGCGCGACGGGATAATCGTCGTGGTTCAGGACCCATCCCTCGCGGCAAGAGAAATCCATCCGCGGAGGCGAGAAGATGTCGACGATCTGGTTGCTGCCCGCCCCGGTCCAGAGCGTCGTGTGAATCGACGGCGGCGGGATCACCAGCACCGAAGGACTGCCGCAGCGCACCACCTGATCCTCGATCCAGTGCGCCTTGTCCGATGTTCTGGGCCAGCGCAGGTGATGCTCGAACTCGCCATCCAGCGTCAGCGAGATCTGCTCGAAACTGTTGTGGAAATGTGGCGATACACGGCTGGTGTCGCGCGGCCCGATCTGCGGGTAAAGCACATTCACCATCATTGTGGTGCAGCGAAACAGCCGCCCGAAACGTCCCTCCTCCATCGGCACGTCGAGCGCATAGTGGCGCAAGACAAAACCGGCGGGCGGATCGGGCCACGGCTGAAATGGCGGCAACAGCGACGGCGTATCGTCATAGGCTTCGGCATTCGGGCATTTCGCGACCAGTTCTTCGGCACGGGTCGTGAACAGGAAGGTCACGCTGCCCGTTCCGGTGATCTCCACCTGGCTTTGTCCGGGCGGAACGACGAACAGATGCGCGCCAGTCTGGGTCGCGCTTTCTCCGGCCTCGGTCGAGACCGAGAGACCGACCGCCTCGTCGAGCGAGAAAACCATGTATTCGTCGATCTGGCCGTCGCGCGAGAACCGCGCGGTCCCATCGACCTCGACATACCTGAGGACCAGGTTTCCCGACCGGATGTACCAGGCCTTCCACTCATCTCCCTGCTCGACGGCCGGCTGACCGTCGAACTCGGCGAACTGCGGCAACGCGAACGGGCCAGTCGGCGCTTCGTATGCATCAAGGGATTTTCTGGGGTCGCTTTTGTCGAACATGATCTGTGCCAGCCGGATTCTGAACTCGGGTCTGTCACGGTGATTTCATGCTTTCCCCAAGCGGGCAGCAGAAACTTCATTCAATTTCACATCGTGAAATTCAGGCGCGTGCCGCTTGAGCGCCGAAGCACCTGCAAGCTACCGTCCGGCCCATCTTGCCTCGCCCGGCAGACCAGGCTCAAAAGGTTGAAATAATGGGAAAATCTCTTGTCATCATCGCGCATCCCGCGCTCTCGAAAAGCCGGATAAACGCCGCTTGGGCAGACAGCCTGCGCAACGAACCCCGGGTCACCCTGCACGACATCCATGCCTGCGCCCGCGATGGCAGCTTCGACATTGCTGCCGAACAAAAGCTGGTCGAGGCGCATGACAGGATCGTCTTTCAGTTTCCCCTGTACTGGTATTCCTGCCCGCCCTTGCTTTCGACCTGGCTGATGGAGGTCTGGCAGCGGGGCTGGGCGTATGGTCCGGGAGGCCGCGCGCTCAGGCTCAAGACATTCGGCATCGCCATTTCCACCGGATCGAACGGGGATGATTATCGGCCGGACGGGCGTTACCACCACAACCTAGAAGAGATCACGACACCGTTCGAGCTGCTGGCACGTCACACCGGCATGCACTACCTGCCGCTCTTCTCGCTGACCGGCGTGCGCGAAGTGACGGACGCGGCGCTCGCACGTTCGGCAGCCGCATATCGCGCCCATGTCCTGTCCGCTGACCCCGCGATCATCGCATCGGGCGCGGATGACAATCGCGCGCGCACCGTCTATCCCGGGGACCCGGGCGCCCATATCGCGTCCGGCTGATCCCGAACGCTCAGCTACAGGCCTGGATCGCCTCGCGCAGGCCGTCCTTCAGCGCCGCGACATCCACCCTCGCTTTGGCGAAATACGTCACGCCGAACGTGCCGATGATCTTCGCTCCCATGTGAATCGGCAAAGCGATGGAGTGTGTTTCCGGCATGACGTTTCCGGTCCGCTCTCCGAAGCCGCTGGCACGCGTGTAAGACACGACCGAGGCGGCCCTGCGCTCGATCTCGGCCGCCTCTTCCCGCGTTTCGACCGATTGCTTGAGCAGACCGATAAGCTGCCGCCGCTCGGCTTGGGGACAGTACGAAAGATAGGCCCTGCCATGGGCGTATTCCAACAGGGTCATCCGCTGATTGATCGTCGAATGGTAATGCGAAAGCGGACTGATCGGGATGGTGCTGAACCGGATCACCGGCGCATCGACATCAAGGGTTGCAATCGCGGTCGGCCACAGATGTTTTTTTGTATAGTTCTCGGCGGCAGCTTTTGCCTTCTCGAAGATCATCGGCAAACCGTGATGCCCGGCCCCGAGGGTGACAATCTTCTCGGTCACGCAATACCCGGCCTGCCGGTCGATCTTTCGCACATATCCCGAGGCGACAAGCGTCTCGAGCAACCGAACGACGGTCGGCGCCGGGATTTGCGTTTCCTCGGAAAGCGACCGAACCTTGACCACGGCACGCCGGTTCAGCGCTTCAAGGATCCGAAGCGCCTTTTCGACCGAGCGCACCGGCTGGAAAGACTCTTTCGCCATTTCAGTCCCTTTTCGCGCACCTCACCATGCGGCCCCGGCGCCGCGCCCGTTTCGCCGGGCGCATCGACGCTTCGTCTCGACGTGTGCCGTTGGCCTGTTCATTGGCCCTGCCCCCCCGCGTCACGAATGGAGCCATGGTCTTTGGGGCGCCGCAGGCCTGTGCAGAAACGCATATATGCGCGCCGGCCCATGTCAACGGCCGCGCTTGGGTGCGCGCCGCCTTAGAGACCCTGTCCGTCAGGATGACAGGCCGAAGGCGTGGTCAGTCCGCGACTTTCTTCACGAACTGGGATTTCAGGCTCATCTGTCCGATGCCCGGCACCTTGCAGTCGATGTCGTGATCGCCGTCGACAAGCCGGATGCCGCGCACCTTGGTTCCGACCTTGATGACAGAGGACGATCCCTTGACCTTGAGATCCTTGATCACCGTCACCGTATCGCCGTCCTTCAGGACGTTGCCAACGCTGTCGCGGACCACGGCGCCGTCGTCGTCCGCGGGCGCCGCTTGCCATTCGTGGCCGCACTCGGGGCAGACCAACAGGGCGTCAAGCTCGTAGGTAAAGGTCGAACCGCATTCGGGGCACGGAGGCAGGGCTGTCGTCATGGTCGTTCCTTCCGGTACCCGCAGGCAATTGTCATGGTATTGCGTTGCCCTCCTACCCTTCGGCGCGCGCGGCGCCAAGTCCCGAGAAGGCCGCAGACCATGGATGCGCCCCCAGGCCACGGCACGAGGCGACCGCATGCCACGAGCACGCATGGCAGGTTCGTCCCTGGACAGCGGGCTTTCGGCCCTCCGCCTTCCAGTGCGACGACGGCCGTTCCGTCGTGCGGCCGTCGATCAACGACTAGTTAACGCTCGCACCCCGCGCTTCGCGGCGGCGCTCCCTTCTGGAACATGTTTGCAGGGGTCGCGATTGCCCTGAACCAGGGCCCAAGCAGTCCAGTCGCTTCGTTTGGCCCAAGCAGGACAGAAGAAGACACGAGGTCGGCCAGCTTTCCGACGGAAAGACCGGCCGGTCTTGGGTCGCGCACCGAAATCCTGACGGCCCGGGATGGCAGCCGCGGAAGAGGCCCCCGGACGCCGTCCGCCAGGGCCGGTTCAGGCCGTCCGTTTCAGCGCCTTCAGTCCGTCCGGAAGGGTCACATGGATGCGGCTGCCGTCCTGGAAATCCGGGTCGCACCAGATCTGGCCGGAATGGCGTTTCACGATCTTCGCACAGGTCGCCAGGCCAAGCCCCGTCCCCGGGACCGAGGCCGAAACCGGCAGGCGCTTGAACGGTTCGAATATGGTCTCGCGATAGCGCGGCGGGATGCCGATGCCGTTGTCCGTCACCCGGAAATGGATGTCCTGCCCTTCCTTTTCCCAGTCTAGCCTGATCCGGGGCGCCTTGTTGCCGGCATATTTGATCGAATTTCCGAAAAGGTTCTGGAACAACTGGATGACCTGCGGCACGTTGCACAGAAGCTGGAGCGTGGCGCCCGCCAGCACGATTTCGGCACCAGTCGCCTCGATCTCGCTCAGCAGGGCCATTTCCGCGCTCTTGGCGACATAATCCGTGGTCGTCACGTCCGGGACCGCGTCGCGGTCCAGCCGGACATGGCTGGCCAGGCTGTCCACAAGATCGCGCATCCGCCGGTTGGAACTGTGCAGCAGAGCCAGGTCTTCCCGCACATCCTCGGTTGGGGGGGGGCCCAGGTCCTCTTCCAGTTTGTCCAGCAGGAAGCCGATCGACCGGATCGGGGCCTTCAGGTCGTGCACCAGCACCTCCGAGAACACGGACAGTTCCGCGCGCTGATCTTCCAGCTTAGAGCGCAGTTGAGCCATCTTGAGGCCGTTGGCGATCACGCGCTGCAGCAAAGGACCGTCCAGCGCAGCCTTGCCGATATAGTCCACTGCCCCGCGCTGGATCGACAGCTTGGCCAGTTCCTCGCTTCCCTGACCGGTCAGAAGGCATACCGCCGTATGGGGCCAGCGACAGGCCAGTTCCTCGATCAACTCGATCCCGGCCTCGCCCGGAAGGCAATTGTCCAGGAAGATGAAGTCGAAGGCTTCCTCCGCGCAGGCCAGGGCCTCGCGGCCGCTCTTGGCCTCGGTCGGGGCGACCGTCCAGGGCAGCGCGGTCAACAGGCGGCGCAAGGTCTTTCTGTCGCCGACATCGTCGTCGATGATCAAGATCTTCATCCTGTGCGCACCCCGTTCGGTGCCACCGCCTGCACGGCAGGAATGACCACCACCTTCCAGAACTGGTTCAGCGTGCCGACCAGTTCCAGGAAATCGAAGCCCGCATTCCGTTTCAGGATGTACCCCGCCACATTGGCGTCATAGGCCGCAATGATGTCGCGTTCGTCGTCGGATGTGGTCAGGACGACGACCAGCGCGCGCCGCAGCTGAGGATCGGCACGCAGTTCGGTCAGGAGCTCGATCCCGTTCATTCGGGGCATGTTGACGTCCAGCAGGATCACGAAGTGCTCGGGCGGCGGGATGTCCAGTTCGCCGCGCAGGAAAGCCAGCCCCTCGACCCCGTCGCGCATGCGATGGATCGGATTTGCGATCCCCGACTTCCCGAAGGCGCGCCGGATGGCCTTGGCATCGCCGTCGTCGTCTTCGATCAGGATGATGTTCAGCGGGCCATTCATCAACGATATCTCTTCCGCGAGAGTCATGCAGCGTCTCTCCGTTGGGGTGCGCATTTGGGCCATGACAATCGGAATGCCGTGCCGCGCCTGCCGTCCGATGACAGCGAAATGGAGCCGCCTGAAACCTTCACCTGCTTCTGCACGATGGCGAGCCCCATGCCCGAGGTGTCGACCTCGTCCCGGGGGCGCAGGGTCTGGAAGATCTGGAAGACCTTGTCGTGGTAGCGGGGATCGATGCCGGGGCCGTTGTCCTCGACCGTGAAACGCCAGTTCGTGCCTGCGTCCTCAAGCAATAGGCGGACATGGCCGTCTGGCAGGTCGTGATGCTTGAAGCCGTTGCTGACCAGGTTAAGCAGAACGGTCAGCAATGGCATCCGCTGGAATTCGGCCCGATCGAACGGGCCCGCGGTTTCGAAGGACATGCCTTCGGGGACCCGCAGCAGTTCGGTCAGTTCCTCGACGAATGCGGTGCCGCCGATCAGGTTGGTCGCGTGCTCCGTCCGGCCGATCCGCGAATGTTCCAGCAGCGCATCCAGCAGCTTTTCCATCCGCGCCGACCGCGACTTCAGCAGATCCAGGCTTTCACGCGTGTCCTCCGTCAGGTGCTGCTCAAGATCCTCCTCCAGCCAGCGCGAGGCATTGTTGATCACCCGCAGCGGCGCCTTCAGATCGTGTGCCGCAACATAGGCGAACTGGTCCAGTTCGGCATTCGACCTCTCCAGCGCCTCGACCAGGGCCGCACGCTCGTCCTCGCGTATCTTGCGCTGTGTGATGTCGTTGACGATGCCGATCAGAATGGTTTCGCCATCGAATTCCGCCCGGCTGACCGAGACATCCAGGGGCACGGTCGAACCGTCCTTGCGCAGGCCGAAGATTTCCCGCCGGTCCGCCATGCGCCGGCCTTCTATGCCCAGCGCGGCGGTGGTCACATGCCGCTGGTGGATCCGGGCCTTGGCGGGATCCATCAGCAACGTCACCGGCCTGTTCAGCAATTCTTCCTTCGTGTAGCCGAAGATCCGGGCTGTTGCCCGGTTGACCGACCGGATCGTGCCGCCCGGATCGATGGTCAGGACCCCCTGCCCCGCATAGTCGATGATCCGGTCATAGCGGGCGGCCTGGCGGACCAGTTCCTGGCCCAGCGCAGCGAAACCGATGGCCAGTTGCCCGACCTCGTCCGTGCGGCCCCCGTCGACCTTGTATCTGCGCAAGGCATCGGGTCCTTCACCGACCGCCTGGCCCAGGAGGCGCAAGGGCGCCGTCACCTTGTCGCAGATTAGCGTCGTCGCGATCAGCGCCAGCAGCGACAACAGGACCGAGACAGCCAGCCCGATTCCCAGCATCCGGTTGACCGGTGCGATGATCGCCTCGCGGGACTCAAGCGGGATCACGACCATCCCCAGATCAAGGCTGCCCGTCAGGTCGGTCACGGGCTTCGGATAGGCCAGGTCGCCCCCCTGCCGGATCGGCCGGCCGAAATTGGACGGATCCGCGGCGATCCCTGCCAGACGATTGGGACGCCAGCCTTCATCCTTGAAGAACTTGAACCCGGTCTGCCCGCCCGCCCCCATGAACTCGAAGAAATTGCCGAAACGGTCGATGATCACGGTTTGCCGGGTCTCAAGGTTCAGCGCGCTGGAGATGAAGCTTTCGTAGGGGGCGTTCAGGATGATTGCACCGAACAAGGTGCCGCTCCCGTCGCGGACCGGGTGGACCATCCGGATCGTCGGGGGTCCGTCGCGCCGGCCATGTTCGCGGTTGTAGGTGATGCTGGAAAAATAGCTGTCGGACGCGCTTTCGATACCGGCAAGATAGGCTTCGCCCCCTTTTTGCTGCAGCTCCGCCTGCGGGATCTTGAAAATTCCGTCGTCGCGGCGGTCGACGCGCACCAGTTCTCGCCAGTTGTCGGCCTTTCCGATGAAGCGGGCCTGGCTGTACTCCGGGTTCACCAGCAGCATGTTCAGAAAGACCTCGGCCAGGAGGTCTTCCCATGCTTCAAGGTCGGTGCCGTCCACCGGATCGCGCCGGTCGGGCGCGGACGCGGCACGCATGATGCCCTGCACCGGCGAGAACTGCGCCAGCTCTGCCGCTTCGTTCCGCATGCCCAGCAGCGCATCCGACAGCTGGTCCGCCGTCAGCGCCGCCCGCAGTTCAAGCTGCGCAGCCGCCGCCTGCAGCGCATCGCGGCGCACCTCGATCGCGAACAGAGCGGTGAAGGTCAGCGATACCACGAAGACGACGCCCAGGGCCACCAGGCCCAGCCGATGCGACAGGCTTCCCCAGCCAAGGGCGCCGGCGGGTTCGGTCATGCCCCGCAGTTGCGAAAAGGGACTGCCAGCCACCATCGATCAGTGAACGCCGTTGACCAGTTTCACGGTCCCGGTTTCGGCTTTCCGGCTTTCCTCGACCACGGCGGTCAGGCTGTCCATCAGCGTGACGATGTCCTTACAGCCCTGTTCCAGAAGGATCGCATGTTCGCCCAGCCGGTTCCCGTCGTCGCCCATGCGGTGGAATTCGTTCAGGCGGACCAGGGTCGCAGAGATTATTTCCCGCATTTCCGGCCCGCAGGAGCGATTGAAGAGGTTGATCGCCCGCTGCATTTTCCGCCGGAAGTCGCGGGCATCGGCCATGGCGGTATAGAACATGCGCCGTTCGAACGAGGTGATGATGGACTTGCGCAGGCTGTCGATCGACAGCTCTTCCTTCACCAGGTAGTCGGCGCAGCCCCGGCGCATCGCCTCGACCGCAACGGAATGGTCGGTGACGCTGGTCAGCATGATCGGGACGACGTCGATCTGTTCCTTCTGCGACAGCACCACCTTCAGCGCGTCCAGCCCGGTTTCCATACCCAGGTGATAATCGAGGAAGGCAAAGTCGTAAGGCTCTTCCAGCAGGTCCCGCATTTCGTCAATGGTGCTGGCTTCGCTGATTTCCAGGCTGAAGCCGGTCTGGCTGCAGATCTTCTTCAACCGCATCCGGTCGACCGGGTCATCGTCCAGGATCAGGGCCTTGAGCAGAACGGGATTGATCGCAAAGGCCGTGGAGGCAGGCGTGCTTGTCATCGTTTCGGTCCAGTTTCAGCGCTTGGCCCGGGGCATTCCCCGGACAGGATTGGGGAAACCTTGGCGAAACGGGCTGAACGTGGCGTTAAGACGGAGGGCAGAAATGCGTCAATTCGAAGGCATCGGCGGCCCGCATCAACCGGTAACCGAAAAGGCGCACCCGGCCTCTCCGGCCTGATGCGCCAAGGCAGGCCAGGAAACGCCGCTTACAGCCACATGTTGGCGGCGCTGAAGGGCGCCACGAAAGGCAAAGACCCGGCCTTCACCAGGTCGGCCCAGCGCGCCGATTCCATCGCATCCCAGACGGCAAAGGCCTGGGTGACCGTGTTGCAGGCCAGCCTGCGCCCCATGCGCAGCGGCACCAGAACGGTATAGCGCGACGGCTTGATCGCGGTCAGGGCCGTTTCGGCATGGGGGAAGGCGCCATCAGGCATGGGCCACCCTTCGCTTCGGCGCATGGGCCTGCGCGACCCGCCGCACGGTCCGAAGGCGCAGATACTCCGCCCGCGGCGCCCCCATCACCCGCCACAGCACCGCCGACAGGATCACCGTGCCAGAAAAACAAAGACCGGCCAGGGGCCAGGAAAGACTGGCCGTCCACCCCGGCAGCCCGGCAAGAAGACCCAAAGTGGTCCCCTGCACGATCACCGTCGCAAAAAAGGTGCACGCCGGAGAGGCGCAGGGTCATCAGCCACAGGCCCAGCCCCGCCGCCATCAGCGCAGCCGGGCCACCCGCCGGAAGAGAAAAGGCAAAGACCGACAGCGTTGACAACAGCAGCGCCGGTCCGCCCCGCCCCTCGCAGGCCTTGAGTGCCGCCTCGCGGAAAAAGAGACCCAGAACCAGGGCCTGGGCGAAGAAGGAAAGATAGAGCGGACCCGCCATCGGAACCGGAATTGGCAACGAGATGTCCTTGGCAGAGGAGCCAGAAAAGCCAACTATGTCGGAATTCCCGATGAAGTTAAGAACGCCGACCGCCATGATCGGAACCAACCAGATCGCGGGGCCCAGAACCAGACCAAGCGCCGAGCGTTTTGCAGTCCAGCCGCAATCCATCCGGGAATAATGCCCAGCGCGCGGGTGGCGAAACAGGGACACGACGTCGCCGCGCAGAATAACCAATGATCCCAGAAGGGTGGCGCCATGGACAACGAAAGCTTCATCGGACCCAGGACCGAAAACGGCATGGCGGAGCGTTTCTCCGACACAGAGTATAACTGCCACAATTGCAGCATACACCAAGTGCATTTCGCTTGCACCCAACTTGGGTGCGCGGCGTTCAGGACCCAAATGCCCTGTGCGTGGCGCAGGTGAAAGCTGGGCCGGAAACTGGCCATCTATTCATGAATCGTAGACGCCCTTATTTTTTCGCGCTACACGAATCAAGCCCGATCAACCTGTCAAGTGCGGCATCCCCAGTTCCGAATTGTCCTTGCCGATATTGGCCCGGAACGGTTTTTGACCCCGCTTCAAGCCGTTGCGCCAAGAAATCCCGCAATGATTGCAAAAACTCCCAGAAGTTCGCGCCAGTATTTTCTCGGGCCAAACCGGGGCGCATTGCAGCCATCACATGCAAAACGGACCGATCACTGACCGGTCCGTTGTGCCTTCACGACTGACTGAGGCGTCAGTTGTAGCGTGCCACATCGCTGGCCAGCGCGGCCATCCGGTCCCGTGTCTGGCCCAGCACCGGCGCGCCTTCGGCGGTCACGGCATTGGCAACGGCCTCGTTCAGCCAGGCCTCGGCCGCCTTCGGATCTGCGCGGTCCACACCTTTGCCGTCCCGCAGCAGATGGCCGATGACCTCGGAATAGCCTGTGGCTCCGGCACCGACCAGCATCAGGGCAGATCCCATGGCCACCGACGGCATGTCCTCGCGATAGCCGACGCCCAGGCAAACCTGGCCGGTATCGACGGCCTGTTCCGCCGGCAGACCCGACCGGGCCAGGAAGTCCGACACCTGGGTGATCACGGCACTGGGCCGTTCGTCATGCAGGCCGTTCGAATAGGGCGCCATCGCCTGGGCCAGACCTTCGCAATGCGCCTTGATCTGGTCGGGGGTCATGTTGGTGACCCCGGCTTCCAGCGACGAGCCATCGGCAACGGCATGGGCCCGGGCGACACAGGCCTGCCAGTCCAGGCCGCCGCTGGCGGGGTTACCGCACGAGTCGGTCCGCACCACCGGCAACGGCGCCAGGGTGACGGCGTCCGCTACGGCCACGGCGGTCCGGTCGGGCACCGGCGGCGGCGTCACGCTGGTCGCCGGCGCAAGCGAGGCGGTACCCTCGGCCTCAGCCTTGAACAGACGCAGAAGGCCGGCGGGACCCTGTTGCGCCATCACGTTGTCATAGCGGGGCACGCCCGCACTTGCCCGGGCGCGCTGATAGCCCGACAGCAGGAACTGCGTCTCCTCCTTCGACAGGGTGCCGTCGGCTGCATCACCCATGTCGGCCTGATAGCGCGACGCGGCCGATCGGCTTTGCGCCCCCATCACGCCATCGACGCTGCCGGCGTCATAGCCGAAGAAGTTCAGCGCCGTCTGGACCTGCCGGTTCTGTTCCCGCTGTGCGGAAGAGATGGCGGGTGCCGACCGGCGCGGTGCGGGGCTGGTGGTGCGGGCCTGTTGCTGGGCGGCGGCGACGCCGGTCTGGTAGGCTGCGTTTTCCTGCTGGATCCGCTTGGCGCGGTTCTGCTTCACCACTTCATTGATCAGCAGGCCGCCGACCACCAGGCCACCGACAACGGCTGCGGTATTGTCTGCACGGGCCCGGGGTGCCGGGGCCGTCAGGGCGATTGCGGCCGCAGCCGCAATGACAAAGGAACTTGCGCGCATGGCTTCGACGCTCCCGTTCAGTTGGGTTCCCAGACCGCCGGGCTGGCGGCCGGTCTGACAGGAATAACGCCCCCGGCCGGCAATTGTTCATCCGAAGGTTCCCGCCGACAGGGGTCACCGGCGGAAAGACGCGCGCCTAACGGGGGCGAATGCGCGGAAAGACGCCCGAACCGTTGACGGACCCTGCACGGGGCATCAGGCCTTCAGCGACCGGCCCAATGGCGCCACGGTGCTGGCCAGGGCCACCGGGCTGCCGCGCGCCTGACGGGGGTCGCCCGGGACCAACAGGTCCGGGCTGTCAAAAGGCCCCATCCCCCCGGGCACCACGAAATCCTCGGTGAAGAAGCGGTGGCAGGCCCGGCCGCTGCGCTTGGCCTTGTAGAGCGCGAGATCGGCCAGGTGCAGCATGCACGAACCGGCCTCGCCGTCGGTGCACGGCCGCGCCCCGTGATCCCCGTCCCTGTCGGCACGGCCGGCCCCCGCCATCCGTCCGACGCGTCGCTGTCGCAACCCGTCGTCAATCAGGCCCCGGACCTCGGACGAAATCGCTATGCCGATACTCGCCGAAACCCGGCACGCGTGCCCTTCGAACGGGATGGGTTGTTCCAGCCGGGCGATAAGCCGGCGGGCAATCGCCTCCAACCGGGCGCGGTCGGACAGGTTGTCGAAGACCACGACGAATTCGTCGCCACCGATCCGGGCCACGGTATCGCCCTGGCGCGTTTCCTCGACCATGATGCGGGCGGCCTGTTGCAGGACATGATCGCCCGCGGCATGGCCCAGCGAGTCGTTCACCGCCTTGAAGTAGTCCAGATCCAGATGCATCAGCGAGAACGCGGCGCCCGCTTCCTCGAGCCGGGTCAGGACGTGGTTCATAGCCCGGCGGTTCTTCAACCCGGTCAGCGTGTCGGTGAAGGCCTGTTCCTCGGCCGCGATCTTGGCCCCCTGCAGCCGCAGGTTCAGCTTGCGCGACGCTTCCATCGCAGCGGATTTCGCCTCCACCAGGTACAGCAGTTCGATGGCCAGGTCGGTCGGCGCGAAATCGGTACTGGTCAGCGAAAAGTCCCGCACCGCGTCCAGGACCGAGATCCCGAAGGACAGGTTGATCACGGCGCCGCCGTCCGGCAATGGCACCAGCACGCCTTTCAGTGTCGTGGCCGGCGGCATCCGCAATTGCAGGCGCAACTGGGCGGCGGGAAAGGCCATCAGGTCGTCCATAGACACGGCCGACCGGGGGCGCAGCACGCAAAACAGGTCCAGCATACGCTGGCCTGCCAGCGGACTTTCGGGGCACAGTTTCTGCAGGGTCGGCCCTGCATCCAAGATGTGCCCGCTGTCGTCCACGATCAGCGACATGGGGCAGAGCCGTGTCAGGATCCGTGCCAGGTCCGTCGGTTCGGTCATGCGGTGCGCGCCCCCAGGTCGAAACTGCGCCCTGCGGCAAAGGCGCTGTTCACCAGGGTGATCGCGATCTGTTCCTGCCGGCCGTTGCTGCCGACATATTGCAGCGTGACCAGCGCGCCGTAATCGTCGGCCATCGCCCGCAGCACCCCGATCAGGACACGGCCGAAACCGGGAAGGCCCACGCCACAGCTCAGGCAATAGCAGCCGGCCGCGAATTCCCGCAGGTCCAGCGGCGGGATCTTCAGATCGGAAATCGCCAGGCGCGCGCGGTCCGGCAAATCGTCCAGCGAATGGAGGAAATCGACATAGGTTTCCCCGCTGAAGCGCAAGAGCCGGCGCAGACGCTGCATTTCCGGATGGGAGACGAGGAAGGTCCCGATATCTTCCAGGATATCGTCCAGCGGGCGGTCGAGTTCCTGTCGCAGCACCTCCAGCACCTGCCCAAGGATCGCGTCGTCATAGGTCAGCATGCCCTCGAACTCGACGAAGTCGAGGCCGGTCGCGCGCATCACCCTTTGCCAGCGGTCACGCCCGTAGGTCAGGCAGACGAAGGACTGGACCGCCCTGTTGATCAGCCCGTGCACGCAGGTTCTCCCGTTTCCGGCCGAAGTCTCGATACCCTCGTGCCCATGTGGGGCATGGCGGGTTAAGAAACGGCCAACAGATAAAATTGGCCGTGCTTTCGGGGCCGGAAACGAGTTCTGCCGCGGTCAGTGGTCGTTATGATCGCCTTCCATCATGTGAAGGATCTTCTCCCCCATCTCCGGCGACAGACGCTGGAAGGGCAGGCCCGGATCTGTCGTGTCGGTGGGATCGGCCATGAAGACGATCTCGTTCCCCTTGATCGTGGCCAGGACGTCGACATCGGCCAGCGTCTCGGGATCGATGGCGGTCGGATCATCCGAAAGGACCACGAAATCGGCCACCTTGCCGGGCTCGATGGACCCCTTTCTGTCTTCCTCGTGGTGCTGCCAGGCCGGCCAAATCGTCATCGCCTTCAGCGCGGTCGGCACGTCGACCCGCTGATCCGGGCCCAGGATGTCGCCAGACCGCGACCGGCGGGTGACCGTGGCGGACAGAACCCGCATGCTGTCCGGGAAAGCCACCGGCGCATCGTGGTGGGTGCCGAAGATCATGTCGCGTTCCCGCACCCAGCCGGTGGGCGAGATATTGTCGGCATTGACCGGCCCGACCGTGTGATCGCGGTGCCAGTCGCCCCAGTAGAAGGTGTGCATCGGAAACAGCGACGGGAACACGCCCAGCGCCTTCATCGTGTCGACCTGGTCTTCGCGCAGGAACTGGCCGTGGATCAGCACGGGGCGCGTGTCGGCCGCGGTGCCGAACTTCGTCTCGGCCTCGGCGATGGCGCCCAGGAACATGTCGGATGCCCCTTCGCCATTGGAGTGGGTCAGGATCTGGATTCCGTTCTCGAACGCCCAGGACACCGCATCGCGCACCTGGTCCATGTCGGCCGCGGCATAGCCCTTGTAGGCCGGCGGATAATCCCCGACCGGATCGTAATAGGGCCGGTCGCGCAACGCGGTGAAGCCCTGGGGCGATCCGTCGATGGTCAGCTTCGCGCCCCCCACCCGGAAACGGCCGACATAGTCGGGCGACACCTCGTCCAGGATCTGCTGACGGTCGACGAGCACGTCCGGATAGGCCACGACGTCGACGGGCAGCCCGCCTTCGGCGGCGACCTGTTTCAGGATGTTGACCACGCCGGGCGTCGCCCGACCTTCCTGGGCGGTGGTATAGCCAAACCGCGCCCAAAGCTGCGACCCGGCGCTGACGAAGGTCTTGTAGGCCTCGGGGTTCAGACCGCCCAGCAGCTTGCCCAGGGACAGGAAGAAGGCGTTTTCCTCCAGCACGCCATTGGGTTCGCCATCCTCGCCCTTGACGATGACACCGCCCGCGGGCGCCTCGGTTTCGGCGGTGATGCCCACCACCTTCAGCGCCGCAGAGTTCAGGACGCCGAAATGGCCCGACTGGTGGACGATGACGATCGGCACTTCGGTCGAAACCGCATCCAGGTCGGCCCGGGTCGGCACCCGACCTTCTTCCAGCTGCGACTGGTCATAGCCGAAGCCCACGGCCAGGTTGACGGCCTTCACCGTCGCGGCATTGGCCGCCATCCAGTCGCGGAGCGTGTCCTGCAATGCGGGGATCGAGTGGACGGTGCCGTCGGGCGGTGCCAGCAGGTTGGCCGACAGCGCCTGCAGGCCGCCCATGACGACGTGGCCATGGCTGTCGACAAAGCCCGGGATCATGGTGCGTCCATTCAGGTCGAAGACGACGGTCCCCTGCCCCTTCAGCGCCTCCATTTCCTCCAGCGTGCCGACGGCCAGGATCAGACCGTCCTTGACGGCCACGGCCTCGGCCCGGGGCTGGGCATCGTTGACGGTCAGGATCGGGCCGCCGGAATAGATCGTGTCGGCCATCTCCTGCGCATGGGCGGGAAGGACGGCGGCAGCGCCCAGAAGCACGGCTATTGATCCGATCAGTCGTTGCATGGCGGGACTCCCTGTAGTGTTTCTTCCGTCGAGCATAGCAGCGACCGGGCACCGGCACATGATCATCTGCACCTCTTCCTGCAGGTGTTGCCAGGGGCCTGACCCCGACCCGCCCGACAGGCGGGCATCCGGTCGGCGTCCGGCCCCGGATGACGGGTGAAGGAACGGCGGGGCCGGCCGCCAGCCATGGGCACAGGCACGAGCACGAGCTCAGGCACAGGCACGGGCATCCGCCGGGACAGGTCGTGCGGGGCAGTGGACACGCGGGCCGGCCCGCTTTCCCGGCGCAAGGCCTGACCGCGCCCATTGCGGGCGGTCTGCACATCGCTAGAGTGCGGGCAACCAACCAGGGGGCTCATCGATGAAATTCGGTCTGTTGCTGTTTCCGAACCTCACGCAGCTTGATCTGACGGGCCCGCTCGAGGTGTTCAGCCGGATGAACGGCGTCGAAACCGCGCTGATCTGGAAGACACTGGATCCCGTTTCGTCGGACCGCGGGATGCGCATCCTTCCTACCCACACGTTCGAGGAAGCCGGCAAGCTGGATCTCGTCTGCGTACCGGGCGGGCCTGGCCAGATCGAGTTGATGTCGGATCAGGAAACGCTGGACTACCTGCGCGGCGTGGCCCGGGACTGCAAATGGGTCACCTCCGTCTGCACGGGATCGCTGGTCCTTGGCGCGGCGGGGCTTCTGGACGGCTACCGGGCGACGTCGCACTGGTCTTCCATCGACCAGCTTGCCCTGTTCGGGGCCGATCCCGTTTTCGAACGCGTGGTCCGGGACCGGAACCGGATCACCGGTGCCGGCGTCACGTCAGGTATCGACTTCGCGCTGAACATTGCCGCCGACCTCTTTGGCGATGACGCCGCCCGGGCGATCCAGCTGCAGATCGAATACGACCCCAAGCCGCCGTTCAAGGACGGCTCGCCCCGCAGCGCGGATCCCGGGCTGGTGGCCGAGATTCGTGGGGACATCGCCCCATTCATCGACAGGCGGCGGCGGGCCTCGGAAGCGGCGGCAAAAGTCTTACGGTCACGGGACACCCCCGCGTCCTGACGCACAGGCAAAAGGAAAAGGCCGGCCCGAAGGAACAGATCCGTCACGGGCCGAACCGATGGCGCAGGGTCAGCGAAACGATGGTTCAGGACCTTGCATCGGCCCCGAACCACCGCGTCCGCCACGCAGGATCACGACCAGGGCGTGACCAGGTATTTCTCGCCCGTCCGCATCGCGCGATAGTCGGCCACAGCGTCCTTGGTCAGCATCTCGTCCAGGTTGACGCGCGTCTTGTAGTGGCTGGCGAAGGTGGTCGTCAGGCTGTCCAGCACGCGCTTGCGCATCCGGCCGACGGTTTCGGCCCCGGCCGCCTGCAGGAACGGGAACAGCAGCCAGCCCGACAGGGTCCAGCCAAAGCCATAGCTGGGCGATAGCGTCGTCAGGCCGGTGTCGAGGCGGCCATAGATGAACATCCGCTTGGGCTGGGTCGAGCCATAGCGCGAATATTCGGTCATCCGGCCGACCGCGACCTGTTCCATCGCCTTGAAGGCCGTGTCGACCGACTTGCCGCCGCCGATCGGGTCGAAGCCGTAGAAGGCGCCGGTGTCGTCGATGGCGGCCGTCAGTTGCGCCATGAAGTCGTCGGCGGACGAATTGACGACATGGGTCGAGCCGATGCCCTTCAGCAGGTCGGCCTGGGCGTCCTTGCGGACGATGTTGACCAGGCCCAGCCCGTCCTCGTTGCAGATCCGGGTCAGCATCTGGCCCAGGTTCGATGCGCCCACCGTGTGCAGGATCGCGCCCTGCCCGTCCATCTTGGCATTCTCGGCAAAGCCCAGCGCGGTCATCGGGTTGACGAAGCCGCTGGCGCCATCCTCGGCCGTGTGATCGCCCAGGGGCAGACACATGGAGGCATCGGCAATACAGTACTGGCTGTAGGCATTGCCCGGCACACAGGATACGCGCTGGCCCATCAGGGCCTTGGCCTTGTCGCTGTCGCCGACGGCAACGACGGTGCCCGCGCCTTCGTTCCCCGCCGGCAGCTTCAGCCCGTGACGCGCTTTCGAACCGGTATTGAACGGCTCGGGCACCTTGGCCACGAACTTGCCGGGCGAATACTCGGCATTGTCGATATCGGCCGCGCCGACCAGAATGGCCAGGTCCGACGGATTGATGGGCGCCGCTTCCATCTTCACCAGGACCTGATTGCCGGTCGGATCGGGAAAGGTCACATCCTCGATCGCGACGGTCAGCGTGCCGTCCGCATCCAGTGTCGTGAACAATTGCTTGCCGGTGGTGGCCATGATGGGATCTCCAAGTTTGCGTTTCGCGATGCAGGGTACCGTCGGGCCACCGGGTCGACCCCGGGCACCCCTTGGCCAAATCACTGTCGCGCCGACGTTAGCGCTGACGGTGCCTGGGGCGCAGGGATAGCGCCGTCCGTTCGACTTGCAAAGGCTGCCCTGTCGTGACGTTCCGGCCAGACCGAATTTTCCGGGACAGCCCGACAGCCGGGGCAAGACCGCGATCTGGCCGCAAGCGGCCCGAAGACCGCCCTCTGCTGCATCCGCTGCCCGACGTCCGATGGCCCCCGCCGCCATGACATGCGGATCCGGATCCGCCCCTGCGGCCGCCGACAACGAATGTCCTGGTCGCAGGCCGGGGCCGCAGCCGGAAACGCAATCAGGTGGTCTGCCCCAGACAGGACGTTGACCCACGCCAGTTTTCCCGCAATCCTTGCCCAAAGTTTGTTCATCGCAGCGTTCCCCCCTTCCGGCGATGGCCGTCGGGCCGGTCGGAACCGAGATTAGGGAATTTTGCAGATGACCCGGACCCGCATTACGGAAACCATCGCCTGGCAGTCGGACAACCCGCACCTGACGGGGAACTTTGCCCCCATCGGGTCCGAGATCGACGCCGGCCCCCTTCAGGTAATCGAGGGTCGCGTCCCCGAGGACCTGGCCGGCGCCTATGTCCGTAACGGCCCCAATCCGCGGTACGAGCCCGCATCGTACAATTACCCGCTGGAAGGGGACGGCATGCTGCATGCGCTCCGCTTCGAGGGCGGCAAGGCCTTTTACAGCAACCGCTATGTCCGCACCAGCGGGTTCGAGGTCGAGAACCGTGCCGGGCGCCGGGTCTATGGCGGGGTGATGGCGCCGCAGCCGGTCGATCCGGCGCTGCTGGGTCCGCACGACGATCCGGAAAACCCGTTCAAGATGTCGGCCTTCATCGGCGTGCAGCACCATGGCGGCCACCTCCTGGCGACGGGCGAAGGCGAACCGGCATGGGACATCGGACCAGACCTGGAAACGCGGGGCCCCTGGACTGCGGGAACCGATACGCCGCTGATCATGGGGGCCCACAACCGGGTCCACCCGGTGACTGGCGATCTGTTCGCGCTGACCTATGACCTGGAATCCCCCACCGTGACGATGCACCATGTCGGACGCGACGGGCAGCTGCGGCGCAGTTTCGACATCGGCCTGGCCGCACCCAGCATGATCCACGATTTCGTGCTGACCGAACGCTACCTCGTCCTGCTGATCGGACCGGTCGTGTTCGATATGGAGTCGATGATGTCCGGCGGATCCTTCATCCAGTGGCGGCCCGAGATCGGCACCCGCATCGCCGTGATGCCGTTGGACGGCGGCGACGTCCGCTGGTTCGAGGCCGAGCCCTTCTTCGTCTTCCACTTCGCAAACGGTTTCGAACGCGGGGAAGAGATCGTGGTCGACTATGTCCGGCACCAGAAGCTGTATGTCGGCTATGGCGAACGCAACACCGAACCGCCGACACCGCGGCGGCTGGTACTGGACCTTGGCACGGGCCGCGTCACCCAGCAGACTTGGTTCGACCGAGTGGCCGAATTCCCGCGGATCGACGACCGTCGCAATGCGCTGCCGACCCGCTATGTCTACGCGCCGACGCTGACGCCTGCGCTTACCGGCGGCAACGGCGCCTCGGGCACGTTCAACTGCCTGCTGCGGATCGACACCGAAACCGGCGACATCCTGCCCCACGATTTCGGCAACCACATCGCAGGCGAGGCCGTCTTCATTCCCCGCGGAGAGGGTGAGACGGAAGGCTGGCTTGCCACCTATCTCTACGATCCGGAAACAGAGACGAGCGATTTCGTCCTGCTGGACGCCGACGGTTTCGGAAGCGATCCGGTCGTCCGTCTGCGCCTGCCCCAGCGCGTGCCCCAGGGCCTGCACGGCACCTGGGTCCCCGCCTAGGGCCCGGGTCCGCGTCAGAACGAGTGCCGACGGCAGCAGGCCTTGAGTATCGGCCATCCCGGGCCCGGTGCGGACCCCGATGACGGACGCGCGGACCGCGCCAGCCTTGCCCGGAGCTACCGCCCCATTTGCCGGACCCGGCCGGATGGCCCGCGACACAAGAACCCCCACCAGCCATGCCGGGCCGGCGGGGCAAGTCTTGCGGCACGTACCCCAGGATCAGAAGTCGGTCGGAGCGCCGCCTTCGGCCTTGCGACGGGCGACGAAGTCCTGCAGCTCGTCCCGGATCGCGATGTCCAGTTCCGGCGCCTCGAACCCGTCGACAATGGCGCGGAACAGGTGGTAGGCGCGCTCCGCCGTCCACACTCCCCCGGCCGCCTGCCAGCCTTCGAAGTTCTTCCAGTCGCTGAGGAAAGGCTGGTAGAACGCCGTCGTATAGCGGTCCTGGGTGTGCTGCGTGCCGAAGAAGTGGCCGTTCTGGCCCACTTCGGCGATGGTCGACAGCGCCAGTTCGTCCGTGCCCGTGGCAAAGACCTCGGGCTCCATGTAGCGCTGGATCTGCTGCAGGATCTCGCAGTCCATGATGAACTTCTCGGGGCTGGCGATCAGCCCACCTTCCAGCCAGCCGGCGGCGTGGTAGACCATGTTGGTCCCCGACTGGACGGCCGACCACAACGAATTCGACGTCTCCCACATTGCCTGACCGTCCGGCACGTTGGCGGCACAGGCCCCCGAGGCGCGCAGCGGCAGCTTGTAGAAGCGCGCCATCTGACCGGTCATCTGGGTCGCGCGCATGTATTCGGGCGTGCCGAAGGCCGGGGCGCCGGTCTTCATGTCGACATTCGACGTGAATGTGCCGAAGACGCAGGGCGTGCCCGGGCGCACGTACTGGAACAGCGCGATGGCCGACAGGCCTTCCGCCAGCGACTGCGCCACGGCGCCCGCCATGGTCACCGGCGCCATGGCACCGGCCAGCGTGAAGGGGCTGACCACCACGGCCTGCCCGCGCCGCGCCAGACGCAGGCAGCCGTCGATCATCGGCTGGTCGTGTTTCAGGGGCGAGGTCGAATTGATGTTGGTGTACATCCGGGGCGTGGCCTCGAACTCTTCCTCCGTCCAGCCGCCCGAGATGCGCACCATCTCCATCACGTCCTCGACCCGTTCCTTGCCCAGCGAATAGGCATGCAGGACCTTGTCGCCGATAGTGACCTTGTCGAAGAGCACGTCCAGGTGCCGGACCGAAGGGTGGATGTCGACCGGTTCGACCGGATAGCCCCCCGCAAAGTGGATGCAGTTGAAGAACTGCGTCAGCTTCAGCAGGTCCTGACAGTGCTGCCGCGTGCCCGGCACCTTGCGGTTCAGCGACATGTCCCAGTAGTTCGGGGGCGAGGAGACGTTGCCGAACAGCATCGTCCTGCCGCCGATGGTCAGCTTGTGATCGGGATTGCGCGGGGTGATCGTGAAGGTTTCCGGCGCGTGGGCCAGCATCTCCATCACCCATTCGCGGCCCATGCGGACCACTTCGCCCTCGACGCTGCACCCGGCCTCGCGGAACAGCTGCAGCGCCTCCTCGTTCAGGAAGGCCACGCCGATTTCTTCCAGGATCCGCATCGCGGCGTCGTGTATGGCCAGCACGCCCTCTTCGGGCATCGGCTCGATCGGGCGGTCGATGTTCTCGATCAGGCGCCAGGGCATCTGTTCGATGATCTCGGTCCCGCGCCGTGCCCGGCGCCCCGCACGACCGCCGCCGCGTCCCTTCCGAAGAACCGGATCTGCACCGTCTGCCATGCTGGCCTCCTTTGTCTGACCTGATCGACAAGGCCAGAGAGCGGGCCGGCAATCCGCCCCGATAGCGACAGTCCCTGTCGTATTTCAGCGCGGAGACCTGGGAAATTTCCGGGTGTCAGGCGTCCAGCCAGGCCGGAAGGTGACCGATGTCGGGCAGGACGGCATCCGCGAAGGGGGCCAGTTCCTCGGTCGGGGCCATGCCGGTCAGGACGCCCAGGACTCCCATGCCGGCCGCCCGGCCGGCGATCAGGTCATGGGTACTGTCGCCCACCATGACGGCCCGTTCCGGAGCGACGCCCACGGCCCGGCAGAAGGCCAGCAATGGGTCCGGTGCGGGCTTGGCACCGTGACCGCTGTCGGCGCCCGCAACGAAATGGAACCGGTCCAGCACGCCCGCTGCCTGCAGCTGGGAAAGGGCCGAAAGTTCGGCGTCGTTGGTCATGACGCCCAGTTTCAGGCCTCGCGCCGCCAGCAGGTCCAGGAATTCGGCCAGGGGGACAGCGGGGGCCAGCGGCGCCTCGGCCGCGCGCTCAGCCAGGTAGAGGTCTACCTCGTCCAGGGTCATGTGCGGCAGTCCCGCCTGCAGCAGGGCCGCCACCTCGCGGTTGGTACCGGCGATGACCGGGCTGTCCGCGGTGAAGGCCGCCGTCGCCAGGTCGAAGCGTACACGCGCAGCCAGGTCGCGTTTCAGCGCGATGTCGCCCTGCGACAGGTCCTGAAGCACGCGCGCGGCCCAGGCATTCCAGGTCGCCCCGAAATCAAACAGCGTCCCGTCCTTGTCGAAGAGAATCGCCTCGACCGTCATGGCCTGCCCCTTTCACGTCCAGTTGATCTGTGCCCCGCCCGGCAACGCCGCGCGCGCCTGCATCGGCCGTTCCGGCGGTATGCCCCTGGCCGAGGCATAGCCCAGCACCCAGGCATCGTCGAGCATCAGGAAATCCAGCACCGCGCCCAGGAATTCCGGATCCCCCGCCCGTTCCCGCAGATCGTCGACCGACGTCCCCGTAGAACCAAGGAAGGTCGGCAAAAGATCGTCCTCGGCCGCCAGCCAGGCCAGGACGTCGATGGCAAGGGTTTCGGCCGCGTCAGGCGTCATGTCGTGCTCCGGTCCAGGGTCGGGGGTGGGCGGTTTGAAAGGGTTTCTTAACCACAATCATGAAGACTGAGCCACACCATCAACGCAAGTCTCGAAAGGTCGTCACGTGCAGGGCACCATTCTGATCCTCGACGGCGTAGCCACCAACCGCATCATGCTGAAAGTCCAGTTGTCGGCGGCCTATTACCGGATCGTGCAGGGCGTCGATCTGGCCAGCCTGCCCGACCTTCTGAATCGGGCGCGGCCCGACCTGATCCTGACCGCGATGAAACTGCCGGACGGCACGGCCGCGGGCGTCAAGGCGATGGTGTCCACCAATCCTGCCCTGGCGGGCATCCCGGTCCTGGCCATCGCCGATCAGCCCGATCGCCAGGCGATGCTGAACGCCTTGGCCGCGGGAATCGACGACGTTCTGGTCCAGCCCCTGAACGACCTGGTCTTTCAGGCCCGCATCCGCAGCCTGATGCGCCTGCGCGACGGGTCCGAAGACCTGCCGCTGGACACCGGCCGGATGCTGGGCTTCGCGGAAGCGGCACCGCCGTTCACCGGACCGTCGCGCGTGGCGCTTGTCACCGCACGGCCCGAAACCGGCCTGGTGTGGCGCAGCCATCTGGAACGCGCCACCCGGCATGGCGTGCGCAATTACCGGATGACCGATGTCCACGCACTGATGCAGGACCCGGTCCCGGATGCCATCGTGGTCGAGGTGCCGCGCACCAATCCGGGCCCCGCGCTGGCGCTGCTGTCGGACCTTTGCGCCCGGTCCGCCACGGAGAACTGCGTCGTGATCGCCCTGGCCGACGGGGCCTCGCCGCAATGCGTGGCCGATGCGCTGGACCGCGGGGCGCAGAACGTCATGACCACGGGCTTCGACGCCGAGGAACTGGCGCTGCGGCTGGACCGGGATCTGGCCCGCAAGGCGCGCCGCGACCGGTTCCGCCTGACCGTCCGCGACGGGCTGCGGGCGGCAGTGCTGGATCCGATGACCGGGCTCTACAATCGCCGGTATGCCCTGCCCTACCTGACGTCGATCCTCCACGAGGCGGCCGAGAACGGCAGCGGGCTGGCGCTGATGATGGCGGACCTCGACCATTTCAAGCGGATCAACGACCGCCACGGTCATGCCGCCGGCGACGCCGTGCTGGTCGAAACCTCGCAGCGTCTGCGCCAGCTGGTCCGCCCCGCGGACATGGTCGCCCGCGTCGGCGGAGAGGAGTTCCTGATCGTGGCCCGGTCCGGCTCTCCCGAACAGGCCACGCGCCTTGCCCACCGCATCTGTGCCGAGATCAATGCCCGCCCCTTCCAGCTGCCCGGCGCGCCAGAACCGGTCCGAGTGACGATCAGCATCGGCGTCGTCGCCATCGGCCCCTTCAGCCCGAACCGTCCCGACGTGATGGACCTGATGAACCAGGCCGACCGCGCGCTCTACGAGTCCAAGGCCGCAGGGCGGAACCGCTTCAAGATGATCGAAGCCGCGGCGTGACGCGGCAGGGCCCGGCCGGGCACCGGTCTTCCCGGCGCCGGAACGCCCCGGCTTTGGCCCGATACCGTGAAAGAAAGCCCGATGGGAGCCCAGGGAGCCGGCCAGAATGCGTGCGTCCCGGAATGCCACGCAGGACGCTCCCCCCCGTCCGCCACGTGCCGGACGACCGGCGTCGTGCTTGAAGCCCCCGGAAATGCAAAACGCCCCACCGATCGGTGGGGCGTTTCATTCTTAGCCTAAAGGCCCGGGATCACATGCGCGAAGCGACGTTTTCCCAGTTGACCAGGTTGTCCAGGAAGTTGGACAGGTAGGCCGGGCGCTTGTTACGGAAGTCGATGTAGTAGGAATGCTCCCATACGTCGCAGCCCAGAAGCGCAGTCTGGCCGAAGCAGAGCGGGTTGACGCCGTTTTCGGTCTTGGTGACCTTAAGCGACCCGTCGCTGTCCTTGACCAGCCAGGCCCAGCCCGAACCGAACTGACCGGCACCGGCAGCCGAGAATGCCGACTTGAACTCGTCGACCGAACCGAAGGATTCAACCAGAGCCTTTTCCAGCTCGCCCGGCATCGCCGAGGTGCCCGGGCCCATCATTTCCCAGAACTGGTTGTGGTTCCAGAGCTGCGAAATGTTGTTGAAGATACCGTTCTGGGCCACGGCCGACTTGTCATAGGTGCCGACGATGATCTCTTCCAGCGACTTGGACGCCCACTCGGTGCCTTCGATCAGCTTGTTGCCGTTGTCGACATAGGCCTTGTGGTGCAGGTCGTGGTGATACTCCAGGGTTTCTTTCGACATGCCCTTGGATGCCAGGGCATCATGTGCATAAGGAAGATCCGGAAGTTCAAAAGCCATGTTGGGGCCCCCTGATAATGAAAGTTCGTTGTGTGTTACATGCGTCCCGGGCCTGCACAGGTCAAGTCCCGACAGCGGATCGGATGGCGCGGCCGCGTGGTCGACGGGCATGCTGACAGCGCTTAGAAAGACCTTCTGGCGGGCACAGGGCCATTATGCCGGCACCCTGGGCGGGCAGCCTTTCCTGCTTGATCCGCAGCATACCTCGTTCTGGCGCAAGTGCACCGCCGGCATGTGGGAGCCGGAGACCTTCGCCGTGCTGGACGACCAGTTGGACGGGACCCGCGACTATATCGACATCGGCGCCTGGATCGGGCCCACGGTGCTTTATGCCGCACGCCGCGCGCGCCATGTCTGGGCGTTCGAGCCGGACCGCGAGGCCTATCGTGCGCTCGCCTGGAACCTGGCGCTGAACGAGATCGAAAATGTCAGCCCCTTTTCCGTCGCCATTTCTGGCGAGACGGGGATTGCCCGCATGGCCAGCTTCCGGGGAGAACCCGGCGACAGCATGACCAGCCTGCTGAACCCCGGCGGCACGGGCGCCATGGACGTGCTGACGCTGGACTGGTCGGTCTTCGAAGGCGCGGCCGACCTGTCGAATGTGGGCTTGGTCAAAATGGACATCGAAGGCGCCGAATTCGGCGTCCTGCCCCGGCTGGTGCCCTGGCTTCAGGCGGCGAAACCGTCGCTGTACCTGTCGACCCACGCCCCCTACCTGCCAGAGGCAGAGCGTCAGGCGGCGCTGGAGCAGCTGGCCGACATGCTGGCCTTCTATCCGAATATCCGCGACGTGAAGACCGGCACCACCGGGCGCCCTGCCCTGACCGGCCCGCGTGCGCTGGAGAAGTTCCCGTCGTTCCTGCTTACAACCTGAACCGGCCTGAGCGGGTCATTCACTTCTTTTTTTGGGCGCGCAGGTCCCGGTGCCACGGTTCTGATTGTCAAAGCCCTTGACGTAGCTTGTCAGGGACAGCTTGCCGGTGCCGGGCCAGAACAGCGCCGTGTAGTCCGCCTTGGCCTTGGCGCCGTTTTTCATCGCCAGGCCCGGAACGGTCCACTTCATCTGCACCGAATTGGCGTCCCTTTTCGTGACGGCCGCGGTGATCGGCTTGTCCTGGACCGAGTGGACATACCTATCCATGACCCAGCCCCTTGACCTGGCCGCGTCATAGGAAATCCACATCTTGGCCGGAATCCAACCCCAACGGGTCTGAGCTTTCAGATTGCATTCATACAGCACGCTTGCAGCATGTACGGGCGTTGCCGCCATCCAGAGGCCGGCGAGCAAGGCAGCAGGCAGTTTCATGGGCAAGACCCTCGCGACTGACAAACTCAGACCGGCACATACCGCACGTCTTGCTCCCGGCCTGCGCTACTGGATATCCGATCGGGACGGTCGTCAACGGTGTCGTGCGCCCGCACGGCCTGCGTCTGCCTCCGCAACGCGGAAGACAGCAGCATTTCCGGCGAATAGGTCCGCTACTTCTCCTTGTACGGCGCACAGATCCCGTGGCCATTGTTCTGCATGTCGTAGCCCCGGACGATGCTCTGGACCAGGATCTTGCCTGTGCCGGGCCAGAACACCAGGAAGAAGTCCACCCTCAGATCCGTTTTGCTGCTGTTCGGGACGTTATCGACAGACCAGTCCAGCTTGATGGACTTCGCGTCCCTTTCCCGAAGCTTGGCCTCCATCGGCTTGCCGATGTCATTCTTGACATAAGCGTCATAGACCCAGGCCCAGTTCTGGGTTCGATTGAAGGACAGGAATAGAGTTTCCGGGATCCAGCCGTATTGCGTCCCGGGCTTGATTTCACACTTGTAAACAATGTCCTCGGCAACTGCGGTCGAGGCCATGACCATCAGGCCGGCGGCCAAAAGCATCCTGATCTTCATCTTGTCTCTCTCCCTCCCGGTAGGGGCACCGGATCCTGCTTGGGGCTATCACGTCATGTCGGGCGACTTTGGCGCACCTGTGCCGGGCGGCCGCCCGGCACAGCCCGGCGACACGATCCACATCACAACCAGCACGCGATCCTATTTCCAGATTTCCGAAATCAGATGTGCTGACCGGCGCAGCCAAAGGTCTAGTCCCTTCGCCGCACGATCGCCTTGCAACTGCAACTCGACCTCGCCTTTCCTCAGGAAAAAACCAGATCGAACCACAAAACGATTTGAACCCACCCCCGACACGATAACGGGAACAGGTTGCAACCCTATGGAGATTTTAACAAGGCGAAATGAACGCGGTCGCCGCAAGGGAAAGCGGCGCCCGCAGGTCTTCAGTAATATCCGACGTCGGATCCCGGCTGGGCGGCCGTGGACAGAAGCCCGAAGACATAGGGCGCGACAGACCGGAAGCAGACGATATGGGCCGTCGTCTCGCCCGTCAGCCAGATGGCGGCGGCCACCTGCGCCAGCCGGGTGCGGCGCATCCGGCCCGGGGGGCAGCCCTGAACCGACATGTCGGCCGGGGTCAGCTTGGCCAGCACGTCGCGCACAGCGGCGCCTTCCAGCCGGAACATCGCGCGGGCGTCCGACACGTCGACCGCCATGGCAAAGCTGCCGTCCAGCGTCCTTTCCATCGCGGTCAGGGCGACGCCCACCTCGTCATAGGCACAGAAGATCAGAAGTTCGTCCGGGGACATCCAGGCGATGGCCCGGTCCCCCTGGACCGAGATCATGCCGTCGTCGGGCATGTCGACGCCGCCGATGCCGATGGCCGCGTTCTTGACCGGCGCAGCACCCAGTTTGCCGCGCAGCGTGATCATGCCCTGCAGCGGCATCTCGGCCACTTCGACGATGCCGTCGTAGCGGGCGCCGTTCAGCGCGGTGACGGAAGCGATCTCAGACATTCTGCTTTGCCCCTTCGGGATCGAAGAAGACCGGATTCACGATCTTCGCGCGATAGACCTTGTCGTCGGTGCCGGGGAATTCCAGCACCTCGCCCATGCGATCGGGCCCGTGCAGGACCAGCCCCATGGCGATGCCCCGCCCCAGTGTCGGCGAGTGATAGCTGGACGTCACGCGGCCCTGCGTCACCAGCTGACCGTTGGCGTTCTTGCCCCGCCCCACGGCATAAGCGCCGTCCGGCAAGACGGATCCGTCCTCGGTCTCCAGCCCCACCAGCTTCCAGCGGGTCGGGTCGGTCATGTGGCTGCGTTCCTGCGCGCGCTTGCCCAGGTAGTCGGTCTTCTTCTTGGAAATCGCCCAGTCCAGCCCCAGATCCTGCGGAATCACGGTGCCGTCGGTTTCATCCCCGATCATGATAAAGCCCTTTTCGGCCCGCATGATGTGCAGCGCCTCGGTGCCATAGGGCATCACTCCGAAGGCCTTGCCAGCCTCGACCAGCTTTTCCCACAGCGCCAGGCCCTGCCCCGCGCGCACCGCGATTTCGAAACTGAGCTCGCCCGAGAACGAGATCCGGTAGACCCGCACACCGATCCCGCCCAGTTCGCCATCGGCCCAGGCCATGAAGGGCAGCGTTTCCGCCGACAGATCCATGCCCCCCAGGCTTTCCAACAGCTGTCGGGCCTTGGGGCCGACGACCGCGATCTGGGCATATTGTTCCGTCAGGTTGGCGACGTGGACTTTCCAGTCCCACCATTCCGTCTGAAGCCATTCCTCCATATGGGCATGGATCCGGTCGGCCCCGCCGGTGGTCGTGTGGCACAGCCAGGCGTCCTCGCCCACACGTGCCACGACACCGTCATCGATCAGAAAGCCGTTTTCCGAACACATCAGGCCATAGCGGCAGCGGCCGACCTTCAGCGTGCTCATCATGTTGGTATAGAGCATGTCGAGGAAGCGACCCGCGTCCGGCCCCCTGACCAGGATCTTGCCCAGCGTCGACGCGTCCAGCAGGCCCACGTTGTCACGGGTATTCGTGACCTCGCGCTGGACGGCCTCTTCGACCTTCTCGCCCTGCTGCGGATAGGCATAGGGCCGCCGCCACTGGCCGACCGGTTCCCAGTCGGCGCCGTGAACGTCGTGCCAGGCGTGCATCGGTGTCATGCGGACCGGCTGAAAGATGTCGCCGCGTGCCGAACCGCCGATGGCGCCGATGGAAATCGGCGTATAGGGCGGACGGAACGTCGTGGTGCCGACCTGCGGGATGGGCTTCTGCAGCGCCCCGGCCAGAACCGCCAGACCGTTGATGTTCGACAGCTTGCCCTGGTCGGTCGCCATGCCCAGCGTGGTGTAACGCTTGGTATGTTCGACGCTTTCGAACCCTTCGCGGGCGGCCAGCTCGACGTCGGAGACCTTGACGTCGTTCTGGAAATCCAGCCAGCTTTTCGACTTCAGCCGGTATTCCGCCCTGGCCGGCATCTGCCAGACCGGCAGCATCGCGGCCTCTTCGACGTCTTCGGCAACCGGCACTTTGGGCGCGCGGCCCTTGCCGCCGGCGGCCTTGGCAGCGCGGGTGCCGGCCGCGGCCCCGTCCTGCAGGACCGATCCCAGCGCCATCGGCCCGCTGGCACTGCCCGCGGTGGTGACGAAGGGCAGACCGTCGGCGCCGGTGGGCGCCTTTGCGGGATCGGGGCGAAAATGGGCCTGGGCGTCGTCCCACACGAGCTTGCCGCCGCAATGGGACCACAGGTGCACGACCGGGGACCAGCCGCCCGCCATGGCCACGGCGTCGCAGTCCAGCGCCTCCATCGCGCCGCCGGTGCCGGTGGTCACACAGATCTGGACCTTCTTCACCCGTTTGCCGCCGGACACCTTGCCGATGCCGCGCCCGCAGTCGATGCGCAGGCCCAGATCGCGGGCTTCCTGCATCAGGGCGCCGCCCCCGGCCTCGCGCGCGTCGAGGATGCGCAGGACGTCGAGGCCCGCCTTCTTCAGCACGATCGCGGTGCGATAGCCGTCGTCGTTGTTGGTGGCGACGACGATCCGCTGGCCGGGGACCACGCCCCAGTTGACCAGATAGTCGCGCATGGCCGAGGCGAGCATGACGCCCGGCACGTCGTTGCCGGCAAAAGCCAGCGGCCGTTCGATGGCGCCGGTCGCGGTCACGATCTGTCTGGCGCGGATCCGCCACAGGCGGTGGCGCGGGCCTTCTGCATCGGGCGCATGGTCGGTCAGGCGTTCGTAGCCCAGGGCATAGCCGTGGTCGTAGACGCCCGCGCCCATGGTGCGGGTCCGCAGGGTGACGTTCCGCATCGCCTCCAGTTCGGCGACCGTGGCATCGATCCACTCCTGCGCGGGCATCCCGTCGATCTTGCCCCCGTCGACCGGGGTGCGGCCGCCCCAGTAATGGGTCTGTTCCAGCACCAGCACCTTCAGCCCCGTCGCGGCGGCGGCCTTCGCGGCCGCCAGGCCCGCGACACCGCCGCCCACGACCAGGACGTCGGTGTGGACATGGAAATGTTCATAGGAGTCCGGATCGGCCTCGGTCGGTGCGCGGCCCAGGCCCGCGGACTGGCGGATGAAGGGTTCGTAGACGTTCTTCCAGAAGGCGCGCGGCCACAGGAAGGTCTTGTAGTAGAAACCCGCCGGCAGGAACCGCGCGATGGCCGCGTTCATGGCACCGATGTCGCTGTCCAGCGTCGGCCAGCGGTTCTGCGACACGGCGGTAAGCCCGTCGAAAAGCTCGGTCGTGGTGGCGCGCTGGTTCGGCTCCATCCGGTTGCCATGGCCCATGTTCACCAGCGCGTTCGGTTCTTCCACGCCCGAGGCCACGATGCCCCGCGGCCGGTGGTACTTGAAGGACCGGCCGACCAGCATCCGGTCCCCGGCCAGAAGGGCCGAGGCCAGCGTGTCGCCCGGGTGACCGGTGAAGGTCTTGCCGTCGAAGGTGAAGGTCAGCGTCTGGCTGCGGTCGATCAGACGGCCGCTGTCGTTGTGGCGGTAACTCATGTCGTGCGGTCCCGGCCGTGGCGGTGAAGGGGAGTATTTGGAAAGAGAAGAAGCGGGAGGCGCATCATCCGAAGAGCCTCCACGACCAGCCGGGGCGCGCGCCGCTGATCTTGTCGCAGATGGCCTGAGGCGGCGCCGAGGTCTGGGCGGGATAGGTGCCGTAGACCTGCAGGGTCTGGGTGCAGCGGGCGGCGTGGAACCACTTGCCACAGCCATAACTGTGCCGCCAGCGTTCGAAATGGACGCCCTTGGGGTTTTCCCGCTGGAACAGGTAGGCCTCGAAGGCGGCATCGTCGCTGCCCGGCGCTTCGCGGGTCAGGTGCGCCTCGCCACCCGGGGTCAGTTCCGTTTCGTCGGCCGCGACGCCGCAATAGGGACAGGTGAGGATCAGCATGTCTTACGTCTCCTTCGGCGGCAGGCCGGCCGCATTGGCCAGCGCCATTCGGGTCAATGTCAGGCGGGTGGGTTTATCGGCAAAGCCGTCGGCGGACAGACGGACGAAGCCAGTCATGGTGCGGGCGCCCATCTGCGCCGGGCGGGTTCCGACCAGCGCCAGCGCCTGCGCTTCGGCCGTCTTGCCGGGGCGGTAGATCGCGCCGTCCTTAATCATCCCGCCCAGCATGTTGCCGCGCAGCAGGAAGCAGAGGCCGCCAAACATCTTCCGTTCGGACAATCCGGCCCCGGCGGCGGGCTGCGCCGCGAAATCGGCGCGCATCGTGTCTGCGTGTTGCTGGGAATAGGCCATCACAGGGCCCCCATACGTGCCAAAGGGGACGGGCACACGCAGTGCCAGCCCCCTTCGGTTCCGATCCGGGGTCGTGAAGTCAGCGGATCAGTTGTCGCCGGACGTGTCGACTTCGCCGGTGATGGCATTGCCACCCGGCAGCTCGATCCGGATATCCGGCCGGTCGTCGGACGGCATATCGCCGGTGAAGACGAGATAGCCCAGGGCCAGGACGGCAACGACGACCCCGCCCAGGACGAAGGCCATGAACGAGGGGCCGCGAGCACTGTGCTGTGTCTGGTCTGACATGCGCTTCTCCTACAACTGCTGATGGTTGCAGAGTGAACGCGGTATGCAGGCAGAGTGTTCCCGTTCGCATGCGAGCAATTGGCCGCAACAAGGGCGCGAAGGCTGTCCTGCCCTTCCGTTTCCGGCAGGGGAACGGGGCCCGAAGGGGATGGAAACGCGCCGAAACGGTTCATCAGTGCGCCACCCCCGCGGCGACGCTTTCGTCGATGAAACGGCCCGCGCGGAAACGGTCGAGCGAGAAGGCCTCGCACAGCGCGCTTTCGCCCGTGGCCATCAGTTCGGCAAAGCCCCAGCCCGAGCCCGGGATCGCCTTGAAGCCGCCGGTGCCCCAGCCGCAGTTGATGAAGATGTTGTCCACCGGCGTCTTCGACAGGATGGGAGAGCGGTCGCCGGTCATGTCGACGATCCCGCCCCACTGGCGCAGCATCTTCAGGCGCGACACCATGGGGAAGGTTTCGATCAGGGACCGAACGGTTTCCTCGATATGGTGGAACGACCCGCGCTGGGTGTAATTGTTGAAACCGTCGGCACCGCCACCAATCACCATTTCGCCCTTGTCGGATTGCGACATGTAGCCGTGGACGGTGTTGGCCATGACGACCACGTCCATACAGGGCTTGATCGGTTCGGACACCAGCGCCTGAAGCGCCACGCTTTCGATGGGCAGGCGAAAGCCTGCCATCTGCGCCAGCACGCCGGAATGACCGGCGACCACGATGCCCAGTTTCTGGCAGTCGATCTCGCCCTTTGTGGTCGACACGCCGCGGACGCGGCCAGCCTCGGTGCGAATGCCGGTCACTTCGCAGTTCTGGATGATGTCCATGCCCATGGCCGAGCACGCCCGGGCATAGCCCCAGGCCACCGCGTCATGGCGCGCCGTGCCGCCGCGTTCCTGATACAGGCCGCCCAGAACCGGATAGCGCGGGCCCTTCAGTTCGATGATCGGGCACAGCTCCTTGACCCGGGTCGGGCTGATCCATTCGGTGTCGACGCCCTGAAGCTTGTTGGCGTGGGCCGTGCGCTGATAGCCGCGGACTTCGTGATGGGTCTGGGCCAGCATGATCAGCCCGCGGGGCGAGAACATGACGTTGTAGTTCAGGTCCTGGCTCAGCGTCTCGTAAAGGCTGCGCGCCTTTTCATAGATCGCGGCCGACGGATCCTGCAGATAGTTCGACCGGATGATGGTCGTGTTCCGGCCGGTATTGCCGCCGCCCAGCCAGCCCTTTTCCAGGATGGCGACATTGGTGATGCCGAAATTGCGTCCCAGGTAATAGGCCGTGGCCAGCCCGTGACCGCCGGCGCCGACGATGATCACGTCATAGTTCTTGCGGGGTTCAGGCGCGGTCCACGCGCGGTCCCAGCCCTTGTGGGCTCGGAAACCCTCGCGCGCGATGGCAAAGGCGGAATAGCGTTTCATTCGGGCGGGCTCCAGCACACGGACAGGTCGGGCGAAAGGCAGGGCGCTGCCCCCGACCCAGTCGGGTTCTAGCGCCGTCCCGAGATTGACCGATGAAGAAGGACGCCACAATATCGACCGCTTGCGACATCCTGCGCCTTCGTCATTTGCCCTTTCGTCCCCAAGTCGCCATCTGTAGACGATTGGCACCCGTGTCGGCCCCGTTCCGGCCCCGGTCTGGCGGCGTGCAGAAGGCGAAGTGGACGGAGAGGCAATGACATTCTGGATCGTATGCATCGGCCTGGCCCTGGTATCGGCCGCACTTCTTGCATTGGCGGTTTTGCGCCCACGCCGGACCGAAGGCCCTGCCGCCGCCTATGATCTGGAAGTCTATCGCGCCCAGCTGAAAGAGGTGGATCGCGACCTGGCCCGCGGCATTATCGCCGAGGGCCAGGCGAACCGGGTCCGGACCGAAATCTCGCGCCGGATCCTGGCCGCCGACACCGCGGCACAATCGGAAAGCGACGCATCGCGCGGCCCGGTCTGGGCCACCCGGGCCGGCATTGCCGCCGTGGTCGTGGCAGTCGTGGGCGGCAGCCTCTGGCTTTACGAGGATCTGGGCGCGCCGGGTTACGGCGACCTGTCGCTGAAACACCGGATCGCGATGGCCGAGATTGCCCGCCGGTCCCGTCCGAACCAGGCGGCGGCCGAGGAAGCGACCCCGCCCTCGCCCCCCATGGTCGAGGTGACGGGCGATTATCGCGACCTGATCGAACGCCTGCGCGCGACCACCGCCGAACGGCCCGACGACCCGGAAGGCCAGGCCCTTCTGGCCCGGCACGAGGCCAATCTGGGCAATTTCGTCGCCGCCCATCAGGCGCAGGCACGGCTGATCGCGCTGAAAGGGGCCGAGGCCACGGCGGCCGATCATGCGACCCAGGCCGGTCTGCTGATCCGGGCCGCCGGCGGCTATGTCTCGCCCGAGGCCGAGGCCGAGCTGCGCCGCACCCTGGCCGCCGATCCGCAGAACGGGGCCGCGCGATACTACTGGGGCCTGATGCAGCTTCAGACCGGCCGGCCCGACCTGGCCTTCCGCCTGTGGGAGCAGCTTCTGGAAGACAGCACCCCCGACGCCCCCTGGACCCCGCCGATCCGCGCCCAGATCGAAGAGGTCGCGATGCGCGCCGGCGTCGATTACAGCCTGCCGCCGCTGGGCGATGCCGTCACCCGCGGGCCGACCGCCGCCGACGTCGAAGCCACGGCCGGCATGTCGGACGAAGACCGCGGCGCGATGATCGAGGGCATGGTCAACAACCTGTCGGAACGGCTGGCGACCGAAGGCGGGCCGCCCGAACAATGGGCGCAGCTGATCCGCGCCCTGGGCGTTCTGGGAGATACCCAACGCGCCATCGCCATCCGGGACGAGGCAATGGGCGTCTTTGCCGGCGATCCGGCCGCCCTTGGCCTGATCGGCGATGCCAGCGCGGGCCTGCCGGAGGGTGCAGAGTGATCTTCGACCCGTTTGAAACCCTTGCCGAAAACATCCCCACCGGCCGCGCGCTGATGGGGCTGGATCTGGGCGACAAGACGATCGGCGTGGCGGTGTCGGACCTATTCCATTCCGTGGCCTCGCCGCTGGAAACGGTGCGGCGGAAGAAGTTCACGCTGGATGCCGAGGCACTGCTGAAGATCATTGCCAACCGCCAGATCGGCGGCGTCGTCCTGGGCCTGCCACGGAACATGGACGGGTCCGAAGGGCCCCGCTGCCAGTCGACGCGCGCCTTCGCCCTGAACCTGTCGCGCAAGACCGACATTCCCATCGGCTTCTGGGACGAACGCCTGTCCACCGTCGCTGCCGAACGCGCTCTGCTGGAGGCCGACACCTCGCGCCGTCGCCGGGCCGAGGTGATCGACCATGTCGCCGCCGGCTACATCCTGCAGGGCGCGCTGGATCGTCTGCGGGTTCTGCGGTCATGACCCGACGCGGACGAAGCGCGAAGGAGGAGGTCTGGTCCCGGAAGGAAATCGCCTCTCCTTGCGTGCGAGTCTGCGTCCTGCACCCCGAAGAAAAGATCTGCATCGGCTGCTATCGCACGGGCGAGGAAATCGGCCGGTGGTCGCTTCTGACCGACGAAGAACGCGCAGGCCTGATGAAAGAACTGCCGACCCGCGCCGCCAGCCTGACCCGGCGCCGCGGCGGCCGGGCGCGCCGGTCAGCCGAGCGTCGCCAGGCCCGGGAAGGTTTCGAGTAGCCAGAAGCTGAACCGGGTGAAGACGCCCGTCACCAGCGCCACGCCCACCAAGAGCAGAAGCCCCCCCATGATCCGTTCGATCAGCTTCATGTGGCGCTTCATGCGATTCATCAGCTCCATCGAGCGGCCGATGAACATTGCCGCCAGCAGGAATGGCAGGCCCAGCCCCGCGGCATAGACCGCCAGCAGCACCGTGCCCCGCGCGACGGAAGATTCCGAGGCGGCCAGCGACAGGATCGCGCCCAGCTGCGGGCCGATGCAGGGCGTCCAGCCAAAGGCGAAGGCCAGACCCAGCACATAGGCGCCAAGGGCCGATCCGCCGCTTTCACCCGCATCCAGCCGCGCCTCGCGGTCCAGGATCGGGATCCGAAAGACGCCCAGGAAATGCAGGCCGAAGATGATGACCACCCCACCCGATATCTTGGCGAACAGTTCCTGATTCTTCAGGAAGAAGTGTCCAAGGGCGGATGCGGTGAAACCCAGGAACAGGAACACCGTCGACAGGCCCAGCACGAAGCACAGGGCCGTCCAGGTGGCGCGCCTGCGGGCCGCCGCCTCGGTCGTCATGTCGTTCAGGCTGACGCCGCTCATGTAGGCCAGGTAAGGCGGCACGATGGGCAAGACGCAGGGGCTGAGGAAGCTGATGACCCCAGCCACCAGCGCCACCAGCATCGCCGGCAGAAGGGCCGCGTCGAAGATGTCGATTCCGAACATGGATAAAGCCTTAGGCCAAAGCCCGGGCGCCGTCACGCGGCTGCCGGTCACAAGGCCGTGGACAGGGCGAAACATCGCAGCCCATGCCGACCGCGAAACCCGCTTCACGGACGCGGGGAAAGGATCTATGCCGAGCCCATGACCGAGATTGCCGATCACCTGGATGCCACTGGCCTTCTGTGCCCCCTGCCCGTCCTGAAGGCCCGCAAGCGGCTTCAGGCCCTGCCCTACGGCGCCGTGCTGAGGATGGAGGCGGACGATCCCGCCGCCATCATCGATGTCCCGCATTTCTGCGCCGAGGCCGGCCATGCCCTTCTGTCACAGGACGAGGACGGCGGGCGTCAGGTCTACCTGATCCGCAAGGGCGGCTAGCCCTCCTTCCAGTCCTCTGCAGCCCTGCCCAAGAAAGCAGACTGGCCGGCCACCTCCCGGTGCCGGCCAGCCGCAATTTTCGTCCTCAAGGCGTCAGGCTCAGCCCAGCGACCACCAGCCCCGCCGCTTGGGCTTGGCCGGTTCGTCATTCGCAGGCTCCGCCGCCACCGTTTCGGGCTCGGCCGTTTCCGCTTCGGCCGTTTCGGTTTCGGCCGTTTCGGTTTCTTCGGTCTCGGCTTCGGTCGTCTCTGCCTCGGCTGCCGGCTGCACTTCGGCGACCGGTTCCTCGGCGGCGTCCGTTGCAGGTTCCTCTGCGACCGGTGCTTCGGCGACAGCCTCTTCCACGACAGCCTCTACCGCGACGGTCTCCTCGGCAGCGGAAGCGTCCTCCGCCTTTACGGCCTCGGCAGCAACCACGACCGGTGCCGCTTCGGCGATAGCCGGAGCCGCTTCGGCTTCTGCCACTCCTGCAGCCGGAGTATCGGCGGCCTCTGCCTCGACCGGTGCCGGCTCGGCTTCCGCCTCGGCATCCTTCTTCTTCCGGGACGAGCTGCGCGAAGCGCGGCGACGCGGCTTGGGCTTCGGTTCTTCCTCGGCGGCCTCTGCCTCGGCTTGAGCCGGTGCCGCTTCTGCCGGTGCGGCTTCCGAATCAGCGCTATCGGCTGCGGTCGTTTCCACCACCGCTTCCTTTGCCGCAATTTCCTCGGCCGCCGTTTCCTCTACCGCAGTCTGGGCGGCTTCGGCGGGGGCGTCATCGTCATCCGACCCATCGGAATCGTTGTCGTTGCCGTCGTCGTCCCCGTTCTCGTCGTTCTGACGGTCGCCGTTCTTGTTCGACCGGCCACGCCGACGCCGACGCCGCTTCTTCTTCTTCGGCTGATCGTCGGACCCGTTGTCGACATCGTTGTCGGTGTCGGTATCGGTGTCGGTATCGGTTTCCTGCGTCTCGGCCACGTCCTGTTCTTCCTCGATCTCCTCGATCTCGGGTTCTTCAGGGTCGAACTGGGCCGTGTTCACCGACACTACCGGCGCCGAGGGCACCGGAACCGAACGGGTCGCCTGCTTGAACTTCTCCATCTCGAAATCCGGGCTGACCAGGTGCGGATCGCCTTCCACGCGGACCGCCATGCCGTACCGCATCTCGATATGCTCGATATGCTCGCGCTTGGCGTTCATCAGGAAGTTGGAAATGCCCACCGGGCAGCGCACGAGAACCTCGCGCGAGCGGCCGCGGACGCCCTCTTCCTCGATCTGGCGCAGAATAGACAGCGCCATGTTGTCGTCCGACCGGATCAGGCCCGTGCCGTGGCAATGCGAACAGGGCTGGGTCGTGGCTTCCAGCATGCCCGGACGCAGACGCTGGCGCGACATCTCCATCAGGCCGAAGCCGGAAATGCGGCCGACCTGGATCCGCGCGCGGTCCGACTTCAGCCTGTCCTTCATCCGCTTCTCGACGGCGGCGTTGTTCTTGCGCTCGTCCATGTCGATGAAGTCGATGACGATCAGGCCGGCAAGGTCGCGCAGGCGCAGCTGGCGGGCCACCTCGTCGGCGGCCTCCAGGTTGGTCTTCAGCGCTGTTTCCTCGATAGAGGCTTCCTTGGTCGCCTTGCCCGAGTTCACGTCGATGGCGACCAGCGCCTCGGTCACGCCGATGACGATATAGCCACCGGATTTCAGCTGAACCGTCGGGTTGAACATCGCCGCCAGGTAGCTTTCGACCTGGTAACGCGCGAACAGCGGCAGCGGATCGGTGTACTGCTTCACATTCTTCGCGTGGGACGGCATGATCATCTTCATGAAGTCCTTGGCGTTGCGGTAGCCCCGCTCGCCTTCCACGAAGACCTCGTCGATCTCGCGATTGTAAAGGTCGCGGATCGAACGCTTGATCAGGTCGCCCTCTTCATAGATCTTGGCCGGCGCGATGGATTTCAGCGTCAACTCGCGGATCTGTTCCCACAGCCGCTGCAGGTATTCGTAGTCGCGCTTGATCTCGGCCTTGGTGCGCTTGGCGCCCGCGGTCCGCACGATCAGGCCCGCGCCCTTCGGCACGTCGATCTCGGCCGCGATTTCCTTCAGCTTCTTGCGGTCGACGGCATTGGTGATCTTGCGGCTGATGCCACCGCCACGGGCGGTGTTGGGCATCAGGACGCAATAGCGGCCGGCCAGCGACAGGTAGGTGGTCAGCGCGGCACCCTTGTTGCCCCGCTCTTCCTTGACGACCTGCACCAGCAGGATCTGGCGGACCTTGATGACTTCCTGGATCTTGTAGCGGCGCGGACGCGGCTTGCGGGTCGGGCGGATGTCTTCCTGGTCGTCGTCGTCGGAGACGGCCTCGATGGTGTCGTCCTTGGACGCGGCGTCGTTGCGGCGCTTGCGCGAACGGCTGACCGACCGGCGGCCGTTGCCGTCGTCTTCCTCGGCCTCGTCCGGCGAATCGGCGGAAGCATCCGAAGCGTCCCCATTCACGGCTTCCGCGGCCGGGGCTTCTTCGGCGCTTTCTGAAGACGCGTCCTCCGATACTTCCGCCGGAGCGTCCTCTTCCACGGCCACTTCCGCCAGGGTCTCCTCAGTCTCGGCAGCAGCCTCGACCGGGGCCTCCCCTGCCGGAACTTCTTCTGCCGGGACTTCGGCCGCAACCGTCGCATCGGGCGCCGTTTCCGCGGCCACCGTCTCCGATTCGGCCGCGGGCATCTCTTCCGGGGCAGCCTCGAGGGTCGCTTCCGGCGTCACTTCGGCCGGCGTATCGCTGACCAGCTCTGCCGCGTCTCCGTCCTCGGCGCCCAGGTCGATGGTCTCCATCCCGCTGATCTCGCGGGATTCGCCCTCGTCCTTCGATCCGGGTTCCTTCGACTGGGTCGGATCGTCCGACGTGACCTTGGCAGCCTGCGTCTTGGACGAAGAGGACCGCGAACGCGAGCGCGAACGCGATTTCTTCGGCGCGGGCTCTGCCTCGCCGTCGTCCTCGACCTCGTCGTCTTCATCGCGCGAACGCTGCGCCTCGGCGTAGGCGCGCTCTTCCTCCATCAGCGCCTCGCGGTCGGCGACGGGGATCTGGTAGTAGTCGGGATGGATCTCCGAGAACGCCAGGAAGCCGTGACGGTTTCCGCCGTAGTCCACGAAGGCCGCCTGCAGCGACGGCTCCACGCGCGTCACCTTGGCGAGGTAGATGTTGCCAGCTAGCTGGCGCTTGCTTTCGGATTCAAAATCGAACTCCTCGACCTTGTTTCCGTCCACCACCACGACGCGGGTTTCTTCCGCGTGGGTGGCGTCGATGAGCATTTTCTTAGCCATTGATCCTTGATGCACAAGCGCAGACACGCGCCGGGCCCGGGGGGCCTGACGCGTGTGCGAATGTGTCTTGTCCGGGCGATGTCAGACGCGGCGCGGCAGGCCTGGGGCTGTGCCCTGCCTGTCCTGATCTCGATCACTTGCGCGCGCGTCATCGCGGTTCTTCTCCGACAGACGCTGGCGCTTGCGACGCCCGGCCTGCCCATTTCATACCTCGACCCGTCCGGAATGCGGCACCGGGTCTTGGCGCTCGGGCGACCCTTTTGGGGTCTATCACACCTGCCCCGGCAAGGCGGACCGACATGGCCGCCCTTTGGGCCGACCGAGTCCCGCATGGGGGCGTTCCGGACCGGCCTTAGCCTGAGACAGTGAATCTCTCGTTTACGTAACCGCGTCTGCACAGCACGCGATGCGGTTCGTCCGAACAGCATAAGACCACCCGGTCGGGAAATACAATGGTCAAGATGCATGTGGGTCTGAATACAGGACCGTGGCGTCGATGCCCCAGCCCCGGCGCCGCCGGCGGAAATCTCTGTTCCGCAAGGCAGCCGATGCCCGGTCACGCCATCCCGGAAAAATCCCGAGGCGGCCCGGAAATCCGGCCGTCAACGTCGGAGCCGGCCCCGCAGTGTGCGTGGTTCACCACGCACACTGCGGATGCCGCGAAGGGCGAGGTTTCATCCCGCCGCCGACATCAAAGGTAATCGGCCCGCTGAAGGCCGTACTTCGTCATCTTCTCGTTCAGCGTCCGGCGCGGCAGGCACAGTTCTTCCATCACCGCCGCGATGGACCCACGGTGGCGCCGCATCGTGTTGTCGATCAGCATCCGCTCGAACGCCTCGACATATTCCTTCAGGGGCTTGCCTTCGGTCGTCATCACCGGCTGCATCTCCTCGTGATCGGAAATCAGCAGCGATGCGATCGTGCCCGACCCACGCCGGGCCTGCAGCACCGCACGTTCGGCCGTGTTGATCAGCTGGCGCACGTTGCCGGGCCAGGGCGCACGCAGGATCTGCGCCGCCGACTGGGCGGAAATCTGCGGCGGTTCGCAGCCGTATTCCTCGGCGAACTGTTCGCTCAGGTGCGTGAACAGCGTCAGGATATCCTCGCCCCGCATCCTGAGCGCCGGGACCGTGATCCGAAGCGCCGCCAAACGGTAGAAGAGGTCCGGGCGAAGGGCGTCCTCGCAGGTGCGGCCCGCCTCCTGCATGTTCGAAATCGCGACGATCCGGGTCTCGCCAGGGGTGCCCTGTTCGTTGATGGCGCTCAAGAGCTTGGCCTGAAGGCTCTCGCTCAGCGTCTCGATATCTTCCAGGACCAGCGTGCCGCCGCGGGCCTCTTCCATGGCGGGCAGGCGTTCGTCATCGGGCTGCATCGGGCCGAAAAGGCGCCGCGCCAGTGCCTCCTCCTCGTAAGCCGCACAGCTGACCAGCACGAATTTCTTGCCGGCGCGGCCGCCCACGGCGTGAAGCGCATGGGCCACCAGCGTCTTGCCCGTCCCCGTCTCGCCGTCGATCAGAACGTGGCCGTCTGCCTGGCCCAGGTCCAGAATATCCTCGCGCAGGCGTTCCATAACCGGGCTGTTGCCAACCAGCTTCTTCATGATCAGCGTGCCGTCCGACAGCTCTCGCCGCAACTGGCGGTTGTCCAGCGTCAGGCGGCGGGCATTGGCCGCCTTGCGCGCCAGGTCCGACATCCGGTTCGGATCGAAGGGCTTTTCCAGGAAATCATAGGCACCGACGCGCATCGCCTCGACCGCCATGGGGACATCGCCGTGACCGGTGATCATGATCACAGGCAGCGCGCTGTCGGACCCCATCAGCTTCTTCAGGAACTGCATCCCGTCCATGCCCGGCATCTTGATGTCGGATATCACGATCCCGGGATATTCCGGCCCCAGCACCTTCAGCGCATCTTCGGCCGAAGCAAAGGTTTCGGTATCGTACCCCGACAGCGCCAGCCACTGGCTGATCGACTGCCGCATGTCCTGCTCGTCATCCACGATCGCGATCTTCATGGACTGCGCCATTCCGCGGTCTCCTTACGTTGTTGCGGCGCGCGTGGCGCCGTCCGTCGGCCCTGTCATAGGGCCCTGTCACCGGTCCCCTTGTCGTCCCTGTTCCGACTGCCGAAGGGCCCGGATCTGCGCCCGGGTCGGTCTTCGGCATAAGCAATACGCCCCGCGGGACCCAAAAGTTCCACGCAGGGCGCGCATTATTCCGCGGCTTCGCTGCGGCGCCGAAGGATCGGCAGCCGCATTTCGAACACGGCCCCGCCGGCCTCGCCGTTCCGGGCGGTCAGCCGGCCACCCAGGTCGTTCACGATCCCGGAAGAGATCGCGAGCCCCAGCCCCACACCGTCACCCGGCTGCTTGGTGGTGTAGAATGGCTCGAAAAGCTTGTCGAAATCCTCAACGCCATAGCCATTGTCCCGGACCGTCAGGCTGGCGGTCTCGCCCGCGGCCAGGATCACGTCCAGTTCCGGGTTCGCCACAGATTTCGTGGCGTCGATCGCATTTCGCAAGAGGTTGATGATCACCTGTTCGATCTGGATCTGGTCCCCCATGACGAAGACCGGCTCGGTCGGCAGGATCTGGGTAAGGCGGACATGGCGGGTACGCAGCTGCGGTTCCATCATCGACAGGGACGAAGACAGCGCATCGCCCAGGTTCACCGGCATCAGCGTACTGCCGCCCTTCCTGGCATAGGTCTTCAGCTGCCGGGTAATGGCCCCCATCCTTTCGATCAGCCCGTCGATCCGCCCGAACGAGGCCAGCGCCTCCTCGTGGCGGTTGCGGCGGATCAGCAGGCGCGCACCGGCCAGATAGGTCTTCATCGCCGCCAGCGGCTGGTTCAGTTCGTGGCTGACCGCCGCCGCCATCTCGCCCAGGGCCGCCAGCTTCGAACTTTGCGCCAGCGACTGTTCCGTCACGGCCAGGGTTTCCTGAACCCGCATGCGTTCGGCGATCTCGCGCTGAAGGCGGGCGTTCAGTTCCCGCAGTTCCGCAGATTCGCGCTGGAACAGGGCCATCCGCAGCGCAGTCTTGCGGTTGGTGAAGTAGAAGACCAGCGCCAGCAGGATGGCGAAGCCCATGATCTCCAGCGCCAGGACGCCGTTCACCTTCTCGCGCACCGATGCGTAGCTGGTGAAGGACGTCATCCGCCAGCCCTGGAACGGGATCCGGGTCTGAAGCCGCATCACCGCCTCGCCGAACAGGTACGCATCGGGCGGCAGCGCGCCCCAGTCGGCCGTAGCCCGGATCGCGCGTTCGATGGCGTTGATCGGCGCCTCGCGGGCGATCGCCTCCTGTTCCGACAGGCCCAGCCAGCGCGGTTCCGTCGCCAGGATGATGGCCCCCGTGCTGTCGGTGACCAGCACCGCGTCCGAAATCCCGGCCCAGGCGCGGGCGAACTTCTGCAGGTCGACCTCGACCACCAGGACGCCCAGCAGTTCGGTCCCGTTCTCGATCCGGCGGGAATAGGCAAAGCCGTAGGCGCCGCTGTCCCGCCGGGTGACGGAAAAGACGGTGGTATTGGACCGCGTCGCATCGACGAAGAACGGATCCAGACGGTGGATCGACCCCAGCCGGTTGCGGTCGGTCGCGGCCACCGTGCGGCCGTCCCGGTCCAAGAGCATCAGCGAGGCGGCGCCGATTTCCTCGTCGAAGGAAATCAGGCGCTGGGTCGACTGGCTGAAATCGCCGGAGTTCAGGGCGCCGATCAGGGTCGGGTCGCGGGCCAGAAGCTGGGGCACGATGGCGTTCCGCCGCAGTTCCGAAAGAAGGTTCCCGGAATAAAGCGCAAGGCGCAATTCGGCCCGGTTGCGGGTCGTTTCCGTGAAACGGTCGGTCAGCAGCTGATTGGTGGTCCAGACGGTGACCGCGGCCACCAGAAGCAGGATCCCCACCCCGATCCGCGTGCGCCGACGGCGCCGGTCGGCACTGCTTCGCCTGCGGCGCGGGCGCGGCGCGTCCACAAGCGCCTCCGCCGGATCGGCGGAAGGCGCTGCGCGGTCGTCAGAAGGGCGGTTTTCGTCCATGCAGGCAAGGCTACGCTTGCGGCGTAGCCTTCACAAGTCAGGCGGTTGCCAGCATCTCGGCCAACACGCGGAACATTGCCGCCCCGTCGGTGCCGCCATGGGCGGATTCCGACGCGCGTTCCGGATGGGGCATCAGGCCCAGCACCCGGCGGTTTTCCGACAGGATGCCGGCGATGTCGTTCATCGACCCGTTCGGATTCGCCGTATAGGTGAAGGCGATCCGATCCTCGTCCTGAAGCCGCTTCAGCGTCGCCTCGTCGGCGAAATAGTTGCCGTCGTGATGCGCGATCGGGATCATGATCTCGTCCCCCGCATTGTAGCCCTGGGTAAAGACCGAGCTCGACGTGGCGACCTTGAGGCCCACCGTGCGGCAGACGAAGTGCAGCCCGGCATTGCGCAGAAGCGCCCCCGGCAGCAGGCCGGTTTCCGTCAGCACCTGAAAGCCATTGCAGACGCCCAGCACGTGGCCGCCCTTGTCGGCAAAATCCTTGACCGCGCGGATGATCGGCGACTGCGCGGCGATGGCACCGCAGCGCAGGTAGTCGCCGAAGGAAAACCCGCCGGGCACGCCGACGATGTCCAGGCCCGCCGGCAGTTCGGTGTCCTTGTGCCACACCATGGTCACGTCGGCCCCCGCCTTGCGGAAGCTTTCGGCCAGGTCCCGGTCCGCATTCGACCCCGGGAAGGTCACGACGCCGGCACGCATCAGGCCATCTCGATCGTGTAGGATTCGATCACCGTGTTCGCGAGAAGCTTCTCGCACATCTCGGCCACCTGCTCCTTCGTGGTCCCGTCCGCCAGGTCAAGATCAAGAACCTTGCCCTGACGCACGCCCTGGACCCCGTCGAAGCCCATCGTCCCCAGCGCGTGGCGCACCGCCTCGCCCTGCGGATCCAGAACCCCGGTCTTCAGATGCACCGTCACCCGTGCCTTCATCCCATGCACTCCTGAAAATGGCGCGAAAAGGCGCTGGCAAGCGCCCTGCCATGCCGGCCCGAAGGCCCCGATTAGTTGATCAGCGTCGGCTTCGACATGGGCGACGCGTTCTTGGGCAGCACACCCAGGCGCCGCGCCACTTCCGAATAGGCATCCGTCAGGTTGCCCAGGTCGCGCCGGAAGACGTCCTTGTCCAGCTTCTGGCCGGTCTCGATGTCCCACAGCCGGCAGCTGTCGGGGCTGATCTCGTCCGCCACCACAAGACGCTGGAAGTCGCCTTCGTAGACGCGGCCGATCTCGATCTTGAAGTCGACCAGGCGGATACCGACCGCCAGCATCACGCCGGACAGGAAGTCGTTGACCCGCAGCGCCAGGCTTAGGATGTCGTCCATGTCCTGCTGGCTGGCCCAGCCGAAGGCCGCGATATGTTCCTCGGTGACCAGCGGGTCGCCCAGGGCGTCGTCCTTGAAGCAGTATTCGACGATCGGCCGGGGCAGCTGCGTGCCCTCTTCCAGGCCCAGCCGCTTGGACAGCGAACCGGCCGCGTAGTTCCGCACGATCACTTCCAGCGGGATGATCTCGCACGAACGGACAAGCTGTTCGCGCATGTTCAGCCGGCGGATGAAGTGCGTGGGCACGCCCACCGCGTTCAGACCGTTCATGAAGAACTCGCTCAACCGGTTGTTGAGCACGCCCTTGCCTTCGATCACGTCGCGCTTTTCGGCGTTGAACGCAGTGGCGTCGTCCTTGAAATACTGCACGATGGTTCCGGGCTCGGGACCCTCGTAGAGGATCTTGGCCTTCCCTTCGTAGATTTTCTTGCGCCGCGCCATCGGGGTGCCTTTCGGATGTGGACCGGATGCAGTCCGGCCGCTGTGGCCCTCATAATCCAAGGTCCGCAGTGTCGCAAGCAGACGCCAGCCCCTTGCACGAAAGGTGGCATATCGGCATATCTGCCGCGATCACGTCTGCTGCACAAGGGTACTGGCCGATGAGCACCTTCGACAATCGCGAACAGGCCTTCGAGGCAAAATACGCCCACGACGAGGAAATGCAATTCCGCGCCGTCGCACGGCGGAACAAGATGCTGGGCCTCTGGGCGGCCGGGCTGATGGGCAAGACCCCTGAAGAAGCCGCTACTTACGCCATGACCGTCGTGTCCGCCGACTTCGAGGAAGCGGGTCACGAGGATGTCGTGCGCAAGGTCAAGGCAGACCTGGGCGACAAGGCAACCGAAGACGAAATCCGGGTCAAGATGGTCGAGCTTCTGCCGGTCGCCAAGGCCGAGATCATGACCGAACAGAACTGAATACCCCTTCGGTTGAGTGTGCCCGGCAGCGCGACGGCTTGTCCGTTCGCGCTGCTTTTCATGTTCTTCATGAATTATTCGACCTTGCTCCGTCCTCACGCCCGTGACACCGAAGCGTGACCGAAGCTCGATTCTCCGAACCCGGAAGGTACCATGACAACCGCTGCTGTCCCCGAGAACGCCCTGTCCAAAGCCCTTGCCGCAAAGGAGGTGCTGCTGGCCGATGGCGCCACCGGCACGACGCTGTTCAACATGGGCCTGCAAGCGGGCGACGCGCCGGAGCTTTGGAACGTCGATGAACCCAAGAAGATCCTGGCACTGTACCAGGGCCCGGTCGACGCGGGCAGCGACCTGTTCCTGACCAACACCTTCGGCGGCACCGCGGCCCGGCTGAAGCTGCACGGCGCCCAGAAGCGCGTGCGCGAACTGAACCGCGTCGGCGCCGAACTGGGCCGCGAGGTGGCCGACAAGGCCGAACGCAAGGTCATCGTCGCCGGATCCGTCGGCCCCACGGGCGAGATCATGGAGCCGGTGGGCGCGTTGTCCCATTCCCTTGCGGTCGAGATGTTCCACGAACAGGCCGAGGGCCTGAAGGAAGGCGGCGTCGACATCGCGTGGCTGGAAACGATTTCCGCCCCGGAGGAATACCGTGCAGCGGCCGAGGCCTTTGCCCTGGCTGGCCTGCCCTGGTGCGGCACGATGAGCTTCGACACCGCCGGCCGGACCATGATGGGCCTGACTTCGGCCGGCCTGTCCAATCTGGTCGAGGAACTGCCGAATCCCCCCATCGCCTATGGCGCGAACTGCGGAGTCGGCGCGTCGGACCTGATGCGTACCGTGCTGGGCTTTGCCGCCCAGCATCACGACCGCCCCTTCATCGCCAAGGGCAATGCCGGGATCCCGAAATATGTCGAAGGCCACATCCACTATGACGGCACGCCGGACCTGATGGCGGCCTATGCCTGCATGGCCCGCGATGCAGGCGCCCGGATCGTCGGCGGCTGCTGTGGCACCACGCCGGACCACCTGCGCGCCATGCGCGAAGCGCTGGACAGCCGCCCCCGGGACGAGGCGCCGACGCTGGAGAAGATCGTCGAGGTCCTGGGCCCCTTCAGCTCTGCCTTCGACGGCACGGAAGCGCCGAACGAAGACGATGATTCGCCCAAGCGCGCCCGCCGCGGCCGCCGGCGCGGCTGAGCCGCCAAGTGTCCGGATATCGCCCCGTCGATTCGACGGATGGCGATATCCGCAGATCCGGGTTCACGGTCCTGTCCCGGTCATGGTAGCAATCTGCGTACCATTTGATATCAGGGGCATTTCATGACGATTACCCTGGATGAAGTTCTGGCCCTGGGCGAAGCCTGGTGCGACACGCTGCGCCATGGCGGCACCATCGCGGAACGCGAGACCTTCTTCCTGCACCACCCCGCCCGGATCTATGTCCAGGAAAGCGGCGTGACGATGACGCTGGACGAACACCACGCCTATCATCAGCAATTCGCGTCCCAACATCTGGTCCTGGGCGATTTCGTCCTGGCGCAGCTGTCGGACGACCCCGACCGCGTCCGCGCCATCGGATCCTTCTACTGGGAGGCGCATTTCCCCGAAGAGGACGGCCGCCCCCCGCTCCGCTGCATCGTGGGCGAGGACTGGATCATCGAACGGGTTGCAGACGGATCGCTGAAATTCGTTCTGTGGATGAACACGCTGCACCACTTCCTGCCCGACAGCGCGGTAAACCGGCTGAAGCTGGGCTGACGGCCGCCCGCCGGGAAGGTCTGTTCGACAACGAAATCACCGGCGGCCGCGCACCAGTCGGCCGTCTCCGATTTCGTACCAGAGGCCGGTCGCCCGGCCATCCGGGCTTTCCTGACCCAGCAAGGACCGCCGGTCCGCGCCCGGCATCGCCAAATGGCACATCCGTTCGACAGAGTGGACGCCCGTCAGCGATCCCGCCCGGCCCAGACCTCAAGCGACCGCGCCAGGTCTCCATAGCCGGTAAACCGCCGTTCGAACGCCAGCCCAAGCCGCGCCGCATGGCCCCGGGCAAGCTCTGTCAACGTCGGGTCCTCTGTCTGGGCCTGATAGACCAGCTTCTCGTAATGGCTGAAATAGGTATCCCGAAGGTCCGGATGCCGGTCCAGCCCCAGCGGCCGCCAGACGAAGGCATCGAATTGCCGGACCAGGAAATCGGTCAGGTAGAAGGCGGTGAATTCCTCCTCTGCCTTTTCGGCAAAGGCCGCGTTGCCTTCGAAGAAGGAATAGCAATGCGGGCCTGCCACCATCTCCACGCCCATCTCGGCACAGGCGCGTTCCAGCAGGCCGCCGGTGCCGCAATCGGCATAGACGACATAGACCGCGGCATAGCTGTCGCGATGCTTGTCGACAGCCGCCTGGACCGCCCCCGTGATGCGATCCGGATGGTTGTGCAGGATCGCGGGCAGGCAGGTGACCGACACATGGTCCCAAGCATTGACAGCAACAAGGTCGAGGATTTCGCGCGCCAGCGCCCCGCAGGCAATCAACAGGATCCGGTCCGGAGCCGCTTCCCCGGTCAGGGCCAAACCCGACTCTGTCAGGGACGTATCGGTCGGAATGGGCATGGATCCTCCTGCCGTGTTCCGGGCGCACGTGGCGGCGAAATCAACAAAGCCACCGGAGCCAGTGACGAAAGAGGCTCTGGCTCACCACGAAGATGGGCCCCCATCGTCACGGATCCACCGTCGCTTCTGCTGCCTGAGCCTGCCCGCCGCCCCGTCAAGGGCAAGCCGCACGTGCCGCGCGGGGCTCCCGTCCCCTTGACGGGGGGCAGCGGCCACGCTCGAACCGGCAGCGCGACGGCGGCTCCGCGAAGATGACTTTGGAGGGGACCATTCGACCGGGTCGAAGGGTCCCCAGATTCGTCAGCCGGCGGCCATCTGGTTGTGCTTGCGGGCCATGAAGTCCTTGGCGGTTTCCACCGCAACGGCCGCATCGCGGCAATAGGCGTCGGCGCCGATGGCCTTGCCGAATTCCTCGTTCAGGGGCGCGCCGCCGACCAGGATGATATAGTCGTCGCGGATCCCCTGCTCCTTCATCGCGTCGATCACCACCTTCATGTAGGGCATCGTCGTCGTCAGCAGCGCGGACATGCCCAGGATGTCGGCATCGAAGTCCTTCACGGCCTCGACATAGTTTTCGACCGGGTTGTTGATCCCGATGTTCATCACCTCGAAGCCCGCGCCTTCCATCATCATCGTCACCAGGTTCTGGCCGATGTCGTGGATGTCGCCCTTGACCGTGCCGATCACCATGCGCCCGATGGTCGGCGCACCGGTTTCCGCCAGAAGCGGCTTCAGGATCGCCATCCCACCCTTCATCGCGTTCGCCGCCAGCAGCACTTCGGGCACGAACAGGATTCCGTCGCGGAAGTCCTGGCCCACGATGGTCATGCCCCCGACCAGCGCATTGGTCAGGACTTTGTAGGGCTCCCATCCGCGGTCCAGCAGGATATGAACGCCCTCCTCGATCTCGTCCTTCAGGCCATCGTAGAGATCGTCGAACATCTGCTGGACGAGTTCCTCGTCATCCAGTTCCGACAGGATGATCTCTTCTTCTTCATCAGCCATGGCGCGACTCCTCGGGGTCAGGGCGATTTTGCCTACCTAATGCCAATAGGTGTCTTGAACACTGGTAAATTTCCGACCTGCATTCAACCGGGACCGACCTTTCGCGACATGGCGCCCCTAACCCTGCCGTACAGGCGGTTTTCTCGGCGGCACCCGAAGCGGGCACAAGGGTATTCTTGCGGCGCATCTTGCGAATGTTCCCATTATGTTCCAGACTTGGATGCATGGAACATGTCCCGGGAATCGATGCGAAGCGGCGGAAGGCACGCGGTGCGGTCAGCAACGCGCCCGGGCGGTTCGATCCGCGGCGTGAGGAAATCTGGGACGGCTGGGAGATCGTCGAGGACCGGCCGGCCTTCCGGACCACCATATCCGAGGAGCAGCCGAAGAGCTTCGTGAACTATGTCGCCTCGCCCGATCTGCCCTTCGACCGGTCGATCAATCCCTATCGCGGGTGCGAACACGGCTGCATCTACTGTTTCGCACGACCGACCCATGCCTATCTGGGCCTGTCGGCGGGGCTGGATTTCGAAACCCGGCTGATCGCGCGGCCGACGGCGCCCGAGGTCTTGCGGAAGGAACTGTCGGCCCCGCGCTACAAGGTGGCGCCTATGGCCATAGGCACCAATACCGACCCCTACCAGCCGGTGGAGCGGGACCGCGGCATCACCCGCGCCTGCCTTGAGGTACTGCGCGACTTCAACCATCCGCTGGCTATCGTGACCAAGGGCGCACTGGTGGAACGCGATATCGACATTCTGGCGCCCATGGCCACGGCCGGCCTGGCGCGGGTGGGCATTTCGGTGACCACGCTGGACCCGGACCTGGCGCGGCGGATGGAACCGCGCGCGCCCTCGCCCGCGCGGCGGCTGGCCGCGATCCGGCGGCTGTCGGATGCGGGGATATCCGTGCGCATCATGACATCGCCCGTCGTGCCGGGGCTGACGGATCACGAGCTGGAGGCGATCCTGGCCGCGGGCCGGGAGGCGGGGGCGACATCGGCCAGCTGGATCATGCTGCGCCTGCCGCGGGAGGTGTCGGAACTGTGGCAGGAATGGCTGGAGGAACATGCGCCGGGACGCGCAGGCAAGGTGATGGCGCGGGTGCGTGAAATGCATGGCGGGCGGAATTACGATCCGCGTTGGGGACACCGGATGCGCGGCGAAGGACGCTATGCGGAGATGATCGCGCAGCGGTTCAGCGCGGCGGTCAAGCGGCTGGGGCTGGAGGAGGCGGCCCCGCCCTTGCGCACGGATCTTTTCGCCGTGCCGCCCCAGGTTGGCGATCAGCTGTCCCTGTTCTGAAGCATGCCCGGGGGGGCTCTGCCCCCCGCCCGCGCCAAGGCGCGGACTCCCCCCGAGGTATTTGAAGACCAAAGAAGCGAAGGGGCGTGCTTGGACTGCGGTCCGGAATCGGCCTAGATTGCGCCAGGACGACACGTGGAGAAGCGGATGGCAGGCATGAACTGGAACGATCGTTACGCGACCGAGGGGTTCCTGTTTGGGACCGAGCCTGCGGATTTCGTGAAGCGGGAGGCGGGGCGTCTGGAGCCGGGGTCGCGGGTCCTGTGTGTGGCCGATGGCGAAGGGCGGAATTCGGTCCATCTGGCAGGGCTGGGGCATGCGGTGACGGCCTTCGATGCCTCGACCGTGGGTGTGGAAAAGGCGCGTGCGCTGGCCGAGTTCCGGAAGGTGGCGGTCGACTTCAACATCTCTGGCATCGAAGCGTGGGACTGGTCGCGGGAATATGACGCCGTCGTGGGGATCTTCATCCAGTTCGCGCCGCCGGATCTGCGGGCACAGCTGTTCGGCTGGATGAAACAGGCGGTGGCACCGGGTGGGCTGTTGCTGCTGCACGGCTATGCGCCGCGACAGGTGAGCTACAAGACCGGCGGGCCGCCACAGGCCGAAAACATGTACACGGTGGACCTTCTGACAGAGGCCTTCGGCGACATGGAGATCCTGCGGATCGACGATTACGACCACGAGGTCGACGAAGGCCCGGGCCATTCCGGCCTGTCGGCGCTGGTCGATCTGGTTGCGCGCAAGTCCGGCTGAGGGATCAGAGCAGGTTCTGGGGAAAGCGGACCTGGACCGGGGCCGTCTTCCGCAGCCAGGCCTGGACGGCGAGGATCGCGACCGTCTCGCCCGCGTCCGAGAGCGCGCCGGCGCGGAACCAGACCCAGCCTTCGGCGGTGCCCCTGCCCCCCTGTTCGGGGACAAGATAGGCACAGCCCAGGTAGTAGTGCCGCCGGTCGCGGATCGCCCAGGCGAAGGAGCGCGACAGGTCGAATTCCTTAAGGTGCCAGGCGAGATCCAGCGCGTCGTCCCGAAGCGTCAGGCCGCGGGGCCAGTCGTCGCCGAAGAGACCGTGCAGCTTGCCACAGCTTTCGGTGACCGCAGCGAAATCTTCCTCCAGGTCGTCCGGGCCCAGGGGCGCCAGGCGCATATTGGCGACCTCTGCCTCGCGCGGCATTGGCGTATCCGCGAAATCGGGATGCGGCCTCATTCGGCGACGGGGTCCCGCGCCTCTCGCATGAAGGGGTTTTCCTCGGGGATCTCGTAGTCGGGGACAAAATCGCCGGTGCGGACGGCGTCGGCGATGTAGCGGAAACCGTTGGTCGTCATCCGCATCAGGTGATCCCCGGCCTTTATCGGCGGGTATTTCGCCGCGACCTCGGGCGTGCGGAACTTCTCCAGCGGTTCGATGGCCGTGTGGTAGTCGAGCCCGAAGAACAACGGGAAGGAATAGCGTTCGCGCCCGGTGTTCACGACCCGGTGCTGGGTCGACTTGAACTGGCCGCCGGACCACGTCTCGAAGATGTCGCCGATGTTCACGATAAAGGTGCCCGGCACGGGTGGCGCCTCTATCCAGATGTCCTCGGCATTCATGACCTGAAGACCGGGGCCACCCTGCAGCAGGATCGTGAAGCACTCGAAGTCGGAATGGGCCGAAATGCCCATCGACTCCTTCGTGGCCGGGTGGTCGTTTTCGATATAGCGCAGCATGCGCAGCTGCGAGGTGGGGCACGTGATGTGCTGGCGCAGCTCGGCCGGGTCGACGCCCAGTTCCGTCGCAAGCGCGTCCAGCATCCTGAGGCCCAGCGCGAAGATCGTATCGTAATAGGTCGAAACGGTGGTCCGCCAGCCGGGGATGTCGGGCCAGACGTTCGGGCCTGTCATCCGCCATTTCGCGATGTAGTCCGGGTGGTCCGCCGGCGCCTCGAACGACATGTCCCAGGCTTCGTTGAAGTTGATCGTTTTGGGGAAGTTCGACCCATTCTCCTCGAACGGGACATAGCCGCGATGGTTCGTGGTGAAGCCGCACCAGTACTTCATCTTGTAGGACCGCGACTTTTCGTGGAACGCCTTCGACGCGGCGAACAGGTCGTCGATCAGGGCCTGCGGCACACCGTGCCCGGTGATGTAGAAGAAGCCCGATGTCCGCGCGGCACGGCCCAGTTCGGCCCCGACGCGGGCGGCATCTTCGGCCACCCCGGACAGAAGACCGGACACGTCGATGACCGGCAGGGCCGCATCCTCGATGGTCACCGCGGTCTGGTCCTTTGCGACAACCTTGTTCATCAGGCCTCTCCGTTCCATGAATGCCCCGTGATCGGTCCAGACTGGCGCCCAGTCCGGGCGACTCACAAGCGGTTCGTTCGCGGACAGGGCAGATTTGCGAAACCAGTCCATTCCATGGGCAAACAGGCCCGAAAATGCACCGAATGCGATCAAATCCGGGCCGGCACGGGCGGCTGGATGGTCCGTGAATGGACAGGTCGCTGGGGCCATTTCCAGACTTTGACCAAGGGGCGCCGACGGGGACGCCCCGGGTAGTCTGAACCGTCCGCTTGTTCCCAAAAAATGGCCCGACAAACGATGGCCAGCACCAAAAGGATCCATCACATGGCTATGAAGTCCACCCTCAGCCGGCGCACCCTGCTGAAAAGCGGTGCCGGCGCCGCGACCCTTGCCGCGGCCGGCAGCCTTGGCGCGCCGCTGATCGCGCAGGAACGGTCGCTGAAGATCGGTTCCTACGGCGGGTATTTCGAAAACAGCCTGAAGGAACATGTCTATCCGAAATTCACCGAGGCCACCGGCATCGCCGTCGAAAGCGTGACGCAGCCGAATTCGTCCGACTGGCTGGTGACGATGCAACAGGCGGCCAATGCGGGCAACGTACCGGCGGACCTGTCGCTTTATTCTCGCGACACGATGATAAAGGCCAGCCGGATCGGCGACATCCTGAAGCCGATGGACGCCGCCGCAATCCCGAACCTGAAGTATTTCGACGATTACTATGCGTTCGAGGACAAGGCCGGCACCATCGGCGTGGGTGCGATGGCGTGGTTTTCGGCCATGGTGATCAATCCGGACGAAGTGAAGACCCCAGAAAGCTGGGCCGAGTTCTGGGACACCAGCCGGTTCGAGGCGTCGCTGGGCATTTCTAAGCTTTTCAACTCACACTTCCTGGACGTGATCGCCGCGACCTTCTTCGAAGGTCAGGAGACCTTCAAGACCAAGGACGGGATCATGGCGCTGATCGAAAAGGCCGCCGAGATCAAGCCGAACGTCGCCCTTTGGTGGTCGGCGGAAAGCCAGATGGAACAGGGGATGAAGAACCTCGATATCGTGGGGGGCATGTACTACCTCGACGTGGCGGGGCTGATGGCGGCCGACGGGTTTCCGATCAAGCCCCTGTTCCCCAAGGAAGGCAACCCGGGCGATTACGGGTCCTGGTGTCTGGCGGGCCTGTCGACCAAGGGCGGCGAGGCGGCCGAATTCGTCAATTTCTCGTGCGATCCGACGACCCAGAAGCTGATGAGCCTGATGATCGGCACCGCCCCCCTGGTCAGCCAGGAAGCGGCCGGGCTGACGGATGCGGAATTCGCCGCCGTTTCTGGCACACCGGTCATCCATCCCGCCTACGAGGCCTATCTGGACATGGAAACCTTCATCCAGGAAAGCTGGGACAAGATGCTCGCCGGGGCGTAGGGCCGTGCCGGATCTTGTCCTCAGCGATATCCGCAAGGACTTCGGCGCGTTCCGTGCCGTGGACCGGGTCGACCTGACCTTCGCCCATGGCGAACTGACGGCCCTTCTGGGGCCGTCGGGATGCGGCAAGACCACGCTTCTGCGGATGATCGCGGGACTGGAGGAGCCATCGGGCGGCACGATCCGCCTGGGCGAGACCGACCTGACCGGCACCCCGCCCCATGCACGCAAGTTCGGGATGGTGTTCCAGAACTTCGCCCTGTTCCCGCATCTGAACGTGGCCGACAATGTCTGTTACGCCCTGACCATCGCCGGCACGCCCACGGCCCGCGCCCGCGCGCGGGCCGGCGAGTTGCTGGACCTGGTGCAGCTGGCAGATTTCGGCCAGCGCCGGATCGGAGAGCTGTCGGGCGGCCAGCGCCAGCGGGTCGCCATCGCTCGGGCGCTGGCGCAAGAGCCCGAGGTCTTCCTGCTGGACGAACCCATGTCCGCGCTGGATGCCAAGCTCCGCGAGGAGATGCAGGTCGAACTGCGCCTGCTCCAACAGCGGCTGAAGATCACCACCATCGTCGTCACCCACGACCAGCGCGAGGCGATGACCATGGCCGACCGCATCGTGGTGATGAGCCAGGGCCGCTGCGAACAGGTGGGATCACCGCAGGAAATCTATCACAGGCCCGCCAACGGTTTTGTCGCGTCGTTCATCGGGCGGGCGAACTTTATGTCCGGCCGTGTGCGGAACGGCGCCGTGCAAGTCGCCGGCTGGACCCTGCAGGCGGTCCCTGCCCCGGCCTTCATCGACGGATCCCAGGTCACGCTGGCCCTGCGGCCCGAAAAGGCGCGGCTGGGCGCCGACCTGCCCGTAGGCAACCGCCTGCCCGCCACCGTCACCTTCCTGCGCGACGTGGGCGCCACCCGCGACATCCACCTGGACACGCCCGCAGGCCCCATGGTGGTCGAGGAAGTCACCGACCGCGGCACCGGCCTGCATGTCGGCGCGCAGACGCAGGTCTATCTGCCGCCCGACGCGCTGCACCTTTTCCCGGCCGAACCGGTCGCGGCATGAGCGTCGAGACTGCAGATCCCCCGATGGCACCCCCGGACGTTGACCGGGGCCCGGGGCTTTCGGGCTATTTCATGGTGCGGATCGCATTCTGCGTGGCCGTGGCCGCGCTGTGCCTGCTGCCCTTCCTGATGGTGATCGCGATTTCTTTCGGCGAAAAGGTCGAAGGCGCGGGCTGGCATTTTGCCTTCGACCTGACCAATTACCGCCGCTTCTTCGTCGGCGCCGACTGGCCCAATTCAACCTCGACCCTCTACCTGCAGAAGCTGGGCTGGTCGATCTACTATGCCGTCATCGCCTCGGTCATCGCCGTCGTCTCGGCCTTTCCGTTCACCTACTTCCTGACCCGCCTGACCCGGAAGGCGCAGACGCTGTGGCTGGTCTTCCTGCTGTCGTCCCTGTCCCTGTCCGAGGTCTTCATCGTCATGGGCTGGGACATTCTGCTGTCGGCCCGGTCCGGCCTGCCGATGGTGTTCCAGGAAACGGGCCTGACTCAGTGGCTGAAGGACATGGGCTGGTTCGACACCCTGCGGGACTGGGGCCTGGCCTCACCCCGGAACGTGAAATTCAAGACATCCGTTTTCGCCACCGTCCTGACGATGAGCTATCTGGTCTGGCCCTATGCGGTGATCCTGCTCTATCCCGCCCTGTCGCGTCTGGACCCTTCGCTGATCGAGGCCGCGCGGACCATGGGCGCCAGGCCCTGGACCGTGATCAGGACGGTCGTCATCCCCTCGGTCAAGCTGGCGCTGATCGGGACTGTGCTGCTTCTGTTCGTCTTCCTGCTGGGGACCTACGTCGCGGTCACCGTCTTTGCCGCGCCCGCGCAGCAGACGCTGGCCGTGTCGATCTATGAAGCCGTGCGCGGCGCCACGCTCAACGCGCCGTTCGGGTCGGCTCAGGCAGTGGTGCTTCTGGTCACGGCGGTGATCCTGCTGGTGATCGGGCAAAAGCTGTCGACCGCGGGGGGCAAGGGATGAGACGCCTGCACTGGGCCGCATCGCTCTTTATGGGACTGGCCGCCGTCGTCGTCCTGATGCCCATCGTCGTCGTGTCCGCCGCGGCGCTGAACGGCGGCCGGTCGATGGCCTTTCCGCCGGAAAACCCGACCTTCGACCGTTTCGTGGAATTCTTCGTGTCGGAACCTGTGTGGACGACGGCGCTCTGGAACTCCATCGTCATTTCCGTGTCCGCGGCCGCCCTGTCGGTCCTGATCGCCTGGCCCGTCGCCTATTGGCTGTGGCGGGCAAATGACGGGCTGTCGAAGGTGCTGGCGGGGCTTGCCGCCATGCCCTTTGCCCTGCCGCCCATCGTCTTCGGTGTCGGGCTTGGCTTCCTGTGGTCCTTCACCGGCGCGCTGGGGCAGATGTGGGCCGGGGTGCTCAGCCTTGCGGCGCTCTTTGCAGCGCTCCCCCTGGTCACGATATCCATCGGGCTCCAGTCCATCGACAAGGCCCTGCTGGAGGCCGCGGCCACCATGGGCGCGACCGAAGGCGTCAGTTTCCGGACCATCGTTCTGCCGCAGACGATCCCCTACACCATGTCGGGTTTCTTCTTCGCGCTGGTCCTGTCCTTCAACGAATTCATCGTGATGTTCTTCGTTTCCTCCTCCTCTTACGCCACCGTGACTCTGCAGATCTTCAATTCCCTCCGGAACGGATTCACGCCCACCATGGCCGTTGCAGCGATCACCTTCATCACCGTCTCTGTCGTCGCATTTTCGCTGGTCGCCCGCTTCGGCGACCTGCCGCGGCTGATGGGGGCGGACACAACCCGCCGCTAAGGATCCTAACGCCATGCCGCGCCAACCCACCATCGTCGGAAACCCCGTGCTTCTGGTCATCGACATCCAGTCTTCGGCCTTCATGGACGTGAAGGCCGGAATCCCGGTCATGCCAGGTTATCGCGAACGAATGGAACAGGCCCTGACCCTGATCCGCGCCGCCCGCGAACTGGACGTCCCCACGGTCTATATCCAGGAAATCCACCGTCGCGACATGGTCGACTATGGCCGCGAACTGGACGGCTCCGAAGGCATTCACTGCATGGACGGCGAACCCGGCACGCCCCTCCCGGCCGAGATCACAGGACAAAGGCCCGAGGATTACTTCGTGCCGAAGCGCCGCTATTCCGCCTTCTTTGGGACCGAACTGGAAATCCTGCTGAAGGGCCTGAAGGCGCAGACCCTGATCCTGATCGGCGGCATGACCGACGTCTGCGTGCACTACACCTTCGTCGACGGGCACCAGCACGACTATTACTGCCGTGTGGCCGGGGACTGTGTCGGCGGAACGTCCGTGGCCGCGCACGACGCCTCGCTGAACGCGATGGAATACCTCCAGGAAGGGGCCGTACTTCCCTGCGACGACATCCTGGCGGCACTGCGCCGCCACATGGCCAAGGCAGCCTGACATGATCGCCGCCGGGGATCTGACGGGTCACTGGATCCGCGACTGGATCCGCGCACCGGGGCTGGACGATGCCGAAACCCGGGTCCACTGGCTGCAGGCCCGCGACGGCTATTGCGATCTGAGGGTACCGCGGGTGCGGCCGGACCTTTCGAGCCTGTCCTGCCTGGCCGAGGCCGAAACCCCGGTGCTGCTGGCGCTTCTCCAGGCCGAAGGCTTTGCCGGCACGATAGAGGTTTTGGACGAGGTCTGCACCTGGGACCGCGCGATCAACTGGCACGGCGCGCCCGACGGCGTGGATGCCGGCCGCCTGCACTGGACCAACGATGGCCGGCTGATCGAGGACGGGACCGCAGCCGACTACCGCGAACTCTGGCACCGCGAGATCGCGGGTGCCCTCAACCGCAAGGTCTTTGCCGGTGCCGACGGCAAGGCGCTGCACGTGATCTGGTCGGAACGGTTGTTCCTTTACGGGATCGGCACGCCCGGGGCCGCCGGTTCGGCACCCCTGCGCCAGGCCCTGAACCTCGGCCAGCGCCCCGCGGCGGCCTTGCTGGCCCAGTTCGATGCCGAATACGGGCTTGGTCGCTGGCGTGGCGAAGACGGGGTGATCGCGCTTTGCACCAACCCGCTCCGCGAAGGGCAAAGCGCGTTCGAACGCACAGACCTGCACGCAATGACGTTCACGACCACGCGGACGGACTTTCTGGGCCGCCCCTCCCGCGATACCTGGCAGGCCTGATCCATCGCTGTGGCATAGCCGCCCCGACGCCACAGGGGAATGCGATTTGCATCGCATTCCGAAGGCCCTGTCAAAGGGCCTTCGCTGCCCCGGCGTCCAAGCTCAGAGATCCGCCCAGATGGCCAGATAGTGCTCGCACATCTCGACCAGCCGCGCCTTCCCGAACGGGTCGTCGTGGCCGCCCAGCACGACCTCGACCGGCAGCGCCATCAGCCGCTTCAGCGTCGCGGCATAATCGGCCGCGCTCATCCCCGGTGCCTGCCAGATCAGGGGCCCGTCATAAACCGCATCCGCCCCGAAGAGCGTCCCGCTTTCGGCATGCCACAGCCCGATCTGCCCGGCATCGTGGCCCGGGACGAACAGCACCTCGGCCGCCCAGCCACCCAGGTCGACGATGTCGCCATCCTCGACCAGCCGCGTCTGAGGCGCCCCCTTCAAGGTCCAGGCCCGCAGATCATAGCCCTGGTATGGCACCGCATCGATCATCCACGGCGTATCGATGCGACCGTACCCGCACTCGATCAGAATCTGCTGGAAGCTCTCGGGAATGTCCTTCGGGTCCAGCGTGTACTCCGACGGCGCCTCCAGGTCCGGCGCGTCGATCGGATGGGCGATCCGTGTGTCGAACTCGTGCATCGCTCCGAAATGATCGGCATGGGCATGGGTGGTGAAGCACCAGATCGGCTTTGCCGCATCCGTCCGGATCCCGTCCAGGAATGGCTTCAGGGGCACGATCCCCATCCCGCTGTCGACGATCATGTCCACCGCGTCGCCCTCGACCAGGTACATGTTCGCCGAGTAGACGGGATGCACATGCGGCTCGGTGATGCGGGTGATCCGGGGCAGGATCTTCTCGGCCCCATACCAGCCGTGCGCGACGGGAAGCTCAGCCATCGAGGCTCTCCGCCAGGAAGTCCCGCAGATCGACCACCCGCTTTTCCTTCATCGAAACATAGACGAAGCCCATGTTCGTTCGCTCGGTGATCATTTCGCCCGGAAAGGGCAGATAGGACAACTCGCGCGAGCCGAAGGACGGCGAGGCGGTCCCCACCTGCCATTCTGTCGTCAAATTCACGTCCACCAGCTTCAGCGACGGGCTATCGCCTTCGCCGATCTCCAGCGGCACACCTGCCAGCTTCAGATAGGCCTGCTTGTCCCTGGCCTGCTGGAACCCGTCGATGAACTGGCTCGCCAGAACCTGCAGATCCGCCGCCCGGTCCGCCGGCTCCATGTGCGAATGCAGGTGATCCGGCCCGTGATCGTGGTTGTGATCGTGCGGGTGATGATGGTGATGGTGGCCGATATGGCCGTTCACGATATCATGGGGCATCTTCCGCCTCCCTGTTTCTGTCGGCCCGGCTGTCCGGCCCCGTCCCCGGCGCCGCCCGCGACATGGAGTATTTTTGAAGAGAAGAAACCCGGGTCGCGTGCTTCTTCTCTTTCCAAATACTCCATGTCGCGGCCAGCTCCAAAGGGCGCGTCCGGCCAATCCGGGCGCCGTGTTCCGGTCTGCATCACTTCCGCTTCGCCGGCGTGCTCCAGCGGCGGCCATGGGTCGCCTCGGAATAGTCGCCCATGGGCAGCGACACGGGCTTGTCGATGTGCTGCCTGTGGGCGCCCATCTTGCCGTTGGCGACGAGCGAGCCCAGAACGTCGACGATCACCCGCGTGCCCATCAGGGCTGTGATGTCCGATGTATCATAGGGCGGCGAAACCTCGACCAGTTCCATGGCACAGATGCCCTCGGCCGCGACCTTGGAGGCCAGCGCCAGCGCCTCGCGCGGGAGGAACCCCCCCGGTTCCGGCCAGCCCGTGCCGGGCACGAAGCCGCAGTCGATGCTATCGATGTCGAAGGACATGTAGACCATGTCGACCCCGTCCCAGGCCATCTCCAGCGCCATTTCGGCGGTCTTGTCGACACCCATCTTCTCCATGTCGGACATGGTGATGATGTTGGTCTCGCGCTCGCGGGCGACCTTCACCGCCTCGCGCGGGACCTGCCAGCCGCCGATGCCGACCTGGACCAGATTCTTGGCCGGCACGTTGGGCAGGTTCGTGGAATGGAACCAGGGCGTCGTGTGCATTCGTTCGTCCAGGTCCTTTTCCTGGATGTCGGCATGGCGGTCGAAATGGACGATGCCGATCTTCTTGGATGTGCACTCGGCCACACCCCGCACGCAGGGAAAGCCGATGGAATGGTCGCCGCCCAGGATGATCGGCATGGAGCCCGACGAGAACACGTGCGCCACCGCCCGGCTGATCTGGTCGAAGGTCTTTTCGATATTCGCGGGGATGGTGAAGATGTCGCCGGCATCGCAGAGCGACATCTGTTCGCGCAGGTCGATCCCGGCCTCGTAGTTGTAGGGCGTGTAGAGGGCCGAGATCTTGCGGATCCCCTGCGGACCGAAGCGGGTGCCCGGGCGATAGGTCGTGCCGCCGTCGAATGGCGCGCCCAGGATGGTGGCATCGTACATGCCCACCTCGGTCACGTCTTCCGCATAGGGCGCCTTCAGGAAGGTGTTGATGCCGGCATAATGGGGCAGTTCGCCCCGGGCAAAGGTGGGGATCGACCGGTCCTCGATCGAATCCGCTGCCGTCAGGCCCATGCGGAGCGCCCAGGCCTTTTCCTTTTCCCATTCATCGCCCGGAATGTCGGCCTCGGCCTGCATCGCCTTCCAGCCGCCCAGCTTGGTAAGATCGGGATGATGCGCGCGCCGGTCGGGCAAATGCACGTCCCGGGGGTGATGGGAACGTGTTCCTCTAGAGTTCGATGGGAACATGGGTCGTCTCCTGCAGTCGCTGAAAGGGGATGCCGCCGTCGCGGGCATCGAAATCGTAGGTGATGGTGGCGCCGACCGCGTTCGGGTCGGCCGGGTCCCAGCGCGGCTTGTCGAAGACAAGCACACGGTCGCCCAGCTTGAAGCCTTCGGCAAGGTCGTGGGTCACCATGAAGACGGTCATGCCGGTTTCGGCCCGCAGCTCCATCAGGAAGGCGTGCATGGTGATCCGCGTGCCGGGATCCAGCGCGCCGAAGGGTTCGTCCAGCAGCAGGATCTTGGGCCGCGCCATCAAGGCCTGCGCGATGGCCAGGCGTTGCTGCATGCCCCCCGACAGGGCCGACGGGTAGGCATGGGCGACATGGGCCAGACCGATCCGGTCCAGCGCGTCGTCGGCGACCTTCTGTGCGGCCTTGCATTTCGCTCCGAAGAGGCCGCCCCAGAAATTCGCGCCCAGCGCCGACGCCGCGACAAGGTTCTGGCGCACCGACATGTGCGGGAAGACCGAATAGCGCTGGAAGACCACGCCCCGGTCGGGGCCCGGTTCGCGGGCGGGCGGCGCACCGGCGATGGAGATGCGGCCGCGGGTCGGCAGTTCCTGCGCCAGAAGCAGCCGAAGGAACGTCGACTTGCCGCAGCCCGAGGCGCCGACGATGGACACGAACTCCCCCTCTTCGGCCGAAGTCGAGACCCGGTCGAGGATCGGTCTGCCGCCGTAACTCTGCGAGATCCGTTCGACTTCGACGAAGCTCACAATCCCTCCTCCGCCCAGGGGAAGGCAAAGCGGGAAACCAGCCGCAGGGCGAGATCCAGCAGGAAGGCCAGCAGGGTGATCCAGATGACGTAGGTCAGGATCACGTCCATCGCCAGGTAACGGCGGACCAGGAAGATGCGATAGCCAAGGCCGGCATCGGCCGCCACGGCCTCGGCCGCGATAAGGAACAGCCAGGCGGGACCGAGCGACAGGCGCAGGCTGCCCAAAAGCCGCGGCAGCGCCTGCGGCAGGGCCACGCGCAGGCCGATGGCAAGGCTGGTCGCGCCCAGGGTCTGGGCCTTCACGATCTGTTCGGGGGGCAGTTCGGCGACCCGTTGGGCCAGGTCGCGGATCAGGAACGGCGTGATGCCGATGGCGATCAGGGCGACCTTCGACACCTCGCCCAGCCCCAGCATGATGAAGAGGATCGGCAGGATCGCCAGCGGCGGGATCATCGACAGCACGTTGACGAAGGGCGACAGCATCGTGCGCGCGATGGGCAGGATGCCGATCACCAGCCCGAAGACCAGTGCGATGCCGGCGGCAATGGCCACGCCGTAACCCAGCCGTTCCAGGCTGGCGGCCGTGTCGGTCCAGAACAGTATGTCCCCCGAGCGTTTATCGGGCTGGGTGATCAGCCGCTGTGCCGTTTCCACGATCTGGGCCGGCGCCGGCAGGACCTTGTCGGCCGGGTTCACGGCGCGGCGCGCCTCGGACCCGATGCCGTAGGCCAGCAGCACCAGCACGAAGGGGATCGCCACCAGCAGCAGCGTCAGCGCCTTGTCTGGCCGGCGGTTGATCCAGCGCAGCCGCGGGCGGCGGGTCTGCCCCGCCCCCGTGGCCCCGGGTTCCGGCCGGGCAGAGGCGACGGCAGGTCTCAGAGTTCGCCTCCGGCAGCCATCTTCATGTAGCTGTCGTCAAAGCGGAACTTCACGTTGGCGCTGTCCCCGGTAATGGACCCGTCCGGGTATGCGACCCCCACGAAATCGGCCGACGGCGCGCCCTCGCCCAGGATGCCCTTGTCGAACAGGAATTCGGCGACCGCGACCATGGTCCTGGGCAGCTCTGGGCTTTCGGTGAAGGCCACGGCGTCGGCAGGGGTAAAGAACATCTCGGTCGAGGCCAGCTGCGCGTCATAGCCCGCAAGGTCCGTGCCGGAGGCCGCAGCCATCCATTCACGGGCCGCCTTCCCTTCGTCACTGTCCGACGCCATCAGACCCATGACCTCGTACCAGGCGCCGACCAGCGCCTTGCCGAAGGCCGGGTTGTCGGCCAGCGTCTCGGTGTTCACGACCATCAGGTCGATGATCTCGCCGGGGATATCGGAACTGTCAAAGAGCATGTTCGCCCCCGGTTCCTCCATGATGGTGGACACCAGCGGGTTCCAGGTGACAACCGCCTCGACATCCGGCGTGGCATAGGCCGCGATCATGTCCGCGTCAGAGGTGTTGATGACGCCCGACAGGTCCTTTTCCGCCAAGCCCACGCTGTCCAGCGCCCGCGCCAGCAGGTAGTGCGAGACCGACAGTTCCACCAGGTTCACCGGCTTGCCCGCCAGATCGGTCAGCGTGCCCTCGCCCTTTAGGATCACCGCGTCGTTTCCGTTGGAATAGTCGCCCACGATCAGCGCCGTGGTGTCGACCCCGCCGCCGGCCGGGATCGACAACGTGTCCATGTTGGTGGCCGACACGCCGTCGAAGGCGCCGGCCGTGTACTGGTTGATCGATTCGACATAGTCGTTGATCTGCACGATCTCGACATCGATGCCGTATTTTTCGGCCCACTTGTCCATGATGCCGGATTCTTCCAGATAGCCCCACGGCATCCAGCCCACATAGATCGACCAGGCGACCTTGAAGCTGTCCTTCTCCTCGGCCATCACGGGCGAACCCAGCATCGCCACGGTCGCAAGCGCAGTCAGTGCAAGTCTCTTCATCATATGGTCCCTGTTGTTCGTGTCTTTTGGACGGACTCCGAACATCGGGAAGGAGACCGCCTTTCGGCATTGAACAGCGCTGGTCTCCCGGGTTTTTCCCCCGCCGTGTACCGGAACGCGGGTGACGTCCCGGTGGCATCTCTCGGACCTGCCCTTCCCTTCTCGGGAAGGCGGAACCCTAGATGCCGCGCTGATCCCAGCCTAGGAAATGGGCGCGCGCCGTGCAGGCAGAGTCTGTCGGGCGGACGCGCCGCGAGAGCAGGCTTCCAGCAATTGGGCGCCCGGGTCCGTCATTTGCCCGTTTTCACGGCGGATCACGAACTTTTCCCCTGCAGCGCGACTTGGGCTTCTCCGGCCTGGGTCTGGCGACGGGGCGCGATCCTGCGTCGCTTCAATTGACGTAGGGTATCACCGGAACGCCAGATGAAAACGCAAGCGAGGTACGAAAAGGCAAGCTAGTATCGTCCCGGACTGATCGGTCGGACAGTGCCGGCAGGCCTGCTGATACTGGCGGGTAACCCGGCTACGGCCCGGTCGAACCGGCGACGGATATGTCCGTCCCGGCAGAGAGAGAGTGAGAAGAGGAGACTGCCTTGTCCGTACCCGAAGCCCTGAGCCATCTGCGCCTGCCGCTGATCGGATCGCCGCTGTTCATCGTTTCCAACCCGGATCTGGTCATCGCCCAGTGCAAGGCCGGCATTGTGGGGTCCTTCCCCGCCCTGAACGCCCGCGAGGCCGAGGGCGAGCCGATCGAGCTGGAACGCTGGCTGATCCGCATCAACGAGGAACTGGACAAGTACAACCAGGCCAACCCTGACACGCCCGCCGCGCCCTATGCCGTGAACCAGATCGTCCACCGCTCGAACGGCCGGCTGGAACGCGATGTCGAGATCTGCGTGAAGCACAAGGTCCCGGGCTGGATCACCTCGCTGGGCGCGCAGGAATGGGTGAACGAGGCCGCGCACAGTGTCGGCGGCATCTCGATGCATGACGTGATCAACAACAGGTTCGCCCACAAGGCCATCGAAAAGGGCGCCGACGGCCTGATCGCGGTGGCGGCCGGTGCGGGCGGCCATGCCGGCGCCCTGTCGCCCTTCGCCCTGATCCAGGAGATCCGCGAATGGTTCGACGGCCCGCTGGCCCTGTCGGGCTCCATCGCAACCGGCGACGCGATTCTGGCGGCGCAGGCCATGGGTGCGGACTTTGCCTATTCCGGGTCCGCCTTCATCGCCACGAAAGAGGCGAACGCGGTCGAAAGCTACAAGTCGATGATTGTCGACAGCGGTGCCAACGACATCGTCTATTCGAACCTCTTCACCGGTGTCTGGGGTAACTATCTGAAACCGTCCATCGCGGCGGCGGGCATGGACCCGGACAACCTCGAAACCTCGGACCCGTCGACCATGGACTTCAGCAGCGGCCGGACCAAGCCGAAAAGCTGGAAGGAAATCTGGGGCGCCGGTCAGGGCATCGGTGCGGTAAAGTCGGTGCTTCCGGCGGCCGATCTGGTCGCACGCCTGTCCGCGGAATACGAGGCCGCGAAGAAGCGGCTGGCGGCCGCGACCGGCATGACCGCCTGAAACGGGCTCCCCTGCGCCGGTCCGCCCGGCGCAGGGGATCGCATCACAGTTCCAGCACCGTGGAACCGGTGGTCTTGCGCGCTTCCAGCGTGCGGTGCGCCCCGGCCACGTCGTCCAGCGGGAAGCGCTGATCGATCCGGATCTCGACATCGCCCGCCAGCACCTTGTCGAACAGGCGCCGCGCCATGGCCTGACAGCGGTCATGGTCGGCCACATGGTTGAAGACCGACGGCCGGGTGATCTTCAGCGATCCGCCCTGCGCCAGCCGGTTCAGGTCGAAGGGCGGCACCGGGCCGGACGCGGCCCCGAACAGTATCATCATCCCGAAAGGCGCAAGACAGGACAGCGAGCCGTCGAAGGTATCCTTGCCCACCGAATCCATCACCGCGGGCACGCCCTTGCCATCGGTCAGCTCCTTCACGCGGGCGACGAAATCCCCGGTGCGGTAGTTGATGCATTCCGCGGCGCCGTGGTCCAGCGCCAGCTGGCACTTCTCGTCCGATCCTGCGGTGCCGATCAGCCGGATCCCTTCGGATCGAGCCCACTGGCAGGCGATCAGGCCGACGCCGCCCGCGGCCGCGTGGAACAGCACCGTGTCGCCCCTGGCGATGGGGGTGGTCCGTTCCAGCAGATATTCGACCGTCAGCCCCTTCAGCATCATCGCCGCGGCGGTGTCGTATCCGATGCCGTCGGGCAGCGGACAGACCTGCGCCGCGGGCATCACCCGCGCCTCGGTATAGGCCCCCGGCGGGGCCGAGGCATAGGCGGCTCTGTCGCCCGGTTTCAGGTGGGTGACACCTTCGCCCACCGCCTCGATGTCGCCGGCCGCTTCCATGCCCAGCGCCGCCGGCAGCGGCATCGGATAGATCCCGGTGCGCTGGTAGACGTCGATGAAATTCAGCCCCACGGCGCGGTGGCGGATGCGCACCTCGCCCGGGCCGGGTTCACCCACCTCGCGGTCGACGATCTTCAGCGCCTCCGGCCCACCATGGGCCTCGATGATGACGGTACGTGCCATGCTCCTACCCCCCGATCTTCAGAACGATCTTGCCGATATGGGCCGAACTTTCCATGCGGGCATGGGCGCTTGCCGCATCTTCCAGCGCGAATTCCTGGTCCATCACCGGTTTCACCTTGCCGGCCTCCAGCAGGGGCCAGACACGCGTCTTCAGCGATAGGGCGATATTGGCCTTGGCCAGGTCGCTTTGCGGGCGCAGGGTCGATCCGGTCACCGTCAGCCGGCGGGTCATCACCTGGACGAAGTTGAAGTCGGCCTTGGATCCTTGCAGGAAGGCGATGATCACCAGCCGCCCATCATCCGCCAGCGCGTTGATATCGCGCTGCAGGTAGGGTCCGCTGACCATTTCCAGGATCAGGTTCGCGCCGCCTTCGGCCTTCATCACCTCGACGAAATCCTCCTCGCGGTAGTTGATCGCACGTTCCGCGCCCAGGTCCAGGCAGGCCTGGCATTTGTCGGCCGATCCGGCGGTGGCAAAGACCCGCGCGCCAAAGGCATTGGCAAGCTGGATCGCCGTGGTGCCGATGCCGCTGGACCCGCCATGGACCAAAAAGCGTTCGCCGGCCTTCAGGCCGCCGCGGTCGAAGACATTGGTCCAGACGGTAAAGAACGTCTCCGGCAGGCAGGCCGCTTCCTTCATCGACAGGCCGTCCGGAACCGGCAGGCAATGCGCCGCCGCCGTCACCACATATTCGGCATAACCGCCGCCCGGCAGCAGCGCGCAGACCTTGTCGCCGACCCTGGGCGATGTCACGCCCGCGCCGACCGCCACCACCTCGCCCGAGGCTTCCAGCCCCGGCAGGTCGCTGGCGCCCTTGGGCACCGGGTAATTGCCTGCGCGCTGGATCGCGTCGGGCCGGTTCACGCCGGCATAGGCCACCTTGATCAGGACCTGCCCGTGCCCCGGTTCCGGAATTGCGCGTGTGGCCGGTTTCAGGACCTCCGGTCCACCGAATTCCGAGATTTCCACCACCCGCATCGTGTCGCCGCTCATCGTGTCGCTCCTCGTCAGACCGAATTTGCCCGGACCTTAATCCGAACGTTCACCGGATGGCGAGTGCCCATGACGCGGGTGCAGGAGGCGCAGCTTCCTGCGCGGGGGGGGTGCGGGGGGCAGCCCCCTCACCCTCCTCTGGCGACGCGCCACGCGCGGCGCAAATTCAGTGTCGTCCGGACACCCGCCCCGGAAACAGGCTGCCGCCCCCGGCCGAGGGCGCGCGGACCTGGCCCAGGATCCGGTTCGGCAGCGCCAGGAAGGGCTTCAGCAGCGGGTTGCCGTTCACCTTGGCCTTCACCGTCTCGAACTGCATCACGTTCTCGATTCGCCGGTCCAGAAAGGCCCAGGTCGCCTCGGATCCATCGCTGTCGTCGCCCAGCCAGAACAGCAGCGTCGACGAATAGACCGCCGACAGCGTCGCCCGCTTGGTGTACCAGTTCACGTCCTCGGACGTGTCGCCCAGGGCCGACCAGATCCGGTCGCAGGTCTGCCAGACCGCCTTGGCCCCGTCGCCCGCATAAAGCGGCAGTGCGAAAAGGGTCATGCCCCGGCGCACAAGGTCGCGGTCCTCGACCGCTTCCAGACGGAAGCGGACCGCCGCCGCGATCCTTTCCCGGAACTTCAGGTCCGACAGGTCGGTTTCCGCCAGTCGTTCCAGCATCTTGCCGTCGCCCCGGTCGTGATAGGCCAGGGCCAGGTCCACCCCGCCCCGTGGAAAGATCGCCCGGGCCAGCGCCGGTTCGACGCCCGCATCGGCGATCGCCGCCTTCAGCGTGGCCTCGGACCAGCCGTCGAAGACGACATGCAGAAGGGCCGCGTCCAGCACCTTGTCCCGGACCGAATCGAAGCCCGTTCCGATCTCCGCATTGCCTGCGGTTTGCTCGTCTATCATGGCACGCGCTCCTGTCTGGTCCAAACTGGCCTGTCCTGCTGGACAACTTAGGGTGACCCTGCTAAAAGGCCAACTCCTGCAAATTCCCTTGCAACTCTATTCTAGAAAGGTGGTGACAACCACATGCAGGTCAGTGTTCGCGACAACAATGTCGACCAGGCGCTCCGTGCTCTGAAGAAGAAACTTCAGCGCGAAGGCGTGTTCCGCGAAATGAAGCTCAAGCAACATTTCGAGAAGCCGTCCGAGAAAAAAGCGCGCGAGAAAGCCGAAGCGATCCGCCGTGCGCGCAAGCTCGCGCGCAAGAAGGCGCAGCGCGAAGGTCTGCTCTGATCCGACGCTGGTCGTGGCCCGGGATGCAAGTCTCAGGCAGGCACCGGTCATAATCCGGTACCGACAGCCCGATCCAGACGATCCGATCCGTCGACAGTTGAACGACGATATCTGAAAGACGAGGAAACTCCCGCGGCCCCGCCCGGGAGTTTTCGATTTTCGGGGGGCCGGCCCTCTTCCGTCCGGTCCTCCGCGCCGCCGCTCAGTCCCGGGGCGACAGGTCGCCCCCACGCCCGCCCGACTTGCGGCCGAAGGTGGCAAAGCCTTCCGACACGGCCAGGCCGATCAGCGGAAAGACCGCCCAGAAGCTGCCGGACCAGCTCAACAGGTTAATCGCCGACACCCCCAATCCGATGACAACAAAGCGCAAGCGGCGGGCCTGGATCGGATCCACAGTCAGGACGTTTGCCCCCATCATCCCCAGGCCAAGAAACGCGGCAACGATCACCCATTGGATGAAGAACGACCCGCCAGTGAAAAGGTCGATCAGGAACAGGCCGGCCAGGCCAATCCCGGTCATGCGGACCTTGCGGAAGAACTGATCCCGTGGGGTCAGGCCGCCCGGATCCCGAACGTCATGGTCATGGTCATGGTCGTGCCCGTGGCGCATCGTGTGGCTGTGCATGTCGGCCACGCCCAGCGGCGGCGTGCGGTCCGCATCCCCGCCTTGCGCGACCGGGGCCACCTTGGGTGCAACGGACGCCGGGCCGGAGGAGACGCGGAAGACCTCCACATCCTCGACGAAATTCTTGGGCCGCCGGTCACCCATGGCCTCGAACCCGACGCTCAGCTTCGACCGGACCTGGTCGTAGACTTGGCGCGAGATCAGGATGCCGCCCGGTTCGGCCATTTCCTGCAGGCGGGCGGCCAGGTTCACGCCTTCGCCCAGCAGGTCGTCGCCATCCACGATCACATCGCCCAAGTGAATGCCGATGCGGAAATCCAGCCGCTTGTCGTCCTGCCCCGCCAGGTCTGCCAGTTCGCGCTGCACCTCGACCGCGCAGTTCACCGCCTCGACCACCGACGGAAAGTCCGCGATCAGCCCGTCGCCCGCCGTGTTGGCGATACGACCGTCATGGCGCTGGATCAGCCGGTCAAATACATCCCGCGCGGCATGCAGCGCCGCATAGGTCCCCACCTCGTCCCGGCCCATGTGCTCGCTGAAGCGGGCGGCATCGGCCGCCAGGATCGTGGTCAGCTTGCGGCGCAGGCGGGCCCCTTCTTCGGGTTGGGTTTCGGGGGCGGTCATGGTCTTGTCCTTTCCGGAAGGTGACGCCGATCTAGGGCACCCGCGCCCGGATGTCAGCATCCGCGGCCACTTTGCCACGGGTTCCCGGCAATCTGCAGGCGAAAAATACGCCGGCCAGCACCGTCTTTCCGGGTTCTTAAACGATCCATGCGAACTTTCCCGCCGTCGAAGCCATGGAGGCGGCATGAGTCAGAAACCGCAAGCGTCAGCCGGCGAACGGGCGGAATCTCCCTTCCGGATCGAGGAACTGTTCTTTTCGCGCACCGATGACCGCGGGGTGATCCGGTCAGGCAATTCGGTCTTCCAGCGGGTCGCACACTATGACTGGAACGAACTGATCGGCGCGCCCCACAAGCTGATCCGCCATAACGACATGCCCAAGGCGGTGTTCCACATGTTGTGGGACACGATCAAGGCCGGCAAGCCAATCGGCGCCTATGTGAAGAACCGTGCCAAGACCGGGCAGTACTACTGGGTCTTCGCCTTCGTCACCCCGATCAAGGACGGATATCTCTCCGTCCGGCTGAAACCCTCCTCAGCGCTGTTCGGGGCGGTGGCCGGCGAATACAAGACCCTGCGCGCCTTGGAACTGGCCGACAGCCTGCCGGCCGCCGCCAGCGCCGAAATGCTGCTGACCCGGCTGGGGGACCTTGGCTGGCGCAACTATGCAGCCTTCATGGTCGACGCCGCCATGCAAGAGGTCTGCGCCCGCGACAAGGCCCTGAACGGAAAACCGGGAGAGGCCGGCGCCGCCATGGGCCGCATCCTGGAACTGGCGGCCCAGAACCAGAAGGATGCCGAACAGGTCCTTCGCCTGTGCGAAACGCTGAAATACACCGCCATCAACCTGTCGATTCATTCGTCGAAGAACGCGGCCCACCGGCAGCTGTTCAACGTGATCTCGTCAAATTTCGCCCGGGTCTGCGACCTGTTGAAGGGCCAGGTGCGCGCCTTCATCGCCAGCGCACAGGACGTGTCGGACCGGATCAACGAGGGGCTGTTCCTGCTGCTGACCGCACGGATGCAGTCAGAAATCGCCCACATGTTCCGCGACGAACATGCCGAGGACGGCACGGAACTGGACCAGGCCCGCGAGGCCGACCTGCTGTTCGAACAAAGCAACCACTACACCGACCGCGCGCGGGCCAGCCTGCAGGACATGCTGACCGATGTCCGCGCCTTCCAGTGGCGCTGCGACGAGATGATGGAACATGTCGGCGCGCTTGGGGTCACGGGCGATGTCGGCCTGATCGAAACCGCGCGGCTGGACCGCAGCGGGTCTGTCACCTTTCAGCTGCTGGCAGAAACCGCGCGCGTGCAGGAAGCCATGGAAACCGCGCTGAAGGGGATCATCCAGCGCAATGCCGACCTGGAACGCACGATCGAACTGGCCAGCGCCTATGGCCGGCCGCGCAGCCCCCATGTGCCGCGCCCCAACACGGTGTCATCGCCGAAACGGATGGCGCGGACCGGCTAGGGTCAGGACCCCAGGCCCTTGCGGACCGGGGATCAGTAGATCTTGGGCACGTAAAGTTCGTCCGGCAGCACCTGCCGTTCGTAATTGGGGGAAAATTCGCGTTCCGGCAGCACCACCTTCTGATGCGGCACATCTTCATAGGGGATCTTGGTCAGAAGGTGTTCGATGCAGTTCAGACGCTCGCGCTTCTTGTCGTTACCTTCGACGATGAACCACGGCGCTTCGGGGATGTTCGTGCGTTCGAACATCGCTTCCTTGGCCTTGGTGTATTGCTCCCACCGGATCCGGCTTTGCAGGTCCATCGGCGACAGCTTCCACTGCTTCATCGGGTCGTGAATGCGCATCAGGAACCGCAATTGCTGTTCCTCGTCCGTGATCGAGAACCAGTATTTCAGAAGGATGATCCCCGACCGGACCAGCATCCTTTCGAATTCCGGAACGTCCTGCATGAACTGTTCCACCTGGTCGGGCGTGGCAAAGCCCATCACCCGTTCGACCCCGGCGCGGTTGTACCAGGACCGGTCGAACAGCACGATCTCGCCCCCGGCGGGCAGATGCGGGACATAGCGCTGGAAATACCACTGGCTTTGTTCCCGCGGCGTCGGCGCCGGCAGCGCCACCACACGGGCGACCCGCGGGTTCAGACGCTGGGTGATCCGCTTGATCACGCCGCCCTTGCCGGCGGAATCCCGGCCTTCGAACAGGATGCAGACCTTGGCCCCGGTGTGCTGGACCCAGTCCTGCACTTTGATCAGCTCCGCCTGCAGACGCAGAAGGTTGCGGAAATACACCTGCCGGTCCAGCTGGTTCGGATGCTGCTCGTTATAGATCTTACGGATCTCCTGGCTCAGCATCGGCTCCGCGAACTCGATCTCGAAATCCTCGTCCAGAACGTCCTGCAGCTCTGCCTCGAGCCAGTCCATGGGCAAGTTCCCGTCTGCGTCCGACATCGTCACGTCCTTTCGAAAACAACTGGGGCTGCGGTACCGGGAAGGTGTAACAGATTGGTGTCAAACGTCTTATAGTCGGTCATCGTGCCGCTGCCAGTATCATCCCTGCCGCCTTCTCGGCCATCATAATGGTGGGCGAATTGGTGTTGCCGCTGGTGATCCGCGGCATCGCGCTGGCGTCGACGACCCGCAGCCCGGACAGCCCCTTCAGCCGCATCTCCGCGTCCAGCGGCGCGCCTTCGCCCCCCATCGCCACGGTGGACACGGGATGGAAGATGGTGGTCCCGACGTCGCCCGCCGCACGGGCCAGGTCGTCGGGATCGTCGCTGTCGACGCCCGGCTTCATCTCGACCGGGTTGTAACGCTGCATCGGGGACTGGGACATGATCGCCCGCGCCTGCCGGATCGCGGCCACCGCCACCTGCCGGTCGCCTTCGGTCGACAGGTAGTTCGGCGCGATCACCGGCGCCTGATAGGGGTCGGCCGATGCGATCTGCACCGTGCCCCGGCTTTCGGGGCGCAGGTTGCAGACGCTGGCGGTGATCGCCGGGAAATCGTGCAAGGGCTGGCCGAAGGCCTCCAGCGACAGGGGCTGGACGTGATATTCAAGGTCCGGCGTCGCCAGATCGGGCCGCGAGCGCGAGAAGGCCCCCAGCTGGCTGGGCGCCATCGACATCGGCCCCGACCGGAACAGCGTGTATTCAAGCCCGATCTTCGCCTTGCCGATCAGGGAATTGGCCAGGGTGTTCAGCGTCTTGGCGCCTTCCAGCCGCCAGGCACAGCGCAATTGCAGGTGGTCCTGCAGGTTGCCCCCTACGCCCGGTACCTCGTGCACCACGTCGATTCCGTTCCGCGCCAGAAGGTCCCCCGGCCCGATCCCCGACAATTGCAGGATCTGGGGCGAGCCGATGGCCCCGGCCGACAGGATGACCTCGGCCCGGGCTTTGGCCACCCGCGCCTCTCCGCCACGGCCGCCCTTGTCATAGCGGACACCGGTGACGCGCCCATCCTCGATCACAAGGCCGGTAGTGTGGGCTTCGGTTTCGACCTTCAGGGTCTGCGACTTGGTCGTCCGAAGGAAGGCCTTGGCGGTGTTCATCCGCCAGCCAGACCGCTGGTTCACGCGGAAATAGCCCACGCCCTCGTTATTGCCGCGGTTGAAATCCTCGACCATGGGCAGGCCCCAGGCCTGTGCCGCCTCGGCCCAGCTGTCCAGCACGTCCCAGTGCAGGCGCTGCTTTTCCACCCGCCATTCGCCACCGGTGGCGTGCAGGTCGGATGCGCCTTCGCCGTAATCCTCGGACTTCAGGAAGAAGGGCAGGACATCGTCCCAGCCCCAGCCGGGCAGCCCCATCTGCCGCCAGCCGTCGTAATCCGCCGCCTGCCCCCTGAGGTAAAGCATGCCGTTGATCGACGAACAGCCACCCAGCCCCCTGCCCCGCGGATAGATCAGCGACCGTCCGTTCAGGCCCGGCTCTTCGGCAGTGCGGAACATCCAGTCGGTCCGCGGATTGCCGATGCAGTACAAATATCCCATCGGGATATGCACCCAATGGTAGTTGTCACGCCCGCCCGCTTCCAGAAGCAGCACGGATCGGCCGGCCTCGGCCAGCCGCTTGGCCAGCACGCAACCGGCACTGCCGGCCCCGACGATGATGTAGTCCCATGTCTCAGTCATGGGCGGATCATAGCGGCAGCGCGGTGGTTTTGAAGACCGTTCGCAACACCAGCGAACTTTGCATCTGGGCGACCCCGGGCAGCCGCGCCAGATGCTCGCGGTGGATGCGGGCAAAGTCGTCGGTGTCTTCCGCCACGACCTTCAGGATGTAGTCCGCCGTACCCGCCATCAGGTGGCATTCCAGAACGTCCGGGATCCGCTGGACGGCCCTTTCGAAGGCAGTCATCACAGCCTCGGCCTGGGCCTGCAGCTTGATTTCGACGTGAACCATGGTCGCCAGTCCCAGCTTGCGCGCATCCAGCAGCGCCACCAGGTCACGGATGATCCCCGCCTCCTCCAGCCGCTGCACCCGCCGGTGGCAGGCCGAGGCTGAAAGGTGCACCGCCTCGGCAAGGTGGGCGTTCGAAATGCGCGCGTCGCGCTGAAGCAGATCCAGAATATGCCGATCCGTCGTGTCCAGTTCCATTTACGCAAGATTATCCGGTCAATGGGGCATCCAACGCCAGACTATTCGATCACCGAGGGGCATGGCGAGGCCCGATCGTCGGGAAATTGCATGGAAGAGGCCTTAGATTGGGACTCACCCAGCAGAGGAGGACAAGAAGATGAAGATCGGTTGCCCCAAGGAAATCAAGCCGCAGGAATTCCGTGTCGGCCTGACACCGAACGCCGCGCACGAAGCCATCGCCCACGGGCACCAGGTGCTGGTCGAAACCGGCGCCGGCACCGGCTCGGGCTTCGACGATGCGGATTATGTCACTGCCGGTGCGCAGATCATCGCCACGGCCGAGGAGATCTTTGCGACCGCCGACATGATCGTGAAGGTCAAGGAACCGCAGGCGGGCGAACGCAAGATGCTGCGCGAAGGCCAGCTGCTCTTCACCTATCTGCACCTGGCGCCAGATCCGGACCAGACGGCCGATCTTCTGGCGTCGGGCTGCACCGCGATTGCCTATGAAACCGTGACCGATGCGGCCGGGGGCCTGCCGCTGCTGGCGCCCATGTCCGAGGTCGCGGGCCGACTGGCCCCGCAGGTCGGCGCATGGACGCTGCAGAAGGCCAATGGCGGCCGCGGCGTGCTGATGGGAGGCGTGCCGGGCGTGGGCCCAGCAAAGGTCGTCGTCATAGGCGGCGGTGTGGTCGGCACCCATGCGGCCCGGATCGCGTCCGGAATGGGCGCTGACGTGACTGTGCTCGACCGGTCCCTGACGCGGCTCAAATACCTCGACGATGTCTTCGGTGGCACCTTCAAGAACCAGTTTTCCACCCCCGGTTCGACGGCCGAACTGGTGTCGCAGGCCGACATGGTGATCGGCGCGGTCCTGATCCCCGGCGCCGCTGCGCCGAAACTGGTCTCGCGCGAGATGCTGAAGACCATGAAGCCCGGCGCGGCGCTGGTCGACGTGGCCATCGACCAGGGCGGCTGTTTCGAGACGTCGCATGCCACCACCCACGCCGATCCGATCTACGAGGTCGACGGTATCATGCATTACTGCGTGGCGAACATGCCGGGCGCCGTTGCCCGCACCTCGACCATCGCGCTGACCAATGCCACCCTGCCCTTCCTGCTGGCGCTGGCCGACAAGGGCTGGCGGCAGGCCTGCGCCGACGATGCGCACCTGCTGAACGGCCTGAACGTCCATGCCGGCCGGCTGACCAACTATGCCGTCGGCAAGGCGCTGGGGATCAACGTCCTGTCGCCCGCGCTGGCGCTGAAGTCCTGATCCGGTCCCCGGCGGGGGCATGCCCCGCCGGACACCGCCACGGCAGAAAACTCGACGCAAAGCCGGTCGCACGTGCTAGCCTTTCCCCTGACCACGTTGGGGGGAAGGCCAGATGAGCCAGACGACGAACATGACGGGCGGCTGCTATTGCGGCGCGCTTCGCTACGCGGTGACCCAGCCGCCTGTGACGGGCGGGCAGTGTCATTGCCGGGCGTGCCAGTATTTCTCGGGCGGCAACGTGAATTTCTACATGCTGATCCCGTCGGACAGCTTCGCCTACACGGCCGGAACGCCCGCCAGCTACACCCGACCCGACAAGGAGAATGCAGTCACCCGGGACTTCTGCGCGACCTGCGGCACCCATGTCACGACCCGCAGGCCGGGACTGAAGCAACTGGTCCTGAAGATCGGCACGCTGGACGATCCGGCGCTCTTTCCGGGCCCGCAAATGGCGATCTTCACCGAAGAAGGTCAGCCCTTCCATATCATCCCCGACGGCGTGCCTGCCTTCGAAACGCTGCCGCCCATGCGCCGCTAAAGGCCACGAACGCCGCGCGTGGCGGGTGCAAAGTGCCAGGCAAGACCGACCTTTGCGTCGGATGATTGGCGCTGACCCCGCGAAGGAGAAGGCGCCCGGCTCCGTCAGGATTGCGCACCGCGCGGGCTTCGGCCTGTCCAGACCTTGTGCGCGCGCGAAAACGCGCTGGCTTCGCTGTAGCCCAGATGCGAGGCGATGTCGGCGATGCTCATCGTCCCTTCGTCCAGCAGCGCCTGCGCGCGGGCCAGGCGCAGTTCGTCCTTGATCGCCATATAGGTCTGGCCGTCGGCCCGTAGCAGCCGTCGCAGGGTCGTTTCCGAATGCCCGAAAAGATCCGCCAGCCTGGCGAAATCGGGCCAGTCGGACGGCGGCAGGCGCCGGAGATGGGACCGGACCTGTCCTGCAACGCCCAGATCCGTGCGGAACCGGCCAAGGATGTTGCCGGGCGCCTTGCGAAGGAAGGGTTTCACTGCCGCCTCGTCCCGGATCACCGGCAGCCGCAGATATGTCGCTGCGAAGGACATCCGGTTCCGGGTCCCGCAGAACTGCACCGGCGCGCCGAAGAACTGCAGATAGGTCTTGCGGTCCTCCGGTGCCGGGCATGTGAATTCGACATGGTGCAGGGGGATCCGCCGGCCGATCAGCCAGCAGGACACCCCCATCAGGATCAGCCAGTAGGTGCGGTAGGCGAAGGCGCTGCGATTGCGTGTATCGTCGAGAAGGATCTGGGCCTCGTCCCCGTTGCAGACCAGATGACCGCGCGGGGCATCGATGACGGCGTTCATGAAGGCAAGCGAGCGCTTGATCGCGTGTTCGAGGTTCCGGGTTCCGATCACCGCATAACACATCAGGGCATAGCTTCCCGGCCGCATGGCCCGGTCGCCGTGACCGATGAACTCATCCTCCATCGCACGGGCCACCAGATACCACATATGACCGAACAGTTCAGTCGTGAGCGGCCGGGTCACAGGAGCCTTCAGGCCCAGTTCGCGCAGGATTTTTTCCGAATCCTGCCCGGTTTCTTCAAGTTTTCCCAGAAGGTCGGCAATGAAGCCCGGATGAATCGGAGTAGAGACCATGCCGCACAGGATGACATAATCGGTCAATAATCAAGAACGCTCCCGCCATTGCCCGAACCCCGGTTTCCCTATCAGTTACCGGAAAAACCGCGTGCCGAGGCAGGGAGGACTTCATGCAATTCAAAACCGCACAGCGCGCCGCCTCGGTCCGGGGCCCGTCCGCAGCAACGGCCGCTGTTTCGCGATGACCCGCAGCATCGCCAGCGCCCGGCCCCCGGCACGGGCGGCCCGGCGTCCCGCCTGGCGTCTTTCCGGAACGTCGTGCGGGATGCCCCGCCCCCGGAGTGCCGATCCGGAAATGGTGCCGGCCGCGGGCATGGCGCCGTACCTGCCATGGCATGGTTTTGAACGGTAGAATTGGAGGAACACTCATGTCCACGACCGACGCGCTCCTGACCGAATGGCTGGACCTCTACGGAGGCCCCGAAGCAAGCGCCGTCGCACTTCTGTGCGACGATCACCCGGCAGATCGCGAAGCCTTCACCTTTGTCGAGCCCGACGGATCGAGCCGCTCCATGACCTTCGGCGAGCTGGCCGAGCGTTCCCGCAAGCTGGCCACAGTACTGGCCGACAAGGGCATCCGCGCCGGCGACCGCGTACCCGTCCTGATGGGCAAGCGCGAGGAACTGCCGGTGACGCTGCTGGCGCTCTGGCGGCTCGGTGCCGTCTTCGTGCCGCTCTTTACCGCCTTCGCCACAGGGGCGATCCAGCTTCGGGTCGAAGGGGCCGGGGCAACGCTGCTGATCACGGAGGCCACCCAGCGCCAGAAGGCCGACCCGATCCCGGGTATCGAGGTCTTCGACATCGACGACCTGACACGGCAGGCCGCCGATGCGGCACCCCGGGACGGCTGCGCACTTTCCGGCGGCGACGTGCCGATCATCCAGATCTACACCAGCGGCACCACCGGCAAGCCCAAGGGCGTTGCCGTGCCGACGCGGGCGCTGGCCTCGTTCCGGACCTATCTGCACTTCTCGATGGATATCCAGCCTGACGATGTCTACTGGAACGCCGCCGACCCCGGCTGGGCCTACGGGCTGTATTTCGCGCTGCTGGGACCGCTTATCCTTGGCCAGCGCGGCATCCTGGTGAATGCAGGCTTCACCCCGCAGGGCACGATCGACGTGCTGCGGGGCCAGGGCGTCACCAATCTGGCCGGGGCGCCGACGATGTTTAGGGCGCTTCGGGTCCACGGGGGACTCGACGGGCTGTCGCTGCGCCGCGTGTCCTCGGCCGGAGAACCGCTGACGCCCGACCTGATCGAGTTCGGGCGCCAGGCGTTCAGCTGCGAGATCCGCGACCACTATGGCCAGACAGAACTGGGCATGGTCCTGTGCAACCACTGGAACGACGCGGTGGCCCTGCCCCTGCGGCCCGGGTCGATGGGCCAACCGCTGCCGGGCTTCGCCATGGGTGTGCAGAACGGCCAGATCGCGGTCGACACGCACAACAGCCCGCTCTTCTGGTTTCAGGGCTACCACGAGGCGCCGGACAAGACGGCCGAGCGTTATTCCGAAGACGGTCGCTGGTGCCTGACCGGCGATACCGGCCGGGTCGACGAGGACGGGTACTATTTCTTCACGGCGCGCGATGACGACGTCATCCTGGCATCGGGCTACCGGATCGGTCCGTTCGACGTCGAAAGCGTCCTGATCACGCATCCCGTGGTGTCCGAGGTCGCCGTGGTCGGCCGGCCGGATCCGGAGGGTCTGCGGGGCGAGATCGTCGTGGCCGTCATCGTTGCCATCGAAGGGGCCGAAACCGGCGAAGAGCTGGCCGAGGAGCTGAAGGCGCTTGTCCGCGATACCTACTCCAAGCACGCCTATCCGCGGCATGTCGAGTTCACCGATGCGCTGCCCAAGACCCCAAGCGGCAAGGTGCAGCGGTTCATTCTTCGTAACCAGTGACCATTCAGAGGGAGGAAGTCACATGATCTCAGTCGACCCGAAGGAGGCCGGTTTCGATCCGGCCCGCCTTGCCGCGGTAAAGGCGATGATGGAGTCCGATGTCGAAAGCGGCCAGTATGACGGTATCGGCCTTGCCGTGGGCCGGTCCGGCGGGCTCGTCTCGATGGAAGCCGCGGGCTTCGCCGACCGGGCCGAGGGCCTGCCGATGACGACCGGGCAGCGGGTGCTGCCGTTCTCGATCTCGAAACAGTTCATCAACGTCCTGATCCTGAACTTCGTCGAACGGGGGCTTTTGAGCCTGGGTCAGCCGGTGGCCGAAATCCTTCCGGCGTTCGGTGCCCGCGGCAAGGGGCGGATCCAGCTCTGGCACCTGCTCAGCCATACGTCGGGCTGTTTCTCGGGCCTGCCGCCCCTAGGGCCGGAAGACCTGATCCAGTACCAGAAATGGACCGAATTCGTCTGCCAGGCCCTGCCCGAGGCCGAACCGGGCACTCAGGTGATCTATTCGCTGCTGGGGGCGCATGCGGTCCTGTCCTCGTTGCTGGTCGCCGTCGATCCGAAGCGGCGTCCGCTGGCACAGATCCTGCAAGAGGATCTCTTCGATCCGGTCGGCATGGACAGCACCACCATCGGCCCGCCCAGGAACGGTGAACATGTGGCGCCGGTGAAATGCCGCTATCGCGACGACGTGCCGTCGGGCCTGTTCCATGGCGCCGAGGTCGAGGCGATTGCCGGGCTCGTGCTCTTTGAAGGGTCCGAAATCCCGGGCGGGGGCTTCGTGACCACCGTCGAAGACGCCTGGCGCTTCGCCGACATGCTGCGGGCGGGCGGCATCACGCAGTCCGGCGTGCGGATCCTGTCGCCCGCAACGCTGGAACTGGCCGCGAGAAACTGGACCGGCGACAGCCCGAATTCTATCTTCAACTATGCCGTCACCCAGCGGAACTGGCTTCCCTGGCCCGGGTCGGTCGGCCTTGGCTTCTTCGTGCGCGACAGGGCGATCACGCCGGGCCCGCTGCCCAATCTCGGCAGTGCGTCGACCTATGGCGGCTGGGGATCGGGCAGCAGCCTGTTCTGGATCGATCCCGTCCGGGACGTGTCCTTCGCAATGGTGACGACGGGCGTTCTGGAAGACACCGATCACGTACAGCGATCGCAGAAACTGTCCGACATGGTGCTTGCGGCCCTTGTCGACTGACATCAGGCGCGCCCGGCGGCAATCCGTCTGTCGGGCGCCCTTAAGTTCCGGACATGTGCAGCCCCGCGGCACGGCCTTCGACGGCCGTGCCATTGCGACAGAGTGCATGAAGGGCCGCATTGGCAAAGCTGAACCGCAGCGATCATCCCAGACGTGGCAGACCGCAAAGCGGCCCAACGCAATGGGCGCGCCTTCCAAACCCGCTCCGATTGCCGCACTGCCACAGGAGGACCCTGGTCATCTTGGCCTACCGCTTTGACAGCGACATGCGTTTCGTCAAGAAGTCGCAAAGCTGAGGGGCCAGGACAAATGCATGTGATTTCCGAATGGGGCCTGTCCGGCCTCAAGGCACTGTTCGACCGTGCAGATGCTTTTGTCGTCGTGGACGTTCTGTCCTTTTCGACCTGCGTCGATGTCGCCTGCTCCAACGGGGCGCAGGTGTTCCCATTTCCGATAGATGATCGCGAAGCCGCCCGGGCGGAGGCCGTTCGAAGGAATGCGGAACTTGCGGGAAAACGCTCTGACAAGACGGCGCGGTTCAGCCTGTCCGCGCCAACGCTCCAGGGTATTCCCGACGGAACCCGCCTGGTGCTGCCGTCGCCGAACGGATCACGTATCTCGTTCGCTGCGAAGGAAAAAACCATTCTTGCCGGTTGTCTGCGCAACGCGTCTGCCGTCGCGGATCTGGCCATGAAGACTGTCGGTGACGGTACGCTTGCGGTCATCCCTGCCGGTGAACGCTGGAAAGATGGAAGCCTGAGACCAGCCATAGAAGACCTGATCGGCGCCGGCGCGATCATCTCCGGGCTTGCGGGTTCGCTCTCGCCGGAGGCGGCTGTTGCGCGGGATGTCTTCCGGTCCGCACGGCCGGACTTGGCAGACCGGCTCAGCCATTCCGTATCGGGTGTCGAGCTACGGGAGCGCGGGTTTCCGCAGGACGTCGAAATTGCCGCCGCTTTGAACGTATCGTCGTGCGCTCCGATACTGCAGGGCGGCGCATATGTCGCCGCGGCTTGAGATACGTTGAAGGACCTCTCGGTCCGCCTGACCACCCTTGGCCGCTCCTGAACGGACATTCCGGTCTTTGGGAAACTCTTGGCAGGGCGACATTGCCTGACGCGGTCCGCACCGGGCAATCAGCATCTCCGGCACGTCGCATCGAAATGAAAGGGCCGTCGACAGCTACTCTGCCGGGGCGTCCCTACCGGATCGCGCCCGATGGGAGCGCAAGCCAAAGGCTTTCGTCGGGGGCCGAACGGGTCCGCGCCAAACGCTCAATTGCGCGGCCCCCGATCAAACCCGCGACAACGAAGCAAATGTCCTTCGTGAGAAATGTGATGAAAAACAGGCTGTTCCGAAGTTGTGCCGGACCACGCGTGACCCCTACGCGGATCCGGCACACCTTCGGAGAGCCGATCCAGAGACGGAGCTCTCCCCAAGTCTGGACACCCTCACCTTGAAAGGAAAGCGTTACCATTCAGTTAACGCCAGAGGGTTTAACGGGAAATCAAGTCCCGCTGACAAGCTGGCACATGTGCCGGACGGCAGCCGCATATCCTTGCGTGCCGAAACCCATAACCACGCCATCGGCCCGGTGAGAGACATAGGAATGATGGCGGAACGGTTCGCGCTTGTGGACCTGGCTGATATGGACTTCCAGAACCGGACCGTCGAAGGCCATCAGCGCATCCAGGATCGCGACCGAGGTATGGGAATAGGCCGCGGGATTGATCACGATCCCACAGGCCTCTTGCCGGGCGCGGTGGATCAGGTCCACCAGATCGCCCTCATGGTTCGACTGGACAAAGCGGATCTCGAACCCGGGCAGGCAGGCGTCCTCGCACAGGACCTTCACGTCCTCCAGCGTCTCGGCCCCGTAGATATGGGGCTGGCGCTTGCCCAGCAGGTTCAGGTTCGGTCCGTTCAGGACAAAGATCGTCTCGGCCACGGCCCTACCCTCTCAGCGTTCCGCCAGAGGCCTTGGTGACCTTCTCGACGATCTTCTTCGATACCGCCTCGATCTCGGCCTCGGTCAGCGTGGCATCGGTGGGCTGCAACCGCACCGACAGCGCCAGCGACTTGCGGCCATCGCCCAGGGATCCACCGACGAATTCGTCGAAGACCCGCACCGTCTCGATCAGTGCCTTGTCTGCGCCCTGGGCGGCATTGACCAGAACCTGAGCCTCGACGCCTGCATCGACCACGAAAGCAAAGTCGCGTTCGACCGCCTGCAGGTCATGCAGACCCAGCGCGGACCGGGTCGCGCCCGACTTCCGCGGCATCGGCACCTCGTCGGGCCAGATGGTGAAGGCCATCGCCGGCCCCTTGATGTCCATCGCATCCAGCACCTTGGGGTGCAGTTCGCCGAAGATACCCAGCACCTTCTTGGGGCCCAGGCAGATCTTCCCGTGCCGCCCCGGGTGCCACCAATCCTGCGCGCCGCGCAGGATCTGCACCCGTTCCGGCGCGCCCAGCGCGGCCAGCACCGCCTCGGCATCGGCCTTCACGTCGAAGACATCGACGGGGCGCGACGCGCCATGCACGTCCTTGGGACCCGTCCGCCCAACCAGCAGGCCGCTGATCAGAATGTGTTCCTCGCCCGGCTCGCCGCCATGGAATGCCGGCCCGATCTCGAACAGGGCCAAGTCCATGAAACCGCGCGCCTGGTTCCTCGCCGCCGCCTGCAGCAGCCCCGGCAGCAATGCCGGCCGCATATGCGACATCTCCGAGGAAATCGGGTTCTCCAGCATCGTCGCATCGTCGCCCCCGCCAAACAGCGCGGCCGAAGCCTTGTCGATGAAAGAGTACGAGACGCATTCGTTATATCCCCGCGCCGCTGCCGCCCGCCGCGCCGCGCCATGGCGCTTCTGCTCCGGGGTCAGAACGGGGTCCGGCACGCCAGGCAACCGCGGCAGGGGCTTGCCTTCCAGCTTGGTCAGCGACGCCATCCGCGCCACTTCCTCGACAAGGTCGGCCTCTCCCATCACGTCTGGGCGCCAGCTGGGCACATGGGCCATGTTGCCGTCCAGCACAAAGCCCAGCTTTTCCAGCGTCGTGCGCTGCTGGTCTTCCGGGATCTCCATGCCCACCAGGCTCTGCACCCGGGCCGGGTCCAGCCTGTAGGCGCGGGAATGGTCCGGCACGGCGCCGGCCACCACGATCTCGGACGCCTCGCCGCCGCAGAGGTCCAGGATCATCCGTGTCGCCGCTTCCAGCCCCGGCACGCAGGAGGCCGGATCGACCCCGCGTTCGAAGCGATAGCGTGCGTCCGAGTTGATCTTCAGCGCGCGGCCCGTCATCGCGATCTGCACCGGATCCCACCAGGCGCTTTCCAGGAAGACGGTCGTCGTCTCCTCGCTGCAGCCCGACGGCTCGCCGCCCATGACGCCGCCGATGCTTTCGACCGCGTTGGCGTCCGAGATGATCATCATGCCGGGCTGGAAGGTATAGGTGCGCTCGTCCAGCGCCTCCAGCGTTTCGCCGCCCTTCGACCGGTGGACCCGCAGGTCGCCCGACATCTTGTCGACGTCGAAGACGTGCAGCGGCCGGTTCCGGTCATAAGTGAAGAAGTTGGTGATATCGACCAAGGTCGAGATCGGCCTGAGCCCGATCGCCTTAAGACGTGCCTGCAACCAGGCCGGGCTGGGCCCGTTCTTCACGCCGCGGATCACGCGGCCCGCGAAGATCGGGCAGCCGTCGGCGGTATCCCGGTCGATGGTCACCTTCACCGGCGAGGGGAAGCTGCCCGGCACCGCCTCGGCCTTCACCGGCTTCAGCGTGCCCAGCCCCCGCGCCGCCAGATCGCGCGCGATGCCTTCCACACCCAGCGCATCGGGCCGGTTCGGCGTGATCGCGATCTCGATCATCGGATCGACTTTCGCGGGATCGTTCTGGGCCAGCCAGTCGGTGAAGCGCTGCCCCACGGTGCCGCTGGCCAACTCGATGATGCCGTCATGTTCTTCCGACAGCTCCATCTCGCGTTCGGAACACATCATCCCGAAGCTCTCGATCCCCCGGATCTTGCCTACAGCGATGGTGGTGTCGAGACCGGGGATATAGGTCCCGGGCTTGGCCACCACGACGGTGATGCCTTCGCGCGCATTCGGCGCACCGCAGATGATCTGAAGGGTGCCTTCGTCCGTCTCCACCTGGCAGACACGCAGGCGGTCGGCATCGGGATGCGGTTCGGCCTTGGCGACATGGCCGATGGTAAAGGCGGCAAGACGGTCGGCCGGATTGACGACCTCTTCGACTTCAAGACCCAGATCGGTCAGCGTTTCGGCAATCTCGTCCACCGATGCGTCGGTCTCGAGATGGTCCTTCAGCCAGGACAGGGTGAATTTCATCGCGTCTCGCCCCCTTGCGCGGCGCCCGGAACGGGCGCGGGTTCGAGGGAGCCAATGGCAAAGAACGCAGGCCGATGCAAGCCAAGCCCGTCTGTCGGACGGCTGTCGCCGCCCACGGGCCGGGAAAACGCCGCGGCCGCCGGACAAGGTGGGGGCTCTGCCCCCGCCCGGCCCTGCGGCCCGCGCTCCCCCGGAGGTATTTGAGAAGAGAAGAAGTCCGCAGCGTGCGGTACTCGGAAGGGAGCCGCGCCAAACGGGTGTCCCGCATCTTCTTCTCTTCCGAAATACTCCCGCCGGAGGCGGCCCGACGGGGCAGCTTTTCCGGCGCCAGGCTGCTTCCCGACCACCCTGCCGGGCAGAGCGCCCGCGCCGGCAACGACGAGCAGGACCCGGACAAGGACATCACCCTTACGGGCACCGTTCTGCCAAGTCCCGAAGGCCTCGATCCGCGTGTCGGCCTGCGCGCATGTCGGCCTGCCGCCCGGGCTCCGGCCCACCGCGATCTCGTCCGGCAGGAAGCGTATAGGAAGGAACGCGTCATGAATGTGTTGCCCCGCGCAGGCGCCCCGGCCTGCGGCGCCACGACGGCGGCGGCGGCAATCTGCGGATTGTCCCGGTGGTTTTCGAACAGCAGCCCAACGGCGCGGATTTCCGTCTGCAGCACCGTTTCCAGCGGCGAAGAGCCGTCGGCCGCGGACGCTGAACGACCGACATGGAGAGCCCGGCCGAGACGCCCGGGGGCGCCCGGCCAGATACTCATGTCCTGTCTCTCGCCCCGGCGCCATGTCGGGCGGAACCTTGGGTCGGGCCCGTTCGAGCCTGTCAGGATTCACAAGATCCGCGGTCCGGACAGCCGCACGCAACGGCCGAACCGGGTGGGCGCCGGCCGCATCAGGAACCCGGCCGGCGCAGACGTCTTCACCGCCCCGCGTCTTCGTCCGTCAAATATGCCGGATGGGGAAGACGGCAACAGGCTGGCCGGGGCGCAAAGCCCCGTTCACCACGGACGCGACCGAAAAGCTCAGCGGGAGAGACCGCCCCGCAGCGTCGGCACGTCAAGCGACGCAAAGCCGTAATGGCGCAGCCAGCGCAGATCGCTGTCAAAGAAGGCCCGCAGGTCGGGTATGCCGTATTTCAGCATCGCGATCCGGTCGATCCCCATGCCGAAGGCAAAGCCCTGCCACTGGTCGGGATCGATCCCGCCGGCCTGAAGCACCTTCGGGTGGACCATGCCCGACCCAAGCACTTCCAGCCAGCCGTCGCCTTCGCCCACCTTCAGCTGCCCGTCGACCCAGGAACACTGAATGTCGACCTCGGCCGAGGGTTCGGTGAACGGGAAGTGCGAGGCGCGGAAGCGGGTCTTGACCCCTTCGACTTCGAAGAAGGCCGCGAAGAATTCCTCCAGCACCCACTTCAGGTTCGCCATCGATATGTCGCGATCCACTGCAAGGCCTTCGACCTGGTGGAACATCGGCGTATGGGTCTGGTCATAGTCCGCGCGGTAGACGCCGCCCGGGCAGATGATGCGCAGGGGCGCGCCCAACTTCTCCATCGAGCGGATCTGGACCGGCGAGGTATGGGTGCGCAGCACGTGGGGCGGGCGATTGTCGCCTTCCGCCCGGCGCATGTAGAACGTGTCCATCTCGGCCCGCGCGGGATGGTGGCCGGGAATGTTCAGCGCGTCGAAATTGTACCAGTCGGTGTCGATCCGCGGGCCTTCCGCCACGGAAAAGCCCATCTCGGCAAAGATCGCGGTAACCTCTTCGGTGACCTGGCTTACCGGATGCAGCGTGCCCTGCCGCACCGGCCGTGTCGGCAGCGACACGTCCAGCCATTCGGTCCTCAGCCGCTCTTCCAGCGCCGCATCGGCCAGCGAGGCCTTGCGGGCGGCCAGCGCGCTGTTGATCTCGTCCTTCAGCGCGTTCAGCCGGGGACCCGCGACCTGGCGTTCCTCGGGGGACATCTTCCCCAGTTCCCGCATCTTCAGCGAGATCTCGCCCTTCTTGCCCACCGCGGTCAAGCGGATCGATTCCAGTGCAGCCTCGTCGGCGGCGCCGGCGATCTCGGCCAGGTACTTGCTCTTCAGATCGTCCATCGCCCGTCGTCCATCATTGGTCCAGGGCGGCAGTGGCCCGCCCGCGGCCCCGGTTAGCCGCCCGGACCCGCGAATGCAAGCCGCCCGGGACGTTGCGATGCGGTGGACAGACGGCCGCCCGCGCCTCTAGTCTCCGCCCGGGAGGACACGCAATGATTGACCGACAGCCACGCATCCGGGGGCCGCAACCCGGCCGGGGACACGCCGCATGAGCGCCAGCGCGGACAGCCCGCATGCCGCGGTCGAACCCGTCGGCCCTAGCATCGCGCGTCAGTGGCTGCTGCTGGCGGGTCTGACCTTCGGACTGTGCATCACCAACGGCTTTGCGCGGTTTGCCTACGGGCTGCTGCTGCCCGCGATGAAGGTTGAATTCGGCTGGACCTACGCCCAGGCCGGCTGGCTGAACACGGCCAACGCGCTGGGCTACGTCGTGGGGGCCATCGCGTCCTTCGTGCTGATCCGGCGGTTCAGCCCGGCGCTGCTGTTCAACATCGGCGTGGTCACCACGATGATCACGCTGATGGCCACGGGCTTCGGCGAATCGCTGACGGGACAGACCGTGTGGCGATTCCTGACCGGCGCCTTCGGGGCCTTGTCCTTTTCCACCGGGGGCGCGTTGGCTGCCGCGCTCTTCCCCGGCGATGTTCGACGAAACGCGCTGTCGATCGCGATCTATTTCGGTGTCGGCGGCGGGCTGGGTATCCTGCTGGCGGGCGTCACCCTGCCCTGGGTTCTGGACCATTACGGCACGGCCGGCTGGCCCTATGGCTGGGTCGCCATCGGGATCATGAGCATTCTCTTGACGCCCCTCAGCCTCTGGGCCGGGACCGTCCTGCGCCCGCCCGCCAATGCCCAGCGCCCCTCGGCTGCCCGCCTGCCCGCGCGGGCCATGCTGGGCACGATCTGCGGCTATGGCGGTTTCGGCATGGGCTATATCGTGTACCTGACGTTCATCGCCGCTTGGATGACCGAACGGAATGCCGGCGCGATGGAGGTGTCGCTGGCCTGGGTCGTCATGGGGACGGGCATCGTGGTGTCGCCTTTCGTCTGGCGCGGGATCCTGGCGCGATCCGATTCCGGACTGCCGCTGGCCCTGGTCCTGGTGTCGCTGGCCGCAGGAACCGTGATGCCCATCCTGATACCCGGCATGGTCGGCCTGTTCCTGTCGGCCGGCGTGGTCGGGCTGGCCGTTTTCATGTCGCCCGGCGCCGTCACCAACTTTGCCCGCAAGAACCTGCCCCAGCCGGTCTGGGGTCAGGCCATCAGCCTATATACCCTGGTCTTCGCCGTCACCCAGACCGTGGGCCCGATCGGCGCCGGGATCGTCGGCGATCTGACCCATGACATCGGCAATGCACTGCTGGCCGCCGCAGGCATCCTGATGACCGGCGCGCTCTGCGCGATCCTGCAGCGCCCGCTGCAGCCCGGCGCGGCCGGGCCGTGATCCCCCGATCTTCGGCGGCGGTCGCAATGGCTGGCCGGTCCGTTCGCCCCGCGCGCTGCCGGGTCTGGCCCGGCGCTTGCCAGACCTGACCGGGCGGCCGTTCGACTCGCGGCGGTCCGAATCCAACGCCGTGACCGCTCGCAAAGGTGCGGCCGGCAGACGGAAATCGCGAACCGGCGGTGCTTTTATAGAATTGCATCTGCCTCGTGAGGACACGCGGAACGGTCTATTAAGTTTTTGCGCATAACGTCTCCCGGACATCGCGACATCTGGGCAGACGGGCGCAAGACATGACGAAAAAAACGCCACCGACGACGGCAGCGGACGAATCAGAACATGAACCGTCGGTCGCGTCGGCCGAAGGCGTGAGCGACGAAGCCGCTGGGGATCAGACCGGTTCCGACATCGACACCGGGTCAGAATCCGACAACGATTCCGGGGCGGATATCGAAACGGACATCGGCTCGTTTGACTCGGGCGATGACGACGGTCGCCTGACCCTGCCCGAAACGATGGATTTCATCGCATGCGAAGACCTCGCCGCGCGCATCGGCGCGGCGCGTCACACTGAGCTGGAAGTCGATGCCGGTCAGGTCGGCTTTCTGGGTACGCTGTGCCTGCAGGTGCTTCTGGCAGCCCACGCGCAGTGGAAGCGCGACGATGCTGTCTTCAGCCTGACCAACCCATCCACGGCATTCCGTGACGGACTGCGGGAACTTGGCATTCCCGAAACCGTGTTCGACAGCTGACCCACGAGGATTGACTGACAATGGCTAAGAGAATTCTGGCGGTCGACGATTCCCGCACCATGCGTGCAATGCTGTCCCAGGCCCTGGTCGAAGCCGGCTATGAAGTCGATCTGGCCGAAGACGGGGCACAGGGACTGGAACGGATCGCCGAACAGGTCCCGAACCTGCTGATCACCGACATCAACATGCCAAAGCTCGACGGTTTCGGCCTGATCGAGGCCGTGCGCGGCCAAAAGAACCTGCGCGCCCTGCCGATCCTGGTGCTGACGACCGAAAGCGCGGGCGAGCTGAAGGCCCGCGCCCGCAAGGCCGGCGCGTCCGGCTGGATCGTCAAGCCCTTCGAGGAAGAGAAGCTGCTGAACGCCATCCGCATGGTTGTCGCATGACCCGGCCGGATCGCATCGGACAGGAGGATCGGTCATGACGGATCTACGCACGGCCTTCTTCGAGGAATGCGAAGAACTGCTGGAATCGCTGGCCGACGGGCTCAGCCGTCTGGAAGACGGTGCCGACGACAGCGAAACGGTGAACTCCATCTTCCGGGCGGTCCATTCGATCAAGGGCAGTGCGGGGGCCTTCGGCCTGGATGCGCTGGCCGAATTCTCGCACATCTTCGAAAACGTGCTGGACAAGCTGCGCGAAGGCGAACTGACCGCCGACGCCGACCTGATGCCGCTGCTCTACCAGGGCGGCGATCACCTGAGCTACCTTGTCGAAGCTGCCAATGGCGGGGTGGAAGTCGAACCGGATCGCGCCGCGGCTCTGATCGCCGACCTGCGCCGGACCGCCCAGGGCGACGGCTTCGACGAGGACGAGGACGCATCGGATCTGTCTGCCGTCGACGTCGCAGCGGTCGACTCTTTCCAGCCGATCATCCTGGATTTCGGGCTGCCGGACCTGGGCAGCGTGACGACACAGGCCGCACAGGCCGGGCCGTCCAGGTTCGAAATCCGTTTCGCCCCGAAGGAAGAACTGTTCGAAACCGGGCACGACCCGATCCTGCTCTTCCGCGCGCTGGGGGCCCTCGGCCCTGTCGAGGCTGAGGCCGACCTCTCCAACCTGCCAGAGTTCACCGAACTGGACTGGGACCGCCCCTACCTGTCCTGGACGCTCATGCTGGAAACCGAAGCCTCCCGCGACGCGGTCGAAGGGGTCTTCGAATTCGTGGCGGATCTCTGCGAACTCGAAATCACAGCCGTGGCGCGTGAAGGCACGGGCGACGATCCCCTGCCCCCGTCCGATGACGGAACACCCCCGCCTGACGAAGACGATGGCAGCGACGAACCGGGCGGCAGTGATCCCGAGGACGACGACTCGACCGCGGCGGCCGTGGAGCCGGCCGTCCGTTCTGAACCCGAAGCGGCAAAGCCGCAGAAAAAGGCCGAGGCCGGAACCGTGCAGAAAGCGAACCGCGACACGATCCGTGTCGAACTGGAAAGGGTAGACCGGCTGGTCAACATCGTGGGCGAGCTTGTGATCAGCGAGGCCATGCTGCGCCAAGCCATGGCAGACAGTTCCATGTCCGCACACGGGCCCGCTGCCAATGCAATGGGCCAACTGCGGCAACTGTCGGGCGAGCTTCAGGAAAGCGTCATGGCGATCCGCGCCCAGCCTGTACGAGGACTCTTCCAACGGATGTCGCGGATCGTGCGCGAAACCCTGCGCGAAACCAAGAAGAACGCGCGACTGGTCTCCGAAGGCGAGGCAACAGAGGTAGACAAGACCGTCATCGAACGCCTGGTCGATCCGCTGACCCACATGATCCGCAATGCCATCGACCACGGCCTGGAATCGCCGGAAAAGCGCGAAGCGGCCGGCAAGCCGGCCGTCGGCACGGTTACGCTGTCTGCGGCGCACCGTTCTGGGCGTGTCATCATCGAACTGCGTGACGACGGCGCCGGGATCAACCGCCCCAAGGTGCGCGAGGTCGCCATCAGCAAGGGCCTGATCACAGCAGCCGACGACCTGAGCGACGCCGAGATCGACAATCTTCTTTTCGCGCCGGGCTTCTCGACCAGCGAAAAGGTGTCGAACCTGTCCGGGCGCGGCGTCGGAATGGATGTGGTCCGCAGCGAGATCCAGGCCCTTGGCGGGCGGGTCTCGATCTCATCGGAATGGGGCAAGGGCACCGTCTTCTCGATCAGCCTGCCGCTGACCCTGGCGGTCTTGGAGGGCATGATCGTCGAGGTGGCGGGCGAGAAGATCGTCGTGCCCACGACCACCTTGCGCGAAACGGTCCGTGCCAGCGAAGCCGCCATGCACATGCTGGGCAACTCCGAACGCGTCCTGTCGATGCGGGACGGCCTGGTGCCGATCGTCGATCTGGGCGAATCCCTGGGCTTCCGCGGGCGGGTCAGCGACTTCTCGGACCAGTCCCTGCTTCTGATCGAAACGGACACCGGCCAGCGCACGGCCCTCGCAGTCGACAAGGTCTATGATCAGCGCGAGGTCGTCATCAAGGGCTTGGAACAGAACTACCGCCAGGTTCCGGGGATCGCCGCCGCGACAATCCTGGGCGACGGGCGCATCGCGCTGATCGCCGACACCGACCAATTCACCTCGACCGGCCCCGGGACCGCTGTGGCGGCCAGCATGGGAACGGATCTTTTCGACGACTTCTCGGATTTCGGAGTGTAAGTCATGTCTGACGTGCTGGAAAAAACATCCTCCGACCTGCGCGAGATCGTGTCGTTCACGATCAATGGTCAGGGCTTTTGCATCGACATCGGCCACGTGCTGGAAATACGCGGCTGGACACCGACGACCCGCCTGCCCCATGCGCCGGAGTTCGTGACCGGGCTGATGAACCTGCGCGGCACCGTGCTGCCGGTGATCGACCTGTCGATGCGCCTGGGCCTGGGTCGGGCGGAACCGAACCCGCGCCATGTCATCATCATCGTCAAGCTGCGGGACAGCACTGTCGGCTTCCTGGTCGAGGCGGTGTCGGACATCCTGACTGTACGGCCGGAAGAAATGAAGCCGACGCCGGACGTGGCCTCCAGCCTGACGAAGGACTTCATCGAAGGCGTCTTTGCACGAGACGACCAGTTGCTGCGCGCCTTGGACCTGAAGAGCATCATGCCTGCGGATCAGGGGGCCCTTTGACCGTGGCGCCGATGCGGACACCGGCCACGGATCCGGATCTGCATCTGTCGGATGCGGATTTCGCCGCGATTGCCAATCTTCTCTATTTCGAGACGGGGATCTACCTGCCGGACTTCAAGCGGGCGATGGTTGTGTCGCGCCTGTCGAAGCGCCTGCGCGAATTGCGCCTGCCGGACATGTCGTCCTATCGCCGCCTGGTCGAAGACACGCGAAGCCACGATGAACGGGCGCGCATGATCTCTCTGCTGACAACGAATGTGACCCACTTCTTCCGGGAGGTGCAGCACTTCGACGATCTGCGGGCATCGGTCCTTCCAGGCCTGATCGCGGCGGCACGGCGCGGCCAAAGAGTGCGAATCTGGTCGGCGGGTTGCTCCACCGGAGAGGAGGCCTACAGCCTGGCGTTCACCGTGCTCGACATGTGCCCGGAAGCGGCCACGCTGGATCTGCGAATCCTGGCAACCGACATCGACCCCGAGGTTATCGCCACCGCGCAGCAGGGGATCTATCTGGCGAAGCGCCTGAAGACGGTGCCGGAGAAATTCCTGGAAACGGGGTTTTTACCCGCCCCCGCGACGGCCGAAAAGCGCGAGATCGCAGATCCGCCACGCAAGATCACGGCTTTCAAGCTTTTGAACCTGCTGCAGGCCTGGCCCTTCAGCGGCTTCTTCGACGTGATCATGTGCCGAAACGTCACCATCTATTTCGAAAAGGAAACCCAGGATTTCCTGCGCCTGCGATTCGCCGAGCGTCTGAAGCCCGGCGGCCGGCTTTACGTCGGCCATTCCGAACACAGGCTCGGCACCGAAAGTGCCTTTTTCCGGCCGCTGAGCTCGGGGGTCTTTCTGCGCACGGAAGCGCATATCGACCCCTCCATGATCCCGAGTTCCGCGCCCTACAGCCCCGAGGTTATCCGATGAGCATCAAAGAGAGTCTGCGTATCCTGGTCGTCGACGACATGGCGATCAGCCGAAGCCTGATCACCCAGGCCCTGGACGAGATCGGCATCCGCCACTACCGGACCGAAAATGACGGTGCCCGGGCCTTCCAGTCACTGGCGACACAGCCGGTACACCTGGTCATTTCGGACCTGAACATGCCGGGCATGGACGGGCTTCAGCTGCTGGAGGCGATCCGCACCCACAAGGAAACGGCCCGCACCGGGTTCATCTTGGTGACCGGCAGGGCGGACGCCAAGACGCTGGGCCGCGGCCAGCGCCTGGCGATGAACAATTATCTGCAGAAACCGTTCGACACACCCAAGATGAAGAAGTGTATCGAGACCGTCGTCGGCCGCCTGTGACGAAGCATATCCCGGACGTGGCGGATCCCCCCGGGGCCGCCCGCCCGGACCCGGATCCGGAACATGGCCGGCAGAGACGGCCAGACCTGCCCGTATCGGCAGAAAAGCTGCCCGAGCGAGGAACCGAACGAATGTCTGCACCACCGGTGGACCCACATCAGCCGCTGACCCACGTCCTGGAGCGTCTGGCCGAGGAAATGCTGGGATCGGTGCGCCATCTGGAGGCGATCGAACACGGCCTGGAAATGGTCCTGTCGTCGGGCACGGCGCGCGCGCCGCTGGGACATGTCCAGAACATCGACCTGGTGTGCCAGACGCTGGAAGACCTAGCCCGGCTGCTTCGGCACATCTCGGACGTGGCGCCGGCCGGGGCGCAGCTGTCGACCGAGGATATCGGCGCCCATATCAAGCTGGCCAATGTCCGGACACGGCTGCTGGGCATGTCGGTCGCCCCGCATGCGCCCGAACATGCCAGCGGATACGTGGACCTGTTCTGACAGCGGCGGCGGCGATCAATCGTTGAAGACCGCCGTCGGCGCTTCCTGTAGCCGGGACCTGGGGTCACCCGGCGAAGGAAGACAGGGCCGTAATGAAGACTGGCCGAAATGATGAAGACTGGCCTTAATGAAGACTGGCCATAATGAAGACAAGGGCGTGAACCAGCTCTCCATACCGCGCGACAGCCGCCCACCGGAAGGTGCAGCCCCCCCACAGGACCTTCCCGCCTTGCCGCGTAGGCCAGACATGTGATCCGAACTGACCCGAGGATCGGCTATGCCGGCCCCTGACCGCGACAGGGCGTCACGGGCGCTGCGGCACGGCAGGCACATCGGCAATGAATGTCCGGGCAGCGTTCTTCTTCGCTTGCCGACGAAACGCTTCGGTATAGTGTGCGGTCCATGCTGTCACGTTTCTTCCAGGCGCTGCGACCGGCGCAAACCACCCAGCTTCCGGACCCCGATGCCGAACTGGCCCTGGGGGCCCTTCTGGTGCGCGTGGCCAAGGCCGACCGGGAGTATCAGCTGGAAGAAATCCGCCTGATCGACCGGATCCTGGCGCGGCTTTACGCGCACAATGCCGTCGAGGCCGCGAAGATCCGCGCCACCTGCGAAAAGCTGCATGCCGCAGCCCCCGAAACCGACACCTTCGCCAAGCTGATCCGCGAGACCACGGGAATCGACCAGCGTCTCGCCGCGCTCGACGCCCTGTGGGAAGTGGTGCTGGCCGACGGCGTCGAACAGCCGGGCGAGATGAAGATTGTGGAAGAGGCGCGAATCGCCATGGGCCTGTCCTTGGCCGATAGCGGCGCCGCCCGGGCACGGGCCGAAGAAAAGTACGGCACCCCAAGCGCCTGACGCGACGCGCGAACCGCGCAAGCGGGCTTGGCCGCAGGCCGGGGCGCGCCTATTGTATCCGTCATGCTTGACGCTTTGCTTCGCCGGCTGGTCCGGCCCGACCCTGAACCCCTGACCGAAAGCGACGCCCGCCTGGCGCTGGCTGCGCTTCTGGTCCGGATCGCCCGGTCCGACAACGACTATGCCGTCGCCGAAATGGCCCGCATCGACCGTGTCCTGGCCACCCGCTATGGCCTGTCGGCCTTCGAGGCCACGGCGCTACGTGCCCGGGCCGAAGACCTGGAGGCCCAGGCCCCCGACACCGTCCGCTTTACCCGTGCCATCAAGGAAACCGTGCCTTACGACCACCGCCACAGCGTGGTCGAGGCGGCGTGGTCCGTGGTGCTGGCCGACGGCGCACGTTCGGGCGAGGAAGACGCGTTGATGCGGCTGATCGCCAGCCTTCTGGGCGTCAGCGATGTGGACAGTGCGCGCGCCCGGCAGGACGCGCAGAAATCGGGGTAACCTTAATGATCGCCATGCTTGGGATGTACGACCATCCCGCCATCCAGGCCGCGAATGACCGCTACTGGACCGCCATCCGTGACCACCTGGGGTATGGCCCCGCCACCCTGACCCGGGACATGGATTTCTTCGACATGTGGTTGTCCCCGGACCTGCTGCTGGGCCAGACCTGCGGACTGCCCTATCGCGCGCGCCTGTACGACAAGGTGCAGAAGATCGGCACGCCGAACTATGGCATCGAAGGCGCGCCCGACGGCCATTACCGGTCCTGTTTCGTGGTCCGCCGCGATCATGGCGACGTCACGCTGGCCGATTTCGACGGCAAGCACCTGGCCTTCAACGAATCCGTGTCCCAGTCCGGTTGGGCCGGTCCCCTGACGCACATGAAGCGGAACGGCGTGACGCCGGGCAAGATGACCGAAACTGGCGCGCACCTTCATTCCGTGCAGGCCGTCGCCGCGGGCGCGGCCGACATTGCCGGGATCGATGCGATCACCTGGAACATCCTGCTGGAACACGAACCGGTGACCGAAAAGCTTCAGGTCATCGACATGACGCCGCCCACCCCAGGCCACGCCTACATCACCGCCCCCGGCAACGATGTCGAAGCGCTCGAGGCCGCGATCCGCGCCGCGATCGATCAGCTGTCGGCCGCGGATCGTGCCGCGCTGCAGCTGAAAGGCATGGTCCAGATCCCTGTCGAAACCTACCTGGACGTCGAAACCCCGCCGCCCCCCGCGGCCGCAGCCTGAGCGTGCAGGCCAAGGGCCTGCCGGCAACGGCCGCCCGAGGCACGCAAGACGGAGCATGACATGAACCTTGACGATCTGGGCGCCTTCGCGACCCTGCGGGTGGCGGCGGCCGATCTGAACGGGCAGATGCGCGGCAAGCGCGTGCCCGGATCCTTTGGAACGAAACTGGACCGCGGCGCGGTCCGCATGCCGTTTTCGGCGCTGAACGTCGACCTCTGGGGCGCCGACATCCACGACAGCCCGCTGGTCTTCGACGCGGGCGATGCCGATGGCGTCCTGCGCCCCACCGCCCGCGGTCCCGTGCCGATGCCCTGGATCGCCGCCCCCACGGCGCTGGTGCCGATGAGCATGTATCACGATTCGGGCCGGCCCTTTTCGGGCGATCCGCGCCATGCGCTGAAAGCCATCCTGGAACGCTTTGCCGACCGCGGCTGGCAGGTCATGGCCGCGACCGAGATGGAGTTCACCCTGCTGGACGACACCGGCCAGTCCCCCCTGCCGCCCCGGAACCCGATGACGGGCCGCGCCCTTGCGGGCGAGGCGATCCTGTCGCTGGCGGAAATGGATGCCTTCGACAGCTTCTTCACCGCACTCTACGACGGTTGCCGGGCGATGGGGATCCCGGCACAGTCGGCCATTTCCGAAAGCGGGGTCGGCCAGTTCGAAGTGGCGCTGGAACACCAGCCCGCCCTGCGCGCGGCCGACGATGCCTGGCTGTTCAAGGCGCTGGTCCGCGGACTGGCCCGCGCACATGGCTTTTCGGCGACCTTCATGGCCAAACCCTATGCTGACGATGCCGGGAACGGGATGCATGTCCATTTTTCGGTCCTGGACGAAAACGGCGACAACATCTTCAACGATGGCGGGCCACGGGGCACCGACACGCTGCGCCATGCCGTAGCGGGCTGCCTGAAGGCCATGCCCGACAGCACGGTGATCTTTGCCCCCCATGCCAATTCCTACAATCGCTATGTCGACGGCGCCCATGCGCCGACCACGGCTGTCTGGGCCTATGACAACCGCACCGTGGCCTTGCGCATCCCGGGCGGTCAGCCGGTGGCACGGCGGATCGAACACCGCGTGGCAGGGGGCGACATGAACCCCTATCTGGGCCTCGCCGCCATCCTGGGCGCCGCACTGACCGGCATCGAGGACGGGGACGAGCCTTCTGCACCCGTCACCGGCAACGCCTATGAACTGGACGGGTTGCCGACGCTGGAACACACGATGGGGGCCGCAATCGACCGCTTTGCCGCCAGCGAACGGATGGCGCGGATCTTCCCGAAGCTGCTGATCGACAATCTTGTGCTGACAAAACGGCAGGAGATGACCCGTTTTGCAGCCCTGCCCCCCGAACAACACTGGTTGGCCTATCTGGAAACCGTGTGACCCTTGCCTGCCCCCCCGGGGCTCGGCTATTCAGGATTTGATCAAAACTCAGGTGCATCATGAAAATCGGTATCCTCCAAACCGGCCATGCGCCCGATCAGATCGTGGCGGGGCACGGCGACTATGACGCCATGTTCCAGCGCTTCCTGGCCGGCAACGGGTTCGAGTTCGACACCTTCAACGTCGTAGACGGGCAGTTCCCCGACGGCCCCACCGCAGCCGACGGCTGGATCGTCACCGGCTCGCGCCACGGCGCCTATGAAGACCACGACTGGATCCCGCCGCTGGAGGCGCTGATCCGCGATATCGTCGCGGCGGACCGGCCGTTGGTGGGCATCTGCTTCGGCCACCAGATCATCGCCCAGGCCCTGGGCGGCAAGGTCGTGAAGTTCCCGGGCGGCTGGTCCGTGGGCCGGACCGAATACAAGGTCGGTGACAAGACCCTGGCGCTGAACGCCTGGCATCAGGACCAGGTGGTCGAATTGCCCGAAGGGGCGCAGGTTCTGGGTTCGAACGACTTCTGCGCGAACGCGGTTCTGGCCTATGGTCCGAATGTCTGGACGATTCAACCTCACCCTGAATTCTCGAACTCGGTGATCGACGGGCTGATCCGCTTTCGCGGCAAGGGCGTGGTGCCCGATGCGCTGCTTAAGAACGCAGAGACCGGCCTGGACCGCCCGAACGACAATGCCGCAATCGCACAGACGGTCGCGGCCGTATTGAAAGGAAACCGGTCATGAAGACCGAAGGCTCTGACGACTGGCTGGAAACCCTGCCCGAAGCCGCCCGCGAATACCTTGAAGGCCGGCGGCTGGACGAAGTGGAATGCATCATTTCCGATCTGCCGGGCATCGCGCGCGGCAAGGCGGTCCCGGCACAGAAATTCCGGCGCCAGTCGATGTTCCACCTGCCCGACAGCATCTTCTACCAGACCATCACCGGCGACTGGAGCGATGCGGCCGGCAAGGAAGGGTTCATCGAGCGGGACATGATCCTGCGCCCCGACTATGCCACTGCCACCGCCGCGCCCTGGACCGCCGACTGGACGCTGCAGGTGATCCACGACGCCTATGACCGCGAAGGCAACGCGATCCCGTTCAGCCCGCGCAACGTGCTGAAACGGGTCGTGAAGCTCTACGAGGATCAGGGCTGGCAACCGGTCGTCGCGCCCGAGATGGAATTCTATCTTGTCGCGCGAAACACCGACCCGGGCCGCCAGATCGAACCGATGATCGGCCGGTCAGGCCGCCCCGCCGCCGCACGGCAGGCCTATTCGATGACTGCGGTCGACGAATTCGGACCCGTGATCGACAGTATCTACGATTTCGCCGAAGCGCAGGGATTCGAAATCGACGGCATCACCCAGGAAGGCGGCGCCGGCCAGCTGGAAATCAACCTGCGCCATGGCGACCCCGTGCTGCTGGCGGACGAGGTGTTCTACTTCAAGCGCCTGATCCGCGAGGCGGCGCTGAAACAGGGCTGTTTCGCGACCTTCATGGCGAAACCGATCATGGAAGAGCCCGGCAGCGCCATGCACGTCCACCATTCGGTCGTGGATGCGAAGACCGGCGACAACATCTTCTCGAACGCCGACGGGTCCGAGACCGAGGCGTTCTACCATTTCATTGCCGGGATCCAGAACCACATGCCGTCCGCGCTGGCGATGATGGCGCCCTATGTGAACTCCTACCGCCGTTACGTCCCGGACAACGCTGCGCCGATCAACCTGCAATGGGGCTACGACAACCGGACGACCGGCATTCGCGTCCCCCTGTCCGATCCGGCCGCGCGGCGGATCGAAAACCGGATCGCCGGCATGGACTGCAACCCCTATCTGGGGATCGCGGCATCGCTGGCCTGCGGTTACCTGGGCATGATGGAAAAGAAGATGCCGGCGGCGGCCTTCGAAGGCGATGCCTATGAAGGCGAAGGCGACTTCCCCCGGATCCTGGGCGGTGCGCTCGACCTCTTTGACGAGGCGACGGTGCTGCACGACATCATCCACCCCGACTTCGCCCGCGTCTACGGCATCGTAAAACGGATGGAATACGAGGAGTTCCTTCAGGTGATCTCTCCCTGGGAACGCGAACACCTGTTGCTGAACGTCTGAAGACCGGGCCCTTCGGAGCCCGTGTGCCGTAACGAAGAAAGGGGGCGGTCCGCACCAGGCGGGCGGCCTGCGTGATCATGAACCTGCTCGACATCAATGACCGGCCCGGCACCCATCCGGACAGCTGGTACGCCGCCACCGCCAACGACGACAAAAGCTACCCGCCACTGGACGGCGACATCACCGCCGATGTCTGCATCGTCGGCGGCGGCTTCACGGGTCTGTCCGCGGCGTTGCACCTGGCCGAAGCCGGCCGACGCGTGGTGCTGGTGGAAGCGCAACGCGTGGGCTTCGGCGCGTCGGGCCGGAATGGCGGCCAGGTCGGCACCGGACACAACCGCGATCCGCTGAAACTGGAAAAGATGGTCGGGGCCGGGAACGCGGCAAAGCTCTGGGACCTGGCCGAGGCGTCGAAGGATCTGGTGAAATCGCTGGTCGCGACGCACCGGATCGACTGCGATCTGGCGTTGGGGCTTCTGCACGCCGCACGCAGCCGGTCCAGCCTGGCCGAGGAGCATGCCCACGCCGACCAGCTGGTCGACCGCTGCGGCTATGAACAGATCCGCAAGCTGGACGCGGACGAATTCCGTGCGATCTGCCCGTCGGACTATTATGTGGGCGGCACCTATGACAGCGGCGCGGGCCACATCCATCCGCTGAACTTCGCCCTGGGCCTGGCTCGCGCGGCGGCGGCGGCCGGCGCCACGATCTGCGAAGGCACGCGGGTTTCGGAAATCCGAAAGGGAAGCCCCGCGAAGGTGGTCACCGACCGCGGCACTGTCACGGCGGAACATGTGATCCTGGCCTGCAATGGCTATCTTGGCGGGCTGGAACCCAGGGTCGCGGCCCGGGTGATGCCCATCAACAACTTCATCGTCGCGACCGAACCGCTGGGCGACGACGTTTCCCGTGTGCTGACACAGAACGTCGCCGTGGCCGACGACAAGTTCGTCGTCAGCTATTTTCGCCTGTCGCCCGACGGGCGGCTGATATTCGGCGGTGGGGAAAGCTATGGCTATCGCTTCCCCAGCGATATCGAGGCGAAGGTCCGCCCGAACATGGAAAAGGTCTATCCGCACCTTCGGGACGTGCGCGTGACCCATGCCTGGGGCGGGACGCTGGCCATCACCGTGCAGCGGATGCCCTATTTCGCAAGGCTGGCGCCCACGATCCTGACCGCGTCCGGCTATTCCGGCCATGGCGTTGCGCTGGCGACACTGGCCGGCAAGCTGATGGCGCAGGCGGTGGAAGGGCACGCCGACGGCTTCGACACCATGGCCGCCATCCCCAGCCCGGCCTTCCCTGGGGGCAGCGCGCTCCGCTCGCCCATCCTGGTGCTGGCGATGACTTGGTTCTCTATGCGCGACCGGCTGGGCATCTAGGCCACGGTTTTCCGCCAAATTACGACAGCACCGTGAAAATTCGGCCCTGCGACCGGATTGCGCTTGGACTTGGCCCTTGTTCATATTAAGATAGTTCGAAGTACAGTTTAAGGAAAACCGAATATGCAGACCCAGTCGCAGCCGGTCGTAGCACCTGACGTTCACCAGGCCGAACCGATTCCCGACGCCGCGCGCGAGGCGATCGATGCGCTGATGCAGTCGGCCGACCTCTTCCGCTACAATTCCGAGGACGCGCCGGTCTCGCTTCTGGAAGGCGAATTCGCCGAGATGATGGGGACCCGTTATGCACTGGCGGTGTCCTCCTGTTCGGCGGCGCTGTTCCTGTCGCTGAAGGCGCTGGACCTGCCCCGGGACGCGAAGGTTCTTCTGCCGGGCTTCACCTTTGCCGCCGTGCCGTCGTCTGTGATCCACGCCGACTGCCTGCCGGTCCTGTGCGAGGTGGGCGAAAACCTCCGCATCAACCTGGCGGATTTCGAGGCGAAGCTGGATCAGGACATCGCGGCTGTCATCATCAGCCACATGCGCGGCCATACCTCGGACATGGACGCCATCATGGCGCTGTGCGATGCCCGCGACATCCCGGTGATCGAGGATGCGGCCCATTCGCTGGGCACGACCTGGGGCGGGCGCAAGATCGGCACCATCGGCAAGATCGGCTGTTTTTCCTTCCAGTCCTACAAGATGATCAATGCCGGCGAAGGTGGCGTGCTGGTCAGCGACGACCCCGAACTGGTCGCGCGCGCCGTGATCATGTCGGGCGCCTATGAGCATAACTGGAAGAAGCACAAGCGCCGGGGCGAAAACTCGTCAGAGCTGGAAGAGGCCTTCGGCCGCTGGCAGAACAAGCTGCCGCTTTACAATCTGCGCATGAACAACCTGTCGGCCGCGGTGATCCGTCCCCAGATCCCGGAACTGGAGCGTAGGGTGATCGACGGGCTGAAGAACCACGACTATGTCGCGGACCGGCTGAACGGATCCCCCTGGTTCGAGGTGCCGCCCTGCCTGGCGCCGGAAGTCCGCGCACCGGATTCGATCCAGTTCAACCTTGTCGGCCTGACTGACAACCAGGTGAAGGCCTTCGCCGCGCTTTCCGCCGACCGTGGGGTGAAGGTCCAGGTCTTCGGGATGAGCACGGACAACGCCCGCGCGTTCTGGAACTGGCAGTTCATCAAGGACCTGCCGGAACTGCCGCAGACCCGTGCCATGCTGATGCGCGCCTGCGACGTGCGTCTGCCGGTGCGCCTGACCAGGGCGGAACTCGACATCATCGCCGACATCCTGCTGGGCGCGATGGACGAGGTCATGCCGGAGCCCCTTGCCTACGGCACCTGATCGCCGGCAAACCTGCGGACAAAAGAAAAGCGGCGCCGGGTGCGCCGCTTTTTCGTTCGAACAAACACCCCGAAGCCCAGGAACCGCGGCGCACAAGCGCCGCATCGCGCCCGAGACGGTTCGGCGAATGCGGACCGCATTCGCCGAGGGCGGGCGGGTGGGCCGTCGAAGGGCGCGATCCCGCCGCGCGCGAAATCAGCTCAGCTTGGACAATTTCGACTGCAGGTCGGCCAGCTGCTTCTTGATCGCATCCAGCTCGTCACCGTCACCCGATTTCTTGGCCGCAGGCTTGGCCGTGCCGTCATCGTGGCCCGGCCCGGACATGCCCGACGGGAAACCGCCGGTCATCGCCTTCAGCCAGGCTTCCTGCTGGGCCTTCATCGCCTCGAAGCCCGGAAAGGTGGTGATCGGGTTCATCGCCTGCATGTTTTCCATCATCTTCGACTGGCTGTCGCGCAGCATCTCGAAGGAGCTGGTCAGGAAATGGGGCATCATGCCCCCGCCCGGCACCATGTAGCTGCGGACCAGGTCCATCAGCACGTTCACCGGCAGGACGTTCTCGCCCCGGCTTTCATGTTCGGCAATGATCTGCAGGAGGTACTGGCGGGTCAGGTCGTCGCCCGACTTCAGATCGACGATCTGCACCTCTCGGCCCGCCCGGATGAACCCGGCGATATCCTCGAGCGTCACGTAATCGCTCGTCTCCGTGTTATAGAGACGTCGGCTAGCGTATCTCTTGATCAGAAGTGGCTTGTCGCCATCCGCCATTTCGGTCCCTCCCGAGCCCTGCACCCGTTAAACGTAATCGCTGCAAAGCAGAATGCAAAGGGAAACGGTCACTGAACGTCGCGCAATCCGAAAAGAACTGCGCCCTGTTCGGGGCCTTCCCCTGCCCTGAAACGGGAAGGGCAGGCCCGAAGGCCTGCCCTGTCCGAGATTGCACCGGATGGGAGGAGAGGAGGTGCAGATCTTCGAACCCCGAAGATCCCTTGCGGGATCCCATCGTTTACTGAGCGGTCGCCTTCTTGGCCGCTTCGGTCATGTCGGCGGTTGCCTTCTTCATGGCCGAGGTGGCTTCCTCAGCGACGTCCTTGCCGGCCGACATCATCAGCTCGACGGTGTCCATCTGGACCTTCTTCGCGATCTCGGCGAAGGCGGCCATGTTCTCGGCGGCCACTTCGGCGGTTGCCGATGCAAAGTCGGTCACGGCCTTGGCATAGTCCGCCGGCTCGTCCTTGGCTTTCGCCATCTCGGTCAGCTTGGTGATGGTGTCTTTTGCCCACTTCGACGTCAGGTCGGCCGATTTCTCGGCGGCGTCCAGCGCGATGACCGACAGCTTTTCGTTCAGGTCGGCGGTGGTCTTGAACGCTTCTTCCATCGACGAGGTGTCGACCGGGAATGCGCCCATCATGTCTTTCATCATAGCGGTGAAATCTTGCGTGCTTGCCATTGTCTCAAATCCTTTTGCCTAACGGGCCCGCCCCGTTTCTTAGCTGAGCGGAATATGCATGCTGCAGCGCAGCATTTCAAGGAAAAAATGCTGCGCTGCAGAACAATCGTTGTTTTCAAAGGATATTTTAGACGGCGCACAAGGGCTGCACCGTCAGGCTTTCACCGCAACATAGGTCCCGGGCGCCGGCACAAGCACCGGGTGAGTCGAATCCCCCGGTTCCCGCGCTGGGACGTCACCGCCCGACCGGGGCCGAAGCCATGCCTCCCAGGTCGGCCACCAGGACCCTTCATGATAGGTGCCGGTGTCCTTCCAGGTCTCGTAGTCCAGCGTCATGTCCGGGTTCAGGTAATGTCCGTACTTCTTCTTGGACGGCGGGTTCACGATGCCTGCGATATGGCCGGATTCCGTCATGATGAAGGTCCGTTCCGGCGACCCCATCTGCTGGACTCCCCGATAGCTGTCCTTCCACGGCGCGATGTGATCCGTCTCGCAGGCGATAGCGCACAGCGGCACGTTCACATCCTGAATCTTCAGCGTGTGGCCAAGAAGCTCCAGACCGCCGGCAGCGAACTGGTTCTGCTGGCACAGCTTGCGCAGGTACTGCTTGCCCATCCTGGCCGGCAGGTTGGTCCCGTCCCCGTTCCAGTAAAGCAGATCGAAGGCCGGCGGCGCCTCGCCCAGCATGTAGTTCCGGATCGCCGGCTGGTAGACCAGATCGTTCGACCGCAGGAACGAGAAGGTGCGCGCCATCAGGTAGGACGCCAGGATCCCGTCCTTGTCCATCTCCTCCTCCAGCGCGTCGACGAAATCGTCCTGCAGGAAAGGCGTGAAATCCCCCTGATCCGAGAAATCGGTCAGCGCGGTAAAGAAGGTGGCCGAGTTGACCGAGGTATCGCCCCGCGCCTTCATCAGCGCCAGCGTCAGCGCAAGCGTGGTGCCCGCGATGCAATAACCGATGACGTTCAGCTTCTCCGTCCCGCAGATCTCCCGCACCGTGGACATCGCGGTCAGGAAGCCCTCCTCGACATATTCCTCCATGCCGACCTCGGCATAGCTGGCGTCGGGGTTCACCCACGAGACGACGAAGACGGTATAGCCCTGGTCGGTGATCCAGCGGATCAGGCTGTTCTGGGCCTTCAGGTCCAGGATGTAGAACTTGTTGATCCAGGGCGGCACGATCAGTAGCGGGATTTCCTTCACCGTTTCCGTCGTGGGCGAATACTGCACCAGTTCCAGCATCCGGTTGCGGAAGACGACGGCGCCCGGCGCTGTGGCGATGTTGCCGCCCATCTGGAAGGCCGTATCGTCCGACAGGCGCACGATCAGTTCGCCATCGTGGGCTTCAAGGTCGTGGATCAGATTTTCCAGCCCCTGCACAAGCGACTGGCCTTCGGTCTTCAGCGCCTTTTCCAGCGCATCCGGGTTGGTGGCCAGGAAGTTGGTCGGCGACATCAGTTCCACGATCTGCTTGGCGAAATAGCCCAGCCGCTTCTTTTCCACCGGATTCAGGTCGTCGACATCCTCGACCGCCTGGCGGATGGCGTCGGCGTTGATCAGGTACTGCTGCTTCAGGAAATTGAAATAGGGATGCGAATCCCACAGGGGATTCTTGAATCGCGGGTCCTTCGGCCCCGGGTCGTCAGGCGCCTGCAGCTTGCCCTTGGCCAACGCCTGCTGCGCTTCCAGGAAATGCCGGACGGAGTTGCCCCAATAGGACAATTGGTGTTCGAAGATCTTGGCCGGATTGTTCACCGCTTCGGCCCAATAAGCCGTAGCCGCGCGCTGAAACAATTGCTGGCTTGGCCCGTCCAGGGACGGGCTACGCATCTTGCGGCGGGACAAAGCCTCGACCAGGCGCTTGGTCAGCACCTCGACCTTGTCCAGATTCTCTGTCAGCTTCTCGAGGTTCTCCCCCGAAAGCGGCATCGTGCCATCCGTCCGTCCCTCGGAGTCGTCGCCCGTTGTCATTTTAACCTTTCCCCCTTAACCTTCCTCCTACAGACCACACTACCGTCGTATGGTCGGGAGGCAAAGCGACGATTGGTCCATGCAGGCCGCCAGCGTATCCGCGTCGGCGGCCGGTTCGACTGGAGACCCGACATGCGATACATGACGACCTACGACTTGATGGAGTCGGCGCGGAACACCAACCAGTGGATGGGGGCGACCGCGCAAGCCATTGCCGGATATCCGCTTTTCGCGGCGATGCCCAATCCTGCCCTGACGCTGATGGGCGCCTGGGGCGAAGTGGCGGAGCGCACCTTCTCGCGCATGGTGGTGAAGCCCGACTGGGGAATCGATTCGATTACCGGCGAGGACGGCCGCGATCACGTGGTCGAACTCGAAACGGTGGTCGAAAAACCCTTCGGCAACCTGATCCACTTCAAGATCAACGGCCGCGAACCGTCCAAGCGGCGCGTGCTGCTGGTGGCGCCGATGTCCGGCCACTATGCCACACTGCTGCGCTCGACCGTGAAATCGCTTCTGGGCGATTGCGAGGTCTATATTACCGACTGGCACAATGCCCGCGATATCCCGGTGTCGATGGGCAAGTTCGACATCGAGGATTACACCCTCTACCTCGTCGATTTCATGCGTGCGCTCGGGTCCGACATCCACGTGATCGCGGTCTGCCAGCCGGCGCCGCTGACGCTGGCCGCGACTGCCTACCTGGCCGAGGAAGACCCGGCCGCCCAACCCGCCACGCTGACGCTGATCGGCGGCCCGGTCGACCCAGAGGCGACCCCGACCGAGGTGACCGATTTCGGCCGCCGCGTGACCATGGGCCAGTTGGAAGAGGCCGCGATCCAGCGCGTGGGTTTCAAATACAAGGGCGTGGGCCGCATGGTCTATCCGGGCCTCCTGCAGCTGACCTCTTTCATGTCGATGAATGCCGACCGGCACAGCCAGGCCTTTTCCGACCAGATCCAGCGGGTGGCGCGCGGCGAAGCCTCGGACCACGATGCCCACAACAAGTTCTACGACGAATACCTGGCCGTGATGGACATGACGGCCGAGTTCTACCTGTCCACGGTCGAGCGGATCTTCAAGAAATGCCAGATCGCGAAGAACGACTTCGTGGTCGCCGGCAAGAAGGTGGACATCGGCAAGATCACCGATGTCGCGGTCAAGACGGTCGAAGGTGCCAATGACGACATTTCCGCCCCCGGTCAGTGCATCGCGGCGCTGGCCCTGTGCACCGGTCTGTCGGAGGAAAAGAAGTACAGCCACCTGGAACCGGGCGCGGGCCATTACGGCATCTTTGCCGGTCGGTCCTGGCGGGACAATATCCGCCCGCTGGTGCTGAACTTCATCGACGACAACAGCCGGCCGCCGGCCAGCGGGGCCACGACTGCCGCCGGCGACATGGCGGCAGAGTGACCTGATGCCCACCACAGAGCCGATCCGCTTTGCCTGCGCCTGCGGGTCGGTCCGGGGCGAGGTTTCCCGCACCTCCTCCCCTGGCGGAACGCACATCATCTGCCATTGTAAATACTGCCGCGCCGGAGAACTTTGGTGCGGACAACCCGACCCGGATCCGGAAGGCGTGGCCATCTTCCAGACCACGGCGGACCGGGTACGTTTCACCGAGGGTCAGGACCATGTCGGCGCCTTCCGCCTGACGAAACAGGGTCCATACCGCTGGTACGCAACCTGCTGCAAGGCACCGCTTTTCAACACCACGTCCAGCCCGGGCGTGCCCTTCGCCGGCATGATCGCGGCCCGGGCCGCGGATCCGTCAGATCTGGGCCCGGTGAAGATGCACGTCTTCCGCACGCAGCCCGACGGCACGTCCAAGGCCGGACTTGGGATCGGAGCAGTGGCCAAGCTGATGACCGGGCTTGCCGCCGCACGGCTGTCGGGGCGCTGGAAGAATACCCCCTTCTTCGATGCCGCGACCCGCAAGCCCCTGGCCACGCCCGCGATGGTGGGCCCGGACGACAGCGACGGGCTTTATCCCCCGCGCCGCTGACGTTCGGAAGCGTATCCAATCAACCGTTCCGCCCGGCTCCGGGCCGGACAGCGCCGGCCCGCACCCACCGAATGAACAGGGGGGCGTCTCCCTTCTTGACGCAACGCCATCCCGGCAAGGGGCCTTGCACCAATGTCCAGGGCAGCCTCAGGCCATAGCCGGGATGGACAGCCAGGCGCCCAGCGCTTCCAGCGTGGCCTTCGGCGCCTCCAGCGACGGCAGGTGACCGGCGGTCTCGATTTCGACGAACCGCGCGCCGGGGATCAGTTCGGCCATGAAGCTTTGCCGCTTGGCCGGCACCAGCGTGTCGTGACGCCCGCACAGGACCATGGCCGGCACACGGATCTTGCGCAGCGTCGGCTGCTGGTCCCGGCGGCGCTGCAGCGCGCGGGACTGGCGGACGAAGACCTCCGGCCCCAGGTCGCGGGCCATCGCCCCGACGAAGTTCATCAGGTCCAGCCGCCGCGGCCCGGGGGCCAGTGCCCCGGACGGCAGGACCTTGCGCATCACCTCGTCCAGCTTGCCGGTGCGGGCGCCGATGATCAGCGGCTCGCGTTCTGCCGCGTCCTGCGGGCTTTCCGCCAGGGGATGGGCGCTCATCAGGCACAGGCGGGCAATCCGATCCGGCGCGCGGCGGGTGATCTCCATCGCAACGATGGCGCCCAGCCCGTGACCGACCACGGCAGACCGATGTGGCAACTGGTCCAGCAGGGCCGATGCGATCTCCTCGACCCGTTCGCCCCCGGTGACCGGCCCGATCATGGTGGCCCGACGGGCAGACAGGACCTGCACCTGAGGCGCGAACAGGCGCGCGTCACACATCATGCCCGGCAGGAAGACAACCGGTTCCGTCATGACCAAGATTTTCCCATCCGCCTCGTTCCCCTGTCACTCTGCAAAAACTCTCTCAGCCTACAAGAGAAGCCCTGCCCCGACCATGCCGCTAGGGGTAAGAAATGCCGCGGTATTCCGGGAAATCCGCATAGCGCCGCTGACGGTCGGTCAAGGTTTCGGCAGGGTCTTCACCGGCGGCCAGCAACTTGCCCCTTGGTTCGATGTAACTGGAAATCGTGGACAAGGCATGGGGTCGCCAGTCGATGTTGAAGGCGCAGAGCTTCGGAAAGAACCAGAGCCCAGAATAAGGCAGATGATCGTGGATCCACCAGGCCAGATCGCGCCAGTCGCGCCCCCGGTCGTATTGGTCCGCGAACCACGGGATCATGATCGACGCACCGGCGATCCGCGCGTCGCCCCTGCCCCGGTCCCAGATATGGCATTCGATGGGATTGTCGTTCCGGGCGCAGTTCAGCGCGTTCTGGTTCCCGAAACGGTTCAGCGACGGAGACCTGTAACCCGACCGGACCGCGATCCGGCCAAAGGTTTCCTGAAGCGGGTCCAGCAGTTCGGTGCACAGCATCCGCCCCGTCTCGATGGCCAGGTCCGGGTTGTCGGGAATGTTCTGGAGCCTATGGAAATTCCCGATCTCGGAATAGAGAAAGTCGCGCATGTAGAAATGTCTCGACAGGCGCACCCGGCCCAGCGTTTCCAGGCTCCACATGCTGGCGGGCCTGCGCATCGGGTTACAGACCCAGCACCTGGCGCAGCCAGCCCGTGATCTCGGCCACGGCCGGGGCGTTCTGGTTCGGACTGGCAAGGTCGCCGGCGATGACATGGTTCCACGGATCGTCGATCCGGTCGCCCGGGACAGCCTGCAGCGTCACCGGCCCGCCCCATCGGTCGACAAAGGCGCGGGTATCTGCGGCCACCACGACCTGATCGTCGTCGGAAAAGCGCACCAGCAGCGGCGCCGTCCCCTGCCCTGCGTCCAGCGCGTTCACCGCCTTGACCAGCGCCGCCATCACCGTGACGGCAGAGATCGGGTAATCGTTGGTCCAATAGTCTTCCTGCGCCGATGTCCGGCCTTCGACATGGCGGATCCGGCCCGAGGTCAGCGCCATCAAATGCCGCGCAAAGGGCCAGGTCATGAACCGTGCCACCGGGGAATTCACCCCGAGGTTGGGAGAGACCAACACGACGGCCGCCACATCCTTGGACAGGTCCGGATCCAGCGCCGCGGCCAGCGCCAGCGTGCCCCCGGTCGAGGTGCCGATGACCACGACCCGGTCGCCCACCGCGCGGGCGGCCGCGATGCCTTCGGCCATGTCCTGCATCCAGGCCCTGGCCGTCGCCTCGGCCATTGCGGCGCCGGTCCGTCCGTGGCCAGTCAGACGCGTATAGACAAGGTTCGCGCCCAGCGCGGTCGCGATCTGGTCCGGGACCGGGCGGATCTCTTCCGAACTGGCGGAAAAGCCGTGGACATAGAGGATCGACACCGGCGTCCGCGTTTCCCGCGGGCCCGCCCAGACCACGCGTTTTTCCACGCCGGGCCAGATGTCGGGAAAGGCGGATTCGACGCTTTCGAAATAGACGCCCACGCCTTCGCCGAACTTTCGCGGCTCGAACGACGCATTCAGGTCGACCTCTTCATAGGGCCCGAACCGGAACAGGGCCCATACGGCCACGACCAGCGCGACAAGGATCGTCAGCACGGCCATGGCCCGCCTCCGCATCAGCCCTCGCCCATGACGTCGAGGATCGCCCTTTCGATCATGACAAGGTTTTCCGGTTCCGAGAACCGGTGATCTGCGTCCTTGACCAGCGTCAGCCGCATGTCGGGGCAATCGGCATGGTCCAGCAGGCGCAGCGCGGTTTCCGTGCTGACGGCACTGTCGGCGGTGCCTTGCAGGCAGCGAACCGGGAACGGCAGATGCAGGGGCGACCGCAGGACAAGGTGCTGGCGGCCATTTTCGATCATGCGCCTGGTGACGATATAGGGCTCCATGTAATCTGACGGCATGGCGACCTGCCCGTCCCGTTCCAGCACCATTTTCTGTTCTTCGGTGAAGCTGGCCCAGTATCCGTCTTCGGTGAAATCCGGCGCCGCGGCGATAGTGACAAGCCCGGCGATCCGTTCGGGCATCGCACGGCACAGAAGCAGCGACTGCCAGCCGCCCATGGACGATCCCACGACCACCAGCGGCCCGTCGGTCAGCGCCTCGACCGCGGCCAGCGTGTCTTCGTGCCAGTCGCCGATGGCGCCGTCTTCGAACGTGCCCGAACTTTGCCCGTGGCCCGAATAGTCGAAGCGCAGGAAGGCCTGCCCGCGCGCCCGGGCCCAGTCTTCCAGGTGGACGACCTTGGTGCCTTCCATGTCGGATTTCAGCCCGATCAGGAAGACGATGGTCGGCCCCGCCCCTTCGGTCTTGCGATAGGCCAGCCTGCGGCCCTGGGTGGTGTCCAGATAGTCGATGCCCGCCATGGAACCCTCTCCTTTTCCACCGGATCTAGCAGGCGAAGACCACCCGGGGCAATCGCCCTGCCCACGAATGGCGGGGGCGCGACAGATCCGGCCTTTGCCGTCTTTCGTTCGCTTCGCTGTTGACAGTGCCCGGTCATGGGGCCACATCGGCACCGCACATAACCCGCAACCGGGCGTTCCGTGGGCGCCAAACTGACGAGGAGGCCGATATGGCACAGATCTCTCTCTCATTCCCCGATGGCAATGCACGTTCCTATGACGCCGGGATCACCCCGGCCGAGGTGGCTGCCGATATTTCCAAATCCCTGTCCAAGAAGGCGATCAGCGCCACCGTGGACGGCAAGCACTGGGATCTGGCCTGGCCCATCGCCCAGGACGCCACCCTTGCCATCAATACCCTGGCCGACGAGGCCCCTGCGAACGAGCTGATCCGCCACGATCTGGCGCATATCATGGCCCGCGCGGTCCAGGAGATCTGGCCCGACACGAAGGTCACCATCGGCCCCGTGATTGAAAACGGCTGGTATTACGACTTCGACCGGGCCGAGCCCTTCACGCCCGAGGATCTGGGCCTGATCGAGAAGAAGATGAAGGACATCATCAATCTTCGCGATCCGGTGCGGACGGAAGTCTGGGACCGCCAGCGCGCCATCGACCACTACAAGGCCCAGAACGAGCCCTACAAGGTGGAACTGATCGACGCCATTCCGGGCGACGAGCCGGTACGGATGTACTGGCACGGCGACTGGCAGGACCTGTGCCGCGGGCCGCACCTGCAGCACACGGGCCAGGTTCCGGCCGACGCGTTCAAGCTGATGTCGATTGCGGGCGCCTACTGGCGCGGCGACTCGAAGCGGCCGATGCTGCAGCGGATCTATGGCGTGGCCTTCTCGAACCGCGAGAAGCTGAAGGCCCACCTGACCATGCTGGAGGAGGCCGCCAAGCGCGACCACCGCAAGCTGGGCCGCGAGATGGACCTGTTCCACATGCAGGAAGAAGCCCCGGGGCAGGTCTTCTGGCATCCGAACGGCTGGACGATCTACACGACGCTGCAGGACTACATGCGCCGCAAGCAGCGCGCGGGCGGCTACAAGGAAGTGAACACGCCGCAGGTGGTCGACCGCAAGCTCTGGGAGGCCTCCGGCCACTGGCAGAACTACCAGCACCACATGTTCATCGTGGAAGTCGACGAAGGCCGCGACGGCGAGAACGACGATGCCTCTGCGAAGAACAAGGATCAGACGCGCATCAACGCGCTGAAGCCGATGAACTGTCCGTGCCACGTGCAGGTGTTCAACCAGGGCCTGAAGTCCTACCGCGACCTGCCGCTGCGCATGGCCGAATTCGGATCCTGCAACCGCTACGAACCGTCGGGCGCGCTGCATGGCATCATGCGGGTGCGGGGCTTTACCCAGGACGACGCGCATATCTTCTGCACCGAAGACCAGATCCAGGAGGAATGCGCGCGCTTCATCGACTTCCTGGCGGATGTCTATGAGGAGCTGGGCTTCGATACGTTCGAGATCCGCTTTGCCACGCGCCCCGACAAGCGTGTCGGCACCGAGGAAAGCTGGGACTATGTCGAGGCCGCGCTGGAGAATGCGATCAAGGCCGTGGGGCGTGAATATACGCTGGAGCCGGGCGATGGCGCCTTCTACGGGCCGAAGCTCGACTTCTACCTGACCGACGCGATCGGCCGTGTCTGGCAGTGCGGCACGTTCCAGGTCGACCCGAACCTGCCGGAGCGGCTGGGGGCCAGCTATATCTCGCCCGAAGGCGACAAGACGCGGCCCTACATGCTGCACCGTGCCTGCCTGGGTTCGTTCGAACGGTTCATCGGCATCCTGATCGAGAACTGGGAAGGCAAGCTGCCTTTCTGGCTGGCGCCCCGGCAAGTCGTCGTCGCCTCGATCACGTCCGAGGCGGACGATTACGTAGCCGAAGTGGTGGCCCAGCTGACGGCAGCCGGTGTCCGGGCCGAGGCCGATACGCGGAACGAGAAGATCAACTACAAGGTCCGCGAACATTCGGTCGGCAAGGTTCCGGTGATCCTGGCCGTCGGCCACCGCGAGGTCGAGGAGCGCACCGTGTCCGTCCGTCGCCTGGGCGAGAAGCAGACCAGGGTCGAAACGTTACAGGCGATCACGGAAAGCCTGTCGCGTGAGGCCAAGGCCCCCGACCAGTTGTAACAATCGAAGCGGGCCGCGCCGGGATTTCCCCCGGCGCGGCCTTTTTCTTGCGGGATCCGGACTGATTTTTCGGGTTTCCGGCCTTGGGGCCGTAACGTGGCATGACGGCCACGTTATCTACGTCGATGTGAATTCTTCTTCGCCGGGGCGGTAACTACCTTCATGATGTGAAGCCAGACATCGACAACCACCGGAGGACCTACCCATGTCGACCACCGTGAAATCCCTGACCATTGCCGCCTCGGTCGCGGCCGCACTTGGCGCCGTGGGCGTGACCACGGCCGAAGCTCAGGCCAAGGAAAAGTGCTTTGGCGTGTCCCTGGCCGGCAAGAACGACTGTGCCGCGGGCCCGGGCACGACCTGTGCCGGCACCTCGACCGTGGACTATCAGGGCAATGCCTGGACGCTGGTCGCCAAGGGCACCTGCACCGATATCAAGCTGCCCCCCGAAGCCGACGGCACCGCACGCCACGGCTCGCTGGAAGCGTTGACCCGCGACCTGCCCAAGGCCTGAGGACACCCCGTCCGGTTGGTTAATCCGGCATCGGGTGCGCGCCTTGCCGGCCCGACCACAGGCAGGGCGGGGTTCACCTAGCCCCCGCCACGAAATCCGGACGTCCCTGCCAGGCCGGGACGCCCTTCCCTATCCCGGAGGACGCGCATGCCCAGCCTGACCTGCTTGCCCCCCGCCCCCGGCATCGGCTTCAAGCCCCAGCATTTCGCCGACCTGACTGCGGGCCCCGGCCCAGTGGCCTGGGTGGAAATCCATGCCGAAAACTACATGGGCGATGGCGGCCGCCCGCTGGCACAACTGGCCCATCTGGCGGGTGCCATGCCCGTATCGGTCCACGGTGTGGGCCTGTCCATCGGCGGTGAAGGCCCGCTAGACCGGGATCATCTGGACCGGCTGGCCCGCGTCGTGGACCGCTCCGGCGCGTCGGCCGTGTCGGAACATCTGGCGTGGTCCAGCCATGGCGGCGCCTATTACAACGACCTGCTGCCCCTGCCCTATACGGATTCAACGCTTGAACGTGTCGCGGGCCATGTGGCGCGGGTGCAGGACCGCCTGGCCCGGCCGATCCTTCTGGAAAACCCGTCCAGCTATCTTTCCTTCGCCGAAAGCACCTGGGACGAACCCGCCTTCCTGGCCGAAGTCGCCCGCCGCACCGGATGCGGCCTGCTGCTGGATTTGAACAACGTCTTCGTCTCGGCCACCAATCTGGGCTTCGCACCGCAGGCCTATGTCGGGGCGCTGCCCCTCGACCGCGTGGGCGAAATCCACCTGGGCGGCCATGCGGCAGAAACGGACGAAACCGGCGCGCCGCTTCTGATCGACGACCACGGGTCCCCCGTGGCCGATCCGGTCTGGTCGCTGCTCGATTTCACTTTGGCCCGCTCGGGGCCTCTGCCCGTGCTGATCGAATGGGACAACGACGTCCCCGACTGGCCCATCCTGCGGGCCGAGGCCGCGCGCGCCGGCGATGCCCTGACGGCTGCCCGGCAAGGGGCGGAGATGCCGCTGTGGGCGTGACCGAAGCCGCCTTCGCGGCCGCGCTCCTGCGTCCGCAGGACGCTGCACCGTCCGGTCTTCGAAACCCCGAAGACGCTCCGGCCGGCCGCCGGTTCGACGTCTACCGTAACAACGTCGTGGCCGGGCTGTCCGATGCGCTGTCCAGCGGCTTTCCGACAGTCGCCAGCCTGCTGGGACCTGAAGCGATGACCGGCCTGTCCCGCCTCTACCTTCAGGACCATCTGCCGGTCAGTCCGATCATGGCACGGTTCGGCACCGACTTCCCCGATTTCCTGGGTGCCGTCGAACAGCTTCGGTCCCTGGCCTACCTGCCGGACATTGCCCGCCTGGACCTGGCCCGGCGCCAGTCCTATCACGCCGCCGATGCCGATCACGTCACGCCCGAAGTCTTTGCCGCGGTCCCCGGAGACCGTCTGGCGCGGGTGACCCTGGCCTTCGCGCCCGCAGTGCGGCTTCTGCGATCCCCCTGGCCGATCCATGCGATCTGGCTCTTCAATACCGAAGACGATGCCCCCGCCCCGCAGGCCGGGGCGCAGGACGTCCTGATCTCCCGCCCCGACTTCGATCCCGTGGTCGACCTGCTGCCGCCAGGTGGGGCTGCGTGGATTGCCGCGCTGGCCGCGGGCACCGCCCTGGGCCCCGCGCTGGACAACGTGCAGGCTCAGGTCCCCGCTTTCGATTTCGCGCCCATACTGGCCCTGCTCCTGCAACGCCGCGCCATTTCCATCCTGACCATTACGGAGTGATCCGATGCAAACCCTTGTCACCCTGCACAACCGGATCTTCTTGGTCCTTGGCCGTGCCGACGACTGGATCGTCCCAACGCTGGCCCGCTTCACCTTTGCCGCGGTGCTGTCAGTCTATTTCTGGTCCTCGGCCATGACGAAGCTGGGACCCGGCCTCTTCGGCTGGCTGAACCCGTCTTCCGGCGCCTTCGCCCAGATGTTCCCCAAGGCGATGGAGGCCGTCTCCTACGACCAGTCGCAGCTGGGGATCGGCTATCACCTCTTCGCGCTGGTCGGGACCTGGGCGGAATTCATCCTGCCGGCGCTTTTGATCCTGGGCCTTTTCACCCGGATCGGTGCCATCGGCATGATCGTCTTCATCCTGGTACAAAGCTATGTCGACGTCACCGGCCACAAAGCCGCCGCCGCCACCATCGGCGCCTGGTTCGACCGCGACTCCGGCAGCATGATCATGGACCAGCGCCTGCTTTGGGTGACGATCCTTCTGGTTCTGGTGATCAAGGGCGCAGGCCCGATCTCGGCGGACCGCGCGCTCAGGATCGCCTGACCGCCACCGCCCAGGCTGCGGCGCATCCGAGCGGTTGTGTGTATGCCCCACGCATTCCCCGCCACGGCGTGTGGGTGGGCCGCCCGGGGGGGGCGGTCCCCCGCCCGTCAGAAATGTGCCCTGGGTTCGTCCGGTCTGCCTGCCGCCAGCGCCAGAACGGCGGCCGTGGCGGCAAAGACGATGGGGAACATCGTGAAGACGTTGAACCCCAGCCCCAGATACATCCCAAGGGCAGAACCGCCCATAAGGATGCCCCCCAGCAATGCCTGGGACCGCGCCATGGCGCCGCCGGCAATCGCCAGCACCGGGGCCACGATCGCGACGAGCCTCAGCGTGTGGACGTCCTGCACCTGTGTCAGCACGCCGTCCACCTCGCCCCATTGCTCGACCACCGCGGTGTAGCCATAGGCGAAGAAGCCCACCAGCATTCCCACGATGCCCGCGATCACGCCAAGGGTCAGGGCCGCATTCCGCATCGCTTGTCTCTCCGGTTGTTGTCCGGACCAGATAGGGGTGCTGTCAGTCCACGCCAAGGGCCGCGCGCGTGTCTGGGCCCCAGCCCAGGTACAACTCGTCGCCCGCCTCGATCAGCGGCCGCTTCATCAGTGTGGGATGCGCCGCCATCAGATCCTGAACCGAAGCTTCGCGTTCCGCGGCATCCAGCCCCCGCCACGTGGCAGAGCTCTTGTTGACCATCTTCGGCCCGAATGCGGCGATGGCCCGGGCCATCAGATCCGCCGGAACGCCCTCTTTCCGGACATCGACATATTCAACTTCCGGCAAGGCTTTCAGCGCCTTGCGACAACTGTCGCACGTTTTCAGACCATAAAGTCGCATTCCTGCACTCCGTTGCGTCACTCAACTGACCATGCGGGACCTTCTGCCCGTTTTTCTTTCATTTTTCCACGGTCCATGCCAACCTCAGATACGGAACATCCGCCATCAGCCTTCCGCCTTCCATGGTCCAAGCCGGTCGACTGATCGGCCGATGTGCCAGCAACACCCCGGTCGCCCGGGGCGACTTAAAGGTAGAAGGAGACACGGGACATGCCGACAGGCACCGTGAAATGGTTCAACACCACCAAAGGCTACGGGTTTATTGCCCCTGACGAAGGCGGCAAGGACGTATTTGTTCATATTTCTGCCGTCGAGAGATCCGGTCTGACCGGCCTCGCCGACAACCAGAAAGTTTCCTACGAATTGCGCGACGGACGGGACGGCCGCGTCATGGCGACCGATCTGAAAACGCTCTGATCGTTCTGGCCCCGGCGATTCGGGGCCTGCACTCGGGGCGTTCCGGCCGGGCAACCGTCCGGTGCGCGCCACTTTCCCTGCAGCCGTCGCTGCATCCTGACCTGCCGTTCCAGCGGACAGGGTAAGTCGTTTTTTCTCTTTCTGCCTGCAGGACCCGGGGACGCCGAAAGGGCGTCCCGGTCTTCACTTCCACTGCACGGCCATCGCTTCAGGCCCGATCGCTCCCCACACATACGTGGCCAACCGCGACAGCGCAGAAAGTGTCGCAAGCCGGCGTCAGGATCCGGATCCCGCCGCCCCTTGGATCACCGATCCAAAACTCCGTCCACTCGCCATCACGCCATAATCCGCTCGCACCACCCCGCGCGACCAAGCTCCGCTGCGGGCCTTGCATCGGCGCGCGGCTCGCGCCATCGGTCAGGGTTTCGACCAGCACCCGCCGGCTGGGTCAACCGGCACAGCAAGCCGCACCAAACATCGGATCCAGCGCGCCTTCCCCGCCCGATCTCCTGGAAGGGTATCACCCCAGATCCGGTTCGTATATAGGCACGCTATACATGCGCCGGGCAATGCCGGCCACCCGCCAGGTTTCCGTGGCCTGCCCCTAGGCTTCGGGCGTTTTCAGCAGCGCCTCGAATTCCCGCCATTCCCTGGCCGACATGCCCGAGGTCTCCTGCGTGACGGCCTCGCCGCCCAGCATGCGGCGGATGCACTCCAGCCCGCTCTGGCTCAGTTGCGCACCGCCCAGGCGATAGTCTTCGAAGGCCTTCCAGGCAAAGGGTACCCAGTCCGCGGTCAGGCGGCAGATCTCGTCGGCATAGACCCGGATCTCGTACTGGGCATGGGAATCGGCCCTGAGCCGCAGGAAGTGGAACAAGTTGTGCAGGTCCACCTTCCAGTACCACTGGGTGTAGATATTTGCCGGCAGGTTCATCCGCGCCAGTTCCCGCGCCAGCCCCTGCTGACCGTCCTGGCTGATCATCTCTTCATAGTGGTCATAGGCGCGCATGGCGTCGGCCTTCAGCACCTCCAGCACCCGCGCGGCCTCGTCCCCTTCCAGGACATTGCCCCGGCCCTGGTTGTTCTGCACCGATTGCGCCGCCACATGTTCCGGCGCGGGAATATAGAATTCGCGGTCCAAGATCGAATAGCGGGCCGAATACTCGTTGACGTTGGCGGTCCGGTGCCGGATCCATTGCCGCGCCACGAACACCGGAAGCTTCACATGCAGCTTCACTTCGCACATCTCGAAAGGTGTCGAATGCCAGTGCCGCATCAGGTACCGGATCAGCCCTTCGTCGTTCTGCACAGACTTGGTCCCGCGCCCGTAACTGACCCGCGCCGCCTGGCAGATCGCGGCATCGTCGCCCATGTAGTCGATCACCCGGACAAATCCGTGGTCCAGCACCGGGTAGGCCGTGTAAAGATGCTGCTCCATCCCCGGCGCCACCGCACGCAGCGTCTGTTTCGGTTCGGCCCGCTGGGCGTGGATTTCGGCAAGCTGCTCGGGCGATACCGGCATGATCCGTCCTTTCCGGTGAAGACTCAGGTCGACACCATATGTGGTTCTCAAGCGAAACAGAACCCCTATATCCGGCACATGCCAAGCGTATCGGTCCGTCCGCCTCCGGCTGGAGTATTTGGAAAGAGAAGAAGGAACAAGCCGCGCCCGAAGCCGGAGCGGGTGGGCAAAATGGCGCGCGCCCTTCCCCTTCTCCTTTTTCCAAATACCTCCAGGGGTGTGGGGACAGCGTCCCCACGACACCCCACGACAAGGGGCCCCGCCGGGCGCGGACGCTCGACAATCATGCCCGACCGGCTATGGTCGGCCCGAAATGAAAACGGAGACTGTCATGCCCACCAAGTACCTGCACACCATGGTCCGGGTGAAGGATCTCGATGCGTCGATGGCCTTCTACGAACTGCTCGGCCTGAAAGAGGTTCGCCGGATCACCAGCGAACAGGGCCGCTTCACCCTGGTCTACATGGCCAGCGAAGGGGACGAGGACTGCCCGGTCGAACTGACCTGGAACTGGGACGGCGACGACGGCCTGCCCAGCGACAGCCGGCATTTCGGCCACCTCGCCTATGCGGTCGACGACATCTATGCGATGTGCCAGCACCTTCAGGACAACGGCATCGTCATCAACCGCCCGCCGCGCGACGGGCGCATGGCCTTTGTCCGCTCGCCCGACAATATCTCGATCGAGCTGCTGCAGGCCGGCGATGCCCTGCTCCCGGCCGAACCCTGGGCCAGCATGGAAAGCACCGGGCACTGGTAGGACCGGCCCGTCTTAAGAAATGACCGATGCACCGGTGCTGTCATGGCGCCGGTGTCTTGCTGTCGGAGAATCGTGGCGGGTACGCCTAGCGCTTGATGGCGCGGGCGGCGCGAACGGCGACGAGGATCTCTTCCGCGATCTCCTCGGCCTCTTCCGGTTCGAAATCCATCGGGATCTCGGCGCTTCCCGCTTCGACGAACAAGCGCACCATGCCCTGGTCGGTCGGCCCGATCTGCAGGTTCGCTTCGATATCGCGTTCGGTGTTGATGCCCATGTGCAGCCGCCCTTCCCGTTCTGACGGTACGTCCAGTGCCCTGCGCTAGCCCGCCGGAGCTTGAAAAGCAAGCCGGTGGCGTGAAGATGGCAGCATGACAGTGCTTCGCCCCTTCACCGCAGCCGACAAGGACTGGCTGGTCGAGCGTCACCAGACGCTCTACCGCGAGGCCGAGGGATTCGACGATACTTTCGGCCCGTTGGTGGCCGAGATCCTGACCGCCTTCCTGGCCGATCACGACCCCGCCCGGGAACGGGGCTGGATCGCGGCCGAAGGCGACACAAGGCTGGGGTCGATCTTCTGTGTCGCGGCCGGACCCGACCGGCCTTCCACCGCCAAGCTGCGCCTGTTCCTGCTGGAGCCCGCCAGCCGCGGCAAGGGGCTGGGCAAGCGGCTGCTGGGCACCTGCATGGAATTCGCCCGGAGCTCCGGCTATGCCGACATGGTCCTGTGGACCCATGAAAGCCACCGGGCGGCCTGCGCGCTTTATGCCGGGGCCGGGTGGGAACTGGTCGACAGCAAGCCCGTCCGCTCCTTCGGGGTCGACATGGTAGAGCAAAGCTGGCGGATCGACCTCTGATCGTTCCATTGCCCCTTGCATCCGCCGTCCGGCTTGGCTAAATCGCCCCCCACGTGCCGCCTTAGCTCAGTTGGTTAGAGCGCTGGATTGTGGATCCAGAGGTCCCCTGTTCAAGCCAGGGAGGCGGTACCACTTCCCCCCGATCCGTTTCGATTGCTGAATCGCTGTACCGGTTCGCGTTCCGGCACGAAAAACCGGGGCTGTTGCCATCCCCGGTTACCGTACTTCCCCGACAACTTGACGCCACTCAGGGCACGGCGACGATCTGGTAGGTCACCTTGTGCCCGTTCATCACGGCGCGCAGCCAGGTGTTGCCGCATTGCAGGTAGTCGACGCCATTGATGGTGCGGTCCACGCAATCCGGGGGCGGCGCGTCCACAATGCTGCCGATGGCCATCGCAGCCAGCGCGCCTGCCGCAGCCCCCATCCAGAAGTCGCTGTTGGCACGATCGTAGCCATGCCAGTACGGACCCGGCGGCGGACCATAGGGGTAACGCGGGTGCGGATAATGGGGCGGGAACGGATAGTAGGGTGGCGGGCCGTAGTGACCCGGACCGGGACCGTAGGGCGGATGCGGCCGGTGCCACGGGTGGTCCGGCGATGGCGGATTGTGGTGGGCCGGATGATGCCCCGGTCTGTCATGGGGCGGTCGCACCGGGCCCGGACCATAGGGGATGTGCCCATGCCACCGCACGTTCCACCCGCTGCTGGAACTTTCCGAGTGACCGTGGAAGCTGCCGCTGCTCATGTTCATGCGGCCGCCATGGCCGCCGGCCTGCGCAACGCCAGGCAGAACCTGGGTCGAGACAAGCAGGCCAAAGGCAAGGCTGTGCATCAGCGATGCGCGGGTCGTCTTCGCGCTCATTGCCGGGCCTCCTTGTCCGCGTCTTCATAGGTGATCAGCGGCACGGCCGACATGCCTTCGGCCGGAGAATAGGTGAAGACCTCTGGTCCGGGCACCGATTCCACGTCCCATTTCAGCCGCGCGGTGAAGCGCGGACGGGCCAGCACATCCTTGTCCACGACCGAGACCTGAAGCGGCACCGGATTCCCGTCGGCCTGGATCCAGACCTCCCAGTCCTGGTCGGCCGAGCGGAAGGCCCAGTGATCCGTGGCGACCCCGTCGATATTGGCGAACCCCACGAAGAACCCTTCGCGGATCACGTCCAGGGGCGTGTCATTCGTGCCCCATGCAAAGATGTCGGCCAGGGGAAAGGCCAGCGCATGGGCGCCGGCCAGGGTCTTCAGCATCGTGGCGATGTCGCCCGTTTCCTCGACCGTGGCATAGTATCCGTCATCCGGCGCGACATAGGTGACGGTCGCCCCGTCGTAGTAAAGCTCCCGGCGAACCACGTCGGTCATCAGTTCGATGGCGACATGCCCGGGCCGCGTGGCCTGGTAATAGACCTGCCCGGACATCAGCAGCTTCTGATCGTTGTCCAAAACGATTTCAGCCTCGGTGTCGGCGCTGAAGGTCAGGCTGCGCAGACCGGCGATATAGTCGCCCATGGTCTTCAGCGCGGCCGCGGCCTCTTCATCGACGGGCGCGGCCTGGGCCAGGCCAAGCTGCGGGGCAGACAGGGCCGCCAACAAGACGATCCGGGCCATGACCGGCACGCTGTGGTTCCGGAAATCGAATTTCATACAATTAAGACTTTCGACATCTTCAAGGATCCCCATCTGATCGCTTGCCGATCTTTCCGTCAATCGCTTTCGGAACCGTTAAAAGGGGCGTCCCGCATCCCCCCTTCCAGGGCCAGGGGCCCGAAAAAGAAGATGCGCGCGGCAGCGGGCCGCGCGCATGGGTATTCGTCGGCTGCCCCCGAAGGGGCGCAGATCAGGCGATGTCGAACCGGTCGGCGTTCATCACCTTGGTCCAGGCGGCAACGAAATCCTTCACGAACTTCGCGGCATTGTCGTCCTGGGCATAGACCTCGGCATAGGCGCGCAGGATCGCGTTCGAGCCGAACACCAGATCGACGCGGGTTGCGGTGAACTTCACGTCGCCGGACTTGCGGTCCCGGATTTCATAGGTGCCGCCGTCGACCGGTACCCACTTGTAGGCCATGTCGGTGAGGTTCACGAAGAAATCCGTCGTCAGCGCGCCGACACGGTCGGTAAAGACACCGTGGGCCGAGCCCCCGTGGTTCGTCCCCATCGCCCGCATGCCGCCGATGAGGCAGGTCATTTCCGGCCCTGTCAAACCCATGAGCTGTGCACGGTCGAGAAGCATCTCTTCCGGCGTCACGACATAGTCCTTCTTCAGCCAGTTGCGGAACCCGTCGGCCAGCGGTTCAAGCACATCGAAGCTGTCGGCATCCGTCTGCTCGTCCGTCGCGTCGCCGCGGCCGGGGGCAAAGGGCACCTCGATGTCGAAACCTGCCGCCTTGGCCGCCTGTTCCACGCCCACGTTGCCGGCCAGGACGATCACATCCGCGATGCTGGCGCCGGTTTCCGCGGCGATGGGTTCAAGCACCGACAGGACCTTGGCCAGGCGGGCCGGTTCGTTGCCTTCCCAGTCCTTCTGCGGCGCCAGACGGATCCGCGCACCATTGGCGCCGCCCCGCATGTCGGACCCGCGATAGGTCCGGGCGCTGTCCCACGCGGTCGAGACCATCTCGGCCAGGCCGAGGCCCGAGGCCGCGATCTTCGCCTTCACCGCCGCCACGTCATAGCCGGTCGGGCCCGCCGGAATCGGATCCTGCCAGACCAGGTCTTCCGCCGGCACGTCGGGGCCGACATAGCGGGCCTTCGGCCCCATGTCGCGGTGGGTCAGCTTGAACCAGGCGCGGGCGAAGACCTCGTCGAAATACGCCGGATCGGCCATGAACTTCTGGCAGATCGCGTTGTAGATCGGGTCGACCTTCATCGCCATGTCGGCGTCCGTCATCATCGGCATCACGCGGGTGGTCATATCGGTCGGGTCGACCGGCATGTCCTCTTCCCTGATCGAGACGGGCTTCCACTGGTTGGCGCCGGCAGGCGACTTCGTCAGTTCCCATTCGTGCCCGAACAGCATCTCGAAATAGCCCATGTCCCAGGTGGTGGGCCGGGTCGTCCAGGCGCCTTCGATGCCAGAGGTGACGGCATTGGTGGCCGCGCCCTTCAGGTTGGGGTTCACCCAGCCAAAGCCCTGATCCTCGATCCCTGCAGCTTCGGGCTCGGCCCCTAGGGTGGCTGCATCGCCGTTGCCATGGGCCTTGCCGACCGTGTGGCCACCGGCGGCAAGCGCCGCGGTTTCCTCATCGTTCATGGCCATCCGGGCAAAGGTCTCGCGCACCTGCAGGGCGGTCTTTGCCGGATCCGGCTGGCCGTTCACCCCTTCCGGGTTCACGTAGATGAGGCCCATCTGCACGGCTGCAAGCGGGTTTTCCATCGTGTCGGGCTTGGACACGTCGTCATAGCGATTGTCCGACGGTGCCAGCCATTCGCGTTCCGCGCCCCAGTAGGTGTCGATTTCCGGGTGCCAGATGTCCGACCGGCCGAAGGAGAAACCAAAGGTCTTCAGACCCATCGATTCATAGGCCATCGTGCCGGCCAGGATGATCAGGTCGGCCCAGCTGACCTTGTTGCCGTATTTCTTCTTCAGCGGCCAAAGCAGACGCCGCGCCTTGTCGAGGTTGCCGTTGTCGGGCCACGAGTTCAGGGGCGCAAAGCGGATGTTCCCCGCCCCGCCACCGCCACGGCCGTCTGCCAGGCGATAGGAACCGGCCGAATGCCAGGCCAGCCGGATCATCAGGCCGCCGTAATGGCCCCAGTCGGCCGGCCACCAGTCCTGACTTTCGGTCATAAGCGCCTTCATGTCGGCCTTCAGCGCTTCGAAGTCGAGCTTCTTGACCTCTTCGGCATAGTCGAAGTCCGCGCCCATCGGGTTCGTCTTCGTGTCATGCTGATGCAGGATGTCCAGGTTCAGGGCACTGGGCCACCAGTCCATAACGGTGGTCCCTGTCTCGGTCATGCCGCCATGCATCACCGGGCACTTGCCTGCGGGGATATCGTTTCCGTCCATTTCGTCCTCCGAAAGAGCTGCGTGTTTGCGTAGCCTGGGAAAGCACGCCGACTGTAAATCCGCTGTGTGAAGGTCTCACCGCGGCCCGTCCGGCCGGCGTCGCTCCGTCTCCTCCCATGAACCTAGAGATAGCCGGTCAAAGCGATAATGCAAAATTGCATTTTCCGAATTCTGTGATAACTCAGGATTATGAGCAGACTGTCGATGAAGCATCTCCGCTATTTCGAGGCGCTGGCGCAGCGGCAGCATTTCGGCCGCGCGGCCGAAGATTGCGCAATCTCACAACCGGCAATGTCGGTGCAGATCAAGGAATTGGAAGAACTGATCGGCGCGCCGCTGGTCGAACGCAGCGCCCGCAAGGTGCACCTGACCGGGTTGGGAGAGCTGTTTGCCGAACGGGCCCGCGCCATCCTTCGGTCGGTGGACGAACTGGAGGATCTGGGCCGGGCCAGCGCGGGACCGCTGGCCGGTCGGCTGCGAATCGGTATCATTCCAACCATTGCGCCCTACCTTCTTCCGGACATCATCAAGGCCCTGGGAACGCATTATCCCGAACTGGACCTTCGCCCGCGCGAGACGGTGACCCAGCGCCTGATCGAGGACCTGTCCGAGGCGCGACTGGACGTGGCCATCGTGGCGCTGCCGATCTCCGAGCCCTTTCTGCGGGAGGTGGCGCTCTTCGACGAGGAATTCATCCTTGTCCGCCCGGCCGAGGACGCGTCGAAGCCGGTGCCCAGTGCCGAGATGCTGAAGACCATGCGCCTGCTGCTGCTGGAGGAAGGCCACTGCTTCCGCGACCAGGCGCTGTCGTTCTGCAACATGGGGCCGTCGGTACAGGGGGAACTGATGGAGGGCAGCTCGCTCTCGACGCTGGTCCAGATGGTCGGCGCGGGTATCGGCGTGACCCTGATCCCGGAAATGGCCGTGCCTGTGGAAACGCGATCCTCTCCCGTCTCCGTGGCCCAGCTGAGCCCTGTGCCGCCGAAACGGACCATCGGCATGGTCTGGCGGCGGACCAATCCCCTGTCGGATCAGCTGACCCGGATCGCCGACATCGTGCGAGAGGTCGGGCTGGCGAAGCAGGCATCCTGACGAACGCCCCTGGTTCAAGCGTCCCGCCCTTCCGCACGCCGGGTAGCGGTCCAGCCTCCCCCGGATCGACCACATGTGCGGCCACTTCGCGACAACTTCGCGGGCCGCCGCTTCCCTTCGGATTTTTCGTCAGATGTTCCGCCTGCCCGGGCCCGGGGCAATGCGCCCTAACCCAGCCCGAAGAACCCCGGATCGCGCAGCGCATGAAGGCGCCTTGCGGCGTGGGTCGCGAACTTGCGGGTCACGACCGTGCGCCGCGCCCCGGCCAGCTTGTGTTCCGGGGCCATGCGGATGATTTCCGCATCATAGGCGTCACCGATCATCAACCCCGTCTCTTCCGGCAGAAGGTCCGTCGGGAAATCCAGGTCGACCGCCCAGAAATACCGGTCGCACCAGTCCAGGTAGCCCTGCCACTTCGCATCCGACATGAAATCGGCCCGCCCGGACTTGCATTCGATCACCCAGATCTCGCCCTTGGGGCCCAGCCCCATCACGTCGACACGAAGCCCGCGGGACGGCACGAACTCTTCGACCGTCGCAAAGCCAAGGCTGGCCAGGTGGCGCGCCACGCCGCGCGCAAGCTTCTGTCCGGGTTGCAGGTCAAGCATCACAGGCATAAATGTGAACAATAGGTGAACAAAAATCAACCGGCAAATCCGGACCCCGGTCCGGCACATCGTTGAAATTCCGGGACGGCGCGGGCTTGATCGGACGGGGGCGCAGGTCTATCTGTTGCCGGTGGCGGTTTCTGCCCCTCTCGTGAAGGGTTTGTATTCCGGTGGCCTTAAGCATTTCCGAGGGAGCTGGCTCTGTTCAGATCCTGGTCTGAGTACCTGGCGCCCACCTGTATATACAGGTCCTCGGGAATCGTAACCCAACGGTCGCGGCGGTTCCGTCACGCCTTAGCACGCACGAAATGAAAAACGCCGGCCCTTCAAGGCCGGCGTTTTCGTCAAATCCGTTGCGATCAGGCGCTCAGCGACGGCGCTGAACGAACCGCTGTGCGTTGTTCTGCTTGCGTGCGGTGGCTTCGACGCGCACCGGCTGCAGGTCCATGATCTTCATGCCGCCGCGCGGGGTATCGTCGCGCTGCGCCATCGACATGATGCGATACGCGAACTGGACGCCTGCGAATACGATGCCGTTCATGAACCACAGCATGAAGACAGCCAGCCAGCCGGCCGAAGACCCGGCGACCAGATCGCCCAAGCCGCCAAGGCCGCTCCACAGCAGGACACCGACGAAAACTGCAGCAATCCCGAAGCCGATCGCGACGCTGCGAATGTAAAGCTTGATAAGTTCCGGCATGATCATCCCTATCATCCCCAGTCACCTTACAAGATGGGCCCGAACAGATAGGAATTCCAGAATTCTTTTGCAAAACTTGCCGCACCGGCGGCGGAATGCCGCGCGGTTACGCAAATTGCCTCAGAAAGCCTCGGGCCGGGCCTCGCGCGCCATGTGGTCCAGCACGGCATTGACGAAGCGGGGCTCCTTCCCTTCCGGGAAAAAGGCGCCGGCAATGTCGACATATTCGGTGATGACCACCCGCGGCGGCGCTTCGCCGTCGATCAGCTCGGCCCCCGCGGCACGGAACAGGCCGCGCAGGGTAGGATCGATCCGCGCGATGGGCCATTTCGCGACCAGCGCCCGGTCGGTCATCTGGTCGATCCGGGCCTGGTGATTCACCGCGTCCTCGACCAGCTTCCGGAACAGCGTGGAATCGCCTTCCTGGAATTCGCCTTCCTCGTCGTAGACGGCGCCAAAGCGATGATCCAGGAATTCCACGATCACCTGGTTGGTGGTCTGGCCGCTGGCTTCCATCTGGAACAGCGCCTGCACGGCGTAAAGCCGCGCGGCCGACCGCATCCGCCGCTTCTGGTTGCCGGACAGGGCAGGCTTCGGTTCCGTGTCGGTCATGCGATCTGCACCGGTTCGCCCGCCGGGCGGAAGCCCATGCAGGACGTGGGCCTGCCCCATTTGCGCGACAGCGCCACCAGATGCAGCGCGGCCGCCGCGGCCCCGCCGCCCTTGTTCTGGTCTGCCGGATCGGCGCGCACGACCGCCTGCTGGCGGTTTTCGACCGTCAGGATGCCGTTGCCGATGCAAAGACCCTGCAGGCCCAGCAGCGTCAGCCCGCGGCTGGAATCGTTACAGACCGTGTCATAATGCGTGGTTTCGCCCCGAATGACGCAGCCCAGGGCCACGTAGCCATCGAAGTTCGATGTGCGCTCGGCGATACCGATGGCCGTCGGCACTTCCAGCGCGCCCGGCACCTCGATCAGGTCCCAGGTGGCACCGCAGGCCTCGATTTCCGCCTTGGCCCCCGCGATCATGTCGTCGGCGATGTCCTTGTAATACGGCGCCACGACGATCAGCACCTTCACGGGCGCATCGAAGGTCGGACGCGGCAGGATGTAATGGGTTTCGTGTCCGGCCATGGCTCAGTCGCTCTCCTTCAGGCTGGCGATACGGCGGGTGCCGACGATGTCGAGCCCGTAGGCTTCAAGGCCCACGACATTGGGCGCGGGCGAATTGGTCAGCAGGACCAGTTTCGACAGGCCCAGCGACGTCAGGATCTGCGCGCCAAGACCGTACTGGCGCAACGTATGGGGCGACACCTCGCCCCCGGTCACCAGCTTCATGTGCAGGTCGCGCAGCAGGACGACGACGCCCCGCCCTTCGGCCGCCACCAGTTCCATCGCGTCCTCGAATTCATGCGCCCTCGCGGCGCCGCCCAGACCGGCAATATCCTGCAGGGGCGACAGCGCGTGCATCCGCACCAGCACCGGTTCGGACCCCGAAATGTCGCCCTTGATCAACGCGATATGTTCGGCGCCCTGCGTCTCGTCCACGAAGATCCGCATTTCCCACTCGCCGCCGAAGGCGGACGCGACGGTGCGCGTTTCCTCGACCTTGACCAGGTTGTCGTGCTTGCGCCGATAGCTGATCAGGTCGGAAATGGTGCCGATCTTCAGCCCGTGCCTCTGCGCGAAGGACACCAGGTCCGGCAGGCGGGCCATGGTCCCGTCCTCGTTCATGATCTCGCAGATCACGCCTGACGGGTTCAGGCCGGCCAGGCGGGAAATGTCGACCGCGGCCTCGGTATGGCCGGCGCGGACCAGCACGCCGCCTTCGCGCGCGCGCAGCGGGAAGACATGGCCCGGCGTGGCGATGTCGGCCGCCCCCTTGGACGCGTCGATGGCCACGGAAATCGTGCGGGCACGGTCATGGGCGGAAATGCCGGTGGTCACGCCTTCCCGCGCCTCGATCGAGGTCGTGAAGGCGGTTTCGTGGCGCGACGAGTTCTGGATCGACATCAGGTTCAGACCCAGCTGGTCCACCCGCTTGCCTTCCATCGACAGGCAGATCAGGCCACGGCCATGGGTGGCCATGAAGTTGATCGCGTCGGGCGTGGCCATCTGCGCGGGAATGACCAGATCGCCTTCGTTCTCGCGGTCCTCGTGGTCGACCAGGATGAACATCCGGCCATTGCGGGCGTCCTCGATGATCTCCTCGACCGAGGAGATGGCATCGCGCCAATCGGATTCAACGGGTCCGGGCTTTTCATAGATCATCGGCTGAGTCCTCGGGTCAGGTTGCGCGCGGAATAGCGGAGTGACGCCGCCTTGACCAGACAGACCTGACGACACGGCAATCCCGGGCGCCGCGATCCGTCGCAGCGTCAGATCGGCGTCGGCGCCGCCCGGTGCGGGAAATAGCGGTCCGCGGACAGATAGCCGGCGGCGCGCAGGGCCGCGGTCCAGTCTTCCTCCAGCGGCGCATCGCCGACGATCACAAGCCGGTTTCCGGATACGCGGTGGGCGCGGGCAAAGTTTTCCAGACGGATACGGGTATCGGACCAGCTCTCGGACAGGCGGGGTGCGGTGCCCGCGGCATCAAGCACCGGGTTCGCGGCCGCGACCTCGCCCGGTTTCAGCGGGGCATGGACCAGCGCCAGCCGGGCGGCGTGCTGCACCGTTTCCAGCACCTGGCGTTCCGGCGCGGGCATGGTCACGCCGCGGCGATAGGGATCCAGGATGCCCAGCGCGTTCGACGAAAACAGCAGGCCCAGGATGTCCTGCCCGGAATACTGCCGGAAGCTGGCATAGGTCTTGTAGTCCATGCCCAGTTCCGCCGCGCGCTTCACCCGCATCCGGACCACCATCAGCGGCACGGCATTGGGCAGCAGCTTCTGCTGTGCCCGGCGCCACATATAGGTTCGGTAGGTATGGCCGCCGTCCAGGGTCGGCCCGCCGTTGTGTCCGATGCCCGCAGCAGTCTTTTCTGTCATCATCCGGCCTCGTTCAGGCGGGCGACATAGCGCGCCAGGGTATCGATCTCGAGATTGATCATCTGGCCCACGGCCACCTCGCCCCAGATCGTCACGTCCTTGGTGTGGGGGATCAGGTTCACGCCGAAACAGTTGCCGTCGACCTCGTTCACCGTCAGCGATGTGCCGTTCAGCGCGACCGATCCCTTGGGTGCTATGAACTTCGCCAGTGCCTCCGGCGCCTCGAAGACGACGCGCGTGCTGTCGCCCTCGTCGGTGACCGAGATAACCTCGGCCGTACCGTCCACATGGCCCGATACGATGTGCCCGCCCAGTTCGTCGCCGACGCGCAGCGGCCGTTCCAGGTTCACGCGTGTGCCTTCGGCCCAGCCGGTGTTGCCGCCGATATTCGTCTTCGACAGGGTTTCGGCGCTGATGTCGACCTCGAACCAGTCGGGGCCAAGGGCCACCACGGTCAGGCAGACGCCGTTGTTGGCGATCGATGCGCCCATGTCGATCCGCGTCGTGTCATAGGCGGTCTTGATCCGCGCCCGCAGGTCGCCGCTTCTGGTCAGCTCCGTGACGGTGCCGACATCGGTGATGATCCCTGTGAACATGGTCTCTCTCTCGCTGGTCCGGAACGAAACCGACATAGCCCCGCCCCGCCCCCCGGGCAAGAGAGCGCCGCGCGCCTGTCGCACAGGGCGCGGCGGCATTTCGACAGGTCTGACCGGTTTCCGGCGACAATTGTCCGCATCGGCAAATGGCCCGTCGCATGGCAAGCTTGCCTTTAGGCGCGAATTGCAGCACCGGTTGTTAACGAGTTAGGAAGACGTTCTTCCGAAAGGTACGGACACACGAATGATCCCGGCGACCCCAGATTCGCGCAGGATCCTGTTCCTGCAGGGACCGCACGGCCCATTCTTTTCGGGTCTGGCGAAGATGCTGCGCGTGGCCGGGGCCCAGGTGTGGCGCGTGGGCTTCAATGCCGGCGATGCAGCCTTCTGGCGTGGCAGCGGCAGCTACATCCCCTATCGCGGCACGGTCGAAGAGTGGCCCCAGGCCATCGACGCCCTTCTGGACAGTCACGGCATTACCGATATCGCACTTTACGGCGACACCCGTCCTGTCCATGCCGCCGCGGTCGCGGCCGCGAAGGCCCGGGACCTGCGCATCCACGTGTTCGAGGAAGGCTATCTGCGCCCCTACTGGGTGACCTATGAACGGGACGGGTCGAACGGCCATTCCCGGCTGATGGACATGGACGTGGCCGAGATGCGCCAGGTGCTGGAACGTTCCGACCCCGAGGCGCCGTTGCCGCCGTCCCACTGGGGGGACATGTCCAGCCACATCTTCTATGGCGCGGCCTACCACTGGTTCGTGATGTTCCTGAACCGCGGCTACCGCAATTTCCGCCCGCATCGGGAACTGTCGGTGGCGCGCGAACTGCGCCTGTACCTGCGCCGCCTGGTCATGCTGCCCTTCCACGTGATCACCTGGCGGATCCAGGCCCGGCGGATCAAGCGGGGCGGTTTCCCCTATCACCTGGCGCTGATGCAGTTGGAACATGACAGCAGCTTCCGGGTCCATTCCCCCTTCTCTTCCATGCAGGACTTCCTGGAAGAGGTAATCGGCGCCTTCGCCGAGGGTGCCCCCCGACACCACCACCTGGTGGTCAAGGCGCATCCGCTGGAAACCGGCCGTGTGCCCCTGCGGCGCGAGGTATTGAAGCTGGCGCGCAACCTGGGCGTGGCCGACCGGGTGCACTATCTGCACGGTGGCAAGCTGGGGCGGCTTCTGGACGATGCACGCTCGGCCGTGACGGTGAATTCGACCGCCGGTCAACAGGTCCTGTGGCGCGGCATCCCGCTAAAGACCTTCGGACGGGCGGTCTATTCCAAGCCGGAATTCGTTTCGGATCAACCCCTTGATCAGTTCTTCGCGGGCGCGACACGCCCCGATGCGCGGGCCTACAAGGACTATCGCCGCTACCTGCTGGAAACCAGCCAGGTGCCCGGCGGATACTATTCGCATTCCGGCCGGCGGCAGCTTCTGCGCCATGTCGTGGACATGATGCTGGCCGATGAAGATCCCTATGACGCGCTGAAATCCGGAACGGCAGCACCACGGCAACACTTGCGTCTGGTGAAGTAGCCGAATCGCGCCGGGACTCTAGATTTTTCTTCCCGATCAAGTTAAAAAAATAAAAAAATAGACCGGTCTCTGGTCAAGGAGTACGAGCAGTGAATCTCCAATATTCCCGGCAGGCGAAATGTGTCCTGCGTCTGGGCGTTGCGACCTTCGCCGCCTGTTTTCTGTCGGCCTGCGGATTGCCCAGTTCCGGCCCCACGAAGGGCCAGATCTATGCCGGTTCGGTCCAGCGTCAGGGCGACGCCTTCGTGATCGAGGTGAACGACCGCGTCACCCGTGCCACCGCCGTGGCCCCGGCGCTGACCTTTTCGCAAAAGTTCACCGGCGCGTCACAGCTGACCTCGGACATCATCCGGCCCGGCGACACGCTGGGCCTGTCGATCTGGGAAAATGTCGACAACCCGCTGATGGGCGACCTGAGCCCGACCCAGCTGAACGAGGTGCAGGTCGACAGTGCCGGCAATGTCTTCGTGCCCTATGCCGGGCGCCTCCATGCCGCCGGCAACACGCCCGAGGCGCTGCGCCTGCTGATCACCCAGCGCCTGGAAGAACAGACCCCCGATCCGCAGGTCGAGGTGCGCCGCCTGGCCGGCGACGGGTCCAGCGTGACGATGGTGGGCGTCGTCGGCGCGCAGGGCGTCTATCCGATCGAACGGTCGACCGGCACCCTGTCGTCGATGCTGGCCAAGGCGGGGGGCGTGTCGGTCAACCCCGAAGTGGCCGAGATCACGGTCTTCCGCGGCAGCCAGAGCGGCAAGGTCTGGCTTCAGGACCTGTTCAACGACCCGGGCCTTGATATCGCGCTGCGCCCCGGCGACCGCGTCCTGGTCGAGGAAGACACCCGCGCCTTCACAGCGATGGGCGCCACCAGCAGCCAGGCCCGCGTGCCCTTCGGGTCCAAGAACCTGTCGGCGCTGGAAGCGCTGGCCCGTGTGGGCGGCCTTGTGCCCGTCTCCTCGGACCCGACCGGCGTCTTCGTCTTCCGCAACGAACCGGCCGAAATCGCGGGCGCCGTGCTGGGCCGGAACGATCTCGTCGGTGCGCAGCGCATGGTCTATGTGCTGAACCTGAAGGAACCCAACGGCGTCTTCCACGCCCGGGACTTCGTGATCCGCGACGGCGACACGCTCTACGTCACCGAAGCGCCGTTCTCGCAATGGACCAAGTCGATCTCGCTGGTGACGGGCTCCCTGACGCCCATCGCGAATGTCGAAACCCTGACCGGCAACTAAGGTCGTGGCACGGGGTGCGCGGACCCCGCCGGAGGGACGTCTTTTCGTCTACAACGGCGGGTTCCTGACCCAGTCCCGCGTCCGTCGGATCCTGTCCCTGGCGGGTTTCGACCTGCGCCTGGGCCTGCCCGGCCCCGGCGACAGCGTTGGCCTTTGGGGGGCCAGCCCCACCGCATGGCGCGGCACCGCCGTGGCGCGCCGGCGCCACGTGCCCCTGGTCCGGGTCGAGGACGCCTTTCTCCGCTCGCTCCTTCCCGGCCGTGCGGGAGAGCCACCCCTGGGCCTGACCGTCGACCGGACCGGCATCCATTTCGACGGCCGCCAGCCTTCGGACCTGGAAACGCTTCTGGCCGCCCATCCGCTGGACGACCCCGCCCTGCTGACCCGCGCACAGGACGGCATCGCACGGATACGCGAAGGCCATCTTGGCAAGTATTCCGCCTTCGATCCCGGCCTGCCCGGCCCCGTACCGGGCTATGTCCTGCTGATCGACCAGACCGCGGGCGATGCCTCGCTCCGGGCCTCCGGGGCAGACCGAACCACGTTCCACCAGATGCTGGCAGCCGCCCGCCGCGATCATCCGGACACACCGATCCTGATCCGGACCCATCCCGAAACCCGCGCCGGGTTCCGGCCCGGCCATTTCGATGATCGGGATCTGCCCGGCGTCACACTGCATACCGCACCGGTCAGCCCGTGGACGCTGATGGAAGGGGCGGTCGACGTCTACACCGTGTCGTCCCAGCTGGGGTTCAAGGCGATCCTCGCCGGGCATCGCCCCCATGTCTGGGGCCGGCCCTTCTATGCCGGCTGGGGCCTGACCCATGACATGCAGCCCCTGCCCCGCCGTGGCCGCGCGCTGAGCCCGGAACAGCTCTTCGCCGCGGCGATGATCCTCTACCCGCTGTGGTACGATGCGTTCCGCGACACCCTCTGCCCGTTCGAAACCGCGCTGGACAATTTCGAGGCCGCGACCCGCGCCTGGCGCGACGACCATTCCGGCTGGATCGCCAGCGGCATGAGGCTGTGGAAACGCCGGCCGCTGAACGCGATGTTCGGAAGCGCCAGGCGCATGATCTTCACCGATGACCCGGCGCGGGCAAAGGCCCTGGCGAACGCCACCGGCCGCCGCCGGATGGTCTGGGCGGGCAAGGCCGGACCGGAACATGACGGCGCCGTGCGGGTCGAGGACGGCTTCCTCCGCTCTCGCGGTCTGGGCGCCGAACTGGTTCCGCCCCTGTCACTGGTGCTGGATCCGGACGGGATCTATTATGACCCTTCAGGCCCCAGCCGCCTTGAAACCCTGATCGCGTCCCGCAGCGTGCTGACGCCCGGTCAGCGCAGCCGGGCCCAGGCGCTGATCGCCCGGCTGACCGATGCCGGGCTCAGCAAGTACAACACTGGATCGCCGCCGCCCGATCTGCCGCGCGGCCACCGGATCCTTGTCCCGGGCCAGGTGGAAGACGACGCATCGATCCTTCGCGGCACCGGCGATATCCGCACCAACCGCGCCCTGCTGGAGGCCGCGCGTGGCGCGCATCCCGGGGCGGTCCTGATCTACAAACCCCATCCGGATGTCGAGGCCGGTCTGCGTGCCGGCAGGATCGACGCGACCGGGTTGGCGGAGGTCACGCTGACCGCCACCGATCCGGCCCGCCTTCTGGACGACATCGACGAGGTCTGGACCATGACGTCGGCCCTGGGGTTCGAGGCGCTTCTGCGCGGCCGCCCCGTGACGACCCTGGGCGCGCCCTTCTATGCCGGCTGGGGCCTGACGACGGACCTGGGCCCGGTGCCGGATCGCAGGCAGGCCGCGCTGAACGGCCGGACGCTGGACCTTGCCGGCCTCGTCCATGCCGCACTGATCGACTATCCCCGCTACCGCGATCCGGTGACGGGCCAGCCCTGCCCGGTCGAGGTCATCGTGGACAGGCTGACCGACGGGACGGTTCCGCTGCCCGGCCCGATGAACCGTACACTGTCAAAGCTGCAAGGTCTTTTCGCCAGCCGCGCCCATCTCTGGCGCTAGACGCCGCACGCCCACCGGAAAGCCGCCGGACCGCGCGAGCTGCCGACGGCGGAACCCGCCAGGGGCCGGCGGCGCTCTGACCGGGGCGGTCGGGCGGGGGCGGCGCGCACCGTCCGGGGTCGGACGCATTCGCGACCTTCAGTGCCCCCGCACCCAGCGGTGCATCAGGTCCGGTCCCACGGCCCGAGTCTCGATCAGGGTAAACCGCGGGGCATCTTCCAACCGGCCCAGCCCCAGCGCCCCGATCGCCGGAAGACCTTCGGCGCCGATGGCGAATCCGGCCGAAAACACGACCAGTTCGTCCACCAGGTCAGCCTCCATCAGAGACGCGGCCAGCGCACCGCCGCCTTCGCAGAAGACCCGCGTGATCCCGCGCCTGCCCATCTGTCCCAGCACGTCGTTCGGGTCCAGCTGCCCGCCCTTCACACCGCAGGGCAGCAATTCCGCGCCCAGCCCCTGCCAGGCCGCGATCCGTTCGGCCGCAGCCCCCGGCCCGTGGCACAGCCAAACAGGGATGTCGCGCGCCGTCCGCGCCAACTGGCTCATCAGCGGCAGGTCCAGGTGGCGGGACACGACGACGCGTACCGGTTGCCGGTCCACGCCCATGTCCCTGACCGTCAGCGACGGATCGTCGGTCCGGGCCGTGCCCGCGCCCACCATCACCGCATCATGCCGGGCGCGCTGGCCATGGACCAGCCGCCGGGCTTCGGGCCCCGTGATCCACTTGCTCTGCCCTGTGGCCGTCGCGATGCGACCGTCCAGAGATCCCGCCAGTTTCAGCGTGACCATCGGCCGCCCCTGCTCGGTCCTCAGGAAAAAGCCCACGTGATCCCGCGCCGCCTCGGCCGCGAGTACGCCCTGCGTGACCTCGATGCCCGCAGCTTCCAGCATGGCGAAACCCTGCCCCGCGACCCGGGGATCGCTGTCATGCAGCGGCGCCACGACGCGCGCGACGCCGGCCGCAATCAGCGCCTCGGCGCAGGGCGGGGTCTGGCCGTGATGGGCGCAAGGTTCCAGCGTGACATAGGCGGTGGCCCCGCGCGCGGCCTCGCCCGCCTGGGCCAGGGCAACAGGTTCGGCATGGGGCCGGCCGCCATCGGCAGTGGTTCCGCGGCCGACGATGCGGCCGTCCTTCACGATCACACAGCCCACGGCCGGGTTGGGCCAGGTCCGGCCCATACCGCGCCGGCCCAGGCCCAGGGCCATCGCCATGAACCTACGGTCGTCCTCGGCGCTGGCCGTCATGTCTCGGACTGGTGGTCGGGCGGCCGCAGCTCTGCGACGAAATCCTCGAAATCCTCGACCGCCTGGAAATTCTTGTAGACGCTGGCAAAGCGCACATAGGCCACGGTGTCGATGCGCGACAGGGCTTCCATCACGATCTCGCCGATCTTCTTCGACGGGATATCCGTGTCGCCCATGCTTTCCAGACGCCGCACGATGCCGGAAATCATCTGGTCGATGCGCTCGGGCTCGATCGGGCGTTTCTGCATGGAAATCCGGATCGACCGTTCCAGCTTGTCACGGTCGAATTCCTCGCGCTTGCCGGATGTCTTGATCACCACCAGATCGCGCAGCTGCACACGCTCGTAAGTGGTAAAGCGGCCGCCGCAGGCAGGGCAGAAACGCCGCCGCCGGATCGCGACGTGATCTTCCGCCGGGCGGGAATCCTTCACCTGAGTGTCGATATTCCCACAGAACGGACAACGCATTCCCAGTCCCCTTTGTCTGCCATTCCCGCCACTTGAGGCTGTCCCCGGTGGTCTTGACGACCACTATAGGGGAACCGCGACAGCTTGGGTAGTGGGCGGTTGCCACAACTACATGCTGCATTCGCATTCCGCCCGGCCCGGATGGAAACCTTTCTTTACACAGTTCCTGCTATCGCTCGGCCCGGAAATCGGAAGGAAAGCGACACAGCCGATGACGACACCTTCGGACGACGTGCTGACGCGCACGATCCTGGGCGACAAGGAACTGAAGGGGGCATCCCTCGCGACGCGCATCCTGGTCACACATCTGCGGCGCGAAGCGTCGGTCGATCCGGCCTGTCTGCAGGACAAGGTGACCGAACTGCGGGCGTTCTTTGCCAAGAACCCCTTTGCCGTCAACGATCTCCGGACACTCTGAGGAGAGGCCGATGAAAAATGCACTGATGAGCGTCCCGGAAGCCGCCGGCCGTATACGCGCCGGTGCCGTGCTGATGATCGCCGGGTCGGAACAGGCGCTGAAGGCGCTGCCGGCCGGGTCGTGGATCGGCGGGACCAGCGTCTATTTCGTGGCCGCGGACGGCGGCCGGATGGACAAGGACAACGTCTTCGTCACCGAACTGGACATGGCCCGGGACAGCCGCTGCCAGTACCTGTCGACCGGCGACCTGCACAACCTGACCAAAGACCGGTTTGACAGCGGGCTGTCCCTGATCATCCTTCCGGGAATGAGCGCCGCCCACCAGGAATTCGCCCTGCACGGCGCCAGCTATCGCGGGCTGTTCGACGCGCCGCTGATGGGCTGGATTTCCGGCGTCCACCTGGACGACCTGGGAACCGGGGTGCCCAAGGTGATCGACGGCGGGACGGGCCGGATGTACGAAGACGGCGCCGTCCTGCTGCATGTCCGCCTGCCAGCGGGCCAGGTGGCCGATCTCGACATCGTCAACCTCTTCGTCCAGGACAGGTCCGCGCCACGGATCACCTTCGCCCAGGACGGCTTTTCCGCGCATCACGCCTTTGTCGACGGGCAGAAGGTCGATTTTGCGGACTGGGTGGCGCGAAATGGGATCGACACCCAACTGCCGCTGGTCGCCGATTATGCCGGGGCGATGATCAACGTCTCGTTCCAGTCCGTCGATGCCGAAAACGGGCGGGTCGATTTCTACGCCCCCGTGATCGCCGGGATGGAATACCGCCAGGCGAAAAGTCCCGGCGCCTATGCCGATGTCTTCGCCGCCAGCGTCACCGGCGACGGCACGGCAGAGATCAGCTGCAACTGCATCCTGAACTACCTCTACGGGAAGCTGGAAGGCCACACCACCGGCAGCTTCACCGGCCCCGCCACCTTTGGCGAGATCGCCTATATCCTGATGAACCAGACCATGGTCCGGTTGAGCGTCCGGGCAGAACAGGCCAGCCAGGTCGCCTGACCGCCAGGGGCGGCGTGGCGTCAGGCCAGGTGCGCCGCGACCGACCGGGTGTGCGGGCGGTTGCGGTGTTCGAAAAGATAGATGCCCTGCCAGGTGCCAAGGACTGGCGCACCCTCGGCCACCGGGATCGACAGGCTGACCGGCAGAAGGGCGGCCTTGATATGGGCCGGCATGTCGTCCGGCCCTTCCAGCACATGGGTCAGATAGGACATCGACGCATCACTGGCCGGCGGCACCAGCCGGCCGAGCCAGTTCAGCAGATCCACCTGCACGTCCGGATCGGCGTTTTCCTGGATCAGCAGCGAACAGGAGGTATGCCGCACGAACAGTGTCAGAAGGCCGCCACGACAGCCCGACTGACGGACCCATTGCCGGACATGGGGCGTGAATTCGTAAAGACCCGGACCATCGGTCCGGATCTCGAATTCGGTCTGGAACGGACCCGCCACGCGCCTAGTTGACCCAGACGCTGCCGTCCCGTTCATCACCGCAATAGCTGCGGGCGAAGGCGATGGTCATGTTGTCCCCCACCCGCTTCATGTCGAGCGTCAGGCCCGGAGACAGCGCCCCGCTGGGCGGCGGCGCGGCCGAGAACTGGGCGGTATTGCTGCGGTTCTCGGTCTCGCCCAGGCCGCGCGCGCGATACAGGTAGATCCGATGGGATGACGGCAGCTTTTCGACCCGCAGCCCATAATCCCCCGCCGCGCACCACAACTGCGCAGGGCTGGACCCGGCATTGCCCACCACCTCCCAGACGCCCTGCTTGACCGGGTTGACCGTCAGCTGGTTGATGGCAATGAAGGCGGCCGCCACTGTGGGAATGGCAACTGTGGCAATGCCGGCTGTCACGGCAGCCAGGCTGCCAAGGGTGCGGCGCGCACGCGAACGACGAACGTCCATGAACTCGGTCTCCGATTATGTGTCCCGCACATTTAGGGTATGTGCACGCATTTGTCCTCCCCTGCCCGCATCGCCGGCAGGGTTGCTACCGTGGCAACCTGCCGATCGTTTGTCCGGTCCACAACTGTTCCGGCACATTTGGGCCCGACCTGCGCCGTTTGGATCAGCCCCGATCAGATCCCGCCGGTAATGCCCTGGTTGCAGAACTTGCGGGCCATCTGGATCGTCTGGCTGTCGCCCACCACAAAGGAATTCAGGCTGGGGCTGCTTGTGATCGGGGTGATGCCCACCGCCGCGGGATCCAGCGTGAACTGTACAGCGCCCTTGCGTCCGGTCACCTGGCTGGTGCCCATCGTTCGTGCCACATAGATCCGCGCCTGCCAGCTCGCCTTCAGCGTGTCGCGGGCATAGCGCGAGGCGCCGCACCAGATCCCGGCGGTGTCGCCGCTGTTGCGTGCCGTGATCTCGAACACGTTCGGATTGATCTGGTTGGCGGTATAGTTGCTTGCGGCCATCGCCGCCCCGGCAGAGGCCGCGATGATCGCGGCGGCCAGGCTGTATCGAAAAGTCTTCATTGCAATGATCCACGCTTCAGGGAAACTCCATCGCCCGCTTCAACTATAGCGATGGCATGTCCGCCCGGCCACGCAGGTCTATCCCCGGTCACGTCCACGTGAAATCCAGTCAGAAGGTCAGCGTAAGCCAGGATCGATGGGGGCGGCAACGAAAAGGGGGCCGAAGGCCCCCTGATCCTGCCCGCCCGGGCCTTACTGGTCCAGGAAGCTGCGCAGCTTGCGCGACCGGCTGGGATGCTTCAGCTTGCGCAGGGCCTTCGCCTCGATCTGGCGGATCCGTTCACGGGTCACGCTGAACTGCTGGCCGACCTCTTCAAGGGTGTGGTCCGTGTTCATGCCGATCCCGAAGCGCATGCGCAGCACGCGTTCTTCGCGCGGCGTCAGCGACGACAGCACGCGGGTCGTGGTTTCCTTCAGGTTTTCCTGGATCGCGGAGTCCAGCGGCAGAACGGCGTTCTTGTCCTCGATGAAATCGCCCAGCTGGCTGTCTTCCTCGTCGCCGATGGGCGTTTCGAGGCTGATCGGTTCCTTGGCGATCTTCATCACCTTGCGGACCTTTTCCAGCGGCATCTGCAACTTTTCGGCCAGTTCTTCCGGGGTCGGTTCGCGGCCGATCTCGTGCAGCATCTGGCGGCCGGTGCGAACCAGCTTGTTGATCGTCTCGATCATGTGGACCGGAATACGGATCGTTCGCGCCTGGTCCGCGATGGACCGGGTGATCGCCTGACGGATCCACCAGGTCGCATAGGTCGAGAACTTGTAGCCGCGGCGGTATTCGAACTTGTCGACGGCCTTCATCAGGCCGATGTTGCCTTCCTGGATCAGGTCCAGGAACTGCAGGCCGCGGTTCGTGTACTTCTTCGCAATCGAGATCACGAGGCGAAGGTTGGCTTCCACCATTTCCTTCTTGGCCTGACGCGCCTCTTTCTCGCCCTTCTGGACCTGCTGGACGATGCGACGGAATTCGCTGATGTCCAGGCCCACATACTGGCCGACCTGAGCCATGTCGGCGCGCAGCGCCTCGACGTCGGTCGAGGACCGCTCGATGAAAGTCTGCCAGCCACGGCCCGGCTTTTCGGCCATTTCCGCCAGCCAGTTCGGATCCAGTTCGCGGCCGCGATAGGCATCGATGAACTCGCGCCGGTTGATGCGGGCCTGGTCGGCCAGCTTCACCATGGAGCTATCCAGCGCCATCATGCGGCGGTTGATGCCGTAAAGCTGGTCGATCAGCGCCTCGATCCGGTTGTTGTGCAGGTGCAGGCCGTTGACCAGATGCACGATTTCAGACCGCAGCTTCTGATAGGTCGCCTCGTCCTTGGCCGAAAATGACCCGTCCTCGTTCAGCGTGGCCGAAATCCGGCTGTCCTGCATGTCGGACAGCATCTCGTAATCGCCGGCGATCCGTTCCAGCGTCGCCAGGACCTGGTCCTTCAGGGCCGCTTCCATCGCGGCCAGCGACATGTTGGTCTGATCGTCTTCCTCGTCATCGTCTTCCTTGATGATCGGGTTGCCGTCAGCGTCCAGTTCCGGGCCGTTGTCGTTGGCGGGCTTGCGCGCTTCGACCTTGGAACTGTCGACGATGGGCGCATCGGGGCCCACATCTTCGTCCAGCTGGTTGCCGAAGGTGGTTTCCAGGTCGATCACGTCGCGCAGAAGGATGTCTTCGCTCAGAAGTTCGTCGCGCCAGATGGTGATGGCCTGGAAGGTCAGCGGGCTTTCGCAAAGCCCCGCGATCATCGTGTTCCGGCCCGCCTCGATCCGCTTGGCGATGGCGATCTCGCCCTCGCGGGACAGCAGTTCCACCGACCCCATCTCGCGCAGGTACATGCGCACCGGGTCATCGGTACGGTCCAGCTTTTCGGTCTGGGTGTTCGCCAGCGTGACTTCGCGCGCCGTATCGGTCGTGACGACTTCGGTCGAGGCCTTGTTTTCCTCTTCCTCGGCTTCCTCGTCCTCGATGATGTTGATGCCCATTTCGGACAGCATCGACATCACGTCCTCGATCTGTTCGGAACTGACCTGATCCGGCGGCAGCACCTGATTGAGCTGGTCGTAGGTGATGTATCCCTTCTCGCGCGCCTCGCCGATCATCTTCTTGACGGCGGCCTGGCTCATGTCGAGCGAGATTTCCTGTTCCTGCTCTTCAGGTTTGCTGTCGTCGGTATCTTTGGGGGCCATACGGTGCTCCTGCATACGGGTCGGGCGGCGGTGGGCAGAGGATTTGGACATTTAATGTGCCAAGATGGGGCGGACGGTCAAAGCATGCAACACGATCGTCGCTTGCGACCGGTCCGGATCAGGGACGGACTGTGTGTCGGTCTCTTCGTCATGTGGACTTTCTTGCGGCGGATCATCGTTCCATCGGACCTGAAGACCGGTCAGCCGGGATCGGGAACAGGGTGGGCCAAAGCGGCATCTCCGAGGTCAGGACACTAAGCATCACAACAGCTGTTACAACGGACAAAGTCCGCCCGGCATGCGGCGCGGACCTTAAGGATTGCCGCCGGGACTGACGTCCCCGGAAGCGAATCACCCTTCTCGATCCGAATCATGTAGGGCGCCGAACCGATTCGAACACCCTTTAGCGGGACTTTTATTCGGAATCTCTACCAAAGTCGTTCATTTGCCCCTCTTTTCCGGGTCAAGCTGGGACAGAAGCGCCTCGAATCGCTCCTTTTCGGACCGGTCGATCAGGACCCCGTTGGGCGCAACGTCGAAATCGACCGAACCCGCTTCGCGCGGGGTGGCGGCCTTGTGCAGCGCCTGGTTCGCCAGGCTCAGCCGTTGGGTCAGCACCTCGTTCTCTGCTGCGCCGATATCGTGTTCCGCCTCTTCCAGTTCAAGACGGTGACCGCGATCGGCCTCCAGCGTGGCCAGAAGCTCGGCGACGGTCATCTTGGCAACTTCGATATCCTGGCCCGGGCGCAGCGCGGGCAGGATCTTGACCGTCGGATCGTCCAGGATCCGGCCCACCGTCTCACCACAGCCGGCACGGTCCAGATCCGCTTCCAGCTGCGCCGCGTGATCGCTGCACGAGGCCAGCGTCAGCGCCACGTCGTGGTGGCCGGGTTCGCAGAACGAGAAATCCTCGATCCCGTCGGCGAAGACGGACACCAGGTCCGGCCGCCGGATCAGGATGGCCAGGACAGACCGTTCCTTCAGCACTTCGATGTCCCGCTTGCCCACATTGCCGGCCAGAAGGCTGGCCCGCAGGGTCGCCGTGGGGACGGCCGCGGTCTGGGCGCCTCTCTTCTGCCCCCCCCTGCCCGGGACGCCCTGTGGCATCGGCGCTCGGCGGGTCCGGGCGCGGAAGGTCTGCCAGGTCAGGTCCTTCAGCGCCTGGGTATAGTGGAACTGAACTTCCTTCGACTGGATCTTGGCCACCGCGTCCCTCAGGCGGCGGTCGAAATCGGCGCGCGCCTCGGGCGTGTCTACCGGCCCGTGCGCGATTTCCCGGTCGAACAGCATCCTGACCAGGGGAATGGTCTTCTCCAGCACCGCCTGCACGCCCTTGGGGCCCTTGGCCCGGATCAGGTCGTCGGGATCCTGCCCTTCCGGCATCAGCGCAAAGCGCAAGGACTGCCCCGGCTGGATCAGCGGCAGCGCCAGATCCACGACCCGCCGCGCAGCGCGCAGGCCCGCCGTGTCGCCGTCCAGCGCCACCACCGGTTCCGGTGCCATGCGCCACAGAAGCTGCAACTGGGTTTCGGTCACGGCCGTCCCCAGCGGAGCCACCACCGCCTCGAACCCGGCTTCGGACAGGGCGATCACGTCCATGTAGCCTTCGGCCACGATCAGGGGCTGCCCCTTGCCCGAGGCCGCCCGCGCGCGGGAATGGTTGAACAGCGTCCGGCCCTTGTCGAACAACGCGGTTTCAGGCGAGTTCAGGTATTTCGCGTTGTCGTTCGGATCCATCGCCCGCCCGCCAAAGGCGATAGCGCGGCCGCGGACGTCGCGGATGGGAAAGATGATACGGTTGCGGAAGGTGTCATAGGGCTTACCGCCCCGGTTCGACGGCCGCGAAAGCCCGGCGTCGAGGATCTTCTGTTCCTCCACACCCTTGCCCCGCAGGTGGTCCCAAAGCGCCTGCCAGGCATCGGGGGCAAAGCCGATTTCCCAGCGATCCAGCACATCCGCGCTCAGCCCGCGCTTTTCGGACAGGTAGCGGCGCGCCTCGGCCGCGGCCCCCGTGCGCAGTTGCAGGCGGAAGAACTTCACCGCCTCTTCCATCACGTCGACCAGCTGGCTGGACCGGTCCGCCTTGGCCTGCGCCACCGGGTCCGGGGCGGGCATGGTCATCCCGGCTTCGCGGGCCAGAATCTCCACGGCTTCCATGAAGTTCACGTTCTCGGTCTCGCGCACGAAATTCAGCGCGTCGCCCTTCGCGTGGCAGCCGAAGCAGTAGTAATAGCCCTTCTTGTCGTCGACGTGGAAGCTGGCCGACTTTTCCTGGTGGAACGGGCACGGCGCCCACATGTCGCCGCGGCCCTGGTTGGACTTGCGGTTGTCCCACATGACCTTTCGGCCCACCACCTGTGCCAGGCTGGTGCGCGCTCTCAGTTCATCCAGGAAACCGGGGGGTAGCGACATGCTTCAGAATGCGCCCATCGGGGCACCCATGTCGAGTGCGTTACTGTTCGAGGCACAGCTCCAGCCACGCGTCCGCCAGGCTTTCGCGGCGGATCGTGCGCATCTTCTGTTCGTAGACCCAGGGGGTGACCAGCGGAATGGCGTTGTTGTACTGCTCGGGCCAGGTCGGGTTGGTCGCGGCGATCGCGGCCGGCACGTCCTGCTCCTTCACGCGGTTCTTCCGCGCCTCCTGGATCGCGGCCACGACCTGGGACTGGTAGGTGCAGCTTTCCTTCTTTGCGGCGGCCTCCTCGGCCACGGCAGGGACAGCCAGCAGGCTGGCGAGAACAATGGCGGCGGGTCGGAACATGTCTTGGTCTCCGGTCGTCGGGAATCGCTTGGCTCGGACCGGACCTTACAGGCGCGCTGCCACCGCTGCCATGGCCGTCTCGATTTCGTGCACAAGTGTGCCGGCCATCGACCGGAAGGCCATGATGCGATAGCCGGGTCCCTTCGCGTCGTCGTCCCGCGCGATGGAAACCGTCATATGCCCCAGATATGTGCGGATCGCCGCTCCTTCGCCAAAGACGGCGGGGCGCATGTCGACCGGCACCAGCCGGGCCAGAACCTCGTCCGCGCCCTCGCCCGACAGGCGCACCACGGCCCAGGCATCCGACTGGTCGGTCACCGCGGCCACGTTCGCCAGGTCCGCCACCGGGGCCGGGCCGATCAGCAGGTACTGGCCACGGCCGAACCAGATGACCCTGGCGCTGCCGCCGGCCGTGGCCGCGCCCACATCCGGCAGGGACAGGCCGAAGGCTGCGTCCAGCGCCCTGGACAGCGCCGCGTCCTGCCCCGAGAACGGAGCCAGCGCGGTCAGGCTGCCCGGGGTCAGTTCCGTCAGCGTGAAAGGCCCGTGTTCCAAGGGCAAAAGGCCCTGGCACGGGGTCGATGCAACCAGTTCAATCACGGGCGCGCGCTCCTTCCGGGTCGAAGAACACCGGGTTCACCACTTCGCAAAGAGTTTCCAGACCCTTGGTGCGGTCGATCATGCGGATCTTTTCGCCATAGCGGCGCGGTCCGCGCTCCAGAAAGGCCAGCCCGATGGAATGACCCAGCGTCGGCGAATAGCAGACCGAGGTGACATAGCCCTGGTCGTTTTCCGGCTCGATCTTCGCGCCTTCGCGGAAAAGGTGCGCGCCCGAGACCAGTTGCTGCACCTCGCCCACGGGCTTCAGGCCCACCAGTTGCGCCCGTCCTGGGTCCACCAGCCCCTCGCGGGCCGCCATCACCTTGCCGATACAGTCCTTCTTGGCGGAAATCATCCGCCCCATGCCCAGGTCGAAAGCCGTGGTCCGGCCATGGAGTTCCGCGTGGGTCAGAAAGCCCTTTTCGATCCGAAGGACGTTCAGTGCCTCCATCCCATAAAGGCCGCCCCCCATTGCTTCGGCCCTGGCCACCAGCGCATCGAACAGGCTGGCGCCATAACGCGCAGGGACCGCGATTTCCCAGCCTTGCTCGCCCGAGAACGAGATGCGGAAAAGCCGCCCCGTGACCCCGCCGACCGTGACCGGCCCACAGGACATGAAGGGCCAGTCCTCGGCCGTCAGGGTCGTTTCCAGCAGGTCTTCCAGCAGCGGGCGCGATTTCGGGCCGGCAACAGCGAACTGCGCCCATTGTTCGGTGACCGAGATGACCGAGACGTCCAGATCCGGCCGCAGCACCTGCGTGACGAAATCCAGATGTGCCATCACCTGCCCCGCCGCGGCGGTGGTCGTGGTCATGACATAGTGGTTTTCGCCCAGTCGCGCGGTGGTGCCGTCGTCCATGACGAAGCCGTCTTCGCGCAGCATCAGGCCATAGCGGACCTTGCCGACCTTCAGCGTGCTGAAGAGGCCGGTATAGACGATGTCCAGCAGTTCGGCCGCGTCCGGTCCCTGGATGTCGATCTTGCCCAGCGTGGTCACGTCCGAAATGCCCACGGCATTGCGGACATATCCGACCTCGCGGTCGCAGGACTGGCGCCATGTGGTTTCACCAGCCTGCGGGAAATAGGACGGGCGATACCACAGCCCGGCCTCGATCATCGGCGCATTGCGGGCGACAGTGGCAGCGTGGGACGTGGTATAGCGCTGGGGCGCAAAGCCCGAGCCCTTGGATCCCGCCCCCAGCGCCCCGATGGAAATGGGCGAAAACGGCGGGCGGAAGGTGGTTGTGCCGGTTTCGGGAATGCCCCGCCCGGTGGCGTCGGCCAGGATCGCCAGCGCGGCGACGCTGGACATCTTGCCCTGGTCGGTGGCCATGCCTTGCGTCGTGTAGCGCTTCATGTGTTCGACCGACTGATAATTCTCGGTCGCGGCCTGCTTCACGTCCTTGACGGTCACATCGTTCTGGAAGTCCAGCCAGGCACGGCCCTTGCCGGGCACGGCCCACAGGGGGAAGATCCCCCCGGCCTCGGTCCCCGCCTCGGGCAATGTCACATCGGGCGCGGTAAGGCCCAGATCCTCCACCGCCTGTTTCGCGGCCGCGACACCTTCCGCCAGGCAGGCGGCGGTCGAAAAGGCACCGTTGCAGGCGCCGGCGGTGACCATGCCGGGGATGGCGCCCGGCTTCGGCACGAAGGCCAGGATGTCGTCGCGCCAGACCGGGCGGCCGCCCATGTGGCAGGTCAGGTGCACGGTCGGGTTCCAGCCGCCGGACACCGCCAGGCAGTCGGTCATGATCGTGGTCTCGCCCGACGCTGTCCGGTACGTGATCCCGTCCAGCCCCTTGCGCCCGTGGCTGCCGCAGACCTGTGCGCCCCGGATCACGGCGAAATCGTCGGATTTCGGGGCATCGTGGCGCGCGTCAAGAACGGCGTTCACCTTCACGCCCGCCATCACAAGGTCCCGCGCGGTGCGGTGGGCGTCGTCGTTGTTGGCAAAGACGGTGACGTTCCGCCCCGGACTGACGCCCCAGCGGTTCAGATAGGCGCGCACGGCGCCCGCGGTCATGATGCCGGGGCGGTCGTTGTCGCGGAAGGCCACCGGGCGTTCCAGCGACCCGGCCGCCAGCACGGCACGCTTGGCCGCGATCCGCCAGAAACATTCGCGGGGGCCATGGCCCGTCGCGTGGCCCCTCAGACGCTCCAGCGCGCCATAGGTGCCCTGGTCATAGGCGCCGGTGACGGTCGTACGCAGCATCAGGCGGACATTGGGCATGGCACCCAGTTCGGCCCAGAGCTTCGCGGCCCATTCATGGGCCGCCATGCCGTCGATCTCCTCGACTTCCGCCGTCAGCTGGCCACCCGGTTCGGTCCCCTCGTCCGCCAGGATCACGTCGGCGCCGGCCTCGGCCGCCAGTTTCGCGGCCATCAGGCCCGCGGGCCCCGCGCCGATCACCAGCACGTCGCAGAAGCGGAAGCCCTTTTCGCACTCCTCCGGGTCGGTCACGCCTGACAGCGCGCCCAGACCCGCGGCCCGGCGGATCGCCGGTTCATAGACCTTTTCCCAGAAGGCCTTGGGCCACATGAAGGTCTTGTAGTAAAAGCCCGCCCCGAAGAAGGGCGCGGCCAGGTCGTTCACCGAGAGCACGTCGAACCCCAGCGAAGGCCAGCGGTTCTGGCTGGTGACCTGCAAACCCGGGGTCAATTCGACCATCGTCGCCCGTTCGTTGGGCGAGGCATGGGCGCCACTGCCCACCGTGACCAGAGCGTTCGGTTCGGCGCTGCCGGCGGTCAGGATACCGCGCGGGCGGTGGTATTTGAAGGATCGGCCCACCATGCGGACGTCGTGCGCCAGAAGGGCCGAGGCGACGGTATCGCCGGGGTGGCCTTCGTAATGCACGCCGTCGAAGGTAAAGCCGTACCAGGTCGACCGGTCGATGCGGCCCTTGCCCTCGATCCTCATGCCTTGTCCTCCGCGCCGGCCAGGACGGCACCGGTGATCTCGTGCGTGACGGTGTTGCGGCTGACCTTCAACCACGAGGCACAGCCGGCGTGGTGATACCACAGGTCGAGCGTGGGCCCCGCCGGGTTGTCGCGCAGGTGGACATAGTCTTCCCAGGCGTCGGCGCCGGCATCGGGGGCCGGACGGTCAAGGGCTGCACCACGGTAGGTGAATTCGCGGCTGTCGCGCGGTCCGCAGATCGGACAGGGGATCCTCATGGCTGCTCGCTTCGCATGCTGGTCATGTCATTTCGGTCAGTGCAGGTTGTGCTGCGACCCGGTGCCCTCTTCGTCCATCAGCCCGTGGCCGGTGGCGAAACGGTCCAGCCGCAGGCGTGCGGCGGCCGGGTGGGGCGTATCGGTCGCGATAAGGTGGGCGAAGGTGTGGCCCGATCCGGGCGTTGCCTTGAAGCCGCCGTAGCACCAGCCGCAATTCAGGTAGAGCCCGCCGACGGGGCTGAAGTCTATGATGGGCGATCCGTCGGGGGTCATGTCCATGATCCCGCCCCAGCTGCGCAGAAGCTTGGCCTTGCCGATCATGGGCATCAGGGCCATCCCCGCCTCCATCACGTGTTCCATCATCGGCAGGTTGCCGCGGGCAGCGTAGGAGGCATAGAAATCCAGGTCGCCCCCGAAGACGAGCCCGCCCTTGTCGGACTGGCTGATGTAGAAGTGGCCCATGCCGAAGGTCACGACATTGTCGATCACGGGCTTCAGCCCTTCGGTGACGAAAGCCTGCAGGATGCTGGATTCGATCGGCAGGCGCAGCCCCGCCATGGCCGCGGTCTGTCCGGACCGGCCGGCAGTGGCCAGGCCTATCTTCTTGGCCCTGATCGGACCGCGGGTGGTCTGCACCCCGGTCACGCGGCCATGTTCGATGTCGATGCCGGTGACTTCGCAGTTCTGGATCAGGTCGACGCCGCGCATGTCGGCGCCCCGGGCAAAACCCCAGGCCACCGCGTCATGCCGGGCCGTACCGCCGCGCGGGTGATAAAGGCCGCCATAGATCGGGAAGCGCGCATTGTCGTGGTCCAGGTAGGGCAGCATCTTCCGGACGCCGGCCTTGTCCAGCACGATGGCATCGTCGCCCTGGATGATCATGGAATTCGCCCGCCGCACGGCATAGTCGCGCTGCCCGTCGGAATGGAACAGGTTTATGACGCCCCGCTGCGAATGCATGACGTTGTAGTTCAGGTCCTCGGAAAGGCCTTCCCACAGTTTCAGCGCATGGGAGTAGAATTCCGAGTTGCCGGGCAGGTTGTAGTTCGCGCGCACGATGGTGGTGTTGCGCCCCACATTGCCGCCGCCGATATAGCCCTTTTCCAGCACGGCTATATTCGTCAAGCCATGGGTCCGGGCCAGGTAATAGGCCGTCGCCAGACCGTGTCCGCCGCCACCGACGATGATGATGTCGTATTCTGATTTCGGCTCGGGCGACCGCCAGTGCGGGGTCCAGCCCCTGTTGCCGGTCAGTCCTTCCTTCAGGATCCGCAGGGCGGAAAAGCGCATATCGGTCTCCGGAGATTGCGGACGGATGGTTGCCCGCAATACCGGTAGTAGCAAGAGCGGTCAGGTGCCGCAGTCGATTTCCGCCAGAAAATGGTCGGCCCGCGACCTTCCGCCAATCCATCGCAGGACGGGACCGGACGTCTACGCCGCGCAAGGCGTTTCAAAACACCTTCCCGCCGCCGGCCATGCGCCAGCGGTGCCCCGGTCGCCCGTCCGTCACGCGATTTTTGGCACCCTCCGGGCGCGGAACGCCCGGGGAAGTCACCTTGAAGCGGCTTGGGTCAGGCCAGGCCGGGACCGCGGTCAGAGCCCCTTGGCGCGATAGCTCGCCGCCACGCGGTCGATGGCCACCAGATAGGCCGCCGTGCGCAGGTCGGGGACATCGTCGCGGCTTAGCCAGACCTCGCGCATGGCCTGGTAGGCAATGCGCATCGTGTCATCGAGGCCGGAGCGGACCAGCTGCAGTTCCCCTGCCCCGCGCAGGTACTTTTCCTTGAACTTGGGCGTCAGCGACCAGGCGCCGCCCAGGGTCTCGTCCAGCCGCTCCAGTTCCTCGACCAGCAGGCGGTGGCGCGATTCCTCGTCCCGCCGCTGCATCCGGCCAAAGCGGATATGGCTAAGGTTCTTGACCCATTCGAAATAGGACACCGTCACGCCCCCGGCATTGGCGTACATGTCGGGGATGATCACCACGCCCTTGTCGCGCAGGATCTCGTCAGCGCCGGCCGTGATCGGGCCATTCGCCGCCTCGACGATCAGCGGCGCCTGGATCCGGTGCGCGTTTTCGAGAGAGATCACGCCCTCCATCGCGGCCGGAATCAGGATATCGCACTCCTCTTCCAGCACCGCCGCGCCTTCGGCCGCATGGACCGCATCGGGGAAACCCGCGACGCCGCCATGGCGCACGATCCACTGGCGCACCGCCTCGACATCCAGACCCGCCGGGTTGAACAGGGCCCCGTCGCGTTCGATGATGCCGGTGATGACGGCGCCGTCTTCCTCCGACAGGAACTTGGCCGCGTGATAGCCCACGTTGCCCAGGCCCTGCACGATGATGCGCTTGCCGTCCAGCGTGCCGGACAGGCCCGCCTTCGACTTGTCCTCGTCATGGCGGAAGAACTCTTGCAGCGCGTATTGCACGCCGCGGCCCGTTGCCTCGACCCGGCCGGCGATGCCGCCGGCATTCAGCGGCTTGCCCGTCACGCAGGCCCGCGCGTTGATATCAGTGGTGTGCATCCGCGCGTACTGGTCGGCGATCCAGGCCATCTCGCGCTCTCCGGTTCCCATGTCGGGGGCCGGCACGTTCTGGGACGGGTTGATCAGGTCGCGCTTGATCAGTTCGTAAGCGAAACGGCGGGTGATCCGTTCCAGTTCGTGTTCGTCGTACTGGCGCGGGTCGATGCAAAGCCCACCCTTCGATCCGCCGAACGGCGCCTCGACCAGGGCGCACTTGTAGGTCATCAGCGCCGCCAGCGCCTCGACCTCGTCCTGGTGGACGCCCAGCGCATAGCGGATGCCGCCCTTCACCGGCTCCATGTGTTCGGAATGGACCGCACGATAGCCGGTGAAGGTGTGGATCTGCCCCCGCAGCCGCACGCCGAAGCGCACGGTATAGGTGGCGTTGCAGACCCGGATCTTTTCCTCCAGCCCCGGCGGCAGGTCCATCAGGGCCGCGGCCCGGTTGAACATCAGGTCCACGCTTTCGCGGAAGCTGGGCTCGGGTCTGGGGGGCATGATCAATCCTCCTCCTCGGGGCGATGCGGTGCAGTCATGACAGCACGAAATGACAACCAGGTTAACGGCGCCCGCCCCGGACAGACACGCCAGAAGGCCTCCCTCCGCCTGGCGTCACAGGGGCGGACGCGCCCGTCCCTGCAGGACGTTTGCCGGGGAAACGGGCAACCGCTTGATGCAAACTTAACCCGGTGGCGCGACATGTCCACCCGGACCCGATGGACCCGCGGCAAGGTGGAGGTCCCGGAGGTCGGGAAGAGCGCTCAGCCCTTGCGTTCGACCAGCATCGCCGCCAGCATATCGGCCATGGCCTTGGACTGGCCCGCGGGCAGCACACCGCCGACGCCGACACGCCGGCCCATCCGCCACCAGAGACCCGGCTTCCACACCCGGCCCACCGGTTCCGAAAGCGTGATGACAAATCCGTTCGACGGCTTGAAGGCCAGAAGCCCGCGTTCCACCCGGACGATATCCGCGACCCGGGCCAGCACGGCACCGCTGCTGTCGCGCAATTCGGTTTCGGTCAGCACCAGGACAAGGCCGGTCGCACGCTGCATGGCGACGGCGAACCACAGGATCACGGCCGCGCCGATCAGCATAGCGGCCTGCCGCGGCAGGTGCCAGGGCATCTCGATCGCCAGGTAGGCCACCAGCGCCGCCAGCGTCGCCACGATGCCGACGCCCATCCAGCGTCGAAACGGCGCTGCCTCGATCCGCGCGATCACGCCCTCGTCGGCCATGTCCATCCCGTTCTCCCGTGCGGTGTCCTGTTCTTCCCTAAGGTGCCGGGGGTGTGGGGGCAATGCCCCCGCGGAAGGCGGGGGTGCGGGGACGGTAGCCCGCGCCTCGATCGGATCGCGCGGCGATCCGAAATCCCACTGTTCACAGGTGCACAGCACCCCGCCGCCGATGCCCACTATGGAAAACGCCCCGTGTCCCCTACCTTCCGTCCCAACAAGGGCCCAATCCGGGCCGACCGATACGGAGGCACCCATGTCCCTCAGACCGACACTTGAAACCCGCAAGGCCGTTCCCACGATGGAAGGCGCCGGCGTCCGGCTGCACCGGGCCTTCGGTTTCCAGGACCCGTCCGAACTGGACCCGTTCCTGCTTTTCGACGATTTCCGCAACGAACGCCCCGAGGACTTCATCCGGGGTTTCCCCTGGCACCCGCACCGCGGGATCGAGACCATCACCTATGTCCTGTCCGGCTCGGTCGAACATTCCGACAGTCTCGGCAACAGCGGCCGCCTGGGCGCGGGCGACGTGCAGTGGATGACCGCCGGGTCGGGCATCCTTCATCAGGAGATGCCCGAGGGCAACGCCAAGGGTCAGATGCACGGCTTCCAGCTGTGGGGCAACCTGCCCTCCAGCCAGAAGATGACCGCGCCGCGCTATCAGGACGTGACATCGGCCGACATCCCGGAAGTGATCGACGATGACGGCACCCGGGTGAAGATCGTCGTGGGCACCTTCTGGGGCAAGACAGGCCCGGTCGACGGTATCGCCGCCGATCCGCAGTACTTGGACATCTTCGTCCCCGCCGGCGTGAAGAAGACCTTTCCGGTCGACACCTACCGCCGGGCCTTCGCCTATGTCTTCGAGGGTGCGGCAGCCTTCGCCGATGCCTCCGCCCCCCAGGGTGTGCTGCTGGAGAAGGAAGTGGCGGGACAGGAGGTCAACATCCGCGACTTGTCGGGCGACCGGACCCTGGTCCGCTTCGGCACGGGCGACGAGGTCACAGTCCAGGCCGGCCCCGAAGGCGTGCGGTTCCTGCTGGTCTCGGGCGCGCCCATTGACGAGCCGGTGGCCTGGCACGGGCCCATCGTGATGAACACGCAGGCCGAGCTTCAGCAGGCCTTCAAGGAACTGCGGAGCGGCACATTCATCCGGCCGGCGCACTAGGGGTCGGATCGCCCTGCGATCCGACCGAAGCGGGGGCTGCCGCCCCCGCACCCCCGCTTTCGTCGGGGCTTTTGCCCCCACTCCCCCTGCATCGGGTGGTCTGCATGGCTATCTTGCATCAATCCGGTGAGGGACTCGTCTCGTGAAGCCGGCGAGGTCGCTGGATGGCATGAGCAGACCGATAGCCACGATCTGCAAGACTGCGGACTGGCCAACCCGTAACGAAGCACTCAGGCGCCGTGGCGGGCTGGCGATCCGGTTCAAGCGCGAGATGAACTGGGATGCAGTGCCGAACGGCAACCGCAACCGACAGCAGACCCAAAGCGACGCCACCATCCAAGCCTGCCTGTCGATGACGATGCTTTTCGGCATGGCGCTCAGACAAACAGCCGGTTTCGTCGAGAGGCCGTTGCCCCATGCCGGCATGGACTGCACTGTGCCAGACTTCAGCACGCTATCCCTGCGTCGGAAGACCTTGACGGTGAACATCCCGGACCACGGTTGCAAGGTCCCGCTCCACTTGTTGATCGACGGTACGGGGATAAGGGCAGAGCGCGAATGAAAACCTGACCCGCACGGGGTGTCTGGCACCTTGCCGACAGGTCGAAGAACCCTGCCAGCCGCGTTCGGCCCGCATGGCCCCCCGGCGTGGCATAACCGCAGGCCGGTTCCACCTCTGTCAAAATGGCGTGGACTTCCTTATGGCAGAACTGGTGCACCGGCGCCGTCGGTCCGCCCTTGCCGCCCCACAGCCCGGGACCCCTTGTGCTGAAGGCTCTGCGGTATGTCCGGCAGGATCGGGCCCGGGCAGAGCGGGCAGACGGGATCCTCTTGCATGAGACGACGACAGGACGGCGAGACGGCAATGGCGACGGCATTGGTCATAGGAGGCGGCCCGGCGGGGCTGATGGCGGCAGAGGTGCTTTGCGAGGCGGGGATTTCGGTCACCGTGGCCGAACAGATGCCGACCATGGGGCGCAAACTGCTGATGGCCGGGAAATCCGGGCTGAATCTGACGAAGGCAGAGGCTTTCGAAACCTTCCTGCTGGCCTATGAGGACGCAGCCCCAGCGCTGCGCCCCGCGCTTGAGGCCTTTGGGCCGGAGGCGGTGCAGGACTGGGCGCGCGGGCTGGGCGAGACGCTCTTCACCGGCTCCACGGGCCGGGTCTTTCCGGTGGGGATGAAGGCCTCTCCGCTGCTGCGCGCCTGGCTGGGCCGGCTCTCCGGGCAGGGTGTCGTGCTGCGGACCCGCTGGCGATGGGAGGCGTTCACCAGCGCGGGATCCCGCTTTGCCACGCCGGACGGCCCGCGGGAGATCACGCCGGATGTCACCGTGCTGGCCCTGGGCGGCGCCAGCTGGCCTCGCCTGGGCTCCGACGGAGCCTGGGCCGGGGCGCTTGCCCCTTTAACGCCTTTCGCGCCCGCCAACTGCGGCTTCCGGCACACCTGGTCCGCCCACATGGAACCGCATTTCGGCGCACCGGTGAAGGCCGTGGCCCTGCGCACAGGCCACCGCGAAACCCGCGGCGAATTCGTCCTGACCCGAGACGGGATCGAGGGCGGTGCGGTCTACACCCTTTCCCGTGTCCTGCGCGGGGGCGCGGCGCTGAGTCTGGACCTGGCGCCCGACCTGCAGGTGTCGGACATCGCCGCCCGGCTGGCCGCCGTGCGCAGGGGCGAAAGCCTGTCCAACCGGCTGCGCAAGGCACTGAAGCTGGACCCGGTCAAGCGCGCGTTGCTGAACGAACTGGGCCGCCCCCTGCCCGCGGACCCCGAAGGCCTGGCCGCCCGGGTCAAGGCCCTTTCGCTGCCCCTGACGGGACCTATGGACATGGCCCGGGCGATCTCCACCGCCGGGGGAGTGCCCTTCGACCGCTTGACGCCGGACCTCATGCTGCGCGACCGCCCCGGCACCTTCCTGGCCGGAGAGATGATCGACTGGGAGGCCCCCACGGGCGGCTACCTGCTGACCGCCTGCCTGGCGACGGGCCGCTGCGCGGGGCGGGCCGCGGCCACCTGGATTCAGCCGGGCTGAGGAGGCAACAGGGCAGCCGTCCCGGCCGCAGGTGGGCCACCACAGGCCGCTGGTCGGCTTCTCGTCAGCGGCGTGCAGGCTTATGCGGAGCGCATTGCCAATGGCGCGTTCGAACAGACGGCGGATCAGGTGCTCGGTCGTTTCGTCGCCGGGCTGCAGCGAGGCCCCTTGGGTTTCGGTCGGGATCATCCCATCGAAGACCATCCGGGCAAGTGCCACAATCATCCTGTCCGCAATCTCGTTCCTGCCTATCTGGTCGGTCGCCAGCTCGGCGCGAGAGGGCCTGTGCGCCGAGACGCCCGCGCGCGCGAAATCCGCCGCGAGGCTGCGACAGCGATGTACGGTCTGATGAGAAGTGAGCCGAGGGTCATACGGCCGTTGCTGCAAGACCCTCGGCAATCGCGCTGCTGTAACTTTCCGTGTCGCGCTACAGCCGTCACAGTTAGTTGGAACAAAATTTCCGTCCAGAAAAGCCTGCACCGTTGTCCAAAAGCCAGCGCGCCGTCACAAGAAGGGCTCAGACAACCCGGGAACAGAGCGAAATCAAATCGGGAAAGTGCTAACAAAGTGCCAAACTCAACCGACGCAACAAGCGCAAATGCTGCCGTCGCAGGAATTTTCACATTGAAAGCAATATGGTGCGGGTGAAGGGACTCGAACCCCCACGCCAAAGGCGCCAGAACCTAAATCTGGTGCGTCTACCAATTCCGCCACACCCGCACGACCGCCTCGACCTTGGTCGCCTCGGTGCCGGACCAGATAGCAAAGCGCGCGCGGGTATGCGAGAGGAAAAGCCGCGTCACGCCCCCAACTGACGCAACACCTGCGGCAGCATTTCCGGCAGATCCTCGGCGATCAGTCCCGGTCCGAAGGCCCGCGCGCATTCGACATGCAGCCAGGCCCCGGCCTCGGCCGCCTCCATCGGCGCCAGCCCCCGGGCCATCAGCCCCGCGATCAGGCCCGCCAGCACGTCGCCCGCACCCGCCGTCGCGAGCCACGGCGCCGCGCGGTCATGGACCGCCGCATGGACCGCGACCTGCCCGTCCGGCGCGGCGATCACGGTATCGGGGCCCTTGAACAGCACCACGCACCCGGCCCGCGCCGCCGCGTCGCGCGTGGCATCGACCTTGGGATAGGCCGGCCCGCGCTCCGCGGGTGCCACAAACTTCGCATGGATCTCCGGAAACAGGCGGGCGAACTCCCCGCCATGAGGCGTCAGCACGCATCGCGGATGCAGTGCCCCGAACAGCTCCCGATCCCCCGCAACCAGCGTCAACGCATCTGCATCCAGCACCACACCGTAGGGTGCGTGGTCCCCACGCACCGCCGTGTCCACCAGATCCGCCTCGCGCGATCCCGTCCCCAGACCAGGCCCCAGGCACAGCGCCGTGATCCGCCGGTCGCCCAGAACATCGGCCAGAGCCGCCGCATCGCGGACCGGCTTCTGCATGATGGCCGTAACCTGTGCCGCCACCTCCTGCATCGCCGCGGGCGGCACGCCCAGCGTCACCAACCCCGCACCGACGCGAAGCGCCGCCCGCGCCGCCAGCCGCGCGGCCCCGGTGCGCCCCGGCCCGCCCGACAGGACCAGCGCATGGCCATGGGAAAACTTGTGCGATGCTGCCGTCTTGTCCAACTGCGCCTTGCGTGGCGCGCCGACCAGCCGGCAAACGCCAGAACCGTTCGGGTTTCGAACCTCGGCAGGCAGCCTGGCCAGTGCTTCGTCCAATCCGATGTCCGCAACAACAACGTCCCCGCACCCAGCCGCGCCACCATAAGGCAAGCATTCGTCTGCCATGTAGTGACCGATCTTGGCACGGTGGAACGTCACTGTCAGATGTGCGGGAAATCCTCCAAAATTTCTGCCGCTGTCGCTGTCCATTCCGCTCGGGACATCGATGGCCACGAATTTGTCACTCCGCCGATGCGGGTTGTTGCCCCGGATCGCATCCGGCATGAAGGTATGAAACAGCGTCTCGAAATCGTCGCCAGACAGCGGCCGCGTCAGCCCGGTTCCGAACAAGGCGTCGACGATCACGAACTGATCCGCCTCGTTGCCGCAATAGAACGCGCGGATGTCACCGACATCCCAGGTTCTCACCTCTCCCATCGCCAACCATCGCTGGCAGTTCGCCTGCGCATCCGGCGGCAGCTTTTCCGGATCCCCCAGCAGGAACACGTCGACCCGCCAGCCCCGCTCCCGCAGCAGTCGCGCCACGACGAACCCGTCGCCGCCGTTGTTCCCGGGCCCGCACAGCACAAGCGCCCGCCTCCCCCCTTCTTCTCTTTCCAAATACTCCGGGGAGCGCGAGGGGCCGGCCCCTCGCTCCGACTTCGCCCCGTCCAGTTCCGGCCAGGTCTCGAAGATCGCCGCCACGACGCCCTGCCCGGCCCGCTCCATCAGCTCCAGCCCGGTCACCGCGCCGCTCTCGATGGCGGCCCGTTCCAGCGCCCGCATCTCCGACGCTTTCAGCAGTTCAGTCATTTCTTGCCCATTTCCATGCGGATTCATTTCTGATTAAACTTTGCACATCATGCCCAAGTTCTGACCGCGTTCCGAAAATCACGTCTTGCGGGCCCCCCGGCGCCCCCATCTGCGATTGTGGCCCCTTCGGAGACATGGTCTCACCCGTCGAAAGCCCGGTTCAAGGAGCGTCAGATGAAGAAGATCGAAGCCATCATCAAGCCGTTCAAGCTGGATGAAGTAAAGGAGGCCCTGCAGGAGGTCGGAGTGCAGGGGCTCAGTGTTCTGGAAGTGAAGGGCTTCGGTCGTCAGAAGGGTCATACCGAACTCTATCGCGGCGCCGAATATGTGGTCGACTTCCTGCCCAAGGTGAAGATCGAGGTGGTTCTCGACGACGACATGGTCGATGCGGCCATTGAAGCCATTGTCGAAGCCGCCAAGACCGACAAGATCGGTGACGGCAAGATCTTCGTCACGTCCGTCGAACAGGCCATCCGCATCCGGACCGGGGAATCCGGCTCGGACGCGCTCTGAAACACCGTGAATGCCCACAACTAATCGAGAGGACCTGGGTTTATGAGCATCAAAGACGTTGTCGACCTGATCAGGGACGAAGAGGTCGAATATGTCGATCTGCGCTTCACCGATCCGCGCGGCAAGCTGCAGCACGTCACCCTCATGTCGCACATGGTGGACGAGGACTTCCTGGAAGAAGGCTTCATGTTCGACGGCTCCTCGATCGCCGGCTGGAAGTCGATCGAAGCATCCGACATGAAACTGATGATGGATCTCGAAAGCGGCTACATCGATCCGTTCTATGCCGAAAAGACGCTCTGCCTGCACTGCTCGGTCGTGGAACCGGACACCGGCGAAGCCTACGAACGTGACCCGCGCTCGATCGCGGCCAAGGCCGAGGCCTATCTCGTGTCCTCGGGCATCGGCGACAGCGCCTTCTTCGGCCCCGAAGCCGAATTCTTCATCTTCGACGACGTCCGCTTCCAGGTCTCGATCAACAAGGTGTCCTACGAAGTCGATGCCATCGACGCCTCGTGGAACTCGGGCACCGAGTACGAGATGGGCAACATGGGCCATCGTCCGGGCGTCAAGGGCGGCTATTTCCCGGTCAACCCGACCGACTCGGCGCAGGACATGCGTTCGGAAATGCTGTCGACCATGAAGAAGATCGGCATGAAGGTCGACAAGCACCACCACGAGGTGGCGTCGTGCCAGCACGAGCTGGGTCTGATCTTCGGCACGCTGACCAAGCAGGCCGACGAGATCCAGAAGTACAAGTACATCATCCAGAACGTGGCCCATTCCTACGGCAAGACGGCGACCTTCATGCCGAAGCCGATCGCGGGCGACAACGGCACCGGCATGCACTGCAACATGTCGATCTGGAAGGACGGCAAGCCGCTCTTCGCAGGCGACAAGTATGCCGATCTGTCGGACGAGGCGCTGTGGTTCATCGGCGGCATCCTGAAGCATGCCAAGACCCTGAACGCCTTCACCAACCCGGGCACCAACTCGTACAAGCGCCTGATCCCGGGCTTCGAAGCCCCCGTGCTGCGCGCCTATTCGGCACGCAACCGTTCGGGCTGCATCCGGATCCCGTGGACCGAAAGCCCGAAAGCCAAGCGCGTCGAAGCCCGCTTCCCCGATCCGTCGGCGAACCCGTACCTGTGCTTTGCAGCCCTGCTGATGGCCGGTCTGGACGGGATCACCAACAAGATCGATCCGGGCGAAGCCATGGACAAGAACCTCTACGACCTGCCCGCGGAAGAGCTGGCCGGCATCCCGACCGTCTGCGGCTCGCTGCGTGAAGCGATCGAATGCCTGGAAGCCGATCACGAGTTCCTGCTGCAGGGCGACGTGTTCACCAAGGACCAGATCGCCGGCTACATCGAGCTGAAGATGGAAGAGATCGAGGCTTACGAGCACACGCCGCACCCGGTAGAATACCAGATGTACTACAGCTGCTGATCGGTCTTCCGATCCGACGGTATCAGGGGCGCCCTTCGGGGCGCCCCTTTGCGTTGGGGACCGGCCCTTCGCCCACACTTGCACCCGCTGCGCCGGGGGTCCGCCTTCAAGGTGGTCACGGTCTCTGGCACGGAACGCCGAGGGGGGCCGCGCGCGCGACCCGTCTCTGCCCCCTCACCGCCTCTCACCGCCTCCCGACGTGATCCTGCGCGTGCCCCGGCAAGGCCATCGCGTGTGCGTCCCGCACCCGCATCGCGCCCGAAGGCGATCGGCCGATCCTGAAAGGATCCGCCGGGGCGGGCGGGCCGCCGACGGGCGGGGTCCCGGCACCGGCCACAAGAGCGACACCGGCCGGTTCAAGGCCCGCCACGGGTGTTTCACCCCGGGGTCTGGAAACCCGCCTTGGCGCAAAACGGGTTTCGACTGTACGCTGTCCCTGCCCCTTTCCCATGCAAAGGCCCACGGACATGCTGCACAGCCCCTTGCCTGCCCCGTCTTGCCGCTCGGCTTCTTCCCGAACGGCTTCGCCCCTGTCCCGCTGGCGAAAGGGCCTGGGCTCTGCACTCCTCGCCCTCGGTCTCTCGGCGTTGGCCCTGCCCGCCCTGGCGGCCACCTGCGGCAATACCGGGGCCGGGTTCGACGCCTGGAAACAGCAGTTCGCGCAGGAAGCGAAACAAGCCGGTATCGGCCCCCGCGGATTGCAGGCCCTGGCCGGGACCTCCTATTCGTCGTCGACCATCGCGGCCGACCGCGGGCAGAAAAGCTTCAAGTACAGTCTCGACAAGTTCATGCAGGTCCGCGGCGCCGACGTGATCGCGGCGCAGGGCAAGAAACGCAAGGCCCAGGCCCAAGCCTTTTACGACAGCCTGGAACGCGTCTATGGCGTGCCGGCGGGCGTCCTGATCTCGATCCACGGAATGGAAACCGGCTTCGGCCGCTTTACCGGCGACACGCCCGTCGTGTCGGCCATCGTGACGCTGACCTACGATTGCCGCCGGTCCGATTTCTTCCGACCGCATGCGCTGGCCGCGCTGAAGATGGTCGACCTGGGCATGATCACCACCGGCACGCTGGGCGCGAAACATGGCGAACTGGGTCAGACCCAATTCCTGCCCGGCAACGCGCTGACCTACGGGGTCGATGCCAATGGCGACGGCAAGATCGACTTCTACGACATCTCGGACGCGCTGGCCTCGACCGCCAACTACCTGCGCCAGAAGGGCTGGAAGCCCGGCCAGGGTTATCAGCCCGGACAGCCGAACTTTGCCGTGATCGCCACCTGGAATGCTGCCACCGTCTATCAGCAGGCCATCGCCATCATCGCCGCCCGGATCGACGGTTAGGGTCAGGATCCATTGATCCTGCACCGCCGGGCGGGCCCACCAGCGCCATCCACCTGCCGTGCCGTGCAGTGCCGCGGGCTCCCGGGCTGCTATCCCTTATGGAAAGCTCCTGCCCCCGCGCTGGATCCTGCGCTGGCGGGCCGGGTGCGGTGCGGCAAAGCCGACCAAAACCGTCGGAATGCCTCGACTCTCCCCGCCCGATCTTGCGATAGATACCGGGCCCGGCCCTCCCGCGCAGTGTTCCCTTGCCGACACGGACGCCTGTCATGTCTTCTTTCCGCTCCCGCCTTCTGATTTCCACCCTTCTGCTGGGCTCTGCCACGGCGCTGGCAGCGCAAGAGCTGGGTGACCCCCACCTGACCGTCGTCCCCCGGACCGGGGCCGAGGCGCAGCGGATCGCAAAGGTGATCGCCCCCACCCAGGACTTCTCGAAGCCCGAGACGTTCGAACAGAACCCTGCCGGCGCCGCCTCTGTCGAGGTGCGCGCCACGCGCGATGCGTTCTCGCAGCCCTCCGCCAACATGGATTTCGAGCGGGAACTGGACTTCAAGGTCGGCAACGGCCTCTTCAAGAAACTCTGGGTCTCTGCGCCCTCCTCCACCCGGGCGTCGGACGGTCTGGGTCCGCTCTACAACGCGCGGGCCTGCCAGCGTTGCCACCTGAAGGACGGCCGCGGCCATCCGCCCGAAGGCCCCGACGACAACGCCGTGTCTATGTTCCTGCGGATCTCGGTCCCCGGCGGGCCCGAGGACGGCGTCGCCGAAATCGAAGACTGGATCGCCACCGCGCCCGATCCGCACTATGGCAGCCAGCTTCAGGACTTCTCGCTTCCCGGGATCCCGGCCGAATACCGGCTGGACATCACCTATGAAGAGGTCGAGGTGCCGCTGTCCGACGGCGAAACCGCGACGCTGCTGAAGCCCACCTATGCCGCCGCCGATCTGGGCTATGGCCCCTTGGGCGACGGTGCGATGCTCAGCCCCCGGATCGCCCCGCAGATGATCGGCCTGGGCCTGGTCGAGGCAATCCCGGCCGCCGACATCCTGGCCAATGCCGATCCGGACGATGCGAATGGCGACGGCATTTCCGGCCGGCCCAACATCGTGATCTCGCGAGAGTTCGAACAGCCGATGCTGGGCCGCTTCGGCCTGAAGGCCGGGGCGCCGACGATCAAGGAACAGTCGGCCGCGGCCTTTTCCGGCGATATCGGCATTTCCAACGTGCTGTTCCCCGACCCGTGGGGCGAATGCTCCGATGGCGAAGTCGCCTGCCGCCAGGCGCCGCACGGTCAGGGCACCGGCGCAACCGACGCGTCCGAAATCGACGAAGCGCTGGAAATCGACGTGCCCGGGCTGGACCTCGTCACCTTCTACAGCCGGAACCTGGGCGTGCCGCAGCGGACCGGCATCGACGACGCCGAGGTCTTGCGCGGAAAGAAGATGTTCTATTCCGTCGGGTGCATCGCGTGCCACACGCCGAAATTCGTGACCGCCCGGCTAGAGGACCAGCCGGAACAAAGCTTCCAGCTGATCTGGCCCTATTCCGACTTCCTGCTGCACGACATGGGTGCAGGACTGGCCGACAATCGGCCCGAAGGCCGCGCGACGGGCACGGAATGGCGGACCGCGCCGCTGTGGGGCATCGGCATGACAGAAGCCGTCAGCGGCCACACAAGGTTCCTGCACGACGGACGCGCCCGGAACCTGCTGGAGGCGATCCTGTGGCATGGAGGCGAAGCGGAACCGGCCCGGAATGCGGTCGTGGCCATGCCGAAAGAAGACCGCGACGCCTTGCTGGCCTTCCTGAACAACCTGTAAGCCGGTATCAGGCGCGCAAGAACCGCCCGGATCGGAGACAGGCATGACCACGACGACAGATCCCTTTCTTCTGTGCGACATGGGCGGCACCAATTGCCGACTGGCGCTGTCGGTCGGGGGCGGTGCGCCGCAGGGGATACGGTCCTTTCGGAACGACGATTTCGACAGCGGCTATGCCGTGATCGACGCCTATCTGGACGGGATCGGCCGACCGGCACTTGGCGGCGTGACGTTGGCCATGGCCGGCCCCGTGATCGCCGACGGGATCCGCCTGACCAACCGCGACTGGAAGATCACCCATTCCGGCATGGCCAAGGTCCTGTCCGCGGACTTTGACGGCCCCGTCGTCTTCATCAACGACCTGATGGCGCTTGGCTATGCCACCTGCGCCGTGACCGAGGCCCAGTGCCGCCCGCTGCATCCCGGATCCGGCATCGCGTCCAACGGGCAAAGCTTCGTCCTGGCCTGCGGCACCGGCATCAACGGCAGCATGGCCGTCCGTCTGGGCCCCCACATCACCGCCGCCGAATGCGACCTGGGCCATATAACCGTCCCCGGCCCAATGCTGGCAAAGCTGGCAGTGGAAACGCAGGGCCGGTTCGATCCGGCATCCTGTATCGAGGAAGTGCTGTCGGGCCGCGGCGTGGCCCAGCTCTGCTCCCTGATTGCAGGGGAACAGACCGCCCTGACACCGCCCCAGATCGTGGCCCGCGCCGTGGCTCCGGGCACCGAAACCGACGATCCCGCCGCGCGCACCGTGGCGCTGCAGGCGGAACTGGCAGCGTGGTTCATCCACAGCCTGACCTTCGCCTATCGCCCGGCGGACGGGTTCTACCTTGGCGGTTCGGTCTTTCGGGCGCTGCTCGACTCGGCCGCGGGGCCCGGGCTGATCGCAACCTACGACGCCCTGTCGTCGCGGCCCTTCACAGATCATCCGGCCCTGCACCTGATCACCGACGATCTGGCGCCGCTGTCTGGCCTGTCGCTGCTGTCGACGCAGGTCCGCTAGGCGTCAGCGCAGCGGGTCCGTCCGGTAAAGCTTCACCTTCAGCCCGCCATGGGGCACCGGCGGGCCGGGGGGCAGGAACGGCAGGCCCGTGGACTTGGCCAGCCCGCCATCCGACGTCACGATGCCCACGCGCCAGCCCTTGAAGCGGGTCCGCAGCACCTCGCCCAGCGCGCCGTGCAGGCCGAAAAGCAACTTGCGATTGCCGATCCGGGTGCCATAGGGCGGGTTCACCATCACCAGTCCCGGCGGCCCGCCGGGCGCCGCGATATCGCTGAAGGCGGCGTTCCGGAATTCCGTCACCGCATCGACGCCCGCCCTTTCGGCATTGGCGATACTCATCTTCACGGCGCCTGCATCCCGGTCGGAACCATGGAAGCGCAGGCCTTCGGGCAGTGCCCTGGGCCTCACAGCAGCCCTCATCGCGTCCCAGGCGGCGGGATCGAAGCCCGCCAGCCGTTCGAAGGCAAAGCCGCGGCTGCGTCCGGGGGCCAGGCCCAGCGCGATCTCGGCCGCCTCGATCACGAATGTGCCCGACCCGCACATCGGGTCCAGCACCGGTTCCGTCCCGGTGTAGCCGCATTGCGCCAGAAACAGCGCCGCCAACGTTTCCCGCATGGGCGCCTTGCCGACGGCCGGCTTGTGGCCGCGCTTGTGCAGCCCCTCGCCAGAGGCATCGAGGCTGAGCGTGCACAGATCGTCGTCGATCCGCGCCATCACGCGGACGGGCGCAGGACCGGTTGCCAGCGCGGGCGCATCGTCGTCGTCATCGCCGTTCTTGGGACCCTTGGGCTTGGTCTTCGGCCCCTCGATCACCGGGGCGCCCAGCGTTTCCGCGATCGCCCGCGTGATCCGCTGCGCCGCGGCCCCTGCGTGATAGATGCGAGAGGCATGGCAGGTCGCTTCCACTCGCACCGGCACGTCCGCCCGCAGGACCGACGCCCAGTCGACCTTGCGTGCCCGCTTGTCCAGTTGCGCCAGGTGCATCGCCCGGAAACTGGCGAAACGCACCAGCACCCGCGTGGCGCCGCGCAGCATCAGGTTGGCGCGCCAGACCTCGGGCCAGCCCCCGGACGTCACGACGCCCCCCGGCACGACCGCGGGGCCGGCAAAGCCCAGCGCCCGGGCCTCGGCCTGCAGCATGTCTTCCAGCCCGGGGGCCGCGACCAGAAAGATCTCGAATTCCTGTTCCATGATGCCCTCTACCCTGCCTTTGCGGCAGGGGCGAGAGGCTTGGTCAGGGCGTGCAGATGACGGGCACCTCGCCTGCGGCCTCCAGCACAGCGCCGGCCTCCAGCAGGATGTCTTCGCGGAAGCGTTCGGCCAGAAGCTGGACCCCCACCGGCGCGGTGCCGGCAAAACCCGTGGCCACCGTCAGCCCCGGAAAGGCCAGGGCCGGCACGCCGCGCTGGACCAGTTGCGCCTCGTAGACCTGGGCAAAGGTCCCTTCGGACGCCACGTCCAGTTGCTGGGCAAAGGGCAGCATCCCCGACACGGGGCACAGAACCACGGGCCAGGTCTGGAAGAACATCTGCCATTCCCGCATGATCCGCGACCGCGCCTGCATTCCCAGCTGCACCCGGTCCAGGTCGATCGGCCCCAGGCGCTTCATCATCTGGTTCAGGACAAAAAGCGAATCCGCCTCGGCCTCGGCCTCGTACGCCGCCAGGGCGGCCTTGCTGTCGGCCATCCACAAAAGCGCGTCGATCTCGGCCGCCTCGCGCATTGGCGGGGCGTCCACCTCCTCCACCGTCCAGCCGGCATCGCGGAACTTTGCCGCGGCATCGTCCAGCGCGGCCACGACCTCCGGCACAACGGGCATGCCGTCGGGCGCCGGAACCAGCGCCACCCGCTTTTCGAACGCCGGACCGTTCAGCGGCATGGCGACGTGGTGCGGATCGCGCGGATCCGGCGCGGCCATGGCCGCGAAGCTCAGCGCGATGTCGTCCATGGTGCGCGCAATCGGGCCCGAGACGGCCATAAGCTGGGCGCCCATGAACCTGTCCTTGCCGGAAAAGTTGTGCGCCGGAACCCGTCCGATGGACGGGCGCAGCCCGTGCAGGCCGCAGGCATAGGCCGGATAGCGGACCGACCCGGCAATATCCGTGCCATGCCCCACCGCGCATTGCCCCGCGGCGACCGAGGCCGCCGCCCCTCCCGACGAGCCGCCCGGCGTCAGGCTCTTGTCCCGCGGGTTCAGCGTCTGGCCATGCAGGTCGTTCTTGGTGAACCAGCGCAGCGAAAAGGCCGGCGTATTGGTCCGCCCCACAATGACCGCACCGGCCTTGCGCAGATTCGACACCACGGGGCTGTCCTCTTCCGCGATCAGGTCCTTCTGGATCTTCAGACCGTTGGTCGAGGCATGGCCCTTCTGGTCCGAGATCACCTTGATCGTCACCGGCACGCCCGCCATCGGGCCCGGATCGCCCCCCTTGGCCAACAGCGCATCGACAGCCGCGGCCTCGGCCACGGATTCCTCGGGGAAAATATCTACAATTGCATTGATTGCCGGGTTGGTCGCTGCGATCCGGTCCAGGTGCGCCTGCGTCACCTCGACCGCGGTGACGGCGCCGCTTCGCACCATTTCCGCAAGTTCCACCGCCGAACGGCTGTAAAGTTCCGTCATCTGCCCGCCTCTGCGCCACTACCTCACCGGTGATAACCGAGCGTTCAGCCGCCGCACAAGGCATAGCGGTCCGGTGGCCGGATTAAACAGACCGTCAAGACTTAGCTGCTAGAGCCTTCGAACGGGTCCGACCGGATACACCGCCCGCACGACTGCGGAGCGACCGTTCGGGATGCCAGAGTGACATGCCAAGATGGAGGCACGCGATGGAGGATTTCAGTTCGGTCCAGGTGACCGACGGACATCAGGCCGGTATGGCCGCCCCCTTTGCGCCACATCAGATCATCTACTCCCGGTCGGATGAACGGGGGGTCATACTGTTCGGAAACGCCACCTTCCAGGAGATCTCGGAATACTCCTGGGCAGAGCTGCGGGGCGCTCCGCACAAGATCATCCGCCACCCGGACATGCCCCGGGGCATCTTCTGGATCATGTGGGACCGGTTGACGCGCGGCCTGCCGGTGGTGGCCTATGTCAAGAACCGGACCCGGTCGGGGCGGTATTACTGGGCGCTGGCCTATGTCTCGCCCTGCCCGGGCGGCTACCTGTCGATCCGGATCCGACCCGACGACGACCTGCGCGCCACGATGGAGGCAGAGTACAGCGCGCTTCTTGCGCGGGAGGAGACGCAGAACCTGAAACCAGAGCGCAGCGCCGAGGCGTTTCTGGCGCGGCTGAAGGAACTGGGTCACATCGATTACGAAGCCTTCATGCGCACCGCCCTGACCCAGGAACTGAAGGCCCGGACGTCGCGCCTGGGCCGGACTGACCGAATCCGCGCCAATGCGCTGGACGGGATATTGGAGCTGTCGCAACAGGCGGACGATTATGTCCAGCGCATGGCCGCGGGCTTCCGCAACATCCGCGCGGAACCCATCAACATGCGCATCCTGTCCAACAGGATGGAAGACGGCGGCGCGGCGATCAGCTCGATCTCGCAGAACTACGAGGTGATGGCCGCCGACATGGGCCAGGACCTTGCGTCGCTGGATACCGGTGACGGTGAAACCTTCGGCCAGATCCGGAGCGCGGTCACCGAAGGCCATTTTGCTCTGCACGCCGCCGAAATCGCAATGGAAGCGGCGCTCGAGATGACGACCCACCGCGAGGCGCTTGCCGGCCACGGGGTCGACATCGACGCCGAGCTGGCGCTGATCCACCAATTTGCGGCCCTGACCCAGCATCGGTCGGTCGACTCGCTGAAACTGATCGCGGGTCATGCCGAGCGTCTAAGCGAGACCTGCCGCCGGCTGCGGCGGCGGATCAACGGTCTGGACGTCGTGAAACTGATGTGCCGCGTCGAAAGCGGCCGGCTGGAAAACCCCGATGCGGCCCTGACCGGCATCATCGACCGGCTGGCGAAATTCCACCTGGAGATCGACAGGAACCTGGTCAAGCTGGGCCGCTGCGCCGGCGGCATGACCAGGAACGTCAAGTCCTGCCGCTGAAATCGCCCGGCCCCCTCGCCCCTACAGTGTTTGTTAATTCCGCTGTGTCAGGGTCCCCACAGATTGAGCCGTGCGACGCTGCTTCGCTTGCACGCCCCAAACGAAGGAAATCGAATGAGACTCTTCAACCGAATTGCCAAGGCCGGCGCCGTTGCGCTGCTGACCCTCCCGATAGCGACTGCGTCCGGCGCCGACGATTTCACCGGCATCCTGACGGAACTGGGCAACACGGCCATCCGTGACCTTGCCAACGATCCCCAGGTGATCTCGGCCGTCCAAACCCAGAACCTGACGACCTACGGTTACGATCAGTCACAGATCGATGCACTGGACACCAAATGGGCCAACCAGACGGCGATCAACGGTCCGATGGTCGCGGAAACGCTGGGCAACCCCCTGTCGCAGCACCTGCTCGCCGTGGTCGAGGACAATCGTGGCCTCTTTGCCGAAGTCTTCGTAACCGATCACCTCGGCCTGAATGTCGGGCAAAGCCACGTCACCTCGGACTACTGGCAGGGCGACGAACCGAAATGGGACGTCCCCATGCATACCGACGACATCCATATCGGCGAAATCAACTTCGACGATTCGTCGCAAAGCTATGTCGCTCATGTCAGTCACCCGATCCACGACCCGGACACCGGCAGCCTGATCGGCGTCATCGTGGTCGGCGTGAACGTCGAAGTCCTGGCTGACCTCCAATAACTGCAACCGGCGGAGCGTGATATGGAAAACACCGCAGCAGGCCGCCTGGTCGGCACCCTTATGAAGCGACCTAAGATTTCCGGTGTCGGCCTTCGGTTCAAGCTGGCCTCGATTGTGGTGCTGGGCTTCTTTCTGTCCTTTGCCATCGTGGCCTGGCTGAATTTCTCCAGCCAGTCCCGCCAGATGGAAAGCTTCGCCGCCGAGACGACGCGGGCGCTGACCGGCCAGCTGGGCCAGCAAATGGCCGCCTCGCTGAAGTTCCAGCGGACGGAACGGCTGCGCGACATCTATGACACCGTGCTAAAGAACAAGAAGATCCACCTACAGGATATCGTCGTCCTGGATTCCGAAGGTGCCGTCGTAGATCAGTTGAAAGAAACCGGCAGCAACGTCTCCGAACTGGTGGCCCTGGGACGCAAAGTGCTCAATTCGGGCGAAGCTGAGGTCGTCCAGGACAACGGGCTGATTCAGGTTGCGCAGACCGTCCGCACAGGCAAGGACAACGAGACCGTGGGCGCCGTCGTGATCCTGTGGGACCTGACCTACGAAATGGGCCTGCTCCTCCGAAACTCGATGATCGCATTGGGCGTGGCGTCGATCGCCATGCTGGCCGGCCTGGGCGGGATCATGTTGTCCATCGGCAAGATGGTTAGCGGGCCGCTGCTGCGGGTGACCAATGCCATCGAACGGATTGCCGATGGCGACTATGTCACCGCCGTGCCGGACATAGAGCGTACGGACGAGATCGGGCGCATCTCCCGCCATCTGAGCGCCTTCCGCGACCGCCTGGCCGAGGAAGAACGGGCACGGGCAGAACGGGCCGCCAGCGAGGCACGCAAGCACGATCTGTTCGATCACCTCAGCGCCTGCCTGGGCCAGGTTTCGGAAGGCGATCTGTCGCCCCGCGTGGACGTGGCGATGTCCGATGGCCTTGGCGACAGCTATCGCCAGGTCTGCTACGACCTGAACACCCTGCTGGAAAACTTCAGCGACGTGATGCTGACGGTGGTCGGTACGGCCGAAAGCGTGCGGGCCAGCGCCATCGAAATCAGCCAGGTGGCCGACGCACAGTCGCAACGGTCCGAAGCGCAGGCCTCGACCCTGGAAGAATCGGCGGCAGCCCTGGATGAACTGACCAACAGCGTAAAGTCCGCCGCGGTCCACGCCGCCGAGGCCGACAATGCAGTGGCAGAGAACCGGCGCCAGGCCGAGGCGAGCGGCGACATCGTCCGCAATGCCATTGCGGCAATGAAGCAGATCGAGGAATCGTCCAGCCAGATCACCCAGATCATCGGCGTGATCGACGACATCGCGTTCCAGACCAACCTGCTGGCCCTGAACGCAGGCGTCGAGGCGGCGCGGGCCGGCGAATCTGGTCGGGGCTTCGCGGTCGTCGCCTCGGAAGTGCGGGCCCTGGCCCAACGTGCCTCGGAATCCGCGCGCGAGATCAAGGACCTGATTTCGAAGAGCGGTCAGCAAGTGAACGAGGGCGGCATGCTGGTCAGCGAGACCGGAGATGCCCTGGCCGAGATCATCAACCGGATCCGCAAGGTGTCGGAACTGGTCTCGAACATCGCCGCATCGATGCGCGAACAGTCCACGGGCCTCGAGGAGATCAACTCCGGCATCAACGAACTGGACAAGGTGACCCAGCAGAACGCCGCCGTGATCGAGGAAACCTCGGCCGCCAGCCAGGCGCTGTCGAAGGAAGCCGAACGCCTGAGCAGCACGCTGGACCGGTTCCGTCTCGGCGGCGACAAGCCTGTGGCTGCGGCCGCGGCCCCCGTCTCTGCCTTCAAATCGAGCGCGGGCGGCGGTGCGTCGTCCAGGGGATCCGCGGCGATCAGCCACGATGCGGGCTGGCAGGACTATTGACGGCCCGACAAGGGTCAAGCCCGGCGCGACAGGTATCGCGCCGGTCCGCTCAGCCCGGCGGGGATCCTTCGCCCGGCCCGCAATCCCGTCGGAGACAGCCGGATCCAGGCCCCTCATCCGACGCAAGCCAAACCCTGATGGTCCTTCCCGCCATGGCGGCCTTCCCGGACCGGATCGACAACCGAAGCGACGTTTCCGATGATTGAAAACGGACTCAGAACGATCACGGTCCTTCAGGGCGAATACAAGCTTTCGGCCGAACCTGACGTCGTGCTGGTGACCATCCTGGGATCCTGCATCGCGACATGCCTATGGGACGAGGGAGCAGGCGTGGGTGGCATGAACCACTTCCTGCTACCCGGCGATCCGGACGACAAGAACGGCAACCTGCGCTATGGCGTCAACTCGATGGAACTGCTGATCAACGCGATGCTGCAAAAGGGTGCCAGGCGCAGCGAGCTGCGGGCCAAGGTTTTTGGCGGCGCCAAGATGACCAAGGGCAGCAACAGCATCGGCAAGAGCAACTCGGAGTTCGCGTTCTGGTTCCTGGCCGAAGAAGGCATTCACTGCGTCGCCCATTGCGTGGGCGGCACGATGGGCCGCAAGATCCGGTTCCGCCCCAGTACGGGACAGGTGCAGCGCATGTTCCTTCAGGACGCGATCCCGTCAGAGCCGACGCTGGTGCGCCCCAGCCGGCCCTCTGCCCCTCCGGCAGCAGCCGGCGCGGGCGACATCACCTTGTTCGACTGACCGACAGACCGGAACGGCGCGTCCGACACGTTCTGGCGGCGCGCCGGTCGGTGCGCTGCTTGCCACCAGGACCCAGTCAGCCAATCTGCCGGTCCGCATCGACTGGAGGACTTTCGCCATCTCTGGCCGCGGCCACTTCAACCGCTGCAAGGCGCTGCAAAAAGAATGGCCTCCCATCGAAACGGGCCAGATAGCAAGACCCGCTGACAGGGCCCGCTCGCAAGGAGGGCGCAGCGCCCGGATGCACGCGTCGTCCTCGACGGCTCCGCGGCCGGCGATTGCGCAAGTGCCACAGCCGTCGCTGCGACCATCCAGCGGTTGCAATCGGGTCTTGGATCTCTGATCAGAGTCATGCAGCCTGAGCGGCAGAAGTTGGGGCCGCTGTCCGGGTCATGTGAGTTTGATGGGTAGTCGGTGTGGCCGGATCTGCGCTGCGAGGGCAATCATGACGAGTGATCCTTATGGGGCCGCCACGCCCGGACGCTGTGCGACCGGGCGACGGTCGTGCCGATTGCGCCGGCACCTAGGCCCCCAGCCCAACCCCCAGGTTCGCCCATGTCGCGAACCAATTTGCACCGTCCAACAAGATATCATTCGCGGATCCTGGCAGAGCCAGGTCCGACAGTCCTATCCGGGCCCTGCACGCAGCATCGCCCCCCGCACCTTTGCGGAACGCGCCCCGCGGCGCGCCAAGATGCGCCATGACAGTGCCTTTTACCGTCAGATCCCGATCCGCCCGAACCCGGCCGCATATGCGTGCCGCCATCCGGGTGTGGACGTCTTGCGCGGGGCCTTTCGGCGTCTCCGTGCAAAGAACGCTTCGAAATCGAACGCCGCGGCGGTTACAATCGCAAGACGGGTAACCTTCGCCATCGTAAAGCCATGCGCGCCCAGTTCCAGCAGGGGCCGCGCCATACCAAGGAGAGTTGAGGGATGCTGAGACTCATATCTGGGCTGATTTTCCTGGGCGTCGTGGGCCTTCTGGGCTTCGGCGTCTTCATTCTGGTCTGGGGGGTGCCCCGGGCCGAGGAACGCCCCACGCTGACCGCCGCATCGGACATCCAGGATGGGCAGTACCTTGTCCAGCTGGGCGACTGCGCGTCCTGCCACACGGCCGAGGGCAAGGCCGACGAACTGGCCGGCGGCTATCCGATGGAAACGCCCTTCGGGACGATCTATTCGCCCAACATCACGCCCGACAAGAAGACCGGCATCGGCAACCTGACCTCGGCCGAGTTCTACCAGCTGATCGCCTATGGCGCGGATTCGATCTGGGCGCCGCTGTACCCGGCGATGCCCTATACCTCGTTCCACAATGTCGACCGCGACGACAGCGACAAGATCTTTGCCTACCTGCAAAGCCTGAAGCCCGTTGACCGGCCCCAGACCCCGAACGAAATGGGTTTCCCCTTCAACATCCGCCCCGCCATGTTCGGCTGGGATTTCCTGTTCGCCAGCCGCGAACCGTTCCAGCCAACCGAAGGCAAGGATGACGTCTGGAACCGCGGCAAGTGGATCGTCGAAGGTCTGGGCCATTGCGGCGAATGCCACACGCCCCGGAACGCCCTGGGTGCGATGAAAACCGGCAAGGACGACGCCCTGTCCGGCGCCGTCCTGGGCGCATTGGAAGCCCCGGACATCCGTCCAGCGGCGCTGGCGGAACGGGGCTGGACGCGCGAGGATCTGATCATCTTCCTGCAGACCGGGGCCGCACCGCAGGGATCGGCCTTTGGCGAGATGTTCCTGGCAGTCAAGAACTCCTTCCGCCACATGACCAGTGACGACCTGAAAGCCGTGTCCACCTTCCTGATGGACGTCCCGGCGGACGAACCCACCAAGGGCGAAAAGCTGGTGGCCGCGATGGGCGACAAGGCCGACCCGAACAAGGCGGGCCAGGCGCTGTTCCTGTCCAATTGTTCGGTGTGCCATGGCGACAAGGGCCAGGGCGTCCAGGGGGCGGTGCCGGCATTGATGGGGAATTCGACCCTGGGCGAACCCGGCGGACGGAACCTGGTGTCGGTCGTGACCAACGGGATCGAACCACAGCAGGCCGACGCCAGCTCCAACGCCTATGGCCAGATGCCGTCCTTCGGCGACCGCTTCTCGCTGGAGCAGATGACGGATCTGGCGAATTTCGTCCGTGCGAACTTTGCCCCGGACGGCGCCTCGCTGACGCCACTGACACAGGCGGAGGTGGCCGCAAACCAGTAACCCCTGCCCCATCGGACAGGACCGGCCGCCCCCAGAGGGGGCGGCCGTTTTCGTTTCGGTGTCAGGGAAGAGAGCCACAGCCGGGGACCCGTCCCCCCTTCACTGGCGGCCAAGGGCCGCATCGCTCGCCGGCCGCCCGTCGGCCCCTCCACACCATGGCCCCGCGCATCGGCGGCGAGGACCGGCCGCCGAAAGGCCAAAGCGGTCCCCGTGATCGCCCACAACCTTCAGAAGCCGGCCCTTGCCGTCACCTTCCCCCAGCGAAACCGTGTAGGGCCCCGCCCGGACGGCAGGGCATGAAAAAACCCGCCGGCCCAGGGCCGACGGGTTCGAATTGTCCGGGAAACCGTCAGGGGTCGATCAGACCTCTTCCAGATCCTCGACCGCCTTCTGCAGGTCGTCCTTCGACACTTCCTTGTCGGTCAGCGTCGCCAGCTCGAAGACGTAGTCGACGACCTTGTCTTCGAAGATCGGCGCGCGCAGTTGCTGTTGCATCTGCGGATTCTGCTGAACGAATTCGAAGAACTGGCGTTCCTGGCCCGGATAATTGCGGGCCTGCGCCATGACCGCCTGACTCATCTCGGCGTCGGTGACGCTGATCTCGGCCTTCTCGCCCAGATGGGCCAGCAGCAGGCCCAGACGCACGCGGCGTTCGGCCAGCTTTTGGTGCTCTTCTGACGGCTCGATCGAATCGTGGTTGTGGTCGTGAACCTCGGGGTGTTCCTCGTGCCACAGCTGGTGCGCGATCTGGTCGGCCTCGGCCTTGACCAGCGTCGGCGGCAGCTCGAAGCTGACCAGGTCGTCCAGCTTGTCCAGCAGGCCACGCTTCATGATACCGCGGGACGCGTTGGAATACTCGCTTTCCAGCTGTTCCGAGATCCGTGCCTTCAGCGCTTCCAGGTCATCGGCGCCGTATTTCTTGGCCAGCTCGTCGTCGATGGCGGCTTCGGCCGGGGCCTTCACTGCCTGCACGGTGCACGCAAAGACGGCTTCCTTGCCCGCCAGATGCTCGGCACCGTATTCCTCGGGGAAGGACACGGTCACGTCACGCTCTTCACCGGCCTTGGCACCGACCAGTTGCTCTTCGAAGCCCGGAATGAACGAACCCGAACCCAGGACCAGCGGATAGCCTTCGCCTGCGCCGCCGTCGAAGGCTTCGCCGTCGATGCGGCCGACAAAGTCGATCACGACCTGGTCGCCATCGGCAGCTTCGGCGCCTTCTTCCTTGTCGGCGAATTCCTGGGCGTTCTTGGCCAGGCTTTCCAGCGCCTCGGTCACCGACGCGTCGTCGGCCTTGACCACCAGGCGCTCCAGCGCAATGCCCGACAGGTCCACTTCCGGGATTTCCGGCAGCGCTTCATAGGACATCTCGACCTGAAGGTCGTCGCCTTCCTTCCAGTCCTCGTTGGTCATCTTGACCTCGGGCTGAAGGGCCGGACGCTCGCCCGTGTCCTCGAAATGCTTGGACATGGCGCCGTCGATGGTTTCCTGCATCACTTCGCCCATGACGCGCGGGCCGAACTGCTTTTTCAGCAGGGCCATCGGGACCTTGCCCTTGCGGAAGCCCTTCATCTCGATGTCGGGCTGGGCTTCGGAGAGTTTCTCGTTGACCTTCTCGTCCAGCTCGGCAGCCGTCACCGTGATGGCGTAGCCGCGTTTCAGTCCGTCCTTGAGCGTCTCGGTGACCTGCATTCCCGTATCTTCCTGGCGCATGTTCGGTGCGGGCCTGCGTGAACAGGGGCCGCGGATGACAAAAGGGCCCGGACGAAAGTCCGCCGGGCCGCGCGAATTTGCTGCCTTCTAGAGACCTCGCAGCAGAGGTTCAAGGGGAGAAGCGCGCCCGCATGCCTGTGGTTGCTGGGCACCCGGCACCGGTTTGCCTGCCGGACCGACGACGGACCGCCCCTGCCGGGAACGGCCCGTCCGGTTCAGGCGGGGGCCAGGGGGCCGCTCAGAAGTCCCAGCGCATGCCGACGGTCCAGTTGTCGGCGTCCATATAGGGATTGCCCGGCTCCTGATAGTCGTAGGAGCGATAGCCGGCATAGACCTGCATGTTGGCGTCGTCGAAATACTGCGCGACACCGATCCCCCACGAGGTCGAGGTCGAGCCGGAGACGTTGTAATCCTCGCCCCCGAAGTAGTCGATCACGAAGGCGGTCATGCCCAGCGGCGTGAAATGGGCGTTGTAGCCGGCCGAGACATAGTCATAGCGCCCGTCGCCATGCTGCCGTGCCGAGGCCACGGCAAAGTTCAGGCCGCTGCCGAACTCGATCGCGATCGACGACATTGTGCGCCTGCGGTCGGGCTGGCCCGGGGTCTGCTTGACTTCGTAGCCCACGCCGCCATCGACCTTGGTGGTGCCGAACTCCTGCTTGTAGTGGATCTGGGCGTCCGTGTATTTGTCGTCGGATCCTTCGGTCAGGATGTCCTTGCCGGTGGCGACGCGGAACTGGAAGCCGCCAAAGAAGGGCGTGTCATAGCGGATCCGGCCGCGGCGGCTGGGATCCAGGCCGTTGAAGCTGTTGCCGACGGTGGCCTGTCCCAGCAGGCCGTTGGCCTGCCTCAGGAAATAGCCGCCGTCCTCGTCCTGAAGTTCGTTCAGGATCGCCATCTGCACGCCTTCGAAATTGTACTGCGTGACCCCGTCGGCCGCCATCGATCCCTGACCCGCAAAGAAGGTCCCCCAGGGTCCTTCCAGGCTCAGATCGGCCCAGCGGATGCTTTCGCGGGTCCAGTTATAGGCCTTGGGATCGTTGGTCTGGTTGTAGGCACTGGTGGACGCGAAGCCCAGCGCGGTTTCCAGCCGGATTCCGAAGGTCAGCCCGTCCGACAGAGGCTGGGCCAGGCGCATGCCGATACGGCTGGGCGCGGTATCGTTGTCGGCCAGCACGCTGCGTGTCTCCTGCCCGTCCGAGAACTGGACCCAGGCCGGGTTGAGGAAGCCGTAGAAATCGACGGTGCCACCGGAACTGTTGGTGTACCGGTGCTTCGGCGCCGCTGCCGCAGGGGCGGCAACGCCGATCAGGGCCACCGCCAGCGCAGCCTGCGAAACGTAAAGGGGAAAGGCACGGGAAAAGAGGGAACTGGTCATGTGTCACCTTGGTCAAGCGTTGGGAAACTTGGGGTCGGGTATCCCCAGTCGATGTAGGTTTCGTGATCCCGACAAGGTTCCGGGCACCCGCAGGGCCCAAGAATCCGCCCGCAGTGTCGCGACGGTAACGTTTCGGAACGCCCCGGCGCCCCCGCCGCCCGATGTTGCCGGTCGGTTCGGCATTTTGCCGGTCTTGCGGAAACAGGCGCCCGGTGACGGCGCGAATCTGCCCATTGCCCGGCTTCGGGGGAACGGTCCGGCGCCACCCGGCCCCGGTGCAGGCCGCCGGCGGGACCGTCCGATCCGGGCCCGAAGCCGCGATTCGGGTCGTGCGCGGACGGTCTGCGGCCCCAGGACCATTGCAATATGCGCCGCCGCGGGCTTGGCTGGGGCCGACATCTGAACCACCGACCGGGGATCCATGGAACACGCTGCCGACCTGCCGACCGCCCTGCCCTTCGACATGACCGAATACGACCGCCGGCTGCGCGCCGTCGATGCAAGGATGGAGGCGGCGGGGCTGGACGCACTGATCGTCGCCGACCCTTCCAACATGGCCTGGCTGACAGGCTATGACGGCTGGTCCTTCTATGTGCCGCAGGCGGTGATCTATCGGCCCGGATCGGCGCCCTGGTGGTGGGGCCGCTACATGGATTCTTTCGGCGCGCTGCGGACGGTCTGGCTGCCTGCCGATCATATCCTGCATTACACCGACGATTACGTGCAGGCCGGCGCTCGCCACGCGATGCAGGACCTGTCCGCGCAACTGGCAGGCCTTGGCATGGGCACCCTGCGGATCGGGGTGGAGCTGGACAACTACTACTACTCCGCCCGGGCCCATGCCGAACTGGTGCAGGGCCTGCCCGATGCGACGCTGGTCGATGCGACCGGTGTCGTGAACTGGTGCCGGACGGTGAAGTCCGAGGCGGAACTGACCTTCATGCGCCGCGCCGCACGGATTTCGGAAACGCTGGTCGATGGCGTGCTGGACCGGATCCGCCCGGGCCTGCCCAAGAATGAAATGGTTGCCGGGGTCCTGTCGGACATGGCGACCGGCGCCGACGGGCACTGGGGCGATTACCCGGCCATCGTGCCGCTGCTGCCGTCGGGCGCCGATGCCTCGGCCGCGCATCTGACCTGGGACGGGCGACCCTTCGCTGCGGGCGAGGCCACGTTCTTCGAACTGTCGGGCTGCTATCGCCGCTATCACGCGCCGTTCTGCCGGACAGTCTACCTGGGCGAACCGCCCGACCGCATGCGCAAGGTGGAAACCGCGCTGGTCGACGGGCTGGAAGCAGGGCTGGACGCCGCGCGGGCCGGCGCCGTGGCGGGCGACGTGGCGCGGGCGCTGCATAGCACGCTGGCCAAGCACGGCATCACCCGGACCGGACGCTGCGGCTATCCGATCGGGATTTCTTACCCGCCGGACTGGGGCGAGCGGACAATTTCCTTCCGCGAAAGCGACGAGACGGTACTGGAACCCGGCATGACCTTCCATTTCATGCCCGGCCTCTGGATGGAGGACTGGGGGCTGGAAATCACCGAGACGATCCTTATCCGCGAAGGCGGCCCCGCGGAAAGCCTGTGCAACCGCCCGCGGGAACTCTTTGCGGTGGTCTGAAGACGCGGGCGGCGCCATCGCGCCCTCACCGGCCCCACCCGCCCATCCCGGCGCGGAACGCGCAGGGCGTGTGGCTGAAGGGCGATGGCAGGTATCCCATGGCGCGCCAATTCGGCGCTAGGGATCTGGACAGGATCCGGCTAGGCTTTGGCATTCCCAACAGAGGTCGCCAGGATGAAACCCCGCATCAGCATGATCACACTGGGCGTCAGCAACCTGGACCGCGCCCGCCGTTTCTATCGCGACGGGCTGGGCCTGCCGGAATTCCCGACGCCCGGCGACGTGGCCTTCTTCGACCTCGACGGCACATGGCTGGGCCTTTACGGCCGGGCCGAACTGGCGCAGGACGCGGATGCCGACGACGACGGCCAGGGTTTTCCCGGTGTCACGCTGGCCCACAACCTGACATCGCGCGCCGAGGTCGACGCGCTTTATGCCGAAGCTCTGGCTGCCGGCGCCACCGCCGCGAAACGTCCCGCACCAACCTCCTGGGGCGGCTATTCCGGGTATTTCCAGGACCCCGACGGGCATTTCTGGGAAGTGGCCCACAACCCGCATTTCTGGATCGGCCCCAAGGATCCGGACCCGGCCCGGGCCTGACCGACACCTGACCCGCATCAGCCGCGTTGCCGACCGCAGGCTGCGCACGTATCCTTGCGCGCACAGGACGGCGCCGTTGGACCGGCCCGCCGGACATGTTTGGGGGGACCACCGCATGGTGATCTGGATCGGACTGGGCATCGCGGTCCTGGCCGGGATCTATGCCATCTGGCTTTACAACCGGCTGGTGGCCTACCGGCAACGCACGCGCGAGGCGTGGTCCGACATCCTGGTCCAGATGCAGCGCCGATATGACCTGATCCCGAACCTGGTCGAGACGGTCAAGGGTTATGCCGCGCACGAGAAGACGACGCTGGACGAGGTGGTCGCCGCAAGGAACGCGGCCGTGGCCCAGACCGGCACACCCGACGAACAGGCCACGGCCGAGGCGACCCTGAACGGCGCGCTGGCCCATGTCTTCGCCCTGTCCGAAAACTATCCCGATCTGAAGGCCAGCGCCAATTTCCAGGACCTGCAGCACGAACTGTCGGATTCCGAAAACCGCATCCAGTCGGCCCGGCGCCATTACAACGGGTCGGTGAAGGCGCTGAACACTGCCATCGAAAGCTTCCCCGGGAACATCGTGGCGGGCCTCTTCCACTTCACGCCAGAGCCGTTCTTCGAACTGGAAGCCGGCACCGCGGCAGAGGTCGAACGCCCAGTCGGCGTATCCTTCTGAGATGACCGGCAACGGCCAGCGGCTGATCCGGATCCTGGGCGGCCCTGTCGTGGCCATGCTCGCCATCGGCGGCCTGACAGGGCAGGCCCGGACGACCTCGACCTATGACGGCGCCACGCCCACCGGCCGCGAACCCGTCTCGGCCAACCCGCTGACCGGCACGATAGGCAGCGCGATCGAGGCGCAGGCCCGCGCGGTGTCTGCGCGGTCCGGCTCCGGCTCTGGCGGGGGCGGATCCTCGGGCAGCGGCGGGTCGGGCGGCTGGTAGGCGATCGACCCTAACCCAGGTCCATGACAAAGGTGTGGATCGTGAACAGCACCGCCTTCGTCTTTGGCAGGCGCAACAGGTTCTGGCGTTCCGACCGCAGATAGCGCCCGTCGCGCTTGGCACCAGACACGCGCTTGCGACTTTCCAGTTCCGGCTGGAACAAGTCCGGGTTCGTGTACCGAAGCACGTTGAACCGCCACAGCGGCCGGCCCACCTGGATCCCATCGAACAGGCGCTGCACCCGGCGGGCGATGTTCTCGTCGTAATCCGGCACGGGCACGTGGATGCGCAGCAGCGGCTTCATGAATTTCTCGGCCAGGGTCCAGTTCGCGGGAAAGCACAGGACGGCGCCCGTCAGCACATGTTCGTCGTCACCGTCGGACTTCTGAAGGATGTTGAAATCCTCCTGCACAAGACGCCCGACCGTGCCCAACGGATCGGACCGGTCGATCGGGACGGTCACCCCATCGGGCCGCGTCACCTGGTCCCCTGCCCCCGGATAGACATGGGCCAGCACCATCTGCAGCAATTCGTCGGCCGCGGGCCGCGCAGCTTCGTTCAGCCGCAGCACGTCGTCCCGCCGGTCCGCCAGCAACCGGTCGCGCAGCGCCATCTGCCCGGCATAGGCATCGTCGCGCAGCAACCAGTCTTCCATCGCCATGGGCTGGATGCCCGGCAGTGGCCTTTTCGCGTCGATATCGTACGGTATCGCGCTTTGCAAAATCGGTTCCATCATCTGTGTCCCGGCCCCCTTGGCATCGCGTGCCTTCGCCTTGCGTTCTTCGCCCATCGCCGCGCCGCGGTAAAGCACCGGCAAGGCGCGGAAAACGACGCGGTGCCTGTCGTAAAAAGGAAGGACCGGCGCCCCGGGCTGACCGACGCTCGGACCGACACACTCCCGGAGTTTTCAGGCATGAACCTGCACTATCGCGACACGCGCAAGATCGACCCGACCCGCGGCGACATGCTGGGCGACGGCACGCCGAACGATGCCAACCGGGTGGAAATCGGGCCGACACCGCTGGCCTTCGCCGAATGGGCCGAGGCCGGGCTGCAACTGCCGAACCTGCCGACGATGCGCGAATACCGCTGGCAGCGGCTGACCCAGGCTGTGGTGGCCCGCAATTATGCCGGGATCCTGCTGACCGACCCGCTGAACATCCGCTACGCCACGGATTCGACGAACATGCAGATCTGGAACATGCACAATCCGTTCCGGGCCGTGCTGCTCTGCGCCGATGGCTACATGGTCCTGTGGGACTACAAGAACGGCATGTTCCTGTCGGCCTTCAACCCGCTGGTCAGGGAAGTCCGGACCGGTGCCGACCTTTTCTATTTCGACCGCGGCGACAAGGTGGGCGAGGCGGCCGAGGTGATGGCGAAGGACATCCGCGCCCTGCTGGCCGAACACGCGCCGGGTAACACGCGCCTTGCTGCCGACAAGCCGATGCTGCACCTCTCCCGCGCGCTGGAGACACAGGGGCTGGAGCTGTTCGATGGCGAGGAAGTCTCGGAAAAGGCGCGCTCCATCAAGGGCCCGGACGAGATCCTGGCGATGCGCTGCGCCATGATGGCCTGCGAGCGCGCCGTAGGCGAGATGGAGCGTTTCGCCCGCGAGAAGATCCCCCTGGGCAACGTGACCGAGGCCGATGTCTGGGCAGTTATGTCCGCGGAAAACATCCGCCGCGGCGGCGAATGGATCGAAACGCGGCTGTTGTCTTCCGGCCCCCGGACCAATCCCTGGTTCCAGGAATGCGGCCCCCGAGTCATTTCGCAGAACGAGATCCTGGCCTTCGACACCGACCTGGTGGGCAGCTACGGCATCTGTTCGGACATCTCGCGCACCTGGTGGATCGGCGACACGGCCCCGCCTGCGGACATGGTCGATGCCATGCGGCACGCGCACGAACACATCATGACCAACATGCAGCTTCTGCGCCCCGGCGTGTCCTTCCACGACCTGACCCACAAGGGCCACGTGCTGGAGGACCGCTACCAGGCGCAGAAATACGGCTGCAAGATGCACGGCGTGGGCCTTTGCGACGAATGGCCCCTGATCCTCTACCCCGACACCGAGATCGAGGGCGCCTTCGACTACGAGATCGAGCCCGGCATGGTCTTCTGCGTCGAGGCGCTGGTGGGCGAGGTCGGCGGCGATTTCATGATCAAGCTGGAAGACCAGGTCCTGATCACCGAAACCGGGCACGAGAACCTGACCGTCTACCCCTTCGATCCCCGCCTGATGGGCGCCGCCTGACCCCTGCGGGTTTGGTGCGTGGCAGGCACGCACCCTGCGCCTCCTCCCGCCCCCCGACACATTACCACTTCCGCACCCGCCCCCTCGCCCTTCGCCCGCGGACCCGCCCTCACCTCCAAACTTCTTCGATCTCCAAATACCCTTGGGGGGAGTCCGGGCCACAGGCCCGGGCGGGGGGCAAAGCCCCCCAGCCACCCCGACGCCCGACTGCACCCGGGAACTCCCCGCACTCCCCTCCGTAGGGTGCGTGCTCCGCACGCTCCATCCACCGCCCATGCACCGACCTGCCCCGCCCAAGGCAACCACCCTCCCCCGCAACGTCCGACCAGGCAGCGCCCCTGCCGCCTCTGGGCTCCTGCCCCTCGACCCGCTACGATTGAAGCGCGGGGGCCACAGGCCCCGGAACAGACGGAGACCCAGACATGCCAACCGAACGCGTCACCTTTCCCGGCCATGGTGGCGACCAGCTGGCAGCGCGGCTGGACCTGCCGGACGGACCCGTCCTTGCCACCGCGCTGTTTGCGCATTGCTTCACCTGTTCCAAGGACATCCTGGCCGCGCGCCGGATCGCCGGCCGGCTGGCCGCGATGGGCTTTGCCGTCCTGCGGTTCGATTTCACCGGTCTCGGGCATTCAGGCGGTGAATTCGCCAACACGACCTTCACCTCCAACGTGGCCGACCTTGAAGCCGCGGCCCGCTATCTCGACGGTCGCGGCATGGCGCCGTCCCTCCTGATCGGCCATTCGCTGGGCGGGGCGGCGGTGCTGAAGGCCCGCGCGGGCATCCCGTCCGCCCGGGCCGTCGTCACCATCGGCGCGCCTTTCGACCCGTCCCGCACCCTTGAAAACTTCGGCGAAGCCCTGCCCGACATCGCCCGCGACGGTCAAGCGCGGGTCACCCTGGCCGGCCGTCCCTTCACCATCGGCCAGGACTTTGTCGAAGACGTTTCGGCCACCCGTCTCGAACCTGCCATCGCCCACCTGCACGCGGCTCTCCTTGTCCTGCATGCACCGCTGGACGAAACCGTCGGGATCGACAACGCGACCCGGATCTTCGTGGCCGCGAAACACCCGAAGAGCTTTGTCACGCTGGACGATGCGGACCACCTGCTGGACGACCCGGCGGATGCGGACTATGCCGCCGCGGTCATCGCCGCCTGGTGCAGCCGCTACGTGCCGATGGACCGCCCCGCCCCGCCGCCCGGCGCGCCCGAAGGCGTGGTCCGCGTGTCCGAGGTGTCGCCCGACGGGTTCCTGCAGGACATCCAGTCGGGTCCCGATCACCACCTGCAGGCGGACGAGCCCAAGGACGCCGGCGGCACCGACCGGGGCCTGTCGCCCTACGGTCTGATCGCCGCAGGGCTGGGTGCCTGCACGTCGATGACGATCCGCATGTATGCCCGCCGCAAGGGCTGGCCGCTGACCCATGTCAGCGTCGATATCAGCCACGAAAAGATCCACGCACAGGATGCCCAAGGGGCGGAGACGGGCCAGAAGATCGACCGCTTCGACCGGAAGATCCGCCTGACGGGGGACCTGACCGACGACCAGCGCGCCAGTCTCCTGTCCATTGCCGACCGGTGCCCGGTCCACCGCACGCTGGAACACGGGGCACAGGTGGTCACGACCGAAGTCATCGATACCGCCTGACCCGACCGGCCCATCGCATCGCCCCCGTGGCAGGTGGTTAGGCAGGTCCGGCGGATCCATCCGCCCGGGATAGGACCCCGCGGGCGCGATGCGCCACACGACGCAGGCTCAGCGCGTATAGGTGCTGGCCATCCGGTAAGACTTCCGCGGGCCCTCGACCGTCCAGACCGTGGCAAAGGACGGCCAGCCGGAAAAATCATAGTCCACGACGTAGTGATCCGGCGCGCAGTGATGTTCGGCCCGGCCACCCTCGACCGGCACCGCGTGAAAGAACCGCCCGTCATCAAAGAAGACCTGCAGCCCCGGCCGCCATAGGTAGCGCCGCGTGCCCTGCAGGGCCGGCTGGTCGCCGATCTGCAACAGGCCCCGCTCCTCGCAGGTCAAGCCCGCGCCATCCGGCGTCCAGACCGCCTCGCCCTCGAACCGCGCCTCCGGCCCGTCGGCCTGCACGATCCGCCGCGACAGGCGCCAATGCCCGGCAAAATCTTCCAGATCGCGCACCTGCGTCCCCCCCCTGCCGATATGGGCAAACCGTCCCAGCCTCTCCATGCCCGCTTGAGATTGCGGGACCCACAGTCTATGTGCAGGCGCATCTTCCCGACAAGCAGGACCCGCCGCGCCATGATCCCCCGCTATTCCCGTCCCGACATGGTCGCCATCTGGAGCCCCGAGACCAAGTTCCGCATCTGGTTCGAGATCGAGGCCCATGCTTGCGACGCCATGGCCGAAATCGGCGTGATCCCGAAGGAAAACGCCAAGGCCGTTTGGAAGGCCAAGGATGTCGAATTCGACGTCGCCCGCATCGACGAGATCGAGGCCGTGACCAAGCACGACGTCATCGCCTTCCTGACCCACCTGGCCGAGATCGTGGGCAGCGACGAAGCCCGCTTCGTCCACCAAGGCATGACCTCGTCCGACGTGCTCGACACCTGCTTCAACGTTCAGCTGACCCGCGCGGCCGACATCCTGATCGCCGATCTGGAAGGTCTGCTGGCCGCGCTGAAGCGCCGGGCCTACGAACACAAGGACAGCGTCCGCATCGGCCGCAGCCACGGCATCCATGCCGAGCCCACGACCATGGGCCTGACCTTCGCGCGCTTCTACGCCGAGATGGACCGCAACCTGTCCCGGATGCGCGACGCCCGGTCCGAGATTGCCACCGGCGCGCTGTCGGGCGCCGTCGGCACCTTTGCCAATATCGACCCGTCGATCGAGGAACATGTCTGCGACATGCTGGGCCTCGTGCCCGAACCGATCTCGACCCAGGTGATCCCGCGCGACCGCCACGCCGCCTTCTTCGCAACGCTGGGCGTCATCGCGTCCTCGGTCGAAAACATCGCGACCGAAATCCGCCACATGCAGCGGACCGAGGTGCTGGAGGCCGAGGAATATTTCTCCCCGGGCCAGAAGGGCTCGTCGGCCATGCCGCACAAGCGCAACCCGGTCCTGTCGGAAAACCTGACCGGTCTTGCCCGCCTTGTCCGGTCGATGGTGATCCCGGCGATGGAGAACGTGGCGCTCTGGCATGAGCGCGACATCTCGCACAGCTCGGTCGAACGCAACATCGGGCCCGATGCGACCGTGACGCTCGACTTCGCGCTGGCGCGCCTGACCAGCGTCATCGACAAGCTGGTCGTCTATCCGCAGCGGATGCTGGACAACATGAACAGCCTGTCCGGCCTTGTCATGTCGCAGCGCGTGCTTCTGGCCCTGACCCAGGCCGGCGTCAGCCGCGAGGACGCGTACCGCCTGGTCCAGCGCAACGCCATGAAGGTCTGGGAACACGGCGCCGACTTCAAGACCGAGCTTCTGGCCGATCCCGAAGTCACCGCCGCCCTTCCCCCCGCGGTGATCGAGGAGAAATTCGACCTCGGCTACCACACCAAGCATGTCGACACGATCTTCGCCCGCGTCTTCGGCGACTGATCCCTTTCGAGAACGGTGGTTTCAGGGGCGCCCCTTGCAAGGGGCGCCCTTTTCGCATGGAATTTCCTGCAAACACGAATGAATGATTTCGCAGATGGCGGGAAGGCTGGTACTTTTCACCATTGGTTCAAGCAATGGAGGACAAGATGATCGTGAAGACCGTACTGACCGCCCTTCTTCTGACCGTTGTGCCCGCCCTCTCCTATGCGATGGGATGCGGCAACGAACGCGAACAGCAGGTTCAATCCTGTGCAACCGGCACCCACTGGGACCCGGTGAAACTGTCCTGCGCGCCCATCGCCAGCAGCTGAACGCCCCCGGGCCGGTCGCGTTTTCCGCCCTGGCCCGGCATCTTTCCGCGCGCCGCGCGGACTTTTTTCGATCGGGTCCGAAAAAAGGTTGAACCGTTCGGGCCCCGCTGGCGACAAACTGCATGTAACGATGCAATCGACCCCAGCTCACTTGCCAGCACCGGAGATCACAATGCGCTTTCTGCTTCCCCTCGTCCTTATCGTGCCTTCCGTCGCCTTCGCGGCGGGCGATGGCGCCGCCCCGAAACCCAGCAAGACGACCAAGTCCTGTAAGAACGGCCAGGTCTGGGACAAGAAGTCCAAGTCCTGCGTGAACCCCAGCCATCATGGCCTGGACGAGGACACCCTGTACCAGGCCGCGCGCGAGCTGGCCTATGACGGGCAGTACCAGGCGGCGCAGCACGTCCTGGCATCGATGGCGGATCCGCAAAGCGATCGCGCCCTGACCTATTGGGGCTTCACCTATCGCAAGATGGGCCAGATCGAGACGGCGAACGCCTTCTATGAACAGGCCATCGCCAAGAATCCCGACAACATCCTGGCCCGGTCCTACATGGCGCAGGGCTTCGTGACCGAAGGCCGTACCGACGATGCCATCGCCCAGTGGCGCGAGATCAAGGCCCGCGGCGGCGAAGGCACCTGGGCCGAGGCCTCGCTGCGCGAAGCGATCCGGACGGGCATGACCTACAACTACTGACATTCACGGCGAAAAATCTCCTGCCCCGGCCCGTCCGGGGCAGTTGCGTTTAAGCGGCTCTTAACGCTGCCGCGGCTAGGATCGGTCTCGATTCCGCGGTTCAGGTGGATGGAGTGCAGATGCAGGCCGAAGACACGCTTCCCCAGCTTCCCATGGCCCCCTTGCCGGGGCTGCCGAATCCCGGCGGGTTCGGCGACGAGGACGATATGGGCTTTCAGCCCATGGGCGGGTTCGACACCGATTACGACGATGCAGAGGACGACTATCCCTCTGCCTGGACGGAACCCGAACCTAAACCGGGCCTCGACCAGGCCTCCAAGGCCGCCATCGTCGTGCGCCTGCTTCTCTCCGCCGGAGAGGACCTGCCGCTGGAGGAACTGCCGGTCGACCTGCAGACCCGGCTGGCGCAGCGGATGGGCGCGATGGGCATCGTCGACCGCGGCACGCTGGTCAGCGTGGTCCGCGAATTCACCCGGGCACTGGAAGGCGTCGGCCTGACCTTCCCCGAAGGCCTGGCCGGCGCGCTGCAACTGCTGGACGGCAAGATCAGCCCGCTGACCGCGGCCCGGCTGCGCAAGGAAGCCGGGGTAAAACAGGCCGGCGATCCCTGGATGCGCCTGCGCAGCCTGCCCGCGGAAGAGATCCTGCCGCTGGTCCAGCAGGAAAGTATCGAGGTATCGGCGGTCCTTCTGTCCAAACTCGACACGCCCAAGGCGGCCGAAATCCTGAGCCGCCTGCCCGGTCCGCTGGCCCGGCGCGTGGCCTATGCGGTGTCGCAGACCGGCAAGGTCACCCCCGAAGCGGTCGACCGGATCGGGCTGGCCCTGGCCAGCCAGGTCGACATGCGGCCGATCCTGGCTTTCACCGACAACCCCGGCGAACGTCTGGGCGCCATCCTGAACGAGGCGTCGGCGGCCACGCGCGACGACATGCTGACCTCGCTCGACGAACAGGATGCCGATTTCGCGACGCGGGTGCGCAAGTCGATCTTCACCTTCGCCCATATTCCCGCGCGCGTGCGTCCCCGCGACGTGGCCACCGTCCTGCGCGCGGCCGACCCGGCCGCCCTGCGCACCGCACTAGCCTTTGCCACGGACGATGAAACCAAGCCTGCCGCCGACTTCATCCTGTCCAACATCTCGTCCCGCATGGCCGCCAATATCCGCGAGGAACTGGCCGAACTGGGCATCCCCCGCCGGAAGGAGGGCGAGGCCGCGATGGCCATGGTCGTCGCCGCCGTCCGCGAACAGGCCCGCGCCGGCTCCATCACCCTCGTCACGCCGGAAGCCGAGGAGGAAGGCTGAACGGACACTCTCGCCACCGCCGCCCCATGCGCTCGCCGGTCGAAGGGTCTGAAGGCGACGTTGCGACGACAGCGGCGCGGAATACTGCAGGAAGATGGACAAACCCAAGCCAGCGCCATATCCGGGGCCTCATGGCCTCAAGTCCCTCTGCCTCATCCGCACCGCCCGCTTCGCTGACCGATCTGCGCGGCCGTGCGATCCTGTACATGCTGCTGGCGACGCTCTGCTTCTCGCTGATGGATGCGAGCGTAAAGGGGCTTGCGCCGCGGGTCGGCGTTCTGCCGTCGCTCTGGGTGCGTTATGCCGGGCAGATGCTGCTGGTCGTGATCCTGGTCGCGCCGCGCCTGCGCACGGTGGCCCGGACCCATTTGCCCGGCCTGCAATTCGCCCGGTCCGTCCTGCTGATGGGTGCCACGGCCTTCTTCTTCACGGCGCTCAGCCTGATCCCGATCTCGGACGCGGCCGCGCTGATGGCGGTGAACCCCGTGCTGGTGACACTGGGCGCGGCGCTGTTCCTGGGCGAGGCCCTGGGCCCCCGCCGGATCATCGGCATCGTCGTCGCCATGATCGGCGCCATGATCGTGATCCGCCCGGGCAGCGGCCTGTTCACGACCGATGCGCTGTTCGCCCTGGCCGGTGCGGTCTGCTATGCCTCCTACGCGCTTCTGACCCGCAAGGTCGGATCGCAGGAAAGTCCCTGGACGTCGCTCCTTTACACCGGGGTCGTGGGCACCGTGATCCTGTCTGTCCTGGTGCCCTTCGCCTGGGTCACGCCCGACGGCCCGGCACTGGCGCTGATGGCGGCCACGGTCGTCTGCGGCACTCTGGGACAGACCTTCCTGATCCGCGCCTTCTCGATCGGCGAGGCGGCGATGCTCGCACCCTTTGCCTATGGCACGATCCTCTTCTCGACCGCCTGGGGCGCATTCTTCTACGACGAATGGCCGGCGGCCTACACCATCCTCGGCGCGCTTGTGATCGCAGGCGCCGGTATCTATGTCTGGTACCGCGAGACCCGGACACGCTAAGAAGACGGCCCCAGCGATGCCAGTTGATCCTTCGACCCTCTCCCGGGGCCAGCGCTTCGGGTACTATACCTCGACCCTTGCCGTCCGGGGGATGCTCGGCCTGTTGCGCCTGGTGCCGTACGAAAAGCGCATCGCGACCATGGGCTGGATCGTTTCGAACGTCTTTGCCGGACCTGCGGGCTTTCGCCGCCGGATCCGCCGGAACCTGGCGATGACCTGCCCCGACCTGCCGGAAGACGAAGTCCGCCGCCTGTGCCGCACCGTGCCCGACAACGCGGCCAGGTCGATGGCCGAGCTGTTTTCCGGCGACGAATTTCGGGCCCGTGCCGACAAGTGGCCGGTGACCGGCCCGGGGGTCGAGGCCGCGGTCGAGGCGCAGGCCGCCGGCCGGCCGATCATCTTCGTGACAGGCCATATCGGAAATTACGATGCCGCGCGGGTCGGCGTCAGGGGCCTGGGCGTGGGCTTTGGCGTGCTCTACCGCCGGATGGCCAATCCCTATTTCAACGACATCTATGTCGAGGCGATGCTGGGCAATGGCGGGCCCCTGTTCGAACAGGGGCGCAAGGGCATGTCACAGCTTTTCCGGCACCTTCGCGGCGGCGGCAATGTCGCCATCGCGGCGGATCTCTATGTCCAGGGCGGTCAAGTGCTGCAGTTCTTCGGACAGCCGGCGGTGACCTCGACGGCCTCGGCCGAGATGGCGCTGAAATTCGATGCCCTGCTGATCCCGGCCTACGGGATCCGCCAGCCCAACGGGCTCGACTTCGAGATCGAACTGCACGACCCGATCCCCCATACCGACCCGGTCACGATGACCCAGGCCATGAACGACGATCTGGAAGCGCTGGTCCGCACTCATATGGACCAGTGGTACTGGATCCACCGCCGCTGGAAGCAGTAACCCCGCAAGGCCCCGGAGCGCGCCATGTGCGCGAGGCGGATGCGGACACGCATCCGCCGGGGTGGGCGGGTGGGCGCACGTGGCGCGGTCCGGCCCCGACGCGTATGATCGATAGCGCTAGTCGACCCGCGCCGAGGCGACGATGGCCCCCGGTCCCGGTTCCTGCACGATGACCGCCGCCGGCCGGCCTTCGGCCACCGTCGCGGTCAGTTTCGCGGGCCCCTGCCCGTCCCAGTGCGCAATGGTCCGCCAGTCCGTCACGATATTTGCATAATCGATCTCGCGCCCCGCATTCTCGCCCTTGGCGATCTGCACCCGGCGCAGCGGTTCATAGGACACGATCTGCACGTCATAGCCTGCACCGGCCGCCAGCGCCGCCAGCGGCGTGACCTCGACCGACACGTCCGCCCCGTTGCGTACCGCCGTCACCCGGGCAACGGGCGCCGCGGCCGCGTGCTGTGCCAGAAGCTCGGCCAGCTGACCGCCACGGGCGCCCACGACATCCTCCTGGCCCATCACCACCATCTGCGGTGTATAGATCATGTCGCGCCCGGCATGGTGGGCATAGGCCCGCTGCCGCGCGGAAAAGGCCGGATCGGCCAGGTCGTCCTGCCAGCCCAGATAGTCCCAGTAGTCGACATGGAGCGCCAGCGGCAGCACGTCGTCCCGTTCCGCCAGCGCATGCAGCAGCTTGTCGGCCTTCGGACAGGACGAACAGCCCTGCGAGGTAAACAGCTCCACCACCACCGGCGCCGTGCCTTCGGGATCCGCCGCCGCCTGCATTGCGCTGACCCCCAGGGCCAGGCTGATCAGGGCAGAACGGAACGAATAGGTCGGTGTCATGGGCGGGCCGGTTTCAGTTGTCGAATGGCAAGTGTCCTATGCGCCCCGCACCCGAATCGCCAATCAATGTTTCTTGAGACAGCCACCCCCAAGCCTCGATTTTCCGTGAGTGCCTGCAACATGATCACGGCCGCCAATCTGCCGCATGCGCCCAAACCCCCGAAACGGCCTCGAAAACCGGCCCTGCCCCTTGTCCGGGCCGCCTGGGGCCCCACGTTGTATGCAATAGCATACCAAATTTGACGCATTGGCCCGCAAGCCTATTGATCGTCGCCCGGCGCTGGGGCAGAGAGACCCCGAGCCACCTTCACATCCACCCCCATAGGGAGGCATTCATGCCGATTACCGTTGGACAGGACACCAGCCAGACCCGCAAGACGTTGACCGTGGGCGGCCAGACCGTCTCGTACTACTCGATCCCGGCCGCGACGGCGGCGGGCCTCGGCGACTTCTCGCGCCTGCCGGCCTCGCTGAAGGTGGTGCTGGAGAACATGCTGCGGTTCGAAGACGGCAAGACCGTCAGCGTCGACGACATCAAAGCCTTCGCCGAATGGGCGGAAAAGGGCGGCGACAACCCGCGCGAGATCGCCTATCGCCCGGCCCGCGTGTTGATGCAGGACTTCACCGGCGTTCCCGCTGTGGTCGACCTGGCCGCCATGCGTGACGGCATCAAGGCGCTCGGCGGCGATCCCCAGAAGATCAACCCGCTGAACCCGGTCGACCTGGTCATCGACCACTCGGTCATGATCGACGAATTCGGCAACCCGCGGGCGTTCCAGATGAACGTGGACCGCGAGTACGAACGCAACATGGAACGCTACGAGTTCCTGAAATGGGGCCAGGGCGCGTTCAACAACTTCCGCGTCGTCCCCCCCGGGACCGGCATCTGCCACCAGGTGAACCTGGAATACCTGGCCCAGACCGTCTGGACCGACACCGACCAGAACGGTGATCTGGTTGCCTACCCGGATACGCTGGTCGGCACCGACAGCCACACCACCATGGTCAACGGCGCGGCCGTGCTGGGCTGGGGTGTGGGCGGCATCGAGGCCGAGGCCGCGATGCTGGGTCAGCCGATCTCGATGCTGATCCCGGAAGTCGTCGGCTTCAAGCTGACGGGCGAAATGGTCGAAGGCACCACCGGCACCGACCTGGTGCTCAAGGTCGTCGAAATGCTGCGCAAGCACGGCGTGGTCGGCAAGTTCGTGGAATTCTACGGCGCGGGCCTTGATAACCTGCCGCTGGCCCAGCGCGCCACGATCGCCAACATGGCCCCCGAATACGGCGCCACCTGCGGCTTCTTCCCGATCGACGACGAAACCCTGCGCTACCTGCGCCAGACTGGCCGCGAGGAAGACCGCATCGCTCTGGTCGAAGCCTATGCCAAGGAAAACGGCTTCTGGCGGGACGCGGATTATTCCCCGGTCTACACCTCGACCCTGGAACTCGACATGGGCGAGATCGTCCCGGCGATCTCGGGTCCGAAGCGTCCGCAGGACTACCTGCCGCTGACCAAGGCCGCGTCGGCCTTCACCAAGGTCGTGGGCGACTATCGCGGCATCGACATCAGCGATGCGGCCAAGGACATGGCGGACGAAGGCCCGGTGGCCACCAAGCCGGTCAGCATCAACAAGTCGGCGGCCGTCGAAGGCGAAGATTACGAATTGACCGACGGTTCGGTCGTCATCGCCTCGATCACGTCCTGCACCAACACGTCGAACCCCTATGTGCTGATCGGGGCCGGCCTGGTCGCCCGCAAGGCGCGCGCCCTGGGCCTGAACCGCAAGCCCTGGGTCAAGACTTCGCTGGCGCCCGGTTCGCAGGTCGTCACGGAATACCTGGAGGCCGCAGGCCTGCAGGAAGACCTGGACGCCGTGGGCTTCAACCTGGTGGGCTATGGCTGCACGACCTGCATCGGCAACTCTGGCCCGTTGCAGCCAGAAATCTCGAAGGCGATCAACGACAACGACCTGATCGCGACCGCTGTCCTGTCGGGCAACCGGAACTTCGAAGGCCGGATCAGCCCGGACGTCCGCGCCAACTACCTGGCCTCGCCGCCGCTGGTCGTGGCCTATGCACTGGCCGGCGACATGAACATCGACCTGACCACGGAACCGCTGGGCAAGGGCAAGGACGGGCAGGACGTGTTCCTGAAGGACATCTGGCCGACCAACCACGAGATCGCCGAGCTGGTCGAGAAGGTCGTCACGCGCGAGGCGTTCCGGTCCAAGTATGCCGACGTCTTCAAGGGCGACGCCAAGTGGCAGGAAGTCGAGACCACCGACAGCGAGACCTACAACTGGCCGCCGACGTCGACCTATGTCCGCAACCCCCCATATTTCCAGGGGATGACGATGGACACCAAGTCGATCGAGAACATCGAGGGCGCGCGCGTCCTGGCGGTTCTAGGCGACATGATCACCACCGACCACATCTCGCCGGCCGGCTCCTTCAAGGAAACCACCCCGGCCGGCAAGTATCTGGTCGAACACCAAGTGCCCGTGCGCGAGTTCAACTCGTACGGGTCGCGCCGCGGTAACCACGAAGTCATGATGCGGGGCACCTTCGCCAACATCCGCATCAAGAACGAGATGCTGGACGGCGTCGAGGGCGGCTATACCAAGGGCCCCGATGGCGAACAGACCTCGATCTACGACGCATCGATGGCCTACCAGGCCGCGGGCACCCCGCTGGTGATCTTCGGTGGCGAACAGTACGGCGCGGGCTCCTCGCGCGACTGGGCGGCCAAGGGGACCTATCTCCTGGGCGTCAAGGCCGTGATCGCGGAAAGCTTCGAGCGGATCCACCGGTCGAACCTGGTCGGCATGGGCGTCATCCCGTTCGAGTTCACGGGCGGCGACACCCGCAAGACCCTGGGCCTGACCGGGGAAGAGATCGTGGCGATCCACGGGCTGGACACGATCAAGCCGCTGGCCGAGGTGCCCTGCACCATCACCTACGCGGACGGCACGGAAAAGACGATCACGCTGAAGTGCCGGATCGATACCGCGGTCGAGATCGAATATATCGAAAACGGCGGCGTGCTGCACTACGTGCTGCGCAACCTGGCCCGCGAAGCCTGATCCGCGCATCGCCAACGGTTTTCGAAGGGCGCCCCACGGGGCGCCCTTTTCGATTCAGCCCTCCCCTCGGGTTCGCAGTCGGTTTACCCTCTGCCGGTACAACAGGTGCCACGCCCCCAGTCACGCCCCAGTCGCACCAGAACCCCGGAGGAGATCCACATGCGCAAGACAGCCCTGGTCACCGGAGGTGCCCGCGGCATCGGCCGCGCCATCGTCGAGGATCTGGCCCGGGACCACGACGTGGCCTTCACCTGGCATCGTTCGCCCCCGGACCTTGTCCTGGCGACGCTGCCGGACTTGCTGGCGGTCCAGGCCGACCTGACCGATGCCGGCGCCACGGACCGCGTCGTGACTGCCGTGATGGAACGGTTCGGTCGGATCGACCTGATCGTGAACAACGCCGCCACGATCCAGACAACGCCTACGGATACCTTCGATGCCGGCGCCCATGCCCGGATCTATGCGACCAACGTGATCGCACCTGCAACGCTGCTGACGGCCGCCCTTCCCCATCTGAAGGACGGCGCCGCCATCGTCTCCATCTCGTCGGTGAACGCTGTCCTGCCCCCCAGGGACGCGGTGGCCTATGGCGCCAGCAAGGCGGCGCTGAACCTCTGGACCAAGGGCATGGCCAAGGAACTGGGCCCCCGCGGCATCCGCGTGAACGCCGTGGCGCCCGGCGCCGTAAACACGCCCGAAGCCCCCCGTCCGGACGACCTGACCAGGGTCTTCGCCGAAATGACCGCCCTGGGCCGCATCGCCACGCCCGCCGACATCGCGCCCGTGGTCCGCTTTCTGGGCTCCGACGCCGCCCGCTTCATCACCGGCGAAATCCTGACCGTCTCCGGCGGCTACCGCCTCTGACCTCGCGGCCCATCCCGGACGATTTCGGTGTCGGGTTCCAAGGCCCCATTGCCATGGGATCAGGCGCACCGCCGATCCCGCCAGACAACACCGCAACGCGCCGGCCCCCCCACCCGCCCAACTTCTGCTTCGGAGCCGTCCTCGCGTGCCCCGAACGACCGGGACGCTGCGCCGGCGTCAAGGACAATCGCCGAGAGGCCCCGCAAAGCGGGGAGACGGCTATTGTCCTTGATGACGGTGTGCTGCCTTGGCAGGCGGGCGGTGCGAGAGGACGGTTTCAAAGCTGCTGCTTCGGTAAGCTCCGAAGCGCCGCAACATCGATTTCAGGCGCCCCCGCCGATCCCGGCAGGCAAGGTCCCCAGGGCTTTCTCCAATTCCGGCAGGAACCGGTTCTGGTAGTCCGCGCCCACAAGCGGGCCGATGAACTTGAACAGCACGGTGCCATCGCCGGCAACGATGAAGGTCTCGGGCGGGCCGGTCACGCCCCAGTCTATGGCGCGGCGGCCGGACGGGTCGAAGCCCAGCGCCAGGAACGGATCGCCTTCGTCCTTCAGGTAGGCGTCCGCATCCTTGGCCGTGTCCTTGAAGTTCACGCCGTACAGCGGAATACCCGCGGCGGACAGGCGCTTCAGGACCGGATGCTCGGCCCGGCAGGGCGGGCACCAGCTGGCCCAGAAATTCACCAGGCTGACCTCGCCCTTCGCCAGGTCGGTAGAAGTCAGGGTCGTGTATCCCGGCAGCCCTTCGTCCGGCACCGGCGGCGCCACCTGCCCGATGAAGGTCGACGGCAGCGCGCCGTCGTCCCCTCGGTACATGCCCACGGCCGCAAGCCCCACGAAGGCGGCGAAGATCACGGGCGGCACGATCAGCATCGGCGACAGCTTAGGCATTGCCGGGTCCTTTCCCAGTCATCCGCGCCTCGATCCGGCGCAGCTCGGCCCGGACCTTTCGCCCGCGCCAGAGTGTGGCAACAACGACCCCCACCAGAAGCGCGATCGAAGCCGCATAGGACCACAGGACCGTATCCGTGTATTTGCCAAGGTCCGGAATCATGCCGCGGCGCGCTCCCGTGTCTGAAGGGCCTGGATGCGGCGGGCGCGGATCTCGGTCCCCGTGCGGTAGAGCACCAGTGCCACGAACAACAGCAAGAAGCCCGCGATGCAGACCAGCGCGGGCAGCCAGAAAACGTCGGCCACGTTTTCCTTTTTGTCGAGGCTCATGGACGCGCCCTGGTGCAGGCCCTGGTTCCAGAAGTTCACAGCATAGCGCGACAGCAGCGCAAAGACCGATCCCACAAGGCACAGGATCGAGGTCAGGTCGGCCGCCGTATCCGGATTGTCGATAGCGGCCCACAGCGCCATGTAGCCCAGGTAGAACAGGAACAGGATCAGGAAAGACGTCAGCCGCGGATCCCACTCCCACCATGTGCCCCACATCGGCTGGCCCCAGATCGCCCCCGTCACCAGCGCGATGACGGTCATCGTCGCCCCCACGGGCGCCGCGGCGCGGGCGGCCAGCGCGCTGACATGGTGCCGCCGGATCAGCCAGATCAGCGAGGCGACCAGCATCATCAGCCAGGCATTGATGGCCATCAGCGCGGACGGGACATGCAAATAGAAGATCTTGACCGTCGCACCCATGCGGTAGTCGTCCGGCGTCAGGAAGAAGCCCCAGAACAGGCCAACGGCCAGACACGCAATTGCCAGCGCCCAGAGCCAGGGCAAGGCCCGCTCGGTCGTGGTCAGGAACTTCTTCGGATTGGCGTATTCCCAAATCGACATATGACGTATCTAGCCGTGGCCCCCCCTGCCCGCAATTCACATCTCAGCGCAGATTGACGCGCAGGACCGCGGCACTGGCCAGCGGCAACAATGCCGCGACGAAGGCCGTGATGCCCGCTAGCAGCAGAAGCGGCGTCGCCGGGTCCAACCCTTCGGCCCCGCGCCGCGCCGCCTCGGCCCCGAAGATCAGCGTCGGGACATATAGCGGCAGGACCAGGAGCGACAGAAGCAGCCCGCCCCGTTTTAGCCCCACCGTCAGCGCCGCACCGAAGGTGCCGATAACCGACAGGGCCGGCGTTCCCAGCGCCAGCGAGGTCACGAGCGGCAGGAACCCTTCGGGCGACAGGTTCAGAAGCACCCCCAGCACCGGCGCCGCGATTACCAGCGGCAGGCCCGTCGTCACCCAGTGGGCCGCGGCCTTCACCGTCACGACGGCCTCCAACGGGATGGGTGCCGTCGCCAGCAGGTCCAGCGTCCCGTCTTCCCAGTCCAGCGCCAGAAGGCGGTCAAGCGACAGAAGGCACGCCAGAAGCGCGCCCAGCCACAGGACACCCGGTGCGATGCGGGACAGAAGCCCGGTGCCCGGTCCGATGGAAAAGGGCACCAGAACCGTGACGATCAGGAAGAACGCAAGACCAAGGCCGAAACCGCCCCCGGCGCGCAGTGCCAGTTTCAGGTCCCGCAAGAACAGCGCGATCACAGGAAGGCCTCGTCAAAGCCGTCCGCCGTCAGATCGGGCAACCGCGCGCGATGGGCCGCGGCATCCAGCACGGCGCCGTCCAGCCCCAGTTCGATATGGGTGGCAATCACGGCCGATCCGCCCCGCGCCAGATGCGCACGGATGGCGTCGGCGAACATCTGGACGGCCGAGACATCGAGCGAGACGGTCGGTTCGTCCATTACCCAGACCGGCCGGCCCGTGACCAGCATCCGCGCCAGCCCCAGCCGCCGTTTCTGCCCGGCCGACAGGCCCCCTGCGGGACGGTCGGCCAGGGGCTCCAGTTCATAGGCGCTCAGCGCACCCTCGATGCCGGTCTGCCCGAAGATACGGGCCCAGAAGGTCAGGTTCTCGGCCACGGTCAGGGTGGCCTTGATGCCATCGGCATGGGCGGCATAGGCGACACGGTCGCCGCCACCTTCCACCGTTCCCTTCACGGGCGGCTGAAGCCCTGCCAGCGTGCGCAGCAGCGTCGTCTTGCCGATGCCGTTGGGGCCCCGAAGGATCAGCGCCTGTCCAGCCGGCACGGCAAAGGTCAGCCCTTCCAGCACTGGCAGGCCGCCACGGGCCACGGTCAGATCGGTCACGGTCAATGTCATGGGAACCGGCTTACCTCACGGGCGCGCGCGGCAAAAGCGGACATGGGATCAGGACCCATTAATCCTGCGCATTTGTTGGTGGCCGGAATGGAGCTCTGTCAAACCCATTGTGCAGGACAAAGGGGTCCTGACCCTAGACCGGCAGAACGGCCAACGCCACGCGCCGGCCCTCGGATGCCAGCACGTTGAAGCCCCGACAGGCCGCGGGCGAGGCCATGGATTCGACCCCAAGGCCCACCTCTTCCAGTGGGGCGCGAAAGTCCCCGGGCAGGTGGGAGACGTCGGCGCCGGTGCCCACGAACAGGACATCTATCCGGCCCGCCAGCGCCAGCAGCGGCTCCAGATCCTCGTAGCCGCCCCAGAGGGCGGTGCCGGAGGGGCCTGTCAGGACCCCCCCGTGGTAGACCTCTCCCCCGATCCGGAAGAAGCCGGGGCCGTAGCCATCGACTGGCACCAGATCGGGAAAGCGGGCCTGGTTGATCTGCATCTCAGGCGTCCACGTTCGCGAACTGGGTGCCCGCGTTGCCCTTGCCGCCTGTCTTGGTCCAGTCGCGCTTGACCCCCAGCTTCAGCAGGATGGCCGAGGCTACGAAGATCGACGAATAGGTGCCGACAACGATGCCCCAGGTCATTGCGAAGACGAAGCCGCGGATCACGTCGCCGCCCAGAACCAGCAGCGCGATCAGCGCCAGAAGCGTGGTGCCAGAGGTCATAAGCGTCCGCGACAGCGTCTCGTTGATCGACAGGTTCAGCACGTCCTTCAGGACCAGTTGCTTGTACTTGCGCAGGTTTTCCCGCACCCGGTCGAAGACGACCACGGTATCGTTCAACGAATACCCCACGATGGTCAGAAGCGCCGCGATGATCGCCAGGTCGAACTTGATCTGCACGATGGAAAAGACGCCGATGGTCAGCACCACGTCGTGGATCAGGGCCGCCACGGCGCCCACCGCGAACTGCCATTCGAAGCGCAGCCAGATGTAGACCAGGACCGCTGCTATGGCCAGCGACACGGCCAGGATCGCGGTCTGGATCAACTCGCCCGACACCTTAGGCCCGACGCTTTCGACCGAGACGAAGCGGATGTCCGGCGTCACGCCGGCCAGCGCGGCTTCAACCGTCTCGACCATTTCGGCACTGGCCGCTTCCTGATCGTCCTGCGACTGGATGCGGATCATCGCCACGTGCTGGTCTTCGGCAAAGGTCGGGTCGAAGATCTCGGTGATCGTGATGTCGCCCAGGCCCAGTTCGTCGATGGCGGCGCGATAGTCGCCGACATCCACGGCCTGGGTGCTTTCCGTCCGGATCGTGGTGCCACCCCGGAAATCGATGCCGAAGTTCAGCCCCAGCATCAGGAACGACACCAGCGACCCAAGCATCAACAGGCCCGAGATCCCCAGCCACAGCTTGGAGCGGCTGAAGAAGTCGATCTTGGTCTCGTCGGGAATCAGTCTCATGCGCATCTGATCAGACCTCGATTGTCTTCGGCCGGCGACGGTCGAACCATGTGACGATCATCACCCGGGTGACATAGATCGCCGTGAAGACCGAGGTCAGGATGCCCAGGCCCAGCGTGATCGCGAAGCCCCGCACGGGACCAGAGCCCATGACATAGAGGATCACGGCCGTGATGAAGGTGGTGATGTTCGCGTCCAGGATCGCCGACAGTGCCTTTTCATAGCCCAGCTGGATCGCCCGGGCCGGGCCCTTGGCGGTCTTCAGTTCCTCGCGGATCCGTTCGAAGATCAGCACGTTGGCGTCGACCGCCATGCCGACCGTCAGCACGATCCCCGCGATCCCCGGCAGGGTCAGCGTGGCCCCGATCACCGACAGAAGGCCGAACATCAGCCCGATATTGATGATCAGCGCAATATTCGCGAAGACCCCGAACAGGCCATAGGTCAGGAACATGAAGATCAGCACCGCGGCGAAGGCCACGGCGGACGCGATCTTGCCCGCGTCGATCGAATCCTGCCCCAGTTCCGGCCCGATGGAGCGTTCTTCCAGGAAGGTCAACTCCGCCGGCAGGGCCCCGGCCCGCAGCAGCACCGCCAGGTCGGTCGACCCTTCGACGGTGAAGTTGCCGGTGATGATGCCCGACCCGCCCGGGATGTGGCTCTGGATCACCGGGGCGCTGATGACCTCGTCATCCAGCACGATGGCGAAGGGCGAACCGATATGTTCGGCGGTATAGTCGCCGAAACGCCGCGCGCCATGCGGGTTGAAGCGGAAGTTGACCGCCGGCCGGCCGTTCTGGTCGAAGGCAGGCTGCGCGTCCACCAGATCCTCGCCCGTCACGACGGGGACGGCATCGACGATGTAAAAGGTGCCCGGTTCGTCCATCGACGGAATCAGCTTGTTGCCGACGCCGGCGCTGGCATTTTCGTCGCTGGTCCGGTTGATCACCGCGTTGAAGGTCAGCTGGGCGGTCGTGCCGATGATGTCCTTCAGTTCCGCGGCCGATCCCACGCCCGGCACCTGGATCAGGATGCGGTCGGCGCCCTGACGCTGGATCGTGGGTTCGCGCGTTCCAGCCTCGTCGATCCGGCGGCGAATGATTTCAAGAGCTTGGCGGACCGTCCTGTCATCGGATGCGATCTTCTCGGCGTCCGACAGGGTGATCACGATCTCGTCGCCCTGGGCGGACACCACGATGTCGTTCGATCCCACGCCCGTCAGCGTGGTGATCGGCTGGGCCAGTTTCCGGACCGAGGCCAGGGCCTGCGCCATGTTTTCCGGCTTGGAGATCTTGACGCGCAGCGTGCCGTCCTGGGCGGGCTGGCGGCGGATGGTGCCGACGGTGTCGCGCTCGTCGCGCAACGTGTCCCGCACCTCGGGCCAGAGCGCCTCCATCTTGGCGGCATAGACCTCCTGCACCTGCACTTCGGCCAGAAGATGCGCCCCGCCCCGCAGGTCGAGGCCAAGGTTCACGAGGTCGGAGGGAAGCCAGTTCGGCCAGAGCGCGGCATCCGCCTCCAGCCCGGGCGTGCTGCCGCGGGCCTCGATGGCCTTCACGGCATCGTTGTGAAGCTCCACCCGTCCGTAGAACAGGTTGGGAGCGGCGAAGACCAGCCCGGCGGCGCAAACCATCCAGACCAGAACTCGCTTCCAAGTTTCAATGTAAAGCATTGGCGGCTAACGCCTTTTCAGGGGTCAGCTTGCGGCCGGCTCGGTTTTGGACACGACCTGCGCGATGGTGGACTTCACCACGCGGACCTTGACGTTCTCGGCCAGTTCGACCTCGACCTCGCCGTCTTCCTTGACCTTGGTGACCTTGCCGATCAGCCCGCCCTGGGTGATGACCTGGTCGCCGCGACGCAGGCCTTCGACCATGGCCTTATGCTGTTTGACCTTCTGCTGCTGCGGCCGGATCAGCAGGAAGTACATGATCACGAAGATCAGGATCAGCGGCAGAAACTGGGCGAGTGCACCGTCCATGAAGAGGTCCCTTGTAGCTTTGGAGACGGGGCTCCCTGCCCCCTCGGAGAAGTTTGGCGGAACCTAGTGCCTGCCGGTCCCCGATGCAAGGCGGCCCCGGACAGGGGGGCGTGGGGGTGGGTTTGTGTGGGTTTGTACAAAACTTGGAGGGGGTGGAGTCCGGTTTGTACATCGCAAACCTTGTTCAACATCGTCCCAAATTTGATCTCAGATCGAATTTGATCATATTCTTCAGCTAGCGTACCGGCCCAAGAATCGATAGTCTGTTTGTCTCAGGAGGAAGACGTCCAGTGTCCCGAGCCTTTTTAATGGCTTCCTCGTTTGGGTCAGGATGCTCGTGCAGCGCTCCGCCAAAAATTCTAGCTTTAATGCATTCGGCAACAATCAGCTCCAAATCCTCGATTGGATCGAAGCCATACCTACTAAAGTATTTTGGGTACTTACTAGAATCGTACACATCTGGCGCGCCACCATGGATTACCGAGGCCCTGAGCTTCAGGATCTTGCGCAGCCTACCCTCATCAATTTCACCCCCCAATGTAGCTCGAACACCATCCACTACTGATTGGGTCGCATTCTCAGGATCCCCAAAGATTGCATCGATCGCCATGCAAAGCACTGGAAACCTCTCTTCCGGCGTCAATGCCCAAGCGCGATAGAAGTACTCCAAAGCCTTAAGTTCACGCCGAACAGCACCAGCAGAGGAATTGAACTTTTCCGCCAGGAGGGCGAGCCAACCCAAGTCATCTTCACTTAAGTTAATATCGTATGCGCAAGGGGGAGTGTGCGGCCTTTCATTGATCACGCTATAAGTGATTCCTCTTTCAGAAATAGTGCATCGCCCGCCGTACACTGTCCGAAGCGAAAACATGTAACGACAGTAGTGAGGCTGCGTAAGAGCGACAGCCGCAAGTATTGCTGATCTTGCTTTCAAAGCAGAACGGTAGTCAGGACTAAATACACCCAGCCAGCTAATTGGATGCCAGGTGGAAGGCTTCTCATCAAGAACTGGCGGGAAGTTTTTTGGGTTAAGCTTCGCGCGTCTGGGATTATCTTTCAATTGGAAGGCGTCTTCCGCCGCTGACGATGAGAAGAAGAAGCCCTCCAATAAAAGCGCCTGCTCCACCTTAATCGTTCCTAGCGGAAAATATGAAAACTCATTCGGAGGTCGAAAAAGTGGGCTCCGAGACAGCTCCGCCGCCAATTCAACCTTTTTCTCATGGGAAATGAGGCTATCAAACGGTCGATTCACCTCTGTCTCATCCAGCACTGCTTCAACCACCCAAAAACTGTCCGCAACAAAGTCAAATATTTTCTTTTTGACCTCGATCAGCGGAAGCGCCTTCAAGTAAGTCGGCCCATTGCTGCGCAGATACAAAGCCGCAAGGTTAAGCTGGACGGGATGGTAGTAGATCACGGCCGAACAGGCTCTCTCAGACCAGCGCGATCTCGGACTACCTGTTTTAAAGTACGAATATATGCCATCCCTGCCCATAGAGAGGGTAATCGACGCAAGAATTTTTTCTATGAGTTCGAGCTGGATGCTTTTTGCCAAGTAATTCGCCCACATTGAAATCTTATAACCGCGGCAGCAGTCGGACTGATCAGTGCATTTAAAACCTTTCACACTATTGCGCCACCAGACATATTCAACAAGAACGATTCATCGGTCGTTTGCCTATTCGATGTAACACCACCACCTTCCCCTCCGCCCCGTCGCACGGCATAAGCAGGCTCGACACGACTCGGACCGCGAAGGACAGCCCTCATGCACGACATCCGCGCCATTCGCGAGGCCCCGGAGGCCTTTGACGCAGCTCTCGCACGGCGGGGGGATGCGGCCGTCTCGGCCGCACTCCTGTCGCTCGACGAGGAGCGCCGGGCAAAGATCCTCGCCGCCGAGACCGCGCAGGCGGAGCAGAACCGCGCCTCGAAGGAGGTCGGCGCCGCCAAGGCCAAGGGCGACGAGGCCGAGTTCGAACGGCTGCGCGCACTGGTCGCGGCCAAGAAGGACGAGGTGGCAGCGCTTCAGGCCGAGGCCAAGGCGCTGGATGACAAGCTGACCGACCAGCTGGCGCGGATCGCGAACCTGCCGGCGGCGGATGTGCCCGACGGCGCGGACGAGAACGACAATGTCGAACAGCGCCGCTGGGGCACCCCGCGGGAACTGGCGTTCAAACCCAAGGAGCATTTCGAGATCGCGGGCGTCGTCCCGGGCATGGATTTCGCGACGGCGGTCAAGACCTCCGGCAGCCGCTTCGTGATGCTGAAGGGCGCGGTGGCCAAGATCCACCGGGCGCTGGCGCAGTTCATGCTGGACACGCATACCGAAGAGAACGGCCTGACCGAAGTGCAAAGCCCGGTGCTGGTCCGGGACGAGGCGATGTACGGCACCGACAAGCTGCCGAAGTTCGGGGATGACAGCTATCAGACCACCAATGGCTGGTGGCTGATCCCGACGTCCGAAGTGACGCTGACCTATTCGGTGGCCGGCGATATCCTGGATGCAGGTGATCTGCCGATCCGGATGACGTCCCACACGCTGTGCTTCCGGTCCGAGGCGGGGTCGGCGGGGCGCGACACGTCCGGCATGCTGCGCCAGCACCAGTTCGAGAAGGTCGAGATGGTGTCGATCACCCATCCGGACGAAAGCGACGCGGAGCAGCAGCGGATGCTGAAATGCGCCGAAGGGATCCTGGAAAAGCTGGGTGTTCCCTACCGGACCGTGCTGCTGTGCACCGGCGACATGGGCTTTGGCGCGCGGCGGACCTTCGATATCGAGGCCTGGCTGCCGGGACAGAACACGTATCGCGAGATTTCCAGCGTGTCGACCACGGGCGATTTTCAGGCCCGGCGGATGAATGCCCGGTTCCGCGAGGACGGCGGCAAGCCGCAATTCGTCCACACGCTGAACGGGTCGGGTCTGGCCGTGGGGCGCTGCCTGATCGCGGTGCTGGAGAACGGGCAGGAAGAGGACGGATCGGTCACGCTGCCGTCCGTTCTGGCGCCCTATCTCGGCGGCAAGCTGACGCTGACCGCCGAGGGCGTTCTGGCCTGACGCCTACTTCGTAAGCTTGTCGACCAGGGCCGCGGCTTTCGCGGCCTTGGCTTCGGCGCGCCTTCGGGCCTCTTCCGCGCGCAGGGCGGCCTTTTCCGCCTTGGCTGCCGCCTCTGTGGCCTTCTTCTCGGCCTTCTGGGCACTGCGCTCGGCCTTCTTGTGCGCCTTTTCCGCCGCGGCGACGGCCTGGGCGGCCTTCTTGCCGGATTTCTTCGCAGGCACGGTGTCCGCCGCGGGCACAGGGACCGGGGCGGCCGCCACGACCGGGGCTGCCATGGGCGTCACCGCCTTTGGCTTGGCCACCGGCGCCGTCTTCACGCGCGCGGTCCGGCGGGCCGGCTTGCGCTTGGGCGTGCTGGCGGCGGTTTCCGCCTCGGCCGCCTTGACGGCGGCGGTGCGGGCCTTGGGGGCTGGCTTGCGCTTGGCCGCCGGCTGGGCGGCAGGCTTGGGCGCGGTCTTGGGAGCGGTCTTCTGGGCGGCAGAAACGCGCTTCGGTGCCGGCTTCGCGGTGGACGGTGCCGGCGCCGCCGTCTCTGCCTTGGCGGCAGCCACCAGGCGTTCGGCGCGCTGCGCGCTGACGCCCTTGATCGCGGTCAATGTCCCAGGATCGGCGGCGGCCAGATCCTCGGCCGTGGTTATCCCGTTTTCGGCGAGCGCTTTCACCAGGGCCGGACCGACCCCGTGCACGCGGTTGATGGACGTCATGTCAACTCCTTCTGTCGCCCGCATCTCTTCGCGCAGCCTTCGGGCGCGCGGCCCTGCCGGGCCCGGCAGGGCCTGTTTCGAGCATATCGTATGTATATACACCGCAAAAAGCCCTCAATCCTCAATACGAAAAAGCGCGGCGTATTGCACGCCGCGCTGCCGAAATCGGGTCTGCGATGAGATCAGATTGGATCAGGCCGTCAGCGGCGCCTGACGCGCCCGCCCGGCCTTCGGGAAGGGCACCAGGCGGTTGTTCTCTTCGTCCCACAGCTTCAGCCGCAGGGCCGCCACCGCTTCCGGGAACTTGATCCGGCGCAGCTGGACGTCCTCGGGCAGGCTGTAGTGGCACTTGCGCAGCCGGTAGCAGGGAATGCGCGCGTTATAGTGGTGGATGTCGTGAAGCGTGATCCAGGCCACCGCCATGTCGAAGAACCAGCCGAAATCCAGGCAGGACGACCCCTGAAGCGCCGCGACCTGCGGGTTCAGGTCGGGACGGCGGTCCCAGTAGGTGTCTTCGAAATTGTGTTGCAGGTAGACGAGGAACACTCCGATCATGCCGCCCAGCATCGAGGCGCCGAACCACACCGCCAGACCGGTCCAGCCGGCCACCATGTAAAGAAGCCCCACGGCGACCAGGATCGCCAGGTTGTGCAGGATCACGCCCATGGCGCCGAACTTCATCGTGTTCTTGGGCCAGCGGTAGCGGAAGAAATAGGTATACAGCGCCCCCAGCGGCATCAGCATGAACGGGTTGCGGTACAGGCGGTAGAACAGCCGTTCCCAGAAGCCCGCCGCATTCCACTCCCGCAGGGTCATCGTGTAAATCTCGGTCGTTTCCCGGTGATCCAGATTGCCGACATAGGAATGGTGCAGGTTGTGGTTCTGCTTCATCACCTCGTGCGGGGCGAAGGTGAAGGGAGATATGATGTGGCCCGCAATCTCGTTCTGGCGGCGGGTCTCGAACAGGGCGTGGTGACCCAAATCGTGCTGCAGGACGTACATCCGCACCGCCGCGAAGGCGTGCACGATGACCGCCGGCGCCAGTATGTACCAGTGCTGGACGTAGATGATCCCGATCGCCAGCGAGGCGAAGTAGACCGCGAACGTCCCCAGATAATTGACCAGTGCCCAGCCATTGTCCTTGACGGCATAGGCGCGCGTATGTGCCCTCAGATCCATTGCCCACTCCCTTTCGTGCGGCAGGTCCCAGATGCCGGTCTGCGGCGGCCCCGGCGGGGCCGTGCAAAGGGGGAAGGCATGCGGATCGTCCGGGAACGTCCCGCGGCACCCCTTCCCCGGCTGGCGCAACATTAACGGGTCTTTAACCGGAGGTCACGGGGGGATTGCGGCGCTGCGGCAAGGGGATCGCGGCAAACCCTGCGTCACGGGCGGCGTGCTGCCGAAGGTCCGGGACGGGCAGCGGGGATGTCCCCCCGCTCCGGGCAGAAGGCCAATCGCGATCTGCGCCGGCCCCTGCCCTGCGTGCGGACGGCATTCGTATCCCGGATCGTGAATGAATCGGCGGGGCCGTCGGGCCCCGCAACGGGCGCGACCGCAATGCCGGGCGCAGGCAAGCGGGACCGAAGCCCGTGAAAACGAAAAAGCGCCGCCGGAACCGGCAGCGCCCTTCTGTCATTCGTCAAGCGGTCCGACACAAGGCCGGACGGACGCTTACGATGCGTCGGTGATGAACTTGACCGCGTCGCCGAAGGTCTGGATGGTTTCGGCCGCGTCGTCCGGGATCTCGATGCCGAACTCTTCTTCGAAGGCCATCACCAGCTCGACGGTGTCGAGGCTGTCCGCGCCCAGATCGTCGATGAACGAGGCGCTCTCGGTGACCTTGTCCTCTTCGACACCCAGATGCTCGACAACGATCTTCTTCACGCGGTCTGCGACGTCGCTCATATCAGTCCCTCATTCCGTTCCGGGCCCTGCCCGATGTTGCGCGCCCCCCCGCGGGAAGACGTGCCAAATGCCCCAAATCGGGCGGTTCCAAGTGCCCACTTGGGGCTGTTCGGCGCCGGAAACATGTGCATTCCGCGGCCCCAGCGCAACGGGCAACCTAAGGTAACAGCCCAGATGGCCCGTAAATTCTGTGCGCCGCCTATAGCACAGTCGCCCGCGATGGCAAACGCTTTCGCACCAAGAGAAACACGAGTTCTTTCACATCCGCCGGCGGTCCTTCGACCGGGCCGGCAGATATTCGCAACATCTTGATTTGCAATGATCTTCAACGGGCTTTCGCCCGATGGATCACAGCATCGCCATGCCACCGTTCACGTGCAGTGTGGTCCCGGTGATGTAGGCGGCTTCCGGGCTGGAGAGGTACAGGACAGCCGAGGCGATTTCCTCGGGCGTGCCCATCCGGCCGGTCGGAACCTGAGTCAGAATCGCGTTTTTCTGGTCGTCAGTCAGCTTGTCGGTCATCGCCGTGGTGATGAAGCCGGGCGCCACCGCGTTCACGGTGATACCGCGCGACGCCACTTCATAGGCCAGCGACTTCGACATGCCGACCATACCGGCCTTGGCGGCGGCATAGTTGCCCTGCCCCGGGTTGCCCGTCGCACCGACAACAGAGGAGATGTTCACGATCCGCCCCCAGCGCGCCTTCATCATGCCGCGCAGCACGCCCTTGCAGAGCTTGAAAGTCGAGGTGAGGTTCACGTCCAGGACCGACTGCCATTCGTCGTCGGACATGCGCATGAACAGGTTGTCCCGGGTGATGCCGGCGTTGTTGACCAGGATGTCGACCGACCCCATCGCGTCCGCCGCCTGCTTCGGCAGGGCCGCCACGGCTTCGGGGTCCGACAGGTTGCAGGGCAGCACGAAGGTCCGCTCGCCCAGTTCGGCGGCCAGTGCCTCCAGCGGTTCCAGCCGCGTGCCGGACAGGCCCACGGTGGCCCCTGCCCCGTGCAGCGCCTTGGCGATGGCCCCGCCGATACCCCCCGACGCACCCGTGATAAGGGCGTTCTTGCCCGACAGATCGAACATTGTGCTCTCCGCTTTCCCTGAACGTCTTTCCATGGTCTGTGCGGCGCAATAGCAGTCGCGTGCCCGCCGCGCAAACATCCTGCCAGTCATCCGCAGACCGGTCTGCCGCATGGATCCGCCCCCATCGGCCGGAAACCGCACCCCGGGCCGGGTCAGGAGCGGTATCCTGCAAGGCCCCACGCCTTGGAAGGACGCAATCCTTTCGGCTGTACCCCGGGGCGGAATGAAAAAGCCCCCTGAGACGGGGGCTTTTGTCGGGGATTTGCCTGGGGGCGATCCTTGTCTCGGGTCAGGCCCTGGGACCTGCCCGCGGATATCAGCCCTTCAGGCTTTCCGCCGCGGCCACCACATCCTCGGGCGTACCCACGGCGCGGCAGGTCAGGGCCTTGTCGATCCGCCGGATCATGCCCGAAAGCGCCTTGCCCGCGCCGATTTCCCAGATCTCGGTCACACCGAGTTCGGCCATGGACAGCACGCTTTCGCGCCAGCGCACCGCGCCTGTCACCTGGTCGACCAGAAGCGAGCGGATGGTTTCCGGGTCGCTGACCGGCTCCGCCAGCACGTTGGCGATCAGCGGCACCTTCGGCGCCACGATGTCGACATCGTCCAGCGCGTTGGCCATGACCTTGGCCGCCGGTTCCATCAGGGCACAGTGGAAGGGCGCGCTGACCGGCAGCAAGACGGCGCGCTTGGCACCTTTCGCCTTGGCGATCTCGACCGCGCGTTCGACGGCGGCCTTGTGGCCCGACACGACGACCTGCGCCGGATCGTTGTCGTTGGCGGCCTGGCAGACCTCGTCGCCCGCCGCTTCGGCCGCGACCTCGCGCGCGGTGTCCATGTCCAGACCCAGAAGGGCGGCCATGGCGCCCACGCCCACCGGCACGGCGGCCTGCATGGCCTGGCCACGGGTGCGCAGCAGCCGGGCGGTATCGGCGATGGAAATCGCCCCCGCCGCCGCCAGTGCCGAGTATTCGCCCAGCGAGTGGCCCGCGACATAGGCCGCAGCCTCGACCGTCACGCCTTCGGCCTCCAGCGCCTTCATCGCGGCCAGCGAGGTCGCCATCAGCGCCGGCTGCGCGTTCTGGGTCAGGGTCAGCGTCTCGATCTCGCCGTCCCAGATCAGCGCGCTGAGGCTTTCGCCCAGCGCCGCGTCGACCTCGTCGAAGACCGCCCGGGCCGCCGGATAGGCATCGGCCAGCGCCTTTCCCATGCCGATGGCCTGCGCCCCCTGTCCGGGAAATACGAATGCTCGAGTCATGGGCCTTTTCCCCCTTGCCTGTCTGTTCTTTCCGCGTTCGGCCTCGTGTAGACCGCGACGCGGCGCCGCACAAGCCGCGTGAACCCTGCCGAACCTTAGGGCGCACCAACCCTGTGCATCCGTGCGGATTGTGCAGTTCCGCGCGCACGATAGGTCGGATAGGTCAACTCTTCCGTCCTGTTTGCCCTTCCCCTTTTCTGCGCAGAGGAATCCCATGCCGCTCACCAATACCGCCACCCAGTGGGGCAGCGTGACAAAGATCCTGCACTGGCTGACCGCATTGCTGATCCTGACCGTCCTGCCCCTGGGCCTGATCGCCGAAAACCTGGCCGAAGGCATCCGCGCCGGGACCGCCACGCAGGCGCGGGTCGCGCTGACCGCCACGCTCTTCTCCCTCCACAAGACGCTGGGGCTGACGCTCTTCGCCGTGGCGCTGTTCCGGATCGCCTGGGCCCTGACCCAGACACGCCCCGGCCTTCTGAACGCAGATCACAGGGTCGAGGCCTTTATGGCCGAATTCATCCACTTCGCCCTTTACGGCGCGCTGGTGATCACGCCGCTGTCGGGGTGGATCACCCATGCCGCGACGCAGGGCTTCGCGCCGATCTGGTGGCCCTTCGGGCAGAACCTGCCCTTCGTGCCGAAATCGGATGCCGTGGCCCATGTCGCCGGGGCCGTTCACTATGTTGCGCAATGGACGCTGATCGGGGCGCTGGTCCTGCACGTGGCAGGGGCCATCAAGCACCACGTCATCGACCGCGACGCGACGCTGCGCCGGATGTGGTTCGCGAAATCCGACGCGCCGCAGCCGCCGAAGGCCGACCATACCGCCCGCCCGCTGGCCGCGGCCGTCGTGGTCTGGCTGGCCGTCGTGCTGGGCGGCGCCGTCCTGGGCCTGGACCTGAGCCAGGGGCCGGCACAGGCCGCCGTCGCACCGTCGGAAGAGGCCCCGGCCTCGCAACCGGCGGGCGCCGATGCCTGGACCGTCGCCGACGGCACGCTGGGGATCCGGATCGTCCAGTTCGGCAACACGGTCGACGGCAGCTTTGCTACCTGGCGCGCCGACATCCGCTTTGACGAAAACGCCGATCCGGCCGACATGGGCCAGGTCGACGTGGTGGTCGACATCGCCTCGCTGACGCTGGGGTCGGTGACGCAGCAGGCGATGGGCCCGGATTTCTTCGACGCGACCCAGTTCCCGCAGGCCCATTTCGCCGGAACGATCGAGAAGACCGACACCGGCTATCTTGCCTCCGGCCCGCTGACGATCCGCGACCAGACGGTCGAGGTCGACCTGCCCTTCACCCTGACCCCGATCGAAGGTCAGCCGGACGCGCGCCAGATGGAAGGCCGGCTGGAGATCCAGCGTCTGGACTTCGGCGTGGGCCAGACCATGCCCGACGGCTCCAGCCTGGGGCTGGACGTTGCCATCGAGGTTGCGCTGACCGCAGTGCCCGCCGCGCAGTAACGGCTATCGGGCGACAGCGAGGCCGGGCAGTCCCCCTGCCCGGCTTTGTCATGTCCGCGTGACGCGACCTGTACCGACGGGACCCTTGCCATCCATGTCCCTTTCCCAAGCCGCGGAGGAACCGGCCGCTTGCCGCCCGTGTCCCCGGTCCTGTCCGCCGGCCAAACCCTGACCAACAGGCATTCCGCCCATCAACAACCCGTCCGACCTCCCGCTCCCGCGCGCCGCGGATGCGGCGCAAAGGCTTCGTGTCGCGCCGCAAGGCGCGGCCCTTGGGACGCGGCCCCCTCTCCGCCAAACGCCATCCGAAAACGGAAAACGCCGGCCCCTGGGGACCGGCGTTTCCGTCTGTCGAAGACCTGGCGCAGGGGTTTATTCGGCTGCCTTCATCGCTTCGATCGAGATGAAGACGTTCACCTCGTCGCCGACATAGGGCGCGAACATGCCCATGTCGAAGTCGGTCCGCTTGACGACCGTGGTGGCGTCGAAGCCCATCCACTCCTGGTTGGCCATCGGGTGCATGCCCATCTGGTTCATGGTCGTCGCCAGGACCACCGGCTTGGTGATGCCGTTGATGGTCAGGTCGCCGGTGATGTTCGCGGTCTTCTCGCCCGTCACCTCGATCGAGGTCGACTTGAAGGTCACGTCGGCGTTTTCTTCCGCGCCGAAGAAGTCGGCGGTCAGGAAGTGGGCGTCGCGCTCGGCCCAGCCGGTCAGCAGGTTGGTCACCGGAAAGCTGACCTCGACCGAGGAAGCAGCCGGATCTTCGGCGTCAAAGGCGATCTCGCCGGTCAGGCCGCCGAACAGGCCATAGGTCGTCGAGAAGCCCAGGTGGTTGTAGTTGTAGACGACCTGGCTGTGGCTGGGGTCCAGGGTATAGTCCACGGACTCGGCCAGGGCCTGGCTGGAGAACACGGGGCCGGTCAGGCTGGTGGCAAGCGCCAGTGCGGCGAGCAGTCGAGAGGTCATCGAGATCTCCTAAGGGGGACAGGTGTTGCAATGCAGCAAGAAGTGTCGCTGCGGCTGCATAGTCGCAATTGGGCACCCCCCAACAGAACTTGTGCGGGGATGAACGGGTCCCGGGGCCCATCTGCACCCGGTTTTTCCTTGCCCCCCGGGCGGGGATGTGTATACGGGGCCATCCCTTCGCAGGCATATCTATTACCCGCGCAGACTCTCGTGACGGGACCGCGAAGGGGGCCAATGGCCCGGTCCCATCTTTGAAATGCGCCTCGACAGAAGAACAGGAGCACGCATGCCGCTCTACGAGCATGTCATGATTGCGCGCCAGGATCTCTCCGGCACGCAGGCCGAAGGCCTCATCGAACACTTCGGTGCCGTCCTGACCGACAACGGCGGAAAGCTGGTCGATCACGAGTACTGGGGCGTCAAGACGATGGCCTACAAGATCAACAAGAACCGCAAGGGCCATTATGCCTATCTGCGTTCCGATGCACCGGCAGCCGCCGTGCAGGAAATGGAACGCCTGATGCGCCTCCACGACGACGTCATGCGCGTCCTGACCATCAAGGTCGACGAGCACAAGGAAGGTCCGTCGGTCCAGATGCAGAAGCGCGACGAGCGCGGGGATCGCGGCGACCGTCGTGATCGCGGGGATCGTGGCGACCGCGGGGATCGTGGCGACCGCCGTGACCGTGGCGATCGCGGTGACCGGGGTGATCGCGGCGACCGCGGTGATCGCGGCGACCGTAGCTGAGACCGGCTGAGAGGAGATACCAGATATGGCAACCCGTCCGTTTTTCCGCCGTCGCAAGGTCTGCCCGTTCTCTGGCGAGAACGCGCCCGCCATCGACTACAAGGACACCCGTCTTCTGCAGCGCTACATTTCCGAGCGCGGCAAGATCGTCCCGTCCCGCATCACCGCCGTTTCGGCCAAGAAGCAGCGTGAGCTGGCCCGTGCAATCAAGCGTGCCCGTTTCCTCGCCCTGCTCCCCTACGCGGTGAAGTAAGGAGCCCATCCGATGCAAGTCATCCTTCTTGAACGCGTGGCCAAGCTGGGCCAGATGGGCGACGTCGTCGACGTCAAGTCCGGCTATGCACGCAACTTCCTCCTGCCCCAGGGCAAGGCGCTGACGGCCTCCAAGGCAAACATCGCCGGCTTCGAAACGCAGAAGGCCCAGCTCGAGGCGCGCAACCTCGAGACCAAGAAAGAAGCCGAAGCGCTGTCCGACCGTCTGAACGGTCAGCAATTCGTCGTCATCCGCTCGGCATCCGATGCCGGCGCGCTGTACGGTTCCGTCGCCCCCCGCGACGTGGCCGACGTGGCGACCGAAGAAGGCTTCAGCATCGACCGCAAGCAGGTTGTCCTGCTGCGTCCGATCAAGGACCTGGGCCTGCACACCGTTTCGGTCGTGCTGCACCCGGAAGTGACCGCCGAAGTCGTCCTGAACGTTGCCCGCTCGGTTGAAGAAGCCGAACTGCAGGCTTCGGGCAAGTCGATCCAGGAACTGGCCGCCGAAGAGGAAGCTGCCGCGGAATTCGAAATCGCCGGCCTCTTCGACGATATCGGTGGCGCAGCCAACGACGACGACGACATGGCCCCGGCGTCCCGCGCCGAGGAAGACGAGGACACCGCGTCGTAATCCGACCGGACCTCTTGTCGAAGACATGGGAAAGCCGCGCTCCGGGACCGGAGCGCGGCTTTCTCGCTTTTCGCGGGCATTTTCAGGGTTGCAGGGCAACCTGCCTGTCCGGCGAACGCAGCGTCCCTGCGCGGCCGAGCCGGGCTGGGGTCGCGGGGCAGACGGCAGACCCGGGCATAGGCCACCCGGAACGGGGAAGGCTGCCGGAGCAGCCCGGCAAGATCACGCAACCCTGCACCGTGGAACGCCCGTCCCGCGGCTGACGGCCGGGTCATGCGCCCGACCCGGGATCCGCCGGTCGGGCGGGCCCGCTTGGATCACCCTTCGGGGTCGGCGAAGTTGCCCCCGGTGGCCAGCGGCCGGGTGCGGATCAGCCGCGAATCGGCCACCGCCGCCTTCCGGTGGATAACTGCCTTCTGGTAATCGGGGTCCTTCACCATCGCGACGAAGGCGTCGACCGACGGATATTCCGCGATGAAGCAATGGTCCCACGCCTCGCCCGTGTCGGGGCCGATCAGCATCAGCTCGAACGCGCCGCGCCAGACGATGCGTCCACCCACGCGCTCCATGACCGGCGCGCTGTGGCGGCCATAGGCGGCATAGGCCTCGGCCCCCGTGGCCGGCCCGTGGCCGCTGTCGGCCGGGTATTCCGCAACTTCGCGCAAAAGCACGAGGTTCAGCATCTGCACGGGGCCTTCGCGGTCCATGTCGCGAAAGGCGCGGAACTTCTCGCGCGTGGTGTCCAGGTGGGGCATGGGGTTTCCTCCGATTGCGGCGCTTTGGCCATTCGGGGCAGACTGTAGGGCGCGCCTCGGCTGGGCAAGGCGCTTTTCCAAGAGCCTTCCGCCGTCACGAGGCGGCGCCCCGCTCTCCCGCCATCGGCGGGAGAGCGCCAAGACGCTTTTCCGGCGCCTTCCTGGCCACTTGCCTAAGCCATCAAGGTTAAGCAGGATATGCGCCACCTGAAGCAGCTCCGCAGGACCCACATGGCGCTCCATTCCCGACGCTCCACTCTTTGCCTTCTCGGCCTCGGCCCTGCGGCCCTGGCGCTTGCCGGCTGCGGTCAGCCCGGCAAGGGCACGCTCTCTGCCAAGAAGAAATTCTCCGGTTCCGAACCGCCGCTCTATCCGAACGAGACGCCGGAACTCCGGGCCCTGATCAACCATTACGCCGATACCTACGAAGTGCCGCGCCCGCTGGTGCAGCGCGTCGTGATCCGCGAAAGCACCCACCGCCCGCACGCCCGTAACGGCCCCTATTACGGCCTGATGCAGATCCTGCCCGCAACCGCCCGCACCATGGGCTTCAGCGGCTCTGCCAACGGTCTGCTGGATGCCGGCACCAACCTGAAATACGGCGTGAAATATCTGCGGGGCGCCTATCTCGTCGCCGACGGCAATCAGGACAAGGCGGTCAGCTGGTACGCCCGCGGCTATTATTACGAGGCCAAGCGCAAGGGCCTTCTGGAAGTCACCGGCCTGGTCTGAACCTGGACCCGCGGGGCGCGCACCTGCCCTGCTTTGTCGGCCGATACTGAAAAGGCGCCGTCCCCCTGGGAACGGCGCCTTTTCTTTTGCACGCAAGACCCAGATCTATTTCGTGATGATCTCGGGGCCCATGATCGCCGTCGGCAGGAAGGTCGACAGCGGCGGGAAGTAGGTCACCAGGATCAGGAACACGAACAGCACCGCCAGGAAGGGCAGCGCCGCGCGTACCACAGCCATCATCGGCATCCCCGCCACGCCCGACGTCACGAACAGGTTCAGGCCCACGGGTGGCGTGATCATCCCGATCTCCATGTTCACCACCATGATGATACCCAGGTGGATCGGATCGATCCCCAACTCGACGGCTATAGGAAAGACCAGCGGCGCCACGATCACCAGAAGGCCCGACGGTTCCATGAACTGGCCGCCGATCAGCAGGATGATGTTGACCACGATCAGGAACATGATCGGGCCCAGCCCCGCCTCCAGCATCGCGCCGGCGATCTTCTGCGGGATCTGTTCGTCCGTCAGCACGTGCTTCAGAATCAGCGCATTGGCGATGATGAACATCAGCGTAATGGTCAGCTTGCCCGCCTCGAACAGCGTCTGGCGCGTGTCGCGGTGGACAAAGGCCGTCAGCAGCGCCCAGGGCTTGTGCAGAAGCGAAGACCGCTCTCGCCCCTCGCCCGCGCTGAGCGGCCCCATGTCGCGATAGACGAAAAGCGCGATGATGAAGGCATAGACCGAGGCGACGGCCGCCGCTTCCGTCGGTGTGAAGATGGCGCCGGTGATGCCGGGAATGCCGTAGATCCCGATCATGATGATCGCGATCAGCATCAGCCCCCAGAACGCTTCCGAAAAGCTGCGGCCCACTTCGGCCCAGCCCAGCCAGTCGCCCTTGGGCATCTTTTTGATGCCCGCCATAACATAGATGGTCACCATCAGCATCAGGCCTGCGACGATCCCCGGAAAGACCCCCGCAAGGAACATCCGCCCGACCGAGACATCGGTGGCCGAGGCATAGACCACCATCACGATCGATGGCGGGATCAGGATCCCCAGCGTGCCGGCATTGGCGATGACGCCCGCGGCGAAGTCACGGGTATACCCGGCCTCGCGCATGGCCGCGATGACGATGCCGCCGATGGCCACCACCGTCGCGGGCGAAGACCCCGACAGTGCCGCGAACAGCATGCAGGCGAAGACGCCCGAGATGGCCAGCCCGCCCCGCAGGTGCCCGACGCAGGCGATGGAAAAGCGGATGATCCGTTTCGCCACCCCGCCTGTCGACATGAAGGACGACGCCAGGATGAAGAACGGGATCGCCAGAAGCGTGTAATGGCCCGCCATCGCCTGGTAGAAACTTTGCGCCACCGAAGCCAGCGAGGTGTTCGAGAACGCCAGAAGGAAGATCGTCGACGACAGGCCCAGCGACACGGCGATGGGCACGCCGATCAGCATCAGGCCGATCACGATCACGAAAAGCAGAACGACTTCCATGGATCAGTCCTTCCCCGCCCGGGCCGCGGCCAGTTCCTCGATCGCGTCCTCGGCCTCGTGGCTGGCGATCATGCTGCTGCGGGTGCCGTTGACGATGCCCACCGTGGCCTGAATGAAGCGGAACAGGATCAGCGCAGCACCCACGGGCAGGATCGCGTAGGGGATCACCCGGGGCAGCTTTTCGTATTCGTCACCATAGTTGATCAGTGGCTCCAACCAGCGGAAGATCTCCGGCATGGGGACCTGGTCGGTGGTATAGAACGCCCGGTCACGCACGCCCGTGGTGAAGCCCAGCGGGAACCAGCGTCCCTCGGTCGGCTGCAGCGCCGCAAAGGGCGCCCAGTAATCCCACGCGCCTTTCAAAAGCAGCACCCCATAGGCGATGCAGCACGCGGCCGAGATCAGCGCCAGCACCTTCCGCCCTCGGGGCGAAAAGAGGTTGGTCACCGCGTCCACGCCCAGATGGGCCGTAACCTTGATGCAGTAGCTGACCCCGAAGATCACCAGCCAGGCGAACAGGATCAGCGTCACCTCCAGCCCCCAGATCAGCGAGGCATTGAAGACGTAGCGCAGGACCACGTTCACGAAAGTAACAATCGTCATCAGCCCCAGAAGCAGGGCGATGGCACTTTCCTCGAACTCGTTGACCACACGTCCCAATGCACTTCGGGACGGTTCTCGATGCGCGCTCATGCCGGTCTCCATGGCAGGTTGCGGAAGGGAATTGCAAACGGCCGTGCGGATACGACAAGGGCGCCGGACCGAATTGTCGATCCGGCGCCCCGTCGGTCCCCGTGTCGCTTACATCGACTCGTTGATCTTCTGGGCCGCCGCGATGTTATCGGCGCCCACGTCCCCTTCGAACTGGCTCCAGACCGGCTTCATGGCAGCCACCCAGGCTTCGCGCTGTTCCGGCGTCAGTTCGCGGATCACGCCACCGGCATCCAGGATCGCCTGACGGGCATCCATGTCCACCTGGCCCACGGCCGCGTTCCGTTCCGTCGTCACCTCGTTCAGGATGGTCAGGAACTGGTCCCGCACCGCCGGGTCCAGGCTGTCCAGCCAGTCGACCGAGGTCACGACCAGATAGTCCAGTACGCCGTGGTTGGTTTCGGTCGTGCCGTCCTGCACTTCAAAGAACTTCTGGCCGTAGATGTTGGACCAGGTGTTTTCCTGCCCGTCCACGACGCCCTGCTGCAGCGCGCCATAGACTTCCGAGAAGGCCATCGGCTGCGGCGAGGCCTTCAGCGCCTCCATCTGGGCCACCAGCACATCCGACGGCTGGACCCGGAACTTCAGCCCAGCCGCATCTTCCGGCATCAAGAGCGGCTTGTTGGCCGAAAACTGCTTCATCCCGTTGTGCCAGAATTCCAGCCCCTGCAGACCGCGGCGCGCCATGGAATCCTTCATCGCCTGGCCCGTATCCGACTCCTGGAAGGCATCGACCGCATCGATGTTCACGAACATGAACGGCAGGTCGAAGATCCGGAACTTCTTGGTGAAGGTCTCGAACTTCGACAGCGACGGCGCGGCCAGCTGGACATTGCCCTGCAGCATCGCTTCCAGCACCTGGTCGTCGTTATAGAGCGTGGAGTTCGGATAGACCTCCAGGCACAAGGTACCGTTCATCTCCTCGTTCACGCGGTCGGCCAGCAGGCTGGCCGCGATGCCCTTGGGATGCTTGTCGGTATTGGTGACGTGAGCGAATTTCACGACCATCTCGCCATCGTCGCAGGCGGCAAATGCGGTCGAAGCGCCAAGGGCCAAAATGGCGGCGGCCGCTGTCGAAACGAGATACTTCATCTTCATACTCCTCCTGTTGGGGGTCACAGACCGCACGGCCCGTTCAGGCGCGGGCGCTCCTTGTCCACGGTCCGGACCCGGATTCGATGGTAGCCGATCTTCAAAGCTTTTCCAGCCGCTCGCACAACGTTTACGTGAACGGACAGGTCATGACTCAAACGGCGCGTGGCTTTTGTTTCGTCAATGATTACCGCATCTTACGGTAGGTTTCCGGTAGGTCAAGGCCGATCCCTGTCAGGTGCCCGAAAACTTCTTCGAGGATAGTGCAATCTTCTTGGGGTAGCGGCGGCTGGTTGATCGCTTCGATATTGGACTTCAGGTGCGCCGGATTGCCGGTACCAAACAGGACCACTTCGGCCCCGGGCTCGTGCCGGCCATAGCGATAGGCGGCCTCGGTCAGGCTGGCGGCGTGGCCGTCGGCCAGCAGAAAGCCCAGGGGCGCCGCGCGGTCGACCCGGGCCGGGTCCAGCTTGCCCTCGTCCAGCAGCTGGGCGACCGTTTCCTCCAGAAGGTTCGGTCGGCTGAAGATGTTGCGGACGACGAACATAAGCTGCGTGGCGATGCCCTTCGCCTGCGTGTGGGGAAAGACCTTCCGCCGGGCGATCTGGTTCAGCATGTGAAAGGCCAGCATCACCGCTTCCCACGGATTGTCCGGGTCGGCCATGGCCATGGACAGCATCTCCTGCTGGGGATCCGCGGGTCCGCTTTCGGTGATACCGATATGGCGGATGCGGCCCTTCTCCTTCTCCTTCAGAAGCAGCGGGAGATAGATGTCCTTGGCCCTGGCATAGGTATCGGGCTGGACCGCGTGCAGGCTGAAAAGGTCGACATGATCGGTCTTCAGTTCCCTGAGCGAGGTTTCGAAGTTTTCAAGGAAGGTCGCTTCGTCGATATGTTCGCCCTTGAAGCGGATCAGGCCCTTGGTGGCGATCGCAACCTTGTCGCGGCCGATGCGGCCGACGGCGGTGCCGACCGCCCCTTCGGAACCATAGGCCCGCGCGGTGTCGAAGAAGGTGACGCCCTGGTCGAAGGCCGCTTCGACCAGCGTGGCGGCCTCGGCCTCGGTCCCGCCGGTGCCCAGGCCCAGCCGGCTGTTGCCGCCGCAGCCCAGCCCTGCAACCCCGACGGTCAAACCTGTCGATCCGAAACTGACCTGATCCATGATGCGCCCTTTCCCGCGTGTCTGTCGATGCGCGGACAATGCGCGACAGCGGCGGCCGGGCCAAGGCGCTTCGAAACGCCTTTTGGTCGCCCGGTCGCGAAACCGGGCGACAAGGGGACGGCCTGGTGCGGGGGAAGGCGGTTTAAATCGCCTTGCCCCGCACCGGGACTTGCCGTCAGCCGGCCTTTGCGGCCGGCGGCGTTTCGGTCAGCAGTCGGATCGCGTTCTCGATCATGCGCATGCCGACGTCCTGGCCCAGCGACATGATGCTTTCCGGGTGGAATTGCACCGCCGCGATGGGCAGGGTCCGGTGTTCGATCCCCATGATCACCCCGTCCGAGGTGGTGGCCGTGACCATCAACTCCTCCGGCAGGGTTTCAGGGTCGATATGCAGCGAATGATAGCGCCCGATGGCCACCGTCTGCGGCAGGCCGGCAAAGACCCGGCCCGGTGCCTCCACCGTCACCCGCGACGGCTTGCCATGCATGGGCACGTCCAGTTGCTTCAGCTTGGCGCCGTAGAACTCGCCGATGGCCTGCTGACCCAGGCAGACGCCGAAAATCGGCAGCCCCCGCGCCAGCGCCGCCCGGATCGTCGCCGAACAGTCGAAGTCCCGCGGATTGCCCGGTCCCGGGCTCAGCATCACCAGGTCCGGCTGCACCTCGTCGAAGACCTCGGCCGGCACGGGCGAGCGCACGGTCACCACCTCAGCGCCGGTCTGGCGCACGTAATTGGCCAACGTGTGGACGAAGCTGTCCTCGTGATCGACCAGCAGCACCGTCCGGCCCGAAGCTGTGGGCCCGCGCCATCCGTCGCCGCCGCCCTCGTTCGGCCGGTCGACACCGCGCACGGCCGCCCGCATGGCGGAAGCCTTCAGTTCGGTCTCGGCCTCTTCCTCTTCGGGATCGCTGTCATACAGAAGCGTCGCACCCGCGCGCACCTCGGCCACGCCGTTCTTGATCCGGACCGTGCGCAATGTCAGGCCCGTGTTCATGTCGCCGTTGAACTGCACCGCGCCAACGGCACCGCCATACCAGAAGCGGGTCGATTTCTCGTGCCGCTCGATAAAGCGCATGGCCCAGAGCTTGGGCGCCCCGGTCACCGTCACCGCCCAGGTGTGGCTGAGGAACGCATCGAACGCGTCCATCCCCTGCCGCAGCCGGCCTTCGATATGGTCGACCGTGTGGATCAGACGCGAATACATCTCGATCTGCCGCCGGCCGATCACGCGGACCGAACCGGGATCGCAGACCCGGCTTTTGTCATTGCGGTCCACGTCCGAGCACATCGTCAACTCGCTCTCGTCCTTCTTGGACTGGAGAAGCTTCAGGATCTGTTCGCTGTCCTCGATCGCGTCGGCGCCGCGCTTGATCGTGCCAGAGATCGGGCAGGTCTCGACCCGCCGTCCTGTGACGCGCACGAACATTTCCGGGCTGGCGCCCACAAGGTATTCCTGCGCGCCCAGGTTCATGACGAAACCGAAGGGCGCCGGATTGATCCGCTTCAGCCGCTCGAAGATCGCCGACGGGCTGTCCTTGCAGGGTTCAAAGAAGACCTGGCCCGGGACCACCTCGAACAGGTCGCCCTTGATGAAGCTTTCCTTCGCCTTCTTGACCAGTTCCGCATATTCGCCCGGCGCATGGTCGCCGCGCGGCACGTCCTGCGGGCCGGGCCGGAACGGTTCCGCCACGCCGCCGCCGCTCAGGCCGCGGGTGTCATGTCCGTCCTTGGCGAATTCGTAGTCCAGCCAGTAGCTTTGCGCCGAATAGTGGTCGGTCACCAGGATCGAATCGATCAGGAACAGCACCAAATCGCGCTGGTCGTCGGGGCGGTCCAGCACGTACTCGATGGGTTCGAACTGGAAGGCCAGATCGTATCCGAAAGCGCCGTAAAGCCCCAGGTGCCCGTCCTCGTCCGACCTGAACAGCTCGACGATGGCCCGCAGGACCGAGAAGACAGAGGGCGCGCGCGAACGTTCCTCTTCGCGGAAGACGCGCTCCGGCTCCTTCACGGTCAGGGTGATCAGCGCCGGCGTCGCGTCAAAGCTGCGGATGTCCTTGTGGCCGTCCAGCACCGGGCCGATCATGCCCAGGATCGCCTGGCCCCGTTCGTTCAGGGCGCGGATCTGCATGGTCCGGCCGCGGGCCTCCAACATCACCGGCGGCTCGACAAAGCCGAATTCCCAGCGGGTGTACCGGCCGGGATATTCATAGTTCGAACTCAGCAGCACACCGTGATGGCTGTCCAGCTTGCGGGCCAGATCGGCGCTTGCGGTCAGGTACTCGGCGGGACGCTCACGTCGTGCGACATGGACGCCACCCGCGGTGGCGAAGGACAGATCGGTCATGGATTTTCACTTTCTGGACGGATCGGGTGCGTCAGCGGCACCCGGAAATAACTTGGGACAGGCAGGCTTCAGCAGTTACGCCAGCCACGCCATCGGCCGTTGGAGCATTGGACGTGCCATCGCATCACGGTCATCGGTCCTTGGACACCCAGGTTGAAAGTTTCTTTCGCCTAGCAACCGCCGCGCGGAATGTAAAGTCGGCATCGCTCCCGTCAGGGTAATTGGCGACGTGGAAAGGCGTAGAGAGACGGACCGCGCGCGGGACGGCAAGCCGGATCGCTCAGTCGCTTCCGGAGGAGCGGCCGGCGGGGTGGGCCTGCGTGCGATCCGGGCGCCCGGGCGCACCACGCCGATTGCCAGCGTCATCCCCCCGACATATGCTGCATCGCAGCACCGAAGGCCGCGCCAGATGCCGAAACGAAGGGATGCCATGACAGACCGCCTGACTATAGTCGTGGTCGAAAAGGATCGCGACCGGGCCATCCAGATCGTCGACGCCCTGAAGGCGGCCGACGATTACGAGGTCTTTGTCATCAGCGAACCGACCGCGCTGGCCCGCCAGATCGCGGCCCATGCCCCCGACATCGTGCTGATCGACATCGACAACCCGTCCCGCGACACGCTGGAGGAACTGACGCTGGCCTCCGGCCCTCTCGACCGTCCGGTCGCGATGTTCGTCTCCGGCCCCGCCGGCGGGCTGGCCCGCACGGCGATCGAGGCCGGGGTGTCCGCCTATGTCGTCGACGGCTTGCAGCCCGAACGTCTGAAGCCGGTGCTGGATGCCGCCATCGCGCGGTTCCAGCTGTTCCGTCGGATGCGCACCGAACTGGCCGAAACCAAGCGGGCACTGGAAGAGCGCAAGGTCATCGACCGCGCCAAGGGCATGCTGATGAAGGCCAAGGGCATTGGCGAGGACGAGGCCTATGCCCTTCTGCGCAAGACGGCCATGGACCAGGGCCGCCGCATGGCCGAGGTGGCCGAGGCGCTGGTCACCGCCGCGGGGCTTTTGTCGTGAAGACCGTCACCGTCTCTGCCGCCTATATCCCGCTGGTCGACGCCGCGCCCCTGATCGTGGCCGAGGAAATGGGCTTTGCCGAGGCCGAGGGGTTGACGCTGGATCTGGTCAAGGCGCCCTCCTGGTCTTCGGTCCGGGACATGCTGTCCTTCGGGCGGGTGGATGCGGCACATCTTCTGTCCCCCATTCCCGTGGCGATGGCCCTGGGCCTGGGTGGCGTGGCGGGCGGCATCTCGGCGGTCGAGGTCCTGTCGGTCAACGGCAATGTCATCGGCGTCAGCCAGGCGCTGGCCGACAGGCTGCGGGCCGGCGGCTATGGCTTCGACTTCCACGACCCCCGTGCCGCGGGCACAGCGCTGGCCGCCGCCATCGACGGGCCGTTGCGGGTGGGCGTGCCCTTCCCGTTCTCGATGCACGCAGAGCTTTTGCATTACTGGTTCGAGGCGGTGGGCCTGGATGCCCCTGCCCCGCCGCAGATCCACACCATCCCGCCACCCCTGATGGCCGCGGCCCTGGGCGCCGGAGAGATCGACGCCTTCTGCGTGGGCGAACCCTGGGGCTCCATCGCGGTCGAGAACGGGTTTGGCGAGCTTCTGCTGCCCGGCGCCGCCATCTGGGGCTTTGCGCCGGAAAAAGTGCTGGCCGTCCGAACCGACTGGGCCGAGACCGAACCCCACCTGCTGGGCCGCCTGATGCGGGCCGTCTGGCGCGCGGGCCAGTGGCTGGGCCGCCCCGAAAGCCGCACGACGGTGGCCGAGATCCTGTCTCGCAAGCAGTACCTGGATGTCCCGGCCGAGGTCATCGACCGCGCGCTGACCGGCACGCTGACGATTTCGCCCCGGGGCGAACAGCGCCATGTCGACCGGTTCATCGAATTCCACGCCGGGGCCGCGAACTTTCCATGGCGCAGCCAGGCCGCCTGGATCGCACAGCGGATCGCCCGCCGGTCCGGCCTGGATCCCGCCGCAGCCGTGACCGCGGGCAAGAAGGTCTTTCGCACCGATCTCTACCGTCGCGAACTGAAGGCCGCGGGCGCCGACCTGCCAGGCGCGTCCGAAAAGCTGGAAGGATCGATTCGGCATGTCACGGCCGTGGCATCCGAAAGCGGCCGACTGTTCCTTCAGCCCGACGCTTTCTTCGATGACGAAATTTTTGATCCGCCCGCGTGATCCTGCACAGTTTTTGACCCGGATGTGAAAGGCATCTTCGGGAAAATCCCCGGTTTCACGAAATATCCCTGCCCAGGCAAGGATTGCACTTGCAGCATCGTTCCATGGTGCGTCACAAGGGCTGTATCGGGAAGCAGTGTCGTTTCCCTTCAGACCGGATCCCGACGATTGGGATCGCTGAGCAAAGCCGCTCGACCCTTCGCACACGCGATGTGAGTCAGCGGCTTTTTTGTTTTTTCCGGACCGATAACACCTGTCCCCCAGGAAGGAATGACGTGATGCAGAACCTAGTGCTCGCCCTCGTTGCCTCCACGGCTCTGGCCAGCCCGACCTTCGCCGAGATGCTGGATCTCGAAAAGGACGAACTGACCTTCGGCTTCATCAAGCTGACCGACATGGCCCCCCTGGCTGTGGCCTATGAACAGGGTTTCTTCGATGACGAAGGTCTGTTCGTCACGCTGGAGGCGCAGGCCAACTGGAAGGTGCTGCTGGACGGCGTGATTGACGGACAGCTGGACGGCGCCCACATGCTGGCGGGCCAGCCGCTGGCCGCGACCATCGGCTATGGCACCAAGGCCCATATCGTCACCCCCTTCTCGATGGACCTAAACGGCAACGGCATCACCGTGTCGAACGAGGTCTGGGAGATGATGAAGCCGAACCTGCCCACCACGGCGGACGGCAAGATCGAACACCCGATTTCCGCCAGTTACCTGAAGCCCGTGATCGAAACCTTCCGCTCGCAGGGCAAGCCCTTCAACATGGGCATGGTCTTCCCGGTGTCGACCCACAACTACGAACTGCGCTACTGGCTGGCCGCCGGCGGCATCCAGCCCGGCTATTACGCGCCCGACAACGTGACCGGCCAGATCGGGGCCGAAGCGTTCCTGTCCGTGACCCCGCCGCCGCAGATGCCGGCAACGCTGGAGGCCGGAACCATCAACGGCTACTGCGTGGGCGAACCGTGGAACCAGCAGGCCGTGTTCAAGGGCATCGGCGTGCCGGTGATCACCGACTACGAGCTGTGGAAGAACAACCCGGAAAAGGTCTTCGGCATCACCGCCGAATTCGCGGAACAGTATCCGAACACCACGCTGGCCATCACCAAGGCACTGATCCGCGCCGCCATGTGGCTGGACGAAAACGACAATGCCAACCGCGAAGAAGCGGTCGAGATCCTGTCGCGTCCCGAATATGTCGGCGCCGATGCCGAGGTCATCGCGAACTCGATGACCGGCACATTTGAATACGAAAAGGGCGACAAGCGCGACGTCCCCGACTTCAACGTCTTCTTCCGCTACTTCGCGAACTACCCCTACTACTCGGACGCGGTCTGGTATCTCAGCCAGATGCGCCGGTGGGGCCAGATCGCCGAGACCCGGCCCGACAGCTGGTACGACGAGGTGGCAAAGTCGGTCTACAAGCCGGACATCTACCTTCAGGCCGCCAAGTTGCTGGTCGACGAGGGCCTGGCGGATCAGGCCGACTTTCCCTGGGACAGCGACGGTTACCGCGAACCGACCCCGGCCGGGGACGTCATCGACGGCATCCCCTTCGATGCAAGGGCGCCCAACGCCTACATCGACAGCCTGCCGATCGGCCTGAAATCGGGTCAGACCGTCGTGGGCAACGCGATCCAGGGCTGACCAGCCCGGGACCGTCCGAACCTCCCCTTCCGGGCGGTCCCACCCCCTTCTTCCCGGTGCGCCCCGCCGCGCCGTTCCCAGGCCGACTTCCGGAGAACGAGACATGACCACCGTCGATCCAGACTTCCAGGCGTCCCGTCTGCGCGAAGAGCGTCGGGCCCGCTATTTCACCCGCATCAATGCCGCCGACAAGTGGTTCCAGGTCGTGGGACTGGCGTGGATCACACCGATGCTGAAGGGCCTTGCCGGCGACAATCCGCGGGCCCAGGCCGGCGAGGTCTGGCGTCTTCTGGGCGTGCCTATCCTGTCCATCGTCTGTTTCCTGCTGGTCTGGGCCGCGCTGGCGCCGACCGTGCAGACCTCGCTGGGGGCCGTGCCCGGCCCGGCGCAGGTCTGGGCCGAGGCCGTGGCCCTGAACCAGGACGCGATCCAGAAGGCCGAAAAGGAACAGCAGCATTACGAGCGTGTGGAAAAGCGCAATACCCGCCTGATCGAACAGGGCAAGGCCGACCAGGTGAAGGACATTCCCTACACCGGCGCGCCCAGCTACTACGACCAGATCTGGACCTCGATCAAGACGGTGTTCTTCGGCTTCCTGATCGCGACGCTGATCGCCGTGCCGCTGGGCATCCTGGCGGGCCTGTCGCCCACTGCGAATTCGGCGCTGAACCCGCTGATCCAGATCTTCAAGCCGGTCTCGCCCCTGGCATGGCTGCCCATCGTCACCATGATCATTTCGGCCGTGCTGGCATCGAATGACGGGCTGTTTTCGAAAAGCTTCCTGGTCTCGGCTATCACTGTGACCCTGTGTTCGCTGTGGCCCACGCTGATCAACACCTCGCTGGGGGTGGCGTCCATCGACAAGGATCTGATCAACGTGTCGAAGGTCCTGAAGATGAACACCTGGACCAAGATCACCAAACTGGTCCTGCCTTCGGCCCTGCCGCTGATCTTCACCGGCCTGCGCCTGTCGCTCGGTGTCGGCTGGATGGTCCTGATCGCGGCGGAAATGCTGGCTCAGAACCCGGGCCTGGGCAAGTTCGTCTGGGATGAATTCCAGAACGGGTCTTCCAGCTCGCTGGCCAAGATCATGGTGGCCGTCTTCACCATCGGCATCATCGGCTTCCTGCTGGATCGCGTCATGTTCGCGCTTCAGTCCCTCTTCACCTTCACGAACAACCGGTGATCGACATGCCTGTTCTTGAACTGAAAGACGTCTGGAAGAGCTTTGGCGAGGGTCCCGGCCGCACGGATGTGCTGAAGGGCATCGACCTGAGCGTGGAAGAAGGAGAATTCCTGGTCCTGCTGGGCTTTTCCGGCACCGGCAAGACCACGCTGATCAACCTGCTGGCGGGGCTGGAATTCCCCACCAAGGGCACGGTCAGCTTCAAGGGCAAGCCCATCGTGGGACCGGGCCCTGAACGCGGCGTGATCTTCCAGAACTATTCGCTGATGCCCTGGCTGACCGTGGGCGGCAATGTCGACCTGGCGCTGTCTTCGGTCTTTCCCAAGATGTCGAAGAAGGAGCGGGCCGCGAAGGTCGCCCATTACGTCAGGATGGTGGGGCTGAGCCACGCCATGACGCGGCGGCCGGCGGAACTGTCGGGCGGCATGCGCCAGCGGGTGAACGTCGCCCGCGCCCTTGCCATGAACCCCGAGGTGCTGCTGCTGGACGAACCGCTGTCGGCGCTGGACGCGCTGACACGGGCCAACCTGGCGGACGAGATCGAACACATCTGGGAACAGGACAAGAAGACCTGCGTCCTGATCACCAACGACGTGGACGAAGCGATCCTGCTGGCCGACCGGATCATCGCCCTGAACCCCGACGGAACCCTGGGCGAAGCCTTCCGCGTGAATATCCCCCGTCCCCGCGACCGGTCGGAGATGAACCACGACGAAGGTTTCAAGAAGCTGCGCAACGCCGTCACCACCTACCTGATGGACACGGGCGTGAAGGGATCCGTCGAAGGCAGCCGTATCCTGCCCGACGTGGTCCCGATCCATGCCGAGCAGGTCCCCGCGGTGGTCGAGGAAGCGCAGAAGTCGATCCGCGAGACGAACTATCTGGAGTTCTCTCAGCTTCACAAGATCTACCCCACGCCCAAGGGTCCGCTGACCGTGGTCGAGGACTTCAACCTGAAGCTCAACAAGGGCGAATTCATCTCGCTGATCGGGCATTCGGGCTGTGGCAAGTCGACGGTGCTGACCATGGCGGCCGGTCTGAACGACATCTCCAAGGGGGTGATCAAACTGGATGCCCGCGCGGTGATGGGGGCCGATCCCGAACGCGCGGTGGTGTTCCAGTCGCCCAGCCTGTTCCCCTGGCTGACCGCACGCGAAAATGTGGCGGTGGGGGTCGACCGGGTCTATCCCCGCGCGTCCCAGCAGGAACGGCAGGACGTCGTCGAATACTACCTGGAACGGGTGGGCTTGGCGGATGCGATGAACAAGCGCGCCAGCGAGATGTCGAACGGCATGAAACAGCGCGTCGGCATCGCCCGGGCATTTGCCCTGTCGCCGAAGCTGCTGCTGCTGGACGAACCGTTCGGGATGCTGGACAGCCTGACCCGCTGGGAACTGCAGGAAGTCCTGATGGAGGTCTGGTCCCGCACCCAGGTCACCGCGATCTGCGTCACCCACGACGTGGACGAGGCAATCCTGCTGGCCGACCGCGTCGTCATGATGACCAACGGGCCTCAGGCCACCATCGGCAAGATCGTCGATGTCGACCTGCCCCGCCCGCGCACCCGCAAGGCGTTGCTGGAACATCCCGATTATTACCTGTTCCGTCAGCAGGTGCTCGATTTCCTTGAGGAATACGAGCACGGCGCCAAGGGCAAGACCCACCTCCCGGCGGCGAAGCCCGCCAAGACCGCGCAGGAGGCCGCGTGATGGATACGGCAGTCGATACCCTGGTACGCCCGTTCATAGATGTGTCCGAAATCTGGGTCCCCGAAGGCGACCGGTTGGCCCATGCCGGCGGCAATTACGGCGACCTGTCGGAATTCGGCTCGATCTCGGAACAGATCACCTTCGGCAAGGGCGAAGGCCTGCCCGGCAGGGCCTGGGCCCAAGGCCGTCCCGTGGTGCTGAAGCAGTTCGACGGGTCCAATTTCTGCCGGACCGAGGCCGCGACCGCCGCGGGCCTTTCGGCGGCCGTGGCGATCCCGGTCTTCAACAACGCGAAGCTGATGGCGGTGCTGGTCGTCCTGTGTTCCGACAGCGAGGAACGCGTCGGCGCGGTCGAGGTCTGGGAAGAACATGACGGCCTGCTGATGCTGCAGGACGGCTATTACGGCGCGGCCAAGCATTTCGAATGGGTGTCGCAGCACACGCATTTCCCGCGTGGCCAGGGCCTGCCGGGTGGCGTCTGGGCGTCGAACACACCGATCCTGATGCGGGACCTGGGCTCCGGCTACAAGTTCATCCGCGCGGACAGCGCCGGCAAGGCGGGCCTGACCACCGGCTTGGGCATTCCGATCCCGGTGCCGGGCAACCGGACCTATGTCCTGACGCTTCTGTCCGCGCTTGGCACCCCCATCGCGCACCGGTTCGAGATCTGGGATTGCCGCCCCTCGGCCGTGGGCAGCGACCATGCCGCTGTGCTGATCGACGGCATCTGCGCCCGCGAAGGCCCGCTCTGGTCCGAAGACAACGAACGCAGGATCAAGGCCTGGGAAGGTCAGGTCGGCAAGGTGCTGGGATCGGGTCTGCCCGTCGTGGCGAAAGGTCTGGCCGGATCCGCACGCTATGGCGGCTTTGTCGGCCTGCCGATTTATCACGACGGGTCCGTGGCCCGCATCGTGGCCTGGTATTGCTGAGGAGACGCACAGGATGGCCCCCCAGAAACTCGTGGTGATCGGTACAGGCATGGCTTCGGGCCGCCTGCTGGAACACCTGTTCGAAATCGCCCCCGGCGCCTACGAGGTGACGCTGTTCAACGCGGAACCCCGTGGCTGCTACAACCGCATCATGCTGTCGCCCGTCCTGTCGGGCGAGAAGAGCTTTCAGGAAATCGTCACCCATGACGAGGCCTGGTACGAAGACCACGGCGTGACCTGCCGCTTCGGCGAACGGGTCACCGCCGTCGACCGCGACCGCAAGGTCGTCGTGGGCGAGAAGGGAGAGGTCGCCTACGACAAGCTGGTGATCGCCACCGGGTCGGCCCCCTTCATCATCCCGGTGCCGGGCAAGGACCTGAAGGGCGTCGTCGCCTATCGCGATCTGGAAGACACCAACGCGATGATCGAGGCCGCGGGCAATCCCGGATCCCGCGCCGTGGTCATCGGTGGCGGCCTTCTGGGGCTGGAAGCCGCCGCAGGCCTGCGCCTGCGGGGAATGGAGGTGACTGTCCTGCACCTGATGGGCCACCTGATGGAGCGGCAGTTGGATGCCTCGGCCGGGCACCTGCTGAAGCAGGACCTGGAACGCCGCGGGATCGAGGTGATGCTGCAGGCCTCGACCCAGGAAATCACCGGCACCGGCAAGGTCGAGGCGGTGAAGCTGGCGGACGGAACCGAACTGAAGGCCGACATCGTCGTCATGGCGGTGGGCATCCGTCCCGAAACCACCGTGGCCAAGGCCGCGGGGCTGGAGGTCGGCCGCGGCATGGTCGTGAACGCCCAGATGGAAAGCGTCAGCGATCCGGACATCTATGGCCTGGGCGAATGTGTCGAATTCGACGGCGCGGTCTTCGGCCTTGTGGCGCCGCTTTACGACCAGGCGAAGGTGCTGGCCAAGACACTGGCGGGAGAGGCCGATGCCTTCACCGTCCGGCAATTGTCGACCAAGCTGAAGGTCACCGGCTGTGACCTGTTCTCCGCCGGAGACTTCAACGATGGCGAAGGCCGGCAGGACATCGTGTTCCGCGATCCGGCGCGCGGCGTCTACAAACGGCTGGTGATCGAGAACGACCGCCTGATCGGCGCCGTCTTCTATGGCGACACTGCGGATTCGAACTGGTTCTTCGGCCTGATCCAGACCGGCGAGGACATCAGCGCGAACCGCGACACGCTGATCTTTGGCCCGGCCTACCAGGGGGGGGCGTCCGTGGACCCCTTGGCGGCCGTTGCAGCCTTGCCGGATGAGGCAGAGATCTGTGGCTGCAACGGCGTCTGCAAGGGACAGATCGTAACGGCGATCGAAAACGGGGCCAGCGATCTGGCCGCCGTTCGCGCCGTGACCAAGGCCTCGGGTTCCTGCGGGACCTGCACGGGGTTGGTGGAACAGGTTCTGGCGGTGACGCTGGGGGACGAATTCTCCATGCCTGCGGAACAGCCGATGTGCGGCTGCACCGACCTGACGCACGAGGATGTCCGCCGCCTGATCAAGGGGCAGGAACTGAAATCCATGCCCGCCGTCTGGCAGGCCGGGGCGTGGAAGACGCCGGATGGCTGCCACTCCTGCCGGCCGGCGCTGAACTTCTACCTGCTGGCGGACTGGCCGGTAGAATACAAGGACGACCCGCAAAGCCGGTTCATCAACGAAAGGAAGCACGCCAACATCCAGAAGGACGGCACCTTTTCCGTCATGCCGCGGATGTGGGGCGGGATCACCACGCCGGACGAGTTGCGCGCCATTGCGGATGCGGCCGACAAGTACAAGGTGCCGACCGTGAAGGTGACGGGCGGTCAGCGGATCGACCTTCTGGGCATCAAGGGCGAGGATCTGCCCGCCATCTGGGCCGACCTGAACGCGGCCGGGATGGTGTCGGGCCACGCCTATTCCAAGGGCCTGCGCACGGTGAAGACCTGTGTCGGCACCGACCATTGCCGGTTCGGCACGCAGGATTCGACCGGGCTGGGGATCAAGCTGGAAAAGGCGCTGTGGGGGTCCTGGACGCCCCACAAGGTGAAACTGGCCGTGTCCGGCTGCCCGCGGAACTGTGCCGAGGCCACCTGCAAGGACGTGGGCGTGATCTGCGTCGACAGCGGCTATCAGATCGGGGTCGGCGGCGCCGCCGGCATGGACCTGAAGGAAACCGAACGCCTGGCGGATGCAAAGACCGAGGAAGAGGCGATCGAGCTGGCCATCGCCTTCATCCAGCTTTACCGCGAGAACGCCAGGTATCTCGACCGGCCCTACAAGTGGCTGGGCAAGGTGGGCCTGCCCTGGGTGAAGGCCCGCGTCGTGGACGACCTGGCCGAACGCAGGCGGCTCGTCGATGCGTTCCTTCTCAGCCAGACGATCTATCAGAAGGACCCCTGGGCGGAACATGTCCGCGAACAGGCAGAACGATACGCGCCCATCGCGGACATCACATTGGAGGCGGCGGAATGACCAATATCGAATGGCTCGACCTTGGGCTTCTTTCCGACATTCCCTTCCGCGGTGCGCGGAAAGTGAAGACCCCGCAGGGCTGCGTCGCGGTGTTCCGCACCGCCGACGATGCGGTCTTTGCCGTGTCCGACAGTTGCCCCCACAAGGCTGGCCCCCTGTCCGAAGGCATCGTGCACGGCAACAAGGTGACCTGCCCGCTCCATAATTGGGTCTTCAGTCTGGAAACCGGCGAGGCGCAGGGCGCGGACGACGGCCAGATCCCGACCTATCCCACGCGGGTCGAAGACGACCGCGTCTTCCTGGACGTCACCCTGCTGCGACGGCGGGACGTGGCATGACCACGGTGCGGACCACCTGCCCCTATTGCGGCGTCGGCTGCGGCGTGAAGGCCCAGCTTCTGCCGGGCGACGGTGCGCCCGAAGACCGGATCGCCATCACCGGCGATCCGGACCACCCGGCGAACCTGGGCCGGCTCTGTTCCAAGGGATCGGCGCTGGCGGAAACGATCTGGCTGCAGGACAGGCTGCTGGCGCCCAAGGTGAACGGCGTCGACACCAGTTGGGACAGCGCCCTGCAACTGGTCGCCGACCGCTTCAATGCGGTGATCGACGAACATGGCCCGGATGCGGTCGCCTTCTATGTCTCGGGCCAGTTCCTGACCGAAGACTATTACGTCGCCAACAAGCTGATGAAGGGCTTCATCGGGTCCGGCAACATCGACACCAATTCGCGGCTTTGCATGGCGTCGTCGGTGGCAGGGCACAAACGCGCCTTTGGAACCGACACGGTGCCGGGTCTCTACACCGACCTGGAAGAGGCCGACCTTGTGGTGCTGGTGGGCTCGAATCTCGCCTGGTGCCATCCGGTCCTGTACCAGCGGCTTGTCGCGGCCAAGACGGCGCGGCCGGACCTGAAGGTCGTCACAGTCGACCCGCGGCGGACGGCCACGGCGGACATCGCCGACCTTCACCTGGGCCTGACCCCCGGCAGCGACGTGGCGTTGTTCAACGGGCTGCTGGTCCACCTGCACGAACAGGGCGCCGTCGACACGGGTTTTGTCCTGGACCACGTGTCGGGTTTCGACGAGGCGGTGACGGCCGCATATGGCGACGACCTGTCGGTCACGGGGCTGGCTCCTGCCGAGCTTGAGGCGTTCTTCCGCCTCTGGGCCGGGACTAGGAAGGTGGTTACCCTCTATTCCCAAGGCGTGAACCAGTCCTCCTCGGGGGCGGACAAGGTCAACGCGATCCTGAACTGCCATCTGGCCACGGGGCGCATAGGCCACCCCGGCACGGGCCCTTTTTCAGTCACCGGCCAGCCCAACGCCATGGGCGGGCGCGAGGTGGGCGGGTTGGCCAACATGCTGGCCTGCCACCTAGATATCGAGGACCCGGCCCACCGGGACGCCGTGCGCACCTTCTGGGACGCACCCGGGCTGACGGAAACGGCCGGCCTGAAGGCCGTCGACATGTTCCGGGCGGTGGCCGACGGTTCCATCAAGGCGATCTGGATCGCCCACACGAACCCTGTCGTCACCCTGCCCGAGGCCGATGCGGTGAAGGCAGCCCTTCAGGCCTGCGATTTCGTCGTCGTGTCGGACATCACCGCACGCGCCGATACCGCCCGGCTGGCGGATGTCCTGCTGCCGGCATCGGCCTGGGGCGAAAAGGACGGGACGGTCACCAATTCCGAACGTTGCATCTCGCGCCAGCGGGCCTTCCTGCCGGCGCCCGGCGATACCCGCCCCGACTGGGCGATGATGGCAGAGGTCGGGCGGCGGATGGGCCATGCCCGCGCCTTCGATTTCGCCTCTCCGGCCGAGATCTTTCGCGAATACGCCGCGCTGTCGGGCATTGCAGGACGCTTCGGCAGGGATTTCGACATCTCGGCCCTGGCGGGCATCACCGACACGGAATACGCCGACCTGCAACCGGTGCGCTGGCCGGTGACGGGGGTCCGCACCGGCGGGCGGTTCTTCGGCGACGGCGCCTTCTTCACGCCCGATGGCAAGGGGCGGATGCTGGCCTTGCAGAACCGCCTGCCCGCGGCGATGCCCGATGCGGACTTCCCCTTCGTGCTGAACACCGGCCGCATCCGTGACCAGTGGCACACGATGACCCGAACCGCGAAATCCCCGCGCCTGTCGGCCCATCTGGCGGAACCCTTCCTGGAAATCCACCCGGCAGATGCCGGAAATCTGGGCCTGAAGCCTGCCGACCTGGCGCAGGTCGACAGCCCCCACGGGCGGGCGATCCTGCGAGTCAGGATCACCGACTCGGTCCAGCCGGGACAGGTCTTCGCGCCGATGCACTGGACGGGCGAAAATGCCAGCGCCGCGCGGATCGACGCGGTTGTCGCGGCGGTGACCGACCCGGTCTCCGGCCAGCCGGAAACCAAGGCCGCGGTGGCACGGGTGACGAAGTTCCAGGCGCAAAGCTTTGCCTTCGCCCTGTCGGTCGCGGAACCCGCGCCCGATGCCCCCTACTGGGCCCGGGCCCGGGCCCGGGGCGGCTGGCGGACGGAACTGGCCTGGGCCACGCCGCCCGCCGACTGGACCGAAACCGCCCGCGCGCTTTTCGGTCTGCCCGACACGGCCCAGCCGATCACCGTGTCGGACCCCGCGCGTGGCATCCACCGGTTGGCCTTCTTCGAAGGCCAGAAACTGGTGGCCGCGCTTTTTGCCGGCCCCGAACCGGTGGCCGTGTCCCGGCAATATCTTGCAGGCCAGCTTGACGGCGCCGCCGATCTCGGGCTCCTGTCGGGACAGCCCGGCGCCGACCGGCCCGATCCCGGCGCCATCGTCTGTTCCTGTTTCGAGGTGGGCGTGAACACGATCCGTTCCGCCATCGCCGAACAGGGCCTAGTCACGGTCGAGGCGATCGGCGCAGCACTGCGCGCCGGAACCAATTGCGGTTCGTGCCGCCCGGAAATCCGCGCGCTGATCGAGGCCAACGCGCCCAACCAGATGGCCGCTGAATGAGCCTTGCGAAATACGTCCATGCCATGGGCCGCGGTCCCAGCCGCGCCCGTCACCTGACGCGCGACGAAGCCCGCGATGCCATGACCCAGATCCTGGCCGGCACCGCCGCCCCCGAAGCGGTGGGCGCCCTTCTGATGCTGATGCGCTACCGCGGCGAGGTTCCGGAGGAGCTGGCGGGCTTTGTCGACGCGCTCCGCGACCGGGCCGCACCCTGGACCGGCCTCGCCCCGGCGCTCGACTGGCCCAGCTTCGCCGCCGGGCGCAGCCGCGGCCTGCCCTGGTTCCTGCTGGCCGCGCGCCTGATCGCCGGTGCCGGTTATCCGGTCCTGCTGCATGGCTGGAACTCGCACCAGGGTGAAGAGGCATCCGTGCGCCTTGCCCTGCCCCATGCCGGCATTCGGCGCGGCGAGACGATGGCGGCCACCGCCGACATCATGGCCCGCGACGGCATCGCCTATCTGCCGCTGGAGGTCGTCTCGGCAGAGGCACTGCGCGTGCTGAAACTGCGCGAGATCCTGGGCCTTCGGTCCGCCGTGAACACGTCGCTGCGCCTCTTCAACCCTGCCGGGGCCCCGGCCAGCGTGCAGGGCGTCTTTCACCCACCCTATCGCGGGCTTCAGACCGACACCTCGGCCCTGCTGGGCCAGCCCCGTCAGGCGGTGCTGAAGGGCGCCGGCGGCGAATTCGAACGGGCACCTGCCAAGGACATCGCCCTGATGGGGATCTTCGGGGCCGACCGGTTCGACACCACACTGCCCCCGCTACTGCCCGAAGCCACCGGCCGCCTGGCCGACGGCCCTGCCTTCGCTAAGCCCCAAGCGCTGGCCTGGCTTTGGGCCGGGACGGTCACGGACGAATACGCAGAAGCCATCGTGATCGGCACCGCCGCTGCCGCGCTTCATGTGCTGGGCGCCGCGCCCGACATCGCCACGGCGGACGGCCTGGCCAAACGGCTGTGGACGGAACGGGCACGGGATCGCGCGGCCTGAGGCCCGGACCTTCGACACCGGCACGAAAAAAGGCCGGGCGCGCCCTTGCGCGACCGGCCGGACCTGACGGTCAGAATGATCCGGGCCGATGGGCCCGGCCCCGCGGCGCCTACTTCGGCGCCATCCTGATCGCGCCGTCCAGGCGGATCGTTTCGCCGTTCAGCATCGGGTTCACGACGATGGAATGCGCCAGCATCGCGTATTCCTTGGGATCGCCCAGACGCGACGGAAACGGCACCTGCTTGCCAAGGGAGTCCTGTGCCTCCTGCGGCAGCGAGGCCAGCAGCGGCGTCAGGAACAGGCCCGGTGCGATGGTCATGACACGGATACCCGACCGCGCGAATTCCCGCGCGATGGGCAGGGTCATCCCCACGATACCGCCCTTGGACGCGGCATAGGCCGCCTGGCCGATCTGCCCGTCGAAGGCCGCGACCGAAGCGGTGTTGATCACCACGCCGCGCTCTTCGCCCAGCGGATCAGCTTCCATCAGCGCAGCCGCCCATTTCGACAGCACGTTGAACGTCCCGAACAGGTTCACGTTCACGATGGAAGTGAAATCCTTCAGCGGGATCGCCTTGCCGTCGCGGCCCACGACCTTGGCGGGCGGCCCGATACCGGCGCAGTTCACAAGGATCCGGGCCTTGCCGTGCAGGCCTTCCGCCTCGGCAATCGCCGCTTCGACCTCGCTTTCGTCGGTGACGTTCACCTTGATGAACTTAGCCCCGATCTCTGCCGCCTTTTCGGCGCCCAGTTTCTCGTTCAGGTCGAAAATCGTGACTTTCGCCCCGGCCGCTGCCAGCATCTCCGACGTGGCCCCGCCCAGGCCCGAGGCCCCGCCGGTCACGATCGCTGCCGTTCCCTCGATCTGCATGTCCGAAAACTCCTTCTTCCTCTCATGCCGGGTCGCCCCGGCCATCCCGTCAGGCCGCCAGGGCCCGTGCGATCACCAGCCGCTGGATGTCGCTGGTGCCTTCGTAGATCTGGCACACGCGGACGTCGCGATAAATCCGCTCGACCGGGAAATCCTTGGTATAGCCATAGCCGCCCAGCGTCTGGATGGCATCAGAGCACACCTTCTCGGCCATCTCCGACGCAAAGAGCTTGGCCATCGACGCCTCCTTCAGCGCCGGCCGGCCCGCATCCCGCAGGGCAGCGGCGTGCAGCACCATCTGCCGCGCGACCTCGACCTTGGTCGCCATGTCAGCCAGCCTGAAGGCTACCGCCTGATGGCCCATCAGCTTGGACCCCATGCTTTCACGCTCCTGCGCGTAGGTCACCGCATAATCCAGCGCCGCCTTGGCCATGCCAACGGATTGCGACGCGATCCCGATCCGGCCGCCTTCCAGGTTCGACAGCGCGATACGATAACCTTCGCCTTCCTCGCCCAGCATGTTCTCGGCCGGGATCTCGACATTTTCGAACGCGATCTGGGCCGTGTCCGACAGGCTCTGCCCCAGCTTGTCCTCGATCGAGGCCACGCGGTAGCCCGGCGTGTCGGTCGGCACGACGAAGGCGGAAATGCCCTTCTTGCCGGCCTCCGGGTCCGTCACCGCAAAGACGATCGCCACGTCGGCGTTCAGGCCGGACGTGATGAACTGTTTCGTCCCGTTGATCCGCCAGCCGGCGTTGGTGCGCACCGCCCGCGTCTTCAGCGCCGACGCGTCCGATCCCGCATGGGGCTCGGTCAGGCAGAAGGCGCCCAGCTTTTCGCCCCGGGCCATCGGCCGCAGGAACGTGTCCTTCAGGTGGTCCGATCCATAGCGCAGGATCGGCACGCAGCCGACCGAGTTGTGGACCGACATGATGGTGGAAATCGCACCGTTCCCGGCCGCGATCTCTTCCAGCGCCAGGGCATAGGCGATGTGGTCGGTCTTGGACCCGTCATAGTCCTCGGGCACCAGCATGCCCATCAGACCCAGCGCGCCCATCTCGGCGATCTCGTCCGACGGGAACGTCTTGTTGCGGTCCCATTCCGCGGATTTGGGCGCCAGCTTCTCGGTCGCGAAGCGGCGCGCCATGTCGCGGATCATCTCCTGGTCATCGTTCAGAAGCATCGTCTCTCCCCCGCTGGCCGCGGCCCCATCCCGGGTCGCCGCGGTGTTTGACGCGACCTTACCCGCGGGTATACTGGCGACGCAACGGTTAAACAAGAAACGTCGTTGCGTCGTCAGCTGCTTTTGGAGGCGCACCATGGGGACCGACCCGACTGATACTGCTGCCCCCCGGGCCACCCCCGATGAAGCGGCCGGGGACCTGTCCCCCTGGAGCACGCGGCCCGACCCAGAGGCCGAGCGGCGGGCCAAGCGGATGGCGGTCCTGCGCTCCGCTGCGCGGCAGTTCAACGAAAAGGGCTTTCGCGCCACCTCGATGGACGATGTGGCGACCGCGCTTCAGGTGACGAAGCCCACGATCTATCACTACTTCGCGTCCAAGGACGAAATCCTGTTCGAATGCGTGCGGCTTGGCCTGTCCCAGATCCGCGAAGGCACGACCGGCGCCGCTGAACGGGGCGGCACCGGGCTGGAACGGATGCAGGCCATGGTCCATGCCTATGCCCTGTCGATGACCCACGATTTCGGCATCTGCGTCAGCCGCACGGGCGACGCGGAACTGTCGCCGGAAAGCCGGGCCAAGTTCCGCGCGCTGAAGCGCGAGATCGACGACATCGTGCGCGAGATCATCGAGGCCGGGATCGAAGACGGATCGATGCGATCCGAGGATCCGAAGATCGCGACCTTCCTTGTGGCCGGCGCCATCAACTGGATCGCCCGCTGGTACAGGCCCGACGGCGCCCGCACCCGGGAAGAGATCGCTGATTTCGCCGTCCAGCACCTGACGCGCGCACTGGCCGCCTAGGCGGCCAGCGCAACCGGCGGACACAAAGCGGCTACAGGGGGCGGCTACCGGGCCGGCACATCGTCCATGTTGCGGTAGAACCGGTTCCAGGTCGGAGAGATCAGGATCTCGTTGATGCAGACCCGCGGCGGCATCTCGGCGATGAAACGGACGGTGGCGGCCAGATCCTCGGATTGCAGCATCTGCGCCTTGTCGTCGTCCGAAGGCTGGACGGGGCGGTTTTCCAGGATCGGCGTCGCCACCTCGCCGGGCATCAGCACCGTGGCGCGGATACCGTGGCCACCCTCTTCCTCGTTCACCGCCTCGCCCAGCGAGATCACGCCCCGCTTGGTCGCGTTGTAGGCTGCCCCCGACATGCGCGTCCCATAGCGCCCGGCCCAGGAGCCCGTCAGGATCAGCGTTCCCGCGCCCGCCGCCCGCATGTCCGGCAGGACCGCCTGGACCGCATAGAAGACGCCCGACAGGTTCACCGCGACGACCTTGTCCCAGTCGGCCAGGTCCAGCGTCGCCAGCGACCGTTTCGGCACGTTCAGCCCGGCATTGGCAAACAGGATGTCGACATTGCGCGGCGCCCCTTCGGCCACCGCGGTTCGGTCGGCCATGTCCATCGGCAGGACCGTCGCCGTGCCGCCGGCACGCGCCACGTCGGCGGCCACCTCTTCCAGCGGCCCGGCGCGGCGGCCCGTCAGGATGACGTCCGCCCCGCTTTCGGCCAGCGCGACGGCTGCCGCCGCGCCGATGCCAGTCCCTGCGCCCGTGATCCAGGCGCGCTTGCCCGACAAAGTTCCCATCTGTCTTCCCCCCTCCGGTGTTCAGGCGGCAACCTAGTCAACCGGAGGGCGGATGGGCAAGGGCAGCGTTCAGGCCTCAAAGGTGACGCGGCCGCCGCACAATGTGACCGCCGCGCGGGCCGTTCCCAGTTCTTCGGCCGGCAATGCCTCCAGGTCGTGATCCATGACCACGATGTCGGCCAGAAGGCCCGGCACGATCCGGCCGAGCCGCCCTTCGTCGAAGCCGGTATAGGCGCCGCCATAGGTGTAGTCGTAAAGCGCCTCGAACAGGGTCGTGGCATTCGAGGGCAGACCGTCGGCATAGGGCTTGCGGGTGACCGCCGCCTGCACGCCGCGCATCGGGTCGACATCGGCCACCGGCCAGTCCGAGGCGAAGGCGAACTTTACGCCACGGTCCTTCAGCGCACGCACCGGGAAGGCGTCCTTCAGCCGGTTCGCCCCCACCCGGTCGCACCAGGGCTGCAGCGGGAAGTCCATCGCCCCCGGCGGGTGCGACGGCTGCATCGAGGCTATGACGCCCAGGTCCCGGATCCGGTCCAGATCGTCCGGATGGACCAGTTCCAGATGTTCGATCCGGTGGCGCGAATCGCGCTTGCCATTGGCCTTTTGGGCCGCCTCGTAACCGTCCAGCACCGAACGGATCGCCGCGTCGCCGATGGCATGAACGGAAATCTGCAACCCGCGCCTGTCCGCGTCAATGGCGGCGGCGTTGAACCGTTCCTGGCTGTGCAGCGGTTCGCAGTTATGGCCCGGCTGGTCGGCATAGCCGTCCAGCATGAAGGCCGTGCCGCTGTCGATCACACCGTCCATGAACATCTTCACCCGGCCCGACCGCAGGTAGGGGCCCTTGAAATCGGCATGCATGGCCGATGCCTCTTCCAGCGTTTCCAGGGGCTTCGACGGCGTCAGGTGGAACGGCACTTCGGTCCGGCACAGCAGATCGCCGCGGCCTTCGATCTCGGACAGCAGGTCCAGCTGATAGCGGTTGCCGTCCATGTTGTGGACAGACGTGAACCCGAAGGAGGCACAGTACTTCTGCCCGTCGGTCAGGATGTCGATGTCTTCCTCGCGCTGCGCCGGCGTCACGGATTCGGGTTCCAGCCCGTCCATGCCCAGCCCTTCGCGGCCGCCAAAATTGCGCAGGGCCGCCACCGGCGCATAGGCATCGTGTTCCCGCAGTTCCCCCGCGGCAGTGCCGTCGTCGGCCATCACCACCTCGGTCCCGATGGCGGTCTTGCGCCCGTTCAGGATGCCGCCCTTTTCCAGCGCGATGGTATTGGCCCATGCGGTATGGTGGTCGTCGGACATCAGCAGCACGGGACGGTCCGGCAGCGCCTCGTCCAGCATCTGGCGCGTGGTCCGGACGTTCTCGCCGAAAAGATTGTAGCTCGCCCCCTTGCAGAACAGCAGCGTGTCGTCCGGCCGCTGGGCCGCATAGGCTTGCAGCGCGTCGCGCAGCGCAGGCAGGCCCTGGACCCCGCCAAGCTGCAGCAGGCGCCGCCCCATTGCGCCCATGAACAGGTGCAGGTGCGCCTCGACGAAGCCCGGCATGACCGTGCAGCCCTGCGCGTCGATCTTGCGGGTAGCCGGCCCCGCGAGATCCAGAATCTCGGCATTCGTGCCGACGGCAGCGATCGTTTCCCCCGTAATTGCAAGGGCCTGGGCGGTCGGACGCGCAGGATCCATCGTCAGGATCTTGGCGTTCAGGATAACGGTTTCAGCCATGGCAGCACTCCTTCGCAATGCCAGAATGTGACTCACGTAACAATTGATCACGCAATGTGAAACATGGCGGCACCTTCCGTGAGCGCGCCGCAAGGGAAATTGCCAAAAAAATGATCAAATTCCAATATGCCCATGGTGCCGCGGTTGCCTGCGGCGAGAAACATCCGTTACGCTCAACGAAACGTCAGCGGCTGCACAAGCGATAAGCAGATGCAGCAGTATCAGGGGGTAGAAGGCGATCATGGAAGCACAAGCGCAGGTGCCCGTCTCGGACGCGGATCCCACGCCACCGGCGGATACATCGGATCCAGCGGCGGAAATTGCCATCGACGCTCGCCGAATCTCCAAGGTCTACCGGGGCGAGGACGAGGTCCGGGCGCTTGACAACGTGTCGGTGACCATCGCCAGAAACGAGTTCTTCACGCTTCTCGGCCCGTCGGGCTGCGGCAAGACCACCCTGCTGCGGGTGATCGCCGGGTTCGAGCCGCCGACCGCCGGCACGCTGTGGCTGAACGGCAAGGACATCACCCGCCTGCCCCCGAACCGGCGCCCTGTGAACACGGTGTTCCAGTCCTATGCCCTGTTCCCCCACATGAGCGTGGCCAACAATATCCGCTTCGGCCTGGAGATGCTGGGCAAGCCCAAGAAGCAGATCGACGAGATCGTCGACGAGATGCTGAACCTGGTGCAGATGCAGGCGATGAAGTCGCGCCGCACCTCGGAAATTTCCGGCGGTCAGCAGCAGCGGGTGGCCCTGGCGCGGGCACTGGCGCCCGAGCCCGAGGTCCTGCTGCTGGACGAACCGCTGTCGGCGCTGGACCTGAAGCTTCGCAAGGAAATGCAGATCGAGCTGAAGCGGCTTCAGCATGAAACCGGCATCACCTTCGTCTTCGTCACCCACGACCAGGAAGAAGCGCTGACCATGTCGGACCGTATCGCGGTGATGAGCGCGGGCAGGATCCTTCAGATCGGGTCGCCGCAGGAAATCTATCAGCGGCCGGCGGAACGGTTCGTGGCCAACTTCATCGGAGAATCGAACTTTCTGGATGCGACGCTGTCGGGCAATGCCGTCACCTTCAGGACCGGCGGCACCTACGAAGTCGAGCGTCCCGCAGACGTCGAGGACGGCGCCGTCAGCGTGCTTCTACGCCCCGAACACGCGATATTGTCGTCCGATCCGTCGGCCCTGCCCGCGACGGTCGAAACGGTGGTCTATTCCGGCGAGGCGACCAGCATCCATACCCGGCTGGACTCGGGCGAGGCGCTGAAGGTCCGCGTCCCCAATGCACCCCACTCCGGCGGCCTGCCCGAACAGGGCGCCCCGGTCCGGATCGGTTTCGCGCCGGGCGCGCTGACCGTGCTGAAGGACTGAAGCCTTGGCCACAGCAACACCCGGACCCCGCCACCTGACACCGATGGACCTGCCCGAAGATGCCGGGCAGCTGGAAGCCGAAGCCGTCCGCCGCGATACTCGCGACCGTTGGCTGATGTCGGTGCCCGCGCTTATGATCATCTTCCTGGCCGCGGCCGGGCCGCTTCTGGTGATGGTGATCTATTCCTTCCTGACACCCGGCGACTATTCCGGCGTGAAATGGGAATTCTCGACCAATGCCTGGTCCTCGATCCTGGTGCAGCGGGACATCTTCGACGACACGCTGCAATGGGCCGATGCCCACCTGACAATTTTCTGGCGCAGCGTGTCGCTGTCGATAATCACGACCGTGCTGACGCTGGCCTTCGGCCTGCCCACGGCCTGGTTCATCTCGACCCGCCCCCCGGGAAAGCGCGAATTCTGGCTGTTCCTGATGACGGTGCCGTCCTGGACAAACCTTCTGGTCCGGACAATCGCCATCCAGGAACTGATCCGCGCCGAAGGCGTGATCAACAACGTCCTGATCTTCGTCGGCATCATCGACGAACCGATGCAGATGATGTTCACCAACTTCGCCATCGGCTTCGGCATGACCTATGTCTACCTGCCGCTGATGGTGCTGCCGATCTATGCCGCGGTCGAAAAGCTGGACGTGCGCCTGCTGGAGGCCTGCTATGACCTCTATGCCTCGCGCTGGCACGCCTTCACCCGGGTGATCCTGCCGCTGATCAAACCCGGCATCATTGCCGGTTCGATCCTGGTCTTCGTCCCCTGCCTGGGCGCCTATGTCGTGCCGCGAGTGCTGGGCGGCGGCAAGAACCTGATGTTCGGCAACCTGATCGAGCTGCAGTTCGGCGCCGGCCGCAACTGGCCCCTGGGCGCGGCCCTGTCGTTCCTGCTGATGGTGATCGTGATGATCGCCCTGATCTACTATATCCGCATCACGTCGCAGGAGAGAAAAGATGGCTGAACGCTCTGCCTTCTCGGTCCGGACGATCCCCGGCTTTTCCGCCATCGCGATCTTCTGCTTCGTGGCGATCTATGCCCCGATCCTGATCCTGGTGACCTTCTCGTTCAACGCCGGCACCTCGCTGGCGGTCTGGGAAGGGTTTTCCTTCAAATGGTACGTGGCCGCGGCCCATAACGAACAGGTCCAGTCGGCCGCGCTCCGGTCGCTAATGCTGGCTTTCGTCGCGGCCGCAATCTCCACCGTGGCGGCCACCATGGCGGCGCTGGCAACAACACGGACGCGGCACTTTCCCGGGCGGACGATGATCTATGCGATGATCAACCAGCCGCTGATGATCCCGGAAATCGTGACCGCCGTTGCGCTGCTGATCGTCTTCGCCTGGGTGAAGGTCGTGACCAACCACACCTCGATGATCTACCTGATCGCGGCGCACACGGCCTTCTGCATCCCCTTCGCCTACCTGCCGATCCGCGCCCGGCTGGAAACGATGGACGACAGCCTGGAAAAGGCCGCAGCCGATCTTTACGCGTCTCGCTGGCACGTCTTTTCACGGGTCACCCTGCCCCTGATGATGCCCGGCATCATCGCGGGCCTGATGCTGGCCTTCGTCATCTCGATGGATGACGTGGTGATCACAGAATTCGTGAAATCCGCGGGCCAGGACACGTTGCCCACCTACATGCTGGGCCAGCTGCGCCGGGTCGTGACGCCCGAGGTCAACGCGATCTCGACTGTCGTGGTCTTCGCCGGCGCGGTGCTGGTCTCCATCTTCTTCTGGGTCAGCAGCAACCGCCGCTGACGGCGCCTTTCCACCCGAACCCGGTCACCGAGAAGCCGGATAACAACCTAGACCAACACGAACGGAGAGTACTGATGAAAACCTTGTTTGCCGCTGCGTCGGCCCTGGCCCTGATGGCCGGTGCCGCCTCTGCCAAGGAACTGCAGATCTACAACTGGGGCAACTACACCAACCCCAAGCTGATCGAGAAATTCGAGAAGGAGACGGGCATCAAAGTGACCGTCACCGACTATGACAGCAACGATACCGCTCTGGCCAAGGTGAAGGCCGGCGGCCACGGCTACGACATCGTCGTGCCGTCGAATTCCTGGGTGCCGATCTTCATCCAGGAAGGGCTGCTGATGGAAAGCCGCCCCGACCAGATGGAAAACTTCAAGAACATGGACCCGACCTGGGTCGATGTCGACTGGGATCCGGGCCGCCACTATACCGTGCCGTGGCAGTGGGGCACCACGGGCGTCTCGGTGAACACCAAGTACTACGATGGCGACATCGACACGTCGGCCATCTTCCTGGACCCGCCGGAAGAGCTGAAGGGCAAGATCAACGTCGTGCCGGAAATGGGCGACGTGATGACCCTGGCCATCCTGTATTACGGCGGCGAGCCCTGCACCAACGACAAGGAACTTCTGAAGAAGGTCCGCGACGGTCTGGTCGAAGCCAAGAAGAGCTGGCTGGGCATGGACTACGGCAACATCGAGAAGTTCATCAAGGAAGACCTGTGGGCCGGCACGAACTGGAACGGGTCGAGCTTCCGTGTCCGCCTGGAGAACCCGGCCGTCCACTACGGCTATCCGAAGGAAGGCTATGTTGTCTGGATGGACTCGGTCGCCGTCCTGAAGGACGCCAAGAACCCGGAAGAGGCGAAGGCCTTCCAGAACTTCATCATGGATCCGGAAAACGCCGCGCTGATTTCAGACTTCGCCCGCTATGCCAATGGCATCATGGGTTCGGAAGAGTTCATGCCCGCGGACATGAAGACCGCGCGCGAGATCATCGTGCCGGAAGAGCTGAAGAAGGCCGGCCACTTCACGCCGACCTGCTCGCCGGACGTCCAGAAGCTGTATACCCGCATCTGGACCGATCTCCAGAAGTGATCCTGCCGCCGCGGCGCACCTTCCTGTGTCCCGCGGCCCTGCCCCCCGGTCCCGGGGGCCTCACGTCTCTGTCCGGGGCGGCCTTGCGCCGCCCCTTCCCCACACGACCTGACTGACTGCGCAGGCCCGGATCTGCCGCGCCGTCCGGAGACGCCCCCTTGACCCGGACCTGGAAGAACTCCCAACAGCCGCTGCCGGTCATGCAGGGATCCCCCTTCCCCCCGGAATGGCGCGTGCCCGCGCAGCGCCGGGACACCCCGCCCTGGAACTGCCGGGCCTTCCGCACCATGCACAGCGTGACCTCCACCGCCGACATGCCCCGGGGCGAAACGCTTTGGAAGATGCCAACCGACCTCTCCGATTTCGCACGCCTCCCCGTGACGACCCGGTCCGGTGCGGTAAAGAGCCGGGGCCGGATCCCGGACGACACTTATACCGACGGCACTCCGATCCGGCTCGATGGCCGGATCGTCCCCGAAGGCTACTCGAACGGGATGGGCCCCGCGTCCCGACACGTCGTCTTCCCGGTCCCGCAAGGCGTGATCCCGGCCGTGGCCCGCACGCTGGCAGGCGACGGACCGCTGGACGGGACGGCGCGCGTGACGGCCTGCCTGCCAGGATCGGCCGCGGTATTGTCGCAGTCAGGAACACCGGTTGGCCCATGGCCCCGCGCGTGCCCGACTACCAGGCCGACCGCCGCAAGGGAGCGGCGGCCATCGTGCGGTCCCGCTCCTGATCCGGCCCCCGGTGCGTGCCAGGCACGCAACCTGCGGCGGCGGGACGGACCGCCCGGCAAGGTCTGCGGTTCCCGCCCCCCATCATCCACGCCAAAGGCATGTTTCCAAACCAGGAGTACATTTCATGAGTGAAGACCTTCTCTACCTCACCGCAACAGAGGCGCTGAAACGCTTCGCCGACCGGACCCTGTCGCCGGTCGAGCTGCTGGACGCCCAGATCGCCCGGGCCGAGACCACGGCCGACAGCATCAACGCCTTCACCTACACTCATTTCGACGAAGCCCGCGATGCCGCCCGCGCCTCCGAAGCCCGATGGGCGAAAGGCGCCCCGATGGGCTGCCTCGACGGCCTCACCGTCGCCGTGAAGGACGAAAGCTATATCGAGGGGCAGAAGACCTCCCATGGCTCGCTCCTCCACGAAAACGACCCGCCGGCCAGCTTCACCTCGCCCAACAACACGCGGATCCTGAACGAAGGCGCCATTGTCCACGCCCGGACCGCCACGCCCGAATTCTCGGCCGCCGTGGTCTGCTGGTCCCGGCTCTGGGGCGTGACCCGCAATCCCTGGAACGCCGACTACACGCCCGGGGGCTCCTCCGGCGGCGCCAGCGCCGCGCTTGCCGCCGGCACCACGACGCTCGCCACCGGCTCCGACATCGGCGGCTCCATCCGCGTGCCCGCATCCTGCGCCGGCGTCCTGGGCTTCAAGCCGCCCTATGGGCGGAACCCGGACGACATCCCCTTCAACTACGACTTTTACTGCCATACCGGCCCGCTGGCCCGGTCGACCCAGGACCTGATCCTGCTCCAGAACGTGATGTGCGGCCCGCACCCCCACGACGCTGCCTCGCTCTACCCGAAACTGACGCTGCCCACCTCCTACCCCGACATCAAGGGCTGGAAGATCGCGCTTTCGATGGACCTGGGCAGCTATACCGTGCGCGAGGACGTGCGCCGGAACACGCTGGCCGCCGCCGAGATCCTCCGCAGCCTCGGCGCCGAGGTGGAAGAGGTCGACATCGGCTGGGGTCCCGAAGTCCCGCAGGCCTGCTTCAACTACCTGGGCCATCTCTTCGGCGGCGCCCTGTCCGAGGCACTGCCGGAACATGCCGACAAACTCACGTCCTACGTCCGCAAGGTGGCCGAGGATGCGACGATCTCCACCGGCGCCGACTTCGTTGCAACGCTCCAGGTGGCCGGCGAAAGCTACATGAAGCTGGGCCCGCTCCTGGACCGCTACGACTGCCTGATCTGCCCCACCACGGCGATTCCGGCCGCCCCCGCCGCCTTCGACAGCGCTGCGGAAAAGCTGGTGATCGAAGGTGTCGAGATGGAAAGCGCGATGGGCTGGGTCCTGACGCCCCCCTTCAACATGCACAGCCGCTGCCCCGTGATCTCGGTCCCCACCGGCTTCGGCACGGAAGGCGTCCCCACCGGCATGCAGATCGTGGCCCCGACCTACCGGGACGCGACCGCCTTCCAGCTCGCCACCGCCTACGAGGCGGCGACCGGCGGCTGGTACAACACCGCCGACAGCCGCCCCAGGCTCTGACGGCTGCCGGTCCGGGCGCGCGCCCCCGCTTCTTCGGTCTTCAAATACCTCGGGGGGCCCGCCTCCGGCGGGCGGGGGCAGAGCCCCCTCCCCGTCCCGGGCACGCGCGCGTCCGGTCAGCCGGGCCGCATCAGTTCTTCCCGATTTCCGGCATTCCCGATACCCACAACCCAGGGATGTTGTCTACTTGCGGACCAATCCGGCTCCCACCGCCGGCACGCCGGCAAATCCGGGCATTTCGTCTGTTCCGTTACAAAAAATTCAAAAAATCGACGCAAAGCTAAGACGGAGGCACGTGTAGCCACGGCGCGGACATCGGATCTGCAAGGAGGCATTCATGTTCCACTCCCACACGCTCAAAGCGGCGGTCGTTGCTGCTGTCGTCGCAACCCCGGTCGCGGCGGACGTCAGCCTGACCGGCTCGGGGGCCAGCTTCCCGTTCCCGCTCTACACCGCCTGGTTCAAGGACATGGCCGGCTCGACCGGCGTGAAGGTGAACTACCAGTCCAAGGGCTCGGGCGCCGGTATCTCGGACCTGATCAACGGTGTCGTCGACTTCGCCGCCTCGGACGCGGCCATGTCGGACGAGGAGATCGCGCAGGTCAAGGGCGGCGTGATCCTGGCGCCCATGACCGCGGGCGAGATCGTGATCGCCTACAACCTCGACGGCGCGGACGAACTGAAGCTGCCGCGCGACGTCTATGCCGACATCTTCCTGACCAAGATCGACAAGTGGAACGACCCGCGCATCGCCGCGGCCAACCCGGGCGTCGACCTGCCGGACGAGGACATCACCGTCGTCGTGCGCTCCGACAGCTCGGGCACAACCTACAACTTCTCGGGCCACATGGCCGCGATCTCGCCCGAGTTCGCCGAGAAAGTGGGCCACGGCAAGCAGGTCGAATGGCCGACCGCGTCGAACCTGGTCCAGGCGCCCAAGAACGACGGTGTCACCGCCACCATCAAGCAGACGCCGGGCGCCATCGGCTACATCGAATACGGCTATGCCAAGCTAACCAAGACTCCGGCGGCACTGCTGGAAAACAAGGCCGGCAATTTCGTGGCCCCGGGTGCCGAAGGCGGCGCCGCGGCCCTGGCCCAGGCCGATTTCGACAGCCACATGCGGTCGTTCAACTACGATCCGGAGGGCGAGCAGACCTACCCGATCACCACCTTCACCTGGCTGCTCTTCTATGCCTCGGGCCAGGACGCCGAAAAGGTCGCCGCCCTGAAGGAGATGGTGAACTATGGCCTGACCACCGGCCAGACGATGTCGGACGCGATGGGCTACGTGCCCCTGCCCGAGGTCGTGGTCCAGAAGGTCCGGGCCGAGATGGACAAGATCCAGTAACACGGTGCGCCCGGCGCAGCCGATGCGCCGGGCCTCCCGCGATTTCCGGCCGGAGAGCGTGACGTCCACGCCCCCCGGCCTTTGGGGCGAATGGGGGCCGGTTCCGACCGGCAGGAACAAGGGTCTGGGTCCGACACCATGACAATGATCAATTTCGATACGGGGGACGGCACCGTCACCCATGGCATCCGGGCGTCCGAGCGGATTTCCGACCGGCTCTTCCGCGCGGCCTGCTATACCGCCGCCGCAGGGGTGATCCTGCTTCTGGTCTACATCGCCTTCCAGATCGGCGTGAAGGCCCTGCCGGCGATGCAGGACTATGGGTTCAGCTTCTTCACGACCCAGACCTGGAACGCCCAGAAGCAGGAGTTCGGCATCCTGGCCGAAATCTGGGGCACGCTTTATTCCTCGCTGCTGGCGCTGGTCATTGCCGGGGTCTTCGGCGTGTCGGTCGCGATCTTCCTGACGCAGGACTACCTGCCGCGCTGGCTGGCGCAGATCTTCCGCACCATCGTCGAACTGCTGGCGGCCATCCCGTCGGTGGTCCTTGGCCTCTGGGGCATCTACGTGCTGATCCCGGTGCTGCGCCCCATCGCCGACTTCTTGCACGACACGTTCGGCTTCCTCGGCATCTTTTCCACCGCACTGCCCGGACCCGGGCTGGCGCCCGCGGTGATCGTGCTGGCCATCATGGTCCTGCCCACAGTCGCCGCCATCAGCCAGGACGCGTTCCAGCTGATCCCCGGCAAGGTGAAGGAAGCGGCCTATGGCATGGGCACGACGCGGCGCGAGGCGATCTTCAAGGTCTTCCTGCCCACCGCCTCGTCCGGCATCTTCGCCTCCCTCGTGCTGGGTTTCGGCCGGGCCCTGGGCGAGACGATGGCGCTGGCCATGCTGATCGGCAACTCGAACCAGATCTCGTGGTCGCTTTTCGCGCCCGCCAACACGCTGGCGGCGCTTCTTGCCTCCTCCTGGCCCGAAGCCGGCCCGATCGAGCAGCAGGCGCTGCTATACGCCGCCGTGGCGCTGCTAGGCATCACCCTTCTGGTGAACGTCGCGGGTGTGCTGATCATGGCCTTCTCCAACAAGCAGCAAGTGTCCTGAGGTCGCCCATGAGTGATGCTACCGCAATCCGGTCGGGTGTGCCCGACCTGACCCGCAAGCCCGGCGAACGCCGCGCGCTGACCGACAAGGCCTTCACCACCTTCCTGTGGGTGATGGCCGTGATCGCATCGGTCCCGCTGTTTTCCGTCCTCTACATGCTGATCGCCAAGGGCGGCGGAAAGATCTCGCTGTCGCTCTTCACCGAACTGCCGCCTGCGGGCTTTGCGCTCGACGGCTCTGGCGGCATCGGCAATGCCATCATCGGTACGCTGGTGATGGTGGGCATCGCCTCGCTGATCTCGATCCCCGTGGGGGTCCTGGGCGGGCTGGTGCTGGGCCTGATCGCGCCCGACAGCATCCTGGCCAAGACCACGCGCTTCATCGCCAAGATGCTGACCGGCTTCCCGTCGATCCTGGCCGGTGTCTTCGTCTATGCCGCCCTGGTCATCGTGATGAAGACCTATTCCGCCGTCGCCGGGGGCATCGGCCTATCGGTCCTGATGCTGCCCACGATCATCCTGACCGCCGAACAGGCCGTCCGGATGGTGCCGCAGCGGATGAAGGACGCGGCCATCGGCATGGGCTGCACGCCCACGCAGACGATCTGGAAGGTGGTCCTGCCCACCGCCATCCCCGGCATCCTGACCGGCATCATGCTGGCTGTCGCCGGCGCCGCGGGCGAAAGCGCGCCGCTGCTCTTCACCGCGCTTTTCTCCTACTACTGGATGTCGAGCCTGTTCGAACCGACCGCCTCGCTCTCCATCCTGATCTTCAACTTCTCCAGCATGCCTTTCGAGGCCCAGATCGAGCTCGCGTGGACCGCGTCGCTGATCCTCGTGCTGATCGTTCTCATCTTCAACATTCTCAGCCGCATCGTCGGCCGGAAACGCGTCTGACGCGACAGGAGGCCAGTCCCATGACCATGACAATCGATCCGCAGGCCACCGAACTGATGAAGAACGCCGGCATCACGCCGCGTTCCGAACTGGTCGCCGCCATCGAGGCGGATGTGAACAAGATCTATTACGGCGACTTCCTGGCGGTCCGCGACAGCCACATCGCCATCGAGAAGGGCAAGATCACCGGCTTCATCGGCCCGTCGGGCTGTGGCAAGTCCACCGTCCTGCGGTCGCTGAACCGGATGAACGACCTGATCCCGATCTTCCGGCTGGAAGGCTCGGTCACATTCCTGGGGCAGGACATCTATGCCCCGAACATCGACCCCGTCCTGGTGCGCCGCAACATCGGCATGGTGTTCCAGCAGCCCAACCCGTTTTCGATGTCGATCTTCGAAAACGTGGCCTTCGGCCTGCGCCTGAACCGCTACAAGGGCAACGTGGCCGACAAGGTGGAACAGTCGCTCCGCCGCGCGGGCCTGTGGGAAGAGGTGAAGGACAAGCTGAAGCAGAACGGCCTGTCCCTGTCCGGCGGCCAGCAGCAGCGCCTGTGCATCGCCCGCGCCATCGCGACAGACCCCACGGTCCTTCTGATGGACGAACCCTGCTCGGCCCTCGACCCGATCGCGACCCGCGTCGTGGAAGAGCTGATGCTGGAGCTGAAGGAGGACTACACCGTCGCCATCGTGACCCACAACATGCAGCAGGCGCAGCGGGTGGCGGACACGACAGCCTTTTTCTCGGTCGACATCTCCAAGGGCGGCCGCACCGGCTTTCTGGTCGAGACCGGCCCGACGAAGGAATTGTTCTCGAACCCCAAGCAGGAGCTGACCCGGAACTACCTTGCCGGCGAGTTCAGCTGATCCCACCCGTCTTCGCGAATGACGAAGGGGAGCCTCCCGGGCTCCCCTTCTTCGTTGCGTGTCTCCGCCAGCAACACGGGCCCGGGGAATAATGGCCGCATCTGAGCCCATTGTGTTTCAATTTGCTTCGCCCCTACATTGCGCTGCAAGCAAACCACCTTGGAATTTCTCTATGTCTCTTCGCCGCTTCTACCTCGTTATGTCCGTTTTTGGAGCCGTTGTTCCTTGGATATTTTTTGCCAGTTTTTTTGCAGAAAACGGGTACGATATCCCTCTTTTTGTAAGCGGCCTATTTTCTAACGGCGCTGCAGGCGGATTTTCGGCGGATGTCATGATTTCAATTGGGGTGTTTTGGGTTTGGTCGCGGATTGATGCTCAGCAGCACAGTGTCCGCAACTGGTGGCTCGTCCTTCCGGCAGGCGCTCTTGTCGGTCTGTCATTCGCGCTGCCCCTTTACCTCTATTTCCGACAAGACATCTATCAAGACTGAAGGGCTGATAGTCTGCGTAGCTGACCATGAGGACCGAGATCACTCCGGGTCAGACGTCGGGCTACCTCGGCTTTGATCCGGTAATGGCTGAAAGCCTGCGCCACCCTAGGGTCAGGATTCATAACCAATAGGTGACGAGAGCCGCGGGCGCGATGGCGGAGAGGAACACCTTGGGGCAGCGGTCATAACGCGTCACGATACGCCTCCAATCCTTGAACCTGCCAAACATGATCTCGATCACTGCCCGGCAGGGCATTGCGCAACAATGTCCCGAGAGGGGTATTTGAACGGTGTCTTGCGTTTCTTTCTGCTTGGGATACAGCCGCGTATCCCCTTATCCTGCAACGCTTCTCCGAACCAGTCAGCATCATGGCCGCGATCCACGAGAAGCCATTTGACGTTTGGCAGGCCGCTCAGCAGGGCCCGTGCGCCGATGTAATCGGCTCACCTGTCCGGCGGTAACGAACAAGTCGATCGGTCGTCCCTGACTGTCGAAGATGGCGTGCAGCCTGGTGTTCATACCGCCTTTGGTTCGACCGATCAGACGACCACGCTCCCTTTTTTGGCGGCCATGCCGGTCGCCGTTCGATGGGCCTTGAGGTATGTCGCGTCGATCATCACGGTCTTCTCTTCGCCGTCTTCCGTCGCCAGTCCGGCCATCATCCGCGCGAAGATGCCCCGTTCGTGGCTTCTCTCGGACCAGTGGCGTTCAGCCACTCACCTCCAACGCTCCCATCGGCCGTAAAGCGTTTTGCGAGGACCATAAGCAGCAGGAGCGTCGCGCCAGCGCAAACCATTGCGGTTGCTGAAGACAATCAGTCTCAGCACCCGCTTGTTGTCAACCCCGGGCTTCCCATGTGGCTTGGAAAAACGGCGCCATTCGCCGTGTCGCCTATCGCCGCGGCGCAGCTTCCGCAAACCGGTCATCCGTGACATCGTGCAGCATGGCCGGGCAGGCGAAGTCCGCTGTGCAGAAAAGCAGGCATAGGCTTGCCTAGGTAGACATGTCTTGCCGAGCAGCGTTTATTGGCTCCTGAATGGAGCCATACAGGACTAAGGACGTGAGTGTAGAGCAAGCAAAACTGCCGAAAACTAACGTTCGCAAGCGGTCGGACGAGATCAAGCCTTTCACTTGCAAGAACCTGATTGCCGTAATCGAAGACCCCACAGAGATAAGAAATATTGGAACGGTCATCCGTAATGCAAACGCTCTCGGTGCGGAAAAGGTATATGTCGTAGACCCGCGCAGAAAACTACCGGACGACTGGACCGAGATGCGAGAACAGAAAGCGCTCTCCTCGACCTCAGTTTCAGGGGTCAAATGGACCTTTGTGAAGCGCTTCGACAGCACGGAAGAATGCTTGGCTCACCTCGAGCGCAACAGGTTCGTGTCTATTGTCACGTCGCCACACGTTAAGGGAAAGACAAATCTTCTGCTTCACGAAGCCGACTATACAATGCACCACAAACTCGCGGTTTGGTTTGGTAATGAAAGCAGGGGTATTAGCGAACTCGCAGTCAGCAGGAGCGACATGTGCATCTCTGTTCCGATGTTCGGAATGATTGAAAGCCTGAACCTCGCTACGTGCTCTGGTATTGTTCTCTATGAGGTGACGCGCCAGCGTCGAGCTTATCAAAGCCAGTTCAGGAGACGTAATAAGAAAGGCCGAAGGAAAAACCCTCTGCCTCTTTTCATTGATCGTCACACTGGCGAGCAGTAATCCTCGTCATTCGCGATGGACTCGAAGCCGACCTTCGCTGCGGGATCGGTGCTATGATGGGTCGTCGGTCTAAAGCCGACGACGCGGCGGGCGTGGTGGATCGGAGGATCCGTCATGTCTACTGCAAATCTAGCAGCTATCCGCGCCCACCGCCCCGCCTGGAATAAGGGGAGGGTCGTCGGCCAGAAGCGGCCACTACAACCCAAGCACGTCTGGGCGATCCGAGTCCACCTCGAGATCGCGGAGCGAATTCGTGAGCTGGCGCTCTTCAACCTCGCCATCGACAGCAAGTTGCGTGGCTGCGACTTGGTGCGCCTCAAGGTCGCTGACGTCTATGCGGCAGTGCAGGTCAAGCATCGCGCGGCGATTGTTCAGAGCAAGACACGGCGGCCGGTCAGCTTCGAGATCACCGAAGGTACTCGGAAAGCGATCGGAGCATGGCTCGAAGCGCCACTGATGGTCCGATCGAAACATCTCTGGCCCGGACGGTTCCATGAGCGGCGGCACACTTCGACGCGCCAGTATGCTCGCCTCGTCCGAGACTGGGTGACATCGATCGGCCTTGAGCCGAGCGCGTATGGCACCCATTCCATGCGGCGAACGAAAGTCGCGCAGATATACCGAAAGATCGGTAACCTGCGGGCGGTGCAACTCCTCCTTGAATACACGAAGATGGACAGCACGGTGTGTTACCTCGGAGTCGAGCTGGAAGATGCGCTCGCGATCGCCGAGGCGGTGGAAATCTGAACCGGACGGGCCGGCCGTCGCGGCCGGCCCTGAGCCGATCTTCGCCAGGTTGGGCCTCGCTGCAGGGCAGCTTCCCCGAAGCGGTCGTCCATGACCTGGTGCAGCATGGTCTGGCAGTCCAAGGTCCGCTGAGCGGGACGAAGTAGCCATTGGTTTCAGCGCCACAAATGACCACTTTTGTAGGTTCCAGACCCTCTTTGTCTCCGATCGGTGTACCAAAGGCGTAGGCCACCAGAACTTGAAGTCGGTCGTGTTATTCGTACCTCTACCTTTCCGTGGTGGAATTCGAAATCTCATGGACGATGCACAGATAAGGGCCCCGACCTTCTTGAGAGACTCAATCGAGGTCAAGTTCGTAAATGCAAGGAGAACGGACCAGATCAAACAGACCTGATCCTATGCTTTGGTGCCGTGTTTGATTGATTTTGCTGCCGCAGTGTATCCACCCGATGCGCCATCGACGAAATGCACATGGTTATCCGCCAGAATAGAGGGCACGATGCAGGTCATCATTGCTTCTGATTGAGCGTGCAGACCAAAACGGACGATGCCATCTGCGGCACCTTGCTCAAGCAGGCCGCGCAATTTTCTCTCAGTGTCCGGGTCGCAATCAAGCGTCATCTTCAAACCATCGCCGAATTTACGATAATCCGCGTTTTCTCCTACGACGCGCCGATATCTGCGTGCATCAAAGCCACCAAGTTTCAAACCCGTCTTGATAAGCAACCATGCGACAAAACTCTCGAACAATGCTCTGCGCCGCGCTGCCCCAAGTGTCCCATCACCGCGTTGCGCATGGGCTTCCAGCGTCGCTCCCGCTGGTGGCCATTTGACGTCTGGCCCAGATGCTTCCGCCGGGTGACCCGCGCTTGGAAGCCGGCGCGCAACTCGTAGAACGCGCTGCACAAAGGTTGAAAAGGTTGGGCTGGGAACACCGTTGGAGGGCAGAATAACAACCGACAGAATGACGCCATGTTGACTTGGCATGTGGCTCCATCTGCACGACAGACCAGTGAGGTCTGGCTTGGTGCCTTCGGGCAGTTGGGCCGTTATCTGAGCACCTGCCTTCATTTGCGCCTCGGCCCAACTCATGCCGCCACCAGAAAACATCGCGTAATCAACGCCTTCAGAAGCCTGAAATCGCGCAACAGTTACATCCAAACCCGCAGCACGAATGTCTGCGATGGGCGTCATTCCAACCCGCAGGTCCATGTCAAACTCGGTTTGCGCCCAAGCCTTCACGGCCAACAAGGCCTCTTCCGTCCGGTCTCTCCATTCCGGAGGGACCGCAAATCCGGCACCATCTCCGCCAAATATGAAGGGAAAGGGCTTGCCTTTGTGGGCATTCATCTGCGCTGAAATCACGGCGGCGCCGACCATGTTTACGGTTTTGTATCGTCCGTCTGCGACGGCTTGTGTTGATCCTGTGATGTCAGAAGTCGCGACCCACCAGTCTTTTGGCAAAGGTGCGTAAATATGGGCATCAGACAGCGTGGCAAAGTCTTCGTGCAACGGGAGGGACGCGAAAAACGCTTCCGTGGAGCTCATGTTGTCCATCTGAAGACCTTATACACAAATTGTCACCCTGCCAAACTGTTCGCGGCATTCAGTTTAGCCGCCGTTCGTCGGCTGCGCGGCATCCGGAGCTTTGGGCTCCAAGCGGACTTGCGGCTGCGCGGCGAGCCGAACAGCTGACGGGCCGCAGGAGGCGGTCACTCACGGCCCAGAGCCGCCGTTGACTGTGCAGCTCCCATACTGCAACCGCAGCCCGCATTCCCGACGTTCGCTGCTCCTGCAGAAAGCCCCACTTAGCGAGGCAGAACTCGCATGGAGTTTTTTGCTGTAAAGCACAGATAACTCGAAGCTGTTTGGGTGGCGAACATTCCAGCGGTTGTAGATCAATGCGGGGACTTCTACTACTGAACGACAGCGTCACGTTCAGTGCGGCAAGCGCTTTTGAGAGAAGATCATGACTGACACCATCATTGCGAGGCGACTGAGCGGCGTTGACGCCGATGGCAAAGTATTTGAGCTGCCCCAAGCTGACCTTCTAGGCCGGACGAAACCCATCGTCGTTTTGGGCGATGCTGGAATGGGAAAGACGACACTACTAGAAGAAATCGGACAAGAGGCTGGCTACAAATTTGTTCACGCAAGACGCCTGATCCGATCGACCAATCCCTTAAGTCTCTTGGGTGACGCGACTACCTTCGTCATAGACGCACTAGATGAATTAGCTGTTCAAGCTGAAGGAGATGCTGTCGACGCTGTCCTAGCTGCTCTAGAAGAATCAGGGTTTCCCAACTTCATTCTTTCATGCCGAGTGGCTGATTGGAGAAGCGCCACGAGCGTACAAGCTATGAGGGACGCCTATGGCAATGATCCACTGGAGCTATTTCTGGAACCAATCTCTAGAGACGATGCCCGTAGTCTGTTGTCGAAGGATATGGAAGGTGACCGCGCCGAGACTGTTCTCACCCACTTTGAGGAAAACGGTCTTGAAGGGCTGTTTGGCAACCCTCAAACGCTGAAGCTGATTAGAGCGGTCGCAAACAGTGAAGAACTGCCCACCTCGAAAGCGGCGCTGTTCCGACTTGCAGTGGCGAATTTGTGGGCCGAGCACAGTCAACAAAAGCCGAATGCCTCGCTATCCAGGTTAAGTGAAAACGAAGCTCTTGATGCTGCCGGGGCTGCATTTTCTTCTCTCATTCTAACTGGCAAGAGAGCAGTTTCCAGATCACCTGTTCCGGCGATGGACCAAGATGATCTTTCTGTGACAGAAGTGGGTATGCTGGCATCACGGCAAGCTCTTGATGCGGTCCTAGGCAGTCGGTTGCTCACAAGCAACGTTGAGGGCGACCCAGATAGGTTCAGCTACACGCACAGGAGCGTTGGCGAGTTCCTCGCGGCTCGTTGGCTTGCGCAAAAGGCGGATACTGACAGAAAACGACGACGCCTGCTTAAGCTCTTTCATGGATATGGGCTTGTTCCCGCTAGTCTGAGAGGTGTGCACGCATGGTTTGCCCAAGACGCTCGCCTGGCCACGCATGTTATTGCTGCCGATCCAATGGGAGTGGTGGAGTATAGCGACACTGATGACTTTTCGGATTCTAAGTCGCGTGCTCTTTTGGAAGCCCTCTTCGACCTAGGTGACCGGGACCCCAGGTACTATGACTTTGACAAGGCACACTCATTGAAAGGTATTGCGAAGACATCTCTTCAAAAAGAAATCAGAGACTTAGTTGTATCTAGGTCAACGCCATTCTTTCTAAGAGCAATGCTCTTGCATTCGGTTTCTGGGTCCCCCGTTGCGCCTTTGCTCTCTAGAACCCTCAAAGACTTGGTGCTTGATCCAAATGTGACGTTCCACGAACGACGAATAGCTGGTGATGCACTGTCCGATTTGTCACAAGATGAGATTGACTGGGCTCAGATGCTCGCACATCTTCACAGTCTATCGGATGAGAGTTCGCTACGACTCGCGGTGGAGTTACTTCCTGTTATCAGCTTCGCAGGTCCAACGGACACCCAAATCGTTGAGTTAATTGTAGCGTTTAGCGGGCTCAGCCTGTGTGCACTTCCTCACAAACCGCGACATAGGATCGGTGGGGTGCTGTGGGGTTTAGAGAAACGGCTTCCGGATGAACGGATCGAACCCGTTCTCGACATTTTGGCCGACTACCTGAGTGCCCTGCTCGGCAAAGACTTCGATCGTTTCGAGAACTCAGATGCGATCAACGTGGTCTATGCGCTAACCGAAAGACGCTTGGCTTTGGGTAATGTCGACCCGATGAAACTATGGAAGTGGCTGTCGTCTATTGGAGAATGTCGTGGCTTTCGAGACGACTCTCAGAAAGCAATCTCAAACTGGCTGAAAAACAACATTTATGCGAGACGAACAATTCAGCGTTTTGCATTGTTGGAAGAGGCAGGTTCCAAGACGGTCTGGATGCGGGGTTGGAGGCTCAGCGGCAGACTAAACGGGCTGTACCCAGATGAAGGCGACATCATTGCCCTTCTGGAGTGTCTTGATCCTTTGGCCGAGGCCGAAGGAGACCGCTGGAAAGACCTCGTCCGCCTGTGTCCCCACGATGAAGAACGCGGAAAGAGCGTGCGCAAAGCAGCCATTCCGTTCGCGACCGATAGAGATGGCCAGACGTTCCTCAAACAACTAGCCAACCCACAGGTTCCAGATTGGCAGATAAAGCAGGAAGATCGAGACCGAAAACGAAACGAGGAACAGCAGAAAACGTGGGCGGAGCACAGAGCCAACTTTCTCCAACACATCGACGATCTTCGCGGCGGGCGATATGGCGAAGTCGTTAATCCTGCTAAGGCGTACTTGAACCTTTTCTCGGACATGGACGACGACGTGCCCGCCCATGAACGGATCGAGCAATGGTTGGGCCAGGAACTTCAAGCTGCTGCGTTCGAAGGCTTCGAAGCTTTTCTTTCGAATGAAAGATCAACGCCGTCCGCTCAAGAAATTGCTACTTCCTACGCCGAAAGCAAGCGCTGGGACGCCGCATATATTTTCGTCGCTGCAGCTGCTGAGAGGGTTCGCAACAATAGGCCTTTTGATGATCTGTCTGGCGAGAGGCTACTCGCTGTTCTTCTTGAAATTCGATTCACCCATATTTTGGAACATGCCAAAATCGACAAAGTTTCTGAAGTTGTGGAGCGAGAAATCAAGAGCAGACCAGGGCTTTGCGAAAAGTTTTGGCGCTTGCGAGTGGAACCACAGTTGGAAGCCCAAAAGGAACACGTTGATGGGCTCTATGAGATTGCCCGTGGGACGACTGGCGATGACATGGCGACCAACCTGGCATGTGAATGGCTCGAACGGTTTCCGAACATGTCGCATCGAGCAGAAACTGAGCTTATCGACTTCGTCATAGCAGCTGGCGATTTCAGGTTTTTGAAACAATATGTCGGCAAACGTAGAGCGAGCAATATCGACGATAATGAGCGGCGCTCTGACTGGGACGCGGTTGCACTACTTGTCGACTATGAAGCTGTTCAAGAAGAGATTTTAAGCGCGCGACGTGATGACCGCGACTTCCTTTGGCACTTGCGATCTCGTTTCGGTCGACGCCGAGATGAAGGTCAGCCGGTACGACTCTCTGCCGCGCAGATTTCTTGGATCATACGATGCTTTCGAAAGCTTTGGTCGAACGTGCCTCATCCCAGTGGCATGACAACGGGCGACGCAAATCCTTGGGACGCTGCAGACTATCTGGGTACACTGATCAATCGCCTTGGGGGCTTAACTTCGGACGAAGCAGTTGAAGAACTGCGCGCGCTTTGTGACGCACCTGAGGATGGCTATACAAACTACCTAAAGAGGACCCTTGCAGAACAGGCGCAAAAAGTTGTCGAAGAAAATTATGTGCCTCCCAAACTTGCCGATCTCGAGTCAGTGCTCAACGATGGGCAACCGCAAACAATGGATCAACTTCAAGCAGTTGTTCTGGAAGAGCTACTTGAAGCACAACGCAAAATTCGGTCCCACCCAGTTGATTGGTACAAAGACTTTTTTATGGACGACGTTCCCAAGGACGAAGAAGACTGCCGAGACACTCTCTTGAAGATGCTTGGGGACTATCCGTACGGAATTCTCTGTGAACCAGAAGGCCATCTCGCCGATGACAAGCGCGCAGACATACGGTGCACAATTGAACGGCTGATGTTGCCCATTGAAGTCAAGGGGCAATGGCACAAGGACCTCTGGCACGCCGCGGACACACAACTCGATAGGTTATACAGCAACGATTGGCGTGCTGAGCGCAAAGGTATTTACCTTGTGTTTTGGTTTGGCCCCGAAGTCCCGCAAAACAAGAAGCTAAAATTACCGACCGGTGGCGCGAACCCCCCAGCTTCTGCAGAAGAGCTTAGACTTGCTCTCATCGAAAACAGCGTCGTGGCCAAGAAAGGCGACGTTGAAGTCTTCGTAATGGACGTGACTAGGTCCTAGTGTTCCGAGTCAGACATTTGCTACCGATTTCCCCTGATTTGGTCGAGGGCATCGAGTGCGCGGCGCTCGCGGGTGAGGATGTCGTCAGCACTCTTGCTCCAGACGAAGGGCTTGGGCT
>NZ_VOPH01000010.1 GCF_009765275.1 Chachezhania sediminis
CGGCCACCGAGACCATGACGTCCCAAGCACAGTACCAGGCGCCGCGCCCTTCGGCGTTGAAACGGTTGCCACCCGAGCGCGTATAGGTGAAGGCCGCATTGACATGGCTGTTTCCATAGACCCGCAGATCGGCCTTGCGCCGTTCCCAGGCCAGTTCGCGCGGATCCAGATGCAGGCTGCGGCCCCGTTCGGCGACAAGGCGTGCGCTGGTCATCCCCTCGATCTCTGCCAGGATCGCCGCTTCCTCGTCGCTGTCCACCAGCCCGCGCAGGACCGGAGGCCTGTGATAGGTGGCGGGCAGAAGCCGGATCAGGCCGCGGTCCGACAGGTCGGTCCGTTTCACGACCCGCCCCGCAGCGCGTCCAGATAGGTGCGGATGTTCAGGATCGCAGGCAACCCGCCCCCGATGGCCGTATCGACGGGGCGTTCGCCGCCGAACAGCGGCCCGGTATTGGCCCGCGTCATCCACGTCCGCGACAGCGGGTCCGAGAAATACAGCTCCAGCGACTTGTAGATGCCGATGATCGCCGACAGGCGCAGCATCTGGTCATGCGTCAGTTCCCCGGCATAGCCCGGCTTTTTCGCGCGTTTCCAGGTGCTGTCCGACATATCGGCCAACCCCGCCGCCTCGTGCTGGGTCAGCCCCCAGGCTTCGGCCGCACGGGCATAGGCCTTCAGCGCTATGGCTGTCCGGTCAGCCGGTTCTGCAATACGCGCGGTGATCTGCATGGCATGCACTCCTTGACCCAAGATATAGTCCATATGGACCATATGTAAAGGTCATATGATCGGGAAGACCGATGGATTCAGTCCGCCCCGGGACAGGCCCGGCGCATTGCGGGCGAAGTGCAAGCTACTGATGCCGCGGATTATTCACGCATCAGTCGGGACCGTCTGCGCCGCAACAAGGTGCGGACCGGTCAACCGTGGACGGCTCAGCATTCCCGCCGCGCACGGTCCGATCCGTGGTGCAGGCCATCCTGCCAGTTCGTCCGCCGCGGGGCCGGATCGCACAGGGCGATGTCTGCAACCATCCCACCGTGACCGCGCCCCAGGACTTCAGCCCGAAAAGCCGCAGGTGACTGGTCGAGGTGATCCGCCCTTGAACTCCGCGCGACGGGACCAGATGCCGGCCCGCGCAGCGGTGAAGACACACCGCCGCGGCCCCCATGGAACACACGCCCCGATATCGGGCTTCTGCCGGGCCGGCAGCCGGAAAAGGGCGTCAGCCGAAAAGGCGCCCCATCAACGCCCGGCAGCGGCGCAGTTCGGTCAGTTCGATGGATTCATTGGGCTGGTGTCCGTCGGCCATATCGCCCGGGCCGCAGACCACGGTCGGCAGTCCAAGACCGGCAAAGAACCCCGCCTCGGTCCCATAGGACACACGGACCGGTGCCGGGTTCGACAGGCGCGACGCCAGTCCGGCGATGGCGGGATGCATCGGATCGGCATTCAGGCCCGGATAGGACGTGACTTTCTCCACCGCGATGCCGGCAGGCAGGCCGTCCATCACCTCGGCCAGCAGGTCGTCGGGATCCTCTGCCGCAAGGTGGCGGATCTCGAAATCCACGACGGCTTCCTCGGGGACCATGTTCAGCGCGATGCCGCCCGACATCTTGCCGGCGTGGAGCGTCGAATAGGGCACCTGGTAACCGTCGTCCCGCGCGCCGCTGACCGCGACCCGGTCCTGGACACGACGCAGTGCGCCGATCAGGTCGGCTGCCAAGTGCAGCGCATTGGTGAACCTGGGCGCCATTGCCGAATGGCCGGGCGTGCCGCGGCATGTCGCGCGATAGGCCGCCTTGCCCTTGTGCCCGATGCAAAGCCGCATGCCAGTGGGTTCACCCACGATGACCAGCCCCGGCCAGCCCACCGTCGGGATCACCCGGTCGATCATGTGGGGAATGCCCTGACAGCCGATTTCCTCGTCCCAGGACAGCGCCACCATCATCGGTTTCGCGAGGGGGCGGCCCTTCAGGCGCCAGGCCTCGGCCAGGACGCAGGCCAGAAAGCCCTTCATGTCGGTTGTGCCGCGGCCGACAAGGCGCCGCCCGCAACCGGCCAAGGTGAAGGGATCGCGATCCCAGTCCTGCCCCGACACCGGCACCACGTCGCTGTGGGCCGACAGCAGCACACCGCCCGGTCCTTCGCCACGGCGTGCCAGCAGGCCGGCCTTGGTCCCGCAGTCGGACGGCACCAGGTTCACGGCGAAGCCGCAGTCGATCAGAAACACCCGAACCCAGTCGACAAGATCAAGGTTCGGACCGTCGGTGATCGTGGGAAACCCCACCAGCCGGGACAGGATTTCGACCTCGTTCATCACTCGTCGCCCGGCACACCATAGGACGGGGCATCGACCGGGTTCAGCGCCCGGGTGACATAGGCATCGGCCTGAGGTTTGTAGACCGTCCACGCCGTGGCGATGGCCCGGATCGGACAGTCTTCGGTCCAGTCGCAGCGCAGTTCGGCATAGGGCCAGGCCTGCGCGTCGACGATCAGAAGGCCCGCGGAATGGACCGGACCGGCCTCGCCGCCCGCTGCCAGTCCCGCCTGCATCGCGGCGATCAGCCGGTCGCCCAGGGCGCCGGTCGCGGCTTCGAAGCCGGCCACGATGGCCGCGGGCACGCCGTCATCGGCCAGAAGGTTCCCGCCCGAGGCGCAGTTGTCCCCGGTCGCGGATGTCCAGATCCCCAACGCTTTCGCGCCCGAATGGATGAAGCTCTGCCCCTGATCGTCCACCGCCAGAAGCTGGCGATGATCGGGATAGGCTTCCGTGCTTATGGCCCGGGTCACCGCGTCGGCCGCGGAAAGGCCACCCGCCATCAGGTCCAGCACGGCAGGCCCCAGGGCCGGATTGGTCACGTTCTGGCTGGCCACGGCGCCCACGCCCGCCCGGGCAAAGGCGCAGCGCGCCGCCACCGCGGGCGAGGAGGAGGAGATAGCGACCCCGAACTGGCCGGTCTCGGCACAGCGGGCAACGATGGAAAAGGTCATCAGGCCTGATCCGGGATCACGAAGGTCGCGTCGATTTCCACCAGCCAGTCGGGCCGTGCCAGCGCCGTCACCACGACCCCGGTCGAGACGGGGTGAATGCCGCGGATGTATTCGCCCATCGTGCGATAGACGGCCTCGCGGTGGCGCACGTCGGTCAGGTAGACCACGACCTTGCACAGGTGCTCCATCTCGCCCCCGGCCTCGCCGATCAGTTGCCGGATGTTCTGCATTACCTTGTGGGTCTGTTCTACGGGATCGTGGCTTTCGATATTGGCGGCGGTGTCCAGGTCCTGCGGACACTGGCCGCGCAGGAAGACGGTCGCCCCACGCGCCACCACGGCTTGGCACAGGTCGTTGTCCAGCTTCTGTTCGGGATAGGTATCGCGGGTGTTGAACTTGCGGATGCGGGTATGGGCCATCTGGATCTCCGGGGTCAGGCGGTCTTGCCGGGATAGGCGAGGTAGGCGCGGCGTTTCAGGATGTGGTCCGTGATGTAACGCGCATCGTGCCAGACGCCATAAATGAAGGAGGAAGCACGCCGGGTCTGCCAAGGCAAGCCAAGGAAATACACACCCGGTTCATCGGAAATGCCCCGCAGGTGCGACGGTTTCCCGTCTGCGTCCAGCGCGTTCACCTTCAGCCAGCCATAGTCCAGCGCAAAGCCCGTGGCCCAGATGATGGTCGTGATCCCGGCCTTGGCCAGGTCCAGGTCCAGAACCGGATGGGTCACGCAGCCCGGGTCGGGCAGGATCTGCCGCGCTTCCGGCTCTTCGGGCAGATCAAGGCCGTTGTCGGCGGCAAAGGCGTCGGCCTCGTCCAGCACGGCCAGGTAGTTGCGGTCGCCTTCGGCGATGTTCCTGGCCAGGTCCGGGGCAAAGGTCAGGTGCCCGTCGGCATAGCTTTCGGTCCGCCCGACCAGCGTGATGCCGGCATGGGCCAGCGCCCGGAAGTCGACCGTATGGCCGCCCTTGGCGCCGCTGACCGAGATGGTGACATGTTCGACCCCCGGCGTCGCTTCGGCATCCCACTTGTTCAGGACGCCCAGCCACCAGCAGTAATCCCGCCCGCGATAGCTGCGCGGCGGGCGGCCGTGGGGGCCGACCGACAGGTACACGTCACGGCCCGCTTCACGCAGTTCCGCGGCGATCTGCACGCCCGAAGAACCGGCGCCCACCACCAGCACCGCGCCGTCGGGCAAGGCGTCCGGATTGCGGTAGTCGATGGAATGCATCTGGGTCAGGCCGGCCGTGTCCGGCACCAGCTTCGGCATCAGCGGCGTGTGGAACGGGCCGGTGGCGGCGACGACATAGTCGGCCTCGATAGGGCCGGCACTGGTTTCGGCGCGAAAGCCCTGCTTCCCCTCCAGCCGGGTGACCGACGCCACCTCGACCCCGCAGCGCACCGGCGCGTCGATCTGGGCGGCATAGGCCTCCATGTAGGCGGCCACGTCCTCCTTGCCGACAAAGGCATCCGGGTCGCCCGCGAATTCCAGCCCCGGGAAACGGTCGTGCCAGGCGGGACCGTTGGCAACCAGAGAATCCCAGCGCTTTGTGCGCCAGCTTTCGGCAATCCGGCCGCGTTCCAGCACGATGTGGGAGACGCCTTCGGCGCCCAGATGCTCGCTCATTGCGATGCCGGCCTGGCCGCCGCCTACGACCAGAACCTCGGTTTTCTCGTCCGTCATGTCAGCCCCCCAATTTTACAGCGCGTTCTGCACTTCGGTGATCGCCTCGCGCAGGATCGCGGCGACACGGTCGATCATCGCGTCGTCCATGATGAGCGTCGGCGACAGGATCAGGATATTGCCAAGCGGCCGCGCGATCAGCCCCCGGTTCTGGGCCGCCTTAGCGACCTTCAGGCCGATCATGTCCGAAGGATCGAAGGGTTCCTTCGTGTCCTTGTTCCGCACGAACTCGATCCCCATCATGAAGTGACTGCCGCGCACCTCGCCCACCATCGGCAGATCCGCCAGCGCGCGCAGGTTGCCTTCGAACCGCTTGCCGGTGGTGCGGACGCGTTCGGGGATCTGTTCCTTCTCCATCAGCGCGATATTCGCCAGGCCTGCGGCGGCCGCGGCCGGGTGGCCGGAATAGGTCATGCCGTGGAAGAACATGCCGCCGGGGCCGGAAATGACCTCGTGGATCTCGTCCGACATGATCGTGGCCGACAGCGGCTGATACCCCGAGGTCAGGCCCTTCGCGGTGTTGATGATGTCGGGCTGGACGCCGAATACGTCCTTCGACGCAAAGAAATGCCCCAGCCGGCCGAAGGCGGTCACGACCTCGTCCGCCACGTACTTGATCTCGTAGTCCCTGCAGACCGCGGCCATCGCCTGGTGATAGCCTTCCGGCGGCACGATCACACCGCCGGCGCCCATGATCGGTTCGGCCACCATGCAGGCGATGGTTTCCGCGCCATAGCCTTCGATCGTGGCCTTCAGGTCGTCGACGAGGGAAGCCAGGAACTCGGCTTCCGTCATCTCTCCGCCCTCGCGCCAGTAATGCGGGGATTTGAGGTGATGGACCAGTTCGCCCGCCTTGTCCCAGCCTTCGGAATAGCTGGGCGTGGTCATGGCAATGGCCAGCTGGGTGGACCCGTGATAGGCGCCGATGCGGGACAGGATCCGCTTCTTTTTCGGCTGGCCAAGGCGGTTGTAATAGTGGTGCAGGATCCGGATCGCGGTTTCATTCGCGACCGAGCCGGAATTGCCGAAATGGACCTTGTTCAGGTGACCGGGTGCCAGTTCCGCCAGCTTCGTCGCCAGCGCCGCCGCGGCCGGGTGCGTGAAGTTGTAGAACGTGGAATAGAAATCCAGCGTTTCCAGCTGCTCGGTAATGGCGTCGATGATCTCGCGCCGGCGGTGGCCCACATTCACGCACCACAGGCCGGCGATGCCGTCGATCAGCTCGTTGCCTTCGCTGTCCTTCACCATCGCGCCGTCGGCGCTGACGATGACGGTGCGGCTGCCGTCCTGCTTCAGCAGGTTCAGGTCGGCCCAGGACTGGACCAGGTTGGTGTCGGCAGTCAGTACGCCATCGGTAGAGATATCGAGATCGAGCGACATGGGTCAAACCCTCCGGAAGTCGGCAAGTTGGGTGGACAGCAGCCAGTCAGGCACGGCCACGTCCAGATCGGTGACAAGAAGCGTGGGCCCCGGGCCGGCGCTGGCCAGCGCCTTCCCGTTGGGGCCGACAATCAGGGAACGTCCGTCGAACGTCAGGTCGCCTTCGGATCCGCAATAATTGGTATAGGCGATGGTTATGCCCATCTCGGCCGCGCGGGCGGGGACAACGACGTTCGAGACGTGCGGGAAATCGACGGAATTGGCCGTTGGGACCAGGATCAGCTTAACGCCCTGTTCCGCCAACCTGCGGACATGCGGCGCGAATTCGATGTCGTAACAGATCAGCAGCGCGGTACGGATGCCGCAATACTCGAAGATGGCAAAGCTGTCGCCGAAGTCGAAGCTGGCCTGCTCCATCGCGCCGAACAGCTGGATCTTGCGATAATGCGCCAGAACGCTGCCATCGGGGCCGAAGGCGGTGGCAGCGTTAAAGACCCTGTTGCCGTCCCGTTCCGCCCAGCTCAGCGTGATGCCGCATTGCGCCGCCTCGGCAATGGCAGCCACGCGGGTGCACCATTCACCGCCCAGGGGCTGGGACAGGGACGCGTGAAGCGCAGGCTGATTGTAGCCTGGCAAGAACAGTTCGGGAAAGACGATCATGTCCGCCCCGGCCAGCGCCGCGGCACGGGTCATGGTATCGAGGCGGGCAAATCCCGCCTCGATATCGCCCATCAGGGGCGTGGTCTGGCAAAGCGCGAGCTTCATTTTCACTTCTTCAGATTGGTCCAGATGGCATCGTAAAGGACCTGCACCTCTTCCGGGCAGGACTGGACAAAGACGCCCTTCACGTCCGCTGGCGGGTTCGCTTCGGGGGAATTGGCGACCTCGGGGTCCAGGAACTCGGCCACGCCATCGACGCCCGCGGTGTACTGGGCATAGTTGGTGACGGCGGCGGCATTTTCAGGCTCCAGCAAGAAGTTCATGAACTTCAGTGCGTTGTCGCGGTTCGGCGCGTCCTTCAGAAGGGCCACGTTGTCCATCCAGACGATCATGCCTTCCTTGGGAAAGACATATTGCACCGGCGCGCCTTCGGCGCGGGCCTTGGCGGAAAAGCCCGACCAGATCATCCCGGCCGCCGCGTCGCCCGACACCAGCACGTCCTTGGCCACGTCCGACCCGAAGGACGCCCAGTCGGGTTTCGCCCCCTGCACCAGCGCGTTCAACGCCTTCAGCTGTTCGCGGTCCGAGGTACATTGCGGGATGCCGGCATAGAGGGACGCCAGCGTCAGCGTCTCGCCCGCGGTGTCCAGCACGTTGATCTTGCCCTTCAGTTCGTCCGGCGCGTCAAAGATCAGCGACAGGCTGTCCATCGGCCCATCGTACATCTCGGTATTCACCGAGAAGGAGGTCGAGCCCCACTGGTAGGGGATGGTGCTGTGCCGGCCATTGTCGAATTCGACATCGACCCACTGGTCCTGGATATTGCCGAAATTCGGCAGCTCGTCCGGGGTGAAGGTGTCCAGCATGCCTTCGTCGGCCATGATCTTGACCATGTAGTCGCCCGGGACCGCCACGTCGTATTCGCCCAGCTTGCCCGCCTTCAGCGCCGCCAGCAGCGCCTCGTTCGAGTCGTAGGTGTCCATGGTCACGGTCACGTCGTATTCGGCCGCGAACTTGTCCAGAAGCTCCTGCGGGATGTATTCGAACCAGTGATAGATCTTCAGTTCGCCCTCGGCTGCGGCTGCGGTGGCCAGCGTCATTGCCAGTGCGGTCGTGGTCAGGAAGGTCTTCATGAAATGTGCTCCGCTGTTGTTGGTCATTTTTTGTTCTGCCCCGCCCGTCCGATCAGCCAGGACAGCGTGACAAGCACCACCGAGACGCCCAGAAGCAGGGTCGAGATGGCCATGATGTTGGGCTTGATGCCCTGTTTGACCGATCCGAAGATCGCCGTGGGCAGGGTTTCGATGCCTGCGCCCTTGACGAAATTCGTGATCAGGAAGTCGTCGAGAGAGATGATGAAGGCCAGAAGGAACCCGGACAGGATCCCCGGCACCATCAGCGGCAAGAGGACCAGCCGGAACGCCTCCCACGGGGTCGCGTAAAGGTCCATCGCCGCCTGTTCGAACATGTCCGGGACCGACTTCATCCGCGCCGCGATCGGCAGGTAGGCAAAGGGAATGCAGAACACGAGGTGCGCCACGAAGATCGTCAGCAGCCCGGTCTTGAACCCTATGGTGATGAAGAAGATCAGCGAGGCGACGGCGGTCACGATCTCGGGCACCATCAGGGGCAGGTTGATCAGCGCAAGGCTGGCCAGCTTGCCGCGGAACCGCCCGGCCCGGTTCATGGCGACGGCGGCGGCGGTGGCGATGATCGTGGCGCAGGTGGCTGCCCCGATGGCGATAGCGAAGGAGTTGATCGCGGCGGCCCGGAACTTCGGCGCCTCCGGCCCCGAGAACACGTCGACATACCATTTCAGCGAAAACCCGCCCCAGCGGGTGATCGAGGTCGAGGCGTTGAAGCTGTAGATCGCGACGATCACCAGGGGCGCATAAAGCACCAGCAGGCACAGCCATGTCGTGGCCCGGAATCCGGCAAAGCGGCGGATGTCGGTCTTGGCCATCACCGGTCCTCCCGAACTTGTACGCGGGCGTGGATCAGAAGGACGACCATGACCAGGGTCAGCAGGATCATCGCGGCGGCGGCCCCGAAGGGCCAGTTGCCGGCGGCGCCCTTGAACTGCTCCTCGATCAGCGATCCGATCATGAAGGTCTTGGCCCCGCCCAGCAGGTCGGGGGCCAGGAAGGCACCCAGCGACGGCACGAAGACCAGGATGCAGCCCGCCACGATCCCCGGCTTTACCGCCGGCAGGATCACCAGCCGCAGCGTCGTCCAGTTGTTGCAGTAGAGGTCGGCCGCGGCTTCGGACAGCGAGAAGTCATAGCGTTCGACGGCGGCATAGATCGGCAGCACCATGAACGGCAGGTAGGAATAGAACAGCCCCACCTGCACGGCGAAATTGGTGTTGATCAACGACAGCGGGTCGGAAATCAGGCCGGTCCACATCAGAAATTCGTTCAGTGGCCCGGTGTCGCGCAGCAGGAACTTCATCGACACGGTGCGGATCAGAAGGTTCACCCAGTAGGGAATGGTGATTAGGAACAGCCAGACCGACCGCGTGCTGGCGGGCCGCGTGGCCACGTACCAGGCGGTTGGAAAGCCGATCAGCAGGCAGAACACAGTCGCCAGGCCGGCCTGCCAGATCGAGCGCCAGAAAATCCCGATATAGGTCCATTCGATGGTCGCGGGCTCGTCCCCGAACAGGCCGCGGTTCAGGAAGAACTGGTCATAGGCGGCCAGCGTGAAGTCCCAGATCACGCCGCCGCGGAATTCCTTGGTCAGGAAGGAATAGACCGCCATCAGGATCACCGGCAAAAGCAGAAAGATCCCGATGAAGACCCAGACCGGCAGCATCAGCCGCGGCCCGTTGCCGCGATAGATGTCGGATCCGGAACCGCTCCCGCCCGGGGCCACGCCCGCCATCAGTCCGCCAGCAGGCGCGCGGCGCCTGCCTCTACATCCAGTGCCAGCCTCGTGCCCGGTGCCGGGATCGTTGCCGCGGCGCCGTTCTGGATCCGCACGACCAGGGGCGCGCCGTCGTCCAGCCGCGCGTGAAGCTGGATATCGGTTCCAAGATAGACATGATCCTCGACCAGGACGGTCAGATCGCCGCCGCCCGGCGCCGTGGACATCCGTTCGGGGCGGACGGACAGGTGGCCGGTCCCGACCTTCGCGCCGCTGGCCGCCGGCACCTCGACCACGTGGCCACCCGGCAGGACGACCGTGGCGCGGTCGCCGTCGACCTGTCGCACAGCGACCTCCAGCAGGTTGGTTTCGCCGATGAAGTCGGCGACGAAGCGGTTCACGGGCGCCTCGTAGATCTCGCGCGGGGTGCCGATCTGCTGGACGTGACCGGCCGACATGACGGCGATCCGATCCGACATTGTCAGGGCCTCTTCCTGGTCATGGGTCACAAAGACGAAGGCGATCCCGGTTTCGCGCTGGATCTGCTTCAACTCGACCCGCACCGCCTGACGCAGCTTCAGGTCCAGCGCCGACAGCGGTTCGTCCAGCAGCAGAACCTGCGGTTCCGGCGCAAGCGCGCGCGCCAGCGCGACCCGTTGCTGCTGACCGCCCGACAGTTGCCCGGGCTTGCGTTTCGCGAAATCCGACAACTGCACAAGCTTCAGCATCTGCTTTGCCCGGCCTTCCGCATCCCGTGCCGTCCAGCCGCGCCGGGACAGTCCGAAAGACACGTTTTCAAGGACGGTCATGTGCGGGAACAGCGCGTATTGCTGGAACACCGTGTTCACCGGCCGCTTGTGCGCGGGCAAGGGCGTGATGTCCTGGCCCATCAGGCGAACCCGGCCGTCCGACACGTCCTCGAACCCTGCGATGCAGCGCAACAGAGTCGTCTTTCCGCAGCCCGACGGGCCCAGCAGAGTGAAGAACTCGCCCTCGCGGATATCCAGCGACACACCGTGCAGCGCAGTCACGCTGCCATAGCGCTTCACCACCTTGTCGACATCCACGGCAATGTTCTTCTGGCTCATTGGGCCCTCATGCGGCATACCCCCGGTTATGGGGTTCATTCGCTAGAATGCAGGAAAAGGGGGGTATATACCCCCAGAGGGGTACATGCGGGCCTTACCGAATACCACCGAAGCGCACCTTGCCGCGGCCATCTCTGCCCTCGGGACAGAGGATTTCGCACCCGCGTTCTATGCCTGGCTGGACCGCAGCTACGAAATCGACAACGCCACGATGCTGGCCTATTTCCAGACCGGAAGGCCGGAAATCCTGTACGCTCACACCCATGTCGCTTCGGTCCACGACAAGTTGGAAAGCAGTTATATTTCAGGAGCCTACCTGCTAGACCCGTTCCACGAGCTGCATGTCGCCCGGGTGCCTGCGGGGCTGTACCGCCTGCGGGACTTCGCCCCGGACCAGTTCCAGCGGAACGAATACTATGCGGCCTATTACCGACGCACCACGCTGGTCGACGAGGTGGCCTATGTCGCCTACCCGTCCGAAGGGGTATCCGTGCATGTCTGCCTGGGCCGCGACGCCAGTTCGAACCGCCAATTTACCCCCCGGGACATGGATATTGCCCAAAGATTAAGCGAGATTGCCTGCTCTCTGATCGCGAAGCAATGGGCGGGGCTGTCCTCCAGCGGCGACTACGACGATGCGGAACTGGTCGGCCGCCTGCGCATCCGTTTCAGCGAACGCCGCGGAATCGCCCTGAGTCGCCGGCAGGCCGAGGTCGCGTTGCTGATCCTGCGAGGGCACAGTTCGGTTTCCATCGGGCTGCGGCTGGAGATCAGCCCGCAAACCGTCAAGGTCTTCCGCAAGCAGCTGTACCGCAAATGCGGGATCAGCTCGCAGGCGGAACTCTTCTCGCTGGTGATGCCGTTGCTGGCGGACTGACCTTCAGTCCTGGTCGGCGCCGAACCGGTCCTGCAGGCGCCGCATATGTTTCAGCCGCTGCCAAACGCCCGCGCCCAGGTGGCCGGCCCCGTCTTCCCGCAACAGGCCCGCCAAGGAGGCAAACGGTGACCGATTATCCCAGAAAAGCCACGAACCCGGGCGCAACGGCAGTACGATATCCATGAAGCCCCGCGCCCCGATAGCCTTGCGTCCGCAGGATCCGCCCCACGGTCATCTGGCTGACGCCCACCTTCCCGGCAATCGCGGCCGCGGTTTCGAAGGCCGGCACGCCGGAGTTTATCAGCATGACGTTGGCGATGGATTTCTCGGCCCGGGTCAGCCGCGCGAAGTCCCGGGTCAGGCTGTCGCGCAAGCCTGTGGGCTTCTCGTCCTCGTCCATACTCATTCCGTTCTGCGCCAGTCGCCGCCCGGATCGCGGCCGCCAGGGTCCGTCGGTATCCGCCTGCCCTGTGGCTGGAATGTTGGAAAGTCCATCCAGGACCGGCTGTGCGTTACGCTTGATAGCTTTCGGTTGACGGAACGCTCGGCCACAGTGGCAACGTGGGACTGGCAATCCGGAAAAAATGCTGTGCAGGATCGGGCATTGATCCCATTTCGCAAGAGACCGCCCCATGACCGACCCCGCCATCCGCTCTGCCCTGACCCGCGCCGTCGACGACGGGTTCGAGGCGCAGATTGCCCTGACCCAGGATCTTGTCCGTTTCCCCTCGCTAAGGGGAAAGGAAGCGACGGCGCAGGATTTCATGGCCCGCCAGATGCAGGCGCGTGGGATGGACGTGGACCGGTTCAAGATCGACCTGGACCGGATCAGGCACCTGCCGGGCTTCTCGCCCGCCCACATCTCCTATGACAACGCGTGGAACGTGGTCGGGACCGCGCGGGCCGAAAACCCGACGGGCAAGTCGCTGATCCTGAACGGCCATATCGATGTCGTCCCGGAAGGCCCGGCCGAGATGTGGACGACCCCGCCTTTCGAGCCCCGCCGCGAGGGCGACTGGCTGTATGGCCGAGGCGCCGGCGACATGAAGGCCGGACTTGTTGCCTGCCTGTCGGCGCTGGATGCCATCGACCGGGCGGGCTTTGCGCCCGCGGCCGATATCTGTGTCCAAAGCGTGGTCGAGGAGGAATGTACCGGAAACGGCGCGCTGGCCTGTCTGGAACGCGGCTATCGCGCAGATGCGGTGCTGATCCCGGAACCCCTGCATCACTGCCTGATCCGCGCCCAGATCGGCGTGATCTGGTTCAAGGTGCGTGTCCAGGGCATCCCGGTCCACGTGGCTGTCGCGGGCGACGGCGCCAATGCGATCATGGCCTCGTTCGAGGTGATCAAGGCGCTGAAAGGGCTGGAGGCCGACTGGAACGCCCGCAAGGTGGACGATCCCGATTACAAGGACGTGCCGCACCCGATCAACCTGAACGTCGGCAAGATCGAAGGGGGCGACTGGGCGTCTTCGGTTCCGGCCTGGTGCGAATTCGACGTGCGGGTATCGATCTATCCCGGCCAGTCGATCCAGGACGCCAAGGCCGAGATCGAGGCGACCATCGCCCGCGCCTCGCGCGATGTCCCGTTCCTGGCCAACAACCCGCCGTCGGTCACCTATAACGGGTTCGAGGCGGAAGGGTATCGGCTGACGAATGCCGAGGCTCCGGTGGCCGCCCTGTCCGGTGCGCATGAAGAGGTCTTTGGCGCGTCGCTGGACACCGTCGCGTCGACCGCAACCACAGATGCGCGTTTCTTCGGCCTTTACGGCAACATGCCGGCACTGGTCTACGGCCCCCGGGCGGAAATGGCCCACGGCTTCGACGAACGGGTCGACCTGGTGTCGTTGCGCAAGGTCACACAGGCCATGGTCCTCTTCATCGCCGACTGGTGCGGGCTGCGCCAGAAATAGACGGCGCCCTTTTTCCGCCGATTTTCATCCGCACCGGCGGGCCCGCCCCCTGTGGACGGGCCCGTTTTCGTCCCCGGCCCGGACTACGGATTTTCCTAAGTTGCCAAAAGTTGCGATTATGGAAACTTTTTTCTTGCTCCACAGATGTGCGCCGCCTAGCATCGATCCATCCCGGACGGCCTTGCCCTCCGGCCGAAGATCGGAGATGTCGTGCTTTCTGTTTCGGGAATTCGCAAAGCCTTTGGCGGCGTTCAGGCGCTGGACAACGCCGTCCTGCGTTGTGATCCGGGCGAGATCGTCGGCCTGATCGGGCCGAACGGCGCAGGCAAGTCGACACTGGTCAATGTGGTGACTGGCGTTCTGCGCCCCGATGCGGGCACCGTCGTGCTGGGCGGGCGGGACCTGACCGGAACCGGCCCTGGTGCGATCTGCTCTGCCGGGATCGCGCGGACCTATCAGAACCTCCGGGTCTTCCACAGCCTGACCGTGATGCAGAATGTCGAGGTCGCGCATTCCCGCTGCCGTCAGCTGACACCCGACCGCGCCGCCCGTGTCTCTGCTTCCGCGCTGCTGAAGACCTTCGGGCTGGAGCGTCACGCGAACGCCCTGGCCGGAGAGCTGTCCTATGGCAGCCAGCGCCGGCTGGAGATGGCCCGCGCCATGGCCACCGTACCGCAGATCCTGCTTCTGGACGAACCTGCCGCGGGCCTGAACGACGAGGAAACCGACCAGTTGGGTGAGGTCATCCGGCTGGTGGCGACCCAGATGGGCGCGGGCATCGTCGTGATCGACCACGACCTGAAATTCATCAACGACATCTGCCGCCACCTGTTCGTCATGGATCAGGGCCGGCCGATCGCCGAAGGCACACCCGAACGCGTCTGGAAGGACCCGCGGGTGATCGAAGTCTACGTCGGGCCGGGCACAGAAACCGGGACCGGCGATCAACGGGACACAGTCCAGGGAGTATGACATCATGAACGCCAAGACCCTTTTCCGCCTGGCCCTGACGACGGCCATCGTCGCGCCTTCGGTCGCCATGGCCGAAGATGTCGTGAAGATCGGCATGGCCGCTTCGCTGACCGGACCCTATGCGCCTTATGCCGAAGTCGAGGGCGCCAAGTGCATGGCGGACAAGCTGAACAAGGCGGGCGAGGGCCCGACCATGGAGCTGCTGATCGAGGATACCCGGTCCGACGCGCAATTGTCGGTGACCATCGCCCAGAAGCTGCTGGACCAGAACGTGCAGGTGATCACCGGCGTGCCCTTCCCGGATTCGCTGATCCCGATCGCGCAACTGGCCGCACCCTATGACGTGACCGTCTTCTCGGCGCCGAACACGCAGGTCGAAATGCAGGTCGCGGGCTTCGACAATTTCCTGGCAGGCGCGGTGCCGGACCCGGTGAATGCCGCCGCCACCGCCGAAGCGGTCTATGCCGCCGGCGCGCGTCGGGCGCTGCTCATGACCTCGGCCGATGCGGGCAGCTGGTCGGAAATGCTGCCCCAGTGGTTCGGCGAAACCTTCGAGCATCTGGGCGGCGAGGTGATCGGCACGCTGAACTATTCCTTCGGCATCACCGACTGGTCGCCGCAGATCGCCCAGATCAAGGCCATGGATCCCGCGCCGGACGTCATCCACATCTCGGCCATGCTGCCCGATGTCGGCATCCTGATCCGCCAGTTGCAGGCCAATGGCTATGAAGGTTGGGTCGCGGGCGCCGACGGCTTCGACGACCCGTCGCTGGAAGGTTCCGTCACCGATCCGGCGGCGCTGGACAAGGTGATCTTCGCCACCCATGGCCTGACCGGCATGGGGTCGGACATCGACGTCTTCCTGGACGAATGCCGGGCCGCGGGCTTCCCCGTCCAGTCGATCTTCGACGCGCTTGGCGCCGACATGGTCAGCGTCCTGCATGCCGCCGCGATGAAGGCCGGGTCGACCGACGCCGCCGCGATCCGCCAGGCCCTGCGGGCCGAGGGCGGCAATCCGGGGGTGACGTCCGACAGTATCTCCTATTTCGAGGAAGGCGGCTTCCCGGTGAAGACGGTGCCTGTCATCGGCTTCGAAGGGGGCAAGCGCACCGTCATCGCGGATTCGGTGCCCGCCTACGTCCCGGCCTGGCGCTGAGAGGCCGGCCGGACGATGCTGCAACTTGAAGGGCTGACGGTCTCCTACGGTGCGGTTCAGGCCGTGCGGGGGCTGGACCTGTCGGTCGCCAAGGGCGAGTTCGTGGCCCTTCTGGGCCCGAACGGTGCCGGCAAAAGCTCGACCATCGGGGCGATCACCGGGCTGGTCCCGTCGAAGGGCCGGGTGATCCTGGACGGCAAGGACATCACCCGCCTGCCGACCGAGGCGCGCATCGTCCGCGGCCTGACGGCCTGTCCCGAGGGGCGACATGTCTTCGCGAACCTGACCGTTGCGGAAAACCTCCGCCTTGGCGCCGCGACGCGGTCGGACAAGGCCGGGGTCGCAGCGGATATCGACCGGTACTGCACCCTGTTCCCCGTGCTGGGTGAACGGATCGCGCAGGCCGCGGGCACGCTGTCGGGCGGCGAACAGCAGATGCTGGCCATTTCCCGGGCGCTGATGTCCAGACCGCGGATGCTGCTTCTCGACGAACCCTCGCTGGGGCTGGCACCGATGATCGTTGCGCGGATCTTCGATTTCATCGGATCGCTGAAGGCGGACGGTCTGACGGTTCTGGTGGTCGAACAGAACGCGGCGCAGGCGCTGCGGTTCGCCGACCGGGCTTATGTGCTGGGCACCGGTCAGCTGCGCTATTCCGGGACGGCCGCGGAACTGGCGGGATCCGACCTCATGTCGATGTATCTGGGGGCCTGAGCCATGGAGTATTTCGTCCAGCAATTCGTGAACGCCCTGGCCTTCGGGTCCGAATATGCCCTTGTGGCGCTGGGGCTGGCGGTCGTCTTTTCGATCATGGGGCTGGTCAATTTCGCCCATGGCGAGGTCATCGCCAGCGCCTGCTACTGTGTCTTCCTGGCGGTCGCCGTTGGCCTGTCGCAACCCTGGCTGGCGATCCTGCTGGCATTGGCCGCGGCCGGCGCGGCGTCCGTCCTTCTGGAACGCGTGGCCTTCCGGCCCGTGCGCAATGCGCCCACGACGACCGGGTTGCTGACCGCCTTCGGGGTCAGCATCATCCTGCAGAACCTGTTCCAGCTTCTGATCTCTCCGCGGCCGCAGGCGGTGCCGGTGCTGAACGGGCTGAATGCCACCTGGCATGTGGGCGGCTTCACCGTGTCGTCCCTGCAGGTGATGGAGTTCCTGGCCGCCGCCTTGTCCATCGGCGCGCTGGTCCTGTTCCTGAACCGCTCCACCCTTGGCATCGCCATGCGCGCCGCGGCACGGGACTTTTCCACCGTCCGCCTGATGGGTATCCGTGCCAACCGCGTCATCGCGATGGCTTTCGCCATTTCCGGCGTGCTGGCGGGCGTCGCGGCGGTCTTCATCCTGGCCCGCCGGGGCAGCGTCTCGCCCGACATGGGCTTCGGCCTTGTGATGAAGGCCTTCGTCGCCTGCGTGATCGGCGGCTTCGGATCCCTGTCCGGCGCCGCCGTGGGCGGCATGCTTCTGGGCTTTATCGAGGTCGGCCTGCTGGTCGCCCTGCCGCAGGAACATGGCGGCCTGAAAGAGGCGCTGACATATGTCATCGTCATCGCGATCCTGGTCTACCGGCCCGAAGGGCTGCTTGGGTCGCGGCAGGAACTGGGCGACAAGGAAATCTGACATGACCACCGACGCCCTGCCCGCAACCCCATCGGCGGCATCGCGCTGGATCCTCCGCGGGCTGACCGGGGGGATCATCACCGCCCTGCCGGTCGTGGCCATCGGCCTCTACTTCATCGGCTTCGCGCCCAACTACTATCAGCACCTGGCCGCTGCTGCGCTGGTCAACCTGATCATCGTCGTGGGCCTGCAGGTCTTCATGGGCAATTCCGGCGTACCGCAGCTGGGCCATTCCGCCTTCGTGGGCCTTGGCGCCTATGGTCTGGCGATCCTGGCCACGCCCGTCGCGCTGAAGAAGCTGTCGATCCCGCATGCGCCCTTCGGTCTGTCGCAGATCACGCTGTCGCCGGTCATCGCCATCCCGATCTCGTTCGTGGTGGTCGCAGTCCTGGCGCTGGTCTCCGGCCGCATCATCTCGCGTCTGTCGGGCGTGGCGGCGACCATCGTCAGCCTGGCCTTCCTGGTCATCGTCCATTCGGTGTTCCTGCACTGGCCGGAACTGTTCAAGGGCAACCAGGCCTTCTTCGGCATCCCCAAGATCTTCGGTCTGCCCGCGATCATCGCTGGCGCCGTCGCGGCCATCGTCATCGCGCGCCTGTTCCGGGAAAGCGCCACCGGCCTGCAACTGCGTGCCACTGCCGACAACCTGCAGGCGGCCGAGGCGCTGGCGCTGGATTCCCGGGCCCTGCGCCGCCGGGCCTGGCTGCTGTCGGCACTGATCTGCGGGGCTGCGGGGATGCTCTATGCCGGTTTCGCCGGCACGATCAGCCCCAAGGTCTTCTATTTCCAGCAGGTCTTCCTGACACTGGCGATGCTGATCCTGGGCGGCATGGGCACGGTCACCGGCGCGATGCTGGGCACGATCCTGCTGTCCTTCGGGCTCGAGGCAATCCGGTCCGTGGAAACCGGCGTCTCGGTCCTGGGGATCCAGATGCCCGCGATGCTGGGCCTGTCGGGCGTGGCGCTTGGCGTGGTCATCGTCCTTTGCATGGCCCTGCGCCCGCAGGGGATCAGCGGGCGATACGAACTGGACGAGGCCATCGGGGCCCTGTTGCGACGCAACAGCAGAATGGACAAAGCAGAATGAACTTCGAAGAACAGGCCGCAGCTTACGGCCCCGAATATGATGCCGCCCAGGAACGGATGAAGGCCGCAGGGGTCGAATTCCTGCAGACCCATGTCGTCGACATCACCGGGCTTTTGCGGTCCAAGATCACGCCGTTCAAGCTGTCGACCTCGGGCGATGCGCTGAATGGCATCCTCTACTGCGTGTCGCGGGGCGATGGGCAGCCGGATGGCGATACGATCTTCGGGTCCTACATGGCGAACGAGGAAAACGGCTTTCCCAACATCAAGGCGCTGGTCGACCCCGCGTCGCTTCGCCAACACGGATGGCGGCCCGACATGGCCTCGGTCATCTCGACCGGCTACATGCTGGACGGCAGCCCCTGCGCCGTCGACCCGCGCCACGTCCTGGCCAATGCGGACGCGGCCCTGCGGGCACAGGGGTACGAGGCCCAGGTGGCGCTGGAATACGAATTCGGGATCTTCCATGCCGACCACGCTCTGATGCAGCAGGGCCGGTATCGCGAGCTGAAACCCTGGGGCCATTCGCTGGTCAATTACGACCTGGTCCGCGGCGGCGACTATCAGGACCTGGTGACAGAGTTCATGCGGCGCATGGATTCGCTGGGTATCGGCGTCGCGTCCATGGTCACCGAATACGGCTATGGCATGTACGAATTCGCGCTGAAGCCGAAGCCCGCGGTCGAAGCCGCGGACGATGCCGTCCGTGCCAAGCTGCACCTGAAGGAGCTTTGCGCCGAACGTGGTCTGGTTGCGACCTTCATGACCCGTTTCCAGCCCCCCGGCCGGGAAAGCGCCTGTGGCGGACATCACCATGTCAGCCTTTGGCAGGACGGCCAGCCGGCCATGGCCGCGGGCACAGGGGCCCTGTCGCCGGTGGGTCAGCAGTTCCTGGCCGGGATGCTGGAATACCTGCCCGACACCCACGCGATGTTCCGGCCGACGGTCAATTCCTTCCGCCGCTTCGACCGCGGCGCGTGGTCGCCCGAGGACGTGAGCTGGGGCTATGAAAACCGCGCCGCCGCCATTCGTGCGATCACCACGCCCAATGCGGGCGCCTGCCGTTTCGAACACCGCGTGGCCGGGGCGGACGTGAACCCCTATCTGACGGTTGCTGCGATCCTGGCCGCCGGCACCAGGGGGCTGGAACGGGGCCTGACACCGCCCACCGCCCAGCCCGGCATGGCACCCGACGGCGCGGCGAAACCGCTTCAGGATTCCCTGCGCGCCGCGGCCGAGGATTTCGGCGCCTCTGCCTTCTGCAAGGAGGTCTTTGGCGAGGTCTTCGTGACCCACTACACCGAAAGCCTGCTGAACGAGGTCAGAGCCTTCGAGGCCTGGCAGGCCGCGCGGATCACCGATTTCGAATGGCAGCGCTACTTCGTGTAACACCCGACGTCCGAACGCCCGTCAGCGCGCCTGACGGGCGATATCCACGAAACGGCGCATCAGGACCGGCCCTTCGGGCGTGTCCTGTGTCGTCGCCATCATGGCCGTGGGATCATAGCCTTCGGCTGCATGCTGATGGCGCAGCAGGTCCAGCATGTCGACCATCATCGGCCGGGTGATTTCCGGGTGGAACTGGATGGACCAGGCTACGGGGCCATAGCGCAGCGCCTGGTGCGGATCCTGCGCGCTGTGGGCCAGCTCCTGGGCCCCCGGCGGGCTGGTCAGCACGGTCTGGTAATGGTGGACCTGCATCATCACCCGATGGGGCAAGGGCCCCAGCAGCGGATCGCCCGCCGCATCGATGGTGATCGGCAGCGTTCCGGATTCGAGGCCCTTCGGGTTCTCGCCGACCGCGCCGCCCAGAGCCTGCGCCATCAGCTGATGTCCGAAACAGACGCCCAGCACGGGGATGCCGGCCTTCACCGCCTCGACCAACCAGGCGCCGGAGCGTTTCATCCACGGCAGCCCTTCAGTCACCATGGCGCCCGATCCCGTGACGATCACCCCCGCAATCGGATCGGTCATCGCCGGCAGAGCTTCGTCCCGTTCGACGTCGATCACCCGCATTTCCTCGGGGTCAAGGCCGGTGGCCGCGAAAAAGCTGCGTTCGGTATCGCCGTGGCGGTCCATGTAGGGCCGGCCCAGTTCCTCCAGGCTGCCGGTCTTCAGCAACAGGAACGGCGCCATCTCAGGCGGCCCCGTCCGGCAGGTCGAAGCCTGGCAGGTGCAGCATCGAGTTCGACATGAAAAGCAGCGTCGGTTCCTCCGAGATGCTGGCATAGGCGTGATCTGTATCGCTGTCGAACAGCACGCTGTCCCCCTGTTCCAGGATCAGGGGTTCGTAATGGCGGGTGTGCAGTTCCAGCCGGCCGGACAGGACCTGGACGAACTCTTCGCCCGCATGGGCGCGCCAGCCGCCGTTTTCCTCCGGCGTCCTGCCGGTGACGGTGACGTTCCAGAAGATGTTGCGCTTGTCGCGGAAATCGCTGCACAGGACCTCGAACCGCATGCCGTCGGTGGCGTGGATCGTGCCGGTCCCGGCCCGGGTGACGGATCGCCTGCCCTGCGGCATCGCACGGGGCGACGCCAGGAAAGAGGTCACGGGCACATGCATCACGCCCGCGATCTTCAGGGCAACGTCGACCGATATCCGCTGCTTGCCGTTTTCCAGTTTGGAAAGTTGGGAGACGGTCAGGCCCGACTGTTCGCCCAGTTCGCGCAGGGTCAGGCCCATTTTCTTGCGGGTCTGACGGATCATCTCTCCAAGTTCGCGCGTCATCCCACCTTCCGTAACTGTCTGTGGACACCGGATTTTACCGATATGAGAGTGGCCGGTCCAGTCCTTGCAACCGCGGCACCTACGCCGCTTCCAGGTATTCCAAAGCCGCCTTCAGCGCATCCGACAGGACACCGGCAATGGCCGTCACAGTTTCCGGATCGGAAAACAGGGCATTGTTCACCTCGATACAGGCGCATGGCAGGCCATTTCCCATGGCATGCGTCTCCAGGCAATAGCCATTGGCTAGGCGCCAGTCATAGGGTTCGTTTTCCCCCACCCTCAGGCCCAGTGGCCGGGCCAGTTCCTCGACCGTCCCGATAACGCGCCGCATGAAGGGACTGTCGACCTTCCACAATAGACCGATGTCGACAGGCCGGACATGCCCGGCCATCACCGGCGTGAAGGTATGGATCGAGACGGCAGCCGCCCGCCCGGGAAGCAGCGCCGCGATCGCCGCGCCCATCGGATCGGCCGCCACCTTCTGGCGCAGGTCGCGGTCGCTTTCGGTCAGATCCATGTTCCCCGGCACCGGGATTCCGCCCAGATCCGGGCGAATCCGGTCCCAGTCTTCGGGATAGCGGTTGTAATCCAGGAACATCCGCGAATAGCGCGACAGCACGGCCGGCGCCTGCAGCCGGTCGGCCATGGCCCGCGTCAGGTCCCGGCTGCCCGGATCGAAGGCATAGTGCGTGGTGAAGTACACCGGATCCAGCCCCAGCGTCCCCCAGGGCGCCGGAACCCCGTTCCCCGCATGCTCACACAGCAGCAGCAGCGCAGAGGCGCTGTCCCTGTGCAGCACCTCCACCGCTCCGGCGGCCAGACGGTCGATTTCGGCCTTGGACAGCTTCATCTTCAGCCCAGCTTGCTGCGGACGTGATAGCTTTTCGGCGCCGTCGTCTCGATCAGGCCCACGCGGCCGTTGGTGCGGCCAAGACCGGAATTCTTGATCCCGCCCCAGGGCAGGTACAGATCCGCATGGTCGCAACGGTTCAGGTAGACGGTGCCGGCCTCGACCTCGTCCAGCAGCGCCACGCCACGGTCGATGTCGCGGGTCCAGATGCTGGCGGACAGGCCGAATTCGCTGTCGTTCATCAGCCGGATCGCTTCCTCGTCCCCCGACACGGCCTGCACGCAGGCAACGGGACCGAAGAGTTCGTCGACCATGATCTGCATGTCGTGCGAGACGTCGGTCAGCACCTGCGCCGGAACATAGGCCCCGCCGGCGCTGTCATCGCCCGCATAGACAAGTTTCGCCCCCGCGGCCACGGCCTGATCGACCTGTCCCCGGATCCTGTCCGCGGCTTCCTGCCGGACCACGGGGCCCAGCATGGCCTTGTCGTTGAAGGGATGGCCGATGGTCCACTTCCGGGCTTCGGCCACCAGCGCCTCGATCAGGTCGTCCTTCACGGCGGCATCGACATAGATCCGCTCGACCGAGCAGCAGCTTTGCCCGGCATTCGAGAACGTGCCTTCGGCCAGATCCGCGGCCAGACCGGCGATATCGGCATCGGCACGAATGTAGGTCGGATCCTTGCCCCCCAGCTCCAGATGGACCTGGGTCATGGTCCCGCCGGCGGCACGGTGCACCCGCTTGCCGCCCCCGACGGATCCAATGAAGTTCACCGCGTTGAAGGTGCCCGCGCCGATCAGCCGCTCGGCGTCCGGGTGCGACAGGTGCAAGGTCTGAAAGACACCTGCAGGGCCGCCGACGGCGGTCCAGGCCTCTGCCGCGATTTCGGCGATCACCGGGGTCTGGGGCGAATGTTTCAGGATCACGACATTGCCCGACACCAGCGGCTGACTGACCAGATAGCCCAGCATCGCCGTGGGGTAGTTCCAGGCGCAGATCGACAGGTGCACCCCGCCCGGAACGGCGCGGGTGTAGCGGCGGATGCCCGGTTCTTCCGGGAAGGCTTCGTCCTGAAGGGTCGCGGCGGCCCCTTCGGCCAGCAGTTCGCCCACCATGGCCAGGCGGCCGGTTTCGTCCGCCTGCCAGTGCGGACGTCCGATCTGCCAGGCGACTGCTTCTGCCAGATCGGCGCCGCGCTTCTGCATCTCCGCCCCGAAGGCCACGACCAGCGCGGCACGATCGGCCAGCGGCATCCGGCGCCATGCGGGTGCTGCGGCACGGGCGGCGGCGATCTTGGTCTCGATCTCGGCCATGGTGGCATAGGAACGGGTCAGGTACTCCCGACCGTCGACAGGAGAAATCACGCTGAACTGGGTCTGCGACATGGGCGGCGCCTTCGTCTGGGAGAGTTTCCGATATGGATATCGAATAGGAACAATTTTCCAGATTAGCAACTTTTTTCCAAACTGGCTTGTAACGTGTCGCAGTTCGGCTAGTGTTCCTGCACCCGGTCGGCGGGTGTTTCAGCACAAGGCAGGACAAGGGGCTGTCATGATCACATATGATTTCTCGGGGCGTCACGCGGTGGTCACCGGCGCCGGTGGCGGCATGGGAGAGGCGCTTGCAGCCGCCCTGCTGAACGCAGGGGCAACGGTCACGGGGATCGACATCAAGCCCGCGCCAGAAAGCCTGGCGAACCATCCGGGCCTGACCTATGCGCAAGGCGACCTGACGGATGCCGCGTTCATCGCCAAAACGATCGGGGATGCGGGCAAGGCCCATGGCGGCATCGACCACCTGGCCAATGTCGCCGGCGTGCTGTGGTTCGGTCGCGATGCCTCGGTTCTCGAAATGGACATGGATGTCTGGGACCAGGTGTTCGACATCAACCTGAAGGCGGTGGCCCTGACGGCGCGGGCGGCAGTACCCTTCATGAAAGGACGAGACGGGGCGTCGATGGTGCATTTTTCCACCATCCAGTGGCTGCGCGGCGACCCGGCGCCGCAGGACGCTTATCAGGCTTCCAAGGCCGGGGTCTGCGCCCTGTCCAAGTCGCTGGCGATGCAGCTGGCGGCCGATGGGGTACGGTCGAACGCGATCTGCCCCGGCATGGCGCTGACACCCCTGCAGGCGCGGTGGGAGGACAAGCCCGAGATCCTGAAGGCCGTGGGCGATTATGCCCCGCTGGGGCGGATCGGTACGGCCGAGGACATGGCCAATGCGGCGCTGTTCCTTCTGTCGGACGCGGCCTCCTACATCACGGGGATCGACCTTGCCGTCGACGGCGGCCTGCTGATGAAGATGTAAGGTCGGCACCGCGCTGCCAGGCCGGCCCTGGGCGCCGCCCGTGGCGTCGTCCGTTTTCCCGTTTCTCCGAAACCGGCGCCTGAGGATGTCAGCATACCGTCCCCGGATCACATCCGGGGACAATTTCGGCGGCCGCCCTGCCCTTCGGGTGGACCTTCGATGCAGGATGGCCGAAGACAGGTCGTCCCTGCCCGGCCCGCGGCTGGCCAGGGATGCACTTGCAACTGGCAGGTCGCTGGCCAGGTTCGACGCCAGGGCGTCTCCCCAGCGCTTCGGGTCCGGCCATCGAAGGAGAACACAATGGATTTTGTCGAAACCGTCGACGATCTGCGCAAGATCTATCGCCCCGCCTCCGAAGGCGCGCGGCGCAAGCAGTTGACCGCGCTGGAGCCGCATTCCCGCCGCTTCCTGTCGCTGTCGCCCTTCGCGGTGGTGGGAACCCAAGGGCCCGACGGCCTGGGCGACGTGACACCCCGGGGCGACGGGCCGGGCTTTGCCCAGGTGCTGGACGACCGCACCATCGCCCTGCCCGACCGGCCCGGAAACAACCGTCTGGATACGCTGGAAAACATCCTGCAGAACCCGGCCGTCGGCCTGATCTTCATGATCCCCGGCATGAACGAGACGCTGCGCATCAACGGCCGCGCCCGGATCACCGTCGACCCCGATCTGTGCGCGCAGCTGGGCATGAATGGCCGTCCCGCCCTGTCGGTCATGGTGGTCGAGATTGCCGAGGTCTACATGCACTGCTCCAAGGCCTATATCCGGTCCGGCCTGTGGAAGCCGGACACATGGCCAGACCGCAAGGAAATGCCGACGCTGGGGGAAATCCTGCGCGACCAGACCGCGATCGATGCAGATGTCCAGAAGCTCGACGCCGGGCTGGAGGAGAACTATCGCACCCAGCTGTGGTAGGTCTTGGCGCGACGGTCCGGGGCGCTTTCTGCGCCCCGGAGCAGGTCAGACGTGGCTGCGGCCGCCGGCGTCCAGGAACCAGTCGTCGGGGTACGGGTACCACCAGTCCGCCATCTTCGCGACCGGGTCGATGACCACCATCCGCGGCGACCGGAACGCATCCAGCCCGATCCGTCCCAGCGCCCGTCCCAGCCCCGACGCCTTGATCCCGCCGAAGGGCAGCGCGTCGTTGTCGACCAGCGGATTGTTCACCCAGACCATCCCGGCCTGAAGCGTTTCCACCGCCTGATGCGCCTCGGCCAGATCGCGGGTGAAAACGCTGGCTCCCAGCCCGAAGCGGCTGTCATTCGCCAGCTCCAGCGCCTCGGCAAAGGATCGCGTTCGAACCACCGACACGACGGGACCGAAGATCTCGTTCTCGAACAGGCCCATGTCCTGCGTGACGTCGGTCACGACGGTGGGTTCCACGAACCAGCCGGTCTGGTTGTCCAGCGGCACGCCGCCGCCAAGGGCAATCGTGGCCCCCTTCAGCCTGGCCGTATCGATCCAGTCCAGCACGCGCTGCTGTGCCGCCTGGCTGACCAGCGGCCCAATCTCCGCCACGCCCAGCCCCTTCCCGATCCGGAGCTTTCGCGCACGTTCCACCAGCGCCGCCACGAACGCGTCGTGGACCGCATCTTCGACATAGATCCGTTCCGTCGACGTGCAGACCTGCCCCGATTGCAGGTAGGCCGCCGTCACGGCGCCCGACGCGGCCACCGCGATGTCGGCCTTGGCCGACACGACCATCGGATCGCTGCCGCCGCCTTCGATCACGCAGGGCTTCATCAGGCCGCCGCATTCGCGCGCGATCTGGCGGCCGACCTCGGCGGACCCGGTGAAGGCCACGACATGGGTCTTGGGGCTTTCTATCAGCTGCCGCCCCACATCCGCCCCGCCGCCGACGCAGGCGATCAGGTCCTTGGGCAGGGCATCGAAGAACGTCATGAACATCAGCGTGCAGATCGTGCCCGCCGGTGCCGCCTTCAGCACCACACCGTTCCCCGCCGCCAGCGAGGCCGCGATGGTCCAGCAGCCCAGGATCAGGGGAAAGTTGTAGGGCACGATGTGCACCGACACCCCGTGGGGCTGGTAGGTCTGGAACTGGAACGACCCCGGCTGCATGTTTCCGGCGATCTTGCCCGCATCGTCGCGGGCCATTTCGGCAAAATAGCGGAAGACCGCCGGGATATTCGCGATCTCTCCGATGGCCTCCGGATAGGGCTTTCCGATCTCGCGCGTCATCATGATCCCGATCTCGGTCATGTCGGCGCGTTCCATCGCATCGGCGACACGATGAAGATAGCCCGCTCGGGTCTTGGCATCGAGCTTCGCCCACAGCCGTTGCGCTGCGTTCACCCGATCCAGCACCTGTTCCAACTGGGCCGGCGCAGGCTCGCCGTACTGGCCCACATGCACCAGCGTCGCGGGATCGGTCGCATCGTGGACCGGACCTTCTGTCGGAACGTAATCCGGCGCCAGATAGAAGCAGGGATCTCTCATCGGATCATGTAGACCTTCTTGATGGTCTCGTGGACCGTACAGACGCCCTTCCAGTCCTGCGGGAAGAAGGCGGCGGTGTCGGGCGTGATCTCGATCACGTCGCCGCTTTCATGGACGTAAGTGCAGGACCCTTCGAGGAAGTGACAGAATTCGTCCTTGGTCACGTGGCATTCCCACTTCCCAGGTGTACAAATCCACAATCCGCATTCGCTTTCGCCGTTCGGTCCCTTGTAAAGGACCTGGCCCGATGTCCGGCTTTCGCCTTCGATCATCGTCGGGATGACGCCCCAGTCGACCACGTCGGTCACTGAAAGCGGTTGGCGCATGATGGGGGCTTTCATTTCGGTCTTCCTGTCAGACAAGCATGTAGATGTTGCGAAGCGTTTCGGCGATCTCCGCCGTGCCTTCCCAGCCGGCGGGAAACAGGACGCAGGTGCCGGCCGTGGCCTCGATCACCTCGTCCGTGCCGTCGCGGCGATAGATCACCCGGCCTTCCACGAAATGACAGAACTCGTCCCGCGGGACAGAGATGCGCCAGGTGCCCGGCGTGCAGACCCAGACCCCGGTTTCCGGCGAATTGCCCGGACCCTTGTGCAGAAGCCGCCCGGTGGAATGGGATTGCCCTTCGATCATGTCGGGCTGGGGGCCCCAGTCGACCAGGTCGTCATAGGTGGTGGCCCCGTGGATATGCGGTGCCGAGGAGGCAAGGTTCGTCATGCCCCTTTCTCCGCCAGGCCGACAAGGATCTTGGCGGCCTTTTCCTGCCCGTTCCGGGACTGCATGTGGGCCGACGTGGCCTTGAGCTTTGCCGCCATGTCGGCATCGGTCAGGCAGGCCTCGATCTTTTCGACCAGTTCATCGTCGGTCCAGTCGTAACGGTCCGACCGGAACCCATGGCCGGTTTCCTGCACCCGCATGGCGTTGTCGTGGCCGTCCCAGACATAGGACATGATGATCGCGGGCTTGCCGAAATACAGGCATTCCGTGAACGAGTTGTTGCCGCCATGGTGGATCACCGCATCGACCTGCGGAATGACCGACGGCTGGGGATACCAGCTTTGGATGATCACGTTGTCGGGGATGTCGTCATATTCGCCGATGTAGTCGCCGACATTGACCAGCGCGCGATACCGGGTCTTGCCCATCAGCGTGATCAGCCGCTTCAGCAGGTCCGTGTCCCCGGCGCCCAGCGACCCGAAGGAGATATAGATGAGCGGGCCGTCATTGTTGGCCTTGAAGGTCGGCACCTCGTAGGGTTCGTCCTGCCGCACGCAGCCTTCCAGGTACTGGAACTGCGCCGGGTCCAGCGTGACCGACCGGTCGTATCTTGCCTGTTCCGGATACAGCAGCAGGTTCATGTAGGGCGACGCCTCGAAGAACTGGCCCATCGGATAGGGATCTTCGCCGCATTCCGCCAGGAAGGCGTTGAAGTCGTCATGGGCAGGCTTCATCACCGCGTTGAACTTGGCGCGGAACGCCTCGTGCCCTGCCTTGTCGTTCACCGACATGCCCGACAGATGCGGCGGGATCGCGTCGTCCTCGATCTCGTTTTCCGAACAGGAAATGATGCGCACCCAGGGCACCCCGAACTGCTTGATCGCGGGGAACAGGATCACGTTGTCGACGGAGATCACGTCCGGTTTGACCTTGGCAAGGATGCCGGGCAGATCCTTCTGCGCCCATTTCGCGCTGTCGACGATGGCTTCCCAGCATTCGCGGACATAATTGTCCAGCTGGTCGATCGGCGCCTTGCGGAAATTCGGGATGTGACCGTTGATGAAGTCTTCCCAGAACTTCGCCATCTGCTCCGCGGGCATCGGTTCCGACAGGTTCACCGGATGCGCTTCGAACCCGTAGCCCTGGTAGACCTCGACGAAACCGGGATCCGACAGGAACACGGCCTTGTGGCCCATGCGTTCCACGGCCTGGGCAATGCCGACCGAATTCAGGGCCGGGCCAAAGGCCGCTTCGGGAAAGAAGGCAAAGGTCTTCTGTGTCATCTTGGTCTCTCCTGTTGCTGCCGCCATTGATGGCGGTCCTGTTGCGTCACGCCCTGAAGACGCGGGTGTCCTGTGCGGTCCAGCCGATAGTGACGTCGTCGCCTTCGACCAGCTGTGCGGTATCGACCTCCTGCGCGGTCATGCGGACCAGCAGCGGCTTCGCGGCCAGCGCGGTCTGGACATGGACCTGAAGGTCCAGACCCAGATAGGCGGTCGCGACCACCTGGCCTTTCACCATGTTTTCAAGGTTTGTCGTCCCGATCTTCATCCGCTCCGGCCGGATCGCGATGTCGACGGTATCGCCCGGCATCACGTCCGCAGGCACCGGTGCCGCGATCCGCGTGCCGTCTTCGGTCACCAGCTCGCCCGCCCGGACGCGGCCACTGAGGAAATTCATCTCGCCGATGAAGTCCGCGGCATAACGGCTGCCCGGGTGCTCATAGATCTCGTGCGGGGTGCCACATTGCAGCAGGCCGCCATCCTTCAGGATCGCGATCCGGTCGGCCATGACCAGCGCCTCCTCCTGGTCATGCGTGACCACAATGAAGGTGATGCCGAATTCGGACTGGATCCGCTTCAGCTCCATCTGCATCTCGCCCCGCAGCTTCTTGTCGAGAGCCCCCAGAGGTTCGTCCAGCAACAACAGCCGCGGTCGTTTTACCAAAGCCCGGCCCAAAGCCACCCGCTGCCGCTGCCCGCCTGACAACTGGTCGGGCTTGCGGCGGGACAGGTGCGACAGCTGCACGATCTCCAGCATCTCGTCCACGCGGCTTTTGACTTCTGCCCTGGAGAGCCGCTCCATCTCCAGCCCGTAGGCCAGGTTCTGGGAAACGGTCATGTGCGGGAACAGAGCGTAGGACTGAAACATCAGGTTCACCGGCCGCCGATTGGGCGGCAGGGGCACGATGTCCCGACCCTGCAACAGGATCTGCCCTTCGGTCGGCGTCTCGAACCCGGCCAGCATCCGCAGGACCGTGGTCTTGCCGCTGCCAGAAGCGCCGAGCAGGGCGAAGAATTCGTTCTGACGGATGTCCAGGTTCAGGTCCGACACGGCGCGGACCGATCCATAGGACTTGGCGATGCCCTTCAGCGACAGCAGCGTTTCGATCATTGGCCCGGCAGACCTCCGCGGTTCAGACGTTGCGACAGGGCCAGCGCCACGACCGAAAAGGCCATGATCAGCGTCGCCAACGCGTTGATTTCAGGCGTGACGCCGAAACGGATCATGGCAAAGATCTGCATCGGCAGGGTGATCGACGACCGCCCCGCCCCGGCGGTGAAGAACGCGATGATGAATTCGTCGACTGACAGGGTGAAGGCCAGCAGCCCACCCGCAACGATCGCCGGCAGCAGGACCGGGATCACGATCCGCCGCAGCGTGGTGACGGTGGAGGCGCCCAGGTCGGCCGAAGCTTCGACCACCGACCAGTCGAAGGTCTTCAGCCGCGCGCGGACCACTGAACAGACGAAGGCCAGGTTGAAGACGACGTGGCTCAGGATCACGGTGTGCAGGCCCATGGTCACGTTCAACAGCGAAAAGAAGCTGAGCAGCGCGATGGCCAGCACGATGTCGGGAATGATCATCGGCGCGAAGATGATGGTTTCCAGAAACCGGCCCTTACGCCGCCGGATTTCCACCCCGATGGCCAGCAGCGTGCCGAACAGCGTGGCCAGGACGGTCGAGACGATGGCCACGATCAGCGTGTTCAAGGCGGCCGACATGATGTCGCCGTTGCGGAACAGCGCGCCATACCATTTCACCGAAAACCCGGTCCACGCAGTGGGCAGGCCGCCGTCGTTGAAGGACAGCGCGACCAGCACCGAAATCGGCACGTAGAGGAACGCGAAGACAGCCGCGAGGATCGCGAACATCAGCCGTGGATTGGCCTGGGACGCCATCAGTCATGCCTCCCCGAACCGGAGGCCTTTTCGCTGGCGAAGGTCTGAAGCGTCAGCAGACCCATCATGATCGCAATCAGCACCATCGACAGGGCGGCACCGAAGGGCCAGTCGTTCGCGGTCAGGAACTGGGCATAGACCAGGTTCCCGATCATCTGGAACTGCCCGCCCCCCAACAGCGCGGGCGTCACGAAGTTGCCGATGGACAGCACGAAGACGAAGACGAAACCGGTGGCGATCCCGTGGAAGGTCATCGGCACCGTCACCCGCCGGAATGTCGTCCAGCCGGAGGCGCCAAGGTCGCGCGAGGCCTCTCCGATCTCGACATTCAGGCGCGACAGCGGAGCATAGCAGGCCAGGATCACGAAGGGCAGGTAATTGTAGACCAGCCCCACCACCACGGCAGGTTCGGTATAGAGAAGCTTGGGCAATTCACCGTCGTAGCCGAACCAGCGGGCGATACCTGTCAGAAGGCCTTCGCGGTTCAGAAGCACGATCCAGGCATAGGTCCGGACCAGGTAGTTCGACCAGAACGGCAGGACGGCAAAGAACAGAAGCGCCGGTTGCCGGCGGGCCGGTGCAGCGGCAATGGCAAAGGCGGCGGCATAGCCCAGCACCACCGCGATCAGCGCCGCCAGCCCGGCGATCCAGGCCGATTTCAGGAAGATCCCGGCATAGAGCGGGTCGAAGACCAGCCCCAGGTTTTCCAGCGTGAAGGTGTATTCGATCCCGCCGTAGATCCCGCGGCGAAAGAAGGCCAGCGCCAGGATCAGAAGGCATGGGACGACCATGAACGCCGTCAGCCACGCCAGGGCCGGCGCCATCAGCAGGGCGGGACTGCGGTCTTTCATGGATCGGTCCGGGTCATGGCAGACGGATCCCGCGGACGACCCGCGGGGCCCTGTAACGCCTTAGTTCGCCTTGATTTCCGACACGGTCCGGGCATAGAGCCGCTGCCCCTCGCCCACGTCGCGCAGCTGTTCGAATTCCAGCATCTCTGCGGGCGTCATGGCCATGTTCGGGAAGGTCTCGATCATCTCGGCGGACAGGCCCTCCATCGCGGGCTTGTTCGGCACCTTGTAGAGGATGTTTTCAGCCGCCCAGCCGTGGTTCTTCGCGTCCAGTATGAAGTTCACGAAGTCATAGGCCGCGTCCTTGTTTTCGGACCCCTTCAGGATGACCATCGTGTCGACCCACAGGTCGGACCCTTCTTCCGGGATCACGTACTTGATGTCCGCGTTTTCGGCGATGCCGTAGTTGCACCAGCCGTCCCAGGCATGGACCAACTCCGCCTCGCCCGACACCAGTTTCGAATAAAAGGTCGTGTCGTCATAGGCCAGCAGCGTGCCCTTGGCGTCGATCAGCAGGTCGCGCACCTCGGCCACTTTTTCGGGATCGACCTCGTTCACGGAATAGCCCTTGGCCAGGAACCCCGCGCCCAGCAGCCAGCGGTCGGTGGCCAGCATCGTGGTCTTGCCGCTGACGCCTTCCGCCGGTTGCAGCAGGTCCATCCAGCTGTCGGGTTCTTCCGCCAGCAGGTCCGACCGATAGCACAAACCCGTCGTGCCCCAGGCATAGGGGATAGAGAAGGTGTTACCCGGATCGTGCGACAGTTGGTTCGCTTCGGGGTAGAGGTTGGCAATGTTCGGCAGCTTGGAATGGTCCAGCGTTTCGGCAAGCCCGAGATTGTTCAACACCTCGGCGAAGGGGGACGAGACGAAAACCACGTCATAGCCCTTGCCCTTGGACGCGATCAGCTTGCCCATGATCTCTTCGTTGGTGGCGTGCAGGACCAATTCGGCCTCGTTGCCGGTTTCCGCATTGAAGGTGTCGATGGCGTCACCGGCCATGTAGCCGTCCCAGTTCGACACGACCAGGCCTTCGGCCCCGGCCACGCCGACTGACGCCAAGAGCGCCAGCGCAGACAGGCCCGTGGTGGAGAAAGGTTTCATTCCCATCAGAGTGTTCCCTGTGTTGTGGCCCCCGGCTTCGACGCCAGGAAATATAGATGGCAGCTATTGCTTGCTGCCTGCCCACACTGTATTTTTGCAAATAAAAGAACGTCAATTTGTATTTTCTGTTCTGGTGCAATTGACGATGCCCCGGGCGATCGGCCGGGCAGATCGGGGGAAAACTTGGCCGGAACACGGCGCGCGTCCTATCAAAGCCACCTGAACCTGGCCAAGCAGGTCGTCGGCGTCGTCTTCGAACGCGGCCTGAAGACGGGCGACCACCTGCCGGAAAAATTGTTCTCCGACGCCTGTCAGGTCTCTCGCACGCCGATGCGATCTGCCTTCAAGATACTGGAATCCCAAGGAATACTGGAATGGCAGCAGGAGCGCGGCTACTTCCTGGCAGTCGATTCCCCCGATGACATCGACGCGGCCCTGTCGGACCTTGAAGGGGTCGAAGGGTCGCTGCCCGACCGGATCCTGGCCGACCGTGCCGACCGGAGGCTGGGAGAGATCCAGTCCGTCAGCGCATTGTCCCGTCGCTATGACGCGTCGCGCAGTACGGTACTTTTTGCATTAACAGTACTGGCGCGCGAAGGGCTGGTGACCCAGTTGCCCGGCCGCGCCTGGGCGTTCCAGCCGATGATCGACTCGGCCAGGGCCGTTACCGAGAGCTTCGAGATGCGGCTGGTGATGGAGCCTCTGGCACTCACCTCTCCCGGTTTCGCACTGGACGGCAAGAAAGCCACCCAGATCCGGGCGCAGATGGAAGATTTCCTGCGCCTGGACGACAGCGCCGCCACCGGCGCGAGGTTCCGCCGGACGGATATCGACTTTCACGTATTGATCGCCGAAAGCTCGTCCAACCGCTTTGCCCGCAGCGCGCTTTTGGCGCATCACCGGTTACGGCTGGCATCGCGCAAGGACGGAACCATCCCGGCCTACCGGATGCGCAAGTCGATGGAAGAACATCTGGAGATCCTCGACAGCGTCGACCGCAGACAATACGACCTTGCGGCGGACCTGATGGTCGTCCACCTGCGCCGCTCGGCCGTGCGCCGCCCCGAAGCCGCCAATCGCGGCATCTCCCCGCTGCTGAGAGGCTGACGCTTGAACACCGCCCCGACCATCGCCCTGTTCCCCGAAGCCAGTTTCGGCGCCGCCCTGAACTGCGTAGGCATCGCGCAGGAACTGCGCCGGCAGGGCGCGCGTCCGGTCTTCATCTGCCATCCGGGTTTCGTGGGCGTCTTCGCCGAATACGGTTTCCTGGAATATCATCTGACCCCGGCCGATACTGGCGGCGCCCAGACGACAGAGGCACGCTGGACCGACTTCCTGAACACGCATCTGCCGAACTTCAACCTGTCGCCCCTCGACCAGCTGGAGACCTATGTGGCGCCTACGTGGGAGGCCATCGTCGACAGCGCCATCGGGGTCGAGGCCAGCCTGCGATCCGTCCTGGCCCAGATCCGCCCCGACGCGATCCTGCTGGACAACGTGATCATGTTCCCGGCAATCGCCGCCGCCGGTTGCCCCTGGGTGCGCGTCGTGTCCTGCGCGGAAACCGAAATCCCCGATCCTGCCGTGCCGCCCTACCTGTCGGGGCTGGATCCAGCGGATGCCGGGGCCTGCGCCGGTTTCGCCGCCGCCTACCGGACGTCGACGGCCAGGGCGCACCGACGCTACAACGCCTTCCGTCGCAAATGCGGGCTGCCGCCCCTGCCCGACGGTATCTTCCTGGAAAATTCGGACGATCTGAACCTGCTGCTGGCGCCGTCTGCCGTGCGTTACGACCGGCAGGACCCCCTGCCCGAAGACCGGTTCATCTACCTCGAAGGATGCGTTAGGAGCGAAAGCCCTTTCGAGATGCCGCGCTTCCCCGACGATACCGGCCCGCTGATCTACACCAGCTTCGGCTCGCTGGGCGCCTTGGACACTGGCCTGATCCGGCGCCTGATCGACGCCTTCGCGGATTTCCCCGCGCGCTTCGTCGTCAATGTGGGCAGCTTCCTGGACACCTATGACCGCGTGCCCGACAATGTCTGCCTGGGCGACTGGTTTCCCCAGCCCTCCGTCGTGGCCGAGGTCGACCTGTTCATCCACCATGGCGGCAACAACAGCTTTTGCGAGGCGCTGTTTCACGGTGTGCCGTCCATCGTGATGCCCTATTGCTGGGACGGGCACGACAATGCGCAACGCGCCGCTGCGCTGGACCTTGGCCTGTGGATCGACCGCAGTGACTGGACGCCGGAAATGCTCCACCGGTGCATCCGGACCGTCCTGCACGATCAAGCGATGAAGGACCGGCTGACCGCGATCTCGGCCGACATGAAGCGCCGACCGGGGACAGAGGTCGCGGCAGATGCCGTGATGGCCATGCTGCACCGGGCCCGTGCAGATCGCCGGGCAGCCCTGACCTCCAACGGGTAGGTCGGCCCGGTTCCGCAAGGAACAGGGCGGGCCCGTCAGCCCGCCCCCATCGTACTCGTCAGACGGTCGAGAACGTCTCGGCGAAGGTCAGGCGCAGGTCGCGCTTCAGGATCTTGCCGCTGGCATTCTTGGGCAGCTGCTCGGCGATGTGGACGTGCTTCGGCACCTTGAAATGTGCCAGTTCGTCCCGGCAATGGGCCACAAGGTCATCCACGGTCACCTTCGCCCCGGCCTTGGGCACGACAACGGCGGTCACCGCCTCGATCCAGCGCGGATGGGGGATGCCGAAGACTGCAACCTCCGCCACATCGGGATGGCGGAAGATCGTCTCCTCCACCTCGCGGCTGGCGACGTTTTCGCCGCCGGTCTTGATCATGTCCTTCTTGCGGTCGACGACATAGAGGTATCCTTCCTCGTCAAAGCGCCCCAGGTCGCCACTGTGGAACCAGCCGTTGCGGAAGGCATCGGCCGTCTTGTCGGCGTCGGCATAATATTCCGTGATCAGGTGGGGAGAGCGGTGCACGATCTCTCCCACTTCGCCGACCGGCAGCGGGTTGTCGTCGTCGTCCACCACCCGGGTTTCCACGTTCAGCGCCGGACGGCCGGCCGACCCCAGCTTGCGCATCTGGTCCTCGGGCTTCAGGACGGTCGCCATCGGCGCCATCTCTGTCTGGCCATAGAAGTTGTAAAGCCGCATGGCAGGCAGGCGGCGGGCCAGTTCCTCGATCACCGCGACCGGCATGATCGAAGCACCGTAATAGCCCACCTTCAGGCTGCTCAGGTCGCGCTTGTCGAAATCGGGATGGCGCAGCAGGCCGATCCAGACCGTAGGCGGGCAGAACAGCTTCGTCACGCCGTGGGCTTCGATCGCCGCCAGCATTTCGGCCGGGTCGGCCTTGTCGTGGAGGATAGAGGTCGCGCCCAGATAGAGGTCGGGCGACAGGAAACAGTCCAGCTGCGCGCAGTGGAACAGCGGCAGGCAGTGAAGGTCTACCGCATCCTCGCGCATGTCGCCATCGGCGATGCAGCTGGCATATTGCGCATAAAGCGCGCCCGAGGTCAGAAGCGCGCCCTTGGGCCGGGATTCCGTGCCGCTGGTGTACATCATCTGGATCGGGTCGTCGCCATGAACGTCGACCCAGACCTCGCCATCGTCTTCGTGGTCCAGCAAGGTGCTTTCCGGCTGCCAGCCGTCGGGCGCGGGCGTTCCGGAATGGGGGATGAAAAATCTGGGCAGGCTCACCCCGGCCTCGGCCATCGCCTGATCGGCGGTCCCGCACAGCGAATCCTGCGCGATCATCATCTTCGCGCCGGAATGGGTCAGGATATAGGCCACCTCGGCCGCGTTCAGCATGAAGTTGACCGGCGTCATCACGGCCCCGATCCGGGCCATCGCGAAGCGCAGGACGACGAAACTGCGGCTGTTGTGGGCGAACAGGGCGATCCGGTCGCCCTTGGCGACGCCCTGCGCCATCAGCCCGCGGGCCGCGCGGTTCACGGCACCGTCGAGGTCGGCGAAGGTGTCCGTCCGGTCCCGGAAGATCAGCGCGGTCCGGTCCGGGACCCGCGCCGCGGACCGGCGCAGCAGGTCTGCCAGCGACTGGGTTCGGGCGCGACGGATTAGGTCATTGGTCTGCATGTTCAACCTCTGGCAATGGGTCTTCGGCCCGGGCTTCCCCGGGCCGGCAAGGTCAGTTCACAAGGCTCGGCAGCCATAGGATCAGGTCCGGGAAGGCGCAGAGGATCGTCACGATCAACAGGTCCATGATCACGAACCAGAAGACACCGCGGAAGATGGCCGAGATCTTCACCAGGTCGCCCACCACGCTCTTGATGACGAAGACGTTCATGCCGATAGGCGGCGTGATCATCCCGATCTCCAGCAGCTTGGTCAGGACGACGCCGAACCACAGCAGGCTCCATCCCGACGCATCGACGACCGGCAGGATGATCGGCAGCGTCAGCAGCATCGCCCCGATGGGTTCCAGGAACATGCCCATCAGCAGGTAGACGACCACGATGCCGACCATCAGCAGGATCGGGTTCGTCGCAATCGACAGGATGCCTTCGGACAGGTAGTCCCCGGCCCCCGACAGCGCCAGGAAGCGTGTCAGCAGACTGGCGCCGATGGCGATCAGCAGCAGCGCCGCGGTGGTCATCAGCGTCTCGCGCGCGGCGGTCAGGAACCGGCCCAGCGTCATCTGGCCGCTGACGATCGCGACAAGGCAAGCCAGCGATGCGCCGACGGCCCCGGCTTCGGTCGGCGTGAAGACCCCCCCGAAGAGGCCGCCGAAGATCCCGACCATGATCAGCAGGATCGGCCAGGTTTCCCGCAGGGCGAGAAGCTTTTCCTTCAGCGTGACGCTTTCGTCCCGTTCGGGTGCCAGCGACGGGTTCAGGCCGACGCGGACCAGCACGACGATGATGTATCCCAGTGCGGTCAAAAGTCCGGCGATCACGCCGCCCAGAAACAGCTGCGAGATCGAGATCTGCGCGATCACGCCATAGAGGATCAGGATGATCGACGGCGGGATCATGGCGCCGATGGTGCCGGCCACGGCCACGGTGCTGGTCGCAAGTTCCGGGTGGTACTTGTGCTTCAGCATCTCGGGGATGGCGATCCGGCCCATGGCGGCGGAACAGGCGATGGACGATCCGGACACGGCAGCAAAGGCGGCCGACCCCATGATCGAGGCGATGGCCAGCCCCCCTGGAAAGCGTGACAACCACAATCGGGCCGCCTGGAACATGCCTTTTGTCAGCTGCGTGTGATAGCTGATGAAGCCCAGGAACAGGAACATCGGGATCGAGCTGAGGATCCAGCTGGAGGTGAACTTGTAAGGGATGATGCTCATCGCGCCCCAGGCGACGCGAGGGCCCATCAGCACGTAGAGCCCAGTGAAGGACACGCCGATCAGGGCGATGCCGATGGGCACGCGCATGGCGATCAGGGCGATCAGAACGCCCAGGCCGGTCAGGCCGATTCCGGCATCACTCATTGATGATCTCCACGTCGGAAGTGCCTTCGTCCAGACCGCTCTTCTGGCCGGTCAGGGTCACGATGAAGCGATAGGCAGCGACTGCTGCCATCAGGCCGGCGCCCAGGGGGATCAGCCAGTAGCTTTGCCAGATCTCGAACAGTTGCGAACCCTGTTCCATGGTGGCGCCGGAATTGGTCTTCTTCACCGCTTCGGTCCAGCCGCTGATCATCAGGATGACGGTCACGACAATGGTGACCAGCGTGGCGAACTGCGCGAAGGCCATCCGCGGCCGTTCCGGCAGCAAGTCGGTCAACGCGTCGACGGCGATATGGGACTGCCGTTCCTCGGCCACGCCGATGGCGATGAAGACGACGATGATCATGTAGTAGTTCGCGACAACCACAGTCGTACCGGGCAGCGGGGCGTTGAACAGATAGCGGCCCACGACGTCTGCCGTGACGTGCAGCATCATCAGCACGACACAGATCGCCCCCACAAGGGACGCCGACTTGACCAGGTATGACAGGGTCCTGCCGATCAGGAACATGGAATATCTCCGATTGTCGCGCGGACCGGGCGCCACCGCAAAGGGTGGCGCCCGGCCGGGGCGTCAGGGATGGGGACGGCTCACTTGCCGTAGGTCGAGACGTCGATCTTCGAGTAGATCTCGTTCCAGTAGATCTCGGCCAGGTCCTCGGCGCTGGAAACGTCCTTGGTCAGGCCGGTCCACTTGGTCATCAGCTCGGTCAGGGCGTCGGCTGCGGCCGAACCCGTCTCGATCCCGAAACGTTCCTTGTAGATCGCGGCGATGGCTTCCTTGTCCTTCTGGATGAACTCCTGGTTCATCTCGACCAGCTCGGGCGAGGCGGCGCCGTATTCGATGCCCTTCTCCGGTGCCCGTTCACGGCCGGCGCGGGCTTCCTGGATGTAGACCCAGGCGATGTCCGCGGCCAGCTTGGCGGACGCCTTCAGGACGCCTTCCTTGGATTCGTTCGACAGGTCGTTCCAGCTGTCCTTGTTCATCGTGTAGTTCACGGTGAACTGGGCGCCCGGCAGACCGACATAGACGTACTTGACCACGTCGATGAAGCCGAAGTTCACGAAGTCGGCCGTGTTCGAGGCGGTGCAGTCCACCACGCCCTGGTTCAGGCCTTCCAGCGTCTCGTTGATCGACATCGACACCGGCACGGCGCCCACGGTTTCCGCCCAACGCGCCCAATAGGCGCCGGCCGCACGGATCCGCTTGCCCTTCAGGTCGTCGACCGTCTTCAGCGGCACACCGCATTGCAGCACGTAGGACGTGGTCGAGCTGGCACCCAGATAGACCTGGTTCTGCGCCGAGATCTGCTTCAGGCAGTCCGGGCAGTCGTTGAAGACATAGTCCATCGTGGCGCCGGTGAAGGCCAGGCTGCTCATCTCGCCCGCATATTCCTTCAGTTCCACCAGTTCCGAGAATTCGGCAACCATGTTGAAGTTCGGGAACTCGGCCGGGAAATAGGCCATCAGGTTCGCCGTCATGTCGGCGAGACCGTCGCGCACGCCGGCATTCGCCTCGGAAAAGCTCAGAAGCGACAGCGGATAGACCTTCACGGTCACGTCGCCGCCGGTGTTCTTTTCGACTGCCGCGGCAAAGTCCTCGATCTTGCCGGTCGGCGCCGAGTTGGGCGGCCAGCCGCCGGCAAAGCTCAGCTGGTTCGCCTGCGCGCCGCCGGCCAGGGCCATCAGTGCCGCGCCCGCCAGCAGGGCCTTCATCTTGGTCTTCATGGTGTTTCTCCTCCGGTAAACCATGTCATCTACAGTCCCGCCTCGCGGGGTTCGGTCCAGGACCTTTCGTCCCGGACCGGCCCGCGGCAAGCGGGGTCATTCGGGAAAGACGGGGGGACGTTTCTCGATGAACGCCGCCAGCCCTTCGGCAAAGTCGGATGTCTCGCCGGCCTGCTTCTGAAGCTGCCGTTCGGTCTGCAGGGCCTGCTCGAAACCACTGTCGGCCGCGCTCCACGCCGCCTTGCGGATCAGCGCATAGCTGCGCCGCGGTCCGCGGGCAAGCGTGGCGGCGATCTCCATCGCCGTCTCCTCGACCGCGTCATCCTCGGCCAGGCGGGTGATCAGACCCCAGTCGTGGGCCGTTTCCGCAGGCAGCTTTTCGGCCAGCATCATCATCTCCATCGCCCGAACCCGGCCCACGGCACGGGTCAAAAGCCAAGTCGCACCGCCGTCGGGGATCAGACCGATGCGGGCAAAGGCTTCCAGGAAATAGGCCGACCGGCTTGCCACGATGATATCGCAGGCCAGCGCAATGGACGCGCCGACGCCCGCCACAGCCCCCTTCACGGCCGAAATGATCGGCACCGGCAGGTCGCGGATCGTAAGCATCAGCGGGTTGTATTCCGCTTCCAGCGTGCCGCCGACGTCGAAATCCGCCAAGTCGGCCGGGATCGCCGCCTTGAGGTTGGCGCCGGTCGAAAAGGCGCGGTCGGAACCGGCCAGGACAATCGCGCGGGCGCCGTCGGCCACGGCCTTGTCCAGCGCGGCATGCAGCGCCAGCGCCATCTGCGGTGTCAGCGCATTCATCGTGGCCGGGTCATGCAGGCGCAGGACGGTAACAGGGCCCCTGGGTTCGATCAGGATCTCGCCGCTCATGCCTGCTCCTCCGCGTCGGTCCAGCCGGGTTCCGTCCACCACGGGAAGAAGCCGGGCATGTCGGTGGAAACCTTGTCCGGGAAGGCCGGGGCGCGCTTTTCCATGAAGCTGGCGACACCTTCTGCAGCATCCGCGGCGGAACTGCGGGCGGCGATGGCGCGGCTGTCGATCCGGTGCGCCTGCATCGGGTGATCGGCCCCGGCCATGCGCCACATCATCTGCCGCGTCAGCGCGACCGACACGGGCGCGGTGTTCGCCGCGATCTCGGCCGCGATGGCGCGGGCCGCCGGCAACAGGTCGTCGGGCGCATGGACCGACCGCACCAGCCCGCCGGCCAGCGCCTCGTCAGCGCCGAAAACCCGGCCGGAATAGCACCATTCCAGCGCCTGCGACATGCCGACGAGCCGCGGAAGGAACCAGGACGACGCCGCTTCCGGCACGATGCCGCGCCGCGCGAAGACAAAGCCGAACCGCGCCTTTTCGGACGCAAGGCGGATGTCCATCGGCAGCTGCATCGTGGCACCGATGCCCACCGCCGGCCCGTTTACGGCCGCGATCAGGGGCTTCAGGCAGTTGAACAGACGCATCGCCAGGATGCCGCCCATGTCGCGATTTGCCGGATCGGCCCACAGGTCAGGGTCCGTCGAACGCGGATCGACCCGGGCCGAGGTAAAGGCGTTCGGGTCTTCCAGATCGACGCCCGCGCAGAAGCCCCGGCCGGCACCGGTCACGATGATCGCCCGCACCGCGTCGTCGGCATCGGCCAGATCCAGCGCCGCGATCATCTCCTCCATCATCAGCAGGGTAAAGCTGTTCAGGCGGTCGGGACGATTCAGCGTCAGGGTCATGACGCCATCATCGATGTCGGTCGTAATCGTCTGGAACGTCATGCGGAAAGGGCCTTTGGGTTCATGGCCACGGCATCTTCCAGACCTGCGATCTGGGCGCCGCGCCAAAAGTCTTCGATATGCATGCGGGCCCATTTCTCGGCCCTTTCGCAGTCGCGATCACGCATGGCGGCGATGATGTTCGAATGCGCCTCGATCTGGCGCTTGTAGAAGTGCGGCGCGTGCGGCGCGATCTGGGCGAACCCCCGGAACAGCAGCAACGCGATCGGTTCGCGGGCCAGTCCCAGCACGCGGTTGTTCCCCATCTCGGCGACGCGGGTATGAAACTGTTCGTCCAGCTCGATCGTGGCGGCCATCTGGCCTTCGACGCCGACCAGTTCCGCGTGAAGCGCCTGAAGGCTCTCGATCTCCTCGGCCGAGGCATGGTCCGCAGCCAGCCGTGCCGCCAGCGGTTCCGTGACCATGGTCACCTGCCACAGCTCGCGGAAGGTCACCTTCATCAGCGCCATGGCACGCCCCGAACGCGTGGCAAGCTGATCCGTCGGCGGAACGGTCACGACAAGCCGACGGGGCGACGGCCGGTGGACCAACCCGTCGCTTTCCAATTGCCTCAGACCCTCGCGCACTGTCGAGCGGGTGACGCCGAACATCGTGCCCAGCTCCGCCTCGCCCGGCAACTGGTCGCCCGGCTTCAGATCGCCCCGAAGGATGCGGGTCTCGATTTCCTCGGCGATCAATTGATAGGCAAAGCCGACATGGTCGGTCTTGGTTGTCAAGGCCATGATGCAGGGTCACGCTTCGCGACACGGACACATGGCGGCCGGCCTCCCCGGCACGGCAAGACAGCAGCACAATGGCCGTCTGGACATCTGGCTCCTCCCTCCATAGTCCGACATTAGCGCAAATTGGCCGAGAGTCCGGGGGGCTGTCAACCGTCCATTAACGATTTTCGGAAATCCGTTTCGCATTGCGAAAAACCGTATATTGTGCTGTAATAAATATCTATTTATCCTGCGAGACGCAGCGGAAAATGTCCGTTCAGTGGTCTAACAACGACGTGATCGACGTAAGGGAAATGCGCAGCTGAAACCTGTTCAGGGCCTTAGTGTCCGACACTAATCCGGGTTCCCCTCAGGGAAAGGGCCAAACCGGCCAGACGGTCAGGCCCACGTGGGTGTGCACCCGGGGAATCGCGGCGCTGCACGGATCGGCCCTGACGGGCTCCACCCGGTTCTTGCGGGTCTGACTTGTCGAATGTGTTGGCCTGTGAAAGGTACGAACCCATTAACCTGCGGAACGGCGATCCGCAGGCGTTTCCACTTCAACCAGTGAATGCACAAGCCCATGGCGATTGAACACCTGAAATCCGGCAAACCCGAAACGGAGCGCGCCGAAGACGACCAGAAGGTGCGCGCCATAGTCGAGGCGACGCTGAAGGATATCGAGACCCGCGGCGACGCGGCGATCCGCGAATTGTCGGCCAGGTACGACCGGTTCGAACCCGAGTGCTTTCGCCTGACGCCCTCGCAGATCGAGGCCGCGATGCAGAAGGTGTCCACCCGCGACATGGAGGACATCCGCTTCGCCCAGACCCAGATCCGCCGCTTCGCCGAAGCGCAGCGCGCGTCGATGACGGATGTGGAGGTCGAGACGCTGCCCGGCGTGATCCTGGGGCACAAGCATATCCCGGTCCAGTCGGTGGGCTGCTACGTACCCGCGGGCAAGTTTCCCTTGGTGGCTTCGGCCCATATGTCGGTCCTGACCGCTGCCGTGGCGGGCGTGCCGCGGATCGTGGCCTCTGCGCCGCCCCGGGACGGCGTGCCCCATCCGGCGATGGTCGCGGCAATGCATCTGGGCGGCGCGCATGAAATCTATGTGCTGGGCGGCATGCAGGCCGTGGGCGCAATGGCACTGGGCACGGAAACGATCCGGCCCGTCGACATGATCGTGGGCCCCGGCAGCGCCTTCGTGGCCGAGGCCAAGCGCCAACTTTTCGGCCGGGTGGGCATCGACCTCTTCGCCGGCCCGACCGAGACCATGGTGATCGCGGACGACACGGTGGATGCCGAGATGTGCGCGACCGACCTTCTGGGGCAGGCCGAACACGGCTTTGACTCGCCCGCCATCCTTGTCACCAATTCGCGGAAACTGGCGGAAGGTACGCTGGCCGAAATTGATCGCCTGCTGACGATCCTGCCCACCGCCGCCACGGCGTCGGCCAGTTGGCGGGACTATGGCGAGGTGATCCTGTGCGACACCCATGAAGAAATGCTGGCGGTGGCCGACGACATCGCGTCGGAACATGTCCAGGTCATGACCGACCGGGACGACTGGTTCCTGCAGAACATGCACAGCTATGGCGCGCTGTTCCTGGGGCCGCGGACCAATGTCGCCAATGGCGACAAGGTCATCGGCACCAACCACACGCTGCCCACCCGCCGCGCCGGGCGCTATACCGGCGGGCTGTGGGTCGGAAAGTTCCTGAAGACCCACACCTATCAACGGGTCGAGACGGACGAGGCCGCAGTGATGATCGGTGAATACGGATCGCGCCTTTGCATGCTGGAAGGCTTTGTCGGCCATGCCGAACAGTGCAATCTGCGCGTCCGCCGTTATGGCGGGCGGAACGTGCCCTTCGGCGAATCCGCAACCCGTCCCGAAGCGGCGGAATAGGCGCGATCAGGCGGACGGCACGTCCAAAGCCACCGCCTTCAGCCGTGCCACCACGGTCTCGCCGGGCCGGAAGCCCAATGTATCCCAGGATTTCCGCGAAATCCCCGCCAGAAGCGGCGCCCCAGCCCCGTCGGCCCCCAGCTGCAGCCGGACGGTGACCTGGTGGTTCTTCGTCGGCTCCGCCCCAAGGATCACCGCCGGCAGGGCGTTCAGGATCGTCGTGTCGGATGGCGGCTTGCGGCCCAGGCTGACATCGCTGGCCGGAACCCGCAGGCGCGTCCGCGTACCGGGCGCGCCCAATAGCCCCGGCACGATCACCACACCGCCCGGCACCTGCACATGGGTCAGGCCATATTCGGTATCGCTGCCGATCACCTCTCCGTCGATCACGGCCGCGGGGCGGGGCATCCCGATCAGCGGCAGGTCCGGGTCGGCCAGCATCCCGGCAATTGCTCCCTGCGCGCGGACGCGGCCGGCCTCCATCAGGATCAGCGTGTCGGCCAGGCGTTCGACCTCGGTCAGATCGTGGCTGACATAGATCACCGGGATCGACAGGCGGGCGTGCAACCGTTCAAGGTAGGGCAGGATCTCGTCCTTGCTGATCCGGTCCAGCGCCGACAGGGGTTCGTCCATCAGGAGCAGGCGCGGCTGCGACAGCAGCGCCCGGCCGATGGCGATGCGCTGACGTTCGCCCCCCGACAGCATCGCGACAGGGCGGTCGAACAGCCGTTCGATCCCCAGAAGCTCCACCACCTCGTCGAAGCCGATGTCCTGCCCGTCGGCCGGCGCGCTGCGCCGCCGGCCATAGTCCAGGTTGGCCCGGACCGAGAGATGGGCGAACAGGCTCGCCTCCTGGAAGACATAGCCCAAGGGCCGGCGGTGGGTCCGGCGGAAGTGGCGGCCGTCCTGCCAGGTCTCTCCGTTCACTGTCAGATGGCCGTGGGTCAGCCGGGTCAGCCCGGCCATGCAGCGCAACACGGACGTCTTGCCACAGCCGGACGGGCCGAAAAGGGCGGTCACCCCCTGCCCCGGCGCGGTGAAGGCCGCGTCCAGGCGAAAGCGGCCGAGGCGGCCGGCAAAACGCGCATCGATCATGCGCGGCGTCCCGTCAGGCGGCGTTCGATCACGGTCATGGACAGGATCACGGCGAAGGAAAAGACCAGCATGCCACCGGCCAGCAGATGCGCCTTGCCCCAGTCCAGCGTTTCCACGTAGTCGAAGATCTGGACCGATAGCACCTTGGTCCGCCCCGGGATGCCGCCGCCGATCATCAGCACCACGCCAAATTCGCCGACCGTATGCGCAAAGCCCAGGATCGCCCCGGTCAGCAGGCCGGGACTGGCCAGCGGCAGGGCCACGGTAAAGAAGGCGTTCAGCGGCGAGGCGCGCAGCGTCGCCGCGACCTCCATCGGTCTTGGCCCCATCGCCTCGAACGCATTGCGGATCGGGTTCACAACGAAGGGCAGCGAATAGACCACCGACCCCACGACCAGCCCCCAGAAGGTGAAGGACAGCGGCCGGCCCAGGATCGCGGCGAAGGGACCGTTGGGCCCCATCGCGATCAGCAGGTAGAAGCCCAGCACCGTCGGCGGCAGCACGATGGGCAACGACACGAGCGTCGACACGACATCCTTGCCGAAACTGCGCCCATGGGCCAGCCACCAGGCCAGCGGCGTGCCCAGCAGCAGCAGAAGCACCGTCGTCAGCCCCGCCAGGCGCAGCGTCAGAACGATCGTCTGGGTCATCGCCGCATCGAACATCGGACCTATTCGCCCACGCGGTAGCCGTAGCTTTCGATGATCGCCCGCGCCTCGGGTCCCTGCAGGAAGTCGATGAAGGCCGCGGCGGCCTCGTTCCCCTCGGCCATCTTCAGCAGGACGGCGTCCTGCCGGATCGGCTTGTACATGGCGGCCGGAACCAGCCAGTCCGACCCGCTGTCGTCCTTGATCACCTGCGACAGCGCCACGAAACCGACCTGCGCATTGCCAGTCGCCACGAACTGGTGAGTCTGGCTGATGCTCTTGCCCTCGACCAGCTTGGGCAGCAGCGCGTCATAAAGGTTCAGCGCCTGCAGCACCTCGACCGCCGCGGCGCCATAGGGGGCCGTGGCCGGGTTGGCGATGGCGACATGAGTCAGGGCGGGACTTTCCAGCACCTTCGCCGTTCCGTCGATGGCAGCGGGATCAGCGCTCCACAGCACCAGCTGGCCTTCGGCATAGGTGAAGCGTGAGCCCGGTACGGCAAAGCCATCGGTTTCCGCCAATTCCGGGCGGACCTGGTCGGCAGCCAGAAACACGTCGAAGGGAGCGGCCTGGGTGATCTGGGTGTAAAGCTGCCCGGTGGAGCCGAAGGTGAAGGTCACGGAGTGATCGGTCGCATTCTGGAACGCCGTTCCAATCTCCTGCGCAGCGGCGGTGAAATTGGCAGCGACGGCAACCGTCGTCTCGCCTGCCATGGCGTTGCTGCCAAAGGCGATGGTGGCCAGGATGACGGCGCTGCGGACGGTCGGGGCAAATCGGATCATGGTCGGTCCTTTGGGGTCTTGGGAAGGATGTCAGGGAAGGGCCACGATGACGTGGCCGGCCTTGAAGAAGGCCGTCGCGGTGTCGCCCGGTTTCAGGTCCAGCCGGTCGGCGCTGTCGATGGTGATGATCGCCGTCACCGTCTTGCCGCCGCCGATATCCAGCGTGACCTCGGAATTCACGGCGCCGTCGTGGCGGGCGGACACGGTGCCCACCAGAACGTTCCGGGCCGAAATCGGGGTCGTCAGCTCTCCCGGCGCCAGGGTTACGAAGGGGGCTTTGATCAGGGCATAGACCACGCTGCCCTCGGCAATCCCCATGGCGGAGGCGCTGCGTTCCGTGATCACCGCCGTCAGGGACTGATCGTCCGTCAGCTTCATGTCGATGACGGAATTCACGGCACCCTCGGTCACCTTGGTCACGGTACAGCGGAAGGCATTGCGGGTGCTGGTCTGCAAGGTGATGCTCCGGAACAGGTTGGTGGTGGCCAGGGGCGCGGTGCCCAGTTCGGATTCAAGCTGTGCGAATGCCTGGGTCAGCGCCTTTTCCATGCGGAAGAAGCTGTCGATCAGCGCCTGCCCGGCCGGTGTCACCGTCGCACCCCCACCGGACTTGCCGCCCTTGCCGGCCTCGACCACAGGCTGGGCGAAGAGGTTGTTCAGGGTCCCCACCGCATCCCAGGCCGCCTTGTAGGACAGGCCCACGGCGCGCGCGGCGGCAGCGATGGAGCCGTGTTCGTCCACCGCTTGCAGCAGCCGGATCCGGTCATGCCCGACGCGAGAGGCGCCGTCGCGGGCCAGGGACAGGGCTGCTTTCAGATGGCCGTCGGTCATCGGATCCTCAGGGGTTGAATCGATATGTACTTTGTCTACATATCGCCATCCACATACGGAAATCCAACGGAAAGTCGCGCCGGGCTTCGGGGTCGTTTCGAATATTGCGAATGATCCGCGCCGCCCCTACCCTTTCGACGACCGAACCGGGGACAAAGGCTGAATGACCGGACCACGCGAAATGCCCACCGCCCTGTCCGACCCGGCCGAGATCCGGAGCGCGCGGCAGTTGCGCGAAATCCTTGCCGCGCTGACGACCGATGGGCAGCCGACCCGGATGACCCTGACCGGGGCCGACGGCATGGACCACGACCTGACGCTGGAACCGGCGCTGGCGGATGCACTTCTGGACATGCTGCGCGTCGCCTCTGCCGGGCGGGGGTTTCACCTGATCCCGGTGGAACGCGACCTGACGACCCAGCAGGCCGCCGACCTTCTGGGCATGTCCAGGCCCCATGTCGTCAAGCTTCTGGAGGACGGGGAAATACCCTTCACCCTGACCGGCCGGCACCGCCGCATCCGGGCCGGGGACCTTTTCGCCTACAAGGCGAGGCGCGAGGCGCAAAGGCTGGGGCTGGAGACGGACGAGGACTGACGCCGATCGCGCTCAGGCGCCGCCGCGAAGGTCCGGTCGGTGCGTCAGCCAATCGGCGCAACCCTTTGCGACGGCCTGATAGACCGCGCGGCCGATGGCCTCGCCAACCTCGGTGTGCAGCCCGGCAAAGGCCCCCTCCCCCGGCATGACCGCCAGCGCGATACAGTCGGTGCCGGTGCCCGTGGCCATGCCGCCGGGAACCGGCAGGCCGGCCTCCATCACTGCGGCGGTGCGGGCCTGGGTAGCGATGGTCAGGGCCTCGATCTGGGCAGCCTCGGTCAACCCGGCAGAGGTTTCGACGGCAATGTTGATAGTGCCGATCCGGTGCCCGGGGGCACGTCGGCGACCGACGCGTTCCGCGTTCGACAGGCCGACCGTCGCAAGGCAGGTGGCCGTAAGCTCCCCGACCTGCGCCGTGCAAAGCCTGTAACTCGCGACCGAGCGCGAGGTCAGCAGCGTCGGGGCATCGTCCAGCCCGGCCCCGTCCAGCGCCTGCTGCAACCAGACCATGGCATCCAGCCCTTCGGGCAGGTCGCTGTCGCGCACCTCGCGGAACACGACCCGATCCGCCGCAACGAAACCCGGCAGGTTCAGGGCCCAGCTTAGCACCCGCATCGGTTCGCGAAGATCGGCAATCAGCCAGGGCGCGTCGTGGGTGACCTTCACCGCGGCCTCCGGGACAGGGTCATCGGCTGCAGAACCGGACCTTCGGGCGTGTCCGCAGCCCAGGCAGTGATGCCGAAGACATCGGCCAGCCGTTCGGGCGTCAGGACCTCCAGCGGCCTGCCATCGGCCACGATCCGGCCGCGGTCCATCAGGACCAGCCGCGTGCAGAAGCGCGCCGCCAGACCCAGGTCGTGGATCGAGACGACGGTGCCCACCCCTTCCGTTGCCAGACCGGCAAAGACCTCCATCGTGGCGATCTGGTGCGCGGGGTCGAGGCCCGCAATCGGTTCGTCCGCTATCAGCAGCGGCGTCCCCTGCGCCAGCGCCCGGGCCAGCAGGACGCGCGCCTGCTCGCCCCCCGACAAATGCGTCGCGGTGCGGTAGCGATAGGCGTCCAGGTCCATCCGCGCGATAGCTGCGTCGATGATCTGCGCATCGGCCGGCCCTGCCCTGCGGCCATGGGGCACGCGGCCCAGGGCGATCAGCCGTTCGACAGTCACGGGCCAGGCGATCTCGCGCGCCTGCGGCAACCAGGCGACCTGACGGGCCCGGGCCCTCGGCGGCAGTTCTGCCAGCGAGGACCGGCCGTCATGCGGCAACAGGCCCAGCGTGGCGCGCATCAGGGATGTCTTGCCCGCGCCGTTGGGGCCGACAAGTCCCACGACCTCACCCCCCGCGACAGAAAGCGAGGCGCCTTCCACCACCGGGCAGGGACCGCGCCGGACGGTCAGGTCTTCAAGGGTCAGCAGAGTCATGCACCTTCCCTCCGCGTGCGGAAGACCAGATGCAGGAACAGCGGCGCGCCGACGATGGCGGTCAGGACGCCCAGCTTCAGGTCCCGGTCCGGCAGGATCAGGCGGACGGCAATGTCCGCGGCCAGCACCATTGCCGCTCCACCCAGCGCCGAGGCCGGCAGCAAGCGGCCCGGCATCGCACCCACGGCCCGGCGCAGGATATGAGGCACGACCAGTCCGACAAAGCCCACGGCTCCGGTCACGGCCGTCGTGGCGCCGACCAGCAGGGCGACCCCCGCCACCAGCCGCAACCGCAGCCGCACCAGCGAGATGCCCAGGCTTTCGGCCGCGTCCTCGCCCAGCGTCAGGGCATCCAGCCCGCGCGAGAGCGGCATCAGAAGGGCCGCACCGGCCAGCACGAAAGGCAGGCACAGCCAGACATGCAGGAAGGACCGGTCCGCCAACGAGCCCATCATCCAGAACATGATGTCGGAGGCGGCGAAGGGATTGGGCGACAGGTTCAGGACCAGCGAGGTCAGCGCACCCGCCAGAGCCGAAATCGCGATGCCCGCCAGGATCAGTGTCAGCGACCCGCCCCGGGATCCCGCCAGCGCCAAGAGCAGCACCGCCGCAAGGCCCGCACCGACCAGCGCGGCGACGGGAAGCGCCAGAACGAAGGCGGCAGACAGGCCGGTCTGGATCGCCAGCACGGCCCCAAGTGCGGCCGATCCGCTGACCCCCAGCAACCCGGGTTCGGCCAGCGGGTTGCGCAGATAGCCCTGCATCGCGGCCCCGGCAAGACCAAGGGAACCGCCGACCAGCACGGCCAGGATGGCCCGGGGCAGGCGGATCTCGCGCATGACCAGCGTCATCACACCGCCGTCACCCGCGATCAGCGCCCGCAGGCTTTCACCGGCCGGAAGCCCGGCCGGACCGATCAGCAACGACGCAGCAAACAGGACTGCGACAAGGGCCGCGAGCTCCGCCAGAAGCCAGCCGAAACGGATCATTCCAGCGCCTCCGCCGCCCTGGCCAGCGTTTCGACCGCGTTCAGGACGGCCGGCGTGCCGCAGACCCAGTCGCTGTCGGTCAGGGGGGCCACGCGCGCGCGCGCCTGCAGGGACCGCAACGCGGGATGGTCCAGGATTTCCTCGGCCACAGAGGCCGCCGGCCAGCGGGTCGGCAGGACGACAAGGTCCGGGTCCAGCATCACCAACTGTTCCAGCGGCAGCTGCCCACCACCGGCAAACCCGGCCTCGGCCGCGACATTGTCCAGTCCGGCGGCATCGAGGATCGCCCCAGACAGGCTGGCCGGGCCGGAAGTATAGCCCCGCGCAGCATAGATCGCCGCGCGTTTGCGGATCGCGGGGGCCGCGGCGCGCAAACTGGCCAGCCGGGCATCGACGCCGGCTATCAGGCGGTCCGCCTCTTCTGCCCGCCCCAGCGCCGCGCCCACTTCGGCAATCCGGTCCCGAACATCGTCCAGCGAACGGGCCGGATCAACGATCAGCACCGGGATGCCCAGCCGTTCCAGCATCGCCACCGTCGCGCGCCCGGTATAGCGGCCGGCGATGACAAGGTCGGGGTTCAGCAGAAAGATCTCCTCGGCCCCGCCATGATGGAAGGGATAGGCCTCGGCCTCTTCCGGCATGGCCGAACTGCGGGGGTCGCGGGCCAGCCACGACACCGACAGAAGCTGCCCCGGCGCGGCCAGCAGCATCGCCAGCTGGTCCGTGCAAAGGTTCATCGACACCACGCGCGCCGGCGCCGCCCCGACCGGGGTCGGGACGGCCAGCAGGCCCAGAAGGGCCGACAGGCGCAGGGCGCGCACGATCAGAACCGGATGTTCAGGCCGGCATAGGCCGTCCGCGGGGGCGCGTCATAGCCCAGGACCTCCTGATACTGTTCGTCGAACAGGTTCTCGACCCGGGCCGTCAGGGTCAGGGCCGCGTTGATCCGGTGCTGGGCGGTCAGGTTCACAACGGTAAAGTCCTTCAGCTTCAACAGGTCCGACCCATAGGACGGCGCGGTATAGTCATAGTCCCACAGGCCGCCGACGTAGCGCATGTCGGCCCCGATTTCCGTGCAGCCGTTCGGAAACAGGTAGTAGGCGCGCAGGCCCAGTTCGTTGCGCGGCCGTCGCACTTCTGTCCCGCCCTTCGGGTCCGTCGCATCCAGCCAGGTGTAATCCGCCCCCAAGGTCAACCCGTTATCGAAGGCGAAATCGGTCGAGACCTCGACCCCCTTGCGATGGCTGCGCCCGTCCTCGTTATAGGGCGTCGATTCACCGGTCGTGGCATTGTAGGTGCTGTTGATCTCGTTCGTCAGGTCGGCCCGGAAATAGGTCACGTCGATCACGCCACGGTCGCCCATGAAGCGCTGTTCCACGCCCAGGTCCCAGCCGGTGCTTTCTTCGGGCAGCAGGTCCGGATTGCCGATCCACGTCCCCGGGTTATAGCCGAACTGTTCGGTCATCGTCGGGTTCTGGACCGCCGTCCCGGCAGAGGCATGGGCCCGGGTCGTCCCGTTGGGCAGAAGGTAGGACAGGCCCAGCGACCACGTGTCGGTATCGGCGAAGCCGCCATCGTTGTCGTCGTGCCGTGCGCTGGCCTGCAGATTCAGCGCGTCCGCCAGGAAGCTGCCGCGGTATTCCAGGGCCACGCTTTGCTGACGCCGCTTCTGTTTCGCCATCATCGCCGGGTCGAAGACCAGGCTGGCATCGTTGTTCTGGAACGTCTCCTCTTGCCGTTGCAGCAGGACGCTCAGCACCTGCCCTGCCGTTTCGACAGTACCGCCATCCAGTGCCAGCGACCCGCGATAGCTGAAGGTCTGCCGCGTGGTGGAGTAATCCGAGGTCTTGACCCCGCTGTTGGTGTCCACGGCATCGATATCGGCCATGCCATAGAACAAGTCGCTGCGATAAAGCCCGCCCAGATGGTCGATCTTCGCATAGGCAGTCCCGAAGAGGTTCGTCTCCTTCGTCTGAAGGTCGGCGTCGGTCACCAGCCCCGAAACCGTGGCCGCGCCCCAGTTGAACTGGTCGTAGTCCGATGTCCGCTGAACACGCCGCAGCGTGCCGCCGACGGTGATCTGATCCGTCAGGTCGTATTCCAGCCGGCCGTTCAGCGTCGTGTTGCGGTCGCCGTCGGGCTTGCCGCCGCTGCCGGACACGTCATAGCCATCGGTCTGCCGTTGCGCAGCGGATGCCGAAAGCCGCAGCCGGTCGGTGGCATAGCGCAGCGACAGGCGGCCGCCCAGCGTGTCCTCGGTGCCTACTTCCAGCTCTCCGGTCGTGACCAGCCCGGGTTCTGTTGCGGACTTGGTCACGATGTTGATCACGCCGCCGATGGCGTTCGAGCCATAGATCGAAGATTGCGGGCCGCGCAGGACCTCGATCCGTTCGATGTCGTCGGCCAGCAGGTCGGCAAAGTCATAGGCGCCGCTGGACGGGTCCGACACGTCCACCCCGTCGATCCTGACCAGCGTGTGGTTGCCTTCGGCGCCGCGGATCCGGACCTGGGTCAGGGCGCCCGTGCCGCCCGACTGGCTGACCGAAACGCCGGGCAGCGCACGCAGGGCATCCGACACGTGGCGGATCTGGCGTTCCTCTAGGTCACGGGCGGTGATCACGGTCACGGCCCGGCCATAGCGTTCGGCCTCGATCGGGATCAGGCCCCCGCCCAGGACGAGTTCGCCCAGGTCGAAGGGGGCGGTGTCCTGCGCAAGGGCAGGAGAAGCGGCCAGAGCGCTGGCGCCAACGAAAAACAGGGTAGTCTTCATTTCGGTCCCCGGAAACGGCGACGGGCAACGGCCCGCACCGGGATCACTGATCATGTCCTGGACGGGGAAGGCCCCGATCCGCAGACGGCTGCTGCCACCACTGCGGAAAGGTCCGCCGTCCGCCGCGCGCCCCGCACGGGAACCGGGTGATCTGTCCTGGCAGGTCTCCTGACTTGCGGGTCGATGCAGGCGCCGGCCTTCCCGCGGGGTTCACCGCAGTGGCATGTTCGACGCTGCTCTCCGCTTACAGTTGCGGGGGCAGTCGCGGTCTTGGGACCCGAAGACCCCGCACCGCGTTCCCTTTTCATCGGACGGCGAACCGCCCGAACCAGAACGCGCGCAACCTGACCCAGGCAGTCGCCAAAGAAAAGCCGAAAGCGGGATCAGGCCGCCATGCGTTGCAGAACTGCCATCACGGCGCGGGCGGCAGAATGCCCTTCTGCTGCAGGACCTTCAGCAGCGCCAGGATCGTCTGGGCGCCAAGGTCGACGGACCCCGCGATATCCACGCCCAGCCCGCCATTGCCGATTTCGCGCGGCGACCCGACCGAGAAGTCCGGGTCGAGAACCTGCAACTCTGCCGGCAGTTGGGGGCAGAGCGGCCGGCCTTCCAGCACCAGGTTGACGCCCTGATTGAACAGCACCCGCAGCGCAGCGGCCCGTTCGGCCTTGCTGGGATCCTCGTTCACCGGTTTCGGGTCGCGGGCGACCTCGACCAGGCGGAACACGACGCAGTTGTCTTTGATGCTGGCCGAGGCTTCGGCCCGGATGCCGATCCGTTCCGTCCGGGTCTGCGCACCGCGTTCCCATGACCCTTCGCCGGTTCGCTTGCAGGCATAGCTTCGGGCCTCCAGTTCGGTATGGGCGATGATGTTCCGGCCCGAGGCCACGACGTTCAGCCTATCGACCTCTACCTGCGACGCGCAGCTGTCGACCAGCAGTGCACCCTTGGCCAGTGCCGGCACCTTCTTCTGGATGTCGCGCAGGTCCAGCATCGCGGCCAGCCCGATCCGGGTCGGCGCGACGGCCTTCATGCCAAGGGCCAGGCGATAGTCGACCGGTTCCGACAGTCCCTTGAGGTTGCCGGAAATACCGAAGGCGACGGTCTGCCCTTCGGGCAAGGTCCGGCCGATCTCCGCCTCGGGCGGTTTCGGCAGGTGCCCCTTGGCCTGCAGCAGCCGCAACAGCGCGATCAGTTCCGCGGCACCGGTCGACACCGACCCCGACAGACCCGCGCCGATACCGCCATCCCCGATCTCGAACGGGCCGCCGTCGGTGAAGTGCGGTTCCAGGACCTGCAAGGCCGGGGGCAGTTCCGGGCAGATGGGCTTGTCCCGCAGCGCGGCGTTGCCCTTTTCCAGGATCGCCGCGCGGATGCGTTCGGTCACGCCGATGGTATCGGCGATCCAGCCGATGAAGCCGCTGGGGCTGACCTGCAGGTCGCGCAGCTGGAAGGTCACGCAGTCATTGCCGAAATCCGTGCCCAGAAGAGCTTCGAACCGGACTGTCTGGCTGAGAAGGTGGATCCCCCGCACCTCGTCCGCCGTGTCGCGGCCCTTGCACTTGTAAAGGTCGGCCCGCACCGTGCCCTTGGCCCGCACGTCCGTGCCCTGACCAACGGTTTCAGCCAGCCGGACGGTCAGGGCGATGCCGCATCCGGCATCCTTTTCCCCCGACAGCAGGACCGGCAGGTCCCGCTGGACCTGGCGCAGGTCGACGGCCGCGGTCATTGCGATGCGGGTCTGGGATTCCGCGGCAAGGCCCACGTACAGCGCCAGCGGCAGGTCACCCCTGGGCGTGGCGATGGACTGCAGCACCTTGAAGGCGACGTCCCCGGCAAAGCGCAGCGCCGGCATCGGGACGGTGGTCACCACCTGCTTTTGCGGCGGCTTCAGCCCTTCGGCATCGCCGCAGGAGGACAGGATCAAGAGCCCCAGACCGGCCAGCACCGTTGCAATGGACCGAAAGACGCGCGCGCGAACGCTTTTCATCACAGTCACCCCCAACAGCGCCGCATTCGACGCTGTCAGCTTTCGTCCGCCATCGCACGCGTTTTCCCCTTGCCGCCCACGCCTTTCCGCGCGGCGTGGCGGCGCCGCCGCACAAACGCGACGGGGGAAAAGGACTGCCGCCGGGCTGGGCCCCGCGCGTCGCGCAATGATCCGTGGGATCAGATGCCACTTCGGCGCAGTTACAGGCCGGTCCCGGACACCGGAACTGCCTGGGATCTCGCGATGCCGGCCATGGCTTCCGACGTACCTGGCAGTCCCCGGGATCGACCGCCAGGTCCGGCTAGAACGCCGCGGCCAGGCCTTCTGGTCCCCGCCCGTTTACCGCGGCGCGGTGAAGCTCCGCCCGGTCGTGACGTCCGGGGCACGACGTGGGGCTGCGACACAGGCGATCCGGCAGGGGACGGCCACGGGCCGTCCCCGGGTCGGTCGGTTCAGACCGCGGTATAGGCGCCGTCGACCAGGTGATAGGACCCCGTAATGAAACTGGCATCGTCGGACAGCAGGAAAGCCACCAGGTGCGCGACCTCTTCCGGCTTGCCCAGGCGGCCGATCGGATGCTGGGTCACAAGGGCGCTCTTCTGCTCGGCATCCAGCACGTTCAGCAGCGGCGTATCGATATAGGCGGGACCCACGGAATTCACGCGGATGCCCTTCTGGGCGTATTCCACCGCCGCCGTCTTGGTCAGGCCCACCACCGCGTGCTTTGCGGCCACATAGCCCGCCGCGTTCGGCGTCGCGACCGTCCCCAGGATCGAGGCGATGTTCACGATCGCCCCGCCGCCCGAATCCAGCATCGCAGGGATACCGAAGCGCATGCCGTAGAAGACCGCGTTCAGGTTGACGCCGATGATGTTCTGCCAGCCGTCGACCGGGTATTCGCCCACCGGTGCCTGCGGCCCGCCGATCCCGGCATTGTTGACCAGAAGGTGCAGCCCGCCCTGGTCCATGGCCGTCTTGACCAGCGACTCGACCACCGCCGGATCGGCAACGTCGCCGGCCAGCGCCACCGCCTGCCCGCCCGCGGCCTCGATTTCGCCGACCGCAGCTTCAGCGACCTCAAGCTTCAGGTCGGCCACGAAGACCTTCGCGCCCAAGGCGGCCAGCCGCAGCGCGATGGCCTTGCCGATGCCAGAGCCCGCGCCGGTGACCAGTGCATTCTTTCCGTGGAAATCCGTCTGCATGGATTGCGTCCCCTCTGTGATGCTGTCGCGGCCGGAGCGCTCCGGCACGCAGATCAGATATAGAAAGCCTTTTGAAGTTTTTCAGGGCCTGCCCACCGCGCAATACCGCGCAGACACGTCCGGCAACGCCGCATCGCGCGGGGCCAAAGTAGTTCGTCCCCGCGATACAACCCCGGCCACCGGCTGGCAGCGGGGCAAAAAGCCGGGCCTGGAGACCCGGGCCTCCAATCCGGGATCCTGGGCATCGCGGATGTGATATCCGCGGGCGCCCTTTTCCATCCGCCGGCCTGTGCCTATCGTGCCGCCATCCGCGCCCCGGCCCGCCATCGAGACAGGACAGCCGCGGCGCCAAGTGGAGGACACGAATGAATCTGAACGTCACCGGTAAGACTGCACTGCTCACCAGCACATCGGGGGGCCCAGGCGCCCATTTCGCCCGCGTCCTGGCCGAGGCCGGCGCCGCCTTCACACTGGGCACCAGCCACGCCGGCAAGCCGGCCCGGATGACCGGCGCACTGAACGCCGAACGACAGAAGGCCGATGCGGTTCCGCTGGACTTCGCGGATGAAGGCAGTTTCGCCGACCTGTTCGGGGACCTCCATTTCGGTGCTGTGAGGAATACGATGGATAGCACTTTCCTTTCCGCAAGGTCCCGCGCATGACCCCGGCCGAAGAACAGGCACTAGGCCGCTGGATCGAAGACACGCTGGGGCTGGACGGACCGCTGACCGCAGAACCGATCTCGGGCGGGCAGTCGAACCCGACCTATTTCGTGACCATGGGCGGCACCGCCATGGTCCTGCGCAAGCAGCCGCCGGGAGAGTTGGTGAAAGGCGCCCATGCCATCGACCGGGAATACCGCGTGCAGTCGGCGCTGGCCGGCAGCGGCGTGCCGGTCCCGGCCATGCGGGCCTGGTGCGACGATCCCGCGATCCTCGGGACACCGTTCTATTTGATGGACAGGGTGCCCGGGCGGGTGTTCCACGACACCTCGATGCCCGGCGCAACGGCGGAAGACCGGCGCGCAATGTACCTGTCGGTCGCGCGGACCATGGCCGCGATGCACGCGGTCGATCCGGAGGCGGTGGGCCTGGCCGACTATGGCCGGCCGGGAGACTATTTCTCGCGCCAGATCGGCCGCTGGGGACGGCAATGGGGTGAAGCCAAGGCCTATGACATCCCGGACCTGGACCGGCTCTACGACTGGCTGCAGGCCAACATGCCGGCCGATGACGGACGGGTCGCCATCGCCCATGGCGATTTCCGCATCGGCAACATGCTGTTCGCCCCGGACACCCCCGAGGTCTCGGTCGTGCTGGACTGGGAACTGTCGACCTTGGGCCACCCGATGGCGGATCTGGCCTTCTTCTGCCTGTGCTGGCGGTCGCGGCAGGACGAATATGGTGGCTTTGCCGACCTCGACTGGCGGTCCCTGGGCATTCCGGGCAGGTCGGAATTCCTGGCCGAGTACAACGCCCACAGCACCCACGGCGCGGAACTGACGCCGTTCCACGAGGCCTTCGCCCTGTTCCGTTTCGCCGTGATCTTCGTCGGCATCGCCGACCGGGGCCGTCAGGGCAACGCCGCCGGCGACGCCGCGCAGGATGCCATCCGCCTGGCCCGCGCCTTTGCCGCGCATGGCCTTCAGGCCGCGGCGGGACAGTAGTGCCATCACCTTCGGGGCCTGTCCGGGCCCCGAACCTACGCCCCCTCCCCTGCCCTGCCCGGTCGTTTGCCGCGGCACACCGCTTATTCCGTCCCGTCGCGTGCATTGAAGATCATGGTTTCCGCCAAAGCACGGGGTTCAAACGGTTTTCGGCCGAAGACTCCGATTCCCTTCGAAACCGCGAGCTGCACACCCAATCCGAACGAAAATGGGCCGTTTGTTCGGTTTCTCCGGGTAGAGCTCCAAGAAATCGGCTTGCCGACATCGCGGAAAGCAGGCCAAAGCGCTGTTTCATCCACATCGCCCTGTGGATAAGATTTCCGCAAGGGCAGAAAACTGTTGCCGGAATCGAACTCTCGTGGCATTTGGCATTCTGACGGTGTTTAGCGATAGAACCCCAGACCACCGTCAGAACCTTACAAGACCCACATAACGGGCTACAAGAGGCAGTGAGCAATGGATGTCACGAACGCGTCCGCGCGGGCGAAAGCCGTTGGAATCGATTCCGATCATATCGGAGCGATGGCCGACAGCCTTGCGGAATCGCTCGACCGCCAGATGAAAATTGCCTTCCAGCCCGAAGAACGTAAGACCCTGCGCCGCTTCAGTTCGGGCGAGGTGGCCGAGATGCTGCGCGTCAGCCCGTCGAACCTGAGGAACCGCCACAAGGACGGCAGTTTCCCCGAGGTCTTCACCGACGCCCGCGGCCACCGCTTCTACAGTGCCGAGGATGTGGATACCCTGCGCGGTATCCTGGGCCGGACGGGCAAGAACGCGGCGTCCTACCAACACGGACGGCGCAAGTCCGATCGGCTGCAGGTCCTTTCGGTCGTGAACTTCAAGGGCGGCAGTTCCAAGACCACGACGACGATCCACCTGGCACAGCGTTATGCGCTTCGCGGCTATCGCGTACTGGTGCTGGACCTGGATCCGCAGGCCAGCCTCACGACCTTTTTCGGCTATCGCCCGGAACTGGAATTCGGCGAAGGCGGCACGATCTATGACGCGCTGCGATACCACGATCAGCGGCCGCTGTCCCAGGTCATCCGCAAGACCTATTTCCACAATCTCGACATGGTGCCCGCCGGTCTGATGCTGTCGGAGTACGAGACCGAAACGGCCAATGCCCTGGCCGGCCGGATCCAGCCCATCTTTGCCGAGCGGCTGGCTCTGGCGCTGGAGGAGGTCGACGGCGACTATGACATCGTCCTGATGGACTGCCCGCCGCAGCTGGGCTTTCTGACGCTGACGGCGCTGTCGGCCTCGACCGGGCTTTTGGTCACTGTCGTTCCGGGCATGCTGGACATCGCGTCGATGAGCCAGTTCCTGAAGCTGGCATCCGAAACCATAAAGGCAGTGGAAGAGGCGATCGGCCGGCGGGTAACCTGGGACTTCCTGAAGTTCCTGATCACGCGCTACGAACCTTCGGACGGACCGCAGACACAGATGGCGGGCTATCTTCGGTCGATCCTTGTTGACCAGGTGCTGACCGAACCGATGCTGAAATCGACCGCGATCAGCGATGCCGGCATGACCCAGCAGACCATCTACGAGGTCGAACCGGGGCAGCTGATCCGCAAGACGCTGGACCGCGCTCTGACCAGTATGAACAGCGTCGCGGACGAGCTCGAGACGGTGATCCAGAAGGCATGGGGACGCTGATGGGACGCAAGATCTTTTCCGCGGCCGAGGCCGCCCAGGACGCCTCCCCTGCTGCTGCCAAGCGGCAGGGTTTCGGCGGGTCGGTCGGGGGCCTACGTGACTCCCTGCGCGAGATCACGGCGAATTCGATCCGCGACATCGATCCCGACCGGATCGAACAGGACGGTCTGCGCGACCGGCTGGCGATGGACGAATCCGGCATCGTGGAACTGGCGGAAAGCATCCGCCGCCACGGCCAGCAGGTCCCGATCCTGGTCCGCCCGACGGGCGAGCCCGACCGCTATCGCATCATCTATGGTCGGAGGCGGCTGGCCGCCATCCGCAGGATCGGCGGGCCGGTCAAGGCCATCGTCCGCACGCTGGACGACGAGGCGTCGATCATCGCGCAGGGGCAGGAAAACAACCTGCGCCTGGACCCCTCCTTCATCGAGAAGGCGCTGTTCATCCGCGAGATGCAGGAAACCGGCTATAAACCGCAAGTGATCCAGGATGCGCTGGGGCTGTCACGACAGGGCGTGTCCAACCACAAGGTGGTGCTGGACACCCTGCCCGACGAGCTGATCCGGCTGATCGGTCCGGCCCATGGCATCGGCCGGCGGCAATGGGGCGAACTGGCCACGCTGGCGGCCGAGATGGACCTGCTGACCGTCGCGCGCGACATGCTGGCAGGCATGGATCCGGAAAGCGACAGCGTCGCCCGATTCCACGCCGTGATGGACGCCGGCAAGATCGCGATGCGCAAGCCGCGCGAAGCGACAGCGCCGGACGCCGCCCAACGCGCATTGCTGACTGTCGACGGAAACCCCCTGGGCGACCTTCAGCGCAAGAAGGACACCATCTCGCTCAGCGTCTCGCTGCGGGATCACCCGGAATTCGGCCAGTGGATCGAGGAGCAGGCGGAGGACATCCTTCAATCGCTTCTGATCCGCTGGAAGGATGAAACCGGCCGGCAATAACAAGACCGGCCACCATAAAAACCGAGCAGAAGGAGCACGCAGGACCCCAAAAGAAAAGAGCCCCCCAAGGTATCCCCTGGAGAGCCCTCATCATGTGATTAGCACCTGTGATGTAGCAATCTCCGACATTCCGGTCAAGTGTCGCCGATTCGGCGAGCCGGCTTTTTGCGGCCTTTTTTCGGGTAACACCGGGGAAAGGCATGGGTGGGGTCTGGCCTGACGGTCGTCCCGTGTTGGAAAACATGGCATTCAAACGGATCCCGCTGCCGGGCACGCGCCCGGCGGACCGGTCGGCCTGTGCCGACCCGAAATCCACCGCGTGGGACATCCTGCGCGCCGTTCGCGACGCCCGCAGCATCCTGGGCCTGCGCGCCGGACACGTTCAGACGCTCCAGGCGATGATCAGCTTCCTGAAGCCCGGACAAGGCGTCGTCGTCTTCGCATCGAACATCGAGCTTTGCCGCAGGGCCGGTGGCATCGACGAACGCACCTTGCGCCGGCACATCGAACGGCTTGCCACGCTGGACCTTCTGGACCGCCAGGACAGCCCCAACGGCAAACGCTATCGTGTCCGGTCCACCGACGGATCGGGCGCCAGCTTCGGCCTGTCGCTGGCACCTCTCTTCGCGCGGGCCGAGCGGCTGATCGCCCTCGCCCAACAGGTCGAAGACGACCGCCGCACCGGCCGCTGCCTGCGAAAAGTCCTGCTGGCGCGCCTGGCCCGGATTGAAGACGTAAATGGCGAGACGGAAGCGACAGCCGCAATCCGCAAGACGCTGCGCCGAGCCCTGGCGCCCGACGACTATCGCGCGATGCTTGACGCCCTACCCTCGGTTCCTGCGGAACAATCGGAACCGACCGTTTTGCCCGCCAATGACGGTCAAACTGTCCGGCACCAATCTAAGTCAGAACAAGAAACACAGGATTCCGAACCGTCGGTCGAAACCGGGACGACCTGCTCCTTGCAGCAGATCGTGGAAACATGCCATGAAGCCGTCGCATTTTCGACCGGGCCATTGCGATCCTGGACCGATGTCGTGAACCACGCGACGGGACTTTCGTCGATGATGGGGATCGATCCCAACACCTATCGCCAGGCAACCCGAAGGCTGGGTGAAACAAGAGCGTCGTTGACCGTGTTTCTTCTGCTGCAACTGGGCGGCCACATCCGGAACCTGCCCGCATATTTCCAAAGCGTCACATTGGGTAAACGAGCTGACAGTTTCGATCCGGCGGCCCTGCTGCACCGGATGGCACAGGCCTGAAGTCCAGCGTCCACCGCGGTGGACAAGGCGGTCAAGGCATGAACAACCCTGTGATATTCGACAGGCCCTCGCCCCTCCGTGGCTGGCTAAACCGATTGGGCTTATGCCCGGGAGACCTTAGCGCTGGAATATCCGATGCCAGAGTACGGTGAACTTGTAAAAGGCGCGGCCAGATCATTGACATTAGTGACAGCCTCCATGGCCTATTCCCAGGCCGGCATGCCGCCCACAGCCAAAATGACCCCGGTTACGAGTCGTTGACGGACATGAACGCGACCGTTCTGCAGATCCAGGTCACCGGATCATGGGCACCTATGTCGAGGTCCATGCCGTGGTCTTGCAGGACCGGTCCGGCCCCAAAGCCAGGCCCGACATTGGCCGTCCCGGCGCAATCCAGCGGGGAGATTTCGTCCGCCGTCGCCGAAGGGCGCCCAGTTCCCGGAGCGGTCCTGCCGATGGACAAGCAATCCGGGTTTCCCAGGACCGCCGTGTTCGCCGGGACAATCCATGACCGCGGCCACTCACAGCCAGGCACGGTTCGACGCAGCAGCCAACGATGCCGTGATCCAGACAAAATGGTTGTAGGAACAGGATGAGGACGAAAGCGTTCTTCTGATCGGGGCAGGCCTGCCAATGACCCCTTTCCGGTCCCGGCCATGTAACAGGTGGGACAGGTGGTCCCGGATCGTGGGCGACATACAGTCCACCGCGGTGGACAGGGCCAGGACAATCTCGACCCGTAGGTACATGCCCAAACGACCGGTCTTGTTCCATGTGTGGAGTACTTCAGCCCTGAAGCGATCGCGCTGCCACGCCCACCCGATGACCTTGACGCAAGACGGCGCAAACGGGGCCCGGTCCGGCCTTCGAAGTGTACGCTGGCAGCGCTGACAGACGCCTCGATCCGTCTTCAGTGTATGCCCAATCTGACCGGACACATTCTGACCGCCAACCCCCAGATGGCAACGTGGCTGCCGGACAGCATGCACTGAAGTTCTTGGGGCCGCGGCAGGGCGATGAAGATGAAAAAGTTCCCGTCCGCAGCCTGATCCCGGCGAAACGAAAGCGGGGCCCGCCGTCGTCACGGCGGGCCCCTTGGCGCCTGGCAGGGCAGGAGGAGGTTCCGCCTCAGGTCGCCAGGACACCGCCGTCGATGTGAAGCGTGCTGCCCGTCATCATCGCCGACATTTCCGAGGCTAGGTAGAGCGCGCAGTCGACGATGTCCTTGGGCGTGGCCAGTCGCCCAAGCGGGATGTTCGACCGGGATTTCTCGACCAGTTCCTTCGGATCGCCAAGGCTTTCGAAGAAGGTGGGCAGCATCGGCGTGTCGGCGGCCACCGGGCAGATGCAGTTCACCCGTGCGTTGAAGGGCGCCCATTCCGCGGCCAGCCCACGGGTGATCATGATCACCGCGCCCTTGGACGCGTGATAAGCCGACAGCCCCGGCCGTCCTTTCACGCCCGACACCGAAGACGTCACGATGGCCGAGCCGGAGCCAGAGGCCTTCAGCGCCCTGGCCGCGGCCCGCAGGGTCAGCCAGACCCCTTGCGTGTTGATGGTCATGATGCGCTGGAACTCGGCCAGGGGCATGTCCTCGATCGCGCGTTTGGGTTGGGCGACGCCGGCATTGGCCCAGACCACGTCCAGCCCGCCGAAGGCATCGACAGTCCTTGCGACCATGTCGGCGCAGCTTCGTTCATCGGCCACGTCGGCGGCCACCGCGATGGCCCGACCACCGGCGGCGGTGATCTCTTCCGCGACGGCGGCCGCGTTGTCGGCATTGATATCGGCCACGCAGACCGCGGCGCCGTGGTCCGCAAAGGCGATGGATCCGGCCTTGCCGAACCCGGACCCGCCGCCGGTGATCAGCGCAACCTTGTTTTCAAGCAGTTTCATGCGGTCCTCGCAGGTTATCCTGTCCGGGCCCGAGATCCGATCCGCGCCGAAACCCTACCCGTTAGTAATATATACTGATTAGTAATGATTATATGGCGGCAACCGCAAGAACATAATTCCTGTACTGGCTGGGCGACCGGGGCATTGATGCTACCAAATGGTATAATAAGTGCCGTCACACCATCTACGCTTGGCTGACCTCGACGTCTTCCTGCCGGTATGCACTCGACCCCGCAGAAACGGCCATATCGCATATGTGAGAAAACCGTACCGGGGCCCGAACCGGATTGACCGGTTGCATCCGGCAGGATCATGCTTCGGGTGTATACTATTGGGTATAGGTTCGGTCGGTCGCCGTAATGAGAGCAAGGGAAGGGGGGCAGACATGAACGCACTGGCAGGACTTCGCGTCGTCGAGTTCGCGGATGGGCTGGCCGGCTCCGTCGCCGGTACGCTGATGGCGGATTACGGCGCCGAGGTCGTGAAGATTTCGACCGCGGCCGTTCCGCGGACCGGCGCGATGGCCTTCCGCTATCGCAACAAGGCCGCGCTGGTGATCGACCCGGACCGGGATGCGCATTTGTTGGCCGGATATTTCGCCGGGGCGGACGTGGTGATCCTGGCCGACAGGTGGGCGAGCCATGGCTGGCAAGGAAGGGCAGGGGAGGCGCTGGCGGCCAATGGTCATGCCATCGTCGCGCGGATGCCCACGACCTGGCTGGGCGATCCGAAATGGGCGACGGACGTGGAATCCCACGGGCTGCTTTGTGCCTATGCCGCCATCTCCTCGCGCCAGATGTCCACGGATGGATCGCCGGTCGAGATGGTGGGTCCTTACGTGCTCTACATCCACGGGATCTGGTCGGCGGCGTCGATCCTGTCGGCGGTCTTCGCGCAGGGCGAAGGAGAAGCAGGGCAGCAGATCGTCGTGTCGGGCGTCCATGCCTCGATGGTCACATCGTCGGCCTCCGTCGCCGTTGATCCGAACGGGCCCGAGACATCGACCAAGGTCGGCGCCTTCGGCAAGCATCCGACCTATCGGCCGTTCCGGGCGAAATGCGGCGGCTGGATCGCCAGCGGCGCGCTGGGGCAGCGGTTCGTCGGGCTGATGCTGGTCGAACTGGGCCTGGGCTGGATGATCGACGAACCGCGGGTGGGCGGCAATCCCGACGCCGTGACCTTCCCGCAGAACTTCGAATGGTCCACCGCGCTGATCGAGAAGGCCTTCCTGCAGCACGACGTCGCCCATTGGGCCGCGCGCTTTCGCGAGAAGGGCATCCCCGTGGAACCCGTCCGCCACCGTGACGGGCTCATGGACGGGGTGCAGGTCACCGCCAACGGCATCGACTGGCGGCTGGATGCGGAGGGCTGGGGACAGGTGGTGACGCCCGCACCCCCCGCGATCCTGACCCGTACGCCGCCGTCCTTCCGCCATGTGGCACAGGGGGCCGAATCTTCCTGGCCCGCGAAGTCGGCGCCAACGGTCGAGGCGCAGGTGCGCCCCGGCCCCTTGGCGGGCGTCAAGGTCCTGAACCTGGGCACCTTCGTGGCGACGCCCATGGCCGGGTTCCTTCTGGCGGAACTGGGCGCCGATGTCGTGAAGGTCGAGGATCTGGAGGGCGATCCCTTTCGCGCCACGGGCTTTTCTTTCAATCGGGGCATGCGCAGCTTGTCGGTGTCCCTGCGGACGGGGGAGGGCAGGGACCTCTTCCGCCGTCTGTCGCGATCGGCCGACGTGGCGATCAACGGGATGCGGCCGGGGACGATGGCCCGGCTGGGTCTGGATCACGACCGGCTGGCAGCCGACAATCCGGGGCTGATCAGCATCGCTCTGTCCGCTTATGGCACCCAAGGGCCCAAGGCGATGCTGCCGGGCGTCGACATGGTGATACAGGCGATGACCGGGATCATGGCGGCCCAGGGGGATGGGACCACGCCCTATGTCTCGTCGGCCGCCTATGTCGACGTGACCTCGGCCTGTGTCAGCGTCTGGGCCACTGCCCTGGCGCTGGTCGAACGCAAACGGTCGGGGCGGGGGCAGGCCGTGGAAGCGGCGCTGCTGCGCACCGCTGTCTTCATGCAGGCCGAACAGGTGACCGGCGTGAACGGCACCGCGGGGCTGGTACAGGGCGATACCGATTACAAGGGTCGGGCCGACCATGACCGCCTGCACCGGACGGCGGACGGCTGGGTCCGGATCGCGGCGTCGGACGCCGCATGCGTGACGGCCGCGCTGGGAACGGCCGGCATCGCCCAGGGCATGGCACGGATCACGACGGCCGAAGCCGTCACGCGACTGACCGCCGCGGGCATCCCGGCCATCCCGGCCCGGAAGGTGAAGGAGTTGCTGCGCGACCCGGATTTCGTTCAGTCCGGTCAGGTCGTCTTTGTTCCGGGCGAGGTACACATCCTGCCGATGGTTGGCCGGCTGGCACACTTCGCGGGCGGGCAGGTGGGGCGGACGCTGCTGCCACCGGGGATCGGCGAGCACTCGGTGACCTTGCTGCAGGAATACGGGCTGAGACCTGACGAAATCGACACCCTGATCCGCGCCGACACGGTGCGGGCGGGTGTGCCGATGCCGCTGCGCTTCGGCCTGACCTATCGCTGAGCGACCCGGATAAAGGTATGCCATGGCCCGGGCCTTGTCGAAGACCGCGGTATCCTGATCGCGGGCACCATCGAGGTCTGGACGGCAAGGTTCCACGAGTATCGGAGACGGATCGTCTGGACGGATTCAACCTGCCGTTCCAAGGATATTCGCAGGTCGCAAGTCAGCGATGACGACGTGAGGCCGAACAGGAGGGAATTCCTGCGTCTCGTCCAGGTGCCGGGCAAATACTGCAGGGCACAGGGGGGACGTGCTTCATCCGTTTTGTTCGGGCGAATGGGTTCCAGAAGGTAGGGCCCAGAAAAGCTTCGCTTGCCCAAACCGACGGTTCCCGCTCCATCGACCGGTTGGAAATCGGGCCCTGGCGCCCGACCAACGTCATTTGGGGTCTTTTTCAACCGGAACCAGGAGACGTTCGGCATCAATGCAATCGGCGGTCTGCCAGTCGATGGGTCATGTGCGGGCCGTTCAAGCCTGACAGTAAATTCGTGCCGTTGACCGCGGTCGCTCAGGTCCCGATGCTTCGCCGCTACCGTTTCAAGCCCGGAGAGGGGGTTCAGGCTGACGTGGAAACCGAGGTACAAAAGCTATTGAAGCGCTTCGACCGCCGCGGTCCATTCCGTTTCGATACCCTTCGGCGTGGCTAACGCGGTGGCCAAGTCCAAATGTCTGATCGGCAGATCCAGCGCGCGGGTCGATCTGATCCGCCGTCGCCCGGAATGGTGTCTTCAGGGCAAGTCGGCTATGTGGTCCATTCGTTGTCCGGTAAGGGATCGCTCATGATCGAGACATTCGAATATCATCAGGCCCCGACCGAACGCGGACCGCTGCCGCTGGAGGTTGATCTTTTCCGGACCGGCGCCCCCCAGCCCAGGGGCACCGTGGTCTGGCTGCATTCCGGTGGGTTCAGAAGCGGGTCGCGAAAGTCTCCGAAACACGCCGGAATCGCCGCGGAACTCAACAGTCAGGGCTATGACGCCTTGTTTCCGTCCTACAGACTGGGCCGGGACAAGCCGGTGTGCGGGATCAAATGGCGGCGCATTCATCGGATGGATGCGGAAGTCGCCGCCCTTGGCGAAGGGCTGACCGTCCATTTCACCCGGCGCCTGGCCATGGCCGCGGTCGAGGATACGGTCGCGCTGCTCTACTGGCTTCGGGACCGCCCGGACCTTCACGGCATCGCCGGCCCGGTCTGCCTCTGCGGATCCTCGGCCGGGGGAATCACGGCGCTGAACGTGCTTTACGCGTCGGATCTGGCGCAGGTCCGGCGGCCCGATAACATATCGTCGGTGTTCGTGGCCTCGGGGGCCTTTGCCTATGCGACGTCCCGGGTCACGGGCGAGGTGCCTGTTCTGGCGCTCCACAACCCGGCCGACACGCGGGTGCCGATCGCCCCCATCCGCCGCCTGGCTGCCCACGATCCCGCCCGGATCCGCCTGATCGAGACGACGATCGAACATGGTGGCATCCGCGCCCATCCGGCCGAACCCCTGGCCGAGGCGGTCGCCCGCATTCTTCATCACGACCGGACGGCGCGAAACCTGGACCTGTGACCGTCAGCTCACCGACCGGATCATGTGACCCGGATCGGCCCGCGTCGGCAAGCAACCGCTTGCAACTCCCCACCGGAACGGGCACTTTCCGGCGAATGCGTTTCCGAGCCTATTCCGTACACCTCTTCACTGCCGTCGGCGCCTCGCTGGCGATGCTGGCCTTGTTGGAGGCTGCCCAGCAGGACTGGTCCATGATGGCCATCTGGCTGGCCGTGGCATTCATCGTCGACGGGATCGACGGACCGCTGGCACGGAAATATGACGTGAAGTCCAACGCGCCCATCATCGACGGGACGCTTCTGGACCTGATCATCGACTTCCTGACCTATGTCATGATCCCGGCCTATGCGCTCTATGGATCGGGCCTTCTGCCCGGCTGGACTGGCTGGTTCGTGGTGCTCTTCATCCCCTTCACCTCGTCGCTCTACTTCGCCGACACGCGGATGAAGACGTCGGATGCGTCCTTCCGGGGTTTTCCGGCCTGCTGGAACATGCTGACGCTGGCCCTGCTGGTGATCGAGCCGGCCTGGTGGGTGATCCTGGGGCTGGTCCTCGCCCTGTCGGTCGCGCAGTTCCTGACGCTGCGCTTCATCCACCCTGTGCGCACCGCACGTTGGCGGGCGATTTCCCTGCCGGTGGCGCTGGTCTGGACCGGGTCCATCGCCTATGCCGCCTGGACCGATTTCGCGCATTTCCCGCTGCTGACATTCATCGTTGCGGTGACCTCGATCTACCTGACGGTTGCGGGCATCGCCCAGCAGATCATTTATGACCGGGGCTACGTCCGCTAAGGAGATCGCGGTACCGTCCGCTGTCCTGCCAGAGGTGTTCTCGGCCATAGTTTGATTTCTGCAAGCTTCGAGCCACCATGTTTCCGGCTGGATGGTGCAAGGTGCGTTTCATGATTGCCGTCAGGTACTTTCTTGTTTTGCTGCTGCCTGTCCTTGTTGCCTGGGGTCTTTGGACCCTGACCTGGCAGATTCAGGTCGATCTGATGCAACGGTCCTCGGGTGTGATCGCCCGTTTCATGTCGCCCGACGCTGATATACGCGCGGCCGCTGTGCCCTCTCTCATCGAGCACAACAGCTCCGGCGCCCGCAACATGCTCGGACTTGCCAAGGCCGGGGCCTTTTTGTTGGTCGGTGCGACAACGGCCTTCCTGACCCCCGTTTCCGCTTCGGCGACGCAGGTGACGAACCATGTGACAGCACAGATCGTGGGGCTGGCCGCCGCGCAGTTCATCATCGGTTTTCCATCCATGTTTCGCTGGCCGGAATTCTGGCTTTGGGCGGCGGGAAGTGCGGCCCTGGCCGTTCTGGTCCGCTGGGGGCGTCTGGCCCTTGCTTCGAGCGGAAAACCGGCCTGAGGCAGGGAGCAGCCCGCAGTCGAAGGCAGCAAGGTTCATCAGTCGTGGCAGCTTCATTACCGGCTGTTGCCGCGTCTGGTCCAAACCACTACATCTTGTCGCCGCCCGGAACGGGCGCGCAAAAAGCCGTACCGAAAAACCCTACTGATTGGTAAGTTTTTGTGGCATCGCGCCGCCGCCCGGGCTATAGTCGAAAGCAATAAAAATCAGGGATCGCCATGGCTAGGAAGACCAGCAAGGCAGTGCTCGTCCGGCGCGAAGAGAAGCGCCTGGAGATCCTGCGCGCCGCTGCCCGCACCTTTAACGAGAAGGGGTTTCACAACACCACGATCGACGATCTATGCGAGATCCTGGGGCTGTCGAAGCCGACCGTCTATTACTACGTAAAGGATAAGGAGGCGCTGCTGTTCGAATGTTCGCGCATCGCCACCGCCGACCTGCATTCTGCGATCCGCAAGGCGCGCGATGACGGGCGGAACGGCTGGGAACGGCTGCGCAACATCTTCGTGGCCTATGCCCAGATCATGACGACCGATTTCGGCAAGTGCCTGATCCTGACCCGCGCAAACGACATGTCGCCCGAAAGCTCCACCCGCCTTTGGGACGGACGCCGGCGGCTGAACAGCGAGGTCCGCGAGGTGATCGAACAGGGGATCGAGGACGGGTCGATCCGGAAATGCGATCCGAAATCGGTGTCCTTCGCGCTGTTCGGGTCCTTCAACTGGATCGCGCACTGGTATCGGGAAGACGGCGAGGAAGACCCGCGCGAGATTGCCGAGAAGTTCTTTGACCTGTTCCAGTTCGGCCTGGCCGTGGACAGGCCGGCCAACAGCAGCTGATCGCGGCTGACTGCGGCCGAAATCCCCGGAAGGCAGGACGTGCATGCGGTTCCACGACTATTTCGAGTACCACGCGGACATGCGTCCGGCCGTGCCCTTCCTGATCCAGGGCGACCGCATCGTTTCCTATGCCGAGGCAGAGCGTCTTGCGAACCGCATCGCCAATGCGATGATCGCGTCGGGCGTTAAGGTGGGCGACCGGATCGCCTATCTGGGCAAGAATTCGATCGAACACGCGCTGGTCTACCTGGCCGCGGCCAAGGCCGGCGCTGCGCCAATCCCGCTGAATTTTCGCCTGGCCCCGAAGGAGTGGGCGTACATCATCAGCCACTCCGGCAGCCGGATGCTGTTCGCGACCGAGGAATACATGTACGGGATCGATAGCGTCCGTGGCAGCCTGTCGTCGGTGGAAACCTTCGTGTCGGTGGGCACAGAGCGCGCCGGCTGGCAGGGCTGGGACAGATGGCTCGATGCCTCGGACCGCCGGCCGGACGTGCCGGTGACGGACCGCGACAGCCTTTACATCATGTACACCAGCGGTACGACGGGGATGCCCAAGGGCGTGGTGCTGACCCATGCGAATATCTTGGCGCATCTGGACCAGGCGATGGTCGCGACAAGTGCCCGGCGCAGCCCGGGGGAACGGGCACTGATCGTGACGCCGCTGTATCACGCGGCGGGGGCCTTGCGCGTCTTCGCGGCCGGTGTGAACGGGACCACCTGCGTGCTCCACGAAAGCTTTAGCCCCGACGGGCTGGTCAAGGCGCTGAAAGAATACCGGATCAACACGATCAACATGGTCCCGGCGATCATCCAGTCCTTGCTGGACGACGTGCCGGACATCGCGTCGATGACATTCGACGACCTGAGGGTGATCTATTACGGCGCGGCGCCGATCTCCGTCCCGCTGCTGCAGCGCACGACCGAGGTGTTCCGCTGCGATCTGATCCAGGGCTACGGGCTGACCGAGGCGACCGGCGCGCTGACCTATCTGAACGAATACGACCACGAGAAGGCGCTGAAAGGGCAGGCGCATCTGCTCGAATCCGCAGGGAAACCGGCCGTGGGCACGAAGATCCGGATCTGCGACGATGACGGCCGCGAGCTGCCCCGTGGTGAAGTGGGCGAGATCGTGGCCAAGGGCCCGCAGATCATGAAGGGCTATTGGCAGGACAAGGCGGCGACCGACAAGGTTCTGGACGCCGACGGCTGGCTGCGCACGGGCGACGCGGGCATGATGGATGGCGAGGGCTATGTCTACCTGAAGGACCGCATCAAGGACATGATCGTCAGCGGCGGAGAGAACATCTATCCCGTAGAGGTCGAAAACGCCCTGTCCGAACATCGCGATATCGCCGAATGCGCGGTGATCGGCGTGCCGGACGTGAAATATGGCGAGACAGTGATGGCCGTCTGCGTGATGCGTGCAGGGGCGTCCCTGACCGCCGATGACGTGATCGCCCACTGCCGCCAGCATATCGGCGGCTACAAGGTGCCGCGGAAGGTGACATTCCTGGATGCGCTGCCCCGGAACGCCAGCGGCAAGGTGCTGAAACGTGTGCTGCGCGAACCTTACTGGGAAAACCGGACCCGGCAGGTGGGCTGAAACGCGAGACGCCCGGGGGATACCCCCGGGCGCCGTTCCGTTCGACATCCGTTTCAGATGGCGCCGGACTGTTCCAGTTCGGCGATCTCGTCCGGGGCGAAACCCCAGTCCGCCAGCACCTCGGCCCCCTGTTCCCCGCCCAGCACCGGCGGCGCGCTGATCGCGCCCGGCGTCCGGCTGAACCGCGGGGCAGGGGAGGGCATGACCGTCCCCGCCACATTCGTAAAGATCTGCCGCGCCGCGTTGTGGGGGTGCGCGGTCACTTCTCCCATCGACAGGACGGGCGAGACGCAGGCATCCGTCCCGGCAAAGATCGCGTCCCACTCGTCTCGGGTCTTGGTGCGAAACACCCGGGACAGTTCTTCGCGGAAGCGGGGCCATTCGGTTTCGTTCCACTGGTCGGCGAAGGTGCCGGGGTCAATGTCCATCAGCTGCAGCATCAGGGCATAGAATTGCGGCTCGATGGCGCCGACACCGACGAATTTTCCGTCGGCGCATTCATAGGTCCCGTAGAAATGGGCGCCGCCGTCGAAGATGTTGGCCTGTCTCTCGTCGGTCCACCGGCCCTTGGCATGGTAGCCATAGATCATCGACATCAGAAGTGCGGCACCGTCCATCATGGCCGCGTCCACGACCTGGCCCTTGCCCGATACCCGTGCCTCGTGCACCGCCGCCAGGACACCGAAGGCCAGAAGCATGCCCCCGCCGCCAAAGTCGCCGACAAGGTTCAGGGGCGGGACGGGGGCGTCTTTCGTGCCGATGGTCTGCAGCGCGCCGGTCAGGGCGATGTAGTTTATGTCGTGGCCGGAGGTCTGCGCCAGCGGTCCGTCCTGTCCCCAGCCGGTGATCCGGCCATAGACCAGCGCCGGGTTCAGGCCGTGGCAGACCTGCGGTCCCAGACCCAGACGCTCCATGACGCTGGGCCGGAAGCCTTCGATCAGCACATCGGCGCCTGCGATCAGGCGCTTGGCGATGCCCACACCGGTGTTCGATTTCAGATCCACCGCCACCGACCGGCGCGAGCGGTTCAGCACGTCCTGCCGGGTCGAATTGCCCTTGCGGTCCAGCCGGTCCACCCGAACCACATCGGCGCCCATGTCGGCCAGCATCATGCCGCAGAAGGGGCCGGGGCCCACGCCCACCATCTCGACCACTTTCAGGTCGGTCAGGGGGCCCTGGCGTTTGCCCGTCAGCATATCGCCACCGGGCGCAGGGGTGAGGCGGTTCCGCCCCGGACCCGCAGGGGCAGGGCAAGGAACAGGAAGGTGGACACGCCAGCAGCTGCAATCGGCTCCAGGTCCAGGTTTTCCATGATGTTGACCTTCTGTTCGAAGAGCAGCAAGCGGTGGACCGGTGCGGCATCGGTCACGGGGCCCTTCTCGAACACCGCCGTGTCGCTGCCGACAAGCCCGGCGCCGCGGTCCAGCAGCCACTTGGCGGCCTCATAATTCGGTCCGGGCGTCGCGTGGTCGATATAGCCGGGCGCACCCCAGAGCTGTCCCCAGCCGGTGCGGATCAGGACGACGTCGCCGTGCTCGACCCTGAACCCCTGCCGCTCGGCCGCCTGTGCCAGATCCTCGGGGCCGATCACCCGGTCGCCTGACAGCCGGTCGACCCGGTCCAGCGCCGCGATGTCGAACAGCACCCCGCGCCGGACATAGACGCCAAGGTCCGCGGCATCGCCCACGGCCGTCCCGGCCTGAATCCGCTGGTTGTCGGCGGGCGAGCCGTCATGCATCCGCCCGTCCTGGCTGACATGGCACAGGGCGTCGATATGGGTGCCGGTATGCCCGCCAAAGGACAGGTGGCAACTGGCGGAACTGGCCCCGTCGCCGCGCACGCGGTCGCCGTGCTTGCGGAACAGGGACACCTCGAAATCCGGGTGGGTCGGGTAATGCGGCATCCCGTCGTGGAATTCTCGCCCCAGTTCGAACAACCGCCCCGTTTCGACGGTTCCGGCCGCGCGCTGCCACAGGGCTAGGTCGAAGGGCAGGGCGCCCGGCCCGTCGCCGGTTGCGGCGTCGACCACGGAACCGCTCACAGCGCCCGTCCGATGACCAGCTTCATGATTTCCGAACTGCCGCCGCCGATCCGGCGGACGCGGGCATCGGCATACATGCGCGAAATCGGCATTTCCCACATGTAGCCCCAGCCGCCATGCATCTGCAGGCAGTCGTCGATGATCCGGCACTGCATCTCGGTCGTGGAATACTTGGCGATTGCCGCTTCCTCGCCCGTCAGTTCGTCCTTCATGAAACGGGCGATGCACTGATCCAGATAGGCCCAGCCCATGGCCAGCTGGGACCGGATCTCGGCCAGCTTGAACTGGGTGTTCTGGAATTCGAAGATCTTCTTACCGAAGGCCTCGCGTTCCCGGACATAATCCAGCGTGATGTCGAACGCCTTCTGCGCATTGGCCATGGCGATGGTGGCGATGGCCAGCCGTTCCTTGGGCAGTTCCTTCATCACCTGCGCCAGACCGCCATTTTCAACGCCCAGAAGGTTCGTCACCGGCACCCGCACGTCCTCGAAGAACAGTTCGGACGTGTCCGATGCCTTCATACCCAGCTTTTCAAGGTTCCGGCCCCGGCGAAAGCCGTCGCGTATGGCCTCGACCAGGATCAGGCTGATGCCCTTCCGGTCTCCCGTCCCGGTCTGGCAGGCCACGACGAACAGGTCCCCGTTCTGGCCGTTGGTGATGAAGGTCTTGGACCCATTGATCACGTACTCGTCGCCGTCCCGCACGGCGCGCGTCCGCACGTTCCGGACGTCGCTGCCGGTGCCGGGTTCGGTCAGGCAGAGGCCGCCGATCACTTCGCCCGTCACCATCTTGGGCAGCCATGCCTGCTTCTGCTCCTCGGTGCCCAGGGCGAGGATATAGGGCGCGATGATGTCGCTTTGGACCTGAAGCGTGACGCTGGCCTGGCCGGTATAGCCCAGCTCCTCGTCCACGATCGAGGCATAGAGGTAATCCGCCCCGGGCCCGCCATATTCCTCGGGGACCGTGACGCACAGAAGCCCCATCTCGCCCGCTTTCCGCCAGAAGCTGCGGGGGACGATTTCGTCCTTTTCCCACTGGGCGATGTTGGGCAGGATCTCGGCCGTGAAGAACTTCCGGCACGTGTCGCGGAACTGTTCGTGTTCGGGCTGATAGATCGTCCGCCCCGACATCATGGGCGAAGGCAGTTTGCGGGTCGACATGGGGCTTCGTCCTTGGTTCAGGCGTCTTCGGCGGCAGGCGCCGGGTTGGTGTAGTCTGCCAGGAGGATACGCGGGATCAGGTCGGCCAGTTCGTCATGGCTGAACTTTTCGCTGCCATTGGCCTTGAAGATCGCGGCCTTTTCGTAGGGTTCGGCCATCACCGACACGCGGGTGCCTTCGGCACGGAAACACTGGCCGTTCACGTTGGCCGCATCTTCCGACACAAGATAGGCCACCAGCGGCGCGATGTATTCAGGCTGGGGCATGTTCACGACCTCGTTGTAACGCGCCTCGGTGATCAGGCCGGCCTCGAGCCGCTTCCTGAACCCGTCCTTCACCCGCTGGTCCAGCGTCAGGCGGGTGGCGGCGGTGGGGCAGATCGTGTTGGCGGTGACGCCGTATTTTCCCAATTCGCGCGCCAGCGCACGAGTCAGGGAATAGATCCCGCCCTTGGCCGCGCCATAATTGGCCTGCCCGATGGTTCCGCGCCAGGCGTCGGACCCCATGGTGATGATCCGCCCGAACTTTTGTTCGCGCATGTAGCCTGCGGCGTGGCGGGACATGTTGAAAGTCCCGTTCAGGTGGACGTTGACGACGCCCGACCATTCGGCTTCGGACATGTTCCAGACCATGCGTTCGCGCAGCAGGCCGGCGGAGTTGATCAGGATATCGCAACTGCCGAACTGATCGACGCAAAGGCGCACGATTTCGCCCGCGGTATCGAAGTCGGCGACGGATTCCTTCACCGCCAGAGCCTTGACGCCCATGCTTTCCAGCACCTTCACCGCGTCGTCGGCGGGGCTGCTGTCCTCAGGCGATCCATCCCGCGCGCCGCCGGGATCGACGACCACGATATTGACGCCCTGTTCGGCGAGAAGCCTGGCGGACTCAAAGCCGATGCCCCGCCCACCGCCGGTGATGATGGCGGCCTTGCCTTGAAGACTCATGAGCGTTTTCCTTTCCAGATACAGGCGGCCCGCGTCAGTCGCGGCCGAGGATGAGTGTGGCCGCCGCGGCAAATTGCCGGCCGGGGCCATGAACAAGCGAAGTGTTGACGTTATCGACCTGCCGCGCGCCGGCGGTGCCGCGCAGCTGGAACACCGCTTCCAGCATCGCGAACATGCCGTAGCGGCCCGAATGCCCGAACGAGAGACCGCCGCCATTGGTGTTCATCGGAAGATCGCCCCCGGGACCGGTGCGATAGATGATCTTTCCGTCCGGCGTCTTCGACGTGTCTTCCAGCCAGGGCCCGACCTCGCCCTTGGGCACGAAGCCCAGGTCTTCCAGGAAGTACATCGGCGTCGGGCTGAAGGCGTCGTAAAGCATCAGGTGATCTATGTCCGACGGCTGCATGTCCGCGAAGGCAAAGGCCTGCTGGCCAGAGATCACGGTCGAATCCGATGTTGTGAAGTCCCGCATCATGCCGACGCTGCGATGGGCCGTGGCCTCGCCCGTTCCGTGCACATAGACGGGCCGCTGCCTCAGGTCCTTCGCGCGCTCGGCAGAGGTGACGACCAGCGCGCCGCCGCCATCGCAGACAAGGCAGCAGTCGAGAAGGTTCAGGGGATAGCAGACGGGGCGGGATGCCATCACGTCCTGGGGCGTGATCGGCCCCTTGCTGCGCATCATTGCCATCGGGTTCAGCAGCGCCCATTCCCGGGTCGCGGCCGGGATATGGCTCATCTGGTACTTTGTCGTGCCGTAGTCGTGAAAGTGCCGCAGGACCGGCAGGGCATAGGTCGATGCCGCGCCGACCGTGCCGAATGGATCCTCGAACTGGCCGCCGGGTCCCTGCGGTGTGCCTTGCGATTCCATGTCGATCCAGGACCTGCCGGATTCGCCGTGCAGGATCAGTGCCACGTCGCAATAGCCGCCCATGATCGCGGCCACTGCGTGCTGGACCATCAGGATGTAGGAGCAGCCGCCGACGCTGGTGCCGTCGACATAGCGGGGCGTGACGTTCAGGTATTCCGAAATCTCGTTCGGCGTCGCCACGGCGCTGAAGATGCCGTCCACGTCCTTCAATGTCAGGCCCGCATCGGCCAGCGCGTTCCGCGCGGCCTCGGCATGCAGCATCAGGCGGGAATGACCGGGCAGTTTGCCGATCTGGTCGGTGTGGGCCGCGCCGACGATGGCGACCTTGCCGGAATGGGGGTGCCTTGCCATCTACCTGCCCCCTCGGACCAGCCGGAACCAGGGCAGGGTGATGCCCGGCGTCACGGCGCGAAAGGTGACTTCGACCGGGGCGTCCAGGGGGATGGCGTCCGGGTCCGGTTCGCCCTCGATCATCAGATTCGTGATCATGCGCGGGCCTTCCTCCAGTTCGACCACGGCGATGACGGGCTTGCCCACGTCCTCGAACCCCTTGGCGGGCAGGTGGTTGATGGCGAAGGTGTGCAGCGTCCCGTGGCCGCTGGCGCGGGTCCAGGTCACGTTCCAGGAAAAGCAGTGCATGCAGAACGGCCGCGGATAATAGGTCCAGCCGCCGCAATCGCCGCAGCGCGGCAACACCAGTTTGCCCGCCTGCGTCCCGTCCCAGAAGGGCTGGGTGCCCGGCGTCGGCACGGGAAGCTTTCCGGTGTACCCCTCGATCATCTGTCCCCCTTCGGACGCGGCGCACGGGGACGCCGCAAGTGGCCTAGCCGCCGGGGAACAGAGGATAATTCCGCCCCGGGCTGATTGTCGAATAACAGTATACCAATCGGTAGTACATAATCGGATAGCAAGCAGAAAACTTCATGTCAAACCTAGAAAAAATCCGGTGCGATGGCAATAAAAGTCTTTACTATTGAGTAGTGCTACCAATTGGTATAAGTCTTGCATTGCAGGCGGTCCGCCGGCGATACCTTCAACGGGAGAGAGGGGGCGCTAGGCTGCGAGACAATCCGCAAGGGGCCGGGCCTGCGCACAGGGAGAAGGACACGCCATCATGACACGCATTCTTGCGGCCTCGGCCGCAGTCCTGGCCATAGCCTCGACCGGCGCTGCTGCCGATACAAAGCTGACCTACGGTTCGTGGCTGCCGCCCACCCACGTGGTCGTGGAAAAGGGCCTGCAGCCGTTCTTCGACCGCGTCGCGGCCGACAGCAACGGCAGCCTCACGTGGGAACTGTTCTCGGGCGGGTCGATGGGTGGCCCCAAGGAGTCGCTCCAGATCGTCAAGGACGGGCTGGTCGACAGCTCTCTGCTGGTGGACGTCTATTACAAGAGCGAGCTGCCGGTCGCGGTGACGATGTCCGACCTGTTCATGCTGGTGGACGATCAGATCGCCTGGGGCGCCGCACTGACCGAAACGCAGCTGCTCGACTGCCCGCAATGCGAGGCCGAGTTCAAGAAGCACGATCTGAAGCCTCTGGCCTTCTATTCCGGCGGCGACTATCACCTGATGTGCACTGAAGAGGTCCATACACTGGACCAGGTGAAGGACAAGAAGGTCCGCGCCAGCACCCGCAACGGGGCGCTGTCCGAACATTGGGGGGCTGTGCCTGTCAGCATCACCACGGCCGAGATGTACGAGGCGATGCAGCGCGGCCAGGCCGATTGTACCATCGGCGCCTATGCGTGGCTGAACTCCTACGGACTGAAGGACCTGGTGACGTCGATCGTGGAAACCCCCATCGGCGGCATTTTCAGCGCGCTGGTCATGTACACGACCGAAGACCGCTGGGCCGACCTGTCGGACGAGGAAAGGACGATCCTTCTGAAGGAGATGCCGCAGCTGGTCGCCGACATCAACTTTTCCTACTACGAGGAAGGGCTGGAAGCGGCCCAGCAGGCCAAGGCCGACGGCATCGAGTTCTATGCCATGGGCGACGACATGAAGGCGTCCTTCGACGAGTTCCTGAAGGGCGAGATCGGCTATTCCGAAGAGAAAGCCAGGGAAGCCGGTGTCGACGATCCGTCGGCCATCGTCGATGCGTTGATGAAGAACGTCGAGAAATGGAAGGGCATCATGGCCGAGATCGGCATGGACCGCCAGAAATACGCCGAAAAGCTGTGGTCCGAGATCTATTCCAAGCTTTGATCCGCTGAACGGATCCGGGCCGGCACGACCGGCCCGGAAACCGGACCGCATTTGCGGTCCGATGCGCAGAATGGGGCCGGGATGAAGACTTTCGCGAAGATCGCCAACGGACTGTGTATCGCCGGGGCCGTCCTGGGCGGCATCGCGATGTTCATGATGATGGTGCAGGTCGGGCTGGACGTGACCGCCAAATACCTGCTGGGCCGTCCCGTCCCCCACACGCTGGAAATGGTGTCGTCCTATTACATGGTCGCGCTGGTCTTCCTGCCGCTGGGGCTGGTGACGCGGGATGGGGGCCATGTCATCGTCGAACTGTTCACCCAGGGATTGCGGCCCAAGACCATCGCCCTGATCGACGCAATGGGCGCGATCCTGGCGCTGGCCTATGTCTCGGCCATCAGCGTGCGCAGCTTTCATGTCGCCGTGGAAAAGACCGCGATCCGCGAAAGCTGGGAGGCGGCGACGCTGGACCTTCAGGTCTGGCCCGCACGCTGGTTCCTGCCCGTCGGCTGCGCACTGATGGCGGTCTATCTGGTCGTGGTCATCTGGCAGAAGCTGTGCATCTGGCGCCGGGGTGCCGATCCGCTGAACCCGGCGGGCCTGTGAGGCCGCGCGTGTCCCCGCCCGCGACCCTCTCCAAAACTCGACGACCTGACGGAGGTTCCCGCTGATGGATCCACTGCTTCTCGGCTTCATCGGCATCGGGCTGGTGCTTGTGCTTCTGGCCTTCCGGGTGCCCATCGCCGTGGCCCTTGCGACGGTGTCCGTGGCGGGTCTGTTCCTGCTGCGCGGCTGGCGGGCGTCCTTCGGGACGCTGGGATCGTTGCCGTTCGATTTCGCCTCCAGTTTCACGCTGTCAGCGGTGCCGATGTTCCTGCTGATGGGCGCGGTCGCCTATCACACCGGGCTGACGTCGTCGCTGTTCCGCACCGCGCGGGTCTGGCTGAACAACACGCCCGGCGGGCTGGCGGTGGCGTCGAATCTGGCCTCTGCCGGGTTCGCGGCGGCGTCGGGGTCCAGCCTTGCGACCTCGGCCGCGATGGGGCGCCTGGCGATACCGGAGATGCTGAAATACGGTTATGACAAGGCGCTGGCCACGGGGACGATCGCCGCGGCCGGCACGCTGGGCGCGCTGATCCCGCCTTCGATCGCTTTCGTCATCTATGGCTGGTATGCCGAAGTGCCGGTGGGTGCCCTGCTGATTGCCGGCTTCCTGCCGGGCCTGCTGACCGCCGGCATCTATGCCGTGATGATCGTCGGCCGCTGCATCGTCAATCCGAAGCTGGCGCCGAAGATTCCCGAAACCATCACCTTTGCAGACAAGATGCGCGCCCTGCGGGATGTCTGGCCCCTGCCGCTGCTGATCGCGGGCGTGATCGGGTCGATCTATGCCGGCATCGCCACCCCGACCGAGGCCGGTGCCGTCGGCGCGATCTTGGCGCTGGTCATCGGCGCGGCCCTGCGCCAGCTGACATGGCGCAACCTGATCATCAGCTTTGCCGAGGCGCTGAAGACCACCGCGTCGATCTTCTTCATCGCCATCGGGGCGATCCTTCTGACCCGCTTCCTGGCCATCGCCGGGGTGCCGCGCTTTCTGACCGCCTTCGTCACGGAAATCGACCCCAACCCGACATTGGTGATCCTGGCCATGTGCGCCGTCTATCTGGTGCTGGGCATGTTCCTGGATCCGCTGGGTGTCATGCTTCTGACGCTGCCGATCTTCCTGCCGATCTACAAGTCGCTGGGCGTGGACGAGATCTGGATCGGCGTCCTGGTCGTGAAACTGATCGAAATCGGGTTGCTGACGCCACCTGTGGGATTGAACGCCTATGTGGTGAAGGGCGTCGTGGGCGACGCCGTGCCCCTGACGACGATCTTCCGCGGCCTTCTGTGGTTCCTGGCCTGCGAGGTCGTGATCATGGCGCTGCTGATCGGCTTCCCCGCGATTTCGCTCTGGCTCCCGTCGCTGATGTGAGGGGGCGGATCACCATCGGCCAGATCTTCGATGTCCTGTCCGGTGGGATGGCCACGAGGATCTCGTCCCGGTCGGTGGCGATCGTCAGGAGGCAGGTCCGGCCAATCTGTCGCCAGGGGGCTGGTGCACAGGCAGGTCAATGCCGGGACGGAGGCGCGCTTCAAGGCCGCCGAGTTCCGCGAGGGCGTTCGCAGTGTCGCGAAAATGCGGGCTGCCCACTTCGAAAGTACCGGAGCCAGGACCATCATATAATGTCCCGCCCGGCTGACCCGTTCCCGCCTGTTTCACTGGCGAAGACGCCGCGGCTCTTTGCGCTGAAACATCTTACTTCCCGCCAGGAACTGCGCTGCCGGTCCTTGCCTTCCGTGCAGGCGCCGCCACCAAGGTTCTGGCATCCCGAAACACATCGCACCCGTGGTTTTCGCCGCCAAGACAGGATTGCGAACAGGAAACCCAATAGTATACTACCAATTAGTAGGATTAAGGGAGGGGGGAACGGGGATGGCCGTCAAACCGGGCGGGTCGAGTATCAAGTCCGCGGCGCGCGCCATGGCGCTGATGGAGTTCTTCAACACGGTCCGCAGGCCAGTCTGCGTGACCGATATCTGCAAGGCCCTGTCCGTGCCGCAATCGAGCGCATCGATGCTGGTGAAATGCCTGACGGATCTGGGCTATCTTTATCGGATCGAGGGCACCCGCACCTATGCCCCAGCCCGCCGCGCCGCCTTCCTCAGCGACTGGGCGCTGGAACGGATCGGCCGCCGCAACCCGCTGTGCGACACGGCCGAGGCTTTGTCGCAAGACCTGGGGGAAACCGTCGTCATCGGTACCCAGACCGGACCTTATGTCCAGCTGGTCCACGTTGTCAGCTCCGGTCGGCCGGAAGAGATCGCGCCGAAGGTCGGCGGCAAGGATTTCATGACCTGCACTGCCGCAGGCCGTTCGTTGCTGTCCCGGCTGGAGGACCCCAAGATCCTGCGCATCGCGCGGCGCAACAATGCCGAAGCCCCGCCCCATGCCCGCGTCGGCGAACGCCGGCTTCTGGAACGCATCGGCGAGGAGCGCAGGCAGGGCTTTTTCGAAAGCCACGGCGGCCGGGTGGCGGGGGTCAACTCCATCTCGGTCCTGCTCAGCGGCCGGGACGATCCCACGCCCCTGATGATCGGCGTCGGCGGCCCCGAGGCCCGCATGATGGAAATCCGCGATGACATCCTGAGCCGCCTGACCGCCCTGCCGGCGCGGCTGGGCCTCGCCTCTTTGCCGCTCTGACGGCCTGAAACCCCGCACCGCCGAAGCGCGCCCGAGAGGGCCGCGGCCCGGACACGACATGCCAGATGGAAGGACAGACCCATGGCCATCGATTATGAAAGACTGAAGACCCGCGCCTTCGAGGAGATCGAGCAGACCTACACGACGCGGGACACGATCCTTTACGCCCTTGGGATCGGCGTCGGTGCCGACCCGCTGAACGAGGACCATGTCCGTTTCACCTTCGAAGAGGCCGACGGCTTTGCCCCCCTTCCGACCATGCACGTCGTGATGGCCGGCCCCGGCTTCTGGGTGCGCGAACCCGACAGCGGTGTGACCTGGGAACAGGTGCTGCACGGCGAACAGCGGCTGACGATCCACAACCCGCTGCCGCCAGAAGGGACGCTGATCGGCAAGACCTGGATCAAGGACATCGTCGACAAGGGGCCCGGCAAGGGCGCGCTGATCTACGTCGCCCGCGATGTCCACGACAAGGCGACCGGCACGCATATCTCGACCTCGATCAGCACGACCTTTGCCCGGGCCGATGGCGGCTTCGGCGGACCCGACGGTCCGACATTGCCCGTCCACACACTGCCGGACCGCGCGCCGGATATCGTGGACGAAGTGCCGACCCTGCCGCAGGCCGCGCTGATCTATCGCCTTTCAGGCGATTCCAACCCGCTCCATGCCAGCCCGGCTGTGGCCAGAGGGGCAGGTTTCCACGCGCCGATCCTGCACGGGCTCTGTTCCTATGGCGTGGCCGGCTGGTCGGTCCTGCGCACCTGTTGCGGAGGCGATCCGACAGGGCTGAAACAGTTCGACCTGCGCTTCTCCTCCCCTGTCTTCCCGGGCGAAACGCTGCAGACCCAGATCTGGGTGGACGGCGAAATCGTGTCCTTCCGCACCACGGCCGTCGAACGGCAGAAGGTCGTCCTGAACAACGGCTATGCGAAAGTCGCCCGGTGACAGGCTGCATCGTCCCGAAACCCTGGCCGGAAACCAGGCACTATTGGGACGAGGCCCGGGCGGAAGAGTTGCGCCTGCGGCAAAGCCGGTCCTGCGCCGCTCCCTATCCTGCCGCACCCCTTCTGCCCGCCCTGTAGTTCTTGTGGGTTGACCTCGTTCGGGGCGTTCCGGATCCTCGGCAAGCTGGGTTCCGACCGTGCCGGGATCGCCAGTTCGGATCTGGATCACCCGATGGTTTGGTACGTCTTCGCGCCTCTGCCGATCTGCGGGTCGGATGACCCGGGCTGTGCTGGCGGGGACCAGGCCGGGGCCTTCATCGCCGACGGCAACACCCGCGCCCGCGGCCACCTGCCGATGAACACCAATGGCGGCGGCCTCGGCTACATGCATTCCGGGACGCATGGGATGTATGGCCTGCCGGAGGATGGATAGATCCAGCGGGCAGGTCGAAGGGGCCGGATCCGGGTCTGCTGCGTGGCCGGCGGCATGTTCCCGGCCTCCGGCACGATGGGAAAACCAACCCCGCCTGATTGCGGGCCCCGGAAGCCCGTCTGCCGCGCCGGTTGCTGCTGTCGGATGCCTCCGGCGGGAGTATTTGCGAAAAGAAGAAGCCGGGAGAAGCCGTCCTGAGGCTTTCCCGGCTTCTTTGGTCTTCAAATATCTCGGGGGGAGCCCGCAGGGCGTGGGGGGCAGAGCCCCCCTCCGGCGCGGGCCGCGCATGGGACGGCGTGTCTGGATGCTCCGGCACAATGCAGCGCCACCCTCCCGGGATCGAACGCTCATCGCGTCCGTCACGGGCCAGGCTCAGACGACGCTGGGGCGGGCGTAGGAGGGCGCGTCTTCCGGCCACCAGACGCTGGCATCGGTGCGCAGGGCGGCCAGCGCCCGGTCGTCCAGCCCGGCGATGGCGCGCAGGACAGTTTGCGTGTCCTCGCCCAGCGACGGGGCATGGCGGAAGCCGGAAAAGGCATGGCCAGACAGCTTCACCGGCGACCCGGCCACCTTCAGGCGCTGCCCCACCGGATGGTCGAAGGACACCAGCATGTTGCGCCGGGCGACATGGGGATGGTCGAAGGCGTCGGGTATGGTCTTCACCGCCGCGCCGGGAATGCCGAGTTCCACGAAGCGGCGCTGCCATTCGATACTGGTCTGGGTCGCCATGGCCTCGGTGACAAGCGCGTTCAGCGCGTCCTCGTTTTCCTGCCGCAGGTTTTCGGTGGCAAAGCGGGGATCGTCGATCCATTCCGGGTGGCCAAGGGTGCGGGCGCAGGCGGGCCAGAACTGACCGGTGATGCCAAGGGCGAACCACTGGGCGTCGGCGCAAAGGAACGGGCCGTAGGGCAGGGCGCCGGATCCGCCGCGCCGCTGGGCGGCGGGGTAGACGCGGCCGGAAAGGGCGGGCGCCGCGCGATAGGCATGCATGGCCAGCTGCGCATCGAGGAGCGCAATGTCGAGAGATGCGGGCCGCCCGGTCAGACGGCGGCGGCGCAGGGCGGCAAGGATCCCGATCACGGCATAGAAGGCGCCGCCGAAACCGCCAATCGGATTGCCCCAGCGGACGGGCATGGCGCCGGGCTCGCCTGTGCCGGTAATGCTCATGCCGCCGCCCAGGGCCTGGATCGTGGCGTCATAGGCCGGCAGGTGCGCCCAGGGCCCGGTTTTGCCGAAGCCGCAGACGGAACAGGTGACGATCCCCGGATTGACCTTGCCCAGGCTGCCTGGGTCGATCCCCAGCTTGGCGGTCACGCCGGTCTTGTAATTGTCATAGACCACGTCCGCACGGGCCACGAGCTTCAGGAACGTCTCCCGGCCTGCGTCGGATTTCAGGTCCAGGCAGACCGACCGCTTGTTGCGGTTCAGGCCGAAGTAATAGGCCAGTGCCGGGGTGACCGGGGTCCGGGCCAGGTCCGAACCGGTGTCGTCCGGCCTGCCCGGCCGTTCGACCTTGATCACTGTCGCGCCAAGGTCGGCGAGCATCTGGGTGGCGAAGGTCCCGCTGGGTTCGTCGCCGCAGAGTTCCAGCACCATCAGGCCCTGCAGGGGGCCGTCGACCGCGGCCAGCCCCATCACGGCGGCATCGGCTGCTGCCGGATCGGGGTCTTTCGGCAGGGCGCGCGGTGCGGACAGAAGTGCGTCATTGTCCGCCCCGTCCGGGAGCGGCGCCGCGAAGGTTGCGCCGGGCTCACCCATGAACCGGATCGGCGATCCGGCGGTGCGGACGCCTTCGGCCCCCGTGCCCTCCAGCGGGACGACCATGCCGCGTGCCTGTGCCTGCGGCTGCTCGAAGGCCTGGCGGATCGTGTTGACCTTGCCGACCGGCACGCCGGCCTCCATCAGCGTCGTTTGCCAGTGGTCGGAACTGTCGTCCAGCAGGCGGGCCTCGATCAGGGGATCCAGCGCCAGCTGGTTCTTCTGCCGCAGGGCCAGTGTGGCGAAGCGGGGATCGTCGACAAGCGCGCCAAGGCCCGTTGCCTCGCAGAAACGTTTCCAGAAATTGGACGCGACGCCGATCACGATCCAGCTGTCGTCCCCGCACAGGAACGGACCGTAGGGCACCGTCCCGGCGCCGCCCTTGCGCGGTTCCGGCTGGCCAAAATCCATGCCAGCGCCGAAGGCCTGCGGCACGCGATAGCTGTTCAGGGCCAGTTGCCCGTCCAGAAGCGAGACCTCGACATGCTGGCCCAGCCCGGTCCGCGCGCGTTCCTCCAGCGCGGCCAGGAGGCCGATCACGGCATAGAAGGCGCCGGTGATGTCGCCGATGGGTACGCCCCAGCGGCATGGCATGCCCGTGCCGTCGCCGGTGATACTCATCGCGCCGCTCAGCGCCTGCACCGTCACGTCATAGGCCCCGACGGCCGCCCAGGGGCCTTCGGACCCGAAGCCGCTGATCGAACAGGTCACGATGCGCGGGTTGACGGCCTTCAGGCTGTCCGAGTCGATCCCCAAGCGGTGTGTCACGCCCGGGCGGAAGTTGTCATAGACGACGTCGGCCCCTTCGACCAACCGCAGGAAGGCGGCCTTGCCCACCGGATCCTTCAGGTCCAGCCCGACGCTGCGCTTGGAACGGGCCAGCGAGAAGGTGAAGCCTTCGCCATCTTCTACCTGTGCCTGCGGATCACGCGGTTCGGCTGCGCGCGGCGTTGCGGGGGGCGTGACGCGGATCACCTCGGCCCCCAGCGAGGCCAGGATGTCGGAGCCAAAGGGCCCGGCCACGACGGTGGACAGGTCCAGCACGCGCAGGCCGTGAAGGGGGGTCAGTCTTGGGTCGGTCACGTTCTCAGGTTCCATTCATGGATCAGGCGACCTTGTGGGACACCGATTTCGTCGTCAGGTAGCCGTCGAAGCACTGCGCGCCGCCTTCGCGGCCGTATCCGCTGTCCTTCACGCCGCCGAAGGGGACGTCGACGTTGGAGCCTGCGAAGTGGTTGATCGACAGGATGCCGGTTTCGATCCGGTGGGCGATGGTTTCCGCGGCACGGGCCGATCCGGTAAACGCATAGGCCGCCAGACCGTAGTCAGTGGCATTGGCGCGGGTGCAGGCGTCGTCCAGATCCGTGAACCGCTGGACCACGGCGACGGGGCCGAAGGGTTCGCGGGTCATGATGTCGGCCGTGTCTGGGACGTCGGTCAGGATCGTCGGGGCATAGAAGGCACCTGTGTCCGACAGGCGTTTGCCTCCGGTCCGAAGATTGGCACCCGCGTCGACAGCCTGCTGAACCAGCGCGTCGGCGGCCTGAAGGCGCCTTTCGTGGATCAGCGGCCCCATGGTTGTTGCCGCGGCCAGGGGATCGCCCACGACCAGTGCTTCGGTCACCTCGACCATCCGGTCGACAAAGCGGTCATGAATCGTCTCGTGCAGGAAGAACCGGGTGGGCGAGACGCAAATCTGCCCGGAATTGCGGAACTTCGCCGCAACGGCAAGATCGGCGGCGGCCTCTGCATCCACGTCCCCGCAGACGATTACCGGGGCATGGCCGCCCAGTTCCAGGATCATCGGCTTCAGGTGCTTCCCGGCCTCTTGGGCCAGATGACGGCCAACCGGGACCGACCCGGTAAAGCTGATCATCCGGATGTCCCGGCTGGCCAGGAGAATCCGTGAAATTTCGGCCGGGTCGCCGTAAAGCAGGTTCAGCACGCCCGGCGGCACCCCGGCCTCGACCAGGCATTCGGCGATGACCATGGCGGTGGCGGGCGTCTCCTCGGCCGGTTTTATGACCAGTGTGCAACCGGCGGCCAGGGCCGCGCTCATCTTGCGGGCGGGCGAGGCGCCCGGCCCGTTCCACGGCGTGAAGGCCGTGACCGGGCCCACGGCGAAGCGTCGGGCCGTCAGATGGATGCCGCGGGCGGTCGGGATCACGTCGCCAAGAATACGCATGCCCTGTTCGGCGTGCCATTCCATGTGCTCGGCCACCTTTGCGGCCTCGCCCAGCCCTTCGCGGAGTGGCTTGCCCAGTTCCAGGGCCATCAGCCGCGCCAGTTCGTCCACCCGGTCCCGGACCAAAGCCGCGGCCCGGTGCAGGATCCGGGCCCGCGCATGCGGGGCCAGACCGGACCATGCGGGGAAAGTGCGCGTCGCCGCCGCGATGGCCCGCGCGACGTCATCTGCCGAAGCCGCCGGAAACTCTGTCAGGATCCGGCCCGTCGCCGGGTTCTCGACCGGGATCCGGGCGGTGCCTGTGCCTTCGGTCCAGAGGCCGTCCACCAGGATCCGAATCGCGGGATAGGTCGTGTCGGTCATGATCGGGTCCTGTGCTGCGGGCCGTGTTGCGGGGCCTGTATTTGCCTACTTTTCAGTAGATATTTTCGTCAATCGGGGGAAGATCGCGGATGTGATGCTTTGGCGCGCGCCGTCAGTCGTCCTGGGTCGAAATGCCGTCGCGGACGATCACCCGGCCGTCGATTTCAACCTTGGGCGCGTGCATCACCAGGTCGATATGGATCTTGCTGTCGACGGTCTGGTTGTAGACCAGCCCGTTCCCCACCGCGATGTGCAGCCGCCCCAGACCCTTCTTGTAGGTGTTGCAGCTGTGGTCGTTGGCCTTGGCGTTGATGCCCAGGGCGATCTCGGCAATGTTCGCGCCGTTCTCATTCCCTTGGATCAGCGCCCACAGCTTTTCCGACACCTCCGGATCGCCGGTGACCGAGGTCGCAAGTCCATCCTTCATCTCGACCACCACCGGTTCCTTCGGCCAGTCGAACCCCAGGATCGGGCCGTCGCAGACGAAGCGGCCATTGGTCGTGCCGACGACAGGACCCTGATAAACCTCGCCCCAGTTCACCGGCGACATCCGCCCCGCTTCGTGCGCGAAATCCGACCGGTGAGAGGGCTGTCCGGCAATGCTGGCCGTGAAATCTGTGCCCGCGGCCGAGGTCACGTGGACGGTCGAGCCGTTCTGGAACGCCTTCTGCCAGAAATTCGCGACCTTCGACATGGCGGCGTAATCGGCCTCCAGCACGCTTTCGTGGAACAGGTCCGACCGCGAGCGTTTGACCATGAAGACGCCGCGCACCCGGTTCGACCGGACCAGGCCGATGGGCACCCTGTGATGGGGCAGGGGGGCAGAAGTCGTGCGCGTCAGGCTGATGATGATATCCTGCCCGGGCATCATCTTCTGGACCGCCTCGGGCAGGTACTCGCCGCCGCCGGGCGGGTTGTCGTTCATCTCGACCAGCAGCGTTTCCGCCCCCGCGACCCGGGCCCGGGCGGTGATCGCGGCGACGATGTCGCCGTTTTCGGCCATGCCGGCGACATCGGTCACGATCAGGACCTTCTCGCCCGCCTGCGTCGCCAGAAGCTCGTCCACCACGATTCCGGCCAGCCGGTGAATCCTGTCGGTCTCCGTGTCGTGCATGGTCTTCCCACCCTTTCGGTCCTCGGATGGGTTTTTGTATACTGATTGGTAGTATTTTGGCAATCGCTTCCTTGCGAAGGTCAGGCGGTCAGGTTGGCCCCGCCATTCACATAGATGACCTGGCCCGTGATGAATTCTGCGGCGGGCGAGGCAAGGAAGCGGATCAGTTCAATGTAATCCTTCGGCGCCACGGCCCGGCCCGACGGGTTGTCGTCGCGGGCATGATCCATCATCGCGCCGGTCGCATCGCCGAAGATCCGACGCACGGCTTCGGTGCCGACGATCGATGGCGCGACGGTATTGATCCGGATCCCCCGCGGCGCCAGTTCGGTCGCCAGATAGCGGATCAGCGCCTCGGTCGCGGCCTTTCCGATGCCGATGGCGGCATAGTTCGCGATCACGGTCCGCCCGCCGCGGCTGGAGAAGAAGAAAAGCGTCGAACCGCGGTCCAGCAAACCGTCCAGCGCCTGGACGAGGTAGAGGAAGGACAGGCTGTTGGTTTCCACCGCGCGGGCGAAACGTGCGGGCTCGGCCGTCAGGCAGGGGGTCGCATAGGCATCGACGGCACAGTGCACAGCCATCCCGACCCGTTCGCCCGCGTCTTCGACGGCCCGGGCGATGGTCGTGCAGCCTTCCACGGTTCCAGCATCCGCCCGGACGACGATGGGTGCGGCGCCCAGTTCCCGAAGCTCGGCCGCCGTGGCTTCGGCCGCCGCGTGGTCCGACAGGTAATTGATGACGACGGTCCTGCCCGGCGCGGCAAAGCCCAGGGCGACATCGCGGCCAATACCCTTGGATCCACCCGTGATGACAATGGCCATGGCTTGCAATGTCCTTCCCAAAATGATCAGGCACTTTAGCATGACAAAATCGTAGTGCAATATTGTCCTATACAATGAATCCGAAACTGGGATATCCTTTCCTGACGGAGGACAGGAAATGCAGGACTGGACCATTCCACGGACCCGGCCGCTGGCGGTGCTGACGGTCGATCTGGGCCCGGCCCAGGCCCATGGGGCCACGCCCCGCGGCAATCGCAAGATCGTGCCGGTGACCGGTGGCAGGGTGGCGGGCCGCATTTCCGGCAAGGTCCTGCCCTTCGGCGGCGACTGGGCGCTGACCCGTGCGGACGGTGTGCTGGAACTGGATGTCCGCCTGACGGTCGAGACCGACGACGGCGCCCTGATTCACGTGACCTATGACGGCATGCGTCACGGATCGGACGAGGACCTGGCGGCACTCGCCCGCGGGGAAGATGTCCCGCCCGAACGGCTCTATTTCCGGATCCTGCCGCGGTTCGAAACCTCGGCGCCCGACTGGCTGTGGCTCAACCGGGTTCTTTGCGTCGGCCTGGGCGAGCGTCTGAAGACCGGTCCGCGCTATCACTTGCACGAGATATTGTAGTACAACAGGATGGGGCAGAGTGCGCCGCCCCGGGCCGGGCGCCTGCGGCCGGGCGGCAGAGAAGGACAGGAACGTGAACAAGACCCAAGGTACGGTGACGGCAAAGACCGCCAAGAAGGTGACGCAAAGCTCGCCTGATATCGTGTTCGACGCGATCATCATGGGGATCTGCCGCGGGTCGCTGGTGCCGGGGCAGCGGCTGGTCGAGGCCGACCTGACCGAAAGCCTGGGCGTAAGCCGCGGGCCCGTGCGAGAGGCGCTGAAGCGGCTGGCGGCCGAAGGCATCGTGACCCTGAACCAGAACCGCGGCGCCTTCGTCAGGGCGCTGAACCGCAAGGATGCGAACGACCTGCTGCAGGTTCTGGAAGTGAACTGCGCGCTGGGTGCCGAACTCGCCACGCGCAAGATCGCCGCCGGCTACATGCGGGAAGAATTCCAGGACATCGCCGACAAGCTGATGGCCTTCGAGGAACGGGGCGATTCCCAGGCCTTCATCGAATGCCGGCGCGAATTTTATGACGTGCTGTTCCTGGCTTCGGACAACATGGAGCTGCACCGGATCATCCCGCAGATGAACATCCACTTGCTGCGGCTTCAGTTCCAGACCCGCATCTCGGACCGGGACCGCAGGAAGCAGTTCGACGAATACAGGGCCGTCGTTTCCGCCATCCTGGGCGGCGAGGCCAGACGCGCGGCGCGCCTGATGGCGATCCATATCCGCCGCACCCGCCTGTCGATCTCGCGGATGAGCGACGACGCGTTCCGCACCGGTCTCGACCGCGGCGGCCTGACCCGCGCCGCGGAATAGGGGGCTCCGCCCCCGCCCGCCCGGTCCGGGCGGACTCCCCCGGAGTATTTTTGAAAAGAAGAAGCCGGGATGCACCCGAGGTTTCTTCTCTTGAAAAATACTCCCGCCGGAGGCGTATCCGGGGGAACGCGCCGCAGCGGCCGATGGCTTGCATAGGGCGGGGTACACCCTCCCTACGCGGCTGTTCCGATCAGGATAGTCGGAACGACAGTCGTGAAGTTCGGGATGTCGGCCTGGGTTTCGGGCCCGTGGGCTTCAAGGGCCGCGAGACCCGCCTCGGCCGTTTGGAACCGCAGTTCAGCCACAAGCTGGTACGGAGAGGCAGGGTCCATCGCCTGCGGCGACCAGTGGACCAGTTCCTTCAGGCCCATCGGGTCCAGCAGATTGCGGACCAGCGGCAAGTGCTTCGTGCGGTAATAACCCATGTCGATCTCGCCGCCCGAAGGGTAGAGAACCATTGCGATGAACACGGGTCAGATCCTTTCCAGGAGAGTTGCATTGGCCATGCCGCCGCTTTCGCACATGCTTTGCAGGCCGTAGCGGCCGCCGGTTTCCTCGAGCGCCGCAATCAGGTTGGCGGTCAGGCGCATGCCGGAGGCACCGACAGGGTGACCCAGTGCAATGGCGCCGCCATACCGGTTCACCCGGTCGGGATCGGCGCCGGTTTCGGCCTGCCAGGCCAGCACGACCGAAGCGAAGGCCTCGTTGATCTCGAAGGCGTCGATGGCGTCGATCTTCAGGCCCTGGCGGGTCAGCAACCTGGCCGTGGCGGGGATCGGACCGGTCAGCATCATCACCGGATCGTCACCCACGACGGCGAAGCCGGTGACGGCCACGCGAGGTGTCAGACCCAGTTTTTCGGCCACCTTCTCTTCCATGATCAGGGCCGCACCGGCGCCGTCGGTGACCTGGCTGGAATTTCCGGCCGAGACGGACCACCGGATCTTTGGAAACCGGCCCGCCATCGCCTCATCCTCGAAGGCGTTCCGCAAGGTGCCCAGCTTTTCCACATTGGTGCCGGGACGGATGCCTTCGTCGTCGGCCACACCGTCGACCGCGACCACGTCGCGGCCGATCCGGGCCCGGGCCGCGTCGGCGCGGGCATGGGAGCGGGCAGCGAAGGCATCCATTTCCTCGCGGCCGAGCTGCCAACGGGCGGCGATCAGTTCGGCGGAAATGCCCTGGTGCACCAGCCCCTTCGGGTAGCGGCCGTGAAACATGGGCCCAAGGTTATCCTTGCCCATCCGGTTCGACTTCATCGAAACGCGGCTCATCATCTCGACCCCGCCGGCGATGACCACGTCATAGGCGCCGGCGATGACGCCCTGCGCCGCGAAGTCCAGCGCCTGCTGGGCGGAGCCGCACTTGCGGTCCAGCGTCAGGGCCGGGATGGTTTCGGGCAGGCCCGCCGCCAGCACCGCCTGGCGGCCGATATTGGCGGCCTGTTCGCCGACCTGGATGACGCAGCCGGTGATCACGTCCTCGATCAGGCCGGGATCGACGCCCGTCCGGTCGACCAGCGCCCGCAAGACATGGGCATAGAGGTCGACCGGGTGCATATGGGCCAGGGCCCCGCCTTCCCGCCCCTTTGTGAAGGGCGAGCGGAGGATATCGACGATGACGGCACGGCGCATGGGTCAGGCGCTCCGGCGCAGGGTCAGGTCCATCTGCGCCGACCTGATCTGCACTGCCGGGATGCTGGCGATCTTCAGAAGCTTCCGCACCTGGTCCAGCTCCGGCGAGGACAGCAGCGGAAAGTCGGTCTTGACCGCCCCTGCCGCGCGCATCCTGGCCAGCGCGGGTTCCGGGACCAGCGCCCGCAGGATCAGCTCGTCCGGGTCTGTGGTGCCGTACTGTTTCTGCAGATCCTCGATCGACGGTTGCGGCGGCGGGCTGTTTAGAACCTCCTTCGCGCGGGACGACGTCATGATCCTGTCCAGCACGTCGCCTTCGATCGGTGCCACGGTCTGGCCATAGTAGCCGGCGGCATACTGGATCACCTCGTCCGGGATGATGGAATAGCGCTTGCCGGTCACCACGTTCAGCACCGCCAGAGTGCCGACCAGTTGCGAGAACGGTGTGGCCATGCCGGGATAGCCCAGTTCGCGCCGGACCTTCGCGGTTTCCTCCAGCACGTCGTCCAGGCGATCAGACATGTTGTGCTGCGCCAGCTGCGCCTTCAGCGTGCCGGTCATGCCTCCCGGGATCTGGTGGTGGACCGCCAGCACGTCATATTCGTTGAACTGGTCGACAAGGAAGCCGGCCGCCTTGCCCACGGCGCGGAAATGTTCCTCGACCGGCTTGAACAGGGTCTTGTCCAGCGAATGGGTGTGGCCCAGGATTTCAAGGTTCTTCACCACGCTTTCGGTCGACGGCACCGACGGGCCGTTGGCCATGGACCGCGACGCGGTGTGGAGGATGTTCACCCCCAGATCGACCGCATCCAGATAGGCCTTGCCGGACTGGCCTAGGATGTTGTTGGCGTGGAATTCCAGCGGCTTGCCGCTGATCTTGGCCTTTATGGCCGGGATCAGGGTCTGCAGCCGCTCCTTCTCCAGCACGCCCGCGGTATCGTAGAGCAGGATCGTGTCGATGTCCGGGGACGCCGCCATCTGGCCAGCCTTGTCGGCGAAATAGGCGTCCGTATGGACGGGCGACTGGACATACATGATCGACCCGGCCACTTCGGATCCGTACTCCTTCGCGACCTTCGCCAGCCGGTGCATCTTGTCGATGTTGTAGAGCACGTCGTAGATCCAGAAGGATCGGATCCCGTGTTCGTTCAATTGCCGCATCCACAGGTCCATCAGCGCATCGGGCGTCACGCCGAAGGTGACCGACGCGTTCGACCGCATGCCCCCCCGCAGCCGGGTGCGGGGCATGGAATTGACCAGGAGGTCCAGCCCTTCCCAAGGGTTTTCCTGGGCGTGCTTGATCAGGACCTCCATCAGGGAGGATCCCGCAAGGTCGATCACCCGGAATCCGGTCCGGTCGATCAGGGGCGAGACGGGCAGTGCCATTCCGGCCTGCATGCGCATGCCCCACAGGCTTTGCTGACCGTCGCGCATGGTCTCGTCGAGGAACTCCACATGGGCCATCTGTCTCTCCTTCAGGCGGTTTCCAGCGCGGGCAGGACGGTGTCCTCGAGCCAGCGGGTGGTGATGCGGTTGCCCCGGAAATCCGGGTGGTCGATGATGCGGGCCGCGAAAGGCAGGGTTGTGGTCACGCCCTCGATCCGGAAATCGCGGATCGCCCGCAGCATGGATTCAATGGCGTCATCGCGGGTCTTGCCCCGGACGATCAGCTTGCCGACCATGCTGTCATAGAAGGGCGGCACCAGGTCGCCGGCGCGCATGTGGCTGTCCAGCCGGATCTCGGGCCGGTCCGGCGGCGACCAGGCGGTCAGGCGGCCGGGGCAGGGGGTGAAATCCCTTTCAGCGTCCTCGGCATTGATCCGGACTTCCAGCGCGTGGCCTTCCAGGTGGATGTCGGCTTGGGCGATCTGCAGACCCGCGCCCGAGGCCGCCAGGATCTGGTGGCGGATCAGGTCCTGGCCCGTGATCTCCTCCGTCACCGGGTGTTCGACCTGGATCCGGGAATTGACCTCGATGAAATAGAAATCCTCTCGCGCGACGTCATAGAGAAACTCGACCGTCCCGGCGCCGCGATAGTTCGCATGGGCACAGAGGCGGACGGCACTGTCCCGCAGTTTCTCCTGTAGGGCAGGGGGCATCGCGGTGACGGGGGCTTCCTCGATCAGCTTCTGGTAGCGGCGCTGGACCGAACAGTCCCGGTCGCCGAAGTGGATCACGTTGCCGGCTCCGTCGCCCACGATCTGGACCTCGACATGGCGCGCCTTCTCGACGAAACGTTCCATGTACAGGCGGCCGTCGCCAAAGGCCGCTTCGGCCTCGCGGGTGGCGCGGGTGAAGGCGCTGGCCAGACCGTCGGCGGATCGCGCCAGGAACATCCCCTTGCCGCCGCCGCCCGCGCTGGCCTTCATGACGACCGGATAGCCCAGATCTTCCGCCGCTTCGGCGGCCTTTGCCGCGCTGTCGATCCGGTCGGTGCCGGGCACGGTCGCGACCTTGGCGGCACGGGCCACGGCGATGGCCGACAGCTTGTCGCCCATGGCCTCGATGGTTTCGGGCCGGGGGCCGATGAAGGTGATCCCTTCCTTGGCACATCGCCGGGCCAGTTCCGGTTTTTCCGACAGGAACCCATACCCGGGATGGAGCGCATCGCAGCCGGTGGCCTGCGCGGCATGCAGCACCAGATCGACGTTCAGATAGCTTTTGGTCGCCTGCGCCGGACCCAGCACCACGGCGCGGTCGGCCATCTGGGCGGGCAGGCTGTCACGGTCGGCGTCGGAGACGCCGATGACCGTTTCCAGCCCCATGGCCCTGGCCGTGCGCAGAACCCGGAGTGCGATTTCACCCCGGTTCGCGACAAAGATGCGATTGACGGTCATGGATCAGGCTCCGGGCTCGATCCACATCAGCGTGGCGCCGAATTCAACCATCTGGCCGTCTTCGGCCGCGATTTCCCGTACAGTTCCCGCCATCCCGGCGCGGATCGTGGTGAACAGCTTCATCACCTCGACCAGGCAGATTTCCGTGTCCTCGGTTACTGTGGCCCCTTCGGTCACGTAAGGATCCGCGTCGGGGCTGGGTGCGCGATAGAAGGTGCCGAGGTTCGGCGCCTTGATCTCGACCCAGCCGGACCGGTCGATCTCCGGCGCGGCAGGTGCTTGCGTACGGGCAGCGGATGCGGGAGGCACAGGCTGCGCGGGCGCCACAGCGCCGGGGCCCGCCGGCACCGCGTTCGCGGTCGCCGGCACCGGTCCGGGACTGGCCGGGTCCTTGGACAGGAAGATTTCCTCCCCGTCGTATTTCAGGTGCATCTCGTTCCAGTCGGAGTCGCCGAAAAGCTGCACCAGTGCGGTGATGTCGGAATGGGTCAGGGACATGGTGGCTTTCCTTGGATCAGTCGGTGGCAGAGACGGCGACGGTTTCGCGGTCCTCGGTCACGGCGCCGGCGCGGATCGCGGCCAGCAGGATGGGCAGGCGCGGACGGCCGACGATGGCGGTGACGCCGGCCTGGACGGCGATGGCAATGCCCTTGTCGTCGGACAGGGCGCCCCCGCCGGCGATCTGGGCGCCTTTCAGCAGGTCGGGCAGCCTTTGGATCTCGCTTCCGCCGTCGATCCGGTTCAGGTCCAGCGCGTTGGACGGGGCATTTTCGGGCAGGATCACCTTTACCGGGCTCATGCGTTCCGCGATGCGGGTCAGCTTCACAAGGCCGGCCAGCGCGGTTTCATCCGGTTCCTGCACCGGCAGGGCGCCCTTCAGGATCAGCCCGTTCGCGCCGTCGACGGTGACGGTCTGGCCCTTCAGCGCCGTGACCGACCCGTCGCCGCAGCCGGTGACGCAGGGCACGCCCAGGGCGCGGCTGACTACGGCGGCGTGGCTGGTCGACCCGCCGCGTTCGGTGATCACGGCCATGGCGGCGATCATGCCGTGCAGGTCGTCGGGGCTGGTCGTTTCGCGCGCCAGGATCACCGCGGCGCCGTTGTTGGCCGACCGTTCGGCATCGTCGCTGTCGGTCACGACAAGCCCGATCCCGATGCCGGGAGAGGCCGCTTCGCCCCGCGCCAGAACCTCGGCCGTTTCGGTGGCCCGTTCCGGCAGGCGGGGGGCCAGCAGGCTGCGCACCTGGTCTGGCGTGATCCGCGACAGGGCGGTCACCTCGTCGATGGCGCCTTCGTCCAGCATGTCGCAGGCGATCTTCAGCGCCGCCTCCGGCGCGCGCTTCGCGGCCCGGGATTGCAGCAGGTAAAGGGTTCCGTCCTGCACCGTGAACTCGATGTCCTGGACATCGCCGTTCTCGATCTCCAGCCGGCGGGCGGCTTTCAGAAGCTGGGCGTGGGCGTCGGGCAGCACGTCCTTCATCGTGTCGAGTGGGCGGGGCGTGAACTTGCCTGACACCACGTCCTCGCCCTGGGCATTGGCCAGGAACTCGCCATAGGGCGCCGGGTCGCCATCGACGGGATTGCGCGAGAACATGACGCCGGTGCCAGAGGTGGACCCCATATTGCCGAAGACCATGGCCTGCACGACAACGGCGGTGCCCAGGTCGTCCGGGATGCCGTGGTGCTTGCGATACCGTTTGGCCCGGCGCGAGTCCCAGCTTTCGAAGACGGCCCGGACGGCGGCATGCAGCCGCTCCACCGGATCGGCGGGCAGTTCGCTGCCAGATGCGCCGCGGATCGCGGCCGCCCAATCCTCGGCCGTATCGTCGTTCGACAGGTTTCCGGCATCGGTCTTCAGCACGATATGGGCGTAAAGCTCATGGAACCGCCTGTGCGTGTCCCGGGCGAAGCCGGGGTCGTCGCATTCCGTGGCCAGCGCGGTTTCGGTCACCGGCGTGATGCCCATGTTCAGGACTGTGTCCATCATCCCCGGCATCGAAATCGCGGCACCCGAACGGACGGAAACCAGCAGGGGAGACGGTCCCGCGCCATAGGTCCGGCCGGTTTCTTCCTCCAGCCAGCTGATCCCTTCGGCGATCTCGGCCTGCAGCCCGTCGGGGAAGGTCTTGCCGTCCTGGTAGGCGGCGCAGGCCTTGGTGGTGATCACGAAGGCGGGCGGCACCGTCAGGCCCAGCGAGGCCATGCGCGCCACCGACCAGCCCTTGCCGCCGATCAGCGCCTTGTCGGGCAGGTCCGCACCGTCGAGTTTCATGGTCCAGCGGGTCATGGCCTACTCCAGCCGCTCGCGTCCAAGGACGCGGATTAGGTCTTCGTGCATCTCGAACCAGGCGGTGTGGTAGCTTATGCAGGTCGCGTCCGAGACCCAGGCGATATCCCCGTCCTCGGCCTTTTCCAGCGCGGCCAGCAACAGGTCCTTCCAGACCCCCAGCCGGGGCAGGCCCGCGGCCAGACGGTCCAGGATCGGTTCGGCGCGTTCGTGCAGGTCGCCCAGTCTGTCGATGATCTTCTGGTCGTGTTCGGCGTCGGAATGATCGTTGGGCATCGACTTGCCGCCGACCTCGATCGTCTGCCATTCGGTGATCAGGCTTTTCAGCTGCTCGTTCACCCGTTCGAAATCGTCATAGGCCTTTTGCAGCGCCTCGTCAGACCGCTGGCCGGCGAAGTCGCGGCCGTAACCCATTTTCAGCGCGACCTGCGCCGCGGGCTTCAGCATGTACTTGTCGCCCGACTTCATCGCCCGCCCGCTGTCGACCGCGGCATTCAGGTGCTGTTCCGTCGCCGTTGCGTCCAGACCGGTGATCGCGGCGACCTCGGCGGCCGAGCCGTGCTTCTTGATCGCAAGCCCGTGCAGCGCAAGCTGGGGGTCCTTCATCATCACGATACTTCCTCTTTCTTGGCAGCGGCGACCAGCCGGTCCCGGACGGACCGCCGCAGGATCTTGCCCGCGCCGCTTTTCGGCAGTTCGTCCCAAATCATGACGGCCTTGGGCGCCTTGTGCCCGGCCAGCTGTGCCCGCGCGTGGGACAGGACCGTGTCGGCGTTCAGCCCCCCGGCCCCTGCGACGACCGCCACCACCCGGTCGCCCCATTTTTCGTCCGGCAGGCCAACGACGGCGGCTTCGACCACGCCGTCGACCTCCAGCAGGACGTCCTCGACCTCGCGCGGGTAGACGTTGTAGCCGCCGGAAATCAGCATGTCGTTCTTGCGGTCGAGGATGTAGAAGAACCCGTCCTGGTCCATCCGCCCCACGTCGCCGGTATGCAGCCAGCCATTGCGGAACGCCTTTTCGGTCGCTTCGGGGCGGTTCCAGTAATAGGCCATGGTCTGCGGCCCGCGGCAGCAGATCTCGCCCGTCTCGCCCACCGGGACCTCCCGGTCGTCATCATCCAGCACGCGAACCTCCACCATCGTGAAGGGGCGCCCGCAGGATCCGATCCGGTCATGGTCTTCGGGCTTCAGGCAGGTGATCACCATCGGGCTTTCCGCCTGCCCGTAGGTCTGGGCGAAGATCCGGCCAAAGCGGTCTTCGGCCTTGCGCAGGACGCTTTCGGCGATGGGCGATGCGCCATAGGCGATGCGGCGGTACTTGAAATCGGCGCCCGCGCAGGCGGGATCTGCCAGGACCATGGCCAGCATCGTTGGCACCAGGAAGGTCATCGTGGCACCGGTCGACTGCGAAAGCGCGATGAATTCCGCCGCGTCGAACTTGGTCATGGTCATCGACCGCACACCGCGCACGAGCGCAGGCAGGAAGAACGCGCCCGAGGCATGGGCGATGGGTGCTGCATGCAGGAAGGTGTCGCCCTCGGCCATGCCCGGCATCAGGTCCATGAGAAAGGCCGACAGTTCGGCCAGTTCCCCGCGTTCGGTCAGCGTCACCGCCTTGGGCTTGCCCGTCGTCCCGCCGGTGTACCCCATGCGATAGGGTGCATCCAGTTCGCGCGGCACCTCGCAGGGGGTGTCCGATCCCCCGTCGATCATCGCGGTCAGTTCGGACAGGGAAATCGAACGTTCCACCGGCAGGCCCGGCATCTCGTGGTGGATCACGGCGCGGGACTGGCTGTCGGTCAGCTTGTAGGAATGATCGTCGAAGGTTTCGCGGGTGTTCATGCCGACGCGCACAAGACCGGCCTTGGCCAGCGCGTAATACGCGACGATGCATTCCATCGAATTCGGCAGCAGCACGCCCACCCGGTCGCCGGGCTCCAGCCCGCTGGCCAGAAGCGCATTGCCCAGCCGGTTGGTGGCGGCGTCGAAATCGGCGAAACTCAGCACCCGGCCGTCCTGTTCAAGACAGGGCGCGTCCTTGTACTGGCGTGCGGCACGCCGGATCAGGGATCCGATTTGCATGGGTCCAAACCTTCGTTGAGAATGGTGGGGGAGGGGCATGGCCCCTCCCGGTCGTGATCAGTCGCGCAGCGCCTCGACATCCTGACGGGAGAGCGTGGAGCCCTTGCCCGACAGTTTCCGCGATGTGCCCTGCGAAATGGCATAGAGCGCATCGGCCTTGTCCGACCCGGCGTTGTACTTCACCCAAGTATCGCACAGGAACCGGTTCTCGGGCGCCACGGCAGCGGGGGTGAAGTCCTGGCTTGCCTTGTTGTACTGGGCCAGGGACATCTTGCCCCTGGTCGTCGTGTAGACGTCCTTCTTCTCGGGCAGATTCGTGACACCCGGATAGACCGGCCCGCAGGTCGGGGTATAGCCTTCACCCGACAGGACCGAATAGGGGATCGGCGTGTACATTCGCGTCGGCGCGTTCGAATGCATCATCATCGAATAGTCCGACAGCTTCTGGCTGGGGTTCGACAGAAGGCCCACCAGTTCGCCCAGCACGTCGCGGCCGTATTCGTCGTTCAGAAGCGGCCGGAACCGTTCCGCGCGTTCGTCCACCTTCATCCAGTCGTCCACGTCATAGACGCCGGCGACATGGGCCAGATCCTTGACGATGCCGAAATAGGTGATGGCGCCCGCATCCAGCATCTGGTCGCGGCTGTAGCCGGCGATCCGTTTCCAGAGGTTGTTCATCGCCTCCTTCACCTGACCGTCCAGCTTGCGGAACATGGCGATCAGGCTTTCGCGGCTTTCCATGCCCAGCGGCACATAGCCTTCGGACAGGTTGTCCGAGGTATATAGGCCCACGCCCACCAGCTTCTCGGCCGTGAATTCGGGCTCTGCCTCGAAGCTGCCCCAATCGTCCACCAGATAAAAATGGCAGTCCTTGGCGGCCATGGTTACGGTGATGTTGTTGTATTCCACCCCTTCGGCCACGCCGTCCAGCCAGGGGAAATCGCTTTCTGCAAGATCCATGAAATCGCGGACGATCATTTCCGAATTGTCGGTCAGCTTGTAAGGGCCGTGGTTGTGCAGGCTGATCCGGCTTTCGCAGGAAATCAGGAACCCATACTGCGAGGCCGAGGCCATGAACGCATGCGCCGCCTCGTGCAGTTCGTCGCCTTCGGCACAGGCATAGAGATCGGAATGGAAGACCTGCGCCTGCCGTTCCGACAGGATCTGTGCGCGGTGGCCGTACTGGACGCGGCTCATGTGGCCGTCATTGCGATAGAGCGCGAGCTGGAAGCGTTTCCAGAAGTCCATCACGTACATCACGTCCTCGATCGCGTCCGTGGGCTTGATGACGCCCAGGTTGATCAGCCATTCGCGGCCCAGCAGGTAGAAGTTCGGCAGGCCCCAGCTGACACCCGGTGCGCGGTGCTTCATCGCCATCTCGCGCGAACGGTCACCCAGTTCCTCGGCCGACATCCGCGTCTCGATCTTCCGCAGAAGCGACGGGTAGCGGTAGAACGCCATGAGGTAGCTCAGCATCATGTAGGACGGCACCGGGAACAGCTTGGATTCCTGCACGGTGCGGGTGACGCAAAGCCAATAGCTTTCATCGACGTTCTGCTGGATCAAGTTGTTGGTTTCCAGCAACTGGCCGTAGGTCAGCGGTAGTGCCATGAGTTGTCTCCTCCCTCGCGCGGCTCAGTCGGCCGATGCCACGCGCCAGACCTTCGCGGTCCGGTCGACGTTCTTCTGGTAATCGGCGGCGGTCTTCGGATCGGCGGTGCATTCGAAGCGCACCGTGTCGCCCTGCCGGATGCCGCTGATCTTGGCGTTCATCAGGCATGGCACGCCGTATTCGCGGGTCAGGATACCCAGGTGCGACCGGGTCGACCCGCCGGCACAGATCACGCCCTTGAACTGGTCCAGGATCGGCGCAGTCAGCGTGCCGCCGCTGTCGTCTATGATGGCGATGGTGTTATCCGGCACACCTTCTTCCAGGAACTTCATGACCTGCATGGGCGACCGGACATAGCGCGCGATGCCTTCGCAATCGGTCGGATAGCGGGCCACGTTATCGCCCTGTCCGCGCTGTTCCAGATTGCCGTCCGGGCCGGTGACCGCATCTTCATGTTCGAAGCTGAATTTCGCCATGTCGGCATCCGAGACGCCTTCGATCGGCTTGTAGACGTCGGGACGTTCCTGTGGCGAGATCGCGGCCGACCAGTCGAACAGGTGGCCGGCGTCCAGCATCATCTTCTCGACGCCCGCCATGTCCTCGGCCGTGATCAGGGCATAGGACTTGTCGAAGACGAAGCTGTCCCAGTGCCCGCCGGACGCGGCCAGTTTGGTCCGAACGATTTCCTTGACCGCAGCGTGAAAGGCATCGACCGTCGGTGAAGCGTTGGCGTCTCCGAACTTGTCGGAGTCGACATAGAGTTTGACCATGATTTCCCTCCCTTGGCGACGACCGCCCTCCAGCCAGTCTTCGCAGGTCCGACTTTGCGTGGACGGACCTAAGCTGTCAACAATCTTAAGACAAAATTGTATAACAATTTCGGCTCTCAATGCTCGAAGGATGAAAAGTCCTTGCGCAACAGCGCCTTGAGTACCTTTCCTGCGGCATTTCTGGGCAGGTTTTCGCGGATTTCATAGTGTTTCGGCCGCTTGAAACGGGCCAGCCGGTCCAGGCACATCGCGTCGAGTGATTCCGGTTCCGGCGTGCGGCCGGCGCGCGGCACGACCAGGGCCAGGACCTCCTCGCCCCATTCGGGATGGGGGCGGCCGATCACGGCGACTTCGGCCACGTCGGGATGGCGGCTCAGCACATCCTCGACCTCGCGGGCATAGACATTCATGCCGCCGGAAATGATCACATCCTTGATACGGTCCATCAGCGACAGCCGCCCGCGGTGGTCGAAGATCCCGATATCGCCGGTGTGAAGCCACCCGCCGGCCAGCGCTTCCGCCGTCGCTTCGGGCCGGTTCAGATAGCCCTGCATGACCGTGGGACCGGCGACGCAGACCTCTCCGGGCGTGCCCGGTGGCACGTCCTTGCCGTCCGGGTCCAGCAGCCTGACGGCGGTCGCGGAACGTGGGACACCGACCGAGACGATGCCGGCCTCGTCGTCGTCTTCGATGGCCCGGGCGATGGCATGGCGGTCATTGGCGGTGATGGTGCAGGGGGTTTCGCCCTGCCCGTACCCGTTCCAGAGCCGCGGTCCGAAGGTATCGACCGCATCGCGAACATCCTGCGCCAGGATCGGCCCGGCGCCGGTCAGGACGGTGCGGACATGGGCGGACAAGTCCCCGATCCCGTCCCGCCGCATCCGTGACAGCAGGGTCGTGGGGGCAAAGAAGGTGACCTGTTCCCGGGCCTTCAGGACCTCGCGCATCTCGTCCGCATCGTACCCGCCCGAGGCCATCAGCACATGTTCCGCCCCCCGCGCCACGAAGCTGAGCCCGATAAGGCCCGAGGCATGGGAGGTGGCGGCCAGGTGCAGCAGGCTGTCGGCCGGCTCCAGCTGGTCGACATCCGCCAGATAGGCCGTGGTCATGGCCAGAAGGTTGGCATGGGTCAGGACGGCCCCCTTGGGCGCGCCGGTGGTACCCGAGGTATAGAAGACCCATGCCGGATCCGTCAGGGCGCGGGCCTGAAGGGTGACAGGGTCTTCAGTCCCGGCCCGCCGGGCCTCGGCCGTGCCATGCGAGAGGATGGGCAGGTGCGGTGCCACAGATGCCAGCGAGGCCGCAAGGTCCAAGTCGGCGACCACCAGTTTCGGCGCCAGATCGTCGGCGATCCCGGCCATTTCCTTCGCGTGCAGCGTGGCATTGACCGGCGCAGCCACGAACCCGCCCCACCAGCAACCGAAGAGATACGAGAAATAGCGGTGGTTGTTCTTCATCGCCAGCATCACACGGTCGCCGGGCGTCAGGCCCCGCTTCGCCAGGTGCGCCGCGAAACCGGCCGCCAACCGGGCAAGGCCTTCATAGGTGAGACGCACCTCGTTTCCGACCGACATGGCCGGCCTTTCGGGATGGCTTCGGGCCGCGATGGCCAGGAGATGTGCGATGTTCACGACGCGGCCTCGTAGATGGTGATGCCGATCGCGGCCTCTTCGACGCCCATCAGCCCGCCGCCGTTTTCCGCAAGCGCGATGCGCGCGCCGTCGACCTGCCGTGGGCCCGCCTCGCCCCGCAACTGAGTGACGAGTTCGAAGGTCTGCGCCAGCCCGGTGGCGCCGATCGGATGGCCCCGGCTTTCCAGTCCCCCGGACGGGTTGAAGGGGATCGATCCGCCCAGGGTCGTGGCGCCACTGACGGCCAGCGCGCCGCCGTCGCCCAGTTCGGCGAAGCCCAGCAATTCCGACTGCTGCAACTCGCCGAAAGCCGTGGCGTCGTGGCATTCGACCAGGTCGATGTGTTCCGGCCCCAGTCCCGCGATCTCGTAGGCCCGGGCCGATGCGGTGCGCGAGATATGCGAGGCATAGTCCGTCGGCGCCCGCCGCCCGCCATGCATCAGGACCGCCGCGCGGACCTTGACGGCCCTTGCGCGGTTCACCTTCGCCAGACCGGCGGCGTTGCAGACGACGGCCGCCGCCGCCCCGTCCGAAATGGCCGAACACATCGGCAAGGTGAAGGGCCAGGCGATCAGGCGGGCGCGCAGGATCTCCTCGACCGAGAACGCCTTGCGGAACTGTGCCCTGTCGTTGTGGACCGAATGGCCGTGGTTCTTGGCGGCGATGGCCGCGATCTGCTCCATCGTCGTGCCGTATTCCGCCATGTGCCATTTGGCGAAGGCGGCATAGACATCCATGAAGACGGAATGCGGCGTCTCGCGCGCCAGAGCGTCGGCCGGCGTGGGCGTGTTCCGGCCAAGCTCGGTCAGTCGGCCGATCACCCGGTCGCGGTCCCCCCGCTCCCAGCTGCCTTCGAAGGCGGTCATGGACACGGCGCTGTCGGGATGGACCATCTTTTCCGCCCCGATGGCCAGCGCGATGTCGCAGCTTCCCGACCGGATGTGGTTGATTGCCAGGTGCAGGGCGGTGGTGGCGCTGGCACAGGCATTTTCGACATTGACGATGGGGATCGGCCCCAGTGCGGTATCGCGAAGTGCGATCTGGCCGCGGATACCGTACTGGCCCTCGATGGCGCCCTGTACCGCATTGCCGAAGAAGGCCGCGCCGATGTCCCGGCTGGCCAGTCCCGCATCCACCAGGGCGCCGGTCACGGCGTCCTCCGTCAGGTTGCGCAGCGACCGGTCTGCATGGCGGCCAAACCGGGTCATTCCGATCCCGGCGATCCAGATGTCCATCAGTTCTCCCCCCCTGGGTTCCCGACGTCCCCGGTGACTTCCCTCGGGCCGTCGGGAATCACCTAGCATAATGTACAACAATTATGTAGGACAATAATGGAAGACGGAGGAACGACCATGCAGCAACTGGCTGGACACAGGGTGCTTTTGTGCAATGACGACGGGATCGAGGCCGACGGAATCCGGCTTCTGGAACGGTTGGTGAACCCCCATGCGGCGGAAACCTGGGTCGTGGCCCCGGCGGAAGAGATGTCGGGCGCTTCGCATTCTATCTCGATGCATCTGCCGATCCGTTACCGCAGGGTGGACGACCACCACCACGCGGTGAAGGGAACACCCACGGATTGTGCATTGATGGGGATCTACGAGATCATGCCGGAAAAGCCGACGCTGCTGCTGTCGGGCATCAACTGGGGTGCCAACCTGGCCGAGGACCTGACCTATTCCGGCACCGCGTCCGCGGCGATGGAAGGCGCATTGCTGGGCGTGCCCTCGGTCGCGATGAGCCTGGTGCACGCCTTCGAGGAAGTGCATTGGGCCACCGCCGAACGTTTTGCGCCCGAGGTGATCGCGGGCATTCTGGACGCGGGCATCGCGCCGGGGACATTTGTCAACGTCAACTTTCCGCCGGTGGCGCCGGACGAGGTGAAGGGCATCCGTGTCTGCCGCCTGGGCCAGCGTCCGCCGGGATCGTTCAAGCCGACCAGGCGCACGGATGCACGTCACAAGGACTATTGGTGGATCGAGATCATGCGGGTCGACCACGACGTCGTGCCGGGCACGGATCTTGAGGCGATCGAAAACGGCGAGATCGCGGTCACGCCGATCCAGCTCGACATGACGGCGGACCGTTCCATGCGGGCGTTGGAGCAGGCATTCGCCGGATAACATCGCGGCACGGAAGAAGCTGGCGCCGGGCGGCGGATAGGCCCAGCCCGATGCCCGACCGTTCACCTGTCGTGGCCGTGGAGCCGCCTCCGGCGGGAGTATTTTCAAAGAGAAGAAGCCGGACTCTCCCGGGTCTGCTGAACGGTTCCTGCAGCCCGGGCCTGCGGGCGGTGCGTGTTCCGGACCCGGAAGCGATCCGGGCGGATCCGATGGACTGGCGGGCGCAAGGGGACGGCGATCCGTCTGGTCGGCGCCGGTTGCGACACCGGCGGGCGGCCACACGCGGGGGGTCGTGGACACGGGGCGCAGGTCGCACTAGGCTTGCCTACCGTCACAGCCAGGGAAGGTCCGACCGACGTGAGCGCCGATACGGAAACCGGCACCGCCAGTGCCGCCGAGACCATCGTCCGAGACATTCTGCGCGGGCTTTACGAGGGGCGCTATGTTTCAGGCCAGCGGTTGGTGGAGCCCGACCTGATCGCCCGCTACGGGGTCAGCCGGTCTACGGTCCGCGAGGCGATCAAGCGTCTGGCGGCGCAGGGCGTGGTCGAAACCCGCCACCATCACGGCGCCCGGATCCTGACGGTGACGAAGGAGGAAGGGCTGAACATCCTGTCGATTGCAGAGCTTCTGGTGGGCCTGGCCGCCCGGCAGGCGGCGGAACATATCGACCGCGGGACCGCGCGGGCCAACCTTCGGGAAGCGCTGGAGGCGGTGACCACTGCCTCGGCCTCGGGCGACCGGTTCGACTTCATCCTGGCGCGCAACCGGTTTCACCGCACCCTGGCCCAGATCGCGGGCAGCCGCGTGCTGGAACAGACGCTGGCCAATCTGCACGTCCATCTGGTTCGGAACCGGCTGGTCATGGATCCCGAGGCGCGGGCGGCGTCCTACCGCCGGATCGCGGATGCGATCCTGGCGGGCGATCCCGACCGGGCCGAAGGCGCCGCCCGGTCCCATGTCCGCGTCACGATCGAATACCTGCGGGACAACTGAGCCCCGGGGCGTGCCGAAAAGGTGGGCGCGCAGGGGCATGGAATGGCCGCCAGGCCTTTGGCGCGGTCCAGGCCCGCGGGATCGGGAACGTCATCCACAGGGCAGATTTCGACATGGCGCATGTGCTTGGGGCCGATGCGGTGGTCGGGACGATACGTGCGACAAGGCCCCCGCGCTGCGTCGCGGGTTCCCCTGCCGCCCTGACGGAGGGCAGGGGACAGAGGATCAGTCCAGGTTCGCCTCGGCAAAGTCGTAGTTCGCAAGGTTGTCGAGGAAGTTGGTCACATAGTCCGGTCGGCGGTTGCGGAAATCGACGTAGTAGCTGTGTTCCCACACATCGAGGCCCAGCAGCGCGGTGCCTTCACCAGTGGCCAGCGGGTTCACGCCGTTTGGCGTCCTTGTCACGGCCAGATCGCCTTGGGGGGTCTGGATCAGCCAGGCCCAGCCGGACCCGAACTGGCCCACCGCCGCGGCCTTGAAGGCCTGTTTGAATTCGTCCACCGCCCCGAAGGTTTCGACCAGCTTCGCTTCCAGCTTGCCGGGGATGCCGCCACCCGTCGGAGAAAGGGCGTTCCAGAAATGGACGTGGTTCCAGTGCTGGCTGGCCTGGTTGAAGACGGGGATCAGCGCATCGGTCCCGTAGCTCTGGACGACGATTTCCTCCAGCGTCTTGCCCTGCAGGTCGGCGTTCTTTTCGACGAAGCCGTTCAGCGCCGTGACATAGGCCTGGTGGTGCTTGTCATGGTGCAGTTCCAGGGTTTCCTGGTTCATGCCGCGGGCGGCCAGGGCGGATGCGGCATAGCCGAGGGCGGGGAGTTCGAAGGGCATGGACGGGATCCTTTCCGGCCGGGGGCTTGCGTCGGAGGGCCCGCGGCGATATTAAACCAAGTAGTATCTTTGAAAAATATCGGAGGCAATATGTCAAGCAAAAGCTTGGAAAATTATGCCTGGTCGCCGCGGGGGCCTGCCGATCGGATCCTGATGCAGTTGAAGATGCATGGGCCTCAGACCTCTGGTCAGACCGGGGAACGGCTGGGGATCACGGGCGAGGCGGCGCGCCAGCAGCTTGTGAAGCTGGCCGAGGACGGACTGGTGGCCGAGGAACGGCGGTCGCAGGGCCGGGGCCGGCCTTCGGTCTACTGGCACCTGACCGATGCCGGGCAGGCGCGGTTCCCGGATACGCACGCCGCCCTGACGGTCGAGATCCTGGCGTCGATCGAGGCGGTGCTGGGCACCGAGGCGCTGGATCGGGTCATCGCCGCGCGCGAGGCCCGGACGCAGGCCCAGTACCGGGACGCGCTGTCCGGCTGCGCGTCGTTGAAGGAACGCGTGGAAAAACTGGCCAACTTGCGGACCGCCGAAGGCTACATGGCCCGGGCCGAGGACGGGGCGGACGGCGCCATGCTTTTGATCGAGAACCATTGCCCGATCTGCGCCGCCGCCACGCAGTGCCGCGGCTTCTGCCGGGCGGAGCTGGCGGTGTTCCAGAACGTTTTGGGCGACGGGGCAGAGGTGGAGCGCGTCGAATACCTGCTGGGCGACGGACGGCGCTGCACTTACCTGATCCGCACCGCGGTCGGGTGACCGGCCCGACGTCCCGGCACGGGATGCCCGTCGGACTGCCTGTCAGAAAAGTGGGACACAGCCACTGCCTCCCCCCGGCCGCGCGGGCGCGGGATCGCCCCGGAAGACCGCCCGGAACGCCGGCCGCCAAGGTTTGCCGCCTGGCCCTGGGGCACCTTCGTTCGGGACCGCGGCAATGATGGGGACATGTCTTGCAGCGGCTACACGTCGGGCGAACTGTGTGCGACAACGCGGATCTGGCAGACAGAAGGTCAGGGCACCTGCATGCAGCTTCGGAAGATCAGCGGACCAAGGGCCTTGGGCGGCATCCGCCCCCTGACGCCCGGCCAAATTCCGGCCGAGGTGCTGGCCGGGCTTACGCTGGCCGCGCTCGCGATACCCGAGGTGATGGGTTATACGAGGATCTCTGGCACGCCGGTGATCACCGGGCTTTACACGATCCTGATCCCATCGGCGCTCTTCGCGGTCTTTGCATCGTCGCGGCACCTTGTGGTGGGGGCGGATTCGGCAACGGCGGCGATCCTGGCGAGCGGGCTGATCGGCCTGGCCGCGACGGGGACGGACCAGTACATGGCGCTGGCCATGGTCCTGGCGCTGATGGTCGGCGTACTGATGCTGATTGCCGCGCTGCTGGGGCTGGGTTTCATGGCCGATTTCCTGTCGCGTCCGGTGCTAACGGGCTTCCTCACCGGCGTCGGACTACAGGTCGCCCTGAAGGAGGTCGGACGCCTTGTCGCCCTGCCGGGTCCCGGCAACGGCATGATCGCGGCCCTGCAGGGCCTGCCACAGGGTTTGCAGCAGGCGAACTGGAGCGCCATCGCCATTGCCGCCGGGACCGCGCTGGTCCTTGGGGCCACCCGGCGGATCGGCAGCGGCTGGCGGGTCCGCCCGCCCTTTGCGCTGGCCCTGATCTGCATGTCCATCGCGGGTTCCTGGACCTTCGACCTGGGCCGGCTGGTGCCGCTGGTCGGCCCCATCCCGACCGGCCTGCCGCAACTGGCCCTGCCGCGCGCCGACCTCAGCCTCCAGGTGATCGCGTCCCTTCTGCCCACGGCACTGGCCATGGCCGTTGTCGTCCTGGCGCAAAGTGCGGCCACCGCGCGGGCCTACGCCGAAGAGGCCGGTGAAAGCCTGGAAGAAAGCACCGATCTCTACGCCCTGGGCTTGGCCAATCTGGGCGCGGGGCTGAGCGGGTCCTTCGTGGTCAACGGCAGCCCCACCAAGACGGCCATGGTGGCCGGGGCCGGCGGGCGGACGCAGCTGTCGCTTCTGGTCATGGCGAGCGTGGTACTGGCGGTGCTGATGTTCCTGACCCGACCGCTGAGTTATGTCCCGATGTCGGTCCTGTCCGGTGTCGTGATCGTGATCGCGATCGAGCTGACAGATTTCCCCGCGATCCGCGACATCTTTTACAAGCGCCCGGCCGAAGGCTGGATCGCGGTCGCCACGATTGCGGCCGTGGTTCTGCTGGGGGTGCAGAAGGGCATCGCCTTTGCCGTTCTGATGGCGATCATCAGCCATACGCGCCACGGCTATCGGCCGCTGGACCTTCTGGTCGCCGACATGCGTCCCTACGGCGTGGTCGCGCAACCGCTCTCGTCAGGAGCCCAGCTTCGGCCGGGGCTGATGGTTTATCGCTTCACTCATGCGATGTACTTTGCCAATGCCCAGCAGATGCGGACCGAAATCGCGGACCTCGTCGGACAGGCCGCGCCACCGCTGCAATGGTTCTGCATCGACATCTCGGCCGTGGACGATGTTGACTTCACCGCGCAGGCCACGCTGGAAGACCTTCGGAAGATGTTGGCCGACCTTTCGGTCCGGCTGGTCTTCGTCCAGTCGGTGTCCGCCGCGGATGTCCCGACATGGCGGCAGGTATCCGACCAGTTCGGGTCCGCGTCGGTTTTCCGGGGTCTTGATGACCTTCTGGCGGCTTTTGAGGACGCGCGGCGACCGGCGGATGTGCAGCCCCAATAGACGGGGATCCACCGGCGATGGGTTCCGGCCAGGTTTCCGTGCCCCGGGTTTGCCTGCAAGAGCATGCTTTGCACGCACCACTTCAGGAGTGTCTTGTAAGTTTTTGATATTATTTACATAAGACTGACTACAGGCTTAAGGCAGATCCGGGTGGGCGCGGCTGTCGGCAGGCACCTTTGCGTCCGGTGCAGAACCGGGTTTGCCGAACGCAATCGGACTTTCCGGGGACGCGGACGTCGACCCGCGCGACCATCCGCGGCTCCATCTCTCTGAAGAAGACGATGGGCGTGGCGGTTTCGGGCGCAGGCAGCGGGCCCTTTCGGGAAAGTCCGTCGCGAGGCAGGCCCGGGCACGCGGATGCAGCACCTGCGCCCCGCCCGGGCTTCATGACCGATGGGGTCCTGGGCTGGTCCGTGCCTGGTGCCCGGTTCCGGAAGGCCCTGTCGCGACCGGTCTTCCGATCAGTCCCCGGTCTTTAGCAGCTCGACCATCAGGTCGCGCATCACGAATTTCTGCGGCTTGCCCGTGATCGTCATCGGCAGTTCCTCCACCAGATGGATGTGGCGCGGGACCTTGAAATGGGCGATCTGGCCCGTGCAGTGGCTGCGCAGCGCCTCGGCCGTCAGGCCCGCGCCCTCGACCGCGATGACCCAGGCACAGACCTCCTCGCCGAAGCGGTCGTCGGGGATTCCGAAGACCTGCACGTCGCGCACATGGGGATGGGCGATCAGGAATTCCTCGATCTCGCGCGGATAGATGTTCTCGCCCCCGCGGATGATCATGTCCTTGATCCGGCCGGTGATGGTGCAGAACCCTTCGTCGTCCAGCACCGCCAGATCGCCGGTGTGCATCCACCCGTCGCGGATCGCCTCGGCCGTGCGTTCCGGTTCGTCCCAATAGCCCTTCATCACCGAATAGCCGCGGGTGCAAAGTTCGCCCTGCGTGCCCGGCGGCACGATGGCGCCCTCGGCATCGACGATTTTCACCTCCAGATGCGGATGCACCCGGCCCACCGTTTCGCAGCGCTTCACCAATGGATCGTCGACGAAGCTTTGGAACGATACGGGCGAGGTTTCGGTCATGCCATAGCAGATCGTGACCTCGGACATATGCATCCGGTCGTTGACCTGGCGCATCACCTCGACCGGGCACAGCGCGCCGGCCATCACGCCCGTGCGCAGGCTGGACAGCTCTCGGGGCTTGGCGTCCAGTTCCGCCAGCATGGCCACGAACATCGTCGGCACACCGTAAAGTGCGGTGCAGCGTTCCGCGCTGACGGTGTCCAGCGTCTGGGCGGGTTCGAAGGCCTCGCCCGGAAAGACCATCGCGGCGCCCTTGCTGACCGCGCCCAGCACGGCCATCACCATGCCGAAGCAGTGATAGAGCGGCACCGGGATCGCCAGCCGGTCGGTTTCCGTCAGCTTGATCCGGTCGGTCACGAACCGGGCGTTGTTGATGACGTTGTAATGAGACAGCGTCGCGCCCTTGGGATGGCCCGTCGTGCCGGAGGTGAACTGGATGTTGATCGCGTCGTCCGGTTGCAGCTTGCGGTCGATCTGCGGCAGGCGCAGCTGCTGGGCCGGGCCGCCAAGGGCCGCGATCTCGTCGAAACTCCAGGCGCCGGCGGGGGCGTCCTCCATCACGATGACATGGCGGAGTGCGGGCACTTTCACCGCGTGCAGGCGGCCCTTTTCGGACCGCTCCATCTCTGGCGCCAGCGTGCGGATCATGTCGATGTAGTCCGACGTCTTGAACCGCGGTGCCAGCACCAGCGCGGTGCAGCCCGACTTGTTCAGCGCATATTCCAGCTCGTTCAGGCGATAGGCGGGATTGATGTTGACCAGGATCACCCCGATCCGTGCCGTGGCGAACTGGGTCAGCACCCATTCCAGCCGGTTGGGCGACCAGATCCCCAGCCGGTCGCCCTTTTCCAGTCCCATCGCCAGGAAGCCAGAGGCCAGCGCGTCCACCTCGCGGTCCAGGTCGTAATAGCTGAGCCTGCGGTCCGGAAAGACCAGCGCATCCCGTGGCCCATAGCGCGACACGGTGTCGGCCAGCATCTGCGGGATCGTGGCATAGACCAGCGGCGGGACGCTGGGCCCCTGCACATAGGACCGCCCGTCCCGGGGGGCCAGATCCACGGGCACGGGCGCGGCACTGTCCGTCCCGAATGACCTGATCCGGCCGGCGACGCTTTCATTCAGGATGCTCATGGCCGTCTCCTCCTCCTCAGGAACTCACATGTCGCGCCAGTCGCCCGATTGCTCGAAGGCATGCGCTGCCTGGTAGATTTTCATCTCACCATAGTTCGGACCGACAAGCATCAGGCCGATGGGCAGGCCCTCGCTCAGGCCGCAGGGAATGCTCATCGCCGGCAGACCGCCGTTGAAGGGGGCTGTGTTGGCTGTCATCTCGAAGGCGCGCTGGACGTAAAGGCTCAGCGTGCAATCCGCGGGCGGGTGCGGCTGGGGCTTGACCGGCAGGGTCGGCAGCAGCAGCAGGTCGTATTGCTTCAGCGCCGCGTGATAGCGTTCGTTGACCTTGCGCATGATGTTCTGCGCCTTGCCGTAGAAGCGGCCCCGATACATGCTTTGCGCATGTTCACCCACGAACATGCAGGCCTTCAGCGAATGGCTGAGTTCGTCGGCGCGGTTCTTCCACTGTGCCATGTGGTCGGTCATCGATGGCAGGAACAGGCCCTTGTAGTTCGTGCCGGTCGAGTTCCCCCACATCATCCCGTCCTGCAGCCCTTCCAGCGTGATCGCGGTCCAGGCGTCCATGGCGGTGAAATGTTCGGGGACCGAAACCTCCTCGACACGCGCGCCCAGTTCGCGGAAGCGTTCGGCGGCCTGCATCACCTTCGCGTCGACATCCGGTTCGGAATTGGCGTGGTTGAAGCCTTCCTTCAGGATCCCGATCCGCATCCCGTGCGCGCCGCGTCCCAGCGCCTCCGTGTAGGAATATACGGTCGGGTTGTACTGCCGCGGGTCCAGCCCGTCGGGACCGGCCAGAACCTCCAGCAGCAGGGCGTTGTCGGCCACGGTCTTCGTCACCGGGCCCAGGTGGTCGATGGTCTGCTCGATCGGCATGGCGCCGGTATAGGGCACCAGCCCGTGGGTCGGCTTCATCCCGTAGACGCCGCAATTCGAAGCCGGGATCCGGATCGATCCGCCCTGGTCGCCCGCGATGGCCATGTCGACCTCTCCGGCCGCCACCAGCGCGGCAGAGCCGGAGGAGGAACCGCCCGCCATGTAGCCGCGCTTCCAAGGGTTGTGGACCGGGCCCTTGGCATTGGTATGGGATCCGCCCGAAAGACAGAAGTTCTCGCAATGGGCCTTGCCCGCGATGATCGCGCCCGCGTCCAGCATCCGCGTCACGATGGTCGCGTCGATTTCGGGCGTATAGCCTTCCATGATGGACGACCCGTTCATCAGGGGCACGCCCGCCAGGCAGATCGTATCCTTCAGCGCGATCCGCTTGCCGCGCAGCTTGCCGTCCGGGGCGCCGCGGACCTCGGTCTTGACGTACCAGGCGTTCAGCGGGTTCTCGGACGGGTCCGGGTGATAGCCGGGCGACCGTGGGTAACGCACCTCGGGCAGGTAATCCGGCATTGCGTCAAGCCGGTCGTAGGACTGCAGGAAGGGTTCGATGATCTCGGTATATTCCAGCAGATCCTCGTCCGAGAGCGACATGCCAAAGCGCTCCGCCATGGCGCGCATCTGCGAAAGGGTGGGGCGTTTGATCGTCACGGTGTTCACCTTCGGGGAAGCATGGAGGGGCGTCGGCGCGGGCCGGTCGGCGCGGGCGGACCGGGAGGGCGCGGGATGCGTGCTGCTGCGCGGGGCAGAGGCCGGTGCCGCTGCGCTTGTCGATCTGGGTGCACTGTCCCGGCGGGTGCCGCGGGCGCCGAAGCCCAGAAGCTCGTCGACCCGCGCGCGGTCGGACAGGTCGGCGCGGGACAGCGTGCCGGTGATCCGGCCGCGTTCCAGCACCAGCACCCGGTCCGACAGGTCGGCGATGAAGTCGAAGTTCTGTTCGACCAGCAGCACCGACAGGCCGCGGCTTTCCCGCAGGTGCAGCAGCGTTTCGGCCATCTCTTCGATGATCGAGGGCTGGATGCCTTCGGTCGGCTCGTCCAGCAGCAGGAAATCCGGATGCCCCATCAGGCAGCGGGCCAGCGCCAGCAATTGCTGTTCACCGCCCGACAGTGCGCCGCCTTCGCGGTCCAGAAGCCGGGTCAGGCGGGGGAAGTCCTGAAGGACGTTCTCCATCACCTCTGCCTCGGACCCCGCGCCATAGTCGTGCCAGGCGAACCGCAGGTTGTCGCGCACCGTCAGCTGCGGGAAGATCCCCCTGCCCTGCGGCACGTAGCCGATCCCCATCTGCCCGCGTTCGTTGGGCGCTGCACGGGTGATGTCGGTCTGGTCATAGCGGATCTGCCCCGATGTCGCGGGCAGGAACCCCATCAGCGTCTTCAGAAGCGTGGTCTTGCCCATGCCGTTGTGGCCCAGGACGCCCACGATCTCGTTCTCGGCCACCTCCAGGTCGATCCCGTGCAGGATCGGCACGCGGCCATAGCCGCCCGACAGGCCCTGGGCGGACAGAAGGATATCTCGGTCTTCGGTCATCAGGCCTTCTTTCCAAGGTAGACGCGGCGCACCGTCTCGTCCGTCATCACGCGGTCGACATGGTCTTCCATCAGCACCCGTCCCTGGTGGAACACGGTGACCGTTTCGGCGATGGAGCGGATGAACTGCATGTCGTGTTCGACAATCACGACCGAAGCGGAGCGGGTGATGTCATGGATGATCTCCGTCATCCGGTCGACATCCTCGGCGCTCATGCCTGCCGCCGGTTCGTCCAGCAGCACCAGCCAGGGGTCGGTGACGATCACCAGGCCCAGTTCCACCCGCTGCCGTTCGCCATGGGCCAGCTGGCCCAGATCCGTCCGCGCGATAGGACCCAGCGACAGGCGGTCGATCACGTCGCCGGTGCGAGCGCGGGCTTCGGCCGGGTCGAAGAAGCGGCGGGCGGCCAGCCAGATGTTTTCGTGCACGCTGAGCGCGTCCATGACGTTCGGGGTCTGGGTCTTGATCCCCACCCCCAGCGAGGCGACCTGATGCGGCATCCAACCGGTCACATCCTGCCCGCGCATGAAGACATGCCCGTCGGACGGCGTCAGCAGGCCCGTCACGCATTTGAAGAAGGTGGATTTCCCGGCGCCGTTCGGCCCGATCAGGCAGCGCAGCTCGCGGTGCTTCAGCTTGAAATTCACGTTGTCGCTGGCCACGACCCCGCCGAAGCGCATCGTCAGGCCGGATGTTTCAAGGACGGTCTCAGCCATTTCGCGCCCTCCGCATGCGCCGTGCCGGGCGGCGGCGGACCTTGTGCCCGACCGACACCTGCCACAGCGCCCCGATGGCCGGGACAAGGCCACGCGGCAGGAACAGGACGAAGATCACCAGCACCAGCCCCATGATCAGCGTGTTGTCGATCATGCTTTGCTGACCCAGCAGGAATTTCAGGTACGCCAGACCCGCCGCCCCCACGATGGGTCCCAGCCGTGTGCCCAGGCCGCCGACGATGCACCAGATGATGATTTCGGCCGACTGGCCCAGCGAAAAGAGCGTGGGCGTCACGATCTCGGCCCAGCTGGCGTAAAGCGCGCCGGCCAGTCCGGCGATGCCAGCCCCGGCGGCGAACAGGACCGTCTTCCGCGCGGCGACGTCATAGCCGATCAGGGCCATGCGGGTTTCATTCTCGCGGATGCCGATGGCGATGCGCCCGAAGGACGACCGCAGCAGCCAGGTGACCAGCAGGTAGACGATGATCAGCGCCACGGCGCAGACATAGTAATATGCGTCGCCCCAGATATAGGCGCCGGGATCGCCGGGGACGTTCAGCGTCTGAAAACCGGGGATGCCGTTGAACCCGCCCATCCGCGCCTTGCCGATCACGTATTGCGGTCCGGCGGTCGAGTTGATGAACTTGAACAGGATCAGCGTGACGACCAGCGTGATCACCCCCAGATAGACGTCGGTCAGGCGGCCATAGAACATCATGGCACCCAGCAGCGCCGCAAAGCCCGCAGTCAGCAGCACAGCCAGGATCATCGGCAGCGTGCTTTCCCCCACATTCACGGCCGAGATGGCGTAGACATAGGCCCCCAGCCCGAAGAACGCGGCCTGCCCGAAGCACAGGATTCCGCCGAAGCCCCAGATCAGTCCAAGGCTCAGGCCCAGCATTCCGTAGATGATCAGCACGGTCAGCGTGTAGGTGGAAATCAGCATCGGCATCACGCCGATCAGGATCGCAGACACGACCAACGTGACGATCACGTCGCGGACGGCGGAACGGTCCATCACAGCTTGCCCTTGAAGAAGCGGCTGGTGATCCCTTGCGGCATCAGCCGCAGCAGGATCACGGCGGCGACCAGCAACGCGACCTCTCCGATCACGGGCGAGATGGCGAAGGTGAAGACCTGGCTGACGAAACCGAAGGAGGTGGCCGAACTGACCAGCCCCGCGATCAGGGATGGTCCGCCCGCAATCACCGTGATGAAGGCCTTGGCGATATAGGCCCCGCCCGAGGTCGGGACCAATCCGACCAGCGGCGCCAGGATCGCACCGGCAAGGCCCGACAGGGCGGACCCGCAGAAGAAGGTCGCCATGTAGATCCGGTCGGGGCTGTAGCCCAGGGCCGCGGCCATGTCGGACCGCTGCATCGTGCCGCGCGCGATCAGACCGGCCCGGGTGCCCTTCAGCACCGCGTACATCAGCACGACCAGCAGGATCGCCACGACGATGATGAAGAAGTTGTAGCCGTTGATCTGGTAATCGCCGACGGCGAAACCCGGGATCGGCGTGGAAATGCCCGTCGTCGTGTTGCCGAAGATCATCGTGGCCAGCCCGATGAACACAAGGCTAAGGCCCCACGTGGCCAGCATCGTGTCGACCAGCCGCCCGTAGAGATGCCGGATCACCAGCCGTTCGACGATCAGACCGATCACACCCACGACCAGCGGCGCCACGATCAGCATGGCGATGAACACGTTCACCCCCAACTGGACCGCCGTGATGGTGGCATAGCCGCCCATCATCATGAACTCGCCATGGGCAAGGTTGATGACCTTCATCATGCCGAACACGACCGCCAGCCCGGCGCTGATCAGCACAAGCGAGGCGATGGCATAAAGCATCTCAACAAGGATGACGAAACTGATATCCATGACGGCCTGTTCTGCGACGGATGGGGGCTGCGGGGCGACGGGCGCCGCCCCGCGGGACGAGGATCAGATCTCGATCTCGTACTGCATGTTGTCGTCGGGGTTTTCCTGCAGGTTGCAGACCGCCTGCGTGTCGACGGGCGCGACCTGGTTCAGGGTCTCGACCACCTTCATCTTCTGGTCCTCGACCTCCATGATATGCACGTCGAGAATGGCATGGTGGGTCTGCGGATCGATGGCGATGTTGCCCGCCGGGCCGACGATGGAAATCCCGCTTTCCAGCGCCTCGACCACCGCGTCGTGTTCAAGGCTACCGGCCTTCTTCACGCCTTCGGCCCACAGCATGATGCCCTGATAGGTCGAAACGGCCAGTTCATGGATCCCGGTCGTATCGCCGTAAGCCGCCTTCCACTTCTCCTTGAAGGCCTTGTTTTCCGGCGTGTCCAGTTCCTGCGAGTAGTTGTAAGCCACCATGATCCCGTCGCCCTCGGCCGAGGTCAGGACCTTGTGTTCGTTGCCCACGCCCATCGTGGTCGACGCCAGCGGGATTTTCGTGTTCATGCCGGCCGCCGCCCATTGACGGAAGAACGACAGATGCGCGCCGCCGACCAGCGGGGCCACGACCAGATCGGGCGAAGCCTGCTGGATCTTGGTGATGGTCGACCCGAAGTCCGACACGTCCAGCGGGAAAAAGTCGGTCGCCACGACCTCGCCGCCGTTTTCTTCCACGAATTTCTGGATCCAGCGCGCGGTGATCTGACCGTAATTATAGTCCGCGGCCAGGATATAGACCTTGGGCCCGGACTTCTTCATCGCGTAGGGGACCAGCACCTCGACCTGTTGGGTCGGCGTCACGCCGGTGACGAAGATGTTGCGGTCGCAGACGCCGCCTTCATACTGGACGTTGTAGAAATACAGCGTGTCGGTCTTGCGCATCGTCTGGCGGATCGCTTCGCGCGAGGCCGACAGGATCCCGCCATGCACCACGTCGACACGGTCTTGCCGGGTCAGCTTCTGGGCATACTGGGAATAAAGCGCCATGTCCGACTGGGTGTCGTAATCGATTATCTCGACCTGGCGTCCCAGAAGGCCCCCGGCCGCATTGATGTCGGCCACCGCCAGCCGCGTCGCCTGGTCCATCGGCTTGCCATAGGCGTCGAAGATGCCCGAGGTGTCGAGGATCGAGCCCAGCTTGATCGTGTCCGCCGCAAGGGCCGCGCGGGGCAGCAGGGAAGCCGTGGCGAGGGCAGCGGCGCCGGCGCCAAGGAATTCTCTCCTTTTCAGAGACATCTTCATGTCCTCCGTTGTTGGGTTTCTGTCGTGTGGGGAAAGGTGACTTCAGGTCACTCTTCAGGTTTGGGTTTGGGGATGTCCTTGCCCCGCATCTTGGTGGCGTAGTCGGCCGTGCGTCCGGCCGTGGCCACGTCGAAATCCAGCCCGATTTCCTCGCCCATCTGCTTCATCGCGGGCAGGCGCACGGCCATGCCCAGGATCTGGTCCATGGCCGAACCAAAGGCGCTGTCGCCCCCGCCATCGCCCATGCCGCCGCCGCCCAGCCCGCCGATATGGTTGATGCGGATCGAGTCGATCTTTTCGACCGGCTTCATCATCTGGGTCATGATTTCGGGCATGCGGTCCAGCTTGCGCTCTTCCAGCCGCATCCGAATCACGGCGTCGCTCAGCGTGTTTTCTGCCTGGTTCAGGGCTGCACGGCCCGCGGCCTGCGCTTCCATCGCGGCCTTTTCCGCATTGGCGGCAGTGGTCTTGGCCGACGCATCGGCCTGCGCCCTGGCCAGCAGGGTGCCGACATCGCTTTTCACGCGGGCATCTTCCAGTTCGATGTCGCGTTCCTGCTTCATCCGCGCGATCTCGCGTTCGCGCTGGGTGACGGCGCGTTCCTTCTGGGCCTGCACGCTTTCCGCGGCGAGGATCACCTGGGCGCGGGCCTCTTCCTCGGCGGCCTTGGCTGCGGCTTCCTTGGCGCGGGCCTGCGCCAGCCGTATGTCGTTGGCGATCTTGGCCTCTTCCAGCTCCAGCAGGGCCTGCATCTCGGCCTTGCGCAGCGCCTCGTCATTGGCGACCTGCGCAGATTTGGTTTCCCGCTCCTGCACGATCCGCGCGGTTTCCGACGCCCGCCGTGCCTCGGCCCTTGCCGTGGCAGACCGGCTTTCCGCCTCGGCTTCCAGCCGCGCCAGGTATTCCTGCTGTGCGATTTCCGCTTCGCGCTCGGCGCGTTGCAGTTCGATCTGGCGCTGGTGCTGGGCCAGCCGGTGTTCGCGCAGTACGGTTTCTGTCGTCGTCTCGATGGCGATGCGGGCCTTGCGCTCTTCCGCCACCAGCTCCGCCAGCCGCCGCATGCCGCGGGCGTTGAAGGCGTTGTTCTCGTCCCGCTGGCTCAGGTCGCTTTGATCGACGGCCACAAGCGAGGCCGAAACAAGATCCAGCCCCAGCCGCTCCGCCTGACGCGCCACGGTTTCCGAAACTTCCTCGGAGAAGGCCGCGCGGCCGATGTGGATGTCGCCCAGGCTGCGGCTGGCGGCAGCGGTCTGGACCGCGCTGGCCAGCGTTCCGCCCAGGACCTCCTCGAAGGCCTCGCCGCTGCGGGCGATCCGGTGGCCCAGGGCTTGCGCCGCAACGGCGATGCCCGCGGGTTCGGGGCTGACACGCAGTTCGAATTCCATGACGATGTCGGCACGCAACTGGTCGCCGGTCAACACAGCCTCGCGGCCCGTCCGGGTCAGCTTGATCGCCGCGGTCTGCATCGAAATACGCTGAAGTTGGTGCACGATGGGCAGCGCCACGCAGCCGCCATCGGTCAGCACCCGGCGGCCGCCCATCCCCGTCCGTACCAGCGCGGTTTCAAGCGTCGCCTTGGCATAGAAACGCTGAAGGAACCAGATCCCGATCAGCAGCAGGACCACGAAGATGATAAGGGCCGAAATCCAGAACAATACGTGTGCCTCCGCTGCCCGCAGCCCCGTGCTTTCGGGGCGACTCCTGACGACAATCAGAGGTTACGAAATTTGCTTTCCATTTCAAGTAATTTATTTGATTTGGAAAGCAATTTGAAAATACGTTATATTACAATGGCTTGAAGTCGCAGAACTGCAGGCCGTCGGCGCGTGCCAGATAGACGGTCGGCCGGCCCTGCCCCGAGGTGCAGGACCGGCTGCGCCCCGACAGATAGCGGACCGGCAGGGCATCCCGTGTGGACGCGCCGCGCCAGCGGTCTCCGTGGTTGCAAAGCAGCGACGAGAGATAGTTCACTCCTTCGTAGCACGATTGCCCCAACGCATTCAGCGCCGGGGCAAAGTCGCCGTGCATGGTGTGATAGCGTTCCTTGAAGGCGGCGTTCGCATCGGTCGACAGGGCGCCGAAATAGGACGACACGGCGAAGAGCCGCTCCAGGTTGCCCGCCCCGCAGGCCATCAGGCCGTTTTCCTCGATCGCGCAAGACAGGCGGATGATCCTGCGGTGCAGGCCCATCTTCCCGAACACCCGGTTGAAGTCGACGGCATCCTGCCCCACCAGCGACACCAGCACCGCATCGGCGCCCGACGCTTCCAGCGCTTCGGCGACCGGCCGCATCCTGGAAAAGCCGAAGGGCAGGTACTGCTCCATCACCACCTGGACATCCAGCGACTTCAGCAGGTCCTTGGCATAGTTGTGGGAACTGCGCGGCCAGACGTAATCGTTGCCGATCAGCGCCCATTTCCGCGGGCGATAGGTGGTCTGAAGCCGCGAGATGGCCGGGCCCAGCTGTTCGTGCGGCGTTTCGCCAATGGCAAAGAGGCCCGGCGTCGACTCTCCGCCTTCATAAAGCGGGGTATAGATGTAAGGAATGCGTTGGCGGACGACCTTCGACAGCCGCTGGCGGATCGCGCTGATATGCATGCCGACGATGGCGTCGATGGCCCCCATGTCGATCAGGTCGTTCACGATCTCCTCGACCGGTTCTGCTGCCTCGACCGCGGCGTCGATCATGATCAGCTGCACCTTGCGCCCGTCGATGCCACTGGCGCGGTTCAGCTCGGCCACCGCGACCTGCGCGGATGAAATGCAGGACGGCGCCCAGATGCCGGCGGATCCGCACAGCGGGATCAGCAGCGCGACGCGAAAACAGTCCGACCGGGCCAGAAGCCCGCTCTCGCGGAAAACCGCAAGTTCCATCGGCATGGACTCGTCCGCCGAAACCCGTCCCAAGGCATGTCCCCCCCGCGCAACCGGGATAATCCGGACATAGCAATTGAAACTAGTTTCCAAGTCAAATAAATTGAGGCCGAGCAAGCCTGGATCCACGATGTCTGCACAGAAAAAGCACTTCGAGAACCACCTGTCCTATGTCCTGGCGGCCGCGCACCGGTCGATCAGCAAGTCCTTGTCTGATCGACTCAGGAAGCACGGCATCAAGATCGAGGCCTGGCGCGTCATGGAATGCCTGGACGCGGGCGAGCGTCTGACAATGGGGCAACTGGCCGACCGGGCGCTGGTCAATCCGCCCACCCTGTCCAAGCTGGTGGACCGCATGGTGCTGGACGGTCTGGTCCATCGCCGTGTCGCGGACGAGGATCACCGCCAGATCAACCTGCTGCTGACCTCGCTGGGCCGGATGCGGATGATCCAGATCCGCGAGGATGTCGACGCCGAGGACCAGAATCTGGCGGCGCTGCTGGACGAGACGTCGATCGACCTTCTGCGGAAGGCATTGGCCAAGCTGTCCTGACCGGTACGCCGACCTGCTGTGACCGGTCCCGGTCGCCTGGCCCTTCTGTTCTGCGACCGATGATCTTCCTGCCCTGAACGGCCCTGCGCATGCAGGGTACAGGGGGACATCTTGACCCGGCGCAACCGGGGATGGTTCCGGCCGGCTGCAACAGGCGAAGGGTCTGCGGTCAGACCAGCGGCGGGTCTTCTTCCAGATGGTGGATCAATGTGTCGCCGGTATATTCGGACCGGTAGAGGCCCGCCTCGGCCAGGCGCGGGATTAGCTCGGTCAGTGTCAGGTCCAGCGACCGGGTCGACCCGCCGGGAACGGCCACGAATCCGTCGATGGCCCCGGCGCGGAACCAGCGCGTGATCTCTGCCTGCGCCTCTTCGACCGTGCCGATCACTTGCCAGTGCAGCGAAGCCAGCGTTTCCGGCCGGGTCAGCAGGTCGGCAAGCGTCGGGCGTTCGGCGGCGATCAGGCGCAGAAGCTTGTCGTATTGCCCGCCCCTTTTGGCCTGGGCCAGATCGGCGGCGGTGACGTGCCTGTCCTCGGGCCAGTCGGACAGGTCCAGGCCCGTCGCCGCCTGCAGGCGCTGCAGCCGTTCCGACCGGGTCACGCGGGCATGGGTCGCCATGAACAGGTCCCGTGCCTCGGCCCGTGTGGCGCCCAGATACAGGCTGAGCCCCGGCAGCATCCGGACGGCCGCGGGCGAACGGTTGTGGGCCCGGGCCCGTTCGCTCAACTGCGCGCGCATCTTGGCGGCTGTGTCGATATCGGGGGTCAGGGCAAAGACCATGTCGGCGGTCCGCGCGGCATAGTCGATCCCCATGGCCGACCCGCCCGCCTGCATCAGCGGAATCCGGGGCCCTGCATATTCGGGGATGTTCAGCGGCCCTTCCACGTCGAAGGTGGCGCCGTGGTGGTTGATCGGCAGGATCAGGTCGGTATCGGCATAGCGGCCAGTGTCCCGGTCGACCAGCAGCGCCTCGGCCGGGAAGCTCTGCCACAGTTTCTGCACGATGTCGGTGAATTCCTCGGCCCTGGCATAGCGCGCCTCGGACGAGGGCATGTCGGGCAGGCCGAAATTCTGGTTACCCTGCAGGGCCGTGACCATGTTCCATCCGGCGCGCCCGCGGCTCATCCAGTGGAGAGACATGATCTGGCGCGCGGCCGTGTAGGGATGGCCGAAGGTGGTGGAAATCGTGGTGACCAGTCCGATCTTCGACGTCTCGCGCACCAGGGCCGCGACCAGTAGCGTAGGATCGACGGAAGAAAAGCCGAAGCTTTGTTCCAGTGGTTCGACCATCAGGAAGCTGGCATCGGGGCGAAACACGAAGTCCAGATGCGCGGCCTCGGCCTTTCGGGCGATATCCAGCGCGAAATCCGCGGAATAGAGACCCTCGATCCCGCTGTCGGGCGCCCGCCAGCCTTCGCCGCTCAGCCAGGTCGGGGCCAGCGACATCCCGATGCACAGTTTTGGTCGGAGCATGTGGTCCTGCCTATGTCTTGAAGTCGTCTGGACCGGCCCCGGCAAGGGGGCCGGCCGGTTATGTCCGAAGCCTGGGATCAGAACGTGCCGCGGACGCCGATTCCGACCATGCGCGGGCTTGTCACGCTGGCCTGCGTGAAGGCCGAAGTCGAGCCCCGCGCCGGTTGCAGCAGCACCGGCACGCGTTCGTCGAAGACGTTGTTGACATAGCCATACAGCTCCACCGCGTCATTGATGCGATAGCTGGCCTGCAGGTCCACCAGCGTATAGCCGTTGACCCGGTAGGCAGGCGTGTTTGCCGCGTCCGAATAGTAGCCGTCGACATAGCGCATATCGCCGCCGATGTTGAAACGGTCGGTCACGTCCCAGCTGGCCCCGACCGAGAACATGGTCCCCGGCGCGTTGGCGAAGGCGTTGCCGACCCAGGCCGACTGTTCCGGGAAATCCGTGAACTCGGTATTCAGCAGGCCAAGACCCGCCTGCAGCGACAGCGTACTGATCGGCTGATAGTCCATCGACAGTTCAAGGCCGTAGGACCGGGCGGATTCGGCGTTGATCGTGTGGACATAGGTCACGCCGTTGACGTCGCCGGTTATGTTCTGCTGGGCATTGGAATAGTCCATCAGGAACAGGTTGCCGTTCACGAACAGCTTGTCGCCCATCAGGTTGGCCCGGGTGAACAGTTCGTAATCCCAGACGGTTTCCTTGTCGAAGTTCTGGAACTCGTGAGTATAGAGGAAGTCGAGCGAGACACCGCCGGGATTGTATCCCTTCTTGACCAGCGCGCCGACGGTAAAGTCCTCGGTGATGTCATAGGCCAGCGACAGTTTCGGCAGCAGTTCGGTGAAGGTCTCGGCGTAGTTCAGGTTGGACTTGGCAAAAAAGGGCGAGACAGTGCCCGACCGCTGGATCTGGTCCCGTTCATAGCGAAGGCCTGCATTCAGGGTCCACCGGTCGGTCATCCGCCAGGTCAGTTCGCCGAACAGGCCCAGATTGTGCTTCTGGTCCTTGAAGGTCGAAATCCCGCCCTGATTCAGCACCTCGTCCGCCGTGGTATAGGCCGCCCACAGACCCATGATCCCGCTGACGACGTCGTCCGGCTGGCCGAAGGACAGCAGCGTTTCGTTGGTATAGGTGTCCTGCCTGATGTCGGCATCGCCCGCGGCCGGGTTCTGGCTGACCCTTCGGTCGACATCGGCCTGCGAATACTGGGTCTGGTTCGACAGCATCATGCCGTTGCCGAAATCGTATTCGACATCCAGGATGCCCACGTCGGTGGTCTGTTCCCAGCTGGGCATCTGCGTCGTGGGGGACACCAGGTCGTCATAGGGCGGGCCCGCCCCTTCGATACTGGGCCGGTTCGACCTGGTGTGGCTGTAGGTCAGCATGACCTCCAGCCCCGGCACGTCCATGGGCGCCCAAAGCAGTTTAGCCCGGCCGTTCATGTTCTTGAAATTCTGGCCGAATTCGTTCTGCGAAAAGACCGGGCTGGAATAGGTGATGAACGTATCGCGGGCGGAGTAGTCCAGCGCGATCCGGGCGGCCAGCTGTTCGCCGATGGGCGCGTTGTATATGAAGGACGCGCGGCGCTGATTGTAATTGCCGACTTCCAGCCGATAGGCGCCTTCGCGATAGAAGACCGGGTCCTTGGTGTTGACTATGATCGCACCGGCAATGGCGTTGGCGCCCTGGACGGTGGTCTGGGGACCGCGGAAGACCTCGATCGAGTCGACGTCCCAGATCGACGTCGCACCATAGAAGAGCTCGTTATAGCTCTGGTAATGTCCGTCGACATTGACCGTCGCGCGCGGAACCGTGCCGCCGAAGAAGGCATAGGCGCCGGTCTGCGGTCCTTCGGAATTCACGCCGCGGAAGATCGGCGTGCTGACGGATCCGTTGTAGAAGACGTTTGGCGTGCCCTCGACGGCGCCCTGGACGTCGTCCTTGCCGGCCCGTTCTTCCGCGATCTCGTCGGCGGTGATGACCGCCACGGAACTGCTGGTGTCGGCGATATCGCGTACGATTTTTTCGCCGGTCACATAGATGGTGCCCAGGTCATAGCCTTCGGCGATGACTGCGTCCTCTGCTTGCGCCCCGCGGAAGGAAGGCGCGGCGGCAAACACGGCGGCGATGGTCAGCAGGCTGGCGCTCTGCGCCAGCCGCGCACGTTGGGTGTGAAACATGTGGTCCCCTGATCGGTCTGGAGATTCAGGCTGGCATGGCAGGGACCGGCTGGCGGAATACGCGTTCCGCATTGCATGACGTGTTCCGCAAGTCAATCGATGCGCCGCTTTTCCCGACAAAAACACTTGTCTATTGTTGCCGCAGCCACCCAGGTAAGCTGTTCGCAGCGGAGGAGACCCAGGTCATGAAGGAATTCGAGCTGTTCCCGGAAGAGCAGGCCGAGGCGCCGGAGGCAAAGCGGTCGACGACGATCCAGTCGATCTCGGTCGCGATGCGCTTCCTGACGGTCTTGGCCTCGGCCGATTCTGCCCTACCCTTGGGCGAACTGGCCCGGCTGGCGCGGGTGGGGCGGTCGACGGCGCATCGCTACATGCAAAGCCTGGTGAAGGAAGGCCTGTCGCGGCAGGACCCGGTCAGCGGCCATTACGAACTGGGGCCTTCGGCGCTGAGCATCGGGATCGCGGCGCTGCGCCAGGTCGATGCGGTGGATATCGCCGGGCTGCAGATGAAGCAGTTGGCCCAAAGCCGCGCGATGAGCAGCGGCGTCGCGATCTGGACGGAACACGGGCCGACGCTGGTCCGCTGGTATCGCGGCGCGCATTTCGCGATCTCGTCGTTGGGGCTGGGGGACACGCTGCCGGTCGACAACACCGCCGTGGGCCTGATCTTCCAGGCCTTCCTGCCCCGCGCCCAGATCGAGGTTGCGCGCCGGATCCAGCCCGAACCCTTCCGCGGCAGCGCGCCGGCGCGCGACGTGATCGACCGTGTACGCCGCGAGGCCTGGGCGGAACTCACCAACCACCTTTTGGCCAACGTCACCGGTCAGGCCGCGCCGATCCTCGATGCACAGGGAGAGCTGTCCTGTGTCGTGACCTCGGTCACCGACCTGAATATGCTGAAGGCACCCGGCGACCGGCTGGCCCTGCAGGAGGTCGCCCGCGTGATCAACCGCGCGACGGGCGGACAGGCCTTTCTGGGCTGATCTTTTCATTGCAAACAGAGGCCTGTCGGGGGAGTCTCACCCATCCGCAAGCGCGGGTCGCGGTCGACCCGTCCGCCGGGGGCGGCCGCAAACCTTATCGCCCAGACGCCGGACGTCCCGAATGGATCCCTGCCGAAAGCCTTAACCCGCCTTCCCCCGCGGGATGACCATTGGCCGACCCGTCAGCGGGTCGGGCATCACCAAGGCCGGCAGGTCGAAGACCGTCCGGATCAGATCCTCGGTCACGATCTCCTCGGGGTGGCCTTCCGCGACGATGGCCCCGTCCCGCATCGCCACGAGATGAGAGGCAAAGCGGAACGCCAGGTTCAGTTCGTGCAGTACCGCGACCACGGTGCGGCCTGTGGCGTTCAACTCACCCAGCAGTTCCAGCAGTTCAACCTGATGGGCGAGATCCAGAAAGGTCGTGGGTTCGTCCAACAGCAGGATCGGCGTCTCCTGTGCCAGCACCATCGCGATCCAGACGCGCTGGCGCTGCCCGCCCGACAGGTCGGATACCGACCGGCCGGCCAGGTCGATCACGCCCGTGGCCGCCATCGCCGTGCGCACGGCCCTGGCATCCGCTGCCGACCATTGCTGCAAGAAGCTTTGATGCGGGAACCTGCCGCGCGCGACCAGGTCCGCCACCGTGATCCCGTCCGGTGCGGTTGAACTTTGTGGCAAAAGCCCAAGCCGCCGCGCGACTTCCCGGGACGGAAGCTCGGCAATCGCCTTTCCGTCCAGCACCACCTGCCCGCTTTCGGGTGGCAGCAGCCGGGCCAGCGCCCGCAACAGGGTGGACTTGCCGCAGGCATTCGGCCCGACGATGGCGGTAAAGACCCCGTCCGGCACCGACAGCGACAGGTTCTGCGAAATAGCCCTTGCGCCATATCGCAGCGTGACCGCCTCGGCTTGCAGACGGTTTGTCATGTCGCACCCATGCCGCTTCACCCGTTCCGAATACACGCCTTCGTATTGCATTGCGGAACGCGCTCTGCAATATGGACACAGCCAGAATGGGGACAGGTCCACCGGACTGCCCGCGAAAGCCAGCCCGTATCACCGATTGTTCGACTCCGCCGCCAGGCGGGGGAAAGGCTGCCATGACCTCTGCCCCAAAAGATGTTGTCCGGGACCCAAAGGGTATCCTGGAACAGGACGACCACATCCGCGACATGGAACGCACGGCGATGGAGGTGGTTGCGATCGGCCGACCCTTTGCATCGGTCGCGCGTGTGACGGGCCGGGTGCCGTCGGACCGGCCCGAGGCCTGGGCCCGCCCGAACGTCGCCATCCGGATCGACGTCGAAACGCCCGAAGGCGAACGGCCGGTCAACCGCATCTACACCGTTCGCAGCTTCGATGCCGCGACCAGCCTGATCGAAATCGATTTCGTCCTGCATGAGGACGACAGTCCGGCCATGCGATGGCTGGCGAAGACCCGGCCCGGCGACACGGCCAGCCTGATCGGCCCCCGCAACCATTTCGTGCCACCCTGCCCGCCCGGCAGGAAGACCGCGATCTTCGCGGACGACACGGCCATCCCCGCCGTCTACGCGATCCTTTCGGCCTGGCCCGTGGGCGCAGAGGGCGAGGTATGGGTGGAGACCGCAACACGCGAGGCCTTCGATGAACTGCCCGACATCCCCGGTGTGTCCCGGCACCTGCTGCTTCGCCGTGCCGACATGGCGCCGGGCACCGGGCGGCTGCTGATCGGGGCTGCGACCGATGCGCTGGCCGATCCGGCGGGCTGGACCCTCTGGGCCGCAGGCGAGCGTCAAGAGATGAAGGACATGCGGAGCCATTTCCAGGCCGCGGGCATGGCCCGGGCCGACATCCAGATCCTGGGCTACTGGCGGCTGGGAACCTCCAGCTCGGACCTCGACCGGATCCGCCTGACGGTATACGAGGCGATCCGCGCCAGGAACCTGCCGATGGAGGCGCTGGACGATGCCGATCTCCCGATCTGATCTGTGCGCCGCCATCGGCACCGCCGCGCTTTGCTTGGCCTTGGCCCTGCCCGCGCAGGCCGACGAGGGCTGGCCCCGCATCATCCGCCATGACGGTGGAGAGCTGACCCTGGACGCACCGCCCGAAACCGTCATCTCGGCCTCGCCCGGGCTGACGGGCACGGTGCTGGCGCTGGAGGTGCCGCTGCAATCGACCGCCGCCGCAATGGTCAGCCCGATTGCCGACGACGACGGTTTCCTGCTGCAATGGGCCGATGTCGCGCATGAACGCGGCGTTCAGGTCCTTTATCCCCGGCTGGCCTTCGATTTCGAGGCGGTGCTGGCGGCCGATCCCGACCTTGTCATCGGCTCTTCGACCGGGGCGGACACAATCCTGCCCTACCTGGACGACCTTCAGGCCATGGGCGTGCCGGTGCTGGTACTGGATTACGGCCGAAACGACTGGATCGAGCTGGCCCGGACGCTGGGCCGCGCCACGGGGCACGAGGCCCATGCGGAACGGATCACGCAGGACTTCGCCGACCGCGCGGCCGAGGCAGCGGCGAAAATGACCCGGCCCGACGGCACGGTCAGCATCGTCAACTACGGCATCGGCGGCACCTATGCGGTATCGAAGCCCGACAGCGCGCAGGCGCGGGTCCTGACGGATCTGGGTTTCACCGTGACGGGCCTGCCCGATGACATGCGGGGCGCCGTGCTGGATTCCCGGGAATTCGACTTCATCTCCTATGAAAACCTGCCTGCCGCGATCACGGGGGAAACGGTGTTCATCCTGAACGGCACGCCGGAAACGGTGCGGGCCTTCCTGGCCGATCCGGTGCTGGCGAACCTGCCGGCGGTGCAGACGGGGCAGGTTTACCCGCTCGGGCAGACCTCGTTCCGGATCGACTATTACTCCGGGCTCGACATCGTCGGGACGGTGGCATCCTACTTTACCGAATGACGACGGGGCTGGCCCTTGCCCGGTCGCGGGCGCCGTTGGGCTATGCCGTGGGCCTGGCGGCGACGGTGCTGCTGGTGCTGGCCAGCTTTGCCGTGGGATCGCGGCCGATCCCCCTGCCCGAGGTGGCGGCGGCCTTCGCCGCCTATCAGCCCGGCAACGACCTGCACCTGATCGTGCGCGAACTGAGGGTGCCCCGAGCGTTGCTGGCGATCCTGGTGGGCGCGGGCCTTGGCATGGCCGGGACCGTGATGCAGGCGGTGACCCGCAATCCGCTGGCCGAACCCGGACTTCTGGGCGTGAACGGCGGGGCCGCGATGGCGGTGGTGCTGGGGGCCGCGGCCTTCGGGCTGACCGCGGTCACGCAATTTGTCTGGTTCGGGTTTCTGGGCGCCGGCCTGGCGGGTGCGGCCGTCTTTTTCCTGGGCCGCGGGCATCAAAGCGGCGCCGACCCCGTTCGCTTGCTTCTTGCCGGGGCCGGCCTGTCCATCGTTCTGGGCGCGGCGGTCAGCCTTGTGATCCTGAATGCCGGGCTGGAGGTGCTGGACACCTTCCGCGGCTGGAGCGCCGGGTCGCTGGAAGGCCGCGGCATGGCGGCTGTCTGGACCATGGCGGTGGCGCTGGTGATCGGCGGCGCGCTGGCACTGACGCTTGCGCCGTCCCTGAACGCGCTGGCCATGGGCGAAAGCATGGGCCGCGCGCTGGGGCTTCATCCACAGCGGATCTGGGGGCTGGCCTGCCTGTCGGTCATGATCCTGGCCGGTGCGGCAACGGCGACGGCGGGGCCCATCGGTTTCGTGGGCCTTGTCGCACCGCACATGGCGCGGGCGGTGACCGGGCCCGACAACCGGGACCTGCTGCCGTTGTCCGCTTTGTTCGCGGGCTGTCTGCTGCTGACCGCCGACATCATCGGCCGGGTGATCGTGGCGCCGGACGAGCTTGCCGCCGGCATCGTCGCCACGATCCTGGGCGGGCCCTTTTTCATCTACGTGGTCCGGCGGTTCCGCCTGGCGCGGCTGTGATCCCGGCGGGCCAGCGCCTGCTGCGCCTGGGCGGGTGCAGCCTGCTCTGGCGGCCGCGTACGCTGGCCGTCGGTGCCGTGCTGCTGGTGGTGGCCGGTGCCCTGGCGCTGGCCCTGCTGGGCATGGGCACGATCCGGCTCACGCCGGATCGGGTGCTGGCCGGGCTGATGGGCAGCGAAGACGACGGGATGGCCACACGGATCGTCCGGCTTCTGCGCCTGCCCCGCCTGCTGACTGCGGCCATCGTCGGGGCCTCGTTGGGTGCGGCCGGTGCGGCGTTTCAGTCGATTTCGCGCAATGCGCTGGGATCGCCCGATGTCATCGGCTTCACCACCGGTGCAGCGACCGGGGCAATTACCGGCATCGTCCTGTTCCAGACCGGTCCGACCGAGACGGCATTGGCCGCCGTCGGCGCCGGCCTGCTGACCGCTTTTACCGTGCTGGCACTGGCCCGGCAGCGCGGCGCGGGCGGCGGATACCGCCTGATCCTGATCGGCATCGGTTGCGGCGCGGTCCTGACCGGCGTCAACACGATGCTGATGGTCAAGGGCGGCATCGACCAGGCGATGGCGGCGCAGATCTGGCTGGCAGGTTCGCTGACCGGGCGCAGCTGGTCCCATGTCGGCCCGGCCTTCGTCGCGATGCTGCTGCTGCTGCCGGTGCTGGTCGTCAACGCCCGAAGGCTCGCCCTGCTGGAGATGGGGACGGATATCGCAACGGGCCTGGGCATCCATGTCGGCCGGACGCGCATGGTGGCGGTGCTGGCGGCTGTCGGCCTGACCTCGGTCGCCACGGCCAGCACCGGGCCCATTGCCTTCATCGCGCTTGCGGGGCCGCAGATCGCCCGACGCCTGACCCGTGCGCCGGAAGTGCCGATCCTGACCGGCGCCCTGACCGGCGCCGTGCTGCTTCTGGCCGCGGACCTTCTGGGCCAGGTCGCTCCCTTCCGCCTGACCCTGCCCATCGGGCTGACCACGGGCCTCTTGGGCGGACTTTACCTCATGGTCGTCCTGTTGCAGCGGGACCGCTAGCGGTCGTGCGGTTCGAAGACCGACCAGCGGCAGGCGGTCGACAGTTCCTCCAGCGCCGCGGTGCCGCGCAGCGAATTGCCGTGCTTGTTCAGCCCCGGCGACCATACGGCGACCGAGGCGATGCCCGGCACCACGGCCAGGATCCCGCCGCCCACGCCGCTTTTCGCCGGCATCCCCACCCGGAACGCGAATTCCCCCGATCCGTCGTAATGTCCGCAGGTCAGCATCAGCGCATTGATATTGCGCACATGTTCCGCCCGGACGGGCGACCGGTGGGGATGGATATGCGCCAGGAACCGGCCGAAGCGGGCCAGCTGCTCGCAACTCATCCGGATGGCGCATTGGTGGAAATAGGTCCCCAGGGCCAGCGCGCAGGCATTGTCGAGGTTGCGATAGGCCCGCAGCATGTGGGCCAGCGCCCAGTTCTTGTCGCCGGTCAGCTTTTCCGACCGCGCCACTGCCGCATCGATGTGGATATCGTCGTCGGACGCGGCGTAGCGGACGAAATGCAGGATCTCGGCCAGCGTTTCCCGCGGCCTGGCGCCGACCAGCAGTGCATCCGTCGTGACGATGGCGCCCGAGTTCACGAAGGGATTGGGCGGAATGCCGTCATGCACTTCCAGCTCGTGGACCGAGTTGAAGGCGTTGGTCGACGGCTCGCGCCCCACACGCTGCCACAGCCGTTCGCCAAAGCGCCCCAGCGCGATGGAAAGAGTAAAGACCTTCGAAACGCTCTGGACCGAGAATTCGACGTCGGCGTCCCCGGCGCTCAGTTGCCGCCCGTCGGCCAGACAGACGGAAATCCCGAAATGCCGTGGATCGACCTTGGCCAGTTCCGGGATGTAATCGGCGACTTTCCCAAGATCGGGTGCTCCGCGCATGTCGGCGCAGATCTTTTCCAGAAGGTCGACATCCATGGCGATGCATCCGTGCCCGTAGCGGTGGCGCCCCGGGGATCTGTCCGGCGCCCGGCATGGAACCACGTCCCGGGACGCCGGTCACGACGGATTCGTGCAAGAATGCCGGCCGCGGGCCGGGACTGTATCGCGTCCGCATCGCCATGGCGGAAAAGGCGCCCATGATGCCGGCGTCCATGTCCCAATCGCGGCACGGGTCGGCCTTGCCACCCCGCGCTCCGGGTCCCGGCGGGCATCGTCCCCTTGCCCAGTGTCGCGCCGGTCAGTCCTTGCCGCGCGGTTTGCGGGCCGGTTCCTTGCGCAAGGCGACCGTGGCATTGATAGCGGCATGATAGTTGCGGTCCGCGAAATCCAGCAGCACGTCCAGTTCTGCGTCGGAATACCGGGCCAATTCGTCCAGCCAGGCGCGGTTGGCGCGGCGGTTGATGGCGCGGATCTCCTCGATCCGTGGCCAGACCGGTTCCAGGAATACCCGCCGCCGGTCACCGGTATCGCGGACCCGGCGGATGTAGCCTGCACGTTCGATCCGGTCGATGACGCCGGTGATCGCGCCGCTGGTCAGCCCGGTTTCCTGCGCCAGCTGGCCCGGGGTCACGTCCGTTCCCAGCGTGATTATGAACAGGCATTCCAGGTCGGTCTGGTGCATCGCCAGCTTGCCCGCAAGGACCGACCCGTAAAGCGTGCGCTGTGCATTTGCCGCGCGGATCCGGCGCTCCAGCAGCTCGATCCGGGCCATCTTGCCGGACTCCACGGGCACGGGTGCTTCGTCCTTGACAGCCATGCGCGAAACCCTCTTAGATGCTGAATATCTTATTCACTAAGATATAGGCGCGCCCTCTACAAGCACTGCGAGAGTCGGGCGCATCGGGGGATCGGGAACCGCATATGGGACGGCGCATCATCATCGACACGGATCCCGGGCAGGACGATGCGCTGGCGATCCTGCTGGCGCTGGCGTCCGAACAGGCGCTTGAGGTCGCGGGCATCACCACCGTGGCCGGAAACGTGCAGGTCGAGCAGACCACTGTCAATGCCCTTCGGATCTGTCAGCTGGCCGGGCGGGACGACCTTCCGGTCCATGCGGGCTGTGCCGCGCCCCTGATGCGTCCCCTTCACACGGCAGAGTTCATATGTGGCAGCGACGGGCTGGCGGGCATGGCCCTGCCCGCGCCGCGGCGGCGGGCCAATCCGGGCCATGCCGTGAACTTCATCGTGGACACCCTTCTGGCAAGCGACCGGCCCCTGACGCTGTGCGCGCTTGGCCCCCTTACCAATATCGCCATGGCCCTGCGGCTGGCGCCCGGGATCGCGGGCACAATCGACCGGCTGGTGATCATGGGCGGCGCGCGGGATCTGGGCAACATCACTGCGGCGGCCGAGTTCAACACTTTCGTCGACCCCCATGCCGCGGCCATCGTCTTCGACGCCGGCATCCCGATCACGCTGTTCCCCCTGTCCGCGACCTATCAGGCCGTGGCCTCACCTGCCCGGCTGACGGGCTTTGACGGTTCCGGTCCGGTGCAGGCCCAGATCCTGTCTATGCTGCGCCGGGAACGGCCGGGTGGCGCCTCGCTGGGCGGCGGTGAAGGCCATCCGATGCACGATCCGTGCGTCATCGCCTGGCTGCTGTGGCCGGACCTCTTCGAGGGCCGCGACTGCCGGGTCGATGTCGAAACCACCGAAGGCCCGACCGTGGGCCGCACCACCATCGACTGGTGGGGTCGCAGCGGTCAGGCACCCAATGCCCACGTCGTGGGCCAGCTGGATGCAGATGCGATGTTCTTGCGCATGGCGGATGCCGTCCGGACGCTGGATGTTGCGCCCACCCCGATCAGACAGGTCACCTGATGCCCCACATGCTGGAAGATTTCACCGCCAAGGCCGAAGCCTCGATAGCTGCGATGAAGGCCGCTGCCGCCCAGGCCCGGCGCTACCACGCCGCGGCCGAACTGACGCGCCACATGCTGCTGACGATGCAGAAGTTCATGGACCGCGGCAAGGACGCGGCTGTGGCGGCCGTGGTCGAGGACTGGATGGGCGCCTGGCACCTGGACCCGGAAGCCTGGCCCGAAATCGCGGCAGAGATGAAGGCCCTGACCGGCGCCTATTACGACTATTGCAAGGCGCCGTCGGACGACACCGACGCCGCGCTGCGCGCCGCCTGGGACGCGCTGAAGGCCGTCCACGACACGCCGGAACGCACGCTGGAAGACCAGATGGCCTGGCGGTCAGTCTGCGCCCATGGCTGGTGGGGCGATGTCAGCCCGGCGCCGGCCGGCTATCGCGACCACGATGCAGACCGGGCGACCGAACCCTTCTGGGACAAGGCCTGTCCGCCCCAGTGCCTGGGACAACCATGACCCCCTGTCCGACGGATATGACCCGATGAAGAAGCTGATCGAGACCTACGGCACCGCCCTGGCCGGGCTGGCGCTGTTCGTGTTCCTCGCGATCTTCGCCAACAACTTTCTCAGCACGGCGAACCTGTTCAACGTGCTGAAGCAGGTCAGCTTTCTGTCGATTCTGGCCTTCGGCTTCACCTTCGCGCTGATCACGTCGGAACTGGACCTGGCCTTTGCAAACCTCTGCAGCCTTTCGGCCGTTGTGATCGGCTTCCTGATCTCGTCCGATGTCGCCTGGCCCGTCGCCGTTGCGGCTGGCATCGCCACGGGGCTGTTCGGCGGTCTTCTGAACGGGTTCCTTGTGACGGTGCTGAAGGTGCCTTCGCTTATTTCGACCCTTGGAACCGCGTCGATTGCAAACGGTCTGGCCTTCATGATCACCGGCGGCGTTGCCTTCGTGGGCCGGTGGGACCAGAATTTCCTATACCTCGGTCGCGGCAAGATCGGGTCGGTCCCGGTGATCATCCTCTTCACCCTGGCGATCCTGGCGGTGGTGCTGGTCTTGTCGACCCAGACCCGGCTGGGCGTCCATCTGCAAGCCACGGGCGAGAACGAGGAAGCCGCGCGCCGGTCCGGCATCGACACCCGCAAGGCCAAGATGATCGGCTTGGCGCTGTCGGGCCTGGGCGCGGGCGTGACGGCGATGTTCCTGGTGGCGAACCTGTCGTCGGCCGCGCCGCAGATGGCCGGGGACTTCATGCTGAACGGCATCGCGGCGACGCTTCTGGGCATGACCATGTTCACCCCCGCCAAGCCCAATATTCTGGGCACGTTCGTCGGCGCGCTGATCATCGTGATGCTGTCCAACGGCTTGGTCCTGCTGGGCGCGCAGTATTACATCCAGGACATCATGCTGGGTATCATCATCATCGTATCGGTCGCCGTCTCGGCGTCTGTTCTGAAGAGGGCGGCCTTCGCCCTGTAACAATAATGGACGGGAGTTGAAGATGAAGAACATCAAATACGCGCTGGCCGCGGCCAGCCTGGCCGGAGCGGCGGTCGCCGGCACGCAGGCCTATGCATTCGAACTGGGCGTCGTGGCCTTCCAGATGTCCGCCGAAACCCAGGCGCGTTGTGCCAATACCGTCGGTGAAAAGGCTAAGGAGCTGGGCTGGGACGCGCAGGTCCTGAATTCGAACGGTTCGCTGGAAACCCATGCCTCGCAATTGGACAACCTGATCCAGAAGGGCGTGGACGCGATGATCCTGTGCATGTCCAAGCCCGTGCAGTTCGACGGCCAGTTCCAGGCCGCGAAGGACGCCGGGATTCCGGTTATCACCATTTCGTCGGGGGCCAGCCCGCACACGCTGTTCGACGTGACGCCGAACGAATATGTCATGGCCGCCGAGGCCGCGATCTACACGCTGGGCAGCATCAACTTTGAAGGCAATATCCTGGCGCAGAAGTTCGAATCCAACACCGGTGCCCGCATCCGGGGCGAGGTGCTGGACCTGGTGCTGTCGGAAAACCCGCAGGTGAAGCTGGTCGGCGAACATTCCATGGCCCGCACGAAAAGCTGGCAGGACGACGTCCGCAACGGGATGAGCGCGCTGATCCTTCAGAACGCCGGCAATTTCGGGGCCGTCTGGGCGTCCTTCGACGGTCAGGCGCTGATCATTGACGACCTGCTGAAGGAAGGCGGGATGGAAAAGGGCGACGTGGCGCTGGTGTCCATCGACGGCGGTCAGGAAGTCTATCGCCGGATCAAGGATCCGTACTCGATGATGACCGCCACCGTGGCCATCCCGTTCGAGGACATGGCGGCCTCGGCCGTGGAGATGATGCAGAAGATCGCGGTTGACGGCGTGGCCAAGGAAGACCTGGTGCCCGGGCCCTACCTGTTCATCCCGGCGACCCTGGTCGACAAGACCAACGTGGACGAATTCATCGTCGAATAACTGGCGCGCCCGCACCAAGGGGCCGCAACCGCGAGGACATCATGCCGGTCAAGATTTCGACACGGAACATCTTCAAGAACTACGGCGCGGTCGAGGCCCTGAAAGGCGTCAGCGTCGACGTTCACGAAGGCGAGATCCACGCGATCTGCGGCGACAACGGTGCGGGCAAGTCCACCTTCATCAAGATCCTGGCCGGGGTGGAACAGCCCGACCGGGGAGAGATCGTCGTGGACGGCAAGCCCGTTCATTTCGACAGCCCGCATGCGTCCCTGACGGCGGGCATCGCCACGATCCACCAGGATCTGGCGGTGGCGCCCGAAATGACGATCTACCAGAACATCTTCATGGGGGCCGAGCTGACCCGGAACGTGCTCGGCCTGCGGCTGCTGGACAAGCCCGCCATGCGGCGCGCGGCGGTGGGCTACATGGCGCAGCTGAACCCGTCGATCACCGACATGAACGCCAAGGTGAACGAATTGTCGGGCGGGCAGAGGCAGGCGGTCGCGATCAGCCGCGCGCTGCGCTGGAACGCCGACACCGTGATCCTGGACGAACCGACCGCGGCCCTGGGCGTGCGCGAGACGGAGCAGGTCCTTGACCTTGTCCGGTCGCTGAAAGCCTCCGGCAAGACTGTGATCCTGATCAGCCACGCCATGCAGGACGTGGCAGCCGTCGCCGACCGGATCTCCATCCTGCGGACGGGCAAGAACCAGATCGACCTGGAAGGCGGCGACCTGACCGCCGACAATCTTTCCCACTACATCCTCAGCGGCACGGGCGACCGGTTTCACTAGGTTCCGGGGCGGCTATGTGGATCCACTCCACTCAATGCTCGTTCCTCGGCGCGCTGGGATGGGACATCGGTGCTTTGGCAAGAAAGCGTAGAACTCGACCGGGTTCACCAAGCTTCGGAGGGTCGCTGACCAACTGTCCCACCCGGCCGCAGACCGGGTAGCGGCCGGCCCGGCTCCCAATAGGGGGGCGGCCGCTTCGCGCCCTTCCCGCGGCCCCGCCGCTACCCTTCTCGCAACAGCATCAGCCGTCCCGCCACCTTGACATCCCCGCCCCAAAACCATGCTTTGCACCCTGACGTCACGAAGGAGAGCCCGCATGGCACAAGTCCTGGCCTATGATCTGGGCGGCAGCAGCCTTCGGCTGGCCATCGTCGAAGCGGATGGCACCCTGTCGGACATGGTCCGAAAACCCCTGTCCCTGACGCAGTCCGGCGACCGGTCCGAGGCCGACCCGACCCTCTGGTGGTCCGCCTTCCGTGAGGCGGGCACCGAACTGGCCGCCCGAGGCCATGACTTCGCTGCCGTCACGGCAATCGGGGGCTGCGGCTTCACCCGGACACAGGTGTTGCTGGACGCGGATGACCAGCCTGTCCGTCCGGCCATCGCTTTCCAGGACGCCCGCGCGGCAGACCTGCTGGAGGAATTGCAGGCGGAAGCCCCCGCCCCGCTTCGCAGCCTGTACGTAAATCTCGGCCCCTTTGACCCGCTGGCGCGGCTCCTCTGGCTGCAACGGTACGAGCCGGAAAACTGGGCGCGTGCCAGAACGGTCATCGAGCCCAAGGATTATCTGAACCTCTGCCTGACCGGCATCGCCGCCGTCGACACGATCTCGCAGACGCCCAACCGGCGGGTGCTGGGAATTGACGCCAGTGCCGGTCTCGCCACACTGGGGATCGATGCAGACCTGATCCCGCAGGTCATCTCGCCCTTCGATATCGTGGGCCCCGTCCGCCATGGCCTGCCTGCGCCGTTCGACCGTCTGGCCGGCGTTCCGGTCCATTGCGGTTCGCTGGACACCTGGACCTGTGTCCTGGGTTCCGGCGGACTGGTCCCCGGCGCGGGCTATGGGATTTCCGGCACCAGCGACGTCTTTGGCGTGATCACGGCCACAAGGGCCGACGCGCCGGGCCTTCTGACAGTCGAATGGGGCCCGGATCTGTGGCAGCTGGGCGGCCCCAGCCAGGGCGCGGCCTCTCGCCTGCAATGGGCGGCAGAGCGGTTCCACAAGGGCCAGGGCATGGGCGCCGCGGTGGACGCGGCCCTTGCCGACATCTCTCCCGCTCCGCTGTTCCTGCCCTTCCTGGACGGAGAGCGGACCCCCTTCTGGGACCCGGCCCTGCGCGGGGCCTTCATCGGTCTGGACGCGGGCCACGACGCCGATGCGTTCCTTCGCGGCGTGGCCGAAGGCATGGCCTATCTGTCGCGCGAGATCCTGCTGCGGGCGGAAACGGCGACGGGGGAGAGGATCGGCCATGTCAGCTTCTCCGGCGGGCTGGCCGGGCATCCGGGCCTGTGCCAGCTGAAGGCGGATGTTCTGGACCGCCCGGTTCTGGTGCCCCACAGTGCCGAAACCGGCCTTCTGGGTGCGGCCCGCCTGCCGCTTGGTCCCGACCGCGCCCTGACGGCGCTGCCGTCCGATGCGTCGACGACCTACCTGCCGGACCCGGACCGCCGCGCCTATCACGACGCGCGCTTCGGGATGTTCCGCTTGGCGACAGAGGCTTTGCGCCCTGTCCTGCACAAGATGGCTGCCGACGGCGTGCGCTAGCCCGGCCCTCAGGCGATGGCGCGGATCGAATAGTCGGCTGTGCCATCCCAGCACAGGTCCCAACTGGCGCCGGGCCGGACGTTCTGGACGGCATGCGGGTCGAAACAGACCAGGCAATTGCCTTCCGGAGCCCGGACCGATGGATAGATAAGCCCCCGCGACCCGTCATGGCGCAGCGCATCGGCCAACCGCTGCCCTTCAGGGTAACCGCGGGCCGGATCGGCATCCAGCGCCGGATGGCCCGGTTCATCCGTCATGTCGTCGAAGGTGCCGATGAAGTCGGCGTGGAGTTCGACATAGCGCGCGGTGTCGTGGAAATGACCTGCGAAGGCCAGTTCCCGGGTTCTGTGAAAGGCGACCTCGGCCACCGAGACCATGACGTCCCAAGCACAGTACCAGGCGCCGCGCCCTTCGGCGTTGAAACGGTTGCCACCCGAGCGCGTATAGGTGAAGGCCGCATTGACATGGCTGTTTCCATAGACCC
>NZ_VOPH01000011.1 GCF_009765275.1 Chachezhania sediminis
GGCCTTGAACTCGCCGAAATACTTCGTGATCGCGGCCGTCAGAGTCGTCTTCCCGTGGTCAACGTGACCGATCGTGCCGATGTTCACGTGCGGCTTCGTACGTGCGAACTTTTCCTTTGCCATGATGGCCTCCTTGTCTCTCTGGGTGGCGGGGTGAACCCCGCCCTACGTGGTATGGGTAGGGCGGGGTTCACCCCGCCGTCCCGGATCAGGCGTATTTTGCCTGGATTTCTTCGCTGATGTTCTGCGGGACCGGATCGTAGTGGTCGAACAGCATCGTGAACTGCGCGCGGCCCGACGACATCGAACGCAGCGTGTTGATGTAGCCGAACATGTTGGCCAGCGGAACGAAGGCGTTGATCGCGATGGCGTTGCCGCGGTTGTCCTGACCGGACACCTGGCCACGACGCGAGGTCAGGTCGCCGATGATCGAACCGGTGTACTCTTCCGGCGTCACGACCTCGACCTTCATGATCGGTTCCAGCAGCTTTGCGCCGGCCTTTTTCAGGCCTTCACGCATGCACATGCGGGATGCGATTTCGAAGGCCAGGACCGACGAGTCGACGTCGTGGAACTTGCCGTCGATCAGCGCGACCTTGAAGTCGATCACCGGGAAGCCTGCCAGCGGACCGGAGTCCATAACCGACTGGATGCCCTTTTCGACGCCGGGGATGTATTCCTTCGGCACCGCGCCGCCGACGATGCGGCTTTCGAAGGAATAACCTTCGCCCGCTTCGGTCGGGGTGATGATCATCTTCACTTCCGCGAACTGACCCGAACCACCCGACTGCTTCTTGTGGGTGTAGGTGTGCTCGGTCTCTTTCGAGATCGTTTCGCGATAGGCCACCTGCGGCGCACCGATGTTCGCCTCGACCTTGAATTCGCGCTTCAGGCGGTCGACCAGGATGTCGAGGTGGAGTTCGCCCATCCCCTTCATGATGGTCTGGCCCGATTCCAGGTCGGTTTCGACGCGGAAGGACGGGTCCTCGGCCGCCAGGCGCTGCAGGCCCTGGCTCATCTTTTCCTGGTCGCCCTTGGTCTTCGGCTCGATGGCGATCTCGATCACCGGATCCGGGAAGGTCATGGTTTCCAGAACCACCTGCTTCTGTGCGTCGCACAGCGTGTCGCCGGTGGTGGTTTCCTTCAGACCCGCCAGCGCGATGATGTCGCCGGCAAAGGCTTCCTCGATCTCCTCGCGGTTGATCGCGTGCATCATCATCATCCGGCCAATGCGCTCGCGCTTGCCCTTGGTCGAGTTGACGATCGAGTCGCCCTTCTTCAGCACGCCGGAATAGATCCGGGTGAAGGTCAGCGAACCGACGAACGGGTCGTTCATGATCTTGAATGCCAGCGCGGCGAAGGGCTGCGCGTCATCGGCCGAACGCTCGATATTGCGCTCTTCCGTTTCGTCATCCGGCGAGAAGCCCATGTAGGCGGGCACATCCAGCGGGCTGGGCAGGAAGTCGATCACGGCGTTCAGCAGCGGCTGGACACCCTTGTTCTTGAACGCGGAACCGGCCGAAACAGGCACGAAGGACAGCGACAGGCAGCCCTTCCGGATCAGGCTGCGCAGGGTTGCCTCGTCCGGCTCTTCGCCTTCCAGGTAGGCTTCCATCGCGTCGTCGTCCATTTCGACGGCGTTCTCGATCAGGGTCGAGCGCCATTCGTCGGCGACATCCTTCAGGTCGTCACGGATCGGCTGGCGGACCCAGGAGGCGCCCAGGTCTTCACCCTTCCAAACCCATTCTTCCATCTTGATGAGGTCGATAATGCCTTCCAGCTTGTCCTCGGCGCCGATCGGCAGGGCGATCGGAACGGGGGTCGCGCCGGTGCGGTCCTTGATCATCTTCACGCAGTTGAAGAAGTCGGCGCCGATCTTGTCCATCTTGTTGACGAACACGATGCGCGGGACCTTGTAGCGGTCGGCCTGACGCCAGACGGTTTCGGTCTGGGGCTCGACACCTGCGTTGCCGTCAAGCAGGCAGATGGCGCCGTCCAGAACCGCCAGCGAACGTTCGACTTCGATGGTGAAGTCCACGTGGCCGGGGGTGTCGATGATGTTGAAGCGGTACTTGGTGTCCGAGGTGCCTTCGGCGGTCGGATCTTCCTGGCGCTGCCAGAAGGTCGTGGTCGCAGCCGAGGTGATCGTGATCCCGCGTTCCTGCTCCTGCTCCATCCAGTCCATGGTCGCAGCACCGTCGTGCACTTCCCCGATCTTGTGGGACTTGCCGGTGTAATACAGGATGCGCTCGGTCGTGGTGGTCTTACCGGCGTCGATATGCGCCATGATGCCGAAATTGCGGTAGCGCTGGAGCGGATAGTCGCGTGCCATAGGGGTTGGTCCTTGTAGGGCCGAAGCAGGTTACGATTAGGCGGTCTCGTGATCGAGAACGGGGCGGCGTGCAATGCGGTCTTCGCGCACAGCGAACGTGAACACGCAAGCACCCGCCCGGTCCGGCCCGCGCCCGAAGATCTTTCGATCCAACAAGACGACGCCGCCGGCCACATGGGCCGGGGCGAAGGTCATCTCGTTTGTGGCGCGGGGAGCGGACATCGAGTTACCAGCGGTAGTGCGAGAAGGCCTTGTTGGCCTCGGCCATCTTGTGCGTGTCTTCACGTTTCTTGACGGCTGTACCGCGCGACTGGACCGCATCCAGAAGCTCGCCTGCAAGGCGCTCTTCCATGGTGTTTTCGTTGCGGTTGCGCGACGCGGTGATCAGCCACCGGATCGCCAGGGCTTCGCGACGTTCGGGACGAACCTCGACCGGCACCTGGTAGGTTGCACCACCGACCCGGCGCGAACGCACTTCGACCGACGGCTTGATGTTGTCGAGCGCCTCGTGGAAAACTTCCACCGGCGCACGCTTGATCTTGCCTTCAACGCGGTCGAGCGCGCTGTAGACGATGGTTTCTGCGACCGACTTCTTGCCGTCGATCATCAGGTTGTTCATGAATTTCGTCAGAACACGATCGCCATACTTGGCGTCGGGCAGAACTTCGCGCTTCTCGGCAGCGTGACGGCGGGACATGGGCTGATCCTCTTATTTCGGGCGCTTGGCGCCATATTTCGAACGGCGCTGTTTCCGGTTCTTCACGCCCTGCGTATCGAGCACGCCGCGGAGGATGTGGTAGCGCACACCGGGAAGGTCTTTCACACGACCGCCGCGGATCAGGACCACGGAGTGTTCCTGCAGGTTGTGGCTTTCACCCGGGATGTAGGAGATGACTTCGTAACCGTTGGTCAGACGCACCTTGGCGACTTTCCGCATGGCCGAGTTCGGTTTCTTAGGCGTCGTGGTGTAGACGCGCGTGCACACACCGCGTTTCTGCGGGCACTGCTCAAGGTGCTGAGACTTCGAGCGTTTGATTTTAGGCTGCCGCGGCTTGCGGATCAGCTGTTGGATCGTTGGCATTCCGGCGTTCTTCCCCGTTTCGCAACACACATGTCTGGCACGCATGTGCGTGCGGTTTCAGTTCGTACGGCGGCTCGCATTTCGGCAAAGCGCCAAAGACCGCGGTCGTCCTCCGAGTACGGGAACGATGCGGTCCTATTTCAGAGGATCGGGCCCGCAAGCGAACCGGATCGTGACCACTTCCATAACTGGAGTCGGCGGAGGGGATTACCCCTAGCGCCGAGATGAGCCCGGCGTATAGGGGGAGTCGGACGGGCTGTCAACAGCCCCCGGCCCCTTACGGACGTACAGCTGGGCGATTGCCCAGATAGGCAGCCCGACTGCCGGTTGCAACAGCGAAATCGTCGCCCTGTCACGCGTCCTGTTCGCGCACCCTCTGACGGGCGAACATGAACAGCCCAGAGGCCACGACCACCCCTGCCCCCATCAGGGTCACAGGCGTCGGCCATTCGCCGAACAGCAGCCACCCCAGGACCAGGGCGATCAGCAGGCTGGAATAGCGGAACGGCGCGACAAAGGAGATCTCGCCCACGCGCATGGCCATGACGCTGAAGAGGTAGCCGCCCGTCACGAAGATCGAGGACGCCGCGATCAGGATCCCCGTCCTTGGATCCACGGGTGCCCAGTCGATCCCGACAGACGTGATCGCCGAAAAGATCAGCACCGCGGCAGAGGCCGCGAAGGTCACCGTCAGGGAAGGCACCGATGGCGACAGCTTGCGGACCGACAGATCCCGGATGGCCACCACGAAGACCGTCACCAGGACGTAGAGCGCGCCCGTGTCGAAGCCTTCGGGCCCTGGGCGGATGATGATCAGGACGCCGACAAAGCCCGCCAGGATGGCCATGGCGCGGCGCCAGCCCACCTTCTCGCCATAGAACAGGACCGCCCCCAGCGTCACCGCCAGCGGCAGGACCTGCAGCACCGCCGCGACATTGGCGAACTTCATCCGGAACAGGGCCGCGAAGAAGAAGATCGCCGCCAGGAACTCGCAGGTGCTCCGTATGCCGATGATGATCCAGTCCCGGCGGGACTGGTCGAATCGTAGCCCTCCCAGCGCACGCGCCAGGAAGAAGATGCCGATGGTGGTCAGGACCGCCCGCAGGACCATGATCTGTATGACGGGCAAGCTGCCGCCCGTGGCCTTGATACAGATGTCGCTGATGCCGAAGGACGCCATGGCGGCGACCATGATCAGCGCGCCGCGCGCGTTGGGTGACATCTTCGGTCCTTCCGGTGGGATCCCCAGCCGGAACCGGAGGGGTTGCGCCCTGCCCTAGCATCGGGTCCGGCGTCCGGCAATCGCTGCAGGCGCAGCAAGGACCGGAACAGGCCGGGGCCCCAACTGGGGCCGTCGCAAAAGAAAAACCCGCGCCTTGACGCGGGTTTCCCTTGTTCCGTTCAGGTCGGACGGACCGGTCAGTCCTGGCTTTCCGGCGTATCCACCACCAGGCTGTCCGCGTCGTCCGCCATGCCCATGTCGTCCATGGCCGGTGCGGCCAGGGCCGCGGCAGCTGCCGCTTCCTCGCGCCGCGCCTCGATCACGATATTGTCGCGATCCTGGGCGATGCGGCGCACCCGCTGGGTAGCCCCGCCCGTCCCTGCCGGGATCAGACGGCCGACGATGACGTTCTCCTTCAGGCCGACCAGCTTGTCGCGCTTGCCCTGGACCGAAGCCTCGGTCAGGACGCGCGTCGTCTCCTGGAAGGAGGCGGCAGAGATGAACGACCGGGTCTGAAGCGACGCCTTGGTGATGCCCAGAAGGATCGGTTCGCCCTGTGCCGGACGGCCGCCTTTCGACAGCGCCTTCTCGTTCGCCTGGTCGAACTCCTGCTTGTCGACATGTTCGCCCTTCAGAAGCGTCGTGTCGCCGGACTCCGAGATCTCCCACTTCTGCAGCATCTGGCGAACGATCACCTCGATGTGCTTGTCGTTGATCTTCACGCCCTGCAGTCGATAGACGTCCTGAACCTCGTCGATCATGTAGTCGGCCAGCGCCTCGACGCCCATGATGGCAAGAATGTCATGGGGGGCAGGGTTGCCGTCCATGATGTAATCGCCCTTCTGGACAAAGTCGCCTTCCTGCACCGGGATGTGCTTGCCCTTCGGCACCATGTATTCAGCCGGCTCCATGTTCTCGTCGGCCGGTTCGATGGTGATACGACGCTTGTTCTTGTAGTCGCGTCCGAAGCGGACATAGCCGTCGATCTCGGCGATGATCGCGTGGTCCTTGGGACGCCGCGCCTCGAAGAGTTCCGCCACCCGCGGCAGACCGCCGGTGATGTCCTTCGTCTTGGCACCTTCGCGCGGGATACGCGCGACGACGTCACCGGCCGCAACGGTCTGACCGTCCTCGACCGACAGCACCGCGTCCACCGACATCGGATAGGTCACCGGGTTACCGGCAGAGTTCCGGACCGGTTCGCCATCCTCGCCCACCAGGATGATCTCGGGCTTCAGTTCGCTGCCCTTGGGGGCGGCGCGCCAGTCGATCACGATCTTCTGGGTCATGCCGGTGGCTTCGTCGGTCTCTTCCCGGACGGCAAGGCCCGAGACGAGGTCGACATATTTCGCCGTACCAGCCTTTTCCGCAATGATCGGCAGGGTGTAGGGGTCCCACTCGAACAGCTTGCGGCCCCGTTCCACCGTCTCGCCTTCCTTGACGAACAGCTTGGTGCCGTAGCCCAGCTTGTGGCTGGCCCGTTCCTCGCCCGCGTCGTCGAGGATCAGAAGCTTCATGTTCCGACCCATGACCATCATCTCGCCCGCCGCGTTCTGCAGAAGGTTCGCGTTCTCGAAGTTCACGGTACCGGACTGGGCCGCTTCCAGGAAGGACTGCTGACCACCCTGGGCAACGCCGCCGATGTGGAAGGTCCGCATCGTCAGCTGGGTGCCCGGTTCGCCGATGGACTGCGCCGCGATGATGCCGACGGCCTCGCCGACGTTCACCATGGTGCCGCGCGCCAGGTCACGGCCATAGCAGGTGGCGCAGACGCCTTCTTCGGCCTCGCAGGTCAGCGGCGAGCGGATACGCGCGGACTGCACACCGGCTTCCTCGATGGAATCCGCCATGCGTTCGTCGATCAGCTGCCCCGCCGACACCAAGAGGTCGGTCGTCCCCGGCTTGAAGATGTCGTCGGCCGCCACCCGGCCCAGCATCCGCTCGCCGATGGAGGCCACGACCTCGCCATCGTTGACCGCTGCTTCGCAGGTGATCGCGTTGTTGGTGCCGCAATCCCGCGACCGCACGATGCAGTCCTGCGCCACGTCCACCAGACGACGGGTCAGGTAACCCGAGTTCGCGGTCTTCAGTGCCGTGTCCGACAGACCCTTCCGTGCGCCGTGGGTCGAGTTGAAGTATTCAAGAACGGTCAGACCTTCCTTGAAGTTCGAGATGATCGGCGTCTCGATGATGTCGCCGTTCGGCTTCGCCATCAGGCCGCGCATCCCGCCCAGCTGCTTCATCTGCGTGACCGAGCCACGCGCACCGGAGTGCGCCATCATGTAAACAGAGTTCGGTTCCATTTCGGCCCCGTTCTCGTCCCGCTTGTTGGCCGAGATGGTCAACATCATGGCCTCGGTGACCTTGTCGTTGCACTTCGACCAGGCGTCCACGACCTTGTTGTACTTTTCGCCCTGGGTGATCAGGCCGTCCATGTACTGCTGTTCAAAGTCCTTCACCTGCTCGCGCGTCTCGTCGACGATGGTCCACTTCGACGGCGGGATGACCATGTCGTCCTTGCCGAAGGAGATCCCGGCCTTGAAGGCCTGACGGAAGCCCATGGTCATGATCTGGTCGCAGAAGATGACCGATTCCTTCTGACCGCAGTAACGGTAGACGGTGTCGATGACCTGCTGGACTTCGCGCTTCCGCAAAAGCCGGTTGACCAGTTCGAACGGCGCCTTGGCGTTCAAGGGCAGCAGAGCGCCCAGCCGGACACGGCCCGGCGTGGTCTCGTAGCGCTTGAAGACCTCGTTGCCTTCCTCGTCGATCTGCATGACCCGCGCGGTGATCTTGGAGTGCAGGTGCACTTCACCGGCGTCCAGCGCGATCTCGACTTCCTCGGGGGAGCCGAAGATCTTGCCTTCACCCTTCATGCCTTCGCGTTCCAGGGTCACGTAGTACAGACCCAGGATCATGTCCTGCGACGGAACGATGATCGGCGCGCCGTTGGCGGGCGACAGAACGTTGTTCGTCGACATCATCAGGACGCGCGCTTCCAGCTGCGCTTCCAGCGACAGCGGAACGTGAACGGCCATCTGGTCGCCGTCGAAGTCGGCGTTGAAGGCCGAGCAGACCAGCGGGTGCAGCTGGATCGCCTTGCCTTCGATCAGGATCGGTTCGAAGGCCTGAATGCCCAGACGGTGCAGCGTCGGCGCGCGGTTCAGCAGAACCGGGTGCTCACGGATCACCTCGTCCAGGATGTCCCAGACCTCGGGGCGCTCCTTTTCAACCAGCTTCTTGGCCTGCTTCACGGTCGACGACAGGCCCTTGGCCTCCAGTCGCGAGTAGATGAACGGCTTGAAGAGCTCGAGCGCCATCTTCTTCGGCAGGCCGCACTGGTGCAGCTTCAGTTCCGGCCCGGTCACGATGACCGAACGGCCCGAGAAGTCGACCCGCTTGCCCAGAAGGTTCTGGCGGAAGCGGCCCTGCTTGCCCTTCAGCATGTCCGACAGCGATTTCAGCGGACGCTTGTTGGCCCCCGTGATCACGCGGCCGCGACGGCCGTTGTCGAACAGCGCGTCCACCGATTCCTGCAGCATCCGCTTTTCGTTGCGGACGATGATGTCGGGCGCACGCAGTTCGATCAGCCGCTTCAGGCGGTTGTTCCGGTTGATCACGCGGCGGTACAGGTCGTTCAGGTCCGACGTCGCGAAGCGGCCGCCATCCAGCGGCACCAGCGGACGCAGTTCCGGCGGAATGACCGGAATGACGGTCATGACCATCCATTCCGGGCGGTTGCCAGACTCCAGGAAGGATTCCACGACCTTCAGTCGCTTGATGATCTTCTTCGGCTTCAGTTCACCGGTGGCTTCCGCCAGTTCCGCACGCAGCGTCTCGGCCTCGGACTCGAGGTCGATCTTGGCCAGCATCTCGCGGATGGCTTCGGCACCGATATTCGCCGTGAAGGCGTCCATGCCGTACTGGTCCTGGGCGTCCATGTACTCTTCTTCGGTCAGCATCTGACCTTCGTTGAGCTCGGTCAGACCCGGGTCGATGACGACATAGTTTTCAAAGTACAGCACGCGTTCCAGATCGCGCAGCGTCATGTCCAGCATGAGGCCGATCCGGCTGGGAAGCGACTTCAGGAACCAGATATGCGCGACGGGCGCAGCCAGTTCGATGTGGCCCATGCGTTCGCGGCGAACCTTCTGCAGCGTGACTTCAACGCCGCATTTCTCGCAGACGACGCCGCGATACTTCATCCGCTTGTACTTGCCGCACAGGCATTCGTAGTCCTTGATCGGCCCGAAGATGCGGGCACAGAACAGGCCGTCGCGCTCGGGCTTGAAGGTCCGGTAGTTGATCGTTTCCGGCTTCTTGATCTCGCCGTAGGACCACGAGAGGATCCGCTCGGGCGATGCCAGCGAAACCTTGATCTCGTCGAAGACCTTCGGCGGGGCGACCGGGTTGAACGGGTTGTTGGTCAATTCCTGGTTCATGAGGTGTCCTCGAATATCGTTCGGATGGAGGGGGGCGGCGGGGGAAACCCCGCCCTACCCGGGACATTTGCGTTGGGCGGGGTTCACCCCGCCGCGCGCGATGCCGTGTCGGTTACCCTTCCTCCTCCAAATCCAGGAGTTCCATGTTGAGGCCCAGACCCCGGACCTCCTTGACGAGAACGTTGAACGATTCCGGCACGCCGGCTTCGAAGTTGTCCTCGCCCTTCACGATGCTTTCGTAGACCTTGGTCCGGCCCGCGACGTCGTCCGACTTCACCGTCAGCATTTCCTGCAGGGTGTAGGCGGCGCCGTATGCTTCCAGGGCCCAAACCTCCATCTCGCCGAAGCGCTGACCACCGAACTGCGCCTTGCCGCCCAGCGGTTGCTGGGTGACGAGCGAGTACGGCCCCGTCGAACGGGCGTGGATCTTGTCATCGACCAGGTGGTGCAGCTTCAGCAGGTACTTGACCCCCACCGTCACTTTCCGCGCGAACTGTTCCCCGGTGCGGCCGTCGAACAGGATCGACTGGCCCGAGCTGTCGAAGCCGGCGCGCAACAGCGCGTCGTTCACGTCGGGTTCCTTCGCGCCGTCGAAGACCGGCGTCGCGATCGGAACGCCACGGACCACGTTGGCCGCCGCATCCAGAAGCTTCTCCTCGTCCATGTTGGCGATGCCCTCGTCATAGACATCGTCGCCATAGGCATGGGACATGGCTTCGCGCACCGGGGTCAGATCACCCGAACGCCGGTATTCGCCCAACGCATCGTCGATCTTCAGACCCAGACCGCGCGCGGCCCAGCCCATGTGGGTTTCAAGGATCTGACCGACGTTCATCCGCGACGGCACACCCAGCGGGTTGAGGCAGAAGTCGACCGGCGTACCGTCCTGCAGGAACGGCATGTCCTCTTCCGGGACGACCCGGCTGATGACACCCTTGTTCCCGTGCCGACCGGCCATCTTGTCGCCCGGCTGAAGCTTGCGCTTCACCGCGACGAAGACCTTGACCATCTTCATCACGCCCGGCGGCAGGTCGTCGCCACGACGGACCTTTTCGACCTTGTCCTCGAAGCGGGCGTCCAGGGCGCGCTTCTGCGCCTCGTACTGCTCGTGCAGGGCTTCGACGATCTGCGCGTCGCCCTCTTCCTTCAGGCCCAGCTGCCACCACTGACCGCGGGTCATGGTTTCCAGCAGCTCTTCCGTGATGATGGACCCCGGCTTCACGCCGCGCGGCCCTTTCGCCACTTCCTTGCCCAGAAGCTGCTGCTTCAGGCGGGCAAAGATGTTGCGGTCGAAGATCGCCTGTTCGTCGTCCCGGTCACGGGCCAGACGTTCGATCTCTTCCCGTTCGATCTGAAGGGCACGTTCGTCCTTGTCGACACCGTGGCGGTTGAAGACGCGAACCTCGACAACCGTACCGTAATCGCCCGGCTTGACCCGCAGCGAGGTATCGCGCACGTCCGATGCCTTTTCCCCGAAGATGGCGCGCAGAAGCTTTTCTTCCGGCGTCATCGGGCTTTCGCCCTTCGGAGTGATCTTGCCCACCAGGATGTCGCCCGGTTCGACGTCGGCACCGATGTACACGATCCCGGCTTCGTCGAGGTTGCGCAGGGCTTCCTCGCCGACGTTCGGGATATCGCGGGTGATCTCTTCCGGCCCAAGCTTCGTGTCACGCGCGGCGACTTCGAATTCCTCGATGTGGATCGAGGTGAAGACGTCGTCCTTCGCGATCCGTTCCGAGATCAGGATGGAGTCTTCGTAGTTGTAGCCGTTCCAGGGCATGAAGGCGACGATGACGTTCTTGCCGAGCGCCAGTTCCCCCATGTCCGTGGACGGGCCGTCCGCGATGACTTCACCCTTGCCGACGGTCTGCCCCACCTTCACCAGCGGACGCTGGTTGATACAGGTGTTCTGGTTCGACCGCTGGAACTTGCGCATCCGGTAGATGTCGACGCCGGCATCGCCAAGCGTCAGGTCTTCCGTCGCCCGGATCACGATCCGCTGCGCGTCGACCTGGTCGATAACGCCCCCGCGCTTGGCCATGATGGCCGCGCCCGAGTCGCGTGCGACGACTTCCTCGATGCCGGTGCCGACCAGCGGCGCTTCGGCCCGGATCAGCGGCACGGCCTGACGTTGCATGTTCGAGCCCATCAGGGCCCGGTTTGCGTCGTCGTTTTCCAGGAACGGGATCAGCGAGGCCGCGACCGACACCAGCTGTTTCGGCGACACGTCGATCAGGTCGACCTGGTCGACCGGAGCGAGGGTGTAGTCGCCCGACTGGCGGGTGTTGACCAGCTCGTTCACGAACTTGCCGTTTTCGTCCAGCGTCGCGTTGGCCTGCGCCACGGTGTGGCGCATTTCCTCGGTCGCGGACATATAGTGGACCTCGTCCGTGACATGTCCGTCCTTCACCACGCGATAGGGCGTTTCGATGAAACCGTACTTGTTCACGCGGGCGAAGGTGGCCAGGCTGTTGATCAGACCGATGTTCGGGCCTTCCGGCGTTTCGATCGGGCACATCCGGCCATAGTGGGTCGGGTGAACGTCGCGCACCTCGAAGCCCGCACGTTCACGCGTCAGGCCGCCCGGCCCAAGCGCCGACAGGCGCCGCTTGTGCGTCACTTCCGACAGCGGGTTGGTCTGGTCCATGAACTGCGACAGCTGCGACGAACCGAAGAATTCACGCACGGCAGCCGCGGCCGGTTTCGCGTTGATCAGGTCCTGCGGCATGACGGTGTCGATTTCGACCGACGACATGCGTTCCTTGATCGCACGTTCCATCCGCAGAAGGCCGACACGGTACTGGTTTTCCATCAGCTCGCCGACAGACCGCACACGCCGGTTGCCCAGGTGGTCGATGTCGTCGATGTCGCCCCGACCGTCGCGCAGGTCCACCAGCGCCTTGATACAGGCCACGATATCTTCGCGGCGCAGCGTGCGCTGGGTGTCTTCAGCGTCGAGCGCCAGGCGCATGTTCATCTTCACGCGGCCGACGGCCGACAGGTCATAGCGTTCGCTGTCGAAGAACAGCGTATCGAACAGGGCCGAGGCAGCCTCGATCGTGGGCGGCTCGCCCGGGCGCATCACGCGATAGATGTCCATAAGCGCGGTCTCGCGGCTCATGTTCTTGTCCATCGCCATGGTGTTGCGCATGTAGGCGCCGACATTGATATTGTCGATGTCCAGGACCGGGATATCGGTGAAACCCGCATCCAGCAGGTCCTTGACGGTCCCGCCGATGAACGTGCCGTCCTTGTCGTATTCCAGCGTCAACTCGTCGCCGGCCTCGACATAGATCGCGCCGGTTTCCTCGTTGATCATGTCCTTCGCGACGTATTTGCCCGCGATATGATCGAAGGGAACCTGCAGGTTCTTGATCGAGCCTTCTTCGATCATCTTCTTGACGGCGCGCGGCGTGACCTTCTTGCCGGCTTCGGCAAAGATCTCGCCCGTTGCGGCGTCGACCAGGTCATAGGTCGGACGAGTGCCGCGGATCCGATCCGGGAAGAACGGGGAAATCCAGCCCACGCCCTTTTTCAGCGAATAGGTGACCGTGTTGTAGTAGGCATCCATGATGCCTTCCTGATCCAGACCCAGCGAGTAAAGCAGGGTCGTCACCGGCAGCTTGCGGCGGCGGTCGATGCGCGCGAACACGATGTCCTTGGCGTCGAATTCGAAATCCAGCCACGACCCGCGATAGGGGATGATCCGGCAGGCGAACAGCAGCTTGCCCGACGAATGGGTCTTGCCCTTGTCGTGGTCGAAGAACACGCCGGGCGACCGGTGCATCTGGGACACGATCACGCGTTCGGTGCCGTTCACGATGAACGTCCCGTTGGGCGTCATCAGGGGCATGTCGCCCATGAAGACGTCCTGTTCCTTGATGTCCTTGACCGACCGAGCGCCGGTGTCTTCGTCCACATCGAACACGATCAGGCGCAGCGTGACCTTCAGCGGAGCCGAGAAGGTCATGTCGCGGGCCTGGCATTCCTCGACGTCGAATTTCGGCTGTTCAAGCTCGTACTTGACGAACTCCAGGACCGAAGTCTCATTGAAATCCTTGATCGGGAAGACCGATTGGAAAACGCCCATGATGCCTTCGCCGTCGGTGGGCTGAGGAGCATCGCCGGAGTTCAGGAACAGGTCGTACGAGGACTTCTGGACTTCGATGAGGTTCGGCATGTCCAGCACTTCGCGGATTTTGCCGTAATATCTGCGGAGCCGCTTTTGGCCGAGATAGCTTTGCGCCATGTGAGATGTCACCTTTGCAAGTTCTCATCGGACAAGGAGCCGCCGGGCACCGGCTGCCTGTCCCATCGAGACGACGAAGATCCGCATCCATTCCATGCTGCCATCCCGACCGGCAGCGTCCCGATGCGAAAACCACGTCCAAGAAAGGCCCGAAACCCGCCGGGCCTTTCTAAGACAGGTTCGGCTGAACCCGGATTTTCCGGGTCCAGCCCAATTCAAGCGCGCCGCTATGCGGCCGCGACAAGGTGGGAACGCCCCACCCCGGTGGCCTTAGGCCAGCTCGACTTCGGCGCCAGCTGCTTCCAGCTTGGCTTTGATGTCTTCGGCTTCCGACTTGGCGACCGCTTCCTTGATCTTGCCGCCGGCTTCGACCAGTTCCTTGGCTTCTTTGAGGCCCAGGCCGGTGATGCCGCGCACTTCTTTGATCACGTTGATCTTCGAAGCGCCTGCGTTCTTCAGGACGACGTCGAATTCGGTCTTTTCTTCCTCGGCTGCGGCGCCAGCGCCGTCAGCAGGACCGGCCATCATGACAGCGCCGCCGGCTGCGGGCTCGATGCCGTACTCGTCCTTGAGGATGGTTTTCAGTTCTTGTGCTTCCAGAAGCGTCAGGTTGACGATTTCTTCTGCGAGTTTCTTCAGATCAGCCATTTTCAGCTCTTTCCGTATAAAAAAGGTGTGTTCCAACGACGCGTGATTACGACACTCGCCGGTCTACGATGCTCAGGCCGCCGCCTTGTCCTCGATGGTGGACAGGATGGAGGCAATGTTCGAAGCAGGTGCGCCAATGGCCCCGGCGATGTTCGATGCGGGCGCGCCGATGCAGCCGACGATGGAAGCGATAAGCTCCTCGCGCGACGGCATTTTCGACACGGCCGCGACACCGGCACGGTCCAGAGCATTCTCACCCATGGCACCGCCAAGGATCACGAACTTGTCGTGGGTCTTGGCGAAGTCTTCGGCGACCTTGGCAGCCGCGACAGGGTCTTCCGAGTAGGTGAGAACGGTCATGCCCGTCAGAAGATCGGCCATGCTTGCGCAGGGCTGTCCTTCCAGGGCAATCTTGGCGAGCCTGTTCTTTGCAACACGCACGGCGCCGCCCGATTCACGGGCTTTGATCCGAAGCGTCTGCATCTGAGCAACTGTAAGACCGGTGTAGTGGGCAACCACGACAACGCCAGAGCTTTCGAAGATCTGGCCGAGTTCCTCGACCACTTTCTCTTTCTGGGCTCTATCCACAGTTTCACTCCAGTAAGGGAGGTTTGACCCTCCGGCTCGGTTCTGCCGGGACGAAAAGCCCCGGCTATCGGGTCCTTTACGGGTCCTGCGCAACGCCCCGGATCGCTGAAACGGTCCGAAGAAACTTTGTTCATTTCCCGTCTCAGGCAGGATTTATGAGAGGAGGCCCCTCACCCACCGTCTTGGACGAAATACGGACCCCCCCGAATCGTGAGGGTGCCCGAGTGAGCTTAGCTAGACCCTTGCGGGCCGGATGTGAAGGGGGTACGAAAAACTTTCACGCCGCACACGGCCGCCCGAAGTATCCGGCAGCCCAGTTGCAGGGGGAAATCATCCCCGCCAAGGCCGGGGCATGTCAAGTCAATAGGGACTTCACTGCTCCGCAAAGCGCTGTCGACACCCTCGATTGTCTTCGTGACAGCCCTATTGCGCCGGCGCCTTCCAGCAAATCCCGTCCTTGGCGGCGAAACGCACCACGACACAGCCCGGCATACCGACCGGCCCGAAATGACCGGCCCCCTGCTTCAGGCCAAGTCTCATTTCGACTGCGACCGCGGCCTGACGGTTGATCCACGGGGTGCCCCATGTCCGGGCAGACAGGCAATTGGCCTTGTGGGGCGTCGGCCCTATTGTCACCCGACAGCCATGACCGAAGGGACGCAGGGATGAATCGCAAGCCCGCCGGCGCGCCGACCACCAGGCGTCGCAAGGGATCCGTCGGGACAGTCGCCGATCTGCGGGCAAGACTGGGACGGGCCCGTGCCCGGGGCATGCCCAGGGCGCTTGAAGATCGCGGGCGCAGGATCCTGGATGACTGGCTGGCCGCCGAGGATCGGCGCGGCCGGCCGGTCGCCCAGGTCGTGCAGGATCTTACGGCCGGAGAGGCCGCGCGGCTGCTGGCCGCCACAACGGAAGCGCAGATCCGGGCCGGGAACCCGCCCGAACTGGCCCATGCGGTCTGCAGCGCGGGCTGTGCGTTCTGCTGCATCATGCTGGAAGGCGACGGCGGACTGATAACCGAAGCCGAGGCCCTGGCGGTTCATGCCGCACTGGCGCCGCTGGCCGGACAGCCGGACGGGCGCACCTGGACACCGCTTGCCTGCGCCGCGCTGGACCCCGCCAGCCGGATGTGCCGCGCCTACGACGCGCGGCCGACCGTATGCCGGTCCTTCCTGTCGTCGGATGTCGATGCCTGCCGCATCAATGCCGTCGGCGGCGATGCGGACGGGTCCGGCCTTCTGGGCAATCACCTGGACTACCTGGCGATCCTGGCACTGTCCCGGGACCTGCTGAAGGACGTCGCCAAGGTCCGGACCTATGCGCTGGACCGGCTGGCCATCGCGGCGGTCGAGGGGCTTGCGGCAGGCGCCGCATTGGCGGCCGCACGACATTCAACCGCGGAACTGGCAGAAACCTGCGAGGATATCGGGGGATCGGCCGTCTGATCCTTGACCGCCGGGGCGGCGGGGTGAACCCCGCCCTGCGCATGCAAAAAGGGCGGGGAAAACCCCGCCCTTCGCAATTCTGGATCCGGTCCGGTGTTATTCGGCGGTTGCAGAGTCGACGTCGACCGACACGCCCGGGCCCATGGTCGAGCTGAGCGAGACCTTCTTCATGTAGGCACCCTTGGCCCCCGACGGCTTGGCGCGAGCAACGGCACCGACGAAGGCGCGGATGTTTTCGACCAGCTTGGCTTCGTCGAACGAGACCTTGCCGACACCTGCGTGGATCACGCCGGCCTTTTCGACCTTGAACTGGACTTCACCGCCCTTGGCGTTCTTGACCGCTTCGGCCACGTCCATGGTCACGGTGCCGACCTTCGGGTTCGGCATCAGGTTCCGCGGGCCCAGGATCTTGCCCAGACGGCCCACAACCGGCATCATGTCCGGCGTCGCGATGCAACGGTCGAACTCGATCTTGCCGGACTGGATGGTTTCCATCAGGTCCTCGGCGCCGACGATGTCCGCACCTGCGGCCGTGGCTTCATCCGCTTTGGCGCCACGGGCGAAGACGGCGACGCGCACGGTCTTGCCGGTGCCGTTCGGCAGGCCGACCACGCCGCGGACCATCTGGTCGGCGTGACGCGGATCGACGCCCAGGTTCAGCGCGACCTCGACGGTCTCGTCGAACTTGGCCGAGGCATTGGCCTTGATCAGGGCAACGGCTTCCTCGATCGTCAGATCTTCCTTGCCGGCGAAGGCTTCGCGCGCAGCGCGGGTACGTTTTCCGAGCTTTGCCATGTTACTTCACCTCGATGCCCATGGACCGGGCGGAGCCCAGGATGATCTGCATTGCAGCTTCGACGTCGTTCGCCGAGAGGTCCTTCATCTTGGCTTCCGCGATCTCGCGCACCTGGGCGACGGTCACGGAACCGGCGGTCGCGCGACCCGGGGTCTTGGACCCGGACTGCAGCTTGGCCGCCTTCTTCAGGAAATAGGACGCCGGCGGCGTCTTGATTTCCATCGTGAAAGACTTGTCCTGGTAATAGGAAATCACGGTCGGGCACGGAGCGCCCGGCTCCATGTCTGCGGTCTTGGCGTTGAACGCCTTGCAGAATTCCATGATGTTGATGCCGCGCTGACCCAGCGCCGGGCCGACGGGCGGCGACGGGTTCGCCTGGCCGGCCTTCACTTGCAGCTTCAGGCTGCCAATCAGTTTCTTGGCCATTGGCCATCTCCTGTGTTCATCGCGTATTAGGACAGGAAGATCCCTGCCCTGCGCCTGTTCCCGCCGGCGCGCCGTTGGGAACGGATTCGCGTGGTCTGGTCCGGCGGTCGCGACCACCTCGCCTCCCACGTATGAACGGGACACTTCCCGAAAGAAGCGTCCGCGGGCCGCCTATTAGACGTCCGGCGCCGGAATGACAACGTGATTCTTCAGGACATTCCGGCAGATCGCCCGCCAGCCGGCAAAGTGCCCCCCCCCGGCACAAAAGGCCTTGGATCCACGCCGTCCCCGTCTTCCGCGCAATTGCACCGCTGCAAGGCACGCGGCCTGCCCCGCTGCCGAAGACCTTTAAACAGCAAAGGCGCGCAACCTCGTCGGTGCGCGCCTGAAAAGTTTCGTCGATGGGCCGCGTTCAGCCCTGCTTGGTCACCTGGGTGAATTCCAGTTCGACCGGGGTTTCGCGACCGAAGATCGACACCGTCACCTTCAGGCGCTGGTTGTCGTCGTCGACAGCCTCGACCATGCCGTCGAAATCCTCGAACGGGCCGTCGTTGACCTTCACGCGCTCGCCCACCTCGAAGTGGATCAGGGTGCGCGGGGTTTCCTCGCCTTCCTGGACGCGGTTCAGGATCTGGTTCACCTCGGCATCGCGCATCGGCATCGGGCGGCCTTGCGGGCCCAGAAAGCCGGTGACGCGGTTGATCGAGTTGATCAGGTGATAGCCGCTGTCCGACATTTCCATGTGCACCAGCACATAGCCGGGCATGAAGCGCCGTTCGGTCGTCACCTTCTTGCCGCGCCGGACCTCGATCACTTCCTCGGTCGGCACCAGCACTTCGTCGATCTGGTCTTCCAGACCCTTCTCGGCAACCGACGTGCGGATCTGCTCGGCGATCTTCTTCTCGAAATTCGAGAGCACGCTCACCGAATACCACCGTTTCGCCATGATGCTCCGTCTCCGCCTGTCGTTCTGCTGCCCGACCTCGCGGGCGTGTTCCCTGCCCCGGTGTCGAAGTGTCTTGCCAGTCTGTCCGGCAATATCTTCATGCGGGCGCCGCGAATCATCGGGCGCCCATTCCGCAAGGCAGGCCGCCTGTTACCGCCGCTGCCATTCTTTCGCAAGGGCAAGGCGCGGCCTTTTTTGCCCGCGCCCGCATTCCGGGTCCCGTTCGGCCGGGGCTCAACCGAAGATACTGAGGATCCCCTGAAGTCCGCTGCGGATACCCAGATCGACCAGCGCGAAGAAGGTCGCCATCAGCGCCGCCATGATGAAGACCATGATCGTGGTCACCATGACCTCGCGCCGGGTCGGCCAAACGACCTTCGCGATCTCGGAGCGCACCTGCTGGATGAACTGGATCGGGTTGACGGCCATGAGGGGCAATCCTTTTGCGTAGGCGGACGGTCGAGTGCGGCATCTAACCAAGCCGCGCCCGGGTTTCAAGCGAAACCCTTGCCGATGCGCCGTTCGGCCGTCTTCCGCACGCTTGCAGGTCGTCTGGAAAACCGGGTCGCTCGCGCTTCGGCAGCGTAGTCTGGCAGGCCACACGCCCGGTCAGCCCGGTGCGCCGGCCGAACGTTATGCTGAAGCTTCCAACTTTTGCAGGCACAAACGCGAACGCCTCCCCGAGGGGATGGCCACGTGGCAGAGAAAGCCCGGAGGGAAAGTTCTGGTCCACTCCGACCAGGGCAGCCAGTTCACCCGCATGAACCGGGCAGCATTCCTTCGCGCCCACGATCTGGAGCACTCGACGAGCCGTCGCGGGAACTGCCAAGACTGAAAATGTGGTATCGCGGCTTGATGGCCTGCCCCCTGCCACGGTTGACTTTGTGTCATTGCGTTGACGTGTCGGCCATCAGGCTGCCCCGGCAGCGGGCTAGATGTGACTTCATAGGAGCCTGACGGGTGGCGGAGCTTCACAGTCCTGTCCTCTTCGACCGGGCCCCGGCTGGTCTGGCCCCCATTTCAGCGGACACTCAGGCGGTTGCGGTTTGAGCTGCGATGAACGCGCGCGGTGGCGCCCGTACACTTCGAGCGACAGCAGTAACTGAGACAAGAAGGCGACTAAGAAACGCGGGGCTATTCAGAGGTTGGAGACGGGGCGGTGAACAAACAAGCTGTGACGGAACCCCGCGGGGCATCCGGGCCGTCTGAACAGGCCACTTTCGGGCCCAGGCCTAGGCCTGTTCGCCCCCGGCGAGGGCGCCGGGGATCACTTCGAGATTGGAAAGAACGCGGTCCCGGATCAGGTTAAGCCATATGCGTGTGTTGCGCTCCGCGGCGTCGGGATCGCCGTTACGGATGGCCATCACGGTCGCTTCCACCTGTGCCAGCCTCTCCTGTCGCTCGGCCACCGTAAAGGCATCCTGCGGCTTCTTCCATATGGCCGACCAGAACGTGTGGTCGTTCAGCTCGGCCCATATATCTTGCAAAAGCTGGTTCCGGCTGGTGACAATGATCGTGTAGACGATGCGAGTCATCTGGAAGCTGTAGTCCAGCGGCTGGCAGGTCTTCTTCGCCGCCATGCCCCGCAGCTGTTCCAGCCTGCGGTCCAGTTTCAGCATCACGTTTGCCTCCGGGGATTCGGTTACGCGCCGGGCGACATGCGCCGCCGCCATGCCAGCGAGCGTGTTGCGCACGTTGAACAAATCGGCGATCGAATCCCGCGTAACAGGGCGCACGAAGGCGCCTCGGCGGGGAATGATCTCGACCAACCGCCGTTTCTCGAGCACGCGGAAGGCATCGCGCACCGGCCCACGGCTGACGTGATAGAGATCGGCGAGCTTTTCCTCGCCGATCCGTTCATGGGGCACCAGCGTGCCGTCGACGATCATGGCCCCCACCGCATCGGCGATCTGCTCGGCCGTGGTCAGCGGCCTGCGGATCCGGCGCAGCCGTCCGGCAGGCGTACCGGGATCCGATCCCGTGACCTTCGAAAGCGACGCTGTGATAGGTTTGGCCTTCCTCGGCATGAAGGACCCTCGTTCAGGAAGAAACCGGAGAAAGCTCCATTACCACGTATCCACGAAACCGCGCACCCCCTGCCCGCGCGGAGGCGCAGACCGGGACGCGTTCGTCAGCCACCGGCGCGTGTCCATCGGATCGATCACCGCGTCGATCTCGGTCGCGACGGCATAGTTGATGGCCTTGCCGCTATCATAGAAATCGGCCAGCAGCGTTTCGAACAGGGCCTGCTTCCTCTCTGGGTCGGTTTCGGCTTCCAGTTCCTTGCGGAAGCCAAGGCGTACAGCGCCTTCCAGCCCCATGCCGCCGAATTCGCCCGACGGCCAGGACACCGTCAGCGCCGCTTCCTTGAAACCGCCCGCGACCATGGCCATCGCCCCCAGCCCGTACCCTTTCCGCAGGACCACCGCGTAGACCGGGACCGAAAGCGCGGCACCGGTCACGAACATGCGGCAGACATGACGGACAAGGCCCGTCTTCTCGGCCTCGGGTCCAACCATGAACCCCGGCGTGTCGCAAAGCGAGACGACGGGCAGCCCATGCGCGTTGCACAGCTGCATGAAGCGCGCGGCCTTGTCGGCCGCATCGGCATCAATCGCCCCGCCAAGGTGGCGGGGATTGTTCGCGATCAGGCCATAGGGTTTGCCTTCGATCCGGACCAGCGAGGTGATCATCCCGCCCCCCCAGCCGCGGCGAAGCTCCAGGACCGACCCTTCGTCGGCAAGAATGTCGATCACGTTGCGCACGTCGTAGACCCGCAGCCGGTTTTCCGGGATGGCGCGCCGCAGCCGCCGCTGATCGGGAGCCGACCAGCCGGCCACGCTTCCCTGGAAATAGGACAGGTACTGCTTGGCCACGGCGCAGGCCTCGGTCTCGTCCTTGACCCGTATATCGACGACACCGTTGGCCAATTGCACGTCGATCGGGCCGATCTCTTCCGGCTTGTAGACGCCAAGCCCGCCGCCTTCGATCATTGCCGGTCCGGCCATGCCGATATTGCTGTCTTCGGTCGCGATGATCACGTCGCAGCAGCCCAGAAGGGCCGCGTTCCCCGCAAAGCAGCGCCCGGCCACGACGCCGACCACCGGCACCTTGCCCGACAGCGCCGCGAAGGCCGCAAAGCTGTGCCCGTCGAGGCCTGCCACCGTGGCGCGGTCGGTATCCCCCGGACGCCCGCCGCCGCCTTCGGCGAAGAAGATCAGCGGCAGGTCGTGATTCCCTGCAAGGCTGAAGATCCGGTCCAGTTTGCGGTGGTGCCTCTGGCCCTGCGTTCCCGCCAGCACGGTGTAATCCCCCATGGCGAAGGCGCATCGCCCGGCCTCCGGCCCGAAAAGAGCACCGTTCACGCTGCCGGTGCCGGTCAGGATCCCGTCGCCGGATGTGTTGCGGATCAGGTCGTCGCGGCTGCGCCGCAGTGACTGGGCCGCGATGGCCAGTTCGCCGTAGGGATTGAACGTGCCGTCATCGCAGAGATCGGCAAGGTTTTCCGACACCGTCCGCTGCCCGCGGTCATGGCGTTTGCGCACCGCATCCGGGCGCGCGCCGTCCTGTCCCAGCGCAAGCCTGTCCAGAAGCTCCTGCAGGTCAGGGCGGACGGCGTCCAGATCCACCTCGGCCTCGTCATCAGCGGCAAAATCAGGGCCGTCGCCGGGTTCGATGGCAAGGATCGGATCGTCGGGCATCAGCGTCTGCCCCGTCGTCACGAACAGCGCATCGACGCGCCCCGATACCGGCGCCTCGATCGTGTGTTCCATCTTCATCGCTTCAAGAAGGGCAACCACCTCTCCCTTCCTGACCGTATCGCCCGCTGCGACCTTCAGTTCGAAGACGGTCGCCTGCATCGGTGTCACGACGCCGACTTGGTCGTCGGGCACCGAAACGGATCCGCTGGCTGCATCTTCCGTATCAGACGCGGCGCCGAATACGGATCCGGGCGCAGCTACCGCAGCTTCCGCCAGCTCGGCACCCTTGGCTTCGATGAACCGTGTCGAAACATCGTATTCCGCCATTTCGGGCCGGTTCAGCAGCGCATGCAGCCAAGCCAGGTTGGTCTCGAACCCTTCAATGCGGAATTCGGTCAGCGCCCGGATACTGCGCCGAAGCGCTGCAGGATAGCTGTCGCCCCGCGCGATAACCTTGGCCAGCAGGGAATCGTAGGCAGTCGAGGTGCGGTAGCCCGCATAGCCGAACCCGTCGACCCGGATGCCGGGACCGGCAGGCGGATCATAGGCCTTCAGCGTACCGCCCGACGGTCGAATGCCGCCATCGGCGCCGATGCGTTCCATGTTGATGCGCGACTGGACCGCGAACCCGCGCGGCGCGGCCGGCAAGGCAAGATCGCCAAGGTTTTTGCCTTCGGCGATCTGAAGCTGAACCGCGACCAGATCGATGTCGAAAATCGCCTCGGTGATCGTGTGTTCCACCTGGATACGGGGGTTGGCCTCGATGAAGAGGGCCTCTCCGGTGGCCTTGTCCAGCAGGAATTCGAAGGTGCCGAGGCTGCGATACTCTCCGGCCGCGGCAAGGGTGCGAGCGTAGTCGTGCAGCAAGTCACGGGTCGCATCATCGAGACCGGGGGCAGGCGCAATCTCGATCACCTTCTGGTGGCGGCGCTGTAGCGTGCAATCGCGCTCTCCCAGCACGGCGATGCCGCCCTGCCCGTCGCCCACGATCTGAACCTCGATATGGCGGGCGCTTTCGATGAAGCGTTCGACGTAGACATCGCCGTTCCCGAACGCCGCCTCGGCTTCGCGCCGCGCGGCTGTCACGGCGGCTTCGGCCTCGTGTGCCTTTCTGACGATGCGCATGCCGCGTCCGCCCCCGCCCGCGACGGCCTTCACGATCATCGCCGCCCCGTCCGGCAGGTCGGCAAGGAACGCAGCGGCCGCAGCCCCGTCAACCGGGTCCGGCGTGCCGGTCACAACCGGCACACCGCATTTTTCGGCCAGTTTCCGCGCCGCGACCTTGTCGCCGTATAGCCTGAGCGATTGCGGCGTGGGCCCCACGAAGACCATGCCCGCGGCTTCGACGGCGGCTGCGAAATCGGCGTTCTCGCTCAGGAAGCCGTAGCCGGGATGAACCGCGTCGGCCCCGCTGCGCCGCGCGGCCTCGACCACTTCGGCGATATCAAGATAGGCCCGCGCGCCTTGCCCCGGCAGCAATTCGGCCCTGTCGGTACGCAATGCATGCAGGGATCTGGCATCGTCGTCGGGGCAGATGGCAACGGTCGCAATCCCGGCATCCGAGGCGGTCCGGGCGATGCGCAAGGCGATTTCGCCCCGGTTCGCGACGAGAAGAGTATCGATCTTGGTCACGCAGTCTCGTCCTTGTCTTCAACCCAGGTCTGAAGTTCCGCCTTGCGGACCTTGCCGGTTGCCGTCATCGGCAGCGCATCGACGATGCGGATTTCCGGGATTTTGTATTTTGACAGTCTCCCCGAAAGCCAACGCGAAAGCGCGGTGGCATCGAGGCCGGGCTTGACCGGCTGAATGAAGGCCACGGGGATCTGCCCCGCATGTGCATCTGTGCGCCCCACCACGCCGGACCCCTGAATATCCGGATGCTTGCCCAGCACCGCTTCGATTTCGGCCGGGAAGACGGACATGCCGCGCACCTTCAGCATCTCCTTCCGGCGGCCCAGGTAGTGGAGATAGCCCATTTCATCCAGAACGCCGATATCGCCGGTATGAAGGAACCTGTCGCGGATCGCTTCGGCCGTGGCGTCGGGCTTGCCCCAGTATCCTTTCAGCAGCGCGGGCGTGCGCACGGTGATCTCCCCCTCTTTGCCAAGGGGCATGATGGCGCCGGTGTCGAAATCGCGGATCACAAATTCGGTCTCAGGGACCGGTAGCCCCACGAAGACAGGCTGCTGCTTCAGGTCGAAATCGTCGTCCTGCATGCCGGTGGTAAAGGTGTTCGACGTGTGGGTTTCGGTCATCCCCCAGGCGGCTTCTGCCAGGATCGTCCCCGTCAGATCGAACCAGCGCTTGCGGATGTCGGTATCCAGTTTCTTGACGAAGCTCACCACCCGCACCCGCGTCAGCGAAGACAGGTCGAAGTCGCCGAAGTCGGTCCGGTTCATCAGCTCGACCGCACCGTCGACGATCATGGCGGTGGTGGTGACGTGGTATCTCTCGATGGCTTGCAGAACGCCCAGCGGGTCCCAGCGGGTCATCAGTACCACCGCATCGCCTGTCATCGGCGGCATCACAAGTGCCGCGTTTTCACCCGCGATCCAGAACTCGGGGAAGAAGGACAGGCTGACACCTGTCGCACGGCCTGTCGAGACGGACCAGTTCGACGCGCCCGTGAACACCATGTCGCGCTGGGTGTGGATACAACCCTTGGGCATACCGGTTGTTCCGCCGGTATAATTCAGCGCCGCCGGGCTATCGAGGTCGCCAAGATCGACAGGATCAGCCGATTGTTCCGCCAGCGCGGGCAGAAACGCCGTGGTCCCCGGGCAGGGCAACGGGTCGGTCGCGACGCTGGCGGGCAAGTGGATGGCAGGTGTTTCAGGCAGCATCTCGGCCAGCGCGGTCGAGAAGATTTCGTCGACTGAAACCTCCTTCGTGGCGGTCTCAGCCACGGGCAGGAGGGTGTCGAGCAGTACGAGCATCCGGGCACCGGTATCGCGCAGCACGTAAGCCAGTTCGTCGGGCGTCGACAATGGCGAGACGGGAACATGCACTGCCCCAGCCTTCAGGATCCCGAAGAAGGCAATATGGAACTGCGGGCAGTTGGGCAGGAAGACCGCCACGCGGTCACCCTTTTCGATACCTCGCGCGCCAAGCAGACGGGCGAACCGGTTGGACTGGGCATCCAGTTCCGCCCACGAAATCGCGCGCCCGTAGTAGATGACGGAAGGCGCATCGGGCGTGCTCTTTGCCCAGTGCGTCACGTGAGCGGTCAGCGGGATCTCTCCCAGGGGGTAGCTGACCTCGCGGTCCAGATCCTTTGGCCACGATTGTTGCTGTCGTTGCGCGACGTCCGCCAGGTAATCTGTCAGTTCGCTCATCGATGGGTCTCCGTTTTGATGCCCAGTTCGGGCTGCAGCCTCTGCTGCCGATCGTCGGGTTGATCCTGGTTCTGGGCGGTCCCGGCCATCAGGGTTTTGCCGAAGTCGGATCGAGCGCTTCGCGCAGGGATTCCCCCACGGTGTTGAAGGCCAGTGCCGTGACAAGGATCGCGATACCCGGCGCATACATCTGGGCCGGTGCAATCTGGGCATACAGGTAGGCCCGCGCGATCATCGATCCCCATGACGGGTCGGGCGGCTGCATCCCCAACCCGAGGAAACTGAGCGAGGCTTCCGCCAGAAGTGCCACAGCCATCAGCAGTGTCATTTGCACCAGAACCGGCTGGATCGCGTTCGGCAGGATATGCCGGGCCAGGATCCATGCCGGCGAGGCGCCGAAACAATGCGCTGCATCGACGTATAGCTCCTGCTTCAGGACAAGCGTCCGGGCACGGGCCAACCGGGCCAGCTGGGGCGCGAACACGATGCCGACGGAAATCATGGCATTGGTCAGCCCGATGCCCAGTACGCCGGTCACCGCGATGGCCAGAACAATGGCGGGGAAGGACAGGAATGTGTCGATGACCCGGCTGATCGCCTCGTCCACCCAACCCCCGGCATAGCCCGCGATCAGGCCCACCGGGATACCCAGCAGCGAGGCCACGCCAACGGCAAGACAGGACGCGTAGACCGAGGCGGACGCCCCGTGGATCAGGCGGGAGAACACGTCGCGGCCAAGGTCGTCGGTGCCCAGCAGATGCGCGGCAGACGGCCCTTCCAGCATCGCGTCATAGTTCTGCAAGGTCGGGTCATAGGGCGAGATCCATGGCGCGAAGATCGCGCAGCCGACGATCATGCACAGCACGGCCAACGCGATGGCCGCCACCGGATCGTCCGTCAGCCAGTGACGGAACCGGGTAACGAACCCGTCGCGGTCGATCTGTGCCTGATGCGGGGCCTGAACAGTGGCGTCGGTCATCGCTGGCTGATCCTCGGGTCGAGTACGGAATAGAGCATGTCGGCGATCAGATTGACCGTGATCACGGTCAGGACCATGGCAAGCACCGCTCCCTGCACCACGGGGAAATCCCGCTGGAGCGTCGCGTTCACGATGGTGTTGCCCATGCCGGGAATGGCGAAGACGACCTCGACCACCACGGTGGCCGCCAGCGTCCGGTTCACCAGAAGCGAAATGACGGTCAGCAGGTTGACGGAAACATTCCTGAGCCCGTGTTTCCAAAGGACCGTTCGGAACGGCAGCCCCTTGGCATGAAGCGTTCGGAAGTGCTGGGAATTCAATACCTCGACCAACGATGACCGGAGCTGCCGAGCCACCTCGGCAACGCCGGATGCCGCAAGGGCAACGGCAGGCAGTGTCGCGTACCAGACCGCGCCCAGCGGGTCCTCCCATGGCGACACGAAGCCCGTCGCCGGGAACAATTGCCGGTTCAGCGCCAGCACGACGACGAGGATCATCGCGATCCAGAAGTTCGGCAGCGCCACCCCGACCGAGCTGCCCAGCATCACCAGCCGGTCGGCCAGCCCCCCGGCCTGCGACGCGGCCAGAAGGCCAAGCGGCACCCCGATCACGATCGAAAGCACGATCGCATAGCAGACGATAAACATCGTGTTCGGAAAGACGCGGGCCAGCGTCGTGGTCACCGCCTCGCCCGACAGAAGCGAATTCGACAGGTCGCCCTGCACGGCATTCCACGCCCACTGCCCGTATTGTACCAGCAAGGGCCGATCCAGCCCGTGGATCTGGCGGATCTCCTCGATCCGTTCGGAGGTGGCGTTTTCACCTGCCAACGTGATGGCCACGTCGCCCGGCAAAAGTTTCAGAAGCATGAAGACGGAAAAGGTCGCCATGATGATCACCGGCACGGCCTGGACGATCCGGCGTCGCAACATGCGTCTCTGAAGTGGGTTCAGCATCTTTCGGGCCTTTTGGGAATTGGAGGTCCGGGTGAAGGGGCGCACGCCCGGACCGTCGGGACTAGCCCAGTTTCACATCGCGGAACTTGGGCTTGCCCAACAGGTTCGCCTGGTAGTCCCTGACATTCGCCGTGGCGGCGTCGACCTCGTACCGCACGGAGAGCGGGATCGAGAGCTGCGCTCCCATCGCCAGTTCCTGTGCCGTGGCAAGCGCCGCAGCCCGTTCGGACTGGTTGTCGGATTCCCGGCTTTTCTGGACCGCCGCATCATAGCCTTCCGGCGGAGCCACTCGGCCGGGATTGTAGTACGAGCTTTCGCTGTAGAGCAGCGCGTAGGTCAAACTGGGATCGGGGCGCCCCGTCCATGCGGACAACAGCAGGTCGCCCACTTTCTCCTCGCCGAAGAACCGGCCCGAGGCCTCGGCTACGGGGGCGTTCTGAAACCGGCCCGTCACGCCGATCTTCTTCCACTGCGCCAGCAGGAATTCCTGACGCTGAACCGAACCCTGATCGGGATAGCCGCGCAGGTCGAGTTCGAGCCCGTCGCCATAGCCTGCCTCCTCCATCAGCGCCCTGGCGCCGTCGGGATCGAAGGTGGTGAGCTTCGCCGCATCTTCCGACCAGGCCCAGTGTGCCTTCGGAAGGTTCATGTAGGCGGGTTCGCCCACACCGGCCTGCGTCACTTTCACGAAGGCCTCGCGGTCTATTGCCATGGACAATGCGCGACGGACGCGGGCATCCTTAAGGGCCCCGCGGGCCGAGTTCACGTAGAGCTGGTAGATATAGAGCGTCGGCCCTGCCACCAGTGTCAGGTTCGGCATCTTGTCGACCAGCTGTTGCTGACGCTCGTCCAGCTGGTAGGCGATGTTGACCTGCCCGGACTGGACCGAACGCAGCCCGGTCGCGGCTTCCGGGATGACAAGGATCTCGATATTGTCGACGCCCGGCACGCCTTTGCGCCAATGGTCCGCGAACCGGGTTCCGGAGACCTTCTCGCCATCGGTCCAGCTTTCGAACGCCCACGGACCGGTGCCCACCGGGTTGCGTTCCATATTGGCCTCGGGATCGTTGCCAAGGGCCGCGGGCGATACCATCATCCCGGCCCGATCCGACAGGATCAGCGGCAGCGCCGTATCCGGCGCCGACAACGTAAGCGTGACCGTCAGGTCATCCGTCGCCTCGACATTCGCGATATTGGCAACGTCCCTCTTGATATTGGAAAGCGCCGCCGTGCGGTTGCGGTCAAGGTTGAATTTCACCGCCTCGGCATTGAAGGGGGTACCGTCCTGGAACGTGACACCGTCCTGCAACTTGAAGACAAGCGTCTTCGGGTCGGTGAATTCCCAGCTTGCGGCAAGGCCCGGTCTCGGCGCCAGGGTTTCCGGCTCCCAGTCCACAAGCGTGTCGAAGAAGTTGTAGAGATACACATGGTCGGACCCGGCCCCCCCGGTCGCGGGATCAAGGCTGGACGGGTTGGCATTGCCCCGGATCTTCAGCGTGTCGCCCGCCTGCGCCAAGGCCGCCTTGGGCAACAGGCCAGCCGCGGCGACGCCGGCCATCCCGGCCAGCACCTGCCGCCGTCGCAGGGGCGGCAGGGAGTTGATGATCTCCTCGGTTCGTCTGGACATGACATTCTCCTCCATTGTCAGTCGCTCGATACGCTTTCGCGCACGGGCAAGGGCGGCATCCCCTTCTCCGTGGCGTGATGGCAGGCCACCCGGTGATCCGGTTTCAGCTCGCGCCATTCCGGTTCGAGGCTGGCACAGTCCGGGGTGGCCCAGGGGCAGCGGGTGTGGAACCGACAGCCTGAAGGCGGATTGGCCGGGCTGGGTATGTCGCCTTCCAGTGTCATGCGGCGCCGGTGCCTCAAATGGGTAGGCAGCGGCTGCGGCTCGGCCGACAGAAGCGCGACGGTGTAAGGATGCAGCGGATCGTCGATGATGCCTTCGGTCGGCCCCAGTTCGACGAACTGGCCAAGGTAGGTCACAGCAATCCGGTCGCTGATCTGCGCGACAACGGAAATGTCGTGCGCGATGAAGGCGTAGGCAACGCCGAGGTCGTCCTGCAGTTCCTTGAAAAGGTTCAGGATCTCACCCCGGATCGACACGTCGAGCGCGGCGACCACCTCGTCGCAGACGATCAGCCTTGGCGACAGTGGCAGCACCCGGGCGATGTTCACCCGCTGCTTCTGGCCGCCCGACAGCTCGTGCGGGTAGCGTTGTGCCATGTCGCGGCGCAGCCCCACCTTTTCCAGCGCGGCCAGCGCGGTGTCCTGCATGTCGGCCTTGCTGCGCCCCCCTGCGATCCGCATCGGTTCCGTCAGGCTGTCGAGGATCGTCATCCGCGGGTTCAGCGCCGCGTTCGGGTCCTGAAAGATCATCTGGTAGTGGCGTCGCTCGGTCCGCCATTCGGCCCGGGTCATCGCGGCGCGGTCCCTGTCGCCGAAGGCCATCGTCCCGCTTGTCGGGGCCAGAAGGCCAACGAGCGTGCGGCCCACGGTCGATTTCCCCGACCCGCTTTCGCCGATCACGCCGAAGGTCTCTCCCGGTCGGATGTCGAAGGATACGCCATCGACCGCACGCACTTCGGACGAACCGTCGAGGCTGGGAAACCGCACGACCAGGTCGCGGACGGATACAACGGGGCGGGTCATGCCGTCTCTCCCGCGACCGCACCGTCGAGGACGAAATCATCGGCCCGCACGCAGCGCACGCGACGGTCGGCCGCGATATCGCGAAGCTCCTGCGGCGCGGTGCAGGCGTCGGCGGCATGGGCACAGCGCGGCGCGAACCGGCAGCCGGTCGGCATGGCACCTGGCGATGGCACCCGCCCGGGAATATGCGCGAACCGCCCTTTTTCCATGTTGAAATGCGGCAGGGACCGGAGCAGCCCGGACGTATAGGGATGGCGCGGCGACAGGAGCGCGTCGTCAACGGGCGCATCTTCCACGATTTCCCCGGCATACATCGTGATCATGCGCTGGCAGGTTTCGGCCACGACGCCAAGGTCATGGGTGATGAACAGAAGCGCGGTGCCGGTATCTTCGGAAAGCCGCGTCAGCAGGTCCATGATCTGGGCCTGGATCGTGACATCCAGCGCCGTCGTAGGTTCATCGGCGATGATCAGATCGGGCCGGTTGATCAGAGCCATGGCAATCATCACCCGCTGGCGCATGCCGCCGGAAAGTTGATGCGGATATTCGTCATAGCGCCGCTTGGGCGCCGGAATTCCAACGTCGGCCAGCGCGGCGATCACGCGGTCGCGCTCATCGGCCTTTGACAGGTTTTCATGCAGCCGCAACGCCTCGGCGATCTGTTCGCCGACGGTGAAAACCGGGTCGAGCGCGCTCATCGGCTCCTGGAAGATCATCGCGATCTTCTTGCCCCGCATGCGCCGGATCTCGCCCTGCGAAACGGTCGCCATGTCCTTGCCGTCCAGCAGGATCTGGCCACCGATCTGTGCCGCGCCGGGCAGCAGCCGCATCAACGCCAGTCCGGTGACCGACTTACCGCAACCGGATTCCCCGACGAGCCCCACCCGTTCGCCGGGCGCGATCCGGAAGTTCAGGTCATGCACGATATTCAGCGCCGGCTGACCCCGTCGCCCCCGGAAGCCGATTGACAGATCGCGCACGTCGAGAATGGGTCGGATCGCAGCGCCGGTCATGGATGGCGTACCGCCGAAGGCCCTGCAGCCAAGGCTCCGCCATCCCGCTTGAACAGCGGCTCGATCCTGCCGGATCCATCCATTATTGTCCTCCCTGACAACTCACAGGTTGCTGGGAGGCACCGTTTCATACCGTCGATATTTTTGTCAACAATTAACAAAAATATTTGACGAAGCCAGATGGAGACTGAAGATAACCATATGGTTTTAAACTTTTTTATAAAGAATAACCGCAATTCTGACCCTCTATCGGCATTCAAAGATTGCCCCGGCGGAGCGCACGGGTAGCTGGCCCGATGCGGTGCAGCCACCCTGTGTGCGACTTCCGCGTCGCACCGGTCGGACATTTCCACTGCCACAGGCGCGTCAGCGAGCGCTTCGATCAACGCCTCCAGGGCGTCGGCGATTTCCTTCAGCCGCGCGTAGCGCCAGATGCGGGAGGCATGCCGAGATGGCAGGGTCGCTTCCGCGACCTCTTCGGCGGAAGCGTCCCCGGAGGTGCGGGCCCGCTCCAAGAGCTTCGGAATATGTAGCCGCAGGCGCTTGGCCTCTTCCTTCTCGAAGCAAACCTTCCGCGCGGCGGCCTCGATCTCGCGGGTCCGGTCCACGAGCGGGGCGAGGTTGATGCCGAAAGCGTAGCGGATGAAGTTTTCGGACCTGACTCCATAGCGTCGACAACGTGCCGCGCTGGATGTCACGATGAAGCCCAGCTCCGCCAGGTGCGCCTCGGCCCGGGCAATCTGGCGTGGGTCCGCCTCAAGCTGCGATGCGGTTTCCGAAACCGAGGGCCACAGGGCGCAGATCCTGCCTGCTGCATAATCCTGATCCTGTGTCCGGGAGATCGCGAAGCGCAGGTACTTGAGCGTCGTATCGGTCAGGCCGAAATGCTTCGGCGCCTTCACCAGGAGGCCGTAGAGGTCCCATCGGTTCATCCCGTCCGGCAGACCGCGGTGCGTCAATACATGCGTCATACGAACTTCCCATCGGGAAGGTCGCCCCACAGGATTTTCGTTGTGACAGGGCGGCTCGACGCGCTACACTCGGGAAAGCAGAATTTCGTGTCTGCTTTTGAATTTGCCTCGGTTTCGGTTGCCGCCGGACCGAGGTTTTTCTCTGCCAATTTCCCAGCTGAATCAGAGCCAGCCCGATCCGACTGTGCGGGTTTTGTACGGGACACTCTCGGTCCAGCACTGAGAACCGCCGAAAAATCCTGCAAGAAGCTGCATGATGTGCTCGCACGGAACACACAAGCATCTGATATCAAATTGAAAAGTGGTGACCCCGACAGGACACGAAGAGTGTCCATGAAATCAGTAAGGTAATCCGTCCAACCCGGCCAGAAGGCCACATTGAAAACGTTGGCGAAAATCCGGGTTTGTCCAACCCGAAATCGGCAAAAGAAAACGCCGCTGCGGCTGGTCCCCGCAACGGCGCTGTCAATGCATGTGAAGCCCCTCAGCTTCGCGGACATGATACCCCGAGGCGGGGCACCTCCGCAATCAGCAAGTACATGAAACCCGAGCACAAGCGCCTGTCGCGGATGCTTGGCTACTGCCTGGTGCGCGGCTGCGATTATGAGAATTGGGCGGGCTTCGCCATCGTGGCGCAAGCGCGCCTGTCGGTGCAGGAGCGCGTGGCGCTCGCCTTCGCCTGCCTGAAGGCCCTTCCCGGCGATCTGATCGAAGATACTGCCGGGGCCGTTCTCGGCGCTCGGGGCTATCCACTGCCGTCCACACTCGGCGGCATGTTCGACGCCCGCTGGTGGGCGAGCGCTGCGACACGGCCGGAACTGAAAGCATACGCAGTCGCGGCCTTCGAAGCGATGAGCCGCGAGGACCGCCGCGCCTTTCTCGATTTTCTCACCGACTTGGAGCAGGCGGCATGACCGAGACAGAGCTGGACATGATCCTGACGTTCCGCTGGCCGCGTGTGGTGCGCCGGGTGATGGGCGCGGGCGACGATCCGAAGCTGATGGGCTTTGTGCGGTCCATATCCCGCAACGGGCGGCGCAAGACCTGGCATCCGAGCCCGAAGCAGGAGGCGTGGATGCACGCCATCCTGTCCGACTTCGACGCTGAGCACGAGCCGGATTTGGAGGTGATCGAGAGGGAATAACTCCGCATTGGCCGGCCCCTGATCAGGGCCAAGGCCAAGAACAACACGCGCTGCGAGTGGGCTTGACGACTTGTACGGGCGCAGCGTGACACGGGCGGTATCGTAGAAACTATCAGCCGCCAGGCCAGCCATGCAGCTTCGTGCTGTCACCCCAAGGCCGAAGATAGCACTGCCACCTGCGGGCGGTGAACAGAGGGGGTGCGCGCTTTCGATGCTGGATAGCGGAAGCGTGGCCTAAGCGGCGGCCCGGCTCCGGTGAGCAGGCAAGATCGCGGCGGTCAGGGGCGGCTGCAAAGTCGCCTGCTGACCGTCACAACAACCCTCACCAATGAGCAGGTGGGGATAGAGCAACGATAGAGAAGAGAGAGGAAGGCAGATGAAGACGACAGACTGGCGACACGTCTCCGAAGTCCTGGAAGACCTGGTCAGGCGACTTCGACGGCTCTGCCCCGACCATCACGACCCGCACCGCTTTCACGAGGAAAAGAGCGAGATCGCTTTCGAACTGACCAAGCTTGGAAGGAGCATTTCAGAATGACCGAACACGACAGAACCCCCGAGCAGTCCACAGAGATCGTCGCCAATTGCGTCTCTGACCTTATCCTGCGCCTGCACAAGGAGGCAGGGATACCTTTGCAGATGGTGATCGCTGCGGCGCATGCCGAGATCGTCACCGAAATGGCCCTGATGGTCGGCGGGGAGATGGCCTATGAGCTCTGCCTTGGCGCCGGTGAGCGCGTCCGACCGCTGTTGAGCGTGAGCGATATTGCCCTCGCCGCATCCACCCCTCACGGCAGCGCCTGATGGCGCGCGGGTCCTTCCCCGCCCCCCACCGCATGGGGGTAATTCGCGCCCCGACACTTCGGCCTGCGCAAGAATTTATAAGGGGCTGAAAATCATGAGGATTTTGGAGGAGCTGCCCCTTGGCGACAGCGGCGCCAGCGTCATGCGCATTGGCGGCGCTGATCTTTGCGACCTCCTGGGTATCAGCCCGGCGCTGCTGTCGGACCTGAAGCGCCGCCAGATCGCCATTCACATCGGGCACGACGCCTATGACCTCGGCGCCACCGTGAAAGCCTATGTCGCCCATCTGCGCGAAACCGCCAGTGGCCGCGGGGGCGAGCAGCATGTGAACACCCTGACGGCCGAGCGCGCCCGGCTGGCAAAGGAACAGGCCGACGCCCAGGCGCTGAAGAACGCCCGCCTGCGCGGTGACCTGGTCGAGGCGGCCGAGGTCGAACGCACCTGGTCGGACACGCTGCGCCACGTGCGGTCCCGGATGCTGGCGGTTCCGTCCCGGCTTCGGGCCGACTTCCCCCAGGCGGATGCCGCCATCTTCACAGCCATGGACCGCGCCCAACGCGATGCCCTGACGGAGCTTGGCAATGACGACGCTTGAACTGATCCGCCGCAACGCCCTGGGCGCGCTCACCCCGCCGCCCCGCCTGCGTCTGTCCGAATGGATCGAAGGCCACATCGCCCTGCCGGATGGCGTCAGCGCCCAGCCCGGGCCGGTGCGGCTCTGGCCTTTCCAGCGCGAGATTGCCGACGCCATCGGCGATCCGCTGATCGAGCGCGTGACGCTGGTCAAGCCGGTGCGCGTCGGGTTCACCACCCTCCTGACCTCGGCCGTTGCATCCTTCGTCGCCAATGAGCCGTCGCCGATCCTCTGCCTTCTGCCGGCCGAGGCGGATTGCCGGGATTACATGGTCAGCGACGTGGAACCGATCTTCGCCGCGTCCCGCAGCGTGGCGGACGCCCTGGGCGACGATCAGGACGAAGGCGAGCGCAACACGCTGCTGTCCCGTCGCTTCCCCGGCGGGTCGCTGAAGGTGGTCGCCGCGAAGGCCCCACGCAACCTGCGCCGGCACAACGTGCGCGTCCTGTTCATCGATGAGGCGGACGGCATGGACGCCACGGCCGAAGGCTCGCCGATCCTGCTGGCCGAGCGCCGCACGCTGTCCTTCCCGGATCGCAAGATCGTCCTGGGCAGCACGCCGGTGCACGATGAGACCAGCCATGTCCTGCGCGCCTATGCCCAGTCGGATGCCCGCATCTTCGAAGTGCCCTGCCCCGAATGCGGCAGCTTCGCCGAAATCGTCTGGGACCAGATCGTCTGGGACGACACGCCCGCATCCGCCCGCTGGAAGTGCCCGCACTGCCGGGCCGAGGTCGAGGAGCGACACAAGCCCGCGATGGTCGCACAAGGCCAGTGGCGTGCCACGCGGCCCGAGGTGCAGGGCCATGCCGGGTTCCGGCTGAATGCCTTGGTCAGCCTGCACACGAACGCGTCCTGGGCGAAGCTGGCGGCAGAGTTCATCGGCGCCAAGGACGATCCGACCACGCTTCAGACCTTCGTCAACACGATCCTGGGCCAAGGCTGGCGCGGGGAAGGCGAAGAACTGTCCGAAGAGGATCTGGCCGGCCGTGGCGAAGACTGGGGCCTGTCCGCCGTGCCCGAAGAGGTTCTGGCGCTGACGGTGGGCTGCGACGTCCAGCACGACCGCCTGGAGCTGACCTTTGTCGGTTGGGCCGAAAGCGGCATTGCCTATGTCCTGGGGCACCGCGTGATCTGGGGCGACTGGGACGACGACGATACCTGGGCGGCGCTGGACGTGCAGCTGCGCGAGACCTTCCCCCACGCCCTGGGCGGGCGCATCGGGATCGACGCCTGCGCGGTGGATGCCGGCGACGGCACCACCATGAACCGCGTGACCGACTTCGCGCGGGCGCGCACCCGCCGCAAAGTGCTGGCCATCAAGGGCGCCGCTGGCAGCCGGCCGCTGATCGAGCGGGCCGGGTCGAAGACGAAAACCGGTGCCCGGCTGTGGATCGTGGGCGTGGACACGGCGAAGGAACAGATCTTCGCGCGCCTGTCCCGCGGCAGCACGATTCGCCTGTCAGGCGACTTACCCGCCGTCTGGCATGAACAGGTGGCATCGGAACGTGCCGTGCTGCGGTATCGGCGCGGTCAGCCGGTGCGGAGCTTCGAGAGGATACCTGGGAAGAGGGCGGAGGCGCTGGATTGCTTGGTCTATGCGCTCGCGGCACGGCAGATGCTGCGGCCGGATTGGGAGGAGTTACGAAAGCACTGCGCGAGACAGGAAACCGCAAGGAAGAACCCAGTGCCCGTGCTTAAATCTGACTGGATGAAGCGTTGAACGCCACCGGCTTTGTGGCCGGCGCAAAAAGCACTCATCGTAGCGGAGGATCTAAGTAGCGTTCTTCAGGTGGAATTGCCGCGAGCTTGTCGAAAATCTCGTGAAGTTGTGCCGTTATCTGTCGTTGACGTAGGAACTCGCGTTCCATTGCAGCCTTTTGTGTTTGAAGGATTCCAATTGCCTCATCCCATTTCCGAAGTGACATACTATTGCCTCGTATAAGGATTTCCCGGTCGGCCTCCAGCTTCCTCATCCCTTCCTGGTACTCGTTGACAACTTTTAACAAACCTTGTCGCGGGGCCTCCCAAAGCTCAGGATTCGCCGGAACGAGGTCCATTTGCCGGTGCGTTAGGCGCATGACTTCGTTCGTAAGAAAGTCGGAAAGCTGCCCAACTAAACCTATGGTTTCAGCGCTAAGTGCCAGCGCCGCATTTCGCTTTGCGCTGATTTGGCTTGATCTAGTCGACCCCAACCCGATCAACGAGAACAATGCAGATACCGGGTCCGTCATGTTGTTCGCCTCCGCGTTGCGCAATCAATCCTAGTCACCCTGCGCCCAACCGAACAACAGCGGTGATCAGTCGGACCCCGATTCCAGATACTTCGGATGCGGCACGTAATCTATTGATCGTCCGTTCATGTGAAGCGTGACCGTATCTGGCAGATCCTTGCCGCAGGCGCTCTTTGATGCCGCAGTTTCACATGTAAATTGGTTCGACGCGCCCAGCCACGCTTCCAGCGCCGCCAGGATTTCCGCGTTCATGCTGCGTCGGTTCTCGGCCGCCAGGTCCTTAACCTGGTCCCGCATGCCGTCCGGCAGCCGGAGCATGAACTTGTCACTTTCCCGGTTTGCGCCGCCAGTCATCGTGCCTCCAAGCTTTGTGGCACCGTGACACCAGAAAACACTTGACCGCAATAAAGTCACCGTGACACATGTGATGTCACGGTGACTTTGGAAACTTGATATGACCAACCGCAAACCGCTTCAGCTGCGGCTTCCGCCCGAGCTCAAGGCATGGATCGAAGAGCAGGCAGAGAAGAACGGCAGCAGCCAGAATTCCGAGATCATCCGCGCCGTGCGCGACCGGATGGACCGGACCCAGGAGGCGCATAGCGCCTGAAATGAAGCGGGCCAGGCGGTGCTCCAACACCATCCCGGCCCTGACATGAAACCGATCTAATGAGGAGATCGCCCATGGCTGACAGCCAATATATGACCCGTCGCGTCCTGGTGAAAGGCCTTCCCATGGCCGCAGGGGGCGCAGTGTTTCCGTTGGCCGCAGAGACTGGCGCAGAAAAGGTGCCGCAATGTGCCGATCCGCATCCCGAGTGGCTGGCGCGCTGGCGAAAGGCCAGGCACGAAATGGACCAGCTCCTACGGGTCGATGATATGACCGACGCGGCGGAAGAAGATGCACTTTGGGCCCGGCGGATAGGGATCGAGGATCTTTTGACCGGCACCCCTGCCGGGACCATCGCAGGGGCCTGGGCGCAAATTCAGTTTCTGATCGAGGATGGCGAGCGCCATTACCTGGAAGACTACCAGATGAAGGCCCTTCAGTCTGTCGCTGCCACGCTTGGCATGGCTTAGGCGAGCTTCGAACGCCAAGGCGGAGTCCGCGCTGGTTCACCATTCTGAAACAGGTTGCCAGAAACCATTTTACGAGCTATCTTACCGACAAGTCAAAAGTGGTTGACCGAAACCACTTCGGAGTTGAGAGATGAGCGACGACAAGATGCGTTTCCGGCCGATGTTGATTGCGGAGGTTGCTCGCGTGGCGGGTGACCCCCGCGAAACCATCCGGACACGGCTGAAGCAGGGCGTTTTCAGCTTCGAACGCGGCAAGGGGTGGAAGCGCTTCACCGACTTCGAAACGATTACGATCAGCATCCACGCCCGCCTGAAACGCGCCACGAACGACGACAGCTTGGCGGAAATCGGAATGCTTCTGGCCGCCAAGGTGCTCATGGATGAGTGGATCGAGGACGAGAACGGCGTTCCGTATTTCGCCATGAAAACATTCGAAAAAGATCGCTTCATCATGTTTCGGCGCGGGGAGACCGGTGATTGGGTCGCGAACCTTGTCGAGAGCAACGAAGAGCTGAATGCCGAGATCAATCAGCGCCTGGATGAAAGCTTCACGACCGCGCCGGTCTTCACTTGTATCAATCTCCGCACGCTGCTGCGCCAGACCTTGCTTGCAATCCTGAAAGTCCAAGTTGAAGCGGAGGAAGGCAAATGAACGCCATCACCCGCACCCTTGGCCGAGTGTTTCGCCGCTCCGGCATCGAAGCCGGTGGCGGCGGTCGCCGTTGGGATGGTGCTTCCGTCCTGACCAATCCGCAGCAACAGACGCTTGCCGCCCGCGGTGCCGCCAAGGCCCGCGCCTCGGCCGCGTATGTGAACACACCCTATGGGCAGAGGATCGTGGAAGCCTGGACGGCCGCCCTGGTCGGCAAAGGCTGGCAGGCCCGTCCCCGTCATCCCGACGAAACGGTGCGCCGGCAGCTGAGCGATGACTTTGAGCACATGGTGGGCCAACACCTGACCGCCATCGCCCGTTCGCTGATCCGGGACGGCGAAGCCTTCGTCCGCATCCTGGTCAACGAAGACGGCACCACGCGCCTGCGGGTCATCCCCGCCGATCAGGTGGACCCGTCGCTGTCCCGCGATCTGGGCGGCGGCGCCCGGATCGTGTCCGGGGTGGAGTTCGATGCGTCCGAAACAGTGGCGGCCTATCACATCCTGCGCGAAGCCCCCGGGGCGCCGTTCGCCACGTTCGGTGAAACGGTCCGGGTTCCGGCAACGGATATGCTGCATATCTTCGACACGCTGTTTCCCGGCCAGGTGCGCGGCCTGTCATGGCTGACCCCGGTACTGCTGAAGATGCGCGACCGTGACGAGGCATCCGACGCCATGCTGATGCGCGAGAAGACCGCGGCCCTTCTGACCGGCTTCATCCGGGATCTGGATGGCGGCCCCGGTGGTCCCGCCGGTTTCGACGGTGAATTGTCGGGCGCCGCGGTGAATGTCTCGCTGGAACCCGGGGCGATGCGCGTGCTGCCGTCCAATACGGAAGTGACCTTCAGCCAGCCCGGCCAGGGCCTCGCCCAGGCCGTTGAATTCCTGCGCGCCCAGGACCGCGAGATTGCCGCCGGCGTCGGGCTTACCTTCGAGGCGCTGACCGGCGACCTGGGCGAAGCGAACTATTCCTCGGCCCGTGTCGGGCTTCTGGAATTCCGGCGCCGGGCGGAGATGCTGCAACGCAACCTGATCGAAGCGCAGTTCCTGCGCCCGCTGTGGCGGCGCTGGATCGACATTCAGGCCCTGTCCGGCGCCATCACCGGCGGCAGCGCCGATTTCAAGGCCGTCCGCTTCGTGGCGCCCGGCTGGCAGTGGGTCGACCCGCAGAACGAAGTGCAGGCCGATGTCTCGGCTATCGAAGCCGGCCTGAAGAGCCGGGAAGAGGTCGTCGCGGGGCGCGGGCGGGACATTGACGAACTGGATGCCGAGATCGCCCGCGATGCGCGCCGGCCGGATCAGGGGACCGCTACATGACCATTCATCTTCGCGCGATCACCCCCAGGCCGACCACGGTCGATATCAAGGGCCGCACTGTCGAGGCCATCGTTTCCACCGGCGCGGACGCGGTCCGCCCGGGATATATCGAGCGGCTTGACCTGCGCGGTGCCGACCTGTCCCGCCTGGTCGGCGCGCCCGTTCTGGACGGGCACCGCTCCGGTTCGACCCGCGATCAGCTGGGCGTCATCGAGGCCGCGGAACTGCGGTCCGAGGGGCTGTGGGTCCGGATGCGGTTCCGCAGCAACGACGCCGCGCAGGCGGTGCTGACCGATATCGGTGACGGCACCCTGCGCGGGCTGTCCATCGGCTACACCGTGGCCGAGTGGCAGGACGGGCGGGACGGCAAGAACCGTGTCCGCACGGCAACCCGATGGACGCCCCTGGAAGTGTCCATCGTCCCCGTCCCGGCCGATGCCGGGGCTCACTTCCGCAACGGAGAATTCGGCATGGAACCCGACGAGCAGACGGCCGAACGGCCGAACGAGACCGAGCGCCAGACGCGCGCGCAGGTGAACGCAGAGATCCGCAGCATTGCCCAGACCGCCGGCCTGAACCGCGCCTGGGCGGATGGCCAGATCGACGCCGAAGTGACCGCAGACGCGGCCCGCCAGTCCGCCTTCGCTGAAATGCAGCGGCGCAGCGCAGACACCACCACTCGCACCACCCGGGCCGTGATCACCCACGACAACACGGCACCCGAGGTCGTGGCGCAGCGTGCGGGCGAGGCGCTGTTCGCCAGGTCGCACCCGGATCACCAGATCAGCCCGGAAGCCCGCCAGTGGGCCGGCCTGACCTTCCGCGAGATCGCCCGGGAAGTGCTTCAGATGCGCGGTGCTGCCACCATGGCCATGACCGGGGACGCGCTGATCACCCGGGCGCTTCACAGCACCTCGGACTTCCCGATGATCCTGGGCGACGCTGTCGGGCGGGAGCTGCGCCGATCCTATGGCGCCGCCCCCTCGGCCGTGCGTCAGCTGGCCCGCCAGACGACGGCGCGGGACTTCCGGGCCAAGCGGGCGATCATGCTGGGCGAAGGCCCGGAACTGGAACGGGTCGGGGAAGGCGGCGAGTTCAGCTATGGCACCATCGACGAATCGGAAGAGAGCTACAGCGCCGAGACCTTCGGGAAGATCTTCGCGATTTCCCGGCAGGCGATGGTCAACGACGACCTGGGCGCCTTCACCCGGGTGCCGACGCTCCTGGGCGCATCCTCGGCCGCATTCGAGGCGAGTCAGCTGGTCGCCAAGATCACGGCGAACCCGGTGATGAGCGACGGTGTCGCCGTCTTCCACGAAGACCATGACAACCTGTCGGGCGCCTACGGTGCCCCGAGCATGACCACGCTGTCGGCCGCACGGCTCGCGATGCGCCGTCAGACCGGGATTTCGGATCGGCTGATCGACGTGAAGCCCCGCTTCCTGGTCGTCCCGCCGGAATTGGAAACCACGGCCGAACAGGTGCTGGCTGAGATTGCCGCAACGAAGACCGACGACGTGAACCCGTTCTCCAAACTCAGCCTGATCGTGGAACCCCGGTTCACCGACGCCCAGCAATGGTATCTGACCGCCGATCCCGCCCTGATGGATGGCCTGGAATACGCCTACCTGGAAGGCGCGCCAGGCCCGCAGATCGAGACCAAGGCCGGCTTCGAGGTTGACGGGCTTCAGATCAAGGTGCGGCTCGACTTCGGCTGCGGCTGGATCGAGCACCGCGGCTGGTATCGGAACGGCTGATGGCGATCGAGGCCACCGAGCTTGAAGAAATGCGCGACGCCCTGATCAGGGCGCGCGCAAAGGGCGTGCGCGAGTTGCAGATGAACGGCGAGCGCGTGCGCTATGGATCCGATGCGGAAATGGCTGCGGCGATTGCTGCGCTCGACCGCCGCCTCGCAAGCCCCACCCGTGTGCGCACCGTCGCTTTCAAGACTTCGAAGGGGGTCTGACCTCAAGCCATGTCGAACCGTCCCGCCAAGATCACGCAAACCGAGATCAGCCGCACCATAAAGGGTGCGGCCGAAGCCGGTATGCAGATCGGCGAGGTTAGAGTTAACCATGCCACCGGCGAAGTGACGATCCTCCCCGTTTCGTCAAGCATCTCGACGAACGGAATCGCGGATATCGACCGCATGCTGGATATCAGGAAATGAAGCGCAGGAACCCTTTCCCCGGGCTGGGAAATCAGCCCGTCATTGATCGACACGGCAAAAAGCGCTGGCGGCTCCGGCTGACGATCAAGGGCCGCAAGATCGACACCTATATCCACGGCGCCTATGGTTCTGCGCAGTTCCGGGCCGAATACGAAGCTGCGACCACCGCGGCCCCGGAACCCCAGACCGCGGGCGACTGGGGCACCGTGGAATACGTGCTTTCCAAGTACCGTGCCGACAAGAAGTACAAGGCGCTGGCAGCGTCCACGCGGTACGCAAAGGGCAAGCGTCTCGACTGGATCGGCTCGCTGATCGGTCGCGCCCGCATGGCCGAGCTTCAGCCCTACCACATCGAAAACCTGATGGATCGCAAGGGCGGCCCTGACGCGGCAAATCGGCTGCGCAAGGAGGTGTCCGAACTATTCACCTTCGCCCGCAAGAAACTGGGCATGAACCACCCGGACCCGACCGAAGGCATCGATGAGCGCAAGACCAACAAGAGCGGTTTCCACACCTGGACCGCGGCCCAGGTCGAGCAATACCGCGAGGCCCATGCCAGCGGGACCATGGCGCGCCTGGCGCTTGAGCTGATGCTTGCGACAGGCGCTGCCCGACAGGATGCCTGCGCCATCGGCCGCCAGAACATCAAGGGCGATGTGATCTACTATCGCCGCGGCAAGACCGGGCAAGATACGGAACTGCCGTTGAAGTACATGGCCGCCCTAGTCGCCGAAATCGTCCAGCTGCCCTACGGCACCACGATCTTTGTCACGCATGGCGGCAAGCCCTACACCGTAGAAAGCTTCGGAAACTGGTTCGCAGATCAGTGCAAGGCTGCGGGGCTTCCCGACGAATGCCGGGCACATGGCCTCCGCAAACTGGGGGCCACGACACTCGCAGAAGCCGGCGCGAACGAATTTCAGATCATGTCGTTCCTCGCACACAAGAGCACCCGCGAGGCGCTCCGCTACGTCCGGGCTGCGCAGCGGAAGAAGCTCACGGCCGCCGGCATGGCCCTCGCACACAGTGAAAACGTGTCCAACCTTTCCGAGTGGTTGGACAAAACAGACACGCAAGCACCTGAAAATAGGGAGTAAAAATGAAACAGTGGCGACCCCGACAGGATTCGAACCTGTAACCTGCCCCTTAGGAGGGGGCTGCTCTATCCAGTTGAGCCACGGGGCCACTGCCCGGGGCGTCACAGCGCTTCGGGCCGGGACCGCCTAGCACAGACGGTTCGGCTTGTCTCGTCACAATCGCCCGGTGCGGCGCTTGCGAAATGTCCGGGAAAGCGCCCCCCTGCATCCGCGGGATATTGAACCGGGCCCGTTGATCACGCTAACATCCCTTTACTCGACCGTTTGAAGGTTTCTCCCTTGCCCCCGTCACCGACCCGCCCCCTGACGTTGCGCGACGTCTCCGAAGCGTCCGGCGTGTCCGAAATGACCGTCAGCCGCGTTCTGCGAAACCGGGGCGATGTGTCCGACGCCACCCGCGCGCGGGTGCTGCAGGCGGCCAAGGACCTGGGCTATGTCCCGAACAAGATCGCGGGCGCCCTGGCCACCAGCCGGGTCAACCTTGTCGCGGTGATCGTGCCGACCCTGTCCAACATGGTCTTCCCCGAAGTGCTGATGGGCGTGAACGAGGTCCTGGACGATACCGAGTTGCAGCCCGTCATCGGCCTGACCGATTATACCCCCGCCAAGGAGGAACGCGTCCTTTACGAGATGCTGTCCTGGCGGCCTTCGGGCATCATCATCGCGGGGCTGGAACACTCCGACGCCAGCCGGGCGATGCTCAAGGCCTCTGGCATTCCGGTGGTCGAGATCATGGACACCGACGGCACGCCCATCGACGCGATGGTGGGCATTTCCCACCGCCGCGCTGGCAAGGAAATGGCCGAGGCGGTGCTGGCCGCCGGTTACCGCCATATCGGGTTCATGGGCACCAAGATGCCGCTGGACCACCGGGCGCGGAAACGGTTCGAAGGTTTCACCGAACGGCTGGCCAAGTCGGGGGTCGAAATCCAGGACCGAGACTTCTATTCCGGCGGGTCCGCGCTGGCCAAGGGCCGCGACATGACCGAGGCGATGCTGAATCGCTCTCCCGATCTGGATTTCCTATATTATTCCAACGACCTGATCGCTGCGGGCGGGCTTCTTTACCTGCTGGACAAGGGCGTCGACATTCCCGGGCAGGTTGGCCTGGCTGGCTTCAACGGGGTCGACCTGTTGCAGGGCCTGCCGCGAAAGCTGGCGACGATGGATGCCTGCCGGAAGGAGATCGGACGCAAGGCCGCGCAGATCGTCCTGAAGCGGCTGGCGGAACCCAAGTCGGAAGATTGCGGGTCAGTCACGCTGACGCCGACCATCGCCTGGGGCGACACGCTGAAGCGCACCGCCCGGACGTGACCGGCCTTCACCTGGACAACCGCGCCGCGCGGCGGCTGTTCCTGCACCGGCATGGCCTGGGCGATGCGCCCACCGGATCCGGCAAGGGGCCTGACCTGCTGGACGTGATCGAACGGCTGGGTTTCGTCCAGTTGGACAGCGTCATGACCGTGGCGCGTGCCCATGACATGATCCTGCGGGCGCGACGCACGTCCTATCGGCCGGCCCATCTGAAACGGCTTTACGAGGTCGACCGGCAACTTTTCGAACACTGGACCCATGATGCCGCCGTCATCCCGCGTTCGTATTATCCGCACTGGCACCTGCGTTTCGCCCGCGACCGCGAGATGCTGAAAGCGCGCTGGCAGAAATGGCGCGGCCACACATTCGACGACCAGTTCGACACGGTGCTAAGCCATATCCGGGACAACGGCCCTGTCTCCTCGGCCGAAGTCGGGCCTCAGGAGGGCAAGAAAAGCGGCGGCTGGTGGGAGTGGCACCCGTCCAAGACGGCTTTGGAATATCTCTGGCGAACCGGGACCCTGACGGTGATCGGGCGGGACGGCTTCCAGAAACGCTATGACCTGACCGAACGGGTGATCGAGGAGCATCTGCACGGCCCCGCCGCCCGGCCCGATCCCGAGGAGACCATCGACTGGTGCTGCCGGACGGCGATGGACCGGCTGGGCTTTGCCACCTCGGGCGAACTTGCGGCCTTCTGGGCCACGATCACCCCGCAGGAGGCGAAGGACTGGTGCGCCGCCAAACTGGCGAGCGGAGAAATCGTCGCCGCCACGATCGCGGGCCATGACGGCGCCCTGCGCAAGGTCTTTGCCTGGCCCGACGTGGATCAGGCCGCGGCCGCCCTGCCCCCGGTCCCGGGCCGTCTGCGCGTCCTGTCGCCCTTCGACCCGGCGCTCCGCGACCGGAACCGTGCCCAACGGCTGTTCGGGTTCCACTACCGGATCGAGATCTTCGTGCCGGCGCCCAAGCGGGTCTATGGCTATTACGTCTTCCCCCTAATGGAGGGCGACCGCCTGGTCGGCCGCGTCGACATGAAGACGGACCGCGAGAGCGCGCAACTGGTGGTGACGGCGCTCTGGCCCGAGAACGGGGTGCGCTGGGGCGGGGCACGGCAGGCGCGGCTGGAAACGGAACTGGATCGGGTGGCCCGGTTTGCAGGGATGGAAGGGGTGACCTTCCTGGATGGCTGGATGCGGGACCCGCAACCGTAGGGTGCGTGGTTTCCACCCGCATTGCCCCTCAGGCCGGTGCTGGGTTCCCAGTGCCGGTGCGGTGCGCGCCAAGCACGCGCCCTACGGTATGAACGGCGACCGCCCCTTTGGCCACATGTCATAGGGTGCGTAGTGTCCACACACCATCCCCCTGCAGCCCGACCGATTGCCCCGCCCCGATGTCACGGCGTCGACAGGAACCCTCGTTCTTCGATCAGAGCCAGCAGGTCCTGCAGCGACGCATCCGTGGTCTTGCGGGACGTATCAAGCTGCGCCTCGGCACGGGCATAAAGCTCCTCGCGATCCGTCAGGATGGATTTCAGCTGCTCCATCGCCTCGGGGTTGCCGGCCATGGGACGTTCGTCCCCCTGGGCACGGACGCGGGCCATGTGTTCGTCCGGCGACGTGCGGACCCAGATCGTATGGAAATGGGCCAGAAGTTCTCCATAGGTCTCGGTATCGGCGACGATGCCGCCGGCCACCGCCAGGATCAGCGCGTCGTGCTGCCGGATCACCCGGGCCACCGCCTGCGCTTCCAGCCGGCGATAGCCTTCCTGGCCATACAGCGCCATGACCTCGCCCACGGGCATGCCGCTTTGTTCCTCGATCTCGCGGTTCAGTTCGACAAAGGGCAGGCCCAGAACCGCCCCGGCGCGGGTGCCCAGGGTGGACTTGCCGGCGCCACGCAGGCCCACAAGGCAGATCCGGTTGCGACGGGCGTCCGGGACCTCTCCCGGGGCCAGCAATTGCAGGACCTGCGCCTGCACCGCAGCCGGCGCGGCACGGTAAAGCTCGGCCACCCGCGCGGCTTCTGTCGGGACCGCCGGATCGCTTCCGATCAGCCACTCCAGCCGCCGGCCCAGCGCCACGGCGACCCTTTCCAGCAGCGCGATGGAGATGTTGCCCTGCCCCGCTTCCAGCTGTGCAAGATACCGCGCCGAAACGCCCGACGCCTCGGACAGGGCGCGGCGCGGCAGGCCCTTTTCGGCCCTCGCCATGCGCACCCGCGCACCGACACGGCGCATCACGTCCGAGACGGGGGTCTCGGTCGCGTCGGCCGGCGCGGCGCTGGCGGGAAGCGGGGTTTCGGTCATGGATGCACGCTGGTATCAGAACAATAGCGCCATAAAGTAACCGAAGCGGCGCCCCGGGCAACGGAAATATGCACTATTTTTCCGGTTAATGCTCGTCAGGCCGGAATATACGGCTCCACCGCGGCGCGGATCTCTTCCGGGGCCGCGCGCGAGGTGAAATCGGCCGAATGCGTGAAGACGTTCACGAAAGTGCCTTCGAAGCACAGCGTTCCGTCCTGCGTGCCCGTCACCCGAAACTCGATCGACTTGGTGCCCAGCCGCACCGGTATCACCGCACAGATCAGGCGGTGACGGGGGGTGACCGGGGACCGGAAATCCAGGCTCATGTGCACGAAGGGCGTGCCATAGCCGCGGTCCAGTTCCATCTGATACCAGCCGTCGCCATCCAGGACATGTTCCCAGAAGCCGTTGATGGCTTCCAACGCCCAGGACGGGATCCGGCCGGTATAGGCGATCTTGGCCGGGTCGCAATCGCCCCAGGCCACCCGGATTTCGTGCAGGTAGGGTCCGGTCTTTTCTGAACTCATCAATAGGTTTCCACGTGATAGCGCCCGTCGGTGCGCATCTCATCGCGGATCGAGGTCCAGTCAAGCCCGGCGCCACGGGCAATGTCCGAAAGCGCCTGTTCGACACCCTGTTCCATGGCCTTCAGGCCACAGATGTAGATATGGCCCTTGGGGTCCTGCATCAGCTTCAGCACCCGGTCGCCTTCGGTCCGCAGGCGGTCCTGTACATAAGCCTTGGGTTCCCCCTCCTGCCGCGAGAAGGCGAAGAGCTTCGCCATGAAGTTTTCCGGCACCTTCTTCAGCGGGCCGAAATAGGGAAGCTCTCCCGGGCGGCGCGCACCGAAGACCAGCGTCAGCGATTCCTTCAGCGACGGATATTCGCGCTGACGCCGCATGGTGAAGGCCCGGAACGGGGCGGACCCGGTGCCGGTGCAGATCATCATCAGGTGCGCTTCGGGGTCGGAGGGCATCAGGAAGGTGGCACCGAAGGGCCCCGTCACCTTGACCTTGTCGCCCACCTTCAGGTCGCAGACATAGTTCGAACACAGGCCGTTCGGTTCCCGCTTCACGGTCAGCGAGATGTTGTGATAGCCGGGCCGTTCCCCGTCCCGCGGGCTGGAGACTGAATAAAGCCGCGGCAGGTGCGCCTTGCCATCGTCGCCCGTACCGGGCGGGATGATGCCCAGCGACTGGCCTTCCAGCACCGGGAAGGGCTGTGCACCCATGTCCAGGATGATCAGGCGCACATCGCTGTCGCTGTCGGCCTCGGTCAGACGGTAATTGCCGGTCACAGTCGCCTCGGCTGGCTTGCCCAGGTTGTACATGTTGATCGTGGGCTTCGACGCGGTGGCCGGCGCCTTGGCCTTGCCGCCGGCACCGGAATGGGCCTGGGCCAGCAGGGCGGCGATCTGGTCATCGACAGCCCCGGCGTCGTCGCCGTCGGTGTCCGATGCCACCTCTTCCTGTTCGGGCAGCTCCATCCATTCGTACTGCTCTTCCAGCGAATAGGGTTCTGCCACCACGCGCCAGTTGTCGATGGACCCGGTCGGGCAGACCGGGATGCAGTCCATGCAGAAATCGCATTTCGAGGCATCGACGACCACGTTGTTGTCGTCGTGCTGGATGGCTTCGACCGGGCAGGACATCTCGCAGGTATAGCAGCGGATGCAGATTTCAGGGTCGATCAGGTGCTGCTTCAGAGGCTTGTTCATGGGGCCTTCCGTGGCTCGTCGTCGGTCCGCCGCCGCGACGGCCGGTTCAGGACGGCGCCGGGCAGCATCAGGGCTTCGATCAGCTCGTGGCACAGGCCGTTGCAATCGGCGCAGTCGATGCAGGGGCCGTAAAGTGCGGAAAGCTGGCGGGAGAGATCGTCGGACAGGCTACGCGGGGCCTGCGTGCGGTCGATGATCATGTCGGGTGCGCGCTCCTTGGCCGAACTGTCAGGGTTCGAGGCCGCGGCGGTCTCGTCCTTGGCGCCTGTGGCGCGCTTGGGAAACGGTATGACTGTCACGGCACCGCGCGGCGTCTTTCAGGTGAAGACGTTGCGCGGGCGCCCCCCGCGCAACGTCTGTGGCCATCAAGCCATGTGAAGCTTAACGTATTCGAAGTCACCCGGCTTGTTGTCAATGCCAACTTTCGGAGCGGCGATCCAGCTGGCGTACTTGCCCGGCTCCGTGCAGGGCTTCATCAGCGACTGGATGAAGTCACCGTCGGCCCTGGTCGGCAGCCATTCGGTGATGCCCTTGTCGTATTCGGCCCCCGACACCAGCGTCCCGTCCGGGGCGAAGGTCTTGCCCGAGAAGACGCCGATCTGACGGTGGAACGCCTCGTGCGGAAGCTTCATTTCGAACTGGACGCCGGTCTTCTCGATAATCTTGTTCCAGCGGCCGACACCACCGGCGGCGTCCTTGGTATAGTCATCGCGCAGGCGCATGTTGATCGCGGTCAGCGCCGGCACCGACTTGCGCACCAGCTTGCCGTCTTCGAAGTCCCAGACATCGTAGGTGGCGTCGTTCAGCTTGTGGTCGTCGTCGATCCGGTTCTCCATGAACCGGCCCTTGATGCCCGAGTTGAACGCATTGGCAGCGTTGGTCGAGACTTCCTGGCCGAACAGGTCCAGCGACAGGGTATAGTGCAGGTTCAGTTTCTTCTGGATCGTCGGCAGGTCGATGACGCCCAGCGCACGGATGCGGTCGGTGTCATAGGGGTCGTCGATTCCCGCTTCGACCATCGCCTCGCAGGTGCGCTGGATGGTACGGCCGACGCCGGTTTCGCCCACGAACATGTGGTGCGCTTCTTCGGTCAGCATGAAGCGGCAGGTGCGCGACAGCGGATCGAAGCCGGATTGCGCCAGGCTTTCCAGCTGCATCTTGCCGTCACGGTCGGTGAAGTAGGTGAACATGAAGAACGACAGCCAGTCCGGCGTTTCCTCGTTGAAGGCGCCCAGCATCCGCGGGGCTTCTTCCGAACCCGACTGACGACGCAGCAGATCGTCCGCTTCTTCACGACCGTCACGGCCGAAATACTTGTGGAGCAGATAGACCATGGCCCAGAGGTGCCGGCCCTCTTCCACGTTGACCTGGAACAGGTTGCGCAGGTCATAAAGCGACGGGGCGGTCAGGCCCAGGAAACGCTGCTGTTCGACCGATGCCGGTTCCGTGTCACCCTGGATCACGATCAGGCGGCGCAGCAACGAACGGTATTCGCCCGGGACTTCCTGCCACGCCGGCTGGCCATAGTGCTCGCCACAGGGGATGCGGCGATCCTCGACCTGCGGCGCCAGCAGGACGCCCCAGCGATAGTCGGGCATCTTCACGTAATCGAACTTGGCCCAGCCCTTCGGGTCGACGCTGACGGCAGTCCGCAGGTAGACGAGGCTTTCCTGGAACTTCTGCGGGATCAGGTCGTTCCACCAGTTGATGTAGCCCGGGTGCCATTTCTCAAGCGCCTTCAGCACCTGCTTGTCGGAACTCAGGCCGACATTGTTCGGGATCTGCGTGTCGTAGCTGACGTTGATCAAGTCGAGCATGGTAATCTCCCTTGGGTATCTCTGCCTTAGGCGGCCGTGGCCGTGTCGTCTTCCAGGTCGGGCGCGGTGGCCACGATGTAGATCGTCACCGAGTTCTCGCCGCTGACGTCCGATGTGGTGGTGCACCAGACCGACTGGGTTTTCTGGACGGGCACGGCGTCGAAGAAGTCTTCGTCCACCGTGAAGTCGAAGAATTCGGCGGACGGGTGGGTCGTGGCGAAGGTGTTCAGGGCCTCGGACATCGACGGCGCCCGGTATTGAGCGACGAAGCTCGCCCCGTTGTGGTCCGCGATGATGGTCCAGAGCTTCATCCTGAAACCTTCCGATCCCTGTCCTGTCTGCCCGATGGTGCGCGGGGACCGCGCACCCTACGGATGCCGCCGCGTAGGGTGCGTGGTTTCCACGCACCGCAACGCCTGGGCGTCACACACGCTCCATGTTGTAGTCGCCACGCTTGCCGGTGCCATAGCGACGCAGCGCGCCGTCCTCGCCCACCGCGTTCGGGCGCTGGAAGATCCAGTTCTGCCAGGCGGTCAGCCGGCCGAAGATACGGGTCTCCATCGTTTCCGGGCCGGCAAAGCGCAGGTTCGCTTCCATGCCCGTCATCGCGTCGGGCGAGAAGCTGGCGCGTTCTTCCAGGAAGATCCGCACCTCGTCGTCCCAGTCGATGTCGTCCAGGATCATGGTGACCAGCCCGGCCTCGTCGGCCGCTTCGGCCTCCATCGGCTCGCCGATCCTGTCCTTCAGCGCCACCACGTCCTCGGGCGTGCCCAGGAAACGGGTCTGCAGGCGGGTCAGGTCGTTCGACATCGGGAAGGTCCCGAAGTTGCTTTCCGACAGGGTCACCGTCGCCAGCGGACGATTGTCGCCGTCGAACTCGCCTTCCATCATGTAGCTGCGGTCGACCGACCAAAGCAGTTCCGCCAGCACGCCGGCATAGCACGAGCCATGTTCGACCAGCGCCACCAGGCTGCGCGAAGTCATGTCGACCCGCTTCAGCACGCGCTTCCAGTAGGCCAGGATCTCGTTCGCCAGCCAGTTGTCCTTGTCGGCCAGCAGCACGGCCTCGTGCGCCAGGACCTTTTCCGGATCGCCTTGGGTGGTGAAGACCATCAGGCCCAGCTGCCGTTCGTTCAGGCGCAGGTGCAGGATCGCGTCGTCCAGCTCGCGCGCCAGGCGCAGCATGTAGGTCGACGCCCCTTCCGCCTGCATCGCGGCCATGTCGGCCGGCGCATCGCCGTCCGGGCCCTTGATCAGGATCGTGGCCTTGCCCGCATCGCGGTCCAGGGTCACCTCGACCAGCGAATAGGTCACGGAACCGTCGTCGCCGAAGGTCCGGTCGATGGGCGTCAGCTCGACGCCCTTCAGACCCGAAGCCTTGCCCGAGGCCGCGACGAATTCCTTCGCGCGTTCCTGCACGGTGTCGTCGAACTTGGCGTTCGGGATCACCTCGTCAACCAGGTTCCAGTCGCGGGCGCGCTTGCCCTTGATACCTTCCTCGATCGAGCAGAAGATGTCGGCCCGGTCGCGGCGCACCTTGCGCTTGTCGGTGACGCGGGTCAGCCCGCCGGTGCCCGGCAGAACCGCCAGCAGCGGCACCTCGGGCAGCGCGACAGAGGACGAGCTGTCGTCCGTCAGCATGATGTAGTTGCAGGCCAGAGCCAGCTCGTAACCGCCGCCGGCGCAGGCGCCTTTCACGGCACAGATGTACTTCTGGCCCGAATCCGCCTCGGCGGCTTCGAAGGTGTTGCGCGTCTCGTTGGTGAACTTGCAGAAGTTCACCTTGTGGGCATGGGCCGCGCCGGCCAGCATGCGGATATTCGCGCCCGAGCAGAAGACCTTCTCTTTGCCGGACTGCATGATCACCACCTTCACCTCGGGGTGCTCGAACCGCATCCGTTGGACGACATCGGCAAGTTCGATGTCGACGCCCAGGTCATAGGAGTTCAGCTTCAGCTGATATCCATCGAAGAGGCCGCCATTCTCGTCCACATCCATGTAGAGATTGGCGATCTCGCCGTCGTACTCCACCCGCCAGTGCCGGTAACGGGACGGGTCGGTCTGAAAGTCGATACGCTGGGCCATGCCTTGCTCCGCTAATCTCGTCATTCTGGATGCACTTTATGCATCCCTTTGCATCAGGTAAAGGAAAACATGCACGATAATGCTAATTTTCGTCCATATTTTCCGCTGAACTCGTCCAATCAATGCAAAATATTGCACTATAATTCATAATTCACCTTCAAGCTGACCTTCGACCCGGTCCAGCCAGTCGATCAACCGCTGCGAGTCCCGGCCAAGAATCACCTTCCCCGGACCACCCAGCGTGTCGACCAGCGCGCGGGACATCCCGCACAGCCGCAGCGCCGCCTTCGGCCGGTCCATCCGCGCCTTCAGCGTGGCATTCGCCCCCTGGATCACCGCCTGCACGAAAACCCGTTCGTCGGAACCTTCGGGCAACGCCATCCAGACCGGCTCCAGCACCTCGTGGGCTTCCCAGCCGTATCCGGCCTCCATCAGGTCCCAGCCCAGGGCCCAGGACCGGCAGCCGGCCAGATCGGCTGAAGTCAGACCCGGCCGGATCTCGGCATGAAAGGGCGCAAACAGCGCCGCGTCGTGCCGGTCCGACTGGCCCGGCAGATAGACATGCGGCGGCCGCCAGTTGAGGTCAGGCCGTTTCAACCTCGGCTGCCTCGATCAGTTCCAAATGGTCGATGAACTCCGCCACGCCCGCCAGCACCGCCTCGGGCTGTTCGAACTGGGGTGCATGCTTGCAATCGTCGATCACCAGCATCTCGACCGGTGCATAGGACCGTTCCTCGATCACCTCGATCTGGGCCAGTGTCCCGTATTGGTCGTCGCGCCCCTGGATCGCCAGGCACGGCACGCGGAAATAGTCGATGGTATCCGCCACGTTCCATTTCTTGAAGTCCGGGTTCAGCCAGACCCCGTTCCAGCCCAGGAAGGCCCCTTCGGGATCCTTGTGGTACTTGCCCAGCCGCGCCTTCATGTCCGTCGTCTCGAAGGCGGTCTTCGCCTTCTCGATCTCGGCCAGGCCCATGTCTTCGGTGAAGAAATGCGGCGCCATCAGGATCAGGCCGCGGATGCGGTGGTCCTGAACATTGCCGGCGTGAAGCGCCGCGATGGTCGCCCCGTCGGAATGGCCGAAAAGGACGGCACGGTCGAAACCCACCTGGTCCAGCACTTTTGGCAGCACGTTCACCGCCTCGTGCGTCATGAAGTCGATGGGTTTCGGCAGCGCAGTCGGATCGGACTGGCCATAGCCCTGCCGGGAATAGACGAAGACGCCACAGCCCGTCCGCGCCGCCAGTTTCGCAGGAAAGTCGCGCCACAACGCGGTCGATCCCAGCCCTTCGTGCAGCAGGACGATGGTCAAGGCCTTGTCCGGCGCAGGGCCGAAACAGGCATATTCCAGCGTCACGCCATCCACGATCAGCGGCGTCTTCGGGGTTTCCGACCAGTCCAGTGCCATGTTCTTACATGTCCCTCAGCTTGAAGCGCTGGATCTTGCCGGTGGCCGTCTTCGGCAGATCATCGGCAAACTGGATCCAGCGCGGATATTTCCACTTGCCCACGCGGTTCTTGACGAAGTCCTTCAACTCGGCCTCCAGCCCCTCGCGCGCGGCACCGTCTTTCAGGACGATGACTGCCTTGGGCTTTTCCAGCCCCTCTTCGTCCCGGGCGGCGATGACGGCGGCTTCCAGCACCGCCTCGTGCCCGATCAGGGCCTGTTCGACCTCGAACGGGGACACCCAGATGCCGGACACCTTGAACATGTCGTCGGTCCGGCCGCAGTAGACGAAGCGTTCGTCCTGCGTCATCTCGTACTTGTCGCCTGTCCGGGTCCATTCGCCTTCGAAGGTCGTCCGGCTCTTGTCCCGGCGGTTCCAGTATCCATCGGCGGCCGAAGCGCCGCGGACCAGCAATTCGCCGATCCCGCCCGGGCCCACGTCGTTGCCGTCCTCGTCGACCAGCCGCACCTCGTATCCCGGCACAGGCTTGCCCGAGGTTCCATAGACCACATCGCCCGGCACGTTCGACAGGAAGATGTGCAGCATCTCGGTCGAGCCGACACCGTCCAGGATGTCGACACCCCAGATCTGCTGCCATTTTTTGCCGACTTCCTCGGGCAGTGCCTCGCCTGCGGAAATGCAGCGGCGCAGCGGTGCGTCGGGCTTGGGATTGCGTTCGTAATGGTGAACCGTCGCAGCATAGAGCGTGGGAACACCGCAGAAGATGGTGGGTTTCTCGGTCTCCAGCACTTCGGACACGGAACCCGGCGTGGGGCGGCCGTTGAACAGGATCGAGGTAGCCCCTGCCGACAGCGGGAAGGTCATGCCGTTCCCCAGCCCGTAGGCAAAGAACAGCTTCGCGGCCGAGAAGATCACGTCGTCTTCCTGGATCCCCAGGACCTGCGCACCATAGGTGTCGGACGTGGCCTTCAGGCTGCCATGGACATGCTTCACGCCCTTGGGCTGCCCGGTGGAGCCAGAGGAATAAAGCCAGAAGGCGGTGTCGTCGATATGGGTGGAAAGCGTCTCGGACGGTTCGGCCCCGTCGATGAAGGCGGCAAAGCTTTCGGCGCCTTCGGGGGTGTTGCCGCCGATCACCACGATATGGCGCAGGTCGGCTGCGGCGCGGGCGGCTTCCTCGACCACCGGCCACAGTTCGGCCGACACGAAGAGGATGCTGGCCCGGCTGTCCTTCAGGATCACGTCATAGACCGAGGTGGCCAGAAGCGTGTTCAGCGGGATCGGCACGACACCGGCCTTGACCGCACCCCAGAACAACAGGGGGAATTCGATCTGGTCCAGTACCAGCATCGCCGCGCGTTCTTCCCGCCGGATGCCGGCCCGGCCCAGCGCGGTGGCAACCCGGGCCGACCCTTCGGCCAGTTCGCCGTAGGTGATCGACCGCTTGTCGCCCCCGGCCTCGCGAAAGGCCGTCTTGGCGCCCCGGCCTTCGGCCATGTGTCGATCCACGAAATAGGTTGCTGCATTCGCCGACATGGACATGTCGCGCATTCCTCCCTGGGCTGGGCCCGGGTGCGCCGGACCTTGCAATGCTCCCCCGCCGGAGCCCGCCCGAAGGCGGCCCATCCCGGCGCCCGTGTCCACGACGTCGCTCCCCGACGCGCGAACACGAATCCTGCACGCACCATAATGACCTTCGCGCAGAATATTGCAACATCTTGCGTGCATGTTGCAATATAATGCAAATTAGACGCGGATCACCGCCGGGTCATTGTCGTCGTACAGCCGGTCGAGCAACGCCTTGCGCCGGGTCAGCAGCTTGCGGAAGTTCAGGTTGCCCTTGGCCGTGATCTCGCCTTGGGCGATCAGCGGCGGCTGGGACATGAACATCGCCCGCGTCACACGGTTCGACGCGCCATGGGCATGCTGGGCCGCCTTCTCCAGCTTCTCGCGCAGGGCAGCCAGTACTTCCTCTCCCACGGCCGCACCATTGCCGTCGTCGCTCAGGCGCCCGTCGGCCAGCATCGCGGGCGGCGGGACGATCAGGATGCCGACCTCGGTCCGACCCTCGCCCGTCAGGGCCACATCCGCGGCCAGGGGCGCCAGCGATACCAGCATGTCCAGCCGCAGGTTCCCGGCCCGGACCCAGACGCCGGTCATCAGCTTGAAGTCCTCGGTGATGCGGCCGTCGAAGCGCAGGCCCCGGTTCGCATCGGCCGGATCGACCAGCGCGACCGCATCGCCGGTGCAGAAAAACCCTTCGTCATCGAAAGACTCGGCTGTGCGCTTTTCGTCCCGAAGGTAGCCGGGCGTGATATTGGGGCCCCGGACCCGCAATTCAAACCGGTTGTCGATGCCCTCCTCGGGGACCAGCCTGGCCTCGGTCCCCGGCATCGGCACGCCGATCACGCCGGGTTCCGACGTTTCCTCCAACAGGATGATGCAGGCCGGTGCGGTTTCGGTCATGCCCCAGCAGGTCGTCAGGCGCACGCGTTCGCCGCGTACCTCCTCCGACATGGCGACCAGGTCGTTCCAGACGTCCCCGGGCAGCGAGGCCCCGGCATAGAAGATCATATCGAGGTCGCGGAAATAGCTTTCCCGCAGGGCGGCATTCGTCCGCATCTCGTCCCGCAGCAGCTTGAAACCGACCGGCACGTTATAGGCGACGGTGCCGTTCATGATCGTGTTGTTCTCGATCGACTGGCCGAACAGCGCGGGCGTGGGCTTGCCCCCGTCGATGTAGAGCGACCCGCCCAGCGCCAGCATCTGGTTGAAGTTCGACGAGCCGCCGAAGACGTGGTTCCAAGGCAGCCAGTCGACGATCCGCGGCGGGCGGCGCTGCAGGAACAGCAGCGTGTCCGTGTACATGGCCTGGTTCACGCACATCATCCGGTGGGTCGTCATCACCCCCTTCGGGTTCGAGGTGGACCCCGAGGTCATCAGGATCTTCACCACCGAGTCCGGCCCGACCTTGTCCGCCGCCCCGTCGACGTCGGAACGGCCGCCCCTCAGCAGATCGTCCAGTGTGCCCTGCCCGGCCGACGGATTGCGCGCCACGACGATGTCGCGGCCGGCAAAATCCTCCATCGCCAGCGCGCCGGCATATTGTGCGCCGTCCTCGGCAAAGATCATCCGGGGCTGGATCAGGTCGGTGATGTAGCGCAGTTGCCCGTGGGCATCGGGGATCAGGGCGTATTGTTCCGCCACCGGCACGGTCGGGATGCCGACCCAATGCGCCGCCATCGACAGGATCCCGTGCGCCACGCTGTTGCCCGAGATGATCAGGATCGGTGTCGCAGGCCCCATCCCCCGGTCCAGCAGCGCCGCGGCGATGACCCGGGCCTGTGCCAGGGCTTCCGCATAGGTCACCTCGTACCAGCCGGGACCAGAGCGTTCGGCCAGGAACACCGTATCTGGGCGCTCTGCCGCCCAGCGTTTCAGCCACTGGTCCGTCGTGTCGACGGCTGTCGACAGCGCAAGGCCGGAGCTCAGGACGATGCTGCCATCGGCCCGGTCCTCGCGCAGCACGTGACTGCGTGCAAAGGCTTCAGCTTTCATCGTCGTCCTCCCGGCCGGCGGGCGCCCGCCCAGTCTGCTCCATGATCGAAAGCGCGCGGATCAGGGCCAGACGCTGCCCTTCGTCCAGGCCATGCGTCACCCGTGCCTCGTGCTCCGTCACGACCTGCAGGGCCTGCCGGCATAGGTCCTGCCCGGCCTCCGTTGCCTCCAGCGCATAGGCACGTTTGTCGCCCGGCGCCCGGCCCCGCCGGACCAGCCCGCGGGACTGCAGGTCGTCCAGCACCGACACCACGTTCGGCCGTTCCACCGCCAGCGCATCGGCCAGCTGTGCCTGCCGCAGGCCCGGATTGTCGACGATCACCACAAGCGCCGAAAAGCTGAACATCCGCAGACCCAGCGGTGTCAGGGCCGCATTGATGTCGTTGCGCACGACCGCGACGGCACGCTTCATCACGTAGCCCGAGAACTGGCGCAGCGTGGCATCGGGCGCAGTTTCCGCCCCTTCGATCGCCTTGTCCGGGGCGTTCATAGGAACACCGGCGGGCGCTTTTCCAGCAAAGCGGCCAGCCCCTCGGTCGCGTCGGGACTGGTCTGGGTCAGCGCCGCGCACAGGCTTTCGGTGAAAAGTCCATCGGACCGGGCCATGTCCCCGATCCGGGCGATGGCGTGGATCATGACGTAGTTCGACAGGGTCGCGTTATCGGCGACGTCCGCCGCCAGCTTGCGCGCCAGCGTCAGCCCCTCGCCTTCGGCGTCGCGCGCCTTGTGTTCCGACGGGTCCAGCCCCGCACAGAAATGCCCGTCGGTGCCTGTCAGGATGATGCAGCGCACGCCCGTCGGGATATCGGAAAAGAACCCGTCCAGTTCGGCCAGAAGGCCATCGGACATCGCGTTGCGCTTGTCGGGACGATCCATGGCCACCGTGGCAATGCGCCCGTCGACCTCGATACGCGTAAACGCCCCCTCATGGCGCGAATTCGCCATAGGCAGTCCTCCCCCCTCTCTCGTGGCCCGTATTCCGGACCGGGCCGGTTCTCCGGCACTCACTTAGATATCGTTTGTATCTATCATTAGATCCGCAGCCCCGAGTCGCACAAGCAAAACGCGAGTGGCCCAGCTGGCGGACAGGTCATTGCCGACACGCACGCAAGGGATCGCGCCCGCGGCGGGCAAGACGGATCCCGACAGGGATCCGCCGGAGGGCGGGCGGGTGGGCCCGTCGCGGGCGCGGGCCCGGGATGGACACCCGGGCGCCGCGCTAGTGCATGATCAGGAACAGCGTGATTACCGGGAAGGCGGTCAGGATCGCGACCCGGATCAGGTCGGAGCCGACGAAGAAGATCACCGCCTTGTAGGTGTCCGCCATCTGCGTCTTGCGGTCCATCGCGTTGATGATGAAGAGGTTCATCCCTACCGGCGGCGTGATCAGCCCAACCTCGACCACGATCAGCACCAGGATCCCGAACCAGATCGCGACATATTCCGATTCGATCCGGTTGGCCATGCCGCGGGTCATGCGGATGTCCAGCGCCTTCATCTGTTCGCGCGTCAGCTCCACCCCGTCGGCGATACTCGCCTTGATCGATGCGATCATGTCCGCGCCCACCCCGTCCGGAATGCCATGCTTCAGCACGTCCAGCGCCATGCCCGCCTGCAGGTCCGCCAGCGAGGTCAGGCCGAAATCCATGGACGAGATCACCGGGAAGAAGATCGGGATCGTCAGCAGGATCATAGACAGGCTGTCCATCAGGCAGCCGAAGACCAGGTAGAAGATCAGGATCAGCGTCAGCACCAGCCATGGGGAATAGCCCTGGCTGACCACGAAGTTCGACAACTCCTGCGGGACCTGCGTCAGCGCCAGGAAGCCGTTGTAGAACCCCGCGCCCAGCACGATGAAGAAGATCATCGCCGAGGACCGGGCCGTCACGGCAAAGCTTTCCACCAGAGTCACCCGGGTCAGCCCGCCGTTCAGCCAGGCGATCAGCCCGGTGCCGGCGGCGCCCACGGCCGCGCCTTCGGTCGGCGTGAACCAGCCGGCATAGATGCCGCCCACGACCAGACCGAAGACCAGCAGCACCGGCCACACCTTCGACAGCGCGACCATCCGCGCGGGCCAGGGCATCCGCTCGCGGATACCGGCCCGGTCAGGATAGAGCCGGACATAGATCGAGATCACCACGACATAGCCCAGCGCCGCCAGGATGCCGGGAATGAAGGCGGCCAGGAACAGCTTGGCGATGTTCTGTTCGGTCAGGATCGCGTAGATCACCAGCACCACCGACGGCGGGATCAGGATCCCCAGCGTGCCGCCCGCGGCCAGCGTCGCGGTCGAAAAACCGCCGGAATAGCCGTACTTGCGCAGTTCGGGCATCGCGACGCGGCCCATCGTGGCCGCCGTGGCCAGCGACGACCCGCAGATCGCGCCAAAACCGGCGCAGGCGCCGATGGCGGCCATGGCCACCCCGCCCTTGCGATGCCCCAGGAAGCCTTCGGCCGCCTTGAACAGCGCCGACGACATGCCCCCCAGCGTCGCGAAATGGCCCATCAGCAGGAACATCGGCACGATCGACAAAGAATAGCTGGAAAAGGTCGAAAAGGTCTCGTTCTTCAGCTTGGCCAGCGCCACGGTGGTGCCGCCGGTCACCCAGACCAGGCCGCCCAGACCCACGACGAACATGGCGAGCCCGATGGGCATCCGAAGGAAGATCAGGATCATCAGGACCGGGAAGGACAGGATCCCGATTTCAAGCGCGGTCATTGCGGGGCCTCCTCGGTGCCGTCCCAGATGCGGATCCGGCCGGTCACGGCCTCAAGGACCCGGATGCAGGCCATGTAGACGCCCACGATCGCCGCCGCGACCGAGGCCACGAAGCTGGCGGCATAGGCCCACCAGACCGGGTATTGCAGCAGCAGCGTCGTCTCGCCGTTGCCGATCTTGGACAGCATGCCTTCGTAAAGCTGCCGCGCGATCAGGACCAGGACCGCGGCAAAGATCACCTCGACCACGGCCCGCAGGATGCGGTTCACCCAGACCGGGAAGAAGTTCACCAGGATATCGACCGAGGCATGGCCGGCGGTGATCTGGCAGAAAGGGAGGAAGGCGAAGATGGCGAAGGCCATCCCCGATTCCACGATCTCGAAATCGCCGTTGACGGGCCCCACGCCGGTGCCCAGCGCCCAGGCGGAAAAGCCGGGTGCGATCGACCGGATCAGGTCCCAGTGAAAGAAGCCGTTCAGCTGCCGTCCGATGATGGACACGCAGGTCAGAAGGATCAGCGCGGCCAGCATGAGACCGCCAAGGACGGCCATCGTACGGGCCAGCCCCAACATCGCCTTGTACACGGATTTTGCCCCCTGCAGGCGACGCGCCGCGGCATTGTTCCGCCGCGGCGCGCCTGTTCCGGTTTATTGGTTTGCGTATTGATCGGTGTATTTGGCGATCAGCGCCTGGGCTTCGTCCAGAAGCGCCTGACCGTCCTTGCCGCGGGCGTTCATGTCGGCAACCCATTCGTCGTAGATCGGCTGGGACAGGGCACGCCATTCCTGGGTGCCGGCCTCGTCGATCGTGATGATGTTGTTGCCAAGATCGACCGCGATCTGACGGGCCGGGCCGTCCGCATCCGCCTGGGTGCCGCCGGCAAAGACCGAGAACTCCATGCCCGACGCGTCGTCGATGGCCGCTTTCAGGTCATCCGGCAGGCTTTCGTACTTTTCCTTGTTCATCGCCAGGACGAAGGTCAGCGTATAAAGCCCGTTGCCCGTGAATTCGGTGTGGTTTTCCACCAGTTCCGGCACCTTGAGCGAGGTCGTGACTTCCCACGGGATGGTGGTCCCGTCGATCACGCCCTTGGACAGGCCTTCCGACACTGCCGGCACCGGCATGCCCACCGGGGTCGCGCCCAGCTTGGTCAGCAGGTTGTTGACCGACCGGCCACCGCCGCGGATCTTCATGCCTTCCAGGTCGGACGGCTTTTCCACCGGGTCGGCCGTGTGGATCATGCCCGGCCCGTGCACCCAGGTGCCCAGGATCTTCAGATCCTTGAACTCGTCGTCCTCCATATGCTCTTCGAACATCTCCCAGAACGCGCGCGACACGGCGCGGGCATTGGTCATGATGAAGGGCAGTTCGAACACTTCGGTCGTCGGATAGCGGCCGGGCGTATAGCCCACCACGGTCCAGACAACGTCGGCCACGCCATCGATGGCCTGGTCCATCAACTGCGGCGGCGTGCCGCCCAGCTGCATCGACGGGTACATGTCCACCTGGATCCGGCCGTCGGAATTGGCTTCGACATCCTCGGCCCACTTTTCCAGGACCAGCTTCGGCACATTGGCTTGTGCCGGCAGGAACTGGTGCAGCTTCAGCGTCACTTCCTGAGCGGCCGCCGGCAATGCGCCCAGCGTGGCCAGCATCGCTCCCCCGGCAATCCCCAGGAACGTTCTACGTTGGGTCATGGTCTCCTCCTCTGACTCCCTGTAGTCTTTAACTTGTTTATCACTTCTCGTGTCGCCGCACTATCTTGCGCTCGGCCGATGCGGGAAGGTCCCGCTCCGGTGCCCCGGCGCCGCCCCTGCGGCGGTTCGAGGGCGGGTTGCCCGGGCCGACCGACCGGACCCTCGGGTCCTTCGTCATGGCCCGAACGGCGCCTGGCCGTTCCGGCCGGCGGCACGGCCAGGCACGGGCCAGCGCGCACAGGAATTCATTGCGCGATGCAACACGGCGACCATACGTCGGAGAATCGAGTCGTGAAACGGTGCCTTCGGCGTAGCGTCATCGCCCAACCGAATGCGCAGCGCACACGCCATCGCGTCAGGACATCCCGGCCGCAGAGCACGGTCGCAGCGTCAGGCATAGATCACGTGAAACCATCGCCGGACTCCTCCCTGCCGACTGCCGTTGGGAAATGAGTATAGGTTATAACTAATTCCGTCAACGACAGTGATCATCAACCGGCTTGATGCATCAGGCACCCAGATCGTCCCAGATCTCGTGCCGCAGGATGCGCCCGCCCTTCAGCAGCAGACGGTCCACCCAAGCATAACCGGCAAAGGGGGTCCCGTCCTCGCGCACGCCTTCCATGGTGCCGGTCGCATAGACGACCACCTCGGCCCCCGCCGGCACCACGTCGATGGCAGTCACCTTCCGCTTCACATGCCGGCAGCCGCGGGTCACCGCCTTTTGATAATGCGCGAGATCGGTCGTCGCGGTCCGTCCAGGCAGGCGCAGGGTGAAACCCTCGGCCAAGTACGAACGGACAAGATCCAGATCGTCCCGGACCAGCACGTCCAGGTAGGACCTCACCAGCGCTTCGGGATCCGGCAGGGCGGGCGGCGATTGCCGCAACACGCCGTCGCGCATGAACCCCGACGCGGCATAGTCATGTGACATCACCGTCACCGAGGAAACGGGCAGGATCAGCTGGACCGCGCGGGTCACTGCCTCTCCCATCCGGACCCTGTCGTCATCGGTCAGCCCTTCGGGCATGTGCAGTTCGACAACCGCCATCGCGAAACCTCCGTTGCGCCAGCGCGGCCATGGAGCAGCCGACCCCGGGTGCTGTCAACGCCGCAGGGCAGCATCCGCACCGTCGTGTCGCCACCGTTCACGGGGGTTTCCTTTTTTCGTGCGATTTCAGAGGGTGACGCCATCGGCAAGGCCATGCCACAATTGTCGGGCCGGCCGGATCAGCGGCCTTCGGCAACAGTGGCCGAGTCGCGCCCCGTCCCGCCGTCGCGCGGTCCGACCCGGCACGACGATGCCGACAGATGCAGGGGGTTTTCATGGAAATCAGGGGGCTGAAGACCTTCCTTCTGGTTGCCGACTTGGGCACCGCGGTCGAAGCCGCGCGCCAGTTGAACTGTGTCCAGTCCAATGTCACCTCGCGGATCAAGGCGCTGGAAGATGAACTGGGCGTGGTGCTTTTCATCCGCTCGCGGACGGGGATGACACTGACCTCGGCCGGGATCGTGCTGCGCGATCATGCCCGCGCGGTCTTGCGGGCTGAACGCGACGCCAGCGCCGCCATGGCCGGTTTTGCCGACGAATCCGGCCTGTTGCGGATCGGCTCGATGGAATCGACGCTGGCGGGCCCCTTGCCCGCGCGGCTGGCCGCGTTCCGGCGGCGATATCCGGGCGTGAAGCTGCACATCACCGCCGCCCCGACCGAGGAGCTTGCGGAAAAAGTGCTGGACGGCCAGATAGATATCGCCCTGGTCGGCGGTCCCTACCGGCAGGAGGCGCTGACCTGCACCCCGGTCTTCGACGAGGAAATGGTGCTGGTGACAGAGCCTGCATTGACCGCGCCCCCCGCCGCCGCGCGGGCCCCGGTAATCGTATTCCGCGCCGGCTGTTCCTATCGCAGCTATGCGCTGGACTGGTTGCGGCGGACCGGGCTTGCGCCCAACAATATCATGGAGATGGGGACGCTCGACGGGATCCTGGGCTGCGTCGCCGCGGGCGTGGGCATCACGCTGCTGCCGCGTTCGGCGGTGGGCGGCGGCGCCCATGACGGCCGGCTGCGGCTGCATCCGCTGGACGATCCCGACCGCTTCATCCCCACCCACGCGATCTGGCGCGACATCGGGCCGAACGTGCAAATCGACCGTTTTGTACATCTTCTTCGCGCCTCAGAGTCCGGTTTGTACGAAGATCTGCAAGCCGATAGCATCTGAAATCGAGAACGTAGCCTTCTGATCAATTCGTTTTTCAGGATGGGAGCCCCGCACTATCGTGTGACTGTCGCAACCCGAGCGAGGCCTGCCATGCCCACCTGCCTGACCACCCGCTTCACCGAACGTTTCGGCCTGGATCACCCCATCGCGCTGGCGCCGATGGACAAGATTTCCGGCGGAGCCCTTGCCGCTGCCGTGTCCGAGGCCGGGGGGCTGGGTCTGATCGGCGGCGGCTATGCCGATGGGCCATGGCTGGCCCAAGCGCTGGCGCAGGCCGGGAACCGGCCCGTCGGCGTGGGCTTCATCACCTGGTCGGCGCTGGAACATCCCGAAACGGTCGAGATCGCACTGAACGCCAACCCGAAGGCGCTGATGGTGTCCTTCGGCGATGCCGAACCGCTGGTCGAGGCGGCGCAGGCGAAAGGGATCCCTGTGATCTGGCAGGTGCAGACGCTTGCACAGGCGAAACAGGCCCTTGCAGCCCACGCCGACGTCATCGTAGCCCAGGGGCAGGAAGCGGGCGGGCACGGCATGTCCCGCGGACTAATGTCACTTCTTCCAACAATCAGGGACTTGGCAGGCAAGGAACAGATCATCCTGGGCGCCGGCGGCATCGCCGACGGGCGCGGACTGGCAGCGGTCATGATGCTGGGGGGCGACGGCGTGCTGATGGGCACGCGGTTCTGGGCCTGCCAGGAAGCCAGCGGACCGCAATCCGCCAAGGACCGGATGCTGGGCCTGGGCGGCGACGACACGATCCGGTCCAAGGTCTTCGACGTGGCCCGCGACGCCGGCTGGCCCTGGCACTTTACCGGCCGGGTTGTCCGGAACCGCTTTCTGAACCAGTGGCACGACGACCCCGACCTGCAGGCGCGCGCGCCGGAAGCACAGGCCGCCTATGACGCCTCGGACGAGGAGGATTACGGCACCCGCGTCCTGATCGCGGGAGAGGCGCTGGACCTGATCCGCGACCTGCCCACCGCGGCAGAGATCGTGGAACGCACCAGTGCCGAGGCCGCGTCACTTCTGCGCGGCGCTGCCTCGACACTTTAGATCAGCGCGCGGCGCAGACGGTGGCGGTGGCGTTCGACCAGCAGCCGCCCGCCCCCATGCGGAAGCCCTCGCCCAGCGGCGCCTGTGCGTGGGTGGCGCCGGCTTCGGCGTTCCACCAGCCGGAGGCGGAGCCGGTGCCGTCCGGCGCGATTTCGGCAAAGTACTGGCCCAGATAGGAGTTCCGGTCGGTGTTGATCCAGAAACTGCCCGTCCCGTCATTGGCCAGCCAGATCGGGCAACCGACGGCCATGTCGACATAGGTCCGCCCGTTCACGATCAGCTTGCAACTGCCATGAAGCACCGACGGCGCGGCGGCGGCCGGTTGCGGCGCCGCTTCGACCGTCACGTCCTGGACGCAGCTGAAGGTATCCTTCGTCGCCCGGTTGGTGCCCTTCAGCGGAAAGGAAACCTGGTGCGGCCCCTGCCCGCTGTCATAGGCGAAGTGGATCATGTTCGCATTGGCGAACCCGTCGATTTCGCCCGCGGGTTCGTCATTCGTCAGGACCAGCGCGCGCCAGGTGAATTCGTTGTGGTCGTCCACCGGCTGCATCGCATAGACCTGTCCGCCGGCACGGTCGTTGTCGAACCACATTTCGACATCGATCGGAAAGGGCGACGCGGCCGCCCCCCAGCTGGAAAAGCCGATGGCGGTGGTGGCGGGGTCGTGACGGAAGTAGAGACCTTCCTCCATCCCGGTGATCGCCATTGCCTCGCAGGCGATGGGCACGGTGTCGGTGCTGATGCGGGTCACGGTCCAGTCGCCGAACTGGCTGTAGGTGGCGGTGTCTGCCGCGGCCGGAAGAACAAGCGCCTGCGACAGCAGAGCGGCCGCAAGGGCCGGTCGGAAAACCTTCATGGAATTCACTCTTTCGAAATGTCTGAACACGCCCGGATCCAACAATACGCGCCGGTCAGGCAGGCGCACGGTAGCCGACGGCGCGCCCTTTTCAAGCTTTTCGATAACAGATCCGTGATCGAAGGGGCGGCCCCAAAGGACGCCGCCCCGAAACCCGGATCAGAAGTCCAGGTTTTCGACGCTCAGCGCGTTCTTCTGGATGAACTCGCGCCGCGGTTCGACCACATCGCCCATCAGCTTGGTGAAAAGGTCGTCGGCCTCGGCCATGTCCTCGATCCGGACCTGCAGCAGGGTGCGCGCTTCGGGGTCCAGCGTCGTTTCCCACAGCTGGCCCGGGTTCATTTCGCCCAGGCCCTTATAACGCTGCAGCGACAGGCCCTTTTCGCCTTCGTCCAGGATCGCCTTCAGCAGGTCCAGCGGACCATAGACGACCTGTGCCCGGTCCTTGCGGACCAGCGTCGCGGGCGTACCATAGGTGTCCTGCAGCGACTTGGTGAAACTGCCGGTCTTGCGCGCCTCGCCCGACCGCAGCATCGGACCATCCAGTGTCCGCACTTCTTCCACGCCACGCAGGATCCGGGCCAGGCGAATGCCGTGATCCTGGGTGATCCGCCCCATCCAGCCGCGTTCGTATTCCAGCGCGATCAGGTCCAGCCGCTTGGCCACGTCGTCGGCCACACCCTGCAGGTCGGCATCCACCGCGCCGGGCACGAAGGCCCCCGCAATCGCCGCCTGTTCGAGAATGTGCTTTGGGTAGTGCGTCGGGAAGGCTTCCAGCACGCGCTTCATCTGCCGCGCCTCGGTCACCACGCGGGCCAGATCGGCACCGACGATTTCCTCGCCTGCGCCAAGCCTTAGCACGGCGCCTTCGATCCCCTGTTCGATCAGGTAATCGTCCAGCGCGGCCTGGTCCTTCAGATAGACCTCGGACTTGCCGCGTGCGACTTTGTACAAGGGCGGCTGCGCGATATAGAGATAACCGCCTTCGATCAGTTCCGGCATCTGCCGGTAGAAGAAGGTCAGAAGCAGGGTCCGGATGTGGGCGCCGTCGACATCGGCGTCGGTCATGATGATGATCTTGTGATAGCGCAGTTTCGAGATGTCGAATTCGTCCCGCCCGATGCCGGTGCCCAGCGCCATGACCAGGTTGCCGATCTCCTGGCTGCCCAGCATCCGGTCGAACCGCGCCCGTTCCACGTTCAGGATCTTGCCGCGAAGCGGCAGCACCGCCTGCGTGCCCCGGTGCCGGCCGGTCTGGGCCGATCCGCCCGCGCTGTCACCCTCGACCAGGAAAAGTTCGGTCTTCGACGCGTCCTTTTCGGAACAGTCCTTCAGCTTGCCGGCCAGGAAGTTCACGTCCATCGCCGTCTTGCGCCGCGTCAGCTCGCGCGCCTTGCGCGCGGCTTCGCGTGCCAGCGCCGCCTCGACGATCTTGCCGACGATCGACTTGGCCTCGTTCGGATGCTCCTCGAACCATTGGCCCAGCTTCTCGTTCACCAGGCTTTCGACCGCCGGCCGCACTTCGGACGACACCAGCTTGTCCTTGGTCTGGCTGGAAAACTTCGGATCCGGCACCTTGACCGACAGGACGCAGGTCAGGCCTTCGCGGGCATCGTCGCCGGTGAAGTTGATCTTTTCCCTCCGCGCGATCCCGCTGTCCTGGGCATAGCGCGTCAGCGTCCGGGTCAGCGCCCCGCGGAAGCCCGCCATATGCGTGCCGCCGTCCCGCTGGGGAATGTTGTTGGTGAAGGGCAGGACGTTTTCGTGATAGGTGTCGTTCCACCACATCGCGACCTCGACCCCGATGCCGTCGCGTTCGCCTTCCATGAAGATCGGCTCCGGCAGCAGCCCCGTCTTCGACCGGTCGAGGTAACGGACGAATTCCCGTACTCCGCCTTCGTAATGCAGTTCGGCGCGCTGCGGCTCTGCCGGGCGTTCGTCCACCAGCAGGATCCGCACGCCCGAATTCAGGAAGGCCAGTTCCCGCAGGCGCCGTTCCAGCGTCTCGAACGAATAGTCCAGGTTGGAAAACGTGCCGGTCGAGGCCAGGAACCGCACCTCGGTCCCGGTCTGGCCGTCGGACGGCCCCACGACCCTCAGATGTTCCACCGTGTCGCCATGTTCGAAACGGGCGACATGCTCCTTCCCGTCGCGCCAGACCCGCAGCTCCAGCCAGACGGACAGCGCGTTCACCACCGAAACGCCCACGCCGTGCAGACCGCCCGACACCTTGTAGGAATTCTGGTCGAATTTGCCCCCGGCGTGCAGCTGGGTCATGATGACCTCGGCCGCGGAAACGCCCTCTTCCTCGTGGATACCGACCGGAATCCCGCGCCCGTTGTCGCGCACGGAAACCGAGCTGTCGGCGTGGATTTTCACCTCGACATAGTCGGCATGACCGGCCAGCGCCTCATCGATGCCGTTGTCGACGACCTCGTAGACCATGTGGTGCAGGCCCGACCCGTCGTCGGTATCGCCGATATACATCCCCGGCCGCTTGCGAACCGCTTCCAAGCCCTTGAGAACCTTGATGGAATCGGCACCGTATTCTTCGGGGGACGACTTCGCGTCGGACATCCGGATCATCCTTCGTAATTTTGTCACCTTATACGAATCCTGCGCGGGATTGTCACGGTCCCGGCGCCGGAAATCGCTTCAGGTAAAGGGCAAGATCGCGCCAACCACGATCAGCAGGCTGCCGGCCGCCAGGTTCATCCTGCGCATGCGCTCCGGCGTGTTGAACCGCACCCGCAGTCGGTCGACCATCAGGGCAAAGAAGATGTTGCCGACCATCGGGATCAGCATCGACAGGATCACGATCAGGGTGATGTCGACGGGCCCTACCGCGGTCATGTCGAAGAAGCCCGGCAGGATCACCATGTAGAACAGGATCGCCTTCGGGTTCGACAGGATCACGGCAACCCCGGCCAGGAATCCCGACCAGACTCCGCCGCGGCCCAGCCCCTCCTTCGCCTCGACCCGGTCGCGGGCATGGCGGATCGTGTTCACGCCCATCCACAGGAAGACCACGCAGGCGGACCAGCGCAGGATATCGGCCGCCACTTCCACCTCGGATACGACCCAGGCCATGCCGAGGCTCGCCAGTAGCGGCCACAGGGCGTCGCCGACGGCAACCCCCAGCGCGATGGGCCATCCGGCCTTAAAACCACCGGCCGTGGTCCGGGCGATGATCGCCAGCCACACCGGCCCCGGCGTCATGAACAGCGCCAGAAGCCCGCCGGCATAAAGCACGAATTGCCAGGGCGTGGCCGTCATCGCAGTCGCTCCAGCATCCCGGAAATCGCCTGGACCGTCCGCCAGTTCCGCGCGGTCACGGGCTTGCCCGCCAGCGTCTCCATCGCCGCGGCCAGTTTCGAGCGGCCGATGCCGGAAGGTGCCCACAGCCACAAGGCGCCGGGCGTGCTGCCGAATTCCTCGTCCCGGTCCGCAAGCACCACGAAGCGCGCCAGGATCGGCCGGTCGGTGCCGTCATCCGCCACCCGTCCGTCCAGGAAGAAGACGTGCAGGCTTTGCGGATCGGCCTCCGTCATCCGGTCGGCAAAGGGATTGCGCGCCATCCGCGCGTCCCAATCCCCGGCCGCGATGGCCGCGACATGGGGCCGGAACCCCTGCGCCGCCTCGATCCGGTCGGCCAGCGCCTCCGGGTCCACGGGCGGCGACACCACGGCATTGCCGCTCTGGATATGGGTTTCGACCCGTTCGGCCCCCAATGCCGCCAGATGCGCTTTCAGATCGGCCATCGTCAGCTTGCCGTGCCCGCCCACATTGATGCCCCGCAGCAAAATCACCTGAGCCGTCATGTCACCACCTCTTCCACCTTGCTTTCGCCTTCGGCCTCGCTGACCTCGAAGCGCTGCGCCCGGGATCCCAGATCCTCGAACAGCTCCGGCCCCGTTCCGGTCATCCAGGCCTGCGCCCCCAGGGCACAGATCTCGTCATAAAGCGCCGCACGCCGGCCCGCGTCCAGATGCGCCGATACCTCGTCCAGAAGCAGGATCGGCGGCGTCCCCATCCGCGCCGCCAGGGCCCGCGCATTGGCCAGGATCAGCGACACCAGAAGCGCCTTCTGCTCTCCGGTCGAACAGTCCCGCGCAGCCACGCCCTTCACGGCATAGACCGCGCCCAGGTCCGCCCGGTGCGGGCCCACCAGCGACCGGCCCGCCGCCAGGTCCCGCCCCCGGCTTTCGGCCAGCGCCGCCAGCAGGTCCCCGACCGATCCGGGCGCCGCGCCTTCGGGATATTCCATCGTCAGATCCGCCACAGGAAACGCCGTTTCCGCCGCCGCCTGCGCCGCCCCGATCTCTGCCAGTGCGGCGGTGCGCCCGCGCTCCAGCGCCATGCCCGCCTCGGCCATCTGCGCCTCCAGCGCCCGATACCAGTGGGGATCGCGCACCTGGTCGCGCAGCAGCCGGTTCCGTTCGCGCATCGCCTTCTCGTAGACCAGCGCCGCCTCGCCATGTTCGGGCTCGAAGCTCAGCGCGATCCGGTCCAGGAACCGCCGGCGCCCCTCGGCCGCCTCGATCCACAGCCGGTCCATCGCCGGCACCAGCCACAGGACCCGCAGGATCCGCCCCAGTGCCAGCTGCGCCGCGGCCTTGCCGTCGATCTTCACCTGGCGCGATCCGCCGCCCTCGGCCCGCATCTCGATCTCGTGGACCGGCCCGCCCCCCGCGACAAGGCCGCCGACTGCCCAGCCCACGGATGCCGGCCGCCGCGCGATCTCCTCGGCCTTCGCCCGCCGCAGGCCCCGCCCCGGTGAAAACAGCGACACCGCTTCCAGGATATTGGTCTTGCCGGCGCCGTTCGGGCCCCAGATGGCAACCGGACGCCCGTCCAGCTCCAGCGCCGCCCGCCGGTGCGAGCGGAACTGCGCAAGTCGCACCCGCTCCAGCACCGATCCCTCCACGAAAAAAGGAAGGGCACGGCGCCCTCCCCTTCTTCTCTTTCTAAATACTCACAAGCGACGCGCGCTAGACGCGCATCGGCATGACGACATAGACCGCGCTCTGGTCATTGCCCTCGCGCATCAGCGTCGGATCGCCGGACGAGTTGAACAGGAACACCGCGTTCTCGCGGTCCACCTGGCTCGCGATCTCCAGCAGGTACTTCGCGTTGAACCCGATCTCCAGGCTCTCGTCGCCATAGGCCACGGCCAACTCTTCCTCGGCGGCGCCGCTGTCGGGCGCATTGACCGACAGCACCAGCCGATCCTCGCCCAGCTGCAGCTTCACGGCACGGGACCGTTCGGACGACACGGTCGACACCCGGTCGACGGCCTTCGCGAACTCGGTCGCGTCCACTTCCAGCCGCCGCGTGTTGCCCATCGGGATGACCCGCGAATAATCCGGGAAGGTCCCGTCGATCACCTTGGACGTCAGCGTGATCGCCGGCGTGGCAAAGCGCACCTTGGTCTCCGACACGGACACCGCGATCTCGGCCTCGTCATCGTCCAGAAGCTTGCGCAGCTCGCCCACGGTCTTGCGCGGCACGATCACGCCCGGCATGCCCGACGCGCCCGCCGGCAGATCCGCATCGATCCGCGCCAGCCGGTGCCCGTCGGTCGCCACGCAGCGCAGCACCTTGCCGCCATCTGCATCGGCCACATGCATGTAGACGCCGTTCAGGTAATACCGCGTCTCTTCCGTCGACACGGCGAATTTCGACTTGTCGAACAGCCGCCGCAGCACCGCCGCAGGGGCCGAGAAACTCACATCGTAATCCGAGGTCGCCATGACCGGGAAATCCTCGCGCGGCAGCGTCGCCAGCGAGAAATTCGACCGCCCCGCCTCGACCGTCAGCCGGCCGGCGGCGCTGTCGGCGGTCAGGACCACCATCGCGCCATCGGGCAGCTTGCGTACGATCTCGTGCAAAGTCGTGGCGGCAACCGTCGTCGCACCCGCGCGCTCGACCATGGCCGGCGCCTTGTCCACGACCTCGATGTCCAGGTCGGTCGCGCGGAACTGCACCTGCGCGCCCTCGGCCTCGATCAGGACATTTGCCAGGATCGGGATCGTGTTGCGCCGCTCGACAACCGACTGTGCCTGGCTCACGGCTTTCAGAAGGGCTGCGCGCTCGATACTGAACTTCATGTCCTTCGGTCCTCTGGTTTCGGGCCTCTGGGTCCGGGGCCACTGCCCGGCCCCCCGGGACCGGATTCCGCACCCCGCCCAAGGCCGGAAAGGACCCCGGGCGCAGGGACCCGCACCCTACCGCGTTGCGGCCCCGACACAAGGTCTTTCAAGGCCCCTCCGGCGATTTCGCCCGCACGGCAGGCCACCCGGCCGGACGGTGTGCGATTGATGCACCACCCCTTCCCTGTCATGCTTCCGTCCAAGGCAGGACACCAGCTCAGGAGGACCCCCGATGCCCGTGACCAGGACCGCCGCGAGGCAGGCCGCCGAGCAGTACCGCGAGGAAGGCTATGCCGTCCTCCGCCAGTTCATCGACGGCGACGCACTGATCGCGCTCAAGGCCGAAACCGACCGGATTTATGCCGAGGCCCTGAAACACCACCACACCTGGCGCCACGGCAATCTCTGTTTCGAGATCCTGCCCGAGGCCGATTTCGGCGCCCGCTACGTGATCCAGGCCTACTGGATAAGCTGGATGTCCGACCATTTCGAAAAGCTTCGCCGCTCGGACGACTACTTCACCCTGCTGGAACCCATCCTCGGCCGCGACATCCGCCAGGTGGCGCAGCAGATCCACTGGAAACCGCCCGGCGCTGGCCTGACCGGCTACCGCTTCCACCAGGACATCCGCTTCCGCGACTCGCGGAATTCCTACGTCGACATCGTCGCCTCCACGGTCAACACCGGCCTCGCCATCGATCCCTCGACACGTGAAAACGGCTGCCTCCAGGTCGTCCCCGGCTCCCACAGGTCCGCCTATCTGGGCCTCTCCGATGACGGCGACGGCCAGATCATGAAGGGCCTCACGGCCAAAGACGAACTCCGCGTGGCCGGCATCGACCCGGACAGCATCGTCTGGCTGGAACAGGATCCCGGCGACATCGCGATCTGGAGCCTGATGACCGTCCACGGCTCGCTCCCCAACATGTCGCGACAAGACCGCGCCTTCGCGATCTCCAGCTATGTCAATGCCGCCAACACCGACCGCGGCGAATGGGCCTTCCGCGACGGCGTCTCGACGCCCATTGGCGACACGCCGGTCCTCTGCAAGTACGAAAAGCTCCACGACAACCCCGACCCCCACTATGTCGAGGACCGCTGGTACGCCTGATCCCGGTCACGGGGCATGAGAAAACCGCGCACCCTCCCCCGGACATGACAGGGGCGCCCCCGTAACCCGGACGCGCCCCTCGCTTCTTTGATCTTCAAATATCTCGGGGGGGCTGCCCGGCACGGGCGGCCGGGGGCAGAGCCCCCGTCAACTGCAACACGTTAAACCGGTCCCGGAAGCACCCGGAAACACAGGCGCCCCGCAGGGTGCGTACTCTGCACGCGCCGCTCCGTATCAGGCCTCAAGCGCCCGTCGCAGGATCTCCAAGTCCTCGGCGATCTGCCCGTCCGTCGCCTTCAGTTCCTCGATCCGGCGCACCCCGTGGATCACGGTGGTATGGTCCCGCCCGCCGAACCGGCGTCCGATCTCGGGCAAGGACCGCGAGGTCAGCTGCTTGCAGAGATACATGGCGACTTGCCGAGGCCTGGCATAGCTTCGCAGCCGCTTCGGTCCGATGATGTCGCTCAGGCGGATGTTGTAATGCTCCGCCACCTTGCGCTGGATTTCCTCGATCGTGGTCTTGCGTTCCGACGCGCGCAGCACGTCCGCCAGGCAATCCTGCGTCAGATCCAGATCGATCGGCCGATCCACCAGCGAGGCGAAGGCGAACAGCCGGTTCAGCGCCCCTTCCAGCACGCGGACATTGGTCGAGATCCGCTGCGCCAGGAATTCCAGCACGCCCGAGGCCAGGCGGATCTGTCCATAGGTCTGCCCGAACTGCTGGACCTTGGCCTGCAGGATGCCCAGCCGCAGTTCATAGTCGGTCGGGTGCAGGTCAACGACCAGCCCGCATTGCAGGCGCGACTTCACCCGGTCTTCCAGGTCCTTGATCTCGCCGGGGCTGCGGTCGGCCGAAATGATGATCTGCTTGTTCTGGTCCACCAGCGCATTGAAGGTGTGAAAGAACTCTTCCTGCGTGCTGTCCTTGCCCGCGATGAACTGGACGTCGTCCACCATCAACACGTCGACCGACCGGAACAGGTGCTTGAAGTCCATCATCTTGCGTTCGCGCAGGGCCTGGACGAAACGGTACATGAACTGTTCCGCCGACAGGTACAGCACGTTCAGTTCCGGTCGCGCGGTGCGCAGTTCCCAGGCGATGGCATGCATCAGGTGGGTCTTGCCCAGGCCCACGCCGCCATAAAGGACCAGCGGATTGAAGGTCACGGGACCGCCTTCGGACACCCGGCGCGCGGCCGCATGGGCCAGCTCGTTCGGCTTGCCGACGACGAAGCGGTCGAAGGTGAAACGCGGATCCAGGGCGGCGGCCTGCAACGCCTCGGCCGGATCGACGCTGTTTTCCTGCACAGCGGGTGCAGCCGGGGCGGATTCGGGAAGCGACTCCGCCTGCGTCTGCGCACCGCTGGGACGGTCCGGGGCATTGGCCGCGACCCGGAAGGACAGACGACGCACGTCTTCGCCCGCCAGCTTCAGCTCGTGCAGGATCGTGTCCGCATAGTGCTGATTCACATAGGTTCCGACATAGGCATTCGGCGCGTCCAGCAGCAGCACGCCATCCTGCAGGTCCGCGTATTCCAGCGGCTCGATCCAGGTCTTGAACGAGTTCTGCCCGACAACCCGCAAAAGCCTTTCCCGCAGCAGTCCCCATTTTTCCTGTGTCATTCCACGCCTCACGTTTCCCGTATCCGGCCCTTCGGACCGTGTCGTTGCTTCTTGCCCACCGGGTTTTCCCGGCTGGATCCAAGGCATGCGACAAGCGTGCGCCGACCATGACATGATCGGACGTAGCCGCCCGAAAGGACGGCGACGTGCAGGTTGCGCCAAGACAATAGGCGACGCCGACCCCGCCCAAGGAGCCTGCGCGCTTACACTCCGCGCCACCACAACACTCTTGTCTTGACAGGGCCGTCCCGTGGGAAACCACGGAGAGCAGCAGGCTGACGGAGGTCCGAAACAGAACCCGTTTAGCCATGCCCCGGTGCCGTCTGATGCCCGTCAGAAGGTCCGGAGGCAGCCTGTCCCCCCAAGCGATGAATCGCAGGTTTATAGGTAGCAAGTCCCGGCGAGAGGCGGCAACGAAACTATGATGTTGACTCCGCCTTGGGCCGCAAAGAATCTCTCGCCGTTGCAGCAAGATGTTCGATGCCGCTGCGGCAAACGAAAAAAGCACCGCAGGGCGCGATGCTCTTGAAAAGTTTACTTTTTGTTAACCTTTTCGGGAGGTTCCGCCCACCACTGCAAGTTGCGCGACAGGGGCGTTTCCTCCCGTCAGGAAGGGCCTTCGATCAGGCCAGCGCCTTCACGCGCGAGGACAGGCGGGACATTTTGCGGGCCGCCGTGTTCTTGTGCACGACGCCCTTGGAAACGCCGCGCATCAGCTCGGGCTGGGCGTCGCGGAGGGCTGCCACTGCAGCTTCCTTGTTGCCGGAAGTGATCGCTTCTTCGACCTTGCGGAGGAAGGTGCGGATGCGCGACCGACGGGCCTTGTTTACGGCAAAGCGGGCCTCGTTCTGACGGGCGCGCTTCTTTGCCTGAGGCGAGTTTGCCATGTATTTTCGTCCTGCTGTCTGATCCGGCCGCCACGAATTGGCCTCGGGCCGGACGTCGAAATCGGGATGTGATCTGAAGTCGCGTCTCTAGCGGCGAGTCGTCTGTAAGTCAACCGGGGATCGACCCCGGCGTTCCGCAGCGAACTTCGGAGGGTGAAAGGGCGCGCCGGAAAGCCCCGGCACGCATCGTTTTACTTGTCGCGGAACTGCGGTTCACGCTTTTCCAGGAAGGCCGCCATGCCTTCCTTCTGGTCTTCCGAGGCGAACAGCGAATGAAACAGCCGCCGTTCGAAGGCGACGCCTTCGGCCAGCGTCGTCTCGTACGACCGGTTCACCGCTTCCTTGGCCGCCATCGCCGTGATCAGGCTTTTCTCCGAGATCTTGTCGGCGGCGGCCATCGCCTCGTCCATCAGCTTCTTCGCGGGGACCACGCGGCTGACAAGGCCGGAACGCTCCGCCTCTTCCGCCGTCATGAAACGCCCTGTCAGGTTCATGTCCATCGCCTTGGACTTGCCGACAAAGCGGGTCAGGCGCTGGGTGCCGCCGATGCCCGGGATGACACCCAGGTTGATTTCCGGCTGGCCGAACTTGGCCGTGTCAGAGGCGATGATGAAGTCGCACATCATCGCCAGCTCGCAGCCGCCGCCCAGGGCATAGCCGCTGACGGCGGCAATGATCGGCTTGCGGACCGAGGTGACGACATCGTTCGCCATCGCGAACAGGTTCTTCGAGTAGACGTCCGCAAAGGACATCTCCGACATCTCCTTGATGTCGGCGCCGGCGGCAAAGGCGCGCTCGGATCCCGTCAGAACGATGCAGCGGACCCGCTCGTTCTCGTCGGCCTCTTTCAGGGCCTGGCACAGTTCCCCAAGCAGTTGCTGGTTCAGTGCGTTCAGAACGTCGGGCCGGTTCAGCTTGATGAGGCAGACGTGGTCTTCAATCTCGACGACAATCGTCTCAAAGGCCATCAGGTTTGCTTTCGTTGTTCCAATCGAACCCCGTGATTACGGACGGGGCATATGCGGTTCAAGTTATCTTTGGCACGTCGGACAATAGAAGGTGGACCGCGCGGATTGCACGATCCGTGTCACCGTACCGCCGCAGTCCGGCCGCCGGCAAGGCTGTCCTTCGCGGCCATAGACGTCGAAGCTGTGCTGAAAATATCCAAGCTCTCCATCGGCCTGGCGGTAGTCCTTCAGCGAAGATCCTCCCGCCGCGATGGCGTCGGTCAGCACGTCACGGATGGATTGAACCAGCGCCTCGATTCTCTCGCGCCCGATGCGTCCCGCCTGACGCTTGGGGGATATGCGCGCACGGTATAGCGATTCGCAGACATAGATGTTGCCCAGCCCCGCCACGTTCCGCTGGTCCAGAAGCGCCGCCTTGATCGACGTCTTCCGCCCCGCCAGCCGGTCCGCCAGGTGATCGGCGTTGAACGCATTGCCCAGCGGTTCGGGCCCAAGGCCGGCCAGCAGGCGGTGGGTTTCCATCCCTTCGGTCGGCAGCAGGTCCATGGCGCCGAAGCGGCGCGGGTCGTTCATGGTGATCCGCGTCCCGTCCGCCATTTCCAGCACGACATGGTCGTGCTTGTCGGGCGCGGAATGCGCGTGTTCGAACCGCCCCAGCGGATCGCCCGACACGGTCATGCGGCCGGACATGCCCAGGTGGACCAGAAGCGTCTCGCCCCCCGACAGTTCCGCCAGCATGTATTTCGACCGCCGCCCCAACCGGACGACCGTCTGCCCCGTCAGCCGCGCTGCCATGTCGGGCGGAAAGGGCCAGCGCAGGTCCGGCCGGCGCACCTCGGCCCGCGCGATCACGCGGCCCTCCATCACCGGCGCCAACCCGCGCCGGACGGTTTCGACCTCGGGCAGTTCAGGCATGGGGCAGACGTTCCTCTGCCATGCGGACCAGCATGCGATATCCTTCCAGCGAGGATCCGATTCCCAGCCGCCCGGCCCCGGCAAAGGTCAGCACCTTGGCCCTGCGCCCCCTGCTGACCCCAGTCAGGTCCTTCCAGTAGCGCCGTCGGCGAATGGGCCCGCAGCGCAGTTCGACCCAGTCCTCGGTCCAGCGGATCCGGGCCTGCGCCTGCCAAAGAATCGCCCCTGCGGCCACGGCGATCTGCGCCAGCAGCAACCCGCCTTCCAGATCGACCAGCGGTCCGGTCCGGTCCTGCGGCCAGCGGTCGGCCCCGAAGAGGCCCGGCATCATCGCCGGCACCATCACCACGAAGGCCACGCCGCCCAGCATCAGTGCCCGCAGGCCCAGCCGGACCCTTGTTTCGGACACACCGTCAGAAAGGCTGTGGATCTCGTTCCCACGAAGCGCGCGCGAGGCGCTGAGGATCCCGGCCGTGAAGATGCCGACCGCCAGCAGCGCAAAGAGCGGCGCAGCCAGGCGGGCGCCCGGCATCCCGGGGTTCAGCAGCGCGGCGCGGACCTCGTCCAGCGCCTGCCAGAACAGGAAACCCGCCGCCACAAGCGACACGGCAAAGAACGGCACCGCACAACGCATTTTCAGCCGGTCGGGGACCAGCGAACCGAAGCGCGGCAATTCGGGATCGGGCGCGTGCCCCTCTCCTGATCTATTCGGCATATAAGTGACCACCCAGTCCACCAGTCCAAAGGGGCGCATTGTCCCCGGCCCGCTTGGTCCTATAACAGGGGCGAACGCGACAGGCGGCAAGGGCTCATGGACGACACGGACGCAAAAACCACGCATTTCGGCTATCAGACGGTGCCGGAGGGACAGAAGGCCGAGAAGGTGAAGGGTGTCTTCACCTCGGTCGCCAGCCGTTATGACCTGATGAACGACGTGATGAGCGGTGGCATCCACCGCATCTGGAAGGATGCGATGATGGACTGGCTGGCGCCCAGGCCCGGCCAGCGGCTGCTGGACGTGGCGGGCGGGACCGGCGACATCGCATTCCGGTTCCTGAAACGCGCGGGCGAAGGCCATGCCACCGTGCTGGACCTGACCGCCGGCATGTTGGAGGAAGGCCGCAAGCGCGCCGAGGCCGAGGCGATGTCCGACAGCCTGGACTGGGTGGTGGGCGACGCGATGGCCCTGCCCTTTGCCGACAATACCTTCGACGTCTACACGATCAGCTTCGGCATCCGGAACGTGACCCGACCGCAGGAGGCCCTGAACGAGGCCTACCGCGTGCTGCGCCCGGGCGGGCGGCTGATGGTGCTGGAGTTCAGCCAGATGCCGGTGCCGATGCTGCAGAAGGCCTATGACCTTTATTCCTTCAACGTGATTCCGCGGATGGGCAAGATCATCGCCGACGACCGCGACAGCTATCAGTACCTCGTGGAATCGATCCGCAAGTTCCCGGACCAGGAGACGTTCCTGTCCATGGTCCGCGCGGCCGGGTTCGAGAACGCGAAATACCGCAACCTGTCGCTGGGAATCGCGGCCCTGCATTCCGGCTGGAAGATTTAGGGCCATGCGCGGTCCGCACAATATCTGGCGCCTGATCCGCACGGGGGCCACGCTGGAACGTGCCGGCGCGATGAACGTCGTGCTGGATGCCTTCGAGGCGCCGGTTTCGGTCCGCATTGTCGCCCGGATCCTGGCCAAGCCGTTCGAATTCCTGGGCTATCGCGGCGATCCGTCGATGGCGCCCGCGACACGGGCGCTGACCGCGCTGGGCCCGGCCTATATCAAGTTCGGACAGATCCTGTCGACGCGGCCGGACGTGGTGGGCGACGAACTGGCCGAGCAGCTGCGTATCCTGCAGGACCAACTGCCCCCCTTCCCGGTCGAGATCGCCAAGGCCGAGGTCGCCCGCGAACTGGGGGTCGAGGTCGACGAGGTCTTTTCAGAGTTCAGCGAACCGATCGCCGCGGCCTCGATCGCGCAGGTCCACAAGGCGCGGCTGGCCGAAACCGGGCAGGAGGTCGCCGTCAAGGTCCTGCGCCCGGGGGTGGAACGCGCCTTCCGCAAGGATATCGATGCCTTCTATCTGGGCGCCTCGATGGTCGAGATTTTCGCGCCGGGCGCCCGGCGGCTTAAGCCCATGGACGTGATCCGCCATTTCGACGGCGTGGTCCGGGGCGAACTGGACCTGCGGCTGGAATGCTCGGCCGCGTCGGAATTCGCGGCGAACACCAAGGACGACGAAGGTTTCCAGCTGCCGGCCATCGTCTGGCCCTATTCCGGCCGGCGGGTGATGACGTTGGGATGGGCCGACGGGTTGCCACTGGGCGACAACGCGGCACTGGATGCGGCGGGACACGACCGGCGGGTCTTGGGCGAACGGGTGCTGACCCTCTTCCTGAACCACGCGCTGCGCGACGGATTTTTCCACGCCGACATGCACCAGGGCAACCTGAAGGTCGCGGCCAATGGCGACATCATCGCCTATGACTTCGGGATCATGGGGCATATCGACCTCTATACCCGACGGGTCTACGCCGAGATCCTCTATGGCTTCATCCGCAAGGATTACCACCGTGTGGCCGAAGTGCATTTCGAGGCAGGCTATGTCCCCGCCGATCAGGATGTCGACGAATTCGCCCGGGCGCTGCGCGCGGTGGGGGAACCGATCTTCGGCATGGATGCCTCTCGCATTTCCATGGCGAAGCTGCTGGCCTATCTCTTCGAGGTGACCGAACGCTTCGGGATGGAAACGCGGACCGAACTGATCCTGCTGCAGCGGACCATGGTCGTGGTCGAGGGCGTGGCGCGGTCGCTGGATCCGCGGATCAACATCTGGGACGTGGCAAGCCCCGTCGTGTCGGATTACATCAAGAAGAGCATCGGACCGCGGGCAGTCCTGTCGGATCTGGCGCTGACGGCCAAGGTCCTGACGCGTTTCGGCCCCCGTCTGCCCAGGCTGGTCGAGGCTGCGCTGGTCGCCCAGTCGCAGGAGGCGCCCCGTCCGTCCCGCCGGTCTTCGCTGGTGCCGGCCGTCCTCGGGGCGCTCGCGGGCGGCGCGCTGGTCGCCCTGGCCTTCCTGGCATTCTGATCCGTCGACCCAGCCACTGGCCCCCTTCGCCCCGAAGGCTCGCTGAACCGGACGCAGGGCTGCGGCCGACAACGGCAAGCCGGATGCAGCACGCATCCGGCGGATCGGGCGGGTGGTCCGTTGGCGGGCGCGCGACGTCAGTCGCCGTCCGCTTCTGCAACGGTCCGGCCGAGCGCGGGATCGAAAAGCCCGCCGCCCAGTTCCGTATGTCCCCAGCCGTCAGAGCCAAAAGCGCCGGTTCCACCGCCCGGGCCTTGTCCGTCGCGACATAGGCGTAGCGCGGCAGTCTGGACTCATAGCCGCGCTTTTCCAGAAGCCCCCGGTTCACCAACTTCTTAGGACGGTCCGACAGGATATTCGTGGGGATGCCTTCCTCGCTGGTCTGAAAGTCGCCGAACTTCGCCTTCCGGTGCCACAGAGCGTCCCGCAGGATCGGCAGGGTCCGCCTGTCCCCCACCATGATCGCCCGCGCGGGCGAGATCACGCGGGCTACGGGCGCCTTCCAGACCGATCAACTGGCCGATCCCGACCAGATCGGAGTCTGCCGGCAGATGGGCGGGGAGATCCATGGCTTCGTGCAATGCACCGGCTCCGCGGCGTGTCCGAGGCGCTGCACGACCACGAAGCGACGATCCCCTGCATCGCGGTCGAACCGGCCGAATCGGCGGTGCTGTCGGGGGGGGCCTTTCGGCGTCCACCGGATCGAAGGGGCCAGCGCGGGTTATGTCGTGCCGCTCTGGCGGCATGCAGGCGTGGACGGGTCGATAGGCTCTCGACCATGGAGGCGATGGAGATGGCCCGCAGGCTCGCGACCGAGGAAGGCACCTCGACGGGCGCCATCTGGTGGCGCCCTGCGGCTTGCTGCAGATCTGGGGCCACGGTGGTGACCGTGGCCTGCGACACGGGAATGAAGTACTCTCCACCCCCGCTCTACGGCGACAGGTCGCCAGATCGACCCCGGGACCGCGACGGGCCTTTCAAAGACCTGTCGGAAGCCCGTTCAAACGGGCTTCCCGGTCCCGGCCGCAGCGGTCAGAGACGTTCGATGGCCAGTGCAATCCCCTGGCCGCCGCCGATGCACATGGTGATCAGCGCGCGTTTTCCGCCGGTCCGCTCCAGCGCATAGAGCGCCTTGACCGTCAGGATCGCGCCCGTGGCGCCGACCGGGTGGCCCAGCGCGATGGCACCGCCCCAGGTGTTCACCTTCGCAGAGTCCAGCCCCAGTTCGCGGTTCACGGCGATGGCCTGCGCCGCGAAGGCCTCGTTCGATTCGATCACGTCGAAATCGTCGACCGTCAGGCCGGTCCGTTCCATCAGGTTCCGCACCGCCGGGATCGGGCCGATGCCCATCACCTCGGGGCGGACGCCGGCATGGGCATAGCCCAAGACCCGCGCGCGCGGGTTCAGGCCGGCCTTCTCGGCCGCCTCGGCCCGGGCCAGCACGACCGCCGCCGCGCCGTCATTGATCCCCGACGCGTTGCCCGCCGTGACCGTGCCGTCCTTCCTGAAGGCCGGGCGCAGCCCGGCCAGCGCCTCGGGGCTGGTGGCCTTGGGATGTTCGTCCCTGGTGAACGGCACCTTTTCGCGGCGCACCATGACCTCGACCGGCGTGATCTCGGCTGCGAAATCCCCGGCCTCCAGCGCCGCCTTCGCCCGCTCCTGGCTGGTCATGGCAAAGGCGTCCTGGTCCTCGCGGGTGATCTGGTACTCGGTCGCCACGTTCTCGGCCGTGATGCCCATGTGCCCGGTGCCGAACGGGCAGTTCAGCGCCCCCAGCATCATGTCGAGCGATTTGACGTCGCCCATCTTCTGGCCCCAGCGCGCATTCACCATGGCATAGGGGCTGCGCGACATGCACTCGGCCCCGCCGGCCAGGGCGAAATCCGCATCGCCCAGCATCAGCGACTGCACCGCGGACACGACAGCCTGCGCGCCCGACCCACACAGACGGTTCACGTTCATCGCGGGCGTGCCTTCCGGAATCCCGGCCTGCATCGCGGCCACCCGGCTCAGATACATGTCGCGGGGTTCGGTGTTGATCACGTGGCCAAAGACCACGTGGCCGATCTGCGCGCCATCGACCCCGGCGCGTTCCAGCGCGGCCTCGGTCGCGACGGTGGCCAGTTCGATCGGCGGGATTGAGGCCAGCGTGCCACCGAAGGTGCCGATCGCGGTGCGTGCACCGTCCAGGATTACGATATCGGTCATGGGGTTCAGTCCTTTGTCAGCCATCGGGCCCGCGCGGGGCCGGGGAAGGGTTACCCGCGGATATATCGCCCCTGCCGGGTCGGACCAATGGAAACGAAACGTCACTTTGCCGCCCCCCGCCCGGGTGCGCCAAGGTCCGGCATGGTCCGGAAACGACATATCCCGGCACATCCGGCATGACGCGCCTTCCGCGAGCGTCTAAACCCGGCCAAACTGACGCCGGAACGAAGGAGCCCGCCCCATGACCCTGGCCTTCCTGAACGACATTGCCGATACGCTGGCCCAGATCGATGCCGACGGGCTGATGAAGCGCGAACGGCTCATCACGTCTCCCCAGGGGGCCGAGATCAGCATCGAAGGCCGCCGCCTGATCAACCTTTGCGCCAACAACTACCTGGGGCTGGCCGATCACCCGGCCCTGATCGCCGCCGCGAAACGGGCGATGGACGATCACGGCTACGGCATGGCGTCGGTTCGGTTCATCTGCGGCACCCAGGACCTCCACCGCGAACTGGAAGGCGCCATCGCAAGCTTCCTCGGCATGGACGATTCGATCCTCTTCGCCGCCTGCTTCGACGCCAATGGCGGGCTTTTCGAGCCCCTGCTGGGGCCGGAGGACGCCATCGTCTCGGACGCGCTCAACCATGCGTCCATCATCGACGGCATCCGGCTCTGCAAGGCGCGCCGCTATCGCTATGCCAATTCCGACATGGAGGATCTGGAGGCACAGCTGAAGGCCGCCCGCGCCGACGGCGCGCGGCACATCATGATCGCGACCGACGGCGTCTTCTCGATGGACGGCTACCTGGCCGACCTGCCGGGCATCCGCGCGCTGGCCGACCAATACGATGCCGTGGTCATGGTCGACGACTGCCACGCGACCGGCTTCATGGGGCCCAAGGGCCAGGGCACGCCGGCTCATCACGGGGTCAGGGTCGACATCCTGACCGGCACGCTGGGCAAGGCGCTGGGCGGGGCCATCGGCGGCTACATCGCAGGCCCCCAGCCGGTGATCGACCTGCTGCGCCAGCGCGCCCGGCCCTATCTCTTCTCGAACGCCCTGCCGCCCGCAGTTACCGCTGCCGGCCTCGCCGCGCTGAAACTGGTGGAAGAGGGCGACGCCCTGCGGGCACAGCTGTTCGAAAACGCCGCCTACTGGCGCGCTGGCCTGGAAACCCTGGGCTTCACCCTGCTGCCCGGATCGCACCCGATCATCCCGGTGATGCTGGGCGAGGCGAAGCTGGCCCAGGCCATGGCCCAAAGCCTCTACGACAATGGCGTCCAGGCCTCGGGCTTCTTCTTCCCTGTCGTGCCCAAGGGCCAGGCCCGTGTCCGCACCCAGATGAACGCGGCGCTGACCCGCGCCGACCTCGACCGCGCGCTCGACGCCTTTGCCGCTGCCGGCAAGGCCTCCGGCGCTCTCTGAAGACCTTCTGAAGGAATGCTCCGATGACCACCAACCAGATGAAGGCGCTGGAAAAGAGCTTCCCGCGCGAAGGTCTCTGGATGACAGAGGCCCCGGTGCCCGAAATCGGCCCCGACGACGTGCTGATCAAGGTGAACATGACCGGGATCTGCGGCACGGACATCCATATCTGGAACTGGGACGACTGGGCCTCGCACACCGTCCCCGTGCCGATGATCACCGGCCACGAATTCGCGGGTGAAATCGTGGAACTGGGCCGCGACGTGTCGGGCCTGAAGATCGGCCAGCGCGTCTCCGGCGAAGGGCACCTGGTCGGCTCCGAAAGCCGGCAAAGCCGGTCGGGCAAGTTCCACCTGGATCCCGGCACGCGGGGCGTGGGCGTCAACGTCCAGGGCGCCTTCGCGCAATACCTGCGCCTGCCCGCCTTCAACGTGGTGCCCCTGCCCGACGATATCCCCGACGAGATCGGCGCGATCCTCGATCCTCTGGGCAACGCCGTCCACACCGCGCTCAGCTTCGATCTCTTGGGCGAAGACGTGCTGATCACCGGCGCCGGGCCCATCGGCATCATGGCCGCCGCCGTCGCCCGCCGCGCCAGCGCACGCCACGTGGTCATCACCGACGTGAACCCCGACCGCCTGAAGCTCGCGGCCGAGGTGGCGGACGTCCGAACCGTCAACGTGGCGGAAGAAAAACTTCAGGACGTGATTGCCAGCCTCGGCATGAAACAGGGCTTCGACGTGGGCCTGGAGATGTCCGGCAACCAGGCTGCGCTCGATCAGATGTGCGACGCGATGGTCATGGGCGGCAAGATCGCGCTTCTGGGCATCCCGCCGGGGCTGGCACCGATGGACTGGTCCAAGGTCGTCTTCAAGGCCCTGACCATCAAGGGCGTTTACGGGCGCGAGATGTTCGAGACCTGGTACAAGATGATCGCCCTTCTCCAGAACGGTCTCGACATCAGCCGGGTGATCACCCACCGCTTCCCGGTGGCCGAGTTCGAAAAGGGCTTCGCCGCGATGAAATCCGGAAAAAGCGGCAAGGTGGTCCTCGACTGGCGCGACGCCTGACAGCCCCGAAAACCAAACCGCCCCCGGGCCTTATTCGGTCTTCAAGTATCCAAGGGAAGTCGCACCAGGCGCGCGGCGGAAGCCGCGCCGCCAACCGGGCCAGACACGCAACCGGCGCCCCTGGCTTCTTTGATCTTCAAATACCTCGGGGGAGTCGCCCGAAGGGCGGCGGGGGCAGAGCCCCCAACCACGCCAATCGAAAGCCTCACACCAGCTCGGACAACCGCGCCAGCGCCTCTTTCAGCTGCGCTTCCTCGCCTTCCCGCGCGGCCAGGTTGGCACGGGTTTCCTCGACCACCTCTTCCGGCGCGCTTTCGGCGAATTTCGGGTTGTTCAGACGCCCGCGCAGACCGCCCAGTTCCTTGGCCAGCTTGGCAAGCGTCTTCTCCAGCCGCGCCTTTTCCTCGGCGATGTCGATGATGTCGGCCAGCGGCAGGCCGAAAGTCGCGCCCTCGGCCGGGATCGTGACGGTCCCCTTCGGGAAGGCCCCGACCTCGGTCAGCCCCTCCACCCGCGCCAGTCGCAGGATCAGCGCCTCGTTCCGGGCCCAGGCGGCCCTGGCCGCATCGTCCATGCCGGTCACCAGCATGGCGACATGCAGGCCCGCCGGCACGTGCATCTGCGCGCGTGCGGACCGGATCGCGTCGATCAGGCCGATGACCCAGGTCATCTCGCGGTCGGCCTCGGCATCCGCGATCTCGGGCCCATAGGTCGGCCAGTCGCCGTGGATCAGCATCTTGGCGCGGTCGCCCGTCTCGCCCCACAGCTCCTCGGTGATGAAGGGCATGATCGGGTGGAGCAGGATCAGGCACTGGTCCAGGACCCAGCGCATTGTGGCCTGGGTTTCGGCCTTGGCCGCCGCATCATCGCCCTGCAGGAGGGGTTTGGCGAATTCCACGTACCAGTCACAGACCTTGCCCCAGACAAAGGCGTAAAGCGCATTGGCCGCGTCGTTGAACTTGAACTCGGCAAGGGCCGCATCGACCGCCGCGCGGACGCGGGCGGTTTCGCCCAGGATCCACTTGTTGACCGTGTGCTCGGGTGCCAGCTGCGCCACCGGCAGGACCGGGACGGAAGACTCGTAGACCCCGTTCATCTCGGCAAAGCGGACGGCGTTCCACAGCTTGGTGCCGAAGTTCCGGTAGCCCGCGATCCTTGCCATATCCAGCTTCAGCACGCCGCCCAGCGCCGCCATGGCCGCGGACGAAAACCGCAGCGCGTCGGCACCGTATTCGTCGATGACCTCCAGCGGGTCGACGACATTGCCAAGGGACTTCGACATCTTCTTGCCCTTGGCATCGCGGACGAGGCCGTGCAGGTAGACGGTGTCGAAGGGCACATCGCCCACGACGGCCAGCTGCATCATCATCATCCGTGCGACCCAGAAGAACAGGATGTCCTGCCCGGTCACCAGCGTCGAGGTCGGGAAGTACCTGGCCAGTTCCGGTGTCTGGTCCGGCCAGCCCAGCGTCCCGATGGGCCAGAGCCCCGAGGAGAACCAGGTGTCCAGCACGTCCGGATCGCGCCAGACCGGGTAGACCAGGTGCGTCGGGTCCTGGCTGACCTCGTATTCGGCAAGGCTGGCCGCCAGCGTGTGCAGCGCCGTGGCACGGTCCTCGACCTCGATCACACGGGCCGCGTTCAGGGGCGTCGGCAGGGTTTGCAGCACATCGGCGAACTGCCCCGCGACGGCGTCGAAATCATGGCCGCAATGGATGTGCTCGTCCCCGGCCAGCAGTTTCTGGTCCAGCAGCAGGCGGCCCATCTCGACCGGGTCCAGCGCGCCGTCGCCCTCGTCGTCGCGGAAGCCTTCGCCCGACAGGTCGAACCCGTACCAGACCGGGATCTGGTGACCCCACCACAGCTGGCGCGAGATGCACCAGGGCTCGATGTTTTCCAGCCAATGATAATAGGTCTTCTCGCCCGATTCCGGCAGGATCTTGGTGCGGCCGGTGCGCACGGCGTCCAGCGCCGGGCCCACGATCTTTTCGGCATCGACGAACCACTGGTCGGTCAGCATCGGTTCGATCACGACCTTGGACCGGTCGCCGAAAGGCTGCATGATCGCCTTGGCCTCGACCAGCGGGACCTGCGGGATTTCCTCGCCTTCTTCCGGGGTGAAGCCCGTCTTGCCCAAGCGCGGGTCGTCGGCCAGCGTCATGACCGCCAGGCCATCCGCGTTGATCTCATCCACCACGGCTTTGCGGGCCTCGTCGCGGCTCAGGCCGCGCAGGTGGTCGGGGACCAGGTTCAGCGTGTCGACCTCGGCCACGGTGAAGGCCGCGCCATTCGCGATGTCCTGCGCCCGGGCGGCAGCTTCGGCATAGGGCGCGCCGTCGTCGCGCATGTTGGCCCTAGTGTCCATCAGGCGGAACATCGGGATGTCGTTCCGCGATGCCACGCCATAGTCGTTGAAGTCATGGGCGCCGGTGATCTTCACGGCGCCCGATCCGAAGGTCGGATCCGGATAGTCGTCGGTGATGATCGGGATCAGGCGGCGGTGTTCTTTCGGGCCTACCGGGATCTCGCACAGCTTGCCGACGATGGGCGCATAGCGTTCGTCCGAGGGATGGACCGCGACGGCACCGTCACCCAGCATGGTTTCGGGCCGGGTCGTGGCGATCGAGATATAGTCCCGCGTCTCGCGCAGGGTGACGTTCCCGTCCTCGTCCTTTTCCACGTATTCATAAGTCTCGCCACCGGCCAGCGGGTACTTGAAGTGCCACATGTGGCCCGGCGTCTCGATGTTCTCGACCTCCAGGTCGGAAATCGCCGTTTCGAAATGCGGGTCCCAGTTCACCAGACGCTTGCCGCGATAGATCAGGCCCTTGTCGTACATGTCGACGAAGACCTTGATGACGGCATCGTGGAAGTTCGGCGCGCCCTTCCCGGCATCCGGGTCGCCCGCAGCGCCACCCATGGTGAAGGCCTCGCGCGACCAGTCAGCCGAGGCGCCCAACCGTTTCAGCTGACCGATGATGTGGCCGCGGGAATTGACCTTCTGCTGCCACACCAGGTCGATGAAGTCCGGGCGGGACATGTCGGTGCGGCGGCGGTTGGTCTTGGCCAGTTCGCGTTCGACGACCATCTGGGTCGCGATGCCGGCATGGTCGGTGCCGGGCTGCCACAGCGTGTCGAAGCCCCGCATGCGGTGCCACCGGATCAGGATGTCCTGCAGCGTGTTGTTGAACGCGTGCCCCATATGAAGGGACCCCGTTACGTTCGGCGGCGGGATCATGATGCAGTAGGTGTCCGCCCGAGAGGCATTGGCGCCCGCCTTGAAGGCGCCACTCTCTTCCCAGGCCTTGTAGAGGCGCGGCTCGGCTTCGGCCGCGTCGAACGTCTTGTCCATCGCCATCGGTCTGATCCCTTCCGGTTCAAGCCCCGTCTAGCCGGGCCGGCGGCGAAGGAAAAGACCGCATCCGCGCGGGAACGGGTCCGAGAGGCGGATCGAACGTCGGGTCGGCCCGATTTTCGGCGGCGCGTTGTGGTGGCCGGCGCACGGGGGCGCTGCCCCCGCCGGCCCCCCGAGGGTATTTGAAGACCGAAGAAATGGGGAGGGAGGCACAGGGCAGGGTTTACCCCGCCGTTTGCCTCCGACGGTCGCAGCGCCCCCCCGCCCCGCGCGATGTCAGTCCCGGTCGATCTTGGTCGACAGGTGGATCAGGCTTTCCGAGGAACGCACGCCGGGCGCCTCGCCGATGCGGTCGAGAAGTTCGTCCAGCGCGCCTGGGGTGGCGGCCGAAACCTGGACCAGCAGGTCGAACCGGCCGGAGGTCGTGACGGCGCGTTCGATGCCCGGCAGGATCTTCAGGCGGTCCAGCACGGCGGGCCCGCGCCGCGGCTCGATCACGACCAGGACGGTGGCGCGCAGCATCGGGCCCAGGCCTGCGCCGCGCTTCAGGGTATAGCCCGCGATGGCGCCGCCCTCTTCCAAGCGGGACAGGCGGGCCTGCACCGTGGTGCGGGCCAACTTCAGCCGCTGGGCCAGCGCTGTGACCGGCATCCTTGCATCGTCGCGCAGCAGGTCCATCAGTCTGCGGTCGGTATCGTCGATCTGCATCGCAACCTCGTCAATTCGCCCAAAACTATCGGCGATCCTGTCGGAATGCCAAGGCAAACCGACAGCGCCCCGGAGGATACTGGAGATCCAGCCGAACCCGGACCCACCCCGAGAAGGACCTTGTACCGATGCATCACGCGCCTGCCCTGTGGTCGACACCCGAAGCCCATCTTCGCCTGACGACACCCGACCGGGCGCAGATGTACATCGCGCCATCCGTCCTGCAGGCGACGGCCCGGCGTTTTGTCGCCGGATTCCCCGGTCTCGTGACCTATGCCGTCAAGGCCAATGCGCGGGACGAGGTCCTGACCAATCTGGTCGCCGCGGGTCTGAAGGCCTTCGATGTCGCCTCGGTCGACGAGATGCGGCTGGTGCGGCGGATCTGCCCGAGCGCCACGCTGCATTACAACAACCCGGTCCGGTCGCGGGCCGAGATCGCCGAGGCCATTGCGCTGGGCGTCCAGTCCTGGTCGGTCGACGATCAGGGCGAGCTGGCAAAGCTGGCACCCGTCCCGGAAGGGTCCGAGATCGCCGTGCGACTGGCCCTGCCCGTCAAGGGCGCGGCCTATGATTTCGGGGCAAAGTTCGGGGCCACGCCCGATGCGGCCATCGACCTGCTGAAGACCGTCGCCGCCTCGGGCCGCGTGCCGGCGCTGTGCTTTCACCCAGGCACCCAGTGCACCGATCCCGGGGCATGGACCGCCTATATCGCCGAGGCAGCGCGCATCGCCGAGGCCGCTGGCGTTCGGCTGGCGCGGCTGAACGTGGGCGGCGGCTTTCCGTCGTCCCGGGGCGCGGACGCCACCGGCCCGGCGCTGGAGACGATCTTCGACGTGATCGGCACCGCCACCGGCCGGGCCTTTGGCGACGACGCGCCGGAGCTGGTCTGCGAACCCGGGCGCGGCATGGTGGGCGAGGCGTTCACCCTGGCCGCCCGCATCAAGGCGATGAAGCACGACGGGCAGACCGTCTTCCTGAACGACGGCCTCTATGGCGGCCTGTCGGAATGCCGCGACATCGGCCTGAACCTGCGCGTCCGGGTCCTGTCGCCCGACGGCACCCCGCGCCGGGCCCCGACCAGCCCGCGGGTTGTCTTCGGGCCGACCTGCGACAGCCTTGACCGGCTGCCCGACGGCCTGCCGCTGCCTTCTGACGCAGCCGAGGACGACTATGTCCTGTTCGACGGCATGGGCGCTTATTCCATTGCCATCGGAACGCAATTCAACGGCTATGGAATCGGCGATGTCGTCACGGTGGCCGAGCTGACCTGACGCACCGGCTGGACTCCTGCCTGCGGCCCGTTACTGTCCCCCGAGAATTTCATTCGGAGGGCGCAGCCATGGAAAAGTTCGGTAAGAGCCAGCCTGTCAAACGAGTCGAGGATGTCCGCTTCCTGACCGGTCACGGGCGTTACATCGACGACGTCGCGCCCGAAGGCGCCCTGTTCGGCTATGTCCTGCGCAGCCCCGTGGCCCATGCGGTTCTGAACGGTGTCGATGCCTCGGCCGCAGCCGAGGCGCCGGGCGTGGCGCTGGTGGTGACGTCGGCCGATCTCGACGCCGCCGGCGTCGTGAACGAAATGGACGGCGTGGTGCTTCAGAACCGCGACGGGTCCAAGGCCGCCGCCCCGGTCCGCCCGGTGCTGGCCAAGAAGAAGCTGCATCATGTCGGCGAACCGGTCGCGATGATCTTCGCGGAAACGCTGGACCAGGCCCGCGACGCGGCCGAGCTGATCGAGCTGGACTACGACGAACTGCCCGCCAAGCTTGATCTGGCCCCGGGCGGCGAGACGATCCACGACGAGGCCCCCGACAACCTGGCGCTGGACTGGGGCCTGGGCGACGAGGCCGCGACCGAGGCCGCCTTTGCCGCCGCCGCCAAAACCGTGTCGCTGGAAGTGGGCGACAACCGCGTCATCGTCAATTCGATGGAGCCGCGCGGCTGCTCGGCCGACTGGGACGGCGAACGGCTGCACGTGGCCTATGGCGGTCAGGGCGTCTGGGGCGTGCAGAACATCGTCGCCAAGGCGCTGGGCCTGGCCCCCGAACAGGTCCATGCCACCACGCCCGACGTCGGCGGCGGTTTCGGCATGAAGGCCCCCACCTACCCGGAATACATCGTCTGCGCCCATGCCACCCGCGTGCTGGGCAAGCCCGTCCGCTGGATGTCGGACCGGACCGAGGCGATGCTGTCCGACCATGCCGGGCGCGACCTGGTGACCCTGGCGGAATTCGCCTTCGACGAGACCAACAAGATCACCGCCTACCGGGTGAAGACGCGCTGCAACCTGGGTGCCTTCAACTCGAACTTCGGGCAGGCAATCCAGACCAACCTCTTCGCGCGGGTGCTGATGGGCACCTATGACGTGCAGACGATCTGGCAGCATGCCGAATGCTTCTATACCAACACCACGCAGGTCGATGCCTATCGCGGCGCCGGCCGGCCCGAGGCGATCTATGTGCTGGAACGGCTGATGGACCGCGCGGCGCGCGAATTGGGCGTCGATCCGCTGGAACTGCGCAAGCGGAACTTCATCAAGCCGGATGCGTTCCCCTACATGTCGGCCACGGGCGAGAACTACGATGTCGGCGAATTCGAGAAGGTGCTGACCCGCGCCGAGACGGAATCGGACCTGGCCGGCTTCGCTGCGCGGAAGGCCGCGGATGAAAAGGCGGGACGTCTTCGCGGTGTGGGGATCTGTTACTATATCGAAAGTATTCTGGGCGATCCTTCCGAGGGCGCCAAGGTCGAGTTCTGCGAGGATGGGACGGTGAACATCTATGTCGGGACACAGTCGAACGGCCAGGGACACGAAACCGTGTTCGCGCAGTTCCTGTCCGACCAGACCGGGATTTCCGCCGACAAGATCTTCGTCATCCAGGGCGACAGCGACATGATTGCCCAGGGCGGCGGCACCGGCGGCTCGCGCTCGGTCACGACGCAGACGAATGCGACGCTGGAAACCGTGTCCAAGATGATCGAGGCATTCACGCCCTACCTTGCGGAAAAGATGGGCGTCGAGGCATCGGCGGTGACCTTCGACGACGACACTTTCCGCGCGGCCGGCTCGAACATGACCCCCGGTTTCCTTGAAGCCGCGGAAATGGCCCGGGCCGACGGCCGCACCGATCTTCTGGTGCACGAGGCCCGCGGCAAGCTGCCGGGCCGGTCCTATCCGAACGGCGCCCACGTGGCCGAGGTGGTGATCGACCCGGAAACCGGCACCGTGGTGGTGGACCGCTATACCGTCGTCGACGACTTCGGCAATCTGATCAACCCGATGCTGGCCGAAGGCCAAGTCCATGGCGGCGTGGCGCAGGGCATCGGCCAGGCCATCAACGAGATGACCGTCTTTGACGAAGATGGCCAGCTTCTGACTGCAACCTTCATGGATTACGGGATGCCTCGGGCCGCGGACGTGCCGATGATCGGTTTCACCCCGGAACCGGTGCCGTCGACTGCCAATATCATGGGCATGAAAGGCTGTGGCGAGGCCGGTACGGTCGGCGCACTGGCCGCCGTGTCGAACGCGGTGCAGGATGCGGTCTGGGATCAGGGCGTGCGGCAGGTGGACATGCCGTTCACCCCGCTGAAAGTCTGGGAAATGCTGACGGATGCCGGACAACAGGCCGCCTAAGACAGGTGGCCTCCGCCGCCGGCTGCAGGCGCTGTCCTACAGCGCCGCGCGCCGGCTGGCACGTACCCTGGCGACGGTTGTAGGCGGGTCCTACAGCCGCCGCTACTCGCCTCCGGGCTTTTCCCGCGGCCCCAAGGCGCATGTGATCATCCTGGACGGCACCATGTCGTCGCTGGAACGCGGGTTCGAAACCCATGTCGGCATCACCTACCGGATGCTGCAGGAAATGGGCAGCCAGGTGTCCGTCTTCTACGAGGCCGGGATCCAGTGGCGCAGCTGGCGCAGCATGGGCGACGTGATCACCGGCAACGGCATCGACCGCCAGATCCGCCGCGCCTATGGTTACCTTGCCTCGCGTTATCGTCCGGGCGACCGGGTCTACCTGATGGGCTATTCCCGCGGCGCCTATGCCGTGCGATCGCTGGCCGGGGTGATCGACATGGTGGGCCTTCTGAAGCCCGAACATGCCACGGTCAGCAATATCCGCACCGTCTATCGCCATTACCAGCTGAACCCCGAAAGCACATCGGCCAAGGCCTTCGCCCGGCTCTACTGCCTGCCCCAGATCCCGATCGAGATGGTGGGCGTCTGGGACACGGTGAAGGCGCTGGGTCTGCGCCTGCCGCTTTTGTGGCGGCTGACCGAACCGCGCTATTCCTTCCACAACCACAAGCTGGGCCCCACGGTCCGGAACGGTTTCCAGGCGCTGGCGCTGGACGAAAACCGGGTGGTCTACCAACCCGTGCTCTGGACCTCGGACGAAGGCTGGACCGGCCGGGTGGAACAGATGTGGTTTCGCGGCAGCCACGGCGATATCGGCGGCCAGCTTGGCGGGTTCGAAGCCGCGCGGCCGCTGGCCAATATCTCGCTGGTCTGGATGCTGGACCGGGCCGAAGGGGCGGGCCTGCCCCTGCCCCACGGCTGGCGCGCGCGGTTCTACACCGATGTCACCGCACCTTCGGTCGGGACCTGGCGCGGCTGGGGCAAGCTGTTCCTGTTGCGTCACCGCCGTATCGTCGGCCGCGATCCCACGGAACACATCCATCCCAGCGTCCACGACCATCCCGCCCCGCGCAGCTGGGCCGAGGCGCTCCACTGGGGCTCTCGCAACGCGCATTAGACAGCCGGCGGGCAACGGCAACGGCAACGGCAACGGCAACGGCAACGGCAACGGCAACGGCAACGAAACATGTTGCGGTCACGCCCGGCCGTAGAATGCCCCGGTGTATCTGCCCCTGGCGATCACGCACCGTCCGGTCGGTCTGGGGGACCGAGCGCGGGGCACAGCTTCTGCTCGGTCGACCCCGCCGGCCTGCCCCGGTCCCTTCTTCCCGGCCTGCCCTGGCCAGACCTTTCTCAGCCCTCGGGGCCACCCGCCTCTCCCCCAACGGGGCGAACACGGAAACATGCCTGTCCACCGCACATCCCTGCCCATCGCCTCGCGGTTCCACCGCAAAGCGGGCGCGGGTTTCCCGTGGTCGCCGGTGCGGGCGGGTGGGCGGGTGGGCGGGTGGGACCGCGAGGCGCAGGCCCAAGCGATTGCCAAGCCTGCGCCCGGCCCCATATCGTGCAACGGACACCAAGAAGCAGGCGCCATGTTCCCGATCCGCGATCACAACCCGTCAGGGCGCACGCCCTATGTCGTCTATGCGCTGATCGCGGCCAATGTGCTGATCTTCCTCAGCTACGTGAACCTGATGGGCAACGAACGCGCGCTGCAGTCCTTCTTCTTCGACTGGGCGCTGATCCCGGCCAGGCTGGAAACCGGATCGGGCTATGGCACGCTGCTCAGTTCGATGTTCCTGCACGGCGGCTTCATGCACCTGGCCGGCAACATGCTGTTCCTCTGGGTCTTCGGCGACAACCTGGAAGACCAGATGGGGCATGGCGGCTTCGCGCTCTTCTACCTGGCCTGCGGCATCGGGGCCGGCTTGGTCCACGTCCTGTTCTCGCCCGGGTCGATCGTTCCGACCGTCGGAGCCTCGGGCGCCATCGCGGGCGTGATGGGGGGCTACCTGCTGCTTTACCCCAAGGCGCGGGTCGACCTGTTGCTGATCCTGATCGTCATCATCCGGATCATCCCGGTCCCGGCCTGGATCGTGCTGGCGGTCTGGTTCGCAATGCAGTTCGTCGGCAGCATCGGGTCGGATGCCGCGGCCGGCGGCATCGCCTACTGGGCCCATACCGGGGGGTTCGTCGTGGGCTTCCTGCTGACCGTGCCGATCTGGCTGCGCCTGGGCGGTCCCGGTTTCTGGACGCGCACGGCCGGCCATCCCGCGCATCCGCAGGCCGAATACCGTTTCTCGCAAAGCCGAATCCCGAAGGTGCCCCGCGGCCGGCGCCCGGGGTCCCGAAAGTCCCCCTGGGGCTGACCGCCGGAAACCGAAGCAGGCAAGGCCCTTTCCAAGGGCCTTCGGACGCGACTTCGAAAGGCGCTTTGACGCCGTCAGCCGTCAGCGGCGGATCGTCTTGGCGAAGGCGTCGAACACCGCATTGTTGGCGCAGATCACCTCGCCGCTGTCCAGGATGCCTTCGTCGGGCCGGATCGGTTCGACCAGGCCGCCGGCTTCGCGCACGATGACGATGCCCGCCGCCAGGTCCCAGGGCTTCAGCCCGCGTTCCCAGAACCCTTCATAGCGGCCGGCCGCCACATAGGCCATGTCCAGTGCCGCCGCGCCCCAGCGCCGCACGCCCGCCGTCACCGGCAGAAGCTGCGCCAGGTCCTTGATCGTGTCCGGAAGCTCCGGCCGGCCGCCATAGGGCAGGCCCGTGGCAAAAATGCTCTCGATCATCCGGTGGCGCCCGGACACCCGCAGGCGCGTGTCGTTCAGCCAGGCGCCGGCGCCCTTCTCGGCAAAGAATATTTCATCCTTGGCGGCGTCGAAGACGACGCCCGCCACGATCTGGCCCTTGTGTTCCAGCCCGATCGAGATCGCCCAGTGCGGCAGCCCGTGCAGGAAGTTCGTCGTCCCGTCCAGCGGATCCACGATCCAGCGACGGGTCGGATCCTCGCCCTTGATCTCGGCGCTTTCCTCGGCGCACCAGCCATAGGTCGGACGGGCGCCCAGAAGTTCCTCCTTCAGGATCGCCTCGGCCGCGATGTCCGCCTTCGACACGAAGTCGCCCGGCCCCTTGGCCGATGCCTGCAGGTTCTCGACCTCGCGGAAGTCCTTGACCAGCGAGCGGCCCGCCTTGCGCGCGGCCTTCACCATGATGTTCAGATTGGCGCTGCCGATCATCGGGCCTCGACCTTCTTGACTGGATAGTTCTCGTTTCGGGAATGGCCAACGGGCCCTTGAAGGGGCCTATACTTGCAGGGGCCCCGGTTGAAAAGGGGAACCTCCCCCACCCTACGCTGCGTAGCTGGGCGGGAAAGATCCACGTTAACAATTGCTTAACACTGTTTCGCGCGCGAAACAAATCTCTGCAAGCCCTTGTTTTTCCATCAGGCAGTGCTGGCGAATCCCCGCCTTTGTCGCCGCGTCAGACCATCCGGACCCTTGTCAGGCGCCCCGCCCGCAGCCACGGTCCGCAAATTGAAGTCACGTGGAGGAGAGCCCCCGATGTCCGACAAGATGTATCGCGTCGCCCTGGCCAGCCGGCCCGACGGCGCGCCCGTCCCCGCCAATTTCAGCTACGAAGCCGCCGATATCCCGACCCCGGGCGAAGGCGAGGTGCTGGTCCGCGTCCATTACATGTCGCTGGACCCCTACATGCGCGGCCGGATGGACGATGCCGAAAGCTATGCCGCCCCCGTGCCCCTGGGCGGCACGATGGAGGCCGGCGGCGTGGGCGAGGTGATCGCGTCGAACAGCCCCGATTTCGAACCGGGCGATTTCGCCTTCGGCATGTTCGGCTGGGCCACCCACGGCGTGCAGCCCGCCAAGATGCTGCGCAAGGTCGATCAGACCCAGGTGCCGATCACCACGTCGCTGGGCGTCCTGGGCATGCCGGGCTTTACCGGCTGGTACGGCTTCACCCAGATCGGCAAACCCAAGGCGGGCGAAACGCTGGTCGTGGCCGCGGCTACCGGCCCCGTGGGGTCGATGGTGGGCCAGGTTGCCAAATCACTGGGCCTGCGCGCCGTGGGCATCGCCGGCGGGGCCGACAAGTGCAAGCTGGCGGTCGAGAAATTCGGCTTTGACGCCTGTCTGGACCACCGCGCCTATGGGTCGGCGAAGGACCTGCGCGCGGCACTGAAGGCCGAATGCCCCGACGGGATCGACATCTATTTCGAAAACGTGGGCGGCATGGTGCTGGAGGCGGTGCTGCCGAACATGAACCGTTTCGGCCGGATCCCGATCTGCGGGATTATCGCCTGGTACGATGCCGGCGGGTTGGGCGAAGGGGCGCAGGGCCTGTCCGGTCCCAAGATCTGGCGGACGATCCTGGTCAAGCACCTGCTGGTCAACGGCTTCATCATCTCGAACCACTGGAACCTCTATAACCAGTTCCTGTCCGAGATCGCACCAAAGGTCGCAAGCGGAGAAGTGGCCTATGTCGAGGACGTGGCCGAAGGGCTGGAAAACGCCCCCGCCGCCTTCATGTCGATGCTGAAGGGCGGCAACATGGGCAAGCAGATCGTCAAGGTGATCTGATCCCCCGACAGGTGGCCCGATCCGCCACGGGGATGGGTCGGACCGCCGGCAGGGCCGCCGTCCCTACATGGACTGCAGCTTGCGCGCTTCGGTGCGCGCAAGCGCGACCAGGCGCTGAACGTATGGTTTTTCCAGGTCGTCCCGGCGCACGGCGGCGTAAAGGCGCCGGGTCAGCCCGGTCTCGGTCAGGGGCCGCGTCACGTAATCCGAATTGTACTTCACCTCGCGCACAACCCAGTCGGGCAGCACCGCCACCCCGCGGTTCGACGCGACCAGAAGCAGGATCACCGCCGTCAGTTCGACCTGCCTTATCGCGGCCGGCTCGACCTTGGCGGGCGTCAGAAGCTGGCTGAAGATGTCCAGCCGTGCGCGATCCACCGGATAGGTGATCAGCGTCTCGCCCCGAAAATCGGTCGCGTCGATATAGGGCTTTGCCGCCAGCGGGTGCGCGGCCGCGGCCACGAAGACCGGCGCATAGTCGAACAGTTCCACCCATTCCACGCCCGGCAGATCCTCGGGGTCGGACGAGACGACAAGGTCGACCTCTTCCTTTTCCAGCGCCGGCAGGGCGTCGAAGGCAAGCCCCGGGCGGATGTCCACATCGACATCGCCCCAGTCCTTGCGGAATTCCTCCAGCACGGGAAACAGCCATTCGAAACAGGCATGGCATTCGATGGCGATGTGCATCCGACCGGTCTTGCCGTCGCGGAGCGCCGCGAATTCGTCCTGCAGCGCCTCGACCTTCGGCAGCACCTGTTCGGCCAACCGCAATAGGCGCAGACCGGCGGCCGACAGGCGCATCGGCTTCGACCGCCGCACGAAGAGTTCGACGCCCGCCTGATCCTCCAGCCCCTTGATCTGGTGCGACAGCGCGCTTTGCGTGATGTGCAACTGGTCTGCAGCCTTGGCCAGCCCCCCGGCGTCATGGATCGCCTTGATCGTGCGCAGATGGCGGAACTCGATATTCATCGTGCGGCTCATGTTGTTCTTGAGAATTATGAGTTTGTCTCACGGAGCGGGGAATGCCACAAGGGCCCAACTGACAAGGATGTGACCCCCATGCCCGCTCCGAGCGTTTCCTTCGAGTTCTTTCCGCCGCGCGACCTGGCCGGTTCCTTCCGCCTGTGGGACACGGTCCAGCATCTTGCGCCCCTCGGGCCCCGCTTCGTGTCGGTGACCTATGGCGCCGGCGGCACGACCCGCGACCTGACCCGTGACGCGGTCGCCACCCTGCACAAGCAGTCCGGCCTGAAGGTCGCGGCGCACCTGACCTGCGTGAATGCCTCGAAAGAGGAAACGCTGACCATCGCGCGCGGCTTTGCCGAGGTCGGCGTGACCGACATCGTGGCGCTGCGGGGCGATCCGCCCCAGGGCGCGGACAAGTTCGTGCCGCATCCCGACGGGTTCGCCAATTCCTGCGAGCTGATTGCGGCGCTGAAGGACGCGGGCGACTTCACGATCCACGTGGGCGCCTATCCGGACCCGCACCCGGACGCCCCCCATGACGGTGCCGATGTCGAATGGCTGAAGCGCAAGGTAGATGCCGGCGCGGACGAGGCGCTGACCCAGTTCTTCTTCGAGGCCGAGACTTTCCTGCGGTTCCGCGATGCCTGCGTGAAGGCCGGGATCGACAAGCCGATCGTGCCGGGCATCCTGCCGATCGAGAACTGGAAGGGCGCGCGTCGTTTCGCCGAACGCTGCGGCACCGTGATCCCGGACTGGGTCGATCCCGCCTTCGAGGCTGCGATCCGCGACAACCGTCACGACCTGCTGGCCACGGCGCTCTGCACCGAACTCTGCAGCGATCTGATGGACGAAGGCGTCGACACCTTCCACTTCTACACGCTGAACCGGCCCGAGCTGACGCGCGACGTCTGCCATGCGCTGGGGGTCACCCCGCAGGTCGCCCTGCGCGACGTGGCCTAAGCGACGCGGCGTCAGTCCGGTCCGCCCCACGCGCCGGCTTCTCTGCGGTGCAGAGAGGATGCTAATTTCGAAGTGACTGCTGCCGGCCGGGCGAAGGCCCCGGCCGGCAGCGCCGCATTCGGGAGGAGCGTTGCATGAAGAAAGTCACATCGATCGAGGATCTGCCGTCGCGGGAGGACATCCTGTCCCGCACGGGGATGGAGTTCATCCAGGACATCCTGTCCGGCGAACTGGCGCCGCCGCCAATCGCCCATCTGATGAACTATGCGATGCACGAGGTCGAACCGGGCCGTGTCGTCTTCCGCGGCACGCCGAAGCTGGAGGTCTGCAACCCCATCGGCAGCGTCCATGGCGGCTGGTACGGCACGCTTCTGGACAGCGCAATGGCCTGTGCCGTGCAGACGATGCTGCCCAAAGGGTCGGGCTACACGACGCTGGAATACAAGGTGAACATCATCCGGTCGATCCCGTTGGGCCTGGTGGTCGACTGCATCGGCTGGACGGATCATGTCGGCCGCTCGACCGGTGTCGCCCATGGCGAGATCCGGGGGGTCGAGGACGGACGGCTTTATGCCACCGGATCCACGACCTGTATCGTGATGACGCGCTGAGGGGGCGCCTTCCTGACCTGCGCAGACAGCGGCCGTGGACAGGCGGGACATCCGCCTTTCACCTGCGGGATCGGCAAGCCGGGGCAAGACGAACGGTGTGCCGCGGATCACGGTGAAATCGGGCGGGAAACACCGGAACTGTCCCAAGCAGGGATCAGCGGTCCGACCTGGGACGGGCGTACGTGGCGGGTTTTCCATCCTTTGCCGGGACTTTTCCCGGCAGCACGGCATGGAACCTGTACGGATCGGGGGTCCCGGGTGCGTGGGGAACCACGCACGCTGCCCCTGTCATCGGATTATGTACGTTCCGAAACTGAAGGTCCGGTCGTGAAACCGCGCCTCTGGCGATATGGCCTGGTAGGTGATCCGGCCCGGTCCCGAAACCACATCTCCCTTCGGGCAGGCCAGGACGCTGACATCGCCACGAATGTCGTATTGCCCACGCTGCATTTCCGCCTTCAGGGCATCGTCAAACTCGGCCCTTTCGGTCGGGTCACCGCTGGCGAGATCCACCAAACCCGGGGTGTAAGGGCGGGCACGCAAGGTGTTCTCGACCTGCAGGGTGCTTGCGGGCGGAATGCGCATGGCAAGAATCTGCCCGTTCTGCGAATATGGCAGTGGATGTTCCTTGCCCTGAACGAATGCCGCAAGACCGAAACTGTCGTTCGGCGCCGCGGGATATGTCGAGAAACGCGCAATGCAGACAGGATGGGACGTCCTGTTTTCCAGGGTGGTGCGAATTGTCACGAAATGCCCCGAACGATGAACAGAGCCGGCAATGCCCAGTCCCGTCTCGCCGGCACCAATCTGGCCGCAAGCCGCGAGCAGTATCGGCGGCAAGAGACACGTCAGGAAGGCTCCACAGGCCCTGAGTGAGCCATGTCTGAAAATGGGTTGCTGCGGCTCATGCGAAATCATCCGCATCTCTCCATTCTGGTGTCCTACCGATTGCCGGAGCCGTACCGGTCGAACCCGGCCCCCAGTCGCAAGTCCTGCCATTCGTGCAAGCAAGACGCGGCATGGGCCGCTTTTGCCACGATCTGGCCAAGGCACGGACCTGGCGGATCTGGACCGGCGGTGCGCGGGTCCGGGCGCCATGTCTGTCCGGGGGCGGAGCATGGGAGCCGGCAGGATGGGGGCTCTGCCCCCGCCCTCCCCTGCGGGGAGGACTCCCCCGAGGTATTTGGAGATCAAAGAAGTCAGGGGGGAGCGCCCGGAAGGGGACGGGGCGGGCCGGGTAAACCCCGCCGGTCCACTGGCCAATGGGCGGCGATCCACCGGAGATCGGCCAGTCGAGGACGGGCTAGTCAAAGACGGGGGCGCGTTTCTGCATCTGGGCCGCGACGACTTCCATCTGTTCGGGCTTGCCGATCAGGTCGACCTGTTCACGGGATTCGGCCAGAAGGACCTCGGTCCGGGTTTCGGATTCCGCGACCTCGATCAGGCGCTTGGCGGCGCGGATCGCCTTGGGGCTGCGTTGCGCGATGTCCCGGGCGATGGCCATGGCGGCCGCCAGCGGGTCTTCGGCGATTTCCGTGACGAGGCCCCAGGCCAGGGCCTGATCGACCTCGACCGGGCGGGCGGTGTAGGTCAGCAGGCGCAGGACGTCCGAACGCATCAGCGTCGGCAGCAGCGCCATGCCGCCCATGTCCGGGACGAGGCCCCATTTCATCTCCATCACCGCGAATTTCGTGCCCGGGGCGGCGATGCGGATATCGGCGCCCAGGGCCAGCTGCAGGCCGCCGCCGAAGGCCACGCCGTGGACGGCCGCGATGACCGGTACGGGGACGCGGCGCCAGACCATGGCCACTTCCTGCGCGCGGTTGGCGTCGCCGAAGGTGCGTTCCATCAGCCGCAGGGTCGGATCGTCCGAGCCGTGCGCCGCGAAACTTGCCAGGTCGAGACCGGCGCAAAAGGCCTTGCCTTCGCCCGATATCACGCAGGCCCGCGCGCCGGAGGCCGCGACCTCCTGCCCGGCGGCGACGATGGCTTCGAACATCTCGCGGTCGAGGGCGTTCATCTTGTCCGCCCGGGTCAGGGTGACGTGGGCGATGTGGTTTTCGTAGGTGACCGAAACGCGGCTCATGGCCGATCCTCCCGAAGTGATTTGGCGGCATATTGCCGTGTCGCCGAAGGTCTTGACCAGCCGCCCCCCGCATTCCGTCCCGTCACGGGGTCCCCGGGGGTCGCACCCCCGGGCGGGGGGCGCGGGGGGCAGCGTCCCCCGCCTGCCCCGGGCGACGCGTTCACGCGGCGCAACCCGGCCTGCACGGGATCTCTTGCCGCACCCGTGCAGTTTGGCTTAGATCGCCGTCATGTCCGGACCCTACCTTACCTCCCTGGCCATGTCGCTGCCTGCCACCGTGCCCTTCGTCGGGCCCGAGGCGCAGGAGCGGCAGCGCGGCGCGCCCTTCCTTGCCCGGATCGGCGCCAACGAGAACGTCTTCGGCCCGTCCCCCCGGGCCGTCGAAGCCATGGCAAAATCCGCTGCCGACATCTGGATGTACGGCGATCCGGAAAGCCACGACCTGCGCCATGCGCTGGCCGCCCATCACGGCGTGACCCCCGACCACATCATGGTGGGCGAAGGGATCGACGGCCTGCTGGGCTATGTCGTGCGGCTGTTCGTGGGGCCCGGCGATGCCGTCGTCACCTCGGACGGGGCCTATCCCACGTTCAACTACCACGTGGCAGGCTTTGGCGGCATGTTGCACCGGGTGCCCTACAGGGACGACCGGGAAGACCCCGCCGCTCTGTTCGCGCTGGCGGCCGAGGTGCAGGCCAAGCTGGTCTACCTGGCCAACCCCGACAATCCCATGGGCTCCTGGACCACGGGGGCCGAGATCAAGGCCGCCCTGGCCGATCTGCCCGAACACTCCGTCCTGATCCTGGACGAGGCCTATGCCGAATGTGCGCCCGCCGAAGCAGAGCTGAAGCTGTCGGTCGACGATCCCCGGGTGCTGCGCTTCCGGACCTTTTCCAAGGCCTATGGCATGGCTGGCGCCCGCGTCGGCTATGCCATTGGCGCACCCGAGGTGATCTTGGCCTTCAACAAGGTGCGCAACCATTTCGGCATGAACCGCTCTGCCCAGATCGGCGCGCTGGCAGCGCTGGAAGACGGCGACTGGCTGGCCCATGTACTGGCCCAGATCGACATCTCGCGCAGGCGGATCGAAGAGATCGCGCAGGCAAACGGTCTGATCCCCCTGCCCTCGGCCACGAATTTCGTAACCGTCGATTGCGGCGGGGACGGCGCCTATGCCCGGGCCGTGCTGCAGGCGCTGGTTGGGCGCGGCCTGTTCGTGCGAATGCCCTTCGTGGCCCCGCAGGACCGCTGCATCCGGATCAGTTGCGGGACAAAGGCCGACCTCGACCTGCTGGAGAGCCACCTGCCCCAAGCCCTGGCCGAGGCCCGCGGCTGAGCCCAGAGACCACCGCGGATCGGCCAGAAATGGCCGGTCTGCGTTAACCGGATCTTCACATTTTCGGGCGTTCCGCTTGCGAAATGCTGCGCTGCAGCGCAAAGCGCTGGCATGCAACACTACCACGATTCCGACCGCCCCTCTGCCCCGGATTATACCGTTCCGGCGCTGATCATGCTGGGCGTGAACCTCTTTCTTGTGCTGGCTGTCCTTTGGGTCGCCTATGGGTTTGCCGTGCCCCTGCTGCTGGGCGGCGCGCTGCTGATCGCCTTCGATTACTGGGCCGAACGGCGCCGCCGGTAAGCGCGCGACCTGTGCACTAAACGCCGGCACCGCCGGCGGGCACGCCAAAACGAGACGTTTGGCGTATCGGCCGGAAAGGGCACGACCGCCCCGCGGGGCGGTCGCAAATCAGCCGCCCGCCGTTCGAATGGGGGCGGGTCGTCCGACGCCCGGCCGGACGGCCGGGCGGGGCTTTCGCTGCGATGCAGCGTTCAGTCATCGAAGACCGGGCCGGCGGCAATCACCTCGGCCGCGGCGGACAGGGCGCCCGCGCCGTGCGGGATGCCCTGAGCCTTCATCCCGGCCTCGATCCCGCCCAGAAGGCCCATGACCATCTGGCCGTTCAGATAGCCCATGTGACCGATGCGGAAGTAGCGGTCCCATTCCGGGTCGCCCTTCATCGCGAAGCCCAGGCCGATGCCAAGGGTCAGGCCGATCTGCTGTTCGACCCACTCCCGCAACCGCGTTCCCTGATCGCCCGACAGCTTCAGGCCGGTCACGGCATGGCTGCGCAGGGCAGGGTCGGTCACCAGCATCTCCAGCGGGCCTTCCTGGCCCCAGGCCTCGCAGGCGGCCCAGATCGCGCGGGCCAGGGCCGCGTGGCGCGCCCAGACGTTTTCCATACCCTCGCCATGGATCAGATCCAGCGCCGCGCGCAGGCCATACAGGTGGTGCGTGGGCGCCGTGCCGCCGAAATGCTGCGGGAAGAATTCGGGATTGGCGCGCGGCGTCCAGTCCCAGTAGTTGAAGACGTTCTGGCGGGTCTTGCGCATCTCGGCCGCCTTGTCCGAGAAGAAAACGAAGGCCAGCCCCGGCGGCACCATCAGGCCCTTCTGCGACCCCGTCACGGCGATGTCGACGCCCCAGTCGTCCATCTCGAACCTGTCGCAGCCCATCGAGGCGATGCAGTCCATCGCCAGAAGCGCCGGGTGGCCGGTGGCATCCAGGACCTCTCGCAGCCCGCGCGGGTCGGTCCTGACCGAGGTGGCGGTGTCGACATGGGTGCCCAGCAGGACCTTGATTTGGTGGGTCTTGTCGGCCTTCAGCGCATCCGCCACGGCATCGAGATCGACCGACCCGCGCTGACGGAAGTTCAGCATCTGCACGTTCACGCCCTGCGCTTCCGCCGTAGCGGCCCAGCCCTGCCCGAAATAGCCGACCGAGGCCGACAGCGCCTTGTCGCCCGGGCCCATCACGTTGGTCAGCGCCGCTTCCCAGCCGCCATGGCCGTTGCAGATGTAGATGGCCGCGTTGTGCCTGGTCCGTGCCACGCGGCGCAGATCCTTGACGATGCCGTGGGTCATTTCGACCAGATCGCCTTCATAGATGTTCGGCGCCGCGCGATGCATGGCGTTCAGCACCGCGTCGGGCATGACCGAAGGTCCGGGAATGGCTAGATAGTCACGCCCCTGAGCGAGCGTCGCTTTGTCCGACATCGGATTCGTCCTGTCCAAAAGATCCGGGCGACCCTATCCCCGTTCGCGGCGGCGTCAATCCGCGGGGGTGCGGATGCGCCCCCTTGCCCGGCCCGGGTGTGCTTCCTAAAAGGGCCCGGTTTTCTTCTTGCGGAACAACCGGGCAGGATGCGAAACCTGCGGACCCCAAATGAATGGGGACGGCAGGTCGGGCGAAGGACAAGGAATGAGCCTCTGGCAACGGGTGCGCGCCTGGGAAGGACGTATCCGCAATCATTTCAACGTGGATCTCTCGACGCCGGAAAGCCGGCGGCGCGCGCGGATCTACAACCTGTGGTTCGACCACGCGATCCTGCGCGGCATCTGGACGAATTTTCACCAGATCGCGCCAGGCGTGTACCGGTCCAACCACCCGACCCACGCCCGTTTCGAACAGATGAAGGCCATGGGCATCAAGACGGTGGTGAACCTGCGCGGCGAAAGCCGGTCGGCCCATTACTGGACGGAAGAGGCCAGCTGCCGCGACCTGGGCCTGACGCTGGTCAACGCCCAGCTGCACGCCCGCAGCGCCCCCAGCCGGGAAGAGCTGCTGCACGTCATCGACCTGTTCCCGACCATCGAGCCGCCCTTTGTCATGCATTGCAAGTCGGGCGCGGACCGGGCCGGTTTCGCCTCGGCCGTGTATCTTCTGACGATGCTCGACCGCCCCGTGACCGAGGCGAAAAAGATGCTGGCACCGAAATACTTCCATATGCCCTTCGGCCCGGTGGCCATCCTGGACTATATTCTGGATGTCTATGCCGCCCGGGTGGCGCGGGGGCCGATCCCGTTCCGGCAATGGGTCGAACAGGAATACGACGGTCCCGCGATCGGGACCGCCTATCGCAATAAAGTGCCCGCCGCCAAGGCGCTGGGACAACCCAAGATTGGCCCACGTGATGCGTGACGAGACCGAAATCGAAGCCCCGGCCACATTCGCCGAATCCAGGGCGCTGATGTCCTGGCTTTGGAAGGACTATCTGAACCGCCATGTCGGCGCGCTGGTGCTGGCGTTGCTGTTGATGACCATCGAAGGGTCGTCGCTGGGCGCGATCAGCTACATGGTCAAGCCGATGTTCGACCAGATCTTCGTCGACGGCAATGCCGGCGCGATCTGGACCGTGGGCCTGGCCATCGTCGGCATCTTCATGATCCGCGCCGCGACGTCGGTCGTGCGGTCCGGCCTGATGACCAAGATCTCGCAGACCGTGTCGGCGCGGCTGCGCTTCGACCTCTTGGACCGCATCATGCAGCAGGATGGCAAGTTCCACCTGATCCACCCGCCCGGCTTCCTTCTGCACCGGGTGCAGGGCGATGTCGGCGCCGTGGGCGACGTCTGGTCCACGATCCTGACAGGCACCGTGCGCGACGGGATTTCCCTGATCGCACTTCTGGGCGTGGCGATCCATGTCGACTGGCGCTGGACGCTGATCACGCTGGTAGGCGTGCCGCTGCTGCTGCTGCCGCTGGGCTTCGTGCAGAACTATATCCGCACCCAGGCCCGCGTCGCCCGCGACCTGGGCGCAGGCCTTGCCACCCGCCTGGACGAGATCTTTCACGGCATCGTGCCGATCAAGCTGAACCGCCTGGAACGCTACCAGGCCGACCGCTATCAAAGCTCGACCATGAAGTTCATCCGGGCCGAGGTGCGCGCGGCCCTGGGCGGCGCGGCCATTCCCGGACTTCTGGACGTGGTCGCGGGCTTCGGCCTTCTGGCCGTGCTGGTCTATGGCGGGTCCGAAATCGTGGCCGGCGAAAAGACCGTGGGCGAATTCGTCAGCTTCTTCGCTGCCATCGGCCTGGCCTTCGACCCGCTGCGCCGCCTGGGCGGCCTGTCCGGTGCTTGGCAGGGCATTGCCGCCTCGCTGGAGCGTGTGAAGGAGCTGATGGACGAACCGATCCTTCTGACCTCGCCCCCGAACCCGGTTCCCCCGCCGACGGGCCTGCCGGACATCCGGCTGGACAATGTCACCATGCGCTATGGCGACAGCGAGGTCCTGCACGAGATTTCCCTTCATGCCGAAGCGGGCAAGACCACGGCGCTTGTCGGTGCCTCGGGCGCTGGCAAGTCGACCGTCTTCAACCTGCTGACGCGCCTGATCGATCCGGTCGACGGCACGGTCAGCATCGGCGGCGTCGATGCCCGCGCGATGCGGTTGGAGGACCTGCGCGACCTGATTTCCGTCGTGACACAGGACGCGCTGCTGTTCGATGAAAGCCTGCGGGAAAACATCCTTCTGGGCCGGACCGACGTGCCCGAGGACGAACTGGACCGGGTGCTGAAGGCCGCGCATGTGGCCGACTACCTCGGCAACCTGTCGAACGGCCTGGATACGATGGTCGGGCCCCGCGGATCGGCCCTATCGGGCGGTCAGCGGCAGCGGGTGGTCATCGCCCGCGCCCTGCTGCGCAACACGCCGGTCCTGCTTCTGGACGAGGCGACGAGCGCGCTGGACGCCCAGTCGGAAAAGATCGTACAGACGGCGCTGGAAAAACTGGCGGGCGGGCGCACGACGCTGGTCATCGCCCACCGGCTGTCGACGGTCCAGAACGCCGACAAGATCATCGTCATGGACCATGGCCGCGTGATGGATACCGGCACCCATGAAGAGCTTATTGCCCGCGGCGGCATCTATGCCGACCTCTACCGCCTGCAATTCAAGAACCCGAAGGACGCGCAGGAGTGACACAAGCCGGGGACGTCTCCTAATCCTAAGCCGGGGCGCCCGTCCCCGGCCGGAAACACCGTTGGCCTGCCCCGAACCGCGATCCTTCTGCGGGCCGCCTTTCCGGCGTGGCCGCGCCGAAGCCGCCCAATAACCCCTTGCCTTCGTCGCAATCGCCCGTCGAGGCGCGGCCTGCGCCCAAAGGCAGCATAATGCCGTGAATGCGGCACGGCCCCGGAAGACGCCCCCGGCGAACGATTGAAGGGAACGGACGGACGGCGGCGCGCGCCTATTGCGGCGCCGTGTCCTTGCGATAGCCCCGGGCCAGCCGGAACGGATCGGCCCCCAGGCTATAGCGGACCAGCCGCCACAGGTTGGCCGCACCGCGCCGCAGCCAACCCTGCCGCTGGTAGGCATCGGCACTGGTCACCGCCCTGACCGACAGCGCCGAGGGCCGCAGCCCCGCGCGCCGCAGCGCACAGACAAGCGCCACATCCTCCATCAGCGGCTGATCGGGATATCCCCCGGCGCGCCGGTAATCCTTGACCTTCATCAAGAGGCCCTGGTCGCCATAGGGCAACCTGAAGACGCGCGCGCGCAGGTTGGCCCAGCCGGCCACGAAGGACGCCATCGGCCCCTCGGCGCTGAAGGCCAGCCTGAAATAGGCCGGCCGGCCGCCGCCCTGGTGCAGGTAGCGCGCAACTACCGGCGCCCAGCCGGGTTCCAGCACGGTATCGGCGTGCAGTACCAGAACCCAGGGCGCCCGCGCCGCCGCGACGCCGCGCTTCAGCTGCCCCCCGCGCGAGGCCGCACCCACGATGAACTCGCACCCTACACCTTCGGCAATGGTCCCGGTATCGTCGGTGGACCCGCCATCGGTCACGATGACCTCGCGGATTAGCCCTTCCGGCAGACCTTCGGTCAATGCCGCCAGACACGCCGGCAGTTGCATCTGCGCGTTGAGGGTGGGAATGACGATACTGATCGGGGCCGGCAAGGCGTTCTCCGTCGTGGACCTGGTCTTGGGCGTGGTCTTGTTGCTGCGCTTACCTATATCAGCCAGAACGCGAGACAACCCGCGTTTGCAGCCACAGAATTGCATAATTTTCCATCGGAGCCCACGAATGTCCCAAAGAAGCATCCTAAGGTTGAGCGGCGGCGATGTTGAACACTTTCTGCAGGGCCTTGTCACCAACGATGTCGCGAAACTGTCCGATGGCGCGGTCTATGCCGCGCTGCTGACGCCCCAGGGCAAGTATATCGCCGACTTCTTCCTGATCGGTGAACAGGACGGGTCGGTCCTGCTGGACGTCGCCGCGTCGCTGGCGGACGACCTGACCCGCCGTCTGTCGATGTACAAGCTGCGCGCCGACGTCGCCATCGCGCCCGCGGGCCTGAACGTCCGGCGCGGCACCGGTCCGAAACCGGACGGCGCCGTCGACGACCCCCGCCACCCTGCCCTGGGCTGGCGGCTCTATTCCGATGCGCCCGAAGGGGACGACGGCACCGACTGGGACGCGCTGCGGGTCGCCCATTGCATCCCCGAAACCGGGATCGAACTGACCCCCGACAGCTATATCCTGGAAGCAGGCTTTGCCGCGCTGAACGGCGTCGACTTCCGCAAGGGCTGCTATGTGGGGCAAGAGGTCACCGCCCGGATGAAGCACAAGACCGAACTGAAGAAGGGGCTGGCCCTGGTCGCGGTCGACGGCGTCGCGGTGCCGGGGGACGAGATCCTGTCGAACGACAAGCCGGCCGGCCAGCTTCTGACCCGGTCCGGCGACCGGGCCATCGCCTATCTGCGCTTCGACCGCGCCCACGGCCCTATGGTGGCGGGCACGGCAACCGTCACCCGCCTCTGATCCCGACGCCGGGGCTTGCCCCCGGCGCAACCACAGGGCTAGATCTTGCCGGAACAGATCCCAGATCCGGTCCCGACATGTACCAGCTCTACCGCGCTATCCTCATCACCTCCGGGCGCCGCCAGATCGCGCTGGTGATCCTGTCGCTGGCCATCGCCGCGCTGGCCGCCGCGCCGCTGAAATTCCAGAAGGACATCGTCAACGGCCTGACGGATTCGACGATCAAGACCGACAAGCTCCTGGAACTCGCCGGCGGCATGATGGCCGTGGTACTGCTGTCGCTGGCCCTGAAATGGCTGCTGGGCTATTTCTCGAACACCCTGGGCGAGGACATGATCCGCCGTCTGCGCAAGTTCATCCTGATCTCGGCCCAGGACAGCCAGAACGGGAAGATCGACCGCGGAACGCTCGCCACCACCATCGCCGCCGAGGCGGAAGAGGTCGGCAAGTTCACCGGCGGATCCATCGCCGACCCGCTGATGCAGCTGGGCACCCTGGTCAGCGTCATCGGCTTCGTCACCGCGACCCAGCCCCGACTGGGCCTGATCGCGGTGATCGTGGTTGTGCCCCAGATCTTCGTCCTGCTGTTCTCGCAACGGCAGGTGAACAAGTTCGTGGCGCAACGGGTGCTGAAGCTGCGCGGCGTTACCAACCGCATCACCCACCGCAACGTGGCCGAGGTCCAAGCCGAGGCCAATTCCGAATTCGACACGATCTACCACATCCGCCGGGGAATGTTCCTGTGGAAGCTGTCGTCGAAATTCATCATCTCGACCTGCAACAGCGCGGGCCTCGTGGCGGTGCTGCTCTTCGGCGGCTTCCTCGTCCTCGAAGGCAAGTCCGACATCGGCACCGTGGTTGCGGCCACAATGGGTCTGACGCGCCTCCAGAACCCGATCAGCGAACTGATCGCCTTCTACCGCCAGGTCAGCGCCATGACGGTGAAATATCAGCTTCTGGTCGAGGTCACGGGCGATCCCACCCAGGCCTGACAGGCCAAACCGCCGCCACCGGACCGGGGAAGCGGCGGGGCAAACCCCGCCCTGCCCCTGAAACCGGGCCCGCCCCCATCTTCTTCGGTCTCCAAATACCCTCGGGGGAGGCGCGCCAAGGGCGCGGCGGGGGCAGAGCCCCCCATCACGACCCGACCAAAGAAAAAACGCCGTCCATTCCAGACGGCGTCCCCAACTTCTTTGATCTTCATGTATCCCGGTGGGACCCCCGGCGAAGGCGCGGCGGGGACAGAGCCTCCAGCCCCCGCAAAGGCGTCACGCCCGCTCGGAATATTCCATCGTCTCGGTGTTGACGATGATCATCTCGTCCTGGCCGACGAAGGGCGGCACCATGACCTTCACCCCATTGTCCAGCACCGCCGGCTTGAACGAATTCGCGGCGGTCTGGCCCTTCACCACCGGCTCGGTCTCGACGATCTTGCAGGTGACCTTCTGCGGCAGGGTCGCGTTCAGCGCCTCGGCCTCGTGGAATTCCACGACGATGGTCATGCCGTCCTGCAGGAACGGGCGGCGGTCGCCCAGAAGATCCGCGGGCAGTTCGATCTGCTCGTAGGTCTCGGTGTCCATGAACACCAGCATCCCGTCGGTTTCGTACAGGAATTGCTGGTCCTTCTGTTCCAGCCGCACCCGTTCCACCTTGTCGGCGGACCGGAAGCGTTCGTTCAGCTTGGAGCCGTTGCGCAGGTTGCGCATTTCCACCTGGGCAAAGGCGCCGCCCTTGCCGGGCTTGACGTGATCCACCTTGACGGCGGCCCAAAGCCCGCCGTTGTGCTCCAGGACATTGCCGGGACGGATCTCGTTACCGTTGATCTTGGGCATGTCGTTTTCCCTTGACGTGCGCTTGATGGCGCTTCGCGGGCTCCTATATATGGGCCTCCGGTGCCTGGCAAGCTTACGTTGTCCCACGCCGCAGACTGAACAAGCCATGCGCCAGATGCATGGAAGTCATGCAGTAGCGGGGTGTTCGAATCATTCGTGATCTGTCACAAGGGGCGCCACGCCGAAACGCAAGACCAAGAAAAACAAGGAAAACGAAATGAAAGATTTCGTCGACGGCACTGCCTTCAATGCCGAACAAGGTAACCGTGCGAAGAAACTCTTTGCTGCAGTCGTGCTGGCAGCACTGGACGACGCCATTGCCGACGACAAGAAGTACGGCAACGGCCCCGAACAGATCGCCCGCTGGGCCCGTTCGCGCGACGGGCGCGAAGTGCTGTCCTGCGCCGGGATCGACCCGAACGAACGCGTCGTCTCGGGCCTGATGGAATTCGTCAGCCGCGGCGTCCGCACCTCGGTCGCCCTGTCGCGGGAAGAATCCGAACGGCGCAATGCCGCCGAACAGGCCGAAGCCGCCTGAACCCTCCCTGATCGGGACCCAGGGGTTCCGTCGGATCACCAGCACCACAGCTTGTCCGGGATGGCCCGCAAGGCGGGACATGGGCAGGTTCGACCCGGCAAAAGTCGCATAACGGTTCGAAACACAAGAAAAGGCGCGCCCCGATCACACCGGGCGCGCCTTTTGCATTCCGGGAAGATGTGGCCGCGACAAGCCTGCCGCGCTATTCTGACCCGCCCAGCCCCTGCGCGGCCAGCATACGCTGGACCTCCTGCCGGACCAGCTTGCGCACGTTGCGGGTGATCCGGGTCCCCAGGGCACCCTGCAATTCCTCGCGCACGATCTGGACGACCATCTCGCGCAGCGTGTCCTCGTCGATGAAACCGTCGTCGTCGAAGCCGTTTTCGGGCTCGTCGGCCAGGGACATGTCCGGGTCCCGCGGCGCGTCGTCGTCCAGCGAAACCTCTTCCGGCGCGGGGGCGGATGACGGCGTTGCCATCATGTCCCTGTGCGGCTCTGCCGCCGGGTCCTGCACAGACATGGCCGGCGAGACGGGGGCCGCCGAAACGGGGGCCGGGGCGACGGGCGACGGTTCGGTCCAGGCACCGCGCGTGCGTTCCACGGCGCTGGCCACCGCGGCGATCTTGGCCTTCAGCGCGTCCGAGGGCACCAGCGACGGCGCGGCCGTGGCAGCCCCGTTTTCGGCGGGCGCCTTGTCTGCCGCGGAATCGGTCCCCGCCCCGTTCCCAGCCCCGGCTTCGGACCCAGTGTCGGGTTCTGTCCCGGTCCCGGGCCCTGCCCCGACGGCATCCGGAGCCAGTTCGACCTCGACCGGCTCGGGTGGCACCGCGTCTTCCAGGTGGAGGGGGGCTGCCTGCCCGACCGCCTGGTCCGCGGGTGCAGACCCGGCCTGGGCCGCGGCCAGTTCGGCTTCCAGGTTCTGTGCGGCCGCTTCGGCCTCTGCCTCGATCTCCCGAAGGCCGGGGACCGGGCCCTGGCTGTCGCTTTCGGTAAAGCTCTGCGCGATGGCGAAGCTGGGCAGGATCAGGGGAACGATCAATCCGTCGGCCTCCGGCGGCGCCGGCATCTGCGGGTCGGCGGAACCGTCTTCCCCGTCCTCGCCGACCCGCAGGGCCGGTGTCAGCACAAAGGGGTCGGGTTCGGGAACCGGCGTCACGTCCTGCGGGGGCGCCTCCCCCGAGACCAGGCGACGGATTGAGGAAACGACATCCTCGACTTCCGGCTGCTGCACTGGATCAGACATGGTTTCGGGTCACCCTGCTCGTGTTCCGGCCAAGTCTAGCCACGGGCCCGCCGCCCGGCAACACGTACGGGCAGCCCGGGCCAGCGGCAGGCCCGGTTACTTGCCCAGGCGTTGCAATACCTGGTCCAGCTGCTTGCCGCGCTTGGACAGATTGGTCGGCGCCGTCTTGGCCAGGTTGTAATAGGCGTTCGGGTCATAGATCGTGACCGGCAGGCGCAGGTTGGCCGCGGTCAGCAGGCCCTGGGCCTGAAGCAGCTGGTAGCTGGCGGTGTAAAGGCCGATCCGTGCCGTGATCTGGTCGATCTGCGCATCCAGCAGGTCCTGTTCCGCGGTCAGAACGTCCAGCGTGGTCCGCGATCCCAGCTTCGCCTCTTCCCGCAGGCCTTCGGCGGCGACCGACGCGGCCTCGACCTGCTGGTTGGTGGCCGAGATGTTGGCCCGTGCGACGCTGATCGCCTCGTAGGCGTTGCGGACACCCTGCACGACGTTGCGCTGGCTGGTGATCAGGGCACCCTTTGCGGCATCGCGGTTGGCCTTGGCGCGCCGGATCGTAGCCGACAGACCGCCACCCTGATAGATGGTCTGGTTGTAGCCCAGGCTGATCGTGCCGGTATTCACGTCACGGTCAAGGTCCAGGTTGGTGCCGACGCCGGCGCTGCCGCTGAGCGCGAATTCACCACGCAGCGACCGCTGGGCCTGGGCGACCGAATAATCCGCCGCCTTGATCTGGTACTGCGACGACAGGATGTTCGGGTGGTTGGTCAGCGCCACGGAAATCGCCTTGTCGACACTGTCCGGCCGCGACGGCAGCGGCGGGAAGCCGGCGGCGCTCGTCGGCAGGTGGCCAACCGCGGCCTCGTACGCGGCCTGGGCGTCCAGCAGGTCGCCCCGGGCCGATTCCAAGCTGCTTTGCGCGGCGGCCAGTTGCGACTGCGCCAAGGCCACGTCGGTCCGGGTCACGGCACCTACGTCAAAGCGGTCCTGCGTGGCCTTCAGCTGTTCCTGAAGAACGTTCAGGTTGTTGCGCTGCACGCCGACATATTCCTGCGCCAGAAGCAGGTTCAGATAGGCGGACACGGCCGCATACAGCACCTGCTGTTCGACCGAGATCAGCGTCTGCTGAGTCGCCAGGACGGTCTGCTTGGCCGAATTGATGTTCTGCTGCGTGGCGCCGAAGTCGAACAGCAGCAGCGACAGGGTCAACTGCAGGTTCAGCGGCGATGTTTCCTGCGCCGCATTGATGCCGTTGATGGTCAGGTCGCCCGCGGTCCGCGAGGCAGACGCCGACCAGGCAAGGATCGGCCGCAGCAGCGACACGGACTGGGCGACGCCTTCGTCGGCTGCCCGCAGCAGGGCGCGGTTCTGTTCCAGAAGGCCCGAGGTGTTGTAGGCGCCGACCAGGGCATCGGCCATGTTGTCGGCCCGTGCCGTCCCCGTGAAGCCGATCGGCGCAATGGCCATCGCCACACCCAGTCCACAGCCCGTCAACGCAGCCCATACCTTGCGCATGCTCACATCCCCTAGTTCGGCCCACCGGCCGCAGGGCGCCAATGGCGCCCGGTCGTTTCTACAGAGCGAAGGCGCGTTCGCTGGCAAAGCCCGGCAAGACCGGCGCGCCCGCATTGAATTCATACCGCCAGGACACCTTGTCCCCGCGCTTCAGGCCCAGGCGCACGACGCCCAAAGCCCCTTCCAAGAACAGCGCCGCGATGCGTCCGCCGTCCTTCAATTGGTCGATGATCGCAGCCGGCACCGTTTCCACGGCACCTTCGATCAGGATCGCGTCATAGGGCTTGTGTTCCGCGGCACCTTCGGCCAGCGGGCCGCCATGGACGATCACGTTGTCGATACCAAGGTCCGACAGGATCCCCGGCGCATCCGCAGCCAGCGACTCGTCCTCTTCCACGGCGACGACGACATCCGCCATCGAGGCCATGACAGCCGCGGTGTAGCCATAGCCACAGCCGATATCCAAGACCATGTCGCCCGGCCCCAGATCCAGCACTTCCAGCATCTTGGCGATGGTGCGCGGTTCCAGCAGCACGCGGCCACCCCCCAGCGAGACATTCTCGCCGGCATAGGCCGCCTCGCGTCGGGCGGCGGGAACGAAGGCTTCGCGCGGCACGGTCAGCATGGCTTCGATGATCGAGAAGCGTGTGACGTCCGACGGGCGCACCTGGGTGTCGACCATCATGCGGCGGCGCGTGGCGAAGTCAGTCATGTGTAAACTCTTTCGTTCAGACGCTGGGCCAAGTCCTGACATATCGCGCGGCGTCGGGCAACGGCCCGCGGGGGGTTTTCCGCCCCCTGCGACCGCGGCAGCACAGCGCGGGCCGCGCGGAACCGCCTTGGAACACAGCGCCTTCGGAACCGGGACCACAAGGATAGCAAAGCGTGTAGCCGGAGCGCACGAATATTCCGTTGCCGCAATGTCATGTGGCCATCGCCCGCGCCGTGGGCAGCGCACTCCCCCTTTCGGCGAAGCGTTCGCCCCGGCATCGACCATGCCGTGTCCAGCATCGCCGACTCACTCTGTGTTCCACGCGCGCTGGTGCCCAAAGCCGAGACGGCGGCGGAACATGTCGCGGACATCCTGTGTCCCAGGCGCACGGGGCGCCCAACACCTTTTCGCCTGCTCTCTTCGCTCACTGCACTGTTCCCCATGCGCGTACGGCGGCCCGCCCTGTGTTCGGCATGGATCTTTGCCGCATTTGGCCCCGATATCACCCTTATGCCGCCCGGTCGGCCGTGGCACGGAACGTCGCACACCGATGTGTCCTGTCCTTCGGGATGGCCACGTTCTCCGGGCTCAGCCGGCAGGCAAGGGCGGCACACAAAGCCCGTTGTTGCTCACCAGGGACAGGACCCCATGCTTGAACGAAACCTGCAATCTTCCGGAAACCGTCTTCGCAGTGTCCATTCGGCTGTTCTTCAGGATGTTGCAGACTCCACGCCCTCTGACAGCAGATTCTCTGCGATCTTCATGGCCTCTTCGCGGGTCAGGGCAAGCTTCAGTGGAAAACCCCAGAATTTCGCGAAGGCAACGCCGAAGGTCCTGAAAGCAAGACGCTTGGCAGAGTTCGGCTCGATCACGATCATCGCCCTGACGCGCGTCCGCAGCTCTGCCTTGTGTTTCTTCATCCACAGCGCGGTGCGCTTCTTTTCCTCGTGGCTGTGGTCATGGTCTTCGGTCGGCGCGTTGTCGGTCAGGATGACAAAGGGCGCGCCGCGCTCGAAGCTTGCCTCCAGTGCCGCGAAATCCTCGTCGTGGTCGTGATCGGGCGCTTCGTCGTAGCTCATCCAGACAAGCGGGAAGTTCCTGATATCCAAGGGCATGTGTCGTCTCCTGAAGAGAATGGACGGTTTCAGACCAAGCGAATGTGCCGCCACGTAATGACAAGCGCGACCACACCCGGCAGCATGATGGCCAGCAGTTCGAGGCCCACGAGATGGCCGCCATCGCGCAAGCCATCGAAGACGCCGGCGAGCGTGCTCATGATGAACAGCAGACCGCCGAGGACCAGCATCGCCCAGTCGGTAGCGCGCCTTGCGGCCAGCGCCAGCAAAGGCGGGACGACCCAGGCGCCATAGAAAATGGACACGCCCCACAGGGAGGCGGGATCGAACGTCATGGCCTGCATCGTCCCTCCGCTGCCGACATAGACGTTCAGATAGGAAAAGCACTGGATCGTGACAAAGAGTGCGGCGCCAACCGCGGGGATGAGCCATGCGAGCGCGAGCTTAACCGGTGCATTTTCGATCACGTGAAAACTCCTGTTCAAAGTGTCGGGCAGGTCAAGCTCTGCCCCTCCAGTAACGGAGCGCGATCACAAGATCCGCCAGCCGCCTCTTCCTCACAGCAATACGTCGGCCGACACGTGGCGTCATTGCGCAACCCAGCCACTATATGTTTCAATCCGGCCTGAACCGATAACATCGAGGTCTGAGATGTTTCTGGACGTCCGCCGCGACTGGCTTGCCTATGTCGACGAGATCCCGCGTGCGCTGGTGGCAGCCAACGCGGTCGCCACCCTTGACGCCCTGGAGCAATCGCCCCGGCACCACCATAAGAAGGCACAACTGCTTTTCACGGTGCGTGGCGTCGTCAATTGCGAAGTCGAAGGCGCAGTCTGGATCGTACCGCCGCAATGCGCCGTGTGGATTCCCGGCGGGCTGCCCCATTCCGTTTTCGGCTCGGGCGAGGTGGAGTGTCTCTCTCTCTTCATTGACCCTCCCGAATCCGCGAACCTGCCGAAAGACTGCTGCACGATCACGGTGTCACGTTTTTTCCGCGAGTTGCTGATGCGGGCAAACGCTCTGCCGGACCTCTATGATGTCGACGGTCCGGATGGCCGGATCGTGTCCGTTCTCTTCGATGAACTGGCTGCGGCACCGGTCGAGGACCTCTGCCTCCCCATCCCCGCCGATCCGCGCCTGAAGAAGCTCACCGACCTGTTGATCGCGGCGCCTGCGGATCATGCGAGTGTCGCGGAATGGGCCGCCCGCATCGCGCTCAGCGAGCGCAGCCTGAGCAGGCTTCTGGCGGAAGAGCTGGGCATGAGTTTCGGCCGCTGGCGCCGACAGTTGCATATCGTCCTTGCCTTGCGGCAGCTGAGCGCGGGCCAGACGGTCCAGGCCGTCGCCATCGATCTCGGCTATGAAAGCGCCAGCAGTTTCGTGACCATGTTCCGAAAGATGGTCGGCAAGCCGCCAAGCCGCTATCTGCTTGAGCGGAGTCGTTCACGATAGGGAAGAGCGGCAGGAGCTGCCGGGTGTCGTCCCCAATCGCCGCTTGGCGAATGCCCGGCGGGGCATTCGCCCCGACACGCGACGTGCTCAGGTTCAAGACCTCTTTGTGAGCCCGAGCAGGCCTCAGTGCTCGCCTTCGCAAGCCTGATGATCGGCCAGGGCCTGCAGCACCCGGCAGGGTTGCCCATCGGACTGACCGTCGCAGGTCTTCACGACGCGCACCAATTCGGACTCCAGCCGCTGCAACCGCGCGATCCGGTCACGGATTTCGACAATCCGGTCCTTCGCGATACGGTGCGCGTTGCCATGGGCCGCATGAGGTGTCTCCTGCAACGCGATCAGTTCGGCAATGGCGTCGAGGTCGAAGCCCAGCTGCCGGGCATGGGCGATAAAGGACAGCCGGTCCAGCTCGGCGTCGCCATAGCGGCGCTGCCCCCCGTCCGTGCGGCCGGGATCGGGCAGAAGACCGCGCCCCTCATAGTAGCGGATCGTCGTCACCTTCACGCCCGTGCGCCTGGACAGCGCACCGATGGAATGAGCCTGCATCGCGATATCCCTTGAAGCTACAGTGGCTGTAGATCGTATCTACCATGGCGACGAAGCGAATCAAGAGCACTGCCATGACCGACCGACACCTCCGCAGCCCCGACCTGCCGGACTTCGACGCCCCTGTGATCCGCCACGGGATGACCGCCCGCACCGCCGACATCCGCCGTCGGCACATGACCCCGACAGACAGGGGTCACCGGGTGGAGGCAAGCTGATGGGACAGGATCACGGGCACGGGCACGGGCACAATCACGGGCATGGACACGGCCACGCACACGGGCATTCACACGGGCATCCGGGCCATTCGCACGGCCCTACCCTCTCGGCCAATGACTCGCCCGAGGCGCGCCGTTCCAAGGAACGCGCCATCCTCGTCGCCGCAGCGCTGACCGGCGGCTTCATGGGGGCCGAGGTCATCGGCGGGATCATCTCCGGATCGCTCGCGCTCTTGGCCGACGCGGGCCACATGCTGACCGACTTCGCCTCGCTCCTGCTGGCCTGGTTCGCCTTCCGGCTGGCGCGGCGACCAGCAGACTGGAAACGGACCTACGGCTTCGACCGCTTCTCGGTTCTGGCCGCTTTCGTGAACGGGCTCACGCTGTTCGCCATCGCCGGGTGGATCTTTTTCGAGGCTGTCCAGCGCCTGCGCGATCCGCACGATGTGCTGGGCGGGCTGATGCTCTGGGTCGCCGTGGGAGGACTGGTGGTGAATATTCTGGCCTTCTGGGTGCTCAGCCGCGCGGAGGGCGACAACCTCAACGTCCGTGCCGCCGCCCTGCACGTCATGGGCGATCTCTTGGGCTCAGTCGCGGCAATTGCGGCCTCGCTCATCATCATCTGGACGGGCTGGACCCCCATCGACCCGATCCTGTCGGTGCTGGTCGCATTTATCATCCTGCGCTCGGCCTGGTCCGTGGTGCGCGAGAGCGGTCACATCCTGCTCGAAGGCGCGCCCGCCGGCTTCGATCCCCGCGCTGTCGCAGCCGACTTGGAAGCCACGCTGCCCGGCGTGGCCCGCGCCCATCACGTCCACGCCTGGTCGATCACGCAAGAGCGGCCCATGGCCACGCTGGAGGTCGAACTGGCGCCGGGCGCGGTGGCGGACGACGTACGCCGCGCCGTGAAAGGCCGCGTGCGCGAAACGACCGGGATGGAACATGTGACCGTCGAGGTGACGGCAGGCGCGGCACAGGAGGGTTAAGCTCTCTCCATCCCCAGGAAGGCACGGGCCATGGGCGTGCCCGATCAGATCAGGCCTTCGCGGGGAGCGCCGCGAAGGCCCAGGGTCAGGACGCATTGGTCCCACGCCGTCGACGTCAAATCCGCAAATGAGGCGGGCCACCCCGTTCGTCTTCGAACGGATCAACGCGGCCCTGGCAGCGGCGTGCCGCACCACGACTTGTCCGGCCGGTATGGACTTATCCGACCAGCATGATTGTGTGGAATCGCTTGGGTGCGTAGCATTGCGTCACGAGAGCAAGAAGATCGACTGAGGCAACCATGTATAGCACAATCCTATTGGCCTACGATGGATCGTTGGAAGGACGTCTCGCGCTGCGCGAAGGGGCGAAGCTCGCCCAGGCATGCGGTGCGCGCGTTGTGCTTCTCGCCGTCGTGGAGCCCTCTTCCGCGGTCTTCGCGGGTGATGCGAGTACCGTCTATATCGGTCCGGATATGACGGATGAATTCAGGCAGATCCTTGACGAGGGCGCGGCGCGCCTGGTTCGCATGGGCCTGTCCCATGAGACGCGTCTGGAAACGGGGCTCGCGACGGAATGCATCACCCGTGTGGCCCATGAAATCGGGGCTGAACTGGTCGTGGTTGGGCACCACAAGCAAGGGGCAATGGCGCGGTGGCTTCTGGGATCGGTCACGGCCTCCTTGAGCGACAGCCTGAATTGCAGCCTGCTTGTTGCGCGCCTTGAGATTTCCGATGAGGCGCTTTTCGGCGAAACATCTCAATAGCACGCGGGCTCGCGAGAGCGTCGCAACGAATGCCAACGGGGTTGCCCGCCCTTTTATGCCGGAACGGGCGTGGCTTGCCGTCCTGCAAGGCGAGACCTTTTCCGACGCATGCCTGCCATTTCGGCCCTGAGACAGCGAAGCTGCCGTTCCCCCTGGGCACCGGCAGGCGCCATACCGATGGCCGGCGCGACAAGAGCGGCCATCGGCCCCCATGTGGACCACCCGATTTCAAACCCGGTCCACCTGTGTTGACGGACAAAGGGAAATTTCGCCCATCCCGGCCCAGCCGGAACTGACGCGATCTGGCGCGCCGCAGCTGCGAAGACGACACTCGGCATCTCGCCTGCTTGAAGGACAAGCCTGGCCATCTTCGGCCCGGCGACATCCAGCGGCGTCGCGTGATTTCATGGCTGGATGCCTGGGCGAAGAAGGACCCCCCCCGCAACGGGCGAACTGTCACTTGCGCGTTCTGTCATCATCACGGAACACTCGCGCGACGGGGCTGTTGACGACGAAACATCTGAACCCTGCCAAGGGCGTGAAGTCGATCAAGTGTGAAAAGCAGGAGCGGGAACCGTTGCCCGATACGATGGCGGACGCGTTCCGAGGGACCTTCCCGTTCGGGACGCCGCGAACGGCCGCGCTTCGATCTGCATCGCGGCACCGGCCAGCGGATCGGCGCCGTGCTGAAAATGCGGTGGGCCCAGATCGGGGGCGACACAATCCGCATCCGGTAGGACAAGATGAAGACACCTCTGACCTTCCCGGTGACGCCGAACTGGCAGCCGGCGCCGGACGTGGCGACGCAGGGCAGCCTCTTCATCCTCTCCAAGGACATGTCCAAGACGAAGCGCCCGGACCCGTGGACCTATCGGGGCGCGACCGACGCGATGCAGGACGCTGCCGGGGCCCAGCCCCATGACCTGCATGCGCTGTGGTACGCGGGGGCCCGAGAACTGCGTATGGCGGGATTGGGGCAAGCGGGTCGCGGCCGTCACCGGCCAGTCCGATACCATGGTGCGACACTGCAGCAGGCACCCGCGGCACCGCGTCCGCGCGCGGGAAGCGCCGCGGAAAAGAACATGAACGGAACGGGAATGTGCGGTAGACCGTGCGGCAAACACTCTTGCGCCCGGTCAGCCGCTGGACTAAATGCCTAGCACCACTACAGTCAGGCGAGTTGGCGGAGTGGTGACGCAGCGGATTGCAAATCCGTGTACACCGGTTCGATTCCGGTACTCGCCTCCATTATCCGCAATAAGTCCCTGTTTCTAGAGGGATTTGTAACGGCATAGATGTTGACCCCTCATTCAGCCCACCATCTTGGATGCACTTGATTGCAACAGGATGACACACGCCCTACATCTATGACTAAGCGCAAACGGCGAAGACAGACCTTTGCGTAACTGACAAAGCAGCGGGGGGCTGGCTCTTCTGAGCAGGCCCGACTGGCGGAATATAGCCTCATGCCGAGACTTCCTTGGCCGCAGCCCTGATCCGCGCGTGCTCGACCCGGTGGCAAGTCGGACACAACAGGGCGAAGTCCTTTGCCGTTGTGTACCTCAGGCCTTCTGCACTCGTGGCGTCCTCAACCGCCTTTCTCACATCCTCTTTGGCCAGGTCGAGCATCCGATAGGTTCCGGTCTTTTTCAGTTTGGTGATGGCCTCGATGCGTCGGAATATCGCCAGATTCTCAGCAGCGTATGAACCTGGCAAAGAACGCCCATTCCCCGTCCGGCATGCGGAGTCGTGGCAAGCTGGCCTCCATCGCATTTACCAGTTTGATCTATGCCCGAATCCTGATGTGAAGCCATTTTTTCTCAAATCGGCCTAGAGCAGGACAAGGAAGTCGTCGGCGCTCAGCGCAAGGCCCTCTTCCATCTGGGCCAGTAGCTGCGCGTTGTCGCCTCCTTTGCCATCGGCGTCGAAGAACAGCTTGCCGTTGGTGCCGTTGTAGATGATCCGCGTGTCGGCGCTGATGGCTTCGCCGGGGACGAAGGCAAAGGCGGCATCGGCCAGGACCCCGGCCTTCAGGCCGAACCCCTTTCCTTCCAGGACGATGGTGTCGGCGCTGCGGAAATCGGTGATCCGGTCCACCGCGCGCCCGTCGGTATCGGTGAACACGAACTCGTCCGCGCCGCCGCCGCCGGTCAGCACATCCGCGCCCTTGCCGCCGACCAAGACATCCTTGTCGGCACCGCCGTTCAGGCGGTCCTTGCCCTTGCCACCGTCCAGGATGTCGTCGCCGCGCTGCCCGAACAGGCGGTCATTGCCGTTGCCGCCAAAGGCATCGTCGTCGCCGCTGCCGCCCTTGATCACGTCCTTGGCCCCACCGCCGTCAGCCAAGTCGTTGCCCTTGCCGCCCAGGATGATGTCCTTGCCATTGGCCCCGTTGATCATGTCCCCCCCGCCGCCGCCGACCAGCCGGTTGGAGCCTCCGACCCCGAAGATCTGGTCGCCGCCCCCGCCGCCGGACAGCGTGTTGTCGAAACTGTTGCCTTCGATCAGATTGTCTTCGGCATTGCCCTTGACCAGCGTTGCCCCGGCAACATCCGCCAGCGTGGCATGTTCGACATTGTCCGCCATCCTGATCAGGTTGCTGCTGGCGATGATACGGTCGAAACCCTGGCCGGCCTGCTCGATGATCCGGTCGTTGCCATCGAAGTGATAGGTATCACTGCCGAAGCCGCCGATCAGGGTGTCCTTGCCCTTGAACCCGTCCAGTTCGTCATTGCCACCACTGCCGACCAGCTGGTCATCCTGGACAGACCCGATGATCTTGTCCGCGGTCGAGGATCCGTTGACGACGACCTCATCCGTTCCGCGTTCCCAGTCGCGGAACTCCAGTTCGCTCAGGTCCGCGGCGCCATTGTCCACGTCGACGATCAGCCGTTCGACCATGCCCTTGGGCGCGAAGACCTGGATCAGGCTGTCCGGATCGAAGACCCCGCGGTCGATCTGCGACGACAGGAACGCGACCCGGGTGCCAGCGTCGCCGCCCAGCTGCAGGCCTTCCATCCCGATGATGGAAACCTGGCGGAAGTCGATGAAGCCGCTGGCGAAGACCAGGAAATCGTCGACGCCGGCGGCGCCGAAATAGACCTCGCCCGCCACCACATCGGACGCCTCGTTGACGATCAGGAAATCGTCGCCAGCGCCGCCCAGCATGATGTCCTTGCCGGCGCCGCCGTCCAGGTCGTCATCGCCAGCGCCGCCGATCAGCCGGTCGTCGCCCGCGTCGCCGAACAGCCGGTCGTTGCCGCCGATTTCCGTGGCGCCGGACTCCGCCGTGCGCACGTCACCGATCAGGATGTCGTTGCCGTCCAGGCCAAAGATCGTGTCGTCGCCGCCCGTCACCTTCGATCCGGCCTTGGCTGTGCCGACATCGCCCACCAGCACATCGTCGAACTCCGTGCCGACGATCTCGTCATCTCCGCCATTGACGGTGCCGGTGGCGGTGACCGCATCGCCGAACAGGCCCTTGATGGCCGAGGTCGGGCTGTTGGTGAAATTCAGCGTATCGTCGCCGCCATTGACGGTCCCGGAGGCGGTGATCACGTCGCCGCTGACCCTGCCGACCGAGGTGCCGCCCGCGCCCGGCGTATTGCCCAGCGTCACGGCGGGAAAACTGCCGACAATGGTGTCCGCACCGCCCGTCAGGGTGGCGCCGGTGCTGACGCTCAGGAAATCGCCGGCGACCTCCAGGACCGAGTTGACCTGAAGCGCCCCGCGCCCGTCGTCCGTCAGCGTGATGTGATCGTTGGCTCCCACGACGGTTCCCGCGGTCAGGTTGCGACCGTCGCCGGCAAAGTTGGGGATCAGGTAGGGGCTGAACGACAGTGTCTGGGACCCGGCGAAGACCTGGGCCAGGTAACCGTCCGTGCTGTCGAACAGGGTCGGGGTGATGTCCAGTTCCAGGCCGGCGACCCGGACTTCGACATCCGCGAACCCCAGGCGATCTCGTCCGACGTTGTGGGTCAGGCTCAGTTCGAACGCCTCAAGCGTGCCGTCGACCGGCAGAACGGAGCCAAGCGGGTCCGCACCAAATGAGAAGTCGCGGCCTTCGAACCGGATCTCAAGATCCACGACCCCTCCCCGGCTGCCGGCCTTGCCACTACCGCGCTTCTGGTTGAGTTCGATGGCAAAGACATCGTCCTCACGTACGACTTCGCTGTCGAGGTAGGTGGGCTCGCTGAGCAGATCGAAAAAGCGGCTGGCCTCTTCGGGAGTCAGCTCCGTGTCCGGGTCGTCGTCGAATCCAGCCGGAAACAGCAGGTCAAGCGCACCTTCGTCGCCACGCAAATTCAGAGCAGACAGTTCCGAATGCAACAGGTTGCGGACGATATAGATCTTGGACGCATGTTTCGACGGATCCAGGTCCGTGCCCGAAAGGGTCGCGCTCATGTTCTACCTCTCTCATCCCGACGTGGCTTTCGGCTGCGTGGGGAATTCAAACTGGTCAAATCGACGAAAGACGGGACTTCCGCGGATCAATTGCGGCCCGGGCGCGCAGGTGAATGGGGGCAAGCCTTGGCGACCCACCGATACTTGTCAAGTTGGTTTGATTTCGTCTCACGCGGGTGTCAGGACAGTCCGGGCCCGGAGTGTATCAATGCGCTTTGCCTTTATGTGCGACGAAACATTCGGCGTGATACGTTTCACTTCACGGACGTTCCGGCCTCGACCAGGATCTGGTAGTTCCCGCCGCCGTTCATGAATCCCATCTTGCGCAGGAACCGGTCCGCCTGCCGCACCCGGATCCCGGCGGAAACATGGACCGAAATCGACCGGGCGCCGCTGTTGACCGACCGCCGGATGAAATGGCGCATCAGCTGATAGGCGGCGGTGCTGTTCCGGAACTCCGGCGAGACATAGAACAGCAGGCAATTCGCCTGGATCAGGTCCAGATAGAGATGCTCGGCCGCCGAAGCGTGCAGAAGGCCCACGGCCCGGACCTCTCCGCCGCGGTCGCTTTCCGCAATCATCCCGATATCCACGGTCTTGTCCGACAGGACATGATCGATGACGACATCCACCCGGTCCGGCTGGATCGGGACGGCGCGCATGTAGGATTCCGCATGGGCCGCGGCGCAAAGCCTCTGGATCTCGGCCCGGTCGGCCTCGGTCACCGCGCGAATGCGGACAGAGCCGCCGGAAAGCCTGCGTTGGGCACGCGAAGATCGCTCCTGGGCCAATACGGCGCTCCTTCCATCTTGGGGGTCGGTCCGTCATGGAGCCGATTTGGGATGGTCTTGGCAAGACCGCGCTTGAGTGCATTGGCCAAAGCGGATGTCACGATCCGGCGTGCAGAGGGGACGATTTCAATGTGCGACGGGCGGGATCGCATTATCGGCTATGGCAGATCATCCAGTTTTCGCAATTTCCGCAACCAGTACCATATCGGGTATTGCGCCCGAATTGAAGGCAGGCGTCGCGCCCATCCCCGGGGCACTTTTCCCGCTTCGTGTTTTCGTCAGAACGGGATGCAGCGGCGCGCTCTCCACAAAGCGCTGGGCCCTCTCAGGGTCGACGCGGGCACTCCGCGCAGAAGCCCGGTAGACCAGCCAGCAATGGACGGATCCCACGACGCTGATCACCACGCCAGCTATGCAGATCAACGTACCAATCATGGGCTTCCCTTTCTGGAGGTCTCTTGGGCGCACGCAAATGGCACGCGCCCTGAGGAGGCTGCACCCTGACCGATGGCGTGTCAAATCCGTGGAGGCATGGTCGCGTTATAGCGCCAGCGCGCGCTGCAGATCTTCATGCTCAAAGGCGCTGGCCATGCGGTTGATCTCAACCGAACGCGCACCGACCGACCTCGCGGTCTCGCGCCAGGTTGCGGTGACCGTGGCAACCTCCTTGATGATTTCGCGCGCCTGCGCGAGCGTCAGGGCGAAGTATTCTGAAGCCTCTTCCAGCAGGTCGAGCGAACAGGTGCCCTCGTCGAGATCGATATTGGTGGTCAGCACCCGCGCCTTGATGTCGGTCGGCACCGGATTGAGATCGTAGGCCGGCGACAGCGACCATCCCGCCTTGCCGCGCCAGAGGAAGCCGTGGTTGCGCAGATGATCATCGACGTTGGAGATCAGTACGCTGAAGACGACGCGGCGGTACAGAGCCCGGGCATCGGTCTTGCCCTGCGCACCATGCGCGGTCAGGGCATCGACGATCTCGGGATAGCTCCCGCGTTCGCCATCCTTGGCGCCCATCATCGCCATCGCTGACAGGAACGGGATCCGTATGGCACCCTCGCGATCGAACCGCCGCGACAGCATGACCTTCTTGCCCGCCACATCGATGAGTTCGTGGTGCGGCGTTACGATGCCAGCCTGACCAGCCAGTCGGAGCGCAATCTCCTCCCATGTCTCCATGCTGTATTCATCGGTTTCCTTCGGGAACTTGGCAATGCTGAGGTGGCCATGGTGGTCGATGACCGAGGCCTTCGGCCGAGCTCCGCCCAGCGACGAGCCAGGCGCAAAGATGAGCTGTAGGTCCTCGTCGGTTTCCTCATCCCGCAGGATCCGCTCGGTGACCTGAAGCAGACGTCCGAGTTCGATCAGGGCGGGAACCCCCGCGCGGATCGGTGCCAGGAATGGCTCTTCTCCCACTCGACGGAAGCGAAGCGCGCCAAGCCGGGTCTCGTCGGCGACACCCAGAAGATAATCGCTTTCGGTCAGCGTGCGCACGGCACGGCGATCCCGTTCGGCGCGGCGTCGCTCCGCGCGCTGCATGAGGCGGCGGCCCCAGGTGTCGGGCGCGGAGTCGCCAATCGACCCAAAGGTCGACAGCCCCGCCGGTGGCGCAAAAGCGCCACGCGTAATCGGGAGAGCGGGCTCAAGCGAGAACCGTTCAGCATCCTTGAGCCAGGCGGGATCGTACTCGAACAGGATCGTCTCATTGCCGCGGACACGGTTGCTGCGCGCCAATCCGACGGGATGCAGGCGACCATCCAGATCGACGTGGACCTCGAAATCAGCCATCGCGCGACGGTCCCGCTGGCCGCTTGAGGTGGACACTCTTCGGCAAGTCGGCACTGGCCAGAGCCTGGCCGACGGTGTCGTTGGCGATATCTGCCACCTGGCTTAGCCCGTCCAGCAGCCCAAGCGCCTGGAGGACGCTGGCATAGATGCCGATGCTGACACTGGTGTCTCCGGCCTCGATCTTCTGGAGGGTTGATCGCGACGTGAAAGCGCGCTCCGCCACGACCGCCATGGGCAGCCGCCGACGCCGCCGGGCGTCCTGGATGTCCGCGCCGAGCTTGCGCAGCGCACGCCGCACTGCGGCAGGAGGGTTGTGAGGTGTCGGCATTTGTCACCTTCGCGCTACATAATGAGGATATGTGTAGCACGAAGATGACAATTTTCAAAGCTGCCGCGTAGCGTTCCCGCAGCGCCGAGCCATCCAGCTGCGCACCCTAAACTCTCCTAGGGCTGCAATAGGGGCACTTGTCCCTGACCTGCCTCCGACAGCACCGATGCCAGTGCGCCGAAGGTTCACCCCGTCTTTAGTCAACCATCTTGCCTTGGTGAATGTCTGTCGCCCTCGAAAGGGCATCAGCTTGGTACTGCAGTCAACCATACCATCGCGACGGCAGTAGAGCCCCACCATCCAGCCACTTCTGTCGGGTAGCCGCGAGGGCGACAGCCCCGTGCTCCCCGATCTTCTGGACCAGATCCCGGAAGACGAGGAAATCGGCACCGTTACCGGTGATGGCGCCTTCGACACCCGCCGTTGCCATTCGGCGATCATTGCGCGAGGTGGCACAGGGATCATTCCCATCCGCAGAAACGGCCGCCTCTGGAAAGAAGATTGCCCCGCCGCCTTGGCCCGCAACGACATCCTGAGGGCAACCCGGCGCCTCGGCCGGACGATCTGGAAAAGGTGGTCCGGATATCATGTCCGCAGCCGGGTCGAGGCCCGGATGAGGAATCTGAAATCCTTTGGCGAGCGGATCGCCTCGAGGGACCCCGACCGCGAGACAGCCGAGATCCACATCCGCGTCGCCCTGATGAACCGCTTCAACGCCCTCGGCACCGCCGAGATCGAACGTGTGGCCTGACCTCAGCTGGAGAAAGGGCCATCATGTCCTGAAGCCGACTTCTGCAACAATGCCTATCGGCGCCCTGGAATATCCGTGTCACATTACCGGCACGCATCAAGGCCACGCTCATTTGTGCGCGCTGATCGGGGGGGGCGCATAAGGGCGGGCCCGGCAATTTGACGATTGGCAATATTGCAACGAAGCGAATTCGTTGAGGCCCGTGGTCGAGGGGAACGAGTGCGCCGCCTATGAATCCAATGCCGCTTTTGCCAGCGGTGGTCAGACGATGCGGGAGAAGCCCACGTTGATTGCGTGCATGGGGCGGGACACGCCTTTCAGCGTCAGCGCCTCTTTGCCGTGAATGGCCGCTTGCACATCTGCCGGTGGCGGGCCCATCTGGTCCGACGCGATGACCCGCCCGGCACCGGCCCGTGCGCAGAGGCGGGCTGCGATGTTGACCGTGCCGCCCAGCACCGTGTGATCCAGCCGTTCGCCAGCGCCCAGCGTTGCCTCGACCACGTCGCCGTCGTGAAGGCCGGCGCCGACGCCGCGAGGCAGCGCGGCCGCGTCCAGTTCCGGCAGGATCGCGGCCACAGCGCGCCAGGCCCGGTCCCGTCGATCCTCACCTTCGAACCAAGCGATCAGGCCGTCGCCCAAGAGCCGGTCGACATCGCCGCCATGGGCCAGGATCTGGGCAAAGGCGACTTCGGCCACGCGGTTGACCAGCGCCGTGATCTCCTCGGGCCGGGCTCCGTCGGCAAAACCTGAGAAGTCGCGGATGTCCAGGAACAGCACTGTCGCGGGCAGCCGCCGGGCGGCGCCGTCATCCGCACCGGCACTAGACTGGACATGGCGCGACACGAATCGGGCCAGCGACTGCCGAGCCAAGACCAGCGCCGCGGTGCGGTTGTCGATCTGGGTTTGGGCCAGGCCGATCAGCCACATGGCCACGCCCAGGACCGCGGCCAGGCCGAGGAAGATCACCGCCAGCCAGAGCTTCGTCGTGGCACCGATCAGGCCTTCCAGGCTGCGCGCATCCTGTTGTGTCACGACGATCAGGGGCAGTGCGCCGGCACCGCGATCGACAAGGCTGGCCACGACCCATTGCGTGGCATCGGTGACCCGTTCCGTGAAGGCCGACATGTCCGTCTGGCCCAGCGTCTCGAACAGTTCGGTCCGGTCCTGAAGGCATCCCGCGGCGCTGGTCGCGACGATCAGCTGGTCGTCCGCGCTTCGGATGGCGGCGCAATTGAAGCCCAGCTCCCCGGCCTCCGTCTCCAGCCGCTCGCGTTGCGGGGCGCTGCCCGGGGCGTCGGGGCCGGCCATGGCCGCGACCAGCAGGCGGTGCTTGAAGGCCGTTTCCTGCCGGTAGAGCCGTTCGGCCGTGCCGGACAGCGCCTGCGAGATGACGACCAGAAGCGCGATCACCATGACAACCAGCCCCGGCACGACCCAGGTGACGAAGCGGCGCCGCAGCGGGAACGGCGCGATCGGATCCGGCGCGCCCGTCATCTTGCGGCCTCCGCTTTCGGGAAGACCAGCCGCACGACCAGCCCCGGCGCGTTGTCCAGAAGCTGAAGCCGGGCGCCGTGCAGGCCGGCGATGGCCGCGACCAGGCTGAGGCCAAGGCCCGTGCCCGGGACGCTGCGGCTGGCGTCAAGGCGGACGAAACGGTCCAGAACGCGGTCCCGGTCGCTTTCGGCGATGCCGGGCCCGTCATCGCCGACCGACAGAACCGGATATCCGTCTTCATGCGCGACACGGACCAGGACACGGGCCGGCGCAAGGCTATGGCGCAGCGCGTTGTCCACAAGGTTGCCGATCACCTGCGCCAGCAGATCGGCATCGCCGGACACCACGACGGGATCGTCCGGTTGAGTGAAGGTCAGGGTATGGCCCGCCTCTTCCGCAGACGGCTCCAGGATCTCCGCCAAGTCTCCGGCCAGGCGGCCCAGATCCACCGGGCCATTGGCATGATCGGCGGTCCCGGATTGCAGGCGCGCCAGCCGCAGGATCGCGTCGAAGGTGGCCGACATTGCGTCGATATCGACCAGGGCAGAGCCGATTTCGTGCCGGACGTCCGCCGGAAGATCCTGTGACAAGGCCTGCGGTTCCAGCCGCATCCGCAGGCGCGTCAAGGGCGCGCGCAGGTCATGGGCCACGTCGGTTGTCACCTGCCGGATCGCGTCCACGCCGATCTCCAGCCGGTCCAACATCCCGTCGACGCGGCGCGCCAGTTCGGCCAGATCGTCGGCGCCTTCGTCGCCGATCCGGATCGCCAGTTGCCCGGCGCCGACGGCGTCCAGTGCGCTCTCCATCGCGTCGATCCGGCGTTCGTTTCGCCGGGCGAAGATCACTGCCAGCCCGATCGACAGGATCAGGCCAATGGACAGCGCCACGGCCAGCGTCTGGACCAGGATCTCGCCATTCTCGGCCACCCAGTCCTCGTCCCGCGCGGCGATGACCCAGCCGTCGGGGATGCGGATCCCATAGGCCAGATAGGCGTCGGGCCCTTCGATGCCGGGCGGCAGCGGGTCGGGGATGTCGGTGCCCACCACGATCCGGCGGACGCCTTCGAAGGGCGTGGTCAGCCGCAGGGACCCGGTCACGGTGCCGGCATCGTCGACATGGGCCACCAGGCTGGACGCGTCGGGCACGGACCGGGCCTGGGCCGCGATGAAGGCGTCAAGGTCGCCTGGATGCCCTTCGGCCGCGATCTGAGCCAGGTTCCGGGCACTGGCCATCGTGTCGGCGGTCAGGCGCTGGGTCAGTTCGCGGGACAGAAGGACATAGGACATGCCGCCCGCGACCAGCGTCCCCATGGAAAAGATCGCCGACAGCGCCAGCGCAAAACGCATGGACCATGAGATCGGGCGCGTCATGGCTGCAGCACGTAGCCCACGCCATGCAGCGTGACGAGCGTCGTGGTCCCGAAGGGCTTGTCGATCTTGGCGCGCAGGCGGCTGATATGGGTTTCGACCACGCTGGTCTTTGGATCGAAGTGCAGGTCCCAGACGGATTCCAGCAGTACGGTCCGGGTCTGGACCCGGCCGGGCCGTTCCATGAAGTGCCGCAGCAGCAGGAATTCGCGCGGCTGAAGCTCGATCCGCTGGCCGTTCCGCGTGACCGTCCGGGTCAGAAGGTCCAGCCGCAGGTCGCCCACGGCCAACTCCAGCACTTCATCGCGGAGCGCGGGGCGGCGCAGGATCGTGTCGATCCGGGCCAGCAATTCCACAAAGGCAAAGGGTTTCACGATGTAATCGTCGGCGCCGCTGCGCAGGCCCTGCACCCGGTCGTCGACCGCGCCCATGGCGGTCAGCAGGACGGCGGGCGTCCCGATCCGCGCCGCGCGCAGGGATTTCAGGATCGACAGCCCGTCAAGGCCGGGCAGCATCCGGTCCAGAAGCAGCAGGTCATAGCTGCCGCCCATGGCCTGGGTCAGCGCCTCGCGCCCATCTGCCAGGTGATCGACGACATAGCCTTCGCCGGACAGGCCCGCGGTGACATAGCGCGCGGTTTCGGCATCGTCTTCGGCGAAGAGTATCTTCATCGGTCCCCGGTCTTTCCTGCCTGTCGCGCCCCAGGCCATTGGCAGGCCCGGAGCGCCGTTCATCCGGATCAGTCGTCGTCCGTTTCGCCGTCTTCGTGCCCGTCTTCGTGGTCTTCCGCGTCCCCGTTCATAGCCGAGGTGGCGGCCGACGCGAAGACCTGCCCGTCTGCGGCGTCGATCAGCACCGTCCAAAGCGTGCCGTCGGGGTCCACGACGATAGCCTCCCACGCCAGACGGCCGTCTTCGTCCCCGAAGACCACGGCGGCCAGGTCGCCGGGATGGGCGGCCTGCGCCGCCTGGCCCGCGTCCTGCAACGATACGGCGGCATCGCGCGCCAGCGGGTATTCCTTGATCTCGGGCATTTCGGTGCCGGCGGCTGCAGCGAAAGGCAGGGCGCCCAGCAGGGCGGCGGGGATGATCAGCTTCAGGGTCATGGTCGGTCCTTTCCGTGGCCGGTGGTTGGTGTGCCATGAATCTGACCACCGCGATCCGGGATTACCTCGCCACCGCCTTACAAATCCGTAAGGCGCGGGATCGGCCGGGAGGCGGGTTCTTACGAAACCGTAAGGTTCCGGAGAAACTGTGCCGAACCGCGCATGTCATATCGCCTTCACTGCAGCCCCTTCCGGCTGCGCCAGATGCGAAAGGACATGGCCCATGACGCCCCCGATCCGAAACCTGCTGCTGTCCTTGGCGCTGATCGCCGTGCCTTCGGGCGGCTTCGCGCTGGCAGAGTACTTCATGACCCCGGCCGCCCTTCACGCTGCGGCGGACGGAACCGCCGCCCACGGGTTGGGCGACCTGTCGGCCTATGACCGGATCGTCCGTGACACCCGGGCCCTGGCCGATGCTGGCGACATGCCGGGGGCGGAACGCCGGATCACCGATCTGGAAACGCTGTGGGACGACAACGAGGCGGTGCTGCGCAAGGCCGACCGCCTTGCCTGGACCACGGTCGACGATGCGGCGGACGCGGCCTTTGCCGCGCTTCGGGCACGGACGCCGGACCCGGCGCAGGTCAGGGCGACGCTGACGGCCCTGCGGGACGTGCTGGCGCAACCGGTGCCGGCCGCGTCCACCGGAGAAATCCGCTTCGTCGACGGCATCGCCGTCACCGACGACACCGGTCACGCCCTGCCCTGCGAGGAGATGGTGACCAGCCTGCGCGACGCCCTGAAGGGCACGACGCCCGCGCCCGACGTGGCAGCGCTTCAGTCCAAGGCGCTGGAACGCTGCACCGCAGATGACGACACCCGCGCCGATGCCTTCGCGGCGCAGGCGCTTGCCCTCTTGAAAGGATGACCCGACCATGACCGTCGCCACCTTCCCCGCCACGCACGCGCAGACCGTCGATGCCCACGCGATGAATCGCGTGCCGGACGTGACGCCCGGCTTCTGGCTGATCAAGCTGACCGCCGTGACCATGGGCGAAACCGCCGCCGATTTCCTGGCGGTGAACCTGGGCCTGGGCCTGGGCCCGACCACCGTCCTGATGACCGCCGTCCTGATCGCGGCCCTGGCCTGGCAGTTCCGCCAGCGCCGATATGTTCCGGCCGTCTACTGGACCGCGGTCGTCCTGATCTCGGTCGTGGGCACGCTGATCACCGACAACCTGACCGACGCCTTCGGCATCCCGCTGGCCGTCTCCAGCGCCGCCTTCACCGTGGCCCTTGGTGCCACCTTCGCCTCCTGGTTCGCGTCGGAACGCACGCTGTCGATCCACGAGGTCTTCACCGCCCGGCGCGAGGCCTTCTATTGGCTGGCGATCCTCTTCACTTTTGCGCTTGGCACGGGCGTGGGCGACCTGATCTCTGAGAGCTTCGGCGTGGGATTTGCCGGGACCGGCGTTCTCTTCGGCCTGATCATCGCGTCGCTGGCGCTTGGCTATTTCGCGCTGGGTCTCGACGGGCTCTGGGCCTTCTGGCTCTGCTACATCTTCACCCGCCCGCTCGGGGCGTCCGTCGGGGATTTCCTGGCCCAGCCGACCGAATATGGCGGCCTTGGCCTGGGCACCGTGATCACCAGCCTTGGCTTCCTGGCCGTGATCGCCCTGACCGTCGCGGTCATGTCCGCCCGACGCAGCGCCCCGGCCCGCTGAGGCGCCGGTCCACCCCTTTCAAATCCGAGAGCACGCACATGGATAATTTCTCCGCATCCCCGACCAACAATGCTTTGCAACCCAGCAAGATCGCCGAGGTCACCGCCATCTTCTGGATCCTGAAGATCATCGCCACGACGCTGGGCGAAAGCGCAGGCGACCTGATCTCGCAGACGCTGAACCTGGGCTATGTCGCGGGCCTGGCCATCACCGGCGCGGCCTTGGCCGTCCTGCTGGCCGCACAGATCCGCGCAAAAGCCTTCCACCCGCTGCTGTTCTGGGCCGCCGTCGTCGGCACGACGACGGCCGGGACCGAGATTTCGGACCTCATGGACCGTACCCTGGGCCTTGGCTATGTCTGGGGGTCCGTCATCCTGACGGCGGGGCTTCTGGCCACGCTTCTGGTCTGGTACCTGAGGGACGGCACCTTGCGCGTCGACCCGATCAACCGCCGCGATGCCGAGGTCACGTTCTGGATCGCGGTCCTGTTTTCCAACAGCCTGGGCACGGCCTTCGGTGACTTCCTGGTCGACAATCTGGGCCTGGGCTACATGCAGGGCGCGCTGGTCTGCACTGCGGTGATCGCAGCGGTCCTTGTCCTGCACCGGACCCGCGCGGTGAACGCCATCGCGTTGTTCTGGATCGCCTTCATCTTCACCCGGCCTTTCGGTGCCACCTTCGGCGATCTTTTGACCAAGCCTCTGGCCAGCGGCGGGCTGGACCTTGGTACGCTTCATGCCTCGCTGGTCTGCGCGGCCCTGATGCTGGGGATCATCTTCATGGGGCACCGGCGGGCCATCGCCCGGTGAAGCTGGAACGGCGGCGCCACGATTGTGCCGCCGTTTCGTCGTTGGATGTTGGCGGTGTCGCATTGGGGCTCCGCGCGGCCAAGGTCCATTCTCCGCTACGGCGCGTGCTGGATTTGCGCCACAGCCAATGCCTGCTGCCTGCTTGCCTCCCCGAAGCTGAAAGTTCTAGGAACTGAAGGGCACCCAGCTTCCGCTTGTGCTGACGGCCAATTAACTCTTCGCAGCCGCAGTTAACGTCTGACCTACCGGTACACCCGTGACGAAGACGGCCTGCAGATGCGGCGATACTGGAGCGGAGAATGCCGGACCTGCGGGCTCAGGTCGCGCTGCACCACGGGCAAGGAGCGCCGGATCACCCGCTGGGAACACGAGCACCTGGTCGAGGAGATGCAGGACCGGATCAGCGGTCGAGAGGGATGGAGGCGGCTCCGACGGGCGACTGTCGAGCACCCGTTCGGGACTATCAAGGCCTGGATGGGTGCCACGCACTTCCAGATGCGACGGCTGAAGAACGTTCGAAACGAGATGGCGCTGCAGGTTCTGGCCTACAACATGAAACGGATGATCTCGATGATCGGCACGCGAGCCTTGATGGCCGCGCTCAAGGCCTGAATACCAAAGGCATGTTCAAGCCGGTGCCAAAGCCACAGGCAACGAACACACACCTGCACTGACGGTTCTCACACAGCCTCGGCCCGAAACCGACCTTCGCCAGGATCACCGTTGCCGCAGCGGAGCTTCGCCATACCTGATGGAGTGGATGGCTCCTGCTCCATCGGCGTCGCAATGCGCCATAGTGCAGATGTCATTGTCT
>NZ_VOPH01000012.1 GCF_009765275.1 Chachezhania sediminis
CCGCCCCGGCCGGCGCTGGATGCTGATCCGCCAGACCCGCCATATCGACGGGCAGGACGCGCCGGTGGGCTGGACCGACGTCTACCTGGCCGACGACTATGCCGACATCGCGGACGAGATTCCGGACTATCCCGGGCTGGTCTATTCCCTGCTGGAAGAACGCCACGCCGTGGTGATCCAGGAGATCCGCCAGTCGATCCGCGCCATCATGCTGCCACAGGAATTCGCGGACCCGCTTCAGGTCCCGGCCCACAGCCCCGCGCTGGAACTGCGCCGGACCTACCGCGACGGCGACGGTATCAGCCAGATCATCACGCTCAGCGTGCTGCCGGCCCAGCACTACAGCTATGACATCACCCTGCGCCGGCAGGCCTGACCGGATCCGATCGGTCCTGACCCGGTCTTGCCGGGCCTGACCTGTATTCCCGCGTCCCGAAGCGGACCCTGCCCGCGCCGCGGCCCTGCCCGACCGGCAGGCACGGGGTGACCCCCCTGCACAGATCCCCGTTCACGCCGATTTCAAGGAAGGGCTTGCGGCGCGGCCGCAATTCGATGCAACTACTGCCGTCCTTCTGAAAGCCTGCCATGACCTATCCGACCCAACCGACCGCCAGCCATTTCATCGACGGAACCTATGTCGAAGACAGCGCCGGCACGCCGATCGACGTGATCTATCCCGCGACCGGGAAGGTCATCGCCCGGGTCCATTCCGCCACGCCCGCAATCGTCGAACGGGCGCTGGCCTCGGCCCGCGCGGCACAGGCGCAATGGGCGGCGATGACGGGCGCCGAACGGGGCCGCATCCTGCGCCGCGCCGCCGACCTGATGCGCGCCCGCAATCACGACCTGTCGGTGCTGGAAACCTACGACACCGGCAAGCCCTATCAGGAAACCTCGGTCGCCGATGCGACCTCGGGCGCCGATGCGCTGGAATATTTCGGCGGCATGGCGGCGACGCTGGCCGGACAGCACATCCAGCTGGGCCAGGACTGGGTCTATACGCGGCGCGAGCCGCTGGGCGTCTGCGTGGGCATCGGCGCCTGGAACTATCCGACACAGATCGCCTGCTGGAAGGGCGCCCCGGCCATGGCCTGCGGCAACACGATGGTCTTCAAGCCCTCGGAGACCACGCCGCTCTCTGCCCTGAAGGTCGCGGAGATCCTGGTCGAGGCCGGCCTGCCCGCCGGCGTCTTCAACGTGATTCAGGGCCTGGGCGACGTCGGCGCAGCACTGGTGACCGACCCGCGCGTCGACAAGGTGTCGCTGACCGGATCGGTGCCCACGGGGAAAAAGGTCTATGCCGCCGCGGCCGCGGGGATGAAACATGTCACGATGGAACTGGGCGGCAAGTCGCCGCTGCTGGTCTTCGACGACGCGCATCTGGACAACGCCGTGGGTGGCGCGATCCTGGGCAACTTCTATTCCTCGGGTCAGGTCTGTTCCAACGGCACCCGCGTCTTCGTCCAGAAAGGCATCAAGGAGGCGTTCCTGACCCGCCTGGCCGAACGCGTGGGCAAGGCCGTGATCGGCGATCCGATGGACCCCGACACCAGCTTCGGCCCCATGGTCAGCCAGCGCCAGATGGAAATCGTCGAAGGCTATATCGCCAGAGGCATCGCCGAAGGCGCGCGGCTGGTCTGCGGCGGCAACCGGCTGAACCGCGACGGTTTCTGGCTGCAGCCCACCGTCTTTGCCGACGTGACCGACGACATGACCATCGCGCGCGAGGAAATCTTCGGCCCCGTGATGTCGGTCCTGGACTTCGAGACCGAGGAAGAGGCGATGGCCCGCGCCAACGCCACCGAATTCGGCCTGTCGGCGGGTGTCTTCACGTCGGACATGACCCGCGCCCACCGCGTGGCGGCCGGGTTCCAGGCGGGCGCCTGCTTCATCAACTCCTACAACGACGCGCCGGTCGAGGCCCCCTTCGGCGGCATGAAGATGTCGGGCGTCGGACGCGAGAATTCCGCAGCAGCGATCGAACACTATTCGCAGCTGAAATCCGTCTATGTGCGGATGGGGGATGTGGAAGCGCCCTACTGACCCCGGCGCCCCGGTCCGGACCGATACCGATACCGATACCGATACCGATACCGAAGCCACGGAACGCGAAAGGCTCAGGACCGCAACCAAAGGTCCTGCCCGGCTTTCCTGCATCCCTGGGCCGACCAGGGCCGCGCCAGCATCTGCCCGGCATATCGGAACGAAAATCCACCTTTCGTTCCGCCATCCCGCAGACTGTCCACGCCGTAGGGTGCGTGCTCCGCACGCACCATCCGCACCACCCGGTTCCGGCCTATCCCCGATCCAGCAATCGCGCGACCTCGGCCATCACGACGTCGACCAGTTCCTCGTCCACCTGGGCACCCTGGATCCGGATCATCCAGCCCTGCCCGTCCTCGGCACTGGTCAGGGTGATACCTGTCTCCAGCGCGATCTCCTGCCCCTTGCGCTTCACCGCCGCCTTCCGCGGCCGGCCCCCCCGCGTGGGTTCCGGCGGCGCCGGTTCCACAGCGTCCAGCGCACGGGTCAGCGCCTCGGCCTCCTCGGCGGCCGTGTCCAGCACCTGTTCGGCCAGGGCATAGCGCATCTGGTTGCCCGACCCGTTTCGCAGGGCCTGGGCGATCTTCAGCCCCTCCTTCTCGCGGATCAGGTCGGGATAGTTCAGCATGTCCCCCAGCTCCTCGAAGATCAGCGCGAAGGACCGGATCTTGGATCGCTTGGCCTTGGACGCCACCGGGAACAGCCCGTCCACCGCCGCCTCGACACTGGGGAACGCGCCCTGCTTGCTGGCGATGACCGCGATCCGCCCGCGTTCGTAATGGCTCAGCGAGGCGCGGACCTCGTTCTCTTCCACCATCGCAGCGAAGGCCCCGCCCATCGCCGCAGGGTCCCTGACCACGGCCCGGATGGTGGCGAAGCGGTCACCCCCCGCCCTGCCCTTCAGCGCCTGCACCGCGCGCAGCCTGCGGTAGCCGGACAGCAGCCCGTAGCGATAGCCCTTCCGCGCCGCCTCGTCCCCGGGAAAGACGAAGACCTCCACCGGCAACCGCAGCCCGTTAGCGGCGATGGACTGCTCCAGCTCCTCCATTTCCACCTTGTCCAGCACCACCCGGTCGCGGACCAGCGCATCGGCGTCGATCTCGTCCAGCGGGATCTCCAGCATCAGCAGGCCCTGCCCCTCTGCCGCGCGCAACCGCTCGGCATCCGTCCGGTCCTGCGCCGCCCGCGCCCGCTCCTCCGCCGGGCGGGCATCGTAGGCCGCCGCGCTTTCGGCCGCGACCTGGGCAATCGGTGCCGCCGGCGCCCTCACCCCGGTTTCGCGGCGAAACTCGTCTTCATAGCGCGACAGGTCCTCGGCCGTCGGCAGGTCCAGTTTGCGTCGCTTGGCCATGGCTTACTCCTTCCCCATCTGCTGGTCGCGCCACCAGGTGCCCAGGATCAGCGTCTTCACCTCGGCCCAGGTCCGGTCGAAGGTTTCGCGCCCCCGGACATAGGTGTCGCGGTTGAAGTCGCGGTAATCGGTTTCGTAGATACCGGACACCTGTTCGCCGGCCTGCCCCACCATCGCCGTCACCTCCTGCCGGTAGGTGGTCATGAAGTCGCCGAAATAGGCCTGGATCACGTTGGCCAGATCCGACTGCTGGGCGGCGTCGAAGCGGGTGATGATCGCGCGGACTGCATCCCATTCGAACCGCATCTCCGGCAGACCGTCCTGCCGGCGCATCCGGTTCTCCCCCTCCTCGATCGAAGCGAAGGTCGAATAGATCATGTCGAAGAACCGGCCGGTGGAATCGAATTCCAGAAAGGACGCGCCCAGGGGGACCAGCAGGATGTCGGCAGCCGCCAGCGCGTTGATCGTCAGATAGCCGAGCGCGGGCGGCGTATCGAGGAAGATCACGTCGTAGCGGTCCAGCAGACCGCCGTCGTTCAGCGCATTGGACAGGGAATCCCATAAGGGCCAGGACCGCGCCTGCATGCGCCAGACCGGCACCTGGAATTCCGACCAGTAGAGGTTCAGCTGCGCGCCGATCAGGTCGATGTTCGGCCAGTGGGTCGGCTGGATCAGGCTGGCAGGTTCGACCGCCAGCGCCTCTGTCAGGGTCTCGTCGAAGGGGATCGCCGGATCGCCGGCCGCGACGCGCACCCGGTTTTCCGCCTCCAGATGGCGGGCGAAATCGCGGGCCAGAAGGGGGAAGGCGGTCTGCCATTCGTCCTCTACCTTGCCGCCCATGATCGAGGTCATGGAGCCCTGGCTGTCCAGATCCACCACCAGCACGCGGTAGCCATCCAGCGCCGCTGACATCGCCAGGTGCGCCGCGGTCGACGTCTTGCCGACGCCACCCTTGAAGTTCGCCACCGCCACGACCTTGGCCGGCAGACCTTCGGGCCGCCAGGCACGGTATTCGCGGTTGGCCGCCCCTTCGGTGGCGAAATGGTCGCGCAGCTGCATCACCTCTTCCAGCGTGAACCATTTCGAACCGCCGTCGCCGGTGCCCTGCGGCAGGTCGGGATGGGCCTTCAGCACGCGGCGCAGATGGGCCGGCGCCACCGGGATCAGGTAGCGACAAACTTCCCACGTGGAAAACTTGCGCAGCCGCTTCTGCCCGTCCGGCGCATAGCCCCGCCGCGCCAGATCGTCCCGGCCGCGCGCCGCAAAGGCCGCGGCCTTGGCAAAGCGGGTCGTGTCGATGGGCTCTGCCAGCCCTTCCGCCGCCTGCGCCGGGTCGATATTGAAGTAGGGGGGCAGGTCGGACCGGGATCCGGTCCCCGACTTGATTGCCATGACAGCCTCGCATGTCCGCTGTTTTCGAGGATATGTGTCCGAATATGGCACATGGAGAAGAGAATGGGAATCGATCACGCCGTCGTTTTCCCTTGTTTACCTTAACAAATCGAAAACAGGGCGGAACTGTTTAGGAATCTTGTAGATATTTTAGAATCTTTACGCTGAGATTTCTGATTGTTTGTCAAAGACTTGCAGGGTAACAGGCATCCGGATACAGGACCGCCGGGCGCCGGGAACAGGGGCAAGGGGACCCGTTTGCGGGATAAGAGGCTCCGATTCGCGGTCTGTTCCGCGGCCGGGACTCCGCTGGCCCTGAAAATCAAGGATATGTTGGGGGAACCGGCCTGTCAGCCCCGGTATGTGGGGGGCGTCCGGAAAACCGATCCTGTAAGTGGGCACCTTTTGCCGGGCCTTCGCCGCGGGGACCTTTGGCAGGGCCCCCGGCGAAAGGTGCCAATGCACGGCTTGCCACGCGGGTACCTGATGGTCGATACTGCGGCCACGATACAAAGACTCGCCGGGGCAGGGGGCAGACCAGGATGGATGACATCCCGCACGAGACGCTGACAGGCTCGCTCCGCCGGGGCGCGGTGAAGAAGCATGTCGCGGCGATCCATGTCTCTGGCAAGCTGACGCTTCTGCAGCGCAAGCTTTCGAACGTGCTGTTGCTGAATGCCTACGACACGCTGATCAGCCAGGCGGTCCACCGGATCGATGCGCGAACGCTGTGCATGATGATCGGCTACAATTCGAACGACATGGAGACGCTGAAAGCCAGCCTGCGCGGCCTGGCAGAAACTGTCGCCGAATGGGACATGCTGGACGAGAAGGGTCAGCAGGAATGGGGCGTTTCCGCGCTTCTGAGTTACGCCAAGCTGAAGGGCGGGATCTGCGAATATGCCTATTCGCCCGCGCTGGCGGAAAAGCTGAACGACCCCAAGGTCTTTGCCCTGATCAATCTGAACATCCAGCGACGCTTTACCTCTGGCCATGCGCTGGCGCTTTATGAAAACTGCTATCGGTTCCTGCGGACGGGCAGCACCGGCTGGTGGTCCCTGGACCTGTTCCGCCGGCTGATGGGGGTGGCGGACAGCCCCTATTACGAGACCTACAAGCACCTGAACGCCAAGATCATCAAGCCGGCGGTGGCGGAGGTGAACAAGACCTCGAACATCGTGGTGACGCCGGAGGTCCGCAAGATGGGCCGCACGGTGACAGACATCCGTTTCCGCATCGCCGAGAACCCGCAACTGGCGATCCTGGACCTGGACGACGGGGCAGGGGTGCGCAATTCCGACGTCTATCCCCGCCTGCGCGCGCTGGGGGTCAGCGACCGGCTGGCGCGGCAGTGGATCGGCGAACACGGTGAAGGCGTGGTGCAGCGCAAGATCGACTATGTCGCGGGGCAGGGGGGGGTGAAGAACCCCGTGGGCTATCTGACCGCCGCGCTGAAGCAGGATTTCGGCCCGGAGGTTTCGCAGCGAAACCCGGAAAACCGCAGGCCGGTGTCGCTGCGCGCCCGGCGGCTGGAGCGGGTGCGGGACCTGGCCGCGGCGCGGACGCCGACGCAGCGTGATGCGGACAAGCGGCTGTTCCTGTCCAAGCTCGACGGGGCCAGGCGGGACGATTTCGAACGGCATGGCTGGATGTCGGCCCTGAACGTGGCCGAGATCGAGGCGTTCTGGGAAACGCTGTCGCCCGGCGCCTTCGACGGGCTGGAGGAGTGACCGGCGGGGTCTTGGGGATCTAGGACCCGGCCAGCAGACGCCGGGCATCGACGCGGAGAAGGAGGAGCGCGGCCATGGCCAGCGCGCCCAGGCTGATCCAGGCGGACGACGACAGGAGCAGTACGGCGCAGCCCAGCCGGAGGATGATTTCCCAGGAGGGAAGGGGGGCCCGGTCGAACCGGGCCAGTGCGCTGGCCATGAGGTAGAGCGCCAGCGCCAGCCGGGCCAGAAGCCAGGCCAGCGGCCCGAGGTGAAGATGACCGTCATAGCCGGGTAGGAACGCGCCGACGGCGGCATTGGCCGAGGGGTCCAGCATGGCGGCGGGGACCAGCAGGATATCGGGGTGGAAGGCGAAGACGAAGGGGATGACGAACATCACCGCGCCGGACCGGACGGCGGAAAAGCTGGTGGCGATCGGGTCGGCCCTTGTGATCGTCGACGCGGCATAGGAGGCGACGGCCACGGGCGGGGTGATGGCCGAGGCGCAGGCGAAGTAGAAGATGAACATGTGCGCGGTGAAATGGGCGATACCCAGACCGACCAGCAGCGGGCCCATCAGCAGCGCCGCGTTGATATAGGCGGGCACGGCGGGCATTCCCATGCCCAGCAGGATCGCCAGGAACATGGTGACGGCCAGGGCCACGAACTGGAACAGCATCGGTGCGCCGCCGCCAAGGTCCAGGGACTTCAGCCAGCCCAGCACGTCCAGCGCCACGAAATTCGCAAGCCCCGTCAGGTTCAGGCTGATGTCGATGACCGAGACGGCCAGGAACATGAGGTAGAGGGTCGAGATCGTGACCCCCGCATCCGCCAGCACGTCCAGGAAGCGCATCGGCCGGGCGCGGAAGTCGCGGTCCATGAACAGGAGCACCGCCAGAAGGATCGCCGCCCACCAGCCGACGCTGCCGGCATCCCCGGCCGAATTCTGGATCAGCTGCATGATCCAGGGCAGGTCGGTGGCGCGGCAGCTGGTGCCGACCATGACGATATCCGCCCCCAGAAAACGCGAGACCGGATCGCAGCCGATGGCGTCCTTCGGGATCAGCAGCAGCACGACGATCAGCAGGATCGGCAGCGCGATCTGAAGCAGGTGGATCCGGTCGCTGCGGGTCAGGCGCATGTCCGCGGTGATCTCTCCCACCGCCTCGATCCCCTGCTTGCGGGACTGGAACATGACCGACAGGAACATGCAGAAGAAATAGGCCACGGCCGGGATGATCGCGGCGATGGCGACCTCGCGGTAGGGAACGCCGGTCATGGAGGCCAGGACGAAGGCGGCGATGCCCATGATCGGCGGCATGATCTGCCCGCCGGAAGAGGCCGCGGCCTCGACCCCGCCGGCATAGACGGCGGAAAAGCCGCGGCGGATCATCATCGGGATGGTCAGGGCCCCGGTGCCCAGCACGTTGACGACGGGCGTACCGGTGGTGGTGCCGAACATGGCAGAGGCCACGATGGCCGCATGGGCAGGGCCGCCGCGCAGCTTGCGAGTCCAGAGAAAAGCAAGCTTTATCAGCGTGTTGCCGCCCGCGCTGACGGCCAGAAGCGCGCCCAGCACGATATAGGGAAAGACGGTGTTCAGCATGATGTGCAGGAACTGGCCCAGAAGGCCGGACCCCTGGTTCGTCAGAAGGTCCTGCACCCGTGCCTGACCGTCCGCCAGCGATCGGGGTTCGCCCCCCAGGGCTGTGATCAGGTACTTGTTCATGTCGTCGGCGCCGAAGACATACCAGATCAGCACCGTGGCCAGCGCATAGGTCGCCAGGATGATCGACACCAGCACCAGCGAAAAGCCCCAGACCTGCACGTTGTAGGCCAGGAAGACGACGACGGCGAGGCCCACGATCAGCACCAGCCAGCTGCCGGTGGTGGCCAGGCAGGCCGGGTTTTCGATGCTGGTGGGTTTCGGCAGACCCATGGCCAGGGCCATGTCCTGTTCTGCCTTCAGCGCCCGTTCGATCAGCGCGGACCGTTCGCCCGTGATCACGTCGATCAGGCAGACTGCCTCGTGTTCGATCAGGTAGGTGACCGAGATCGACAGCGCCGCGACCACCAGTGCCACGTCCAGCGCCAGCCCCCAGGCCCGCCGCAGCGGCGTGTCGTCCAGCCACTTGCGCCGAAGCGAGCTGGTCAGGACCACGATCACCATCATCCAGGCGAAGGTCAGCGGATAGAAAAATTCGTAGGGAAAGCGCCGGACCGCAAGGCCGGGGGCGTTCAGCAATTCGCGCCAGAACGTGTCCCAGCCGGGGATCGACGGCGTGGAATTGATCATGCCCGCCAGGACCAGCGCCACGGCCAGGATATAGGTCAGCGTCTTCGGTCCCGCCTTGACGGTCGGGGTGCCTGTGTCGGCCATGATGTCGTGCCCAGGGTCAGCGAATGTCAACGAATGGGGGCCGGGGGCAGGGCGCTGCCCCCGGCGGTCAGGGCGTTACTTGGCGCAGTCCGGAACGGTGTACCCGGCCTCTTCCCAGGCGCGGACGGCGCCGGGATGGTAGGTGACCGGGTTCGGACCGCACATGCCGGATTTGCGGGCGTCCAGCTCCTCGAACCCCACGTTCCGTGCATAGGGCGCCTTGGCATAGATCTCGTCCAGCGTCTCGATATGGGCCTTGGTCAGCTGATAGGCCAGGTCCTCGTCCATGGCCGCGTTCACGCAGTTGCCGCCGACCGATCCACGCATGCGGAAGATGTCGTCGTCGGACACGATGGTGGCGTTGTCGCCCAGCGTCTGCATCTGTTCCATCGTGAATTCCACCGGGGCGGAGCCCGGCGCCGACAGCAGGCGCTGCATCGTTTCGCTTTCCCATTTGTCCCTGGGAATCGACCAGAAGGTCATCTTGCCGGCCGAGAGCGCCTGAAGCGGGCGGTCCGACGGGATGAATTCCGGCAGGAGCGCCGCGTCCGAGGTGCCTTCGGTGATCGTCGTCACCATCTGCGACCAGTCGGACTGGATCCCTTCATAGCCCTTGCCTTCCTCCAGCCCGGTCATGACCTGGATCAGCGCCCGGGCCTCGGCCGTGGCGCCGCCGCGGGGCGGGCCGTTCAGGATGCGGCGGCCCTGCAGGTCGTCCCAGCCCTGGAGGCCCACGGTGTCATAGGCGTAAAGCACGTAGACCCCGAAGGAATAGGGATAGAGGATCCGCAGGTTCGAGGCGAGTTCAGCCCCCTTGTCCGGTCCCATGGCGGCATAGGGGCCCAGCCCCTTCGACATCAGGAACGGCAGGATGAACGGGCAGATGCCGATATCGATCCGGCCTTCGGCCACGGCCTGGGTCGCATCGGCGCCGGTCTGGCCCAGCGTGATCTGGATATCGGCGATATCGCGTTCCGAGGCGACTTCGGCCAGATGGGCGATCGACAGGTGCACGGCCACGCCCGGCGCGGATGTATAGGCCGTCAGGTTCTCGGCCGCGGTGGCCGCGCCCGAGATCGTTATCGAACTGGCCGCCACGGCTGCAAATACGGCGGCAAACAGGCTTCGCGTCATGTCCTTCTCCTCCCCTTTGGTGATCGGCGCGCCCGTCTCTCCCTGCGGGCGCGGCCGATGTTCAGTCCTTCTTGATGCTCTTCTCGAAATACGGGACCGGCGCGATCCTGGCCCTGATCCCCACCACCTCGTGTTCTTCGACATTCAGGCGGCGCGAGTTCGGTTCCCCCCACATCAGCGTGACTTCCTTCCCGATCTGGGCCGCGTCGTTGTCGATCAGGGCCGTCGACAGCAGCGCGCCCGCATTCGAGGAATAGGACGACCATTGCGAGATGCCCACCGGCTTGCCGTCCATCCGCACCTCGTCATATTCGAAGGTGGCGTACATCGGCACCGGCAGGGCGATGAACTTGGTCCGCGGGCGGTCCACGCCCAGCGACCGGCGCATCACGTCGAAGACGTCGTCATTGTTCCATTCCAGCGTGACCTTGGTGCGCGCCGCTTCGCGGTTGCGCCGCACCAGCGCGTCCCGGCCGATGAAATCATGTTCGAAATGGACCATCTTTGCATAGCCCAGTTCGTTCGGTTCGACGAAATAGTCCCGGACGTCGTCCGAAACGTAGCTGCCGCCCAGCGAGGCCGCGCCTTCGAAGCTTCGCGCGGGCAGCCAGTCGCGGAAGCCCTTCGTGTCCTCGCCCGCGTAAAGCGCGGGGAAGGGCCGGGGCATCCAGCCGCTTTCCTGCGCGGCGGTGGGATAGGTCACGGCGCCGGCCTTCCTGAGGTCGAAGGCAATGCCGGCTTCCTCGACCCGGGCGCGGACGGCATCGCGGTCGTCCCAGTTGCCGTAGATTTCGAATCCCGGGCGGCCGGCCATGCCGTGGCGCAGCGCGCGGACGGTCCGGCCGGCGATCCGGAACTCGCCCACATGGAAGAACTTGATGTCGGGCAGGGGGCCTTCGGCGATTTCCTGCACCAGGGGCAGGGCATTCGGGCCCTGAAGCTGGAACCGGAACACGTCGCGCCGGGGGCGGGGGACGATCATGTTCTCGTCCCGGGTCGCTTCCAGCTGCATGCCGCTGGTTTCGGCCTTGTACTGGACCCAGTTGCTGGCGGTGGGCGGGCCCACGACGCGCAGGAAATCGTCCGCCTCGCAGAACAGGATCGCGTCGGAAATCAGGTAGCCATCGTCGTTCACCATCACCAGCTGCTTGCCCCGCAGGGGATGCAGGTCGTTCAGGTTGTTGGTCGCAAGCCCGGTGATGAACTTCTTCACATCCGCCCCGCGCAGATGCGTTTCGGTCATGTGATAGGACTGTTCGAAGAGGACGACCGAATGCTGCCAAGCCCGCTGTTCGTCCCGCCAGTTCGAAAATTCCGCCGGAATCCCCGGGAAGACGGAGTGACCCAGGGGCGAACTGCGGAGCATGTTCAGCACGCTGCCCGCGGCGTCGATCTTCTGTTGAAGTGTCTTGGTGGTCATTGGCCCCCCTCAGTGCGCAATTGACGTGGTTTCATGCCCGGCTTCATCATGGCCGTCCCCCGTAGCGATAGGGGACGACGGTGACGTTCCGCCCGATTTCTATGGTCATCAGGTCTTCGGCCACCAGGACCAGACCGTCGTATTCGTCCGCAAGTTCGGCCACCATCCGGGAAATCGGCATCGGATCCGGTGGCAGAAGCGCGATATGGGTCAGCATCGCCAGACGCGGTTTCGTCTGGGCGAAGACGCGGCCCACCTCCTGCGGGTTGGCGTGGTGGTCGATGGCGATCTTGGCCCGCGGGTTCTTGGCGAAGGTTTCGGGCGTTCCGGCCGCGATTTCGTGCACGAAGACATCGGCGCCATGGGCCTGGGCGATCAGGTTCTCGTTATAGCGGGTGTCGTGGCTGTGGACGAAGACATGGCCCCGGTATTCGACCCGGAAGGCATAGGCGGGCTTGATGAAATCGCCGTGGTCGACCTCGATCGCGATGATCTTCAGGCCGTCGCGGTCGAAGACCGTGCCTTCGGACGTGTAGACATGGGGAACCATGCGCATGTGTTCGGGGTCGATCTCGCTGTCGGCGACGCGGATCGCGCGGTCCGGGCCCGACGCCTGCCAGGCGCCGGCGGCGATATCCTCGATCCCCGGGGGGCCGTAGACATGCAGTGGCCCGCCGCGATTGGCAAAGGGCTGCTGGATCGTGCCGGTCATCAGCAGGTCGAAGATCCCGGCATAGTGGTCGGAATGATAGTGCGAGAGGATCACGGTGTCGGTGTGGCCCACCGGGAACCCGGCCTGTGCCATCCGGATCACCGCGCCCCGCCCGCAATCGATCAGAACCCGCTGGTCGCCGGCCTCGATCATCGTGGAGGTGCCGAAGGCGTTGATATGCGGGTTCGGAATGCCCGTGCCCAGCAGGGTCACCCTCAGCATATCGGTGTCGTCTTGCATGGCGGTCTCGTCAGTCGGTGCGAAGATGAATCTGCGATGCACATTGTGTCGGTTAATACATGATGTAAAATTCGCATTTGTCGGATTGGCATAGAAAAATGGTATATCTGGAATGGACCCGAGACTTCTGACGCAACTGGCCACGATCGTGGAGCTTGGGTCCGTCACCAAGGCGGCGCAAAAGCTGAACATCACACAGCCGACCCTGTCGCGGACGGTGAAGGTGATCGAGGACCGTGTGGGCGCGGCCGTGCTGCGCCGCCGTCGCCACGGCGTGGCGCCCACCGAGATCGGGGCGCGGCTGGCGGCCGAGGGGCGCGAGATCCTGCGCCGGTCGCAGCAGGCCGATGCCGCGATCGAGGAATGGAAGCACGGCTTCAAGGGGGAGCTTCGGATCGGCGTCGGGCCGATGCTGGCCACGACCATCATGGGCGACTTCTTTGCCGAGACGATGGCGAAACCGCCGTCCTACGGGCAGAAGATCTATTGCGAATACGCGGCGCGGCTGGTGGAACGGCTGAAGCGCGACCAGCTGGACGTGGCGATCATTCCTTACGACCTGAACCGCGACGACGACGTTCTGGTGCGGGAAAAGCTGTTCCAGGATCACCTGTCGGTCTTTGTGGGCCAGACCGATCCGCTGGTCGGGCGCAGGGCGGTTCCCGCCCGCGATCTGGCGCAGCACCAGTGGATTTCGGTGGGCGAGATTTCGGGCCTTTTCGACGTCACGCGCGAGATGCTGGACCATCTGGGCCTGCACGATGTCGTCCCCCGGATCGAGAATACCGGCGACGTGACGATGACCTTCCGGATGCTGGAAAAGACCCGGTCGTGCAGCCTGTTGCCCTTTCGCCTGCTGGGCACCTTCCAGGACCGGTTCCGCATCGCGCCCGTCGATCTGGACGTGGAACTTGCGACGCGGAACGTGGGCCTGTGGACCACGATGGCGGGGCGCGACCGGCCCGAGACGCTGGATTTCCTGAAACGCCTGAACGCGTACCTGGCCCGCGCCGGACTGACCTGAGCGCCGGGGCGCAGCCCGGCCGCACCGCGGCGGGCGGGCTGTGGCTGCGATAGCGGGAGAGGGCGGAAACCGGGCGTCCCGGGCGGGCAGGGCAGGCGGTGCGGGGGACCGCGCCCCATCGTGCACCCGCCGGTCGCCCCATATCGGGGGTCCGGCGGATACCGGGTGCAGTTCCTCCGATGGCGCCGGAGCGGCCGGGACGGGGCCGGTATGGGGCCGGTATCAGGAATATGTCTGCCGCAGGGCGTTCTTCTGGACCTTGCCCATGGCGTTCCGGGGCAGTTCCGGAACGGCGTGCCATTCCTTGGGCTGCTTGAACCGCGCCAGCCGCGGTGCCAGCGCCGCCTGGATCGCGTCGAGATCCAGCTGCACCCCGGGCACGGGCACCACGGCCGCGGCGACGCGTTCCCCGAAATCGGCGTCGGGCAGGCCGAAGACGGCGCTTTCCAGCACACCGTCCGCCGCATCGATCAGCGCCTCGACCTCCTTCGGATAGACGTTCAGCCCGCCGGTGATGATCAGGTCCTTGGAACGGCCGACAATCGTGACATAGCCGTCTTGGTCCAGGGTCCCAAGGTCGCCGGTCCGGAACCAGCCGTCTTCGGTGAAAGCCTCTGCCGTCTTGTCGGGCAGGCCCCAATAGCCCTTGAACACATTCGGGCCCTTCACCTGGATTTCGCCGACGGCCCCTTCGCCCGGGGCGATGCGCAGGTCGACATCCGGCAGGGGCAGGCCCACCGTGCCGGCCTTGCGCGGCCCGTCCAGCGGGTTCGAAGTGTTCATCGAGGTTTCGGTCAGCCCGTATCGTTCCAAGATCCGCTGTCCGGTCCGGGCTTCGAATTCGGCGTGGGTCTGGGCCAGCAGCGGTGCACTGCCCGAAATGAATAGCCGCATGTGCCCGGCCGTGTCGCGCCCGAAGGCCGGGTCCGACAGCAGCCTGGTATAGAAGGTGGGCACGCCCATCATCAGCGTGGCCCGCGGCATCAGGCGTATCGCCTGGGCGGCGTCGAATTTCGGCAGCCACAGCATCTGCGCGCCGTTCAGCAGGATCACGTTCGACGCCACGAACAGCCCGTGGCTGTGATAGACCGGCAGCGCATGAAGGAGTACGTCGCCGGCCCCGATCCCCCAGAGCCGCGACAGCGACCGGGTGTTGGACAGAAGGTTTCCGTGGCTCAGCATCGCGCCCTTGGGCCGGCCGGTGGTCCCGGAGGTATAGAGCATGGCGGCAAGGTCATCGGTCCCGCGGGGGGCGATCGGGCCGGTTGTGCCGGTCGGGTTCGTCGGGCCGGCCACGGTTTCCCAGTCGCCGCGGCCGTCGGGGGCCATGGTGCAGACCCGGGCGCCCAGCCCCGCCGCGACGGGCGCGAGCGTCGGGGCCCTGCCGGGATCGCAGAAGAACAGCGAGACGGCGCAGTCGCGCAGGAAGAACTGCACCTCCTCGTCCGGGTAGGCGGTGTTCAGCGGCAGAAAGACGGCCCCCGTCCTGGTGCAGGCGGCATAAAGTGCCAGGGACGCCTGGGATTTTTCGACCTGGGCCGCGACCCGGTCGCCCGGGGCGATGCCCGCGGCGTGCAGGGTCGCGGCCAGGCGGTCGACCAGCGCAAGAAAGCCGGCATAGGTCAGCGTCCCGCCGTCGGCAAAGGTCAGGAAGGGCGCGTCGCGGCCGGCATGCGGGGCGAAGAGCGCATCGTAGAGCGGATTCTCGGTCATCGGATCGTCCTGTCGGGCGGAACCGGGGCCCGTCCGGCGCGGGACGCGCCGGATCGCGGCCGATCCGCCGTGATGGATGGGGGGAGGGGCGGGGCGCGACGGGCCGCGCCCGCGGCGTCACCGGCCGCGGAAGTGCGGCGCGCGCTTTTCGGCAAAGGCGGCGCGGCCTTCCTTGTAGTCTTCGCTGTCGAAACAGGCCTGGATCGCGGCATCGATGGCGTCCAGATCGCGCGCGTCGGGGTCCTGCGTGACCGCGCGGATCGCCATCCGGGCGGCCTTGATCGTCAGGGGTGCGTTGCCGGCGATCTCGGCCAGGTAGGCCGCGGCGGCCTGGTCGAAGCCCTCGACCGGCAGGATCCGGTTGATCAGGCCCATGGTCAGCGCTTCCTCGGCCGAATATTTGCGCGCGGTGAAGAAGATCTCGCGCGCGTGGGCGGGACCCACGACATCGACCAGCGCCTTGATGCCGGCATAGCGGTATCCCAGCCCCAGCCGCGCGGCGGGCACGGCAAAGCGGGTATTGGCGGCCGCGATCCGCAGGTCGCAGCTGAGCGCCGTGCCCATGCCGCCGCCCACGCACCAGGTGCGCGCCACCGCCACCGTGGGCTTTGGCGAGCGGACGATGGCCGCGTTGGCCTGCGCGCCCACGCGGTCGTATTCCGCGACCTGTTCCGGCGTCGACCGGCGGCGCCCGAATTCCGAGATGTCGGCCCCCGAGATGAAGGACCCTTCGCCCTCGCCCCTGAGCGCGATCACCTTGACCGCGGGATCGGCGGCGAAATCGGCAAAGGCGGCCGGGATCTGGCACCACATCGCGTAGGTCACGGCGTTCTTCCGCCGCGGATTGGCGAAGGTCAGCCAGCCCACGCCATCCTCGACCGTGGCCACGACCTGCGGCGTGTATCCGTCCGCCTCGGGTTCCAGCGGGATCCTTGCCAGTTCGCTCATATCACACCCTTTGCCTTCAATGCCTCGACCTCGGTCCGGTCATAGCCCAGTTCGGTCATCACCTCGACCGTATGTTCCCCCGCCTCTGGCGTGGGGCGCCGCATCCGTGCCTCGGCGCCAGAGAGGGAGATGGGTTGACCCAGCACCTTCTGCAGGCCGCGGGTCGGATGGTCGACCTCGGTCACGATGCCCACGTGCTGGACCTGCGGATCGGCAAAGACCGCGTCCATCGTATTGATCGGGCCGCAGGGGATCTGTGCCTGCAACAGGGCCTGGGTCAGATCGGCCGAGGTCCGTGTCCGCGTGATCGCGTAGATCTGGGCGTTCAGCTTGTCGCGGTTCAGATAGCGCTGGCGGGCCGAACAATAGTCGGGATCGTCGACGAAATCCGGCCGGCCGATCAGGTCGCAGAAGGCCACCCACATGCGGTTGCCGTTCACGGCGATGTTCATCGCCCCGTCGGAGGTCGGATAGACCCCCATCGGCACCGCGGTCGGGTGGTCGTTGCCGGCCTGTCCCGGCACCTCGCCGTCGATCAGCCAGCGCGCCGCCTGGAAATCCAGCATCGCGATCTGGGCCTGCAGCAGGCTGGACTGCACCCACTGGCCCTGGCCCGTGCGGTCGCGGTCCAGAAGCGCGATCAGGATGCCCATGGCGCAGAAGATGCCGGCGCTGAGATCGGCCACGGGGATGCCGGCGCGCACCGGACCCTGCCCCGGCAGGCCGGTGATCGACATGAGCCCGCCCATGCCCTGGGCGACCTGGTCGAAACCGGGACGTTCGGCATAGGGGCCGGTCTGGCCGAAGCCGGAAATCGAACCCAGCACCAGCCCGGGGTTGCGGGCGTGCAGCCTGTCCCAGTCGAGCCCCAGCCGCGCCTTCACGCCGGGGCGGAAATTTTCGACCAGCACGTCGGCGCCGTCGATCAGGCGGCCCAGCACCTCCTGCCCTTCGGGCGATTTCAGGTCCAGTGTCAGGCTGCGCTTGTTGCGGTGCAGGTTCTGGAAATCGGAACTTTCGCGGCTGCCATAGCCGGTATCGTCCGCAGGCGGTTCGACCTTGACCACGTCGGCGCCCCAGTCGGCCAGCATGCGCACGCAGGTGGGGCCCGACCGGATCCGTGTCAGATCCAGGACCCGGAAGCGGTCCAGCGGTTGGGGTGCATTCATTCGGCGGCCTCCATCAGGGGTGCGTCTTCCACCAGCACGATGGCGCGTTCCGGGATCGCAATCCAGACCGCGCTGCCGGTTTCAAAGTTCTCTTCGGGCGGTCCGGCGGCCCGCAGCCCGGCGCCGCCGGTGGCCAGCGACAGGCCATAGTCCCAGCGTTCGCCCAGGAAGGTGCGGTCGGCGACCGATCCCGGCAGGACCCGCGCGCCCGGGATATCCGGGGCGATGTCGTCCGTCCGCGGCACCAGGCGCAGCGTCTGCGGCCGGATCGACACCAGGACCGGGCCGTCGGCGCCGCCGGTGCCCGCAGGCGCGGGGGCCGAGAACCCGTCGAATTCCAGCCGGGCACCGTTCCGCCGCCCGTCGACCAGGTTGGTCCGGCCGATGAATTCGGCCGCAAAGCGTGTCGTCGGGCGGGAATAAAGCCGGTAGGGCGTATCCAGCTGTTCGATCCGGCCGGCGCTGATCACCGCGATCCGGTCGGAAATCGCCATGGCTTCGGACTGGTCATGGGTCACGTAGACGGTGGTGATCCCGAATTCGTCGTGCATCCGCTTGATCTCGCCCCGCATCTCCTCGCGCAGGTTGGCGTCGAGGTTCGACAGCGGCTCGTCCAGAAGCATCACCTTGGGCTGCAGCGCCACCGCGCGGGCCAGGGCCACGCGCTGCTGCTGGCCGCCCGATAGTTCCGCCGGATAGCGTTCCGCCAGGTGCCCCAGCTGCACGACCCGCAGCGTTTCGTCCACCTGCCGGGCGATCCGGTCCTTGGGCAGGCGCTTCATGCGCAGCCCGAAGCCCACGTTCTGGGCCACGGTCATGTTGGGCCAGATCGCGTAGGACTGGAAGATCATCGACATGTGGCGCCGTTCCGGCGGCACCACCCCGCGCGGAGAGCTGATTTCCTCTCCATCCAGGTGGATCGTGCCTTCGGTCGGCGTGATGAAGCCCGCGATCATCCGCAGCGTCGTGGTCTTGCCGCAGCCAGACGGGCCCAGCAGGGACAGGAACTCTCCGTCCTCCAGCCGCAGCGAGATGTTGTCGACGGCCTTGAAGCTGCCATAGCTCTTGGTCAGGCCCTTGAGGTCGAGCACCGTCATGTCAGTTCCTTCGCAGCATGAAGTCGCGGCCCAGAAGGCGCATGCCGACGACGACGACCAGCGTCGTGATCGCAAGCAGCACCACCCCCATGGCGGCGAGCATTTCGTATTCGCCCTGTTCCGACAGATCGAGCGTCAGGATCGAGATCACCCGGTTCTGGTAGCTGGACAGGAACATGGCGGTGGACAGTTCCCGCGAGCAGATCACGAAGACCAGGATCCAGACCCCCAGCAGGGACTTCTTCAGGACCGGCGCCACCACGTCGGTCAGGGCCCGCAGGCGCGAACCGCCGTGGATGCGCACCGCTTCCTCCAGCTCCGGGTTCAGGCTGCGGATGCCGGACGAACAGGACAGGAAGGAGATCGGCAGGAACCGGGTGACGAAGGCGATCACGATCAGCAGGGACGATCCGTAAAGCGACAGCGGCGGTCCGGCATAGGCGGCATAGAAGCAGATCGCGAGCACGATCCCGGGCACGGCCACGGGGGCCAGTGTCAGGAAGGTCAGGATCTGGGCATAGGGCACCAGTTTCCGGATCACCGTATACGCCAGCAGAAAGCCCATCGCGGTGCAGATCGTGGCGCCCGACAGGGCCACCTTGATCGTGTTCCACATCGCGTCCCGGACGGTCTGCTGTTCGAACAGGATCTCGACATAGTTCGCCAGTGTCAGGTTGTCGAAGCTGGGCGGCTTGGCCCAGGCGACCGAGAACGAGGTGGTGATCAGCATCCCCGCCGGCAGCACCACGGCCAGCAGCGTGACGAAGGCGCCATGCCCCAGCAGGACCCATTTCCAGCCGCCGATCTTCATCGGCTGGCGCGATCCGCCCTTGCCAGACACGGCGACCGTGCCGCCCCGCAGCATCAGCCGCTGGATCACCAGCAGGACGATGGTGATCAGCACCATGGGAACGGAAAAGGCCATCGCCAGTTCCACCTTCGCCGGATATTCGAAGAAGGTCGTCAGCTGGGTCGTGGCCACGTTGTAACGGGCCGGAATGGCGATCAGTGCGGGCGTGCCGTAAAGGGCGATGGTTTCCAGGAAGACCAGCATGCAGGCGCCCAGCACCGCCGGCAGGGCCAGGGGCAGGGTGATCAGCCATGTGGTGCGCAGGGGGCCTGCGCCATGGATGGCGGCGGCTTCCTCCATCTCGGACGAGATCAGGTCGAAGGCCGAAGTGGCGAAGATGAAGATCAGCGGAAAGACGTTGATCGCGATGACGAAGGCCAGCCCCCACATCGAAAAGACGTTCAGAAGCGGACCTTCGAACCCCGTCACGGCCCGCCAGAGCTGGTTCAGCCAGCCGGCATTGGGACCCGCCAGAAGGATCCAGCCGATGGCGCCCAGGAAGGGCGGGATGATGAAGGCGCCGATGACCCCGAAATACATCAGGCCGCGAAGCGGCGTGTCGGTGCGCGACACGGCAAAAGCCATCGGCAGCGCGAAGAACAGCGCCAGTGCCACGGTCACCGCCGCCAGCTGGATCGTGTGCCAGTAGGCGGTCATGTACCGCGCACGGCCGAAGATCGCGGCGAAATTCTGCAGCGTGAAGGCGCCCGTCTTGGGGTCGGAGAAGCTTTCGATCACCAGCCGCGACAGGGGGCTGGCAACCAGGACAACAAGCAGCAGGGCCAGCACGACGAAGATCGCGATGGTCCAGTCGAAGCGGGGGGCGCGCCAGCCGGCGCGCCGCCCCGTATCGATGTCGGTCTCGGCGCTCATCAGATGCCGAACGTGTCGCGGAACTTCTCGGCCGAGGGCGCGACCTCTTCCAGGATCTGTCCGGTGGTGGCCGTGATCACCTTGATCTGGTCAATCGACGGCACGCCTTCGCGCGTGGCCACATCGGGCCGGATCGGGGTCGAGAAGTTGCCGGCCGCGATTTCTGCGATTTCGGTCCCCAGCAGAAATTCCATGAAAAGCTTCGCGGCCTCGGGATGCGGCGCGTCCTTCATGATCATCGACGGCGAGGTGATCAGCACGGTTCCGTCGGTCGGTGCGACCAGCTTGATCGGGTTGCCCTTCGCGGCCGAGATCAGGGCCGAGGTGCCGGGACCGGCGCCGACGGCCGTTTCGCCCGCCGCGGTGGTCGTCACCACGTCGATCGAGGACCGGCCGACATAGGGATCCTGCGCGGCCAGCTTTTCGAAGAATTCGTCCCCGTAAAGTTCGCGCATCTTCACGGCCCAGATGCCGATATAGCCCGAAAACCCGGGATGCCCGATGGCGACCTTGCCCTTCCATTTCGGGTCCAGAAGATCGGTCCAGTTCCTGGGCGCCTCCTCTTCGGACACGAGGTCGGTGTTGTAGACGATCGACATCGGGCCCACCGTGGTGATCGTGAACATGTCGTCCGCGTCGACCCCCTGAAGATCGGCCAGGACCTCGCCCTTGCGGATCGGGGTGTAGGACATCAGCAGGTCGCGCCCCTTCAGGTCGACCGCATGGGCCATGTTCGACGTCGTCAGCACGTCGGCATTGGCGACGCCGGTGTCGATGTCCTGGTTCAGCCGCTGGAAGGCCACCGTTGCAGTGGACCGGACGACATTCACCTTGATGCCCGGGTAAAGCTCGGTGAACCGGTTCCCCATCCGCTCGGCGGTCTCGGAATCGACCGGAACGACATACCAGGTCACCTCGCCTTCGGGCTTGGCCTTCTCGTAAAGCTCTTCGATGGTTTCGGCCGAGGCGGCGGTCAGCGGCGCCAGCGCCAGGACCGTTGCCAGTGCCGTCAGCACTGTTCTGCGTTTCATGGGTTTCTCCTCCCTTACAAATCTTCGATGCGACAGCGGCGGCGCCGACGCGTCTTGCGTCTCCTCCGGCGCCGGCCGATAGGCTGTCAGCTTTCCTTGCGGTGCTCGTTGCTGCGTTGCAGGGCCGCGACGAGATCGGCATAGACCCGGCCGCCCGACAGGATGTGGTCGCGCATCGCTTCGCGCGCGGCGGCGGGATCGCCGGCGCTGATCGCCTCGACCACGACACCGTGTTCCTGCAATGACCGGGTGATGCGCGATTTCTGATAGAGGCTGGACGTGTGATAGAACGCCATCCGCCGCCGCGTCTGGCGCAGCATCTCGGACAGGTAGGCATTCCGCGCGCCGGCATAGATCGCGGCGTGGAAGCGGTGGTTCAGGCGGATATAGCCGTCGCTGTCCAGGTCCGCCGCGAAAGGTGCGCTGTCGATGTGAAGGGCGCGCATCGCCTCCACCTCCTCGGGCAGCATCCGTTCGGCGGACAGGGCCGCGGCCTCGGCCTCCAGGATCGCCAGCGTCTCCATCATGGCGACCGCCTGTTCGGCGTTCAGCCCGACGACGACGGCGCCGTGGCGCGGCCGCATCTCGACCAGGCCGGACGCTGCCAGCTGCATGATCGCTTCGCGCGCGGGGGTGCGCGAGACTTCGAACCGTTCGGCCAGGGACTTTTCGTCGATCGTGTCGCCGGGCTTCAGCCGTCCGGCATTGATCTCGCCCTCTAGCTTGCGGCGAAGCGTTTCGCTGGCACGCGCCATGTCCCCTCCTCGAGTCGTTTGTGCATTCATTATCGATTCTTATGTATACGTAAAGGGATTGTTTGTGTCCTTTAATGTTGCTCTATGTGCGGAAGTGCGGAATCAGCGAGTCCGTTGCTGCAGTACGAGGGGGAGCGCATGCAGACAGAAGCCATCCGAATTCACCGCCACGGCGGGCCCGAGGTCCTGCAGATGGACAGGGTGGACCTGCCGGATCCGGCCCCGGGCCAGGCGCTGGTGCGCAATACGGCCATCGGCGTGAACTATGCCGACATCTACGAACGCGAAGGCGATCACGGCGGGCCGCATTCCGCCAAGCCCATGCCCGTCACGATGGGCCACATGGCCGCCGGCGTGGTCGAGGCGCTGGGTCCGGACACGGCGGGGCCCGCGGTTGGGACGCGGGTCGGCTATATCGGGCCGAATTCCTATGCCGGGCATACGGTGATGCCGGCGGCGCGGCTTTTCCCGCTGCCGGAGGCGCTGTCGGACGAGGTCGCGGGCGCCTATCTGCTGCGCGGGCTGACGGCGGAATATCTGGTGCGGCGGCTTTATCCGCTGGGGCCGGGCAAGACCGCGCTTGTCCATGCCGCGGCCGGCGGCATGGGCCTGCTGCTGGGGCAGTGGGGGGCCCTGCTGGGCGCACGGATGATCGGTACGGCCGGGTCGCCGGAAAAGGCCGAACTGGCCCTGCAGTTCGGGTATTCGGATGTCATCGACTATAACGCGCAGGACTTCGTGCAGCCGGTACTGGACCTGACCGGCGGTGTCGGCCCCGACGTGATCTATGACGGGGTGGGCAGGGCGACCTTTCGCCGGTCGCTGGACTGTATCCGGCCGCGGGGGATGGTGATCAGCTATGGCACCGCGTCGGGGAACGTGGGCGAATTCGACCTGCAGCTTCTGCATTCGAAATCGATCGTCGTCACGCGGCCGACGCTGCGCAGCTGGATTTCCGACCCGGACGAGGCTGCGGCCGCCGCCCGGGCCACCTTCGAGGCCCTGACGGCCGGCCGGATCGTGACGCCCATCGGTGCGACGCTGCCGCTGGCCCGGGCGGCCGAGGCCCACCGCATGATGGAAAGCCGGACCACCACGGCGCCCATCGTCCTGATCCCATGACCGGAGAAGACCCCATGACCGATACTGCCTTTCCGCCCGACTGGACCCCCGACCGCACCTTCGGCGACGGCCGCGTGGGGCTTCGGATCGCGGACGGGATTGCCGTGCTGGCGATCCAGATCCCCGACAAGATGAACGCCCTGGACGATGCCGCGACCGGCGGCATGATCGAGGCGCTGGACGCCGCGCGGGACAAGGCGCGGGTCCTTCTGTTCACCGGGGTGGGGGGGCGCGCCTTCATCTCGGGCGCCGATATCGGCGGGTTCGACGGGCCGCAGCCCACGGGGCAGAGTTTTCTGGACAGGCAGCGTGCCCTGGCGAACTATCCGCTGCCGACCGTCGCGGTGATCCGGGGCTATTGCCTGGGCGGCGGGCTGATGACCGCGCTGAACTGCGACTTCCGGCTGGCGGCGACCGATGCCAGCTTCGGTGTGCCCGCGGCCAAGCTGGGGATTTCCTACGGCAGCGCGGGGCTGGCGCGGCTGGTCGAGTGCATAGGCCCGGCGCGGACCCGGCGGCTGCTTTATGTCGGCGACCGGGTGGATGCAGCGACGGCCCATGCCTGGGGGCTGGTCGAACATGTTTATGCCCCCGACGCGCTGTGGGATGCGGCGATGGCGATGGCCCGGACCATCGCCGGGAATGCGCCGTTGTCGGTCAGGGCGACCAAGGCCACGGTGGCCGACCTGCTGCTGCCGGAATCGCGGCAGGACCCGGGGGCGATCCTGGCGCTGTCGCTGGCCTGCCGCGACAGCCGGGATTTCGAGGAAGGCCGCGCCGCGTTCCGCGAAAAGCGCAAGCCGGCCTTCGAGGGACGATGATGGGCCTCGTTCTTTATCACGCGGCGAAGTCCAGCGCCTCGCGCCGGGTGCGGTTGTTCCTGGAGGAAAAGGGGCTGGACTGGGATGGCCACGAGGTGAACCTGGCGCTGCAGGAACAGCATTCCGAGGCCTATCTGAAGATCAACCCGATGGGCGTGGTGCCGACGATCCTGCACGACGGCCTGGCCCTGCACGAAAGCGGCACGATCTGCGAATACCTGGACGAGGTGTTCCCGGATCCGCCGCTGATGCCAGAGGGCGCATATGACCGGGCGCTGGTGCGCAACTGGGTGCGCCATGTCGACGGTCTGATCGGCAACCTGATCCGTTTCAACTGGCGTCACGGCATGGCCACGCGCGCCGCGCGACTCAGCGAGGCCGAGTTCCAGGCGATGCTGGAGAAGGTGCCCAGTGCCGAACGGAAGGAGGCGTGGCTGCGCACGGTCCGCGACCCCTATACCGAAGCCGAACTGGACGGCGCGCGGGCGAACCTTCTGGCCCTGCTGGACCGGATGGAAGCGACGATCGACGGCGGCTGGCTGTTCGGGCGGCGCTATTCGCTGGCGGATATCGCCGTGGCGCCTTTTGTCCGGCGGATCGGAGAGGAGATTGCCCCCGACGCGCTGTCGCCTTCGGTCCGGCCGAAAGTGGCCGACTGGTGGGCGGCCCTGCAGGCACGCCCCGCCTACGGGCGCGCCGATTTCGGCCCCTTCGTGGAACCCGCGGGCCAAGGCCGGGGCTGACGTCCCGGTCCCCTGCCGATGCGCAGGCGCGCGATGTCGCGCACCGGTCCTGGCCGGTCTGTCGACGGTGACGGCGCGGGGTCGCAAAGACAGGCGCGGCCGGGGCCGCCCCCGCGGCGTGTTCCGCGCGGGGCGTATGCCCAGATGCGATGAACGGCGGGCCGTGCTTCCGCAGCGGGGCCCCTGAGGCGCCGCCCGCGCCGCCTTGCCGGCAACGCGGCGCGGGCCCGACCGGGGCGAACCCGGGTCAGTGATTGTGGCGCGGTAAGGTCCGGCTGAGGCGATTGAAGCCGCCGGCGGATCGCAGGGTGGCGCCCTCGGACAGCTGGGATGCCTCCTGCCGGTAGATTTTCTGCCAGGGCGTCGCGGCGGCGGGCACGGCGGGCGGGGCCTGCCGTTTGCGTTCCGCGATCGTGTCCTCGGACACCAGCATGTCGCAGCGCCCGGTGGCGAGGTCGATCCGGATCATGTCGCCGCTGCGCAGCCAGGCCAGGCCGCCGCCTGCCGCGCTTTCCGGCGAGGCGTGAACGATGGACGGGCTGTCGGCAGTGCCCGACTGCCGCCCGTCGCCGATTGTCGGCAGGCTGGTGATCCCGGCCCGGATCAGGCGGTCGGGCGGCTGCATGTTGACCACTTCGGCCGCGCCGGGCCAGCCCAGCGGACCGGAGCCGCGGATGACGAGGATCGACCGTTCGTCGATGTCGAGCGACGGGTCGTTGATCCGGGCGTGGTAATCTTCGGAGCCGTCGAAGACCACGGCACGGCCTTCGAAACGGTTCTCGTGCCCCGGTTCCGACAGGAAGCGGCGACGGAAGTCTTCCGAGATCACGCAGGTCTTCATGATGGCGAAATCGAACAGGTTGCCGGTCAGGACGCGGAAGCCCGCCCGCTCCATCAGGGGCTTTGCATAGGGGTGGATGACCTCGCGGTCCTTCGTTTCGCGGTTCTTCAGGTTCTCGGCCATGGTCCGGCCGGTCACGGTCAGGCAGCTCGTGTCGAGCTCCCCGGCCTGGGCCAGTTCCCACATGATGGCCGGCACGCCGCCCGCGCGGTGAAAGCGTTCCGACAGGAAGCGCCCGGCGGGCTGGACATCGGCCAGAAGCGGAATGTCGTAGCCGTGGATCTGCCAGTCTTCGCGGCTGAGGGCGACGCCCGCGGTTTCCGCGATGGCGGCAAGGTGGGGCTGCGCATTGGTCGACCCGCCGATGGCGGCGTTGACCCGGATCGCGTTCAGCAGCGCGTCGCGGGTCAGGATCTGCGAGGGGCGCAGGTCCTCTTCCACCAGTTCGACCGCGCGTTTGCCGGTGCGGTAGGCCATCTGTCCGCGTTCGCGATAGGCGGCAGGAATGGCGGCGCAGCCGGTCAGCGACAGGCCCATCGCCTCGGCCAGGGCGTTCATCGTCGATGCCGTGCCCATCGTGTTGCAGTGTCCGATCGATGGCGCGCTGTCGAGCGCGGCGGCCAGGAACTCGTCCCGGTCGATCTCCCCCGCGGCATAGCGGCGGCGGGACTGCCAGATGACGGTGCCCGATCCGGCAAGGCGCCCTTCGTGGACCGAATCCAGCATCGCGCCGCCGGACAGGACGATGGCCGGGATATCGACGGTGGCCGCGGCCATGATCGCGGCGGGCGTGGTCTTGTCGCAGCCCGTCGTCAGGACGACCCCGTCGATGGGATAGCCATAAAGAACCTCGACCAGCCCCAGATAGGCCAGGTTGCGATCCAGCGCGGCCGTCGGGCGGCGGCAGTTCTCGAAGATCGGGTGGGTCGGGAATTCGATGGGGATGCCGCCCGCATCGCGGATCCCGTCGCGCACCCTCTTGGCCAGGTCGATATGATGCCGGTTGCAGGGGGACAGGTCGCTGCCCGACTGCGCGATGCCGATGATGGGGCGGCCTTCGGTCAGTTCCTCGGGGGTCGTGCCGTAGTTCATGAAGCGCTCGAGATAGAGCGCCGTCAGGTCGGCATGATCGGGATTGTCGAACCAGTCCTGGCTTCTGAGACGCCGCTTTGTCATCCGAGCACTCCCCGCACTGCGAGATTGCCCATCAGTGCCCCGGTGCCGAAGGTCCAGGGCTCGACCTCGTCGCAGGGGCGGACCCGGTTCACGAGACGGCCGAGCTGGGGCGAGGAGACGGTGACCAGATCGCGGGTCCTGTGGGTAAAGCCCATGCCCGGGCCTTCGCGGTCCTTGGTGGGGGCGAACATCGTCCCGAGATAGAGCATCGCGCCATCCGGATACTGGTGCGTGGGATTCAGAAGCTGGGCCACAAGGTCGGACGGCTGGCGCGAGATCTGGGCCATGTCCGAACGGTCGGACAGCCGGAACCCGTCGTCGCCGGTGACGTCCAGGCTGACGCACAGGGTACTGACGTCGTCCAACGTGAATCCGTCGTCGAACAGTCGGATGAACGGGCCGATCGCGGCCGCCGCGTTGTTGTCCTTGGCCTTGCCCAGAAGCAGGGCCGAGCGGCCTTCGAAATCGCGCAGGTTCACGTCGTTGCCGAGGGCCGCCCCCCTTATGGCGCCGGTCGAGGCGATGGCCAGCACGACCTCCGGTTCGGGGTTGTTCCAGCGCGATCCCGGGTGAATGCCGATATCGGCGCCGCAGCCCACGGCGGACATCGGCTGTGCCTTGGTGAAGATCTCGGCATCCGGGCCGATCCCGACTTCGAGATATTGCGACCAGAGACCGGCCTCCTGCAGGCGCGTCTTCACCTGCGCCGCCGTCTCGGAACCCGGGACGAGCCCGCGCAGATTGCCGCTGAGGATTTCGGCCAGATCCTTGCGGATCGCCTCGGCCAGGGCCGGATCGCCCTTGGCGCGTTCCTCGATCACGCGTTCGATCATGGAGCCGGCGAAGGTGACGCCGGCGGCCTTGATCGCCTGCAGGTCGCAAGGGGCAAGCAGGCGCCCGGCCGTGCCCGTGCCGTTGCCCCGGTCGAGAAAGGCATCGAGCGGACCGAGCGACGGTCCCCCCGCGCGCACCGCCCCGGCGGGGTCGTCGAGGTTCAGCAGGGCCGACAGGGTCGGCGCCACACCGGTCAGGTTCAGCACGTCGCCGTCCCGGATTGCCACGGGGCAGGGACCGTTTTCGGCCCCGGACCAGACCCGTCCGACAAGGAGCGCTCCGGGCGTTTCCGGCAGGATGTCCTTTGCGCTCAGTTTCAACGGTTCATGATTGGTCATTCCGAAACCCTCGTTCCGCGGCCATAGATCAGCAACATGCCGATGATGACCGCGCCATAGATGATCTGCCGAAATGCCTCGGGCATCTGCATGATCGACAGGATCGAGTTCAAGAGGACGATCAGCACGACGCCCAGGAACGTGCCCGCATAGCGTCCGCGTCCGCCCAGGATATGCGTGCCGCCCAGCACCACCGCCGCGATGGCGGGCAGAAGGTAGCTGTTGCCCATGCCCTGGTAGGCCTTGGCCGAGTAGCCGGCCAGCAATACGCCTGCCAGCGCGGCACAGAGCGCCGATCCAAGGAAGGCGCCGGTGACAACCGCCCGGGTGCGGATGCCCGACAGCCAGGCCGCGCGTTCCTTCGTGCCTGTGGCATAGAGCGCGCGCCCGAAGGTGGTGCGGGTCAGCAGGAACGTCACCACGAGCGACACCGCGATCCAGACGAATAGCGCCACGGGCACGCCCAGAAGCTTCGCCTTGGCCAGGTACAGCATGGCTGGTGTGGCCGTGTCCTGCGGCGCGAAACCGCCGGTCCGGGCCACCATCAGGCCACGCAGCACGGTATCGAGGCCCAGCGTGAAGATCATCGACGGCACCCTGAGGACCGACACGCCGAACCCGTTGACCAGCCCGACGCAGAGGCCCACCGAAAGTCCCGCCGGGATCGCCCACGGGCCGCCGACCGATGTGGCCACCATCGCAGCCGAGGTCAGCGTCCACGGGATCGACAGGTCGATATGACCGGTCAGGATCACCAGCATCATCCCGGCCGCGCAGATCCCCAGAAAGGACCCGATCTGCAATTGCTGCATCAGGTAGGACGGCTGCAGCAGCGGCATCGTTCCCGTGGTCGACAAGGTATAGCCGGTGCCGATCACAAGGATCACCAGCGTGAAGCCGAACGCGATCAGAAGCGGGCGGTCGTCGGGGCGGATCTGCGGCATTGTCGTCATCGGAACAGCTCCAGTTGGTTCTTCACCCCGAAGGTGCGGAAGGCCACCGCGCTGACCGCGGTCAGAAGGACGATCCCTTCGATCAGCGGCTGCAGCAGGGGGTCTATGTCGAGGATGCGGAAGTAGAACGAAACCGCCCGCAGGATCATCGCGCCCAGGATCGAGGCGATGACGCCGCCGGTCCCGCCCAAAAGCGCCGTTCCGCCCAGCACCACGGCGGCGATGGAATTTAGCGTATAGGCCCCCGCCTGTACGACATCGGCATTCCCGGTCGAGGTCTGGATCGCCAGGTACAGCCCGCCGCAGGCGGCAAAGAACCCCGCCAGCGTGAAGGCCGCGATCCGCGCCCGGTCGATGGGCAGGCCCGAGGCATAGGCCGCCCCTTCGGCCGAGCCGATGGCATAGATGGTGCGCCCCGTCACCGTCCGCTTGAACGGCAGCCAGACAAGGCAGGCGGTGCCGAACAGCAGGATCAGCGGCACGGGGATGTTCACGAAGGGCTGCAGCCACGCGGCATCGCCGCCCCTGGCGAACCCGTAGGTCTCGGCGAAATCGTAGACCGAATTGGTCAGCGCCCAGTTCAGGTCGCCGTCGACATTGCCGCCGGGATTGGGCCGGATCAGCAGGGCAAGGCCGATGGCGATGGCGCCGGTGGCAAGGGTCGCGATGATCGGCTGCAGCCGGCCATAGACCACGATCAGCCCGTTCATCAGCCCGAAGCCCGCGCCGACCGCAAGGGTTGCGATCATGCCAAGCGCGATCTGCGCGGGCGTTCCGTCCAAAAGCCACGAAGCGACGCAGGCCGCCAGCGTCATGACCGCGCCCACCGAAAGGTCGAGCCCGCCCAGAAGGACCGGCACCGTCTGGGCCATGGCGACGAAGCCGATGGCCACCAGCTCGTTCGCGTTCTGGACCAGCACCGCGGTGGAAAAGCCGCGCGGATGCATCAGGTGGTACGAGAAATAGAGCGCGGCAAAGAGCACCAGCGCAGCGGCAAAGCCGCGGTTCTGGGCGATCCAGCGGGTCATGCCACCTCTCCTTTCAGGTTGAGCGAGGCGGCGACGATGGCTTCCTCGGTGATGGCCTCGCCGGTCAGTTCGCTGACGACGCGGCCGTCGTAGAGCACGATCACCCGGTCCGCGCAGCCGATCAGCTCGGCATAGTCCGACGAATAGAAGAGGATCGATTTCCCCTCGTCCGCGAGGGTGCGCATCATGCGGAAGATTTCCTGCTTGGTGCCCACGTCGATCCCGCGGGTGGGGTCGTTCATCAGGATCACGTCAGGGGCGATCATCAGCCACTTTGCCAGAACGACCTTCTGCTGGTTGCCGCCCGACAGCGTCCTGACCGCATGCGCGGGGCTTCCCGCCTTGATCTGCAGCCGCGCGATCCCGTCCCTGACGGCCGCATCGAGCCGGCCCGGGTCGATCACCCCCCCGCTGGCCACCTTGTCGAGCGCGGCGGCTACGATGTTGTCGGCAATCGACAGCGACAGCATCAGCCCTTCGGTCTTGCGGTCGTCCGGGATCAGCGCGATCCGGTTCTTCCCGGTCTTGGCCCTGTGGGGCGAGGTGGCAAGCCCGTCGCCATCGCCCACCGTGACCGTGCCCTTCGTCCCCTTCAGCACGCCGAAAAGGGCAAGCAGCAGTTCCTTCTGGCCCTGTCCGTCCAGCCCGCCGATGCCCAGGATCTCTCCCTTTCCCAGGGTCAGGGAGACGCCTTTCAGCCGGTCCTCCCAGCGCAGGTCGTCCAGCCGCACCGCGGGCGCGCGCTCGGCGCGGATCGGGGGCTTGGGCGGGAACTTGGCGGTGACGTCCCGTCCGATCATCAGCCGGACGATTTCGGCATCGCTCCGTTCGCCCTTGGCGAAGGTTTCGACATGCTGGCCGTTGCGAAAGACTGACAACCGGTCGCACAGCGCCTCGACCTCGTGCATCCGGTGGCTGATGAACAGGCTGCACACACCGTCCGCCCGCAACTCGTCGAGCAGGCCATAGATGGTTTCCACGTCCCGCTGGGTCAGGGCCGAGGTCGCTTCGTCCAGGATCAGCACCTTCGGGTCGCGCCCCAGCGCCTTGGCGACCTCGACCATCTGGCGGCGCGACAGCGACAGGTCGCGGACCATGGCGCGCGGGTCGACATCCTCGCACCGCACCCGGGCCAGCAGTTCCTCGGTCCGGGCGATCTGGGCGCGGCGGTCGATCAGGCCGAACCGCCGCGGCGGCCGCAGAATCGACACATTGTCGGCAACGCTCAGGTCGGGGATCAGCGACAGTTCCTGGAACATGCAGACGATCCCGGCATCGGCGGCGTCTGCCGGGCCGGAAAAGCCGACCTTGCTGCCGTTCACCGCAATGGTGCCGGTATCGGGCTTCAGAACGCCCGAGATGATCTTGATCAGCGTCGATTTCCCGGCGCCGTTTTCCCCCAGGATGGCGTGGGTCGATCCGGCGTGGCAGGCAAAGTCCACGCCGGCCAGGGCCTTCACCCCGGCAAAGCTGATCGCCACGTCAGACAGTTCGACGATGGGCACGTTCTGCATGGTTTCCACCCCGGTCGTAGGATCCGTGGGACCGGGGCAGGCCCGGTCCCACGAGGTGCGTTGTCAGGAATCGTCGCCGGTTTCGGCCATGATGGCCGGACCCGAGATGTTCACGCCGCAGGGCGGGAACTCGTTCACGGTGAAGAAGTTGTCCGGCAGTTCGGACCAGAAGTTCTGGCCGTCCGCGAGATCCTTGTAGGTGGCGACCGGCAGCGGGACCGAGATCAGCTGCGGCATCGGGTTGCCTTCCAGCGCCGAAATCGCCGCCTTCATGGCCACCGCGACAAGACCGGGCGACTGGCCGATCGAGATGCCTTTCAGCCCCTCGTCCGAATATTCTGCAATGGCCTTGCGGAACCCGTTTTCGGATTCGCCCGCAACCGGCACCCAGGGGTGGCCGGCATCCTTCAGGGCCTGAACGATCCCGTTCGAGCCGCCCTGACCGATTACGGCATCGAACTGTCCGTGGACGGCGATGGCGTCGGCCACCACCTTCTGGGTGGTTCCGTCGTCCCAGTTGCCCACAACCGAGATGACCTCCCAGTTGCCGTCATCCGCCGCGATGGCATCGTTGATGGCCTGCGACCGGTCCCGGTCGACGGAATTCCCGGCCAGCCCGCGCACTTCCAGAAGCTTGCCGCCATCGACCCCCATGGCGTCGAGTTCGCCCAGGATGAATTCGCCCCACTTCTTGCCCATGGCAAGCTGGTCCTCGTTCACCTGCATCACCGCATCGGTGTCGAGCACGTTGTCGAAGGGCACCAGCACGACGTCGTTCTTGTCGGCCAGCCGGATCACACGGTCGAAGCCGGTCGGCGCCACGGCAATCGTGATGATCGCGTCGTAGCCCTGGTTGATGAAGTCCTCGATGGCGCCAAGCTGGGCCGGCGCATCGGTGCCGGTGGACACCACCTTGAACTCGGAAATCTTGTCCTTGACGCTTGGATCCTCGGCATAGGCCTTGGCGGTCTTGACCATCTGGATCCGCCAGGTGTTGCCGACGAAGCCGTTGACCACGGCGATCTGGTAGGGGCCTTCCTTGGCAGGCCACTGGAGGTATTTCGTGTCCTCGGTCCAGGGCGCGAAACATTCGGGCTGGGCACCGGGCCCGGACACGACCGCGGGTCCGGCAAGGGCCGCGCCCGCGCTCAGGATCGTGGCCATCGATAGCGTGGCAAGTATCGTCCGTGGTTTCATGTTCTCCTCCCAGAGACAGAATGATGTGCTGCTTCCGGCCGGGTGGTCCCGGCTTCAGATCGTTGTGCTCGTCAGGACCTGCCGTCGTGGGCTTCGGGGGGCTCGGCAAAGGTTGCCAGGCCCCGGCGAAGGTGGCTGCGCATGAGGTACTGGTAGGCAAGGTGGTCGGCCTCCTCGACCGCCCGCAGAACGCCTTCGTGTTCAAGGTAGGTTTCGCCCTCGATGATCCTGCGGGTCTTGCCGCGCTGCATGATCCGCAGGATCACCGGTTTCATGATGCCGTAGACATCGAGGATCGACCGGTTGCCGGTCAGCGAGATCAGCTTGACGTGAAACTGGAAATCGAACTCCGACGCTTCGACGACGCTTTCCGCCTGGACCATCCGCCGGTTGAGATCGCGCAGCTCGGCCAGGTCCTCCGGCGTGACCGCGTCGAAAATCGCCAGCGCGGTGCCGGTCTCGATCAGTTCGCGGAACCCCTGGATGTCGTCGAAGGTCCGACGCGAAATTTCGGCCACGTTGAAGGAAAAGATGTCCAGGGCGCGGTTCATCCGCTGGTCGACGATGGTCGCGCCGACCTTGGGACGCACGTCGACGATGCCGTAGGCCTTCAGCATCCGCATCGCCTCGCGCACGGTGTTGCGGCTGATCGCGAAGCGTTCGCAAAGTTCGCGCTCTGTCGGGAGCTTGTCGCCGACGGTCAGTCCGTCTGCGTCGATCAGGTCCCGGATCTGGGCCACGACCTGGTCGACGGCAGACCCTTCGGCGGGTTCGTCGCACGTGTCGTCCAACTCTGTCGCTGGGTGTCTATTGGTCACGGTGTCCTCATATCGGCCAGGTCGCGATCGGCGGGAAGAACAGGATCGTCGCGAGTACCACCAGTTGCAGCGCGATGAAGGGCAGCAGGGCGGTGTAGATGTGCTTCAGCGTGATCTCCTTGGGGGCCACGCTTTTCAGGTAGAAGGCGGCCGGGCCGAAGGGCGGCGTCAGGTAGGAAACCTGCATGTTCACCGCGAAGAGAATGCCGAACCAGATCGGGTCGAAGCCCAGCTGCACCACGATGGGCACGAAGATCGGCAGGGTCAGCAGCGCGATGCCGATCCAGTCGAGGAACATCCCCAGCACCAGCAGGATCAGCATCATCACCATGACGATCACCACCGGCGCCGCATCGATCCCCAGGATCGTCTGGGCCACGAACCGGTTGCCGCCCATCAGGTTGTAGACCCCGACAAGAACCGCCGCGGCGATGCCGATCCAGATGATCATGCCGCAGGTTTCCAGCGTGTGGACCAGGCTGTCCTGGACCATCTTCACCGTCAGTTCTTTCCGCACCAGTGCGATGACCAGGACCGCGGTGACGCCCATGGCCGCCGCTTCGGTGATCGAGGCGATGCCGCCGTAGATCGAGCCGAGCACCACCAGGACGATGAACAACGGGGCCGCAAGCGCACGCAGGGCCGAAAACATGGATTCCTGGGCCACTTCCTCGCGCGACATCGGCGGGCCGAGATTCGGATTTCGCCAGCAGAGGAAGAGGACATAGGCAACGTAGAAGCCCAAAAGCAGGAGTGCGGGGGTGATCGCCGCGATGAACAGGTCCGCAATCGAGGTATTGGCGACCAGCCCGTAGATGATGAGCACGATCGACGGCGGCATCATCGTGCCCAGCGACCCGCCGGCGCAGACGACCCCGATGGACAGGTTCCGGTCATAGCCGAGCCGCAGCATCTGCGGCAGCGCGAGGATGCCGAGAAGGACGATCTCGCCCCCGATGACGCCCGACATGGCGGCCATCAGGATCGCCACGATCAGGGTCTGGACCGCGACGCCCCCGGGCAGCCTGCCGGCAAGGATGCGCATGCCGTTGAACAGCGACCGTGCGATGCCCGACCGGTCGAGCAGGGCCGCCATGAGGATGAACATCGGAATGGCGACCAGCGAATATTCGGTAATGAAGCCGAAGATCCGCGAGGTGACGAGCGGCAGGGCCATCGGCCCGAACCACCCGAAGGTGAAGATCAGCGCCACCAGGCCCGTGACCCAGGCCAGGGGCTGGCCGGTCAGGAGCAGAAGGAAGATCGAGGCGACGAGAATGTAGGACCCGGCTTCGATCCCGAGAGCGTTGAGACCCATGGTCACTTGCCTCCGTCGGCGGCGGCAGGGGCGCGCCGGATCGCGGCGACCAGGTGAAAGACGGTCTGGACGAACATCGCGACCACGCAGAGCAGCACCATCAGTTTCAGCAGCGCAGGGGTCGGCGGGTTCCAGGACGTCCCGGTTCCTTCCAGGTGCAGCGCACCGGTGGGGGTGAACCAGGACTTGCCCACCATCACCCAGCTTGCATAGGCAAGCCCGGCAAAGAAGATCAGCGCGATCACGGAGTTGACGATGTCGAGCGTGCGGCGGCGCTCGCTGCCGACCGCGTCGTAGAAGATCCGCACCCGGATGTGCTTGTCGCGGGCCAGGGCCACGGGGCCGCCGATCAGGAAGATCGCGGCGATCAGGAACGTCGTGGTTTCATGCGCCCAGAAGGTCGGGCTGTCGAAGACATAGCGGGCCACCACCTCGATCACGGTAATGCCGAAGGCGACGAAGATCGCCCATGCAAGAACCTTGGAAGACCCCGCGATCACCCGGTCCAACCCGGTGCGGATGTCGGCATCCGCGTCTTCCACCTCGTTTACGATATCGCCCACTTCGGCCATATTCGGCACCCCCCTGCCTGTCGTTTCTGCGCCCTGCCCATGGTTCGCAGGGCGCAGCAGTTTCTTGTTTTCGATGGATCAGAGCAGGTTGCGGCCGGAAAGATACTGGGTGACCGCGTCGTAGTAGCGCTGTGTCATGTCCGTCTTGCCCGCCCAGTTCTGCCATTCCTGCTGCGCGATGCGGCGGAACTTGGCGCGCTCGTCGCCCGACCAGTTGATGATTTCGATATCCGGGTTGGCCTTGGCCTGTTCCACCGCGGCCGCGTCGAGCTGGCGAACCGAGAAGATGTGGTTGAAGCTGAACTGCTCTACCGATGCGATCAGGATATCCTGCAGGTCCTCGGGTAGTTCGTCCCAGATCGACTTGGTCATCGACACGTCGATCATCGGCAGCGAATGGAACCCGGGGTAAAGCGGGTAGTGCGCGATATCGTTCATCCCGAGCGCCTGGTTGGTGGCGAAGACGGTGTTGTCCGCCGCATCCACCACGCCCTTGTCGAGTGCCGAGAAGATCTCGGACCCCGGCAGCGACACCGGCGCGGCGCCCGCTTTCGAGAAGATCTCGTAGACCATGCCTTCGGGGGCACGCATCTTGACGCCCTTCAGGTCTTCGACCGAGCGGATCGGAATGCGCGAGACGAAGGCTTCGGGTTCCGTCGCGGCGGGGCCGATGAACTGGACGCCGTAGGGCTCGACCAGTTCGGCATAGAGTTCGTTTCCGCCGCCGCTTTCCATGAAGCCCAGCAGTTCGAACGGATCGCTCCATGCGCCGACTAGGTTGCCCATCATCGCGAAGGCCGGATCCTTGCCCGAAAAGTAGCTGGGATCGGTCAGGTGACCCTGCAGGATCCCGGCGCCGACCGCGTCGAGCGTGTCGGTATGCGGTACGACCGCGCCGATCGGCAGGATCTCGATGGCGATCCGGCCGCCCGACATCTTGCCGACGCTTTCGGCCCATTTCTGCTTGTTGACGAATCCCGGTTCGCCTGCGGTTTCCGATGTCTGGAATGTCCAGTTGTAGTCTGCGGCCATGGCCCCGCCGGCAAAGCCGATGGTCGTAACCGCGACGGCCGTCAGGCCGACAAGTCTTTGTACCAGGTTCATGTCAATCCTCCCTCATGTCGATGCCCGGTCCAGCTCCTCCAGCATGCCGGGAGGGGCGCCACCACCCCATTGGTTGGGCAAATAAGGCATAGGTTGGCGTGCATATCAACAAATTGAAGCGACTTCCGGGCCCGGATCGGCGCTTTTGTTGTACCAAGATGGAGAAATTTCCCGAGAAAATCCGATCTGGCACAATCTTGACGGGCTTATTGGCGCGAATGGCCTTGTTTTGGTCGGACAAAACAATCCAGCCGTTCCAGTGATTCCTCCGGCCGAATCTCTATTTGTCACCCAGTGGGAAGCCGTGGGCCGAGGCGTGAGGGACGGAGAACGAACGGGACTGGACGCGGCAGACGTTGGGGAACGGCGGCGCGCGGGTCGCGGGCGAATGGCGGCATCGGTTCCGCCATGGCCTTTGGACAGGCCGATGCGGGCGCGGCGATTGCGCCTGCTGCAGGCAATCCGCAAAGGGACGTTCCGGGCCCGATGGCGGCGCGCGGCGCACAGGGCGTGCGGGGCGTGCGGGGGCAGGCCCCCCAGCCGGAAAAGAGAAAGGGCCGCACGAGGCGGCCCTTGTCCGGACGGTCGGCCGGTCTTCAGTTGTGACGGATTTCGGTGCCGAGCACCTTCAGGCATTCGCGCATGAAGGCGGCAAGGCCGGTCCAGCCCTTGGCCGACACCATCGTGCCGTCGACGAAGGCCTCCTTGGGGTCGACATCGATATAGATGCCGCCCACTGCCGCGACTTCGGGGGCACAGGCGCCAAGGCCCGCGACCTTCCTGCCCTTCAGCACGCCGGGCACGGCCATCAGGATCTGTACGCCGTGACAGATGGTGAAGATCGGTTTCCCGGCATCGTGGAAGTGTTTCACCATCGCCTGGATGCGGGGATCGGTGCGGATGTATTCGGGGCCGCGGCCGCCGGCGGCATAGACTGCGTCATAGCTGTCGAGCTCGGCTTCGGCTTCGGAGAACGTCTTGTTGATCTCGGCGAAATGGCCCGGCTTTTCGGTATAGGTCTGGTCGCCTTCGAAATCGTGCAGCGAAGTCTTGATCAGATCGCCTTCGTTCTTGTCGGGGCAGACCACGTGGACCGTATGGCCGACGGCCTCCATGCCCTGCTGGTAGACGTAGATCTCGTATTCTTCGGTGAACTCACCGGTCAGCATGAGGATTTTCTTGCCGCTCATCTGGGTCTCCTGGGTCTCGGGGTGGTCCGTCCGGCGGCCGGGGCCAAGGGGGCCTGGGGCGGCCGGACGGTGGTCGGGATGATCAGAACGGGGACTCAGGGAAATAGAACTGGTCCGCATTCTCGGGCGTGATCAGCGGTGCGTCCAGCTTGAACGATCCGCGCATCGGCGCCTGGCCGGCGAACTGCGCCGCGGTCATGTACATGGCCGAGGCGATCATCGAAGGCGGGTAGGGGGTGGAGATCGGCGTCCGTTCGTCGCCCGCCTTCACCATCTCGATCACCTGCTTCATGCCGTTGCCGCCCAGCATGTACTGGACTTCGTCGCGCTTGGCCTGATCGACGGCCTCGATCACGCCCAGCAGCATGTCGTCGTCATTCGCCCAGACGGCATCGATATGCGGGTACTTGCCCAGATAGTCCTGCATCAGCGAGAAGGCCTCGTCCTGGTTCCAGTTGGCGTACTGGATGTCGAGGATCTTGATGTCGCTCTGGTCGATGACGTCCTGGAAGCCCTTGATGCGTTCGTCGTCGATCACCGTCGGGATGCCGCGCAGCACGACGATCTCGCCCTGGCCGCCCAGCTTGTCGACCAGCCATTTCGCCGTGTTCGCGCCGACCGCGATATTGTCGCCGGCCACGTAAAGGTCCTGGATCGACGGATCCGCCAGGCCCCGGTCCACCACCGTGATGAAGGTGCCGTTCGACGCAATCTGTTCGACCGGGCCCGTCAGTTCTTCCGAGGTGAAGGGCAGGATCACCAGCGCGTCGAGCTTGTTGGTGGCCGACAGATCTTCCAGCGACGACACCTGCGCGGTGGCCGACGACGCGGTCGAAACAATCACGTCGATATTGGGAAAGGCGGCTTCCAGCTGCTTTTCGGCTTCCTGGGCGTGGTAGACCACGCCGCCGGTCCAGCCATGGGTCGCGGCCGGGATGGACACCGCGATGGTGAATTCCTTGTCCTGGGCCTGTGCCGCCGCGCCGGTCAGCGCGCCTGCAACGGCCGCGGCAGACAGCAGCGCCGCACCTTTCTTCGTCATCTTCATGGTTCCCTCCTCCATTTTTTCAGTTTGTGCCCCGCCGGTTCAGCGGGTGCTGGTGAAGCGGTGAGCCAGCATGGCGATGATGATGATCGCCCCCTGGACCGCAGCGACGAGGTATTCCGACACCATGTCCGACAGGACCATGACATTGGCGATGACCTCGAGAATGAGTGCGCCGGCGACGGTGCCCCAGATATGGGCCTTGCCCCCGCGCAGCAGCGTGCCGCCGATGACGACGGCGGTGATGACCTGGAGCTCCCACAGCTGGCCGGTCGTGGGCGTCGCGGCGCCAAGCCGCGGCACATAGCAGATCGCGGCCACGGCGACGCAGAAGCCCTGAATAACGAAGGCCATCGTCCGCACGCGAGAGACATGGACGCCCGAAAAGCTGGCAACGTCGGCATTCGAACCCACGGCAGTGACCCGGCGACCGTATTTCGTCCGGTAGAGGATGAAGGCGCCAAGAAGCGCGATCGCCAGCGTGATGAGAACGGGGTAGGGGATGCCCAGGAAATCCCCGAAATAGACCGGTCGATAGGCGTTGCGCAGGCTGCGGTCGATGGACAGCGAACCGCCATCGGTCATGTAGGTGATCAGCGCCCGGAAGATACCCATCGTGCCCAGCGTGACGATGAAGGGTTCGATCCGTCCGACGGTCACGATCAGCCCGTTCAGCAACCCGCAGAGCGATCCGACCACGAGCGCGACGACGGCACCCGCCGGGATCGCCCAGGCCCCCAGCGCCGGGGCAAGCGCGTTCATCGCCATGATCATGATGCCGACGACGAAGGCCAGCATCGACCCGATGGAAAGGTCCAGCCCCCCGGTCGCGATGACGAAGGTCGCGCCCACGCCGATGATCGCGATGAAGGCGCTTCGGGTGATCACGTTCAGGATGTTGTTCGCCGACATGAAGTTCGAATTGATCAGCGTGCCCAGCAGGATGATCACGCCAAGAGCGATGAACGGGGCAAGGTCGCCCCAGCGGATCCTGAATCCTTCGCTTTCCGGAAGCGTTGCGACTTCGGCGCTGCTCATGCGCGTTTCCTCCCCTCGGTGCCGTCGCCGCTGCTTGCGGCGGCATAGACGACGTTCTGTTCGGTGATGTCCGCACCCGTCAGTTCGGCCACGAAGTGCCCGGCGCGCATCACCAGCACGCGGTCGGACAGGCCGACGAGTTCGGGCAGCTCGGACGAGATCATGATGCAGGCCTTCCCCGTCCGGACGAGCGCGTCGATGAAGCGATAGATCTGGCCCTTGTTGCCGATGTCGATGCCGCGTGTGGGTTCGTCGATGATGACCACAGACGGATTGGCCTGCATCACCTTGGCCAGCAGCAGCTTCTGCTGGTTACCCCCCGAAAGCTGGCCCGCCTGGACCGAGAGCGTGCGGACACGGATGTCGTATTCCTGAACCACCGCCCGCAGCGCCGCGGTTTCCTTCCTGCGGTCCAGACGCAGGCCCGGATTGATCATGTCGAGCGCCTGAAGGGTCAGGTTGGGGCCCATCTCCTCGTTCAGGAGCAGGCCCTTTCCCTTGCGATCCTCGGTCAAGTAGACAAGGCCCGCGTCCATCATCGTGTGGACGCTTGGCTTTACCACCGTCGTGCCATTCAGGCGGATCGTGCCCCCCTGGGCCGGGCGCAGGCCCATCAGGCCTTCGATCAGTTCCGTGCGACCGGCCCCGATCATGCCGCCGATGCCCAGAACCTCGCCGGGGCGAGCAATGAAGGACCCCGCGATCTTGCCGTGATCGACCGACAGGTCCTCGACCTCGAGGATCGGTTCCGCGGACGCGGCACCCCTCTTGGGCGGGTAGAGCATAGACAGTTCGCGCCCGACCATCAGTTCCGCCATCTGGCGCTGGTCCAGATCCGCCGCGGGCCAGGTGCCGATCATCTTACCGTCGCGCAAGACGGTGACACGGTCGGCAAGCGCTTCGACCTCTTCCAGGCGGTGCGAGATGTAGAGTACCGCAACGCCCTGGGCGCGCAGGTTCCGCACGATGTCCAAGAGCGCGCCGACCTCGTCATTGGCCAGCATCGCGGTCGGTTCGTCCAGGATGATCACCTTGCGGTCATCCAGCAGCGCGCGGGCAATCTGGACAAGCTGGCGCTGCGCCAGCGGCAGGTCGCCCACGATGGTCGTGGGCCGCGCGGTCGAACCGACACGGGCCAGCACATCGGCCGTGCGCCGGTTCATCCTTCTGTCGTCGACGGCGAAGAACCGCGAAAGCTCGCGGCCAAGGAACAGGTTCTGCGCCACGGTCAGATCGGGGGCCAGCAGGATTTCCTGATGGACAAGCACGATGCCTGCATCTTCGGCCTGCACGGCGTCGGCAAATTTCACCTGGGCGCCGGCCAGCGCCATCGTGCCCTCGGTGGGTTCGGCATGGCCCGACAGAAGTTTCATCAGGGTCGACTTGCCAGCGCCGTTTTCGCCTATGATCGCGTGAACCTCGCCTGCGCGGATGTCGAGCGTCACCTCGCTTAGCACGGTTATGGCGCCATAGGCCTTGGACAGACCCCGGGCCAGAAGCACCGGCGGCTGGGGCGCCGTCGGGCCGCCCGCGGTATCGGTCGCCGGGTCGATCATTGGAATGCGGCCGCCAGCCGGTCGCGCGAACGGGCAATATGGTCCTGCATTGCCTGATAGGCCGCTTCCGCGTTGCCGGCGCGGAAGGCGGCCAGCAGACGCTCGTGCTCTTCCAGCGCCTCCTGGGTGACGCGGCTGTGGAACATCAGGCGGAAGATGTGCAGGTGGATGTGCTGGTCGTTCAGGGCCTGCCGGACGAATTCGTTGTCGGCGACCTTCAGGATCTCGTCGTGAAAGTGCGCATCCGCCCGAGCAAAACGGGAATAGCGGCTGTTGCTGTCGACCGGCTGTTCGCCCGTCTCCATGTCGGCGGCCGCACTTTCGATCCGTTTCAGCGTTTCCGGCGTCAGGTTCAGGCAGGCCTGCCGCGCGCTTTCCGGTTCCAGCATCAGCCGGAACTTGTAGAGATCGTCGAATTCCTTGTGCGTCAGCTGCGGCGAGGCGGAATAGCCGATCAGATGCGCCTTGCGCACCAGGCCTTCGCGTTCCAGCCGGGTCAGCGCCTCGCGCACAGGTGTCTGCGAGACGTTCAGCTCGCGCGCCAGACCGTCGATGGTGATGCGGGCGCCGGGCGGAATCTCAAGCGACATGATCCGCTCGTAAATCCGTTCATGAACGCTTTCGGCTATGCTCGAAGGCCGCACGAACCCGCCTTTGTGGTCGCGATCCGTCGTTACAGCCATGCGTTCCTCCAAGTTCAGCATTCTTGACAAGCGAGATCTTAACACTGATAGGATATCGAATGTCAAATACAATATCATATAGGATCTGATTCAGGGGGGAGGGTTCGGGCGTGCCGGTTTCGGTCGAAAACCTTCGGACGCTTGTGGAAAAGACACTTCTTGCGCGGGCCGCGCGGCAGGGTCGTCTGACCGTCTCGATAATCTGCGCGCGTCCCGTGCGGAGGATCCCTGCCGTCCTGCGTCGGCGCCCGGCAACAGGATGCGGGCCCGGCGGGCGCAGGCGCTGATCTGCCCGACACGCTCTACGACCAGATCTGCACCCTGGCTCAGGGCTGATGACAACGACAGGAGACGAGATGACATTATTCGGCACGATCAGGGCCCCGCGAGAATTGATCTTCGGCACGGGCCAGCGCGACGCCCTTGGGAAAGTCGCGGCGAAACTCGGCAGGCGGGCGCTGGTGGTGACCGACGAACGACTGGCGGGGGACACGATGTTTCGGGCGATGATCGCCCAGCTTGAAGCCTGTGGCTTGCAGGTCCGGGTCGACAGCTCGACCCTGCCCGACGTCCCGGTCGGAACCGCGGTCGCCAGTGCCGAAGCCGCGCGCGATTTCGTGCCAGACCTCGTGATCGGGGTCGGGGGGGGCTCGTGCCTCGACATGGCGAAATGCGTGGCGGTGCTTCTGACCCATGGCGGCAAACCCCAGGACTATTACGGAGAATTCATGGTCCCCGGCCCGGTCCTGCCGCTGATCGCGGTGCCGACGACGGCAGGCACGGGGTCCGAAGCGACGCCGGTTGCGGTGCTGTCCGATGACGAACGCCAGCTGAAGGTCGGCATCTCGTCGCCCTACATCATTCCCACCGCGTCGATCTGCGACCCCGACCTCACTCTGACCTGCCCCAAATCGCTGACGGCGATTGCCGGGGCCGATGCGCTGACCCACGCGATCGAGGCCTTCACCGCCATCCGCCGCACGCCCACGCCGGGGCTGGCGCAGGAACGGGTCTTCGTCGGCAAGAATGCTACGTCGGACCATTTCGCGCTGACCGCCATCGGCCTGCTTTGGGAAGGGCTGGAACGCGCCTGCGCCGACGGCAGCGATGCCGATGCGCGGGCCAGGGTGATGATGGGCGCCACCACCGCCGGCCTGGCCTTCGGCGTCGCGGGTACGGCCGCGGCCCATGCGATCCAATACCCGGTCGGGGCCCTGACCCACACCGCGCACGGCGCCGGCGTGGCCTGTCTGATGCCCTATGTCATGGCCTGGAACGCGCCCGTGATCGGGCCGGAGTTGGACCGGGTCGCCGGTCTGATCGGCGTGGCCAGCGGTGCCGAGGTCATTCCCGCCATCGCCGCGCTCTTCGACAGGATCGGCATCCCGCGCACCCTGCGGGACCTGGGGCTGGAGGAAGACCGGCTTGACTGGGTGGCCGAACAATCCTGCGGCATCGCCCGGCTGATCCAGAACAATCCGCGCCCGCTCCCGCCCGAGGATATGCGGCGGCTGGTCGGTGCAGCCTTCCACGGCGACCGCGCCGTCCTTGAGACCCATTGAGGGAGACACAGAAATGACACTCGATACCGTTTTCACCGGCTATGCCGATCCGTCCCTTCATGCCGAAGGACTTTTCATCGGTGGCAGGTGGGAGGCGGGGACCGGCATTCCCGTGCTCGACCCATCGACCGGGAACGCCCTGGCCGAAGTGCCCGACGCCAGTGTCGGGGATGGGATCCGCGCCGTCGAGGCCGCCCATGCGGCTGCGGCCGACTGGCGCCGCACGCCGCCCCGCCAGCGGTCGGAAATCCTGCGCCGCTGGTTCACGTTGATGACAGACCATGCCGAGGAACTGGCGCTTCTGATCTCGCTTGAAAACGGCAAGGCGCTGCCCGACGCGCGGGGCGAGGTCGCCTATGCCGCCGAGTTCTTTCGCTGGTATGCAGAAGAGGCGACGCGGATCGGGGGCGAGTTCCGTCATACCCCGTCAGGGGCGCACAATATCCTTGTGGATCACGAACCCATCGGCATTGCCGTCCTGATCACGCCGTGGAACTTCCCGGCGGCGATGGCCACGCGCAAGATCGGCCCGGCGCTGGCCGCGGGCTGTACCGTGATCCTTAAACCAGCCTCGGAAACGCCGCTGACCGCCTATGCGATGGCGCGGCTGGGGGCCGAGGCGGGCGTGCCCCCGGGCGTGGTGAACGTGCTGACCACGACAGATCCCGGCGGCGTGACCTCGGCGATGCTGGCCGATCCGCGGGTGCGGAAGCTGTCCTTCACCGGGTCGACCGGCGTCGGCCGTGTGCTGCTGGCCGAGGCGGCGAAGTCCGTGGTCAACTGTTCGATGGAACTGGGCGGCAACGCGCCTTTCGTGGTCTTCGACGATGCCGATCTGTCCGCCGCGCTGGACGGTGCGATGGTCGCCAAGATGCGCAACGGGGGCGAGGCCTGTACCGCGGCGAACCGGTTCTACGTGCAATCGGGCATCCATGACGCCTTCGTCCAAGGGCTGACGGCCCGCATGAAAGCGATGAAGCTGGGGGCCGGCTACGCTCCCGACACGCAGTGCGGGCCGATGATCACTACGAAGGCGGTGGACAAGATCGACCGGCTGGTGTCCGAGGCGAAGTCGCGCGGTGCACGGGCCACGACCGGGGGCGCGCCGCTGGACGGCAGCGGCTACTATTACCCCCCGACCGTGCTTGAAAACGTGCCGACCGATGCCGCGCTTGCGCACGAGGAGATCTTTGGCCCGGTCGCCGCGATCTATCGTTTCGAGACCGAGGAAGAGGCGATCCGACTGGCCAACGATACCGAGTACGGGCTTGCGGCCTATGTCTATTCGCGGGACATCATGCGGGCGATGCGCGTCGGGCGGGGGATCGAGACTGGGATGGTCGGCATCAACCGCGGGCTGATGTCGGACCCGGCCGCCCCCTTTGGCGGAGCGAAACAAAGCGGCCTGGGGCGCGAGGGCGGTGTCACCGGGATCCTTGAATTCATGGAGCCCAAATACTTCGCCGTCGAGTTCTGACGGCGGATTCCGACAGCGGGAAAGGACGGACGATGGCCGAACGGGACCTCTACCGAAACCGGGACTTCATCCCCGACTTCGATGCGATCATGGAGAAGACGGAGGCGCGAAGCCGCGCCTTCGCCGCGCATGCGCGGATGGAACGGAACCTGGGCTACGGCCCGACAGAAAGGCAGAGCTTCGATCTGGTCTTCCCACCGGATCCGGCCCCGTCGGCGCCGCTGCACATGTTCATTCACGGCGGATACTGGCGCGCCGGCAGCAAGGACGCGCATACCCTTGTCGCCGCGCCGGTCGTCGCCGCCGGCGGTATCGCGGCGCTGATCAGCTATGATCTGATGCCCGGGACCCGGCTGGCAGAGATCGTCGCGCAGGTTCGCAGCGCCGCGCGGCATCTGATCGGGATCGCACCCGACATCGGCGCGGACCCGGGGCGGTTCACGGTAAGCGGTCACTCTGCCGGGGCGCATCTGGCCGCGCTGCTGGCCTCCGACGCTCCCGGCGACGCGGGTCCGCCCGATGTCCCGGACCTGCGCGGCATGTTGCTGGTCAGCGGTATCTACGACCTTTCGGGCATTCCCGGATCGTTCCTGAAGGACGAGGCGCAGATGCGGGACGACGAGGCCAGGGCGTGGTCGCCGGTCCTGGCCCGGCACAGGCCCGGCCCGTTGCGCATAATCACCTGCGGGGAAAGGGAAACCGCGCCTTTCCAGGACCAGGCTGTCGCTTTGGCCGGTCTTTTGCGGCGGGAAGATATGGCGGTGGAACTGAGGACGGAAACCGCGGCCAATCATCTGACGATTGTCTTCGATCTGGCCGATCCGGAAACCGCGCTTGGCCGCAGGCTTTTCGATCTGGTCGCATCGTCCTAGGGGCGGTCCCGGACATTCGGGCGATTGCATCTGCTGCGGCCCCGGGCGTCCGGCGCTGCCAGGGCGAATGTTTTGCCGGCACTTCAGAAAGCGGCCGCCTTTCGAAGGGGCGGACCGCTGTCCCGGGCCATGTCCGTGCCCGTGGCCCGGGCACCAGACCGAAGAACGAGGTGTGAAGCCCGGGACAGGTGATACGCAGACCTGTCTCAGGTGAAAAGGAAGTTGTCGGCGTCCATGAACTGCGCCTGGCCGACCGAGTCGTCGACGTCGACCAGAATGCGTTCGTCCGTGGCCGAAACGCGCAGCGTGAAGTACTTGTTCCCGTCGATCGTGTTGACCCAGGTATCCAGGTCCGCCATCGACTGGATGTAGGGAATTCCGTCGAAGGCGATGACATCGTCGCCGATCGTGAAATCGGTGATCCGGTCGAGTTGAAGCAGTTTCTCCGTTCCGGTGCCGCTCAGATTATCCCAGTGGATCATGTGATCCGACTTGAAGACGAACGTGTCCCGTCCGGCGTCGCCGGTCAGGATATCGGCACCCTGGCCACCGTTCAGCTGGTCGAAGCCGAAACCGCCCTCCAGGATGTCGTCATCATCGCCACCGAAAAGGAGGTCGCTTCCGCCGCCGCCGACGAGGTAATCATCGCCTTCATTGCCGAAAAGCACATCGTCGTCGCGTTCGCCCCGAAGCGTATCGTTGCCGGCGAGCCCGTGCAGTTCGTCGGAATGCTTGCCGCCGAAAATGACGTCATCGCCGTCGCCGCCCACGAGGTCGTCTTCACCGAAGCCGCCCCAAATGACATCGTCGCCATTTCCCCCGAAAACGGTATCGTGCCCGCTTCCGCCCCAGATCTTGTCGTCGCCATTGCCGCCGCTGATGGTATCGTCGTTCAGGCCACCGGCAATCAGGTCGACGCCATTGGTTCCTGAAATCAGATCATTCACATCGGCGGGGTTGCTGTCGATGTCGTTGATGATGTTGCCGTCGGCAGCCGTGAATCCGTCGGGCACGGTGTCCTGCGGGTCTTCATAGGCGACATCTGTCAGCTTCGAAAAATCGGGCACGCCCTCTTCGCGGATGAAATGACCTTCCTCGTTTCCGTCGCGGGCAATGCCGTCGCCTGTCATGTCGATGCGGAAGCCTTCCAGCGCATAGAATATCTTCCCGCCGGCATCGGTCGTGACCAGCATCCATTGCTGCGGATGGGCGCCGGGATCGTTGTGGTTGCCGTTGAATTCGACGATCCGGACATTGCTGGGAGGGTTCGTCAGATCGATGGCCTGCCCATCGAGCGCAATCTGATCGCGCGTGGGATCGAAGTCGTTCAGGCGGCCGACGACGACGCTGTCGACACTATTGAAGTTCTGGAAATCAATGATGTCGTTCCCGGCTCCGGTAAAGACATGATGCCCTTGGGAAAACCGCGTTACCTCGGAGAAATCCAGACGGACCAGAAGGTCGTGATCCTTGTACAGCGGCGTATCGTAAATGTGCACCTGGTGCGTGGTGCCATTCCCGGCTTTCAGTACGTCGGTCTGGTCCATTTGGTCTTCTTCTCACTCCTTGGCTTCGCTTCAAAGACGAGCAGTGTGCCCGGCTGAATTTCTCCTTAAGGTTGATTTTCGGGTTCGGTTATTCCGATAAACCGTTAACAACTTAAGGGTGTTGTATTCATATCGTCGCACTTAAACGTTGTAAGATCCTTTCGGTCGCTGTTCCATAGGCGCACTTTGTCACTGGTCCAAATGTGAAATTGTATTATTTATTTCAGTGTCTTGCACGTTTCCTGCCCCGCAATGCACAGCTTGGTTCGCACAGAGAGCAACCGCAAGAGCCCAGCAGCACCGTTGTCCAGCCGCACTTTGGGTTTGTGCAGAATGGCAACAATCTTTGCGAGATCCCGTTCAAGATGCGCCGCGTATGATCTTCACAACATTAACGTTCGAACAGGCCGAAGGTTCCTGGACAGGCCTATGTTGCGACAGGTCGGGCGGTCGTCCGCCGTGCCGTCGGGCGTCATTCCCCACCTATGCGTGCGAAAGGAATGGGCAAACCTCCGGACGATTCCGGGGGCTTCGGGTTCGGCTGATTGTCGTGTTCTGTCCGGGCGCCTGGAAGTGACGCGTATGGCTGCGTCGTGCAGACCGGTCCGTCCGCCTGCCATGATCACCCGACGATGCGGGCTACCGGGCGCACTTGCCCGTCGGTGCCCGTTGTGACGAGAGGCTGCAGCCCAAGATCCGGCGTGTGGTCCAAGGGAACGGGCGGGTACATGGCATCCGCGAGATCTGACCTGAGGCCGCCACATCGTGGATATCCCTGGCGCGGTCGGTGCAACCCCAGCCGGGATGCGCCGGGTCGTTATGGCCGGGGCAAACGGACCTGACGGCGGTGCTGAACGGCGGTCGACGTGGCTGCCGCGCCAGCTTGGTGCATTGTCCGCTCAGGGGGGCAAGACCGCAGGCCGAACCGGCAGAGTAAGAGGTCGTTTTACCATAACCCCCACTACAGGACGCCGCGCATGTCGGTGTGCACTGCGTCCGAAACGGGCTTCAAGAAACGATACCTTGAAACGATACCTCAAAAGACAAGGCGCGGCCCTCACCTCGTGAAGGCCGCGTCTGGTTCGTGCGTCTGCGCCGCACATGTCGGCCGCGAAGGACCGGCGTGACGGTTCTGTCGTCAGCCGATATCCACCTTTTTGCCGTTCTTGGTCAGATCCTGACCGTCGGCGATGCCGATCGAACCGCCGATCGCTCCGCCACCCAGTCCGCCGGCGGCACCTGCGCCGACGGCGGTTGCGATAACTGTCCCGGCAGTCGCAAGCCCCGTCCCTGCAACCGCGAGCGCGGCGCCACCACTTGCAACCGTCGCCCCGATGATGATGCCGGCCTTGACGGGGTTGTGGTATGCCCATTCGGCCCCTTCGGCAACGCCATGTGCCGCACCCTCGGCTGCACCGGCGACGGCGCCGCCAACAGCTTCGGCCGCACCGCCGATCTCGCTGCCGATGTCGGTCAGGAAGTTGCCACCTGCGACGCCTTGCAGTTCGTCCTTGCTGAGTTCGACAGAGCTGTCTTCGGTCGAAACCGAGGCGGTCATGTCTTGCGATGCTTTCTTGATTTCTTCAGCCATATCGGCCTCCCACTTACTGAATAGCAGCCTTCGTTCTGAAAAATTGCCCGGCTGGCGTACCACACCGCGCCATCCCGCCGGGTAGCGGGAAACTAGGAAGAGTGTCACAGCCCACAAGCCCCAGTTCAAGAAAAAGATCCTGTCGTTACAACAGCTTCGTTCGCCTGCAAACATATCCCCGGTCACAGGGCCAGGGCGGTGGCGCCCGGCCGGCACGGATAACCTCTTGAGTTCCGAAAGCATTTCGTTGCGGAAACTGCGAAATCGACCCTTTGGCGCGCCGGGGGGAACGGATTTTCACTGTCCAGGCACTCTTTGTTTCAGTTTGTGACCTTTGCGTGAAACGGGCGCCCGGCCGCTCTGCCGCAGGGGAAATGCCTTGCCCGACGAAGTGTGGAAGCGGGGCGCCGCATCGCCCGGGGGACCCGAGCGGGGCACGATCCGGTCAGGATCAATCAGAGACCAGTTGCCGGCGCGCCAGTTCCGCAAAGGCGCCGCCCTGCTCCAGCAGGTCCTGGTAGGTACCGCTTTCGACGAAGCGGCCATCCTTCAGGACGTGGATGCAGTCGGCGTTGACGATGGTCGACAGACGGTGCGCGATGACGATGCGGGTGGCGTTCATCCGCGACAGCGCCTCGCCCACACGGGCCTGCGTGACATTGTCGAGTGCGCTCGTCGCCTCGTCCAAAAGCAGGATGCGCGGGCGGCGGACCAGCGCACGGGCGATCAGAAGCCGCTGCTTCTGGCCGCCGGAGAAGGTCGCGGCGCCCTCGCTGACCGGAGTCTGAAGGCCCATCGGCATGGCGTCCAGATCGGTTTCCAGCCCGGCGTCCCGCACGGCCTGCTGGACCTCTGCCAGGGTGAAGGGCGCGTTCATGGTGATGTTGTCGTAGATCGTGCCGGGCAGCAGCATCCCGTTCTGCAGCACGACCCCCAACTGCCGACGGAACGCGCCGGGGTCCATCGTCGACAGCTCGCGTCCGTCGAAGGTGACGCGTCCGCTGACAGGCTGGACCAGGCCCAGAAGGATCTTCAGAAGCGTCGACTTCCCGCTGCCCGACCCGCCGACGATGGCTATGAATTCGCCCGGACTGACCCGCATCGACACCCCGTCCAGCACCCGTCGGGACGACCCTTCGTAGGCAAAGCACAGATCGGTCACTTCGATCCGGCCGGTCAGGTCGCCGGGTTGGCCGCGGCTGGCATCGGATTCCGCATCCGATTTCAGGATCGGCTCCGTCCGTTCATAGATCGGCGCAAGGGAATAGACCGTGATGATGGCACCGACAAAGCCCGACAATCCGCCAGACAGCTGCCCGAAGGCGGCATGAAAGGCGATGTAGGTCCCGGTACTGACATCGTCGGCAAAGAAGGCGAAGTAGGCGAATGAAAAGACGCTGAAGGCGGAAAAGATCGCCGTCGATACCAGCCCCTGCCCCCAGCCGATCATGGTGCTGCGCAGCTGGAAATGGACGTCGCGGGCATAGCGTTCGGCCCAGTCGCCGAAGGCAAAGCGTTCGGCCCCGTTGACCCGGATCGTCTCGATCCCGCGGATGAACTGGAAGATCCGCGCCGAAAGCCTGCCCCGCAGTTCCAGCTGTTCGCGTTGGACCAGACGATCATACCAGGCGAACCCGGCGCTGAAGCCGATGACAAGGACGATGGCGACCAGCGCGACCAAGGCCAGCTTCGGCGCGTAATAGACCATGAGGCCGAAGCTGATGAAGGAAAACAGGCCGCCGAACAGCGCGCTCATCGTGGCGCCGGTCAGGGCGCGCGACAGGGTGTTGATGCCGGCGGCGCGGTTGGCCAGGTCGCCGACATCGTAGGCGTGGAAGAACGTGCTGGGCAGGCGCAGCAACCGGTCCCAGACCGCAGCCTGCACCGCCGCGTCCAGCCGCCCGCGCAGCCGCAACTGGCTAAGCGACTGCGACAGGTGAAAGCCAAGCGCCGCGAAGGCCGCAGCGACCAACACGATGGTGACCTGCAGAAGCTGATCGTAATCGGCATGGGGAATGATGGTGTCGACGATCCGGCCCGATACGATGGGCGTCAACAGGCCCAGGATCGACGCCGCGAAAGAGGCCAGCAGGATCGTCATCAGGGTGCCGAAGTTCCGCGTGAAGGCGAAGGAAAAGATCTGCTGCCCCTTCAGTTCGCCATCGGCGAAGCCGCGATAGAAGGCGAACACGTCGCCGTCCAGGTCCCCGGCCAGTGCGGCATCGACCTTTTGCCGGGTGCCGTCCGCCATGAAGGCGTGATAGCCGAGCCGCGCGGGGATCATCGCGACAGGCTCGCCCGCGGCCGTGAAGGCGACGAAGGGCCCGTAATCCGCCCGCCACCATTCCGCATCCAGCCGCGCCCGCCGGGCGCGCATCCGGTTGGCCCGGGCGATCGCCTCGACCGCGCCGGTGCGGTCGGACAGGTCCCCGGTGCCCGGGGCAGGGGCCGGCCAGTCGCCAAGCGTCAGCCCCTCTGCCGCTGCGACCCGCGTGCATGCCGCGAACAGAGGATCGCCGCCCGGCTTGGCGCCGGGACGGCGCAGGGCGCTTTCGATGGTGCCGGCCAGGCCGGCCGCTGCCATGCGCACCCGCCGGGTGGCGGCCTGATCGCTTGCCGCGACGGCCGCGGCGGTATCGGCCCGCCCCTGCGCCAGCCTGCGCGCGATCCCTTCCAGCGCGATGATCGTCGCCCCTGCCCGGGCTGCGGCCCGCGTGGCGTCGTCGGGCAGGCCGGCACTGGTCTGGGTCCGGCACGTCGCCTCGACCCCGGACTGCACCCACAGGTCGCGGGTCAGCGGCAGGATCGTCCGGGCCGGAAATTCGGCATGTCCGGCGACGGTCAGCGGTTGGTCGGACATCAGCCAGATCAGCGGCAGCACCGTGCCAAGCGTCATGTCCGGCGAAAGGCGGATGGCCCGGCCCGGCACCACGGGAAGGGTGCCGCGCGGCGCGGCGCCCGGGGCGCTCCACGCGATCAGGTTCGCGATCCAGCCGTCGAGCGGGTCGCAGCCCGCCTGCTCTGCCTCTGCATTTGTTGCTGTCGCCGTTGCCGCGGCAGACATCGGGCGCAAGGTGGCGCCGCGGCCGGGGATGGCAAGGATGTCCGGCATGCCGTCGGCCGTTGCCACGGCCAGCCCGGCAATGGCATCGCCGGGGCCAAGCCGGCCCAGCGGAAACAGGGGGCCATAAACCTCGCCGGGATGCGCCGCCACGGCGAAGATGTCGACGTATCCCCGTTCGACCACCCAGCCCGTCCCGGTGCCGTTGAGAAGCGCGGCCTTAGGAATGCTGGGCGGACCTGCAACGTCGGCGAAGGCCGTGCCCGGCTGGTCCGCGACGGCGGGTGTGGTCGTCCGGTCCGTCATTGCGACGCGATCAGCCGGGCATAGACGCCGTCGCGGCGCATCAGGCCCTCGTGCGTGCCGCGTTCCGCGATGCGGCCCGCGTCGATCACGATGATCTCGTCGCAGTCGCGCACCGTCGACAGGCGTTGTGCCACGATCAGGCAGGCCGCCCCGCGTCTGCGGATATTCGCGTCGATCTGTTCTTCGGTGACGGGATCCAGCGCGGCCGTCGCCTCGTCCAGGATCAGGACGGTCGGGTCCTTTGCCAGCGCCCGGGCGATTTCCACGCGCTGACGTTCGCCGCCGCTCAGGTTGTTGCCGCCTTCGTTCACCCTGGCGTTCAGCCCGCCCTCCTGCAGCAGCGGCAGGTGGGACAGGCAGGCGTCCTCGATCGCGCGCTGGACGGCGGCATCGTCGACGGTCGGGTCCCACAGGGTGATGTTGTCCCGCAGCGTGCCGGCGAACATGGTGACCTCTTGCGTGACGACACCGATGGAGGAGACGAGCACGCGGCGGTCCATCCCTTCCAGCGGCACGCCGTCGACCCGGATCTCGCCTGCCCATGGCCGGTAGAGCGAGGAGACAAGCCTGGCGACGGTGGACTTGCCGGATCCGCTGGATCCGACGATGGCGATCCGGTTCCCCGGTTCAAGCCGAAGCGAGATGTCGGTGATCAGCGGATCGGCCAGACGGCTGTAGCCGAAGGTCACGTTCCGCAATTCCACCCGCCCGCTCAGCTTGGTCTCCTGCCCTGTCCCTGTCCCTGTCCCTGTCCCTGTCCCTGTCCCTGTCTCGGGCACGGCGGCGAGCGGCGGTGCGGGGGACGCTACCCCAGTCGCTGTCCCGGTGGGCGCGTCGCCGGGCCGGGGCCTGATCGTGCCGTCGTAAGTCATGACATCGTCGATCCTGTGCAGGTCGACCTGCGCATTCTGCAGGGTGGACCCCAGCCCGACCAGACCCGCGACGGGACCGTTGAAGCTTTGCGTCAGCATCTGGAAGGCAAAAAGATCGCCGATACTCAACTGCCCTTCCAGAACGTAAAGCGCGCCCAGGGACAGGATCGCGATACCCGACAGCGCGGACAGGATGCCCGGCAGCAGGTTCAGCAGCGCTGTTTCGCGCCCTATGGTTTGCGACAGCGACACGAACCGCGCCTGCAGACCGCCCCAGCGCGAGAACAGAAGATCCTCCTGCCCGGCGGACTTGATCGTCTCCATCGCGGCAAGACCGCCCAGCAGGGACGACGCCTGTTCGGCCCCGTTCTTGGCCAGCAGGTGCCGGGCGTTTTCCAGCCGGATCCAGACCACGCGGGCCATGATGACGTTGAGGACAGCGCCGGCCACGACGATCGAGGCCAGGGGCAGGCTGTAGGCAAAGAGCATGATGCCGTAGAAGAGGATCGAGAAGAGCCCCACCAGGCTGATCGCCAGGGGACCCGACACCAGCGTCGCCACCCGCCCCGCCGCGCCCAGGCGCGAGGCGATGTCGCCGGCATAGCGCTGGGTGAAATATTCGACCGGCAGGTTCAGGATGTGCCACAACATGCTGGCGGTCATCGACAGGTTGATCTTCACCGAGAACCGCATCAGGTAGTAGCGCTGCAGGTATTGCAGCGACAGGCTGACCAGCGTCGCCAGGATGAAGGTCAGGATCAGAGGGCGCACCCATTCCTTCTGTCCGTCGATCAGGTACTGGTCGACATAGACCTTGCCGATCACCGGGATCACGATGCCCGGTACGATCAGCAGGATCGTGACGAAGACGATGAACAGGAACGGAATTTCCGACCCGCGGCTGTAATGGCGCAGGGCGCGCAGCACCGACGGTTTCGTGCCGCTTGGCTGGAAATCTTTGCCCGGCGTCAGTTCGATCACCACGCCGGTGAAGCTGCGGTCCAGTTCGTCCCGGCTGACGCGGCGGCGGCCGCTGCCGGGATCGTTGATCCGCGCGCCCTTTGCATCCAGCTTTTCCAGCACGACGAAGTGGTTGAAGTTCCAGAAGATGATCGCCGGCAACTTGATGGATTTCAGACCGCCGAGTTCGACCTTCAGGCCGCGGGCGTTCAGGCCATATCGGCGGGCCGCCTCGATGACGTTCCACGCGTTCGACCCGTTGCGCGACACGCCGCAGGCCAGGCGCAATTCGCCCAAGGGGACCCAGGCACGGTGATAGGCCAGCACCATCGCCAGACAGGCCGCACCGCATTCGACCGCCTCCATCTGCAGGATGGTCGGCGTCTTGCTGCTGCGCCAGAATGCGAAGCGGCTTCCGGCCCCTGCATTCGTCACGGCAGAAGCTCTCTCTCTGCCGCGCCGCTGCCTGTGCAGATGCCGGTGCGTGATCGCCGTTCCGTCCGCATCACGCGTCCAGCCCGAACAGGCGACGGAGCGCGGGGATGACCAGGACGATCGGCGGTTCCTTCTTCACCGCCACTTCGGCATTGGCGATGGTCCCGTCGGGGATCTTCAGCTTCGGCCCGGTGCCCGATGTCCATTTCAGCCCCGAAGGCGCGGTCGGGTCGCGTTCAAGTGCCACCCCGAAGATGATCGGTGCCTCGTTTCCCACCAGCGACTGGGCCAGCGTCGGGTTGCCCAGCTGGCGGGCGACCGCAGTGTCGCTTTGCGGCTCCAGCGTGACCCAGACGACTTTGGCGCGGATCGTGCCGAACCGTTCGGGTTCGACGATGGACGGCGCCACGTTGACGGACATCCCTTCCTCGATCCGCTTGCCCTGCGCCGGTTCCACGAAGAAGACCCCGTCCAGATCGTCGCGCACGGACTGGATCGTCAGCAGCGGCGCGCCCGGTTCGACGAAGGAATCGATGCGCCCGGCGATCTCGACGATGCGCCCGTCCGCGTCGGCGAGGATCTGGCCGCCGTCGATCAGGACCTCCTCGGCGTCGTCGAACTGTTCCCGGACCTGCAACAGCCGTTCCCGCATCTCCTCCAGTGCCGCGATCCGCTGATGTTCCAGGTCCAGGTACTGGGTTTCCAGCTTTTCGCGTTGCAGCCGCGTCTGGGCCAGGGCCGTCTTCATCTCGGCCACCGCTTCGCGCGCGGTTTCCACGTTCACGTCGGTTGTGAAGCCGCGCTTCTGCAGGTCCAGAAGTCCGTCCAGGATCTTCTGGCGGCCGGTCACGCTGTCCCGGGCGGACTGGATCTGCTTGTCCAGATCGGCAGCCTGCTTGTCGAGAGAGGCGGTCTGCTGCGCTTGGTAGGCCTCCCAATAGGCAATCAGGCGTTCCTCTTCGCTTTGCAGCAGCCGAAGCGTCCGTTCCGCATCGCGTTTCGCTTCCATCGCGGCCGAAATCTCGACCGAGCCCAGCCGGTCGCCCTTCTTGACCGGCTGCCCCAGCGCGACATCCAGTTCCCGCAGCACGCCGTCATGCGAGGCGACAAGGTTCCGCACCTCGCCGAAGGACGGGCCAAGGATCCCGCGGCCCGTGACGACGGTCGCGACACGGCCGAAGACGCTCCAGTAGAGCGCGCCCGCCACGACGATCGCAAGGGCTGCGCCGATGGCCCAGCCGCTGGGCCCCACCACGCGCATCAGGCCTTCAAGCTCTTCCGGCGATCTCAGGCGTTCAAGGGCAGCGGCGCGATAGGGAGACCGGCGCGAAGCGTCACCTTCTGCCATGATGTCTCGGTGTATTCGTCAACGGAAACAAAGCTCCACTCATCGTGCCCCGGTCATTTCACGATGCGGTCGGCGAAAATTCAATACGTTATCTTTCGCGGAGGCGGGCCGGTTCCACACCGAAGCCGGGCCGGTCCGGCCGCATCCGGGCCAAGGATATCATCGCGGCGGCACCACGCATGCCGGACACATCCCTAGATCGATTATGCGTGCCCGGTTTCGCCGAACTGAGGTATGATGCGGCGCACTATGTCCCGTCACCCGGGGATTTTCACGGGCGGCCGACATGACAGGAGAAAGACCCATGTGCGAAAAATCCCCCCCCACGTCGATGGACCGCCGCAACCTGTTCAAGGGCGGTCTGGCCCTTGCACTGGCCGGCGCAACCGTCTCGCAGGCCCGTGCCCAGACGGCAGCCGCCGCCCCGGCCTCGCCGCAGGAAGCGCTGCAGCGTCTGATCGACGGCAATGCCCGCTATGTGGCAAACGCGACCGTCAACGGTGATCACTCGGCCGACCGGATCGCCCGGTCGCAGGGGCAAAGCCCCTTCGCAGGGATCGTCACCTGTTCGGACTCGCGCGTCGTGCCGGAACTGATCTTCGACCAGGGACCGGGCGATCTGTTCGTCGTGCGGGTGGCCGGCAATTTCATCAACGATGACGGCCTGGCCAGTCTGGAATATGCCGTGGCGGTGCTGGGCATCCAGACCATCATGGTGCTGGGCCATTCCGCCTGCGGAGCGGTGGATGCGACGATCAAGTCGATCCAGGACGCCGAATTGCCCCCGGGCCACCTGCCCCATCTGGTGAACGCAATCCGGCCCGCGGTCTATGACGTCATGCCCGAAAAGCCCGCGGACCTGCTGGCCGCGGCGACACGGCGGAACGCAACGCTGAACGCCGGTTTCGCCGCTGGCGCGGGCCCGATCCTGGCCGAAGCCCACGCCGCCGGCAAGATCGGCACCGCGGCCGGCTTCTACGATATCGCGACCGGGTCCGTAACCGTCCTCTGACCCGCAGGCCCGCGGCAGAGGGGCCATGCGCCGGCCCTTGCGCTGTGAGCCGCGGTGACGTGCCGTCGCCGCGGGACGCCATGGCCGCAGGCGGTCGGCAGGGTCATCCCTGCCGACCGCACCGACAGTCCTGACGTGGTTCCGCAACCCCGGATCCGACGCAGCCGCGCGATGTCAGAACCGGAAGCCCCGGCCGCTGGCAGCGGGGCAGAGGACCCTGTCAGGCAGCGCCCGGCCGCGTTCAGCCCCCGACGACCGCCATCGCGGCACTGCCGATCCTTCGCAACGCGGCGTTGCGGGTCTCGAAATCCGCGTCGACGTCCGACACGAAGATGGTGACGATCCAGGGGTCCCCGCCGTCCGGCGTGATCGCCGCGATGATGTTGCGCGTGTGGCTGCCGGCACCGGACTTGTCGAGGATCTGCCAGCTTGCCGGTGCATCTGCGCGCAGCAGGTTGCGCGTAACGCCCCCTTGGCTCATCCACTCCGCCAGCTGTTCCCGCGCCGCCGGCGACAGGACCTCTCCGAAAAGCAGCGCGCGCAGGGTTCCGGACATGGCGGCCGGGGTCGTCGTGTCCTGCGGATTACCGGCCCTGAAGCTGTTCAGCTCGGGTTCGCGCCGGTCCAGACGGCTGGCCTGATCCCCGGCAGCGCGGAAAAAGGCGGTGACGGCCTGCGGCCCGCCGACACGGTCGATCAGCATGTTCGCGGCGGTATTGTCGCTTATGTCGATGGCGGCCAGGCAAAGCTCTGCAAGGGTCATCTGCTGGCCGACGCGCGTTTTCGTGACCGGCGCATAGGACAGGATTTCCTCCTGCACCACTGGCAGGGACTCCGACAGGTCCAGCACGCCGGCGTCGTCCAGCGCTAGTACGGCCCCGCAGACCGGGACCTTGACCGTGCTGTTCATCAGGAAGCGTTCGTCCCCGCGATGGAACCACGACCGGCCCGATCCGGTATCGACAAGCGCCAGGCCGACGCGGGCGCCCAGGGTCTGTTCGACCTGTTCGACAGTGTCCGACAGCGCTTCGAGAGGCGTCTGGGCAAAGGAGGCGGAGGCCAGTGACAGGCCAAGGGAAAGCCCTGCCGCGAGGCGCGACAGGCCGGAGGCGGTGAACCGCATGTCAGATGTCCTTTCTGGGAAGAGGCCGGGGCGGCACTCGGATGATGACATCAGGTGATGTCATGGGGATCATGTATTTGGCCTTGAGGGCGCCCCACAATCGACAAATATTATGGCCAGCCATTAGCTGAGGTACTGATATGGATCGCCCGGACCTGCCGCTGAACGCCCTGCGGGTATTCGAGGTCGCGATGCGGCAGGGCAGTTTCACCAAGGCCGCGATCGAGCTGCGCGTCACTCAGGCCGCGGTCAGCCACCAGATCGCGCGGCTGGAGGATCTGCTGGGCGCAACCCTGTTCCTGCGCACGTCCCAGGGGCTGGTGCCCACGGATGAAGGCCGGCTTCTGTTTCCGGTTCTGGAACACGGCTTCGACGCGATGGCGCGCGTGCTGGACCGGCTGAACGGGCGCCGCGACATCGAGGTGCTGAAGGTGGGGGTCAACACGACCTTCGCGCTTGGCTGGCTGATGCCGCGGCTGGACCTGTTCCGCCGCGCCCATCCCGAAATCGACCTGCGCATCTCGACCAACAACAACCGGGTGGAGATCCTGCGCGAAGGGCTGGACATGGCGATCCGCTTCGGCACCGGCGGCTGGACCGGCCACGACGCCGTCCCGCTGATGGAGGCCCCGCTGACCCCGCTTTGCGCGCCCGACATGGCGGCGCGGCTGCTGGATCCGGCCGACCTGGCACAGGTGACGCTGCTGCGCAGCTATCGCAGCGCCGAATGGCCCGGCTGGTTCGACGCCGCCGGCACCGCCTGTCCGCCCGTGACCGGGCCGGTCTTCGACAGCTCGGTCGCGCTGGCGGAACTGGCCGCTTCGGGGGCGGGGGCGGCGCTCTTGCCGGTGACGATGTTCGAAGCCCATGTCGCGCAGGGCCGCCTGGCCCAGCCCTTCGGGGTCACCGTGTCCGCCGGCCGCTATTACCTGGCCTGGCCGTCGGACCGGCGGGTGACACCGGCGATGCGCACATTCTCGGGCTGGTTGTCCGGGAAGGCCGTGTCCTAGGCCCTCCAGATGGGCGTCCGCCAGGAAGACCCCCCGACCGGCCGGGACGGTTCAGGTCGGCCGACGCACCTGAAGCGCCATCTTGGCCGGTCCGGACCGGCCGTCCTGCCGGCATGAACGCGCCTTTCCGCCAGCCCGGCGCCGCCGGGCCGCGCCTAGACGTAGTCGAAGTTGAAGGCGCTCAGGTCGTCCAGGTCCAGGTTGCGGAACACGATCTGGTTGATCCCGTCATCATCGGCATCGTAGATCACGTTCTTGCCCTTCTGCGTCGACGCGGCCTTGAACTCCCGGAACGTCTCCACCTCGCCCACCAGTTTCCAGAACTCGATGTGATCCTGTTTCGATCGGGGGCCCGTGGCCTGGAAATCCAGGATCGTGTCGCGCCCGAACTTTTCGGTCTGGTCGCCGTTGTGCGCGAAGGAATGGGTAAAGACGAAGGTGTCGGACCCCTTGCCGCCCTTCAGCTTGTCGTTACCAAGACCTCCGATCAGCTTGTCGTCGTCCTTGCCGCCCTCAAGAAAGTCCTTGCCAAGATCGCCGGTGAGGTAGTCGTTCCCTGGGCCGCCGCTAAGCCAGTCGTTGTCCCCGCCACCGGCAAGGTAATCGTCGCCCCCTTGGCCGAACAACTTGTCTGATCCGGTTTTTTCGAAGTCGGGATCGCCGTTGATCACATCGTCGGCGCCGCCGCCCCGGATGAAATCCTGCTGTCCGCCGCCGGTGATCACGTCCTTGCCACTGCCGGCGCGGAAATTGTTGCTGTTTCCGGACGGGTCGATCGAACCGTCCACCAGTACGGCGAAATCGGTCGGCAGCTGCACCACATCATTTCCGCCGCCCGACATGTTGAAGGTCATGCCCAGCTTGGCCTTGTCCTGCAACTCGGCCAGCTTCCCGTTAAAGTCGAACGTGTCGTCCAGATGGGTGAACGGCGACCGGATGCCGATCGTGACCGATGCGGTGGGGTCATTCTCGGACGGGATCGCGAATTCCAGCTCTTCGATATTCTTGATCTTGTCGGTCCAGCCGAACTTGGTGTTCGTGACCTGGAACACGCCTTTCAGCGGGTTGCCCACCACCGAAATCTCGAAATCGCCGCGCATGAATTTCTGCGCGTCGGAGCGTGGGACCTGATTGAAGTTGTGAAAGTATTCACCATCATCATAGATCAGCCGGTCGAAGCCATCGCCGCCGTCGATGACGGACCCGCCCTTGTAGCGGCCGGTCGGCGAAAGGTCGATCTCGTCGGGAGTGTAACCGTTGTTTTCCCAGTTGTGCTGCGGAAAGAACGTGGACACGATGTCGTCCCCGCCGCCCAGAGAGACCCTCTTGTTCCCCGTGATCAGGAAGACATGCATTGTGTCGTCTTCCAGATCGACCTCCTTGCCGACATGGTTCAGCAGGTTCTTCTTGGTCGGGGCATAATAGGAGAGCGCGCTGTCGCCCCCGGCCTTCCCCGACCACAGGATATCGCGCGAGATCCAATCCCCGGTCGCATCCGTGTCGAACAATTGCAACATGCCGACCTTGCTTTCCGATCTGGAAAGCACCCATTCGCTGTATGTGAGATTGTCGACTTTCTCGATGAACTTGCTGCGGTAGGTAAGCGTGCGGTTCTGGCCGGACGTGCCCTGATCGGCCGTGTTGCCCAGGGCATGAACCTCTATACTGTCCGCAATGTCCTCGGGCTTGATCGCAGCGTTCTTGAACCAGGCGTAGGAACGCCACTCGCTCCACGCCGCGGTGAAGGTCTCGCCATCGCCCGGGTACGGTTCAAGGCGGAAATGGTTTTCGGACCAGCGCCCGAAGGTCCCGTAGGACTTCATCCCGCTGTCCATTTTGGCAAACAGCTCATCAATGGACGAGGACGCGTCGAGGACCATGCCCCAGACAGGCTGTTTCTTGGGCATCGCGGTCGACCTTTCCGTGTGCTTCCAGCGTGGCAGTTGCCGTAGCGTCCGATTTCACACCATTTGGCCTTGGCTTGTGAATGTTGACGTTACGTAATGTAATGGCCGTTTGACTGTCTGATCTGCCCTCGTCGGCTTATCCCGAGCGGCCGGTCAATCCGGGGTCTGCACCCGCTCGGGGCCGGCAGGGTCTGGGGCAGGTTGCCCCCATGGGCGTGATCCGTGCCTGCAACCCTCGTTACCGAAGAGCCGGGCTGAAGCCCGAAAGCCGACCCCCAAGCCCCTCGAAGGCGTAGGGTTGCAACAAGGCACCGTCGCGCAGGATCCTGTCGTCGATGGCGCTTAGCCCGATGTCGCGGGCAAGGCCGGGATAGATGTCCCGGATGGCCTCGACCTGGTGCCTGATGATCTCTTCGGCGATGTCCCGGGTCAGGTGGAAGGCTGGGGCGGCCTCGACCGCCAGGGCAAGGCGGCTTTGACGGGCGGTCCCGGATATCGCCATGGCCTGGTTGGCCTCGTATGACCGGCGCGGCCGTGGGTCCAGGTCGTAGGCCGGCGTCAGCTCGACCTGGCGCCCGTCCCAGAACGCGGCATGATTGCGGGCGTGGTCGTCAGTATTACCGATCAGGATGTTGAAGCACATGCGGGAAAACAGTTCCCGCAGATCCCGGCCAGGCGCCTTGCCGTCATGACGCAGCCGTGTGGCAAGATCCTGATAGCTGGCATAGCGCGCCTCGTGCTCGGGCAGGTCCAGCAGGGTCAGCCCGGACACCATGGCGCGGCGCGTCCACCCGGCCGCGGTCGCCATGCGGTCGAAACGCGTGACAAGCAGGACATCGCGCCCGGCCACTTCGGCCAGATCAACCCGGGCCACGTTCAGCCCGGCCCCGGCGCCAAGCCGCATCGCAAGATATTCGCCCTTGATGACATTGTGCTGATCGTTGCTGGCGCTGAACTTGGCGATCATTTTTCTGTCCGGGCCCTCGACCTGGGCTTTGGGCCGCGCGCCCCCGATCGAGGTGCCGTGACGGATGGCCTCGTCCAGTTCCAGCGGCAGGCGGGCGCCCCGTTCCACCAGCGCTGCCGCGTTCATCAGCTGTTCCAGCGTCGCCTCGCCGGTCAGCCGGGGAACGTATCGGGTGGCAGACTCCTGAAAGTCCAGCGCACCGATCCGGTCCGAGCCGGAGTGCAGCATATAGTTCAGCTCGTCCAGCGCATCGACGTCGACGGCTGCCCCCCGTGCGCTGGTCAGCCGGTTCACGATGACGCGCCGCCCCCAGAAATCTGGCGCCCCGTCCCGCAGGACCGGCGCGATCGCGTGGGGCGCCCTGGGAACCTGAAGCCCCCGCCGCAAGGGCAGGTCCGGCAGGAACAGCGGGATCGCGTCCCCCCGGTCAAGATAGCTGCGCCCGTAGGCGAACTGGTAGATACCGTCGACAAGATCGATCCGGCCGGCCACCACCGGGTCGGTCGCGTCCGGCAACCAGGTCCACACAAAGGCCGTCCGGGCCGGTGCCAGGATATCAGAAGTCATCGTCGACCTGCCTTTGGCTACCCGCAAAGGCCCGCTTGCGCAAAAGCGCCCCAGCGCGCCGTTCCGCTTCAAGGCGCAGGGTCAGCCTGTCAGTGTCCTGTTCGAACAGCGGAATGCCCAGAATGCTGGCCAGTTCGAACATCGTGCCCATGGACACGCCCATGTCTCCCTTTTCGGCACGGCCCAGCAGCGGCCGCGAAACGCCGGCCCGTTCCGCCAGTTCGCCGGCGGTCATGTTCCGCTCCAGCCGTGCGGCGCGGATCATGCGGCCCAGAAGTTCTGCTGCATCCCGGGCATAGGGAGAGTAGACGTGGGTTTTCTTCGGCATGTGACCTGTAAATGTTACATATCGGCGGATGTGGAATATTCATGTTCAGTATCTTTTGGATACATTGGAATCCGGCTAAAATGCAATAAAAACATTACATATCTGGTTTTATGTCATGTTGTTATGCCAAGACATCTCGTGGTCGGGCCTTTCCTGCCCTGACGCGGGATCCTGATCGGCAGCACCGGCTTTCACCCGCCGACGCCCCGGTCGGTCACACGGCAGACCCAGACCACCGGGTTTTCCGCCGGGCCGCGGATCGCGGCGCGGACCGGCGACTCGGGTCCAGCATCTGCAGGACGGCCCGCCCCGCAGACCCGCGCTGTGCCGCCTTCCGGGTCCGGATATGTGAAGGAGTTCCCCGGAATCCCCGGCCCTTCCCGGGATACGGCAGCGCCTTGCCGCCGGCCCACAACCCCGGCTCAGGGGGCTGGCTTCCCGTTTCTTTTTCCAGTTCGCGACCGGATTACGCCCTTCGACAACCTCTGGGCACAAGACGCATCCGGCCGCCCCCGGATACTGGATCCCGACGGATCGGGGAAAACGGTATCCGGCCGGAGCGAAGGTGACAGACCCGCCTGCCGGAAGACCTGCAAGGCCCGCAGGCGGCGATGCGGATCCGGCCGGGTCCCCCGGCCCAGGGCGCGACACCCCGCGACGGGAGCGCGGGACAGGGAGGAAAAATGCTGAACATTTCGATCATGCTGGAACACAGCGCGCGCCGCCGGCCGGGGCATCCGGCGATTGTCTTCGGCGACACGCAGATATCCTATGCCCAGCTGGACGCGGCCGCGAACCAGGTGGCCAACGGCATGCGCGCGGCCGGGATCGGGCGGGGCGACAAGGTCGCCATCAGCTGCCTGAACCTGCCCTATTTCCCGATGGTCTTCTTCGGCGCGGCCAAGATCGGTGCCGTCCTCGTACCCCTGAACGTGCTGCTGAAGCCCAAGGAAATCGCCTATCACCTGCGCGATTGCGAGGCGAAGGCCTATTTCTGCTTCGAAGGCAACGACGTGCTGCCCATGGGCCAGTGGGGCCACGAGGCCTTTGCCCAGGTGCCGGGCTGCGAGATCTTCTGTGCCATCACCGCCGATCCTGCCGCCCCCTCTCCTTTCGAAGACACCCGCACGCTGGGCGAGCTGATGGCGGACCGCTCGCCCGAATACGATCCTGAACCGATGTCCAGCGAGGACACGGCGCTGATCATCTACACCTCGGGCACCACGGGCGACCCGAAAGGGGCCGAACTCAGCCAGTCTAACGTGATGATGAACACCATGCTGATGCGGGACCTGCTGGAATACCGCGACGACGACATCTCGCTTCTGGTTTTGCCGATGTTCCACGTCTTCGGCCTGCTGGTTCAGCTGGCCTCCGGCGTCTATCACGGGGTCACCCACGTGATGCTGCCGCGTTTCGATCCCGACCTGGTGATGAAGACCATGATCGCGGAACGGATCACGGTGTTCTGCGGGGTGCCCACCATGTACTGGGCGCTGCTTCAGCACGACACGTCGGAGATTGCCGACCTCGACGTCGTCGGCAATGCGCTGCGGCTGTGCATTTCCGCGGGTCAGTCGATCCCCGGTGCCACGCTGAAAGCCTTCGAGAAGAAGTTCAACACCGCGATCATCGAAGGCTACGGCATGTCCGAAACCTCTCCGGGCATCACGTTCAACCGGCTGGACATGCCTCGCAAGATCGGATCGGTCGGCACGCCCTTCTGGGGGGTCGAGGTGCGAGTCGTGGATGCCGACGGCCATTCCGTCCCGCCCGGCCACAGGGGAGAGATCATCTGCCGGGGCCACAACGTGATGAAGGGCTATTACAACGCTCCGGAAAAGACCGCGTCCACGATTGTCGACGGCTGGATGCATACCGGCGACATCGGCGAATTCGACAGCGAGGGCTATCTTTACGTCGTCGACCGCCTGAAGGAGATGATCAACCGTGGGGGCGAGAACATCTATCCCACCGAGGTCGAGAAGCGGCTGGTCGAACACGAGGCGATCTCGCTTGCCGCGGTCGTTCCGGTGCCGTCCGAAAGGTACGGCGAAGAGATCAAGGCCTTCGTCGTCCTGAAGCCCGGCGCCTCTGCCACGCCGGAAGGGATCATCGACTGGGCACGCGCCAACATGTCGGCCCAGAAATACCCGCGCGAGGTCGAGATCCTGACCGAACTGCCGATGACCGGGTCCGGCAAGGTCATGAAGAAATCGCTGCGGACCGCCTGAGAAAAGCCCCCCGGGGCGGACCCGCCCACCCCTTCCAACGCTTCGGAAAGGCGCATGCGCAATGGAACTGACCCACGAACACGAAGCCACGCGGCAGTCGGTCCTGAAATGGATCGACGACAAGGTGAACCCCCATGTCGACGACTGGGAGGCCGCCGGGATCTATCCCGCGCACCAGGTCATGGGCGCGCTTGGCGCGCTTGGCATGCTTGGCGTGTCGAAGCCGGAAAAGTTCGGCGGGCTGGGGCTGGACTTCTCCTATGCCGCCGTGGTGGCCGAGGCGCTGGGGTCGATCAAGTCCGGTGGCGTTGCCATGAGCATCGGCGTCCAGACCGACATGTGCACGCCCGCGCTGGAAAAGCACGGCAGCGACGCCCTGTGCGAGGAATTCCTGCGCCCCGCAATCACCGGCGAATACGTCGGCTGCATCGGCGTGTCGGAACCGGGGGGCGGCTCCGACGTTGCCTCGATCCGGACCACGGCGCGTAAGGATGGCGGCGACTATGTGATCAACGGCACGAAGATGTGGATCACGAACGGCGTCCAGGCCGATTTCTGCTGCCTTCTGGCCAATACCGGCGACGGGCCGGTCCACCGCAACAAGTCGCTGATCGTGGTGCCGATGAAGACCAAAGGGGTCGAGATCGCGCGCAAGATCGACAAGATAGGGATGCGCGCGTCGGACACGGCACAGATCTTCTTCGACGACGTGCGGGTGCCGCAGGCCAATCGCATCGGCGAGGAGAACATGGGCTTCATCTACCAGATGGAGCAGTTCCAGATCGAACGCCTGTGGGGGGCGCTGAACAATGCCGCGATGCTGCAGCGGGCCATCGACTGCACCATCGCCTACACCCGCGAACGGCAGGTCTTCGGCAAGCCGGTGCTGGACAACCAGTACGTCAACTTTGCCCTGGCCGAGATGCAGGCCGAGGTCGAGGCGCTGAATGCCCTGAACTGGCGCGGTGTGGAAATGGTCGTGGCCGGGCAGGACGCCACGCGGATCGCCACCATGGCCAAATTGAAGGCGGGACGGCTGGCGCGGACCGTGGCGGACGGCTGCCTGCAGTTCTGGGGCGGCATGGGCTATAGCGAGGACAGCGAGATTTCCCGCATCTTCCGCGACGTGCGCCTGACCTCGATCGGCGGTGGCGCGGACGAGGTGATGCTGCGGATCCTGACCCGGTATATGGGGATCGCGTCGGACTAGGGCCCCGTCAGCCTGTCGTCGCAAGTTTCGTGCCCCTGCCCTTGCTAGCGTGGGCGCAGGCCAGACACCAGCGGCGGGAGGAGCTCATGGCGCGGCGGACATTCGATGGCGGCGTGACGCCACCCCCTTCCGAAATTACCCGGATCGCCGTGGGCGACATCCTGCGGCGGACTGCAAGACGCCTGCCAGGGAACACGGTTCTGGTCGAAGGCGACCGCCGCGTCACCGCCGCCGAACTGGATGCGGCCGCCAACCGGATGGCGCATTACCTGATCGCGCAGGGCTGCCAGCCCGGCGATCGCTGCGCGATGATGTTCGGCAATTCCATCGAACTGGTGGTGACACTGTTCGCCATCCACCGCGCGGGGCTGATCTGGGTGCCGATCAACCTGATGCTGGACGCCGACGACGTCGAATACACCCTGACCCATGCCGGCGTCAGCCATGTCGCGGTCGAGGAGGTCTTTGCCGACCACCCGAACCTGGGCGCCGTGGCGCGCCGGCTGGGGATCGCGACGACGGTGGTCGCGCCCGGCCTTGCCCTTTGCGCAGACCGGCCGGGAACCGAACCGGACGTCGAGATCGACCGCGATGACATCGCGGCGATCATCTATACCAGCGGCACGACGTCGAAGCCCAAGGGCGCGATGCACTCGCACCAGTCCATCGTCATGGCGATCATGGCCAATGCCGTGGAATCCAGCTTCGTGCGCGAGGATGGTGTGCCGCTGCAACTGCCGCTGTTCCATTGCGGCGCCCATGTGCTGCTGCTGTCCTTCCTGATGGTCGGCGCGAAATGCGTGCTGCTGCGCGGTTTCGATGCCGGCACCATGCTGCGCGTGATCGAGGAAGAGCAGCTGACCGTCGTCGTGGGCCTGCCGATGATGTATGCCGCGATGCTGGCCCATCCCGAGATGGAGACGCGGTCGATGGCATCCCTGCGGTTCGGCCTCCACACCATGGCGCCGATGTACGAAAGCCTGATGCGGGAAATGATCGACCGCATCTGCCCGACCTTCAAGCTGTCCTCGGGCCAGACCGAGATGTACCCGATCACGACGCTTTCCCGGCCGGAAATGCAGTTGAAACGCTTCGGCAATGTCTGGGGCGAAGCCACGCTGATCAACGACCTGGCGGTGATGGGCGAGGACGGAACGCTGCTGCCCCCGGGCGAGATCGGCGAACTGGTCCACCGCGGCCCGAACGTGATGCGGGGCTATTACAAGAACCCCGAAGCCACGGAGGAGGCCCGCCGCTTCGGCTGGCATCACACCGGCGATCTGGGCCGGATCAACGAATGGGGCGAGTTCGAATTCCTGGACCGGACCAAGGACATGATCAAGTCGGGGGGCGAGAACGTATCCTCCATGCAGGTCGAGGCGCATCTCTTGGACTGTCCCGGCGTGAAGGAGGCGATCGCCGTCGGCATCCCTCACGCCCGCTGGGGCGAGGCGGTGACGGCCTTCGTCGTGGTTGAGGACGGCACCGACGCCGACCCGCAGCCCATCATGGACCGTCTGCACCGGCATCTGGGCGGTTTCCAGGTGCCCAAGCGCATCGTCTTCGTCGACGCCGTGCCCAAGACCGCAACCGGCAAGTTGCGAAAGGTGGAACTGCGGCAGGCCTATGCCGACCTCTACGCGGACGAGATGGTTTGAGGGGGGGGGCCGCTCGGGGATCTTTCACTCAGCGCAACGGCGACAATGAAATAGGGCGGGCCTCTCGGTCCGCCCTTTCGGTTTCCTGAAAAGCGCCCGTAGACGCGGCCACCGGTCGTGGCCTGACGTGCAATCCGTCAAACTGGCGGGTCCGGACCGAAGCCCCTTGCCCTAGCGCCCGGTGAACTTCGGCGGCCGCTTCTCGTTGAACGAGGCAAGGCCTTCCTGCGCGTCCTCGGTCAGGGTCATCAGGCCCAGTTGACCTTCGGCAAAGGCGATGGCCTGATCGAAGGGCATATCTTCCAGCACGCGAAGCGCATATTTGCCCCGCCGCATCGCGGCAGGCGAGGTCGCCGAAAGACGCGCAACCATGGTGGCGACGGTGTCGTCCAGCTGATCCGCGGGGACGACCCGGTTCAGAAGGCCGGCGGCAAGGGCTTCGTCGGCCGTAAAGGGCTCGCCGGTCAGGGTCCATTCACGCAAGGTCCGCGCCGGGACCAGCGTCTTCATCAGCGCCAGGACCTGCATCGGGAACAGGCCGATCTTCACCTCGGGCAGGCCGAACCTGGCACTGTCGACCGACACGGCCAAGTCGGCCAGCGCCAAAAGGCCCATGCCGCCCGCCACGCAGGCGCCGTTGACCACAGCCAGGATCGGCAGCGGGCTGTCCTGCGCCTGCCGCATCAGATCGCCATAGGCCAGCCGCGGCCGGGCGAAGTCGAAATTGAACCCGCCGCCCGGTTGCAGGTCGCCACCCGCGCAAAAGGCCTTGCCCGCGCCGGTCAGGACGATGCAGCGGATCTCCGGATCGGCCGCGGCCCGGGCAAAGCCCTCGGCCACCAGCGCGATCAGATCCCCGGTGATGGCATTGCGTTTTTCGGGCCGGTTCAGCGTGATCCAGAAGGCCGCGCCGCGGCGTTCGTGCAGGACGATTGCGTCGGTCATGTCGCGTCGATCTCCACCAGGACGGCATGGGTGCTGACCTGCATGCCCTTTTCCACATTCACCGCCGTGACCGTCCCGTCGACGGCCGCGGCATGGGTGTGTTCCATCTTCATCGCCTCGACCACGATCAGCTTCTGCCCCGCCGCGACCGTATCGCCCACCGCGACCTCCACCGACACGATATTGCCGTTCATCGACGCGCGGACCTTGCCGTCGCCACCCGCCGCCGCGGCCGTGACAGTCGGCGCAAAGGTCAGGTCGTCGAAATCGTGACATCGTCCCAGCGTCTGGACCGTGACGCGGGCCTGCCCGACTGCAATCGTGGCAGTCCGACGCACGCCGCCCAGGTCGTAGTCCGCCCTTGTCCCGTCGATGCCCGCGACGCGCAATTCCAGCGAATCCTGCCCCACCATGGTCACGCGGGCCAGCCCGTCGCGCAGGCTTTGCACCACCGGCTGGTATTCCGTTCCGTCCCGCGCCAGCCGCAGGGGCGCGGGATAGCCATGGGCCAGCCGGCTGCCCGGCCCTGCGCGCAACAGGGCCGCGGCGACCATCGCGGCACGGGGTTCGGTGGCCGCGGCGGTTTCCAGCAATGCCTCGCCATGGTCGCCGATAAAGGCCGTGGTGGCCCCGCCGGCCGCAAAGATCGGGTGGGACAGGACATCCGCCAGGAAATCCTTGTTGGTCCGCAGGCCCATGGCCCTGGTCCCGTCCAGCGCCGCGATCAGTTCCCGCCGTGCGTCGTCGCGGGTGGTGCCATGGGCGATCAGCTTGGCGATCATCGAGTCGTAATCCGGGGGGACGACGTATCCGCTGCGCAGCGCGTGATCGACCCGGATGCCCGGTGCGGGTTCCCACAGGTCCAGCCGCCCGCTTTGCGGCATGAAGCCCGCGGCGGGATCTTCGGCGCACAGGCGCACCTCGATGGCGTGGCCGGTGAAGGTGATGTCGTCCTGCGTCAGGGGCAACGCCTCGCCTGCGGCGACGCGCAGTTGCAGGGCGACAAGGTCCAGCCCGGTGATCGCCTCGGTCACAGGATGTTCGACCTGAAGACGGGTGTTCATCTCCATGAAGTAGAAATTGCCGTCGGCATCCAGCAGGTATTCGAAGGTCCCCGCACCGACATAGCCGATGGCGCGCACAGCATCGATGGACGCCTGCCCCATCCGCACGCGCAGGTCGGGTGTCACGGCAGGCGACGGCGCTTCCTCGACCAGTTTCTGGTGGCGGCGCTGGACGGAACAGTCGCGTTCGCCGCAATGGATCGCATTGCCGTGGCGGTCGGCCATGATCTGGATCTCGACATGGCGCGGGTTCAGGATGGCCTTTTCCAGCAGCACCACGTCATTGCCGAAGGCCCCCTGCGCTTCGGATTTCGCGGATGTCAGGTGGGTGGCGAAATCCTCTTCCCGCCCGACCAGCCGCATGCCGCGACCGCCGCCCCCGGCCGTGGCCTTGATCATCACCGGGAAACCGATGCGCCGCGCCTCGTCCAGCAGGCGGTCGGGGCTTTGATCCTTGCCCTGATAGCCAGGGACGCAGGGCACGCCCGCCCGGTCCATCAGAGCCTTGGCCCCGGCCTTGTCGCCCATCGCGGCGATGGCGTCCGCGTCGGGGCCCACGAAGATCAGGCCCGCCTTGGCGCAGGCCGCCGCGAAATCGGCGTTTTCGGCCAGAAATCCGTACCCCGGATGGATCGCATCTGCCCCGGTCCGGCGGGCCGCGTCGATGATCGCGTCGATCCGCAGGTAGGAATCTCGCGGGGCGGCCGCCCCGATGCAGACGGCGGCATCGGCCATGCGGACATGTTCCGCATCCGCGTCGGCCTCGGAATAGACGGCGACGGTGCCATAGCCCATGGCACGGGCCGTGCGCAGGATGCGGACCGCGATTTCGCCCCGGTTCGCGACCAGCAGTCTGGAGAAGGGTGTCGGTGTGGTCATCTGGGTCTCGTGCATCCTAGGGTCGTGCAACGGCGAACTGGATCTTGTTCGGCTGGCGCGCATCGCCTTCGCGGACGATCTGCATCAGTTCGATCATCAGGTCGCGGGTATCGCGGGGGTCGATCACCCCGTCGTCCAGCACCCGGGCCGAGGTATAGAAGGCGTCCATCTGCCGGTTGAAATTCTGGGTGATCGCGGATTTCAGCGCGTCCAGCTTTTCATGGTCGACCGGTTCGCCCAGCCGTTCGGCCCGCATTTCCTGCACCACGGCCATGGTGCCCGCGGCCTGTTCGCCTCCCATGACCGCCGTGCGCGCATTGGGCCAGGAAAAGCAGAACCGCGGGTGAAAGCCCCGGCCGCACATGCCGTAGTTCCCCGCCCCGAAGGACGCGCCGCAATAGATCGTGAACTGGGGCACCGTGGCGGTGGTCACCGCCTGGATCATCTTGGACCCGTGCTTGATGCTGCCCGCTTCCTCGTAACTGCGGCCGACGATGAATCCGGTGGTGTTGTTCAGGTACAGGATCGGCGTGCCGGCCTGGCAGCAGGCCTGGATGAAATGGGTGGCTTTCGCCGCTCCCTGAGGGTCGATGGGCCCGTTGTTGGTGATGATCCCGATGGGCCAGCCGGCGATCCGCCCGTTGCCGCAGACCGTGGCCCCGCCGTAACGCTCGCCGAATTCGACGAAGTCGGACCCGTCGACCAGCCGGGCGATGACCTCTTTCATGTCGACCGGCTGGCGGTGGTCCATGGGCATGACGCCCAGCATCTCCTCGCGGTCATAGGCCGGCTCTTCGTAGTCGCGTGCCTCGTTCTCCGCGTGCCAATCGATATTGCCCAGGATCGACCGGGCCAGGCCGATGGCCTCGCGGTCGTCCTCGGCCAGATAGTCGCCCAGGCCGGAAATGCCGGTGTGCATCTCGGCCCCGCCCAGTTCCTCCTCGGTCGCGATCTCGCCCGTGGCGGCCTTCAGCAGGGGCGGCCCGGCCAGAAAGGCCCTTGTCCGGCCCCGGACCATGATGATGTAGTCCGACAGCCCGGTCTGATAGGCGCCGCCGGCGGTCGAACTGCCATGAGTCACCGTCACCACCGGCAGACCCGCGGCCGAAAAGCGGGCGATGTTGCGGAAGATGTTCCCGCCCCGGATGAAATCCTCGACCCGGTAGGCCATCAGGTTCGCCCCGGCACTTTCCACCAGCTGGACGTAGGGCAGGTTGTTCTCCAGCGCGATCTCCTGCACGCGCAACTGCTTGTCGAGGCCCATGGGCTGAAGCGCGCCCGCCGCAATGCCGCTGTCGGACGCGTTGATCATGCACCGCTTGCCCGCGATGTACCCGATCCCCGCGATCACCCCGCCACCCGGCACCGACCGGTCGAGGTCCGGCTGATCCAGCCCGTAGCCCGCCAGCTTCGACAGCTCGATAAAGGGCCGGCCCGGATCCAGGAGCAGTGCCACCCGGTCCCGGGGCAGCAGTTGGTGACGCTTTTCGAACCGTTCGCGCGACCGCTCCGAGGCGGTGCGGCTGCGTCCCTCGATCTTCTCCATCTGGGCCAGCAGGTCCAGCATGCCTTGCCGATTGGCCTGAAAGACCGGCGACTGGGGGGAGAGGGAGCTGAGTATCTTCGCCATGTGCTGTCCGCGATCCTGAATGAAGGCCCGCCCGGGCGATGGCCGCCCCGGCGATGGGTCAAGGTTAGACAAGGGACCCGGGCGTCGCTTGCGTCGGTTAGCTAGGGTCAGTGGGTCCTGCCCAATGGGGCTCAGAACAGCAGTCGCGGCAGGAATAGCGATATCGCCGGGATCCCGGTCAGCAGGGCGATCCGGATGATATCGGCGATCCAGAACGGCACCACGCCGCGGAAGATGGTCGAGGTCGCGACATCCGGCAGCACCGACCGCAGGACAAAAACGTTGATGCCGATGGGCGGCGTCAGCAGACCGATCTCGACCGACACCACCACGACGATTCCGAACCAGACCGGGTCGAAACCCAGTTCGACGATGATCGGAAAGAAAATCGGCACCGTCAGCAGGATCATCGACAGGCTTTCCAGCACGCAGCCCAGCACCAGATAGATCAGGACGATGACCACAATCACCAGCCAGGGTTGCACGTCCTGCCCGGACACCCAGTCCAGGAAGGCGGTGTGCATGCCGGTATAGTTGATGAACTCGCTGAATATCGTGGCCCCGATCAGGACCGCGAACATCACGCCGCTGGTGCGGGCGGAATCGACCAGCACCTCCAGGAAATCGCGGAAACTCATCGACCGCCGCGCCAGCGCGAACAGGAAGCTGACCCCGGCGCCGACGCCCGCGGCCTCGGTCGGCGTGAACAGGCCGCCATAGATACCGCCGATCACGACCCCGAACAGAAGCAACACTGCCCAGACGCCCTTCAGCGCGGCCATCCGTTCGGCCCAGCTCATCCTGGGGCCTGCCGGGCCCGCCGCCGGATTGCGCCAGGTGACGTAGCGCACGGCGATCATGTAGCCCACCAGCCCGATCAGGCCCGGGATCATGCCGGCGGCGAAGAGCATGCCGATATTCGTTTCGGTGATCACCCCGTAGATGATCAGGATCACGCTGGGCGGGATCAGGATGCCCAGGGTCCCCCCGGCCGCGATGGACCCGGTGGCCAGACGGTCGTCATAACCGAATTCCCGCATCGACGGCATCGCCACCTTGGCCATGGTCGCGGCGGTGGCCAGCGACGATCCGCAGACGGCACTGAAACCGCCGCAGGCCACCACCGTCGCCAAGGATATCCCGCCCCGCAGGTGCCCGACGACCGCATAGGCGGCGCGGTACAATTCGCCCGAGATGCCGGCCCGGGTCAGGAAATTGCCCATCAGCACGAACAGCGGGATGACCGACAGGTAATAGTTCAGAAGGCTGGATTTCGTCGTCAGCGCGACCATCGCGAAGGCGGGCCGCCAGGACAGCAGCAGGCCGAAGCCGAAAAAGCCGACAAGACCCAGGGCCACGGCCAGCGGCACGCGCGCGAAGATCAGGACGAAGGCGGCAAGAACGCCGATCAGGGCTTCGGTCATGCTTGGATCAACTTCTCGGGCCGGGCCGCGGCGTAAAGGAACGCGGCGGCCGAAATGGCAAAGAACACCGCGATGCCGTAAAGGACGGGCGCAAGGGGCACCTCCAGCAGCGCGGTCTGGCCGCCGAAACGGGCGGTCTTGTCGCCCTCGATCCAGACGCGCCAGGCGACAAAACCCATGGCGATGGCGCAGATGACGTTGACGACGGCGTCCTGCACCACGCGCAGGCGGTCGGGAATGAAGACGTCCAGCACGTCGATGGTCGCGTGCATCGCCCGGTAGGCCAGCGACGGGAACACGCAGGCCACGGTCGCTGCAACCGCCAGTTCCGTGATCTCGGTCGCGCCGGGGATGGGCGCCTGCAGGAAGGTCCGCCCGATCACGTCCAGAAAGGCCGTACCCATCATCGCCATCAGGCCGATCGCCGCCAGCACGTCGCAGGCAGCGATCATCCAGCGGACGGGTGCCCAGGCACCCGCCGCGGCCCGGTCGGGATCAGTTGTCGCCAAGTTCCGCCTCCAGCTTGGCGATTTCCGCCCGGAATTCCGCCAGCACGTCGGCGGCGTTCTTCAGGCCCCGCTGTTCGGCGTCGGCGATCCAGGCGGCCTCGATCGGCTTCAGCTTCTCGTGCAGTTCGGCCGTCAGCCCGGCCGAGGCCTCGTTGATCTGGCCGCCGTTTTCCAGCACGGCTGCGACCCCTTCGGCGTTCAGCCGGACATAGACCTCGCCGATCCGCTTCGAGAAGACTTCGCCCGAAACGCTCCAGAACGCTTCACGATCCGCGGGCGACAACTCGTCCAGCGCCTCCTGGTTGACGATGAAGGAAATCCCGGTGCTGCCCAGGCCCCCGGGAACGGTCAGGACATGCTTGATCGACGGTGCGACCTTGAAGGTCTTGATCGTCTCGGTCGACGAGATCATGCCGTCCACCACGCCGGTGGAGATCAGCTCGTACATCTCGCTGACGGGCTTGTTGACCGGGGCACCGCCCAGTTCGGCGACCATCTTCGACGTCGTGGGCGTGGGCACCCGCAGCTTCAGCCCGCGGAACCCGTCCAGCGTGTCGACTTTGTCCGACCCCGTGGCCAGCGCCATCGCGCCGACCGAGGCCTTGCCGAAGGGGATGGCGTTTTCGTACTCGGCGAAGGGTTCCAGATACTTCTTGTAGATCCGCCAGTAGGCAATGGTGATCGCCTCGGCATTGTTGCCCAGGAAGGGCAGTTCGACGATACCGTTCACGTTGAACCGGCCCGGAGAGTATCCGTCGACGATCAGCGACACGTCCGCCAGCCCGTCGCGGACGACCTCGAACTGGGTGGGCACGGTGCCGACGACCTTGGGCAGGATGTCCACCTTCACGCGCCCGTCGGTCACCCGTTCGACATCCGCGATCCAGGGTTCGATGACATTGGCCATGAAGCCGTGGGTGGCGGGCAGCCAGTTGGAATAGCGCAGCGTCGTGTCGGCGCCGGCGGCGGTGGATGCGGCACCGAGCACAAGGCTCAGTGCACAGGTCCGTGCGAAATTCATGTGCTCCTCCCAGAGTGTTCCGGGGGGACTGTCGCGTGGCCAAACCAGAGCCGTCTTGTGTTTTGACGCTGGCCTGGCCCAATTCGCGGGCAGCGTCAGGTGCAGGCCATGGCCGCCAGCCGGGCACTGCTGTCCACCCGCAGGTTCTGCGATCCGATCCGGATCGACCGCGGCTGCAGGCCGAAGGTCCGCCGGATCGAATGGCTGAAATGGCTGGAATCCGGATAGCCCAGGCTGAGCGCGACATCGGTCAGGCTGGTCGAATGATTGGCATGCATCAGGAAAGTCCGCGCCCGCCGCCACATGCGATAATTGCGGAACGACGTGCCGGTCTGTTCCTTGAACAGGTGCAGGAACCGGGACGAGGACAGGCCGACGCTTTCCGCGATTTCCGATGCCAGCGTCTGGCTTTCCAGGCCCTGAAGCTCCATCTCTTCCAGCGCGTCGTCGATCCTCGGGTCCAGACTGCGTTCGCCCAGCACCCGGCCCAGGACGATCCGGTCGAAGGCCGCCGCCGAAATCTCGCCATCCGGTGCCCGACAGGCCAGCCGCGCGGCGGCCCCGCGCAGGCGCAACAGGTGCCCGGTCCGGCGGTCGGGATCGGCATAGTCCGCCAGCAGGCGCTCCATCTCGCCCTGCACGAGCCGCTCGGGTTCGATCAGGACGCTGATGACGCTGCCGCAATCCGACACGACCTGGTGGTCCTGGTAGGGGGCCACGATGGCCAGGTCGCACCGGAACCAGTCGCCGTTGCCGTATTTCAGGCGCATTCCCCCGGCCGGCGACAGATAGACCGACGCGGCCCCAAGACGCCGCGTCTTCATTCTGTGTCCCAGCAGGCCGAAATAGAAAACACGATCCTCCAGCACCAGCATGTACCGGTTCGCGTCGACTTCAAGCGTCATGACTGCCTCCCTACAGCATGAAACGGTCCGGCCCCCGGCGCTCCTCAACGCATTTTGGGTGACGGCCTTCCAAAGGCTAGACGACGGGATCGCCACGTTCAACGTTTCGTCGGACGATGTTCAAACCCTTGTCAGCGGTCCCGGGCGCAGCGCCTTCACGCAATCCCGACCGGCCGCGGGGCCCTAGACTTCGCCCCGTCCAAGGGGGGAAATCTTCATGCTGGAACTCTGGCACTGCCACGATGCGCGGTCCTTCCGGGCGCTCTGGGCGCTGGAGGAACTGGGCCTGACCTACAGGCTGCACATGCTGCCGTTCCCGCCGCGCGCATTTCGCAAGGACTATCTGGCGGAAAACCCGCTGGGCACGATCCCGCTGCTGGTCGACGGGGCGACCCGGATGACGGAAAGCGCCGCGATCCCGCACTACCTGTCGACGGTGCACGGGTCTGGCCGGCTGGCCCGGGCCCCCGGCGACTTGGATTACGGCGCCTATCTGAACTGGCTGCACCATGGCGAGGCGACACTGACCTTCCCGCAGACGATCTATCTGCGCTACGCGATTCTGGAACCCGCCGAACGACGCCAGCCGCAGGTGGCCGAGGACTATGGCAAGTGGTTCCTGGCCCGGCTGCGGCTGGCCGAGGAAGCCCTGTCGGACGGGCGCGATCACCTGCTGGCCTCGGGCTTTTCCAATGCCGACATCTCGGTCGGCTACGCGATCCAGCTGGCGCGAAGGATCGGGCTGGGGGCGGATCTTCCGCCCAGGTGCCTGGCGCTTTTAGACCGGCTGTCCGCCCGCGACGGCTTTCGCCGCGCGAAGGCGGCACAGGAGGCGGCGATGCAGGCGGCAGGGCTGGAAGCGCCCGTCCTCTGACCCCTCACCCTCAGCGCCTGTGCGCAAGCGGCCCCCGCCCGTCGGGCCTATCCAGACCGGGCACCTGCAAGATCCCGGAGGCATCATGTCCAAGGCCATCATCACCTGCGCGCTGAACGGCGTGCTGACCAACCCCAAGCAGCACAACGTGCCGGTCACGCCCGCGGAAATGGCGCAGGAGGCCCGCCGGGCCTATGACGAAGGCGCCAGCGTCATGCACATCCACCTGCGCCGGCAAGGACCGGATCAGGGGCACCTGGCATCCTGGGACATAGACCTGTCCCACGCCGTCCAGGCCGCGATCCGCGAGGCCTGCCCAGAAGTGGTGATCAACCACACCACCGGCACGGTCGGCCCGATCTACCAGGCGGCGCTGGACGTGGTGGCAGCGACAAAGCCGGAAATGGCGGCCTGCAACGCGGGCTCGCTCAACTACCTGAAACTCAGGTCCAACGGCGATTGGGCCTGGCCGCCGATGATGTTCGACAACCCGGTGGAAAAGGTGCAGGCCTTCATCGACGTGATGAAGACGGCCGGCACCATCCCGGAATTCGAGTGTTTCGACACCGGCATCGTGCGCTGCGTGGACATGTACCAGAAGAACGGCATGTTCGAAGGCACGGCACAGATGAACTTCGTCATGGGCGTGGCCTCGGGCATGCCGGCCGAACCGGCGCTGCTGCCAATCCTGGCGGGCCTCGCGCCGGAAGATTCGCGCTGGCAGGTCACCGCCATCGGCCGGGCCGAGATCTGGGACCTGCACCGCCGCGCGGCGGAACTGGGGGGCCACCTGCGCACCGGGCTGGAGGACACGTTCTACCTGTCCACGGGCGAAAAGGTGACGTCGAACGGCCAGTTGATCGCCGAAATGGCCCGCACTGCCCGCGACGCAGGGCGCGAGGTCGCCTCGCCCGCCGAGGCGCGCGCGATCCTGGGCCTGTGACGGCAGAGCCCACCTTTCCGGCATTGTCTGTTTGACGGATTGCGTCCCTGGTCACGACCGGGGGCGCAAGAACAGGGTTTCCGTTCCAGGCGCGCACATGGGGGCAAAAGGGGTCGGCCCCTCCAGTCGGAAGGGTGCCCGATCCACGTCCCCCCGGCGGCACGGGCCGAGGCGAAACCACCGCTCCCGGACCCCACCCACTGACATTTCGCGGATCTGGCGCTGACGGCGCCAGACCGATGGGCCCCGCCCCTAGATCCCCAGCTGCGAGGCAGCAAGGTTGCGCATGACCTCGTCCGTCCCGCCCCCGATGGTCAGGACCTTCACCTCGCGGTAGATCCGTTCCGAGGCGGTGCCCTGCATGAAGCCCATGCCGCCCAGGATCTGCACGGCCTGGTCGGCGCAGAACTTCATCGCTTCGGTGGCCTGGATCTTTGCCATGCTGGTCCGCGCCACGTGCACGTTCAGCGGGTCCAGCCCCTCCATCCGGCGCCAGATGATGTCATGGGTCAGCGTCCGCGCCGCATCGATCCGGGCGGCCATGTCGACCAGCTTGTGGCGGATCACCTGTTGTTCGGTCAGCGTGCCGCCGAAGGCGCGGCGCTGCCTGGCCCAGGCCAGGGCCTCTTCGTAGCAGACCTGCGCCATGGAATAGGCCTGCACCGCGATAATCAGCCGTTCGCTGTTGAAATTCATCATCGCGGCGCGAAAGCCCTGGCCCTCGACCCCGATCAGGTGATCGGCCGGCACGCGGCAATCGGTGAACGTCAGGTGCGCGGTGTCGGACGCCCACCAGCCCATCTTCTTCAGCGCGCGCCGCTCCAGCCCCGGCGTGTCGCCTTCGACCAGCAGGAAGGAAATCCCGCCCGCCCCCCGTGAAACGGGATCGGTCCGGACCGCCACGGTGATCACATCGGCCTGCATGCCCGAGGTGATGAAGGTCTTCTCTCCGTTCACGACGAAATGGTCGCCGTCGCGCACCGCCGTCGTGCGCAGCGCCGCCACGTCGGACCCGCCGCCCGGTTCCGTCACCGCCAGCGCCGCGATCTTCTCGCCCGCGATCACCGGCACGGCAAAGGCCGCGCAAAGCGCATCGCTGCCATGGGCCACGACCGGCGGGATGCCGATGGAATGCGAGCCGAGCGAGGCACAGACCCCGCCTGCGCCGCAGCGGGCCATCTCCTCGGTCACGACGACCTGCATGAAGAAGTCGCCGGCGGATCCGCCGACCTCCTCCGGAAACAGCACGCCTTGGATGCCCATGCGGGCCGCCTTTCGGTAAAGGTCGCGCGGCAGGTGACCGGCCGCTTCCCAGGCCTCGACATTCGGCGTGATGTCGCGCGCGACGAAGGCGCGAAGGCTCTGGCGGAAGGCCTGGTGCGCTTCGGTGAAGTAACGGTCTGGCCTGGAATTGTCGTACATGTCGGGCATGGTCCCCCTTTTATGGGCCCCAGCCTGGCACAAGACCGACGACAACACTTGTTTTCAGCGGCTACCGCGACCGCCGTCCCGGGACGGCGCCCCCCGGGGGATGGCACCGTTTCAACCGCCCGACTTTTCATCGCCGGCGGCGCAGGTCAGCCCCGTCGGGCACGCGCACGTCCGGACGGCGCATGTTGCGCGCCCCCGGCAGTTACGCCGGCACAGTCCCGAACCGCGTCCGTCCTGCGCCGGTCCCGCCGCGGCCTAGTCCGGAATGTCGCAGTAAAGGGCCGCGGTCAGGGTTTCCGTCAGGCCGTCCAGCGCATCCGGATCCCCCCACAGCTTGCCGCCGGTGGGGTCGAGCACAAAGGCGGCCTCGCGCGCGGACAGGCTGGCCTGCGCAAACTGGAAGAAGAAGATCATCCGCCGGTTCACCACGGGCCGCGGCACGTCGGGCAGCGCGGTCGCGATATGTTCGATACAGCGTTCGAAACTGTTGTCGCCTTCGCTGCGCACCGCCGCGATGAACATGTCGCGATGGTTCAGCTGCATAACGGAAATGAACCGCATGTGACCGAAGCCGATGGGCAGGTCGGTGCGCTGTTCGGGATCGCCGGTGCCCGTCGTCTCGACCCGCAGGATCGTGTCGACCACGTCGCGCACGGTGATGGGCGTGCCCCGCGCCTCCAGCGCGTCCAGCGCGGCGTTCCGGGCGCGCCGTGTCCGCTTCAGCGCATCCTGCACCAGCTCGCGGATCAGGTCGTCCTTGGTGCGGAAGTAATAGTGGATCCCGGCGGAATTCTTGACCCCGGCATCGTTCAGGATCGCCCGGACCGAGATCCCGTCGATCCCGTGACGCGAGAAGAGCCGGATGGCCGAGGTCTTCAGCCGTTCCCGCGTGTCTTCGTCTTCGGCTGGCTTTGCCATGAGCATGTCCCGGTCTGTTTCCTTCCGCTTACCCGCAGGCAGGCGGAAGGTCAAAAGCCCCGTGGGGGGACATTGCAATCAGGCGATGCGTTCGCCGGTCAGGCGGATGCCATGGGCTTCGCGATCCCAGGTATCGGCAGTGATGCCTTCCTTGCGCAGCTCGGCCTTCATGACCTTTTCGCTGGGCGTCCTGGGCAACCGGTCCATGAAACGGATGTAGCGCGGTACCATGAAATAGGGCAGCGCCTCGCGCATGAACTCGAACACCTCCATCCGGTCCAGGCTCTGCCCCTCGACCGCCGACAGGATCACCATCACGTCGTCCTCGCCGAATTCCGACGGCACGCCGATCACGGCAGCCTCCAGGATCGCGGGGTGGCGCAGGATCAGGCCCTCGACCTCCATGGACGAGATGTTCTCGCCCCGGCGCCGGATCGCATCCTTGGTGCGGTCCACGAAGTAGAAATAGCCGTCCTCGTCACGCCGGAAGGCGTCGCCGGTATGGAACCAGCCGTTGCGCCAGGCCTTCGCCGTGGCCTCGGGGTTGTTGTAGTAGCCCGAATTCATCGCCCAGGGCCGGTCGGTGCGCACCAGCATCTCGCCCACTTCGCCCACCGGCACCTCGCAATCGTTGTCGTCCACCAGCCGCACCTCGACGCCCCGGCGGACTTTGCCGCAGGTGCCCTGCCGGGTCGGGTTCGCCTCGGACACGCAGGGCGACGACGCCTCGGTCATGTTGAAGATCGTGTAGATGTCGATCCCAAAGCGCTGGCGGAAGGATTCAAGCTCGGCCGTGATCGGCACCACGATGGCCTTCTTCAGCCCGTGGCCCCGGTCCATGTCCGACGGGGGCTGCTTTTCCAGGAAGGTCGCCATGACGCCCAGCAGGAAGGCCACGGTCGCGCCGCAACGGTGGACGGAATTCCAGAAGGTCTTGGTATCGAACCGTTCGATCATCGCGAAGGAGGCGCCGCGCACGAACATCACGTACATCGGCCCCATGCCGCCCAGGTGGAACATGGGCGCGTTGATCAGATATCGATCGGTTTCGTCCACGAAGGGCCATGTTTCCGGGCCCGCGTTGGAATAAAGCTGCACGTAGGAGATCAGCACCGCCTTCGACGGCCCCGTGGTGCCCGAGGTGAAGACGATCGCCATCGGATCCCAGGGTTCGATGGCACGGCCCGGCGCCCGGATCGTGCCCTGTTCCGGCAGCAGTACGTCGTCATAGCGCGACACCTTCAGCGAACCTATGGCCACCGGATCGCCGCCCTGGACGATCACGTGTTCCAGCGCCGCGGTCGGTACATCGGCCAGACGCGGGGCCAGGACCGCGTGCACGATGGCCAGCTTCGCATCCGACAGCTTGACCACGTGCTCCAACAAACCGCCGCGATAGGCCGTGTTGATGGGCACATAGACCGCGCCCAGATAGTTCAGGGCGAACATGATCCGGATCTGTTCGCGGTTGTTGGGCATGAAGACCAGGACCATGTCGCCCTGCCCGACGCCCTGCTGCTGAAGGCCAAGGGCGGTCTGCCGGACAAGGTCATGGAACCGGGCGTAGGTCCATTCCTCCAGATTGTCGTCGAACTTGGCAAAAACCTTGTCGCCCTGTTCGGCAGCCAGCCGTTCCAGCGTCGGCCGGGTCACGACCGTGTCACGGCCGGGCACGCGGGGGTCCCGGATGACCGCGCCTTCGGGCATCGCTTCTGCGTTGATCATTGTGTCCTCCCTGAAATCCCTTGTCGGCGTTGCGCCGGACCCTCCTCCGGTCCGGTCAGCTGTCGAAAATATAGTCGTCCGGATCCGCGTCGCGGGTCAGGTGCCAGAAATGGTCGTTGCGCCAGGGCGTGATCGCCACCACCCTGCCCCGGCTGTTACGATACCAGTTCTCGGTTCCCTCGTGGGTCCAGACCATGCGGTTATGGGCCTCGTCGATCTTGCGGTTGTAGTCCTCGTAGACCTCGGGCTTCACCTCGACCGTGCGGGCGCCGGCCTCGGCCATGCGCGCCACGATGCTGAGGATATAGGAGGTCTGAAGCTCGATCGCCTTGATCATGCTGCCGCCATGACCCAGCCCGACATTCGGGCCCAGGATCGTGAAGAAGTTCGGAAAGCCCGGAACGGTCGATCCGATATAGGCGCGGGGATTGTCGGTCTCCCACACATCCGCCAGATGCGCCCCGTCCACGCCCACGATGTCATAGGACGACTGCATCTCGGCCGCCTTGAAGCCCGTGGCATAGATCAGGATGTCGGCCTTGTGCTCCGATCCGTCGCCCGCGATCAGGGTATCGCCGTCGATGCGCTGCAGACGTTCGGGCACAAGCGTCACGTTGGGCTTGCGAATGGTCCGATACCATCCATTGTCCAGAAGGATCCGCTTGCCGTAGGGCGGATAGTCCGGCAGCACCAGATCCATCAGGTCCTGACGGTCGCCCAGCTCCTGCTCGATATATCGGGTGAAGGCGCGGCGGTGGGAATCGTTCGTGGCGTTCAGCGCGGTTTCGGGCGCGGGCCAATCGGGGTCTTTCTGCAGCGATCCGTGGATCCGGTCGTTGAAGATCCAGAACTGCCGGATCCTGTACCACTTCTGGTAAAGCGGCACCGCCATCAGCAGGTAACGCACCGGGTCGGGCACCTTCTTGCGGAACTGCGGGAAGGGCGCGGCCCATTGCTTGGACCGGGCAAAGATCGTCAGATGTTCCACCTGGTCGGCGATGGCGGGCGCAACCTGCATGCCCGACGCCCCGTTGCCGATCAGCGCCACGCGCTTGCCCGAAACGTCCAGCCCTTCCGGCCAGCGGGCGGTGTGGACGGCGGTGCCGGTGAAGGTCTCGGCGCCCGGAATCTCGGGGACCTGCGGGATGTTCAGCACACCCACCGCGCTCAGCAGGATGTCGGCGGACAGGGTTTCCTGCCCCCCGTCGGGGCGCTGGATCCGGACATCCCATTTCCGTGTGTCCGCGTTCCAGCGCGCCTCTTCGACCTTCGTGTCGAAACGGGTCGATCGGCGCAGGTCGAATGTGTCGGCGACACCGCGGAAATAGTCCAGAAGCTCTCCCTGCAGGGCGAAATACTGCGACCAGTCGTTCCGCGCGAAGGAAAAGGTGTAGATGTGGTTCGGCGTGTCCACCCCGGCCCCGGGATAGCGGTTTTCGAACCAGGTGCCGCCGAAATCGTCGTTCTTCTCGATGATCTCGAAATCGACGCCCAGCTGCGACAGGTTCACGCCCGCGCAGATGCCCGACACCCCGGCGCCGATGACCAGCGCCTTCAGGCCCTTCGGAAGCTGCGGGTGCGCGATCCTGCTGTGCTGTGCCATACCCAGTTCGGCCGCAATGATCTCGCCATATTCGTCCGGGACGGGTTCGTTCATCGACACCGACAGCATCCGCGCCAGCTGTTCGCGCGTGGGTTCCGGCACCGCCAGCGGCCTGCCGTCCAGCCACGCCGTCAGAGCCTCGGATGCGGCTTCCCGGATCTCGGCCTGCACGGCTTCGGAAAAGCCGCCGTCGTCGTTGTCGTCCAGCCCGCGGGACCGCGACGGCAGATAGGGCGCCTGAAGCCAGCGCTCTTCCCCGGTCAGCTGGTACAGCACGCACAGAAGGGCCGGCAGATTGGCCTGGGCCACGCCTTCGCGGACCCGGTCACGGTCCAGTTCCGGGACAGGCGCGACGGCCTTTTCCTTGACGAGCATTGGGTTCCTCCTCGTTGCGATTGACGAACCTCACCCCATTCGGCTATCGAGGAAGTCAAATAGTTCAAGCAAACGGCTTAATGCCTTTCGCCCGCCAACGCAACACTCTCGTTCAACGCGAGAGGCGGCAGACGAAGCGGCGGGGCCAGGTGCCTGAAATGGGAGGAAAAATATGCTCGACTCGACGCGCCTCTGGGCGCGGGACATCCCGTGTGCCGGGCAGACCGTCCGGCTGCAGGGCCGGATCGCCCCCGGCTTCGAAGCGCTGGCCGATACCTTTGCCGACAACTTCCTGCACAGGGGAGAGGCCGCCGCGTCCTGCCACGCGATCTGGAAAGGGGCCGAGGTCGCGCATCTGTGGGGCGGCGTCATCGACGGCCCGGACGGCACCGCGGGAACATGGCAGGACGACACCCTGTCCATCATCTTCTCGGCCACGAAACCGGCGACGGCGGCCTGCATCCACCTGCTGGCCCGGGACGGCCGGATCGACCTTGACGCGCCCGTCGCGACATGGTGGCCCGAATTCGCACAGGCCGGGAAGGACGCCATCACCGTCCGCATGGTGCTGGACCACACTGCCGGCCTGCCCGCGCTGCGGCCCATGCTGAAGCCCGACTGCCTGATGGATCACGCCTACATGGCCGACCACCTGGCGGCCGAGGCGCCGTTTTTCGACCCCGGCAGCCGCACCGCCTATCACCCGGTCACCGGCGGCTTCATCCTGGCGGAACTGGTCCGCCGGATCGAAGGGAAAACTCTGGGCCAGGTCTTTGCCGACCGGGTCGCGGGACCCCTGGGCCTGGATTTCTGGATCGGCCTGCCGCCGGAACAGGAAACCCGCGTGGCGCTGATCCGGCCTTTCGTGCCGGAAAAGGGCGGCGCGCCCACGCCCTTCGGGCTGGCGCTGCGGGACAAGGGATCGCTGCCGAACCTCTTCTTTTTCAACCACGGCACCTGGATGGCCCGCGACGTGAACACGGGCCCCGGCCGCGCGGCCGAAATCGGCGCGGCCTCGGGCGTGACCAACGCGCAGGGGCTGGCCCGGTTCTTCGACGCGCTCCGCCCCGACGGTACGCTGGGCCTGACGACCGATGCGGTCGAAAGCTTCGGTCAGGCCACGTCCGCCACGCATGCGGACGGGATGCTGCTGCAGCCCACGCGCTTCGGGCCGGGCTTCATGCTGCACATGGACAACCGGCGCGCGGACGGCCCGCCGGCCGGGGACAGTTTCCGCATCGGGCCGCGGGCCTTCGGCCATGTCGGCGCCGGCGGGTCCTTCGGGTTCCGCGACCCGGAAACCGACCTGTCGATGGCCTACACGATGACACGGATGGGGCCGGGGTTCCTGGTCAATCCCCGCGGCCAGGGCCTGATCGACGCGGCCTTCCGCTGCATCGCGGCCAGCGCCTGACGGACCGCGGACAGGGAGGAAAACATGACTATCGCAAACCCAACAGGACGGCCTGCGCATATCGCGGCGCTGGATCCGGTGCGCCGGGTCCTGTCGGCCGTGATCCGCGGGGTAGCCGTGGCCGCGGGGCTGTCGGTCTTCCTGATGATGGTTCAGGTGGCGCTGGACGTGGCCCTGCGCGCGGTCTTCGGCACCGGCATTCCCGGCACGCTGACCATCGTCAGCTACTACTACATGGTCATCGTGGCCTTCGTGCCGCTGGCCTTCGCCGAACTGCGCCGCGCCCATATCCAGATGGAGCTTGTGACCGAAATGATGTCCCGCCCCATGGCGCGGCAGGTCACCGGCTGGCAGCTTCTGCCGGTGGGCCTGATCACCGGCGGCCTGGCCTGGCGCGGATACGAGGAGGCGGTGAAGCAGATGGCGCGCGGCGCCTCGCAGGTGCAGGGCCTGACCACGATCGAGACATGGCCCGCCACCTTCGCCCTGCCGCTGGGTGCGGGGCTGATGACCCTGCTGGTCGCCCTGCGGTTCGTGGAATTCCTGCTGGGCGCCGATCCCCTGGCCCCCGACGAAGACCAGACCAGAGAGGCCTCGCAGGAGGACGGGGTGCACCATGACTGAGATCGCAACCGGCCTTTGGGGCCTGGCCCTTCTGTTCGTCCTGATCGCGCTGCGCTTTCCCATCGGGCTGGCGATGATCGGCGTGTCCTTCGGCGGGCTGTACCTTCTGGGCGGCTGGCGCGTGGCCTGGGGCAGCATGGGCATCCTGCCCTTCAACTTCGCGGCCAGCTGGCTCTTGAGTTCGGTGCCGATGTTCCTGCTTCTGGGTTTCATCTGCTATCACGCCCGCCTGACCGAAGGGCTGTTCCGGGCCGCCCGCGTCTGGCTGCAGGGCCTGCCAGGCGGGCTGGCCATCGCGTCGGTCATGGGATCGGCCGGCTTCGCGGCCGTGTCTGGGTCATCCATCGCCTGTTCGGCCACCATGGGCCGCATCGCCGTGCCCGAGATGACGAAGGCCGGCTATCACCCGGAACTGGCCACCGGCACCGTGGCCGTCGCCGGCACCATCGGGGCGCTGATCCCGCCATCGGTGATCATGCTGATCTATGCCGTGATCGCGCAGGTCCCCGTGACCAGCCTGTTCCTGACCGGCATCCTGGCCGGGCTGCTGACCGCGGTCGGCTATATCGTCGTGATCCTGATCCGGATTCGGATCAACCCGGCGCTCGCCCCGCGGGACGGCAACCCCTACACGCTGCGGGACCGGCTGCTGATGACCCGGGACACCTGGCCCATCGTGATCATCATGCTGGGCGTCTTCGCGGGCCTTTTCGGCGGCATCTTCACCGCGACCGAGGCCGGGGCCGTCGGCGCCTTCCTCGCGACGCTGGTCGCCCTGCTGAAGCGGACGCTGACGCTGAAGGTGCTGATCGCGGCGATCACCGACACGGTGCTGACCACATCGACCATGATCATCATCGGCGTGGGCGCGACCGTGCTGACCCGGTTCCTGGCCTTTTCCGGCGCGGGCGACTTTCTGGGAGAACTGGTGATGGGCGCCACCTCGGACCCGGTGGTGATCATGCTGGGGCTGGTGGTGCTCTATGTCTTCCTGGGCCTGTTCCTGGAACCCGTGGGCGCCATGCTGCTGACCCTGCCGCTGGTCCTGCCCATCGTGAAGGATGCGGGTTTCGACCTGATCTGGTTCGGCATCATCCTGACGAAACTCCTGGAGATCGGGATGGTCACGCCGCCCGTGGGCATGAACGTCTTCGTCATCAAGGGCGTGGTCGGCAATCTTGTGACCACGTCCCAGATCTTCCGGGGGATCGGCTGGTTCCTTCTGATGGACTTCGTGATCCTGGCCATCCTGATCGTGTTCCCCGACCTGGTCCTGTTCCCGCTGGGACTAACCGGGGACTGACCCCGCCCAGAACCCCGGCCCTGCCCGGCCCAGTCCGGTCAGGTCTCCGGGGCGGTGGCCGGGTCCGGGTCCGGCCACCGCCCGGCCGCTTCGCGCACGAAAAAGGCGGCCCCGCATCGCGGGGCCGCCGACGGCATTTCCAGTTCGGGGGGGTCAGACCTCGGCCGGGTCCACCACCAGTTCGAACTTCTTGACTTTGCCCGACGGGTTGCGCGGCAGCGCATCGATGAAGATCACCCGCGTAGGCTTCTTGTAGGACGCGATCCGGGACTGGCAGTGGGCGATCACCTGCGCCCCTGTCAGGGCTGCATCGCCGCGCACGACGAAGGCCACCGGCGTTTCGCCCCATTTCGGGTCGGGGACCCCCACCACCGCGCTTTCGACGATGCCGGGATGGGCGTTCAGCACCTGCTCCACCTCGGCGGGATAGATGTTCTCTCCGCCCGAGATGATCATCTCCTTCTTGCGGCCCTTGATGTAAAGGAAGCCGTCCTCGTCCGTCAGGCCCAGGTCGCCGGTGTGCAGCCAGCCGTCGCGGATCGCCTCGGCCGTGGCTTCAGGGTTGCCGTAATAGCCCAGCATCACCGTGTCGTCGCCCTGCACGATCTCGCCCACTTCGCCCGGGGCGCAGTCGGTTCCGTCGTCGCGCACGACCCGCACGCGGTTGGTCATCATCGGCTTGCCGACCGATCCCAGCCGCGCACCGGCATCCTCGGCCCGCAGAAGCGTCGAGGTCGAGGAGCATTCGGACAACCCGTAGCCCTGCATCAGCGTCACACCGAACATCTGGCGGAAGGTGCGCATCGACTGTTCGGTTTCCGCAGCCCCGCCCGAAAGCGCCAGCCGCAGCATCGGAAAGGCCCCCGGCCCGCCCTCGCCCGTGGCGATGATCGCCTGCCACATCGCGGGGGCGGCGAACATGCAGGTCACGCCGTCTTCGGCCATGTGATGGCGGGCAGCCGTCGGGTCGAAATGCTTCTGCAGGATCACCGTACCGCCGATCAGCAAGAGCGGCAGGGTACAGATCAGCGAACCGCCCGCATGAAAGACCGGCGCAGCCGTCAGGGTCACGTCGTCCCGGGTCAGCGGGAAGTCGGCGACCTGGTTCTGGACGGTGGCCAGGATGTTGCGCTCCGACAGCAGCGCCCCCTTGGGCCGCCCCGTGGTGCCAGAGGTATGGATCATCACCAGCGCCCGATCCGGCGCATGGTCCGCGACAGGCGTCCGGACCGGCGCGGCGCCGGTCCCCAGCCCTTCGGCCAGGCTTTCGATCCAGTGAACGACGGTCCCGGCCAAGGGCCGCACCTTTTCCATCGTTTCCGCGAAGTCGCCGGTGAAGACGGCGATGGCGGATTCCGAATTCGCCAGCTGAAAGGCGATTTCGTCCGGGGTCAGGCGAAAGTTCACCGGCACCAGCACCGCGCCAAGCTGCGAACAGGCAAAGAGCAGTTCGAAGAAGGACGGGTCGTTGAAGGCCAGATGGGCGATCTTGGTCCCCTGCCCCGCGCCCAGCCCGGCCAGCCGCGCGGCGGTGGCATCGACCCGCGCGCCCAGGTCGGCATAGGTCAGGACCTGATCTGCGAAGCAGAGCGCCGTCTTCCCCGGGTGGCGGTCGACCTGTTTTTTCAGGATGGATGCGATGGTCATGTGGGCACTCCTGTCGCTTTTCTGCCTGCGCGTTCCATGATGTCTTGGCTGTCTTCCCCGGGCTCCGGCGCGGCCTTGCGGATCCGCGCAGGCGTCCGGGACAGGCGGATAGGGTTGGCCAGATGCCGTTCGGTCCCGCGCTGCGGATGGCGCGTTTCCGCAACCAGATCCCGCGCCGCCGCCAGGTCGCTGTCCAGCATCTGGCCCAGGGTCTGCACCGCGCTGACACAGATGCTTTTCGGCCCCAGCAGGGCGTCCCATTCAGCGGCGGTGCGCTGCGCCAGAACCGCGGCCACTTCGTCCCGCACCAGCCGTGCGGTGTCGGGGTCCATCAGGTCGGCCGGGCCATGCTGCGGCAGGCCGATCGCCTCGCAGAACCCCTGCCACAGCCAGGGTTCGAAACATCCCACCGCGAGCCAGCCGCCGTCCAGGCACCGATACAGCGCATAATGCGGGAAACTGCCGGAATAGAGCAGCGCCCCCCGCCGAAACCCCTCTCCCCCGTTCAGCAGGTGATAGGCCAGCGGATTGGCCAGCCCCAGCGCCGAATCCACGAAAGAAATGTCCACCAGCTGTCCCTGTCCGATCCGGTCCCGCGCCAGCAGCGCCATCAGCATTCCCGTGACCGCGTGCATCGCAGCGCCGCCGAAATCGGACAGGAAGAACAGGGGGATCACCGGGGGGGCATCGGCCGAGGGGCCGATCAGGTCCAGAAGGCCCGCGCGGGCGATGAAGTTCAGGTCGTGCCCGCCTTCGCCGCGCAGCGGCCCGGTCTGGCCATAGCCCGACAGCGCGCAATAGATCAGGCGCGGGTTCCGGGCCGACAGCGCCCGATAGCCCACGCCCAGACGGTCGGCGGTGCCCGGGCGGAAATCCTCGATCACCACGTCGGCGCCGTCCGCTAGCTCCAGCAGGCGGTCGCGGTCCGCCGGATCCTTCAGGTTCAGCGTCAGGCTGTCCTTGTTGCGGTTCAGCGACCGGGCGATCAGCGTCATCTGGGACGCGAAGCTCCAGAAATCGTCGTCGGGTCCGGGCATGTCGCCCGGTCCTGCCGCAGTGACGGAAATCACCTCGGCCCCGAAATCGGCCAGGTACATCGACGCCATGGCCGACGGGCCCAGCCGGCCCATGTCCAGCACGCGGATCCCGTCCAGCGCCTGCATCATGCGCCCCCCAGGACCGCATCCGTCGCCGGGTGGCGTTCGGGATATTCGGCCAGGACGATCTGCATCCCGTGGCTGCCCGCGGGGTGAAAGGCCACCTCGCGCATGGCGCCGAAGGTCACGTCGTTCACCGGCTCCAGCCCCCGGGCGCGGAAATGGGCGATGGCCTCGTCCATGTCCGCGACCTTGAAGACCACGCAGAACACGCCCTCGCCCCTGGTTTCGGTAAAGCGGTCGACGGCGGTGCCGGGATGACCCGCCACCAGTTCCAGCCCCTCGCGGCTGTAGCGGGCATCCATGCCCACCGCCGGATCGGACAGAAGCGGGTCGAAACGCAGGCCCAGCAGGTCCTCGAAGAACCCGGATACCCCGTCCATGTCGCGCACGCCAAGGACCACCCGGTCCAGCCGTTCGATCTTCATCTCGGTCTCCGTCGGATATGAAAACCCCGGCGGCAGCCACGCTGCGCCGGGGCCGTTCGTTATTGGTTCACTCGCCGTAGGTCGCGAAATCGACCTTGGCATAGATCTCGTCCCAGTAGAGCTGCGCCAGCTCTTCCTCGGTCTCGACCCCTTCCAGCTTGCCGCGCCACTTCTCGATCAGGGCGTTGATCTTCTGCACGACGTCGTCGCCATCGGTCACGCCATAGCTTTCGGCATAGCTGGCCACCAGGTTCGCCATGTCTTCCTCGACGAAGGCCTGCGTCGCCTCGACCAGCGACGGGGCCGCCTGGTGGAACTTTGCCTTCACCTCGCCCGAGGCCGATTTCGCCCGGATCTCGTCCAGCAGCGCCTGATAGCGCATGGACGTCGCGGCCGCGGCGGCGCCTGCCGCCCGCATCAGCGTTTCGCGCTGCAGCGTGTTCAGCGACAGCCAGGTGTCGCGGTTCATCTGGGCCGAGGACACGACGAAGATCCCGCCCGGCGCGCCTTCGGTGATGTCGGTCACCAGGTCGCCCATGCCAAAGTTGTAGACGTCCGGCACCGACAGCAGCACGCAGTCGACCACACCCTGGGTCAGCGCCTCCAGCATCTCGTTGCCGGACACGGTGACGGGGCGGGCGCCGACGGCCGTGGACCAGCGCGCCCAGTAGGACCCGGAAATCCGCATCCCGGCATCCTTCAGGTCGTCCAGTTCGACATAGGGCTGCGTGCAGGTCAGCGAATAGGGCGTGGACCCCGCCGCGGCGGTGAAGACGCTGTTGCGGTTGCGGAAATCGTCCAGGCAGCCCGGGCAGTCGTTCACCACGAAATCCGTGATGATCGACCCGAACAGAACGCCCTGCGCCTCATCCGCGGGACCGTCGCCCAGCAGCAGCGTTTCCGACAGTTCGATCGCAAGGTTGATGTGCGGATATTCCTTGGGGAAGATCGGCGTCATCAGCGCGCCGATATCCGCCAGGCCCGTCGCCAGACCTTCCGAGGTCTCGACCAGGTTCAGAAGCGACAACGGGAAGGTCCGCACCTCAAGCCCCGCTTCCTCGTTCGCGGCCACGCTGTCGGCAAAGGCATTGGCGGCATAGTCCAGAATCGATCCCGGCGGGTGGCCATAGGCGAACCGCAGCGTCTGGGCATCGGCCACACTGGCCATGGACATGATCGAAGACCCGGCTGCCACGGCAGCCAGAAATTTGAAACTGTTCATAATTTCCTCCCTACTCGCCTTGGCTCATTCCTGTTCCCCGCAAGGAAGTCATATGACTGAGGCGATTGCTTTAGTGGTAGTCAGCCCCCTGCCGCTTGTCAACAGAATTGGGGCTTTTCGGATGGCACTTTGGCAGTGCGCGGGGGCGGGCCCGGGGTTGGACCTAGCGCCCGGTGAAGACCGGTGCACGCTTTTCCAGAAAGGCGGCGGTGCCTTCACGGCAGTCCTCGCCCTGGAAGATTTCGCGCGCCAGGATGCCTTCGCGGGCCATGCCCGCCTCGGTCACCTGCGGCCCGGCGGATGCGACCGCGGACCGGATCGCGGCGACCGCCGGGGCGCTGAAGCCGCCCACGGTCTCGGCCACCGCGACGGCCTCGGCCACGACATCGGCGCCGGCCTCCACGATCCGGCTCAGGAATCCCAGCGTCATCGCCTCGGGGGTGCCAAGGACCCGCCCGGTCAGCAGCAGGTCCAGCGCCACGGCCGGGCCCAGCACCGCCGGCAGGTACTGGGTGCCGCCATAGGCCGGGATCGCGGCGATCTTGATTTCCGGCACGGAAAAGCGCGCCGAGGGCACCGCCAGCCGCAGCGTGCAGGCGGCCGCCAGCTCCATCCCGCCGCCATAGGCCAGGCCGTTGACGGCCGCGACCGACAACACCGGCGACCGGTGCAGCCGCAGCAGGACCTTGCGCACCATGTCGCAACGATTGGCGACCTCGTCATTCGACAGGGCGACCGTGGTGCCCAGATCGGTGCCCGCGCAAAAGGCCCTGGGTCCCGCGCCGGTGATCACCACGTATCGCCCGCCGCCGGCCTCCAGTTCGTCCAGCAGCGCGGTCAGCCCGTCCCAGACCTGCGGCGTCGTCGCGTTCAGCTTGTCGGGCCGGTTCAGGGTGAAGATGGCCCCGGCCCCGCGCCGTTCGATCTGATAGTCCATGCGTCCTCCTCGCAGCCGCGCAGCCCCCGGCCCACGCGGCCATTTCTTGCCCCTCGGGGCGTGATGATGACCTTGCCGACGCCGCCCGATCCCACAGCGCCACGCGGTCCCCGGGGCCGGTTCCGGCATGATGGCCTGGCGCAGGACGAACGCGTCCGGACCGCCCAGGCTGTCCCCGACGAACTGGCGATTTGTGACGGCCCCGGTCATGGCGTCGAACCTTTGGCCGGCATCCCGATCTCCTTGAAATCTGCGTGGCCCTGCAGGATTGGGCCGCCGGGGATCTAGCGCAAACAGCGCACAATCTTGCATCGGCCGATCCATAAGTCAATTGCTTCATGCAAACGCTTCGAATTTTGCGCCATGGGCCTTGCCGGCCGGGATTGCACCCCCTACCGTCCGCCCCCGGGACGGCGGATGCACCCGCCGCCGCCCGGAATCGACAAAGGACCCGGCCCATGACGACGGACACACTGACCCTGGACAAGACATTCGAACGGCTGCTGCAGGAGCGTTATTCCTGCCGCGGCTTCCTGTCCGATCCGGTCCCCCGCGCGACCGTCGACCGGATCCTGACCCTGGCACAGCGCACCGCAAGCTGGTGCAACACGCAACCCTGGCACGTGACGATCCTGGGCGGCCGCGCGGCACAGCGGTTTTCGAAGGGCATCACCGACTGGGCCGCGGGCGGCGCCGCCGTCGTGTCGGACCTGCCCTTCCCCGAAGCCTATGAAGGCAAGTATCTGGACCGCCGGCGCGAAAGCGGTTTCCGGCTTTACGACAGCGTCGGCATCCCGAAGGGCGACCGCGCGGCCTCGGCGAAACAGGCGCTGGAAAACTTCCGCCTGTTCGGTGCGCCGCACGTGGCCATCGTCACCACCGACCGCAAGCTGGGCACCTATGGCGCCATCGACTGCGGCGCCTATGTGTCGAACTTCATACTGGCGGCAACGGCGCTTGGTCTGGCCTCGATCCCCCAGGCGGCCTTTGCCCATCACGCCGACTTTGTCCGCGACCACCTGAACCTGCCCGACGACCGGCTGGTGGTCTGCGGCATCTCCTTCGGGTTCGAGGACAAGACCCACCCCGCCAACGGCTTCCGCACCCGCCGCGCGGGGATCGACGAGGTCGCGGAATTCATCGACGACTGAGACGGGCCCGGGGTCCTGACCCCAGGGTCAGGACCCTAGTATTCCGCCGCCTGCTTCAGGTGCTGGCGCAGCAGCGCCTCGGCCCAGTCCATGTTGCCTGCCTCGACCGCGTCGAGCACGGCCAGATGTTCCTCGCAGGATTCGCGGATGCGGTCGGCGCTCAGTTCCTCGAAACTGGCCGCCTCCTGCATCCGGCGCAGGGCGTTCTGCTGGTGGATCGCATCGCGGTAGAACCGGTTGCCCGACATTGCGGCCAGCCCTTCGTGGAAGGACGCGTTCACGCGGAACCATTCTTCGCCCGTGGGCTGCAGCGCGCCGTCCAGGATGCGCCGGTGCATCCGGCGGATGCTGTCCAGCTGGCCCGTGTTGATCCGGAACCGGGGCGACCGCAACGCCGCGCATTCCACCGTGATCCGGAATTCATAGCTGTCCCGCAGCCCGTCCATGGAATCCAGCGAATCCGCAAAGCGCCAGCCGTGCCCGGGCTGGCGCTGTGCCAGCCCTTCGGCCGCGAACCGCATCAGCAGCTTGCGCACCACGCCGCGGGAAATGTCGTAGCGGGGGATCAACTCGGCCTCTGACACGTCCTGCGGCAGGTCGCCCGAGGCCCGGTCGCGCATGATCCGGCGATAGAGATCGTCCAGCGGACTGCTGGGGGCGATGTCGGCCACGTCCATGTCGCGCAGGTCGACCGCGACCTGAAGCCCGCGATGCGGCGCCGGCATGGCGGCGACGATGCCGCGTTCCGTCAACAGCCCCAGCGCCACCGTGACGGGCGAGCGCGACACGCCGAAGCGCCGCGCCAGATCCGGAACCGACAGTCGCGTGCCCGGCGCCCAGCCTTCGTCGCGGATCAGCTCCACGACGCCGCGCATCACCTCGATCTGCAGCGGCGTGATGTCGTCGCGGCTGTCGTCCTGTCCCACGCTGGCCATGATCCCCACTTGAAACGGTCCGGCAACCATAGCCGCTTCGCCCCCCCGGCGGTAGACGGCCCGCAGGACATTATTTGCTTTTCGTATGCTCAAAATGCACATACTGTGCCGGGAATACCCCGATTCAGGATCTTTCTTCATGGAACATCACCCGGCCTTTCCGCTGATCCAGACCCGTGGCACCCCGCGCGAACGGGGCCGCCTCTATGGCGAGCAGGCCCGGGACCGCATCCGGGGGTCGGTGGATCTTTACATGGGCTCGCTGGGCAAGCGCGGCCTGACCCGGGACGACGTGCTGGAAATGGCCGCAGGGTTTGCCCCCCGGATCCGCGACTGGGCCCCCGACCTGATGGAAGAGATCGAAGGCATCGCCGAAGGCGCGGACCTGGCGCAGGCAGAGATCGTGCTGATCAACGCCCGGACCGAGGTGCTGCAACTGGCCGACCGCCGGACCGGCACACAGCCCGACCCCGAACCCGACGGTTGCACCGGGGCGGTGGTTCTGCCCGGGGCCACGGACGCGGGCCACCTGATCCACGGCCAGAACTGGGACTGGCGGGCCGAATGCGCCGACACCTCGGTCGTGCTGAAGGTGGAACGCGACGACGGCCCCGATTTCCTGACCTTCACCGAGGCCGGGGGCCTCGCCCGGTCGGGGATGAATGCCGCCGGTATCTCGATCACCGCGAATTACCTGGAATGCGACCGCGACTATCGCGGCCTGGGCATCCCCCTGCCCCTGATCCGCCGCCGCGCGCTGGAGGCTGCGCATTTCGCCCATGCGATCAGGGTGGTCGCAGTGACGCCCAAGTCCGGGTCGAACAACATGATGCTGGGCTATGCCGGCGGGTTCGCCGTCAACCTGGAATGCGCCCCGGACGAATCCTTTGCGATCTATCCCGATGCGCAGGGCCTGATCGTCCACGCCAATCACTGGCTGCACAATGCGGCACTGTCGAAACTGAAGGACACCGGGCTCGACGATGTGCCCGACAGTCTCTACCGCGATGCGCGGGTGCGCCATCATCTGGACGGCCGGGCCGATCTGACGGTCGAGGATCTGAAGACCGCGCTGATGGACCGGTTCGCCGATCCCTACGGCGTCTGCCGTCCGCCCCTGCAGAAGGGCAACGGCAACCTGTCGGCCACCGTCGCCATGGTGCTGATGGAACCGGCCCTGGGCGTGATGGATATCGCGCCCCTGCCGGCGGTCAACGACACCTTCACCCGCTACCGGCTGGACATGGACCTGCGGGACTAGGCCATGCTGCGCTTCGTCCTGTCCCGGCTGTTCAGCGCTGTGCCGACGCTCGTTCTGGTGGCGGTCACGATCTTCGTTCTGATGCGCATGGTGCCGGGCGACCCGGCCACCCTGATGCTGGGCGATCTAGCGGAACCGGACCAGGTCGCGGCGATGCGCAGGTCGATGGGCCTGGACGATCCCGTCTGGGTCCAGTTCCTGACCTGGGCCGGGCAGATCCTGCGGGGCGATTTCGGCACCTCGATCGTGCTGGGCGATCCGGTGCTGCCCCTGATCCTGGACCGGTTTTCCGTGTCGGCGACCATCGTCCTGGCCTCGGTCCTTCTGGCGGTCGCCATCGCCGTGCCGCTGGGGATCCTGGCCGCCTGGCACCAGGACAGCGCCGGCGACCTGGCCGTGATCGGCAGCTCGACCCTGCTTCTGTCCATTCCCAGCTTCTGGATGGGGCTGATGCTGCTTCTGGTCTTCGGGCTGGAACTGGGCTGGCTGCCCATCGTGGGCTATGTCCCCTTCGGTCAGGATGCCTGGGCGGCGGCGCGGGCGATGATCCTGCCGGTCGTGACCATCGTGCTGGTCGAAATGGGCTCCATCGTGCGCATGGCCCGCGCCTCGATGATCGAGGTCAGCCGCCTGGAGTACATCACCCATGCCAGGGCCAAGGGCCTGTCGGAACGCGCGGTCATGTGGCGCCACGCCTTCCGCAACGCCTTTGCGCCCACCTGGACGCTGATCGGCCTGGTGCTGGGCAGCCTTCTGGCCAATATCGCGGTGATCGAGACGGTCTTCACCATCCCGGGCCTGGGCCGGCTGATGATCGACGCGATCTATGGCAGGGACTATCCGCTGGTGCAGGGCTGCCTGCTGTTCATCGCCTTCCTTTACGTGATGGTGAACCTTCTGGTGGACCTCGTCTATCCGCTGCTGGACCCGAGGGTCGCGGAATGAGACGCCTGCCCCTGAACCTGTGGATCGGCGGCACCGTCGTGGGCATCCTTCTGCTGATGGCGCTTTTCGCCCCCTGGATCGCGCCCGTCGACCCGCTGAAGCTGGACCTGCCCGCCCGCATGCAGGGCCCGGGCGGCGGGCATCTTCTGGGCGGCGACGAATTCGGGCGCGACATCGCCTCGCGCCTGATCTACGGGGCGCGCACCTCGGTCGGGATCGCGCTGGTGACGACGCTGGTGGCCGTGGCGCTGGGGCTGGTCTTCGGCACGCTGGCGGGGTTCCTGCGGGGCCTGCCCGACCGGGCGATCATGATCTTCAACGATGCCTTCCTGGCCTTTCCGGGCCTGCTGCTGGCGCTTGGCTTCATGACCGTCTTCGGCGCCAGCCGGACGGGAATCGTGATCGCACTGGGACTGGCCTACATGCCCGTGGTCGTCCGCCTTGTGCGCGGCACGGTCCTATCGGTCCGTGCCCGCGAATATGTCGAAGCCTCGCGCGTGGGCGGCAATTCCGAACTGTACACCATGGTTCGGCACGTTTTGCCGAATTGCATGGCCCCGGTGATCGTGCTGGCCACCACCATGTTCGGCTGGATCATCCTGTCGGAAAGCTCGCTGTCGTTCCTGGGGCTGGGCGTGCCGCCGCCGGCGCCCAGCTGGGGCAACATGCTGTCGACCGCCCGCCCCCACGCCGCGCAGGCGCCGCACATGGTGATCCTGCCGGGGCTCTGCATCGCAATGTCGCTTCTGGGGGTGAACCTTCTGGGCGACGCGCTGCGCGACTGGCTTGACCCGAAGATGAGAGGCTGAGGATGCAGGACGGACTGATCGTCAGGAACCTGACCATCCGCCCCGACCGGTCGCCGCTGACGCTGGTCGACGATCTGGAATTCGCGATCCCGCCCGGTCAGTTCACCGCACTGGTGGGCGAAAGCGGATCGGGCAAGACCTTGGCCGCACGGTCGATCCTGGGCCTGCTGCCCCAGGGCCTGTCGCCCACGCCGGACAGCCGGATCCTCTTCGACGGCGAGGATCTGACCCGCGCCTCGGCACCGCAGATGCGGGCGATCCGGGGCGCGCGGATCGGGATGATCTTCCAGGAGCCCATGGTCTCGCTGAACCCGTCGATGCGGATCGGCCAGCAACTGGCCGAGGCGATGCGCCTGCACACGACGCTGTCGACCCGCCAGATCCGGGCGGAATGCCTGGCCATGCTGGACCGGGTGCAGATCCGCGACCCCGAACGCTGCCTGTCTGCCTGGCCCCACGAATTTTCCGGCGGCATGCGGCAGCGGATCATGATCGCGTCGGTCATGCTGCTGAAGCCCCGTCTGCTGATCGCCGACGAACCGACGACGGCGCTGGACACGCTGGTCAGCCGCGACGTGCTGGACCTGATGGTCGACCTGACCCGGACCAGCGGCACCTCGGTCCTGCTGATCAGCCACGATCTGGGCATGGTCGCCCGCTACGTGGACGACGTGGTGGTGATGGAAAAGGGCCGCGCCGTCGAAAGCGGCCGCGCCCGCGACGTGCTGCGCGCACCGCAGAACGCCTATACAAGGAAACTGGTCGCCGCCCTGCCCCGCCGCGGCCCTGCCCGCCCGCCGACGGATGCCGCGCCGCTGGTCGAAACCCGCGGCCTGTCGATCGGCTATCCGGAAAAGGCCGGGCCCCTGCGCCCGAAACGGTTCCGCCGCGTGGTCCACGACGTCGACCTGGCGATCCGCCCGGGCGAGACACTGGCGCTGGTCGGCGCCTCCGGTTCGGGCAAGACGACGCTGGGACGGACGATCATCGGGCTGGAACGGCCCGAAACCGGCAGCATCCGCATTCGCGGGCAGGACATCGGCGATCAGGGCACCGCCTCGCGCTGCCGGGCCCGGCGCGACATGCAGATGATCTTTCAGGATCCCTATTCCTCGCTCGATCCGCGGCAACGGGTCGGTCCCCTGCTGGTCGAGGCACTGCGCCATCTGCCCGGCCTGTCCGACGGCGACCGGCGTGCCCGCGCCCGCGACTGCTGTGTCGAGGTCGGGCTGGATCCCGCCCTGATGACCCGCTTTCCCCACCAGCTGTCGGGCGGGCAGCGCCAGCGCGTGGCCATCGCCCGGGCGGTCATCGCACGGCCCGCCTTCGTGGTCGCGGACGAACCGGTCTCGGCGCTCGACATGACCGTGCAGAAACAGATCCTCGACCTGATCCGCCACCTGCAGGACAGCCACGGCTTTGCCTGTCTTTTCGTCAGCCACGATCTGGGCGCCGTCGAACAGGTGGCCGACCGCGTCGCGGTGATGGAGGCCGGGCGCATCGTCGAACTGGCCCCCCGCGACCGGATCTTCGACGCGCCGGAACATCCCTACACGAAGCGCCTGCTGGAAGCGTCCCTGCGCCTGAACGCCGCCTGAACGCCATATGAACGGGCCTGACGCAGACTGTTCCGACTTGTCCGTCCCGGCCTGATTTGCCCGTCGTGACAGGTCCGACCGGCCCGGCCCGGTCCGTCCCGTCCGGGACGACATCCCACAGCATGACAAAACGGCCAGAGGCATGCCGGCACCGGTCCCCAAATGCAGACGGGCGGGAAAATCCCCGCCCGCGCACCGGAAAACGACCCGGTCACCCGGCCTTTGAAGCGGCCCGTCAGTCGGCCTTGCCGACCCCGAACAACAGCGTCTTGTCGGCGGCCCAGACGGTATAATTCTCGACCTTCGGCCCCAGCGCGTCGATCACCGGCTCGTAGTACAGGCCGAAGATCGGCAGGTCCTGCACCATCAGCTTGTGCAGCTGCTTGAAGATCGCCCGGCGTTCCTCGACATCCGCGGTCTGGGTCGATTTTACGTAAAGCGCCATCGCCTCGTCGCTTTGCCACTGGCGGCTGGGCGACGCTTCCTTGTCGCCGATCAGGCGGCCGTACATCTGCGACGGGTCCAGCCGCGCGGAATAGCCGAAGCTTTGCATCTGGAACTTGCCCGCCAGGTAGTTGTCCAGCTGTGCCGCCCAGTCCAGCGTCTCCAACTCGGCATTGATGCCGGCGGCCATCAGCATCGCCTGCACCAGCACCGCATTGTCGTACATGCCCTGATAGCGGGTGTTGGTCTGGATCTTCACCGCCTCGCCATTGTACCCCGCGTCCTTCAGCAGCGCGGCCGTCTTGGCCGGGTCATATTCCGGCCATTCCAGGAAATCCTCGTCGAAGAAGACGCTGGCCTCGGCCACGGCCGAGGAATTGTGCGACGCCAGGCCGTTGGTGCGCACCTCAACGATCTGGTCCCAGTCGATCGCATGGGCCAGCGCCTGCCGGAAGGTCAGGTTCGACATCATCGGGTCCAGCGTCTGGACCAGAAGCGGCGTCCAGCTCAGCCCCGGCGCCGAATCCACGACGATCCCCCGGCCGGTCGCCTGGTCGATCCGCGCGGCCTCGAATCCCGGCAGGATGTCGATCTCGCCCGCGTAAAGCGCGGCCTCGGCGGCGGCGGTATCCGGGATGACCTGGAACCGCACGTGATCGACACCCGCGGTCCGGTCGCCCGAAAGGCCCGACAGCGGCGCGCCCGACGGCACATAACCGTCATAGGCCGTCAGCTGCACATATTGCCCCTTGGCCCAGTCCTCCAGCATGAAGGACCCCGACCCGATGGCGCTGCCCGCGATCCACTTGCCGTCCTCGCCCACATTCGCGGGGCTGGCGATCCAGGCGTTGCACTGGATATTGGCCAGCTGCATCAGGAACAGCGCATTGGGCGCGTTCAGGGTGAAGACGACGGTGGCGTCGTCCGGCGCCTCGACCGACACGACCTCCAGCCCCTTGGCGCCGTTGAACTCCGACGCGCAGACCCATTCATTGGCCGGATCGGTGCGCCATTTCCAGTTCCACAGCACATCGGCCGAGGTCACGGGCGATCCGTCATGAAAGGTCGCCCCGTCCCGGATGTGGAAGGTATAGACGGTCCCGTCCCCGGAAATCGTCCAGTCCTTCGCCAGCGCCGGCCCGATCCCCAGATCGGCGGTAAAGGCCACCAGCGTTTCGAAGATGTGGTGAGTGACGGTGTCCGAGTTGCTGTCGCGGTTGAACCCGTCCAGCGCCCGGATATCCGCATTCATGCGCACGTTCAGCACCGTGTCCGCCTGGGCCGCACCGGCCATGGCCAGCCCGGCAGACAGCACAAGCGCCGCACATGTCGCGCAGCGGCCTGAGTGAATAGTCATGTGGAACCCCTGTCGGTTGTTATCTCCCGCCCGGACCCGACACCGGCAGGACCGATACCGGGCGCAGACTCTTCACCGCAACCTTACAGCGTTTTGATTGCATGAAAAGCATTTTTGGATTCGGATATTCCACCCTGCCGGCCTTTTGAATGCCAGTTTGCGCAATATGGCAGCAGGAAAGCGCCGCGGCAGACACCGGCACAGCACGTCGCGACCGCCGGGGCGGCGCCCGGCGGGTCTGCAAGACGGGGCAGGACAGGGAATGACGGGGGTTCAGGCAAAGCGTCGGCGTCCCGCGCGAAACGCGCCGGCGCCGGATGCCGAGCGGCACAGGGAAGACCGGGAAAGCACAGACCGAAGGAACCGCACGGCCGCCCGAACGGCGGACGCAGGACCGGCCCCGCCGCCCGGATGCGGCCTATTCGGCGACGTCGCGCACCGCACCGCCGATCCGGGCCAGCACCCGGTCGATCATCGCGGCAGCGGCATCGGTCCCGGCGGCGGCGTCGGTCAGGCCCGGCGGCAGGGTTTCGCCCGCGACCTCGGCCAGCGCGGCCTCGAATCCCGCGCCCCCGTTGCCGACGCGGTGGGCGACCTCGTGCAGCACGGCATGGGCGCGCAGGCGGCCCAGCTTTTCCGACAGGTGGATCATCGCCGCCTCGGAATGGATCAGCCCGCCGGTCAGGTCCAGGTTCGCGCGCATCCGGTCGACGTTCACTTCCAGCCCCGCCAGAAGCTCGGCCGACAGCGTCGCGGCCCCGGCCAGCTGCGCGGTCGCATCGCAGATCGCCATCCGCTCGCGATAGCCATGGCCCAGCCCGCGCTCGTGTTCCTGAAGCATCGCGTCCAGCACCACGGCCGGCGCGCCCTGCACGGTGCGCGCGGCCTCGATCATCGCCTCGCAGATCACCGGGTTGCGCTTCTGCGGCATGGTCGACGAACTGCCCCGCCCCGCCGCCGCCGGTTCCGCCAGCTCGCCGACCTCGGTCGACATCATGTGCGCGATGTCCACCGCCATCCGTCCCAGCGCCGCCAGCATCGCGGCCACGGCCCCGGTCAGCCTTGCCATCCGGTCGCGGCTGACATGCCAGGAAATGTCGGGCTCCGTCAGGTCCAGCCGTTCCGCCAGCGCCTGCCGCACCGCCATGCCACGGTCCCGAAGCGAGGCCAGTGTCCCGACAGCGCCGCCGAACTGAAGAACGGACGCGGCGTCCAATGCCGCGGCAAGATCGTCCCGCGCCCGCGCGATCTGGTCCAGCCAGACGGCGACCTTGTAGCCGAAGGTGATCGGCACCCCGTGCTGCAGCTTGGACCGCCCCGCCATCGGCGTGTGCCGGTGCCGGGCGCACAGATCGGCCAGCAAACCCACCGTCCGGTCCAGATCCGCCAGAACAGGACCAAGCGCGGCGCGCAGTTGCAGCACCTGCCCCGTGTCCATCGCGTCCTGCGTCGTGGCGCCGTAATGCACCCACTGGCCATGGGGACCGACCTTTTCGGCCACCATCTCGACCAGCGGCGCGATGGGATAGCCCACCGTCGCCGACCGGACCCGCAGCAGGTCCAGGTCCAGCCCGCCCGACCGGCAGGCGGCTGCCACGGGCGCCGCGGCCTCTGCCGGGATGATGCCAAGACGGCCCTGAACCTCGGCCAGGGCCGCCTCGAACTGCAGATAGGCATCGACCGTCCCCGCCTCGCCGAAGACCGACATGGCGCGCAGATAGCCTTGCGTCTGGGACAGAAGCCCCGGGGCGGTCGATGCCAGGCTCATGCCCTTATCCTTCGCTGCCGGGCGCGATGGCGGCCGGGATCTCGACACCGACTTCCTGATAGTACTTCGCGGCGCCCGGATGCAGCGGGATGAACGTGTCCTGCAGGATGTTTTCCGCCACCGTGCCCTTGGCCGCGGCATGGGTCGCCACCATCCGTTCGTTCCCTTCCAGGATGGCCTTCGTCACCTGGTAGGCCACGTCGTCGGGCATCGAGGCATCGACGACCACGAAGTTCCACATCGCCACCGTGTCCAGATCGCCGCCGGGCGTCTTGTAGGTGCCCTCCGGGATCACGAAGGGCACGGCATAGGGATTGGCCTTCAGAAGCGTCGCCTGGGTTTCCGGGGACATGCCGAAGATGGTGACGTCCTGCGTGTTCTCCAGTTCCGACAGCGCGGGGTGTGGAATGCCGCCCGCGGTGATGATCGCATCCAGCCGGCCATCGGCCAGCTGGCTGGCCTGGTCGCCGATGCCGCCATATTGCAGGCTGGCGTCGATCCCCATGCTGTCCATCCAGCGGGTCCAGTAGGTGCCGCCGGTGCCCGCCCGCGGGCCCGCGCCCACGCGCTTGCCTGCCAGGTCGTCCAGGCTGTCGATGCCGCTGTCTTCCAGCGCGATCATCTGGAACGGCGTCGGATACATCGCGAACAGAACCCGCAGGTCCCCGTATTTCTTGCCGGGCGCCAGCTCCAGCTCGCCGTTCATCGCTTCCCATGCGGGGCCCGATGTGGTCATCGCCAGTTCCGTCTGCCCGCCCTGCAGCAGGATCAGGTTCTGCGCCGGGCCCTGGGTCTGCCGGGTCGAGGTCGGGATGCCCACGACATCGCTGACCACGCCGGCCACGCCTTCGCCATAGATCGCATAGACGCCGCCCGGCGACGCGGTCGAAATCGTCATGGACGCGGGCGCGGTCTGTGCGCCCGCCGGCAGGGCCGTGGCAACGGCCAGCGCCGCGGCCGCGATGAAGCTGTGTCTGATGGTCATGGGGTCTCCTCCTCGGGGTTGTCTCTTGGGGTGGTTCCTGAAGGGCTCAGCGCCCGGGTGCCGCGGCCACCGCGGCAGGCGCGGCCCGCCGCCGGGCCCACAGCAGAAGCAGCGCGGCGATGGCGAGCCCGGCAATGTCGGTGCCCAGGCTGGACCACAACAGCAGCAGCGCCGCGATGGCGGCCACGATGCGTTCGACCGGCGTGGCGGGGCCGTAAAGCTGCCCCTCGCCCGCGACGGCGATCAGGTAGATGGCGACCAGCGCGGTGGCAAAGACATGGGCCGTCTGGATCCAGCTGCCCTGCAGCAGGATTTCGGGGCTGGTATAGAACATGAAGGGCAGCACGAAGGCCGCGATGCCATAGCGCATGGCGCGGATCGACGTGGGCCAGGGCTTGCCCCCCGCGATGGCCGCACCTGCAAAGGCCGCGATGGCAACCGGCGGCGTGATGGCCGAGATCACGGCGCAGTAGAAGACGAACATATGCGCGGCCAGCGCCGAAATGCCCATCTGCTGAAGCGCGGGCGCCACCACGGCGGCGGCAATGGCATAGGCCGCGGTCGTGGGCATCCCCATGCCCAGGACGATGGAAATCATCATCGCCAGCGCGAAGGCCAGCGCCTGGCTTTCCCCCGCCGCCGACAGCAGCACGGACGAAAACCGGCCCCCCAGCCCCGTCAGCCCCAGCACGCCCACGACGATGCCGGCACAGGCCATCACGCTGATCAGCTGCAGCGACTTGCGGGCGGAATCCGCAAGGCCCCGGAAGGTCTCGACCCCCAGAACCTTCACGGCACCGGGCAGTTTCGCGGCCTTGCCCGTGACGACCGCCAGAACCAGCAGCAGCGCCATGCTGGACAGGAAGGCGATGGCGCCCGCGATGTTCACGGCCATCCCCGTCAGCGGCAGCACCACGAACAGGACCAGCGGCAGCGCCAGCACATAGGACCGGAACCCGATCTCGCGGCTCAGCAGCACCAGCAGCGTCGCGGCCAGGCCCCAGGTGCCGGCGGCAATGATCGAATAGCCCGACAGCAGGATGTAAAGCAGCACCGCCAGCGGCAGCAGCAGGAAGGCGTCGGCCTTCAGCTCGGCCACCTTGGGAAGCTCCTTCCGGGGGATCCCGGTCAGGCCGGTCCGCAAGGCTTGCAGGTCCACGGTCAGATAGATCGCAAGATAGAACAGCAGGCAGGGCAGCGCCGCCGCCACGACGATGTCGGAATAGGGAATGCCGGTGATTTCCGCCATGATGAAGGCCCCTGCCCCCATCACCGGCGGGGCAAGTTGTCCGCCCGAAGACGACGCCGCCTCGATCCCGCCGGCGCTTTCGCGGGAGTAGCCCACGCGCCGCATCATCGGGATGGTGAAGGTGCCCGACGCCACCACATTGGCCACGGCCGACCCGGACACGGTGCCGAACAGAAGGCCGGAAAAGACCGACACCTTGCCCGGACCGCCGCGCGCCGCGCCGAAGAGCGTCATCGCCAGCCGCATGAAATAGTCCCCGGCGCCCGAGGCCTGCAGGAACACGGCAAAGGCCACGAACAGGATGATGTAGCGGGACGAGGCCGCGACCGTCATGCCGAAGATCGCGTCCTGGCTGTAGAGGAAGGAAAAGAAGTTCGCCGTCTGGAACCCCTGGTGATGCAGGATCCCCGGCAGCCACGGGCCCACGAAGACATAGCCCATGAAGATCAGCGCGATCACCGGCAGGACCAGCCCCGCCACCCGACGGGCGAATTCCAGCACCACGATGGTGCCCGCCACGCCGCAGATGAAATCCCCTGTCGTGGTGATGACGCCCGTGCGCATGATCAGCATCTGCAGGTTCACCGCGACATAGACCGTGCAGCCGATGGCGGCCGCGATCAGGATCCAGTCGGGGATCGGGACATTGCGCCCCCGTTCCCCCCGCCAGGCCCGGATGCCGATGAAGGCCAGCGCGGCACCCATGTTGACGTGGATCACGCGATAGACCCATTCGTCGATGGACCAGAAGTTCAGGACCGCCAGGTGGAACGCCGCATAGGCCGCCGACAGCACCGTCAGCGCCACGCCCAGCCACCACGGCAGGGACCGGTCATGGCCTTCGGCGTCCAGCTCCTGCGCCCCGTCCACGGCCTGTTCCATCCCGGCCTGAAGACCCGCGCGATCCATGGTCATCCCCGTCTCCCCCTAACTTGTTCGAACAAGTTGACTTATGCGGATATGTTGGTGCAAGATGGGCAACAGGTCAAGCAGGGTCATGGGGACTCTGCGCAAGCCATTGGAATGCCTGCTGAAATGAAGAAGCGTTACCCCGAGGTGGCAGCCCGAATCATGGCCGACCTGCGGTCCGGCAACTTCAGGGTCGGCGACCCGATGCCCAGCGAGGCGGTGCTCTGCGCCCGTTTCGGCGCCAGCCGCTCGACCATCCGCAGCGCCATGGCCGAACTGCAGCGGATGGGCATGATCGAACGCAAGCAGGGTGCGGCGACCCGCGTCACCTCGACCGAACCGCCGCCGACCTATGTCCATTCCATGTCCGCCACCGGCGACCTGATGCACTTCGCCGGGCCGTCTTTTCGCAAGGTGCAGGACATCGCCCCCCTCGTCGCGGACGAGGCGCTGGCGCAGCGGTTGGGCGACCGCCCCGGCCGGCGCTGGATGCTGATCCGCCAGACCCGCCATATCGACGGGCAGGACGCGCCGGTGGGCTGGACCGACGTCTACCTGGCCGACGACTATGCCGACATCGCGGACGAGATTCC
>NZ_VOPH01000013.1 GCF_009765275.1 Chachezhania sediminis
AAGGGCGCCGCGAGCCTCGACAAGGCACAGCAGTCGGCGGCAGCGGAAACCCGGATGTTCCGGATGGTGCCGGTCGGCCTGATCGACCCCTCGCCGATCCGCGACCGCATCGACGTGACCGAGAACCTGGAGGCGCTGAAGCGCAGCCTGGCAGAGGAAGGTCAGCAGATCCCGATCCTGGTCCGGCCCAAGGACGACGGCGAAAGGTTCGAGATCGTCACCGGCCGGCGCCGCCTGCAGGCGACCAAGGAAATCGGCCGCGACCATATCCAGGCCTTCGTCCGCCGCATGAGCGACGAAGAGGCGTTCATCGCACAGGGCGTCGAAAACAACGCGCGGCTGGAAACATCATTCATCGAACGGGCGCGGACCATCATTTCCGCGCTGGAAACGGGCTTTACCCAGGTACAGGTCGAAAAGTTCCTGGGCGTCGACCAGACGATGATCAGCCGGATGAAGTCGATCTATACCGGCCTTGGCGAAGACCTCGTGCTGGCCATCGGCCCCGCGCGCGGTGTCGGGCGGCGGAAATGGGAGCGACTGCAGAAGCTTGCCACCGACAGCGGCGCCAAGCTGGCGGCCCTGGCGGCGGAGGTCCCTGCCCTGCCCGAAAGCACCGAACGGTTCGAGGCGATGCTGGACCTGATGGAACGCCGGGCCGCGCGGACTACCGCGTCCAGGGCGGCCCCTGCCCCCAAGGCAAAGGATCTGGGCCGGGGCCTGAAGGCAGCGCGCAAGGCGAACACGCTGACATTGAAGGCCGGCCCGGACACGCCGGACGGCCTTCTGGACTTCCTTCAGGACCGGCTGCCGGACCTGCTGGAAGAATTCGACAAGACCAAGACCTGACCGCGGGCAAATCGCGGCAACCACCGGTCCACGAGGCGGGCCGGACAGACAGAAACCCATAGGAAAGGGAGCAGACGAGAGGCAAAAAAAGACCCCCCAAAGCCGAAGCTCTGAAGGGCCTTCAAGATGTTTAGCACCTTCCTGATACCCTGAGCGCCGACCTGGTTCAACACTGTTCTGCAGTGAACGGTCTTCTGTTGCCGTCTGAAACGCACATGAAGCACATGCCTGCGGCGTCATTCACGCCGGAGATCGGGGACCCCTTGTCCGGACGTCCCCGGCCCGGCCATTTCGTGCTGGACCGCTGGGAGGTCCTGCAACTGGTCAAGGACACGTCCCGCCAGACCGGCCTGGGCGAACGCGAGATCGCGGTGCTGGCCGCCCATCTGAGTGTCCTGCCCAAGGGACCGGTACGGGCCGACGGCCTGCTGGTGTCCTATGCCCAGGTCGCGGGCATGCTGGGTCGGGCGAATTGCATGGACGAACGGCGCTTTCGACGCGGCGAGGCGCGGCTGGAAGAACTGGGCTTCGTAACACGGCACCTCAGCGGCAATGGCCGCCGCTACCCCGTCCGCAACGCCCGGGGCGAGGTGGTAGAAGCCTATGGCATCGACCTGCGCCCCCTGTTCCTGCGCCATGACGAACTGGTCGCCCTGCGGGACGAAGCGCGCGACCGCACCTGCCGGCTGGAGGCGCAACGGTCCCGGCTGAGCGCGCGTCTGTCCGCGGTCAAGCGCGCGGCTGGACCAGAGCTGACAGGCGATCTGGCCACGCTTGCAGTACGGCTCCGCAACCTTCTGCGCCGCGCCTCGGCCGGCATGGCAGAGCTTCTGGAGGCCGAGGAACAGCTTCTTGCCGCGACCTCTGCCGGTCAGGAACATGCAACGCCCGCTGCAAGTGAGCCGGGAACAGTTCCCGCGCTGCCGGACATTTCGTCCGCCGATGCCGGTCAAATCGACCGGCACTCTGACTCCAAAAGAAAAGAAATATACAAGGCCTCTTCCGATGCTGGCGCCCTGTCACCGGCGGTGTGGTCCGACTATGCCGAAATCGCCGCCTTTTTTCCCGATACACCAAGAACTGAAGTGGAGGTTCAGAGGATCATTTTGGATTTTTCGGGATTTGTGGGGATCCGGGAGGGGACCGTCAGGCAGGTATTGGCAGCCCTTGGACCGCGGCGTCTGTTGTCCGCATTGAACACGATCGCGGCCAAGATCTGCCAGATCAGAAATCCGAACGGATACTTGTTAGCCTATGCCCAGAACAGGTCAGGGGCGTTATGACCGCGGACATAGACCTTGTGGCGGACCAATTATGACCGCGGTCATAATTGTCGGACCTGACAGGCGGCGACACGATCTGGGCCGAAACTGCAATTGTTCGGCAGCCGATAACAGAGGCAGGGCCTCAACGGCGAAGTTTTCCCTGTCATTGCGACCTTGCAATGCTGTATCGTCACCGTCGTCGGGAAACCGGGCGAACGACCAAGGCCGAATTCGGTCAAAGACGGAACAAAGCGCCAGGTTTTGTTCGTCCTCGGGTTTCATGGTGTTGAGGATGCGTGGAACACCCTGCGATGCCCCAAATCCTCTTGTGCTATCAGGGACACGCCTCAGCCCGTAAGACCAGCCACGTTAAGGCATCCACGACGGCCGTGCGAGTTCAGCGGCGCCCGGCCCTGCCGGACATCAGGTAGAGCTCCTGCTCCGAGGTTTCGATGGCCGCTCGGCTGTGCGAGGCGCGCACGAATTCAATGGCCTCGGCGGGGTTCATGCCGAAGTCGATGATCAGCCGGGCCGCGACGGTGCCGGTCCGGCCCAAGCCGGCCATGCAATGGATGGCCACGGCATGACCGCGGGCCATCACGCCGCGCGCGGTGGCGAAGATCTGGTCCAAGAGGTCTTCGGTATCGGCGGGCGGAGGGCTCATGTCCGGGATCGGCACGCGCCTCCAGTCGATGCCGGCCGCCGCATAGGTCGCGGCAAAGTCGTCGCTGGCCAAAGGCAGTTCGGTATCGGTCAGACAGCAGATCAGCATCCCCACATCGCGGTCGACCAGCGCCTGCACGTCCCTGGTCAGGAAATCCCGGCTCGCGATCTTCTTCTGGCCCGCGTACCGGATCCCCGGACAGGACAGCAGGACAAGGTTCAGGCCCCTATCCGGCATCCGGACACGGCTTATCAGGGGGGCAGTCAGTTCCGAAACATCGCTCATGCACCGATCCTCTGGGCGCTGTTGCCCATATATACGTAATATACGTATTCTTGCCGCTGCCCCAATGACAGCCGAACCTGTTTTCGGCACCAGGACCGGGGCAGGGGGGTTAACGGCCGTTCGCCGGGGCCGCGCGTTGCAGCATCCCGAACAGGTCGCGGGGATCGTCCGGATCGGCCAGAAGATCCAGATCGACGAAAAGTCCGGTCTCGCGCACCTTGTCGAAAACGAAGCGCAAGGCGGAAAAGTCCTCGATCGCGAAGCCCACGCTGTCGAACAGGGTGATGCGGTCGGGGCCGGTGCGACCGGGGACCGTGCCGGCGAAGACCTGCCACAGTTCGGTCACCGGGTGGTCGGGGTCCAGCTGCTGGATCTCGCCTTCGACCCGCGTCTGGGGCGGGAACTCGACGAAGATGTCGGACCGCCTCAGGATGTCGGGGTGCAGTTCCGTCTTGCCCGGGCAATCGCCGCCGATGGCGTTGATGTGGATGCCGGTCCCGACCATGTTGTCGTTCAGGATCGTCGCGTACTGCTTGTCGGCGGTGCAGGTGGTGATGATCTGCGCGCCTTCGATCGCCTCTTCCGCCGATCCGCAGGACAGCACGGTCAGGCCTGATCCTGCAAGGTTCCGCGCGGCCTTCGCCGTCGCCCTCGGGTCCACGTCGTAAAGGCGCACCGTGTCGATGCCACAGATCGCCTTGAACGCCAGGCTTTGGAATTCGGATTGCGCGCCATTGCCGATCATCGCCATGGTCGTGGCCGACTTCGGTGCCAGGTGTTTGGCGGCAAGCGCCGACATCGCGGCGGTGCGAAGCGCGGTCAGCAAGGTCATCTCGGACAGGAAGACCGGATAGCCCGAGGCGACATCGGCCAGCAGCCCAAAGGCCGTGACGGTCTGAAGCCCCGCCCTGGCATTGCCGGGATGGCCATTCACGTATTTGAACCCGTACAGGCTGCCGTCCGAGGTCGGCATCAGCTCGATCACGCCGCCCGCAGAATGCGACGCGACCCGCGGGGTCTTGTCGAAGCTGGGCCAGCGCAAGAAGTCGGCCTCGATGGCGTCGGCAAGGCCCGTCAGCATGGGTTCAAGGCCGATCCGATGGACCAGCGCCATCATGTTCTCGACCGAGACGAAGGGGACAAGGGCCTTTTCGCCGGGGGCCTGTTCATCGGGGGACATGGTAATCTCAGACATAGGCGCGCGTCGCACGGTCGAAGACCTTGCGTCCAAGGGAGGAGGCGGCAAGGTCCACCATGACCTGTGCCGTCCGTCCGCGTTCATCGAGGAAGGGGTTCAGCTCGACCAGGTCGAGCGAGGTCATGAGGCCGCTGTCGTCCAGCATTTCCATGACCAGATGCGCCTCGCGCACCGTGGCGCCGCCGGGAACGGTGGTGCCCACGGCCGGCGCGACCGACGGGTCGAGGAAATCGACATCCAGCGACACGTGCAGCGCTCCGCCGGCCGCCGCCACCTTGTCCAGGAAGCGGGCGAGGGGGCGGCCGATGCCGTGTTCGTCGATCTCTCGCATGTCGTGGCAAAGGATGCGTGTTTCGGCCAGCGCGCTGCGTTCCTGGGGGTCGACCGACCGCAGGCCGATGATGCAGATGTTCTCCTCGGGCACCGCGGCCGTCAGGGGCGGGAAGGCATCGAACCCGTCGCGGCCGGTGACATAGGCCAGCGGCGTGCCGTGCAGGTTGCCAGAGGTCGAAGTGCGGGGCGTATGGAAATCGGAATGCGCATCCAGCCACAGCACGAATTGCGGACGGCCCGTGGCCCGGGCATGGCGGGCCACGCCGCTGACCGTCCCCAGCGACAGGCTGTGATCCCCGCCCATGAAGATCGGCAGGCCTTCTGCCATCGCGTCTTCTGCCGCGCGGGTCAGCGTCAGGGTCCAGCCGATGGTTTCGGCCGGTGCATGGACGTGATCGGCAAAGCCCGTCGCCTCGGCCGGTTCGGGGGCAAGGTTGCCGCGGTCGATGACCGTATGGCCCAGGTCCCGCAGCGCCTCGGCCAGGTCGGCGGTCCGATAGGCGTCGGGTCCCATGATGCAGCCCCGGCGCCGCTTGCCGCTGTCGACCGGCGCACCGATCAGGATACATGTCTTGCCTTGCATCGAATGGCCTTTCCGGCTCGGGCCGTCACCTGAACGGCCCGGCATCTGTCGCGGTGTCAGTCGAAATGGGCCCGGGCAGGAAAGTTCCGGGTCCGCGGGAATTTCGGTACAGCAAAGAACGCCTGGGGCGGCGCCCCCTGTACCTTATCGCCCACGTCCACGAATACTACGCAGTCGTCGCCGCGCTTGGCAAAGCCCATTACGCGGGTCATGCAGGCCATGGCGACGCCGTTCCGGTCCTGCCCGGAGATCTTATCCCAGCCGGGGCAGGGCGCGGTCGAATGCGGTCAGGATCTCGTCGATATCGGCATCGGTCATGGGGGTCGAAAACGCCATCAGCCCGTTGGCCGCCATCAGCACGCCTTCGTCGAATACGGCGCGGGCCAGGGCGCCGACATGTTTCACCGCATCCGGGTTGGCAAACAGCGACCGGAAATCCGACAGCGGCGCGTCGGTCATGTGGATCCGGCGGAGAGAGCCCAGCCCCGTCACCTGCGCCTTGATCCCGTGGCGCTGGAAACAGGCCGTGGCGCCTGCGGCAAAACGGTCGCCCAGGGACTCCAGATGCTCGAACGACGCGGGCGTCAATTCTTCCAGGGCGGCGATGCCGGCCATCATGGTCACGGGGTTGGCGCTGAAGGTGCCGCCATGCTGGACCGCGGCCTTGCCACCCGAAGGATCGTAGACGGACATATAGTCCGCCTTGCCGGCGATGGCGCCCACCGCGAAGCCGCCGCCGATGACCTTGCCAAGGGCGGTCAGGTCGGGATCGACACCGAAACGGCCCTGCGCCCCGTGATAGCCCAGGCGGAACGTGATGACCTCGTCCAGGATAAGAAGCGCGCCCATCTCTTTCGTCACGCGGCGCAGCATCGCCAGGAACGCGTCGCTGGCGGGCACCAGCCCGGCCCGGTTCGGCATCACGTCGACCAGCACGGCGGCCAGATCGTTGCCCTTGGCGCGCAGGATGCGTTCGGCGCGTTCGATATCGTTGAAGGGAATGATTGCGACATCGTCCAGCACGCCCTGCGGCGTGCCGCGGGCGGTGGCGACCGGCGTCGGTGCATCCGGATCGCCCCAGCTGTCGGGGCTGGCATCCTGGCTGGTTTCGGCCGGGTCATAGGTGCCGTGATAGGCGCCCTCGACCTTGGCGATCATCCGACGGCCCGTATACGCCCGCGCGACCTTGATCGCGTTCATCACCGCCTCGGTGCCGGAATTGCAGTAGCGGACCTGTTCCACCGCCGGCAGGCGTTCCACCAGCATTTCGGACAACGTGACTTCGCCCGGGGTGGGCATGCCAAAGCAGGTGCCCAGCTCGATCTGGCGTATCGCGGCCTCGCGGATGCGCGGATTGCCATAGCCGTGGATCAGAGAGGTGAAGTTGCCGGTCGCGTCGATCCGCACCGTGCCGTCGACATCGGTGATCCGGCATCCGTCGCCCTTGGCGGCATAGACTTGGTAAGGCTGACGATAAACCGTGTGACGGGTGTTCCCCGCCGGCATGACCTTCTTGGCGCGCTCATAGAGAGCCTGGGAATTCGGGGCGTCAGTCATGGATCATCGTCCTTTCGGGAAACGGTACTGGGCGGGCAAAGCGGCAGAATCATCGGAGGTTCCGATGAAAGTCGTTTTATTACAGTTATTTAGTATGTGAAGGCCTGCCTTGCGCAGGGACCGGGTAGGGAGAGTGCAATCCAATCGAATGCTCATTTTATCATCAATCCCCTCGTCTTCAGGCCGGCGATCGGAAGATTCGTTCCGTGATATTTGACAGATTGCACCGAAGTCGTAATCTCGAAAATAGGAATTGTATTCCGATAAACGGAATTTTCCGCATCGACAGACCACCGGGGCCGTCCCTGTCGGCGGGGCCCAGACATGAAGAAACGGAGACCAGAATGACCCTGATGCGCAACCTGTCCGGCTTCTCTGCCGCGGTGCTGGCCCTGGCCGGATCGGCGACCATCGCCATGGCGGCCGACTATAACTGGAAGATGCAGTCGAACCTGAATCCGGGCGAGCCGGGCTATATCGCGGCCGAGGATTTCGCCGCCAATGTCGAGAAGATGAGCGGCGGCCGGATCGAGATCGAGATGTTCCCGGGCGGCGCGCTGTTCCCGCTGGCCGACGGTCTGGAATCGGTCAGCTTGGGCATCGCCGACATGGCCGTGCTGACGGGCGGCTATTTCGCCGGCAAGATGGGCCCGATCGCGAACCTGGAAACCGGCGTGCCCGGATCGCTGCGCACGCCGCTGGAACGGTACACGTTCTTCTACGAAGAAGGCTTCATCGACCTGGTGCGCGAGGCGTTCGAAACGCAAGGCGTCTTCTATGTCGCGCCGCAGCTGTCGTCGTCCTGGGACATCATGTCGAAGGAACCGATCACCTCAGCCGCGGATTTCGAGGGCCTGAAGATCCGGACCTTCGGCCTGGAAGCGGAATGGTTTTCCTCGCTGGGTGCTTCGCCCGTCTTCATGGGCGGCAGCGAGATCTATACCGCGTTGGCCACCGGCGCCCTGGACGCGGCGCGCTGGTCCAGCCCGGCCGGCAACTACAAGAGTTCCTATCACGAGGTCGCCAAGTACTACCTTGCCAACTCGCCGATGCCGGTGCCGAACAACTTCTTCGCCATGAACCTGGACGTCTGGAACGGACTGCCGGACGACCTGAAGGCGATCATCGAGGACGCGGCCAAGCTGTCGTCGTTCAAGTACCTGTCGCTGACCGCGCTGAACGATGCCGCCGCCCTGGCCGCGATGAAGGAAGCGGGGGTCGAGGTGACCACCATTCCCGACGCTGAGTGGACCGAGATGGAAGCCAAGGCCAAGGACCTGTGGATGGCCTATGCCGAACAGGACGAACTGACCGCACAGGCCGTCCAGATGCTGCAGGACTACATGGCCAAGCTGGGCCGCTGACGCCTGCGCCCAAGACTGCGGGGTCGCCCAAGCCGGGCGACCCCCTTTCCTGACCACGAGAGACCGATGACCGCGATAATCCGAATAATCGACACCATCATGACCGTGCTGGGCCGGCTGGCCATGCTGTTCGTGCCGGTGATCCTTGTCCTGATCCTGGCCGAGATCGGCCATCGGGCGATTGTCGGCCGGTCGCTGACTTTCGTGGAGGATCTGGCCTCGTGGCTGCTGGTCGCGATGGTCTTTCTGGGGGGGCCGCCGACGCTTCTGTGGGGCAAGTTCGTCCGCGTCGATGCCGCCCATGAACATTACAGTCCGCTGGCCAAGGCGCTGCTGGACACCTTTGTGACCACCGCGCTGATGGTCTGCTTCCTGTACGCGATGATCTGGCTGGGCACCAATTTCGCCATGAAATCCTTCAACACCGGCGAAATCTCGGCCACGGGTTCGTGGAACGGGCCGGTCTGGGTTGCCAAGGCGCTGGTGCCGCTGGGGTCGGCCCTTCTGGGGCTTGCCTGGATTTCCCACGTGCTGAAGCTGTGGCAGGATGTCCGCACCGCAAAGTCGGAAACTGCCCGATGACCGATCAGGCGCTTCTGACGATCCTTCTGTTCGGGTCGATGATCGTGGTCCTGGGCCTTGGTGTGCCGATTGCCATCGCCCTGGGCGGCCTGACCGTCGTCTTCATCCATTTCTTCTGGTCGGACGCCGCGATCAACCTTCTGCCCGTCCGGTCCTTCGCCGTCGCATCCAGCTTCGAATACCTGGCGGTACCGCTTTTTGTCCTCATGGCCTCGGTCCTGCAAAGATCGAAGATCGCGGAAGACATGTACGACACGATGCAGGTGCTGTTCGGGCGCCTGCGCGGCGGGCTGGCCGTCGGCACCATCGTCATCTGCACGATCTTCGCCGCCATGGCCGGGATCAGCGGGGCGGCGACCATCGCCATGGGTGTGATCGCCATTCCGGCCATGCTGGAACGCGGCTATTCCAAGGGGCTGGCCGTCGGGTCGGTCGCGGCCGGCGGGTCGCTGGGCATCTTGATCCCGCCGTCGATCACCATGATCGTCTACGGGCTCGTCACCGGCACCTCCATCGGCCAGCTTTACGCGGGCGGCGTGGGGCCGGGGCTGCTGATCGCGGGGATGTTCTGCATCTACATCCTTTATTGCGGCTGGCGTTGGCCCGAAACCGTGGGCGGCATGCCCGAGGACACGGGCGCGCCGCGGCCCAGCAAGCTGAAGGCGCTGCGCGGCATCATCCTGCCCTTCGTGCTGATCGTGCTGGTGCTGGGATCGATCCTTGGCGGTTTCGCCAGCATCTCGGAATCCGCGGCCGTGGGGGCCGCCGGCGCCATGATCCTGGCCGCCCTTCGGGGCCAGATGAACGGCAAGGTCATGGGTGAGGCGCTGGAAGAAACCCTGACGCTGTCCTGCATGATCTTCTGGATCATCATCGGCGCGTCGGCGCTTGCCAACTTCTATACCGCCATGGGCGCTGCCCGCGTGATCGAACAGGCCGTGCTGGGGCTGGACGCCAATCCCTGGGTCGTCCTGATCTGCATGCAGCTGACGCTTCTTCTGATGGGCATGGTGCTGGACAGCACCGGCATCATCCTGATCACCGCGCCGATCTTCCTGCCGATTGCCAAGGCGCTGGGGTTCGACCCGGTGTGGTTCGGCGTCCTCTACATCATCAACATGGAGATGGGCTTTCTCAGCCCGCCCTTCGGATACAACCTGTTCTATATCCGCGCCGTGGCGCCGAAGTCGGTCAGGATGGTCGACATCTACCGCTCGGTCGTGCCGTTCCTGGGGCTGATGTTGATCGCCATCGCGCTTTGCATGATCTTCCCCGGCATCGTGAATTGGCTGCCCGATCAGCTGTTCCGCTAGCGGATCCAATCTCAGAAGGACCAAGACATGAGCGACTGGCAGCTCGGCATCGACATTGGGGGCACGTTCACCGATGTCGTCGCCTCCAATCCCGCGACCGGAGAGATCAGGTCGGGCAAGGTGCCCTCTCACTACGACGACCCGATCACCGCGCTGGTGGGGGCCATCGGCGCCGTGGGGCTTAAGTGGGAGGAGGTCGACGACCTGACCCACGGCACGACCATGGTGACCAATGCCATCGTGGAAAACCGCATCGACCGGGTGGCGCTGATTTCCACGCTGGGTTTCGGCGACACGATCGCCATCGGGCGGGTGCGCCGCAAGCACATCTATCACATGGACCGCCTGCCGAAGCAGCCGCCCCTTGTCCCCGCCGAGCGCCGGTTCGAGGTGGCAGAGCGCGTGGACCATACCGGCGCCGTTGTCACGCCGCTGACAGAGGCGGAGATCGCCCGGGTCGTGGTGGACGTGAAGGCCAGCGGGGTGCGTGCCGTCGCGGTCTGCCTGCTGCACGGTTACCGCAATCCGGTGCATGAATTGCAGCTGGGCGAGGCGCTGCGCGAGGTGGTCGATCATGTCTGCCTCAGCCACGAGATCAGCCCGGAAATCCGCGAATACGAACGGTCGAACACGACGATCCTGTCGGCGGCGGTGATCGGACGGGTCGATGGCTATCTGCGCCGGATCGATGAACAGAAGCCCGACGCTAGTAACCTGACCTTCTTCCATTCCTCTGGAGGCATGGCCGCCACGCCGATCATCGCGCAGCAGCCGCTGCTTCTGGCGATGTCCGGCCCCGCTGCCGGCGTCAGCGCTACGGTCGCCACGATGAAGACCCTTGGCATCGAACGCGCGCTGACCTTCGACATGGGCGGCACGACGACGGATTGCTGTCTTGTTCTGGACGGGCGGGCAGAGATTTCATCCGACCGCGAACTGGGCGAACGGCGGATCCGGATGCCCATGGTGTCCGTTCATTCCATCGGGGCAGGGGGCGGGTCCATCGCGCGGATCGACCAGGGCGTGATGCAGGTCGGCCCCCGCAGTGCCGGCGCCCAGCCGGGCCCGGCCTGCTATGGCCGCGGCGGGACGGAGCCCACGATCAGCGATGCGAATATCCTGTTGGGCTATCTGGCGCCCGGCAAGGTGCTGGGCAATGCCATCACGCTGGACCGTGGCCTTGCGGAAGCGGCCGTGAAACCCATCGCGCAAGAGGTCGGCGTGAGTGTCGAGGACGCCGCGTCGGGCATCCTGCAGGTCGCCCATTCCAACATGGCGCGGGCGCTGAACAAGGTGACGGTGGAACGCGGCATCGACGGGCGGGACTGCACGCTGATCGCCTATGGCGGCGGCGGGCCGATGCATGCGGCCTTCGTCGCGCGCCACTACGGTATCCGCAATGTCGTCTGCCCGGCCTATTCCTCCAGCTATTCCGCGCTGGGATGCGTGGCGTCGCAGATGAGCCTCAGCCAGCAGCGGACCGTCAACATGTCGAGCGATCAGTGGGATGCCGACACCATCGCCCGCATCCGGGCGGAACTGGAACAAGCCGTGACCGAACCGATGCAGGCCGCGGGCAAGGCGGCCGAGGACTGCAGGATCGGCGAAGTCGCCCTTCTTCGTTATCGCGGGCAAAGCCACGAGGTGCCGGTGGCCGATCCGCTTCTGGACGACCCCAAGGCCCTTGGCCGGCAGTTCATGGCGATGCACGAGACCCTGTTCGGTTTCGCCACCGACGAGGAATGGGAGCTTTCGGCCATCCGCACGACGGCCGAAGATTCCCGCCAGAAGATCATCGCGGCCCCGGGTCAGGAGGAAGCCGCCGCCGGCGCCCCCGCTACGCGGTCCTGCCATTTCCCGGGCACCGGTTCAGTCGACACCCCGGTCCTGGAACGCGCTGCCCTGTGCGCGGGCGAGGTGCAGGAAGGTCCTGCCATCGTCGAGGACGAATGGTCCACTATCGTCATCCCGCCCGGCGACCGTTTCCATGCCGACAGCCACGGTCATGTCCATATCGAGGTGCGTGAAGAATGAGTTCCGAGTCCAAGATCGCCCCGCATGTCGATCCCTTCATGGTCGAGGTCATCCGCAACGGCCTGTCCTCCATCGCGGAAGAGATGTCGCTGACCGTAATGCGGTCCGCCCGGTCGCCGGTGCTGCGGGAAGCGGGAGACCTGTCGTCGAACCTGGCCGATGCGAACGGTGCCCAGATCGCGCAAGGCCAGGACATCCCGATGCACATGGGCGTGATGAGCTTCACCGTCCCCGAATTCCTGAAGCTGGTCCCGAAAGATCGGCTGAGGCCCGGCGATGTCTGGATGCTGAACCTGCCGTCCATCGGCGGAAACCACTTGCCCGACGTGAAATGCATCCGCCCCGTCTTTGCCGGCGGTCGGATCCGGGCCTTTGCCATCAGTCTGGCCCATTGGGGCGATATCGGCGGCGGCGCGCCCGGCAGCTATTTCGCGTCCGCCACCGATTGCTGGCAGGAAGGCCTGCGGATCCCGCCGATCCGGGTCGTGGCCGACGACATCGTGGACGAGGAAAAGCTGGGACTGGTCCTGGCCAATGTCCGCACGCCCGAGGATTGCCGGGGCGACGTGCTGGCCCAGATCTCGGCCACCCGCACCGCCGAACGGAAATTGCAGGAGATGTTCCGCAAATGGGGGCCTGACTTCGTCGAGGCCGCCTTTGCCGCGTTGCACGACGGCGCCGAACGGCAGATGCGCGCCGCGATCCGGAACCTGCCCAACGGTGTCTACGAAGGCGAAGACGCGATGGATGGTCCGGACGAAAACACGCCCGGCGCCATGATCCGCGTGACGGTCGAGGTGACGGACGACAGCATCACTTTCGACTACTCGGGCTCGGACGATCACGTGCCGGAGCCGATCAACACCACCCGCTACATCACCGCGGCGTCGGCCTACTACGTGGCCAAGGCAGTCTGCGGGCCGGACATCCAGCCGTCAGGCGGGTGCTATCGGCCGGTGAAGGTGATCACCCGGCCGGGCTCGATCTGCGACGCGCGGGACGACAAGCCGGTGGTCGGCGGCAACCACGAAACCTGCCAGCGGATCGCCGACGCGGCGCTGAAGGCGCTGGAACATTGCGTGCCGGAACGGCTGACCGCCGGCGGGCCCACCACCGCAGGTCTGGCGATCTTTGGCGCGCAGCGGCCGGACGGGAAATGGGTGTCGCTTTACGAAACCCATGGCGGCGGCGAAGGCGGCCGGGCCGACCGGCCGGGCGCCGACGTGATCCGGGTGCACATGGCGAATGTCATGAACACCTCGGCCGAGGTGATCGAGACGGAATATCCCGTCGACGTGGTGTTCCAGCGGCTGCGCCCGGGCTCGGGCGGTGCCGGGAAGAACCCCGGCGGGTTGGGGCAGGAACGCGCCTATCGCATGCGGGTCGACGACGTGTCGCTGACCACGATGTTCGACCGCCGCGACGTCCCGCCCTATGGCCTGCAGGGTGGCGAGCCCGGCGCGCCCTTCGCGATGATCCTGCAACGCGCGGGCGAGGACACGGAAATCGCGCTGCCCGGCCGCGCCAACCTGCGCATTCATTCCGGCGACATGGTGACCGTCCGCGCCTCGGGCGGCGGCGGCTATGGCAAACCCGAAACGGGAGGAGACGACAAATGAGCAGACTGCTTCAGACAAGCCTGATTGCAGGCGGCAAGCCCGCCCCCCGGGTCACCGGCGGCGAGGGCGCCAGGATCCATCTGGAAGACGGGCGCTGGATGCTGGACGGGTCCAACACCGGCGGGCCGCTGGGCCACCGGCACCCGAAGATGATCGAGGCATTGCGCCATGCGGCCGAGCTGCCCGTCATCAACGAGGGCTGGCCCTGGATCGAACGCGAACAGGCCGGGGATGAACTGTTCGAGACCTGTTTCCAGGGCGAGGACTGGGCCGGCGCCGTGCGGTTCTGCCTTAGCGCCAGCGAAGCCAACGACATGGCGCTGAGCTTTGCGCAGGCCTTCACCGGACGGCAGGCCATCGGCACGCGGGAGCGCGCCTATCACGGGTTTGCCGGGCTTTCCCGCAGCGTGACGGTGCAACCGCAATGGCATGGCGGGCTGGCGGTGCTGGACCAGCCGTCGAAACCTGCGCCGGAACCCTTCCCCGTCCGCCAGCTGCCTGCGCCGCTGGGGGCCAAGTTCGGCGATCCCGGCACGAACCAGACGGCCGCCGAACGGCTGGCCGGTGCCGCCGACCTGCTGTCCGACGTGGCGGCCACGGTGATCGACTACACGCAAGGTGGATATTACCACGACCCCGAATACCAGGACATCGCCGCGCGGGCGATCCGGCAGGCCGGGTCGCTGTGGATCGCGGATGAAACCGTGACGGGTGCGGGGCGCTTCGGCCAGATGTTCACTTTCCAGGCCGGAAGCGAACGCCCCGATATCGTCGTGATGGGCAAGGGGCTGGCGGGCGGCGGGTCGCCCGTCGGCGCGGTGATCTTCTCGCAGAAACTGGTGGATGGGCTCAAGGGCATGTCCTGGCGGAACTACTCGACCTTCCGCGGCCACCCGGTGACCATGGCCTGCGTCCGCGCCTATCTGAAGGCGTTGAAGGAAGAGGACCTGCTGGCCCATGTCCGCGCGATGGAAAAGGTGGTGAAGGCACGGATGGCCGACATCTTCGCCCGCCACCCCAGCGTCCTGCGGATCGACGGCAACGGGCTTCACTGGACGGTGGAGCTTCACGGGCCCGACTGGCGGACCTTCTATGCCAACACCTCGGACGTGCCGCTGGCGACCAAGGTCGTCGCCCGCGCGGCGGAACAGGGCGTGATGCTGGCCACCAGCGGCGAGGAGACCCAGATCTTCATGGCCCCGCCGCTGATCGTGACGGAAGCGGAAATCCACCAGATCCTGGATGCACTGGAAGCCGGGCTGGAGGTCGCCGACGCCCTTTACGAGGCCGCCTGATGGACCAGCGGTCAGGCGGCGTTGCCAAGGCGGCGGGAAATCTCGGCGGCGCTGTCGATCAGCATCTCGCGCACTTCGGCGCGCCCCGGGCTGGAAAACCGCGATTTCAGCCCGCAGGTGCCAAGCGCCAGCGAAACGGATCCGTCGGCGGCAAAGATGGGCGTGGCATAGCTGAGAACGCCGGTATCCATCTCGTTGTCACAGGTGGCGAAACGCTCGCCCCGGACCAGCGACAGTTCGGCCAGGATATCCTCGCGGCTGACCTTGGTGTCGGCAGTGAACCGGCGCCTGGGGGTCTTCAGGAAATCCTCGACCGCGGCTTCGGTCTGGTAGGCCAGGATCGCCTTGCCGGTGGCACCCGCGTGCAGCGCCATGATGCGCCCGGGATGGACGATCGCCTCGCCCGAGGCCGGTTCGCGGACCAGGATCGTCTCGGCCTCGTGCGTGGTCAAGCGGACGATGAAGATGGTCTGTTCCAGCTTCCGGGACAGCTTGTCGACGATGTTGCCGACCCGGTCTTCCAGCGTGGTGCCCGACAAGGTCGCGGTGCCGAAGCGCCGCGCGCGGGGGCCCAGCACGTAGTGCCGGTCGCTGACGCCGCGGGTGACCAGACCGGCCTCCAGCAGGGCATTGATCACCCGGTGGGTCGTGGCCCCCGGCAGGTCCAGCCGCGCCGCGATATCGACCAGTGTCATGCCCGCCGGCACCTCGGCCAACAGCTCCAGCGTGGAGAAGTAGCGTTCCAGCGGCTTGCTGGTCTGACCTGCCATGACGGGTTCTCCTCCGCCGACCCGGCCATGCCCAGTGTCGGAAGTTTCGGTTTCCGGAACCTATTCCGGAAACCGGAAACAAAGGTCAAGGCCTTGCGGCGGTCTGCGGCAGGCCAGGGGGCCCTTGTTCCCGGAAAGGACATCCGATGATCGACCCGATCACTCGCGCCGTCATCCAGCACCGCATGAGCGCCATCGTCGAAGAGATGGGCGAGGCGATGTTGCGCACGGCCTATAGCCAGATCCTGAATTCCAGCCGCGACTTTTCCATGGGGATCGTCGACCGGCAGTGCCGGCTGATCGCGCAGGCCGACCATATCCCCGTCCATGTCGGTGCGTTGCCGGCCGCCGTCCGCGCGCTGGAAGCGCGGTTCGGCGACGACGTGGCCGAAGGCGATGTCTTCGTGCTGAACGATCCCTACAACGGCGGCAGCCACCTGCCGGACGTCACGATCTTTGTCCCGGTCTTTGCCGAAGGTGAACGGCGGTTGTGGACGGTCGTGCGGGCCCATGTCGGCGATATCGGCGGTGCGACCCATGGCGGCTACAACCCCGACGCGCGCGAGATCTATCACGAGGGCCTGCGCCTGCCGCCGCTGAAGCTGGCCGATGCCGGGGTCATGCGGGAAGATGTCGTCGAGATGATTGCCCTGAACGTCCGCCTGCCGCGGGAATTCCGCGGCGATCTGGACGCGATCATCGGCGCCGGGCGGCTGGGGCGCCGTAGCCTGGACCGGCTCTACAGTGAATTCAGCGCCGATCTGGTGGGCGAGGCGATCGAGGAAATCCTGGACGGGGCCGAGGCGCGGACGCGCGCGATCATCGAAAGTTGGCCGGACGGGGTCTATGAAGGGACCGCCTATCTGGACGATGACGGACGGGGCCGGCAGGACGTGGCGATCCGCGCCAGCGTGACCGTGACGGGCGGCCGGATCGAGGTGGACCTGTCGCGGTCCGACGCGCAGTCCGAAAGCTTCGTCAACTCGTCCCAGGCCAACACACAGGCGGCGGTGTCGATGGCGCTGGCCTACCTGATCGACGCGGACATCCCCAAGAACGACGGCGTCTTCCGCCTGATCGACATCACGACGAAGAAGGGCACCATCGTCGACCCGCACGAAGGCGCGCCGGTGACCCTGTCCACGACCCACCCGTCGAACGAGATCGTCGAGGCCATCGTCCGCGCGCTGCAGACCGCCTGCCCGGAACGCTGCATGGGCGGTTGGTCGCGACGGTTCCGGATTTCCTTCACCGGGCAGAACCCGCGGAACGGGCGGCCCTTCATCTGGCACATGTTCCACGCGCGGCCCGGTGGCGGCGCCTCGCCAGCGGGCGACGGCTGGTCCGGTGCCGGCGAATGGCACACCGTCGGCGGCATCAAGTTCGGGTCGGTCGAAGTCTCCGAGGCGCGGTTCCCGCTGTTCTTCGAACGCCACGAATTCCGCCCCGGTTCCGGTGGTGACGGCACCCATCGCGGGGGTCTGGGCGGCGAACTGGACTTGCGGATCGAGGTTCCGGCCTATGCCCATACGGCAGGCGAAGGCGCGCGCCACGGATCTGCCGGGATCGCGGGTGGACAGGACGGCAAGCCCCACGATTACCGGATGGTGACGGGCGAGGGCGAGACGGTGCTGGCGACCAAACAGTTCGGCATCTCCGTCCCCGAAGGCAGCCTGTTCAAGGTCCGGTCCGCCGGCGGTGGCGGCTGGGGCGATCCGGCCGGCCGCGCGCCCGAAGACCGCAAGCGCGATGAAGATCGCGAGATGATCTGAGATGACGACCATGACCGACCTGACCCAAAGCACCGGCCCGCTCAGCATCGGCATCGATGTCGGCGGCACCTTCACCGATTTCGTCGCCATCGACGCCGCCGGCCGCACGGTGATCGCGAAAAGCCCCTCGACCCCCGAAGACCAGTCCATCGGCGTGCTGGCAGGGCTGGAAAAGCTGGCCGGGCGGATGGACACCGACCTGGCCAGCCTGATGGCCCGGACCGAACGGATCGTCCACGGCACCACGGTCGCGACCAATGCTCTGCTGGAGCGTAAGGGCGCGCTGACCGGGATGCTGACCACCGAAGGGCACCGCGACATCATCGAGATGCGGGAAGGGCTGAAGCCCGACCGGTACAACCTGCTGATGCCGCCGCCAGAGCCATTGGTTCCCCGTGACCTGCGCCGCCCGGTGCCCGAACGGATGCGGCAGGACGGGACTGTGGCCGAACCGTTGGACGAACCCGCGCTGAGGGCGGAGATCGAGGCGCTGAAGGCCCGCGGCGTGACGTCCGTCGCGATCTGCTTCCTGCACAGCTATCGCAACCCGGCCCATGAACGCCGCGCGGCGGAACTGGTGGCCGAGATCATGCCGGAGGCGTACATCTCCGTCTCGTCGACCGTGCTGCCGCAGATCAAGGAATACGAACGCTTCTCCACCACCTTGGTGAACGCCTATATCGGCCCGGTGGTGCGGCGCTACATGGACCGGCTGACGGGGCGGCTGACCGGGGCAGGCTATGACGGGCCGCTTTACATCATCTTGTCCCATGGCGGCATTACCGAGGTGGCGGATGCCATCGCCCTGGCCGCGGGCACCTGCCTGTCGGGCCCCGCAGGCGGCATCGCGGGTGCCCGCGCCTGCGCCGGGCTGATCGGGGCGGATAATGTCATTCCCTTCGACATGGGGGGCACGTCCACCGAAATCTCGCTGATCACGGACGGAGAGGTCGCGCTGACATCCGAACGCGGGTTGGCGGGCGAACGGATCGCGCTGCGCTGCTACGACATCCTGTCCATCGGGGCGGGGGGCGGGTCCATCGCCATGAACCGGCCCGGGACCGGTTTCACCGTCGGACCCCAATCGGCGGGCGCGGTGCCGGGGCCCGCCTGCTATGGGCGCGGCGGGACCGAGGCGACCGTGACGGACGCGAACCTCGTCCTGGGCTACCTGGACCCTGCAGCCTTTGCCGGCAAGGGCACGTTGGACCTGACGGCGGCCGAAGCCGCGGTGGCCAGGCTGGGCGCCGATCTGGGGCTGGGCGTGAACGAGACGGCGGCGGGCATCCACCGGCTGATCAACGTCAAGATGGCGGACGGCATCCGGCTGATGACTCTGCGCCGCGGCGTCGATCCGCGGAATTTCACGCTGCTCAGCTTCGGTGGGGCGGCGGGTCTGCATGCGGTCGAGGTCGCGCGCGAAATGGGCGTGTCGCGGGTTGTCGTGCCCACGATTGCCTCGGTCCTGTCGGCCTGGGGGATGCTGGCTTCCGACCTGCGCTACGAGGTTTCGCGCTCCCGCCCCATGGACGGGCAGGGGATGACCGACGATACCCTGCGCGCGATCTTCGAGACGCTGGAGGCAGAGGCGCGGGCGCGGATGCCCGGGGTCGATCCCCGGACGCTGACCGTCGAGCGGTCGGCGGAAATGCGGTACGGCGAACAGATCTTCGAAGTGAACGTGCCGCTGGACGATATCGATTTCGATGCGCCCGGCCTTGTCGACGCGGTGGCGCAGGCGTTCCACAGGCGGCACGAGGATCTTTACACTTTCGCCTCGCCCGATCAGGAGGTCGACCTGGTGAACGCCCGCGTGGCGCTTGTTGGCCGCGTGTCCCGCGGGGCGGTGGCCGAAGCGCTGGAGGCTGCCGGCCCCCGGCCCGAACCCATGGGCAAACGCCGGGTCTTTACCGGCGGTGCCCCGGAAGACGTGCCGCTTTACGCGATGGAGACGCTGGGGCCGGGTCACCGGATCGCAGGCCCGGCATTGGTCGAGGCCGAGACGACCACGGTCATCCTTCACCGGGGCGACCATGCGGCGGTGACGCCGCAGGGCTGGCTGGACATCGCCGTGGCGGCCAAGGACGGCTGACGCCGCCCGGTTCCGTGCGCGCCCCCGGCATCGGGCGCCCTGTCCGGTCCTGCCATCCACCGCGGCAAGGCCGAAGGCGACCTGGGTCCGGGCCAGGGGTGGGGCGCATTCGGCCGGATTCGCCCATTTCCGGATGGTGACAGAGCGGCCGGATTGTGCGCTATCCCGCCAAGCCCGGCAGGATAACGGCTTGGCACTGTCGAACGCCCGGGACCGTCGCGGCTTTGCAGGCAGCGGGTCCCGTGGCCCACGGTAGACGGATGTGCCCGGGCACAATGGTTTGCGGGCCACAGGCACGCCGTGCCCCCGGAGGCACCCTAGACGGTACGGTCGGGGGCCGCGATCAGCGAGGCGCGGCAGGCAAAGCCGGCGTCGGGGGCAATATCGGTCCGATTGCCATAGCGGGCGCTGACCCAGTCGAAGCCCAGCGGATTGCCGTCCGCCACCGGGGTCAGCCAGGGCTTGTCCGACGCGCCGCCGAAATGCTTGTGAAGGATCCCTTCCACCTGCCAGCGCACGTCGCCCGGGGCGCCCGGCACCGCGCCGGTCCCCGCGGAAAGGGTCAGGGTCGTGTCCAGTTTCGGCGTGGCATCGCCCACCCTGCGCATCAGGTAGGCATGGCGCAGGACCGGCGGTGCCTCGGCCCCGCCGGTGCCGCCATAGCCCCAGAGTTTCAGCCAGCCCTTGCGGAACTCGTCCAGTTCCGGGCTGAACCAGACGCGTTCAAGATCGTCCTCGGATTTCACGCCCTGGAAGTCGAAATAGTCCCAGGGCTGCACGTCGCCCGCCAGTGTTTCGCCCACGCGCCAGTTGGCATAGTGGCCGGTGCCGGGAATGGCGTTGAAGAACGGCATGTCGACGTCGCGCAGCCATTGGGAATAGCCCCGCGGTTCGGCATCTTGGGGCACCGTGTAGGCGATGAAGATCACCAGCGGGCAGGATTCCAGCGCGCTCATGATGCGGCCAGGAAGCTGTCGATGACCCCGGCCGCGTGGGCATGGTGGTCGGGATCGTTCCACGCCTTCAACCGGGTCTTCTGTGCGCCGGGGATCAGATCGGCCACCTCGTCGAAATATTCGAAGAGCATGTCAGACCCCGAGCAGACCACCATGGCCGGCTGGGCGATCAGCGGCAGGCGGTCCCGTTTCGGGTGGCGGAAGGCCGCGCGATAGGACAGGTGATAGGTGCGCAGCGCCTTCAGCACCTCGACCGTGAAATCGTGCATGTAGTTGTCGTTGGGCAGCCCGTCGGGCAGGATGCCGTCGGCGGAATAGCGGTTGTAGTAGGGCCAGAAGATGTGCTGGTCGCGGCAGAAGTGCCAGACCTTCATCAGGTGCGTGGCCTCGGCATCCGGCGCTATTTCGCGGGCATAGCGGTCCAGCACTTCCGATTGCAGACTGCCGGAATATAGCCCCATGCCGTCGATCACGATCTTGCGGACCCGGGTCGGGTGGGCAATCGCGATCTCCATCGCGATCGAAGCACCGGTATGGCTGCCGTAAAGGTCGAACTGGCCCGGGGCCATGCCGTCCACGGCGGCGAAGGCCGCCTGTGCCAGGTCGGCGATGTCCGGCTGTGGCAGGGCCAGCGCCTCGCTGTCGCCATTGCCCGCGGTATCGGGCGCGATGACCGCACGGCCAAGGGCCGCCAGTTCGTGCATCAGCCCTTCCAGCTGCTTGGAAGATCCCGGCGACTGGTGGATTGCCACCAGCGGCACATCGGCGGACGGGCCCGCCCGGCGATAGTGGATCTGGCGGTCGCCGATATCGGCAAAGCCTCGGGTGATGCGGGTGGTCATGCTGCACTCTCCGTCTTGCGGGCGCCAGGGGACTGGCCCAATGTCCGGCCCAGCCAGCGGCCAAGGGTCAGGGCAGGCGTGACGCTCATCCCCGAGATGAAGCCGCGGCCCGACAGGGTGGACCCGCCGATGGCCTCGCCCACGGCATGAAGGCCGGTGATGGGCGTGCCGTCGGTGCGGCGGACCGTCAGCGTTTGGTCCACGTCCAGCCCGGCGGGCGTCTTCAGGACCATGCCGCGCATGCGGATGGCGCGGAAGCCGGGGCCGGCGATGGCCTGGGGCAGGTGGGTGCGGCCCATCGGGTCGGCCGAGGCACCGGTGCAGGCGTCGTTATAGGCTGCCAGACTTTCGGCCAGCGCGTCGGACTTCATTTCGGTTCGGTCGGCCAGCGTGGCCAGGTCCGGTGCGGTCACGAAATCGGGGCGGGCGTTCCAGGCGGCCGCCAGTTCCGCGGCCGTCCAGCCGGGCAGAAGGGCAGGGGCCTTGTCCTGGATCGCATCGTCGAAGACGCACCAGAAGGACATGTCGGGTTCCGCCGCCAGCGCATGTTCGCGGTTGTCGACGCTTGGGTCATCCTCGCGCACGAAACGGCGGCCTTCGGTGGTCAGGTGAAGCTCCCACGGCTGGCGGACCTGTGGCGTCAGACTGGGCATGTGGCGCCAGATCACCCGGTTGCCGTCGCCCTTTTCCGGAATGCCGGCATAGGTCGGCAGGAACAGGTCCTGACCGCGCAGGGCGGCGCCAGCCTGCTCTGCGATCTCGATGCCCGAACCGTCCGATCCGGGCATTGCCGCGGTGTAAAGCGCCTGCCCGCCGGTCAGCCGCGCGAACAGCTGCGCATTGCTGCCATAGCCGCCGGTCGCAAGAACCACGATATCGGTCGCGATTTCCCGGGTGCAGCCGGGGCCTTCGACGGTCACGCCGGCGACCCTGCCGCCGTCGGTCTTCAGGCCGGTGGCCTTCGTCGACAGCATCAGCGTGGCGTTGGGCTTGGCCATCGCCGCATCGAAAAGCGGCGTCAGGACCTTCAGGACGGAAATGCCGCCTTCGACCCCCCAATAGGTGCGTGCTTCGCGATAGGCTTCGTGCAGGTGCAGGATGGTCGGGCAGACCGGATCCATGTCGAAGCCGTTTTCCATCAGCCAGTCGATGGTCGCGCCCTGGCGGGGCAGGGTCAGTTCCAGGATATCGCGTCGGCCGGTGCCGCGGTTGATGCGTTCGATATCCGCCATGTGCGCCTTGGCGCTGTCGGAAATCCCGCGTTCCGCCTGCAATGCGGAACCCGCACCGCTGAGCTGGCCAAGGCTGACGTGAAGCGTGCCGCCGACCTGATCCTGCGCCTCGACCACAAGCACGCGCGCACCGGTCGCGACGGCTTCGATGGCGCAGGGCATGCCAGCGGTGCCGGCGCCCACGACCACGATGTCGTATCGTTCCATTGGCTGTTTCCCACTTGACCGACCGGACCGCCAGCGCCCTGGATCAGGCAGCGATCTGCCGGGGTCTGTTTAAAAAACCGTAGACAAGCTGTTTCATTTATAAGACATTAAGTCAACGAAAAGAGATACAAATTAAATGACTGATTCGACGTGGTCCGTCGTATCCGGTCGCAGGGTGATCAGGATACGGCAGAGGGGCGAAGCGCCGGACAACAGGGGTGTGTGCCGACCATGACGTTATCGGCTGCATTTGCGGTATTCTGCAGGATCGGGGCCTTCATCTGCGGGCTTCTGCTGCTGCTCTTCACCGGTCTCGTCCTCTACTCGGTGATCATGCGCTACGCGTTCAGTGCACCGCCCATGTGGGGCGAGGAAATGCCGAAGATGCTGTTCGTCTGGATGATCTTCCTGGGCGCGGGCTTTGCCTACCTGTCCGGTCACAACATCCGTATGACCGCCCTGGCCGAGCTGATGCCGGACGGCGTCCGCCGTGCGATCGAGATCGTGATGCACCTGGCGGTCGTAGGCATGCTGATCGGGATCCTCTGGTATTCGGTGCCGATCATCAAGCTGACCTCGCGGTCCGTCTCCTATGCCACGGGCCTGTCCGAAGGCTGGAAGTTCTGGGCCCTGCCCATCGGTGCCTGCCTGCTGCTTGTGAACGAGGCGTTCCGCCTGTGGAATTTGCTGACCGGCGGGGTCGACGATCCCGTTCCCGTCATCGCCGAGCTGCGCGAGGCCGAAGACTGATGCTGCTGACCCTGTGCATCCTGCTGCTGTTCGTTCTTGTTCTTCTGGGGATGGACATCGCCTTTGCGGTGGGCGCCGCGGCGCTGACCTATATCGTGGCCAGCCAATTCGACGCGCGGCCGGTGAACCCGGTCCTGTTTACCAAGACCATCACCTCCGGCGTGGACAGCTATTCCATGCTGGCGATCCCGATGTACGTGCTGGCGGGTGAATTGATGACCAAGGCCGGCGTGACCCGCCGTCTGATCGATTTCGCTGCCGCGATGGTTGCGCACCGCCCGGGCGGCCTGGCCAATGTGGGCATCACCGCGAACCTGTTCATGGCCGGTATCTCCGGCTCTGCCGTGGCCGATGCGGCCGCGACCGGGTCGATCCTGGTGCCCGAGATGAAGAAGCGCGGCTATGCCCCCCGCTATGCCGCCGGCGTGATTTCCGCCGCGGCGGCGATGGGTCCGATCATCCCGCCGTCGATCCTGTTCATCCTGCTGGCCGCCATCGCCAACCTGTCGGTGGGCGAGCTGTTCCTTGCAGGCATCCTGCCCGGTCTCATGATGTATGTCGGTCTGATCGCGATGAGCGCCTTCCTGGCCCGTCGCTATGACATCCCGCGCGAGACGAAACCCTCCTGGGACGAGCGCAAGAAGAAGATCCGGGCCGGCATCCTGCCCCTGGGCGCGCCGCTGATCATCATCGTGACCAAGGTCTTCGGCATCGCCACCCCGACCGAGGCCGCGGCCATCGTTGTGGCCTATACCCTGCTGATCGGCTTCGGTGTCTACCGCGACATGACGCTGAAGGCGCTGATGGAAGGCCTGATCGCGGCCGCGCTGACGACCGCCGTCATCATGATGACCGTGGCCTTCAGCCAGATCTTCGGGCAGATCGCGGTGCTTGCCGGGCTGGGTCGGCTGGTCCACGACACGCTGCTGGCGATCTCGAACAATCCGTATGTCCTGTTCCTGATCATCAACATCCTGCTGCTGATCCTGGGGACCTTCCTGGACGCCATGCCGCTGATGCTGATCCTGTCGCCGATCTTCTTCCCGCTGATGACGGGGCTGGGCGTCGATCCGATCCACTTCGGGCTGGTCATGGTGTTCAACCTGGTGCTGGGCATGATCACGCCCCCGATCGGGCTGAACCTCTTCGTCATGGCCCGAATTTCCGGGCTTGGCATGATGGAGGTCTTCCGGGGCGGGCTGCCGTTCTACGCGGTGCTGTGGGTCGCGCTGATCCTTCTGACATACGTGCCCTGGATCACCCTGATCCTTCCCTCGTTGCTGATGCGATGAGCGAACAACAAAAACCGGTCCAACCGGTCCACCAACCATCCCAACAGGAGTAAGATCACATGACCTTCGATATCTCCCGCCGTGGACTTCTGGGTGGCGCCGCCGCCCTGGCCGCCACGGTCGCCCTGCCGCACCGCGCGCGTGCCGCGACCATCTTCCGCTATGGCAATGCCGGTGGTCCGCAGACCGTGTCGAACACCTTCAACCTGGCCTTCTCGAATGCCATGAAGGACAAGACCGGCGGCGAAATCTCGTTCGAGATCTTCGCGGGCACGCTTGGCGGCGAAAAGGACCTGATCGAGTCGATGGCGCTTGGCAGCCTCGACATCTACAACGGCGCCTATACGGGGATCGAGGAATTCGACATCCTCTATTCGCCCTATTTCTTCAAAAACGCGGTCCAGGCCAAGAAGGTCATGGAATCCGAGATCGGTGCCAAGTGCTCGGCCGCGCTGACCGAACGCTATGACGCCAAGCTTCTGGGTGTGGGCCGCCTGGGGTCCTACAACCTGATGCTGAAGGACCCGATCACGTCGCTGGACGACCTGAAGGGCCGCAAGATCCGGGCGCCCCAGATCAAGGGCTGCATCGAAGCGTTGAGCCATTTCGGCGCGATCCCGACCCCGATCCCCTTCAACGAAGTCTACCTGTCGCTGCAGTCGGGCATCGTCGACGGCGTCCTGACCGCGCTGAATCCGGCCGTTCAGTTCAAGTTCTACGAGGTCTGCAAATACGTCGTGGTTCCGGATTTCGGCCTGGCGCTGGACAAGGAAGTGATCTCGAACGCGGCCTGGAATTCGATGACGCCGGAACAGCAGGAGATCATGCAGTCGACCTTCGATGCGCTGGAAACCACCGATTACTACGAGGTCGGGGTGAAGGCGAAGAAGACCGACTTCAAGGCATGGTCCGACGCCAATGGCCCCGAAGCCCTGATCGACCTCGACGCGTCTGGCCTGATCGCGGCGATGGAGCCGGTGAACAAGAAACTGGCGGACGAGGCCTTCGGCCCCGGCGCATGGGATATGATCAACGCGATCGAAGGCTGATCGCGGCCCGACCCACGACAGGCCGGGGCCCGATCCGGGGCCCCGGCCGCCCCAACGCGCCCCGGACAGACCTTGCGCGCGCGTATCCGACAAGGAGATATACCCATGGGCATGATGGAACATCCGACCGGCTTGCCGATGAAGGCAGAACAGACCTTCTTCAAGGACCCGGCCATCGATCGTCTGCTGGCCATGATCATGACCATGGCGGCAGAACTGAACGTCACACGCGACCGTCTGGCGACGCTGGAAATGTTGCTGGAAGCGGACGAGCCGGTGACGGCCAAGGCGCTGGACCAGTTCCAGCCCACGGCCGAGCAGAAGGAAAAGCTGGATGCCGCGCGGCAGAGCTTCGTGAACGAGCTGATGTTCTGCACCATGGGCATCGAGGCGTCGCTTGGCGCGCCGGAAGACGGCGTGGACCAGTTCAACCAGGAATGACGACGCGGGGACGGGCCGGAAGGCGCGCCCCGGCCACATGACGGAGACGAACCATGTTCGACGATATCCCCCAGAACCGGCCGTTCGACGCGTACCAGTCCTTTGTGCTGGACTGCAAACTGTACTGGACGCGGACCATTTTCCCGGAACTGCGCAAGCGCTATGCCGTGGCCGCGGGTGAGGACGCGCCGAAGACCGGGGCCGAGGTGGCCCAACTGATGAAGGACGACACCACCGCGCAGTTCTTCGGCTGGTACGAACGCCACCTGCAGCGGATGAAATACTCCGGCCAGCACGGCCTGGCCGTCCACTATTCCCAGTACAGGGAAGAGATCGCCAGGGCGCTGAACGCCGATGTGCCGCCGCGCCTGCTGGACATCGACCCGAATTTCGAACAACCGGTCTATTACACCAATATCGACATCCACCAGCACCCGGGCGGCGTCTGGTCGGACGAGATCGCCGGTTATGTCTATGAACGCGGGGCGCAGTCGACGGCGCCGATGCTGAAGAAGCACGCCACGCTGTGGGACCGGGTGAAGAAACAGGCGATGGACCGGGCGCAGACCGAGGTCAAGCGCGTGGTCGACATGGGCTGCGGGTTCGGCGCCTCGACCTATCCGTTCTACGCCGATCACCCGGATATCGACGTGATCGGGCTGGAACTGTCGGCGCCGTGTCTGCGGCTGGCGGCCCAACGCGCGGCCGAGGCGCAGGCGCAGAACGTGCTGTTCAAGCAGGCCGACGCGATGGACACCGGGCTAGAAGAAGGGTCCGCCGATATCGTGACCTCGACCATGGTCCTGCACGAGATGCCGCCCAGCCACATCAAGGGCGTGTTCAAGGAAAGCCACCGCCTGCTGGCACCGGGCGGGCTGTCGATCCACCTGGATTTCCTCGTGCGGGACGACGCGTTCAAGGAATACATCCACTATGGCCACTCGGCCCGGAACAACGAACCGTTCATGGTGCCCCTGAACCAGATGGACGTGATCCAGGCCCACAAGGACGCCGGCTTCGACGAGGTCGAGATCGTCCCGTTCGAGGAAATGGACGGCGCGCTGGATCCGTCGATGACCGCGTGGCGCTTCCCCTGGACGCTGATCATCGCCCGCAAGGCGGCGTGATGACCGCCCAAGCAATGGCCCTTGTCGATCTGACCGGTCTGCGCCTCCTGATCATGGGGGGCGCGGCCGGGATCGGGGCGTCCTGCACGGAACTGGCGATGGCGGCGGGGGCAGTTGTCGCCGTTTCGCATCTGCCCGGGGAGGAAACCCCGGCCCCCCATGCCTTCACCTGCGACGTGACCGATCCGGCTCAGGTCACCGCAACTGTCGATGCTGCCGCCGAAGCCCTGGGCGCACTGGACGGCGTGATCCTGACCGCGGGGATCTTCGATTTCCGCGGGGTCGAGGAAACGTCGGATGCCGACTGGCAGCGGATCGTCGCGCTGAACCTCAACGGGCCTTTCCATGTCGGCCGGGCCGTTGCGCCGCATTTCCGCAAGGCGGAAGGCGGATCGCTGGTCTTCTTTTCCAGCCAGGTCGGCATCGTGGGCCATCCCCGCGCCACCGGCTATGCCGCGACCAAGGCCGGCGTGAACGGGCTGACACGGACGCTGGCCATCGAATTCGCGCCCTTCCATGCCCGCTGCAACGCGGTCGCCCCCGGCCCGATCGAGACGCCGATGACCGCCATCGCCCGCGCCGATCCGGAACGGTCGCGCAAGCTGGTCGAAGCCGTCCCGTTGAAACGCTTCGGCCAACCGGGCGAGATCGCCCGCGCGGCGCTGTTCCTGGCCGCGCCCGCCTCTGCCTACATCACCGGACACACGCTCGTCGCCGACGGCGGCGTCACAGCCATCTGAGACAGCCATGACCCGAAAGATCGATCCCTACTACGTCCAGGAGGACGACAACCTGGCCGAAATGGCCGAGGTGCTGAAGCCCGCGCTGGAATTCGAGGACGGCGACATCGAACGCCTGTCGCCCGAGGCCAAGAACCTGTTTTCCGGCCGGCGGCATCTGGGGATCGACTGGCTGGACCGCTACGAGATCGTGATGGAAGTGACGGCGGCCCCCGGTGGCTGCCATTGCGGGATGCAGGTGGGCCAGAAGATGGTCTTCGACATGCGCCACAAGGTGAAACCGGACCTGTCGGATGCGCCGCTGTGCGTGCATCTGATGGCGCCGGTTCTGTCGATCTTTTACATGACCTTCGACCGCGCGGCCGAAGGTCTGAACCCGCTGACCTGCGTCTGGCAATATGTCGAATGCCCGATGACGGGCGCCGACCACGGTGCCGGGAAGGCGCTGGCCAGGGTCCATATCCGGGACGCGATCACGCATGAACCCGTGACCGACCGCCATCCCGCCGGATCCGATGCACGGGGGGACATGGCATGAGCCTTCCGAACGAGATGGCGCCCGAAGACGTCCGCCTGGTCGCGACGGTGACCCGGGCCTTTCACTGCGCCAACAAGATCAACGAGGCCGAGACCTTCGTCTTCGATCATGTGGGCCGCCTGCTGGCCGACCAGTCCTCGGCCAACCTGTGCATCGGCATGATCTGCAAGCTGCAGCCGGCGCTGATGCTGGCGCAGGACCGGATGGCCGAAGGGCTGCACCCGGTCGGCCGCTACGCGCATTTCGACTGCTACGACACCGGCATCGACCATGGCGGCACCGGCAAGGTCTATGTCGAGATGACGCTGGTCGACGCCCGCACCGGACAGAAGGTCCCCAAGCCGGAATGAATCGCTACGACAAGGTGATGTCGCCCTTCACCCTGGCCGGGGTCGAGGTGCGCAATCGCATTTTCCTGCCGGCCCACACCACCAATTTCGGCGTGGATTTCCTGCCGACGCAGCGCCATGTCGCCTATCTGCGCGAACGCGCGCGGTCGGTGGGGATGGTGATCGTCGAACCTCTGCGGGTACATCGCACGTCCCTGGGCCGGTCTGGGGGGCTGTCGGGGTCGGATCGCCGCGCGCTGGACGGCCTGCGCCGCATCGTCGACGCGATCCGCGAGGAAGGCGCCCGCGCCTTTGTCCAGATCACCCATGCGGGGCGCCACGGGCCGAACGAAACCGACGGCACTCCCGGCTGGGGCCCGTCTGCGATCCCCTGGGTCGCCGGGGCCGAGATCCCGCACGCCATGACACGGGCGGAGATGATCGAGGTCCGCGACGCCTATGTCGAGACCGCCGCACTGGCGGCCGAGGCGGGTTTCGAGGGGATGGAGGTCCATATCGGCCATGGCCACCTGTTGCACCAGTTCCTGTCGCCGTCGTCGAACTGCCGCACGGATGCCTGGGGCGGATCGCTGGAAAACCGTATGCGGTTTCCGCTGGAATGCCTGGCGGCCGTGACATCGGCAATGGATGGCGTGATGCCGGTGGGCATTCGCACCAGCGTCGACGACGTTCAGGACGGGGCGCTGGGGCCGGATGAACAGCGCGAGATCACCGCGCAGGCGGTGAAGGTGCCGGGCGTGGCCTTCGTCAATGCCTCGGTCGCGGCCTATCAATGGCCGTCCATCGGCCACCATGTGGCCGACATGGCCCACGAACCGCACCCGTTCCGCGACCTGACCGAGGCACTGCGCCCGGTGATCGGGGACCTGCCGCTGCTGACCGCTAACCGCTATCGCACGCTGGCCGAAGTGCAGGAGACGCTGAAGCGCGGGTCCATCGACATGGTCGGCATGAACCGGGCGCACATGGCCGATCCTGACCTGATCGCGAAATCGCTGGACGGGCGGGAAGAACAGGTCCGGCCCTGCGTCGCGCACAACTACTGCATCGGGCAGGTCGGCGCACACCGGCCGATTTCCTGCATGATGAACCCCCGCGTCGGGCGCGAGGACCATTGGGACGAGGTTCCGGCACCGGCCGGGTCGCCGAAATCCGTTCTGGTCGTCGGCGGCGGGCCTGCGGGGATGGAGGCGGCGCGCGTCGCGGCCCTTGCCGGGCATCGGGTCACCCTTTGGGAACGCGACGCGATCCTGGGCGGCGTCCTGAACATCGCGGGCACGGGCACCGGGCGCGGCGATCTTCTGTCCATGCGCGACTGGCTGGTCGACGGGGTCAAACGCGCCGGCGTGACGGTCGATACGGAACGAGAGGCCTCTGCCTCTGCGGTTGCCGAAGCTGATCCGGACGTGGTCGTTCTGGCCTCTGGCGCCGACCGCGCCGCGGCGCCCCTGCAGGGGCTCCTTGTCCTGACGGTCGAGGCGCTACTGGCCGATGCCAGCGACTGGTCGGGCAAGCGTGTCGCGATCCGCGACGATGCCGGGTCCTGGGCCACGCTGTCGGCGGCCGAAACGCTGCTGGCCGCGGGGGCGCGGGTGGAAATCTTCCAGGCCTCGACCGCGCCCCTGTGGGCGGTGACGCTCTATGCAAGGATGACGGCGCTGGAGCGGCTGGCCAATGCCGGGGCGGTCTTCCGTTACGGCCACACGATCACCGGTGGGGTGGGCGGCAAGATCGACTGCCGGATCGCGCCGCTGCAGAAGGCCAAGTCCTTCGGCCCCTTCGACGCGGTGGTCCACGCCACGCCGGGCGCGGCTGCGACCGAGCTGCAGACCGACCTGGAACAGGCCGGGCTGGCCCCCCGCACCATCGGCGACGCCACGGCGCCGCGCACACTTTACGAGGCGATGCAGGACGCGCATCGCGTCGCACGCTCACTCTGAAGGAAACGCAATGCCCACCACGAACGCGGATGTCATCGTCATCGGATCGGGATCGGCCGGGGCCACCGCCGCAGGCCGGATCGCGATGGAAAGCGGCGCCCGCGTGCTGGTGATCGAGGCGGGCGGCCGCGACTGGAACCCCCTGATCCGCGTTCCCCTGATGACCGGCATCCTGCTCAGGGGCCGGCACGCCAACTGGTTCTATCATTCCGAGGCAGAGCCACAGCTGGAGAACCGCAAGCTGTTCTGGCCGCGCGGCAAGGTGCTGGGCGGATCGTCGGCGATCAACGGCATGGTCTGGACCCGCGGATTGCCGTCCGACTATGACGGCTGGGCGCAGATGGGCCTGCCGGACTGGTCCTGGGACAAGGTCCTGAAAAGCTACAAGGACATCGAAGGCCACTGGGGCGGCGAGACCGACCTGCATGGCGGCCACGGGCACCAGACGCTGTCGAAGTACACGGAATTCAACCCGTTGTCGGGCGTGTTCCTGGAGGCGGGCCAGCAGGCAGGCCATCCGCTGACCGACGATTTCAACGGCGCGGCGCCCGAAGGGGTGGGGCGCTACGACTACGCCATCGCCGGCGGACGGCGCAAAAGCGCGGCCGAGGCGTTCCTGAAACCGGCGCTGGCGTCGGGCAACCTGCAGATCATGACCGGGGCCCATGTCCTGCGGATCGTGATGGACAAGGGCCGCGCCGTGGGTGTCGAGGTGGCCATCGGCAAGCGGCGGGAAATCGTCTATGCCGGGACCGAAATCATCCTGTCCGCGGGCACCGTGAATTCGCCCCAGATCCTGATGCTGTCGGGGATCGGTGCGGCAGACCAGCTGGCACAGCACGGGATCGACGTGGCCGTCGACCTGCCGGGCGTGGGGCAGAACCTGCGCGACCACCTGCTGGTCCGGGTCGAATACGACTGCACCCAGCCGATCACGCTGCACAACCTGCTGCGCGCCGACCGCGCGGGACTGGCCCTGTTGGAAGCCATGTGGCGCGGGACGGGCCCTGCGTCCCGTTTCCCGCTGGAGGCCGGGGCCTTCCTGAAATCCGACGATGCGCTGGACGAACCTGACCTGCAGGCGCATTTCCTGCCGGGACGTTCCACCGCCGCCGTGCGCCTGCCGTTTTCCCGCGCGCCCGACCGGGGACATGGCTTTTTCGCCAATATCTACCAGATGCGCCCCGACAGCACGGGCGAAGTCTCGCTGCGGTCCGCCGATCCTTTCGATGCGCCGAAGATCCGGGCCAACTACCTGTCGGCCCCCCGCGACATTGCCGTCCTGCGGGGCGGGGTCCGGCGCCTGCGCGAGATCTTTGCCCAGCCGGCCTTCGATGCCTTCCGCGGCGCGGAGAACGCGCCCGGGGCCGAACTGCAATCGGATGCTGACCTTGACGCCTGGATCCGCAAGGTGGCGGACACGGTGTTCCACCCGGTGGGCACGTGCAAGATGGGCAATGACACGATGGCCGTGGTCGACGGGCAGCTGCGCCTTTACGGGGTGGATGGCCTCCGGGTTGCCGATGCATCGGTCATGCCCACGATGCCGTCCTGCAATACCGGTGCGCCGTCGCAGATGATCGGGTCGAAGGCGGCGGATTTCGTCATGGAACAATGGAACGGAAAGGACGCGGCATGAGCCTTGAGGACGATCTGGCCGATCTGAAGGCCAAGCGCGGTTACCTGCTGCCGCATCACGGGCTTCTGGCGATGACGGCGCCGAACCTGCTGAAGGGCTATGACGCGGCCTATACCGCGCTGGCGCTCGAGGATCGTGTGCTGTCGCATCACGACCGCGAATTCGTCTGGCTGGCGATCCTGATCGCCACGGACGAGGAAATCGCGACCCACCATATCGAGAAGTTCCACAAGGCCGGCGGCACCGCCGACGAAGTGTCCGCTGTGCTGCGGGTCACCGCCACGGTCTGCGGCTTCCGCGCCTATCGGTTCACCCAGACCCACTGGTCGGATCACCTGCCCGAGGTCGACATCCCCGCCGACTGGACACGCGCCGTCGTCATGGCGGGGCAGGGGGCCGATCCGGTGCTGGTTCACATGGCCGCCTGCGCCGTCCAGATCTGCCGGGCCGACTGGGAAGGGCTGCGCTGGCAACTGCGCGACGCCTATGCCGCCGGCGTGGACGAGATGTGGCTGTCCGAGGCGCTGTCGCTGACGATGTTCCCGGCCTCGGTCCCCTATTTCGTGACTGCGGCCAAGATCTGGCGCGAGATGATCCGGTCGGGCGAATTGCAGGCCGGCGAACGCTTCCGCACCTGGGCCACCTTCCCCGGTCAGGGCGGGCACGGGGGCGGCCCCGATGACTGAGGATCTGCGCACCCGGCTGGAAGGCCTGCGGTCGGCCCGCGGTTTCCTGTTGCCCCATCACGGTGCGATGGCGGCGGGCGATCCGGCTTTGCACAACGCCTATCTGGCCATGTACCGCGCGCTGACGGTGGATCAGCGGGTTCTGTCTCCCTTCACGCGAGAGGTCGTCTGGCTGGCCCTTCTGGTCGTCGCGGAAGAGGCGATCGGCACCCATCATATCGAGTTGTTCCTGTCCACTGGCGGGACCGGGGATCAGGCAGAGGCCGTAATCTCCATGGCGGGTTTCGCCGCCGGCTTCGACGGTCTGACCATGGCCGAAGGCGCCTGGGGTCGGCAGTTGCCGGACCTTCGCGCGGGAGAGGCCTATGCCCGGGGCCTGGGCCTGCTGAACGCGGGCTGGGTGCCCGCCGACGCGGCGGAACTTGCGATGCTCTGCGCCCAGGCGGGCCGAGGGGCGCAAGGGGCCGTGCGGCATCATCTGAAGGCCGCCTATGCGATGGGCCTGCCCGAGCCCCAGATGCTGGAGGCGCTGAGCTACGCCATCTGGCCCGTCGGCGTGAACCGTTTCGTCGAGGCCTGCGAGACCTGGCACCACCTGCTGCAATCGGGCGAGGTCACCCCGTCGGAACCGTTCCGCATCTGGGCGGAAATGGGTGGCATGGGGGCCTATGACCCCGGCACGGGCGGCAAGGTCGGCGATTTCGGAGGAAACACATGACGGCGGACGGCGTGGCACTGGCCTTTCTCGGCCATCTTGGAAACCGCGATGTAGAGGCCGCCAGGGCCCTGCTGGCACCGGATGTCCGGATGATCTTCCCCGGTGGGGTGGAGTTCACCCGGCTGGAGGAGCTCTTCGAATGGTCCGCGCCGCGGTATCGGCGGGTGGCCAAGAGGATCGACCGGGCGGACGTTTCGGGCAACACGGTCTATGTCACCGGCACGTTGGAAGGAGACTGGCCGGACGGCACGCCGTTTGCGGGCATCCGCTTCGTCGACCGGTTCGAGGTCGTGGAGGGCCGGATCGTCCTTCAGGAGGTTTGGAACGACATGGCTGAGACGCGGCGCGCCTGACGGCGGTTCGTCGGGATGGTGCGTGGGGACCACGCACCCTACAGGGTGTTGGCGTTCCCGTAGGGTGCGTGCTCTGCACGCACCGTGACTCGGTCGCGGCGGGGTGAACCCCGCCCTACGCGGGCCACATCCAGGGGGCCACGGTCCGGCGCGTTGCCTCGAAGGCCGCGATCTCTGGACCATGGGCCAGTGTCAGGTCGACATCGTCCCAGCCGTTGATCAGCTTCTGCCGCCAGACGGGGTCCAGCTCGAACGCATGGGTCCCGCCGGGTCCGCTGATGGTCAGGGCGTCCAGGTCGACATGCAGCTCGGCCGGGCAGGCGGACAGCAGCGTCTCGACCTCTTCCGGCCCCAACCGCGCGGGCAACAGACCGTTGTTCACGGCATTGGACGAGAAGATGTCGCCGAAGCTGGGCGAGATCACCACGCGGAAGCCCGCGTCGACCAGCGCATAGACTGCAGCCTCGCGCGAGGACCCGGCACCGAAGTTCCGGCGGGTGACCAGGATGCTGGCGCCCTGCGCCTCCGCCCGGTTCAGGGGGAAGTTCGGGTCGGGCCGTCCGTCCGCATCGTGGCCGAGGTCGTAGAGCAGGAACGGCCCGTATCCTTCCGACCGGGGCGTCGACATGAAGCGGGCCGGGATCAGCTGATCGGTGTCGATGTTTTCGACCGGCAGTGCTGCGGCACGGCCCTGTTCGACGGTCCAGCCGCCCATCACGCACGTCCTTTCAGCAGGGGCCGCACATCGGTGATCGTCCCCGTCACGGCGGCGGCGGCGGCCATGGCGGGGCTCATCAGGTGCGTGCGCGCGCCCTTGCCCTGCCGGCCGCGGAAATTGCGGTTGGTGGTGGACGCACAGCGTTTGCCCGGCGCCACGAGGTCGCCGTTCATGCCCACGCACATCGAACAGCCCGAACCGACCCAGTCCAGCCCCGCCTCGATGAAGATGCGGTCGAGCCCTTCCTGTTCCGCCTGTGCCTTCACCTGGGCCGAGCCGGGAGAGATCATGCCCGGCACGATGGCCAGACGGCCCTTCAGCACCGCGGCGGCGTTCCTCAGGTCCTCGATCCGACCATTGGTGCAGGAGCCGATGAAGATCTGGTCCACCGGCGTTCCGTCCAGCGGACGCCCGGCACCCAGGCCCATGTAATCCAGCGATGCCGCGATCCGTTTCGCCTGCGCCTCCGATCCGGCGCGGGACGGGTCGGGCAGGGTGGCGGTGATCGGCAGCGCCTCTTCCGGGCTGGTGCCCCAGGTCACGATGGGCGCGATTTCGGCCGCGTCCAGCACGGCCTCGGTATCGTATTCGGCGCCGTCGTCGGGGGCCAGCGACAGGAAAGCCTCTGCCGCGCGGTCCCAGTCGGCACCTTCGGGCGCGAAATCGCGGCCCTTGATCCAGTCGAGCGTCTTCTGATCGGGGGCGACCATGCCGCTGCGGGCGCCGCCTTCGATCGACAGGTTGCAGAGCGTCAGGCGGCCTTCGACCGACAGGGCTTCGATGGCCGACCCGGCATATTCGATGGCATGCCCCCGGCCGCCATCGGCGCCCAGCCTGGCGATCCAGTTCAGGGCGATGTCCTTGGCACTGACGCCGTCCATCAGCGTGCCTTCGACGGCCAGCCGCATCCGTTTCGGTTTCTTCTGCCAGATGGTCTGGGTGGCCAGCACATGGGCGACTTCGGTCGCGCCGATCCCGAAGGCATAGGCGCCAAGCGCGCCATGGGTGGCGGTGTGGCTGTCGCCGCAGACGATCAGCAGGCCGGGCAGCGTCAGGCCCAGTTCGGGGCCCACCACATGGACGATCCCCTGCCGCGGGTCGTCGGTGCCGAACAGGCGGATGTCGTGGCGCGCAGTGTTTTCGGACAGGGTCCGGATCATCCGGGCGATATCGTCGGTCGCGGGCGCGCCGCTTGTTGGGACATAGTGGTCGGCCACGCCGAAGGTCAGTTCCGGGTGGCGGACCGCCATCCCCTTTTCGGCAATCCTGGCGAAGGCGTGGTGCGATCCTTCATGGACGAAGTGTCGGTCGACCCACAGAAGCGAGGCGCCGTCGGCGCGCTGCAGGATCTGGTGGCTGTCCCAGAGCTTGTCCAGGGTCGTGCGGGGGGACATCTTGGCGGTCATCTTCCGGTCGGTCTGGTCGTAAGCGTCATTTCGCGGTCCGTTGCGCCGCCTCTCCGAAGACCGGTTCCCAGTGGCGGTCATCAGAGCCGCCGACCCGGTTCAGGGTCATTTCCAGCTGGAAACGGTCCGGCCGATAGAGGGCGGACAGGTATTCGATCCCGGCGCCGTCGGAATCGTAGACCACGCGGGTCAGGGCGATCAGCGCGGCGCCGACGGTGGTTTCCAGCGCCTCGGCCGTGTCGGGGGTGGCCAGCACGGCCGACACGGTCTGGTGCGCATTTCCGATCCGGACGCCGCGGCGTTCCAGCAGGCGGAACAGCGGCGTGCTGGCCAGGTCGGCTTCGGAATAGCTTTGGGCGATGTTTTCGGGGACGAAGGTCGTCAGGTGGGAAAACGCCTTGTCATCGGCCAGGCGCAAGCGGACGGCACGCTGGACACGTTCGCCGGCAGCGATGTTCAGCGCCTCGGCCACCATGGCGGGGGGATTGACATAGGCAAAGGACAGGAGCCGCGCGGTGGTGGCATCCGCCATCCGCTGCAACTGGGGCATGAGTGTCGCGAAATCCGCGCGCAGCTGCACCGGCTGGGTGCTGGGGCGGCGCACCACGGTGCCGCTGCCGGCGCGACGTTCGACCAGCCCGTCGCCCACCAGTGCATCCAGCGCCCGCCGGATCGTCACCCGCGACACGCCATGGGTTTCGGCCAGGCGCAGCTCTCCCGGCAGGGCCGATCCGGGTGCGTGGGTGCCGCCCATGATCTCGTCCCGCAGCAGCAGGTAGATCCGCCGTGCCTTCCCGCCTTCGGGTGCGGCCGAGCCGTTCTGTACGTTCATTGCCGGTCGCTCCTCATCTTTGTTCTGGCCGGTGACTTGCCGGTGCATCATGCAACTCTTCTGTTCTTTTGTCGCCGGAAAACATCCCATGTTGAAGGCCAGAAATTTGTATTTTAAAAGATACAGGATAGCTGTAGGATGATCAATGACCAAATCGGGAGTCGCGCCAATGGCAGATAGCGGAACGGCCGTAATTTCAAGCGGGCGGGCTGAGTCGCCCGCAGACGCGGACCGGGGAATCGACCCGATCACCCTGGCCATTCTTGCAGGCCGTATGGAACAGATCGCCGACGAGATGGACGCCACCCTGTTCCGTTCCGCATTCAACCCGATCATTGCCGAAGCCCATGACGCCAGCCACGGCATCTATCATCCCGAAACCGGCGACACGATGGTGCAGGGCAAGAACGGCCTGCCGATCTTCGTGGGGGTCATGGCCTTTGCGGTGAAGGCGGTGATCGACAAGGCCGCCGAACAGGGTGGGCCCAGGGACGGCGACGTCTGGATCTTCAACGATGCGCATATCGGCGGAACCCACCTGTCGGACATGCGCCTGGTGCGGCCGTACTTCCGCAATGGTCAGCTGTTTTGCTGGCTGGCGTCGGTCGGGCACTGGCACGACGTGGGCGGTGCGGTTCCGGGCAACTACAACCCTGCGGCGACCGAGGTCTTCCAGGAAGCTATCGTCCTGCCGCCGGTGAAGCTGGTCGCGGCCGGCGAGCTGCGGACCGACATCCTGGACATCATCCTGCGCAACACCCGCCTGCCGCAATCGGCCGAAGGCGACGTGAACGGGCAGCTGGGCGCGCTGGACCTGGGCATCAAGCGGATGGATGCGCTGCTGGACGAATACGGCGCGACCACGGTGAACGATGCGTTGGCGGCCCTGGCCGTGCGCGCGGAAACGCTGCTGCGGAAAGAGGTCGAAGGCCTGCCGGACGGGACCTGGGAAGCGGTCGATTACCTGGACAATGACGGCATCGTCGACAAGCCGCTGCCGATCAAGGTGAAGTTGACAGTGGCCGGCGACCGTCTGAGCCTGGATTTCACCGGATCCGCCCCGCAGGTGGCCGGGCCCATCAACATCGCGCTGCCGACCACGATTGCCTGCGTCTATGTCGCGATCAAGCACATCTTCCCGGATTTGCCGGCGAATGCGGGCGTCATGCGCCCCATCGACATCACGGTCCCGGAACACAGCCTGCTGTCGGCGGAATTCCCGGCGCCGACGGGCGGCTATACCGAAACGATCCTGCGGATGATCGACGTCATCTTCTCGGCGGCCAGCCAGGCGGCGCCGGACCGGGTGGTTGCGAACGCCTATGGTACGATCAACGCCCTTTCCATTGCAGGCAAGAAGTCGAACGGCCAGCGCTGGGTGATGTTCAGCTTCTATGGCGGGGGTCACGGCGGCACGCCGGAAGGCAACGGGTTGAACCACGGTTCTGCCCCCATTTCCATGGCGACCATTCCGCCGGTGGAGATTCTGGAAGCCGCTTATCCGGTGGCCTTCCGCCAGTGGGCGCTGCGCGAAGGGTCGGCCGGGCCCGGCAAGCACCGGGGCGGCCTGGGCGCCGTCTATGAAATCGAGGTGCTGGAAGAAAACGGGGCCGAGGCGTTCTTTTTCGGGGAACGCGGCAAGTTCGCGCCCAAGGGCGTGGCCGGGGGTGGCGACGCGGCCGTGAACCGCTTCGACTATGAACAGGACGATGGCTGGCACCAGCCGCCGATGACCTCGAAGATGCGGGGGATCGTGCTGAAACAGGGGCAGAAGGTGCGCCTGCAAAGCCCGGGCGGTGGTGGCTATGGCCCCGCATCCGACCGGCCCGCGGCCGAGGTCGCCCGCGACGTGGCGCTTGGCTACCTGACCGAAGCCCAGGCCGATGCGGCCTATGGAACCGCCTGGAAAGAAAAGGGGCAAGCATGAGCCAGGGCAGCATTATCGGCGTCGACGTCGGGGGCACGTTCACGGACGTCTTCTCGCTGGACCCGGCCACGGGTGAAACCGGCGTGGCCAAGGTGCCGACCACCCGCCCGGACCAGTCGGGCGGATTCCTGGACGGGATCCGGTCGGTGCAGCCGGACATGTCGAAGATCGGCTCTCTGGTCCACGGAACGACCGCCGGCACGAACGCCCTGCTGGAGCGCAAGGGCGCCAGGATCGGCGTGATCACGACAGAAGGCTTTCGCGACGTGCTGGAAATGCGCCGCCGCGATCGGCCGCGGACCTGGGGGCTGAAAGGCGACTTCACCCCCGTCGTGCCGCGCGACCTGCGCCTGGAAGTGGCCGAACGGGTGCTGGCTGACGGCACTGTGGAACAGCCGGTCGACATCGAAGCGGTGAAGGCCGCCGCCGGAACGCTTTTGGCGCAGGGCTGCCAGGCTGTCGTCGTTCTTTTCGTCAACGCCTATGCCAACACCGCGAACGAGGATGCGGCCGTCGCCGCCCTGCGCGAGGTCTGGCCGAACCCGCATGTCGCGTCGTCGTCCGAGATCCTGCCGGAAATCCGCGAATTCGAACGTTTCTCGACCACCGCCCTGAACGGCTATCTGCAGCCCGAGGTGGCGGGCTATCTGGCCCGCCTGGAAAACGCGCTGACCGGCGGCGGCTTCGGCGGCGAATTCATGATCGTGCAGTCGAACGGCGGGGTGATGTCGGTCGACACCGCCTGCCGGCGCCCGGTGCGCACGGCACTGTCGGGGCCTTCGGCCGGCGTGATCGCGGCCGGCTACATCGCCCAGACTGCAGGCTATGACAACCTGATCACCGGCGACATGGGCGGCACAAGCTTCGACGTGTCGATGATCGTCGACGGGGAATCCGTCGTCTCGCCCCAGACCTCCATCGACTTCGGCATGGTCGTGCGCACGCCGATGATCGAGATCGCGACCATAGGTGCCGGGGGCGGTTCCATCGCATCGGTCGATGGCGGCGGACTTCTGACCATCGGGCCGGAAAGCGCGGGGTCCAACCCCGGGCCGGTGGCTTATGGGCGGGGCAACACGCGCCCCACGGTGACGGATGCGAATATCGTCCTGGGCCGGATCGACGCGACCCGGCCGCTGGGCAAGGGTCTGGGCACGCTGGACCTGGAGGCTGCGAAGGCCGCCATCGACGAACATGTGGCCAAGCCCCTGGGCCTGGATGTCATGGAAGCGGCCGAGGCCATCGTCCGTGTCGCCAACTCCCGCATGGCCGGTGCCATCCGGCTGATCAGCATCGAACGTGGCCATGACCCGGCGAAATTCGCCTATATGCCCTTCGGCGGGGGCGGTGCGCTGCATACGGGCGCCATGATCGACGAGGTCGGCATCGGGCGCGCCCTGATCCCGCGGTTCCCGGGCGTGACGTCGGCCATGGGCTGTGTGATCGCGGACATGCGGCAGGATTTCGTGCAGACCGTGAACACCACGGTCGATGCGCTGGACCCGGACGCGCTGACCGCGCACATGCAGGCGCATCACGACAACGGACAGGCCGTGCTGGACAGCGCGGGCACCGAATTCGCCGCACGCGATGTGCGCTTTTCGCTGGACATGGCCTATTTGGGCCAGACCCACACGGTGGCAGTTTCGATCCCGGTCGACGTCGCTGGCGGCAAGGTCCGAACCCCGACCCTCGCCACGATCCGCACGGCGTTCGAGAACGCCTATCGCGACCTTTACGGCCGGCTGCTGAAGTCGGGGATCCGGGTGCTGAACCTGCGGTCCACCGTGATCGGCAAGCGGCACAAGTTCGACCTGGCCCGGCTTGCGCCGGCGGCGGATGCCACGGTCGAGGCTGCGGATCGCGGCACGCGGCCGGTCTTCGTGAAGGGTCAATGGGAAACGGCGCGGGTCATGGCGCGGCTGGACCTGCCGGTCGGCGCCGTGGTCGAGGGCCCGGCGATCCTGGAACAGCCCGACGCCACGATCTTCGTCGAACCCTGGCTGACCGCCAAGGTGGACAGCTTCGGAAACGTGCTGATCGAAAGAAAGGAAGGCCAGACATGAGCGGCGGCCCCATCGATCCGGCCAGGACGGCCCTTGTCACGATCGACCTGACCAACGACTTCCTGCACCCCGACGGGGCCTATGGCCGCGCCGGACAGGGGACGCCCGAACTGGCGGCCCTGCCGGGCCGGGTGGCGCCGGTCATGTCGGCGCTGCGGAACAAGGGCGGGATCTTCATGTCCGTCCAGTTCACCATCGCCCACGTCCGGGGGCGGCCGTTCCTGATCGCGCCGCACCTGCTGGAGTTGCGGCCCTTCCTGAAGGAAGGCGATTTTGCCCCGGGGTCCTGGGGCAACAAGGCGGTCGATCTGCTGTCGCCCCCGGATGTCGAGGTGGAAAAGGTCGCCTATTCCGGCTTCTACCAGACCCGGATGGACCACGTGCTGCAGGGGCTGGACATCGACACGCTGGTGGTGGCGGGCATCGTCACCAATGGCGGCGTGGCGTCGACCGTCCGGGACGCGCATATGCGCGGCTACCGGACCATCCTGCTGACCGACGGCTGCGGCGCCTTCAAGCAGGAGGTTCACGACGCCACCCTGATTTCGCTGGGATCGGTGGTGGAACAGGAAACCTGTGCAGACTTCCTTGCCCGACCGGAGGTATCGTCATGAGCACCGCTTCCCTGCGAGACCTTCTGGCCGCGCCCGAAATCCTGCTGGCTCCCGGCGTCTATGATGCGCTGACGGCTTCCATCGCCGAAAAGGCGGGGTTCAGGGCCGTGTACCTGTCGGGTGCCGCGGTGGCCTATACCCGCCTGGGCATGCCCGATATCGGCCTCAGCACGATGACGGAAATGGCCGAGACGATGGCCCTGATCCGCGACCGGATCGACCTGCCGGTGGTGATCGACGCCGATACCGGGTTCGGTAATGCGCTGAACGCCCAGCGGACCATGCGCATCTATGAACGGGCCGGGGCCTCGGCCCTTCAGGTCGAGGATCAGACCTTCCCGAAACGATGCGGCCACCTGTCGGACAAGTCGCTGATTTCCACCGCGGAAATGTGCGGCAAGATCAAGGCGATGGCGGATGCCCGCGCGTCGGAGGAAACGCTGATCATCGGGCGGACCGATGCCATTGCGGTCGAAGGCTTCGATGCGGCGCTGGAACGCGGTCAGGCCTATATCGAGGCCGGTGCGGATGCGCTCTTCATCGAGGCACCGCGCAGCTTGGACGAGTTGCGCAAGGTGGGCGAGGTGCTGGGCAGCCAGGTGCCGCTGATGGCCAACATGGTCGAAGGCGGGGCGACGCCCATCACAAAGCCGCAGGAACTGCAGGAGCTTGGCTTTTCGTTGGTGATCTTTCCCGGCGGTATCGTGCGGGCGCTGGCCCGAACGGCCGAAGATTACTATGCCAGCCTGATGAACACCGGCTCGAACGCGGCCTTCCGCGACCATATGTTCGACTTCAACGGTCTGAACGACCGGCTGGGCACGGCGGACATGATCGCGTCGGGGGAACGTTACGGCGGCAAATAGGCCGGCTTTGCGCCCGGGGCCGTCCAGTCCCGGCGCGGGGCCATTCGGGGTCCTATCCGGCCCCATGTGTCGCGCGCCCAGGTCCGGCGGACAGCCCCGGGTGTTTCGCTGAGTGCCACGATCCTGCCGACGGCAAGGGTCGGTCTGGAAACAACAGCCTCTGCCAACCGGGTGATCCTGTCGTCCTATTCCGTGGTGTTGCTAAGCATCGGCAGAACGGGCGGACACGGGACCGCAATGGGGGCACCTATCAGCGCACGTTCGCTGAAGAACGGGACCGAAGCCTTCACCTTCCGCGCCGCCACCGCATTGCCGGGCACGCGGGTCGACCTGTTGGCCGGTATCCAGTTCATGAAGAACGGCAGGTTCGAGGTGCGCGGCGAACACAACGTCCAGTTGGGTAAGGATTTCGAAAGCCAGGCCGCGACGCTGCGCCTGTCCTGGCAGTTCTGACCGCCCGCCCTATGAAATGACCGGCCCCTTGACGGGGCCGGTATCGAAAACGTCCGCGGCTCAGGCGGCCTCGGCCCGGTTGGCCCAGCGGGGGAAGGGATCCGGCAGGTCGGGCAGTGCATCCGGCCCCGGCGCCAGTTCCGCGTCCAGCAGCGCCGCGTCCAGCCTTGCTTTCAACGCGGGCCAGTCGATGCCGGCACCGATGAAGACGATTTCCTGCCGGCGGTCGCCCCATGGCTCCTGCCAGTGCTGCGCCATGTAGGTGCGGGCACTTTCATGGGTTGGCCGGCGGTCCTCAGGCACGGCTGCCCACCAGGTGCCCAGCGGCGTCACCGACGACAGTGCGCCCGCCAGCGAGTATTCCGCCACCCAGTCGGGCCGCGTCGCGATCCAGAAATGCCCCTTGGCCCGGATCACGCCCGGCAGGGGGCCGTTCAGCAGCTCCAGGATCCGTTCGGGCACGAAGGGCCGGCGGGCGCGGTAGACGTGGCTGGTGACGCCGTATTCCTCGGATTCGGGTACGTGATCGGCGAAGCCGTACAGCTCCTTCACCCACATCGGGTGTTCGTGCGCCCGGTCGAAATCGAAAAGGCCGGTATCCAGGATCGAGTCGGCGGGCACGTCGGAGCGGTTGGTCTCGATGATCTTCGCGTCGGCGTTCAGGCTGCGGATGATCTTGCGCGCCGCGTCCACCGCCTGCGGCCCGGCATCGTCGACCTTGTTCAGGATCACCACGTCGGCGAATTCGATCTGGTCGGTCAGCAGGTGGACCAGCGTGCGCTCGTCGGCCTCGCCCAGGGTCTCGCCCCGGTCGCTCAGGAAATCGTGGCTGGAAAAGTCGGCCAGCAGGTTCACCGCGTCGACGACTGTGACCATCGTGTCCAGCCGCGCGATGTCGGACAGGCTGTCGCCGGCTTCGTCCCGGAACTCGAAGGTCGCGGCGACGGGCAGCGGTTCGGAGATACCGGTGGATTCGATCAGCAGGTAATCGAACCGCCCTTCCTCGGCCAGGCGGCGCACCTCGGCCAGAAGGTCGTCGCGCAGGGTGCAGCAGATGCAGCCGTTCGACATCTCGACCAGCGTCTCGTCCGTGCGGGACAGTTCGGTGTCGGCGCGGACCAGGTCGGCGTCGATGTTCACCTCGGACATGTCGTTGACGATGACGGCGACGCGGCGGCCGTCGCGGTTGTTCAGCACGCGGTTCAGCAGCGTGGTCTTGCCCGCGCCCAGGAAGCCGGACAGCACGGTGACGGGAAGGCGGGTATCGGTCATTCGTATGTAACCTCTGTTACGTGGCGGTTGGGTTGGCCCCGGGCCATGCGCCCGCGCAGCATGTCGAGGCTGCGCTGAAGCTCGGGCCGGGACATGTCGCGGGCGATGACGACGATGCGGGACTGCCGGCTGTCGCCGGTCCAGTCGCGCAGTTGCACGGGTGCGTCGAAGACCTGCTGCACCCCGTGAAAGACAAAGGGCGTGTCGATGCCTTCAAGGAAGACGATGCCCTTGACCCGCAGGATATCGGGACCGCGCAGGCCGATCAGCGTGTCCAGCCACAGGTCGAAGACGACCTCCGGGATCGGGTCGTCCAGGACGATCGAGGCGGATCCGATCCGCGTATCGTGCACCGGCAGGGGCGCAGGTACCGGCCGACCCAAGCCGGAGAGATTGGCAAGCGGATCGGGCAGGGCGTCGGGCATCGTGGCCCATGCCAGCACCTGCGGCGCCTGCACCCCATGGCGTGCGCCGCTGATGCCCCACAATCGGGCCCCGGTGCCTTCGCCCCGGACGGCGTGCAGGATCTGCGCCGCGGGATTTATCGACGTCAGCCGGTCCCCGAAGGCGCGGACCTTGCCGGGGGCGGTCAGGTCGGTCTTGGACAGGACGATCATGTCGGCCATGGCGACCTGGCTGACCGCTTCGAACTGGGCGTCCAGCGTGGCGGGGCCGTTGGCGGCATCGACCACGGTGACGACGCCGTCCAGCTTCGTGTGAAAGCCCAGGTAGGGATCGACCACCAGTGTCTGCAGGATCGGGCCGGGATCGGCCATGCCCGTCGTTTCGATGACCACGCGGTCGAAGTGCAATGCCCCGTCCGCGCGCCGGTGCAAAAGCCCGGCCATGGTCCGTGACAGGTCCCCCCGGATCGAACAGCACAGGCAGCCGGACTGCATCAGCACGATTTCGTCGCTGGAGGTTTCGATCAGGTCGTGGTCCAGCCCGGCCTCGCCGAATTCGTTGACGATCACGGCGATCCGCCCGGCCGAGGCATCGCCCAGCATGGCGTTCAGAAGAGTCGTCTTGCCCGCACCCAGAAAGCCCGTCAGCAGGGTCACGGGAACGGGGTCTGCCTGGCCAGCGGTCATGGGGATCACTCGAATGCAATGTTATACTATAACACTCATTTCCCGCAGACAGCAGCCAGAGTCAAGCGGGTCTCGGATGGACCGGGAAGAGCCCTAGGCGGCCCCGCTCTCGGTGCCTGCGTTCCGGGCGGCGATGCGGCGTTCCACCAGGTCCAGCACCCGGGCGGTTTGGGGTGGCGGCGTCTCTCCCGCGCGGCGGACGAGTGAGAAGGGTGTGACCGCAATGTCCCCCGGCACGTCCAGCAGGCGGATATTGCCGCCCAGCCCGCTGCGCGCGGCATAGAATTCGCCCACCGATCTTGCGACCGGGGCCACCGCGTTGGTGTCACTGATGATGGCCATCGTCAGCAGCAGGGACGAGGTGCCCAGGATCCGTTTCGGCAGAGGATAACCGTTTTCCAGCAGGTAGGTTTCCACGGTTCGCCGCTGCAGCCCGCCCGGCGGCTGCATCACCCAGTCATAGATCAGGCAATCGTCCAGCGTGACGCTGTCGCGCCGCGCCAGCGGATGTTCCAGCCGGACCACCAGGCCGACGGGTTCCGGCCCGATCCGCTGCATCTGGAAGGCGCGGGCGTCGACCTCGTCCGGCAGGCGGCCGACATAGAAATCCAGCGCCTCGGACATCAGCCCCTCGGCCAGCTTGTCGGATGTGTCGACCTGTACCGTGATCTCGATTTCCGGATAGGTCACCCGCAGGTCGCGGATCACCGGCAGCACGATTTCCAGCGCCGGGCCCGTCACCGCGCCGATGCGGACCAGCCCGCGGATGCCGCGCGTCATTTCCGCCAGGGCGTGGCTGGTGTCGTCCAGGTGGCGCAGGATCGACCGCGCCCGCGCCGCCAGCAACGCCCCGGGTTCGGTCAGCAGGATCCCCTTGGCGTGCCGGTTGTAAAGCGGGCTGCCCACCATGCGCTCCAGCTCCGACAGAAGGCGCGAGGCCGCGGGCTGGGTGATCGCCAGCTGCGCGGCGGCGGCCGATACCTGACCGGTTTCCGCCAGCGCCACCAGCAACCGTAACTGCGAGAATCGCAGGCCCTGCCGCACCAGAAGGTCGCGGGTGGGATGGGAACTACCTGAAGTTGTCGGTTCTTGCATTCGGAACAGCCTGAGATGCCATCAATATATCTTATACGGTATATTGAAAGGCGATATTTTAATTTGATTGCGATGAATGGGCAAGGCATCCCTTTCCCAGCTGCAGCGCACGGGGAGTGCCGCAAAGGCAGGGCGGCCGCAGCATGGAAGTGGATCGGCACCCGACCGGCTGTCCCGAAAAGGACAGGATCGCGGTGCAAGGGAGGACGACATGAAGACATTCACGCGCATTCTGGCGACGACGGCGCTTGTCGCCCTGACGGCCGGTGCGGCCGCGGCCGGGGACAAGGGCTATGTCGGGATCGCCATGCCCACCAAAAGCTCGGCCCGGTGGATCGCCGACGGCGAGAACATGGTGCAGCAGTTCCAGGCCGCCGGTTACGATACCGATCTGCAATATGCCGAAGACGACATCCCGAACCAGCTGGCCCAGATCGAGAACATGATCACCAAGGGCGTCAACGTGCTGGTGATCGCGGCTATCGACGGGACGACGCTGACCTCGGCCCTGGCCAATGCGCAGGCGGCGGATATCGACGTGGTGGCCTATGACCGGCTGATCCGCGACAGCGGCGATGTCGATTATTATGCGACCTTCGACAATTTCAAGGTGGGCGTGCAGCAGGCGTCGACGCTGGTCGACGGGCTGAAGGAACGCTTCCCGGACGCCAAGCCCTGGAACGTGGAACTCTTCGGCGGCTCGCCCGACGACAACAACGCCTATTTCTTCTACAACGGCGCGATGTCGGTCCTGCAGCCGCTGATCGATAGCGGCGATATCGCCGTGCCGTCGGGTCAGATGGGCATGGACACGGTCGGCACGCTGCGCTGGGACGGTTCGGTCGCGCAGGCGCGGATGGATAACCTTCTGTCGGCCAACTACACCGGCGATCAGCGGGTTCACGGGGTCCTGTCGCCCTATGACGGGCTGTCGATCGGCATCATCTCCTCCCTGAACGGCGTGGGCTATGGCTCCGGCGATCTGGCGATGCCGATCATCTCGGGTCAGGACGCCGAAGTGCCCTCGGTCAAGGCGATCCTTCGGGGCGAGCAGTATTCGACGATCTTCAAGGACACCCGCGAACTGGCGCGGGTGACGGTCGAGATGGTGAACGCCATGCTCGACGGGTCTGAACCCCCGATCAACGACACCACGACCTATGACAACGGGGTCAAGGTGGTGCCGTCCTACCTGCTGGAGCCGGTGCCGGTCACCGGGGCCAACTGGGAACAGGTGCTGATCGACAGCGGCTACTACTCGAAAGACCAGATCCAGTGATCCTCCCGGACCGGCGGGCGACTTTCCCTGCCGCCCGTCCGGTTCCCGCCCCCGTCCGGTACAGGCCGGACGGGGCCCGGTCCCCGATGTCGAAAGGCAAGCCATGACCCAGATCCTGGAAATGCGCGGGATCACCAAGACCTTCCCGGGGGTGAAGGCGCTGGACAACGTGAACCTGTCCGTCGCGGAGGGAGAGATCCACGCGCTGGTGGGCGAAAACGGCGCCGGCAAGTCGACCCTGATGAAGGTGCTGTCGGGCGTCTATCCGCACGGCAGCTATGACGGCGACATCGTTTTCGACGGTCAGGTGAAGGCCTTTCGCGGGATCAGCGACAGCGAGGCCGATGGCATCATCATCATCCACCAGGAACTGGCACTTGTGCCGCTTCTGTCGGTTGGAGAGAACATCTTTCTGGGCAACGAATGCGCCCGGGGCGGGATCATCGACTGGCACGAAACCAACCGGCGCGCCCGCGCCCTGCTGGCCCGCGTGGGATTGTCCGAGGCGCCGGAAACCGTCGTCGACAATCTTGGCCTGGGCAAGCAGCAGCTGGTCGAGATCGCGAAGGCCCTGTCAAAGAACGTCCGCCTTCTGATCCTGGACGAACCGACATCGTCCCTGAACGAGGACGACAGCCAGAAGCTTCTGGACCTGCTGTTGGAATTCAAGGCAAAGGGCATCACCTCGATCCTGATTTCCCACAAGCTGAACGAAATTTCGCGCGTGGCCGACACGATCACCGTCCTGCGCGACGGGTCCACCGTGGCGCGGCTGGACTGCCGGGACGGTATCAGCGAGGACGACATCATCCGCGACATGGTCGGCCGTTCGCTTCAGGACCGCTATCCGGCGCGCGCGCCCCAGATCGGCGGGACGGTGATGGAGGTGCGGAACTGGATAGTCCACCATCCGCTTCATGCCGAACGCAAGGTGGTGGACGATGTCAGCTTCCACGTCCGCCAGGGCGAGGTGCTGGGCATTGCCGGCCTGATGGGCGCGGGCCGCACCGAACTGGCGATGAGCCTCTTCGGCCGCAGCTACGGGCAGGGGATCAGCGGCGAGGCGCTGATCGGCGGCCAGCGGGCCGACCTGACCAGCGTGCGGTCGGCGATCAACGCGGGGCTGGCCTATGCCACCGAGGACCGCAAGACCTTTGGCCTGGTCCTGCAGGACACGATCCGCCGCAACGTCCCCTTGGCCAGGCTGGACGCCATCGCGTCCCGTGGCGTGGTCGAACCCGCGCGCGAGGCGACGGTGGCCGAAACCTATCGCAAGCGCCTGAACATCAAGTCCTCGTCGATCGAGCAGGAGACGGTGAACCTGTCGGGCGGGAACCAGCAGAAGGTGGTCCTGTCGAAATGGCTGTTCGCCGACCCGGACATCCTGATCCTGGACGAACCGACCCGCGGTATCGACGTGGGCGCGAAATTCGAGATCTACACCGTCATCCGTGACCTGGCCGCCGCCGGCAAGGCGATCATCGTGATCTCGTCCGAGATGCCGGAACTGCTGGGGATCACCGACCGGCTCTACGTCATGAACGAAGGCCGCTTCGTGGGCGAGATGGCGACCGCCGAGGCCAGCCAGGAAAAGATCATGGCGCGTATCATCAAGACCGACGTTCGGACCGGGAACGAGACTGGGGACAAGACATGAGCGACATCGCGACCGAACCGGCGCGCAGCGACACCCGGGTGACGGGCAAGTCCGGCTGGTCCTTCCTGAGGGGCCACCTGCGGGAATACGGCATCCTGTTCGCCCTGATCGCGATCATGGCCTTCTTCCAGATCGCGACCGGGGGGATCCTGCTGAAGCCCGTCAACCTGACGAACCTGATCCTGCAGAATTCCTATATCGTGATCATGGCCATCGGGATGCTGATGGTGATCGTTGCGGGCCATATCGACCTGTCGGTGGGCTCTGTCCTGGGCTTCGTCGGCGCGCTGGCCGCCGTGCTGATCGTGCAGTTGAACGTGCCCTATCCCGTCGCGGCCGTGATCTGCCTGGCCGTGGGCGCCGTGATCGGCATGGCGCAGGGCTTCTGGGTCGCCTATTTTCGCATCCCGTCCTTCATCGTGACGCTGGCGGGGATGCTGGTTTTCAAGGGGCTGACGCTGTGGCTGCTGGAAGGCCAGTCGGTCGGACCCTTCCCGGCCCAGTTCCGCCTGATCGCATCCGGCTTCGTGCCGGATCTGCTGGGGGGCGAGAACCTGAACCTCTTTTCCCTGCTGATCGGGGTGGTGGTGGCCGCGGGCCTGTTCCTGCTGCAACTGCGCACCCGCCGGATGCAGCAGAAGGCCGGCGTCGCGGACGAACCGCTGTCCTTCTTCGCGATCAAGAACGCGCTGATCTTTGCCGCGCTGGTCTACATGAGCTGGCTGATGGCCGATTTCCGCGGGCTGCCCAACGTCTTTATCGTCATGGCCCTGCTGATCGCGATCTATTCCTTCGTGACGTCCAAGACGACCTTCGGGCGCCGTCTGTATGCGATCGGCGGGAATGAAAAGGCCGCGACGCTGTCAGGCATCAATTCGAAGAAGCTGGTGTTCCTGACTTTCGCCAACATGGGAATGCTGGCCGCGCTGGCGGGCCTTGTCTTCGCCGCGCGGCTGAACACCGCCACGCCCAAGGCCGGGATTTCGTTCGAACTGGACGTGATCGCGGCGGTCTTCATCGGCGGTGCGTCGATGTCGGGCGGCGTGGGCACCGTGGTGGGGGCCGTCGTCGGCGCCTTCATCATGGGCGTGATGAACAACGGCATGTCGATCCTGGGGATCGGCATCGACTGGCAACAGGTCATCAAGGGGCTGGTGCTGCTGGCCGCCGTGATCTTCGACGTCATGAACAAGCAGAAGGGTTAAGACTCATGCTTCTGTCGCAATATCGCCGGCCCGACGGGCGTATTCAGGTGGTCGCCCGCGACGGCACCGAGGCCTTCGAGGTCAAGACCGAGGCCAGCCTCTATGACCTGGCCTGGGACTGCGCGAAGACCGGAACGGGCCTGCGCGACCGGATCGCCGCCCTTGGCCTGAATGGCGCCGTGGACATGGAACGCCTTTATGCCGAAGGCAGCCTGCTGCCGCCGGTGGTCCATCCCGACCCGGCGCACCTGCACCTGACGGGCACGGGGCTGACGCATCTGGGCTCGGCCTCCACCCGTGCCTCGATGCATGCGGGTGCCAAGGTCGAGGACGAGACGGATTCCATGAAGATGTTCCGCATGGGGGTCGAGGCGGGCAAGCCCGCGAACGGCGCGTCCGGCGTCCAGCCGGAATGGTTCTACAAGGGCAACGGCCTGGCGCTGGTGGCGCCGGGCGGGGCGCTGACCTCGCCCGAATTCGCAGAGGACGGCGGGGAAGAGCCCGAGATCGCCGGGATCTACATCATCGGCCCGGATGGCGCGGCCTTCCGGCTGGGCTTTGCCATCGCCAACGAGTTTTCCGACCACGTGATGGAAAAGCGGAACTACCTCTACCTTGCCCATTCCAAGCTGCGGCCTGCCTCGGTGGGGCCGGAAATGCTGGTGGGCGACCTGCCCGCCGACATCCGCGGCGTCTCGCGCGTGTGGCGGGGCAATGAACTGATGTTCGAAAAGGACTTCCTGTCTGGCGAGGCGAACATGAGCCATTCCATCGCCAACCTGGAACATCACCATTTCAAGTACGACCTGTTCCGCCAGCCGGGCGACGTTCATGTCCACATGTTTGGGACCGCGACGCTGTCCTATGCGGACGGGCTGGTCTGCGGCGATGGCGACATGTTCGAGATCGAGGCCGAACCCTTCGGCCTGCCGCTTCGGAACCGCCTGACCGTCACGCCGCCGGCCGCCGACATGGCGCGGGTCCGGGTGCTTTAGGAGGGCAGGATGACATTTAACAAGGCCGAATGGCCCCGCAGGCTGCGCAGCCAGGAATGGTATGGCGGCACCTCGCGCGACAATATCTATCATCGCGGCTGGCTGAAGAACCAGGGCCACCCGCACGACCTGTTCGACGGGCGCCCGGTGATTGGGATCCTGAACACATGGTCCGACCTGACCCCCTGCAACGGCCACCTGCGGGACCTGGCGGAGAAGGTGAAGGCCGGCGTCTGGCAGGCCGGAGGCTTCCCGCTGGAGGTGCCGGTGTTCTCGGCCTCGGAGAACACGTTCCGGCCCACGGCGATGATGTACCGCAACCTTGCCGCCATGGCGGTCGAGGAGGTGATGCGCGCCCAGCCCATCGACGGGGCCGTCCTGCTGGTGGGGTGCGACAAGACCACGCCCAGCCTGCTGATGGGGGCCGCCTCGACCGATCTGCCGTCCATCGTCGTGTCCGGCGGGCCGATGCTGAATGGCTGGTTCCGCGGCGAACGGGTGGGCTCGGGCACGGCACTCTGGCAGATGTCCGAGGATATCAAGGCCGGGAAGATGACCCAAGGCGACTTCCTGGAGGCCGAACAGGCAATGAGCCGGTCGTCGGGGACCTGCAACACGATGGGCACGGCGTCGACGATGGCGTCCATGGCCGAGGCGCTGGGGATGGCGCTGTCCGGCAATGCGGCGATCCCGGCGGTGGATGCGCGCCGCCGGGTGATGGCACAGCTGACCGGCCGGCGGATCGTCGAGATGGTGAAGGACGACCTGAAACCATCGGACGTCATGACCAGGGCCGCGTTCGAAAACGCGATCCGATGCAACGGCGCCATCGGTGGGTCGACCAACGCGGTGATCCATCTGCTGGCACTGGCCGGCCGGGTCGGCGTCGACCTGAGCCTGGACGACTGGGACAGGCTGGGCCGCGACGTGCCGACCGTGGTGAACCTGATGCCGTCGGGCAAGTACCTGATGGAGGAGTTCTTCTATGCCGGCGGCCTGCCCGTGATCCTGAAACGGCTGGGCGAGGCGGGGATGCTCAACAAGGACGCGCTGACCGTCAGCGGCGGGCCGATCTGGGACGAGGTGAAGGACGCCAGGAACTGGAACGAGGACGTGATCCTGCCCGAAGGCAAGGCCCTGACCCAATCGGGCGGCATCGCCGTGGTGAAGGGCAATCTTGCACCCGACGGAGCGGTCCTGAAGCCTTCGGCGGCCAGCCCGCATCTGCTGAAGCACCGCGGCCGGGCCGTCGTGTTCGAAGACATCGACGACTACAAGGCCCGGATCGACGACGACGCGCTGGATATCGACGAGTCCTGCGTGATGGTGCTGAAGAACTGCGGACCCAAGGGATATCCGGGGATGTCCGAGGTCGGTAATATGGGCCTTCCGCCCAAGGTGCTGAAGAAGGGCATCACCGACATGGTCCGCATCTCGGATGCGCGGATGTCGGGGACGGCCTATGGCACGGTGGTCCTGCATACCTCTCCCGAAGCCGCGGCCGGCGGTCCGCTGGCGGTGGTGCGGACGGGCGACATGATCGAACTGGACGTGCCGGCACGCCGCCTGCATCTGGATATCCCGGACGAGGAACTTCAGGCGCGGCTTGCGGCCTGGGCCTCGCCCGTCGTGCGGCCGAACGGGGGTTATGCGCAGCTATACGTCGACCATGTCGAAGGCGCCCATGAAGGGGCGGATTTCGACTTTCTGAAAGGTTGCAGGGGAAACGAGGTGCCGCGTGACAGTCACTGACTCGGGTATTGATCTGGCCATCGTCGGCGTGGGCAAGATCGCCCGCGACCAGCACATCCCGGCGATCCGGGCCGGAGGCCAGTTCCGCCTTGCCGCTACCGTCAGCCGCTCCGGCGGGGTGGACGGGGTGGAAAACCACGCGACGCTGGACGCCCTGCTGACCGCCCGCCCCGACATCACGGCGATTTCCTTCTGCAACCCGCCGCAGGTCCGCTATGACGGTGCCCGCGCCGCGCTGGAGGCCGGGCGGCACGTGATGCTGGAAAAACCCCCGGGCGCCAGCCTGGCCGAAGTGCAGGACCTGGCCGCGCTGGCCGAGGCGAAGGGCCTGACGCTTTACGCGACCTGGCATTCGCGGCACGCGGCCTCGGTCGCCAATGCGAAGGCCTGGCTGGCGGACCGGATAGTGCGCGAGGTCCGGATCGACTGGAAAGAGGACGTCCGCGTCTGGCATCCCGGCCAGACTTGGATCTGGCAGGCGGGCGGCCTGGGGGTCTTCGATCCGGCGATCAACGCCTTTTCGATCCTGACGGAAATCCTGCCGGTCCCGGTGCATGTGACCATGGCGGAACTGTTCTTTCCGTCGAACTGCGAAACCCCCATCGCGGCGGAAGTGCAGTTCAAGGGCCCCGGCATGACCGCCACGGCCGATCTGGATTTCCTCTACGAGGGGGATCCGATGTGGACCATGGCAGTGACGACCGATGCCGGCACCCTGATCCTGTCGCAGGGCGGCGCCGTGATGGAGATCGATGCCACCGCAGGGGCGGAATGGGACGTGCAGCCGGGCATCCACGGCGAATACCCGGCGCTTTACGGCGCCTTTGCCGGGCTGCTGGCGGACGGCGCGCGCGAGGTGGACACCCGTCCGCTGACCCTTGTCGCCGATGCCTTCATGCTGGGACGCCGCGTGACGGTGGCCCCGTTTCACGAGTGAGCCGGGAGGAGAGAGACCGGCTGTTCCAAGACCGGGGCACGGGATCGGCCCGTCCCCGGACAGAAACCAAGAGGGGGAGAACCCGACCATGACCATCAGGACACTACTTTCAGCCGCGGCAGCGCTGGCGCTGACGGCCGGCATGGCGCAGGCGCAGGTGGTGGGCTTCAGCCAGATCGGATCGGAATCCGGCTGGCGCGCTGCCGAAACCACGCTGACCAAGCAGCAGGCTGCCGAACGGGGCATCGACCTGCGCTTTTCCGATGCGCAGCAGCGGCAGGAAAACCAGATCGCCGCGATCCGGTCCTTCATCGCGCAAGGAGTCGACGCGATCCTTCTGGCGCCCGTCGTCGCCACCGGCTGGGACAGCGTGCTGGAAGAGGCGAAAGAGGCCGATATCCCGGTCGTCCTGCTGGACCGGCAGGTCGACAGTTCGGACGATCTTTACCTGACCGCGGTGGGATCCGATCTTGTCCATGAAGGACAGGTGGCCGGCGAATGGCTGGTCAGTGCCGCGAACGGCGAGGACTGCCGCGTGGTCGAGCTTCAGGGTACGACGGGATCGTCGCCCGCCATCGACCGCAAGACCGGGTTCGAACAGGGCATTGCGGGCCACGACAACATCCAGCTGGTCCGCAGCCAGACCGGGGACTTCACAAGGGCGCAGGGCAAGGAGGTGATGGAAAGCTTCCTGCAGGCCGAAAACGGTGGCAAGGATATTTGTGCGTTATACGCACACAATGACGACATGGCGGTGGGCGCGATCCAGGCGATCAAGGAAGCCGGCCTGCAGCCGGGCGAAGACATCCTTGTCGTGTCCATCGACGCCGTGCCGGACATCTTCCAGGCCATGGCCGCGGGCGAGGCCAATGCGACGGTAGAGCTGACGCCCAACATGGCCGGCCCCGCCTTCGACGCGCTGGCGGCCTACTGGAAGGACGGGTCCGTCCCGGCGAAGTTCATCCAGACCGAGTCCAAGCTTTACACGCCGTCGGACGATCCGCAGGCTGAGTACGAGCGGCGCAAGGATCTGGGCTACTGAACCCGGACGCAACGCCATTGCAGGCCGGCCTTCCGGCCTGCAACGCACCAGGGGGGAACGGCATTTGCTGACGATCAGGTCCTTGACCAAGAGGTTTCCGGGCACGCTGGCGCTGGACGACGTGCGCTTTGACCTGCGGGCCGGAGAGGTCCACGCGCTTCTGGGCGAAAACGGCGCGGGCAAGTCGACGCTGATCAAGTGCCTGACCGGCGCCTATCGCCCCGATGGCGGGGAAATCCGGCTGGACGGCGCGAAGATCGCGCCCCGCTCGACCTCGGAAGCGCAGGAGCTGGGGATCGGCACGGTCTATCAGGAGGTCAACCTGCTGCCGAACCTGACCGTCGCCCAGAACCTGTGTTTCGGCCGGGAACCAAGACGGGCGGGCATGATCCGGACCCGCGCGATGACCCGGGCCGCGCAGGACATGCTGGACCCTTACGGACTGGACATCGATGTCACCCGGGACCTGGGACACTATTCCGTCGCCATCCGGCAGATCGTGGCCATCGCCCGCGCGGTGGCCCTGTCGGGCAAGGTGCTGATCCTGGACGAACCCACCGCCAGTCTGGACGCGCGCGAGGTAAAGATGCTGTTCGACGTGGTTCGCGGCCTGAAGGCGCGCGGGCTGGGGATCGTCTTCGTGTCGCATTTCCTGGACCAGGTCTTCGACCTGTCCGACCGGGTGACGGTGCTGCGGAACGGCCGCCACATCGTGACCGAGGACATCGCCGCGCTGGACCGCCTGTCGCTGATCGAACACATGCTGGGCCACGCGCTGGAGACAGAGGTCGCCGATCACGCCACCTCGCACGATGCCGTGATCGCCCGGCCCGAAATGCTGACCTTCCGCGGCATGGGGCGGGCTGGGGTCGTGGGCCCCTTCGATCTGGACGTGGGGCAGGGCGAGGTCGTGGGGCTGGCGGGCCTTCTGGGGTCGGGCCGGACCGAAAGTGCGGAATACCTCTTCGGCCTCCGTTCCGGCGGGACGGCGGAAGACATCAAGGGCCCGATCCCGATCGACACGCCGCGCAAGGCCATCGCCGCGGGCTTCGGCTTTGCGCCCGAGGATCGCAAGACCGACGGTATCGTCGCCGAACTGAGCGTCCGGGAAAACATCGCCCTGGCGCTGCAGGCCAGGCGCGGCTGGGCGCGGCCGATGCCGCGCGCGGAACAGCAGCGGCTGGCCCGGATGTATATCGAGCGGCTGGATATCCGCACCTCCGACGCGGAAAAGGCGGTGGGGGACCTGTCGGGCGGCAACCAGCAGAAGGTCGTTCTGGCCCGCTGGCTGGCGATGAACCCGCGGTTCCTGATCCTGGACGAACCCACGCGGGGCATCGATGTGGGCGCCCATGCCGAAATCCTGCGGCTGATCCACGAACTGGTGGGGGAAGGCATGTCGCTGCTGGTGATCTCGTCCGAACTGGATGAACTGATCGCGGTCGCAGACCGGGTGATCGTGGTCCGCGACCGGGCCCATGTGGCGGAACTGACCGGGGCCGAGATCCGGGCCGACACCATCGTCCGCGCCATCGCCCGCCATGACGAAATCGGGGAGGTCGCCTGATGCAGCGCACGCTGACCCAGCTGGCCCCGCAACTGGTGACGCTGGCGGCCGTGGTGCTGCTGGTCTGGGTGGTGTTCCCCGGGTTTCTCGACATCCGTCTGGTCGACGGGCGGCTGGTGGGGCCGGTGATCGACATCCTGAAGCGCGGCGCGCCGGTGGCGCTGCTGGCGACGGGGATGACGCTGGTCATCGCGACCAGGGGTATCGACCTGTCGGTCGGCACCGTGATGGCGATCTGCGGCGCTGTCGCCGCCTGGGCCATCGACGGCGGTTTCGGGCTGGGCGGTGCGCTGGCGCTGGCCATTGTGGCCGGGCTGGTCGCCGGGCTGTGGAACGGAACCCTGGTGGCCATCGTGGGGATCCAGCCCATCGTGGCCACGCTGATCCTGATGACCGCCGGCCGGGGCATCGCCCAGCTGATCACCGAAGGCCGGATCCTGACCTTCACGCATGACGGTTTTGCCTGGCTGGGGTCGGGCACGCTGCTGGCCGTGCCCGTGCCGGCGGTGATCTGGGTCCTGACCGGCATCGCGGCGGCGCTTCTGATGCGGCGCACCGCCCTTGGCCTGCTGGTCGAGGCCGTCGGGATCAACCGCCGTGCCGCGGCCCTGGCCGGCGTCAATGCCACGGTTCTGCTGATCGCGGTCTACATGGCCTCGGGCCTTTGCGCCGCGCTGGCGGGGATCATCACCGCGGCAGACATCCGCGGGGCGGATGCGAACAATGCCGGCCTCTGGCTGGAGCTGGACGCGATTCTGGCGGTGGTGATCGGGGGCAACTCTCTTCTGGGTGGCCGGTTTTCCGTCGCGGCGTCGCTGATCGGGGCGATGATCATCCAGACCATCGACACCGGCATCCTGCTGGCGGGCTTTCCTTCGGAATACAATCTGGTGATCAAGGCGGCGCTGGTGCTGGTAATCCTGGTGCTGCAATCGCCGCGCTTTGCCGCCGAATGGCGGACCTGGCGCGCCGCGCGGGCCGAGCCGCGCCCCGCCGGACAGGTGCAGGAGGACGCACCATGACCAATCCCCGGCTGCTGCCGCTTTACGCCACCATCGCGATCTTCCTGGTGGCCTGCGTGATCTGCTATGCGCAGTTTCCCTACATGGCCTCGACCCGGGTTCTGGGGAACCTGCTGACCGACAATGCCTATCTGGGGATCGTGGCCGTGGGCATGACGGTCGTGATCCTGTCGGGGGGGATCGATCTGTCCGTGGGGTCGGTCATCGCCTTTTCCGGCGTCTTCATCGCTGTGCTGCTGCGGGACACGGGGCTTCATCCGCTGGTGGTCTTCGCCCTGCTTCTGGTGGTCACGACCGCCTTTGGTGCGGCGATGGGCGGGCTGATCCACGTGCTGGAAATGCCGGCCTTCATCGTCACTCTGGCGGGCATGTTCCTGGCCCGGGGGGCTGCCTACATGCTGACCATCGACAGCGTGCCGATCGACGATCCGTTCTTCACCATGCTGCAGAAGGCCTATTACCTGATGCCAGGCAAGGGGCGGCTGACGCTGATCGGGGTGGTGATGCTGCTTTCGGTCGTCGCGGGCATGGTGATCGCCCACCGCACGCGGTTCGGGTCCAGCGTCTTTGCCCTGGGGGGCGGCGTCCAGACCGCGCGGCTGATGGGCGTGAAGGTCGGGCGGACGACGGTCGGGATCTATGCCTTTTCCGGCTTCATGGCCGGGCTTTCGGGCATCGTCTTCGCGATCTACACCGGGTCGGGCTATCCGCTGGCGACCGTGGGGACCGAACTGACGGCGATTGCCGCCGTCGTCATCGGCGGGGCCATCCTGACGGGCGGCGCGGGTTATGTCTTCGGCACGCTGATCGGCGTGCTGACCATGGGGCTGATCCAGACCTACATCGTCTTCGACGGCACGCTGTCCAGCTGGTGGACCAAGATTGTGATCGGGGGCCTGCTTCTGATGTTCATCGTGCTGCAGAAGGGCCTGCTGCGCCTGTCGACGGCGCGTCTGGCCGGGGGCGCCGCGTGACCGCCTGGATCGCCTGCGACTGGGGAACCTCGAACCTGCGGCTTTGGGCGCTGGATGCGGATGGCCGCGTCCTGGCCGAACGGACATCGGACAAGGGCATGGGCCGGCTGGCCCCCGACGGGTACGAACCCGCGCTGCTGGACCTGGCGACCCAGTTCCTGCCTGCCGATGTCTGTCCCTTCACCGTGCCCGTGCCGGTGATCGTCTGCGGCATGGCCGGTGCACGGCAAGGCTGGCGCGAGGCGCCCTATCTGCCCGTGCCCTGTGTCCCGTCCGGTGCCGGTGCCGTGCGGGTGGCGACGCGGGACCCGCGGCTGGAGGTTCACATCCTGCCGGGCCTGTCGCAGACCGATCCCGCCGATGTCATGCGGGGGGAAGAAACGCAGATCGCAGGTCTCTTGCACGGGGATCCGGGCTTTGACGGTGTCCTGTGCCTGCCGGGGACGCATTCGAAATGGGTGCGTGCGGCCGGCGGCCGCGTCCTGCATTTCGGAACCGTCATGACGGGAGAGCTGTTCGCCCTGCTGTCCGAACATTCCGTCCTGCGCCACACGGTCGGGGGCGGAGAAGACCCGGCCGCCTTCGATGCCGCCGTCACCGCTGCACTGGCGGACCCGGCCGGCTGGATGACCCGGCTGTTTCCCTTGCGGGCCGAGGCGCTGCTGGGCGATCTGTCCCCGGCCACGGCGGGGGCGCGGCTGTCGGGCGGGCTGATCGGGGCCGAACTGGCCGCGATGCGCGCCACCTGGCAGGGGCAGCAGGTGGCGCTGATCGGGGCGGACCGGCTGTCGGATCTCTATGCCCGCGCGCTGACGGGGCAGGGCGTGCCGGTCACCCGGCATGACGCAAGGGCCCTGACGCTGGCCGGTCTGAAGGCGGCCCATGCCGCGCTTGGAAAGGTGGCCGCATGACCCGACCCCTGATCGCCATCCTGCGCGGGGTCACCCCGGCAGAGGTCGAACCGATTGCCCGGGCCCTGATCGATGCCGGGATCACCCTCATCGAGGTGCCGCTGAACTCTCCCGACCCGTTCGAGAGCATTCGCCGCCTGGTCGACCGCTTCGGCGATACGGCGATGATCGGCGCGGGCACGGTGCTGGAACCGGAACAGGTCGACCGTCTGGCCGGGATCGGGGCGAAGTTTGTGGTCTCGCCCGACTGCAACCCGCAGGTCATCCGGGCCACGAAGGCGGCCGGGATGACATCCTGCCCCGGGGTGATGACGCCCAGCGACTGTTTCGCGGCCCTTCGGGCGGGGGCGGATGTGCTGAAGCTGTTCCCGGGTTCGCTGATCGGGCCCGGCGGGCTGAAGGCGATCCGGGCGGTACTGCCCCCGGACACGCAGGTCTATGCCGTGGGCGGGGCGGGGCCTGCAAATTTCGCCGACTGGCGCGCGGCGGGTGCGGACGGGTTCGGCATTGGCACGGCACTTTATCACCCCGGCGACACAGCGGCAGAGGTCGCACCCCGCGCCGCCGACCTGGTCGCCCGCTTCGACGAGGTTTTCGGATGACGACACAGATCTTCGACCCCCGCACCTGCGAACTGGGCGAAGGACCGCTCTGGCACCCGGAACGGCAGCAGTTCTTCTGGTTCGACATCATCGGCATGCGGCTTCTGTCCCGGGACGGGGACACGCCGCTGGAATGGTCGCTTGGCGAACATGCCTCGGCCGCCGGGTGGATCGACCGGGGGACTATGCTGATCGCGACGGAAACCGGGCTGCGCCGGTTCGATATCGACAGCGGCGATCATGAACCGGTGATCGCGCTGGAAGCCGGAAACCCGGCCAACCGCTCGAACGACGGGCGGACCGACCCGATGGGCGGGTTCTGGATCGGCACCATGGGCAAGGCCGCAGAACCGCGGGCCGGGGCGATCTACCGGTTCTACGGCGGGGCTGTCGAAAAGATTGTCCCCGATGTCTCGATCCCCAATGCGATCTGCTTCGCACCGGACGGGCGGACGGCCTATCACGCCGACACCCGCCGGCAACGGATCTGGGCACAGCCGCTGGATGCCGCGGGCTGGCCCGACGGGCCGGCCGAGGTCTTCGTCGACCTGCGGCCCGAGGGGCTGAACCCCGACGGCGCGGTGATCGATGCGGATGGCGCCTTGTGGAACGCGCAATGGGGCGCGGGACGCGTCGCGCGATACCTGCCCGACGGCACCTTCGACCGGGCCATCGCGGTGGCCGGGCACCATGCCTCGTGCCCCTGTTTCGGCGGGGCCGACCTGGACCGGATGATCGTCACCACCGCGTGCGAGGGGATCGAGGCGCCCGACGATGCGCAGGGCCTGGTCTATGCGGTCGACCCTGGGGTCCGGGGCCTGCGCGAATACAGGGTGAAGGCGTGACGCGAAGCGAACCCTTCGGCACGCTGCCGGACGGGCAGCCGGTCGAACGCGTTCGGATCGCGGGCGGCGGGCTTACGGCCCATGTCCTGACCTTCGGCGCCACAGTGCAGGACCTGCGGCTGGACGGCATCGACCGCCCGCTGGTGCTGGGGGCCGACGAAATCGCGCCCTACCTTGGCCCGATGCGCTACTTCGGGGCCATCGTCGGCCGCTTTGCCAACCGGATCGGGAATGCGCGGTTCATCCTGGACGGACGGACTTATGAAACCGACCCGAACTTCCGCGACCGGCATACGCTGCATGGCGGCAGCGCGGGCGCAGGCGACCGGATCTGGCAGATCGCGGATCTGGAGCGGGACGCCGTCCGCCTGCGGCTGCGGATGGCAGACGGAGAGATGGGGTTTCCCGGCAATCTGGACGTCCATGTCCGGTACAGGCTGGCGGGCGACGGCGCCTTGCAGGTCACGATCATGGCGGAAACCGATGCGCCGACACCCTGCAGCCTGGCCCATCACGGCTATTTCAACCTGGACGGAGGGCCTGATATCCTGGGCCACAGGTTGCAGGCCGCGGCCGAGCACTATCTTCCCGTCGATACGGACCTGATCCCGACCGGAGAGATCGCGCCCGTCGGCAGGACCGCCTTCGACTTTCGCCATCCCCGCCCCGTCGCGCCGGGTGGATACGATCACAATCTGTGCCTGGGCCGGGCCCGCGGACCGCTGCGCGAGGTGGCGCGACTGACGGGCGCAACGGGCGCGACCATGACGGTGGCCACGACCGAACCGGGGCTTCAGGTCTATGACGGCGCCCATATCGACACGGCACAGGGGCTGGAGGGGCGGGCCTATGGCGCCCATGCCGGGCTGGCGCTGGAAACCCAAGGATGGCCGGATGCGCCGAACCGGCCCGAGTTCCCGGACACGGTCCTGCGGCCGGGCGACGTTTACAGGTCCGAGACGGTCTATCGCTTCAGCCCGGCGCCTTGAAGGCGATCCCCGTTGCCGGAAGCAGGGGCCGCGCTGCGATCTTTTCAGGGGGTTTTCTGTGGTTTTCCCTGGGGTGGCGTGCAGAGAACCATGCGGGGCCGGTGGCCGTGCCCCCCCAGGCCGATGGCGGCCATCAGGGGAGCCGGTGCCGCCCTGACCTGGCCTTTGCCGCTTAGGTGACCCCGCGCAGGAAGACGCCCAGCCCGTATTCGAAGCGGCGCTTCCACGCCTCGCGCGTGGGGCGATAATGCGGGTCGGCCAGTGCTTCCAGGATCGGCAGGTGCAGCATGTCCATCAGCAGTGCCGCCGCCGCCGCCGTGTCGGCGACCTTCAACTCGCCCGTGGCGCAGGCGCGGTCCAGTTCTTCCTTGATCCGGTTCTGCTTGTTGCGCGGCCCCTCCTCAAGGCAGCGACGGCACAGGCGGGGGTGCTGGTCGACCTCGATCACTGCCAGACGGAACATCGCGATGGGCAGGTCCCAGGCATCGTCGGGATCGTCGAAACGGAACATCAGCCGCAGCCGCGCCTCGAACCCTGCGCCGTCGGCGGGTTGATCCATGACCGCATCGTAATCCGCAAGCCGGTGTTCCAGATAGGCCTCGAACAGGGTGTCGCGGTCCCGGAACAGGCCATAAAGCGTCTGTTTCGCCATCCCCGCCCGCCGCGCGATGGCGGACATTGTCATGCCCTTCAGACCGACCTCGCGGAACAGCGCATCCAGCGCGTCGAAGATAATCTGGCGGCGCTGTCGTGCATCCATGACGATGGGCCGTCCCTTGCGTGGCAGCTCCTGTTCGCCATCGCACAGCTTCTGTTCAGCTGATTCAACCAAGAAAAACCCTCCCCTGCGTCCTTATGATCCGGATTCCTGTCGAAATGCGCTTGCGGACCGACCATATCCGTATTTATGGAACTCATGAGTCTTGTAAGTTTTCGCAGCGCCCGCGCCAAGCCCTTTCATGGTCCGCGCGCAGAAGGAGCAACAGATGGCCAACGTCTATCCGTTCCGTGCAGCAGCAGCACTGTTTGTCGCCCTGTCTGCAGGGCTTTACGCCGGTGACGCCGCAGCGCAGCAGGCCGGTTCGCCGCCGCCCCCGGCCGTGACCGTGCAGACGCTGCAGCCGCAAAGCCTGACCGTCACCTCGACCCTGCCCGGACGCGTCCGCGCCTCGGCTTCGGCCGAAGTCCGGCCGCAGGTGAACGGCATCGTCATGGAACGGCTGTTCCGCGAAGGCACGATGGTGAACGAAGGTGATGTCCTCTACCGGATCGATCCCACGACCTACCAGGCCGCCGTGGCCCAGGCCGAAGCTTCGCTGACCTCGGCCAAGGCCCAGCACGATGCCGCGATCCGCGACCTGAAGCGGATTGCCGAACTGAACGAACGCGGCGTGTCCAGCCAGCAGGCCGCGGATGACGCGACCTCTGCCCGGGATATCGCGGCGGCACAGGTCGCCATGGCCGAAGCCGCGCTGAAAACCGCGCAGGTGGAACTGGACCGCACCGACATCCGCGCCCGCCTGTCCGGACGGATCGGCCTGTCAGACATCACCCGCGGCACGCTGGTCACCGCCAGCCAGGCCACGCCGATGACCACGATCCGCAAGCTGGACACCGTCCATGTCGACGTGACCCAGTCCGCGGCCGAGATGCTGGCCTGGCGCCGCGGCACCGCCGTGGACGAGGACATGTCGGAAGACGTCCTGCTGACGCTGGCCGACGGGTCGATCTATCCGCAGAAGGGCAAGCTGACCGCGGCCGAACCCCATGTCGACGAACAGACCGGCGTGGTCGTCCTGCGGCTGACCTTCGAGAACCCGGACATGCTGTTGCTGCCGGGCATGTATGTCCAGGTCGAGATGCCGACCGCCCAGGTCGACAACGCCTTCCTGGTTCCGCAGGAAGGCGTCAGCCGCGACCGCCGCGGCAACCCGATCGCGCTGGTCGTGGACGCCGACAACACGGTCCAGCAACGCGAACTGACGATCCTGCAGGACCAGGGCGCGAACTGGATCGTGACCGAAGGCATCTCGCCCGGTGACCGGGTGATCGTGTCCGGCCTGCAGCGTGTCGCTCCCGGCGCCACCGTAACTCCGCAGGAACGCGCCGCCCCGCAGGCGGCCGCTGCAGACGCCACCCCTGCCGCTGAACCTGCCGCCGCTGGCGGCACCGCTTCGGAGTAAGGCCCACCGATGGCACGTTTCTTCATCGAAAGGCCCATCTTCGCCTGGGTCATTTCCATCATCATCATGGGGGTCGGCATCCTGTCGATCCTGACCCTGCCGGTCGCGCAATATCCGCAGATCGCGCCGCCGTCGATCACGGTGCGGGCGATCTATCCGGGCGCCTCGGCGCAGACGGTGGCCAATACCGTCACCCAGGTGATCGAGCAGCAGATGACCGGGCTCGACGGCATGCGCTACATGTCCTCGAACTCGTCCTCGGCCGGCACGACGCAGGTGACCCTGACCTTCGAGACCGGGACCGACCCGGACATCGCGCAGGTGCAGGTCCAGAACAAGCTGTCCCAGGCCACGCCGCTGCTGCCGGAATCCGTGCAGCGGCAGGGCGTCACGGTCGAAAAGTCGTCGGCCGGGTTCCTGATGGTGATCGGCCTGATCTCGCCCGACGGGTCGCTGGATGAAACCGACCTGGCCGACTATCTTCAGACCAACATCGTCGACGAGATGTCGCGGATCGAGGGCGTGGGTTCGGTCCAGGTCTTCGGGTCGCAATACGCGATGCGGATCTGGCTGGATCCGTCCAAGCTGACCGCTTTCGGCCTGTCGCCGTCGGACGTGGTGTCCGCGGTCAGCCAGGAAAACGCCCAGATCTCGGCCGGGGCCTTCGGCAATCGACCGACGGCGAAGGGGCAGATGCTGAACGCCACGATCACGGCGCAGTCGCTGCTGCAGACGCCCGAGGACTTTCGCCAGATCGTCCTGACCGCCAAGTCGGACGGCGGCCTGGTGCTGCTGGGGGACGTCGCCGAGGTTGAAATCGGCGCCGAAAGCTATGACTTCTCGGCCACCTACGACGGGCAGCCGGCCACCGGCATGGCGATCAGCCTGGCTCCGGGGGCCAATGCCCTCGACACGTCGGAACTGGTCTCGCACCGGATGGAGGAATTCGCGCGCTTCTTCCCGGAAGGGATGGAATACGTCATCCCCTACGACACCACGCCCTTTGTCGAGATCTCGATCGAGTCGGTGATGCACACCCTGATCGAGGCCATCGTGCTGGTGTTCCTGGTGATGCTGCTGTTCCTGCAGAACCTGCGGGCGACGCTGATCCCGACGCTGGCGGTTCCGGTCGTGCTTCTGGGCACCTTCGGGGTGATGGCAGCGCTTGGCTTCACCATCAACACACTGACCATGCTTGCCATGGTGCTGGCCATCGGCCTTCTGGTCGACGACGCCATCGTGGTCGTGGAAAACGTCGAACGCGTGATGGAAGAAGAGGGGCTAAGCCCGCTGGAAGCCACCCGCAAGTCGATGGGTCAGATCACCGGCGCCCTGATCGGGATCGCCATGGTGCTGTCGGCCGTGTTCGTGCCGATGGCCTTCTTCGGCGGCTCGACCGGCGTCATCTACCAGCAGTTCGCGATCACCATCGTGTCGGCCATGGCGCTGTCCGTGGTGGTGGCCCTGACGCTGACGCCCGCGCTTTGCGCCACGATCCTGAAACAAAGCCACGGGCCCAAGCGCGGTCTGTTCGGCCTGTTCAACCGGGGCTTCAACGCCACCACGCGCGGCTATGGCGGCATGGTGTCCTTCATCGTCCGCCGGCCGCTTCTGGGCTTCGTGCTCTACCTCGCGCTGGTCGCGGGCATGGTGACGATGTTCATGCGCACGCCCACCGGCTTCCTGCCGGACGAGGATCAGGGCATCATGTTCGTCATGATCCAGGGCCCCACCGGCGCCACGCTGGAGCGGACGGAAAACGTCATTCGCCAGGTCGAAAGCTATTTCCTCGAACAGGAATCCGAGGCGGTGGAATCCGTTTTCGGCGTGGCCGGTTTCGGCTTTGCCGGACAGGGCCAGAACATGGGTCTGGCCTTCGTGAGGCTGAAGGACTGGTCCGAACGCGAAAACCCGGCATTGTCGGTGCAGGCACTGGCAGGGCGGGCCTTCGGGGCGATGATGCAGATCAAGGACGCCATGGTCTTCCCGATCGTGCCGCCGGCCGTGACGGAACTGGGCAACGTGTCGGGCTTCGACATGTTCCTGCAGGCCCGCGGTGGCCAGAGCCACGAGGAACTGACCAATGCCCGCAACCAGCTTCTGGGGATGGCGGCGCAAAGCCCGCTGCTGACCGGTGTCCGTCCCAACGGGCTGGAAGATGCGGCGCAGTTCAACCTGGATATCGACTGGCGCAAGGCCGGGGCGATGGGGGTGACGGCGGCAAATGTGTCCACGCTTCTGAACATCGCCTGGGCCGGGTCCTACGTGAACGACTTCATCGACCGCGGCCGGATCAAGCGGGTCTATGTGCAGGGCCAGGCTGACAGCCGGTCGACCCCGTCGGACATCGCCCAGTGGCGCGTGCCCAACGCGTCGGGCGGGCTGGTGCCCTTTGCCAACTTTGCCGTCGGCAACTGGCAGCAGGGCGCGCAGGGTGTCTATCGCTATAACGGCGTGCCGGCGATGCAGATCCAGGGCAGCCCCGCGCCCGGCGTGACCACGGGCGAAGCCATGGCAGAGATGGAGCGGCTGGCCGCCCAGCTGCCGCCCGGCTATGACCTGTCGTGGACCGGCCTGTCGCTGGAAGAACGCCAGTCCGGCAGCCAGGCGCCCCTGCTTTACGCCCTGTCGCTGGCCGCGGTGTTCCTGTCGCTTGCCGCGCTTTACGAAAGCTGGTCCATCCCCTTCGCGGTGATGCTGGCCATGCCCATCGGCGTCCTTGGCGCGCTTGGCGGCGCCTGGGCCGGCGGGTTCGAAAACGGGGTGTTCTTTCAGGTGGGCCTGCTGACGGTGATCGGCCTGACAGGGAAGAACGCGATCCTGATCGTCGAGTTCGCCCGCGAAAGGATCGATGCGGGCGAGGAACTGCTCAAGGCCACGGTAGAGGCCGCGAAGCAGCGTTTCCGGCCGATCATCATGACCTCCATGGCGTTTTCGCTGGGGGTCGTGCCGCTGGTGCTTTCGACCGGGGCCGGTTCCGGCGGGCGGAACGCCATCGGTTCGGGCGTGCTGGGCGGGACGCTGTCGTCGACGATCCTGGGCGTGCTGTTCGTGCCGCTGTTCTTCGTGGTCGTGGTGCGGCTGTTCACCCGCAGGCGCAAGGCCTGACGGTCCAAGGTCAGGCGGCCGGGCCGATCATCGGTCCGGCCGCCCTTCCGTCCGGCAACGTGCCGGCAACACTCTTCACATAAATCGGACTACCGGACGGCGCGATGTGCCCATCCGTGATCCCACGCGGGCAGGTCCCGCCTAGCGTTCGTTCACCTTCATCCGCCGTTCCAGCCAGCGCACGCCCTGGCTGATCACCAGCACCAGCACCAGGTATTCCAGGATCAGGAAGCTATAGAGCTCCAGCGGCCGGTATTCGGTCACGACCAGTTCGTTCGCGCGGCGCGTCAGTTCCTGCATCCCGATGACCGACGCAAAGGCCGACATCTTCACGATATAGATGAACTGGTTGGCCAGCGGCGGCAGGATCCGCCGGATCGCCTGCGGCAGGATCACGTAGCGCATGGTCTGGTGGCGGTTCAGGCCGATGGTCTGCGCGGCCTCGCGCTGACCCTTGGCGATGGATTCGATGCCCGCACGATAGATTTCGGCGGTAAAGGCGCTGTCGGCCAGTGCAAGGGTGATGATCGCACCCCAGAACGGGTCGATCGACACCTTGATGCCCACGGATTTCAGTACGACCGGCAGGCCGTAGAACACCCAGAACAGCATCGGCAGCAACGGGATCGACCGGATGAATTCGACATAGATACGGTTCACCCAGCGCCAGCCGCGGCTGGGCGACAGGCCCGGCAGGGCGACCATCAGCCCCAGCGCCATCGACAGCACCGCGGCGATGACCGACAGCAGGATTGTGTTGGTGAACCCGCTCAGCAGAAAGCGGATGTTGATCCACCCCCGCTCGGTCCCGGGGTCGATGACGTACCAGCCCCAGTTGGCGGATGACGAACATCCCGACAGCAGCAAAAGCAGGCCCGCGGCGGTGATCAGACGGTACATGGCGGCCTCAGTGCTGAAGGATGCGGTCAAGGAAGTCACGGCAGCGGTCCGAGGCCGGCGCGCTGAAGAACGGGCCCGGGGGGCTGTCTTCGACGATGCGGCCCCGGTCCATGAAGATCATCCGGTCGGCGACCTTGCGGGCGAACCCCATCTCGTGCGTGACGACGATCATTGTCATGCCGCCCCCGGCCAGTTCGACCATCACGTCCAGCACCTCGGAAATCATCTCCGGGTCAAGCGCCGAGGTCGGTTCGTCGAACAGCATGATCCGCGGCTCCATGCACAGCGACCGGGCGATGGCCACGCGCTGCTGCTGGCCGCCCGACAACTGGCCCGGATACTTGTCCGCCTGTTCGGGGATGTGCACACGGTCCAGATAGCGGCGGGCGATCGCCTCGGCCTCGGCCCGTTTCTTGCCGCGCACCTTCACCGGGCCCAGCATCAGGTTTTCAAGGACGGTCAGGTGCGGGAACAGGTTGAACTGCTGGAACACCATGCCGATTTCGGCCAGCGCCCCGCGGACATCGCGGCCGTCGCCGACCAGTTCCACCCCGTCGATGCGGATGGTGCCGGACTGGTGGCGTTCCAGCCGGTTGATGCAGCGCACCATGGTCGACTTGCCTGACCCGGACGGCCCGCAGACCACGATCTTTTCACCCGGCGCGACGGTCAGGTCGATGTCGGTCAGGACCTGGAAGTCGTCGAACCACTTATTCACGCCGACTAATTCTATCGCGGCTTGCTGCATTGGACGGCACCCTGTTCGCGCTTTTACTGTCAGTAGAAATTTTTCCTTTGAATTTATCGGGGGGGACCGTTTTATCAATCCACTGCGCCCCGGAATCCGCGCGGGACGTCAAACAAGTGCGGATCGGGCCAACCAACAGTGAGGAAAACAAGCCATGCGCAAATTTTATGCGGTCCTGATATCGGCCGTCGCCGCACTGGGGCTGGCCGCACCGGTCAGCGCCCAGTCCGCCCTGAACACGATCCTGGATTCCGGTGTGCTGAAGGTCGGCACCACCGGCGACTGGAACCCCATGAGCGTGCGGGACCCCGCCACCAATTCCTACAAGGGGTTCGACATCGACGTGATGACCGAACTGGGCAAGGATCTGGGGGTCGAGGTGCAGTACGTGCCCACCGACTGGAAGACCCTGGTGAACGGCGTGGTGGCTGGCAACTACAACATCACCGGTTCCGCCTCGATCCTGCCGGCGCGGATGAAGGTCGCGGCCTTTTCCGACATCTATCTTGAAGCAGTGATGTATCCCTTCACGACCAAGGACAAGGTCGACCAGTTTGACGGCTGGGACTCGATCAACAAGCCCGAGGTGAAGGTCGCCACAACCCTTGGCACCTCGTTCGAGCCGCTGGTGAAGCAGTGGTTCCCGGACGCCCAGATCACCGTGATCGAAGCACCTGCGCGCGGCTATCAGGAGGTCCTGTCGGGCCGGGCCGATGTCTTCGTGACTTCGAACATCGAAGGGTCGACCCTGATGGAGAAGTTCCCGGTCGTGCGCGTGCCCGGCACCGATCCGCGTCAGCCGTCGGCCATCGCCATGCTGATGGCGCAGGACGACCAGATCTGGATCAACTACGTCAACACCTGGATTGCGCTGAAAAAGCGCCGCGGCTTCTTCGAGGACCTGAAGGCGAAATGGAAGCTGTGAAGCCTGCCGAAGACATGCGGCCGGACCGGGTGCGCCCGGTTCCGGTCGCCGGCATCATGGACGTGCCCCCCTATATTCAGGGCGCGTCCGGGGCTGAAGGGGTCGCGGACCCGATCAAGCTGTCGTCGAACGAAAACCCCTATGGCCCGGGCGACCGGGTGAAGGACGCGATCCGGGGCGCGGTGGACGACATCCATCTTTACCCCGAAAGCAATGCCTCGGCCCTGGCCGAGGCGCTGGCTGACTTCTGGCATCTGCCGGTGGACCGTATCGTGACCTCCACGGGATCGGATTCGATCCTGCCCTACCTGATGCGGGCCTATCTGGATCGCGGGGATGAGGGGCTGTTCTTCACCGACGCCTTCCCCAAGTTCCGGACCTATGCCATCGGGCAGGGATCGGTGCCGGTGGAGGTGCCGCGGGACAAGGACGCCGACTATGTCGTCGAACCGGCGGCTGTGGCGGCGGCGATCACCCACCGCACGCGGATGGTCTATATCGACAACCCGGGCAACCCGACCGGCGTGGTGATCCCGCCCGACACGATCCGGGCCATCCACACCCTTCTGCCGCCCGACGTGATGCTGGTCCTGGACGAGGCCTATGCCGAGTTCAGCGATATCGGCGACAGCGGCCTGCAACTGGCCGCGACGGCGGACAACGTCGTGGTGCAGCGGACGTTTTCCAAGGCCTTCGGGCTGGCGGGCCTGCGGATCGGCTGGTGCGTGGCCGCACCCCATATTGCAGAGGCCGTGCTGAAGATCCGCCCGACCTTCCCGCTGTCCCTGCCCGGCATCGCCGGCGCCCTGATGGCGCTGGAGGACGGCGAGCGGATGTGGGCCAACATCGCGAAGATCCGCGCCACGCGGGCGACTGCGGTCGCGGCCCTGCGGGCGGCAGGCTGGCGCATTCCGGAACCCGGGGGCAATTTCATGCTGCTTCGCACGGAGGGTGCGCCCATGAGCTATGACGACGCCATGGCCGCCCTGCTGGCGAAGGGGGTGCTGGTCCGTCCGATGCGGCTTCACGGGGCCGAACCCGCGATCCGGATCACCATCGGGACGGATGCACAGATGGCCCCCGTGATCGACGCCCTGACGTGAGCCGCGAGGCCCTGTTCGACTGGTGCCGGACCCGCTTTGGCGACCGGTTCGGCACCGGCCTTTCGGTGCGGGAGCATCATGGCCGCGACGAATCCGGTCATTTTCCCCCTGCCCTGCCCGATGCCGTGATCTCGCCCGAAACTGCCGCCGAGATTGCCGAGCTTCTACCGCGCTGTGCCGCCGCCGGCTGCCCCGTCATCCCCTTCGGCGCGGGCACATCCGTCGAAGGCCAGGTCCTGGCGGTGGCGGGCGGAATATCGCTCGATCTGTCGCGGATGGACCGCATCCTGGACGTGGCCCCGGACGACATGATCGCCGAGGTGCAGGCCGGCGTGACGCGCGAGGCGCTGAACGCCCACCTTCGGGATACCGGCCTGTTCTTCCCGGTCGATCCCGGGGCGAATGCGACGCTGGGGGGCATGGCCTCGACCCGGGCCTCCGGCACCACGACGATCCGCTACGGCACGATGCGCGATGCGGTGATGTCGGTGCAGGCGGTCCTGCCCGACGGTTCGGTCGTGAACACCGGCACCCGCGCACGGAAAAGCGCCGCGGGCTATGACCTGACCCACCTGCTGGTCGGATCCGAAGGCACGCTGGGCGTGATCACCGCGCTGACCCTGCGCCTGCAGCCCCGGCCCGAGGTCAGCCGGTCCTACCAGGTCAGCTTTGCCGATATCGGCAGCGCCGTGCAGACGGTGATCGAGGCCCTGCAATGCGGCGCCCAGCCCACCCGGATCGAACTGATGGACGCCGCCCAGATGCAGGCCTGCCTGGCACAGTCCGACGTGGGCCTGCCCGCCGTTCCGTCCCTGCTGATCGAGGTCACGGGGACCCCGGGCCAGGTGACCGACCAGATTGCCCTGCTGTCACAGGCCGCAAATGATAACGGCGCGGTGGCCGAAACGCGGTGCGACACGCCCGAACAGGCGGCCGCGATCTGGCGGATGCGGCACGGGGCGGCCCTGGCCTCCCGCGCGTCGCAGCCGGGGTGCGAGACGCTTTCAACGGACCTTTGCGTCCCGATTTCCAAACTGGCGCGGGCCATCGACGAAAGCCGCGCCTGGATCGATGCGGCGGGGCTTCAGGCGCATATCTGCGGTCATGTCGGCGATGGCAATTTCCACGCGATGTTCCTGTGCGATCCCGACCTGCCAGAACAGATGGAGAAGGCGATGGAGATTCACGCCCGCATGGTGGCACTGGCCTTGCAGCTTGGCGGGACCTGCAGCGGCGAACACGGTATCGGTCTGGGCAAGAAGCGCTATCTGGGCGACGAACACGCCGACACCCTGCCCGCCATGCGCGCGGTGAAGGCCGCACTGGACCCTTCGGGCATCATGAACCCGGGCAAGATCTTCGACATCTAGAACAGCGCCGCCAGTTCCGGTTCGCGGGCCAGACATTCTGCCAGCGGAGCAAAGGCCTGGGGCCGCATCCGGCCGTCCAGCCACAGGGGTTCACCATCCACGTGGACGCTGGCGTCGATCAGGTTCCACGCGATCTCTCCCGGTGCCGAGGTGCCGCAGGTGTGGAAATGGAGCAGACGCGGGCTGCAGAAGACGTTGTTCGACCAGTAGTCGGGATCCTGCCCCGCCGGATCGAAGAACGGGGCGCCCGGATGGATGCCAGCGTGCCAGCTGTGGACCGCGAAAGGTTCCAGCCCGAAGAGGTTCGCCACATGTGCGTAATGCGCACATATCCGGGCAACCTGATCCGCCGTTCCGTCAAACCCGGTGATCCGGCCGCCATCGAGCTGCGCCATGACGGTGCCGTCCAGGGCCAGGCTGGCCGGGTCGTAGTGCCGGTTGCCCGTCGGCGTCAGCGATCCGGTCAGAGCGACCTGCCCGCGAAACCCGTCCGCCGGGACCGGTGCAGGGACGCCCAGCGGGAAGCGGCGGGTGGTGACATCCGTGGCCTCCTCCAGCTCCGTCCCCCGGGGCGGGTGGCCGGTGATGTCGGTGCCGTTTGGGCAGGTGATCCGGATTTCCGCAGCTCCGAACAAGACCCTGTTCACCGCCGCCTTGAAGCCCTGCATCGCCGTGTGGGGGACCTGCCCGAAGGCCGATCCAAGATCGGCCGCGTTCCTTGCATAGACCATGACCCGCCGTCCGCCGACATGACCGTCGAACCGGCCCTGATCGCCGACACGCGCGAAGAAGACGATGTTGGAATCCGAGGCCAGAAGCGCCTCGACCTCTGCCGGCTGGTCCGCCTCGGGCGGGCCGGCCACGCATTGGCGGACCGACATGCCCATGTCGGCCGCCGCCTGCGCCACCGCATCCGCGACGGCATCGTCGTACCAGCCGTGTTCGGCCGCCTCGACGCAGACCACCAGCGGATCGCCGGCACCGAGGCCCGCGCAGTCGACCAGCAGGTTCCTTGCGGCGGCGGTCAGGTCGGCCGGGCGGGATCCGTCCTGCATCCTTACGCCTTTCCGCGATAGGCGAAGGCCTTGCCAAAGCGCCATGACAGGTAGTCGCCGCAGGTGATCGGGTCGTTCGCCGGCACGTGGTCGGGGCCGAAGACACCCCGCGCGTCGATCAGGGTTTCCGGGTTCGGGTCGAAGGCCAGCACCAGCGACATCCGTTCCCGACCCGACGCGTTCACCACCCGGTGCGGCGTCGATTTATAGGCGCCGTCGGTCCAGCGCGACAGCAAGTCCGCCACGTTGACCAGCAGCGTGCCCGGAATGGGCGGTGCCTCGATCCATTCGCCTTTCGCGTCCTCGACCTGCAGGCCCCCGACATTATCCTGGCAAAGGACCGTCAGCACGCCGAAATCGGTATGCGGACCGACGCCGAACTGATCCTCCCCCGCTGCCGCATCCTGCGGCGGGTAATAGACGAAGGAGGCGCGGGACAAGGGCTTGTCCGCCGTCTTCAGAAAGAAGTCGGAATCCAGATCCAGCCCCAGCGCAAAGCCCCGCATCAGGTGATGGGCGACCTCGTGCGCCTGCACGAAATAGGTCATCGCGGCCGTCTCCAGCCCCGGCTGGAAAGCGGGCCAGCGGTTGTCGCCGCGCAGGGGATGGTCGTCGGGGGTCTGCCCTTCGGCATCCTGGAACCCCCAGATGAAGCTTTCCTTCAGGTCGGGCTTGGCATCGTCCTGCATCTTCGCCCCGCCCTGCCCCAGCCAGCCGCGGTGGCTGCTGGACACGCGGATCGTTTCCTTCAGCGCGGGTTCGGCATGGAAGAAGTCATAGGCCGCGGCCCGCGCGGCATCGATCACCGCGTCGGGAATGCCGTGGCCCTGCACATAGATGAACCCGAGCCCGGTCGAGGCCGCATGCAGCGCCCGCGCCACGGCCAGAGGGTCGGTTCCGTCGCGCAGGGGGGTAATGTCGATCACCGGGATCTCGTCCGCGCTGGTCTTTCGGGCGGTGGCATAGCTCATCTGTCTGGTCCCCCTGTGACGCGTGTCGCCGCGGTCAATCCTCGGTCTCGGCGTAATAGCCCACGATGTCGCCGGCGGTGCTGACGCCAAGCCCGTTCAACAGGCGGTTGACGTAGTTGAAATAGCCGATGATCTGGTTCGCCTCCAGGATCTGGCCGTCGTCCAGTCCGGCATTCTTCAGGGCCAGCACGTCCGCCCGTTCCATCTTGCCCGGGCCCACGGTCAGCTTTTCGGCATAGCGCATCAGTTCCAGCTCGGCCCCGTCGAACACCGTTTCGGGCGTGCGGGCGTCCAGCGCCGCGCGGATCTTTTCCGCCCTCTCCGGATCGCCGATCAGGTGCGCCGCGTTCTTCCAGTGATTGGCCAGCGAATAGGGGCAATCGTTCAGGATCGAGACGTAGGAGCTGATCGTTTCCTGCAGCCACATCGGCAGGGTGTTGGCCTCGTCATGCAGCGCCGCACGATAGAGGATCACGTGCCCTTTCATCGTGTTGGGCCGCAGCGAATGCACCCGCATCACGTTGTCGACCGTGCCGTGCGGCGTGCGGGCAAGGTCGAGGACCGCCTTCAGATCCTCGTCTGCCTCTTCGTCGGAAATCATCCGGATCCACGCGGACATGAAGCTTCCTTCCTAGATCAATATCTGGACGCGGCCGTTTTCGACCCGCGCCTCGATCATCCTGAGCTTGACCCGCGCCGGGGCCGCCTTGGGCTCTCCGGTGCGGGCGTCGAACAGGCCCTGGTGCAGCGGGCATTCGATATGCCGCCCGTCGAAGTATCCGTCACAGAGGTTCGCCGCGCCATGGGTACATCGCGCATGGCTGACGAAAATCCCGTCCACCGTGTCGAAGACCGCCAGTTCGCGGGATCCCAGCGTCACCGGCGTGGCATCGCCCTGTTCCAGGTCCGCCACCGCGATCAGGTCCCGCCAGGTCTTCTGGCGCCCCTCTACCTGGGTCATGCCGCGGTCGTCCCTTCCACGGCAACCGGCCGGTCGCTGCGCGGCTTCCGCCCCGTCAGCTGGGCCAGGATATCCCTGTGCGCCCCCACATAGCCCCGCGGTTCGACGCAGACATACCCGTCCAGCTTTTCATGCAGCTTCGGCAGCGCGTGAAACGGGACCGACGCGGCATAATGATGTTCGGCATGATAGTTCATGTTCCAGCTGAGAAAGGCCATGGGCCCCCAGACCAGGTTCGTCCGCGTGTTCTCCCGCATGTCCCGCACATTGGGGCGGCCGACATGTTCGGTCAGGCGGATCCAGCGCATCACCGGTTCGCCCAGAAAGACCGGCATCCACCAGTACCAGAAAGGCGCCCACCAGCCCGACGCGATGCAGAACAGCAGGATGGCCACGTAAAGGCCCGCCATGATCCGCGCTTCCCAGAACACGGTCCGGTATGCCTCTTTCGGGACGAAGACCTTGTCGCCCTCGGACATACGGCCGGCGACGTGGCGCGAGAATTCCCTGATCTTCGCCCACCAGTATGGAACGGACGAGATGTACCACAGGTAGCCGCCCAATGTTTCCGGCAGGGGGATCAGCTCCGGATCCTCGCCCTTCAGCTGGGTGTGGGTGTGGTGATCGCAGTGTTCATAGCGGAAATACTGGTGCGGCAGGCCGATAAGAAAGCCGCAGATATTGCCCGCCACGTCGTTCAGCCAGCGGGTCTTGAACGGCGTGTAATGGACGCATTCGTGCTGCAGCGCAAAGTGGTGAACCATCAGGATGCCGTGGACGAACATCGCGGGCCACACCGCCCAGGTGCCCATGGTCAGCCAGATCAGCGTTCCCGTCACCCCCAGTGCCGCCCCCCAGACCAGCAGCCGCAGGAACGCATCGCGGTCGTTCCGCTGCATCAGCGCCTTCAGCTCTTTCCGGGTCAGGGCACCGTCGTTCAGCGCCTGGGTGATCGGGGTCAGGACGGGGGCGGCCATGCAGACAAAGTCTCCGTACGGGTTACAGGCCGAATATACCCACAGGAAACTTTTATCATAGGGGGAAAGTCACTTCGGCTTGGAAATCACCGTCAGGAACTTGGCATGTGCTGAATTGCTATGCACTGGACCATGGGGAACCGAGGCATCGAAGGTCAGCGTATCGCCCGCGGTCAGGTGATAGACCTCCTCGCCGATGCGATAGGACAGGTCGCCTTCCAGGAAGTGCATGATCTCGATCCCCGTGTGCTGAAAGATCGGTGTGCCGGCCACGGGCTTGTCCAGCGTGATCAGATAGCTTTCCAGCTCCTGGTTGCCGGTCGCGACATGGCCCAGCTGCTTGTAGCTGTGGCCATAGGTCGACCCGACCCGCTGTACCGTCACGCCTTCGCCCGCACGGACCAGCGACACCTCGTTGATTTCCACCGTGCCGGCGAAGAAGTTGATGATGGGCACCTTCATCGCGCCCGCCAGCGCGTTCAGCGTGTTCAGCGAGGCCGAGACCTGCCCCCGCTCGATCTTGGAAATCATCGGGGTGGAGACGCCGGACATGGTCGAGAGTTCCGCCAGCGTCATGCCCGCCTGGCTGCGCGCCGCACGAACGGCCAGCCCGACCAGCAGGTCGAGACCCTGTTTCTGCGGCATGGCCGGCGGCTGATCCTGCATCGTCGGAATCCCCCAATAAGCGTCCCACCGGTTCGACCCCATCGGCCCGGCGATTACAAGACTGGGCGATCCCCCGCCCCGGTTCCGCCTTCGGCAGCATGCCCGGCCCGCCCGGACCCTATGCTCTATGTTGTATTTTCGCGCCAGAAAGAGGGAAATGGCGCGGCGTCGGTTCCCGGTGCCGTCTGCCCGCCCTAAGCAGGCCCCGCCGGTGCACCTGCACCGCTGCGCCAGCCGAATCCCGCCAGCCATGAATGTCCTTGTCACTCATGCTGCCCGTACGGGACCGGAGATCCGATCTTGCGCACCCTCTTCCTATGCACATCCGCCCTTGCCCTTGTCGCCGCCAGCACCGCCACGGCCCAGGAAAGCAACCCCATGGACCTGGGGTCCATCGTCATCGGCTTCGGCGGCACCGCCGACGATCTGGATTCCGTCGAGGTCACCAGCGAGGACCTTCAGATCATCCAGCCGAACGACCTGCAGGACGTCTTCAAGAACGAACCGGCCATCTCGGTCGGCAGTTCGCAGGCGATTTCCCAGAAGCTCTATGTCGACGGGGTGGAAGAGAACAATCTGGCCGTGACCATCGACGGCGCGCGACAGAACAACAAGATCTTCCACCACAACACGACCACCTATATCGACCCCGAACTGCTGAAGCAGGTGCGCGTCGATCCGGGCGTGGCGCCGGCCGATGCAGGTCCGGGCGCGCTTGGCGGTTCTGTCGCGTTCGAGACGAAGGATGTCGACGACCTGCTGGCCCCGGGCCTATCCTATGGTGGCCGGTTCGCGACCGAATACCAGTCGAACGGCAACATCTTTTCCAACAGCCTGACGCTGATGACCCGCCAGGGCGGGTTCGAGGCGCTGGCCTATGGCAAGGTCGCCAATGGCGGCGACCAGACCGATGGCGACGGCAACGACATCCTGGGGTCCGGCACCAAGATGCGCAGCGGGCTGGCCAAGCTGGCCTATGAACTGGACAATGGCGGGCGCTTCGAATTCACCTACGAATCCGTCCGCGACAACGACCTGCGCCCCTATCGCGCCGACATGCAGACGGCCGGCGGCCCGCTGGCCACGCGGGTCTACGACCTGCAGCGCGACAATGCCGTCATCAGCTATACCACCGTGAACCCGACGGCACTCTGGGATCCGAAGATCCTGCTGGCCTACAGCGCCACCGACCTGAAGCTGCCCGAAGAGACCGAAACCAGCACCGGCAAGACCCACAGCTACAACGGCGTGATCCAGAACCGGTTCACGGTGGGGATCGGCACGATCACCGCGGGTCTGGACTTCTACACCGACGAGGGCGTGCTGGACTACAAGGTCCACGCCAAGCCCGACGTCGTCTTCGCCCCGGGCGAGAAGTCGCGCAATGTCGGCCTGTTCGCCCAGGCACGGCTGGAGCCGACGGACCGCTGGAAGATCTCGGCCGGCGTCCGCGGCGACATGCAAAGTTTCACCGGCACCGACGGGACCGAGTACGACAATTCCGGCCTGTCGGGGAACGCGGCGGTCGAATACGCGGTGACCGACACGTTCTCTCTCGGCGCCGGGGCCAGCCATGTGTGGGGCGGGATCGCACTGACGGAAAACTTCATCATGAACCCGGACTGGATCTATCCGGCCGAGACCATCGATCCGGTGACCGCCGACAACTACTATATCGCGGCCAATTTCAACTCCGGACCGTGGAGCCTGAGCGGCCGCCTGTTCAAGACCAGCATCGACAACGCCCGGGCGCCCAGTTATCGCGGCGGCCCGGCGCTGACCACCGACATGACCTCGGACGGCTATGAACTGAAGGCCGGGTACAACTGGGGATCGGGCCTGTTCCGGGTGGGCTTTGCCGATATCGATACCAAGGTCGACGGCGCCCCGGCGGATTCCTATGTCGGCCGTTACCTGACCACGCCGATCGGCCGTCAGATGACGCTGGAAGTGCTGCAATCCGTGCCGAATACCGGCCTGTTCTTCGGCGCCGACGCGCAGCTGGCGTTCAAGGAGGACGGCTTCCACGAAGCGGCCAGGGTCGACACCCTGCCTGCCTATCAGGTCGTGAACGCCTTTGCCGAATACGTGCCGCCGCGGCTGGCGAACCTGAGCCTTCGGCTTCAGGTCGACAACATCTTCGACGCCCAATATGCCGACCGCGCCACTTATGGGCAGGAGTTCATCGTGTCAGACGGGCTGATCCCGCTGTACCAGCCGGGTCGGTCGGTTTCGGTCCGCGCGACGCTGAACTTCTGATGCACAGGACCATAGACTGGACCGCCCCCGTGATCAGATACCTCAAGGGACCGGTGCCGCGCGCCATGCCCGGATCAGGCCACGCGGCAGCCGGAAAGGGACGATTCATGTTTCGCAAACTCTTGCTGGCCCTCGTGTTGGCGGCGGCACCGGCTTTCGCCGATCCCGTCATCGTGGACAGCTTCGACGGCCCCGTCGAGGTCGAAGCCAACCCCGCCACCGTCGCCGTCTTCGATCTGGACGCCCTCGATACGCTGGGTGCCCTTGGGGTGAAGCCCCAGGGTGTGCCCAGCCCGATCTACCTGTCCTGGCTGGCCAAGGAGGTCGACGGCGCCCAGGTGGTCGGATCGCTGTTCGAACCGGACCTGGAGGCCATCGCGGTCCTGGGCCCCGACCTGATCGTCGCCGGCGGCCGGTCCCAGAAGGCGGTGCCGACGCTGGCGGGCATGGCGCCCACTGTCGACATGTCGATCTGGAACGACGCCGTGGGCGAAGGACTGGCACGGCTGGACGCCTACGGCGCGATCTTCGGGAAAGAGGCAAGGGCCGCCGAACTGCGCGCGGCCTTCGCAGCCAAGCTGGACGCGGCCCGCGCCGCCGTCGCCGGCAAGGGCCGCGCCCTGATCGTGATGACCAACGGGCCAAAGGTGTCGGCCTATGGGGCCGCGGGCCGCTTCGGCTGGCTGCACAGCGCGCTGGATCTGCCCGAGGTGAACGCGAACGTGGAACAGACCACCCACGGTCAGGCCATCAGCTTTGAATTCATCAACGAGGTGAACCCCGAGATCCTGATCGTCGTCGACCGCCTGTCGGCCATCGGTCAGGACGGGGAAAGCGCCTGGGCCACGCTGGACAATCCGTTGGTCCGCGACACGCAGGCCTGGAAGAGCGGCCAGGTCGTCTTTGTCGACAGCGGCGCGCTGTATCTTGCAGGTGGCGGGATCCGGTCCATGTCGCTGATCCTGGACCAGTTCATCGACGCGTTCGGGACCGAATAGGCCCATGCGGCTTCTGGTCTGCCTGTCGGTGCTGGCGGTCCTCGTCGGGCTGTCGCTGGTCGTGGGGGTCATCGACATAAGCGCCGACGGCAATGCCCTGCAGATTCTGGTCGTCAGCCGCCTGCCCCGTACGCTTGCGGTGGTGATCGCGGGCGCGGCGCTGGCCGTGTCGGGCGCCATCATGCAGATGCTTGTCCGGAACCGCTTTGTGGAACCGATGACCGCCGGCACCGGGCAAGGCGCAGCGCTTGGCGTGCTGGCGGCGACGCTTCTGATCCCCGATGCGCCCATTGTCGTGCGGATGATCCTGGCGGCGGGGCTGGCGCTGTTGTCCAGCCTTGCCTTCCTGGCGATGACCCGCCGCCTGCCACCGACCCAGCCGCTGCTGATCCCGCTGGTCGCGCTGGTCTATGGCGCACTGATCCAGGCGGTCGTGACCTTCATCGCCTGGCAGACCGACCTGCTGCAATACGTGGCCATCTGGACGACCGGAGAGTTCTCCGGCGTCCTTTCGGGACGCTATGAACCGCTGTGGATCGCCGCGGGCGTGACGGTTCTTTGCTATGTCATCTCCGACCAGTTCGCGATCGTGGGCCTGGGCAAGGCGGTCAGCGTGAACCTTGGCCTGAACCATGACATGGTCCTGCTGCTGGGCCTTCTGGGCGTGTCCATCGTGACTGCCCTGACCGTCGTGACCGTCGGCATGATCCCCTTCGTGGGGCTGGTCGTGCCCAACATCGTCTCGCGCCTTCACGGTGACAACCTGCGCGCCACGCTGCCCCTGACCGCCTTCTGGGGCGCGGGCGCCCTGCTTGCCTCGGACATCCTGGCCCGCGTACTGCGCTTTCCCTACGAGATCCCGGTGGGCACCGTCTTCGGCGTGATCGGGTCGGTCCTGTTTCTGTGGCTGCTGCATGCAAGGCAAACCCATGTCTCCCGCTAGGGTCCTGGGCCTCCTGTCGCTAGTCGCGCTGGTGTCCGCCGCGGGCTACATGGGCCTGGCCGCCCGCGCACCGTGGAGCTTTCTTCTGCCCTTCCGGGGCGAGAAACTTCTGGCGCTGATCGTCGTGGCCGTGGCCGTGTCGACCGCGACGGTGCTGTTCCAGACCATCACCTTCAACCGGATCCTGACGCCATCCGTCATGGGGTTCGATGCGCTCTATGTCCTGATCGTGACTGTCGCCGTCTACCTCTTCGGTGGGGCGACGGTGGTGGGTTGGCCCGGGATCACGATCTTCCTGATCTCGGCCCTTGCCATGATCAGTGCCTCGCTTCTGCTGTTCGGAACGCTCTTGGTGCAGGTACGGGCCGACATTGTGCGGATGATCCTGACAGGCATCATCTTCGGCCTCTTGTTCCGGTCGCTGACCGGGTTCCTGGCGCGGTTGATCGATCCGAACGAATTCGCCGTGCTGCAGGTCGCCTCCTACGCGCGGTTCAACACGATCGAGACAGAGCTTCTGGGCATCGCCGCCCCCGTCACGCTGGTGGCCGTGGCGCTGGCCTGGCGGATGCGCCGGGCGCTGGATGTGGTGGCCCTGGGCCATGATCTTGCCATGGACCTGGGCGAGGAGCCGCGCCTGCGTCAGTTCCAGGCACTGACCATCGTGGCCGTTCTTGTCGCCGTCTCCACCGCCTTTGTCGGCCCCGTGGCCTTCCTGGGCCTTCTGGTCGTCAGCCTGGCCCGCTGGGCCCTGCCTTCGCCCTGTCACGCGCATCTGCTGACCGCCTCGGCGCTGGTCTCCGTCATCGTGCTGGTGGGCGGGCAGACGGTGCTGGAACGGGTGATGAAATCCTCCACCCCGCTGTCGGTGATCGTGGAGCTTCTGGGCGGCCTTGTATTCCTGTCGCTGGTCCTGAGGGGGAAGGCGAAATGATCCGGATCGAAGACCTGTCCCATTCCATCGCCGGAATGCATATCCTGCGGGACATCACGCTGACCCTGCCCAGGGGTGGGGTGACCGCGCTGATCGGGCCCAATGGCGCGGGAAAGTCGACACTGCTGTCCCTGATCGCCCGGCTGGAACGCGTACAGTCCGGAAGGATAGAGATCGACGGGTGCGACCTGTCGGGGATCCGCGGCGACGAGCTTGCCCGAAAACGCGCGATCCTGACCCAGCACTTCGACATCGCGCCCCGCCTCAGCGTGCAGCAACTGGTGGCGTTCGGGCGCTATCCCCACAGCCGCGGCCAGCCGACCGTCGACTGCCACACCATGATCGACCGCGCCATCGCGCGCTTCGACCTTCAGGACCTGCGGCACCGGATGATCGACACGCTGTCGGGCGGGCAGCGGCAGCGGGCCCTGATCGCAATGATCTACGTGCAGGACAGCCCCTACATGCTGCTGGACGAGCCGCTGAACAATCTCGACATCGCCGCATCGCGCAGCCTGATGCAGCACCTGGTGGAACTGGCCGAACAGGACGGGCGGACGGTTCTGGTGGTGCTGCACGACGTGAACTATGCCGCGGCCTATGCCGATCGGATCGTAGCACTGGCCGGGGGGCGGGTCGTGCTGCAGGGCGCACCGGCCGATGTCGTGGACGCGACGCTGCTGCGAGAGGTCTTCGGGACCGACGCCACCGTCGAACAGGTCGGCGGGCGGGCGGTGGTGATGGTGTAAGGTCGCGGCGGGGCAAACGCCGCCCGACACAGGGACGATCCGGTCGCGGTGCCGGCGAAATCGTCGATGCGCCCGACTTTTGTGAACCCACCAGCCGGATCGACGGCTGTCGACACGACCTGGAACCGGCACGGGGCCGCCTGTGTGGAACATGTGGCCATCCCGGACGCGACCGCAGCCGGCACGCTGTCGCAGGTGCCCGGGCAAAAGCGCCGCCATATCGGGAATGTCTGGCAGGTCGGGATCCAACCGCCGCTTCAGCCCCGCGCCAGGGGCCAATAGACCAATGAAGGTTGGCTATTGGCCAAAGTCGCGGTAACAGCGATGGCAGGGACGTCGTTCAAACCCTTGCATCCGCAGTCATATTCCCGGCTTCCCCGGCATCGGACCGCGGCGGGCACACGCCTTCCCGGTCCGGGCTGCGAAAGGGCCAGACTGTTGGAGACCGCCATGACACGACTTCGAGACCTGACATGCCTGCCCCGGGACCGCAGCCGGGCCGGCATCGCCGGGGCGCTGTGCAGTCTGGCGATGATGCTGGCGGTCATCGCCGGGCTTCTGGGCACCGCCCTGCCCCGGCAGGCACTGGCACAGACCCCGGCGCCCGCGCGGATGGGCCACCAGTTCTGGACCCCGGTGCGGACCGACAGCCCGCGCGAGACAATGGAATCCTTCCTTCTGGTCTCGGACCAGCTGGAACAGACCATCGCCACATATATTCAGAATCCCAGCAAGGAACTGGCGGCCGATATCTCGGTCCTGTCCGACCTTCTGGTCTACATGATCGACCTTGAAGACGTGCCCACTGCCACGCGGCGGGAAACCGGCATCAAGACCTTCGAATTCCTGATGGATATCTTCGGCCGCATCGGCGCCCCCGACCTGTCCGAGCTTCCGGGCCTGGACGACGTCGGGGCCCAGGGGATCGACAATGTCCGGATCCCGCAGACGCCGTTCCGGATCGACCGGATCACCGAAGGTCCAAGGGAAGGCGAGTTCCTGTTTTCAGGCGCCACGGTGCGGATCGCGCCGCGGTTCTACGACGCCGTCCGGCACCTGCCGCTGCAAAGCGTGATGGGCATCGACAGCTGGATAGACTTCGGACCGGAACAGACCGGGCCGCTGGTGCCGCCCTTCGTGATGCGGATGATGCCCGACGCGCTGAACCGGCTGTGGCTGGAAACGCCGGCCTGGAAGGTCATGTTCGAAACGTTTCTGCTGCTGCTGATCGGGGCCCTGCTTCTGGCTCTGAACCGGATGCTGAAGCGGATCCGGACCGTAGGGCGCGTCGGGCAGCTTCTGCTGCGTTCGATCCCGCCGCTTTTGCTGGTCTATCTGTCAGTGGACGCGCTGCCGTTCATTGCCTACCAGGTCCACCTCTCCGGCCAGTTCGCGATGCTTTACGACATGGCCCTGGCAGTCGCCCTGTACGGCGCGCTGGCGATGCTGTTCTGGCTTGCCGTCCGCGCGGCGGTCGAGGCGATCATCCTGTCGCCCCGGATCATGGAAGAAAGCCTGGACGCCGGTCTGCTGCGGCTGGGCAGCGCCACCGTGGGCGTGATCGGCGCCATGGTCATCGTGGCCCTGGGCGGGCAGGCCATCGGCCTGCCGGTGCTCAGCGTTGTGGCCGGTCTTGGCGTCGGCGGTCTGGCCATGGCCCTGGCCGTGCGCCCCACCTTCGAAAACCTGATCGGCGGCGTGATCCTGTTCATCGACCGTCCCGTGCGGGTGGGCGACTTCTGCAGCGTCGGCGACCAGCGCGGCACGGTGGCCGGGATCGGTATCCGGTCGACGAAACTGCGGGCGCTGGACCGGACCATCATCTCGATCCCCAACGCGCAATTCGCCGACATGCAGATCGTGAACTGGACCGAATGCGACCAGTTGCTGATCAACGAAACCATCGCGCTGCGCCAGGACATCAGTGCCGACCAGCTGCGCTATGTGCTGGCGCAGCTGCGCCGCATGCTTCTGGCCCATCCAAGGATCGTCAGCGACACGATCCGGGTGCGCCTTGTGGGCTTTGCCGATGGCGCACCTCATGTCGACATCCGCATCTATGCCGATACGCGGGACTGGAACGACTTCTACGCCATCCGCGAGGATGTGCTTCTGCGGGTCTTCGACACGATCCTCGACGCGGGCACCCGGCCCGCCTTCCCGTCCCAGACGCTCTACATGGCCCGGGACGAGGCCCCCGATGAAGAGCGCAGCACCGCGGCCGAAAGCAGCGTCCAGCAGTGGCGGAAAGAAGGCAGGCTGCCTTTCCCGCGCATGACCCAGGCCGAACAAGAGGCGCTGCACGGCACGCTGGACTATCCTCCCACCGGCAGCCACGAGGCCGGCAAGCACGGGCCGGCTGCCCCGCTTTCGTCCGAACCCGGAACGCCGCCGCAAAAGGGCTGACCGGCATCCGAAGAACAAAGGTCCGATGCACGACATGACCGCCTCTGCCCGCTTTTCCCGCAGCACCGCCGGGCCGGATCTGCCGGCGCCGCAGCCCGGCGCAGATGTCCTGGACGTTCTGCAGCGGGCGGGCTTCGTCCCCGAAGGCCTTCCCACCCCTGTGGCGGGCGGCGCCCTGACCCTTCCCGAAGGACACTGACCCATGGACTTCAACCTGACCGACGACCAGCGCGCGATCCGGGATGCCATCGAACGCATCTGCGCCCCATTCGGCGACGACTACTGGCTGAAGAAGGATCGCGACGGCGGCTTTCCGACCGATTTCTACGACGCGCTGGCGCGCGAAGGCTGGCTGGGCATCTGCACGGCCGAGGCGCAGGGCGGCGCAGGCCTGGGCGTGACCGAAGCCGCGATCATGATGCGCACCATTGCCGAAAGCGGTGCGGGGCTGTCGGGGGCTTCGGCCGTGCACATCAACATCTTCGGGCTGAAGCCGGTCGATGTCTTCGGCACCGAAGATCAGAAGGCCCGCATGATCCGCCCCATGGCGGAAGGCCGGGAAAAGGCCTGTTTCGGCGTGACCGAACCCGATACCGGTTTGAACACCACCCAGTTGAAGCTGCGCGCGGACAAGCGCGGCGACAAATATGTCGTGAACGGACAGAAGGTCTGGATCTCGACCGCGCAGGTGGCGGACAACATCCTGCTGCTGGCGCGGACCACGCCGCTGGACCAGGTCACGAAGCCCACCCAAGGGTTGTCGCTGTTCTACACCCCCTTCGACCGGACCCGCATCCGCGTGTCCGAGATCGAGAAGATGGGCCGCAAGGCCGTAGATTCGAACGAACTCTTCTTCGAGGATTTCGAGATCCCGGAAACCGACCGCATCGGCAAGGAAGGCGAAGGGTTCCGCTATATCCTGCAGGGCATGAACCCCGAACGGATCCTGATCGCGGCCGAGGCGGTGGGCCTGGGCTTTGCCGCGCTGAAGAAGGCGGTGGCCTATGCCAGGGAACGCAATGTCTTCAACCGCCCCATCGGCCAGAACCAGGCGATCCAGCACCCGCTGGCGATCTGCCAGTCGAATCTGGAAGCCGCCTGGCTGGTGACGCTGAAGGCTGCCTGGCTTTACGACCGGGGAGAGCCCTGCGGGGCCGAGGCGAACATGGCCAAGTACCTGGCCGGTGAAGCGGGCTATGACGCGTGCCAGCAGGCTGTGATGACCCATGGCGGCTTTGGCTATGCCAGGGAATATCACGTCGAACGCTATCTGCGGGAAAGCCTGATCCCCCGCATCGCGCCGATCTCTCCGCAGCTTGCGCTGTGCTACATTGCCGAGCGGGTGCTGGGCCTGCCGAAATCCTACTGAGGGAAGCGGGCGATGGCCGTCATCGAAACCTTGCCGTAGGGTGCGTGGTCCCCACGCACCGTTCACCGATTGTCCACCATTGCCCGGACGCAATCGTTCAAAGGTCATCCGCGGCGCGTTCGGGGCAGTCAGCAGACGACCTTCCGGCTTTAGGCTGGACACGATGAACCGTCGCGCCCTGCAGGCGCCGATCCGCGCCTTCCCGATCCCGCGCTTGCGGACGAAAGAAGCCCCGCCCGGGTTCTGGCAGTTCACCTGCGATGCCTTCGGCGCGGGCAGATCCCCCTGCCCTGCCGGGCCGTCCTAGGCGAACCAGCCGTCGTCTAGCACCGCGGTGTCCCGCACGTTTCGCAGAACCGCCAGATGCACCGCGTCGGCCCCACCGTCGCCGTCAAGGTCGAAGTCCAGATAGGAGGCGCTGCTGGACGCGCGGCTGAAGTCCAGCACTCCGTTCCCCAGCGCCTGGCCCAGGGTCAGTCCGTTGCCGGCCAGCAGGTCCGAGATGTCGAACCGATCGCCCGAACGCTGCGAGAAGTCGTAGATGATATCGCCCTGATCATCGACCGAGGTGAAGACGAAAGTATCGGCCCCGGTTCCGCCCTTGACGCGGTCCAGACCCAGGCCCCCGACGATCACGTCGTTACCGGTGCCGCCATCGATCACGTCGTTGCCCTGGCCGCCCAGGATCACGTCGTCACCCGCTTCGCCATACAGCTTGTCGTCATCGGCACGGCCGTCCAGCGTGTCGTCGTCGCGACCGCCGCGAAGCTGGTCCAGGCCCGCGCCGCCGTTCATGTCGTCGTCGCCATTGCCGCCATACATCCGGTCGTTGCCGTCATCGCCCGACATCTCGTCGTTGCCCGCATCGCCGTAAAGCCGGTCGTCGCCGCTGCCGCCGCTCAGGGTGTCGATACCGTCGCGGCCATACAGCGTGTCCTTGCCGTCGTCCCCGGTCAGGCTGTCGTCGCCGCCGTCGCCGTAAAGCCGGTCGTCGCCCAGACCGCCGGTCAGCGTGTCGTCGCCCTCGCCGCCCCCCATCCGGTCGTTGCCGGCGCCGCCGGTCAGGATGTCGTTGCCGCCATCGCCGCCCATCCGGTCGCCTTCGTCCCCCGCAAGCAGGATGTCGTTGCCGGCCCCGCCGTACATCGTGTTGCGACCTTCGCCACCCTCCAGCGTATCATCGCCCATTTCACCGTAAAGACGGTCATTCCCGACACCCCCCAGCATGGTGTCGTTGCCTTCGCCGCCATAGGCCCGGTCGTTGCCCACGCCGCCACCGAACCGGTCGTCGCCATCCCCGCAATAGCCGGTGTCGTTGCCCGCACCGCCGATCAGGACGTCATCGCCTTCCAGGCCGGACAGCTTGTCATTGCCGTCGTTACCTTCCAGCAGGTTGTTCGCCCCGTTGCCCGTAACGCGGTCGTTGGACGCTCCGGCGACCGCGTTCTCGATCACCGTGCCCTGCGCGATGTACAGCTTCTTGCCCGCGACGCGGCTGTACTTGCCATCGGTCAGTTCGATGTACATGTTCGACGTGATCGCCGAGAGGTCCAGCGTGTCGACCCCGCCATCCGTGTCGGACAGAACCCAGCCATACCGCCCCACCGACAAGATGAAGGTTTCCGTAAGGGCATAGTGCGAGTCGGTATCGCCGCCCCCGGTGTCGCCATCGCCGGTATCGCCACCACCCGTGTCACCGCCGCCAGTGTCGCCATCACCCGTGCCACCGGTATCCCCGGTTCCGCCGCCACCGCCGGCACCGGTCCCGACCAGCAGGCCGGCCACGTCCGCACTGGCAGAGACACCGCCCAGGAAGGCCAGCCGCACGGCGGCCCCTGCCCCGTTGCCATCGGCATCGACCATCAGGTTCGCGCCTCCCGATGCCGCGGTCAGGTAAACGACACCGGCCGCGACGGCATCCGCCACAGCGGTATCGCCGGTATAGCCCAGGCCCGACAGGATGCCGCCCAGGTCGATCCGGTCGCCTTCCCCGGCCGAGAAATCGGCCACCGCATCGCCGGCATCCGCCAGCGAGGAATAGGTGAACAGGTCCGCCCCCGCGCCGCCATACAGCGTGTCCGCCCCGCCGCCGCCGATCAGCGTGTCGTTGCCCGCGCCACCCTGGATCACGTCGTTGCCGGCACCGCCCGACAGGACATTGTCGGCCTCGTTCCCGGTGATCGTGTCGTTGCCGGACCCGGTCCGCGCGTTTTCGATCACCGTGCCGCGAGCGATGGACAGGACGCCGATCTTGTTGTCGATGTCCGAATAGGTTTCGGCGTTCAGGTTCAGACGCTGGCTGGCGCCGCGGCTGGCCAGGTCGATCGTGTCGGTCCCGCCATTGTCCAGAAGGCAGACCGCCCAGCCCCCGGACAGGTTCATGCCGGTCTGGTTCACGTTGGTGCCGTCACCATAGGTCGTGTCGCCGGTGTTGATCGTGGTCGGCCGGCCGTAAAGGTTCTGGATCGCCACGATATCGGCCAGCTGCGGCGTTGCCGTGAACGAATAGCTGAAGTTGATGTTCGGGTTCTGCGTCTGGCTGAAGTAGGACATCACCGACATCGACCAGCTGTCATTGGCAAAGACCGCCTGCGTGTTGAAATCCGCGCTGCCGTTGTAGTTGCCGGCATGACCCAGCCCCAGCGCGTGGCCGATCTCGTGGATATAGGTCTGCAGGTAATAATCGCCGTAGGACTGCCATGTGTTATTGACGTTGACCTTGGACGAGATGATCTCGTTCCCCATCGTGGACGAGGTGGCAAAGGCCCCCGACTGGTTGGTGGCAAAGGTGATCTTGGCGCTGCTGGCCTGCACGAAGGTCAGGCCCGTCACCTGTTCCCAGGCCTCCAGCGCTTGCAGCGCCGTGGCCTTGGCGGTGGAATTCAGCGCCGACAGGTTGACGGTAATGGTGCCGCCGGTTTCCACGTTGAAATGCCGGTCGCTGTAGCCCTTGGAATTCCAGTACCCATGGGTCAGCTGATAGGCCGCCTGGTCCACCGTATAGGTCGGTTTCGTCGCTCCCGCGGTCGACACGCTGGTGCCCGACAGGTTCGTCAGCCCGTGGCTGTCATAGGTCGTCTTGGACGGATCAAGTGTATGGCACATCTGGCACATGAGAATTCACCTTGTCTGAAAGAGGGAGCCCCCCGCTCCCCAGGGACAAAATCGAACGGTCAGAAAGGAAGGCCGGACCTAGCGACCAGCAGGTCGGCAAAGTCGCGCAGCATGTCGTCCTGGATCACGTGATCCATGACGGTCAGGTCGAAGCTGGGGCCATGGGCGGCCGGCGCCGTCCCCATCTGCCACGACAGATGGCCACGGACCCGGGTCTGCGAATGGTCTTCCATGTGAAGGCGGACCCGCATCCGGGTGGCGTCGGCCGCCACTTCCGGATCCGCGGTTGCGGGACGCACGCTGGCGCCACGTTCGCCAAGCGCCGCGATCAGCGCCTCGCACAGAACGGGCGCGACATCGCAGCTGAACAGGATCTCCGGCCCTGTGGCCGCCGCATGACCGCGACCGGCGTCCGCCATATTCAGCAGCGCGGCCACCGCAACACACGGCAACAGAACAGGAAGAGAGAGACGAACAGACATGCCCGTACGGTCCTTTGGCGAAGGCTCTGGAGTTCCCAGATGAAGACGCGGGCCGTACTGACTCTGCTTTGGTATAGGCGGGTATCTCCTATCGGCGTGGCTGATGTTGGACCGGAATGTGGCCGAAACATGACCTGTGCCTTTGCAGTGTGCCCCGGTCCGGATCTCGGGGCGGCCCGGCGCAACGCGGGCGCTTCTGCGGGCATAGACTGGACGAATGGCCCCGTTCGGAATGTCCTATGACAAGGTTTCGCCCATGGCGTGCGATGATGCCGGACCAACCCGGAAAGGACGGACATGAGTGATCTGGAGGGACTGCTTGTCGTCTCGATCGAACAGGCGGTGGCGGCGCCCTATCTGTCTGCCCGCCTGGCCGAGGCCGGGGCGCGCGTTATCAAGATCGAACGCCCCGAAGGCGACTTCGCCCGCGGTTACGATGACCTTGTCCATGGCGAAAGCGCCTATTTCGTCTGGCTGAACCGCGGCAAGGAAAGCCTCTGCCTGGACCTGAAGACCCCGGCCGACCGCGCGGTGCTGGAAGGGATGCTGGCCAGGGCCGATGTCTTCATCCAGAACCTTGCACCCGGCGCGGTGGACAGGCTGGGCTTTGCCGCCGACCGGCTGCGGGCCCGGTATCCGGGGCTGATCACCGTTTCCATTTCCGGCTATGGCGACGACGGGCCCTTTGCCGCGCGCAAGGCCTATGACCTGCTGGTTCAGGCGGAAAGCGGGCTGTCGGCAATCACCGGCAATGCCGCCGGGCCTGCCCGCGTGGGCGTGTCGGTCTGCGACATCGCCTGCGGGATGACCGCCCACCAGGCGGTGCTGGAGGCGCTGATCGGCCGCCAGAAGACCGGCCGGGGCCGCCACGTCGCTGTCAGCCTGTTCCACGCGCTGGCCGATTGGATGAACGTGCCCTACCTGCAATATGCCTATGGCGGGAAAGCCCCGGAACGGCAGGGCCTGTCCCACCCGACCATCGCGCCCTATGGCATCTTTGCCGGGTCCGACGGGAAAGAGGTCCTGCTGTCGATCCAGAACGAACGCGAATGGGCCCGTTTCTGCGACAAGGTGCTGGGCGATACCGCACTGGCCACCGACCCGCGCTTTGCCACCAATGCGCAGCGTGTGGCGAACCGCGCCGCGCTGGACGCACTGGTCAGCGACAGTTTCGCCACCCGGCCCCGCGATGCGCTGGCCGATCTTCTGACCGAGGCCGGCATCGCCTGCGGCCGCGTGTCGACCATGGAAGACCTGGCCCGCCACCCCCAGAACCGCTTTGTCGAGGTCGGGACACCCACCGGCCCGGTCCGCCTTCTGGCCCCCGGCGCGCTGGTGGACGGGCAGGTCCGCAAGTTCGGCCCCGTTCCGGCCCTGGGCCAGCACAGTGACGCCATCCGCACCGAATTCACGCCTGCCACGGCCGGCGACCGACCCAACAGAACAGGACATCCCACGTGACACTTCCCACCAGCGCCTCGGCCCGGCACGACGACATGCGCGATGCGCTGCGCGCGCTCTGCGCCCAGTTTCCCGGCGAATACCACCGCACCCATGCCCGCGACGAAACCTACCCGGTCGAATTCATCGATGCGCTGACCGAAGCCGGCTGGCTGGCCGCGATGATCCCGGAAGAATTCGGCGGCGCGGGCCTTGGCCTGACCGAAGCCTCCATCGTGATGGAGGAGATCAACCGCGCCGGCGGCAATGCCGGGCACTGCCATGGGCAGATGTACAACATGGGCACGCTGCTGCGGCACGGATCGGCCGAACAGAAGGCGCGTTATCTGCCGGGGATCGCCTCCGGAGAGTTGCGGCTGCAGTCCATGGCGGTGACCGAACCCACGACCGGCACCGACACGACCAAGATCAAGACCGTCGCGAAGCGGCAGGGCGACCGGTACGTCGTGAACGGTCAGAAGGTCTGGATCAGCCGGATCGAACATTCCGACCTGATGATCCTGCTGGCCCGGACCACGCCCCTGGACGAGGTGAAGCGCAAGTCACTGGGCATGTCGATCTTCATCGTCGACCTGAAGCAGGCCATCGGCCACGGCATGGAAATCCGCAAGATCCGCAACATGGTGGGTCACGAAACCTACGAGGTGTTCTTCGACAACCTTGAAATCCCGGCCGAGAACATGATCGGCGAGGAAGGGATGGGCTTTCGCTACATCCTGGACGGGCTGAACGCCGAACGGACGCTGATCGCGGCCGAATGCATCGGCGACGGCTACTGGTTCGTGGAAAAGGCCGCGGCCTATGCGTCGGAACGCGTGGTCTTCGGCCGACCCATCGGCCAGAACCAGGGCGTGCAGTTCCCGATTGCCAGGGCCTATGTCAACATCGAAGCGGCGAACCTGATGCGGTTCGAGGCCTGCCGCCGCTTCGACGCGCACGAGGACTGCGGCGCGCAGGCCAACATGGCCAAGATGCTGGCGGCCGATGCCAGCTGGGAGGCCGGGAATGCCTGCCTGCAAAGCCATGGCGGCTTCGGCTTTGCCGAGGAGTACGACGTCGAGCGCAAGTTCCGGGAAACGCGGCTGTACCAGGTGGCGCCGATTTCGACGAACCTGATCCTGTCCTACGTGGCCGAACATGTGCTGGGCCTGCCCCGGTCGTTCTGACATCGTTTCGAAGGAGCACATAATGTCCCCCGAAGACTGGATCGGCCGCACCCGCAGCGCCACCGACACACTGACCGGCCGGCTGATGGCCGAATTCCGCGTGACCATCGGCGACATGCACTGCGCCGGGCCCGACAGCCCCGGCCTGCAATGGATCCTGTCGCCCGACATCTACCCGGCGGCCGATCTGGGGCGCGACGCCCATCCCCGTGTCGGGCTGGTGGTCCCCGATCTGGGCCTGAAGCGACGAATGTGGGCTGGCGGGTCCATCACCTGGAACGGCGGCGTGCACGAGGGCGAGACCGTCACACGAGACACCACCGTCCGCGATATCGCCTACAAGGAAGGCCGGACCGGGCGGCTGGGCTTCCTGACGCTGGACCACCGCTATTCCGTCGGGGGCCAGACGCGGATCGAGGAAGTGCACGACATCGTGTATCGAGAAGATCCCGACCCCGATGCCCCTGTCCCTGTCCCGCCCCAGGCAGAGGACTGGGCGGGCGCAGAAGGCCGGGAAATCACGCCCGATGCCACGCTGCTGTTTCGCTATTCGGCGATGACCTTCAACGGGCACCGGATCCATTACGACCTGGCCTATGCCACCGGCGTCGAAGGCTATGCCGGGCTGGTGGTGCACGGTCCGATGCAGTCGACTTGGATGCAGCACCTGGCGACCGACGTGCTGGGCCATGTGCCGGCGAGCTTCCGCTATCGCGGCCTGTCCCCCCTGACCGCCGGCACCCCTGTCCGGGTCGAGGCACGGGCTGACGGCGACACGCTGGCGCTGCGGGTCCGCGACCTGACCCGGAACGTGGTGACCATGCAGGCTAGCGCGTCGGCTTGAGCGTTTCCGGATCGAAGGCCAGCCGTCCTTCCCAGATCCCCCGGCGCACCATGTCGGACGCGACCTTCAGCGTCACCTTTTCGATGGCCGCACAGGCGCGGGTCTGGGTCACGGCGGGGTTGCGCACCAGATAGACGGGGCGGGATATCACCGGGTCGACGATCGGCGCCTTGATCAGCCGGCCGGCATTCACGAAGTCGTGGCAGGCCGCCGGGGCAAAGATGGAAAAGCCCGACCCGCGCGCCACCAGTTCCTTGATCTGGGTCATCGCGTCCAGTTCGGTCACCACGTTCAGAGTCACGCCCGCCTCTGCCGCCGCCCGGTCGACGATCCGGCGCAGGCCATGCGGTTCGCCGGGCAGGACAAGTTCCACCCCTGCCAGGTCACGCAGGGGCACGGGGGTTCCGGGCTTCGTCTTCAGCGGCCATGCATCGGGGGCGGAAAAGAAGAACAGCCCTTCGTCCAGCACATGCGTGGCCTTGAAATGCTCGACCCCGTTCAGGTCGTAAAGCATCCCGATCTCGACCGTGCCGTCGTCGATCCAGGTCTTGATGAAGCCGCTCATCGCCTCGCTGGCGCGCAGGCGGACCTTCGGCAGATCCACCCGCACGGTTTCGGCGAGGGGCACCGACATCACCATCGACGATGACGGCGGCATGCCGAAACGGACGGTTCCCGCCACCTCGCCCGACAGGTCGCGCATCTCGGACACGCAGCGGTTCAGCATCTCGCAGATGCCGGTGGCGTGGGTCAGCAGCACCTCGCCTTCCGCCGTCAGGGTGGACCCCCGGGGCGAGCGGACGACAAGCTGCACGTCGAGCTCCTGCTCCATGTTCGCCAGGTGCTGCGACAGCGACGGCTGGGCGATGCGCAGGCGCTGCGCCGCGGCCGACAGCGATCCGGCCTCGGCAATGGCGATGAAGTACCGCAGCTGGCGGATGTCCATGCAGGCCCCTCCCTCGCCCCCGGTGGATCCCGACTGTCGGCGCCGGGATCCGCAGGGTCAAGGCGTCACGCGAACTCGATCACCTGCCGGATGGCCTTGCCAGCCTGCAGCTTGTCGAAGCCTTCGTTGATCTGGTCCAGCCGGATCCGTTCGGTCAGCAGCTTTTCGACCGGCAGGCGGCCCTGCGCATGCAGCGCCAGGAACCGGGGGATGTCCCGCGTCGGCACGCCGGAGCCGAGATAGCTGCCCTTCACCGTCCGTTCCTCGGCCGTCAGCATAACGGCGGGGATCTTCAGCTCTGCCGTCGGCGCCGGCAGGCCCGCGGTCAGGGTCGTGCCCCCGCGGCGCGTCACGTCATAGGCAAAGCGCAGGGCGTTCACGTTGCCGGTGAAATCCATCGCCGTCTGGACGCCGCCCTTGGTCAGTTCGCGCAGCTCGTCCTTCGCCCCCTCGCGCGAGGAATTGACGACATGGGTCGCGCCCATCTGCTTCGCGACCTCCAGCTTTTCGTCCAGCACGTCGACAGCGACGATGGTATCGGCGCCGGCGGCATAGGCGGCCATCACGGCCGACAGGCCCACGCCGCCCAGCCCCACGATGGCGGTGCTGGTCCCGGGTTTCACATCGCCCGAATTGAACACGGCCCCCGCCCCGGTCAGAACGGCACAGCCCATCAGCGCGGCCAGGTGCAGCGGCACCTCCAGGTCGATCTTGACCAGCGAGTTCTGGGACATCACCGCGTGCTCCGCGTAACAGGCAACGCCGGTCATGTGATAGACTTGCTGTCCGTCCCGGCTAAGCCGCGTGCCGCCGCCGATCATCTCTCCCAGCCCGTTCGCCACGGCACCGGGTTCGCACAAGGCCGGGCGCCCGGCCTTGCAGGGCCCGCAATGGCCGCAGGACGGCACGAAGACCGACACGACATGGTCGCCCGGCTGGAATCGGTCGACGCCCGGGCCCACGGCCCGGACGATGCCGGCGCTTTCATGGCCCAGCACCATCGGCAACTGACGCGGCCGGTCGCCGTTCACCACCGACAGGTCGGAATGGCAAAGTCCGGCGGCCCGGATCTCGATCAGCACTTCCCCTTCGCGCGGGTCTTCCAGGTCGATCTCGCAGATCGTCAGGGGTTTCGTTTCGGCATAGGGACCGGGTCGCCCGATCTCCTCCAGGACTGCCGCCTTGATCTTCATGTCATTCCCCCTTCGGCGCGGCCTGCTACAGGTCCGCGTCAATGATCCTGTGCCCAGTCCTCTGCCGGCCGGGCGCTTCTTCACCCCCCGGGCCGGACCCGGGCTTCGGGGAAGATACCAAGAAACCGCCGGATGTCTGCGGGATTGTAGCCCGCAGCGCAGATCAGTCGATCCCGTTGGCGCGCTGCAACGCACGCACATAGGCCACGATGGCCTTCACCTCGGCTGGGGTCATCCCCGGCTGGGGCGGCATGTCGCCGAACCGCCAGTGGTGGGCGCGGACGCCGTTCTGGACCGCCAGCTGAAAGGACATGTCCCCGTGGTGTCCCGGTTCATAGATCCTGTTCACCAGCGGCGGGCCAAAGCCCATCCTGCCGGTGGCATTCTGCCCGTGACAGGCGGCGCAGACCGCATCAAAGCCGCGCTGGCCCATGGTCGCTTCGGGGGAAAGCGTCTGGGGCACGACGATTTCTACCAGTGGTGCGCCCATGGCGGGGGTCTGCGCCTGAGCCGTATTGGGCGATCGGGTCAGCACATAGGCACCGCCCGCAAGGGCAAGGACCGCCGCCGCCGCGGGAATGATCTTGTTCATGGTCGTCTTCCTGAAAGGCGCGGCATGGGGGCCGCGCTGGCATCGTCGAAAGGGGTTCGATGCGTTCAGGATCGCGGTGGCGGCGGGTCGGACAGAAGGACGGTCGGGTGGAACGCCTTTCGCAGGTCCGGACGGAAGGCCAGCGCCGTGGCCGGCCGTGTCGCGGTGCCTTGCAAAGCGGTCGAAAGCGCAGACGTGGCGCAACAGGCCAGGTGGGCACAATCGGCGGCGACGTGGTCATCGCCGAGGCCCGTGCAGCCGGGACAGTCTGTGACCATGTCTCCTGTCATGGCCATGTCGTGATCCACCCCATGCGCCGGGGCCTTGTCCGGCAGGCTTGCCCAGGCGGTCAGGACCAGGGCCAGAAGGATCAGGATACGGCGCATGTCAGTCTCTGCGACAGCGACTATGGCTTGGCGCCGCAAGCCAGGCCGATCGGACCGGCGAGCCCGTCAAGGATCGCGCAGTCAGGGTCGTCGTTGCCGTGGCAATCGTGGATCAGCGTTTCCAGCTGAGCCTCCAGCGTCTGAAGCTGCCGGATCTTGGACCGGACGGCATCCAGGTTCCGGACTGCCAGCGCCTGCACGTCGCGGCTGGCCCGGCCGGGATCGGCGTTCAGGTCCAGAAGCTGGCGGCATTCCTCCAGCCCGAAACCCAGATGCCGCGCCTGCGCCAGCATCCGCAGTTGGGTGATCTGCCGGTCGCCGAAATCGCGGTAGCCATTGGCCGAACGGTCGGCATCAACCAGGCCGATTTCCTCGTAATAGCGGATCGTCTTGACCGACAGGCCGGTCTTTTCCGCCGCGCGTCCGATGTTCATCGCTCAGATCCTTTCCCGTCGGATAAGGGGGCTTTCGCCCCCCTGGTCAAGCCTGTCAAAGCTTCGTCGCCCGCAGCCGCAGCGCATTGCTGATGACCGACACCGACGACAGGCTCATCGCTGCAGCGGCAAAGATCGGCGACAGCAGGATGCCCAGGAACGGATAGAGGATCCCGGCCGCGATCGGCACGCCGGCCGAATTGTAGATGAAGGCAAAGAACAGGTTCTGCCGGATGTTGCACATCGTGGCCTCTGCCAGCTTCCGGGCACGCACGATGCCGGTCAGGTCGCCCTTGACCAGCGTGATGCCCGCACTTTCCACCGCCACGTCGGCGCCGGTGCCCATGGCGATGCCCACGTCGGCCTGGGCCAGCGCAGGCGCGTCGTTGACGCCGTCGCCGGCCATGGCGACGGACAGGCCTTCGCCCTTCAGCTTGCGGACAAGGGCGTTCTTGTCCTCGGGGCTGACCTCGGCGTGGATCTCGTCGATGCCCAGTTCCCTGGCCACCGCCTGCGCCGTGGCCTGGGCATCGCCCGTGGCCATGACGATCCGCAGGCCGAGATCGTGAAGCGCCTTGATGGCTTCGGCCGTCGTGGGCTTGATCCGGTCGGCCACGGCAACAAGCCCCGCGGCCTGGCCGTCGACCGCCACGAACATCGCCGTCTTGCCTTCGGCCTGCAGGGCCCTGGCCCGGTCGGCCAGATTGCCCGTATCGACGACCAAGTCCGCCATCAGCGCCGCATTTCCCAGCGCAACGGTCCGGCCGTCCACCCTGCCGGTGACGCCCTTGCCGGTGACGGCATCGAAATCTGTGCTGTCGGTCCGGGTGGCGCCCCGCTCTTCGGCCCCAGCCACGATGGCCTCGGCCAGCGGGTGTTCGGACCCGCGTTCCAGCGCTGCCACCAACGTCAGGAAGGTGGCTTCGTCCATCTCCCGGGTCTCGACGTCGGTCAGGGTGGGCTTGCCTTCGGTTAGGGTGCCGGTCTTGTCGACGATCAGCACGTCGACCCTGGCGAACCGCTCCAGCGCTTCGGCATCGCGGATCAGCACGCCCGCCCGCGCCCCCCGGCCCGAAGCCACCATGATCGACATCGGCGTAGCGAGGCCAAGCGCGCAGGGGCACGCGATGATCAGCACCGACACGGCGGCAACAAAGGCATAGGACAGCGCGGGCGACGGGCCAAGGATCCACCAGGCCACAAAGGCCAGCACGGCACAGGCCACGACCGCGGGCACGAAGTAGCCCGCAACCTTGTCCGCCACCGCCTGGATCGGTGCCCGCGACCTCTGGGCGGACGCGATCATCTGCACGATCCGGTTCAGCGTCGTGTCGTCCCCGACATTTTCCGCCTTCATCAGGAAGCTGCCGGTCCTGTTCAGCGTGCCGCCGGTGACCGGCTCGCCCGCGACCTTCTCCACCGGGACCGGCTCGCCCGTGATCATGCTCTCGTCGACGGAAGACCGGCCTTCGGTCACCACGCCGTCGACCGGCACGCTTTCGCCCGGGCGCACCCGCAGGACGTCGCCGGATTTCAGATCCTCCAGCGGCACGTCCTCTTCCCTGTCGCCGCGTACCCGGCGGGCAGTCTTGGGCGCCAGGTCCATCAACGCGCGGATCGCGTCGCCGGTGCGCTCGCGCGCCGCCAGTTCCATCACCTGCCCGATCAGGACCAGCACAAGGATCACCGCCGTCGCCTCGAAATAGACCGGGGTCATGCCCATCCCGTCCTGCATCTGCGCGGGCAGCAGTCCCGGCGCCAGCATTGAGACGATGGAAAACAGGTATGCCGCCCCGGTCCCCAGACCGATCAGCGTCCACATGTTGGGGCTGCGATTCCTGACCGAGTTCCAGGCCCGCTTGAAGAACATCCGCGTGAACCAGACCACCGGCGTTGCCAGCAGGAACTGCACCCAGACAAAGGCCGTGTGGCCCAGCCACCTGTCGAAGGGGATGCCGACATGGCTGCCCATTTCCAGCACGAAGACCGCGGCCGCCAGCGGCGCGGTGATCTTCAGGCGCCGCTTGAAATCGACGAATTCCGGGTGCGGCCCGCTGTCGAGCGTCGGCGTCATCGGCTCCAGCGCCATGCCGCAGATCGGGCAGTCGCCGGGATGATCCTGCACGATCTCGGGGTCCATCGGGCAGGTATACATCGTGCCTTCAGGCATCGGTTCGGATTCGGGCCGGTCGCCTAGGTACTGCTCCGGGTCACCTTCGAACTTGGTCTGGCAGCGGGAGGAGCAGAAATAGAACCTCTGCCCGTCATTCCTGGCCATGTGTTTCGCCGATGACCTGTCGACGCTCATCCCGCAGACCGGGTCCCTGGCTGTCAGATAGGCCTCGGGGTCCGCCTCGAACTTCTTGCGGCAGCCGTCGGCGCAGAAGTGATAGATAGGGCCGTCATGCTCGGTCGTGGGCTTGCCCGCGGCCGGGTCGACGGTCATCCCGCAGACGGGATCGCGGACAACGGTGTCTGAATCGTGAGCGTGGGCCTCGGCCATGACGCATCCTTTCCTTGAAGAAGGAGTTTGGACTCTGCAAGTAAGGTCTCCAGTCGCTGGAGGGTCAAGGGAAGGTTTTGCCGGTTTGCCCGAATACCGCCGGACGCGCCCCGTTCGCGCTGATGGTTCACTTTAACCTTGTAAATCTTCCGTCATATAGAGAATATACAAGGTATGATCACGCGATCCCATAGACATTCGGTGGAAGATGCCCTGAACCAGCAGGCCGGCGTCGTCCTTCTGGGGCCGCGCCAGGTGGGAAAGACGACCCTGGCGCAGGACATCGCCGACAGCCGCGATGCCGTCTACCTGGACATGGAACGCCCCGCAGACCGGCAGGTTCTGGCGGAACCGGACCTGTATCTGGACGAACAGATCGGCCGGCTGGTGGTGATCGACGAGGTGCAGATGATGCCTGACCTCTTCGGCGCGCTGCGCGGCCAGATCGATCGGCGACGACGACAGGGGCACCGGACGGGGCAGTTCCTGCTGCTGGGATCTGCCTCGGACACACTGCTGCACCAAAGCGCGGAATCGCTGGCGGGGCGGGTCAGTTATCACGAACTGACGCCTTTTACCCTGACAGAAACCGGGGCCGACACGCTGAACCGGCTGTGGCTGCGGGGCGGCTTTCCTGAAAGCTTCCTGGCGGGCAGCGACCGGTCCAGCCTGACCTGGCGCGAAGATTTCATCCGCACCTACCTGGAACGCGACATCCCGGCCTTTGGCCTGCGGATCCCCGCGGAAACGCTGCGCCGGTTCTGGACGATGCTGGCGCACGATCAGGGCGGATTGCTGAACGCATCAAAGCTGGCCGCGAACCTGGGCGTTTCGGGACAAAGCGTGGCGCGCTATCTCGACCTGCTGGTCGACCTGATGCTGGTCCGCCGGTTAACCCCCTGGCATTCCAATGCCGGCAAGCGGCTGGTGAAGTCGCCCAAAGTCTATATCCGCGATGCCGGCCTAACCCACGCCCTGCTGGGCCTTGGCACGACCGAGGCGCTGCTGGGCCATCCGGTGGTCGGCGGCAGCTGGGAAGGTTTCTGTATCGAGAACCTGATCGCCGCAGCCCCGCGCGGGACCGAGGCGTTCTTCTACCGCTCGTCCGCCGGCGCCGAAATCGACCTGCTGCTGCAATTGCCCGGCGGTGCGCTATGGGCAATCGAGGTCAAGCGCACCACCGCACCCAAGGTCAGCCGCGGATTTCACATCGCGGCAGAGGAGCTTTCGGCGGCCGAGCGCATCCTTGTCTATGCGGACGGGCGGAACGTCCCCAGCCAGGGCGGCCTGCGCGCCATGTCCCTGATTGCAGCGATGGAGAAACTGGCCGCCGCCTGACCCCCCTGCCCGATCGCGGCAGCCGAGTCCCCCACCGCGAATCCCCTGTTCCGAAGGACCGGCCGCCCACCCAGCTGCCGCAAATCCCGACATGGAGACACCCGATCAGCTGCCCGGACAGGCCGCCACCCGCCCCCGGAAGGTGAAGAAAATCCGTCAAGGCATTGATTTACATTGCTTTTGGTAAGTCGGAAAGTTACACCCACCTCAGCGCAAGCATTTCATGTCAACAAAGTCTGGAAATGTACGGGATCGCTGATATAAGACTTATCAACAAGAAAGACAGGGCAGTCGAGGCAGTACGTGGCAGATCTTCTGGCATCCGAACAGCTCATGCGTTTCAGCGGGATCATCGAGACCGCGCTGACGCAGCAGAAAGAGCTGTTGCATTCCCCGGACAAGCGGAAGTCCGACAAGCCGCTGCGGCCGTTTTCCGTGCGCGAAGTCTCGCATGCGTTGCGGGTTAAATACAACAGCCTGCGGCAATACCTGAACACGCTGGACGGGATGCCCCCCGGCACCCTGGAGGCCGGAAACCGCAAGTATTTCAGCGCGGAAGAGGTGAACCAGATCCTCGACGTGCTGCTGGCCGAAGGCAAGATCGGGCTGGAACGCTATCCCCGCCGGCAACCGGGCGACCCGCAGGCACGTCTGGTCGTCTACAACCTGAAGGGCGGCGTGTCGAAGACGTCGCTCTCGGCCAATCTGGCGCAGTTCCTGGCGCTTCGCGGCTACCGGATCCTGGTTGTCGACCTCGACCCGCAGGCCAGCTTTTCCGACATGTTCGATGTGCAGGCAGACGTGGACGACCTGCCCTCGATCTACGACGTCCTGAAATACGAAGACCCCGCCAGCGGCATCGGCCCCATACCGATCACCGAAGCGATCCAGGCCACCTATGTCCCCAATATCGACATCGTGCCCGGGTCCATGTCGATGACGGAATTCGAATTCGAAACCTCGGCCTCGTTCCAGGCCGGGGCGACGGCGACGCCCTTCCACCGCCGGATTTCCGACGCGTTGGAGGCGGTGGACGATTTCTATGACCTCGTCCTGTTCGACACGCCACCGCACATGTCCTTTGCGGTCATCGCCGCCGTCTTCGCCGCGCGGGGGATGTTGATCCCCCTGTCCGCGGGCATGCTGGACGTCGTGTCGCTGGCCAAGTTCCTGGAACTTGCCGCCAGCACGATGGAGGTCGTCGAACAGCATCAGGACAAGCGGTACGACTTCATCCGCTTCGTTCTGACCCGCTATTCCGCGTCCGATCCTGCGCAATTGCAGCTGTCGTCCTTCCTGCGCAGCCATCTGGGCGGCGCGATGCTGAAGCACGATTTCGTCAGTTCGACCGCCATCGCGGATGCCGGCAACACGATGAATCCGCTGCTGGAAATCGACCCGTCCAGCTTTCACCGCAAGACCTATGACAGGATCTTCGAAAGCCTGAGCGGCATCACCGACGAAATCGACGCCGAAATCATGGCCTCGTGGGGCAGGCAACCCTTCGAACGGGAGGATAGCTGATGGCCCGCAAGCCCCGTACCGCTTTTCCCGCCAATCCGGGTGCTGCACCCGAAGACGGCGCAGTCCCGAAGCCCGTCCGCCGGACGCCAATGTTCGTCAAGGGCGCCGCGAGCCTCGACAAGGCACAGCAGTCGGCGGCAGCGGAAACCCGGATGTTCCGGATGGTGCCGGTCGGCCTGATCGACCCCTCGCCGATCCGCGACCGCATCGACGTGACCGAG
>NZ_VOPH01000014.1 GCF_009765275.1 Chachezhania sediminis
AGGCGCGGGCCGGGGCTTATGTCGATGCAACGGGGGACGCGAACCTGTCGCTGGTCGCAGGCCAGCCGATGCGCGTCGGCAATGGCGAAGGCCAGCTGCAGGCCGCCACGGTGCCGATCCGGATCGGCGGCCTGCCGGCCGGTCTGCAGATCGACCGCCAGCGGATGCAGGCCGCGATTGCGGAGTTCAACCACCGGTCTGAACACCGGATCGACCGGACCGATGCCGGGATCTACACCAAGGTCACGGGCACGACCGACTTCTGGTGGCTGGTGATCGACCGGGAGATGCCGGACCTGACTTCGGCCTCGTTCACCAAGGCCGAACAGACGGGCCGCGAAATGGCGCATACGCTGGTCCAGGTGCTGAAGGAAACCGTGCCGGGCTTCGAAAACGCCTGGCTGGCCCAGACCGGCCCGCAACTGGGCATCCGCGAGACGCGCCACCCGGCCGCGCGCTACGAGGTCAGCCACGCGGACGTGCTGGCGGGGCAACGCACCCAGGACGGGATCGCCCGCGCGGCCTGGCCGATCGAGAACCACACAGAAGCCGGCAAGCCGATCTATGAATTCGTCGGCGGCGAAGGCTATTTCCACGTGCGCTATGACGCAGTGCGGGCGCAGGGGCTGGACAACCTCTATTACGCCGGCCGGGTGATCGGGGCGGATTCGATGGCCTATGGCTCCATCCGCGTGATGGGCACGGCCTTTGCCACGGGCGAAGCGGCCGGCGTGGCCGCGGCGCTGACGGCCAAGACCGGGACCGCGCCTGATGCGGCGGCGGTGCGCGCGGCGCTGGAGTCCGGCGGGGCGCTTATCTGAGCGGTGACGGTGCGTGCGGAGTACGCACCCCACACGGGTTGTGAAAGTGGGTCGGTGATGGTGCGTGGGGACCACGCACCCTACGGCTTTTGACAGGCGCCCGCGACCTTTGCCCAGTTCTGCCGCGGGAGGGTTCGGTTTCGGGCCCGTCCGTGTGTCAGTGCCTCCGTACGCTTGCGGGCCCGATTTGGACGGCAGGTCCTGTAGCCGTGTTCGTTGTATCTGCCTGCACTCGTGTGTTGTCGGAAGGACACCGGGCAAGGCCGGCACCGGGTTCTGCAGGCCGTGCTGTGTGTCTTTTTTACATAACTCTCATTATGTGAGATTTGGCTGTGACCGCAAAGTCAGAATGTCCCACATGTGCAAAGTCGAAGTGTGACACGTCCCTGTCGGTGCAGGACTGGAGCGTGGCGGTGGGATGGATTGCGATCAGCGAGCGCGCGTTGAACCGGATCGAGGTATTGAGCCAGGTAACGCAGGATCGGATGACGAGGGTCGCGGCTGCGAATGTGCCCGGACTGAGCCGCAGAAAAGTTCGTCAGACATTTTCAACGGTTGCTGGGCGTGTTCCGGGATGACCCAGTTCGGCCGGGCGCTGAACGAGCTGAACGTGGAGATCCTCTGTGCCAATTCCTCCCAGGCCAGGGGCCGGGTCGAGCGGGCGAACCGGATGTTGCAGGACCGGCTGGTGAAGGAGCTGCGGCTGGCGGGTATCTCGGATAGCCGCCAAATGCATGACGGGACATGGCCCAAGGTATTAATGCCGGTTTAGTGGACGCATTTTCAGCCGGACCGAATGCGATAGGCAGATGGCGGGACGCCGGTCCATCGGCGAAAGGCACGGTGAAAATTCGACGAGGACGAGAAGCCGAGCCCGTAGGAAATCTCCTCGATGCCCTTGCGGCCGGCCTGAAGGTCGCGGATCGCCATGTCCCGGCGCAGACCGTCCTTGATGGCCTGGAAAGAGGTGTCGTTCGCGTGCAGATGCCGGATCAGCGTCCTTGGGGTCATTCCCAGCTTTGGCGCGATCTGCGACAGCCGGCAGTCCAGCCAGTCCGCGGAAAAGAGCATGTCGCGGATGCGCAGCGACAGATTGTGCTCGTGGAAGCTGGTGAAAAGCCAGTCCCGCGGCGCGCGTTCCAGGAAGGCGGCCATTTCGGCGTTGCTGCGTTCGATGGCGGGGCCAAGCCGGGCGGTGTCGAAGGCAATTGCCGAATGCCGCATCCCGAAGCGGATCGGTGCGGGGAAAAGCAGCGGGTAATCTTCGGCAAAGGCCGGCCGTTCGAAGGCGAAGAAGACGGCGGCGACCGGGACCTCTCGTCCGGCGCGCCATGACAGCAGACCATGCGCCAGTTTGAGGATAAGCATGTGGCCGAAACGCTGGACCGCCCCGGCCTGTCGCGGCACCAGCGACAGGGTCAGCCGCCCCTCGTTCCGGTCGAGCTCGAACTGGAAGTCATCGAGGAGAAGGTTCCAGAAGGTCGAGAAGCGGTAGAGCACGGCCGGCAGGCTGGAGGCCTCTCGCACCGTTGTCGCCAGATGTTGCAGTGCGCGCTGGCGGATGGGGCGGCTCCAGAGCCCCATCATCTCGTCGCCCGTCCGCGTCGCGGCGACCTGATACAGCCGCACGATCTCGTCGAGCGTGACGCGGCCGCCGGTCCCGTGCGCGCTCGCGGCAAAGCCTGCCTCTTGCAGAAAACGGGTCATCTGTTCCTTTGAACAATAGCCGTGCAGGGCGGCAAGCCAGTCCTCGATCAGGCTGTGCGATACGGTCGAGATGTCGGTCTGATAGGAACGGGTCATGATCTGCGCCCTTAGCGCGAAAATGTCACTTTATGATAGTCCATTGTCCTGAACAGAGATTGTTCGGTCAAACGTGCTCGGCCACATGTCACGCAGAGATAGTGCGAAGAGGGCATGGGCATGGTGTATCATCCGCCGATAGAGGACATTCTTTTCAACGTCCGGCACCTGTCCCGGTGGGACATGGTCGGCGCCCTGCCGTGCCATTCCCATGTCGATCAAGAGGATGCCGCCGCGGTTCTGGAAGCCTTCGGGCGCTTTTGTTCAGAGAAGGTCGCGCCGCTGGGCGCCGCCGGGGACCGGACCGGGGCACGCCTGGACGGCGGCGAAATCACGATGCCGGAAGGCTATGCCGAGGTCTATGCCCAGTTCGTGGAGATGGGTTGGCAGAGCCTTGCGCATGGCCAGGACCATGGCGGCATGGGCCTGCCGCGGGTGATCGGCGCGGCGGCAACAGAGATGCTGAACGCCGCCGACATGAGCTTTGGCCTTTGTCCGCTGCTGACCGACGGGGCAATCGAGGCCCTGACCGTGACGGGGAGCGACGAGCAGAAGGCGCGTTATCTCGACAAGCTGATTTCGGGCGAATGGTCCGGCACGATGAACCTGACAGAGCCGCAGGCCGGCAGCGATCTGGGGCTGGTGCGGACAAGGGCCGTGCCGAACGGCAGTGGAGGCTATGCGATCAGCGGCACCAAGATCTTCATCACCTTCGGCGAGCACGGGATGTCGCGCAACATCATCCACCTTGTCCTGGCGCGGACACCGGGTGCGCCCGAGGGACCGAAGGGGTTGAGCCTGTTCGTGGTGCCCAAGTTCCTGCCGTCGGAAGACGGGGCGCCGGGCGCGCGCAACGCGGTGACCTGCGTCGGTGTGGAACACAAGCTGGGGGTCCGCGCCAGCCCGACCACGGTGCTGGAATTCGATGGCGCCACCGGATTTCTGGTTGGCGAGGAAAACCGCGGCCTTGGCTACATGTTCGTGATGATGACGGCGGCGCGCTTTGCCGTCGGCGTTCAGGGTGTGGCAATTGCCGAACGCGCCTGTCAGGCCGCGCTGGCTTATGCGCGGGGGCGGGTGCAGGGCCGCCCGGTCAACGGCTCGTCCGCTGGGGCGGTGGCGATCGTTCACCATCCGGATGTACGCCGGATGCTGATGCGGATGCGGGCGCTGGTCGAGGGCAGCCGGGCACTGGTGGCCGCAACGGCGGGCTGGCTGGATCTGGCGCGCCATGGCGAGGGCGACACCCGTGCCGAGGCCCACGAGATGGCGGAATTCCTCGTGCCGCTGGTCAAGGGCTTTTGTACCGAGCGGGCGGTTTCGGTGGTCTCTGACAGCATTCAGGTGCACGGCGGTATGGGGTTCATCGAGGAGACCGGGGTCGCCCGGCTGTACCGCGATGCGCGGATCCTGCCGATCTACGAAGGCACGACCGCGATTCAGGCCAATGACTTTCTTGGCCGCAAGGTGCTGCGCGACGGTGGCAGGGTCGCGCGCCGCTTCGCGGCAATGGTTGCGGACACCGAAAACGCCCTGCGTCAGGCCGATGGGATTGCCTTGGCCGAGCGTCTTGGGGCCGCACGCCTGGAATTCGAGGCGAGCCTTGAGTTTCTTCTCGATGTCGCCCCGGACGATCCCGACACGGCCTATGCCGGAAGCGTGCCGTTCCTGATGCTGGCCGGGACCCTTGCGGCGGGCTGGCAAATGGGCCGCGCCCATCTGGCCGCGCACAACGCGCTTGACCGGGGCGAGGCGCCCGCCTTCATGAAGAACAAGATCGCGACCGCCTCGTTTTACGCGCATCACATCCTGCCTGACTGCGCCGGCGAACGCGTGCGCATCACGGCGGGTGCGCCCAGCCTGATGGGCGCGGACCTCTGAACACATCTCGCGGCCCGTGTCGGGTCGCATCACCTGCATCACAAGGATATTTCGATGGCTTTGGACAAGAAGCGCCTCACCTACGACAATCTCGCCATCCGCGAGCACGGCGACGGCATCGCCATCGTGACGCTGAACCGCCCTGACAAGCGCAATGCGCTTGATGTCGCCACTGTCGAGGAACTGGTCTCGTTCTTCAGCTCTGCGCGCACAATCGGCGTCAAGGCCGTGGTCCTGACCGGCGAGGGGGATCACTTCTGTGCCGGTCTCGACCTGATCGAACATTGGAAAGCCGACCGCAGCCCGGACGATTTCATGCATGTCTGCCTGCGCTGGCACGAAGCCTTCAACAAGATGGAATATGGCGGCGTGCCGATCATTGCGGCGCTGAAAGGTGCGGTCGTCGGTGGCGGGCTGGAACTGGCCAGTGCGGCCCATGTGCGGGTCATGGACCAGACCACCTACTTTGCCCTGCCCGAAGGTCAGCGCGGCATCTTTACCGGGGGCGGCGCGACGATCCGTGTGTCGGACATGATCGGCAAGTACCGCATGATCGACATGATCCTGACCGGGCGCGTCTATCAGGGGCAAGAGGCCGTCGACCTGGGGCTGGCCCAGTACATCACCGAAGGATCCAGTTTCGACAAGGCCCTGGAACTGGCGGAAAAGGTGGCGGCCAACCTGCCGCTGACCAACTTTGCCATCTGTTCCGCGATCAGCCACCTGCAGAACATGTCGGGCATGGATGCGGCCTATGCCGAAGCCGTGGTGGCCGGCGTGGTCAACACCCAGCCCGCCGCGCGCGAGCGGCTGGAGGCATTTGCCAACAAGTCGGCAGCGCGGGTTCGGCCAAACGACTGAGCCGGCCATGCAGGGGTCAGCGACCTCGCGGACTTGGATACGATTGTAAACGGGGGGTGCCGAAAGGCTCCTCCTGCCCCGGACGCTGGCCGAAAAGGGTCCCGGTCTGTACCGCCCCGTCGGCATCTGGAACTGACGGTAAATTCGGGCAAGCGGATCCTTTCGGGGTCAGGCCAGTGTTTCCGATAGACACCGGGCCATGCGGCACTGCCTGATCGCGGGCCCAAAGCGCTGTCACCGCCGCCAGGTTGCCGCCGGCGCTGTCGCCGCCCAGGGCGATGCGGTCGGTATCGATCCCCAGGGTTCGCGCCCGTGCATGGACCCACCGCAGCACGGCGCGGCATTGCAGGACCACGGCCGGGCACGGATGTTCCGGCGCCAGCGCACAATCGACCGAGATCACGGTGACCCCCGCCCAGGCCGCCAGCCGGGCGGTGATGTCCCAATGCGTCTCGGGGCTGCCCTGCACCCAATCGCCGCCGTTCATGTAGATCAGCGCCGGCTGCACCCCACCCTTGCCGTTCCGGAATTGGCGCACCCGCACCGGCCCGCCGCCGGACCCGATCCAGTGTACCTCGTCCGTCTCCACGCCGTCGGGCGTGGGTGGCATCGGTCGGCACCGCCGACCACTTGGCGTCGCAGACTTCAAGAAAGCGGAAGATGTCGGGGTCGATCGTGCGGGCGTCCTCTGCGGCGCGCGGGATCTCGGGCGTGGTCTCGCGCATCGCGAAGGCCATGATCATGTCGCCGACATGGCGGCGCAGCCTGTGCTGACCCATCTCGCCGAACAGTTCCTGCCCGAAGATGCGGCTGAAGGTGGCCCGGTTCGACACGTTGAAATAGCACAGCGCAGAGATATGCCAGTGCAGTTCCAGCGCGGTCCGGCCACGGCGGAACAGGCCCTGTTCGACACCGCGAACGTGATCGGGGACGCGATCGGACAGGTTGCCAAGCTTTGAAAGACGGACCAGCCGGTCCCCGCCTCAGGGCCGGCCCCTAGGGCGTGAATGATCGGCAAGGTCCGGCAGGCATGGCTGCACCGGCGGGCGGAAAACCTGCTGGCGCTGGTGCTGGCCGCGCTTTTCTGCCGGTTCCTGATCCAGATCGTGTTCCGATATGTGCTGAACCTGCCGCTGGGCTGGACGGTCGAATTCGTGGCCATTGCCTGGCTGTGGGGGATCCTGTCCGGTTGTGCCTTCGTTGTGGCCGAACGCGACGTGATCCGGCTGGATATCCTCTATTCCATCCTGCCGCGCGGGGCGCAGCAGGTGCTGGACGTCCTGGCCTCGGCCATCTGCGCAGCGATCTTCATCTGGACCCTGCCGAAGGTCGTCGACGACATCACCTTCATGGCCATCGAGAAGGTGGCCTATATAAAGATCCGCTTCGACCATGTCTTCGCGATCTGCATCGCCTTCGCCCTTTCGGTCATCGTCCGCTGCCTGATCACGATCTGGAAGGCGGTCACCGGGCAATCCCAGAGCTTCATCGAAGGCCCGAACGCCGAGGCACATGACTATGATCGATCCGTTCTGGGCGTCGGTGGTCCTGCTGGCCTTCTTGGCCATCGGCGGGCTGGCGATGATCTGCGCCGCCTCGATCTACCTGATCCTGCGGGGGGGCGACCCGTCCATCGCTGCGGAAACTCTGCTGCAGGGCCTGTTCAATCCCTCCGCGCTGCTGGTGATCCGGCTGTTCATCCTGGCGGCCGACATCATGAATGTGGGCTCGCTCGCCGACCGCCTGCTCCACTTTTCGCCCCTGTGGCGTTGTATCGGTCCGTGCCGGCTGGGCAGTTCTATCAGGCGCTGCTGGCCTCGGCCCGGTCGACCGTGACCATCGGAATCCTGATCGCGGGGGCGCTGATCTTCCAGTACGTGATCACCCGGGAATACGTGCCGAACGCCCTGCCGGAATGGCTGACCCGGTTCGAGCGGTCGAAGGTGGGTTTGCTGATCCGCGATCTACGTCCTGTTCCTGGTGCCGGGCTGCATCCTGGAAAGCGGGGCGATCCTGTTGATCATCGTGCTGATCGTCATTCCGACGGCGCAAAGCCTGGGGTCGACCTCTTCCATTTCGACCATACTGTCGGCCTGACCCTCGACAGCTTTCATACCTTCGCCCGCAGGATCGACCCGGCCGCGATCCGGCGGATTCCGGGCGACAAGCTGAGGGCCGGTATCCTGGGGACGTTCTGTTGTGGCACCCGCCAGGTGAACCTGAAGGGTGGCAGGGACATCTGGACGCCCGCCGACATGGCCGGCGTGAAGCGGCGGATGCCTGCTGGCGAAAGCTGGCAGTTCCTGGGCAAGGCGCTTGGCGCGAACCGAGTGCCGATCCCCTACACCGAGCTCTGCACGGCGGTTCAGTCCGGTGTCGTGGACGGGCAGGACAATCCGCGGCCCAGCGACAAGACGATGAAGTTCCACGACGTCACCGACCAGATCGCGCTGACCGACCACAATGTGGGCTTTGGCATGCCGGTGATCTTGGCCAGGCTGTGAACGGGCCTGACGGAAGAGCAGCGGGTCAAGATCCAGATGACGGTCGAAAAGGCCACCGACTCGTCGGACCGGCAATATCTGGACCAGGAGGCCGAGCTGAAGGCGTTCTTCGAGGACGAGGGTCTGAAGGTCTGTGTGCCGGACATGGACGCGTTCCGGGACCATGCGCAGAGAATGTACCTGGAAAGCCCGCTGTCGCAGAACTGGCCGGCGGAGATGCTGGACGAAATCAACAGGCATTGATCCCGGTCGCGAGGATCAGGCGGAAAGCGGAGCCTTCGGGTCGCGTTCTTCGTTGTCTGGCACCTGGTTCGGCCGGGGCTGTTGGGGGCTCTGCCCCCGCCGCCCTTCGGGCGACTCCCCCGAGGATATTTGAAGATCAAAGAAGTGGGGTCGTGGTGCTGAAGGGCGGCACCTTCTGAAGATTAAGGTGACGGGCTTTGCTGCGCGGCCAAGGTTCCCGTGACGGTCGCCGCTTTCCGACGCCGGATAGGGCCGGATAGGGGGCGTAGTTTCCACGCACCGCCTCAGATGGGGGTGGCCTCAGGCGCCAAGGCCCAGCCGTTTCAGGATTGTCGAGACAAGCGTCAGGATCAGGGCCCCGCCTACGGCAAGGACCGGCAGGCGCAGGGTGATCAGCCAGTCCTGCAGCCCGGCCAGGGACCGGATCCCGGTCCAGCCGGCGATATTGGCGAACTGGCCATAGTGGCCCCAGGCAAACCAGCCGGCCCAGGTCAGCAGGGCCACCAGGGCAAGGCCTGCGATCTGGCGCAGGACGATCATCTCAGCACCTCGACCGTATCCGGATCGGCCCGGAAGATCAGCATGTCGCCGCGGCGCAGGATTTCCCCGTCCAGGCCCACCAGCAGGGCCGCCTTGCCCAACAGCGCATCCGGCATTGGCCCGCCATCGGGGCCTGCCAGCAGCAGGAAGTCCGACCCTTCGAGTTCCGGCACCACCGGTGCCGGGGTGACGAAGACGGGGGGCACGTCGCCCAGCAGGCAGAGTTCGGCACAGGCCTTGTGGGACAGGCCCTTTCCGGGGCGCATCGCGCCCGACAGGCACTTTCCGTCGCAGATCTCTCCGGTCAGGCGCCAGCGGCCCAGGGTTTCGTCGGGGGCGAGGTCCCCCCGCCCCACGGTCGAGACGGTATCGACCTGCATCATGTCGAGCGACCCGCGGGTCAGAAGCACGCCCCGGACGGTCACGAGGTCCCCGGACCCTGCCGCCGCCAGATCCGCGCCGCGCTTGCCGGGGCCGGCGGTCATCAGGACATGGCCCTTCGGCAACAGTTCGGTTTCCTCCGTCAGAGTGACGGTCGGATAGGGAGTGGTCGTCAGGACGCCGGTCACCTCCTGCGGGCCAAGGTCCCAGCGGAACCGACCGGTGCCCGGATTGTCCTGCCCCAGGGCAATGACATAGCCCATGACCGGGAAGGCCAGAAGCAGCAGGACCGCCACCGCCGGCAGGATGCGGCGCAGACCCACGGGCAGCTTCTTCGACCAGCCGATGAAGAAGATGTCCTTGTCCGGGACGCTCATGCCGCGGCCTCCGGCACGGGGACGGGTACGACATCGGTTCCGGGCGGGTTCGCGCGGGCATCGACCCAGACCCACGGCCCACGGATTTCAAGCCTGTAGGTCGGCACCGTTTCGGTGAACGGGTCGGGGCTGCGACCGTCGCGCAGCCGGTACTGGAACCCGTGCCAGGGACAGGTGACGCAGCCGTGGACGATGCGGCCTTCGCCCAGCGGCCCGTTCTGATGGGCACAGGCATTGGAAATCGCGTTCAGCGCGCCGTCGTGGCGGAAGACGGCCACCTTGTCGCCATTGCCCAGAAGGCCGATCCGGGCGGTGCCTTCCTCGATCTCGGCCACCCGGCAGATCCGTTCCCATGGCCCGTCCCTCCGGACCGGGGCCGCCGGACGGTCCGACAGGGCCGCCGCAAGGTGCAGGCCGATGACTGCCAGCGCCATCATCCAGACCACGACGGAAAAGGCCGGGGTGCCCTGCGATTGCAGCGCGCCCAGCGTGACGTGACCCACGATCAGGACGTAGGCGGGATAGATCAGCATGTGCAGCCGCTTCCAGACCGGTGCGGTCAGGAAGGAAAGCCAGAAATCGTGGCTTGTCGTCGCCAGCACGGCAAAGCACAGAAGGGCCGCAAGGCCCAGGATTTCGAATGGGAAGCCCAGAATCTGGCCATAGGACGTGTTGGCGGACAGCAGCGCCCGCCATGTCGGCAGGTCCGAAAAGGCGAAGTACCAACCCAGCACGAACCGGGCATGGCCCAGCATGACGAAGAAGGTCAGCACCCCGAAATGGCGGCGGTTGTAGAGCAGCGGCAGGAACCGCCGGTCCAGCCGCGCCAGCGGACCGATCATCAGGATGACCGAGACCATCAGGAACGCGCATGACCCCAGCGCCCGCGCCCGGAGGATATCGCTGTCGATGGGCCGTTCGAACCCCGCGGCCGGGGTGCCCACGGCAATGAAGGCCACGACGTAAAGGACCACCATCGCCACCAGCACGGCATCATAGATCCATTTCCAGCGGTTCCACTGGACCGGCACGAAGGAGACGCTCATTGCGACGCCCCGGCCTTGTCGGACAGCTGTTCGGGCGCGCGCGCCAGTTCGGCCAGGTTCTGCCGCAGCAGGGTGCCGGTCAGGAACACGGCCGGGATCATGATGGCCAGAACGATCCAGATCGGCGCATGGGCACGCAGAGGCGGCTGGTGGCGGGCATGGGGCCGGTCGCGTCCGGTCTCCAGCACGAACCAGCGCCACAGCACCAGGGGCCAGATCAGCACCACGGCCGGGATCAGCATCGGCCGGAAAGTCCAGGCATTGCGCGCGCCGGGTTCGACGCGCGGGGCGCCCACCGTGACGAACAGCACCGCCACGCCAAGCCCGATCTTGGCCCACAGGGCAGCAGCTGCGACGATGAAGGCGGCCATTTCGTTTCCCCTTTCAGGGAAAGAGTGCCCGGCCCACAGGACGCATGCAAGCATCTGGCCCGGACGATGGCCGGGAATTGTTCAGGGCGTGCCCGCCGTGCCCGGGTCGGCCCCGGGCCGCGCCTACCAGGCGCCCCAGAGGCGCAGATCCTCTTCGGTCAGGGGCATAGGCTGGTTCCGGGCCGGCGCGTCGGTGCGGACCAGCGCCACCAGCTCGACCACCGGCTCGCCGGCATGGGCGATGATGACGCGTTCGCCACGGGCAACGGCTTCGATCAGCTGGCAAAGGGTGGATTGGGCGGTTTCTACGGATACGTGCATGGGTCGGTCCTCCGGTTCTGGTCCCCGGTCCGGTAGGATTGACCTGTGAACCGCTGCCTTCGGTTTCAAGCGCCCCCGCGGCGGTGCGGGATGCTTCTGGCAAGGATTGGCCGACGTCTCACGTGGGCGAGGGGCCGGAGAATAGGCCCGGTCCGTCGCTTGCGGCAGCGCTGCCCTTGCCGCACAGTCCGGGGCCTGCGCCGAATTGGAAGCTGCCGATCGGGCGCTGCGTGGCCGTCGCGGAGCGGTTCCGCTGCTCTGGACCCATTGCGGGGTGTCTGTTGCTTCAGCCTCTGGGGCAGCGGTCGGGCTACGGCGCGGTTCTTTGCGTTCGAACGGGATATCAGAAGGGATCGACGAGCCGACATCCCGTCGGCAGAAAATCAGACCCGTTTCCCGTCACGACCGCACCGTCCCGCGCCAGGGCCTGCGCCGCGATCATCAGATCCGCGCCCGGGTGTCCGATCCTGGCGGAAAGCTCTCCCCAGATCAGCGCGTCTTCGGCCCCGAAGGGCAGGATCCGGTCGGAAAAGACGCGCGCCGTCCGGTCCAGCCAGCCCCTGAGGTCCCGGGCGAATTCCGGGTTCGGGCCTTCCTGGCGGCGGATCCCGCGTTCGATTTCGCCCAGCGAGATGACGGACAGGTAGAGGTCGCCTTCGTCCTGCTGCGCCAGCCACGCGGCCACCTGCGGGGCCCGGTCGGGGCGCCGCACGGCGGAAATCACGTTGGTATCCAGGATCAGGATCAAAACGAAACGTCGCGGGGCCGGGCCTTGGCCCGTTCCACCTCGGTCCCCGGGAAATCCATCAGGTGATCGACGAAACCGGGCCGTTGCGCCTGCGCCTCGCGCAGCAGGCGGCGGTATTCGTCGGCCGACAGGATCACCACCGCGGGCTTGCCCCGGCGCGAGACTTCTTGCGGGCGCCCCGAAAGTGCTGCGTCCACCAGCGCCGAAAACCGCGCCTTGGCATCCTGAAGCGGGATCATTGCATCATCTCCTGACCAGTTACCTAGTCAGATAGGACCGATTTCGCCGAATTGCAACGGCTGCCGTGCTGCTGCCCCTTGCATTTCGAGACAAATCGATCAAATGATCGATTCATGGAAACCCAGACCCAACACTATGTCCGCCGCGATGAACGTCGCGAGATGATCGCCCAGGCCGCCCGGGATCTTCTGGCTGAAAAGGGGCTGGCGGGTTTGCGCACGCGGGACATCGCGGCGCGGGTGGGGATCAGCGTCTCGACCCTGCAGTTCCATGTCCGCTCCAAGGCCGCGCTCTTGGACTTCATTGCCGAAACCACGCGCGATGCCTTCCTGGCCTTGTTGCCGCCCGAACCTGACCCTGCCAAAGACGCCCTACTGCAGCTGAGGGCAGAGGTTCAGGCCTTCCACGACTCGCTGATCCATCGCCCGGACCTGGCCGCGACATTCGCCCAGCTGGAACAGGCGGCCGGCGGACAGGCCGGGCTGGCGGCGACCATGGCCGAATTCAAGGCGCTCTGGGCCGGCCGTTACACGCGGATCCTGACCATCGGCCGGGATCAGGGCCTGTTCCGTCCCGACATGGCCCCCCTGCCCGCCGCGATGATGGTGACGGCCACGCTGGTCGCCTTCCAGAACCGCGGCCCCGACGGGCTGACGCTGTTCTGGCCCGTCTACGATGAAATCCAACGCGCCCTTCTGGCGCCCACCCCATAGGGTGCGTGGTCCCCGCGCACCGTCATCAGACCCAATCAGGGAGCACTGCCATGAAATTCTCCGATCTCGCCGAACGTCAGATCCTGAAGGCCCAGGCCGAAGGCCAGCTGGATAACCTGAAGGGCGCCGGAAAGCCCCTGCAGCACAGCGACGGCACCGGCGACTTTGCCGAGGCCGCGGGCTTTCGCATCATGGCCGAAGCCGGGGCCGTCCCCAAGGAAATCGAGCTGAAGAAGGCCGTCGCCGCCCAGTTGGAGGTCCTGAAAGCGACCGTGGACCCGGCGGCGCGAAAGGAGGAAATGCGCAAGCTGGCCGACCTGCAGCTGAAGCTCGCGATCCAGGAGGAAGCCCGGCGCAAGTACTATTCGGGTTGAACCTTTCCCCGACGCCACGCCTGAAAACCCGTCCGATCATGCTATATTCCCTACAGTGCGGGTGCAAAGGGAGTGATGTCGATGGATGGTCAAATGTCCGGGACGGCCGGGTCCGGAACCGGGGACATGAAGCGGATCTTCGATCTGCAGCGCGGTCTTAGCCGTGACGGCTCTACCGTGCCGCTGGAACTGCGACAGCAGCGGCTGCGCAAGCTCAAGACGATGATCCAGACCAACGAGGCCGCCTTCATCGCCGCCATTTCGCAGGATTTCGGCAATCGCTCGGCGGACGAAACGCGGGTGCTGGAAATGGGCATGGTCCTGAACGCGATCCGGCACACCAGCAGCCACCTGCGCCGCTGGATGCGGCCCGAACGGCGCCCCGTTTCAATGGTCAGCCAGCCTGCCCGCGCCTGGGTCCGGCGGGAACCCCTGGGCGTGGTGGGCATCATTGCACCCTGGAACTATCCGCTGTTCCTGTCCCTGGGCCCGCTGGTCGACGTGCTGGCCGCGGGCAATCGCGCGATGATCAAGCCATCGGAACTGTCGCCCCGTTTTTCGGACCTGCTGGCGCAGGTGGTGGCCGACACTTTTGCCGAGGACGAGGTGCGCGTCTTCACCGGCGGGGTCGAGGTCGCGCAGGACTTCTCCGCCCTGCCCTTCGACCACCTGATCTTCACCGGGTCGACGGCCGTGGGACGCAAGGTGATGCAGGCGGCAGCCGCGAACCTGACGCCCGTGACGCTGGAACTGGGCGGCAAGTCGCCCGCGATCCTTTGCGACGACTATGACGTCGAAAAGGCCGCGAAAAGCGTGGCCTTCGGCAAGTTCCTGAACGCGGGCCAGACCTGCATCGCGCCCGACTATGCATTGGTGCCGCGGGCCAAGGTCGATACCTTTGCCAGGGCGGTGATCGACAGCGCCATGAAGTCCTATCCGACGCTGGCGGGCAATGACGACTACAGCTCCATCATATCGGACCGTCACCACGCCCGGCTGGTGGCCGCGGTGGACGAGGCGCGCGCGGCGGGCGCAACGGTCCTGACCGCGGGCGACGCGACCATGACCAACGACCGCAAGATCGCCCCCACCGTGGTGATCGGCGCGCCGGAAACCGGCGTCCTGATGCGGGAAGAGATCTTTGGCCCAATCCTGCCGGTCCTGCCCTATGACAGCATCGACCAGGCGCTGGCCCTGATCAAAGGCCGCGCCCGGCCACTGGCGCTTTATGCCTACAGCACGCAACAGGCGAAGCTGGACCGGATCCTGGACAGCGCGATTTCCGGCGGGGTGACGCTGAACGGCACGTTGATCCATGCCGCGCAGGACGGGATGGCCTTCGGCGGCGTGGGGCCCAGCGGCATGGGCGGCTATCACGGCCGCGACGGGTTCCTGCGCTTCAGCCACAGCCGGTCCGTCTTCAAGGTGGGCTTCGTCAACGGGTTCGAGAAGATGGGCCCGCCCTGGGGCCGGCTGGCGCGGACCGCCGCAAAGCTCCTGATGCGCTAGGTCCCGTCAGGCAAAGCCGACGGAGACCGCGCCGAACGGGCCGAAGTCGGCCTCGATCTCGGTGCCCGGCGGGCATTCGATGGGCGAGATGAAGGAGCCCGAAAGGATTATCTGCCCCGCCTCGATCCGCTGGCCGTACTGGCCCATGCGGCGGGCCAGCCAGACAATGCCCATAACCGGATCGTCCAGCACGGCCGCGCCCAGGCCCGTCGCCTCGACCGCGCCGTCCTTGCGGACGATGGCCCCGGTCCAGCGCAGATCGACGCGTGCCGGGTCGTTTCGTTGCGGCCCCAGCACGACGCCGGCATTGGCGGCATTGTCGCTGACCGTATCCACGATGATCCGGGCCTTGCCCGTCGCCGGGTCGGTTCGCAGGATCCGCGTGTCCAGGATTTCCAGCGACGGGGCCACGTAGCCTGTCGCGGCCAGCACGTCGTCGCGGGTCACGTCGCCATTCAGCGGGGCCTGCATGACAAAGGCGATCTCTGCCTCCACCCTTGGCTGGATGAAGCGGCCCGCAGGCACCGTGGTCCCATCGGCAAAGACCATGTCGTCGTAAAGCACGCCGGAATCCGGCGTTTCGATGTTCAGCGCCTGCTGCATGACCTTGGACGTCAGGCCGATCTTCCATCCCGCGATCGTCCGCCCCGCGGCAAGTTTCCGCGCCATCTGCGCCGCCTGGATGGCGTAAGCCTCGCCCAGCGTCATGCCGGGATGGCGCAGCGACATCAGGCCGATCTGGAACCGCCCGTCCTCTGCCGCCAGCAGGTCTGCGGCGGCCCGATCTATGGCATCGGGCGTCAGGGCCATTCGTCGGCCACCGTGTTGCGCAGGATGCCGATGCCGGGGCTTTCGACCTCGACCACATCCCCCGGGACCAGATAGCGCGGCGGATCGAACCGCGCGCCGGCCCCTGTCGGCGTACCGGTGATGACAATGTCCCCGGGTGCCAGAGTGGTGAAGGTGGAGATATAGGCGATCTCCTCCCGTACCGGGAACATCATGTTCTTGAGCCAGTCGTCCTGGCGCAGTTCGCCATTCACCCGGGTCACGATCCGTGCCTCGTCCAGTTGTGCGGGGTCGGTGAAGGGCACCAGCCACGGCCCGATTGCGCCTGATCGGTCCCAGTTCTTGCCCTGCGTCACGTTGAACTTGGCATGACGCACCCAGTCGCGGATCGTGCCTTCGTTGCAAAGCGTCAGCGCCGCGATGTGGTCATAGGCGTCCCTGGCCGCGATCCGGCGGCCTCCCTTGCCGATGATCACGGCGACCTCGCCTTCATAGTCCAGCGTGTGGTTTTCCGGCGGGCGGATCAGCGGCTGACCGTGGCCGGTGAAGCTGGACGGAAAGCGCGGGAACAGCGACATGTATGTCGGCTGGGCCGAGCCGTCCCTGTATTCCGCGTTCCGGTCCGGGAAGTTCACGCCGACGCACAGGATCCGTTCGGGTCGGGCGATGGGGATCAGGAATTCGACGTCCCCCTGCCCGCAATCCGCCGCACGGCCCTGCCCCGCCGCGATCAGGTCGTTCATGGCACCGGCAACCACGGCGTCCTGCAACCGCGAAAATTGCGGGAAGCTGTCGGTCAGGTCGACGATGCCGTCCCCGGACACCAGGCCGAACCGTTCGGCGCCATCCCGACGAAAGGCCGCAAGCCGTGCTGTGGTGGTCATGTCGGTCTCCTTGCCCGGTTTCAGGGCGCGATGATCGGGGTGGCGTTCAGTTCCGCCGCGCGGGTGCCGACGCCGGTGAAGACCGACCCATGTTCGAACCACGACTTGGGCGCGGGCGCGCCCCACAGGGTCTGGCGCTGCGGGTCTTTCAGGTCCCACTTGATGGGTTCCAGGTCCGGATCCACGGTCTGGTAATCGGAACAGTAGATCTCGATCCGGTGGCCGTCGGGGTCCAGGATGTAAAGAAAAAACGCGTTCGATATGCCGTGCCGCCCCGGCCCCCGTTCGATATTGCCGACGTAGCCCGTGGTCGCCATCAGGTCCAACAGATCGATGATGTTCAAAGGCGTCGGCACCCAGAAGGCCGTGTGATGCAGCCGCGGGCCGGTGCCGTTGGTGAAGGCGATGTCGTGGACGCCGCCCTTGCGATGCGTCCACGCGGCCCAGAGACGGCCGGACTCCTCGTCCTCGGTGTATTCCGTCACGCGGAAACCGATCTGGCCATAGAAGGCTACTGCCATATCCACGTTCGGCACGAAGCAGTTGAAGTGGTCGATCCGCAGCGGCTTCACGCCCCGGTAGAGTTCGTATTTCTGATGGATCGGCGGCAGCCGGTCCATCTTGTGATAAAACTCCATCGGTGCGCCGAAACAGTCATGTGTCCGCAACGTCCGGCCCTGATACGGGCGTTCGACCCAGTCCACGGCATGGCCCTGGCCTTCGAACCAGGCATGGGCCTTGTCCAGGTCGTCCTCGGACCAGAGCTTGTAGGACAGGTAGTCGATCCCGGCCTCCGGCTTCTTCTTCAGGACCAGGCAGTGATGGCCGCGTTCCTCCATCGCGCGCAGATAGATCGTGTCCGCGTCCTCGTCCGTGACCTGCAACCCCAGGGTCTGGGTATAGAAGGTGCGGCTGGCAGCCAGGTCGGTCACGCCGAATTCCACATGGCTCAGCCGGACGATGTTGAACGGCGGGTTCAGGTTCGGTGCGGGGATCGGCATGGTTTCCTCCCAATCTTTCCCGGTCTTCTTGGTCTTTTGCAGCCGGGCGGATCAGCCGCCCAGCTTCGGGACCTTGTGGATGGCGCGCGGGAAGCTGACGTTCACCGTCTCCATGTAGAAATCGAAGGACCAGTCGCCACCGTCCCGCCCGATGCCGGAGGCCTTGACCCCACCGAAGGGCGTGGGCAGGTGGCGGATGTTTTCCGAGTTCACCCACATCATGCCCGCCTCCAGGTGATCCGTCATCCGGATCGCGCGGTTCAGGTCGTTGGTCCACAGATAGGCTGCCAGACCGTAATCCACGTCATTGGCAAGGCTCAGCGCCTCTTCCTCGTCCCTGAACGGGATCGCGGTCAGGACGGGGCCGAAGATCTCCTCCTGCGCGATCTTCATGGTGTTGGTCGCGCCTGTGAAGAGGGTCGGTGCAACGAAACAGCCCTTTTCGCCGATCTTCCCGCCGCCCGCGGCGATTGTGGCGCCTTCCGCCCGCGCGGTGTCGAAATAGGACAGGACTTTTTCCTCGTGCACGGGGTGGATCAGCGGGCCCACGACGGTTTCGGGATCCAGCGGGTGGCCCACTTTGATGCGCTTTGCGACCTCGGCCACCCGGGCGGTGAACGCGTCGTGGATCGTGTCCTGCACCAGAAGGCGTGATGACGAGGTGCAGCGTTCGCCGTTCAGCGAATAGATCATGAAGGTCGCGGCATCGACGGCGCGGTCGATATCGGCGTCGTCGAAGACGATCACCGGGTTCTTGCCGCCCAGTTCGAAATGCACGCGCTTCAGCGTGGGCGCGCCCTGCGCCATGATCATGCTGCCGGTCCGGCTTTCGCCGACAAAGGCGATGGCGCGGATGTCCGGGTGTTCCGTCAGCCGCTTGCCCGCGGTTTCCCCCAGCCCGTTCACGACGTTCAGCACACCCTTGGGCAGGCCCGCCTCTTCCGCGATCTCGACCAGTTTCTTGGCGGTCATGGGCGAGAATTCGGCGGGCTTGTGGACCACCGTGCAGCCCGAGGCGAGCGCCGGCGCGATCTTCCACGTCGACAGCATGAAGGGCGTGTTCCAGGGCGTGATCACGCCGACGGGGCCGATGGGCCGGCGGCTGGTCGTGTTCATTTGCGTGGGCGTGCGGGTGACGGTGCCGTCCTCGGCCCCCGGCGCCTGGTCGGCGAAGAAGCGGAAGTTGGCCGCGCCCCTAATCGCGGCCTTGGACATGAAGCGCAGGGCCTGGCCCGTATCCATGCATTCGGTAAAGGCGATCTCATCCGCCCGCGCCTCGATCGCCTCGGCGACCTTGATCAGGATCTTCCGGCGTTCCGCGCCCGGTGTCTTCGACCAGCCGGGGAATGCTGCTCTGGCAGCCGCGACGGCAGCGTCCACGTCTTCGGCCCCGGACATCGCCACCTGCGCCAGCACCGTCCCGTCGACCGGGCAGATCGTGTCCATTGTCTTGCCCGACAGCGCGGGGACCGACGCACCGTCGATATGGTTCAACACCCCGCCCGCGGCAAAGGCCGCCATGTAGACCTGTGCCTTGGCGATGTTGTCGTCCAGAACGCTCATGCTTTCAGTCCTTCGTCGTCCGGCCCGACAGGCGGGCGTGAATGGGCGTGTCCTTCCAGCTGAGCGCCGGGTCGATGATCCGGATTTCCAGCGACAGCGCGAAATGCGGCTGGGACAAAGGACCCGACAGCGCGCCCTGCAGGGCCGAAAAGATCAGGTCGCCCGCGTCCTTCAACGCCTCGGTCGTCCGGCCCGCACCGGCCGACAGTGTGGCGGCCAGGAAATGGTTTTCGGGCAAACCGTCTGCCACGATAGCATGGTCCGCCCGGTGCAGCCGCACGCGGATGCCCGCCACCGGAAAGAGGCCCGCCGCCAGCATCGCCTGATGGCCCGCACGGGCCACCGCGGCCATGTCGGCCTGACTTTCCAGTCCCGGTGAATACTCGATCGCCAAATGTGCCATGTGCGACTCTCTCCCCTTTGATGAACATGTTAAACAATGAAGCTCTTGTCAACGCCAGGTCTTTGCGGGACCACAACGAACGACCCGACAACACGGATGACCCGCATGCCCGATAGTCCCGACACCGGCCTGTCCGAGATCCACCGGACGCTGCCGATCGCGCTTCTGCGGCTGCGCGAACGGGTAATGAGCGAATTTCGCCCGATCCTTCAGGCCCATAACGTTACCGAACAGCAATGGCGCGTCATGCGCGTTCTGATGGAGGCGGACAGCATGGATGCCAGCGAACTGGCCGCGACGGCCTGCATCCTGGCGCCGTCGCTGTCGCGCATCCTGAAGACGCTGGACGCACGCGGGCACATTGCCATCGACCGCGACCCCCACGATGCACGCCGCGTGCAGATCCGCATGACGGACAAGGGCCGCACCTTCATCGCCAGGGTCACGCCCGAAAGCGCCGCCGTCTATGACCGGATCGCCGAACGGCTGGGGCCAGAGCTGCTGGGGTCGCTGCTGACCGACCTGGAGACCGCACTGGAGAAGATGAACGACTGACGGTTGTCCCGTGGTGACCGGCGGCCGAAGCGCGTGCATAAAAATGCTGCGCCCGGACCTGCGACTCTGCGTAGCGATTCATCTTGTTTCCGATGACTTGCGCCGCAGATTGCCGAAAAAATGATCGAATGCCTGTACCGACGCCACGACAACCGGGGCGCGGCGGGCCCTTGGCCGATCCGGAATAGAAGTCAGGCGGTCCTCGTTTCAAAAAGAGCGATGCGCACGGGGGTGTCGCGGAAACAGCGCTCCGCTCGGCGGACCGGAAAGGGAGAAGGAAGAATGACGAAGCAAGCAAGGCTGAAAGCCACCCTGTCGGCGCTGGCCCTGGTGGCAAGTGCGCAAAGCGCGGCGGCCATGGACGAGATCACGGTCGGCTACTTCCTGGAATGGCCGATGCCCTTCGAATACGCCAAGGCCACGGGCATGTATGACGAGGCCCTGGGCATGAAGGTCAACTGGGTGTCCTTCGATGCGGGCACCGCGATGTCAGCGGCAATGGCATCGGGCGACGTGCAGATTTCCGTCAGCCAGGGCGTGCCGCCCTTCGTCGTGGGCGTTTCCGGCGGCGTCGACCTGCAGATCGTGGACGTGGCCGTCAGCTATTCCGAAAACGACAACTGCGTCGTGGCCGAGGCGCTGGAAATCGACAAGACCAATGCCAAGGAACTGGACGGCAAGAAGGTGGGTGTGCCGATCGGGACCGCCGCGCATTACGGCTTTCTGAAACAGATGGACCATTTCGGCGTCGACATCACCACCATGGAAATCGTCGACATGGCCCCGGCCGAAGGGGCTGCCGCCTTCGCCCAGGGCAACCTGGACATGGTCTGCGGCTGGGGCGGTGCGCTGCGGCGCATGAAGGAACACGGCAACGTGCTGCTGACCGGCGCCGAAAAGGAAGAACTGGGGATCCTGGTCTTCGACGTGACCTCTGTCCCCGCCTCCTTTGCCACCGAACATGCGGACGTGCTGACCAAGTTCCTGCAGGTGACGGCCGATGCCAACGCCATGTGGGCCGAAGGGTCGAAGAAGGACGAGATGGTCGCGGTGATCGCCAAGGATGCCGGCATGGACCCCGCCGATGCCGCGGCTTCGCTGGCGACATTCACTTTCCCGACGGTGGCCGAACAGCTGGGCCCGAAATGGCTGGGCGGCGGTGCACAGGAATTCATGCTGGGCGTGGCGCAGGTCTTCGTCGACGCGGGCTCCATCCCCCAGGCGCTGAAAAGCTATGCCGACACGGTGAACACAGGCCCCCTGTCCGAGGTGAAGCACTGACGACAGCAACCGGGCGCGGGGACCCCTTGCGCCCGGATCGGCCCGTGCATGGGCCGGATGTATCGGTTCGGCCCGGGGGAATGGCGTCATGGACGGTCTGCATATCGAAAACCTATCCATGCGGTTCGACCTTCCGAACGGCACAAGCGTGCAGGCGCTTCAGGACGTCTCGCTTGAAATCGGATCGGGCGAGATGGTGTCCATCCTCGGGCCTTCGGGCTGTGGCAAGACCACGCTTCTGAACATCGTGGCAGGGTTTCTGGCGCCCACCGGCGGCCGGGTGCGGATGAACGGGCACGACGTTTCCGGTCCCGCGGCCGAACGGGGGATGGTGTTCCAAAAGGGCGCGCTGTTTGAATGGATGAACGTACGCGACAACGTGGAATTCGGCCCCAAGATGAAGGGCATGCCCGCCGCCGAACGGCGGGCGATTTCCGACCGGCTGCTGGAAACTGTGGGCCTGCGGGATTTCAAGGAAAAGGCGGTCTATGAACTGTCGGGCGGCATGCAGCAGCGCGTGGCGCTGGCCCGCTGTCTGGCCAATGACCCGGACCTGATCCTGATGGACGAACCCCTGGGCGCGCTCGACGCGCTGACGCGCGAGAAGATGCAGGGTCTGGTCCTGAAGCTGTGGAAGGAAACCCGCAAGACCGTCGTCCTGATCACCCATTCGGTCGAAGAGGCGCTGTTGTTGGGCGAACGCCTGATCGTCATGGCCCCGCGTCCGGGCCGGATCTACAAAGAATACCGCCTGCCCTTTGCCGAACGCGGTGTGAACGCCGACCTGCGCGAGGTCAAGAAAAGCGAGGGCTTCGCCCAAACGCGGGACGAGATCCTGTCGATGATCTGGGAAATGGAAGAGGAAATCATGGGCCGGGCGGAGGCAGGCGCATGACCGGCTGGATCGTCCTGCTTCTTTATGTTCTGCTTTTTGCCGGGGCCTTCGTCCTGATCAACTTCGTCCGTCGGATGAGCGCCAAGTCGAAGGACTTCACCAGCCTGAAGACCGTGACTTTCGGCGACGAAAGCGCGATCCGGCCGGACCGCGCGGCATCCGTCCTGTCGGTCCTGGTGATCTTTCTGATCTGGGGCGCCTTCACCGGGTCGAAATGGGCGCCGTTCCACGTTCCGGGGCCCTTTCTGGGCGAAACGTCCTTTACCTATACCGCCACCGCCGCCGACGGATCCACTGACGATGCCCTGGTCGAGGTGCTGGTCCATTCCCCGGACGAGGATCCCGACGCGCCGTTGGTGGAGCCGGGCGAAGGCATGGCCAAGAACATGTCCGACACGGTCCAGGTCTGGCGGTCGACCCTGATCCGCGCCACGTCGAACGACGAACCGGCAGACCCGGAAGGCTATCGCGTCACCGCAATCGATGGCCAGCCCATCGCCCCGGGCGGGGCCGTAAAGGTGAAGGACGGCACGGTAACGATGACCGCCAAGGGCAGTCTCAGCTTCGAACCGGCCCGCGGGCTTCAGATGGAGCCGATCTGGATGCCCAGTCCCGAGGCCGTCGTCAGCCGTTTCGCGGAAATCGCGACCTCCGGATACCAGAACTTCACCCTGTGGGACCATCTGGGCTGGTCGCTGCTGCGCGTGCTGGTGGGTTTTGCCTGCGGGTCGGCCCTGGGCATCCCCCTGGGCTATGCCATGGGTCTGTCGGGCTGGTTCCGGGGCTGGTTCGACCCGATCGTGGAATTCATGCGACCGGTGCCGCCCTTGGCGCTGATCCCGTTGGTGATCATCTGGTTCGGTATCTGGGAAACGGGCAAGATCGTCCTGCTGTTCCTGGCCGCACTTTGGGTCATGACCATTGCCGCGCGGGCGGGTGTGTCGGGGGTGAACATCACCAAGGTGCATGCCGCCTTTTCGCTGGGGGCCAGCAAGTGGCAGGTGCTGCGCCACGTGATCGTGCCGAATTCCCTGCCCGAGATCTTTACCGGGGCCCGGGTCGCCATGGGGGTCTGCTGGGGCACGGTCGTCGCGGCCGAACTGGTGGCCGCGCAAAAGGGCGCCGGCATGATGATCATCGCCGCATCGAAGTTCCAGCTGACCGATATCGTGATCATGGGGATCATCCTGATTGGCATCATCGGCTACGGCATCGACATCCTGATGCGGATGGCCGAACGGGTGCTGGTGCCGTGGAAAGGCCGGTCCTGATCCCTGTAAAGGATCTCTCTCGCGAAAACGGCAAGGCCGCAATCCGGCCCCGCCGGACCCGGGGTTTCTTTGCAGGACGGTTTCCGGAACCACGCGTGCCTGCGTCGAAACATTTGCATCAGATGATCAAATATTTATTCTTTTGACATAGGATTTTCAAAGGTCCAGACTGTGGGTCATCCACGAAAGGACCCCGGACCCGATGAAGATCCGCGATATGCTTGAAGACATGTCGGACCAGTTGACCCCGGCCGAGCGGCAGCTGACGTCGGTGCTTCTGGCAGATTACCCCTTCGCCGGGCTGGAACCGATCCAGGACCTGTCGAAACGGGCCCATATCTCGGCCCCATCGATTTCGCGCTTCGTGGCCAAGCTGGGCTTTGCCGGCTTCCAGGACTTCCAGCAGCGGCTGGTGAAGGAACTGAAGGAAGGCCAGAAATCGCCCATCGACCTGCAAAGCGGGCAGGTCCTGGACAGCGACGCGCCGCTGGCATCCTACTTCAGCCAGATCGAGGCGCTGAACAAGGAAATGGTCGAACGCGTAACAGCCAGCCAGTTCAACCGGCTGGTCGAGCTTCTGACCGACCCGAAACGCGGTATCTACATGATCGGCGGCCGGATGAGCGACACGATCGCCGACTTCTTCGTCCGCCACCTGCGGCAGGTCCGGGCGGGGGTGGTGCATATCCCCACCGATCCGGAATACTGGCCGGAATACCTGATGCGGATGCGGGCGCGCGATGTGCTGCTGATCATCGACTTCCGCCGCTACCAGGCCAACCTGGCCCGGCTGTCGGCACAGGCGCGGGCGCGCAAGGTGCAGACCGTCGTCATCACCGATCAATGGATCACCCCCGCGGCCAAGGGCGCGACCGAGTTGATCTCGGTGCCCGTGGCGTCGGGCACGGTCTGGGACAGTTACCTGCCCGCCTTCGCGCTGATCGAGGCCCTTCTGGTGCCGATCGCCGACCGGGACTGGAAAGCGACAATGAAACGGATTTCGGAGTGGGACATGCTGCGGGACGAACCGGCACCGGGGATGAAGCCATGAGCGACGAGGGTCAACGGCTGAGCTTTGTCGGCACCTCGGATCTGGCCGGGCTGATCCGGGGCAAGTCCTTTCCCGAAGGCGAATGGGCCAAGCGGACCAGGCGCGGGATCGGCTGGACGCCGACCAATGTTCAGATCACCTGTTTCGACGCGATCGCGGAAACGCCCTTCGGATCGCTGGGCGACCTTGTGCTGGTGCCGGACGAGACGACCCGGTTCCGGCTGGGCGGTGCCCGGCCGCTGGATTTCAGCCTAGGCGACATCCGTTCGCTGGAAGGGGAACCGTGGGACTTCTGCACCCGCAGCCTGGCGCGGAAGGCGCTGAATCAGTTGCACGAGGTCGCGGGCGCCCATGTCGTGGCCGCCTATGAACACGAATTCCAGCTGCGCGACGTCCCCGCACGCAGGGGGGATTCCTACGGGTTCAAGGGCTTCCGCGACGCGCAGGCCTGGGCCGAACCCCTGATGGATGCGCTGACGGCGGCGGGCATCGTGCCCGACAGTTTCATGAAGGAATACGGGCCTGGCCAGTACGAGGTGGTGATGAAACCCGCGCAGGGCCTGGCCGCCGCCGACAATGCCGCCCTTCTGCGCCTTCTGACCCATGACGTGCTGGGCGGCCTTGGGCTGAAGCCCACCTTTGCGCCCATCCTGGACCCCGACAGCGTCGGCAACGGCCTGCACGTGCACATGAGCTTTGTCGACGACGGCGGCACGCCCCTGACCCATGACGCGACCGATCCCCACGGGCTCAGCCCGCTGACGCGCCATTTCATCGGCGGCGTACTGACATATCTCGATCAGATCCTGGCGCTACTGGCCCCGTCCGAAATCAGCTATCTCCGCCTGACGCCCCACCGGTGGAGCGCCGCCTTCAACAACCTTGGCTACCGGGACCGTGAAGCCTCGGTCCGGATCTGCCCGGTGACGGCACAGGATCCCGAGGGCATCGCGAAACAGTTCAACTTTGAACTGCGGGCGGCGGATTGCGCGGCGAGCCCGTTCCTGACCATGGCCGCGATGGTCTTTGCCGGGGTGCAGGGCATTCGCGACAGGATCGACCCGCCGGCGCCGACGCAGGAAGACCTGTCGCTGCTGACGCCCGAGGCGTTGGAAGCCAAGGGCTTCCGCCGCCTGCCGACCTCGCTTGACGAGGCTTTGAAACGGTTCTCGGGCTCGGCCATGGTGCGGCAATGGTTCGGGGACGGCTTTGTCGACCTTTACACCGCGCACAAGCGGGGCGAGATGGCCGCCATCGCCGACCTGGACTGGCGCGCGAAATGCGACCGCTATGCTGAGGTGTACTGAGGCAAGCAGGGGACGCCTGACTAAAGTCACTGAATTCAAAAGCTTGGCAGGGGATCGGCCCGCGATTCGGGCGTGGCCCCGGCCGGGCAGCGCAACCATGCGGGCCGCTGCACGCCCCACGGGTTTCAGCGTCGTTTCAATGCCTCATTCTTCATCGGCGGCAGGATCCGGCCGCGAATGATTTCTCTCAATAGGTACAAATCGATTGACTTTGAAAATCGACGATCAAATTCTGAACCCATGAAAAATCACGCATCATACCGCGTCTTGCAGGCGACGGCAGTGATCTGTCGTGCGGGGTTCGTCCGATGACGGCGCCGCTGCTGCGACCGGATGCAGACCCGGCGCCCGTGGCCTGGGTGAACCGCGGCGCGGTATCGCCCATCCTTCTGGTGTGTGAACATGCCGGCCGCGCGGTGCCGCAGGCGTTGAATGGGCTGGGGCTGACCGCGGATCAGCTGTCGCTGCATATAGGGTGGGATCCGGGTGCGGCTGCCGTGACGCGGGCCATGGCGCAGCGGCTGGACTGTCCGGCGGTGCTGCAGGCCTACAGCCGGCTGGTGATCGACTGCAACCGCCCGCCTGCTGCGCCGGATGCGATGCCCGAAACCTCGGACGGCGTGACCATTCCCGGGAACGCCGGGCTTTCGCCTGCGGACCGTGCGGCGCGGACCCGGGAAATCTTCGATCCGTTCCATGCCGCCGTCACCGCCGCGCGCACGCACGGTCCACAGATCCTTCTGTCGATCCACAGCTTTACGCCGCGGCTGATGTCGCGCGGCGGGCCCCGGCCCTGGCATATCGGCTTTCTGGGGCGGCGGGACATGGCCACCTCTGAACGGCTGATGGCCGGGGTGCGGCGCCTGCGCCCGGGCCTGTCGGTTGCCCTGAACGAACCCTACCAGATCGACGACCTGTCGGACTGGTTCGTGCCCCGCCATGGCGAGCCGTCGGGCCTGCCCCATTCCCTGATCGAAGTCCGCAACGACCTGATCGGCGACGCCGCAGGGGCGGACGAGATCGCGGCCCTGCTGTGCCGGGCCGTCGAACCATTGCTGGAGAACGCATGCTGACCCGCGACCTTCCCCTTGATCCGGCGGCCTCGGCCCTGATCTTCATCGACGTCCAGAACTTTTCCGCCCGCCGTGACGGGGGCGAGTTCAAGGACACGCCCCCGGCCGAATTCGAGGCGAAATACGGCCCCTTCTTCGACACGTTCGAGGCGGAAACCCTGCCCAACATGGTCCGCCTGCGCGAAGCGGCCCGCGAAGCAGGGGTCGAGGTCATGTACACGACCATCGAAAGCCTGACCAAGGACGGCCGGGACCGCAGCCTGGATTACAAGATCACCGGCTTCAACGTGCCAAAGGGGTCGTGGGACGGAAAGTGCATCGACGAACTGGCCCCGGACGAGGACGAGATCTGGCTGCCAAAGACGTCGTCGTCGGTCTTTGTGTCAACCCATATCGACTACATCCTGCGCTGCCTGGGCGTGAAGCAGGTGGTCCTGTCGGGGCTGCTGACGGACCAGTGCGTGGAAAGCGCGATCCGGGATGCCTGCGACTTGGGATATCTGGTCACGCAGGTCACCGACGCCTGCCAGACCATCACGGCCGAACGGCACGCGACGTCGCTGAACGCGATCAAGGGCTATTGCCGGCAGGTCACCACGGACGCGCTGATCGCGGAGCTGAAAGGAGCAAGGGCATGACGGCCAAGGACAAAGTCTGGGACGAGATCGACGGCAACGGCGACCGGGTGCTGTCGCTGACGCAGGATATGGTGCGCATACCGTCCGTGAATCCGAAGTTCGAACGCAAGCAGGGCATCAACAACGAAACCCAGGTCGCCCAGCTGGTCGCGGACCGGCTGAAGGCGAACGGGTTCGAGACCGAAAGCTGGGAGGTCTTCCCGGACAGGCCCAACGTGATCGGCACCCTGCCCGGCAATGAAGAGAAAAGCCTGATCCTGTGCGGGCACATCGACACGGTGCCGGTGGGAAACCAGGCCAACTGGGTCGTCGATCCCTTCGGAGGCGAGATCAAGGACGGCAAGCTTTACGGTCGCGGCTCGGTCGACATGAAGGCGGGTCTGGCCGCCTGCATCGCCGCCGTCGAATCCATCAAGGCGGCAGGCATCACGTTGGACGGTCGTCTTTCGATCCACGCGGTCGTGGACGAAGAGGCCGGCGGCTTCGGCGCGATGGATGCCGTGGCCAAGGGGCACCTGGCCAGGAACGCGATCATCGCCGAACCCACCTGGGACAAGGTGATCCCGGCCGAAGGCGGGCTGGAATGGGTGCGCGTCACCATAACCGGGCGCAGCGGCCATGCCGGCATGCGCTATAACGACATCTTCCCGCAGCCGATCGTTCCGGGCCGCCTGATGCCCGCGATCAATGCGATCGAGATCGCGACGCGGTTCCTGGCAGCCCTGAAGGAATTCGAGGCCTCGCGCTGCCGGACCCATTACCACCCGCTGTGCCCGCCGGGCCTTTCGACGATCAACCCGGGTGTCATCCACGGCGGCGTGGGCCTGGACGAGGACGGGCTGCCGATGATCCGCACCAACCCGGCGATGACCCCGGACCGTGTGGTGATCGACCTGGACCTCAAGTTCCTGCCGAACGAGACCGCTGCCGATGTCCGCTCGGAATTCGAAGCCTTCGTCGCGGCCTTCGATGCGCTGGATCCGTGGACGAAGGACCACCCGACGCAGGTCATGTGGGAACTGGGCGGGCTGCATTTCCCGCCGATGGACACGCCCATCGACCACCCGATGGTGCAGTCGCTGGTCAGGCACCACACGTCGCTGGGCGAGGCCCCGGAAATCCGCGGCTTCGACGCGGTGACGGATGCCGCGCATTATTCCGGCGCGGGCGTCGATGCCGTCATCTACGGCCCGGCCGGCGACGGCTTCCACGGCGACAACGAATATGTCGACGTGGCCTCGCTCCACAAGGCGACCAAGGTGATCGCCGCCGCGATCCTCGACATCTGCGGCACCCGTTGAACTGAGAAACGAGAACAGACCCATCCAACCAGGAGTGAAGACCGTGTTTAACAGACGCAACTTCCTTGCCACCACGGCCCTTGTTGCCAGCTTCGGCCTGCCGGCGCTGGCACAGGCCGATGTCATCAAGATCGGGGTTCTGGCCCCCGTTTCCGGGCCTGCGGCCGCCGACGGCCAGGAAATGGTGAACGGCGCCCAGATGGCCGTCGATGAACTGAACGCGGGCGGCGGCGTGGCCGGCCACACGTTCGAACTGGTCGTGGGCGATGCCGCAGACCAAAGCGCTGCCGCCGTGGCCACCGCGGCCGAGCGCCTGCTGGGCGACCGGGACATGGGCGCCATCGTGACCGGCTATGCCTCGGGTTCGAACTTCGAAATCGAGATGATGGCAGAACAGGAGATGATCTATCTCGTCTCCGCCAACTCGGCCCAGACGCGGGACATCATTTCCGAAGACCCGGACGCCTTCCCGACGATCTGGTCCTTCACCCCGTCCTTCGACGCCTACAACACCGGCGTCCTGCCCGTGATCGAAGGGCTGGCCGCTGACGGGTCGGTGGACCTGCCGTCGAAGACGCTGGCGCTGATCTCGTCCGACAACCCCTATTCCAAGACCATCGCCGAAGGTCTGGTCGAAAGCTTCACGGCCGGTGGCTGGGACGTCACCGTCAACGACCTGGTGCCCTTCGGTGAAGTCGGCGACTGGCGCGGCTTCCTGGCCAAGGTGCGGCAGGATCCGCCGGCGGTCGTGATCAACACCGACTATCTGCCGGGCAACGCGGCCGCGTTCATGTCGCAGTTCATGGAACAGCCGACCGACAGCCTGGTCTTCATCCAGTACGCGCCTTCGGTCCCGGAATTCCTGGAGCTGACCAAGGACGCAAGCTCGGGCGTGCTTTACAACTTGCTGGGCGGCACCCTGCCCACCAGCGCCTCGGAACGGGCCAAGGACGTGATCGGCAAATATGTCGAAACCTTCGGCAACGAACCGGGCGCCTATGGGCCGGCCCTTTATGAAGAGGTGATGCTGTATGCCGCCGGGCTGGCGGCCGTGGGCGATCCGGCGGACCGTGTCGCCATCGGCGAATGGATCGGCCAGTCGTCGACGGAAACCGCGGCCGGCACCATGGCCTTCGATCCGGAAACCCACCTGGCGGTCCAGGGCGAAGGCGGCATCCCGCTGCAGTTCTACCAGATCCAGGACGGCAAGCGGGTCCTGTTCGCGCCCGAAAACTATGCCGACGGCAGCTTCAAGCTTCCGCCCTGGATGGAGTGAGGCCCTTGCCGGATCCGATCCTGACCCTTTCGGGTGTCACCAAGACCTTCGGCGGGCTGACCGCAGTGAAGGACGTCAGCTTTTCCGTCATGCAAGGTGAAATCTTCGGCGTGGCGGGACCCAACGGGTCCGGCAAGAGCACCATGTTCAACTGCATCACGGGTATCCCTTTCGGTCCGACCGGGGGGGAGATCCGCTTCAAGGGGCAGCGCATCGACAAGGCGCGCCCGCATGACATCTTTCGCGCCGGCCTGTCCCGCACCTTTCAGAAGGATGCCGAATTCCCCGACCTGACAGCGCGGGAAACCGTGGCCCTAGGCGGCCACTACGGCGCGGGCCTGCGCGGCCAGCACACGCGCGACGCGGTGGAAGAGGCGCTGGACCTGTGCCAGTTCGAACCCGCCCGGCGGGATATGCAGACGGCCGACCTGTCGGTCTATGGGAAGAAACAGCTGATGATCGCCTCTGCCCTGGTGGCGAAACCGGATATCCTGATGCTGGACGAACCGGCCTCGGGCCTGACGCGGCCGGAAATCGCGGCGCTGGACGACCTTCTGATCAAGGTGAACGCGATCGGCGTCACGATCCTGATCATCGAACACGTCCTTGGCCTGCTTCTGTCCGTCAGCCAGCGCCTGCTGGTCCTGAACAACGGCGCCGTCCTGACCGAAGGCGATCCGAAGACCGTGATCCGCGACGAACGCGTGGTCGAGGCCTATATCGGGGGGGCCGCCGCATGAGCCGCCTTCTGGACGTGTCCGGCATCCATGCCGGCTATGGCACGGTGCCGGTCCTTCATGGCATCGACATCCACCTGGACAAGGGCGAGGCCGTGGGCCTGTTCGGTCCGAACGGTCACGGCAAGTCGACGCTGCTGCGCACGATTTCGGGCCTGCTGCGCCCAAGCCGGGGCACCGTCACCTTCGACGGGCAGGACATCACCACGGCCAAGCCGTCGGCCATCGTTGCCGCCGGCCTGATCCATGCCCAGCAAAGCAATACCCTGTTCGGCGACATGGGGGTCGAGGAGACACTGGAGCTGTCCGCCTTCTCTCCCCGGGCCAGGGACGGCTGGAAGGACCGGCTGGCCGAGGTTCACACGCTGTTCCCCCGCCTGGCCGAACGGCGCCGGCAGAAGGCCAAGACGCTGTCGGGCGGCGAACGGCAGATGCTGTCGATCGGCTGCGCACTGATGTGCGCGCCCCGGCTTCTGATCCTGGACGAACCCACGCTGGGCCTGTCGCCCCGCCTGAAAGGTGAACTGTGCGCGGCCATCGCCGAGATCGCGAAGAAGGGCGTACCGCTGATCGTCGTGGAACAGGATGTCGAATTCCTGCTGACGCTGACAGACCGGCTCTACCTTGTCGAACAGGGCGAGGTCGCGCGCGAGATCGACGGCAGCAACGCGCCCGACCATCAGGAGATCATGGACATGTATTTCGGCGAAGGGGCCCACTGATGGACGGCGTCCTTATTCCGACACTGGTTTCGGGTCTGCTCCTGGGCTCTCTCTACGCACTGATGGCATCGGGGCTGTCGCTGATCTGGACGACGCTGGGAGTCTTCAACTTCGCCCACGGCGCGCTGATGACGCTGGGGGCCTATATCGCCTGGACCGTGACCGAACAGCTTGGCCTTGGCCTTGCCGCCGGTTTCGTCGCGGGCATCGGCGCCGCCGTGATCGCCGGCGTGGTGATCGAGCTTTTGCTGGTCCGCCCCTTCTATGGCAGCCGCAACATGATGCTGATCACGGTGATGACGACGCTGGCGGCGTCGACGATCATCGAGCGCGGCATTTCCGTCATCTGGGGCCCGCGGCTGAAGCAACTGCCCCGCGTGATCGACGGTCAGGTCAATATCCTGGGCGCCCCGGTGTCGGCGCATGAAACGCTGATCATCGTGCTGGCGCCCGCGGTCCTGCTGGCGCTTTGGTGGTATACCGGACGCACCCGCAGCGGCCGGTCCCTGCGTGCCGTGGGCCAGAACCAGGACAGCGCCGCGCTGATCGGGATAGACGTACCGCGCACATTCTCGCTGGCCTTCGGGCTTTCGGCGGCCCTTGCCGGGGTGACGGGCGTGCTGCTGGGATCGATCCGTTTCATCACGCCCGGGCTTGGTGCCGACCCGCTGGTCAATGCCATGATCGTCGTCATCTTCGGCGGCCTGGGCAGCCTGGGGGCCACGGCCGGTGCCGCCTATGTCATCGGCATGATGGAGGCGCTGCTGGTCCTGTGGCTGGGGCTTTACTGGACGCCATCGGTCCTGTTCGTGGCGCTGATCGCGGTGCTGGTCTTCCGGCCGAACGGCCTGTTCGGAAAGGTTTCGGCATGACACGGACACAAAGACTTTTCGCGCTTGCGGCCCTTGTCCTGCTGGCCATCGTGCCATTCTTCGTCACCGACAGCTACACCCGCCACGTCTTCATCGTGGCCTTCATCTACGCCACTGTCGCCGTGAACTGGGACCTGAGCCTCGGGCTCGGCGGGCTCTTCAACTTCGGGCATGTCGCCTTTTTCGGGATCGGCGTCTATACGGCGGCGATCCTGACCACCGCGCTGGACGTCTCGCCCTGGATCGCAATCCCGGCCGGTGGCATCACGGCGGCCATCGCGGCCCTGATCATCGCGCTGCCGGTGGCGAAACTGCAGGGCATCTATGTCGTCCTTGTCACCTTCGCCTTCGGGCAGCTGTGCCTTCAGATCGTCCTGTCCCAGGGTGACCTGACCGGCGGGGCGGAAGGACTGGTCCGCCTGCCCTACCTGACCATCGGCGACTACAAGTTCATCCGCGATTTCAAGTTCGCCTACTACTATCTGGCACTGGCGATCCTGGCCGTCTCGGTGATTGTACTGCTGCTGATCGCACAGTCGCCCTTCGGCAAATCCCTTCGCGCGGTGCGGGACAATCCGGACTATGCGGCGTCGCGCGGCATCTCCGTCGCGCGGCAACGGGTGCTGGTGCTGGTCGCGTCGTCGGTCATGACCGGCGTCGTGGGCGGCTTCTATGCCATCTACCTGCGCGTTGCCTCGCCCGAGGTGTTCGGGTTCTCCATCGCCACGCTGGTCGTGTCCATGGTGCTGATCGGCGGCGCGGGGTCGATCATCGGACCCGCGATCGCCGCCCTGGCCCTGACCTTCGCGACCGAGGCGATGGCCGGCGTCCGCGGCATGGAAGAAGCCCGCTTCATCATCGTTGCCGTCGCGATGATCGTGGTTCTGCAGGTTGCCCCCGGGGGCGTGGTTGACATCTTTGGCCGTCTTCTTGGTAGTGGCCGCAAAACCTGAGGTGAAGACATGAAAGAGTTCAAGACAGAGACATCCCACGGCACCATCGCCGTCACCGACAGCGAAGGTGCGGGTCCCGTCCTGCTGATGATCCACGGCAATTCCTCTTGTCGGCAGGTGTTCCGCAACCAGTATGCAGGCGAGATCGGCAAGGAATTCCGCTGCATCGCCTTCGACCTGCCGGGCCACGGCGAAAGCAGCGATGCGACCGACCCTGAAAAGTCCTACTGGATGCCCGGCTATGCCGATCTGGCAATCGAGCTGATGGAGAAACTGGAAATCCCGTCCTACGCCGTCCTCGGCTGGTCGCTTGGCGGTCATATCGGACTCGAAATGCTGGCGCGGACCGACGCGGTGACCAAGCTGATGATTTCCGGCACGCCCCCGGTCGCGGCCAACCCGGAGAGCCTGGGCGCGGGCTTCCTGCCGTCGGAACACATGGGCCTGGCCGGTCAGGAAGTGTTTTCGGAAGAGGACGTGTCGAACTATGCCCATTCGACCTGTGGCGTGAATGCGCCCTTCGAACCCTTCCTGCTGGAAGCTGTGGCCCGCACTGACGGCCGCGCCCGCGCGATGATGTTCGGCCGCATCCTGGCGCCCGAAGGGCATGACCAGCAGGAACTGGCCGTGAAATCGAAGGTGCCGCTGGCCATCGTGAACGGCGCCTCGGACGTCTTCGTCAATGGCGACTTCATCAAGGCGCTGCCCTATGAAAACCTGTGGGAGGACACCGTCTATGAGCTGGAAGACATCGGCCACGCCCCCTTCTGGGAAGTGCCGGACCAGTTCGACCCCTACCTGCGACGCTTCCTGAATACGTGACGCGACGCTGAAATCCGGCCCCGTCCCGCCGGGTCGGGGCCGCATTGCGCATTCATCTGCCCGTTGCGGCCAGGATGACGTTGCCGATACCGCCCCAGCTTGCCAAGATGGGCGCCACGGCGATATCCCCGTGTCCGAAGACCCAAGTGGCAGTACGACCGAAGGTGCAATGGCAGATCAGCTAGAAGTGGATTCGTTCCGCACCTCGATCCTGTACTGGATCGGCGTTCTGGAACAGATGTCCAACCAGCAGTTCGTGGACGAGACCCGGGGCGGCAAGTCGGACGTATCGATCTGGCGCACCCTGTCGATCCTGTCGGAACTCAGCGGTCTGACCGTGTCGGAACTGTCGCGCTATACCCAGATCGAGCGGACCGCGCTGAGCCACCTTCTGACCCAGATGGAAAAGAACGGCCTGGTCGAACGCCGCCCGCGCCAAGGCGACCGGCGGGTGATCGAGATTCATATCCTGGAAGACGGAATAGCGACCTTCCAGCGGATGTTGCCGATCCGCCGCGCGGTGTTTCGCCGGGCGACGGATGGCGTCAGCGAGGAGGAGCTTCAGGGCATGATGTCGACCCTGCACAAGCTGATCGACAACCTGAACACCGCCGGTGCCGCGGTGTCGCCCTCGGCGGGAAAGTAGGCGTCAGGCCCCGGACGCTTCTGCGTCGTCGAACGCGCCTTCCAGCAGACGGCCGTATCCCGGATAGCGATCCCCGATCCCCAGCCGGCGCAGGCAGTGCCAGACCACCGCCTGATTGCTGGCGATGACCGGGCGGCCGAAGGCCTGTTCGATGCTTTCCAGAACCGGGCTGATCTGGATCCCGGCACAGCTGATCAGCAGACCGTCGGCATCGATGTCCTTCAGGGTCATCGCGGTGTCGTACCAGCGTTCCGGCGGGATCGCGCCCTGGTCCAGCGGGTTGGTGCAGGGAATGCCACCGCAGGCCACCACCTCGAACCCTTCGCGGGTCAGGACCTCGATCTCGGCCGCGTTTACCTCGTCGACATAGGCCGTCATCAGCGCGATGCGCTTCAGACCGGCCGCGCGGAGTGCGTCCAGAACCGCCTCGAACGTCGTGGTCGACGGCACGCCGGTCGCGGCCGTGACCCGGCCGTTGATCACGGCGGGCCCGACCACAGCACTGGCGGCAGTGCAGTTCAGCAGCATCAGCTGAACGCCGGCATCGGCGCCCAACTGGGCGTGGATCTCGATATCGTCGACCAGGGCATGGTCGTCTTCCAGCCCCGAACGGGTGAAGGTCAGCCGCGTCGTCAGCCACTGGACGCCGTCGGGCGACATGCGCTGCACCTCGAAATCGCACTGCCCCCCGGACGGGTAAAGCTGCGCGATCTTGGCGCGGTATCCATAGCCCAGATACATGATGCCATCCTTGTTCCGGGGCCGTCAGGCGACGGCCATGCACTCGATCTCGATATCGAATTCCATCGGCCACGAGGCGACGGTGACGAAGGTCCGCGTCGGCTTGTGATCGCCGAAATACTTCATGTAGACCTCGTTCACGATGCGGAAATAGGCCGAGTTGGTGCAGTAGATCGTCACCTTCACGACCTTGTCGAAGGACGAGTCCGACGCCTTCAGCACGGCCCCGATATGGCGCATGACCACGTCGGTCTGGGTGGCGATGTCGCCAAAGACCAGTTCGCCCGTGTCGGGATCGATGGGCGGCGCGCCCGAGATGAACAGGAAGCCGTTCGCCCTGATCGCGGGCGAGATCGGCACCTTCTTCGCTTCCAGAAAGTCCGAGATGTTGGGGACCCGGATCATTTCAAGTTCGCTCATGTCTGTCTCCTGTCGGTTCAGAATCTGTCGGGGCTGGCGGCGTCCATCGCCGCCCTGGCCTCCGTGTCGCCCATCATCGCATCTGCGATCAGCTGACCTGTGCGGGCACCCAGCGTCAGGCCCAGCATGCCGTGACCGCAGGCAAACCAGACCTTGTCGTCGCCTTTCCGGGGGCCGATGACGGGCACGCTGTCGGGCGTGCCGGGACGGTCGCCGGACCAGCGGGTTTCGATCCTGGGCGTCAGGGACGGGATCATGCGGCAGGCCATGGGCATCAGCATTTCCGCACGGCGCCACGTGGGCGCGGCCTTGTGGCCCGCAAATTCCAGCGTGCCGGCCACCCGGTTGCCGCCCAGCATGGGCGTGACGGCAATGTTCATCTCGCCCTCGATCACCGGACCGGACAGGGCCGGGCCATCGGCAGGCAGGGTGACGTGATAGCCGCGCAGGGGTTCGATCGGCAGCGTCTGACCGAACCAGCCTGCGATTTGGCCGGCCTTCGCACCGGCCGCGACGACCAGCCGGTCGGCGGTGAACTGGCGCCCGTCGGCGGCCGTCAGCCACACGTGCCCGTCCGGGACATGGCCGCCGCGGGTGATCATGGCGGTTTCAAAGATCCCCCCTTCTGCCAGGAACAGGTCCAGGATGCGGGTCGACAGCAGTTGCGGATCCGACAGATAGGCGCTGCCCGGGACATAGACGCCGTGGCTGTATTCCGGCGCCAGCAGCGGTTCCAGCTCGTGGATCGCGGCCTTGTCCAGCACCTCGACCGCGACACCGTTCCTGCGGCAGGTCCCGATCTTCGTGGTATAGCCTTCGAAGGCTTCGACACTGCGCACGACATATAGCTCGCCCCGGTCGCGGATGACCTCGGCGGCGGGACTACCGGCCAGCAGCGTGTCATATGCCGGGCGCGCGCGGGACAGGAGGGCGGCCAGCGCCGCCTCGTTCCGGCTCACGGCCTCGGGTTTCGTGTTCTGCATAAGCTTCAGGCCCCAGGGTACCAGCGCGGGCAGGTGCGACCATTTCAGCGACAGCGGGCCTTCGGGATCGGTCAGCATCCGCGGAACCTGACCCGGCAGCCCGGGCATGGCCATGGGCAGCGACGACCCCACCTGGATCATCCCCGCATTACCAAAAGAACAGCCCGCGCCGGGCTGCCCCTGGTCGATCAGCGTGACATGAAGCCCCTTGCGCCGCAGCGCCAGGGCAGAACACAAGCCCACGATCCCGGCGCCCAGGACAAGGACGGAACCGGCGCTCATGACGCCGGTCCCTGTTGTGCGGATTGGGTGGACCGTTCCGTCATTCGGCAGCGATGGCGCTGCAGTGGAACAGGCGCTCTTCCTCGATCACGGGGTTGGCCAGGTTCAGCGGCGCCAGGTAATGCGACAGGTAGGTCGTGTCCGGCCCGGTCTGCCCGGCCCGCGCCGCCGCGATCTCTGCCCGCTTGGCCTGGGTCGCAGCCGCGTCCGGTCTGCCTTCGGCCGTCAGGACCACGCCATAGACGTCGGCCGCATAGTCCGCGGTCACGATGTCCAGGAAGACGTCCTGTGCCACCAGTTCCGGATCGCGCTCCAGCGGATCGCCGTTGCCGGCGCCACCGGCCGAGATATGGCAGAAGATGTCGCCCGACCTGATCGGCACCTGCAGCATCGGCATCACCGGCAGGATCTGCTGGTCCGGTCCCGGATTTATGATGTTGTAGCTGGGCGTTCCGGGGCTGCCGCCGTCCACCCCATAGGGGAGGTGACGCCGCCGGTCCGACCGCATGATCAGCCCCGCCTCGTCCGCCAGCAGGCGGTATTCCCGCACGAAGGCCGGCGCACCGCGATACTTGCCCGGCCCGCCCGAGTTCTGGACCAGCCCGTAGCGGGTGATCAGCACCGGGAACTGTGCCTCGATCATTTCCACCGGCTGGTTGGTGCCGTTGCCGCCCGGGTTCGGGATGCCGTGTTCGCCGTCGCGCCAGCTCAGCGCGCCGCCGGCGCCCGCAAGCGTTTCGGTGCACACGAAGGCGCGGCCCTGATGCCGGCCAGCGATCACCGGGAAAGTCACGCCGCCCTCGCCCGCCGCGGGCGTATTGTCGGGCAGGATCCGTCCCAGCGCGCCGAACAGCGTATCCAGCATCCGCCAGCCCATCAGCGCGCGCGCCGCGCAGGCCGCGGGCGGGCGCGGGTTCACGATACAGCCTTCGGGCGCGATGGTCCGGATCGGCCGGGTGAAGCCTTCGAAGTTCGGGATGTCGCTGTCCAGCACGCATTTGATCGCCATGTAGCCGGCGGCCTTGGTGAACGGGATCGGGCAGTTGATCGCGCCCTTCACCTCGCCCGAGGTGCCGGTCCAGTCGATCTCCATCTCGTCGCCCATGACGCGGACGGTCAGTTGCAGGACGATCTCTTCCGGGTCTTCGCCCAGCCCGTCGACATAGTCGGTAAAGCTGTATTCGCCGTCCGGGATCCTGGCGATCTCTTCCCGCATCATGGCTTCGGACCGGTCGTGCATTTCCTCGACAAAGGCGCGGAAGGTGGCCGATCCGTATTTCTCCAGCAGGCGGACGAAGGCGCGGTCGGCATTGGTGACGGCGGCGATCTGGGACCGCATGTCGCCCGACACCATCTCCGGCAGGCGGTTGTTCAGGGCGATCATCTCGAACAAGGTCTCGTTCGGGGTGCCCTGGTCGTAGAGCTTCAGGATCGGGATGCGGAGCCCTTCCTGATAGATCTCCTTCGCGTAGACGGCGGTCGACCCCGGGGCCAGGCCGCCCATGTCGGTCTGGTGGACCAGCGTGCAGGCATAGCCTTCCAGCTCACCGGCCACAAACATCGGTTTCACGATATAGACGTCGGGCAGGTGCATGCCCCCGGCGACGTAAGGATCGTTGAAGATGAAGACGTCGCCCGGTTTCGTGTCTCCTTGCGTCTTCGACACCAGCCGCTGCATCGCGTCGGGGAACGACCCCAGGTGCAGCGCCATGGTCATGCCATGGGCGATGACCCGGCCCTGCCGGTCGCAAAGGCCGGTCGAATAGTCCATGGAATCCCGCACGATGGCGGAATGGGCCGTGCGCATGATCACCAGCGCCATCTCGTCGGAAATCGAGGACAGTGCATTGCGAATGACCTGTGCGGTGATCGGATCGGTGCCGGTGGTCATCAGACAGTCTCCTCGGCGGTCAGGATGATGTTCCCGAAGGGGTCGAGCGTGGCGGCCCAGTCGGGCGGCACGACGCAGGTGGTGTCGTATTCCTCGACGATCATCGGGCCCTTGCGGGGCGTGCCGTTCAGATCGCTGCGCTGCAGGATCGGGGTTTCATGGGCACCGTGGTCCCCGAAATGGACCAACCGAGTGCGGCCTTTTTCGGTGGGCGCGGCCAAGGCCGATTTCAGGTCGATGGCGACGTCGTCGTCAAGGGCCACGGTGCCGATGACCCGCAGGTTCACGCTTTGCACCGGGGCCGCGTCGGTCCGGTGGCCATAGGTCGCCTCGTGCTCGGCGCTGAAGGCCTCGCGCATCTGGGCGCGGTCGGTCAGACCGGAGGCTGTGGGATCGACAGGCACGGTCAGTTCGTGCGCCTGGCCAAGATAGCGCAGGTCGGCGAAACGGGCGATCTTCACAGTATCGGGGTTGCAGCCTTCTTCCGCCATCAGGTCCAGCAGGCGCTGTTCCAGGGCGGCAAAGACGCGGTCCATGCCGTCATTGTCTTCGTCGCCGACAATGCCGATGAAGGACTGGGTCAATTCGTGCTGGATTGGCGTGCGCAGCAGCCCATAGGCGCTGAAGACGCCGGGGTTCAGCGGCACTATCACGCGCTTCATTTCCAGCGTGGTCGCGATCTCGGTCGCCAGCACCGGGCCATTGCCGCCCATGGCGAACAGGGTAAAGTCCCGCGGATCGCGGCCGCGATAGGTCGACACGGCCTTCACCGCGCGAACCATTGTGCCGGCGGCCACCTGGAAGATGCCGTGGCAGGTCTGGTCCATGGGCTTGCCCACGCGGTCGGCGACCTTGGCCTTCAGCACCGCTTGTGCCTTGGGCTTGTTCAGCTTCAGTTCGCCCCCCACCAGGTAGTCGGGGTTGATGTATCCCAGCTGGATCATGGCGTCGGTCAGCGTCGGATCCTCGCCGCCCGCATCATAGGCCACCGGACCCGGGGCTGCGCCCGCGCTTTTCGGACCCACGGTCAGGACCCCTGCCCCGTCGAAGTCGACGATCGATCCACCGCCGGCGCCGATTTCCGAAATGTCGATCACCGGCAGTTTCAGCGCATGCCCGCCGCCCATCTGCAGGCGGCTGGACAGATTGATGCCCGCGCCGACCTCGTAGTCCGACGTCTTCGACACCTGCCCGCCTTCGACCATCGCGGCCTTGGCGGTGGTGCCGCCCATGTCCAGCGTGATCAGGTCCGGCAGATCCGACGTCCGTGCCAGGTCCGCCGCACCGATCACCCCGGCCGAAGGCCCGGATTCCACGATATAGGCGGGCTTCAGCGCGGCCTGCGCCACCGACATCACGCCGCCGTCGGACTTCATCACCTGTACCGGCGCGTGGATGCCGATGCCCTTCAGTTCCGTCACCAACGAGCCGAAATACCGCTTCAGCACCGGGCCCAGATAAGCGTTGATCACCGTGGTCGAGGTGCGTTCGTATTCGCGGATTTCCGGCAGCAGGTCGGCGGAATAGGTCACGAAGGTGCCTTCGGGCATCCTCTCGGTCAGGCGTTCGGCCACCGCGATTTCATGCGCCTTGTTGGCGTAGGAGTTGATCAGGCAGACGGCGACGGATTCCACCCCCGCCTCGGTCAGCTGGGCGGCAAGGGCGTCGACCTCGTCGAAGTCCAGCGGCGCGATCACGCGGCCATCGGCGCCCAGCCGTTCGCCCAGTTCAAGGCGCAGGTTGCGCGGAACCAGCGGTTCGGGGCGCTTGAAGGTCAGGGTGTACATCTCGGGGATGCGCAGGCGCCGGAATTCCAGTACGTCGCGGAAGCCTTGCGTGGTCACCAGCCCGGCCTTGGCACCGCGGCCTTCCAGAATCGTGTTCGTGGCGACTGTCGTCGCGTGGATCACGGCCGAGATCCGGGCCGGCGCGATGTCCCGCATCGCCATCAGCTGGCCGATCCCGGCGGTGATCCCGCGGCCGTAATTGTCCGGCGTCGTCGGAACCTTCCGCGTGAACAGGGACCCGCGGTTCCCGGCGAAAACAAGATCTGTAAAGGTGCCGCCGACATCGATGCCAATGCGGAAATGTTCAGTAGTGGTCACGTTCGGGTCCTGTCTTTCCTGCCGTCGGATGCCCGACCAGATCGCGGGCCGGCTCGGGGCATTTACATATGTGAGATTTCACTTATCAACGGAATTCAGCTTCTCACCGGCAGAATCCGGAAATGATCGGCCGATGTGCGTGAATTTTCATCAAACCAGCGGGTCCAATGCACCTGTCCCGCGGAAAGGCCCGGCCCGGCCGCCCCCCCCCGATCATACAGGCCGACGAGGACATCCCGCCCATCCGCCGCGCACTAAAAAAGCGCGCCCCGCAGGGCGCGCTGTCATCGGTCGCTTGTCCGGCGTCGTGCCCGGATCAGAACACGGCCTTCACGGCGGCAGCGGTCGCCGCGACGATCTTGTCGGCCTCGGTCTTGGTCAGGCAGAAGGGCGGCGCAAAGCCCAGGATGTCGCCCTGCGGCATGGCGCGGCCGATCACCTTACCCTCTGCCAGAAGGCTGGCCGACACCTGCGGGCCGATTTTCCTCGACGGGTCGAAGAACTTGCGATCCGCCCTGTCTTCCACGAATTCGACCGCGCACATCAGGCCTTCGCCCCGGATGTCGCCAACATTGGGGTGATCGCCCAGGGCGGCCTTCAGGCCGTCCCTAAGGTAAGGGCCGACCGCCTTCGCATTCGCGATCAGGTCCAGCCTGTCCAGCAGATCCAAGTTCGCGACCCCAGCGGCGGCCCCGATGGGATGGGCGGAATAGGTCCAGCCGTGGCCGATGGGGCCGTTTTCGTCCGTGCCCTGTTCCAGCACCTTCCACATCCTGTCGCCCACGATGGACCCCGACAGCGGCGCATAGGCCGAGGTCAGGCCCTTGGCGATGGTGATCAGGTCCGGTTCGATCCCGTAGTGATCCGACCCGAACATCGATCCCAGCCGGCCGAAGCCGGTCACGACCTCGTCGGCGACCAGCAGGATGTCGTGGCGGCGCAGCACCTCCTGGATCGCGGGCCAGTAGCCGGCGGGCGGCGGAACGATACCGCCCGTCCCCAATACCGGCTCGCCGATGAAAGCCGCGATGGTGTCGGCGCCTTCACGCTCAATCAGCGCCTCCAGCTCGGCCACGCAATGGGCGACGAACTGTTCTTCGGTCTGGTCCAGGTCGTCGCGGCGGAAAAAATCGGGTGCGATGGTATGCTTCACCTGCGTCAGCGGCAGGTCGAACTTCTTGTGGAACCCTTCCAGCCCGGTCAGCGAGCCGGTAACCAGCCCCGACCCGTGATAGCCGCGCCAGCGCGACAGGATCTTTTTCTTCTCGGGCCTGCCCAGGATGTTGTTGTAGTACCAGATCAGCTTGACGTTGGTTTCATTGGCATCCGACCCGCCCAGACCGAAATAGACCTTGGACATGCCCTTGGGCGCCCGGTCCAGCACCATCTTGGCCAGCCGGATCGAGGCTTCGGTCCCGTGGCCGACATAGGCGTGGTAATAGGCCAGTTCGCGGGCCTGCTCGGCAATGGCTTCGGCGATCTCGGTCCGGCCATAGCCCACGTTCACACAGTAAAGCCCCGCGAACCCGTCCAGCAGCCGGTTGCCATCCCGGTCCTCGATGAAGACACCTGACGCGGTCTTGATCACCCGGTTCGGGCTTTCACCGCGGGCATGCTGGGCCAGGTGAGTGGAGGGGTGAAAGAAGTTCTCGCGGTCCCAGGCGTCCAGCGTGTCGTTTCTCAGCATGTGCATTCCTTCCGGGGCATGTGGGGTCGGGGTCGTCGTTGCACGCGGCGCGCCCCCGGTTCGCGCGCATACTGGTCGAAACGCGGGGAAAGCGGGGCTGAACTTTGGCACCGGTGCAGAAGTTTCGACTGAAAAGCCCCAGCCCGACAGCTGTTTCCTCTGGCACCCGGTCAGCGCCGCAGCAGCAGGTCGAAGGGCGGCACGACATTGCCCTTCACGGGCTTGGTCACGACATAGGTGAAGTACCGCGCCAGCCCGATCCCGTCGGCCAGCATCCGGTCGATCAGGGTCTGATAGGCCTCGATATCCGGGGCCACGATCTGGATCAGGTAATCGAACCCGCCCCCCAGCGCCCAGCAGGCCACGACCTCGTCATAGCCCTGCATCGCCGCCTCGAACCCCTGCTGGCGGGCGGCGGTATGGTCACTGAGTTCGGCAGTGACGAAAACGGTGACGTGGGGGCCCAGCTTTCGCAGGTTGATCCGCGCGCCGTAGCCTTCGATCAGCCCCGCCTTTTCCAGCTTGCGAAGCCGGTCCCAGGCGGGCGTCGGCGACAGGCCGATCCGGTCGGCCAGCGCGGCCTTGGTGATCCGACCTTCGCGCGCGATGATCCGCAGGATCGCCAGATCCCGGTCGTCAAGAGACATCATACCGGAATCCGTCCGTTTCGCAGGTGGCCGCCATTGCGGGACAGAATGTAGATAGTCATGCTGTCCTCCAGCACCTTGCCGCAACTCTGCCGATGGCTTCTGAACTGCCGGCCGCCGGTCCTGGACAGCAAAATGCCGGAACCGGCCAAGAAACCGCAGCGCCGCCGGGTATAGTGCCCCCGATATGCGCTGTCGACGCCCCCCTGCCCGGCCTGCCCGGCGCGACGGCCGGCGCTGGCGCACCGGCAGGTCGCGCGGATGACATGTCGCGGGATGACAGGCGCATGGCAACCGCGGAAACTGTTCTGACCGGCAACAAGGCCCAGGCCGAGTCGCCCATCAGGGCTTCATCGAGGAATGACGGATTGGAACTTCTCGGACGGACCAAGGACATCCTGGGCGACCTGATCGCCTTTCCGACCGTGTCCCGCGACAGCAATCTGGAAATGATCGCCTATCTGGCGGAAAAGCTGGAAACGGCCGGCGCGCAGGTCGACATCCAGCTGGACCTGTCGGGCACCAAGGCGAACCTTTTTGCGACCGTGGGGCCGGATGCGCCGGGCGGGATTGTCCTGTCTGGGCACAGCGACGTGGTGCCCGTCGATGACCAGCCGTGGAGCTTCGATCCCTTCGCGATGACGGAACAGGACGGTCTGATCTATGGCCGGGGCAGTTGCGACATGAAGGGTTTCATCGCCGCCGCCACGGCGCTGGCCGACCGCTTTGCCGGGCTGGAGCTTCAGCGCCCGGTGCACTTCGCCTTTACCTATGACGAGGAGATCGGCTGTTTCGGCGCCCGCGCGCTGATGCAGCAACTGGAAAAACGCGAACATAAGCCGGCCATGGTCATCATCGGCGAACCGACCGAGATGCGGATCATCGAAGGCCACAAGGGCTGTTACGAATATTCGACCCACTTCCACGGATCGGAAGGCCATGGGTCCGCGCCGGAACTCGGCGTGAATGCCGTCGAGTATGCCGTGCGATATGCCGCACGGCTGCTGGAACTAAAGGACGACCTGCGCGGCCGGGCCGACCCGATGTCGCGCTTCAACCCGCCCTGGACGACAGTGAACCTGGGCGCGCTGACCGGCGGGTCGGCGCATAACGTGATCGCCAGCAAGGCCCGGATCGACTGGGAAATGCGCCCTGTACATTCGTCGGACGCGGATTTCGTGAAGGGTCAGCTGGAGGAATACTGCACCCGCCACCTGCTGCCGGCGATGCAGTCGGTCTATCCCGAGGCGGAGATCGTGACCGAGGTCATCGGCGAGATGGACGGGCTGGAAGTCGTGGACGAGAACGCGGCCCGCGACCTGGTGGCCAGCCTGACAGGGACCAATGATGCCGATGTGGTGGCCTTCGGGACCGAGGCCGGGATCTTCCAGAAATGCGGCATGAACGTGGTGGTTTGCGGGCCCGGATCGATCATGCAGGCCCACAAGGCGGACGAATTCCTGGCCGAAAGCCAGCTGGCCAGCTGCCTCGACATGCTGGAGAAGCTGGCCGACAAGCTGGACCGCCCGGCGCCCAGAAACTAACGCGCGCTCAGCGCTGCCGCCCGCGCCAGCTGGGCCGAGGCCGCGACACCGTCGATCAAGGTCAGCCCGGTGCGCGCGGCCAGTTCGTCCCGCAGGGGTGCCATGCCAGCACAACCCAGGATGATGCATTGGGCGTCGTCCTCCTGCCGGGCCGCACCGATCTCCTCGACCAGCTGGTCCAGCGTTTCGGGCGTCCCCTTCTCGATGGTCAGGACGGCCAGGCCGCTGGCCCGGACCGAGGCGCAGAGGCCGGAAAAGCCCTGCTTTTCGATGTTCCCTTCGATCACCGGCACCGACACGGGCAGCGAGGTCACGACGGAAAAACGCTGCCCCAGCAGCATCGCCGTGACATAGGAAGCCTGCCCGATGCCAAGAACGGGACAGGGACTGACCGCCCGCGCCTCGGCCAGGCCGGTATCGTCGAAGCAGGCGATGACCACGGCATCGGCGCCCTGCGACAGCGCCTTCGTCAGGCAGGCCAGCATGCCCGGCACGGAGGCATCACCGTCTTCCGGCCCTTCGATGGCGGGGGGACCGTCGGTATTGGTCAGGCCGACGATCTCTGCCTCGGGCAGGGCCTTGCGGGCGGCCTCGACAATGCCATCGGTCATGGAGACGGTGGCATTCGGGTTGATGTAGACGATCTTCATATGCCCCCCTTGCCTGCATCCGATCCCAGCCGCGTGCGGCGGCGGTTCATCACCCAGGCCACCAGCAGGAACACCCCGATGATGACCAGCGAAAACGCCGTCGTCAGCGTTCCCAGGGCATAGATCACCGGCGTCGTGACGTTGGTCGTCATCCCGAAGATTTCCAGCGGCAGGGTGTTGTAACTGCCCGCCGTCAGCAACGTCCGGGCAAATTCATCATAGGACAGCGTGAAGCCGAACAGCGCGACCCCGATCAGCGACGGCGCGATGATCGGCAAGACCACATGGCGCAGCGTCTGCCAGGCGGTGGCGCCCTGGTCGCGAGCCGCTTCCTCGTAGCTTTTGTCGAAGCGGTTGAAGACCGCGAACATGATCAGCAGGCCGAAGGGCAGCGTCCAGGTCAGCTGCGCGCCGAAGCCCGAGGTCGCCCAGTGGATCTTGAACCCCAGCTGGTTGAAGATCAGGCCCACGCCCAGCGAAATCAGGATCGACGGGATCACCAGCGAGGTGATGGCCAGGTAGAACAGGACTGCCGACCCGGCGAAGCGCTTGCGGAAGGCCAGCCCCGCCATGACGGACACGACGACGGTAGTGACCATGACCATGAGACCAAGGGCAAAGCTGCGGCGGAAGGCGCCCCAGATGTCGCCGACGGCCTGTTCCTGGAAGAGGTCCTTGAACCAGTGGACCGACACGCCGTTCATCGGGAAGGTCAGCCCCCCCTGCGGCCCCTGGAAAGACAGGATGCCGATGGTCAGTGTGGGGCCGTAAAGGAAGATCAGGAACAGCGTGAAAAAGGCGGCGAGGACATAGAAGCCCTTGGAACGTCTTTCCATCTTACAGCTCCTTCCGGATGTTCACGAAGCGCAGCAGGATCGCGATCACGATCAGCACGGTGCACAGCAGCACAACGGCGGTGGCCGCGGCAGACGGGTATTGCAGCAGGCCGATGTCGTTCGAAATCAGGCGCCCGACATTGGCGCGCTGGGACCCGGACATGAACCGAACGGTGATGAAGTCGCCCATCACCAGAGTCACCACGAAGATCGTGCCGATCATGATGCCGGGCTTGGTCAGCGGGATGATCACGTGGACCAGCGTCTGAAATCCCGACGCTCCGTTGTCCCGCGCCGCTTCCAGCAGCGACTTGTCGATCCGCATCATGGTGTTGAAGATCGGAACCACCATGAAGAGCGTGTACAGGTGGACAAAGGCCAGGATGACCGAGAAGTCGGAATAAAGCAGCCATTCCAGCGGCTGGTCGATCACGCCCCAGCTGATCAGCGTCTGATTGGCGATTCCGTTCCGGCCCAGGAACGGGATCCACGAAATCATCCGGATGATGTTCGAGGTCCAGAAGGGGATCGTGCACAGCAGGAACAGCGCGATCTGCATCGTCTGGGTGCGCACGTGGAAGGCCAGGAAATAGGCCACCGTAAAGCCGATGACCAACGTGAAGAACCACGATATCGCGGCATATTTGAAGGTCGCCAGGAAGACGCGGCGTACCACTTCGGACCCGAAGAGGTATTCGTAATTGTCGAACTGGAACGCGGGATAGATCGAAAATTCCGTGGCGCCCCAGAAGCTGACGATCACGATCATGACGATCGGCGCCACCAGGAAGCACAGCAGGACGGCGGTCAGCGGAATGGCTTCCAGCCAGCCCAGGATGTGGCGGTTTCGGATCTGCATGGGGCGTCCCGGTCAAGGAAGGGAGGCCGGGCGCAGCGCACGCCCGGCCCGTTGCATCAGGCTGCGATGAACTCGTTCCACTTGCGGACCATGTACTGGTTCTGGTCCATGACCGAGTTCCAGCAGGCCACGCGGCCCATCCGTTCGTAGAAGTCGCCGCCATCGCGGGTGTCGCCCGCTTCGGCCAGCTGGTCGCCGAAGGGCGAATTGATGACGTCGGTCGCGGGCTTGCCTTCGAACCAGTAGCCCCATTCGTTTTCGGACATGTAGTCCTTGGACGTTTCCGGCACGGCCGAATAATAGCCCTGGCGCATCAGGAAGCCGCCGACCCAGCCGGACAGATACCAGTTGATGTAGTCATAGGCGGCATCCAGCTCCATCCCGGTCAGGGACTTGGACAGGCCCAGACCGCCGCCCCAGCTGCGATAGCCTTCCTTCAGCGGCTGGTAGACGCAGGGAATGCCGCGCGACTTGACCGCGGTGATGGCGGGCGACCACATCGACTGGATCACCACCTCGCCCGACGCCATCAGGTTCACGCTTTCGTCGAACGACTTCCAGAAGGCGCGGAACTGGCCGTTCTTCTTGGCTTCCATGAAGATACCGATGGTCTTGTCGATCTCTTCCTTGGTCATGTTGCCCTTGTCGCCGTATTGGATCTCGCCCATCGCCTCGCAGACCATGGCCATGTCCATGATCCCGATGGACGAGATGTCGAGAATCGACGCCTTGCCCTTGAATTCCGGGTTCAAGAGTTCTGCCCAGCTGTCGATCGGACGGCCGATCAGGTCCGGGCGAATGCCCAGCGTGTCGGCATTGTAGATCGTGGGGATGAGGGTCATCCAGTTGGTTTCTTCGGTGGCGAAGGTCTTGGCGCCCGGCTCTTCGATGAAGCCCACGGTGTGGGGCGCGGTGCCCTGCGCGATATCCGTTTCCGGCGTCAGCTTGCCGGATTTGAAGATGCCGACGATCTTGTCGTAGTTTTGGATTTTCGAGACATCCATCGCCTGCAGGTTGCCAGTCGGCCAGACCTTCTTGCAGATCCAGTATTCGATATCGGCGATGTCGAAGCTGTCGGGCTGGGTTGCGGCGCGCTGGGTGACGCTGTCGCTGTCCAGCGCGGTCATTTCCAACGTGATACCCAGGTCTTCCTTCACCTTGGTGCCGACCTCGTTCAGGTTCGACACGCCGGTGCCGAACTGGCGCAGCACGATCGACTTGGTGTCCTGCGCCCAAAGCATAGGCGCGGGAAAGGCGGTGGCCGCTGCGGCTGCACCGCCAGCCTTCAGCAGGCTGCGGCGGGAATATCCGACCTTGGGTTTGGCCATTGGTTCAATCCTCTCTGTTGAATTCGTTTTTTTCGTGGTCTTGCGGCTGGGCGTCACGCCTGAAGGCGGTGAAGCCGTGCCTCGTCCCAGCTCAGCCTGACGGCCTCGCCCGGGGATTTCGGGGCGGCAAAGAACTGGTCTTCCGGCAGCAGCGCCAGAACCTCGTCCCCCGCCTGGGTCCGGGTCGTGACCGCGACGGACGCACCCTGATATTCGACCGCGACGATGGTGGCCTCCAACCCTTCGGACGTGATCCGGACCGCATCGGCGCGCACCGTGGCCTTGCCATCGGCCAGCGCAATGACGTTGTGGCCGCCGATGAAGCGGGCGACAAATTCCGTCCGGGGCGCGCCCCAGACCTCTCGGGCCGGGCCTGCCTGTTCGATGACGGCGTTGTTCATGACGACGATCTCGTCCGCCAGCGCCAGCGCCTCGTCCTGGCCGTGGGTCACGTGGATGAAGGTGATCCCCAGTTCGCGCTGCAGCTTCTTCAGCTCCGACCGCATCCGGATCCGCAGGAACGGATCCAGCGCCGACAGCGGTTCGTCCAGCAGCAGCACCTTGGGTTCCGTCACCAACGCGCGCGCCAGCGCCACCCGCTGTTGCTGCCCGCCCGACAGTTGTGCAGGAAGGCGGTCTGCCAGGTGGATCATGTCCACCAGTTCCAGCAACTCGTTCGCGCGGGCATGGCGTTTCACCTTGTCCACACCCTTCATCCGAAGCGAAAAGGCGACGTTGTCCCGGACGGACAAGTGCGGGAACAAGGCATAGTTCTGGAACATCATCGCCGTGCCGCGCTGCGCCGGCGGCAGCCAGGACACGTCGTGCCCGTCCAGCAGAATGGAGCCGTCGCTGACCTCCTCGTGCCCTGCGATCATCCGCAGGGTCGACGATTTCCCGCAGCCCGAAGGCCCCAGAAAACAGACATAACTGCCGGGCGAAAAGACGTGGTTCAGATCCTGCACTGCGACGGTGTCGCCATAGCGCTTGGTCAGGTGAACCAGTTCTAGATCGTATCCTGTGCGCATCGTCCCTCGCCCTGCCGGTTCGGGACACCGTGATGCGAAGAATTGCGTCCGGGGCAGGATTTTCCGCACTGGTTGTGCCCCCAGACCCGATTTGCGCAAAAAATGAACAGATGGGACAATCTCGTGAACATTTTCTGCAGCAATATTGTATACAATATCCTGAACAATCTGACCGAACCGGCCGGTCTTGTTCATTCCGCACCGAATCGCGACAACGGGGCGACAGGATCCGTGAAGTTGGTACCCCGAACGATGACCGTGACCGAACCCAAGCCCTGGACTGCAGAAACCGTTGCCGCGGATCTGGAACGGGCGGTGCATGAACACCGACTGCCGCCGGGGACGAAACTGGGCGAAGACGAACTGGCCGAAGTCTATGGCATCAGCCGCACCATCGTCCGCGCCGCGCTTCTGGCGCTGTCCCACCGCCATCTGGTCGACCTGAAGCGCAACCGCGGCGCCTTCGTGGCCCAGCCCTCGGTCCGCGAGGCGCGCGAAGTGTTCGAGGCGCGCGCCCTGCTGGAACCCCGCACCGCGCGGTCGGCGGCGGAACGGATGACCGAGGACGACCTGTCCGTCCTGCGGTCCAACATCGAACAGGAACACATCGCTCTGGACAGCGGCGAGAACGGCCGCGCCCTGTTCCTGTCCGGCCAGTTTCACCTGGAAATCGCGCGGATCGCCGACCAGTCGACGGTCGAAGGCTTCATCTCGGAACTGATCTCGCGCTCATCGCTGATCATCGCGCTCTATTGGCGGCGGCGTTCCGCCCTGTGCGAAACGCAAGCGCACCACGCGCTTCTGGATGCCTTCGCCACCCGCGACGGAGAGCTGGCGGAACAGCTGATGAAGAGCCACCTGCTTGACCTGCTGGCCTCGCTCGACCTGCGCAACGTCTCGCAACCACCCGCGTCCCTGCGCGAGGCGCTGAACTCCTGAAAACAGGTTCAGCCGGATGTAACGGTTTGCTGTGGGTTTCACGGCCCTGGCCGGCCGCTGATGCGCGGGAAAGAACGGAAACCGCAGTTTCGTTCGCTTGCCGGAGCGTCGCAAGCAGCGGACAGAGGTAAAGCGTTGCCAGCGCCCCCTGCCCTGTTCAGACATCATACTCAGAATCGCCAGCGTCAGTAACGCGAAATGATTCCCGCAGGACGCCCCTGCAGTCCTTTCCGTTACTGATCGTGATGCGTGAAGACCTCCTTCAGGGATGGAACCACCGAATTCATCTCCTGTTTCCCGTTACTCGACCCCGGACGGTCGATTTTTCCACAACACCCTCCGCTCGTGTCCGAAACGGTGTTGTGGGCAAGTTGTGAATAACTTTATTCTTTTATTACAATTCACTACAAATGGCACCTCATCTCCGACAGGGGCAGTCGCCGTACAAAATGCGAACAATCGGGCCCCCTGCCCTCTGAACCGGCAAAAGAATTTTCCTTGAGATTCGAAGGATCAAGCGCCATAGCTGTAACGCGAAAACAACAAAGTTTCCGGGCGCCACGTTTCTGATCGACCAGGCAAGCGATCATGGGCGGTAACGCGACAAGGAATGATCGAGACAGGCAAAGCGTAATGCACCCAGTTCTGCACGACAAGCTCAGGGCAGATGCCGACCGGCTGTCCGAAGCGCTTGAGCATATGTCCAAACTGTTCCTTGCCCCCAAGGAAGAGAAGACACTGCGCGCATTCTCCACCGCCGAGGTAGCGGAACTGCTGCGCGTCTCGGACGGATATCTGCGCAAGGCGCATTTCGACGGCCGCATCCCCGACGTTGCACAGGGCCCCGGGAACAAGCGGCTGTACCAGGCCGAGGACATCCTGAACATTCGCCAGATCCTGGCCCAGACGGCCAAGGATCCGTTTCAGTTCCTGCCCGGCCGGCGCGACGGCGACAAACTTCAGATCTGGTCGACGGTGAACTTCAAGGGCGGATCGTCCAAGACGACCACCACCGCGACGCTGGGGATGCGGCTGGCGCTGCGCGGCTATCGCGTGTGCCTGATCGACGCCGACCCACAGGCCTCGCTGACCACGTTTTTCGGCTATCAGCCGGAACTGGATTTCCGGCACGGCGGAACGCTCTATGACGCGATCCGGTACAATGACGGCGACCAGACGCGGGTGCCGATCACGGATGTCCTGCGCAAGACCTATTTCCCGAATCTCGACCTGGTGCCTGGCGGGATCATGCTGTCGGAATACGAGACGGAAACCCCAACCGCCCTGTCCCGGGGCGAACAGCCGGTGTTCTTCAACCGGATCCGCGACAGCCTGCGGCAGGTCGACGACGACTATGACATCGTCCTGATCGATTGCCCGCCGCAGCTGGGCTATATCACCATGTCGGCGGTCTGCGCCTCGACCTCGCTTCTGATGACGATCATCCCGGAACGGGTCGATCTGGCCTCCGCCAGCCAGTTCCTGACCATGGCCTCCGGCGTGCTGGAGGTTTTGCATTCCAACGGCGGGATCGGCGCCTACGACAACTTCGCCTATCTGCTGACCCGCTTCGACACCGCGATCAGCACCCAGCAGGATCTGGCGGAATGGATCCGGCAGTTGCTGGGCGACAGCGTGATCGCCACGCCCTTCGTCAAGTCGTCCGCCGTCAGCGAGGCCGGCCTGTCGCAGCGCACCATTGTCGAGGTCGACCTGACCGGTGCCAAGAACCGCAAGACATATGAACGCGCGCTGGAATCCGTCATGGGCTTTTCCAACGACATCGAAACCATGATCCAGGCGGCCTGGGGCCGCGGCGGAGGTGACAATGAAACGTGATCTCCTGGCGAAAAGCCTGGCCCAGATGGGCACCAAGACGCCCGAAGCCCCGCGGGCGGAGCCGGAGGCCTCTGCCCCCGAAAGTGTGCCGCGGTCGCTGAAAAGCATGTCGGACGTGCTGTCCCAGGTTTCGGCCCAATCGGCGCAGGATGTCGACGTAGCCGAGATCGCGGATTCCGACATTGCCGACCGGTTCGACATCACCGACGGGCTGGACGACCTGATCGAGTCCATCCGGACCTCGGGCCAGCAACTGCCCGCCCTGCTGCGTTATCGCCGCGGGGCCGGTCCCCGGTACGAGGTCGTCTATGGCCGCCGCCGGATCGCGGCGTGCCGGGCGCTTGGCATCAAAGTCAAGGCCTACATCAAGGAAATGGACCAGCGCGAGGCGCTGGTTTCGCAAGCGCTGGAAAACTCGGCCCGGCTGGAACGCAGCTTCATCGAACAGGCAGTCTTTGCCGTGAAGCTGGAGGAACAGGGCTTTTCCCGGGTCGAGATCGGAGAGGTTCTGGCGGTCGACAAGGGCACGCTAAGCAAGCTGATCGGCGTGGCGCGGGATGTGCCCGATACGGTGGTCTACCGGATCGGCGCGGCCCATGACGCCGGCCGACGGCCCTGGCTGGAACTGCGCCGGCTGGTGAAGCTGGACAGTGCGCCCCGCGCCATCGAGATCGAGGAACTGATCCCCGCCACCGGCACTCCGGCCGAGAAACTTACGCAGCTGATCAAGGCCCTGCAGCGGATCGAACTGCGCGGGACTGTCCCGCCGCCCACGCCCGCCCCTGCCCCGACCCGGAAAGGTTCCGGCGCGCCGGTCCTGGCGAAGGCGCGTGGCAAGAAGCTGACGATCGAGGTTGCGGCCGCCGATGAACAGGGCTTCATCAGCTTCGTCGAAGAAAACCTGGACCGCCTGTACGCGGACTGGAAGAAGCGCGGTCAGTGATAGGGATCACAGCCTAACGCATTGAAAATACTTGGTTGGCCATGGCCAACCGGGATAACCCCGAGGCAGAACAGAGCAGCAAGGAGGCAGACAGCAGCGCAAAAAGAAACCCCCCGAAGGCGGTGAAGCACTCCGAAGGGTTCCGATTTACTAGCAATCTATTGGTATCCCCAAACCAGAATCACTGCAACACCGATTTCGGTGAACGGTCTACTTTTGCCGTCTGAAATCTGATGAACCAACAACAGGTCACGGCGCATGACGCCGAGGCGCAGGATATCTGTGCCCACTCGCAAGCCCATGCTTTCGCGGGACTGGGGGCTATTGCGGATCAGCCGCATTTCGCGCCCATCACCAGGCGCGCCCTGATGGCAGCGGTCAACACTGTGGCACGGGATCTGGGACTGCGGGCCTCATCGGTCATGGTGATCGATGCGCTGCTCAGCTGCCTGCCCTGCCGCGATCCCAAGACAGGCGCAGACCGGCCGATCACGCCTCGCTGCCTGCTGACCGTTTTCGCAGCGAACGACACCCTGAGCTTTCGTGCCAAGGGCCTGACCGACCGCCAGCTCCGCCGCCATTTCGAGCGGCTGGAGGAAATCGGCCTGATCCGCCGCCGCGACAGCGCGAATGGCAAGCGCTTTGCCGTGAAGAAGGCAGGCCGCATCATCGGAGCCTTCGGAATCGACCTGTCCCCCCTTCTGGCCCGCTCTGCCGAATTGACGGAACTCGCCGATCGGCGTCGGGAAGAAGCCGAGGAACTGCGCGGGCTGAAAGCCATGGTCCGCAAGATGCGCCTGAGTTGCCTGGGCCGCGATCTGTCCGGCGATGCCATAGACTTTCTTGACCACACCGCGAAGGTGATCCGCCGAACCTCCACGTCACTGACCGAAGTGCGGACCATCCTGGCCCACCTGACCGACCTGTTGGTTGACCACGGCCCAACGGTTTCGCAACAGGTCGAGGTCGAAAGCGCCCCTACGCAATCAGTCAAAACGACCGCCACCGACAGACAGGATGTCCGGCACAAAGAGCCAATCAAAACATATCCCAAAAAAGCGACCCGCAGCGATGCCACCATTTCGTGGAGCCAACTGACGACCCTCTCCGATTTCTATCCCAAACAACCAACCACGATATCCGAGGCCGTTCGGATCGTTCACGACTTCGGCCAGATGCTGGGGATGAGGACAGAGCTATTGTCTGAAGCCATTGGTCGGCTTGGATGGATGGAAACGCTGCAAATCCAGGATCGCATAGCAGGACGCATCGAAAAAATCAGTCATCCGGAAGGATACCTAAGGCACATCCTTGAAAGGCATACTGTCAGTGCGAGCAGCATTCCGTTTACCTCGTGACCGATCATAGACTCATGAAGTTGGCCATGGCCAACTTTGACCCGACAATCGGCTGTTCTTGTCACCGTGAAGCAGACAGGCCCCAACCGACCGAACCACGGAATTTCGTTTATTTCGTTTATACGCATCACGGATCCAATTTGGCCGAAACAGCATCATCCACCGTAAGATGACAAACTACTGTCGCATCCACCCTGTAGACCCCTGCAATGGACAAGAAATCGCATACCCGCACCCGGCTTATGAATGCCGCGGAAAAAATCATCTGCGACGCGGAAGGATCCCCCGACATCTCGGTCCGCAGAATCGCGGCCGCCGCGGGGACCAATGTCGCCTCGGTCTCGTATCACTTTGGATCGCTGGAGGAATTGGCCGTGGCCACCGCGCAGCGGGTCTATGACCGGCTGAACAGCGAAAGGTTGACCGAGCTGCAACGCTGCATCGACCGGGCCGCCCCCGCATCGCCGAGCGTCGGCGCTATCGTCAGGGCGCTGATCGGAACCTCGCTGCGGTGGAGCATGGACCCGGAGAGTCCCTATGCCGTACTGCAATACATGAACCGGCTGGCGACCTTTTCCGAACATCCCGAGCATTTCGACCCGCTGATCAACGGCGTGAAGCCACATCGGATCTTTGCCGAATACCTTCGTCGCGCGGCGCCGTGGTTCACCGAAGAAGAGATCGCCTGGCGTCTGGCCGCGGCCCTTGGGGTCCGGTCGCAATTCACCCGCCATGCCCCGCGATGCGAGGTGCTGACCGGCCGTCCGCTGAAAGGCGACGCAGAACCCGTGATCGCGGAACTTTGTGAAATCATCGAACCGATGTTTGCCCAGCCCGCGCGCCGGGCACGTCCGGTTCAGCGGCGTGTTTCGCTGGCCCCGTCAAACGCCGTTTGAGGACCGTCATTTAAGGGACACCGACTCGGCCTAGACCGCCATCCAACCTGCAGGACACGGATGGCCCCACATGACTGAAATCGCGATCAGCCAGTTGCGCAAGGAATTCGCCGGAACCGCCGCGGTCGAAGCGGTGGACCTGTCCATCAGATCCGGCGAATTCCTGGTGATCCTGGGCCCGTCGGGATGCGGCAAGTCCACGTTGCTGCGCCTGATCGCAGGACTGGAAGATGCGACCGGCGGTCGGATCCAGATCGGGGGGACCGTGGTCAACGACCTTGAACCGGGTCGGCGCGGCTGTGCCATGGTGTTCCAGAACTACTCGCTTTACCCGCACATGTCGGTTGCCGCGAATATCGGCTACGCACTGAAGGTCGCGGGCGTCCGCCGCGCCGAACGGCAGGGCAGGGTGGAAGACGTTGCCCGCCTGCTGGAACTGGACCACCTGCTGGACCGCAAACCGGGGCAACTGTCCGGCGGTCAGCGGCAACGGGTGGCCATGGGCCGGGCGATGGTGCGGAACCCACAGGTCTTCCTATTCGACGAACCGCTGTCGAACCTGGACGCGAAGCTGCGGGCCAGCATGCGGGTCGAGATCAAGCGCCTGCATCGCCGGCTGGGCACGACGTCCGTCTTCGTCACGCACGACCAGCTGGAAGCCATGACCATGGCCGACCGGATGGTGTTGATGAACAAGGGCCGGATCGAGCAGGTGGGCACGCCGCAGGATCTGTTCCGCCGCCCGGCCAGCGTCTTTGTCGCGGGCTTCATCGGTACGCCTGCCATGAACCTTGTGCCCGGCCGGATCGTTTCGGACGGCACGCTGGTCGCCGATGGCGGCTGGCGCCTTGGCGGTCGCTGGCCGCTGAACCCGCATACGCCGGTCACGGTCGGCATGCGCCCCGGCGCGCTTCGCCTGACGGCCGCGCCCGCCGACGGACCGGTCTTCCGCGCTGACCTGTGCGAGGATCTGGGATCGGAACTGCACCTGCACGCCACCTCCGCCGAGCTGGACCTGGTCGTGGCGCTGCCGGTCGATGCGCGGCCGCCGTCGGGCCCCTTCGGCCTGACCGTCGAGCCCGAGGACCTTCACCTTTTCCATGGCGAGACCGGCCAGCGCGTCGATCCACTGCCCGCACTTCAAGGAGATACCGCATGGCAGATGCAACCTTCGTTCACCTGACCGACCTTCACTTCGGCGAGGCGGATGACCCGCACCTCCATTCGGACACCGAAGCCACGATGGCGGCGATCCTGGCCGAAGTGCACCGGATCGACCCCAAGCCGGATTTCGTGATCGCGTCCGGGGATCTGGCCAATGCAGGGGATGCGGCCAGCTATCGCAAGTTGGCGAAGGCGCTGGAAAGCCTGGAGATGCCGATCGTCTATGCCATCGGCAATCACGACACCCGCGAAGGGTTCTATGAGGGTATGCTGGGGCAGGGGCCCGGCAACAACGCGACCTACGACCACGACACGGTGATCGCGGGAATCCATATCATCACGCTGGACAGCACAACGCCGGGCGCCATCGGCGGAGCGCTGGAACCGCACCAGTTCGACTGGCTGGCGGCGCGGCTGATGGATCACGCCGATCTGCCGAAGCTGATCGTCGTTCACCACCCGCCCATGCTGGGCGATGAAGAGGATGAGGCATTCTGGCGTGGAATCCGAATTGCTGACAGTCTACAGCTTCGGGGCATGCTGAAGGGCCACGATATCCGCGGCATCCTGTCCGGGCACATCCACCACGACCGCTTTTCCGTATGGCACGGCATTCCGGTGATCGTCGGCATCGGCCAGCACGCGGCCACCGACATCCTGGCCACCGACCGGCTGCGCATGGTGCGCGGCGCCGGCTTCGGCATCGGTACGCTGCGGTCCTCCGGCCTGACCATGCAGCTGGTGCCGCTGGCGTCGGACCGGGCGGAACTGAACGTCTATCCGCTGGAGATGCTGCGCGAACGCGCCGCCGCGAACGAAGAGGCGGCCTATGCCGCCCAAACCGAAACTGCCTGAGACATTCCCCCGAAAGGATCCAACGATGCTTCGCAGAACCTTCCTGGCGACCGGTGTCGCCGCGGTAGCGCTGACCGCGCTGGCGCCCGCGCTCCGCGCTGAGATGGCGGCCGGGATCACCGCGCCGGTGACCATCAGCTTCTATTCCTACAACCTTGCCTCGGCCGGTCTGAACAACGACACGACCATGGGCCTGATCAACGACTTCATGGCGGAAAACCCGCTGATCAAGGTCGAACCCATCGGTGCGCCATCGAACGAGATCCTGAGCCGCGTACAGGCCGACATCGTGGCAGGGCAGGAGCCCGACCTGGCACAGCTGGTCTTTCGCGACCTGATCTATGCCGCCGACGATCTGGGGGCCGAGGCGCTGGAAGATCTGGCCGGAGACGAGCTGGCGGCCCACGCCGAAGGCATGGTGCCCAGCGGTCTGGACCTGGGCAGGGTCGACGGCAAGACCTATGGGCTGGCCTATACCTTCTCGACCCCGGTGATGTTCATCAATGCCGACATCTTCCGCGAAGCCGGGCTGGACCCGAAGAACCCGCCGAAAACCTGGGCCGAGGTCAAGGAAGCGGGCATGGCGATCCAGCAGAAGACCGACAAGTACGGCTTCTTTCCCGGCGCTTTCGGTCCCATCGACGGGACCTTCGTCTATCAGTCCATCGTGATGTCGAACGGCGGCATTGTCCGCGAAGGCAACACGCTGACCTTCGCCGATCAGCCCGCGGCCGATGCCGTGGCGATGCTGCGCGACCTGCGCGACAGCGGCGCCTATGCGGAAATCGACCCGGCGTCCCACATGGACACTTTCGCCGCCGGCAAGCTGGGCATGTTCCTGTTCACCTCGGCCGTGCAGAACCGCTTCATCAAGGCCGCCGACGGCAAGTTCGAGCTTGAAGTCGCCGCCATGCCGTCCTTCGGCGACAAACCGACCGCGCCCACCAATTCCGGTTCCGCCCTGTTCCTGCTGTCCAAGGATCCGGTCAAGCAGCGCGCGGCGTGGGAACTGATGAAGTTCCTGACGTCCAAGCACGCTTATACACAGATCACGTCCAAGATCGGCTACCTGCCGCTGCGGCTCGATATCGTTGACGATCCCCAGTACCTGAAGCCCTGGGTCGATGCGCATCCGATGATCCAGCCGAACCTGGAACAGCTGACCCGTCTGACGCCGAACATGGCTTTCGCCGGCCCGAACTATCGCCAGGTGGAAAACATGATGAAGGACGCCGCGACCGAGGCCGTTCTGGGCGACGAAGACCCCTACGAGGTGCTGCGCCGTGCCCAGGTCCAGGCCCAGGCCCTGATGCCGGCCGACGGCTGATGCCCCTTCGCGCGGTCCCTTCGCGGGGGCCGCGCATTCCCCTTTTCAGAAGACTTACATCCGCATGACCGATGCTGTTGCCCCATCCGCCATCCGCGCGCCCGCCCGGCTTTTGCCGCGTGTCCAGGTTGCACCTTGGCTTTACCTGCTGCCGACGCTGGCCGTGCTTTTCGTCTGGATCTACCTGCCCCTGTTCCAGAGCTTCCAGCTGTCCTTCACCCAGTGGAACATGCTGCCCACAAAGACACCGAAGCCGGTGGGCTGGGCGAACTATCGCAACCTCCTGGCGCTGCCCGAATTGCGGCAGGCGGCGCTGAACACGGTCTGGTACGTGGTGGGCCTCTTGCCGCTGTCGGTCGTGATCCCGCTGGCTGTGGCCATCCTGACGCAGGACCTGACAGGCCGGCTGCGCAACCTCTATCGCGCGCTGATCTTCATCCCGATGATCGTGCCCCCCATCGTCGCCGCCGTGCTGTGGCGCTGGCTGCTGAACGAGGACTATGGCCTCGTGAACCATATCATCGCGGGCCTTGGTTTCCCGACGGTGAAGTTCTTCCAGAACCCCGACATCGCGCTTTGGACCATGGTCTGGATCACCGGCTGGAAGCTGATGGGCTTTTCCACGCTGCTCTTGTCCGCCGCCAACGGCACCATCGACCCCGGCTATCTGGAGGCTGCGCGCATGGACGGCGCCAACCGCTGGCAGATCACCCGCGACATCCGGCTGCCGCTCTTGTCGCCGACGATCCTGCTGCTGGTGATGATGACCGTCCTTTTCGGCGCGCAGTGGAGTTTCGTCTACATCAACGCCATCACCGACGGCGGCCCGATGGGCGCCACCACCAACATCTTCTTCCTGATGTGGAAATACGGGTTCCAGACCTTTTCCGCGGGGTGGAGCGCCACGGCCGGGATCATGACCTTCGTCACCTTCGGTCTGCTGGCCCTGCTGTTCCTGGGCCTGTCCAGAAAGGTTGCCTTCCATGACAACTAGGTCCCGCGCCACCACGGTCGCCACCCATGGCGCCATGATCCTGCTGGTGCTGACGGCGGTCGTGCCGGTCTACTGGATGATCGTCACCGCCTTCCGGCCAGAGATCGAGATCTTTTCGCTGCGGCTGCTGCCGCAGCAGCCGACGCTGGAAAACTTCGCCTTCGTCCTGACGGCGATCCCGATGCTGAAGATGCTGGGCAACACCTTCGTCATGGCCGCGGCAACGGCGCTGGCGCAGATCCTGACGGGGCTTTTTGCAGCCTATGCGCTGACCTGCTGGCGGTTTCCGGGCGGCAAGGTGGTTCAGTCGCTGATCGCGCTGTCCTGGCTGGTGCCGTTCCAGGTGACGATGATCCCGAACTACGTGCTGTCGACGAAGCTGGGCCTGCTGAATACGACCACCGGCCTTGTCCTGCCCAATGCGGCGGCGGCCTTTGCCGTTCTGGTCCTGGTCAATGCGATGAAGTCCTTCCCCAGACAGGTGATCGAGGCCGCGCGCATGGACGATGCCGGCCACTGGCGCATCCTGTGGGAAATCATCGTGCCGAACCTGCGGCCGGCCATCGCATCGCTGGGGGTGCTGGCCTTCATCTCGGCCTGGAACGAATATTTCTGGCCGCTGCTCCTGATCCGCAAGATCGAGGACTCGGTCGTCCAGATCGGCCTGCAGATGTTCATGACGCAGGAAGGCAACCAGTGGGGGCCGCTGATGGCGGCGGCGACGCTGGCCTCGCTTCCGGTCTTTGGGCTTTACCTTGTGCTGCACCGGCAGGTCATCGACAGCTTCATGAAATCGGGACTGAAATGAGCGCGATCTTTCCGCGGCTGATGCCGCTCGACGGAACCCACAACATCCGCGACCTGGGCGGTGCGCCGTTGAAGGGCGGGGCCTGGGTGCGGCCCGGCCGGGTTTACCGCGCCTGCGGTATGAACGGATTGACCGATCCCGGACGGACCGGGCTGGCCGAACTTGGGATTGTCCGCGTCATCGACCTGCGGTCCGAGGCGGAACGCGTCGCAGCCCCGGGGCCCTTCGCCGATCACCCGGGCCTAATGCCCATCCCAGTCTTCGACGGGCTGGCGCCGCTGGGCCATGTCTTCGCGGCCGACGGGACGGCCAGTTTCGGCGACCGCTATGTCGAGGCGCTGGGAAGTGCCGCGCCCAGGTTCGGCCGCGCCTTCCGCGCGCTTGCCCAGGCGGATGGGGCTCCGGTCCTGTTTCACTGTACCGCCGGCAAGGACCGGACGGGCGTGATGGCTGCGCTGCTGCTGGACCTGCTGGGTGCCGCCCGGGCGGATATTGTCGCCGACTATGCCGCCACGGCGGATCTGGGGGCGGGGCTTCTGGCCGTTCTGAAGGACGGGGCGATCGCCCGGGGGGCGGACGCTGCGCTGGCGGCCCGGATGATGCAGTCGGAACCGGCCGACATGGAATATGTGCTGGACTGGCTGCAGGGCGGTTTCGGCGGGGCAGAGGGGTATCTGCGCCATGCCGGGCTGTCCGAAGCCGAACTGGATAAGATCGTCGATGCGCTGGCCGCCAGGGAGCCTGCCTTGTACTGATGGCCGGGGATCGGAAAAGACGGCGGCTGTGACTGCAAGACGGGCAGGGGGCGGCCTGCGGATGGTCCCGAAGTGGCCGCCCGGGGCGCTATCCAAAGTGCCGCCGGGCAGGGTGGGTCTTCGGCTTCAGGGCGACATCCCGGCAGTCGAAATCGCGGCCCGGCTTTCCGAGCGGCTGTTGCCCTTCAGGGCAGGTCGCGCTCTGCCAGGCCCTTGATCAGATACATCTCGGCCTCGTGCACGGTTGAAATCTGGGCCCAGGCGGCATCATCCTGGTCTGCCAGCCGCCAGGTCAGCAGCGAGACGACGCATTCGTCCGGGCCATAGCCCAGCACCGGCCCGGGGAGGACCCGGGACATGTTGCGGAACCGCATCGTCTCTTCCGAGCCGCCCACATCATAGTTCACGACCATCATCTCGGGGTCGACGTTCAGCCGGACCAGCGTCCGCGCACCGTTGAAGACCGAGGTGCCGGCGAAAATCCCGTTCCCCAGATCCTCGCGCCCGGCGCTGCCCCAGGCCCAGTGGCCCTGTTTCACGCCGTCGGACATCAGCGCGAACACCGATTCGGCCGGACGGTTCACCTTGATGCTGCTGGTATGGCAATGCGGATCGATCATGCCGTTTCCTGCCCTTCCTTTGTCTCTGGACCCTTGCGGCCCATCCGACCTGCAGAATGGCCCTTATGACCCCAAACCGACAGACCGAAATCGGACCACCGGCCATTTTCAACCCTTGGCAGAGCCATCGACCATGCGGGTACATGACAATTCGGAACCCCGCAAAACAATTCGGAACCCCGCAAAATCCCGGCAGTCCGGTCGCCGCCGCTTTCGGCCGGAGCGCGGCGGCATGGACGTGAAGCCGGGCTAGGCTACGGAGGCGCCACCGGGCGGGTCGGGCTGCCGGTGGAGAACAGGAACGCCCCATCGCGCGTCCGGAACTGCGACGAAGGGGGTTGCCGCCGTGGCCCGCGGCAATGCCGGCGGTCATGGCGCAGAACGGCATGTCCAGTCTTCTGCGCCTGGGGACAGGTTGAACAAGTGGGATATCGCCGGCGGGTGCGGCAGGTGCGACGCCTTGGCAAGCGGGTGGGCCCGAAGGCACTTTCGCCTTGAACATGTGAACCGTCGCTGGTCTGAATGGGGTGGATACGTCAGGACCTCGCAGAGGGGCACCGGATCGCATGCAACCCACAGAACCGGACGGCGCCCGCCTTGTCGCGATCCGCGGCGCCGTGCTCGACATCAGGTTTCCAGAGGGCGCGTTGCCCCCCATCAACGACGCGGTCGAGGTGGAACTCACGGCCGGCGAAACCTTCGTGGCCGAAATCCAGGCCCACCTGGACGACCGCACTGCCCGTGCCATAGCGCTGCGGCCCACCAACGGCCTGCGCAGGGGTGCGGCCGTCCGCGCGCTTGGCGGTCCGGTTTCGGTGCCGGTGGGCGATGCGGTCCTGGGCCGGCTTCTGGACATCACCGGCGCTATCGGCGACCGCGGCGCGCCCCTGCCCGCCGACACGCCCCGCCGCCCGATCCACAACGCGCCGCCGCCCCTGTCGGCGCAGTCCGGCAGTCACGAGATCTTTCGCACCGGCATCAAGGTCGTCGACCTGCTTGCCCCCTTGGCGCAGGGCGGCAAGGCCGCGATGTTCGGCGGCGCGGGCGTCGGCAAGACCGTCCTGGTGATGGAACTGATCCACGCCATGGTCGCCCGCTACGAAGGAATTTCCGTTTTCTGCGGCGTGGGCGAGAGGTCCCGTGAAGGGCACGAGATGCTGTCGGACATGACTGGCGCTGGGGTTCTGGACCGCACGGTGCTGGTCTATGGTCAGATGAACGAACCCCCCGGCGCGCGCTGGCGGGTGCCGATGACGGCGCTGGCGATGTCGGAATATTTCCGGGACGAACAGCACCGCAACGTGCTCTTGCTGATGGACAACGTCTTCCGCTTCGTCCAGGCGGGGTCCGAGGTGTCGGGCCTACTGGGGCGCATGGCCAGCCGCGTAGGCTATCAGCCGACGCTGGCGACCGAGGTGGCAGAGCTTCAGGAACGCATTGCCAGCCGCGGCGCTGCCGCCATCACGGCGATCGAGGCGGTCTATGTCCCGGCAGACGACTTTACCGACCCGGCCGTGACCACCATCGCGTCCCATGTGGACAGCACCGTCGTCCTGAGCCGCGCCATGGCTGCCGACGGGATGTACCCGGCCGTCGATCCCATCGCGTCCACGTCCATCCTGCTCGACCCGCTGGTCCTGGGCGAAGATCACGTGGCCGTCGCCAACCAGGTCCGTCGCACAATCGAGCATTACCGCGAACTGCAGGACGTGATTTCCCTGCTGGGGGTGGAGGAGTTGGGCCGGGAGGACCGGCTGGCCGTCGAACGTGCCCGCCGGCTGCAACGCTTCCTGACCCAGCCCTTCACGGTGACCGAGGCGTTCACGGGCATGGAAGGCCGGTCGGTCGGCATCGAAGACACGCTGGCGGGCTGCAAGGCGATCCTGGCGGGCGAGGCCGACGACTGGGACGAAGGCTCGCTCTACATGGTCGGCACATTCGAGGAAGCCCGCGCCAAGGAAGAGGCCGGCCGCAAGGCGGATGCGGCATGACTGGGGCGCTGCATCTGCGCATCACCACGCCCATGGCGGCGTTGATCGACGCCGCGGATGTGCGTGCCGTCCGGGCCGAGGACGACAGCGGCGCTTTCGGGATCCTGCCGGGGCATATCGACTTTCTGACGGCGCTGCCCGCGTCGGTCGTCCGCTGGCGCGATGCCGGGGACCGGCTGCATTTCTGTGCCGTCCGGGCCGGGGTGCTGACGGTGCTGGGCGGGACCAAGGTGTCGATTTCCTGCCGTGAAGGCGTTCTGGGCGACGATCTGGACGGTCTCGTGGCCAAGGTGGCCGACCTCCGCGCGGCCCAGGTCGATGCCGACCGCAGCGCCCGCACCGAAGAGGCCCGGCTGCATTCCCGCGCGGTGCGCCAGATCATGCGCTATCTGCGACCCGACCGGCCGGGCGCCTTCGACCACCCGCCCCTGATCCTTGGCGAAGGGGGCGACGGATGACCGACGACGACCGCACGGCCGAGGCTGCCCGCCGCACCGCAGACAGGGACGAAGAGGCGCGCCGCACGCCGCCGCCGTCATTCGGCAACCAGCTGGGCCAGATCGGGATCCTGGGCTGGGCCATCGTCACACCGATCCTTCTGGGCATTGTCATCGGCCGTTTCGCTGACCGGCATTTCGACAGCGGGGTCTTCTTCACTGCGCCCGGGATCTTCATCGGCGCGGCCATCGGCTTTCATGCGGCCTGGAAATGGATGCACCGGAAATGAGTGCCTTCATCGCAGCGAACCCGGTGCCGGTTTCCGTCCTGGCCCTGCTGATCGGTCTGGCGATGGGGCTGTTCCATTTCTCGACCCTGAAACGCGTGTCGGCCATGTACTTGGACGGCACCCCGGTCTGGCAGGTCCTGGGCCTGCAACTGGCACGCCTTGCCGTTCTGGTCGCGATCTTCGTGGTCATGGCCCTGGCCGGTGCGATGCCTCTGCTGGCCGGTGCCATCGGTCTGCTTCTGGGCCGCATTGTCGTCATGCGCCGGGCACGGAAGGGGGACTGAATGGAAAATCCTCTCAGCCTCGAACCGCTGTTCCACATCGGTCCCGTCGCGATCAGCGCGCCGGTGGTGGTGACATGGGGGATCATGGCGGGCCTGGGGCTTTTCGCGTTTCTGGCGACCCGCAGGCTGAAGATGTTGCCCGGCAAGACGCAGACCATCCTGGAACTCTTCGTCAGCGTCATCGACGACCAGATCCGCGACACGATGCAGCGCGATCCAGGCCCGTTCCGATCGCTGATCGGCACCATCTTCGGCTTCGTCTTGATCGCCAACTGGTGCGCGCTGATCCCGGGCATCGAACCGCCCACGGCTCACCTGGAAACCGACGCGGCGCTGGCTGTCATGGTGCTGGTGGCTACGATCTACTACGGCATCAAGGGCAGGGGCCTGAAGGGCTATCTTGCCACCTTCGCCGAACCCTCCTGGGTGATGATCCCGCTCAATATCGTCGAACAGATCACCCGCACCTTTTCGCTTGTCGTGCGCCTTTTCGGTAACGTGATGAGCGGCGTCTTCGTCGTGGGCATCGTGCTGTCGCTGGCGGGGCTTTTCGTTCCGATCCCGCTGATGGCGCTGGATCTGCTGACCGGCGCTGTCCAGGCCTATATCTTCGCAGTCCTCGCCACCGTCTTCATCGGCGCGGCCGTGGGCGACGACCTTCCCGAACCATCGCAACAGACGGAGGCCTCAAAGCCATGACCGCAAACCTGATCGAAGTCGTGTCGATCCTTGCTGCCGCCATCGCGGTCAGCTTCGGCGCAATCGGCCCCGCGCTGGCCGAAGGCCGCGCCGTGGCTGCCGCCATGGACGCCATCGCTCGCCAGCCAGAGGCCGCCGGCACCGTCAGCCGCACGCTGTTCGTGGGTCTGGCGATGATCGAGACCATGGCGATCTATACCCTGGTGATCGCGCTTCTGGTCCTTTTCGCCAATCCCTTCGTCTAGGGGGGCAGGGCGGGTGAGCTTCGACTGGTGGACCTTCGGATTGCAGACCGTGAACGCGGTGGTGCTGGTCTGGCTTCTGGCGCGGTTCCTGTTCCGTCCGGTAGCCGGGATCATCGCGGAACGGCAGGCCGCGGCCCACGCGGCGCTGGACCAGGCCCAGGCCGACCGCGCCGCGGCCGCCGAAGCCCTGGCCGAGACGCAGAAGGCCAAGGACGCCCTCGCCGCCGACCGCGCCACGCTGATCACCGAGGCCCGGGCCGAGGCCGACCGCCAGAAGCAGCAGATCCTGGCCGAAGCCCGCGCCGACGCCGACAAGGCCCGCGCCGATGCGGCCGCAGACCTGGACCGCCAGCGCGCGGCCGAAACCCAGCACTGGCATGCCGAGGCCGCGACCCTGGCCGTCGATATCTCGGCGCGCCTGCTGGACCAGTTGCCGGGTGGTGCCCGGGCCGTGGACTTCGTGCCCGGGCTGATCGACGCCGTGTCGAAGCTGCCGAAAGCCACGCAGGACCGGATCGGGACCGAAGGCCCGGCGATTGTCCGTTCCGCGAAACCCCTGACGGGGGATGAGCAGGCGCTGGTCGCGGATCAGTTGCAGGCGACCCTCGGCCGCGCCGTGCCCCTGACCTTCATCACCGACGACAGCCTGATCGCGGGGCTGGAACTGGACACGCCGCACGCCGTCGTCCGCAACACCTTCCGGTCGGATCTCGACCGGATTGCAGGCAGGATCGCCCCCGATGACTGAGACCTCCGACTGGCTGACCCGCAGCCGCGCCGCGCTGGCCGACGCGCCCCTGGCGCCCGAGGCGATGGCCGTGGGCCGGGTGGAACGGGTGGCGGACGGGATCGCGCAGGTTTCGGGCCTGCCGGACGTTGCCCTGGGGGCGCTGCTGAAATTCCAGGGTGGGCAGCTGGGTTTCACCCACAGCCTGGGCGAGGACGAAATCGACGTCGTGATCTGTGACGAGGCCAGCGCGATCGAAGCCGGCCACCGCGTCATCGATACCGGAGGGGTGCTTGAAGTCCCGGTGGGCGACGCGCTGCTGGGCCGGGTCATCGACCCGCTGGGCCGGCCGCTGGATGGCGGCGCGCCTGTTGCCACGGCGGACACCTTGCCCGTCGAACGCCCGGCACCATCGATCATCGACCGGGCCGAGGTGACGGAGCCGCTGGAAACCGGCGTTCTGGTGATGGACAGCCTCTTTTCGCTGGGTCGGGGCCAGCGGGAACTGATCGTTGGCGACCGGGCCACGGGCAAGACGGCGCTTGCCGTCGATGCCATCGTGAATCAGAAGACCAGCGACGTGATCTGCGTCTATGTCGCCGTGGGCCAGCCCGCAGCGGCCGTCCAACGTGTGATCGAGGCCGTCCATACCCACGGTGGCCCCGAACGCTGCATCTTCGTGGTGGGTGGCGCGTCCTCCAGCCCCGGCATGCAGTGGATCGCGCCTTTCGCCGGCATGACCATCGCGGAATATTTCCGGGACAGGGGCCAGCACGCGCTGATCGTCATCGACGACCTGACCCGCCATGCCGCGACCCACAGGGAACTGGCCCTGCTGACCCGCGAACCCCCGGGGCGCGAGGCCTATCCGGGCGACATCTTCTATCTTCATGCCCGCCTGCTGGAACGCGCGGCCAAACTGGCGCCGGAACTGGGCGGCGGGTCCCTGACCGCGCTGCCGATTGCCGAAACAGATGCCGGCAACCTCTCGGCCTATATCCCGACTAACCTGATCTCGATCACCGACGGGCAGATCGTGCTGGACACCAGCCTCTTTGCCGCCAGCCGCAGGCCGGCGGTCGACGTGGGCCTGTCGGTCAGCCGGGTGGGGGGCAAGGCGCAGTGGCCGGCCCTGCGGCAGGTCTCCGGACGCGTCCGTCTGGATTACGCCCAGTTCCAGGAGCTGGAGATGTTCACCCGGTTCGGCGGCGTGACCAGCGCTCGCGTGCAGGAACGGATTGCCCGCGGCTTGCGAATCCGGGCGCTGCTGACCCAGCCGCGGTTCGCGGGGCTCGACATGGTGGGGCAGGTGGCCCTTCTGGCGGCGCTCGCCGATGGTGCGCTGGACGATCTGGCGCCCGAGAAGCTGCCCACGCTCCGGCAACGGCTGACCGGATGGCTTCACAGCCATGCGGCCGAGGCTTCGGGCAAGGTGCGTGAAACCGGCAAGCTGGACGCCGACATCCGCGCGGCGCTGGTCGAGGCGGTCCGGGCGCTGGCCCGTGATGTGGGGCAGGCGCCGTGACCGGCCGGCTGGCGGATGTCGAGGCACGGATCGGCACGGTCCAGAAGCTGGGAGCTGTGATCCGTGCCATGCGGGGCATCGCCACCGCCCGCGTGCAGGAGGCGCACGAGCAGGTCGAGGCCATCCGCGCCTATGCCGAAACCATCGGCGACGCCATTGCCGAGGCGATGGCGCTGATGCCCGATCCGGCCCCGACGGGGATATCCCGCGACGACCGTCACCACGCGGTGATCGTGATCACTGCCGAACAGGGCTTTGCCGGGACCTACAACGAACAGGTCTTCGATGCGGCAACACCCCTGCTGGACGGGCCGCACGACCTGTTCCTGGTCGGCGACCGCGGCGTTCTGGTCGCCACCGAACGCCATCGCAACCCGGTCTGGAACGACGCCATGATCGTCCACCCGGCGCAGGCGGTGTCGCTGGTGACCCGCATGACGGACGCGCTGTTCAGGATGATGGACACGGAGGAGATCGCCCGCGTCTCGGTCGTGCACGCGATGCCCACGGGCGTCAGCGGCATGGAGGTCGTGACCCGGCAATTGGTCCCCTTCGACTATGCCCGGTTTCCCTTGCCGGGGCGCCGGTCGGCACCGATGACGACGCTGCCGCCGGCTCGGCTGCTGGCGCAGCTGGTCGACGAATACATCGTTGCGGAACTGGTCGAGGCGGTGATGTTGGCCTTCGCGGCCGAGAACGTTGCGCGGATGCGTGCCATGATCGCGGCGCAGGACAACGTGAAGGACACGACGGACACGCTGGTCGCCACCTCCCGGCGGTTGCGGCAGGAAGAGATCACCGAGGAAATCGTGGAACTGGCCGCCGGGCACAGCCACCGCTAGGGGCCACCTGGCGCCTGACGGAAGTCCCCCCGGCCGCAGGTCGGACAGCGGTCGGCCCGCCCACTGCCTCACTGGGGGCGGCCGCCTCGCGACCTCCGGCCGGGTCGATCGCAACCCTTCCTGTTTCGACGGCCGCGTCCCGCCCGGATGCGGGGGCTCTCACGCCCCGGCCCGCGCCATTGCACAGCCCAGCCCGTCGATCAACGGGACAGGGATCAGGTGCGCCAGATGACGGGTCATGCCGGCCGTGACGGCCCCGCCCAGGACCAGCACATCGGGCTTCTCGGCGGAGAGGACAGCCTGCGCCAGGTCGGTCATGTCCTTCAGCGTCCGCCCGGGGTCGGCGTGACTGTCCAGCACACCCCGGTTCAGCGCATGGACGCCGGTCAACTGCCCGGCCACGCCGTACTCATCGGCCGTCTGCCGGATCCCCGGAATGGTCGTCGGCGCCACGGTCAGGATCGCGAAACGGTCCCCCATGGCGGCCGCGTCCAGCATCGCGGCCTCTGCAATGCCGATGACGGGAAAGGCGACTTCCTCCCGGATCTGCACCAGCCCGGGGTCGCTGAAACAGGCGATGATCGCTGCGTCCACCGGACCCGCCGACCGGATCGCATCGCAGGTGGCGGCGGCCGCGATCCTGGCATCTTCCGGCGTTTCGATGGCGGGGACGCCATAGGGCGCCGTGACCGCGCTGATCACGGCGCCGGCGCGGGCCAGCGACCACGCTTCGGTCGCGACCTGACGGGTAATGCCCGGCGAGGTGTTGGAATTGACGATCAGCAGGTGCATGACCGTCAGCCCGCGGTGCGGGGGGACCAGCGGTCCATCCCCGCCATATCGCGCCAAGCATGGGCAATCTGGGCCCTTGTCGCGTACCAGATATCGGGGCGGGCGGCCATGTGCTGCAGCAGGCGTTCCAACCCGCCGATCCGGCCGGGGCGGCCGATGATGCGCTGGTGCAGGCCCACGGACATCATCTTGGGCCGCGTCTCGCCCTCGCGGCACAGCCAGTCGAAGGCATCGGCGCAATAGCGGGTGAAATCCTCGCCGAAGACAAAGCCGCCACCGGGGCCGAAGCGCATGTCGTTGGTATCGAAGCTGTAGGGCAGGACGACGTGGGGGCTGTCCGCATCGCCGACGACATAGGGAAGATCGTCGTTGTAAGCGTCGGAATCGTAAAGGAACCCGCCATGGTCCCACAGCAATTGCCGCGTGTTGGGAGAAGAAGCAGAGCGTGTGTGCCAGCCCACCGGCGCCACGCCCGCGATGCGGGTCAGGCTGGCATGGGTGCGCGCGATCACCTGCGCCTCGTGCGCCGGATCCATCCCGGCATGGGTTTCCCAGCGATAGCCATGGCACGATATTTCGTGTCCGCGGGCGGCGGCTTCGGCGATCAGCGTCGGCACCCGTTCCGCGGCGCGGGCGCAGGTGCTGATCGTGGCGCGGATGCCGTGGGCTTCCAGCAGCGAAAGGATGCGGTAGAAGCCGGCCCGCGGCCCGTATTCGTAATGCGAGGACATGCAGGGATCGGGGGCGCCGATCACTTCCTCGCGCACCTCGTAGACGGGCTCGTTGCGTTCGTCGCCATCGGCGATGGACAGTTCCGCCCCTTCCTCGAAGTTCAGGACGAAGGAGACGGCCAGCCTTGCCTTGCCGGGCCATTCGACCTTCGGAGGCGCGTCGCGATGGCCCAGGAAATCCCGCGCTGCCAGCGTCACGACCGGGACCCCAGATGGGCGAAGGCCGTGGCCAGCGATGGTGCCTTCCGCCCCTCGTCGCCCAGGTCCAGGCTGTCCATGACGTCCTGAAGGTGGTGGCGCATCGCATGGGCCGCCGCGTCCTCGTCGCCCGAGGCGATCTTGTCGATCAGGTCGGTATGCCCGCCCAGCGAACAGACGGAGGAGGCCGGCCGTTGATAGAGCGCCACGACAAGGCTGTCGCGCGAGACCAGTTCGCGGACCAGTTCGGCCACCACGTCGTTGCCGGTGATCCGTGCCAGTTCGCAATGGAATTCCCCGGTCAGCCGGTGGGCATGGCCGCCGTCGCGCCGGTCGCGGGCGCCCTGTTCCTCGGCCACAATCTGACGCAGGATCTTCAGATGCCGGGGTTTTGCCGCGCGGGTCGCGGCGCGGATCACGCCTTCCTCGATGATCTGGCGGGCGGCGTTGACGGCGCGCGCGTCCTCGACCGAGGGGCGGGCGACGAAGGCGCCGCGCATCGGTTCGATCACCACGATCTTCTGGTCGGCCAGACGGTGCAGGACCGGACGAATCCGGGTCTTGGAGACGCCGAAGACCTTGCCCAGTTCGTCCTGGCCCAGTTTCTCGCCCGGCTCCAGCCGCCCGTCGATGATGGCCTCGAAGATCTCGCGGTGGATGTCGTCGTCGGTCATTGGGGGACTCGGTCGTGTCATTCGTGCTTAGCATCGTATACGATTATAAGGAGCGTTGTCATCCGAATTTTGCAGGCCGTCACCGCGACATGCAAGGTTTCAGGCTGGGATTCGGTTGAAATCGACCTCTAGAGACCCCAGACCCGCGATCTCACACGCACGTTTCTTGTCGTTTGCCGGATTTTTCAGCATCTGCCGTCAGATCCGGCGCCCGCACCCTGAATTCAGTTTTAGTATACGATTTTTTCTTGCAATCGGTTCCGGCCTGTCCTGCAACTGGGACCACAAGCCCGCAAGGCGGGAAAGCAAGACCAGACAACAACGGGGAGTTTATCCATGCACGTCTTTCGGACGACCAGGGCCCTGATCGCGGCCGCAACCACCGCAGTCTTAGTGGCAGGCGCCGGTGCGGCACCCGCCGAAACCTCCTGGACGATGGCCAGCGGCTATCCCGACACCAATTTCCTGACCCAGAACATCGCGCTCTTCATCGACGATGTCGCGGCGGCGACCGATGGAGAGCTGAAGATCACGCTGCATTCAAACGGTACGCTGATGAAGCTGGACGCGATCCGCCGCGCGGTCCAGACCGACCAGGTCCAGATCGGAGAAATCCGGCTGGGATCCTATTCCAACGAGGATCCGATGTACAATCTGGCGGGTCTGCCCTTTGTGGCCGGCGACTATGCCAGCGCATGGAAGCTGATGGAGGCGCAGAAACCCTATTTCGACAAGCTGTTCGACAAGATCGGCCTGAAGGTGCTGGCCTATCAGCCCTGGCCGGGACAGGGCTTCTATACCAAGTTCCCGGTGACGGGGCTGGCCGATTTCAGCGGGCAGAAGCTGCGAATCTATTCCAAGGCCACGCAGGACATGGGAAATGCGCTGGGTTTCGAGGCCACGATCCTGCCCTTCGCGGAAATCCCGCAGGCCTTTGCCACAGGTCTGATCGACGCGCTGTTCACCTCGCCCCAGACCGGGATCGACATTCAGGCCTGGGACAATACCGAATATTTCACCGCTGCAGGCGCGATCTACACCAAGAACGCGATCATCGTGAACAAGGATGCGTTCGAAGCCCTGCCGGCCGGAATGCAGGAGGCGCTGGTGAAGGCGGGCGAGGCCGCCACCAAGCGCGGCTGGGAGATGAGCCAGGCCACCTATGGCGAACAGCTGAATGTGCTGGAGGAAAACGGCATGGTCGTGGAACAGGCCCCGGAAGAGGTCATGGCCAAGCTGAAGGAAGTCGGCGCCGCGATGATGGCGGAATGGCAGGCCACCGCCTCGCCCGACGCGATCGCCGTGCTGGAAACCTACAAGGCGTCGAACTGAGCCCGACCTGACCCCTTGCCTGTCTCCGGCCCTGTCTTGTGACACCGGGTCGGGGCGGGCCTATGGCATCCGGAGGCAGCCCCATGCGCAGGATCCTGGATCTTCTCTACCTCGTCAGCGGCGGTCTGGCCGCGTTCTGCCTGTTCATGATCGCGCTGACCATCGTGGCGCAGATCGTCGGCCGCAGCGTCGGCGTGACGATCGATTCCACCGAAAGCGGCGGCTTCTTTCTGGCGGGGACCACCTTTCTGGGCCTGGCCTGGACGATGAAGACCGGCGGGCATGTTCGCGTGTCACTGCTGGTCGGCCGGCTGAAGGGGCGCGCGGCCTGGCTGGCCGAGGCTTGGATCGGCCTTTTCGGTGTGATCGGCTGCACCTACCTGGCCTGGCAGACTTACGGCATGATCCACGATTCCTGGCGCTTCGGCGACCTGTCGCCGGGGCTGCTGGCGGTGCCCTTCTGGATCCCGCAATCCGCGATGCTGGTGGGCGTGATCGTGCTGGCCATTGCGATGCTGGACGATCTGGTGCTGGTCCTGACCGGCCGCACACCGGGCTTTGCCGCACCCCACGAAACCGCGCTCGACGGGATCGAGCTGAACGAATGAGGCCGCGCCCATGGACATCCTGACCACGACGGCGATCCTGGGCGCGGTCCTGCTGGTGCTGCTGGCGGGGGGCCTCTGGATCGGGTTCACCCTGGCGGCCGTGGGTTTTGTCGCCATCGCATTCTTCACGCCCGCGCCGGCCGGTTCGATGCTGGCTACGACCCTTTGGGACAACAGCTGGGGCTGGGCACTGACCGCGCTGCCGCTGTTTGTCTGGATGGGGGAGATCCTGTTCCGCGCGAAGCTGTCCGAGGACATGTTCGCGGGTCTGGCCCCGTGGCTGGACCGGCTGCCGGGGCGGCTGTTGCACGTCAACATCGTGGGCTGCGGCGTGATGGCGGCAGTGGCCGGATCCTCGGCCGTGACCGCGGCGACGGTCGGGCGGATGAGCCTGCCGGAACTGAAGCAGCGTGGCTATGACGAAGGCATGTCCATCGGCACGCTGGCGGGGTCTGGCACGCTGGGCCTGCTGATCCCGCCGTCGATCATGATGATCGTCTACGGCATTGCCGCGCAGCAGTCGATTTCCCGCCTGTTCATCGCGGGCATCGTGCCGGGCCTCTTGGTGATGGGTCTTTTCATGGGCTACGTCATGCTGTGGTCGGCCTTCAACGGACTATCGGTTCCACCTGCGGGTCCTCGGCTGCCGCTGGGCCAGAAGCTGCGCCAGTCGCGCCGGCTGATCCCGGTGCTGCTGCTAATCGTGGCTGTGATCGGGTCGATCTATGGCGGCATCGCCACCCCGACCGAGGCCGCGACGCTGGGCGTTTTCGGTGCGCTGATCCTGGCGTGGCTGTCGGGCGCGCTGACCTGGGCCAGTTTCACCGAAAGCCTTATGGCGGCGACGCGGACCAGTTGCATGATCACCATGATCATCCTGGGCGCGGCCTTCCTGTCGGTCGGCATGGCCTTCCTTGGCATCCCGGCCGCATTGGCCAAGTGGGTCGCCGCACAGAACCTTTCGCCGGCGGCGCTGCTGATCCTTCTCACGCTGATCTACATCGTGCTGGGCTGTTTCCTGGAAGGCGCGTCGATGATCGTGCTGACGACCTCGGTCGCACTGCCGATGGTGGTGCAGGCGGGGTTCGACCCGATCTGGTTCGGCATCTACCTGATTGTCGTAGTGGAAATGGCACAGATCACCCCGCCGGTGGGCTTCAACCTGTTTGTCCTGCACGGGATGAGCGGTCGGGACATGTGGACCGTCACCCGTGCCTCGGCCCCGTTCTTCGGGCTTCTGGTGCTGGCGGTGGCGTTGCTGGCGGTGTTCCCGGGGCTGGTGACCTACCTGCCGACGCTGATGCTGTCCCGCTAGCGGGGCACGAGGGCGGTGGGGGCGGCGAGCCCCGGCGCCGACAGGGACGGCATCCGCGGGGGGTGGGCTGCAGCACCGTGACCCGAAGGCAGGTCCGGGCCCCCGCGTTCGGGCTCTCGTTCCCGGTCATTCAGGCCAGAAGCTCGCTCACCATGACCGTCAGTCTCAACGCGCGGCCCATGGCCGTTCCGGAAGGCGGGCGCTGTGCAAGACCTGCCGGAGAACCGGACACCCCTTGTGCGGACGTTCGCGGGCGGGGGGCCATCCGATGCTTGGAATGTTGATCCTGTTCTGCATCGCAACTGCCGGCAACCGTAACCCCCTTGGGCCGCCCGGCCGAAAGTCGAAAGGGAACGAATCGAGCAATTCCATTCCGTGCGCTTGCCGGTATGATCCGGCACAGATTTCCAGATCAGGCGGAATTTCCTTGGAAGACCTTTTCCCCCAACCGGACCTGTCGACCGTCTTCCGGGCAGAGATCCTGGCGGCCCGGATGGAAGGTGCGCTCCGGGCCGATGCCTCGCTGGCGGCGATGTGGCGGGGTCTGGCGTCGGTGCAGGAGGCCTGTGCGTCGACCTGGCTGGAGGATCTGCCAGTTTCGCCCGTCGATCTTCTGGGCCGGCCGTTCCGCGCCTCGCTGGGGGATCCGGATCGCGATCGGGCGGCGTTGGCGGGGGCGGCGATGTTGCGGGGCCTGCATTCGCCGGGCCCCCTCGAAGAACAGACGGGCACGGTCCTGTCGCGCCTCTGGTCGCTGTCGGCGGGAGAGGGGCCGCATCCCTTCATGCCGCAGGACTATGCCGAAATCCGGGATGCCATGGCAGAAGCGCCAAGCCCCCTGCTGGGGGCACTGGCCGTGGCGCGGATCGTGCATGTGGCGACCGAAGGCAATGCGCCATCGGTCGAGCGGCTGGCGCTGGTCGCGGCGGATCACGCGATGCGCGGGTCCGGCCGCTTCATGCTGGGCGAGGCGGAGCCATACGATCTTGTTTCGGCCCCCCGCGGGGCATGGGTGATCCAGCCGTCGCTGGCGCTGGTCGACAACGGATTCCGGCTGTGGTCGGTGGCCCATCCCGGACGGGTGCGGGACCTGCTGGAGGGGCTGACCCGGACGCTGGACCGCGGCATCGCGGCCTTGCCGCTGCTTCGGCGCTGGCTGGAACGGTCGCGGGACATAAGGGCCGATGCGCATGGCGCCTCGCGCATGCCGGACCTGATCGGGATGCTGACGCTGACCCCCATCGTGACAGGCAGCGCCGTGGCGCGGGACCTGAACATCACGCCCCGCGGCGCGCAGAAGCTGATCGACCAGGCCGAGAGCTTGGAACTGATCACGAAGATCACGCCACGGCGGACGTACCGGGCCTGGGCGACCACGCCCTTCGCCCGGATGCTGGGGCGTGGCTGAATTTCAAGGTCCCGCCCGGTGGCCCGCCGGGCAGCGGCCGATTTGCGCCGCAGTTTCAACAGGGGGCCGGCCGCTGCACGTCTTGCTGAAGCTTCGGCCGTTCCGCGTACGCGCGGAACGGCCGGGTCGCCCTGGGATCAGGCCGCCTGCGGACAGCGGATCGCCTGGCCGGGGGCGGCCTTGGTATCCAGTTCGCCGCCCGCGATGACCTTGGTGCCGCCGACGATCAGGTATTCCACGCCGATGGCGGGCTTGTTCATCTCGGTGAATGTCGCCTGGTCCGACAGCGTTTCGGCATCGAAGACCACGATATCGGCGTCGAACCCTTCCCGCAGACGCGCCTTCCTGGCGATCTGGGGTGCGCAGCTTTCGATCACCTGCGCCGGGTACAGCGTACATTTCGCCAGCCCTTCCATCAGCGTCACGGCGCCGCGCACGGTGACATAGTCGTGCAGGAACTTGGTGAAGGTCCCCGACGACCGCGGGTGCGAAACCGCGTCGTCCGGCAGGGGCCAGGCATCGCCGTCATAGATCGAGCCGTCCGGCTTGATCCACGGCATCGCGTCCGACGCGATGGAGCCGCCCGGGAACAGGACCGAGACATCGAGCATCCGGCGGTGTTCTTCGTTCACGTCGATGTCCAGGAAGTGCCAGATGATCAGGTCCGACGGGTTTTCGTGCCCGGCCTTCAACAGGTCGGCGCGGTCTTCGAAGCGGTGGCCGTTCTTCACCAGCTCGACGGCGCTGTAGGGGCTGCCGGTGCGGGCGGTGAACTCTTCCTCCGCGAAGAAGCCGGCGCCGACGACGGTCGAACCGGCACCGTAGGGATAGGCCTCGGTCGTGACGGGCAGGCCCTGTTCCTGCGCCTTGCGGATCAGTTCCGCCGACCGGTCGATGTCCAGAAGACTGGTCGAGTTCAGGTGGCAGATATGCATGTGCGCCCCCGTCGCCCCCGCCAGGCCGATCAGCTTGACATAGCTTTCGACCGAGCTTTTCGGGTCGATGTTCGAGGCATTGGCGACATGGGTGAAGGTCGGCCGGCCGAACTCCGCGGCCAGATCGCAGATCTCGGTCAGTTCCTTCAGGCCTGCGCCGGCGACATAGCCGTTGGGGATGCCGATGCCGATGGCGCCTTCGTCCAGGCCCTGGCGGGTCAGCCCGACGATTTCAGCCACCTGGCCGCCGGTCGCGGTGTCGGTATGCCAGCGTGTGTCGTTTGTGGCGCCCATCTGGGCCACCGGGTTGATCTTGCCGGTGGGTTCGAAGCCGCTCATGACCGCGCGGCGGGACGAGATCCAGCTGGCCGCGGCCCCATAGTTCAGCGGCCGGCCGCGGGTGGCCTGGTCGTCGTACCATTCGGCGACGGGCAGGACGCCCACTTCCAGTTCCAGCGCCGTGGTCACGCCGTCGAAGGCCTGCATCCGGTCTGCGGCCACAGTCTGGCCATGGGCGTGGATATCGATGAAGCCCGGGGCCACGACCAGGCCGGTGGCGTCGATCTCCTCGGCCGCGCCGCCCAGGTCCTTGCCCACGGCCACGATGGTGCCGTCCTTGACGGCCACGTCGCAGACCTCGTCAAAGCCGGTTTCGGGATCCATCACGCGGCCATTGCGGATCAGAAGGTCGTGGGTCATGCGTCGGCACTTTCGGCAAAGGGGTTTTCGGTCTTGGGCCAGAAGTTCATGTCCCGCTTGGTATAGGGGATGATGGTGTAATCCGGCGGGATGGCGCCCGGCGTGGCCAGGTGGATGACCTCGGACGCGATGGGGGCGAAGCGGTCATAGAAGTGCTGCGAGCTTTTCACGACCACGATCTTCATCTTTGACAGGTCCAGGCCCAGGTCCTCGGCCACGTTGGGGCTGAATGTCTGGGTCCGCTTGGACGACAGGATCAGGTGGACGCCGTCCGCCTCCAGCCAGACCGTGTCGCCCAGGCTGGCCTCGGACTTGCCGAAATACTGGATGGCGTCGCGGTTGATGCCGCGGACGTTGACCGTCAGGTCCACAGGGTCGCCCGACATGGGTCCGACCTTGCCGCCGACGCGCACCGGCATCACCGCCCCCACGCCGGCATCGATGCACATCGACACCAGGACCGGGTCCCAGAAGGTCAGCAGCGCCACGTCCTTCAGTCCGCGCTTCAGCACCTCCTGCAACACGAATGTCGAATCCGACGGTGCACCGCCGCCGGCGTTATCGGCAAAGTCCGCCAGCACGACGGGATAGGCATTGGCCGCCACCGCCCGGTCCAGCCCTTCGGCCATGCCGGGGAAGGTGCGCAGCTGGCCGCGCAGGTTCCAGAGAGTCTTGCCCAGCTCTTCGGCCCGGGCCGCGGCCAGGTCCGGATCGCCATCGGTGATCACCAGCGTACGGGTGCCCACGACCGGGCTGTCGCCCCAGGGAAAGCCATGCGCGAGCGAGACCGACAGGATCCCGTCCTTGCCTTCCATCGCCGTCATACCGTCGACAAAGCCGCGGATCGGCTCGAATGGGGTATGGTACATGGCCATCATCTTGCAGTCGTAGTCGCGCATCACGGGCTTCGTCTTGCCCGTCGCCGCATCGGCGCACAGCGTGAACAACTCTTCCGCGCGTTCGGCGATGTCGATGTGCGGGTATTCCTTGTAGCAGATGATGGCGGTGGCACTGTCCAGCATCAGCGGCGTCAGGTGGCAGTGGGGATCGATTTCCAGCCCGATGACGGCATCGGGGCCCACGATGGTCCGCGCGCGGGCCATCAGGTCGCCTTCGCAGTCGTCATAGCCTTCGGCGATCATGGCTCCGTGCATCGACAGCAGCACAATGTCGACCGGCATCGCCGCCTTCAGGTCCGCCAGGATGTCGTCGCGCATCGTTTCGTAGACCGACCGGATCGTGGGGCCGGCGGGCTGGGCATAGGTGGCCAGCCCCTCGACCACGTCCCATCCCAGCGCCTCGGCCCGATTGCGGAAGACCTTCAGCGCGGTGGCATAGACCTGGCCGCCCTCGGTCGAGGCGTTCTTGGAATGAAGGTTTTCCTTGAACCCGGTCCAGCCGGTGGGGATGGGCGAAAAGGAATTCGTCTCGGTTGCGAGCGAGGCCATGAAGAGCTTCATCAGGCGGGATCTCCTGCAGCCGCCGGGGTGCCGGACGGCCGTTCGGTGGATGGAAGGGTCAGGCGGGCGATGTCCGCCAGGACGTGGATCACGATGAAGGCCAGCGCGATCGGGATTGCGATGCCGAAGACCAGCATGGGCACGTCCATCGTTTCGGCCTGGCGACCCATCAGGCGGGCGATGTAGCCGCGGGCGATGTTCATATTGGCGCCGAAGATGCAGAACCACAGCGTTGCCACGACGAAGATCAGCGCCCCGGTCGCGCGGACCAGCGTTGCCGCCACGCCGGCCGGGCCGGTCAGGGCCAGCGCCTCGGGAAAGAGCGTCGGGTCGGCCTTCAGCCGATAGGCGCAACTGGCGCCCATCATGCCGCCCCAGACCATGGAAAAGCGCGAAAGCTCCTCGGTCCAGACCGGCGGCTGGGCCAGCAGATAACGGGCAAAGACCTGCCATGCCGCCGCGGCCAGCATCACCACGACCGCGACGACCGCGACAACAAGGGCCCCGCGGTTGAGCTGGGCCGACAAGCGGTCCAGCCCCCGTGCGATATGGTGGACCGTGCTCACCGGCCGACCGCCGCCTTCCAGGCGTCAAGGGCGCCTTCGGGCATGTCGACGCTTTCATAAAGCGGGGCCGAGGCTTCGCGGAACTTGGCCAGTTCCTCTTCCGGCAGTTCGATCACCTCGATGCCGGCCGCTTCCAGGTCCGCGAAGACCTGCTTGCGGTCCAGAAGGAAGGCGCGGTTGGCGTCGTGGGCCGCCTTCACGGCGTCGTCGACGATGGTGCGGTCCTCGTCGCTCAGGCCCTGATACCAGTCTTCGGACGCGATCGCGATCCGGACCGAGTTCGAGGACTTGGTATCGGTGAAGTACTTGATGAAGGAGGTGTGGCCATAGACCAGCGGCACGAAGGGCGGGTTGATATAGCCGCCGGCGACCCCGGTCTGGAGCGCGTTCGGCACTTCCGACCAGCTGACGATGGTGCCCTTGGCGCCCCAGGTCTCGAATACCTGGATCTGCAGTTCGTCCAGCGCGCGCATCCGGACACCGGCGAAGTCCTCGAAGGTGCGGATCGGCGTTTCGGTGGTGAAGATGCCGGCAGGCAGGCCCAGATAGACGATATCCAGCACGCGGACGCCTTCCGGCGTGGTGCCGTCATTGATCATTTCCAGCATGCCGCCCTTGTCCAGCGCCATGTCGAGCTCTTCCCCGTCCTTGAAGAAGAAGGGCATCGAGGTGCCGAAGATCGTGCCGTCCAGCTGGCCGGCCGATTTCATGTCGGACATGGACACTTCCAGAAGGCCCTGGCTGACCTGGTCCAGGCGCTCGGCTTCCTCACCCAGCGCGTTGCGTTCGTATTCGACGGCGTCCATGCCGTGTTCGTTCAGGTAGTTGGCGAAGGTGTTCGCCCAGACATAGGTGCCCGACTGTTTCAGGTCCGGCGGGCTGTCCAGCGCGACTTTCACTTCGGCCACGGCGGGCAGGGCCAGCACCAGCGCCGCGGCGGTGGCCAGGAATCCGGTTGCAAGTTTCATGTCGTACTTCCTCTGTTGATCTTTGTTTTGCGTCGATGTCAGTTCCACAGCCCCATCAGGCGGGGCAGGGCCAGGCTGATTTCGGGCACGGCCACCAGCAGGGCCAGCACGCCGACCTCGGCAATGGCGAAGGGGATGACCCGGCGGGCCAGGTCCCAGTACTTCACGCCGGTGACGGTCGAGACGATCATCAGGCAGCCTCCCAGGGGCGGCGTGACCAGGCCGATGGTCAGATTGAAGCAGATGATGATCCCAAGGTGCACCGGGTCGGCGCCATTGGCCAGCGCGACGGGCGCCAGCAGCGGGATCAGCAGCGCCAGTGCCACGGTCACGTCCAGCAGCATGCCGGCCACGATCAGGATCAGGTTCAGCACGATCATGTATTCCAGCGGGCTGAGCCCCAGATCGGTGACCAGCGCGGCCAGTGCCTGCGGGATCCGCTCGAGCGCGGCCAGGTGGCCGAACGCCGCCACGGCGCACAGGATCATGAAGATCGAACCCGTCAGGATCGCCGTGCGGGACAGGCTTTCCCAGACATCCGTCAGCGACAGCCCGTCGTAGAACCGCGCCACCAGGGCCGCCGCGATGACGGCCACGGCCGCGGCTTCGGTCGGCGTCATCCAGCCGAAGACGATGCCGCCCACGATGATCCCCGGCAGCAGCAGGGCAGGGGCGGCGCGGCCGATGGCGGGCAGGATCTTCGGCGCGTCTTCCTTCGACACACGGGGGTGATCCTCGCGCCAGGCATACCAGGCGTTCATCGCAAAAAGTGCTGCGGCCAGCACCAGCCCCGGCAGGATGCCCGCGACGAACAGCGCCGCGACCGATGTCTGCATGACCGCGCCGTAGAAGATCAGGATGATCGACGGCGGCACGATGGGCCCGATGATCGACGACGCGGCCGTGATCGCGGCGGCATAGGTCTTGGTATAACCCTTTTCTTCCATCGCGGGGACAAGGGTGTTCGACAGCGCCGCGGCATCCGCCACGGCAGAGCCGGAGATGCCGGCGAAGAACACGGATGTCAGGACGTTCACATGGCCCAGCCCGCCCCGCAGACGGCCCACAAGGGCCATCGACAGGTCGATCAGCGCCTTCGTCACGCCGCCGCGGTTCATGACCTCTCCGGCAAGGATGAAAAGCGGCATCGCCAGCAGCGAGAAGACCGAGATGTTGGAAAACACCTTCTGCGGCAGCACCGCCAGGTAACGGGTGTTGTCCGAAACGATGAAGGCCAGGACGGCGGAACCGCCGATCACATAGGCCAGGGCCAGGCCGCTGCCCAGGAACGCGAGCGCGGCGATGGGGACGATCCACATCACGCTGCGGCCCTCAGCCGGCTCGGGCGGACGCTGATCGGGTCGAAGCCTTCGTCCGCGATGGATGGCGGCAGCGGCCGGCCCAGCACGGCCGAGGCCGCGAATTTCGCCATGGCGGGTGCCGACTGGATGCCATATCCGCCCTGACCGGCCAGCCAGAAAAAGCCGGGTTGCACGTCGGAATAGCCCACGACCGGGGCCTTGTCGGCAACGAAGCTGCGCAGACCGGCCCATTTGCTTTCGATCCGCCGGATGTCCAGGTCGAAGGCCGTCATGATCCGGTCGACGCAGATCGCCACGTCCAGCTCCTCGGGCTGGACATCGCACGGCGCCACCGGCGTTTCATCGGCAGGAGAGATCAGCAGCCGTCCGGCATCGGGCTTCAGATAGAAGTTTTCCTCGACATCGATGGTGATCGGAAGGTGCGCGGTTTCGAACGTGGCATGGTCGGCCACGGTAACCGCGGTGCGCCGCTTGGGGGTCAGGCCGATCGCTTCGGCCCCCGCCAGCGCGCCGACCTCGCCCGCCCAGGCACCGGCGGCGTTGACGACGATGGGTGCGGTGAAGGCGCCCTTGCTGGTCTCGACCGTCCAGGTGTCGCCCGATTTCGACAGGCCCGTGACCGCGGCGCCGTTGACCAGTGTCTGCTGCGCCGCCTTGAAGGCCCGCAGATAGCCATGGTGCAGGGCGTGCACATCGATGTCCTGGCCGGCCATGTCCAGCATCGCGGCCGACGCATAGCCCGGACGCAGCAGCGGCTGCGCCTCGGTCAGCGCGGACGCGTCCAGACGTTTCACATCCGTTTCGGGGGAAATCAGGTCGATCAGTTCGTCCAGCGCGCCCAGCTGATCGTCGCGGGCGATCATCAGGATGGGCCGCGGTCCGAACAGGGCGTGGTCGGTGAACCCGGCCGGCGGCGCCTCGTAGAAGGCGCGCGAGGCGCGGGTCAGGTCGCGGATCGGCGTCGGCCCGTAGCTGGGCGCGAAGACCGCCGCCGACCGGCCGGTCGAATGATAGCCCGGCTGGCTTTCCTGCTCCAGCAGGATGACCGAGGCATGGGGCGCCAGTTCCGCCGCGACGGAGGCACCGGCAATGCCGGCTCCGATGACGATGATCTCCGCCGAGGTCGGCCGCGTCTCTTCCATCTGCCGTCAGTTCCCTTTTTCCGTGAATCTGCCTACATCGTTCCGGGTTTCGTTTTTCATTACAAGAAAAATTTTCACATACGAAAATTTTTTTGCTAGACTTGCGTGACGGCGTGCAAGTCTTGGGCAACAGGCACACGAGCGGGAGAGAGCGGATGTCCTTCAAGAGCGAGATCGGCAAGCAGGTGAAGCAGCTGCGCAAGGCCGAAGGGCTGACCCTGGTCGAACTGTCGTCGCGGTCGGGCGTGTCAGTGTCCTCGATTTCCAAGATCGAGAACGGCGCCCTGTCGCCAACGCTGGATATCATCCTGAAGCTGTGTGACGGGCTGGATGTGGCCATCGGCGACCTGGTCACCGGCGCGGGAGAGGAACAGGCCCGCATAGCCACGCCGAACAGCCGTTTCGCCACCGCTTTCCGCGGCGAGGGCGCGCTGATCAACACCCCGAACTATGACTATCTGTACCTGTGCCCCGAGGTGAAGAACAAGTTCATGCTGCCGATCCACGCCAGGGTGAAGGCGGGCAGCCTGACCGAGTTCGGGGACCTGGTCCGCCATGGCGGGGAGGAGTTCCTTTTTGTCCTGGACGGCGAAATCGAGGTGCACAGCGAGTTCTACGAACCCGTGACGCTGAAGAAGGGCGACAGCGTCTATCTCGACAGTGCGATGGGCCATGCGTACATCACGACGGGCAAGACCGATGCCGAGGTTCTGTGCATCTGCACCGAACCCCATCCGCCCGCGATCTAGACACCATCCGGAAAGGACCCGCGATGACCCGGTACGATCCTGAAATCGGCTATGATGTTCCGGCCCGCGTGGGGGATCCGGTCGCGGCCGTGATGACGCCTGCGCTGGTGGTCGATCTGGATGCCTTCGAACGCAACGCGGCCCGCCTGCGCGATTTCGCGGCGGAGAAGGGTGTGCGGCTGCGGCCCCATGCCAAGACCCACAAGAGCGCGGACATCGCGCTGTACCAGATGGCGGAGGGTGGGGCCTGCGGGATCTGCTGCCAGAAACTGTCGGAAGCCGAGGCGCTGGTGCGCGCGGGCGTGACGGACATCTTGATCTCGAACCAGATCTGCGGGGCGGCCCGTGCCGACCGGATCGCGCGGCTGGCCGGGCAGGCACGGATCGGCGTCTGCGTGGATGACCCGGCGGGCGTGGCCGAACTGGCCGAAGCCGTGGCCCGTCATGGCACCTCGCTGAATGTCCTGGTCGAGGTCGACGTGGGCTGCCTGCGCTGCGGCGTGGCACCGGGGGAGCCCGCGGTAGAGCTTGCCCGTCTGGTCGATGCCGCGCAGGGCCTGACCTTCGGCGGCATCCAGGCCTATCAGGGGGCCTTGCAGCACATTGCCGATCCGGCCGACCGGCGCGCCGCGGCAGAAACGGCGGCACGGCTGACCCGCGACACGATCGATGCGCTGGCGGCCGCGGGCTTCGCCTGCGAAACCGTCGGCGGCGCCGGCACGGGGTCCTTCCGCATGGACACGGACCTGGGGCAGGTCAACGAACTGCAATGCGGGTCCTACATCTTCATGGACGCCGATTACGACCGCATCCGGGAAGAGGACGGCGACCGCCCCGGCGGCATGGAAAACGCCCTGTTCGTCCTGTCGGGCATCATGAGCCAGCCTGTCCCGGGCCGCGCGGTCTGCGATGCCGGGCTGAAGGCTCTGTCGGTCGACAGCGGCCTGCCGCGGATCGACGCCGATGGGCTGACCTACAAGGGCGCGTCCGACGAACACGGCGTGATCCTGGACCCGGAGGGCAAGCTGTCCCGCGGCGATCAGGTCTGGCTGGTGCCGGGCCATTGCGACCCGACCTGCAACCTTCATGACTGGTATGTGGGTGTGCGGAACGGGGTCGTCGAAACCCTGTGGCCCGTGACGGCGCGGGGCAAGCTTTACTGAGCCGTCAGGCAGGCGGTTCGATCAGGATCGCGCGGAAGTCGTTCACATTGGTCAGGGTCGGACCGGTGATCACCTGATCCTGGATGGCGGAAAAGAAGCTGTGCGCATCGTTTGCCTCCAGCATCCGTTCCGGGTCCAGTCCGGCCTTGCGGGCGCGGGACAGGGTGTCGGGCGTCACGATGGCGCCCGCGACCTCTGCTGCGCCATCAACCCCGTCGGTATCGCAGGCGATGGCATGGATCCCGTCCTGCCCGTCCAGTGCAATGGCCAGCGCCAGCGCGAATTCGGCATTGGGGCCGCCGACCCCGTTGCCCGTGCGCGTCACGGTACATTCCCCGCCCGACAGCAGCAGCACCGGTCTGTCGCCCCGTTTCATGCATGCCCGGGTGTCCAGCGCCAGTTGTGCCTGTTCGCGGGCGACCTCTCGGGCCTCTCCTTCGATGGCGTCGCCCAGAAGCCGCGGCTCGATCCTTTCGTCCTCGGCCACCCCTGATGCCCGTGCCAGCGATTGCGACGGTGCGGCGACGATCACGGTTTCCGTCCGCGCCAGCCGCGGGTCGCTGGGCGCGCAGATGCCGGAAGGCCGGCCCAGTTGCGCCGCGACCGAGGCGGGCAGGGGGATCTTCCAGCGGTCCAGGATCGCCCGCGCATCGGCAGGCGTCGACCTGTCGGGCACAGTGGGGCCAGAGGCGATGAAGGCCGGATCGTCCCCGGGCACGTCCGAGATCACCAGCGCCAGCATCCGCGCCGGGAAGGCGGCCGCCGCCAGCTGCCCGCCCTTTACGCGGGACAGGTGTTTGCGGACCGTGTTCATCTGTGAAATAGGCGCGCCCGAACTGAGAAGCGCCGAATTGATCGCCTGCTTCTCGGCCAGGGTGATGTCGCCTGCGGGCTGAACCAGCAGCGCCGACGCCCCGCCAGAGATCAGCGCCAGGACGAATGTGTCCTTGTCCAGGTCGTCCAGCAGCGCCAGCATTTCGGCCGTCGCATCCACGCCGCGCTGGTCGGGCACGGGATGCGAGGCCTCGACGATGCGGATGCCCTGTGTGGGCCGTCCATAGCCGTCGCGGGTGATCACCAGTCCTTCGCACGGACCCCATTCGGATTCGACCGCCTCCGCCATCCGGGCAGAGGCCTTGCCGGCACCGATCACCACGACCCGGCCGTCGGGCTTGGGGGGAAGGGTCGCGGGCAGGCACAGCATCGGATCCGCATCCGCGACGGCCGCGTCGAACAGCTTGCGCAGCAGGGCAGGGGCGTCGGTCATTGGGCGGGGTCCTTCGGGCCGTTGCGGCGCCACCCTAGGCGGCCCGGGCCGGGAATGTCACGCCGCTTTGGCAACGAGGGCCCGCCTGCAGGTTTCGCGGGCGGAACCGGTCGCGTTTCGGTGGCAGGCGCCGGTTTTGTATCGCGCCGGACGCGTCGGACGCGTTAACCTTTGGCAGGAAACGGGACAGTCGGGGGCGAACCAGATGACGGACACCACACAGAACGACAGTGGCGACACGCTGAGCCCGATCACGCCCGAGGAGAAAAGCTGGGGCTGGTTCGCGATCTTCAACATCTGGGCCAACGATATCCAGTCTCTGTTCGGCTATTCGCTGGTGGCGTCGCTGTTCATCTCTTACGGGGTCAGTGGTTGGGCCGCCTTTGCCGCCTTGATCGTGGCGGGGCTGATCGTGATGGTTCTGGTGAACCTGTCGGGCGCGGCGGGCGAACGTTATGGCATTCCCTATCCGGTTCTGGCCCGGGCGTCGAAGGGCACGCAGGGGGCCAAGCTGCCGGCGATATTGCGGGCCATCGTGGCGGTGTTCTGGTACGGTGTGCAGGTCTATTTCGCCTCGACCGCGCTGGCGCTGCTGATCCGGTCGTTGACGGGCCTGCATGGCGGGGCCGAGGTCCTGGGCATGACCGGTATCGACTGGCTGGCCTTCTTCCTGGTCTGGCTGTTCCACATCGTCATTTTCTGGCGCGGCATGGGCTGGGTGGAAACCTTTCTGAACATCGCCGGGCCGTTCGTCTATGCCGTGATGATCGGGCTTGTGATCGTGCTGTGGAACAAGTCCGACGGGCAGCTTCTGGCCCGGGCGCAGACTATCTTCGTCCATCCGGGCGCCACCTTCTGGACGGAATTTGCAGGCTTTGTCGCCATCGTCGGCACGATGCTGTCCTATTTCGCGGCCGTGCTGCTGAACTTTTCCGACTTCTCGCGCTACGCGAAGGACAAGCGTGCGATGCTGGTGGGCAACCTGGCGGGACTGCCCTTCAACATGATCCTGTTTTCGGCCCTGGCGCTGCTGACCACTGCCGGCGCTGCGGTGGTCTATGGCGAGGCGATCATCAACCCGACCGAGATCGTCGAGAAGACCGACAGCGTGCTTCTGTCCGTCGTCGCGGCGGTGACCTTCTTTGCCGCGACGGTGGGCATCAACCTGGTTGCCAACTTCATCCCGTCGGTGAACGGGATCGCCAACCTGGCGCCGTCGAAGATCAGCTTTCGCACGGCGGGGCTGATCACGTCGGGTTTTGCGCTGGTGATCGGCGGGTTCTGGACCAGCTTCATCAGCGAATTCGGCATCGGCGGCTTCGTCAACACGCTGGGGGCGACGCTGGCGCCAGTCTACGGGATCATGATGGCCGACTACTACCTGCTGCGGCGGCAGAAGCTGGACCGGGACGACCTTTATGACCTGAAGGGCGGACGATACCATTACGGCAACGGCTGGAACGATGCGGCGATGATCGCCTTCGGGGTCGCGGCCGTCTTTTCCATCGCGGCCGTCTGGGTGCCCTATGTCAACCAGCTGTCGGGTTATGCCTGGCTGATCGGCGCGGCCCTTGGTGGCGCGATCTATTATCGGCTGGCCAAGGGCAGGATCCAGGTCTGACGGACCGGGTTGCGCCGGCCCTGCCGCCCGCGCATGAATGCATGGACGGCAGGAAAGGACCCTTCCCCATGAGCGACAAGAAGACGAAGGTGATGGCGGCGCTGGAACTGCCGGCCTCTGTCGAGGCAGAATTGGCATCGCGGTTCGATTTCCGCAAATCGCCGGTGACGCGGATGACGCGCGACCAGACGCTGGAATCGGCGAAAGGATATCCCTTCGTCATCGTGGCCCCGGGGATCGGGGTCGACCGGGACTTCTTTGCGCGCCTGCCGCAGATCCGGGCCCTGGGGACCTATTCCGTAGGGCTCGACCATGTCGACCTGGTGGTGGCGAAGGAATTGGGGATCCCGGTCCTGAACACGCCCGACGTGCTGACGGATGCCACGGCGGATGTGGGCATGCTGCTGCTGCTGGGCGCCAGTCGCCGCGCGCGGGAAGCCACGGCGATGATCCGCAACCGGGACTGGCCGGGCTGGTCGCCGACCCAGCTGACGGGCCCGCAACTGAAGGGCCGGGTGCTGGGGATCTTCGGCATGGGCCGGATTGGCCGGGCCATCGCCGAACGGGCGCGGGGTTTCGGGATGCGGATCGCCTATCACAATCGGTCCCGCCTGACGGCCGAGCTGGAACAGGGGGCCGCCTTTTTCGACACGAAGGAGGCGCTGTTCGACGCGTCAGACATGGTGATGATCGCCGCACCCGGCACCAGGGAAACGGCAGGCATCGTCAATGCCGACCTGATCGGGCGGCTGAAGCCGGGCGGGGTGCTGGTGAACATCAGCCGGGGCGACCTGGTGGTGGACGACGACCTGATCGCGGCGCTGGAAAGCGGGCACCTGTTCGCGGCAGGCCTTGATGTCTTCAAGGGCGAACCGGATTTCGACCCGCGCTATGCGGCGCTGCCCAATGTCTTTGCCACGCCCCATATCGGGAGTGCGACGGTGGAAACGCGGCATGCGATGGGCATGTGCCTTGTGGACGGGATTGCCGCGATCGAGGCGGGCGAGGAGCCGTTCAACCTGGTGCGGTAGGCCAGGGGGCAACCGTCCCGCGCCCGTCGACGGCCCGCCCGCCCACCCCCGCCGGATCGCCTGCGCGATCCGGCTTGCCGTCCCCGGGCACGGGACGGATTTCGGACGTCAGGTTCAGGCGTCCAGCGCGCGGCCGATGATCCGGGCCTTCTGGACGGTTTCCTGCCATTCGGTTTCCGGCACGGAATCCGCCACGATCCCGCCACCGACATGAAGGTAGATGTCCGACCCCGACACCCGTGCGGACCGCAGGTTGACGTAAAGCTTCGTCAGCCCCTCGACCGCGACCGGTCCGAAATAGCCGGTATAGGCGGTACGGTCGTATCCTTCCCCGGCATCGAGGAAGGCCAGGGCCTTGTCCTTGGGCATGCCGCAGACAGCGGATGTCGGATGCAGGCGGTCCAGCAATTGCCCCAGCGCCTCGGGCGAGGTGCCGGCCAGCGGGGCCTCGAAATCCGAGCGCAGGTGGAAGAGGTGACCGGCCTGCACCGTGCCGGGTGCGGTTTCGGACACATTGGCGATCCCGGCCTGGGCGAAGGCCACGCGGATATATTCGGCGACCAGCCCCTGTTCCTCGACGATCTTGGCAGGCCAGTCCAGCGTTTCCGGATCGGTCCCGGCCTCGGGCCACTGGGTGCCGGCCAGGGCCATCGTTTCGATCTTTGCGCTGTCGGCGCTGAGAAGGACCTCGGGCGTGGCCACGATCCAGCAGCCGACGGCGGGCGTGTGAAACAGCGCCACGCAGGCGGTCGGGTAGAGGTCGGCCAGGACCTCGGCCATGTCGACCAGGTCGTGGTCGGGGGCCAGCGGGCGCGCATCGGCACGGGACAGGACGATTTTCTTGACCTCGCCTGCCTTGATCGTCGCCACGGCGCGGGCGACCAGGTCTTGGTAATCGGCCTCGGCCGTGCAGGCCGGCGCGGTGCCCGAGGCCGCGATTTGCGTCCGGACCGGCGCCTGCGCCTTCAGGAAATCGCCCTGGGCATCGGTCGCCGGAGTGTCGGACCAGCCTGACCCGTCGTGGAACCGCATCGCGTCGCGGACCAGGATATCGGCCGGAATGATCTCGGCCCGGCTGCCGTCCTCGGTCCGGAACGGGCAGACGGCGAAACCGGAATGCGTCGCGCCGAAGACTGGCGCCGTGGTCGTGCCGGTCAGCGATACCAGCGCGGTGAACTCCGTCTCTCCCCGACCGCGCCACAGGGCGAAGGGCAGGGACCGTGCAGCGGCAAGCGCGATGGTCTGGCGTTGGTTGGTCGTGATCATGACAAGCGCTCCGGTCTGGTGCGCGGGAAAGTGGCCCGGCGACGGGACGGGGACCAGCGAAAAGCAGGCAGGGTGAAATAGCCTGACGCTATATTCCGTCGCGTTCGTCGGGCAGGCCGAAACTGTCGACCGCATCCCGCAAGCACCGGTAGAACAGTTCGATATCGGCCTCGCCCACCTTGTCGGCGCGGACCTGGAACAGAAGCGGATGACGGGCCGCCCCGCGAATCGGCAGCACCTTCAGCGAGGGGTCATGGACCCCCCTGGCCGTCAGTTCGTCGATGGGGGCAATGCCGAAGCCTTCGCGGATCAGTTGCGGCGCGGTGTTGGTAAAGCGCGCCTCGATCGCGATCCGGGGCTGGACGCCGGCGCCGGCCAGAAGGGCCGCGAAATTTTCCAGATAGGGCGAGCGGGGATGAAGGTAGATCAGGGGTTCGCCATCCAGATCGGCGGCGCTGATATCGTCTTGCGCGGCCAGCCGGTGATCCCGTGGCACGACGCAGGTCATCCCGACCGAGGACAGCCGCTGCGTGACGAAGGCGGGATCGTCCATCGGCACGATGGTCACGGCACAATCGCCTTCGCCCACCAGAAGGTAATCGCGCACCTGCTTCATCGAGATGGTATCGAGCCTGAGCCGGGTTGCCGGCCGGTGCCGGGCGAACAGCGCCAGCACCCGCGGCCCCAGCGCATTGGCGACCGATGGCGTCGCGCCCATGCGGAAGACGATATGGCCGCCGCGCACGACCTCCATCACCGTTTCCGACAAGTGTTCCAGCGCGGCCAGCGTCGGGTTCGACGCATCGAAGACCTGCTGGCCGATCACCGTGGGGCGCAGACCGCTGGCCGTCCGGATAAACAGCTTCACGCCCAGCACGTCTTCCAGCCGCCGCACGGTGTTCGAAACTGAAGGCTGTGCGATGCCCAGCGAATGGGCCGCGGCGGAAATCGATCCGCGACGGACGACTTCGCGAAAGACTTCAAGCTGACGCAGCGAAAGCATGGGCAGAACGGATCCGTAAAAGGTGCCGCACTATTTGCCGTCCACGGGCGCGGCGCAAGCTGCCGCTGTCGGAAGGCTGCCGGGCGGCACGATGTGGGGCTGGCGCCTTTTCATGGCTGCCGGCTTCTGCGTACACCTGTATCCGACCATGACAGGGAATGGAGCGGGAAAATGGCGATGACGGCGGCGGCGACGGTTGTATTCATGATCGGCGATCCGGTGGCGCAGACCGTGATGCCGGGTGTGGTGAACGCAGAGGCGCAGGCCGGCGGTCTGGATCTGGGGATGGTGCCGCTGCACGTGCCGCCGGCAGGCCTGGCCGGATTCGTGTCCGCCTTGCGCGACTGGGGCAATGTCCGCGGCTTTGTCGCCACCGCCCCGCACAAGCAGGCCCTTATGAACCTCGTCGACCGGGTGGAAGGGGCGGCGGCGGCCTGCGGGGCCGTCAATATCGTCTTTCGGGGTGCCGACGGCGCGCTGGTCGGCGACAATATCGACGGCGTCGGCTTCGTGGGGGCACTGCGTCTGAACGGCTTCGATCCCAGAGGCGCACGGGTGATGCAGTTCGGCTGCGGCGGGGCCGGTGCCTCGATCGCCTATGCGCTGGCGCAGGCCGGGGCGACGGACCTGGCGCTGGCGGACCCCGAGGCGGGACGGATCGCGGCATTGCAGGACCGGCTGGGCGGGGTCTGCCGCGTCGCCGGCCCGAATGACCTTGCCATGGCCGACCTGATCGTGAACGCGACCGCTATCGGTCTGGACGGCGTGTCGATGGTCGACCCGCTTGACGCCACGAAATCCGGCGCGCTGATCGCGGACATCGTGACCAAGCCGCCGGTCACCCCCTTCCTGCAACGGGCAAGGGGGCTTGGCCTGCGAATCCAGACCGGCGCACAGATGGCCGAGGCACAAGTAAAAATGGCACTCGAACGCTTTGCACTCGAATAACGAGAATCCATAGCCTGAAGTTATAGCCGCGGCGGTTTTCGGGCTCTGTACGCCGTCGCGATATTCGTACACTGTGCCGAAATACGGCCGCCCCGGGTGGCGCGCATCCGTGCGCGACCGGGAGACCGGGACGGAAAATCGACCGGATGGCCGGGAGGTCCGGCTCCGGGACTTCGGGAGGAAACGACATGTTCTCTGCACTTTCGCGGCGCAAGCTGCTGTCGGGCGCCAAGGGCCTGGCCATGGTGGCGGCGGCGACGCTGGCCGCCGCACCGGCCTTTGCCAACGACAAAGTGACCCTTGGCGCGCTGCGCTTCACCAGCCACGGGGCGGGTTTCGTCGCGCTTGAAAAGGGATATTTCGCCGAGGAAGGCCTGGACGTCGAGCTGGAGTTCTTTCAGTCCGCCCAGCCGATCGCCGTGGCGACCGCGTCGGGCGACGTGGACTTCGGTATCACCGGCGTGACCGGGGGCCTGATGAACCTGGCCGAAAAGGGCGCGATCCGGATCGTCGGCGGCGTGCTGCATGAAAAGGCGGGCTTCGACGGGATGATGATCCTGGCGTCGAACAAGGCCTATGACGAGGGCCTGACCGAAGTCGCGGACATTCCGGGCCATTCGGTCGCCATGACCCAGGTTGGGTCGACCTTCCATTACATGACCCACCTGATCGCGGAAGATCAGGGCTGGAACATGGACGACATCCGCATGGTGCCGCTGCAGAAGGTGGGGGCCATGGTGGCCGCGCTGAAATCCGGCCAGGTCGACGTGATGATCATGGTGCCGCACATCGCCAAGGCCCTGGTCGAAAGCGGTGCAGCCAAGGAAATCGGCTGGCTGAACGACTACGCGGAATACCAGATCTCGGCCATCATCACCTCGGTCAAGAACATCGAGGACAACCGGGGCATGGTGGAACGCTTCCTGCGCGCCTATTCCAAGGGGATCGCGGACGTGAACGCGGCCCTGCTTGATCCGAACGCGGATCCGGCGGCCAAGGAAGAGGTCACCCGGATGATCCACAAATACGTCTATGCCGACCAGCCCTATGAAAAGGCTGCGCCGTCGATCCAGAACGGGGCCATGTACCTGAACGAAGGCGCGGCGCTGAACAAGACCGACGTGGGCGTCCAGATGCAGTGGTTCACCGATGAAAAGCTGGTCGACAGCGATCTGACGGTGGATCAGCTGGTCGATTCGACCTTCGTCAAGACCTACTGACGGTAAGAAGAACATGCAGCTCAGGGTCCAATCGCTGTCCCATTACTACGGTCCGCTCGAGATCCTGAGCGACATCAATTTTACTATCGGAGAGGGCGAGATCGTCTGCGTCATCGGCCCCTCCGGCTGTGGCAAGTCCACGCTTCTGCGCATGCTGGGCGGGCTGGAACAGCCCACCAGCGGCCAGATCCTGGAAGTGGGGCGTCCGCCCGAAGGGTCGTTGAACCCGCTGACCTACGTGTTCCAGGACTTTGCGCTTCTGCCCTGGCGGACGGTGCACGGGAACATCTCGCTGGTGCTGGAAGGCCACGGGCTGGACAAGGCCGATATCGATGCCCGCATTGCCGACGTGCTGGAACGGACGCGGCTGTCGGATTTCGTGAACGCGATCCCGAAGCAGCTGTCGGGCGGCATGAAGCAGCGGGTGGCCATCGCGCGTGCGCTGGCTGTGGACCCTGCGGTGCTTCTGATGGACGAACCGTTGTCGGCGCTGGACAGCCAGACGCGGGAACTTCTGATGGCGGACCTGATCGGGTTGTGGACCCGTGAAAGGTTTGCCGCCTGCTATATCACGCACAACCTGAACGAGGCTGTGCGGCTGGGCCACCATGTCGTCGTGCTGTCGCGCCGGCCGGGCAAGATCCGCGAGATCGTGCAGATCGATATCCCGCTGGAAGACCGTGACATGTCCGATCCGAAGATGGCCAAGTTGCAGCAGGACCTGTGGAACATGATGCGGGAAGAGGCGCTGGACGCCGACCGCGAACTGACGACCTGAGCAGAGGTCGGGCAGGGGACGCGCGCCCAGCGGGCCCCCTCCCTGCCCTCCCTCCGTCGGGCCCGTTGCGGATCCGACGTCGCCGCCAGGCGCGCGGCCCTTCGTGAAAGGGCCCATTGATGACCGGAAGGAACCCGAGATGAGTGCCACCGATTTCGACAGTACGACCAGCAGCGCGGGGCAGGCCGATACGGAAACGCGGCCGGTTCCTTTCCGCGGTGGCGGCTTCAAACCCATCGACATACGCTTCGTGGGCCTGGGCGTCTTCGTCGTCCTGATCGCCTTCTGGGAATGGGGCTCGCGCAGCGGGTTCATCTCGTCCCTCGTGCTGCCCGCGCCGTCCGAGGCGTTCGAGGCCTTCATGGACCTTGCCCGCTCCGGCGATCTGGGGCGGCACCTTGCGGCCTCGCTTCGGCGGCTGGTGATCGGCTTTGTCTGCGGTACCACCCTGGGCTTGATCGTGGGGATGCTGATCGGCCTGAATTCCATTGCGCGTGCCGGGCTGGCGCCGCTGGTCTCTGCCATCTTCCCGATCCCCAAGATCGCGCTGCTGCCCTTGTTCATCATCTGGTTCGGGATCGGCGAAGGATCGAAGGTCGCGACCATCCTCTTCGGGTCCTTCTTCCCGACCGTCATCGCCACCTATTCCGGCATCGACGGTGTCGACCGAACCCTGATCCGCATGGGGCAAAGCTTTGGCCTTGGCCGCATGGCGATCATCCGCAAGATCGTGTTCCCGGCCACGCTGCCGGCGATCCTATCGGGGATGCGGATTTCTGCCTCGATCTCGATCATCCTTCTGGTCGCGGCCGAGATGATCGGCGCCGAATACGGGATCGGCGCCTATGTCCTGCTGGCCGGCAACCTGATGTCGACGGACCAGCTGATCGCCGGGGTCGCGATGCTGTCGATCCTTGGGCTGATCGTGAACTTCCTGATCAGCCGCGCCGAGAAATACCTGCTGAGCTGGAGAAGCTGAATGACCGAATATGACGTGATTGTCGCCGGTGGCGGAGCTGCCGGCGTAGGGGCAGCCTTGGGCGCAGCAAAGGCAGGGGCAAAGGTCTGCCTTGTTGAAAAATATGGATTTTTGGGTGGTGCGGCCACGAATGCGCAGGTGCTGGCCTATTGCGGATTCTTCCAGCGGGGTGATGAACCCATCCAGGCCGTGAAGGGCGCGGGCGAACAGGTGCTGCAGGAACTGGCTGGCATGGGCGTCGACCGTACCGCGTACCGCTCTCCCACCACGGGCAACTGGATCGTGCTGCTGGACCCGGAAACGCTGAAGCTGGGTCTGGACCGCGTGATGCGCGACCACGACATCGACGTAATGCTGCACACGCGGATTTCCGGCGCCGTGCGCCAGGGTCCGCAGATTGCCGAGGTGACGCTGGCCGGCATGGACGGTGCCTTCCAGGCGCGGGCCGGGGCTTATGTCGATGCAACGGGGGACGCGAACCTGTCGCTGGTCGCAGGCCAGCCGATGCGCGTCGGCAATGGCGAAGGCCAGCTGCAGGCCGCCACGGTGCCGATCCGGA
>NZ_VOPH01000015.1 GCF_009765275.1 Chachezhania sediminis
GACAACGTCGGCTTCACGGTCGAGCTGATCGCGCCGATCGCCATGGAAGACGGCCTGCGCTTCGCCATCCGCGAAGGCGGCCGCACCGTCGGCGCAGGCGTCGTCGCAAAGATCATCGAGTAAGTCGAAAGGCTCTGCCTTTCGACTGGCGGGCAGCAGTCGGTTTCCTGAAAGGAAATCGACGAGAGCCCGCACCCTGAAAGCCGGGCACTGACGAACGATACCGACGTGAGGCGGGGTTCACCCCGCCACGACCGATAGAAAAGGGCCGGACATCCGGCCCTTTTTTCACATTCGCGCATTGGAAGGAGGATCCCGTGCCCGCCGATTTCCCGTCCCCCGACACGGTCCATCCGATTCCCCTGCCGGACGGGACTGTCCATCAAGGCACCGTCTTCCTGAAGGCCGCGATCCGCCATTCCCGGATCGAGGTCGGCGACTATTCCTATGCCAGCGCCTTCGACGCGACGCCCGAGACCGACTGGGCGGCGAAGCTGGCGCCCTATCTCTACGACTTTTCGGCCGAACGGCTGGTGATCGGCAGGTTCTGCCAGATCGCGGACGGGGCCTTGTTCATCACCGCGTCGGCCAATCATCGCTACGACGGGTTTTCCAGTTTCCCCTTCGCCGTCTTCACCGGGGTCGATCCCGAAGGCCCCCGGCCGCCGTCGCTGCCGGGGCCCGGGGCGGATACCGTGATCGGCCACGATGTCTGGATCGGGCAGGGCGCGCGGATCCTGCCGGGGGTGGTGATCGGGTCGGGCTGTATCATCGGGGCCGGTGCGGTGGTGGCGGGACACGTCCCGCCCTACGCCATTGTCACCGGCAATCCCGGCAAGGTCCTGCGGCGGCGGTTCGACGAGGCAACCATCACAAGGCTGCTGGAGATCGCCTGGTGGGACTGGCCCATCGAGGCGATCCAAGGGGCCGAGGCCGCGATCTGCGGGGGGGATCTGGCGCGGCTGGAGGCCGTGGCGCGGGAGGTTTCTTCGCGCGGGTAACGGTGCGTTGGGACCACGCACCCAGCCGGTCGCGACCGTGTGGCCGGTGTGGGGACGGCGGGGTGAATCCCGCCCGGCCCTACGGCGTCGGCAATTCCTCGGGCACGCGGCCGACATAGCGGTCGGCCTCGGCTGTCAGGTCGTTCAGCGCATCCTGAAGCTTTTGCCGGTAGACCTCGATATCCTCTGCGCTGGCGCGGCGGGGGACGGTTTCGGTCCATTCCCGGCACATCATGACGCCGCGGCTGAAGGGCAGAGGCAGGAACATCTTGTCCCAGCTGCCGGCGACGAAAACCTTGCGGGCGGAAAAGGCCACCATGAAGACCCGCGATCCGGTGGTGCGGGCCCAGATGATCGGCACCGTCGACGATACCCGCGCCGGTCCGCGCGGCCCATCGCAGGCGATGCCGATGGAACAGCCTTCGCGCATTTTCTCGATCACCGTGCGGGTCAGCGCGACATGGCGCTTGTGAGAGCTCATCGAGATGTTTTCCATCCCCAGCTTCGCCTGCACGTTGCCGGCCAGTCGTCCGGCCCGGGCGTCGGCGGTCAGGGTGCACATCCGGTGGCGCGACAGGTCGCACAGCCACGGCGCGGCCATGATCCGCTGGTGCCACAGGACGCCGATGATCGGCTCTCCGTTCTCGCCCGCGCGGTCCATCTCTTCATAGCCCACGCGCTCCCATCGGGATGTCGCCTGGGCCAGGCGCAGATATCCCGCGACCAGCCATTCGACGGCATTGTTCAGGGCGGCACTGTTTGCGATCTTCTTGCGCAGGCTCATCGGACGGCTCCGGGATCTTGTCTGCCTGTCATAGACGATGGGGCAGGCAGTGCAATCGGTTCCGGCCTTCGGGCCGGGCCGTGCGAATCGCCGCCACCCCAATGGGACGGGTTGAGGAATGTATATACACTTGCTATCATGACGTCATGACGCATCGGGTGGAGCCATGGCAAAGAGCAAGGGTGCAGAAGCGAAGGCGGACAAGGCCAGGGACAAGGACTGCGGGGACGGTCGCAAGAACACGTCGCTGCGGCTGGAGGGGAAGACGCTGAAGGCCCTGAAGATCCGCGCCATCGAGGAAAACAGCTCGGTCCAGAAGATCGTCGAGGCGTTGATCGACGATTATCTCTCAAGAACGAAGAAACAGGACAAATGACCTCCGACAACAGTGACATCATGATCCTCGCAGGTGCGGTCACGGCCGAGGCGATGGGCGACAGGCTGGGCAAGCTGGTGCTGGACACGCCCGAAGCGGGCGAGACCGCGGGTTTCGTGCTGCTGGACACCTTCGACCAGGCGGTGCGCAAGGCGGGATCGGTCCTGATCGAAACCGGCGGCCAGTTGCAGCTGATGCAACCGGGCGGCGTGGTGCGGACGCAGGCGGCGAAACGGTCGGGCAATTTCGTGGCGGATTTCGCCGATGGCCCGGTCAAGGACGCGCTGTCGGGCCTGGAGCCGCTGCGCAGCCTGCTGGTCGTGGGGCGGGGAGAGCTTCGCCAATCCGCTGCCGTCGCCAAGGACGACGAAGACAAGACCCACGCCCGCGTGCGCTTTTCGACGCTGGTGCCGGACGGGGCAGGCAAGAAGGTGACGCTGGTCTCTCTCCAGCCCCTGCGCGGCTACGAGAAGTCTTTCGAGGCTTTGGGCAGCCGGGTTCAGGATGTCTCCAAGGGGCCGGAGATGGAGGTAAGGGACCTTTATGCGCGCCTCTTCCCGGATACCCTGGATTACGATCCCAAGCCCGATGTCGGCATGACGGGCGGGGAAACGGCCTTTCAGGCGGCGACCGACATCATGCGCGCCTACCTGGCAGTGGCACGGCGGAACGAGGACGGCACGATTGCCGACCACGATACCGAATTCCTGCACGACTATCGCGTGGCGCTGCGCAAGATCCGGTCGGTGATCAGCCTGTTCAGGGGCGTCTTTTCCGACGCGGAAACGGCCCGGTTGAAGACCGTCTTTTCCGACCTGATGGCGCCGACGGGGCGGCTGCGGGACCTGGATGTCTACCTGCTGGAAAAGGACACCTATTTCGACCTGCTGCCCGAAACTTTGCACGACGGGCTGACCGCCATGTTCGCCCAGTTCGCCAAAGAACGGAACGCGGTGCAGAAGCAGGTCGCCCGGCGCCTGCGCAGCGCGACCTATGCCCGCCAGATGGCGGCGCTTCAGGCGGAATTCGATGGCGCGACCGGGCTGGAGCCGGGCCCCGCGGCCGACCGTCTGGCGCATGACTATGCCTGCGAACTGATCTGGAAGCGCTATCGCAAGGTGTGCAAGATCGCCCGCGCCATCGACGACACGACCCCGGACGAGGACGTGCACGAGCTGCGGATCCACTGCAAGAAACTGCGCTACCTGATGGAGTTCTTCGCACCGCTCTTCCCGGCCGCCGACATCAAGGCGCTGATCAAGCCCCTGAAGGTGCTGCAGGACAACCTTGGCCTTTTCAACGACTATTCGGTTCAGCAGGCGTCGCTTCAGGACTTCCTGGACAGCCGCAGTGGCGTGCGGAAACAGGACGTGACCATCGCCAAGTCCATCGGCGCCCTGATCGCCATCCTGCACCGACGGCAGCTGGAAGAACGGGCCAGGGTTGTTTCAAGTTTCGCCCACTTCGACAGCGAAGACGTACAGCTCGCGTTCCGGGCCATGTTCAAGGAATCGGAGGTCTGACCATGCGGATCATAGCCTGTTACAGCAACAAGGGCGGCGTGGGCAAAACCGCGACCTCGGTCAATCTGGCCTATGCGGCGGCCGCGGCCGGTCTGAAGACGCTGATCTGCGACCTGGATCCGCAGGGCGCATCCAGCTTCTATTTCCGGGTGAAGCCGTCGAAGAAGCTGGTGGAAGACAAGTTCTTCAAAGACGAACAGAAGTTCATCAAGGCGATCCGCGGGTCGGATTTCGACAATCTGGACGTCCTGCCGGCCAACATGACCTTCCGCGATTTCGACATCTTCCTGAGCCGGATGAAGAACAGCCAGTCGCGGCTGAAGAAAGCGCTGAAGGCGGTCGACAACGATTACGACCTGATCGTGCTGGACTGTTCGCCCAATATCTCGGCCCTGTCGGAAAGCGTGTTCAAGGCGGCGGAACTGATCGTGGTGCCGGTGATCCCCACGACCCTGTCGGAACGGACGCTGGAACAGTTGCTGGACTTCTTCAAGGACCACGGACTGGACCGAAGGAAACTGGCGCCGTTCTTTTCCATGGTCCAGTCGTCGAAGAAGCTGCATACGGAAACGATGGAGCGGCTGCGCGCCGAATACGGCAAGCTGTTCCTGGACACTGCATTGCCCTTTTCGGCCGATGTCGAGAAGATGGGCGTACACCGGGCGCCGGTCGGAACCTTTGCCGCGACGCGCCCGGCGGGCAAGGCCTATGCCGGGCTGTGGCAGGATCTGCAGGACCGGCTGGGACTGAAGGCGGGCAAATGATGGCGGATGCGACGGAAATCGAACGCAAGTTCCTGGTTTCGAGGCGGCCGTCACTGGACGGTGTGCGCCGGGCCGAGGTTCGGCAGGGTTATCTGACTCATCCCGACGATTCGGTCGAATTGCGGGTGCGCCAGATCAACGATCGTTACTTCCTGACGCTGAAATCGGGCGAGGGGCTGACCCGCGGCGAACGCGAAATGCCGATCAGCCGGGCGCAGTTCGACACCTTGTGGCCCGCGACCGAAGGGCGGCGGGTGGAAAAGGAACGCTGGACGGGGGATCTGGAGGCAGGCCGGGTGTTCGAACTGGATATCTTCACCGGCACCCTGGCGCCCCTGATGCTGGTCGAGGTCGAATTCGATACGGAAGAGGCTGCGAACGGGTTCCAGCCGCCCGACTGGTTCGGCCCCGACGTGACCCGGGACAAGCGGTTCAAGAACAAGGCGCTGGCGCAGGCGGTGAACAGTTTCCTTCAAGATTGAGTTCCGATGCCGACGAAACAATATGGCGTGCTGCCTTACGTGAAACGCGGAAGCAGACCGCAGCTTGTCCTGATCACCAGCCGGACCTCAGGAGCGTGGATCTTCCCGAAGGGCAAACGCATCCCCGGCAAGGGCCGGCGCGGCTCGGCCCTGCAGGAAGCGTTCGAGGAGGCGGGTCTGGTCGGTCGGCTGGACAAACGTATTGCCTTCCGCAGGGTCATCCTGCGATCCGGCGGTAAGATCGATCTGACGCTTTATGTCCTGCGGGTGGACAAGGTATTGAAGCGCTGGCCGGAACAGAAGCAGCGGGACCGCATCCTTGTCTCGCCCGAGCGGGCTGAAAAGCTGGTCGATTGCCCGCAGTTGCGCCGCTGCGTGAAGGAATGGCGGCGGGTCGCCTGAGGACGCCGGACCCGCGCGCCGCCCTGCAAGTGAGAGGAGGTGAGGCGATGAGCCTCGATCTCGTGTTGATTGCCCCCGGGCCGGCCAAGCGCCGGTGGGAAGGGGCCGAAGAGGACCGGCCGCTGAAGACCCGGGGTAAACGCTGGATGCAGCGCCTGGGCGTGTGGATGGCCGAACAGGGCCTGCGGCCTGCGGTGACGGTGGCCGACCGGACCTTGCTGGCCTGCGTGTCGGCTGAAAAGGCGCTGAAGGCCGCGGGGCTTTCGGCCCAGGATATCCAGGACGGCGAAGACGTGGCGCAGACAGCCCTGTCCGCGCTGCGCCGCCTGCGGGAAACGGGCGCCGGTTGCGGCGGCCTTCTGGTCGTGGCCCCGGGCGAACGTCTGGCGCCGCTGTGCAGCCTGACCGACCTGAACTGGACGCCGGACCAGTTCCCGCCCGGATCGCTGTGTCACCTGTCCCTGCCGGTGGGTGCGCCCCTGCGGCCCGGCATCGCGAAGCGGGTTGCCAGCGTCCAGGCAGGCACCCTGCCGGAAGACTTTCCCTTTCCCGGTCCCGGTGGCCCCGAACGGCGCCCTCGCCCGGCCTATTACTATACCCAGTCTGCCGTCCTGCCCTATCGCCGCGGTCGGAACGGGGCAGAGGTGCTGCTGATTTCCTCCAGCAGCGGCGATCACTGGCTGGTGCCGAAGGGCATCCATGAACCGGGCATGACCGCCCAGGCCTCGGCCGCGGTCGAGGCCGAGGAAGAGGCCGGCGTTCGCGGCACCGTGGGCGAGGCATCGATCGGGCGTTACGAGGTCCAGAAATGGGGCGGGCGGTGCAGCGTGACCGTCTACCCGATGAAGGTTACCCGTGTGCTGAAAGCCCCGGACTGGGAAGAGCACAACCGGGACCGCCGCTGGGTTCCGGCAAAGAAGGCCGCGAAGATGCTGGACCAGCCGGAACTGCGCTCCATCGTGAACCGCTTCGTCGCCGGCCTGTGACGGGGCGCCCGGGCGAACGCCATCGACTTTCGCCGCGCGCTGCTGTTCAAGGTCATCGGCATGTTTCACCGACGCGAGGCCCCCGGATGTTCCTGACGCTTCACCCGTTCGTTCCCGGGGGCCGGGCATGACCGCGCCCTGCGGCCGGGCGCTGATGCTGCAGGGCACCGGGTCCAACGTGGGAAAGTCCATGCTGGTTGCAGGCCTGATCCGCGCGGCGCGCCTTCGCGGGCTGAATGTGGCACCGTTCAAGCCGCAGAACATGTCGAACAACGCGGCCGTAACCGACGATGGCGGAGAGATCGGCCGCGCCCAGGCGCTGCAGGCCCGGGCGGCCGGACTGGCGCCGCACACGGATATGAACCCGATCCTGCTGAAGCCCGAAACCGATACTGGCGCGCAACTGGTGGTGCAGGGCAAACGCCGGGCGCTGCTGGGGGCGCGGGACTATTTCAGCGCGAAACGCGACCTGATGGCGCCGGTGCTCGACAGTTTTGGCCGGCTGCGCGCCGCCCACGACCTGGTGATCGTCGAAGGCGCCGGCAGCCCGGCAGAGGTCAACCTGCGTGCCAACGACATCGCCAACATGGGCTTTGCCTGTGCTGCCGACGTGCCGGTGGTGCTGGTGGGCGATATCGACCGGGGGGGCGTGATCGCGCAGATCGTGGGCACGCAGGCGGTGCTGGACGACCGGGACCGGGCGCAGATCGCGGGCTTCCTGGTGAACAAGTTCCGGGGCGACCCACGGCTTTTTGACGACGGCTATGCCTATACGGTCGACCGCACCGGCTGGCCCGGGTTCGGCGTGCTGCCCTGGTTTCCCGACGCCTGGAAGCTGCCGGCCGAGGATGCGCTGGACCTGAAGGCCCGCGAATCCGAGGGGACCTTCCGCGTCGTCTGCCTTGGCCTGTCGCGGATCGCGAATTTCGACGACCTGGACCCGCTGGCGCAGGAACCCGGCGTGTCGCTGCGGATCCTGCGGGCGGGCGAAGTCCTGCCCGGCGATACCGACCTGGTGATCCTGCCGGGCAGCAAGTCCACGCGGGGCGACCTGGATTTCCTGCGGGCGCAGGGCTGGGATGTCGACCTTGCCGCGCATCGCCGGCGGGGCGGCCGGATCCTGGGGATCTGCGGCGGCTACCAGATGCTGGGCCACGCGGTCCATGATCCGGACGGGATCGAGGGCGCACCGGGGTCCACGCCAGGCCTGGGCCTCTTGGACGTGGCGACCGACATGGTCCCGGAAAAGCGCCTGGCCCTGACCGCGGCGCGGCATGTCGCGACCGACACGCCGGTGAACGGGTATGAGATCCATATCGGCCGGACCTCCGGCGCGGACACGGGCAGGCCCTTCGCGATGGTCGGCGACCGGCCCGAAGGGGCGATCAGCGCCGACGGGCGCGTGATGGGGTCCTACCTGCATGGCCTCTTTTCAGACAACGCGTTTCGGGGGGCCTTCCTGCAGATGGTGGGCGCGGAGCCCGAAGGCCGCGACTATGACGCCGGGGTCGAGGCGACGCTGGACGCGCTGGCCGCCCATGTCGAGGCGCATCTGGACGTGGACGGCCTGCTGGCCGCCGCGCGCTGAAAATGCGCCGTGGAACGAAAGTTCCCGCCCGGCGGTCTGCCGGGCAGTGACAGCCCAGCCCCCTTGGGCCGGCCGCCACCTTTCATGCTGCTTCTGCAACGGGCCGATTGAACCGTTTCGCTGTTCGGGCGACGACCTGTTGCGGACCGTCGCCTAAAGGGCCCGGACGTTCAGGCGCAGGATCCGCATCACCCGAAGGAAGGCCTCCAGGTCTTCGGGGTCCACGCCGCGGATCAGGTCGCGTTCCCGTTCCAGTGCCACGGCCAGGATGCGGTCGTGGATCGACAGACCGGTCGGGGTGATGGCCAGCATCCTTCGGCGGCCGTCATTCTCGGCCGGTTCGGTGGTGGCATATCCCAGCTGTTCCAGCTGGCGCAGCGCGCGGCTGACCGCGCCCTTGTCCATCGACAGATGTTCCGCGATGTTCACGGCCGACAGACCGGTATCCGCGGCCAGGGTGGACAGCACTCGCCATTCCGTCACACCGATCCCGAAATCCCGCAGGTACACGGCCGAAGCGCCGGCGGTCAGGGCGCTGTTCACGGCCGTCAGGTAATAGGGGATATAGCTTTCCGTATCGATCACCGGCCGGCCGTCCACCACTTTGGTGGAGGTCGACAGCCTGGCATCGGGACACAGATGGGGCGGGGCTTTGCGGCGGGGCGGCGACTGTTCGTTCATCGCCGACCCGGGTCATTTCGGGCCGCGCGGGGGGCCAAGTGGGGTCGGGCCAATGTCCTGTCTCCTGATGTCAGGACATCATCCATCACACGGGCCTAATATGGAAGCCCGACATAGTTGCGCGCCAGCGTCGCCTGCGCATCGTCGTTTTCCGCCAGGAAGGCCATTTCGGCCACCTGCATTTTCAGGTCGAACGGCCCCTGGTCCGGAAAACGGTGCAGAAGCGAGGTCATCCACCAGCTGAACCGCTGTGTCTTCCAGACCCGCGCCAGCGCCTTTTCGGAATAGGCTTCGAGCCCGGCGCCGTCCTTTTCCAGATAGTGCGACAGCAGCCCGTGATAGAGATAGTACACATCCGACGCGGCCGAGTTCAGCCCCTTGGCCCCGGTCGGCGGCACGATATGGGCGGCGTCGCCACACAGGAACAGGCTCCCCCAGCGCATCGGTTCCGACACGAAGGACCGAAGCGGCGCGATGGATTTCTCGATCGACGGGCCGGTGACCAGGTTCGCCGCGTGTTCCGACGGGATCCGCCGCTTCAGTTCCGCCCAGAAGGCATCGTCGGACCAGTCCTCGGCCTTGTCGGTCAGCGGGCACTGGACGTAATAGCGGCTAAGGGTGTGGCTGCGCATGGAGCACAGCGCAAAGCCCCGTTCGGAATTGGAATAGATCAGTTCGTCGTGCACCGGGGGGGTTTCCGACAGGATGCCCAGCCAGCCGAAGGGATAGACCTTCTCGAACTCGGTCCGGACGTTGTCGGGGATGGTTTTGCGGCTGACCCCGTGAAAGCCGTCGCAGCCGGCCACGAAATCGCAGTCGATCCGCTTCTCCTGCCCTTCGTGGCGGAAGAGGACATAAGGTTTGCCGGTCTCCAGATCGCAGAGCGTCACGTCCTCGACCTGGAACAGTGTCGTGGCTCCGGCAGCGGCGCGGGCATCGTAGAGATCGCGCGTGACCTCCGTCTGGCCATAGACCATCACGGGCCGCCCGGCATGGCGGGTGAAATCGATATGGACCTGGTGTTCGCCGAAGGCCATCACGGTGCCGTCGTGACGGATGCCTTCCTTTTCCATCCGGTCGGCCACCCCGGCCTCTGCCATCAGATCGACGAAGCCTTCTTCCAGCACGCCGGCCCGGATCCGGCCCAGGACATAGTCGCGGGTCTGGCGTTCCAGAACCACCGCGTCGATCCCCTGCCTGTGCAGCAATTGCCCCAGCAGAAGGCCCGACGGACCGCCTCCGATGATTGCGACCTGCGTCCGCATGTTAGGTTCTCCTCCCGTTATCCTTCGGCGTGGATGCGCCTTTGAAGGATCGTCATTTTGGTTGAGGTGTCAACTAATTTCACGCACGCAATCCGTCAAGACGATTCCCTACGGGATGAAAATTGTGGGCGGCACCCTGCCGGGCCCGGGGCCCGGCAGGGTGCCGTACGGGGTCAGCCCAGCCAGACGGGGTTGGTCCAGGCGCGCTTGCCGGCGCGGTCCATAACGGTGACGCGGACCCAGGGGGAAGCGGCAAAACGGTCCAGCGGCACGCGGGTGCGGGTCATGCTGTCGCCATGCACTGCGGTCGAGGCGCTGCCCTTGCCCTGTACGATCACGGTGGCGACAGCGCTGGTTTCCACCACGACATGACGGTCTTCCCAGACCACGTTGTGGATCAGCGGGCCGGTGCTGGAATAGTGGTGCCCGGCCTTCAGGGCCTCGACCAGCGCGTCGGGATCGTTCTCTTCCGCCTTCACCATTACCCAGCCGCCGAAATGGTCGGGCTCGGTAAAATGGGCGTCGTCGGTGGCGCAGAGGTCCAGCTTGCGGCCTTCGGTCAGAAGCTGGTCCAGCGTGTAGAACCCGTGCGGCCGGTCGCAGGCTATGGCGCAGCCGTGATTGTAGATCTCGACGGCATGGGCGGCTTCGATGGTGCGGGCGTCCTCGGTCGTCAGACCCGACCATTCCGGGTGGGCGATGGCGACGAAGGCCCCCGCGTCACGCGCGCGGCGGGCGATTTCCGCACCGGTTTCCTGGCCGTCGACGGGCCGGAAATGGGGGGAATTGCCGGGGGCGAAGTCCTCGGGCAGGCCCACGGCCAGGATGTGCCACAATTCGCCGTTCTCCATCGCGCCGGAATGCAGTTCCGCGCCGGGGATGGTGGTGAAGCGGTTGTTGCGAAAGGCCTTGGTGTCGGTGATCGGATAGTCGAACAGGCCCACGAAGTGATCGGTCAGGGACAGGAAGTCGTATCCTTCCGCCTCGTACCGGCGGCAGACCTCTGCCGGGTCCAGCGCCCCGTCGGAGCGGTTGGAATGGGTGTGCAGGTTCCCGCGCCAGAACCGCCCGGGGGCGGCAAACATCTTGTCGGTCATGGTTCGGTCTCCTTCAGGTCTGTCAGGCGGCGCTATGCCCACCGATGGTGACAGTTCGGTGACGCATGCGGCGCTAACCGCATGATTAAGGAAGTCCCGGCCATATTCGCCAGAAGAGACTGCATTTTCCCGGCGACGCACCCGGCGTGACGTCGCGACGTGCCGACGGGCGCGGTGTCGAACGGGCAGGGGATCTGCCGTGGCGGGGCGGGCGGCGCCAGCCTATCGTTCCATCGTTCCATCGTCGCGGGCCAGGGGGCGGGGCCTGCCGCCGGGTGCCGTGCCGGACGGGTCGCCAGCGAAGATCGGTCGCGCGGATCCGGGCTGGGACCGGTTTCTGTCGCTGCGTGTGATTCTGTTCCTGGACGCTTCGGACGTCCGGGCCTGCATCCGCCTTTTCCTGACATATGTCCGCACTGACGCCGGGATCACGGCTCTGGACACTTGCCGTTTCGCTAAACGTGTGGAATAGCCTTTCGCAGGGCGGAATGAAGGGGTGCCTGACAAAGGACAGGATTTTTCGTGCAGACCGGCTTTGCGGGTTTGCGCTTGTCCGTGGAACCCGGCTAGAAAACCGTCAGAGGACCAGGAGGCGGTGTCAAGTGCTAAGGCGCTGCCGGATGCAAGGAGAACTGTCGGCATGACCGAAGCCATCGGATACGAACGCGTGGGCGACATCGCCGTGCTTGCGGCGCAGAACCCGCCGGTCAACGCGCTGGGCCACGCCGTGCGGCAGGGGCTGGTCGACGGGATCGCCAAGGCCACGGCCGACGGCGCCAAGGCGGTGCTGATCTATGGCGAGGGCAGCACGTTTTTCGCCGGTGCCGATATCCGCGAATTCGGCCAGACCCCCAAGGAACCGCACCTGCCTGACGTCTGCAACGCGATTGAGGCCGCGCCGATGATCGTGGTCTCGGCGCTCCATGGGACCGCGCTGGGCGGCGGGATGGAGATCGCGCTGTCCACGCATTACCGCATCGCCGTACCGAAGGCGCGGATGGGCCTTCCGGAAGTGAACCTGGGCCTGATCCCCGGCGCCACCGGCACCCAGCGCTTGCCGCGCCTGATCGGCGTGGAAAAGGCCATCGACATCGTCACCTCGGGCCGGCAGCTGGGTGCCAGGGACCTGCTGGCCATGGGCGTGATCGACAAGATCGCCGACGGTTCCCCGCGCGAGATCGGTCTGGCCTATGCGCAGGAATTGCTGGACGCCGCCGCGCCGCGCCGCCCGGTCAGCGAGATGCCGGCGCCCGAGCCCATCGATTTCGACGCCGCCTATGAAGCGACCCTGAAGAAGGGACGGGGCCTGCTGGCCCCCGCCTACGGCGTCCGCGCCGTGCAGGCAGCCTGTGAAAAACCTTTTGCCGAAGGCGTGGCCTACGAACGGTCCCTGTTCCGCGAACTGATGGAAACCGACCAGCGGCAGGGCATGATCCATGCCTTCTTTTCGGAACGGCAGGTGTCCAAACTGCCGGAACTGAAGGGGGTCGATCCGCGTCCGCTGGCCGCCATCGGCGTGATCGGCGGCGGCACCATGGGGGCGGGCATCGCCACCGCGGCGCTGCTGTCGGGGCTGAACGTGGTGCTGGTGGAGATGTCGCCCGAGGCAGCAGCGGCCGCCAAGGACCGCGTGTCCGGCAACCTTTCCGGCGCACTGAAGCGCGGCCGGATCGACCAGGCGAAGTTCGAGCACCTGACCGAAACCGCCCTGACGCCGACCACCGATTTCGGCGATCTGAAGGACGTCGACCTGGTGGTCGAAGCCGTGTTCGAAAACATGGACGTCAAGAAAGAGGTCTTTGGCAAGCTGGACGCGGTCTGCAAGCCGGGTGCGGTTCTGGCGTCGAACACGTCGTACCTCGACATCGACGAGATCGCGGCCTCGACCAGCCGGCCGGCGGACGTGATCGGGCTGCACTTCTTCTCGCCCGCGCATGTGATGAAGCTCTTGGAGGTCGTGGTCGCGGACAAGACCGCGCCCGACGTCATGGCGACGGGGTTCGACCTGGGCAAGAAGCTGGGCAAGGTGTCGGTCCGTGCGGGCGTCTGCGACGGCTTCATCGGCAACCGGATCCTGTCGAAGTACCGCACTGCGGCGGATCACATGATCCTGGACGGGGCCTCGCCCTATGCCATCGATAAGGCGATCACCGATTTCGGCTTTGCCATGGGCCCCTTCGCGGTGGCCGACCTGGCCGGGCTCGACATCGGTTACATGACCCGCAAGCGGCTGGCGCCGACCCGCGATCCGCGCGAACGGGTGTCGACCTATGCCGACAAGCTGGTCGAGGCCGGGCACAAGGGCCAGAAGACCGGCAAGGGCTATTACGACTATGCCGCCGGGTCCCGCGCCGCGGCACCGAACCCCGAGGTGATGGAGCTGATCGAGGCCGAACGGGCCGAGCTTGGCATCACGCCCAGGGACTTCACCGAAGCAGAGATCGTGCGTCGCTACATGGCCGCGATGGTCAACGAAGGCGCCAAGGTGGTGGGTGAAGGCATCGCGCGCCGCCCGCTGGACGTCGATATGACGTTCCTTTTCGGCTACGGCTTCCCGCGTTATCGCGGCGGGCCGCTGAAATGGGCCGACATGGAAGGCCTGCCGGCGCTGCTGGCGGATATCAAGGAATACGCGAAGGAAGATCCGTACTTCTGGCAACCCGCGCCCCTGCTGGAGCAGCTGGTGGCCGAGGGCCGGACCTTCGACGACCTGAACAAGGAAGCGGCCTGAGCCGCAACATGAGGGGGGAGAACAACCCATGGACCTGAACTACACGCCCGAGGAGCAGGCCTTCCGCGAGGAGGTCCGGACCTTCCTGGCCGAAAAGCTGCCGAAGGACCTGGCCGACAAGATGAAGACCAAGTCGGAGCTGTCGAAGGAAGATTACCTTCGCTGGCACAAGATCCTGTACGAACAGGGCTGGATCGCGCCGAACTGGCCGAAGGAATACGGCGGGGCCGAATGGAACGCCGTCCAGCGCCACATCTTCGAGGAAGAATGCGCCTTCGCCAACACGCCGCGGGTCCTGCCCTTCGGCCTGGCGATGCTGGGCCCGGTGCTGCAGGCCTTCGGGAACCAGGAGCAGAAGGATTACTACCTGCCCCGCATCCTGTCGGGCGAGGACTGGTGGTGCCAGGGCTATTCGGAACCCGGCGCGGGGTCCGACCTGGCCAGCCTGAAGACCCGCGCGGTGCGTGAAGGCGACCACTATATCGTCAACGGTCAGAAGACCTGGACGACGCTGGGCCAGCACGCCGACTGGATCTTCTGCCTGGTCCGCACCGATCCGAACGTGAAGCAGCAGGAAGGCATCAGCTTTCTTCTGATCGACATGAAGACGCCCGGCATCACCGTGCGCCCGATCATCCTGCTGGAAGGCACCCACGAGGTGAACGAGGTCTTCTTCGACAACGTCAAGGTTCCGGTCGAAAACCTGGTGGGCGAGGAAAACAAGGGCTGGACCTACGCCAAGTACCTGCTGACCCATGAACGCACCAATATCGCGGGCGTTGGCGCATCGAAGGCGGCGCTGGATTCGGTCAAGCGCATGGCCCGGGCCGAGATGTCGGGCGGCCGCCCGCTGATCGAGAACCCGGCCTTCGCCGCCCGCCTGGCCGAGGTCGAGGCCGACCTGATGGCGATGGAAACCGCGAACCTGCGGATCGTGTCGCAGGCCGCCGTGGGCCATGCTCCGGGGATCGAAGCGTCGATGCTGAAGGTCAAGGGCACCATCATCCGGCAGGAAATCAACGACTTGGCCCGCCGCGCCGTGGGCCCCTACGCGATGCCGTTCCAGTCCGAAGCCGTCGAGGGCGACAACCAGCCCATCGGCCCGGACTACGCGGCCCCGCAGGCCAGCCGGTACTTCAACAACCGCAAGCTTTCGATCTTTGGCGGATCGAACGAAGTGCAGCGCGGCATCATCGCCAAGACCCAGATCGGAGTGTAAGCCATGAATTTCGAGCTGACCGAAGAGCGGCAGATGCTGCAGGACACCCTGCGTCGTTTCCTGGCGGACCGTTACGGGCTGGAAACGCGCAACAAGATCATCGACAGCGAAGAGGGCCTGTCGCCCGAGATCTGGGCCGAACTGGCCGAACTGGGCGTCATCGGCGCGCTGTTCACGGAAGAGGACGGCGGCTTTGGCGGCAAGGGCTTCGACATCACCACGGTGTTCGAGGAACTGGGCCGCGCAGGCGTCGTCGAACCCTTTCTGGACACGGCCATCCTGGGCGGCGGCCTGATTGCCGCGCTGGGGTCGGACACCCAGAAGGAACTGCTGGAAGAGGTCATCGGCGGAGCGCTGCACCTTGCCTTCGCCCATGGCGAGCCGCGCAGTCGCTATGAGCTGAACCAGGTGGAAACCACCGCGAAGGTTTCGGGGGACGAGATCGTTCTGTCCGGCCGCAAGGCCGTGGTCGTGAACGCCGAAGCGGCGGGCTACCTGGTCGTCTCGGCCCGTGAAAGCGGCGGTCTGATGGACGAGGACGGGATTTCCCTGTTCCTGGTGCCCGCGGACACTGCCGGCCTGACCATGGTCGGCTATCCGCTGATGCAGGGCGGCCGCGCGGCCGAAGTGACGCTGGACGACGTGAAGGTCCCGTCCTCGGCCCGTCTGGGCGAGGCCGGCAAGGCCTATCCCGCGATCGTCACGGCGGCGGCGCGCGCCAATACGGCGCTGTCGGCGGAAATCCTGGGCTCCATGGAAACCGCGACCGGGCTGACCAAGGAATACCTGGTCACCCGCCAGCAGTTCGGCCGTCCGATCGGCACCTTCCAGGCGCTGGCACACCGCATGTCCGACATGCTGATCGAGCTGGAGATGGCGCGGTCCGCCGTCATCAACATCGCCGGCCGGCTGGAGTCCGACACCGCCGAGCGCGACCGTTACGTCGCCGCGACACGGAACTACCTTGGCCGGGCCGGGCGCCTGATCGCGGAAGAAGCGATCCAGATGCACGGCGGCATCGCCATGACGAAGGAATACGAACTGGCGCATTTCGCCAAGCGTATCGTCATGTCCGACCACCGGCTGGGCGACACCGACTGGCATCTGGAGCGGTTCATTGCCCTCAGCGCCGCAGCCTGAGACGGGTCCTGACGCCGGCCTGATTATCGGAGAGACGGGCGCGCAAAGCCTTGTCGGGTACGTGGTTGATATCAGCCACCCCGACGGGCGCGCCCGGACCCATCTGGACATCGGCCCGCAGCACCTCAACCGCCACGGGGTGCTGCATGGCGGGATCATCGCGATGATCCTCGACAATGTGTGCGGCGTCGCCGGTTCGTTGTCGGTCGATGCGTCGGGCAAGGCGCCTTTCCTCAGCCTGTCGATGACCACCCAGTTCCTGGCCCCGGCCCTGCCGGGCCGGGTCACGGCCATGGGCACCATCGCCGGCGGCGGCCGCAGCACGCTGTTCATCGAGGGCGAGCTGAGGGATGCCGAGGGCAAGCTGCTGGCGACCTCGTCGGGCGTCTACAAGCGTGTCTCGCAGGAGAAACTGAAGAAATGACCGAAGCCACACCCGAACTGGCGCGCGTGGACGACCTGGGCGACCGGCTGGTTGTCGTCAACATGAACACCACCAAGCGCGGCGCCCTGTCGCCCGCGCTTTATGCGGCGATCAACGAGGCGATGGCAAAGGCCGCGGATCCCCGGATTCGCGCCGTGATCCTGACGGCCGAAGGCGGGTTCTTTTGTGCGGGCGGGGACTTGTCGGTCCTGATCGACCGCCGGAAGATGCCGGAGGACGCCCGCCGCGCCAAGGTGGACGAACTGCACGGCCTGGTCCGCGCGATCCGCGCCTGCCCGGTGCCGGTGATCGCCGCGGTCGAAGGCGGCGCCGCCGGGGCCGGGGCCTCGCTGGCACTGGCCTGCGACCTGATCGTAGCGGCCGAGGGCGTGAAGTTCACCGCCGCCTACGTGAAGGCGGGTCTCGTGCCCGATGGCGGTCTGACCAGTGCGCTTTCGCGGATGCTGCCGCGCCAGCTGGCAATGGAGATGTGCCTGCTGGCCCGCCCCGTCATCGCCGAACGGATGGAAAGCCTGGGCGTCGTCAATGCCGTGGTCCCGGCCGGAGAGGCCGACGCGGCCGCGCACCGGCTTGCGGATGCTCTGGCCAAAGGCCCCAGAGAGGCGCAGGGTGTGATCCGGCGTCTTGTGGCCCAGGCTTACGAAAACACCGAGGCCGAGCAGCTTGACGCCGAACGCGACGCCATGGCCAGGGCGGCTGGGGGCACGGAATCGGGAGAGGGCATCGCCGCCTTCCTGGAGAAACGCGCGCCGAAATTCGGCTAGGCCCGTCACGGGGCTTGCGGGGGGGGAATACATGATGGAACGTTGGGACAATCTCCTGACGCAGTCGGTCGGGCGCGTGCCGGACCGGACGGCGCTGATCGACGGCTCCGGGGGCCTTTTCAGCTACCTCGCGCTGGAACGCGCGACCGAGGAGATGCGCGCTGTCCTGCTGGAAGCGGGTGTGAACCCCGGCGACCGGGTGTTGATCCTGCTGGAAAACTGCGCCGCCGCCGTCGCCTCGATCTTCGCCTGTTCGCGGATCGGCGCCTGGGCGGTGCCGGTGAATGCCCGACAGACCGCGCCCGAGATCGACCGGGTCCTGACCCATGCGAGACCAAGGGCGGTGCTGGCGACCACGGCCGCGTCGCCCGATGCCGCGCGGCACGCCCGCCGGCTGGAGGCCGCCGAGATCTTCGGTGCCTTCGGGTCCATGCACCTGGCCATGCCCTTCCCCAGCGCACCCGAAGCCGACGACCGAGTCGCCGCGCTGCTCTACACCACCGGCACGACGGGCGAGCCCAAGGGCGTGATGATCTCGCACGCCAACCTTCTTTACGGTGCGCGCCAGGCCGAGGTGTTTCGCGGTCTGAAACCGGGCAAGATCCTCTATGGTGTGGCGCCGTTTACCCATGTCATGGGCCTGACCTCGATCATGTCGGCCACGATCTGCGCCGGGGCCACGGCCCGTCTGGAAACGCGGTTCTCGGTCGAAAAGCTCTATACCGAACTGCAGCGCGACATGACCCACCTGCCGGCGGTGCCGCAGATGCACGCGCTGCTGATGGGCCATGTCCGGGCACTGGGCCACGACCGGCTGGACAGCCCGACGCTGGAATACGTGTCGTCGGGCGGCGCGCCGCTGGACCCCGAATGGAAGCGCCGGGCCGAAGCGTTCTATGGCCTGCCGCTCCAGAACGGCTATGGTTTGACCGAGACCTGTTCGGCCGTGACCGTCACCTGGAACAAGCTGGGCAGCCCCGACGTATCCGTCGGGCTGGAATTGCCCGAGACCCGGATCCGCATCGACGAAGCCGCGCCCGGCGGCGGCGAAGGGACGGGCGAGGTGCTGGCGAAGGGTCCGCAGATCATGCTGGGCTATTACCGCAATCCGGAGGCCACGGCAGCCGTTCTGGACGCTGACGGCTGGCTGCGCACCGGCGATCTGGGCGCCTTCGACGAAGGCCGGAACCTTCACATCAAGGGCCGCCTGAAGGAGCTGATCATTCACGGCGGCTTCAACGTCTATCCGCCGGAAGTGGAAGCGGCGCTGAACGAACATCCGCAGGTGATCCAGTGCGCGGTCGTCGGCATGATGATCGACGGGGACGAGAAGGTGGTGGCCTTCGTCCAGGCCGCGGCCGGCAATCTTCCGACCGAGGACGACCTTCGGGCCTTCGCCGCCGGCCGGCTGGCCGGCTACAAGCGCCCGTCGCGGATCGTGATCACGCAGGACCTGCCCGCTGCACCGTCGGGCAAGATCCTGAAGGCGCGGTTGCTGGAAACCTTCGCGGACGCCCTGGCCTGACCCGGTGCGGCGGGGTGAACCCCGCCCTGCGCGATCCCGGCGTCTTGCCCGGATTTCGCCGCCGCGTGCGCCGCGGCGCCGGACGGCCTCCGGCGGGAGTATTTTTGAAAAGAAGAAGCAGGGAACCTGTGCCGGGCGAAGTCCCCTGACTTCTTTGATCTTCAAATACCTCAGGGGTCCGGGGACAGCGTCCCCGGTCTGTCTCGGATGCCGGGCGCCCGGCCGGGCGTGTTATCGGTCGCCCTGGGAGTTGCCGTTCTCCTCCTCCTCGACCATGGTGCGGACGGCGCCGGTCACGGCCTTTTTCTGCTCTTCCGTCAGCGTGTTGGGATCGACTCCGTCGGCCAGGCGCACCGTCACCTCGCGGTGGGCGAAGTGGATGCCTTCGCGGTTGAAGAGCTCGCGGATGTCTTCGTAGACCTTCTTCCTCACCAGCCACTGGTCGCCCGGCTTGGTCATGAACTTCACCCGGATGATCATCGCGCTGTCCTGCATCTCGATCACGCCCTGGGATTTCAGCGGCTCGATGAAGTTGTGGCCGATCACCGGGTCGTCCAGCAGTTCCTGCCCCAGTTTCTTGATCAGCTTGCGGACCTTTTCGACATCCGTGTCATAGGTTACCCGCAGGGGTAGCTTCATGATCACCCAGTCGCGGGAATAGTTGGTCAGGACCTTGATCTCGCCGAAGGGCACGGTGTTCAGTGCGCCGCGATGATGGCGAAGCTGCATCGACCGGACCGAGATCTTTTCGACCGTTCCCTTCACGTCGCCGAGGTCGATGTACTCGCCCTTGCGGAACGCGTCGTCGATCAGGAAGAACGCGCCTGAGAAGATGTCGCGGATCAGGGTCTGGGCTCCGAAGCCTACGGCGATGCCGACGACGCCTGCACCGGCGAAGAGCGGCGAGACGTTCACGCCAAGCTCCATCAGCACGATCAGGGTGATGGTGGCGAAGACGACCGACAGGATCACGCCCCGGAACAGCGGCAGCAGCGTGGCCAGGCGGCTGGCCCCCGTACCGCCGCCCTCGTTGCCGGTTTCCGCCTCTTCCGGCTGGTCGCCGACTTCCTCGGCGATGCGATGATCGATCCAGATACGGGCCGCATTGTAGCAGACGTAGCCGATGAAGACGACCACGGCGATGTCGCTGATCGTGTCGATGATGGATTCCGAGATCAGCGTGCTGTGGGCTTCCCAGATCTGCAGGCTGGCCAGTGCGCCGGCGGCAATGGCCAGGATCCCGGCCGACCGCTTGGCCAGGGCCTTGAAGGTGGTCAGCCCGTGGTGGGCCATGCGCATCGGGTCATCGGCGGTATCGGCGGGGTCGGGATCATCCCCGGGATCTTCGCCGGGATGGTCCCCGGGATCGGCTGACGGGTCGTGAAAGGGGGCCGCGGCCGGCCGGGGTGGGGCCGGCTGTTCGAAATAGCGTTCTATCAGGAAATTGGCGGCGCCGTAGACGACGATGATCGCCATGAAGATCAGGTAGGCCGCAACGACCATAGGCACCGGGACCGGACGGGCCATGACCAGGTCGATGATCAGATTGATCCAGCCGAAGATCACGAAGACGATCAGGAACGGTGCCCAGAGCGTCGACAGCAGGCGGATCGGCCAGGCAACCTGCGTGACCGGGTTGCCGTCGCGGATCGCGTTCGACACTGCAGGCGCGTTGACCGCGATCATCGCGATGTTGGCAACGGTGCCGAAGAAGGCCAGCGTCCCGTGCAGCACGGCATAGACGTTGTAGTTCAGGCCGAAATCCTTGATCCAGGTGCTGAAGACGATGGTTGCCACGTCAAAGGTCAAGAGGATCCAAAGCCAGCGGTAAAGCCGTCGCGCGTCCCGGTCGGAAAACGAGGGCAGCCGGTACTGGGACAGGTAGGGCGACAGTACCATGCGCCAGAAGTCCGACCCCGTGCGCATCGCCGCATAGGCCACCAGGATCGAGGTCACGGTGAACTGGATCGAGATGTCGCTGATCCGCCCGTAAAGCGCTATGGCCGAAACATAGGCCACCACGATGGTGATCGCCGTGACCGAAAGCCCGCCCAGGAAGCGCAGGAGCAGGAAGGGCATCTTTTCCAGATAGCCCATGGGTTCGGCGACGATCCTCGGGATCAGCACGCGGCCCAGCACGCGGCGCGCGTAGAAATGGCGGGTCAGCAACTGGGCCACCAGCAGGAACGCCAACGTCGTCAGAAGAACCCGGACATAGGTGAAGATCTCTCCGGTCGGGCTGGTCTTGCGCAGGATATAGGTGACCTCGTTCAGGGAATTCGGCAGTGAGGTCAGGCGCTCCTTCAGCGCGTCCTCGAAATGCTGCATCATGCCCTGCATCTTCATCAGCTCGGACGCGTCCTCCATCGCGTCGCCGTCGGCCGTGCCGTCCCGGCTCTGCGTCTGAGGGGCCACGGCCGAGATCAGGCGGCCGCTTTCGTCCACGACGATGACACTCACCCCCGATTGCGCCGCCTGCCTGATCGCATCGGCCAGGGCATCGGGTCCGGTCGCGGGGCCGTCCTGTTTCGACGTGCCGGTCAGGCCGGGAAGGCCCGGCAGGTGCTGGGCCTGTGCCGCGGGGGCCAGCCAGGAGGTCCCGGCCAGGGCCAGGGCCGTCAGGATGGCCATTTGTCCGATCAGAACGCGCAACCTTTGAAGCATCGCGACTGTGCCCTTCCTGTCCCTTTTCCCGGTTCCGTCCGGTGCTGGCACGGTAGGAACTGCGCCGGCTTGCTGCAACCGGTCGGTGGCACTGCCATGGGGGGACAAGCGGAAGCGATGCGCGGAGAGGGGCAGGATTGCCTCAGTTCCATGCGCTGATCCGGCGTGAACCCGGCCTCGCCTTGACAGGAACCGGTCCGGGGCAGAGGTTGCGAGACAGGGCTGGGCCGATTGCCAGGGGCCGATGGCAGATGAAGGGGCGACCCGGAGGAGAAGTGCGTTGAACCCGGTGCTACATCGTGCGCGTAGCTCTTGCGGGTGTCCGGTGGCAACCGGTGATACGGACGCTGGCCGATGCGTGCGGATCGCGATTTGGTTTCGAATGAAGGCAAGGCAATCATGAGTGTTCCGGTCCGAAAGCCGGCCGAACCCGGTCCCCGGGTTGCCATGACCGCCCCGGCGACCGTTTCGCGCCGGGGGCCTCGGGTCATGCTGTACAGTCACGACACTTTCGGCCTGGGGCACCTGCGCCGGTCGCGGGCGCTGGCGCAGGCGATCACTGCGGCGGACGACAAGGCTTCGGCCCTGATCCTGACCGGATCGCCGGTCGCCGGTCGCTTTGCCTTTTCCGAACGGGTGGACCATATCCGCCTGCCCGGCGTGACCAAGCGCAGCGACGGCAGCTACGAATCCCAGGCGCTGGGCATGGATATCGACGAGACGACGGGCCTGCGCGCGGCGCTGATCCGGGCGGCGGCCGACAAGTTCCGCCCCGACATCCTGGTCGTCGACAAGGAACCGACCGGGTTCCGGGGCGAGTTGATCGACACGCTGGACGACCTGCGTGCCCATGGCCAGACGCAGACGGTACTGGGCCTGCGCGACGTGCTGGACGAACCGGCCGTGCTGGTGCCCGAATGGGACCGGAAGGGCGCGCTGGAGGCGACCGAGACCTATTACGACGAGATCTGGGTCTATGGCGTGCGCTCGATCTACGACCCGACTGCGGCGCTGGACCTCAGCCCCAGGATGCGGGACCGTACGTGGTGGACCGGCTATCTTCGCCGCGACGTGGGGCCGGTGGGCACGCCTCCGGCGCAGCCCTATGTCCTGGTCACGGCAGGCGGTGGCGGCGATGGCGAGATGCTGGTGGACCTGGTGCTGTCCGCATACGAGGCCGATCCCGGCCTTGGCCCGCGGGCGCTGATCGTCTACGGCCCCTTCCTGGACGGGGCGATGCGGGCCGGGTTCGGCGAACGCGTGGAGGCGCTGGGCGAGCGGGTGCAGGCGCTGGGTTTCGAATCCCAGATCGAGACGCTGATCGCCGGGGCCGAAGGCATCGTCTGCATGGGCGGCTACAACACGTTTTGCGAGGTGCTGTCCTTCGACAAGCGCGCGGTGATCGTGCCGCGGACGGTGCCGCGTATGGAACAGTACATCCGCGCCAGCCGCGCCGAGACGCTGGGCCTGGTCCGCATGGTCGACGAAAAGCGCGACGGACTGACGGCGCAGGCGATGATCGACGCGATCCGCGGCCTGCCCGCCCAGCCGCGCCCGTCGCAGGCGCCGGCCGACCGGCTGCTGGACGGACTGGACCGGGTGACGGAACGGGTGGCGGACATGCTGGGCCGCCGCTCGGGCCGCATCGGGGGATAAGGACAGACCCATGACCCATCCACCGCTGGCCATCGTGGTCAAGGGCTGGCCGCGCCTGTCCGAAACCTTCATCGCCCAGGAACTGGTCGCGCTTGAACAGTTGGGAGTGAATTTCGAGGTCTGGTCGCTGCGCCACCCCACGGACACGCGCCTGCACGACCTGCACCGCCAGATGAAGGCGCCGGTCCACTACCTGCCCGAATACCTGTATGAGGAACCGGAGCGTGTGCGCCTGGGCTTCCAGGCCGCGCAGGCGATGCCGGGCTACCGGCGGGCGCAGGCGACCTTTCAGGCCGATTATGCCCGCGACACCACGCCGAACCGCCTGCGCCGCTGGGGGCAGGCCTGCGTGCTGGCCCGTGAATTGCCGGAGGAGGTGCTGGGCCTTTACGCCCATTTCCTGCACACCCCGTCCTCGGTCGCGCGCTATGCCGCCATCCTGCGGGGCCTGCCGTGGAGCTTTTCGGCCCATGCTAAGGACATCTGGACCTCGCCCGACTGGGAGATCGAGGAAAAGCTGGACCCGTCCCGGTTCGGCGCGGCCTTCGGGGTGACCTGCACGGCCTACGGGGCCGAACGGCTGCGGTCGTTGTCGGCGGCGCCGGAACGGATCCGGCTGGTCTATCATGGGCTGGACCTGACGCGTTTCCCGGCCCCGCCCGCGCGCGCGCCGCGGGCGGCCGACGGGCCGCTGAAGATCCTTTCCATCGGCCGGCTGGTGGAAAAGAAGGGCTTCGACCGCCTGATCGAGGCGCTGGCCCTGCTGCCCGCCGACCTGGACTGGCACTGGACCCATATCGGCGGCGGCGACCTGGGCGACAGGCTGAAGGCGCAGGCCAAGGCGGCGGGCGTCTCGGACCGGATCGACTGGCTGGGAGCCCTGGCGCAGGGCGACGTGGTGCAGGCGCTGGCGACCTCCGACCTTTTTGTCCTGCCCTCCCGTGTGGCGACTGATGGCGACCGGGACGGATTGCCTAACGTGCTGATGGAAGCGGCGTCGCAGAAGCTGCCCATCATCTCGACCCCCGTGTCGGCGATCCCGGAATTCGTCCAGAACGGCCGTCATGGCCTGCTGGTCGAAGACACCGGCCCGGCGCTGGCGCAGGCGATCCGGGACATGGCGGCCGACCCGGCCCGTGCCGCGGCGATGGCCGGGGCCGCATATGACAGGCTGGTCAGCGACTTTGCCGTGATGCCCGGCATCCGCACGCTTTCGGGCCTGCTGAACGGTATCACCCGCGCCGGGGTCGTGATGGCCCGCGACCCGGTCGGCGCGGCATGATCCGTGCCGCCTTCTTCGCGCCCCTGAAGGCGCCGGACCATCCGGTGCCCTCGGGCGACAGGGAAATGGGCCGCGCGCTGCTGGCCGCGCTGTCCCATGCGGGAATCGAGGCGAAGACGGTATCCCACATCCGACTTTACGACGGGCGCGGCGACGCGGTCCGGCAGGCGGACCTGCAGGAACAGGCCGCGGCCGAGATCGCCCGCCTTGTGCCCCTCCTGAAGGGCGCCTGCGATCTCTGGATCAGCTACCACAATTACTACAAGAGCCCCGACCTGATCGGCCCCCATGTCGCCCGGCAACTGGGTGTGCCTTACGTCCAGATCGAGACCTCGCGCGCCAGGTCCCGCCTGACCGGCCCGTGGGCGTCTTTCGCGGCAGCGGCAGAGGCGGCCAGCGATGCGGCCGATCTGATCTTCTACCTGACCGCACTGGATGCCGAGACGCTGGAGCGCGACCGGGTCGACGGTCAGAAACTGGTCCACCTGGCCCCGTTCCTGCCCCGGTCCGGGGTCGGTCCACAGGCGGCCCCCGGTTCGGGGACACGGCTTCTGGCCGTCGGCATGATGCGCGACGACGTCAAGCGACAGTCCTACGGGATCATCGCCGAAACGCTGGCCTGCCTGACGGCCCGAGGCTGGACGCTGGACGTGGTCGGCGACGGTCCCGCCCGCGCGGCGATCGAGGCCGACATGGCCCCCTTTGCCGACCGGGTGACGTTTCACGGCCGCCTGGACCGCGAGGATCTGCCGGCGGTCTATGCCGCGCACGACATCTTCTTCTGGCCCGGCGTGAACGAGGCCTATGGCATGGTCTACCTTGAAGCCCAGGCCGCGGGGCTGCCGGTCGTGGCCCAGGACGGCCCCGGCGTGCGCGAGGTCGTCCCGGCCGAAGGCATGGTCCCGGTGGGCGCAGGCCCCGACGGGCTGGCCCGCGCACTGGATGCCCTGATCGCCGACACGTCGCTGCGGACCGCACGCGGTACGTCCGCGCGCCGGAAGGTCACCGACTGTCACTTGCTGCCGGCTGCCGCGCGGACGCTGGCGGACGGTATCGCCACCGTGCTGGAACGCGCGGCATGATCCGTATCGCCCTTCTGCGCCACGGCCACACGTCGTGGAACCGCGAACACCGCATCCAGGGCCGAAGCGACATTCCCCTGGACGATGCCGCCCGCGCCGATCTGGCGGCGCTTTCGTTGCCGGCGCCCTGGGACAGGGCCGACCTCTGGTCCAGCCCGCTGCTCCGCGCAAAGGAAACGGCCGAAATCGTCGCGGGACGCGCCCCGCACCTGTCGGACCGGTTGACCGAGATGAACTGGGGCGACTGGGAGGGCCTGCACGGAGCAGACCTTCTGGCCGATCCCGCCGTCGACTACCGCCATATCGAGGACTGGGGCTGGGATTACAGCCCGCCGGGGGGTGAGCCTCCATCTGCGCTGCGCGACCGCCTTCTGGAGTGGTGCGCTGGGCTGGAACGCGACGCGGTCGCCGTGTGCCATATCGGCGTGATGCGGGTATTGCTGGCGCTGGCCCATGGCTGGGATTTCGCCGGGCCTGCACCCTTTGCCGTCAAGCGCGCCCGGCTTTATCCGTTGATCTGGGAAGACGGCCGCCTGCGCCCCGATCCCGAGGTCGAGACCGTCCGCCTTGTGCCACGGGGAAATGCGGCATGAAGGTGATGATCGTCGTGACCCACCTTCTGGGCACCGGCCACCTGTCCCGCGCCCTGACGTTGGGCCGGGCCTTTGCGGCGGCGGGGCATGACGTTGTCCTCGCCACCGGCGGGCGCCCGGCGCCGCAGTTGGACGCGACCGGAGTGACGGTGGTGCAATTGCCGCCGTTGGCTTCGGACGGAACCGCGTTCACGACGCTATTGGATGCGGACGGTGCGATAGCCGACGACGCCTATCTGGCTGCGCGTCGGCAGGCGCTGTTGGATGTGCTGGAAGATACCGGTCCCGACGCGCTGATCACCGAGCTTTTCCCCTTCGGCCGCCGCGTGCTGAGCGCCGAGTTCCTGGCCCTGCTGGACGCCGCCAAGGGGATGCAGCCGCGCCCGCGGATCTATTGCTCGATCCGCGATATCCTGGCCCCGCCGTCGAAGCCCGCCCGCGCCGAACGGGCAGAGGAGATCGTGGCCGATCACTTCGACGCCGTGCTTGTCCATTCCGACCCGGCCGCCACGCGGCTGGAGGCGAGCTGGCCGGTGACGGCGCGCCTGTCGGGGAAATTGCGCTATACCGGCTATGTTGCGCCGCCCCCGGCCGGCGCGCATCCACAGGGCGTCGGCGCCGGAGAGATTCTGGTCAGCGCCGGCGGCGGTGCCGTGGGCGACAGTCTTTATGCCGCGGCGCTGGGCGCGGCCGGGCTGGTGCCGGCGCCGATGCGGATGCTGGTGGGCGGGGGAACCCAGCGGCTGGCCGAATGGCAGGACCGCGCGGGATCGGCTGCAAAGGTCGAGGGGCCACGGCCCGACTTCCGCCAGATGCTGCAGGGTGCGGCGGCTTTGGTGTCGATGTGCGGCTACAACACGACGCTGGATGTTCTGCAGGCCGGTGCGCCGGCGGCCTTCGTCCCCTTCGACGACGGCGGCGAGGTCGAACAGACCCTGCGTGCCGAAAGCCTGGCCCGGCTGCCCGCGATTCGTGTCGTACCGGCCGCAGGCCTGACCCCGGCCCTGCTGGCCGAGGCGGTGGCCCGGGTCATGGCCGAAGGCCGCCGCACGGCTTCGGGCCTGCGCTTCGACGGCGCCGCCGAAACGGTACGTATCGTGACAGAGACCGCGGCATGAGCATGGCCATAGACTGGACCCCGCTGGACGCGGAACTGGACCTTTGGGCCGCCGAAGGGCGTGTACTGCCGTTCTGGTGGCGCGATGACGATGCCGTGTCGGATACGCCCGAACTGCAACGGATGGTGGCGCTGGCAGACGGTGCGGGCCTTCCGGTCCACCTGGCAGTGATCCCGGCCCATGCCGACCGGCGGCTGGTCGCGCGGGTGGTGGTCGAAGACGCTCTGGTGCCGCTGGTTCATGGCTGGCGCCACGAAAGCCACGCGCCCCTGACCCAGAAGAAGGCCGAATTCGGCGACCATCGCCCGCCCGGGATCTGGCTGGACGACGCGCGCGACGCGCTGTGGCGGATGGAAGAGCTGTTCAACCGGGACCTTCTGCCGGTCTTCGTACCGCCCTGGAACCGCGTGGCGCCGGAGGTAGTCGAAGGGCTTGCTGGGCTGGGCTATCGGGCGATCTCGACCTATCTGCCGCGGAAGCGACCCATGTCCGCGCCCGGGCTGGTGCAGGTGAACACACATCTGGACCCGGTGGCGTGGAAAACGACGCGGGCGTTGGCGGATCCGTCGGCGCTGGTGGCGGGCATGGCCCTGGACATGGCGGCGCGGCGGGCGGGCACGGTGGATGCGACAGAGCCCTTTGGCCTGCTGACCCATCACCTGATCCACGACGACGATGTCTGGGATTTCGTGGCCGCGCTGCTGGCGCGGCTGTCGGCGGGACCGGTGCGGTTCTGCCGCCTGGAACAGGAACTGAACTTGGAGGACGGGCAATGAGCCGGCTTGATTCGATGCTGCGGCGACTGGCAGCGCAACGCGACGGTCTGAACTGGGCGGCCGAACAGATCTCAGGGCTTCCGGGCGACGTGCTGGACCTGGGCCTGGGCAACGGGCGCACCTACGACCACCTGCGAGAGGTCCTGCCGGACCGTCGCATCTGGGTCGTGGACCGGGTGCTGGCCTGCCATCCGTCCTGCGTGCCGCCGAAGGAAGACTATCTGGAAGGCGAGGCGGAACCGATGCTGGACCGCCTGGCCGCGACCGGCACGAAGGTGGTGCTGGCGCATTACGACCTGGGCCGCGGCGTGAAGGAAGAGGACGTGGCCGAAGCGGCACGTCTCAGCCCGGCGCTGATGCGGGTCATGGCACCCGGCGGGCTGGTGGTGTCGGGCCAGCCGCTTGTGGGCTTTTCCGAGGTGAAGGCCCCCGACACGATTCCGCCCGATCGCTACCTGTTCTACGTCGCGGCGTAAGGGAACCGGCCGCAGGGCCGGTTCGGGATGCCCTTGAAGAAAGGGCCTTCGCGGCCGCTTTCTTCAGGCGGCCCGGCGCCCGCGCGACCAGACGCCGCCCAGGATCGGGGTGCGGCCGTGGAGCCGGAAGCGGATCAGGTCGGCGCGTTTGCCGATTTCGACCGTGCCACGATCCTGCAGCCCCACGGCTTTCGCCGGTGTGGCCGTGACTGTTGCCAGCCCCCGTGCCATGTCGCCCCACAGTTCGCCCAGCTGCACTGCGCCCAGCAACAGCGCGGCCGGCACGTAATCCGACGACAGGATGTCCAGCAGCCCCTCGTGCGCCAGTTCCGCGGCGGCGACGTTCCCGGAATGCGATCCGCCCCGGATCACGTTGGGCGCGCCCATCATCACGGGAATCCCGTTTTCGTGGCAGACCTGCGCTGCCTCGACCGTGGTCGGGAACTCGGCCACCTGCACGCCATGGGCCGCGGAATGTTCGACCTGGGCCCGGTTGCTGTCGTCGTGGCTGGCCAGAACAGCACCGAACCGCCTGGCACAAGCCACGGCATGCGCTTCGTGCGGGGGGCCAAGGCGGTCGCGCTGTTCCATCAACTGGTCGCAATAGGCGTCGAACGCCGCGCCGGTCAGGCCCTGGGTCCGCTTCATGTAGTCCGCCAGTTTCGAGACATCCGCATATTGCCGTTGCCCCGGCGTGTGATCCATCAGCGACACGATCCCCACGCGGTCCTCGGGCCCGAATTCGTTCAGGTCGTCCACCAGCGTCTCGGCGCAGATTTCGGCCCGAAGGTGCAGGAAATGGCTGATCCTCAGCGTCCCGGCTTCGCGCAGGTCCCACAGTTCCGTCGCCAGCCCGCGGGCATAGGCCTTGGTGTCGGACCGCGACGACGGGTTGAAGCCCACCCGCATTGCGTCGAAAACCGTGGTGATGCCCGTTGCAGCCAGTTCCGCGTCATGGGCCAGGATTGCGGCGGCATGGGGCCAGTCGACCCCGGGCCGCGGATGCAGATGCTGCTCCAGGTTGTCGGTATGCAGCTCCACCAGGCCGGGGGCGATGAAGTCGCCCTCGCAGTCCACCGCGCCGGCCGGGACGGATGTCCCCTCGTCGATCGCCACGATTTCCTCGCCGGCGATCTTCACGGCGCCGGTACGGACTTCGTCCGCCAGGATCAGCCGCGCATTGGCCAGGATCATCTCTTGCGTCATTTTGCTATGCCCTTGGTGCATGAGAAATCTGATTTGAAGGAAACGGCGGCCCCTTCGGGCCGGCCCGGGTTTCCAGCCCCGAATATCCAGCAAGGAGGTCCCGTTCGTGACCGACCCCGTCTTTCGCCGCCACGCGCTTTATTTCCTGCCGCGCACGACCGAACCCTGGGTCCGCTTCGCCACCGACTGGTTGGGCTGGGACGCCGAAGCGGGGGCCGAGGTCGCGCATCCGGACGTCCCGGGCCTGCCCCTGCCGGTGGCACAGATCACCGAGCGTCCGCGCAAGTACGGGCTGCACGCAACGATCAAGGCGCCCTTCCGCCTGGCGCCCGGTGTCTCGGAGGAGGATCTGAAGACCGCCGCCGCAGCACTTTGTTCGACCCTGAAGCCGGTGATGCTGGACGCGCTTGCGGTCACCCGCCTGGGCCGCTTTCTCGCCTTGCGGCCCGTGGGCGACGAAACCGCCCTGAATGCTCTGGCCGGCGCCTGTGTCGAAGGGCTCGACCCCTGCCGCGATGCCCTGACCGAGGCGGAACTGGCCAAGCGCCGCGCCAGCCGGCTGACGCCTGCACAGGACGCTCTGCTGCTGCAATGGGGTTACCCTTACGTGATGGACGAATTCCACTTCCACATCACCCTCTCGGGGCCGTACCCGCAGGATATCCAGGCCCCGGTCGCCGATGCGCTGGAAGCGCGCCTTCACCCGATGCTGCCGCGCCCCTTCGTCATCGACGAACTGGCCCTGGCGGGCGAGGCGGACGACGGACGCTTCCACCTGGTCCATCGCTACGCGCTTTCGGGGTGAAGCGCGGCCAGCGCCGCCTCCACCGCAGTGTCCAGCGCGCCGGAGTTGTCGATCCGGTGAACCCGCGCCAGCCCCTCGGGCAACTCCAGCGCCGCCCGGCCCAGCCGCTTCGCCTGGCCTGCCGCATCCTCGCGGCCGCGGGCCGCCAGCCGCTCAGCAAGGATGGCCTCGTCGGCCTCCAGTGCCAGAACGATCAGGGTGCCGAACCGGTCCTGCGCCTGCCGCAACACCGCGCGGGACAGATTGACCAGAACGCCGGTCCCGGCCTCGGCCCGCTGGCCGTCGATGGTGGCAGGAATGCCATAGGACAGCCCGTGCGCCTGCCAGTGCAGCGCAAAGGCGCCGGCCGCCACCATCCCGGCAAAGACGTCTTCGGTCACCGGCTGATAGTCCTCGCCACCCGCTTCGGGGGCCCGGGTGATGACACGGCGCACGGGACGGATGCCCGGATCGCGGGCCAGAAGCGCCGCCATCACGGAATCCTTGCCGACGCCGGACGGCCCGACGACGGCGATCACCGGCGCCGGGGCTGGGGTCGGGGCGCGGCGGTCGCTCATACCTGGGCCATGGGCGCGAATTCCCGCACGTCGACCTCGCGGGTGCAGACCCGCGCCCGCGCTTCGGCGTCGTGAAAGATGCCGACGATCGCCGCGCCGCGCTCCCGTGCTTCCCCGATCAGCGACACGACCACCTCGCGGTTCGCGGCATCCAGACTCGCGGTCGGTTCGTCCAGCAGCAGAACCGGATAGGGATGGACGAAGCCGCGGGCGATGTTCACGCGCTGTTGTTCTCCCCCGGAAAAAGTCGTCGGGCTCAGGTCCCACAAGGGGGCCGGCACGTTCAGCCGCGCCAGCAAGGTCTCGGCCTGCGCGCGCGCCACGTCCCGGGGCACACCCAGCGCCACCAGGGGTTCTGCCACGACATCCCGCGTCGGCACCCGCGGCACGACCCGCAGGAACTGCGAGACATAGCCCAGCGTCTGGCGCCGAAGCGCCAGGATGTCCCGGGGAGCGGCCGTGACGATATCCGTCCCCGCCACCGACAACACACCGGCCGATGCGCGATAGTTTCCGTAGATCAGCCGCATCAGCGTCGACTTGCCGGCGCCCGACGCGCCCGTCAGCGCCACGCATTCCCCGGGGCCTACGTGCAGCGAGGCGCCGGTCAGCACCTCGATCACTGCGCCGCCCTGGTTGTGAAGCGTGAAGGTCTTCGACAGGTTCTCGATACGGATCATTGTCCCGCTCCAATCAGATCAACACCGGCTGCAAAAGGCCCGGTCCGGAAACGCGGGGCCGCGCCCCCTGCTTCTTTGGTCTTCAAATACCTCAGGGGTCCGGGGACAGCGTCCCCGCGCCGCCGCAGGCGGCCCACGCCCCCCGAAACATGCCCGACGCTGCTCACAGCCATCTCTGCCAGCGCATCAGGAAATAGGTCAGCACCGACGACACCAGCATTCCCAGCAGCGTCAGTTCATAGCCCCAGGCATCCTGCAGTTCCGGCATGTCGCTGAAGTTCATGCCGTAGATCGACGCGATCAGCGTTGGCGGGATGAACAGCGACGTCACCGCCGACATGACCGAAATGGACCGGTTCTGCCCCAGTCCGATCATCCCCATCGTGGCATCGGTGGCAAAGCTCACCCGTCCCGTCAGATAGTCGCAATGCACTGCCAGGGCCGCGATGTCGCGTTCCAGCCCCGGCAGCACCGGGCGCAGCGCATGGGCATCGGCGTGTTTCAGCAGCGCAGGTTCCAGGTGGCCAAGCAGCCGGTCCAGGTTCATCAGGGCCATCCGGATCTTGCCGATCAGTTCCGCCATCCGGCCGGTGCGCTTCAGCGTCTCTTCCAGCTCGGTATCCGACTTCCGGTCGTCGTCGAAGATCCACAGCGCCAGTTCGTCCAGACGGTCGCCGATCCGCTCCAGCATGTCCGCCAGCCCGCCGATGTTCTCGCCCAGCAGGCCCAGCAGCAGGCACCGCGGGTCGGTACAGCCGATGGCGGTCTGATGCGCCGAATCCGGGTACATCTTGAACGCCCGCACCGCGTGGTGGCGCACCGTGACCAGCTGGTGTTCGGCCAGCATGAAGGTCACCGGCCCGTTCGCGGGCAGGCCCTGAACGTCGCGCCCCGGCATCACCACGGTCATGTAGTCGACGCCATCGTCACGGTATAGCCGGTTCGATGGTTCCAGTTCGCGCATCTCCGCCTTGGTCGGGATCTCGAAGCCAAGGGCCGTCACCACCGCAACCTGATCTTCCGTGGGGCGGTATAGGTCGATCCACAGCGCCTCGGACACATCGGCGTCCGGGGCCTGGAGGATCAGCCGACCGTTCAGGAGCGAATACGCGAAAATCATGGACTAGACCTGCAGGACTGAACTCACCAGAAGCTGAGTATAGGCGTCCTGGGGGTCGTCAAGAACCTGGTCTGTCAGACCCTGTTCCACCACCCGGCCCTGACGCATCACCATCAGCCGGTCTGCCAGAAGGCGCACGACGGCCAGGTCATGGGTCACCACGATGGCCGACAGCCCCATGTCGTGGACCAGCCCGCGGATCAGGTCCAGCAGACGCGCCTGCACCGAAACGTCCAGCCCGCCGGTCGGTTCGTCCATGAAGGCGAGCCTGGGCCCCGTCACCAGGTTCCGCGCAATCTGAAGCCGCTGCTGCATCCCGCCCGAAAAGTCGCGGGGCCGGTCGTCGATCCGGTCGTCTGCGATTTCCACCCGGCCCAGCCAGTCCTGCGCCTCGGCCCGGATCGCGCCATAGTTCCGCGCACCGACCGACATCAGCCGTTCGCCGACATTGCCGCCGGCCGAAACGCCCATCCGCAATCCGTCCCGCGGATTCTGGTGGACGAAGGCCCAATCGGTCCGGGCCAGCATCCGACGGCGCGGTTCCGACAGCTTCAGCACGTCCCGGGGACCGCCTTCACGCATGTCGAAGACAACTTCGCCGCTGTCGGGCACCAGCCCGCCGGCCATGCAGTTCAGCAGTGTCGTCTTGCCGGACCCGCTTTCGCCGACGATCCCCATGACCTCGCCCGGATACAGGTCGAAGCTGACACCGGTGCACCCGATCCGCGCGCCATAGCGCTTTTCCAGGTTCCTGACGGACAGAATCGGGTTCATGCGGCGTCCTCCGCCGCGGCGACGCGCGACCGGCAATAGTCGGTGTCGGAACAGACGAACATCCGCCCGCCCGCGTCGTCCAGGATGACTTCGTCCAGGTAACTGTCTTCCGCCCCGCAGATCCCGCAGCAACCCGGCGCCTTGCGGGCCTCGAACGGATGATCCTCGAAATCCAGACTGACGGCCGGGGTCCAGGGCGGCAGCGCATAGATCCGCTGTTCCCGTCCCGCGCCGAACAGCTGGATCGCGGCGGATTCCAGCTTCGGATTGTCGAATTTCGGAATGGGCGAGGGGTCCATGACATAGCGGTCGGCCACCTTCACCGGATAGGCGTAGGAGGTCGCGATCTCGCCGTGGCGGGCGATGTCCTCGTAGAGCTTCACATGCATCAGCCCATATTCCGCCAGCGCGTGCATCTTGCGCGTCTCGGTCTCGCGCGGTTCCAGGAATCGCAGGGGTTCCGGGATCGGCACCTGGTAGACCAGGATCTGATCCTCGGTCAGCGGCCGTTCGGGGATGCGGTGGCGGGTCTGGATCAGGGTCGCCTCGCCCGTGGCCTCGGTCACCGCAACCTGGGCCGTCTTCTGGAAGAAGGCCCGGATGGACACCGCATTGGTCGTGTCGTCGGCACCCTGGTCGATGACCTTCATCACGTCCTCGGGCACCAGCACCGCGGCCGATACCTGCACGCCGCCCGTACCCCAGCCATAGGGCATCGGCATCTCGCGGCTGGCAAAGGGCACCTGGTAGCCCGGGACGGCCAGCCCCTTCAGGATCGCCCGGCGGATCATCCGCTTGGTGTCCTCGTCCAGATAGGCGAAGTTGTAACCGCTCATTCCGCGGGCTCCTCTACCATGGGTTGCGTCGCGTCCGGCGCGGCGGCCTGCTGCGCCGCCTCGGCCTCGCGCCGCAGGCGCCGCACCAGTTCCAGTTCCGCCTGGAAGTCGACATAGTGGGGCAGCTTGATGTGCTCGACGAAACCGGTGGCCTGGATGTTGTCGGAATGGCTGAGAACGAATTCCACGTTCTGCGCGGCCGCCCCGGCATTCTCCTCGCCCAGTTCCTCCCAGCGCAGGGCCCGGTCGACCAGCGCCATGGAAATCGCCTTGCGCTCGGTCTGGCCGAAGACCAGGCCATAGCCGCGCGTGAACTGTGGCGGTTCGACCTTGGATCCCTTGAACTGGTTCACGGTCTCGCATTCGGTCACGTCGATCTCGCCGATCTCGATGGCGAAGCCCAGTTCGGGGATCTCCATCTCGACCGGCACCTTGCCGATCCGCAACTCGCCGACGAAGGCGTGGTTGCGGGCATAGCCGCGCTGCGTGGAATAGCCCAGGCCCAGCAGGAACCCTTCGTCCCCCCGTGTCAGCGCCTGCAAGCGCACGGCCCGGTCGGCCGGGAAGGACAGCGGTTCGCGGGTCAGGTCCCGTGGCGTGGCATCGGATTTCGCTTCCTCCTGCAACAGGCCTTCGGCCCCCAGGAAGCTGGCGATATGAGGGATATCCATGGGGTCTGCCGGCTCGCTGACCGCTTCCGGCGCACCGCCTTCGGCCGCCAGCTTGAAATCCAGCAGGCGGTGCGTGTAGTCGAAGGTCGGCCCCAGGATTTGTCCGCCGGGCGCATCCTTGAACGTGGCCGAAATGCGCCGGTCGCAGTCCATCGCACCGGTGTCCAGCGGTTCGGACGCGCCGAAGCGGGGCAGGGTGGTACGGTAGGCGCGGATCAGGAAGATCGCCTCGATCAGGTCGCCGCGCGACTGCTTGATCGCCAATGCGGCCAGGTCGGGATCGTAGAGGGACCCTTCGGCCATCACCCGGTTCACGGCCAGCGCCAGTTGCTCGCGGATCTGTTCGATGCTCAGCTCGGCTATGCCGGTGTCGCCCCGCCGTTCCTCGGCCAGCCAGGCATGGGCGTTGTTGATGGCGCGTTCGCCGCCTTTCACTGCCACATACATCGTCAGCCCTCCGCTTCGATCCGGGTGCTGCGGGGCAGGCCGGCCAGGGCCGTACCGCAGGTGAAGAAGATGTCGATCCCCAGCGGGAACAGCATCGCATTGTCCTGCAACAGCGCGATGTCGGGCAGGGACAGCCGGGCGCTGTCCCTGATACCCGGACCTGTCAGCACGGCGTCCGTGGCGTCGAGCCCCGGAAGCTCGGCGAACAGCGTGACCGACCGGTCGGGATAGTCCGGCGTCCCGATCCGGTAGCGATCCAGCGGCTTCAGATCTGCCCATGTTCCAACGGCGAATTCCGCATCCCCGGCCGCTGCCAGCGGGGCGCCGGTGTGAAACCGGACCCAGTCGCGCACGGGCGCGCAATCGGCCGGGCCCGCCAGGTGCAACGGCGTTCCGGTATCGCACAGCGTCAGGATCAGCCCGGCCTGTGCCGGCGACAGCGGCGCAGGGGCGCTGACCATGCCCAGTTCCCCGATCTCGCCCGGACGGGCCAGCACGGTCATGATCACGCGAAAGGCGCGGGCGGCATCGCGGCCGGGATCCCCGAAGCCACCGGAGAAATGCGAACCATCTGCGGCAGGGTTCATGCGTCCTCCCCCCGGACCAGAGTGAAGAAGTCGACCTTGGTGGCAGCGGCCTTGCCGGCGCGCCGGGCGCGGGCCTCTTCCATCCCGGCCTCCAGCTTCGACAGGATCTCCGCCTCGATCCGCGGGGCCTCGTCCCCCTGCATCAGGGCGTCGACCAGGGCCGCGGCCTCGGCCTTGTCCCGGCCGCGGCCCTGGACATAGGCATGGCCCACCCGGCCGTCGGCGGTCCGGACCGAACAGCGGGTCACGGTCATTTCGCCCAGGTTGAAGGGCGCACCGTTGCCGCCCATCCGGCCACGGACCATGACCGCCCCGGCCTCCGGTCGGCGGAGCCAGTCGAAGTCGGGCTTGGGCGCGTAGCCGGCCCACAGCGACAGCACCTGCGCCTCCGGTGCCCGGGACAGAAGACTCATCCACCGGCGGCGCTTTGCCTCGGCTGAAGGTACGGCAGGTGTCATGCGAGATTTCCCCATCTGCGGCGAAAAAGACTATACTTCATGTCGAACATGTCGAATCCGGCTTGGACAAGTGCGCAAAGCAATCTATACAACTGGACAAATTTTAGACTGCCAGCACCGCCTTCGCAACGGGTTCGCTGTGAACTTTTGATGACAGGACGACCCACGACATGAGCCGGATGCCGCTCTGGAAATTCATCGCCAATTCGCTGAAGGCGGACATTGCCGAAGGCCGGAACGCCCCCGGCACGCGCCTGCCGACCGAGGCGCAGCTGGCTGCCCGCTTCGGCGTGAACCGACATACGGTGCGGCGGGCGATGGCGTCCCTGTCGGATGAAGGCCTTGTGCATTCCCGGCGTGGCGCCGGCGTCTTCGTGGCGGCACGTCCGACGGACTATCCGATCGGCACACGCGTGCGTTTCAACCGGAACCTCTATGCGGCGGGCCGCCTGCCGTCGCGCCGGATCCTGGCTGTGACCACGCGCGCCGCCGACCAGCGCGAGGCCGAGGCGCTGGACCTCGACCCCGGTGCACCGGTCCATGTCTACGAAGGCATCTCGCTGGCGGACGAACAGCCGCTGGCGCTGTTCCGGACCTGCTTTCCGGCAGACCTGCTGCCGGACCTGCCCAGCTTCCTGCGGGCCGATCCCTCGATCACCTCGGCCCTGCGGCAGGCGGGCGTCAGGGATTATGTCCGTGTCTCGACCCGGATCACGGCGATCCAGGCCACGGCAACGGATGCGCGCCACCTTCAGATCCGGCAGGGCGCGCCTCTCCTTGGGACGGAGAGCATCAGTGCCGACCCGAACGGCGTGCCGGTCGAATTCGGCCGCACCTGGTTCGCGGGCGAACGTGTAGCGCTGACTGTCGGCAGCAGCGACCTGCCCGCCGTCGAGCCTGACTGACGGGCTATTCGTATTTCTCCAGGAACGCCTCCACGGACATGTTCCGAAAATCTTCCAGCGCATCGTGCAGGGCGTCGTGCGGCCAGTCCCACCAGGCCAGCGCGATCAGCCGCTCGGCAATGTCCGCGTGCTGGCGCCGCCGAATCGGCTTGGCAGGCAGGCCGGCCACGATCGTGTAGGGATCCACGTTCTTTGTCACTACGGCGCCCGCGGCCACGACGGCCCCATGGCCCACGGTCACGTCCGGCTTGATCTGGGCATTGTGTCCGATCCAGGTGTCGTGTCCGATCGCGGTCCGCCGGGCCCGCCGCTTCTCGAACCATGCCGCATCGTCGGGCGTGTCTTCCCAGTACGAGGCCGAGCGATACAGGAAATGGTGCAGCGATGCCCGGTCCAGCGGATGATCCGTGGCACCGATCCGGACGCAGCTGGCGATATTGGCGAACTTCCCGATCTCTGCATTGGCGATGTCGCAGAAACGGTCGCAATAGGAATAGTCGCCGACGCTCGAATGAGCGATGCGTGTCATGCGCCCGATTTCGACAAATCCGCCGAGGCGGCTCTCGGTTATCGCGCAGTCCTCGTGGATGCGCGGCGTCCCGGCGGACAGGCGATCGGTCTTGCTCATTCGGTATCCTCGCTGTGCGGATGCTGTCCGGCCACGGTCCCGGTGGCGCCGTGTGGCGCCTCCGGCGGGAGTATTTTTGAAGAGAAGAAGCGGGGGACTGCAAGTCGGGACCGTGCCCCTTCTTCTCTTAACAAATACCTCCGGGGGTGCGGGGGCAGAGCCCCCGCGCGGTCCCTAGGGACCGCTATCGCCCCCGGCGATCAGGCGGCGGCGCAGCCAGCCGGACAGAGAATCCATGGCCATCACAAGAAGCACGATCAGGACGATGAAATAGGTCACCTTCTCCCAGTCCTGCTGGGTGATGATAGCTTGCGTGATCAGCAGGCCAATGCCACCGCCCGTGATCGCGCCGATCACCGTGGCCGAGCGCGTGTTGGATTCCAGGAAATACAGGAGCTGCGAGATCAGAACCGGCACCACCTGCGGGATCACCCCGAAACGATAGCGCTGGACCGCATTGGCGCCGGTCGAGGTCACGCCTTCGATGGGGGCCTTGTCGACGTTTTCCAGCGCTTCGGAAAAGATTTTGCCGAAGGTGCCCGTGTCCGTGACCAGGATCGCCAGCGCGCCGGTCAGGGGGCCGGGGCCGAAGGCGCGGGCCAGGACGATGGTCCAGATCAGCGCGTCCACCCCGCGGACGAAGTCGAAGGCCCGGCGCATGGTGAAACGGACCGCCAGGAAGGGAGAGAAGTTGCGGGCGGCCAGGAAGGCCAGAGGCAGGGCCACGATCCCCGCGCCGAAGGTCCCCAGGAAGGCCATCAGGATCGTTTCGAACAGGGCCCAGGCCACGTCCTGGTGACGCCACATCGTGTTGGTCCAGAAGGCGGTCCAGATATCGCCGGCCTCGCCCCGAACCGCGTGGCTGGCCACGTCGATCACGTTCATGCCGTAATAGGGGCTGTCGATGGTGAACCAGAACGCCTCCCATCCCAGGAAATAGCGAAAGACCTCGGTCCGGTTGCGGGTCACGGTCAGGCGGCCGGCTTCGGTGGTGATGGCCACGCGGTTCCTGGACGCGTTGATCCAGCCCGGCAGCTCGCCCGGGGGATAGGTCGCGTTTACGCCGTTGCGGCCGGGATCGGCCGTGAACGTGCCATAGCCCGGGATCGCGTAGGTCACCCGGCTGCCGGGTCCGAAGGTCACGATGTTGTCGCGGCCCAGGTCGATCACCGTCTCCGTGCCGCGGGCCACCCAGTCGGGGGCCTTGTCGGCGTCGTAGGTGCCGTTCCGGCGCCCTTCGATCGACACGTCGACCTGTCCCGTCCGGTTATCGCGGGTAACGTGCATCTTGTAGCTGTAGCTGTCGGAGATCAGCGTATGCGCCTTTTCGACATCCGCGCGGGACCACAGCCCCGCTACGTCGAAGGCGAAGAAGATGTAGGCCAGGTAAAGGATTGCCACGGCGGGAACCGCGAAGCCCATGAGCCGCTTGGTCCGGAACAGATGGTCGGCGCCCGCCTTCAGCAGGTCGATATCGCTGGTGGTGACGGTCATGCGCGGGCTCCTTCCCTGGGTTGGCGGCCATGGGTCAGCTGTGTGCGGAGATAGCCCGAGAACTGGTCGACGGCGACGATGGTCAGGAAGAGAAGGATGAAGATGGCGGCGGCCTGGTCGTATCGGCCCTGGCCCCAGGACATCGCGTTGCGCAGGTCGTAACCGATGCCGCCGGCGCCCACGAAGCCCAGGATGGCCGAGGCGCGGATGTTGATTTCCAGCCGCAGCAGCGCATAGCTGACATAGTTGGGCCCGACTTGCGGGATCACGCCCAGGTACATCTTCTGTGCCCAGGTGGCGCCGACGGATTGCAGGCCTTCGACCGGCTTCAGGGACACGTTTTCGTTCACTTCGGAAAAAAGTTTGCCCAGCGCGCCGGTGGTGTGGATGGCGATGGCGATCATCGCCGGGACGGGGCCGCCGCCGAGGACGAAGATCAGGACCAGCGCGATGACGATTTCGGGGATGGCGCGGGCCACGTCCATGGTCCGGCGGAAGACCGGGATCAGCCCCGGCCAGCGGGCCAGGCCGCGGGTGGACAAGAGCGCCAGCAGCGTGCCGAAGGCCGTCCCGATCAGGGTCGAGGCCGCGGCGATGTTCAGCGTTTCCACCAGTGCGGGCAGGTGGTCGACCAGGTGGCCGGGCAGCCGGGCGGCATTGGCCCAGGCTTCGCCCAGAACTTCGGCCGGGAAGTCGAAGACATGGGTGATCCCGTCCCAGAAGCCGCCGGCATTGCGGCTGTCGGCGGTGCGGAAGCCGGCCGCCATGAGGGCCACGAAGACCGCCAGCAGGACGACACTGTAGACGCGCTTGCGGCGGGTCAGCGCCATGTAGTCGGCCTGGACGGCATCTGTGCCCATGCGGGCGGTGGTATCTGCCATGTACGGATCCCCGGACGGAAAGAAGCCCGGCCGCAGGGACCGGGCTTCGGGAAGCGATGATCGCTTAGTTGGATGCGGCCTGACGGGCTGCGATGATCGACAGGTAGGCGTCGTGACCGATGGGCGAGAAGCTTTGCGCTTCGCCCGCTGCGACGTTGTAGAAGCAGTCCGGGTCGGTCTCGTTCAGGCCGGCCAGCAGGGCAGTCATCTTTTCCTTGACGTCGGCCGGCAGGGCGGTGCGCAGGACCAGCGGGCCTTCCGGGATCGGCTTCGATTTCCAGATCTCGACCATGTCGTTCATGTCGACGAGACCGGCGTCAACGGCCTTGCGCAGCGCGCCCGAATTGTAGCCGTCTTCCCATTCGCCCAGGCCGTCCGCCCAGGTCACGCCGGCGTCGATGTCGCCGTTGAACACGGCAACGATGGTCTGTTCATGACCGCCGGTGAACTTCACGTCGCCGAAATAATCGCCCGACTGCATCGATGCGCCGGTGATTTCCGGGATCTCGATCGACGGGATCAGGTAGCCCGAGGTCGAGTTGGGGTCGCCGAAGCCGAAGACCTTGCCCTTCATGTCTTCCAGCGAGGCGATGCCGCTGTCCTTGCGGGCGAAGCCCACCGAGTAATACCCGTAGGAGCCGTCGGTGTTGACCTTGACCAGCACCGGGGTCACGGCGTCCGGATCGGTCAGGTAGGTCTTGGCATAGCCCGAGGCGCCCAGGATCGCCATGTCGATGGTGCCGCCCAGAAGGCCCTGGATAACGCCGTTATAGTCGGCGGGGGCGAACAGCTTGGCCGGGACGCCCAGCGTCTCTTCGGTGTAGACGCGCAGGCATTCGTTGTTGTTCATGCGGTCTTGGGCATTTTCGCCGCCAAGGATGCCGATGCGGAATTCTTCGATCTGGTCCTGGGCGAAGGCCGGGGCAGCCAGCGCGGTGGTTGCCAGGGCGGCAGCGATCAGTTTCTTCATGGGTGTTCTCTCCCGGGGTTGAGGTGCCCGGCCGCAGTGCGGGTCGGGCGGTCGTGGAAAAAGGGTCAGGCCGTGGCTTCGGCTTCGCGCAGGGCCTGCAGGCGGGCCTGTTCGGCCGCGCTGCGGTCCAGCGTCTCGATCTCGGTCGAGGTGGCGGCTTCGGAAAAGTCGGCGCCGGCACCATAGATCTCGCGCGCCATGCCGGTGGTCAGCTGGTCGGGCGTGCCGTCGAAGACGATGCGCCCGTCGCGCATGCCGATGACGCGGTCGCAATAGCGGCGTGCGGTGTCCAGCGTGTGCAGGTTGCAGATTACGGTCCGTCCGTCCTCGTCATGGATGCGGCGCAGCGCCTCCATCACGGTCTGGGCGTTCATCGGGTCGAGCGAGGCGATGGGTTCGTCCGCAAGGATCATCCTGGGGTCCTGCATCAGGGCGCGAGCGATGGCCACGCGCTGTTGCTGCCCGCCTGAAAGCGCCTCGGCCCGTTTCGGGGCATGGGCGGCGATGCCCAGGCGATCCAGAATCTCGATCGCGTGGTGGATGTCGGCGCGTGGGTAGAGGTTGAAGATCGTGGTGAAGGTGGACCGGCGGTTCAGCGTGCCATGCAGAACGTTCGACACCACGTCCATGCGGGGGACCAGGTTGAACTGCTGGAAGATCATCGCGCACTGCGACTGCCACTGGCGCTTGGCCGCGCCGGTCAGGTGGGTCACGTCGCGGCCTTCGAACAGGATCCGCCCTTCGGAGGCATCCGTCAGGCGGTTCATCATCCGCAGGAGCGTGGATTTGCCGGCACCCGAACGGCCGATGATGCCGATCATCGATGGGCCATCGACGGAAAGGGTGGCGGCGTCGACTGCAACATTGCCACCGAACGTCTTCGTCAATTTTTCGATTTTGAGCAAAATCGTCTCCTGTCAATGCCGCGGTGGGGGGTACAGCCGGCGTCCAAACGATTTGCGTCAGTCCTGTGAAACTTTGGTGACGGGCCGGATTTGCGACACGAAATGCGACAAGGGCCGGTGCGCTTTGCGGCGAGGAGGCGCGGCGGGACGGCGACATTGCGGGGTGGGGGCGTTGCAGGGCGGGGTTGTTGCAGGGATTGGGGTCGCCGACCGAAGGCAATGCTTCACCTTGGCCCCCGGGGGCGTTAGAGAGGCCGCAACCCCAGCCGCAGCAGCAGGAGCCTGCCATGAGCTTCGACCGTTCCCTGAAGATCGCCCCGTCGATCCTGTCCGCCGACTTCGCCAATTTCGGTGCCGAGTGCGAGGCGATCGAGGCACAGGGCGCGGACTGGGTTCATGTCGACGTGATGGACGGGCATTTCGTGCCGAACCTGACCTTCGGGCCGGCGATGTGTGCCGCGATCCGGCCGCACGTGAAGACGGTAATGGACGTCCACCTGATGATCGCCCCCGTCGATCCCTATATCGAGGCCTTCGCCAAGGCCGGCGCCGACCGGCTGACGGCCCATGTCGAGGCCGGCCCCCACTTGCACCGGACGCTTCAGGCGATTGGCGGCGCGGGCTGCAGCGCGGGCGTCGCCCTGAACCCCGGCACCCCGGCCGAGGCGGTGGCGGACGTTCTGGATCTGGTCGACCTGGTCTGCGTGATGACGGTGAACCCGGGCTTCGGCGGGCAGAAGTTCATCGCCAGCCAGATCGACAAGGTGAAGAAGCTGCGCGCCATGATCGGCGACCGCCCCGTCCATATCGAGATCGACGGCGGCGTCGATCCCGCCACCGCGCCGCTGGTTGCGGCCGCAGGCGCTGACGTCCTGGTCGCCGGATCGGCCGTGTTCCGGGGCGGGTCGGTTTCCAACCCAGCACCCTATGGCGAAAACATCCGCGCGATCCGCGAAGCGGCGCAAGGCGTCTACGCCTGATCCGCCGTCACAGCCGCGTCAGCACGATGGAACAGGGCTGACCCGATGCCGTCTCGTACCGGAGTGCGGCCGATACGGTGACGGTCACGACCTCTCCGTCCGCGCGGATGACGTCCAGTTCGATATCGTCCACGCGCCCGTCCTCGAACAGACGGGACTGGCGGACCAGCGCCCGTTCGCGGCTTTCGGGGGTGAACAGGTCCTGGATCCTGGTGCCGATCACCTGGTCGCGGGTATAGCCCATCACGTCAAGCCAGTAGGAACTGACTTCCAGCAGGGTGCCCCTGTCATCGAAGGAATGCACCATCACCGGTGCGAATTCGAGCATCAGCCGTTCGACATTCGGCAGGCCGGACTGGAACAGGGCAAAGAACTCTTCCTTGGCGGCGGCAGCCCGGTTGTTCACGTTGCGCAGGATATCGGTCGCGCCGCAGCCCTGCGGGACCGCGCCGAAGGACTGAAGCTCTGCCAGGTTCAGGCGCAGAAGCGGGGAAAGGCGTTGCCGCAGGGCCGAAAGTTCGCTGCTGATCGGCTGAAGCCCGCGGAGAGTGGCAAAGGTTTCGATATCGTCGAAGACGTCCAGGATCCACTCCAGCTCGCGGGCCCGGCCGGTCCTCTGCCCCTGCCAGTCCGCCGCGGTGCCGGAGCCGGCGTGTTCACCTTGCCGGGGGCTGATCGGCGGCTGTGTGTTGTTTCTGTTCATCTGTTGTGGGTCCCTGCGCCGGTGCTCGGCGTGGAAGGGCTACGACGCAGCTGTTTTCCGGCTTCGACTAAGCCTGAAAACCGGTTTCCTCGTCAATTCATGGACTTGTATCTTAAGGCGAGCCTGGTTGCTCTTTTGGGTATGAAAGGCGAGTTCAGGGCGGCAGGCAGCTGTCTGATCCCGGCAAAGCAAATGGCCGCGGCCCTTTCGGGCGCGGCCATCGGGATCTTGTCAACTCGGCCCCGTCGGACCGGAAGGGTCAGGAGGCCGCTTCCAGCTTGTCCTGGGTCTTCGTCTCGAAGTCGGAGGCATCGTGGCGCTCGCGCAACTGCCCGCTCAGCTCGCCCATGGCCTTGTTGACCATGCGGCCGCGTTTCACGGCGGGGCGTTCGTCCAGCATTTCCGCCCAGCGGACGACGTTCTTGTAGGACTGGACGTCCAGGAACTCGCCCGCGTCATAGGCCCGGCCCAGACACAGGTTGCCGTACCAGGGCCAGATCGCCATGTCGGCGATGGTGTATTCGTCGCCCAGCATGAATTCCTTGTCGGCCAGGTGCTTGTCCAGCACGTCCAGCTGACGCTTGGTCTCCATGGCATAGCGGTTGATCGGGTATTCGTACTTTTCCGGGGCGTAGGCATAGAAGTGGCCGAAGCCACCGCCCAGGAACGGGGCCGAACCCATCTGCCACATCAGCCATGACAGCATCTCGGCCCGGTCGGCGGGATCCTTGGTCTGGAAGGCGTTGAACTTCTCGGCCAAGTACATGAGGATCGCGCCGCTTTCGAAGACGCGGGTCGGTTTCGGCGTCGAATAGTCCATCAGCGCCGGGATCTTGGAATTCGGGTTCACGCCGACAAAGCCCGATCCGAACTGTTCGCCTTCGCCGATATTGATCAGCCAGGCATCGTATTCGGCGTCCTCGTGGCCCGCGGCCAGCAATTCCTCGAACAGGATGTTGACCTTCACGCCGTTGGGGGTGGCCAGGGAATAAAGCTGGTGCGGATGTTTCCCGACCGGCAGTTCCTTGTCATGGGTCGGGCCCGAGACGGGGCGGTTGATGCTGGCGAAGTTCCCGCCGCTCGGTTTTTCCCAGGTCCAGACCTTGGGGGGCACATAGGTGTCGGTCATGGTTTGCGGCTTCCTCTTGGATGTCCATCAGGTTCCATATGGACCGCGTCGAAAGTCACTTCAACTTTCGTAGGGATCCAGCGAGTCACGTAGGCCGTCTCCGAAGAAATTGAAGGCCAACACGATCACGATGATCGGAATCATGGGGATCGCAAGCCATGGGTATATCTCGATCGACGCAAGGTTCTGTGCGTCGTTCAACATGACACCCCAGCTGACGGCGGGTGCGCGCAGGCCCAGACCCAGAAAGGAGAGGGCGGTTTCGCCCAGGATCATGGACGGGATCGACAGCGTCGCGGACGCGATCAGGTGGCTGGAGAAGTTCGGCAGCAGGTGTTTGCGGATCACCCGGTTGGGGGCGGCGCCCATCATTTCGGCCGCGCGGACGAATTCCTCTTCCCTCAGCGACAGGAATTTGGCGCGGACGGCCCGGGCCATGCCGGGCCAGTCGAGGATGCCAAGGATGATCGAGATGATGAAGAAGACCGCCACCGGGCCCCAGTTCGAGGGTACCGCGGCCGACAGGGCCAGCCATAACGGCAGTTCGGGCAGGCTTCGCAGGATCTCGATCACGCGCTGGATGATCCAGTCCAGCCGACCGCCGAAATAGCCGGCCATGGCGCCCAGCGAAATGCCCAGCGTGAAGGACACGGCGATGCCGATCAGGCCCACGGTCAGCGACAGCTGCGCGCCGTAGAGGATGCGAGAGAACACGTCGCGGCCCAGCTGATCGGACCCCCACAGGAAGATCGGATCCGCGGTCGGAGAACAGAACAGGTGCCGGTTCGACGGGACCAGACCGAAGAAGTGCCATTGATCGCCCAGGCACAGGAATTTCAGCGGCAGAGGGTTCGACGTGTCGGGGACGTACTTGTAGGTGAAGGTCTCGGTATCCAGGACCTCCTCCACCGGATAGATGAAGGGCCCCACGAAGCTGCCGTCGTGGAACAGGCGGATGTTTTCGGGCGGCTTGAACTGGTGATCCGGGTGGCGGTCGTTCGGTGTGTAGGGCGCGAAGAAGCCCGCCACCGGCAACAGCAGGTAGCACAGGACCAGGAAGGCGCCGGAAATCAGGCCAAGCTTGTGCTTGCGGAACTTGCGCCAGATCAGGACGGCGCTGGGCGCGTCAAGGTCGGCACGTTCCGGCGCGGTCAAGCCGGCATCGGCGTCGAACGGGGCGTCGTCGACGTAGCGGCCGTCGGGAAGCTGGGTCATATGTCACGGCCCTCGTAGCGGATGCGGGGGTCGAGAAGAACCAGCAGCACATCGGAAATCATGGTGCCGATCAGGGTCAGAAGCGCCACGAACATCAGGATGAAGCCGGTCAGGAACAGGTCCTGCGACTTCAGCGCGATCAGAAGTGCCGGACCGATGGTCTGAAGCCCCATGACCACGGACACCAGGACCGATCCGGACACCATCGCCGGCAGAAGGTTCCCGATATCGGCGACAAAGGGGTTGAAGGCCATGCGCAGCGGATATTTCACCAGCATGCGGCGTTCGCTCATCCCCTTGGCGATGGCGGTTTCGACGTAAGGCTTGCTGAGTTCGTCCAGAAGGTTCGCCCGCAGGCGCTGCATCATCGCCGCGGCGCCGGAGGTGCCGATGACGAAGGTCGGAACGATCATGTGGCCGATGATCGACTGGACCTTGCCCCAGGTCATGGGCTGCCCTTCATAGGATGGGTCCATCAGGCCGCCGATGGGCAGGCCCAGATACTTGTTGCCATAGTGGAACAGGATCAGCGCCAGCAGGAAGTTCGGCGTGGCCAGCCCCAGATAGCCCACGAAGGCCGAGGTATAGTCGACCCAGGTCTTCGACCGGGCGGCGGCCAGGATCCCCAGCGGCAGCGCCACGATATAGACGAAGAGGACGGCCGCCACGTTGACCAGCACGGTCAGCCACAGCGTGTCGCCGACGATCTCTGCCACGGGGCGGTCGAATTCGAAGGACCAGCCGAAATTGCCCTGAATCAGCCCGGAAAAGCCGTGGGGCCCGGGCATGAAGCCCATCCAGATCATGTACTGTTCCCAAAGCGGCCGATCGAGCGCGAATTCCTTGCGCAGGAATTCGGCCTTGGCGATGCCGCTTTGCTGGCCCGTGGCCCTCAGCTCCGCGATCTGGTTCGACAGGTAGTCGCCGGGCGGCAGGTTGATAATCGCGAATACCAGTACCGAGACGACCAGCAGCGTAAGCACCATGGTCGCGAACCGGTATACCGCATACTTTAACAAACCCATTGCCCGGCGAACTCCTTTTCGTCGGTCTTATTCGCCGTCGGCGAAATAGAACTCATCCATGCGGTGCACGCCGAAATGCGCACCCGGATCCCAGGCCCACATGCCCCGTTCCGGGACGTTGCGCAGCCTGTTCGAAACCACGATGGGCTGCGGCGCTTCGTTCACCGTACCAATGCCGTAAAGCTGGTCGGCATGGATGGCCAGCATCTCGGTCCAGATCTGAAAACGTTCTTCGTCCGATGTGGCCTTTTCCCACGCATCCGCCAGTTCCATCAGGCGGATTGCCTCGGGCATGTCGGGGGCTTCGCCGGCGGTGCCGCCGGTCTGGTAGTACTGGCCCCATTTCGGCCAAGCCTGGAAGTCCTGCTGCATCGGCGCAAGGTACGAGGGCGAGGTGAAGGGCTGGGGCAGGCCGTTGTCCCAGCCGTACCAGGTCGACGCCATCGAGGTGCCGGCATAGACGCGGTTGCGCAGGATGTCCCGGTCCAGCGGGCGCATCACCAGCTTCACCCCGATGTCCTTCCAGTTGTCGGTGATGATCTGAAGGGCGTTTTCCTCTTCCTGGCGTTCGCCGGCTGTTTCGATCACGATTTCCATCGGGCGGCCGTCGGGCAGAAGGCGGATGCCGTCCGCGCCCTTCTTGTCCAGACCGGCCGCATCCAGAAGGGCATTGGCCTTTTCGACGTCACGCACGGCATAGGATTCGCGGAACTTCTCCTGGAACATCGGGCTTTCGGGTAGAACGGTCATTGCGCCCGGCACCGCGAGGTTGAAGAACAGCGCCTTGTTCAGGCCCGGCCGGTCGATGCCCAGCGAAAGCGCGCGGCGCACGTCGGCCTTGCGGAGCACCTCGCGCCAGACCGGGTCGTCGACGTTCAGGTTGGGATAGATCGCCAACTGCGAGGCGACACCGGTCGGCCACAGCAAGACCTTGAAGGTCCCGTTTTCCTTCTCGCCCTTCTTCAGGACGGGGATGTCGGCAAAGTCCAGCCCGCGGCCCTGCAGGTCGACTTCGCCGGCATAGGACTTGGCCGCGACCAGGCCGCCGGCCACGATCTCCATCTCGACGGCGTCGATATAGGGAAGCTGCTGCCCGGTGCTGTCGATGCGGTGGTAGTAGGGGTTCCGCACGAAACGGTGGCGGATCTTGTTGCCGGTGTCCGCGTTCACCCAGGGTTGCAGCGTCGGCAGCTCGGGATTGTCGAACTTGTACATGTTGTCCAGCTTGTTGTGCAGCGCCGCCCAGCTGGAAGCCTTGGCGTTGACAATGGCCGACTGAAGCGAGCCGTCTTCGGCGTACTTGGCATGGTACTGCTTCAGGAACTTTGCCGGACGATAGATGAAGGGCGGGCTGGCCAGGGCCAGAGTTTGCAGGAAGTCCGGGTTCGGCGCGTCCCATTCGAAGACCACGGTGGTTTCGTCTGGGAAGGTCACGGCCGGCAGCTTGTCGTTCACGATCAGGAAGTCGGGCGGACCCGAGGGGCTGAGCTCCTCGTTATTGGCCACGTCTTCCCACCAGTAGCGGAAGTCTTCCGAGGTGAACGGATCGCCGTTCGACCATTTGTGCCCCGGGCGCAGGTGCAGGGTGATCACGGTGTCGTCGATGTTCTCGACGCTTTCCAGGATGTCGGGCACCAGGTTGTACTGTTCGTCATAGCCGACCAGACGGGCATAGCCGTAGACGACCATCTGCCGGATGTCCTTGTCGCGCGTGACCATGGTGTGCAGCGTGCCGCCCTGTGCGCCGGTGGTGCGGCCCTTCTGGGCCATGTCGACGACCAGCGGATGTTCGGGAATGCGCTGGTCGACCGGCGGCAGCTTGCCCGCGGCGACGTCGTCGGCCCAGTACGGGACGGGTTTCATGGCGATCTGCGCCATGGCGGTGCCGGCGGACAGGGCGAAAAGCAGGGCGGCGGTGGCGACCCTTCTGGTTTGGCGGAACGGGTTAGACATGGCAGCGCACCTTGTGACCAGGGCTGAGTGAGGTAAGTGCAGGTATGACGGTATCGGTCAGCCGGAACTGTTCCGGCCAGCTTTCCGGTGACCCGGCGCCCTGAGAGACAAGCGCAAGGTCGATCGGCCGCGAGATGTCGGGCTCGGGTCGTGCCGCGATCAGGGCCTTGGTGTAGGGATGGACCGGGTTGTTGAACAGCTGGTCCGGGGTCGCCTGTTCCACGATCAGCCCGCGACGCATCACGGCGACCTCGTCGGCGATGCGCGACACGACCGCAAGGTCGTGGCTGATGAAGAGGTAGGACAGTCCCATCCGGTCGCGGATGTCTTCCAAAAGGGTCAGGATCTGTTCCTGCACCGACACGTCCAGCGCCGAGGTCGGCTCGTCACAGACCAGAAGCGCGGGATCCAGCGTCAGGGCGCGGGCAATCGACAGGCGCTGCCGCTGACCGCCGGAAAAGGCGTGAGGATAGCGCATCAGCATCTCGGGGCCCAGGCCCACCTGCTGCAGCATCTGCACGGCGCGGTCCTTGCGTTCGGACCGGGTGCCGATGTTGTGGATCTCCAGCGGCTCGGTCAGGGCGTCGATGATCCGCATCCGGGGCGACAGCGACGAATAGGGGTCCTGGAACACCATCTGCGCGCGCTTCTGCAGTAGCGTCCGCTGGGTCCGGTCCATGGCGTGGACGGCAATCGTTTCGCCCCCCGGATCGGGCGTGAACAGGACCTCTCCGCCTTCGTCCGGCGGTTCGGCCCCCAGCGCGATCCGCGCCGCGGTGGATTTGCCCGATCCGCTTTCGCCGACGATGGCCAGCGTCTTGCCGCGGGGCAAGGTGATCGAAACGTGCTGACACGCGGGCACGATGACCTCGGCGCCGATGCCGCCCCGGATCAGATAGGTCTTGGACACGTCCTTCAGCATCAGGATCGGATCCACGACGGGGGGCGGTTCGGCCACGGCCCCGCCTTCGGGTTCCGGAATGGCCGGAGCCGCGGCAATCAGCTTCTTCGTATAGGGGTGGGCCGGCGACATCAGCACGGGTTCCGCCGGGCCCGCCTCCATCACGCGGCCCTTGTGCATCACGACGACGTCCTTGGCCATGTTGGCCACGACGCCCAGATCATGGGTCACAAGGATCAGCGCCATGCCGGTATCGGCCTGAAGCTCGCGGATGAGGCCCAGCACCTGCGCCTGCGTGGTCACGTCCAGCGCTGTCGTCGGTTCGTCGGCGATCAGCAATTCCGGTTCCGACACCATCGCCATGGCAATCATCGCCCGCTGGCGCATACCCCCCGACAGTTCGAACGGATAGGCGCGGTAGGCGCGTTCCGGGTCGGGAAAGCCCACGCGTTCGAAGGTCGCCAGCACCTTCTTCTTGGCCTGGCTTTCCGACGCACCCCGGTGCAGCCACAGCACCTCGGAAATCTGGTTGCCGATCCGGTGCAGGGGCGACAGCGACCGCATCGGCTCTTGGAAGATCATTGAAACGGAATCGCCCCGGACGCCGCGCATCTGCTTTTCGGTCATCGTCGACAGGACGCGTTCGCCGTCGCGCCCGTTCAGCACCACGCGGCCGGACCGCAGCTGTGCCGCCTTGGGCAGGATCCGCAGGATCGCCCGGCAGGTGATGGTCTTGCCCGATCCGCTTTCGCCCACAAGGGCCAGCGTGCCGCCGGGTTTCAGGGAGAAGCTGACGTTCTGAACCACGCTCGTCCCGAGGCCAAAGCCGATGGACAGGTCTTCGACTGTCAGAAGATCCTTCATCCGGCTGTACCCGAATCCGGCAATAGGTTGCTGTTCAGCATTGCATTTTTCGCGGTGCGCCCCCCTGGTCGACGACACCTTCGCTTGGCCAAGCCCTGATAGTCAAACCCGAATTGCAAGGGCGACATAACGCCGGCCCCTTGCGTTGTGCGGTCTACACATCCTTCCCGGACTTTGGCACAAAGCCGCCCAGACCCCTGAACCGGAGCGACGACATGAGCCGACTGGACATCTTCATCGACCGCATGGTTTCCCAGCGCGCCTGCCTTGATTACGCCATCGGCGAGACGGCGGCCCTGTCCGGTCCCGTCTACGAACTGGGCCTTGGCAACGGCCGGACCTATCATCATCTGGTGGAACGCATCGTGGGCCGCGAGATCTTCGTGTTCGAACGCGCGGTCGCCTCGCACCCCGATTCGACGCCGGACGAGGCGCACACGATCCTTGGGGACATGACCCAGACGCTGCCGGCCGTGCTGGCGGAAAAAGGTCCTGTTGCCAGTCTGATCCATGCCGACATGGGCGGCCACAACGCGTCCAAGAACGACGCCTTCGCGCGTTTCATGTCGCCGCTGATCGCCCCGCACCTGGCGCCCGGCGGGCTGGTCGTGTCGTCGGACCGGATGTATTTCGACGACCTCGAAGAACTGCCGATCCCTGCCGATGCCGTGCCGGGGCGGTGCTTCATCTACCGCCGCTGAACCGTCCGGAACCCGCAGCCGGAATAGGGCGAGCGGGGCATCGGACCCTATGCGGAAAGGACCGCGGACACCGGCCGATCATGTGGTCGCCGTGGGTCCGTCGTCGCCCGGCCTGTGGCCGGGCGGGACATTCAGGTCATCGTAATGCCGGATGCGGCGCGTCAGCAAAGCTGGATCGCATTGCAGTACTGTTTCATGCCGTCGGCGATGGTGGACTTCAACGCGCTGATCCGGGCCTTGTAGGCATTGGACAGGCAGCTTGTGTCGGCACCGCAGCCGTTGCGGGTGGTCAGGAAGGCCTGGGCGGCGTCCTGCTGTGCGCCCCGGGCGCCCATCATCATCGGCATCTGCTTCACCACGCCGAAAAGCGTCGCCATTTCGACATCCAGGTTCGACAGGTGTCGGTTCTTGCAGATCGCGTGTTCGGTCGGGGTGCCGGCATTGGCGCAGCTGTAGCTTTGCGCGAAACCGGTGCTGGCCGGGGCCAGGGCGAGGATCAGGGGAAGGGCAAGACGAAGGCGCATGACGTTCGGGTCCTTGGAACAGGCCGGCCGAACCGGCGGAAAGGCGACGCGCGGGCGATTGCCCATCGCGTCCCGGTTATCGCCCCGGCGGATCGCAAAGGCAATTGATCTGCCTTCGGGTCACCCCTTGGGCGCATCGCCGGGATATGTTGCGGTGACTGCGGCAATTCCGCCGCTGGCGGCGGTGGTCCCGGGGGCCGGAGAATTGCTGCTGCAATCCTCGGCTAGCGTTCGGGCCGTGGTACGGTTGCGGCAGGACGTGCCAATGCGGAATGACGGCACGGTAAGGCGGTAAGAAGGCAAGGTGCGATGAAACAGGAAATGACCAGTCTGTCCTATGCGGACCTTCAGGTGGGTATGACGGCCGAGGAACGGCGGGTCTGCCGAGCCGACGACCTTTACGTCTTTGCCAATGCGTCCGGCAACTACAACCCGATGAACCTGCCTGCGGATGAAGGCGCGCCCGAAACCGTTGCGCCGTCGATGTGGGTGGCGGCGCTGATCTCGGCCGTGCTGGGCTGTCGACTGCCGGGGCCGGGAACACTTTATCTCAGCCAGTCGCTGGAATTCGTCGGCCGGGCCCATGCGGGCGAGGAACTGACGGCCGGCGTGAAGCTGGTGGAAAAGCTCGACGGTAACCGGGTGAAGTTCGACACATGGGTCGACGGGTCCCAGGGCCGCATCGTCGAAGGCCAGGCCGTGGTGCTGGCACCGGCAACCAGCGGCACGGTGGAACGCGGCGACATCCCGGGCCTGACGGTCCAGCGTCATGTCCATTTCGATCGCCTGTTGCGAATGGCGGAAAAGCTGCCGCCGATCCCGACGGCGGTGGTCTGCCCGGAAAGCCACGACGCGCTGTCCGGCCCGCTGCTGGCGGCGGATCATACCCTGATCGATCCGATCCTGATTGGCGATCCAGCCCGCATCCGCGCGGCGGCCGAGGCGGCCGAACTGGATATCTCTGCCTTCCGCATCGTCGAGGCCGCGGATCACAGGGATGCCGCCGCCCGGGCCGTGGCGATGGTTCACGAAGGCACGGCCGCGGCCGTGATGAAGGGCGACCTGCACACCGACATCCTTCTGGGGCAGGTGGTGAAGTCGACCGGCGGCCTGCGGGTCGGCCGGCGCCTGTCCCATGTCTTCGTCATGGACGTGCCTGGCCTGCCGCACCTGCTGATGGTGACCGATGCCGCGATCAACATCGCACCGGATCTGCTGACCAAGGCCGACATCATCCAGAACGCCATCGACCTGGCCCATGCGCTGGGCGTGGACGAACCCCGCGTCGGCGTTCTGTCGGCGGTCGAGGTCGTGAACCCCGCCATCCCTTCGACACTGGACGCCGCGATCCTGTCCAAGATGGCCGAACGCGGCCAGATCACGGGCGGGCTGGTCGACGGGCCGCTGGCCATGGACAACGCCATCGACCTCGACGCCGCGCGGATCAAGGGCATCCAGTCCTCGGTCGCGGGCCGGGCTGACATCCTGGTGGCCCCGAATCTGGAGGCCGGGAACATGGTGGCCAAGGAACTGACCTTCCTGGCCCATGCCGAGGCCGGCGGCATCGTCATCGGCGCCAAGTGCCCGATCATCCTGACCAGCCGGGCCGACAATGAAAAGGCGCGCCTCGCCTCTGCCGCCATTGCGGCGCTCTATGCGGCCCACAAGGCGGGGGGCAGAAAATGAGCGGTATCCTGACGCTGAACGCCGGCAGTTCCTCGATCAAGTTCGGGGTCTACACCAGCGCAGCCGAACCCGAGATGCTGATGACCGGCCAGGTCGACAACCTGGGCCCGGTGGCGAAGCTGGTCGTGAAGGGCGGCGAGACGCGGGAACTGGGCCATGCCGACCACGCGGCGGGCGTGCGGGCGATCCTGGACGTCGTGCAGCCGGTGCTGGACGGCGCGCCCGCGGGCGTCGGCCACCGGATCGTCCACGGCGGCAAGACCTATGGCGCGCCGGTCGTGCTGGACGCGGACGCTATGGCGCAGCTGGAGGCTTTCGTGCCGCTGGCGCCCCTGCACCAGCCCCACAACCTGGCGGCGGTGAAGGCGGCACAGCTGGCCTTCCCGGATGCGGTTCAGGTCGGCTGCTTCGACACGGCGTTTCACAAGGGCCATCCCTTCGTGAACGACACCTTCGCCCTGCCGCGCCGCTTTTACGACGAAGGCGTGCGCCGCTATGGCTTTCACGGGCTCAGCTACGACTACATCCATTCGGTGCTGGAACGGGACTACCCCGACCTGCACGCGGGCAAGGTGATCGTGGCACATCTGGGCAATGGTGCTTCGATGTGCGCGATGTCGGGCGGGCACAGCGTGGGATCGACCATGGGCTTCTCGGCCCTCGACGGGCTGCCGATGGGCACCCGCTGCGGCCAGCTGGACCCGGGCGTGCTGCTGTATTTCCTGGAACAGAAGAAGATGAGCGCGGCGGAGATCTCGCGCATGCTCTATTCCGAGAGCGGGCTGAAGGGCCTGTCGGAACTGACCAACGACATGCGCGTCCTGCTGGAGAGCCCGGACCCCAAGGCGAAGGAGGCGATCGATTACTACGTCTTCCGCATCCGCCGTGAGGTTGGCGCGCTGGCGGCGGTGCTGGAAGGGATCGACGGGCTGGTCTTCTGCGGCGGCATCGGCGAACACGCCGCCCCGATCCGCGAGAAGGTGACCGACGGCCTGCATTTCCTGGGGCTTGAGATCAATCTGTCGGCCAATGCGGCGAATGCAGTCGATATCGGCACCGGTGCGGCGAAGGTCCTTGTGATTCCCACCGACGAGGAACGCGTGATCGCGCGGTCCGTCGCGGCCGCGCTGGCGGCCTGACCGGGGCTGCACGCCCACCGCAATCCGGGCGCAAGGGGGGGGCGCTGCCCCCCGCCCGCCCGTGCCGGGCGGACTCCCCCCGGAGGTATTTGTGAAGAGAAGAAGGGGAACGTCCGGCACGGGAGCGCCCTTGTGCTTCTTCTTTTTCCAAATACTCCCGCCGGAGGCGGGCGGACGCTCGCCATGGGGATGCCGCCCGGATGCGCAGGGCGGCCGTGGAAATGTCGTTTCCGGCGGTGGGGCTTTGGTCTAGCCTTGGTGCGAAAGACCGGAGGGGACCCCATGATTTTCTACGACTGCGCGACAGCGCCTAACCCGCGCCGCGCGCGCATGGTCATCGTCGAAAAGGGCCTGATGCCCGAAACGCACGAGATTTCCATTGCCGACAATGCCCAGCTGACGCCGGAGTTCCTGGCCGTGAATCCGCGGGGGACGGTCCCGGTGCTGGTGACCGATACCGGAACCGTGCTGGCCGAGAACCTTGGGATCGCGGCCTATCTGGACGCGGCCTATCCGGAACCGAACCTGATGGGCAGGACCCCGGACGAAAAGGGACTGGTCATGATGTGGAACGCCATTGCCGAGGCACAGTTCGCGCAGCCCGTGGCCGAAGCGCTGCGGAACGGCAATCCGCGGATGAAGGGGCGGGCGCTGACCGGGCCGGCGAATTTCGACCAGATTCCGGAACTGGCAGAGCGCGGGCTGGTCCGGGCCGACATGTTCTACGACGTGCTGGAAGAGCGGCTGCAGCAGAGCGAATGGCTGGCGCTGCCGGACCGGATGACCTTCGCCGATATCTCGGCCTTCGTCTTCGTGCAGTTCGCGCGGGTGATCAAGAAGCGGATCCCGGAGGCGAACGCCGCGTCCTGGGCCTGGCACGACCGGATCGCCGCACGGCCCAGCGGGCAGGCCTGAAGGTCCCGGCGCGCAGGCGGCGTGGCCGTGGCGCGCTTTTCCGACTTTGCCGGTTGGAGAGGAAGGCGCCCGTGCGGCTGTCGCTTGCCCGTTCCGGACTGCGCAGACCGGAACGGGCGACGGCAGCGTGATCGGTCCCGTGTGTGACCGGTGCCTTCTGGCCTATCTTGGTCGGGGCCACGGTTTGCGATGCCATGCGATGCCGATACGCTGGCGGGAGTTGTTCGTTCAGTACGGGACGAGCCGGCAAGGGGGCCGCGATAAGGCAGGACGGAGGCCGACGAACCGATTCGGGAGTTGCCCCAGGGCTCAGCCGGCGCCGGGTCGTCCTTCGGGGCCGCAACGCGGTCCGTTCGACGGATCGTGTCAGATCGCGAACTTCACCCAGGCCCAGGTCATCGCGACATAGGTCATGTGGTGCAGCCACTGGTCGAAACCGGCGGCGCGCCAGAACGCGGCCTGGTCCGGCGTCAGGCACTTCTTTTCGGAAAAGGACGCTTTCCAGAAGTCGATATGGAAATGGACGATCCATTCCAGCACCACGATGCAGGCGATGAAGCCCAGCGGCGCGCCCACGATCAGGAACACGATCACCGAGCCCAGTGCGTGCACGCCCGCATGGGCGGCGCGGCCCAGATGCAGGTATCCGCCGCGACCCTGCAGCATCCAGCGGGTCTGAAGGAAATAGTCCGCCAGCATATGCTTGATTTCCAGCAGGGCGAAAAGCAGCAGGACTATGGCTACGGTATGGGTCAATGGCTTCTCCGGGACGATCCCTTCCGACCAGCTTAGGAAACGGGCCGGGGTTCTGCAATTGCCGTTTGGAAGATATGCGCGGGCACAACCTTTCGTCTGCAAAGCGCCCGCCCGTGCAGGACGGGACTTGTGTCACGCGCAGGCCCTGTCGTAGATCTGGACCGCCCGGGCCTAGGAGGAGGCCCGCACGACGCCGGGGATGTTCGAAATAGACTCCAATCTTTTCTCCTTCATCTGGAAATACTCCAAACGCGAGCAGTTGTTCCTGCTGGTCGTGACGGTGCTGATGTTCCCGATCCTCTATTTCTCGCTGGAATTGCCCAAGCGGATCGTGAACGACGTGATCGGCGCCGAGACGGCGACCGTGACGATCTGGAACTTCACGATCGAAAAGACCGAGGCATTGTATGTGCTGTGCGGTCTGTATCTCTTCACGGTGCTGGGCCACGGCCTGTTGAAGATGCGCATCAACACGATGAAAGGCATCCTGGCCGAACGCATGCTACGCCGGTTCCGCTATCAGCTGATCTCGCGCATGCTGCTGTTCCCGCAACCCTATTTCGAACGGGTCAGCCAGGGCGAACTGGTGTCGATGATCACGTCGGAATCGGAACCCATGGGCGGTCTGATGGGCGACATGATCTCGCAGCCGGTCATGCAGGCCGGGCAGATGATCACCATCCTGTGGTTCCTGTTCGCGCAAAGCTTCTGGTTCGGGCTGGCGGCGGTGGCGCTGATCCCGCTGCAGGCCTGGTTGATCCCGATGCTGCAGCGCCAGATCAACAAGCTGAACAAGGAACGGATCAAGGAAGTCCGGGTGTTGGCCGCCGTGATCGGCGAAAGCGCCGCCGGGGTAAGCGCGCTGCGCCTGAACGGCGGCTGGCGTTATCGGCTGTCGCTGGTGACCGCGCAGTTGGGGCGGCTGTTCGAGATCCGCTTCAAGATCTACAACAAGAAGTTCTTCATGAAGTTCCTGAACAACTTCATCGGACAGCTTACGCCGTTCTTCTTCTATCTGGTCGGCGGTTACCTGGTCCTGCAGGGCACCGTGTCGCTGGGGGCGCTGGTCGCGGCGCTGGGCGCCTACAAGGACATCTCGTCGCCCTGGAAGGAACTGCTGACCTATTACAACCAGACCGCCGATATGCAGGTGCGCTGGGAAACGGTGACGGAACGCTTTGCGCCTGCGGGCATGATGAACGAAAGCCTGTTCGACGGCGAGCCCGAGGATCTGCCGCATCTGAAGGGCGACATCGTGCTGGACCATGTCACGCTGCGCGATGCCGACGGCAATCCGGTGCTGGAAGACATCAGCACCACGTTGCCGGGGGGCAAGGTCATCGCCATCGCCGCCCCCAGCGAGGAAGACCGCCGGGCCTTTACCGAGCTTCTGACCCGCGAGGTCGTGCCGACCTCGGGGCGTATCGAGATGTCGGGCCAGGACCTGGCGATGATGCACCACGCGGTGATCGCATCGCGGATCGGGCGGGCCACGTCGCGGCCGCTGACCTTCCAGGGGACCTTCGGCGAAAACGTCCTGATGCCGCTGCGCTATCGTCCGCTGGATGTGGACCAGTCCTCGGCCCAGTTGGCCGAAGCGATCCGTGCCGGTAACAGCAGCGATCCGCTGGAAGTGTCCTGGCTGGACCCGTCGCGGGCCGAGTTCGAGTCGATCGAGGAAATGCGCGACTGGTGGCACAGGCTGATCGAGGGGATCGGCTCGGGCACGGCGCTGTTCCAGCGCGGCCTGGACCAGGTGTTCGAGGCGGACGCGCACCCGATCCTGGCCGAAAAGGTCGTGGGCCTGCGCACCCGCGCGCGCGCAGCGGTCGAGGAGGCCGGGCTGCGGCGCTATGTGTATTTCTTTGACCCCGAGCTTTACAACCCGGCGTTGCCCGTCGCGGAAAACCTGCTGTTCGCCACGCCGCGGCGGCCGCTGACGCAGGAAGCGCTGGTCCAGCAGACCGAGTTCCTGGCCCTGCTGCGCGAGATCCAGCTGGACGAACCGCTGGTGGCGCTGACCCGCGAAGTGATCGACATGCTGCGGCAGATTTTCGGACCTGTCGGAACCGATCATCCGCTGTTCCGAAATCTGGGCCTGGATGCCGAAAGCTATGGCACGGCCGTGGGCTTGGTAGAGCGTGCCCGCGAAGGTGGGGCGGCGGCGCTGACGCTGGAGGAACTGGCGCAGCTTCTGATCGTGCCCTTCAAGATTTCGGCCGAACAGATCGGACCGGCCTTTTCGGACGGGATGAAGGCGCAGATCCTGGAATTGCGGCAAAGCCATGCGGCCGACCTGCAGCGGACCATGGGCGATCTGTTCGTTCCCATCGATCCGCACACCTATGCGCCGGGCATCACGGTGCTGGAGAACGCGCTGTTCGGCAAGATTTCCCACTCGGCCGGGAGCCGGGGCGAGGAGGTGGAGCGCAAGGTGGCGCAGGTCATCGTCGAGGGCGGTGCCGAAGAAAACGTGATCGACCTGATCTACGAGATGGAGATTTCCATCGGCGGCACGAACCTGCCTGCGATCTTCGCCGAACCCCTCTCGCTCAGCCGGGCAGCGATCAAGCGGCCGGACATCCTGATCCTGGACCGGGCGCTGGCCAGCTATGACATGGCGACCCAGGTGAAGGTGCATCGCAATCTGCGGCGCCTTCTGCCGGACACGACGCTGATCTACCTGAACGACAGCTTCGAAGACCCGGACAATTTCGACGTCTATTTCGAGATCCGGCAGGGCCGGATCGTCAGCGACGAGGCGGTTGAGGAAATGGCCGAGGACAGTGCCTCGACGGCGGACCTGATGCGCAAGGTGCGCGCGCTGGAGAACATCCCGCTGTTCTCGGGGCTGAACCGCAAGCAGGTTCGCCTGCTGGCCTTCGGGTCGCACTGGTATCAGGCCCAGACCGGCGAGATCGTGTTCGAGAAGGGCGACGAGCCCCGCGACGGCGCCTATGTGCTGATCGAGGGTGAGGCGGGCCTGTACCTGCCGAAGCCCGAAGGCGAGGACGACCAGCTGATCGCCCGCGTCGGCCCCGGTGCGCTGGTGGGCGAACTGGGCCTGATCAAGAAGGAACCGCGCGCCCTGACCATGGTTGCCGAGACCGACCTGCAGTGTCTGCGTCTGGGTGAACAGGAATTTCTGGCCGTGGTCGAAAACGACGCGGCGACGGCCTTCAAGATCCTGCAGGTGGTCGCGGGCTACGTATCCAACTGATCGCCTGCCGGTCCTTCAAGGCGCGCCTTGCGGCGCACGACCTTGTCTCGTCGCAGGCCCCCGGCCCGCTTCTCGTCAGAATGTCAGGTCTCGTGGGAAACGATGTCCCGGCGGTTTCGGCGCCGGGACGGAAGTGCGGACCGGATCCGGACCGTCAGTGGCGGACGATCGGATCGATGGGACCTGCGGGCAGGCCCAGGGCTTCCTCGATGAACAGGCCGATCTGCAGCAGCTTGGCCTCGCCCCGGGGCGGGCCGATCAGTTGCAGGCCCACCGGCAGGCCTTCGGACGTGAAGCCTGCGGGCAAGGCGAGGGCCGGCAGCAGCGTCGCGACTGCCAGGAACGAGAATCGCAGCCAGGTTTCGTAGGCCTGGATTTCCTGGCCGGCGATGACTTTCGGGAATTCCTCCTCGACCGGGCCGGGGACGATGCCCACGACCGGGATCGCCAGAACGTCGTAGCGGTCGAAGAAGGACAGCATGATCCGGTAAAGTTCCGATCGGTTGCGGATCGCGGCATAGATCGCGATCGCGTCCTGGTTCATGCCATAGGCCACGTTGCTGCGCAGCCGGTCGCCAAAGGTGGCCTGGATCTCTTCCGGTTCCAGCCCCATCGACACGCCGTAGTTCATGCCGCGAAGCGCCGAATAGGTCTCGTTCAGGCCGGGCAGGTCGGGGCAGTAATCCTCGACCATGGCGCCGGCGCCCTGGGCTGCGGTCATTGCGGTGCGCAGAACCTCGCGCACATTCGATTCGACCGGGGAAAAGCCGTTCTGGTCTTCCGAGAAGGCGATGCGCGGGGCATTGGCCAGGGGCGTGGCCATGGCCGTCTGGAACGGTATGGCCGGCGCGTCGAGAGAAATCGGCGCACGCGGGTCCCAGCCCGTCATCGCGTCGAGGAACAGCGCCAGGTCACGGACGTCACGGGCCATCGGGCCCTGCATCGCTTCGGCCTGATGCAGCCCGTGCTTGCCGCCGCCGCCGCAGCGGCCGGGGGCCGCGCGCAGGCCCACGACCGAACAATGTGCGGCCGGCGTCCGGATCGACCCCATGAGATCGGAGCCATGGGCCAGCCAGACCTCGCCCGCGGAAACGGACGCGGCGGCGCCGCCCGACGATCCGCCGGCATTCATGCGGGTGTCCCACGGGTTGCGGGTCGCGCCCAGCACGCGGTTGGTGGAATTGCCGCCGGCGCCGAATTCCGGCGTATTGGTCTTGCCGACGACCAGCCCGCCACGGGATTCCAGCCGCTCGACCATCAGGTCGGACTCTTCCGGCACCCAGTTTGCGTAATAGGGGTTGCCCATGGTGGTGCGGACGCCGGCCACCGGGTTCAGGTCCTTGATCGACAGGGGCAGGCCCGCCAGCCAGGCCGGGTGGCCTGAGGCGGCCGACTTTCGGTCGGGAAGGTTGGCCGTGTCGGCCCGCGCCCGGTCGAAGCAGGTGGTGGGCATCGCGTTGATCGACGGCTCTACCGCCGCGGTGCGGGCTTCGGAAGCGTCCAGCAGCTCGGCCGGGGAAACCTGGCCCTTGCGCAGAAGATCGACGACCTCGCGCGCGGGAAGGGCGCAGAGATCGGGGCCCGTAAAGGCAGTGTTCGGTCGTGTCATCGGGGTCCGCAGAAAAGAGAATAAAGCAGGCCGATCACCTGTTCGGTGTTCCGATCGGCCAGGGAGTAGTAGATCGTCTTGCCGTCGCGCCGCGTGGCGACCAGGCCTTCGTCCCGCAGACGGGCCAGCATCTGGCTGACGGCGGCCTGCCGGATCGACAGCAGCGCCTCGAGCTCGCCCACCGACCGCTCGCCGGTGCTGAGATGGCACAGGATCATCAACCGGCCTTCATGGGCCAGCGTCTTGAGGTAGGCGGCCGCATCGGCCGCGCGGTCGGCCATGTCGGTCGGCGCTTCGGGCGACAGGGCCTGGACGGGTTGACTGCTCACGGTTTCGTGTCTCAAGCGGGTCTTGATCGGCGCAGTATGCGCCAGTCGTATCGTCTCTGTCACCCCCTTCGGCAGGGCTTATTCGATAAAGTCCGACGTCGGAGCACCGCCCTGGAAGGCGTTTTCATGGGAATAGTCGCAAGGGGCTTCCTGCATCTGCAGGTGCAGGCCGGTGCCCCTGTAGGGATGGGCGCGGGCCAGGTCCTCGTCCACCTCGATCCCCAGCCCGGGGGCGGTCGGGGCGGGGATATAGCCGCCTTCGACCCGGATCGTGCCCTTGATCAGCCGGTCATGGAACGGGGTTTCGATGGTTTCGGCGATCAGCAGGTTCGGGATCGCGACCGACAGCTGGATGTTTGCGGCCCATTCGATGGGACCGGCATAAAGATGCGGTGCGACCTGCGCGGTGAAGGCCTGGGCCAGGATGGCGATCTTGCGGCCTTCCCAGATGCCGCCGGCCCGGCCCAGGGCGGGTTGCAGGATCTCGGCCGCGCCGGCGCGCAAGACCGCGCCGAATTCCGCCGCCGTAGTCAGCCGTTCGCCGGTCGCGACCGGCACGCGGACAGCGCGGGCCACGCGGGCCATGTCCTCGGGGCTGTCCGGGGGGATCGGTTCCTCGAACCACAGCGGCGAATAGGGTTCCAGCGCCTGGCCCATGCGGATGGCGCCGGCGACATTGAACTGGCCATGGGTGCCGAATAGCAGGTCGGCCCGGTCGCCCACTGCCTCGCGGATGGCCTTGCAGAAGGCTGTGGAGCGCGAGATGTCGGACATGGCCGGCATGTGGCCGCCGCGGATCGTGTAGGGGCCGGCGGGATCGAATTTCAGCGCCGTGAAGCCGCGGGAAACATAGTCGAGCGCGGATTCGGCCGCCATATCGGGCGAATTCCAGAACGCGTCCATGTCATGGTGCGCCAGCGGGTAGAGATAGCTGTAGGCCCGGACCCGGTCGTTCATCCGGCCGCCGATCAGGGCATGGACCGGGCAGTCGCGATCCTTGCCCAGGATATCCCAGCAGGCGATCTCCAGCCCCGAGAAGGCGCCGATCACGGTCGGGTCGGGGCGCTGGGTGAAGCCCGCGGAATAGGTGCGGCGGTACATCAGTTCGATATTGGCCGGATCCTCGCCCGCCATGTGGCGGTCGAAGACGTCGCGGATCACGTGAACCATCGCGTCGGGGCCGACGGACGAGGCATAGCATTCGCCCCAGCCGGTGATGCCGGTATCCGTCGTGACCTTCACGAAGATCCAGTAGCGCCCGCCCCAGCCCGGCGCAGGCGGCGCGGTGACGATGATGTCGAGATCCTGGAGCTTCATGACGGTGTCCTCCCGTTCCGTGGTGAGACAGGGGTAGCGGAATGTCGGCGCCGGACCAAGGATGATGGGGAAGGTTTTCCGGTCTGGCGGGGGAAGGACCGCCTGCGGCGGTGCGGGGACGCTGTCCCCGGACCCCTGAGGTATTTGCAGATCGAAGAAGCAGGGGCGGTCGGGGAATTGGGGCAGGTTCGACCTGCTTCTGCCGTGGGGCGTCGGGGATTGTGCCCGACCTAGGGGGCGCTGAAGTCCGAGTTGCGTTTGCGGCTGCGCCAGGCGGCCAGGATGCGGTCGACGTTGTGGTCCACGCCGTCGAGGGTCTGGAGTTCCAGGTCGTAGCGGCGGCCGACATGGATGGTCCCGAAGTCTTTCCTGGTGCTGCCGGCGGGGCGGTCGCGGCGGGCGGCCTCGCGTGTTTCCAGGAGGTCCAGCGGGCAGTGGACGGCGACGAAGAGGACGTTGTGCAGTTCGAGCAGCCGGGTGAGGTCGGCCTGCCAGCCATCGGTGTCCAGGATATGTTCCAGGATCAGGTCGTTGCCGGCATCGGCGCAGGCGGCCAGCGCGGCATGGAAACCGTCGAAGACGGTGGCACGGGCGTCTGCCCACCGGAAATCGTTGTTCCGGAAGCGCTCCATCGGCAGGACGCCGGCATCGCGCAGATGGTCGATGGAGATGTGCCAGAACGGCCGTTCGATCCGGGCCTGAAGCGCGCGGGCTATGGTCGACTTGCCGCTGCTGGAGGCGCCGTGGAGGAAGATGATGTGGGACGGCATCGGGGCCTGCCGGCGCGCGGGATGGACGGGGCGGCCGGAACCGCCCCGCAGGTGTGGCCGTGTCAGTCGAACATGATCACGTTGCGGCGCGCGGCGCCGGAATTGGTGTCGGCGATCGCGTCGTTGATCTGGTCCAGCGACCAGCGCTTCGAGATGAGCTGGTCCAGTTTCAGCCGCCCTTGTTGGTAGAGGTCGACCATCCAGGGGATGTCGCGCTGGATCACGACGCCGCCCATGAAGGAGCCGATGTAGCCCTGCATGGTCGAGGCCAGCGCCAGCGGCTGATAGTCCGCCTTGGCACCGGCGGCGGGCATGCCCACGATCACCATCTTGCCGCCGCGGGCAAGGTAACGGGGCGCGGTCTGGTAGGCCTGGATGGCACCGACGGCGACAAGGACCGCGTCCGCACCCTTGCCCATCACCGCCATGGCCTCGCGCCAGGGCTTCTCGTTGCTGGCCAGGATGCCGTCGGTGGCGCCGAATTCCTTCGCGACCTCCAGCTTTTCGGGCAGCATGTCGACGGCCACGATGCGCCGGGCACCGGCGATATAGGCGCCCTGGATCGCGTTCAGGCCCACACCGCCGGCACCGATCACGACGACGTCCTGGCCGGGGCGGATGTCGGCCGTCAGGACCGCGGCGCCGACGCCGGTGATCACCCCGCAGGAGATCAGGCTGGCCGCGTCCTTCGGCATGTCATCGGGGATCTTCACGATCTGGCGTTCCTGCACCACCACCTTCTCGGCGAAGGCGGCGCAACTCAGGCCGTGCTCCATCGGGCTGCCATCGCTGTCGAAGACCGGTCCGGTCGTGCTGCTGACCCGGTTCTGGCAGAGCGTCGGCGTTCCTGCCGAGCATTGCGGACAGATGCCGCATGTGGCGAGCAGCGTGACGCAGACACTGTCTCCCGGCTTGAAATTGGTGACGCCGGGGCCCACGGCGGTGATGCGGCCGGCGCCTTCATGGCCGTAGATCGCCGGCAGGAAGCCGCCCCAGATGCCTTCGGCCATCGAGATGTCGGAATGGCAGATCGCCACCGCGTCCATGTCGACAGCGACCTGGCCCGGGCCCGGCTCGGCCAGTTTCACGTCTTCGATGGTGAGCGGCTTGCCGAACTCGCGGCAGACGGCGGCCTTGATGGTTTGCATGACGGATCCTCCCCCATTGGTCGCCGGAACCGTGGACTGGCAAACGTCAGGCTGCAAGTGACTTTTGGTCGCCGGTCCGGGCCGTTACGTGGCGAGAGGGCGGGCGCGCAAGAAGGTGAGGAGCGCCGCGACGACGATGATGGCCGAGAGGACGAAAGGCATCCCGGGGAAATGGACCGGCGCCCCTGGCCCGGTGAAGGCGGCGAAGGAGGTCGTCATGATCAGCGGAGAGGCGATCATCGCCAGCGCGGCGGCACTGGCCATGATGCCCTGAAGCTCTCCCTGCGCGTCGTCGGGGGTGGCTCGGGACATGATCCCCTGCATGGCCGGCATCGCCGCGCCCCCCAGCGCGCTGAGGGGGGTGAGGATCAGCGCCACGGTGCCGTTCGTCACCAGCGCGATGGCCACGAAGGAGGAGATGTCGAACATCAGCCCGAAGACCACCGCCTTCCATTCGCCGAAGTAGCCCAGGATTGGCCGGATCAGCACGCCCTGCACGATGGCGGCAAGCAGCCCGTAGAGTGTCAGCGACAGACCGACGGTGCCAGGCCCCCAGCCATAGCGTTCCTCGGTATAGAAGGCCCAGACCGAGGGGTAGACGTGGAAGGCGATGGAAAACAGGAAGTAGACCAGCATCAGGGTGCGGATCTCGGGCAGGGCGGCCAGGTGACGGAAAGCGCCCAAGGGATTGGCGCGGGACCACGAGAACGGGCGGCGGATGCGGTCGGTGACGGTTTCCCGCATCACCAGCGCGCCGAAGACGGTGTTGAGCCCGGCCAGGATGGCGGCGGCGATGAAGGGCGCGCGGGTGCCGTAGGCGCCCAGCAGCCCGCCGATGATCGGGCCCAGGATGAAGCCCACGCCGAAGGCCGCGCCGATCAGGCCGAAATTGGCGGCTTTTTCTTCCGGTTTCGAGATGTCGGCCATGTAGGCGCCGGCGGTGGCATAGGTGGACGAGGTGATGCCGCCGAAGATACGGCCCGCCAGCAGCAGCCAGATGGAGCCTGCGACGGCCATGACGACATAGTCGACGGCCATGGCAGCAAGCGAGACGAGGAGCACAGGCCGGCGGCCGACGGAATCCGACAGGCTGCCGATCAGGGGGCCGCACAGGAACTGCATCACGGCAAAGCCCGAGGCGAGGAGCCCGCCCCAGAGCGCGGCAGAGCCCAGCGTGCCGCCCTGCACCTCCTGAATCAGATCCGGCATGACCGGCATGATCAACCCGATTCCCATCGAGTCGATGGCCACGGTGACCAGGATGAACAGGATGGGCAGGCGCACCGGGGCCTCGGGCTGACGTGTTACGAGAGGCCGGAGACTGCTCTCACGAAGGCGCGTGCCTCGGTGGGCGCGGTGCCGGCCTGGGCAAGTGGGTCGAAGAGCGCGTCCGTGTCAAGATCCGGCCAGTCGCGGGCCACGAGGCGCTTGAGCGGCGTCGACGTCTCCAGCGCCTCGCGCGAAAGCGCCTTGACCGCGGCCTGTGCTGCGGGGCGGGGAAGGATCCCCGCCAGGGCGAAGCTCAGCGCCTCGGCGTACAGAAGGTCCAGCGTGTCGTCGAGGATGGCCCGCATCCGCGCGGGATCGGGGGAGAGATCGTCGGCCAGTTTCAGGCCGGTCCGGACCGAAGCGGCGGCCCCCAGCACCAGTTGGGGCAGACACATCCATTCGGTGAACCACGCCGCGCCGTCCCGCTGGTGGCGGTGAACGGCGGCGCCGGCGCGCAGCGCGGTTTCCAGCGCCGTCTGCTGGTGGCCAAGCGCCACGAGGACCGAGGCCGCGACCGGGTTCTGCTTCTGCGGCATGGTGGACGACCCGCCAGCGCCGCCCAGCTTCACCTCGCCCATGCCCGACTGCATGTGGGCCACGACATCCTCGCCCATCTTGGCCAGCGCCAGCGTGACCCGGGACAGCCAGTCGGCGATCTTCAGGACCGGGGTGCGGTCGGTGTGCCAGCTGCGGCCGGGGTCGGCCAGGCCGAGGGACGTGGCCATGTGCGCCCGGATCTCCGCCGCCTTCGGACCGAGGGCCGAGGCGGTGCCGGCGGCGCCGGACAGGGAGACCAACAGGCATTGGGACCGCAGCGCGGGCAGTTCCTGCAGCAGGCCTACCAGCGGCATGCCCCACAGCGCCACGACCGCGCCGAAGGTGGTGGGCGTCGCGTGTTGGCCATAGGTGCGGGCGGCCATAGGGGTGTCGGCGTGGTCTTCCGCCAGCGAAGACAGGCGGGTCAGGATGGATTTCAGGTCGTCTTCGAAGACCTGCAGCCCCATCTTCAGGCGCAGCATCAGGCCGGTGTCGATGATGTCCTGAGAGGTGGCGCCCCAGTGGGCATATTGGGCATGGTCATCGTCGCCCACGGCCGCCCGGAAGGCCGAAACCAGAGCCGGAACGCTGACGCCATTGGTGCCGGTGGCCCGGGCCAGCGCGGCGGGGTCCAGCGTGACGGTTTCGGCGGCCCGGGCCAGGACGGCGGCGCTGTCTGGGGGAATCACGTCCAGGGCGCCCTGCGCGGCGGACAGGGCGCCTTCAGCCTGCAACATCCCCGCAACCTCGGCCGCATCGGTGAACAGGGGGCCCACGTCGCCCGTGGGGAACAGATCCGCGAAAAGCGCACTGTCGAAGACCGATCCGGCCATGTCGTTCCTTTCGAAGGGGTGGTCAGTCCAGGCCCCGGGCGATCCGGTCGAGTATCGCGGCAAGCCCCGCGGGATCGGACAGGAAGGGGGAATGGTCGGTGTCGATATCGTGTACCGTCCCGGCGGGCCAGTCGGCCACCATCTGGCGCTGGTAGTCGGTCACGATGGTCCGGTCCTGCAGCGTCATAATGAAATGCTTGGGCGTGGCGTCCCAGCCCGCGCCCAGCGTGGCCGGTTCGGACTGTGGGCTGGCTGGCTGCGGGCACAGGCGGTCCAGCGCGTATTCCCGTGCCGAAGGCCGGCAGGTGCCGTAGAAAAGTCCGGCCGCAGCCTCGCGCGGGAAGGACACGCTGCGGCGATCCTCGGACACGATCAACTTGGCCGCGGACGCGGGCCAGGGGCTGAGATCGCGGAGGTTCTTCAGGGACAGGCCCGGCTGCGGCACGTAGGCGGCCAGCAGCACCAGCCCGGCCATGCCGCCCGGGGCCATGCCCGCGGCCTCGCCGATGACCATGCCGCCCCAGCTGTGGCCGACGACCAGCGTGTCCGGCGTGGCTGCATCCACCACGGCCTGCGCGGTGGATGCCAGTGTTATGTCGGATATCGAGGTCCGATCCGCGCCCATGCCGGGAAGGTCGATGGCGCGGGCCGCGTGACCCAGGGCCTCAAGCTCCGGGATCAGATCGGCCCAGCACCAAGCGCCGTGGCAGGCGCCGTGGATCAGAAGGATATCGGTCATCTACATGTCGAAGAAAATGGTTTCTCCGTCCCCTTGTAGATGAATGTCGAACCGCCAGCTACCGGGACCGTCGCTTTTCGCGATCAGTGTGGGGACGCGGATCTTGTGCTCGATCCGCGCCAGGACCGGATCGGTCGTCAGGTCGTCGCCATCGAAATACATCCGGGTCTGCAGCCCGACATTGATGCCGCGGGCCACGATCCACAGGGCGATATGGGGCGCCATCTTGCCCACCGCACCGGGCTTGACGGTTTCCAGCGTCCAGACGCCGGTGTCCTGGTTCGCGGGCAGACGCGCCCAGCCCTGGATGCCGGGGCCATAGGTGCCCGACGCATCGGCCTGCCAGCTTTCCAGCAGCACGTCGCGCAGGGGTGTGCCGGTGCCGTCATAGACGATACCGGTAACCTTGATCTTTTCGCCCGCGACATCATCCGGGAAGGGCTTCAGGCCCAGATCCTCGGGGTAGATGCCTGCGTTGCCGATGAAGTTCGGCGTGGTCCCGATGTGGACATAAGGGCCCGCGGTCTGGGACGGCGTTTCCTTCAGGTATTCGAGCGGCTGGACCATCTTACATCCCCTCCGGCTTGTTTTCGAACATGGTCTGGCGGTTGCCGCGCAGCACGATGTCGAACTTGTAGGCCAGGAAATCGAGCGGCCGCGCCCGGTTCATGTCGAGCGGCGCGACCAGCCGGTCCAGATCGGCCTTGTTGGCGATGGTGTTCGCGATCGGGCATCGCGCGATCAGCGGATCGCCTTCGAAATACATCTGGGTGATCAGCCGCTGGCCGAAGCTGGGCCCGCACAGCGAATAGTGGATGTGCGCCGGGCGCCAGTCGTTGGGACCGTTGGGCCAGGGATAGGCGCCGGGCTTGACGGTCAGGAATTCATAGGACCCGTCCTCGCCCGTCAGGACGCGGCCGCAACCGCCGAAATTGGGGTCGAGCGGGGCAAGATAGCCGTCCTTCTTGTGGCGATAGCGCCCGCCGGCATTGGCCTGCCAGACCTCGACCAGCGCATTCGGCACCGGGCGGCCGTTTTCGTCCAGCACGCGGCCGTAGACGACGATGCGTTCGCCCACGGCCGGTTCGCCCGTGAAGTTCAGGATCAGGTTGCTGTCCAGCTCGCCCAGCATCGAATGCCCGAAGACCGGCCCGGTCTGTTCGGTCGCCGTGGCGCCCATGGCAAGCAGCGCCTGTTTCGGGCTGCGCGGCACGCTGGTCTTGTACCCGGGCGCATAGGCCGGCGGGTGCTGGTCGCGTGTACGGGGATGAAGTGTCATTGATCCTCCTCCATTTCGGCATAGGCGGCTTTGGCCAGCTTGATCGCATGATTGGCCTTCGGCACACCGCAGTAGATGGCCACGTGCTGGAACACCTCCATCACGTCTTCCTTGGTCGCGCCGGTATTGGCGGTGGCGCGGATATGCATCGGGATTTCGTCGAAGTTCCCCATGGCGGCCAGAAGCGCCAGGGTCAGCATCGACCGTTCCCGCCGGGTGATCGCGTCGGACGACCAGACCGTGCCCCAGGCGCCTTCGGTGATCAGCGTCTGAAACGGCGTATCGAATGGCGTCTTGGCGGCCTCGGCCCGGTCGACATGGGCGTCGCCCAGAACCGATCGGCGGGTTTTCATCCCGCGGTCGAAGGCGTCAGACATGGCCGATCTCCTTGATGAATGTCGTCAGGATCCGGGCATAGGCTTCGGGGTCTTCGACACAAGGCAGGTGGCCGGTACCGCGGATGATCTCGAATTTGGATCCCGGGATCAGGTCGATGGTTTCACGCACCAGGTCCGGCGGGGTGGACCCGTCCACGTCGCCCGCGATCCCCAGCGCGGGCAGCCGCAGGCTCGCGGTCGGCGTGTAGAAATCCGTGCCCGCGATTGCGGAGGAACAGCCGGAGTAGCCGGCGGCCGGCTGGCGGATCAGCATGTTGCGCCAGGCTTCCAGTTCCGGGGTTTCCCGGAACGCGGGCGAGAACCAGCGTTCCATCACCGCATCGGCCATCGGCTCGATGCCCGATTCATTCACGGCGGCGACGCGGGTGTCCCACATCTCCTTGGTGCCGATCTTGGCACCGGTATTCGACAGGACCAAGGCGCGCACAAGGTCGGGGCGTTTCACGGCGATCCCTTGGGCGATCATGCCGCCGATGGACAGGCCCACGAACAGCGCGTCCTTCAGGGCCAGATGGTCCATCAACCGTTCGATGTCGCTGACCAGCTGGCCCATCTTGTAGGGCGCGGCCGGCAGCGACGACAGCCCGTGTCCGCGCTTGTCATAGCGCACCAGCTTCAGACCCGTGGGCAGCAGCGGCAGCACCTGGTCCCACAGGCGCAGGTCGGTGCCCAGCGAATTGGCAAAGACGACCGGCGCCCCGTCGGGATCGCCATCGACCCGATAGTGCAGCCTGACGTCGCCCAGATCGACGATATTCATTCCTTCCTCCCTCGGTGCGTTGCTGCGGCTCCTCCGCGCGCGGGCCGTGCCCGAGTGACGCCATAGCGCGCAGAAACTGGTTGAGTTGTCAACCGTTGGTATTTCAAACTAGTTGCCCGGCGGGGCGCTGGACGTGGCCGGACTTCAGGGGCTTCGCCCCCGGCCGGGAAGGTGCGGGACGGGGTCAGACGTCCAGCTTTTCCAGCGCGCGGGCAAAGACTGCCGGATCGACATTCCCGCCGGAGACGACGGCGATCACAGCCGGTGCATCGATCTGGTGGGGCCGCAGAAGGGCGGCCGCCAGGGCCACGGCGCCGCCCGGTTCGGCCACGATCTTCAGCCGCAGGAAGGCCTGCGCCACGGCGTACAGCGCGTCTTCGTCGCTGACCGCCAGCCCCGGGCCGCACAGGCGGCTTGTGATGGGAAAGGTTATGTCGCCGGGTTCGGGCGTCAGGATCGCGTCGCACAGGCTGCCGGAGAGGCGTTCGTTGGCCTGCTTCGTCCCGCTTTCCAGCGACCGGAGCGTGTCGTCAAAGCCTTCGGGTTCCGCCGGTCGCACCCGAAGCGACGGGGCCTTTGCCTCCAGCGCCAGGGCGATGCCCGCGGTCAGCCCGCCGCCGCCGCAGGGGACCAGAACGTCGGCATGGGTGATCCCGGCCTCGGCCGCCTGTTCGGCGATCTCCAGCCCCACGGTGCCCTGGCCCGCGATGACCAGCGGTTCGTCATAGGGCTTGATCAGGGTCAGGCCGCGTTCCTCGGCCAGCGTCACGCCGATGGCCTCGCGGCTTTCGTTGGCACGGTCGTACAACACGACTTCGGCCCCCAGCGCGCGGGTATTGTCGATCTTCAGCGCCGGCGCGTCCGAGGGCATGATGATCACCGCCGGAACGCCATGCCCCTTGGCGGCGAAGGCCACGCCCTGTGCGTGGTTGCCGCTGGAATAGGCCAGGACGCCCCGGGCGCGGATGTCCGGCTCCAGCGCGGACACGGCAGACCAGCCGCCGCGGAACTTGAAGCTGCCGGTGTGCTGCAGGCATTCGGGCTTCACCCAGACCGGGCGGCCTGCGATCTCGTCCAGGAAAGGGGAATTCAGCAGGGGCGTGCGTCGGGCGCGCCCCTTCAGCCGGCCGGCGGCTGCCTCGATCATCGCAAGGGTGGTCAACGTGCGGTCTCCAGGATGGTGCGGATGATGGAGAGGGATTCGGCCTCGTCCAGGAAGGGCGGGTGGCCGCGGTCTTGAACTTCCGCCGCGATCAGGCCGGGGTGGCGCTCCTGCATCCTGGCCAGCGTATCCGGCGACAGGATGTCGGAATTTGCGCCCCGGATCACGCCGGTGGGGACGGCACGCAGTCGTTCGAAGAACAGCCACATGTCGGGCGCCGTTCCGGCCGCCGCCTGTTCCAGGATCGCCGTGCGCAGGTGGGCGTCATACCGCAGGTCCAGGCCGGTTCCGGTCTCGATGAACTGTGCTTCGGCCTGGTGCCGCCAGACGTCCAGGGGCACGCCGGGAAACTCCTTCGCCGTGGCTTCCAGAGCGGCCCTGGCCCAGCCGTCATAGTCGGTCTGTGCAGGCTTTTCGCCCAGATAGGCCATGATCCGGGCGATGCCTGCTGGCCCGACTTCTGGCCCCACGTCGTTCAGGATCACGCCCGCAAGCCGGTCGCCGTGACCGGCGGCGACGGCCATGGCCACCAACCCCCCGCGCGAGGTTCCCAGCACCGTGACCTTGTCCAGGCCCAGATGGTCCAGCAGTTCCACCACGTCGTGCCCTTCGCGCAGGACGTTATAGTTCAGGTAGTCCGGATCGAAGGCCGATTTGCCCCGCCCCCGCAGGTCCAGCGCGATCACCTGCACATCCGCCATATGCGGTAGCAGGAAGTCGAAGTCGCGGCAGTTCCGCGTCAGCCCCGGCAGGCACAGCAGCGGCTGCCCCTGGCCGTGGATCTCATAGTACAGGCGCAGCCCGTCGGAAGTGGTGAAATCGGCCATCTTGGGTCTCGTCGGATTGGGAAGGGCTGTTCAGATCTGGGCGATATCGGGGATCGAGGACAGGTCGGTCAGGATCCGGTCGGGTGTCCAGGGCAGGCGGTCGACGGGGTCGCCCCCGCGGTTCACCCAGGCGGTGGCAAAGCCGTATCCGGCCGCCGCCGCGGCGTCCCAGCCGTTGGAGGACACGAACAGAACCTCGTCCCTCGCGCAGCCGAATCGCTGGCCCACCAGGTCATAGACCCGTGCATCGGGTTTGAAGATACCCACGCTTTCGACCGAAAGCACATCGTCCAGCACATCGCCGATCCCGGCCGATGCGACGGCGCCCTCCAGCATCTCGGGCGAGCCGTTGGACAGGATCGCGGTCTGCAGCCCGGCGGCCTTCAGCGCGCCGAGCATTGCGGGCACTTCCGGGAAGGCCGAAAGCTCCCAATAGAGGTCCAGCAGCCGCTGGCGCAGGGCAGCATCGCCGCCTAGCCCTTCCGCCTCCAGCGCCCAGTCGAGCGAGTCCTGCGTGACGTTCCAGAAATCCGTATGAGCCCCGGTGATGGCCCTCAGCCAGGAATAGCCCAGCTGTTTCTGCCGCCAGTGCGCCGCGACGGCCTGCCATTTGTCCGCCAGCGCAGGATAGCCGCCCTCTGCCGCGGCCTCGCGCGCGGCGGCAGTGACGTCGAACAGGGTGCCATAGGCATCGAAGACGCAGGTGGTGATGGCCATGCCGGTCCTTCCTGTCGGGCCCGTTGGGGGATGGGTCTGCCGAACGGGTGATGGCCGCACAGTGCCCAACCCCCGGTCCGGGCACAAGTGCCGAGGCAGACGCAGCCGAGGGCCGGCGCGCAGCAACCGCCCGCAGGGCGCGTTTGGATCGGGTGGTGGGGGAGGACAGTGCCCGCCGGCGGACAACGTTGGCATTTGGCGACGCGCGTCAGCGCGGCGCAAGGCCCGAAGGGCCCCGCTGCGCTCCGGAACTCTGAAAGGTCAGAGGTGGTCCGGCTGCGGCATGCCCAGCACGTGGAAACCGCCGTCGACACGGATAATCTCGCCCGTGGTGCAGGCCCCCGCCTCGGAGACCAGGTAGACGGCCGTGCCGCCCACCGCTTCCAGCGTCGCGTTTTTGCGCAGCGGCGCGTTCAGGTCGGTATGGCGATAGGTCTTGCGCGCACCGCCGATGGCCGCGCCGGCCAGGGTCCGCATCGGGCCCGGGGAAATCGCGTTCACCCGGATCCCGTCGGGGCCCAGGTCGTTCGCCAGGTAGCGCGTCGCCGATTCCAGCGCGGCCTTGGCCACGCCCATGACGTTGTAGTTCGGCACGACCCGGTTCGACCCCTGGTAGGTCAGGGTGATCAGCGAACCGCCGTTCTCCTGCATCAGCGGGTAGGCGCGGCGCGCCACCTCGATGAACGAGTATGCGCTGATTTCCATCGAATGCTTGAAGTTGGCCCGGCTGGTGTTGAGGAATCGGCCCGTCAGTTCGGACTTGTCCGAGAACGCGATGGCATGGACGACGAAGTCGATGGTCGGCCATTTGTCCGCCAGCGCGGCAAAGGCCGCGTCCAGCGAGGCGTCATCGGTCACGTCCACGTCCAGCAGCAGGTCGGAACCGACCGACGCGGCCAGCGGTTGGACCCGCTTGCCGAAGGCCTCGCCCTGATAGCTGAACGCCAGCTCGGCGCCGGCTTCGTGCAGGGCCTTGGCAATGCCCCATGCGATCGACCGGTCATTAGCAACGCCCATGACCAGGCCACGCTTTCCCTTCAAGCTGTCCGACATGGCCTGGCTCAGTCCCTGTATTTCGAAAGGATCATCGATCCGTTGGTTCCGCCGAAGCCGAAACTGTTGGTCATCACGCTGTCCAGCGCCGCGCCTTCCTTGAGTGCCAGTGCGATCTCGGAAGGTTTGAGCGCCGGGTCCAGCGTCTCGACATTGATGGAAGGTGCGATGAAGTCGCCCTGCAGCATCAGAAGGCAGAAGATCGCCTCCAGAGCGCCGGCCGCACCCTGCGCATGGCCGGTCATCGACTTGGTCGAACTGATCGGCGGGGTTGAGCCTTCGCCCCAGATCCGGCGCACCGATTCAACTTCGCCCACGTCGCCAACGGGGGTCGAGGTGCCGTGCGCGTTGATATAGCTGACCTTGCGGCCTTCCGGCAGGGTCGCCAGCGCCAGACGCATGGCCCGTTCGCCGCCTTCGCCGGACGGTGCCACCATGTCGTGTCCATCCGAGGTAGCACCGAAACCGGTGACTTCGGCATAGATCCTGGCCCCGCGGGCCTTGGCGTGTTCCAGCTCTTCAAGGACCAGGATGCCGCCGCCGCCCGAGATGACGAAGCCGTCGCGGCCCGCATCGAAGGCGCGGCTCGCCTTTTCGGGGGTGTCGTTGTACTTGGATGACATCGCGCCCATGGCGTCGAAGAGGCAGGACAGGGTCCAGTCGAGTTCTTCGCCGCCGCCGGCGAACATCACGTCCTGTTTACCCATCATGATCTGTTCCGCCGCATTGCCGATGCAGTGCAGCGAGGTCGAGCAGGCCGAGGTGATGGAATAGTTGATACCTTTGATCTTGAACGCCGTCGCCAGGTTGGCCGAGATCGTGGACGACATGCATTTCGGCACCGCGAAGGGGCCGATCCGCTTGGGCGCGCCCTTTTCCAGCACCGTCTGGTGCGCCTGGAACAGGGCCGAGGTCGACGGCCCGCCGGACCCCGCCACCAGACCGGTGCGGGGATTGACGATGTCGCCTTCTTCCAGCCCGGCATCGGCGATGGCCTGCTGCATGGCGATATGGGCATAGGCTGCGCCCGGTCCCATGAAGCGCAGCAGGCGCTTTTCCACGTGTTCGGTGATGTCGATGTTCAGCATGCCGGCCACCCGGCTGCGAAAGCCGTGTTCGGCCATCTCGGCATTGGCGCGGATGCCGCAGAACCCGGTCTTCAGGGACTCCAGCACTTCTCCGGCATTGTTTCCGATGGACGAGACGATGCCCAGCCCGGTTACCACGACGCGGCGCATCGGCGCCTCCCTTGTCCTCTCAGATGTCAATCAGATCGGGTATTGGCCCGTCTGGTCAAGTCCCCGATGTCATATCAGCTTGTGGCCGGGGCAGACAGCCCAACCTTCATGTCCTTGACCTCGCAGACGGTTTCGCCGTCCGCGCTGACCCGGCCATCGGCCACGCCCATCTTCAGCCTGCGGTCGATCACCCGGGTAAAGTTGACTTCATACCGGACCAGCTTGCGGTCGGGACGGATCATGCCCGACAGCTTCACTTCGCCGACGCCCAGGGCGAAACCCTGGCCCTGCCAGCCGCGCCAGCCCAGGTTGAAGCCGGTCAGTTGCCACAGCCCGTCCAGCATCAGGCAGCCCGGCATCACCTCGTTCCCGGGAAAGTGGCAGGGGAAGAACCACAGGTCCGGCGTGATATCCAGCTCGGCCACTATGTGGCCTTTGCCGTTCTCGCCGCCATCCGCGCTCACCTCGGTGATGCGATCCATCATCAGCATCGGGGGTTCCGGCAATTGCGCATTGCCCGGTCCGAAGAGTTCCCCGCGGGCACAAGCCAGAAGGGCATCCTTGTCGAAGCTATCGGGGAACTGGCCCATCGTGGCGCGTCTCCTGTCGTTGGGGTTCGTCCGGGTGTCCCGGCGCGGTGTCCCGCTTCCCTTGCATCCGGCCGCCGGCGACCTCGATGACATGAGGCGCATGGCGCCAATGACAACGGGTCCGAGGCCATTTTTCGATTTGCCCCCCTCTAGCACCGCCCTTCATGGCCCTGCAAGGGGAGCGGGCGGCCACAGGTCATCCGCCGGGATCCCGCGCCGCATCCCGATGGGGCGAATCCGATGCAAAATTGCGCGGATCAGGGCGATTTCGGAATATCCATTGAAAAGGGGCAACTTTCTTTCCTATATTCCCCGGAAAGGCGGCCAGCGTGTCGCAAGCCACATCCGGCATTCGATGATTTCGTCGCCGGAAACGAAGCAAGCGGATCCGCATCATGGCAGGGCGTACCCCGGCACAGGCAGCACAGGCGACAGGCGCTCTGGAACTCGACCGGGACAGGGCGGTTCCGGATCGGATCGCGGTTCGACCTGCCGACAGCGCGTCCCGGCCCGTTTCGCGGGTCGAGGCATTGATGACCCCCCGCGACGACATCGATTTCGACCGCGATCACGGTCTTGGTCCTGACAGTGCCAGGGACCGCGTGACCGAAGACCAGCGCGCCACCGTCTGGCTGGGCAAGGTCGGCTTGCGCCCGACCCGTCAGCGCCTGTCCCTGGCGCGTCTTCTGATCGGCGACGGCAACCATCGTCATGTCACCGCCGAAAGCCTGTTCGAGTCGGCAAAGTCTGCCGGCGCTTCGGTTTCGCTCGCCACCGTATACAATACTCTAAGGGCCTTCTGCGACGTGGGGCTGATGCAGGAAGTCACGGTCGACGGATCCAAGAGCTATTTCGACACCAATACCTATGACCACCCCCACTTCTACTGGGAGGATCAGGGCGTCCTGACCGATGCCCCGGCCGACCAGCTGGTGATCGCCCGCCTGCCCGATGCCCCCGACGGGGCAGAAATCGCGTCTGTAGACGTGGTTATCCGCCTGCGGCGCACCTGAGCGCGGGTGACAGGGAAAGCGGGACCGGAACGTCGACCCATGCCGCACCCCTTGCTGACCCCCGACGATATCGAAACGTTCCAGCGTGATGGCGTGGTCCTGGTCAGGGGCCTGTTTGCCGACCGAGTCGACAGCCTGCGGCAAGGGATCGAGAAGAACCTGTGCCACCCTAGCCCCTATGCGTCCGAGAACGAACGGGCAGGGGAGACGGGCCGCTTCTTCGACGACTACTGCAACTGGACCCGGATCCGGGAATTCTCGGACGCGATACTGAACGGCCCCGCGGCCGAAGTCGCGGCCGACCTTATGGGATCGGACCGGGTGCAGGTCTTCCACGATCATGTGCTGGTCAAGGAGCCCGGCACGTCGATGGCCACGCCCTGGCACCAGGATGGCCCCTATTACTTTGTCGAAGGCCGTCAGACAGTCAGTTTCTGGTCGCCGCTGGATCCGGTGGACGAGGCATCGCTGCGCTGCGTGGCCGGATCTCATCTTTGGGAAAAGGACGTGCTGCCCACCCGGTGGGTGACCGAATCCGCCTTCTTCCCGGATCCCGATCTGTATCGCCCAGTTCCGGACCCGGAAGCCGAAGGCATGGACATCCGCGCCTGGCCCATGGCGCCCGGCGATGCGGTGGCCTTCCACTTCCGCACGCTGCACGGCGCCCGCGGCAATACCAGTGCGAACCGACGCCGGGCGTTCTCTGTCCGCTTCGTCGGGGATGATGCGGTCTATGCCGATCGCCCTGGCCGCACCTCTCCGCCATTCCCCGGGCATGGGATGCGCGCCGGCGAACGGCTGCGCGAAGACTGGTTCCCCACGATCTTCGACCGCAGCTCGGGCTGACTCGGGTCCGGATCTGGTCCGTGCCTCCGGCCGATTCACCGGATCGAGCACCTTCCGACCCACCGATTCCGACCCAGTCGATTTTCCGAGAGTTTTCTGCCCCGTGCCCTGAATCTACATTTTGTGGTTAAGTTCACGGAAAGCACCAATTTTTCGGCAGCGAGTGCAAGCTGACGAGGGGGAAACGCAAAAAAGTCGGATTTCTGAAAGAAAGCCCTTGCGGGTTGTTGGTGTGATCCGTAAATAGCCCCTCACCGGCGGCGCTGAGGCGCTGACGGGGCGGATCGGAGCGGATCCGGACGGGCGCCTGGGGCGCTGGGGCGGATGCCCTGGTGGACT
>NZ_VOPH01000016.1 GCF_009765275.1 Chachezhania sediminis
CCCCCCGAGATATTTGAAGATCAAAGAAGAGGGGGCCGCGCGCCCGGCTTCTTCTTTTCACAAATACTCCCGCCGGAGGCGGTCCGGCGCAGGCCGCGTTCTCCGAGCCCTGCCAGCTTCAGCGTAGGGCGTGGTTCACCCCGCCGCCCCTGCCTCGATGATCCCGGCAAAAGCCTGCGGGATGCATGGTCCCCCGCACCGTCCCCGCCACGCCCTCCACCGGTTAACGCCCCGCACGCTGCCACAGGCCGGCCTTAACCCCTGGGCGCCCATTCTCGCGCGCGACGCCTTGAGGAGACATCCATGCCCGACCAGAGCTCGCCCCGCCTCGCCCTGCCCCTGCTGCAGGGATCCCAGGCACAGAAGCATGTCACCGTGAACGAGGCGCTGAGCCGGCTCGACCTCGTGGTGCAGATGCAGCTTCAGGCGGTGGACGCGACCGTGCCACCGGGCAGCCCGGCCGAAGGCGAGGCCCACGGGGTCGGCATCGGCGCCACCGGCGCCTGGGCCGGGCAGGACAGCAAGGTCGCGGCCTGGCTGGCCGGCGGCTGGGAATTCCTGGTGCCCGCGGCCGGCTGGCTGGCCTGGGATGTCGCGGATGCGGCGGTGAAGGTCTGGGACGGCACCGCCTGGACCCTGATCGAGGCCGATGCCGACAACCTCTCGGGCATCGGCATCGGCACCACCTCTGATGCCACCAACCGCCTGGCGGTCAGCGCGCCAGCGACGCTTCTGTCCCATGCCGGCGACGACCACCGGGTGAAGGTGAACAAGGCAGCGGCGGGCGACACGGCGGCGCTGCTCTTCCAGTCGGGTTGGACCGGCCATGCCGAGATCGGGCTGGCAGGCAACACGGACCTGTCGGTCAAGGTCTCGGCAGACGGATCGACCTGGACCTCGGCCTTGGTGGTCGACGCGACCGACGGCACCGTGACCGGCGCGGGCGTCCAGGGATCCGCCACCGACACGACCGCGGGGCGGCTGATGGCCACCGGCGCCTTCGGGCTGGGCGAAACCGGGGCGCCGCCGCTCCTGGACGATTTCGACGCCACCGGCACGGCCTCGGGCTTCTACCGGATGACCGCCGCGACCGCGAACCGGCCCACCGGGCCCAGTACCGGCGCGGTGGCGGTGCTGCGCCAGGGCTCGGGCGGCTTCGTGCAGATGGTGGCCTTTTCCGACGGGACCGGCGCCACGCGGCACCATGACGGGACCAGCTTCACCGGCTGGTCGATCTCCTATGGTTCCGCCAACCTTCTGGGCACGGTCAGCCAGTCGGGCGGCACGCCCACCGGCGGCGTGATCGAGCGCGGCAGCAATGCCAATGGCCAGTACGTGCGCTTTGCCGACGGCACCCAGATCTGCACCAATGCCAATGCCGCGATCACCACGGCGCCCGCGGCGTTCTCCGGCACGATCACCAAGATCGACGGCGACAAGCTGTGGATCGGGACCTGGTTCTGAGCGGCGTGGTTCACACGGCCGATGCCGAGGGGGGCTCTGCCCCCCACGCGCCTTTCGGCGCTCCCCCCGAGGTATTTGAGGACCAAAGAAGTAGAGGCGCCAGGAATACAGGGTGGGCCCGGCTTCTTCTTTTCACAAATACTCCCGCCGGAGGCATCCGACGCCCACCCCATCCACACGGCCAGGCTCTGTGCCCGTAAGGTGCGTGGTCCCCACGCACCTTACCCCGCGCGCTTCCGCACCCAGCCCAGGAAGGCCGCATCCGGATTCCTGAGGCGCGGCTGGCCGGTGCGGACCCAGACCCCGCGCCATTCGGCTTCCAGCGCATGGACGTCCTGGCCCGGCAGCAGCGCGCGGGCGGCGTCGTGGGTCTCGGGCTTCAGGACCGGCGGGGGCACTTCCACCACCGGGTGGCGCAGGCTGAAGCGGATCAGGTCGCCCTCCAGCTCCTCCATCGCGTAATCCGGCAGGTGGCCTTCCGCGATCATGTCGCGCACCATCTTGCGGAACACCCGGCGGGGCGAGGCGGAGCCGGACTTCTTCAGGAGCGTCTCGACCGAGACCGTCCAGGCCGGCTGCCGGCCGCAGTGTTTGCGGGCCAGTTCGTAGATCCGGCGTTCCAGCGGTTTCCGGAGCCGGAAGTAATCGCGGCTGAGGGTCAGCACCGATTTCGCCAGCACCGCGCGGTAGAGCCATTCCGACAGCGTCACCGCGACCGAGATCATGCGGCCGCCGCGGCTCTTCCTGACGATCTCCCAGCTTTCGATCAGGCCGAAGCCCGCAGTCGTCTCAATCTCGCCCGTCACGATGTTCGTGGTGATCCGCGTGCCCGCCAGCCGCTCGAAGGCCTCGCGGAGGCGCCGGTAGGCATCGCCTGAGGTCTCGCGGTTCGTCGCGATCAGCAGGTCGTGGGCCTTGAGGTAAAGCGTCCGGCTGACCTGTCGCCCGGCATTGATCCCGGCCATCAGCTGGCTGATGCAAAAGATCAGGATGTCCTTGTCGTGGATCGTGGCCAACCCCTTCACGGACGGCGTCACCGTGATTTCCGTCCCGTTGTGCGCGTAGCTCAGGATCCGCCGGTCGGGGCGGGTGGCGAGCGAGAACAGCGGATGTTCCATCGACGCCATGTCGTCCTTGGGCAGCGCATCGAAGACGTCGCACAGGAAGAAATCCCCCTGGCGGTGCCGGTCGGGCAGAAGGCTGGACGCCCCCGCGGGGGACGGACGGAGAGCCATGGGATCGCCTGCTTTCGCTGCCTGTTGGACGGCCCCTTCTGGGGCCCGTTCTTATCGTGGTTTCAATGACGGCCAACCTACACGCGTCCATGACACCCGTCCATCTTTCGGCGCCGATCCATCGGGGGTTCAGAGTCACCTGGACGTGGGATCAGAGTCGTTTCATCGGGGTTTCGGAATCGCGTGCCCGGTCCCGAAGCCGCTTTTCGGCAAGCACTGCGGGAGGTTGGCAGAACACCCCCGGAGCCGTAACACTTAAATAACATGACTCTAACTCTCTCGCAGATCGCGCAAGCGCCAGGCTTCAGGCCCCGCCCCAGGCCGCAACCACCCGAATCGGCTGAGAAAAACAGTCAAAACCGCACCACGTGAACTCGATTCTTCCCATGTGCCGCCTTTTGCGGTACGATGGCGAAAACGCGGTACATGCCGCCCTTTCCCGAGGATAGTCGAGCATCCCATGGCCAAGGACCTGACCCAGGCCGGCACCCCCCTGCCGCCCTATTTCCGCATCGATCCGGACGCCGCCCTGGCCGAACTGGATGCTCCCACCGACACCGGCGGTTTCGCCGCGATCGCCGCTGCCTGCGCTCAAGGTCGGGACGACCTGGTCAGCCGCGGCAAGGACGACAGCGGCACGCGCACCCTGCGCATGTTCTCCACCTGGGAAATCACCCGCTACCTGATCCCCGTGGCCCAGGCCCATTTCCGCCGCGTCCTGCGCGCCAATCCAGACCTGCCTCAGGGCCGGTCGGAGACGGAGGGCGGCGCCAAGTGGTTCACGCTCGACGAGGTGCTCCGCCTGCGGGCCCATTTCGCCGCCGAAGGATCCCGCGCGAAGGAATACAGACCCTACCGGCCGGACGGCCTGCCGGCGAAGCTGGTGGCGGTCGCGAACTTCAAGGGCGGCGTCGGCAAGACCTCGACCGCGGCGCATCTGGCGATGTCGGCGGCGCTGGACGGCTACCGCGTGCTGGTGGTGGACCTGGACAGCCAGGGCTCCATGACCTCGATCTTCGGGGGCAAGGTGGACGACGAATGGGGCACGGCCTTCCCCCTGCTCGCCCGCCACTACGGCGAGCACCTGAGGGCCGAGAACCAGCGCCGGCTCGACCGGGGCGACCCGCCCCAGCCGCTGGACGAGGCGCTGACCGCGGCCATGACCATGACGGCGGCCGACGTGATCCGGCCGACCCACTGGCCGAACATCGACCTGATCGGGGCGCAGCTGAACCTCTACTGGGCGGAATTCCAGATCCCGGTCTGGCGGATGCAGGCGCGGGGGTGGAAGCTGTGGGACGCGCTCTCGGACCGGCTGGCGGCCGACGGGGTGCTGGACCGCTATGACGTGGTCTTCATCGATACGCCCCCGGCGCTGGGATACCTGACGATCAACGGGCTGGCGGCGGCGGACATCCTGCTGGTGCCCTTCGGCGCGTCCTTCCTGGAATTCGACTCGACGGGGCGGTTCTTCGACATGCTGCATTCCACCTTCGCCTCGATCGAGGACGGCGAAAACATGGCCGCCCGCGCCCTGGGCCGGCCGGAGACGGCCTTCGAATGGGACGCCGTGCGTGCGGTCATCACCCGCTATGACGGCGCCCAGCAGGGCGAGATGTCGGCGCTGATCCAGTCCTACCTGGGGCGGACGCTCTCGCCCCACCGGCAGGACTTCACGGCGCTGATCGGGCAGGCGGGCGAGCAGGTGTCGGGCATCTACGAAGCCGATTACCGCGACTTCAACCGCGAGACCTATGCCCGCGGCCGCGAGACCTTCGACCAGACCTATGCGGCCTTCAAGCGGCTGCTGCTGGGGATCTGGCGGAAGGAAGAACTGGCCCTGGCGGCCGAGAGCAGCGAACGGGCGGGTTAGGCGATGGCAAGGATGATGCGGCAAGGGTTGGGCGTGACGGTGCGTGGGGACCACGCACCCTACGGCAAGGTTCCCACCACGGTGATCGAACTCCGACGGTCGGTAGGGTGCGTGGTCCCCACGCACCGTTCGACCCCGGGGTCCGGAACCCGGTTTCAAACGAAGGAGCAGGCCCATGGCTAAACGCAGACGACTGGCCCCCGCGGGCCCCTTCGCCGCCGCACCGGAGACGCCCGAGGTCCCCTCCCCTGCCCCATCTCAGGTCCCGCCCTCTCCGCGCCCCCTGGGTCCGGCCCCCATCGCCCAGGTCGCGGGCGAGGCCGCGGCCACCGCTGCTCTGGCGGAACTTTCCGCCGAGATGACCCGCGCCCGGGCGCAAGGTCGGCTGATCGAGACCCTTCCGCTGGAGGCCATCGACCCCGGCCACCTGGTCCGCGACCGCCTGGCCCTGGACGAGGACGAGATGCAGGCGCTGATGGCGTCGCTGAAGGCCCGCGGCCAGCAGACGCCGATAGAGGTCATCGCGCTGCCCGACCCGCGTCCGCCGCTGACCCACGGCCTGATCTCCGGCTGGCGGCGCCTGGCGGCGCTGAAGCGGCTTCTGGCGGAAACCGGGGATCCGCGTTTCGCCACCGTCGCGGCCCGGGTGATCCCCGCTGGCGACGCGGCCGAGTCCTATGTGGCAATGGTCGAAGAGAACGAGATCCGGGTGAACCTGTCGCATTACGAACGCGCCCGGATCGCCTGGTCGGCCCACCGCGAAGGCGTCTATCCGACGGTGCGCGCGGCGCTGCAGGGCCTCTTCGGCGCCGTCTCCCGCTCGCGCCGGTCCAAGATCGGCACCTTCGTGCCACTGGTCGAGGCGCTGGATGGCACGCTCCGCTTCCCCGCCGCGATCCCCGAGAAACTGGGCCTGTCCCTCGGCCGTGCGCTGGAGGCGGCGGACGAGCTGGGCCAGACTCTCCGTGCGAAACTGGAAACGGCGGACGCACCAAATGCCGAGACCGAGCTGGTGGTCCTGCAGGAAGCGCTGGCAGGCATCGAGGCGCCCGCCTCCCTTCCCCCCGTGGCGCCTCCCCGCACCCCGGCCGCAAAGTCCCCGGCCCCCGACCTGACCCGCTACGACATCGCGGCGGGCCTGGTGATGCGGCACTGGACGGGCCCGGCCGGCGACCGGATCGAAATTGCCGGCCGCCAGGTCGACGCGCGCTTCCTGGCGGATCTCAAGGCCTGGCTGGAACGGCGGTGACGAGGCAAACCCCGCCCTACCCCGGTTTCCGGCGTTGGGCCCGGCCGCACCGTCGGACCGCCTCCGGCGGGAGTATTTGTGAAAAGAAGAAGCCCGGGACGCGCCCCCGCTTCTTCGGTCTTCAAATATCTCGGGGGGAGCCCGAAGGGCGTGGGGGGCAGAGCCCCCCGTCCACGGTGCCTTCATGCGAAACATACATTCAATAAAGTGATTGTTTCGCGCGCGAAACAAATTCATGTAACCCATTGATTTTACGTAATCCGGGCGACTGAAATGGGGGCTCTGCCCCCGCCCTCCCCTGTGGGGAGAACTCCCCCGGGGATATTTGAAGACCAAAGAAGCGGGGGACGCGGTTTGACTTTCGGGCGGGGGTCTGCGCAATGGCGGGCAAGATGAAGTGCCGGGAACTGCCGTGAACGCCCTGTCCGAAAACCTGTCTTCCGATCCTGCCGCGGCCGGGCCCAAACCGTTCCTGGCGGCCGTTGTGGTGACCTTCGACCGGCTGGACAAGCTGAAGGTGACCGTGGCCCGGCTGCTGGCCGAAAAGCCGCAGGATCTGGCGGCGCTGGTGGTGGTCGACAATGCCTCGACCGACGGGACGGGCGCCTGGCTAGCGGGGCTGTCAGATCCTCGGCTGGACGTCGTGACGCTGCCGGACAACCGCGGCGGCGCCGGGGGCTTTGCCGCCGGGATCGCGCGGGCGGCAGAGGCGGTCGACCCCGACTGGATCGTGGTCATGGACGACGATGCCCGCCCCCTGCCCGGCGCGCTGGCGGCATTCCGGACCGCGCCGCGGGCCGTGACCGAGGCCTGTGCCGCGGCGGTCTATTTCCCCGACGGGCGGATCTGCGAGATGAACCGCCCGTCGCAGAACCCGTTCTGGTCGCTGAAGCGTTTCGTGGCGACACTGCGCAAGGGCCGCGACGGGTTCCACATCCCGCGGTCGGATTTCGACACCGGGCGGCGCCGGCCGCTCGACATGACGTCCTTCGTGGGCTTCTTTCTGAGCCGCGAGATGGTGGCGAAGGCCGGCCTGCCGGAGGCGGGGCTGTTCCTTTATGGCGACGACGTGATCTACACGCTGGGCCTGCGGCGGATGGGCTTCACCATCGCCTTCGACCCGACCGTGCGGTTCGAGCATGACTGTTCGACCTACGAAAACGACGACGTGCGCGTGGTCCGGCCCCTGTGGAAGGCCTATTACATCTACCGCAACAGCCTGATCATGTACCACGATGCCTCGGGTGTCCTGTTTTGGCCGCTTCTGGTGCTGGTGGCACTGAAATGGCACCTGTCGGCGCGGCGCTATGGCGAGGATCGGTCGGTCTATCTGCGGCTGATGCGGCGGGGGCTGGTCGATGGCGTGCGGCGGCGGACGGGGATGTCCCTGGCCGAGGTGAAGGCGCTCGCGGACGGTTAGGCGCGGACGGTTAGGGCGGTGCGTGGGGACCACGCCCCCTGCGGCGCTGACCCCCGTTCCAAACGGGCCATTGCGATGCCGGTGCGATTTGCCTTTAAGGGGCCCCGGGAAACCGGGGAACCACCGAAAGGAATTTTCATGACGAAGGGTCATCTGCTGATGGTGGGGGCGGGCCTGTCCGGCGCCGTGATCGGTCGGCACCTGGCGGAAGAGGGCTATCGCATCACCGTCGTCGATGCGCGCGACCACATCGCCGGCAACTGCCACACGGTGCGCGATGCGGATACCGGCGTCATGGTCCATGTCTACGGGCCGCACATCTTCCACACCGACGACGCCGAGGTCTGGGACTACGTCAACCGGTTCGAGACGTTTCTCCCTTACAAGAACCGGGTGAAGACGACGAGCGGGGGGGCGGTCTATTCGCTTCCCGTCAACCTTCACACGATCAACCAGTTCTTCGGGCGTACCATGCGCCCCGACGAGGCCCGTGCCTTCATCACGGAAGAACAGGCCGACACCTCGATCGAGGATCCCCAGACCTTCGAGGAGCAGGCGATGCGCTTCGTGGGCAAGGATCTGTATGAGGCGTTCTTCAAGGGCTACACGACCAAGCAGTGGGGCTGCCATCCGTCGGAACTGCCGGCGAGCATCCTCAAGCGCCTGCCGGTTCGCTTCAACTACGACGACAACTATTTCTTCCACCGGTTCCAGGGCATGCCGGAGAACGGCTACACCGCTATGGTCGAACGGATCCTCGATCACCCGGGGATCGAAGTGAAACTGTCCACCACCTTCAGCCGGGACCAGGCGGGCGATTACGATCACGTGTTCTATTCGGGGCCCCTGGACGGCTGGTTCGACTTTGAACTCGGGCGCCTAGGCTACCGTACCCTGGATTTCGAGCGCTTCACCTATGACGGCGACTACCAGGGCTGCGCGGTGATGAACTATGGCGAAGAGGCGGTGCCTTACACCCGCATCACCGAGCACAAGCATTTCGCGCCCTGGGAAAGCCATGACGGATCCGTCTGCTACCGCGAGTTCTCGCGCGCGGCGGAACCCGGCGACATCCCCTATTACCCGATCCGGCAGGTGGAGGAGAAAGCGATGCTGTCGGACTACGTGGCGCTGGCCGAAGCCACCTCGGGCGTCAGCTTCGTGGGGCGTCTGGGGACCTATCGCTATCTCGACATGGACGTGACCATCCGCGAGGCGCTGGACGCCGCGCGGGGCTTCCTGGCAAAGGTCGGGGCAGGGGAGAAGGTCCCGGCCTTCTTCACCGCGCCGCTGTAAGGGCGAACCGGGGACGGGGGGCTCTGCCCCCCACGCGCCTTCGGCGCTCCCCCCGAGGTATTTGAAGACCAAAGAAGCCGGGCGCGCGTCCCCGGCTTCTTCTTTTCAAAAATACTCCCGCCGGAGGCGGCCGGACGGTGAGGCCGGGATCCAGGCCGGAAACCGGGGAAGGGCGGGGGTTACCCCGCTGCCACCGCGCGCGCGGCCGGAACGCCACCATTGCGCGGATCCGCAGGGGCGGCGCATTCGAAAGGCCCGGCCGGGATCCCGCCATGGTGGGCGGGGCTGGTGGCAAAGCGTTTCGCCCGGGGAAGGCGAAGCGGCCGCGATCATCTTCGGCGGCGATGCCTGCGCTGCTGCCGGGCGCGGGGCCTAGACGGCGTTGTCTTCGTTGTTTTCTTCGTCCGGGCCGCCGGTCGGCACGATCGGCTTGTTGCGGTGCTCCGGCGGGCGGGCGGCCCGGGTGAAGTAGCGCGGGTCGGCTTCCATGATCCGGGTCAGGAAATCGGCGATGGCGTGCAGCCTGCGGACCTCGTCGGCCGAGAAATGATCGCTCGCCAGGACCGATTGCGGTTCTGCGATGGCCTTGCCGGCGGCCGCCGCCAGCGCATCCGACATCGGCGTGCCCTCGAAGAAGGCCGCGTCCAGCGCCGCGGCATCGTCGGCATAGGTCTCGGCCACACGTTCCGCCAGATGGCGGTGCAGCGCCAGCTTGGTACGGGTCGTCGCCTCGAGCCCGGCCAGCATCGGCGCGATGTTCCATCCCAGCGCCTGCTGTGCGGGGTTGATCCCGGGATTGTTCGACGCGATCCGTTCCTGGATCTCGCGCATCATGGCAAGGTCTTCCAGCGACAGCGAGGAATTGGTGGCATCGCTCCTTGTGATCCGGAAGTCCTCGGACCGGAACAGGTAGTGGAAGAAATCCTCGACCACGTCGCCCTTGTAGAGCTGGTCGCGCACCATCGGGTGCAGTGTGAAGCGGTCGCCGAAGACCTGGCGCCACTTCTCGAACCGGGGGGTGTAATACAGCATCCCCTGCGCCTTCAGCCGCCGGTGCATGTCCTCCATCTGGCCGCTGAAATTGCCCTTCTTCACCCGTTCCGAGAAGGTCGAGACCAGCCGGTCCGCATGGGGCCGGACATAGGCGATCAGCCGGGCCGTCTTCGCCAGTCGGGGCATGTACTGTTTTAGTGCGGCATCGAGCGCCTCGGGGGCGACGAATTCGAAATGCTCGGCCGAGATCACGCCCTGCTGCGCCTCGGAGGCATGGAAGGCGCGGCGCACCCCGGTCCAGCGGGGCTTGGCAAAGCGCTTTTCGCGTTCGACGGTCAGCGTCTTGGCCAGCGGGATGTGGTTGACCTTGGCAGTATAGGCGATCGACCGCCCGGGAGCTTCCCAGCCGTTCTCGGCCAGGGTCAGCTGCAGCGAGGTCGTCCCGGTCTTGCAGTCGCCCAGGTGGAAAACCAGTTCCTCGATCATGCCTTGCCGCTCCGTTCGATGGGGGGACCGGCCGTCACCGGCTCGTGATGGCCGGCCTCGGCCTGGCGTGCCGGGCCCTGGGGCCGCACGGCCCGCACCGGATCGGGCACCGTGGCGGAAAGATCGAGGTTCGACAGGAATTCCGCCACGGCGGCTCCGTGTTCGCCCTGGGGCGGATGATCTTCCAGCCCGGCCCGCAGCGCCGCCAGCGCCTGGGCCGCGACGTCCTCCTCGGGCAGGGACCGGGCCTTGCGCGCGGTCTGGAGGTCGGGGAAGAAGCCGGGGCGCCCGACCAGCCCGCCCAGCCAGGCGTCGATCGGTTCGAACCGGTCGACCAGCCGGTCGCGGAGGCCGGCACCGAACAGTTCCACCTCGCGCGAGGGGGGAAGGCCCAGGGCGTCGGCCCGGTCGGCCAGGTAGCCCCGCAGCGCCGGCGCCGCCTCGTCCTGCAGAAGGACATTGCCCCGCCGGGCGATGTCGATCAGCCCGCGGTGCAGGCTTTCGTTGGTGCGGTCGGGGGCGGTGAGGCCGGCGGGCAGGGGCGCGCCGGTGATCCGTTCCAGTTCGGCACGGAAATCCTCGACCGAGCCGCCGGAGGCCAGCACCTCGTCATAGGTCTTCAGGCGCAGGTCGGCATGGGCGAAGGTCTGCGTCCAGGGTTCGACCATGCCGCGGTAATCGAAGTGGATATTGCCGAAATACCGTTCCGCCGCCCCGCCGGACAGCGACAGCATCCGGTCGCCGAAGCGCAGCCGCTGGCCGTGCCAGGAGGCCAGGTATTCGTCGATCCGGCGCAGGGTGGCCAGGACGGTCACCTCCGCCTCGGGGAAGAGCCGCGCGATGCGGCCGATCAGGTCGGTGCCCGAGACCTCGGCGGCATGGCCGAAATTGGCGAAGACCTCGGAACACAGGATCACGGCGCGGGGCTTCAGGTATTCCGCCTGCATCCGGATGGCGCGGAACATCTGCCCCGATCCGGGCAGGCCGGGATGGAAGGCGGGCACCTTGCCGGGCTTGCCGGCGGCATCGGCCAGCATGCGGAAGGCCAGGGCATTGTGCGCCTCGCGCAGGTTGATGGGCAGCGCGCCGCTGTCGCCCTCGCCGCCGATGGCCGGCGTCTCGCCGTGCAGCGCGCGCGCCAGCAGCAGCGCCTGCCCCTGGGCGTCGACGGCGGGGTAGAGGATGCCGGCCCGCAGAAGGGCGATCGCGTTCCGCGACAGGAAATCCTGCAGCGCGGTGGAGCCGACCTTGTGATGTCCGATGAAGAGTATGAGCTGCATGTTGCTCCTGCACTGCCCGGTTCGTGCCTGCCGCCTTGCCGCCTGCCGGTCCGCCGGTGGCTGCCCCTCCACCGGTCCGCGCGGCGGGTTGCACGGTTTTCCCGTCCTGTGCGAAATCGGCTGAAATTGCAATGCCCGGGCCCCCGCAGGGGCGCTGGAGCGCGGTCCGGCGTGGCTTTGCCACCGCCGTCCCCGATGGAATGGCTGCACCGTCCGGCACAGCATGGTGGACGCGTAGGGCGGGGTCACCCCGCCGCTTCCGAACCCACACCCGCACCCGGCCTGCGGTCTGTTCCGGGCGTCAGGCCAGCATTTCCTCGTGCCGCGCAATGGCCTCTTCCAGGTCCTCGTAATAGGTGACCTTGCCGCCTTCCAGAAGCAGGCCGGAATCGCAGAATTCGCGGATCTGGTTCATCGAGTGGTTCACCACGATGGCGCCCGAATTGGCCATGCGCTCGCGGAAGATGGCGCGGCTCTTGCGGCGGAAGGCGGCATCGCCGACCGAGGTCACCTCGTCCACCAGATAGGTGTCGAAGCGGATTCCCATCGAGGCGCCGAAGGTCAGCCGCGACCGCATGCCGGACGAATAGTTGCCGACCGGCATGTGGAAAAAGCTGCCCAGCTCGGCGAAATCCTCGACGAAGGCCAGCAGCGCGTCGGTGTCGACGCCGTAGATGCGGGCGATGAAGCGGACGTTCTGGGCGCCGGTCAGGTCGCGGTGGAAGGACCCGCCGAAGCCCACCGGCCAAGAGATCGTGCCGTCGGTGAGGATCCGCCCGCTGTCGGGCCGGATGGTGCCGGCGATCATCTGCAGCAGCGTCGACTTGCCGGCCCCGTTCCGCCCCAGAAGCGCCAGCGACTTGCCGTCGGGCAGGGTCAGGTTCAGGTTGTCGATGACCAGCTTGCGCTCGCCCCGGACCCAGAAGCCCTTGGTCAGGTTCTCGAAGCGGATCATGGGTGCCGTCCCCGGGAATGGTGCGTAGGGACCACGCACCCTACGGCCAGAACTCCGGCCGCGCGCCCGGGCGTACCGTCGGGCCGCCTCCGGCGGGAGTATTTTTGAAAAGAAGAAGCCGGGCGCGCGCCCTTTTCTTGCTCGACGTGCGCGCTGTCTCCGGGAATCCGAGACTGCGGCCCCCCCTTCTTTGGTCTCCAAATACCTCGGGGGAGTCCGCCCGCAGGGCGGGCGGGGGCAGAGCCCCCGACGGCAACGGCGCAGCGAACCCGGCGGTCAGCCATGTCCGGCCCTAGCCCCGGTCGCGGATCGAATAGAAGATCATCGCCCCGATCGCCCAGACCAGCAGCAGGAACAGTGCCGCCAGCCCGGTGATCTGCCAGCGTCGGGGATATTCCGCCGTCTGCGGCAGGGACGGCGGGATGTAGGTTGCGAGATACCGGCTTTGCCGCGCCGCGTCGGCGCGGGCGGCGTCGAGATTGGCCAGCGCCGCGCGATAGGTTTCTTCCGCGAATTCGCGGTCGACGGTCAGGCTTTCGTATTCCGCGATCAGCGTCGGATAGTCCTCGCCGATGGCGCCGGTGTCGGTGATGTCGGTGGCAAAGCTCTGCCGTTCCGCCGCGATCCGTTCGCGGATCACGTCGATGAGGCTCAGCGCCTGTTTCACGCGGGGGTCGCCGTCGGGGACCGCGCCGCGCAGCAGGTCGTATTCCACCAGCGCATCCGCCAGCTTCTGTTGCAGGTTGTTCATTACCCCCATGCGGCCCTGCAGGTCGGCGGCCGGATCGACGATGCGGGTGCGGGTGCGGAACTGGGTCAGCGCCTCGCGCGCGTCCTTGAGGCGGGCCACGGCCTCGTCCAGTTCGGCGCGGGCATAGCGGGTCGCGTCCTCGCGCGCCTGGGCGCTGAGCGCGTTGATCATGTCCTGGCTTTCGGACACGATTTCCCGGCCGATGGCCCGGGCGGTGTCGGGGTCGAAGGCCTTGACCTCGACCTCGATCAGGCCGGTCGACCCGTCATAGGACACGCCCACGATCCGGCCCCAGTACCAGACCAGGTCCTCGATGCTGGCATCGGGCCAGAGCCCGAAGGCCCAGTCGCCGTCGAAGCGGGAAAACCAGCTCTGGCCGGCGGGGGGCAGGGTCCAGGGCGTCCAGGTCCAGTCCGCGGGCCAGTTCTTCGAGTAATGGGCGCGCAGGTCGATCCGGTCGTTGATGGTCTGCACCATCTCCTGGCTCTGGATGAACTCGTAGAGGATGTCGCCGTCCTTGGCGGCCGTGCTGCCCGAGATGCTGAGGATCGGGCTGAGCAGATCGGCCGAACTGCTGCCTTCCTCCTGCCGGACGGTGAAGCCGGTGACCGAGGAATACTGGTCCTCGGCCAGGGTCCACATGTAGGCGGCGACGCCGGCGAAGGGCAGAAGCACCATCAGCACGAAGGACAGGACCAGCCCCCAGTGGCGGCGGCGCATGCCGGCACGATGGGCCACGGGATGGACCTCGACCACCGTGGTCTCGGCCGCCCCGCGGGCCAGCTTGCCCATCTTCTTCTTCGGTTTCCTGGGCCCGGTGCCGGAGGAGGTCCGGTCCGCGTCTTCCGGCGTGCCGGAAGACGTCTGGGCGGATGTCGCGGACGGGCCGGGGATCGGTTCGGCCCGGGGGGCGGTGCCCCATGAGGCGTCAGGCGAGTCGTCCGGTCCGGTTTCCGGGACGGCCCGGAGCGCGGCCGGGCCGTTGCGCAGCGCCAGCCGTTCGGCCCGGCGTTCGGCCTTGCGATCGGCGATGCGGCCCGCCTTGCCGGCCGCATCGCCGGCATTCGGGCCCTTGCGGGGGCCCTGTCCTGCATTTGGCCCTCCCCCCCCGCCGGCGCGCGGGCCGCGGCGTGCGGCGGGCGTGCCGGCGCTGTCGCCGTCGGAGGATTCGGGGCGGGCGGAGGGGGCAGAAGGCTTGGCGGGGTCGGTCATGGCTGGCGTCGGGTATCGCGTATCGTCGCGGAGGGCCGCGGGTCATGAGGAAGGCCGGGCCCGGATCCTGGTGGCGGTGCCCCCGGAGATCCCATGGAACGATCCGCTGGAAATCCGTTTGCGCCTTCTACCCGTTCGGCGGCATAAAGGCCAGCATTCCCGGGGGGATCCGGCGGACCGGTGTCTGTCCCGTCCCGGTCCCGTGTCCTGCCCGTGTCTTGCTCGTGCCCTGCCCGACCCCGTCCTGGAACCTGTGCCTTTCGGATGACCGTCTCTTCCCGTCCCGCCCCGACATCGCCGAGCGCGCCCGCGCCGATTCCGCCCGCGCAGGACCCCGTGCGCAGGGTGGCAGGAGGGACGTCGGGGGGCGGCGGCCATGGCACCGCGGTGCGGGCGATCGTGGCGCTGATGCTGCGCGAGATGTCGACGCGGTACGGACGGACGCCGGGGGGCTATCTCTGGGCCGTGCTGGAACCCCTGGCCGCCATCCTGGTGCTGAGCCTGGGTTTCAGCCTGCTCCTGCGCTCGCCGCCGCTGGGGACCAGCTTCATCCTGTTCTATGCAACGGGGTACACGCCCTTCAACCTCTACCAGTCTCTGTCGAATTCGGTCGCGCGATCGCTGAACTTCTCGCGCGCGCTGTTGCGCTATCCGGCGGTGACCTGGGTCGATTCGGTGCTGGCGCGGTTCCTGCTGAACACGCTGACCGGGATCCTGGTGTCGTTCCTGCTGCTGGGGGGCATCCTGGCCACGCTGGACACGCGGGTGGTGATCGACCCGGTGCCTGTGATCGAGGCGATGGGCCTGTCGATGCTGCTGGGGCTGGGCGTGGGGGTGCTGAACTGCGCGCTGATGGGCCTGTTCCCGATCTGGGAGGTCGCCTGGTCGGTGATCACCCGGCCGCTGTTCATCGCCTCCGGCATTCTGTTCCTCTATGACAGCCTGCCCGCGGGGGCGCAGGCGATCCTGTGGTACAACCCCCTGATGCATATCGTCGGGCTGATGCATTCCGGGTTCTACCCGATCTACACCCCGAGCTATGTCAGCTTTGCCTATGTCATCTTCTGCGCGCTTGCGACGCTGTCGACAGGGGTGCTGCTGATGGGGCGCTATCACCGGGACATCCTGAACCAGTAGGGCGGAGTTTACCCCGCCGCCTGATTGGCCGTGACGGTCCGGCGGGGCAACACCCGCCCTACGGGAGATCGGCGCGGCCGGCGTCGACGGGGGGCTCTGCCCCCCGCGCCCGTTCCGGGCTCCCCCCGAGATATTTGAAGACCAAAGAAGTGAGGGGCCTTCCGGTTTGCCGAGGGGGGGGGGTATCGTCGAGGTCGGAAAACAGGGACTGGGAGGGAAGCCCATGGAAGATGTGGTCAGGTCGGGAGAGAGGCTGCAGAGGCGGTCCGCGGGGATCCTGCTGGCGGCCGGTGTCGTGCTTGCGGGGCTGGCGGGCTGCGATACCGGGACGGGGCGGACGATGGTCGGTCCGGTCGAGGCGGCGATGCTGTTCTCGACGGTCTGTGTTGATCCCTGGCCCGATGCCGCCGCCGCGCGGGCCGCGCTCGACACGTTGCCGGTCGGGGCCGGAGACGATGCCGGCATCCGGAACCACCGCGCGCTGAAGGCCGCTTTCGCGGTGACGGATCCGGACACCGGCAAGGCGTCCTGCAGCATGGTTTTCGTCAGTCCGACGCCTCCCGACGCCGGGGCCGCGGGCCTGGCCACGACGTTTGCCGCGGCGGTGAAGCCGTTGGTCCAGGGCGGGCAGCCCAAGGTCATGGTCGGGCCCGGCGGCGTCGTGGTCACCGCGTCCCTGAAGCGGGGTAGCCATTTCGTGCTGCGCTCTGCCGGACCGGCGGCCGGCGGCGGCTTCACCTACAGTGCTCGGACCGGCGACTGGCCCTGAAAGATCGAGCCTGACGGATCGGGCCCGGGAATCTCGTCGTAGGGTGCGTGGTTCCCACGCACCGCACCCCGGAGCAGGACACGAGCGAACCGCGGAAAACCTGGGCAGTTTGCTTCACCGTTTCGGGATTTCCGGATTTCGAAAACATCCCATCGGGGAACGCCGGGGCGGCGCGGCCTCATCCCGCGGGGAAGCCCCTTCGCCTTGCTTGACACGCCCCCGGGGGCCTGACAGGTCAGGCGCCATTCGTTTTTCAGCCATTTCACGGAGCGCCCGGATGCAAACCCTGCAGAGGTTCCTTCTTCCCGATCCTGCGATCTGTACCGAGGAGGCGCTCTACTACCATGCCAAGGGGCCCTGTGGCTGGGACACGGGCAGCGCCACCCTGACCATGGGCCCCGGCGCGAGCATCGGCTTCGGCAGCTATTTCAATCTCTTCGCCCTGGGCAAGTGGGCCTCGGCCTGCACGCTGGACGGGCTGGTCCTGGAGGTCGAGGGCGAGGGCCTGGTGCAGCTGCGCGTGTCCCGCGCGATTCCGGACCGCTCGTGGGCGATCCTGACCTCCCAGGTGGTCACGCTGGTCCCGGGCACGGTCCATGGCATCGATCTCGGCGCGCTGCTCGACGGGGACGAGGACGGCGAGGCGCCGCGGGGGGTGCTGTGTCTCGACATCACCAACCTGGGCGATTCCGCGCGCTTCACCGGCGGCCGCTTCGCCACCCGGGCGGAACCGGAAAGCTGGCCGGCGCTGACCGTGTCGATCACCACCTTCAAGCGCGAGGTGCAGGTCCGCGATACCGTGGCCCGGCTGGAGGACTTCCTGGCCGGCTACGACCACGGTGACCGGATCGCGGTGCAGGTGGTCGACAATGGCCAGAGCGCGGGGATCGAGCCTTCGGCCCATGTCCGGCCGATGCCGAACCGCAACCTGGGCGGCGCCGGCGGCTTTGCCCGGGGCCTCTTGGAAGCGCAGGCGTCGGGCGCCACGCATTGCCTGTTCATGGACGACGACGCGTCCTTCCACATGGAAAACATCGCGCGCGCCTACATCTTCCTGGCGCTGGCCAAGGATTCGAAGACCGCACTGGCGGGCGCCATGATCAACAACACCCACAAATGGGCGATGTGGGAAAACGGCGCCTGGTTCGACGGGTCCTGCCACCCGATGTACTGCGGCACCGACCTGCGCGATTTCGGCCAGGTCGTGAAGATGGAATTCGACAGCATCGCCAACCGGCCGGACACGCTCTATGGCGGCTGGTGGTTCTTCGCCTACCGCATCGATCAGGTGGTGCATCACCCGTTCCCGTTCTTCGTGCGCGGCGACGACATCAGCTTTTCGCTGATGAACCCGTTCCAGGTGGTGACGCTGAACGGCGTGGTCAGCTTCCAGGACGACTTCACGGAAAAGGAAAGCGCCCAGACGCTGTACCTGGACCTGCGCAACCACCTGGTCCAGCACCTGGTGACGCCGGGGCTGGAACGGTCGGCCCTGGGCACGTCGAAAGTGGCGCTGCGCTTCATCCTGCGGTCGTGCCTCAGGCTTCATTACGAAAGCGCCGAGGCGCAGCTGATGGCCTGGCGCGACGTGATGGAGGGGCCGCAGTTCTTCGATGAAAACATCGACATGAGCAAGCGGCGCGGCGATATCAAGGCGCTGATGAAGGACGAGGTCTGGGGCCCGATGCAGCGGACCAAGGAGCGCCGCCGCCGGTCGGTCGGGCGGCGCAAGGTGATCGAGCGGCTGGGGCTGATCACGCTGAACGGTCATCTGGTGCCGTTCTGGAATACCTTCGGCGACCGGATCGAGGTGCCGATCGGCCAGCGCGGGCTGGTCTATTACTGCCTGGGCGCGGCCGAGGCGACCTTCGTCAACACCGACCGGACCCGGTCCTATACGCTGAAGCATTCGAAGCGGCGGTTCTTCGGGATCATGCGCCAGGCGCTGAAGCAGACGATGGACTTCCGCCGCGACCACGACGCGATCCGCGCCCGCTGGCGGCAAGGCTATGACGAGATGACCACGAAGGCCTACTGGGAAGAGACCCTGGCCAAGCCCGACGCGGCCTGAGCCGGTTGCGCCTTGCGATGCGGCGGGGTGAACCCCGCCCTGGGCGTTGCACCCGTGGCCGGTGTCGAGGGGGGCTCTGCCCCCCACGCGCCTTTGGCGCTCCCCCCGAGATATTTGAAGACCAAAGAAGTCAGGGGCGCGCGCCCGGCTTCTTCTTTTCAAAAATACTCCCGCCGGAGGCGGCCGGAGGACATGGCCGGGTGCCGCGCCCGAAACCGGGGTAGGGCGGGGTTTACCCCGCCGTCACGCCATGGCGGGGTAAGCGGCGGCTACTCAAGCAGACCTTCTCGCAGGCGCGTTACGCGGCAGGAACACATCAGTTCAATGGGGCGTGGCCGCCGCTTACATGGCGGGCGATCAGGCGCCGGATCCCGGCCCAGAGTGCGGGTTCCGCGGCCTCGAGCGCGGCCCGGCGCTCCGCCGGCAGATACGTGGACAGGAAGGCGGCCGTGGCGCGGGACAGGTCGGGGCGCAGCTTTGGCTCCAGCATCGTGTCGATCCACAGGATCAGTCCGGCCGTGAAGGTCCAGAAGGCGGGCCCGTAGGGGCTGCCGGGGCGCTGCGCCAGTTCGGCCGCGATGCGGGCGAGGGGGCCGAAGGCCTCCAGCCGCTCCGGGCCACGGCGGTTGGTCAGGCGGTCTCCGGTTTCGGCCACGTAGTGGATCGCGCAGACCCGGTCCGAGACCAGGATCTGACGCGCGTTCAGGAAGCTCTGCCAATGCAGTTCCACGTCTTCGTGGACCAGGATCGGGGTGCAGTGGATGGCGTGGTCACGCAGGAAGGCGGTGCGGTAGATCTTGTTCCAGGGATAGTTCGCCGTCTGCGCCAGGAGCGCCCCCTGGTCCGGCGTCAGGGCCGTCAGCGCCCCCAGCGCCACCCCGGCCGCGTCCCAGAAGCGCTGGTCGAAGCGCATCTGCCCCCAGGCCAGCTCGCGCGCGCGGCGGCTGTCATGATGCTGGAACAGGCAGAAGTCGAAGGCGCAGCCGTCCAGATCGGCCAGGAGCCCCGGCAGGTCCGCTGTCGGCAGGTCGTCGGCATCGAGGTAAAGGAGCCAGTCTCCCGTCGCTGCCGCCAGTGCCGCGTTGCGCGCAGCACCCGGGCCCAGGGCGGTGTCGTGCCGGATCAGCTGCAGCGTCCCGGGGGGCAGCCCCGCGGCCGCAGTCAGTGCGGTTGCCTCCAGCGGTTCGGCCGAGCCGTCGTCGACCACCACGACCTGGGGCGCCACCGCCAGCCGCGCCAGCCGCGCCAGCAGGCGCGCCAGCGGTTCCGCATCGTCATGGGTCGGGATCGCGACGGTCAGGGATGCCATGGGTCAGGCCAGCACCACGTCCAGCGCGTGGACATGCCAGGACAGGCTTTGGGGGGGAAGGAACAGCACCAGCTCGCGCCAGGGGGCGGTGTCGGGTGCATCCCCGGGCAGGAGTGCCGGCAGCCAGAACGCGTCCGTGTGGGTCCGCGGCTCCGCCACGGCCAGCAGGTGGCGCGGGAAGAACAGGTCGGTGAAGCCGCCCTCCTGCAGGCCTGACCGCAGGCAGGGCCGGACCATGATCTCTGTCCCCGCGGCCGACCGGCACATCAGCGCCAGGAAACGTGCCCCGGACAGGGCCCCCAGCTCGGGCAGGTCCAGCGCCACGTGCAGCGCGGCCCAGCTGCCGGTCCCGCCGGTTTCCAGCGACAGTTCCACGATCCGGTCGGCCGGGCTGCTCCAGTGCCCCGCGGGGGCCAGTCCCGGGTCGGCATGGAAGGACAGGCCGGGAGCCAGGTGCGTCTTCGCTCCCAGCGGGCCGTGATCCCGCGCCGCGCGCAGCCCTGCCAGCCCGGGCGCCACCGAGCGCGGGCCGCTGGGGGCCGAGATGGAGCCGGAACGGGGCGGGGCGGAGAGGTCGGTCATGGTGCTCCCTTAGCCTTCCGTGGCGGGCCGCGTCCAGTGGCGGGGAGGAGGGGATGGCGGGGTGAAGCCCGCGCTACGCGTTGTCCCTGCCATGACTGTCGAGGGGGGCCTGCCCCCCACGCGCCTCCGGCGCTCCCCCGAGATATTTGAAGACCAAAGAAGTGGGGGGCGCGGAAGCAAGGTCGCGCCTGCCTTCTTCTTTTCACAAATACTCCCGCCGGAGGCGGCTGGACGCCCGCAGCGTTTGCCACGACCTGCCAGCTTTCCCCTTTCCCGTAGGGCGGGGGTCACCCCGCCGACCCTTCTTCCAGGCCGCTGCCCCGGGGACTTGCAGGGTGGGAGAGCGGGTGCGACAAGGACCGCCAGAACGCGGCGGGACTTTTGCCCGCGACCGGAAGAGGATGGCACATGGGAGACGGCGGGATGCAGGTCAGGACCGGGTTGGAACGGATCCCGGTGGCCGATCTGCTCAAGGCGTCCCGGCGCGAGACGGTGACGAATTCCTGGCTGACCTGCGCGCCTTCCGTGCGGGACCGGATCCGCCTCAGCCTCCTGGGCAATCCGGACCTGCCCCGCGACGGCTACGAGATCGAGATCCTGTCGCCCGGTTTCGCCGGCGAGATCTGGCTGCAGATGGGCCCGGGGTCCGGGCGCCTGCGGGTTGCCGGATCGGGGCCGATGCGGCTGGACATCCGGATGTGGCGCGGGGCCACGATCGACATCGGGGTGGGGACCACCGTCAACGGCGCGCGGATCGTGGCCGACGATGCCGATGTCGTGGTGGGGGCCGACAATCTGTGGTCGGACGAGATCATCGTACAGTCGAACGACCAGCACGGCATCGTCGATGCCACCACCGGCGCGGTCCTGAACGGCGGCCGGCGCCGGATCGAGATCGGCGACCATGTCTGGATCGGCCGGCGGACGATGATCCTGCCGGATGTCACCATCGGGTCGGGAAGCATCCTGGCCGGCGGCGCGATCCTGAGCCGCGACATGGAGCCAAACTGCATCTACGGCGGCAACCCGGCCCGCCTGATCGCCGAGAACCGCAGCTGGAGCCGCCAGCCCACGGGCCCCAGCGCGGCCGAGGCGCGGTTCCTGGGGCTGACGCCCGAAGGCTGAGATCGATCGGGAGCGGTGCGTGGGGACCACGCACCCTACGGCCGGGAACCTCAGAGGTAGTCGGGGCCCCAGAAATCCGCTTGCTTGCCGGCATAAGCGAACAGAGCCTGCACGTCGGGCTTCAGCGCCTCGACGATGGCGGTGCGGGCCGGGGTCGACAGGTCGGCGACCTTGGCCACGTTCCGCGCGCCCTGCATCACGTTGTGGGGGGCGGAGTCAATCTGGGCCGCGCTCTCGGTCACGCCCAGGAAGGCGAAGACCCGGTTCAGGGCGGGCACGAAATCGCGCTTCAGATCCTCCAGGAAGACCGGTGCCACCTGGTCCGCGGGGAAGAGGTCCAGGTAGGCCTGCAGCTGGTGGTGATAACGGGTCCGGTCGACGAAGATCTGCCGTTCGGCCGGGTCTTCCATCGTCGCGTTCAGGTCCCGGTAGCGGTCGGGCTGGGTCCGGGACCAGTGGTTGAAATGCGACACGATCCGCGACAGCGGCTCGCGCATGACATAGAGGATCTTCATCTCCGGGTTATAGTCGCGGATCCGTTCCGCGACCTTCGGGAATTCGTCCCGGAAGGAATATTGCGGCGTCGCCTCGAAGCGGATCTTCACCTCCGGCCGGTCGGGCAGGGGCGGGAAATGCGCCTGGTACCAGTCGGGCCCCTTGCCGTAGCGCTGCGAGAAATACATCACTTCCTTCACCTCGGATCCCGCGATCTGGGGATGCGCGTCGAGATAGCGGTAGAGCGAGGTGGTCCCCGCCTTGCCGGCGCCGACGATGATGGCGTTGGGGATGGTCGCGGAAGAGGTCTGTGTCATCGGATCCTGGCCGTGAGGGGCGGAAGGGCCGGGCCTGCCTAGCATGGTGGCGGGGACGCTGCCAGAGCGGGCGGCGGAAGGGGGCGCTGCCCCCGCCGCGCCTGGCGGCGCGACTCCCCCGGAGTATTTGTGAAAAGGAGAAGCCGGGCGCGCGGCCCTTCACTCCCGTGCCCCTGACTTCTTTGATCTCCAAGTACCTCGGGGGGAGCGCCAAAGGCGCGTGGGGGGCAGAGCCCCCCTCGACCGTCACGCCAGGGACACCGCACAGGGCGGGGTTCACCCCGCCGTTTCCGGGGCGGCCTGCGCGGGGGCCGATCCTTGACTTTCGGGGGCTGGACCGGCATCCCCGGGACCTGTGCCAGTGGCGTCCGTTCCGTCGTCGTTTTCCCGTCCTTGCAAGAGAGTGCGAGCCCGATTTGACTTCCGGATCCCCGATGCCCGCACCCGAGGTCACGCCTGAGATTTCGCCTGCCATCTCGGTCGTCACGATCAATTACAACGACCTCGAAGGCCTCTATGCCACGCTGTCCAGCGCCGCGGCGCAGCTCTGGCCCGAGGGCGCGGCGGCGCCCGACTGGGAACTGGTGGTGGTCGATGGCGGATCCTCCGACGGGTCGGCCAAGGTGGTCGAGGATTTCGACCCCTGGATCGCGCGCTGGGTCTCGGCCCCGGATGGCGGGATCTACGACGCGATGAACCGCGGCGTTTCCATGGCCCGGGGGCGTTACGTCAACTTCATGAATGCGGGCGACTGTTTCTTCGACGGGTCCGTCCTGGCGCGCGCGGCCGCCCATATCGCCGCGCGGGAGGCCACGGGCACCGTGCCGGGGCTGTTTGCGGGCCGGGCCTATGCGCAGAACTCCGGCAAGCGCTACCAGTACAACGACGTGCTCTGGAAGGGGATGGTCTGTTCGCACCAGGCCACCTTCAGCCGCCGCGACCTGCACCAGCGGTTCCCGTTCTCGACGACGTTGAAGATCGCGTCGGACTACCGCTTCTATGTCCAGTGCGAGGATGCGGGCTTTCCGCTGGAGTTCACGGATATCGACGTGGCGCGCATCGACACCTCGGGCGTCAGCTTCCTGGGGCTGGAGGGGCGCACGCTGGAACGGTTGGGGATCTGCCGGGAATACTATCGCCGGCCCGAGGTCTGGGCGCATTTCGACCGGATCGCGCGCGAGGGCGGATTTGCCCTGCCCGACTGGGCCGCGACCGAGGCCGCCTTCCTGGCAGCACCGGAGCCGGTCGCATGAGCGGGCCCCGGATCCTGATCGCGGGCGTCGGTCGCTCCGGCACCTCGTTCCTGTTCGAGGAACTGTCGGCGGCGCTCCGCGCCCGGGATGCCGGCGCGCGGCTGTTCTATGAACCGTACCTCTGGGGGCCGGCCAAGGTGAACGCCACGGGGCGGGTTTCGGCCGAGCCCTTCGATACGCGGAACCTCTCGCCCTTCGGGATCGCCGTCCATTGCGGCAGTCCGCTGTTCCTCGATGGCCCGCACCCGGAACATGACCGGATGATCGACCATGTGCTGGGGGACCGGACGGGCGCCGCGCTGGCCAAGGTGATCCGGGGCAACGGGCGGCTGGGGGCCTGGCTGGCCGCGGATCCCGAGCTGAAGGTCGTGGGTGTGCTGCGCGATGCCTTCGGCACGGTGAATTCGGCCGCCAACCACTTTTCCTTCTTCGGAGAGGAATTCCACCCGACCGACCGCCCGCGCTTCGCCCGCGAGGTCGAGGCGCGGACCGGGGCCATGCCGCGGGTCGGCGTGCCGGAGCCCGCGGCCCGTGCCGCGGTGTGGAGCGCCGAGTACTGGAAGGCGATGACCGCGGCCCTGCTGGACGCGGCCCAGGCCCATCCCGGCCGGGTGCTTCTGATCGACTATGAAAGCCTGCGGGCCGATCCCGACGCGGCCTATGGCGCCATCGCGGCCCATACGGGTCTGAATGTCGGCGCCCACCGGCTGCAGGCCCGGGTGGGGATCGTGTCGGGCGCCAATTACCTGGCGGGTGTCGGCCCGGCGCACCTGGAACCCTTTGCCGACTGGTACCGCGACGCGATGCGGGCGCGGATCGGGCAGGGCGTGATCTGCCGCGACGACAGCGCCGCCTTCCGTCCCGTGGCCGAAGCCATGGAGGGCATGCGGGAAAAACCCGGCGTGGTGCCGCGCTATCCGCCGTTCCGCACCGTGCTGGGCTGGCGCTATGACGCCGAACGCCGGGACCTGGCCCAGGTGGCCCGGGCCGGGCTGGAGGATCGCGTGGCCGATCAGCGGTCCCGCGCCGCCTTCCGCCGGCTGGCGGCGCCCGCCCAAGGATCGCCCCTGCCCGAGGTCAGTGTGATCGTCCCGATGTGGAAGTCGGAAGGCTCGCTGGAGGCCACCGTCGCCTCGGTCTGGGACCAGGCCGGGGTGAAGGCGCGGGTCGTGCTGGTCGACGATGCCTCGCCCGATGGCTCCGCCGCGCTGGCCGAACGACTGCTGGCGCTGGGGCCGGGGACGCTGATCCGGAACACCCGGAACCTGGGTCCGGCGCTGGCGCGCCATCGCGGGATCATGGGGGTGGAGGCCGGGCTGGTCAGCACGCTGGATGCCGACGACGTGGCCTTTCCGCTGAAGCTGGCGGCGGAGGTCGAGGCGCTGGAGGGCGATGCAAGGGCGGTGGCCTATTCGGATGTGCTCTACCAGCGGGGCGGGGGGCTCAGCCTCTGGGATTTCGCGCATCTGGAGGGGATCGACCGGACCCAGCGGCTGGCGGCGATTGCCGGACGCACCGGGCCCCTGCCGCGCGACATGACCTTTGACCGCGCGCTTTATGCCCGGACCCGCGGCTTCGATGCGACGCTGCGCATGTACGAGGATTTCGCCTTCAAGATCGAACTGGCGGCCGTCGCGGGGGACTGGCGGAACTCGGGCGAGGTCGGCATGCGCTATGACCATGCCGAGACCGGGGCCTCGGCCGCCGGGCCGGGCCGGCACCTTTACGCGCTGCACGCGGCCTTCCTGAAGAACGCGGACCTGCTGGTGCTGGGGCTGGGCGGCAAGGTGCTCGATGCGCTGGAAGGGGCCTGCCGGTCCTTCGGCACGCCCGCGCATCTGGTGGACGGCCTTGCCTTCCTGCGCAGGCGCGCGCGCTTTGCCGGCCACCTGCTGGGCGACATGCGCCGGCTTCATGCCGAGGTCGCGGCGCGGATGTTCCACGAGGCGCCCGGATACGATGCGAAGCTGGCCGCGGCCTATGCCGCGCTGATCGCGGGGGCAGAGGCCACGGACCGGCCACTTGATCGGCCGCTGGAGGACGCATCATGAGCGGTTTCCTTCATGTCACGACCCTGATCCCGGTGGGGATCGAGGCGCAGCTGGACACGCTGGGAAGCTGGCACAAGGCCCATGGCCAGCCGATCCATGCCTTCAACCACAGCCGCGAATTCGCCGCCGTGAAGGACCATGTGCCGGACTGGATCGTGCCCCACGAATGCCGCTTTCCCCAGGGCTTCGGGCGGGATTACCTGCCCTTCACGGCGCTCCTGGACGGGGTCCGGGGGATGGACCCGGATCCGGAGACCCGGGTGCTGCTGGTCAATTCCGATATCGGGCTGAAGGATCCGGGTGCCCTGCCGGCGCTGGACGATGCGGCGCAGGATCTGGTCTTCGCCTCGCGCATCGATATCGAGGCCGACGGCACGCCAAGCGCGCGCTACGGGCAGGGCTATGACGTGTTCTCGATCCGCGCCGGGGCCATGGACATGCTGGACCTGCCGGGCTTCTCGCTGGGGATCCCGTGGTGGGATTACGTGCTGCCCCTGACCGCCGTTCTGGCGGGGCGGAAGGTCAAGCGGCTGGAGACCGAGGCCTTCACCCATGTGCTCCATCCGCAGCGCTGGTCGCTGGTGGCCTTCGACCACCTGGGCTGGGAAGTGATGCGGGCGCTGCCGGCGGATGCCTGGGACGCGATCGGCCGGAATGGGGCGAACGGGTCGGCCTCGGATGGTGCGTGGGAACCACGCACCCTACGGCCGGGGCATGACCTGGTGCTGGACTTTGCGCGCGCCGTGAACGGGTTTTTGAACGATCCCGTCCTGGCGGGGGGCGCGGCCCCTGAAGACTTGCGCGCCGCCTGCCTGGCGCGGCTGCGCGACATTCCGGTGCCGCCGGAACCGCTGCTTCTGGTGGAACCCGTGCAGGCTGGACCTGTCGCGGGGGGCGTGGCAGAGGAAGGGTCCGGGACGTCTGACGGGGGTGGATGGATGCAGGCACATGATGGCAGCGTGGCCTTCGCGGGGTTGATGGACCAGATCGCGGGGCTGGGCACGGGGGAACCTGTGGCGGTGACGGGCGGCCATGCCGACCTGGGGCCCGACCTGTGGCTGTCGACCGACCCGGCGGGCACGGCGGAACTGGCGGTCGAACCGCGGGACGAGGGGTTTGCGCTCAGCCTGGTGCGCGGCAACAGCGGCGGATGGGCCTGTCTTGGCATGCGGATCGCGCCCGAGGTGGTGGCCCGCGGGCGCTATGTCGGCGTGCTGCTGCGGCTGCGCAGCGACGCGCTGGTCAGCATCCGGCCGACCTTGCGCTATTTTCCCGAAGGCCAGCCCCTGGTCGATGTCGCGGCGGAGCCGGTGGTGCTGCCGGCAGGCACCCATACGGCGCTGGCCCATATCCCGGTCGATGCCGACCTTGCCCGCCGGTCGGGCCGGGCCGAGCTGAACCTCTATGTCCATACCGACACGATGCGGGCGGACGTGCTGGCGCTGGAGCCGTTGCTGCTGTCCTGAATGGTGCGTGCGGAGCACGCACCCTACGGCTGTCCCGGACGCCGGATCGGGGCCCAGACGGTTTGCCTCAACGGCAGCCCTCCCGTCACAAGGCGATTGAAATCGCCTTGGAAGGCCGTTTCTAACGGCCTTGGGTCCCGGTGGCGCCGTCCAGCACGGCCTCTAGCGTTTCAAGGACTGCATCGGCCAGCCGGTCGCGTTCCCTGACCCAGATCAGCGTGTCGCCGAAAAGGGCGGCCAGCCGCGCCTGCGCTTCGGCATAGGCGTCGAAGAAGGCCGCATCGAAGGACCAGTCGGCCAGACGTGCCGCGCCGTCTGCCGGGCTCATCCCCCAGAGGTTCGCCCAGGATCCTTCGGGCAGGCCCAGGTCGTGCACCCGGTGGCCCGGGTCCGCGACATAGACCGGCAGCGCCCCGCAGGCGAAGGCATCGAAGAGCTTCTCGGTCAGGTAATCCCGCTGGTGCGTGTTCTCGACCGCGCCCAGGATCCGGGCCCGGCCGTCCAGGCGTACCAGCTTGTCCAGGTGCCAGTCGCCAAGGCTGGGCCCGATCTCGAACCGCGTGGGCCCGCCCTGCCAGCTGGATCCCAGCCGGGCGATCTCTCCGAAGGTGTACGCCTCGGCCAGTTCGGTCCGCCAGGAACACAGCCCGTAAAGCCCCGCCTCGGGCCAGGCGATGGCGTGGAAGGGTTCGGGCCGGCGTTCGAACATGAAGGCCGCATCCAGCGGGGCCGCGGCGAAACGGGCCTGCCAGTCGGCCGGGGTGACCCCGGCATTCCGGGCGAACCGCGCGGCATAGGCATTGGCGAAGCGGTGATCGGTCAAGAGGTAATAGGGGATCCGGTCGAAGCGGAAGATGGCCGACGTCACATGGTTCAGCTGCGCCACCGGCAGGGCGCCGGCCCGCGCCTCGCGCACGAGGCGGGGCTCCAGCGGGCGGCGGCCCCAGATCGTGTCCCAGAAGGGTTCCTCGGACAGCAGCACCACGGGCCGTTGGCGCGCCCGCCAGTCCAGCACGGCGGTGTCCGGGGCGGCGTCGATATCCAGCACATGGGCGTAAAGGTGCAGGTCTGCGGCCTCGGGCGTGTCCACCCGCTCTACCCGCCCGGCGAAGAGCGGCGCCAGCGCCGGATAGGCCAGCGGGCTGCGGTGGGCATGAGGGCCGGTGGTGAAGAAGCGGATCGGGCGGGACACGGGATGGTTTCGACGGGTGAAAGGGATCGCATGGGACCCGGTGGGGCAGGCGCGGTCCGGACCTCATAGCAGCCCCGCCGGACGGGGGCAGTACCAATCCGCGGATGGGCAGGAGAGGGCCCGGAGCGGGATCCCATGGGACAGGGGGCAGAACAGGGGACCAACAGGGGACGGACAGGAAGGCCGGGGCGGGGAGGACCGGGGGGCCGCGTGCTGCCAGCGGGTTTCGGGAGGCTGAAAGGGATTCCATGGGATCCGCAGGCACCGGCCGGCCAAAGCGCGGGGAAGGCCACCGGGACCGGGCGGAGACCGGCCTTCGGACGGCGCCGCCCGGGGATCGCACGGGATCCCGTCCCCCGGGCCTCCGGGGAGGGTGTGGGACGGGATGGGACAGGGCCACACCGTCCCGGACCAAGGGGGCCCGTCCCATGGGCGCGTGGGGTCAGGGGAGGTTTAGGGTCATGCCGGAGAGAGGACCGGGATGCTGGGATCGGATGGGAGGACAGGGGATGTGTTCGGGACGAAGGACATGTGAGAGGCGGTGCGTGGGGACCACGCACCCTACCCGCCGTCGGAAGGTGAGGGCTGTGGTGGGAACCTTGGCGTAGGGTTCGTGGTCTCCACGCACCGCTCCCGGGATCGCGGTGCCCTTTGGCTCGTTCTTCGGCCTGCTTCCCATCCATCCCCACGCGCGCCTGTCCTGCCCCCGCCTGTCCCGGCCCCGCCCCACCTTGCCAATCTCCGAGCGGGACCTGTAAAACCGTTCTGCACGTAAAGATCGCACGACACGGGACAGGCGCTTCATGGCACAGAACGAGGCAGCGCCCCTGCCGGGAACAGCTCCGATCACAGATGCCGGCATGAATTCGGGCCTGTCGGCCGTGCCCGTGCTCTGCATGGGGATGACGGCCCGGGTGGCCGATCCCGCCATCGCCCGGCTGCAGGCCATGCTGGCCCCCGACATGACCCTGGTCCGGGGCCCGGATATCCGCCCCACGGAAGACGGCCGGACCCCGGAGGCCCCCGCAGGCAATGCCCGGACCGTGCTGGTCCTCTGCCCCGCCGCCCCCCGGGCGCTGGCCCGTTCGATGGCCGCAGGCATCCCCCCTTCGGAGGCCCTGGCCGACTGGAGCGAAGCGGCCGCCACGCTTCTGGCGCTCTGGCAGCGCCAGCGCGCGCGGATCCGGATCCTGGACCCCGACCAGGTGCTGGCCTGCCATGCCGGGGCGCTGCGTCAGGCGCTGGGGCTGGCCGGCCCGCCCCGGGCCCCGGTGCCCCCCGTTCATCCGGCCGAGGCGACGCTGCCCGACCCGGCCCTGGCCCTTCTGGCCCATCGTGCCCTGGCCGGCGACGCAGAGGCCCGCACCCGCGCCGGCACGCTGCAGGCGGCGACGCTGGAACTGCTGCCCGCCCCCGGTTTCGAGCCCGCGCCCCTGGACGATCCCGACCTGGCCTTCGCCCGCCTGGGCCAGCTGCGGGCCCTGCCCGCGGCGCTGGAGCTGGCAGAGGCCCGCGCCCGGGACCAGCAGGCCCTGCTGGAAGCGACCCAGGCGCGCCTGCAGGAACAGGCCGCCGCCGCCACCGCCCTGCGCGCGGACCTGGCGGCCTCGACGGCCCGCGTGGCCGGGCTCGATGCCCAGATGGCGGGCAAGGATGCCAGCCTCGCCGCCGCCGGCCGCGCCCTGGCCCTGCGCGAGGCCGAGATCCAGGCCCTGACCGACACCCTTGCCACGCGCGAGGCCGCGGCCGAACGTCTGGCCGCGGAACGCGATGCGGCCCGGGCCGAGCTGGACCGGGTGATGAACTCGCGCTCGGTCCGGATGATGGCGCCGTTCCGCCGCCTGCGCGGCGTGCTGCGCGGATGAAGGGGCGGATGAAGGCCCCGCTGAAGGGCTGGACGAAGGGCCGGGCCAGGCTGGCGACGAGATGGAAGGCTGGGCCTGAAACGGGGCCTGAAACGGGGCTGCGGACCGTACCGGACCGCGGCGGGAGGAGAACGCGATGAGCATCGAGGCACTGGCCGGCTGGCTGCAGTCCCTGTCCGGCAGCGGCGCCGAGACGGGGCCCCTCTGCCTGGTGGGGGCCGGCGCCACCGGCGCGGCCCCGCGCCTGCTGGAGGCTGCCCTTGGCGCCGGCTTCTCGCGCATCCTGCGGCTGGAACCCGACCCGGACGAACGCGGCGCGGCCCCGGCCCCGGGGATCGTGCTGGACCCGCGGGCGCTGGCGCCTGTGTCCGGCGCGGCCACGCTTCATGTCTGCAACATGACCGCACTGTCGGCCCTGGCCCCGGCCACCGGGCTGGAGCCGCTCTTTCCCGGCCTGAAGGAAACTGCCCGCGTGCCGGTCGAGACGGTCGGCTGGTCCGCGCTCCTGTCGGGCGAGACCGGCGCCCCGGTCCTTCTGGCCCCCAGCCCCGGCCTGGCCGCCAGTGCAGCCGCTGCCGTCCTGGCCGCGGATGACACGGCCCCGCTGCCTGTCCACATGCTGCTGATCCTGCCCGCGATCCAGGCCTGGCAGGGCCTGCCCTCGGCCGAGACGGTGATCCGCGACCTGGAACCGGCCGGCTACCGGGTGCAGGCGCGCGATGGCGGCGATCCGGATTTCCCGGCGCTGCATCTCTACCGCGATCCGATGGTGGCCGAACTGGCCCGCCAGGCCGCCGAGACCGAGGCCACGCGGCAGCAGCTGGCGGCGGAGGCGGCCGAAAAGATTGCCGCCGCCGAAGCCGCAAGGGACGAGGCCCGGACCGAGGCCGCCCGCAGTGCCGAGGCGGTGACCGCGGCCCTGGCCGAACGCGATGCCGCACGGACCGCAGCCCAGGGCGACCGCGAGGCCGCGGCGGCCGAGGCCAAGGCCCGCGCCCGGGCCGAGGCCAGGCTGGAGGCCTGCCGGGCCGAGATCTTCAAGGCGGAAGGCCAGATCGCCCTGATCCGCGACCTGCTGCTGCGCGGGTCCGACCTGTGACCGAAGGCAAGGGGGGGAGCGAAGAGTCGGGCGCCGCCGGTGAGGCCCCCGATCGCGTGGCGGAACGCGAAGCCCGTCGCCTTGCGCGCCAGGCGGAACGCCGCGCCCGCCGCCTCGCGGCCGAGGCCGCCGCGTTGACGGAAACCGGGGAAGAGGCCGAAGCCCTGTCCGAAAACGGGCCGGAGACTTCGGCTCCCGAGATGGCACCTGCGGAGGGGACGGCACCGGAGGGCGCTCCCGAAACGAAACCCGACACGCCACCTGGCGCCACCCCCGAAACCGGATCCCCGGTGGCCTCGCTGACCGACCCCGGAACCGGCATGACCGGTGCCGCCAGCCCCGCGGCGGCCCTTCTGGACCGCAGCCGCGCAGCCTGGGAAGTGGGCGACTGGGCCGCGCTGGCGCGGCTGACCGGCCAGCCGCTGGAACGGATGACCGACGACACGGGGCGCGAGGCCGGACGCGCTTCGGGCCGTGATTCAGCGCGGGCCCGGCTGGCGGCGCTGGCCGCCGTGGGCCTGGCCCAGCAGGGCGATCTGGACGAGGCCCGCCGCTATGCCACCCTGGCCCGCGACTGGGGCTGCCCGGCGGACCTCTTGGCGCGGATCCTGATGGGGGGCGCGCTGAACTCGCTGGGCCGTGCCGCCAGCCTGATGGGCGAAAAGGAGCAGGCGCTGGAGTATTTCGAGGCCTCGATCGCCACGGTCAATCCGCGTGCGGACGCGGCGCTTCTGGGCCGGACCCGCGCGGTGGCACAGCAGGCCGACCTGGGCCTTCTGACCGAAGCCGTGGGCATCATCGGCCCCGCTCTCCGCCAGGGCAGGGAGGCCGGCCGGATCGGCCCGGCCGAGGCCGAGGTGCTGGGCTTCCAGATCGAGCTTCTGAACAGCGCCCTGGGCCTGGCCCAGAAACGCGGCCAGATCGGACCCGGGGCAGGGGCGGGCGCCGGGACGGACGAGGACGACCTCCGCACCCGCTCGGTCTCGCAGCTGGGGCAGGACCTGTGGGTGCTGGAGCGCACGAACCAGATGCAGGGCGGCTTCTTCGTCGAATTCGGCGCCACCGACGGGATCCTTTTGTCGAACACGTTCCTGCTCGAGACGGGCTTCGGCTGGCGCGGCATCTGCGCCGAACCGAACCCGGCCTTCTTCCGCAAGCTCCGCGCCAACCGCTCCTGCACCGTGGCGCCCGACTGCATCCTGGACGAGACGGGCCGCACGGTGGACTTCGTGCTGGCGGACGAGTTCGGATCGATCGCCGAGCACGCGGATTCGGACGACTACGCCACACGCCGCGCCGCGGTGCGCGACCGGGGCGACGTGATCCGGCTCCAGACCGTGTCGCTGGACGATTTCCTGAAGAAATACGGCGCGCCGCACCGGATCGACTACATGTCGGTCGACACCGAAGGGTCGGAATACGAGATCCTGGCCGCCTTCCCCTTCGACCAGTGGGACGTGCGGCTTCTGACGGTGGAACACAACTTCTCGCCCTTGCGCGAGAAGATCCGCGTGCTGCTGGAAGGCCACGGCTACCGCCGGACCGAGGCGCAGTGGGACGACTGGTACGAGAAGATCGACGGCTGAGCCCCCGTCGCGGGGGCAGGGAGGGGCCGGTCGCCCCCTGCACCCCGGTGCAGGTTCGACCGTGACAGGCCCGCATCACGGAAGGGAGACGAGCACATGGACAGTGGACCCGCACCGGACGCCGGGCTCGACGGGCTCGACAAGGCGGCCCCCGGGGATTTCCGCGGCCGCTTCCGCGAGATCCTGTCGGATCCGCTGAACCTGCTGATCCGCCGTCATCCCCGCGCGGGTGCGGTCGAACCCGATGGAGACGGCGAATTGGTCACGCTCCACAACGGCCACCGCGTGCCGCTCAGCGGCAAGGGCGCCTATTACGGCCGCTTCAGCGACATCCTGGTGCTGAACCGCGGCGTGCACGAACCGCTGGAGGAATATGTCTTCCAGGAGGTGCTGCCCCACATGCCGCCCCGGCCGCTGATGCTGGAGCTGGGCGCCTACTGGGGACACTATTCGCTCTGGCTGAAGCAGCACCGCCCGGAAGGCCAGGTGCACCTGGTCGAACCCTCGCCCGTCCATCTCGAGGCCGGGCGGCAGAACTTTGCCCGCCACGGCCATGACGCGAGCTTCGTGCAGGAGGGCGTGGGCCGGGATGCCTTTGCCGTCGATGCCTGGCGCAAGATGGGCGGGCACGGCCGGATCGACCTGCTTCATGCCGATATCCAGGGCGCCGAAGTCGAGATGCTGGAAGGTGCGGCCGAAACCCTGGCCGCCCGGGCGGTGGGCCACCTGTTCGTGTCGACCCACTCGCAGGAGCTCCACGCAGAGGTCGAGGACCGGGTCCGCGCCGCCGGCTACCGGATCGAGGTCTCGGCCGATTTCGACCGGGTCACGACCAGTTTCGACGGCTTCCTGCTGGCGGTCGATCCCGACCTGCCGCCGGTCTGGCGGGGGCCGCCGCCGCTGGGCCGGGAAGAGATCGGCATGGCCGCGCCTGCCGAGCTGCTGGCGCGGCTTCTGGCACTGTCTCCCGGCCGGGACTGACGCAAGACCGGCAGACGGGGGGCTCTGCCCCCCACGCCCTGCGGGCGCCCCCCGAGATATTTGGAGACCAAAGAAGAACAGGGAGCGCGCCCTTGGCTTCTTCTTTTCACAAATACTCCCGCCGGAGGCGGTCGGACGCCAGGGTCGGGACTGTCCGTGGAAACCGGACTCCCGCAGGGCACAGGGAGGCGCAGCGGGGCGTAGGGGGGGGCGCAAAAGGCAGGGTGCGTGGTCCCCGCGCACCGCGCCCCTCAGTCCGGGGCGCCGGCGCGGAAGAACAGGTCGAAATGCAGGACCTCGGCCGTGTCGGGATGGCGCCAGGCGGGCCAGGCCTCGATCAGGCCGAAGCCCCGGTCCGCCATCAGCGAAATGGCCTCGGCCACCGTCATTTCGCCTGCGTAGACCTCGTGGACCGCGACCTCCATCCGCACGAGCAGGATCCGGTCCAGGACGCCGGCCGCCCCTTCGATCACCGCGCGCTCGAAGCCCTGGGTGTCGATCTTCAGGCAGACCGTATCGCCGGGCCGGATCAGCGCCGGGGCGACCGTGTCCAGGCGGGCGATGGAAATCTCCTCCTGCCTTGCCTGGCGGACCGGCGCGTGGATGGCGAGCAACCGGTCGGTCGCGGGCAGGATCGAGCTCGAGACGAAGTTTTCCGACACGCCGATCGTGGCCGTGCCGTCGCGGTCACCCACGCCGGTGTGGTGCACCGCCCAGTCCGGATCGTCGGCCGCCGCCTGAAGCCGGGCGAAGACCGCCGCGATCGGCTCGAAGGACGCGATGCGCCCGGCATAGCCTTCCTGCCTGAGCCGCTGGCCGGTCTGGCCGGCATTGGCGCCCACGTCGAGATAGAGCGTGACGCCGTGACGGACGAGATAGCGCTCTTCCTTCACCGGGTCACCCGTTCTCGAAGGTCCAGCCGAAGGCGGCGATGTCGGGGGCGAAGTCCTGGGCCACCCGGGCGCGGGACGCGTCGTCGTAATAGTCCTGATAGGGGATCTTGGCGTCGCCGCGTTCGGCCGTCTTGAAACGGGGCAGGATGCCCGGGTCCAGGTCCAGCTTGCCGCAGATCCGGGTGAAATCCTCTTCCAGCCGGTCATAGCGGATATAGTCGTCCGCCACCGGCTTGCCGTCGATGGAATAGATGTGGAAGTCGCGGCCCACCTCGTCCGTGCCCGGCAGCCAGGCGCGGAAGGAAGCGACCGTTTCCGCATGGGACAGGGTCTTGGCCTGGGGATGGCGGAAGTGGAACCAGGACACGACCTTGTCCCAGGGATTGCGGATATTGCAGAACTTCAGATAGCCGTTCCAGATCGCCGGATCGTCCAGCTGGCGGCGGATCCGCTGCGCCGGCATGTGGTTGAACCAGTGATCGACACCGGGGCGCGACGGGCCGCGCTTGCCGACGATGCCGGTCTCGGTCTCCATCGCGGCTTCCTTCAGCGCCTGGACCGTGTCCTCGGCCATGTCCGGGGGCAGGCAATAGCGCTGCAGCGCCATCTCGACCGAGGTGCCAGCCGTCTTGACGGTCTTGAAGTAGATGAACCTGTGGGTGTGGGACACGAGCATCTGCCACGGTCTCCTTCCGGTTTCGGGCCGGGGCGGGCCCTGGATCGCAGGCCGGGCCCGACCGGGGCCCGGGGGGCACGGCCGGACACAGGGTCATGATCCTGGCCCGGCCGGCAAGGGCGGGGTCAGGTCTCGATCGAGACCGGCATCTCCATGCCGTGCTGCTTCAGCAGCGCGTGGCGGCGGGCGGTCTTCAGGTCCTCGGCCACCATCTCGGCGCACATCTCCTGGACCGTGATCTCGGGCTCCCAGCCCAGGCGGGCCTTGGCGCGGGCCGGATCGCCCAGAAGCGTGTCGACCTCGGCCGGGCGAAAATAGCGCGGGTCGATCCGCACGATCACGTCGCCGACCTTCACCGCCGAGGCCATGTCGCCCTCGACCGCGGTAACGGTGGCAATCTCGTCCACGCCCTCGCCCGAGAATTCGAGCGTGATCCCCAGTTCCGCCGCGGACCAATGGATGAACTGGCGCACGGTGTACTGGACGCCAGTGGCGATGACGAAATCCTCGGCCACGTCCTGCTGCAGCATCATCCACTGCATGCGGACGTAATCCTTGGCATGGCCCCAGTCGCGCAGGCTGTCGATATTGCCCATGTAGAGGCAGGGCTCCAGCCCTTGCGCGATATTGGCCAGGCCGCGGGTGATCTTGCGGGTGACGAAGGTCTCGCCCCGGCGCGGGCTCTCGTGGTTGAAGAGGATCCCGTTGCAGGCATACATGCCATAGGCCTCGCGGTAGTTCACCGTGATCCAGTAAGCATAGAGCTTGGCCACGGCGTAGGGCGAGCGCGGGTAGAACGGCGTCGTCTCGGTCTGGGGGCTTTCCTGCACCAGGCCGTAAAGTTCCGAGGTCGAGGCCTGGTAGAAGCGCGTGGTCTTCTCCATCCCCAGGAAGCGGATGGCTTCCAGCAGGCGCAGCGTGCCCAGGCCGTCGACATCCGCGGTATATTCCGGCGCCTCGAAGCTGACGGCGACATGGGACTGGGCGCCGAGGTTGTAGACCTCGTCCGGGCGGACCTCGGACAGGATCCGGGTCAGGTTGGAACTGTCGCCCAGGTCGCCGTAATGCAGCCGGAAGCGGGCGTGGTCGGTGTGCGGATCCTCGTAGATGTGGTCGATCCGCTGCGTGTTGAAGAGCGAGGCGCGGCGCTTGATGCCGTGCACTTCATAGCCCTTCTCCAGAAGGAATTCGGCCAGGTAGGATCCGTCCTGCCCGGTTACCCCGGTGATCAGTGCCTTGCGGGTCATTCACGCTCCGTTTCTGCCGGCTGACGAACCGGTCTCTGTCGGTTGCCCGTTGTGCAGGTGCTCCCCCGGTCCGTCCAAGCCTTTTGGCCAAGCAGACAGGGCTCTGCAATAGCTCTTTCGGCGCGGAGCGGTCTCTGAACCGGCCGGATGCCGACCTGCGCGTGGGTGTGGCCTTCCTGCACCGTTCACGCAGGGGCTGCGGAGGGACGGCGGGAAAGCGGACGGGTGTGCCGGACGCGATCAGATCGCGCCGGCGCGGCTGAAGACGCCGAAGAAGTTGCCGACGAGGTTCGAGATCGTCAGCGCGTCGTTGATCGGGCTTTCGGTCGCGATCACCAGGTCCTGGGGCTGGATCGGGAAGTTCCGGGCCGAGAACAGCCCGTCGGTCGAGGTCAGGTCCACCGTGAAGACCACCCGCTGCTGGCGGGGGCCGCGTGCCCCGGGCGACAGGGCCGAGGCGCCGTATTCCCGCAGGATCAGGAGCCCCTTCGGATCCGCCCGGTTGTCGTTGAAGCCGCCCATGATCGCCACCGCGTCCATGGCCGAGACGTCGTCCTTGGTGAACGGGTGCACCGCTTCGGTCCCGGTCGCGCCGAAGGACAGGAAATAGCGGGTATCCGCCTCGACGAAGACCCGGTCGCCGGCGGACAGCCTTGCGTCGAGGCCCGGGTTGTCCATCAGCCTCTCGACCGAGGTGCCGTAGATATGGCCCGACCGCATCAGCCGGATCTGCGGATTGGTGATGCCCTGGGATATGCCGCCCCCCGCCGCGATCAGCGCCATCACGGAATAGTCGCGGTCGGGCATCGGGTAGGGCCCGGGCCGTGCCACGCCCGAAACCAGGTCGACCGAGTTCGAGCGGCCTTCGCTCATCTCCAGCTGGACCTGGGCCGAGGGCACGATCGCCTCGATCTTCGACTGCAGCTCGGACCGGGCCAGGTCGGGGCTGAGGCCCAGCACGTTCACGTCGCCGACGTAAGGAAGGAACACGGTGCCGTTGGGGGCGACGGTGGTCTGCTGCAGGGTGACCTCGCGCTGGCCGGGGGCGGTCAGCAGCGAATTGTCGCCCGAATCCCAGATCCTCAACGCCAGCTTGTCCCCCGGCCGGATCGCCTGGGTCATCGGCCCGCGGCTGGCGGGCAGCCAGCTGAGACGTTCCGCCCGCCCCGCGGGTGGCCAGTGGGTGACGGTGGGCAGGAAGGCGCGGGTCACCGGATAGACGGCGAAATCCGTGTTCGGGTCGCCCGACTGCGAGACGACCTCTTCGCGGACCGGCCCGCCCGAGGGCAGGCGGCCGCAGGCGGGCAGCAGCCCCAGAATCGCCACGGCCGCCCCGAGGGCAAGAGCGTGCAGCGGTGACGAGGCAAAAGGCAGGCGGGGCATGCGAGATCCGGAAGGTGGGCCCGGTGACCGCCAGCGCCGGGATCGGCACCGGAATCGGCGGGCAGAACGTTTCTTTTTGTCGACGGGCAAGATACTGGGCGGAGGGGGAGCGTCAACATCTTGGCCGGAGCGGAGGCTATTCATGCGCAATGTGGTGCTTGGTGCCAACGGTCGGATCGGACGCGTGCTGCAGGCCGCCTGGCCGGTCCTGGCCCCGGACCTGGCAGCGCGGACGGTCTGGACGGCCCGGAATTGGGGCGCGTCCGGGGGAGTTTCTCCGGACGGGGCGGTGCGTGGGGACCACGCACCCTACGGCGGCGGAAGCGTTCAGATCGACATGCTGGGCGACCCGGCGGGACTGGCGCGGGCGGTGTCCGGGGCGGGAACGATTCTGTGCCTTGCCGGTGTGGTGCCAGCAGCGGCCCGGTCCGAGGCCGAATACGATGCCACTGTCGCCCTGGGCCTGGCTGCGGTGCGGGCGGCGGCCGACAGCGGGGCGCGGCTGCTGCTGGCCTCCTCGGCCGCGGTCTATGGCAGTGGCGCGGGTCTTCGGGCCGAAACCGACACGCCAGCCCCGGTCAATCCCTATGGCCGGGCCAAGGCCGCGATGGAGACCGATGCGTTGGCCCTGGCGGCGGAACGGGGCGTGGATCTCTGCTGCCTCAGGATCGGCAATATCGCCGGGCTCGATGCCGCGCTGGGGGGCTGGGCGCCGGGCTGCGCGATGGACTGTTTCCCGGACGGGCGGACGCCGGCGCGGAGCTATGTCGGCCCGCTGACACTGGCGCGGGTGCTGGCGGACCTGACGGTGGCGCCGCAGCTGCTGCCGGAGGTGCTGAACGTCGCGGCCCCCGATCCGGTCGGCGCACCGGTCGAGATGGGGGCGCTGCTGGACGCGGCAGACTGCCCCTGGATGCCAAGGCCCGCGCCGGACACGGCGATCCCGGTGGTGGGCCTGGACCTGACCCTTCTGCTGGCCCCGGCGACCGGGGTCACGCCGGTCCCCGGCAGTGCTGGCGCCCGTGCCCTGGCCGCCGACTGGCGGGCCGCCCGCGCGATGGGGGCCGTGGCATGAGCCGGACGATCTCTCCCATGCCGCTCTGGAAACGCGCCTTCGACCTGATCCTGGCCAGTGCTTTCGCGGTGCTGCTCTTGCCGATCTTCGCGGGTCTCGTTCTGTGGCTCTGGCTGACCCAGGGGGGGCCGATCTTCTATGTCTCGGAACGGATGAAGACGCCGGACACGGGCTTCAAGCTCTACAAGTTCCGGACCATGAGCACGGGGACCGAAGATGGCGGCGTCTCGGGCGGGAACAAGGCCGGGCGGATCACGCCGGCAGGTCGCTGGCTGCGCGCTACGCGGCTGGACGAGATGCCTCAGCTGATCAACATCCTGAAGGGCGACCTGAGCTTCGTCGGCCCCCGGCCCCCCTTGCGCACCTATGTCGACCGCGCGCCCGAGCTTTATGCCGAGGTGCTGGCCTGCCGCCCCGGGGTCACCGGGCTGGCGACGATCGCCTATCACCGGCACGAGGCGATGCTCTTGGCGCGCTGCACCACGGCCGAGGAGACGGACGCGGTCTATGCCCGCGCCTGCGTGCCCCGAAAGGCGCGGCTGGACCTGATCTACCGCGCCCACCGCTCGCCCTGCTATGACATCGACCTGCTGTTGCAGACGCTGGGCGGGATGGTGCGGCGGAAGAGGTAGGGGCGGCAGGGTGAACCCCGCCCTAAAGGTCCCGGTTTCTGCTGCCGCACAACGCCGCAGCCGCGCGCCGCCTCCGGCGGGAGTATTTTTGAAAAGAAGAAGCCGGGAACGTGCCCCGGCTTCTTTGATCTTCAAATACCTCGGGGGGAGCGCCGAAGGCGCGTGGGGGGGCAGAGCCCCCCGCCCCGGGTCCTCCGGTCAACTCCGGGCGTAGACGTCCTCGTACCGCACGATGTCGTCTTCGCCGACATAGGCGCCGGTCTGGACCTCGATCAGGACCATCGGCACCTTGCCGGGGTTTTCCATCCGGTGGACGCAGCCCAGGGGCAGATAGACCGACTGGTTTTCCGTCACCAGCTTGACCTCGTCGTCCACTGTCACCCGCGCGGTGCCTTCCACCACGATCCAGTGCTCGGACCGGTGGAAATGCGATTGCAGCGACAGGGCCGCGCCCGGGTGGACCATGATCCGCTTCACCTGGAAGCGCTTGCCCACGACCAGGCTTTCGAACCAGCCCCAGGGGCGGTGGTCCTTGGGGAAGGTCGTGGCCTGGGCCGCGCCCTTGGCCTTCAGCGCCGCCACCGCCTGTTTCACGTCCTGGGCCCGGTCCATCGAGGCCACCAGCACCGCGTCGTTCATCGCCACGGCCATGATGTTGTCGAGCCCGATGCCCACGACTTCCAGCCGCTCGCTGTCGGACCGCAGGAGCGTGTCCTTGCAGTCGATCGCCGTGGCCTCGCCCGAGGTCACGACGCCGTTCTCGTCCGGGCCCGCCTCGCGCCAGACCGCGTCCCAGCCGCCCAGGTCCGACCAGCCGGCGGTGAAGGGCACGACCGACAGGTTCGGCGCCTTTTCCATCACCGCATAGTCGATCGAGATGTCTTCCGCCGTGGCCCAGGGGCCCGGCGCCAGGCGCAGGAAGCCCAGGTCGGTCTGGGCCTCGGTCACGGCGGCCTCGACCGGGGTCATCAGGGCCGGGGCATGGGCCCTGACCGCGGCGATCAGGTCGGAGGCCCGGAACAGGAAGATGCCCGCGTTCCACATGAAGTTGCCGGCGGCCAGCATGGACTCGGCCGTCTTCATGTCGGGTTTTTCGACGAAGCGAGACAGCTTTACAGCGCCGCCATCGGCGCCCGGTTTCGAGGCCAGTTCAAGGTAGCCATAGGCGGTTTCGGCATGGGTCGGCGCGATGCCGAAGGTCACCAGGTCGCCGGCGGCGACGGCCGGCAGGCCCTTGGCCACCGCGGCGCGGAAGGCGGCCGCATCGGGCACCACGTGATCCGACGGTGCGACCAGCATGATCGCGTCCGGGTCGGTTTCCGCCAGGCGCAGCGCGGCGGCCAGGATCGCGGGCGCGGTGTTGCGGCCTTCGGGTTCGATCAGGATCGCGCCCGGGTCGATGCCCGCGCCCAGCAGCTGTTCGGTGACGATGAAGCGGAAATCGGAATTGGTCAGCACCATCGGCGCGGCAAAGGCGATGTCGCCGGTCGTGCCGCTGAGCCGCCGGGCCGAGGCCTGGAACAGCGTTTCCTTGCCCACCAGTTCGACGAATTGCTTGGGATAGCTTTTCCGGGACAAGGGCCACAGCCGGGTGCCGGAGCCACCGCAGAGAATGACCGGAGTGATTTGCGTCATCGCCATCGCCTCATCCATTAGGAACATACATTGGACCGCTGTTCATCCCCTAGCAGGTTGCCTCTGAAACTCAATTGATGAAACGTCGCGGGGTGTTTCGGGATGTCCCTGTTTCAACTGGAAAGTTTATCTTCCGGCCGATTTCGGAGCGGCTCGGCGAGGCCATTCCGGGACCATTCCGGGGCGGATATCCGGCCTCCGGCTCCGGATGTGCGGCGTCTGGAAAAGTTTGCCGCGGACCCGGGCCCTTTACCGGGCCTTAACCTCTGTCCGGTCAGGTGCGGGGCTGGCAGCGTGACGGGCGCGTGGCCGATGGACAGGAAAGGTGGACAGGAAACCGGCCGGCCCCGCGCCGGTGGTGTCGGCAACTCTTTGCTTGTTTTCGCCGGCTTGTTGCAGGAGGCGGTATGGAAGCAGGGATGTTTGACACAGAACGTGGCTTTCTGGGCCTCCGGGAGGCAGCCGTATTTGACGTGCCTGCGACAATGCTGATACGCGATAAGTGTCCGTAAGAGCGAAATGACGATCCCGGTGCAGCTGCCACGGGTGTCACCGGTCTCCGGATCGCCGGCCCGTTCCGCTGTTCGAATGGGGGTTCGACCTGCCTGCCCTTGTGCAGGCCGGTGGACAGGCCGGACAGGAAAAGGTTCCGGCACGACGTCCGGGGAAGGGCCCGGGGATGGGTCTGCAGAAGGAGCCAGCGATGGTTGCGCAGATGGGACAGGCGATGCTGAACCTGATCAGCGGGCTGTCGCGCCGGCAGAAGGGTTACGTGTTCCTGGCCCTAGACCTGGTCCTGATCCCGCTTGCCCTGCTGTTCACCTTCGCCGTCCAGGCGCTGCCCGCGCCCGCGCTGACGACGCTGTGGCATACCTGGCCGGTCCTGCCCTACCTGATGTTGTCGGCAACTGGCCTGTCGATGTGGCTGGGCCTGCCGATGATCCAGCTGAACGCCTATGAACGCCATGCCGTGGGTCTGACCGCGATCTATGCCCTGGCCGTGGCCGGATCGCTGGCGGTCCTGTCGGGCATCGCCCAGCTGGGCCTGCCGCCCGGTACCCATGTCGTCTTCGGCATTTCCTATTTCCTGGCCATCGTCGCGGCGCGCGCGGTGATGCTCTATCTCACCATCGCCGTCTACCAGAGCGCGGGGCCCCGCTGCCGGGTGCTGATCTATGGCGCCGGCGCCACCGGCGCGCAGCTGGCCCAGGCCCTGAAAAGCCACGAGGCGATCGACCCGGTGGCCTTCGTCGACGACAACTCCTCGCTCCAGGGGATGATGCTGGCCGGCCTGCCGGTGCTGGCGCCGGCCAAGATCGCCGAGATCGTGAAGGCCCGTGCCATCAACCGGGTGCTGCTGGCCATGCCGTCCGTCAGCCCGCCGAAACAGGCCCAGATCGCGCGGCGCGTCCAGAAGATGGGGCTGGAGGTGCAGACCCTGCCGTCCTTCGCGCAGCTGATCGGGGAAGAGGCGCTGGTCGACAAGCTGGCCCCGGTGGCGCCGCAGACCTTCCTGGGCCGCGCCTCGCGCGCGGGGGAACTGGGACGCGCGGCGTTCAGCTATGCCGGACGCTCGGTCCTGGTCTCGGGGGCGGGCGGGTCGATCGGGTCGGAGCTCTGCCGCCAGGTGCTGACCTGCCAGCCGCGCAAGCTGGTGCTTTACGAGCTGTCGGAACTGGCGCTTTACACCGTTCACCAGGAACTTCTCAGCCTGACCGAGGAGACCGGCATCGAGGTGGTGCCGGTGCTGGGGTCCATCACCGATCCGCGCCAGGTGCGCGGGGTCCTGGCCGAGCACGAGGTCCAGGTGGTGCTGCATGCCGCGGCCTACAAGCATGTCCCCCTGGTCGAGGCGAACCCGCTGCCGGGGCTGGCCAACAACGTCTTCGGCACGCAGACCCTGGCGGTCGCGGCGGCGCAGGCGGGGGTGGAACGGTTCATCCTGATCTCGTCCGACAAGGCGGTGCGCCCCACCAACGTGATGGGCGCCTCGAAACGGCTGGCGGAACTGGTGGTGCAGGACCTGGCCACCCGCACCGGTCGGCGCAGCGCCCGCCAGGGGCGGGTCTCGCCCACGATCTTCGCCATGGTCCGCTTCGGCAACGTGCTGGGTTCGTCGGGATCGGTCATCCCGCTGTTCCAGGACCAGATCAGCCGCGGCGGCCCGGTCACCGTGACCGATCCCAACGTGCGCCGCTTCTTCATGACCACGCGCGAGGCGGTGCAGCTGGTGCTGAAGGCCGGGTCCGAGGCCCGCGGCGGCGAGATCTTCGTCCTCGACATGGGGGAACCCGTGTCGATCCTGCACCTGGCCCGCCAGGTGATCGAAAGCGCGGGCTATACCGTCCGGGACGAGATCCATCCCGAGGGCGACATCGAGATCGCGATCACCGGCCTGCGCCCGGGCGAGAAGATGGAAGAGGAACTGACGCTGACCGACGACCTGATCGGCACGCGCTACTCCAAGATCTTCTGCGCCCACGAGGACTACCTGTCGGAAATCGAGGTCGCGGCGATGCTGCGGTCCCTGCGTCAGGCGCTGGCGGCAGGCGATGCGGCGGCGGCCCGGGGCGTGATCCTGCGCTGGGTCGAGGGCTATGCGCCGCTGGTCGCCGAACAGAAAAGCTCCTGAACCGGCCCTCGGCCTTTCTCTGGCATCCGCGTCCATGTCCCGGTAAGGGAGACCACCCGCGCATCCGCGCGATCCAGGTTTCGTAAAGAGGTGAAGGCATGAAGATTGCCGTTGCCGGGCTCGGCTATGTCGGGCTGTCCAATGCCGTGCTGCTGGCCCAGGCCCACGAGGTCGTGGCCGTCGACATCTCCGAAACCCGCGTGCAGGCGGTCAATGGCCGGCAATGCCCGATCGTCGACCCCGAGCTCGAGGATTACCTGGCCCACCGGCCGCTGCAGCTGTCGGCCACCACCGATGCGGCCGCCGCCTATGCGGACGCGGATTTCGTCATCGTGGCGACGCCCACGAACTACGACCCGAAATCCAACCATTTCGACACGTCCAGCGTGGAAGCCGTGGTCGACCAGGTGATCGCGGTCAACCCGCGCGCCACCATCGTGATCAAGTCGACGATCCCGGTGGGCTATGTCCAGGAGCTGCGCCGCGAGAGGGAGACCGACCAGGTGATCTTCTCGCCGGAGTTCCTGCGCGAGGGCAAGGCGCTCTACGACAACCTGCATCCCAGCCGGATCATCGTCGGCGAACGGTCGGAGCGGGCGCGCGTCTTCGCCGACCTGCTGCTGGAAGGCGCGGTGGAAAAGGATGTCCAGATCCTGTTCACCGACCCGGCCGAGGCCGAGGCGATCAAGCTCTTCGCCAATACCTACCTGGCGATGCGGGTGGCCTTCTTCAACGAGCTCGACAGCTATGCCATGGCGGCGGGGATGGATTCGCGCCAGATCGTCGAGGGCGTGTGCCTCGATCCGCGGATCGGCGCGCATTACAACAACCCCTCGTTCGGCTACGGCGGCTACTGCCTGCCCAAGGACACCAAGCAGCTCCTGGCGAACTACAACCACGTGCCGCAGAACCTGATCCGCGCCATCGTGGACGCGAACCGGACGCGGAAGGATTTCCTGTCGGACCAGATCCTGATGCGGGGGCCGAAGGTCGTGGGGATCTACCGGCTGGTGATGAAGGCGGGGTCGGACAATTTCCGGCAAAGCTCGATCCAGGGCATCATGAAACGGCTGAAGGCCAAGGGGATCGAGGTGATCGTCTACGAGCCGGTGCTGGACGAGGATCACTTTTTCCATTCCCGGGTGATCCGCGACCTGGACGCCTTCAAGGCCGAGGCCGACATCATCGTCGCGAACCGGATGACCGACGACATCCGCGACGTGAAGGCCAAGGTCTTCACTCGCGACCTGTTCGGCGCCGACTGAGGGGCAGACCGGGGCCGGCGGCGGGGTTTGCCCGCCGTGGGCGGGTTGCGACCGGGGCAGGGGGGCGCTGCCCCCCGACCGCGCGTGCCGCGCGGCCTCCCCCCGGAGTACTTGGAAAAAGGAGAAGGGAAGGGCGCGCGCCTGTCTTCTTCTTTTTCCAAATACTCCCGCCGGAGGCGGTCCGTCCGCGGTACAGGTCCAATGCCGGAAAAGACGGGTGCGGGGGGACGGATCCCGCGGTAGGGTGCGTGGTCTCCACGCACCGTCCGCACATCGGCGCCGGTTGCCGCGGATCGGGAGCGACAGAAAGGGCCTTTCATGAGTGAAACGCGCACCGCGCTGGTGACCGGGTCTTCGGGCTTCATCGGCTTCCATCTCTGCCGGCGGCTGCTGGCGGACGGGTTCCGGGTGGTCGGGATCGATTCCCTGAACGACTATTACGACGTGGCCCTGAAGGAGCGCCGCCAGGCGATGCTCTTGCAGAACCCGGCCTTCAAGGTCGTCAACGACTGCATCGAAAGCCCCGGCCTGATGATGTCGCTCTTCGAGGAGGAGCATCCGGATATCGTCGTCCACCTCGCCGCGCAGGCAGGCGTGCGCTATTCGATCGACAATCCGCGGGCCTACCTGGAAGCGAACCTGGTCGGCACCTTCGAGATCCTGGAGGCCGCGCGGGCGCATCCGCCGCAGCACATGCTGCTGGCCTCGACCTCGTCGGCCTATGGCGCCAATACCGACATGCCCTATCGCGAGGTGGTGAAGGCGGACCACCAGATGTCCTTCTATGCCGCGACCAAGAAGGCCACGGAATCGATGGCACATTCCTATGCGCACCTGTTCGACCTGCCGGTGACCATGTTCCGCTTCTTCACCGTCTACGGGCCCTGGGGGCGGCCGGACATGGCGCTGTTCAAGTTCACCAAGGCGATCCTGGAAGACAAGCCGATCGACGTCTTCAACCATGGCGACATGAAGCGGGACTTCACCTATGTCGACGACCTGGTCGAGGCGATCCGGCTCTTGATCGATGCGGCCCCGGTCCGGCCCGCGGACGGCGTGGTGGAAGAAGGCGACAGCCTGTCGCCGGTGGCGCCCTGGCGGGTGGTCAACATCGGCAACTCGGATTCGGTGCAGCTGGTCGATTTCATCGCCGCCATCGAGGCCGCGACGGGCAGGACCGCCACGCGCAACCTGATGCCGATGCAGGCCGGGGACGTGCCCGCGACCTGGGCCGACGCGGCGCTCTTGATGAAGCTGACAGGCTATACCCCGAAGACCAGGGTGCCCGAGGGCGTGGCCCGTTTCGTGGAATGGTACCGGGACTATTACGGGGTCTGAGGGGTGGCCAGGCCGCTGGCCGGGGACGGCGGTGTCAATCCCGTCCTGCCGGTGCGGCTGGCGTAGGGTGGGGCTTACCCCCGTCGCTCCGTCCGCTTTCCGCGTGCGGCCCGCCGATGCGCCCCCGGTCCGGCCTGTGCCTGCAATGTCGCGGTCCGGCCCTGCTGCGGGCGGGACCGCCGGCGGATATTGATCCCGGGTGCTCCGGCGTGGTCTAACCGGGACCAATTTGATGCCGAGCAGAGATTAAAGACCTGGAATGACACGGGCCCGGTTCTCCGTCCTTCTCCGACCCGTGCGTGACCGCGCGGCACCGCTGCCGGGCGCCATGGCGCCCGCCGGTCCGGCACGCCTGCGGGCCGTCGCCCTGGCCACCGGCCTTGCCGCCATCACGACGGTCACCGCAACGGGCGCCGCCGCGCAGGAGGCGACCGTGCCCCCGGGGGGCGCCGCATCCGACTGGGTCGATCCCACCTTCACGCCGCTGCCGGCGCCCAGCCTGAACTTCTATGGCATGACCGGCCTTATGGACATGCCCGGGGCCGAGATGATGCCGGATGGGCAGGGGGCGCTGACCCTGGCCTATTTCGGCGGGACCGGCCGGCTGACCGGCACCTTCCAGGTGTTCCCCTGGATGATGGCCAGCTTCCGCTATACCGGGTTCCAGAGCTTCGACCGCTATGGCTATGACACCTATTACGACCGGTCCTTCGACGTCCGCTTCCGGCTTCTGAAGGAAAGCCGTTACGTCCCGGCCCTGACCCTGGGCCTGCAGGACTTTGCCGGCACCGGTGTCTATTCCGGCGAATACATCGTCGCCACCAAGGGCTTCGAGGTTCCCGCCCTGGGCCAGTCGCGGACGCCGGGCAAGATCAAGGTCACCGCCGGCCTGGGCTGGGGGCGGCTGGGATCCTCGGGCTCGATCGGGTCGATCGGCGAACGGCCGGCCTTCGGCGACGACGGCCCGGACCTGGGCGGCAAGCCCGCCACCAACACCTGGTTCCGCGGGGACTATGCCCCCTTTGCCGGAGTCGAATGGCTGGTCAACGACCGCTTCGGGGTAAAGGCGGAATATTCCTCGGATGCCTACACGCTGGAGACCGAGGCACCGTCGAACATGTTCGTACGCCGCTCGTCCCTGAACTTCGGCGTCGAATACCAGGCCACCGAACGCACCCGCCTGGGCGCCTATTACATGTACGGAGACACGTTCGGGCTGTCGGCGCAGATCCAGTTCAACCCGAAATACCCGCTGACCAAGGAAGAGATCCCGGCCCCGCAGCCGATCACGCCGCGGCCGTCGCGCAGCGCCGCGCCCGAGGCCTGGTCGACTGCCTGGTCCGGCAGCGTCGAGACCCGCGAGCAGATCCGCACCGGGATCCAGAAACCGCTGGAAGCCAACGGGCTGATCCTGGAAGACCTGACCCTGACCGGCACCACCGCCACCCTGCGCTTCCGCGACATCCGCTGGGACCCGCGGGCCAATGCCGTGGGCCGCGCCGCGCGGGTGCTGGCCCTGACGCTGCCCGCCTCGGTCGAGACCTTCGTGCTGATCCCGGTCTGGAACGGCATGGGCCTGTCGGCGGTCACCATCCGCCGGTCCGACCTGGAAGCGCTGGAATTCGCGCCCGAGGCCGTGGCCGGCCTGCGCGCCGTCACCGGCATCGGCGAGGCACCTGCGAAACCGGGCGCGGACGCGATGCAGGTGGTCGGGCTCTACCCGGATTTCTCGTGGGGGCTGGGGCCCTATCTCGACCCGGGCTATTTCGACCCGGACCTGCCCTTCCGGATCGACTTCGGCGTGCAGCTGGTGGGCGCCTTCCAGCCGGCGCCGGGCTGGCTGACCGCGGGCACCCTGCGCTACAAGCTGGCCGGTAACCTGGACGACGGGCAGGCCTCGAATTCGGTCCTGCCGCATGTCCGGACCGACCAGTCGTTCTATGCCGAATACCGCTTCACCATGAACAACCTCTATGCCGCGCGCTACTGGCGGCCGGGGCGCAACCTTTATGCACGCGTCACCCTGGGCTACCTGGAAGAGATGTACGGCGGCATTTCCGGCGAACTCCTGTGGGCGCCGGTCGACAGTCCGCTGGCGCTCGGACTCGAGGTGAACTCGGTCCAGCAACGCGACTTCGACCAGTGGTTCGGCTTCCGGGACTATGGCGTCGCCACCAGCCATGCCACCGCCTATCTGGACATGGGCGGCGGCTATCTGGCCCAGGTCAGCGCCGGGCGCTACCTGGCCGGCGACGTCGGCGCCACCTTCAGCCTGGAACGCACCTTCGCCAACGGCTGGCGGGTCGGCGGCTTCTTCACGCTGACCAATGTCTCGGCCGACGATTTCGGCGAAGGGTCCTTCGACAAGGGGATCACCTTCAACATCCCGGTCAGCTGGTTCCTGGGCAAGCCGAGCACGGCCGGGCTGGGCACCACGATCCGGCCGATCCAGCGCGACGGCGGCCAGATGGTCAACGTGCCAGGCCGGCTTTACGGCCAGGTGCGCAAGGCCCATGGCCAGGCGCTGGACAATGCCTGGGAAAGGGTCTGGCAATGAGCGCGCATCCAATTCCGCGCCGCGGGGTGTCGGGCCTGATGCGGGCCCTGGTGCCGGCGCTTGGCCTGTCGCTGGTGCTGGCGGCCTGCGGCAACCGGATGGACAAGCCGTCCGAGGCACCGGACGCCTATACCCAGCTTCTGGTGACCGGGCAGGAGATCGCCGCCCGGATCAAGCGCGACCGCAGCGCGCCGTCCAAGCCCGGCCGGGCGCTGATCGACGAACAGAAGGTCCCCGTGATCGAGGTGATGATCGAGAACCGCGACCAGACCGGCCATGCCTTCAAGGGCTTCACCCGCACCGACGATTACGGCGGCCGGGTCGCGGTCTGGCGCACGCCCGACAACATCGCGCTGAACTTCCGCAACGGGATGCTGATCGGCACCCGCGGCATGGGCTGGGACATGGTGTCCGCCGGGGTCGAGCTGCGTAATCCCGGGCCCGGTCCCGCCGGCGGACCGCGCACCTACGTCTTCCGGGCGCTCGATAACAAGGCGATCGAGGTCTCGATGGCCTGCGAGGTCGCGGACATGGGGCCCGTCCAGCTGCAGATCGACGACCTGTCCCATGCCACGCGCCACCTGCGGGAAAACTGCCGCGGTGCGCAGGGCACCGTGGTCAACGATTACTGGATCGCGGCGCGGCCCGGATCGAAACAGGCCGCCACCGAAGGCGGGGTGATCTGGCAGTCCCGGCAATGGGCCGGCGGCAATATCGGCTATCTGAAAATCCGGCGGATCAGCCGCGACTGATCCTGCGGGGCGCGACCGGGCCCCGATCTTATTTCGGCGGTTTTTATGGGTTTCTGATCGGGGCCTGATTGGGTTTGGACCCGATATCGGCCGTTTTTGCCAGCTTTCCGGCAGTCCGGAGGCGCCGGCCCCCGTCGGGGGCATTCGGGGACCTTGTGACTCTTCTGCCCCAGTTCTGCCCTGCATTGTCGCAGCCCCGGACACTTCAGTTGCAATCCGCGCCGCCCACCCTACCATATGGAATAATAGTCCATTCGAATCACAGGATATTTGCCCCATGAAGCCGACTGTTCTCGCGCTTACCCTTGCTGCAGCCGCGTCCCTGGGCCTGGCTTCCGCTGCATCCGCCCAAGACCAAGCCTTCGGCGGTCTCGGCGTCGGTGCCGGCGTTGGTGCCGCAATGACCGCCCTGGTGGTGGTTGTCGCCGTCGCCGACAGCGACGACAACAACTCGACCACCACGACCACCACCACCAACTGAGGTCGGACGGCCCGCGCCTCTGCCCCGTCCGGGCAGGGCACTGCGGGCACGGTCGAAAGATTTACGGAACGGCGCTGGTCTCCGGCGCCGTTTTGCCGTGCGTAATTGAATTGAAAGACCTTGCCGACTATAGCTTTGGCAAGACAGTCTTTCACGAGGGATTTCCGGCATGAAATCGGCAACCAAAGCTCTGGCCCTGGCCACCATCACCGCACTGGGCCTGACACTGGGCCTGGCCTCGGTCGCCTCGGCGCAGCAACGCGGGGGCTTCAGCGGCCTGGGCGCTGGCGCGACCGCGGCCGCTGCAGGCGCATTCGCCGTGGTCCTGATCGCCGTGACCGACGATGATGGCAGCGTCGTCGGGACCAGCACCACCACCACCGCCAACTGAGCTGCCGCGGTCCCGGGGGACCGCCCGCACGCGTCGGCAATGCAACGCGACGGGGCCGGCCTTCGGGCGCGGCCCTTTCCATTGGCGCATCCGTCTGCCCGTGCCTGCGCCATGTCGCTTTCCCCCGTCACTTCCCCTCCATCGCGTTCCCTGTGCCCGTCGTCACTCCCCTTTGCCGTCCAGTTTTTGCATAACCCCCACTACAGGACGCCGCGCTGTAAGCGCCAAGTTAGAATGTCCCACATGAGCAAAGCTGAAGTGTCACACTCTCCTGATTGGGCAGGATTGGAGTGCGGCCGTGGGATTGGTGGTCATGAGCGAGCGCGAGCTGAACCGGATCGAAGTCCTGAGTGATGTGGCGCAAGGCCGGATGTCTGCGGTGGCGGCAGCCTCGGTCCTGGGCCCGAGCCGAAGGCAGGTTCACCGGCTTCTGAAGACGTTCCAGGCCGATGGTCCGGCGGCGATCCGGCACAAGGCCCGCGGACGTCCGTCCAACAACCGGATCGATCCTGCGGTGCGTGAGTTTGCGCTGACGCTGATACGCGCCCGCATCCTGAGCCGACCGGGGGGCATTTGCGCCTGCCCCTGGCGCGGCCCGGCACCCGCCGTTGCACTGCGCCACGTTCCCCCGGACGGGCCCAACGTACGGTGCCTTCAAGAGATCAAAAGCAATTCTTCCTACTTTTCCGCCTGCACGGATCCGTAGCAGGTCGCGACCCTGGCGACGGGCTGATCGGGGCGTGACCGCGATCCGCGCCTTTCGGGTTTTGAAACAGATACGGGAAACATCTCATGGCCGTCACCATCCCCACGTTGCCCATGAGCGGCGTGCAGCTGAAGAACACGCTCGACGGGCTTCGCCAGACACAGGTTTTCAACCTGGCCTCCAAGACGGCTGTCATCGCCAATCCCGACCTGCAGCCGGGCGATCTCTGCCAGACCCCGGAAAGCCGGTTCGTGATCACGACCCCGGGCAGCATGGCCGTGAACGGCACCACCGTCACGGCCATGGGGTCGGGGATCGGGCTCGCGGTGCTGGGCCCGACCTCGCCGCTGGCAAGCGTTGCGGCACTTCTGGCAGACACCCGCCCCCAGAGCTGGTTCACCACCGGCGACTGCATCCGCGTGCCCGATGTCTGCAACTATACCGTCGTCGACCCGGCCGGGACCGATTACGAACTGCTGACGGCCGGAGGCGTGAAGCTGCGTGCCGATTGCGCGTCCAGCCGGTGCCTGTCGGCCCTGGCGCTGGGATGCGACGTGGTGTCGTCGGCGGTGGCCGCGCAATCGGCCGAGGATGCGACGGCAAAGATCCAGTCCGCGCTCGACCGGGGCTACGATGTCTCCATCGGCGGCTGGGTCAACATCGCCGGACGGCTTGTCGTCGACAGCGCCCGCCTGGTCGGCAGCGGACGCCGCCTGTCGGGCCTCTGGGCCTCGACCCCCGAAGCCGGCGTGACGCTGCTGGGCATCGGCGGCGACCTGCGCAGCCTGTCGATCCTGTCGGATTACACGGCAACCCACCTGCTGGTGATCGGCGACGGGATCCAGGGGTCGACCAATGACTGCACCGTGGACGACATCACGGTCAGCGGCGCCCGCGACCGCTGCCTGCTGGTGCGCGAATACGCCAATGGCGAGGCCCGCTTTTCCAAGTTCCGCCTGACCGGCGGGCGCACGGGCACGACCAGCATCGAGGATCCGAACCGGCACACGGCCGAGGTGCGCTGCATCTTCAAGATGATCGGGTGCGACGTCTCCGGGGGGACCGGCTGGTCGCTGCTGCTGAGCGGCGAGGAAACCTGGGAGGAAGCCCGGCTGTTCTTCGTCGGCGGGCGCATCCAGTCCAGCGCCGCCGGGCTGGTCAAGGTGGTCGGCTACAATCACAACCACATCACGACCGCGATCTTCGACAACGTCTATTTCGAGAACCCCGGCATCACCGGCAATCCCGGCGTGAACAATCCCAATGCCGGCGCCGCGATCGTGGCCCAGGGGCCGGGGGCCTTCGTCAACATCCGCAGCTACCAGAAGGCCAGCTGCCGCAAGGCCCCGTATTTCCTGGGGGCCTATGACGGCGCGCGGCTGCGGGCGCCGCTGGGCGGACCGGTGCATTTCCAGGCCCTGGGCGGCGCCGCACCGGGCCGGCTGTTCCAGGCCGCCACCTGGACGCCGCTGACCTTCGCAAGCGGCATCGACGTGTGCGATCCCGGGATCCTCGTCAACAACGGCGGCACCGTCTATGCGCCCAGGCCGGACCTGGTGCCCTTCACGACCACTGCCACCTTCGATGCCGCCCAGTGGACCGCGACCGGAGAGCGGGAGCCGGGCGCGCTGGTCATGGAAGGGATGCCGCCCATCCGGTCCTCCGACAGCGAGGAGTTCTCGCTGACCGACTGGACCGAGCTGGGCCTTGGCACACCTCGGATCAACCGGATGTCCTTCGACTTCCGCGACAAGCAGCTGGTGACCACGCTGCTCGACGGGACCAGCACGGCGCCGATCCTGTCGGCCAATCCGTCGGTGGCCAACGGCACGGTCCTGGGCACCACCACTGCGGCGGGCGAATTCCTGTCGAAGGGCAGCGCGGTGACCATGGCCCCCTCGGCCAATACGACCCCGGCCAGCTACCGGATCCAGTTCACCGTGACGCCGGACCTGGTGGGCCAGATCATGATGATCACCGCGGCCTGGGCCTATCGCCAGGTCGGCGCGACCTTCGGCAGCGCCGGATCGGTCCGGGCGCGGCTGAAGGTCGAGGACGGAACCGCCTCGGCCTTCCCGTCCAACGGCCAGAGCCCCTATGTCGACGTGGTCCATTCCGGCGGGGACGGGACAGTGACCCCCTGGTACAAGGGGGGACATGTGTTCCGCCCCTCCGGGACCGGCACGCTGACCTTCCTGCACACCTGGGACACGAACACCGTATCCCGCGACGACGTCTGCCTGATCGACAACGTCAAGCTCTGGGTCATCCAGTCCTTCGACAGTGGCAGTTGGGTCTGATCCCGCGGTCCGACCGAACCCCGATCCAACCCCGGTCCAATTTCGGCCCGCCCCCGACGGGCCGAGCACGACGGTATGACCTCGCCCGCGACGGCCTCCCGGCCCTGCCCTTCACGGCCTGCCCGTTTCCGCGGCTCCGGCCCCGTTCCGGCCGGCGCAACCCTTCGGGTTGCGCCGGTTCCTGCCTATTCTCCAGCGGAATCCCTCCCCCGGGGGCCCTTGCCCTTGCTGCAATGCCGCAGAGCAGCAATTCAAGTTGCCAAGCTGCAAATCGGCGCTTTAAGCTGGCCGTGTTCGCACGAATATCGGGCAACATTGACCTCCCGGGCGGCCCGGTCGCCGCAGAAAGACGATGGCAGAGAGCATGTCACAAAGTGTAGGCCAGTCTCTCACGAAGAAGCTTGCCCGTGGCGGAGCCAGCAGTCTTTTCGTCAAGATCGCCTCGGCCGGCCTGTCCTTCTTCATGTTCATCGTCATTGCCCGGGGCATGACGGCGGACGGCTTCGCCCTGTTCGGTTTCGGCTTCTCGGCCGCCACGCTGATGGTGCTGGGCGGCAGCATGGGCCAGCGGGTCGGCGCGCTGCGCTTCATCCCCGTGCACATGGAACGCGGCGACATCCCGGGCATGCGCGGCTTCACCCGCCGGGGCTATCTGCTGGTCCTGGGGGGCTGCGCGATCCTGTCGCTGCTGTTCGTTCTGGCCAGCGAGGTCTCCGACCGGCTGACCGGGGGCTTCTATCCCTGGACCGTCGCCTTCTTCACCGTGTCGCTGGGGCTGGCCGAATACCAGTCCCACGTGCTGCGCGCCCATGGCTCGATCGTGCTGGCCCTGGCCCCGCGCGAGGTGATCTGGCGCGCCGCGGTCGTCGCGCTGTTCGCCATTCCCGCCATCGGCCTGTCCGGCCCGATCCCGGTGACCTGGGGCTTCCTGGTGATCTCGCTCATGCTGCTGGCGCTGACCATCGTCCAGGCCGGCCTCTATGCCGAGACCCGGCCGCAGGCGCTGCTGCGCTCGCCCGTCAGCTACGAGTCCCGCACCGAATGGGACCGGTCGGCCTGGGTGTTCTGGAGCAGCAGCGTGCTGTCCGCCGCAACCCCGAACGTGGCGATGCTGATCGTCGGGGTGCTGCTGTCCGCCGAGGACAGCGGCGCCTTCTTCGCCGCCCTGCGCCTGGCCATGGTCGTGAACCTGTTCATGGTGGCGGCCAACATGCTGGCCATGCCGATGATGTCGGCCGCCCACGAACGGGGCGACATGGACGGCATCCGCGACATCAACCGTTTCGTGGTGCTGTTCACCGGCATTCCGGGGGCCCTGTTCTTCCTGCTCTTCCTCCTCGAGGGGGGCTGGACGCTGGCACTCTTCAACAAGGAATTCAGCTTCGCGCACTGGGCGCTGGTGCTGGTGGCCGGCGGCTATCTTGTCCGGGTCCTCAGCGGCCCGGCCCCGGCGATGCTGCAGATGATGGGCCAGGAGCGGCGCTACATGAAGATGCTGCTGTGGGCCATCGGCGTGCTGCTGGCCTCGCTGGTGCCGCTGGTCTGGGCCTTCGGCATCCACGGCGCGGCCGTGGCGGCCGGGCTCGAACAGGTGGCGACGGGGGTCTTCGGCGTCTGGATGTGCCGCCGCAGCCTGAAGATCGACCCCAGCGTCATGTGTCTTGTGAACAAGGGTCGCGTGGCGGCCGGATGACCATCGCAGGGCGCAGGGACCTGCCGTCAGGTCGCTGCGCCCGTAACGAAACGACGCCCGGAAAGGGTGTGCCCCGCGACCTGCGCGGCAATTGCGAGCAACGGGAGTACCAGCCCATATGACGACGCGGAAACCCAACGTCTTCCTGCTGGGCGCGCCGAAGTGCGGCACCACCAACCTGGTCCGTGCGCTGGAGCAGCACTCCAAGGTCTTCCTGCCCTACCCGAAGGAAACCGGTTTCTGGGCCACCGACCTGGTCCGCGACAAGGGGGTTTCCAACATCCAGACGCTGGAGGACTACCTGGCCCTCTTCGCGGTGGCCCCGGCCGGGAAGACCCACCTGATCGACGGCTCGGTGGTGCATCTCTACTCGGAAGCGGCGGTGCCCAACATCCTGGAGTTCAATCCCGACGCGCGGTTCATCATCATGCTGCGCAACCCGGTCGAACAGGTCCAGTCCTGGCACCAGGAACAGGTCTTCAACCTCAACGAGGACGAGCGCGATTTCTGGGCCGCCTGGAGCCTGCAGGAGCAGCGGGAGAAGGGCGAGCGGCTGCCGGCCACGGTGGGCGAGCCGGGCCGGATCATCTATGGCAAGTACTGTAGCCTGGGCGACCAGCTGGAACGCGCCATGGCCCATATCCCCGAAGGCCGGCTGCTGGTCGGCTTCATCGACGACATCCGCGCCGATGCGCCCGGGTTCTACAGGTCGGTCAGCGACTTCCTGGGGCTGGAGGACGAGGATCTCTCCGACATCGGCGTGGTCAAGGCCTCGCACCAGCACCGTTTCCAGGGGCTGGCCCGGTTCTACCAGTCGCCGCCGCCGGCGATCGCGCCCGCGGTGCGCGGGCTCAAGAAATGGCTGCGCACCGGCAACGGGGGAACCCTGAAGGCGGTCAAGGGGATGCTGACCAAGGACCTGAAACGGGCCCGGCTCTCCCCCGAGCAGCTGGCCGAACTGCACCGGGTCTTCGACCCGCAGACCGACAAGATCGAGCGCCTGACCGGCCGCGACCTGTCGCACTGGAAAGCCGGAGTAGCCGCATGAGGATCACCTTCCTGATCTACTGTGCCCGGTCGGGGTCGACCTTCCTAGCCAACCGCATCGCCGAGAACCGTTCGAACGTGGTGGTGATCCCGGAATTCCGCCTGCCGCTGCTGCTGTTCTGGCGCAGCGAGGACGAGATCCGCGGGCTGGATGCCGACGGGCTGACCGCGCTGTTCCGGCGCGACATGCAGATGGACAATCTGGGCCTGGACGAGACGCGGCTGGCCGCGCTGGCCACCGCCCTGGCCGGCCAGGGCCGGCGCGAGATCCTGCTGGCCTTCCTGGACGCCTACCGCGAGACGCACGGCCTGTCGGGGCAGCATTTCCTGGTCAAGAACGCCGAGGTCGTGTTCGAGGAAGAGGCCGTGCGCGCCGTCGTGCCCGAGGCCGACTTCCTGGAGATCCTGCGCGATCCGCGCGGGGTCGTGAACTCGATGATGAACACCCGCACCGTCTATTCCTATGGCGGGCCGATGGCCGGGGGCGACCCGCTGCGCGCCGCCGCCGCCTGGCTGAAGCACCGCAGGGCCAGCGCGGCCCTGTCGATGCCGCTGACCGTGATCCGCTACGAGGACCTGATGAGCGATCCGGAGTCGATGGACGCCACGCTGGACGCGCTGTTCGGCCCAGCCGGTGAAACGGCCACCGCGACCCCGTCCGGCAAGGTCGTGTCGGCAAAGGAACAGTCGCTGCACAAGCTGGTCGGCAAGGCCGCCGACAAGGGCCGCAACGAGGCCTGGAAGGACGCGATCCCGGCCCGGACCGGCATGGCGCTGGAGGCGGTGCTGGGCGCCACCATGACCGAGGCCGGCTATGTGCCCCATTTCACCGCCGGCGCGACCGAGGCCGACATCGGCGCCGCCCTGTCCCGCCAGCGCCTGGTCGGCCGCGCGATCCGCGTCCGCCACCTGGCCCGCACCGGAATGCACTGGGCCCGCGAGGCCATGCATGCCCCGGGCGAGGTCCTTTTCCGGATCGAGAACGCCCGCCGCGCGCGCCGCTGAGGCGCCGGCACGAGGACCCTGCACGAGGACCCTGCACATGACCCCGAACTTCTTCATCATCGGTGCGCCCAAGTGCGGGACATCGGCGCTGGCGCAATATCTCGACGATCATGCGAACGTCTTCTTCTGCAATCCGAAGGAGCCGTTCTACTTCTCGGACGACTACCCGGAACTGTCCAAGCAGCACGAGCTGGACGACGACGAAAGCTATCTGCGGCTCTTCGCGGCCGCGGACCCCGCGGTGCACAAGGCCGTCGGCGAAGGATCGACGAACTACCTCGCCTCGCACCGCGCGATCCCGCGCATTCTCGAGATGGTGCCCGATGCGCGCTTCATCGTCATGCTGCGCGATCCGATCCAGGTGGCCCATGCCTTCCACATGGAACAGATCTGGGACCGCAACGAGGACGAGGAAGACTTCCGGAAGGCCTGGGCGCTGCAGGATGCCCGCGCCCGGGGCGAGAACCTGCCCGAGACCTGCCTGGCGCCGCAGTTCCTGCAGTACCGCGACGTCGCGGGCTTTTCCGAACAGATCGAGCGGTTCTTTGCCCTGGTTCCCGCCGACCGGCGGCTGGTGCTGTTCCAGGAAGACCTGAAGACCGATCCCCGGTCCGTCTATGTCCGCACGCTGGCCTTCCTGGGGCTCGACGATGACGGGCGCGACGACTTCCCGGTGGTCAATGCCTCGCACAAGCACCGGTTCGAAAGCGTGGCCAACCTGGTGCTGCGGCCACCGAAATGGATCGAACCCGCCGTCTGGCGGTTCCGGACCTGGGCCCGCAACCAGAAGCCCTGGTACATCGAGGCGATCAAGGAAAAGCTGCGGGTGAAGTCGAAGCGGGCCGAGATCTCGCCCGAGTTCGAGACCGAGCTCCGGATCCATTTCTCGTCCGAGGTGGAGCGGCTGGAAGCCCTGCTGGGCACCGACCTGTCGCACTGGAAACCCGGCCCGACCTCCTGATCGGAAATCAGGCCCGGCGCGCTACCGGCGCGCGCCGGCCGGCAGTCCGACCCAGCCGGCCATGCCGATCCGCTGCAGGACGACCAGCGCCAGAAGCGGCAGCCCCATCCCCCCCAGCATGCCCATCACGATCTGGATCGCGGGCGCGTCGATCCCGGCCATCTTGAGGATGATCCTGACCCCGGACGCGGCCAGGATATGCATCACGTAGATGGCGATGACGTTCTCGCCGATCCAGGTGAACACGCGCGAGATCCCTTCCATCCGCTGGGAGATCCAGATCGTGGCGACGATCCCGGCAATCGTGGCCGGCAGCATGACCGGGGCATAGAACGCCCTGTCCGACACGCCGAGCGCCAGCGCCCCCAGCACCCAGGCGGCATAGACCGCCACCGCGCCAAGGCCCGCCGGCAGCGACAGCCGGCCGGGCGTGAACAGGCAGCCGGCCACGTAGAAGGGCAGGAAATAGAGGATCTGGAACAGGAAGTAGTGGTCGTCCTTCACCAGGTGCGAGGCCGCCATGGTGACGCAGCCCAGGGCCAGCATCGGCCAGCCCGGCTTCCAGACCGAAACCAGCGCCACGTAGATGAAGAGCACGTAGAGAAACCAGAACGGGGCGATCGGATCGATCGGGATCCGGAGCAGTTCGCCCACGCTCATCGCGCCGTTGGTCTTGCCCGCCAGCGCCAGCTGGACCCCGCCCTGCAGCAGCGAGAACACGAAATAGGGGATCACGATCGCCCGGGCCCGGCGCGCGAAGAACCCGCCCTTCCCGCGCGACCCCATGACGTTCAGGCCGCTGAGGAAGAAGAACAGCGGCATGTGGAACGTGTAGATCGCGAAGTCGATCTTGTGCCAGACCGGGTTCTCGAGAAGACCGCTCTGCATCAGGCCACGGATGACATGGCCGAAGACGACCAGCGTTATCCCCAGCGCCTTGGCAATGTCGATCCATTCGATCCGTGCACTTTTCTGAACTGGTGCCATGTCAATCGTTCCTGACTCTGATGCCATTGTACCGGCCCCGGCCCCGGGTCGTCACTGTCCGAAGACCTGCTCGGCGACGAACTGCGCCCCGGGCTGCGTGAAGTGGCTGCGGTCCCAGCTCATCGGCACCACGGCCCCCGTCTTGTCGGTCACCGTCGCCCGGCAATGATCGCCGTCGCACAGCCGGTCCAGCAGGGGTTCGAACGGGATGCCCTGCGCCTGCGCGATCCGCTCGATCTCGGTATCGAGCCGCGCGATCGGGCCGATATCCGCGACGATCTCGGACGGGCCGGACAGATCCAGCCGCTGCTGCAGCATGCGCTCGGGCAGGCCCGGCGGGAAGTCCGGAGCGCCGCCCAGGACCAGGATGTCCTCCACCCCGGTCTGTTTCAGGGCGGCCAGCGTCTCGGCCAGGTGTGCCTCGACGAAGGGGGCATAGCCCTGCCAGTTGGCGAACAGGACGACCTGGTCCGGCCTGGTCCGGGCGATCTGCTCCAGCGCGAAGGCGTTGATCGCCGCGCAATGCGGGCGCGACGGCGGCGCGTAGCCCAGCAGCGGCGGGCAGGCCGAGGCGGTGATCTGCCCCACCCCGTCCCGGATCCCCCGCAGCCCCGAGGTCAGGGCCGCCGCGTGGCTGTCGCCCCAGACCATGGTCCGGGCACCGTCATAGCAGCTGACGTCGATCTCCTCGACCGGCTGGTCGGGACGCAGGAAGCACGCCCCCTCGCGATAGAGTTCGGCCCGCGGATAGTTGCGATAGGCCAGCAATTCCTTCTGCGGCCCGGTCAGGCGGGACTCGAACCCGTTCCAGTGAACGCCGGCCGCGCCCACCGCCGCGAAGAACACGATCCCGGCCAGGGACAGCAGGAAGATCCTCTTGCGGTCGAACCGCTCGCGGTTGCGGAACGGCGCCTCGACATATTTCCAGGACAGGTAGGCCAGCCCGATCGCCAGGGCCGACAGCAGCAGCATGATCCAGGCGGCCGGTTCCCCGCCGGTCTGCCGGGCAAAGGCGAAGATCGGCTGATGCCAGAGATAGGCGCTGTAGGACACCAGCCCGATGCCGACCAGCACCCGGTTGCCGAGGAACCGCCCGCTCAGCGTCTCGGGACGGGCGAAGAACACGATCAGCGCCGTTCCCAGGGTCGGGACCAGCGCGTAGAGCCCCGGTGTCGGCGTCTCGGGACCGAAGAACACGACGCTGGCCGCGATCATCGCGATGCCGAGCAGGCTCAGCGCCTCGGTCAGCGGGCTTCTGGCCGGCATCGGGTGACGGGTCAGGTAGACCGCGCAGAACGATCCGACCAGAAGCTCCCAGGTCCGGGTGGGCAGCAGGAAGAAGGCCGCGCTGGGTTTGTAGACTACCCCCCATTGCGCCAGGGCGAGGCTGGCCAGGAAGAGGACGGCCAGGGCCGCCGTCACCACGCGGCGCCCCATCCGCCACAGCAGGAAGAGCAGGACCGGGAAGAAGATGTAGTACTGTTCCTCGACCGCCAGGCTCCAGGTGTGCAGCAGGGGCTTCAGTTCGGCCGCGGTGTCGAAATAGCCGCTCTGCTGCCAGAACAGGATGTTCGACACGAAGGTGACGACGCTGATCAGGCTGGCTGAAAAGTCCTTCAGGTCCGGCGGCAGCAGCAGCAGCCAGGCGAAGGGCAGGCAGACCAGCATCACCAGGAACAGTGCCGGCAGGATCCGCCGGGCGCGCCGTTCGTAGAAGTTGACGATGCTGAACCGGCCCGCCTCGAGATCGTTGATCAGGATCGTGGTGATCAGGTAGCCGCTGATCACGAAGAAGATATCGACACCGACGAAGCCCCCGCTGAAGACGTCGAACCCGGCATGGAAGAGGATGACGGGGACGACGGCCAGCGTTCTCAGACCATCGATCTCTGCACGATACTTCATCAGCGATACCCTTGGATGTCAGATCCGGCCCGGTCGGCCTGCCAGCCCGTGCTGCCGTTGCAAGATGTGGCGCGGCCCGTCCGGCCCTGAGGGCCGGACCAGGATGCCGGCCGATCCGGAAGACCCGGCGCCCTTCCCCGCTGTTCGTCCGGCCGGGGCGCCGGGGTCTTCCCTAGGCCGGGGGATCCCGCAGATTCGCGGCCGCCTCCCGGCGCTCGGCATCGGCGGCCCGCGACAGCCGCGCATAGCCCATGACCAGCCCGGTCACGAGCCAGTAGGTCCAGTTCGACAGCCCCGACAGGAACAGGTAGCTGATCGAGATGAACAGGAAGACCGACCCATAGCGCGCATCGCGGCTGAAGGCGCTGACCGCGGTCATCATCATCTGCAGCGACGCCAGGAGCCAGCCGACCACGCCCATCTCGCCAAAGATGTCGAGCATGAAGTTGTGCGCTTCCTTGATCAGCGCAAGGTTGGTCCGGTGACCCCATTGCTGGAAGTCGCGTTCGAAGAAGTACTCGGAATAGACCGACTGCCAGTTGCTGTATCCGATCCCGAAGATCGGGTTGTCGAGCCCCCATTGCAGGAAGGTCATGAAGTGCAGGAAGCGGCGGGTGCTGACCTCGATCAGGAACAGGATCTGCTCCGTCGTCAGGACATTCTGCAGCCAGTAGACCAGGATCGGAGAGGACACGGTTATCAGCGGCATGATCAGGGCCAGCCGCCGGAAGATCTTCCAGCCGCGCAGCATGTGGAACATGCCCGCAAGGATCAGGCCCAGAAGCGGCCCCCGGCTGACCATCAGGATGGTGATGAAGAACAGCGTCCAGGCCGCGCGCTTGCGGCCTTCCGTCAGGCAGAGCAGCGCCAGCGCCCCCGTCAGCGCCCCCGAGAAGCCGGAGCCGCCCATCGGCCCCAGGTAGCGGGGGACCTGGATGCCCAGGTCGGGCAGCAGCCCCCCCGTCAGTTCGCCCTGCAGCTCGCGGCTCCGTTCGCCGAAGCCCGCGGCAATCAGCAGGGTTTCCCCGATGACGACGAGGACGATCAGCCAGATCAGCCGCCGCGACACCACGTCCGCGATCACCGCCGGGTTGATGCGAGCGACGATCTCGGCCACCCCCAGGCCGCCCAGGACCATGCAGAGCTGGATGTAGCTGATCGGCCCCAGGCCGTGATAGACCAGCGAAACGATCCCCCAGGCAAACAGCAGGTAGCTTGGCAGCAGAAAGCGGGAGATCCGCATGGTCAGGACCAGCCAGCAGATCCCTGCAAGCGCCGAGAGATACCCGAGGTAGATCGGGAAGGTCCCGACCGACCGGACCGCGCCCAGCATCGCCATGGTGAGCAGGATCGGCCCGACCCGCACGGCCATGTTGCGGGTGCGGTTGATCCGGTTGCCGGTCGAAGGTTCGGGGGCGGATGTCATCGCCAGGCTCCGCGCTGATGATCCCTAGTCGTCATGCGCCGCCACCTCCTGCAGAAGCGCATAGGTGCGCCGGGCCATGGTCTGCACCGAATATCCGTCCTCGACGAAGGCCCTGGCCGCGCCCGAAAGCACGTCGAAGCGATCGGGCCCGAGCCCGGCCAGAAGCGTCGCGGCCTCGTCGGCCCCGGCATAAAGCAGCCCGGTCCGGTCGTGGTCGACAAGATCGTGATTGCCGGCGACATCGGTGACGACGGGGCAGAGCCCCTCGGACATGGCTTCCAGCACCGCCAGCGGCATGCCTTCCCAGCGCGAGCTGGACAGGAAGACATGGGCGGCCCGCATGTAGGGACGGGACGACGGCACGCCGCCCTTCAGGTCGACCATGTCGCCCAGGCCCTCGGCGGCCACCCGGGCGCGCATCTCCTCCAGCCGCTCGCCGGTGCCCAGAACCACCATCTCGAAGGCCCGCCTGCCCTTCAGGGCGGCGGCCACGTCGATCATCAGGTCGGGGTTCTTCTGGTGGTCATAGCGGCTGACCGCCAGGATCTTCAGCGGCCCGGTCTCCGACAGCGCGGGGCGTTCGATCCCGTCGGGGACCACCACGCCGTTGACGATGGTCACCAGCCGCCCGGCCGGGATCATGTTGACGGCGCGGATCGCCTCGGCCTCGGTCTCGGCCACGCAGATCGCCCGGGAGGTCAACCGCCCCAGGGCGCGTTCCAGCGCAAGATAGACCGCCTTCTTGGCCTTGCCGTATTCGCCGACATGCAGCCCGTGGAAGGTGTGCACCGACCGCGCCGGGGTCAGCGCCGCCAGCAGCCGGCCGTAAAGCCCGGCGCCCTTGCCATGGGAATGCACCACCTCGATCCCTTCGGACCGGACCAGCCCCGCCAGCCGGAACAACGCCGACCGGGTGAACTTGCGGTGCGGGATCTCGACGATGCGGTCCGCGCCCAGAAGCTCGGCATACCGGGAGAAATAGGGCTCGTCCCGGGGACAGCCCACCCAGATCTCGGCCCCTTCGGGATGGTTGGCCAGCAGTTGGTAAAGGTGTTCCGGACCACCGCCGAGATCAGCCCGGACCGTGAGGAACAGGACCTTCATCAGCCTGTCTCCCGGGCCCGGGCTTCGAGCAGAGCCTCGACCCGGGTCCTGATGCGCTCGGCGAAGCGGTCGGGATGGAAACGTTCGACACGGGCCCGGATCGCCTGCGGGCTGTCCAGCAGGCCGGGCTGCGCCTCGAGCGCGTCGACCGCGGCATTCAGGCTTTCGACGGTCTGTTCCTCGAAGAAGAGACCGGTCACGCCCGGCTCGACATAGTCCAGCGCGCCGCCGCGCTTCAGCGCGACCACCGGCCGGCCGCAGGCCATCACCTCGACGGGCACGATGCCGAAATCCTCCTCGCCCGGGAAGATCAGCGCGCGGGCGCCGGCAAATTCGCGTTTCAGCTCGGCAAAGGGGACCCGGCCGCGGAAGGTGATGTTCGGGCCGGCCATCGCCTCCAGCCGCGGCCGCATCTCGCCGTCGCCCACGACGGTCAGCTTGCGCCCGGAGGCGTTGAACGCCTCGATCGCCAGGTCCGGCCGCTTGTAGCCCACCAGTTCCCCCGCATAGAGGTAGTGATCCCCCACCGTGTCGGCGATGGCGAATTCGTCGACCGCCACCGGGGGGGCCACGACCTCGGCCTCGCGGCGATAATAGCGTTCGATCCGCTGTGCGATGAAGCTGGAATTGGCGAAGAAATGGTCGACCCGTGCCGCCGTGGTCACGTCCCAGATCCGCAGCCGGTGCGCCATGTGCGGCATCGCCATCCGGGCCAGCCGGCCGGCCGAGGCGCGGTAGACGTGGTAATGGTCCCAGATATAGCGCATCGGCGAATGGCAATAGCACAGGTGCACCGCGTCGGGCCGCGGGATGATCCCCTTGGCCGGCCCGCTCTCGGACGAGATCACGAGGTCGAATTCCTGCAGGTCCATCTGCTCCAGCGCGCGGGGCATCAGCGGCAGGTACTTCTGGTAATGGGTCTTCGCCCCCGGCAGCCGGCCGATGAAGGTCTCGCGCACCTCGTGCCGGCGGATGATGTCCGACACCGCATCGGGATCGTAGACATGGGTGATGAGGACGGCCTGCGGATAGATCTCCAGCAGTTTCTCGATGACCTTCTCGCCGCCGCGCATACCGACAAGCCAGTAGTGAACGATAGCGACTTTCAAGAGGTGCTCCAAACTGTCCCGGGGCGACGGCCCGGATCCCGGCCGCCAGACTGCATCTGTGCCCTGTCGTTTCGCCACCGGCAGCGGTGGCGCACGGCACGGTGTCCGTGACGGGCAGGCGAACCATACCAGACACCGGGTGATCGTAAACGCCACACCCCTGGGAATCCCTGCGGCATCATGGAACCGCGCGGCGTCGGAAAGCCCCGCCGGGGCGGGGCGGACGGGGCCGCGTCGGGGCCGCGTCGGGGGGCGTCGGGGCAAGCATCGGGAGAGGCGCCGGAGGGGGAGAGCGGACGAGAGAGCGGAGGCGGGCCGGGCCCGCAGCGCCCCCGCGACCGGCAGATCGCCGGCCGGCGTGCGACAAAAAACCACTTCAACACCATCCGCCAACTTCCAGCACAGTCCGGACGGGGACCGGACCGTGACGAGGCCGCCGGGCCGGAACACCGAACGTAGATTGCCAAGGTTACAAAAGGTAACGGAACTTCATGGGATATTCACGGGAAATAGACGGCCTTCGAGCTATTTCTGTCATTCTGGTCATTCTTTTCCACGTCGAAAAGAATCTGATGCCCGGCGGCTATATCGGCGTCGATACGTTCTTTGTCATCAGCGGTTTCCTGATCACGTCCCAGGTCTACAAGGAAGTCGCGGAACGGCGCTTTTCCTTTGCCGCCTTCTACAAGCGGCGCTTTGCCCGTCTTCTGCCGGCGCTGATCCTGATGCTCCTGATCACGGCGGTCTTCGGCTTCCTGTTCTACAGCAAGTCCGAATTCGACAGCCTCGGAAAGGACATCTTTTTCTCGGCCATCGGCCTGAAGAACATCCTGGATGCCCAGGGCGTCAACTATTTCGCCCAGGACGAGACCGTGAAGCCGCTGCTGCACATGTGGTCGCTGGGCGTGGAAGAGCAGTATTACCTGGTCTGGCCGATCACCCTGATGGTGATCTACTTCCTGGCCCGGGCCAGGACACTCTACTGGGTGCTGGGCCTGACCGTGCTCCTGACCGTCCTGTCCGAGGTGGGGGCACGGACGGTCCCGCTCCAGGCCTATTTCATGCCCCAGTTCCGGGCCTTCGAACTCATGATCGGCAGCGGGGCGGCCATCCTCATCCAGTCCCGGAACGTCGATCCGCAGGTCGCCGTCCCGCTGTGGCTGAGATCGGTCCTGACCAGCGTGTCGATCGTCGTCATCCTGGTCTGCGCCCTGGCCTTTTCCGACACGACCGTCTTCCCGGGGATCAACGGCGCCATCGTCTGCCTGGCCTCCCTGTGCCTGATCACCCTGCCCGCGGGCACCCCGGTCGGCTGGGTTCTGTCGCGGAAACCCGTTGTTTTCATCGGCCTCGTTTCCTATCCCCTGTATCTCTTCCACCAGCCGATCATTTCCTTCACCACCTTCTTCTACCCCGAAATCAACATCTGGATTCTCCTGGCGCTGGTGCTGGTCCTGGGCATCGGGATATCGGCCCTGGTCTATCGCTACTGCGAAACCCCGGTGCGGAAGATCGCCAAGCAGGGCCGCGGCACCCCGGTTCAGCTGGGGCTGGTCGGGGTCACCCTGGCCATCGCCGCCTTCGGCTTCTGGATCGCCACCGCCTCGAACGCCGACTGGCGCCTCGAACGCTTCAACCGCTATGCGCTGGACCTGTCCCGCAAGACGGAAAGCACCTTCGGGCAGAATTACCGCAAGGGGGTCTATTTCGGCGGCGAGGGCGGCAAGCGGATCCTGTTCATCGGCGACAGCCTGGCCCAGCAATACGTGCTGCCCCTGTCGCAGGCCTGGGGATATTCCCCCGACCAGGTCGATGTCGTTTCCCGCGGCGGCTGCGTCCTGCTGAAGGACGTCGACTACCGCGACAGCTTTTCGCTGATGTCCTGCGACGATCTGCGGGACAAGCTTTATCATCTCGACCGGAAATACGATCGCGTCGTCTTTTCCCAGGGCTGGCATCTCTATGGCGGAGATATCCTTAATGCCGATGCCCCGGCCGACAATGGCGCCTACAGTCCGGAGCAATGGAAGCCCTTCATCGACGCGACGGCCGATTACTTCTCGGACTATGCGGACGATGTCTACGTGATCGGTCCGCATGTCATCCTGCCCGAGGATTTCGTCGTGCGCCTGAGCCCCATGACGGGCAGCGGATCGATCCGGAAACTGATCGACGAGGGCAGGACCGATCCCGCGGACCTGCAGGAAAGATCCAAGCGGTTCGGACAGGTTCTGGGTGGACGCGAGGACCTGAAGATCCTGTACCCCGGCGACATCTGGTGCGACGGCGCAGAGACCTGCACGCTGGATGACGGAGAGCTTCCCTACTTCAAGGATCACCACCATTTCGGGGCCAATGCGACGGCGTTCCTGACCGGAGAGATCCCCCGGTCGTCTTGGAACTGAGGCGGCGATCGCCCTGGCGGAGCGGAGAGATCCGCCCCGGAGACATGCTTGATTATTGTGCGAAACGCATGAAAAATGTGCACCCCGGAGCCGGCTGCGGGCCGGAGCCGGCTGCGACAGATCGCCGTTTCGCCCCGGCCATCCCCGGCGGCGACGACAGCGGCGGCCGCCGCTGCGACCGGGACACGCGGTGCCGATGACCCCGCCGGTCCCCCTCCTGCGGATCTGGCGTGAACGCCTGACCGGCCTGTGGATGGCGCTTCTGGCGGGCGGCCTGGCCGCCGCCCTGTTCAGCCCGGCGATCCCGGCCGGCAACGAGGTGCTGGACGTCCTGTTCCGCATCGTCGACGGGCTGCGGGTCCATCTGCTGGTGGCCATTGCCGTCGCCGCGGCGGCCACCGCCCTGACCGGGCTGCGCTGGTTCGGGGCCGGGTGCCTGCTGGCCGCCCTGATCGGGCTGGGCGCGATCGCACAGGACTACCGCGCCCGGGTCACCCCCGATGCGGCCGGGACCGAACTGACACTGCTGTGGTTCAACCTGCTCTACGACAACCCGACACCGCCCGCCGAGATCGAGGCCGCCCTGCGCGACAGCGGGGCCGACATCATCATCCTGACCGAAGCCGCCGCCGCCCGGGAGCTTGCCGGGCCGCTGGCGCCCCTCTACCCGCACCGGCTTGGCTGCGAGGAGGCCGGAAGCACCTGCAATCTGCTGGTCCTGTCGCGCCTGCCGCTGGCCGATGCCGAGCTGCGCGCGCTCGATTTCGCGCCCGAACGGATGGCGACCTTCCGGGCGCGGGCCGCGGACGGGCAGGTCCTGCAGGTCGTCGCGGCGCATCTCAGCAAGCCCTGGTACATCGCGAACAGCCGGTCCGAAGACCGCGCCATCCGCCGGCAGCTGCGGCAGATGACGGATGTTCCGCTGCTGCTGGTGGGGGATTTCAACGCCGCACCCTGGAGCCGCCGCCTGCACCGGATCGAGGGCTACAACGGGTTGCGCCATGCCCGGCGCCCGGTTGCGACCTGGCCGTCACGCCTGGGGCCGCTGGGCATCCCGATCGACCATGCGCTGGTGCGGGGTGGCGCGGCCCTGGCCGATGTCGTCCCCTGGGGGGCCGGGCTCGGCTCCAATCACCTGGGCCTGCTGGTGACCGTGGCATTCTGACGGCCGCGTTCCGGGGGGGATCGGGGGGGGACGCGCCGCGACCGCCCCTGCCCTGTCATGGCACCCGGACCGGGCGCCCGATCAGCCGCCGTTGACGGCCAGGAAGGCCGCATAGGCATCGCGGATGCCGTCTTCCAGCGACCGCGCGCCGTTCCAGCCCATCGCGTGCAGGCGCGCGCTGTCCATCAGCTTGCGCGGCGTGCCGTCGGGCTTGGTCGCGTCGAAGACCAGTTCGGCGTCATAGCCCACCACCTTCGCGATGGTTTCCGCCAGTTCGCGGATCGACACCTCGACCCCGCTTCCGACGTTCACGTGCTCGTAGCCGGAATAGTCCTTCAGAAGGAACACCAGCGCATCGGCCAGGTCGTCGCAATGCAGGAACTCGCGCAGCGGCGTGCCCGACCCCCACAGCTCGACCTGGCGTGCACCGGCCTGCTTCGCCTCGTGGAACTTGCGCAGAAGCGCCGGCAGCACGTGCGAGCTGTTCAGGTCGTAATTGTCGCCGGGCCCGTAAAGGTTCGTCGGCATGGCCGAGATCCAGTCGCGCCCGTATTGCTTGCGATAGGCCTGGGCCAGCTTGATCCCCGCGATCTTGGCGATCGCGTACCATTCGTTGGTCGGCTCCAGCGGGCCGGTCAGCAGGCTGTCCTCGGCCATCGGCTGGGGGGCCAGCTTGGGATAGATGCAGGACGATCCCAGGAACAGGAACCGGTCCACGTCATTGGCATGGGCAGCGGCGGCGATATTGGTCTCGATCTGCAGGTTTTCCACCAGGAAATCGACCGGGTGGGTGTCGTTGGCCAGGATCCCGCCGACCTTGGCCGCGGCCATGACGATGGCGTCGGGCTTCGCTTCGGCCATCCAGTCCTCGACCTCGGCCTGGCGGGTCAGGTCGACCACGTCGCGACCGGCGGTGATGACCTCGCAATCCTCGGTCGCCAGCCGGCGCACCACGGCGCCGCCGACCATGCCCCGGTGTCCCGCGACCCAGATGCGTTTCCCCGTCAGATCCCAGACCATGGCCGTCTCCCGTTTGCGCCCGGCCCTGTCATGCCCCGTGCGAAAGACAGGCGCAACCCGGGGGAATGGCCGCCGGCCGGTCAGCCCGCCTTGGCCAGGTCGTCGAAGGCCTTGAGCCGTTTCAGGAGCGGCTCGAGGTCCGCAAGGTGCACCATGTTGGGCCCGTCCGACGGCGCGTTGTCCGGGTCGTCGTGGACTTCGAGGAAGACCGCGGCCGCGCCCACGGCCAGCGCCGCGCGGGCCAGGACGGGGACGAATTCCCGCTGCCCGCCGGTGGATCCGCCAAGGCCCCCCGGCTGCTGCACCGAATGGGTCGCGTCGAAGACCACCGGATAGCCGGTTTCGGCCATGATCGGCAGGCCCCGGAAATCCGACACCAGGGCGTTGTAGCCGAAGCTCGTGCCGCGCTCGCAGAGCATGATGTTTTCATTGCCCGTCGACGCCACCTTGTCGGCCACGTTCCTCATGTCCCAGGGCGCCAGGAACTGGCCCTTCTTGACGTTGATCGCGCGGCCCGTCTCGCCGGCCGCCAGCAGAAGGTCGGTCTGCCGGCACAGGAAGGCCGGGATCTGGAGGACGTCGACCGCTTCCGCCGCGCGCACCGCCTGTTCCGCGGTGTGGACATCCGTGACCACCGGGCAGCCGAATTTCTCGCGGATGCCCGCCAGGATCTCCAGCCCCTTGTCGATGCCGATGCCCCGCTTGCCGGACAGCGACGAGCGGTTGGCCTTGTCGTAGCTGGCCTTGAAGATCACCGGGATGCCCAGCTCTCCCGCGATCTCGGTGATCCGGCCCGCCAGCATTTCGGCGTGGTCCCGGTTCTCGATCTGGCAGGGGCCGGCCAAGAGGGTGAAGGGGCGGTCATTGGCGATCTTCAGGTCGCCGACGGTGACGGTCTTCGGGGTCACTGTTTTCAGGGTCATGCGGTGCCCTCCCGGGCCAGGATGCTTTCGATACGGGGCGCGTCTTCGGGGTTGTTCAGCTCCCAGAAGACGCGTCCGGGGGCCTCCACCTCGACGCATCGCAGATGGGCGCCGTTTTCAAGGAAGCGCAGCTGTTCCAGCCCTTCGAGCTTCTCCAGCGGGCCTTCGGCCCAGCCGAGGTACCGCGACAGCGCCGCGGGCCGATAGGCATAGACGCCGACATGGTGAAAGACCGGGACCGGCTGGGCCTCGGGCTTCCAGGCCCCGGTATAGGGGATCACTTCCTTCGAGAAATAAAGCGCCTGGTGCCCCGCCCCGAAGACGGCCGTCGTGCCGCCCACGCGGCCTTCGCGGCGATCCTCCTGGAACATCGCCAGCGTTTCCGCGTCGCAGCGCAGGACCGGGGTGGCGGCGTCGATCTCGGGCGCGTCCTGCATGGCCCCGATCAGGGCCGACAGGAACGCGGGCGGGGTCAGCGGCGCATCCCCTTGCAGGTTCACCACGATGTCGGAGCTGATCCCGGCCTTTTCGATGGCGTCGGCACAGCGTTCGGTGCCGTTCCGGCAGGCTTCCGAGGTCATGATCACGTCCGCGCCAAAATCCTTCGCCACGTCGGCGATGCGGGTGTCATCGGTGGCGACATAGATCGCGTCGGCCTCCACCACCTGGCCCGCGACCTCCCAGACCCGCTGGATCAGGGGTTTCGTGACGCCCCCAGCCCCTTTCAGGCCAACCAGCGGCTTGCCCGGGTAACGGGTCGAGGCATAGCGCGCGGGAATGACGATCACGCTTTCGGGGGTGGCCATGGACGGGGACCTTTCTCAGGCGACGCCGGCGCGCAGGCAGTCGTGGATGTGCAGAAGGCCCAGCACGCGCCTGTCATCATCGACGACGAAGAGGGCTGATATCTTGCGTTCGGTCATGATTTTCAAGGCTTCGGAGGCCAGCATGCCCGGCCCCACGGTGCGGGGCGCGCGGGTCGCGACCTCGATCGCTGTGGCGTCCATCAGCCGGTCCAGGTTCCGCCGCAGGTCGCCGTCGGTGATGATGCCCGCAAGCTTGCCCCCCTCCACCACGCCCGCGAGGCCGAAGCCCTTGGAGGTCATGGTCAGAAGCCCCTCGCGCATCGGTGCATCGGGCGGCAGCAGCGGCAGCGCCTCGCCCGTGTGCATCAGCTTTTCCACCTTCATCAGCTGCGCGCCCAGCTTGCCGCCGGGGTGGAAGACCTCGAAATCCTCGCGCCGGAAGCCCTTGCGGTGCATCAGCGCCACCGCCAGCGCATCGCCAAGCGCAATGGTCGCGGTCGTGGACGTGGTCGGCGCCACGCCAATGGCGCAGGCCTCGGGCGCGTCGGGCAGCAGAAGCGTCACGTCGGCCGCCTGGCCCAGGGTCGATCCGCCCTTGCGGGTGATCGCGATCAGCGGAATGGCAAAGCGTCTTGTATAGGTGATGAGATCCGACAGTTCCGACGTCTCGCCGGAATTGGAGATCACGAGGGTCACGTCGTCCGGGGTGATCATGCCGAGGTCGCCATGGCTGGCCTCGGTCGGGTGGACGAACTGCGCCGGGGCGCCGGTCGAGGCGAAGGTCGCCGCGATCTTGGCGCCGACATGGCCCGACTTGCCGATGCCCGAGACGATGATCCGCCCCCGGGCCCCGGCCAGCAGGTCCACCGCCGCGACATGTTCGGGCCCCAGCGTTTCCGCCATCAGCCCGAGCGCCGCGGCCTCGGTCCTGAGCACGCGGGCCAGCTGGCCCAGATCGCCGTCTTCCCCGGACCGGCCCGTCGTGCTGTCCATGTCCGTCCCTCGCAGTGCCGCCGGGGACCGGCGGCCGCCCGGATCAGTTGTTGTAGTACTTGGACCCGTAGGAGCCATAGGCCCCGTATGCACCGTAGCGGCCATAACGGCCATAGCCGCCGTAAGTGCCGTAGCTGCGCATCTTGCGCAGGTTGACCTGGTTCATGACCAGGCCGTCCACGGGGCGGTTGGCGCTGTCGAATTCGTTCAGGCCGGCCAGGACCTGGCCCTTCAGCGTCTTGTCCCAGCGGACCACGAACAGCACCGCATCGGCCAGCTGCGCCACGATCCGTGCATCCGGCACCACCAGGACGGGGGGCGTGTCGATCACGATCTGGTCGTAATGTTCGCGCGCCTCGTCCAGCAACGCCCGGAACTTCTGGCTCGACAGCAGGTCGGCCGCGTTGGCCGGGCTCTTGTCCGCCAGCAGCACGTCGAAATCGTGGTTCTCGAGCTTGGTCACCGCCTCCATCAGGGGCACCCCGTCGAACAGGATCCTGGACAGGCCGGTCTTGTCGGCGACCTCGAAATACTCGCCGAAGATCCGCCGGCGCATGTCGCCCTCGATCAGCAGCGTCTTGCGGCCCATGGAGGCGATGTTCTGTGCCAGCGCGATCGACACGGTGGTCTTGCCCTCGCCCGGCAGGGACGAGGTCACCATGATCAGCTGCGGCGGATGGTCGATATTGGACAGAAGGACCGAGGTGCGCAGGTTGCGGATCGCCTCGGCCACGGCCGATGTCGGCTTCTGCTGCAGGTAGGCGATCGCATCCTTGCGCTTGCGCGCCGGGATCAGAGGGATCTGGCCCATGGACGTGTGGCCGGTCAGGAACTCCATGTCCGACGGGGTGCGGAACGTGTCCCGCATCATCTCGCGCCACAGCACCAGGGCCGATCCGATCAGGAAGCCCATGAAGATGCCCATGGCCAGGATCAGGGACTTGCGCGGGGCAGAGGGCATGATCGGGATCACCGCGTCCGACAAGACCCTGCTGTCGGCCTGCTGGATCCCCTGCTGGACCGAGGTCTCCTTCAGGCGACCCAGGAAATATTCGTAGAGCAGCCGGCTGGCCTCGGATTCCCGAGTCAGCTGCTGCAGCCGGATCAGGTCGGAACTCTGCTGGTCGATCTGGCTTTCCAGCTGCCTCTGCAGCGTTTCCAGCGCGACGATCTGGTCGCTCGCCCGCCTGATGTCGAGTTCGAGCCGCATCCGGGTCTGTTCGTTGCCCGTCTCCGACATGCCGTCCAGCCGGTCCTGGGCGGCATCGCGCGACAGGGCCACGTTGGCGATCCGGTCCCTGGTTTCCTTCAGCTGCACCTCGAGACCCTGCAGCGCCTCGGGGCTGACCAGGTCGATATTGGCCCGGAATGTCTTGACCCGCTCTTCCGCGGCCTCGAGCTGGACCTGCAATTCGGCGACGCGGTCGGACAGCCACGAGGTCGCCTGCTCGGTCGCCTCGAACTTGGCCTCGAGCTGGTCGAGGATATAGGTATCGGCAATCGTGTCGGCGACCAGCGCGGATTTCGCCGGGCTTTCCGTCTGCATGGTGATCTGGAAGACAAGGCTCTGCGGGACGTTGCGGATCGTCTGACGTTCCAGCAGGCCGTTGATCGTCGTCTCAAGATGGCGCCGGGCCTCGGCCTCGGGCGAAAGCGGCGGCTGCTGCGGGGCCCGGATGCCCAGCACAGTCTTTACGCCCCGGCCCACATTCTGTTTCAGCCCCTCGAAGAACGACGGTTCGGCGATCAGGGTGTTGAACTCGGGATCGTTCGTCAGGTCCAGCTTCTTGACGACCCGCCCCAGCAGGCTGCGGCTCTTCAGGACCTCGACCTCGGTATTGACCGCCTCGGAGTCCGCCCCCAGCCCGCCGATCACGCTTTCCAGGTCGACAACCTGCTCCTGGCGGTTGTTCAGCATGACCACGGCCGTCGACTGGTAGAGCGGAACCGCCAGGACATAGGCATAGAGGCCGGCCAGGAAGGTGGTCAACAGCATCACCGCGCAGACCAGGTACTTGCCCCGCCAGAGCACCGAGCTCAGGCTGCCCAAGTCGATGGTATCGGCCTCCCCGACCTCCTGGGGGCCCTTCATGGCGGACACCCGGGGAGTTTTCTGGGCAAGCCTGTCCGAGATATTCATGCCGTCTTCTCCTGTCGACCGGGCCTTCAGACCGGGGACGCATAAGGTGCGCCGGACCGCTCACTAAATTTTCAGGACGGATACCGTCATGGCAAGCATTGTTAGTGCATCTGGTGCTGGCGCTCCACAGAGGATTCCCGACCGGGACAACTTGTACGCCCCAAAGCAAAAATTGGCGACGATCCGCCGCCCCGGGCCGGCCGGACAGCGCACGCAGGTTTCCGAAATTTTTCACCTCTTGCCCAGATAGTGCCCCGCGCAGGAGCTTCCGACCAACTTCAGGTCGTTTTCTGATCCTTCAGCACCTGCACCCGGCCCTCACCAGGGGGGCAAACGCGAAAGGAGACCGTCATGGCGGATCAGTTTTCCCGATACACTCCAGGCCTTGAATCGCCGCCCCTCGGCGGCTTTGCCATCACGCCCGACGATGCGTCCGACCTGCCCACCGCCACCCGCGGAATCAATGCCGGGGTCGCCGGTACCGTGCACCTGACGACGATCGACGGCTCCGACATCACCCTGCATGTCGCCGCCGGGATGATCATGCCGGTCCGCGCCGCCCGGATCTGGGCGACCGGGACCTCGGCGCTCAGCCTGACGGGGCTCTACTGATGGGAGCGCTGGCGCTGTCCATCGCCGCCTCGGCACCGTTCGGGAACGAGGTGACGGACCTGATCGAGGACGGCGGCTACATCACCTTCCTCAGCCTGCTAAACTGACGGCGGGTCGCCAGGTCAGAACAGGCCGTCCTCCGCCGTCGGCAGCGGCACGCCCAGCGGCGTGCCCAGCCCGTCATCCGGGAACAGGTCGTCGGCATGAAGCCGGCCGTCATCGCCGCGGATCCTTGCCACCATGCCGTCAGTCTTGATCAGTGCGCCCCAAGCGCGGGATTTCACGTGCAGCTGGTCGGGATCCATCAGTCCAGCCACGCCCGACAGGTCCAGCCGGTCGGTACCCGCCTCGAAATCGGCGACCACCAGGCGGCCCTTGTCCCGGGGGACCAACACGAAGGTATCGGCCCCGGAGCCCCCGAACATCCTGGCGCCGCGCGCCCCGCCTTCGGTACCGGCCGCCAGGATATCGTCACCGGCGCCCCCCTTCAGCACATCGCGGCCCATGCCCGCGACCAGGATATCGTCCTTCGCCCCGCCTTTCAGCACGTCGCGGCCGGCATCGCCGGTGCCATCCAGGCTGCGGCCCAGCCCGGCCGCGTCCGGTGCCCCGGCTTTCACCTTGCCGTTGCCGCTGTCCAGGTGCACCAGCCGCCCGTCGGGCAGCAGCGCGAAGCGCGAGGCGCCCTCATCCCCCGTGGCGGTGACAAAGACCTGGCCCTTCGCGATCTCGACGGACAGGTCGTCCACGCCGGCAAAACGGGTCGCGGCAGTGTCCAGGATCTGGGTCGCAGGGCGCAGATGGCCCCGATCGGTCAGCTCCATCACCGTCAGCGATCCCGTGCCTTCGGCCGCCAGGACCGCCCAGGTCCGGCCCCCGGCCCCGGTCGTGCTGGCCAGCGCCAGCGCCGAGGGGCCGGCAATGCCCAGCCCCTCGGCCAGGCCGACGCGGTCGACCTCGACCCGTATGCCGTTCTCGATGTGAAAGCTGACCAGCCCGCCGCTGGCGGCATCCGCGACCACCACCAGGTCGCCGGCCCGGGCCTCGGCCCCGGCGGCGAAGCCGGTCCTGCCCACAACACCCCCCGGTGCCGCATCCGATGTCACCGCGACGCCCGCCCCGACAGTCACCGTGACTGCCGGGACGATGGCCGCCGCGACGCCCTGCGGATCCGTCTCCGGCCACCCCTGCCCGGAGAGGACCCGCGCGCCAGCGCGCGTTCCCATCAGAAGACCCCCCGATCTCCCATATCCACCGCGGACAGGTATGCCGCTGGCCCCGGGCGGCGATCGGACCGAAATCGGGCAGGATTGAGACCTTTCGGTCAAATTGTCCGGATCCGTCCTGCGATCTGCTGTTCAGGGGGGCTCTGCCCCCCACGCCCTTCGGGCTCCCCCCGAGATATTTGAAGATCAAAGAAGAGGGGGCCGCGCGCCCGGCTTCTTCTTTTCACAAATACTCCCGCCGGAGGCGGTCCGGCGCAGGCCGCGTTCTCCGAGCCCTGCCAGCTTCAGC
>NZ_VOPH01000017.1 GCF_009765275.1 Chachezhania sediminis
CATCACCATCTGAACCGCCCGCTCGCGGAACTCCGCCGGGTACGGGCTCGTCGTATTCTTCTTCCTGTCCATGGAGAGCTATCCTTTGAGAATTTTGCTCTCCGGGCAAGCCGGGGCGGTTCAGACCTTCGCGAGGTCCAGATGCTGGCCCGGATGAAGTGTTCCGGCGTCGAAATCGACGAAGACGTTCTGACGGAGGTTCTGCGCGCCGCCAACGGTCGCGCAAGGCGCATCGTCGTCATCCTGGGCCAGATCCGGGAGGATGCCGCCCTTCGTGGAAAAGATCGTTGCACCATGGCGGATGCAGAGCGGATCCGCTTCTACACCGGCGATGCGCCTGCACCGCGGGGAGGCCGCTGATGTCCGTTTCCACGTCCGGCCGTCCGCCGGTTCATGAGCGCAAGCCGGCCCGCCAGGATATCTGGGAAGCCATTCAGGCCACGCCGGAGGGCTTCACCCTGGGCCACCTGCGGAACCGCTCCCTGGCCGACAGGAAGACGATCCAGGACTATCTGAAGTGCCTGATCGCCGCCGGCTATGTCGTGAAGCACGAGGACCTGGACCCGCCGACCTATGACCTGGTCAAGGACGGTGGCCACCATGCCCCGCGCCTGCGGGCCGACGGCACCCCGGTTACCCAGGGCGGCGGTGTCGAGAACATGTGGCGGAGCATCTACATGCTGCGCGAGTTCACCCATGTGGACATTGCCCAGCATGCCACGACGCTGTCGGTCACGGTGACCAACGAGACCGCCAAGTCCTATGTTTCGATGCTGCTCAAGTGCGGTTACCTGAAGGTCCTGCGCAAGGCCGAGCCGGTGAAAGGACGCCTGGCGCTCTACCGGCTGATCCGGAACAACGGCCCGCTGCCCCCCAAGATCCAGCGGGTGAAGCGGATCTATGACCCGAACACCCACGAGGTTTTCGAGCCGCAGGGGGCCGCATGACCAGTCAAATTGAAATCGCGCGCGCCGCTTGGGGACCGGAGATCCCGGACTGGGTTGTCACGCTGGCGCAGGAATGTGCCCAGGCCAGCCAGAACAAGGTCGCCACAAAGCTGGGCTACTCCGCAGCGCTGGTCAGCCAGGTGCTGCGCCGCAAGTACCCAGGGGACCTTCGCGCCGTCGAGACGGCCGTGCGCGGCGCCTACGAGGATTTCGTGATCGCCTGCCCGGCGCTTGGCCCGATCGCCCCGAAGCTATGTCAGGAGTGGCGGGGCAAGGCGCGGAAGTTCTCTGCCGAGAACAGCCAGCGGGTCCGGATGTTCCGGGCCTGCAACGCCTGCCCGCATTTCCGGAAGGAGCCGCAGATATGACCCAAACGCGTTTGCTGGAACGGATCGAAACGACCGAGTTCTCGAACGAGGCAGTTGCCCAGTACCAGCAACTGATCGGCACGCCACCATCGAATGAAGACGAGGCCGTCGTCCTCACCGCCGCGGCGGTGATCCTGACCCGCGAGCGGCCGGGGATCACCTGGGATGACGACGTGGCCCTGGTGCGCCTGGGCTCCGAATTCATCGAACTGATGTTCGCCGTGCGGGACCGGCGGCGCGCTTCGACCAGCCAGCGTGGGCTTCGGATCGTGGGAGGCGCCGATGTCTGAACGTTGGGAGCTGCACGAGATGATGCAGAAGGCGGCGCGCGGTCTGGGCAAGGTTGATGTCCTGGGCCCGCGGGGTGCCACCCTGGTGAGCCAGGAAGAGTTCGAGGCGATGGCCGGAACGCTGGTGCTGTTCGGCCTTGTTGCCATCCCGCCCGGGGCACCGGCCCCGGAAACCATCACATCACTTACGAGGAGCCGCAGACATGAGCGCGCACACGACGAGTTTCACCCCGGCCGAAGTGCCGGACGGCCGGATCCTGGTGAACGGCAAGACCTACATGGAAGATGCCAAGGGCAAGCTGACGCCGATCGAACTGATCAAGCCCCAGCACCTTCTGGAGGATGAAACGGTCCGGAAGGTCATGGGGTACGCCCTGGCCCTGAGCGATCAGGTGAAGCGCTTCAAGGCGCACACCTTCGAGGACCTGGGCGCCTTCGACGAGCTCCTGGCGCAGGAATACGAGCTGGTGAAGGGCGGGCCGAAGGGCAACCGGACCTATCAGACCCACGATGGCCTGATGAAGATCGAGGTCCGCGTGGCCGATCTGATCGACCTCGGGCCGGAACTGCAGGTCGCCAAGGGCCTGCTCGACGAGTGCCTCACCGAATGGACCGCTGAAACCCGGTCCGAGATCCGCGGCATCATCACCAACACGTTCAACACCGAGAAGGAAGGCAAGGTGAACCGGGCCCTTCTTTTCACGCTGTTGCGCCTGGAGGTCGAGGATCCGCGCTGGAACCGGGCGATGGACGCGATCCGCGATGCGATCCGCGTCGTGGGCTCGAAGACCTACTACCGGATCCAGATGCGCGAGAGCCTCGACGCGCCCTGGGGAACCGTCACCATCGATCTGGCGAAAGCCTGAGCGATGGAGGGGCAAGTTTCCATCACCGTGAACCTGGGCACGATCTTGCTCGTGGCAGAGATCCTGCGTCGGGAACGTTCGGCCGAGACCCCGGACATCGACGATGCCTGCAAGGCCATCAGCAGCGCCATGCTTTCGCTGAAACGAAACATTGCAGACGGCGCCGCCATCGGCCCGGCGAAAGCCTGAACCCATCCCGGCCGGGGGGTCCGGTCGGGACATAACCACCAAGGAGAGACCTATGAAAACCTACACGAAAACCGCCCTGATCAAGGACGTGGCAGCGGAAACCAAACTCAACCAGGCGACGGTCGGCACCGTGCTCGACGCGATCCTGGGCAAGATCTCCGATCAGACGGCCGCGGGCGACAAGGTGGCGATCCCCGGCTTCGGCAAGTTCGAGACCCGGACCCGGGCCGCCCGCACCGGTCGCAACCCGGCCACCGGCGCATCCGTGGAGATCCCGGAGCGGACCTCCCTGAAGTTCACCGCGTCGAAGAGCGCGCCTTAAGCGAAACGCCCCGAGGTTCGGGGCGTCGTCCTGGCGTGGTGGCCGGGGCCTGATGAGCAGCCGGAGGAAGACATGAGCGGATTTGAACTGCGCGATCGCGGCGACGGCAACGTCGACCTGGTCGAGATTGTCCCGACCGTGATCGCCACTTTCACGGACCGGGCGCATGCCGAACGGTACTTCAACGTCCTGACCGGAAGCGGCGCGCCGGATCAGCCCCAGGGCGTCGTCACCATCGAAAACCATGCGCCCGGCGTGGATGTCAGCTTGCAAGAGGCCTCCGCTGAAGGCGGCGGGCCTGTGGTCGTCGTCTCCCCGACCGACCCGATGCCGATCGTGAAACGGAAGTCGCCCCCCGTCGCGCCCGTCCAGGCCCCCCCTTCGGACGAGCCCGACGAGGCGCAGTGGACGTCCGCCTTCAAGGCGCTGGCGGACGGCGGCGATCTGAAGACGGAAGCCGACAAGCTGAGCGTGGACTTCCACAAGCTTCGGGGCAAATACGCAAGGTGGTGCCGGGATCAGAAGGAGGCCGCGGTCGAACCCGCGGCTGCGTCGGATCAGAGCAGCCGGGTCGATTGCCGGCTGTGTGGCCGTGCGTTCAAGGAGACGCCCGAAAGCGACGGGCTGTGCGCGCGGTGCTTCCATGGATGAGGATCTGAGCCAGAAGTTCGGGAGTGACCGGTGATGCGCCTTCGACCGGATCAATCCATTCCCGAGCGCGTCGCGATCCTTGAAGCCGCACTGGAGAAGCTCCTCGATCGAGACGACATAATGTCCGTCGAACCTACCGAAAAGCCCGGCGAGATGGCCGTTTGGGTCCGCACCCGATGGTGCGGGTCCTGCGAAAGCGGGGATCGCACCGGGTACGATCTCGGCCAGCTCGCCCGCGAGCTGGAGGTGCTGCTGTCATGACGGACCGAGCCCTGCAACGTCAGATCCACGTCGCCTGCCGCGAGCTGGGCCTGGACGCGGACACCCGGCACGACCTGCAACTGGCGGTCACCGGCAAGGCCAGCATGTCCGACATGTCCGATGCCGACCTGCACCTCGTCATGTCCGCCCTGAAGGATCGCGGCTTCAAGCCGGCCGGAAAAGGCGCCTTCAAGGGCCGTTCAGAGCCGCTGGCTCCCCGGGCCGATCTGCGCTTCGTCCATGTACTCTGGAAGCAGCTTGGCGATGCCGGCGCACTGACGCGTCCGGATCGGGACGGGCTCAACGCGTTCATCCGGTCCCGGTTCGAAGGCAAGTGGCAGTTCGTTCCGCTGGACGTGGACGCGCTTCGGGATCCGGTCCAGATCAATGCCGTGATCCAGGCCCTGAAGGACATGTGCCGGCGGGAAGGGATCGATCTGGAATGACCCGGCAGGAGAACCGCGAAGGCACGTTCCCGAAACCGCCCGTCCAGATCGAACCGTTCGTCCGGGTCCTGGGGCCGGACCGGGCGGCAACCTTCCTTTTGGAGTTCGGCGGGGCCGAGCTGTACCTCACGGCCAACCCGAAAGGACGGTCCCGGCTCGCCGAACTCTTTGACGTGGAGACCGCAGCCGAGATCGCGAGAGCGGCGGAGCATCTGCCCCGGCGGATCCCGACGGCCAAGCCCTGGCTGGCGTTGCTGATGCATTCTCGGGACTTGCCTATCGCCGAAATTGCCCGCAAGCTGCATGTCACCGACGTGACGGTCCGAAGCTACCTGAAGGCCGCGAATACGCGGTCTTCCGACCCTCCTTCCCGACAGATGAATTTGCCCGGCCTCTGACACCCGCAAACCCTTGCGGGTGTTTCCGTTTCCGGCGCCGGGCCACCTTGGAGCAAAGCGAAGGGCGCTGATCGCCCCCGCGCGATCTCACGAGGTTCTTCCATGCAGACCAGCGCCGAAGGGGTGGCTTTCATCGAGCGCCATGAAGGGGTCGTCCTGACCGCCTATCGCGATCCTGTCGGGATCTGGACGATCGGCAGCGGGCTGACCGCGGCCTCCGGCGTCGTGACGCCCAAGGCGGGCATGAAGATCAGCAAGGCCGAGGCGGCGGGACTGCTGTCCAGGGCGCTTGCCGTGAACTACGCGCCGGCCGTGGCCGGTGTGATGCCCGGCGCGCGCCAGCACGAATTCGACGGCGGCGTGAGTTTCCACTTCAACACCGGCGCCATCGGCCGGGCCTCCTGGGTCCGGGCGTGGATCGAACGTGACTGGTCGGAGGTCGGGCGCCGGATCAAGCTATGGAACAAGGGGGGGGGCAAGGTGCTGCCCGGATTGCAGCGCCGCCGCGAGGAAGAGTTCCTGCTGATCCAATTCGGTAGCTATGCCGGCAAGGTCGCCCAGAACCCGCCCAGTGGTTGCGCCCGGATCGTGGTGCCGGTGACGCCTGACGAGATTGCCGCGATCCGCGAAGGTTTCACCGCACTCGGTTATCCGGTCGGCGATGACACCCGCGGTGTGGCGAAAGAGGCCGTCCTGGCATTCCAGCGGGACCACGCCCTTCTGGCGGATGCCATCCTGGGCAAGGCCACCCTTTCGACGCTTCAACGGATGCTGGATGCCCGGTCCAAGGTGAAGGCCGCCGGCGGCAGCGCCGCCGTCGCGGCACCGGCGACCCAGGCCCCGGCAATCGCGGGCGACACGAGCGCGGCCGACTGGCTCGGCTGGGCCGGGTGGATCGCGCTTGCCGTCTGCCTCTGCTGGGGGCTGTGGCTGGCCTGGACCTATCGCGACGCCATCGCCGCCAAGATCGCACCCCGCGCCCCGAAACTTGCCACCTTCCTGCGGAGCTTCTGATGGTCTCGTCTGCCCTTGTCACGCTTGCCGCCCAGGCCGGCGCGCCCCTTGTCGAACGGGTCCTGGCCAACAGGATCGGCCAGGGGAACGCCGCGCTGGTCGGCCAGGTCCTTCAGAGCGTGGCGCAGAATGCCGGGACAACTCCCGATCAGCTGGAAATGCTTGCGGAGACGCGGCCCGAAGAGCTGGGCAAGGCAATGGTCCGGGCAGAGGCGGAGGCGCCCGAGCTGATCGAGCTGCACGAGACGGCCCTGAAGGGCCAGTTCGCGCTTCTGCAGGCCGAAAAGACGGACCCCGTATGGATGCGCGCCTGGCGCCCGCTGTCCATGTACCTGGTGGGCTTTCTCTGGCTCTGGAGCATCGTGGTCCTGCATGTGCTGAACGCGATCTTCAAGATCGCGCTGCCGCAGCCCGACCTCGTAACCCTGTTCCAGCTGACGGCCGTCTGGCTTGGCCTCTACATGGGCGGCCACACGGTCAAGGACTTCGTCTCCGTGAAGTGGGGCGGGAAAGGCGCTCCGCGGTGATGATCGACCTGGACACTGCGCACCGCGCCCTGGTCTTCGTGAGCCTGGTCGTGTCGTTGTGCTCGGCCGCCTATGCCTTCTTTGCGACGCGGAGGAAGGACGTGGACCGGCGCTTCGACGAGGGCAGCAAGCGGATGGACCGGCACGACCTGCGCCTGCAGGCCGTTGAGCAGGCCATCCAGACCATGCCCGGCAAAGACGACATGCACCGGCTGGAGCTGCACCTGAGCGAAATGTCCGGCGATATGAAGGCGATGTCCGCCACGATGATGGCCATGGCCGAAAGCCAGACCAGGACGGAGCGCATCGTCAGCCGTCACGAAGACCACCTGAGGGGCACCACATGACCGCCTACAACGAGACCCTGCGCAAGCACCGCCGCCTGGCGATCCTTCGACACCTGGAGGCCTGCATGGACTACACGTCCAACGCCTCGATCCTCACCGATGTCCTGGACGGTGTCGGCGTGACGTCGAGCCGTGACCAGGTCGTGACCGAGCTGGCCTGGCTGAAGGAGAACGGCTTCGTCACCTTCGAGGACGCAGGGGCCTTCCTGGTCGTCGAGGCCACCGCCCGCGGCGTCGAAATCGCCCGCGGCCGCGCCCTCCACCCGGAGATCCAGCGTCCGAGCGCCCGGAGGTAAACCATGCCTCCGCCCCGCAAGGTTGACCTGCTGCCCGCCGAGCTGCGGCTCTGGCTCCAGGAGGAGCTGAAGTCCCGTGGCTTCGGCGACTATGTCGCCCTGGCCGATGCCCTGAACACCCGCCTGGAAGAGGACGGGCTGGAGCTGCGCATCGGCAAGAGCGCGATCCATGCCTTCGGCCAGGAGTACGAGCATTTCGTGAAGGCGCAGGAACAGGCCAGTGCCTGGGCCGCGGGCTGGATGAACGACAACGGCCTGGAGGAAGAGGCCAAGCGCCACAACGTGCTGTTCCAGATGATCACCACGCTCGCCTTCAAGGTCATGCAGTCGCAGATGATGAAGGAAGGCGACGAGATCGATGCGCGCGAACTGCACTTCCTGGGCAAGATGCTGAAGGACGTCATGAGCTCGTCGGGCATCCGCGAGAAGCTCATGGAGGAAGAGCGGGAGCGCATCGCCCGGGAAACCCGCGAGCGGGCGGCTGCCACGGTCGAGAAGCATGCCCGCAGCGCCGGCATGACCGCCGAGACGGTCGAGGGGATCAAGGCGGAGATCCTCGGGGTCTCGGCATGACCGCCCCGATCACCCGCGAGGAATGGGAGCGCCAGCGCCGCGAAGCAACGGAGGCGCTGCCGGATGTCATCGATCAGGTCGGGCTTCCGAAGGTTCTGCTGCCCTACCAGGCGCAGGCCGTCTCGCTCCTGGACAGCGCTTCGACCCATGTCCTCTTCATCGAGAAGAGCCGCCGGATCGGCCTGACCTGGGGCCTTGCCGCCTATGCCGTTCTGCGTGCCGGCCGCGAGAAGGCCGCGGGCGGCATGGACGTCATGTACATCTCCTACAGCCAGGAGATGACGCGCGAGTTCATCGATGCCTGCGCCATGTGGGCGCGCGCCTTCTCGGTCGCGGCCCAGGCGCACGAGGAATTCCTGTTCCCGGACAGCGACGAGAACGGGGATCGCTCGATCAAGGCCTTCCGGATCGCCTTCGCCTCGGGCTTCGAGATCATCGCGCTCAGCTCTGCCCCGCGGGGCCTGCGCGGCAAGCAGGGTGTGGTGATCATCGACGAGGCGGCCTTCGTCGACAGCCTCGCGGAGCTCCTGAAGGCGGCGCTTGCCTTTCTTATGTGGGGCGGCCAGGTCGTGGTCTGCTCGACCCATGACGGCACCGAGAACGTCTTCAACCAGCAGATCCAGGACATCCTCGCCGAACGCTCGCCCTACAAGCACCTGCGTATCGATTTCGACCAGGCGCTGCGCGACGGGCTGTACCAGCGGATCTGCCTTGTCCGCGGCAAGGAGTGGACGCCCGAGGGCGAGGCGGGGTGGCGCCAGGAGATCATCGACTTCTACGGCGACGGTGCCGATGAGGAACTGTTCTGCATCCCGTCCATGGGCTCGGGCGCCTGGCTTTCGGCCCCGCTGATCGAGGCGCGGATGACGGCGAAGATGGCGCCGGTCCTGCGCCTGGAGCTGCCGGCAAACTATCTCCAGCTGTCCGAGGTCGAACGCCTGGCGCTGTTCCGGCCGTTTATGGAGGAGCTGGAGGCCGCGCTGGCTGAGCTCGACCTCGATCTGCTCTACGCCTTCGGCTTCGACTTCGCCCGCGTCTCGGATCTGTCCGTCGCCTCGCTGCTGGCCATTGAACAGCGTCTTCAACGCCGGGAAGGCCTCTCGGTCGAAATGCGCAACGTGCCGGGCGACGAGCAGAAGACCGTCGTGCGCGCGATCCTGAGCCATGTCCGCGCCCGTCTTGTCGGTGCAGCCTTCGACGCCACCGGCATGGGCTGGACCGTGGCCGAGGACATGGGCCGCGAATTCGGCCTGCGCGAGGGCGAGGACGGCGGCGGGCTGGTCTGGGCGATCAAGTTTTCCGAGGACTGGTATCGCCTTCACATGCCGCCGCTGAAGGCCGCCTTTGAAGACGACCAGATCGCACTCGCACCAGATGCGGAGCACCTTTCCGACCTCCGGGTGATCAAGCTGATCCGGGGCACGCCCCGGGTGCCGCCGACCCGTGAAGGCGAGAAGGGCAAGAAGCGCCACGGCGACTATGCGATCGCCCTGGCGCTGGCGCATTTCGCGAGCCGGATGCGGTGGGTCGAATACGACTACCGCGGTGCCGGCGGCAGCCATGCCGGGCAGCGTTCCGGCGCATCGATGACGGACACGGCCGAGGAGGCCGACCGCGCAGGTGAGCGCCGCGACTGGTGGTCCAGTCCGCTGGGTGCCGGGCTTAGGGGAGCAGTTTGATGGGTAAGATACCGCAAGTCCTGGACCGCTGGGGCCGCCCGGTGAAGCGCAGCGCCCTGACCGAGGAGGTGGCAGCACCTACCGTCGGGGGCGTGCGGTCGCCGATCACTGGCTACCCGGCCGACGGTCTCACGCCATTGCGCCTGGCCTCGATCCTGCGCGAGGCGGACCAGGGCGATCCGGTCCGCTACCTGGAACTGGCCGAGACGATCGAGGAGCGCGATCCGCATTACCTGGGCGTCCTGGGCACCCGCCGCCGGTCCGTCAGCCAGATTGACGTGACCGTGGAAGCGGCAAGCGACAGCGCGCAGGACCAGAAGACTGCCCAGATGGTCCGCGACTGGCTGAAGCGCGACGAGTTGACCGAGGAGATCTTCGATATCCTGGACACGATCGGGAAGGGCTATTCCTTCACCGAGATCATCTGGGAGACCTCCGAAGGCCAGTGGCAGCCCGCGCGCCTGGAATGGCGCGACCCGCGCTGGTTCCGCTTCGCCCGTCATGACCTGGCCACACCGCTGATGCTGGACGAGAACGGCCAGGAGGTCCCGCTTTCGCCCTTCAAGTTCATCTTCGCCCAGATCCGGGCGAAGAGCGGGATCGCCCTGCGGTCGGGCCTTGCCCGGGTGGCCACCTGGGGCTGGATGTTCAAGGCCTACACGCAGCGGGACTGGGCGATCTTCACACAGACCTACGGTCAGCCCGTCCGCCTTGGGAAGTACGGCGCCGGCGCGTCCGACCGCGACAAGGACACGCTCTTCCGGGCGGTGGCCAATATCGCGGGCGATTGCGCGGCGATCATTCCGGACAGCATGTCGATCGACTTCGTGGAGGCGAAGAGCATCGGGTCTTCGACCGACCATTACGAGAAGCGCTCCGACTGGCTGGACAAGCAGATCTCGAAGGCGGTCCTGGGCCAGACCTCCACCACGGACGCTATCACCGGCGGGCTCGGCTCCGGACAGGAGCACCGCGAGGTTCAGGAGGATATCGAGCGGGCGGATGCCCGTGCCCTGGCCGCGATCCTGAACCGGGATCTGATCCGGCCCTGGGTCGATCTGGAGCATGGCCCCCAGAAGGCCTACCCGCGCCTGGTCATCGCCCGGCCCGAGAAAGAGGACCTGACGGCATTCTCCAATGCCCTGGCACCCCTGATCACCGCCGGACTGCGGGTCCGGCAGTCCGAGGTCCGGGACAAGTTCGGCCTGTCCGATCCGGATGAAAAGGACGAGATCCTGGTGCCCCGGTCCGCGCAGCCGGGCGTGCAGCCCGGTGACGGGAACGGGAATGGCGCTGAGAGCGCCGTTAAATACCCATTAAAGGGCCAGAGCGCTCCGGCGGGGGGCGTTGCCGCCCTTCAGGCGGAAAGCGCCTCAGCGGCCCGCTCAGCGGCTCCCGATGAAATTGCCCCGATCCTCGACCGGATGGCACGCGAGGCCGATCCAGAGATGGAAGCGATGCTGGGCCAGATCGAGGTGATGCTTGAGGCGGCCGGGTCGCTGGAAGAGTTCCGGGAAATGCTGCTGACCGGGTTCCCGGATCTGGACGCGGGCGGCTTTGCCAATGTGCTGGGCGACGCGATGGCCGCGGCACATGCCGGGGGCCGTGCCGCTGTCGAAGAGGACGGTGATGGCTGAGGATCGCGAGACCTTTGGGGCGGCAATGGATCGTGCCGTCGCGGTGGCGACGCGCCAGCCTCCCGTCATTCTTTCCGAACTGTCAGGCTGTCTCGATGAAGTTCTTCGAGCGCGCCCAACCGCTCCAGGAACAACGCAAGCACTGGCTCCCCAAGCCTCGTCGAAGACGAACCGTCCAAAAGCCAGCTTGGAGACGGAAGGGGATTGCCATCTTCTGCAGCGATCCGAAGAACGATGACCCATTGCGTGAGCAGGACCCGCAACCCTTCGCGAGCGCCGTCCGGCCATTGCGCAAGCGTTTCGACGCGCAAGGTCCGGTTCGCACTGAGCTGGACTGACGCGGCTTCGAAATCAGGCTCGACGCCTGGAGAGCGCTCTCCCCAGAACGCTGCCTGCAAGAAGCCGAAGACGATGCTTTCGAGCGTTTTCTCCATGGAGGCACGCTAATTGGCCGATCCTGAGTCGTCTATCACAACAATCTTCCGCCGGCCCTTCCCGGAGCAGGTCGCGGCCTTTCGCCTTCGCCTGGGCAACCTGGTTCCGACCAGCAGCTGGCAGGATGTGTGGCAGGGTGCCAACGACCGTGGCTTCATGGTGGCGGGCGCCACGAAAGCAGACCTTCTGGCCGACCTCGCGGCCGCCGTCGACAAGGAGATCAACGAGGGCACCAGCCTGGAGGAGTTCCGCCGCGACTTCCGCCAGATCGTGGAACGCCGTGGCTGGCACGGCTGGACCGGTGAAGGCACGAAGGCGGGCGAAGCCTGGCGCACGCGCGTCATATACCGGACCAATGCCAGGACCAGCTATGCGGCCGGCCGCCTGGCGCAGCTTCGCGAAGGGAAGTTCGCGTTCTGGATCTACAGGCATGGCGGATCGCTGGAGCCGCGGCCCGAGCATCTCGCCTGGGATCGCATCGCCTTGCCGCCCGATCATCCCTTCTGGGAGACCCACGCCACGCCGAATGGCTGGGGCTGCAGCTGCTACATCGTCGGTGCCCGGACCAGGGCCGGGATCCGGCGCCTGGGCGGCGACCCCGACAAGGTCCTGCCCGAGGGCTGGCAGAAGCTCGACCCTAAAACCGGGGCACCACGCGGGATCGATCGGGGCTGGGCTTATGCGCCGGGGAACACGGTCAGCGACACGGTCACGGCACTTCGGCCGAAGCTCGACGCCCTGCCGCCGCAGCCCTCGATCGACCTGATACGAAGCTGGCTGCAGGAAGGGCCCTTTGCCAAGTGGATGGAGGCACCAGAAGGGAACTGGCCCCTGGTCCGGATATCCACAGAGGACGCCGCCAGGATCGGAGCCCAGCGTGAGGTCGCGGATCTTTCGGCCGAGACGGCTCTGAAACAGCTGCGGGTGCATCCCGAGCTCACGCCGGCCGAGTATGTACGAGCCCAGGAAACGATCAGCCGTGCGACCCACAAGGTTCAGGACACGCCCCGAAGCCTGATCTACATCCTGGATGAACCGGACGGCCATCTGCTGGTCGTCAAGGCGACGCGGACCGGTGAGGGGCTCTTCATCACCAGCTTCCGCCGCATGAGTGCGGAAGGGGTCAATCGTGACCGTCTGATCCGCAGGCTTCTGAGAAGGGAGTAATGCAGGCGGCGGGGCCCCGCACCCGGGGGAGAACCCGGAAACCCCGCATGGCGCTCCGTCAGGTCGAAACCGATCGTGCTACGGCCGCGAGAATATTACCGTGTCACGCCTGCATAAAGGAAGATAGCCATGATCACCGTTGAAATCAACGACGCCCAGGTCAGGCAGGCCCTTGACGAGATCGCCCGTGCGCTCACGGATCTGACCCCGGCGATGCAGGACATTGGCGAGTATCTGACCGAGACCACGAAGGAGCGGTTCCGCAAGGGGGTGAGCCCGGAGGGAACGCCATGGGCGCCGAAGAGCCAGGCCACGATCGACGCCTATGTCGCCCGGAAGGACAAGGTGGACTTCCGGCCGCTGCACGGCCCTTCCGGTCGGCTGTCGAGCGAGATCTCGTATCAGGCCGGTCCGTCTCAGGTCGAGATCGGGTCGAACCTCATCTACGCGGCTGTCCAACACTTCGGCGCCGAGGCGGGACAGTTCGGCGCCCGGATCGGCACCGACAAGCGCGGCCGGTTCTATTTCATGCCGATCCCCTGGGGTGACATCCCGGCGCGGCCCTTCCTGGGCCTCTCGGCCGAGGACCGGACCGGTGTCCTGGAGATCCTCGAAGAGTACGTCACCGGCGCCCAGGAGTGATCCGCGCTTGACCGGCTGACCGGCACCGGGCAACCTGACGGCAGAGCAAAAAGCGCCAACCCCGCAAACCCTTGCGGGTGTATTGGCCCCTCCCATCGCGGCGAATATGGCCGCATGGAAAACGCCCTTGTCACCCTCTCTGCGATGGAACTGCCCGCGCCCGGCGAAGGCGCGGTCGTGCCGGAATGGGTCCAGCTTCTGCCCAAGGGACAGGTCGCCGCCTATGACGGCCGCGGTCCCTGGCACTACGACGATGCGAAGCGGGTGATCGAGGAGAGCTTCTCGCGCCGCCGCCGGATCCACATCGACGAGAACCACTCCACCGATACCGCCGCCAAGCTTGGCCTGGCGGCGCCCGCCCGGGGCTTCATCACCGAGATGGAAGAGCGCGCCGATGGCATCTGGGGCCGGGTCGACTGGACCGAGAGCGGCCGCGCGCTGCTGTCCGACCGGGCCTACTGGGGCATCTCGCCCGTCCTCGCCTACGAGAAACTGACCGGCAAGGTGGCGGCAATCTCGCGCGCCGCCCTGACCAACGACCCCGCCCTGCGCGAGCTCCTCGCGCTCAACAGCACGGAGAAACCCGACATGTTTGCAGCGAAGGTGGCCAAGATCCTTGGCCTGTCCGAGGATGCCTCGGAAGACGACATCGTTGCCGCCCTGGGCAAGCGCCTGGACAAGAGCGGTGAAGGTGAGGCCGCAATGAGCTCCTCGCTGTCCCGGATCGGCACGGCCATGGGCCTTGAGGGCGAGGTGTCGCTGACGGCAATCATCGCCGCCGCCACCGGGCTGAAGGCCGCCGGCACCGAGCAGACCGAAACGATCGCGACCCTGCAGAGCCGGGTCAACACGCTCGAAACCAACGGCAAGCGCAAGGCTGCCGAGGATTTCGTCGACGGTGCCATCCGCGATCTGCGCGCCGGCGTGAAAGCCAGCCGCGAGGAATACGTCACGCTCCACATGGAAAGCCCGGAGCGCGCCGAGAAGCTGGTCGCGGGCCTGCCGAAGCTGGACCGCAGCGGTACCACTATCACGCCCCCGGCCGCGACCCAGGAAGGCCAGGCCACGCTGAGCGCCGACCAGAGCGCCGCGGCCCGGCTGATCGGGGTCGATCCCAAGGCCTACGCTGAAACCCTGAAGGCCGAAGCCGCCGCGAAGGAGACCTTCTGATGACCGCGCTGACCGCAGATCGCAACACGCCCCGTTCCGAGGGCGATCTTCGCAGCGGCCTGGTGGCCGCCGCCACCCTCGTCTATGCCGGCGCGCTGCTGATGCGGAACGCCGCGGGCAACGTGATCGAGGGGCAGACCGCCACCGGCCTGGTCGGCATCGGCCGCGCCGAAGAGCGGGTCGACAACAGCACGGGCAGCGCCGGCGATCTTTCGGTCCGCTACCGCCCCGGCACCTTCCGCTTCGCCAACTCGGCCGCCGCGGATGAGATCACCATCGCCGATATCGGCCAACTGGCCTACGCGGTCGATGACCAGACCGTCGCCAAGACCGATGGCACCGCCTCGCGCTCGGCGGCCGGCATCGTCGACGCGGTCGACGACCAGGGCGTCTGGGTGCGCCTGGACGAAGCCCTGACCAACGCCGCCGCGACCGCTGCGGCCGCCGCAGCAGCCTAAGGATCCCACCATGCTTATCAACGCCGCAAATCTCGACAGCCTGCGCGTCGGCTTCAAGACGTCCTTCCAGAACGGCCTGGGCCAGGCTTCCACCATGTGGGAACGGGTCGCGACCGAAGTCACGTCGACCCAGAAGGAACAGAAGTACGGCTGGCTCGGCAAGCTGCCGAACGTCCGGGAATGGATCGGCGCACGCGCCGTCCAGAACCTCCAGAGCCACGATTACGCCATCAAGGAAAAGCCCTGGGAACTGACCATCGGCGTCGATCGCGACGACATCGAGACCGACAATCTCGGGATCTACGGGCCGCTCTTCCAGGAGATGGGCCAGTCCACGGGCTCCAAGAAGGATGCCCTGGTCTACGCGCTGCTGAAGGAAGGCTTCGCCACCGCCTGCTATGACGGCCAGTACTTCTTCGACACCGACCACCCGGTGCTGGACGAGGACGGCGAGGTGATCTCGGTCAGCAACTCCGGCGGCGGGGGCGGCACGCCCTGGTTCCTGCTCTGCACCAACCGCGCGCTGAAGCCGGTGATCCTGCAGAAGCGCAAGGACTTCGAGTTCGTCGCCAAGGACAAGGTCACCGACGACAACGTCTTCAACAACAAGGAATTCGTCTACGGCGCGGATGCCCGGTTCAACGCGGGCTTCGGGTTCTGGCAGATGGCCTACGGGTCGCAGCAGACGCTGAACGCCGCCGCCTATGCGACCGCGCGTGCCGCGCTGACCGGCATGAAGGGCGACTACGGCCGCCCCCTGGGCCTGATGCCGAACCTGCTGGTCGTGCCGCCCGCGCTGGAAAGCGCCGGCCGCAAGATCCTCAATTCGGAACTCGGCACCGGTGGCGAGACCAACGAATGGAAGGGCACGGCCGAGCTGCTGGTCGTTCCCTGGCTCGCCTGACGACCGAGAAATCAGTTTCCCGAGGGGCCGGTTCGGCCGGCCCCTTTCGCAAACTGATAGGAGGTCGCCGTGACCGAGAAAAGCGAAGCCCGGATCGCCCTGGAAGCCCGCGCCGCGGAGCTGGACGTCAAGTTCGCCTGGAACACGGGTGACGACACGCTGGCCGCCCGGGTGCAGGAAGCCGAGGCCAAGGCACAGGCGAAGAATACCGCACCGGAGACGCCGCCGCAGGAAAACCCGGAAGGGTCCGCCACGCAGGCGGTTGGTGGCGAGGGTCCGGTCCAGGCGGAGGCACCGGAGGCCTCCGCCACCAATCCCCAGCCGGCACCGGCTGAAGCTGTTTCCGTCCTGGTCATCACTGGCCCGGCCCGCGGGTTTCGCCGGGCGGGCCGCCATTTCGGCCCGGAGAAGGTGATCATCCCCGTGGATGACCTGACCCCCACCGAATTCGAACGGCTTGTGAACGAACCCGCGCTGACCGTCGTGAAGACGGACGTGCCGGCGTCGACCTGATCCCCGGCGGGAGGCCGGCGGGCAGCGGCCGGGATGGGCGCCGGCCGTGAGCGCATGAGCCCAGCTCCTTCGGGGGCCTGCCTGGCGGCGGGAGATCGCCGCCAGGACTTCTCCAGACAGGATTGCTCGACAGATGCCCTATGCCACCCTCGACCAGCTCACGGACCGCTTTGGCGCGCAGATGCTCGTCAGCCTGACCGACCGTGCCGCGGTGGCGACCGGCTCGATCGACACGGATGTCGTGGACCGGGCGCTGGCCGATACCGACGCCGAGATCGATGGCTTCCTGCGCCCCCGCTACGTCCTGCCCTTGGCCGAAGTTCCGCCGCTGATCGCCGACCTGGCGCTGGCCGTCGCCATCTACAAGCTGCACCGCTACGAGCCCGACCCGAAGATCCAGAAGGATTACGAGCTGGCCCGGCGCTCGCTTGAAGGCATCTCGCGGGGCGCCATCCGTATCCCGGCCGAAGGTGTCGAACCCGAGACCTCCGACGGTACCGGCGCCCGGATGACCGATCGCGAGCGGCCCTTCACCGAGGCGAACATGAAGGGCTTCATCTGATGATCGACCAGGTGATTGCCCGGCTGAAGGCAGAGGTGACGGAACTGGGCGGGCGCGTCGAAGGCGCGGCCAGTTTCGCGACCCTGATGCAGCAGAACGCGCTGCCGCAGGTCACGCCGGCCGCCCATGTGCTGCCTGTCGGGCTGACAGGAGGCAGCGCCAATGCCGCGACGGGCATGTTCACCCAGCTCTTCGACGAGGCCGTGGGCGTGATCCTGACCATCCGGGGTCACGACCAGACCGGCGGGCGTTCGCTCGACCTGACCCAGGCGCTGATCCGGGCCGTCATCGCGGCCATCGCTGGCTGGGAGCCCGCGGACGAGATCGGCAGCTTCCGCCTCGTGCGGGGCAACCTGGTCAGCCTGCGCGCCGGTGCGCTGGTCTACCAGCTCGACTTCTCCATCACCGACCAGCTGAGGATCCCGACATGACTGCCAAGACCCGGAAGGCCCTCCCGCAAAGCGGCGGGTCCTGGAAGCGCGACGACAAGGGCAAGCTGACCGCCCTGGTCAAGCCGCCCCGCACCGAAACACTGGCAAAGCCGCCGGCCGCCAATCCCGCGCCCGCCACCTCCGCGGCGAAGAAGGAGGGCTGACCCATGCCCATCAAGTGGAAATCCAAGATCCTCCTGGCGAAGATCGAGAGCGCCTATGGCATCGACCCGACGCCCGCCGGTGCTGTCAACGCTGTGTCTGCCACGGACGTGCAACTGACGCCCATGGAAGGTTCGGATGTCGATCGCGCGCTGGAAACGCCCTGGCTGGGCGCCACTGGCACGATCCCGACCGAGCTGCATGCCATGCTGCGCTTCAAGGTCGAACTGGCCCCGTCTGGCGCGGCCGGGACGGCACCTGCCTGGGGGACGCTGCTGCGGGCCTGCGCCGTGGCCGAGACGATCGATGCGGGCGTGTCGGTCACCTACAACCCGGTCAGCGACGGACACGAGAGCATCACGCTGTACCTTCTGATCGGCGCGACCCGCTACGTGCTTCTCGGCAGCCGTGGCAACTGCACCTTCGAGGTGAATGCCCAGGGCATCGTCTATCTGAACTTCGAGTTCACGGGCCTCTTCACCCTGCCCACGGAACAGACCCGTCCGACGGTGGACCTGAGCGCCTACCAGAAGCCGCTGCTGGCGACCAATGCCAACACGCCGACCTTCCAGATGGCCGGCGAGGATTTCGTGATGCGCAGCTTCACCCTGAACCTGGGCAACGCGGTCGAGACGCGGTTCCTGATCGGGTCCGAAGGGGTGCTGATCACCGATCGCGCCGAAACGGTCGAGACGGTCGTGGAAGCCGTGCCGCTGACCACCTTCGATCCCTTCACCCTGGCGGCCGGACAGACCGGCGTCGAGATCGACCTGGTCCATGGCACGACGGCGGGGTCCATCGCCGCGATCAACATCCCGACCGCCCAGATGCAGCGACCGCAGGGGCTGAACAACAGCCAGAACATCAAGGAATGGCCGCTGCGCCTGGTGCCACTGCCAGCGGCCGGCAACGACCAGTGGACCCTCACCCTCACCTGATCCGCGAAAGCACCGGAGCCCGACATGTTCAAGATCACCGCCAATCCCGCGTTCACCCACCCGGTCACCGTCCTGGTCCCCCAGGATGAAGGCCACGTTGAACAGACCTTCAAGGCCCGGTTCAAGGTCCTGCCCGACGGCGAGGCCGAAGGGTTCGACGTCGCATCGAAAGATGGGCTGAAGGACTTCCTGCGCGCGGTCTGGGTGGGCCTTGAAGACGTGGTCGATGACGCGGGCCAGCAGCTCTCCTGGTCGACCGATCTGCGCGAACAGATGCTGGGGCTGCCTTATGTGCGCCTGGCGCTGCTGCGCACCTACATGGCCGCCCTGACCAAGGCCAAGTCGGGAAACTGAAGGCGGCCGGGCGGGCCTGGGCAGAAGGCCGGCTTGGCCGGGACGAAGACGGGGGCGCCGAGGATGACGCGGCGCTTTGGGGGATCGACCTTTCGAAGCTTGCGCCGCGACCCGTGGCCTTCGAGCTCTGGGCCGATCACCTGAAGGCGCTGGAGCTCTTCCTGGCGATTTCCACCCAGTGGCGGGTCGTCGCCGGCCTCGGCGGCGCGGTCACCATCGGGCTCGATTACAGCGCGGCCGAGGCCGGGCTGCGACTGGAAGGCAAGATCCCGGCTCCCTCGGTCTGGTCCGACATCCGGATGATCGAGCGGGGCGCCCTTGAGGTTCTGAACGAGGACAAGGCATGACGGCGGCACTCTCCATCCTGATCCAGGCGGACGGCAAGGCGGCCGAGGCCACGCTCCGTGAGTTTGGAGCCAGTGCCGAGAAGGCCGGGCTGTCTGTCCGCAACCTCGGCAAGAAGGGCGCCGCCACCGACGCGGAAATCTCTGCGCTGAACAGCGAGCTGGCCAAGGCATCGGCCCAGGTCGAGGTCCTGACGAGAGCCGAAGCCAGCGCCGTCGCCCAGATGGCGGCGCTGCAGGCACAATCCGACCGGGTCAACGCGAAGATGCTCGGGATCGGCCAGAGCACCCCGCTGGCCGCAGGCAGCGTTTCCAACCTCACCGCGAACTTCAACGACCTGATCGTCATGATGGCTGCGGGGCAGAACCCGCTGCAGCTGGCCCTGCAGCAGGGCACCCAGATCACGCAAGTCATCGGCCCGATGGGGGCAGCCGGTGCCGTGAGGGCCCTTGGCACCGCGTTCCTGTCGCTTCTGAGCCCGGTCAACATCGTGACGCTTGGCGTGATCGCCGGCGGGGCCGCCCTGGCGCAATGGGCGTTCCAGGTGGACGAGACCAAGAAGAAGACGCTGACCTTCGCCGAGAAGGTGGACGAGGCGGCCGCCGCGATCAGCCGGGCCGGGTCGGCCGCGCAACTGGCCAGCATGGGCGGGCTGGAAGAACTGCGCTCGAAATACGGCGAGATATCGGACGAGGTGCTGGGCCTGTCCAAGCGTCTTTTCGATATCGAGAAACGCGCGGCCGTGGCCAAGGTCCAGGTCGTGCTGGACGATGCCACCGGCCCGGCCTTCGAGGCCGAGATCGAGAAGATCGCCGGCGCCGTCGGCGCAGCGCTTGCCGGCGCAGGCAGCCAGGCCAATGCAGAACAGATCGCCGAAGCGGAACGGGAAATACGAGATCTGGAAGCACAGATCGCGCTGGCGCGGCTTTCGAACCGGTCCACTCGCGACATGGAAAGCCAGCTGACCGAGCAGCGACAAGAGCTGGCCGCCCTGAAAGGTGACATCGCCGCGATCGGCGATCTCGCGTCCGAACTCTCGATCCCGCCTCAGTTCGCGGCCGAGATCGCCGAGATCCGCAATGCCCTGCGCGGTGCGATCGATGCGGGCGACATCGCCGGCGTGGCCGATCAGCTGGCGCGGATGCAGGCGGCGCTGGCGGCCAGCGGCGCAACCATCGACCAGAAAGTACTGGACGGGCTGACCAGTGCCGAAGACGTCGCCCGGGCGCTGGCTGCGCGTTTGAAAGAAGGCGAGAGCAACGCCGCCGGCATCGCCAACGCGAACATGGTCGGCAGCATTGCCGCCGCCCGGTCCGAGGCGTCGCGGCTGGCGGACGAACTGCGCCGCGCCTATGACGCCTCGGTCTCCCTGGCGGCACAGGGCGCCGTGGATCTGCAGGAGGCGCGCATCCGCCTGGAAACCGCCGGGAACCCGGTGGAAGAGGCCCGCCAGCTGGGCGTCCTGCGGATGCAGCAGGTCCAGGGCGTCCGCCGCCAGGATGCCGATGCCCCCGAGATCGCGGCGCTGGATGCCGAAGCCATAGCCTATGGCAACCTCATGGCCGAGAAGGCCAAGGTCGACGCGCAACGTTCCGAGGCGTTGAAGAGTGCGCGGGGCTCGGCCAGGGCCACGGACCAGGAGCGCGAGGCGATCGCGAACCTGATCGCCCAGCAGCAGCTGCAGATCGAACTGCTGCGGGAAACCGACCCGGTCCAGAAGGAGATGATCCGCAATCGCGAGACCCTTGCGGCCGCGACCGATAGCGAACGCGCGGCCGTGGAAGGCCTGATCCGGCAGCGCCAGCAGGAAGAGACCCGTCTTGCCTCTCTGACCGAGCAACAGGATTTCTACGCAGGCTCTGCCTACAGCGCGCTCGACGGGTTGATCCTGCGCGGCAGGACGCTGGGCGATGTCTTCGAGAACGTTGCCGACATGATCGCATCGGCGGTTCTGCAGGCAGCCCTTATGGGCGAAGGGGCCTTCGCGGGCGCCCTGGGAACCTCCACAGGGGGCGGCCTCTTGGGCATGGCAGTCTCGGGGATCACGGGGAGCCTGACCAAGAGCGCCGGCACGGCCATTGCCGGGGCGCTGCCGGCGGCGGCGACCGGCGGCTATATCCATGGTCCCGGCAGCGGGACGTCCGACGACGTGCTGATGTGGGGTTCCTCGGGCGAGTTCATGATGAACGCCCAGGCGACGCGACGCTATCGGCATATCCTGGAAGCCATGAATGCCGGCGGGCTGCCGGCCTTCGCGCGGGGGGGCGCCCTGAGCCAGGCCGCCAGCGCCGGCCAGGCCGGCACGCTCGGGCTGTCCCTCGTGGTCAACGACTATTCCGGCCAGGGCGTGGAGACCGAACAGGGCACCGACAGCCTTGGCCGCCCGCAGCTGACCATGACCGTCGGCCGTCAGGTGGCCTCGGCCGTCTCGCAACGGGGCAATCCGTTGCGCAAGGCGATGTCGCAGGAGTTCGCCCTGCGACCGGCCGGGAGGAACCGCGGATGATCCTCGACTGGCCCGATACCTTGCCGCGTCCCGAGCGCAACAGCTGGTCGGCGGAGCCGCAGGACGGCCGACGCCGCCGCCAGGGCGATGCCGGCCCTCCGGGGTTCGCGCGCCGCTTCTCCAGCGTCGCGACCATGGTGACCCTCTCGCTGCTGCTCGACCGTGGCCAGAAGGCCGTCTTCGATCTTTTCTATCGCGACGACTGCGCCTGGGGCAGCCGCCTGTTCCGGATGCCGGACCCCACGACCCATGGTTGGCCGCTCTACACGACCGAGGGCGTGCCCCTCCTCGATGGCGAAGGACAGCCGATCCTCATGGCCAAGATCTGGCTGTGCTCCTGGGGGGACAAGGTGCCGGTCGAGACGCTCAAGGGGGGCGAGTTCCGCAAGACCTTCAGCCTCGTGGTGATGCCATGAGACGGGTGAGCCTCAATGCGCGTCAGGCGCAGGACGCGGTCTCGATCGAGGAGATCTATGTCGCGCTTTTCGAGATCAGCCATCCGGAGCTCGAAGACGTGATCCGCCTTTCGACCTACCCCGCGGAGCGGTTCTCGACCGACCCGCTGATCTATTGCACCCGGTCGACGTGGCGCGGCGCAAATCCGGTGACCGAGCCCTGGCTTTGGACCATCGCATCCGCCTTGCTGCCGTCGGACCTGGACGACGCCCCGGCCTCCGCCTCGATCGTCCTGGAGAACCTCGACAGCGACATGGTGGAGATCTGCCGGAGCATGATCACTCCACCGTCGATCTGCATGGCCGTCGTGCTGGCGGCCAGCCCGAACGTGATCGAGGCCGAGTTCCTGGACCTCCAGATCCTGGCCGCCGACATCGATGCGGGCTCGATCACCCTGTCGATCAGCCGCGACGAGATCGAGGCCGAGCCGTTCCCATCCGGCCGCATGACGCGTGACCGCTTCCCGGGGCTGCACCTATGAGCTGGAGCAACGCCTATATCGGCCTGCCCTGGGCGGACCTCGGCCGCGGCCGTGACGGCGCCGACTGCTGGGGCCTGGCCTGCATCATCTACCAGGAGGAACTGGGGATCGGTCTGCCGGATTATCTTGGCTACAGCTCGGCCGAGGAACGCGGCGAGATCGCGGCCCTCATCGCAGGCGCCGAGACCTCGCCGCTCTGGCTGCCCGTGAACGGGCCGGCCATTGCCTTCGACATCGCGGTCTTCCGGCGCGGCCGTTTCGCCTCGCATGTCGGCATCGTCGTGCGCCACGGGCTGATGATCCACATGGAAGGCGACGATTGCGCCAAGATTGCCGACTACACGCACGGCAGCTGGAAGCCGCGTTTCAAGGGGCATTACCGGCACGTTGAACGCCCCGTTCAAATCGTCACGGAGGTGCGGCGATGACCGGATCCCTGACCCATGTCCTGGCCGCGTCGCAGTTCGATCCGGACCGGGATCGGATCGTTCTGGACCTGCCCGCGGGCCAGACGCTGGCCGAGATCCTCGCCGCCGCCGTTCCGGGCCTGTCCGAAGCGGAGCGCGCCCTTTGCCGGATCGCCCTGGTGACCGACCGCGGGTCCGAGATCATCGCGGAAGCGTACTGGCACCGCGTCCGGCCGCAACCGGGTGTCCGGGTGGTCATCCGCTTCGTGCCGGGCGGCAACAACCTGCGCTCCGTCCTGACCATCGTCGTGGCGATCGCGGCCGTGGCGGCAGGGCAGTACTATGCCCTGAGCTTTTTCCCAGCCGGCTCCTTCGGTTTTGCGGCTGTTTCCGCCGGGATCTCCCTCGGCGTGACCGTCGTCGGCCAGCTGTTGATCAATGCCCTGATCCCGCCGGTCGTGCCCACCACCCCGGAAAGCCGCCAGGCCGAAAACCGCTATTCAATCTCCTCGATCCGCAACCGCGCCGATCCGAACGGCGCGGTGCCCGTGATCCTGGGACAGATCCGCGTCGCACCGCCGTTCGCGGCTATCAGCTTCTCCGAAATCGGGGGCGATTGGCAGTTCCTGCATTCGGCCTTCAACTTTGGCGAAGGTCGGCTGTCGCTTTCCGACATTCGGATCGGCGAGACCTCCCTCAGCGAGTTCAGTGATGTCGATCTGGAGACCCGCGATGGGCTGGAGACCGACCTTCCGCTCAGCCTCTACCCCCGCCAGGTGGCCGAAGAGAGCGTCGCGATCGAGTTGGTACGCCCGCTGGCCCGGGACGATCTGGGCGAAGTCATCGCCGGGGATCCCGCGGTCGCAACACCGGTCGTGCGCACGACCGGCGCGGATGCCGACGGCGCTTCCGTTCTGCTGGCCTTCCCCTCGGGTCTTGTGCGTTTCGATGGCGATGGCGTGGCGCAGACCGAGGAAGTGTCGATCCTGATCGAGCACCGCCTGGCAGAGGCCGCCAGTTGGACCGAAGTCGAGACGCTGTCGATCCGTGCCGCCAAGCTGGAAAGCTTCTACCGCCAGCACAGCTGGACCTTCCCGAGCCGCGGCCGCTGGCAGGTCCGCCTGACCATGCTGACGGACGAGAACACCGACAGCAATCGCCAGCGCCGCTGCAGCTGGGCCGCGCTCCAGACCCTGCGCCCGGAATACCCGCTGAACTATGGCCGCCCGCTGTCGCTGATCGGGACTCGGATCCGGGCAACGCATCAACTCTCCGGTGCGCTCGACAACCTGACTGCGCTCGCCGGCCGGATCTGCCTCGACTACGACCATGGCACCGGCACCTGGATCGAACGCGTCACCTCCAACCCGGCGGCGCTCTACCGTTTCGTGCTGCAGACAGAAGCCAACCCGAAGGCGGTCTCCGACGCGGGCCTGGACCTCGACCTGATCGAGGACTGGCACGACTTCTGCCGTCTCAACGATCTGAAATACGACCGGGCCCTGATCGAGGTCTCCACAACCCTGCGGGATGTCCTGATCGAGATCGCCGCGGCCGGCCGGGCCACGCCCCGCCACGATGGCGTGAAATGGGGCGTCACGATCGACAGGGCGCAGGAGCTGGTCGTCGACCATATCAGCCCGCGCAACTCCTGGGACTTCAAGTGCCACCGGGCCTATTTTGAGCCGCCCCATGCCTTCCGTGTCCGCTTCCTGGACGCAACCAACGACTTCAAGGAAGCCGAGCGGGTGGTGCGCTGGCCGGGTTACGAAGGCGAGATCACCCTGACGGAAGCCCTGGAGCTGCCCGGCAAGACCGACCCGGCCGAGGTCTGGATCGAAGCCCGCCGCCGCATGTACGAGGCGATCCACCGGCCCGATACCTACCAGGTCACACAGGCCGGCCCGGTGCGTGTCGCGACCCGAGGCGACAAGGTGGTCCTGAGCCACGATGTCCTGGACAAGGTCCAGCGCGGCGCCCGTGTGAAATCCGTCCAGGGCAGCCTGATCGAGCTCGACGAGCTGGTCACGATGGAAACGGGCGAGGCCTACGGGATCCGCTTCAGGGTGTTTGCGGAAACCGCCGAGGGGGAAGAGCCCGACACGATCGGCACCTCCGTCGTCCGGACCGTCGCGACCGTCGAAGGCGAAACCCGGGTCCTGAGCCTGACCGGCAGCGGCGACATGCCCATGGCCGGAGACCTTGTCCTCTTTGGCAAGGCCGCCTCGGAGAGCCTGAAGGCCATCGTGACCCGGGTCGAAGCGACCGAGGACGGCCACTCCATCCTGCACCTGGTGGACGAGGCTTCGATCATCGACGAACTGCTCGCGGCCGATACCGTGCCGGCCTGGTCCGGCCGTGTCGGAGAGGAGCTTGACGAGAACCTTTTGCAGCCGTCGGCGCCGCGTTTCGTTTCGATCCGTTCGGGTGTCTCGGGCACCGGTGCCGAGGATCTGGTCGAATACCTGATCGAGCCGGGCAGCGGCGCAATCGGCGCGGCCTCCTTCGACGTTGATCACCGTCTGGCAGGCGCCCCGAGCTGGACCGAGACCAGCATTCCTGCCGCCAACGGTGGTGCCGCGATCGACGACTACGTCCGCGACGACCCCATCGAAATGCGGGCACGGGCCGTCTCGGCTACAGGCGTCGAAGGTCCCTGGGGCGCTACCGTCAGCCTGACCGTCGGTGCGGGCGACGCGGACATCCCCGCGGCGCTCGACGAAGATGCCATCGGGGTCACGGTGCTCCTCGGCGGGGTGCTCATCCAGGTCGCGACAGGGGCGGATGCCGCCACGGCTGCACTGCAAGTCTACATCAACCAGACAGGAACGCTCGATCGCGAGACGGACGCCGCCGGAGCCCCGGTCGCAGTCACGCCACTGCAGAGCTACTCGGTCGCCCTGGGTGACACGACGCGGCAAGAGCTGATCGTGGGCGGCAACATGGGCGATGCCACTGACTGGGACCTCGACGCAGGCTGGGCTGTTTCTGGCGGTGTCGCCACCCATACCCCGGGCACAAGCGACACGATCGGGCAAGCGCTGTCAGCGACGGCCGGGAAATTCTACCGTATCGCCTTCACGGTCAGCGGCCGGACCGCCGGGTCCGTGACACCGCGCCTGACCGGGGGTTCTGACCGGCCGGGTGTGGCGGTTTCGACAAACGGCGACCACGCGGACAGGATCCAGGCGGTCACCGGCAACGACACATTCGAGTTCCTGTCGAGCAGCGACTTCGACGGCTCGATCGATGCCGTTTCGGCCTACCGCGAGACCACCGCATGCCTCGATCAGGGCACGCATTTCATCTGGATCGAACCGCAGAATTCGGACGGCGTGCCCGGTCCGATCAGCGGTCCGTACTCTGTCAACATCTAGGAGCGTCAAATGCCGCCAGGGATGACCACCACCACAGTCGACGAAATTGATGTTGCCGACGAGCTGATCGGCAACCGCGATGGCAGTACGGGCAGGCTTGCTTGGCTAAAGTTTGCAGTCCAGCTCCTCAGTTCTGGCCCGTTCGTGGCCCGGTTTAATGAGACAGACGCAAAGATCTCCTCGAACACGCTCTCCGTGTCTACATGGGCTGTGCTGGAGACCCTGTCAGCCGCCGCCGATGGAACCGGGGCCGAGGTGCTGGACAGTGACGGCGGCACGCACAGCCAGGCGACGGCCACCGGATACGATGGCGCCGCCGTCAACAATGCCGGCCGGTATAGCTGGAAAGACAGCTGGTCGCGCTGGGTTCGCATCGGCGATACCGGCCTGTCGGCGAAGGCCAACACTGCAGACCTCGGCGTAGCGGCCTTCAGCAACAACAGTGACGACCTGACCGAGGGCACGGCGAACCTGTTCGCATCGCCGGAGAACATCGCCGCCGTCATCGGGGGCACCGAGGTCAAGACTGAACCCGTCGGCGACGACACCGTACCTATGTTGGATAGCGAGGCGGACGGTGCGCTGACGCGCGGCGCTCTTAGCACCCTGCCGATCAGCACCAAGACGCAGGCCGCCCTGGACCTCAAGGCCAACGCCGCACAGGTCGATGCAATCGCCCCCGCGTTGCGCCTCCTGACCCGTCAGCAGATCCGTGCCGAGTTGGACGAGGCGTTCTCGTCGCAGATCACCGGCACGGACCGTACGGCAATCACAAACGGCAGCGCGGCGACCTCTGACACGCTGGGGGCCGTGTGGCGTTTGAACGGGGTCGATGCCCCGGGCGGCTGGCAGACTATCGCGCCGCGAGTGGACGTCGCGGTCGAGCCGGGGCGGGTCTACAAGGCGCGCGTGCGGTTCCTGCGGGTCACGGATCCGGCAGATCCGTCCGGCCATGCCATCCAGGTCAGGATGCAGAACCTTTCCGCATCGCGCGCCAATGTCGGCGATGGCCTGGTTCAGGATCTGGGCAGCGTTGTCGTCGCCGATGGCGTGGTCACCTACGAATTTACCTTCGCCATGGAGCCGGGTCAGGATTACCAGTGCCCAGCCACGACCCGCTATGCCGTTCCGTTCTTGCGGATCTTCGGTGGCGACCACGAGACCGACGTGGCAGTGATCGAGGTCAAGGACGTGACCGACCTGATCTCCGAGGCGGCAGCGCTTGCGACGCACGCGGGGAACACTGAAAACCCGCATGGCGTGACGGCAGAGCAGGTCGGACTGGGCGAGGTCAACAATACCGCCGATGCCGATAAGCCGATCAGCACAGCCACACAAGAGGCACTGGGCGAAAAGTCGGACAAGGGCCACGAGCACGATGCAGCCGACATCAGCGACAGCACCGAGGCCGGTCGGTCCATTCTGACTGCGGAAGACGCGGCAGAACAGCGCGCCGCCCTTGGGTTGGGGACCGCTGCTGAGGCGGCAGAGTCTGATTTCGTCCTATCGTCTTCGTTTTCCGTGAAATACAGCGATAAGTCCGGAGCCCTCCTGCATGACAGCCGCGGCTTCTGGTTCAGGCTACTGGCCGCCCGCTCGATTGCCAGGCACACTGCGAAACCTGGGGTGCATCTGGAGGATCAGCGCGGATTTACGGTGCGACTGGATAACGTCGATCCCCGCGACGCGATCCCGAATGTCCTGCCCCTGCACACGAACGGCTCAGGCGTATGGGCGCTTAGGCTGCAACTGGGCCTACTGGCCGCCGGGGGCAGCACCACGGCGCGCCTAGCGCTATTCGGCGATAGCTGGCACCAGCACGCCTATATCACGCAGGCCATCATGGACCTGCTCTATGCCCGGTACGGGCAGGGCGCTGACGGCTGGATCTCGCCCACACATGACAGCTCTGGAGCCGCGGACGAGAATATCAACGATGTGGCGGTCAGCATCTCCGGCTGGACCGAGGTGGATGTGACCGACGATGGCGGCACCGTGGCCGACCCGTGGTCAATCACCGCCGATTATCTGGAGACCACCGGTACGGACGCGACATGGTCCGCTACCGGCCTTCGGGCCGAGACGATCCATATCTACTACGAGGACGGCGACGGCACCCTTCGCTATCGGATCGACGGGGGCAGTTGGGTCGCGGTGGCGGGGACCGACAGCGGCAATCCGGCCCATGTCGCGATCTCCGGACTGTCCACCGGGGCGACACACAGCGTGGAGATCGATACTGTGGGCAATACCGGCAGAGTCAGGTACGGCGGCCTCTACTGCACCGGTATCCCCGGCGTCGAAGTCAGCAAGTGCGGCAACGGTGGCGCCACCTCTCTGGACTGGGCCCGGATCATGGCATCGCCGATGCTGTCGTACATTCTGGCCGACGTGGACCCGCACGCCGCCACGATCTGCCTGGGCACCAACGATATCAGCAACGCGGTCAAACCGACGCAGTATCGCGCCGCCATCGAAAGCATGATCGACGTCATTCGCGGTATCAGCCCGGACTGCGGAATCGTGCTGGATCCGCCGAACGAGTGTTTCCGGGCGGGCACATTCGTCGTTGCAGATTACACGGCGCAGTGTGCCGCGGCGGCGGCGGATGGTCTCAATGTCGAGTTCATCAACATGGCCGAACTGATCGGGCCCTATGCCAGCACCAAGGACCTCGGGATCTGGCGGGACAACTCGCACCTGAACGCGCTCGGCGGATTTCTCTTCGCCCGGCATCTCTTCCGCACCTTCTTCACCATCTGACCTAAGGAGCATCACCATGGGCGCACTGCTTACGATCCCCGCGGGCCTCAACATCGAGGCCGTGGCTGACGGCTACGAGGCTGCCGTCGCGACAGGGCTTGTCTACGCCAACTTCTTCAACACGACGGCGAACTTGCAGCGCAACTTGGCGGACGGCGGCGATCCTGGGACCTCTTTCGGCACACCGGTCGTGGACGCCGAGTTTGCAGAGGTCGGAGAGGACGACTACATCGACACAGGCATCCCCTCGCCAACTGGTGATTTCACCTGGATCGTCGTGGCCAATACGACCGACAATGACCAGACGAGCTGGCTGATCAACAGCCGCAACGCGGCCGCCGATACGGGGCACTGGCTCTACCGGGCACAGTTCGCACCGGACCGGCTGACGGCGGGGGGATATTTCGATGTGTCCGGCGTTCCGACTGCCGATACGCTGACCAGCCCGATAGGCATCCTGACCGAAGGCGTCCCGTTCTGTGTCGCGTTGCGCTACAACGCAACTTCAGGATTGCGCAAGATTGATGCGCTGACCGCTGGCGAGGCAACCAGCGATACGGTGGCCGATCCGCCGGAAGCCTCTTCCGACACGATCCTGATCGGTCGCACGGTGGATGACATCAGCTCTGGTGGCTCCGGCATCGCCGCCGTGTTCCTCTATGACCGCAGCCTGTCCGACAGCGAACTGGCCGTTCAATACGCGCAGATCAAGGCGGCCATGGCCGTGGTCGGCGTAACGGTTTGATGAGAAGTGAGCCGAGGGTCAGCGGCCGTTGCTGTAAGACCCTCGGCAATCGCGCTGCTGCAATTTTCCGTGTCGCACACTGAAAAAATCCATGTCGCGCTACACTCAAGACTCGAAGGTCATGGGGCTGCACTATTCCAAGAATGCTGCGCTTGCCCGCAAGAACAGGAAAACGATGCAGGTCTGGGAAACGGAATACAAACGACGCGCCAAACAGGCAAAAGTGTCAAACCCACAGGAAAAAGCGTCAAACCCTGACAAGAGGAGCTTATCAGATGACTAAAAACGACTTACTTTTTATATGCTTAAATGGTGCCCGGGGGCGGAATCGAACCACCGACACGAGGATTTTCAATCCACTGCTCTACCCCTGAGCTACCCGGGCACGGGGAAGGTCTGACCTTCGGGGTGGGCGATGTCTATGCCGACAAAAAGGTAGTGTCCAGAGGGTTTTTTCCTGTTTCGGCATCCCCTCGCGAAGACGTCGTGACGCTAGTGCAGGCGGCCCTTGCGTGGGCTGCCCTCGACGCCGCCCGCACAGCGCTCCTCCTCCAGGGCCCGTTCGTATTCGTCGGGCTCCAGCGGTTCGGCCGAGGGCACGGCATAGCTGCCGGACATCCACTTGCCCAGGTCGATATCGGCGCAGCGGCGCGAGCAGAAGGGCCGGTAGCTGGCCTCGGTCCTGGCGCCGCAGATCGGGCACTTGCTCATCCCGGAACCTCCGACAGGGGCACGCGGCCCCGCTTGCGTTGCAGTTCGTAATGGCCAAGGCCGGTCCAGCCGACCAGGGCGGTTTCCTCGGCGTCGTGGCGGAAGGCCGCGCGCAGGACGCTTTCCAGCGTCCCGCGATCCTTCTTGGCCATTGGCGCGAAGTCGATCACGATCTGGCCGCCAAGGCCGCGGATCCGCAGCGCGCGCGGAAGGGCCCGGGCACAGGCGATATTGGCCTTGATCCCCGCCGCCAAAGACGTGTCGGAGCCCGTGTTAACGTCCACCGCCACCAGCGCGCGGGTGGCTTCGACGGCCATCCAGGCGCCGCCGCCCACGTCCTCGCGGTAGCCGCGGGCCAGTTCGATCGCGTCGGCCACGCCGTGGGTTTCGAAATTACCGCTGGCAGAGACGACCTCGGCCGGGTCGGCCCATTCTCGCCAGGCCAGCACATGGGGGCTGTCACCATCCAGCAGCCGTTCGGGCTCTGTGCCGGTATCGGCTTCGACCTGCGCCGCAAGGGACAGCATGTTGGCGATATCTTCGGCGATGTCGCGATCGTCCGCCCCCGCACAGGACGACCGAAGGACCAGCCCGGTACCTTCCGGCAGCCCCCCCAGTTCGGCCAGTGCCTCTTGCACGCCGACCTGGATCCGGTCGCGTTCGTCGTCGTCCCGGATCGCGCGCGACAGGTTGATGCCTGGGGCGGCGGGCGTGACGATGGCGTGGCGGCTCTTGAAGATCAGGCGTTGGGTGACCGGGAAGGCCTTGCCCGGTTCGGCATAGGACGTCACCTGCACCAGAATCATGTCGCCCGGTGCCAGGCCGCGGACCTGACGCAGGAAGGCGGTGCCGTCGGGCGTGGTCAGAAAGACGCCCCCCTGCCCTTTCACCGGCCGGTCCGCGCGGGCGCGATAGATCGTGCCGGGCGGCGGGGCCGACCCTTCGAGATACAGGTCCTCGAGCTTGCCATCGACCATCAGGGCGGCGGCCTCGGCCTTGCCCAACGTGTCCAGCAGGATCTGGCGGCCCTTCATGTCGTTCTCCATACCGGCAGGCCCGCGGCCTGCAGAAGCCCGGCCGTTTCGGCCAAGGGTAGCCCTACGATGGCAGTGAACGACCCCGAAATCCACGGGATCAGCGCGCCGGCCGGCCCCTGGATCCCGTAACCGCCGGCCTTACCCTGCCAATCGCCGGTGTCGAGGTAGCTGCGGATCTCGTCCGGGGACAGAACCTTCATCTTCACGTGGCTAACCACGTCGCGCTCCCAGACTCTTTCGCCCAGGCGCACGGCCACCGCGGTGATCACACTGTGGCGCCGGCCGGACATCAGGTTCAGAAAGGCCGCGGCCTCGTCCCGATCCGCGGGCTTGCCCAGGATCCGGCGGCCAAGCGCCACGGTGGTATCCGCACACAGCACGACATCACAGGACCCGGCCGTGACGGCCTGGACCTTCTGGCGCGCCATGCGCTGGCAATAGGGACGGGGCAATTCGCCCTTGGCGGGCGTCTCGTCGATATCGGGCGGGCGCACGTCATCCGGCACCACACCGATCTGGGCCAGAAGCTCCAGCCGGCGCGGACTGCCCGAGCCCAAGATGAAGGCCATGACTGGCCTTACTTGAACCGATAGTTGATACGACCCTTGGTCAGATCGTACGGGGTCATCTCGACCTGGACCTTGTCGCCGGCCAGAACACGGATCCGGTTCTTGCGCATCTTTCCTGCCGTATGTGCGATGATCTCATGGCCGTTTTCAAGCTCGACCCGGAACGTCGCATTGGGCAGGAGTTCCTTCACGACACCGGGAAATTCGAGCGTATCTTCCTTGGCCATGGTCTCTCCATAGGTAAAACTCCGCCTAGGTGCGGAGCATGCGCCTAAATGAGCGCTGCCGCCCCTTATTTCAAGGGGATTCTTAACGCATCACGACGGAAGTGACTTCGGTCGCCACATCGTCCTGTTCGTCCCAGTGCCTGCGGTGCAGCGTGACGCCATCGGCGCGGACCGCTTCGACCAGCCCAAGGTCCACATCGGCATAGACCCAGCCGGGCACGTTCATCTCTCCCTCGGCGATCACGCCGGTAGGGGGAAAGCCCGTGTCGGGCGGCCCGAAAATGCCGCCGCGCCCCACCCCGGCCTCGATCGCCGGAAGCCACGGCACGTCCCCGATGACCGAGGACATGGCGACCACGCACTGATTTTCCATCGCCCGCGCCATCGACCCGATCCGCACCCGGGAGTATCCGGTCAGCCGTTCGGTCGCGGACGGCACAAGGATCAGGTCGGCATCCTTCAGGGCCCGGCCCAGCAAGGGGAATTCGCTGTCATAGCAGATCAGGATCCCGATCTTGCCCAGGCTTGTATCGAACAGTTTCAAGCCGTTACGCCCCGGCGCGATGTCCCAGTCCTCGCGTTCGAAGCGGGTCATGATCTGTTTCGCCTGGGTCCCGGTCCGGCCGTCCGGAGCGAAGAAATGCGCGCGGTTGACGGGGCGCCCTTCGGTCAATGCCGGCACGGACGGTGCCAGGACATGCACGCCATGTTCGGCCGCAAGCCGGGCGAAAAGCGCGTTCATGTCGTCCGCCCGTTCGACCACCGCCGTGATCGAGGCCTCGAGATCCGCCGCGACCTCTTCCCCCGCGAGCGACGCCAGTTCCATCGATCCGTATTCCGGAAAGATCAGCAGATCCGCGCCCGCTCCGGCGGCTTCGCCGATCCAGGACGTGATCTTCCGTTCGTACTCTTCCCAGCTGTTCAGCCAGTCGAGCGGATAGGTTGCAGCAGCGATCTTGATCATCCGTTCGGTCCCTGGTTGCCGCATGCAGGATCGTGCCGATCCCGCTGGCCAACATGTCATTAGGCCCATTTGCCCAGCGCCACCATGCGAAAGATGTCGCCGGCCCGGGCCCGGTTTCGCATCCCGCGGACGGCAGGCAGGCCAGCCGGACCCGGCAGGCGATTCCCGATCAAACTGCAAAAGACCGCCGGGATCGTCCACCCCTACCCGACAGAAGCCTTCTGCTCAGGTGACCCTTGGGGCCGCTTTCCGGTCGTCCTCGTCGGGACGCTCGCTCCACGCGACCGAGATGTCGAAGCGGCAGGCGCCGTCGTTCTTCTCGCCCCGGATGCGAATGGTCATCAGGCCCTCGGGCTGAAGGGTAAAGCTGCCGTCCTCGTCCGAAAAGGTCAGCTCGCCCTTGGCGACGCCCTTGGTCACGGCCTCCAGCAGGACCTTGATGGTCTTGCGGTCCTGCACGGACTGGTGGCGGAACTTGCCTTCGGCCTGTTTCATTGGCGCGGTCCTTCTTGCCCGTGGTGCAGCGGGTGGAAATGCTTGGCCATCGGAAAATCGGCGCAAAGCCCCACCATGTCGCCGGTCGGATAGATCAGCGTGGCACCAGCGCCGTGGCCCGCCAGCCCTTCCAGCGCGCGGGTGCCCGCGTCCAGCGACACGTCGCCTTCCAGATGAAGCAAACCGTTCTTAGCCAAGAGCCTTTGGCCTGCGTGATTGTTGACGTGGCCCTGCACGACCATCTTGACCCCCGTCGCCAGCAGGTCGTCGACCCCCTGTTCCGTCAAAGTCCGGTCGCTGTCGCGGTACTTGGTCCGCATCATGTTGGCCACGGCCCCGAAGTAGAAGCCGAAAGGATCCCTCAGCGCCTCGTCCAGGAAGGCGTGGTTGACGGCATCGGGGCCGTCCTCTGCCAGAAGCCTGCAGGCGGCATCGTCCAGGCCCGCATGAACAAACAGGATCGACCCCGTGCGCGTCACCGCCTGCATGCGGCCATAGAACCAGGACAGATCGCCGTTTCCCAGGAACAGATCCCGGCAGGCCCGCGCCGCGGCCAGGATCATGCGCATGGTCAGGCCATAGTCCTCGGCGGCCTCGGCAAAGGTGCGGCGCTTCTTCTCGCCCCGCTGGATCTCGCGCGCGCGGGCCTTGCCTTTCAGGTACGGCTTGGCCGCCCTTTCGAAACGTTTGGCCCAGTCGTCCCCGGGATAAAGGATCGCCTTGCACGCAGCCTCGTCCGGCAGGTCGGCGGGCAGGCCGTGGGGCGCGACATGTTTCCCGTAAACCTCGGCCAGCAGGGGCATGGCCTTGCGACCCAGCCGGATGAACAGATGTTCGGTCAGGGCCCGCGTGGCGGCGACGCCACCGCAGGGCGCACGTTCCAGCGCCATCAGCGCCACCAGGAAGCGCAGATCGTGATTGCCGGCCAGCAGATGAACGTCGGCCCCGGTGTCGATCAGCGCCTTCAGGGCCGCCAGCAGGTCCAGGTTGCTGGGACCCTTGTCCAGGCAGTCGCCGCCGACGACGATCTTGGCCGTCCGGCCGAAGGGCGTCAGCTGGAACTGCCGCGGCTGCGCCCGGTCGCGGCGGATGGCCCCGGCAGCCACCAGCGAGCGCAGAAAGCCGTCGGCATCGGCATGGGCGTCGGACACGAAGACGACCGGCCTGTCCGGAAAGCGCCACGTCCCGTGCCGCGCGGCCCGCGCCAGGCTTGCGGCAACCGACGCCGCGCCGGTCCCGGTGGCACAGCCCGAATGTCCCTGATCCAGCGGCCAGCTGACCATGCCCCGGGGCAGGCCCGTCATGTCGGGCAGATCGTCGCCGGCCAGCGGCAGCAGCGGGCTGTGAAAGGCGATCGGTTCGGACATCTCGAAGTCTCGTTTCCTGTCAAAGTCGCGTGTCTTCAGTCCGGCGCTTCGGACCGTCTTTGCTTCCATTCACCACCCGCGTGGCGCCATTGGCCCGAGGGGTGGTCTTCCAGAACTACAGGACGACCATGAAACATACTTAACAACGGGACCTCTGCCGCAGTCAGGGCGCCAAGGTGGCAGGAAGCATGGCGGAAGGCCGCCCCGTGGCCCACATATAGGGTAACGCACGACGCATGAGAAACGGTCCCCCGGACATGATCCGCAACACGGCGTCCCGCCTCTGCCAGCGATTCAGCCCCCGGCAGGGGCAGGCAGTAATCGGGATCGGCCTTCCAGCCTGCGGGCGGCGGACCAAAGCGGGGATCGGCAGCCAGCACCGCCTCGATCTGCTCCAGCGTCAGGTTCGCGGCACTGCCGACCGACCGTTCCGTCAGCGCGTCTGTCTGGCGGATCTCGGTCACATCGAGACCGGCCGCAACCAGCGTGTCGGCCACGATCTCTGCCGTCTGCCAAGCGCGCAGCAGGGTGGAACAATGGATCACCGGGTCCAATGATAGGCCGCCGTCGCCCAGGTATCGGGCCAGTTCGCCCCCTCCATCGGCCGCGTGACCGCGGCCTTCGTCTGTCAGGGGATAGGGCTGCCAAGCGCTTGGCGCGCCCTTCGCTTGGGCATAGGCACCGTGACGCAGGAAGGCCGCCCGGGCGGTCATGTCGCCATCGCCCTGGCAAAGAGCGTGCGGCCCGCATCTGCCAGCGCGTCGAAATCGACCCGGCCCGTGACCTCGAACATCGCGACATTGCGCAGCGCGTCCAGATACCCGGCCGGCAGGGGCGTTTCGGTATCCGCCAGAAAGCTGCCATCGGGCTTGTGGTAGAAGACCCCGGGGCTTTTCATGATCGCCGGCAGCAGGTCGGGTCGGTCATGAAGTGATACCGGCCGCACCAGCGTCGGCGCATCGGTGTCGTGCCGCCAGTTCAGGACCCAGTAATGGGTGATCACCGTCGCCAGCCGCGTCCGCCCGGCGCCATAGACGGCGTCTATGTCGACGTCGTGCTTGTCCTCCAGCGACCAGAGGTCGGCCTTGTCCATCGCCGCAACCTCGGCCAGGCGCGCCGGCGTCAGCAGGCCATGCAGACGCGGATTGCCCAGGATGGTGCCCGGGTTGATCCGCGGGGGCTTCGGCACGCCAAGACCCCGGGCCCCGTCGGAAGCCGCGCGCAGAAGAAGCCGGTCGTTGGTGACATAGGACAAGCCGCCCATGTCCATCAGCCGCAGGATGGTGGTGGACTTACCCCCACCCGACAGGCCCGACACCGCCAGCCCGCGCAGCCCGTCCGTCACGGCAGCAGCATGGGCGATCTGCCAGCCGTCGCGCTGTGCCGCGCCCAGGATCTGGGAATTGGCGAAGTTCACGATCTGGTTCAGGTTCTGCCCCGCCGGCCCGAAGGCCACGGCGACCCCCTGCCCCAGAAGGAACGCCATGCCGGTGCGCACCTTCACCACCAGCCGGCCGTCGGCCAGATCGGCATAGGCATCCTTGCGCCCGACCTTCCCCGGCTCGCGCGCCCATGGGATGACCGGCGGCAGATCCGTCAGCGGCGGGCAATCCAGCACGTGGATGGTGATGCAATCTTCCGCCCCCTCGCCCACCACGGCCGGGGCCAGCATCGCGGCAAGGTCCGCGCGCAAAGCGGCTGGGCAGCGCAAGGTCAGGTGAATGTCGCCGGCCTTCAGGAAGATCGGTTCGGTCCCCTTCAGCGGCGAAAGGTCCAGACGATCAAGGATATCGGATACGCGCGTGGTCATGCAGTTACCTGTTCCAGGACATGGTCCGCCAGCAGCGCCGCGGCATCCAGTCCGCAACCTTCGTTCACACCGCGGAAACCGCCGAAGGCCGAAACCTCGAACACCACCGGACCACTGGCGGTCAGGGCCACATCGACGGTGGTAAAGGACAGCCCGAAGGGCGCCTGTGCCTTTTCGGCCAGGGCGATCAGGTCGGCATCGGGGTCGAAGGCCGCGTATTTCCCGCCACTGTGGATCGTCGTGTTCCACGCGTCGCTTTGCGACACGCGGGCATAGGTACAAAGGTACTTTCCACCAAGGAACACCATGCCAAGGTCCTGCCCCGACAGGTCCAGCTTCTGCTGGATATACATCACCGGGTTGGCCACCCCGAAATCCGCCAGCACCCGATCAAGGTCGGGATCTTCGGCGGAAACCAGCGCCATGCCCCGCGCCTTGGTGGAATAGAGCGGCTTCAGAACCGCGCCGCCGAAGGCATCAATGGCGGCACGGGCTGCGGTCAGGTCCTCGGTCACGCGGGTCGCGGGCATCGGCACACCGGCATTGGCCAAGGACACGGTGCAGGCCAGCCGGTCGATCAGGCGCAGGATCGATTCGGGGCGGGAAAAGATCCGGACGCCCTTCGCTTCGGCCACCCGCAGCAGTTCCAGCCGGTCCAGCGCATGGGGCGAATAGGTTTCCGAGATCTTCTTGACCACCAGACCGTCCAGCGTGGACAAGTCCAGCCCGTCATGGATCAACCGGCCCGTGGCCAGGTCGCAATCGACCTGCCCCATGTCGATCACGTGGCGAAAGCCGGTCCGCGCTTCCAGCGCGTCGGCCATGGCTTCGGTCGACCATTTGCCGGGAATGCCGACAACGCCGATGCGGTGGTTACTCACGAAACAGCTCCTCGATGGGCAGGCTCAAGCGCTGTTCCTTGCCTGCGGGGCAAGCCAGCGCTAGGTCGAGCAGATAGCGCGACCGCTGGAACATCCGCCGCGCATGGGCACGGTCGAACACGAAACGGGTGGACGACGCGAAGGACCGCGCCAGGCCCAGCGCCAGGCGATAGTCGAAGGTCGTGTCCTTCCGGGCCCGCGCGAACTTGCGCGACACGTTGTGGAAATCCCCGGCCATGGCCGCGATCCGCCGCCGGATCGGCACGTCGTGGATCTGAAGCCGGTACATCGACACCAGGAAGACGGAAATGTCCTGCACGTAATCCATATAGCGCGACCGGTGCAGGTCGATGAAATGGATCCGCCGCTCGCCCGGGTCATAGATTATGTTGTCGAGGTTGAAATCCCCATGAATGAAGACCGAAAACGGCGCTGCCAGCGCCGCTTCGCGCGTCGCCGCCCGTTCGATCAGATCTTCGAAACCCGCGATCTTCAGGCCCCCGATCCGGCGCGTGCCTTCGTCGAATTCCGGGTGCACGCGGATCACGTCGCCCATCCGGGCCTTCAGCTGCGCCATCGACCCCATCGCCGCCGGTTCGTCCGTCCGCGTCCGCGTCCAGACATCGCGCAGGGTGCTGGACAGCGCGTCCTGCGCCTCGGCCAGCAGGGCGTCGCTTTCGTTCAGAAGGATATGTTCCAGCGTCTGCCCCGGCAGGTGTTCGATTAAGAGCGCGGCGGACCGGCCGCGTTTTTCCCAGGACAGGATCTTGGGCGCGAGACCCGGATAGATCGTATGCCAGCTTTTCACGCCGTCGCGTTCCTCGCGCAGCTTGGCCTTTTCGCCGTCCTTGAAGACCGCCGGCACCGGTCTGTCGCCGTCCCGCGCCGTGACCGAGGATATCGCGCTGCCCGACTTCGTGTCCGCAAGCGGCGCCACCGCCATGTCGCCGGAAGTTTCCGACAGGATCGACCGCAGGGTCAAATAGCGATCGAACTGCACCGACTGGCCGATATTGGCGGAAATCAGTGCCTCGCCGATGCTTTCCAGCGCCTCGCCCATGCGCCGCACCTCGTTTGCGGTCAGCAGGCAGTGGGCCAGGTCCTCGATATCCCGGCCTTCGCGCATTTCGGCCGTATAGGTCGCGAAGAGGGTGCGATAACGCTTTTCGACCTTGGCCGAGGTCTGACCGATGGACACGGCCTTGCGGCTGTCGCGCGCGGCGATGGCAGGCATGACGCCGTCCACGGCCTTGCGGACCTGGGCCACGACCTCTGCATAGACCGGGCCGCGCAGAAGCTCTGGCCGGGACACGGCTTCGGCCTGCAGAACTGCCTGACGGGCGTGGCGGCCGATCAGATCCAGGTTCCGGGCCACCAGCTCCATGTTCTTCAGGAGCAGGCGCTGGGGTTCGGTGCCCTTCTTCCGCGACAACTGCGCGATCGAGGCATCGTGCACCCGCTGGCGCAGATTGTAGGCATAGCCTGCCCGCACCATCAGCCGCTGGGCCGCACCGTCGCCCGGCGCCTTGAAGTAATCCTGAAGCTTGGCCAGCTGGCTATCGAGTTCCGCGCACAGGAAGTGGAGGTTCTCGTCAATCGCCCGCGGCAGGCCGGGCTGATGCTTCATCGCGTCCTCGCAGGTCGGGTTTGCGCGCTACTCGTCAAGCAGGCCCAGGTATTGCGGTGCATCCTTGGCCGCAAGAATTGTACGATAGTCCGGCTTGAACCGCGCCGGCGGCGTGTCGAGCGAGGCCCAGATGGTGCCGATCTGCGACGGATCCGGCGCCGGACCCAGCTTCGGGTCATAGCCATCGGCGACGGTACACAGGAACAGGAATTCCAGCCGGTGAAGCCGGCCCGCGTCCTTCTTCTGGAACAGTTCGGCCACGTGCAGCAGTGGGCCGACCCTGACCTTGGCCCCGATCTCCTCGGCGCATTCGCGGACGACGCACTGGGCCAGCGTCTCGCCCGGGTCCTGCTTGCCGCCGGGCAGGGTCAGATAGGGCTTCTGGCCGCTGCGCTTCTTCAATTGCACAAGAACATGACGGTCCCGCAGGATCACGGCACGGGCAGCCGGGCGAATGGGCAGTGTGAACCTGTTCAAAACGTCGCGTGCCTTGCCTATCTCGCCGGTTTGTGGTCCCGGATGGTTGCGGGACAAGTGCCTTGGAGACCCAGCCGTGTCAAACCCCATCGTCGCCAGAAGCGGCGAAACGACCGTGACGGCCCGCCCCGGCCGGGCCCTGCCCGACGTGCCGGCGGACGGTCCGCGACTGCTGTTCTTCAGCGGCGGCACGGCGCTGAACGACATGTCGCGGCGGCTGAAGCGCTATACTTGGAATTCCGTCCACCTGATCACGCCCTTCGACAGCGGCGGCAGCAGCCAAGTCCTGCGCCGCGCCTTCGACATGCCGGCCGTGGGCGACCTGCGCAGCCGGCTGATGGCACTGGCGGATGAAACGGTCGAAGGCCAGTTCCATGTCTACCGCCTGTTCACCCACCGTTTCGCCAAGGTCGACCTGCCGTCCGGCCGCCCGGCCCCGGCGGGGGAATACGCGGCCCTCTTGGAAGGAACCCATCCGCTACTGCAGGACGTGCCGGACCCCGCCCGGCAGGTCATCGACATGTTGCTGGTGGAATTCGACGCACACCTGCCGAAAGAATTCGATTTCCGCGGCGCCAGCGTCGGCAACCTGATCCTGGCGGGCGTCTATTTCGCCCATGGCCGGCAACTTGCCCCAGCGCTGGAACTGATGACGAAGATGGCCGGGGTGCAGGGCATCGTCCGCGGCATCGTCGACGTGAACCTGGAGATCGGGGCGGAACTGGACGACGGCACCACCGTCATCGGCCAGCGCGACATCACCGGCAAGGAAGTGGCGCCACTGGCCCGTCCCATCCGTCGCCTGTTCCTGGTGGGACCTGACGGAGAGCTGCCGCCCCAGTCGGTCCCGCTGGGCGAGCAGAACCGCGACCTGATCACCGGAGCGGACCTGATCTGCTTTCCCCCCGGAAGCCTTTACACCAGCGTCATCGCCAACCTGCTGCCCGCGGGCGTGGGGAGGGCCGTCGCCGCCTCGACCGCGCCGAAGGTGCATGTGCCGAACCTTGGGACGGATCCCGAATGCCAGGGGCAGGATCTGGTCGCCCGGGTCGAGGCAATCCTGTCCGCCCTGCGCGCCGATGCGGGCGAGGTGGAGGCCGTCGACCTGATCGGCTTCGTGCTGGCAGACGTGGACACCTATGACCGGGACGCGGCCGGAGAGCTGAAGCGCCGCCACGGGATCGAGACGGTGGTCATGCCGTTGGTCAGGCCCCAACGACCCGACCGCTACGACCCGGACCTGCTGGCCCGGGCGCTTGTTCAGATGGCCTGATCCGTCACGCGTAGATGAAGGACCGCATCGAGGCGGCGCCCAGGTCGATCCCTTCGGCAAAGAAGGCCAGGTCGTCCTTGTCGTCCGCAAGCGCCGCACCGTAAAGCGCGGGGATGAAGTGTTCGACTGTCGGATGGGCCAGCCGCATCAGGTTGCCGATCTTCGGCGCCTCGACGAAGGCAGCGACATTGCGGTCGACCAGCCAGTCGGCGGTCATCTGGTCGAATTCCACGGCAAAGTCATGCGGCACCCCGTCGAAGCGCAGGGCGCGCAGATTGTGGACCAGATTGCCCGACCCCATGACCAGCACGCCACGGTCGCGCAGCGCCTTCAGGTCGCGCGCCAGTTCGACATGCTTTTCGAACGACATGCGCAGGTCGATCGACAGCTGGAAGACCGGCACATCGGCATTGGGGAAGATCTTGGCCAGCACGGCCCAGGACCCGTGGTCCAGGCCCCATTCGACGTCTTCCTCGACATGGGCATGGCTGGACAGCATCGCCGCAACTTCGCGTGCGATCCCGGGCGCGCCAGGAACCGGGTACTGCTGGGCATAGAGTTCCGCCGGAAAACCGCCGAAATCGTGGATCGTCCTGGGGCGTTCCGAGACATGGACCAGCGTCGTGCCCCGGGTCATCCAGTGGGCCGAGATGCACAGCACCGCCTGCGGCACCGGAAGGGCCTCGCCCAGCTGGGCCCAGGACCGGGTATAGCTGTTGTCGTCGATCACATTCATCGGGCTGCCGTGCCCCACGAAAACGACCGGCATCCGCGGGCTGGCCTTCAGCCCGGCGGTCATTTCGTCAAAACTCACTGTGCGTGGCATGTTCGTGCCCTCCTGCCAGATCCCGCCAAGATAGGGCACCGAACTTCCTGCGCCACCCTGCGCGCAAGCGCGGTACATGTGCAGAGCAAGAGAGAGCGCGATGTCCCGGGGCGGAAGGATGCCCCCCCGCCCCGCCAGGTCGGGCCTGTGTCAGGCCGGGGTCTTTTCCCAGAAGGGCGCGCGCAGATCCTTCTTCAGGATCTTGCCGATGGAACTGCGGGGCAGGACGTCCCGGATCTCTACCCCCGAAAGGCGCTGGCTCTTGCCCAGTTTCCCGTTCGCGCGGGCGCAGATTTCTTCCGCTGTCGCGTTCGATCCCGGTTTCAGCACGACAAGGCCCAGGGGGGTCTCGCCCCAGGCATCCGAAGGCACGCCGATCACGGCAGCATCCGTCACGTCCGGATCCGCCAGAAGCACCAGTTCCAGGTCGTTGGCATAGATGTTCAGCCCACCCGAGATAATCATGTCCTTCTTGCGGTCCGACAGAACAAGAAAGCCATCTTCATCGAAGCTGCCCATGTCGCCGGACTTGAAATAGGCGTCGCCGTTTTCGTCCCGCCAGATGTAGTCGGCGGTCAGATCTTCGCGCCCGTGATAGCCGGCCATCATTGCGGCGCTGCGGCCGCAGATCTCTCCGATCTCGCCCGGGGCGACTTCGAGGCCCTTCTCGTCCAGAAGCTTGATCTTCACGCCCGGGCCCGGCTGGCCCACGGTGTGCAGTTTGTCCGGGTGGGCGCCGGTGTCCAGCACCGTGACCCCGCCGCCTTCGGTCAGGCCGTAGTATTCGACCAGGTTGCCCGGGAACCGTGCCAGCACGTCGGCCTTCACATCCGCCCGCAAGGGGGCCGAGGTCGACAGCTTCAGCTTCATCGAAGACAGGTCGAAACTGTCGAAATCCGGCACGTCCATGATCCGCTTGTACTGGACCGGGACCAGCATCGAATGGGTGATCTTCTCGCGCTCGATGATCTCCAACAGCCCCCGCGCGTCGAACTTGGGCATCAGGTGCACGGTCGAGCCGCCGACCAGCGTCGGCAGGAAAGCCACGATGGTCGTGTTGGAATAAAGCGGTGTCGACAGCAGCGTGCGCGCCTGCTGATCGTATCCGTTGGCCGTCACGCGATCCATCTGCACGGCGCGCATCCAGTGGGAATGGACGATACCCTTGGGTGTGCCCGTGGTCCCCGAAGAATAGATGATGTTGAAGGGATCGGTCATCGCGATCTCGACCATCGGATCGGTGTCCGGGGCCGCGTCTGTCAGGGCCTGGAAATCCTCGTACCCGTCGGCGACGAAATCGATGGCGAAGCGGCGGACCGGCAGCCGGTCCAGGAACGGGTCCACCAGCGCATGGTATTGTTCTGCCACGAAGAAAATCGGCGCGCCGCAATCGGTCAGCATCTTTTCCAGCGCATCAGACGACGACATCGTGGCCAGCGGCGTCACGCAGCCGCCGGCGCGCAGGATGCCCATGAATAGCTCGGCAAAGGCGACGGAGTTGGGCGACAGCACGGCGATATTGTCGCCCTTCTGCAGACCGGCGGCCAGCAGCATGTTCGCAACACGGTTGATCCGCGCGTCGAACTGGGCCCAGGTCAGGCGGGTGTCGCCGCAGACCAGCGCCTCAAGCCCCGCGTTTTTCCTGGCGGATTTGCGGACCATCTCGACCACCGTTTCGGTGGGCGGCGTTTCCGGCGCAGACGGATTGATCGTGACCATAATGTTCCTCCCTCGACGCCGGACTTTCCCGCCAAGGCCCGCTTTTTGCAAGCCTTACATTTGTCAGGAAGGGGAACATGTCACAGGGCGCAAACAGAGGGAATCGCCACGAGGTGATTGTCGAAGACCAGGTCCCATGCCGTCGCGGCGGGTTTCAACCCGGTAGAGTTGCCGACCGAAAGGCCGCCCGCCCGGCTGATCACCACGCCGTCGCCGAAAGGGGCAACGCCGCTGGCCAGTTTCAGATCCACGGACCCTTTCGCAGCACCCGTCGCGGCATCGTAGAACAGGACGTGATTGCCACGCGGCCCCGTCACCGCGATCTCGTGCCCGTCGCCCGAAACGGCAAGGGAATCGGCGAATTGCTGCATCCGGGCGGTTTCGGGATGGGGAAGGTAACGCAGGTCGTCCCCCTTGCGGTGAATCGCGGCCAGCGGGACAATCTGCATGGGATTGCCGAACCATTGCATCGCCAAGACCACCTGCCCGTCTGGCGTTTCCGCCACATGGCGGATGGAGTTCGGGCGCATCTCCACCGGCGGTTCCACAACTTCGGCAAGGGTTCCGTCGGGGTGCAGATAGGTCAGGTTCGGGCGGATGTTGGGCAGGTTCAGCTTGGCACGTTCAAAGGCCGGATGGGTCTGGATCCCGCCATTGGCCACAACGAAGCGACCGTCGCGAAGGCGCAGGATCTCGTGCGGGCCGATTCCGCCGGAGGTCATCTCGTCCACGCGCCGGTAACCGGCAGCGACGTCCCAGACGCCGACCCGGCCCGCCGGTGCGTCATAGTCGTTTTCCGTAGTCAGAAGCCACTTTCCGTCCGGCGTAAAGGCACCGTGGCCGTAGAAATGCCGCCCCTCGGGCGCCGGCAATTCGGCCTGGACCCGGCCCGTGGTACAGTCGATCACCTGCGCCACCGTGCCGGGGCGACGGGGAAAGGCGATCAGTTCAGCCCTTTGGGGATGAGCCGCGGCGGCATGGCCGCGGGCGGGCACGGGGATGCGGAACACCTCGGCCCCTGTGCCATCCAGCCCCACGATGAAGGTGGCATAGTCGCCATCGTTCGCTGCACTGACGAACAACGGCGCACCCGCGGCCGCCCAGCCCTTGGTGGCAAGACCCGCAAGGACGGCCGATCCGGCCGCGAGGAAGCCGCGGCGATCCATGTCAGTCCCCGTCGGCCGGGCTGAAGCCGGTGTCGACGCCCAGGGCGGGCCCGACCTCCTGCGCCAGCGTGGTGCGCAGGTCGCTGATTCTGTTCTGAAGCGCTTCGACCCGAAGCCGGGTCTGCGGATCCGCCACTGCCTCGGCAATGGGTCCACCGATGCGGTCGATCCGCTGCTGCGCCAGTTGCAGGCCCTGCAGAACCTTGTCCCTATCCCGCGGCTTGATGTCCCCGGCGAAACCGTCGCTGATCATCAGGGCGATCCCATCCAGCTGGGCATCGATCAGGTCCGCGGTCAGATCCGACCGCCAGGCCTCGGCCCTTGTCGGGAAAGGGTGGTCATAGGTTCCAAGGGGCCGGGCCAGTCGCTGGTCCGAAATCCGGACAAGGCCGAAATCCAGCGCGGTATAAAGGGTCTTGGTGAATTCCTCGGGCGAGCGGTAGACCGGATTGTCAGGGCCCGCCGCCAGCGCCAGTTCGGCCCAGCCTTCCGGTCCGAACCAGTCGCCATAAAGCCGACCCGCCACCTGGGTCATGTAGGCGGTGATGCCGACGATCGCCGGGCATTCCGGCATGTCCTCGTAGAGCAGCCGCTCCAGCGCCGGGAACCCCTGCCCCGCGGCGGACCCGAGTTCCACTGTTTCCGCCAGCCGCTGCGCCTCGGCCGGGTGCGACAGCAGTCCCTGCAGCGCGCGACCGACGAAGTTCTTCTTGTCGGGCCAGAAATTCACCGACAACGCCGCGGCGTTCCGTTCGATGGGCCCGAACTGATAGCTGTCGAGCGGCGCCCAGGCCAGCCAGGCGTCCCGGAAGGCGGTCCGGACCTCCTCCTTGGGCGCGTCGTTGTCGCAATGATCGATGGCCGCGGCTTCCAGCGTGACCGTGGCATCGCGGAAGGCGCCAAACTGGCGATCCAGAACCGCCAGCGCACGTTCCCGAAGCGCCTCGTGATCCGGAGCGCCGCTGCCCGGTCCCCCGCCCTCCTGCGCCACGGTCGTCGTTGCAGCAAGGATCAGGCACAGGGCCGGCAGAAGTCTTGGCATGGAACGGCGCTCCTTTTGCTTGCGCCCTTACTGGAACACGGCGCTTTCGTTGTCGAGACTGTCCGACCCTTCGATCGTCACACCTTCGAGACCGACAACCTCGATCGCGCGCTCGATCTCGCGGGTCTGGGCGACCAGCGCGTCGATGGCGGTCATCAGCAGCAACTCGCCCGCGGCATTGCCGCTGCCCAGCATCTGGTCATAGGACATGACACCGGCTTCGGCGGTGGTCTTGATGGCGCCCAGCGACATCATGGTGTGGTCCAGCGCCCCCGACAGCGCAGCGGCCAGCGCCGGATCGCGTTCGGCCACGATATCCTTCAGCGACGGACCTTCGACGACCGACCCGTCAATGCGGACATAGCGGCCGTTATAGACGTTCCACATGCCCAGCCCGTCGTAATAGTGGCTGTTGTGGGTGTTGTCGGAAAAGCAGTCGTGCTCTTCCTCGGGGTCGTGCAGCAGCACACCCAGCTTCATCCGCTCGCCCGCCTGCTCGCCATAGGACAGCGACCCCAGGCCGGTGAAGGCCATCACCAGACCATTCGCCGGATCGGCAGAGACATCGGCCCGCCCCTGCCCGCCTTCCGACCAGTTGGCAACGGCCTCTTCCAGATCCGACACCAGAAGGTCGGTCGCAGCGACCAGATAGGCCACGCGACGATCGCAATTTCCGCCAGTGCAGTTCGCGGTATCGAAGTCGGTCGCCGGGCGCTCGCCCGCGCCCGGACCGGTGCCGTTCAAGTCCTGGCCCCAAAGCAGGAATTCGATGGCGTGGTAACCGGTGGCCACGTTCGCCTCGATCCCGTCGATTTCATGCAGGCTTTCGATCAGGTCCGCATTGATCTCGGTCGCATCCAGCACCTTGCCCGACAGCTCCACCGTCGGATTGGCAATAATGTTGATCTGAGCGTAGGGGTTTTCGTCGTTCCCGCCCAGGCCCGCATCGACATAATCGATCAGCCCTTCGTCCAGCGGCCAGGCGTTCACCTTGCCCTCCCAGTCGTCGACGGTCGGGTTGCCGAAGCGGAACGCCTCGGTCTGCTGATAGGGAACGCGGGCCGACTTCCACGCCGCCCGGGCCGCTGCCAGCGTCGCCTCTGACGGATCGGCAACCAGGGCCGCGACGGCATCCTTCAGCACCCGTGCCGTGGACAGGCTGTCCTCGTACCCGGCCTGTGCGATATCGGCATAGGTCGCGATGACATCGGCGGGTTCCACCGCATCGGCCGCCCAGGCGCTGCCGCCCGAAACGAGAGCAGCAACAACTGCGACAGAGGTGAGCAAATCGGAACGCAGACGCATGAGCCTATCCTTGAAAGCCATTTCAGATACAGGTTTGCTCCCGTGATAGTCCCATCACCCGCACCCGTCCACCATTTCCGACTTTTTTGCTCGGATACGACGCCGAGGCGCCACGCGCGTTGCCTGTGACGTCCGCCACGGACAGAGGACCCAGCTTCTCGGCCGCCCTGCATCGCAGGACCCCGGCGCACAGCTATCGCAACGACACCAATGTCGCCCACCCCGGGGAAATGCATGTCCTCGCGCCAAACACGGCGATATCCGGTTGACGCTTATGTCGGAAAAACCTATTCAGCGCTCCACGTAGGGGTATAGCTCAGCTGGTAGAGCGACGGTCTCCAAAACCGTAGGTCGCGGGTTCGAACCCTGCTGCCCCTGCCACTTCCAAGCTCATCGACTGTCCGAATTTCGGCGCTTCATCGTACCCGATACTCGGTGCGCTGAACCCGTCTTGCCGCCATCATGACCTCGCACACCAGACACCGCGAAATGTCGGCTACCATTCAGTTCACTGACATGACGCATCGTTGTAAGCGTTACAAAGGGCCCCCTAATTGGTCTATTCCACGCTCCCCTTAGGCACCTTATATTGGCGTACGCCAATACGGGAGCCCGAGAATCGGTTGTGATCGGCCATATTTGCCGTCCACGATCATCAGATTTGTGTCCGCTTCGCGCCTCCATGTCGGTCGTTGGAGGGCTGACGGCGATCGCCTAAACGTGGAATCGGAATAAGCCGCCGGGGGCGTGGCCACGATCTCCGACGGTCGTGCCTCTCCATTTGTGGGCGTTCTTTGACCAGGACAGATGTTAGCTCGCTCGCCGGCGGAGTTGAGCAGCGGCATCGCTCACATTGTGACTTCTCTAAAGTGACGCCTGAGATGGCACGGGCCACCTCTCAGGCAGATTCCAGAAGAATGCAGACGTCGTCGTGTGGCGTCATGATCGTGGTGCGCAATTTAGCCCTGGTAACGCTTACACGAAAATTCTGGCGAGCCTGGGAAAGGTCGCCGTCTCCCTTGTTCTCGCGGACGATCCGATCCGGGTTCGCCTTGATCTCCTTGCCGACCCGCACGGGCCATCCTTCGAAGATGATCACTTCGTCGAACTGCTTTCCCTTTGCCTTGTGCATGTTCATCACAACGATGCCCGTCTCGGGGCGCTGCGTGGTGGCAAAGTGGTCCTGAACGAACGCCAGCCGCGTGATGTCAAGCGCATCAGCATATCGACCTCGCTCGCGCCAGTTCTGTTCCATCGTATTGCGCAGCATATTGCCCCGCTCGAGCAGACGCACGTTGCGGGCGTCGTTCGCAATCGCCCGTAGTCGGGGACACGCTCCATCAGCAAGCTTGGCGCGAATGGCGATCCAGTCCTTGTCAGGATCGCCGAGCATGACAACCTGCTGGCTTGCGTAGAGTACGGCAGCGATAGGTTGGATGACGCTGTTCGCGTGCGGGGCGCGTCCCGCGGCGATCCGCTGGTTCCATTTCGCCAGCGCCCTCTCCAGTCTGATCGCATCTCCCAGATCACCCTTGCCTGGGTCAGGCCCCCCACGGCCGCGAAGGTACTGGCACATCAGGTGGACCAACTGGTCGAGGTCATCCGCAGCACGCGCTTGCTGGAGTAGTAGCGCGATGACGTCGGCTGCCAGGATCGGTCCTTCCATATCGATTGAGGCGGCATGGGCGATGGCGGGCACGTTGCCGAACGGTTCGCGCAGGATATCGGAAACAAGCCGCATCATCCGCTTGGTCGGAACGAGGATTGCTAGCGACCAAGCGGGCCGCCCTGTGGCGATCAACCGAGCACGCGCCTGCAAGACCCGCGTGACCAGCGCTGCATAGGCCTGGCTCCGATTAGATGGAAACCCGTAAAAAACGATTCCTTCATACTCGGACTTGCTGAAGTTGGCGGTCAGTACCTCGTTGCCGAAAAGCAGAATGTCCGTGTCCTTGCTGCGGTGGTTATCCGAACCGAGCTCGGTGAAGGTCGGAGCGAACGCAGCCTTGAAGTGGTCAAGGCGAGCGGGATCGGCCCCGATAAACTCGAAAATCCGTTGCTCGGGGTCAGCCAGCGCGATCAAGGTGCAACGGTCGCCAAGCGCCTTAACGACGCGCCACTGAGCCGCGCTGGTATCTTGGAACTCATCGAGAATGATGCAGGGCCAGGTGATGGCAGCGAGCGCTCGCAGTTTGGCCGACTCCTCTAGAAGCCGCGCTACGAGATCGGCAAACAGATCGAAGCAGATTTTCCCCTCAGCAAACGCAAGGCGGTCCCGCTCAGCCTTCTCGCGCGTTCGCTTTTTGGTTAGCTCGGCATCGTCGAGCTTTTTGTCGGCGCCATATTCCCGGCGAATTGTAGCCAAGGCAATCGCCTCACCGGGTGGCGCGAGTATCGAGATCCTGCGCGGCAGGCCGACCAAATAGCCGTGCGTCTTGAGCAGCCGCCAGAAGAAGCTGTGATAAGTGTCGACCTCAATCCGGCTCTGATCGGCGGGCGAGATGTCCTGTTCCTCGTCGATCGCTTCGAGGACACGGGATACTGTCGCGCGCGCGAAGCTAAGAAAGAGGACACGCTGTCCGGGCTTGAGCGTTTCGCGGGCGATCTTTGCCGCCTTCAGGATCGACACGGTTGTCTTCCCCGAGCCGGGGCCGCCTGTGACCAACTGATGGCCGGCGGTCGCGAGTACGATCTGCTGCTTCGGCGTAAGGTCGACCATGATTCTTACTGCTACAAGCCGGAAAGGACGTCGAAATCGCCGCCGTCACCGCCAGTTGCCGGCCCCGCAGCCGGCGGAGCTGGGGGCGGATCGCACAGCTCGCGCAGCCGTGCGCAGGTCTGCCGAAACCAGAGAGGTATCTCGGCCTCTGAGCACTGGGCGAGGAAGTCGGCGATGCCCCAGTTGCCCTTCGACCACTGAAAATAATCCATCAGCGCATCGATTATATTCACATTGGAGCCCTTATGCTTGGCCAACAGATGCTGCGGCCAAGCCAGCGACTCCGAGAAGCGGTTCATTGCCTCCACAGTGGTGTTCTTCAGGACAAGTTCTTCAATGCCCTTTTCAGGATGCATGAACAGGTGTTCGACTTCGGCCTCGATCGCCTGCTGTGCCGCCTTTGTCTGCAGGTCACACAGCGCGAACACTCGCTTGCCCAGCCCCGCATAGAGCTTGCCCAGATCTGCAATCTGAGTCTCGGTCTTCGCATTAACTATTGTAATGCCCAAGGCTTCGATCGAGGTGTAGGCCGCCGGATTGAGATCAGAGAGCCGGCGCGCGACGACTGGAAGAGCTGCTGCTTCGGAATCACCCTCCGCGATAAGCACCCGGCGCGCCAGCAGCCCTTCGCAAAATTTAGTGCGGAAGTCCTGACGGTAGCGCTTGTGCTTTACGCTGTCGGGTAGGGTGAGCGACGACTGGCTTAGCACGCCTTGGTCCGTCCGTGAAAGGATGACGGTCTCGTCAAGACTGAACTCTTCCAGGACATAGGGGGAATGCGAGGTGAGGATCGACTGGGCCGCGAGCTTGCGTAGCTCATGGACGATCCGCTTCTGCGCATAGGGAGGAATGGCGGTTTCGACCTCCTCCATGGCGAAGATCACATTCTGCTTGTCCTCTGCGATCTGAGAGAGAAGCGCCAAGACGAGCATGTTAACAGTGCCTGTGCCCTGCCGATAGAAAGGCGCGGCATGGTCGCCATTGCCGGTGGCGATAAAGGCAGTGATCACTTTGCGCAAATGCTCCCGCGTCAGGCTGGAGACTCGAAGCTGCGGCTGGGCACCCCATTCACGGGGAACATATTTTTTGAGCGAGACATTCACGCTTTCGAGGACCCCGCTGATGCCCATTTCAGGGGCGCCCGCCACGTCCAGTGTGGAAAGTGCTTCGAGTGTGCCCTCCCAGAGTCGAGGGCGGATCTCCTTCAGGCGGAGGATGATGTCGAGTAGGCTGCCATGCTCAAGGCTGAGCGCGCGCGACCCGGTCCTGAGCGAGCGGAGAAACAGGAAGCCGCAACGCTGCTTATCGTTCTTGCGGAACGGCGTGGGCGTGTCGTCCTCGGTCAGGCTGCGGGTAAAATAGGTGGTCCCGGTGAAGTCGTCCTCGTCGGGATCATATTGACCGATAAAAGTGACGCGCAGCGCCGCGTTGATGGCCGCGGCATCTATGCCGGCGGGGTTCGCTTCTGTGAACAGAGTTCCATCGACCGTGTTGAGCCACTCAATGCTACCGCCGAAACGAGCGAGCTGTTCGTCCGACAGGTCAGTGATGGTCACTTCGATCTCGATCCGCGGTGGCGCTGCATCTACCGGTGGGTTGCCCCCGACATTCACGGGGGCATCACTTCCTTGGTCGGCCGCTTCCACAGCAGGCGGAAGATAGCGCCCCTCGAAGAAATCGTGCTCGTCTACCGGCGGCCGACGGGATAGCCGATCGGGCCCCAGCACCAGATCGATGGCCTCCAGAACCGAAGATTTGCCGGTATTGTTGTCGCCGATAAGCACCGCATGGGCCGGCAAGCAGATGGTGGCGCACCTGATTCCGCGAAAGTTGTTGATCGATACCGAATGAATTCGCACTTCTGCCTCCACCCCACCGCTCCTGCGCAAGATGAAGCAAGGTTGGCCTGTTGGAAAGCAAAGACAGGTAATTAATGTGTTCTAAAGGAACTTCTCCGTCGGATTGGCCATCTGTGCTGTGAGGCCCAATATCCGACTTCTTTGGGAGCAGCAGCGATCGTTGCACCCCACGGGCGAAGCGCAGCCTTCTGTGAGGTTCCAGGTTCGTCGAGCGTCAGCGTCTCAGGGCGACTACCATTAGAGAGATTGGCTGAGTCTAACAGCAGCCCTACCCACTTTTGTGCTGAAAACCAAACAGACGTTAGGCGGCTCCAAAGCGGCCATCCGTCGTCCCCGCAGCGAACGACCAATCCCGCCCTACTTCACGGGCCGCAGCTTCACCTTGCAGTGTTCTGGCGCACTCCACGGCAAATACCGACTGTAATCGATATCCTCATCAAGATTGTTCGCTCTCATCTCTGCCAGATCGTCAATCATCCAGGAAAAATAGCGGTACGTGTCCACTCGGTTTAGCTTGCATGTTTCAACCAACGACGACATCGCTGCCCACGTCTGTCCACCCTCTTCGCTACCGATGAAGAGGCTACCCTTGCGCTGAAGGATGATCGGTTTGAACTGACGTTCAACTGGATTTGTATCGAGATCTATGCGTCCGTCTTTCAAGAACTGTGTCAAGGATTCCCATCGTTCCAGCGTATAATTAATAGCCTTGCCGAGTTCGTCTCTCTGCAATGTTCCAGCTGATGCTTCCTGCAATCTTGAGTGAAGGCGCTGAACGACTTCTTCAGATATCTCTCTGCGATATGTTAGCCTTGCATCTGGTGTTTGTCCTTGAAGAATGCTTTCAACTTCAAAAAGCTCAGACATTATCTCGACGACCCCATTTGGCAGGCTCGAGTTCATCTGTTTCGCAGCTTTAATAAATTTGCGCCGGGCATGCACCCAGCATTCGACAGACACAATGTTCGCAACATCGGTACCCATTTGGCCAAGGCGGCCACATCCTGCATAACCGTCGTGCTGTACGATTAACGACTTCCCACCAAGGATGCCGTGAATATGCGTCATCGACCGCGAAGCTCGATGGAAATAGACCGTTGAGCGTGGGGCGTTGCCGCCAAAGGGGCTGTCGTCACGGTGAGCCGCGTACATGTAGGAATTCGCTGTTTTTCCTTCTCCCGGACGCTGGATTTTCAAAACTGTCTCATCAAAGAAGATTCGCAAAGCATCATCCAGAGTATGTCGCTCAAGTTCAGCCATTACATGCTTGAGCTGGATGCCGAGCCGCCTGATTTGTTTGCACATGGTCGAACGATAATAGGTGATGCCACTATGATTGAGCATGTTTTCGATCCGATATAAGGGCATCCCCCAGCCGTAGCGCATCGTCACTAAGTAGGCCAACATACTTGTCCCGCTCGTCGAGCCAGGCATCAACGTAGGCTTGTAAAGAGTCCCGACAGTGACATCTTCTTTTCGGCAGCGATAGCGAGGATACTTGCGAACTGCGATATAGTACTTTGCGGGTGCTACCTCACGTTTTTCATCAATATCATAATTTCTAATTGCACCGCCGCAGCCGCATGGGCACGTCTCTGGAAACTCCATCGGGACTTCGACGCGCTCCAGGCCATCCCAATTCTTCGCACCACGACCGTTCCTGTTACGTGGCCTCGGCGGCAGAACGGCGGCATAACTCTTGAGTTGCCTGGGAAAGGCAGGGCCGCTTCCCTCGCATTGATCATCAGCACGCATAGCCTCTTGACGTCTTTTTGCTTTTTCCGTTTCAGACTTCGGGCTGTATTGCTCATGCAGCAATTCTACAGTGCGTGCCGTTTGTTCCGCCACTTTGGCATTCAAGTCTTCTACTTGACGTCTTGTGCGCTTGAGCTCTGAGCGCAATGCCTTGATCTCCGAAGTTGCCTTGGAAAGCCTAGCTTGCAATTTTCCGTATTCATTGTCGCGCTTACGATCCGCCTGCTCAATAACTTCAGTGAGCCTTTGAACATACCCGTCCTGGTGGCCTGCGAGTTGGGCGCAGGCCGCTTGTATAATATCCATCCCATCATCCCAGTGGCCAAACAGGGTCTAGGCTCAAACACGCGAGCAAGACCCGAGTGTGCATGCCCGTGGGGTGACGGACATGAGGCTTGACTTCTTCGTTCGTGTCGGGAATAGATGAGGTGTCGCGCCGAGCGATTTTTCGAGGCCCTTGGGATTGCCGTCCCGGGGCCTCAACTCTTCCAGAGCCCTTTGTTTCTAGCTCATGTGCCCTCTCTGCTGTTGGCAGGGTAGCGGTCAGGGAAAAGCGCTGCCGGGCGAGTAGCCAAAGCCTGCGCCAAGATCAGTTCGATGCGCGCGGACCTGCTTTTTCCAAGTGAAACCGCACTAACGGAAGAAACGCTAACCTCCGCGCGTCTCGCGATCTCAGCGAAGGTCAGACCGCGCAGGGAAAGCTCGTATCGGATTCGAGCATGTCTTTCTCTATCGATGGCCAAATCCAATGGAGCGCCTTTCACCTTCGCGAATCAATTTAATAAGCAGATGGCGCGCTGAATAGTGAAGGTCAACAGTCAAGTTGATATGAAAAATTGTCGGCTATTTTTAAAACGCCGCTAGCGCTCGATTAATCGGAATTTTTCGCGGGCGCAATAGGATATTTTTCGCAAACTGTCATCCCGGCTGAAGCTGGTTATTTATAAGCGCTTCGCGCGGGAATGGAGTTATTTTTCGCAAGGCCTTAATTCGTTTTTTCGCAAGCCTTGCGGACGCCTGCTTGGCGTCGTTTTTTTCTGCACCTTTTTTGGCGTTGACGACCAGTAGCCCATTCAGAGTCGGCAGTTTCAAGGTCTTGGCTCGACTTGGTCAGGCAAGGCGTATCTGTTCCTTGCGGCCAGGACACGCTAGACCTGAAGCCATCTCGCGCGATGAGAACGCGGGCGACTGGGCGAAGGGCAGAGCACGATGGCTATCAAGAAGAGCGATATCTACAGATCCCTTTGGGACAGCTGTGACCAGCTGCGGGGTGGCATGGATGCTTCCCTCTACAAGGACTACATCCTCACGCTTCTGTTCGTGAAGTACGTCTCTGACCGCGTGGGTAAGCCCGACGCGTTGATCGAGGTCCCCAAGGGCTGCTCCTTCGACGACCTCAAGAAGCTCCGCGGCTCCAAGGACATTGGTGAAGCTATCGACACGGCCATCGCCGGGATCGCCGGAGCCAACGACCTCAAGAACGTCATCGACCGCGCCTACTTCAACGATTCAGAGAAGTTCGGCCGTGGCGCCAAGATGGTCACGACGCTGACCGCCCTCATTAACATCTTCAGCCGGGCGGAGCTGAACTTCAGCCGCAACCGGGCCGATGGCGATGACATCCTGGGCGACGCTTATGAATACCTGATGCGCAACTTCGCGACCGAGTCCGGCAAGAGCAAAGGCCAGTTCTACACGCCGGCGGAGGTTTCGCGTGTCGTCGCCGCCGTTGCGGGGGTTAGCCGCGCCACGAGCCCGAAGCAGACCGTATATGACCCCACCTGTGGCTCCGGATCGCTGCTCTTGAAGGCCGCTGACGCCGCCGACGTCGCGCTCACCATCTACGGGCAGGAATTCGACATCACCACCCGCGGCCTAGCCAAGATGAACATGATCATGCATGGGCGCGAGGATGCAGATGTCGCCCAGGGCGATGTCATCGCCGAGCCGCAGTTCAAGGCGTCAGAGACCGAACTTCTGACCTTCGACTTCGTCGTCGCCAACCCGCCGTTCTCGGCCAAGGCCTGGGGCTCTGGCCTTACCAGCGAAACCCGCTATGGCCGCTTTGACCTCGGAATGCCGCCCGACAAGAACGGTGACTTCGCCTTTCTGCTGCACATCCTTGGTTCGATGAAGGCCACCGGCTCCGGCGCAGTCATCCTGCCCCACGGCGTGCTTTTCCGCGGTAACAAGGAGGCCGAGCTGCGCCAGAAAATCCTCAAGCGCGGCTACATCAAAGCGATCATCGGCCTGCCCGCGAACCTCTTTTATGGCACCGGCATCCCGGCCTCGATCATCGTGCTCGACAAATCCCAGGCACAGGCCGACCGCCCCGTCTTCATGATCGACGCCTCGCGCGGCTTCATCAAGGACGGCAACAAGAACCGCCTGCGCGAGCGGGACATTCACAAGATCACCGACGCCTTCGCCCGCCAGGCCGAGATCGCGGGCTACTCGCGCCTCGTGCCTTACGCCGAGATCACGCGCAACGACTTCAACCTGAACATCCCGCGCTACATCGACGGCTCCGATCCTGAGGACCTTCAGGACATCGAGGCACACCTCAAGGGTGGCGTGCCAAACCGCGACATCGACGGGCTGGCCGAGTTCTGGGAGGTCATGCCCGACATCCGCGCCACGCTCTTCGGGCCGAACCCGCGCCCGGGCTATTCCGATCCGCTGGTCGAGCCGGAGGCGGTGCGCAGTACCATCCGCAACCATGCCGAGTTCACCGCATTCCAGACCCGCGTCCATGGCATTCTGGATGGCTGGGCCGGGGCGAATGCGCCGCGCATGGATGGCATCCAGGTGGGCGACAAGCCCAAGGAGCTGATCCACACCATCGCCGAGGACATGCTGACCCGCTTTGCCGACGCGCCCCTGATCGACCGCTACGAGGCGTATCAGCGGCTCATGTCCTACTGGGCCGAGACCATGCAGGACGATGTCTTCATCATCGCCCATGACGGCTGGGAGGCGGCGAAAGAACTTCGCACTGCACGGCATGAGTACGTAAAGTCAAAAGACGGCAAGAAAGATAACATCAAATGGCTGGAAGAAGCCGACCTCACCGTGAACAAGGTGCGCCTTGTGGCCGATGTCATTCCGCCCCGGCTGATCGTCGCGCGCTTCTTCCCTGAATTGCAGCAGGCCGTCGATGACGCGCAGGCCAAGGCCGAAGAGCTGGGCCGCGAGATCGAGGAACTGGTCGAGGAACACGGGGCCGAGGGCGGCCTGCTGGCCGATGCGCTGACCGAGGCGGGCAAGCTGACCGCGGCCTCGGTCAAGGCGCGCCAGAAATCCGGCGAGGCCGAGCCGGAAGAGGCCAAGCTGCTGAAGCAGGTGGCCAAGCTGATTACGGCCGAGACGGCGGCGAAGAAGGCTGCCAAGGAGGCAGAGGAAGCGCTGACCGAAGCCACGCTGAAGAAATACCCTGAGCTGACCGAGGAAGAGATCCGCTCCTTGGTCGTAGACGACAAATGGCTGACAGATATCGCCGATCTGATCGAGACCGAGATCGAGGCCCGGACCGAGCAGATGACCGCCCGAGTGCGGGTACTGACGGAACGATATGGGCATACGCTGCCGGAAATTTCTCAACAGATGAGCGATCTGGAAGCGAAGGTTGCAAAACATCTCGCCGCGCTTGGGGTCGAGACATGAACCAGGTATCGGACCTCGTTTCGCGTTGGCACATTGGTCGCATTCATCCGACGCCGGACTTGGAACCGGACGGTTGGACCTTGGAGAAGCTTTGCGACATCGCCAAGCTGGAGAGTGGTCACACCCCAAGTCGCAAGCGTCCTGACTATTGGGACGGCGGCATACCGTGGCTCTCCCTGCACGACTCGAAGACGATTGAGGGGAAGGTCCTTCACGACACCAAGATGACCGTGTCGGCGTTAGGTCTTGCGAATTCTTCGGCGCGCTTGTTGCCAGAGGGCACAGTCGCGCTGTCCAGGACTGCAACGATTGGCAAGGTGGCTGTCATGGGTCGGCAAATGGCGACCAGCCAGGACTTTGCCTGCTACGTCTGCGGGCCCCGTCTCCACAACAGATACTTGGCTCATCTATTCCGAGGCATGGCGGATGAATGGGATCGCCTGATGGCGGGCAGCACCCACAACACGATCTACATGCCGACGTTCGAGAACATGCAGATCCTTGTGCCCCCTATGGAAGAACAGGAAGCCATTGCAGAGGCGCTTTCGGATGCGGATGCGCTGATCGAAGGGCTGGAGCGGCTGATCGCCAAGAAGCGGCTCATCAAGCAGGGCGCGATGCAGGACCTCCTGACCGCCAAGCGCCGCCTTCCAGGGTTCTCGGGGGAGTGGGTGAAGACCAACCTTCGCAAACTACTTAAGAGCACGCCGACCTATGGGATCAATTCTGCCGCCTGCGCACTTGGGTCAGGTGGCTACGACTATCTGCGTATCACCGACATCGACGAACATGGCCAATTGCGCCAAGACGGACGTGCGGAAGTGCTGCATCCTTCAGCCACGCATTACTTTCTCGAGCCTGATGAAATCGTTGTCGCGCGAACCGGCGCAAGCACTGGCAAGTCACACCAGTATACCGGCCCGAAAGAACGAACGGTTTACGCCGGCTTCCTTATCAAATTAGCCCCTGCGATAACCGAAGTCGTCCCCAGCTATCTGTTTCAGTTTCTGCAAACAGACGCCTATTGGTCATGGATCGGCGAAAACTCTGTGCGCAGTGGACAACCGGGCATCAACGGCCAGCAATTGTCAGGGATGACTTTGCTCGTCCCACAAGACCTTAAAGAACAAAAGGCTATTGCCGAAGTTCTCGGGGATATGGACGCTGAAATCCAAGCCCTCGACACCCGCCTCGAAAAGGCGCGGCAGGTGAAAGAGGGCATGATGCAGAATCTTTTGACCGGACGGATCAGGCTGGTCTGACGACATTTCCCCACAAGTGATTTTTCCAGAACGGAGTGCCCCATGAGCAAGATCGGCGAGGCGGAACGCAAGGCCCAGAACCGGGTCATCGACCTGCTGTGTGGGGACACCTCCGGCATTCCCGGCGGCCTCGGTTGGCGCTACCTTGGCGACTGGCACAAGCGCGAAGGCAACGCCAATATCGAGCCCTCCCTGCTGCGCCCGTGGCTGGAGGCGCGCGGCTATGCGCCCGAGGTCATCACCCAGGCCATCACCCGTCTTGAACGCGAGGCGCGGATGGAAGGCACCAAGCTTTACGAGGCCAACCAGAGCTTCTACGACATGCTCCGCTACGGCGTGGCCATCGCCCCCGGCCTGGGCGAGGCCCCCGTCACCGTGCGCTTCGTCGACTGGGGCAATGCGGGTGCCAATGACCTCGGCGTGGCCGAAGAGGTCTCGATCAAGGGCAAGGACGCCAAGGCCTGGAGCAAGCGGCCCGACCTGGTGCTCTATGTCAACGGTATCGCGCTTGGCGTGGTGGAGTTGAAGAAATCCACCGTGGGCGTGGGCGAAGGCATCCGTCAGACGCTCGACAACCAGCGGCCCGAGTTCATCCAGCACTTCTTCACCACGGTGCAGATCACCTTTGCGGGCAATGACAGCGAGGGTCTGCGTTATGCCCCGATCAAGACGCCGCAGCCCTATTGGCTGGCCTGGAAGGAAGAGAGCGAGATCTCGGCCCGGCTCGACCGCGACGTGATTCAGATGATGGCTCCGACGCGGTTCCTGGAACTGATCCACGACTTCACTCTGTTCGACGCCGGCATTAAGAAAATCGCCCGCCCCAACCAGTACTTCGCCGTGCAGGCGGCGCAGGAACGCGTCGGCACGCGCGAGGGCGGGATCATCTGGCAGACCCAGGGGTCGGGCAAGAGCCTGATCATGGTAATGCTGGCCCGTTGGATCCGGGAGGCGTTCCCGGACGGCCGCATCCTGGTGGTCACCGACCGCAAGGAGCTGGACAGCCAGATCGAGGACGTTTTTGGCAATACCGGCGACAAGGTGCGTCGCGCGCGATCGGGCAACGACCTGATGGCCGCACTCGCCGATCCGACGGATCGGATCATCTGCTCCCTCGTCCACAAGTTCGGAAAGAAGGAAGAGGGGGAGCTGGAAAGCCTTATCTCCGATATCCAGAACGCCAACATCGGTGCGCCCAAGGGCGAGTTCTTCGTCTTCATCGACGAGGCACACCGCACCCAGTCCGGCAAGCTGGCCAAGGCGATGCGCAAGGTGCTGCCGAAGGCCATGTTCATCGGCTTTACTGGCACACCCCTGCTGCGGTCGGACAAGGGGACATCGCTCGAAACCTTCGGCCCTTATATAGGCAAGCCCTACCGGTTTGATGAGGCAGTCGAGGACGGCGTGGTGCTGGACTTGCGCTATGAAGCCCGCGACATCGACCAGAGGATCAGCGCGCCGGACAAGATCGACGCCTGGTTCGAGGCCAAGACAAAGGGGCTGACCCCGATTGCGAAGGCGACGCTGAAACAACGATGGGGCACGCTCCAACGTGTTCTGTCGAGCCGAGACCGGCTGGAGCAGATCGCCAACGATATCATCCTGGACATGGAGATGAAGCCGCGCCTGAATGCGGGCATGGGCAACGCCATGCTCGTGGCAGGCTCCATCCCCGAGGCATGCGAGCTCTTCGAGATATTCCGGAAGTCCGGGTCAATCCTGGCCGACAAGTGCGCGATCGTGACGTCCTACAAACGCGCTGCCCCGGAGATCACCGGTGAAGAAGCCGGCATGGGCGAAACTGAGAAGCAGCGCGTCCACCGGGTCTATACCGATCTCTTGGGCGATACGTCGGAGGAAGAGTACGAGGAAGAGGCGCTACGGCTGTTCAAGAAAGAGCCGGGTCGGATGAAGCTGCTGATCGTGGTGAGCCGGCTCTTGACCGGCTTCGATGCGCCGACGGCCACTTACATCTACATCGACAAGCAGATGCGGGATCATGGGCTGTTCCAAGCGATCTGCCGGGTGAACCGCCTAGACGGTGACGATAAGGACTTCGGCTACATCGTCGACTATAAGGATCTGTTCCGAAACATCGAGAGCGCGGTGGATGACTATACGTCCGAGGCGTTCGATGCCTTCGACAAGGAGGATGTCGAGGGCCTGATCACGGACCGTGCCGAGCAGGCCGACACGGATCTGCGGACAGCGCGCGATGCCTGGCTCGGGCTTCTGGATGCCGTTGAACAGCCCAAGGGCGACGATGAGCTCTTCGCCTATTTCTCGAGCCCCGGGGGGATTGAAAGCGATCCGGACGCGGAAGAGAAGGCTCGCCGCCGCCAAGCGCTTTACAAGTTGGCTGGGCGGTATGCGCGCGCCTACACGAACGTCGCCGCCGAGCCGGACGGATCAGACTTCAACGAGCTGGAACTGGGGGAAATGCGCAAGGAGGTCGAACATGCCATCGGCGTCCGCGATGCCGTGCGGCTCCACAGCGGCGATGCCGTTGACATGAAGCTCTACGAGCCGGCCATGCGCCACCTGATCGACAATTACATCCGGGCCGACGACTCTCAGGTCATCTCTCACCTGGATGACATCAGCCTTATTGACCTGGTCGAGAGCAAGGGCGCCCAAGCCGAGGATGATCTTCCGGCGCTATCCAAGCGGAAGCGTGAGAATGTCGCCGAGGCGATCGAGAACAACGTCAGGAAGCTGATCATCGACGAAACCCCCGTGAACCCCAAGTTCTACGAGAAGATGTCGGAGCTGCTGACTGACCTGGTGGCGCAGCGCCGGAGCGGCGCGATCGAGTATGCCGAGTATTTGGAAAAGATCGCGGAGTTGGTAAGGGCCGCGAAATCCGGGCATGGCAATACCTATCCTGAGAGCATGAAATCGCCCGGGCAAAAGGCGTTGTTCGACAACCTCGGACAAGATGAGGCCCTCGCGCGCCGGGTCGACGAGGCTGTACGAGCGACTGCCCCCCACGGGTGGCGCGGTCATACGATGAAAGAAAAGAAAGTCAGACGCTGCCTGGAAGCTGAGATTTCGGATCCCGACACTGTGGATACGCTACTGCAGATACTGAAGAACCATGGTGAATACTGAACACCACATCATCGGAGGGACGCCGGTCGAGGTCCGCTGGAAGGCGATCAAGAACCTCCATGTCGGTGTCTATCCGCCTGACGGCCAGGTCAGAGTTGCCGCCCCGCTGAGCGTCAGTCTCGATGCCGTCAAGCTGGCTGTACTCACGAGAATGGATTGGGTTCGTCGCAAACAGGCCCGTTTCCTCGCTCAGGAGCGCCAGACGCATCGGCAGTACGTCTCCGGCGAGACACACTTCGTTTTCGGCCGGCCTCTTCGACTGGATGTGATCCACTGGGACAAGAAGGTCCACCGGATCGAAATCATCGGCAGTGACCGGCTCCGCTACTCGGTGCCGGCAGACACAACGCCTGCAGTACGCAGGCGTTGGCTGGAGAATTGGTACAAGGCTCGCCTAAGAGAGCACGTGGCCCCACGGCTCGAGCATTGGTCATCGCACTTAGGCGTTGCCACCGAAGCCTGGGGCATCCGGCCAATGAAGACGAAATGGGGCAGCTGCAATCCGGACAAGAAAATCGTCTGGCTCAACCTCGAGCTCGCGAAGAAACCCGTTCGGGCGATTGAGTACGTGCTGCTGCATGAGCTCGCCCACCTGATATCGCCGCGCCATGATGAGCGTTTCATCAAGGTCCTTGACGACAATATGCCGAAGTGGCGCAGCATACGCGACGAGCTAAATCAGTATCCGCTTGCCGCGTGGGAAGATCTGCAGACTTTGGCTCGGTGACGTCGTCGCTCGACCTGTCGGTTGCGCGCGATTTTTCCAGGGCCTGCCGCCGCAGCTCCATTCCGCGTTCCACAAATCGCCGAACACGTTCCGGATCTGGTTCGACATCTCGTATCGAAGAGCGGTAGGCGATGGTGACATGGATGGCGCCAACGATGCATGCGCCGATACCAAACACGACGAAGATGATCTCGAATTCAGTCACGAAGCCACCTCCCTTGTGTGATGAGCTCGTGACATCGGTTCAATGCAGCGTGGGGTGACATTCGAGATCGGCTGCCCTCTGCAGCACCCGTGCCGCAGTTCTCAGACTCGGTTGGCTTGCCTGGCCCGCACGCTTGAAAGCTTCGACCGCGGCGTCCAAGGCTACGTCGCTGGTGCCCTGCCTGCGCCCTTCGCGCCAGATGAACATCACCAGTTCGTCAGTCGTTAACGCTCGTAGGGCTATCGGTGGGCATCTGCTCAATAGCGGCTCGGGCAATGCGTGGTAGTTGTTGGATGTCAGGACCCAGATCACCCAGCTCATGTCGAATTTAACCTGATAGAACGGGCAACTCCAGCTTCTTGCGGTCAAGGGCTCCAGCAGGGGTAGCAGCGCCTCCGACAGTCCGAACGCACGGCCCGACATGGACTTTGCAGTCCCCGACTTTTCGACCTCATCAACGACCATGACCGGATTGGCGACATGTTCCATAAGGATTGTGGAAATGAGACGCCCTGGGCCGGCGCTTCCCCACCCACGCTGAGACCCGACGACACCGAATGAGGCATTCTCATTGGTTGCCTCGATGACGGTTGTGGGGACGGTCAAGAGGCGACCAAGGCGCCGCGCCCAAAAGCTCTTGCCGATTCCGGGAGGGCCATCGAGCAGGATTGGCGGCAGGCGAAGACCTATAGAGCCTTCTCTCACCGACCTGCGCATGGCCCGCCAGACCTGTTCGGTCGCGGGCCCCATCCAGGGCATTTCATCGTGAAGGGCCGCCGCGATTTCGTCCGCTTGGTGTTCGGTCTTCACCGTCGCAAGCCGAACGCCGCCTGCCAAGGCGGTCAACCTCTCCCGTTCATCCCTCTGCAAATGGCCCATCCCTGACGCTTCCTGGCGGCGTGTGATGAGTTTCTTGACGCGCTTCTGAATCCTGATCCTGTCGAGATGGGTTACCCTTGTCTCACGCAATTCTTGATTGTCAATTCCAAGCAGTTCGACTTCATGCGCTGGCTGGCCGACCAGGCCACTTCGCAGTAGCCGTAGGTGCTTGATGAAGCGCTTTTCAAGGTAGTCTGCGGTCTCCTCGACGGGAAAGACTTTGCACTGAATGAAAGGGATCGTCGCCATATCACTCGACCTCCGCACTTGTTTTGTTGAAAATGGAGGGGTGGTGATACGCGGCCGAAACGACGCGACGCCAATCGATCCCTTCAAAGAGTGCTTCAAACTGTGCCTTCGTCAGGGTTATCGTTCCGTCGGAAAGTTTGGGCCAGACGAAGCCTGCGCCTTCCATACGCTTGTAGATCAGCACGAGGCCCGTGCCGTCCCACATGAGGACCTTGATCTTGTCACGCCCCTTCGAGCGGAAGACGAAGAACGCACCGGAGAAGGGATCGAGTTCGAAATTGGTCATGACGTAGTTGGCCAACCCATCCATCCCCTTTCGGAAGTCGACAGGGTGGGTAGCCAGATAGATACGATAGCTGCTGGACGGCGCGATCACTGACACTGCCCCGCAACACGGATCAGCTTCAGAAGGTCTGCTTCGTCGATGGACAACGGAAACTGGAGGCAGATCCCGCCCACGTAGAGATGAGCGGAGCCTGCTGAACAAATACCTGCAGCGGGTGTTTGGGTGGCCGCCGGAGCGAAAGCCGGTTCGACTGATACCTGCGCAAAGGCTGGCCCATCGACGGAGATCTTTTCGCCTCGCTCTCGCCGATCAGCGACCCACCACTTTCTCACCAGGCATTCGTGGGCATCCAGCTCGGCGGCGACATCTCCAGGTGACATGCCATCTTCCCGAAGGCGCCTGGTCGCCTCGCGTTTGAGTTCGCTCGGCCAAATCCTTTTGCCGGACGGGGAGGTCCGGATCTTGAACCCCCAGACTTCGCGTTCCGCCATTGTCGCCTCCGATCATAGTCCGGATGCAGACTAGCGGACGAGAAGTGGTCAGGTTTAGAGGGCAATCAGGGGGTCAGATGCAACGCTTACGTATCGTTTCCGGTCTGCCGTCTCCTATTACTTCGAAACCTTCTGCCTACCAGCACGGCGGACGGATAGATCAGCTTGTGACGCCGCGACGAGGCGCGCTGCCCGATCCGGCGCAGGGCGAACGTGTTCGGCGTAATATCCAGCGGCAGCAGCAACGCGTATGACCTTTGTTTCTGTGGTTCTTCGCCGTGTATTGGTTCTGTCTTGTTTGTTGCATTTGGTGGTTTTCGTCGACGTGTACGGGTTGGGTCCTCGTGGATCCCGGCGCCGTGTTCAGGTCTTGGGAGTGGCCTTTTGCGCGCGGTCGCCTTTTTGGTGGTACGAGGGCCTGATGTGGGCCTGTTTTGGCGCGATGTTTCTGGCTGGTTTTTTAGCGGATCCACGCCCAGCTGGGTCCTGTCTCCACGGCCGACCTCTTGGGATGCGGGTCACACAGAGCTTCTGGGGGCGGGTTTCGAACGCCTGGTGTGGTGGTTTTCAACCCTTGCGCCAGGTCGGTTTCCTGGTCTTTTTTGTCGTTCTGGAACGCAGTTCAGCGCCCCTTGCGGGGCGCTTGTTGTGGTGTATGACTTGGAGTGTTTGTTCAGAGAGATGTTTTGAGTATTTGTTAGGTTTGGCGGTGACCT
>NZ_VOPH01000018.1 GCF_009765275.1 Chachezhania sediminis
AGGTCACCGCCAAACCTAACAAATACTCAAAACATCTCTCTGAACAAACACTCCAAGTCATACACCACAACAAGCGCCCCGCAAGGGGCGCTGAACTGCGTTCCAGAACGACAAAAAAGACCACGAAGCCGACCCGGCGCAAGGGTTGAAAACCACCACACCAGGCGTTCGAAACCCGCCCCCCAGAAGCTCTGTGTGACCCGCATCCCAAGACGTCGGCCAACACGCTGTGGGTCAACGATTTCACTTATGTCGCCACCTGGAAGGGCTTCGTGTACGTCGCTTTCGTCATCGACGCCTACTGCGGCTCAATTTTCCTTCACTTGAGCTGAGTCTCCGGCCTGACGCGACAGGCCGGACAACGCGGTTGCAAACTGCCTAATCCCGAGGCGTTGCCGTCGCGGCCACCTGCCCAAAAAGCGGTCATTTTGGCCGAAAACGCTTGCTCGGCCCCGCGGCCGAATGAAATCTTGGCGCAGAAAGCTTTAAGCTTGAAATTTTCGTATCTATGCATTTGCATGTGATCCGAGACGGCAAAAATGTCCTGTTGGCAGGGAGAGAAGATAATGACACCCACCGAAACGCTTGCAACGCTGGCCACCGGGCTTCTGGATGGCACGGTCAAGATTGTCGACTGTACGGCGCCGCTGGGCCCGGACACGCCGCTGCTGAAACTTCCGCCGGAACTTGCCGACGACACGCCCAAGATCGAGATCCACAAGATCTCGGAATATGGCGACCGCGGGCCGTTCTGGGCCTGGAACTGGCTGAAGCTGGGCGAACATTCCGGCACGCATTATGACGCGCCGCATCACTGGATCACGGGCAAGGATTACCCGGACGGGTCCACCGACACGATCGATCCGCAGAACTTTGTCGCGCCCGCCAACGTGATCGACTGTTCCGCCGAAGCCGCCGAGAACCCGGATTTCCTGCTGACCGCCGATGGCGTGAAGGCCTGGGAAGCCGAACATGGCGAGATCAAGGAAGGCGAATGGGTGCTGATGCGCACCGACTGGGACCAGTACAACGGCAGCGAGGAGGCCTTCCTGAACGCCGACGAGACCGGCCCGCACACCCCCGGACCCTCGGTCGATTGCATCGAATACCTGATGTCCAAGAAGGCACTGGGCTGGGGCACGCAGTGTATCGGCACCGATGCAGGCGCGGCTGGCGGGTTCGAACCGCCTTTCCCGGCGCATAACCTGCTGCACCTGAACAACCGGTACGGCCTGGCGTCGCTGACGAACCTGGACAAGCTGCCGCCGAAGGGCGCGATCCTGATCACGGCACCCCTGAAGATCGTCAAGGGCACCGGCTCGCCCATCCGGGCGCTGGCGCTGGTCGCAGGCTGACGGGCGCGCGACCATGACTTCCTCTGCATATGATGTCGCCATTGTCGGTTCGGGTATCAACGCGCTGACGGCCGGGGCCATGCTGGCCAAGGCCGGCAAGAAAGTTGCCGTGTTCGAACGCGAAGCGGCGGCGGGCGGCTGCATGCGGACGGAAGACCTGGGCGAGGGGGTCGTGATCGATCCCCTGGCCACCACCTTCGTGCTCTGGGTGACCGGGGCCGGACATGGCGCGCTGGCAGGGGATCTGGCGCGCCATGGGGTGGAATTCTGTGCCACCGACACGCCGACGGGTGTGCTGCTGCCCGACGGGCGGGCGCTGGTCTACAAGATGGACCGCGCGGCCAATGTCGCGGCCTTCGATGCCGAAGCGGCGGGTGACGGTGCGCAACTGGCCGCGGACCTGGACGGTTTCGGCGCCAAGGCGAACCTGATGTTCGGCCTGATGGGCGGCGATCCATGGTCCCGCGGCACGGCGAAACTTCTGGCCAAGGAAGGCTGGTCCCGCGGCACCCGCGGCCTGGCGCAGGCCATGGGCGAGGCGCTGACATCGATGCGCGCCTGGCTGGAGACGTCCTTCAACGGCGAATTGCCCCGCGCGCTCTGGGCGCCGTGGTGCCTGCATGCCGGGCTGGGACCGGAGGCTGCATTTTCCGGCCAGATGGGGCAGGTGATCGGCTTCGCGCTGGAAGTGGCAGGGGCGCCGATCGTCAAGGGCGGCGCGGCAAACATGGTCCGCGGTCTGACCGCAATCATCGAGGACGCGGGGGGCACCGTCCGCGTCAATGCCGAGGTCGCGAAGGTTTCCACCAACGGCAAGAGGGCCACCGGGCTGGTGCTGGCCGATGGCGAAACCGTGACGGCGCCGACCGTCCTGGCCTCGGTCACGCCGAACCAGCTTTACGGCTCGCTGGTGCCGGACCACGGCAAGAAGGACGACCTGCGCAAGTACCGCTATGGCAAGGGCGATTTCCAGATGCACTATGTGCTGGACGGCTCCGTCAACTGGAAAACGCCGGGGCTGGAAAAGGTCCAGCTGCTGCATCTGACCCCGGGTCTGGACGGTGTGTCGAAAGCCGGGAACGAGGCCGAGCGCGGCCTGCTGCCCGAGGTGCCGACGATCTGTGTGGGCCAGCCGCTGGCCGCCGATCCGTCCCGCGCGCCCCAAGGCAAGTCGATCCTGTGGCTGCAACTTCCCGAGGCGCCGCGCCACGTGAAGGGCGACGCCGCCGGTCTGATCGACGTGCCCGCGGACGGGCAGTGGACCGAAGCCCTGCGCGAAGCCTATGCCGACCGGATCGAGGCGATCCTGGCCAACCATATCGAGGACTTCCGGTCCCGCGTGGCGGTGCGCAAGGCGATTTCGCCTGCGGATCTGGAAACGATGAACGTGAACCTTGTGGGGGGCGATCCTTATGGCGGGGCCTGCACAATCGACCAGTTTTTCCTGTGGCGGCCCTTCGCCGGCAGCACGCGGCACGAAACGGGGATCAAGGGGCTCTATCACATTGGCGCGTCGACCCATCCGGGGCCGGGGCTGTCGGGCGGGTCGGGCTTTCTGACCGCAAAGGAACTGGGCGCGTAACGGCCGAAAACCCGATCCGCAGCGGAGAGAGATCATGAGCGACACGGTCACCATCATCGGAGCGGGGATCAACGGCCTGGTGGCCGCGGCCGATCTGGCCGCGCGCGGCCGCAAGGTGCAGGTCTTCGAACGCGGTCCCGCACCGGGCGGGGCCGTCCGGACCGAGGAACTGACCCTGCCGGGCTTTCGCCACGACGTGGCGGCGATGAACCTGTCGATGTTCGCCGGTTCCGGTTTTATGGCCAAACACGGGGCCGAGATGGCGCAGCACGGGCTGGAGTTCGTGCCCATCGACCGCCCCTTCGCCCAGGCGCTGGAACCGGGTGACTATCTTGGCGTGACCAAGGACCTGGACGAGACGCTGGCGACCTTCCATTCCGAGGCCGACAAGGAAGCCTGGAAGGCGCTGATGGCAGGCTTCCCGTCACGTGTCGGTGCCGTGGGTGGCCTGCTGGGCACGCCGATGAAGCGCGGTCCCTTGCTGAAATTCCTGTGGAAACAGTGGCGGGCCCTGGGCGCGGCCGGGCTGGTGGACACGGCGCAGTTTTTGCTGACCTCGCCCCGCACCTGGCTGACGGAAACCTTCGAGGATCCCCGGATCCATGCGGCCCTGTCGAGTTGGGGCATGCACCTGGACTTTGCCCCCGACATCGCGGGCGGCGCGATCTTTCCCTACCTGGAAGCCATGGGCGGCCATTTCATGGGGATGGTCATCGGTAAGGGCGGCGCGGCCACGGTGACCGACGCGCTGGTCAGGATGATCGAGGCGCATGGCGGTACCGTCACCTGCGATGCCGAAGTGACGGCGATCCGGCATTCCGCGGGCAAGGTCACCGGGGTGACCCTGAACGGGGAGACCGTGCCTTCGGGAACCGTGCTGGCGGGTCTTGCGCCGGTCCACATGGCGCGGCTGACGGGGGCCACGGGGAATGCGGGCTTTGACGTCGGCCTGAAGGATTACCAATATGCGCCCGGCACGATGATGATCCACCTGGCGCTGGACGCGCCGGTGCCGTGGATCGCGAAGCAGATGAACGATTTCGCCTATGTCCACGTCGGCAGGTCCATCGACGGCGCCGCCAAGGTCTATGCCGAAGCCATGGCCGGTCTTCTGCCGGAAGCCCCGCTGCTGGTTGTGGGCCAGCCCACGCGCTTTGACCCGTCCCGGGCGCCCGAGGGCAAGCATACGCTGTGGGTCCAGGTCCGCATGGTGCCGGGCCGGATTCGTGGGGACGCCGCGCGCCAGATCACGGCGACAGACTGGGATGGCGCCAGGACGGCGATGGCCGACCGTGCGCTGGACCTGATCGAAGAACAGGCGCCGGGCTTCAGGGCCACCATCCTTGGCCGGCACGATGTCTCTCCGCTGGACCTGGAGGCCGGGAACCCGAACCTTGTCGGCGGCGACCAGGTCTGCGGATCGCACCACATGCGGCAGAACTTCCTTTATCGCCCCGTGCGCGGCTTTGCCGACGGAACGACGCCCATCTCCGGGCTCCACATGATCGGCGCTGCCGTGTGGCCTGGGGCCGGCACCGGCGCCGGTTCCGGCTTCTTCAAGGCGCAGGAGCTTTGATGCGCCGCCCGCGCGCCCGGGGCCCGCGGAACGCCCAAGACCTCGACCCCGCAAACGGGGCGACCCCAACCAGACCAACAGGAGACAGCAGATGACACCCCTATTTTCCAGACGCGGATTTCTAGGTGCGGCTGCCGCGCTGACCGCCGTCCTGTACGGCGCGGGCGATGTGGCGGCCCAAAGCGGCGACCTGACCATCGCCTACAACATCCCCGTGCAAAGCTGGGACCCGACCACCGGCCCCGCCGCCGTGAACCCGGTGCTTCAGTCGGTCTATCTGGCGGTCTTCGACCGCTTCATCGGCCAGGCGCCGGATCTCAGCTTCATTCCCGGCATCCTGACGGAGTGGAGCTTCTCGGACGACAAGTCGACCGTGTCGATGACCGTCCGCGACGATGCGGTCTGGCACAACGGTACGCCCGTGACGCCCGAAGACGTCGTCTGGTCGCTGCAACGCGCGGCGAACCCGGAAACCGGCAACCCGATGCAGTTCGTCTGGGGCAAGATCGACAACTACAAGATCGACGGCAATGTCATCACCGCCGACGTCAAGGAGTTCGAACCGGCCTTCTTCAAGTGGATGGCCTTCCTGACAGGTTTCGTCCTGCCCAAGGACTATTATGAAGAGGTCGGCGCCGAAGGCTTCGAAAAAGCCCCCATCGGCAGCGGCCCCTACATGGTCGACGCCTTCGAACCCGGCGCCTTCGTCCGTCTGAAGGCCTTCCCCGACTACTGGGGCGGCGCGCCGGAATACGAGACTGTCACCATCAAGTTCGTGACCGATCCGGCCAGCCGGGTGGCGGAAGTGGAATCCGGCAATTCCGACATCACGGTCAACATCCCCTACGAGGAATACGACCGCCTGATCGCCAAGGACGGCCTGACCGGCGAGGCGGTTCCGATCACCGATATCGGCATGATCTTCCTGAACGACGTCGACGTGATGCTGGACAAGAACGTCCGCCTGGCCGCCCATTATGCCATCGACAAGCAGCTGATCATCGACCGACTGCTGCGCGGCTATGGCGTGCCGCTGGCGACGCTGGAAGCGCCCGGTTATGCCGCCTTCGACGAGTCGATCACCTTCCCCTACGACCCGGAAAAGGCCAAGGAACTGCTGGCGGCGTCGGGCTATTCCGTTGACAATCCGGTGAAGTTCACGATCCAGACCACCCGCGGTTTCAAGCCCAAGGATTACGAGATGATCCAGGCCATCGTGGGCATGTGGCGCAAGGTGGGTATCGACGCCACCATCGAGGTCTACGACATCGCCAAGCACTATGAGCTGCGCGCGACCGATCAGCTGGCGCCGGCGGCGTTCTACAACTGGGGCAACTCCATCGGCGACCCGTCGACGGCCACCGGGTTTTCGATGTTCGGCCCGTCACCCCACTCGGTCTGGGATTCGCAGGACCTGATCGACAAGATCGGCCCGCTGTTTTCCGAAGCGGACGAGGAAAAGCGCATCCAGGGGTACAAGGACGTGTCGGCCTATATCGCCGAAAACGGCTATGTGATCCCGCTGCTGCAATACGTCATGCCCATCGTCCATTCGGACAAGGTGAAGGTCACGCCCTACACCTCGGGCGACCTGCTGCCGCAGGCGATGACCGCGCAGTGATCTGACGACCGTCCCGGGCTGCCGCGTCGCGGCCCGGGACCCTTTCCGAAGAAACCCTCCCCCTATGTTTGCCCGAACCCTCCTCTTTCGCCTCTCGACCGCGCTGGTCACGCTTTTCGGTGTGGCGGTGGTGGTCTTCGTGCTGGTCCGCGTGGCCCCGGGCAATCCGATTGCCATGATGCTGCCCCCCGGTGCGACCGAGGAAGACATCGCCCGCCTGACCGCCCTTTACGGCTTTGACAAAAGCCTGCCGGAACAGTTCGTGATCTGGCTGGGCGGCGTGTTGCAGGGGGATTTCGGCACCTCGATCACGCTGCGCCAGCCTGTGGACCAACTGGTCCTGTCGCGCCTGCCGGCCACGCTGGAACTGTCGGTCATGGCGCTGTTCATCGCCCTTGCGCTGGGCGGGGCCGTGGCCGTCATCGGTGCCCGCCGCCGGGGTACAGGGACCGAGCTGGGGTTGGACCTGGGCAGTGCCGCCGTCCTGTCGATCCCGGATTTCCTGTGGGGGCTGCTGTTCGTCCTTCTGTTCGGGGTGCTGTGGCCGGTCCTGTCGATTTCCGGCCGTATCGATCCGCGGATCGAGTTCGAATTCGCCACCCGTTTCTATGTCGTCGAGGGCATCCTGCGGGGCCGCTTCGACGTGGTCGGCAGTACGCTGGCCCACATGCTGATGCCCGCCATGGCGCTGGCGCTGCCGCTGGCTGCCATGATCGCGCAGGTCCTGAAGCAGAACCTGAAAGAAGTACTGCGGCTGGACTATACCAACCTGTCCCGTGTCCACGGCTTTTCCGAAACCGCGGTGATCCTGCGGGACGCGCTGCAGAACGCGGCGCTGCCGACGCTGACGCTGGTGGGGGTGCAGTTCACCTTCCTGATCGGCGGCACGGTGATCGTGGAACGGTTGTTCGCCTACGAAGGTCTGGGCAACATGGCCATCGACGCGGTGATCAACCGGGACCTGCCGCTGATCCAGGGGATCGTGCTGGTCTTTGCCGTCCTCTTCATCGCGATCAACCTGGCGGTGGACCTGTCCTATGCCCTGCTGAACCCGAGGCTTCGCAATGGCTGATACCACCCTTACCGCGCCGCGCAGCCGCAATCGCGGCCTGAACCTGCGGTTCTGGTTACCGCTGTTCTGGGTCGTGCTGCTGATCTTGGCGGCGGTCTTCGCGCCTTGGGTCGCGCCCAGGGATCCGCTGGCGCAGGACCTGTTCCTGGAACGCCTGCCGCCTTTCTTCATGAAAGGGACGGAACCCGGCTACTGGCTGGGCACCGACAGCCTGGGCCGTGACGTGCTGTCCCGGATGATCTACGGTGCGCGGATCGCGCTGATCGTCAGCTTTACCGCCGCCACGCTGACCTGTATCTTCGGGTCCGTCCTTGGCCTGGTCGCCGGCTATTTCGGCGGCTGGTGGGACACCGTGATTTCCCGCCTGGTCGACATCTGGATGTCCTTCCCGCCGGTCCTCTTCGCCGTTCTGCTGGTCGCCGTCATGGGCACCGGCCTGTGGTCCGTGATCGCTGCCATCGTGCTGATCGACTGGACCCGCTTTGCCCGCGTCATCCGGGCCGAAACGCTGGTGCAGGCGCGGATGGATTATGTCGACAGCGCCCGCATCGGGGGCGCGCGGCGGATCTCGACCCTGGTGTCGGAAATCCTGCCCAACGTGCTGCCGTCGATCATCGCGCTTCTGACCCTGGAAATGGGCATCGCCGTGATTGTCGAGGCCATCCTGAGCTTTGTGAACCTGTCGATCTCTTCCGACGATCCGACCTGGGGCAGCATGATCGCCGAAGGTCGCGGCGCCATCTACTTTGCCTGGTGGGTGCTGCTGTTCCCGCTGATCGCGCTCTTCCTGACCGTTCTCAGCTTCTCGCAACTGGGCGAGGGGATGAAGCAACGCTTCGATCCGGTGCTGCAATGACCGACCGTCCGACCCTTGATATCCTGCAGCTGACCGTCACCCTGCGCGGCGGCAGGAAGCTGCTGCGCGACGTGTCCCTGAAGGTGCAGCCGGGCGAGGTCCGCGCGCTGGTGGGCGAAAGCGGCGCCGGCAAGTCGATGATCGGCAAGGCGGTGCTGGGCATCCTGCCCCCCAACATCAAGCCGACCGAGGGAGAGATCCTTCTGGATACCCATCACCTGAACGCGATGACCCCGGTCACTAGGCGCAGGACCGTGTCGAAGATCGCGTCGCTGATCCCGCAGGATCCGCTGACGGCGCTGAACCCGGTAAGGAAGATAGGTCCCCAGATCGTCGATCCGCTGATCCACATCCACGGTTGGTCCCGTGACAAGGCGCGGGAGCGGGCGCGCGAACTGCTGGACCGGGTCCAGATCCGGAACACTGATCGCGTCCTGCAAAGCTATCCGCACGAACTGTCGGGCGGCATGCGCCAGCGGGTACTGATCGCGTCGGCCTTCGCGCCGTCGCCCCGGCTGATCGTGGCGGACGAACCGACCACGGCGCTGGACGTCACCGTGCAGAAACAGATCCTGCGCCTGATCCGCGAGCTTCAGCAGGAAACCGGGACCGCCGTCCTGTTCGTGACCCATGACATGGGCGTCGTGGCCAAGATCAGCCAGCGCGTGTCGGTCCTGTTCGCCGGCCGGGTGATGGAGGACGCCGCGACCGAGGATGTCTTCCGCAATCCACAGCACCCCTATACCGAGGCGCTGATCGCGGCGACGCCCAGCTACAGCGACCTGAACCGCAGCTTCTCGCCCGTGCCGCCGGCGCTGATCGCCGACCTGCACGCGAAGATCGCGGCAGAGGAGGCAGCGTCATGAGCGTGGATGTCCTGACCAGACCGTTGTTTTCCGTCCGCGGCCTGTGCCTGTCCTTCCCGGACCAGTCAAGGAAACCGCTGTTCGGGGCGGCGCCGCGGATCGAGGTGCTGAAGGGCCTGGACCTGGACATCCCCGAAGGCCGGATCACCGGCATCGTCGGCGAAAGCGGATCGGGCAAGTCGACCCTGGGCCGGGTGCTGGTGCGTCTGCTGACGCCGGATGCCGGGCAGGTCCTGCTGGACGGCAAGGACATCGCCCATCTGGACGAGGACGCACTGCGCCCGCTGCGCCGCGACCTGCAGATGATCTTTCAGGATCCCATGTCATCGCTGAACCCCCGTCACAACGTCGCGCGGATCATCACCACGCCGATGAAGCGCTACGGGCTGGGCGGCAGCCATGCCGATGCGCTGGCCGCGCTGGAGCGCGTGGGCTTGGGTGCGGCCTTCGCCGAACGCTATCCGCACGAATTGTCCGGCGGCCAGCGCCAGCGGGTCGGCATCGCGAGGGCCATCGCGCTGAAGCCGCGCTTCATCCTGGCGGACGAGATCGTGTCGGGGCTCGACGTGTCCAGCCAGGCGCAGGTGCTGTCGCTGCTGAAGGACCTTGCCCGCGACATGGGCCTGACGGTCGCCTTCATCAGTCATGACCTCAGCGTCATCCGCCATCTGTGCGACGACGTGATCGTGCTGAACCTGGGAGAGATCCTGGAATCCGGATCGGTCGAACAGGTCTTCGACAATCCTCAGTCCGAGGTGACGAAGACCCTTCTGGATGCGATTCCCCTGCCAGAGCTGGACCCCGACTGGTTCGACTAGGGCCCTGGCCCTAGGTCTCGGCCATGGTCGCGGCCAGCCATTTGCCGGTCTCGTCGATCGCTGTCAGTGCCTCGGGGATCAGGCCGCCCATGGTCACGAAGCCGTGGAACATGCCGGGCCAATGGCGGCGCGTGACCGGCACGCCCGCCGCACTCAGCGCATCGGCAAAGGCGTTCCCTTCATCCCGCAGCACGTCGAAGCCGCAGGTCATGACATAGGCCGGCGGCAGGTTGTCGAGGCTCTCGGCCAGCAGGGGAGAGGCGCGCCAGTCCAGTTCCTCGGCCAGGTCGTTCAGGTAGTTGTCGTGGAACCAGCGCATCACGCCATGGGTCAGCATGATGTCGGTCTTTGCCTCGCTGTGGGACGGATGGCCCATCCGCAGGTCGGTCGCCGGATAGATCAGCGCCTGCGCGCGGATCGGCACGGCCCCGGTTGCCCGCATGGTCAGTGCCACGACCGCCGACAACTGCCCGCCGGCACTGTCGCCCGCCAGTGCGACACGGTCGGGGTCGATGCCCAGTTCAGCCGCATTTGCATGGACCCATGTCGTCGCGTCGACGCAGTCGACAGCGGCGGCCGGGAACCGGTGTTCCGGGGCCAGGCGATAGTCGATGGAAATGACCGTCATGCCTGAGGCATCCGCCAGCAGGCGGCACACCGCGTCATGGCTTTCCAGGTCGCCGATCACCCAGCCGCCGCCGTGGAAGAACATCACCGCCGGCGACGGGTCCGATGTACCGACGGGGCGATACAGGCGGGCCGGGATCTGGGCTTCCGACCCCTGGATCGACAGGTCCAGCACCTCAGCCAGCTCCGGCAGGGGCGGTTTGATCCGCGTGCCGCGTTCGACATAAAGCCGTCGCGCCTCGGCCGGGGGCAGCGTGTCGAAGGTGGGCAGGTTGGCGGCGGCTACAGCCTCCAGCACGGCCTGCGCGCTGGGGTCCAGGGTATCGGTCATCCGGGATGGGTCCTTCGCATTTCGTCGGCGCCATGTTCCTGCAAAGCAGCGCCGGCGGAAAGAGGATTTGCCATGTCTCGGCCGACCCGGGCCGCCAGTCAGTCAGTCAGTCAGTCAGTCGGGGAGGCGGTCAGGTCGCGCAGCAGGCCGCGCACCAGCGCGATGTCGGACGGCATCGACAGGTTCGGCGCATGGCCGCAGTCGAATTCCGTCACGCCGGGTTTCGGCCCGCGCTGTTGCATGAACTGGGCGATGTCCGGCGTCAGGATGTCCGATGCCGTACCGCGCAACACATGGGTCGGCGTCGGGATGCGTGCGAAGCGGTCCCAGCTGGTCAGTTCCCGTCGCGAGGCCACGAACTGGATCGTGATCCTTGGGTCATAGTGCAGCGTCAGCCGCCCGTCCGACATCCGCCGGACCGAGGTCCGGGCCATCCGCCGCCAGAACCTGTCCCCGGCCGGACCGAAGGGGCGATAGACGGCGCGCAGCCAGGCCTCGGCCTCTGCCACCCGGGCAAAGACGGGCGCGTCGCCGACATAGCTGACGATCCGTTGAATCGCGGCATCCGGGACCTCGGGTCCGATGTCGTTCAGGATCAGGCTGGTCAGCCGGTCGGCATGGGGGCCGGAGGCCAGCCGCATCCCGATCAGCCCGCCAAGCGAGGTCCCCAGCCAGGCCACCCGGTCGAAACCGTAGTGGTCCAGCAGATCGGCGGCGATCCCGGCATAGTATTCGATCGAATATTCGGCCTCCGGGTTCTGTGACCAGCTGGACAGGCCGCGGCCGATCGTGTCGGGGCAGATCACGAAGTATTCGTCGGTCAGCGCTTCGGCCAGTTCGTCGAAGTCCCGGCCGGTGCGCGCCAGCCCGTGCCACATGACCAGCGGCGGGCGGGACCGGTCGCCCCATTCTGTCACGTGGATTTCGTGATCCATGACAGGGACAAGGTTGAAGCTGGGCGCGGTCAACGGCGCGCCCCCGCCTGCATGGCGGTGCCGGCGATGCCCTTGGGGAAAAAATAGACCAGCAGGATGAAGATGATCCCCAGCCAGAACAGCCAGCGGTCCGCGGCCAGCAGTTCAGGCAGGACCGGCACGCCGGACAGCGCCTCGGACGCGGCGCCCATCAGGTCGCGCAGGTAGTACTGGGCCAGGACCAGCAGCACCGCGCCGATCACCGCGCCCCACATCGTGCCCATGCCGCCGATCACGACCATCAGCAGGATGTCGATCATGATGTCGAAGGACAGGGACGTGTCGGGCCCGGTATACTTCAGCCAGACGGCATAGACCGTGCCGACCAGCGACGCGATGGTCGCCGACAGGCAGAAGATGAAGGTCCGGTAAGCCACGACGCGATAGCCGATGGCCTCGGCCCGTGCCTCGTTCTCGCGGATGGCTTCCAGCACGGTGCCCAGCGGCGAGCGGACGAAGCGCAGCATCAGCAGGAACAGCACGAGGCAGGACAGGTACACGAAGTAATAGGCCGCGACCTTGCCGTTCAGCGAAACGCCGAAGAGCTTGACCACCTTGCCGTTCCCGTCGACCAGAAGCTTGGTCGCCGGCTTGAAGAGGTCGGGCGCCTTGTAGGTGATCCCGTCCTCGCCCCCCGTCAACTGCGACAGCTGCGAGACGAGGACCAGCACGACCGATGCGGCCGCGAGCGTGATCATGGCAAAGAAGATCGCCTTCACCCGCAGGGACAGAAGGCCGATGGCCGTGGCCATGATCAGCGACACGACGACACCGCCGACCGCGCCCAGGGCGACAGGCCACCAGCCCGGCCCCATGTCCTTCAGGAAGATCGCCGCGCCATAGGCGCCGAAGCCGAAGAACATGGTGTGGGCAAAGCTGACGATGCCGGTATAGCCGATCAGCAGGTCATAGCTGGCGACCAGCACGATGAAGATGCAGATCCGCGCCGCGACCTCGACCGAGCGGACGTTCTGGAACAGGAAGGGCGCGAACAGCAGGACGGCGGCGATGGCCAGTACGACCAGCTTGACGACAAGGGTTCCGGTGGTCTGTTTCATGGTCCCGTTCCCTTATTTCACGGCCGGCCGCAGGCCGTTGGGGCGCCACATCAGGATGGCCACCATCAGGATCATATTCGACGCCAGTGCCATCTTGGGCGCCAGAAACCCCAGATAGTTCGACATCAGCCCTACCAGGATTGCCCCCAGAAGCGTGCCCTGGATCGATCCGAGCCCGCCGATGATGACGACGATGAAGACGATGATCATCATCTCGGCGCCCAGATGCGGCGTGATCAGCGTGGCATAGCCCGCCCACATCGCACCGCCGAGCGCAGCGAGGGCCGACCCCAGCATGAACACCCCGATGAACAGCCGGTCGACCCGGAAGCCCAGCGATTCCACCATCTCGCGATCCTCCACCCCTGCGCGGACCAGCAGGCCCATCCGGGTGCGGTTCAGCATGAAGTAGAGCCCCACATAGGCCAGGGCGCCCAGGATGAAGGCGAAGCCGCGGTAGATCTCGATCGAGACGTCGCCGATGATCCATGACCCTTCCAGAAAATGCGGCCGCAGCACGGTGAAGGGCGTGCCGCCCCACAGCGCCAGAAGCAGTTGTTCGGCGACGATCATGGCGCCCATGGTGATCAGGATCTGGCGCAGGTGGTCGCGGTAGACGGGGCGGATGATCACGGTTTCAAAGAACCAGCCGGCGACAAGGCCGAAGACGATCGCAGCCAGGTAGGCCAAAATAAGGGCGGCCGCGTTCATCGCGATGCTGTCGGACGCGAGCCAGCCCGACAGGCCCGCCAGTACGGTCGCCGCCACGAAGGCGCCGAAGCTGACAAAGGCCGAATGGCCGAAGTTCAGCACGTCCATCAGCCCGAAGACCAGGCTGAGGCCCGAGGCCATCAGGAACACCATCATCCCCATGGCCAGCCCCGCCACGGTCAGCGTCACCCAACTGGACGGCGCCCCGATCAGGACGAAGGCCACCAGTGCAAGCGCCACCGGAAGCAGGTTCACCCCGCCCAGCCGCTCGAATGTCTTGTTCAGCGCATCCATCGTCCGTTCCTTACATCGAGAGGCCAAGCAGGCGATCCTGCAGGCCCTGGTCCGCCGCGAAATCCGCCATGCTGCCCGCATGGACGACGCGGCCGTCGTCGATCACCGCCATGTCGCGCCCAAGGCTTTTGGCGAAGCGGAAGTTCTGTTCCACCAGAAGGATCGTGCTGTCCTTCGCGATGTCCCGGAACGCCTCGGCCATCGCATCGACGATGGACGGGGCCAGGCCCTTGGTCGGTTCGTCGATCAGGATCAGCTGGCGCGGTTCGATGATCGCGCGGGCGACCGACAGCATCTGCTTTTGCCCGCCCGATAGCGACCAGGCCTGCTTTTCCCGGAACTTCTCCAGCGCCGGGAACAGGGAATGGACCCATTTCAGCCGGGTCTGATCGATCTTGCCGTTGGCGGTGGCCAGCACCAGGTTTTCGTCCACAGTCAGCGTTCCGAAGATGCCCATGTTTTCCGGAACATAGGCCACGCCCATGCGCGCGATGTCCGATGTGTGCATCCCGGTGATGTCCTGCCCGCGAAAGGTGATCGATCCGGGCGAGGGCCTCCACAGGTGCATGATCGAGCGTAGCGTCGTCGTCTTGCCCGCGCCGTTCCGGCCCAGCAGGACAAAGACCCCGCCTTCGGCCACGTCGAAGCTGACGTCGTGCAGCACCGCGTACTGGCCGATATTGGTTTTTACATTCTTCAGCGACAGAAGGGTCATTCCATGCCCTCCGACGTACCGAGGTAGACGTCGCGGACGATCTGGCTGGACATCACCTCGGCCGGGTTGCCGTCGGCCAGCAGTTCGCCGTTGTGCAGCACGATGATCCGGTCGGCCAGCGCGCGGACCACGTCCATCTTGTGTTCGACCAGAAGGACGGTCTTGGTCGGATCCGCCTTGATCTGGTGGATCAGCTCCAGCACGTCGGGCGCGTGGTCCAGCGACATGCCGGCTGTGGGTTCGTCGAACATGTAAATATCGGGCTCCATCGCCATCAGAAGGGCGACCTCCAGCTTGCGCTGGTCACCGTGGGGAAGGTTCGCCGCCTTCTGGTGCGCAAGCGAGGTCAGCCGCGTGGCTTCCAGAAAGTGTTCGGCCTTTTCGGTCAGGCCACGAAAGCGGCTGACCGGGCGCAACATGCGCCAGCCGTCGCCAGACCGGGCCTGCACGGCCAGCCGGATGTTTTCCAGCACCGTCAGCTGGGGGAACAGGTTGGTCAGCTGGAAGGCGCGTCCGATCCCGTGGCCGGCGCGGGCGGACGGCGACATCTGGGTGATGTCCGTGCCATCCTTGGTCACCGTGCCGGAGGTGGCCTTCAGCTGACCCGAGATCAGGTTGAAATAGGTCGTCTTGCCGGCGCCGTTGGGGCCGACAATCACCGTCAGCTCGCCAGGGCGGAAGGCGCAGGACACCTGGTTGACCGCGACATGTCCGCCGAAGCGGATCGTCAGGTCCTGGGTGACAAGCGAAGGACTGGTCATGTCAGGCTGTGTCCGATGTCTTTCAGGGAAAAAGAAGGCGCCGCCCGGGGAGGGAAGGGGAAGCCGGGCGGCGGCCAAGCCTCCCCCGGCGGGCGGGGGAGGGGTGTTCCGGGGACCTTGCGGCCGGATCAGCCGTTGTCGCGGCCGATGGGGATGTTCATCTCGTCCGCGGGGATGATCCGGACCTTTTCCGGGATCGCCCAGTCGACATTGTCATCGACCTTGATCTTGAAGTGCAGCATGTCCTGCAGTGCCTGGTGATCTTCCGGACGGAAGGTCATCTCGCCCTTCGGCGTATCCCAGGACATGCCTTCCATGGTCTCGATCAGCGTTTCGGTGTCATAGTCGGGCGCTTCCTTCAGCGCCTTCACGACGGCCAGGGCTGCCGACATGCCACCCGCGGTGAAGAAGTCGGGCGGGGTGCCGAAGCGTTCCATGTGCTCTTTCACCAACCATTCGTTGATCGGGTTGTCGAAGCCTTCGTAGTAGTAATAGACGGCGCCTTCCATGCCCGGGAACCGCTTGTAGGTCGGCAGAACCGGCAGGATGTGCCCGCCCATCGAGATCTCGATGCCGTAACGGCTGGGGTCCATCGCCTGGATCTTGCCCGGTGCGTCGCCGCCGCCGGCGATGTAGATCAGGATGACCTTGCGGCCTTCCTTGTCCTTCAGCGCGTTGAACATGCGTTCGGCCACTGCGGTGAAATCGGTGGTACCCTGGGGCACGTATTCTTCGGTCACGACGGTCGCGCCGGTGCCGTCCAGGGCCGACTTGAACGCGCTGATGCCATCACGGCCGAAGGCATAGTCTTCGGCCAGCGTGGCCACGACCAGGTTTTCGTCCGGCTGCAGCGCCAGCGCCTGGGCCTGCATGTCCATGGACGAGTTCCGCGAGGTCTTGAAGACGTAACGGTTGCTGTCCGGCCCGGTCAGGCTGTCGGCCACGGCGGGTTCGACGATCAGGATCTTCTCGTATTCCTCGGCGATGGGCAGCATCCCCACGGTCACGCCGGAGGAGGTGGCGCCCACGGCCAGCAGCACGTCGTCGTCGCCATAGGCTTCGGCCAGGGCGGCACGGGCGACGTCGGGCTTGAACTGGGTGTCCTTGATGATCAGCTCGATCGGGCGGCCATTGATTTCGCCGGTCCCGTCGGTGCCGTATTCGATCCCCATCTCGAACCCGGTCTGCGCCTGCTTCGAGAACGCCTCGAAGCTGGACCCGCTGAGACCGTGGATCAGGGCGATCTTGATCGGCTCGTCCGCGCTGGCACCGGTCGCGACTGACGCGGCTGCCATGAAGCCAAAGGCGGTGGTTGCGACAAGTCGCTTCACGATATTCATGATATCCTCCCATTTCAGCAGGGCGCGCGCCGTTGCACCCGGTGACCGGGCTGCCCTACCTTGCGCCTAAGGATCACCTTTCAAGGACCACAGGGGCAAGATCGTGGAAATACGTATCGACGAGGCCTACCGCACGGGCGAGTTCGCAGAGCTTGCGTATGCCTATGCACCGGTGGGTCTGGTCATCACCGAGAACCGCGTGATTCGCGATTGCAATCAGGCCTTTGCCGAGATGTTCGGCTATGCCCGCGAGGACCTGCGCGACCAGGTTTTCGCCATGCTCTACCCGTCCGACGAGGAGTTCGTTAACATCCGCGACCGCGGCGTGGCGCAACTGCGCGAGACGAACACCTACTGGGACGAACGCATCATGGCGCGGAAATCGGGACAGCTGTTCTGGTGCCGGGTGCGGGGCCATTCCTTCACCCCCGACGCCCCCCTTATGCGCGCGGTCTGGAGCTTTGCCGACCTGTCGGAAACCCGCCCCTATATCCCGTTGACCCGTCGCGAGCGCGAGATCATTTCCTACCTGTCGAACGGTTTGACCAGCAAGGAGATCGCGAAGGAGCTGGAGATTTCCCACCGCACGGTGGAGGTTTACCGCGCCAAGCTTCTGAAGAAGTTCGGGGTGAACAACACCGGCGGCCTGTTCCATTCGCTGGGCGGCATCGGCAGCGATCACGTCGTCTCGCGAAGCGGGGAATGATCCGGTCGGAATGGCCGGTCAGAATGGCAGCGGCGCGTTTTCCTTGATCGATTTCAGCACGAAGAAGGTCCGGATCTGCCGTACCCCGGGCAGGGCGATCAGCTTGCGGCTGTGCAGCGTGTTGAAGCTGTTCATGTCGCGCACCCGGATCTTCAGCAGGTAATCGAATTCCCCCGCGACCAGCAGGCAGTCCAGCACCTCGGGGATGCCTTCGGCCGCCGTTTCCAGCGCGGCAAAGCTGTCGGGCGTCGACCGGTCCAGCACCACGCCCACCATGACCAGCGCGCCAAGGCCCACGGCATCCGGCACGACCTCGGCCCGGACAGCGGGGATGAAGCCTTCGGCGAACAGGCGCTGCGTGCGGCGATGACAGGTGGCCGGGCTGACATTCACCCTGTCTGCCAGTTCGGCATTCGTCAGCCGCCCGTCACGGTGCAGGGCCCGCAGGATGGCACGGTCGATTCGGTCGATTCCGGGCATGGAAGGATCTTCCAATTTTCCCCATTCCAATTTTCAATTCAGTCATAAGTTGGAGAAATTATGGCGAAAAATAGGAAGTTTTCGCCCGCACTTTGATAGCACCTTTCATCCTCCCATCGCTAGATTCTCCGACAGTGAAACTTCGGAGGCCCTCCATGTCCCTGCTTGAGAAATTCGAACGCTACCCGCTGACATTCGGACCCACCCCCATCGAACATCTGCCCCGCCTGACCGAGGCGCTGGGCGGCAAGGTCCAGATCTATGCCAAGCGCGACGACTGCAATTCCGGCCTGGCGATGGGCGGGAACAAGCTGCGCAAGCTGGAATACATCGTGCCGGATGCCATCGCGTCCGGGGCCGATACGTTGGTGTCCATCGGCGGGGTGCAGTCGAACCACACCCGCATGGTGGCGGCGACGGCGGCCAAGCTGGGCATGAAATGTGTCGTCATCCAGGAAAAATGGGTGCCCCACTACGACGCGGTCTACGACCGCGTGGGCAATATCCAGATGACCCGCCTGATGGGCGCCGATTCCCGGCTGGTCGAGGACGGGTTCGACATCGGCATCCGCGAAAGCTGGCAGAATGCCATCCGCTCGGTCGAGGAGGCGGGCGGCAAGCCCTATCCGATCCCGGCGGGCGCCTCGGTCCACAAATACGGCGGCCTGGGCTATGTCGGCTTTGCCGAGGAAGTGGCCGAACAGGAAAAGGCGCTGGGCTTCCAGTTCGATTACATCGTCGTCTGCGTGGTCACCGGATCGACCCAGGGCGGCATGATCGTGGGCTTTGCGGCGCAGGACCGCGCCCATCGTGTGATCGGCATCGACGCATCGGGCACCCTGGACCAGACCCGCGCGCAGGTCCGCCAGATCGTCGACGACACGGCCGAACTGGTGGGGCTGGGCCGTCCGGTCCGCGAGGACGAAATCGTGATCAACCCGGACTATGCCTATCCCGCCTATGGCGTGCCGTCGGAGGAAACCAACGACGCCATCCGCCTGGCTGCCCGGACCGAGGCGATGATCACCGACCCGGTCTATGAAGGCAAATCCATGCAGGGCCTGATCGACCTGACGCAGAAGGGTTTCTTCCCGGAAGGCGCGCGGGTGCTTTACGCCCACCTGGGCGGCGCACCGGCGCTGAACGGCTATAGCTACCATTACAAGGACGGCTGAGGGTCGAAAAACGAAGGCCGCCTGCGTTTCCGCGGGCGGCCTTTCGGTTTCTTCCGGTCACCCGAAAGAAACTGGCTGGGGAGGCAGGATTCGAACCTGCAACCTGCGGTACCAAAAACCGTTGCGCTACCGTTGCGCCACTCCCCAGCAGTGCCGCGCTAGTTACTGTGGTTTTCCGGGGCTTTCAAGAGCGTTATCCAAAAACTTTGCGCCGATCGCCTGGAACGGTTCCGATACCGCCAAGCCACTGTTTTGAAGGGGCCGTACCGGCGCCTCAGTCGCGGATTTCATCCGGTGCCACGCCCCACAGATTGGATTTCTTTGCCCATCCGTTGTAGCCGCCGGCCGAGACCTCGCACCAGTCGGCCGTGCATTCGCCCAGGCGGGCGATCACGCCGATTTCGAAGGTGGCCACGGCACGGGCGTCGGGGTCGGGACGGTTCAGGACCGGCATCATATCGGTCTGGGTCAGGACGGTGCGCACGCCGGACAGAAGCGCATAGTGCATCCAGCCGCCCACGCCTTCGTAATCCTGAACCTTGCGCCAGTGTTCGTATTCGGCGGTGACCTGAAGCGGCATGTCCCGGCGCTTGAACACCCAGTCGATGCGGTGGGTCGTCGACGGGCCGCGGCGGACATTGCCTTCGCTGGTCTTCATCGACACGAAACGGGGCAGGGGCAGGTTGGTGACCGGCCCGCGCGTGATTTCTGCCAGGGCGGAGGCCGGCGCCAGCACCGGTGCCGCCACGAACGCCAGACCCGCCACCAAGGCGGCGCGGCGCGAGGTCACACCATTTTCCGTCACAGTTCGCCTGTCTGTTTTGTTACCAGTCTGCTCGCGGGGGCGGGGTGCTTCCGGTCCGTGTCCGAACTGTCCCCGGCTGGGGGCCATCCGGGCGGCCGAGTATTCTTGTATCCGGTCCCGTCATGGGCCACGATGCCACGGCGACGGCGGGCAGGAAAAGAAGGGAGGCACCGGCGTGCCAAGAGAAAGATTGAGTGTTGTCGTCACGCGACGGTTGCCAGAGCCTGTCGAACGGCGTCTGGACGAACTTTTCGACGTGACCCTGCGCACTGACGATGCGCCCATGACGCGCGAGGAGTTGGTGGCGGCGGTCAAGGCGGCCGACGTGCTGGTGCCGACGGTGACCGACGTGATCGACGCGGGGCTGCTGGCCCAGGCGGGCGAACAACTGCGGCTGATCGCCAACTACGGCGCGGGCGTCGATCATGTCGACGTGGCCACGGCGCGGCAGCGGGGGATCCTGGTGTCGAACACGCCGGGCGTGCTGACCGACGATACCGCCGACATGACCATGGCGCTGATCCTGGCCGTCACCCGGCGGATCCCGGAAGGTCTGGCGGTGATGCAGAAGGGCGAATGGCAGGGCTGGGCGCCCACCGCGCTGCTGGGCGGCCGGATCGCGGGGCGGCGCCTTGGCATCCTGGGCATGGGCCGGATCGGGCAGGCCGTGGCGCGCCGGGCGCAGGCCTTTGGCATGCAGATCCACTATCACAACCGCCGCAAGCTGCATCCCGAGATCGAGGCACAGTACGGCGCGACCTACTGGGAAAGCCTGGACCAAATGGTGGCGCGGATGGACGTGATTTCCATCAATTGCCCGTCGACCCCGTCGACCTTCCACCTGCTGAACGCGCGCCGCATGAAGCTGCTGAAGCCGCAGGCGGTGATCGTGAACACTTCGCGCGGGGAAGTGATCGACGAAAGCGCGCTGGTCCGGGCGCTGCAGAACGGCGACATCGCCGGCGCCGGCTTGGACGTGTTCCGCCGCGACCCCGAGTCGGAAGCGCGCCTGCGCGAACTCGACAATGTCGTGCTGCTGCCGCACATGGGGTCCGCCACCGTCGAGGGCCGGATCGAGATGGGCGAGAAGGTGATCATCAACATCAAGACCTACGAGGACGGCCACCGGCCGCCCGACCAGGTCGTCCCGTCGATGCTGTAAGGCGCGTTCGTGCGGGCCTTCCTGGCCATCGAACCGCCGGTCGAGGTGCTGGATGCGCTTGAACGCATCCAGTCCGACCTGCCGGTGGGGCGCGCCGTCCCGGTCGAGAACCTGCACCTGACGCTGGCCTTTCTGGACGACCAGCCAGAGGACAGGCTGGAAGACCTGCACTATGCGCTGGAAGGCCTGCGCCTGCCGTCGGCCGACGTGTCCTTCGACGGCCTGGGCACCTTCGGCGGAGACCGCCCGCGGATCCTTTTTGCCGCAGTTCGGCCCGCGCCGTCCCTGCTGGACCTGCATCGCCTGATCGCGGCCGAGGTCCGCCGCGCGGGTATCGTGCTGCCCCGAGAAACCTTCCGTCCACATGTCACGCTGGCCCGCCTGCGCCGCGACCTGTCGCAGGAGGCGCTGGTGCGCCTGCAGGATTTCCTCGCGTCGGAACTGCAGACCGACATCCCGCCCTTCACCGCCACGTCCCTGACGCTTTTCGAATCGGATCTGCATCCGGGCGGGGCCCGATACGACGCGCTGTCGTCCTATCCTCTCGTCTGAGTGACTGGAGGGGGCGCCGTCCCCGGGTTAGGCTGTCCGGGACGGGGCGACACCCCGACCGGAAACGCACCCGACCAAAACCGGAAAGGAATGCCCATGCTCTCCCGCCGGATCGGCCGCCGCGCCATTGCCGCCATTGCCTCCCTGTGTGCCACCGCCGCGCTGGCCCAACAGGCGACCGATGCTGTGGCCCCGGAACCCGCGACCGAGGCCGGTTTGGTCAGCGCGGCTTCGGCCCAGGTCGCCGCCGCCCTTCAGGCCAAGGCCGAAGGACGCCCGGTGACGGGGCAGGACTGGATGATTTCCGCCGCGAATCCCCTGGCGGTCGAGGCCGGGGCGGCCGTTCTGGCACAGGGCGGCACGGCCGCGGACGCGCTGGTGACGGTCCAGACGGTGCTGGGGCTGGTAGAGCCGCAAAGCTCCGGCCTGGGTGGCGGTGCCTTCCTGGTCTGGTACGATGCCGCTTCGGGCGAACTGACAACGCTCGACGGTCGGGAAACCGCACCGCAGGCCGCCACGCCCCTCCTGTTCCAGACCGAAGGCGCGCCCATGGGCTTTTTCGAGGCCGTGGTCGGCGGCCGCTCCGTGGGCGTCCCCGGTACGCCTGCGCTGCTGGAAATGGCGCATGACAGATGGGGCCGGCTGGGTTGGTCCGGTCTTTTCGATCCGGCGATCGCGCTGGCCGAAGACGGCTTCGACGTCTCGCCCCGCCTGTCGGCGCTGGTGGTGATGGACCTGCTGCGGCTGAAGACCTATCCCACGACGGCCGCTTATTTCCTGCCGGGGGGCTTTCCCCTTCTGCCCGGCCGGACCTTGCAGAACCCGGACTATGCCGAGGTGCTGCGTACGCTGGCGGCCGAGGGCGCGGCGCCCTTCTATACCGGCCGGATCGCCGAAGACATCGTCGCCACCGTGCAGGGTGCCGTGAACAATCCCGGCCTTCTGACGATGGAGGACATGGCCCTGTACCGCGTCAAGGAACGCCGCCCGGTCTGCGGCGCCTACCGCGTCTATCAGGTCTGCGGGATGGGCCCGCCGTCGTCGGGCGCCATCGCGGTGGGCCAGATCCTGGGCCTGCTGCAGCCCTTCGACATGGCCGCCCTTGGCCCCGACAGCGCCGAGGCCTGGCGCCTGATCGGCGACGCCTCGCGCCTGGCCTTCGCGGATCGCGGCCGCTATGTCGCCGATACCGATTTCGTGCCGGTTCCGGTGAAGGGCCTGCTGGACCCGGCCTATCTGGCCGAACGCGCCCGCCTGCTGGATGGCGATACAGCCCTGGACGTCGCGGCCCCCGGCGACCCGGCCTGGGACCATGCCGGGCTGTTCGGCGACGGGATTTCCCCCGAACAGCCATCGACCAGCCATATCTCCATCGTGGACAGCTATGGCAACGTTGCGTCCATGACGACGACCATCGAGAATCAGTTCGGCTCTCGCCTGATGGTCCGCGGGTTCCTTCTGAACAATGAACTGACCGACTTCTCGTTCCGGTCGGTCGAGGATGGCCGCCCCGTCGCGAACCGCGTCGAACCGGGCAAGCGGCCCCGGTCGTCCATGGCCCCGACCATTGTCCTGCAGGACGGCAAACCGGTCCTGGCCGTCGGGTCGCCCGGGGGCAGCCGGATCATCGGCTATGTCGCGCAGGCCATCGTGGCCTGGGCAGACTGGGGCATGGACGTCCAGCAGGCGGTGTCGATGGGCCACGGCGTGAATCGTTTCGGCACCTTCGATGTCGAGGGCGGCACGGCCATGGAGGCCCTTCAGGCGCCGCTTGAAGCGATGGGTTTCACGGTTGAACCCAGGATGCTGAATTCGGGCCTTCATGCCATCGAGATCGGCGAAGGCCTGGAAGGCGGGGCCGATCCGCGTCGCGAAGGGATTGCACTCGGCCGCTAGGCGCGCTTTGGGTAGGCGCATCTGTCCGGTTCGAATTTCTGCAGGAGGAACCCATGGTCCAGGCAACACGGTTGGAACGCAACGAGGCCGGGATCGCGGCCGCAGTTGGAATCCTGAAGCAGCAGTTCGGAGACCGGTTCCAGACCGGCGCCTCGATCCGCGAACAGCACGCCCACACCACGACCTATATCGAGACGCAGTCTCCCGACGGCGTGGTCTTTCCCGAATCGACCGCCGAGGTGGCCGAGATCGTTCGGATCTGCGCCGCCCACAAGGTGCCGGTAATCGGCTTCGGCATCGGGTCGTCGCTGGAAGGCCACGTGAACGCGCCCGCGGGCGGCATCTCGGTCGACTTCAGCAGGATGGACAAGGTGCTGGCGGTGCATGGCGCCGACCTCGACGTCGTCGTCCAGCCCGGCATCACGCGCGAGGCGCTGAATGTCCACCTGCGCGACAGCGGTCTCTTCTTCCCCATCGACCCGGGGGCCAATGCCACCATCGGCGGCATGGCGGCGACCCGCGCTTCGGGCACGAACGCGGTGCGCTATGGCACGATGAAGGACAACATCCTGTCGCTGGAGGCGGTGATGCCCGACGGCACCGTGATCCGCACGGGCACCCGCGCCCGCAAGTCTTCCGCGGGCTACGACCTGACCCGGCTGCTGATCGGGTCCGAAGGCACGCTGGGCCTGATCACCGAGATCACGTTGCGCCTGCAGGGCATCCCCGAGGCGATCTCCTCGGCCCGCTGTTCCTTCCCGACGGTCGACGCGGCCTGCGAGGCGGTGATCGCCACGATCCAGTACGGTATCCCGGTCGCCCGTATCGAGCTTCTGGATGCGATGAGCGTGCGCGCGGTGAACCTCTATGCCGGGCTGGGTCTGCCGGAAACGCCGATGCTGCTTTTGGAATTCCACGGGTCCGCGGCGGGCGTGGCGGAACAGACCGAGAGCTTCCGCGAAATCGCAGCAGACTTCGGCAGCACGGACTATGTTGCCACCGCCTCGCCGGAAGAGCGCAACAAGGTCTGGAAGGCGCGCCACGACATGTATTACGCCTCGCTGCAGCTGCGCCCCGGCTGCAAGGGCCTGTCGACGGATATCTGCGTTCCGATCTCGAACCTTGCCACCTGTGTGAACCGCGCCACCGAAAAGGCGGCCGAAATGGGCCTGATGGCGCCGGTGGTGGGCCATGTCGGCGACGGCAACTTCCACATGCTGGTCCTGATGGACATGGACGACCCGGCCGAGATCGCGAAGGCCGACGAATATGTCGGCTGGCTGAACGAGATGGCGATCGAGATGGACGGCACCTGTACCGGCGAACACGGCATCGGCCAGGGCAAGCGGCCCTACCTGATGAAGGAACTGGGCCAGGCAGTGGACGTGATGGCCGCGATCAAGCACGCGATCGACCCGGATGGCATCATGAACCCGGGCAAGATCGTGCCGGACATGTCCATCTGAAGCCTGCGCCAGGCGGCACGGTCGATGGGGGCTCTGCCCCCGCCGCACCTGCGGCGCGACTCCCCCGAGGTATTTGAAGACCAAAGAAGCCGGGAGAGCGTTCCCGGCTTCTTCTTTTCACAAATACTCCCGCCGGAGGCATCCGGCATGAGCAGCGTTTCCCGACGCCCGGAAGATGTCGAAACGACGGCGGCGGCGAACGGACAGGTCGGTTTTGTCGTGCATTCGGTCGGCCTGCCTCTGTGCCGGATCCCGCGCCCGCATTATGAAGGCGCAATGCGCGCGTCTGCGGAGTTGCGGTGATGAAAACCCACGTGAAGGCCCTTGTCGTCGGCGGCGGCGCCGTCGGAACCTCCATCGCCTATCACCTGGCCCGGGCGGGCTGGGCGGACGTGATGCTGCTTGAAAGGGACGAACTGACGTCCGGTTCGACCTGGCATGCGGCCGGGCTGCTGCCGCTGTTCAACATGTCCTATGCCACGACCCATATCCACAAGTACTCCGTCGACTTCTACAAGTCGCTCGAGGCCGAGACAGGCCTGAACGCCGGCTTCTCCGTGGTGGGCAATCTTCGCATGGCGCAGACTCAGGCGCGCATGGACGAATACATGCTCTATGCCTCGACCGCCGAGACCTGTGGTGTTCCTTACGAATGGCTAAGTGCTGCCGACATAAAGGATCGCTGGCCGCTGGTCCGGACCGAGGATCTGAAGGGCGCGATCTTCCATCCCACCGACGGCTACATCAACCCGGCGGATGTCACGATGGCCATGGCCAAGGGCGCACGGCAGAGGGGCGTCACGATCGAGCGCAAGTGGCAGGTCGACGGCTATGAATGGACGGGCCGCGCCTGGAAGGTGACCGTGACCAAGATGGTCGAACGGGGCGGGAACCTCGTGCCGTCGGACGAACAGACTGTGATCGAGGCAGAGCATGTCGTCACCGCCACGGGCAACCACGCGCAGCGGACGGCGAAACTCCTGGGGATCAAGATCCCGGCCATCCCGGTCGAGCACCAGTACATCGTGACCGAGCCCGACCCGGCCCTGGTCGAGTACCGCAAGACCCATGGCGAACACCCGGTCCTGCGGGATGCCGATGCCAAGTGGTACGTGCGCGAGGAGCGCGGCGGCTGGATCCTGGGCCCCTACGAGGAAAACGCGCCGGCGCGGTTCCTCTATGACGTGCCGGAAAGCTTCCGCGCCGATCTCTTTCCGCTGGATCTGGAACGGATCGAGGAAGAGTACATGTCGATGATCCACCGGATCCCGACATCGGAAACCGTGGGCCTGAAGGACGATTTCAACGGTCCGATCTGCTATACCCCCGACGGCAACCCGCTGGTGGGGCCGGCGCCGGGTCTCAGGAACATGTGGCTGGCGGAAGGGTTCTCGTTCGGGATCACCGCCGCGGGCGGCACGGGATATTTCCTGGCGCAGATGATGGTCGAGGGCGAGGCCGAGATCGACATGGCGTCGCTGGATCCCAAGCGCTACGGGTCCTGGATGACGACCGAATACGCGGCGCGGAAGAACGAGGAATGCTATTCCCACGTCTTCATCCTGCACCATCCGGACGAGGAGCGCGAGGCCTGCCGGCCGCTGCGCACCGCGCCGGCCTATGAACGCCAGAAGGCGCTGGGCGCGCAGTTCGGGCAGGTGAACGGGTTCGAGCGGCCGAACTATTACGGTCCGCTGGATGCGCCCGACAGCTTCGATCACGACGCGCGGTCGTTCCGCCGCGGTGGCTGGTGGAAATATGCCGTGGAAGAGGCCAGGGCGATCCGCGAAGGCGTGGGCCTGGTCGATGCATCCGCCTTTGCCAAGCACGAGGTGAAGGGGCCGGGCGCCACGGCATTCCTGGACTGGTTCACCTGCAACAAGTTGCCGAAGATCGGACGGATCAACCTGACCTATGCCCTGACCGAGGCAGGGACGACCCGGACCGAATACACCATCGTGCGGCGTGGCGAGAACGACTATTACCTCGTCTCGGCCGGGGCTTGGGCGGCCTATGACGCGGATTACCTGCAGAAGTCGGCCGAGGATTTCATGGCGGCGGGTGGCGAGTTCGTCGTCCTCCACGACGTGACCACGCAGTGGGGCGTCTTTGCCGTGGCCGGGCCCAGATCGCGGGACCTGCTGAAGAAACTGGTGCGCGATGCGGATCCGGAAGCGGTCCTGTCGAACAAGCGCTTCCCCTGGCTGACCATGCGCAATATCGAGCTGGAGATGTGCCCGGTGATGGCGATCCGGGTGGCCTATACCGGCGAGCTGGGCTGGGAACTGCATCACCCGATAGAGATGCAGACCTACCTCTGGGACCGTCTGATGGCGGCGGGGGTCGAGTTCGGGCTGAAGCCGGTCGGCGCGCGGGCGCAGAACTGGCTGCGGCAGGAGAAGAGTTATCGCGCCTTCGGGAACGAACTGGGCCGCGATGCGACCCCGCTGGAGGCCGACCTGCCGCGTTTCGTCGACCTGTCGAAGGACTTCCGCGGTAAGGCGGCGATGGAGGCCAAGGGCATCCGGTCGAAATGCGTGACCGTCCTGATCGACGGGCCGGCGGATGCCGATCCCTGGGGGCGCGAGGCGCTGTATCTGGACGGCGTGAAGGTCGGTCGCCTGACCTCGGGCGGGTATTCTGTGCATTTCGGCAAGTCGGTGGGCATGGGCTATGTCTCGCCCGAACTGGCGGTGCCGGGGACGAAGCTGGAAGTGAAGATGCTGAACCAGCTGTGGCCAGTCGAGGTCGTCGAAGACAGCCCCTATGATCCGTCCAACGCGGCGATCCGCATCGACGGGTAAGGCTGCCGTCAAGGCCGGGTGCACGCCAAGCCTGTTTCGAAACAGGCTTGGCCCCGCAGGAAGGCCCTTTCAAAGGGCCTTCGTCCGCCGCCGGGGTGCGGCGGAAGGTTTGACCGGCGGCGCACGCCGCCTATGGTGACGGCATCAATCCCAGCGGGCAGGAGCCCCCGATGCCGACCCCGACCCAAGCGCGACGCCGTCCCGCGATCCTGTTCCTGCTGGTGCTGGCCTTCGTGGCGGCGCTGGGCATGATTTCCTACCGAAGCAATCCGCTGACCCGCGAGGCCGAGGGCTATGCCACCGCCGTCGCCGCGACCAGCGCCACGGTCTATGTCACCCTGCGGTCCATCAACGCCTTCCTGTCCACCGCGCAGGAGGTCGAGGTCAGCGGCGGCGCGGTCTTCGTCTCGGGGTCCGCCAAGCCGCTGAAGGCGCTGGAGCCCATTGATGATACGGTCGAACGCGTCTCGTCCATGGTCTTTGCGCTGATGGTCGCGACCGGGGTCGTGGCCGTGGGCATCGGGCCGGTCAGCGCCGTGGGCTGGGGCATGATCCTGCTGTCGCTGGTCATCGACCTGATCCGGCGGGGCATCGGGCGGCTGTCGGAAAAGACCGCGATGGAACGGCAGCTGCTGCGCTATGGCCTGCTGTTCGGGCTGGGGGTGCCGCTGGCCTTTGTCCTGGCTTCGCAGATGGCGGACTGGATGACGGCGGATGTCTGGGCCGCAAACGACGCCATCGTGCGCGAGATCACGGCCGAGGTCGACCTGGCCGATGTCGAGGACGGGACCGGCCTTCTGGGCAATCTGAAGTCGGCCATGGGAGAGGTCGAACGCTACCAGGCGCTGGCCGGAAACCTTTACGACCGGGCCGATGACCTGCTGCAGTCCTACGTGATGATCCTGGCGGTCTTCGTCTTCAAGCTGCTGTTGTTGCCGGCGCTGCTGCTGGGCGGGCTGATCGCCTTTTCGCGCCGGTTCTAGATCCCGATTTCCAGGGCCGGGCGTTCGGTCACGAAGGCCAGGTTGTTGGCGGGCATCTCGACCGTTTCCAGAAGCGCCAGCCCGCTGGCGGCGAGCCAGTCGGCGATCTGAAGGTCGTCCTTGTACCCGGTTTCCGGGTCGCGCGTCTGAAGCGTGGCGTGAAAGGACCGGTCGCCGTCGCTGGTCAGGACGCCGCTCCGCATGAAGGGGCCATAGATCAGAAAGCGTCCGCCGGGGGCCAGGGCCTGCGCGGCCTCGGTCACCAGCGTCTCGACCTCGAAGGTGCTGACGAGGTGCAAAAGGTTGGCCACCATGATGAAATCCCGGGGCGCCTGGGTCGCGCCCCATCCGGGGCTGAGCGCGTCGAGCGACAGGGCAGGGGCGATGTTGGGAATGCCGGCTTCGGCAATGCGGGCATTGACGCTGCGGATCCGGTCGGGCTGTACCTCTGTCGGTTGCCACAGCAGGCCGGGCAGGCGGGCGGCGAAGGCCACGCTGTGCTGACCGGTGCCGGCCGCCAGTTCCAGTGCGCGGCCCCGGTGCGGGGCGATGCGGACCAGAAGGTCGCCGATGGGACCGGCATTGCGTTCGGCCGACGGCGCGAACAGCTTGTCGCCCCCGGCGTCTTCGGCGGCGCTGGCAATATAGGCGGGATAATCGCGTATCGGCATGGAAGGGTCCGGGCGCTGGTGACGTGGCCACAAGGTGCCACGTTCCCGGGGGATTGGACAGGGCGATGAGGGGGGGTGCATGCCTACCGTGCGCATTCAGGCCAGCGACAGTTCCCTGGACAGCCAGTTGAAGTAGTCGCGGATCGCGTCGTCGTCGCGCTGGCAATAGGACCATTTCATGTGCCGCCGCACCCGGATGAAGCCCGCCTGCCGCAGGATGTCCAGGTGACGGCTGGCGGTCGGCTGGGCGACGCCCAGTGCCTCGGCGATCAGGGTCATGCAGACGCCGAACTCTGCGGCGTCGGCAGACCATTGGTGGCCGAAATGCGCCGCGGGCTCTGCCAGCAGGCGCAGGATCGTCACGCGGGGTTCACTGGCCAGGGCTTTCATCTGGGTTGAGCGGTCCATGCCATCAATCATATAGTCACTTAGCGAAATAACAATATGTGAGTCGCCATGCTGGATCTGCCCCATACCGCCGCGATCGAAGGGAACGCCGTCCGCTGGGGGCGGATCGGGCAGGGGCCGCCGCTGGTGGCCATCCACGGCACGCCCTTTTCCGCGCAGGTCTGGCGGCGGATCGTGCCGCTGATCGCGGACCGGCGGACGGTCTACTACTTCGACCTGGTGGGCTATGGCCTGTCCGAGATGCGTGAGGGGCAGGATGTTTCCCTTGCCGTCCAGAACCGGGTTCTGGCGGGGCTGTTCGCGGAATGGGGGCTGACCCGCCCGGACGTGCTGGCCCACGATTTCGGCGGGGCCACGGCGCTGCGGGGCCATTACCTGAACGGGTTGCGCTATGCATCGCTGACGATCTTCGACGCGGTGGCGCTGGCGCCCTGGGGATCGCCCTTCGTCCAGCATGTGCGCGCGCATCAGGCGGCCTTTGCGGGCATGCCCGACTACATGCACCGCGCGCTGCTGCGGGCCTATCTTCAGACCGCCGCCCATGCGTCCCTGACCGAGGCGGCGCTGGAGATCTACAGCGCGCCCTGGCTGGGCCCGGTGGGGCAGCCGGCCTTCTATCGCCAGATCGCGCAGATGGACCAGCGGTACACGGACGAGGTCGAAGGGCTCTGCGGCCCGATGGATTGCCCCGTCACCGTCCTGTGGGGGGCCGAAGACGAATGGATCCCGTTCGAAAAGGGGCAGGCGCTGGCGGATCGAATCGCGGGCGGCACGATCATCCCGGTGCCCGGTGCCGGCCACCTGGTTCAGGAGGACCGGCCCGAAGCCATCGTCGCCGCGGTGCTGAAGCAGATCGCCGGCGCCTGAGGAAACAAGAAAGGCCCCGCGCCGGGCGGGGCCTTCTGACTGCCAGACTGTTCAGACCGATCAGTTCGGGATCGAGCCGGTGATGCCCTGGACATAGAAGTTCATGCCGGCCAGCGTACCGTCGTCGGCCACTTCGCCTTCGGCCAGCCAGGGGCTGCCGTCCTGCTTGTTCAGCGGGCCGGTGAAGGGGTGATAGGCACCCGAGGCGATATCGTCCTTCATTTTCATGGCTTCGGCCTTCACGTCGTCCGGAACCGGACCCGTGATCTCGCCGATGCCGACCATGCCGGCGCCGATGCCGTCCCAGGTGTTGTCGCTTTCCCATGTGCCGTCGATCACGGCCTGCACACGCTTGATGTAATAGGGCGCCCATTCGTCGATGATCGACGAGATGCGCGGCTCCGGCGCGTATTCATACATGTCGGCCGCCTGACCGAAGCCCAGGCCGCCCTTTTCCTTCAGCACGGCCAGCGGCGCGGTCGAATCGGTGTGGGCCAGTACGACGTCGACACCCTGGTCCAGCAGCGCCTGGGTGGCGTCGGCCTCTTTCGCCGGGTCGAACCAGGTGCTGATCCAGATGACCGAGATCTCGACATCCGGGTTCACCTTCTGGGCGTGGATGAACGAGGAGTTGATGCCGCGGATCACCTCGGGGATCGGGAAGGACCCGATATAGCCGATCTTGTTCGACTTGGTCATGTGGCCGGCCAGGAAGCCTTCGATCGCGCGGCCTTCATAGAAGCGGGCGGAATAGACGCCCACATTCGGCGCGGTCTTGTAGCCGGTCGCGTGCTCGAATTTCACCTTCGGGAACTTCTTGGCCACGTCGATGGTGGGTTCCATGTAGCCGAACGAGGTGGTGAAGATCAGGTCGGCGCCGCCAAGCGCCATCTGCGTCAGCACGCGTTCCGCGTCGGCGCCTTCGGGAACCGAGGCCTGTTCGACCACTTCGACCGCATCGCCGAAATGTGCCTTCATCGCCATGGCGGCTTCGTGGTGGTGTTGGCTCCAGCCGCCGTCGTTCACGGGGCCGACATAGACGAAGCCGATCTTGGGCTTGTCCTGTGCCAGGGCGGGGCCGACCGCCAGGCCAAGGCCCAGCGCGGTGGTGACGCCGGCAAGAAGGGTTCTGCGTTTCATGAAGGTAACTCCCTTAGAGTAATGACCGGAACCCGCGACAGAAGATCGGATCCCGAAGGTTGGGGCCGGCCGTCAGCGCCCGGCATGGAACAGCCGACCCAGCGAGGCAGGGGCCGCACCGGCGCCCGACGACCGGGCCGAAATGACGACAAGCACAAGAATGGTGATCACGTAAGGCGACATCGACAGCAGCTGCACCGGGACGGCGACGCCCGCGGCCTGAAAGTTCAGTTGCAGCACTGTGATACCACCGAAAAGATAGGCGCCGATCAAGGCCCGCCATGGCTTCCATGACGCGAAGACAACGATGGCCAGAGCGATCCAGCCGGCCCCGGCGGTCATCCCGTCCGTCCATTGTGGCACGCGCACAAGGCTGAGATAGGCGCCCCCCAGCCCGGCACAGGCGCCGCCGAAGGCGATGGCCAGGATCCGGATCGTGATGACCTTGTAGCCCAGCGCATGGGCGGCATCGTGGTTTTCGCCCACCGCCCGCAGGATCAGGCCCGCGCGGGTGTATTTCAGCAGCGCCCAGACCCCGGCCACCAGGGCCAGGCTGACATAGACCATCATGTCGTGCTGCAGGAACGCCCGCCCGAAGAACGGGATGTCGGAAATGCCGGGGATGTCCAGCCGGTAGGCCCGCGGCGGTTTCTGGCCGCCATAGCTTTGCCCGATCAGGGACGACAGTCCCAGCCCGAACAGCGTCAGCGACAGGCCCGATGCGACCTGGTTGGCCAGCGCCAGCTGGGTCAGCAGCGCAAACAGAAGCGACAGGACAAGGCTGCCCGCGGCTGCACCCACGAAGCCCAGCATGGGCGATCCGGTGTTCACCGCCACGGCAAAGCCGCAGATGGCGCCGGTGATCATCATCCCCTCGACGCCCAGGTTCAGGACGCCGGCGCGTTCGACGACCAGCTCTCCTATTGCGGCCAGAAGGACGGGGGTGGCCGCGACCATCAGCGAAGCGATGAGCAGGGCGGCGTTGAAGGACGAGAAATCCATGGTCAGGCCGTCTCCCGCAGGGTCAGTCGGATCCGGTAGTTGGTCAGTAGGTCGAAGGCCAGCAGGAAAAACAGCAGCATCCCCTGGAAGACCTGGATCGCCGCGGCGGGCAGGCCCAGCTGGTTCTGCGCGATCTCGCCCCCGATATAGGTCAGGGCCAGCAGGAACCCCGCGAGCAGGATCCCGATCGGATTCAGGCGGCCCAGGAAGGCCACGATGATCGCCGTGAAGCCATAGCCAGAGTTGAAGTCGATGGTGATCTGGCCCGCCGGACCCGCGACCTCGAAGAGGCCCGCAAGTCCCGCGAAGAGACCCGAAAGCCCTAGGCTGAACACGGTCAGCCTGCCGGGGTTCACGCCGGCAAAACGGGCAGCGCGGGGGGCGTCGCCGGTCAGGCGGATGTGGAACCCGGTCATGTGCCGGGTCAGCAGGACAAAGGCGAAGACGACGGCCAGCAGCGCCGCGACGGTGCCCCAGTGAATGCCGGCATCTTCCAGGATCCAGCTGGTGGCGGACGGGTATTCGTCAAGGTTGCGGCTGCCGGGAAAACCGTATCCTTCGGGGTTCCGCAGTGGCCCCAGAGCCATCGAGGCCAGAAGCTGTTCCGCCACATAGACCAGCATCAGCGAGACCAGGATCTCGTTCGTGCCGAAGCGGACCTTCAGAAGCGCCGGTATCAGCGCCCAGAGCATCCCGCCAAGCGCGCCCGCGATGACCATCAGCGGAAAGACGTACCAGGCATCCAGCGGGTACAGCGCCAGTCCGACGGCCGCGCCGCAGATGGCGCCCAGGATGTACTGGCCTTCCGCCCCGATGTTCCAGATCCCGGCCTTGAAGCCCAGCGACAGGCCCACGGCGATCAGGACCAGCGGCGCGGCCTTCACCATCAACTGTGGGCGATAGTAGAACGAGAACTCGCTGAACAGCGGGTCCCAGAAGATCGTCTTGATCGCGGCAAAGGGGCTTTCACCAAGGAAGGCGAACAGCAACCCGCCAAAGAACATGGTCGCCAGCACCGCCAGCACCGGCGTCGCATAGGACCACGCCTGCGACGGCTGGCGGCGTTTTTCCAGCTTGATCATGCCAGTACCTTCTCTGCGTCGTCATGGGCCACTTCCATGCCGTGGGCCCCGCCCAGCATCATGCCGATCTGGTCGACGGTCAGCCCTTGGGTGGACCGTGGCGGCGACAGGCGCCCTTCGGTCAGAGCCGCGAAATTGTCGGAGATCTCCATCAGCTCATCCAGGTCCTGGCTGATGCAGATGATCGCGGCGCCTTTCTGCGCCAGGTCCAGCAGCGCCTGCCGGATCGAGGCGGCCGCCGCTGCGTCCACGCCCCATGTCGGCTGGTTCACGACCAGCACTTCGGGGCGTTGCAGCACCTCGCGGCCTATGACGAATTTCTGCAGGTTGCCCCCTGACAGCGACCGGGCCGCGTTTTCGGTGCCGGGCGTGCGGACGTCGAAGGCCTTGATGATCGCCTCGGCAAAGGTGCGGGTCTTGGACCAGCTTAGAAAGCCATTCGAAACAAGCCCTTCGCGGACCGATCCGGTCAGCAGGGCATTTTCCGTCAGGCTCATGTCCGGGGCGGCGGCATGGCCCAGCCGTTCTTCGGGGGCGGTCAGCAGGCCCAGCTTGCGGCGCGCCGTGGGGCCCAGCTTGCCCACCGGCTTGCCCTTCAGCCTGACGGCGCCGGGCGACGACAGGATCTCTCCCGACAGGACGCCCAAGAGTTCGTCCTGCCCGTTGCCGGCCACGCCGCCGACGCCCAGAACCTCGCCGGCGCGGACCCGGATCGACACGTCCTTCAGCGAGGTGCCGAATTCCGACGGCGACTTGGCAGACAGGTTTGCGATTTCCAGCGCGACCTCTCCCAGTTCCGCGCGTTCGCGGGTGGGGATCTGAAGCGTGCCGCCGACCATCATCTCTGCCATTTCGCGGGCGGTAGAGTCACGGGGGATGCAGGCGCCGACGACCTTGCCCAGCCGCAGGATCGTGGCCCGGTCGCACAGCGTGCGGATTTCCTCAAGCTTATGGGAAATATAAAGAATGGCCGTCCCTTCGGCCGAAAGTTTCTGCAGCGTCTGGAACAGGATGTCGACCTCCTGCGGGGTCAGGACGGATGTCGGTTCGTCCATGATCAGAAGTTTCGGGTCCTGCAGAAGGCAGCGGATGATTTCGACCCTTTGCCGTTCGCCCGCCGACAGGTCGCCCACGATGCGGGACGGGTCCAGCGGCAGGCCGTAGGCCTCGGACACCTGGGTGATGCGCTTGGCCAGATCGCGCATGGGGGGCGGGTTTTCCATCCCCAGCGCGATATTCTCTGCCACATTCAGCGCATCGAACAGCGAAAAGTGCTGAAAGACCATGGCGATACCGTCGCCCCGCGCGGCCCGCGGTTCGGGTGGGGCGTAAGGCGCGCCGCGTAGGGTCATGGTGCCGCTGTCGGGCTTGACCAGCCCGTAGATCATCTTGACCAGGGTCGACTTGCCGGCGCCGTTTTCGCCCAGAAGGGCGTGCACCTCGCCCTCGCCGATCTCGAACGAGACCTCGGAATTGGCGACAACGCCAGGGTAAGCCTTTGTCAGACTGTCTATTTTCAGAAGCGTCTGGGTCATGCCTGGCGGTGCTCCCTTCCGGGGTTCGTGTCGGCGCGGGCGGTGGCCCGGCGCAGGATCTGGGCCGACACGCCCACGGCGATGGCCTGCGGATGCTTGCCCAGGGACGGATCGCCGATGGGACAGGTGATGCGGGAAATGGCGTCGGGCCCGTGGCCCAGAGCGGCCAGTCGGGACCGGAAGCGCGCCCATTTCGTGGCCGACCCTATCAATCCCAAGCTGTTGAATCCACGCCTTAAAAGCGTATCGCACAGGGCCAGGTCGATGGCGTGAGAATAGGTCAGGACAAGATGATGGGCGTCCGTCGGCGCATGGGCCGCCAGAAGCGCAGGATCGGCGGCGGGAACGGTGGTCACGCCTTCCGGGACATCTGACGGGAAGCGGTCGGCGCCGGTATCCACCCAGGTGATCGCGAAATCCGGCAGGGGGGACAGGACCGACACCAGCGCCCGGCCCACGTGTCCAGCGCCCCAGATCCAGAGCGACCTGCGCGCCTCGGCTGCGGGTTCGATCATCCACCCGTCGATCAGGGCGGGCTGTGGCATCTCTTGCCGGCTGCGGGCGCGGGCCAGCACGCGACGGACAGGGAACGGCGTTTCGTTCGTTTTGTACAACGCAGGGCGGGCGATCACTCCGTTTTGTACAAAGGGTATTGAGTCCGCATCGTACCACTCCGTCAGAAGCGACACCGACCCGCCGCAGCACTGTCCCAGGTCGGGTCCCAGCGCGTGGCGTGTGAACAGCGGTCCGTCGCCGCCCCGGCGCGCCCGGTCGGCCGCATCGTATTCCAGCGCGCCGCCGCCGATGGTGCCGGACTGCCCGTCCACCCAGACCAGCATCGATGCGCCGACCTCTCGCGGGGCAGAGCCGCGCACCTCGGCCACCACGACCCGGGCCACGGAGCCATGCGCCCGGATGGCGCGGGTCAGGGCGGTCAGGTCAAACATCGGCGACCCTTCTGACCGCGTGCCAGATCCGTTCGGCGGTCGCGGGCGCATCCAGCGACGGATAGTCGGTGCCGCAGGACGCAACCGCGTCGCCAAGGGCAAGGAAGGCCGAGATGCCCAGCATGAAGGGCGGCTCTCCCACCGCTTTCGACCGATAGATCGTGTCCTCGCGGTTGGGCGCGTCCCACAGGGCCACGTTGAAGACCGGTGGCCGGTCGGAACAGGCGGGGATCTTGTAGGTCGACGGCGCGTGCGTTCGAAGCGCGCCCCTGGCGTCCCAGACGAGTTCTTCGGTCGTCAGCCAGCCCGCGCCCTGCACATAGGCGCCTTCGACCTGTCCGATATCCAGTGCCGGGTTCAGCGAGGTGCCGGCATCGTGCAGGATGTCGGTCCGCAGGATCCGGTTTTCGCCCGTCAGCACGTCCACCGCCACCTCGGTCACTGCGGCGCCATAGGCGAAGTAATAGAACGGCCGGCCCTGGCCCTTCACCCGGTCCCATTCGATCTTGGGTGTCTTGTAGAACCCGGTCGACGACAGCGGCACCCGGCCGTGGTAGCAAAGCGCCGCGGCCTCGGCGAAGCTGTAGGTCGCGGCGCCGACGGTCACCGTGTCATCGGCGAAGACGACCGTCGCCGGGTCGGCCTGATGGGTTTCGGCAAGATAGCCGGCCATCCGGTCACGGATCGTGTCGCAGGCCACCTTGACCGCCATGCCGTTCAGGTCGCTGCCCGATGACGCGGCGGTGGCAGAGGTGTTGGGCACCTTGCCGGTGTCGGTGGCGGTGATCCTGACATGGTCCATCGCGATGCCGAACCGGCTGGCCGCAACCTGCGCCACTTTCTGGTTCAGGCCCTGTCCCATTTCCGTCCCGCCATGGTTCAACTGGACCGAACCGTCCTGATAGACATGAACCAGCGCACCCGCCTGATTCAGGTGGGTCAGCGTGAAGGAGATGCCGAACTTCACCGGCGCAAAGGCGATGCCCTTTTTCACGAAGCGGTTCTGCGCGTTCCATTCGGCCACCGCCTGTTTTCTGGCGGAGTAGTCCGACGTCTCCAGCAGCGCGTCGGTCATCTCGTGCAGGATGAAATCCTCGACCTCCTGCCCATAGGGCGTGGTGCGGTCGGGGACGGCTGTGTCCGCGGGGGCGTAGTAGTTGCGCTTGCGCACCTCCACCGGGTCCATCTGCAGCGCGTGGGCGATGTGGTCCATCACCCGTTCCATCCCGATCATGCCCTGCGGCCCGCCGAAACCGCGATAGGCGGTTGCGCTTTGGGTATTGGTCTTCAGCCGGTGGCTTTCGATCCGGGCATTGGGCAGCAGATAGGCGTTGTCGGCATGCAGCATCGCCCGGTCGGCCACCGGCAGGGACAGGTCCATCGACCAGCCGCAGCGGATCATCTGCACGAATTCGATGCCCTGGATCCGGCCGTCGTCGTCGAAGCCGACTGTATAGTCGATCCGGGCATCGTGGCGCTTGCCCGTGATGGTCATGTCGTCGTCGCGGTCATAGCGCATCTTGCAGGGCCGGCCGGTGGCCAGCGCCACCACGGCGCACGAAACCGCCAGCGCGTTACCCTGGCTTTCCTTGCCGCCAAAGCCGCCGCCCATCCGCCGCGATTCCACGCGGACCGCATGCATTGGCTTGCCGATGGCCTCGGCCACCTTGTGCTGGATTTCCGTCGGGTGCTGGGTGGACGAGATTACCGTCACGTCGCCGTTTTCCGCGGGAAGCGCCAGCGCGGCCTGGCCTTCAAGGTAGAAATGTTCCTGCCCGCCCATCTCCAGCACGCCGCTGAGGGTGCGGGCGGCTTTGGCGATGGCGGCGGGGGCGTCGCCCTTGGACCAGATCACCGGGCCGTCTTCGAACCGGCTGCCGGCCTCCATCGCCTGGTCGATGGTCAGGATCGGGGTTTCTTCTTCGTAGGTGATGTCGCCCAGCCGCGCGGCCTTGCGCGCCGCCAGGTGGCTGGTCGCGGCGACAAGGAACAAGGCCTGACCCAGGTAATGGACGGTGCCGTCAGACAAGAGCGGCTCGTCATGGGCCGATGGGGAGACGTCGTTGGCAAAGGGCAGGTCGTCCGCCGTCAGGACGGCGACGACACCGGGGGCGGCGCGGACCCTGGCCAGGTCCATCGCGGTGATCCGGCCCTTCGCGATGGTCGACAGGCCGAATGCCAGGTGCAGCGTATCCGCCGGCATCGGCTGGTCGTCCACGTAACGCGCCTTGCCCGAGACATGGAGCGGCGCCGCATCGTGGGGCAGGGGCCTTGCAACGCTCATGATGCGATCCCCAGCACGTTGGTTTCAAGGCCGGTATCCTCGGCCCAGGCGCGCATCAGCATGGCCTGCGCGGTGCCGAGGCGATACGCGGCCGAGGCGCGCATGTCCGACAGTGGCCGGAAGTCTTCGGCCATGGCAGCCTGTGCCGCGGCGATGCCGGCTTCGGTCCATGGTGCGCCGATCAGCGCCGCCTCTGCCTCTGTGGCCCGTTTGGGCGTGCCGGCCATGCCGCCGAAGGCAATCCTTGCCGCCGTGACGGTGCCGTCCTCGACAAGGATGTTGAATGCACCGCAGACGGCAGAGATATCCTGATCGAACCGCTTCGACAGCTTGTAGACCTTCAATGGCCCGGCCTGTTTCGGGATGGTCACGCCCTCGACGAACTCCCCGGGCGCGCGGTCCTGCTTCCCATAGTCGATGAAGAAGTCCTGAACGGGCAGGCTGCGCCGGACGTCGCCCTTCCGCAGGTGCAGCGTGGCCCCAAGCGCGATCAGCGCCGGCGGGTTGTCCCCGATGGGCGACCCGTTGGCGATGTTCCCGCCGATCGTCGCCGCGCCCCGCACCTGGTAGGAGCCATAGCGCCGGATCATCTCGGCATAGGAAGGATAAAGCGGCGCGATGGCTGCCCGCACCCGGTTCATGTCGACCATGGCGCCAAAGCGGATGTCGGTGCCGGTCTCTTCGATGTTCTTCAGGTCGGCGCAGCCATCCAGAAAGATCACCTTGTCCACCTGGCGGAGCTGCTTTGTCACCCAAAGCCCGACATCGGTCGCGCCCGCCACCAGCACCGCGTCCGGGTCGGCCAGGTACGCCGCTGCAAGCGCATCGGCCGATCCCGGGCGGTGGGGGGCATGGTCCCCACGCGCGTCCACGCGGTCGTTCATCCAATCTGGCACCGGATCCTGCGCCGCGGCTTCTGCCGCGCGGATGATCGGCGCGTATCCCGTGCACCGGCACAGGTTACCCGCCAGCCGGTCATCGGTCGCGGCGTCGCCATCGGCATGGGCTACGGCCATCGACACCGCGATCCCGGGCGTGCAAAAGCCGCACTGGCTGCCGTGATGGTCCACCAGCGCCTGCTGGACAGGATGCACCTCGCCCTGCGGGCCGGACAGCCCTTCGACCGTGCGGACGGCCTTTCCTTCAAGCTGCGGCAGGAACAGGATGCAGGCGTTCAGCGCCTTGCGGCCCGTGGCATCCGTCACCATCACGGTGCAGGCGCCGCAATCGCCTTCGTTGCAGCCTTCCTTGGTGCCCTTCAGCCCGCGGCGTTCGCGCAGCCAGTCCAGCAGGGTCTCTGTCGGCGCCGCGTCGGCGACGGTCACGCGCTCTCCGTTCAGAAGAAACGAGATCTCCATCCTTCATGTGCCCCAGACCCGCCGCCATCCCCGTTGAACCGCGTGTTCCCCCGATGCGACGTGGAAGGGGGCGGCTGCTTTTTGCTTTTGAAAGCGTAAAGTTATGGCAACCCTGCTGGCAAGCCTGCGCCGCGCCGGCGGAGCGGCGCGGCTGCAACGACAATTTCCCGGTTTTGTCCGCTTGGTCAAAAAAGAGAAGAAATTGCAATACGTTGCTGCGCCGGCCGCGGCCGGCCGTGAAGCAGTTTCAAGTTCAGGCAGATAATCGAGCGCCTGTTTTTCGGGCAAATGCCGCTTCCGGTGGCGGCTGCGGGGGCTGCTACAGGGTCGCAGCGAGCCGTCCCAGCTGATCGGCCACAGTGCCCCAGCCGCTGGAAAAGCCCATCTCCTCGTGGCGGGCGGCGGTTTCGGCATCGGCATGGCGCGCCAGCACCCGGTATTCGCAGCCACCGTCCTTTGCCGTGAAGGTGATGTCGGCGGTGAAAAAGGGTTTGGGGGACGGCCGGAACCCTTCCGTCAGCGTGTCCGTGAAGACGAAGCGCCGGCCCGGATCGACCAGCAGCACGCAGCCTTCGGTCGGGATATCGCCATAGGTCTCGAACCGCATCATCGTGTAGAAGCGCCCGCCGGGAACCAGGTCGATCGTGGCCACGACCGTCTCGCCCGGTTCGGGGGCGAAGAAGCGTTTCAGCAACTCGGGTTCCGTCCAGCAGCGAAAGACGTTGAGGGGCGGGGCCGGCAGTTGCCGCACAAGTATGAGGTCATGGGGCATCAGGCGCTTTCCTTCCAAAGAACGGTCTCAAGGGCGTTCAGCCGGTGCTCCCACCCGCCGCGCCGCATGTCGGTCCCGTCCGAGCCTTCTAGGAAAGTGCCCTGTTCTGTATAGGTCAGCCGGGTGCCGCTGCCTTCGGCCGCCATGTCGACCGTGGCCAGCGACGCGGAATGGATCCGCCCGTTCATCGCCATCGTGTAGGCATAAAGGATGCGCGTGTCCGGCGTGATCCCCAGGTAATGGGTGACGTTCTCGTGCAGGCCCTTGCCGGGACCTTCGGTCAGTTCGAAGGACCCGGATTCCTGTCCCCCGACCCGAAAGTCGAGCGCGTAGCGCCGCTCGTGCCACTGCGGACCGTCGCTGTCGACGAACCAGCGGCGCTTCAGCACCGGATCGGCCCAGGCCCGGAACACGGTCGCGGGCCGCGCGGCCAGCTGCCGGGTGATGGTGAAACACTCATGTGTGGTCATTCGCGGACCCTCCCTCCGTGCCGGCCTCCATCTCTCGCACCAGCGCATCCAGCCGGTCGAGCCGCCCGTCCCAGAGCTGCCTCTGCCGCTGCAGCCAGCCCTCGGCTTCGGCCAACGGTGCGGCCTCCAGGTGCACGGTGCGCACGCGGCCCTTCTTTTCGGACCGGACCAGGCCTGCCGCCTCCAGCACCTTCAGGTGCCGCAGGAAGGTCGGCAGCGCGATATCGTGTGGCGCATGCAATTCGCTGACCGGCGCCGGGCCGCCGGCCAGCCGCTCGATCACCGCGCGGCGGGTGGGGTCGGACATGGCGCCGAAGAAGCTGTCGAGATGGTTAGTCATGTGGCTAGGTAATGGGTGCGGACCGAATCGTCAATACTATTAGCCACATTGCTAACCAAATGAGGCGCGCGCCTGGTCCTTCGGTGGCGCCGAGGTAAACCCCGCCCTATGCAGGTTTCCGGGCGCCCAAGCCTGTATGCGCGTTGCCGATTGCCCGTTGCCGGGCAATGCCTCCGGCGGGAGTATTTTTGAAAAGAAGAAGCCGGGGACGTGGCTTTTGGCTTCTTTGGTCCACAAATACCTCAGGGGTGTGGGGACAGCGTCCCCACCGGTCCGTCCGGCAACGGCTGGCCCTTCACCACAAGCCGGGCACAGCATATGGTGAGCGCATGACCGAGAGCCCCCGATTCATCCACCTGCGCCTGCACACCGAATACTCCCTGCTGGAAGGCGCCGTGCGGCTGAAGAAGCTGCCCGCGCTCTGCCAGGCGGCAGAGATGCCGGCGGTGGCGCTGACCGATACCAACAACCTGTTCGCGGCCCTGGAGTTTTCGGTCACGCTGGCCGGTGCCGGGATCCAGCCGATCCTGGGGATGCAGGTCGACCTGGCCTATATGCCGGTCCAGCCGGGCGAGAAGCCGAAGGATCCGGCGCCCATCGTCCTGCTGGCGCAGTCCGAGGCGGGTTATCTGAATCTGATGAAGCTGAATACCTGCCTTTATGTCGGCAAGGGCGGGCAGCTGCCGCAGGTCACGCTGGAGGAACTGGACGCGCATTCCGAGGGACTGATCTGCCTCAGTGGCGGTCCCGACGGTCCCGTCGGGCGGCTTTTGCAGGGCGGGCAGCGGCCGGCGGCCGAGGCGTTGATGGCGCGGCTGCACGGGATCTTCGCCGACCGGCTCTATGTCGAGTTGCAGCGCCATCCCGGATCGAACGGTCCGGCCGAGGTCGAGAAGCTGACCGAGCGCGGCCATGTCGAGATGGCCTATGCCATGGACATCCCGCTGGTCGCGACGAACGACGTCTATTTCCCGTCCGCCAAGATGTACGAGGCACATGACGCGCTGATCTGCATTGCCGAGGGCGCCTATGTCGACCAGCAGCAGCCGCGCCGCAAGCTGACACCGCAGCACCATTTCACTTCGCAGAAGGACATGGTGGCGCTGTTTGCCGACCTGCCCGAAGCCTTGGAAAACACGGTCGAGATCGCCCGCCGCTGTGCCTTCATGGCCTACAGGCGCGACCCGATCCTGCCGCGCTTTGCCGAGGACGAGGTCGACGAACTGCGCCGCCAGGCCAAAGAGGGCTTGAAGGCGCGCCTGGCGGTTATTCCGCACGCGACCTCGGTCGACGAATACGAGGCGCGGCTGGAGTTCGAGCTGGGCATCATCGAGGGCATGGGCTTTCCCGGCTACTTCCTGATCGTGGCCGACTTCATCAAGTGGGCGAAGGATCACAACATTCCCGTCGGTCCGGGCCGGGGCTCGGGCGCGGGCAGCCTTGTCGCCTACGCACTGACGATCACCGACCTCGACCCGCTGCGCTATTCGCTGCTGTTCGAACGGTTCCTGAACCCGGAACGGGTTTCGATGCCCGACTTCGACATCGACTTCTGCATGGATCGCCGCGAAGAGGTGATCGAATACGTGCAGGGCAAGTATGGCGCCGACAGGGTGGCACAGATCATCACCTTCGGTGCGCTTCTGTCCAAGGCTGCCGTGCGCGACATCGGCCGCGTGTTGCAGATGCCCTATGGCCAGGTCGACCGGCTGTCCAAGATGATCCCGGTCGAGGGCGTGAAGCCGGTGTCGATCGAGAAGGCCCTGGCCGACGAACCCCGCCTGCGCGAGGAAGCCCGCGCCGAGGAGGTCGTGAACCGCCTTCTGACCTATGGCCAGCAGGTCGAGGGGCTGTTGCGCAATGCCTCGACCCACGCCGCCGGTGTCGTGATCGGCGACCGGGCGCTGGACGAGCTTGTGCCGCTTTACCAGGATCCGCGATCCAACATGCCGGCAACCCAGTTCAACATGAAATGGGTGGAACAGGCCGGGCTGGTGAAGTTCGACTTCCTGGGTCTGAAGACCCTGACCGTTATCCAGAACGCGATCGACCAGATTCATGCCTCGGGCCGGCATCTGCATGTCGCGGCCGACGGGCGCCAGCTTTACGAACCGCCCGAGGGCGCGGTGGACGAGATCAACGCGATCCCGCTGGATGACGAGGCGACTTATGCGCTTTACGCCGCGGCCAAGACCGTGGCGGTGTTCCAGGTGGAAAGCTCGGGCATGATGGATGCGCTGAAGCGCATGAAGCCCACCTGTATCGAGGACATCGTGGCCCTTGTCGCGCTCTATCGTCCGGGCCCGATGGAGAACATCCCGAAGTACTGCGAAGTGAAGAACGGGCTGTCGGACCGCGACCGGCTGCACCCGACCATCGACCATATCCTGGACGAGACGCAGGGCATCATCGTCTACCAGGAACAGGTGATGCAGATCGCGCAGGAGATGGCGGGCTATACGCTGGGCGGTGCCGACCTTCTGCGCCGCGCCATGGGCAAGAAGATCCAGGAGGCGATGGACGCCGAGCGGCCCAAGTTCATCAAGGGCGCCAAGGAAAACGGCGTCGACGACAAGAAGGCGCTGGAGGTCTGGAACCTTCTCGACAAGTTCGCCAACTACGGTTTCAACAAATCCCACGCCGCGGCCTATGCCGTGGTCAGCTACCAGACCGCGTGGCTAAAGACGAACCACCCGGTCGAGTTCATGGCCGGCGTGATGAACTGCGATATCCACCTGACCGACAAGCTGGCGATCTATTTCGAAGAAGCGCGGAAGGGGCTGCAGCTGCCCTGGGTGCCGCCTTGCGTGAACCGGTCCGAGGCGACTTTCACGGTGCGCGACGGCGCGCTGGTCTATGGGCTGGGCGCGCTGAAGAACGTCGGGGTCGAGGCGATGCGCCTTGTGACCGAAGGCCGGCGCGCGGAAGGTGTCGACAAGCCCTTCGTCACGCTTTTCGATGTTGCGCGCCGGGTCGACCTGAAGCGGATCGGCAAGCGGCCGCTGGAGATGCTGGCCCGGTCGGGCGCCTTCGACCAGCTGGATCCGAACCGGCGCCGGGTCATGGAAAGCCTGGATGCGCTGGTCAGCTATTCGGCCGCGATCCAGGACCAGAAGGAATCGAAACAGGTCTCGCTGTTTGGCGAGGCGGGCGAGGATCTGCCGGAACCGCGGCTGGCGGGCGTGCCCGACTGGCTGCCGGCGGAACGGCTGGGGGAAGAGTTCAAGGCGGTGGGCTTCTACCTGTCGGGCCATCCGCTGGACGACGACATGGCGGTGCTGAAGCGCCGGGGCATCATGACCCTGGACGAGGTGACGGAACGCGCGGCCCGTGGGCCCCACGTGGCCAAGCTGGCGGGCATCGTCGCCGGCCGGCAGGAGCGCAAGTCCGCGCGCGGCAACCGCTTTGCCTTCTGCCAGATGTCGGACCCAACGGGCGCCTACGAGGTGACACTCTTCTCCGAGGCGCTGGAAGCCGGGCGCGAACACCTGGAAACCGGATCCCGCGTGGTGGTCCAGGTCGAGGCGACACTGGAAGCCGACCAGTTGAAGCTGCTTGGCCGCACGGTGACCCCGATCGAGGCCGCAGTGGCCCAGGGCGGCGTTTCGGGCCTGAAGGTATGGATCGAGGATCCGCGCGCCATCGCCACGGTCGCGCGCGTCCTGGAAGAGGCGAAGGCGGCCGCCAAGGCCGCCACCCGCGCACCGGTGCAGCTCTGCCTGTGCGATCCCGGCCTGCCGGGAGAGGTCGACATGGAACTGGGCACGGACTTCGTCGTCTCGTCCCAGATCCGCCAGGCTCTGAAAAGCCTGGAGGGCGTGACCATGGTGGACGAGATCTGAACCGGGGGTGTCGGCGGGGTAAACCCCGCTCTACGTGGGTTTGCGGGCGCCACTGACGTGTCGGGCTTGCCGATTGCCCGTTGCCGGGCAATGCCTCCGGCGGGAGTATTTTTGAAAAGAAGAAGCCGGGCGTGCGCTCCTGACTTCTTTGGTCTTCAAATACCTCGGGGGAGCCCGAAGGGCGCGGGGGCAGAGCCCCCTCGGCCGCCCGATCCGGGGAATGCGGCCCGGAATGCAGGCGCCGGGCTTGCCCCGAAAGGGGCACTGGGCTAGACCCCGCCGCGACTGCGGCCCGCTTCAGGACATTCCCCCATGGCCAAGCCCAAGAAGACCCCCCGCCCGAAGGCCGAGACGCCCAAAGGGTTCCGTGACTATTTCGGCGCCGAGGTGACCCGGCGTTCCGAAATGCTGCGCACGATTGCCGGGGTCTATCATCGATACGGCTTCGACGCGCTGGAAAGCTCGGCCGTCGAGACGGTCGAGGCGCTGGGCAAGTTCCTGCCCGATGTCGACCGCCCGAACGAGGGCGTCTTTGCCTGGCAGGAAGAGGATGGCGACTGGCTCGCCTTGCGCTATGACATGACGGCGCCGCTGGCGCGGGTCTATGCGCAGCATCGCAATGACCTGCCGACGCCTTATCGCCGCTACACGATGGGTCCGGTCTGGCGGAACGAGAAGCCGGGGCCGGGGCGGTTCCGGCAGTTCTACCAGTGCGATGCGGACACGGTCGGCACCGCCTCGATGGCGGCCGATGCCGAGATCTGCGCGATGCTGTCGGACACGCTGGAAGAGGTGGGGATCGACCGCGGCGACTACATCGTCCGCGTCAACAACCGAAAGGTTTTGAACGGCGTCATGGAAGTGGCGGGCGTGCTGGATCCGTCGGATCCGGATGCGCATTTCGCCGAGCGCGGCATCGTACTGCGCGCCATCGACAAGCTGGACCGGCTGGGCGAGGACGGCGTGCGCGCGCTGCTGGGCGAGGGCCGCAAGGACGAGAGCGGCGATTTCACCAAGGGCGCGGGCCTGTCGCCCGAGCAGGCCGATATCGTCATGGGCTTTGTCAGCGCCGGCCGCGCGACCGGGGCCGAGACGGTGGCCGTGCTGCATGACCTGGTGAAGGGTTCAGAGACCGGAACCACCGGGGTCAACGAACTGGAACAGATTGCCGAACTGCTGGATGCGGGCGGTTACGGCTCTGATCGTGCCGTGATCGACCCGTCGGTCGTACGGGGGCTGGGCTATTATACCGGGCCGGTCTACGAGGCCGAGCTGACCTTCGAGATCCTGGACGAGAAGGGCCGTCCGCGGCAGTTCGGGTCGGTCTCGGGCGGCGGGCGCTATGACGACTTGGTCAAACGGTTCACCGGACAGGAAGTGCCGGCGACGGGCATCTCCATCGGAGTCGACCGGTTGTTGGCGGCGCTGACGGCGAAGGGGCGGTTCAAGGACGAGTCTGCGGGGCCGGTCGTCGTCACCGTGATGGATCGCGACCGGATGGCGGATTACCAGGCCATGGTGGCGGAGCTGCGGAATGCGGGCATCCGGGCCGAGGTCTATCTGGGCAACCCCAAGAACTTCGGCAATCAGCTGAAATATGCGGACAAGCGGGGCAGCCCGGTGGCCGTGATCCAGGGCTCGGCCGAGAAGGACGCGGGCGTCATCCAGATCAAGGACCTGATCCTTGGCGCCCAGATCGCGGCGGAAGCGACGCTGGAGGAATGGAAGGAACGGCCCAGCCAGTACGAGGTGGCGCGTTCCGATCTGGTGGCGACCGTCCGGCGCATTCTGAACGACCAGAACGACCGGGGGCAGGGCTGATGGACGCGCGTGCGGCCACGCTGGCGCGGGCGGCCCGGCTGAAGGCGATGTTCGAGGCCGCGGGCGCGAAACCGGTCGATCCGGCCGTGCTGCAACCGGCCCACCTTCTGCTGGAACTGTATGGCGAGGACATCCGGGCCCGGGCCTATGTCACGTCGGACGCGGTCCGGGGCGAGCTGATGCTGCGGCCGGACTTCACGGTGCCGGTGGTGCAGATGCACATGGCGGGTGGGGCCGACCCGGCCCGCTATACCTATGCCGGAGAGGTCTTCCGACGGCAGGAGGTGGACCCGTCCCGCGCCAGCGAATTCGTTCAGGTGGGATACGAGGTCTTCGACCGCGAGAACCCGGCGGCTGCGGATGCCGAGGTCTTTGCCCTGATTTCGCACGGGGTGTCGGACCTGAAGGGCCTGCGTGCAGCGACCGGCGATATCGGGATCCTGATGGCGGCCGTCGACGGGCTGGAGACGAGCCCCGCGCGAAAGGCCGCCTTGATGCGGCATATCTGGCGACCGCGGCGGTTCCGGGGACTGCTGGAACGCTATTCCGGCCGGTCGCCGGTGCCCCCGGCGCGGGCCGCGCTGCTGGCTGGGGCCGCCGCCGACGACGCGCCCGCGATCGGGCTGCGCAGCCGCGAGGAAGTCGAGGCGCGGATCGAGACGCTGCGTGCCGACGCCGCCACGCCGCCCCTGTCGGGGTTGACGCTGTCGGCGCTGGGCGCGCTGCTGGCGGTGCGCGAGACAATGCCCTTCGCGCTGGAACGGTTGCGGGACATCGCCATCGACCTGCCGGCGATCACCCCGGCGCTGGACCGGCTGGAGGCGCGGATCGCGGCCCTGCGGGCGCGGGGCGTGAATGTCGACAAGCTGGATTTCGAGGCCTCCTATGGCCGGACCTCGATGGAATATTACGACGGCTTCGTCTTCGGCTTCTATGCCGAGGGACGGCCGGATCTGCCGGCGGTCGCCAGCGGCGGGCGTTACGATGCGCTGACCCGGATCCTGGGGCAGGGGGCCGAGATCCCGGCCGTGGGCGGCATTATCCGGCCGGGACTGATGGTCGATCTGGGAGCGGCTCGATGGGCGTGAAACTGGGCGTGCCCTCGAAGGGCCGGCTGATGGAAAAGACCTTCGACTGGTTCGAAAAACGCGGCATCCGCATGGTGCGCACAGAATCGGAACGGGAGTATGCCGGCGCCGTTGAAGGTATCGACGGCATCGACCTGGTGCTGCTGTCGGCGGGAGAGATCCCGCGCGAACTGGCCGCCGGCCGCATCCATATGGGCGTCACCGGCACGGATCTCGTGCACGAGAAGCTGCCGCTTTGGGAACAGCAGGTCGAAGAGGTCGTGCCGATGGGCTTCGGCCATGCCGACCTTGTACTGGCAGTGCCGCGGTTCTGGCGCGATGTCGACACCGTCGACGACCTCGACGCGGCCGCGGCGGCGTTCCGGCGTGTGCATGGGGAACGGTTGCGGATCGCGACCAAGTACCACCGGCTGGTCCGGGAATACCTGACCGATGGGGGCGTGGCCGACTATGCACTGATCGACAGCCAGGGCGCGACCGAGGGCACGGTGAAGAACGAGACGGCCGAAGCCATTGCCGACATCACCTCGACCGGCGAGACGCTGAAGGCGAACCACCTGAAGATCCTGTCGGACGGGCCGATCCTGAAGTCGCAGGCGACCCTGTGGCGCAGCCGCACGGCGCCCTGTACCCCCACGGAGCGGGCGACGCTGCAGCAATGCCTTGATCAGGTGCTGGAGCCGGTCTGACAGGGCGGCCTGGGGGCGGAGCCGCTTGTCCCAAGGCGCATGAGGTCGCCGAACTAACCGGGCGGGTCGCGTCCAAAGCGCTCCCCATCGCCAGGTCGCGGTCGGGACGGGGGCGATGACTTGCCGCAACAGCCGCGCCCGATGACCTGGCCAAGGCCATTGCACAGAACCGACTGGGGTGTTCGCGGGCGTTGCCGGACCGCGATCCGGTCGGCCGGCGGCACCTTTTCGCCGCCTCGCCTCGAAGGCGCCGCGCCGCGAACTGCCCCCTTCTTCTCTTCACAAATACCTCCAGGGGTCCGGGGACAGCGTCCCCGGCCGGCATGCCACAAGCCAGCCCCCGAAACTCAGAGAACGCCGATATCCGCCAGCGCGCGGTCCAGGTCCGGTGGCAGCACGTCGCCGCGATCGGCCCTGCGGCCGGCTGGCAGGTCGCGGGGCGCATCCTCGGCCGCAAGGTAGCGCCAGCCCTGGAACGGGCGGCGCTGGGCGGGGGTGGTCAGTACGATCTCGGGCTCCATCACCAGCGCGCAGCGGCGGGTGCCGTCCTCGGCCGTGACCTCGTCCAGCCGGACGATCCGCTGGCGGCACTGGATCACGCCCTTGATCACCCAGTAAAGCGATCCGCCGTCCAGCAGATCGGCCTCGCGCTTGGGCCACATGCGGGTGACGTGGCGGGGCAGGCCGTCGGGCCAGACGCCCTCGTTCCTGCGGATCTTCTGCCAAAGCGCCAGATCCTCGATGTCGTCCGCGCCGACGCAGAGCTTGACCAGATGTACCGTCATGTCACCCCGTTGGATCGATTCTCATCCTGCCCACAACAGCATATTGCGGTCACATACCAAAAATCTTCAAGGGGTAGCGTCCGGCGTTGATGGTTCGGGCCATCTGAGGTAGTCTGGGCCTCCTCATATCATTTCACTGGGAATCGTTTCCATGACCCGTTTTGCCGCCCCGATCGCCGAGCAGATCTGGGACATGAAGTATCGTTTCAAGGCTGCCGACGGCACGCCGAACGACCTGACTGTCGAAGATACATGGCGCCGAATCGCACGCGATCTGGCGCGCGCGGAAAAGGATCCCGCCGCCTGGGAAGACCGCTTCTACGAGGCACTGGAGGATTTCCGATTCCTGCCCGCCGGCCGCATCACGGCCGGCGCCGGCACCGCCCGCCGCGTCACGCTGTTCAACTGCTTCGTCATGGGGACGATCCCCGATTCCATGGCCGGAATCTTCGACATGCTGAAAGAGGCCGCGCTGACCATGCAGCAGGGCGGCGGCATCGGATACGACTTCTCGACCATCCGGCCCAAGGGCGCGGACGTGAAGGGTGTGGCGGCAGACGCTTCGGGCCCGCTGTCCTTCATGGATGTCTGGGACGCGATGTGCCGGACGATCATGTCCGCAGGGTCGCGCCGCGGCGCGATGATGGCGACGATGCGCTGCGACCACCCGGACATCGAACAGTTCATCTCGGCCAAGTCGGATTCCGCCCGGCTGCGGATGTTCAACCTGTCGGTGCTGGTGACCGACGCCTTCATGGAAGCGGTGGAAAAGGACGAAAGCTGGGACCTGCAGTTCGACGGCACCGTCTATCACACGGTCGAGGCGCGGGACCTGTGGAACCGCATCATGAAGGCGACCTATGACTATGCCGAACCGGGCGTGATCTTCATCGACCGGATCAACAAGCAGAACAACCTGAACTATTGCGAGACCATCGCAGCCACCAATCCCTGCGGTGAACAGCCCCTGCCGCCCTATGGCGCCTGCCTTCTGGGCTCCATCAACCTGGCGCGGCTGGTGACCGATCCCTTCGGGCCCAAGGCCGCAGTGGACGAGAAGGCCCTGGCCGACCTGGTCACGACTGCCGTCCGGATGATGGACAATGTCGTCGACATCTCGAAGTTCCCGCTGGACGCCCAGGCGGCCGAGGCGCAGGCCAAGCGGCGGATCGGGCTGGGCGTGACCGGCCTGGCCGACGCGCTGCTGATGACCGGGCTGGAATACGGCACGGACGAGGCCGCGGCCCAGACCGAGGCCTGGCTGAAGGCCATCGCCCGCGCGTCCTACCTGGCATCGGTGGAGCTGGCGAAGGAGAAGGGGGCGTTCCCGCTCTTCGATGCGGAACCCTACCTGGCCTCCGGCACCATGATGCAGATGGACGACGACGTCCGCGACGCGATCCGCGAACACGGGATCCGCAACGCGCTTCTGACCTCGATCGCGCCGACCGGGACGATCAGCCTTTACGCCGGCAACGTGTCGTCGGGGATCGAACCGGTCTTCGCCTATGCCTATACCCGCAAGGTGCTGCTGCCGGATGGCAGCCGGACCGAGGAAGAGGTGGTCGACTACGCCGTCCAGATGTGGCGCGACCGGATGGGCGACGCGCCCTTCCCGGACTATTTCGTGAACGCCCAGACGCTGAGCCCCAAGGCCCACGTCAAGATGCAGGCGGCGGCGCAGAAATGGATCGATTCCTCGATCTCCAAGACGATCAACTGCCCCGAGGACATCAGCTTCGACGAATTCAAGGACGTCTACCTTGAAGCGTGGAAGACCGGCTGCAAGGGCTGCACCACCTATCGCCCGAACGACGTGACCGGATCGGTCCTGGCGGTCAGCGAGACCAAGGCCCAGGAAGAAACGCCGGAACCCGCGATGCAGGCCGCCGCGGCAGGGGGCGAGGTCGTCTACATGGCCGATCCGCTGGACCGTCCGCAGGGGCTGGAGGGCCGTACCTACAAGCTGAAATGGCCGGACAGCCCGCACGCGATCTATCTGACGGTGAACGACATCGTCATCAACGGCCATCGTCGTCCGTTCGAGGTCTTCATCAACTCGAAGAACATGGAGCACTTCGCCTGGACCGTGGCGCTGACGCGCATGATCTCGGCCGTGTTCCGGCGGGGCGGCGACGTCAGTTTCGTGGTGGAGGAACTGAAGGCGGTTTTCGACCCGCGCGGCGGGGCCTGGATGGATGGCAAGTACATCCCGTCGATCCTGGCGGCCATCGGCGGCGCGATCGAGACGCACCTGATCTCGACCGGGTTCATCGCAGGCGAGGGGCGGGGCCTGACCTCGGACCCGGCGGCCAATATTGGCACCGAGACGCCGAAGACCCCGGCCAAGGGCGCTTGCCCCAGCTGCGGCGAGTTCGACATGCGCATGCTGGAAGGCTGCATGACCTGTGCCAACTGCGGCTTTTCGAAGTGCGCGTAAGGCATCGCCGGGGCAGAAGCCAGATGTAGGACCCACTAAATCTTGTCCATTTCCGGGGTAATTTGACCATTCCGGCACAGGATTAATGACCATCGGCTGCACTGCAGTCGGTGGTTTCTTTTTATTTCAATGACTTGTGTGACTGGCGGATTTGCGGCCTGTGATGCGCCGCGGCGGCGCTGCGCTCTGGTGGGCGCCGTTGACGGCCAGCGGCGCTTTAGGCATCCCTCAGTGCAAATCCGGCCGGGTTCTTTCCAACATCCCCCTCCAGCAGAGCCTCTGCCCGAGGGTATGGCGCAACGCGCCAGAAAGGACCCCCATGACAAAGATCAAGTTCATCGATGCCCGCTTCGCCGATCCCGACGAGGACGAGTTCGCCCTCAAGCGCCGCTTCGAGTGGCACCTGCGCAAGCTCCGTGCGCTCCGAGACGGGGTGTCTCCGAAGGTGCCGGGAGACTTTGAAGATGAGTTGCGCTGGAACGAGGACCTCATCGCGGTGCATCTCTCGGAGAAGGATCGGACCAGGATCCTGCGCCGCGCGCGTCGGGTGATGCGGGCGCGTGCCAAGGTCTCGGGGCTCAGCCATCTCAGCTCGGATGACCGGCGCGCGCTCGAGGCGTTCCGGGGCGGGGCCGATCTGGTCGGCATCGCGAGTGAACACCGCGCCGATGAGATCGCCGCGGCCATTCATGCCGAGATGCCCTGGATGGCGGCGGCCACTGACTTCCTCTGGAAAGCGATGCGCCGCTCGGTGCGGGTGGGAGAGCCCGGATTCCGTCTGCCACCCGTGCTGCTCGACGGCCCGCCGGGGATTGGCAAGAGCGTGTGGTCACGTGAGCTCGGGCGCCATCTCGGGGTGCCGCGTTGTGGCATCGAGGGAACCGCAGAGCAGGACTCGTTCGTCGTCAACGGCTCGCAACGCGGCTGGGGCTCGGCCTTCCCTGGACGGCCCTTGCAAACCATTGTGCAGAGCCTCTGCGCAAACCCGATCGTGGTGATCGACGAGATCGAGAAGGCCGGAACACCGACCTCGACCAAGGGGCAGGCCTACGGCTTGGCCGAGGGGCTGTTGCCGCTGCTGGAACGCTCGTCTGCCGTGGCTTGGAAGTGCCCCTACTACCAGGTCGGTTTCGACATGTCCTGGATTAGCTGGATCCTGACCTCGAACAGCCTGAGCACGCTTCCGGCCCCGTTCCTGAGCCGCTTGGACATCCTGCGCCTCGCCGGCCCCAATAAGGGGGATCTCATCTCCTTCGCGGAGCGCGAGGGCGCGCGACGGGGGCTGTCTGAAGCTGCCTTGGGCGCCATCTGTGAGGTGATCGACCAGGTTGCTGAGGCGCATGAGCTCAATCTGCGCCACGTGTCCAGGATGCTGTCGAGGGCGGAGGCCATGGCAAGCAGCCCACTGTCGCATTGAGTGGTTGATGCGAGCGCCCCTTCGGTCGGCCAAGACCAAAGTAGTCGCTTGGGCTGATGGCCGCAGCTGGCGGAGGGCAGCCCGAGCGGCATTCCTGCAAGGCGCAACTGGAGGCCAAGCGCCGACACGAAGGGCGTATTTCGTTGACAAACTCTCGCTTGATCGAAGGGCCGTCGGCTGATTCAATTCCCGTACAGGGTGGGAGGATCGGCGATGATGGGACCGCGGCAGGAGGCGCAACCGGCGCTGTTCTATGAGTTCTCGCTCGAGGATCATGTCCCGCTGAACCATCTGCTTCGCTGCATCGACCGGTTCGTGGACCTGTCCGGCCTCCGCGCCTACCTTGCTGATTTCTACAGCCATACCGGGCGCCCGTCGGTCGACCCCGAACTGCTGATCCGGATGCTTCTGGTCGGGTATTGCTTCGGCATACGGTCGGAGCGGCGGCTGTGTGAAGAGGTTCATCTGAACCTGGCTTATCGGTGGTTTTGCCGGCTGGACCTCAGCGACCAGGTGCCGGATCACTCGACCTTTTCCAAGAACCGGCACGGTCGGTTCCGTGACAGCGAACTGCTACGCCACCTG
>NZ_VOPH01000019.1 GCF_009765275.1 Chachezhania sediminis
AGAAGCACACCGCCCAGCGGCGGGGACAGAAGCCCGATGGTGATGTTGAAGCAGATGACGATGCCCAGATGCACGGGGTCGATCCCCATGGCCAGCGCCACCGGCACGAAGATCGGCGCAAAAAGCGCAACCGCCGCCTTCACGTCCATCACCATGCCCGCGATCAGGAAGATCACGTTGATCAGCATCAGGTATTGCAGGGGACCCAGGCCCCAGCCTTCGATCACGCCCTTGATCGTCTGCGGCCATTGCAGCAGCGCCGCCAGGTAGCTGAAGGTCGAAATCGCGCAAAGGATGATGAACAGCGCCCCCAGCATCACGCAGGTGCGCTGCAGGCTGTGACCGATATCGCGCAGCGTCAGCTGCCGGTAGCCGAATCCGATGACAAGCGCGGCAACGACAGCCATCGCCGCGGCTTCGGCCGGGGTCATGAAGCCGAAGAGCGTGCCGCCCAGGATGATCACCGGCAGCGACATCGCCGGCAGCGCCTTCAGCAGCGACGGGAAGAAGGGCGGAACCTGGGCATCGCGTCCGCCCGGATGATCGTCGCGATGGGCATAGTAGGCGTTCATTGCCATTAGCAGCGCCGCGATCAGCAGGCCGGGCACGATCCCGGCGGCAAACAGCGCGGTGACATTGGTTTCCATCAACGCGCCGTAAAAGATCAGGATCGACGACGGGGGAATGATCGGCCCGATGATGGACGACGCCCCGGTGATGGCGGCCGCATATTCCAGCGAATAGCCGCGGCGGCGCATCTCGGGCACCAGCGAATTGCCAAGCGCGGCGGCGTCCGACACGGCAGACCCGGAGACGCCCGCAAAGAACACCGACGTGGCCACGTTCACATGGCCCAGCCCGCCCTTCAGCCGGCCCAGGAAGGACATGGTGAAATCGATCAGCGCCGTGGCCAGCCCGCCGCGGTTCATCAGGTCGCCCGCAAAGATGAAAAGCGGCATCGCCAGGAAGGCGAAACTGTCCAACTGGCTGAACAGCCGCTGGGGCAGGACCGCCATGAACGAATCCCGCCCGGCGGCGACGAAGGTCAGGATCGCCGCGGCGCCGATCACATAGGCAATGGCGGATCCGGCCAGAAGCCCGAGAATCGTGAATCCTAGAATGAATGGCGCAGGCATACCCGGGTCTTCCCTGTGGCTTTCGCTTGCAGGCCATCCTGCGACCGGACCGCGCACCGCGAAATAGCAAAATATTGAACTCCCCATAGAGTTCTTCTATGGCTAGTCCGTGCCCCGGCCCCGAGGAGTGCCATGCGACCGATCACGCTTCAGCGCCTGCAGGTCTTCTGTGCCGTCTACGATCACGATTCCATTTCCGGTGCGGCGCGCCACCTGCGGCTGACGCAGCCTACCGTCTCGCGGCATCTGCGCGATTTCGAGGCGGCGCTTGGCCTGTCGCTTTTCGTGCTGGACAAGGGGCGCGTCATGCCCACCGCCGAGGCCGAGATCATCCGCGGCGAATGCCGGTTCCTGTTCGAAGGCATGACCAGGCTGGAACACCGCATCGATGCCCTGCAGAAGGGGGTCGGCCAGACGCTTTCGGTCATGACGATCAACATGCTGTCGATCCATTTCGTGCCCGAGGCTGTCCGCCATCTGCTGACCTGCCTGCCGGGGATGAACGTGATTCTGGACGTCGGCACGCTGGCGCAGCAGCTGCACTCGCTTCGGGCGGGGCAGGCGGATGTCTGCATCGTTGCGGGCAAGGTGCAGGTCGAGGATGTCGAACTGGAACGGATCGGGCAGGGGCGGCTGCAGCTTCTGACGCCGCCCGACGGTCCGCTGGCGGGCGATGGGCCGCTTCCGATGACCGACCTGGATACCGAGGCGCTTATGGGCTCCACGCTGCGCGGTCCGGTGGGCAAGGTGCTGGCCGATGCGCTGGCCGGAAAGGACGTCTCGTTCCAGCCGCAGATCACGGTCAAGTCCCTGTCGATGGTACCGCCCTTGGCCCAGACCATGCGCGTGGCGTCCATCGCCGACGAATTCACCGCCTACTTCCAGAACAATACCGGTTTCCAGGTGCGCGATCTGGACCTGGGATTCGATATCTATGCGATGTCGCTGGGACCGGTCAGCCACCGTTCGGCCGCGCGCATATTGATCGAAAAGCTTGGCGAGCTGCTGGAGGATTGGACGGCCGGATACCGCCCGCCCCGCGGCCCTGTGACCTGACGCCCGTTCACCGCACGTCCGGGGGACGGCACCGGGCCCAGGCCCTGCCGATCCTGCACCGATACTAATTTCCCGCCGTGCCCACCCGGATCTGACTTAAGCCCGTAGTCAGTCTTATGTTAAATGAATGCGGAATCGGTCCTGATCGCACTTGCCGTTTGCCAAGACCGACCGAACGGACAATGGGCCAAGCTGGCCGGGCGGCCCCCGACGAAATGAAGGACATAGGGGCGCGAGGTCAGGACAGCTTGGCCGGCGCGATCTCGTGCACGATGGGCGGGGTGCTGCAGACCTCGCGTGCGATGTCGACGACGTGGCGGTGGTGGGTCAGGTAGATCGCCTGGCCGCTGCGCCCGATCCGTTCCATCAGGCGACAGGCGGCGCGGGTGCGGTCTTCGTCGAAGGTTTCGAAGATGTCGTCGCAGAAGAACGGCAGGCGCACCCCTTGCGAGACGAGCTGTTCGTAGGCCGCGGCCCGCAAGGCAAGATAAAGCTGGAAGCGCGTGCCCTTGGACATGTCGCCCACCTGCTTGGCACCGCCGGCGGCATCGCGGGCCAACAGGATCTCGGTCCCGTTTTCCGGCCGGGTGGTCAGCGCGGGATAGGCATTGGCGGTCAGGTCGGCAAAGGCGCGTTCGGTGGCTTCCATCATGCCGCTGCGATGGGTGTCGCGGTAGCGCCGGATCGCCTCGTCCGCCAGTTTCAGGCCCAGGTGGTGGCGAAGATAGTCCAGCACGGTCTGTTCGATCCGAAGCTCCAGTGTCGTGCGGCGCTCGACCAGTTCCGCGACGCCCGCATCCCCGGTGATCGTGGCCAGATCCCGCGCGGCATTGGCCCTTTGCGCCGTGGCGGCGGACAATGCGGCCTCGGCCGCGTCGAGGTCGGACAAAAGGCTGGCCGCCTCTGCCTCCAGCGCCGGGGCCGTCGCACCGGCCAATGCCTGGCGGGCTGCATCAAGGTCCGGTGCGGCCAGACCGGCCAGGATCCGCGTTTCCAGCGCCCGCATCCGGGCACGTCTCTCGATGGTCTCGTGTGCCACGGCCACGGTGGAACGAAGTGCGGCCAGCGTGTCACCCAAGGTCCCGCCCGGGGGGAGGTCAGGAAAGCTCCGTCCGATGTCCTGCACGGTCCGGGCAATCTCGTTCAGGCGGCCCTGCGTTTCGCACAGCCGTTCGGTGCGGTCCGCCATGGTCTTCGAAAGCGTCTCGCGGCGGGTCATCATCGCCACCGCCGCATCTTTCAGGCCGCGGAGGATGTCGAAGGTGGCCAGCGGGTCGTCGCCGACTTCCAGCCCATGAGCATCCGCCAACTGGGCCACGCTGTCGCGGAACTGCGCAGCGTCGGCTTCCATCCCCTGGACCTGCCGCGCCACCTGCATCCGCTGGACGTCAAGCGCCCGCAACTCGTGAAGACGGGCCAGTGCCCGGTCCAGCACCGCCGGGACCACCGCAGCACCGAAGAGATCGGCCACCAAAGACGTCCAATCCGCCGCGGCGGCCTCTGCGACGGCTTCCAGATCCGCAAGTGCGGCGCGCCGGCGGTCCCGATCCTTCTTCAGACTGCCCGCCCGTTCGGCCGCTGTCTTCAGCATGTCGCGGTGCCGGGTCTCGGCCTCGGCCAGGCGGCGGGCGGCGGCAAGGGCGCTGTCAAAGTCCGGGTCTTCGAGCGGCAGCAGCGGCCGCAAGGCCGCCAGAATCCCGTCGACCCGGTTCAGCACCTCCTGATGCGCTGCGATCACGCGGTCGAGGCGCGCCTCTGCGCGGACCGCGGCATCGTGCCGGTCGGCCCAGGCGTGGAAGGCATCGGGCGCCAGCGCCGGCAGGCCCAGGGCGGCGGCCCGATCCGCTACCTGTGCCGTGATCCCGTCCGCCTCTTCGGTCATGCGGGCCAGTCGGTCGGCGGCGCGGCGACCGTGGGTTTCCGCATCGATCCGGGCCAGGTCCAACTGGCGCAGCTGACCCAGATCCGCGGCATGGGCCAGGCGCGCTTCGGCCAGGCCGTCCACCCGCTGCATTGCCGGTTCGAACGCCGCGGCGCTGACAGCCGAAAGGTCGGCCAAATGGGCCTGCCAGAGCGCATCGCGCGTTGCGCGGGCCTCTGCCGCCTCGGCATCGCCGACCGGGCCGGTCCCGGCTTCCAGGCGGGCGATGCGGGCGGCGTTAACCTCTGCCTCGGTCTGCCACCTGTCGCGTTCAGAGGTCACGGTCCGGATCTCCTCCGTCAGATCGGCGTGGCGCCGGGCGAGATCGGCCGCGGTCAGCGGGTCGACCGGACCTGCAGGCAGGTCCGCAAAGCGCAGTCCGGCGATGGCAAGATTGTCCAGCGCCTCGGCCACGCGATCCCGGGCCGCGCCGATCTGGGCCCGGGCCGTGGCAAGGTCCCGTTCCAGCGCCCCCAGGTCATGGCGCGCCAACAGGTCCGCGCAGCCCGTGTGCGCCGGTGCATCGTCGCGGATCCTGACGATGGCGGCCTCGGCCTCGGTTACGGACCGATCCAGGTCGGCGACCTCCTGTGCCCCGGTGTCCCGGGCCCTTTCGGCCTGACGCATCCGCTCGCGGGCCTGTTCCAGCGCCGCGATCTGCGGCGCGCTTCGGACCAGATCTTCGGGACCTGCGTCGGGGGGCCGATCCGGTGACAGGTCGCGGGCGACATTCGCCATGTCCTGTTGCAGGTTCGCCATTTCCTGACGGCGCTTCGGCAGGTCGATTGCCGCCGGCGCCGCCCGGTCGCGCAGCGTACCCAGCACCTCCAGCGCCGGTCCAAGGTCCACTTGGGCAGGATCCGGGTCAAGTGTGGCCAGTGCCGCCTCGGTCTCGGCGATTTCGTCCGTCAGGCGGTCGCGGTTGTCCTCGGCCCGCCCAAGATCCGCGGTGAGGGTCACCAGGTCCTCGGCACGGATATCGAGCCGGTCGGGATACGCCGCGAAGGGCGCCACCTGGGCCGCCAGCGCGTCGTGTTCGGCCAGAAGCGGAAGCGCCCGTGCCCGCGCCTGTGCTTCCGCCAGCCGGGTGCGCAAGGCATCGCGGGCGGTCCGGGCCGCGGCCTCTGCCGTCTCTGCTGCCTGAACATCCTGTTTCAGCGCCTTCCAGGCCCCGGCCGTCACGTCGCGGTCGCGGATCTGGCGGTTCACCTCCTCCAGCTCGCGCTTCAGTTCGGCCATCTGGGTCGTGCTGGCACGCTTGCGGTAGAGCTTGTCGGCATCGTCCCGTGCGGCGTCCAGCACCGCGTTCAGGTTCGCGATCCCGGCAGCGGCGGAAAACAGGTGGGTCCCGAAATTGCCGCGGGCATTGGCGATATCCTCGCCCCCCGTCTCGATCGTCTGGTCGTCGAGGCAGAGCAGGCTGCGGTAATCCGCCAGTGTCAGCCCGCCCAGATGCTGCGCCAGCGCGTTTTCCGGCAGCACCGCCCCCGAGGTGTCGACCAGGTTGCCCTTCTGCGTCGGCAGCCGGACAAAGTCGCGGATCTGGCCGTCGATCTCCAGCCGGCCGGACACCTTCAGGTTCCGCCGCTGATGCAGGAAGTCATAGGGCTCCCGGTGCGGAAAGCCGTAAAGCAACCGCAGGAAGCCTTCCATCGTGGTCGTCTTGCCGGCCTCGTTCGGCCCGTAGACAAGGTGGAAATCCGATCCCTCGCCGCCCGGGCCAAAATCGTAGACCTGCCCCGCAAAGCGACCGAACAGGTCAAGGTCCAGTTGCCGGATCCGCATCAGTCGGGCGCCCCCTTCATGCGGGCGATCATGGCTTCGGCCCCGGCTTCGGCCAGCGCCCGGGCAAGGGCCGCGGCTGCGTCCTCGTCCGGCAGCAGCGCGCGGCGGCGGTCCGCCGGGAGCTCGGCGGCCAGGTCCTCCAGCGCAAGGCGACAGGTCTCGGCAAAGCCCGGCTCGGCACGGATTTGCGCCATCAGGCGGGCCAGTTCGTCGGTGGCGCCCTGACCGGCGGGTTCGGCCCCGGCCGCCACGATATCCAGCCGGTCCAGCCACAGCCGCCCGGTATCCGCCGCCAGCCGGTGCAGGGTTTCCGTCCACAGGTCCCGGTCCCGCAGGATCTGCCAATGGCGTGGGCCCGGTGCCTTCAGCGTCAACCGCACCACGCCTGTGTCGGAAACCAGTCCCTGCACGGCCTTCAGCAAGGCGCCCCGCAGATCGGCGCGCAGGTCGGCATCGTCGCCATCCTGGGGCACGTTCATTTCATGTCGCACGAACTCCACGGCCGAGGTCGGGATCTCCTCTACCCCGATCCCGCCGGGGCCCAGCGTCAGCATGGTGGCACTTTTCGGGCCGGTTTCCCCCATGTCGCGGCCCTGCGGCGTTCCTGGCATCACGATCCAGGGCGCCGCGCCATGGACCTGGCGACGGTGGACATGTCCCAGCGCCCAGTAATCGAAACCCATGGCAGAGAGATCCGCGACCGAACAGGGCGCATAGACATCGTGCCCTTCGGCCCCGGCCAGCGAGGTATGAAGCATCGCGATGTTCACCGCGCCCGGCACGGGGGCGTCGAATCTGGGCAGCAGGCTGTCGGGCACGTGGCGGCCGGAAAAGCTGACCCCGTGGATCCAGACATCCTCGGCCAGCTGCACCTTGCCGCCGCGCGCGTCGAAGGTGTGGACATTGTCGGGCAGCGCCGTCTCGCCCGCGACCGGGTTTTCGGCATCGTGGTTGCCGCGGATGTAGAAGACCCGGATCCCGGCCTTTCGCAGCCGGTCCAGCTGTTCGACCAGGAAGGCCGCCGTCCGCGCGCTGCGCTGCGCCCCGTCGAAGAGATCGCCCGCGATCAACAGCGCCGACGCGCCTTCGGCCAGGCAGGTGTCGACGATGCGGACGAAAGCCGTGCGCGTGGCAGTCTGCACCCGGTCGCGCAGGTCCGGATCCTGCAGCGCCAGTGATCGGAGCGGCGCATCCAGATGGACATCGGCTGTGTGCAGGATCTTGATCGGACCACCCCCAAGTTCCAGGCGATTAGATCCGGATCCGGCAAAAGCTTCAATTCCAATCGTCGGGCCACCGGACAGGGACGGAAACGCCGTTTGGCTCCCTTTCGAATGACACCATTCCTGGCTGCGGAGTTTGTGCCGCGGGATAATGTCGAAGGACAGCGGGTGGAGGAATTTCGGCGTCGATCCGGAAAAGCACGTTGGCGTGGCTCCGGAATCAGAGATGCCGACGACAGCGCCGGATCCGGAATGCTGACGTGACCGCCTGAGAGCGAGATCGGCAACTGGTCCACTTTATCGAGACCCATTCGCACCGCGCGCGTCCTTCAGGGGAAATCCGTTCGTGACCCTGCTCCGCCCTGCTCGGAAGCCGGAGCCTCGGGCAACGCAGGCCCGGGGCACAGCTGGCCCGTCTCGACATCACTGCGGTTCCCGCAAATTCACCGTTGAGACCTGGGACCCCGTCTTGGCCACCCGCTGTGCAATCCGGGGGCTGCACGCGCAGCCATGACCCTGACACAGCGTTTCTTCCCTGCGCGCTACGGCAGAGAACCGACATCGAACGCCTCCTGCGCCGGCCGGAGGGCCGCAGGGTCGAAGGGCCCCCTATCGCCCTGTGCAAACCTTTGCAGGACAGCTGCGTCGAGAGCTTCAACGGCCCCTTTCGCCGTCCCTGTTTCCTTTGGGCGTGCTTTCGTTCCCCGAATCCGCGTGTCCGGGGCGGCGTTGAAGGCCAAGGACGGCGGCAACCGCGTCGAACGGCGTGGTCCGTTTCCCGGGTGTCGTCGGCATGTCGGGATGCTGCCGCTTCTCGGTGAAGGCCGCTTCGATCTCTCTCGCGATGGTCGACCGGGCCGGCTCTTCCGGGCCGGCCCAGGGGCCCAGGCGGAGGGCGAGAAGGGTTGCATGTTCATAGTAGCTCATCTGCGCGGTTCCTGATCCTGGCGGATGAACCTTGGCCGATCGCTCCTGACATGGCGTTGTCAGCGGTCGGGCCTATAATGTCAGGAGCGCACGTTGCCGGAATGCCGCCCATGACGAAATCGAACCGCCTTTTCGAAACGATCCAGATTTTCAGGTCTGTCGACGGACCGATCCGGGCGGAAGACCTTGCCGCGCGGCTCGAAGTGTCGGTCCGCACTGTCTACCGCGATATCGCGGCGCTTCAGGCCATGCGTACGCCGATAGAGGGCGAACCCGGGATCGGCTATGTCATGCGCCGGGGCTATGATCTGCCGCCACTCAACTTCGACGAGGAGGAGGTGGAGGCGCTGCGCGTCGGGCTCTGCATGCTCAGCCGGTCGGGCGACCGTGCGCTTTGCCGGGCGGCGGAACGGATTTCGGCAAAGATCGATGCGCTTCATGCTCCGGCGGACTGGCTTCAGGTTTCCCCCTGGGGGGCGCCGGCCGACGATCCGGAACTGGGCTGCGTGTCCAAGGCGATGTTGCGCGCGGCCGTCCGGGACGAACGCGTGCTGCGGATCGACTATATGGATGGGGCCGGCGTGCGCACCACGCGCGATATCCGGCCCATCGGCGTGGTCTATCACATCAACGCGGTTCTTCTTGCGGCATGGTGCGAACTTCGCGGGGGCCTGCGCCATTTCCGTACCGACCGGATCTATGCCTGTGAACCGACCGGCGCCTGTTTCGCCGGTCAGGGAGAGATCCTCCGCCAGATCTGGTCAGAGCGGAATCGCTGGGACCTTGGCGCCCGTGACCTGACAGGCGCGGAGGCTGCGGTCGAAACTGCGTAGACTTGCTTGCGCTGTATCGTCGTGCCGTCACGGCAAGGGCCAAAGCCTGCTGTCGCCAGGGCGCAATGCGGCGCCCTTGACCGGAAACCCGCCACACCTCCGGATTTCCGGACGGTCAGCGGCGGATGCGCTTCAGGTGCCCCGCAGTTCGGCGACGGCTTCCGACAACAGACGGACGCCGTCCGGGATCAGGGTCTTGTCGATGCAGGAATATCCCAGCCGCATGCCAGAGCGGCCTTCGTGCAGGTTCTCGAAATTCTTGCTCGACTCCTCGAAATAGACCGATCGGCGCGCGGCCGCTTCCTGCAGGGCCAGGGTGTCCAGCCCGTCGGCGAAGCTGAAGTAACAGCTGCTTCCGCCAAAGCGGGCACGGTCCTTCAGTTCGGGCAGATAGGTGTAAAGCGCGTCCCGCGTCACCCTTGCACGGGCGCGGTATTCGTCCCGTAAACGGGCGATGAACCTGTCGAAATGACCGCGCTCCAGAAACAGGCCGACGGAATTCTGATTGTTGATCGGCGGATGACGCAGGACATGATGCCGGAACGAGCGGGCCTCGGAGACGAAATCGCGGTCGGCCACCAGAAAACCGATCCGAAGCCCCGGCATCAGCGACTTGGTCAGGCTGCCGATGTAGATCACGTTCCCGTAGTGATCCAGCGCCTTGAGCGCGGGGACCGCTTTCTCGTCGAAGGTGGTTTCGGCCTCATAGTCGTCTTCTATGATGAAGATGCCTTTCTTCCGCGTTTCGCGCAAAAAGGCGTGGCGGCGGGATTCCGACATGGTCACCGTTGTCGGGTGCTGGTGCGTGGTGGTGACATAAAGACAGCTGCACTCCAGCGCCGCGGGCGACAGGATCAGCCCCTCGTCATCCATGGGCAGGTGGCGGACCTCGTGCCCTTCCATGCGCGCGATATTGGCGGCTTCGGGATAGCCGGGGTTTTCCACGCCCAGCACGCCCCGCTTCTTCAGCAGAAGTTTCAGCGCGGTATAAAGCGCATTCTGCCCGCCGACGGTGATCAGGACCTCGTCCGGATTGGCATAGATCCCCCGCGGCTGCAGGACCCGCAGGATCAGCTGTTCGATCAGAAGCGGGTCGTCGACAGTGGAAAAATCCATCGCCCAGTTGCGAATCTGGATCGAGTTCACGGAATCCCGCACGCATTCCCGCCAGGCACCGACGGGAAACATGTTGGGATCCACATGGCCGCTGATGAACGGATAGCGGAAGCGGACCAGCGCATCGTGCGGCTTCGTGGTGCGCGGCTGGTCATAGGTGGAATCGCCGAAATGCGCCTTGAAATCGAAACGATCCGGGGGGTCCTGGTCTGCCCCCGGCATGACCGCGGCATCCCGCGCGGCGTGGGCGTCCGGGGAAATGAAGTATCCCGACCGGCGCTTGCTGGCGATGAACCCGTCCTGGCGCAGCGCATCGTAGGCAAGAGACACCGTGTTGTTGCTGACATGAAGCCGGCGTGCGAAATCCCGGATCGACGGCAGCGCATAGTTCGGAGGAAACCGGCCGGACACGACCGCGATGGCGATCTGGCGGCGGATCTGCATCTGCAGGCTCTCGACCGACTCGCGGTCGAGCTGGATCAGGGTTTCGATCATCTGGTTCATCGCCGCCTCCTGAAGGCCTCCGGAACAATGGGCCAGCCAGCACGACAGGCGAAGACTAGCGCCGCCGTGCACGGGGCGCCAGCGCCCTGAAACCCGGCGCGCAGGCGTCTGCCGCAGGGCTTCAGGCGGGAAAGACCCGCGACAGGCCCGTGCCGATCGCCGAGAGGATCCGGTCGATATCCGCCTCGGTCGCGATCAGGGCGGGCGCAAGGCACAGGGTCGTGTTCAGGCCCTTCATCGACCGGTTCATTGCGCCGATGATGACACCTTCGGACTTGGCTTCGGCAAGGACACGCGTCACCAGGGCTTCGCTTACCGGTTCCTTCGTGTCGCGGTCGCGGACCAGTTCGGCGCCCTGAAGCAACCCGATGCCGCGCACATCGCCGATCACCGCGTGCCGGTCCTGAAGCGCCCGCAGGCCCTGATGAAGCCGTTCACCCATGCGCCGGGAATTCTGCAGAAGGCCCTCGCGTTCGATGATGTCTATGGTTTCGAGCGCTGCGGCCGGGCCCACCGTGCAGCCGCCGAAGGTTGAGATATCGCGGAAATGGGCCATCGGGTCCGTTTCGTCCTTGAACAGGTCGAATATGGCATTGGTCGTCGCCACGGCCGAGATCGCGGCATAGCCCGAGCCCAATCCCTTGGCCATGGTCACGAAATCCGGCTCGATCCCGTAATTCTGATAGCCGAACCACGTCCCGGTGCGGCCCAGGCCGCAGACCACCTCGTCGATATGAAGAAGAATGTCGTATTTCCGGCAGATCTCCTGCACGCGCGGCCAATAACCTTCGGGGGGCGTGATGATACCGCCACCCGCGGTGACGGGTTCCAGGCACAGAAGCCCGATCGTATCGGGCCCTTCACGCAGGATGACCTCTTCGATGGCATCCGCGGCGCGCCGGCCGTAATCGTCCGCATCCCACTGCCTGCGATATTCAAGACAATGCGGGACCTTCACGAACCCTTCCGGCAGGGGGCCGTATTCATCCGCCCGTTCCGGCTGTCCGCCCGCGGCAAGGGTTGCAATGCTCGAACCGTGGTAGTCGCGATCGCGAAACAGGATCTTCGATTTGCGGCCGCCGCGATGGCGGGCCGAGATCTGGCGCACCATCTTGAAGACCTTCTCGTTCGCCTCCGACCCGGAATTGGCCAGATAGATGCGGTCGAGGCCGGGCATAAGCCCAAGAAGACGCCGGGCAAGCTGTGCGCCCGGGATCGTTCCGGCGCTGCCTGCGAAATAGTTCATCCGCACGGCCTGATCGCGCATCGCATCGGCAATGCTCTCGCGCCCGTAACCGACATTGACCGTCCAGACACCACCCGAAACGGCGTCGAGATATTCGCGCCCCCGGGCATCCCAGACGGTCAGGCCCCGTCCTTCGACCACAATGAACGGATCCGCGGTTTCCAGCGCCTTGTGCTGCAGCATGTGGTGCCAGACATGCGCCCGGTCGAGTTCGACGACCCCGGAAATGTCATTGGTCTTGTACGCAGTGTCCATCTCTCATGCCTCCGTATTGCAGCCGCGTCACCGCGGGCCCTGGCTGGCCGAGCCATAAGCCGGACGGAAGATGGACCGGTAGGTACAGTCGGGCGCCAACTGTGGGTGCAGTTCCGCACGGGCGCTGCCGATCGGCGGTCCCGGCCAATCTGTAACCACGGTTAGGCCGCATCTGCACCTATGCAGACATTTTCGACGCGCTTAACGGTTCACGGGACACCTTCCGCGAATTTCCCGAAGCCCGTTTCAAAGCACTGAGAAACGGACAGGGATCGTTTGCCCAAAAGAAAAAGGACCAACAGGAAAATGTTCAAGATCAAACGCTTGATTGCATCTGCGGCCCTGGCATCCGTGACCGCGGCGCCGCTCTACGCCGAAACCTTGCGCGCCGTGATGCATTCCGACCTGCGGCTGACCGATCCGGTCATGGCCAGTTCGTATATCACCCGCGACCATGGTTACATGATCTACGACACGCTCGTCGCCATGGACGAAAACTCTGTCGTCCGGCCACAGATGGCGGATTGGTCGATGTCCGACGACGGCCTCGTTTACACGTTCACGCTGCGCGACGGGCTGAAATGGCACGACGGCACGCCGGTGCGGCCCGAAGACTGCATTGCTTCGCTGAAACGCTGGGGCAGCCGCGACACGATGGGCCGGCAGATGATGAGCTTCGTCGCGTCCATGGAACCGGTCGACGAAAAAAGCTTCCGGATCGTCCTGTCGGAACCGTTCGGGCCGCTCATGGACACGATCGGCAAGCCGTCGTCCCTTGTGCCCTTCATGATGCCCGAACGCGTTGCCTCGACCCCGGCGACCGAAGCGATCTCGGACTTCACCGGTTCCGGCCCCTTCGAATTCGTCCGGGACGAATTTCAGCCCGGCGTGAAGGCCGTCTACCTGAAGAATGAAGACTACATCCCCCGGAACGAACCCCCAAGCTGGGGCGCTGGCGGCAAGGTGGTGCATTTCGACAGGGTCGAATGGATCAACATGCCGGACAGCCAGACCGCGATCAACGCGCTGTCCTCGGGAGAGGTCGACTTCCTCGAAGCGCCGATGATGGACCTGCTGCCGATCCTCGAAAGCAATCCCGAAATCACCATCAAGACGCTGAACCCGCTAGGCGGGCAGACGCTGGCGCGGATGAACTTCCTTCAGCCGCCGTTCGACGATCCCAGGCTGCGCCGCGCTGCCGCCCTGTCGTTCAAGCAGGAAGACTTCCTGCTGGCGCTGGTCGGCAATCCCGATCTGATCACGCCCTGCGCCGCCATGATGGGGTGCGGCACCAAGATGGACTTCGCCGTCGGCGGCGAAAAGATTGCCGCGGGCACCGGGCAGGAAGAGGCAAAGGCGCTCTTGAAGGAGGCCGGTTACGACGGCACCCCGGTGGTGATCCTGCAGACGACGGACGTGCCGGTCCTGAAGACCCAGCCGGTCGTTGCCGCCGATGCGCTGCGCGCGGTCGGGTTCAATGTCACCTCCCTGCCGATGGACTGGCAATCCGTGGCCACGCGCGCGCGCAACAAGGGGCCGGCCGATGAAGGCGGGTGGAATATCATGTTCTCGTACCTTGGCGTCGCCGACGTGATGAACCCGCTGGGCCACTTGTTCATGGACGGCAATGGCGAACAGGGCACCTTCGGCTGGGCCGACCTGCCGCACCTGAACGAACTGCGGGCCGAATTCGCCGCGGCCCCCACGGAAGAGGCACGCATGGCGCTGGCCAAGGAAATCCAGGCCTATGCCTACGAGCAGACAACGTATGTGCCGCTTGGACAGTTCGTCTCGCCAAGCGCGTTCCGGTCGGATCTCGAAGGCTTCGTGACCGGTCCGGCTGCGCCGTATTTCTGGAATGTGAAGCGGGCCCGGTAACCGTAACGGAACCCCGGGCGGCGCGCGTGGCGGGCCGCCCTTCCAGCCGAAGGTGAATGCCTGTGATCTTCTACGTTCTGAAACGGATTCTCGCGACGGTGCCGGTCATGGCCTTCGTGGCAATCTTCGTCTTCCTGCTTCTGCGGCTGACGCCGGGCGATCCTGCCGTCGCCATCGCCGGAGATCAGGCGACAGAGGAGCAGCTGCGCCAGATCCGCGCCGCGCTGTCGCTGGACCAGCCGCTTCTGGTCCAGTTCGTGACCTGGATCCAGCAAATCGTCCGTCTCGATTTCGGCAAGTCGCTGATCTCGGGCCTGCCCGTGTCCGAGCTTATCGCGCAACGGCTGGAACCGACCCTGTCCATCGCACTGGTCACGATCAGCATGTCCGTTCTTGTGGCGGTGCCCCTGGGCGTTCTGACCGCCTGGAAACAGGGAAGCTGGATCGACCGGGGCGCGGTCGCCTTTTCGGTGCTGGGTTTTTCCATTCCCGTCTTCGTCATCGCCTACATGCTGATTCAGCTTTTCGCGATCGACCTGCGCTGGCTTCCGGTTCAGGGCTTCGCCCCGCTGTCGCGCGGGCTGGGCCCCTTCCTGTCGCATGCCATCCTTCCCAGTGTCGTGCTGTCCGTGATCTATGTCGCGCTGATTGCCAGGATGACGCGGGCGGCCATGCTGGATGTCATTCACGAGGATTTCGTGCGCACCGCCCGGGCAAAGGGCTGCACGGAACCCAGGGTTCTTTTCCGTCATGCGCTGCGCAACGCGGCAATCCCCATCCTGACGGTGGTCGGCACCGGTCTGGCACTCTTGATCTCGGGCGTGGTCGTCACCGAAAGCGTGTTCAACCTGCCCGGTCTCGGGCGGCTGACGATCGATGCGGTGATGGCCCGGGATTACCCGGTCATCCAGGCCATGATCCTTGTGACCAGCGCGGTCTACGTGCTTATCAACCTGCTTATCGACCTCGCCTACAGCCTCTTCGACCCAAGGATTAAGTACTGATGTCAGGCCCTGTCGAAACCGCGCTGTCGCGCCCTGCCCTGCTGTCCGTCCTGTCCAGCCTCATGACCGGTCGCAAGGGGGTGGTGATCGGGGTCACGGTCGCGGTCCTGTTCGCCGTCGCCGCCCTGTCGGCGCTTGCGCCACTGCTGGCCCCCTACGATCCGCTGGCGCTGAACATGACCGCGCGGCTCAGACCGTCCTCTGCCGAGCATCTGATGGGGACCGATGCCTATGGCCGCGATATCTTCTCGCGCGTGCTTTACGGTGGGCGCATCTCTCTGGTGATCGGCGTCGGTGCCACGCTCCTGGCGGTCGGGACCGGTCTTGTGATCGGGCTTGTGTCCGGATTCTTCCGCGCGGCGGACGCGGTGATCATGCGGATCATGGACGGTCTGATGGCGATGCCCGCCGTTCTTCTTGCGGTGGCAATCGTCGCCCTGGCCGGCGCCTCTGTCGGGACCGTTCTGGTGGCGATCACCATCCCGGAAATACCGCGTGTCGCACGGATCGTCCGCGCCGTGATCCTGTCGACCCGCTCTGCCCCCTTCGTCGAGGCGGCCCGGATATCCGGCACGCGGATTGGCAAGCTGATGTGGCGCCACCTGATCCCTTCGACCGTCGCCCCCCTTCTGGTCCAGGGCAGCTATGTCTTCGCGTCGGCCATTCTGACAGAAGCCGTGCTGTCGTTCCTTGGCGTCGGGATCAGCCCGGACATTCCCACATGGGGAAACATCATGTCCGAAGGGCGTATGTTCTTCTCGCTCCGGCCCGGCATGATCTTCTGGCCCGCGCTCATCCTGTCGCTGGTGATCCTGGCCGCAAACATGCTGGGCGATGTCCTGCGCGATCATTTCGACCCCCGCAGCAAAACAGGAAGAGCGTGACATGACCGGAGCATCCCCCGAGGCGCCCGTACTCGACATCCGCGACCTGACGATCCGTCTCCGGGGGCGCGATGGCGCCACGCTTTTGCAGGACGTGTCGCTTTCCGTCGCCGCCGGTGAAACGCTCTGCCTCGTGGGCGAAAGCGGCTCGGGCAAGTCGCTGACATCGCTGGCGACGATGGGCCTTCTGCCCGAGGCCGACCTCGAGATCGGCGGCGGCAGCATCCGCCTGTGCGGGGAAGAGCTGCGCGGCGCGTCCCGCAAGCGGTTGCAGGCCCTGCGGACGACCCGCATGTCGATGATCTTCCAGGAGCCGATGACGGCCCTGAACCCGGTCGCACGGATCGGCGACCAGATCGAAGAAGTGCTGTTGATCCACACCCAGCTCGGCACGGCCGAGAGGCGGGCCAGGGTGCTCGACATACTCGCCAAGGTGAACCTGCCGGATCCGCGGGCGATCATGCGCGCCTATCCCGACCAGCTTTCGGGCGGCCAGCGCCAGCGCGTCATGATCGCCATGGCGCTGGTGCTGGAACCGGCCCTGCTGATCGCCGACGAACCGACGACCGCGCTGGATGTGACGACACAGAAACAGGTCCTGGACCTGATCCGCACCCTGCAGAAGGATCGCGGGACGGCGATCCTGTTCATCACCCACGACATGGGTGTGGTCGCCGAAATCGCCGATCGCGTGGCGGTGCTGAACGCCGGCGCTATGGTCGAGACCGGATCGCTGCAGGGTGTCCTGAGCAATCCAACCAGGGACTACACCCGCGCCCTGCTGAAGGCCGTTCCCGGGCTTGAACCCCGACCGGCGCGACCGGACACCAGCGCGGGATTCGCGCTGGAACTGGACGGGCTGGACAAGACCTTCGGCCGCAGGGGGATCTTCGGCCGCGGGCGCGAAGTCAGGGCGCTCGACGACATCTCGCTTCATCTCAGACCCGGCCGGACGCTGGGCATCGTCGGCGAAAGCGGTTCGGGAAAGTCGACGCTGGCGCGTTGCGTCATGCAGCTCGAAGCCCCCGACAGCGGTGTCATCCGGGTGTGCGGCGACCATGTCGACAACCTGCACGGCGCTTCGCTTCGAAACATGCGGCGCCGCATCCAGATGGTCTTTCAGGACCCCTATCGCTCGCTCAACCCGCGCGTCACTGTCGGCGAAACCATTGCCGAAGCGCCGATCAACTACGGCATGCCCCATGCCGAAGCCCTGGCGCTGGCCCGTGACCTTCTGGTCAAGGTCGGTCTGCCCCGGAACGCCGCGGACCGGCTGCCGCATCAGTTCTCTGGCGGGCAGCGGCAGCGTATCGCCATTGCCCGGGCGATCGCCGTCGAACCCGACGTTCTGGTCGCGGACGAGGCGGTGTCGGCCCTGGACGTCTCGGTACAGGCGCAGGTCCTGGATCTGTTCGAGCAGATCCAGGCGGAAATGGGTGTCGCGATCCTCTTCATCACACACGATCTGCGGGTGGCGGCCAGGATCTGCGACGACATTGCGGTGATGCGCGGGGGCCAGCTTGTCGAATGGGGCCCCGCTGCCGCCGTGCTGACCGCGTCGCGGCAGGACTATACAAGACGCCTTCTGGCTGCCGCGCCCGGCAGCCACTGGGACTTTGCCCGCTTTCGACCGTTTCCCGTGCGAGCGCCGGACATGACGGGCATCGCTGCACCCGGCCGTCCGGCATAGACGCAAGAATACAGCCATAACCCGAGAGACAAGAAGCATGACATCCGAACTCTGGAAGCTTACCGCAACCGACATCGCCGCCGGCGTCCGTGCCCGTGCGTTCACGGCGGTCGAGGCGACGCAATCGGCACTCGACCGGCTTGAAGCCGTAAACCCGCTGATCAACGCCATCGTCGATCACCGCCCCGAACAATCGCTGATGCGGGCGGCAAAGATCGACGCCATGATCGCGGCCGGCCGCGATCCCGGCCCGCTGGCGGGCGTGCCGGTCACGATCAAGGTCACCAATGACGAAGCCGGTTTTGCCACCACCTACGGCGTGGTTGCCCACAAGGACAACATCGCCGCGGCAAACGGGACGGTGGTCGACAATCTCGAACGCGCCGGTGCCGTGTCGATCGGGCGTTCGAACATGCCGTCCTTCGGCGTCAGGTGGTTCACGACCTCCCAGCTGTATCCCGACAACTACAACCCGTTCGACAGGGGGCTGACGCCCGGCGGGTCCTCGGGCGGGGCGGCCTCGGCGGTTGCCAGCGGCATCGGCGCGATTGCCCATGGCACGGATATCGGCGGATCGATACGCTATCCCGCCTATGCCTGCGGGGTTCACGGGCTGCGGCCGACGCTTGGCCGGGTGCCGAACTACAACGCCAGCATGCCCGAACGGGGGATTTCCGGTCAGCTGATGTCGGTGTCCGGCCCGCTGGCGCGCACCATCGACGATCTGCGCCTGGGCTTCGAGGCCATGGTCCAGCCCGACCCGCGCGATCCCTGGTTTGCGCCTGTGCCGCTGAAGGGGCCCGACGTTCCGCGCAAGGTGGCGCTTTCCCTGCGCCCCGACGGTCTGGACACGCAGGATGCGGTCGTGGACGCGCTGCTCGATGCGGCCGAACGGCTGCGCGACGCCGGCTGGCAGGTCGACGAGGTCGATACGATCCCGCCCCTGAAAGAGGCCGGTGACGCGCAGGTCAAGCTGTGGCTTTCGGAAGATTTCGACGGGGCCCTGGCGGCGGCCGAGGCCGACGGCGATCCCGGCGTGATCGCCATGCTCCGCGGCCAGCAAGAGCTTGCGCGCTCGGTCGGACTTCCCGAACTCCATGGCCTGCTCCGGACCCGCGCCACGCTCGCCCGCAAGTGGCAGATGTTCTTCGAGGACTATCCGATCCTTCTGTTGCCGAATTCGGCCGAAACGCCGTTCCCCTTCGCAGAGGATCTGAAAGATCCCGAAGCCTATCTTCGTGTCTGGGCCGCGCAGCTTCCCCAACTGGGTATCCCGTTTCTCGCCTTGCCCGGCCTGTCGGTCGCGACCGGCATGAAAGGCAGCTCGCCGCTTGGCGTGCAACTGACCGCCGCGCGCTACCGCGAGGACCTGCTGCTGGCCGCGGGCGCCGATATCGCGGCCCGTGGCGGCCCGGACGTGCCGGTCGATCCGCGGTAGGTGCAGATCCGGGCCTGTTAGGCCGCGGGCCCGATTTCTGCCCCTGAACACGTCAGGCCGGGCTTCGGGTCGGCCGGTCCAAGCCGAAGCCCGGGCCCGCGATGTGCGGGCCCGGGCGCAAGATCCAGGCGCAAGATCCGCGGGTCGTCGATCAAGACGTCCCCCGGCCCGGGGCAGAACGCCCCCTGCCGCCATGTGGATGAAGCGACCGTTCCGCTGGTCTGAAATCTGCGGAAGCACCCGTCGGGACCGCGCGGTTCGGCGGGACATGCCATGGTTCCCTGCGTATCATGGCAGGCGATGCACGGCCTGCTTCCGCTGACCCCGTGCCGTTTTTCGCAGGAACGAGGGAAGAATGCCCGTCAAGAACCGTATCGCCGAACTGAAGGACGAAATCGCCGGCTGGCGCCGCGAGATCCATGCCAACCCCGAACTTCTGTTCGATCTGCCCCGCACCAGTGCCATGGTGGCCGAGAAGCTCCGCGAATTCGGCTGCGACGAGGTTACCGAAGGGATCGCCCAGACCGGTATCGTGGCCGTGATCAGGGGCAACCGCGGCAATTCCGGCCGGGTGGTGGGCCTGCGCGCCGACATGGATGCCCTGCCGATCCACGAGGAAACGGGCCTCGACTACGGCTCGACCGTGCCGGGCAAGATGCATGCATGCGGGCACGACGGACACACCGCGATGCTGTTGGGCGCCGCCAAGTACCTGGCGGAAACGCGGAACTTCGACGGCAGCGTCGTGCTGATCTTCCAGCCGGCCGAAGAGGGCGGCCGCGGCGGCAAGGTGATGTGCGACGAAGGCATGATGGACCGCTGGGGCATCCAGGAGGTCTATGCCATCCACAACTCGCCGGGCCTGCCGGTGGGCACGATCGGCGTGAAGCCGGGCCCGTCGATGGCCGCGGCCGACATCTTCGAGATCGAGGTCACCGGCAAGGGCGGCCACGGCGCCCGCCCGCACGAGACGGTGGATTCCGGGCTGATCGCAAGCCATATCGTGATCGCGCTGCAAAGCATCGCCAGCCGCAGCACCGATCCGCTCGATTCGGTGGTGGTGTCGGTCGGATGTATCGAGACGTCGTCGAAGGCGTTCAATGTCATCCCGCAGAAGACCCAGCTTAAGGGTACGGTGCGAACGACGTCGCCTGCGGTGCGCGACATGGCGCGACGCCGGATCCACGAGATCGCCGAGATGACGGCAAAAATGCATGGCGGCGAGGCGGCGGTCGACTACATCGACGGGGTGCCGGCGCTGATCAACTCGGAAGACGAGGCAGGCTTTGCCGCCGCCGCGGCCGAACGGATCACCGGGTCGTGCATCGAGACGCCGACCGTCATGGGGGGCGAGGATTTCGCCTTCATGCTGAACGAACGCCCCGGTGCGATGATCCGGCTGGGCAACGGCGCCGACAGCAAGCCGCTGCACCATCCCGAATACAATTTCAACGACGACGCGATCCCCTTCGGGTGCAGCTGGTTCGTGGAAATGGTCGAAAGCCGGATGCCGGCAGAGTGATCGGCGCGCGTTTGCGGGGCATGGGGATCGCGCAACCGACGGGCGGTTTCAGACGTTGACCCGTGTTGTGGGAACCTTGGGGGCAGACGGTGCGTGGGGAACCGGGTAATCGACCGGGCATTGGAAGGATATCAACGGCATCGGAACCCTGCCGTAGGGTGCGTGGTTTCCACGCGCCGCCCCCGACCGGGCATGACTCGGCCTCCGTTGTGCCAGCTGTTGGAAAAGGCCACGATCTCGTACTTGCCGGTGACCAGCTTCGCGATCCGGATCGCGGTCTCGTTCGATTCCGCGCCCGTGGAAAACGAAAGTACCTCCGGAAGGGTCCGGAGGTACGAAGCCTGAAGGCCGCGCGCCGTTATTCGACGGTGATGTCCGCCAGGACAAGGTTGCAGCAGGCGCTGTAGCGCAGGCCGGACACGCCCTTGCGCGACACGAAAAGCGCGTCCGGGCTGACGATCGGCAGGATCACGTGGTCGTCCGCCATGATCTGGGCCAGTTCGCCGAAAAGCCGGTTGCTCTCCTCGCCGCCGGCGGCCAGCGCCTGGGCAAAGATCTCGGGCGTTTTCGGGTTGGCGATGGACGGATCCGACGGTCCGCCGGCGCGGCCGTACCAGACGGTGCCGTCCATCATCGCGAAATACTGCACGTATTGCGACGACCCGTAATAATCCGGAGCGAAGAACACGGCCGTCATCGGGATGCCGTCACCCGTCAGACGTTCCCGCCAGACCGAAAATTCGACCGCCCCAAGGTCCAGATCCACGTTGATCTTGGCCAGATCCATCTGGATCTTCTGCATCATCAGCGTGTAGTCGACGCCGTACTGGTTCACGTTCGGAAAGATCGCTTCCAGTGTGAAGCCGTCGGCGACGCCCTCCTCTTCCATCAGGGCCTTGGCGCCTTCCAGATCGAAGGCGATGGGCTCGACCGCGCCGGCACCGGGAAAGCCGTTCGGCAGCGGCGAGCCAAGGCGCGAGCCCTGCCCTTCCAGCGTGAATTCGATCAGCGAGTCATAGTCGATGGCCTTCGCAATCGCTTCGCGGATCTTGGGGGTCAGCGGATGCGGCAGGTTCTTGGCGCCCGGGCTGAGAGCGACATAGACCATGTTGAACGACGGCTTCGTCACCACCTCGATATCGGAACCGGTGATGCTGGTGGCGGTGATCGGGTCGACGTTCATGGCGATGTCGCCATTCCCGCTCTGCAGCATCTGCACCTGGCTGACCGCGTCCTTGGTCTGCCGGAAGATGTAATCCTTCACCTGCGGCGCCTTGCGCCAGTAGTTCTCGTTCCGGGTCAGGCGGAATTCGTTGCCGGGGCTGTAGCTGACCAGCGTGTAGGGCCCCGCACCGGCCGAATTCCCCATCAGCCAGTCTTCGGCGGTATCCTTCGAATCCGCCGACGGGCCGGCATTGCCGCCATGCTCCGTCACCACGTCCGAATTCAGGATCCCGGCATAGGGCGCCGAGAGCGAGCCCACGAATTCCGAATTCGGTGCCGAGACGGTGATGACCACGGTCGACGCATCCGGTGCCTCGATGCTTGTCACCGGATCCATCAGGTAGGAAATGCCGCCCTTGATGTTGTCGAGCCGTTCCAGCGACCACTTTACGTCCTTCGCCTCGACCGGCGATCCGTCGGAAAACCTGGCCGCGGGATCCAGCTTGAAGGTAAAGACGGTCTGGTCTTCGTTGCTGGACCATTCCCTGGCCAGCATCGGCACGAGCGAGGTGTTGTCCTCGGCCATGTCGACAAGACGGTCATAGGTCGAGCTGAGGTAGATCTGGCACGTGTCACAGAACGCACGCGCCGGATCGAGCGAATTCAGGTCCATGTCCCGCGCGACCACCAGCGAGATGTCGTCCTGCGCCACCGCTGCAGACGTCAGTCCGGACATCGTTAGAATGGCGGCGGACAGCGCGACGGAGCTCAGCCCCTTTTGTACTGTCGTCCACGAAGATTGGATCATGATGATATCCCATGTTGGTGGCATTTTGATCTCGGAAGGCCGTGCCAGCGCCCTTTCCTGACAAAACGTTGCACCTTTGATCCGGCTTCATGTTGCGAAAAGCGCCATAGTATATGAATTTAACGAATATCGAATTGAGAGCCGGGCCGCCGCATGCAGGGAAAAACCAACCCGCCAGACCAGCGCCGCCACATCGCGCTGGTCCTGACGCCCGAACCGTCGCTGCACAGCGCGCTTCTTGCGGTGGAACCGTTCCGGGCTGCGAACCGCGTCAGCTCGGGCACGCTCTACGACACCGACATCCTGGTCGCGGGCGACGGGCCGCTGGCCGCGGGACTGGGGATCGAGGTGTCGGGCACGCGCGGTTTCGACGACCCCAAGGCCTATGATCTGGTGATCCTCCTCGTGTCCTACCAACTCGACCCGGCGCTCCGCCGGCCGCTCTTCAGCTGGCTGCGCCGCCAGTCCGCGAACGGCGCGCATATCTGCGGCGCGGATGCCGGTGCGCTGGCCCTGTCGCAGGCCGGCATGCTGGACGATGCCGCGGCAACGGCGCACTGGAGCACCCTTGCCGCCCTGCGCGAGGACGGGCGCGTGCACGAGGTGAAGGAACAGCTTTTCGTCATCGGCCGCACAAGATCGACCTGCGCCGGGCAGACGGCGATGCTGGACTTCGGGCTTGAAATGCTGCGCCGCCATCATGGCGACGTGCTGACCAACCGGGTCTGCAACGATCTGGTCTATCCCTCGCCCCGCCCGGACGATGCTTGGCAGCGGCAGATGTCGAACCAGAATTCGTGGATCGGGAACCGCAGCCTTGAAACCGCCCAGACCCTGATGGCCGGGAATATCGAAACGCCGCTGAGCATCGCGCAGATCGCCGACAGCTGCGGGATCTCGATGCGCGAACTGCAGTACCTGTTCCGCCGCCATCTGCGCAGCACGCCGAAACAGATCTATCTGGCGATCAGGCTGCGCCATGCAAAGGACCTTCTTCTCTACAGCAGCCTGCCGATCCGCGAAATCGGGCTGGCCTGCGGCTTCGGCACGCCGTCGGCCTTCTACCGGGCCTTCCGCAACATCTATGACAAAAGTCCGCAGGACTATCGCCGCGACTTCGCCTCGGTCACCACCGGCGACGGCCGCAGCCTTTACTGACCCCCCGCACGCCGCAGGATGACCGGCATCGCCCGGATCTGGTTCATCATGTGCGCCGGATACCAGTCGGCCGCCTTCCCTTCGGGCACGGCAATCTCGATCCCGGCGTCGCGGAAGGTCTCGATCAGGACGCGGGCCAGCATCAGACCCAGATAGCGGCCCGGACAGATATGGGCGCCGTTGCCGAAGGTGGTCATCGCCCCGGCCCGACGCGACAGATCGAAGGCCCGCGGATCGGCAAAGACGGCCGGATCGTTGTTGCCCGCGGCCCACATCATGATGACCTGCTGACCGGCGGCAAAGGTGGTGCCGGCATGGTCGAAATCTTCCAGGACATAACGTTTCAGGAACATGACCGGCGGCTCCATCCGCAGCGCCTCGGCGATGATCTTCGGAAGCTGCGCCGGATCGTCCCGGAACGCCGTCCGCGCCGCGTCGCAGGTCGAAAGCACATAGAAGGTGTTGGCCGCCGCCAGCGCGGCGGTATGCACGCCATCGACCAGATTGCCCGCCAGGAAATCGCCCAGCGTCTTCGGCAGCACCCCGGTCCGGTGCGGATCGTCGGGAAAATCGAGCGCCTGCACCTTGTCCCAAAGCGCCGTCATTTCGGCATCGCCCTCTGCCAGCAGCCGGTCGGCGGCCCGGTTCAGGTTGTCGCGATAGCCGCGGAACGCGGTATCCAGCCGGTCGATATCCCCTGACGTCCGTTGCAGATGGAAAAGCGCCGTCATCGCATGGGCGTGACGTTCCAGATCGGCGGTGTCCTCGGGCGTCATCCGCAGAAGCGCGCCCCAGAAGCGGATCGTCATCGCCTCGGCGAATTCGGTGACGAACTCCACCTCGGCCCCGGCTTGCGCGCGGGCCACAAGCTCGGCCGCCACGTCGCGCGCCAGGGGCTCCATCAGCGCGACCTGTCTGGGCCCCAGCCATTTGGCCAGGATCATCCGCGCCGGACCGTGGGTCGGTGGGTTGAAGGTGAAAACCTGGGACGAGATCACCTCGGCCACTTCGGCCCCCGGAAGCCGTCCTGCGGCGCCCGCGCGATACAGCGACGGATACATCGCGCCGACGGGCACGTTCCCGACCAGGGCCGAGGTGCCGAAAGCCACCAGATCGGCATTGCGGAATACGACAAGTTCGCCGTCGTCGGTACGCAGGAAGCGGGGCGAACCGTCCCGGAAGATCCGCGCGCAGAAGGCGTGGAAATTGTCCCGACCGCCGGTAAAACCATAATCCGCCAATGTCGGGCACGCGGCCACATCGAACATCTTGTGCGTCTCTTCGTTCATGCCTCAGCTTCCATGATCCCCGCGGCGCCGCTCCTTGCCGGCCGGTGCGCTCCTGTCCGGGGCGTCACGTCAGGGGCCAACCGCAGCTTCCGCGTTTGCGTTCCCCAGGACGCTAGACGCGATATCGACGGCAGATATTGCCAAATACGAAGGGTGCAGATCGAAAGGCGATGATCCCGGGCGCGATTGCTGCACCCGCAGAAACCGCCTCCCGACGGGCGCGGGTCTCAGCCGCCCAGGGGCCGGACGTATTCAGGCAGATAGGCGCGAAGATAAAGGCGCGAGGCCAGCACCGCCTCGTTCAGGTAATAGGGCGTGATCGTGCGATGTTCGCTGTAGGACACGGCCCAGATGCCGTCGGTCAGGCCGATCGCCACGGCAAGGTGCTGTTCAAGGTCCGGAATGTGATCCAGCACGAAATAGCGGCGCATATAGGCCGCGCGGGTCTTCGCCAGCCGCGCATTGCCGTGAAGATCCATATTGCGCACATCGACGCTGACCGCCGCCCCCAGGAACAGGCGCAGCGCCGAGGGGTGGCTGTTCAGGTATTCCGCACCTGCGCGCTGCTTGTACTCCATCAGCGCCTGCCAGCTTTCGGGCGGCCGGGGCATCGGCGCTTCCGACAGGGCACCGATCGCTTCCTGAAACCGTTCGGCCAGCCCGCAATAGGCGGCGTCGCGGTTCGGGAAGAAATGATAGATCGACGACAGCGGAACGCCGGCCTTTTCCGCGATATCGGCCAGGCTGATATCGCCCGAGTCATGATCCGACATCAGCGCCTCGACCGTGTCGAGCAGCAGCGTGAAACGCTCCTTGCCGGGCTTGCGGCGCGGCACCCGGTGCATTTGCGGCAGGTCCGGCTGTTTTCTGGTCACATGCATCCTTCCCGCGGCTCCGGCGATGGCAAGTATGGCCTGTCCCGCAGGCGCCTGCCACCGGCAATTCCGGTGCCGAAGATCGCGGTGCGCGCCGTCAGCCCCGTGCCTGTCAGCCCTGTGCCTGCCCCGTCGTCGCGGGCTTGCCATAACCGTAGGACTTGTAGGCGCCGTGAACCTCGGCCATCTCGTCATCGGTCAAAAGCGCCACGGGCCCCATGCTCCGCGCCAACTGGTACTGGTGCGCCAGCGTCTCCAGCCGCTCGGTCGCGCGGAAGGCCGCGTCCAGATCGCGGCCCAGGGCGATCATCCCGTGATTGGCCATCAGGCAGGCCGAATAGCGCTGGCCCAGCGTGTCGGCCACGGCAACCGCCAGATCCCGCGTACCGAACAGGACATAGGGCGCGCAGGGCACGGTCGTGCCGCCGAACCCGGCGACCATGTAATGGAACGCCGGGATCGGTTCGCGCAGGACCGAAACCGCAACGCAATAGGTCGGATGGGCGTGGACGATGCCCCCGGCTTCGGGCCGCGCCTGATAGATCATGGCATGAAGCGCCCATTCGCTGGACGGCTTCCACCCGCCCGAGGCCTGCCCGTCGAAGGTGCAGTACGAAATCTGGTCCGCCGTCATCGACGCGGGCTCGATCCCCGACGGCGTGATCAGCATGCCCGCGCCGAACCGGATCGACAGGTTCCCGGCCGTGGCATTCGACAGGCCCCTGTCGATGCACAGGCGGCTTTTGTCGACCAGCGCCTGGCGGGCGTCTTCTTCCGTGATCTCTTGCGTCATGGTTCCATCTCGTCGAGCGCCCGCAGAAGAACGTCCCGGTCCCCCAGCTTGCCGGATTTCAGAAACAGCGATATCCGCGACGGCGCCTCGGCAATGCAGAAGCCGCCGCCCAGGGGACCAAAGGGCAACGCGCGGACCTTGTCGATCTTCAGCGCCCCGACCACCGCACCCGAGGTCTCGCCCCCCGACACGACGAACCGGCGGACCCCGCGATCATACAGCCGCCCGGCCACCCCGGCCAGGATCGCCTCGGCCCGGCGTGCCGCGCCCATCTGCCCGAACTTCGCCTGCGCCGCCTCGACCCCGGCGCGGTCGGTGCAGGTCGTGACGGCGAAGGGGCGCCCGATATGCGCCGCGGCCTCGGTCACGGCCCGTTCGGCAAGGGCTTCGGGATCCCCGTCTGCCGCCGGGTCGATCCGGCAGATCGGATGCGCGGCCTCGAACGCGGCCAGCTGATCCTCGGCAATCGGCCCGACACTGCCGGCCAGCACCGCGATGGGGCCTTCGGCATGCTGCACAGGGGCCGGCGCGGTCTTCCGGTCGCGCCCGGCCCGCCGTCCAACCGCAACGATCAGGCTGTCGCTGGCCACGAACGACCTGTGCCCGGCCACAAGATCGGCGCTGACCGCGATGTCGCCGACATCCGCAGCGTCAAGCAGGATGTATTCATGCCCGTCGTCCACCAGTTGCTGCAGGGCCCGCGAAGCCGCCTCGGCCCCTTGCAGAAGCTCTCTGTGGCGAACCAGCCCGACGGGCGACCCGGTCTGCAGCGACAGGAACCGCACAAGGTTCGGATCGGCCATCGGGGTGACGGGATCGAACCGCTTCGAAGACTCGTTGATCAGGTCGGATCCCACGAACATATGGCCTTCGAACACGGCCACCCGCGCTTCGGGGAAGCCTGCGCTCATCAGCACGGGCGACTGGCCGTAGCGTTCGGAAAGAAGCCGTGCGACCGGGCCGATATTGCCTTCCTCGGTAGAATCGAAGGTGCCGCAGGCCTTGTAGGCCACCTGACGGCAGCCAAGATCGTCCAGCGCCCCGAACGCGGCGCCGGCATCGTCCAGCGCCTGCGCGACAGGCACCAGACGCGTGCGCGCCGCAATCACGATCACCGGTGCGGTCACCGACCCGGTCGCCGCGGCGGGGGTCGAAAAATAGACCGGACAGGCAACGCCGTCGGCCTCGATCAGACTGGCGACCAGCAGACCGCCCGTGAAATCGTCCGATAGAATACCCAGTTCTGGTGGCATCGCGTGGTTCCCGGTTCTCCGCTTCGGCCCGAAAAGTTAATCAAAATTATTCGACTAAGAAAAGGTCTTTTCGCCACTTCAGCGCCCATCCCGCAGGCTATAGCCACGGTTGTGATCGCAGTGTACGAAAATCTTCGACAAGCGCGCCGCAGATCCAGCCGCCCTGCCCTTACAGATCCGCGGCCCGAAAGGGACGCCCGGGGACCTTCGGGGCGGGTGTCCGGGCGAAGAAGCGCGGCGACCCCTGCGCCGACATTCAGGCCACGGCCTCGTGCGCGTCCTGCGGCCGGACACAGAAGGTCTGTCCGGTCTGTTCCCTCTTCAGCGCCGCGCCCCGGTTCTTCAGCAGGTGTTAAAGGTCGGTCAGCGCGGAATTCAGCACCCGCCCGCCGGTCCATTCCGGCCGGGTGAAGCCTGGCCGCACAGCATCGCGGCACAGCGCCCCGCGCCGCAGCAGGCTCGATTCGTCCGGGCCCCCTGCCCTGCGGAACCCGGCCGGAGGTGCCGCCAAAGGCCGATTTCGGTCCCGGCCGCCCGAAACCACAAAAATACAATTGAAATCAATGTGATAGCCGCCGAACGCCAAGCTGCCGCCCGGACACCGCACCCCGTGGTGGCCGGCAACTTGCTGACGGCAAACAGGAATCTGTGGACAAGTCCCCTTCTGATTGCGTAAAGAAACGGAAAATATGGCGTTGGCGAAAAACAGCGTTCCGGAAAGAGGCAGCAGCGCATGACTGGGACCGATCCCATTCATATCAATACCCGCATCCGCGAGAATGCGCAGCAACTGGCTGGCGCGTTGGAGCAGCACATGCTGAAAAGCTTCGCGCCCGATGCGCGAAAGCAGCTGCGCCTGTTCTCGGCGGGCGAGGCGGCGGACCTGCTTGGCATCTCTCCCAGCTTCCTGCGCAAGCTTCATTTCGAAGACCGCGTGCCCGAGGTCCAGACCTCGGCCGGGGGGCGGCGCAGCTATTCCGCGACCGATCTGGCGGCGATCCGCAAGATCCTGGACGACAGCGCCAAGACCCCCGGCACCTACCTGAAGGGGCGCCGCCCCGGCGACAAGGTGCAGGTCCTGTCCTTCCTGAATTTCAAGGGCGGGTCGGGCAAGACGACGTCGTCGATCCATGCGGCCCAGCGGCTGGCGCTGAAAGGCTATCGGGTACTGGCGGTCGACATCGACCCGCAGGCCTCGCTGACGACGCTGTTCGGATATCAGCCTGAATTCGATTTCCTGCATTCCGGGTCGGTCTACGATGCGCTTCGCTATGACGACCCCGTGCCCCTGTCGCAGGTGATCCTGAAAACCTATTTCGAAGGGCTCGACCTCGCCCCTTCCGGCCTGATGCTGCAGGAGTTCGAGCACGAGACGCCGACCGCCCTTCGCAACAACATCCAGCCCCCCTTTTATGCCCGCATGGCCGCGGCGCTTCAGGAGGTGGAGGCCGATTACGACGTCATCATCTTCGACTGCCCGCCACAGTTGGGCTACCTGACGCTTTCGGCGCTCTGTGCCTCGACCGGCATGCTGATCACCGTCGTGCCCAACATGCTGGACGTCGCCTCGATGAGCCAGTTCCTTCAGATGAGCGCGGATCTCCTCGACGTCGTCTCGAACGCGGGCGCGCAGATGGAACTGGATTTCCTCCGCTTCCTGATCAACCGCTACGAACCCTCGGACGGGCCGCAGCAGCAGGTCGTGGCCTTCCTGCGGCAGCTCTTCGGCAAGGAGGTCATGGTCTCGCCCATGCTGAAATCCACCGCGATTTCGGACGCCGGACTGACCCAGCAGACGATCTACGAAGTGGAACGCGGCGCCTTCCACCGGTCCACCTATGACCGCGCGATGGAAAGCCTGAATGCCGTCAACGACGAGATCGAAACCCTGATGCAACAGGCCTGGGGACGCTGATGGCACGCAAGGGAATCCTGACACCCACCGACACACCCTCGCCCTCGCGGCGGACGCCCGAGGCCCCTGCCCCGCGCGGAGCCGTGGGCGCGCTGCAAAGCTCGCTGACCCGGCTTCAGGAAAACGCGGTGCAGGAGATCGACCCGCACCTGATCCATGCCGCGGGCGTGACCGACCGCCTTGGCACCGATGACGAGGCCGACGAGGCGCTGAAGGAAAGCATCCGCGCCCATGGTCAGCAGGTGCCCGTTCTGGTCCGCCCCCGGGCCGGAGAGCCCGGGCAGTACGACATCGTCTATGGCCGCCGCCGGGTGATGGCGCTGCGCGCGCTTGGCCTGCCGGTCAAGGCGATGGTCCGGCATCTGGACGACCAGGCGCTGATCCTGGCCCAGGGGCAGGAAAACACGGCACGTCAAGACCTTAGCTTTATCGAGAAGGCCAGTTTCGCGGCCCAGCTGGACGCACTGGCCTATGACCGGCCGACCATTGCCGCGGCCCTGTCGATGGACCTGCCGATGATCAGCCGCATGCTGAAGGTCGGCCGCGCCTTCGACCTGCCCTTCCTGCGCGAGATCGGTTCGGCCCCGTCGATCGGCCGCGAACGCTGGCTGAAGCTGGCCGAAGCGATGGAAAAGCCCGAGATCCGCGAAAGGGTCACGGCCCGCCTGCCGGCCCTGGCCACCGTGCCCGGATCGGACGCGCGCTTTGAACAGGTGCTGGCCTGGGCCACCCTGGCGCCCGCACCCCGGGCCGCCCGTCTGCCCGCCCGGACGCGCAAGGTGAAAAGCGCCGAAGGCCTGCCCATCGCGCGGCTGAAGACCAACGATAAGGGCCTGACCCTGACCGTCGACGCAAACGGCGCCCCGGGCTTTGCCCACTGGCTGGACGCCCAGGCGGACGACCTGATCACCGACCTTTACGACCGCTGGATCAAGACGCGGTCGAAAGACTGAGGACCGAAACGAGCAGCAACAGGAGGCACGACACAGGACAAAAAAAGCCCCCCAGGACAGAGCCCGGAGAGCCTTCTCATTTCTCGCACTCTTGAGATAGCTCCGCACCCCTGATCCTGTCAACCACCACCGATTCGGTGGGCGGGGAAGTTTTGTCTTTCGTGACAATTTTCATGACCCAGATGTCCCGGATCGTCCGCGGGCAACCGGCAGAGGCTTGTCAAACGGCGGGTCTGCCCGCTGACAAGTGGGCCCTGCTGGACGCCCTGACGCTGGTGGCCGACCGCCACGGGCTGAACCACCGCAGCCTGACGGTGCTGCGCGCCCTTCTGACCTTCTTCCCCGGCCGCGACCTGCCCGCCGACCCCGGCGCCGGCATGGTCTATCCGTCGAACCGGACCCTGTCGGCACGGCTGAACGGCATGCCCGAAAGCACCCTGCGCCGGCACCTGGCCGCACTGGTGCGCAGCGGCCTGATTGCACGGCGTGACAGCGCCAACTGCAAACGCTTTGCCCGGGTCGGTGGTGTCGTCTTCGGCTTCGATCTCAGCCCCCTCGCCCGCGCGGCCGCATCCATTGCGGAAATGGCCGATGACGCCCGGGCCGAGGCCCACCGCGTCGCCGCCCTGCGCGCCCGCCTTGCAGCCGCCCGACAGAATGCGCTGGACGACGGTCGGGACCCCGACGATCCCCTGCTGGAACACGTCCGCCTGTGCCTTCGCCGCAAGCTGTCCTCGGACGTGCTGAGGGCCCTGGTCACCGCCGTCGAGACCACCTTGCCCGATCCACGGCCCTGTGCTCCGACCGTCGAAACGAGCGCCAGCGACAGCCGGAATGAGCGGCACATACAAGCTACAGATAAATCCATTTCTGTAAGGATACAGCCTGTGGACAAGACCCTTCCCAAGGACCCGGATATCTCGGATGTCCTGAGCAGTTGCAGGGAATACCAGAACTTCTTTCCGACCCGGCACCCCGATTGGCCACAGCTGGTCAGCACGGCTGACCGGCTTCATCCGATGATGGGTATCGACGCCGAAGTCTATCGCCAGGCGTCCTCGGTTATCGGAGAACGCGGAGCCGCCGTTTCGGTCTTGTGCATGCTGGAATCCATGGCCCAGATCCGAAGCCCAGGCGCCTATCTTCGTGCCTTGTGCAAGCGCGCCGAGAAAGGGTCCTTCAATCTTGCGGGCATGCTGACGACCGCGCGGCGGGCACGATTGTCAGCTGACAATTGCCCCGTGACATGACCCGGCATCCGCAAATTGTCAGCTGACAATCCGGAATCGGCAATGCACCGGGTGTCCCTTGGTCCTGTACCGCACCGTGGTTTGGAGCAGGCCGCAATGACGTCCTGTCTGATCCGGCCAGGGAAGACGGAGCGTTTCCGGCTGCTGACCGAAGAAAGGCGTAGTGAAGTTCAGGCGTTGCCGACCACCGCGACCTTGGACGGTATGCTGCGGCGGGGCAGGGGGATCGCCTTGGATTTGCAGTATGCAAGCTTGACCCTTCAAGGCCCGGAACGAACCCACGCCCAACAGTCGCCCCGCTTTGGCAAGGATGGCAAAGGCCGGCCGGATGCGGGTGGCGGCGGAGGTCGTGGGCAACTCGCCAGACCCGGAGTTCAGCGTCACGATGTCAGGCCTGGCGCCGGTGTCGTCCGTGATCCAGAGGGCAGGGGGGACATGTACCGCGGCGAGCGGCGGCCCGTCCTGTTGCCTGGCCGGTGCCGCATGTCGTTCCCTTCATGGACGCCGCCGGAAATGCCGGCCATTGCGCGGCGGTCCTGCTGGTGATTGACGACCCGGACTCCAGCTTCGGTGCGCACGGCATGGATGCGATAGGGCAGCGTGCGCGGGCAAGTCTCGTGGCCCGGTCAATCGGTACGAACAGGTTTACCTCTTTGTCATTCGAACGAACTTCCACGAAGCCCATGCCCAGGCATCCAGTCGGCTAAGCCTTGAATTCCCGCTTCGACCTGTCGACCCCGTAGGGCCCCGGAGATCCGCGACGGAGAAGTCGGGCACGACCGAAGGAGGCGCCTCGGCAGCGTGGTGATTCCTCTGTCCTGGGGAGTGGCCAAACTATTGCCTCGATCGTTTCAGCGTGTTGGTCCTGGGGAGGACCGGGACGGTCGGATGAGGCGCAGCCTTTGCGGAAGGACTGCGTGGCGCTGAACGGCCCGGACTACGAAGCCACTGCAGGTGCCGCCTCTGACCGTTCGTGCCCGCGTGGCGCAATGCAAACGGCAGGACGGAGCGGGTCAGAAATTCCCTTGCAGATCCGCATAGATGGCTTCGATCCTGGTCGCCTCCTCCTCGGTCAGGGCGGCGAATTCCCTGGCGCGGGCACGGTCGGACAGTCTGCCGGCATTCTGGTGCAGGAAGCGGAACAAGAGATCCTGTGTCCGGTCCGGCATGTCGACCAGTGCCGACACCTGCGTCTTGAACCCGTCATAGGCACGCAGGAACCGGGTTTCGGCCGGCAGGTCGGTTTCGATGGTCCGTGCCACGCAGGTAAACAGGAATTCGGCATGGGGCGTCGCATCGAAGAAACGATAGAAGTCGCCCGTGTCGTTCAGCACCTCGACATTGCCGCGCTCTGTCGGATGCCAGTCGACATGCGGCAGAAGACGGCGGGAATAGCTTTCCAGCACCTGCCTGTAAGCGTCGATCCGTTCCAGGATGACCGCCGACACCGGGAACACCAGCCCGGCCGGATTGAAGCCCCGGGCGGCCAGCACGTGGTGGATCAGATAGCGATGCAGGCGCCCGTTTCCGTCCTCGAAAGGGTGCATGTAGACGAAGCCGAAGGCAAGACAGGCGGCCGCCAGAACCGGGTCGAGCCCGGGGGCGATGGATCGGTCGAACTGTTCCAGTCCGGTGACCAGTGCCGGCAGGTCTTCCGGCCGTGCACTGACGTGATCGGGCAGGGGGGCGCCGGTCAGGCGGTCGTGTTCGCCCACGAAACCGCCGTCCTGGCGCAGGCCCAGTTGCACGAAACGCGCGTCGCCGATGACGATGCGCTGCAGGCGCTCCAGCTCGGCCCGGTCGACGGGATGGCGCCCGGCCTCGCCGATGATCTGGCCCCAGCGGCGGATCCGGTCCTGGGGCGGGTTCTCGCCCTCGATCTGGAAACTGGACCGGGAATCCTTCAGCAGCAGAAAGGCCGCCGTGCGGGCCAGAAGATCGGCGGGCACCTGGGCCAGAACCGTGCGCGCCTCGGCGGCCAGATCGCGGGCGATGAAGGCCTCGATCGCCGGGGTCCGGAAGATCATCGGGCAGAAATCCGGCGTTCCGGGCAGGTTGTTGCGGACCCGGTGGCGCGGCGACGGTGTGCCCTCGGTTCCCCATTGCAGCCTTGTGTCGACCGCGGGCGCATAGTTGCCGCGCGTCGCATCCGGCAGGTCCAGCCGTCGGCCCAGAAGCCATTCATACAGAAACCAGATCCTGCGGGCGTAGCTGCCGGTCGGCGCTGCCTGGACCATGGTCCGGATCGGCGCGGCGCCGGTCGCAAGGAACAGCCGCTTCAGCACGGCAAGGTCCAGCCCTTCGTAGCGCAGTGCAAAGATCAGATGCCCGGCTAGGCTGGCGTCCGGGGCATGGCGGGGCGTAAAGAGCTGCCAGCCATCGGCCTCGTAGACCTTGTGGCGCGGACCGATGGCGGCCAGCTTGCGCGGCAGCGGAACCGAAAGCGCATAGGCGTCGATCAGCGCGGCATAGCCCGCCGGGCGGGCGGGTTCGGGAAGCCGGCGGTCGTGAAAGACGCTTACAGGCCCTGAATATGGATTTCTCTGCCCATCTTCCATGAATTCCGGATATTTCTTTCGATAATCGATTATGACTTATACAGTGTCATGAATATTGATTGCAATCAATGCCTGTCGGCGAAATCCAGTGAATGGATACCCGGGGGACCGACCGGGAACCATCGGGAAAGCCGGGTTTCAGGGGCACCCGGCCCGGCGTGGTCCAAGCCAGAGGATTGAAGGCATCCCCCAAGGTCTCTCACTGCCGTCCGTCCCGACCCCGGATCGAAGGGGAGGGGCCGGACGCGGCCGGCGAAAAGGTCCGAACGCCACGGGGGCGTCCGGAACCATCGCAGCATACCGCCGCCTGGCGCGGCGCGACATCCGGGGCCGAAACAGTCTGCGGTCCTTCGTCGTTTCATCCGGACCGGCGACGAGACCTTCAGATCACACTGGTTTCCCGCAAGGCGTCCAGCCGTTCGCGAGAAATTCCGGCCGCCTGCAACACGGCGTCGGTGTCGGCGCCCAGCGGACGGGGCGGCAGGTCCGGCGTGCAGTTTTCGCCATTGGCCTTGAAGCTCAGCGTCGGGATGTGGACCGGACCGTCATGCCCTTCGACCCGGATCTCGCTGGTCAGGCCGCGGGCGGCGATCTGCGGCTCGGCAAGCATTTCATCCAGACCGCGGATGCGCCCGGCGGGCACGGCGGCCTTTGACAACAGCTCTTCCCACTCTGCAGCGGGTTTGCCGCGGAACGTTTCTTCCAGCGTTTCGCGCAGGCTTTTCCAGTTCTTGTGCCGTTCTGCCGCGCTGTCCCAGCGTGGGTCGCCCGGGATATCGTCGCGCCCGATGGCATGGCACATGTGGCGGAACTGGGTATCGTGGTTCGCCGCCAGCATCAGGATGCCGTCCGCGGTGTCGAAGGCCCCCGACGAGGGGCTGGCACTCCAGGCTTCGTTGCCGTTCTGCGCGGGGATCCAGCCGGTGGTCAGGTGCGTCGTCATCAACGAGGACATGAGCATCAGCGCGGTATCCAGCATCGCCACATCCACCTGAACGGCGGTGCCTGTCCGATCGACCTCGCGCAGCCCGGCCAGGATCGCCGTGGCGGCGTTCATCCCCGTCGCATAATCGACATAGGGCGCACCGACCTTGACCGGCCCGTCCCCGGGCTTGCCCGTGGTCAGCATGATGCCGCACATGCCCTGGATGACGTGATCATAGGCCGGACGGTGCCGGAGCGGTCCGTCCTGTCCAAAGGCCGAGATCGAGCAGTAGACCAGTTTCGGGTTGATTTCGCGCAGGGTTTCGAACCCCAGTCCCAGCCGTTCGGCCACGCCGGGCTTGAAATTCTCGACGAATATGTCGGCACCCGCGACCAGTTCGCGCGCCAGCGCCACGCCTTCCGGCGTCTTCAGATCGATGGTCACGGATTTCTTGCCCGCGTTGTGGCCCAGAAATCCCAGTGCCATGCCGCGTTCGGCCAGTTGCGGCAGGGGGCCGCCGACGCGGGTCCAGTCGCCCTGACCGGGCCTTTCGATCTTGATCACCTCGGCCCCCATCAAGGCCAGCTGGTACGTGGCATAGGGCCCGGCCAGAACCTGGCTAAGATCGATCACGCGAATGCCTTTCAACGGCTGAAACATGGCGGCCTCGTATTGGATGTTGAAATGTCTGCCAGGGCAGGAAGATGCGCCGGCCGGATCTTCCTGCCGGCGCGTCAGGGATCACTGGGGTTCGATCCCGGCACTCTCGAAGATGGTCTTGTTGCGCGTGTAGCTCTGGGCCACTTCGGCCGCGGCCTCGTCCAGATCCTTGTAACGGATCGGGATATTGGCGGCGGCAACGACCTTGGCGAAGGCTTCGTCGGTCTCGGCCGCCTTCAGGGCCGTGCTCAGCCGTTCCAGGATCGGGCGCGGCGTGCCCTTGGGCAGGATCAGGGTGGTCAGCCCGTCCATGGCCAGCCTGTAGCCGGCTTCGTCGATGGTTTCGACGTCGGGCGCCGAGGGATGGCGGAAGGTGGTCAGCGCGACGATGGTCTTCAGCTGTTCGGGGTACTTGTAGTGGATGCCCCCCGACCAGACCAGATCGACCTGGTTGCCCAGCAGCACGTTCAGCAGATCGCCACCGCCCTTGAGCGGCACGATGTTCACGTCCAGCCCTTCCTGCTTGGCGATCACCTCCATCGTCATCCGGGCGGTGGGCGACAGCGATCCGAAGCTGAAACCGGGATTGTTCCTGGCCCAGACGACGAAGTCCTCCAGTGTGTCGAAGGGTGCATCCTTCTGCGCGGCCAGTCCGACCTGATAAGAGGTGATCATGCCGGCATATTCGAAATCCTCGGGCTTGAAGGTCACCCGCTTCATCAGGAAGGGCACGGTGTTGATCACGCTGTTGGCATGGAACAGGATCGTATAGCCGTCCGGCTTGGCCTTGCTCAGCTCGTGCGTGGCCAGAACGCCGCCGCCGCCGGGTTTGTTGACCACGTTGACCGGCACCCCAAGCTGGTCGGACAGGACCCTGGCCACAGCACGCCCGACCAGATCGGTCTGGCCGCCGGCCTTGTAGCCCACCAGCATGGTGATCGGGCGGACGGGATAGTCGTCGGCCATCGCGGGGCCCGTGCCGAGCCCGGCCAGCACCAGCAGCGCCGCGGCCGCGGCACCGAAAAGCTGTCTTCTGTTGGTCTTGCGCATCTGGTCTCCTCCCAGTGTTCAGGTGTGCGATTGTTCGGCAGGTGCGTCCGTGCCGGCCCGGGGCCGGGCCGACCGCTGCGCCGCAAGGCGCCGGTTGCTGCGACCGATCCAGACGACCGTCACGACGGTCAGCAGGCCGAACAGAAGGGCGATGGGATGCGCTGCCAGCCGCATCGGGTCGTGATCCAGCAGCTGCAGCGACTGACGGAAGGTCAGTTCCAGATTGGGGCCGATCACGAAGCCGATCAGGAACGTGACGAAGGAAAATTCCAGCTTGCGGGCAAAGAAACCCAGCAGCGCGAAGGCCAGCATCAAGTAGATCGAAAACAGGCTGTTGGTGTTCATGTAGGCGCCGATGCAGCACAGGAACAGCACCACGGGGATGATCAGGCGGATCGGCACCCGGATGACCTGGGCAAAGATGCGCTGACCCGCATAGCCGACCAGCAACAGGATCCCGCTGGCGCACAGCATCGCGGCATAAAGATCGGCGACCATCTGCGGCTGTTCTATGAACATCATCGGCCCCGGCGTCAGCCCGTGCAGCACCAGTGCGGCGATCAGGATGGCGGCGATCACGCTGCCCGGAATGCCCAGGGCGAACAGCGGGACGAAGCTGGACGGCACCACGGCGTTATCGGCGCTTTCGGCGGCTGCCACGCCTTCGATCATGCCGGTTCCGAATTTCTCGGGCGTCTTCGAACTGCGCTGCGTCGCGCCATAGGACAGGAACGACCCGACGCTGGCGCCCAGCCCCGGCAGGATGCCGACCACCGCGCCGATCAGCGTGCCGCGGCCGATCACCGGCAGGCAGCGGCGCCATTCGGCCAGCGTCACCCGCCGGTCTTCGGGGCGGGTGCTGTCGTCGATCTCGGCCGCCTCGCGGTCGAGGTTCCGCATGTTTCCGGCCTGGATCACCATCTCGGCGACCGCCAGCATCCCGATGGCCATCGGCACCAGCGAAATACCGTCATCCAGTTCCAGCATCCCGAAGGTCAGGCGGGGAATGAAGGTTTCGGTTTCGATTCCGATGGTGGCGAAGAACACGCCAAAGGCGGCGGCGATCATCCCCTTCAGCATCGAACGCCCGGCCAGGCTGCCGATGAAGGTCAGGGAAAACAGCAGGACAGAGCACAGTTCGACCGGGCCGATCAGCAACGCATAGCGGGCCAGCGGCGCGGCCAGCGCGATCAGGATCAGGGTCGACAGGAAATCGCCGATGACGGATGCGAACAGCCCCATCTTCAGTGCCTTCTGCGCCTTGCCCTGCCGCGCCAGCGGATAGCCGTCCAGCGCGGTAGGTGCCGAAGACGGCTCGCCCGGGGTATTGAGCAGGATGGCAGAAACCGCGCTGCCCGCAGCGCTGCCCTTGGCGATGCCGATCAGCATGGCGATGGCCGCGACGGGGGGCAGGTAGAACGTCATCGGGATCGCAATGGCGACCCCGGTCGCCTTGCCCAGCCCGGGCAGGGCGCCCAGGACATAGCCCAGCGTCACCCCGACGGTGACCCAGAACAGCGTCCCGGGCGTCAGGACATTCTGGAAGCCGATGGCAAGATGTTCCATGGCGGTCACAGGATCACGGTGCCGAGCAGCTTGTAGAACAGCGCCCAGACCGCCAGCAGCAACCCTGCCGGCATCCCGACAAGAATGACAGGGCGGCGTTCGCCCAGCAGAAGAAGCGTGCCCGCGATCAGCACCGCGCCGGCCGCCAGCGGCGAGCCCAGCCAGAACAGCACCAGGCTGGCGGCGAAGACCCCGGAGATCTTGGCCAGTGCGACCCAGTCCCGGGCGAAGAACACGGGCGTCCCGGCCTTTGGCGTCTCTTCGGACTTGGGCAGGCTTTGCAGCACCAGAAGCAGCGACAGCGCGACGATGACGATCATCGCCAGATTGGGCACCAGGCGCGGCGAGACATAGCCGTCCGGCGCCGGTTCGATCTGTGCGGGGATCACGACGGCAAGCATGACGACGCCGAACGCCGCCAGCACCAGCCCCGACACGAGGTCAGCTCGTTTCATATTTTTCCTCCCGTTGCGCAGGGCCTGGAACGGCCGGCACGGCGTCGCCCTTGGCCCCTGCGCCCACCGCACCCCGGATGGAATCCGGGCTGCTTGGGTCTCCTCCCTTCCACGGGTAACGGGGCCGGGTTAAAAGTAATATTCGGAAGATTCTTGAATGTGATAGGTATTGCTTATGTCTGGCCCGTCTTCCCATCTGGATCACCTGCGTCTGCGCCAGCTTCGCCTGCTGGACCTGATCGACCGCCACCGGTCGCTGCGCGCGGTGGGCGAGGCGCTGAATCTGACCCAGCCCGCGGTTTCGCAGATGCTGAAGGATCTGGAATTTGCATTCGGGGCAGCGCTCGTCGACCGGTCCGTGCGCGGCGCGGTGCTGACGCCGCTTGGCCGGGTGGCGCTGCAGCGGGCGCGGGCGGGGCTGGCCATTTTCGACAACCTGGCGGCGGATCTGGGCACAGAGTCTCCGGCGGTGGTGCGGGTCGGCTCCAATCCGGCATCGCTGTTCAAGCTTATGCCGGCGGCGCTGCGCCAGCTGGAAGCGCAGCGCGCGGGCATCCGCTTCCTCCTGCAGGCTGGCACCGTGGGCAACATGATGTCGCGCCTTCTGGACGGGGACCTGGACTGCTATGTGGGTCGGGTGGACTGGACAGCCATGCCGGTGCCGACGGCGGATCTGCTGGTATACGAACCTTTGACAGAAACCGGCCTGGTGGTGGTCTGTTCTGCCGATCACCCGCTTGCCGGCAGGGCCGAGGTGTCCGCGGCAGAGCTGGCACAATGGCCCTGGGCCCTGCCGTCGGAAGACACCAACAACCGCCGCTCTATCGAGGTCGCGTTTCGCAATTGCGGCGTGCCGGCACCCTTGCCGGTCGTCGAAGTTTCGGCCGACCCGACATCGCTGCTGATGCTGGCCCAGGAGGTCGATCTGCTGACCTTCGTTCCGCGGGCCGTCCTGAACCCGCAGCCCGTCGGCAAAAGGATCGTGACGCTGTCGACCCCAGACCTGTCGCTGCCGCCGATCCGGATCTGTTTCGTCACGCTGCGCGAGATCGGCAGCCTGCCGTCTGTCCAGCGTCTGCGCGATGCGCTCCTTCAGGTGTGCAGGCAGGGCGGGGACGCCATCGCATAGTCCGCGGCCGATCCGGACGGCAGAGGCGCCCCCCCGATGGCGCGACAAGCGCCGTTCCGGCCGGTGGCGGATCCGGAACGGGAACCTTGCCCGCGGCCGGTTTTGCCTGTCGGGGCGACCGCCGCAGCCTGCCGGCCCGGACCGGCAGGCACCCGATGCCGGGCCGGGCAGGGCGGTGCCGCTGTCAGACGACCCGGACCGGGGCGGTCTGGTGCAGCGGGCGGCCGGGGCGGTTGCCGGTGGGCTTGCCGAAGGCAAAGACCTCGCGTCCGTTGACGAAGACCCGGTCGATCCCGTGCGCGGGGCGGATCGGGTTTTCGAACGTCGCGCCCTCGGCGATGGTCCGGGGATCGAAGATCACCAGATCGGCAAAACCGCCGACCGCAATCCGCCCGCGCCCGCCCAGGCCGAACCGGTCGGCCGGCATCGAGGTCATGCGGCGCACCCCTTCCTCCAGCGAGAACAGCCCCACATCGCGGACATAGCGGCCCAGCACCCGCGGGAAGGTGCCCCAGACGCGGGGATGCGGGTGGCTGCCCGATGGCATGCCGTCGGAACAGATCATGGTGTGTTCATAGGCCATGATCCGCTGCACGTCCTCTTCGGCCATGATGAAGAAGATGCCCGTGGCCGGCAGCAGCCGTTCGATGGCGCCTTCCAGATCGGTGTTCCAGTCCCGTGCGACATCCGCCAGATCGCGGCCTGCCAGTTCGGGATGAGGTTCGCTTTCGGCGATGATCACCCGTTCGGCCTGCCGGTGCCGGCCCGAATTCAGGATGGTCGACGACGCGATCCAGGGCGTGGTGTCCAGCCCCACGTCGCGTTGACGCATCTCCGCGTCGATCATGGCCAGCGTGGTTTCCGACAGGCCGTGATTGGCCAGCCCCGCGCATTTGTGGTGCGAGACATGGACGCCGCAGCAGGCTTCGCGACCGACAGAGAAGGTCTCCTCCAGCGCCTCGATCACGCGGTCGCCTTCGTCGCGCATGTGGGTGACGTACAGCTTGCCATGAGCATGGGCGACCCGGCCCAGGGCGATCAGTTCGGCGGTCGTCGAGGCGCGGGCCGGCGGATAGAACGGGCCGGTCGATACCCCGATGGCGCCCTGGCCCAGTGCCTCGTCCAGCAGGGCGCACATGTCTGCCAGTTCGTCGTCGGTCGCGGCGCGGGACAGGTCGTCCATCGCGTTGGACCGCAGGGTGGACTGGCCGATCAGGCAGGCCGCGTTCACCGCCGGCGGTTCCGCCGCGATACGGTCGCGGTAGGCGGCATAGGTCGGGAAGATCAGGTCCGGCCGGGCCGAGATCATGCGCAACTGTCCAAGCAGGTTTTCCGGGCGCCGGATCGGCGCAATGGAAAAGCCGCAATTGCCGTTGATCACGGTGGTCACGCCCTGGTTGGTCATGAACTCCATATCCGGCGCGGTGAAGAGCGCGGCGTCATGGTGCACGTGCGGGTCGATGAAGCCGGGGGCCACGACGCGGTCCTTGGCCTCGATCTCGCGCCCGGCGGTCCAGTGGCCCAGGTCCCCTGTGGCCACGATCCGGTCGTCGCTGACGGCCACGTCGCCCTTGCGCCGGGGCGTTCCGTTGCCGTCGATGATTTCGGCGCCGCGGATGATGAAATCTGCGTGCATGGTAGTCTCCTGACAGTGGGGCGTTCGGTTCAGTCGGTCTCGGTCGCCGCGGGATCGCCGCCGCCGTCGTCGCCGCACCAGCGCGAGACGAGGTGAAGCAGGACGAGGACGATCATCAGCGGCACTGCGACGGCGATCCAGATCGTCGAGAACGGCAGCGCCTCGGCCATGGTGCGGCTGTGGCGCAGAAGGAAGCCGCGGGCAGGGTTCATGCCCGGGCCGAAGAAGACGTAGAAGAGGATCGGCAGCAGGTAGGTCAGCACGACGATGGACTTCATCGTCTCGGCCATCAGCCCGATCAGCCCTTTCGTGGAGGAGGCCCCCTTGAACAGGGCCGGGTCGAAGCGGCGCTTGAAGCTCATCGACGCGCCGATCAGCCCGGCCCAGATCATGGCATAGCGGGCCAGTTCCTCGGTCCAGGATGGCGGTTGCTGGAACACGTAGCGCGCCACCACCTGAAGCATGACGGCCCCCACCAGCACGACGATGGCAAAACCGGCCACCACCGTGGCCACGCGGTCCAGCCCGTTGGACAGGCCGATCATCATCCTTGCCGTGCGTTGCATGGGGACCGTTCCTTGGCTGGGGTTACTTCGACACGGCCGCGCGGGCCTGGGTCCAGGCGTCCAGCTGCTCGGGCGTCAGGGTCTTGGCCCAGACGTCCTTGGACAGGTCCGCCATCTTGTCACGTTCGCCCGGGGCCATTTCGGTGATCGTCACACCCAGGCTTTCGTGCTTTTCGCGCACTGCCGGCAGCCAGTTGGCGACCCACGCCCGGTTGGCCGCGATCCCCGCTGCGACCGCCGTGTCGATCTGGGCCTTCTCGTCGTCCGACAGCGACGCGTACCAGTCTTCGGAAATCAGCACGATCCGGGTCGAGGGCGAGATGTCGGCCGGCGTGTAGTATTTCAGGAAGTCGGTATGCCCCGTCCGGATGGCCGAGTTCGGGGCGTTGAAGTACCCGTCCGCCACGCCGGTCTGGATCGCGTTGGCGACTTCGGCCCAGGCGACGATGGTGCCCGTGGCGCCCAGCGTCTGGATGAAGTCCAGCTGTTCGGCATTCAGCGCGCGGAACCGCAGGTCCTGCATGTCCTCGACCGTGGCGATGGGCTTCTTCGCGTTGTGAATGCCGATCGAGCCGCCGATGAAGTTGAAACCCACCAGCCGCACGCCGTTTTCGACCAGCGGCGCGTTCATCTCTTCAAGGATGTCGGTGTCGACGACGATATCGTCGAACTGTTCGGTGGATTCGAAGAAGAACGGCAGCGCCACGCCCTTGACCATGGGCGACATGCCATAGCTGGTCGATGCGGTGGCAAGGTTGACCTCGACCAGCCCCTGGGCGACCTGGTCGAACCGTTCCTTTTCGGATCCCAGCGTGCCCGACGGAAAGATCGTCACCTCGAAATCGGTGCCGTCCAGCGCGTCTGCAAAGCCGTGGGCAAAGGCGGCTTCGGCATTCGTGGCCGGGTCGTCGGCGCCGTTCATCGCGATCTTGACTTCCGAGGCCTGCGCGGCACCGGCTGCGATCAGCGCCAGCGCGGCGGTGGCAAGGGTACGGGACATGAACGTCATGGCAATCTCCGTTGTTGGGTTCTAGTTGGCCAGCCCGAGAAGGCGTGGCAGGGCAAGGCTGAGGTCGGGAAAGAAGGTCAGCACGATCAGCAGGGCGACTTCGGCCAGAAAGAACGGGAAGGTCGCGCGGACGAGGGCCCAGTAATCCATCTTTACCGTGGTCGCGAGGATCAGAAGCACACCGCCCAGCGGCGGGGACAGAAGCCCGATGGTGATGTTGAAGCAGATGACGATGCCCAGATGCACGGGGTCGATCCCCATGGCCAGCGCCACCGGCACGAAGATCGGCGCAAAA
>NZ_VOPH01000002.1 GCF_009765275.1 Chachezhania sediminis
GGCCTTGAACTCGCCGAAATACTTCGTGATCGCGGCCGTCAGAGTCGTCTTCCCGTGGTCAACGTGACCGATCGTGCCGATGTTCACGTGCGGCTTCGTACGTGCGAACTTTTCCTTTGCCATCGTCGGGCGCCTTTTTCAGATTGAGGGGCGCGCGTCATCCTACGCGACCCGAGGTTGTCGTACTGCGGGCGCGACATATTGGGTTCGAAACCTAAAATCAAGCCATCTGGGCCCCGCTGCCGCAGGGAGAAAAGGGCCGTTGCAGGACGTCCCCGTCCGACCTAGCCACCCGTCGGCAGAACGGGCGGCAGCGCGGCCGGCGCCGTCCCACCGGCCTTTGTCGCGTCGATGGCGCCCTGCACCGCACCGGGCGTCTTCTGCACCGGGATCGGCTGGCCCATCATTGCCGGCCGGTCGCCGGCCTTGCCGTCGGGCCGCGCATCGAACCAGCCGTTGGTCGCGTGCATTTCGGCCAGCCAGTCTTCGATCTTCTCAGCCGCATTGGCGCTGAGCCCCGCCATCTGCTGCGCCTTGGTCCGGGCATGGCCCGAGCCCTTCCAGAAAGACCCCGAGGTCGTGTCCTCGAACACCGACAGCTGGTGCACCGTCTCGTTCAGCTTCACGCGGCGGGCATCGTCCCAGACCGTGACCCGCAGGATCAGCAGCGACTTCGGGTTGTAGATGACCGGAATACCACCCGGCGCCAGCGCATAGCCTTCGACCGAGATACCGAAATTATAGTACTGGTCGCCCTGGTAGCGGCCCAGCTGATCCTGGACCGCCTTGCGGACTGCGGCGTTCCATTCCTCTTCGGTCGCATCGCGGGAGACCGGGCCCTTCTTCATCTTGGACGAGATGACGATCACGTGGCCAAGCTTGAAGTTGCCAAGGTCGACCTTGGGCTGTTGCTGCAACGGCACGTCGGCCGTACAGGCGACCAGGGTGACGGCGGCAACCAGCGCGGCGAGGCAAAGGCGAAGTCGGGTCATGCAGGGGTCCGTTCCAGGGTCCGTAGGGCAGAATGCGCAACAGCGATAGCCCAAGCCCGCGTCCTGCGCAAACCGGACCCGGCAGGGCCTTGCTGCCGATACCTCATGAGAAGCGGTAATTCCGCGGGAAACCGTGTGGCGGGCGCTTGCCCACACCGCCGCGCCGGCCGATCCAGGGCGTCATGTCGGTTTCGGTCCGCGTCCGCCCGCCGGTCGCGGGCCAGCTGAGCCCGGTGGCCAGGTCGAAGGTCGTGGCATCCGACAGGCCGCCGTCCAGTTCCAGCGCGCCCTGACGGCCGCGGGCCATGTTGTACTTCTGCAGCCGCACGCCCTTGCCCCGGCCCAGTTCCGGCAGTTCGGACACCGGGAAGGCCAGCAGCTTGCCGTTTTCCGACACGACGGCGACATGGTCCCCCGTCACCGCCCGACAGATCCGGGCCACGACATTGTCCTTCACGTTCAGCACCTGCCGACCCGTCCGGGTCTGCGCCAGCACCTCTTCCGCATCGATGACGAATCCGTCCCCCGCGCTGGAGGCGACCAGCAGCTTCCGGCCCGGCACGTGCAGGAACAGGTCGACGATCTGCGCCTCGTTCGGCAGGTCGACCATCAGGCGCACCGGTTCGCCCATGCCCCGCCCGCCGGGCAGGTTCGCCGCCGACAAGGTATAGAAGCGCCCGTTCGACCCGAAGAGCACAAGCTTGTCGGTGGTTTCCGCATGGAAGATGAAGCGGGGGCCGTCACCATCCTTGAACTTCAGCTCCCGCGTCAGATCGATATGGCCGGTCATGGCCCGGATCCATCCCATCTGCGAACAGACGACGGTGATCGGCTCGCGCTCGATCATGGCTTCCAGGGGGACGTCCTCGACCACGCCGGCCTCGGCAAAACGCGTCCGGCGGGCGCCGCCCGGGTAATCGCGGCCGAATTTCTTCTTGGTCTCGCGCAGCTGGTCGGTGATCCGCGCCCATTGCAGGGCAGGGTCGGACAGCAGATCTTCCAGATCCGCGCGTTCGGCCATCAGGTCCGACTGTTCGGTCAGCAGGGCCATCTCCTCCAGCCGGCGCAGGGCGCGCAGCCGCATGTTGAGGATCGATTCGACCTGCAGTTCCGACAGGGAATAGTCGTCCGAGGGCGCCGGCGGCACATAGTCGGCCTCGGACATGGCCCGCGGGAAATCCTTGCCCCAGACCTCGCGCATCAGCGCGTCCTTGGGCTCGTCATCGTAGCGGATGATGTCGATCACGCGGTCCAGGTTCAGGAAGGCGACCAGCAGGCCTTCCAGCACTTCCAGCCGGTGGTCGATCTTTTCCATCCGGTGGCGTGACCGGCGCTGCAGCACTTCCTGGCGGTGGTCCAGAAAGGCACGCAGCACTTCCTTCAACGAACAGACCTTGGGCGTCAGCCCGTCGATCAGCACGTTCATGTTTAGCGAAACCCGCACTTCCAGCTCCGAGCTTCGGAACAGGAGGCCCATCATCACCTCGGGGTCGACGTTCTTGGACCGGGGTTCCAGAACGATGCGCACGTCTTCGGCGCTTTCGTCGCGAACATCGGCCAGGATCGGGACCTTCTTCAGCTGGATCAGCTCTGCCAGCTTCTCGATCAGCTTGGATTTCTGGACCTGATACGGGATCTCGGTCACGACGATCTGCCAGACGCCGCGGTCGAGCTTTTCGACCTCCCAGCTGGACCGCAGGCGGAAGCCGCCACGGCCGGTCCGATAGGCCTGCGCGATCGAGGCCGGGTCTTCCACGATCACGCCACCGGTCGGGAAATCGGGCCCGGGCACGTAGTTCAGCAGCGTGTCGTCACGGGCATCCGGCGTCTTGATCAGGTGGATGCAGGCATCGCACAGTTCCGCGATGTTGTGGGGCGGGATATTCGTCGCCATCCCCACCGCGATGCCGCTGGCGCCATTGGCCAGAAGATGCGGAAATTCGGCCGGCAGCACGACCGGTTCGGTCAGCGTTCCGTCATAGTTATCGCGGAAATCGACCGCGTCCTCGTTCAGGCCGTCCAGCAGCGCCTCGGCCACGACGGTCAGGCGGGCTTCGGTATAACGGGACGCCGCGGGGTTGTCGCCGTCGATGTTGCCGAAGTTGCCCTGCCCGTCGACCAGCGGGTAGCGGACGTTGAAGTCCTGGGCCAGGCGGGCCATCGCGTCATAGATCGCGCCATCGCCATGGGGGTGATAGTTCCCCATCACATCGCCCGAAATCTTGGCGGACTTCCGGAAGCCGCCGGTCGAGGTCAGCCGCAATTCGCGCATCGCGAACAGGATTCGCCGGTGGACCGGCTTCAGCCCGTCGCGCGCATCCGGCAGCGCCCGGTGCATGATCGTCGACAGCGCATAGGTCAGATAGCGTTCGCCAATGGCCCGGCGCAGCGGTTCGGCCAAGGCCACGGGGCCACCGGATACCCCGGCTGGGGGCTGCATCTTGGGGTCGTCTGACGTGTCGCTCATAGATGCGGTGATACGCTGGCTGACGGGCAGCGTAAAGCATTGCCGCACCGCCACAGAGCCCTATTTGCAGCACTGTCCGCGGCAATGCTTGCTGCGGGTTTCGCGAATCTGGCATTTGATTAATGTACTGGCTCCCGGCAAGATCGTGCTGCCGGAGTGAAGCCTCAGGGGGGCGTAATGTTTCGGTTTGTCCTTGTTTCCTTTCTCCTACTCGGTTTGGCGTTCTACGAACTTAGCGGCGGCGCGGATTTCGAACCTGCGAAGGTCCGCCGGTCGGTAGAATTCGCGCCCGAATCCCCGGTCGACGTGACCGAACGCGACGCGGTCATCGTCGTGGCCCAGCCCGCCGAGGCCCGCCCCCTGCAGGCAGAGACCGTTCTGGCCCAGGTCGAGACGCTGGCCACCAAGCCGGTCGTGACCGCACCCCCGCCCCAACCCACTGCCGCCGAACAGATCAAGTTTGGCCTGACCACACTGCCCAATGGCGGCGCGCCGGTCACGCGGCTGTCGGCGCTGGAAACCACCGGCACCGCGCTGGCCGGGCTGGGCACCGCGGGCCTGAGCGTTCTGATCGACGCCGCCTCGGACGATCAGGCCCCGACCGAGGTGATGGTCGAGGAAGATGTGGACGGCCCCGATATCCGCCAGATCACCGCCACCCGTGTGAACATGCGCGGCGGGCCCGGCACCGGCTTCGACGTCGTGGGCCAGTTGTCCCAAGGGACCCAGGTGCGGGTCGTGGGCGAACCTTCCAATGGCTGGCTGATGCTGCGCACGGTCGGGGATGACCAGTTGGGCTATGTCGCCGCCTCGCTTGTGTCGGCGCCCAACGGCTGATCCCGTTCCCGTTGCACCGCCCCGCGATCCGCGCCACAACACGCCGGCTCGGCTTCGGCAAAGGTTTGAAATGCAGCAGAAAACCATCCTGATCACCGGCTGTTCGTCCGGCATCGGCCGCGACGCGGCCATGGGCCTGCGCGATGCCGGCTGGCGTGTCTTCGCTTCTTGCCGGCAGGAAAAGGACTGCGAGGAGCTGCGGTCCCTGGGCTTCGACAGCCCCCGCATCGACTATACCGACGAGGCCAGCATCGAAAGCGGGCTGGCACAGGTGCTTCGGGCCACCGGCGGCACGCTGGACGCGCTGTTCAACAACGGCGCCCATCCCCTGTCGGGCGCGGCCGAGGATCTGCCGACCGACGGCCTGCGCGCGATCTTCGAAGCGAATTTCTTTGGCTGGCACAGCCTGACCCGCAAGGTGATCCCGGTGATGCGGGCCCAGGGGCACGGGCGAATCGTCAACTGCTCGTCCTCGCTGGGGCTGGTCACGATTCCCTGGCGCTGCGCCTATGCGTCGACCAAGTTCGCGCTGGAAGGCTATACCGACACGCTGCGGCTGGAACTGCACGGCACCGGCATCCACCCGATCCTGATCGAACCAGGCCCGATCACCACGAAGTTCCGCCAGAACGGCGTCCATTACTTCGAAAAATACATCGACTGGAGGAATTCCGTCCTGCGCGACAGGTACGAACAGACGCTGGTCAAACGGATGTACGGAAATGTGGGCCCCGACCCGTTCGAACTGCCGCCGTCTGCGGTGACGAAGAAAGTTCTGCGGGCACTGGACGCAAAACGGCCGAAAGCGCGCTATCCCGTGACGGTGCCGACCTGGATCAGCTACTACCTCCGCGGCATCCTGCCCACGCGGGTTGCGGATTGGATCACGCTTCACATCTGAAGACATGAATGGATTTCCGGTTCGCTTTCCGGGCCGGAACCGCTAGATCCGGACATGCGCCCGACAGATTCCGGGACCGCAGTCAGGAGAAGCGCAGAATGGAACATGCACTCTACATCGCGATCCTGGTCGCCATGGGCGCCACCGTGCTGGTGCTGATGATCGGCATCGGCGGCTACGCCAAGGGCGGCAAATTCAACAAGAACTACGGCAACAAGATGATGCGCCTGCGGATTCTGTGCCAGTTCATCGCCGTGGTGCTGATCGTTCTCTTCGTGACCGTCCGCGGCATGATGGCCGGAGGGTAATCGATGGTTGTCCTGTCCAAGATCTATACCCGCACTGGCGACAAGGGCGAAACCGCACTGGGCAACGGCGCCCGCGTGGCCAAGCATTCGCCAAGGGTCGAGGCCTATGGAACGGTGGACGAGCTGAATTCGACCCTGGGTGTCGCGCGTCTGCACGCGACGGGCGACGCGGAAAGCGCCCTGTCCCGGATCCAGAACGATCTGTTCGACCTGGGCGCCGACCTCTGCAATCCCGACCTCGACAAGGATGCGACCGCCGAATATCCCCCGCTGCGCATGGTGGCCGAACAGGTCACCCGGCTGGAGACAGAAATCGACGCGATGAACGCCAGGCTGACGCCCCTGCGCAGCTTCATCCTGCCGGGCGGATCGGCCTTGGCCGCACATCTGCATGTCTGCCGCACAGTCGCCCGCCGGGCCGAACGGCTGACCGTCGAACTGGCCGGGGTCGAGGCGGTGAATGCCGAGGCCATACGGTATCTAAACCGTCTGTCCGACTGGTTCTTCGTCGCCGCCCGCATAGCCAACGACGACGGTCGGTCCGACGTGCTGTGGGTGCCCGGCGCCAACCGCTAGCGGCCTGACCCTAGGGCCCTGCCCGGACCGGCACCCAGATTTCATAATCCATGTCCAGGGCGGCAGGATCGCTGGCGGGCGGGTAGTATTCGAAGACCGCGCCTTCCCGCTGGACCACGTCCGCCCGGGGCAGCCAGTCCGAGAACATCCAGTCGAAACTGTCCGGCAGGCCCGCCATCGGGCCCTTCGCCCTCAGCACGGCATAGTTGCCCGCCGACAGGACCACGTCGCAAAGACCATCGGCAAGCGTTGCCGGAACCTGCGACACCTCCTGCGCCACAGCATAGCGGAAGCCGCCCAGACCGTCGGCCGCGAAGGAAATGCCAAGGCTGCCTGCGCCGACGCGGTGCGGAATTTCGTAGCCGGCATCGAAGAAATCGCGCCACTGCACCCCGATCAGGTCGCGGGTCTGCATGGTATAGGCGCGAACTGTCCCGACGGCATGACGTTCGGCCCTCACGACGATCTCGACCTCGGCACGGATGGTCATTGCACTGTGTCTCCTGTAGTCCTGACAAGCCTAGCCTGCACCGCGCAGTCGGGCAAATCGCCCAATGCGGAGCCGCGCATATCGACCCTCAACCGGCCGGTGATCGACGGGTGCGGCGATTTTGCACTGCGGAATAATGTTTTGCAGGGGCGCCATTTGCGTCAAGTCAGCTTGCAAACGCAGCGTCTTTCGGGTTTCGGGGACGCATTAACGCTGTAACCCTGCGGTGGGCCTCGTTATCAACAGGCCCATCCAACGAAGCACGAGTCGACCGGGCTCGTGAAATAACACTTAGGAGAGACGCCATGAAGGTCCTGGTCCCTGTCAAGCGCGTGATCGACTACAACGTGAAGGTCCGTGTGAAAGCGGATGGCAGCGGGGTCGATCTTGCCAACGTGAAGATGTCGATGAACCCCTTCGACGAGATCGCCGTCGAAGAGGCGATCCGACTGAAGGAAGCCGGCAAGGCGGAAGAGATCGTCGTCGTCTCGATCGGTGTGAAGCAGGCGCAGGAAACCCTGCGGACCGCTCTCGCCATGGGCGCCGATCGTGCGATCCTGGTCGTGGCCGCCGATGACGTGCACAACGACATCGAACCGCTGGCCGTCGCGAAGATCCTGAAAGCCGTTGTCGATGAAGAGCAGCCGGGCATCGTGCTGTGCGGCAAGCAGGCCATCGACAACGACATGAACGCCACCGGCCAGATGCTGTCGGCGCTTCTGGGCTGGTCCCAGGCGACCTTCGCGTCGAAGCTGGACATCGAAGGCGACAACGCCCTGGTCACCCGCGAAGTCGACGGCGGCCTGCAGACGATCAAGGTGGCGATGCCCACCATCGTCACGGTCGACCTGCGCCTGAACGAACCGCGCTATGCGTCGCTGCCGAACATCATGAAGGCGAAGAAGAAGCCGCTGGATGAAAAGACCGCCGCCGATTACGGCGTCGACGTCACGCCGCGCCTGACGGTCGTCAAGACCTCGGAACCGGCGGGCCGCGCGGCCGGCATCATGGTGGGCTCGGTCGACGAACTCGTTGCGAAACTGAAAGAAGTGGGGGCTGTTTGATGGCTGTTCTTCTGCTTGCTGAAATCACCGACGGCACGCTGAGTGTCGATGCCACCGCCAAGGCGCTGAGCGCGGCAAAGGCCCTGGGCGACGTGACCGTCCTGGCCGCCGGCGCATCGGCCGCAGATGCGGGCGCCGAAGCGGCGAAGCTCGACGGCGTGTCCAAGGTCCTGGTGGCCGAAGACGCCGCCCTGGGTCACCGCCTGGCGGAACCGACCGCGGCGCTGATCGCATCGCTGGCCGGCGACTACAGCCACATCCTGGCGCCCGCCACCACCGACGCCAAGAACGTGATGCCCCGCGTGGCAGCACTTCTGGACGTGATGGTGCTGTCGGACATCTCGGGCGTGGTCGATGCCGACACGTTCGAACGCCCGATCTATGCCGGCAACGCGATCCAGACCGTGAAATCGGCTGACGCGACCAAGGTGATCACGGTCCGTACCGCGTCCTTCGACGCCGTGGGCGCCGGCGGTTCGGCTTCGGTCGAAACCGTGTCGCTGCCGGATCTGCCGGGCCTGTCGGAATGGGTCGAGGACAAAGTTGCCGCAAGCGACCGTCCGGAACTGACCTCGGCCGGCATCGTCGTGTCGGGCGGCCGTGGCGTGGGTTCGCAGGAAAGCTTTGCCATCATCGAAGCCCTGGCCGACAAGCTGGGCGCCGCTGTCGGCGCATCGCGTGCGGCTGTCGATTCGGGCTATGCCCCGAACGACTGGCAGGTCGGTCAGACCGGCAAGGTGGTTGCACCGGACCTGTACGTTGCCGTCGGCATCTCGGGCGCGATCCAGCACCTTGCGGGCATGAAGGATTCGAAGGTGATCGTCGCGATCAACAAGGACGAAGAAGCGCCGATCTTCCAGGTCGCGGATTTCGGCCTGGTTGCAGACCTGTTCTCGGCCGTACCGGAACTGACCGAAAAGCTGTGATCGTGGATGGTGCGTGAGCACCACGCACCCTGCTGCCAGTTCGTGAAGGCCCGCTGTCAGGCGGGCCTTTTTCTTATGAACCGGCACGGAATCGAACCGAGCGGTTTGGCGCATTGACGATGCCCGGACGCCCTTGCATCCTGTAGGGACCCCCCATCGGACCCCGTCGCACCACGCGACGGGCGCCCTTAGCCCGGATACGAGTTCATGACGCGTAACAGACGGAAGTTGCTGGTTTTCGGAGCCGCCATCCTGGCCTGTGTCGCGGCCTTCACGGCCTGGTCCGTCCTGACCGATCCCGGCCTGCCGGACGGCATCGCAACCGGCAACGGCCGCATCGAAGGGACGGAGATCGAGATCGCCGCCCTAGCCGGCGGCCGGATCGCGGAAATCACGGTCGACGAAGGCCAGATCGTCCAAAAGGGCGACGTTCTGGTGAGGATGGACACCGTCCTGCTGGAAGCCCAGAAACGCCAGGCCGAGGCCGCACTGGAACGTGCGAAGGTGGCCATCGAGACGGCCAAAAGCATCGTGGCACAGGCAGAGGCACAGAAGACCGCGGCCGAGGCCGCCGTGGCCCAGGCCGAAGCCGGCCAGACCCTGGCCGAGGCCGAGGTCGCGCGATCGAAGAGCCTGGCCAAGAACAACATCGTGGCCCAGCAGGTGCTGGATGCCGATATCGCCGATTACAAGCGGGCGGAAGCCACCGTCGCGTCGGCCAAGGCCAATGTCATCGCCGCCGAGGCCACCATCGGCAGCGCCAGGGCGCAGGTGAACGATGCCGAGGCCGCGGTCGATTCGGCCAAGGCCCAGATCGACTATGTCACCAAGCAGATCGAGGACAGCACCCTGACCTCTCCGCGCGAAGGCCGGATCCAGTACCTGGTCGCGCGCGAGGGCGAGGTGGTGTCAGCCGGCGCCCGAATTCTGAGCCTGGTGGACCTGACCGACATCTACATGACCTTCTTCCTGCCCACCGCGCAGGCCGGCCGCGTGGCCGTCGGGGCCGAGGCGCGGCTGGTGATGGACGCGGCACCCGATTACGTGCTGCCGGCCCATATCTCTTATGTCGCGGACGTGGCGCAGTTCACGCCCAAGACGGTCGAGGCACCGGACGAACGCGACAAGCTGATGTTCCGCGTCCGCGCACGGATCGATTCCGCACTTCTGGAAAAGTACATCACCTATGTTAAGACCGGCCTGCCCGGCGACGCCTATGTGAAGACTGACCCGGACACGCCCTGGCCGGCCTTCCTGACCAACGTCGTGCAATGACCCAGTCAGGGACTTCGTCGGGCGCCGTCGCACAAGTCGCGGGGCTGACGCTGCGCTATGGCAAGACCCTTGCGCTGGATGACGTGACGCTGGACATCCCGGCCGGCCAGATGGTCGGCCTGATCGGCCCCGACGGCGTGGGCAAGTCCAGCCTGCTGTCGCTGCTGTCGGGCGCCAAGGTGATCCAGGACGGCACCGCCCGGGTGCTGGACGGCGACATGGCCGATGCCGGTCACCGGACCGCGGTCTGCCCCCGCATCGCCTATATGCCCCAGGGTCTGGGCAAGAACCTGTACCCTACGCTTTCGGTCTTCGAGAACGCGGAATTCTTCGGCCGTCTTTTCGGGCACAACCGCCGGGAACGGACGCGCCGCATCGACACGCTGCTGGCAGCCACCGGCATGTCCGCCTTCCGCGACCGCCCGGCGGCGAAGCTGTCGGGCGGCATGAAGCAGAAGCTGGGACTGTGCTGTGCGCTGATCCATGACCCCGATTTCCTGATCCTGGACGAGCCCACGACCGGGGTGGACCCCCTGTCGCGCCGACAATTCTGGGAACTGATCGACGAGATTCGCCGCGAACGCCCGACCATGAGCGTCATCGTCGCCACCGCTTACATGGAAGAAGCCGCGCGCTTCGACTGGCTGGTGGCGATGAACGCCGGGAAGGTCCTGGCCACCGGCGCGCCCGCCGACCTGCTGGCCCAGACCGGGGCCAAGGACCTGGACACCGCCTTTATCGCACTGCTGCCCGAAGACGCACGTCGTGGCCATTCCAAGGTGACGATCCCGCCCCGTGGCAAGGACGACAGCGACGTCCCGGCCATCGAGGCCGAGCACCTGACCATGCGCTTCGGCGATTTCACCGCGGTCGACGACGTCAGCTTCCGCATCCGGAAGGGAGAAATCTTCGGCTTCCTGGGGTCCAACGGCTGCGGCAAGACCACGACGATGAAGATGCTGACCGGCCTGCTGGAACCGACCGAGGGCAGGGCCGAACTGTTCGGCGCCACGGTCGATCCCCGCGATATGGACGTCCGACGGCGCGTGGGCTTCATGAGCCAGGCATTTTCCCTTTATACCGAACTGACGGTGGCGCAGAACCTGGACCTGCACGCGCGCCTGTTCGGGATGGACCCCGCGAAGATTCCCGGGCGGACCCGGGAAATGGCCGACCGGTTCGACCTGCACGACGTGATGGACGCCCTGCCCGACGCCCTGCCGCTGGGCATCCGGCAACGCCTGTCGCTGGCGGTGGCGATGATCCACGGGCCGGAAATCCTGATCCTGGACGAACCGACATCCGGCGTGGACCCGGTGGCACGGGACGGGTTCTGGCAAATCCTGTCGGACCTGTCGCGCAAGGACGGGGTTACGATCTTCGTTTCCACCCATTTCATGAACGAGGCGGAACTCTGCGACCGCATCTCGCTGATGCATGCGGGCCGCGTGCTGGTCAGCGAAACCGCGGCCGAGATCACGCGGATGAAGAGCGCGGACACGCTGGAAGATGCCTTCATCGCCTATCTGGAAGAGGCCATAGGCACGTCCGACGATACCGCCCCCCCGCCCGACACCGCACTGGCGAAGCAAGGTCTGGCCCAGCATGCCGCAACCGGCGGCTTCAGCCTGCGGCGGCTTCTCAGCTATACCCGGCTGGAGGCGCTGCAGCTTCAGCGCGACCCGATCCGGCTGACCATGGCGCTTCTGGGTTCGCTGATCCTGATGCTGGTGATCGCCTATGGCATCAACATGGATGTCGAGGATCTGACCTTTGCCGTGCTGGACCGCGACGATACGTTCGTCAGCCGCAGCTATATCGCCGACCTGTCCGGGTCCCGGTACTTCATCGAACAGGACCCGATCCTGAACTATCGCGACATGGACGAACGCATGCGCAGCGGGGCCCTCAGCCTCGCGATCGAGATCCCGGCAAATTTCGCCGCCGACGTCGCCCGCGGCCGAGAGGTTGCAGTGGCAGCCTGGATCGACGGCGCCAACCCGACCCGGGCCGAAACGGTCAGCGGCTACGTGCAGGGCATGCACGCCGAATGGCTGCAGCGCGCCGCCCGCGTGGCCTATGGCGACGCCGGCACCGCGGGGAATTTCGAACTGGTCACCCGCTATCGCTACAACCCCGAGGTCCGGAGCATCATCGCCATGGCCCCGGCGGTCATCCCGCTTTTGCTTATGATGATCCCGGCCATGCTGACCGCCCTGTCGGTTGTGCGGGAAAAGGAACTGGGGTCCATCGTCAATTTCTACGTCACGCCGGTGACGCGAATCGAATTCCTGCTGGGCAAGCAGATGCCCTATGTCGTGCTGGCGATGCTGAACTTTGCCCTGATGTCGGCCTGCGCCGTCTTCGTTCTGGGCGTGCCCTTCACGGGCAGCCTGATGGCCTACACGCTGGCGGGTCTGCTTTACGTCATGTGCGCGACGGCGCTGGGCCTTGTCTTTTCGGCCTTCCTGCGCAGCCAGGTCGCGGCGCTGTTCGCGACCGCGATGCTGACCATGATTCCGGCGTCCCAGTTTTCCGGCATGATCGACCCGGTGTCGTCCCTGCAGGGCGCGGGGCGCGTGATCGGCGAGATCTATCCCACCAGCCATTTCATCATCATCTCGCGCGGGGCCTTTTCCAAGTCGCTCGGTCTGACCGACCTGTCCGCGTCGCTCCTGGCGCTGGCGGTGGCCATCCCGGTGATCCTGGGTATCGCCACCATGGCGCTGCGCAAGCAGGAGAAATAGGCGATGAACCTGGCCAATGTCTTCCAGCTGGGCGTCAAGGAACTGCGCGGCCTTCTGCGCGATCCGGCGATGCTGGTGCTGATCGTCTATTCCTTCACCCTGTCGATCTACACCGAATCGAACGCCCTGCCGGACACGCTGTCGAATGCCACGATCTCGATCGTGGACGAGGATCGCTCGACCCTGTCGAACCGAATCGCATCGGCCTTCTATCTGCCCTATTTCGTGCCCCCGGATCTGATCACGATTACCGAGATGGACGCCCGCATGGACCGCGGGCAGGACACCTTCGCGCTGGACATCCCGCCCGACTTCGCCCGCGACGTGCTGGCAGGCAACGTTCCGCAAATCCAGCTGAACGTGGACGCCACAAGGATGAGCCAGGCCTTCACCGGCGCAGGCTATATCCAGCAGATCGTCACGAACGAGGTGTCGGAATATGTCGACCGCGTCCGGTCGACACCCCGGATGCCCGTCGATCTTGTCCTGCGCGCGCGGTTCAACCCGGAAATGAACGCCAGCTGGTTCGGCGCGGTAAACAGCGTGATCATGTCGATCACGATGCTGTCGATCATCCTGACCGGCGCCGCCCTGATCCGGGAAAAGGAACACGGCACGGTCGAACACCTGCTGGTCATGCCCGTGTCCGCGGCCGAAATCATGCTGTCCAAGATCTGGTCCATGGGCGCAGTGGTACTTCTGGCCTCGGCTGTGGGGATCACCTTCGTGCTGCAGGGGGCGCTGCAGATCCCGATCGCCGGGTCGCTGGGCCTGTTCTTCCTTGGGGCGGTCCTGATGCTGTTCGCCACGACCGCGCTGGGGATCTTCCTGGCGACGGTGGCCGGATCGATGCCGCAATTCGGGCTTCTACTGATTCTGGTCCTGCTGCCGCTGAACATCCTGTCAGGCGGATTGACCCCGCGCGAGAGCATGCCCGAAGCGATCCAGGCCATCATGCTTCTGGCCCCCAATACCCATTTCATCATCCTGTCGCAGGCGATCATGTTCCGCGGCGCCGGGCTGGAGGTCGTCTGGCCGCAGTTCCTGGCCCTCCTCCTGATCGGCACCGTATTGTTCTGGCTGGCGTATCTGCAGTTTCGGAAATTCTTGCGGTAACGGACCGGGCCAGAACCTGTTTCCTGACAAGCCCGAACTCGAAGGCAGGTACTACCAAGGTCGGAGGTCAGGACCCAGGCTGGCTCCGACCGTGGTGGCAGCGCAAGGAGCCCAAGTGTCTTTGCGACAATACATGTTCACGTGACCGTCAGAGCGGCGGTGCAGGATGAATTGGTCCTGGTCCCAGCCATCGTAGCGACGCGCTCTGCCTCGGCCGAAACGATCTTCCTCCGGATGGCAGTCCAACACCAGTCGTCCCATCGAACGCATATGCGCCGATGTGAACACGATCCGGGTTACAACACATTTCAACGGAAGGATGGTGCTGTGAGAGAGGATTGAACTCTCGACCTCTCCCTTACCAAGGGAGTGCTCTACCACTGAGCTACCACAGCAACGTGGGCGGTGAATTAGACTCAATCGCCACCCCGTGCAAGGGCAATCTGGACGCTTTTTCCATGCTAGGATAGGTAGGGCCCATGGCAGAGAACCCCACCGGTAGAAGACCCGGCGGTCAGCCACGGGAAACGGGCCCGTCCCGCCCCGGAACGGACCGCGAAGATCGTCTGAAAGCCGCGCTGAAAGCCAACATGGCCCGGCGCAAGGCGCAGGCGCGGGCGCGCGCGTCAGTTGACGCGACGGGGGACAACGAAGGCGACGCACAGACGTCGGGCAGCGAGGAAAGGTAAGGCTCATGGACACGATCGTCGTGACGGGCAACGGGGCGCTGAATGGCCAGATCCCCATCGCGGGCGCCAAGAACGCCTGCCTGACGCTGATGCCGGCAGCCCTTCTGAGCGAGGAACCGCTGACGCTGACCAATGCGCCGCGTCTCAGCGACATCCGCACGATGACGGATCTGCTGACCTCGCTGGGGGCCGAAGTCACCGCGCTGAAGAACGGCCAGGTGCTGGCCATGTCCTGCCATGACCTGAACAACCACACCGCCGACCACGGCATCGTGCGCAAGATGCGCGCCTCGATCCTTGTCCTGGGCCCGATGCTGGCCCGCGACGGACACGCGGTCGTGTCCCTGCCCGGCGGCTGCGAGATCGGGGTGCGCCCCGTCGACCTGCACCTGAAGGCGCTGGAAGCCATGGGCGCAGAAATGGAACTGAAAGGCGGCTACGTCCATGCCAAGGCGCCCAGCGGGCTGAAGGGCGGGATCATCGACTTCCCGCTGGTGTCCGTGGGTGCAACCGAAAACGCGCTGATGGCCGCAACGCTGGCCAAGGGCACCACGGTCATCAACAACGCCGCACGCGAACCGGAGATTGTCGACCTGGCCGTCTGCCTGCGCCGGATGGGCGCCCAGATCGAGGGCGAAGGCACTTCGACCATCACGATCCAGGGGGTGGACCGGCTGAACGGCGCGACCCACCCGGTGGTCGTCGACCGGATCGAGCTGGGGACCTACATGCTGGCGCCCGCCATCACCGGCGGCACGGTGGAATGCCTGGGCGGCCGGCGCGAGCTGGTGGCCAGCTTCTGCGACAAGCTGGACGAGGCGGGAATAGAGGTGACGGAGACCGAGGCCGGCCTGTCCGTCCGCCGCCGCGACAACCGGATCCATGCAGTCGATGTGGTGACCGAACCCTTCCCGGGCTTTCCCACCGACCTGCAGGCCCAGATCATGGCGCTGCTGTGCACGGCCGAAGGCGAAAGCGTGCTGGAGGAACGGATCTTCGAGAATCGCTTCATGCACGTTCCGGAACTGGGCCGCATGGGCGCCCAGATCGAGGTGCACGGCGGCACCGCCAGGGTGACCGGCGTGTCCCGCCTGAAGGGCGCACCGGTCGAGGCAACGGATCTTCGTGCCTCGGTCTCGCTGATCCTGGCGGGGCTGGCAGCGGAAGGCGACACCATCGTGTCCGAGGTCCAGCACCTCGACCGCGGCTATGAGCGCGTGGTCGAGAAGCTGCAGGCCGTCGGCGCCAAGATCGAACGGACCCAAGCCCAGTGACACAGGACGCACGCTTTGAAGACGGCCGCGAGGCCCCGCTGAACCTGGGCGCCGTGGATGCCGAGGATCTGCAGGTCGTATCCTCGCTGGTGCAGGACGCGGTCTTCCCAATCACGGAAATCAAGTGGCTGCCAGCCGAACGCCGCTTTGCCCTGCTGCTGAATCGCTTCCGCTGGGAAGACGCGCCCAGCGCGCAACGCCGCCACCGGCCGGTGGAACGGGTGCAGTCGCTTCTGATCGTGGCCGACGCGATGCGCGTGGCCAGCCAGGGCATCGACCGCAGCGACAAGGACACGATCCTGTCGGTCCTGTCGGTCACCTTCGAACCCGGCGAGGACGGCACCGGCGCGGTCCTGATCACGCTGGCCGGCGACGGCGCCATCCGGCTGGAGGTCGAAACGCTGGACGTGACCCTGCGCGACGTGACCCGCCCCTATCAGGCACCGTCGGGCAAGATGCCGGGCCACCCGGACTGATCCCCGACCCCCACGGGACAAGCCGGGTCTTGAGACCCGGCGGACCCTTGGATATCCCCCTCTGAACGATGGAGGGCACGATGCCTGTTTTTCTCGACACGACCGACGCCGATTTCGCCGCGAAGTTCGAAACGCTTCTGGGTACCAAGCGCGAGGATGCGCCCGACGTGGCCGATACCGTGTCGGCGATCATCGCCGATGTGCGCGCCCGCGGCGACGCGGCGGTGATCGAGTTGACGGAACGCTTCGACCGCCTGTCCCTGACGCCCGAAACGCTTGCCTTTTCCGCCGACGAGGTCGACGCGGCGATCGAGACCGTGAACCCCGACGACCGGTCGGCGCTGGAACTGGCCGCGCAGCGGATCCGTGCCTACCACGTCCGCCAGATGCCGCAGGACGCATCCTGGACCGATCCCGAAGGCGCCACGCTGGGCTGGCGCTGGGGACCTGTGACGGCCGCGGGGCTTTACGTGCCCGGTGGGCTGGCGTCCTATCCGTCCTCCGTCCTGATGAACGCGGTGCCGGCCAAGGTGGCCGGCGTGGACCGGCTGGCCATCACGGTCCCCTGCCCCGATGGCGTGGTGAACCCGCTGGTCCTCTTGGCCGCGCGGCTGGCGGGCGTGGACGAAATCTATCGCATCGGTGGCGCGCAGGCGGTGGCGGCGCTGGCCTATGGCACCGAAACCATCCCGGCGGTCGACAAGATCACCGGTCCGGGCAATGCCTATGTCGCGGCGGCCAAGCGGCAGGTCTTTGGCAAGGTGGGCATCGACATGATCGCGGGCCCGTCGGAAATCCTGGTCATTGCGGATGAGGACAACAACCCCGACTGGATCGCGCTGGACCTGATGAGCCAGGCGGAACACGACCAGAGCGCGCAGTCGATCCTGATCACCGACAGTCCGAAGATGGCCCAGGCCGTGACCGAGGCCGTCGCCCGCCGCCTGGAGATGCTGGAACGGTCGGAAATCGCCGGCGCCAGCTGGCACGACTTCGGCGCAGTGATCACCGTGGCCTCGCTGGACGAAGCGGCGGAACTGTCGAACCGGATTGCGCCGGAGCACCTTGAACTTTGCGTGGCCGATCCGGATGCGCTGGCCGCCAAGTGCCGCCATGCCGGCGCCATCTTCCTTGGCGCCTGGACGCCCGAGGCCATCGGCGACTATGTCGGCGGCCCGAACCATGTGCTGCCCACGGCGCGGTCGGCCCGCTTTTCTTCCGGCCTGTCTGTCATGGACTTTTTGAAGCGGACGACCATGGCGAAGATGACTCCGGACGCCCTGCGTGCTATCGGCCCTGCAGCCGAACGCCTGGCGCAATCCGAAAGCCTTCAGGCCCACGGGTTGTCGGTGCGCGCAAGGCTCGACAGTCTGAACTGAGTGAACCGTCGCCCATGTCGCATATCGCCGAAATTTCCCTGGACGAAACTGGCCTTGCGCCGCCGACGCCCGAGATCGAACAGGAACGCAAGGTGGCGATGTTCGACCTCCTGGAGGAAAACACCTTTGTCCTCCCCCGGCGCGACGACCGGGACACGCCCGAAGGCCCCTATAACCTGGGGCTGGCGATCCGGGACAAGCGACTGGTCTTCGACGTGACCACCGCAGATGGCGAAAAGGCGGCGGAATTCCACCTGTCGCTGGGGCCCTTCCGGCAGGTGGTGAAGGACTATTTCCAGATCTGCGCCAGCTATTTCGAAGCGGTGAAAAGCCTGCCCCCCAGCCAGATCGAGACCATCGACATGGCCCGGCGCGGCATCCACAACGAAGGCAGCCGCATCCTGCAGGAACGGCTGGACGGCAAGGTCGAGATCGACGAGGACACCGCGCGGCGTCTCTTCACCCTCATCTGCGTGCTGCACTTCGGGGGCTGATCATGGCCGAACGGCTGCCGCAGTCCATTCTATTCTGCTGCGACCACAATGCCGTTCGCTCGCCGATGGCCGAAGGGCTGATGAAGAAGCTTTACGGCACCGGCACCTATGTCCAGTCCGTGGGCGTGAAGCACGACCTAGAAATCGATGGCTTCGCCATCGCCGTCTGCCAGGAAATGGATATCGAGCTGTCCCGCCACCGGGCGCGGTCCTTCGACCAGATGGAACAACTGGGCGACGATCTCAGCTCGTTCGACCTGATCGTCGCCCTGTCGCCGGCCAGCCAGCAGCGCGCGCTGGACCTGACGCGGTTCTATGCGCTGGACGTGGAATACTGGCCGATCCTGGACCCGACCGGACAGGGCGAAAGCCGCGAGGCGAAGCTGGTCAGCTATCGCCAGACCCGCGATCAGCTGATCGAGCGCATGACCGAGAAATGGGGCGAACCGGAGCACCTGCGGTGACCGAGCTGCGCGTCCTGACCGGCCCGGCGCTGGACGCGGCCCTTGACGATGTCGCCCGCCTGAGGATCGAGGTCTTCCATGCCTTCCCGTATCTCTACGACGGCGACCTGGCCTATGAACGGAAGTACCTGGAAAGCTATCGCACCAGCCCCGGCGCCATCGTCGTGGGGGCCTACGACGGCGCGCGGCTGGTGGGGGCGGCCACGGGCACGCCGCTGACGGACCATGCCGACGACTTCGCGGCGGCCTTCGACGGCACGGGGATCGACCTGTCCACGGTCTTCTACTGCGCGGAATCGGTGCTGCTGCCAGGCTTTAGGGGACAGGGCATCGGCCACGGTTTCTTCGACGCCCGAGAGGCCCATGGCCGGGCCCTGGGCTTCACCCGGTCGGCCTTCTGCGGCGTGATCCGGCCGGCGGATCACCCGGCCCGGCCCGCGGATTACGCGCCACTCGACCCGTTCTGGCGCAAACGGGGCTATGCGCCCCTGCCCGACGCGGTGGCAGAGTTCCGCTGGAAGGACCGGGACCAGGCAGAGGAGACGCCGAAGCGTCTCCAGTTCTGGATCCGGGATCTCTAGATCGTCGGCCGGGGCGGCTGGGCAAACCCCGCCCAACGCGTAAGACGTAAAGATGTGCGGGGACCGCGCACCCTACGAGGTGGTCACAGCTGAACGCGGGGGAACAATCCCGCCGTCAGGTCGGGCGGACGCGGTGGATGCCGTCGTCGACCAGCCATTCCAGCCGCCCGTCTTCCACCAGCCGGTTCACGTGTGCCAGTGCCTCGGAAAATGCGAAGGAAAACTGGTGCGGGTCCAGCTGGCGGTGGAACAGCAGCGGCGTGATCTCTGCCGTGGTCAGCGGGCTTGGGCTGACGATCTCCACCACCTTGTCCAGCCGTTCGTCATGATGGGCGATCAGTTCATCCGCGCGGACATGGGGCGCCGCAATCGGCAGACGGTGGCCCGAAAAGGTGACCGCATCGGCCGGCACGACCCGCTTGATCTGGTTCAGCGACCGGACGAAGGCACCCAGCGGGTCCGAATGGGGTTCCATCGCGTGGACCGAGACATTGGGCGAAATCCGCTCGATGATCTGGTCGCTCGCCATGAAAAAGTTCTCGTCCCGGCAGTACAGCATCGCCTGGTCCACCGAATGCCCGCCGCCGGTCAGCACCTCGAACTTTCGTCCGCCCAGCGTCAAACCCTGCGAGGGATCCAGCGCGATGAAGTCGTCCGGCAGGCCGGAGACCATCTGAAGGTAGTGCAGCCCCCTGCCGGCCACGACCTTTGCCTGTTCGGCTGTGGCGCCGTGCTTCAGGTAAAAGTCGGAATAGAAATGGCCTTTTTCCGCGAAGGGGCCCAGCCCCAGATAGCTGCCCATCAGGTATTCCGTCAGGGTCATGTGCAGCGGGATGCCGAATCGTTCGGTCATCCAGCCCGCCAGGCCGATATGGTCCGGGTGGTGGTGCGACACGATCAGGCGCGAAAGCCTGATACCCTTCAGCGCATTCTGGAATGCGTGGTCCCAGATCTCCTTGGTGCGGTCGTCGCAGATGCCGGTATCCAGCAGGGCGAAACCGTCGTCGTCCTCGATCAGGTAGAGGTTCACGTGATCCAGCTGGAACGGCAACGGAAACCGCATCCAGAGCACGCCGGGCGCGACCTCGATCGTTTCACCCGGGGCGGGCGGTTCCGTGAGGGCGGCCGCCGACAGCGGCGCGGGCGTGGTCTTGATGGCATGCACCATGGAAGTCTCCGTCTTGGGGCGCCGGCCGGATGCGTGGCGCCGAAATATCAATGTCCCTGTTGTAGGTGCACTCTGTGGCGCAAAGGGGGCAGGCCTGTAAAGCCCGGGCTTGCAAGGATGACAGTCCGCAGAAGGATCGTTGCGTCACATTCAGGCTTCAGGTGCCCCTACGGAAAATGCAAATCCACCCAGACCAGCGCATGGCGGCTGGCGCCTTCGCCGATCCCCTGCGCCCCGGGACGCAGGATGCCGGCATCGACGACGCTCAGGTCGGCCGAGGGCAGGACATAGTCGACCCGGAACCGTCCGATCCCGTCCCACTCGACAGTGGCCAGATCGCCTGTCGCACCGGCGAACGGGTCCTGCAGGCGCGGGTCGGCCAGCAGGGCCTGGATCGCCGCCTTGCGGCCTTCGCCCTCTGCCGGGTCTTGATTGGTATCCCCGGCCACGACCGGCAGACCGGGCGGCAGGGGGCCGAAGGCGCCGTCCAGCCACAGCGGCCAGAACCGGATCTCGTCCGCATTGCGTCTGCCATTGCGATCCTCGGGTCCATCGAAAACCGGGGGCGCCGCGTGAAAGGTCAGAACCGTCAGGACCTGCCCGCCCGGCAATTCGACCGGCACCGCCCAATGACCGGAGGAGGACAGGCGCTGGACCTGCAACGCCTCGGATGACGGGAAGGGGCTGCCGTCCGGATGGACGGGCAGGTCGGCGCCGGGCAGATCGCGCCACAGCAACGCGTCGAAGACCTGCGCCCTGTCCGCAAGGATCGGGAAACGGGACAGGATCGCCATGGCCCCCTGCCCCGTGAACGCGCCGAAACCTTGCATGTCTTCCGGTTCGCCCGGCCTGCCGTCGCCGTCCAGATCGGCACCCGACGGCAGGCCCCGGTTGCCGCGGGGAAAGAAGGTGTGGGGATAGTCGATCCCGGCATCGGCCAGGCGGGCGGTGAAGGCCGCCAGGGTCAGGCCGTCATGGTCCCAGTCGATGCTTTGCAGGGCCAGGATATCGGGGGCGGCCACGGCGATCATATCGATGACAGCGGCGATCTGCTTGTCCTCGCCACGGTCGATATCCCGCAGAAGAAGGCCGGGGCCGTCACGCTGAAGTTCGGCATTGAAGGTGGCAATGCGGACGGTATCGGCGGCCAGCGGACCGGCAATCAGCCACGCCAGCAGCCCCAGAGCGAAACATGCGCCCCGCCCGGCCGGGCGACGCGCATGACAGGGGCGACCTGCGCCCGCATGTGGTGCCCGGTCCGCCATCGGGTCCGGGCTGAGCAATTCAGACCCAGGGGCGCTGGGTGGCCAGCTGCGCCTCGTAGGACTGGATGGCGCCGACCTTCTCCATGGTCAGGCCGACATCGTCCAAGCCTTCCAGCAGGCAGCGCTTCTTGAAGGAATCGACCTCGAACGAGAACGACTCGCCGTCCGAGGTAGTGACGGTCTGCGCTTCAAGGTCCACGATCATGCGTGCGTTCGCACCCTTTTCAGCGTCCTTCATCAGAACGTCGACCACCTCTTGCGGCAGGGCGATCGGCAGGATGCCGTTCTTGAAGCAGTTGTTGTAGAAGATGTCGGCAAAGCTGGGCGCGATCACGCAGCGGATGCCGAAATCCTTGATCGCCCAGGGCGCATGTTCGCGCGAAGAACCGCAGCCGAAATTGTCGCCGGCCACAAGGATCTCCGCCTCGCGATAGGCGGGCTTGTTCAGGACGAAATCGGGCTTCTCGTTGCCGTTGTCGTCGTAACGCATCTCGTCGAACAGGTTCACGCCTAGGCCCGACCGCTTGATGGTTTTCAGGAACTGCTTGGGAATGATCATGTCGGTATCGATGTTGATCATCGGCATCGGTGCCGCAATGCCCGTGAGTTTCTCGAACTTGTCCATGGCGTCTCTCCTGATCGGGATGGCCTTCTTAATCATGCCTCGCGCCCCGGGACAAGTCGCCCCGCGTTCCGGCAGGTCTGTCACATGGCGTTTATATCCCGCGCCTAGGGTCGCGCCGGATCCGGCAGGCGACAGCGCCCCCCCCCGGACACCAAGGGACCATCCAGGAGAGCGGGTCATGAAGAAGTATCAGGCCGTCATCATGCACGGCGCCCACGAGGGCGAGGCGGATTACATGTTCGAAGGCCCCGATGACCTGATGGACCGCACACCGGTCCGGGTGATGCGGGCGTTCATGGAATATCTCGACAGCACCGCGGGGCTGGGCCACATCGACTATGAAATCAACGCCGCCAAGCGCAACCGCGAACAACGGGTCGTCACGATCCTGGGCGATCTCGTTTTTGCGCCCGACGACGTAAAGCCCTTCATGTGCATGATCTCGGAAAAGAAGGACTGAACATACGGCCCTGACGGACCAGCGTTTCGGACCCCACCATGACGTGGCCGCCAGCGTTCTTCGGGGCCGGACAGGCGTAGCGGAAGAAGAAATACGTGGACCCGCCCCCGTTTCCGGGCCGCGGGATCGTGTCTGCAGGATGTATTCGGCGGGAAAGGCGGGGCGGTCGGGCCGCCCCGGTCGGGATCGTGACGCAGGTCACGTCCGTCTTGTCGGTCTCACCCCGGAAGACATGGGAAGGTCAGGGACAAGACCGCCGTCGGTCGGCGTGTGGACCAATCTGACCCAGCAGATCCCGGTGCCGCAATAGATGCAGGTGTGACCGGGCGGGATCCTGGTCACCGTTGCTTTGTCTTCGGGGCGCGGCCCTGTCGGGCAGCGCCCCATGCGTATCAGCCCTTGGTCTTGGCCCGCAGGAACAGGCCCATGACCACCAGACCGGCGCCGTTGAAGATCAGTTCGATCCCCAGAAGGATGCCCAGCAGGCTGGTCGAGATCTCGGCGAAGTAGCTCCAGATATAGCCGGCCAGCAGGACCGACAGCGCGCCCGACAGCAGCATCGCCCAGAACAGGGGGCTGGCCCGCATGGACCAGGCCATGATGATGCGGATGATGCCGCCCAGACCCATCAGGATCAGGATCAGCAGCGCCAGAGACACCGCGCCTTCCAGCGGATTGTACAGGAACGACGCGCCCAGAAGCGCCGCAAGGATGCCCATCATGATGGTCAGCAGGCGGTTTTCCATCGCCTTGGTGGTCATGCCACCCCAGATCTGGATCACGCCGACGACCAGGAACAACGCCCCGGTCATGATGGCGACGGCCAGCGAGGCCGCCACGGTATTGCCCAGTGCGATCACGCCGAAGATGACGGACGCGATGCCCAGGAACAGGAATTTCAGCCAGTCGCTCATGGTACTGCCCCCCAGGGAGTTGAGATTGACCCAAGCCCTACAGTTTTTCGGGGCGCTGCGCCATTGCCTAAACCATTGGCAGCACAGGAAACGGGGCATCGTTGCCCCTGCGCCGCGCCCCGCGAAGCGGGGGCGCGGCGAGAACCCGATCAGATCAGGTCGCGCACGTCGGTCAGCTTGCCGGTGACGGCGGCCGCTGCGGCCATGGCCGGGCTGACAAGGTGGGTCCGGCCGCCACGGCCCTGACGGCCCTCGAAGTTCCGGTTCGAGGTCGAGGCGCAGCGTTCGCCCGGGGCCAGCTGGTCCGGGTTCATCGCCAGACACATCGAACAACCCGCAAGGCGCCATTCGAACCCGGCTGCCTCGAAGATCTCGGCCAGGCCTTCATCTTCCGCCTGGGCACGGACCAGGCCGGAACCCGGAACGACCATGGCACGCAGGCCGTCCTTGACCTTCTTGCCTTTCAGCACTTCGGCCGCGGCGCGCAGATCCTCGATCCGGCCATTGGTGCACGAGCCGATGAAGACCGTGTCGATCTCGATCTCCGACAGGGGCATGCCCGCGGTCAGGCCCATGTAGTCGATGGACCGCTTCACCGCGTCGACCTTGCCGCCCTTGTAGTCTTCGGGGTGCGGGACGGTCGCGGTGATCGGCAGCACGTCTTCGGGGCTGGTGCCCCAGGTGACGACCGGCGCGATGTCTTCGCCCTTCAGCGTGATGACCTTGTCCCAATGGGCGTCATCGTCGGAATAAAGCGTCTTCCACCAGTTCAGCGCAGCTTCCCATTGGGCGCCCTTGGGCGCGTGGGGCTTGCCCATGCAGTATTCAAAGGTCTTCTCGTCCGGCGCGATCAGGCCGGCGCGGGCGCCGCCTTCGATCGCCATGTTGCAGACGGTCATCCGGCCTTCCATCGAAAGGTCGCGGATGGCTTCGCCGCAATACTCGATGACGTAACCGGTGCCGCCGGCGGTGCCGGTCTCGCCGATCACCGACAGGGTGATGTCCTTGGCCGTGACGCCCGGGCGCAGCTTGCCCGTGATCTCGACCTTCATGTTCTTGGACTTTTTCTGGATCAGTGTCTGGGTGGCCAGCACATGTTCCACCTCGGACGTGCCGATGCCGTGGGCCAGCGCGCCGAAGGCACCGTGGGTCGCCGTGTGGCTGTCGCCGCAGACGACAGTCATGCCGGGCAGGGTCCAGCCCTGTTCCGGACCCACGATGTGGACGATCCCCTGACGGATGTCGTCCATCGGATAATAGTGCAGGCCGAATTCCCGGGCGTTCTGGTCCAGCGCCTCGACCTGGATGCGGCTTTCCTCGTTGGTGATTCCGTTCACCCGGTCGGCGGTCGTCGGTACGTTATGGTCCGGCACGGCAATGGTCTTGTCCGGCGCGTGCACCTTGCGGCCCGCCATGCGCAGACCTTCGAAGGCCTGCGGGCTGGTCACCTCGTGCACCAGATGGCGGTCGATATACAGAAGGCAGGTGCCGTCTTCCGCCTCGTGGGCGACATGGGCATCCCAGATCTTGTCGTAAAGCGTCTTGGGGGACATCGGTCCTCTCCCTTTTCGGGACGTATGGGTATTCTTGGTGTTGCCTGAGGGTCCGCAGGACGTCAGCCGCGCGCCAGTACCGATCTGGCGGCGCCGAAAAAGCGCTCGGTCAGCCGGGCGCGATCATCCAGGTCGAAAACAACGATCATGCAGCGCAGATACAGCCTGTCCGCCCGTCTATCAAGGCTTCGCCATTGGCCGATTCACAACCGGAAATTGCAGATGATGAAGCGGAAACTAACCATGCGCTGGCATGCCCGGCGGTCGTCATTGAATTGTCGCGCAAAAATTGCTAGGTTAAAGGGACAACCCAGCCTCCCCCGGCCCTTAATTGTCAGGACAGCCGGCGGACGTACAAACAGGAGGACACTGTCCTGTCGACCCTTACTGACGCGGCCCTGGCCGCTGACGACCGGGCCGGAAAGCCGGCGGCCCAAGACGATCCGACGAGCGAAACGCTCCTCGATCGGATTCTGACCTCTCTCGACGACGATAAGGCCGAAGATATCGTGCAGATCGATCTGCGCGGCAAATCTTCCATTGGCGACTACATGGTCGTGGCAACCGGGCGCTCCTCGCGTCAGGTGTCGGCCATGTCGGAAAAGCTGGTGGAACGGCTGAAATCCGACTTCGGGCGCAATGCCCGGATCGAGGGCAAGGAAACCGGCGACTGGGTGCTGATCGACACGGGCGACGTCATCGTCCACGTGTTCCGTCCCGAAGTGCGCGATTTCTACCAGCTGGAAAAGATGTGGCTGCCGGCCGGTGCTCCTGCTACTGCCTCGACCTGACGCCGGGACGCCCCCAACGACACGCCGTCGCCGGTTGACCCCGGCGCGAAAGGACCGGCAATGCGACTTACGATCTGCGCGGTCGGGCGCCTGCGCGCCGGACCAGAACAGGCGCTTGTCGACGATTACCTGACCCGTTTCGACCGGACCGGCCGCGCGCTGGGGCTTGGCCCGGCCCGCGTGGCCGAGGTCGAGGACAAGAAGAACATCGGCATGTCGGCCGAGGCGGAGTTGCTGCGCAAGGCCCGCCCCGACGGGGCCGTGACGCTGATCCTGGACGAACGCGGCAAGACCCTGACCTCGCCCGCCTTCGCGGACCAGCTGGCCGGATGGCGCGACCAGGGCCGGGGCGACGTGGCCATCCTGATCGGCGGCGCCGACGGTCTGGACCCGTCGCTGCGCGCCGAGGCCGACATGGCCCTGTCCTTCGGCAAGATGGTCTGGCCCCATATGCTGGTCCGGGTGATGCTGGCCGAACAGCTGTACCGCGCCGCGACGATCCTGGCCGGCGGCCCGTATCACCGGGTGTAGCTTTTCGGCCGGCGGGCAATATCACCGGGTTGAGTTTCGGGTCATCGGTTTCAGCTTTTCGCCCGGCCGCAGGCTGGGCAACGGCCGACCCGCCCCCCCCGTTTCAAGACATGGGCGGCCGCTTTGCGACCTCCCCGCGGGCCGGCCGCTGCCCTTCTCTCGATCCGATCGACGTCCCGCCTGACGGCGTGTGGTCTTGGCAGACATGTCACCCCGGCAAGACCGGTTTCCGAGCCCCTTCAAACACGCTAGACTTCCTCATCGGTCAGGGCGGGCACGCGGCCCGCCGCGATGGAGGACAGCCATGCAGATGCCAAAGCCCGATCCCGCCGTCCTGGCAGCCAAGGATCGTGTCCGCGAACGGCTGGAGGAAGTCCTGCCAAAGGACGCCGTGATTTCCGACCCGGTCGAGGCGCGGGTCTATGAATGCGACGCACTGACTGCCTACAAGTGCCCGCCGATGCTGGCTGTTCTGCCGTCCTCGACCGAGGAAGTGGCCGCGGTGCTGAAGATCTGCCACGAGGAAGGCGTGCCGGTGGTGCCCCGAGGTTCCGGCACGTCGCTGGCAGGCGGCGCGCTGCCCACGGCGGACAGCGTCATCCTGGGCGTGGCGCGGATGAACAGGGTGCTGGAGACGGATTACGACAACCGTTTCATCCGGGTGCAGTCGGGGCGGACCAACCTGTCGGTCACCGGCGCGGTCGAGGCGGACGGATTCTTCTATGCCCCCGACCCGTCGAGCCAGCTGGCCTGTGCCATTGCCGGGAATGTTGCGATGAATTCCGGCGGGGCGCATTGCCTGAAATACGGGGTGACGACGAACAACCTGCTGGGGGTGACCATGGTGCTGATGGACGGCACGGTGATCGAGCTTGGCGGCGCGCATCTGGACGCCGGGGGGCTGGACCTTCTGGGCGTGGTCTGCGGGTCCGAAGGCCAGCTGGGCGTGGTGACCGAGGCGACCTTGCGCATCCTGCACAAGCCGGAAGGCGCGCGGCCGGTGCTGATGGGCTTCGACACGAACGAGGCCGCGGGCGCCTGCGTGGCCGACATCATCCGGGCGGGCGTGCTGCCCGTGGCGATCGAGTTCATGGACCGCCCCTGCATCGAGGCCTGCGAGGCCTTTGCCGGCGCCGGCTACCCGATGTGCGAGGCGCTACTGATCGTGGAGGTCGAGGGATCGGAAGCCGAGATCGCGGCGCAGCTGGAAAAGATCCTGCAAATCGCCCGGCGGCACGATCCGGTGGAACTGCGCGAGGCGAAGGACGCCGACGAGGCCGGCCGCATCTGGCTGGGCCGCAAGAGCGCCTTCGGCGCGATGGGGCAGATCAACGACTACATGTGCCTGGACGGGACGATCCCGGTATCGGCCCTGCCGGAAGTGCTGCGGCGGATCGGCGAGATGTCGGACCAGTTCGGCCTGAAGGTGGCGAACGTGTTCCATGCCGGGGACGGTAACATGCACCCGCTGATCCTCTTCGACGCCAATATGCCGGGCCAGCTGGAGCTGTGCGAAGAGTTCGGGGCCGAGATCCTGAAGCTGTGCGTCGAGGTCGGCGGCTGCCTGACCGGCGAACATGGCGTGGGCGTGGAGAAGCGCGACCTGATGGGTGTGCAATACGCACCCAAGGACCTGGAGGCGCAGATGGCGGTGAAAGACGTCTTCGACCCGGCCTGGCTGCTGAACCCGGCCAAGGTTTTCCCGCTGGATGTCTCGGGCGCGCGCCGGACCGCTTCGGCTCCGGCGGACGCGGCCGCGTGAGGGCGGGTGTCGGACGGGGGGCTGGTTGCCCCCCGACCCCCGCGAGGTATTTGGAAAGAGAAGAAGGACAGGCGCGTGACACCGGGCAGTGAAGCGGAACTGGCAGAGCTGGTCGCGGCGGCGCGCGGGCCGCTGTGCATTCGGGGCGGCGGCACGCGGGGGCTGCCGGTGGAAGGCGAGGTACTTTCGACGGCAGGGCTTTCGGGCGTGACGCTCTACGAGCCCGGCGCGCTGACGCTGGTCGTCGCGGCGGGGACCCCCCTGGCCGAGGTCGAGGCGGCACTGGCGGCAGAGGGGCAGCGGTTGCCGTTCGAGCCGATGGACCATCGAAGCCTGCTGGGAACGGTTGGGGACCCCACGATCGGCGGGGTGATCGCGGCCAATATCTCGGGCCCCCGGCGGATCCAGGTTGGCGCGGCGCGGGATTTCGCCTTGGGCGTGCGTTTTGTCGATGGAACCGGTACGGCGATCCGGAACGGCGGGCGTGTCATGAAGAACGTGACCGGCTATGATCTGGTCAAGCTGCTGTCGGGCAGCTGGGGAACGCTGGGCGTGTTGACGGAGGTCGCGCTGAAGGTGCTGCCGGTGCCGGAAACCGAGGGCAGCGTCGTCCTGCATGGCCTGACGCCCGAACGCGCCGTGGCGGCGATGGCGCGGGCGCTGGGATCGCCTTTCGAGGTGAGCGGGGCAGCGCATCTGCCGGCCGGGCCCGGGGGCACGCCCAGGACGCTGATCCGGATCGAAGGCTTCGGGGATCAGGTGACATATCGGACTGGGCGAATCCATGCCCTGCTGGCAGGTTTCGGCGAGGCGCATGTGGAGATGGAGACCCGGGCAGACTGGGCCGATATCCGAGACGTGCGCCTGTTCCACGACATTGCGGGCGATGTCTGGCGGGTGTCGTGCAAGCCATCCGACGCGCCGGGACTGGCCGGGCGGATGGACGCCCGCGGGCTGGTCTTCGACTGGGGTGGCGGGCTGATCTGGGCACTTGTGCCATCGGGCACCGACGTCCGGGCGAAGCTGGGGACCTTTGGCGGCCATGCGACACTGGTGCGCGCCGCGCCCGAGACACGCGCGCGGCTGGGAACGTTCCAGCCGGAACCGGCCCCCGTGGCCGCCCTGACCGCCGGGATCCGCGCACGCTTCGATCCGAAAGGACTCTTCAACGCCGGCCTGATGGCCCCGGCCGCCTGAGAGACGACATGCAGACGACATTTACCGAAGAGCAACTTGCCGATCCGGGCACGGCCCGGGCCAACCAGATCCTGCGGGCCTGTGTCCATTGCGGGTTCTGCACGGCCACCTGCCCGACCTATCAGGTGCTGGGCGATGAACTCGACAGCCCCCGGGGCCGGATCTACCTGATCAAGGACATGCTGGAGAACGAGCGGGTGCCGGACGCCCGCACGGTCAAACATGTCGACCGGTGCCTTTCGTGCCTGGCCTGCATGACGACCTGCCCGTCGGGCGTGCACTACATGCACCTGGTCGACCATGCCCGGGCCTATATCGAGAAGCGCTACAAGCGCCCCCTGTCCGACCGCGCGCTGCGCTGGGTGCTGGCGCAGATCCTGCCCTATCCGACGCGGTTCCGGCTGGCGCTTCTGGGTGCACGGGTGGCGCGGCCGTTCCGGCGGCTGGTGCCCGGCGCGCGGCTGCGGGCGATGCTGGAGATGGCGCCGGCCCGCCTGCCCTCGCCCAGCCGCAACGACGATCCGCAGAGCTTTGCGCCCGAGGCCGCACCCCGGATGCGCGTGGCACTGATGACCGGCTGCGCCCAGCGCGCGCTGAACACCGATATCAACGATGCCACGATCCGGCTCTTGACCCGGCTGGGATGCGAAGTCGTGGTGGCCGATGGTGCCGGCTGCTGCGGGGCGCTGACCCATCACATGGGGCGCGAGGACGAGGCCCACGGAACGGCCGCGAAGAACATCCGCGCCTGGACGGCCGAGATGGACGGCAAGGGGCTGGACGCCATCGTCATCAACACCTCGGGCTGTGGCACGACGGTGAAGGATTACGGACACATGTTCGCACAACACGCCCTGGCCGGGGATGCCGGGCGGGTGGCGGGGATCGCCATGGATATCTCCGAACTCTTGGTAAAGCTGGGCCTGCCCGAGGGCGTGGAGAATCCCGCCGCCGGAACCCGCGTGGCCTATCACGCCGCCTGTTCCCTGCAGCATGGCCAGAAGGTGAAATTTGCGCCGAAGGACCTGCTGAAGGCCGCCGGTTTCCAGGTGGTGGAGCCCGCCGACAGCCATCTGTGCTGCGGGTCCGCCGGCACCTACAACCTGATGCAGCCCGAGATCTCGGGCCAGTTGAAGGCGCGCAAGGTGGCGACGCTGGAAGCGACAGAGCCGCAGATCATCGCTGCCGGCAATATCGGCTGCATGATCCAGATCGGATCGGCCGCGAAGGTGCCCGTGGTTCACACGGTGGAACTGCTGGACTGGGCCACCGGCGGGCCGAAACCCGCCGCCCTGTCGCAATAGACCGCGAATTCAACCGTTTGGCCGCCCCTTGACAGAGGCGGCCGGGCTTCCCAGATCAGGGATGTCGGGGCGCCGCTTACGGGTCCCGCACGACAGAACCGCCCGTCCAGACCGGAGGGCACATGACAGAGATCGCTCACAAGATGAGGATGACCATGCGTACGTTCGATTTTGCTCCGCTGCACCGCGCCACCGTTGGCTTCGACCAGATCGCCGACCTGATGGACCGGGTCCTGACCACGGAAGCCACGCAGCCGACCTACCCCCCCTACAACATCGAGAAGACCGCCGCCGACGCCTACCGCATCTCGGTCGCCGTGGCCGGATTCTCGGCCGACGACCTGTCGGTGGAAGTGAAGGAAAACGCCTTGGTGGTGTCCGCCCGCAGGGCCGATGACGGCGCCGATCGCAAGTTCCTGCACCGCGGCATCGCCACCCGCGCCTTCGAGCGCCGCTTTGCCTTGGCCGACCATGTCCACGTGACTGGCGCCAGCCATGCCGACGGAATGCTGCACATCGACCTGAAACGCGAGATCCCCGAGGCGTTGAAACCGCGCCGGATCGCCATTTCCTCCGACAGTGCCGTGCAAGGCAATGTCGTCGAAGCCAGCGTCGATCAGTCGACGGTCAACTGATCCGTCCGATTTCCCCTCGGATCGATCACCGGGCCCCGTGCGACACCGCGCGGGGCCTTTCACTTTGCGGGGCTTGACCCAATTGCCCGGCCTGCTAGACCGGATCCGTCGAAAAGAGGCTCATGCCGGATAGGTCATCCGGCACCGCGCAAGCGGGCCACGTTTCCAATGAACCCGCGACACCTGACCCCCGAAACCGGGCAGGTGTCGGCGCGGGATCATGCGCCGCCCTGCCGTGATCAAAGGAAACAAGCCAATGACCCTCGAAACCCGCCGCGCTGTCCTCTCCGGCCTCATGATGTCCTGCGCGATGTCACTGTTCTTCTCCGGCTTCTTCACCTTCCTGGCCCTCGGGCCGACGCAAGTCTGGCTGATGGCCTGGGCCCGCGGCTTCTGCATCGGCTGGCCGCTCGGCTTCGCGCTGGCAAGCTGCCTGGCCCGGCCGTTCGATAGCCTCGCTGCCAGGCTCAGTGGCAAAGACTGATCCTTGATCTCGGGGCCGGTGCAATTGGCCGGAACCGGAGACCGGGGACGCTGTCCCCGGACCCCTGAGGTATTTGAAGACCAAAGAAGAAGGGCCGCGGGCCCGAAGTGGCGCGCGACCCCTGCTTCTTCTTTTCCCAAATACTCCCGCCGGAGGCAGACCGGCGGCAACGTGGACCCGTCCGGCAGGGGAGCGGGGATCAAACCTCGGTTTCGACCCGCTTGTTCCGGGCGGCGATCAGCTTCAGGCGCAGGGCGTTGAGCTGGATGAAGCCGGCCGCGTCCTTCTGGTCGTAGGCGCCGGCGTCCTCCTCGAAGGTCACGTGCGCCTCGGAGTAGAGCGAGTGCTTGGACCAGCGTGCCACGACACGGGCCTGGCCCTTGTATAGCATGAGCTTCACCGTGCCCGTCACGTGCTCCTGGCTCTTGTCGATCAGGGCCTGCAGCATCTCGCGCTCGGGGGAATACCAGAAACCGTTGTAGATCAGCTCCGCATAGCGGGGCATGATCGAATCCTTCAGGTGGCCGGCGCCGGAATCCATCGTGATCTGTTCAATCCCGCGGTGGGCGCGCAACAGTATCTCGCCGCCCGGGGTCTCGTAGATGCCGCGAGACTTCATGCCGACAAAACGGTTTTCGACGAAGTCCAGGCGGCCGATGCCGTGCTTCTTGCCATAGGCGTTCAGCGCCGTCAGCAGCGTGGCCGGCGACATCGCCTCGCCATTAATCGCCACGGCGTCGCCCTTCTCGAAGGTCACCTCGATATATTCCGGCGTGTCCGGTGCGGTCAGCGGATCGTCGGTGCGCTGGTAGACATATTCCGGCGCCTCGACCGCCGGATCTTCCAGGACGCGGCCTTCGGACGAGGTATGCAGCAGGTTCGCATCGACTGAGAACGGCGCTTCGCCGCGCTTGTCCTTGGCGATCGGGATCTGGTTCTGTTCGGCGAATTCCAGAAGCCTGGTCCGGCTGGTCAGCGACCACAGCCGCCAAGGCGCGATCACCTTGATGGCGGGGTTCAGCGCATAGGCCGACAGTTCGAACCGCACCTGGTCGTTGCCCTTGCCCGTCGCACCGTGGGCCACGGCGTCCGCGCCGGTTTCCGCCGCGATCTCGACCAGACGCTTGGAAATCAGCGGCCGCGCGATCGAGGTGCCCAGCAGATATTCGCCTTCATAGACCGCGTTGGCGCGGAACATCGGGAAGACGAAGTCCTTCACGAATTCCTCGCGGACGTCCTCGATATAGATCTCCTTGACGCCCAGCATCTCGGCCTTGGCGCGCGCCGGTTCCAGTTCCTCGCCCTGGCCCAGGTCGGCGGTGAAGGTCACCACCTCGCAGCCATATTCCGTCTGCAGCCACTTCAGGATGATCGAGGTATCGAGCCCCCCGGAATAGGCAAGGACGACTTTCTTCGGTGCAACGAATGCGGACATGGGCGCGGATTCCTTTCAGGCGATGCGCGCGCGAATATCCCTTTTCCCGTGGCGGAGCAAGGTGGCCGGCTATCTATCGCGTTGCGGCCTGGGTGAAACTCAGCCTATACGTGTCTTGCGCATGTGCAGATGTTCAAGGGTTTCGGTATGGGATGGTCGATCTTCAGACAATCGGTGCTTGCGCTCTGGCACAATGCCGGGACTGCGCTGCGCCTGTCGCTGATACCGTCTCTCCTGATAGTCGCGGCCCTGGTTCTTGCCTTTGCAGCCGTCTATGCCATCCCGTCGCGGCCCGGAGCTGCGGTGACGCCGGTCCCGTTTCTGGCGATCTGGAGCGCGGTGTTTCTGATCCTCGCGCTGGTCCCGGCCTGGATCGCGGTCGGTTGGCACCGGTTCATGCTTCTGGGAGAACGCCCGCGCGGCTGGTGGCCCCGGCTGCACGGCGTAAACCTGGGGCGTTACATCCTGCGTGCCGTCCTGGTCTTTCTGGCGACAGCCGTGCCGACCCTGATCGTCGGGATCGTCCTGGTGAAGTATGTCCTTCCGACACCGGCATCGGGCGGCGGTTACTTTCTTCTGAAAGGATGCCAGCTTGGCCTGAGTCTCCTTTGGGGAGCGGCCATCCTGCGGTTCAGCCCGGTTCTTCCGGCAGCGGCCCTGGGCGAGACGATGCCGCTGGAAGACGCGCTGGACGCCACTGTCGGCACCAACGGGACCATGCTTGCGCTGGTCGCCCTGATCGTCGCGACCAATATCGCCCTTCAAATTCTGGGGTTCGTTCCCGTTATCGGCATCCTGGCCCGGCTTGCGACCGGTTGGGTGATGATGATGATCGGCATCAGCATCATCACCACAGTTTTCGCCCGTTTTGTCGAGGAAGATCAAACGGCAGGCGACTAGCGGCTGCACCGCCCGGCCCGGACCCGCTGTCCGGTGCTGCGGCATCGGCGCCAGCGTCTGGCCCCCCGGGCCGGGGCCGTGCTATCCCGCTTCGGGACCGATCAGGGAGAGTGGGCGATTGGGCTGGGCAATCTTCGTGCATGCCGTGGGCATGGTTTTCCGCAATCTGGGCGCGGCGCTGCGACTGTCCCTGGTGCCCTTTGCCGTGCCCACCGTGATGATCGTCCTGACGATCCGCGACGCGCTGGCCAATGGCGCCGAAGGCGACATGGTCGCGGACGAGGTGATCGGTCTTTTCACCTCGCTGCTGCCGGGGGGGCTGCTGATGGCGCTGGCGGCGCTGTGGGTCGCCGTGTCCTGGCATCGCTTCGTGCTGCTTGAGGAATATCCCACCGGCTGGATCCCGCGGTGGCATGGCGGCGTCACGTTCAGCTATTTCGTGAAGGGGCTGCTTCTTAGCCTGGTGATGATCGGCCCGGCCTTCCTGGTCATGATGGCGGCCGGGGTCGTGGTGGCCGCCGCCGGGACGGCGGTGCTGATGCTGGACTATGTCCTGCAGATCGCCGTGTCGGTGGCCATGGGCTGGTTCTTCTTCCGCTGGTCCCCGATCCTGCCCGCCGCGGCGCTGGGGCAACGGATGTCCCTGGGCGAGGCATGGGCCGCGACGTCGCAGGGCGCACAGCCCCTGCTGGCGCTGGCGATCATCGTGCAGGGCGTCAACGTGCTGATGACCGGCGTCGCCGTCCAGCTGGCCGCCGTGCCCGCCGTCCTGATGGTTGCCACCGTGGCCTGGAGCTGGGTCAACTTCGTCGTCGGCGTCAGCATCATGACCGCGATCTACGGCCACTATGTCGAAGAACGGCCCTTTGCCTGAAGTCTAGGCGGCAAGGCCACTCAGGAATTCGACCTTGGATTTCGAGAATTCGGTCGCCATGGCGTCCAGGTCGATCTCCTGCGCACGGCCGGCGGCGGCCATCTGTTCCCCCTGACGGCACAGCTCGGAAAAGGTGCGGAAGCCCAGGCTGGCGGAACTGCCCTTCAGGAAATGCATCGCCTCTTCCAGGCGGCCTTCGGCGGCGACCTGCGGCAGGGTCCGGATGGCGGCCGACACTTCCTCGACGAAAAGCTCGACGACGTCGGCGAAATCCTCGGCCCCGACCTCGCTGCGAAGCTCCTCCACCCGTGTCCAGTCGATCATGCGAACCCTCCCGGCCCGGTCGACATGACGAGGCGCGCTGTGTCGGACGGACCATCGCAGATCGGGTTTAAGCGCGGATTAAGCCCGTGCGGGACATGGGTATCCGTCGGTACAGTGCCGTCTTTCACCCTGCCTTAACCGGTTTGGTGTCAGGGTCGGCAGGATGGCCCGTGACGGGCGCCTGCAGGGGATCGACCGCGTGCAAAACTCGACAGCAGCCGGGCTGACGGCCATCCGAGCCTCGGACGCCAAGGTCGGCTGCGGCGCAATCCGGCGGGTCCTGATCGTGGACGACAGCCGGCTTCAGCGGCGCATCCTGGCCAGCCACCTGGAAAAATGGGGGCTGGAGGTGGCCGAGGCCGACAGCGGCGAAATGGCGATGCAGGTCTGCACCGACTGGGCCCCCGATCTGGTCATCAGCGACTGGATGATGCCCGGCATGAACGGGCTGGACCTGTGCCGCCAGTTCCGCAAGCTGCCCACCTTCGGCTATTTCATCCTTCTGACCTCGAAAAGCGAGAAGGAGGAGGTCGCGGAAGGCCTGAATGCCGGCGCCGACGACTTCCTGACGAAACCGGTGAACGCGGGCGAATTGCGCGCACGGATCTCGGCCGGAGCGCGGATCCTGTCGATGCACCGCGAACTCAGCCAGAAGAACGCCCTGCTGACTGAGGCGCTGCGCAAGCTGCAATCCTTTTACGATTCGATCGACCGCGACCTGATCCAGGCCAAGACGATCCAGGAATCGCTTGTCCCGGAGCGCACCCGCGCATTCGGCCGGTCGCGGGTCGACCTGCTTCTGAAGCCCTGCGGACATATCGGTGGCGATCTGGTCGGCATGTTCTCGCCCGACGACGAACAGGTCGGATTCTTCAGCATCGACGTGTCGGGGCACGGCATCACATCGGCGATGATGACCGCCCGCCTGGGCAGCTACCTGTCGAGCAGCTTCTTCGACCAGAATGTCGCGATGGAGAAACGGCCCGACGGCAGCTTCACCCTGCGCCCCCCGCACGACGTAGCGGCGCAACTGAACGCAAGGATCGCCGCCGACAAGGGGATCGAAGAATATTTCACCATGGTCTATGCCACGGTGGAACTGGCGACGGGCCGGGTCCGCATGGTGCGTGCGGGCCATCCCCATCCACTGCTGCTGCGCGCGGACGGCACTGCGGAATTCGTCGGCGAAGGTTGCCTGCCCATCGGACTGATGCCCGAGGCGCGCTATATCTCCAACGAGTTCGAGCTGACGGCCGGCGACCGGTTGCTGGTCTTTTCCGACGGCTTCCCCGAATGCCGCGTGATGGGCGGCCGCTACCTTGAGGATTTCGGCTTGCTGGAACTGGTCCGCGCCTGCGAGGGCGTTCGCCCCGGCCGCGCCTTCCTGGACGAACTCTACGGCGGCCTGTTCAAGATCATGGACAACGAGGACGGGCTGGAAGACGACGTGTCCGCCGTCCTGTTCGAATTCTACGACGGCTGATCGGGTCGAGGCCCCAAGGCCGGGCATGCAGAAATGGGACCATGCCGGCCGGCCTGTCACTGACCCGGCCCGCCAACCTGCCTCGCCAGAAAGTAAGCCGGGTATCGGGATCCGTGGCGGGCGGCCCCGTGGCGTCGGGGCGCCACGCAGCGGATCCGACAAGTCCGGGCGTCTAGGACGCCGGTCCGGCGTCCTGCCCGAACCGCGGGGCGGTTCGGAAGGGCCGTATCGATCATAGGGTTCCGGCGCCATGACCGCGGGTCCGGCGCAATTCCAAGGGCTGAAAAGATCGCGGAAATGTCGGTCCGGGATAACGGTCCCGGCGAAGGATCAGGCGGCCTTGTCGGCCTGGGCCTCGGTCAGGATCGCGTGCAGCTTGGCCGGATCGGGGTTGGCGCGCAGCTTGGCGCACAGATCGGGATTGCGCAGGGTGCGGGACACCAGCGCCAGAGCCTTCAGGTGCAGCACGCCCGCTTCGAGCGGCGCCAGCAGCGAAAAGGCGATGTCGACCGGCTGACGGTCGACCGATTCGTATTCGATGGGACGTTCCAGCATCACAAACAGGCCGACGACACGGTCCAGCGCCGGAATCCGGGCATGGGGCAGGGCCACGCCATGGCCCACGCCCGTGGGGCCCAGCCCCTCACGCTCGATCACGGCGTCCAGGACAGCCCGCGACGGCAGCTTGTAGACACTGGCCGCCATGTCCGCGATGTCGTGCAGCAACCGCTTTTTGCTGGATGGTCCCGCTAGGACCTTCACGGCATTGGGCGGCAGTAGTCCGGACAGAGTCATCGTTACAGCCTCCTGGGCCCGGGTGCCGTTAGAGGCACCCGGTCTCTTGCGCATCGCTTACGGGTCGATCCAGCCGATGTTCCCATCGTCACGTCGATAGACCACGTTCAACTCGTCCTTGCCCTCGTTTCGGAAAACGAGAACAGGCGCGCCGGCCAGCTCCATCTGCATGACCGCCTCGCCCACCGAAAGGGACGGGATCTTCGTCTCCATCTCGGCCACAATAATCGGCTGCAGGCTTTCGGGCTCATCGTCCCCGGCCTGCTCCTCCGCGGCGAGGATATACGAGGAGGCGCCCAGAAGTTCAACCGGCTCTACCCGGTTGCGGTGGTGATCCTTCAGGCGCCGCTTGTAGCGGCGCAGTTGCTTGTCGAGTTTTTCCGCGCAGGCCTCGAACGCGGCGTAGATTTCGCCTGCCATCCCCTTGGCCTGGGCGGTCAGCCCAGTGGACAGGTGCAGCGTCGTCTCGCAGACGAACTGATGCCCCGATTTCGAGAATATGATGTTCGCATCCGTCGGTCGGCCCGCATATTTGGCGATGACGGTATCCAGTTCAGTTTCGACATGTTCCTGCAATGCGGTGCCGATGTCGATCTGATGTCCGGCGATTGTGTAGCGCATGTTCACTCCACGGTCTGAGTTCGCAAGAGGCACGGAGGGCGCCGGCTGGCGACCCCTGGACCTGCTATGCGAATGGAAGGGACGATCGGTCAAACAGACCTGTGACAAGACCAGGGCAAAGGGCCGAATGACCGGCCGCACCCGTGTCTTGATCTGGTTGACGCGTCGCCATGACCCCATTTGAGGCGAGGTCGCACCTTGCTGTCAATCAAAAGCGGAAGGGTGGTTACCTTACGGCAGGGGACTGCCAGCGAATCAAGCGCAGGGTGAGTCAGCCCATCCGGAAGCTATCGCCCAGATAGACACGGCGCACGTTCTCGTTCTCGATGACCTCGGTCGGGGTGCCGGACATCAGGACATGGCCGTCGTGCAGGATATAGGCGCGGTCGACGATTTCCAGCGTCTCGCGAACGTTGTGGTCCGTGATCAGGACGCCGATGCCCCGGGTCTTCAGATCCGCCACCAGATGGCGGATATCGCCCACCGAAATCGGGTCGACGCCGGCAAAGGGTTCGTCCAGCAGCAGGTAGCGCGGATCGGCCGCAAGCGACCGCGCGATTTCGACCCGCCGCCGTTCGCCGCCCGACAGGGCCAGCGCCGGCACCCGGCGCAGGTGCTCGATCGAGAAGTCGGACAGCAGTTCCTCCAGCCGGGCACTGCGGGCCTGGCGGCTCGGAATATGGATGTCCAGCACGGCCGAGATGTTGTCTTCGACCGACAGGCCGCGGAAGATCGACATTTCCTGCGGCAGATAGCCTATGCCCAGCCGGGCGCGTCGGTACATCGGCAGGGCGGTCACGTTGCGGCCGTCCAGCCGGACGGTCCCCGCCTCGGGGAAGACCAGGCCGGCGATGGAATAGAACAGCGTCGTCTTGCCGGACCCGTTCGGCCCCAAGAGCGCCACCACCTCGCCCCGGTCGAGCGAGATCGACACGTCGCGGATGACCACGCGGCGGCGATAGCTTTTGCGCAGCTTTGACACCCGCAGACCGGCGGATCCGTCCTGCACCGTCAGGTTGGGTGTCTCTGTCATTGGCTGTCCGGGATCAGGATAGTGCGCACGCGACCCGACATCTGCGCCGTGCCGGTGGCCATGTTGACGGTCATCTTTTCCGAACTGATCGCATTGGCGCCCTGGGTCACCATCACGTTGCCGGTCATCACGATCTGACCCGAGTCGGGCGTATAGACCGCGCGTTCCGATTCCGCCGCATCCGGCCCGCTGACCAGCAGCACCTCGCCCGTGGCCACGACCTTCTCGATCGCGCTGCGTGCGCGGGCGTAGGTCACGACGACCTGGTTGGCAGACAGACGCATCTCGCCCTGGACGACCACGACATTGCCGCGAAACAGCGCAGTCCCGTCGGTCTGGCTGACATCCAGCGTGTCCGAGGTGACCTCGACCGGTTGGTCCGGCGTGGTGGGCGTGGTGCCGAAGGCCATGGTCTGCGCTGCGGCAGGCAGCGGTGACAGCACAGGCACCAGGATCGCGACAAGCGCGCACTGCATCAGGATCGCCGGCACGCGGCGCTTGTTACTGGTCTGTGTCACGCTGATTGTCCCCGTCGCTGCGCGGATCATATACCAGCCGGACGCCGCCTGTGAAACGAAGACGTGGTGCCGTTTCGACCTTCGTTGTTGCATCTGTGGCGCCCGCGCCGCCCGCGACCGGTTCCGAGGTGATGAACATCTGCCCTGCGCTCAGGTGGCCGGCCGGCCCTGCCCCTTCCACCGGCCCGCCGGACCGGATCGCGGTGCCGTCCAGCATCGCGATCATCGTCTCGGTCTGAAGGTTGTAGCCGCTGGAGCTGTCGATCTGCACGCCGCCGGTGAACTCCGCCTCGCCCGAGCCATTGGGCATGCTGCCAGTGGGTGCCGTCATCGTGACCCAGCCGCCGTCCCGGAACGAAATGGTGGCATCCAGCTCCTCGGCCGAGGCCGGCTGCCCCATCAGACCCGGACGCGCGCGGGCGGCGGCGACAGTGATCTCGTCCCCGTTCTTCGTGGCGCCGGTATAGACGGGCGATGTCACCTGCTGGGCGGCTGTGCGCTGGTCGATTTCGTCCTCGGCAAAGGGGATCGCGACGGTCGTGTCGACGGAACGCGACAGCAGGAACACCGTCGACATCAACCCGAGGGCCGCCAACGGCAGCATCACCTTCAGGATGGCGATCACGCGCGAATGACGGTCCATGCCCCGCATCGACTTCAGCCTCCGCCGTGCGGCCCGCCGATGCCGTGCCGCCGACCCGTCATGAATGGGAGAAGATATCGAGATCGGGCCATCCTTCCAGATCAAGCAGGGCACGGGCCGGAAGGAAGTCGAAACAGGCCTGTGCCAGTTCCGTCCGGCCCTCGCGCGCCAGCCGCGTATCCAGCACCGCCTTCAGACGGTGCAGATACAATACGTCCGAGGCCGCATATTCCACCTGCGCCTCCGTCAGATTTTCCGCGCCCCAGTCGCTCATCTGCTGCTGCTTCGAGATATCGACGCCGATCAGCTCCTGGGTCAGCGATTTCAGGCCGTGGCGGTCGGTATAGGTGCGCACCATCTTGCTGGCGATCTTGGTGCAATAGACCGGTGCCGCCAGCGCGCCGAAGGCATTGTACATCGCGGCGATGTCGAAGCGGCCGAAATGGAACAGCTTCAGCACGTCCGGGTCGGTCAGCATGGCCGACAGGTTCGGTGCCTCGGTCTGGCCCTTTGCGATCTGGACCACGTGGGCATTGCCGTCGCCGCCCGACAGCTGGATCACGCACAGCCGGTCGCGGTGGGGATTAAGCCCCATCGTCTCGCAGTCGATGGCGACCACGGGACCAAGATCCAGCCCGTCGGGAAGATCGTGCTTGTAAAGGTGATTGGTCACGGACTCGCTCCCGTCGGCCCGGTGCGGCCGTATCTGATCATTTCTCGTGGTCGAGATAGGGCCTTTGCAAGGCGAACTCAACTCTGTCCGGGGCCAAGCCGGGTTGTGGAAACTTCATCCCTGCCGTGCTAGGCGGGGTCTTCAGGCCGGAGCAAGCCCATGCCCTATTCGTCGCTGCCCCCGCGGGCATTCTGGAAGTCGTGCCGGTCCGAGCCGGATTTCCGCCTGCGCGAGATCCACCAGCCCGCCTTTCCCCTGACCCGCGGCATGCGCGTGGCGACCGCCGGCAGCTGCTTTGCCCAGAACGTCCGCCCCTGGCTGGAAGCCACGACGCTGAAGGTGCTGGATGCCGAACCGGCGCCGGCCAAGATGGATCCGGGCGTGGCCCGGCGTTTCGGCTATGGCCTGTTTTCCGCCCGCTACGGCAACATCTATACCGCGCGGCAGCTGCGTCAGCTGCTGGCCGACTGCATGGAGGATCGCGTGGGGTCCGATGCGGTCTGGGAAAGGTCCGGCCGCTGGTTCGATGCGCTGCGCCCCGGGGTCGAACCCGAAGGGCTGGCCTCGGTCGAAGAAGTGCTGCTGCACCGGCGCGACCACCTGCGGCGGGTGCTGAACCTGTTCGCGTCGATGGATCTGTTCATCTTCACCCTCGGCCTGACCGAAGCGTGGGAGGATACCGAGACGGGCCGCATCTACCCTTCGGCACCCGGGGTGATCGCGGGACAGTTCGACCCCGACTGCCACCGTTTCGTCAATTTCGGCCTGTCGGACACACTGGCGGACCTGACCGCCGCGCTGGCCCTGCTGCGCGACATCAATCCGGGCGTTAAGGTCCTGCTCACCGTGTCGCCGGTGCCCCTGACCGCCACCGCCACCGGCCGGCATGTCCTTGCGGCCACGACCTATTCCAAGTCCGTCCTGCGCGCCGTCGCGGGCGAGGTCGCGGCCACCGACCCCGACACCGACTATTTCCCAGCTTACGAGATCGTGGCGGGAACGCCCTTCGGCCCCGAACGCTATCGCGCCAACCTGCGCAACGTGTCCGAGGCCGGCATCGCTGCGGTCATGGGCGCCTTCTTCGCCGCCTACAGCCTGCCGGTCCCCGAAGGCCGGCCGGTTCCCGTCGCCACCGCCCTGCCGCCCGAAGCGGAAGACGAAGCGGACGAGGCGATCTGCGAGGACGCCCTGCTGGAAGCCTTTGCAGGACGCTGAGACGATGAAGATCCTGATCCTGGGCAATTCCCACACCGCGATGATGATCCAGGCGGCCGACGATGGCCTGCCGCCGGGCATGGACGTGACCTTTCTGGCGAAACCCGGGCCCGGGCCGGAAGGCCTTCGGCTGGACGGCAAGACCCTTGTCGCCGAGGACCCTGACCTGATCGCCTTCCTCGACCGCACCGGCATGCCGCGATCTGTGGACCTGTCGGCCTACGACGCCGTCGCGCTGGTCGCGATGGGGATCACGGTCTACCACGCCGCCGGGCTGGTCCGGGGCCACGCCCTGCCCGGCTGGCCTTCGGCCGACGGAATCGGTGCGCTGCTGAAGGACGACTTCCAACCCCTGCCCCGTCCGCTTCTGTCGGTGCCCGCCGCTACCGCCTCGCTTCATGCGCTGGCGGAAGGCTCGCTTTCGAACCGGTTGCTGGGCATGGTCCGGCAGGCCACGGACCGGCCGGTCTTTGTCGTGCCGCAGCCCTATCCGTCCGCCGGTCTGCTGACCCGGACCGACCGGGCGCAGGCGTTGCGCGATGTCCACAAGGCCGGCGATGGCGCGGCGATAGCCGCGTTGCTGGCCGCGGCCCAGGCCCGGGCGGTTGCAACCGTACCGGACGCCCACGTCCTGCCCCGGCCAGAGGCCAGCGTGCGGCACGGGTTCCTGACCGATCCGGCCTGGATGCGCGGATCGCTTCGCCTGGGCGGGGCCACGGGACATGGCGAAGACGACGTGCTTCACGCCAATGCAAGCTATGGCCGGGCGCTGTTCGATCTGATCGCCCAGGCCACGGAGAAATTTGAATAAAATCCGGGATAATCCGGCCCGCGGCGGTAAGCCCCCCTCAATCAACCCCATCGATAACCGGAACGCTCGTTTCCGAGGGTTTCGATGGGACTGCCGATTTTCGTTCTGGCCGGGCAAAGCAATGCTGCTGCGATCCGCTCTGCTTTGGAAAGGGCGCTGGACCAGCGCCATGGGCCGGACGGCTATCGGCTGGTGACCGTGGCCGATGCCGGTGCGCCGCTGTTGCGCGGCCGCGACGGGATGGATTGGGCAACTGCGTCGGAACTGCCAGCGGACCTTGCGGCGCAGACCCGCGCGATGCTGGACGGGACCCCGGACGGGGACCTTCACGGCCTGATCTGGCTTCAGGGAGAGGCCGACACCTATGATTTCACCGGCGCCGACGGATACAAGGCGGCGCTGGATGCACTGTTCACCGCCTTCCGCAGCGCGGTGCCCGGGGCTTCTGACATCCCCGTGTCGCTGGTGGCACTGTCGGGCCTGGCGGCCGCGGCGCCCGACCGGGCAAACTGGAACACGATTCGGGATGCGCAGGACCGCCTGGCCCAGGACGACCCGCGCGTCCATCTTCTGGACCCCGATGCCGTGGCCGCCGCAGCGGGCATCGACCTGGCCGCGATGTTTCAGGACCATCTGCATTATTCCGACGCGATGCGCGCTGAACTGGCCACCGCAATCCTGAACCTGCTGGACAGCGCCGGGCAAACCGGCAACGGGCCCGTCCGGAACGGCGTGCCCACCGACGGCGACGATATCTTCGGGCCGGACGGCGCCGTGTCGGCCATGGCCGGGGGCGCAGGAAGCGACATCTATTTCGTCGACGACCGGGGCGACCGGATCACCGAACTGAAGGATCAGGGCAACGACACGGTGATTGCGTCGGTGTCCTTCTCTCTTCGCCCCGTCAGCAGGCATGTCGAGGGGCTGACTCTGACCGGCGACGCCCGGCTGAAAGGCATCGGCAACGGGCTGGACAACACGATCACCGGCAACACCGGCAACAACCGGCTGAAGGGCGGCGCGGGCGACGATGTCCTGCATGGCGGGGCCGGCAACGACGTGCTGGTCGGACAGGCCGGGTTTGACCGGCTGGAAGGCGGTGCCGGGAACGACCGTTTTGTCGTGACCGACCGGAACGACATGCCCGTCGAATATGCGGGCGAAGGGCGGGACACCGTGATCGCCCGCGTGTCCTTTGCCCTGCGCGACCACGGGCACGAGATCGAGGTACTGCGCCTGAAGGGCACACGCGACCTGAACGGCATGGGCAACGGCGCCGACAACCTGATCGTCGGCAATGGCGGCGACAACCGGCTGAACGGCGCCTGGGGCGACGACCGGATCATCGGCGGCGGTGGCCGGGACCGGATCGCAGACGACAAGGGCGACGACATCTTCACCGGCGGCGGCGGCGCAGACACATTCGTCTTCGCCCTGGCTGCCGGCAACGACCATATCACCGACTTTCGTCCCGGCACCGACAGGCTGGCCTTCGAAGGGCTGACGGGCATGGCCGACCTGACTTTCACGTCGCCCGAGGGCAGTACCGCCATCGCCTTCGGCGAAGGGTCCGTCCTGACGCTGGACGGGGTATCGGCCGGGCACCTGACCGCGGACGATTTCCTGTTTCTTTGACGCGCGCCCGCGTCTTCAGGGGGTCTTCCGGCGGTATCGGCGGTAGATTGCATATACCATGCATCTTTTCCCATTTCCGGCCGATTGACTTATCCGATTCTTTCAGTCAGGAATAGGATATCCGCTCAGCCACCCGGGCGGGGCCGGCGCGTCAGGCGCGCAGGTCACCCGGGAAGCCCGGCACACATCCGGAGAGCATCCATGCGGACATCCGATGCCCGACCGCCGCTGCACAGCCCCCGCTCCGCCCATCCCGGCGGCCGGACAGAATGTTCGGACCTGCGCGCGCTGATGGACCTTATGGGTCAGCACGGCCAGGAATGGGATGGGGTCCCCTGGCTCTGCGATATCCTGAGCGCACGAAAAGAGGCAGAACCGCGATGATGGCGACCACGCAAATCAGCACCGTACATTCCGAAGAAACCAACACGCCCCCCGTCCACCGCGCGGAACAGCTGGTCGGCGCGGGCAAGCAGGCGCATATCCTGCTGGGCGATCAGACCTATATCCTGCGCATTACCCGCGCCGGAAAGCTGATCCTGACCAAGTAATCTCTGTGTCGCAACACCCGTCGGTGCTGGTCCCAGGACCGGCCCCGACGGGTGTTGCGGCCCCCTGCATTCGCAGTTGCGGACGCTGAAAGGGCGGGCCGGTGGCCCGCCCTTCGGCGTTATCACAACCGGCGCATGTCCAGCGTCAGCGGGAATTCCTCGCTGCGGGCGACATGGCGCGCGGCCATCGGCCCCGGCGTGTGGAAATGGTCGAACCGCGCCAGGCGACGGCCCTCCGCTTCCAGCTCGTTGATCGGGCGGAATTCATGCGCCCGGCCGCCGCTGTGGGCCACGCGGTAGGTGCAGCCGCCCAGCGACCGGCCCTGTTTCGGATCCACCAGGTCGAAGACCAACGGCGCATGGGGCGGGATCGTTGGATGCAGGCAGTGCGCCGGCCACCAGGCGCGGAACTTGACGCCCGCGACCCAGGTCTCGTCGTCCACCTTGGTCAGCGGAATCTCTACCCCGTTCACCGTGGGAATCACGCCCTTCTTCAGGTTCCGGATCGTCACCTGCACCCGTTCAAGCGAACTGTCGACGAAACGCGTGGTGCCGCCGATGCTGCCTTCCTCGCCCAGGGTAGGCCAGGGTTCGATGGCGTTGCGGATCTCGATCTCGGTGCCGTCGACATTCGCCTCGCCCGCGATGGGGAAACGGAAGGCCAGCTGCGCCTTGAACCATTCCGGGTCGAATTCCATGCCCAGATTGGCCGACAGATCCGCCAGCACCGCCTTGAAATCCTCCCACACGAAATGCGGCAGCAGGAAACGGTCGTGCAGCGTCGTGCCCCAGCGGATCAGCGGTTCGGTGTAAGGCTTTTCCCAGAACCGCGCGATCAGAGCGCGCAGCACCAGCGCCTGAGCCGAGGCCATACGCGGATGCGGCGGCATCTCGAACCCGCGGAACTCGATCAGGCCCAGCCGGCCGGCGGGACCGTCGGGGGAATAGAGTTTGTCGATGCAGATCTCGGCCCGGTGGGTGTTGCCGGTGACATCGACCAGCAGGTTCCGGAACAGCCGGTCGACCAGCCATGCGGGCGCCGAGGGCGGCGCGGGCAGCTGGGCGAGTGCGATCTCCATCTCATAAAGCGAATCGTGCCGCGCCTCGTCCAGGCGCGGGGCCTGGGACGTGGGTCCGACAAAGAGGCCCGAGAAGAGGTAGCTGAGCGACGGATGGTTCTGCCAGAACCGGATGATCGAGGCCAGCATGTCCGGCCGGCGCAGGAACGGGCTGTCGGCGGGCGACGATCCGCCCATGACGATGTGGTTGCCGCCGCCCGAACCGGTGACCCGCCCATCGACCATGAAGGTCGAGGCATCCAGGCCCACCTGCCGTGCCTCTTCATAGATGGCGTCGATGATGTGGACCTGGTCGGTCCAGTTGGTGGCGGGGTGGACGTTCACCTCGATCACGCCGGGATCCGGCGTGACCTTGATCACATTCAGCCGCGGGTCCTTCGGCGGGGCATAGCCTTCGATATGAATCGGGATGCCCGTTTCCGACGCGGTGTCTTCCAACGCGTTCAGCAGGCCCAGATAGCCTTCGGTGGAATAAAGCGGCGGCAGGAAGACGTTCAGGATGCCGTTGCGGGGTTCGACCGACAGCGCGGTACGCACATGGCCGCCCACGGGGCTCTCCGGCACCTCCGGCTCTTCCCACTCGGGTTCTTTCAGGAAATCCTCGATCTCCGGCAGGGGTTCGCCGTTCTTGCGGGCATCCTGCAGCTTTTCCAGGAAGACGCGGCGGGCCTTGGCCTGGGCGCCTGTCTGGAACTGCGGCGGGGCGCCGAAGCGGCTGGGCAGCGGCGCACGGTAGGTAAAGCTGTCGCGTTCCACCTGGATCGGGGCCACGCCTTCGGGCAGGTCAGGCAACGCCTCCAGCGGCAGGCGCAGGCCCGCGGCGCTGTCGCCCGGAATCAGGTACAGCCGGCCGCGGCGGGTCTGCCACAGTTCCGACAGCCACAGCAGGGGCGAGGCTTCGGACTGCGCCTGCTGCAGCGGCAGGACGAAGGCCACCGGATCGTCCAGGTCCTTTTCGAAGACGCGCACCAGGCGGCGGCGCATTTCCGGGTCGGACACCTTGTTGGTTTCCGGCGTGCTGTTCGACGGCAGGTTTTGTTCGCGCAGCGCGAATTCGACCGGATCTTCAAAGGCCGGGATCGCATGGGTGCGCGGCACGTCCAGGCGTGCGCACAGCGTCTGGACGAAGACTTGTGCGTCATGCACGTCGGCCGGGCGCCGATCCGGGTCGGCCTCCAGCGCGATCAGGTCGGGATTGTTCCATAGCGGCGCACCGTCGCCCCGCCAGTGAAGCTCGAACGACCAGCGCGGCAGCTGCTCGCCCGGATACCACTTGCCCTGCCCGTATTGCAGCACGCCACCGGGCGCGAACCGGTTGCGGAAGCGGCGGATCAGGCGGTCGGCATAGGCCCGTTTCGTCGGTCCCACGGCCGCGATGGTCCATTCGTCTGCATCGCGGTCGGTGGCGCAGACGAAGGTCGGTTCGCCGCCCACGGTCAGGCGCACGTCGTTCTTTTCCAGCACGTCGTCGACCGCGCGGCCGGCCGCAAGAATCTGCGTCCAATGGCCCGGCTCCAGCGGCCGGGTCGACCGCGGCGGCTCTGCCAGACGCTGCACTGACATTTCGAAATCGAAAGACACTTCGCACTTGTCCACTGCCCCAGAAATAGGCGCTGCGGACCGCGGGTTGGGGGTACAGGCCAGCGGAATGTGGCCTTCGCCTGCAAAAAGACCCGAGGTCGGATCCAGTCCGACCCAGCCCGCGCCGGGCAGATAGACCTCGCACCAGGCGTGCAGATCGGTGAAATCCTTTTCGGGGCCCGACGGACCTTCGACCGGTTTGATGTCAGCCGTAAGTTGAATAAGGTATCCCGACACAAACCGCGCGGCATAGCCCAGTTCGCGCAGCATCTCGACCAGCAACCAGCCGGAATCGCGGCAGGACCCCAACGCCCGGGTCAGCGTTTCCTCGGGCGTTTGCACGCCGGGTTCCATCCGCACGATATACCCGACGGATTGCTGCACATACTGGTTCATGGCCACGATATAATCGATCGTGGAGCCCTTCTGTTTCGGCGAGGAGGCAATGAAGTCCTTGAATCGCGGCGTCAATTTCGGCTTCACCATGTAAGCCTTCAGATCCGCGGCGGTATCGGCGTCATATTTGAAATCGGCTTCCTGCGCGGCTTCCTCCAGGAAGAAATCGAACGGGTTGATCGCCTCCAGCCGGGCGACGACGTCGATCTCCACTTCCAGGTGGTCGGACTTTTCGGGAAAAACGATTCGCGACAGATAATTGGCAAAGGGATCCTGCTGCCAGTTCACGAAATGCTCGCCCGGCGACACGCGCTGGGTGTAGCTCAGGATCTTCGTTCGGGTATGGGGCGCAGGCCGCAGACGGATGATGTGGGGGGCCATGTTGACCAGCCGGTCATAGCGATAGCGAGTCCGGTGATTAAGTGCGACGTCGATGCTCATTCTTTGATCACTACCCCGTTGCGGCCGCTGGCCAGTCGAAAATTTAGTCGTTCCTGTTCGATCGCCACGACCGTTTCGATTGCCCTAGCCGCTGGCTCTGTTAGCTTCAACTTATGTTTAACGAGATGCTTTCGCAAAGCGGAACGCGCCCCGAATATGCGCAGATCGAACGCTGGATCGCCGAGGAAGGCGTCGAGGCGTTGATGCAGAGACGCGCAGAGGCCGAGGCCCTGTTCCGAAAAGTGGGGATCACTTTCGCCGTCTACGGCGAGGGTGGAGACCCCGAACGCCTTATCCCCTTCGACATGATCCCGCGGATCTTTACGGGGTCGGAATGGGATATCGTGGAACGTGGCTGCATCCAGCGCTGCAAGGCGCTGAATGCGTTCATGGCCGATGTATACGGGCCAAGGGAAATCCTGAAGGCGGGGATCGTGCCGACCGAACTGGTCGACAACAATCCGGCGTTCGAGAAGGCGATGATCGGCCTGCGTCCGCCCAAGGATGTCTGGGCGCATATCTGCGGCGTCGACATCGTTCGGACCGGCCCCGAAGATTTCTTTGTCCTCGAAGACAACTGCCGTACCCCGTCGGGCGTTTCCTACATGCTGGAAACCCGCGAGGTGATGACCCGGATGTTCCCGCAGCTGTTCCTGGACGGCTCGGTCCGGCCGGTCGATGACTACCCCGAGCTTCTGGCCGATGCCATGGCCTCGGTCGCGCCGCCGATGTGCGACGACACGCCGACGCTGGCGATCCTGACGCCGGGCTACTTCAACTCGGCCTATTACGAACATTCCTTCCTGGCCGACCGCATGGGCGTGGAACTAGTCGAAGGACAGGATCTTTACGTCGACGACGGCCGCGTCTGGATGCGCACCATCCGGGGGCCGGAACGGGTCGACGTGATCTATCGCCGGATCGACGACGCCTTCATCGACCCCGCCGTCTTCAACCCGGATTCGGTTCTGGGTGTGCGCGGGCTGATGGACGTCTACCGCAACGGCGGGGTGACCATCGTCAACGCGCCGGGCACCGGTGTGGCGGACGACAAGGCGACCTATGTCTTCGTGCCGGACATGATCCGCTTCTACCTGGGCGAAGAGCCGATCCTGAAGAACGTGCCGACCTGGCGCTGCTCGCAGCCGGATGACTGTGCCTACGTCATCGACCACCTGGACGAACTGGTGGTGAAAGAGGTGCACGGGTCCGGCGGCTACGGCATGCTGATCGGGCCCAAGTCGACCAAGGCGGAACAGGAAATCTTTGCCAAGAAGCTGATGGAAAATCCCGAAGGCTTCATCGCGCAGCCGACGCTGGCGCTGTCGACCTCGCCCGTGCTGGTCGACGAAGGGCTGGCACCGCGGCACGTCGACCTGCGGCCCTTCGTGATCTCGGGGACCGAGACCAAGCTGGTGCCGGGCGGGCTGACCCGCGTGGCTTTGCGCGAAGGCTCTTTGGTGGTGAACTCCAGCCAGGGCGGCGGCGTGAAGGATACCTGGGTACTGAAGGCGGGGCTGGGCGTATGACGATGCTAAGCCGCACGGCAGAAGGCCTGTTCTGGCTGGGCCGCTACATGGAACGGTGCGACAATTTGGGCCGCCTGGTCGAGGCCGGACGCCGGTTCGACCTGACCGGCGCCCAGATCGACGCCGACACCAACGAATGGGGCGCGATCCTGATCGCGGCCGGCTGCAGCGGCACCTATCCGGGCGAGGTCAAGAAGGCCACCGGGGAAGAGGCGCTGCACCACCTGATCCTGGACCCGTCGAACCCATCGTCGGTCCAGGCCTGCTTTGCGCAGGCCCGGGCCAATGCAAGGGCCCAGCGCGGGTCGATCACGCTGGATGTCTGGACTGCCGTGAACGACGCCTGGTCGGAAACGCGGCTGTTTTCCGAACGCGACTGCGCGCCCCGGAATCTGCCGTCGACCGTGGACCAGATCCGCCAGTACACCGCCCGCTTCCGGGGCTGCGTGGAAGGCACGATGCTGCGGGACGAACGCTATCAGTTCCTGCGGCTGGGCCAGTTCGTGGAACGGGCCGACGCCACGGCGCGCCTGGTCGACGTGAAGTATCACGTCCTGATGCCGGAGGAGCACCCGGTCGGGTCCGCCATGGACCAGCTGCACTGGAACAACCTGCTGATCGCTGCCGGGGCCCGGTCGGCCTATCGCTGGGTCTACCGCGCGCCGGTCCAGGTCCGGCTGGTGATCGACTTCCTGCTGCTGAACCGCCGCAACCCGCGGTCGTTGCGCCACTGTTTCGACAATATTCTGGCGGAACTGGGCAACCTGCACAGCGAAGGCGCCTATGGCGGCGGGTCGCTGGCAGATGCGATCAATCTGCGCGACGAGTTGTCCGGGACGGAAGTGGATGTTGTCATCGGCCGCGGTTTGCACGAGTACTTGACCGAGATGATCGTTCGCTCCAACAACCTGGCGATATCGATCGGCAGCGATTTCGGCTTCGGCCCGATCCTGACCGACGAGACCCAAGCACAATCGCAGTAGAGCGCGGCCGCCCGGCGGCGCCCTTCTGCGCCGACGAGGCCCAAAGACCATGACCTATTGCGTGGCGCTGAAACTGAATGCCGGCCTGATCTGCCTGTCCGACACGCGGACCAATGCCGGCGTCGATAACATCTCGCGCTACAAGAAGATGTTCACCTGGCGCAATCCGGGTGAACGCGCCATCACCATGATGACCTCCGGCAACCTGGCGATCACCCAGGCGGTGATGTCGCTGCTGCAGGAAAACATCGACAAGCCGAAACAGGGGATCGAGACGCTGTTTTCCGCCCCGTCCATGTTCCGCGTGGCGGAAATCGTGGGCGATGCAATGCACGTGGTCCAAAGCCGCTACGGCCCGTCGCTGGCCTCGCGCGGGGAAAGCTCGGAATCCTCGATCATCTGTGCCGGGCAGCGGGCCGGCGGGCAGCTGCGGCTGTTCATGATCTATTCGGCCGGGAATTTCATCGAAGCGACGGACGACACGCCCTTCTTCCAGATCGGTGAACACAAGTACGGCAAGCCGATCCTGGACCGGGTGATCACGCCGGAAACGCCGCTGGACGACGGGATACTGGCCACGCTTCTGTCGATGGATTCGACCCTGCGGTCGAACCTGTCGGTCGGCATGCCGCTGGACCTGACGGTGCAGCGCCGCGGGGTCTTCGACTTCGATCAGCAGCGCCGGATCGAACCCGACGACAAGGGCTTTCAGGCGCTGTCGCAAAGCTGGTCCGACGCGCTGCGAAACGCCTTCACCAACATGCGGGAAGTGTTTCAGTAACCCTTCCCGGGCAGGACCGGACACGAAGACGCCCCCGCCTTCGGGGGCGTTTGCTTTTCAGGGGCCCTTGTCCCGCCGGCCAATCACCGACACCGGGCGGCGCAGGATGGGCGACGTCCGCGACCCGGCGGTCGCAGGAGTCGCAGGATCGGATCGCGGGCCTTCTTCGATACGGCCCGGGGAGAGCGGGCGCGGGCACAAAGGGTGCGCTTGCGCCAGCCTGCACAATTCTTGCGAAACGGGACCCAGCCCCGCCACAAGCCCGGACGCTGTATGCGTCGGACCTGACCATGATCGCCCGGATGACGATCCTGAAGCTGCTGCCTTACGGTTCGCACGGCATCGGGGCGGCATCACACCCGGCCGCTATCCTTCCTGCAATGGCACGGAACGCCCAGCTTTGCAGCCTCAGCCCTTGGGATCCGGCACGTTGAAGAAGTACTGCTTCGGCAATGCCTCCTGCAGGGCTTCGTCCGGGATCACGTCGGGGCCGGCCGCGAATACCGCCGCCCCGAAATGGCGCAGGCGCGTAGACAGGCGCCGCAAACGTTCGCCCGTTATTCCGGCGTAAAGGCCAGCGTATTCGCCATCGGCCTTCAACTCCGCAATCCGAGCCCGGTGCGCGGCGACGCAGGCCCGGTGGGCCGCCGCGATTTCGGGATCGGCCATCAGGCGGGCGTGTTCCGCCCTCATCCCCGGCAGGTTCCGCTGGATCGACAAGTCTTGCTCGGCATTGTTGTTCATGCGGAACCAGTAGTGCAGGCCCTGGTCCCGCGCGACATGGTTCACCCGGCCGCGGTCGCGTTTGACCAGGAAACTTTCGGCCGACCGCAGGGCATAGTGGTTCAGCGTCACCAGGTCATAGCCCACGGTCTGCAGGCTGGACCGCCAGGCATTGCGCAGTTCGCTTTTCGGCATCGGCTTGCCGGATCCGTTGACCCAGCGCACCTGCGCTGCAAGTTCCGGGTTCAGGCCCTTGGGACGGTGGACCCCCAGCTTGCGGAACAGACCCTGATTGCGGTGCAGGGTCTTGAAGCCCCAGGCCTGGTGCGGCACCCGGATCAGCTTTGGCGCGCAGCGGGTGAACTGTTCGGTCACGAAGGCGTCGCGATAGGGCGCCACGTCGGCATTCCCGAACAGCCGCCAGGTCATCGAGATCAAGTTGGCATCCGGCACCGCGGCGAACAGGTCGTCCAGGTGCCCGCGCCCGACATGGATGTTGATGAACTCGTCTACGTCCATCGACAGGACCCAGCCCGCGTTCTCAACGACAGGCTCGCGATCCGCGGCGGCCAGCGCCGTCTGCTGGGGCTTGGTGCCGCCGGTCTGTCGAAACGGGTTGTCGCGGCGCTGGACCAGGCCCCTGGCCTGCAGCAGGTCCAGGAATGTGTCGGTCCCGTCGGTGCAGTCGTTGGTATAGACCAGCACGTCGTCCACGCCGATGGACCGGTGATAGGCCAGCCATTCCAGGATGAAGGGACCTTCGTTCTTCATGCAGGTGACGATCACGACCCGGCCCCGGGCCTGCGGCACCGCCGGGACTTCGGGGTACGCCGGGGCCTCCGGCATGCGCTGGGGACTGGCGCCCAGCGCCCCGGCCAGGCGCAGCAGGTCCGGCGTCTCGGTCAGGCAGGATTTCGGCACGAGACGCGAGACCTTGCCGCCCAGCCGGTCGGTCCCGTCGAAACGCAGCGCCATGCAGCGGTAGAATCGGAAGGTCTGGCGGACGGCACCGACACCCAGCACCCGGGTCAGCAGCAGCGTGGCGCCATCGGGCAGCCGGTCCGGCACGATGCACCAGCGCCGGTGATGAGAGATGCGGTCGAAGCGGCGGCAGATATGGTCGCCGAAGCCGGCGGGCCGTCCCTTGCGCAATCCCCAAGGATAGGCGCGTTCCCCGGCCAGAAGAACCGCGCCCTTGTCCGATCGTCGGGCCGCGTCGAAAACCGTGGCCGGCAGGACCTGCAGGCCGTCGTCGCCGGCCCGGACCAGCCCATCCTCCGGCAGGGGCAGGATGTCGTGCATGTCTATGTTCATCACCGCCGCGGCCTGCGACAGGAAGCGGTGGCGGACGATCTCGAAGACCGAAACGACCCCCAGCGGCGCGGTCCATGGATCGGCACCGGGCGGCTTCATCCTGTCCTTGCCGGGTGCGTCGGGGGCAAGGTAGGGATGCGCCTCGGGGCCCGTCCGGGGCTTGCCCAGGGGCAGGTCCGACGACAGCGACAGAAGCATCAGCCCGTTGGACCGCGCACCGTCCGCGCCGGCCAGCAGGACGTCGCCGTCCAGCGCCTGTGCCAGGTCCCGGGCAAAGGCTTCGGCTTCGGCCGGGGGGGCACGGTCGACCATGACCACGCCCTGCACCCCGTGACGGGCGTGATGCCACATCACCCAGTCCCGCACCGTGGCCAGGCTTTCGCCGTTGCGTTCCGCAATCACGCAGTCCCGCCCGGCGAAAAGATCCGGTTCGGCGCGCGAGGTCGGGATCGGCCGGTCGACGCCGTGCAACGGGTAATGCGCAGCCTGGGCCGCCGACACCTGAAGGGTCACCACGATTCCGCCGCCCATGCCGCGGCGCCCCAGTTCGTGTTGGGGCGGCGTTGCGGGCAGAACGGCGAATTCCGTGCCCGCCGGAAGGTACAACTGCACCAGATCCTGGCCCGGCACATCGGACGGCAGGCGCAGGGCCTCGGTCACGTGAAGCTGCCCCCCGTCCGGCGTGGGCACGGGCCAGCCGGCCAGCCTGCGCACGGCGATCGCATCGGCCACGTGCCCGGGGTCCTGCCCGGCCCGGCCCGGATGAAGCGGTTCTTTCGTCATGGTCAGACGGTCAGAAGCGTGACGCCGCTCATCCGGCCGATCTCGGCCACATCGCTGCGATAGTGGCGGGTGATGTCGTTGACCACCTCGGCCGTCCAGCCCGGGACCTCGATCACCTCGGTCAGGTTGTCCGGCTTGACGAAATGCTTCAGGTACACGTCGAAGACCCGCGCCAGCGCCCTGTGATCCACCATGTCCTTGCGCTGGATATATTCTTCAAGCGAGACCTTCGCCTCGGCCGGCAGCAGCTCCCTCAACCCGTCGGCGGTGCCGTGAACCAGCACCTCGGAGTCCAGCCCGGCGGCGCGATGCATCAGCTGCGGCCAGGTAAAGGGCAGCTCCTCGCGCGTCCAGACGACAATCGGCGTCGACGGGTTGGCCTGTTGCAGGCGGGTGATGACGTTGGTCCAGGACAGGCCCGCAGGCTGGATCGACGCCAGCGTGGCGGCCAGCTCAGGGTTCTCGATCGTGGCCAGGGCACGGCTGATCATCGTCGCCGGGTTCACCAGCCCCAGAAAGAAGGTGCAATCGACCTGGTCCAGATAGCGGCGCACCGCAGTCGGCCGGATCGCAGCCCCGGGAAGGAAGCTGCCGTCGCGGATCAGTTCCTCGTCCGGGCCAATAAGCGAGGGCATGTTCAAGAAGGCATGGCGTGGAATGCTGTCGTCCGGGAAGGCCTGCCAGATCTCTGCGATCTGTTCCGAGGTCGCGGGATCGGCGCCCGGATCCTCGGCCACTTCCTGAAGCCTGCGGCGATAGAACCGCGGCCGGCGGACCGAAATGCCCAGTGCGGCCAGCAGTTCGGAGTTCCGCCGCAGGGACGAAACCAGCTCCATCGCCCCGTCGTGGACCGACCCGATATGCAATGCGACCGTGCCGCGTTCTGCCATGCCTTATCGCCCCGCGCCTTCGATCAGCCCAGGATCCGGTTCGCGGCCTGCGTGCCGGAAAATGCGATATAGGCGTAACTCATGCCGTAAAGCTCCTCCTGCAGGGCGCGGTATTGCCCCCGATCCCAGAACGGATAACCGATCAGCTGTATCGAATAGCACGACGGAGCCGGGAGCAAGCCTTCGCCGTACCAGTTTCAGGGCAAGTGCGGCAGGAGAGTGACCGTCCGTGTGCAAATGCAGAAACGCCACCGGGCCGTAATTCTGTTCCAGGAACGGTTTCAGCGTCTCCTCGATGTGACCGCGGATCAACTGGACATTGTCCGCCACGTCCGGCAGGGCGCCGCCCCGGTCACAGGACCCGCGGGTCAGGTTCAGACCGGGCAGGTTCAGGCGCAGGCCCCGGACATCGTCGAAACCGAAGACGATCCGGTCCGGCAGGGCCGCGGCGAAGGCCTTGATCGACCGGCCTTCGAAGACGCCGCATTCGATCAAAGGACCATCGGCCGGGATTTCGGCCGCCAGCCAATGCCACAACCGGGGCTTGTGGGCAAAGATCAGCGCCCCCTCTGCCTGGATCTCGATGAACTCGGCCGGGGGCAGGGCCGCACGATGGTTCAGGATTTCGAGCGCGCTTTCGGAAAGCAGTTTCACGGGGCGGGCCTCTGCTGGGAAAAGGCCCGGTCGCCGGACAAAAATGGATCGAAAAGGCCATCCAGTGAGGGCCGACACCGGACGAAAGCGCCGGGCATCGGCCCCCGCCGACGGGACCGGGCGCGGCGGATGGGGTCGAACGGTCATGGCCTGCCCCTTGCGGTGACGGTTTCCGGTCCGTTCGGGCGCGATCCAAAGGCGGTTCGGCCCGCAGGCGAAACCGCTATCGGCCGTGGCTGCGGGGCATTTCGACCGCGTTCCGATCCTGGTGCCCTGGCGGTGCCTCGCGGCCGGGGTGATTGCCCCGATAGGCCGTTGGCGGCGCGCCGAAATGTCTGCGGAAGGCCGCCGTGAAGGCGCTGGTCGTGGACCAGCCCAGCCGGGCCGCCAGCGCGGTGCTGGTTTCCCCCCGTTCCAGCCCTTCCAGCGCCAGCATGAAACGCATGCGGTTGCGCCAGTCGCGAAAGGTCATCCCCGTGTCCGCCGGGAACAGCCGCGCCAGCGTCCGTTCACTGCACCCCGCCGCGCAGGCGGCGCCGGACAGGCCGTGACGGTCGGCCGGATCCCCGACCATGTGCGCCATCGCCGCCGCGACCCGCGCGTCCCGCCCGCCAGGCAGGCGCATGTCGGGCCGGTCCAGTCGCGCGATCTCTTCCAGGGTGACCCAGGCCAGCCGGCGCATCTCGGCCGCGGCCAGCCCGCCGACCGCCGCAGGCGCCAGCCGCTGCGCGATTCCCCGCAGCAGCGGCGAGGCACGCACCACGGTCGGCGCGTCGGGCAACCCGTCACGCCGGGCCGCAAGGGGGTCGATGAACAGGCTGTGCAGGTCCACGTCCGTCTGGGCGGTCAGCCGATGGACCCGCCCTGCCGGGATCCAGACCCCGAAGCGGGCCGGGATGAACCAGGCGTCCTCGTCCACCCGAAGCTGCATCAGCCCGTGATAGCACAGCGCCAGCTGCGCCCGCGGATGGGAATGGCTGCGGGTGCCGAAGCCGCCCTTCAACGTGCCGGTCCAGGCCACCACCGGGCGACGCGGATCCTCGACAAATCCCAGCGGGCCGGGTCCATGAGAGCGGTCGTCGGCATTTGGCGGAATTTCGACATCCATTGGCATTTTGTCGTTCTTTCACATCGACGCGCCAAAGACTATCCGGTTCTTCAACCGCAGCAGGGGAAGGAGAACGCCATGATGACCGGCAAGACATTCGTGATCGGCGCGACCGCAGTCGCCGCCGTGGCGATCGCGATCCTGGTCCCGCCGGGGCTGGCGCCCGCGCAAGCCCGGATTCTGGGCATCGTCCTGTTTTCGCTGGGCCTTTGGGCCACGTCGGCGATCCCGGCCTACCTGACCTCGCTGATCTTCTTTTCCGCCCTGCTGATCGGCGGGCTGGAAACGCCCGAGGTGGTCTTTTCCGGCTTCACCTCGGCCGCGATCTGGCTGGCGGTGTCGGGCTTCGTCATCGGCGCCGCGATCACGTCGACCGGGCTGGGCACGCGGCTGGCCCGGGCCGTCTCGCCGCTGTTGTCGCGAAATTACGTCATGCTGATCGCAGGCGTGATGGCGCTGGGGGCGCTTCTGGGCTTCCTGATGCCGTCATCGACCGGACGGGCAATGGTGCTGGTGCCGCTGGCCATGGCGGTGGCCGACGGGCTGGGGCTGGAGCGCGGGTCGAACGGGCGCATCGCCGTGGCGGTGACCGTCGCGCTCAGCTCCAACCTGCCCAGCTTCGCGATCCTGCCCGCCAACCTGCCCAATATCGTGCTGGCCGGCGCGGCAGAGCGGATTCACGGCATCCAGCTGGGCTATGCCGATTACCTGCTGCTGCACTACCCGGTTCTGGGCCTGCTGAAATCGGTGCTGATGGTGGCGGTCGTCCTGCGCTTCTACCCGGCCGAGGCACGCCCGGCGGCCCCGACCGCTGCCCTGCCGCCCGACGCCGGTGCGCGGCAAGGCCAGTTGATGGCGATCCTGCTGGCGATGCTGGTCCTGTGGGCCACCGACAGCCTGCACGGCGTGCAGCCGGCCTGGATCGGCATGGCCGCGGCGGTGCTGCTGCTGATGCCGGGGATCGGCTTCGTCTCGCCCCAGCAGTTTCGGCAATCGGTCGATTTCGGCACGATCCTGATGGTGACCGGCGTTCTGGCCGTGGGCACGGTCGTCAACCAGGCCGGGCTGGGGGAACCCATCGCCGGGCTGGTCGCCCGCATCTTGCCGCTGGCGCCCGGGCACGACTTTGCCAACTTCGTGTCGCTGTCGCTGCTGTCGGTCGTGACCGGTCTTCTGACCACGGTTCCCGGCGCACCGGCCGTGCTGACGCCGCTGGCAGGCGATCTGTCCACCGCCACCGGCCTGCCGGTAGAGGTGGTGCTGATGACTCAGGTCATCGGCTTCTCGACCGTGGCGCTGCCCTATCAGGCGCCGCCGCTGATCGTTGCCATGGGCCTGGCGGGGGAACCCCTGAAGGCGCTGGCAAAGGTCACGCTGGCGGTGGCCGGGTTGACCCTGCTGGTGCTGATCCCGCTCGACTTCCTGTGGTGGAAGCTGCTGGGCTGGATCTGACCGGCGCGCGCATCAGCCCGGACAGGCCGCGTTCCCGACGACCAGACCGGCCCCGAAGACCGGATCCCGGCCCGGCGCGCCCAGGTCGACGCTGGACGCGCCCAGCGCCTGCCGAATCTGCCCGGGCGATCCCCGGAACAGGCGCGGGTCCGACGCAATACGCGCGGTCACGAAGGGCGTCGCGATCGAGGTGCCGGTGACGAACCGTGTCCGCCCGTCGACCTTCAGCAGGATGTCGACCCCGGGGGCCGCCACGTCGACGTAACTGCCGCGCACGGCATTGCGATAGATCGCCTTGTCGGCGTCCACCGCCGTCACCCCGATGACATTGCCCAGCGCCGCCGGATAGCGCGGCGCGGCCGTAGCCCCGTCATTGCCCACGGCCGCCACGAGGATCATGCCCCTGGTCGCCGCGACGTCGATGCCCCGGTCCAGAAGCTTGTTGTAGGGGCCGGCCAGGCTGATGTTCACCAACCGCACGCCATTGGCGGCCAGCCAGTCCAGCGCCTCCAGCAGGCTGTCGACGCCGGCCTCGTCCCGGCCGCGGGCGGATTCGCCGATCACCGCCGCACTGAAAAGCGTCACGCCGGACAACCGCCGGGGATCGGCCAGCACCGCCGCGACCTCGGTCCCGTGCCGGTCCGGCGCGGCGCCGCCGCGGGCAAAACTTTCGGCCACGATCTTCACGCCCGCCAGTTCGCGGATCGACCCGTTGACGCTGGTATCGATCATCCCGATGGGCCCTGCCGCCCGGCAGGCATGGTCCGGCCAGGCGATCAGGGTGTTGGCATAATCCAGCGACGCCGCCGCGACAGGCTTGTAGGCGTGGTTCACGCCGGCGGTCGACGTAGGCTCGATCCGTTCCAGCGCGGCGATGGCGCCGGGGCCGTTCAGCGGTTCCGGGATCGTGTACCGCTGCATGTAAAGGCCAAGGGCGCCCAGCCAGCGCTGGTCCCGCAGGACGAAACCTTCAGCCGCCGCCCCCTTGCGCAGGTGCGCAGCGGCGCCGGTCGTGGGCACCAGCACCACGATTTCCCGGTCGTCGACGACATCGCCGGCATCGGCCTTGATGAATTCCGGGGCCGGCGGGTTCAGGGTGAAACTGGCACAGGACGCCAGTGCAAAGGCAGAGACAGCAAGAACAGCCGCCATCCGCGCAAGCGGCGGGAAGAAAGGGGTCATGGGCATTTGTATCCGCGATCCCTCCCGCGGTTCAATCCGACCGTGCCTTTTGTGCACGACCCGTTCCCCTGGCGGAATGACTTTGAACCGAACGGGGCCAGGTTTCGACCAAGCCGTGACGGCAGTCGAAGGGCGGGCCATGTTTTCCATGCGTCACCCTTCTGTTTCAGGCCCATGTCTGGAACAACTGGCAGCAACGTGAAAGGCTTGGGCACATGGAAGACGACGACCGACTGGTAGCCTGGCTTCAGAACCGCCTCGATCCGGCGGCCCGCGCGGCTTTCGAGGCAGAGATGGCAGCGGACCCTGACCTGCGGGCCGCCGCCACCGCGCTCCGCGCTGCCGCCGACGAGCTGGGCAACCGCCCCGTGCCCGAAGGGATGAAAGAGGCCGGCTGGGACCGCCTGTCCAGGGCCATCGACGCAGACCGCATTGCCGCCCCGGCCAACCTGAACCGGGGCCTGACCGCCCTGAAGGTTGCGGGCATCGTCGTGGCGACCATCGTCTTCTGGCAATTCGGCGTGGCCCCGCGCCTGCCGGAACCGGGCGCCGGCTTCGCCCCGGCCTCGGTCTCGGTCGCAGGGCCGGCCCTGCGCCTGGCCTTCACCGAAACCGCGCCCGCGGCCGAGGTCACGGCCTTGCTGCAAAGCATCGGCGCCACCGTCATCGACGGGCCCGGCGCGCTGGGGCTTTACACGATCGGCTTTGCCGATGCCGCCGCCCGGGATGCGGCCGAAGCCGCCCTTTCGGACCGGCCCGACCTGGTGATGGCCGTCACGAGACCCTGATCGATCGATGGTTCAATCCCGGCCGCCAAGGCAGTGCAGCAGGGCCGACTTGGCATGGAAGATCCGCGTCTTCACGGTGCCCAGCGGCACGCCCTCTATCTCGGCGATCTCGGCATAGGGAAGCTCGTCGAAGAAGGCCAGGCGGATCACCGCAAGCTGCACTTTCTTCAGCTTGTTCAGGCAGTCCCGCAGCAGGGACGCATCCTGCGACGCCGCGATCACCGACACGGCATCTGGGGACTCGTCCACCTCCTCTGGCACGTCGTCGGTGAAGGACAGTTGCGAGGACTTGCGCAGCCGGTCGAGCATCTTGTTCCGCGCAATGGCGAAGATCCACGTCTTGACGGAACTCCTGCCGGCAAAGCGTCCGGCGCAGCGCCAGACCTCCATCATCGCGTCCTGCACGACATCGGCGGCCAGCGCATCGTCATCGCAGCGCATCCGGATGAAGGCGAACAGCGCATCGTGGTGGCGCTGATAAAGCGCGTGCATCGCGCGCTTGTCGCCCTGCGCCGCCCCTGCCAGAAGCCGGCGGTCCTGTTCGGCCGTGGAACTTGCGACCATTACACTCTCCCCATCGCGCTGAAGCCGATCCTGGTTAACGCGCCGACCGGCCTTTGGCAAAAGCCCGGATCCGGTCCGCTTGCGCGACCCGTCGCCACCCGCACTGGAAGATTAATAGAAAATGCGATTCGCCTCGGGGTTGGGCCGTGCATTTCCGTGCGGCGCGTTTCGGGCAAGGAGCTTCTGCCACTATCCCAGCAACAGCCCGGCAAAGTACTGGTCGCCCTCGTTGCCCAGCATCTCGGCGGCAAGGTCCACGTCCATCCACAGCGCGGTGTGGTGCGGTTCTGTGGGCTCGCCCAGCGGGCGGACGGGGTGGGCCAGATAGATCAGGCAGATCTTTTCCGCCCACAGGTCGTATTCCGGCATATAGGCATAGCGGCGGAAGGCGCCGACGCGCAGCGGTTCGGCGATGCGCCAGCCGGTTTCCTCCATCACCTCGCGGTGCAGGGCCGCGACCGGCGATTCGCCCGGATCGATGCCGCCGCCCGGCAGCTGCAGGTCCGGCTCCGGCCGTTCCTGAAGCGTCAGCAACAGCTGCCCGCCCCGCGGAAGCAACGCATAGACACCCGTCCTTCGGGTATAGATCCGGCCGGGTTCGGGGGCCTCTCCGAAACGTCTCATGCCTGCTGCCCCTTTCATGAAGCCTTGCTGCGCCTATATAGCGGCGGTATGCCAAGACCAGGCGCACAAGGAAACCCCATGACCATCGGTGAGAAACTCGCGTGGGACGACGCCGTCCTGCCCTTCCAGCTCGATGCCTCGGACATCCGGGGCCGCGTCGCGCGCCTTGACGGCGTGCTGGACGGCATCCTGAAACAACATGACTATCCGCCCCAGGTCGAAGCGCTGGTGGCCGAAATGGCGCTGCTGACGGCGCTGATCGGCCAGACCGTGGCGCTGCGCTGGAAGCTGTCGCTGCAGGTTCAGTCGAACGGGCCGGTGCGGATGATCGCGACCGACTATTTCGCGCCCGAAAAGGAAGGCATGCCGGCCAAGATCCGCGCCTATGCCAGTTTCGACGCGGACCGGCTGACGCCCGGCGCCCCTTTCGACCAGGTGGGCGATGGGTACTTTGCCATCCTGATCGACCAGGGCCCGGGCACGCAGCCCTACCAGGGCATCACGCCGCTGGCCGGCGGGGCGCTTGCCCGCTGTGCCGAGGCCTATTTCGCCCAGTCCGAACAGCTGCCGACCCGCTTTTCGCTGGCCTATGGCCGGTCGCGGATGCCCGGATCGGCGGAACGTTGGCGGGCGGGCGGCGTCATGCTGCAGCACATGCCCAAGGCCTCGCCCTTCGTGGCATCGGGCGATGCCAGCGGCGAAGGCGCCGTCCTTCTGGCCTCCGACCTCGTCGATGGCGAAGAGAAGGAGAACTGGGACCGCGTGAACATCCTTCTCGACACTGTCGAGGAGATGGAGATGATCGGCCCCACGGTCCCGCCGACGGACCTTCTGGTGCGCCTCTTCCACGAGGAACAGCCCCGGGTCTACGATGCGCAGGCGGTCCGCTTTGGCTGTACCTGTTCCGAGGCGCGGGTGCGGCAAAGCCTGTCGATCTATTCCGCCCGCGACATCCAGACGATGACGACGGAAGACGGCCGCGTCACCGCCGACTGCCAGTTCTGCGGCGCGCATTACGACCTGGACCCTCTGACCGTGGGGTTCGAGGCGGTGAAATCCGAAGATGGTGCGGATGGCGACAGCTGAGGCATATGGCACCCGGCCGCACGACATGCAGGCTCTGACCGATGCCCTGCGTGCGGCCATCGCGCGCCCCGGGCATCGCAGTTCGGATTTCGACCTGAACCCCGAACTGTCCGCCGACGCGGCCACGGCCGGCAAGCGGAAGCTGCGTAATGCCGGCGTTCTGGTGGCGGTGGATGTCAGCGCCGCAGAGCCGCGGCTGATCCTGACCAAACGGTCCTCGCGCCTGGCCCACCACCCGGGCCAGATCGCCTTTCCCGGCGGCAAGCAGGATCCGGAGGATGCGGATGCAACCGCCACCGCCCTGCGCGAGGCCGAGGAGGAAATCGGCCTGCCCCGCGACCTGCCGCAGGTGCTGGGCCACCTTCCCCCGCATGAAACAGTGACGAATTTCCTGGTCACGCCGGTGATCGCGCTGATCCACGAACCCTTCACCCTGCGCCCCGAACCGGGCGAGGTGGAGGAGGTATTCCGCGTGCCCTTCGACCACGTCATGGCGCCCGACCGCTATGCCATCGAAAGCCGGCGCTGGCTGGGCATCCACCGGCGCTATTACACTGTGCCTTACGGTCCCTATTACATCTGGGGCGCCACCGCGCGGATGCTGCGGGAACTGGCGGCACGGATGGCCGGCGACCAGTCCCCCGATCACTCCAATTTCCTCTGATGGCGACCGCGGCCCGGATCGACACGCCCTGGCTGGCCGACCCGGCCGTGCAGGCGGTCTGCGCCGCGCTGGAGGCCGGGGGCGCCAAGGCGCTGTTTGTCGGCGGCTGTGTCCGAAACGCTCTGATGGGCACCGGCGTCCGCGATATCGACATCTGCACCGATGCCGTGCCGGAACGGATCATCGAACTGACAAAGGCCGCCGGGCTGAAGCCCGTGCCCACAGGCATCGACCACGGCACGATCACCGTCGTCTCGCAGGGCGAAGGATTCGAGGTGACGACCTTCCGCCGCGACGTCTCGACCGATGGACGCCGGGCCGTCGTCGCGTTCTCCACGAAGGTGGAAGAAGACGCCGCGCGACGCGATTTCACCATGAACGCGCTTTATGCCCGGCCCGACGGATGGGTGCTGGACCCGCTGGGCGGCCTGCCGGACGTCCGCGCGCGGCGCGTGCGCTTCATCGGCCGGGCCACCGACCGCCTGCGCGAGGATTACCTGCGCGCACTGCGCTATTTCCGTTTCCTGGCCTGGTACGGCGACCCGGCCGACGGCGTCGATGCCGAGGCGCTGTCGGCCATTGCCGAAACGCTGGACGGGCTGGCATTGCTGTCGCGCGAACGTGTCGGGATCGAGATGCACCGCCTGCTGGAAGCGCCCGACCCCGCGCCCGCCGTCGCCTCCATGCGGTCCTGCGGGGCGTTGACGGCACTGCTGGAAGGCGCCGACGACCGGGCGCTCGCCCCCCTGATCCACCTGGAAACGGAAGCCGGGGCCAAGCCGGACGCCACGCGGCGCCTGGCCGCCCTGGGCGGCGTGGACCTGCCGGAAAGCCTGCGCCGCCCCAAGGCGGAGATCCGGCGCATCGACCGTCTGCGCCAAGGTGCGCTTGAAATACAAAACCCGGTCGAACTGGGCTGGCGCCTGCAGGACGATGCCCCCGATGCGCTACTGCTGCGCCACGCGCTGATGGAAACGCCGCTGGATCCGGCCGCGCTGGACGCGGTCGAACGGGGTCGCGCAGCCGTCTTCCCTGTGAAGGCACAGGACCTGATGCCCGATTTCCGGGGCGCGGAACTGGGGGCGGAACTGGACCGGCTGAAAACGGTCTGGCTCGACAGCGGGCTGACCCTGACCCGGGACCAGCTGTTCGCCAGACGCACCTGACCTGTGCGCCCGTCCCGGCTGGCCCCTTCAGACCGGAACGTCTATAGAACAGCCAACCCCTGATTCAGTGAGGCCCCCTGCCACCGGTTGCATCCGGCCAGCCTGCGGGGTCCAGAACCCTGCGCATCCATGTTCCGTTACTTCGAGTCCCTCGTCGACCCGTATGTCGACTATCCCGAGGACGATCGTCCTCCCACCCGGCTCTGGCCGATCATGCTGGGCTATGCCCGGCCCTTCCGTCGTGTCCTGGCCATTACCGCCGCGCTGGCCACCGTCGTGGCCGCGATCGAGGTCTGGCTGCTGGCCTATATGGGCCGGCTGGTCGACTTCCTGCCGGCCGGCCCGGCCGAGGTGTGGGCGAATTACGGGATCGAGCTGATTCTGGTCGCGCTGTTCATCCTGTTCGGGCGCACCGGGATCCACATTGTCAGCATCCTTCTGCTGAACAACGCGATCATGACAAATTTCGCGACGCTGGTCCGCTGGCGGTCGCACCGGCACGTCCTGCGCCAGTCCGTGGGCTGGTTCGAAAACGACTTTGCCGGCCGGATCACCAACCGCGTGATGCAGACGCCGGCCGCCGCGAACGAGGTCGTCTTCCAGGTCATCGACGCGATCACCTTTGCCATCGCCTACCTGATCGGCGCCGCCGTGCTGCTGACGGCCGCCGATCCGTGGCTTCTGGTGCCGCTGGTGCTCTGGGCGATTGCCTATGGCTGGCTGATGCGCTGGACGGTGAAGAACGTGACCCCCGCCTCGCAGGCCGCGTCGGATGCGCGGTCCAGCCTGACGGGGCGGATCGTCGACAGCTATACCAACATCCATTCCGTCAAGATGTTCGCCCATGACGACCGCGAACTGGACTACGCGAAAGAGGCGATCGAGCACACGCGCACCACGTTCCGGGCGGAAATGCGGGTCTATACCATGATGGACGCCATCCTGTTCTCGCTGAACGGGATGCTGATCGTGGGCGTTGTCGGCTGGGCGCTGCTGCTGTGGGTGCAGGGCGTCACCTCGGTCGGCGTGGTGGCCGCCGCCACGGCGCTGACGCTGCGGCTGAACGCGATGACCGGCTGGATCATGTGGGCGCTGACCACCTTCTTCCGCGAACTGGGCGTCGTGGCCGAAGGGATGGAGACGATTGCCCAACCCATCGACCTGGTCGATTCGCCCGACGCGAAACCGCTGGAACCCGGCCCCGGCAAGATCGAGCTGCAGGGCCTGTCGCACCATTACGGCCGCGGCAAGGGCGGGCTGGACCGTATCGACCTGACCATCGCCCCGGGCGAGAAGATCGGCCTGATCGGCCGCTCCGGTGCGGGCAAGTCGACGCTGGTGAAGCTGCTGTTGCGCTTTTACGATATCGAGACGGGCAAGATCCTGATCGACGGTCAGGACATTTCCCAAGTCACGCAGCAAAGCCTGCGCCGGCGGATCGGCATGGTCCAGCAGGACAGCGCGCTTCTGCACAGGTCGGTCATGGACAACATCCGCTATGGCCGCCCCGAAGCGACCGAGGAAGAGGCGTTCGAAGCTGCCCGCAAGGCCGCCGCGCATGACTTCATCCTGACCCTGCAGGACCCGCAGGGCCGGCAGGGCTATGACGCGCAGGTGGGCGAACGCGGCATCAAGCTGTCGGGCGGCCAGCGCCAGCGGGTGATGCTGGCCCGCGTGATCCTGAAGGACGCGCCGATCCTGCTTCTGGACGAGGCGACGAGTGCCTTGGACAGCGAGGCCGAGGCGGAAATCCAGAAGACCCTCTATGGCATGATGGAGGGCAAGACGGTGATCGCCATCGCGCACCGGCTGTCGACCATCGCCCAGATGGACCGGATCATCGTCATGGATCACGGCCGGATCGTCGAAATGGGCAGCCATGCCGAGCTTCTGGCGCAGGGCGGCCTATATGCCCAGTTCTGGGAGCACCAGTCCGGCGGTTTCCTGATGACCGACGACGAACAGACGGAGGCAGCGGAATGAGCGCGAAATGGTATCCCCTGGGCGACTGGATCGACGCCTTCCGCCCGGCCCCCGGCGCGCCCCCACAGACGCTGGGCGCGTTCATGCGCTGGTGTCTTTCGGGCGCCTGGCCCGGCCTGTGGGCTGCGGCCGTCGTGTCGATCTTCGCCGGCACGCTGGAGGTTTTCAACGCCTATATCCTGGGCAAGGTGATCGACGTCACCGTCTCGTCCGGGCCCGAAGGCGCCTTTGCCTGGGAAAACCTGTGGGTCTATGCGCTGGCACTGGCCTTCTTTCTGGTGGCGCGGCCGCTGATCATGGCGGCCTCGTCCGCCACGAACTCGATCTCGGTCCAGCCGAACGTCATGCCGATGGTGCTGGCGCGGCTGCACCGCTGGACGCTGGGACAGTCGGTCCGGTTCTTCGATGACGATTTCGCCGGCCGCATCGCCCAGAAACAGATGCAGGCCGCCCGCGCGATGACCGATGTCGCGGCAGAAACGATCAACGTTCTGTTCTTCGCCCTGGCCTCGCTGATCGGGACCTTTCTGCTGCTGGCCTCGATCGACTGGAAGATCAACGCGATCTTCGCCGTGTGGCTGTGTGCGTATATCGCACTTATCTGGTACTTCCTGCCCCGCATCCGCGCCCGGGCCGCAACCCGCGCCGGCGCGCGCGCGGCCTCGTCCGGGCAGATCGTCGACACGATCACCAACATCAAGACGGTGAAACTGTTCGCCCGCGCGGATTTCGAAAACGAGGCCGCCCAGAAATCGCTGGGCCACCTGCGCGATACCTCGCTGACCTTCGGCTATATCTCGGCCCGGTTCCGGTTCTGGCTGATGACGCTGGCGGGCACCCTGCCGGTGCTTCTGCTGGGGGCGACGCTGTTCCTGTGGAAAAACGGCATGGCGACCGAAGGCGACATCGTATCAGCCGGCAGCATCGCCGTGCGGATCGCGCAGATGACCGGCTGGGTCAGCTTCACGCTGATGACGATCTATTCCAATATCGGCGAGGTCGAGGACGGCATGGCCACCCTGACCCCGCGGATCCGGGTCGACGACGAACCGGGCGCGCAGGACCTGGCCGTTCCAAATGGCGAAATCGCGTTCCAGAATGTCACTTTCACCTATGGCCGCGGATCCGAACCCGTCGCCAAGGGCAATCCCGGCGGCATCCACGACGTGAACCTGACCATCCACGCCGGCGAAAAGCTGGGCATCGTCGGCGCGTCCGGTGCGGGCAAGTCGACGCTGGTCTCGCTTCTGCTGCGGCTTTACCGCGGCGAGGAAGGCCGGGTCCTGATCGACGGGCAGGACCTGGAGCACGTCACGCAGGCCAGCCTGCGCCGCAATATCGGCATGGTCACGCAGGAAACCGCGATGTTCAACCGCTCGGCCCGGGACAACATCCGGTATGGCCGCCCCGACGCGACCGAGGCCCAGCTGATCGCGGCCGCCGAAAAGGCCGAGGCGCACGATTTCATCCTGAACCTGAAGGACCACCGCGGCCGTACCGGCTATGACGCCTATCTAGGCGAACGCGGCGTGAAGCTGTCGGGCGGCCAGCGGCAGCGGATCGCACTGGCCCGCGCCATCCTGAAGGACGCGCCGATCCTGGTGCTGGACGAGGCGACCAGTGCCCTGGACAGCGAGGTCGAGGCATCGATCCAGACCGCGCTGCACCGGGTGATGGAAGGCAAGACCGTCCTGGCCATCGCACACCGCCTGTCGACCCTGTCGGAAATGGACCGTATCCTTGTCATGGACCACGGACGCATTGCCGAGATGGGAACTCATGACGAACTTCTGGCCAAGGGCGGGCTTTACGCCCGGTTCTGGGACCGCCAGTCCGGCGGCTTCATCGGGTCCGAAGCGGCCGAGTAGGACCGCGACATGGAACTGACTGTCGAGCGGCTGGGCCATCTGGGCGACGGAATCGCCCGTGGGCCAGACGGCACCGCGATCGTCGTGCCCCGCACCCTGCCGGGCGAGGTCGTCACCGGCACACTGGTCGACGACATGCTGGAAAACGTGCGGATCGTCACCCCGTCCTCGGACCGGGTCCGCCCGCCGTGCCGTCATGCCGGACCCTGCGGCGGTTGCCAGGTGCAGCATGTCAGCGACAGCGCCGTCCGCGACTGGCGGGTGGATGTCGTGACGACCGCACTGGCCGCACAGGGGCTTGAAGCCGAATTCCTGCCCATGCACGTCTCTCCGCCCGCCAGCCGGCGGCGGGCGACGCTGGGCGCGCGGCGGACCAAGAAGGGCGCGATGGCAGGCTTTCACGGCCGTGCCTCGGACAGCCTGGTCGAGATCCCGGATTGCAAGCTGCTGGCACCCGCCGTGGCGGCGGCCCTGCCGCTGGCGCAGGACCTGGCCGCGGTGGCCGGATCGCGCAAGGGAACGCTGGCAGTGACCGTCACGTCGTCCGGCAGCGGGCTGGATATCGCCGTGTCGGGCGGCAAGGAGCTGGACACGCCGCTTCAGGTCGAACTGGCCAAGCTGGCCGGGGCCAGCGACCTGGCCCGCCTGACATGGGGGGGCGAGACCGTCGCCCAGCGTCGCCCGCCCTTCCAGACCTTCGGCCGCGCCCGCGTGGTGCCGCCGCCCGGTGCCTTCCTGCAGGCCACCCCGGAAGGCGAGGCCGCCCTGCTGGCCGATGTCCGCACCATCGTAGGCGACGCCAAGCGGGTCGCGGACCTGTTCGCCGGCTGCGGGACCTTCTCTCTTCCCCTTGCCGAAACGGCCGAGGTGCACGCGGTCGAGGGCGATTCCGCAATGACCAAGGCACTGGACCGCGGCTGGCGTGATGCCGAAGGGCTGAAACGCGTCACGACCGAGGCAAGGGACCTGTTCCGCCGGCCGCTGACGCCGGACGAGTTGAAACGCTATGACGCCGTGGTGCTGGACCCGCCCCGGGCCGGTGCACAGGCGCAGGTGGCCGAAATCGCCGCAGCACGGGTTCCGGTCATTGCGTATGTGTCCTGCAATCCTACGTCATTCGCACGCGATGTCCGCGTGCTGGTGCAGGCGGGCTATTCGCTTGAGACATTGAGGATCGTCGACCAGTTCCGCTGGTCGACCCATACGGAACTGGTCGCCCGACTCGTGCTCTGACCGGCCCGGGCCGGCCCCCTGCGCATGAGAGAGACATGATCGACAGAGCCTCGCTGACCCGTTGGATCGAGCGGCCCGTCTTTTCCGATTTCATTTTTGGCGTGATCATCTTCAACGCCGTGCTTCTGGGGCTGGAAACCTCGCCCCATGTGATGGCCGAAGCCGGCTGGATGATCGTCACGCTGGATTCGGCCTGTCTTGCGATCTTCGTGGCGGAAATCCTGCTGAAGATCTTCTGCTACGGAAGGGACTACCCCAAGGACGGCTGGAACGTCTTCGACTTCCTGGTCGTGGGCGTGGCCCTGGTGCCCGGCGGCGGCAGCCTGTCGGTGCTGCGGGCCCTGCGGATCCTGCGGGTACTGCGCGTGATATCGGTGGCGCCGCGGCTGCGCCGCGTGGTCGAAGGCTTCGTTTCGGCCCTTCCCGGCATGGGCAGCGTCTTCCTGCTGATGGCGATCCTCTTCTACATCGGCGCCGTCATCGCGACGAAACTGTTCGCCACCGCCTTCCCGGAATGGTTCGGCACGCTGGGCCGGTCGGCTTATTCCCTGTTCCAGATCATGACGCTGGAAAGCTGGTCCATGGGGATCGTCCGCCCGGTGATGGAGGTCTATCCCCAGGCCTGGGTCTTCTTCGTGCCCTTCATCATGGTCACCACCTTCGCCGTGGTGAACCTGCTGGTCGGCCTGATCGTGAACTCGATGCAGGACGCCCACCAGGAGGAAGAGATTCTGCGCACCGAGGCCTATCGCGACGAGGTTCTGGCCCGATTGGCCGAAATCGAACGTCGCCTGGCCGCGCAAACAGGGGAAAATGCCGATTCCGCAGGCATCCGAACGGCTGCCACGTCCGATACGAAGAATTGATTTGCGTTCCCATTTCTGGCAATTATTGGGGAAAGGCAGCCGTTCGAAGTCCCGGATAAAAGGGGCAGGCGGCGATCAGAAAACCAGACCGCTGGGGCAGAAACATGACCGAACCCAAACGACCCGATCAGGGGCGTGGCGCCGCGATTGCCGCGACGTCCCCCTTGGTGCGACCGAGCAGTACAGGATTGCAGACCTTCACCCGCCGGGCCTTCGGGTTGACCCTTGGTGCCTCGGCGCTGACCGTCGCCGCCTGTGCGAAGCGTCCCGCCTATAACGGCCCGCCCGTCACCGGCATCGTCGTGAACAAGAGCGCACGGCGCATCTACCTTCTGAACTACGACAATGTGCTGAAGGCCTATGACGTCGACCTGGGCTTTTCCCCGGAAGGGCACAAGCAGTTCGAGGGCGACGGCCGCACGCCGGAAGGCACCTACCAGATCGACCGCCGCAATCCGCGCAGCCAGTTCCACCTGTCGGTCGGCATCTCCTATCCCAACGACAACGACCGGGCGCTGGCCTTCGCCGCCGGAAAGCGGCCGGGCGGCGACATTTTCATCCACGGCGAGCCGAACAACGAAAGGCCCAAGAAGCGGGACTGGACGGCCGGCTGCATCGCCGTGAAGAACGATGAAATCGAAGAGATCTATGTCATGGTGCCGCTGGGCACATCGATCTCGCTCCGCGCCTGAAGCCGGGCCGGCATCGGGAAAGAAAAAGACCCGGGGCTCTCGCTCCGGGTCTTTCCGTTTGATCTGATGTTGCGGCGCCCGGGTCAGCCGGCGCTGCGGGTCGGGGCCGGCAGGTCCACGATGCCCGTAGCCTCCGAAGTCACCGCCGGCGCCGAGGGGACGACCCCCGGCTGTTCCGTCGTTCCGGTGATCAGGGTCCACCACAGCTTGCCGTTGGAATCCTGATACCACGCAAAGCCAAGGTCCCGCGCGGCCGGATCCATGATCACCTGCTTGGTGCCGGGGTTCTGGACCCAGGCGCCCAGCGTCTCCAGCTCGCTCTCGAAGGTTTCCGAGATGTCTTCGCCCAGAAGACGGCCCGGATATCCCGCCCGTGCCACGCGATCCAGGGGCGAGGACCCGTCGGATCCGAAATGCCACGGCCGGTTCTGGACCGACATGTCCTTGGAATGGGTGGCGGCGGCAGAGGTCAGCTGCGCATTCATCTGCAGCGGCACCAGCCCCGAGGACGAGCGCAGCGCATTGATCGAATCCAGCATCCGGATCTGGATATTGCCTGCGTCCTTGCCGCGGATCCGGTAGACATGTCCGTCGGCACCCCCTCCACCATCACTGCATGCCGCCAGGGTCAGCAGCGGCAAAAACAAGAGCAGGGCGATTCGCACCATGGAGCCTCTCCGGGTCGGACAAATGGAACGGCCGCAGCAACTTGGCCGCGGAACCGGCATCATGACACGCTTTACCTTGACGGATGGTCCGGCGCAAACCGCCTGAAGGCCTGACATTATCGTGATTACGTATATGAAGCGGCGATGTGACACCTGAGGTGTCGGCGTTTGATTTGCGCCGTGACCGGACTAGTCTTATATTTTTGCATGTTGCCAGAAATACGAACCGGAAAGGACTGCCCTGATGTCTGATAGGACGTTTCGCACCCCGACCCGTCGCGGTTTCCTGGCCGGTTCGGCTGCCCTGATCGGCGCCCCGGCCTTTGCCCAGACCTCGGAAACCGAAGCCTACGACCCGCTGCGTCCACCGCCCGCGCCCGAAGCCCCGGTTGCCCGCAATATCTCCAGTTTCCGCGCGCTGGACTGGCGCCCCTACTTCAGCAATCTGAACGGCGGTGCGATCCTGGTCGACACCCAGTCGCGCGCGCTTCACTACTGGGGGTCGGACGGTGTGACCTACAAGCTGTACCCGACCAGCGTGCCGCTGTCGGACGAGATGACCCGGCTGGGCCGGACTTCCGTGATTCGCAAGGTCGAGGGGCCGTCCTGGGCGCCGACCCCGTCCATGAAGAAGCGCAATCCGGAATGGCCGGACTTTATTCCCCCGGGCCCCGACAATCCGCTGGGCACCCACGCGCTGTATCTCAGCTGGAAGTACTACCGCATCCACGGCACCCACGACACGCGCAAGATCGGCCGGAAGGCATCGAACGGGTGCATCGGTCTTTACAACCAGCACATCCAGGAACTGTACGGGCTGACCGGGGTCGGCACCCAGGTCCTTCTGATCTGACCTTCGGATCCCGGTGTGCCCGCCTGCCGGCGGGCATGCCTGCCCGGCCTTCAGGAACGGCCGTTAACCCCTGCCGAACGCCCGAAATTTTCGTCCGGGCACCGTATGCCTGACAAGTGTTGCCGATTTGACCACATCCGCAGGTCTGGATGTACCCGGCTTCCAACAAGCATTTGCAATCGCAGGGCCGAACTGCTTAGAAAAAACCACGAGGTAAGTCTTGGGATGCCGGCCGTCACCACCGGTCTGCGTCAAAACTGGAGGTTAACATCATGAAGAAACTCGTTCTCGCAGCCGCTCTCGCTGGCGCAGCATCGACCGCAACTGCCGGCAGCCTGGCCGAGCCGATCGTCGAGCAGCCGGTGATCGTGGAAGAAACCCAAAGCTCGTCCACCGGCATCCTGCTGCCGCTGATCCTGCTGGCCGTCGTGGCCGTCGCAGTCGCGTCGAGCTAAGCTCTTCTGCAGCGGCTCTTGTGCCGCTTGCCGAAAAGTTACTGGAAAAAGGCGGTGTTGCATCACCGCCTTTTTCTTTTTCTCATTCCGACAAAGTTCTCTTTACAGCCGCCGGCGATACCTGCTGGATCGGTCCATGGGGGTTTACCTGGGCGCCGGTCTAGCCCCCAGCCGGCGAAAGACTTGGAGATCGTCATGAAGAAACTCATCCTCGCAGCCGCTCTCGCCGGCGCCGCGTCGACCGCATCCGCCGGCAGCCTGGCCGAGCCGATCGTCGAACAGCCGGTGATCGTCGAAGAAACCCAAAGCTCGTCCACCGGCATCCTGCTGCCGCTGATCCTGCTAGCCGTCGTGGCCGTCGCAGTCGCGTCGAGCTGACCCCGGAACCGCGGCGCGCCCTGCGCCGCACGCCTTTCGGAAATTGAAAAAGGCGGTGGGTGCCCACCGCCTTTTGTCTTGTCTGCCCGCCCGGTCCGTCCCGCGGATCAGACCCAGCCCATCAGGTTCCGGTCGATGGCCGCGGTCAGCGCCGCGATATGGGCCGGGTCGTCGTTCAGGCAGGGGATATAGGTGAAGCTTTCGCCGCCCCCCTCCTCGAAGGCGTGCCGGATCTCTCCGTTGATTTCTTCCAGCGTCTCGATGCAGTCGGCCGAAAAAGCCGGGGCGCAGACTGCGATCCGCTTCTTGCCGGCCTGTGCCAGGCGCGCGACCTCTTCCACCGTATAGGGCTGCAGCCATTCCTCGGACCCGAAGCGGGACTGGAAGGTGGTGATCACCTCGTCCGTCTCCCAGCCCAGCCGTTCCCGCAGCAGTCGCGTCGTCTTCTGGCACTGGCAGTGATAGGGATCGCCTTCCAGCAGATAGCGTTTCGGCAACCCGTGATAGGAACAGACCAGCACGTCCGGCCGGCTGTCCGGATAGGCGCGTTCGATCGACTGGGCCAGCGCCTCGATGTAATCCGGTTCGTCGAAATAGGCCGGCACGGTGCGCGTGGCCGGTTGCCAGCGGCCGTGCATCAGGGCGCGGAAGAACTGGTCGTTCGCGGTAGCGGTCGTGGCGCCGGCATATTGCGGGTACAGCGGGAAGAACAGGATCCGCCGGCAGCCGGCGTCGATCATCGCCTGCACCTTCGACTGCGTCGACGGGTTGCCGTAGCGCATGCAGTAATCGACCATCACGCCTTCACCGTACTGCGCCCTTGCCCAGTCGGCGATGGCCGCTGTCTGCTTCTTGGTGATGGTCATCAGCGGGCTTTCGTCCGCTTCGTTGTTCCAGATCGTGCGATAGGCCGCTCCGCTGGTGAAGGGCCGCTTGGTCAGGATCACCAGCTGCAGCAGCGGTTGCCAGAACAGCGGCGAATAGTCGATCACCCTCCGGTCCGACAGGAACTCGCCCAGATAGCGCCGCATCGACCAGTAATCGGTCGCGTCGGGCGTGCCCAGGTTGGCCAGAAGGACGCCGATCTTCTCGGCCGGGACGGTGGGATGATCAGCGGGAAGGTGGTCGGTCATGGCGTCATTCTCTTGCTTCTTGCGCTGCACATATGCCGGCCGGCCCGGGGGTCAATCAGAATGCCGCGTCGTTTCAGTCGCATTTCAGTCGGGCAGCTTGAATTCCTCGGTCCCCAGCGCATCGGCCAGCCGTTGCGCCGCCGATCCGGGGCGTAGCGGTTGCGGCTGGCTGGCATCGGGTGCCCATCCGGTCAGGCAGATCAGTTCGAACGTGGCGGGCAGGCGGCCATCGGGCCGGGCGAAACGGTCGGCATAGATGCGCTGCGCCTCGGCAAAGACCGCGCGGCGGGTCGGGTGACGCAGGCGGTCGGTCATGGCGTTCGCCTCGCCCATCGCGCGCAGGTCCTGCATCAGGTGCAGCACGTCGCGATAATCGGCCGTCAGGTCCACGGTGTCGGCCACAGGCAGGGCCAGCCCGGCACGTTGCAGCAGCGCGCCCATGTCCCGGATCTCCGCCATCGGCGCCACGCGGGGGGACAGGCCGCCGGTCACCGCGGTCTCGGCTTCGGCCAGGGCGGTGCGCAGTTCGTTCAGCGTGCGGCCCCCGAAGGCCAGCGACAGGAACAGGCCGTCGGGCGTCAGCGCGCGGCGGGACTGAATGATCTGGCCCACCGGATCGTTCGCCCAGTGCAGCGCCATGGCGTGGATCACCAGGTCGTGTTCCTGGACCGACAGATCCAGCACTTCGGCATCCGGAATCACCTTCAGACCCGGCATCAGGTCGCCCCAGATATCGGGCACCGGCGTGATGACCGCCGGGGACGTAAACGTTCTCTTAACCATGCTCAGGCGATCCTCGACTTCCTCGCGGGCGATGCGGTGAAGGAAGAGCGCGTCGTCCCGGACCCGCCGGCGGCGGGCGGCAAGGGCGGAGCGGTCGAAAAGGGTGGGGATCTGTTGCGATGGCTGCATGGGCGCTAGGTAACCATTTGCGCGCGCCGGTTCAAACGGTGCTGTCGCTGGTCTACCCGCCGCGCTGCCTGGGTTGCGGCGGGCTGGTGGAAAGCGACTTCGGCCTGTGCGCCGGATGCTGGGCCGAAACGCCCTTTGTCGGCGGCACGGTCTGCGACAGTTGCGGCGCGCCGGTGCCGGGGGAAACGGACGGGGGCCGCATCGAATGCGACGACTGCCTGCGCCGACCGCGACCCTGGTCCGACGGGCGGGCGGCGCTGATCTACGACGGCAGGGCCCGGCATCTGGTGATGGCCCTGAAACATGGCGACCGGGCAGATATCGCGAGGCCCGCTGCAGACTGGATGGTCCGCGCGGCAGGGCCTGCCCTTCTGGCCGGCGATCCGCTGGTTGTGCCGATCCCGCTGCATTGGCGGCGGATGATGAAGCGCCGTTACAACCAGGCGGCGCTGCTGGCGCAGGCGGTCGCGAAGGCCGCGGCGCTGGACTGGTGCCCGGACCTGCTGCAACGGCCCCGGCACACCCTGTCGCTGGATCACCGCAGTGCCACGGAACGGTTCGCCACGCTGGAAGATGCGATCCGCCCGCATCCGCGGCGGGGCGCGCGGGCGCAGGGCCGGATCGTGCTGATCGTCGACGATGTCATGACATCCGGCGCCACCTTTGCAGCAGCGACACAGGCAGTCCGGGCGGCTGGGGCGGCAGATGTCCGGGTTCTGGCGCTGGCGCGCGTAACCAAAACTCCCTAGATTAGCCGAGTTCATGAAATTGCTGCGGTCGCGAAGGCGGCCCAGGGACGGGGCTAGACGGGGGCCAAGATGCCGGATGTTGTGATTTATGCCAGGCCGATGTGCGGATACTGCGACGCGGCCAAGCGCCTGCTGACCAAGAAGGGCGTGACCTTCACCGAATACGACATCTGGGCCGAACCCGAACGCAAGGCCGAGATGGTGGCCAAGTCGAACGGCGGCCGGACCACGCCGCAGATCTTCATCGGCGACATCCATGTGGGCGGCTGCGACGACCTGTTCGCGCTGGACGGGGCCGGCAAGCTGGACCCGCTGCTGAAAGCAGGCTGAACAGGAGCGACACCGCATGAAAGCCGCGCTGATCCAGATCACCGCCAGCGACGACCCGGCCGCGAACCTACCCGTGACGCAGGGCTATATCGCCGAGGCCGCCGCGAAAGGTGCGCAGTTCGTGCTGACGCCCGAGGTGACGAACTGCGTGTCCGCCAGCCGGACCCGGCAGATCGAGGTGCTGCGGACAGAGGCGGAGGACAAATCCCTGCCCGCCTTCATGGCCCAGGCGAAGGATCTGGGGATCTGGCTTCTGATCGGATCGCTGGCGGTCAAGACCGACGACCCGGACGGTCGGTTCGCCAACCGGTCCTTCCTGATTTCGCCCAGGGGCGAGATCGTCGCGCGCTATGACAAGATCCACATGTTCGACGTCGAGGTCAGCCCCGAAGAAACCTACCGCGAATCGGCGGGTTACCGCCCGGGGGCAGAGGCCGTCGTCGCAGACACCGATTTCGGCCGGGTGGGCCTGACGATCTGCTACGACATCCGCTTTGCGCGCCTGTACCTCGCTCTGGCCGAAGCCGGGGCGCGCATCCTGACGGTGCCGGCCGCGTTTTCCCCGGTCACGGGCAAGGCACACTGGGAAACCCTGCTGCGAGCACGCGCGATCGAAACGGGATGCTTCGTCCTGGCCCCGGCCCAGACCGGCACGCACGAGGCGACCGGGGGGCGCCAGCGGTCGACATATGGCCATTCCATGGCCGTGGCCCCATGGGGCGAAGTGCTGGTCGATGGTGGGACCGAACCCGGTCCCCTGGTGTTCGAGATGGACCTGGATGCGGTGGACAAGGCGCGGGGGCGGGTGCCGTCCCTGGCCAATGCCCGCAGCTTCGCCGGCCCTGCCCGGATCGATGCCTGACCCGGCCGCGCAGCCGGAATCGCCGACCGGTACGACACCATGACCGAAAAAACCGGAACCGATATCCACGCGCTGGCGGTGACCTTCTTCAGCGAGATCCTGGCGACCGAACAGATGTTGCGGAACCGCCTGTCCCGCGTGCTGCCCAAGGGGATGGAGCTGTCGCATTTTTCCGTGCTGAACCACCTGGCCTACGTGGCCGAGGAACGCTCGCCCGCGCAGCTGGCCAAGACCTTTCACGTCACCCGCGGGGCGATGACCAACACGCTGGCCAAGCTGGAATGGGCCGGGCACATCCATATCCGCCCCGACTGGGACGATGCGCGGCGCAAGATGGTGGCGATTTCCCCGTCGGGCCGACAGGCGCGGGACGCGGCGATCAGAGCGATCACGCCGCTGATCCACCGGATGGTGGACGACATGGGCGGCAAGGAAATGCGGACGCTGCTGCCGGTGCTGCGGGATCTTCGGATCAGGCTGGAAAACGAGAAGTAAGCATCGGGGGGCTGCCCCCCGCCCCCCAACCTTTTGCGGGCACGTTTTCCCCGCGCCCCTTTGCCGGGGTCTAGGGCTTCAGGGCGGCGGTGACGTAGTTGACCGACAGGTCGCGGGACGAGATCGACCAGGACCAGCCCAGCGGATCGAAGACGAACCCCTTGCGGTCGACAGGCTTCAGCCCTGCGCCGGACAGCAGGTCGTAGAGTTCGTCGGGCGTGATGAATTTCGACCAGACATGGGTGCCCCTGGGCAGCCAGCGCATCACCTGTTCCGCGCCGAAGATCGCCACGGCCCAGCTTTTGGGGTTCCGGTTGATCGTCGAACAGATGTGAAGCCCCCCCGACCGCAGAAGCGAGGAACAGGTGGACAGGAAGGCGGATGGCTCGGCCACGTGTTCCACGACTTCCATGTTCAGGACCACATCGAACTCTTCGCCCGCCTCGGCGATCGCCTCGGCCGTGGTGTGGCGATAGTCGATGGGCAGGCCGGATTGTTCGGCATGGATCCGGGCCACCGGGATATTGCGTTCGGCGGCATCGGCACCGACCACCGTCGCCCCAAGGCGCGCCATCGGTTCGGACAAAAGCCCTCCGCCACAGCCGATATCCAGCAGGCGCAGGCCTTCGAACGGCCGCGGCGACGCAAGGTCACGGTCGAATTCGCCCGCGATCTGGGTCGTGATGTAGTCCAGCCGGACCGGATTCATCATGTGAAGCGGTTTGAACTTGCCCGTCGGATCCCACCATTCGGCGGCCATCGCCTCGAACTTTGCCACTTCGCTTGCGTCGATACTGGTCTGACCCGCTTGCATTCCGAATGCCCCGTGCGCTTTAACTTCTGCACGTCTATATAGGTCTTCGATGGATAAAATCCCCGACGAAAAGCGCGCAGTCCAGTATCTCTATCCGCCGATCGAACCCTTCGATCAGCGCATGCTGGATGTGGGCGACGGTCACCGCATCTACATGGAACAGTGCGGCAACCCGGATGGGCGCCCTGTCGTGGTCCTGCATGGCGGGCCCGGTGGCGGCTGCAGCCCGGCGATGCGGCGCTATTTCGACCCCAAGATCTATCGCATCATCCTGTTCGACCAGCGCGGCTGCGGCCGGTCGCGCCCCCATGCCGAGGTCGACAACAACACGACCTGGCACCTGGTCGCGGATATCGAACTGATTCGCGAAACCCTGGGCATCGACGCCTGGTACGTCTTCGGCGGCAGCTGGGGCGCCACGCTGGCGTTGGTCTATGCGCAGGCCCATCCCGACCACGTGAAGCACCTGGTCCTGCGCGGCGTCTTCCTGATGACCCAGCCGGAACTGGACTGGTTCTATGGCGGCGGCGCGGGCCGGTTCTGGCCAGAGACCTGGGCGCGCTTCGTGGCGCCGATCCCGGAAGAGGAACGCGACAACCTGATCCTGGCCTATCACCGGCGCCTGTTTTCCGGCGACCGGACCGAAGAGACGCGGTTCGCCCGGGTCTGGGCCGCATGGGAAAACGCGCTGGCCTCGATCCATTCGTCGGGCAATTCCGGGGAAAGCCCCGGAGAATACGCCCGCGCCTTCGCCCGGCTGGAGAATCACTATTTCATCCACCAGGGCTTTCTTCAGGACGGGCAGGCGATCTTTGACCGGATGGACCGGATCGCCGATATCCCCGGCACGGTGGTGCAGGGGCGGTACGACATGATCTGTCCGCCGCAGTCCGCCTATGACCTGTGCCAGCGCTGGCCGCGCGGGGAACTGACGCTGATCCGGAACGCGGGCCATGCCCTGTCGGAGCCCGGGATCAGCGCCGAACTGGTCCGCGTGATGGACCGGCTGGCGATGGGGCCCTTCTGATGACGACCCGCAAGGCTTCCGCCCTGCCCCGGCTGGACCGACGGGCGCTTGTCGCCTCGGGTGCGGCGGCGGCGTTGCTGGCAGCAACGGGCATGGCCTCGGCCGGGGTGCCGCGGCGCGGCGGCCGGTTGCGCGTCGCGCTGGAACGGCCCGAAGGCGATACCCTGCCCGCCGCCCGCGCGGCGGTCTTCGACACGCTGATGGAAATCGGGGCCGATGGCCTGCTGACCGGGGAACTGGCGACCGGCTGGGACAGCGACGCGGACGCCATGACCTGGCAGATCCGCCTGCGCCCGGGCGTGACCTTCCACGACGGTACAAGGCTGGGAGCCGAGGATGTTGCGGCATCCCTGCGCAATGCCCCGTTCTGGGCAGACGCGACCGATATCGCCGCGGTGGCCCGCGACCGGGTGCGGGTCACGCTGGCCCAGCCCGATCCCAACCTGCCCTTCCGGCTGGCCGATCCGGCGCTGATCGTGACGCCGCACGGCATTGCGACGGACGACCCGTCGACCTGGAACGGCACCGGGCTTTACCAGATGATTTCTGCCCGGCCGGGCCGGCACTTCCTGGGCCGGCGGCTGGAGCGGCACTACAAGGACGGGCGCGCGGGCTGGGCCGATGCGGTGGAATTCGTCGTCGTCCCCGATGCCCGCGTCCGGGCCGAGGCGCTGGCCGGCGATCATGTCGACGTGGCCGAACGGCCCGCGGTCGATGCCCTGCCCGCCAGCGACTCGCTGGCCCGTCTGCCCGCCGGCATGGCCGGACAGGTCGCAGCGCGGCGCGGCGTGGGAATCCCGGCCCATGTCGGAACGCGCGCGCCCCTGGACGATCTGCGCATCGCCGAACGCTGGTGGCTGGCCTGATCGCGGACCGTTTTTGACGCCATTTTACCGGGCATTTTGACGGGGCTTGCAGATCGGCCACATCAGGCGTATATGCCTTGACAACAGCGGCGCGTCGGGCTCTGGGCCTGAAGCACCATCGGGACTTTTCTGACGGGCCGCGCGCCCGTTTTTTCGTTTCGGAGACCCCGCAAGTTCCATGTCCAACACCCTGATTGCAAAGGCCGCCATCGACCGACGCCTGGCCGAGATCATCACCCCGGTGATCGAGGACCTGGGCTTCGAACTGGTGCGCGTGCGGTTGATGTCGGGCAAATCGACCACCCTGCAGATCATGGCCGACCGCCCCGATGGCGGGATCGAGGTCGACGACTGCGCCGAGATATCGAATGCCGTCAGCGCCGTGCTGGATGTCGAGGACCCGATTCTCGACGCCTATACGCTGGAAGTGTCGTCGCCGGGCATCGACCGGCCCCTGACCCGGCTGAAGGATTTCGAGACCTTCGAAGGCTACGAGGCCAAGATCGAGACCGGCGAGCTGATCGACGGTCGCCGCCGCTTTCGCGGCATGTTGGCGGGGGTCGAGGACGACGAAGTGCTGATCAACATCGAGGAAGGCACCGTCGGGCTGAAGTTCGACTGGCTGTCCGATGCCAAGCTGGTCCTGACCGACGACCTGATCAAGGAAATGCTGCGGCAGCGCAAGGCTGCCGGCGCGATCGATGAAACCCAGTTCGACGAGATCGTCGAAGATGATTCCGACGCCGGAACCGCGAATGCGGCCGGCGCCGACAAGACCGAGTAAGGAGACCGGCTGATGGCCATCACATCCGCAAACCAGCTTGAACTCCTGCAGACCGCCGAGGCGGTCGCGCGCGAGAAGATGATCGACCCCGGTCTGGTGATCGAGGCGATGGAAGAAAGCCTCGCCCGGGCCGCGAAAAGCCGCTACGGCTCCGAGATGGACATCCGCGTGTCCATCGACCGCAAGACCGGTCGCGCCACCTTCACCCGCGTCCGCACCGTGGTCACGGACGAGGAGCTGGAAAACTACCAGGCCGAGATGACGGTCGACCAGGCCAAGCAGTACATGGTCGATCCCAAGGTCGGCGACACCTTCGTCGAAGAGGTCCCGCCGGTCGAGATGGGCCGAATCGCTGCGCAGTCGGCCAAGCAGGTGATCCTGCAGAAGGTCCGCGAAGCGGAACGCGATCGCCAGTACGAGGAATTCAAGGACCGGGCCGGCACGATCATCAACGGCCAGGTCAAGCGCGAGGAATACGGCAACGTCATCGTCGACGTGGGTGCCGGCGAAGCCATCCTGCGCCGGAACGAGAAGATCGGCCGCGAAAGCTATCGCCCGAACGACCGGATCCGCTGCTACATCAAGGACGTCCGTCGCGAACCCCGCGGCCCGCAGATCTTCCTGTCGCGGACCGCGCCGGAATTCATGGCGGAACTGTTCAAGATGGAAGTGCCGGAAATCTATGACGGCATCATCGAGATCAAGGCCGTGGCCCGTGACCCGGGTTCGCGCGCGAAGATCGCCGTGATTTCCTATGACAACTCGATCGACCCGGTCGGTGCCTGCGTCGGAATGCGCGGCAGCCGCGTGCAGGCCGTCGTGAACGAGCTTCAGGGCGAAAAGATCGACATCATCCCGTGGAACGAGGATCAGCCGACCTTCCTTGTGAACGCGCTGCAACCGGCCGAGGTCACCAAGGTGGTCCTGGACGAGGAAGCCGAGCGGATCGAGGTCGTCGTGCCCGAGGAACAGCTGTCGCTGGCCATCGGCCGCCGCGGTCAGAACGTGCGTCTGGCCTCGCAGCTGACCGGTCTGGACATCGACATCATGACCGAGGCCGAGGAAAGCGCCCGCCGCCAGGCCGAGTTCGAGACCCGGACAAAGCTGTTCATGGACACGCTGGACCTGGACGAGTTCTTTGCCCAGCTGCTGGTGTCCGAAGGCTTCACCGACCTGGAAGAAGTGGCCTATGTGGAACTCGATGAACTGATGGTCATCGACGGCATCGACGAAGGCACGGCCGAGGAGCTGCAGGCCCGCGCCCGCGACTATCTGGATGCACAGGCCCGTCAGGCCCTTGAAAACGCCCGTGAACTGGGCGTCGAGGACAGCCTGGTTGAATTCGACGGCCTGACGCCCCAAATGCTGGAAGCGCTTGGCAAGGACGGCATCAAGACGCTGGAAGACTTTGCGACCTGCGCCGACTGGGAACTGGCCGGTGGCTGGACCTCCGTCAATGGCGAGCGCGTGAAGGATGACGGCATCCTGGAGCCGTTTGACATCTCGCTGGAAGAGGCGCAGCATCTGGTGATGACCGCGCGCGTCCTGCTGGGATGGGTCAATCCCGAGGATATGAACCCGGAAGACCCCGAAGAGGACGCCGCTGAAGATACCGACGCGGCCACTGACGACGAGGCGGAGGCACGGGCCTGATGGCCCGGGTGCGCTTCGGAGGATCTGCATGGGACGCGGCGGGGTCGACAAGCTTCGGGAAGACGGACCGGAACGCAAATGCGTGGTTACCGGCGAGGTGGGACCGAAAGCCGGTCTGATCCGCTTCGTCGCCGATCCGGAAGGGCGCATCGTGCCGGATATTGCCGGCAAGCTGCCGGGGCGCGGCGTCTATGTGACGTCCGAGCGGGCGGTGCTGGAAAAGGCCGTGGCCAAGAAAAGCTTTGCCCGCGGCCTGAAGCAGCAGGTCCAGGTGCCCGAGGGGCTTGTCGACATGGTCGAGAAGCTTCAGGCCCGCCATGTGGTGGACCTGATCAGCCTGGCACGAAAGTCCGGCGATGCCGTGGCGGGCTATGAACGGGTCAAGGACTGGCTCGAACGGGAAGAGGCGAGGGTCCTGTTGCAGGCCGTCGACGGATCCGGAAGGGGCAAGTCCAAGCTGTCGACACCGCACTATGGCCGCTACATCGGCTGGCTGACCGCGGACGAGCTTGGACGGGCCTTTGGCCGTGAAACTGTAATCCATGCGGCGCTGGGCTCTGGCGGACTGGCGCGACGTGTTGTAGAGGAGGCCCAACGATTGAAGGGCCTGCGCGAAGCGAACGGCGACAGCGGTCGTCGGGAAGGACGTTGAACTTGATGAGCGATAGTGACGGCAAGAAGACTTTGGGAGTACGGGGCGGAGGTCCTCGGTCGGGCAATGTGAAGCAAAGCTTCAGCCACGGCCGGACGAAGAATGTCGTCGTGGAAACCAAGCGTAAGCGCGTGGTCGTTCCGAAACCCGGTGCAGCCAACAAGGGCACCGGCACGGCTGGCGCGGCTTCGGGCGATCCGTCGCGCCGTCAGTCCGCCGGTGTCACCGATACCGAGATGGCCCGGCGCCTGAAGGCCCTGCAGATGGCCAAGGCGCGCGAGGCCGATGAGGCCGCGCAGCGCGAAGCCGACGAAAAGGCCCGGGCCGAGGAGCGTGAGCGCCGCCGGGCTGAGATCGAGGCCAAGGAGCGCGAGGAACGCGAACGCGAAGAGCGCGCGCGCCAGAAGGCCGAGGAAGAAGAACGCAAGCGTCTGGAGGCCGAGGCGGAAGCCAAGCGCCAGAAAGAGGCCGAGTCGGCCCGCGGTGCCGAACCGCGTCAGGGGGCCACGGCCCGCGCCGGCGCAGGCGCGCCTGCGCGTCCCGAAGACGATACCCCGGCCCGCCGCGGTGGTGGTGGTGGTGGTGGTGCGAACGATCGCCCCGGCCGCAACGACAACCGCGACAACCGCGCCCCGCGCGGCGGCAAGGGTCGTGACGACAACCGTCGTTCCGGTAAGCTGACGCTGAATCAGGCGCTGTCGGGCAACGAGGGCGGCCGCGAGAAATCCATCGCAGCGATGAAGCGCAAGCAGGAGCGTGCGCGTCAGAAGGCGATGGGCGGTCAGGTCGAGCGCGAGAAGATCGTCCGTGACGTCCAGCTTCCGGAAACCATCGTGGTTTCGGAACTGGCGAACCGGATGGCCGAACGCGTGGGCGAGGTCGTCAAGTCGCTGATGCAGATGGGCATGATGGTCACGCAGAATCAGACCATCGATGCCGACACGGCTGAACTCATCATCGAGGAATTCGGCCACAAGGTGGTCCGGGTGTCCTACTCGGACGTGGAAGACGTGATTCAGCAGGTCGAGGATTCGGCCGAGAATCTGCAGCCGCGTCCGCCGGTCATCACGATCATGGGCCATGTCGACCACGGCAAGACCTCGCTTCTGGATGCGATCCGCAAGACCAAGGTCGTCGCAGGCGAAGCCGGCGGCATCACGCAGCACATCGGCGCCTACCAGGTGACGACGGAAAGCGGCGCGGTGCTGACGTTCCTCGATACGCCGGGCCACGCGGCCTTCACCTCCATGCGTTCGCGTGGTGCACAGGTGACGGACATCGTGGTTCTGGTGGTGGCAGCGGACGATGCGGTCATGCCGCAGACCGTCGAAGCCATCAACCACGCCAAGGCGGCCGGCGTTCCGATGATCGTTGCGATCAACAAGATCGACAAGCACGGCGCCGATCCGATGAAAGTCCGTACGGACCTGCTGCAGCACGAAGTCGTCGTCGAGGCGATGTCGGGCGAAGTGCAGGACGTCGAGGTTTCGGCCATGACCGGCCAAGGCCTGGACGAACTGCTGGAAGCCATCGCGCTGCAGGCGGAGATCCTGGAACTGAAGGCGAACCCGAATCGCGCAGCGCAAGGTGCTGTGATCGAGGCTCAGCTGGATGTGGGCCGCGGCCCGGTTGCCACCGTTCTGGTGCAGAACGGCACCCTGAAGCAGGGCGACATCTTCGTCGTCGGCGAACAGTGGGGCCGCGTCCGCGCGATGGAGAACGACAAGGGCGCCCGGGTCAAGGAAGCCGGTCCGTCGGTTCCGGTCGAGGTGCTGGGCCTGAACGGGACCCCGGAAGCCGGTGACGTGCTGAACGTCGTCGACACCGAGGCCCAGGCCCGCGAGATCGCAGATTACCGTGCCGACGTCGCGAAGGAAAAGCGCGCCGCAGCCGGTGCAGCGACCACGCTGGAACAGCTGATGGCGAAAGCCAAGGAAGACGCCAACGTCGCCGAACTGCCCATCGTGGTGAAGGCGGACGTGCAGGGCTCTGCCGAGGCGATCGTCCAGGCGATGGAAAAGATCGGCAACGACGAAGTCCGCGTGCGCGTGCTGCACTCGGGCGTGGGCGCGATCACGGAAACCGACGTGGGTCTGGCGGAAGCGTCCGGCGCACCGGTCTTCGGGTTCAACGTCCGTGCGAACGCTCCGGCCCGCAACAGCGCCAACCAGAAGGGCGTGGAGATCCGTTACTATTCGGTGATCTACGACCTGGTGGATGACGTAAAGGCGGCTGCCTCGGGCCTTCTGGGCAACGAGGTGCGCGAGAACTTCATCGGTTACGCCCAGATCAAGGAAGTCTTCAAGGTGTCCCATGTCGGCAAGGTTGCCGGCTGCCTGGTCACCGAAGGCGTTGCGCGCCGGTCCGCAGGTGTCCGCCTGCTGCGCGACAACGTGGTGATCCACGAAGGCACGCTGAAGACGCTCAAGCGCTTCAAGGACGAAGTCGCCGAGGTCCAGTCGGGCCAGGAATGCGGCATGGCCTTCGAGAACTACGAAGACATCCGCCCCGGCGATGTCATCGAGATCTTCGAGCGCGAAGAGATCGAGCGTTCGCTCGCCTGATCCCGACGCCAGTTTCGAACAGGGAAAGGCCGGCCTTGCGCCGGCCTTTTCTTTTGCAAGGACCGTTGACGACTTGGGCCGGCGAAATGGGATCGGGTCGGGCAGCCCAAGCAAGAGTTCATGTCGAAGCTTGTTCGGAAACCCCGATCGCTGCCATTACGCCTGCTTGATCGATGCGGGGGCGGACAAGATGGTCCGGTTCTCCGGACTCGATGGGCCCGTACGGTCCATTTTCCTGAACTTCTCGAAGATCGAACAGCGCGCACCGGCACAGGGCGGCTGTGTCCGCTCTGAACGCGGTCCAAATGGCAGCCGCCCCAAACCGGATGCGTGACCGCGCTGAAAACGCCATTCTGGCGGGTTGCCCCCTGCCCTGGTGCCGAAGCTGCGCCGCAGGCGGCTGATCCGGTCGCGCGACTCCGCGCCTGCCCGGATCGCGGCCACAGGCGTCCGGACGGTCCAGTCCCAGGCCGACAATAGGGTCGGTGGCACGGGGCGCCGTGGCAGAGCTGCCCCGAACCCGCCCAGCTCGCTGCAACCGGGACGGACCCTGGCGGCAGGAGCCAAGCCATTCATCTGAAAAGGAAAACAAAACCCGCGCGGCGAAGCCAGCGCGGGGGATCTTCAATCCAGTCGCTTCTTAGCTGATCGCCGTCGAACGCGCCCTTGTACCGGACGTCGCGGTTCGGCGTGTCGGTTCAGCAGGGACGGCCAGCGAAGGTCTTGTCGCCAACCTGAACTGCAATGTGCCCGTTCGGCATATTACGAACGAAGACACCTTGAACGAAGACACAGCTTCCGATGATGATCGTGCGCAGCACTGCTTTGTCCTCCATAAGAGCAGGAGTCATTTATCGCATGGAACCCTTAACCGAACCATAACAAAGAATTTGCAATTCTGTCATTTTTCAAGAATTACCGCTCAAATGTTAACCATTTACTCGGAATTCTTCTATTTCGCACCTGCAGCATCTGGACATCTTAAGAATCGCTGCAAACGCGAAAGACTACAGCCAGTCCCGCAGCATCGCCACCAGCGGCACGTCGGCCGGTGGCATCGGGAAATCCTTCAGCTTTTCGGGCCGCACCCAGGCCAGGTTCTGGCCCTCGGCCGACTGCACGAAGCCGTCCCACTTGCGGCAGGCATATAGCGGCATCAACAGATGGAAATCGTCATAGGAATGGCTGGCGAAGGTCAGCGGCGCCAGGCAGGACGCCCAGGTGTCGATGGCCAGTTCTTCCTTCAGTTCGCGGATCAGCGCGGCCTCCGGGCTTTCGCCCGGTTCGACCTTGCCGCCCGGAAATTCCCACAGACCCGCCAAGGACTTGCCCTCGGGCCGCTGTGCCAGAAGCACGCGGCCGTCGGGATCGATCAGGGCAACGGCCGAAACCAGGACGATCTTCACGACCGGTAGTCCGCGTTGATCGAGATGTAGGCGTGGGTCAGGTCGCAGGTCCACACAGTGGCCTTTTCCGTCCCCAGGCCCAGATCGACCGAGATCACCAGTTCCTGCTGCCGCATATAGGCGGCGCCTGCTTCCTCGGTATAGCTCGGGCTGACCCAGCCCTGTTCGGCCACGACGATGTCACCGAAGGAAATCCGGATCAGGTCGCGGTCGGCCGGCGCGCCGGACTTGCCGATGGCCATAACGATCCGGCCCCAGTTCGGATCCTCGCCCGCGATGGCGGTCTTGACCAGCGGAGAGTTCGCGATGGACAGCGCATGGGTCCGTGCGTCCTTTACCGTGGGCGCGCCCGAAACGACGATTTCCACAAACTTGCTGGCGCCTTCGCCGTCGCGGACGACCTGGTGGGCCAGGTCGCGCATCACGTCCTCCAGCGCCACGGCAAAGGCCGCGTCGCCGGTCGCATCCACGCCCGAGGCCCCGGTTGCCGCCAAAAGCAGCGAATCGGAAGTCGATGTGTCGCTGTCGACGGTGATGCAGTTGAAGGTGCGGTCGGTCAGTTCGGCCAGAAGTGCCTGCAGCGCGGCCTGTTCATAGGCCGCGTCGGTGAAGATGTAGACCAGCATCGTCGCCATGTCGGGCTGGATCATGCCCGAGCCCTTGGCGAAGCCCGCGATGTTGATCGTCTTGCCGCCGATCTCGACTGCGGCCTTGGCCCCTTTGGGGAAGGTGTCCGTGGTCATGATCGCGCGGGCCGCTTCCTCGATCCGGTCGGGGGCCAGCGTGTCGGTCAGTTCCTGCAGCTTGGCAACGATCCGGTCGTGGGGCAGCCGTTCGCCGATCACGCCGGTCGACGCGGTGAAGACCCGTTCCACCGGGATACCGGCGGTTTCCGACACGGCCGCGGTCAGCGCGTGCACCGTGCCTTCGCCGTGCCGGCCGGTGAAGGCATTGGAATTGCCCGAGTTCACCAGGAATGCCGCAGGCCCGTCCGAGGCGCCGCCGATCTTGGCCTGGCAGTCCAGCACCGGCGCCGAGCGGGTGGCCGAGCGGGTGAAGACGCCGGCGACCGAGGTCCCCGGCGCAAGGCGCGCCAGCATCACGTCGGTACGGTCTTTGTATCGGACGCCGGCGGCGGTGGCCGAAAACTCCACCCCGCCGATTTCGGGCAGTTCGGGAAAACGATCAGGCGCCAAGGGCGACAGGGCGTATTTTCCGGCCATTTTGGGTCACTTCCTCACGAGGTCGATGTTACGAATGGTCTCCGGCGGAATGTCGGTCAGCTCCACCTTTTCGACATCCGCCGCCTCCACCAGCTTTTCCAGCTCGCGCGTGACCGCTTCCTGGCGCATCTCGTTGGCGATCTGGTCCGCGACTTCCTCGAAGGGCGGAGCGGTATTGCGGCGCTTGTCGTTCAGCTTAATCACGTGCCAGCCGAACTGGGTCTGAACGGGATCCGAAACCTGGCCCGATTCCAGCCCTTCGACCGCTTCCTGGAAGGGAGCGACCATCATGCCGGCCGAGAACCAGCCCAGTTCCCCGCCCTGGGGACCCGACGGGCCTGTCGACTTTTCCTTGGCCAGGGTCGCGAAGTCGGCGCCATTCTCCAGTTCCTCGCGGATCGCGGCGGCCTCTTCCTCGGTCTCGACCAGGATGTGCGAGGCATTGAATTCCTCGGCGCCATAGCCGCTGCCGTATTGGGAATCATAGGCGGCGCGCAGGTCCTCTTCGGACGCGGCTTCGGCCATGATCGCCTCGACGGCGGTCGACGCGATCAGCGCGCGGCGTTCATTGTCCACGGCAAAGCCCACGATCGGCGGTTCGGACGCGAATTCCGACTGGACCAGCGCGGTCTGCTGGATCAGCTGGTCCAGGATTCCGCTGAACAGGACGTCCGGCGGAAGCTGCTGGTATTGTTGCGGCAGGTTGGCCTGCGCCACGATCATGTGGCCAAGCGTGATCTCCTGACCGTTGACGCGGGCGACGACCGTGTCCGGATCCGGCGCGTCTGCGACAGTCTGGGCCGCAACGGGCAGGGACAGACCGGCCACGCAGGCGACAGTCAGGAAAAAACGGGTTGATGAAGGCATGAAAACCTCTCCTTTGGCAGCGCGAGGGGGCACGGCGTTGACACTCTACCAGTGGCCCCTTACATCGCGGTGTGGCCGGAACGGACCGGTTTTTCCCGCACGTGTCTACGGGCAAGGGGCGGGGCGGGCAAGATAGCGCCGACCACCGGGAACGAGAATCGTCGGAGCACGCATGCTGGGTATCGGAACACTGGCCAAAAAGGTGTTCGGCACGCCGAACGACCGCAAGATCAAGGCAACGCAGCCGCTGGTCGCGAAGATCAACGCGCTTGCACCTGAATACGAAGTGCTGAGCGATGCAGACCTGATCGCCCGGACGGAAAGCTTCCGCGAGCGGTACAAGGCGGGCGAGAGCCTGGACGCCCTGCTTCCGGAAGCCTTCGCCAATTGCCGCGAAGGGGCAAAGCGGGCGCTGGGCCTTCATGCCTATGACGTTCAGTTGATGGGCGGGATCTTCCTGCACCAGGGCAATATCGCGGAAATGAAGACCGGCGAAGGCAAAACGCTGGTCGCCACCTTCCCAGCCTACCTGAACGCCATCGCGGGCCGGGGCGTGCATGTCGTCACCGTGAACGACTACCTTGCCAAGCGGGACGCCGAGTGGATGAGCAAGGTCTATGCCCAGCTGGGCATGACGACCGGCGTCATTATCCACGACATGGATGAAAATGCGCGCAAGACCGCCTATCGCGCCGACATCACTTATGGCACGAACAACGAATACGGCTTCGACTATCTGCGCGACAACATGAAGTCGTCGCTGGATGACGTGCTGCAGCAGGATCACTTCTTCGCCATCGTCGACGAGGTCGACTCGATCCTGATCGACGAGGCGCGGACGCCGCTGATCATCTCGGGCCCGTCGCAGGACCGGTCGGACCTGTACCTGGCCATCGACAAGCTGATCCCCGACCTGACGGACGATCACTACGAGATGGAGGAGAAGTCCCGCAGCGTCAGCTTCACCGAGGACGGCAACGAGTTTCTGGAGCAGCAACTGCTGGCCCGCGGGATTCTGGAAGCCGGTCAGTCGCTGTACGATCCGGAAAGCACCACCGTGGTGCACCACGTGAACCAGAGCCTGCGCGCCCACAAGCTGTTCCAGAAGGACAAGGACTATATCGTCCGCGCGGGACAGGTGGTGCTGATCGACGAATTCACAGGCCGCATGATGCCGGGCCGCCGCCTGTCGGAAGGCCTGCACCAGGCAATCGAGGCCAAGGAAGGCCTGCAGATCCAGCCGGAAAACGTGACACTCGCCTCGGTCACGTTCCAGAACTTCTTCCGTCTATACGACAAGCTGTCCGGCATGACCGGGACCGCCGCGACCGAGGCCGAAGAATTCCACGAGATCTACAAGCTGGGCGTGGTCGAAGTGCCGACCAACCGTCCCATCGCCCGCGTGGACGAGGACGACCAGGTCTTCCGGACCCAGGGCGAAAAATACGCGGCCATGATCGAGGAGATCAAGAAGGCGCACGAAAAGGGCCAGCCGGTCCTGGTCGGCACCACCTCGATCGAGAAATCGGAAATGCTCAGCCAAATGCTGACGGCGCAGGGCCTGCAGCACAACGTTCTGAACGCGCGCCAGCACGAACAGGAAGCCCAGATCGTGGCCGATGCCGGCCGCCTGGGCGCGATCACCATTGCGACCAACATGGCCGGCCGTGGGACCGACATCCAGCTGGGCGGCAATATCGACCTGAAGGTGATGGAGGCGCTGGCCGCCGATCCCGAGGCCGACCCCGAGGCCTTGCGCGCCGCCGAAGAGGCCAAACACGCGGACGAGAAGGCCAAGGTGCTGGAAGCCGGCGGTCTTTACGTCATGGCCTCGGAACGGCACGAAAGCCGCCGGATCGACAACCAGCTCCGCGGCCGGTCGGGCCGTCAGGGCGACCCCGGGCGGACGTCCTTCTATCTGTCGCTGGAAGACGACCTGATGCGGATCTTCGGGTCCGAACGGCTCGACAAGGTGCTGAAGACGCTGGGCATGCAGGAAGGCGAGGCGATCGTGCACCCTTGGGTGAACAAGTCGCTGGAACGCGCGCAGGCCAAGGTCGAAGGCCGCAACTTCGACATGCGCAAGAACGTGCTGAAGTTCGACGACGTGATGAACGACCAGCGCAAGGCCATTTTCGCCCAGCGGCGCGAAGTAATGGGCGCCGGCGACGTGTCGGAAATCGTGGCCGACATGCGCCACCAGGTCATCGACGACCTGGTCGAACGCTACATGCCCGCCAATGCCTATGCCGACCAGTGGGAAACCGAGGCGCTTTACGCTCAATGCATCGAGATGCTGGGCCTGGACGAGCCGGTCATGGAATGGGCGGCCGAGGAAGGCGTCGACGACGAGGAAATCCGCGAGCGGCTGATCAAGGCCTCGGACGAGTTCATGGCCAAGAAGGCCGTGGCCTTCGGCCCGGAGAACCTGCGCAACATCGAAAAGCAGATCCTGCTTCAGACCATCGACGAGAACTGGCGCGAGCATCTCTTGACGCTGGAACATTTGCGGTCGGTCATCGGCTTCCGCGGCTATGCGCAGCGCGATCCGCTGAACGAATACAAGAACGAGGCGTTCCACCTGTTCGAAGCCCTGCTGGACGGCCTGCGCGAGAAGGTGACCAAGACCCTCGCCCAGATCCGCCCGCTGACGGAAGAGGAACAGCAGCAGATGCTCGCCCAGATCGCCCAGCAACGCGCGGCGATGCAACAGCAGGCCGAAGCCGCCGCCGACCGCACGGCGCACGAACTGGGCACCGTCGACGAAGATGCGGGCCCCGGCACTCCTGCCCCGGGCTTCGTGGAAGACGACCCCTCGACCTGGGGAAACCCGGGCCGGAATTCGCCCTGCCCCTGCGGCAGCGGCAAGAAGTTCAAGCACTGCCACGGCCGGCTGGCGTAACGCCTGACGGACCATGTGTGGACAATAGGGCGCGCCCGGAAGCCAGATCGGCTTTCGGGCGCGCTCTTTTGTTGAACCCCGGGCGGGCACGTCGGAAGATCGCCGGTGACAGGTGACGATCCGACAGGTTTTCATGTTTTTCCCCCGCGCCGCCCGGCTGGCCGCACTTCTTGGCGCGCTGACGATTCCCGCCACGTCCGCACTGGCGCAGGACGTCACGCTGACCTCGCGCGATGGGGCGGTAGAGCTGTCGGGCACGCTCTTGGGCTTCGACGGCGAATTCTATCGGCTGGACACGATGTTCGGCGAATTGACGGTCGACGGATCGGGCGTGACCTGCGACGGGCCGGGTTGCCCCAGTCTGACCGGATTCGTCGCCCGCATCGGCTTTTCCGGAGCGGCCAGCATGGCCGATGTGCTGCTGCCCGCCCTGATCGAAGGTTTTGCGCTGCGGAACGGCTATGACACCGACCGGACACAGGGCGAGTCGGCGGATTTCACCTATGCCCTGTCGACCCCCGATCCTAAGACGCCGGTCGCGACCTTTTCCTTCCGGGTGACCAACAGCGATGAAGGCTTTGCCGACCTCCTGGCGGACGAGGCCGACATCGTCATGTCCACGCGCGAAATCCGGCCCACGGAACGGACGCTTGCCCACGACGCCGGCATGGGCGACATGACCCAAGCGAACAGAAGCCGCGTGCTGGCGCTGGATGCGATGGTGCCGGTCGTCTCGCCCGAAAACCCGGTGCGCGCGATTTCCGTCCCGGCCCTGGCCCAGGTCTTCGCCGGGCAGATCGCCAACTGGCAGGACCTGGGCGGTCCCGACGCCCCCATCGTTCTGCACCTGCCCGAGGCGCAGTCGGGATTTGCCCAGGCCGTGACGGACCGGCTGCTGGTCCCGGCAGACCTGCCCCTGGCCGCGGATATCCGCCGCCACCCCGACAGCCGTACCCTGTCCCGTGCCGTGTCGTTGGACCCTTTCGCGATCGGCCTGGCCAGCTTTGCCGATGTCGGCGCCGCCCGCGCACTGATGCTGACCGGCGCCTGCGGCTATGGCATCGCAGCCACCCGACGGTCGGTGAAGACCGAGGATTATCCGCTGACCGCGCCGCTGTTCCTGTATATCCCCGCCCGGCGCCTGCCGCAGGTCGCGCGGCAGTTCCTGGCCTATACGACCAGCGCCGCCGCGCAGCTTGTCATCCGGCGTGCGGGCTTCGTCGACCTTGCGGCCGAACGCATTCCCGTGGGCGACCAGGGCACCAGGCTGGCCAATGCCATCCGCTCGGCCGGACCAGAGGTCTCGCTCCGCGAACTGCAGAAGATGGTGCAGGTCCTGGCGCCCCTGTCCCGCCTGACGACCACCTTCCGGTTCGAGGCCGGGTCTGCGCGCCCCGACGCGCAGTCCCGCAGCAACATCCTGCAACTGGCCCACGCGCTGGAGGCAGGGACCTATGACGCCCACAGGCTGGTCTTTGCGGGCTTCAGCGACGGCGAGGGGGCGGCCGAACCGAACCGGGCCATATCGCTGGGCCGCGCCCAGGCCGTCCGCGATGCGGTCGTGGCCATGGCCGAGGCCAGCGGGCTGCAACAGGTGGAACTGGAGGTCGCGGGTTTCGGCGAAGCGCTGCCCATGGCCTGCGACGACAGCGAATGGGGCCGGCAGGTGAACCGCCGGGTCGAAATCTGGATCGACTGACCGTCAAAGATAGCCTTCGGACCGGAAGCTCAGTTCCCGCGACTTGCCGATGATCAGATGGTCGTGCAGCGCGATGCCCAGAGCCTGGCAGACCGACTGGACCTGCGCCGTCATGTCGATGTCCGCCTGACTGGGAGTGGGATCGCCCGACGGGTGGTTGTGGACCAGGATCAACGCCGTGGCATCAAGTTCCAGCGCCCGCTTCGCGATTTCGCGCGGGTAGACCGGGACGTGGTTCACGGTGCCCCTGCCCTGTTCCTCGTCCGCGATCAGGGTGTTGCGGGTGTCCAGGAACAGAACCCGGAACTGTTCCGTCGCCCGGTGGGACATGGCGGTATGACAGTAATCCAGCAGAGCGTCCCAACCGGACAGGACCGGCCGCTGCATTACGCGGGACCGCATCATCCGGTGCGCCGCGGCTTCCAGGATCTTCAGGTCGGTGGCCACGGAATCGCCGATCCCCGGCACCTCTACCAGCTGGTGCATCGGCGCCGACAGCACCCGGTTGAAATCGCCGAAACGGTCCAGCAGCGCGCGTGCAAGCGGCTTCACGTCCTGCCGCGGGATGGCCCTGAACAGCACCAGTTCCAGCAGTTCGTAATCGGGCATCGCCTGCGCCCCGCCCTCCAGAAAGCGCGCGCGCAGCCGGGCACGGTGATCCTTGATATAGGATGGCAGACGCCCTTCCGGCAAAGGCACCGGCTGGGCCTCGTCCGAGCCGAACAGCGGCAGGGCCGCATCTTCGAAGGCGTTGCGTCTGGTCATGGCGCCAGAGTGGCGCAAAACTGGTGAACAGCGTGTTAACGGGCCGGAGGCCACGTTCACGACTGATCAGTCGGCGGGGCCCTTGTCGGCACCGGCCAGCGGAGCCCGGCTGAACTTGTTGCCCGCGGCGGCCGCCTTGGCGGCAAGGCGCAGGAATTCGGCCTGCTCCTCCTCGGTCAAACCACACAGGATCTGGGACTGAAGCGCGCGGACGACGGGGACGATGCCGGCCAGCACCTCGCGCCCACGGTCGGTCAGCGCCACCTCGCGCGCGCGGCGGTCGCCTTCGCGGATCTCGCGCGTCAGCAGACCCTTGGCTTCCAGCCGGTCGACGACCCCGCCGATAGTGGCCCGGTCATAGGCGATCAGCCCCGCCAGCGTTGCCTGGTCGATACCGGGATTGGCGCTGACGGCATTCAACGCGGCGTACTGGACGGCGGTCAGGTCCTGCCCGGCCTCCTTGACATGGGCCTGGAAAACCGAGGTCGAAATCTGGTGCAGCCGCCGGATCAGGTGCCCGGCCATGTTGTGGATTTCCAGCGCCATCCCCGGTCCCCCGTCAGCCTAGGGTCGAAACACTGGCGGAATATCCGCCAGCCGTCCCCCATTGCCCAGATCGACGGCCAAGGTCCAGATCTCGTGTGCGCGCAGCCGCGGCGTGCCGCGCGCCGGAATGACGGAACCGTCCAGCAAGGTGACGGGCGCATCCCACGCCCTATCGTCCATGTCCCGCCATTCCACATTCAGGTGGATCTCGGAATGCTGGAACAGGCTGCGCAGCGCACGGGGCGGCAGGGTTGCGCCCAGCTCGACCTCGGCATCGCGGGCTGCGACAGACGGATACATGGTCCCCGGCACCCCGGACCGCGCACCGGCGATCAGGCGCGCCAGGGCACGCGCGTGATAGCTGACATGGGCCACCACATGCGCCCGGGTCCAGCCGTCGCGCAGGGACGGGCCGGTCAGGTCCGCATCCGGCAGCGCGTTCAGGAAGCGCGCGAAATAGGCGGTGCCGCGGCGGGCCAGCAACAGGTCGTCGTGGGGTGCCGCCTCGGCGTCGTAGCGCGCACCCGCACCCTGCCGCGCCCGCAACTGCGCGCGCGCGGCATCGTCGACCTGGGTCATTGACCGGCGACCTTAGTCCGCATGAAGCCCAGACGCTCCATGATCGGCGCATCCGAGAAACGGAACAGGTCGAACTGCGTTTCCGCCTGCAACGACCACGGGATCCAACTGGGCGCCACGAACATGTCGCCCTTTTCCAGCTTCCGCAGCTCTCCGTTCAGGACAACCGCGCCGCGGCCTTCGAAGACCTGAAAGACGGTCGACCCGACCTCCTGCCGCACCGGCGTTTCGGTGCCTTCGCGCAGGCGGTGGAACTCGCACCGGATGGTCGGCATCACGTCGCCGCCGGTGGTCGGGTTCACGTACCGGATCCCGGCATGGCCCGGCCCGAAGGTGGCGGGCTGGCCTTCGTCCTCCAGCAGCAGCTGTTCCGTCAGCGCCCGGTCGGTGAATTCCCACCGGAAGGCCGCCAGCGGGGACGAGACCGTGTCCTGCAGCCCCGACAGCGGACGCAGGCCCGGATAGGCCCACAACCGTTCGCCCCGGCTGAAATTCGGGGTGGCATAGTCGGTCACCCGATCCGACCCGAACTCGAAGAAGCCCACGTCATTCTGGCGCGAGAACGGGATGTCCAGACCGTCGATCCAGGCCATCGGCTGATCGGTGTCGTTGTGGTGCCCGTGAAAACGCCAGCCCGGCGTCAGCAACAGGTCGCCCCGCGACATCCGCACCGGGTCGCCGTCGACCACGGTCCAGACGCCTTCGCCTTCCACGACGAAGCGGAACGCGTTCTGGCTGTGGCGGTGTTCCGGCGCGGTTTCCCGCGGGCCCAGATACTGGATCGCGGCCCAGAGCGTCGGCGAGATATAGGCGTTCGGCGCCAGCCCCGGATTGGCCAGCCCCAGCGCGCGGCGTTCGCCGCCGCGACCGACGGGGACCAGTTCGCCCGACTTTTCCGCCAGGGGCAGAAGGTCCGCCCATTTCCAGACATGCGGCACGGCGTTCGATTTGGGGTGCACCGGCATCAGGTCGCCCAGCTGGGTCCATAGCGGCATCAGCGACAGCTTCTCGAAGCCGGCGTAAAGCTCGCGCAGCTCCGGGGTATCCTCGGGCTGCATCGAATGACCCTTGTCGTCCTTCATGAATTCTCCTCCCTTGGGATGGGTCGGGGCTTACGCCCGGGGCCCGATATGGGTGGTCAGCGTTCCAAGGCCCTCGACCGTGACGACACAGGTGTCCCCGGGGGCCAGCGGGCCGACACCGGCCGGCGTGCCGGTCATGATCAGGTCGCCCGGCATCAGTTCCATCGAGTGCGACAGGATCGAGATAATCTCGGGCACGGACCAGATCAATTCGGCCAGGTCGGCCTGCTGCTTTGTCTCGCCGTTGACGGTCAGCGTGATGGCGCCGCTGGCGGGATGACCCACGGCCGAAACGGGATGCGCGGGCGCGATGGGGGCGGACCGGTCAAAACCCTTGCCCAGATCCCAGGGGCGGCCCTGTTCGCGCGCCTTCAACTGCAGGTCGCGGCGGGTCAGGTCGTTGCCCACGGCATAGCCCCAGACATGGTCCAGCGACTGTTCTTCCGGGATATTGGTCCCGCCGGTGCCGATGACCACCACCAGCTCCGCCTCGAAATGAAAGTTCTCCGTCTCGGGCGGATAGGGGATCGTGGCGCCGTCCTCGACCACCGCATCGGCGGGCTTCAGGAAGAAGAAGGGCGGATCGCGATCCGGGTCCTTGCCCATCTCGCGCGCATGGGCGGCATAGTTGCGACCGATGCAGAAGATCCGCCGGACCGGGATCCGGTCGTTGCTGCCGGCAATGGCAATGGTCGGGATCGGGGCCGGATCGAAGGCATAACCCATCGTAGTGATTTCCTTTTCGTTATTGTGCGGCCAGCGCCTGGTCGGACCCATCCAGCCCGGTCGAGCCATAGATCCACTTCAGCTGCTGATACCAGTCGTCGGGCGACATGGAGCGCATGACCTCGTTCCGGACCGCCGCCTTGGCGTCGTCGGGGTGGTAGATGTATTCGCCGATCAGGCGGCTGTTCATCTGCACCCGCGCCGTGCGCACCCGACGCATGTCCTGATAGCGCTGCAGCATAGCTTCGGTATCGTCGCCGAAATGTTCGACGCAGTGGGACAACGCCACGGCATCCTCCATCGCCATGCAGGCTCCTTGCGCAAAGTACTGCAGCATCGGATGCGCCGCATCGCCCAGCAGCGCCACACGCCCGTCGACCCAGTTCGAGATCGGCTCGCGGTCGCACAGTACCCAAAGCTTCCAGTTGTCGCCGTGTTCGATGATCTGGCGCGCCTTGGGGTGGATGTGTTCGAAACCCTGCGCCACCTCCTCCTTGGACACCGGACGGCCGGCAATCGCCTCCTGCACGTCGCGGTGGTAGGTGACGACCAAGTTGAACATCTTCCAGCCCTTCAGCGGGTAGTGGACGATGTGGCACTTGGGCCCGGCCCAAAGCGTCGCCGCGTTCCAGCGCAGGTCTTCGGGCATCTGTTCGGTCGGGATGACCGACCGATAGGTCGTGTGCCCGGAAATCCGCGGCTCCCCATCACCGATCATCTGCTGGCGGATGGGCGACCGCAGGCCTTCGGCGCCGATCAGGAACTTGCCCCGGATCGGATCCCGGTCCCGGCACAGCAGCGTGACAGAGCTTTCGTCCTGTTCGTACCCGGTGACGGCGTGATCGGTCCGGATGTCGACCAGCGGGCTGTCTTCGCAGTACTTCAGCAACACGCCGTGCAGGTCGGCCCGGTGCACCACGGCGTAAGGGTTGCCATAGAACTTGCGGAACGGTTCATCCAGCGGAATGCGGGTGATGTCCTCGGCCGTCTGGGCATCCATCAGACGCAGCGCGTCGATATAGACCGCCTTGGACCGTGCTTCGTCGCCCACGCCCAGATAATCGAAGCAGTGGAACGCGTTCGGTCCGATCTGGATCCCTGCGCCAATCTCGCCCAGTTGCGGGGCCTGTTCCACGACGATGGAGCGTTGCCCCTTTCGCGCCAGGCCACAGGCTGCGGCCAATCCGCCGATGCCGCCGCCGGCAATCAGGATGGGTAAGTCGGTCATGACGTTCCTCCGTCGGGTCCGGCCATCGACTCGCGCCAGCCGCCTGTCCCTATTAGTAAGATGTCTTACTATTGGCGTACTTATCATGAGTCTGTCAAGGGGGTTTCCGGGCGGCTACGGGCTTCGGAAACGAAAACGCCCCCTCCGGGATGGAGAGGGCGTTTTCTGGTTCCAAAGACCCGAAGCATCGCGCATCCGTCGGTGAGATCGCCGCACCGGGGCGAATTCAGGACGCGTCGTTCGGCACTGCGAAGGTCCCAGCGGAACCTTCGCAGGCGTGCCTCACCCTTTCATGCTATCCCAGAAGGACTTGACCGAGGAGAAAAAGCTTTTTTCTTCCGGATGGTTATCCTCGCTCAGTTCTTCGAACTCCTTCAGGATCTCCTTCTGGCGGGCCGTCAGATTCACGGGCGTCTCGACGGCCAGCTCGATATACATGTCGCCCGGGGCACCGCCGCGCAGAGCCGGCATGCCCTTGCCGCGCAGGCGCATCTGGCGGCCCGACTGGCTGCCCGGCGGGATCTGGACCCGGCCACGACCACCGTCGATCGTCGGCACCTCGATGGATCCGCCAAGAGCGGCCTTGGCCATCGACACCGGCACACGGCAATACAGGTTCGTGGCGTCCCGTTCGAACAGGTCGTGCTTTTCGACCTCGACGAAGATGTAAAGGTCGCCCGGCGGCCCACCGCGCATCCCGGCCTCGCCCTCGCCGGCCAGGCGGATGCGGGTCCCGGTCTCGACGCCGGCGGGGATATTCACCGACAGCTGGCGTTCGCGTTCGACACGGCCCGCGCCATTGCAGCTTTTGCAGGGGTTCTTGATGATCTGGCCCAGGCCCGAACAGGTCGGGCAGGTGCGTTCGACCGTGAAGAAACCCTGCTGCGCGCGCACCTTGCCCATGCCGGAACAGGTCGGGCACGACGTCGGCTGCACACCGCCTTCGGCGCCGGTGCCTTCACAGGACGAACAGGCCACCGCGGTCGGCACCTTGATCGTGCGCTGCACACCGTTGAACGCGTCTTCGAGCGACACCCGCAGATTATAGCGCAGGTCGGACCCGCGCGCCGCCCGGCGGCCACCGGCGCCACCGCGCCCACCGCCCATGAAGTCGCCGAACAGGTCGTCGAACACGTCCGAAAACGCGGACGAGAAATCGCCCTGTCCAAACCCGCCCGCACCGGGACGCGGTCCGCCGCCACCACCTTCAAAGGCGGCATGACCGAAGCGGTCATAGGCAGCCTTCTTCTCGGCATCCTTCAGGATCTCGTAGGCCTCGTTGCACTCCTTGAACCTGGCTTCCGACGACGGATCGTTGCCGTTGCGGTCCGGGTGCAGTTCCTTCGCCTTCTTGCGATAGGCCTTCTTAATTTCGTCCCCCGAGGCCGAGCGGCCGACCCCGAGCACTTCGTAGAAATCGCGTTTCGACATGATTTCACTCCAAAGCGGAACGTGAACGGGCCGGCCCGGATCCCGGACCGGCCCGCCTCATGCCCGGTTATTCGTCAAGCGCGCTTGCTGTCATCGAGGTCTTCGAAGTCGGCGTCGACGATATCGTCATCGTCGGACCGTCCGGCATCCGCCGCCTTCGGTTCGGCCTCGCCCTCTTCCTGGCTGGCCTTGTAGATGGCCTCGCCCAGCTTCATCGCGGCTTCGGTCACGTTCTGGATGCCCGACTTGATCTTGTCGGCATTGTCCGACTCGACCTCGTCCTTCAGCGCGGCAATGGCCAGCTCGATCGCTTCGACGGTCGAGGGGTCGACCTTGTCGCCGTGCTCTTCGATCGATTTCTCGGTCGAGTGGATCAGGCTTTCAGCCTGGTTCTTGGCTTCCACCAGATCGCGACGCTTCTTGTCGGCTTCAGCGTTGTCCTCGGCGTCGCGGACCATCTTGTCGATGTCCTCGTCCGACAGACCGCCCGAGGCCTGGATCGTGATCTTCTGTTCCTTGCCGGTGCCCTTGTCGGTGGCGCCGACCGACACGATGCCGTTGGCGTCGATGTCGAAGGTCACCTCGATCTGGGGCATGCCGCGCGGCGCAGGCGGGATCTGTTCCAGGTTGAACTGACCCAGCATCTTGTTGTCGGCGGCCATTTCACGTTCGCCCTGGAACACCCGGATCGTCACGGCGTTCTGGTTGTCCTCGGCGGTCGAGAAGACCTGAGACTTCTTCGTCGGGATCGTCGTGTTCCGGTCGATCAGACGGGTGAAGACACCGCCCAGCGTCTCGATCCCCAGCGACAGCGGCGTCACGTCGAGCAGGACCACGTCCTTCACGTCACCCTGCAGCACGCCGGCCTGGATCGCGGCGCCCATGGCGACGACTTCGTCCGGGTTCACGCCCTTGTGGGGTTCCTTGCCGAAGAACTTGGTAACCTCTTCCACGACCTTGGGCATGCGGGTCATGCCGCCGACCAGGACGACCTCGTCCACGTCGGCCGCGGTGATGCCGGCATCCTTCAGAGCCGCCTTGCAGGGGTCCATCGACTTCTTGATCAGGTCGCCCACCAGGCTTTCCAGCTTGGCACGGGTCAGCTTCATGACCATGTGCAGCGGCTGACCGGTCTTGCCCATCGAGATGAAGGGCTGGTTGATCTCGGTCTGCTGGCTGGAGGACAGTTCGATCTTGGCCTTTTCGGCAGCTTCCTTCAGACGCTGCAGGGCCATCTTGTCCTGGGTCAGGTCGACGCCGTGTTCCTTTTTGAACTCGTCGGCCAGGTAGCTGACGATCCGCATGTCGAAGTCTTCACCGCCCAGGAACGTGTCCCCGTTGGTGGATTTCACTTCGAACAGGCCGTCGTCGATTTCCAGGATGGTCACGTCGAACGTACCGCCGCCAAGGTCATAGACCGCGATGGTGTGCGTGTTTTCCTTGTCCAGACCATATGCCAGGGCGGCGGCCGTCGGTTCGTTGATGATCCGCAGCACTTCCAGGCCGGCGATCTTGCCGGCGTCCTTGGTGGCCTGACGCTGGGCGTCGTTGAAGTATGCGGGAACCGTGATGACAGCCTGGGTGACGTCTTCGCCCAGGAAGCTTTCAGCGGTTTCCTTCATCTTGCCCAGGATGAAGGCCGAGATCTGCGACGGCGAATACTTCTCGCCGCGGGCCTGCACCCATGCGTCGCCATTGCCGCCGTCGACGATGGAGAAGGGCAGGTTCTTCTTGTCCTTGGCCACGTACTCGTCGTTGATCCGACGGCCGATCAGGCGCTTGACGCCGAAGATGGTGTTTTCCGGGTTGGTGACCGCCTGGCGTTTTGCCGGCTGACCGACCAGACGCTCTTCTTCGGTGAAGGCGACGATCGAGGGCGTGGTCCGCGCCCCTTCGGAGTTTTCGATCACGCGGGCGGCAGAACCGTCCATGATCGCGACACAACTGTTCGTGGTGCCGAGGTCGATGCCAATAACTTTACCCATTGTTCGATCCCTTTTAGCTCAAGGCGATATCCCGAGACGGAAGACCCGTTACGGCATCCCCGCCCCGACTGCGGTGCGCTGACCCTGCGTGTCGTCCCCCGTGCCCGGTTCGGGCGGTGGAAAGGCGGCTGCACTGGCGCGCGTCTGGGCGTATATAGGGGGCGCCCCGATGGGCTGCAACCGGCCTTCAACGCCGGATTTTACGATTCTGGACGCCTTTAAAGCCTGCCTGCACGCCATATGGAACATCTGTTTCCACTTCGTTTCCCTTGCCCTGCCCCGAAGGCCCGCCGATGACCGTGACCCCGCTGACGATCCGCGGCTTCCGGATCTGGAAAGGATGGCTGGACGCCGCCGCCCAGGCCGAGCTGATCGCCGCCCTGCGCCCGGTGCTGAAGGCGGCGCCGCTCTACCGCCCGGCGACCCCGCGCGGCAAGAAGATGAGCGTCCGGATGACATCCGCCGGGCAATGCGGCTGGTTCTCGGACGCGGCCGGCTATCGCTACATCGACCATCACCCTTCGGGCGCGCCCTGGCCCGCGATCCCCGAACCCGTCCTGAAGATCTGGCGCAGCCTGGGCGATGGAGACCGGATGCCGGAATGCTGCCTGGTCAATTATTACGACAGCGAGGCGAAGTTGGGCCTCCACCAGGACAAGGACGAGGCCGATTTCTCCTATCCCGTCCTGTCGATCTCGCTGGGCGACGACGGACTGTTCCGGATGGGCGGGGACCGGCGAGGCGGGCCGACGGAATCGGTCTGGCTGAACTCTGGCGACGTGGTCACCATGGGGGGAGAAGCGCGGCTGGCCTATCACGGCGTGGACCGGATCCGCTTCGGCTCGTCCCGGCTTCTGCCCAAGGGCGGCCGGCTGAACCTGACCCTGCGCGTCGTGACCTGACCCCCCCTGCCGTCCCGCCGTGAAGGAGCCACCAAAATTCCTTGCCATGGCCTTGGGCCCTGTCTAGATCGGGCCGGTGACGATCAGGGCCCCTTGGGCCGACACCTTCGGGGAGGTGGCAGAGTGGTCGAATGCGGCGGTCTTGAAAACCGTTGGGCGTGAAAGCGTCCCCAGGGTTCGAATCCCTGTCTCCCCGCCACACCTCAACGCTGAATCCGTCTAAGGGCCCCTATTGGGGTCTTTTTTCTTTTTGTTTCAAAGGGCGTTGGCAGGGCCTTCCGCCCTTCGGAGACTGGGCGCTTGGCCAAGAACGGGTCTCCGAATGGCCCGTGTCTCTCTTTGAGCGCCCCTCGACGGTCACGGGACGACGCAAAACGTCCTCGCATTTTCAATGGGTTGCCGCATTCACGGGTTCGTCCCGTTCGCGAGATAATCCGGTGACGGAGTCCGAGACGAAGGCGCAGGGCGGACAGAAGGACGGCTCCGTGCCGGCCGATCACCGGGCCTTGGCGCTGGTGCATCCACATGCCCGTCATGCGGGAGGCGCGGACCTTGTCGCGGATGCGCTCGGCCGTGACCTCACGCTCGAACTGGGCGAACGAGAGCAGGATGTTCAGCGTCAGCCGCCCCATGGACGTCGTCGTGTTGAAGGACTGCGTTACTGAAACGAAGGTCACGCCGTTCCGATCGAAGACCTCGACCAGCTTCGAGATGTCCATCAGCGACCGCGACAGGCGGTCGATCTTGTAAATGACCACCACATCGATCAGGCCGTCCTAGATGTCGGCCAGAAGCTGCTTGAGGCCGGGCCGTTCCAGCGTTCCGCCCGAGATGCCGCCGTCGTCGTACTGATCGCGGACCAGCACCCAGCCCTCGGAACGCTGGCTGGCGATATACGCCTCGCAGGCCTCTCGCTGGGCATGCAGGCTGTTGAACTCCTGCTCCAGCCCTTCCTCGGACGATTTGCGCGTGTGGATGGCACAGCGTTGGCGGCGGACGGGATTTGCGCGTTGAGCCACGACTCGACACGCCCGAAGTTTGACGCAACCGCGGGTGCGGCCGCGCGGCCGCGCGGCCGCGAAAGTTCGACCCGGCCTGGTGGGCTCCGAGCGGGTTCGCCGCCATCCCCACCGCCGCGCTCGATCCGGCCCACAGTCCGGCACCCCCCGCGGTCCCCGCGCTTGTGTTGGGTCCGGGTCCCCATCGTTGGCCTACGGGCCGCTACTCGGCCTGGGCGGCCTCTGCCGGCGTAATCTCGGTGATGGTCTGAAACTCTCCAAGGAACTCGGGATGGTTCTGCGCCAGATAGCGCACGACCCGGGCGTTCCCGAGCAGCTTGCCGACATATCCTTTGATCACGGTCAGATGCAGATGATCCTGGCCGTAGGTGTCCTGGATGGAAGCGATGCCCTCCTGAAGGCGGGCCAGTTCCTGCTCCATGCGCGCCATGGCCTCGGGGGTGATGCCCTTGACCTTCTTGGGCTTGGAGGACTCGACCAGTTGAGCCTGCGGCGTTCCTGCCAGGATCGCATTCACGTAGGCGACGGAATAGTTGTTCGCGTTGACCAGAAGCTCGGCCGCCTCGATCTGGCGCATGGTCTTCATCTTGCGCAGCGCATCGAACACGGCGTTCGTGCACGGCTTGTCTTTCAGGATCGCGACGGCTTCTTCGCAGATACCGTCGAGCAGGCGTGCCTTGCGGCGGATGCTTCTCAGGTTGAGGTCAAGCGCGAGCGCGATCTTCTCTTCGGGAACGCCGCGCTCGATCGCCTTTCGGATCATCTTGTGTTCCTGGATCGGCGCGAGTCGGCTGACCTGGCGGTTGTAGGTGAAGGCCTCGTCGTCGGTTGAGACCAGACATTCCACCTCGCTCTCGCCTGCCTCCTTCAGCGCCTCGATCCGCAGGTGCCCGTCGAGCAGCAGCCAGGTCGCGGACTCGTCCGGATTTCGGACAACGACGGGCGGCTCGACGATCCCGATCTGGGCGATGGAGGCCACGATCTGGCGGTATTTCCGGCTGGATTTCGCGGACTTCCCGAGGGCGCGGAGCGGCAGGATCGCGTCTATGGCGAGGGTCATGCAGTCGTCCTCGAACCCGAGCGTGACGCTCTTCGGGGTGTCGCGAGCGTCGCGATTCATGCCGGTGCTCCGTCAGCCACTGACCGCGCGAGATCGGCGGGCATCGTCTCGAGCCCCTCGGCTCTGAGCAGGGTCATGAAATGGTCGTCCGCGCAGAGCTTGCGGAAGGCCTCGCGCACGAAGATCAGCCGGCTCTGGGTGAGCTCTGCCTTCTTGATCAGCAGCTTCTGGCGCGTGGCTTCCTGCTGATACGCCCGGACAAGCCCCTCGCTGGTCAGCGTCCGCTTCGGAGGCTTGCGTCCGAGCGGGTTGCTGTTGATCTGCGGGCCGCGCAGTTCGCGCTGCTGGATCAGGCGGCGCACGAGCGCCAGCTTTCGTCCCCGCAGCTTGTTTTGTGTGTAGGCGTCCATCAGCGCCTTCTGCGCGCCCTTCGCGTCGGTCCTGGAGATCTGGATCGCAAGGTTCAGCGGAAGGACTCCGGTTTCCACGGCTGAGACCAGGCGTTCCTCGCCCTTCTCCAGCAGCCCCGCGATCATGTTCACATATTCGGTCGAGACCCCGATCTTCTCCCCGATCTGGCGGTCGTTGTAGCCGCGCTGGCGGAGCGCGCCGATCTCGCGCATCAGGTCGATGGGGTTGTGCTGCCGCCGCGCGCAGTTTTCGACGAGGCTCATGATAAGGCAATCGCTCTCGTCGGCTTCGATCACGATGGCCGGGATGTTGTCCTGCTTGAGTTCGACGAAGGCCTCGAGGCGGCCCTGACCGCAGACGAGGTCATACTCCTGCGGATCAGTCCCGGCACGCGGCGCCACGGTAATCGGGCGCTTCAGGCCGATGCGTGCGATGTTCTCCACCATCGCCTCGAAGGTGCGACGGTTGCGGACGCGAGGGTTGAGGATCCTGATCCGGTCACAGGGGATGAGGGTCACCTGCTTCTGGCCAGTCGGCTCCGTATCGTCGGGCATTACGCCACCTCCGCGATCCTGGCCCGCGAGGCGAGCGCGTAGAAGAAATCGAGCGTGTCGAACCTGTAGGCATCGAGCGCGAGCCCGTTCTGCTCGGCGAATTTCAGTTTCCCTAAGTCCATGTCGATGCTGGGCAGCACGTAGTAGTCGCGCGGCGCCTCGTTGACCTCGTCCATGCGCACGGCGATCGTGATGTCGGGAACCAGGCCGGTGTCGAGACGGATGCGCCAGCGCAGCGACCCGGCCGCCGTCGCCGTGCAGCGGGCCAGCACGATGGACACGGTGAACTCGTCGTTGACACGAACGAGGTCAGTATCCGGGTCCTGCACAGCCCGCCCGCCGCACCGCGTGACCCCGGCGATGATTTCGGCCACGACCTGCGGATGCGCCTGCCGCAGCGCCCGGTTCACCTCGATGTAGCTGTAGTCGCGATCCGGCTCGTAGCCGATCAGCCGGTAGGCGCGCAGAAGGCTGCCAAAGCGGCTGCGATAGGTGCTGGAGGACGGCAGGTCGTCCTCCTCGTCGATGATCAGGCCCGACAGCATGCCTTGTCGCTGGAGGATCGCGCGCAGCGCGTCGAGCAGTTCCTCGTCCGAGAAATGGCGGCTGCGGGCATCCACAATCTCCCGTGCACGCAGGAAGAGCGCCTGGTCCACGATGGCGGGATAGGCGCCCTCGGCCCGGATCCACATCTCGCGCGGGTTCACCACGCGGCGCTGCTTCAGCTTGAAGGATACCTTCGCGAAGACATTGTTCCCGATGTATTTTTCGTTGGTCAGCACTTGGTGCACCGTCGCTCGCGTCCAGGGGCGGTCAAGATCGGTCCGGTGTCCTTCGGCGTTCAGGACCTCCGCAATCTCGCGCTCGGCGCGCCCCTCGTTGACGAACATCTCGTACATGCGCTGGACGACCAGTTGTTCCGCCTCGGGGCCGGGGAAGAGGATCACGCGGTCGGTCTGCAGGCTTTTCTGCTCGCCGCGCGACAGTTCGCCCTTGGGGTTGCCGTGCTCGTCGATCAGCACACGCCGCAGCCCGTATCCCGCCGCGCCGCCCTGGCGATAGCCGAGTTCCACCAAGCGGCACTGCCCGGCGAAGACCTTCACCGACAGCTCGCGGCTGTATTCGCCCGCCATGACCCGCTTGACGGTCTTCAGCAGGTTCGAGCCGATGCTGCCATCGTTCTCGAACTGCTCGCCGCAGTAATGCACCCGGATCCCTGCACGAGAGCAGACATGCTCGTGATAGGCGCCTTCATCGGCGTCCTGAAATCGGCCCCAGCGGCTGACGTCATAGACGAGGATTGCCTTGAACTCGGCCTGGCCGGACTGGACGTCGGCCATGAGGTTCTGCAGCGCCTCCCGGCCGTCGAGTCGCAGCCCGGATCGCCCGGAGTCCTCGAACACGCGCAGGATTTGCAAGCCGCGGGCGACAGCGTAGCTGCGGATGACGTCCAGCTGGTTCTCGGTCGAGTATTTCTGGTGATCGGTTGACATCCGCACATAGGCGACTGCTGGGACGTCCATCTCTGGCGCACCGTCGCTCTTGCAGGAAATGGTCGAAGATCGACCGCTCACACATGCATCTCCTCGGTCTTGCTGGCAAATCCATCCGAACCGACTGAATCCAGGGCTGAATCCCTCCGATCCATGTAAAGCGATGGAGGCCGGAATGTCGTTTCCGAAAAAGGGCAAGTTCTTTCCGAAAGAAAATGGGTATGGTGGAAACGGTCGGCAGCAATCCGAGGACGGGTTCACCGACGAAATCGCAGCGGCGCTGCGCAGGTCACTCGGCGACAGCAGGGCGGGGGCGAAGGTCGTTTCGTCCTGGACCGGGGCGAACGAGAAGACAGTCAAGAATTGGTTTGCCGGACGGTACGGTCCGAGCGGTAGCCACCTGGTCTCGCTGGCCCGACACTCCGACGAAGTGCTGGGAACATTCCTTGCGCTGGCGGGACGGCAGGATCTGATGGTGGCTGTGAAGCTCGCGGCCGCAGAGCACGCAATTGAGGAGCTTCTGGTGGCCGTTCGCCAGTTGGGAGCGGATGATGGTCAGGGCGGGCCGAGCGTCTCTTCTAACTAAAGACCGTGTTTCTGTCCCTCGTTGATGCGCAGGTTTTGGCTGCGATCCCGCGCTGAAGCCATCGACACGGGAGAGAGTTCGGTGTTTGTTACACTTCCTCCGCCACCATCACCCTTTCGAACCCGTTCAGACGGCCCGTCCGAAGCAGAATTTCTCCTGTTTTCAAAGGCGTTTTCCGTATGGGTGCGAACCGCTGAGACGGCGGTCCACAGCGATCTCCGTCTCTGAATTGCCGCTCGTCTCTGGTCGGGCGAACCGCACCGATTTCGGTTCGGTCGTAAATTTCCTCGCTTTTCCAATGGCCTGACTCGCAGCTCCGCCAAGACTGCGCCCTGTTTCCATCGCTATCGCGCGAGACAGAGTCCGAACATGCAGGAGGCGCACCCTCCCCGCCAATCGCGCCGATAGCCGTACAAGCCGCCAGATATCTGTCTTGATATCAGTGCGATAGAATTTCCAATGGCTGCGTGGGAAACTGCGTTCTCGCTCTGTGACGTCTAGCGCGGACTTCTGCTGCCATCGGCGGTCACCGATGCTGCGTCCTGGCGATTGCGGTCATGGTCGGGGCGGACGCGACCTGGCTATCGAGCTTCCGCGCCGCCACTGCCTTCCTTTCCTCTGTCGAGGTCATCGGCCAGATGGTGCACCAGCGACACCACGGAGTTGCGCAGGGTGTCGATTTCTCCCGTCCCGAGGGCAATTCTCTGCGCAAGGTCTTCAGGTATCCTGAGCGCTTGCGTGCGAAGCTCCAGACCCTGAGGTGTCGGTGCGACCAGTACCCGACGCTCGTCACGCGGGTCGCGGCTGCGGGTGATGAAGCCGCCTCGTTCCATGCGCTTCAGGAGCGGCGTCAGCGTACCGTTGTCGAGATGCAGGCAGGAGCCGATTTCGCCAACGGTCACCGGCGCGCGCTCCCAAAGGATCAGCATCACCAGGTATTGCGAATAGGTAAGCCCCAATGGCGCGAGCAACGGGCGATACAGCCGCTGCAGCAGGTTGGTCGCCGCATAAAGCGGAAAGCAGACCTGATTAGCCAGCCGCAGGGGATCGTCGCTCGATTCAGCCATGGGAGTTCTACCTGGTCTTTACGGACAGTTCGACATCGATATTCCCACTGACCGCATTTGAATAGGGGCAGGCCTTGTGGGCCTCGGCAACGATCTCCTCGGCGGTGGTCTGATCGACGCCGGCGATGGTGACGTCAAGCGCGACCGTCAGGCCGAACCCGCCGCTTCCGTTGGGGGCCATGCCGACCGTGGCGATCACGGCGACATCGTCATCCTTGATCTTGTTTTCCTTGTTGCGCGTCACGTGGATGACCGCGTTGCCGAAACAGGCGGCGTAGCCGGCCGCGAACAGTTGTTCGGGGTTGGTGGCTTCTTCCTTGCCGCCGAGCTTCCTGGGCAGGCTGAGGTTCAGTTCCAGCAGCCCGTCGTCGCTTTTGACCGTGCCCGCGCGTCCGCCAACTGCCGTCACCGTGGTGGAATAGATCGTGCTCATCTTGGTCTCCATTGGCCATATTAATATAGTCAGCCATTATATGGCTAGCAATCTATCTAGGTGCTTCGCTTCCGTGACGCAAGTGGCGATCCGGCACAGAGGTTTCGGGCCTATGGACAGGCCGCTGAATGCGCTTACCTGAACCTCCGCAATGGGCGAGCCGCGGATGTCTGATGGCTGCCGGTTGGCCTTATGCCAATTTTCCAGAGGCGCAGAGCGCTACGGACCAGATATGGGGCCCATCGCGATCTCGCATGTCCCGCCGCATACAGATGCTGAATCCGCCCAGGGGCCCCGATGGGGGCCGTTTTCATTTTTGCGTCAAAGGATGTTTGCAGGGTTGTCCAGCCTTCGGAGACCGGACACCCGAGGCAGAAAGGGCGGGCCCCGGGAACGTCGCCCGGCGGCCGGGCAGGCCCGTTACCCTGGCCGGGACTAGGCGGCCTAGTTCAGGTCCCGCCGGGCCAGCGTCACGTCGGCGGCGCCGCCGGCTTCAGGCTGAAGCGTGGAGCACACGGCGCTGCCCTCGTCCGTCATACGGCACGAAATCTCGCGCCGGTGAACATAGCCCCCATCGCCGCAGGGCAGGTTATCGGCCTCGATCAGGGCCAGGTTGCCTTGCGAGAAATTCGCCTTCACCGGGCCCTCGCAGACGATCCCGGTCGTGTCCCGCATGATCTGGCGACCGTTGCCCTGCGCATCGAAGCACATCTGCCATTCGGTATAGCCCATGACCCCGTCCGTATCGACATCGCGGGTTTGGTAATCCAGCGACACATCCCAGCAACCATAGAGCATCTGGACGACCTCGTTGTCCCAGCCCTGCGGCATCAGCGGGCGCTGCGGGTCAGGGGTCGTGGCCACGCATTGCGCGCCAGACAGCTCGCGTTCCAGCGCATAGACTTGCCGTTCCAGCGCGATCCGCTCGACCTCCAGTTCGACCAGCCGCGCCTCGGCGCGGGTTTCAGAGCTGGGGCGACAGATGCCGTACCGCTCCAGCACCGCCAGGTTCAGCGCGCAGGGCTCCAGCAGCAGGAAGGCCGCCACCGCTACGACGACAGCCAGCAGGGCGGCAGGCAGGGCCAAGGTCAGAAAGGCGCGCATCCCAGGGGTCGTCCGGTCGGTTTCGGCTGTGTCCGAACCTGACCGCGATTGGCCTGCACGTCAATCGAAGGGGCCCGTCGCTTGCCCGATACCGGCCCCCGGCTCTCCCGGCCCCCTGTCACGACGGGCCGACGGATCAGGGCCACAGTTCGGGCAGATCGCCCCCTGCCCTTTGCCTTTGACCGATCTGGCCCTATGATCGGCAGGATTGCGGGTCCATACCGGTGCAGGACGGTTCATGACATTCAGGTTCCCGGTAATATTGGCCGCTGTGCTGGTCCTGCTTCTGGGCGGGCTGTCCCCGATCGCGGCATGGGCGCAGAACGGTCCCTTCGCGGTCCTGTGGTGGAACGCCAACCCGGACGAAGGCACGTTCAAGCGTGCCCATCACCGCGAGGCGATGGCCACCTACCTGGACAAGTACGACAACGGCGCCCTGTTCCGGGTGACCTATGGCATCCACCGCCGGGGCGGAGACCTGGCCCGCGCACTGATCGGGCAGAACTATGACGTCGTCGTGCTGGACCTGACCGAACGGCGCAGCCGGTTCAGCAAGGCCGACCTGGAAGCGCTGAAATCCTTCTATGCCGGCGGGCACCGGGCGATCATGCTGGACGGCACGCTGAACATCCGCCACGTGAACTATGACCGCTGGACGACGTTTCCCGGCCCGAACGGATCCAATGCCGGCCTTCTTGTGAATCAGGTCGCGGCCATCGGGCGGGCCGGCGGCGGCATCCTGATCGGCGCCGATCACGCGGCCTTCCAGGTCAGCGCCAATGCGGCACTGCGGGCGCTGGTCCCTGGCGCACGCTTTTCCGGCACGACCAACCCGTCCACCGACGGCACCTTCCTGGGCCGCAGCCTTCTGGGCGAGGTCGTGACGGTTCCCGCCAACGATCTGTTGCAGCATTGGCAGACCATCCCGAACCAGGGCGAGGCGCCGGTGGGCGATTTCACCGACTTCCTGGGCCAGACGGTGCATTTCCATTCGCTGGTCGAAGCCGCGGACAAGCCCGGCGGTGGCAGGAAACGCCCCTATATCTCGGCCAGCTTCGATCCCGGCGCCGAGAGGACGGCCATCGACTCGGATCGGGTAACCTTCCAGAAACCCGCCCCCCCGACGACGCCGGAACCGGTGGAGGAGGTCGAGGAAAAACCGCAGCTGCCGCCCAACATGCCGACGCGGAAGGGCCCACCGACCTAGGGTCAGGTCCCGTCGATGGCCATCTGCAGCAGCTGCACCTCGTCCATGTCCGGGGACTGTTCGTAAAGGGTCAGGTCTTCCCAGAAGCTGTTCACCCGTTCCATCAGCTGCGACTGCCCCGATCCGGCAAGGTCGCGGCCCAGCGTCTGGAAGGCCGCCTCGCGCTGGTCTGGGGGGATATCGTCGGCAAGCGTCTCCAGCGCGGAACGATAGGACAGAAGGTAGGTCCGCAGGTTCGACCGCAGACCGTCGATCCGTTCGTTCGTATCCATCCACTGCCGCATGAAGTCGGCCCGCTGATCGCCGATGGCCGTCTTGGCCAGGTCTCGCAGGCCCAGGGCCGCATATTGCAGGCGCGAGATTTCGGCGCTGTCCTCGACCAGCGTGTCGACGAAGGCCGCCCCGCTCAGCAGCGTGGACTTGGCCGCCTGGGCCAGCGATTCCTGCGCCTCTTCTCGCGCGCGGCGGAATTCCAGCTGCAACGCGCCAAGGGACTCCTTGCGGCGGGGGTCGACCTCTGCCTCCAGCATCATCGCAAGGGCGCCCAGCGGATCGGTACTGGCCCCGGCCTCGCCATCGGCCTCGGCGATCCATTCGCCCCGGATCCGGTCGTAATTCGCGTCCGTGACGATCTGGGCCGAGATCACGGGACGGATGCCGAAGAAGGGGCCGACAAGCGCCGATCCCGTGGCGGCGCTGAACATCGGGTATTCACGGCGCTGCGCGGTGTAGATCTGCGCCTCTTCGGTATCGATGGACCCGCCCCGCGTCACCAGCCCGCCGGTCTGGCCATGGGCGCGGCCGATGGCGTTCAGCCGGTAGGGTTCCAGCATCAGCTCTTCGGCATTGCCGTAGATGTCGTAAAGCCCCAGGGGATTCGGCTTGCGGATGCCCACGGGACGCAACTTGCCCCGCCCTTGTCCCGGCGCCTGGTAATGGGCAAAGTCCGACATCTTGCCGTCGGCATAGAACCGGCGGGCGACGAAGGTGCCTTGATCCGCCTTGATTCCGCCCCGCGCGGCGAATTCCCATTCCGGTTCGGTCGGCAATCGCAGGAACCCGGTCCGGTCCCCTTCCGACGGCATCGCGTCGCCGGCATGGGCCAGCAGCCATTCGGTATAGACCCGCATCAGGTCCACCGCCTGGAACCAGGTCAGGTCGCCCTTGGCGAACTGGTCCTTGCGGGTGAAGGGTGCGGTGCAATTGCCGGTCAGGGCGCGGTACTGCGCCTCGTTCATCTCGTACCGCGCAACATAGTAGACCGACGCGCCCGCATCGTGATCGTTGAAGGCGCCGCGCAGGTAAGTGGGCTTCAGATAGTCGGAAAAGCCCGTGTCGCTGCCGGACTGGCCCATGCGAAAGGGCCGGTCGGCCAGCGGGTTGTCCACATCCGTGGGCACCGCGACCTTCTGGAAAGCCATGCCGCCGCCGCAAGGCATCGGCAGGATCAGGTCCGCCGGGGCTGCATCCCCGATCACCGCTGCCGGGTCGATCAGTTCCGGCGGCCAGGGGTCGGCCAGCCCGGTATCCTGCGCCGCGGCGGTGGAGGCCAGCAGGCAAAATGCCATTGCGACGCTGCGGATCATGTCACCCCCTGCCGCAGCACCTCGGCCGGGTCGGTGCGCCCGGCCTGCCGCGCGGCGAAAAACGAGGCGCCGGTGACGAAGACCAGGACCAGCAGGGCGATGGTGGCGCCCTGGGCGAAGCCGAGGGAGACGAGGCCCCCCGCCTCGGTCAGGCCGCTGTCGAACAGGCGTTCGGCCACGCTGCCCGCGATCCGGAACAGGCCGAAGGAAAAGGCCAGCCCCAGCACTCCGGACGCCAGCGCCTGCACCACCGGGAACAGCCACAGCGACCGGCCGCCGATCCCCAGCAGCGCCAGCGCCGCCAGCACCTGCCGCTTGCGCGCGACCTCACCCCAGAAGCCGAAGATAAGCGCCGCCGCCAGCCCGATGCCCGCGACCGCCGTGGTGAAGAGAAGCGCCAGGTTCAGGTTCCGGCCAAGGCTCAGGATCGCCTCGACCTGGGTGGTCTGTGCTTCGGTCCGGACAGCGAATTCGCGTTCCATGCGGGCCTGAAGACCGGCCAGGCTTTGCAGGTCGCGGGCAAAGACGCGCAGCCCTTCGAAGACCGGGGCCCGCTGTTCCAGCGGACGGCCCTGGGTGATCCCGTGGTCCGGCAGGGCATAGGAATCATAGAACGCCTCGACCAGATCCAGCACGTCGATGCCGGCCAGCACGTTTCTCCCACCGGAGCGATCCGGCGGCAGGACGGCGACAACGTTCACCGTCAGCGCCAGCTGCCGCGGACGGTCGTCGGCCTGTGTGAAGATCTGGATCTGCGTTCCCGGTTCAATGGCCAACTGCTGCGCCAGCGTGGCGCTGATCGCCACGTCGTCCGGGCCCATCACCAACCCCGCCGGCAGGTTGGGATCGCCTGTGCCCGAGGGGATCAGCAGCGCATCCCGCTTTTCCCGGCCGCCGACCGGGCGGACATTGACGTAGTCGAACAGGCTGCGGGTCTTCAGCGTGACGAAGCCCGCGTCCGACCACGACCGCACGGTTTCTGCATCCGCAGCCGAGAAATTCTCGTTCCCCGCCGTATCGATCTGAAGCGTTGCCGGGTTCGACAGCAGCCGGCCGATCATCGCGTCATAGACGCCGTTCTTGACCCCGAACAGCACCAGCAAGGGCACCAGCACCCCCGCAAGGATCGCGATATTGCAGATCAGGTGGATCTTCTGATGCGCCAGATCGCGCAGGGCCAGAAGGACGACCAGCTTCATGCCTGCTCCCCCTGCATTTCCGTCAACTGGCTGACCACATGGGCCGGATCTTGCGACGGCGCCAGCTCCAGCCGGAAGCGGCGCATCGCGAAACGGTCCAAGAGGTCCAGATCGTGGGAGGAGATGGCAACGGCCGCTCCGCCCCCGCGCGCGGCGCGGATCAGCAGTTCCATCACGCCGGCGGCATTTTCGGGGTCCAGCGCGGCGGTGGGTTCGTCGGCGATCACGATATCGGGCCGGTGCGACAGCGCGCGGGCGACGGCCACGCGCTGACGCTGGCCGATGGACAGCGCATCGGGCCGCAGCCTGCGCAGACGGTCGATGCCCAGAAGCGTTTCAAGGTCTGCCTGCCAGTCCGCATCCACCCGGCCCGCGATCTTCTGGCTGAGCGAAATGTTGTCGGCGACGGACAGGAACGGCAGCAGGCCACCGGATTGCGGGACGAAGCCATAGTGCCGGCCGCGCAGCGCGGGCGCTGCGACCCGGATCCCCGGCTTCGTCCACATGGCCGCCAGGTCGACCGTTCCGCCGGGCGTCGTCAGGGCGAAGGTGCTGCCCGGATCGGGGCGGCGCAACAGGCCCAGCACCTCCAGCAACATGGTCTTGCCAGTGCCGCTTGCACCCTGGATCCCCGCAACTTCTCCGGCCGCGATCTCCAGCCTGTTGATCTCCAGCCGGAAACTGCGGTCGCTGTCCGACGCGCCGACCGAAAGGTCCGCGATGGCCAGCCGTGGCGCCGTCACGGCAGGACTTCGAAGGGCATCGCGAAGACATATTCGCCATCGGGTGCGCCTTCGTAGGGTTCTGTCCAGGCCGAAGGATCGAACAGCCACTTGCGGTACTGCGTCAGCTTCTGGCGCATCCCGTCGATGATCCCGCGCCGCATCATCGCGCTTTGCAGCCACCGGTCCTCGGTCAGTTGCAGGATCTGGCTCTTGTACGGCAGCCGCGTCAGGTATTCGAGCGACCGGCCCACGGTCTGGTCGTTCACCTCGGCCAGCCTTTGGGGGTCGGTGACCGCCTGCTGGATGACGCCCTGCACCTGGCCGAAAAAGGTCTGCATGTCGTCCGCGCCGCGCGACTGTTCGGCCAGGCCGATCAGCCGGTCCAGCACCTCCGCCATGGTCGCCATCTCGTTCTTGGAGACCAGAAGGCGGGGTTCGAAAGCCAGGGTTTGCGGCGCCTCGATGGCCTTGTCCGACACCCAGCCGGTGATCACATCCGGCGCTTTGGCCCCCGTCTTGGCGCCCAGCCACGCCAGTTCGGCAGCCTTGAACAGACCCTTCAGGTTCTCGTCGACCTCGGATTCGTCCAGCACGGCCTCTTCGCCCTGCAACGTGCGGACATGATCGGTGATCGCCGTCACCAGCCGGTTCGCGACCCCTTCGAAGGCCTGCTCCGACCCGCCTTCGATGGGGAAATAGAATTCGCGTCCGGCAAAGCGCGACAGCTGGCGATAAGCGCCGGCGGCATAGTCATGGGTGCCGGACCCGCCCGGCGTCTTCAGGTGCAGCGACATGAGCGCGATGTTGCGATCCTCGGCCTCGGCCTGAAGTTCCAGCGCGCTGATGGCGGACCGGGCATTCGGGTCGCGCACGTCCTTTGGGCCGGCATCGGTCACCAGGATCACGTACCGCGCGTTGATCGGATCGCCGTTCGTCTTCAGCTGGTCCCAGTCGATCAGGTCGATGGCATCCTCGACGCCCGCAAGGCTGTCCTCGTTGAAACCCGGCGTGCTGACGGTCGTCACCTCCGTCGCCTCTGCCAGGGCGTTCAGCACCTCGGTCTCGTCCGTGCGGCGCTTCAGGTCCGCCAGGATCTTGGTCCGATAGCCGATTTCCGGCACCGCATCGACATTGTCGCGAAAGCCCACGACGCCGAAATTGACCAACCCGCCGATATCGGTCCCCGCGATCTGGCGGACGGTGTCCTGAAGCACCTTCCGCGTCCGTTCGATATAGTTCCGCATGGACGAGGTGGTATCGAGGACAAAGACGATGCCGACGTCGAACTGGTCATCCTCGTCCACGGGATGTTCGACCGGCAGCCGTTCCTCGTCCTTGTTGATGGACGCGATCTGCATCAGCAGGATGTCTTCGTAGTTCAGCGGATGCAGGTCCTCGACGAAATCCAGGATCGGCATGACGTAAAGGCTGTCGCGGATGTTCACGTATTCCGCGGGTTCCACGCTGACCACGCCGAACTGTCCGTCCACCGTCCCGGCCGAGGCTTCGGCGACCAGCCGTTCCTCGATCGCGGCCAGGTTTTCTTCGGCCATCAGGGCCCGTAGGTCGTCTTCGGTGTCGATCACCAACTGCCGGCTGCGGCCCGCGGGGTTGGTGAAGGCGGCGATGATGTTGTGCTTCCAGTCGACGACCTGATCGTCTTTCATCCAGCCGATGGGCGGACGCGCGGCGGACGGGCCGACCTGGACCCAGCCATCCTGACGCTGAAAGACATAGAAGGGCTGGAACGCGGCATAGGCATCCAGGGCCCGCCCGCCAGGTGCATCGTAGAGGCCGGCCGCCGGACGGGTCAGGACGCGCTGGTAGACGGTGCTGGTCTCGCCCATCAGCAGGGGCGTCTGGGCCTGCGCCCCGGGCGCCGCGCCAAAGGCCCAACCGATCACGGCCAGAACGGCGGCGGCACTGCGAAGAAGGCCAGTCATGTCGTATCCCCGTTTCATTGCCGCTTCCCGGCCCGTGTCATCGTGCGCGTCATTGGCTGCAGAAGTCCTGCCTTGCGCTGCGCGACAGCGTGTCGGTGGCCTCTGCCAGGCGGGCGCAGACCTGGCCCAGCGCCTCGGCCGCGCCGACGCCGTCACCGGCATTGACCGCACGGGAATAGTATTCCGCCGCCCGCGCCGGGTTGTCCTGGAAAGTCAGGCCCATCGTCGTCTCGACCCCGTCGATCGTGACCCCGGCATCGTAGAGCTTGCCCAGTGCTGCCAGCGCGGCCGGGTCGCCCGCATCGACGCCTTGTTCCAGCAGGCCCAGCGCCGCGTCGGCCGAAATCCGGGCCCCGCAGACCCGCAGCTGTTCGATCACCGGGCCATAGCCCCGGCTGACCACCGCCGCCAGTCCGGCAACGGAACAGGGGGCGGGGGCCGGCGTTTCGGCCGCCTCTTCGGATGTGTCGAACGGCAGGGCTTCCAGCTTCCGTTCTTCGTCCCGCGTCAGGACCCAGAAGGTGGCCGCGGCTGCCAGCAACACCAGGACCACAAGCCCGGTGATCAGGCCCCATTTCCTGCCACCCCCGGTTTCCGGTGCGGGCGGTGCGGATCTCTTGGGCGTAACCGGCGCAGCGGGACGCGGCGGAGGAGGCGGTGGCGGAGGTACAGGCACCTCTTCCTTGCGGTCCTCGCCCTGCGGGTCTTCGGGCTTCGGCTCTTCCTTGGCCTTGCCGACCAGGGTCGGGCCCTTGGCCGCGCCCGGTTTCGGCGGCGTGGCATGGACACCGCCGACAGTCGCGGCGGGCGGGCCCTGCTTGATGTCGTCGGGCCAGCTGACCTCGAACTCCCGGCCACCGATTTCGATCACCAGGGCGGTGTATTCCTCGACCTGGTTCACGATCTCGGTGCCGACGATGAATTCCAGGCGGTCGCCGGCAGGGCGCAGGGCATAGGGCCCGAAATAGGCCTTTTCCGACTGCCAGCCGTCTGCGCCCAGATACTTGTCGTTGAAGCTGTTGCGCAGCGTGATGCCGACCGTGTCGCCGGTGGCGGCCCCCGCATCGATGCCGATGCAGGCATAGCCGCCCAGCGGATGGTCGGGATCTGGTCGAATGATCATCGCTGCCCTGCCCCCGTCAGTTGCCCAGTCAATTGCCAAGCCCGTTCAGGATCTGCCCGATCCGCTGGTTCTGTTCGATGTTGATCGCGCCGGAACTGCCGTCCATCGCATTGCCGACGAACAGCGCCTCCAGCGTGAAGACCCAGTCGGACCAGGTATCGACATGCGCCGCCCGTGCCGTGGCCGGCAGCGTGTCCGCCCGGTCGTGGGCCGCAGCCTTCGGGAACACCGGCCGCGTCCCGCCATCGGGCAGCGGGATCACCGGCCGTTCGGCCGGATCCATATCGTCGGCCCCCAGCGTGGTAACGAAGCGGTTGATCGCCTCGGAACAGACGACGGCCCCCGGTGCCGCCTGCTTGTCCATGGTCAGGCCATAGCCGATTTCCCGCAGCACGCCCATCATCCGCTCGCGGCACTTCAGGCGCTGGAAGCCCTGCGCCATCTCGCCCATCAGGGTCGAGATCAGTTCCGAGGTCAGGTGGAACACCGCCAGCCGGTGCTCGTCGTCGCGCAGCCGGCCCAGCGTGTCCATCCATACGTCGATGGCGCCGTCGGCCTGGAAGGCCTCGGGTGTCATGGTGCGGATGCGGGTGGCCGGATCGTCCTGCGGCGCGGGCGCAGCGGCGGGTTCCGGCCGGGCCGGGGCGCCAGGTCGCAGGGGCGCACCCGGCCGCGCCGGGGCCCCCGGACGGACAGGCGCACCGGGCCGGATCGGCGCGCTGGTCCCGGCGGCGCCCATGGTGCGGACGTCCTCGGTCTGGGTCACGCTGGTCAGCCTGACCCACGGATCCACCCGGGAAATCCGATCCTGGATCAGGTCCTGATCGACGCAGAGCGCGTGCAGCAGCGCCCCGAAACGGTGGCCCTGCAGCGTCAGTTCCAACCGGTCGATGATCTGACCCGCAAGGGCGCGCTTTTCTTCGACCCGTTTCTCGATATCGTCCGAGACGTGAAAGCCGGCCAGCTCTGCCAGAAGCGAGGAGGCCACGGATTCAACCTGGTTCGCGATCTGGCGCAGCTTGCTTTCCGGCTTGCAGACCAGCGTCAGCTGTTCGGTCAGATAGCCCACACCGCCATCGTTCAACGTCAGCGCCGCGTCCCAGGCGCGTTCCGGCTCCTTGAAATGGGCCTGAACGGACGGCGTGGCCAGGCAACCCGCCTTCAGTTCGCCGACACGGTCCACCTTTTCGGGGCGGATCTCGCGCTCCGTCTCGTCCTCGTTGTAATTGATCAGACCTTCGACGAAATAGTTCGGGTTCCGCAGCCAGTAACAGTTCCGGAACGGCGCGGTGTCGGTCCACCTGTGAACCCAGTTGTCCGACACCTTGCCGAAGCCCTTCAGCAGCGACGCATCCATCCGCCGTTCGAACCGTTCGGACGCCGTCCCGCCGGACGCGCTGTCCCCCAGATGCTTGTCGAACTTCGTCATCACGAAGAACAGGATGCAGTCATTCCTGGCCCGCTCGGCCGGGGTGGCGCCGTGGGTCATCTCGATCCAATTGTCGACCAGTCCCGGCAGGCTCAGCGTTTCCATGTTGCTGTCCGGCACGCAGAGCAGCATGGACGTGATTTCCTGGTTCGCCACATACCGGTCGAAAAGGTACGACACCTTCCCCCGCAAGAGCATGTTGGTCACAGCTTCTTCGGGCTTTTCCAGCGTCTTGGCCAGGGGCAGTTCGAACCGGTTGCGGGCGCCGGGAAAATCCAGCAGGTCGGTTTCGGCAAAGAAATCCGACGGCTGTTCCATCATCGGGAACACCAGTTCGGCCGCCAGCGCGCAGATCACCGCGCGGTTCAGGCTGGCGACCTTGCCGGCAGCAGTCCGGATCGTCAGCTGATCCTGATCTTCCGGCTGGAACAGGCCCTGCAGCGTGTTCACGTCGATGATCGACGTCTCGCGCGGTTGCAGCGCGTCCAGCCCGGCATAGATCACCTCGGCATGATCGATCCGCGCCAGCGCGGAGGCAAGTTTCACGTAAAGATCCGTCAGTTCCTGATAGCCACCCCAGAGGATCGACAGGAACGCGCCCCGGTCGGCCACAGACATGCGCGGCGCCAGATAGGCGGCGTCGTCCCAGAACCCCTTCAGACCCGCGGCATAGGCGGTTTTTCCGAAGGTCTGCTCGACATATTCAGCGATCTCGTAGATGTCCTCGAAGGACAGGCCCCAAACCTCCGGGCCGCCTGCCTTGCCAGAATGGGTCGCAAAATGCGCCTTCAGGTTTTCGGCATCGGGGGGCGCTTCCGATTGGTCCCCGTCCTCGAAGAAGCTGTTGACGATGGTCCGGGCGATATCCGCCTCGGTCAGCAGGTTCAGCTTGATGGGGAATCCGTCCGGCGTCGGGTCCTTGCTCATGGTGAACCGGGTCACCAGCCCTGTGCTTTCGCCGTCGCCCGCCGGGTTGATCTGGCTGATGTAATCCAGCGTCCCGCCCGGACCCTGGAAATCCGCCACCAGCCGCCCGTCCTTCGGCCGTGCCAGGACCGAGACCAGGAAGGACTTGCCCGCCTGGCTGGGTCCGAAAACGCTGACGCTCATCTTGGTCTTGGCAGATTTCGACAGCCGTTCAGCCCGCCGCGCGCCCTTGCGCAAAAGCTTCGACAGCTCCTTCCTGCGGGCCGAGACCTTTTCGGCATTCTCGTCGTCATTGATCCAGGCCAGCGCCTCGCGTGAGAGGCGGGCGATGTCGTCGCAGCGGGCGGCAAGCCGTTCCTGTGCTGTCATGCTGTCCCCCTCAGAACCTGAACACGCCGGCGTCAAGCCAGTAATCATCCTCGAACCCCAGCGTGTGCAGGGTCAGGGACACATCGCTGCGCTTCATCGCGTCGTCCTCGCCATCCGTCACCTCGCCCACGTCGAAAGCCTCCTGCATCGCTTCTCGGCGCAGCTTGGCCTCGGAATCCTGACGTTCGTCGTCGTCGTCGAATTCGGTCCGTATCAGTTCCACCTTGATGGGCGGCGGTCGCGAATGGGCGTTCGTGTTGGCAAAGTCCAGCCGGTAGAGCGGCGTCGTCGTCCAGCGTTCCAGCGGCAACTGGCGCGAGCCGATGTAGACGGGCGAGAAGATGTTGACGATCGCCGTCTCGCCCCCGCCGGGCTTGTCGGTGTCGATATCGGCGAACAGCACCTTGTCGGCCACGATCTGGCCGTTGCTGTCCATCTCGCCGATATAGCGCGCGGTCGACCGCATCTGGAAAGCGCCGGTGAAGACCTTGAAGTTCGGGATCCGGTTTTCCGACAGCGCGATCAGCATCCCGCCCACGGCCACGGTGCTTTTCGGGTCGCCGATCTTCTGCGTGACCGGATCGCGGAACGGATACCAGCGCCCGGTCTTGTAGGCATGCATCGAAATCAGCCGGTGCGGCGGGACGACCATCATCTCCTCGACAATGGACCGCACCGCCGGCAGGCGCGACGGCCGGCCGGTCAGCAGCACGATGTCGACGCCCAGATGGTCGATCACCTCGCAGAGATTGCCCAGGACCTTCTGGAACACCTCGCGGCTGATTGCGTCCACCTCCTCTCGCGTGGTGGCGACCACGACATCCGCCAGACGCCAGTCCTGGGCGCCGACAGCCCGCGCCGCGTCCTCGATATAGGCCACGACGCCGGCGCTGACCTTCAGGTCCACCGGCGGCGCGGGCTGGTCTTCGCCCCCCGCTTCGTCCGCCTGCGGCCGGTGGGCGCCAAGGATGTCGGCCACGGCCAGGTCGAAGCGTTCGAATTCCCCGGACTTCTCGCAATGTTGGATGACAGCCTCGGCCAGCGGCACCAGAACCCGGATCGCGAACTGTCGCCGGCGCTGGACCGATTGCTGGTCCTGACCGCCCATGTCGCCACCGAAAAGCTCGCGCAGCTTCTCGGCCACGTAGCGTCCGCCCGCAGCTTCGATCGTGGACTGGATCCGCGGTAGGATGATCGCGCTGATCACCCGGTGGATCAGGTCGTCGCCCGCCACGCGGAACCCTTCGCGGAAAGTCTGTTCCGGGTGCAGGACGCGGTTCGCCTCGCCCCGGTAGGTCGTGATCATCAGGTCGGTCGTGCCGCCGCCGATGTCGATGCAGGCAAGCCTGAGCGACGGTTCCATCTGCCCTTGGGCGTTGGGACGTTCCCGTCCCTTCAGTTTCAGGAAGGTGTCGATGCGCCCGTCGAATTTCTGCGTCACCTCGCTGTAGAGATAGACCAGCTGGGTGCACGATGCCTCATCCCAGTCGACGAAGGACTTGGGCCGTTCGGCTTCCGCCATCCCCAGCACGTCGCAGACCAGTTTCAGCGCGCCCTCGGTGCGGGACCGGATGATCGCCTGTTCCTGCACGGACGTGGCCGTCGGCATCGACAGGATCACCCGCTTCAGCCGCCGCGGCAGGTCGCTTTGCGCACGGCGCGACCGCAGGGCAGGGTCGTTGATCTGGACGAAGGCATGGGCGATGATTTCGGCCATCGCAAAACCGAACATGGACGACCGCGAAAACCGCGGCCGGATCGCCCGCTGGGTGGATGTCGTGCCCCGCCGGCGGAGGCGCTGATCTTCCTCGTATTCCACCTGGGCGATGACGTCCCCGGCCTCGTTCAGGTGGCGCATCGCGGCGCGGACCGATTTCGGCAGGTTGTTCGGATCGTCGTGGTTGTGGAACCGCCAGTCCTGTTTCGACGCCGCATCGTCCCACAGGTAACGCTTGGGTGACGACAGGCCGGACAAGGTTTCCGTCCCCTCTTCGCCTTGCGTCAGACGCACGGCTTCGGGCCCGATGCGGACAAAGCTGGGCCACAGAAAGGCGTTCCGGCGGCCCGACCGGCTGGCATAGCGGTCGTTGCCCAACTTCAGTTCCGCGAATTCCGCCCGGCTGGGGAACAGGCCCGAGTAATAGAATTCCGGCTTCGACAGGTCCCGGATCGCCAGCGGATAGGACCGCGCCAGATCCACCCGGGATTCGCCCGGGAAGCTTTCGATCAGGATGCCGCAGGTCCGGCTGTTGCCCACGTCCAGCACCAGGTCGACGTCCACTGGCGCCACGGCGTCACGCGCCGACACGGTGTTGACAAAGCGCATCTTGGGCGGCTTCGCGACCTTCTGGATCAGGTTCAGATAGGCCAGGTAGCGCGCCCAGTGTTCGAACAGGTAGGGCAGCTTGTCTTCGGAAAACAGCCGCGTCGGGTTCTGCGCGCGCTTGTAGCCTATGAAGACGTCCTTCAGCCAGTCCGACACCCACAACTGCAGGTCCAGGACGTTCCCGTCCTCGTCCGTTTCCAGCCGGCGCAGGAACCAGTCCATGTCATAGGGATCGGACACCAGCCGGAATTCGCGCTGCTTTTCCGCGTCGCCGCTTTCGGGCGCCAGGTAGTGGTCGCCCTGTTCCCCCGCCATCAGCGTCGTGTCCAGCGCCAGCTGCACCCGGTGGGTGTGCCCCGTCGCAGGATCGGGTTCGTCCAGTTCCACGGTCCGCAGCCGCGCCCAGCTGCTGGGACCCGGATCGAACCGTTCCTCGCCGCTGGGGCCCCGCTGGCTTTTCAGCCGCAGGACCGGAACCGGCACCCATTTTTCCAGGTAGGGTTCAAGCGCGGCGACGGGGCGGATCGAATATTCCTCGTCGTCCCGCTGCATCCGGTTCAGGACCTCGGCATCGCGTTCCGCATCGCCGCTGAGCGGCTGCAGGCTGCGTTCCGGCACGCCATCGTTTTCGCCGGTGGTGCGTTCGATGAACTTTGACGGCTTCAGATCGATGTCATGCAGGTTGAACCCGAAATCCAGGATCTGGATGCCGGAAAACGGGACCAGCGTGATCTCGTCCTTGAACTCGACCAATGGCCGCAAGCGGCTTGCCTGTGCGCCCAGCATCAGTTGCTCCCGAACTTGTAGGTGTTGCGCCATTCGGTGCTGCGCCCCGAAACCGCGCCTTCCAGGATCTGCGTCTTGTCACCATCGCGGACCAGCACCTGGAATTTCTGTTCCGCCCCGTCCCGGCGCGATGTCGGCATCGTCACCCGGATGCCATAGTCGCCTGGTGCGGGAGAGGTGAAGAAGATGTTTTCCACCGGCTCGGGCGACGGCGCGCCCACCCCGGTGTCGATGTCCACGACACCGTTGCAGGCCGACCGGATACCCCAGAACAGGCGGCCGCCATCGGGGCAGTTGACTTCCAGGTCCAGGTCGTCCGGCCCGTCCCAGATCAGCGAGAATGTCAGGTCGCCCACCTTGGCCCCGGCCCGGTCCAGCCGGTTGTCGATGACACCCACGTCTTCCTGCGGCACCGGCGTCTCCTCGGCCATGCGGGGCGGCAGGAAGGGCGGGATGTCGGGCTGCGGCTGGCAGGCGCGGTCGGTGATCGCGATCTCGCGCTCGATCATCGCGATCTCGTCCCGCAGCAGCATCGTGTACCGCTGCTCGGCCGAGGCTTCGTCCTGGATGCCCGGGCAGAAGTTCGGCAGGCCCGGGATCCGCACCGCGCAGGGCGCGATCATAAGCGCAAGGATGATCGCGATCAGGATCGCCAGCAGCAGCCAGCCCAGCCAGTACAGCCACCACCAGAAGGGCGACGGCCCGGCCGCCGTGCGGCGCTCGTCTTCCTCGACCTGTCGCCGGGCTGCATCCTCTGCCGCCAGGGTCGCATCTTCACGGGCCTTCGCCTGCGCGGCGGCAGCCGCCGCCGCTGCAGCGGCCGCTGCGGCCGCAACACGCGTGTCCACGCCGCTCAGCACGCCCCGGACGGCATTCTGCCGGTCTTCGACCCAGGCCCAGTTGACCAGGACCGGATCGGCCGCCCCGTCGGGTGCGATCACGGCATAGATGCTGTCCTCGTTCGGGATCTCCAGCGCATTCAACAGCGCCTCGGCCAGGCGCAGGCTGTCATTGGCGGGCTGATCGCCGGCCTGAAGCGCCTGGGCCTCGGCCCGGATCCGGCCCACCAGGTCGGCCAGCCGCGCCCGCAGGGCGGTCTGCCGGTCCTGGTCCAACTGCGCCAGCGGCACGGCACGGCCCGGCCGTTCGGTGTACCAGTCGACCGTGTCGCCATAGTCCGACATCACCGGCTCGGCAAAGATCCCGGCCGCCTCGGCGTCGCGCAGCGCATTCACGATCAGTTCGTAGGACCGCTGCGGCGCAGTGCCCAAAGGTTTCAGCCCTTCGGTCGACGTCGTGGCTATGAACAGGTTCTCCACGCCGGCCCCTTGTCAGTCTTTGATCTTGGGCAGGGCAAGCGGCGGCAGGTCCGCGGGCACGTCGTCAGCAGCATCTGCCTGGGCCACGGCGCGCTTCACCCGCGGCGCGCATTGCGAGGTGACGACCGTGGGCACCGCCGGCGTCCCTTCCAGGAAATCGACCAGGTCGGCGCCCGACAGGGCGAAGTTCAGGTTCCGCAGGGGACCCTGGACGACGAAGGTGTTCACCCCGATCAGCCGGCCGCACATGTCGATCAGCGGCCCGCCGGAATTGCCGGTGGAAATCGGCGCGGAATGGACCAGAACCTCGCTGCCGATGCCCATCTGCTGTTCGGCGCTGATGGTGCCGTCGGTCACCGCCAGATTCGGCACCGCATCCAGGTTGCCGCTGCGCAGCGCGCGGAACTGGCTGTCGGTCTTCAGGAGATCGCCCGGGTAACCGGCGGCAATCACCGATTGCAGGCGCTGGCTGGCCTGCGCGGAATGGATCTGGAACGCCGGCTGGTTCGCCCCTTCCACCCGCAGCAACGCGAAATCGCCGCCCGTCGCGGGCAGCGGTCCCAGCGCCTTCAGAAGCTCTGCCGGTTTCAGCGAGGCAAGCGCGGGATTCGTGACATAGATCCCGCCCTCGCCCGCGTTTTCGACCACGTGGTAGTTCGTGACCAGCAGATCCGGCCCGACGAAGAACCCGGTGCCGACCGACAAGCCGCCGGCGCCCTGCACCAGCACCATGGCCGTCCGCCGCTCGATATGATCCAGAAGCGAGGTCGTAGCGCCCCCCGCACTGGCGACCTGTGTCCGCTCGGCCCCCGGGGGGACCAGCGACGGCACCCGTGCGTCCTGGATCATGCCGGGACCGGTTGCCGGGTCCAGGTCGTTGGGCGGCAGCAGGCCTTCGATGGTCACGCCATCGGGCATCAGCAGCGTGCCGTCCCGCAGGCACATGGCCCCGTCCAGTGCAGCGCGGAGGGTCTGCACGCGTTCTTCCAGCGTGCGGTTGACCTGTTCCGACAGGATCACCGCCTCTTCCGGGTCGGAAAAGCCTGCGCGGTGTTCCGGGAAGATCCGGTTGCCCGGGATCATCAGCCAGGCCAGGAACCCGCCCGCCAGAAGCAACAGGATCACCAGCGGGACCCACGCGCCCACCGGCACCCCGAGCCGTTCGCGGGGCGGCAAAGGTGGCGGCGTCGGAGGTGCCGCCTTGGGCGCATCCTGCGCTGCGGCAGAGCGGGTGCTTGCGGCCGTTGCCCCGGCAACCCCAGCCGCGACTGCGGCCCTTGGCGCTGCTGTCCCCGCGTCGATGGGCCCGGTTTCGTCCCGTTCGGCCTCCGTCAGCGGCGGCGCCACGGACAGGGGCAGGAAACGGCCCAGCGTCCGGCCATAATGCACGGTACGGCTGGCCGGGTCGCAGGCCATGCCCGCAGGCAGCATGCCCCAGTTCAGCAGGACCGGCTGGCCGCCGACCACCCAGATGTCGTCGGGGTCCTTCACGTGGAAGGCCGCGGCCACCAGCGATCCGACCTCTGGATCGTGCACCAGGGGCTCGATCTCCTTCAACCGGGCGGACAGCGTCTCCGTCACGCCCGACTGGGCGGCGGCCGGGAGGCGGCCGAAAGGCTGACCGGTGCCCGGGACATCGGAATACCAGGAAACGCTGGGGGCCACGTTGTCGTTGCCCCGGCTCAGCAGCGGTTCGGCGAAAAGGCGCGCGGCCTCGGGTCCGACCCGGGCCTTCAGCGCCTCGGCCAATGCCGGATAGGCATCCAACGCCAGGCCGTCGCCGAATGGCAGGCACTGGCCAAGATCGATCCGGTTCTTGGTCAGGAAATTGTCAGCCATCGCCCCGCCCCACTGGTTTCACCACGCGCCGGCTCGAAGAAATGGCTGGCCGGCGTGACCGTTCTTCGTCCCGTTCCCGTGCAGGAGAGGGGGCCCTTCGGCCCGTCCCGGCCCGCGGCCCGTCCGGCGTCCCTGTCGTCACCCGGTGGACGATCGCGGAAACCAACAACCGAAGACCCGGGCGTGACACCGGAAACCACTCTTTGCGGGGCCCAATAAATGAGACTTGCCCCAACAGGTCAACCGAATAACGGACCAGAAACATTGAACAGATTGGCCAGGAACGGGGCAGTATCGGGCGGCGGTATGCCGGGACGCCGGCGGCCTTTCCCCGGGCGCGGAAGACCGAAACGGCGGACATGAAAAGACCGGGGACAGCTGCCCCCGGTCCGAATGGCATCGCACGCATCGCGGTCGGGACGATCAGTTGCCGCCCAGGTTCAACGGTGGCAGGATCTGGCTGGCCGCGGGCATGGCGGTGGCCTGCTGGCCATCGGCCTGCACCGCGGCGCGGATGATCGCGGCGCGCTGGATCGACTGGCTGGGCAGGACCGCTGGCGGCTGGTTGCTGTCCAGCGCATCCAGGCCCGCGACATACCAGGTGTTCGCGGCCGTCGGATTGACCCCGGCGCCGAAACCGTTGCGCAGATGGTGGCCCACCATTTCCGCATAGGGCGCGCGGCCCGCGCCCATCAGCACCATGGCCCCGGCCAGCGCCATATCGGCGTCGTTCTCGCGATAGCCAAGACCCAGGCACAGCTCTCCGTACTGCGCGGCGGCGGCCGGATCGGTCAGCCCCAGCGCGGAGGCCGAGATGCCCTTCGCCTCGGCCGCGATGGCCGCCGGATCCTTGGAGGCGAGGTTGGCCACGACAGGCTCCATCGCGGTCTGAACGGTGCCGCAGGCCTGCACCAGCTGATCCTCGGTCGCGCGGGCGCTGCCCAGTATGGTCTGGACGCGCCCCATCAGGAAGGTCCGGGCGTCACAGAACTGTTCGTTCAGTGCCTGGTCCGGATCGGTCATGTTGGCGGCCATGATCTGCTGGCCATTGGTCTGGGTGGTCAGCTTCGCAAAGTCGCAATGGTCCTGCATGGACGCGGCGACCTCTCCGACCTGGCCGATCTGGGGCAGCGGCGCCAGCGCACCGGCGCCGGTCGCGATACCTCCCACCTGGCCCGCCGTCGGGCGCGGCGCCATTGCGCCGTTGCCCTGCAGAGCGGCCCCCTGGCCGGCCATGTTCTGAAGCGGCTGCTGCTGTTGCGGCTGGGCGGCGGCATATTGCGGCTGCACGTTCCCATAGCCGTTCTGGTTGCGATAGCGCTGGTTATAGTAGTTGGGATCCGCCGTTGCGCGCACCAGACCCTGCGGCCCCTCGGCCTGATACAGGCCCGGATAGGTGCTGTTGTGCATGCCGGTCTTGTAGGAGTTGTGGGCCCCCAGCAGCATCTGCTGTTCATAGGGCGTCAGGGTCCCTGTCACCGGATAGCCCATGGAGGCCTGGAAGTTGCTGACACCGGACCGGGTCTTGGCGCCATAGACGCCATCGGCGCCGCCCACCGGGAAACCGAAATCGTTCAGGGCCGACTGCACCGCGGCGCGCTGCTGGCGTTCGGCCGACCAGGGCTGCGGCGCCCGCGGCGCGGCGGCACGCGTGGTCGCCTGTGGCTGCGGCTGCGGCTGGGTCTTGCGCTTGCAGTTGCCGGTCGCCCCGCAATAGATCGCGCCAGCCGCGACGGCGCCCGCGATGATCTTGACCGCATCGTTGGCAGAAGCGGTGTTTGCAGTCGCCGTCATCGACAGGGCAGCCACGCCCGCGACGAGCATTTTCTTCCCGGCTCCGTAGAACTTCATCGTGACCTCCAAGATCTGCATCGCCCTGCCTGTACCCGGTGCACCCTGCGGCACGGCGTCAGATTATCAAATTCCGTGACCGGCCGCTCCAACCTGCTGTCCCCTGCCGACCTAGCGCCCGTCGATTCGATCCGAACCTATCAACAATCCCTGCTTTTTTCATCTTCGATGGCCCGGCAGGGCATGGCCGATCATGGCCGGGAAAGCCGGAACCGACCTGTACCGAGAGGAACAATCAATGGCCTGACCACGATGGCAGCTTGTATCCGATCGGACAAGAACACGTCATGCGGACAAAACATGCCATTTTCGACGCTTTGTCCGAAGTGCCGCCGACATCCCGGCGAAATGGCATGGCGCCGCGACACCCCGATTGTTCCGGGCATTCTTCGGTTGATCGCAGGTGTTTCCGTAGCGGTCTCCGGCAGTTTCAGTTCCGTCTGCGACTTCCACGAACAGCCGCGGATTTTCCGTCGCCGGTTCCGGCGTCACAAAAAAGTGTGGCCGGCGCCGGGCCGGCGACATCTGCTGTCACCGGGCCGGCGCCGGCCGGAACGGCACATCCGTGCCGCGGATCGGATCGTCGCGGACGGGGGGGGGCGGATCACTCCGCCGCCGGGTTGTCCCCTTCGTCGGCCAGGAACGCGTCAGTGCGCATTTCCAGCCAGATCGCGTTCAGGACGGCAAACAGCGCCGCCAGCGGCAGGCCCAGAAGCCAGGCGAAATACCACATGCGGGATCTCCTTCCTTAATAGACGGTGTCGGCGTTATCGGTGACGTGCTCCTCGGTCACCTTGCCCCAGAGCACTTTGTAGACCCAGGCCGTGTAGGCCAGGATCAGCGGCATGAAGATCACCGCCGAGACCAGCATGATGAACAGCGTCTTGTGAGAGCTGGAGGCGTCCCAGACGGTCAGCGAACTGTTCGGGTCCACGGTCGACGGCAGGATGAACGGGAACATGGTCAGCCCGACGCTGGAGATGATACCGACAATGCTGAGCTGACCGGCCAGCAGGGTCGTAACCTCGCGCCCGGCGCGCAGGCCCAGGACACACAGGCCGATACCGGCAAAGGCCAGCACGGGCGCAATCAGGATCCAGGGCCGGTCGACATAGGCCGCCAGCCAGGTGCCGCCACGGGCAACCTCGCTCAGCAGCGGGTTCGACGGGCCGTCGGCCACGACCTCGCCCACGAGGTGATAGCCCTTGACGCCGACCAGCAGCCACAGGCCGGCCAGCAGGTAGCTGCCAGCGGCCGCGGCACCGGCCAGCGTGCCGATCCGGCGCGCGCGTTCGGCGATCACGCCTTCGGTCTTCAGGCCCAACCAGGCGGCGCCCAGCATGACCAGCATCGACAGGCTGACGACCCCCGACAGCAGCGCGAAGGGCCGCAGCAGACCAAAGAGCTTGCCCAGCGTGCTGCCGTCATAGATCGGCATCAGCGACGGCGTCAGATGGAAAGGCACGCCCAGAAGGACATTGCCCACCGCCACGCCGAACAGCAGCGCCGGAACGGCCCCGCCGACGAACAGCGCCTTGTCCCAGGCGGCACGCCATTTCGGGTCGTCCCGCTTGGACCGGTACTTGAAGCCCACCGGCCGCAGGATCAGCGACGCGAGCACAAGGAACATCGCCAGGTAGAAGCCGGAAAAGCTGACCGCGTAGAGCGGCGGCCAGGCGGCAAAGATCGCACCGCCCCCCAGGATGAACCAGACCTGGTTGCCTTCCCAGACCGGGCCGATGGTGTTGATCACCACGCGGCGTTCCGTATCGGTCTTGGCCACGAAGGGCAGCAGCGCGCCGACCCCCATGTCGAAGCCGTCGGTGACGGCAAAGCCGATCAGCAGGACGCCCAGAAGCACCCACCAGATGACGCGCAGCGTGTCGTAGTCGATGAAGTTGGAAAGAACCATGTCCGTCACTCCGCCTGGATTGCCGCTTCGGAAATCGGATCGTCCGCGCGCCCGGCCCGGAGCCGTCGCGTGTGACGTTCCATCCAGGCCTCTGTTTCCTCGACATCCTGGTGCGGGCCCTTGCGGATGTATTTCACCATCAGTCCGATCTCGACGATGAAGAGGGCGGTGTAGAAGATGACAAAGCCCGCCAGCGTGATCAGCAGGTCCCAGACCCCAAGATGCGAGACCGACAGCGCCGTGGGCAGAACCCCGTCGACCGTCCAGGGCTGACGCCCGTATTCGGCGACAAGCCAGCCCATTTCAGCCGCAATCCACGGTGTCGGGATCGCCGCCACCGCGAAGTACAGCGACCAACGCGGGAACTGCATCCTGTAGAACGAGGCGCGGACGAAGAAGAAGATCATCACTGCGATGAACATGAAGCCAAGACCGACCATGATCCGGAACGCCCAGAAGATCGGGAAGACGCCCGGCACGGTATCGGCCGCCGCCAGCGCGATCTGGTCGTCCGTCGCGGTCCGCGGATCGTCGACGTAAGGCAGCAGCAGGTAGGCATAGCCCAGGTCTTCCGAATACCGGTCGAAGGTGGCGCGCACATCGGCCGGCGTGTCGGCGCCCTGTTCGCGGATCGTCATCAGCGCATCATAGGCGATGGTGCCGGTCCGGATCTTCTGGTTCGCCTCTTCGACCAGCTGGTCGATGCCTTCGATCGGGCGGGTCAGCGACCGGGTGCCGATCAGGCCCATGACATAGGGGATCTCGACCGCGTAATGCGTTTCATGCGTTTCCTGGTCGGGAATGCCGAACAGGGTGAAGGACGCGGGCGCCGGTTCGGTTTCCCACATCGCCTCGATCGCGGCCATCTTCATCTTCTGGTTCTGGCCGGCGTCATACCCGGATTCGTCCCCCAGAACGACGACCGACAGGGCCGAGGCCAGACCGAAGGCGGACGCCACCGCGATGGACCGCCGCGCCAGATCGGTATGCCGCCGCTGGATCAGGTACAGCGCCGAGACGCCCAGCACGAAGACGCTGGCCGTGACGTAACCGGCCGACACGGTGTGCACGAACTTGGCCTGCGCAACCGGGTTGAACAGCACCTCGTAGAACGAGGTCATCTCCATCCGCATGGTGTCGGGGTTGAACTTGGCCCCGACCGGGTTCTGCATCCAGCCATTGGCGATCAGGATCCAGAGCGCCGAGAAGTTCGACCCCAAGGCGACCAGCCAGGCCACGACCATGTGCTGGACCTTCGACAGCCGGTCCCAGCCGAAGAAGAACAGGCCCACGAAGGTCGCTTCCAGGAAGAAGGCCATCAGGCCCTCGATCGCCAGGGGCGCCCCGAAGATGTCGCCGACATAATGGCTGTAGTAGCTCCAGTTCATGCCGAACTGGAATTCCATTGTAATGCCGGTGGCGACCCCAAGGACGAAGTTGATCCCGAAGAGCGTGCCCCAGAACTTGGTCATCTGGCGCCATATCGGACGGCCGGTCATGACATAGACCGTCTCCATCGTCGCCACGAGAACCGACAGACCGAGAGTCAGCGGAACGAACAGAAAGTGGTACATGGCTGTCATGGCAAATTGCAGCCGCGACAGCTCGACAACGCCTATCTCCATCGGAGGGCTCCTTTGTCTGCGGACATGCCAGGCCCCTCGGGTCCCGGTCACGAGCAATATATTCCGATTCCTAGATGCTTGTCCGCTGTGGATCAACCTACGGTATCGGGACGCCGGGTTTCGGCTGGTGCAACCCTCTCAGAGCGGAGCGGTCACGGCGACACGGCGAACTGACGCAAGCACCTCGATTTCCTTGTGTGCGGCGATCACGATTGCGGCATCGGGCAGCGAGGTGCGCATTCCCGACAGCACCGCGGCGGCGGTTGGCGCGTCCAGGCCCTCGGTCGGTTCGTCCAGAAGCAGGATTTTCGGCTTCCGCAGAATCGCCCGGGCCAGCGCCAGGCGACGGCCTTCGCCGCCCGAAAGGCCGGCACCGCGAAAGCCCAGTTGCGCCTGCAGCCCGCCCTTTTCAGCGATCACCTTGTCCAGCGCGACGGCCTTCAGGGCCTTCAGCAGGGCTTCGTCGTTCGCCTGCGGATCGGCCAGCCGCAGGTTTTCCGCAATCGTACCGCCGATCAGCGCGTGGCGCTGCGGGACAAGGGCGATGGCCTGCTGCCGGGCTTCTGCCGGCAGGTCTGCCAATACCGTACCGCCGAAGGCGATGCTGCCGCCCGAAGGCGACAGCGCCCCGGCGATCATCAGAAGGACCGTGCTCTTGCCGCTGCCGCTGGGGCCGGTCAGGGCGACGGTTTCCCCGGCGGCGACGTGCAGCGACACCGGCGCGCAGAGGTCACGGGCGGCGGTGCCCCGACGAATGCGCAGTTGATCGACCGTCAGCGGCAGCATGTCGGGCAGCGGTGCGCCGGTCGGCACCGGCAGCGGATCCGGCGCAATGTCGGGCGCCACGCGGCGGGCCGCCTGCAGAACGCGGCCCATCTCGGCCAGGGCGCGGGCGACGGGAGCCATGGCTTCGGCCAGGGCAAGGGCCACGAAGACGCCGATGGCGGCCTGCGCGGCCGTGATCTCTCCGGTCTGGGCAGACTGGATGCCAAGGCCCAGCGCGGCGGCTACGGCCACGGCGCCGATCAGATCCAGGACAAGGCCCGCGCCGGTTTCGATCCGGGACAGGCGACGGCGGGCGGACAGGTGCCAGGCGGCGGCGCGGGCGGCGCTGTCGCGTGCGTCGGCCAGGCGGCCATAGACGATCAGGTCCTCGCGCATGGCGATCAGGTCGACCAGCCGGCTCCGCAGCGCCTGAACCCCGGCCTCGGCCCGACGCGACGGCGCCTGCGCCCGACGCTGGCCCCACAGGAACAGCGCCGTCGGGCAGATCAGGCAAAGCCCGCAGACCACCAGCGCCGTCGCCGGGGTGACCAGGAACCACAGGGCCACGCCCGCGCCCAGAATCGCGGCGCTGCCGGCCAGCGCGGGCAGGACCAGCCGCAGCGCCACGCTGTCCAGCGTGTCGATATCCGCCGTCAGCCGGTTCAGTGCGGCACTGGCCCGAAGGCGTTCCAGCGACCGGAAAGGTTTCTGCAGGGTCGCGACCAGCAGCCGGACCCGCAGCCGCGCCAGCGCGCGCAGGGTCGCGTCATGAGTGGCAAGCCGTTCGCCATAGCGCGCGGCAGTCCGGCCCAGCGCCAGCATCCGCACCATGGCCGAAGGGCGGAAGATGTCGAAGACCTGCCCTGCCCCGGCCAGCCCGGCAACGGCCGCAGCCGTGATGAACCAGCCGGAAACGCCCAGCAGCGCGGCGCCGGCCGCCAGCACCAGCACCGACAGCAGCAAGCCGCGCAGGAACACGCGCCGTTCCTCTCGCCACAGGGTCAGGACGATCCGGACCAGCGCCTTCATGCGGCACCCCCGATCCGGATCTCGCGGTCCATGCAGGCGATCAGGCGCGGGTCATGGGTGGCCACGACCAGCGTGCCGCCGGCGTCGGCAAAGCGCAAAAGGCCCTGGATCACCTGCGCGGCCGTGGCATCGTCGAGGTCGGCGGTGGGTTCGTCTGCCAGCAGCAGATCCGGGCCGGCCTGAAGCGCACGGGCCAGGGTGACGCGACGCGCCTCGCCGCCCGAAAGGCCGGCACCGCGTTCGCCCAGGGTGGTCCGAAGCCCCCGGGGCAGCGCGGCCAGCACCGGCTCCAGCTGCGCATCGCGCAGCGTTTCCGGGCGGACGGGCGCACCGAAACCGATGTTGTAGCCCAGCGAGCGATTCACGAAATGCGGCGCCTGCGGCATCCAGCCCAGCCGCGCCCGCCAGGCATCGGCCGTGTCGCTGTCCAGCGGGTGTCCGTCGATCAGGACGTCGCCGTGCGCCGCGGGTTCCAGCCCCGCCAGCGCACGCAACAGGGACGTCTTGCCCGACCCGCTGGGCCCGGTCAGTGCAATGCGGTCGCCGGCAGTGATATCGATGTCGGGATAAACGATCTGTCCGGCGCCCCGATCCAGCGCCAGTCCATGGATCGACAGGGTCAACGGTGTGGTCGCCCTTGTCGCGGCCATGCCGCTGCCGGTCAGTGCGGGACGTTCCTGTTCGCGCCAGGTGCGAACCTCGTCCAGCACGGCCTCGCCCGCGGCGCGGTCATGCCAGGCGGCAGAAAGATCGCGGAGCGGCTGGAAGAATTCCGGCGCCAGCAACAGCAGGTAGATCCCGGCAAAAGGCGACAGTTCCGCACCCCATGTGCCCCAGCCCACCAGGTCCAGAAGCGAAAAGCCGACCCAGACCGCGATCATCGCCACACCAAGCGCGGCGAACAGTTCCAGCACGGTTGAAGACAGGAAGGCGATACGCAAAACGGCCATCGTACGGGCGCGCAGGGATTCCGACGCTTGCGCGAAATCCGCCACCACCGGCCCGGCGGCCCCGATCAGGCGCAGGTCGGACAGGGCCGCCAGCCGGTCGGCCAACAGGTCGTTCAGCGCGCCGACCTCGACCATCTGGCGGTCGCTGGCATCCTTCGCGGCCCAGCCGACCAGCGCCATGAAGACCGGAATCAGCGGTCCCGCCACCAGCAGCACCGCCGCCACCGCCCATCCGTGCCAGAGTGCTATGGCCAGGATCACCAGTGGCAGGACCATGGTCCGCATCTGCGCAGGGCGATAGCGCAGAAGGTAGGGCCGCAGCGCCTCCAGCTTGCTGCCGGCCAGCGCGGCGACGGCGCCCGGCCCGCCCAGGGCAGAGGGGGCGGTGGTGGCGGCCTCTCCGGCCACGATGTCACACCGGATCCGGTCGATGACCTTCTCGGCCGCGCGGTCCAGGACGGCATCGGACAGGGCCCGCAGCGCGGCCTTCAGGACAGCCAGAAGAAGAAAACCGCCCACGGCCCACAGGACGGGAACGGTGCCACCCGCGACAAGGGCCGACAACGCCCAGGCGATGATCGCCGCCTGTCCCAGCCAGACAAGGCTGGCCGCCAGCGACAGCACGGCCCCGGCCTTCAGGCCGGGGGTCGCGGCAAGGGCAGGATCGGCAGGGCGGCGTGGCATCGCGTCTTGTTCCGGAAGAAGTCGTTGCCGTTCAGGTAAAGGTTCTGGCCCGATTTGCGATGAGACATGGCGTTACACCGCACCCGGGTTCAGTCCGTTTCCGCCGCGGGCCCCGCGATCAGACGCCGCAGCAGGTGGATGAACTGGGCCTGCTCCTCCTCTGTCAGGGGGGCCAGGCGCTCGGCATTTTCGGCGATGGCCTGGGCCACGGCGGCGTCTTGCAGGGCGCGCGCTTTCTCGGTCAGGCGGACGCGCTGGACGCGGCGGTCCTTGGCATCCTTCTCGCGCCGGACCAGCCCGTCGCGTTCCATCCTGTTCAGGGTGTTGGCCATGGTCGCCTGTTCGATATCCAGCCGGTCGACCAGCTGCTTCTGGGTCAGCCCGTCCTCGGCCCAGAGCTCCAGCAGCGCGGGGAAGGCCCCTGTGGTCAGCCCAAGCGGTCGGATCCGGCCCGACAGCCCGCGTTCGAATATGCGCGCCAACTGGTTCACCAGATAGCCCGCCGATATATCCTTTGAAAAATCCAAGCTGCCCCCATTCGTTACTTGCATAGCAAGCTATTTATTATTACATAGCATGCTATACCTTTCATCCCTTCGCGGAGAATTGCAATGGCGAAAGCTGTCCACCCCGTTGCCGGCGCCATCGCGCTGGCACTGATATCGACATTCTGGCTGTCCACCCTTCTGTCGGAACTGCTGGCCGGTCCGGCAGTGGTGACCCTTGTGAAGACCACGATCCCATGGGGGTTCCTGATCCTGATCCCGGCCATGGCCGCCGTGGGCCTGTCCGGCCGGCAACTGGCGCGGAACTTCAGGGGTCCGGTCGTCGCCGCGAAACAGAAGCGCATGGCGGTGATCGCGGGGAACGGGGTGCTGGTCCTTGTCCCGTCGGCCCTGTTCCTGGCGGCAAGCGCCCGGGCCGGGGAGTTCGGCACCGCCTTCGTGGTCGTGCAGGTGCTGGAACTGGCGGCCGGCGCCACGAATATCGTGCTGATGGTGCTGAACATGCGCGACGGGCTCCGGTTCCGGCGCTGAACACGCGAAGAGACCGGGGCACTGCGGCGTCCCGGTCCCTTTGCATTCCTCCGAAGGATCAGGCGCCGGGCGTCGGGTTCTGGCAGATATCCCGCCCGGCCGGCAGCACGGCGAAGGTGGTCCCTGCCCGGTCGTCGCCCCCCGGCACCGATCCCTCGGACTGAAAGAGTGGCCAGTTGTGCGGAAGGCAGGCGATACAGCCGTCATGCACGATCCCCTGGCGCCGCAGACCGTGCTTGCAGCGGCAAAGGCAGACACGCAGGGCATGTCCGGTGCCGCTCGGCCAGTGCACCGGGTCTTCCGTGCCGCGGTGCGCGATCAGGCAGCGCGGGTTCCCGCGCCCGCCTGCCCGGCCGCCAGCGACTTGGGATAGCGCACCATCAGGATCGCCGGGCTGACGATGCCGTGGTCGCGGACCGCCTGCGCCAGCCGGTCCAGCGTGGTCGCGACATGGGCCTGCCGCCCGGTCGAGACGGCGGCCACGATATCCACCGGGCATTTCCCCGGCGCGCCGGCCGCGATCAGGTCGCCTTCGACCTGCGCCGCCTTTTCCACCGCCATGTAGAAAGCGACAGACGTGCCGGGCCGCGCCAAGAGCGACCGGTCGGGACCTGCGTCCCCGGGGCGGCAGGTGCCGGTGGTGATGACGAAAGTATCCGTCTCGCCCCGTTCGGTCAGCGGACGGCCGATGGCGGCAGCGGCAGCGGAGGCAGCGGTGATGCCCGGAACGATCTCGACCTCGATGCCCGCGGCGGCAGCGGCGTCCAGTTCCTCGCAGGCGCGGCCAAAGACCGACGGATCGCCGGATTTCAGGCGCACGACGCGCCGGCCCCTGGACGCTTCGGCCACGATCAGCCGGTCGATCCTGTCCTGCGGCCATGCATGGGCGCCGACCTCCTTGCCCACGTAGACGCGGTCGGCATCGCGGCGGGCCAGCTCCAGCACCTCCGGGTCGACCAGACGGTCATAGAAGATGACATCGGCCTGCTGCAGGCGCCGGACCGCCCGCATCGTCAGCAGGTCGCGGGCGCCGGGCCCGGCACCGACCAGCGCGATATGGCCCTTGTTCCCGGGCGTTTGCCCTGCGGCGATGGCATCCTTCAGCAGGCCGGCCGCCAGACGTTCGCGTCCGTCCAGATGGGCGCGGAAGGCTTCGCCGCTGAACGCCCATTCCCAGAAGGACCGCCGGTCCCGAGGCGCAAAGGCCTGAGCCACCGCACCGCGCAGATGCCCCGCCAGTGCCACGAACGATCCCAGACGCGGGGCCAGCATCGTCTCGATCTCGGTCTTGATGGCACGGCCGAGGACGGGTGCCGCCCCTTCCGTACCGATGGCCACGACCACCGGGTCGCGGTCGACGATCGACGGCGTGAAGGCATCGCACAGGTCGGGCCGATCGATCACGTTGACCACGGCGCCGGCGCCACGGGCCTCTGCGGCCAGCGCCGCGTCCCGGGCCGCGTCCCCGGTGTGGATGAAGACCAGCACGGCGCCGGCAAAGGTTGCGGCATCTTCGGCACAGCGGGTCGCCCGTCCCGAGGCGACAAGCCCCGCAAGCTCGGCATCCAGCGTATCGGCCAGGATCGCGATGCGGGCCTCGGTCTTCAACATCAGGCGGGCCTTGCGGGCGATCTCCTCGCCGCCGCCGCACAACACGACACGGCGTCCGTCCATCCGCAGGAACATCGGAAAGTTCTTCATGCTTGGTCCTCGCAACGAAAAAAAGCCGCCGACGGTCACGTGACGCATGTCACGTTCGGTCGAGCAGCCTTGCCCATGGTTCCGAAAATCAGGAATCGGCGACGCCGTTGTCGCTTGTCTTTCAATACTACAGCGGCCCGCCACCGGGCAAGCAAGCATTCCGGTCCAGCGAATGTATACTGCCGACCGCAGCGCAGTCGGCCCCGCGCCCATCAGCCCGGGACGGTCACCGAATAGCCGAAGCTGGCGCTTTCGCCCGGCTTCAGAACCGTGCTGTTCGGCCGGTCGGCGATCTGCGGCCCGTCACCCACGTAAGATGCCGTGCCGTGCCAGGGTTCGATGCATACGAAAGGTGCGCCCGGCGGCTGCCACAGCGCCAGATCCGGCAGATTGCGAAAGGTGAAGGCCAGGCCCGGACCCTCCTCGGGGCCATAGCGCAGCCCGGCGCTTCCATTCGGAAAGACCAGTGCGCCATCTTCGAAGAGCGCGTGGTCCAGCAGCAGCCGGCCGTCCCTGAAGGGCCCGGGGATCGGCGCGGATTCGAGCAGGCCGTCGTTCAGGCGGCGCCTGTCGGGCAATCCGGCACCGTCCAGCACCACCGCGTGCGGGGCGTCGCCGGCGCCGGGAACGGGCCACAGGAAGGCAGGGTGGAAGCCCAGCCCGAAGGGCATCGGCGCATCGCCCAGATTTTCGACCGTCGCGTCGCAATGAACGGTGCGGCCATCCAGCCGGTAGGTCAGGTGCAGCGCGAATTCTGCCGGATAGACGGCCCGCGTCGCGTCCGAGGCGCGCAGGACATGGTGGCACGTCGTGTCAGTCTGGTCGACCAACTCGAACGTGCTGCGCCGGGCAAAGCCGTGCTGGGGCATGGTCGCCTCGTGATCGCGCACCGCCACCCTGTCGTCCGCCGCGCGACCGACGATGGGAAACAGCACCGGCGCCCGCCCGGTCCAGAAGGCGGCATCCCCGTGCCAAAGGTAATCGGCCCCGGCGCTGTCCCGAAGGTACTGCATCTCGGCCCCCAGCGGAGCGACGGAGAGGGCAAGGTCGTCGTTGAACAACACGCTGTCTGCGGCGGGCATGGGTGGTCCTTCCTCTGGATCTCGGGCCGGATGCCCGCAGTCTAGCCGCGCCGGGCCGTCGCCGCGTATCGCATTTCACGGCAACGCGCGCATCGGCCGCAAGCCGCCCTTTCCGGCCCCCGAAGGGGCAGTGACGCGATAGGAATGCCACATTCCGGAGGAATTGGGCCTGTGACCACGGGTCGGCTGTTCCGGCCGCTCTGCTCATGCCAGAGCATGTCGGACATCGCAGCAACCGACGGCCATCCCTTGAACCCGATCCTTGTCGTCTTCCTTGGTCTTGCCAGCTTTGTCCTGTCGGTCGGGCTGCTGGTCGTGGGCAAGCCCATCATCCTGCCGGTGCTGGCGTCCGGCATCGCGGTCTATGTGCTGCATGCCTGCGTCGAATGGGTCCGGGGCTTTCCGGTCCTGCAGCGCGTGCCGCGCTGGATGATCAGCGTGGCGGTCCTGTCCATCTTCGTGGCCTGCGTCCTGCTGATGGGTCTGGTCGTGGCCGTGACGCTGGAAGAGATGGTGGACCGGTCCACCACCTACCAGGCGACGCTGGAAGGCATGATCGGTCAACTGGCCACCCGGTTCGGCGTCGAAGGCGACCCCGACTGGCAGGACATCCGCCAGGCCACCATCGGCCGGCTGGACCTGCCGACTATGCTGCGAAGCCTGTTCAATTCGCTGACCAGTTTCGGCACGATGCTGTTCCTGATCATCGTCTATTCCGGCTTCCTGATGACCGAGATCGGCCGCTTCCCGGCCAAGATCGACCGCGCCTTTCCGACCGAAGGCCGGTCGGGCAAGATCATCACCGTCGCGCGCGACATCAACCGCAACATCGGCGACTACCTCTTCGTCAAGACGGCGATCAACGTGCTGCTGGGGTTGCTGTCCTATGCCGTGCTGTGGGCCTTCGGCGTGGATTTCGCCCTGTTCTGGGCGGTTCTGATCGGGCTTTTCAACTACATCCCCTATCTGGGATCGTGGCTGGGCGTGGCCTTCCCGGTGATCCTGTCGGTCGCGCAGTTCGGCGACCTGTGGCAGACGCTGCTGCTGACTGTGGCACTCACCATCCTGCAACTGGTGATGGGCAGCGTGGTCGAACCGCGATGGATCGGGCGGCAACTGAACCTGTCGCCCTTCGTCGTGATGCTGGCCCTGGCCTTCTGGTCGGCACTGTGGGGGCTGGCAGGCGCGATCCTGGCGGTGCCCCTGACCAGCGCCTTCGTCATCATCTTCAGCGCCTTCCCGGATACGCGGCCGATTGCCATCCTGGTCTCGGACGCGCTGGGCGACGATCCGGAAGAGGACCGGGCGCGCTGACGCCCGGCCCCCTGTGGATCAGCCTGCCGCGGACACCGCGCGCCCGGTCATGACCTTCACGAGGTTGGCACGATAGGCGCCGGTCCCGTGCAGGTCCGAGATCAGCCCGTCGGCCGAAGCCTCCAGCCCGTCCAGCGCCCCGGCCGAGAAGTCGGCCGAAAGCGCCTGTTCGGCATCCGTCCAGCGGAAGACGCCGTTCTCGCTGGCACCGGTCACCGCCACGCGGACACCCGAGGCGAAGCGCGCCACGAAGACCCCCACCAGCGCAAAGCGCGAGGCCGGCTGCTGGAACTTGGCGTAATGCGCGGCCTGCGGGACGGGGAAGCGGATCGCGGTGATGATCTCTCCCGGTTCCAGCGCGGTTTCGAACATGCCGACGAAGTAGTCGTCGGCCGCGATTTCCCGCCTGTCGGTCACGACCGTGGCCCCGGTGCCCAGAACCGCCGAAGGATAGCAGGCCGCCGGGTCGTTGTTGGCCACCGACCCGCCGATGGTGCCGCGGTTGCGGACTGCCGGATCGCCGATCCCGCCGGCCAGCTTCGCCAGCGCCGGGAAGGCGGATGCCGCCTCCTCCGCCACCTGGGCATGGGTCGTGGCACCGCCGATTTCCACCACGCCGCCAGAGGCGTTCACATGGGCCAGACCGTCGATGCCCGACAGGCTGACCAGCTTCGTGGGCGAGGCCAGCCGTGCCTTCATCGTCGGCAGCAGCGTCTGACCGCCGCCCAGCGCCTGCGCGTCTTCGTCCGCCAGCGCCGCCACGGCATCCGCGACAGAGGCGGGTCTCAGGAATTCGAAATTGTACATCTTCAGATCTCCCGTCAGGGGTGTCGCGGCCGGACAGCGCCGGCCGCGTGCCCTGTCACTTCCCGTGGATTGCCGCCCAGACCCGCGCGGGGCTAAGAGGCATGTCGATATGGGTGACGCCGGTGTTACCGGTGCTGTGGATCGCGTCGATCACGGCATTGACCAGCGCGGGCGGGGACCCGATCGCCCCGGCCTCGCCGCAGCCCTTCACGCCCAGGGGGTTGTGGGTACAGGGCGTCAGCGCGGAATGGTCGACCTTGTACATCGGCACGTCATCGGCCCGCGGCATGGTGTAATCCATGTAGCTGGCCGACAGAAGCTGCCCGTCGCCGTCATAGACCGCATGTTCCAGCAGCGCCTGCCCGATCCCCTGCGCCAGCCCGCCATGAACCTGGCCTTCGACGATCAGCGGATTGATGACATTGCCAAAGTCGTCTGCGGCGGCGAAGCTCTTCACCTCGACCTTGCCGGTCGCGGGGTCCACCTCCACCTCGCAGGCATAGGCGCCCGAAGGATAGGTAAAGTTCGCCGGATCGTAGAAGGCGGTTTCCTCCAGCCCCGGCTCGATCACCTCCAGCGGGAAGTTGTGGGGGATATAGGCCTTCAGCACCACGTCGCCCCAGGGCACGTTCTTGTTCGTGCCCTTCAGCGAGAAGACACCGTCGTCGAAATCGACCTCTCCGTCCGGGCTCTCCATCATGAAGGCCGCGATCTTCTTGGCCTTGTTGATGACCTTCTCGGTCGCCTTGACCACGGCCGATCCGCAGACCGCAAGGCTGCGCGAGCCATAGGTGCCCATGCCAAAGGGGATGCGGGCGGTGTCGCCGTGCACGATCTCGATGTTTTCCTCCGGGATGCCCAGGCGGGCTGCCACGATCTGCGGGAAGGTGGTTTCGTGCCCCTGCCCGTGGCTGTGGGCGCCGACCATGACGACCACGTTGCCCGTCGGGTTCACCCGCACCGTCGCCGCATCATAGAGCCCGACACGTCCGCCAAGTTGCCCCACCAGGTTCGACGGCGCGATCCCGCAGGCCTCGATATAGGAAGAAATGCCCAGGCCCCGCAGCTTGCCCGCGGCCTCGGACTCGGCCCGGCGCGCCTTGAAACCGGCTAGGTCCGCCATCTCCTCCAGCTTGTCCATGACGGCATCATAGTTGCCGGTATCGTAGACCAGCGCCACCGGCGTCGTGTAGGGGAACTGGTCCGGCTTGATATAGTTCTTGCGCCGGATCGCGACCGGGTCGATCCCCAGTTCGCGCGCGCACTTGTCGATCACGCGCTCCAGGCTGAAGGTCGCCTCGGGCCGCCCGGCACCGCGATAGGCATCGACCGGCACGGTGTTGGTGAAGACCCCCTTCACGTTCACGTAGACATTGGGAACGGTGTAGTTCCCGGCCATCAACGTTCCGTGCAGGAAGGTGGGCGTGGCGGTGGCGAAGTTCGACAGATACCCGCCAAGGTTTGCCAGCGTCGTGGTGCGCACGGCGATGAAGGACCCGTCCATTTCCGTCGCCAGTTCGATGGTCGTCACATGGTCACGACCATGGGCATCGGTCAGGAACGCTTCGGACCTGGACGAAGTCCACTTCACTGGCCGGCCCAGCTTGCGCGCGGCAGCCAGAACCAGCGCTTCTTCGCCGTAGTGATAGATCTTGGACCCGAAGCCGCCGCCCACATCGGGCGCCACGACACGTAGCTTGTGTTCCGGGATGCCCATCACGAAGGCGGAAATCAGAAGCCGCGTCAGGTGCGGGTTCTGCGACGTGGTGTAAAGCGTGTAGTCCCCGGTCCCGGTGTCGTAGTCGCCAATGGAACAGCGCGGCTCCATCGGGTTGGGGGACAGGCGGTTGTTCACCAGTTCCAGCGTCGTGACATGCGGCGCGGCCTTGATCGCGGCATCCACGGCCCCGCGGTTGTCCTCGACCCAGCCCCAATCGAAGCAGACGTTGGACGGCGTGTCGTCGTGCACGCGGTTGTCGCTGTTGGCGACGGCATCCGCCATGTTCACGATGGCGGGAAGTTCCTCGATATCCGCTTCCAGCGCCTCGGCGGCGTCGCGGGCCTGTTCGGGGGTTTCGGCGATGACGGCGGCATAGGCGTCGCCCACGTGGCGAACCTTGCCATGGGCCAGCACGGGCCGCTTGGGTTCGGTCATCGGCGTGCCGTCGCGGCTGTTGATCAGCCAGCCCGCCGGGTTGCCGCCGACCTCGACGAAGTCGTCGCCGGTGAAGATGGCCAGAACGCCCGGCATCGCCTCGGCCGCGGCGGTGTTGATGCTGTTGATCCGGCCATGGGCCACCTCGGACCGGGCAAAGGCGGCATAGGTCTGGTTCTTCAGGACGATGTCGTCGGTGTACCGGCCCTTGCCGGTGGTGAAGCGTTTGTCCTCGCGGCGGGTCTTGACCTCGCCGAGTGCGGCATCCTTGGGCATGTCGTCTCCTCCCTTATTCCGCGGCCAGCGCGGGGACGTCCTGACCGGACGCGGCCAGGACGGCCTTGACGATGTTGTGATACCCGGTGCAGCGGCAGATGTTGCCTTCCAGGTAGTGGCGTACCTCGGCCTCGGTCGGCTTCGGGTTCTCGGCCAGAAGGGCCGCGGCCGACATGATCATGCCCGGCGTGCAAAAGCCGCACTGAAGCCCGTGATGTTCGTTGAAGGCCGCCTGCAGGCGGTGCAGGTCGTCGCCCGAAGGCGCCATGCCCTCGATCGTGGTAACCTGGGCGCCCTCGGCCTCGGCCGCCAGCATGGTGCAGGATTTGACCGCCTTGCCGTTCACATGCACGACGCAGGCGCCGCACTGGGACGTGTCGCAGCCGACATGGGTGCCGGTCAGCTCAAGGTCCTGCCTCAGGTATTCGACAAGCAGTCGGCGCGCTTCGACATCGCGCGCGACGGCCTTGCCGTTCACGGTCATTGATACTTGGGCCACGTGTTCTCCTCCCTGGATACGCGGCGGGCCGGCGGCCGGTATCGGACCGCGGCCAACCTTGATGTCTGGGTCGGGCTGTCGGAAGCCGATGCTGCCGAGTCCCGTCGGAACGTCCTCCTCGCTCCGGTGCGCGGAAGGCCCCGCGTCCTGTCCCTGCCGGCGATGCCCTCGTTCGACGGGGCGGCGGCGGGACTCGGACCGCGAAGGGGCCTGCGCACGCCCCACGTTCGCTTGGCGACCCGCGCCCTGTCCAGAGGCTTCTTGAAAAATCCGTTCCGAAAGGGCGGTTAGGCGGCCATGACCCTGCCGGTCGGTCCCAAGGTCAACTTTCTTCTGCAATTCGCCGCCGGCTTGCTATGATCCCGTCCGGAGCGAAGAGGACGGCTGCGTGTCGAGAACTGGCATCAACGGTGCGAAAGACGGAAAGGCCACGATCCAGCGGTCGGTTCTGGAGCTGCCCGCTGGCGCCCGACCCGAAGAACGGTTCCAGTCCTGGCAGTCGCAGATCGCGCCCTTCTTCGACGTGGGTTCGGGCGACAGGATCGACCTTGCCGCCTTCGACGCGCGGTTCGACCTCAGCCTGATCGGCGACATGATCTTCGGGTCCTGCCAGACCGTGGCGCAGCGGTTTCAGCGTTCGGCGTTGAAGGTCGCGCACGAACCGCACGACATGTTCATGTTGCAGATGTTCCGCACCGGCGAAACCCGGGCACAGATCGGCGCCCGTGAAGTGATCGCGCGGCCCGGCGATATCTGGGTCATCGACCTGGCGGAACCGATCGACGCGGTGAACTCGGACTTTCATAACCTGTCGATCATCGTGCCGCGCAGCCTGATCGAAGGGAACCTGCGCAGCCCCGATGCCCACCACCTGCGCCGCATTCCCGCCGACACGCCGATGGCGCGGATCTTCGGCAATTTCCTGGCGGGCCTGATGGGCAGCGTGGGGTCGATGACCCTGGCCGACGCGGCGGAACTGGCACCCGCCACCGCCCGCCTGTCCGAGGCGCTGCTGAACGTCGGCACAGGCCACAGCCGCCCCGAGATGGACGCTTCGGCGGCCGATCAGGTGCTGTGCCTGGCTGCCCGCCGCCTGATCGAGTCGCACCTGACCGATCCCGACATGGACCCGGATAAGGTAGCGTCGATGCTGGGGGTGTCCCGGTCCAAGCTGTATCGCGTTTTCGCGCCGATGGGCGGGATCGCGGCCCATATCCGGAACCGTCGCCTGAAACGCAGTTCGGCCGACCTGCTGGACCGGAACCGGGCCGACAGGCCGATCTACGAGATCGCGTTCAAATGGGCCTTCACCAGCGAAAGCGACTATTCCCGGGCCTTCCGGCGTCAGTTCGGCCTGTCCCCGCGCGAGGCCCGCGGCGCCTATCACGCGGGCCTCGCGGCCCCGGGCATCGACAGTCCCGACCACGCCGACTGGCTGAGGCATATCGGCGCCTGACGAAACGAATCGCGCCGCCCCGGTTCAGGCCGGGGCGGCGCGCAGTCTTCATGACATCGATCAGGTCAGAGGATGAAGTCACTCGCCGTCATTCGGATCGCCCCGGTCAGGTCGATGGCGAAGTCGGCCTCCCCGTCCCCGTCGCTGTCCAGTTGGACCATCGTCGTGCCATCGGCCCGCTGAAAACGCAGCTCGCCCGCGGTGCCGCTGAACTTGTCAGTGCCGATGAAGTCCAGGGGGACGGTCGTCACCTGCGACAGGTCGATCTTGTCGTCGCCCCTGGTGAAGTCGGTGATCACGTCGCGCCCGTTCGGGTTCGGACCCGATTCCGCCAGGTCGTTGTAGACGAAGGTGTCGTTTCCGGCGCCGCCGGACAGGCGGTCGGGCCCGTCGCCACCGACCAGAGTATCCTTGCCTGCGCCACCGCGGATCGTGTCGGCGCCGCCCCCGCCGAACATGCTGTCCGCGCCCGTGCCGCCGACGATGAAGTCCTTACCGCGCTGACCCCAGATACTGTCCGCGCCAGCACCGCCGAACAGCCGGTCGTCACCGACCTGCCGGACGACGCAATTGTCGTCCGAAACCCCGTCGCCCCAGATTCGGTCGGCGCCGCCCCCGCCCCGGATCGTGTCGGACCCGTAGAAAACCCTGGTCCCCCACGCGTTGAACAGATCGCCGATCAGCGTGTCGCCGCCGGCACCGCCGGAAATCGTGTCGTCGCCCGCGCGCAGGACGCCTCCGTTCAGCTCCAGCACGTCGCCCACGATCCGGTCGACGGATGCGCCGCCGTCGATTGTGTCGTTCCCGGCCCGCAGGACGGTGTTGTTCCCCGTCAGCCGTTCGGCATCCCCGAAAAGGTTGCCCGACCCGCCCTTCGACGCATAGACGATGGTGTCGTCGCCGCCGACGACCGTGCCGCCGTCGATCCTGCTGACGTCCCCGACCACTGTGCCGATGAAGGACCTGCCCGGAGCGATGTCGAAATGGTCGTTGCCGCCGGTCAGCTTGCCGCCGGTCACAACTTCCGCGTCCCCGTCGATGTGAATGTTGCCATAGCCGTTGGCCTTGCTGATGAACCGGTCGTTGCCGGCGTCCACCGTCTCTCCGCGCTTCACGTCGGCCAGGTCGCCGTAGATCCGCAGGTCGCCGTTCGTGACGATGGTGTCGTCCCCGGTCAGCAGCGTTTCCCAGAACGCCTTGTTCTGCTGCGGGACGGTGCCGCCCGGCATCAGGTCCGCCAGCGCCACCTCGGCCCCGGTGACGGTCGCCTTGGGCGCAAACTGTCCGCCTCTCTCGAAGCTCAGGATATTGACGCGGGTCACGGTCCCCGCGGTCGGCAGCCCGTCGCGGCCATAGGCAAAGCCCGATCCCTTCGCCTCGCTGTAGATCGGGAATGGCCCGGCCTCTGTCACCCAGCGGAAGGTCCCCGCCCTGGCGATGTCGGTGTCCGAATACTGGATCAACGAATTGAAGAAGTTCAGCCCCGGCAGTTGGCCTGCATTCACCTTTACCATAGTTCCGTCCCTCTCTCACTGCGCGCTTGCCCGCGGCTGACCGCCCCTCGGGGCCGGTCCTGTCCCGGATGCACGGGCGACGGTGTCCGGGCCTTTCCCGATGCCGCCTTTTTGCCGACCGCCTCTTTCGGGCCCAAACCTGCACGTCCGACCGCCGTGCGCGTCCCGCGGGGGAAGATAGGCCGTTTCCCGTCGGGGCTGCCATGACCCCATGTCCCGGATTCAATACAATCCGTCCACGGAGCGGCTGCGTTTCCGTTCCCGGGCCGGGTCGACATCCATGGCAGGCCCGGCCGACCGGTCGGGTCCGAAAGTCCCTTGTCCCGGTTCGGCTTTCTGACATGGTGCAGGGACCGTCCTTCCCGTTCCCGCGGATGACCTCGTGACCAGCAGATCCCACCACGCCCCGCCGCCCTTTCGGATCGCCGTCATCGGCGCCGGTGTCGTGGGGTTGTCGACCGCCTTGTGGCTACAGAAATCCGGTCACGCGGTGACGCTGTTCGACCCGGCAATGCCCGACGACCTGGCCCGCGCGGCCGAGGCCTGCAGCTTCGGCAATGCCTGCACCATCGCCCTTGGCGCGGTCCTGCCGGTGGCCAGTCCCGGCATTCACTGGCAGGTCCCGTCCATGCTGGCCGACCGGAAGGGGCCGCTGTCGATCTACTGGCGCGACCTGCCCCAGCTCACGCCCTGGCTTCTGTCCTTCCTGAAGGCCAGCGGGCCGGCCGAGTACGACCGCATAACCGCCATCCTGGGCGGTCTGATGCGCCAGGCCCAGGACGGGCACCTGCCCCTGTTCGAGGAAGCAGGCGCAACGGACCTGATCCGGAAAAACGGGTGCCTGTACCTTTACCGGGACGAGGCCAGCTTTCGCGCCGCGAAGCCCGCCATCGACCTGCGCGCCCGCGAAGGCGTGGCCCAGTCCTTTCTGGACGCCGGCCAGATCCGCGAGCGGGAACCCGGCCTGGCGCCGCTCTATCACCGCGGGCTGCTGTTCGACGATGCCTACCACCTGGACGACCCGGCCACCTATCTGCAGCGGCTGCTGGCCGCGGTCCGGGTGCGGGGGGCGGAATGCGTCGCCCGCAAGGTCACGGCGCTGCTGCCGACCGAAGCCGGGATCGTGCTTCGCGCGGGCGAGGACGACCTGTCCTTCGATCGCGCGGTCGTGGCGGCCGGTGCATGGTCCCGCGATCTGGCACTTCAGGTCGGCGACACGATCAGGCTGAACAGCGAACGCGGCTATCACGTGCTGTTCGAAAACGACGGGCCCCTGCTGTCGGCGCCGACCTGCTATCCCGAATACGGCTTCTACATGACGCCCCTGACCGAAGGCCTGCGGTCGGCCGGGACCGTGGAACTTGGCGGGCTGGGCAAACCGCCCCGGCCCGCACGGACGGATGCCATAGAGGAACGCACCCGCCGCATACTGCCCGCCGTGGGTCAGGTCACCCGCAAATGGCTGGGCTTTCGCCCGTCGACACCGGATTCCCTGCCCGTCATCGGACCCAGCGCGCAGGACCCGCGGGTCCTCTACGGCTTTGGCCACGGCCATGTCGGGCTGACGCTGGCCGGGCTGACCGGCAAGCTGATCGCCCAGTGCGTCGACGGACAGGAACCGTCCGTCGACCTGGGCCCGCTACGCCCCGACCGCTGGGGCTAGGGTGCCTTTGCCTCAGACGGCGTAATCCGATCCCGCCCGATCCAAACGGCGACGGATGCTGGCCAGATGCGCGCGGCTCGAATCCGGCCCGACGCTCTGGGTCTGGGCATAGGTCGCCTCGATCACGTCCTGCGCCACGGGCACCAGCTTGCGGCCGGTGGATTCCGCGATCACCTGCGCCTCGCAGGCGCGTTCCAGGTAATAGAGGTCGTCCCAGACCTGCGCCACGGATGCGCCGATGACCATCACCCCGTGGTTGCGCATGAAGACCACATCGGCATCGCCGATGGCGCCCGCGATCCGGTCGCCCTCGGTCGTGTCCAGCGCCAGGCCGTTGTAATCCTCGTCAACCAGCATCCGGCCATAGAAACGCAGCGCATTCTGCCCGGCCCATTGCAGCGGCGGCCCTTCGACCATGCTGAGCGCGGTCGCATAGGGCATGTGGGTGTGGAACGCGACCTTGGCGCGGGGCAGCAGCTTGTGCAGGCGGCTGTGGATGAAGAAGGCCGTGTCCTCCGGCTCTCCTTCCCCTTGCAGGACATGGCCGTCGTGGTCGCAGACCAGAAGGTCGGACGCCCGGATCTCGGCAAAGGCCAGGCCGAAGGGGTTCACCACGAACAGGTCGTCATTGCCCGGCACCACGGCCGAGAAGTGGTTGCACACCCCTTCGGCAAAGCCATGGTCGGCAGCGGCCCGGAAACAGGCGGCCAGGTCCTCGCGCAGGGCGCGCAGGCCCTCCGGGTCCGGGGTCAGGTTGTCTCTGGCTGTGTCCGGCATCGTGGCATCCCCTTCATGCGATGGTCAGGTCCCCGGCGACGCCCATCTGCAGCACGTCGCGCCCAAGGGACCGCGGTCAAGGACTTCGTCGGCCAAGGCGCCGCGGAATTCAAGCGGTTCAGCCCCGTCGCCCGGGCCGGGCGGGCTGCGATCGCCGCCGGAGCGGCCTTTTGAACGGTCGTGCACCACAGGGTCGGGGTCGCCCACAAGGACCGGCTGCAAGAACGGGCCAAGGGCCGACATTCGGGCACTGCGACGGCCGGGTCCCGGTCGCAGGAGACTTGAACCCTAAGCCGCCGCAGGCCTAGCCTGCGGCAGCGAAACCGGGAAATGCCTGCCGTGCCGAACAGCCCCTTCCTTTCCAGCCATGGCCCGTCGTTGCGCGCCGCCGCTCTGGCGCCGATCCTGCGCCATTTCGGCGACCGGCAGGCGGATCTGGACCGGATCCTGCGGCAGCGCGGGCTGGATCCCGCCGCGGTGCAGGACCCCTATGCCGTGATCCCGCTGACCGCCTACCTGACCGTCTTCGAAGACGCCGCGCGGCTGGCGAAAGACCCGGTTCTGGGCGCCCGGCTGGGCCGGCGCATCGGCCCGGCGGATCTTGGGCCCAACGGGTTGCTGATGATCCAGTCCGGCACGATGCGCCGCGGGCTGGACCGGTTCCGCCGCAACCTCGCCTCCTTCCAGAACGGCACCGAGTCGCGACTGGTCGAGGACGGCCCGCAGGCCGCCTTCAGCTATCAACTGAATCGTCCCGATGCCGTCGCCTGGCCTCAGGACGCGGCCTTTTCCATGTCCTGCCTGTGCCACATGATACGCACCGCCTTCGATCCCCGCTGGTCGCCGGAGGAGATCCACTTCATTCATGCGCCCTCGCCGCGACCGGATGTGCTGGAACGGCTGTTCCGCGCGCCGGTGCGCTTCGGCCAAAGCGCCAACCGGGTGATCTTTGACGCCCGCGCGCTGGACAGGGTGCACCGGGCCGAGGACACGGCCCTGATCGCCGTGATCAAACGCCACGTGGCCGACCTGATCCTGACCGAGGACACGGACACCAGCCTGTCGGACCGGGTCGGGCTGGTGGTCAGTCGCAGCCTGGGCCAGCGCCCCGTGACGCTGGACAGCGTGGCCCGCGAACTGGGCCTTGCCCCGCGCAGCCTGCAACGCCATCTGGCGGCCGAAGGCACCTCGCTGCGCCGGATCGTGCAGGCCCACCGGGAACGGATCGTGGCCACCCAGCTGGACACGCCCGGCACCAGCCTTAAGGCGGTCGCGCAAAGCCTGGGCTATTCCGACGGCACCGTCTTCTGGCGCGCCTATCGCGGCTGGACCGGGCACGCTCCGTCGAAGCGAACCCTGAGCTGAGGTCCGGGCGCCTGCGTCGGCGCCAATCTGGCGCGAAAGAAGGCAGCGTGAAAACCTGTACCCTGGCCGATCTGCCACGCCGAACGGCCGCCGGACCGGGATTGTCGCCCGACGGCCACCCTTGGCGCAAATTATCGATTTATCGGCGCATTCGGCAATTGGTGCATGTCCCCCGCCTTTTCAAACTCCCTCCAGTTCCAGCAGCCGGAGAGCCCGCCATGACCGAAACCGCACTTGCCCCCGAGACCGCGGTGAAACACCCGCTGGATCCGATCACCGCGTCCGAAATCGTCCAGCTGAAGGCGGTGCTGGACGAGGCCGGCTTCACCGGCGACGGCATCCGCTATTCCTATGTCATGCTGCGCGAACCCGCGCGCGAGACGCTGGCCGCCTTCCGGGTCGGCCAGACCGTCCCGCGGGAAATCGGGGTTCTGGTGTCCGACGTCGAGGCCCGCAAGGTGACCGAGGTCGTCATCGACATCCCTGCCGGGAAGGTCGTCCACCGGCGGGCGTTGGACCCGTCCCGGGAAGGCTGGGGCCCGGTGCTGGACGAGGATTACGTGGCGGCCGGCGACATCGCCAAAGCCGACCCGCGTTTCATCGAGGCGCTGGCCAAGCGCGGGATCACCGACCTCGACACCGTCTTCTGCTGCCCGCTGTCGGCCGGTGTCTTCGGGGACGAGGCCGAGATCGGCCGCCGGATGCTGCGCGTGCTGAGCTTCCATGCCCCGGATCCGGAGGCCATCCACATGCTGTGGGCGCACCCGATCGAAGGCGTCGTCTGCCATGTCGACCTGACCGAACGAAAGGTCCTGCGCTTCGTCGATACCGGCTACATGCACGTGCCGGAGGAGACGGACGACTACCTCGACCCCGCCATCGCGCCGCGCACGACGATGAAGCCGCTGAACATCACCCAGCCCCAGGGCGGGTCCTTCACAATGGCGGACAACGTGCTGGAATGGGAAAACTGGTCCATCCGCGTCGGCTTCAACGGGCGCGAGGGGCTGACTCTGCACGACATATCGTTCCGGGACCGGGGCGTGAAACGGTCGATCCTGAACCGGGCGTCGATATCGGAAATGGTGGTGCCCTATGGCGAACCGCAGCCAACCCATGAATGGCAGAACTATTTCGACGCGGGCGAATACCAGTTCGGGCGGCTGGCCAACAGTCTTGTGCTGGGCTGCGACTGCCTGGGAGAAATCCATTATGTCGACGCCACCGTGGTCGACGACTTCTGCAACCCGGTCGAGATCAAGAACGCGGTCTGCATCCACGAGGAGGACTTCGGCACCCTCTGGAAGCATACCTGCGTCTTCTCGGGCCAGTCGGACGTGCGGCGGCAGCGGCGGCTGGTGGTCAGCTTCTTCGTGACCGTCGGGAACTATGATTACGGCTTCTACTGGTACTTCTACCTCGACGGCCGGATCGAACTGGAATGCAAGGCGACCGGCGTTGTCTTCACCTCGGGCAGGCCCGAAGGCGACTATGAATGGGCGACGGAAATGGCCCCGCGACTGGGCGCGCCGCAGCACCAGCACCTGTTTTCCGCCCGTCTGGATTTCGCGGTGGACGGGCCGCGGAACGTCGTTGACGAAATCGACGTGAAGCGGGTCCCCATGGGGCCCGGCAACCCGGTGGGGAATGCCTTCACAAGGCAGATCACAAGGCTGCAACGCGAAGGCGATGCGCAGAGGGTCGCGCGGAACGACCTTGGCCGGATCTGGCGCATTTCATCGACCGACCGGGCCAACCGCGTGGGCGAGCCCACGGCCTATGTCCTGACCCCCGAAGGGCTGCCGCTGCTCTTGGCAGACGACGAGGCGTCGATCACGAAGCGGGCAGGCTTCGCGACCAGATCGCTGTGGGTAACGCAGTTCGACCGGGACGAGCTTTGGGCCGCCGGCTATACGCCGAACCAGCATCCGGGCGGCGCGGGCCTGCCGGCCTATGCCGCCGCGGACAGATCCGTGAATGGCGAGGATATCGTGGTCTGGCACACGTTCGGCCTGACCCATTTCCCCCGGTCCGAGGATTGGCCGGTGATGCCGGTCGACTATGCAGGTTTCAAGCTGCGGCCCGAGAATTTCTTTGACCGCAATCCGACGCTGGACGTGCCGAAGGACCCCAACGGCGCCCATTGCTGTCATTCCAACAAGACGGCGGCGGAATGAGCAAAGGCCCCTCCGGACCGGAGGGGCCGCACCCGCCCTGCCAGGCGTATCAACCCGGGCACGTGCCCGGCCTTTCGATCTTCACGCGGTAGCCCTTCGGCTTGGGATCCGCTTTGGAACAGGATCCGACGGCGACGCGCAGAGCCCCGTCCTGTCCCGGGTCCTGTCCGTGGCCATGGCGCTGCACTGCGAAGACAAGGACGGCCCGCCAAGGCGGGGCCGGTCGGGATGGGCCGTCCGGGGCTTATTCCGCCGGAACGCCTGCGGCACGGCGGACGGCCAAGGGGAAGGCCCGCCAGGTCATGCAATGGAAAACGGCGGCGCGAGGGCGCGGTCTTTCCCCGGTCTGATCGTATCAGGAGAAGAGCAGCGCCGTTGCCGCGGGATGGCCCATCGGGGCCGGTCGGTTCAGGATCGGCGCGTCCTTGCGACGGCGGCAGGGTTAGCGACACTGCCTAAACATTCAGATTGAATGAATAGTTTTGCATGCCAGGACATTTTTGATGCTTTTACCGGTTTCTGGCGCCCGCCGGCCCCGTGACCCCGGCGCAGGGGATGGAACCGGGGCCGGACTGGATGCGAAACCGGTGAATTGCCGAAGTTCGGTGCAGTTTGCGAAACCCGGTCCCGCCCGTGCAGGGCGACCGGCGGCGGTGGAGAGGCGGCGCTACCGCGTCCGGATGCGCCGCGGCGATTCGAGCCGCCGGTTCGCCCCTTCGGCCGCGCCTTGCAGGATTGGCAGCGTTCGGGGATGCGACAGGATCCCGTCGGCCAGGCTGTAGCGGTCCAGGGCGTCGTAAAACGCGACCTTGGCCTCTTTCAGGCCCGCGACAAGCCCGCAGGCGCCCAAAAGGATGCAGGAGGCGCAATCGACCAGCCTGGTCTCGCCCTCCATATAGCGCACCACGTCGCCCACCCGGATATCGGCCGCGGAACGGGCCAGCGCCACGCCGCCGGACCGGCCGCGCGTGCTTTGCACAAAGCCGCCGTTGACCAACTGGTTCACCACCTTCATCAGGTTGCTTTGGGACAGTTTGTGCGCTTCGGCGATTTCGGAAATGGGGACAAGACGGTCCTGGTGGGCGCCCAGATACAGGCAGACCCGCAATGCATAATCTGTGAATTTCGAAAGATGCATGGCCGCCACCGCCCCTTAAACCATTCGACATTGAAGAATGATTTCCCCAAGGTCAACCACGCCCGGTTCTGCAGTGGTGATCAGGCCACGCCCTTCCGACGATGCCATGCCTGCAACAAACCCTGCACTGAAGCCACGATGCCTATCGCAGGTCCCCAGGGTCCTGACCCTAGATGTCGGATTCCACGAACTGCTGCAGTTCGTCCCGTTCGACCACCTCTATCACGCGATAGCCGACCCGCAGCCAGCCCTTTTCGGCGAATCGACCCAGGGCCGCGTTCACCGTCTTGCGCGAGGTGCCGGTCATCACCCCCAGATCCGCCTGCGAGATGTTGACCTGCTCGGGTTGCATTTCTGTCACGCGCAGCAGGGCCGAGGCGATGCGGCGTTCTTCGGACAGGCTTTGCAGCTCGTGCAGGGCATGCATCAGGACGTCGAGGTTTTCCATCAGAATGCCGACGAAGCAGCGCGTCACCGGCAAGGGGTCGCGCTGGGCCATCTGTTCCATCGCTTCCAGCGGCAGGTGCATCAGCCAGCATTCGCCCGCTGCCTGCAACATCAACCGCCGCTTGGCCCGGCCAAGAAAGCCGCCTTCACCCAGCCAGGCGCCGGGATTGCTGACATGCATGAGACGCGGCGTTTCCTGTGTCGGGCTCATCATCACCATCAGCGATCCGGTGACCAGACCATAGATTCCCCCGGGCGGATCGCCGGGCCGGAACAGGACATCCCCCTTCGACAGGCGCACCAGGTTCGCGCGCTCCATGACCGCGTCCTGGAAGGCCGGCGGCTGTCTGGACAGCCAGCCGACAGAAGTCAGGATCTCCCTCGCCTGGGCGGGCGTCATGGGGGTGCCGCGTCTGGTGCCGGTAAGATCAGCCATTTCGATACCTTGGTTTCATCCCATGTGACCTTCGGCAGAAAAAGCCGGACGAATGTCCGCCGCGTGACAGTCTGCACAACAGGATCGGCCTATGATGCGCCGAATCGATTGCTTGGGGGGCGATACGATGGCGAACCGCGTGCCCTGTCCATGCTTTTTGCGCGAAATCGCATTCAACTGGTCGATTCCTGACGTTTTGCCGGTCCTTCCCGGCACCGCCAGAGGACCGTTCCCCCATGTTATGACCTTGCCGTCCCGGTCCTGGACAAACGCCGCGTGATCATCGGGGGCACAACGAACGGCTCTGCGGGCTCAGATCTCGCCCGAGGCGACCTTCCTGGCCTTGTCGAGGCCGGCAAGGACCATGGCGACGGTCTCATCGTCGACGCCGTGCTGGCGGAAATAGGTAGCGACGCCCCGCTGCATGGCGGGCACACTGTCCATCCGCTCCAGCGCCTCGCGGGCACGGGCGGACTGGCCCAACGCGCCCGCGACAATGGCCGACATCGCCTCGCCGAACCCTGTGTCGTCGTGTTCGTAGCGGCGCACGATCCGGTCCATCGCGACATAGTCGCCGTTCTTGAACCGATCCAGCGCGATAGCATAGTTGTACCAGAACGGCGGGTTGACCGTCCGCGCCATGGCGCGTTCCAGAAGCGGCAGGCCTTCTTCCGGGTTGCCACGGATCACCAGCCGATAGCCCAGCTGCGCCAACGCATCGGGGTCGTTCGGGTTGAGCTCGGCCGCTCGGCGCGACAAGCGCTCGGCGCGGTCGAAATTGCCCGTGTAATACTCGACCGCGGCAAGCGACTTCAAAGCCAGCGTGTTGTCGGGGTCCAGCTCCATCGCGCGTTCCGACGCGGCACGGGCAGCTTCGTAATCCGGCGCGGGGTCCTGGTGGCCGTCAAAGGCGAAACGGCCCGCATCCAGGTAGGTCCAGCCCAGCATCGCCCAGGCATCGGCATAATTCGGATCCCGTTCGACCGTCCGCTGCAGGCAGTCGATGACCGGCTGATAGGTCGTGTTCTCGAACGCGCGGCGATAGCCGAAGGCGCGCTGGACACACAGATAGCTGTCGATCTCGGCCGAGGCATCCATGGCCGCCTTGCGGCGCAGGTCATCCGCGATCACGCCATAGGTCTGCCCCAGGGCCGTGGCGATCTCGTCCGCGGCTTCGGCCTGGACCTTGGTCAGGGCCTCCGGGCGCAGCGGGCGCTGATAGCTTTCGCTCCACAGGATGCGGGCGGTGCGGGCATCGTGAAGCTCGGTAAAGACATAGACCGTTTCGTCCTGCACATGGACGTTGCCCGTCACCTCGTAGAAGGCGGGCAGCCCGGCGCCGGAAATCGCACGGCCGACACGTTCGCTGTCCCAGTCATAGACCCGGATGCCGGGAAAGCGCATCAGATCGCCGATCAGCGCATTTGTCATGCCCATCGCCATGAAGCGGCTGCTTTCCGTGGGGCCGGCGGATTCGAAGGGGCGCACGACGACGGCCGGCAGGCGTGCCTCGGCCCGGGTGCCGACCAGATCGCGGTCCCAGACCTGCCACAGGAAGATCCCGCCCCCGGCCAGGACCAGAAACAGGACCCCGGCCAGCGGCAAAAGAAGATGCGACAGGCGCGACCGGGGACGCGGATGGCTTTCCGGTGTTGCAACAGGTTCCGGCGCCGCCGGGTCATCCGGTGCAACAGGTTGGTCCGGAACGATATTCGTCCGCTCGAAGGTGGGGATATAGCTGCCCTTGGGAATCGCGATGCGCACCGGGTCGGTCCGGCCGGCATTGGCATAGTACCCGTCCAGGTCGGCCCGCAGGCGGCGCGCTTCCAGCCGCACGACGGAATCGGACTGCGGGTCGAAATCCTCGCTACGGCCGAAAACCTCGACCGCGATGGTATAGCCCTTCAGCCGCGGGCCATCGCCCGCCAGCGTCCGTTCGACGATGTATTCCAGGAACGCCCGCCGGCGCGCGTTGGCCGAAAAATCCGAACTGGCCAGCACACGGTCCAGGGCGTCACGCATGTCTGCCTGGGTCGGGGCATTGCCTGTGGACCCATGTGCCGTGTTGTCGTCTGGGGTGACCACCGTGTCCTCCAAATCACTGACCGTCGCCGCGGCGGCAGGACAATGCTAGGCGCGACACATGCTACAAGATCGCCGAAACATGCAATCTTCTACCTCGGATCTTCGTCAAAGAGACGCCGAAATCCAGTGATAAAATCCTTTTGTCACATGCATGTGGCAGATTTCCTACCGAGGGTGCGCACATGTTCGCCCCTTCCGCGCCGCGGCCGGCGAGAGAATATGCCTGCAGTTCAGTGCAGGATCCGGGTTCGACGACCCCAGCGGAGTTCCCGCGGCTTTTGCTACCGAACCGGGAGGTGGGCGTGCATTGTATGTTTGCCAGCAGCGAGTGTTTTTCCCCGGCGTTTCGCCGGCGGGCTGCGCACGCCCACCTTTCCCACACGATCGGGCGCAGCCGCCTGCCCGACTGTATCGTGGCTCGATCGAGCACAACCTTTACAAAAAAAGATCATCAACAAATGCATCTTTTAGTAGTCCTAGCAATTTCAGAGAATAGCGCAGTTGCTCCGGCAGCGTGCCATCAACCAAGACTTGGAGGATCATTATGAGAGTTGGCAATCTACGGGCCGCCGCGGCGCTGGCCTTCGGAATAGGGGCCGTGGCCCTGCTTCCGATGTCCGCCCTGGCCCAGGAAGCATCGACCAAGAAGCCGAACATCCTGCTGATCGTGTCCGACGATACCGGTTGGGGCGACCTGGGCCCCTACCTTGGCGGCGAAGGCCGCGGCATGGCGACCCCCAGCTTCGACAAGCTGGCCTCCGAGGGCATGATCTTCACCAACTTCTACGGTCAGCCTTCCTGCACGCCGGGCCGCGCCGCGATCCAGACCGGCCGTATCCCGAACCGGTCGGGCATGACCACCGTGGCCTTCCAGGGCCAGGGCGGCGGCCTGCCGGCGGCGGAATGGACGCTGGCCTCGGTGCTGAAGGAAGCAGGGTACGACACCTACTTCACCGGCAAATGGCACCTGGGGGAATCCGACTATGCCCTGCCCAATGCGCAGGGCTACGACCACATGAAATATGCGTTCCTGTACCACCTGAACGCCTATACCTACACCGACCCGAAATGGCACAAGGCCATGTCGCCGGAAACGCGCGAGATATTCGTGAAGGCCACCAAGGGATCGCTGTCGGGCGATGCGGGCCAGCCGGCCAAGCAGGACTTCGAGGTCAATGGCCAGTATGTCGACACGCCCGACAAGGGTGTCGTCGGTATCCCCTATCTTGATGCCTATATCGAGAAGGCCGGAATCGAGTTTCTGGAGGACGCCGCCAAGACGCCCGACACGCCGTTCTTCATCAACATCAACTTCATGAAGAACCACCAGCCGAACATGCCGCACCCGGATTTCGAGGGCAAATCGACCTCCAAGTCCGACTATGCGGATGCTGTCGTGGAACTTGATACCCGCGTCGGCAACGTGCTGGCCAAGCTGGACGAACTGGGCCTGGCCGACAACACGCTGGTCTTCTACACCGTCGACAACGGCGCATGGCAGGATGTCTATCCGGATGCGGGCTATACCCCGTTCCGCGGCACCAAGGGCACCGTGCGTGAAGGCGGCAACCGGGTTCCGGCCATGGTTCGCTGGCCGGGTCACGTGCCCGCAGGCGCGATCAACCACGACATCTCGGGCGGTCTGGACCTGATGGCCACCTTCGCGTCGGTCGCGGGGCAGGAGCTTCCGAAGAACGACCGCGAAGGCAAGCCGATCATCTTCGACAGCTACGACATGACCCCGGTCTGGACAGGCAAGGGAGATGATCCGCGGAACTTCTGGTTCTACTTCACCGAAGACGAACTGACCCCGGGCGCCGTGCGCAGCGGGCCGTTCAAGTTCACCTTCAACCTGCGCGGCGATGACGGTGCCACCACGGGCGGTCTGTCGGTCGACACCAACCTGGGCTGGAAGGGCGCGGCGTCCTACGTTGCTACGGTGCCGCAGGTCTTCAACCTGCTGGACGACCCGCAGGAGCGCTACGACATCTTCATGACCACCTTCACGGAAAGCACCTGGGCTGCCGTGCCGGTCAACGATGCAGTGGCCGACCTGATGAAGACCTATGTCCAGTATCCGCCGCGCAAGCTGCAGTCGGAAACCTATTCCGGGCCGATCACGATCACCAGCTACCAGCGCTTCAAGTACATACGCGACCAGCTGGAATCCGGCGGCGTGACCATCGGTCTGCCGACCGGCAACTGACCGGGCGACCAACACGTAACGAGTACCTTGGGGGTTTAAAGTCTTAACAAGTACTGGGGATGTTGTGTGTGCGTAAAGAGTTCCCTGTCTAGTGAGTGAATCGGGCCGGCTTGTCCGGCCCGATCTTATTTCGGCGCCCTGTCCGTGCGCCCCTTTCCCGTCTTCACGATCCCGCCTCCGTGTCCGCCCCACCTTGACTTGGGGCGCTGCGCCACGGAACGGTTCCCAGGATCCAGCCAGCCCCGGAGCCCGCCTCTTGTTCCCGTTTCCCATCGCCGCCTGTCGCCCCCTTGCCGCCGCCCTGTTCCTGGCCTTCGTGTCCGGGCAGGCCGCCCTGGCCCAGGACGATCCGGCGACCCAGCCGCCGCACTATGTCGGGTCCGAAACCTGCACGACCTGTCATGAAGAGGCGACCGCACACTGGATCGGCTCGCACCACCAGCTGGCCTGGACGATGCCGGGCCCGGACACGGTGATCGCCGATTTCGATGGCACGTCCTTCGACGGGGCCGGGATGCATGTCGAGTTTTCGCAGGATGAAGACGGCTATCATGCCGCGGTGACCGAGGCGGACGGCTCTCGGGCCGCCTATGACATCCATTCCGTCGTCGGCATCGCGCCCCTGCAGCAGTACCTGATCGAGACGGAGCCGGGGAAACTGCAAAGTTTCGACGTGGTCTGGGATGCCGCCAAGGGTGAATGGTATCACCTGTATGGCGACAATGTCCTGCCGCCGGCCGACGGGCTGCACTGGACCGGGCCCTACAAGAACTGGAACGCCCGCTGCGCCGAATGCCATGCAACCGGGTACAAGAAGAACTATGATCCCGCCACCGGCCGATACCAGTCGACAGAGGTGGAGATCGGCGTGGGATGCGAGGCCTGCCATGGCCCCGGCTCGGCCCATGTCGAATGGACCACCACGCAAGGTTCGGGGCCGGCGAACGCATCCTATGGCCTGGTCATGTCGCCCGACGCCAGCCCCGAGGACTGGATCCAGCAATGCGGCACATGCCATTCCCGGCGGGAACCCTTGGGCGACGGCAACCCGATGCCGGGCGCGCCCTATCACGACAATTTCCGTCTGCTGCCGCTGACGCCGGGCCTCTACCACGCCGACGGGCAGATCCTGGACGAAGTCTATGTACTGGGGTCTTTCCTGCAGTCGAAGATGTACGACAAGGGTGTGACCTGCACGAACTGCCACGACCCGCATTCGATGCAGCTGGTCGCCGAAGGCAACACGGTCTGCACCCAGTGCCATTCGCCGGCCGGCAACCCGGATTTCCCGTCGCTGCCGCTGAAGGTCTTCGACGGGCCCGAACACACGTTCCACGAACCCGGTACGGCCGGTGCGGAATGCAAGAACTGCCACATGGTGGAACAGGTCTACATGGGGATCGACTGGCGGGCCGACCACAGCTTCCGCATCCCGCGCCCCGACCTGGATGCCCGCACCGGTGCGCCGGATGCCTGCACCACCTGCCACACCGACCGGACACCGGAATGGGCGGCGGCCGAGATCCAGAAGCGGTTCCCCGAGTCCACCCATCGCGGGTCCCACTATGGCACGCTCTTCGCGCGGGCACAGCGCGATCCGGCGGGTACCCAGCGCGGGCTGATCGAGCTGGCGCAGGATCCCGTGACGCCGGACATCGTGCGGGCGACCGCGCTGTATCTCATGACCTCCGCCGCCGGGCCCCGCGCCGCGGACGGGACGGTCGCCCTGCTGGACGACCCGAACCCGCTGGTCCGCGAACACGCAATCCCGCTGCAGGGCGCTCTGCCCGATCAGCAGGCCGCCGACCGGATCGCCCCTCTGCTGCGGGACCCGTCGCGGAATGTCCGTCTGGCCGCGCTGCGCAGCCTGCTGCAGCTTCAGTCTGCCACACTGTCGCCCGAAGCGATGGCCGACCGCGACAAAGTCATGGCCGAACTCAGCCAGTCGCTGGGCGACCGCTTCGACTTTCCGGAAACGCAGCTGGTGATGGGCGGCATGGCGCTGTCGCAGCGCCAGTTCCCGGCGGCGCTGTCGGCCTTCCATAGGGCGGTTGAGATGGACCCGCAGCTGACCGACGCGTGGAGCCTGATTATCCGCCTGACCGCCGCACTGCAGGGCCCCGAAGCCGGCCAGCAACAGGCCCGCGCCGCGCTGGCCGCCAACCCGGATGTGCCCGCGCTGCAGGAACTGGCCGCGCAGCTTGGGATCACCCAGCCCTAGGGTCAGGACCTTATCATCCTGCGCCTTCGGGGCCTAATCTGCGAAAGATCAGGGGTTTGGGGAATGCCGGGAATAGCGGTTCTGTTTCCAAACGGCCCGAGCCCCTGAGATGAACCGGATATGACGTCCTTCGGATTTGACGACCCCCCTCTTGGGGCCTCACAAGCGATTGAAATAAATGTACTATTCCTGCGAACTCGTTCGTGACCATAGGGGAAATCCGTCAAACCGACGGTGCAGGATGAATGGGTCCTGACCCTGCCCCCCCGACAGAGGGACGTCTGCCGCTTCTTCACAAGGAAGTGTGCGGCCCGCCCTTGGCGCCGTCACGAAGCTGTCGCGATCACAGCCGGACCTAGACCCAGCCCTGCCAGGGGTTTCGGGCCCATTCCAGCGCCTGTTCCAGCCGGTCGTTGCCCCAGAACAGCTCTCCGTCCGGGGTGCGCCAGGTGGGGGCGCCGAAGATGCCCAGGCCCTTGGCCTTCGCCGTCTGGGCTCGCAGCGCGTCCTTGTTGTCCTGGGTGTCCGCAACTTCCATCACAGGGCGGGGGTCCAGGCCCATGTCCAGCAGGACGCGGCCCAGAACGGTCCGGTCGGCAATCGGGCGGCCTTCGGCAAATTGTGCGGCATAGACGCCACGACTGAACCGCGCCCGGGTCCCGTCATCCGGCAGGGCGATGGCGATCCGCGCCGCTTCCAGTCCGTTCTGTGGGAATTCGGACGGGCGCCGGAACGGCACGCCGGCACGCGCGCAGATCCGTTCCATGTCACGCCACATATAAGTGCCCTTGACCGGCTGCAGGACGAATGGCGAGGTCGTCCAGCCCTGTTCGGCAAAGATCGGACCCAGAAGGAAGGGCCGCCAGCGCAGGGTCAGCCCGGCCTCGGCCGCCAGGGCCTCGGCCCGCATTGCGGCGGGATAGGAATAGGTGCTGGCGAACTCGAACCAGAACTCGATCTGCATGGGGCAACCTTTCACCGGAACGGGGCCAAGGTAGACCGGTTGCAACCCGAAGGGGAAGCGTCCTCAAACGCGTTCCAGCGCGAAGGCCGCCTGCCAGGGGCCCAGCACCGTTTCGTCCTCGCCCGGCGCCAGAATGAAGGGGGATCCCAGGTCCCGCTGCCAGTCGCCCGGCGGCAGGATCAGGTCCGTCGGTTCTGGCGACAGGTTGAAGCTACAGAACAGCCGTTCGTCGCCATGGGTCCGCAGGAAGGAAATCGCACCCGGGGTGGCCGACACGATTTCCAGCCTGCCCTTCACCAGGCAGGGATGGGCGCGGCGGAAGGCGATCATGTGGCGATAGAAGGCCAACATGCTGTCCTCGCGGTCCGACTGGACACTGACGGCGCTTTCCAGATGCTCCATCGCCACCGGCAGCCAGGGTTTCACGTCGGTGAACCCGCCGTACTGGTGATCCTGGACCCAGGGAATCGGCGTCCGCGCCCCGTCGCGACCGCGGTATTTCGGCCAGAACTGCTTGCCATAGGGGTCCTGCAGATCCTCGAAGGCCACATAGGCCTCGCCCAGGCCCAGTTCCTCGCCCTGGTACAGACACACCGACCCCCGCAGCGACAACAGCAGGGCGGCATAGATCCGGGCGGAAGGGTCATAAAGACCCCAGCGCGTGACGTGCCGTTCGACATCGTGGTTGGAAAAGGCCCAGCAGGCCCAGCCATCGGCCATCATCTGGTTTGTGCGCTGCAGGATATCGGCCAGATAGTCGCCCGTGGGTGTATGGCCCGACAGGAACTCGAAGTCATAGCACATGTGCAGCTTGTCATCGCCCTGCGTGTATTCGGCCTGAAGGGCTGCGCCATGCAGGCCGTCGCCCACCTCTCCCAGCGTCGTGCGGTCTTCGAATTCTTCCATCAGCGCCCGGATCCGCTGCAGGAAGACCAGGTTGGCGGACTGGTTCTTGTCGTGGACATGGTCCTGGAAATTATAGGGGTTTACGGCCGGGGCATGGGTTTCCGTCCGTTCCGACCGCTGCAGCGCCGGGTTGTCGCGCAGCTTCTCGTCGTGGAAGAAGTAGTTCACCGTATCCAGCCGGAAGCCGTCGACGCCGCGTTCCAGCCAGAAGCGGACGACGTCCAGAAGCTCTTCCTGTACATCGGGATTGTGCAGGTTCAGGTCGGGCTGTTCGGGCAGGAAGTTGTGCAGATAGTACTGCATCCGTTCGCCATCCCACTGCCACGCGGATCCGCCGAAGAAGGACAGCCAGTTGTTGGGCGGCGTGCCGTCGGGCCGGGGATCGGCCCAGACATACCAATCCGCCCGCGAATTGGTACGCGAGGCGCGGCTTTCCGTGAACCACGGATGCTGCGCGGCGGTATGGGACAGCACGAGGTCGATCAGCACCCGCAGGCCCAGGTCGTGCGCCCGGGCGATCAGCGCGTCGAAGTCGCCGATGGATCCGAAGATCGGGTCGACATCGCGGTAATCCGAAACGTCATAGCCGAAATCCAGCATGGGAGAGCGGTAGAAGGGCGAGATCCAGATCGCGTCCACGCCCAGCTGCGCGACATAGGGCAGCCGGTGGATGATTCCCGACAGGTCCCCGATCCCGTCCGAGTTCGAATCCTGGAAAGACCGCGGATAGATCTGGTAGATCACCGCGCCCCGCCACCAGTCGGGGTCCGCCGTCAGGACACGGGGAGGCTGCTCGGTCTGGTCGGTATACGGCACGGGCGGCTCCTTTTCTGCATCGGCATGGCGGCGACTTTGCACCCGCCGCATGACCGAATGGAACACCGGATATGGCGCATCTCGACGGCCTGTCCACGACTGGAAATGCCGGCCGCGTCAAAAAGTTGCTCGAAACCGACACATCATAGTCGTAAACAGGCCACTTCAGCCCAGGAGCGCGTCATTCGCCCGCAATGCGCCCAAAAATGCATCCAGGCTTAGGCCAATCATCGCTTGTTGCATTTTTTCGGGAACAATTCTGCGCATGCAGCATTACATGTGCGTTAGCGAAAGATGAAAAACGACATGAACGGACGGAAAACGACGATGACACAAGCATTTTGCACAAGGGGAACTGCGCTTCAGACCGACGTGACCGACGAGGTCGCCCATGAAGCATGACAACACATTCCAGGGTGATCCCCTTCCCATGAAAGTACGCTCCTATGCCCGGGTGGCGGTTATCGGCGCAGGGTCCTGGGGGACCGCGCTGGCCGCAACACTGGCCCGCGCTGGCGTCTCGACCCGAATCTGGGGGCGCGACCCGGAGGTGCTGAAGGAAATCAACAGCCGCCACACCACCGAACGGTTCCTGCCGGGCGTGACCCTGCCGGACAATCTGCTGGGCGTCTTCGACATGGAACGCGCCCTGGCAGACGCGGACGCGGCGTTGATCGTCGTACCTTCGCGCAGCGTGCGCAGCGTGGCCCGTCAGGTCGCCGAATACGCGCCAGCCGACATGCCCGTCGCCATCTGTGCCAAGGGGATCGAGGCCGAAACCGGCCTGCTGATGACCCAGGTCGCGCAAGAGGAACTGGGCAACCGGCCCGTCGGCTGCGTGTCGGGTCCGACCTTCGCCCGCGAAACGGCCCTTGGCCATCCGACCGCAGCGACAGTCGCCTTCCCCTTCGGCCATGTCGACCGGCTGAAGCCGGAAGAAAGCCCGGCCGTTCGTCTCGCCGTGTCGCTGAGCACCGAGGCGTTCCGGGCCTATGTTTCCGACGACCTGACCGGCGTGGAAATCGGCGGCGCGGTCAAGAACGTGATCGCCATCGCCTGTGGCATGATGACCGGCGCGGGCTTCGCCGAGAACACGCGCGCCGCGCTGATCACCCGTGGCCTTGATGAAATGAAGGCCCTGGCCGAGGCCCTTGGCGGCCGTCGCGAAACGGTCACTGGCCTGTCGGGTGTGGGCGATCTGACGTTGACCTGTTCCAGCACCACCTCGCGCAACATGGCGCTGGGCGTGCAGCTGGGCGAGGGGACCCCCCGGGCCGACTGCTTCGACGGCAAGCCCGTCGTCGTGGAAGGCGAGGTCAACGCCAAGTCGGTCACCGACCTGGCCCGGCGCCTGGGCGTCGACATGCCGATCTGCGAAACTGTCCGGTCCGTCCTGCACGACAAGGTCGACCTTGGCACCGCATTCGCTTCGCTCTGGGCACGTCCCATCGAGGCCGAACCGAAGGCGATGAGCCTCGCCTTCTCTCATCCCGCAACCGATCAAGATATAGCAACACTTGCAGAAAGGATCTCATGACCCGTCACGAGCGCTTCGCCGACAAGGACTTCTCCAACAAGGACTTCGTACTGGCCACCGATCTTGACGGGACATTCCTGGGCGGATCCGACAAGGACCGCGAGATGTTCTATGGATGGATCGAGGCCAGCCGCGACCGCGTCGGCCTGATTTTCGTCACCGGGCGCGATCCCGGTTTCATTTCCGACCTGACCAAGAGGCGGGGCGTCCCGCGTCCCGACTATGTCGTGGGCGACGTGGGCACCACCATCGCTTCGGTCGATCACCACCACTTCCTGTCGCCGATCCAGGCCCTGGAAGCCCATATCTCGGAAGCCTGGGGCGATGCCGGGGCCCGCGTGAACGCCGCGCTGCGCGGCGTGTCGGGTCTGCGGTTGCAGCCGACGCTGTTCCGTCACCGCGTCAGCTATGACATGGACCCGGCAGAGTTCGACCCCCGCGCGGTCGAGATCGTCGAGGATCTGGGCCTGGACGCCCTGATTTCCGACAACCGGTTCTTCGACGTGCTGCCCAAGGGCGTGAGCAAGGGGCCGTCGCTGCGCCGCCTGCTGGAATACCTGGGCGTCGAGGAAGGCCGCACGCTGGTCGCCGGCGACACGATGAACGACCTGTCGATGATCGCGTCGGGCCTTCCGGCCGTGGCCGTCGGCAATTCGGAAGAGGCGCTGAAGAAAGAGGTCGCCGACCTGCGCAGCGTCACCGTGGCCCAGGCCCATGGCGTCGCCGGGATCGCCGAAGCGATCCAGCGCTTCGAGATGTTCCCCAAACCGAAGGAGGCTGTCGATGTCGTCTGAACTGGTGATCGTATATCACCGGCAGCCCTACGAGGAGCATGTCGACGAGAACGGCAACACGGTGCTGAAGGAAAACAAAAGCCCCAACGGCATCGTGCCCACGCTGAAAAGCTTCTTCGGCAGCGTCGATCACGGCGCCTGGGTCGCCTGGAAGCTGGCCGACGATCCGGATAATCCGGCGTTCGAGAAGCGGATCGAGATCGACGACAGCTATGGCAAGTACTCGGTCTCGCGTCTACCGCTGTCGGCGGAACAGGTGCGCGAGTTCTACCACATCACCTCGAAAGAGGCGTTCTGGCCGATCCTGCACGGGTTCAAGGAACGCTACAACTATGACCCGGTAGACTGGAAGAACTTCCAGGACGTGAACCGCCGTTTCGCCGAAGCGGCGGCCGAGGAGGCCGCCGAAGGCGCGCTGGTCTGGATCCACGACTACAACCTTTGGATGGTGCCGCTTTACCTGCGGGAACTGCGGCCCGACGTCCGGATCAGCTTCTTCCACCATACGCCCTTCCCCGCGGCCGACGTCTTCAACGTGCTGCCCTGGCGGCGGCACATCGTGGAAAGCCTGCTGGCCTGCGACGACGTGGGGTTCCATATCCCGCGCTATGCGGCGAACTTCGTGTCGGTTGCCTCCAGCCTCTTCGATGTCGAAATTGCGGAAATGAACCGCGTTCCGGACAAGTGGATTTCCGACGATACCGCGCTGATCGAACGGATGCTGCCGTCGGCCGTGACGCATCAAGGCCGCAAGGTCGCGATCAGCGTCACCCCGGTGGGGGTCGACGTCGAATTCATCGACGAACGCACCCGTCTGGAGGCGACCGAAACGCGCCTGGCCGAGATCCGGTCCGAACTGGGCGATGCCAAGATGATCCTGTCGGTCGGTCGCACCGACTATACCAAGGGCGGGATCGAGCAGCTGACCAGCTTCGAGCGGATCCTGGAACAGAACCCGGACCTGCGCGGCAAGGTCCGTCTGATGCATGTTTCGGTATCGGCCAATACCGGCATGACCGCCTATGAAGAGGTCCAGAACGAGATCGAGCAGATGGCCGGCCATATCAACGGCCGCTTCGGCCGCTTCGACTGGCAGCCGGTCACGCTGATTTCCCGCGCGATCCCGTTCGAACAGCTGGTGGCCTATTATCGCGCAGCCGACGTGGCGTGGATCACGCCGCTGGCGGACGGGATGAACCTGGTGTGCAAGGAATTCGTGGCATCGCGCTTCGACGGGGACGGCGTGCTGGTCCTGTCGGAATTCGCCGGTGCCGCGGTGGAACTGGGGGGCGCCGTGATCACAAACCCCTATTCCTTCAAGTCGATGGATGCCGCCATCCTTGAGGCGCTGGCCATGCCCGAAGACGAACGCCGCCGCCGGATGGCGCGGCTGCGGGTGGCCGTCTTCGCGAACGACGTGCGCCAGTGGGGGCCGGGCAGCCTGTCCCTGAAACGCTCGTTACTTCAGGAAGTGCCCGCGGCCTGACCGCAAATCCAGACCGATGACTGCCTGACCGGCCCCCGTTCGCGGGGCCGGCCAGACAGTCCTGATGCCGTCGCCGGGGCTTCCGAGTGACCAGCGGCAGCCATTGTCCGACACTGACCTGCGTGCAGATCCAGACCGGAGTCCCATCCATGTTGAAAAGTATCCTGCCCCTGTCCGCCCTGCTGCTGGGCTCTGCCTTCCTGATGTTCGCCGGCGGCGTGAACGGGCTGATCCTGCCGATCCGGGGCGAGATCGAAGGCATGTCCGCCGCCTCGCTGGGTCTTCTGGGGACCGGCTGGGCGCTTGGCTACGTGCTGGGCTGCCTGCGCACGTCCTATCTTGTGGCCCGGGTCGGCCATGTCCGCGTGTTCGGGGCGATGTGCGCAGTCGCCACGATCTCGATCCTGTTTTCGCTGCTGTTCGTCACGCCCTGGGTCTGGATCCCCCTGCGGGGGCTTTCCGGTTTCTGCTTTGCCGGCGCCGCGATGGTCGTCGAAAGCTGGATCAACGAACATGCCGACCATTCGACAAGGGGCCGGGTCTTCGGCATCTACACCATGGTCAACCTTGCCGCGACCACGGCGGGCCAGCTGGCACTGACCGTCGGCAATCCGGCCGGTTTCCTATTCTTCGTGCTGCCCGCCATCGTCTATTGCATGGCGCTGCTGCCGACGGCCATATCGGCCGCCTCCAGCCCCAGCCCCATCGTTTCGGTGAAGCTGGACGTCGCCACGTTGTGGCGGAACTCTCCGGTGGCGGTCTTCGGGGTGTTCATGGTGGGGATCTCGAACGGCGCCTTCGGCACGCTGGCCGCGGTCTATGCCGCCTATGCGGGCCTGGCCGTGCACGAGGTCGCCTTCTTCGCCGCCCTGCCCGTCCTGGCCGGCGCCATCGCGCAACTGCCCATCGGCTATCTGTCGGACCGCTTCGACCGCCGCCTGGTCCTGATCGCCACGGCGATCGTGGCGCTGGCAGCGGATGCGACCTTCGTCTTTTTCACTCCGCAGGGGGTCATGCCCAACATCATCGCGGGCGCAATCTTCGGCGCCGCCGTCTTTTCCATGCAGCCGATCATCGTGGCCCATGCCAACGACTATGCCGAACCCGGGAAATCGATCCAGGTCGCGGGCGGGCTGTTGCTGGTCTTCGGCATCGGCACCATCATCGGCCCCACCGTCGCGGGTCTCGCGATGTCGGAATTCCATTCGACCAGCCTGTTCTGGATCACCGCGGGCTCTCACATCCTGCTGATCCTCTTTGCCGTGGCCCGGATCCGCGCCCGCGATTCCCTGTCCGAAGAAGACAAGGGCAGCTTCGTCGCGTCGCCCCTGCCACGATCGACGACGCCGGTCACGCAGGTCATGGCGGAAAGCTGATGCGCGCGCCCCGGAACGCGCCTCGGCGCCTTCCGGCTGGTCGGGCGAAGGGGTGAACCATTGCCCGCTGGCTCGCCCCCGGCCTATGCTCTAGGGGAGCGAAAACAGCGTCGACCACGGCGCGACCGGAGTCGGGCCGGGCAAGAGCCGCGACGTCGGAAGACATCGGATCGACGCAGGCCGCCATGCTGAAGACTATCTTCCCCCTTTCCGCCCTGTTCCTGGGATCGTCCTTCCTTCTGATCGCGGGGGGCATGAACAGCCTGATCCTGCCGATCCGGGGCGAGATCGAGGGCATGACCGCCGCCTCGCTGGGCCTTCTGGGCACCGGCTGGGCCATTGGCTATGTGCTGGGCTGCCTGCGCACATCGGCGCTGGTGGCACGGGTCGGCCACGTACGCGTCTTCGGCGCGATGTGCGCAGTGGCGACGATTTCGATCCTGCTGTCGCTGATCTTTGTCACGCCCTGGGTCTGGGTGCCGCTTCGGGGGCTGTCGGGCTTCTGTTTCGCCGGCGCCGCCATGGTCGTCGAAAGCTGGCTCAGTGATTATTCCGACCAGACCACCCGCGGCAGGGTCTTCGGGATCTACACACTGGTCAATCTCGCCTCCTCGACCATAGGGCAACTGGCGCTGACGCTGGGCGATCCGACCGGGTTCCTGTTCTTCGTGCTGCCGGCGATCATCTATTGCCTGGCACTGCTACCCACCGCGATTTCGGCCGCCTCCAGCCCCAGCCCGCTGGTCAGCGTGAAACTGGACCTGCGGGCCCTGTGGCGCAATTCGCCGGTGGCGGTCTTTGCCGTCTTCATGTCGGGGATATCGAACGGCACCTTCGGAACCCTGTCGCCCGTCTATGCCGCCCGCGCCGGGCTGGATATCCGAGAGGTCGCATTCTTTGCGGCCCTTCCCGTGCTGGCGGGCGCGCTGGCGCAGCTGCCCTTCGGATACCTGTCGGACCGGCACGACCGCCGGAAGGTGCTGGTCCTGACCGCCGTTCTGGCGCTGATCGCGGACGGGTTCTTCATCTTCTTCACGCCCGAGGCGGTCTGGCTGACCCTGGCTGTGGGCGCGCTGTTCGGGGCCTCGATCTACACGATGTATCCGATCATCGTGGCCCATGCGAACGACCATGCCACGCCGGGCACAGCGATCCAGGTCAGCGGCGGGCTGTTGATGGTCTTTGGCTTCGGCACGATCATCGGGCCGACGGTCGCGGGCTTCGCCATGACCGGCTTCGGCAGCACCAGTCTGTTCTGGATCACTGCCGTGGCGCACATCCTGATCATCCTCTTCGCGGTCGCGCGGATCTATGCCCGCAAGCCCATGGCCGAGGAAGACAAGTCCGCCTTCCGCGCGGCCCCCATGGGCCGCGCCACCACGCCGGAGACGTCCAGCCTGGCAGAAGGCTGATCGGGCGGGGCGCTTCCGTTTCGGCAAGAAGGATGGCGGCCGCCTCGGGGTGCGGCGGCCGATACCCGGCGTGCCGCCGGGTGGGACTTCAATTCCAAGGCCTCAGCCCCGCCGCGCATCCACGGCCAGGGCCAGGACACACAGGATCTCGTACATCACGTTGGCCGCGTTCAGCGAGGTGATGGTGCCGTTGTCGAAGGGCGGCGAAACCTCGACGACGTCCGCGCCGATCAGGTCCACGCCCTTCAGTTCGCGGATCATCCGCTGCGCCTCGATCATGGTGATGCCCCCCGCCTCCGGCGTGCCGGTGCCCGGCGCATAGATCGGGTCCAGCGCGTCGACGTCGAAGGACACATAGACAGGCCCGTCGCCCACGACCGCCTTCGCCTCGGCAATGGCGGCGCGCCAGCCCATGTCGGTGAATTCCTCCATGCGGATCACGCGCATCCCGCTGTCGTAGGAGAACTTCCACAGGTCCGGATCGCCCATCGAACCGCGGATCCCGATCTGGCAGACGCGTTTCGGGTCCAGAAGCCCCTCCAGCACCCCGTTCCGGAAGGGGGAGCCGTGGTGGAACCGCGATCCCATGTAGTCGCCCCCGGTATCGGCATGGGCGTCGATATGGATCATCCCCACCGGCCGGTCCGCCGCCAGCGCCCTGAGGATCGGAAGCGAGATCGAATGGTCCCCGCCGACGCTGAGCGGCACTGCCCCGGCCGCGTGCAGGCGGGCAAAGCCGGCGCGGATCTCGTCATGGGCGTGGTTCAGTTCGAACGGCTCCTCGGGCCAGATGTCGCCCACATCCGCCACCTTGCACAGCTTGAACGGGTTTACGTCCAGCACCGGGTGGTGCGTCCGGATGATCGACGACTGGTTGCGCACCTCGCGCGGGCCATGGCGGGCGCCGGTGCGGTTGGTCACGCCGCCGTCGAAGGGAACGCCCACCAACGCGATTTCGACGCCCGCAGGGTCCTCGGTATAAGGCGCGCGCATGAAGGTCGGCACGCCGGTATAGCGGGGCCGCATCTGGGGGTTCGCGTATTCGGGGTATTTCTCGGACATGGGCCACGCTCCTGCCATCGGTTCGGATGGTACTGTGCGAAGGCCGGCCCGTTCCCCGCAAGCGGGAAAACCGGGGCGCGACGATCGGATCCAGCAAATGGTCGCGCCCCCGGGGACCTGCCGGCGGCCGGCAGGTCCTGGAGGTCCGGTTACTGCAGGTCTTCCGGCAGAAGACCCACCGGCATGTTCTGATAGCTGACCGGCCGCAGGAAGCGCCGGATCGCCATGGTCCCGACCGAGGTCGCGCCAAAATTGGTCGACGCCGGGTAGGGACCGCCATGGACCATCGCCTCGCTGACCTCGACCCCGGTGGGGAAGCCGTTGGCCAGCACCCGGCCCGCCTTGCGCTCCAGGATAGGCAACAGCCGCGCGGCGGTGTCCATGTCGCCCTCGTCCATCTGCAGCGTCGCGGTCAGCTGGCCTTCGAAGCCTTTCGCCAACGTTTCCATCGCTGCCGTATCCTCGACACGAACGACCACGCCCAGGGGGCCGAAGACCTCTTCGCCCACCGTGTGATCGGCCAGGAACGCCTCGGCATCGATTTCATAAAGGGCGGGCCTGGCAGTCCGACCTTCGTTGTCGTTCTGCAGAAGCGGCGTCACGGCATTGCGGCCGTCGAAACGGTCCACCCCGTCGCGATAGGCAGCGGCGATACCGTCGGTCAGCATTTTCTGGGCGCCGACCTTGGTCAGGGCATCGGTGGCGGCCGCGACGAAGGCGTCGCCATCCGCGCCCTTCCGGACGACGGCGATGCCCGGGTTGGTGCAGAACTGCCCCGCCCCCATGGTCAGCGACCCGGCCCAGCCTTCGCCGATGGCCGCACCGCGGGCCTTCGCGGCCTCCGGCAGGACGAACATCGGGTTGACGGAGCCCAGTTCGCCATAGAACGGGATCGGTTCGGGCCGCGCCATGCACAGGTCGAACAGCGCCTTGCCGCCCCGAAGCGACCCGGTGAAGCCCACAGCCTTGATCAGCGGATGCTGGACCAGGGCCGCGCCCAGTTGATGGCCCGAGCCCTGAATCACGCTGAAGACGCCGGGATGGATCCCGCATTTCCGGATCGCCGCGTCGATGGCCTGGGCCACGATGTCGGTGGTGCCTGGATGCGCCGGGTGGCCCTTCACGACCACCGGACAGCCGGCGGCCAGCGCGGATGCCGTGTCCCCGCCCGCGGTGGAAAAGGCCAGCGGGAAGTTCGAGGCACCGAAGACGGCGACCGGCCCGATGGGCCGCTGGATCAGCCGGATGTCGGGCCGCGGCAGGGGCTGGCGGTCGGGCAGCGCCATGTCGTGACGCCGGTCCAGGTAGTCGCCCTTTTCGATATGATCCGCGAACAGGCGCAACTGGCCGGTGGTCCGGCCGCGTTCGCCCTGAAGCCGCGCCTCGGGCAGACCGCTTTCCTTCATCGCCATAGGCGTGATCGCGTCGGCCCGTGCCTCGATCTGGTCGGCGATCTCGCGCAGGAAGGCGGCCCGTTCGGCCCGGGTCGTATAGCCATAGGACCAGAACGCCTCTTCCGCCGCCTCGCAGGCCAGCGCCACCTGTTCGGGGGTGCCTTCGGCAAAGCGGTCGGGCGCGCCGTCGAAGGGCACGTTGGCAAAGCTCTCCTCGCCACCGACCCAGTCGCCGGCAATCAGGTGTTTCCCTTTCAGTTCGACTGACATCTTGGTCACTCCTTTAAAATCGGGTCCTGGGTAAATGCCCCGCCCTGATAGACCGAGGCCGGATCGTCAACCGGGGGCGGCGGACCCGCGGCATCCAGTTCGGCCCGGTATGTTTCGGAATTGTCCTTCGGCCGCCAGCCCAGGTAGCGCGCCGCAGAATTGTCCCACCAGGTCACGTCGTTGTTGGAAATGCCCCAGATGATCGGACAGCCCAGCATCGGCGCGCGAAAGATCGCCTCGATCATCGAAACGAAGTCGTCATAACTCATCCACGTGCCAAGCATACGGTGATTGACCGGCTTCGGAAAGCAGGACCCGATCCGGACGATAGCCGTCTCCTGCCCGAACTTGGAATGGTACATGGACGCCATCGCCTCGCCGAAACATTTGGACACGCCGTAAAGCCCATCGGGCATTACCGGATCGGTCGCCTGCAGATGGCTGTCCTGCCTGTGAAAGCCCACCACATGATTCGAACTGGCGAACACGATCCGCGGCATGCCATGGGCGCGCGCGGCCTCGTACAGGTTGTAGACCCCTTCGATATTGCCCTTCAGGATCTGGGCAAAGGGCCGTTCCACCGACACGCCGCCCAGGTGGACGATGCCGTCGCAACCGTCGACAAGATCCATTACCGCGGCCGCATCGGCCAGGTCGCACTGCACGACCTCTTCGTTCGGACCGGCCGGATCCATCGGGGCGATATCCGACAGGCGGACAGTTTCGGCCATGTGGGCCAGACGGGTGCGCATCACCTTGCCGACACCTCCGGCGGCGCCGGTGATCAACAGTCGCTTCACGGCGGTCTCCCTATTTCATCAGGCTTGGCAGGAACATCGAGATCGCGGGCACATAGGTAACCAGCACCAGCGCCACGAGGATCGCAAGGTAGAAGGGCCAGATCGTCCTGACCGCCTGTTCGATCCGGACACCGCCGACGACGCAGCCCACGAACAGGCAGGCGCCGACGGGTGGCGTGCACAGGCCAAGGCCAAGGTTCATCATCAGGATCACGCCGAACTGGATCGGGTCCATGCCCAGGTCCACAACCACGGGCAGGAAGATCGGCGAGCAGATCAGGATCAGCGCGGCCATGTCCATGATCATGCCCAGAACCAGCAGGATCAGGTTCAGCATCAGCAGGATCACGAAGGGATTGCGGCTGATACCGGTCACGCTGGCGGCCAGGAGGTCCGGCACCCGGTAAAGCGCCAGCAGGTAGGCAAAGGCCGATGCGGTCGCGACCAGCAGCATCACCAGCGCCGTGGTGCCCACGGCGGACATGACGGCGCGCTTGAAACCCGCCCATGTCAGTTCGCGATAAACCAGCGCCGTGACAAGGATCGCATAGATCGCCCCGAAGGCACCGGATTCCGTGACCGTCATGATCCCCGACAGGACGCCGCCCACGATGATGATCGCCGTCATCAGCCCGGGCAGCGCCACCACGAAGCTAAGCGCAAGGGACGGCCAGCCGGGAAAAGGCTCGGACGGATAGCCGCGCTTGACGGCGACGATATAGGCCACGACGCCAAGGCACAGGCACATCAGGATGCCGGGCACGATCCCCGCTATGAAGAGTTGCGAGACCGAAACGCCGCCGGCGGCGACCGCGAACAGGATCATGTTGTGGCTGGGCGGAATGACCACGCCGGCGACCGATGATGTCACGGTCACGTTCACAGCGTAGTCGGCGTCGTATCCCTTTTCCTTCATCACCGGCATCAGGATCGAACCCAGGGCCGATGTATCGGCCACGGCCGAGCCCGAAATCCCGCCGAAAAGCATGGAGGAGGCGACGTTGACCACCCCCAACCCACCCCTGACGCTGCCAACGGCGGCCGATGCCAGCCGGACCAGCCGCACGGCGATCCCGCCCTGCAACATCAACTCGCCCGCGAAGATAAAGAACGGGATGGCCAGCAGCGAGAAGACAGAGATGCCTGACACGACCCGCTGGAAGGCCACGAAAAGCGGCAGCCCTTCGTAAAGAAAGCCCGCCACGGTGGCTACGCCCAGCGCAAAGGCCACGGGCACACCGGCGATCAGGCAAAAGAAGAAAAGCCCGAAGAGGATAAGCAAACCCATCAGTCGCGACCCTCGGCCAGGCGTTTGAAGTAGTCGGCCAGGTGGGCCAGCGAGAACAGGACGCAGAGCACGCCGAATACGGCCATCGGGATCGCGCGCCAGGCTTCGGAGATGTCGAGCATCGGCACCATGCGCGGCCATGTCTTCTGGGCCAGGCCCCAGCCCTGCCAGGCCATGACGGTTCCGAAGAAGATCATCAGAAGAATGCTGACCAGCCGCAGGATCTCCTTCGGGACGCGGGGCATCATTTCGCGCACGAAATCGACCGACAGGTGCGATCCGCGCCAGACACCGACCGCACCGCCCAGAAAGACGATCCAGACGACCAGCAGAAGCGCCGCCTGTTCGACCCATGTGGGCGTGTCGTTCAGGACATAACGCCCGAAGACCAGCCAGCCGAAGATGACGATCAGCGTCACCATCTGGATCCCCGCCACCGTGAGGCAGAGCCGTGCGATCACATCGAGGATCCGGTGGATTGCGCCGCGGGGCAGATCGGCCCCCGCCGGCAAGGTTGCAGTGTCCTGCGCCATCTTCGGCTCATGTCTCTCATGTCAGGCACCCGGCGGCATCAGGGCCACCGGGCGCGATGTCATCGGGATGAAAGGATCACTCGGTCGTCTGGATCGCGGTCACGATGACGACCATGTCCGGGTTCTTGGCCAGGAACTGGTCATAGACCGGCTTCATCGCCGCCTGGAACGCAGTCTTGTCGTCGACCTCGTTGATCGTGGCGCCTGCGGCCTCGACCTTCTCGCGGCTGACCTTCTCGCGCTCGGACCACAGTTCACGCTGGGTCTCCGCGGCCTTCACGGCGGCGGCCTTCACGATTTCCTTGTCCTCGTCCGACAGGGCATCCCAGGCCACGGTCGACACGCACAGGCATTCCGGAATGATCAGGTGGTCGGTGATCGAATAGTACTTGGCCACTTCATAGTGGTTGGAGCTGTCATAGGACGGATAGTTGTTTTCCGCCCCGTCGATCACGCCGGTCTTGAGGGACTGATAGACCTCGGAATAGGCCATCGGCGTCCCGTTGCCGCCCAGATTGTCGACCATGTCGACGAACAGCGAATTGTTCATCACCCGGATCTTCATACCATCCATGTCGGCCGGCGACGTGATGGCATGCTTGGTGTTGTAGAAGCTGCGCGATCCGCTGTCGAACCAGCTGAGCGCCACGAGGCCTTCCTTTGCCAACTCGTCCGAGAATTGTTGCCCGACCGGCCCGTCCATCACACGGTGCATGTGGTCGATGTTGTTGAAGATGAACGGCAGCGACATCACGTTGGTTGCCGGCACGATCTGCCCCATCGGCCCCATGTTGAAGTTGGCGAACTGCAGCGCGCCGTTGCGGACCTGTTCGATCGCGTCGGGCTGCGCGCCCAGGATCCCGTTGTGGAACACCTGCGCGTCCACCCGGCCGTCGGTTCCTTCGGTCACGTCCTTGGCGAACTGGTCCAGGGCCACGCCGTTCGGATAATCCTCGGGGTGGATGTTCCACCCCCGCCAGGTCGCCGCATCGGCACTTACGGTGGCAGCGCCAAGCGCCAGAGCCGCCGCGACGGTCAGTGTGCTGAACTTCATCGCTATTCCTCCCCTATCAGGAATCATTCGATTTCCCGGCGTCATAATATAAATTGCAGAAAAGCCGTCAACTCATATTATAACTTGGGCCAGCCTTCCTTGACAGCCTACCGGAAATAAGGACCATTGGGATGGAAAAAGGCGGAGGAAACGGTGGAAGACAGCGGAGCAGCCAGCACCATGCGCAACAAGCGGGGCAATCTTGTGGCACAGGTCAGCGACGATCTGCGGCAATCGATTCAGGCGGGGAAATTCCGCACCGGGGACAAACTGCCCTCCGAATCGAAGCTGACCGGGCTTTACGACGTGTCGCGCACCGTGATCCGCGAGGCCATCGCCGCCCTGCGGGCCGACGGGTTGGTGGAACCGCGTCAGGGGGCCGGCGTCTTCGTGACCGAACCCGTCGCGCGCGACGCAAGCCCCTTTCAGGCCATTGATTTCAAGAAGATATCGTCGATCATCGAAATGCTGGAGCTGCGCGCCGCGGTCGAGATCGAGGCAGCAGGCCTTGCCGCCCAGCGCCGTTCGCCCGCGCAGGAAGAGGCGATTCTGGCCGCCCACCAGGACATCCTGGCCCTGATCGCGCGCGCGGAACCCACGGTCGCGGCCGATATCGACTTCCACATGGCCATTGCCCAGGCCACGAACAACCCGCGCTTCCCTGAATTCGTTGGCTTCATGGGCCGCGAACTGATCCCCCGCGCGGCCCTTCAGGACAACAGCACCGACCTACGCACCGACCCCGCCTATCTGGCCCGCATCGCAGAGGAACACGCCCAGATCGCCACCGCGATCGCCGACGGCGACCAGATCGCTGCGCGCCGGGCCATGCGAGACCACCTGAAGGGCAGCCAGCAGCGCTATCGCAACCTGATCCGGCGCAGCGCCCAGGACTTGTCACTCAACTGATTGACACTTGTATGATGACTTTGCTATCCCCCGATCAAAGACATCACAGCGAGGCGCGGCCAATGGACCCTCAAACCCTGAAATCGGCGCTTGGTGCCGGCCTTCTTTCGTTCCCGGTCACCCCGTTCGACGCCGACGGCGAATTCAACGAAGGTCCCTATCGCGAACATGTGGAATGGCTGTCGGGCTATCCGGCCAAGGTCCTGTTCGCGGCCGGCGGAACGGGCGAGTTCTTCTCGCTGTCGCCGGACGAGGTGCCGACCGTGGTCGCGGCGGCCAAGGCGGCATCGGGCGACACACCCATCGTGTCGGGCTGCGGCTATGGCACGCGGATCGCGGTCGACATGGCGAAGGCGGTCGAAAAGGCCGGGGCCGACGGCATTCTGCTGATCCCGCACTACCTGATCGACGCGCCGCAGGAGGGGCTTTACGCCCATATCAAGGCGGTCTGCGATGCGGTGGGCATCGGGGTCATGGTCTATAACCGCGACAACTCCATCCTGAGGCCCGACACGCTGGCGCGACTTTGCGATGCATGCCCGAACCTGATCGGCTTCAAGGACGGGTCCGGCGACATCGGCCTGGTGCGCGAGGTGACCGCCAGGATGGGCGACCGGCTGATGTATCTCGGCGGCATGCCCACGGCGGAACTGTTCGCCGAGGCCTATCTGGGCGCGGGTTTCACCACCTATTCGTCGGCTGTCTTCAACTTCGTCCCCGGGCTGGCCATAGAATTCTACGACGCGCTGCGCGGCGGCAACCGCGGGCGCTGCGAGGAGATCCTGAAGGATTTCTTCTATCCTTTCATGGCGATCCGGAACCGGGAAAAGGGCTATGCCGTGTCGGCCATCAAGGCGGGCGTCAGGCTTCAGGGCTTCGATGCGGGTCCCGTCCGCCCTCCCCTCTCCGACCTTACGGGCGAAGAGACCGAGATGCTGACCGCGCTGGTGGCGCCCTACAAACGATGAAAATCGCGGCCGTTCACACCCATCTTCTGGACCACAAGCTGGACGTGCCCTTTGAAAGCGCGTCCATGCGGTTCGACCGGCGGACCCATGTCCTGGTCGAGGTCGTCTGCGACGACGGCACCACGGGCTGGGGCGAATGCCTGGGCCCGGCACGGCCCAATGCGGCGGTGGTCGCGGCCTATGCCGGCTGGCTGGTGGGCATGGACCCGCTGGAGACAGAAAAGATCTGGGTCACGCTCTACAACGCTTTGCGCGACCAGGGCCAGCGGGGGCTGGCGGTCACGGCGCTATCGGGCATCGACATGGCGCTGTGGGACATCAAGGGCAAGCATTTCGGCGTCCCGGTTTCCACCCTGCTGGGCGGGCGGTTCAGGGACCGCGTCCGGGCCTATGCAACCGGCAGCTTCAAGCGCGACGGCGTCGACCGGGTGGAAGACAATGCCAACGAAATGGCGGGCCACAGGGCCGCCGGTTTCCATGCGGCGAAGATCAAGATCGGCTTCGACGTGGCCGAGGATCTGCGCGTGATCCGCGCCGTGCGGGACGTCATGGGCGACGACATGCGCCTGATGATCGACGCCAACCACGGCTATGACACCATCGAGGCGGTCCACCTGGGCCGCGCCGCCGCCGAATACGACATCGACTGGTTCGAGGAACCGGTCCTGCCGGAACAGCTGTCCGCCTATCGCGAGGTGCGCGCCGGCCAGCCGATCCCCATTGCGGGTGGCGAGACCTGGCACACACGATGGGGCATGAAGGAGCCGCTGGAAACTCGCTGCGTCGACATCATCCAGCCCGATCTGGCGGGTTGCGGCGGCTTTACCGAAGCCAAGCGGATCATGGACATGGCCGCGCTGAATGGCGTCCGGCTGGTGCCCCATGTCTGGGGCACGGCGGTCCATATCGCGGCGGCACTGCAGTTCATGGCCGCCCTGGTCCCGAACCCGCCACGGGTAAACCCGGTGGAACCGATCGTGGAATTCGACCGCACCCCGAATCCGTTCCGGCAGGCCATCGTGACCGCCCCTATCGAGCACGAAAACGGCTGGGTCGCGATCCCCGACGGCCCTGGCCTGGGGATCGAGATCGACCGGGCCGCCCTGAAAGAGTTCGCCCCGAAAGACTGACCCATGATCACCCGCAAGCTGACCGGTGCGAAGCCGGCGATCACACTTCCACCCGGGGCGGTCGACTGCCAGACCCACATGTACCTGCCGGGCTTCCCCGCGCTTCCGGGCGGACCGCCGAACCCGAAGGGCGACCTGCCGACACCCGCGCAGTACCGGCAGGTCATGGACTGGCTGGGCATCGACCGCGTCGTGATCACCCAGGGCAACGCGCAGCAGGGCGACAATAGCAATCTGTTGGCCTGCCTGGCCGAAATGGGCGACATCGCCCGCGGCGTGGCGGCCATCACAGGGCACACGTCGGATGCAGAGATGACCGCGCTGTCGGATGCCGGTGTCGTGGGCGCACGGATCATGGACCTGCCCGGCGGCGCCGTGGGCCTGGACGCGCTGGAAGCCGTCGGCGCGCGGGCCGGGGCTTTCGGCTGGCTGATGGCGGTGCAGTTCGACGGCAGCGCCATCGCCCGGCACGCGGACCGGCTGGCCGCCATCGGGACGAACTGGATCCTGGACCACCACGGCAAGTTCTTTGCCGGCGCGACGCCCCACAGCCCCGAGGTCGATATCGTCAAGCGCCTGATCGACCGGGGCAATTGCTGGTTCAAGTTCGCCGGCTGCTATGAAAGCACCCGCACCGGCGGCCCGGATTTCGAAGACATCGCCGCGGTGGCCCGGGAAATCGCGTCCTATGCGCCGGACCGGATCGTCTGGGGCACCAACTGGCCCCACAACCTGGCCCAGACGACCGGGGACTATCCCGACGACGGCGCCCTGCTGGACACCGTCCTGTCGTGGTTGCCCACCGATCAGGTCCGGGCGCAGGCCCTGGTGAAGACACCGCAAGCGCTGTTCGGTTTCCCTGCCTGGACGGCCTAGTGCCGCTGGCGATAATCGCGCGGCGTGCAGTCGAACTGCCGCCGGAAGGCGGAGGCGAAACCGTCGAGGTTCCGCACCCCGTGGCGCAGCGCGATGGCGGTGATGGACAGGCCCGCAAAGCGCGGATCCCGCAGGTCTGACGCAATCCGGACCATCCGCGCCTGCCGGATGACGGCGGAAATCGAATAGCCCTCCTTCTGGAACAGCTCGTTCAGGCGGCGCACCGACAGGCCCAGCGCCGAGGCCACGCGGACGCGGTCCAGATCCGGATCCGACAGGGTTTCATCGATGAAGACCCGTGCGCGGTGTAGGATTGTCTGTTCCGGCAGTTTCAGGTCGGCGTCGCCGCCCACCAGCGTGGCCAGCCCGGTAGCGACAAGATCGGTCAGCGACTGTTCCAGATGCCCGGCCACCAGCGGATCGGCCTGTACCAGGCTTTCGACCAGCATCAGGATCGACCGCGACACCGCCGCCGTCATCGGCCCGTCCGCGGCCACCCGGCGCCCGGTCAGGTGATCGGCCCCGGGCAGCCGGTCCAGCAGGGCGGCCCGCGGGATCTGGATCACCAGTTGCCGGAACCCGTCCGGCAGCCGCAGCTGATAGGGTGCCGTGCTGGAATAAAGTGCAAAGTCCCCTGGGCTCAGGTCCGCCACCCGTGCCCCCTGCTCCACGACCCCGCATTCGTGCATCTGCAGGCTGACCAGGAAACTGTCCTCGGCCGCGCGGCGGATATCGGTGGGGCGGCGGGTGACGACCTGCGCACTGCCCGACACTTGCGACAGGATCACCTTCGACAGCCCGGTCAGCGCGATGGAGCCGGTGAACATCTCCGACCGTGCCGGCGCGTCGCAGCCCAGCCGGACATAGCTGTCGCAGACCGCCTCGCGCCAATAGGCCAGGCGATCCTGCGGGCGGACGTCGTCGGTGTTGTAGAGCCTGTGTTCCACGCTGCGAACTCTCCCGCCCCGCAGCATACGCGAATCGGCCCCACCCGGCAAAACCGAAGCGTACCGCCCAAAAGCGGGGGCGATTACGCCCAGATCCACGGGACAGAAAACAGGCAGTCCCGCAGCATCCGCCACAGCAATCGACAGGAGGATTGAAGATGACAGGACCGTTCAAGGTGGCCGCAGTACAGGCGGCCCCGGTGTTCATGGACCTTGATGCGACCATCGCCAAGGCCGTGGACCTGATCGACGAGGCCGGCGCCAAGGGCGTGAAGCTGATTGCCTTCCCCGAAACCTGGGTGCCCGGCTATCCTTGGTGGATCTGGCTGGACGCACCCGCGATGGGGCTGGGGAACATGGTGCCCTATTCCATGAACTCGTTGGTCGCCGGCAGCCCCCAGGACATGCTTCTGGCCGAAGCGGCCAAGCGTAACGGCATCCAGGTGGTCATGGGGCTGTCCGAAAAGATCGGCGGATCGCTTTTCATGTCGCAATGGCACTATGGCGCGGATGGAGAGACGATTTCGCGCCGGCGGAAGCTGAAGCCCACCCATGTCGAACGCACCGTCTTCGGCGAAGGCGACGGCAGCGACATGGCGGTCAAGGACACGCCGCTGGGCCGGGTCGGTGCGCTGTGCTGCTGGGAACATCTGCAGCCGCTGAGCAAGTACGCAATGTACGCGCAGAACGAACAGATCCATGTCGCCGCCTGGCCCAGCTTCAGCCTGTATCTGGGCGCGGCCTATGCGCTGGGGCCGGAACTGAACACGGCCGCCAGCCAGATGTATGCGGCCGAAGGCCAGTGCTTCGTGCTGGCCGCCTGCGCCACCGTCTCGCAAGCCATGGTCGACTTCATGTGCGACACGCCGGTGAAGCAGCAATTCCTTCAGGTGGGCGGCGGGCACGCCAACATCTTCGGGCCCGACGGTGCGCCGCTTCTGCCCTTCATGGATCCCACGGCGGAGGGCCTTCAGATCGCCGAAATCGACCTGGCCGCCATCGCCGTCGCCAAGGCCGCCGCCGATCCGGCGGGGCATTATTCACGCCCCGATGTCTTCCGGCTGATGTTCAACGACAAGCCCGCGCCCAGGGTGATGAGCTTTGCCGACGGGTCCGCAGCCGTGGCCGAGGCGGAAGAGGCTGCCGCCGCCGCCCAGATCGCGGCCGTGTCCCACGCGGCCGAATAGGCGCATGGTCCGGGGCTGCCCCCGGCCCCGGACCCGACAAGGAGGTACAAGAACATGCTGACGGCAGACGACTTCTATACCGATGCGGAACGCGACCTGCAGGCCGCCCATGACAGCCGGTCTCTGGCCGACGTTGTCGTGCAGGCCATCGTCCGGGACGAGATGGAGCCGCCCAACATCGACTTCATCGCGTCCCGCGACTTCTTCTTCCTGTCCACGGTGAACGACAGGGGCGAACCCACGGTCAGCTACAAGGGCGGCGCGCCGGGTTTCGTGAAGGTGCTGGACGCGAACACGCTGGTCTTCCCGAACTTCGACGGCAACGGGATGTTCAAGTCTATGGGCAACATCGCCTCCATGACGAAGATCGGAATGCTGTTCATCGACATGGAGACCCCGAACCGCGTCCGCGTGCAGGGAGAGGCGACACTGTCGACCGATCCGGCGGACCTGGCGCTTTATCCCGGGGCGAACATGGTGGTGAAGGTGACGGTGACGTCCTGCTTTCTGAATTGCGCGCGTTACATCCACAAGCACACGCGGGTCGAGGCGAGCCCCTACGTCCCCGACGCCCAAGGCGATCAGCCCTATCCGGCGTGGAAGCGGATCGACATGGTGCAGGACGCCCTGCCGGAAAAGGACCGCGGCAAGGCCGACGCCCATGGCGGGACGATCACCATGGACGGCTATGTCGAACGGCTGATGGCCGGGACGTCCTGACCCGTCAGATCTGCAGCGATCCGATGGAGGCGCCGCCACAGACATTCAGCACCTGACCGGTGATGAACCCGTTCGCGGGGTCGCAGAAGAACAGGAAGGCGCGGGTGATATCTTCAACCGTGCCGATCCGTCCCACAGGGATGCGCGACGCCAGAGCCTCCTGTTGGGGGCTGCCCTTGGGGATCACGCCCCAGAAATTGTCGGTCAGGACAGGGCCCGGGGCCACCACGTTCACGGTGATCTGGTGCGGCGCCAGTTCCAGCGCCCAGGTCCGTGCCATGCCGATCATACCGGCCTTGGTCGCGGAATAGGCCGTCCGCGTGGGCGCGCCCAGCGCCGCGCGGGACGAGGTGAAGAGCACCCGCCCGAACTGCCGTTCCTTCATCGCTGGAAGGAACGCCTGCAACAATTGCAGCGCCGCGCCCAGATGCAGCTGCGCCAGCCCGGTGATGTCCTCGGGCTTCGCATCCTCGACCAGGTTGGGCCAGATCACGCCCGCATTGTGGATCAGGTGCGTGACCTGGTGCCGGCTGGCGATGTCCGCGGCCACCGGGGCCACGACGGCCGGGTCCAGCAGGTCGCAGGCCAGGTATTCCAGTTTCGGATGTCTGAATTCGGGTGCCACCAGGTCCAGCACGACAACGGTATAGTCCTGTTCCAGCAGCCGCTGGGCCAGGTCGCCGCCGATGCCCTTGGCCCCGCCGGTGATGACGGCCGTGTAGCCGGTCATGGCAGCAGCTGGATGTTGCCGAAGGCCGCGTCGCAGTTCAGGATGTCCACCCGTTTCTGCGCGATCTTCAGGGCACCGTCCTGCAGTACAAGATCGTGCCGCGCGGTGACCGCCAGCAGGAACTGGTCGTCCAGCCGCGTTTCGACATAGTGCATCTGCGTCGTCACCACGTATTTCCCGGCCTCGTCGTCGATCAGGTCGACATAGGGCCGCTGGATCACGTGATGGCAGCGGCTTTTCGGCTTCTGGCTGAAGGTGCGGGCGCCCTTCAGACGCTCGATCCGCAGGCGCAGCATGAACTGGTCTTCCCACATCAGCGAGGTTTCGTGGATCGGATCCGCCTGTTTCCAGTCCAGTGGCATCCAGTACATGCCGTCCGCCGTCCACAGCGCCATCCAGTCGTCATAGCGGCCTTCGTCCAGCATCCGGACCTCGTCATAGACGAAATCGATCAGGTCGTCCTTCGACACCGTCATTCCGCGGCCTCCAGCACTGCCGCGTCGTCGGGCATCGTCGCGATCATGAATTTCACCCAGGCGTGGAACTGGTTGCGCATCTGCCGTTCCGTCGTCCCGTTCTCGACTGCCTCGTGGTCGAAATCTTCCTCGTCCCCGGGATAGAGCCGCTGGACATTGACCCATTCCAGCCCGTCCGAGGCCAGGCCTTCCTGCGCGCGCTCGTACATCTCCAGATCGTCGTGCCCGACGATCGAGGTGGGCGCGTTGATCATCCGGTTGTACATCGCCGTGCGCGCGACCAGCTGGTCGGGTGCGTCGACCAGGCGATAGATCCAGCTTTCGACCAGCGTCTTGTCCGGGCCAAGGGGGATGAAGTTCCGCAGCTGCTGGATCGGGCCCTTGATCATGATGTTCGGGAAATAGACCGTGTTGTGCCGGTTCTCGCCCAGGATCGCCTTGGCCTTCTCCTCGCCATAGGCCTCGACCATCTGTTCGAAATAGCCCGGGATCGCGGAATAGTCCGAGTGGATGGAATGATGCACGCCCGTGTGCCCGTGGCCATTGGGCCAGGTGCGGATGCCCATGTCCTCGAAGAATTCGTAGGGGCTCATGAAGGGGGCGATGATCTCCATCGCGGGGGGCTTGGGGCCGTCCTTGGGCAGGCCCAGCTCCTCGAAGATCTGAACTGCCGTCCCGGCCGAACTTTCATGCGCGACCATCGGGTGGCAGGTGTCGGTCTGGTTCTCGACCAGCATCTTCCAGTTGCACTTGTGCATGTAGCGCAGCGGCTGGCCCACGACCTCCAGCCTTCCGGCAGGCGAACGGTCGACCATGTTGTCGAAACTGGAGAGAGAGCCGCCGAAATAGTCCTCGAACCCGATGCCCTCTTCCGCCAGGCGCGCGAAGACGAAGCCACGATAGTTCATGACGGCGCCCACGGCCTTCATGCCCTTGGAATTCTCGGTCTTCTCGAATCCCGTGTCTGCGTAGCCCTTCTTCAGCGGGATCGCCAGAAGGCAGCCGTCGGTCTTGAAGGACCAGGCGTGATAGGGGCAGCGGAAGAACTTGCCGGTATTGCCGTTGCGGTCGATGGCGATCTTGGTGCCCTTGTGGGGGCAGCGGTTGTAGAGGACCTTCACCTCGTTATCCGTGTGCCGCACCATGATCACCGGCTGGTCGCCGATCTGGGTCGTGTAGTAATCGCCCTTGTTCGGCACCTGGCTGTCGTGGCCGACGAAGACCCAGGTGTTGGCGAACAGGTGCTTCATCTCCAGCCGAAAAAGCTCGTCCGAGATATAGACGTCGCGGTGCACCTGTTCGGGCGTCACCAGGGCTTCGATGTCGTTCCTTGTCCGGTAGGTGGTCATCCTGCCCTCCGCATCAGAGATCGAGTTTCAGTCGGGGCGATTTCGCGCGGCTCACGCAGATCTGCATGACCGCGTTGCTGGCGCGCTCCGCGTCCGTCAGCACCACGTCGCGGTGGTCGGGAATCCCGTCCAGGACATCCGTCTGGCAGATGCCGCAATCGCCGCGCTGGCAATCGTAGACCAGATCCTCGCCCGCTTCTTCCAGCACCTCGATGATCGTCCGGCCCGCCGGGATCGTGTAGACCTTGCCGGAGGACGCCAACTCGACCTCGAAGGCGGTATCGCCATCCTGCTCGGCGGCGGATTCGAACAGTTCGAAATGGATCTGGTCCGGGGCGAAGCCCCTGTGTTCGGCGGCGGTCTTCACCGCCTCGATCATGGGCTTCGGGCCGCAGACATAGATGTGTGTCGCGGGATCCGCCGCGTCGATCAGGGCGGCCACGTCCAGTGGGCCGCCGGCCTCGTCATCGCGGTGCAGGACCACGCGGTCGCCATGGGCCCCGGTCAGCGCATCGACAAAGGCGCCGGCACCCGCGTTCCGCATGGCATAATGGAAGGTGAAGGCGCGACCGTCGCCGGCCAGCGCGGTCGCCATGGAAATCATCGGCGTGACCCCGATGCCGCCCGCGATCAGCAGCGACGGCGCATCGCTGTCGGCCAGCGGGAATTCGTTCTTCGGCCCGGTCACCTCGACCGTGTCGCCTTCTTTCAGGTCGTGCATGAACCGCGACCCGCCAGTGCCCGGATCTTCCAGCCTTATGCCCAGACGATAGGCTTTCGGCGCGGCCGTCGACCCGTCCGTGTCGATCAGGCTGTAATGCCGGGTCGTGCCATCGGGAATCGTCACCTCGACATGGGCGCCGGGGGTGAACGGCGGCAGGATGCTGCCATCCGGTGCCTCCAGCACGACCGAGCGAATCAGATCCGCTTCGGCAACCGTCAGGCGAACCTTCAGTGTCATGGCCGGCATTTGTCTGGCTGTCCCCCTGGCTTTTCGGCTGGCGTCCGAGGCCCGCTCAAATCTCGGGCACCTCGATGCTCAAAGCATGAAATAGCATGTAATAAGCTGTCAAGATTTAAGTCCAAAAAGTTGAGATTTCATATTTTGAGATTGCCAGACCGCTTTTTGCGCGCTTACGCTGAGGGCAATAATACCGAACAGGGAGTTCAACCATGAAATCGTTCTTCGGAACACTTGCGGCCGGGGCCATCGCGCTTGCGGCCTTTGCCCTTCCGGCTTCGGCGCAGACGGTCCTGCGCGTTTCGAACTGGCTTCCGCCCTCGCACCCGATCGTGAAGGACATCGTCCTGCCCTGGGCCGCGGCCGTGGAAGAAGCCACCGACGGACGCGTGACGGTTCAGATGCTGGACGCGCCGCTGGGGCCGCCGCCGGCGCATTTCGATCTGGCCGCCACCGGCGCCGCCGACGTGACTTTCGGCGTGAACGGTTACACCCCCGGCCGGTTCAGCCTGAACCAGATCGCCGAACTGCCCTTCCTGACCCCCAGCTCCGAAGCGCTGTCGGTCGCCTACTGGCGCGTCTACGAGAAGATGCTGGCCGAGAAGGACGAGTACAAGGGCGTCAAGGTCCTGGCGGTCTGGGGTCATGGCCCGGGGATGCTGTTCACCACTGGCGCCGAGGTATCGCCGCTTTCGAAGCTGGACGGCCTGAAGGTCCGGGTCGCGGGCAAACTGACCTCGATGCTGGCCGAACAGATGAAGATGGTCTCGGTCCAGGCGCCGTCGCCCAAGACCTACGAGGTCCTGTCGGGCGGTGTCGCCGACGCGATCTACTTCCCCTACGAATCGGTGCCGTTTTTCAAGCTGGACAGCCTGCTGACGAAAGCCCTGCGGGCCGAGGGCGGCCTTTACAACGTGTCGTTCTTCATGGTCATGAACCAGGCCAAGTTCGACGGCCTGTCGGACGAGGACAAAGCCGCGATCGACGGCGTGTCGGGCGAGGCGCTGGTGCGCATCGCGGGCAAGGCCTGGGACGCAGCGGATGCCACGGGCCACGACATCCTGGAATCCACCGTCGCCTTCCACGACGCGTCGGAGGCCGAGATGGAAGAACTGGTAGCCATGTCCCAGCCGCTTTATGACGCCGTCGCCGCCGACTATGCGGCCAAGGGTGTCGACTTCGACGCGGCGCTGGAGATGCTGAAGGCCGAAACCGCGAAGGTTCTTCAGGAATGAGCCAGGGAACCACCGGCGTGGGGCATCGCGCAAGCGCCCTGCGCCGGACCTTCCGGCTGATCACGGCGGTTCTGACCGGCGTCCTTCTTCTGGCATTGACCGGGGTGACGCTGGTCGACGTGGTCGGTCGCTACTTCTTTTCCCGCCCCCTCAGCGGCGCGTCCGAGATGACGGAGCTTCTGGTGATGGCCGTCGTCTTCACCGGCCTGCCCGCGATCTGCCTGGACGATGGGCACATCACCGTCGACCTGTTCACGGCCAAGCTGAAGGGCACCGCCGAAACCGTGCAGGTGATGCTGGCCCGGCTGGTCGTGGTGGTGATGCTGGGACTGATCTCGTGGCAGCTGTGGGAACACGGCGCACGGATCGGGGCCTGGGGGGAAACCACCGTCTACTTGCGCTTTCCGCTGGCGCCCGTGGCCCGTGCGGCCAGCGTCCTTTGCGCGCTGTCGGCGGCCATCGTGCTGATGCTGGCGGTGCTGCGCCTGCCCAAAGGCAAATCCGGAGACATCTGACATGGACTGGCCAATCGGGCTTGTCGTTCTGCTGGCCCTGATCTTCGCCGGCGTTCCCATTGCCTTCGCCCTGTCAGCCGTTGGGCTGGTCGGCGTGATCTCTATCATCGGGCTGGACCCGGCACTGGCGATGTTCGGGCAGATCTATTTCGACAGCGGGCGCAGCTATACCCTGTCGGTGGTGCCGCTGTTCCTGCTGATGGGGAACTTCATCGTCCAGTCCGGCATCGCGTCGGAACTTTATGATGCGGCCAATGCCTGGCTGCGCCACCGCAAGGGCGGGCTGGCCATGGCGACCATCGTGGCCTGCGCCGGTTTCGCATCCGTCTGCGGATCGTCCCTGGCCACCACCGCCACCATGGGTCGGATCAGCCTGCCGGCGATGCGCCGATACGGCTATTCCGACCGGCTGGCCGCTGCATCGGTCGCCGCAGGCGGCACGCTGGGGATCCTGATCCCGCCTTCGGTCATCCTTGTGATCTATGGCATCCTGACCCAGCAGGACATCGGCAAGCTGTTCCTGGCCGGCCTTCTGCCCGGGCTGATCGGCGTGATCTTCTATATCGTCGCCGTCCGCCTGTCGCTGTGGCTCCACCCCGAGGATCTGGGCCGCCCCGAAAAGCTGCCCCTGCGGGACCGCCTGCGCGCCACCCGGGGCGTGTCCGGTGCGCTGGTCCTCTTCGTCTTCGTGCTGGGCGGGATCTATATCGGCTTCTTCACCGCGACCGAAGCCGCGGGCATGGGCGCCGGCGGCGCGATCCTGATCACGGCCCTGCGGGGCAAGCTGGGCCTGCGGAACACGCTGGAAACGCTGTTCGACACCGCCAAGACCACGGCGGTGATGTTCTTCATCCTGTTCGGCGCGCTCTACTTCCTGAACTACGTCAACCTCTCCGGGCTGACGACCGACCTGCGGTCCTGGATCGACGCGATCGATGCCGGGCCTACCGGCGTCATCCTTATGCTGATCGTCCTGTTCCTGATCCTGGGCTGCCTGCTGGAAAGCCTGTCGATGATCCTGCTGACGGTGCCGGTGCTGTTTCCCATCGTTTCGGGCCTTGGCTTCGATCCGATCTGGTTCGGCATCTTCGTCGTCGTCGCCACGGAGCTGTCCTACATCACCCCCCCCATCGGCATGAACGTCTTCGTCATGAGGATCGTGGCCCCCGAAATCCCGCTGGAGCGTGTCTTTGCCGGGGTGCTGCCCTTCGTCTTCGTCGATATACTGCGTCTTCTGCTGTTGATCGCGGTGCCCTGGCTGGTACTGGTCATCCCGAATTCGATGTGAGGCCCATGATCGACAACACCGCCAGCCTGCTTGCCCCCGACCCAAGCGATCCGGACGACCAGCCCGACGCCGGCACGCCATTCCTGGACGATTACCTGCTGTTCCTGCTGGCCTCGGTCTCGCAGGCGGCAAGCGAGGAGTTCCACGCCATGGTCCGCGCCCGGGGTCTGCGGGTGCCGGAATGGCGGGTGCTGGCCTGCCTTTACGACCGCGACGGGCAGATGGTGACCCGCGTCGCGCAATTATCGATGATCGAACAGTCGCGGCTGACCCGGATCGTCGACCAGATGCAGGACCGCGGTCTTGTCGAACGCCGGTCCGACATGGCGGACCGGCGGCGGGTGCGGCTGTTCCTGACCGCGCAGGGCGCGGCGCTGGCAACGGAAATGGTAGGCCTGGCCAAGGCGCACGAGGCCGCCTTCCTCGACCGGTTGCCAGTGCGGCTGGGGCGGGACATGAAGGCCCGGATCAAGGACCTGTACACCCGGATTTGCCCGGGTGACTGACCGTCAGAGGTTGATCATCGAACTGATCAGCGTGCGATAGTAATCCTCGCGCAGGGCCAGAAGATCGGTCGGCAGGGCCCAGACCGCGTCAAGGAAGGCCTGCTCCACCTTGCAGTAATCGGCAAACCTGTCCTCGGTCAGTTCCACCTGCCCGACATAGACCGGCAGTTCTTCCGGGAAACGCGCCTGCAACTGTGCCAGAAGCGCCTTGGATATCATGCTATAGCGGGTGTCCGGCATCAGCGGACGCTGGGGCGCGCCTTCGAAGGTCAGAAGATCGCCCAGAAAGATCGAACTGCTGGCCAGCAACATCTCCTCCGCCGCCGGGTCGGCAACGGGTCGCGCATCCATTGTGCCCAGGCACAGCTTCGGATCCGACGCGATCAGCGCCCGTTCGATCCTGACCCGCGCCGCCAGGACGCGGGTGACCGTTTCCTGATCTGCCCGCAGCAAAAGCAGGTTGGTCAGAAGCGACCCCCGCAGCCGGGTCCGTGCCGCGATTTCTTCGTCGGTCAGACCGTCTTCGCTGGCAGCCATCGCCTCGTGGAACAGCCACGTCAGATAGCGATCGACCAGGGCCGGATGATCGTTGCGTGCGGTACGCAGGAAGGCCGCGCCCAGGCTGTCGCCTGACAGGGCGACATCGCGGAACTGGTCTTCGGAGCGGATCAGAGGCTGCGGCTGCGGCGCATCCGCTGCGACATCGTCGGCCCCGGCCGGCATCGACAGGGCGAGCAGCGCGACAAGGCCGGTTATAGCGGTCCTTCGGACGACAAGCTGTGCCAAGTGTTCACCTGAGGATTGACAAGATTCCTGCCGCATATCGTAGCCATCCGGAACGCCAATGGTCCAGCCCCAAGCCCCGCGAAGTGGGGTCATCCGGTGCGAACGATCCGGCGCCTTTCGATCCGCGCCCGCAACCTGCAAGTGCAAGGCACGCCATATGCCCGGCCCCGCGGCTGGCACTGCCGCGGCGGGGGAACCCGCTTGCGCCGAAGAAAGGACAAGGGCGCCGAGCCACGACCGGGGCCTCCCGCTCTCTCGGATTTTCGGAAAGCCGGCAGGGCTCTTTCCCCGAGCTTCGGAGAGCGGCACCCTTTCACCGGTCGGCCATCGCGGCCGTCAGGGTCCCGTGCGGGATGGCATCGCCCGCATAGCCGAACGTGCCGGCCTTCACCTCCTCTGCCGCGCGCATCAACCCACCCATGGCCGCACGATAGAAGGACCCCCCGACCGAGATCCGGCGCACCCCGGCCTGGGCCAGGACCTCGACCGACAGGCGGGGGCCCGAGAGCCCCATGACCACGTTCACCGGCCGGTCCACCGCGGCACAGACCGTGCGGATGGATTCCAGGTCCGGCAGGCCGGGGGCATATAGCACCGGCGCCCCCGCATCCTGGAAGGCCTGCAGGCGGGCGATGGTCTCGGCCAGGTCGGGGCGGCCCCACAGGTAATTCTCGGCCCGTGCAGTCAGCAGGAAGGGCAGGCCGGCGGCGGCCTCGACCGCAGCGCGCACGCGGTCGGCGGCGCGGTCCAGGTCATAGATCGGATCGTCGTCGCCGGTTGCGTCCTCTATCGATCCGCCGACCAGGCCGGCGGCCGCGGCCAGGCGGACGGTTTCGGCACAGTCTTCGGGCGCGTGGCCAAAGCCGTTCTGAAGATCGGCCGACACCGGCAGGTCGGTTGCGGCGACGATGTCGGCGGCATTGGCCAGGACGCCGTCACGCGTGATCGCGGTGTTCATGTCCTGCCGGCCGATAGAGAACGCATAGCCGGCGCTGGTCGTGGCCAGTGCGGGAAATCCCAGCATCGACAGAAGCCGTGCAGAGCCGGCGTCCCAGGGGTTCGGCATGACGAAGGCGCCGGGCCCTTCGTGCAGCCGGGCAAAAGTTTCAAAGCGGGCGGACTGGTCAGGCATCGGGGCCCTCCTCGCTGATGCGGCAGGTCAAGCGATGCCAGCTTGGCACGGACAGAACAGAAAGGGAACAAAATTCCACGGGGGTAACGCGCTCCGTTCGATAGGGAAAGCCCTGCCCGGCAGCGCGCGACCGATCCCGAAGAAGCCCGGCCACGCGGGCGCGCCGGCCGGTTCCCGGGCTTGCCGGGGTCAGGCAGAGGTTTCCTGCTCCCAGCGGCGCTGCATCTCTTCGGGCGAAACCTCTTCGATGGTCTGGGACAGCATCCAGCGGTGGCCGAATGGATCCTCCAGCAAGGCGCTGCGTTCACCGAAGCTCTGGTCTGCCGCGGCGCGCAGGACCGTGGCCCCGGCGGCTTCGGCCTGGGCCAGAAGAGCGTCGACGCCGTCGGTCGCCAGGTACAGCGTCACTGGCGTGCCGCCAACACTGTCGGGACCCAGCGCGCCGAAATCCGTGTATTCGTCGGACAGCATCAAGGTGCTGCCGCCCAGCTTCAGCTCCGCATGGCCAACGCGGCCGTCGGCGGGGTCGGTCATGCGGAATTCTTCCGTCGCCCCGAACGCCCGGACATAGAAGTCGATGGCGGCGGCGGCGTCCTTTGCGACGATATAGGGCATCAGCGCTGTGATCTCGGTCATCGTTCGGGTTCCTTGCCATGAGATTCTATTTACGTTACGTTCTGTAATATAAATGAGTCAAGACACAGAACCCAAGCCCCGCGGACGTCCGCCCAGCAAGGCGGCCCGTGCGAAGGCGCTGGCGGCAGCGCATGCCATCCTGATGGAAGACGGTTTCGGCCGCCTGACGATCGAGGCGGTGGCGGCACGGTCCGGCGTGAGCAAGCCCACGATCTATCGCAACTGGGCCAATGCCGGCGAACTGGCGATGGCCGCCCTGATCGTGGACCAACCCGATCGGAAACCGGCCCTGGGCGCCGGGCTGGAAGACAGCCTGCGCCGGCAGATGCGCAGCCTGGTGCAGGCCTTCGCCACGACCCGCGGGCGGCAGATCGCGATGACGCTGGCCGCAGCCGATCCGGAAAGCGAGATGACCCGCGCCTTCCGCAACCGGGTGATCCTGTCCAGCCGCGCCGCCGGCGCCGCAATGATCGAGGCCGCCGTGGCCAGGGGCGAGATCCGGGCGCCAGCGGATCCCGACACGCTGCTGGACATGCTTTATGCCCCGGTCTTCTATCGCCTTCTGGTCGGGCACCGGCCGCTGGGCCCGGACTTTGCCGAGGCGCTGGTGACGCAGGCGATGGTGTTGCTGCGCGACGTCTGACGGAAAAGCAGGAAAGGTGGCGGTGGGCCCGCCGGACGGTCGCAAAGCGGCCGCCCTTCGGGGGGGGACGGCCGCCACCCGGCCTGCAACCGGGTGGACCCTTCATTTCAAAGGGCGCGGCTCAATACCCGATGGCACAGCCGTCCTTGCGCGGGTCGGACCCGCCGACCAGCATGCCGGTCGCCTGGTCGATCATGATCGCCTGCCCGCCCCCGATAGGGGAGCCGGGGCGCACGAACTGATGGCCCATGGCGGTCAGTGCCGCGACGGTTTCGGACGGCATGGTGCCCTCGATCTCGACCTTGCCGATGTAGGGATCGGGGAAGAAGCGGGGCCGGTCCAGCGCCTCCTGGATGTCCAGGCCGTAATCCATCAGGCCGGTCAGGAACTGCATGTGCCCGAACGCCTGGTACTGGCCGCCCATGACGCCATAGGACATGACCGCCTTGCCGTCCTTCGTGACCATGCCCGGGATGATCGTGTGCAGCGGCCGCTTGCCCGGCGCGATGCAGTTCGGGTGATCCGGGTCCAGCACAAAGCCCATGCCCCGGTTCTGCAGCACGACGCCCGATTCCGGCGCGGTCTGGGCGCTGCCAAAACCTTCGTAGATCGTGTTGATCAGGCTGCAGCAGTTCCGGTCCTTGTCGATGACCGTGATATAGACGGTGGACGGGTGTTTCGGCACTGTGAACAGCGGCAGGTCGGTCAGCGCACGGGCCGGGTCGATGGCGCCGCGCAGTTCGTCCGCGTGGGCCGACGACAACAGCCATTCGACCGGGACATCCGCGTATTTCGGATCGGCCACGAACAGGTTCCGGTCGCGATAGGCCAGGCGGCCGGCCTCGATCTCCAGGTGGATCCGTTCGGGCGACAGCAGCCCACCCGGCACCGGGTCGAAGCCTTCCATGATCTTCAGCAGCATCAGCGCCGTGACGCCCTGCCCGTTCGGCGGACATTGATGGACGGTATGCCCCCGGAAATTGGCAGAGATCGGGGTGACGTATTCGCCCTCGAAACCCGCAAAGTCCTCCAGCGAGTGAAGACCGCCGCGGGATTGAAGGAAACCCACGATATCTTCGGCCACGGCGCCCTTGTAATACCCGTCGCGGCCTTCCTCGGCGATGCGGCTCAGGGTTGCGGCGAGCTTGGGAAAGTGCAGCACCTCGCCCACCTTGGGCGCACGGCCTTCGGGCAGGAACATCGCGGCGGAATTGGCCTCCTTCGACAGGATGGCCTCGTTCCGGGCAAAGTCGGTCGATACGCGGGACGACACCGGGAACCCGTCGCGGGCATAGCCGATGGCGGGCTGAAGAAGCTCGCCCAGCGCCATGGTGCCGTGATCGCGGACCAGCCGGTCCCAGGCGTCGACGGCGCCCGGGATGGTCACCGAATGCGGCGTCTGGCGTTCGATCTTGGTGATGCCCTGCGCCGCGAACCATTCGGGCGTTGCGCCCGACGGTGCGCTGCCGGATCCGTTGAAGGCCACGATCTCGTCCGTGCCGCCCTTGGCGAACAGGCAGAAGCAGTCGCCGCCGATGCCGGTCGAGCCCGGTTCGACCACACCCTGCACGGCAACCGCGGCGATCGCGGCGTCCAGCGCGTTGCCGCCGCGGCGGAGCACGTCGACGGCCGCCTGGGTCGACAGCGTGTGCGACGTTGCCGCCATAGCGGTGGGGGCATGGGCCGGGGACCGGCCGGGGCGTTCAAGGTCGCGCATCTGGGTGCCTTTCGTGGAATTCCGACCCCCGGAAGGAACCCGAAAACCGCCGGGACGGCAAGCCCGCTTGGCCCCTGCCGCTCCATGGCCGACAGGGCCGGACATCTGCCCGGCAGCCACCGATCCGCGGCGCGTCCACGCGGGATTGAACAGCCGGCTTCAAGTATGTTGTATAGGTTGAACCGTGTTCCACAACATGTTGAGTAATGATGATGCCAATCAGGCACAACACAATCGATACGAAACCAGAAGACGTCCCGGACCTTCCATCCGAAAAAGCCCAACTGGATTGGGTCGACAAGGTGATTCTGCAATCGCTGATCCGGGACGCGCGGCTGCCCCGGGCCGAACTGGCGCGGCGGGTCGGTATGTCGCCGCCAGCCGTGGGCGAACGGCTGCGCCGGCTGGAAGAAACAGGCGTCATCCTGGGCTATCACGCCCAGATAAACCCGGCGCGGCTGGGCTTCGGCCTGACGATCATGATCCGCGCCCAGCCCGACACAGGGCAGATGGCGGACATGATCGCCGCCATCGAGGCCACACCGCAGATCGTCCGGTGCGAGCGCATCTCGGACAAGAACAGCCTGGTCGCCTGGGCCCATGTCCGGTCGGTCGCCGAGATGGAGCAGCTGACCGACCGGCTGATGCCCCATGGCAAGGTCGATGTCTCGATCGTGCAATCGACACCCGTCGAACCCCGGCCGCTGCCTCTTGAAAAAGATTAGCTGGCGCCGCCGCTACTGTGGATCAGTTCTGCGGGCCCACACTGACCAGATAGGCCGCAATGTCGTCCACCCCCTTGTTGGTGCGGAAGGTCATCTTGGTCGTCACCTTCTGCACATCCAGGAACTCTGCCAGGAATTTCTTGGGATCGGCGACATAGGTCACGATGTTGTCCTGATCCCAGACCAAGCCCTTTTCCCCGGCTTCCATCATCGCGGTAGAGTACTTGTAGCCGTCAAGGCTGCCGGCCGTACGGCCGATCACGCCGTAAAGGTTGGGCCCGACAGGGCCGCCGGCAAAGATCTTGGTGCCGTCGGGCGCAGTGATCGAATGGCAGGCCTTGCACTTGTTAAAGTTCTTCTTGCCGGCCTCGATGTCGGCATGATCGTCGGCCAGCGCCGGCAGGGCAAGAACGGCAAGGGCAACGGTGGCAAGCGCGGCTAGACGGGTCATGGCTCGGTCTCCTCGGGTACAGGCGGTATCCGCAGTACATATACGCCTCCGCCCTAGCGGGGGAGTCCGCGATCAGCCTTGATTCAGGTCAATCCCAGGCGCTTGGCCGCACCCGGCGGTTCAACCGCGGTTCAGGGCGGCCCAGGTCGGCATGATGTCCCCGGGTTGCGTTTCTGCCAGATATACACCGCGGGCGACAGCCCGGGCCAGGACCAGCGCCGCGACATGGCACAGGTTCGGCAGGATCGGGTTCAGGCCCTGCATCCCGCCCTGGTCCTCGGGCGTGGGGCGGTCGCCGGTCGACACGGCAAAGACCAGATCGCCGTCGCTGGGCAGATGCGCAGGCACCACGGCGCGGCCGATCCCGTCATGGGCGGCAATAGCCATCCGACGCGCCTCGGCCTTGGTCAGGGTGGCGTCGGTGGCGACGATGGCGATGGTGGTGTTCGCATGTTCGGCAAAGGCCGCCAGCTTCTGGCTGACATAGCCCGGTCCAAGACCTGTCGCCGGATCCGGCCCCAGCCCGCCGAATTCGCCGTCGACCTCGAACGGTGCGGCCCAGAAATGTTTCTCGCCCGGGGTGCAGGCCGCGCCGACCGCGTTGACCACGACCAGCGCACCGACGGTCGTTCCGTCCTCCATCACATAGGAGGCAGAGCCGAGGCCCCCCTTCATCGTTCCCGTCAGCGCGCCACAGCCGGCGCCATGGCTGCCAAGGGCGAAATCTGGGGCCGCGGCTTCGAAGGCCGCGCGGCCCAGCGCGGGATAGGGCGTGTCGGTCCAGTCCTTGTCGCCGCCGTTCAGGAGGTCGAAGACGATGGCCGCGGGCACCAGCGGGATATGCAGCGTATGCAGCGCCAGGCCACGTTTCCGGGCGCGCAAACCCGCCACCACGCCGGACGCGGCATCCAGCCCATAGGTCGATCCGCCCGACAGAACGATGGCATCGACGCCGGCCACCGATTTCTCGGGGTCCAGCAGCGCGACTTCGCGCGTGCCCGGCGCACCGCCATGGATCGCGCACGAGGCGGTCATCGCCCGGCTTTCATGCATCAGGACAGTGGTACCGGACCGCAAAGCGGCGTCCTGCGCGTTGCCCACCAAAAGGCCCGGCACATCGGTGATCACATTGCGGGGACCGGGGCGCATCAGCGGCACACAGGGGCCGTGCCCCCAAAATACGTGATTGCGTTCAACATCATGGCCGTTCCTGTCCCTTCATCCGTGCCGGACAGTACCAGCCGCGCCAAGGATCTCAATCGGGAAACGACGCGGGCCTACTCGTCCTCGACGCGGCCGCGCAGCGCCTTCACACCGCCGCGCGTCTTCTTCGCCGTCAGCCGCCGTTCCACCGATCCTCGGGTGGGCTTCGTCGCGATCCGCCGCTTCGGCGCAACCATCGCGCGAGAGATCATTTCCGCCAGCCGTTCGCGCACCAGTGCCCGGTTCCGGGTCTGGCTGCGGGTCTCATCACATTGCAGGACGATGGCGCCGTCCTGGGTCCAGCGGCGGCCCGCGATCCGCTTCAGCCGCGCCTTCACCGGCGCCGGAAGCGAGGGCGAGCGCGCGGCCTCGAACCGCAATTCGACCGCGGACGAGACCTTGTTGACGTTCTGCCCGCCGGGGCCCGAGGCCCGCATGAACTGTTCCGTCAGTTCCCAGTCCTGCAGGACGATATCGTCAGAGATCCGCAACATGGGCCAAACCCATAACACCTTATGCCCCATGCAAAAAGGGCCGCCCTGTCGGGACGGCCCTTCGAAAGTCCAAGGAGGCGGGTCGGTTCAGACCAGCCTGGTCAACGTGGGCGGATCGACCGCCAAGGGTTGCCTTAGCTGGCGACCTCCCACGCTGTCCCGACACCTCGCTCCAATCCCTTTCTCGACACTGGATCACCTCCTTTTCTGTTGTTTCAGGTAGGCTCAGCGTGACACGGGTTGGCCGATGCGCAAAACGAAATCTTATCCTTCGGCCAATTGTGGCTGCCGTTTCGTTTCGAAACCGAACATCATGTAATCACGCTGGTATATTTCGGCGGCACGGGCCTCCAGCGCGCTGTCCAAAATCGCCTCCAGTGTGTGGGGGCCGTCCGGTTTTTCCGGTTGCGGGCGCGGCGCAGTGTCGATACCGACATCGGCCGCCAGCCGCGGCAGGGCCCATGGCAGTTCGTCTTCCCGCAGAATCCGGTCCGGCAGGGCGAACTCTCCGAACCCGCGAAGCGTCTCTCCCTGGCTGGCCCATGTGGGATCGACCCGGACCGGGGTCTGGCCGGCAAGGTTGGCGGCGACGAAACCCAGGAAGATGTCAAACCCGGCGCGGTGACGGTCGGCCGAATAGGAAGGATCGTCCATCCGGTCCGGCAGCGGCGCATTCCGGTCGCGGATCAGCGACGTGCGGATGGCCGAAAAGGTGCCCGGTCCGGTGGCCAGGATCCGCGTGCAAAACACGTGGTGGATACGGTCCAGCGGATGGCGCAGGATGGCAAAGCTGCGGTGGCCGGGGTGCTTCGTTTTCCATTGCCGCATCTGCTTCTGGTTCATGCCCCGCTGCAGATTGGATTCCGGCTCGTTGTCCAGCGCGGCCAGCCAGCGCTCGACGGATGCCGCCGGCCCGCCGCTGATCGGCAGGAACAACAGGGGCGCCCGCGCCGCCGCAACGTGCCGCTTAACCGACGGTCCCCGGCGCGGTTCGAAATTGGGGACCCGGTTCAGGTTGAACGTATCCAGCTTCGCCAGCGCCTCGGTCATGACGGAAAGGTTGGCGACCTTCGCCGAAAGCGGTCCCGGGTTCTGCGGGATCAGGCTGCTGTCCAGCGCGTCAAGCCGTGCGTCCACGCCCAGCCACTTTGCCAGGCCATTCATCGTCTCAAGATCCCGCAGATCCTCGTAACCGACATGGAACGCGGTCTGTCCGCTGTGCTGCAGCGCTTTCAGGATATCGACCTGGAAGGACTGCAGGTCTTCAAGAAACTGCTCGAACTCGGCCAGGCGGAAGGTGGCGCGCCCGTCCTTGCGGCGGTTCACGTCGGTCAGGATCCACTGTCCCGTGGACTGCGCGATCTTCCACGAGACATAACTTTCCAGCGGATTGCGGTTCAGCACGATCTTGGCGCAGCGCGGATCGTCCAGCGCCAGCTTCAGCGCCCGCGGGTCGTGATCGTAAAAGAAGCGGAAGCCCCCCAGCACGCCGCTTTCGTTCCTGATGGCGCTGATCAGCCCGCCCGGGTCCAGGTCCCGCGCGGCCCTGGAAATCCCCAGGACATCCTTCGACTTCGGATAGCCGATGAAATGGGGATTGAACGCCTCGCCATGGCATTTGACGCCGTCCAGCGCGTTCAGGTTGGCCTCCAGGAAGTTGGAGCCGGTGCGCATGCCTGCCAGCACGACGAAATAATCAAAATTGGTAATCATCGATCAACGGACCAGATAGGGCTTTCGGGCTGGCGGAGCATAGATCTGATCCGTCGATTCCATCGGGAAGTCCCCCATCAGATAGGGGTGCATGCCCTGGTTTTTCAGTTGCTGCAGGAACTGGCCGAAGCCGGACAGGTCCACCATGTGGGGCGCTTCGGACAGGTGGCGCTGTCCGGTGCCGCCCATTTCGTCGATGATGGTCTGCAAGGGCTCCATCGGGGCTTCGATGAACTCCGCCATGCTCCAGATCCGGACGCGGGCATTGGCCCAGGACGCACGCAGGATTTCCAGCTGCCGCGCCTCGATCTTCTGAAGGCGGGCGGCGGTGCGACGCAGCTGTGCGAAGGTACTGCCGGACTTGAACAGCGGCACCGCCCAGGCGCCCGAGATGATCGAGACCTGTGCATTGGGATCGCGGGCCATCATCTCGACGATGTCCTGCGTGTCCTCGGGGCCGTACTGGAAACACTGGCGTTCGCCTCGGGTGTTCCAGATCAGGCTGGTCAGGAACTGCTGCGCGTCATAGTCGCGAAGGGCGGCGCTGTCGGACAGGGCGCCGTTCATCATCCGCTGGCCTTCGGCAAAATGCACCCGGTCCGGCGCGAAGATGTGGCCGTGGACCCGGGCGCCCGTGGTGCGGGACAGCCAGTCCTCGAAATCCTCGAACAGTTCGGAAAAGCCCTGGAACACGGAATAGGGCTTGGCCGTGATCCCGTGTTCGAAACCGTGCCGCGGCTTGCGGCTTTGCATGATCAGGCCGGGGCGGCCCCGCAGGCGCCGTTCGACCGCGCGCGAGAAGATGCGGTCGATCTTGCCCGGATTGGGTTCCGACCGGCCCGCGGGCACGCCGCCGGTGCCCAGGAAAGTCTGGTAGAGCCGCGTGGCCTGCGGCCAGATCTTGCGGGCGACAAAACAGTCGGACCGCCGCAGAAGCTGCAGGTGGTCGTCATAGAAGACGTGCGGCTTGCCCTGGAAATCGAACTTGGACAGGGTCAGCGACCGGCTTTCGATCCGGGTGGAATAAAGCCGCGTCAGTGTCTGGAAATAGCTTTCGTCGGGGATCCAGACGCCGTGGAAATACCGTTCGTACCGGTTGCGCTTCGGGTCATTCAGGATCGCGGCCAGGGTGGACCGGGTCAGGCACCACCACTGGCTGCCCATATGCGGCACCAAGCCTTCGGGGATCCGCCGCCGCACCCCCAGCTTGCGCTGGAAATCCACGAACCTGTCGAAAAGAAAGCGCTGGCGCTTCCACGAGAAGGGGAAAAACAGTGTGAAGCGTTCATCCGACAGGCCGCCCACGATCCAGGGCACATCCGCGGTGGTCGCGCTTTCGATGAAATCGACATGGGGCCGTTCGGCCAGATAGTCGCGCAGCTCGGCCACCGGGCGCAGCGGGATGCACGCGCCCGAGGCCAGAAAGACGTGATCCGCCTGCGGAAATTCCGTCAGCATCAGCTCGGACGCGGAAATCGTCGCCTCGACAAGGCTCCACGTGCCCCATTCGCAGCGGTGACGCTTGGAAAACCGGACCAGGGGATCGGCCGACAGCGCAGTATGCAAGGCATCGGCATCGTCCCGGGCGACGTTATTGTCGATGTGGATCACCACCGGGCAACCACCGCGGGTCCAGTGCCGGGCCACCTGCTCGGCCCGGTCGAAGGCCGTGTGGACCAGCATCACGACACCGAAGGTCATGCCCAGTTCCCCTTGGACATCAGACCCAGAATTTCAAGCTGGCGCCAGTTGATGTAGCGTTCGGAGCACCGGCACCACAGGTCCGACGTTTCCGGCCCCTTGCGGATATAGGCCCGGTATTCCATCGATCCGGCATAGTGCTGGCGGCGGGCCAGTTCCTCCTTTGCCTTGTCGGCAAAGGTGTGCAGGAACTTGGCATGAAGCAGCGCACCCGATGCCTTCTCGCCGCCCCATTCCTCGTAGACCATGTTCAAACCGCGCGGCAGCAGGCAGTGGGTGGAACTCAGGTAGACATAGCGCCGCGACCACTTCACCAGCGGGATCTTGTTCAGCGCCGGCGCCTTTTCCGGCGCTTCGGAAAAGAACGCCCGGGCCCGCGGTCCCCCCTGGATCCACAGGTCGTGATAGGCCGGATTGCGACGCAGTGTGTAATTGCCGCTGTCGAACCAGTCCGCAATTTCGAACGGATTTTCGCCGCGCTGGTACACCGTCGCGCCGATCGGCCCCTTGGGATACATGTCCAGCAGCATCGCGCTGAAGCTGCGGATAGCCGAGGCATCCAGCCAGTCGGCCAGCGCGCTGAGCGGTCTTGTATCGCAGAACGGATAGACGAAGAATTCGTCGGGATCGACGATCAGGCACCAGTGATTGCAGCCATGGCGACGCAACAGGTGGTTGATCCAGTCCATGCCGAACCGCGAGCGCTTGTAACTGCCGTTCGTGGTCCAAACCGAAACATCCGGCTGTTCGGCCAGATAGTCGACGCTGCCGTCGGAACTGTCGTTATCGACGAACAGGAAATGGTTGATCCCCAGATCGCGGTAATATTTCAGGAAAAACGGAAGCCTGACATTTTCGTTCCGGGCCGTGCAGAAAAGCAGGATATCGTCCTGACGAATCGCAGCGGTGCGATCGACGACGGATCGCATTTCCCTACGCTTTCGAAACGCCCTTATCTGGTATCTCCGCCGCTTTACGCGCAACCGGAATCTGCGTGCGATTCCCAAATCACGTCCCCCGCATCTGGGTGTTCCGAGTTGCCGAAGTGTTCGTCAAATCATTTTGCGGCATGCTTAGGACCCAGGCGCTCATGTCCCGGCAATTACCGCCCCAGTTTCCCCAGAAGCAATAGTAGCAAACACCTTCTGGACGGTAAACAGCGATCGGGTCATGGATGGTCAAGCTGCATGTCCTCAGGTCCAGCCGCCGCGAGACATCAGGCCCAGCGCCTCCAGCTGGCGCCAGCCGACAACGCGGCGCGACCGGTCACACCAGAGCGTCGGGTTCCCGATCAGCCGGTCGTAATATGTCTCGTACAGCGCGCTGTTTTCGAAGTGCTCGCGCCTTTGCTTCTCTTCGGAAGATTTTTTCACGATGGAATCAAGGAACTTGGTGTGCAGCAGAATGCCCGAGGCCTGTTCCCCGCCATCCGTGGCATAGACCCCGTTCAGATCAGGCGGCAGCAGATAGTGGGTCGATGTCGCATAGCAGTACCGCCGGCTCCACCGCACCAGCGGGATCTTGTTCAGCGTCGGCGACCGGCGCGGCGAGGACGCGAAGAATTCTCGGGCCCGGGGCCCGCCCTGGATCCACAGGTTGCCGTGCCGGGGCTGCAGGCGGACAGTATAGTTGCCGCTGTCGAACCAGGGCATCACCTCCAGCGGGTCCTGACCGGGACGATAGGGCGTGTCGCCCAGGGGACCTTCCGGATAGAGGTCCAGCATCATCGCCCCGAAACTGCGCAGACCGCAGCGGTCCAGCCAGCCGGTCAGGGCTGGCAGCGGTCGCGTGTCGTGGTGGGGATAGATCAGCAGTTCGTCCGCATCGACGGTCAGGCACCAATGATCGTGGCCGTGGCGGATCATCAGCCAGGTCAGCCAGTCCATCCCGAAGCGCGCAGCCTTGTAGCTGGATCCGGTCCGCCACAGCGACAGGTCGGGCTGGGCTTTCAGGAACGCCCTAGTCCCGTCGTCAGAGCTATTGTCGACGATCAGGAAATGGTCGACGCCCAGCTTTCGGTAATGTTCCAGGAAATACGGCAGCCGGGCCGCCTCGTTCCGGACACAGGCGAACACGAGGATGGCACCCGGCGCGATGTCCGAGGTGCGGTCGATCACGCCCGTCAGCTGCCGCCGCCGGTGCACCGCTCTGACCAGAAGCCGCCGCCGCTTCAGGCGGAGCCGGTATTTCTGCCAAAGGGTGCGGTCCAGGGCAAGTTCTCCGATGACGGCACGAATCCCGCGCCCCGCGACACAGCCAGTACGGCCCCGAGTCGCGCGTCCCCCATCATTGCCCCTCGGCCGCCGACGGGCAACGGCCGAGCGGTCCTGTCCGCAGGGGCCCTATTTGTCGTAGTGGCCGGACTGGTGCCAGCGCCAAGCGTCGCGGATCATCGTCGACAGGTCCGACCGTTCCGGGGTCCAGCCCAGTTCGGTCCCGGCGCGTACGGATCCCGATACCAGCTTGGTACAGTCCCCGGCGCGGCGGGGGCCCAGGTCATAGGGCACGTCGCGGTTGGTGACCTCGCGCGAATGGTCGATCACCTCTCGGACGGAATAGCCGGTGCCGGTTCCCAGGTTGAACACCCGGCTTTCCTTGCCGTCTTCCAGCCATTTCAGGCCCAGAACGTGGGCATCGACCAGGTCGCAGACATGGACATAGTCGCGGATGCAGGTGCCATCCGGCGTGTCGTAATCGGTGCCGAACACGGTCAGGGCCGCGCGCTTGCCGTCGATGGCATCCAGCATCAGCGGGATCAGGTGCGTCTCGGGGCGGTGGAATTCGCCGACCTCGGCATCTGGATCGGCACCGGCCACGTTGAAATAGCGGAAGATCACGGACCGCAGGCCATAGGCGGCCTCGAAATCGTGCAGCACGTCCTCGATCGCGCGCTTCGATGCGCCATAGGCGTTCAGCGGATATTGCGGCGTATCCTCGTCCAGCACGACATTGTCATGCTCGCCATAGGTGGCGCAGGTCGACGAAAACACGAAGTCCATGCAGCCGGCGGCGACCGCCGCCTCGATCAGGTTCAGCGACCCGCCGACATTGTTGTGCCAGTACTTGCCCGGCTCCTTCATCGCCTCGCCGACCTGGCTGAGGGCGGCAAAGTGCATGACGGCCACGGGCTTGTGCTTGGCAAAGACCTCGTCCAGGCGGGCACGGTCGTGCAGGTCGCCTTCTTCAAGCGGCCCGAATTTCACGGCATCGCGCCAGCCGGTGACGAAATTGTCGTATGTCACGGGCGTATAGCCCGCGTGTTTCAGGGCCTTGCAGGCGTGAGACCCGATGTAACCGGCCCCCCCGGTCACAAGTACGTTCGGCATGTCGTGGCTCCGATACAGGAACGGCCCCGCCAGAGGCGAGGCCGTGTCATGACTTGAAAGGCGCTACTGGGCGGCCTTGTCGACCTGGACGATTTCGCGCAGGAAGCTTTCCAGATCGTCCCGCAGATCTTCGCGTGCCATGGCAAAGGCCACGGTGGCCTGAAGGAAGCCCGCCTTCGACCCGCAGTCGAAACGCTGGCCCCGGAAACGCATGCCATAGACACCCGCTTCGCTGTCGATCTCGTTCGCGATGGCGTCGGTCAGCTGGATTTCCCCGCCGGCGCCGGCCTTCATGTGGTTCAGCGTCTTCAGGACCGACGGCGTCAGGATGTAACGGCCGATCACCGCCAGGTTCGACGGTGCCTCGCCCTTCTTGGGCTTTTCGACCATGCCCTTGACCTTGGCCAGCGAGCCCATGTCCTCGGACACGTCCAGGATCCCGTAGGAGGACGCCATTTCCGGCGGCACTTCCATCGCGGCGACCATGTTGCCACCGGTTTCCTCGTAGGCCTCGACCATCTGCTGAAGGCAGGGCTTTTCGGCAGCGATGACGTCATCCGGCAGGATCACGGCAAAGGGTTCGTTGGCAATCAGGCGCCGGGCGCACCACACGGCATGACCCAGGCCCAGGGCCTGGTGCTGGCGGATATAGGCGATGGCGCCGCTGTCCATGTAGGTCTGCTTGAGAACCTCGAGCAGGTCGTCCTTGCCCTTCTTGCGAAGCTCCTGCTCCAGCACCGGGGCGTGGTCGAAATAGTCTTCCAGCGCGTTCTTGCCGCGCGAGGTCACGAAGATGAACTCCTTGATCCCGGCAGCGCGCGCTTCGTCGATGGCATACTGGACCAAGGGACGATCGACGAGAGTCATGATTTCCTTTGGCACGGACTTGGTCGCCGGAAGAAACCGGGTGCCCATACCTGCCACGGGGAAAATCGCCTTGGTTACCTTTCTACGCATGAGCGCTCCTTAATTACTCTGGCTGGCGGAAGATACTTCCGGCCACCCGTGATAAGCCGCATTCCCCCCACAGTGGGGTAACAGGGAACCTTCAGTTTCAAAACAATTTTATAACGTTTTTTGCCGTTCCAATAGGCAAGGGCTAATCTCGGCGGCGCCCGATTTCAACGCCGAATTGGCGGCATTTTTTCGCCACTCACGGATTGTCAGGGCCGTTTCGTCCGGGGGATTATCCTTTGATCTCACTCCCTTGTCGGTTCGGTTTCGCACTGCCCCTTGCCGCGTGCGGAACTGGCAGGGTCTACCCGCTGCGCGGTCCCGCCGCACGCCGCGCCCAGATTTTCAGCTCTCCTTGAGCGCGACGCCCGGAGCATAGGCGATGAAGAACGGGTTTGCATAGCCGTCTTTACCGTAGGTAAGCGGACTCAGGTCGTCAAAACGCACGACCGCCCCGCCGGCACCGGCCAGAACCGCGTGACCGGCTGCGGTGTCCCATTCCATCGTCCGGCCCAGGCGCGGGTACAGGTCCGCCTCGCCCGTGGCGACCAGGCAGAACTTCAGCGACGAACCCGCGCTGGTCATGTCCTTGACCGCGTATTTCGCGATATAGTCGTCGGTGGCCTGATCACGGTGCGATTTCGAAGCGACCACCATCAGCCCGCCGTTGTCCGGGGTCGACACGGACAGATTGGTCACGGGGCCGGGCATCGCAGGGTCGAAGTCGCCGGTTTCTTCCACCGTCTGGCCATCGGCGAGGGTATAGAACATGCGGTTCTTGGCCGGAGCATAGACCACGCCCCGCGTCGGCACGCCGTCTTCGACCAGGGCGATGTTCACCGTGAAATCGCCGCGGCGGTTGATGAATTCCTTGGTGCCGTCCAGCGGATCGACGATCAGAAAGGTCTTGGCCGAAATGCCGTGCGAGGCCGCCTGTTCTTCGGTCACCAGCGCGATATCCGGGAACGCCGCCTTCAATCCGGCCGAGATCAGCGCATCGGCAGCTTCGTCCGCGACGGTGACCGGGCTTTCGTCCGACTTCACCTTCACTTCGAAATCTTCATCCTCGTAGATCCTCATGATCTCCTGGCCGGCTTCGATCGCCAGCTTGCGCATCACGGGGATGAGCGTTTCGAATTCCATGCGAACCTCCTGGGCGTTTTCTGATACGTGGCGCCCGCCTTCGGCAGAAGCGACCCGCGTTGCCATGTGAATTGCTGGCGGTTATGGTTGTAAGCTAATGGATAAGCAAGGAATCCGTGTCAGCGAACCCAGCGACACAGGCACGCACCTGCCGATGCCGCGCGCGGCACGCCGGGCAGGCCGGGCCGCATCGCCAAACATTTTCGGTCAGGCATCATGTTCAAGTATTCCAGATCCACCTCTCCGCTGAACAACGCCCTGATCACGCTGGAGCTGATCTATCACACCGCGGTGCGCAAGGTTCGGGCGACACACAACAACGCGCTGGTGGCGATCGGCCTGGTGATCATGCAGTCGCTGATCATGGTCACGATCTTCTACGTGATGTTCATGATCCTGGGCCTGAAGAAGTCCGCGATCCGCGGCGACTTCCTGCTGTACATCATGTCGGGGATCTTCCTCTACATGACCCACGTCAAGGTGCTGGGCGCCGTGGTGGGGTCGGACGGACCGGCCAGCCCGATGATGCAGCACGCCCGGATGAACACGGCCATCGCGATCTTCGGGTCGGTGCTGGCGGCGTTGTACGTGCAGATCCTGTCGATCATGGTGATCCTGTTCACCTACAGCGTCGCCGTGAACCCGATCACCATCTACAGGCCCGTTCCGGCCTTCGGCATGCTGCTTCTGGCCGCCTTCACCGGGTTCGGCGTCGGCATGGTCATGCTGGCGGTCAAGCCCTGGGCCCCGGCAGCCATCGGCATCGTCCAGCAGATCTATACCCGCGCAAACATGATCGCCTCTGGCAAGATGTTCGTGGCCAACACGGTTCCGGCCTACCTGCTGCCGATCTTTGCCTGGAATCCGCTGTTTCACTGCATCGACCAGGCCCGCGGCTTCATCTTCGTGAACTACACGCCGCATCGCACCAGCTGGGAATATGCCTTCTGGGTCGGCCTGGCCCTGATCGCCCTGGGCTTCATCGGCGAATTCTATACCCGCCGCCATGCCTCGATCAGCTGGGGCGCGCGGGCCTGACGCCGCCCTGTTCCCCTGATCCGAAGGACACCGGACCATGACATCCGCCACCGCCCTGATCGTCGGCGCAGGCCAGGGCCTTTCGGCCGCGCTGGCCCGCCGGCTGGCCGCCCGGGGCTATGCCCTTGTCCTGGCCGCGCGCGACCCGTCCGACCTGGCCCCGCTGGCTGCCGAAACCGGCGCCCGGACCGTGGCCTGCGATGCCAGCGACCGCGCCGATATGGCCCGCCTGTTCGCCGAGGTCGACACCACCGGCACCCCGCTGGAGGTTGCGGTCTACAACCCCTCTGCCCGGATCCGCGGCCCGATCGAGGAACTGGACACCGAAGCCGTCGAAAAGGCCGTGATGGTCACCAGCTATGGCGCGTTCCTGATGGCCAACCTTGCCAGCCAGCGGATGCTGAAAGAGGGCAAGGGCGCGCTTCTGTTCACCGGCGCCTCGGCCGGGGTGAAGGGTTTCGCCAATTCATCGGTCTTCGCGATGGGCAAGTTCGGGCTGCGGGGCCTGGCACAGTCGCTGGCGCGGGAACTGCACCCCAAGGGCATCCATGTCGGCCATTTCGTCATCGACGGCGGCATCGCCAGGGCGGACGAGGCGAACGAGGACGACAGCCGGCTGGACCCGGAAGGCATCGCGGACAGCTACATGGCCTTCCTCGATCAGCCCCGGTCCGCCTGGGCCTGGGAAATCGAACTGCGCCCCTGGACCGAACGGTTCTGACGGCAGGTCCGCCGGCCCGGTCCGCAATCTGCCCTTGCAATGGGCAGGGCGCCGTCTAGCGTGCGCATATGACAAGCGACACCGACATCCACGACAGTCCTTATTCCTGGCTTCGGCTGGCGATCACCATTCTTGCAGGCCTGGCCGCCAATACCGGCATGTGGGTCGTGGTGGTGATCCTGCCGGCGATGGAGGCCGATTTCGGCGCCACCCGCGCGCAGGCCTCGATCCCCTATATCATGACCATGGTGGGATTCGCCGTCGGCAACCTGCTAATCGGCCGGGTGGTCGATCGCTTCGGCGCCGCAACCGCGCTGGCCGGGGCCGCCGTGGGGATCGCCGCGGGCTATGTGCTGTCGTCGCTGGCACCGTCGATCTGGGTTCTGGCCGCGACGCAACTGCTGCTGGGCCTTGGCACTGCCGTGGGCTTCGGGCCGATGATTGCCGACATCTCTCACTGGTTCCTGCGCCGGCGCGGCATCGCCGTGGGGCTGGCGGCGTCCAGCAACTATGTCTCGGGCGCGCTGGCCTCAACCGTGGCGTCGGCGCTTTTGCCGGATCTGGGCTGGCGCGGCGTCTACCTGGTCTTCGCCGTGCTGACGCTGGTGGTGATCCTGCCCCTGACGCTGCCGCTGCGCCGCAAGCTGCCCGCCCACGCCCATGACCAGGCCGAGGCGATGTCCGCCGTGAACCGCCGCTCCAGCGGGCTGTCGCCCCGGGCGCTGCAATGGCTGCTGGGATTGGCCGGGATCGGCTGCTGCGTGGCGATGTCGATGCCGCAGGTCCACATCGTGGCGTATTGCGTTGGGCTGGGCTACGGGCCCGCCGTCGGTGCCCAGATGCTGACGCTGATGCTTCTGGGCGGCGTGGTCAGCCGCGTCGTGTCCGGGCTGGTCGCCGACAAGCTGGGCGGGGTGGCGACTCTGCTGATCGGATCGGTCCTGCAGTGCATCGCGCTGATGCTCTACCTGCCCTGGGACGGGCTAATGCCACTTTACGTCGTCAGCACCGTTTTCGGCCTCAGCCAGGGCGGGATCGTGCCGTCCTATGCCGTGGTCGTTCGCGAATACATGCCCGCGCGCGAGGCCGGGGCCCGGGTCGGCTTCGTCCTGATGTTGACCATCCTGGGCATGGCCCTGGGCGGCTGGATGGCAGGCTGGATCTACGACGTGACCGGCAGCTACCGGCTGGCCTTCCTGAACGGCATTGCCTTCAACGCCCTGAACATTGCCATCATGCTGATGCTGCTTTTGCGCTCCCGTCCCAAGACCCCGCTCGCGGCAGCCGCCTAGGGGGCTCCGGGGGAGTGTCGCTCGCCCGGGCGGGGGGTGGTGGCCGCCCCCCGTTTTCCCGGGCGACACGGGCCACGCGGCGCAACAGAGTTTCAGACCAAGGGCTGGCTCGGCACCCAGGCATAGCCATTCGGGCACAGCACATAAGCCTCCCGCAGGCCGTGAGGTTTGTTGGCGGGCCTCTGCAGCACCGTCCCGCCCGCGACCCCGGCCTTCGCCGCTGCCTCGTCCGGGTCGGTATCGTACAGCCGGATCTCGATCCCCGCCCCGCGCGGGGGCGTTTCCGGCAGAAGCCCCAGCAGTGGATTCGCGTGATAGGTCGCGTCCGCGTGCAACTGGATCAGCTGTCCCCGGTAGCGCAGGATCGCGAAATCGGTGGACACGCGCATGACCTCGATCCCGAAGACCACGCTCAGGAAGGCGCATTCCTCCAGCACGTCACGCACCAGAAGGTTCAGGCCAAGGCCACGCAGCGACCGGCCGAAGACGTCCGCCTCGACCTTTTCATAGTCCATGTCAGCCTCCCAGAATGACCTCGTGCATGACCCGTCCCGGCAGGACTGTGAAGGCCCCCGTCAGCAGAAGGGCCATGAAGAACAGCGCCAGCATGATACGCCGGTGCCGGTCGATCTGTCCCCTGCGCGCCGCCCGCATCCCCGCCCACAGCCAGAAAAGCGTGACCGCCGAAAGCACATGCAACGGACTGAAGGGCCCGAGCATCCGGATCGTGTGGATGAAGAAGCTCGACACGGCCACCGCCGCCATCAGCGCGATCCAGACCCGCCCGGTCCAGACATGCAGCCGGGTGCCCTTCGGCAGGGCCAGCTGCCCCAGGCCCAGCACGCAGGCCGCCATCGCCGCCACCGCATGCAGCGGGATCGGCGGCCGCGCCGCCCAGAGCGGGGCCAGCGCCATCCCCGGCCTATTCGCCCACGCGGTTGCCGTCGGCGTCGATCACAAGCTCGCCGTCCGACTTGGCCCAGGGACCGGCCGGCCATTTCTCCAGCAGGTCCAGCACCGCGCCCGACGGCCGGCAAAGCTTCACCCCCTTCGGGCTGGCCACGATGGGCCGGTTTACCAGAACAGGATGTTCGACCATCGCGTCCAGAAGCACCTCGTCCGGGACGGACGGGTCCAGCAGGCCCAGGTCCTCCGCCGGGGATTTCTTCTCGCGCAGCGCCGCGCGCGGGGTCAGGCCGGCAGCTGCGAACAGGGCCTGAAGCTGCGGCTTCGTCCAGCCGGTCTGCAGATATTCGACCACTACGGGATCGTAACCGGCATCGCGGACAAGCTGCAGAACGTTGCGCGAAGTGCCGCAGTCGGGATTGTGATGAATGACGATACTCATGGTGCGTGCTAGCCCGCGGTCAGGTCTTGTTGGTAGAACTGGTTCATCCTACCCGTAACCCCTTCACCAAGGATAGGCCCCGTCATGGCTTCTGCACCGTTCCCCGCCTGGCCCGATGTCGCACCGAAACTGATCGAGGTCGCGGCGGCCCGAGCGCATGCGGACATGGTGATCCGCGGCGGCAGATGGGTGAACGTCCACAGCCGCGAGGTGCTGGACGGCTATGACATCGCCATCGTCGCGGGCCGCATCGCCTGCGTCGTCAGGGATGCCTCTGACCGGATCGGCCCCGCGACCCATGTGATCGAGGCAGAGGGGCGGTACATGATACCCGGCCTCTGCGACGCGCACATGCATATCGAATCCGGCATGCTGACCCCCGCCGAATTCGCCCGCGCCGTGATCCCCCACGGCACGACGTCGATGTTCACCGACCCGCACGAGATCGCGAACGTGCTGGGCCTTGAAGGCGTCCGGATGATGCACGACGAGGCGCTGATGCAGCCCGTCAACATCTTCACCCAGATGCCGTCCTGCGCGCCCTCGGCCCCCGGGCTGGAGACCACGGGATTCGAGATCACGCCCGAAGACGTGGCCCAGGCCATGCACTGGCCTGGCATCATCGGGTTGGGAGAGATGATGAACTTCCCCGGCGTGGCCAATGCCGATCCCAAGATGCTGGCCGAAATCGCGGCGACCCAGCGCGCCGGCAAGACTGTGGGCGGGCACTATGCCTCGCCCGACCTGGGGCCGGCCTTCGCGGCCTATGTTGCCGGCGGCCCGGCCGACGATCACGAAGGCACGCAGGAATCCGATGCCATTGCACGCGTTCGTCTGGGGATGCGGTCTATGATGCGGCTGGGGTCTGCCTGGTACGATGTCGAAAGCCAGATCACGGCGGTGACGGAAAAGGGGCTGGATCCCCGGAACTTCATCCTGTGCACCGATGACTGCCATTCCGGCACGTTGGTCAACGACGGTCACATGAACCGCGTGGTCCGCCACGCCATCGCCTGCGGCTGCGATCCCCTGATCGCGCTCCAGATGGCCACGATCAACACTGCCACCCATTTCGGGCTGGAACGCGACATCGGTTCGCTGACACCCGGCCGCCGGGCCGACGTGATCCTGACCTCGGACCTGACCGACCTCCCGGTCGAGATGGTGATCGCCCGCGGGCAGGTGGTGGCCAGGGACGGCAAGATCCTGGTCGACTGCCCGCACCTGGACTGGCCCGACATGGCACGCCAGACGGTCCATCTTGGCCACGAACTGTCGGACCGGGACTTCGAGATCAAGGCACCGTCAGGCGCCAATTCCGTCCGCGCCAACGTCATCGGTGTCGTCGAAAACCAGGCGCCGACCAAGGCGCTGCAGATGGACCTGGAGGTCGCGGACGGCCTTGTCGGCCCGCAGGGCGACGTGGCCCAGATCGCGCTGGTGGAACGTCACCGAGGGACGGGGGGCGTGACCAATGCCTTCGTGTCGGGCTTCGGGTACACGGGCCGGATGGCCATGGCATCCACCGTGGCCCATGACAGCCACCACATGATCGTCGTCGGCACCGACCGCGCGCAGATGGCGCTGGCCGCGAACCGGCTGGCCGAGGTCGGCGGCGGCGTCACGCTGTTCGTCGACGGGGTTGAAAAGGCGCTGGTGGAACTGCCCATCGCCGGCCTGATGTCCGACAGCCCCGCACAAGAGGTCGCCGCCAAGGCCCAGGCCCTGGGCGAGGCGATGGTGGCTTCGGGCTGTTCGCTCAACAATGCCTACATGCAGCATTCGCTTCTGGCGCTGGTGGTGATCCCGGAACTGCGGATCTCGGACAAGGGTCTGATCGACGTGCGCAGCTTCGAAAAAATCGACCTCTTCATCCCGCAGGACTGAAGGCATGACCCGTATCGAAACACCCGACGTCCCCGGTCCCGAAAACTTCACCGACCCCGCCGCCGCCGTCGCCCGGCTGGAGGAGTTGTACGAAACCGCCACCGGGTTCCTGTGCACCCGCTTTGCCGATGCGATGCAGAACGGGGCGCCGGACCACCGCTATCGCGCCTTCTATCCGGAAATCCGGCTGACCACGAAGACCTATGCCCAGGTCGACAGCCGGCTGAGCTTCGGCCACGTGGCCATGCCCGGCACGCATTCCACGACCGTCACCCGGCCCGACCTGTTCCGCGCCTACCTGCAGGAACAGATCCGGCTGCTGATCCGGAATCACGGCCAGCCGGTGCAGATCGGGGTGTCCGACACGCCGATCCCGGTCCATTTCGCGGTTGCCGCCAGTTCCGGCATCACCGTGCCGCAGGAAGGCGCCGCGGGTTTCACCCTGCGCGATGTCTTCGACGTGCCGGACCTGGCCACGACCAGCGACGACATCGTCAACGGCACCCATGTGCCCGCCCCCGGCACCGGGCCGCTGGCGCTGTTCACCGCGCAGCGCATCGATTACTCGCTGGCCCGCCTGGCGCATTACACGGCCACCGATCCGGCGCATTTCCAGAATTTCGTCCTGTTCACGAACTACCAGTTCTACGTGACGGAGTTCGAGGCCTTCGCCCGCCGGATGCTGGCCGATCCGGACAGCGGCTATACCGAGTTCGTGTCGACCGGGAATGCCTCGATCACCGATCCCGACGGAGTGCTGGCAGTCCCGGCCAAGCTGCCGCAGATGCCGTCCTATCACCTGAAACGGGACGACTGTTCCGGCATCACACTGGTCAATATCGGTGTCGGCCCGTCGAATGCGAAGACCGCCACCGACCATATCGCCGTGTTGCGCCCCCATGCCTGGCTGATGGTCGGTCACTGCGCCGGCCTGCGGAATACGCAGGCCCTGGGCGATTTCGTCCTGGCCCATGCCTATCTGCGCGAGGACAGGGTGCTGGACGACGACCTGCCGGTCTGGGTCCCGATCCCTCCGTTAGCAGAGGTGCAGGTGGCGCTGGAAAGCAGTGTCGCCGAGGTGACAGAACTTCAGGGATACGAGCTGAAGCGGATCATGCGGACGGGGACCGTCGCGTCGGTCGACAACCGCAACTGGGAACTGCGAGAGATGTCCGGCCCGGTCCAGCGACTGTCACAGTCGCGCGCCGTGGGGCTGGACATGGAAAGCGCCACCATCGCCGCCAACGGATATCGGTTCCGGGTGCCCTATGGCACGCTTCTGTGCGTGTCGGACAAGCCCCTGCATGGCGAGCTGAAACTGCCCGGAATGGCCTCGGACTTCTATAATACGCAGGTCGCCCGCCACCTGGACATCGGCATCCGGGCAATGGAAAAACTTCGCCAGATGCCCTTGGAACGGCTCCACAGCCGCAAGTTGCGCAGCTTCGACGAAACCGCTTTCCTGTGACCGCCGGCAAGTCCTTGCCCAAAACGGTAGGCGGACCCTTGCGATTCAACTGCTTTTCGACTCAAAAACACCACAAATGGCCCTATTTTACTGGGCTTTCGCACCGCAATATGTTGTAGGCCCCGACTATATTGGGGTATTGTCCGCGGATGAGGCCCAAGATGGATCGGACCGATCGGGCAGTTAAGGAGACCTGAGAACATGGCAAAGCCAATGACCAAGACCCAGCTTGTGGCCGCGCTGGCCGAAGACATGGGCACGGACAAGAAATCGGCAACGGCAGCCCTGGAAGCCGTTTGCAACGTGATCACTCGCGAAGTGACCGCCGGCGGCGCCGTGACCCTGCCGGGCGTCGGCAAGATCTATTGCCGCGAACGTCCGGAGCGTGAAGTCCGTAACCCGGCCACCGGCGACAAGCTGGTGAAGGAAGCCGACAAGGTGGTCAAGATGACCATCGCAAAGGCCCTGAAGGACAGCGTGAACGGCTGATTGCCGGCACGCCATCCTGAATACCGAAAGGGCCGCCCTGCGCGGCCCTTGTCATTTTCGGCGTCATGTCCGTTGTCCGGTTCAGCCCACCTTGGGCGAATAGGTCCCGCGGCCCACGGCGGTCAGCCGGCCCTGGCTGTCGGTCACGTCGATATCGACCACCGCCATGGACTTGCCCAACCGACGCGTCACCGCACGGCCGGTCAGGTACGCGCCCCCCGACGGGCGCAGATAATCCACGCGAAAGTTCATTGTCGGCACCGGCGCCCCTGCCGTCAGCGCGACGGCGAAATCCCCCACAGTGTCGATCAGCGAAGCGACCGCCCCGCCATGGAACTGGCCTTCGATCGGGCCGCCGCGGGCGAGTTCCGGGCGCATCGGCATGATCATCGTGACGGCGCCAGCATCCATCTCGACCTCGGTCACCTTCAGGCCAAGGAAGGCAACGAAGGGCGAAGCATCGAACAGCTTTGCAATCGCGTCGGGATCATGGGCCATTGCTGTGTCCTTTCGGGGGTCTGAAACGCTGACGCACGGACCCTGCGGACCCGTGCGCCATTTGTCGACCGAAAGAACGTGTGACCCTGCGGCGCGGGATTAGACCCCGGCGGGGAAACCTTCGCGCTTCATCTTGCGGACCATGGCGTCGAACAGCAGTTCGGCGAACTGCCCGCCCTCGCGGCTGAGCCGCATGGCATCGTCAGCGCATTTCTGACGGATATCCGCCGACAGTGGCGTGTTCGGGCCGGGCAGTGCATTCGCCGTGCACTGGATTTCCGCCGCTCGCTGCACGGTCCACAGCAGCATGAAGGTCAGCGGAATGTCCCGTTCGCACACCGCGATGCCGTGGTTGCGCAGGACCAGCACGTTCTTGTCGCCCAGGCTTTCCAGCATCCGGGGGCGTTCATCCTCGTACAGCGTGATCCCTTCGAAGGCGTGATAGCCGACGCGCCCGTAGAGCTGCGCGCCATAGAAGCTGTCATGCTCGATCCCGAAATCCTTCAGCGTGATGGCACTGATCGGCGTGGTGTGGGTGTGTGCGACACAGCCCACGTCGGGCCGGTTCTGGTGGATCACGCCATGCAGCGCGAACCCGGCCGGGTTGGCGTTGTAGGGCGAATTGTCCAGCTTCCGCCCGTCTACGCCGACACGGATCAGATTGTCCGGCGTCACCTCGTCATAATGCAGGCCGAACGGGTTCACGAGATAGGCGTGTTCCTCGCCCGGCAGGCGGACCGAGATGTGGTTGAAGATCAGCTCGGTCCAGCCGAGATAGCTGACCAGGTGATAGAAGTCGGCCAGCTGGATGCGCAGCTCTTCCTCGGATTTGCCAGGCATCAGCTCGTTCTCCTGGATGGTCATTGCGGTGTCCTCCTGTCAGGCGGCCGCGTCGAAGCGGCGGCGCATGTCGTCAAGCAATCGGGTCGTTTCCGGCATCGGCACGCCCTGCGCCGCAGCCAGTTCCAGGGGCGCCTGCACGATGGGCGCCAGTTCCAGTGGCCGCCCGGCCCGGGCATCCTGCAGCATCGAGGTGGCGAAATCACCCGCCTTCGCCAGCCGCGCGCCCAGACCCGTCGGATCGACGGTCACGCCGAAAGACCGGGCCAGGTCCCGCACCTCGCCCGCCAGGGCTTCGGCCCGGGCCAGAGAGGTCGGGTTGGCCGCGATCCGTTCCAGCGTCTCGCCCGTCAGGGCCGACACGGGGTTGGTGGCCAGGTTCAGCATCAGCTTGTTCCAGACCAGCGGATAGACGTCGTCGGCCCGGTCCAGCGTGATGCCCGACGACACCAGCGCCGCCGCCAGGTCCACGGGCCGGGGGCCGTCGTCGACGATGGGCCCCAGGACCAGGTGATGGGGAATGGTGGACCGCACGGTTTCGCCGTCTTCGTCGAAGCCGGCCGTCATGGCGGTGACGGACCCGACGATCTGCCTGAGGGAGATCAGGGTCAGCAGTTCGCCACCGGGATCCACGGCCTGCACGGGGCGGGACGGATCGGCATGGAACCACCACGGGATGCCGTTGACCAGCGGGATGACCCGCGTGTCAGGCCCGATGCCCGCCAGGTTCTGTTCGATGGCCGCCTTCAGCGCGCCGCATTTCACGCAGACGAACAGGACGCTGACCGGCCCGGTCAGTCGTTCCGTCACCTTGGGCCTTGCGGTGAAGGTCCCTTCCAGGTCTTCCAGCCGCACGCCATTGGCGCGCAGCGCCGCGGCGCGCTGGCCCCGGGCGACGAAGGTCAGGTCGTCTGTGGCAGCGGCCAGCCGGGCGGCCAATGCCGTTCCGATGGCACCGGCACCGATGATGGCGATCTTTGGAGCGGACATGGGACCTAACCTACTTCCGACATTGGAAAGAAATCGTGTGTCGCGGGCCTCCCACCCGCAGGATACCAGATCGGCGCGCGGACGTCACAGCAGGATCGGGCGCCAGCCCATCGCGTTCTCGATCTGCGCCGCAAGTTTCAGCACCGTGGCATCGTCCGCATAGCGCCCGACCAGCTGCACCGCGACCGGCAGCCCGTCGTCGGTGGCATGGACGGGAAGCGAGATCGCGGGCTGCCCGCTGGCATTGAACGTGGCCGTGAAGGGCGACAGCCTGAACAGGCGGTCCATGAACAGGTCCAGGTCCGGGTCGTCGGTCGGCAGCGCGCCATGTTTCGGTGGCGGCGTGCCGGTGGCCGGGGTCAGCAGGATGTCGTAGGTTTCCCAATAGGCCGACAGGCGCCGCACCTCGCGGTTGATGACCGCCGCGCGGGCGACGTGATCCGATAGCGGGATGCCGTTGGCATAGGCCAACGTCGCGACCGTCACGGGTTCCAGCCCGTCGACGATATCGCCTATGGCCACGCCCGGGAACATGCCCGACAGCGATCCGAACAGGTAACGGATCATCGCGTCGGTCAGGGCGTGGACATCGAAATCGGGCATCGCCTCCTCGACCGCATGGCCCAGCGCCTCCAACTGTTTCGCGGTCTTCGTCACCGCCGCCTTGCAGGCCGGATCGACGGGCGAGCCATCGAGACAGGTATCGACAAACCCGATCCGAAGCCGTTCCGGCGGGGTCTGGATCAGGATCTCGAACGGTTTCGGGGGCCGCGGCGCGAAATAGGGGGCGCCCGCGTCCGGCCCCGCGGTCACGTCCAGAAGCGCGGCGGTGTCCCGCACGGTGCGCGATACGGCATGTTCATGGCTGATCCCACCATTCGGATCGCCCCGGTGCGGGCCCCAGGGGTTCAGACCGCGCGTGGGCTTCAGCCCGACCAGCCCGTTGAACGACGCGGGGATCCGGATCGATCCGGCACTGTCGGTGGCATGGGTCGCGGGCAACATCCCAGCCGCGACCGACGCCCCTGCCCCGCCCGACGATCCACCGACGATATGGTCCGTGTTCCAAGGGTTCCGTGTCGTGCCCCAGGCCTTGGTGTTGGTCTCCGCCGACATGCCCATTTCCGACGACGTGGTCCGGCCCAGGAAGGAAAATCCGGCCGCCCGCAGCCGCGCCACAAGGCTGCTGTCGAAGTCCATCATCATGCCCTTGAACCGGCTGGACCCGTTCGACAGCGGCATGCCCCTGACTGGGGCGTAAAGGTCCTTGATCAGGTAAGGCATGCCCAGGAACCGCGGGCCTTCGGGCGCGGCGTCCAGGTCGGCCAGCGCCTCCTCGAACCGTGTATAGATGACGGAGTTGATCCTGGGGTTCTGGGCCTCGATCTCGCGGATGGCGGTTTGCAGGACCTCCTTCCGGGCGATCTCTCCCGCCTCGACCAGTTGGACCAGGCCCAGAAGGTCCTGCGCGATCCATTCTTCCCGTGTCAGCATCAGCTTTCTCCTGTCGGGACCGATCCGCCCGTCACGATGTTCAGCAAGGTCGCCTCCCCCTCACCGACATTGATCAGCGCGTGGCCCATGGCCGCGTCGTAGTAGACGCTGTCCCCCGGCCCCAGCCGGATCGGGGCGTAAAGTTCGGAATGAAGCTCCACCTCGCCCGACAGGACATAGACCAGCTCTTCACCGGGATGAGACACCAGATGATCGAACTGCGCAATGTCCCGGGCCTTGACCACGACGTGGGTGGCATCCATCAGCTTTTGCTTCAGCCCCATGGCCAGCGGTTCATAGACATAGGTTGCGGCGTCGATGGCGTGCCGTTCGGCGGCGCGGGTCACGTCGATCCGGCCCAGCATCGGGGTCTTCTCGCGTTCCGGTTCCGCCCGGGGGCGATCGTCCAGAAGGGTGGTCAGGTCGACCTCCAGCCCCTTGGCCAGTTTCAGCAGGCCGTCAAAGGTGGGAGAGAGGTTGGAATTCTCGATCTTGGAAATGGTCGACCCTGACATGCCGGCGCGGTCGGCCACCTGTTGCAAGGTCAGCCCCTTGCCCTGCCGCAGCTTGCGCACCCGCGCACCAAAGGCGCTGAGCGCCCGTTCCGCATCCATGTCGCCTGTCGTATCGACCATGCATTCTTTCCTATACGACATTTTCTGTTGACATATTTCGTATCCTCAATCTTCCTTCCCGGTCAAGGAGGCTTCGTCCATGGCCCTTATCCTGATCGTCGCGTTCATCCTGGCTGCCGTTCTTGGCGGCGTGGCGATCAGCTATGTGGCAGGGGCGGCCGCCGTGCTGGCCTTCATCGCGACGGGCTATTCCAACTATCTGGCGATCCTACCCCAGCGGATCTTCAGCCAGATCGACGTCTTCACTTTCCTGTCGATGCCGCTGTTCATCCTGGCGGGCGAGATGATGACCCGCGGCGGCGTGACCAAGGTCCTGATCGACCTGGCCATGCTGGGGGTCGGGCGGCTGAAGGGCGGGCTGGGCTACGTCAACATCCTGGCAAGCGTCTTCCTGGCCGGCATCTCCGGCTCTGCCGTGGCGGATGCGGCGGCCACGACCAAGACGCTGGTCCCCGCGATGCGCGACAAGGGATACAGCAACGATTTCGCTGCGGCCCTGACGGCCGCCAGTTGCGTGATCGGGCCGATCATACCGCCGTCCATCGTGATGATCTTCTACGGCGCGCTGATGAATGTCTCGGTCGCGGCGCTGTTCGCGGGCGGGATCATCCCGGGCCTGCTGATGGCCCTGTTCCTGTGCGCCTACAATTTCTGGATCGCCCGGCGCGACGGGCACCCGGGCGGCCGGGACATGGTGCTGCCGGCCTTCTGGGCGACCATCGTGCGCGCCGCCCCGGCCCTGCTGATCCCCGTCACCATCGTCGCCGGCATCGTCTTCGGCGTCGTCACGCCGACCGAGGCCGCGGCGCTGGCCGTCGCCATCACGCTGCTTCTGATCTTCGTCTACCGCCTGCTGGGGCGTGACCGGCCGGGACGGGCGTTCCGGGAAACCGTGAACATCTCGTCCGACGCGCTTTCAAGCTCGGCCATGCTGACGGGGTCGATCTTCATGATCCTCTTTGCCGCGGCCATCTTCGGCTATCTGATCGGCATCATGCGCCTGCCCGAAGGCATCGCCGCCGCGGTGCAGGACCTGGGCCTGGGCGGCACGCAGTATTTCCTGGTCGCCAGCCTGGTCATGTTCGCCGCCGGCATGGTGATGGACGTGACCATGGCGCTGGTCCTGCTGGTCCCGGTCCTGATCCCCGCTGCCATCGCGTCGGGCTGCAACCCGGTCCATGTCGGCGTGGTCAGCTGCCTGAACCTGACGCTGGGCCTGATCTCTCCCCCGTTCGGGGGGATCCTGATGGTGGTCTCGGCCGCGGCCGACGTGAACTACCTGCGGCTTTCCCGAGCCATCCTGCCCTTTCTGGCCGTGCAGGTGGCGCTGCTGCTGCTTCTGATCCTCGTCCCCGACCTGACGCTGGCGCTGCCCCGACTGGTCGGACTGATCGACTGAACAACCAAAACAACAGGGAAAACGACAATGAAACATCTGCGCACCACCCTTTCCGGACTGGCCCTTGCGGCAGGCATGGCCCTTGCCGGCACGGCCCAGGCCCAGGACATCAAGATTGCCGTCCAATGCCCTCCGGTCCCCGCCTGCGCCGACTGGGTCTATGCCGAAGACTTCGCCGCCGCGCTTCGCGAAGCGGGGCTGGAGGCGACCGTCTTTGCCGGCGGCGCCCTGGGCAAGGATGCCGAACTGGTCGACCAGCTGTCGCAAGGTTTGCTGCAGTTCGCCGTCACCAACTTCGTCATGATCGCGCAGGTCGATCCGCGGATCCTTGGGTTCCTGGCGCCTTACGTCTTCGAATCCTCGGAACAGTTCTTCAAGGCCACTCAGGAAGTGGACAGCGAGATGCTGGCCGAGATCAAGGAGAAGATGAAGGCGCAGGGCGTCATCGTCGCGGCGCTTCCCGGTCTTGGCGGTCAGATGGGCCTGTTCAATGACGAGCACGAGGTCGCATCGGTCGACGACCTGACCGACCTGCGGATCCGGGCCATCGACCCGAACCAGGTGAAACTGTTCGAGGCCTGGGGCACCCAGGGCGTCGTGGTCGACATGCCGGAATTCGCGGGCGCCGTGCAGCAGGGGATCGTCGACGGTTACTTCAACCCGCCGGCCGTGCCGCTGATCTTCAAGCACACGGAATTCCTGAAGTACTTCACCGACCTGAAGGCCGGCACGCCGTTCCGGGCCGCACTGATGTCGGCCGACTGGTACGACATGCTGGCGGATGACCAGAAGGCCATCGTCGACGCCGCTGTCCTGACCGCCAATGCCAGGAACCGCGATTGGACCTATGCCGCCGAAAAGGCGGAGATCGAGGGCCTGAAGGCCGCCGGCGTCACCGTGACGGAACTGAGCCCCGAGGCGCTGGCCGAATTCAAGGCCCGGAGCCAGCAGGTCTGGGACACGCTGATGCCGTCCGGATCCGTTGCCGACATGCAGGCCATCGCGGATTCGGTAAAGTGAACCGGCTGGATCGCATCAGCGCGGGTGTCGACCGGGTCTGCCTGGCGCTGGCCAAGGCCTGCCTTCTTGGCATCGCGCTGACGATCCTGTTCCAGATCGCGGGCCGCTACGGCCTGCGCAGCCCCTATGCCTGGACCGAGGAACTGGCCCGCTACCTGATGGTGTGGGGCGGTCTCCTTGGTGCCAGCTGCGCGTTCCGCCGCGCACTGGACCCGGTGATCGTCACGGTCACGCAAGGAAGCCCCCCGGCCGTGCAGGTGCTGGCGAAGGTGATGCTGGCCGCCACGGTCGTCATCTTCCTGGCGCCGGTCCTCTACTACGCGTTCTTCGGCGCGGGCTGGAATTTTCAGCGCGGGTTCATGTGGCGCAACTTCAACCGCTCGTCCGCCGGGCTGGGCGTGAACCTGGCTGTGATCGGCGCCGCGATCCCCGTCACCTGCCTGATCTTGCTTCTTCACTGCGCCGCACGGCTGGCCAGCCCCCTGCCCCAACCGACCGGAAAGACCTCATGAAAGTCATCACCGCCGACCAAATCCGCGCCACCCTGACCGTGGGGGCCCTGATCCCCGCGATAGAACAGGCGATGAAGGAGGTGTCGGCCGGCGATGCCCTGCACCCGCCGCGCTTTGCCGTGCCGATCAACGAAAAGGGCCGGATGGCGCTGATGTACGGCGCCCTGCGCGAACCGCGGCGGCATGGGCTGAAGGTCCTTAGCCTTTACCCCGACGCGCCAAAGATGGGCCTGTCCAGCCACCAGGGTTTCGTCGTCGTCTTCGACAGCGACACCGGCGTCCCCCTGATCGCCGCCGATGCCGACGCGCTGACGGCGCTGCGCACGTCGGCTGCGTCGATGCTGTCGATCCGGGCGCTGGCCCGGCCCGACCCCAAGGTCTTCGCCGTCTTCGGCGCGGGCGAGCAGGCCGAATGGCACATCCGCGGCGCGCTGGAGTGCTTCGCGCCCACGGAAATCCGCCTCTGGTCCCGCCGCCCCGAACAAGCCCTGCACCTGGCCGCCCATTTCCCCGAAGCCGCAGCCATCCTGCGCTGCGTGCCCACGCTGGAGGTGGCAGCGGGCGGCGCCGACGTCCTGATCACAGCCACGGCGGCGCGCACGGCGTTTTTCCCCGGAGCGCTGCTGGAGCCCGGCCAGCACCTGATCCTTGTCGGCGCCAGCCTCGCCGACGCGCGCGAGGTCGACGACGAAGCGGTCGCCCGGGTGCGGATGTTCACCGATTCCCTGGAAAGTTCGTCCCGCGAGTCGGGCGAGATCATCGACGCCAGGACGGCGGGCGCGATCCCGGAGGACTATGCGGTGACCGAGATCGGTGCGGTCCTGTCGGATCCGTCGCTGTTCGTGCGGGGGGACGGAGAGATCACGGCCTACAAGTCCCACGGGCTGATCGTGCAGGACCTAGCGGCGGCGGTGCTGGCGGGGGAGCGGGTGGGGTAAATGCACCTTTATTCCGAGAAACTTCACGTGTCGTGGGGTCTACGCTTCACAGGTGGATTTGAACTCGATGGCTGCCTACGCGAACAATAGCGGGATTTTCCTGATCTCGCCGTAGTGCGAACTCCACGACGTCGAAGACCTCGGTGAGACGAGCCGCCCCTGAAGGTTCTGGCCCTGACATCATTATTCGTGACAACTGCTCAAAACGGGGTGATGCAAATCTCTGGGCGTTGAAGTCCCTGTCCCAGCTAATTAGAATTCTTCCGGCTTCGATTGCTGCCCGCGCAACCACCGGGTCAGGAGAGTTCACGGGCATTATTTCGCTAATTCGCACGACGTCATGCCCCATCGCAATCAATGCATTTCCCAGAGAGACGGGAACATTGTGATCGGTCAAGAACCGAAATACGCCTAATCGATGCTCCTGATCATCCTCAGTCACGCCTGGTACCCCAGCAGCTTTCAGACAATGAGCCTCGCAGATTATCGAACTTCACATGCAAATTCGACATCCAGTGTAGTTCATCTGTTAAGCTGCGGTTTGACCATTGCCCAATGACCGAGCTGCTTCAACATCCACAAGCGTCAGATCGGGAAACTCTTCCAGCACTTCTTCAGGAGAGAACCCCAGATCCAAATAGTGAATAACAGTTGAGACAGGAATACGCGTTCCCTCAAAAACCGGTTCATTCTGCAACACGAACTTTCCGTGTACAACTTGCCCTAAAGCATCGGTACCACGCTTATTCAAGTCAGCAACAGCCTTTTTGGTGTCGGATATGACGACACGCAAAGGGATATCAAAGACCCGCTGTCCGCTTACAACTTCAACGCGCTTGTCTGACCGCGGATCGGTGAAAACAACTTTCTTGCCGAGAACATAGAGGGTAGCCGACGTCCACTTAGAGTCACCAAGATGAGACAAGTTATCAGATACTTTCCTCAGGTGCTGCAAAGGCACTTTATACGTGTTCCGAAGCTGGCCCAGAACCCGCAATGAGACGATGTCCCGAAACGAATAGACTCTGCTGTAAGGGAGGCGACGATTGTCTTCAGCAAAACTGGGACTAATGAAGCCCTTACGGTCCCAACTCCGCAATTGCCCTACCGATAGTCCAGACAAGCGAGCGGCGTCTGCCTCACTGAACGCTCCGATGACATTCTCGTGTTCCACAAGTTTCCCTCACGCCCGACGGCGTCTTCAATAGGAATGGTTACGATGAGGCATTCCGTCAACTCCCAACCGTACGTCTGCGCTGCGCGGGATCGCTATGAGCCCGCAGGCAGGTTACCGTCGGGTGGCGCCGGCAGGCTTACTTCAACAAGCTAAGCTACAGCGTACCTAGCACCGGCTACCCACGCGAAGGCGCTTGTTTCCCAGAAAAGTGGTGCCGCAGAAGGGACTCGAACCCCCGACCCCATCATTACGAATGACGTGCTCTACCAGCTGAGCTACTGCGGCATCTTCCGGTGACCGGCGGCGCTGGCGGCCGGTCCGGAGCCGGGGCGGTCCATGTCCGACAGACATTTCCGTACCCGGTGGGGCGGTCCTTTAGCACCGCCCCGAGAGGGTGGAAACCCCCAATTTGTCACCCGGGTCAGCTGGACGCGGACCGGCGGGGTTCCTCGCCCGGCGGAACGTCTTCCGCCGTGGGCACGGTGTCGTCTTCGGCCGCAGGCTCCACCGGATCGGCAACCGACACGTCCACGTCTGCCATGGTCGGCGTGGACGCCGTTTCAGGGGCCGGATCGAACGGCACAGGCATGTCCTCGGCCGTGGCCGCGGGCCCGCCGACGATCAGCGGGATCAGGTGCGTAGCCGCCCCCGTGCCCGTCACCGGCGCCTTGGGCGTGGTCCAGGACAGCGTGTCGAAGCTTTCGCAGGACGAACAGACCGGCGCCCATTCGGCGTGGGCGGTATGGCAGTTCTCGCAGACCCATTGCGGGCCGCGGGGCGCCTGCAGCGCGCGCGCCAGCCAGCCCTTCACGATGGTGTCCGATGCGCCCTCGCCCCGTTCGATGGCGGCCATGAGGGTGTAGAAACGCGCATCCGGCGCCTCTTCCGCCAGGGGACCCAGCGCACGGCGGGCACCCGGGAAATCCTCGGCCGCGACATGCAGTTCGGCGTCGACCAGGCGGGTTTCGGGATTGTCCGGCTTGACCTTCAAAAGCGGCTGGAAGCGCTTCAGGCGGGCGGCGGGGGTTTCGGACGGTTCCAGTTCCGCGAAGGCGGCGGCCAGGTCCGGGTGGGGCGTGGTGTCCCAGGCCTTGCGGATCACCTTGGCGGCAGGCTTCGGCCGACCTTGCGCGTTCATCGCACGGGCGGCAGCGACGGCGGCGGGGACAAAGTCCGGCGACAGTCGGTTCGCCTCGATCGCCTGGTCGCGGGCGGCCGGCGTCGTCTCGCCGTTCATCATCGCAGCCTCCGCCTGGCTGAGCGCCAGAACGGCGGTGCGTCGGGTATAGACGTCCTTGGGGATCGTGCCCGACTTCAGCTTGGCCGCCAGCGTGCCACGCGCGCCGGTCCAGTCGCCCGAGGTCGCCTGAAGACGCAGCAGGGTGTCCTGCACCTCGGCATTGCGGGGGCGCAGGGACTGGGCCTTCTGCGCAAGCTTCAGCGCGGTTTCCTTGTCCCCTTCGGCCAGTTTCTGGCGCAGGATGCCGCGGACACCGACGAAGCGGGTTTCGTCATGGGTGATCAGCGCCTTGTAGGCAGCGGTCGCGCGCGACCGATCGCCGGCCAGTTCCGCCGCCTGGGCCGACAGAAGGCCGGTCAGTTCCGGGCGTTGCAGCAGCTTTTCGGCGCGGGATGCCCTGCGCATCGCCTCGCGCCCTTCGCCGCCGGCCATGGCGATCATCGCCTCGGTAAGCGCCTTGTAGCCGCGGCGTTCGCGGCCGCGGTCGAAGAAGCGGGTGATCGCCGTTTCATCCCCGGCCAGGAAGCTGAGGAAGGCGAAAAGGAACGACACCACCTTCAGCAGGATCCACATGGCGAACAGCAGAACCAGCAGCGCGATCACCGCCTGCAGGGGCTGCAGCGTGAATTCTGTCCCGGCCATGGTGATCTGCACACCGCCGGCGCTGTCCATCAGGTATTCCGCGCCCAGTGCCAGTCCCGCGATGATGGCGAGGAAGACGACGACCTTGATCAATGACCACAACATGGCGGCGGATCCTTCAGTTGGAGTTCAGGCTCTGCGCCAGCGACTCGTTGGCTTTCACGGCAGCGAGGCGGGTCTGCGCCGCGGACTCCCAGGATTTCATGGCGTCTTGCGCCGGTTCGGGCAGCGTGCCGATCATCGTCAGCGCCTGATCCAGATCACCAGCCGACACGGCCTGCTGGACCCGGGACAGAACCGCATCGGGCCCGTCGCCCTGCCGCGGCGTGACCGAGCGCACCTGAAGCTGGCGTTCGAAGAAGCCCGCGATGCCGCCGGTCCCGTCCTTCTGTCCGGTCCGCACGGCAAAAAGCGCATCGCGCGCCGCGTCCGGGAAGGACGCACGCAGCTGCGCCAGCGTGGGCACGCCGTCCGCCGCCGGTCCCGACAGGGCGGCGGGCACGTCGATGCCGCCGTCCTTCAGCGAGGCGACAAGATCGGCATAGGGCGTACCATCGCCCAGCGCGGCCGCGATATTGCCCACGACGGCGCGCATCTCGGCCCGCTGGGCATCGGCGGCGGCCTTGGCTTCCAGTTCCTTGGCCTTCGCCTCGGCTGCCTTGGCCTCGTTGACCAGCGCCTCGATCTGGGCCTGCTGGGCCTCGGCCACTTCGGACAGCTGCTTCTGGCTGGCGGCAACCTGCTGGTCCAGCGTCGCCTGCTGCGCCTTGACGGAGTCCGTCAACTGGGCCAGTTCGGCCTTGAAGGTATCGGTCGCGGCCTTGGTGGCGGCATCTGCGTTCGGATATTGTTCGATGGTGGTGATCCGGTCCGCCAGCGGCCCGATCTTGGCAGAGAGATCGCCCACGGTGGTCTGCAGCGCTGACAGTTTCTGGGTCAGGTCGGTGACGCTGGTCTGCACGGTCTCCAGACCGTCGGTCGCCGGTTCCGCAAGCTTGCCCTGCAGGGCGGCGAGGGTATCGGCCTGCTTGGCCAGGTCCGCCTTCAGCGCGGCAATTGCATCCGCGGTCTGGGCCGAGTTCGTTTCCAGGTCCTTCTTCACCGAAGACGGCAGAACGGAGTCCAGAAGGCCGGTGCTGCCGGCGGCAAAGCCCAGGCCTGCGGCGACGACACCGCCAAGGAAGATCGGGAAGAAACCACCGCGGCGTTCGACCACGCGTTCGGGCGCGGGGGCCGTCGCCGCAGGTGCCGGCTCAGGCTCGGGCGCAGGTTCGTGGACGGGAAGGACGACACCCGCGGCCGTTGCGGCGGCCAGCGCATCGGGATCGTCGTTCGGTTCCGGCATGTCGCCTTCGGAATCGACCGGATCACTGTCTTCTTTTTCCAGCGCGGTGTCCTCGGGCTCGGTCGGGTCGGTGTCTGTCCCGTCCTCCTGCCCGCTGTCCGAGGTCGCGCCTTCGTCCAGCGCCGCGTCGGTCAGAGTGTCCGGATCTGCCAGGGGCAGGTCGCTTTCCGGTTCGACCGTCGTTTCGCCGGGTTCGGCCATCACGCCCCGGGGCTGGTCCTCCAGCGGCGCGGACGCGCTTTCCAGCGCTTCGGGGTCCGCGACGGGATCGGTGCCCGCCTCGAAACCGGCGTCGGTCGTGACCGGTTCTTCCGACACTTCCGGCGTGCCGGTTTCCGGTTCGCTCTTGTCGATGCCCGTTTCGGTCACGGCGTCGGCGGGGGAATTCCCCTTGGTTGACCCATCGGTCGGCTGGTCGGAGGATTTCCTCTTGGCCACGCGCTACCCCTTCGATTCTCAAATCGGACAGTCGATTTTCCGCAGTGCAGCTTAACCGTGCCCCCTTCCCCTCTCAAGCCGACAGACCTTAACCGCGACATTTTCAATCGCCTGGCGCATCGCATCTGCATCGGGGCGTTCGGCAATGGTCACCGAACGAGGGAACAGGCGGCGCGTCACATCCGCCACCGCACGGCTGAGCGCCACGATGTGAAGCGGCGCCTGCATTGCGCCGGACTGGATGAAAAGCTGTGCCGTCCGGGGGGAAAACAAGGGCACCAGCACCGGCTGCATCCCGTTCAGCACCGCCATGGCCTGGGCCGACATCGGGCGCTTGCGCTGATCGTACAGCACCTGTTCGCGGGTGCGAAGACCCGCGGCCGACAGCCGCTGCGCCACCGACCCGCGGCTTTCGGCGCCCCGCAGATGGACCAGCGGCCCGGCGGGGCGGCGCTGAAGCAGGCTGCTGATCAGCGTTTCGGCATCGGTGCCGCGGCATTCGGCAGGCCATCCGGCGTCTTGCGCCGCAGCCGTGGTGGCCCGTCCGACGCAATAGGCCCGCAGCGTCCGGTTGCGGGACAGGATGGCGGCCGCCCCCACGCCGTTGGCGGAACTGAAGATCAGACCCTTGGCATTTCCGGGCTCGAACGGGTCGCCGGTAATGCATATCTCCAGTAGCGGCGACATGCAGACGTCCAGCGCCACCCTCACCCGTTGCGGCAGGCTCGCCGCAAAGCGAAGCGCTGCGGGCTCGGGCCGTGTCAAAAGCAGCACTGGGCGGTTAGTCATGTTCGGGTCTGGCGTCGGGACGTCGGGCAATTGTTTCGGTAGTTGGGGAATGTTACCTGCCCCAAGTCAACACGCAAAGCGGGAGCGCGCGATCAACGAGATGAAGCCTGTCCTTACCATACTGGGGCTGGAAAGCAGCTGCGACGACACCGCGGCGGCGGTCGTGCGCCAGCATCCCGGCCGGCGGGCTGAAATCCTGTCGTCGGTCGTGGCCGGCCAGACCGACCTGCACGCGCCCTTTGGCGGCGTGGTCCCTGAACTGGCCGCCCGGGCGCATGCGGAAAAGCTGGACGGTTGCGTCGCTGCCGCGCTGGCCAAGGCCGGTCTGGGCGACGCCCCGGCCGAAGCGCTGCAGAAAGTCGATGCCATCGCCGTGACCGCAGGCCCCGGCCTGATCGGCGGCGTGCTGTCCGGCGTGATGTGCGCCAAGGGGCTGGCCATGGCGGCCGCGAAGCCGCTGATCGGCGTGAACCACCTCGCCGGACATGCCCTGACACCGCGGCTGACGGATGGCGCCGAATTCCCTTACCTGATGCTCCTCGTCTCGGGCGGGCATTGCCAGTTCCTTGTGGTCGAGGGCCCGGAACGCTTTCGCCGGCTGGGCGGCACCATCGACGACGCCCCCGGAGAGGCCTTCGACAAGGTCGCCCGCCTGCTGGGCCTGCCGCAACCCGGCGGCCCGTCGATCGAGGCCGAAGCGAAGATGGGCGATCCGAAACGTTTCAGGTTTCCCCGGCCGCTGCTGGACCGGGACGACTGCAACCTGTCCTTTTCCGGGCTGAAGACGGCGCTGCTGCGGCTGCGCGACCGGATCGTGGAAGAAAAGGGCGGGCTGACACGCGCCGACCGGGCCGACCTGTCGGCCGGGTTCCAGCAGGCTGTGGCCGACGTTCTGGCCGCCAAGACCGCCCGCGCCCTGAAGATCTACATCGCCGAAAGCGCGCCCGCGCATCCGCTCGTCGCCGTGGCCGGCGGCGTGGCCGCGAACCAGTCGATCCGCGCGGCACTTGAACAGGTGGCCGACGCGGCCGGGGCGCAATTCCTGGCGCCCCCGCTGCGGCTTTGTACCGACAACGCGGCGATGATCGCCTATGCGGGGATCGAGCGATTCAGGCTGGGGGGGCAGGACGGGCTTGACCTGGCCGCGCGTCCGCGCTGGCCCCTGGACAGCACCAGCCCGGCCCTTCTGGGCAGCGGCCGCAAGGGGGCCAAGGCATGACCGGCATCGCCGTCCTGGGCGCTGGCGCCTTCGGCACCGCGCTGGCCATCGCGCTGGCAGAAAACGGCACCGTCCACCTGTGTTCCCGCGATGCCGATCTGGTGGCCGAGATGCAGCAGACCCGCCGCAATCTGCGCAGCCTGCCCGGCGCGGTGCTGCCCGAAAACCTGATGCCCACCGCCAACCTGACCGCCGCACTGGCCACCGGCGGGCCGGTGCTGCTGTCCGTCCCGCTGCAACAGCTGCGCGGCCTGCTGGAACAGTACCGCAGCGTACTGGACGGTCGGATCCTTGTCGCCTGCTGCAAGGGAATGGAGCTGAAGACCGGCCTGGGCCCGGCCGGCGTGATCCACGATGTCCTGCCCGAAGCCTATGCCGCGCTGATGACCGGCCCGTCTTTCGCGGCCGACATCGCCATCGGCCTGCCCACCGCCCTGACGCTGGCCTGCGACGTGCCGGATCTGGGCGAACGGCTGCAGCATGCGCTCTCGACCCCGACCTTGCGACTGTATCGCACGACGGACGTGGCCGGAGCGGAAATCGGCGGAGCCCTGAAAAACGTCATCGCCATCGCCTGCGGTGCCGCTATCGGTGCGGGGCTTGGCGACAGCGCCCGCGCCGCCCTGATGACCCGCGGCTATGCCGAGATGCTGCGCCTGGCCGAAGCCCGCGGCGGAAGGGCGGAAACGCTGGCGGGCCTGTCCGGCCTGGGCGACCTGGCGCTGACCTGCACGTCGGACCTGTCGCGGAACTATCGCCTGGGCCGAAGCCTGGGCGCGGGAGAGAAGTTCGACCCCAAGGTCACCGTCGAAGGGGCGGCCACCGCCCGCGCGGTGGCCGCCATGGCGCAACCGCTGGACCTTCAGATGCCGATCACGCAAGGTGTGGTCGATCTTCTGGACGGCGGATCGGTCGAGGACGCGATGCAGACCCTGCTGGCCCGCCCCCTGAAGGAAGAACGAGACTGATCCTTCACGCGAAAGGCGCTGCCTCATGGCCTATTGGCTTTTCAAATCCGAACCCTCGACCTGGAGCTGGGACGACCAGGTCGCCAGAGGCAGTGCAGGCGAGGAATGGGACGGCGTCCGCAACTATCAGGCCCGCAACTTCATGCGCGAGATGAAGCTGGGCGACAAAGGCTTCTTCTATCATTCCCAGACGGAAAAGGCTGTCGTCGGCATCGTCGAGGTCGCAGCCCTGGCGCATCCCGACAGCAAGACCGACGATCCCCGCTGGGAATGCGTCGATATCCGCGCCGTCCGCCCCTTTGCGAAACCTGTCACGCTTGAGACGATCAAGGCAGACGAAGGCCTGGCCGAGATGGTATTGGTCAGGAATTCGCGCCTGTCGGTCCAGCCGGTGACCGAGGCCGAGTGGCGCGCGGTCTGCGCGCTGGGCAATACCGATCCGGACTAGGGCCGGACAGGCAACTGGGGGACAGGAAATGTTTCACACCATCGTCGAGGTTGCAAACGTATTGGCGGCGACCGCCGCGGCTTTTGCACTGGGCACGGTCTGGTACGGCTGGCTTTCGAAGCAGTGGCTGAGGGCCACGGGCATTCCGGCGGGCGCCGATGGTCGGCCGGTCAAGGGCGGGTCGCCCATCGTCTTCGTCATCGGCTTCTTCCTGGAACTGCTGGTCGCCGGCATGATGCGTCACGTCTTTGCGATGGCCGGGATCAACGGTCTTGGCCTGGGGATCCTTGCCGGTTTCGGCATCGGGCTGTTCTTCATCACGCCCTGGATCGCGATGACCAACCTTTATGCGATGCGGCCGATCAAGCTGACTCTGATCGACGGCGGCTATGCCGTGATCTCGACTACGGTCATGGGCTTCATCCTGGCGCTGTTCTGAAGACTGTTCGGCGGGACCACACGCCATGTCCGGCGCCGCATCCCGTCTGGATCGGCCCCGATGCCGCCGGTCCCGGCCCCGATGGGTTAACGGGAGGATCCTGGGCCCGAGGGCCGATCAGGATCCTCCCCCTCACCCCACGTGGCCCCAAGGCGCACCACGTTTCGGGTATTCAAAAGGTCCCGACCGTTCTGGTCTCTGTTTTCTGGTTTAACGCGAATTCCTCCCCCGGACAACGACCATGCCCGGGGCATTTGTCTTGAATTGCAGGTACTTGCGCGGGGCTCAGGCGTAGACCGACTCTTTGCCGAAATGTTTCGTCAGCATCGTAGTATACGACGGCCCGGTACTTGTTCCGCTCCGAGGCGCCGTATGTCTCGACCACGCGGGCGATGGCGGCGTCCAGCTCCGGCCCATCGGGCAGGCCCAACTTCTTGATCAGGAAGTTTTTCTTGACGGTCTCCAACTCTCCCGGCTGGCTGGCGGCGACGGTGTTGGAATCGGCGTCATAGATCGACGGTCCGCAGCCGATGGTGACCTTGGTCAGCAGGTCCATGTCCGGGACCATCCCGCATTTGTTCTTCAGATCGTCGGCATATCTCGCGATCAGATCGTCACGCTTGCCCATTGGTCTCTCCTCTCTCACTGGCCTGTACGGCCACGGGGAAAGGGTAGACCCTTGCCGATGTCGCACAACCTTTAAGTGTCGTCTCTGCCAGTGCCGGTCGGGTCGCGCCAGCATGTCCGGCAGTCCCGGGCGGTAGACGCGAAGATCCGTCGACAGGACAGCCCGCGGCAACTCGGCCGGGCCACAGGCGCCAGGCCCTGCACCGGCCGAAAGACCATCAGTGCGGGCTTTCCCGGCCCACAAGAGGCTGCCATTCCCGGCCAGGCGTCGAATGTTCCCGCCGTAGCGGACGAAAAGCCCCCGTGACCGGGGCCCGCATTTCCCACAGGGTCGCCACCGACGGGTATCTGCAACACCAAGGTGGCGGGAAAGACCGGCAACGAAAAACCCGCGCCGGGGGAGGCGCGGGTTTTCCCGTCCGGGGGACCGGACGAAGGGGCGGTCCCCCGGGCAGACCGGGCAGGACCGGGGAGAGGACCTGTTACGAGCCGCTCATCGTGTCCGGCTTGTCGGCGCCTGTGGCCGGCATCGTGGTGGTGCCGGTCATGACTTCGGCCATCGACAGGTCGTGGGGCAGGCCCTCGACACCGGCCTCGTCGAATTCCGGCTGCTCCATCAGGGCGTCCTTGGTCGTATCGAGCGTGAAAAAGGTACCGTCCTCGCTCAGCTTGAATTCGGACATCGGTAGGGCGACGGTGTATTCACCCAGGCCCAGGAAGCCACCAATGCCGATCACAGCCGACGGTGCACCGGCGGGAACGACGACATAGTCGATTTCGCCGATCGCCTTTTCTTCCGGGTCATAGACAACCATACCCACGACGTCGCCCACGGTCATCTGTTCGATGCTGGTGAACTCCCGCTCGCCCATCAGGGCGTCGCCGGCATTGTCGGCCGCGTTCGCGATGTCGTCAGCCGTGTTGTCGGCCGCATTGGCGATGTCGTTCACGGTGTTCTCGGTCGCCTTCGCGGCGTCCTCTGCCGTGTTCTCGGCGGCGTTGGCGACGTCATCGACGGCATTGCCCGTGGCTTCGGCAGCATCCGAGGCCATGTTCTTGGCACCGTCAACGGCATTGCTCGCGGCATCCTTGGCAGCCTGGACCGAATCCTCGACACGGGTTTCGGAATCGTTCACGCCGGGACTGACCTGCGCCGAAGCGGCCGGAGTTTCTGCATTCATTTCAGCATCTTGCTGCACGGCCGTTCCCGCCAGGGCGGTGGTCGACAGCAGGGCGGCAACGGCGGTACCGGCGGCGATCTGTTTGAAGAGCATGATTTCCTCCATCGTTTGCGTTCAGTTGGGGAAACAGCGTCCGACGACGGGAAATGTTCCGGAAAAGATCCGGCTACAGGGCCCGTTTTTCCGCCCCTCTGCCCGCGGGCCCTGGCGGTTCGGGGCATGGTCGGAACCCGCAGAAACCACGTATCCGTCTGTATCCAAAAGAATAATGCAGGCCCGAAACGAAACCGGCCGGCCCCTGCACGACATGTGCAAGAACCGGCCGATCGTTTTGTCAGGATCTGGCGAAAGCCCGGATCAGTAGCGGTAGTGGTCCGGCTTGAACGGGCCTTCCGGGGTCACGCCGATATAGGCGGCCTGTTCGGCCGACAGCTTTGTCAGCTTCACGCCGATCTTGTCCAGGTGCAGACGGGCGACCTTTTCGTCCAGGTGCTTGGGCAGGACATAGACCTTGTTCTCGTAATTCTCGCCGCGCGTGAACAGCTCGATCTGGGCCAGGGTCTGGTTGGTGAAGGATGCCGACATCACGAAGGACGGGTGGCCGGTGGCGTTGCCCAGGTTCAGCAGGCGACCTTCGGACAGAAGGATCAGACGATTGCCCGAAGGCATCTCGATCATGTCCACCTGGTCCTTGATGTTGGTCCACTTGTGGTTCTTCAGGTTGGCCACCTGGATTTCATTGTCGAAGTGGCCGATGTTCCCGACGATGGCCATGTCCTTCATCTCGCGCATGTGCTCGATGCGGATCACGTCCTTGTTGCCGGTCGTGGTGATGAAGATGTCCGCGATCGGCAGCATGTCTTCCAGCGTGGTGACCTGGAAGCCGTCCATGGCCGCCTGCAGCGCGCAGATCGGGTCGGCCTCGGTCACCACGACACGGGCACCGGCGCCGCGCAAGCTGGCGGCCGAACCCTTGCCCACGTCGCCATAACCGCAGACCACGGCGACCTTGCCGGCCATCATGGTGTCGGTGGCGCGGCGGATGCCGTCGACCAGCGATTCCTTGCAGCCGTACTTGTTGTCGAACTTCGACTTGGTGACGCTGTCGTTCACGTTGATCGCGGGGAACGGCAGGTGGCCCTTCTCCATCATCTGGTACAGGCGATGGACGCCGGTCGTCGTTTCCTCGGTCACGCCCTGGATCATGTGGCGCTGCTTGCCGAACCAGCCGGGGTTCGCGGCCATGCGCTTCTTGATCTGGGCGAACAGGGCCACTTCCTCTTCCGAGGTGGGCGTTTCGATCAGGTCCTTTTCACCTTCCTCGACGCGGGCGCCCAGCAGGATGTAGAGCGTGGCGTCGCCCCCATCGTCCAGGATCATGTTGCAGCCGCCTTCGGGGAAATCGAAGATCTTGTCGCAATAGTCCCAGTATTCCTCCAGCGTCTCGCCCTTCACGGCGAAAACGGGAACACCGGACTTGGCGATCGCGGCGGCGGCGTGGTCCTGGGTCGAGAAGATGTTGCACGAGGCCCAGCGGACCTCGGCCCCCAGTGCTGTCAGCGTCTCGATCAGGACGGCGGTCTGGATCGTCATGTGGAGCGAGCCGGCGATGCGCGCGCCCTTCAGAGGCTGGGCGGCCCCATACTCCTCGCGCAGGGCCATGAGCCCCGGCATTTCCGTTTCCGCAATATCCAGCTCCTTACGGCCGTATTCGGCCAGGGCGATGTCCTTGACGATGTAATCTTCGGTCATGGCGGTGCTTGGTCCTTGTCTCTGCGGTCCTTGGCGGACTTATCAGCCCGAAAGACGACTAGCAACGCGCAAGCCCGTGCAATGCAACCTATGCGTCCATGGGCCCCGCACGATTTCCCGATGGCATGCGAAGCGACGCGGAACTAGGCTGCGCGGAAACGCGGAAAGGCCCCCATGACAAAGCCCAACATCCTGATCCTGATGGTCGACCAGCTGAACGGCACGCTGTTCCCCGACGGGCCCGCCGACTGGCTGCACGCGCCGAACCTGAAACGGCTGGCCGCGCGGTCGGTCCGGTTCGAAAACTGCTATACCGCCTCGCCGCTCTGCGCACCGGGGCGGGCGGCGTTCATGTCGGGGCAGTTGCCGTCGGTCACCGGGGTCTATGACAACGCCGCCGAATTCCCGTCGGACCTGCCGACCTATGCCCACCACCTGCGCCGGGCCGGATACCAGACAGCACTTTCGGGCAAGATGCATTTCGTTGGCCCCGACCAGCTTCACGGGTTCGAGGAACGCCTGACCACCGACATCTATCCCGCCGATTTCGGCTGGACCCCGGATTACCGCAAGCCGGGGGAGCGGATCGACTGGTGGTATCACAACATGGGGTCCGTCACCGGCGCCGGCGTGGCCGAAATCACCAACCAGATGGAATACGATGACGAGGTCGCCTACGAGGCCGTCCGGAAACTGTATGACCTGTCGCGTGGCCATGACGACCGGCCGTGGTGCCTGACCGTCAGCTTCACCCATCCCCACGACCCCTATGTCGCGCGGAAGACGTACTGGGACCTTTACGAGGACTGCGAGCATTTGCAGCCCGAGGTTCCGGCGATGGCCTACGAGGATCACGACCCGCACGCGAAACGGATCTTCGATGCCAACGACTGGCGGAACTTCGACATCACAGAAGAGGACATCGCAAAGTCGCGCCGCGCCTATTTCGCCAATATCTCCTATCTCGACGACAAGATCGGCGAAATCCTGGATACGCTGGACCGCACGCGGCAAGAGGCGGTGATCCTTTTCTGTTCGGACCACGGCGACATGCTGGGCGAGCGGGGGCTGTGGTTCAAGATGTGCTTCTACGAAGGATCCGCCCGGGTGCCGATGATGCTGGCCGCGCCCGGTCTGGACCCACGACACGTCACGACACCGGTCAGCAATATCGACGTCTGCCCGACGCTGTGCGATCTGGCGGGGATCTCGATGGACGACATCGCACCCTGGACGGCGGGGGAAAGCGTGCTGCCGCTGGCACGGGGCGGCGACCGGACCAGCCCCGTCGCCATGGAATACGCGGCAGAGGCCAGCCAGGCGCCGCTGATTTCCCTGCGCACGAAACGGTACAAGTTCAACCGCTGCGCGCTGGACCCCGACCAGCTGTTCGACCTTGACGCCGATCCGCACGAGCTGACGGATCTGGCGAACGACCTCGCCCATGCCGACGCGCTGGAAGAACTGCGGGCGATGGCCGATGCCCGCTGGGACCTGGACCGCTTCGATGCCGAGGTGCGGCGCAGCCAGGCGCGGCGCTGGATCGTCTACGAGGCCTTGCGGAACGGGTCCTATTATCCCTGGGATTACCAGCCGCTGAAGAAGGCCAGCGAACAGTTCATGCGCAACCACATGGACCTGAACGTGGTCGAGGAAAACCAGCGATTCCCTCGCGGGGAATAGAATAGGGGTCAGGTCTTCGGCGCGCCGTAGGCCGCCATGAAAATGCGCACCGCCTCGGCCGTGTTGCGCTCGATCTCCTCGGGGCTGGGCGGGTTCGGTTCCTCGCCGAACAGGCGCCGACGCCAGAGCCCCGAGACGGTCAGGTCGATAAAGACCTGCCCCGCTTGGATCGGATCCTCGACGGCCAGCGTCCCCGCTTCCCTTTCGCGGACCAGCCAGTCCGACAGGGCCCGCATAGAATGGGTCGCCCCCGCCTCCCAGAAGCGTTTCGCCAGCCAGGGCATCCGCTCGCCCACGCCGATGATGATGCGCTGTGCCCGGATCACCTCTTCCGAGGTCAGAAGCGTGCCCAGCGCGATCCCGTATTCCGTCAGCAGTTCCTCGACCGATCCGGCCTTGGCCAGCCGCGTGCCAAGGTTCAGGAAGAACAGCCGGCGCTTTTCCTCGACCAAGGCGACGAACAGGTCCTCCTTGTTCTGGAAGTATACGTAGAGCGTCCCCTTCGACACGCCCGCCGCCTTGCAGATGCTGTTCATCGAGGCCGCGTCGAAGCCCTGTTCCATAAAGACACGCCACGCCCCCTTCAGGATCTGCTCGCGTTTCCGCGGATCCTCTCCTGCCGCGTGCCGCTTGCGGGGTTCGTCGTTGCAGGCGGTCTGGATCGTCGTTTCGGTCTGGGTATCGGTCATGGCGGGCCCCTCTGCGCTTCGCCAAAGATAATCGAACCGACCGGTTCGATAAACCCCTTGAAGCGACTCGGGCTCCGCCCTAAGTGTGGAACGAACCGTTCGGTTCGATTGAGAGCAAGCCAAAGACCGAAGGTCCGTCCCCCATGTCGCGTCACGACCGCATCGACAGCACCACCGCCAAGACCGCCCCCACGCCCCCCGCGCCCGAGGCTTCGCCGCCCCCGGCCTCCGGGGCCGACGCGACCAAGGCGAAGACGGGCGGCAAGAAGAAGGTCTTCCTGGCCATCGCGCTGGCCGCAGTCCTGGGCGGCGGGTACGCCGGGTACGAATGGTGGACCACTGGCCGCTTCATGATCGACACGGACGACGCCTATGTGCATGCCGACCTGTCGATCGTGTCTTCGCGGGTTCAGGGCTATGTCTCGGAAATCCCGGTCGAACCCAACCAGCACGTGAAGAAGGGGGATGTGCTGGTCCGGATCGACGACGGCGACTACCGGATCGCACTGGACCAGGCAGAGGCGAAGCTGCCGACGCTGGACCGCACGCTGGACCGGATCGACGCCCAGATCGCGGCCGCCGAGACCACGGTCACGCAGGCACGTGCACAGTTGGATGCGGCCGAAGCCTCGCTTCGCAACGCCACCTCGGCCGCCAAGCGGGCCAAGGGGCTGGCGGAACGCAACATCACCTCGCAGGCGACGCTGGATGCCGCGAACGAGGCGCTGGACACCGCCCTGGCCAACAAGGCCGCGGCCCAGGCCGCCATCGCCGGCGCACAGGCGCAGGTCGAGGTGCTGAAGGCCCAGCGGGACGAAACGGAATCGGGCCGCGCCGCGTTGCAACTGGATGTCGACCAGGCGAAACGCGATCTTGACCTGACGGTCCTGCGCGCGCCCTTCGACGGCATCGTCGCCAATGTCGCGACCGAGGAAGGCGAACTGGTCAGCCCCGGCGCCCGTCTGGCCGCCGTCGTCCCGGACGAAGGGCTTTATGTCGAAGCGAACTTCAAGGAAACACAGCTGGAAGGCATCGTCCCGGGCGAAACCGCCCATATCACGATCGACGCGTTCGACGGGCACGAGATCGAAGGCAAGGTCGTGTCCATCGCGCCTGCCACGGGTTCCATCTTCTCGCTGCTGCCGGCCGACAACGCGACCGGCAATTTCACCAAGATCGTTCAGCGCGTCCCCGTCCGGATCGAGCTCCCGGCCGGCACCGAGGGCCTGCGCGCCGGTCTGTCGGTCATCGTTGAAATCGACCGCCGCACGGCACCGAAGGCCGATGGCCGACTGGCGGACGCCTCGGAATGAGCACTGCGGTGGAAACAGATTTGGAAACGGGTGAACCCGAACTGACGCCGCGAAAGATCGCGGCGTTTCTCGTCATGGTCTTCGGCATGTTCATGGCGATCCTGGACATCCAGATTGTCTCTGCCTCGCTGCCGGAAATCCAGGCGGGGCTGGGCGCATCAAGCGACGAGATCAGCTGGGTCCAGACCTCCTACCTGATTGCCGAGGTCATCATGATCCCTCTGTCCGGCTTCCTCGGCCGGATGATGTCGACGCGGCTGATCTTCGCGATCTCGGCCGCGGGTTTCACCGCCGCGTCCTTCCTTTGCGCCACGTCGTCGTCGATCAACGAGATGATCCTGTGGCGCGGCGTCCAGGGCTTCCTGGGCGGCGGCATGATCCCGTCGGTCTTTGCCGCGGCCTTCACCGTCTTTCCGCCTTCGAAACGGTCGCTCGTCTCTCCCATGATCGGCCTTGTGGCGACGCTGGCGCCGACGGTCGGCCCGACCGTGGGCGGGTTTCTCAGCCACACGATGTCCTGGCACTGGCTGTTTCTGGTCAACGTGCCCGCCGGGATCCTGGTCACCATCGGCGCGCTGACCCTGATCGATTTCGACAAACCCAACTGGAAGCTCTTCGACAAGTTCGACTGGCTGGGCCTTGTGGCGCTGGCCTGCTTCCTGGGCGCGATGGAATACGTGCTGGAGGAAGGCCCCGGCAACGACTGGTTCGATGACGAGATCGTCTTCGTCCTGTTCTGGGTCATGGTCATCGGCGGCGTCACCACCTTCTGGCGCGCCTTTACGCGGGACGAACCAGTCGTCGACTTTTCCGCCTTCGCCAACACGAACTTTGCCGTGGGATCGGTCTTTTCCTTCGTGATGGGGATCGGGCTTTACGGGATGACGTATCTGTACCCGCTCTACCTGTCCTCGATCCGCGGCTATGACAGCCTGATGATCGGCCAGACCGTCTTCGTGTCCGGCGCGGCCATGTTCCTGACGGCGCCCTTCGCGGGCCGGATGTCGGCCAGGATGGACCTGCGGCTGATGCTGCTGCTGGGTTTCGTCGGATTCGGCTATTCGTCCTGGATGCTGACCCACATGACGGCCGAATGGGACTTCTATGAACTGATGTGGCCGCAGATCCTGCGGGGCTGTTCGCTGATGATCTGCATGGTCCCGATCAACAACCTGGCCCTGGGCACGCTGCCGCCGGACAAGATGAAAAGCGCGTCCGGGCTCTACAACCTGATGCGGAACCTGGGCGGGGCCGTTGGGCTTGCGATCATCAACACGGTCCTGACCGACCGCCGCGCACTGCATTCCGCCCGGCTGGAGGAAGCGCTGAACTGGACCAATACCGAGGCGCTGCGCCAGCTGGACCTGATGGCCGCCAACCTGTCGGCCCAGGGCGTGGACGGCACCCGCGCGGCGCTGGTCCAGATGGGCCAAAGGATCGCGCAGCAGGCGGCGGTGATGTCCTTCATCGACGTCTTCCTGCTGCTGACGGCGATCTTTGCCGGACTGGCGGTGATGGCCCTTGCGATGAAGCCGCCGCCCAAGGACGCCAAGGTCGACGCACACTGACGCAGGCCGCACATCTGGCAATCCGGTCCGGTCAGGACCATGTTTCAGGTCAGGGACGCAGGTCCCCGACCTGATTCAACTTATGGGGCAGACCATGACCGACCTCGGCTTTACCGTGACCCTGAACCAACCTTTCGACACAGCGCTGGACACCGTGATCGCGGCCCTCGGCGCCGAGGGCTTCGGCGTCATCTCCCGCATCGACCTGGACAAGGCCTTCGCCGAAAAGCTGGGCGAAAGCTTCCGCCGTTACACCATCCTGGGTGCCTGCAACCCCAAACTGGCGCACAAGGCCGTGGGCGCACGTCCCGACGTGGGCCTTCTGCTGCCCTGCAACGTGACCGTGGAAGAAGACGGCGTCGGCGCCATTGTCCGCATCGTCGACGCGGGCCAGATGATGAGCATGGGCGACCTGTCCGGGACCCCGGCGATTGCCGAGCTCGCCACCGATGCCGGCGCCCGCTTGGACCGGGTGGCCAAGGCCCTTAAGGCCGCCTGACGAACCTGCCTGCGGCGGGGCGACACGCCCCGTCTATCAGGCCCTGGCGGCCTACCGGAACGCCCGCGCCCCGTGCTTCTTTGAAAAGAGTGGTGAGCCGTGCAGGACTGTGCGGGGGGAGATAACTCAACGGCTTGCAATGGCGAACCGGAAAATTCCACCCTTTGATATGATTGGGCTTTTCGGGCCTCTGACGAACCGTTTCAGGGGACCTAGAAACCGAAAGGCCGCTGACTGGGCTGGCACCCGAGTCAACGGCCAAATCGAAAAGTTTGCTCAGTTTGGATACCAGATCGCGCCCGTGATCGCAATCGCGGGAGGGGCCGATGCCTGAGGTTCTGCCCTTCTGCAAGATCAAGCTGCAATACCTGCTGGAGATGGTCACCGACCACGACCTGGACGACAACGCCTTACGCGTGGCCCTCTACCTGGCACTGGCGCATGCAGACCACGAGACCGGCGAGAGCCGCCCGTCTTTCGAGACCATCGGCGCGGCCATCGGCAAGCACGCCAAGTCGGTCAAACGGGCGCTGAACAAGGTCGAGGCGGCGGGTTACATGACCGTGGAGCGCGGGACCTACAAGGGGAAATCCTCGCGCTACCGACCGACGAAAGCGGCCATGCGGCGGGCCACCGAGCGTCGCCGGGAGGGGGACAAGGTTGTCCCGCTTAGCCGCGCGAAAGGGGGACAATCCTGTCCACAAAGCGGGACAGACCTGTCCGGCAAAGGGGGACAGGATTGCCCCCCGAACAGAGAACAAGAACCTAGAAAAGAACAAGGGCGCGCGTCCGCGCCGGATTTGCCCGATGAACGGCAATCCGGCGGAACGCGCCCGGACCTTGTCTTCGTTCCAAGGGGCATCTGCTTTGTCCGGGACTGGGACGCGCGGCTGGCCCAGGAAGGGATGACGACGCTGGAGCGCAGCCTGCCCCTGTCACCGCACGAGCATCACCTGGGCTTCTGGCTTCCGGCCCGGACACCGGCCCCAGTGGGCAGTGCGGAATGGCAGGCGCAGTTGCGCGTTCTGCGGGATGTCATCCGTCAGTCGCAGGACGGCACATGCCCCGCGCCGTCTGCGCCACTCATCGCGTCCTTTGCACCGCGTCAGATGCAGCGCGCATCGCGTCTTGGGCAGGATTTTGCCCCAGCCGTAGGGGGGAACCGCCATGCGATCTGAGAAAACAGCAAGGCGAGATCGGCCGACCTCGCTCAAGCTGGCCCGGGATGCGCTGTCCGAGGTGACGGCGGCCGAACTGCTGACGGCGGTGAAGGCCTACGCCAAGCACTCGGCCGGGCACACCCGATCGAAGGTCAGCTTTTCGGACAACTGGTTCAGGCTGGGGAAATGGCGACCCTTCGTCGAGGCGGCCAGGGCCGAGGCGCACAGGCCGCAAGAGATCGCCGAGAGGCAGCTCAGCGACGCGGCCGACGCCATCCGCGAGCGGAAGGACTGGATGTACCGGCACCTGCCGGAGGACAGGGTTTTCCAGGCGGTGCAGCGCGGGCTGATCACGCGGGAAGAGGCCCAGGCAGCGGGGTTCCTGCGATGACCAGACCCGGCATGATCCCAGCCTTCGCTTCGCCAACGGACCCCGCCCCGGGGCAGTCCGCGCTCCCGGGACACCCCGCAAAAGCCTGCCGACGCGCCACCCCCATGGCTGGCGGAGAAGGGCTTCTGCAGTCGCCATGGGCGGCTTCGATCCGGGACGAATCGGCGGCGCAGCCGCCTGGCTGGGTGCAGGGGCGCAGCGCCTTGCCCGACGTGTTGCTTGCCAACACAGTAGTCGGTCCATATTGCGTTGCCCGGGGAACGGAGGTCGCAGCATGAGCGGCCCCCAGTTCTTCCACCTCCAGAGCTTTTCGCGCAAGGCCAACCCCGCCGGCCAATCGGTCGAGCAGGTGCTGGCCGAAGCGGCCCGCGTCCCCCGGTTTTCCACCCACGTCCCCTCCCCTCGTTCGCCGCGCGTCGTCGCGGGTCTGCACCCGGCGCGGATCAAGGAGCGTCATGATGCGATGGTGGAGGCCGGGCGGATTTCCGTGACGCTGGCCGATGGCTCGACCAAGGAGCGCGGCATTCGCAAGGATCGGCACACGCTGCTGACCTGTGTGGCCTCGCATCCGCTCCTGTCCAGCCAGGTCGAGGCGGACGCGGAAGCCCGTCGGAAATATGAGACCTGGGTTGAGTACAACCTCGCCCATTTCCGGCGGATGTTCGGCGACAAGCTGATGGGCGTGGTCGAGCACCTCGATGAAGAGCACCCGCATCTGCACGCCTTCGTCCTGCCGACGGATGATCCCACCTGTTCCGCCCGCGACCTGAACCCAGCCTGGGCCGCGAAGACCGAAGCCGAAGCCGCCGCCCGCGAGGCCGGGCACGATGCAAAGGCCGCGGTGAAACTCGGGAACAAGGCCTACAAGGCCCGGGCGCGGGAGCTTCAGGACGAGTACCATCGCGAGGTCGGCATTGCCGCCGCGCTCACCCGGCTGGGTCCGAAGCGAGAAAGGCTGTCCCGGGCAGAGTGGCGCGCGCGAAAGGCGGCTGCGGAGCAGGATGCGCTGCTGCTGAGGGAGATGGAGGATCGTGTCTCGGCGCTGGCCATCCACGAGGAAGAACTCTCGGCCACGGAGGAGGAGATCACGGCCCGTCTGGCGGAGCAGCTGGAACAAGCCGCCCTCCTGGACGCCGAGGCAGAGGCGAAACGACAGAGCGCCTCGACCGAAAGCGACGCACTGCTCGAGGCGGCCCGCCGTGATCGGGAGGCGGCAGTGGCCAGGCTGGCCACTGCGGAGGCGGAGGCAAGAAGGCTGGAAAACCGTGCCCGGAAGAAGGCCGAGGAAGATACCGCCGTGGCCGACGCCTATCTCCTCGACGCCAAGCGGAAGGCTCGGCAGCTGCGGCTCGACGCCGAGCGCAAGATGGAGGAGGTCCACTCCCAGGCCGATTCCTTTCGCCGGGACGGGGTGCATGAGGCCTTCGAGCTGGCCCGCAAGCTGATGATCGGCGTGCTGACCGGTGAAGTCGCGCCGGCGCCAAGGGGGGAAGGCTGGACCATCCACGATGAGCGCCTGAAGCGTCGGGTCGGAGAGCTGGGTGTCGCCAGCTCCCTGGATCGTATCCTCCAGATCGTCTCCCGGTGCTGGGAGCTGATCAAGCGCCACCTGAAACCGGCTGCGGCCGAGGCTGAATTGAGCGACCTGGTGGAGGATAAGCTCCCGATCGGGCGCGATCCGCTACATCAGCCCGAGAAGGGGATCGAACCATGACCCGAGAGCTGGACGCCCGGATCGGAGAGCTTCGGGCCAGACGAAGCGACACGATCCGGAAGACGGAGGCAGAGCTGGCAGAGATCCAGGCTGAGCTCGAACGGCAGATGACGGCCTTCCGCAAGGAGGTGGCGGCTGAGGCAAATCGGATCGGTGGCGACATGCAGGTCACCGGCCGAAGGGTTGTTGCGGCGGAAAAACGGCAAGCGAAGCTCGAGGCAGACCTCGCCATCCTAGGCAAGGAGAGCGGCCTCCTTTTGCGGAGACACAAGCGTCTTGGTCTGGGCATATTGCTGGGAAGCGTCCTGCTGGGCGGCGCCTTCATATCCCTGGCGCTCTGGGGGGCACCGCATTGGCCCTATTGATCACCTCGGCGATGACGGGATCAATCATGATCGGTTGCCCCGATCACGACGCGATGCACTATTCAAAGGCACGACCGGCTGCCATCGGACAAGGGGGCCTGAAGAATGCGACACATGAGCTGTGAGGATTGGTTGTCCGCTATCGAGCAGGCCGAGGCTGGGCCGAACTCAGGTGACATCGATGGCGCCCCGATGATCGACAACTGGTTCCTTGTCTGGCGCGACGGTGATGCCATCCGGGCCGACGGCGACGTGAGCGGCCACCCAGAGATTTCAGACCCATGGGTGACGACGTCTCCTGTGCTGGGTTTCCGGTACGATTTCGACCTTGAGGCAGGCTGGTTGCGGACAATGTCGCGCTGGTATCGCCTTGGTCGGCTGAGGGCGGTGCCGGTTGCGTCACCTGATCCGCAGGCAAAGCGGAGAGAAGCTCTTGATGCCGCGCAGGATCTGCTCAGACGACTTCGGGAGGCTTGGCGAGACCAAGTCTCGTCGGGCGGACGACCAGTGGCAACTGAACTGCCAGAGTCGGAGACGGTTGGGGGCGATTGGCCGAATGAGCCCCTTGGCCCGGTCACGGGCCTCTTCATCTAGCGGGAGTCAGTTGTGCCCGGAAACGTTCGAAAGATCATGGGAAACGCCGTCTCAGACTCGAGGCGGCCCTTGTTCTACCTGTGTGGAAGAAGTGCGAACTTGGAGAGACGCTGATGTCAGAGATAGGTGGCAAATACCTTTTCGGAACTTGGCTGAGCGCCACTGAAATCGCAAATCTTGCAGTCTGCGCCGACGTGTCAGAACGGGGCGAAGCATGGACCGCGGAAGCGAAGGACGCCGTCTACAAGCAGCTCAAGCCCACGATATCACCGCACATCAGCTCGCGATCCCGCGGCGGTGCCGGGTCCACGAGAAGCCTCGACCAAGCCTATCAGCTCCTCCTGCTTGACCTGGCCACAAACGGAATGGACGCGCCCGAAGCCGTCATGCGGAAGCTCCTGACGATCTGGGCTCTGGAGACGTTTGGTCGCAGCACTGCGCTATCGGGGTTCGATGATGGTCAAGTTCTCGACGCCGTGCTCGAGGAACTCGGCCTGTCATCCTAGTTGCACCCAGAAACTGGCTAGGTTCGGCCCGAACTGGTCATGCGGCGGCATAGCGGCCAGGGCCAGTCTCCATGGCGGGCGACTTGGTATTCGGCCCAAAGGAGCCATTCAACTCCCTTGCTCGGCGCGGTCGGTTCTGGCCCGAAGCCGACCTTCGTGATGGCCAAAGCGGAAGACCGTCTTTATCCCAGCCACCACTGTGCGCCGCACAAAGTGAGAGTTCGACCTAAGACTAGGAGCTTAAAACTGTCTGAGGTGACAGTGGCATGGCCTCCGCAGAAAGCCTCAACCGCACGCCTTCAACCCAAGCATGGCCGACACATCGTCCGGCGTCCGCATCTCGATCCTCCCCGACACCACCGTCGGCGAAAGACCTTTCCTCAAATCGTTCATCTTGGAACCTCCTCTCCACAGGAGGGGGCAGTTCCTCATGTCGACAGGGGGTCAGTTTGCCGTGTCGCCTGACACGTGGCAAATTACCTTGATGCTGCCCGCATGCACCGTGTCAGGCGCGGGCGGCGCAAAGCTCCAGCAGCGATTGACCTGCGCTGCGAAGTTCGCGCGCGATGACCTTGTCCAGCCCGTGCAGATCTGCGCCGCCGCCGAGTGCGGACAGTTGGTCGTGCAGATCCTGGACCTCTTGCACAGAGGCGCCATTCAGGAACGCATCGACTAGATCCAGGAAAATCCGGTCGATATCCGTCACCACCGCCTCGTCCGAGGCGTTCAGCCAGGCAGCCCGCTGCGCCGCGATCTCTCGGGATAGGTCAGCATCTGTCACCGTGTCGGGGATGTTCAGCGAATTGCCAGGAACCATGTGACCGATGGCATCGAACACGCACAGGTTCAGCGTTGCCTGACGCAAGATATACTTCCGCGCGCGGACTTCCTGCTCGTTCAACTCGCCTGGGTCGAGCCCGTCGATTATCTGCAGAGCGGAAACGAACGCACTTCGCTGCTCGTGCAGCGCGGATGCGTTCAGCCGCTCCTCACCGGCTTCAAGGCGCCGCGCCTGCTCGAACAGCTGAACAGTGGCGCGCTCGGACAGTGCACGGGCCCGGACCAAAGCTCCGTAGGCGCAGCTGATCGCCCTGCCCCGCCGTTCGGATTCGTCCAGCGAATCCCGCGCCCGCTGGAAGAAATCACCCTTTGCCATCCGCATGCGGCAGGCATAGCCCAAAATGTAGGCCGCCTCGGCATAGGCCTTGTCCAGCATTGCATCTGGATTCGCCGATGCCTCGGCATGGATCGCGTTGTGTGCGCGCTCTGCGAACCAGACCGCTTCGCTCCAAGCATCGGCATAACAGGCAAGCGCCGCGCATAGAAGCAGGCCTTTCCAAGTCTCTTCCTCTGACAGCCGGTGGATATTTTCGTCGATCTTACGCCTGTGCTGGTCGCTTCTCGGCTTCTTCAGTTTCTGTGCGGCTTCATACACCGAGCCATCCGTCAGGACCGACAACTCGACCAGCAGCGGCAACCGGTTCCGGTCCTCTCTGCCCTCGCCCTTTTGGCGCAGGCTCTCCGACAACGCCACCAGACCACGACGAGCCGCCCAGTACAAGCTGACGCGCTGGATTGCCAGCGTCGTTTCCAGTTGCTCGCGCTGCAACGGATCGCTCATCTCGTCGTGTTCGGCGCGAAGCTCAGAGCGCAGGCCCCGGGCGAAATCCGCCCTCGACTGCAAGAGTCGCCTGTTGACCAGCAATGTTGCCCGTCGAAGACGGTTCCACTTGTCCTTCAACTCGTCCGACTGCTCCCGAAGCTGGTCGTCGTCCGGCAGTCGCTTGTTAGAGATCTGACCCACTTTGCTTTTGAAATTCTCCTTCGATGTCCGGACGGCCAGCATCGCCATATCCAGAGCGTCTCGCTCCGAACACCGTTTCAGCGCAAGCGTGGCTTCCGCTGCGGCAACCACCTCGTCGAACAAGGACTCGTCGGTGATCTGGTTCGGCATGTCCGCCTGATTGAGCATCGGCACGAATTGACCTGGATGGCGCAGATAGTAGGATTCCGAGAAATCGCCTGTCTCTAGGTCGATCTGCGTGGCATCTATCCCCTGCTCATGGGCGTAAAGCTTCGCCTTCCGTTTGTAGTACACCTCGTGCAGGTGCTTGTCGCCTGAAACAAGGCAGTGAATGGTCCTATCACCGGCCTCGATCGATGCCCTGTTCAACGCTTCAATCTGGGCTATGGCAATTGCGTCGTTGCGCGCCGCTGATGGGCTTTTCGCAAACTGTTTGAGATCTTCATGCCAGGGCTCCAGCGCGTCGATATCCTGAATCTCCGCGGGAAGATGCAACGCCGGCTCGACAGGCCGCGAAAACCGGAACCTGCGCACCATCGCACGTTGAAGAATTTCGGTGTCCTCAAATGTCGCGGAGATATCGATGACATGACCGATCTTGTTGAGATCCAGATTTGGCTTGTCGGCACCGTTCCGCACCGCTTCATTGTACTGATCAAGGTAGGCCTTCCGAATCTTCTTGGCCCTCGCATGCGCCGAATCGTACTCGGCCAGCAATTTCTCTTTGGAGGGTTTGCCCCGCTCGGCATCGGCCGGCCATGCCAACCCCTCGTTCACAAATTCCGTCAAGCGGGCCGCGAGTTCTTTCCAATGCGGTTCCAGAATGAAGCGCCGCACGGATGTTTCCGCTTCGGGCCGCGGCGATTTACGCAATGCGCGCGCCTTCGAATGCAGCGCATCGGAAAAAAGAAACTCCCCCGTCAAGGCTGCCTCAGCGACCTCCTCGGCCGAAATGGGATCTCCGATGTTCGAAATATAATCCCTATTGTTCGCCTCACTGTCGGGCGAACCTAAAGGCCAGGCGAACCTTCCCGGCCAAATATAAAGCGCAAGAATCACGCCGGCATCGATGTAATACCGCACATCGCCGCCGTCGCAGACGTAGTCAAAGTCGCGATCATTGAAATAGGCAAGCCCCCGAAACCTTGCGGCCTCGTAAAGGAAATCATCAGCGTCCGAGTTGGATTGCGCCATCAGCTCTCCTCCCCCTCGAAGGCAAGGTTCGCGAACAAATCATTCCCGTCCTTAAGTGATGCCTTACGCTTGGGTGTCGGATCTTCGAAAGCCGAGTTTTTGAATGCTTCATCATAGTCGTCAAGTATCACCATCTTCTCGCCCGACAACTCCGCGAACTTGCGGTTGAGGTCGCTCAACGACAGGCTCCCTAGGCCGGGCCGCGCATGCCCGGTCTCCGCCTCGTCGAACAGCGAATAGCTCCGGTCGCCAAAATGAATGGCTTCGTTGTGATATCGCAACGGTGCCTCAGGTCCAGTAAACAACATCTTAAGCGCTTGCAGTTCCAAGGGCGGCCCGCCTGCCAAAATATGCGCCGCATCGCGAACGACATCGACAAAGTCGGCCGCCTCGACCAGTGCCCGCAAATTTACCCGTCGTACGATCGGCTTCGCATCCGCGAAGCGCTCGCGATGCTGAGCCAACAACATAGGCCACTGATCCGGCATCGCACGGACACGTCCGACGCAGACTATCGGGCCAAGGGAAGCGTCCCACAAAACGGGATGGCCCTCGATGTTGCTCAGGATCCAGTCGGCATAGGATTCGAGGACCCCTGCACTGATCGCCAGATCGACGAACCGGTACCCGATCTCAGCCGAGCTCGCTGTTCCATCTAGCCGCTTCAGCCGTCCCGCACGTAACAGCTCGGATGCCGCTCGCACCCCCAGGACCGAACGCCGCTCGGTCAGAATCTCCAGCAGAAGGCCAAGAGCCCCGACGCCGTCGCCGTCCTGCCAACGGCGCACCGCTTGCGCCGAGGCGCATTCGAGATGCGCCGTAGCGAAACGTTCGGTTGCCGAAGCGCCCTCGCGGCGGGCCGATATCTCGCGACGTTCAGCGGCGTACAGAAGCACCCCGACGAAACTGACATCGTCGTGATGCTCAAGTGGGCTCAGCGCGGCGCTCAGCGCCAATGAAGTCTCGCCGGTGCCGCGGTTGCGCGCCTCGGAGACGGCGGTGGCATAAGCCTGTGCCGCGTCGAGAAGCCAATCGGCCAGCGCCGCCTCGCTCAGCTCGAACAGCGCGGCCTCGGCCTGATGGTCGCCTGCCACCTCGCCGTGCGAGAAGCCTTCCTTGTCCGTCACCATCCCATGTACTGCCTCACCGTGGCGCTCGCAGTTCCCGGTAGCGCGCCGTTTGACATGAACGCCAGAATACTCCGCTCATCCACCGACGCGGCAGGCGGCTTACCAAGAAGCAAGCAGCGCTCGACCCGCGTCGCGGCCATGCTGCTCAGCACAATTTCCGGCCCGCCCTCGGCCGGGACTGTCGGATCGTCGAGATGCGCGAGGTTCAGGGCGCGGTTCCACCCGTCGGGATGCGCTGTTCGGGCGAATAGATGAAAGCACGGGTTGTCGATCCCGTCGAACAGATAAGGCCGGCATATCTCGCCATTATGGTCTTCGGCTGCATTGGCATCGAAAACCAGCAGGACCGCATCGCGACCACCGAGATGCGACAGCCCCAGATGGTCGCGCAGCGCCTTCACCTTTTCCGGTGACAGGGGGCCGCGGCCATTGACCTCCGGCACGATGCGGCTCAGATCGTCGAAGCGCGTCGCCCAGAAGATGGCCCGCTGCCGCGCCGCCGGCGTCGGCCCTATCTGTGCACCCGCGAAATCTTGCGAGGTGGTATTGGCCACGTCATCGGGATCAAGCTTGGATGGCGCGCTACCATAAGTGCCGGTTAGGAATTGAAAGGTCGGCGCCTCGACCACCGTGGCAAGCCTGTGTGGCCGCTCCAGCGTGCCCTTGTCGGCGAAGAACCAGAAGCGCGGTTCCGCGAAGATGATCGGGGCGACCAGACTTTTTTTTATGTCCAGTGCGCCATCCGGGGTGCGGGCAAGTCGCGACGCCAGCGCCATATCTCGGCATTGCTCCAGAAAAGCGGACAGCTTTTCTTTCAACTCGGGCGTGTTCGCCTCGGCGATTGCACGGGCAATCTGGGCCAATACGATCTGCCCCCGCGTACATCCGTTAAGTTCGTTCACAAAAACCATGCGCATCTCGAAATGGGATGGCTTGAGCTTTTCGCCGCGCCGCCCCCCTGTCAAGGAATTTGGCCGGCGCCCCACTTAGCCTACGGCCAGGGCGCCGGGAAGATCGCCGCGCAGCAGCGAAAGCTCCAGCCATTGCAGCGCCAGAACCGTCTTGGCGTCCTGTACAACGCCATCACGTAGCCACGCCAGGGCCTCGTCCACGGACAGGCGCAAGACGCGGATATCCTCGCCTTCCGACGCCAGACCCGCCGTTTCAGGTGCATCGGGACGCAGCGCGATCAGCCCGTGAAACACGTGGATCCGTTCGGATGAGCCGCCCGGACTGGGATATACGGTGGCGATCGGCGTCAATGCCTTGACCGCATGGCCGGTTTCCTCGTCCGTCTCCCGTTGCGCACAGACCTCGGGCGTCTCGCCGTCATCCAGGATGCCGGCCGGGATCTCGGCCAGCCAGCCCGGCCCACGGGCCGCGGTCGGGGCGCGGAACTGCTCGCACAGCAAAACCATTCCCGCGACGGGATCGTGCGGTAGCACCGCAACACTGTCGCCCCGGTCCAACACCAGCCGATGTATCTCGGGACCCATTCCACCGGCATACAGTTCGTGCCGAAGTGTCAGTTCCTCAATCCGGAAAATGTGTTGCTCGAAGACTATTTTTCGTTGTGAAATCTTGATGCGTCGGTCCAAGCTTGCCTCATTTCCAGTTTGACACGACATTGAGGTGGGAATTGACAACGCCGATTGAAACCTCCGCATCTTCCAAAGATCTGCTCGACCGCGCAATAAAATATGTCAAGACCGGCAACGGACTTGACGACTGGACCACCAAAGTCGCCGGCTTGGTTCTGCCCACTGGGAACCGCGCCGCCGATGAACGCGTGCGCCAAATCGAGCACATCATCGCCATGCTGCAGGCCTATCATGACCGGCCGGCGCCGAAACGGCCGCTGTCGATCGCCGTGTTCGGTCCCCCTGGCTCGGGCAAGTCATTTTTCGTGGACCAGATCGCCGGCCATGTGACGGGTTGCAAGCCGCAGGAAACGGCGAACCTCACGCAGATCGAGCGCCCAGAGGATTTGGCCAAGCTCTTCGCCAAGCATCCCGAGCCGGGGGACGAAACCGCCGAAAAGGCTGAAGGCACCAATCGAATCACGCCAGTCTACTTCTTCGACGAATTCGATGCCGCGCTAAACGGGGCGCCGCTGGGCTGGCTGCGCTGGTTCCTCGCACCGATGCAGGACGCCACGGTTCAGATGGGGGCCAACATCGAAGGGGCCAGCGTCACAAAGCATGTCAAAAGGGCCGTTTTCATCTTCGCCGGTGGCACCGCCGAAACCATGGACGAGTTCAACCGTCGCGCCCTCCTTGACCCCGACGCCTACCGCGCGCGCAAGGTCCCAGATTTCGTCAGCCGTCTGCGCGGTGTCGTGGATATCGGCGGGGTGAACGAGGACGGCGACGACCGCATTGTGCCCCGCGCGCTGGTTCTGCAACGACTCCTGAAGAACCGGGCCGACCTGCCCGACGACGAACGCCTGCAGCAGCTTCTGTCCTACGGCCATTTCGTGCACGGCGTCCGCTCGATGGAAACGCTCCTCGATGCGGATTGGGGCGCAAAGAACGGGCTCTATCTACCCAAAGCTATCGAAAGCCGGCACTTCAGCCGCGGCGCGCTCGACGGACAGATCGTCGGCATCTCGGCAGGGCTGGAAAAGGACGACTCCGGTGCGATCCTGCCCGCGTTGACGCGCCGCCTTCTGGGCAACGGCGCAACGCTGGCTTATGGCGGCGCCTTCGCCCCGTCAGGGACGCTGGAACAGGTGGTGACGGCGGTGCGCGAGGCGCCGCCGGACCTGGTCTCCGGCCGCAACCAGAAACGCGTGCGCAACTATTTGGGGTATCCCGCCTCTCTCAAGGCTAAAAACGGTATCGTCACGGCCGACCACGCACTGATCGAGTTCATCACTCTCGAAACCCTCGACCGAGAAGAGCTGCGCGATCTCTGCGCGCCGACCGAAGGGTATTTCGACGCGATGCCGAAACCGGGCCACGACTTCGACGACTACAATCCCCACCTCCAACTCGCTTGGGCGATCAGCCTGTTTCGGCTGCGGGTGCGCCTGTTGCAGGATGTCAGCGCGCTGGTGGTTCTGGGAGGCAAGGACGACGGCCGCAGCTGGGGCCGCGTGGCCGGCATCGCCGAAGAGGTGATGATCGCCCTCGCCCTGGGCAAACCCATCTACGTATTGGGTCAGGCCGGCGGCGCGGCGCGCGAGGTCGGGCGGCTTCTGGGCCTCGACCATGCGCCGGTGAACCCGGACAGATGCCTGGCGCCGGCAGCACGTGGCGCCTTCGACAAGCTGCTGACGCAATACGAGTCGAGCTTCACAATCCCGGGGCTCGAGGACGGTCCACATACCCTCAAGGCCCTGAGGAAATTCCTGTTCCATCGCGGCGCGACGACCAACGCCTGGCCCTGGAACGGTCTGACGCTGGAGGAGAACCGTATGCTCTTCGACTGCCCGATATCCGGGCCGAAGGCGGATATCGACGAGGCCGTCAAGCTGATCCTGCAGGGACTGTCCCGCATCGAATGGAAGCCCGTACCCGCAGGATAGGAGACATAGCGTGCCGAACTGGCCCGTTGCCACGCTCAGCCGGACAACGTCCAGCACAGTCCGCGTTCGGGCGCCCTGCTTCGCTGTGATAGGCGGCGGCGTGCCTTCGGCGCGGCGCGGGCGAAGGCCTCGTAAGGCACTGTCAGATGAACGGGCAGGTGATCGAACGGAGCGGCTTGCGGCACCGCTGCGGCCGACTCGCTCTGGTGAGACGGTCTGCCCGGTAGAGACGGCCCATTGCCGCCGGTCATCAGTTCGCCCATGTGGCAGCGTGGCTTCCCCGAAGCGGCCGTTCACGGCTTAGCGCAGCAAAAATTTGGAACAAACATCACCGGTGACCACCTCAGCCAGAACATCAAACACGCTCAAGTGCAGCATCATACATTTCATTTGAGAAACCGAAAAACACATGCTTTCTGTCTTAACCTGTCTTAACGGCGTTGTTATTTTCGACTAGGAAAGGCAAGGTGCGATGATTAGGACGAGAACGCCTGCAAGGGGTCAAGATGCATAAACATGATCCAGCTCGTCAAATCAGCTTTGTCCAACAAGCCCTTTCGCAAAACCGAAAGCCGATCGGATTCTTCCTTGGTGCTGGTTGCCCCCTGTCGATCCGCGTCAACCACCGGGAGGAGAATGGGAAAGCCGTTACCGACCCACTGATCTGGGATGTATCCGGATTGACGAAGGTTATTGCTCAGACCCTTTCGAGTGGCGACCCGGAAAATCCCACAAGCTGGGACAAAATCGTCCAGATCGTCAAAGAAGATGGTGGTGACAGTGGTAATATTGAGCTGCTGCTCAGCCGCATTCGCGTTTTCGCGAGCGTTGCCGGCAGCGGGAATGTGCGCGGCCTTACACAGGCCGAACTTACAGAGCTTGACACTAAAGTCTGCAATGTCATCTCGCGAGAGGTAACTCGCTCGCTGCCGACCAAGGACACCCCTTACCACAATCTCGCGATTTGGAGCCGCTCGATCCGCCGCGAGCGTCCAGTGCATCTTTTTACTACCAACTACGACCTACTGATGGAGCAGGCGCTCGAGGAGAGTTCTGCGCCCTATTTCGACGGCTTCATCGGTGCGCGAAAGGCATTCTTCGATTTGGGTGCGGTCGAGGATGAGGGCCTGTTGCCTCCGCGGTGGACCCGGCTCTGGAAGATTCATGGCTCGCTAAACTGGCGGCTCGAAAATGAAACCGACGTTGTTCGAACCCATGAAAAGAACGACAAGCAGAGTTATCTGATCTACCCGTCGCACCTGAAATATGACCAGAGCCGCAAGATGCCCTATCTAGCGATGCTCGACCGCCTGAAAGCTTTCCTGCTCGCTCCATCTTCGCTGCTGTTCATTTGCGGCTATTCCTTCGCTGATGAGCATATCAACGACGTGATCTGCCGCAGCCTTGAAGCCAATCCGACTGCGCACGTTTTTGCCTGTGTTTTCGGCGAACTTGAAGCAAGTTCCTATAAGCTCGCCCGGCAGTGCGCCATGTCGACCCCTAATCTCAGTCTGCTGGGTTTCGACAAAGCTATCATCGGGCGCACATTGGGCAGTTGGACTGCCGACGGTTCAGATGATCTCTTGCTGCCGCCCACCATTCTCGTGAGAGATGGCGAGAATGTTGCCTTGCGGCTCGGAGATTTTGCAGCACTCGGCACGTTGTTGCGTGGCCTCTCAGGTGACGGAATGAGCGATGTTGCGGCCTGATCTCGTCGATCGGGCGACCGTCATCGGAACGGTTCAAGACGTCAGCGGCACGTCGGTCAGCGTGACCTTGACCTCGGACCGCTTCTCAGGCTTGAGCTTTGTCCACGGCCAGGGTCACAAGATCGGCCAGATCGGCAGTTTCGTCAAAATCCCGATCGGCTATGTCGATCTCTACGGGATCGTCTCGCAGGTAGGCGCCAGTGCGGTGCCGGAAAAGGTGGCGATCGCCATGCCCAATGGGCTGCGTTGGATGACGGTCCAGCTGATCGGCGAAGGTTATCGGACTGGTAGATTTCAACGCGGAATTTCGCAATATCCCACTTTCGAGGATGAAGTTCATCTTGTTTCCGAGGCCGACCTCCAGGCCATCTATGGACGATCGAACAAGCAAAACCATCTGGTCCGTGTCGGCCATGTGGCGGGAAGTGAATCGATCGACGCGCTCGTCGACGTTAACAAGCTCGTCACCCGCCACAGCGCTGTGGTCGGAACGACCGGCTCGGGCAAGTCGACAACAGTGGCCGGACTGCTCAACGTCCTGTCGGATGAAAGCCGATTCCCTTCCGCGCGGATCGTCGTCCTCGACCTTCACGGGGAATATGCCAAGGCGCTTGGCGACCGCGCGAACATCTTTAAGATCAGCCCGGATGCCCGCAACCTTAACGAGCACCGGCTGTGCATACCGTTCTGGGCGCTGAGCTTCGATGAGCTCATGCGGGTGACTTTCGGAAGCCTTCCGCCCGACGGAAAAGCACGCAACATCATCCTCGAGCAGATCCTCGAGGCCAAGATCGCAAGCCTTTCAGCGCAACCGATCGCCGGTGTCGACCCTGCCAGCATAACCGCCGATAGCCCTGTGCCTTTCTCGCTCAACAAGCTCTGGTATGACCTCTATTGCCGCGAGTTCGGAACCTATTTCAGTGGCGGCGGCGCAAACCCGTTAGATCAGGCGACCTGGGCCTATGAGCTCGATCCTACGGGCAAGAAGATGGTGGGGGATGCGCATGCAGCGGTTCCACCGCGCTTTCGCAAGGTCAAGAATGTCGGCTCTGATCCGGAGAAGATCAATTGGCTCCCGGACGTCCTCAACATTCGGGGGCCGCTTGAGGCGCTCGGCGCCCGGCTTCGCGTCGCGCGCTACGACTTCCTGCTGAAGGCCGGCGACTGGCACCCAGATCTCGATGGTACGACGACCAAGACACTCGCCGATCTGGTCGAACACTGGCTCGGCAGTAACAAGCCGATCACGATCCTCGATCTGTCGGGCATTCCCTCAACGGTAACTAACGACATCATCGGCAACATCTTGCGCGTCCTTTACGATGGTCTTTTCTGGGCGCGCAACCTCTCGGAGGGCGGGCGCGAACGCCCGCTGCTCGTAGTGATGGAAGAAGCGCACAGCTATCTTGGCGACAATGGAAGCAGCGCCGCCTCGATCGCGACCCAACGCATCGTCAAGGAAGGGCGCAAATATGGGATCGGGGCAATGATCGTCAGCCAGCGCCCGGCCGAGATCAATGCGACGATCCTGTCTCAATGCGGGACCTTTTTTGCCATGCGGTTGAGCAATGCCACCGACCGCTCACATGTGACCAGTGCTCTCTCTGACAATCTCGAAGGTTTGACGAGCATGTTGCCTGTGCTGCGCACCGGCGAGGCTATCATCCTCGGTGAAGCGGTAAGCCTCCCGATGCGGACAATGATCCAGGCGCCGCCTCGCGATCGTCGCCCCGACAGCCAGGATCCACTGATCTGTGACGAAGCTGCGCCCGAGGATTCGATGACACCGGGCGGTTGGAACCTGCAAACGCACTTTGCCGCAGACTATCGCTATTTTGTAGAGACCTGGCTCCAGCAGAACCCACTCACCACCCTGCCTGAGAAGGAATAACTATATGGCCTGGCAAGATTTCGCCCCCTTCACCTCGTCGAACGTCGCTGCAATCCGCTACGACGAAGATCAGCTACTGCTTGAGGTCGAGTTTCTCAACAACACCCGTTATCACTATTATGAGGTGCCTCCGCATATTGCCCTAGCTTTTGATCAGGCCGGATCGAAGGGGACTTTCCTCGCGTCGACCATCAAGGGTCACTATCGCTACAGCCGGGTCTGATATGCCACTTGTCGGCCTCGATCAAAAAAATTCTCGCGTTCAGTTTGGTGCCTTCGAAGTCGAAAACAAGATCTTGTTCGAGTTCTTCAACAAGGTTCCGTCAGCCGACCGAGACGAGCAGCTTCACAAAGCTCTATACATCGGCGTCCTGGCGCTAATGGAGGACCGGCTCTCGAGCTTCCTTTCGAAAACCGCCAACGAGCTCGGCACCGAGCTCGAAAGTCTGAAGCTCATCTTCGACATGAAGAAGGAGCTTTTCTATCGCTCAGCAGTCAAAGGCGTGCTCGCTGAAACTGAAATCGCCGACTTCCTGTCCGAGTTTTTCGGTCGCCAGAAGATCGCTGACCGGATCGAGCTTACTGGCGATCGTGCCGGTGCGATCCGTCGGAATAAGACCGGCGACATCGTCTGCCATCTGGCCGGTGATAGCGGTAAACGAATCGCGATCGAGTGCAAGTTCGACAAGAGCATTCGCCTTGGTGACATCCAGACCAAGGATATCTTTACGAAGAAAGCGGACACAGCTTGGAGCCAACTCCTCGAAGCGCAGGCGAACCGCGACAGCCAGGTTGGGATCATTGTGTTCGACGCCTCGCTTGTCGACAATAGCATCCTGGTTGTGGTGCAGGATCTGAAATTCCTGCCCGGTATTGGTCTGATCGCGATCATCGATTCCCAAAAGGGTGATTATCGCAACCTCGCGATCGCCTACATGCTCGCACGCGACATCGCCCTCAACGCAAAGACGATCGAGCTCGACACAGATGTCCTCAAGATCATCGTTAATCGGCTGATCAAAGATGCGCGCGACATGGCGTTGGTGAAGCACCTTGTTACTGCCAACATCGACAATATGAAGCAGATCCTCGCACAAATCGAGAAGGGCATCCTCCTCGCCGAATTCAATCAGCGCTACCTCATCAAGTTTCTCGCCGAGGGGACACTCACTAAGGAAGATATGCTGGCGTTCTATGCGGGCGAAGAGGTTAAGGAACACTTCCGCTTAATCGAACGGGAAATTGGAGATCTTTGCTCTTGATCTGGAGAGCTCCCCTAGTCGCAATGCCCTCCTTGCGGGATCCGCTTTGGTGGCAGGTCACTCTCATGGCGGTGAGTTAACGCGCCACGGTTGCACTAGCCAGATGCTGCGATCGCGCTGCCGCACATACATCGAGCCGCTCTCGGCCCTTCGAGTCGACAAGGCAGGTGTCGGTTCTGATACGTCACTGAATGTCCTGTGTGGATGGCTCCCGCATAGCAAGGCGTAAATGAGACTGCGTGTACCTTTTCAGAAGAGGTCTTGTGTCCGGCCTGTTTGCGCGGTTCACGCCGCTGGCCCTCCCTCTCGTGCATGTAAACATGCACTGCCGGGCAGTGGATGGGATCCGCAGATCAGGTTCCTATCTGCTTTGCGGGCAATGTCGCCCGGGTCATTCGGCGGAGCGTCCTGATCGTCGCGGCTGAAGGGTACACCATCACATCGTTGGTCTTGCTATCTCGTGGGCGCGTGCCGGCTTAAGCGGCGTGCGGCTTGTAGGGCTCGTTCCTGGTCAGGACTGCCCACATGATCCGCGCCGTCTTGTTCGCCATGGCGACCGTCGCGAGCCGGGCCGGCTTTCTATGCAGCAGCTTCGTCAGCCAGGGGTCGGCGCGCTCGGGATAATTGGCGACCTGCCGCACGCGCGATGTCATTCCGACCACGATGAGCTGGCGCAGATACCGATCGCCCATCTTGGTGATCCTTCCCAATCGCTCCTTACCGCCGCTGGAATGGTTGCGCGGTGTCAGCCCCAGCCATGCCGCGAACTCCCGCCCGCTCTTGAACTGGTGTCCCGACCCGATCGTGGCTGCCACGGCCGAGGCCGTTACCGGCCCCACGCCGGGAATGGTTTGCAGGAGTTGGGCCTGGCGGCTGAGACGGGCCTGAATGCGCATCGTGATCTCGTACCAGCCAAGGCGGTTGTGCAGATCGACCAGCTGACGGCTGAGGACCCGCAGGACGTCCTGGGCGAGCTCGGGCAGTCCGGACTGCTTGCCCTCGATGATCCCCTTCGCAAAGTCGATGGCCCGCGCCACGCCCCGAGCGATGGTGATGCCGAACTCCGCCGCAAGGCTCCGCACCATGTTGATCAGCTGGGTGCGCTGGCGAACCACGAAATCACGTGCGCGGTGCAGGGACAAAAGCGCCTGCTGGTCCTCGGACTTGATCTCGACGAACCGCATCGTGGGCCGCGTCACTGCTTCGCAGATCGCTTCGGCGGCATCAACCGGACTGTGTGGCCCAGCTTCGAAAGCTCCCGCGCCCAGTGGTGGCTCGATGCGCAGGCCTCGATGCCGATGAGGCAGGGGGACAGTCGCTCGAAGAACGACAGCACCTGCGCCCGACGCAAAGGTCGGTTGAAGGCCACTTCGCCGCCTTCCGTCACGCCATGGACGTGGAAGATGGTCTTGGCCAGATCGAGGCCGACAGTGGTAACCTGCATGGGGTGGCTCCTCTCGATTGCAGATTCTGACACCTGCACTATGGCGCATTGCGACGCCGGGGAGCGGGAGCCATCCACCCCATCTGCTTTCTGAGAGAGGACGGAGTACATGCATGCCCGCAGCGAAAGTCCGCTCTCCGTCGTTCGTGTCGTCCAGGCGGGTGCCGTCATGCTGCGGCTCGCTTGAGTGACCGCATACGGCTGACAGGGAGCGTAGGCCAAGCCAGGAACCATGCGCGTTGGAAGCCGAGCAAGTCCACGTCATCGGCCATGCTGCTTCAGAAGCGCGGCGTTCGTGGTTCACCGCGGCGACCAGCGCCCTTCTAGTCCCTCATCGACGTGCTTCTGCCAAGCCGCCTCGTCACGCTCATACTGTTCGAACTGACTATCCTCGTAGGCTTCTGGATCCGGCGGCGCGGGGATGTTCTCCGGATGGAACTTGTACACCATCTCGCTTGCGACCACCTCATCGACCAGACGCTTGTCGATCATGAGCCCCCGCTCCTGCGCATAGCCGATCGTTTCATTGATGATCTTCTCCTGCCTCGAAAGGGGGATACCCTTGTAGTCGGTCAGGAGAACGCGAAGCATCCAGATCGTCGTGGATACGACCCGCTCGTACGCCTCGCTTGACGGGCGGCCGGTCAGGATCTCGTTCAGATCAACCCCGGTGTACATGTTGAGGCGGACGAGCGCCTCGGTCGGGATCGATCGCTTCCCGCTTTCATAGGCGTAGTAGCTCCGCGGCGTGATGCCCATCATCTCCGCCATCTCGGTCTTGGTGAAGCCGCGCTTCTTCCTGAAGCGTTCGAGGTTGGCGTGGGGCTCCGCCGCGAGCGCGGCCGCCAGGGCCTCTTCCTGGCTTCGGGCTTCCTCCTCTTCCTCGAAAGCACGGGCATACTCGTCCGGGTCGACCGGGGTGAATTTGAACGCCATTGTCACGGCCTCGCAGGATAGGAACAATCGTTCCGGCAATTGTGCCCGAAAAAAGAAAGTCTGTGAAGCCGTGCATTTGACTGGTAGCATCGGCCCGACAGCGCATGAAACCGGAGGCACCGATGTCGGAACTCTTGATGGAAGGGAAAACCCCGGAGAACTGGGCGAAGCAGTTGCTCGAGCACGGTGTGCGGGTGTCGCCGCGCCTCATCCGCACGAAGGCGCGTGAGACCGGCAACTACTACCAGCTTGGCAACCTGATGCTCCTGTCTCCGGAGCAGATCGAGGCACTGCTGATGCCGGGGCGGCCCCAGGCTGACCAGAGAGCCTGAGGGGGCGAAGATGGCGGCAGAGAAGGCACGCATCACGCAATCCGAGTTGACCCGATACCTGAAGGCGTATCGGGATGCCGGGATCCCCATCGGGCGTTCAGAGATCAGCCGTGATGGCACCGTCGTCATCTACACGGCCACGCCGAAGGCGCAGGAGGAGGACAACCCGTGGGATCAGGCCTGAAACGGAGCCGCCAGTATCCCGGCGCGACCTCTTATTTCGACCGCCACGGCAAGCGCCGCTGGCGCTTCCGCAAGGGCGGCTTCTCGGCCGAGCTTGGATCGGACTACGGCTCAGAGGATTTCATCCGGCGATACGAGGCCGCGCTGGAGGGGCATCGGACGCGCGGAGGCGTCGGCGCCGGCCGCGCGAAACCCGGCAGTGTCGGTCTGCTCGTCTCGAAATGGTACCGGTCGCAGGACTTCCTGGCGCTCGAGGCATCGACGCAGCGCGTTTACCGCGGTGTGGTCGAGAGCTTCCGCCAGCAGCACGGCGACAAGCCCGTGCACCTGATGCAGCTCCGTCATGTGCAGGACCTTCTGGCTTCCAAGGCGGACACGCCTGCAGCGGCCAACAACCTGCGCAAGAGGCTGATCCAGCTTCTGGACTACGCGATGACGCTGGAATGGCGGACCGACAACCCGGCACGTGCCACGAAGCCCTACAAGGTCGCCACGGAGGGCTTTCACACCTGGACCGAGGCGGAGATTGCGAAGTTCATCCAGACACATCCTGAGGGCACCGAGGCGCACAGGGTGATGACGCTGATGGCCTACACCGGAGTGGCCCGCGTGGATGCGGTGCAGCTTGGCCCTTGGAACATCAAGGATGGGCGGTTTCAGTACCGTCGCCAGAAGACGAAGAAGACCAACGGGCGTCTGATCTCGATTCCCGTGCATCCGGACCTTGCAGCGGTGTTGTCCAAGTTGCCGCCCGACCGCCCCTACATCTCCACGAGGCGCGGTACGGCGCGCACAGCGGCCGGCCTGGGCAATCTCATGCAGCGCTGGACCCGTGAGGCGGATTTGCCCGCCTGCTCCTCTCACGGCCTGCGGAAGGCCTGTGCGCGGCGACTCGCGGAGGCAGGAGCGACCACGAACCAGATCGCGTCGGTGACCGGCCACAAGACGCTGGCGCTTGTGCAGCACTACACGGCTGCGGCAGAACGCGAAGGATTGGCGGATTCAGCTTTCGAGAAGCTGCTCGCACGTCCGAATGGAGAACAAAACTTGGCGAACCTTCCTGATTGGTTCGCCAATATCGACACCAAGTCCCTTAAAGGAAAGGAAAACTGATGTTCAGTGGTGAGCCGTGCAGGATTCGAACCTGCGACCCACTGATTAAAAGTCAGTTGCTCTACCAACTGAGCTAACGGCCCACTCTGTTGCGCCATTCTGGCGCTGTTCCACCCTTCTGTCGTTCCGTGCATCCAGACCGGATGAACACCGAGCAGCGTCCGGGAGGGTCGGCCCCGATCATTGACCGGTGTCGACTAGGCGGCCCTAATATGAGAGGTCCCGAACGCGGTCAACCCCGGAACTGAAGAATTTCCGCAAGCTGCCGCAGGGGGATATGGATTCCGTCCGCTGCGGCGGCTATATGCGCCCAATGTCCAATGCCGCGACCCCCGATCTGCCCTTCATGAAGATGCACGGGCTGGGAAACGACTTCGTCGTTCTGGATGCGCGTGCGCGCCCGATCGATGTGCCGCCCGCGCTGGCGCTGGCTCTGGCCGACCGGCACCGCGGCGTGGGCTTCGACCAGCTGGCGGTGATCGAGAACGGCGCGGGCGACGCCCACCTGCGGTTCTTGAATGCCGACGGCTCGGCCTCGGCCGCGTGCGGGAACGCGACGCGCTGCATCGCGCGCTACCTGATGGCCGAAACCGGCAAGACCCGTCTGCGCCTGACCACCGATCGCGGCGAACTGGACGCGTTGGACGCCGGGAACGGCCTGACCTCGGTCAACATGGGGCCGCCGCAGCTGCGCTGGGACGAGATCCCGCTGGCGCGCGAAATGGACACGCTGGAACTGCCCATCGACGGGCGCCCCACGGCGACCGGCATGGGCAATCCGCATTGCACCTTCTTTGTCGATGATGCCGAGGCCATCGACCTTGCCACCTTCGGCTCGGCCATCGAACACCACCCGCTGTACCCGGAACGCACAAATGTGCAGGTCGCCCATGTGCTGGGTCCCGACCGGCTGCGTATGCGGGTCTGGGAACGGGGGACGGGGATCACGCTGGCCTCGGGCTCGTCCTCCTGCGCCACGGCCGTCGCAGCGGCGCGGCGCGGACTGACCGGGCGGTCGGTGGACATCGTGCTGGACGGCGGCACCTTGCGGGTCGACTGGCGCGAGGACGGCGTCTGGATGACCGGACCGACCGCCCATGTCTTTTCCGGCACCCTGACCGCGTCCTTCCTGGAGGGGCTGCTGTGACGGATGTGCCCACCTTCGTTACGCTGGGCTGCCGGCTCAACGCCTACGAGACCGAAGCGATGAAGCGCCTGGCCGAGGACGCCGGTGCCGAGGATGTCGTCGTCGTCAACACCTGCGCCGTAACCTCCGAAGCGGTGCGCAAGGCCGGGCAGGAGATCCGCCGCCTGCGCCGCGAACGGCCCGATGCGCGGCTGGTGGTGACCGGATGCGCCGCGCAGGTCGAACCCGAACGTTTCGCGGCAATGCCCGAGGTCGACGTCGTCGTCGGCAATGCCGAGAAGATGCAGCCCGCGACCTGGGCCGGGCTGGCCGGCGGTTTCATCGGCGATGTGGAACCCGTGCAGGTCAACGACATCATGTCGGTGACGGAAACGGCGGGGCACCTGATCGATGGATTCGGTACGCGCTCGCGCGCCTATGTGCAGGTCCAGAACGGCTGCGATCATCGCTGTACCTTCTGCATCATCCCCTTCGGGCGCGGCAATGCACGGTCCGTCCCGGCGGGGGTCGTGGTGGACCAGATCAAGCGGCTGGTGGATCGCGGCTTCAACGAGGTGGTGCTGACCGGGGTCGATCTGACCAGCTGGGGCTGCGACCTGCCGGGCAATCCGCCGCTGGGCGACCTTGTGATGCGGATCCTGCGACTGGTCCCGGATCTGGCGCGGCTGCGCATCAGTTCCATCGATTCGATCGAGGCAGATCCACGGCTGATGGAGGCGATCGCCACCGAACCGCGGCTGATGCCCCACCTGCATCTGTCGCTGCAGCACGGCGACAACCTGATCCTGAAGCGAATGAAGCGCCGACACCTGCGCGACGACGCGATCCGGTTCTGCGAGGAAGCGCGCGCGCTGCGCCCCGACATGACATATGGCGCCGACATCATCGCCGGTTTCCCGACGGAAACCGAGGAGATGTTCCAGAACTCCCTTCGCCTGGTCGAGGAATGTGGGCTGACCTGGCTGCACGTCTTCCCCTATTCGCCACGCCCCGGAACGCCGGCGGCACGGATGCCGCAGGTCCGCGGCGACCGGATCCGCGACCGGGCCCGTCGCCTGCGTGCCGCCGGGGAGTCACGCGTGGGCGCCTATCTGGCCTCGCGGGTTGGCGAAACGCATCCCGTGTTGATGGAATCCCCGACACGTGGGCGCACGCCCCATTTCGCCGAGGTCGATCTGCCCGATCCGGTGGCAGAAGGCTCCATCGTCACGAGCCGGATCACGGGCCTCAGCGGATCTGTCCTGACTGGAACACCGGTTGTCGCCGACGCCGCCTGACAACCTCGTCCCCTGCCCGTCCAGCGCCCGCAGCGCGATCAAACCCTGGTGCGGCCGACATCACCTGCGCGCCATCGCCCGGAGATACGCAAGCCTGCAACCGCCCTCTACCGGCAACCGTGCTGCAGGCTCTGTTCAGCGCACCAGGAATTCGGCGTGAAGTGCGCCCGCAGCTTTGATGCTTTGCAGGATATCGATCATGTCACGGGGCGAAACGCCCAGCGCGTTCAGGCCGCTGACCACCTGTGACAGGGTCGTCCCTTCCGGCACCTCGGCCAACTGGATTCCCTGGTCCTGCTGGATGGTGGCGCCCGTGCGCGGCACGACCACGGTTTCTCCCCGGGCGAACGGGTTCGGTTGCACGACCAGCGGCGTTTCGTCGATCCGCAGCGTCAGGTTCCCCTGGGCCACCGCAACGCGCGAAAGCCGCACATCCTCGCCCATGACGATGGTGCCGGACCGCTGGTCAACGACCACCCGCGCCTTCGTCTCGGGCTCGATCAGCAAGTTCTCGATCTGGCCGATGGCATGGGCGGCATTGCCGACATCCGCAGCGGAAACGCTGAAGCGCACGGTCCCTGAATCCAGCATCTGAGCGACCGGACGCTGGAACGCGCGGTTGATCGCCGCCTCGATCCGCCCCGCGGTCGTGAAATCCGGGTCCCGCAGCGCCAGACGCACATTCGACAGCGACGACAGCTCGAACTCGATCTCGCGTTCGACCCTTGCGCCAGAGGGGATCACGCCAGAGGTCGGCACGCCCTGCACCACTTTTGCCGCGTCGCCTTCGGCTGCGACCCCCCCGGCCAGTACGGTGCCCTGCGCCACGGCATAAATCCGGCCGTCCGCGGCATTCAGCGGCGTCATGATCAGCGTCCCGCCCAGCAGGCTTTTGGAATCTCCGATGGCCGAGACGGTGACGTCGATCTGCGACCCTGTCCGCGCAAAGGGCGGCAGCGTCGCCGTCACCATGACCGCGGCAACGTTTTTGGGGCGGAACTGTTCGCCCGTCACGTTGACGCCAAGGCGTTCCAGGATATTGGCCATGATCTCTTCGGTGAAGGGCGCGTTGCGCAGCCCGTCGCCGGTGCCGTTCAGCCCGACCACAAGGCCATAGCCGATCAGGTCGTTGCCCCGGACACCGTCGAATTCGACCAGATCCTTCAGGCGCACGACCCCGGCCGCAGCCGCCTGGACAGACATCAGGGTAACGAGAAGCGCCAGAAGGACCCGCCTCACAGGAAGTTCACCAGCTTCAGCCGCGACGACCGTGCCGCAACGGAAAACAGCGCTTCCAGCTGGAACTGGACGATTTCAAGCTGCGTGGCGATGTCGATTGGGTCCGCTTCCAGAAGCTCTGTCCTTGCCTGCTGAAAGGCGCTGCTGGCCGCTCCGTTGCGGCTTTGCGCTTCCTCGATCCGCTGTTCGGCGAAGCCGACATCGGCGCGCATCCCGGTCAGGCCATCCGACACGGACAAGAGTTCCAGCGCCGCGGCGTCGATCAGTTCGCTTTGCACCGATGGGGCGAGGCCCAGCGTCGGATCGTCGATCAGGGCCCCCACCGCTAGGTTGCGCAACATGTCCTTGAACGTGTCGTTGTCGGCCCGAAAATCCAGCGTGACCTCCTGCCCCTCGCCCACCCGGAGGGGCGAGACACTGGTGGCCGAACCGCCATAGAAGACCGTGTCGTAACCGGCGGGATCGTCGAACCAGGCCTGGGCTGCCGCGATCACATCGGCAGCGGTCGTGGCCCCGGCCAACTCGGTCCGCAAGGCCGTCAGCAATGTATCCGTATCCTGCACCGACCGCTGGTCCGTCGCCGTGCCGGCAAACAGGCTGCGCCCGCCGACGGAAGTGTTCAGCATGGTGATCACGGCGTCCAGCTGCTGTTCGGCCGAATGGGCCAGGTGCGGCAGCGATGGCCCCGCCGTCGACTGGCTGGCCGACATTGCCGCGCCGATCATGGTCTGGGTCGATTCGTACATGTGTTCCAGGCTGGTCTGCATGCCGGTCGCCACCAGCTTGGCCTCGGCCGCGGCGGTGTTGATGCCATTCAGCTTCGCCAACCGGTGATCGATATCCGCAAGATAGACATAATCGCCCCCCAGCCGCGCCGAAACGTTACTGGTTATCCCGCTGGCGAGTTCTTCCGTCAACGTCGACAGGGCCCGCTTGGTCCTGTTGGCCGAGGACGTCAGCATCAGTTGATGCGACCTGTCACCGATAGAATTCAAAGCCATACGTCAGATCCGCAATAGAGTGTCCATCATTTCGTCCACCGCCGCGATCATCCGCGCATTGGCGGCATAGATCTGTTCGACGACAATCAACGTCTGCATCTCGGCATCGGTATCGACGCCTTCGGCCAATTCGATGCGCTGCAGTTCCGTCCGCGAGGCGGAGGCGAAGCTCAGCCTCTGGCCGGCATAATCCGCCCCCTGTGACACCCGCGACATCAGCGATGCCGCCAGGCCAGAGGCTGTCAGCGCAACGGAACCGAACCGGCCCGACGCCGGCACGCGACCGTCAGACATGATATCGGCGAAGGCCTGCAACTGGCCGGCATAGCCGACGTCGCCCGGCATGGCCGCACCGAAACCGTCACGCAGATAGGTGCTGTCGCCGCCCTGTGCCGGGTCGATGATCGTGTTGACGGAAATCCGGCTGGCGATGTCCAGTTCGTCCAGCGGATCGAAGGCCGCACCCTCGTCCGTGAACAGGCCCGGGTCGCCGATCGCGGCCGTCGGATCCAGGCCCGGGGTCTGGAACCGTTCGATCAGATCGCGCGCCATGCTGTCGAGATCGGACTGCATTTCCACCGCAAGCTTGTCCCGGATCTCGAACGCGGCGGCCAGCGATCCGCCGGCAATCGCGCTGGAGGCGCTCAGCGTCGTCACCGGTTTGTCGTTGATCGTCAGCCCCGACAGCAGCCCATTGTCCACCGTCATGTAGGGCGTCGTCTCGCCGACGACGCTGAACCCGATAGTCGCCGCAACACCGTCCAGCATGCGTGATCCGGTGGTCGTGTAGATCGCGATCTGGCCGTTTTCGCGCGTGACTTCCTGGATCGGGATGATGGTGTTCAGTTCGTCCAGAAGGACTTGCCGTTCGTCCCGCATGCCGTTCGAGTCGCCCCCCGATACCTCGATCGAGGTGATCCGGGTGTTCAGCAGCTGGATCCGGCCGAGGATTTCGTTCGCGCGGGTCACCTGAATGCCGATGGACCGGTCCGCGCGTGAACGTTCTGCCCGCAGGCCGGCGGACGCATCGTTCAGCCCCTCGGCCAGCAGACTGGCCTGGGACACCACAGAATCCAGCCTGTGGATGCTGTCGGGGCGGCTTTGCGCCTCGAACAGGGAAGATTCGAAGCCGGACACGCGGGCGGCCAGGGAATCCCCCTCCGTCGCGCTGCCGACGACGCGCACCATCGCGTCGTGATACCGGGACAATGCCGAGAAGTTCGATTCCTCGGCATCGGCCACGCGGCGGTTCGACACCATGACGGGATCGACATTCCGCGTAATTCCCACGAAACGCACGCCGCCGGTCACCGATGCCGACGCCAGATCCAGGCTTCGGCGCCCGTAGCCCGGCGTCAGGGCGTTGGAGATATTGTCCGAAACCACGGCTGTTGCACGGCCCGCCGCAGCGAGTCCGGTCATCGCATTGTTCAGGGCCGTACTGAGAGACATGCAAGGTACTCCGGTCAGGGGTTAAAAGGCTCAGCGGATGATGTTGGTCGTCTCCTGCAACATCTCGTCCACGGTCTGGATAACTTTGGCGTTCGAGGAATAGGCCCGTTGCGTGCGGATCATGTCGGTCAGTTCGCCGGCGACGTCCGTGGTGGATTCCGCTAGGGCAAAGGGCACAATGTCGCCCACCGGACCTTCGCCCGCATTCCACAGGTAATAGGCGCCGCTTGCGTCAGACGGCGCGAAGGTCTGGCGGTCCAGTGTCGTCAGGCCGTTCGGGTTCGGCACGTCGACGATCGGAATCTGAAACAGCCTGCGCGAGGCGCCCGTGTCGTAGGTCGCCACGACAAAGCCGTTGCCGTCGATCTCGTAGGCCTGGATCTGCGCGGCCTGCGACCCGTCCTTGGTGATCGAACTGGTCTGGAAATCATAGGACAGCTGCTTCATCGGGCCACTTGTGTCGTCCAGTTCGCCCAGCGTGATTTCCACCGGGCCAGAGCCCACGTTGATGATCACCGACCCGGTCGCCGGGTCATAAGCCCCGCCGGACACGGTCGTGACCGACCCCAGCGTGCCACCCGCGGTCCGGCTGTCGTTGAAGGTCAGGTCGTATTCGCCGACCAGGGTCGGCAGGGATGCGTCATCGTCGATGGTCATGGTCCAGGCATTGGAAACGCCCACCGCGGGCACCGTCGGTGTGAAGGTGACATCCAGCGACTTGTTCCGGCCCAGGTTGTCGATGTACTGGATCGTGGTCTGACGCGGGTCGCCCGATGCCCCCGCTTCGGTATCCGCGGCCGGCAGTGTGACGCCCATGCTGATCGCCGTTGTCGGGAAAGCGGCCGGCTGGGTCGTGATCCGGACTGGCGTCAGGCTGTCGGAATTGCCGCGCGCCACCGTGGGCAGCGTTCCGTCCTCGCTCAGCTCCCAGCCCATCAGGACAAGGCCGGACGTGGTGGTCAGGTAGCCGCTGGCATTCGTCTTGAACGATCCGGTCCCGGTCAGCAGCATCTGCGGCGTGTCATCGCCGGCATTCACCTCGGTCAGGTTGGCCACGGGAATCAGGCCCCGGCCCTGGATGGCGATATCCGTACCGCTACCCGAGGAGATGATCGAACCGCTCTGGTCCACCAGGCGCGTCGAGGAGGTGCGCACGCCCCCCGCCGTATAGGACCCGCCCGAGGCTGCCAGCGCCATGGAATGGAAATCCGTCTGTACCCGCTTGTAACCGTAGGTCGAGGAATTCGCGATATTGTCGGAAATACCCGCAAGACGGCTGGCATTCGCGGACAATCCGGCAACCCCGGCATTCAGCGAAGAGGAAATGGTCATAGGGCGCGCCTTTCTGCTGGCTCCAGAATTCGACAAAAAATAAGCGCGGCGCCTTAACGCCGCGCTAACATGTAAAATCCTTCGAAAATCCGGATCTTACTGTTTCCGCAGGAGAGTGATCTCGATGCGGTTGTTCCGGGCGGCCATCGGTTCGTCCGGAAGGGCCGGTTCGCGGTCCGCATGGCCGACGACGCGGCGGATACGGCTTTGCTGGATGCCCGAGGATTCGAGCAGCTGGCGGACGGCGCCGGCCCGGTCGGTCGACAGTTCCCACACCGGAGCCTTTGCCACCACCACGGGATAAGAGCGCATGTAGCCCGCAATCTCGATCCCGTTGGTCACCTTCCCGGATACCCGGGCCACCATGCCCACGATCTGGCGCAGCAATTGCGTCGGCTGTGCGGTGCCCTCCTGGAACAGGGCCTGCTGATCGGTGGCGTAAAGCTCGATGATCAGGCCCTTGTCGGTCACCCGGGTCACGATGTGCTTCAGCATCGAGTCCGAGATCAGGCTTTCGCCGGAATTGCCGCGGAGTTCGGAGTCCAGCTCCTTCAGTTCCTTGTCGTCACCGGCAACTTCCTGTTCCTGGTTCTGGTCGCTCGAGGCTTCGTTGGTTTCCGCCAGGTCGCGCTGTGCCGCGCCGATCCCGTCCGGAGACATGCTGTCTTCCGAGAACGTGGAAGACCCTTCGAAGGCCCCGTCGCCACCGCCGGAGGCCCGGCTGATCGGAACGGAAGGAGAGAAGTAGGCCGCCAGACCCTGGCGTGCATCTTCGGAAGTCGCGTTCAGCAGCCACATCAGCAGAAAGAAAGCCATCATCGCAGTGACGAAATCGGCATAGGCGACTTTCCACGCCCCACCGTGGTGTCCGTCACCGCCAACGACTTTCTTACGCTTGATGAGGACTGGCGCCGCGTTTGGCGTCGCAGTCATATCACCACCCATTTTCTTTCACCCACGGCCCTTTTAGCGGGCAGGAGTTAAGGGCGGCTTAACAGGAACAATTGTCCGCATCTGCGGAAACAATCTGTTTCCCGTTCGAAATCAGTGGCTTCCGGGGCGCGATCCCGTCGCGCCCCGGAAAAAGTCAGGCGTGTTCGGCGATCAGGACGTCGCCATACTCGTCCCGTAGCTTGTTCTTCAGCACCTTGCCGGTGCCGCCGATGGGCAGGCTGTCGACGAAGATCACCCGGTCGGGCACCTGCCAACTGGCGATCTTGCCCTTGAAGTGGTCCAGGATGTCCGCCTCGGTCGGGTTGGCGCCTTCGGCCTTGACCGCCAGGACAACGGGCCGTTCGTCCCATTTCTCGTGCCTGGCGGCAATGGCCGCGGCATTGGCCACGCCGGGATGCGAGATCGCGATGTCTTCCAGTTCCACGGTCGAAATCCACTCGCCCCCAGACTTGATGATGTCCTTGGACCGGTCGGTGATGAAGACATAGCCGTCTTCGTCGAGCATCGCGACGTCACCGGTGTCGAACCAGCCATCCGCGGTCAGCGCCGATTTTTCCGCCTTGAAGTAGGTGTCGACGACCCAGTGGCCGCGGATCTGCAGGTTGCCGGGTGTCTTGCCGTCATTGGGCAGGACATTCCCCGAATCGTCCACGACCCGCAGCTCCACGCCGAAGGGCGGGCGGCCCTGGTTGGCGCGCAGCTTCAGTTTTTCCTCCTGGCTCAGATCCGCGTGCTTGGCCAGAAGCTGGTTGATCGATCCCAGCGGGCTGGTTTCGGTCATGCCCCAGCCGTGCAGCAGTTCCACGCCGTAGATCTCGTTGAAATCGCGGATCATGAAACTGGGCGCGGCCGAGCCGCCGATCAGGGTCCGCTGCAGGCTTTCCGCCTTGGATCCCCGCTTCTTCAGCGCGTTCAGAAGGCCCAGCCAGATCGTCGGCACCCCCAGCGCCATGGTCACCTTTTGACCGTCGATCAGGTCGGCCAGGCTGTCGCCGTCCAGGTGCGCCCCCGGCAGCACCATCGAGGCACCGACGGCCGCCGCGGCATAGGGCACGCCCCAGGCATTGGCGTGGAACATCGGCACCACCGGCAGAACCGTATCCCGCGCCGACAGCGCGATCCCATCCGCCATGTTGGCGCCCAGCGTATGCAGTACGGTGGACCTGTGGGAATATTCCACGCCCTTGGGGTTCCCCGTGGTGCCCGATGTGTAGCACAGGCTGGAGGGCATGCGTTCGTCCAGCTCGGGCCAGGTTGCATCGTCGGGCTCGGCGTTCACCAGGTCGTCATAGAACAGGACGCCGTCGATGGCGGCCGCAACCTCCGGATCCGGGGCCCCCATGTAGACGAAGTGCTGGATCGTTTCCAGGTGCGGGCGCAGCTGGGCGATGGCCGACACGAAGGTCTTGTCGAAGAACAGGACCCGGTCGGCCGCATGATTCATGATGTAGATCAGCTGTTCCGGGAACAGGCGCGGGTTGATCGTGTGGCAGACCATGCCGGCGCCGGCGACGCCGAAATAGATCTCCAGGTGACGGCGGTTGTTCCAGGCGATGGTGGCGCAGCGATCGCCCATTTCGCAGCCCAGCCGCTTCAGCGCGGCAGCCAGCTTGCGAGAGTTGCTTTCCACCTCGGCCCAGCCGGTGCGTGTCACCGTGCCGTCAGTCTCGACCGAGATCACCTCTGTCTTTCCGTGGTAACGCGCCGCATGCTCGATCAGCGAGCTGATCGTCAGCGGCATGTCCATCATCTTTCCGAACGACATCCCTGCTCCTCCCAAAGAGTCCGATGTTATGTCCCAGCGCCCCGGGCGTTTCCGCCCGGGGCGTCCTCCGGGTGCTATCGAACGCCATAATCGGGGGGACTGTCGAGAGGGGACCGCGCGGTCGGCGGTGTAAATCAACAAGCTTGGGGCTATCGGGGCCCCGAACGGGCGGATCGGTGCCTGTTTGGGGGGCATTCCATAGGGCTCTGCCCCCGCCGCGCGCCCTGCGCGCGCCCCGCCCGAGGAATTTGGAGACCAAAGAAATCAGGGCCGGGGCGCCTGCGGATGCCTTAGGGTGCGTGGTCGCCACGTACCCTTGGTTCAGGCGCGCTGCGCGTCGATCCGGGCGATGCCAAGCGTGTCGAGAACCTTTGCCTCGATATCCGCGGCGTTCAGGCCGGCGGTCGCATACATGTCTTCGGGGCTGGCCTGGTCGATGAAGATGTCGGGCAGGACCATCGAGCGGAACTTCAGACCGCGGTCGAAGATGCCTTCGTCCGCCAGAAGCTGGGCCACATGGCTGGCGAAGCCGCCAATGGCGCCTTCCTCGATCGTGATCAACGCCTCGTGCCGCGTGGCGAGGTCCAGGATCATGTCGCGGTCGAGCGGCTTGGCAAAGCGGGCATCGGCCACGGTCGGATGGATGCCGCGGGCGTCCAGCGCTTCGGCCGCTTCCAGAACTTCTTTCAGGCGGGTCCCGAAGGAAAGAAGCGCCACGCCCTTGCCCTCGCGGATCATGCGGCCCTTGCCGATTTCAAGCGGCACTCCCTTCGCCGGCATCTCGACCCCCACGCCTTCGCCCCGGGGATAGCGAAAGGCGATGGGACCGTGGTCATGGGCCACGGCGGTGGCGACCATATGCTTCAGCTCCGCCTCGTCGGCCGCGGCCATGACGACGATGCCGGGCAGGTTGGCCAGGAAGGCCGTGTCGAAGCTGCCGGCATGGGTCGCGCCGTCGGCGCCGACCAGGCCCGCGCGGTCGATGGCGAAGCGGACCGGCAGGCGCTGGATCGCCACGTCATGGACGACCTGGTCGTATCCGCGCTGCAGGAAGGTGGAATAGAGCGCACAGAAGGGTCTCAGCCCCCCGGCGGCCAGGCCCGCGGCGAAGGTCACCGCGTGCTGCTCGGCGATGCCCACATCGAAGCAGCGGCTGGGGTAACGTTCGGCAAAGCGTTTCAGGCCGGTGCCGTCCGGCATGGCGGCGGTGACGGCGACGATGCGGCTGTCCTCGGCCGCGTGATCCAGCAATGCCTCGCCGAAGACGTTGGTGTAGCTGGGGGCATTCGACGGCGCCTTCTTCTGCTCACCGGTCAGGACGTTGAACTTCGCCGTCGCATGGCCGCCGTCGCGGGCGCGTTCTGCCGGGGCATAACCCTTGCCCTTCTTGGTGATCACGTGGATCAGCGTCGGGCCCTTGGCCCGCGCCCGCGCCATGCGCAGGACCGGCAGCAACTGGTCCATATCGTGGCCGTCGATGGGGCCGATATAGGAAAAGCCCAGCGCTTCGAACAGGGTGCCGCCCACGGCGACGGATTTCAGCACTTCCTTGGCGCGCTTCGCCCCCGCGCGGAACGGTTCCGGCAGCAGGGATACCGCGCCCTTGGCGGCATCCTTCAGGTCCTGGAACGGCCCTTCGGCATAAAGACGCGAGAGATAGGACGACAGCGCGCCGACCGGCGGTGCAATCGACATCTCGTTGTCGTTCAGGATGACGAAAAGGCGGCGGTCCAGATGGCCCGCGTTGTTCATCGCCTCGAAGGCCATGCCCGCGCTCATCGCGCCGTCGCCTATGACGGCAACCGCATCGCCCAGGCCTTCGGGCGCGGTGCCGCCCAGATCGCGGGCCACGGCAAAGCCAAGTGCCGCACTGATCGAGGTCGAACTATGCGCCGCGCCGAACGGGTCGTAGGGCGATTCCGACCGCTTGGTGAAGCCCGACAGGCCGTTCTTCTGCCGCAGCGTCCGGATCCGGTCACGGCGGCCGGTCAGGATCTTGTGGGGATAGGCCTGGTGGCTGACATCCCAGATGATCTTGTCCTTCGGCGCCTCGAACACGGCGTGCAGCGCGACAGTCAGCTCCACCACGCCCAGGCCCGCACCCAGGTGCCCGCCGGTTTCCGACACGGCGGAAATCGTCTCGGCCCGAAGCTCGTGCGCGACCTGGACCAGCTGCGCGTCCGAGAAGCGGCGCAGGTCGGCCGGGCTGTCCACGAGATCGAGCAAAGGGGTCTTCGGACGGTCGGACATGGCTTCCTCGGGGTCTCCTCGGGGCGGCTGAGCGCGTTCGGCGCACTCTCTGGCGCGGTCAGGCTTCGCGCGCAATCGAAAAACGGGCGGCGTCCTTCAGCATGTCGGCAGCCGGGCCGTAAGGTGCAAGGGCGGCGCAGGCCTGTTCCGTCAGGTCGGCAGCCCTTTGGCGGGCACCGTCCAGGCCCAGATGGGTGACGAAGGTCGCCTTGCCCGCATCCTGGTCCTTGCCCACCCGTTTGCCCGCCGCGGCGGCGTCGCCGGTTACATCTATGATGTCATCCGCAATCTGGAAGGCAAGGCCCATGGCCTGCGCATAATGCTTCAAAGGCTGCGGATCGGCGCCGGCCATGACCGCGCCGGCGGTGGCGGACCATTCGAACAGCGCGCCGGTCTTGCCGGCCTGAAGCCGGGTGATCTGGTCCAGCGTCAGGGGTTTGCTGGCGGTTTCCGCCGCGATATCAAGCGCCTGACCCAGGACCATGCCACCCGCGCCGGAGGCCTGCGCCAGGCCGCGGGCCAGGGCCGCGCGCGCCTCGGCCGGGCCGGTGTCGGGGTGGCTGACCAGTTCGAAGGCCAGTGCCTGCAGGGCGTCGCCCGCCAGGACCGCCGTTGCCTCGTCCCATTTCACGTGGACCGTGGGGCGGCCGCGGCGCAGGTCGTCGTCGTCCATCGACGGCAGATCGTCATGGACCAGCGAATAGGCGTGCATCGCCTCGATGGCGGCGGCGGGCCAAAGGGCGCTGTATTCGGAAATGTCGTGCAGGCGGGCGCTTTCCAGCACCAGGAAACCCCGCAGGCGCTTGCCGCCTTCGGCGGCATGGGCCATGGCATCGGTCACCGTGACCGGCGGAAAGGCGCGGATCGCGGCCAGAAGATGCGCCTCGATCCGGGCGGCATCTGCGGCCAGCCGGGGGGCGAACACAGGTTACAGCCCTTCGACGGGCGTCGTTCCGGTCGGATTGCCGTCGGCGTCCAGCGTGATAGCGGCGATCTTTTCCTCGGCGCGCTTCAGCTCTTCCTCGCAGCGCTTCTTCAGAGCCGCGCCACGTTCGTAAAGGTCGATGGACGCGGACAGCGGCACGTCGCCCCGTTCCAGCCGGTCGACGACGCTTTCCAGTTCCTTCATCGCATCCTCGAAGGACATCTCGGCAACAGGGCGATCGGCGGGGCGGTCGGTCATGACGGGGCCTTCATCAGTTCGTCGACATGGGCGCGCGCAGAGGCGGCGAGTGCGGCAAGGTCATAGCCGCCTTCCAGCACGGAAACCACCCGTCCGCCGCAGATTTCGGCGGCAATCGCGCAGATCTGCGCCGTGATCCAGGCGAAATCCTCGGTCTTCCAGTAGAGCTGTGCAAGCGGGTCCGAGGCATGGGCGTCGAAGCCGGCCGAGATCACGATCAGGTCCGGTTTAAACGCCCGCAGCCGCGGGAAGGCGTCTTGCTGGTAGACGCGGCGCATTTCCGCCCCCCCGGACCCGGGGGGCAGCGGCAGGTTCAGAATAGTGTCGTGTGCGCCGGTTTCGTCCGCGCGGCCGGTGCCGGGCCACAGCGGCATCTGTTGCGACGTGATCACCAGTGCCCGGGCTTCGTCCCATAGCAGGTCCTGGGTGCCGTTGCCGTGGTGGACGTCGAAATCGACGACCGCCACACGCTTCAGGCCATGATGGTCCAGCGCGTGTTTCGCGGCCAGCGCGGCATTGCCGAAGAGGCAGAAGCCCATGGCGGTGTCCGTCTCGGCATGGTGGCCGGGGGGGCGGATGGCGCAGAAGGCGTTCTGAACCTCGCCCGACAGGACCATGTCGACCGCCCTGACCGAAGCGCCGGCCGCCCGGAACGCCGCGTGGAGCGAGCCCGGCGACAGGTAGGTGTCGGCGTCGATGGTGTGAAGCCCGTCCGCCGGAAGGTTCCGGCGCAGGTCCGCAAGATAGCTGGCGGGATGGACGCGCAGGATATCGTCTTCGGCCGCAAGCGGGGCCGTGACGCGTTTCAGGTCCATTCCTTCCAGCGCGTGCAGCACATGTTCCAGGCGGGCCACCTGTTCGGGGTGGCCGTCGGGCGTGACATGCATCAGGCAGTCGGCATGGGTCAGAAGCGCGGTTGTCATGGCCGCGACGCTAGCAAGCGTCGCGGCGCGCGGCAATGGCGCTGCGGGATCCATGCACGCGGACAAGATGGGAAGCGTCGCCGATTCCGGCAGAAGGCCGTATCCGACGCGCCGTTTGCGGCCTGTGCCGCCCTGCTCAGGGTCCTTTGCCCCCTTTTGCGGGGTCTCTGGCCGATCCGATGTTACTGGATCGGGGCCAGAAGCTGCAGTGCGGTGACGATCTGGCGGACGCCGTGGCTGTGGTCTTCCTCGAACACATTGCCATCGGCGACCCATTTCAGAAGCGAACGATAGTTCACCTTCTGGCACTGAGGCCGAACGCTCCACGTGACTTGCAGGGGCGAACAGGTGGCCTGAGTGTACTTCGTACCCGTGGTCGAGCCCGGGAAGACCACCGGCGTACCTGTGCCCGCGGGCAGGGCGCGCGGCTGGTGCAAGCCGTTCCGCATGGTGCCGCGATAGGCGTAATCCATGAAATCCGCGGCATCGTCATCGTTCACGACAAGGAAGACCTGTGCTTCGACCCGCAGGACCGGATTGGCACAGCTTTCCGACAGGCACGAACCCAGCCCCGGGCCGGGTTCAACCTGGCACGAGGTATGGACCCAGTGCACCTCGATCGTGTCGCCGGGCTTCACGCCGTGAAAGGCACCGTGGCCATGGGTCGGGTCCTCAAGCTCTTCCGCGGTCAGGCTTTCGGTTTCGTTGCACTTCCAGCCACCATGGTCGCCGTCGCCGGCATAGACCGAAAAGCCCGGGCCCTTGTGTTCGGCATTGGTGTGCGTGTGGATGTTGCACAGGTTCATTTCCGTGCTGGCGGGCGCCGCCGGGAAGATCTGCGTGTTGCGGCCACGCAGGTCCGAGATGTCCCGCGGGGTCTGCGGCCCGAAGCCGCTGCAGATCTGTTCGGATGTGGCGGACGTGGCAAGGCAGGCGGCCATCGTGGCCACGGCGGCGATGCGGATCATACGGTGAAGCTCCTGATCAACAAAGTATCGACCGGGATCATCGCCGAGGGAGATTAAGAAAGGCCTTCCGCCACCCCGGAAAACCGCTTCGGGACCGGGTCAGTCCGGCGCCAGCATGTAACCCGCGCCGCGCACCGTCTGAAGATAGCGGGGTTGCTTCGGGTCGGCCTCGATCTTGCGGCGCAGGCGCGTGATCTGGACGTCGACCGCGCGTTCCTGGGCCTGGCCGCGGTCGCGGCCCAGGTCCTCGACCAGTTTGGTGCGGCTGATCACCTCGCCCGGGCAGGCGGAAAAGATCCGCATCAGCTGGCTTTCGGTGGCCGTCAGATGGACGATGTCGGTGCCGTCCCACATCTCGCCCCGTTCGATGTCGTAACGGATCTGGCCCAGGGTCAGGATCTTGGGACCGGCGGGATCTTCGGTCACTTCCGGCATCCGGCGCAGGATCGCGTTAATGCGCAGCAGCAGTTCGCGCGGTTCGAACGGCTTCACCAGGTAATCGTCGGCGCCGGCTTCCAGCCCGGTGATGCGGTCGTCGGTTTCGCCCCGCGCGGTCAGCAGCAGGATCGGTGTCATCCGTTCTGCCCGGATCGCGCGGGTCAGCGACACGCCGTCTTCGCCCGGCATCATCACGTCCAGCACGATCATGTCGAAATCCAGACCCTCCAGCACGCGGCGGGCATGGGCCGCATCGCGGGCCGACGTGACAAGATATCCGTTCCGGCGCAGGAACTTCTTCAACAGGTCCCGGATCCGTTCGTCGTCGTCGACGATCAGAAGATGCGCATCCATCGCGGCCATCAGGCACGGTCCTTAAGGGTGGAATAGACGCGGTGGGTGTCCGCGCTCATCATCGCCTCCAGCACCCGGCGGAACCCCGCCACGGCATCGGGCCCGGCATCGCGATAGGCCGACCGCATCCGGGCGCGCTGCGCCTCGGACAGGCGGGCCTCCAGCTCCTGCCCCGCCTCGGTCAGGTAAAGATGTCGCTCGCGTCGGTCGGTGGCGCCGACGCGGCTTTCGACCAGGCCCTGTTCGACCAGCGCCCGCAGAACGCGGTTCAGAGATTGCTTGGTCACGCCCAGGATCGACAGCAGGTTGTTCACCGTCGTCCCTGGTGCGCGGTTGATGAAGTGGATCGCCCGATGGTGCGCGCGGCCCAGGTCGATCTCGGCCAGGATCCGGTCCGGATCGGCCGTGAACCCGCGATAGGCGAAGTACATCGCCTCTATCCCCTGCCGCAACTGTTCGTCGGTGAGGAAAAGAAGCTCGCCCCCGCCGGGAGACTGTACCGCCCGTCCGCTGCTCATGTCCGCTCCTCCTAAACTGGTGCCGTCGGTCCTCGTAGTCCGTTTGATGCGACAGCGCACCGGACTTGTCACCCTCGATCTCTATCCCTTGGCCGTTGCGCGATCACCATTTCCGCCAAAGTAAGTCAGCCTCGTTGACATTCCAAGAGCGAAAGAGTATCGAATCGCCGCGTGAACGCAACAATATGTCCAAGTCGGACGCGAACACGCAATGTTAGTAAAGTGGAGGAGGCCGGGACGGCATAAGATCATGTCGAGCCGAAACGACCGCACCGAAGAGAACAAGGACCAAGCCCATGCCGGGATATGACGAACTGGAAGGCAAAATCTGGATGGACGGCCAAATGGTCGACTGGAAGGATGCAAAAGTGCACATTATGACCCACGCGCTGCACTATGCCTCCGCGGTATTCGAAGGCGAGCGGGCTTATAACGGCAAGATCTTCGAGTCGCGCGCGCACTCGGACCGGCTGCGGAACTCTGCCAATCTTATGGATTTCGAGGTCCCCTATTCCTCGGACGAGATCGACGCGGCCAAGGCGGCCGTCCTGACCGCGAACAAGCAGACCGACGCCTATGTCCGGGCCATCGCCTGGCGCGGCGTGGGCGAGGACATGGGCGTTTCGGCCAGCCGGAACCCGGTGCGGATGGCGATCGCGTCGTGGCAGTGGGGCGCCTATTACGGCGACGCGAAGATGAAGGGCGCAAAGCTCGACATCTCCAAATGGAAGCGCCCCAGCCCGGAGACGATCCCGTCCAAGGCCAAGGCGGCCGGTCTCTACATGATCTGCACGATGTCCAAGCACGCGGCCGAGGCCAAGGGCTGTTCGGACGCGATGATGTTCGACTATCGCGGCTACGTGGCCGAGGCGACGGGCGCGAACATCTTCTTTGCCAAGGATGGCGAGGTCCATACGCCCAAGGCCGACTGCTTCCTGGACGGGATCACCCGCAAGACCGTGATCGGGATGCTGCAAGAGCGCCAGATCAAGGTGCACGAGCGGCACATCATGCCGGAAGAGCTGGAAGGCTTCGAGCAGTGCTGGCTGACCGGCACCGCGGCCGAGGTCACCCCCGTGGGCCAGATCGGCAGCTACAACTTCGAGGTCGGCGCGCTGACCCGCGATATCGCAACCGGCTACGAGAAGCTGGTCCGCGCGTGACGCATCGCAGGAAGCCGCTTTGAAGCGGCTTCCAGGCGCATCCTGAATGCGCTTGCCAGGGCCCTTCCAAAGGGCCTTGGGTCCAGGCCGCCGCCGTTTTGCCACCCCACCGCAACGATCAAGTGTTTTTTGCGACCGCCCGGGTCGCAATCGAAACACCGCCATGCAACCGTTCCTTCAGTTAAACCAGTGTTGAACGAGGGAGCGAGTACAAATGGCATTGTCAGATCGTGCAAAGACCATCCTGTCCGGGGCCGCGGGGAACGTCGTCGAATGGTTCGACTTCGCGATCTACGGCTATCTGGCGACCATCATCGGGCACAACTTCTTTCCATCGGAAGACCCGTTCGTGTCGACCGTCGCGGCCTTCGGGACCTTCGCGGCCGGCTATCTGATGCGGCCCGTCGGCGGCGCCGTCTTCGGCTATATCGGCGACCGCTGGGGCGAAAAGGTCGTGCTGATCTGGTCTGTCGTCATGATGGGCGGCGCCTCGGGCCTGATCGCCATCCTGCCGACCTATGACACGGCGGGCTACTTTGCCTCCATCGGTCTCGTCGTGCTGCGGATGATCCAGGGCTTCTCGGTCGGCGGTGAATTCACAGGCTCCATCGTCTATCTGGTGAAATCGGCGCGTACCTCGCAACGGGGAATCGTTGGCGCGACGGCCAATACCGGGGCGATCATCGGCTTCCTGATCGGGTCCGGCGTTGCGGCAGTCCTGACCACCACCCTGACCCAGGCCGAAATGGCCGCCTGGGGCTGGCGCCTGCCCTTCGCCATCGGCGTCCTGATTGCGGCCCTGGCCTTCCTGATGCGGTCCGGCGGGCTGAACAGCGCCGAGAACATCGAGAACGAGATCACGGAAGAGGCCCTGTCGGAAGAGGATCTGGCCGAGGAAAACGTGCCGATCATGGTCGCGCTGAAGCACCACTGGACCGTGATCCTGAAGTTCCTGCCGCTGGTGGCGGCGGCCAATATCGCCTTCTACGCCATGTTCACCTTTGCGGTGGACTTCATGTCGTCCCATTACCACGTCAAGGAATCCCTGGTCCTCGACATCAACACGCTGAACATGGGGATGATGGCACTGTTCACCATCGTCGCTGGCTGGCTGGCGGACAAGCTGGGGCGCAAGCCCGTGCTGCTGCTGACCTATGGGTCGCTGGCGCTGTTTTCGCTGCCGCTGTCCTGGCTGATGTTCCACACCAACCCGATGCTGATCTTCCTGGGCCAGCTTGGCTTTGCCGCGATCTGCGGCTTCGGGCTGGGTGTGAACCCGGTCATGCTGGTGGAATGGGCCCCGAAACGGGCCCGGAACACCGTCATCTCCATCGGGTACAACATCACGCTGGCGGTGTTCGGCGGCACCACGCCCATGGTCGCCACCTGGCTGATCAAGGAGTTCAAGAGCCCGCTGTCCCCCATCGTCTACCTGGTGACCTTCGGCGCCGTGGCCTTCGTGATCGCGCTGTTTTCAAAGGAATCGAGGGGCAAACACCTCTGACCCCGACCATCGGGCCGCGGGCAGGGTTCTGCCCGCGCCTCAGCCCTTGGGTGGGACCACGGCATTGGCCCGGGATCGTTCCAGCCCCAGCTGCCGTTCGCGCCAGATGACCAGGGCGTTCCCCGCGATCACAAGGGCCGCGCCCGCCATCATCGGCAAGGTCGGCACCTCGGCGAACCAGACATAGCCGATCACCAGCGCGAACAGCATCGACGAATAGTCGAAGGGCGCAATCAGCGAGGCCGGGCCAAAGCGGTAGGAGGTCGTCACCAGGATCTGGCCGATCCCGCCCAGAAGGCCCATCAGGACCATCAGCAGGAACGTGTCCCAGTCGGGCATCACCCAGCCGAACGGCAGCGTCAGCAGCGAGGCGACGGTGGACGACAGGGTGAAGTAGAACACGATGGCCGAAGAGTTTTCCGTCTTCACCATCTTGCGGATGTGGATCTGGACCACGGCACGCAGGGCGGTGGAGCCCAGCACCATCAGGGCCCCGACCGTCGCCATGTCGGCCGCGACATTGCCGGCCATCACCCCGCCGATCCGGGGCCAGATCATGATCAGGACCCCGACCAGCCCGACCCCCACGGCGGAAATCCGGATCATCCGGATCTTCTCGCCCAGAAGCAGGGCCGCAAGGATCACGGTGAAGATCGGTGCGGCATAGCCGATGGCCGTGGCTTCGGGCAGTGGGATCAGGCCCAGCCCCCCGAACATCAGCGCCATGGACGACGTGCCCACCAGCCCGCGCCAGACATGGGCGCCGGGCCGCTTGGTCCGCAAGCCCTGACTTAGCTGGCCGCGCATCACCAGCAGGATGATGATCGGCGGAAAGCCGAAGAAGGATCGGAAGAACACCAATTCGCCCGCCGGGATCTCTTCCGACAGCGACTTGACCATGGCCGACATCACCGAGAACAGGAAGATCGACGAAAGATACAGGCCCACGGCGCGGGCCGGGCGATGAGATGTCAGCGCTTCCATTGCGGGGACCCTGCTCCTGGCCACGGCAAAGCACAATGCGCGCAGCGCGCCTTGCCGGGGGTTGCATGACGGGATTGTCGAAGATGCAAGTCGATTCCCGTCACGCCCTGATCCCGGTCACATCCGGGCCAGCAGGGCGGCGTGCCGGGCGGTGAAGTCGGCCCGTACCTCGACCGGCGGGCGCAGGTGGATGTCTGCGCCTTCGATCAGCCCTGCATCGGGGCGACCGAAGAACCTGGTCGCCTCGGCTTCGGTAAAGCCCGCGATCCGCACCGCCTCCAGCCAGGCAGAGATGCGGTCGGCCTTCTTGATCTGTTTCTTCACCTGCTGCGGCAGGGAAGACGGCAGGCCAAACCGGATGTGGATCGCGGCCGTCAGCCTGGCGTCCAGGTCTTCGTATTCAGGTCCCACAGCCGCCTTCACCGGAGAGATCATGTCGCCGATCACGTATTCGGGCGCGTCGTGCAGCAGCGCGGCCAGCCGCCATTTCGCCGGTGCCGACGGATTCATCCGCCCATAAAGCTGTTCGACCAGAAGCGAGTGTTCGGCCACCGTGTAGGCAAAGTCGCCCTTGGTCTGGCCGTTCCAGCGGGCCACGAAGGCCAGCCCGTGGGCAATGTCCTCGATCTCGACATCGACCGGGGTCGGGTCCAGCAGGTCCAGCCTGCGGCCCGACAGCATCCGTTGCCATGCGCGCGCCGTCTTCACCGCGCTCTCCCGCCTGTTCATCATTCCCTGCGGGACATGCCGGGAAACCGGCCGCGCCGCAACCGTGCTTGTCGGTTCTATTGGCTATAGGCCTGCTGGGTCCGGCGTGCGTGCTCGGAAATCCGCCGGATCGACCATTCGACCGCATCCCGCATCGTCTTGCCCAACGCATCGTCGAAGGTCTTGACAAGGTCCGGCGCCTTGGCCGACGGCGACAGCGCGTATGCCTCGAACGAGGCCGAGCCGATGATATGATCCTCGTAGGCATCGACCAGCTTGATGTTCAGCCGCACGTCGACCTGCAGCGGCGATTCCGGGTTTTCCGGGTTGGTCACCATCGCCTGGAATTCCCGCAATTCGGGCACGATGTTGTAGTCCGGGCGAATGCCGACGGCAGACCGGCCGACGGCGGTCACCTTCTTCGTGTTCTCGAAGCTTTCGATCAGCAGCGTCTGGACGATCGACGGCGCCCGGTCGACCCAGCGGGCGCCCGGGATGTACTGGACCTGAAGCGGCGTCGGCTGCACCGCGATCCGGTCCGTGTTCACGGCGGCCGAAGCGGTGGGTTCCTCGACCACGATCTGCGCGTTCAGACTCGGCAGGTTGGACGAAAAGGTGCTTTTCGGCGTCAGCAGGTACAGGTCCGTGGGCCGGGCCGCGTCGAAACCGGCACAGCCGGCAAGGGCGGTCAGGGACAGGGCCGTGACGGCCGTAAGAATGCGTTTCATGACCATCATCTTCTGAAATTCGACCCCTGCGTACCTAGAAGGAACCGGGCCGGATCGCGTTCAAGCCGATCCGCAAGCCGATCCAGATTGCCGACCAGCCGCCGTGCTTCCTCGATCAGGCCCTGCACCTGAGGCAGCCCCAACCGCAGGAAGTCCGAGATCTGGCGGCGGTTCTGCTGAACGATGCCGTCCACCGTGCCCATCATTTCCGAAGCGCTGGCGGCGGCGCTGCGCATGTCCGCGGCCACGCTGTTCACGTCGCTGGTGACAGAGCCGACCGTATCCTTCACCTGCGCCACAGCGGTGCGGATATCGGCAAAGATGCCATCGACATCTTCGTTCATGATCCGGTTGGCCGACGCGAAAGTTTCCTGCGCGGTGCTCAGGGTGCCGGTCGCCGTCACGACCGCGGTGTTGATCACACCCATCGTCTCGTTCGCTTTCGTCATCGTCTCGGTCGCGGCAGAGAGCGCGGTGCCGGCCTGTTGCGACAGCGTGTCGACATTGCCGGCCACCTTGTCCAGCGTGCCGCTGAGAGACTGGATCGTGTCATTGGCGGTCTTCGCCGCGGCGGTGACGTTGTCCATCAGCGGCGGCAGGTCTTCCTGGACCGCGGTATTGATCGAATCCATCGCTTCCCGCGCGGATGCAGCCGCGGCCTGGGCGTCGGCGACCATGGTCTTGCCCTCGCCGTTGATCATCTGTTCGACGCTGTCGGCGGATTTCTGGACCGATCCCAGCGTTTCGGTGCCTTTCTGGATCGCGGTGTTCAGGCCCTGGATCGTCGTCTCGGCCTCGGCCAGGCGCTTGGTCGCCTCGGTGATCATGGTCTGGCCGCTGGTGCCCAGCGACCGGACCTGCTGGTCCAGCCCGGTCAGCGTCGCCGTGGCCTGATCGATCAGCGGCGGCAGCTGGTTCTGGGCCAGCGTCTGAACGGTGCCCATGGTCTGGGTTATCTGCTGGACCAGCGGCTTGCCGTCGGTTTCGATGAAGGTCCGCACGCTGTCCGATGTCTGGGCCAGCGACTGCATCGTCTTCGCGGCCTGGTCCGTGGCGGAATTGGCGTGGGCGATCAGCTCCTTCGACTGTTCCGCCCGCGCCTGCAGTTCCTGCCCAAGCTGTGCATAGCCCTGGATCAACTCCGATGCGTCGCCGGTCAGCGTGGTGAATTCCGTATCGATCTTGTCCAACACGGTCTGGACGGTGCCCAGCATGTCCGGGATCTTGCCGTCGACGGTGCCTTCCAGCGCGGTCAGTGTCGCCAGGATCTTGGGCTGCAGGGTCTGGACCATGTCGTCGATGGTCCCCATGGTCGCCGCACCGCGATCCGCGATCTCGGCCACGCTGCCCTTGATCAGCCCTTCGGCGCTGTCGAACACGGTCTTGGCGCTGTCCAGCGTCGAAGTCACCGTATCGACGGCTCCTTCCGCCTTCTGGATCGCGGTATCCGCCGTTTCCAGCGTCTTCGTGGCGGCGTTCAGCGTCGTCTCGGCCGTAGCCGACAGCGACTTCAGGCTGCCGGTAAAGCTTGAAACATCGCGCGCCGCACCGCCCAGATCGGTCGTCAGCCCTTCGACATCCGACAGCACCTTGTCCAGCCGGCCCGAGGCCGAGGAAAGGTTCGCCAGCATGTCCGATACTTCCTTGGTGTTCTGTTCGCTGACCACGGAATTCAGGCTGTCCAGCAGATCCACTGCCTTGTTCAGCAGCTCTGGCGCGCCTTCGAAGATCGACTGAAGCGAAGAGCGGGCAGACTTGATCAGGCCGCCTTCGGGCAGGGGCGTGCCGCCAGGCGTCTTGTTTTCCAGAGAGACATAGCTGACGCCGGTCACGCCCTGCGATTCCAGCGTGGCCACCGTGCCGGTGGTCACTGGCGTCTTCTGCTGGACCTCGATGCCCACCCGGACCTTGGACGGATCGTCGTCATCCAGCCGGACGGATATCACCTGCCCGACCTTTAGCCCGTTGAACTGCACGTCGCCAGCCGTGGTCAGGCCGGACACGGAATCGAAACGGATGTGGTAATAGGCATACTGGTTGTTGGCATCGAACTTGGCCAGCCAGATCAGGAAGGCGAAGGCACCGATCAACCCGGCCAAGGTAAAGGCCCCGATCAGGACGAAATTCGCACGCGTCTCCATATTCGTCCTCTAACTCTTTTTCTTCGCCTGGGCTGCACGCGCCCGGGGACCAGTAAAATATTCTTTCACCCATGGGTGGTCCACCGAAGTCATATCTTCGATGGGCCCCGTCACCAACACCCGCTTTTCCGCCAGAACGGCGATCCGGTCACAGATCGCGTAAAGACTGTCCAGATCATGTGTCACCATGAAGACGGTCAGACCCAGCGCCCGTTGCAGGCCGCGGATCAGTTCGTCATAGGCCGCGGCGCCGATGGGATCGAGCCCGGCAGTCGGTTCGTCCAGGAACAGGATCTCGGGGTCCAGCGCCAGGGCGCGGGCCAGGGCGGCGCGCTTGCGCATCCCGCCCGACAGTTCCGACGGATACTTGTCGGCGGCATTGGGCGGCAGGCCGGCCAGGCCGATCTTGACCTCGGCCAGCGCCTTCATCATCGCACGGGGCAACTTCAGGTGCTCGCGCATCGGGGCCATGACGTTCTGAAGAACGGTCAGCGACGAAAACAGCGCCCCGTCCTGGAAAGCCACGCCCCAGCGCCGTTCAACCTGCAGGCGCTCGGCTTCCGGGCCGTTCAGAACGTCGACGCCCAGCACCTCGATCGAACCTTCCTTTGGCCGGTTCAGCCCGACGATGGTCCGCAGCAGCACCGACTTGCCGGTGCCCGACCCGCCGACGATGCCCAGCACCTCGCCCCGGTAGACATCCAGATCCAGGTGGTCGTGGACCACCTGCTTGCCGAACTGGTTCACCAGGTCGCGGACGCGGATCACCACCTCGCGCGTGGTGTCGGGGGCCGTATCGCCCAACGGAACCGCCGCACCGTCCATCACAGATCCATGATCGAGAAGAAGATCGAAAAAACCGCGTCCAGCGCGATGACGATGGAAATCGACTGCACGACGGACGCGGTGGTCCGCTGGCCCACGCTGACCGAGGATCCTTCGACCTGCATCGCCTGCCACAGCGCGATGGTGCCGATCACCAGCGCAAAGAACGGCGCCTTGATCATGCCGATGCCGACCTGCCAGCCGTCGATATCCTCGTAAAGCCGCGCGACGAACAGGCCCGGACTGACGCCCAGATCCATCCAGCTCATCAATGCGCCGCCGACCAGGCCCGCGATATTGGCGATGAAGCCCAGGACCGGCAGCATGATCAGCAGCGCCAGCACCCGCGGCACCACCAATACCTCGATCGGATCAAGGCCCAGCGTTTCCATCGCGTCGATTTCCTGCTGCAGCTTCATCGACCCGACAGAGGCCGTGAAAGCCGACCCGGACCGGCCCGCCACGATGATCGCGGTCAGAAGGATGCCAAGTTCCCGCAGGACGGAATAGGCGATCAGGTCGACGACATAGACCTCGGCCCCGAACTGGGACAGCTGTGCCGCACCCTGGAAGGCCAGCACGACCCCGATCATGAAGCCCATCAGCACCACGATGGGAACGGCCTTCAGGCCGGTTTCTTCCATATGGGTGAAAAGCGCCGCCGCCCGCAGCCGCCAGGGCCGGACCAGAACGCCCACCAGCCGCACAAGGATCAGGCCGAAGAAACCCAGAAGCGATACGATGTCCTCGCCGGTCCCCACCGTACGGCGGCCGAAACGGTCCAGGAACGGGATCAGGCCCCGGGCCGGCGCCTCGACCAGTTCCTCGTCGGGAATGGCATCGGTCACCGTCTTCAGAAGGGCCTGCTGGGTTTCGGTGGCGCCGGTGATCTCGACCGTGCAACCCTCGGCCTCCAGCTTGCGGCCCAGATCGGCCAGAAGCCAGGCGCCGCCGGTATCCATCGCCTCGACATCGGACAGGTCGATCTTCAGCGTCTTCGTGCCCGATGGAACGGAAGGCATTGCCCGCTCCACCGCGCCCAAGGCCACGGTCAGAAGCCGACCGGTCACACGCAGGACAACCGGATCGGTGTCCCCGTCCAGTGTGATCGAAGCCATCATCATGGTTACCATTAGAAATCGCCAGCACCCGACTCTCAACTGAAAATTGTCCGGTAATCAAGGATTTCCGACAAGGGATGCTGCGCGGCTACACCGGTGGTGCGCCGCACGTTGCGGCCCCGGCTTGCGGCACGGCGACAATTGCGAAAGGGTACGCCCCGGGGGACATGGGAGGATGGCGCAATGCACCGCAAGATGACGGGACGGATCTGACATGGACGCACGGACCGTGGCCATGGGGCTTGCCTTTTCGCTGATGTGGTCGTCGGCATTCTCCACCGCGCGCCTGATCGTGGCGGATGCCTCGCCGATCTATGCTCTGGCGGTCCGCTTCCTGATCTCCGGACTGATCGGCGTGATCTGGGCCCGGTTACTGGGCCAAAGCTGGAACCTGACACGGCCGCAATGGACCGCAACCGCGATCTTCGGCATCTGTCAGAACGCGCTCTATCTGGGGCTCTTCTTCGTCGGCATGCAGACGATCCAGGCCTCGCTGGCCGCGATCATCGCCTCGGCCCTGCCGCTGCTGGTGGCGCTGGCCAGCTGGCTGATCTTCCGCGAAAGGCTGCGCCCCTTGGGCGTTCTGGGCCTGGCCGCGGGCTTTGGCGGCGTCGCCCTGATCATGTCGACGCGGTTGTCCGCCGGGATCGACATGTTCGGTCTGGCCTGCTGCTTCGTGGGTGTCCTGGCGCTGACAACGGCCACGCTGACGGTGCGCAACGCCACCTCGGGCGGGAATTTCCTGATGATCGTGGGACTTCAGATGCTGGTGGGCTCTGCCTGCCTCTTCATCGCCGCGATCTTCCTCGAAACCTTCTACCTGAACCCGACCTGGTCGCTTCTCCTGGCCTTCACCTACACGACGCTGGTCCCGGGTCTGACCGCCACCTTCGTCTGGGTGCTGCTCCTGGACCGCATCGGCGCCATCCGCGCCGCCACCTTCCACTTCCTGAATCCGGTCTTCGGCGTGGCCATCGCCGCCCTCCTGCTGGGAGAGGCGCTGGGCCCCCTCGACGTGGTCGGCGTCCTGATCACCACCGCCGGCATCCTCGCCGTCCAGCTCGCCCGCCGGCCCCCGAAATCGATATAGCGGTGCGTGGAAACCACGCACCCTGCCCGCCCTCGGAAGGCGAACACCGTGGCGGGAACTTTGGCGCCGCCCCGGACCCTGGCCCGACGCCCCCACTTCTTTGATCTTCAAATACCCTCGGGGGAGGCGCGCCAAGGGCGCGGCCGGGGGCAGAGCCCCCGTCCACCGCAACGCAGGGCGCTCAGTTCAAAAGCCGCTCCACCGCGCCGGTAATCTTCCCGGATTCGGGTCGCACGGAAGACCCCCAAGTCGCCACCACCTCGCCCGAAGGCGCGATCAGCACCTTGTTGAAGTTCCACCCGGGCTCGAACCCCGTCTCGGCCTTCACTGCGCGATAGAATTCATGTGCGCCAGCCCCCCGGACAGGGGTAATGTCCGTCATCGGCAGCGTCAGATCATAGTTCAGCTCGCAGAATGCCTTGACCTCCTCCGCCGTCGCCAGCTCCTGGTTGAAGTCATCGGACGGCACCGCCAGCACCACCAGTCCGCGGTCGCGGTACGTGTCGTAAAGCGCCTGAAGCCCTTCGTATTGCGGCGTGAACCCGCATTGCGAGGCAGTGTTGACCACCAGCACCGGATGCCCCCGCCAGTCCTCGACCGACAATGTGCCGCCGTCGATGGACGGGAAGGTGCCCGAAACCGGCCCCGCCAGGGCGGGTGCTGCGGCAAGCGCCACGATCAGGCTCAGACTCGAACTCAAACTCAGGGCGGGACCTTTCGCTGCGGCTTTCATGATCGCTCCTTTTCGGGTGGCTCCTGACAGTATACGCGGCCGGAACCCGTGCGGATCTTCACGTATGCTTGTGCATACGGGATGCCGCGCAAACCATTTGATTTCTGCATCCTGGCCCCATCTAATCGGCAGGACATCTTTCGGAGGACCCATGACCAAATATTTCAAGGACCCCGACGCCGTCGCCGCCCTCTCGCCCGAGGAATACTGGGTGACCCAGGAAAGCGGCACGGAACGCCCCGGCACCGGCAAGCTTCTGTCGAACAAGGCGGCCGGCATCTATGTCGACATCGTGTCGGGTGAACCGCTCTTTGCCTCGGCCGACAAGTACGAATCCGGCTGCGGCTGGCCCAGCTTCACCAAGCCGATCCAAGCGGCCCATGTCGTCGAACTGCGCGACGTGACCCACGGCATGATCCGGACCGAGGTCCGGTCGGCCCATGGCGACAGCCACCTGGGCCACGTGTTTCCCGACGGCCCCCGCGACCGCGGCGGGCTGCGCTACTGCATAAACTCGGCCTCGCTCCGCTTTGTCCCGCGGGACGAGATGGAGGCGGAAGGCTATGGCGCCTACCTGGATCAAGTGGAGGACGTGGCATGACGACCGAACGCGCCGTACTGGCGGGGGGATGCTTCTGGGGCATGCAGGACCTGATCCGCAAGCTGCCGGGCGTGACCAGGACCCGCGTGGGCTATACCGGCGGCGATGTCGCCAACGCCACCTACCGCGACCACGGCACCCATGCCGAGGGGATCGAGATCCTGTTCGATCCGGCGAAGACCTCGTACCGCAAGCTGCTGGAATTCTTCTTCCAGATCCACGATCCCACGACGCTGAACCGGCAGGGCAACGACCGCGGCATGAGCTATCGGTCGGCGATCTATTTCGTCGACGAAGCACAGAAGGAGATCGCGCTGGAGACCATCGCGGACGTCAACGCCTCGGGTCTCTGGCCCGGGCGTGTGGTGACCGAGGTGGAACCGGTCGGCGACTTCTGGGAGGCCGAGCCCGAGCACCAGGATTACCTGGAGCGGATCCCGAACGGCTATACCTGCCATTTCCCGCGGGCGGACTGGGTTCTGCCGAAACGGGCTGCCGAGGTGTCCTGATATCCGGCGGGGTTTAGGGGCTCTGCCCCCGCCGCACCTGCGGTGCGACTCCCCCGAGGGTATTTGAAGATCAAAGAAGTGGAGGCGTCGGGCGAGTGTTCGGCGCCTTTCGCGTTTTTCTGGGGGGTGACGCCAAGGTTCCCGCCAGGATGATCGACGTCCAACGGTGGGTAGGGTGCGTGTTTTCCACGCACCGCTACGCGGTCGAGGCCAGGCGCGCGGCGGCCCATCGTGCCGCATCGGCAACCGCGGGGTCGGGATCGCCGGTCAGGGCTGCGGCTGCGGCGCGAAGCTGGGGCCGGGCGGAATTGCCGATGGCGTAAAGGACGTTCCGGACGAAGCGGTCGCGGCCGATGCGCTTGATCGGGCTGCCGGAGAACATCGCCCGGAAGGACGGGTCATCGAGTTGCGCCAACGTCTCCAGCGGCGGGGCCAGCAGATCTTCCCGCGCGGCGTAGCGGAGTTCCTGCGCCTGGACCGCGAACTTGTTCCAGGGGCAGGCGGCCAGGCAGTCGTCGCAGCCGTAGATGCGATTTCCGAGCGCGGGGCGCAGGGCCTCGTCCACCGGACCTTTATGCTCGATCGTCAGGTAGGAAATGCACCGGCGCGCGTCCATGCGGTAGGGCGCGGGGAAGGCATCCGTCGGGCAGATGTCGAGACAGGCGCGGCAGCTGCCGCAGTGATCGCGTTCGGGGGCATCCCTGGCCAGATCGAGTGTCGTGAAAATCGCGCCAAGAAACACCCAGTTGCCGAAGGCCCGGCCGACCAGGTTCGTGTGCTTGCCCTGCCAGCCCAGACCGGCCGCCTGTGCCAGCGCCTTTTCCGGCACGGGCGCGGTGTCGACGAAGACCTTCACCTGGCCCCCTGCCTCGGCGATCAGCCAGCGGGCCAGGCGCTTCAGCTTCTTCTTCAGGACATCGTGATAGTCGCGGTTCTGGGCATAGACCGAGATGGCGGCGCGATCGGTCCTTTCCAGCACCGTCAGCGGGTCGTGATCGGGGGTATAGCTTTCGGCCAGCATGATCACCGACCGCGCCTCGGGCCAGAGTGCGGAGGGATCGCCGCGCCAGTGTACGCGGTCGGCCAGCCAGCCCATCTGGCCGTGGTGGCCGGCCTGAAGGAATTCGGTCAGGCGGGGCATGACCTGCGGGACGTCGCCTGGGCCGCAGATGCCGGTGGCCGCAAGGCCAAGCTCTGCGGCCTCGGCCTGCAACCGTGTCTTCAGATCGTCGTTCTGATCGTCGCCCATGGCGGGCAGCCTAGCCTAGAAATCCAGGTCAGCGTAGTGCGCCGGCGGGCGAAAGCCCGGAACCTGGTCGGCGAGGATACTGCGAAAGGCCGGGCGCGACTTGATCTTGGCGTACCAGTCCTTGACCGCCGGCTGCCGGTGCCAGTCCACGTCGGAAATGTAGTCGAGACAGGACAGATGCGCCGCCGCCGTGAAGTCGGCCAGGGTCATCATGTCCCCCGCCAGCCAGCGGCGGTGGTCCAGAAGCCAGCCCATGTAATCCAGGTGGTACTTGATCGCCTTGGCGCCCGCCTTCACCGCCGTGCTGTCGGGATAGCCGCGGCTGGCGATCTTCTTGTTCACCCGTTCATAGAGCAGCTGCGACGTAACCTCGGCGTGGAACTTGTCGTCGAACCAGCCGATCAGGCGCCGGACCTCGAACCGCGCGGCGGGGCGTTTCGGCATCAGCGGCGGTTCCGGCCGGGTTTCTTCGACATATTCGCAGATCGCGGCGCTTTCGGCCATGATCTGCCCGTCCAGTCGCAGGACCGGGACCTTGCCGGCCGGGTTGCGGCGCAGGAAGTCGGGATCGGCCTCCCAGTACCGTTCCTCGACCAGTTCGACCTCTACCCGCTTTTCCGCAAGGACCAGCCGCACCTTGCGGCAGAAGGGCGAAAGCGGAACGTGGTAAAGGCGGGCCGTATCTGTGTTCATGGTTCAATGCATGTGCGTGGTGTGGGGATCAGCAATGCCTGCCTTCGAAAGGTTTTTCAATCCTCGAAGCAGGCGGCGCGGCCGTCGGCGGCGATGGTTGCCGCCCCATCCGCGATACGGGCGGCGCGCTTCTTCAACCATTGGGTGGGATTGGCAGGATCCCGCCGCTTTGGATCCGGCAGGACAGCGGCCAGCTGGGCCGCCTGCCGGGCGGTCAGCCTGTCGGGCGTGGTGTTGAAATACGCCTTTGCCGCGGCGCCGACGCCGAAGATGCCCGGGCCCATCTCGGCCACGTTCAGATAGACCTCGACGATGCGGCGCTTGGACCAGACCAGTTCGACCAACGGCGTCAGGCCCGCCTCCAGCACCTTGCGGATCCAGCTGCGGCCCTGCCACAGGAACACGTTCTTGGTCACCTGCTGACTGAGGGTCGAGGCGCCGCGCACCGCGCCGTCGGCCATGGCCATCTTGATCGCCTTGACGTCGAAGCCCCAGTGCCGGCAGAAATTCGCGTCCTCGGCCGCGACGACCGACCGGGCCATGACCGGCGCGATATCGTCCATGGAAACCCAGAAATGCTGAACGGAACCGCGCTGACGGCGCTCCTCCAGCATGGTCAGGGTCGTGGGCGGGTTCACCTTGGAATAGATCAGGATCAACGTCGCGATCATCACAAGGCAGAACACCACCGCCCGGCGCGTCCAGCGCAGCAGCCAGCGCACAGGTCTGCGATCGGCGCGGGGGCGCCGCCGCGGTTTCTGCTCTTCGGGTTCGGCCTTCCGACGTGCCATGTATTATCCCTGCCTCGTCCCCATCCTATGCCAAGACCGAGCCGGAAAGGCAAAGCTTCAGGGCAGGCGTCAGGGTCGGGATCCCAGGGCCCGGGCTTTCATGGCGTCGTAGACGGGCATCAGGTCGGCGGCCAGTTCGGCCGCAGTGCCCTGCAGCACCGGCAGCGGACCTTCTGCACCGGCAAACCCGGCAGAGCCATGGATCGCCCCATACCAGTGCGGCGCCCAGACGCCGTCTTCGGGCAAACCGCCCCTGGGCCAGGACAGCATGGCATCGGTCCAGGACAGGCCGATTTCCGTGCAAAGCGCCCGCAGCACGGCGCCCGGGTCGCGGCGGATCTCGTCGCTGTCGATCACCGGGCCGCCGAACATCTCATAGAGTTCAAGCTGCCGGTCGAAGCCCAGGTCGGCCCGGGTCGGGTGTTCGCGTTTCACAGTGTAGGAGGCGACGACCCGTGCAGGATGACGGATCAGGAACACGTTGACCATGTCCCCGGCCCAGCCCGTGTCCATGCCCGGCAGGATGTGCTGGGTCATGTGCTTCTGATACCAGTGCGGGCGGTCGCCGGGAGTGGGGCCGGTGATATATGCCTCGACCGCGGCCGGGTCGTTCGGCTGGCTTTGCAGGATCTCGTCCCGCATCGGGTGGTCCAGCCCGGTTTTTGCCAGGTAGGCGGCATAGAAGGGTTCGTCGCTGACCGCGCAGTCGCCGCGTGACCGGAAGGCATACATCATCGCGGTCGACAGGTTCCGCGGGCCGCTCCACATCGCGATCCGCATCAGGCGACGTCCTTGGCGACCAGCGCCTTGTAGAGTTCGCGGATCCGTTCGGTCATCGGCCCAAGTTCGCCCGTGCCGATTGTGCGCCCGTCGATGTCGCCCACCGGGGTCTGGGCGCCGAATGTGCCGGTCAGGAACGCCTCATCCGCGCCATAGGCATCGACCAGGGAATAGTTGCGTTCGTAGACCGGGATATCGTTTGCGCGGCAGAGGTCGATCACCTTCTGACGCGTGATCCCGTTCATGCAGTAATCGCCGGTCGAGGTCCAAACCTCGCCCTTCCGGACGATGAAGAAGTTGCAGGCATTGGTCGTGTTCACGAAACCATGCACGTCCAGCATCAGGCCTTCGTCCGCGCCGGCCTTTTCGGCGGCGACGGCGGCCAGAACGCAGTTCAGTTTGGAATGCGAATTCAGCTTGGGGTCCTGGCTCATCGGCAGGCCGCGGATCTGAGGGACGGTGGCCAGCCGCACGGGGCGCGGCAGCCTGGGGCGGGAATGTTCGGCGATGATCACCATCGTGGGACCGGACCGCGACAGGCTGGGATGCTGGAACGGCCGGATCTTGGTGCCGCGGGTCACCATCAGGCGGGCATGGGCGTCGGTTTCCATGCCATTGGCCCGTCGGACCTCTTCCAGCGCCGCGATGACGCCCGCGCGGTCCATGCCGATGTCCAGGTCGATGGCCTTCGCCGCCTCGAACAGGCGATCCATGTGGTCCGACAGGAAGGCCCATTTGCCATCATAGAGCCGCAGCCCTTCCCACACGCCGTCGCCCAGCAGGAAACCGCTGTCATAGACGCTGACCGTCGCCTCGGCCCGGGGTTTCAGGGCGCCGTTCACCCAGATCAGGATGGTTTCGTTGCGAACATCGTCCTCGGACGTGTGGGTCGTCAGTTTCTCGGTCTCGGTCATGCACGGCTCCCCTGTTTCGTCCTTGCTAGGACGTCCCCCGCACGGCTTCAATGGGCGCTCAGACTCCCAGCGCGTCCCAGGTCACCCGGCCGACGATGCCGTCGGCCGTCAGCCCGTTACTGGTCTGCAGTTGCAGCACCGCCAGTTCCGTCGCCGCGCCGAAATCGCCGTCCACCGCCAGGGGCCAGCCGGCCTCGCGCAAGGCGGTCTGAAGCCTCTCCACCTCGGCCCCGAAGGAGCCGCGGCGCAGGACCGATCCCGTGCCCCCCTGCAAGTGCGAGACGATGATGCCCTGTCGCCGGCGCAGGGCCGTCTTGGCCCGGGACAGGCACTGCCCGCGCTCTGCCAGCCCGTTGGTCCCGCCGTTCACCCGCCGGGTGATGGCGACCAGGTTGTCGCGGTCCGCCAGCGCGTTCAGCCCGTGATCGTCCCAGTAGGTGCAGGCGATCCGAAGCGAGGTCAGAGGCTGTGCCGCCAGCTCCGGCTGGTCCTCCAGCGGCAGGTTCAGAAGGTCCCCGTACCGGCGGTAATTTTGCCGGCCGGTCAGCTGGATCAGTCCCCGCCCCTTGTAGCGCATGCCATCGCCGGCCTGCATGTTGCCCAGATCGGTCCGGCCTTCATAGTCGGCGCCGCTGGCGAATTCCTCGGTCGTGCGGAAGCCCGCACATTCATGGGTCACTTGGGCCATGAAATGGGCGATCCGAAGGTAGGTATCGATCCCGTAACCATCCAGCATCGTTGCGAAATCGTCGGCAATCGCCGACACGATCCGCCGTTGCGCCACCAGGAAGCGCCCGGAAAAGGTCGGGGCGACCTCGTAGATGAAATCGGCGTCGAGGGGGATCATCGCGGGTCTCCTGCCTGTTGCACCGCTGGCAGTACGAAGCGGACAGAATCAACCTTAGCATGTATATACGGAAGCGAACATGCAGCTTTGGTCCCTGCCCTGCGATCACGTCGGTGTGAGTTCGCCGTTCAGTGACTTGAGCGTGACGGCCCGTCCCGCCAACCTGTCGCCGAAAGGAGTGACCCCCGAAATGTCCTCAAACCTCACCGTAAAGGCCATCGCCCTGGCGACGCTCATGCTTGTCGCCCATGTCCTGGAATGCCTGCCCATCGGCTCCACCGGCCCGGTGGAAACCGCCGGGACCGAGGTCGAGCTGTCGGTCACCCCGATTCGCGTCGAATCGCTGACGATCCGCACGGCCGGGGCAATCCACGTGACCACGCCGTCGGCGTCCGCCTAGGGCCCGACACACGAACGGCCCGCCCCACCAACCCAGCGCATTGCAGCACGGCAGGCGGTGGACTGGTCAGACATGCTTGCAGGATGTCCGGCTCAGCGGCCGAGGGCGGCCTGAACTTCCTTCAGATCGGGAATAACATCGGCGGTGCCGTGGCGCGTGACCATCAGGGCACCTGCCTGCATCGCCAGCTCCATGGCCTGCGCCATGTCCAGCCCGCGATCCAGCCCCGCCAGCAGGAAACCTGTGACGGTATCGCCCGCGCCCGTCGTGTCGACAGGCGTCACCGGCACGGCCGGATAGTGGGTTTCTTGTGCACGGACCGTATCGATATGCCGCGCGCCGTCGGCGCCCAGCGTGATCACGACATGGGCCACCGGCAGATCGGCCGGCAGGATACCGGTGGCGGCGGCCAGCTGTTCGGCCTCCACCGCGTTCAGGATCAGGATGTCGATGAAGGGCAGGACGGCCCGGACCGCCGCCGCTTCGAACGGGGCCGCGGCATAGGCCACCTTCAGGCCCAGGTCCCGGCCCATACGGGCAGCGTGGTCCTGGGCGTTGGTCTCGTTCTGGATCAGCAGGATATCCCCGGCCGCGGCCTCGGTCAGGGCTTTGCCGATCAGGTCTTCCGGGATTGTGCGGTTGGTGCCGGGCCAGATCAGGATCTGGTTCTCGCCCGTCGGATCCACGGCGATGATCGCGTGTCCCGTGGCGCCGCCCTGCCGGTCGATGAACCGCGTGTCGACCCCGTATTCCGTCAACCGTTCGACCGCCCAGCCGCCATCAGTCCCCACGGCACCGACATGGGCCGCATGGGCCCCGCCCCGCGCGGCGGCGACCGACATGTTGGCCCCCTTGCCGCCCAGGAACTGCCGCAGGGTCGATGCCGCCAGCGTCTCGCCCGCCTGCGGCAGGTGCGGCACGGCATAGACCATGTCTGCATTGATGGAACCGAGGTTCCAGATCGTCATGAGCCGATCTCGCAGGCGGCCAGAAGGGCCATGTTCAGGATGTCGTTGGCCGTGGATCCGGTCGAACAGATCTGGATCGGCTTTTCCACGCCCGCCAGGATCGGCCCGATCACGGTGGCGCCGGCCATTTCCTGCATCAGCTTCACGCTGATCGAGGCCGAGTGCCGCGCCGGCACGACCAGGATGTTCGCCGGCCCGCTCAGACGCTGGAACGGATAGGACTTCTGCGCGGTCGCGTTCAGCGCCACGTCCACCGTCATCTCGCCCTCGTACTCGAAATTCGCGCCGCGCCGTGCCAGCACGTCCGGGGCCTTGTGCATCTTCTCGGCCCGTTCCGACACCGGATAGCCGAAGGTCGAGAAGCTGACGAAGGCCACCCGCGGTTCCAGGCCCAGGTGCCGCGCCACGTCGGCGGCGCGTTCGGCGATGGTGGCCAGGTCTTCGGGTTCCGGCCATTCGTGGACCAGCGTGTCGGCCATCAGGACGATCCGGCCCTTGTGCAGCAGCGCCGTGACCCCGGCCGCGCCATGGGCGGCATCGGCATCGAAGACCCGGTTGATCTGCGCCAGCACATGGGCCGACTTGCGCGTCGCCCCCGACACCAGCCCATCGCCGTGCCCGTGCGCCAGCATCAGCGCGGCAAAGACGTGCCGGTCACGCGCGGCCAGCCGGTGAACGTCGCGCTGGTCGTGGCCCTGCCGCTGCAGACGGGCATAGAGGAACTGCTTGTAGGTCTCCAGGTGCAGGGAATTGGCGGCATTCACCACCTCGATCTCGCGCACGGCGTCTTCCAGGCCGGCATCGACCAGCTTGGTCTTCACGTCGTCAGGCCTGCCCACGACCAGCGCGGTGCCATAGCCCGACCGTTGGTACATGACGGCGGCGCGCAGCACCCGCGGGTCGTCACCTTCGGCGAAGATCATCCGGGCCTGCGCCTTGCGCGCCCGCGCGGCGATGCCCCGCAGAATCGACGCGGTGGGATCCATCCGCGTCTTCAGCCGCACCTCGTAAGCGTCCATGTCGACAATGGGCCGCCGGGCGGCGCCGGTCTGCATGCCCGCCTTCGCCACTGCCGGCGGGATCCGGTGGATCAGCCGCGGGTCGAAAGGCGTGGGGATGATATAGTCGCGCCCGAAGGTCAGGTTCTTGCCATAGGCGACTGCGACCTCGTCCGGCACGTCCTCGCGCGCCAGCGCCGCCAGCGCATGGGCGCAGGCGATCTTCATCTCGTCATTGATGGCGCGCGCGTTGATATCCAGCGCACCGCGGAACAGGTAGGGGAAGCCCAGGACGTTGTTCACCTGGTTGGGATAGTCCGACCGGCCCGTGGCCACGATCGCATCCATCCGCACGGCGTGCGCCTCTTCGGGCGTGATTTCCGGATCCGGGTTCGCCATGGCGAAGATGACCGGGTTGTCCGCCATGGACGCCACCATCTCCTGCGTCACGGCGCCCTTGACCGACACGCCCAGAAAGACGTCGGCGCCGACCATCGCCTCTTCCAGCGTCCGAAGCTCGGTCGCGATGGCATGGGCCGACTTCCACTGGTTCATGCCGTCGGTCCGGCCCTGATAGATGACGCCCTTGGTGTCGCAGACGACACAGTTGTCGTGCCGCGCGCCCATGGACTTCAGCAGCTCGATACAGGCGATCCCGGCCGCGCCGGCACCGTTCAGGACGATCTTCACGTCCTCGATCTTCTTGCCAGAGATATGGAGCGCGTTGATCAGACCCGCCGCACAGATCACGGCGGTGCCGTGCTGGTCGTCGTGGAAGACGGGGATGTCCATCTCTTCCTTCAGGCGCTGCTCGATGATGAAGCATTCGGGCGCCTTGATGTCTTCCAGGTTGATGCCGCCGAAGGTCGGCCCCATCAGCTTGACCGCCTTGCAGAATTCGTCCGGGTCCTCGGTATCCAGTTCGATATCGATGGAATTGACGTCCGCGAACCGCTTGAAGAGGACCGACTTGCCTTCCATCACAGGCTTGGACCCAAGCGCACCAAGGTTGCCCAGCCCCAGAACGGCGGTCCCGTTCGAGATCACGGCGACAAGGTTGCCCTTGTTGGTATAATCGTATGCGGTTTCCGGCCGTTCGGCGATTTCCAGGCACGGCACGGCCACGCCCGGCGAATAGGCCAGCGACAGGTCGCGCTGGCTGGTCATCGGCACGGTCGCCTGCACTTCCCACTTGCCCGGTGTCGGGTCCATGTGGAAGGCAAGCGCCTCTTCCCGGGTGATCTTCAGTCTGGTCATAGCGCCCTGGCCTCCCCTTGGCCTCCCTTGGCCATACTGCCGACGTGCCGATCCTCTTAACCCGCGAGTACGGCAGTCTCAACGCCCGGGTTTTCGCTTTTTCCCGCCATGGTCACTGGCTATGGTGCCCGCCGATACGCTGGAGAACCGCCTTGACCACCGTCACGCCCATGATGGCGCAATACCTGGAGATCAAGGAAGCGCATCCCGGTGCGCTTTTGTTCTACCGGATGGGCGACTTCTACGAGATGTTCTTTGACGACGCGGTGGATGCGTCGGCGGCGCTGGACATCGCCCTGACCAAGCGCGGCAAGCACGACGGTGACGACATCCCGATGTGCGGCGTGCCGATCCACGCGGCCGAAGGCTATCTGCTGACCCTGATCCGCAAGGGGTTCCGCGTCGCCGTCTGCGAACAACTGGAAAGCCCGGCCGAGGCGAAGAAACGCGGGTCGAAATCCGTCGTGAAACGCGACGTGGTCCGCCTGGTGACGCCGGGCACGCTGACCGAAGACGCGCTGCTGGAGGCGCGCCGCCACAACTTCCTGGCCGCCTATTCCGAAGTCCGCGGCGAAGCGGCGCTGGCCTGGGCCGACATCTCTACCGGTGCGTTCCACGTGATGCCCCTGTCCCGCGTGCGGCTGGGCCCGGAACTGGCCCGTCTGGCGCCGTCCGAACTGCTGCTGGCCGACCCGGCAGAACCGGAAGTGGACTCCATTGCCCGCGACATGGGCGTGCCGGTCACACCGCTGGCCCGGTCGGCCTTCGATTCCTCCGGCGGGGCCGGCCGCCTGAAGGACCTGTTCCGCGTCGGCACCCTGGACGCCTTTGCGTCCTTCGGCCGGGCCGAGATCGGCGCCATGGCGGGCCTGATCGGATACCTGGAGATCACGCAGAAGGGCAAGCTGCCCCTGCTCCGTGCTCCGCAGCGCGAAAGCACCGACGGCGTGATGCAGATCGACGCCGCCACCCGCCGGAACCTGGAACTGACGCGCGCGCTGTCGGGCGGCCGCGAAGGGTCGCTTCTGTCCGCCATCGACCGGACAGTCACGCCTGCCGGCGCCCGCCTGCTGGAACAGCGCCTGTCCTCGCCGTCCCGCCGGCTGGATGTGATCCACGGCCGTCTGGCCGCGGTCGACCTGTTCGTCGAGGATACGGGCCTGGTCCGCGACCTGCGCGAGGCGCTGAAGAAGACGCCGGACCTCGACCGCGCCCTGTCCCGCCTGTCGCTGGACCGCGGAGGCCCGCGGGACCTGGCCGCGATCCGGTCCGCACTGGGACAGGCCGAAGCCATCGCCCATCGCGCCACAGCGGCCGACCTGCCACCCCTGCTGGTCGAGGCGGTGTCGGCCCTGACCGGGTTCGACGCGCTTTCCGCCTTGCTGGAAACGGCACTCGTCGCCGACCCGCCCCTGCTGGCCCGCGACGGCGGCTTCATCGCAACGGGCTTCGATGCCGATCTGGACGACGCCCGGCAGCTGCGCGACGAAGGCCGATCGGTGATCATGTCCCTGCAGGCGCGCTATGCCGAACAGGCGGGCGTCTCGGCGCTGAAGATCAAGCACAACAACGTGCTGGGCTACTTCATCGAAACGCCGTCGACCCACGCGTCCAAGATGCAGGCGCCGCCGCTGTCGGAAACCTTCATCCACCGCCAGACGACGGCCAACCAGATCCGTTTTACCACGGTCGAACTGTCGGATCTGGAAGCGCGGATGCTGAACGCCGGAAATCGTGCGCTTGAGATCGAGAAGCGCCACTTCGCTGCCTTGCGCGACGCGGTCCTGGCCGAAGCCCCCCGCCTCAGCCTTGCCGCCCGCGGCCTGGCCGAACTGGACCTGTCCACCGCACTGGCCGAACTGTCCCGGGCCGAAGACTGGACCCGGCCCACGGTCGACGACAGCCGCGCCTTCCGGATCGAGGATGGCCGCCACCCGGTGGTCGAAATGGCCTTGCGGCGGGAAAACACGCCCTTCATCTCCAACGACTGCGATCTATCGGCCACCGACGGCGCCGCGATCTGGCTGCTGACCGGCCCCAACATGGCTGGCAAATCGACCTTCCTGCGCCAGAACGCCCTGATCGCACTGCTGGCGCAGATGGGCAGCCACGTACCGGCATCCGCGGCCCATATCGGCCTCGTCTCGCAGCTCTTCTCGCGCGTCGGTGCGGCGGACGACCTGGCCCGCGGCCGGTCGACCTTCATGGTGGAAATGGTGGAAACGGCCGCCATCCTGAACCAGGCCGACGACCGTGCGCTGGTGATCCTGGACGAGATCGGCCGCGGCACGGCAACCTATGACGGCCTCTCTATCGCTTGGGCGACGCTGGAGCACCTCCACGACATGAACCGGTCCCGGGCCCTCTTCGCGACGCACTACCACGAACTGACCCAGACCGTGTCCCGCCTGAAAGGCGCGGAAAACGCCACGGTCGCCGTCAAGGAATGGGATGGCGAGGTCATCTTCCTCCACGAGGTGAAGAAGGGTGCCGCCGACCGCTCCTACGGCGTGCAGGTGGCGCAACTGGCGGGCCTGCCCCGCGCCGTGGTCGACCGCGCCCGTTCGGTGCTGGAGTCGCTGGAACGCGGCGAGCGCGAAGCCGGGAAACCCATGGCCTTCGTCGACGACCTGCCGCTCTTCTCGGCCGCCGCCGCGGTCAGCGCCGCCCAGGCCCCGGCTCCCGCCAAGTCCCCCGCGCTGGATCTCCTGGGCGAGACCAATCCCGACGACCTCACCCCGCGCGAGGCACTGGAACTGGTCTATCGGCTAAAGGCGGCCCTGAAGGGCTGACGCCGATGGTGCGTGGATACCACGCACCCTACGGCAAGATGCCCCGCTGCCCTTGCGAACAGCGGGGACTTCTTCGATCACGGCCATCGGCGCCTCCGCCTGTACCGTGTCGCGACAATGCCAAGTCAAGGTTAACAACGACCCCTTACTTCTTTGATCCTCAAATACCTCGGGGGAGTCCGGCGCGCAGCGACGGGCGGGGGCAGAGCCCCCATGCTACGTCAACACAAAGCCAGAGGTCGGGGGGGGCTCTGCCCCCCGCCCGCTCCTTCGGAGCGGTCTCCCCCCGAGGTATTTGAGGATCAAAGAAGATGGGCGGAGATCATGATCCCTCACCGTAAGGTGCGTGGTTTTCACGCACCTTGGCCGGGTCGGATCAGCTGGCCGGCATAGACGACACGCCGACCTGCGCGGGGCGCAGAAGGCGGTCGTGGAGGAGGAAGCCTTCGGCCGCCACCTGGATGATCTCGCCCGCCTTGGTGCCGGGGACCGGGGCCTCGAACATGGCCTGGTGCATCTGCGGGTCGAAGCGGTCGCCAACCTGGGGCGAGATGACCTCGATCCCGTGACGGGAGAAGACGTTCTGCAGCTCGCGCAACGTTAGTTCCACGCCCTCGATCAGAGCGGCCGACGCTTCCCTCTGCTCGTCCGTCGCCGCATCGAGCGCGCGCTTCATGTTATCGTAGACCGGCAGCATGTCGCGGGCCAGTTTCGAACCGCCATAGCGTTCCGCATCGCGGCGTTCCTTGTCGGCACGCTTGCGCAGGTTCTCGGCATCCGCCAGCGACCGCATGAAGCGGTCCTTGTACTGGTCGCGCTCGGCCATCACGGCCTCGAGCTGTGCATCGCTGCCGGGCGCATCCGCACCTTCCAGGTCGTCCGCCAATTGCGCCGCCAGCTCTTCCGCTTCGGCGTCGGCGATATCGTCCAGGAAATCCTCGTTCTTGGGATCAGCCATTCTTCACCTCTAGTTCCGGTCGGACACGAGCCGCCCCACAAGTTGCGCCGTGTAATCGACGATGGGGACGATCCGGCCGTAGTTGAGGCGCGTGGGTCCGATCACGCCCACCGCGCCGATGATCTTACGGTCCGCGTTCATATAGGGAGAGACCACCAGAGAGGAACCGGAAAGTGAGAAAAGTTTGTTCTCCGACCCAATAAAAATACGGACTCCCTCTCCGGCTTCGGTCGAGTCCAGAAACTCTGCGATATCGCGCTTGCGTTCGAGGTCGTCGAAGAGCGTGCGGATCAGGTCGAGCCCGACGTCTTCGGCGCTGCCGGACAGAAGATGCGACCGGCCGCGCACGATCAGGCGGCCCGAATCGCCGTCCTGTTCCGCGTCCCAGACCGCCAGGCCGCGTTCGACCAGGTCATGGGCCAGGCTGTCGATTTCCTGCCGGCGCACGGCGATCTGGCGGGCGATCACGTCGCGGAATTCGGACAACGTCCGCCCTTCGATCAGGGAGTTCAGGAAATTCGCCGCCTCTCGCATCGCGCTTTGCGTCTGGCCCGGCGGCGGCGTGAAGATACGGTTTTCGACATGACCGTCCTCGAACACCAGAACGACCAGTGCGCGGTCGGTGCCCAGGCCCACGAATTCCACGTGCTTGATCGCCGCTTCACGCTTGGGCGTCAGGACCAGCGACGCACCGCGGGTCACGCCAGACAACGCCTCGCCCACCCGGTCCAGAAGGACCGACACGTCGCCCGCCCCGTCCGTCGTGGCATCGATCGCCTCGCGCGCACGGGCATCGGGTTCGCCGACCTCCAGCAGGCCATCGACGAACAGGCGCAGGCCCAGCTGCGTCGGCACCCGGCCCGCGGACACGTGCGGGCTGCCCAGCAGGCCCAGGTATTCCAGGTCCTGCATCACGTTCCGGACCGTCGCCGCCGAGACCTTTTCGCTCATCGCACGCGTCAGGGTCCGGCTGCCCACCGGGTCGCCGGAATTCAGGTAGGATTCGACGACCAGGCGGAAGACCTCGCGCGAGCGGTCGTTCAGTTCCTGAAGAAGTCTTGCTGCCTCGCTCATCACCATTCGTCCCCGGCCTTTCGCCGACCGGCGGTCAATACGCTTGCACCTTGCGTGTTTCGGGCGCTATCCCCCGTCGCGAACGGCCGGGCCGACAGCCTGGCGCCCACAACAGGAAAAACCGATGCGACCGTCAGGACGAGACTTAAGCGAAATGCGCAAGGTTTCAATCGAAACCGGCGTTTCCCGCCATGCAGAGGGATCATGCCTGATCAAGGTCGGCCACACCCACGTGCTGTGTACCGCCACGCTGGAAGAACGCGTACCGCCCTTCGTCAAGGGGTCGGGCCTGGGCTGGGTCACCGCGGAATACGGCATGCTGCCGCGCGCGACCAACACGCGGATGCGGCGCGAGGCAGCGGCCGGCAAGCAGGGCGGCCGCACGGTCGAGATCCAGCGCCTGATCGGCCGGTCCCTGCGGGCCGGCGTCGATCGCGTGGCCCTGGGCGAACGCCAGATCACCGTCGACTGCGACGTGCTGCAGGCCGATGGCGGCACACGTTGTGCATCCATCACCGGGGGCTGGGTCGCCCTGCGGCTGGCCGTCAACAAGCTGATGAAGGCCGGCGACGTAATTTCCGATCCGCTGATGGACCCGGTGGCGGCCGTATCCTGCGGGATCTATGCCGGCCAGCCGGTGCTGGACCTGGATTACCCGGAAGACAGCGAAGCCGGCGTCGACGGCAACTTCGTCATGACCGGATCGGGCCGCCTGATCGAGGTGCAGATGTCCGCCGAAGGATCGACCTTCAGCCGCGACCAGCTGAACACGCTGATGGACCTGGCCGCCAAGGGCACAGCCGAACTGGTTGCCGCGCAAAAGGCCGCCACGGCATGAGACGGCGCTTCGACGGTGACCGGCTGCTGATCGCCACGCACAATGCCGGCAAGCTGGAAGAAATGCGCCAGCTGTTCGGCCCCCTGGGCGTGACCGTGGTCGGCGGGGCCGAGATGAACCTGGCAGAGCCGGAGGAGACGGAAACGACCTTCATCGGCAATGCCCGCATCAAGGCCCGGGCCGCCGTCGAAGCCACCGGCCTGCCCGCGCTGGCCGACGATTCCGGGATCGAGATCGAGGCGCTGGACGGCGCCCCCGGCGTCTATACCGCCGACTGGGCCGAAACGCCCGCCGGCCGCAATTTTCACATGGCGATGACCAGGACCTGGGAAAAGCTGGAGGCGATCGATGCGCCTTTCCCGCGCCGCGCCCGGTTCTGCTGCACGCTGCTCCTGGCCTGGCCCGACGGACACGAGGAGATCTATGAGGGCCATGCGCCCGGTCAGATCACCTGGCCGATGCGTGGCGCGCAAGGCCACGGCTATGATCCCATCTTCCAGCCGGACGGGTATCATATTACCTTCGGCGAAATGGATGCGGATCAAAAGAACCGCATCTCGCACCGGGCGCGCGCGTTCCAGGCGCTGATCGAGGGATCCTTTGGACGTTGAATCCGTCGAAGGGGGCTTTGGCCTCTACGTGCACTGGCCGTTCTGCGCGGCCAAGTGCCCTTACTGCGACTTCAACTCCCATGTCGCGAAAGTGGTCGACCACCGCGCGTGGGTGGAGTCATATCTATCTGAAATAAAACGCATTTCTTCGGAAACTGGCCCCCGTGTCCTGAACACGATCTTCTTCGGCGGCGGTACGCCGTCGCTGATGGAGCCTGAAACCGTCGCCGCCGTCATCGACGCCGCCCGCGCCGCCTGGCTGCCGGCGAACGACATGGAAATCACCCTGGAAGCCAACCCCGGCTCGGTCGAAGCCGGCCGCTTCGCCGCCTTCCGCCAGGCCGGGGTCAACCGCGTGTCGCTGGGCGTCCAGGCGCTCCACGATCCGGACCTGCGCCGACTGGGCCGGATCCATTCGGTGGCAGAGGCCCGAACGGCTTTCGACATCGCCCGAAACACCTTCGACCGTGTCAGCTTCGACCTGATCTATGCCCGCCAGGACCAGTCCCGCGAAGACTGGCGCCGGGAACTGACCGAGGCCCTGTCGATGACGGCAGACCACCTGTCGCTGTATCAACTGACGGTCGAGGACGGCACTGTCTTCGGCGCCCGCGCCGCCGCCGGACACTTGCGGGGCTTGCCAGACGAGGACCTTGGCGCCGACCTGTACCAGATCACCCAGGACCTGTGCGAAGCCCGAGGCCTTCCCGCCTACGAAGTATCAAACCACGCGGTCCCCGGGTCCGAATCCCGTCACAACCTGATCTATTGGCACGCTGGTGACTGGGCGGGCATCGGCCCCGGCGCCCATGGCCGTCTGACAATCAACGGCCAGCGCTTTGCCACCGAAACGGCAAAAGCCCCGGCGAAATGGCTGAAAGATGTCCATACGGGTTCAGGGTACTCCGACCAAACCACCATATCTGGTAATGATCAGGCCGATGAATACCTTATAATGGGCCTTCGCCTTACAGAGGGCATCGAACCAGCCCGATACGCGCGGCTGTCCGGTCAGCACCTCTCGGCCCAGACAATCGCCCATCTGTCCGACCTTGGACTGATCGCAGAGACGTCGACGCCTGCAGGCCTGCGCCTTGCGGCGACGCGGTCCGGTCGTGCCGTCCTGAACGCCGTCATTGCAGAGCTTGCCGCAACGGCAGGCTGACGCCGCGCCCGCGCGACCTGGATCAGGTTTCGAAACCCTGGCGCAACACCCTGCTTCTTTGATCTTCAAATACCTCGGGGGAATCGCCCGGCACGGGCGATGGGGGCAGCGCCCCCCGGCCTTCGGCTTCACCTCACGCGATCATCGGGGGCCCTGCCCCCGCCCGCTCCTGCGGAGCGGACTCCCCCGAGGGTATTTGAAGACCAAAGAAGTTCAGTTCAGCACATGGTACTGCCGTAGACTGCGTGATTTCCACGCGCCGTACCTATTCCCGCAAAACGCCTTGTGGAAGCTCAGCTTGCGCCAAGCTTGGCACAGAGCGTGTCCAGTTCATCAAGCGACCCATAGCGGATCACGATGTGACCGGATTCCTGTCCCGGCTTGTGATGCAGTTCGACCTTCATGCCCAGATTGGCCGACAGGTCGCCTTCCAGCGCCGCGGTGTCGGCGTCCTTCTCGGGACGCGCCTTTGCCTTCACCGGAACGGCAACACTTCCCGCCGCCTTCTTTGCCAGAGCTTCGGCAGCGCGCACCGACAACCCCTGCTGCACGATCTGCCGTGCCAACCGCGACGGGTCTTCGGCGGTGACCAGCGTCCGGGCGTGGCCCGCCGACAATTGACCGTCCCGCACCATTTCCAGCACGTCCGGCGGCAGGTTCAGCAGACGCAGCAGATTGGCAATGTGGCTGCGGCTTTTGCCAAGGGCTTCGGCCAGCCGCTCTTGCGTGTGTCCGAAGGTGTCCATCAGCGACCGGTAGCCGGCCGCCTCCTCCACCGCATTCAGATCCGCGCGCTGGACGTTCTCGATGATCGCGACTTCAAGGACCTCGGCATCGTCGTAGTCGCGGATCAGAACCGGCACTTCGTGAAGCTGGGCACGCTGAGCAGCCCGCCAGCGACGTTCGCCAGCGACGATCTGGTACTTGCCGCCCTCGATCATGCGAACAATCAGCGGCTGCAGGATCCCCTTTTGGGACACCGAGGCGACCAGATCGGCCATATCCTCGTCCCGGAAGGTGCGCCGCGGCTGGTTGGCATTCGCCTCGAGCTGTTCGATCGGAATCATCACGTCCGGACGCCGGGCCGTCTGCCGGCCTGCCCCATCCAGTTCGGGTGTCACATCCGCCATCAGGGCCGACAGTCCCCGGCCCAGTCCCCGCGGCTTCATGTTCTTGTCGTTCACGGCCATGCTCCTGTCGCCTCAGGCGGCCACGCTTTCGTGGTTCCGCACCAGTTCCGCCGCCAGCGCGCGATAAGCCCGCGCACCGGTCGAATTCGTGTCGTAGTTCAGCACCGGAATCGCATAGGACGGCGCTTCGGAAATCCTTACGTTCCGCGGAATCTTCGTTCGGAACACCAGGTCACCCAGGTTCGCACGCGCATCAGCCTCGACCTGCTGGGACAAGTTGTTGCGTTTGTCATACATGGTCAACACAACACCTTCGACTCTCAGGTCGGGATTGGCCGAGGCGCGTACTTCGCGGATCGTCATCAGAAGCTGCGACAGACCTTCCAGCGCAAAGAATTCCGACTGCAGCGGCACCAGCACCGAATTCGCAGCCACCATCGCGTTCACCGTCAGAAGGTTCAACGACGGCGGGCAATCGATCAGGATGTAATCCAGCCCATAAGCCGCCATCGCGTCCTGCCGCAGCGCCTGTTTCAGAAGATAGGACCGGCGTTCGACTTTCGCCATCTCCATGTCCGCAGAGCTTAGGTCGACATTTGCCGGAATGATGAAAAGCCCTTCGATTCCAGCACTTTGCACCATTTCCGACAGATTTCCGTCGCTCAGAAGCAGGTCATAGCTCGTCAATTCGCGCGCCTCGTCCACCACGCCGAGGCCGGTGGAGGCATTCCCCTGCGGATCCAGGTCCACCACAAGAACCTTCATCCCGATCTCGACCAGGGCCGCGGCCAGGTTAATCGCGGTCGTGGTTTTGCCCACCCCGCCCTTCTGGTTCGCAACCGCAATGATTCGGGGTTCGTTGCGTGAAAAGTCAGACACGCGACACTCCTTCGATGGACAGGATAACCGCTCCCGGCTGAGTACGACTTTTAATCGGGAGGGCCGAGAATTGCCATCTCTGCCGCGCCTCTGCCAACTCTTTTTCCCAGGTCTCGCCCTTCGGGAACAGCGCCGTTCCGCCTGGGGCCAAGTGCCGATCGGCGAATTCAAGCAGAAGGTCCAGGGATGCAAGGGCGCGTGCCGATATTACATCGGCACGCTGCGGCTCTGCCGCCTCGATACGGGCCGCGATGATTGTGGCATCGATGCCGGTCTCGCGGGAAACCGTCCGCAGAAAGGCGGCTTTTCGTTGATCGCTTTCGATCAGGGTGACTGCTGGCCCGTCAGGTTCCCCTGCCGCTAGAATCGCAATCACAAGACCGGGAAACCCGCCACCAGAGCCAAGATCCGCCCATGTCACCGCTCTGGGTGCAGCATCCCAGACTTGAACCGAATCCAATATGTGGCGGTTCCATAGATCTGGGATACTTGATTTAGAGACAAGATTGATCTTCGGATTCCACTTCTCCAGCAGTGCAGCGTAGATCTCAAGCCGCTCCATTGTTTCACGTGAAACATTGTCCGGCAGACCGGGGCGCGTCATGCTCTTTTCGCCTGCCGGTCGCGACGAAGGCGTGCCAAAAGCAAGGCAAGCGCCGCTGGCGTCATCCCTTCCATACGCCCAGCCTGAGCCAGCGATTCTGGACGAATTCGGGACAACTTCTGCTTCAGTTCGTTGGAAAGACCTTCAATGGACGAATAATCGAAGCCCGCCGGTATGACGTGCGCCTCTTCACGCTTCAGCGTCGCCACATCCCGTTTTTGCCGTTCGATGTAGGACGCGTACAGCGCATCCCTCTCTACCTGTCGCCGGATCGGTTCCTCGACAGCATCGAGTTCCGCCTTCAGCGGCATCACGTCCTCGAAAGTGACGTCCGGAAAAGCCAGAATTTCCAAACCTGTCCGGCGGTTTCCGTCTTCCTTGACCTTGATTCCAACAGATCCGACCTGCTTCGGCGTATAGGTCTCTGCCGTCAGCAATTCCCGCGCGATGTCCAGCTTCTCCATCTTATCCAGAAACGCCCGGCGGCGTGCCTCGCTTACGCAGCCCAGGTCAAGCGCCAGGGGCGTCAGACGCTGATCGGCATTATCCGCCCGCAACGAGAGCCGAAATTCCGCCCGAGAAGTAAACATGCGATAGGGTTCCGCCACACCGCGTGTGGTCAGATCGTCAATCATGACGCCGATGTAGCTGTCGGTTCTGCTGAACGTCACCGGGTCCCTGCCCCGAACGGAAAGCGCGGCATTCAGACCGGCGACCATGCCCTGGGCCGCAGCTTCCTCATATCCGGTAGTTCCGTTGATCTGGCCCGCAAGATACAGTCCCGGGACATCGCGAACCGCGAGTTGGGCGTTCAGCGCGCGGGGATCGACGTAGTCGTATTCAATCGCATAACCCGGTTGCAGGATCCTGACATTCTCCAACCCGACGATGGAGCGCACATAGGCCTCCTGCACATCTTCGGGCAAGGACGTCGAGATGCCGTTCGGATAGACCGTAGGATCGTTCAGCCCTTCCGGTTCCAGGAACACCTGGTGGGAACTCTTGTCGGCGAAGCGGACCACCTTGTCCTCGATCGACGGGCAATAGCGGGGACCGACGCCGTCGATATGGCCTCCGTACATTGCCGACCGGGAGAGATTCTGTTCGATGATCTCGTGCGTGCGGGCATTCGTATGGGTGATTCCGCAGGAAATCTGCCGTGCCACTACCTTGTTGGAAAGAAAGGAGAAAAGAACCGGATCATCGTCACCGGGCTGGGTTTCCAGGCCATCCCAGTTGATCGTCCGGCCGTCCAGCCGGGGCGGAGTGCCCGTCTTCAGCCGTCCCATTGGCAGGTCAAAGGAATCCATCCGCTCAGCCAGCGCCACAGAAGGCTTGTCGCCCATACGGCCGCCAGGTTTGCGCACATCACCAATGTGAATCACGCCGCGAAGAAATGTGCCCGTGGTCAGAACGACCGCACCAGAGGGGATCTCGGACCCGTCGGCAAGCAGGACTCCGGCCACCCGGGGGCCATCCATCAGGAAATCGGTGACTTCGCCTTCAACGATCTCAAGATTCTCCTGCTTCTCAGTCTCTTCCAGCATTGCCGCTCGGTACAGCGCGCGGTCGGCCTGGGCCCGCGGGCCTTGAACGGCGGGACCTTTCCGCCGGTTCAAAAGGCGGAACTGGATCCCTGCCCTGTCCGCGACGCGGCCCATGACACCGTCCATGGCGTCGACTTCGCGCACCAGGTGGCCCTTTCCAAGGCCGCCGATGGCTGGATTGCAGCTCATAACGCCAATTCCGTCACGTCGCAGCGTCACAAGAACGGTTCGCGCACCCACCCGGGCCGCGGCATGTGCGGCTTCGGCGCCGGCATGGCCACCACCGATTACAACGACATCAACAGGCGAATGTTTCACGTGAAACACTCCTCATTTCCCAAGACAGAAGCTGGCGAAGATTTCATCCAGCAGGGTCTCCACATCTATGCGTCCGACAAGAGATTCAAGGGCACGAATCGCATGGCGGAGATCCTCGGCTGCCAGATCATACATGTCGGGGCCGATTTCCAGAAGCCCCTGCGCCGAGGAAAGACCTTCGACCGCACGCGACATGGCGGACCGATGCCGATCCCGCGTCGCCAGACCAGCGCTGACTGTCCGTCGGGACAGGGTCTCGCTGACAGAGGCGATCAGCCTGTCGACCCCCTGCCCCGTCAGGCCTGACACCGCGCCTTCGCCATCCGAAAGCAAATCCGCCTTCGGACGCACGACAATATCGCCGTCGCGCAAAAGTTCGGCCGGAACCTCATTCTTGGACATCAGGAACACCCGGAGGTCTGCCGAGGCGGCACGTTCCTTGGCCAGGGCCACTCCAATGGCTTCGATCTTGTCTTCGGCTTCCCGCAATCCCGCCGTGTCCAGCAAGGTTACCGGCAAACCGGCCAGATCCATACGGACCTCGATCACGTCGCGGGTCGTTCCCGCGATTTCCGACGTGATCGCCGCCGGGCGCCCCGCCAGAGCGTTTAGCAGCGTCGACTTCCCCGCATTGGGCGGACCGACAATTGCGACCTCGAATCCCGTGCGGATGCGTTCGGCTATGCGAACACCCTCGATCTCGTGGTTCAGGTCGTGTTTAACTGCCGTCAGTAGTGCTTGGACCTCCGGCGTCACATCTTCGGGAACGTCTTCATCGGCAAAGTCGATGGTCGCTTCGATCAAGGCCGCCGCCCGGATCAGCTGTTCCCGCCACCGGTCGGCCTTGCGCCCCAGCGCGCCGCCCAGGACGGCCTGGGCCTGTTTGCGCTGTGTCTCCGTCTCGGCGTCAATCAGATCGGCCAGGCCTTCGACCTGTGCCAGATCCATCCGGCCGTTTTCCAGCGCGCGGCGGGTAAACTCGCCAGGTTCGGCGATCCGCAGCCCGTCGAGATCGGCCAATCGTTCCAGAACGGCCGAAGTCGTCGCGATACTGCCATGGATCTGAAGCTCGGCGACATCTTCGCCGGTAAAACTGCCCGGACCCGGGAAGGTCAAAACGACAGCTTCGTCCAGGACATCCTTGTCCGCAGAAAAAAGGCGCCGGAGCGTCAGGCCGCGGCCTGCCAATCCGGCGCCGGTGATTTCTGACACTGCGGGAAATGCGGCCGGGCCGGAAATCCGGATCACCGCCACCCCTGCACGGCCCGGGGCGCTGGCCAGGGCGAAGATCGTGTCCATCGCCGGCCCTCCCCCGGTCTTGTCAGGCGTTCATCGAATCGAAGAATTCCCGGTTCGACTTGGTCTGCTTCAGTTTCGACAGCAGGAACTCGATCGCATCAGTCGTGCCCATCGGGTTCAGGATCCGGCGCAGGGCAAAAGTCCGCTGCAGGTCGGTCTTGTCGACCAGCAGATCTTCCTTCCGGGTGCCGGATTTCAGGATGTCGATGGCCGGGAACACGCGCTTGTCTGCGATCTTGCGATCCAGCACCAGTTCCGAGTTACCCGTACCCTTGAATTCCTCGAAGATAACTTCGTCCATCCGGCTGCCAGTGTCGATCAGCGCGGTCGCGATGATGGTCAGCGAACCGCCTTCTTCGATGTTCCGGGCGGCACCGAAGAAGCGTTTGGGCCGTTGCAGCGCGTTCGCGTCCACACCACCGGTCAGGACCTTGCCCGACGACGGCACCACAGTGTTGAACGCCCTACCAAGTCTTGTTATTGAGTCGAGAAGGATAACAACATCTCGTTTATGTTCGACTAGGCGCTTGGCCTTTTCGATCACCATTTCAGACACGGCGACGTGACGCGCGGCCGGCTCGTCGAAAGTCGACGACACGACTTCGCCCTTCACGGACCGCTGCATGTCGGTGACTTCCTCGGGGCGTTCATCGATCAGCAGCACGATCAGATAGCACTCGGGGTGGTTCTTTTCGATCGAGTTGGCGATGTTCTGCAGGATCACCGTCTTACCGGTCCGCGGCGGGGCGACGATCAGCGACCGCTGGCCCTTGCCGATGGGCGCGACCAAGTCGATCACTCGGGCCGACTTGTCCTTTATGGTGGGATCCTCGATCTCCATCTTCAGGCGTTCGTCGGGGTAAAGCGGCGTCAGGTTGTCAAAGGCGATCTTGTGGCGCGCCTTCTCGGGGTCTTCGAAGTTGATCTTGGTGACGTTCGTCAGCGCGAAATAGCGTTCGTTGTCGTCGGGCGCCTTGATCACGCCCTCGATCGTGTCGCCGGTGCGCAGGGAATAGGTGCGGATCATGTCCGGAGAGACATAAATGTCGTCCGGACCCGGAAGATAGTTCGCCTCGGTGCTGCGCAGGAAGCCGAAACCGTCCTGCAGGACCTCCAGCACGCCATCGCCCGAGATTTCCCAGCCCTCGTCCGCGCGTTCGCGGAGGATCTGGAACATCATCTCGCCCTTGCGCATGGTCGAGGCGTTTTCGATCTCCAGCTCTTCGGCCATGGACAGAAGGTCCTTGGCGGTCTGCGCCTTGAGATCGGAGAGGTTGAGGGATTCGAGTGTCATGGGAAAAATACGAGCCTTGCGAGCGCCCTTGTGGTCGGGGCTTCAACTGTTCTGGTTCTGGGAAGGCACGCTGTCCGGACGGACAGGTTGGCAGCGCATATAGGCAAAGCTGGACCGCGAGTCAAACCTTTCCCGCGCACGGGTTCCACGATGGTAGTCGCGGTTGGATGCAGGGACGGTGTGTGGGGACCACACACCCTACGGTAAGGTTTCTGCCATCCGGATCAAAGTTCGATGCTGGGAAGGGTGCGTGGTCCCCACGCACCACCCTTCAGAACCGCACGACCACCGAAATCACGATCACGGCCATCAGCAGCGTCGGCACTTCGTTCATCATCCGGTAACGCCGCCCTGTCAGCGTATTCCGCCCCGCGGCAAAGTCCTTGCGCCGCAGCGCCAGCCAGTGGTGGAACCAGGTCATGCCCAGCACGCCCGCGGCCTTGGTCCAGGGCCACACCGCCGACCAGTCCACGATCCCCGGCGTGAAGACCAGCATCAGACCAAAGACCCAGGTCGCTACCATCGACGGGTTCATGATCATCCGGAGAAGCTTCATCTCCATCGTGTCGAAGACCGGCCCCAGACCGTCGGTCTTCCCGGCCATTTCCACGTGATAGACGTAAAGCCTGGGCAGATAGAAGATACCGGCCATCCAGGCGATGACCGACATGATGTGGAAAGCCTTGGTCCAGGGATAGAGCCAGATCAGTATGTCTTGCATTGCGGTCGTGTCCCCCGGCCGGGTCCTCTTAATCTTAAAGAATTATAAAGAAAGGATGATGATTTTGTAGCAAGGCCCGGATCTGTGGATCCTTTGGCTGTCACCAGATCCATCCACAGGGGCGAACTTGTGAATTCGTTTCGTGTCGGATTTGTGTAGATCTTGTAACATCCTTTATTTTCAGCAACTTGCCCTGTTCAGAACCGGCCTGTTCCTGTGGAAAACGAAAGGACAAGATTCCCTGCCCCGCCTTGCCCCCGGTTTCGGGTTATCCTTATCCCGGGTGGGAAGATCACGGCAACCCGTCCCTGGAACCCGGTCTTGTCCTGCCTCTTGCGCTTGGGGCCGATTTTCCCGACAACCGATCCCTAGGTTTCACGTCGCTTTTCCCACCAGGTTGTCCACATGCCGCCGCTCCTCCTCGCTTCCGGGTCCGAAATCCGCGCGCAGCTTCTGGCCAATGCCGGCGTCGAGGTTGAAGTCGTGCGTCCCCGCGTGGACGAGGAGATGCTGAAGTCGGCGCTCCTGGCCGAAGGATCCAGCCCGCGCGATCTGTCCGACGCCCTGGCCGAGGCGAAGGCCCGCAAGGTGGCGTCGCGACGACCCGAGGCTATGGTGATCGGCTGTGACCAGGTGCTTGAATTCCAAGGCGAAGTGCTGTCCAAACCAGAGACGGAGGAAGACGCGATCCGTCAGTTGCGCGCAATGCGGGGCCATGGGCACAAGCTCTGGTCTGCCGTGGTCGTCTATGAAGCCGCGGCGCCGGTCTGGCGCCATGTCGGCCGCGTGGACATGACCATGCGCGACCTGTCGGACGCCTATCTGGAGGACTACGTGACGCGGAACTGGGGAAGCATCCGGCACGCCGTTGGCGGCTACAAGCTGGAAGAGGAAGGAGCACGCTTGTTCTCGGGCGTGAGCGGCGATTACTTTACGGTCCTGGGGCTGCCGTTGATGGAGCTTCTGGGCTATCTGATGGTGCGAAAGGTTCTGGTGTCATGACGGCAACGCGGATTCCCCTGGCCGGGGTGATCGGATCGCCGATCGCGCATTCGAAATCGCCACAGATCCATCGGCACTGGCTGAACGCCTACGGGCTGTCCGGCCACTATATCCCCATGGACGTCGACCGCGACGATCTTCCGGAAGTTCTGCGCACCCTGCCCAAGATGGGTTTCGTCGGCGTCAACATCACCGTACCCCACAAGGAACTGGTGATGGATATCGTTGACACGCTGACCGACCGGGCGATCCTGATCGGCGCGGTGAACACGCTGATCTTCCGTCCCGACGGCAAGATCATGGGCGACAATACCGACGGCTACGGGTTCATGGAAAACCTGCGCCACGGCGCACCGAACTGGGACCCGAAATCGGGCCCCGTAGCAGTGCTGGGCGCCGGTGGTGCCGCGCGCGCCGTGGTCGCGGCCTTGTCGGATGCCGGGGTGCCGCAGATCCTGCTGGCGAACCGCACCCGCGTCCGGGCCGAGAAGCTGAAGGAAGAATTCGGCCAGCGCGTCCGGGTCACGGACTGGGTCCAGGCCGGCAATATCGTGGACGAGGCTGTCCTGGTCGTGAATACGACCTCTCTGGGCATGGTCGGCCAGCCGGAGCTTCGGATCCCGCTGGATGCCCTGGCGCCGGGCAAGATCGTTACGGACCTTGTCTATAACCCGTTGAAAACAAGACTTCTTTCGGCAGCCGAGGCGGCGGGGTGCACCGTCGTCGACGGCCTTGGCATGCTGCTGCATCAGGCGGTTCCGGGCTTCGAACGCTGGTTCGGCATAAGGCCAGAGGTCGACGCGGCGGCCCGCACGGCGGCGCTCAGATGAGCTATGTCCTCGGCCTCACCGGCTCCATCGGGATGGGCAAGAGCACGACGGCGCAGATGTTCGCCGACGAAGGCTGTGCCGTCTGGGACGCGGACGCGGCGGTGCATCGCCTTTATGCCAAGGGCGGCGCCGCGGTCGAACCGATGCGCGCGGCCTTCCCGAATGCGATCTTCGACGAACAGGTCAGCCGGCAGGCCCTGAAAGAGATCATCGAGGCGGATCCCGCGGCCCTGAAGGCGATCGAAGGCATCGTCCATCCGCTGGTCGGTGCCGACCGGGCCCAGTTCCGTGCCGAAACGACGGCCGACATCGTGGTCGTCGACGTCCCCCTGCTGTTCGAGACCGGCGGCGACCGTCATGTCGACGGCGTGGCGGTGGTCAGCGTGGATGCTGCGACCCAGAAGGCCCGTGTGCTGGCCCGTGGCACAATGACCGAAGCGCAATTTGAAAGCATCCGGGCCAAGCAGATGGCCGACGCGATCAAGCGCGACCGCGCCCACTGGGTCATTCCGACCCATACGCAGGAAGAAGCGCGCGAGAAGGTCAAAATGATCGTGGAAGAGATCCGGGAGAAGCTGCTTCATGCGTGAGATCGTCCTCGACACCGAAACCACGGGCTTCAAGCCGGAGGAAGGCCACAGGATCGTCGAAATCGGGGGTGTGGAACTCTACAACCACCTGCCGACCGGCAAGACCTATCACCAGTACATCAACCCCGAACGCGACATGCCGGAAGAGGCTTACAACGTTCACGGCCTGTCGATCGACTTTCTGTCCGACAAGCCCCGCTTTGCCGAAGTGGGTCAGGCCTTCCTGGACTTCGTGGGCGACGCCAAGCTGGTGATCCACAACGCGTCCTTCGACATGCACTTCCTGAATGCGGAACTGCGCTGGATGGGCCTGTCGCTCTTGCCGATGGATCAGGCGATCGACACGCTGGCCATGGCGCGGGAACGCTACCCGGGGTCGCCCGCATCGCTCGACGCGCTCTGCCGCCGCTTCGGTATCGACAACTCGGCACGTACCTTCCACGGTGCGCTTCTGGACTCGGAAATCCTGGCCGAGGTCTATCTGGAAATGATCGGCGGCCGGCAACCGGATTTCGCCCTGTCGACGGCGTCGACAAACGCTGGCGCCGGCCAGTCCGACTGGCGCCCCAAACCGCGGGATAAGGCGCTGCCGCCCCGGATCACGGCCGGGGAACGCGCCGCGCATGAAGCGTTCGTGGCCAAGATGGGTGACGCGGCGCTCTGGTCCAGAGTGCAGTAAGAGGCCGGAGAAGCGTGCAGTACACGGAACCTTGCGGTGTCGCTACAGGCGTGACTGCCACCGTTGGGGGCTCTGCCCCCGCCGCCCGTTCCGGGCGACTCCCCCGCGGTATTTGAAGATCAAAGAAGTCAGGGGCGGTCGTCCCGGTTTTCGAAGGACGGCATATGCCGCCTTCTTCTCTTCACAAATATCTCCAGGGGTGTGGGGACAGCGTCCCCACTCCGTCGGTCATGCCAGAGGGTTGTGCCGGGTTACCGGGGCTTGCGGAGGTAGACGTAGAGCGCGCCCTCGCCGCCGTGGCGGACATGGGCGGCCGTGATCTGCAGAACGGCATGGTTCAGCGGCGGCATGGCCAGCCAGCGGGGGACGTGGTGGCGCAGGATGCCGTGGGGTTCGGGGATCGGGCCGGTGGCAGCGCCAGGGCGGCCCTTGCCGGTGATCACCAGGACAAGGCGGCGGCCCTGCCCTTGCGAGGACAGTATGAAGCGGGTCAGAGCCGGATGGGCGCGGGCCTGGGTCATGCCGTGCAGGTCGATCCTGGCCTCTGGTTCCAGCTTGCCACGGCGGAGGCGGGTAAAGGCCTTTCGGTCCATGTGAAGCGGCTGGTTCCGCAGCCGTTCTGCCAGCGGCGGCACAAGGTCGTGGCCCGGGGCCGGCCTGTCGGATGTCTTGCCTATGCGCAAGCTTGCCAGGCCGGGGCGTTCCGGCACCGCCGTGTGGGTGCCGTTGATCCGGCCGTCCGGTTTGGGGTCCGGTTTCAGTTCGGCGCCGCTGTCCAGTTTCCGGCGGCCGATCGGATCGGCGCTGCGCGCGATCCGGCCCCAGAGCTCCAGCTCTTCCTCGGTCGGCCGACGTTTGCGGGACACTAGATGTCCCCGGGCAGCAGCGCATAGGCGCGCTGGATCGGCATCAGTACAACCATCCGCCCGGTATCGCGCATCCGCCCGGCCATCCGGCCCGCCGCCGCGCCCGAGCCGGTAAAGATGTCTGCCCGCTGCGCCCCGCGGATCACGGACCCGGTGTCCTGCGCCACCATCAGACGGCGCATCGGCACTGCGCCGTCGGCCTCCAGCCACACGGGGGCGCCCAGCGGCGTATAGGCGGGATCCACGGCGATGGACCGCATTGGCGTCAGCGACCGGTTCATCGCGCCTAGGGGCCCCCGGCCGTCGGGCATGTCGTCCAGCTTGCGGAAGAAGACATAGGACGGATTGTGGAACAGCAGCTCCTGCCCCTCTTCCGGGTTCCGCCGGACCCAGTTTCCGATCACTTTGGCGCTGACCTGGTGGGGGGAATAGACGCCGCGGCGGACCAGTTCCTCGCCCACCGAACGATAGGGCTGGCCGTTGGCGCCGCCATAGCCGACCCGGATCGACCCGCCTTCGCGCAGGCGGATCCGGCCGGAGCCCTGGATCTGAAGGAAGAACAGCTCTACCGGGTCGTCGACCCAGGCGATTTCCAGTCCGCGGTTGTCCATGACGCCCGAGGTCAGGATTTCCCGCCGGGTCAGCCAGGGGCCGCCCCTGGCCTCTGGCGGCATGGCGTAGAGCGGATAGCGAAAACGCGCGTCGGGATGCCGGCTGCCGGTCAGTTCGGGTTCGTAATAGCCGGTGAACAGCGCAGGCTGGTTCCGGGTGATCTCGACCGGGCGGAAAAACAGCTGGAAGAAGCTTTTCGCCTCTTCCCGCCGCAGGCTTTGCGCGACGGCGCATATGTTGCGCCAGTCGGGTTCGGTCATGTCGGCGCAGGTTTCGGTAAAGACTTTCAGCGCGGCGGCGTGGTTGTCATCTTCCCAGCCGTCCAGATCAGAGAAGTCCAGGATCCGGTGCGTGACCTGAGGATCGCGGTGGTCGGCCCGCAAGGGCGGTGCGGTGGCGACAGAGGCGATGGCTGCGGCAAGGCCCAGCCCGGCCAGTCCCGCCCGGGCGCTACGTGCGCTGCGCCCGATCCATCCCCCGTTCTCGCACCTGTCCTCGATCACCGGGTCGCGTCCCCCCCTGGCCCGTCCGATCAGGCGTCCGTTGCCACCAGGATCCAGTTCGGATCGTCGGTGCCCATGGTCCGGGCAAAGGTCCAGACGTCCTTCTGGCGCTTCGACGCCGTCGGGCTGCCCTCGATCACGGTGCCGTCGCGGTCGCGGATGACCGAAGTCAGCTCGCCCACGAAGCGCATGGTGATTTCGGCCCGTCCGGTGTCGCGGGCGAAGTCGGCGTCGGCAATCGCGATCTCGCGCACGCCGATGAATTCGCTTTCGATGGTCAGGCCCTTGTCCTCGCGTTGGGCGACGACGTCGACGAAAGTGTCGAACACGTCTTCGGCCAGGAAGGGCTGAATCTGGGCCAGCTCGCCCTTGTCGAAGCCTGTCACGATCATCTCGTAGGCGCCGCGGGCGCCCTGGACGAACTGGGTGACGGAAAAGCTGGGTTCCACCCGCTTCATCGCGGCCAGTGCCTCGGCCGCCTTGGAGCCGGCTTCGACATAATCCGTGATGTCGTGATCCGGGCCGCCCTCGATAACTTCGAAGTCGGGGCGTGGGCCGCGCTGCACGGGTTCGGCGACGCGTGGTTTTTCAAAACCCTCCCTTGTACCCAGCACGTTGCGAAGGCGCAGGATCAGGAAGATGGCAATGCCGGCCAGGATCAGAAGGTGAAGAAGGGGCGATTGCATGTGGTCCTCGTCTGGGCGTGAAGGTTCACGTCTCGGGCAACGGGACGTTGTGTGATGCCCCGCACCCATTATGTAGGGGAGGGGCGTGGTCAAGTCCACCGCCCGCACCAAAGCTGTAAGGGGCTGAAAGGAAGGTTCATGTATCTTTTTCTGGCATTCGTGCTGTTGCCGATCGTCGAGATCGGTCTGTTCATCAAGGTCGGGGGGCTGATCGGGCTGTGGCCGACGCTGGCGATCGTGGTGGGCTCGGCGATGCTGGGAAGCTGGTTGATGCGCACTCAGGGCCGCGTGGCCCTGGCCGAGGTACAGCGCGCCTTCAACGAAATGCGCGATCCCGGAACGCCCCTGGCCCATGGGGCCATGATCATCGTGGCCGGCATGCTGCTGATCACGCCGGGCCTTCTGACCGACACGATGGGCCTTCTGCTGCTGATCCCGGCCGTGCGGCTGTGGGTGATGCGGACGATCCGGGCCAGGATGAACGTGCAGGTCTATGGCATGAACGCCCAGGGCGGCGCGCGCTATGGCGGCCGGCCGGGGGACGACATCATCGATGGCGACTATCGCGAAGTTGATCCGTCGCGAGGAGCGGATCGGCCCAAGACCGGACCTTCGGGTTGGGTGCGCGGGCCGGACGACACGCCCGGGTCGTAGCGGCAAGCAAAGCCTCATTGTCCTGACCGTGCCGGACTGATACTCAACGGCGCGAAGATTGAGTTATTTCCGGAAGTCGAGGAGGCCCCAATGGCCGAGAACGGAGCCGATCAGACGGCACAGCCGGCGGAAGCCGCGCAGCAGCCGCCGCAAGTCCAGATGAACATCCTGAACCAGTTCGTTCGCGACATGTCGTTCGAGAACGTGATGGCGCAGAAGGGTATTTCAGGCGAGGTCCAACCGGACATCAGCGTCCAGGTGAATCTGGACGCCCGCAAGCGCGCGGACGATGTCTTCGAGGTGATCCTGAAGCTGAACATCGAATCGAAGTCGAAGGCCGGCGGCGAGGTCCTGTTCGTGATGGAACTGGACTATGCGGGCCTGTTCCGCATCTCCGGCGTGCCGGAAGAGCAGATGCACCCGTTCCTGCTGATCGAGTGTCCGCGGATGCTGTTCCCCTTCGTGCGCCGCATCGTGTCGGACGTGACGCGCGACGGTGGCTATCCGCCGCTGAACCTGGATACGATCGACTTCGTCGCGATCTACCGTCAGGAACTGGCACGCCGCCAGGCAGCGGCCGCCGCGGCAGCACCGGCCCCCGCCGAGAACTGATTGCCAGGGGCGCGCACAGGGCCCCGGCCGGCGAACAGCTGTGCCGCCTGCCCCGCGCGCACCGTCCGAAGGCGCCAGGGCGCCTTCGGACCTGCCGCCTGCGACGCGCAGGCCCGCTGACAGACGGCGCGCCGGCCGGACTGGCCCGGCGACAGACCCTTGATTGACTGCATTGGATGGGATGGCGCAGGGACCTGGCGGTCGGTGCTGTCGCGGACCGATGTCCCGAACGTTCGGGTCACGGCGTGAAATCAGCGCAGCCCGGCGCCCGGGCTCTGTGGCACGGCGGGCAGCTTGACCGCTGCGGCCTGACCGGATTGCGCGACCGTGGCTTGGCCGAACCGGCCCGACAGCGTGACGTTGTTTTCGCCGAAGACCCTGTCGACCCAGCCGGTTTCCGACAGCACCGCCAGAAGCGCCGGGGACGAGGCCGGCAGGAAATGCGACAGGCCCCTGGGGTCGTTGAATTCCGACATGTCGACCAGAAGCACAGGCAGATCCGTCAGTTGTTCGATCCCGTCGACATTGCCCAGCCGGCCCTTCGCGCGGTCCCCGCGCATCCACCCCGACACGTCCAGCGCCCGGTCCCCGGTGTTGGAAAAGATGACCAGCGGGCTGGGCGGCGGCTGGAGCCTTGCCATCTGGGTGCGGAAGACCTCGATATCGAGGTCGGGAGAGATCAGGATCACGCCGGCCAGCGCCCTGGATGACCAGCCGGGCGTCTTGATATCGGCCTGGCGCAGCGCCTCCATCGACAGGTAGCTGCCCAGCGAATGGGCGATCAGCAGGACCGGCCGGCCGGTTTCGGACCGGATGATGCGCAAAAGCCGTTCCAGCCCGTCGCGTCCGAAGGCCATGCTGTCCTGGTCGTAGATATAGCCCAGCGGCGACCCGCGACTGGGCCAGGAATAGGCGATGATCACGCCCGGGATCTTCAGGTCGCGCTGCATCTGGGCCACCCGAAAGGCCGAGGCCGGCTGGGTATCGTTGTAGCCGTGCACGAAGACGGTGACTGCCCGGCGGTCCGGCGGCAGCCTGTCCAGTTGCGCCTTCAGCCGTTTGCGAAAGACGGCCTCGGACGGCAGTATCTCGCGTTCTGCGGTGACGAATTCGCGGCGCGGATCGACCGGGGGACGGGGTTTGCGGAACTGGCCCGGAATGCGGTCCGGCGGTACGGACACGGTGACTTCCAGCAGCGACAGGTCCTGCGACCGCCCTGCCCCGAAGGTTCCGTCGTCCTCCTGCGCCCGGGAGGTGGCGACAAAGACCGTTTCGGGCGACCCGACCTCCAGCGCGGTCGGATCGACCGGGTCGATCACGCGTGGGGCGCAAGACGCGCACAGAAGCAGCGCAACCAGGACGAGTCGAGACAACATGGCATTCCGCGGGAAAAGGGTCCCTGCCGGAATAGCGCACCGGGCCCTGCTCGTGAACCCGAAGCGCTGCCTTTCGCAAGGTTCGGGCTGCCGCGGCCCGGTGCCGGACCGCAGTGCCCACTATTGCGTCACAGCATGTAGCGGCTGATATCCGTGGACCGGCTGAGCGCACCCAGATTGGCCTCGACGAAGGCGGCATCGACCGTCACCGCCTCGCCGCCGCGGTCTGGGGCGGAATAGGACAGCTCCTCGAAAACGCGTTCCAGGACGGTGTGCAGACGCCGGGCGCCGATGTTTTCCACGGCGCGGTTCACCTCGGCCGCGATCCGCGCCAGGGCGGCGATGCCGTCGTCGGTGAAGGCGACGGTCACGCCCTCGGTCCCCATCAGCGCCGTGTACTGGCGAGTCAGGGCGTTGTCGGTTTCGGTCAGGATGCGGACGAAATCCTCTTCCGACAACGCCGACAGTTCCACCCGGATCGGCAGGCGGCCCTGCAGCTCCGGTAGAAGGTCCGACGGCTTGGCCACGTGGAACGCGCCCGAGGCGATGAACAGGATATGATCGGTCTTCACCGGCCCGTGCTTGGTCGACACGGTGGTGCCCTCGATCAGCGGCAGCAGGTCGCGCTGGACGCCTTCTTGGCTGACATCGGCCCCGCGGGCATCGGCCCGGGCACAGACCTTGTCGATCTCGTCGATGAAGACGATGCCGTTTTCCTGCACGCTTTCCAGCGCGGCCTTTGTGACGATCTCGTCGTCCAGCAGCTTGTCCGCTTCCTCGCCGATCAGCAGGTCATAGCTTTGCGCCACGGTCATGCGCTTGCGGACGGTGCGACCGCCAAAGGCCTTACCGAAGATGTCGCCCAGGTTCATCATGCCCATCTGGCCGCCCGGCTGCCCGGGAATGTCGAAGGCGGGGAACGGGGACGAGGTATCGGCCACGTCCAGCTCGATCTCGGTATCGTCCAGCTCTCCGGCGATCAGCTTCTTGCGGAAGGCATCGCGGGTGGACGCACGCGCATCCGCACCGGCAATGGCCGTGATCACGCGCTCCTCGGCCGCCTTCTGGGCGTTGGTCTTCACTTCCTCGCGCATCGCCTCGCGGGTCTGCACGATGGCGGCATCGACCAGGTCGCGGATGATCTGTTCGACATCGCGCCCGACATAGCCGACCTCGGTGAACTTCGTGGCCTCGACCTTCAGGAATGGCGCCTTGGCCAGTTTGGCCAGGCGGCGCGAGATTTCGGTCTTGCCGACGCCGGTGGGCCCGATCATCAGGATGTTCTTCGGGAACACCTCGTCCTGCAGGTCGGCGGCCAGGTGCTTGCGCCGCCAGCGCGACCGCAGCGCAACGGCCACGGCGCGCTTGGCATCGGCCTGGCCAATGATGAAACGGTCGAGTTCCGATACGATTTCGCGGGGGGTCAGATCGGTCATGCCTTGGCCTCGATGGTTTCGACGGTCAGGTTCGTGTTGGTGTAGACGCAGATGTCCGCGGCGATGGCCATGGCGCGCCGGGCGATGTCCTCGGCCGTGCGGTCGGTGTCCATCAGCGCGCGCGCGGCAGCCAGCGCATAGTTCCCGCCGGATCCGATGGCGGCCACGCCCTGCTCCGGCTCCAGCACGTCGCCGGCACCGGTGACGACCAGAAGATCGGTTCCGTCGGTGACGATCAGCATGGCTTCCAGCTTCTGCAGGTACTTGTCGGTGCGCCAGTCCTTGGCCAGCTCGACACAGGCCCGCGCCAGCTGCCCGGGTGCCGCTTCCAGCTTGCCCTCCAGCCGCTCGACCAGAGTGAAGGCATCGGCGGTGGATCCGGCAAAGCCCACCACCACATCGGCGCCGCCGGGCGTCAGGCGCCGCACCTTGCGGGCAGTGCCCTTCATCACGGTCTGCCCCATGGAGACCTGCCCATCGCCCGCCACGGTGACGCGCCCATCCTTGCGGACGCCGATGATCGTGGTCCCGTGCCAGCCGGGGAAAGCATCGTTGCTCATGTTCTTTTCCTTTCCCGGGCCGGGCCCGGTCGTGGTCAGGGAGCACATATGTAACCCTTGGCGCCGGGGGACAAGAGGAGGGTGCCGCACCCCGGTTTCCGGACCGGGCGCGCGTGTTCCGGTCGGTCTGCCTCCGGCGGGAGGTATTTGGAAAGAGAAGAAGCCGGGCGCGCATCCTTCCTTCTTCTCTTCACAAATACCTCCAGGGGTGTGGGGACAGCGTCCCCACTCCGACATTGGCATGATGTGCGGCGGCATGATGTGCGGCGCGGGACTTCAGGCCGTAACGGGAATGATCGTCCCCTGGCACACGGCGACCAGTTTCCGGGTCCCATCCGGGGCTTCGGCGAAAACGTCGGCCGCGACGGGCACGATGCGGCGGCCGGGCTTCAGGATGCGGCCTTCGGCGATCAGGTGGCCCTCGGCAGGGGATAGGAAGTTGATCTTGATCTCGACCGACAAGACATCGACCTCGGGCGGCAGGACCGACAGCGCGGCATAGCCGGCGGCGGTGTCGCCCAGGGCGAAGGTCAGGCCGCCATGGGCAAAGCCCTGCTGCTGGCGGAAGTCCGGGTGGACCGGCCCCGAGATCGTGATCCGGCCCCAGCCGACGGCGTCCAACGTCGCGCCAGCCGTCTGCATCATTGTCTGGCGGGCAAAGCTTTCGCGGATCTTCGCCTCTACGCCCGGCGCCATCTGGCCGTCCATGCATTTTCCTTTCGTCATTGGCCGCGCCACGTTACCGGCGGGGATGGCGCGTGCAACCGGACAAACAAAAAGCGCCCCGGGGGGAAACCCGAGGCGCCCGGCGTCGATCTTTCAGATCTCTTGGATCAGATCGCGCTGTCGATCCAGCTTTGCAGTGCGGCCTTGGGGGCTGCACCGGCACGGTTCGACACGACCTGACCGTCCTTGAAGATGAAGAGCGCGGGAATGCCGCGCACGCCCAACTGGGCGGCGGTGTTCGGGTTCTGGTCGACATCGACCTTGGCCACCTTGATCTTGCCGCCATACTGGGTGGCCAGCTCTTCCAGAGCGGGGCCGATCTGGCGGCACGGGCCGCACCATTCCGCCCAGAAGTCGACGACGACGGGAACGTCGGACTGGCGGACTTCGCTGTCAAATGTGGCGTCGGTTACGGCTACGGTGGACATGGGCTGTCTCCAAATGTGAAATCTCGACCTCGGGAACCTAGGAAGGGGACGCGGCGCCGTCAAGATCTTGGGTCCGGGCCAGCGCGGCCCGCAGGGACTCGTGTGGCAAGACCATGTGAGTGGCGGTTCGGGTCCAGATCAGGCCGACCTCGATCGTGCGGTCGGGATAGATCCGTTCCAGGGCAACAAGATAGGCGCCCATCTGCCGCAGGATGCCTTCGGGGCAGGACAGGGGCGTTGCGGGCACCACCGCATTCGATTTGAAATCCGCAAGGCGGATATGCGTGCGCGTCACGATCAGCCGGTCGATCACGCCGTGCAGTCTGCCGTTGCCCAAGGGCGACGTGATCGGCACCTCGGCCAGTGCATCGGGCGCGAAGAATGGCGCCAGTGCCGGGGCGGTCAGGGTCGTCGTGGCCTCGGCCAGCAGGTCCGGCAGGTCTGCCGGGTCGACTTCGGGCAGGATGCGCGGTGCCGAGTCGGCCCAGCGGTCGGGCCTCGCGGTCGGCAGATGTTCCAGCAGCAGGTGGATATGCGTGCCGCGCAGCTTGGCCGCGGCCTCGTCCAGCCCGGCCTCGCCCGGCAGCGCCTTGGCGCCGCCCAGATCGGAAGGTTTCAGGACCTGCGCCCCGGGCGCCGGGGGTGGGACGGGGTGGCGGAAGAGGTCGGGAAGGGCGGGCGGGGCCGCCTTGACCGCTGGCGCGGACTCCGGCACCGCGCCGTTCCAGTCGCCCGTGGCCAGCCGCAGGCCCGGGCCGCCGTCGCAGTCGAGTTCCGCTGCGCCTTCGGCCCTGAGCGCCGTTTCGACCCGTTCGTACCAGGTGGAGGCATCCTTCGACAGATCGCCGGACGCCGCCACGACCAGCCAGCTTTCTGCCCGCGTCAGGGCGACGTAGAGAAGCCGCAGCCGCTCTGCCTCTTGCCGGGCCCGGTGGGCCTCGCGTGCCTCGCGCATGGCGGCGGGGGTTTCGGCGGATACCGTGCGCCACAGGGGCAGGGGGCCGTCCGGGGTTTCCACATGGGTGATGTCGGGATCGGGGGCGGCGCGTTGGAGGGCGGTGTCGGGCAGGATCACCACCGGGGCTTCCAGCCCCTTGGCGCCGTGGACGGTCATCACGCGGATCTGGTCGCCGACATTGCCCATCTGGCGCTTGATTTCCAGATCGTCGGTTTCCATCCAGGTCAGGAAACCGGTCAGGCTGGGGATTTCCGACCGTTCATAAGCCAGCGCCTGGGACAGGAGCGCATCGATCCCGTCCTCTGCCTCTGGCCCCAGCCGGCCCAGCAGGCGGCGGCGGCCGTCATGGCGCGTCAGGATGCGGTCGATCAGGTCATAGGGGCGCAGGAAATCGGCGTGGTCGCGCAGGTCGGTCAGGATCGCGACGGTCTGCGGATGCAGGTCAGCCCGGCGGCGCAGAACTTCCCACAGATAGGCGCCGTCGCGACCATGGGCGAGGGCATAGAGTTCCTGTTCCGACCAGCCGAACAGCGGCGATTTCAGGGCCGAGGCCAGCGACAGGTCGTCTTCGGGCGTGGCCAGGAAGGACAGGACGGCAGCCAGGTCCTTGACCGCCAGTTCGGCGCCGACCTTCAGCCGGTCGGCACCGGCGATGGGCAGGTCCAGCTGCTTGCAGGCGCGGATGATCGCGGCGAACAGGTCTGATCGGCGGCGGACCAGGATCAGCACGTCGCCATAGCGCATCGGCCGGCGGTCGGAACCGTGGGGCAGGGTTTCGCCGCCTTCGACCTGTGCCTTGATCCAGTGTGCGATACGCTGGGCCAATACGGTCGCGTGATGGTCCTGTCCGGGGCGGTCGACGGGATCGGTCCAGTGGCCGTCCTCTTCCGCCTGGGCCTTGTCCACCACGGGCCACAGGTCGACGCGACCCGGCATGTCAGACCGGAACGCGCGGTGCTGGCTGTCCTTGGCGAAATCCGGGACTGCTTCGGGCGCGAAGACCCGGTCCACCAGTTGCAGGATCGCCGGGGCCGAGCGGAAGGAATATTCCAGCGTCAGGTCCTGCAGGCCCGGGCCCGCGGCCGTCAGGCGGTCCTTGAAGGTCCGGCGCATGGTGTCGAAGGCCGCGGCGTCTGCGCCCTGAAAGGAATAGATCGACTGTTTGCGGTCGCCGACGACGAAGAGTGTCCGCGGGCGATCCCGTTCGGCGCCCTGTCCGGCCATGAATTCCTGGGTCAGCGCCTCGATCACGTCCCACTGGGCGGGGCTGGTGTCCTGTGCCTCGTCCACCAGGATGTGTTCGATTCCGCCGTCAAGACGATAAAGCACCCAGGACGCGACCCCGGGATCGCGCAGCAGGCGCCGGGCGCGCCCGATCAGGTCGTCGAAGTCGAGCCAGCCGCGCAGTTCCTTCCGGCGGTCGTATTCCGGCAGGAAGGCGGCCGCGAACCGGTGCAGGGCTTCTGCCCTGGCGGCAGCGGCCAGGCCAAGGCGCTTGTTGAACGCGCCCTCCACCCGGGCCATGAAATCGTCCAGCTCGTCCATGGAGGAGGCAAGGCGCGCCTGCGTCGCCTTGGTCGGGAACCTGCCGATCTTGGCGCCAAAGGGGGTTTTCGCCGTCGCGCCGAACAGGAACACCTTTTCCAGCACCGGCAGGTCGGCGACCCCGGGCACGCCCACCGACATCAGCGCCGCTGCCGCATCCACGTCGGTCTTGGAGCCTTCGACCAGCGCTTCGCGAAGCGCTTTCAAAAGCGCTTCCTCGCCGCCGGTGAAGGTCTCTGCCGCAAGGTCGGCCATTGTGTAGCCGTCGGGCAGGTCCAGGGCACGCAGCAAGTCCGCACGCGTTGGCGCCGGATCCATCCTGTCCCGGGCAGATGTGATCGACCGTGCCAGCGCGGCAAAGTCGCTGTCCGACAGATAGGCCGCCACACCGTCGACCAGATCGACCAGCGGACCCGACGCCATGTCTTCCACGATCTCGGCCCGCAGCATGTCCGCCGCGCGGTCCTCCATCTCGGCGAACTGGGGGCTGACGCCGGCCTCCAGCGGAAAACGGCGCAGAAGGGCGGCGCAGAAGGCGTGAATGGTCTGGATCTTCAGCCCGCCCGGCGTCTCGATCGCGCGGGCAAAAAGCGTGCGCGCCCGGGCCAGGTCGCCCGCCGTGGGCGTCGCGGTCTCCCACGCGCCCAGTTCCTCCAGCGTGGCGGCCAGCGTCGCGTCGTCCAGCATCGCCCATTCGCCCAGGCGGCGGAACAGGCGGTTCTGCATCTCGGCCGCGGCGGCCTTGGTATATGTCAGGCACAGGATCTTCTGCGGGTCGGTGCCCTGCAGCAGGATCCGCGCCACCCGGTCGGTCAGCACCCGCGTCTTGCCCGATCCTGCGTTGGCGGAAAGCCATGTGGACGACTGCGGCTGCGCCGCCTGTACCTGCCGTTCGCTGGCGGCGTTGCGCGCGATCATCCCACGTCCTCCGGATTGGACGGCGCCGTCACGTCCCATTCGCCGAAACGCGACAGGTGGTCGTAATCGCTGACATCCGTGTCCTTTCGCATCGCCCGCCGCGCGGCAAAGCCCTGTGACAGATCAAGGTAGGCCGCCATCAGCTTGCCCAGATCCGCCCAGACTTCGGCCGGGGGCATATCGGCCAGCGGCGCCTCGACAGTCTTGGCCTGTGTCCCCACGCCTAGATAGCTGGCGCCTGCCACCGGAGTTGGCGGAAAATCTTCGAACGCACCTCTTTCCGCCATCGCGGCCTCGATCAGAAGTTGCTTGTCGAACCCCTTTTGTTCGGCCTCGGTCGGCACGTGCCCGGTCTTGTAATCATAGAGGACGATGCGCCCGTCATCCGTCCGGTCCAGCCGGTCGGCGCGGCCGGTCAGGGAAACCCCGTGGGGCGCGATCTCGTCTTCCGCCTTCACCTCGAATCCGGTGGGTATGCCGCGTTTCTGCCGCTCCTTCTCGCCCGCGATGAAGTCGTTCGTGATGCGGGCCAGCTTGGCCCGCCACAGCCGGCGGGCGGCGGGCCAGGGCAGGTCGGCCAGTTCCCGGTCGGCGCATTCCAACAGGCGTTCCGGCGTCAGGTCATCCGGACCGGCATCCTTGATGAAGCGTTCAAAGACCTTGTGGATCAGCGTGCCCCGGTCGGCTGCGTCCGCCTCCTGCATAAGCGGGTCGAGCGGCTGAAGACCCAGCACCTTCCTGGCATAGATGGCATAGGGGTCGCGGATCAGGGTCCGGATTTCCGTCACGCGGTAGTGCCTTGGCCGGGCGTCCAGTGGTGGGCGCGGGGCAGGGCGGGGCGCGGCGGGTGTGGGCAGGGGGCGTTCCAGCTCCTCGGCCAGTTCCAGCCAGTACTTCCCGCGTTTCTGCATTTCGGCCAGCAGCGCCGGGCCTTCGGTGTCGCGCAGTCCGCCCAGCAGGTTCGTCAGCCGGTTCAGCCAGCGGGACGGCACGGTATCGGCATCTTCGGACCGGACCGCGCGGGTCAGCCAGACCTCGGCCGCGCCGATGGCCTGCTGAAAATCGTGCGCAGCCAGACCGATCCGGCGTTCCGGCAGCAAAAGGCCCGCATCCTTGCGCATCTGGCGGTTCAGCCAGGGGTCGGGCGCCGGCGCCTCGGGCCAGGAGCCTTCGTTCAGCCCGCCAAGGATCAGCAGGTCGGCGCCCATCACCCGCGCCTCCAGCGTGCCCCAGATCATGATGCCGGGATGGGCGGCGTCGCGGTCGCGGACCTCTTCCCCCGACAGGAGCGCGCCCAGCAGATCGGCGAATTCCGTGGCGGTCAGGTCACCGCCCGCCGGAGCCTCGGCCTGCAGCAGGTCCAGCACGGAACGGGCCTTGATCCCGGCATTGCGTTCCCACAGCCCGCCAGAGCCTTCGGCCGGCCCGCCGGCCACCCGTTCGGCCACCGATAGCAACCGTTCCGTCCAGCCTTCCAGCGTATCCTCGGCCCGGTCGTCCAGCCCGCACAGGGTGTCGGTCAGCCATTCCACCCAGATCCCCCGCCGGTCGGCCTGTTTCTCGGCCCAGCGAACCAGTGCTGCGGCGTCCGGAAAGGCGGGGCCGTATCGGCGCAGGTGCAGTTCCAGATCGCGGGTAAGCAGCAGGTGGATGCCGCGGCCTTCGCCCGAATGGGTCAGCGGATGCTTCAGCAGGGCGATCAGCGCCGCGCCGGTCATCGGCCGCACGAAAAGGGATGCCACCTGCCGCAGGAACCGCCCCGGGGGCGACAGTTGCAGCGGCATGCCCGCGCTGTCGTCTGGCGTGATTTCCCACCGGGCCAGCGCAGCGGCGACCTGGCGGGTCAGCATCCGGTCCGGCGTGATCAGGGCGGCGCGGATGCCGTCCTCGGCCGCCTGGCGCAGGCGCATGGCGATGGCCAGCGCCTCGGCCCGGGGGCTGGGGGCTTCCAGAAGGGTCACGTCCTTCAGACCGTCCGTAAGGCCTTGCAAGGCGGGGCCTTCGGTCAGCCAGGCATGGGTCACAGGCGCGGGGCGCAGGGCCAGCGAGACCAGGCGGTTCCGCGCGGGCGAGGGCGGGGACGTATCGGACCACGGGTGGATGTCGGCGGGACCGATGCCCAGCCCGTCCATCAGGCGGCGAAAGCGGTATTGTGGATGATCCTCGGCGGTCAGGGCATCGTCCATGCCGTCCCAGACCTGTGCTGGCTGGTCGAAATCATAGCCCGGCAGGATCAGCGCGCCCTGCGGCAGGCGGGCGACCGCCTCCATCAGCATCAGCGTCGTACCGCGCGACCCGGTCGATCCTGCCACGATCACCGGATGCTGCGGCGGGTTCGCATGCCACGCGGCGATCCGGCGTTCGACGGCCAGCCGCTGGCGGCCGGCGGCGTCCATTGTCCCGTCGGTGGTGGCCAGGAAACCGCGCGCGATCGCGATAAATTTCAGGGCGCGGGCCCAGTGGCCGGACATGTCCGATACGTCCAGCCCCGCGATGGTGTCGGCCGATACGCCTTCGCCCTGCATCTCGTCCATCAGCGCGGCCAGGCTGGTGGCCAGGTCGAACAGGGCGGCCCGGGCGGCCAGGCGGGGTTCGCGGTCCAGCAGGGCGCGGATCAGCTGAACCAGTTCCAGCCTGCGGCGCAGCGACGGGACTGCCGGCGGCAGGTCGGCCAGGTCCCACGAAAGCCCCGGATCGGTAACCAGCGACAGCCGCGGCAGCAGGCGGGCAGGACCTGCGTCGAAGATCGCGCGGATGCGGCGGGCCATGCGACGGGTGTTGACCATCAGTTCGACCCGCGCCCAGTCTTCCGGCGCGTCGGCGCCAAGTCGTGCGGTCAGGCCCGCGACGATCTCGGCCGGGACATCGACGCCAAGGGGCAGGGCGAAGGCGCGGGGTGTGGGCGAAGGTTCAAACATCGCCCTGCAGCATCCGTTCGGCAAGGGCGATGCCCTCGGGGTGGCCGACATCGCACCAGTGGCCGGGATAGTCCAGGCCGTACATGCGACCGTCCGCCAGCATCCGGTCCCACAGCCGGTTGAGAGAGAAGACCTTGTCCGGAATGGCGTCTAGGCCCCCGGTTTTCAGGATCTGCACGCCGCCATAGATCCCGCCGGGGCCGCGCGCGATGCGGCCGTCCGCGTCGAGCAGGAAGTCGCCCTTGCCCTTGTGGCCGACGGCACGGTCCCGCGGGATCACGATGGCCAGGGCATCCATCTTCTCGGGGTCCCAGGCTTCGGCCAGCATCGTCACCGGGTTCGGACCCGCCCAGACGGCATCGGAATTGGTCGTGATCACGGTCTTGGCGCCCAGAAGCGGCAGGGCAAGTCGCAGCCCGCCGCCGGTGTCCAGCACCTCGGGCTGCTCGTCCGAGATCAGGATGTCCCGACCCGCCAGATAGGCCGCGATCTGGTCGCCCTTGTAGTGCGTGTTCACCACGATCCGCGGGGCACCAGCGACCAGGTCCAGCGCGTGGTCCAGCAGGGGCCGGCCGGAGACGTGGATCAGCGGTTTGGGGCAGTCCTGTGTCAGGGCCCCCATCCGCGTGCCGAAGCCGGCAGCGAAAAGCATGGCGGGCGGAAGGGTCACCGGCCCCTCAGCTTGTCGAGCGCGGCGGGGTCGGGCGCGGGCAGGGAATCGCGGACGAGGTCGGAAATCGGGGCCAGTGCGGTGTGGTCCAGATCGCGCATCGCGTGGTCCCAGACGCGGGGGATCAGGTCGACATAGCGAGGCTTGCCGTAATCCGTGGCCAGCCGCGCGAAGACGCCGATGATACGCAGGTTGCGCTGGGTGCCGATCAAGGCATAGCCGGTTCGGAAGGCATGATCGTCGGTGCCCGTCGCCTCGATATACCGGGCGATCATGCGGTGTTCGATCACGGGCGACACGTCGCGGCGGGCGTCCTGCAACAGCGAGACAAGGTCATAGGACGGATGGCAGGTCATCGCGTCCTGGAAATCCAGAAGGCCCACCCGTTCCAGCCCGTCGCGGTCCGGCAGCCACAGCAAGTTTTCGGCGTGGTAATCCCGCAGCGCCAGCACCGGCGGGGTGCGGGTGGTCTGGTGCAGCAGATCCTCGAACCGTTCGGTGAAGCGGGCGGTCAGGGCCGGGTCGTCCTCGCCGGTCACGGCGGTGCGGTACTTGGTGAAGGCCAGTGCCGCCAGTTCCGCCATCAGGCCGGGGGAATAGTCCGGCGCCTCTGGCAGGTCGCAGTTGTGAAGGCGGACCAGGACGTCGACGGCGGCCTCGTATAGCTGGTGCTCCATCTCTGGCTGACGTTCCAGAACGCGGGCAAAGAGGGCATCGCCCAGGTCTTCCAGCAGCAGAAGGCCGGTCGTCGCATCTTCGGCCAGGATCTTCGGCGCGGCCAGGCCGCAGGCGGTCAGATGGCGGGCGATGGTGACGAAGGGGCGGACGTCCTCGTCCTTTTCCGGGGGCGCGTCCATCAGCACGGCGCGGGTGCCGTCGGCTGCGGTCAGCCGGTCGTAACGGCGGTTCGAGGCATCGCCAGCCAGCGGCGCGATGGCCGCGTCGCCCCAGCCGGCATCGGCCAGGAAGCTGCGGATCGCGGCGGTGCGGTCAGCGTTGGACTTGGGCGGGGATGAGGTCTGCAAGCTTGGTCGTCCATTTCGGGTCGCGCCAGGACAGGCGCAGGTGGCGGGGGGCGTCGTCGGCCTCGGGGCTTATGGGCCGGCCGGGGATCAGAGACAATGCCAGCGCAGCGGCCGGCGCCAGGTCGCCCAGCCGGTCGGGCCATTCGATCACGGTCACGGCGGTTTCGAAAGCGTCGGCCAGGCCCAGTTCCTGGACCTCGGATGTGTCGGTCAGGCGATAGAGGTCGGCATGCCAGATCTCGTCCTCAGGCGGGCCATAGGTCTGGACCAGCGTGAAGGTGGGCGAGGGGACGTCCTCGGAAGGGCTGCCAAGTCGCGCGCGGATCAGGGCGCGGGTGAAATGGGTCTTGCCGGCACCGATGGGGCCGGTCAGCAGCAGGCAGTCGCCGGGGGCAAGGCAGGCGGCCAGGCCTTCGGCAAACGTGGCGGTTGCGGTTTCGTCCGCAAGGGTCAGGTCACGGGTCTCGCCCGGCGGATCGGACGGGGCGCAACGGTCGGACGGGTCTGCGGCAGAGGGGCTCATGGCCTGCAGGATGGCGTCCGGGCGGCAGGGCTGCAAGGGCGATCGTGTGGACGTCGCGCCCGGTTTCCGCCCCCGGATCGCGCGCGCCGTTCCGCCCGCCGGCCCGCCGGTGGTTGCGTGCCGCAACCGCCTCGCCTCGGGCGATTCTTTGGGCCTGTGGACCGGGGGTCAGGGTTGCGGATCGGGCGGCGTTTCCGGCAAGCCGCCGGGGCGTTCGCGGCCGCGGGGCCGCGGCGAGGTGCTGCCCGGGACCTTCCCAGACTTGGCCGGGTGTGCGGCGGCGGGTCCCGGGTGGGCCGCCAGCATGGCGGAATGGATCGCGGGGGCCATGGTCAGGTCGGCATCGCCGCGGCTGCGGTTCGTCCGGACGAACCGCACCAGCGTGGCGCCGCCATGGATCGGGTAGACGCCGCACCACAGGGGCTCACCCGACCGCAGGTGGGCTGTGGCAGACCATTCCGAACGGTTTTCCCGCAAGGTGACGAAATCGCGGACATCGCCCCAGGCCGGGGTCGCCTTGCTGTGATCCTGCCAGACGCGGATTGCATCGACGATGGTGGTCTGGGCGAAGCTGCTTTCGGGATCCACCCCCCACAGCCGGCAATAGGCGGGGTTGGAAAAGGCCAGCATCCCGTCGGCGGTGAACACGGCCACGCCGTCTTCCAGCGAGTCGATGACCGACTGGCCCAGTTCCAGGTCCGACCGGAAGCGGCGTGTCAGCGTGACCTCGGCGGTGATATCCTCGAACAGGAAGGCCACGGCGCCGTCGGGATGTGGCCGTCCGCTGACCGAGAAGACCGACCCGGACGGCAAGCTCCAGGTTTCCTGGTAGCGGCCGTTGGCGGCGGCGGCCATCAGTTCGGACAGCTGTTGGCGCCAGGTGGAATAATCCTTGGGCTCCGGCATGACATTGCGGTCGCGCAACCGGTCGAAGAACGAAAACAGGTCCGGCCGTGCCGACAGGAATTCCGCCGGCAGCGCCGTCAGGTCGATCAGGGCGGGGTTGAACAGTGCCAGCCGCTGGTTCCGGTCGAAGATCGCCAGCCCGATGGACAGCTGCGCAAAGGTCTTGGCCAGGGTCTGAACGAAATTGCGCTGGGCGTATTCGGCGTTCACCACGGCGTTGATGTCATTGGCAAAGAACAAGGACCCCTCGCCGGCGACGACGCGGCTGATCTCGAACCAGAGCTTGGTATCGGTGCCCTTCGCTTCCAGCGCGTGCCGGACGGGCCGTCCGTCCGGGGTGCGGTCCAGCTTGGGCGGGAACAGCGGTCGGCTGCCGTCGTCGCAATCGCCGAAGACGCGGCGGCAGAGGGCCAGATAGGCCTCGTTCGACCAGACCACCGCGCCGTGCTTGTCGACCTGCCAGACCGGATAGGGCGCCTTTTCCGCGGCAAGACAGGCGGCGGTGACGCCACCCAGCGCTTCCAACAGCCCGGTGGCGCGTTTCGGGCCCACGACCCGGATCAGGATCCGGTGTGCCCAGCGGGCGAGGAACGTCGCGTCTTCGCCCGGCTGGGCACCGACCGACCGAAGACCGGGCGACCGCCGGTCCGCCGGTCCGCCAGTCCGCAGCCGGCGATCGCGGATTTCGACCCGGACCGCACCGTCCAGCCATTCATAGACGATTTCGCCCGGATCGTTCTGGACCCGGGCGATGCTGTGCAGCCGCCCGGCCTTTTCCACCATGCTTAAGGATTTGGGGACGCCGTTGAACCGGACGGTCAGGATCGATGCCAGGTCGGCCCAGATCACTTCGCCTTCGTCGGCCGACAGCATTTCCCGCATCGGGCCGGAGGCCCCGATCAGGTGACTGCCGTCAAAGAGAAACACCGACCCCTGCGCCCCGTCCGGTGCGGCAAGCGCCGAAGGCAGGGCCGCAACCCTGCGTCCCGGGCGCCGCAGCCGTTCGATCATGCAGCGGCCCGACGGCACCAGCCACGCAACCGCGGCCACGGCGCCCAGGGTGCAGGCCGCCGTCGTGATAATCAGTTCCGCGATCGCAATGGTATGCATCTGATCACCAGTCCTAGCCGTCGCTACGCCTTTTCAGACTGGCGCGCCGTAGTTAAGCCATGGTTAACGTCTGAAATGACGGTACGTCAGAGCTGTGTATTCACACCTCGATGGGCAAGTTTCGACCGGTCGGCACCTGGTTGCCTTCGGCCCGGGCGTCGATGGTACGACGGGGCCAGACGACCTCGACAATCGCACCGATCCGGTCGTCCGGGCTTTCGCCTGGCTGATAGGGGTCGGACCCGTTGGCGAAGGTCAATTCCGCCCCGGACCGTTCCAGCAGCGTCTTTGCAATGAAAAGGCCCAGCCCCATACCTTCGTATTCGGGCCGTTTGGTCGTGTCACGCTCGGTCCGTCGGCGGCGCATGAAGGGATCGCCGATCCGTCCGATCAGGTGCGGGGGATAGCCTTCGCCATCGTCCAGGATCCGGACCGAAATCGCTTCGGCCGACCAGGTGCTTTCGACCCAGACCCGCGCCGACGCGAAATCGACGGCGTTCTGGATCAGGTTCCGCAGGCCGTGAATGACCTCGGGTTTGCGCAGGACCGAAGGCTGGGGGCCGCCGGCGCCTTCGGGATCGTTCCGGATCTCGACCAGCTTGCCGCGGTGCATGTGCGGCTCGGCCGCCTCGGCCAGGACGGCGCTCAGCGGGGCCTGCCGCAGGTGCAGGTCGTCCTTCCCGGCACGGCCCATATCCCGCAGGATGTCGCGGCAGCGGTCGGCCTGTTCGCGGATCAGGGCCGCATCCTCGCGCAGGTCGGGCCAGTCTGCCAGCTCCTCGATCAGCTCGGACGAGGTCAGCTTGATCGTGGCCAGCGGCGTGCCCAGTTCGTGGGCCGCGGCGGCGACCACGCCGCCCAGATCGGTCAGCTTCTGTTCGCGTGCCAGTGCCATCTGGGTCGCGGCCAGCGCGTCGGCCATGGAATGCATCTCGGACGAGACGCGGCGGGAATAGACGCCAAGGAAGACAATGGCGATCAGGATCGCCGCCCAGTTGCCGAAGACGAAGAGGTCCGGCACCCGCAGGACAAAGCCCTGTGCCGTGCGAAGGGGAATGTGGTACTGCGCCAGCAGCGTGACCAGGATGATCGCCGTGCCGCCCACGATCAGCGTGGGCCGCAACCCCATCACGCTGGCGGAAATGGTGACCGGTCCCAGCACCAGCAGGGTGAAGGGGTTGTTCAGCCCCCCCGTCAGGTACAGCAGGAAGGACAGCTGCAGCAGGTCGAACATGACCATCAGAAAGTTTTCGGATTCCGACAGGCGCTTGTTTTCCGGGAAAACGAACATTGCGATCAGGTTGCCGATGGCGGAAATGCCCACCGCCAGGTAGCACAGGCCGAATTCCAGCCAGAGGTCGAACATGTACTGGGCGACAGTCAGCGCGGTGACCTGGCCCGCGATGGCGACCCAGCGAAGCAGGATCAGGGTACGCAGGCGGATCCAGTTGCTGCGGGCCTCTTCTGAAAGAAGACCCATCTTTATGTCGGGCATTGTGATCGGGCGTCCGGTTGCATCGGCTCCGGACAGTGATAGGTCTCCCGCAGGTCCGGATCAACCGCCGCTTTGACAGGATGTCGCAGGACCGGCCGAAAAGGAGCACGCCCCATGACCCGCCTCTATGCCATCCTTGCCGCCGTCGTCGTGGTGCTGTTCGTCGGAGGGATCTGGGCCCTCACCGCCTGGCCGCGGGAGGACGACCGGTTTGCCATGTGCCGCAACAGCGCGGTGGCCGGTGGCGGCGCGCTGGGCGGCCCGTTCGAGCTGGTGAACGCCAAGGGCGAGACGGTGACCGACGCGGAAGTGATCACCGAACCCTCGCTGGTCTATTTCGGCTATACGTTCTGCCCCGATGTCTGTCCGCTGGACACCGCCCGCAACGCAGAAGCCGTGGACGTGCTGGCGGATCGGGGCATGTCGGTGACGCCGGTCTTCATCTCGGTCGATCCGAAACGGGACACGCCCGAGGTGGTTGGCAACTTCGCCGAGGCGCTTCACGAGAAGATGATCGGCCTGACCGGCAGCCCGGAACAGGTCGCGGCAGCGTCCAAGGCCTATCGCACCTACTACAAGGCCCATGACGACGAAGGCGACGATTACTACCTGGTCGACCATTCGACCTTCACCTACCTGGTGCTGCCAGATGTCGGCTACGTCGACTTCTTCCGCCGGGACATGTCGCCGGAAGCCATGGCCGACGCGGTGGGCTGCTTCGTCGATCGGATGTGAGAGCCGTCCGGCGCACGGGGGTGGACCGGCGCTTCAGCCGGCCGCGCCCTCCCTGGCGGCGGATCGACCCGGCCGGGCGGGGCAAATGACCTGATTTGCAGCAAGACTTTCCTGCAACACAGGCTGGAGCGTGATGTTTGACCTTTCCGTGCCGCGGCGCCATAGTCCCGCCGAAATGCGGCATTGACGCGCAGGCAGAGGACCCCAGCCATGGCAGAGACCGCCCGTACCGACATCGGCCCGGACAAATCGCTTCTCCTCGTGGACGACGACGAACCGTTCCTGCGTCGGCTGGCCAAGGCCATGGAAAAACGCGGCTTCGAGATCGAGATGGCAGCCTCGGTCGCGGCCGGCAAGGCCATCGCCACGGCGCGGCCCCCGGCCTATGCCGTCGTCGACCTGCGGCTGGAAGACGGCAACGGGCTCGACGTGGTGGAAGTGCTGCGCGAACGCCGCCCCGATTCCCGCGTGGTCGTGCTGACCGGTTATGGCGCCATCGCCACGGCGGTCGCCGCCGTCAAGATCGGCGCCACCGACTACCTGTCGAAACCCGCGGATGCCACCGACATCTGCGATGCGCTGCTGACCCGCCCGGACGAGTTGCCGCCCCCGCCGGAAAACCCTATGAGCGCCGACCGCGTCCGCTGGGAACATATCCAGCGGGTCTACGAGCTCTGCGACCGCAATGTTTCGGAAACGGCGCGCCGCTTGAACATGCACCGCCGCACGCTGCAGCGGATCCTGGCCAAGCGCAGCCCGCGCTGAATGCCGGTGACGGCGGGGTGAACCCCCGCCCTACGCGGCCTTGATATTCACGATGAATGCCGGGCGTCGCGTTCGGGTCTCCCGTCGGACCGCCTCCGGCGGGAGTATTTGCGAAGAGAAGAAGCATGGCGCACGCCTGTTTCTTCTTCTCTTTTCAAATACCTCCAGGGGTGTGGGGACAGCGTCCCCACGCGACGGGGATCGTTCAGGCGGCGGCAGCCACCGAGCGGATCCGTTCGATCATGGCATTCAGGCCGTTCGAACGTTGGGACGAGAGGTTCGATTCCAGGTCGAGGCGCGCCAGTTCGGCCTTGGCATCGAGGCCGGGGACCTCTGCCACCGGCAGATCGTTGTAGAGCGCGCGGAGGACGGCGATCAGTCCGCGGACGATCATCGCGTCGCTTTCGCCGTCGAATTGGAAGCGCCCGTTCTCGATCTGGGGATGCAGCCACACCTGGCTGGCGCAGCCATGGACCTTGGTCGCCTCGACCTTCAGGGCCGGGTCCAGTGGGTCCATCGCCTTGCCCTGTTCGATGACATAGCGATAGCGGTCTTCCCAGTCCTCCAGGAATTCGAAATCTTCGACGATGGCTTCGAATGCCGGGCTGGCCATGGGAACTCCGTGCGCTTTGGGATGCGGTGCGGCACAGATAGGGCGGAATGACGCCGGCGTCACCCCCGGCAGGCGCCGGAAATGGCCGCATCGTGGCGCACGCCCGGCACCCTGGGGGCGCCGGACGACGTTCTCGCCGTTACTCCGCCGGAACTGCTTCGGCGGTGAAGCCCAGCGGGACTTTCAGATGCGGCAGCATCTCTTTCGGGCAGAGCTGCAGGAACAGGCCCTTCTCGACCTCCCAGTGCTGCAGGATCGAGGCAGCACGGCGGCTGCCGGTTTCCGCCGCATGGCGTTGGATCAGTTCTTCCAGCTGCGCTTCCCAGTGCGGGTCCGTGACCCGGCCCATGACCAGCGTGTCCGGGTTGACCAGACGGCGCACCTCGCCATCGGGGTCGTAGATATAGGCCATGCCGCCCGTCATCCCTGCCCCGAAATTGGCGCCGATCCGCCCCAGGATCACGGCCACGCCCCCGGTCATGTATTCGCACCCGTTCGTGCCGCAGCCTTCGACCACGACCTTCGCACCCGAGTTCCGCACCGCAAAGCGTTCGCCCGCACGGCCGGCAGCAAAGAGGAAGCCGTCGGTCGCCCCGTAAAGAACCGTGTTGCCGATGATCGTGTTCTCGTCCGCAATCAGCGGGCTGACCTGCGGCGGACGCACGATGATCGTGCCGCCAGACAGGCCCTTGCCGACATAGTCGTTGGCATCGCCCGACACCTCGATCCGCAGGCCGGGTGCCGCGAAGGCGCCCAGGGACTGGCCGGCAGAGCCCTGCAGCTTGACTGTCAGGTGGTCCGGCTGCAGTCCGTTGTTGCGCATGCCGAAGCGGCGCACCAGTTCGGACGAGGTCCGCGTGCCCACCGTGCGGTGCGTGTTCTGCACCGCATAGTAAAGCTGCATCTTCTCGCGGTCTTCCAGGAACCGGCTGGCATCCTTGACGATCTGGGCGTCCAGCGTGTCGGGCACCGGATTCCGCGGCTTGTCGCGGTTGTAGACGATCTTGGACGCGCCATCGACCGTGATCAGCAGCGGGTTCAGGTCCAGGTCATCGAGATGCGCGGCCCCGCGCGACACCTGCGCCAAGAGGTCCGCCCGGCCGATCACCTCGTCCAGCGACCGCGCGCCGATCTCGGCCAGCAGTTCCCGGACTTCCTGCGCGTAGAAGGTGATCAGGTTCACCACCTTGTCTGCATTGCCGGTGAACTTCTCTCGCAGGCGCGGGTCCTGGGTGCAGACGCCCACCGGACAGGTGTTCGACTGGCACTGGCGCACCATGATGCAGCCCATCGCGATCAGCGCGGCGGTGCCGATGCCGAATTCCTCGGCCCCCATCATCGCCGCCATGACGATGTCGCGCCCCGTGCGAAGACCGCCATCGGTCCGCAGCGTGACCCGGTCGCGAAGCTTGTTCATCGCCAGGACCTGGTGCGCCTCGGTCAGGCCCATTTCCCAGGGCAGGCCCGCATGCTTGATCGACGTCGCGGGCGAGGCGCCGGTGCCGCCATTGTGGCCCGAAATCAGGATCACGTCGGCCTTGGCCTTGGCCACGCCGGCGGCGATGGTGCCCACGCCCGAAGACGCCACCAATTTCACCGTCACCTTGGCGCGCGGGTTGATCTGTTTCAGGTCATAGATCAGCTGCGCCAGGTCCTCGATCGAGTAGATGTCGTGGTGCGGCGGGGGGCTGATCAGCGTCACGCCCTTGGTCGAGTGCCGCAGCCGGGCGATCAGGTCGGTGACCTTCATGCCCGGAAGCTGGCCGCCCTCGCCGGGCTTGGCGCCCTGAGCCACCTTGATCTCAAGCTCTTCGCAGTGGTTCAGGTACTCGGCGGTCACGCCGAACCGGCCCGATGCCACCTGCTTGATCTTGGCCGACGGGTTGTCGCCGTTGGCCTCCGGAACGAAATGCGCCGGATCTTCGCCGCCCTCGCCGGAATCCGACTTGGCTCCGATCCGGTTCATGGCGACGTTCAGCGTCTTGTGCGCCTCTGGGCTCAGCGCACCCAGGGACATGCCCGGCGTCACGAAGCGCTTGCGGATCGAGGTGATCGATTCCACCTCTTCCAGCGGGACCGGGCGGCCCAGCGGCTTGATGTCCAGCAGGTCGCGCAGATGGATCGGCGGGTTGTCACGCAGAAGCTTGGAATAGGTCTTCCAGATCTCGAAGGATCCGCGCGACACGGCCGATTGCAGCAAGTGCATGGTCGTCGCTTCCCAGGCGTGCTTTTCGCCGCTGGCCCGCGCCTTGTAGAATCCGCCGATGGGCATGATGTCGGTGCCCGACGTCCAGCCGCGCTTGTGGATCTCTTCCGCCTTGTGCTGGATACCCGTCACGCCGATGCCGGAAATCCGGCTGGTCATGCCCGGGAAAAATTCCGCGACCATGGCGCGGCTAAGACCCACGGCTTCGAAGTTCAGCCCGCCGCGATAGGACGAGATGACGGAGATCCCCATCTTCGACATGATCTTCAAGAGACCCTGGTCGATGGCCTCGCGGTAGCGGGATACAGCCTCGGTCAGGGGGCCGTCCAGCAGGCCGCGGCGAATGCGTTCGGCGATGGAATCCTCGGCCAGGTAGGGGTTCACGATGGTGGCGCCGCAGCCGATCAGCACCGCGAAGTAATGCGGATCGATGCATTCGGCGGCGCGGACGTTCAGCGAACAGAAGGTCCGAAGCCCGTTCCGCGTCAGGTGCGAGTGCACGGCGCTGGTGGCCAGGATCATCGGCATGGCGATCTTGCCGTCGCCCGACTTGTGATCGGTCAGGACAAGGTGACCTGCGCCCGAACGCACGGCATCCTCGGCCTCGGCCCGGATCCGGTCAAGCCCCTTGCGGAGAGCACCCGTTCCGGCCTCGAAGGTGCAGTCGATCTCGACCAGGGGCGCGTTGAACTGTTCGACCAGCCTGTCCCACTGGGCGTTGCCCACGAAGGGGCTCTCCAGAACGATGATCTCGGTCTGGCTGCTGTCTTCGTCCAGCACGTTCTTCAGGTTGCCGAACCGCGTCTTCAGGCTCATCACCCGGAATTCGCGCAGGCTGTCGATCGGCGGGTTGGTCACCTGGCTGAAGTTCTGCCGGAAGAAGTGGCTGAGCGGACGGTACTGCTTGGACAGGACCGCGGGCGGCGTGTCGTCTCCCATCGATGCCAGGGCTTCCTTCGCGTCCTCGACCATGGGCGACAGGATCTGCTCCAGGTCTTCCATGGTATAGCCGGCCGCGATCTGCCGCTTGCGCAGCTCCTCGCCTTCGAACAGCGGCGTTTCCACGGCCTTGGCCAGTTCGGCGTCGGCATCGTTGATCTTGCCGACCCAGTCGCCGAAGGGCTGCGCCGCCGCCAGCTTGTCCTTGATGTCGGCATCGTGGAACAGCGTGCCCGTGGCCATATCGACGGCGATCATCTGGCCAGGGCCAAGCGCGCCCTTCTCGACGACCGATGCTTCTTCCGGCGGGACCATCCCGGCCTCGGAGCCGGCGATCAGCAGGCCGTCGCCCGTCACGACATAGCGCATCGGACGCAGACCGTTCCGGTCAAGCCCGGCGCAGACCCACCGTCCGTCGGTCATGGCAAGGGCCGCGGGACCGTCCCAGGGCTCCATGACCGAGTTGCAGTAGGAATACATGTCCCGCCAGGCGTCCGACAGTTCGACCGCCTGCTTGGACCAGCTTTCCGGGACCAGCATCGTCTTGGCCATGGGCGCGGACCGGCCGGCGCGCACCAGGACCTCGAACACGGCATCGAGTGCCGCGGAATCGGACGATCCCTGCGGGATGATCGGCTTGATCTCCTCGGCGAGGTCCCCGAACGTGGCAGAGGCCATGCGGATCTCGTGGCTCTTCATCCAGTTGACGTTGCCCTTCAGCGTGTTGATCTCGCCGTTATGGGCCAGCATGCGGAAGGGCTGCGCCAACCACCATTGCGGGAAGGTGTTGGTCGAATAGCGTTGGTGATAGATCGCGAAGGCGCTTTCGAACCGCGGATCCATCAGGTCGGGATAGAAGACGGCAACCTGTTCGGCCAGCATCATGCCCTTGTAGATGATCGACCGGCAGGACAGCGAGGCGAGGTAGAGGCTGGAAATGCCTTCCGCCTGCGCCGCCTTCTCGATCCGGCGGCGGATGACATAGAGCTCGCGCTCGAAGGTTTCCTCGTCCACGCCCTTGGCGTTCGAAATCAGGATCTGCTCCATCTCTGGCCGGGTGGCATTGGCCTTCTCGCCCAGGCAGGTGATGTCGACGGGAACGTGGCGCCAGCCATAGATATAGTAGCCCATCCGCAGGACTTCGCGCTCCACGATGGTCCGGCAGGATTCCTGTGCGCCGAAATCGGTGCGCGGCAGGAAGACCTGGCCTACGGCGAACAGCTCGTCCATACGCGGCTCGTGCCCGGTGCGCTTGATCTGGTCATAGAAGAAGGCCACCGGCAACTGGACGTGGATGCCCGCGCCATCGCCGGTCTTGCCGTCAGCATCGACCGCGCCGCGGTGCCAGATCGCCTTCAGCGCCTCGATGCCGGACTCGACCACCTTGCGGCTTTTCTGACCGTCGATGGAGACCACAAGACCGACGCCGCAGGACGAATGCTCGTCTTCTGGGGAATACATGCCGTATTCCGCCATCCACTTGCGCTTCTCTTCCTCGGCCCGGACCCAGGCTTCGTTATATTCCACCATCATCGACCTCCTTCGCTGGCTGGCCGCACCCGCAGTGCGACGTGGCCCGCTCGCTCAAACCTGTCCTCCGGGGACGGGGGCGCCGCCCCCGCCCGGGCCTTCCGGCCCGGACTCCCCCGGAGGTATTTTCAAAGAGAAGAAGCACCGGACGCGCGCCCCCTTCTTCTCTTTCCAAATACCTCCCGCCGGAGGCATCCGACGCTGCGGCGCTGGCCGCGGTCAGTTGCCTTCAGGCGCGATCCCGAAGGCCGCCATCACCTGGGCCTCGGTCATCTTCTTCGTGTCGCCGGCAAAGGCGTGGCCCGAGGGCTTCGAGTCTATGTAGATCTCGGTCGTCAGCGTCAGGCCTTCGAGGCTGTCGAGAGAGCCGCCGGCCATGCTCAGGAAGCCGGCCGCGGGGCCGTCGCCGACGGTCCGGTAAAACAGGCTGGACCCGCAGGTGCCGCAGAAGCCGCGTTCCGCCCAGTCCGAGGACCTGTAGGTGCGTATGTTCTCTGCGCCTTCCCAGGTGACGCTGTCGGGGGGCGTGTCGAAGCCGAACTCCACCCCGCCCGAGAACTTGCGGCACATTCCGCAATGGCAGGCATCGTAATGGTCCGGCGCCTGCACCAGCGTGTAGCGGACCGCGCCGCAAAGGCATCCGCCCGTAGTGCAGATCATGACGGCGACTCCTCGTAGGAAAAGCGGCGGCGGGCCTCTTCCGCGGTCATGCGGGTGTGCTCGCCGGCGATGGCAAAGCTGTCCGGGGCCATGTCGACATAGATCTCGCCCCGAAGGTCGAAGCCCGAAGTATCGTCGAAAAGGCCGATCGGCACCTCGTAGTTGCCCTTGTGCGGACCTTCCGCCGTCACCCGATACCAGAGATGGCCGCCGCAGCGGTCGCACCAGGCGCGTTCGGCCCAAGACGAGGACTGGTAGCGGCGGATCAGGCTTTCGCCGGTCCAGGTGATGTCTGCCTCGGGGACCGAGACGGCAACGAAGGCCGTGCCCGTCCAGTGCTGGCACATCCCGCAATGGCAGGCACCGTAGTCACGGCGCACGCCGCGAGCGGCGAAACTCACCGCCCCGCACAGGCATTGCCCCGATCTGTCGATGCCGCTCATCGCGCCCCGTGCTCCGCTTACTCGGCCGCGACCGCGGCCCTGGCGTCCAGGTCCTTCAGCAGGGCCGCCGCGCAATCGCGCCCGTCGCGGATCGCCCAGACGACCAGAGAGGCGCCGCGGACGATGTCGCCCACTGCGTAGACCCCAGGCAGCGCCGTGCGCCCGGACGTGAATTCCGCCTTAACCGTGCCCCAGCGGGTCACTTCCAGCGCGGGTTCGTCCCAGAGCGCCGGCAGGTCCTCGGGCTCGAAGCCCAGGGCCTTGATCACCAGCTCGGCCGGTTCGACATAGTCGGCGCCTTCCATCGGCACCGGCGACTGCCGGCCGGTCGCGTCCGGCGGCCCGAGGCGCATCTTCTGCACCATCACGCCCGACACCGCATCGCCGGCAAAGCCCTTGGGCGCCGACAGCCATTCGAAGATCACGCCTTCTTCCTCGGCGTTCTGCACCTCGCGCTGCGAGCCCGGCATGTTGGCCCGGTCGCGGCGATAGAGGCATTTCACGCTGACCGCGCCCTGGCGGATCGAGGTGCGGACACAGTCCATGGCTGTGTCGCCGCCGCCGATGACGACGACGCGCTTGCCCTTGGCATTCAGAGTGCCGTCCTCGTATTCCGGGACGGTGTCGCCGAAGGACACGCGGTTCGAGGCGGTCAGGAAATCGATGGCGCGGACGATGCCGGCGGCCCCCGATCCCGGCCCTTCCAGATCGCGCGATTTGTAGACGCCGGTCGCGACGATCACGGCGTCATGTTTGGCGCGGATATCGGCAAAGGTCATGTCCTTGCCCACGTCGCAATTCATAACGAAGGTCACGCCGCCCTGTTCCAGCTGGTCCATGCGCCGCATCACGACGTCCTTTTCCAGCTTGAAGCCGGGGATGCCGTAGGTCAGCAGACCGCCGCCGCGGTCGTAACGGTCATAGACCGTGACCTGCAGACCGGCACGGCGCAGCATGTCGGCCGCCGCCAGCCCGCCGGGGCCCGCGCCGATGATGCCCACGCTTTCGGGGCGTTCCTGGGCCGGGGACGGCGGCTTGACCCAGCCTTCTTCCCAGGCGGTGTCGGTGATGTACTTTTCCACCGCGCCGATGGTGACGGTGCCATGGCCCGACTGTTCGATGACGCAGGAGCCTTCGCACAGGCGGTCCTGCGGGCAGATGCGGCCGCAGATCTCCGGGAAGGTGTTGGTCGCCTGCGAGACCTTGTAGGCCTCTTCCAGCCGGCCGGTCGCGGTCAGGCGCAGCCAGTCGGGGATGTTGTTCTGCAGCGGGCAGTGGTTCTGGCAATAGGGCACGCCGCATTGCGAACAGCGCGACGACTGTTCCTTCGCCTTGGCATCGGCGAATTCGGCATAGATCTCAAGGAAATCGCCGCGGCGCGCCTCGGCTGCCCGCTTTTCGGGCATGTCGCGGGTCACGTCGACGAATTTCAGCATCGGCTCCTTGGCCACGGCATTCCTCCTTATCGGCCGTCTGGCGCCGGTCCGATCCTGAATTGATCGCGTACCGGCCCTAACCTGGCCCTCAGTCATCCCCGGCGCAAAGGCCCTGTGATTTCCCGGTCTATTAGACGCATTCCGACGATATGAAAAGTCAGTACTTATGACCTAAATAGCGAAAAATACTCGCCTGGCGCCGCCGCTGATCGAAAAAGGTTGAAAATTAGGTTTCAAACCGGACCCAACAGCAAGCTTTCCTTTTTCTGGCAAGCGCCTATACCTCGACCGCGAGGGAGATTGCACGAACGAGGTCCGGTCGTCTATGTCGTTGTTTCAACTGATACTTGTCGCAGTCATCCAGGGCATTACCGAGTTTCTTCCGATCTCGTCCTCTGGTCACCTGATTCTGTTGCCCGGCCTGACCGGGATGGAAGATCAAGGACAGGTGATCGACGTCGCGGTCCATGTGGGGACGCTTTTCGCGGTTGTGCTGTATTTCTGGGCAGACGTGAAAGTTGCGCTGATCGGGACCGGGCGCATGCTGACCGGCCGTCTGGACACGCCGGGCGCGCGGCTGGCACTGCAACTGGTCGTGGCTACGATTCCGGTGATCGTCGCGGGCTTCATCCTCCATGAAACCGGGCTGTCGGACGCGATGCGGTCGGTCAAGACCATCGCCTGGACGACGCTGGTCTTCGGCGTGGTGCTGTACGTCGCCGACCAGTGGGGGGCGACCGACAAGGGTGCCGGGGACTGGACCGTGGGCCGGGCCCTGATCGTCGGGCTGTTGCAGGCGGTGGCTCTGATCCCCGGGACCTCGCGGTCGGGGATCACCATGACCGGCGGCCGGATGCTGGGCTTCAACCGGCACGAGGCGGCGCGCTTTGCCATGCTGATGTCGATCCCGACGATCATGGCGTCTGGTCTGCTGCTGGGGATGGACGTCGTGAAGGACGCCGACGTCTCCATGGCCAAGGACGCGGCCATCGCGGCGGTCTTTGCCTTCATCTCGGCCCTGCTGGCGCTGTGGGGGATGATGAAGATGCTCGAAAAGATCAGCTTCACGCCTTACGTCATCTATCGCCTGGTCCTGGGCGCCTTCCTGCTGGTCTACGTCTACGTGTTCCACGCGGCATGACAGGACGGGTGACCATCCGAGCGGCCCTTGCTCTGGCGGCGCTGCTGATCGGCGGCGCCCCGGCCCTGGGGCAAAGCATCGGGCGGCCTGTCCGGCCGCTGCTGCCGATCGTGAAGGTTGAAAACGAACCCGTCATGCGCGGAATCGATGCGCTGATCTTGTCGTTCCGCATCATGGGCCCGGCCATGCCGCCCCCGGTCGACGGAGAGCAGCCCAAGCCCAACTTCGCCTTCGTCGCCGGCGAGGGCTATATCGTGGGCGGTCACCCGACAGAGAAAAGCGTGGCCATCTTTCCCGAGCCGCTGCGCGAAGTGATGATGGCCCAGGACGCGGGTGCGCAGACCTGCGTGCTGCGGGAACTCAAACTGGACGATGGGACCACCGGCGTACTGACGGTGTCGGACCTGGATCCGGCGCGGCTGGATCTGACCTATGCCTGTTTCACCGGGGCGCTGTGGTGGCACACCTATGGAAACCTGGGCGGTTTCCAGGGCCTCGACTGGCGCGAGGCACTGGGCACGATCTACAAGCATATTTCCGGCTAGGGGCGGACCCCGGCCCGAAGGCGGGGATCGGAAAGTGGGGGATCAGACCCCGTCGGTCCGCATGCGCTTGGCGCTTTGCTGGATATCGTTGAACTGGCCGGCGGGGCGATAGACCCACATGTATTCTGGCAGCACTGCGTCCATCGCCGTGGGTTCGATGCCCAGATCGGCAAAGCCCCTGGCCCCTTCGGCCACGACATTGTCCGATTTCAGCATCCGCAGCTGATCGCGGGTCAGGACGCCATTCGACACGATGCCGAAGGTCGCCTTTTGCAGCATGTCGAAGCCCCAGGCCATCATCTGGGCCAGGACCATCGGCAGCGGCAACCGCGGACGGTTGCGGCGGATGGTTTCGATTACCTTGCCGAACAGATCGTACATCGACAGCGTTTCCGGCCCGCCCAGCTCATAGACGCCGGGCGCCACGTCACTGGTCACCGCCTTTTCCACCGCCGCGGCGACATCGTCGACATAGACCGGCTGAAGCATGGTGCCGGAGGCCACGATCGGCACGATCGGCGCGCAGGTTGCCAGCCTGGCGAATCGGTTCATCAACCCGTCTTCCGATCCGAAGATCACCGAAGGTCGCAGGATCACGGCGCCGGGCATCGACACCAGCACGCCGTCCTCGCCTTCCGCCTTGGTGCGGGCATAGTGGCTGTGGCTTTCCGCATCCGCGCCGATGGCGGAGACATGGACCATCTTGGTAATTCCGGCCTCGGCCGCCAGACGGGCGATGCGCGCGGCGCCTTCGGACTGGACGGCGTCAAAGGTCTGGGCGCCGGATTCGTTCAGGATACCCACGCAGGACACAACCGCATCGGCGCCATGCATGACAGAGGCGACGGATGCGTCGTCACGGATATTGCACAACACCGGTTCGACCTGGCCAACGACACCATAGGGACGGACGAAGATCGCCTCGTTCGGGTGGCGGCAGGCCACCCGGACACGCCAGCCGGCCTTGGCCATGCGTCGTGCGACGTAGCGGCCGACAAAGCCCGACCCGCCGTAGATCGTCACCATCTTGGACATCGCGCGCTCCCTTGTGGCTTGAAGCTCAGACTTCGGCTTAGCTGGCCGAACGCCATGGAACAAGACGCAAAAACGCCGCGACAGGCCGGGCGGCAGTTTGCGACGGGCCGGATTTCAGGACTTTTCACGGCCCGCGAAAAAACTTCGCGAAAGGGTGTGAAAATCCGGTTGACGCCCCCCGCAACGACGCGTAAATCCCCGCCTCACACCACCTGCCCAGGTGGCGGAATTGGTAGACGCGCTGGTTTCAGGTACCAGTGGCTTAACGGCCGTGGAGGTTCGAGTCCTCTCCTGGGCACCAAGTCTTCTTCGACGTTGTCATTGAAGATCTGGTTCGGGACGGGCCGGCGGAAACGCCGGCCCTCCCCCGGTTTTTTCTATACAATGCGCCCCCATGTCCCTCTGGATCTCCCTCTCGACAGATGTCTGCGGGCAGACAGAGACGTGTGCGATCCTTTGACTGGATTGCACTGTTTCCTGGGTCTTGAACTTGGATACCAGTAAACGATCCCGGACCTTGTGAATGACGTGGCCCGGCATGGGGCAGCCGCTCTCCTTTGGGTGGTTGGGTCCTGACCGGTATTCGGACAGCCCGGAGCACCGGAGAAGGGTCCCGGAAGCTGGCCGCGCGCCTCTTGCGGGACAGCGCCGGCGGATCGGCGCCGGTCTCCTGTTCGGGACTTGAAAAATGCGGACGGAAACGCCAGCAAGGCGGCGGCGACGCGCGTGCCACGCGAGGTCCGAGTCGCCAGCCATGTTTCCCGGGACCGTGGAACACGTCCTGGTTGCTGTCAGGAAATGAAATGTCAGGCGCTGCAGTCCGCCAATGCTGCAAGTGCACAATCGCCTGCACCTTGAGCCTGCCTGGAATCGCCGATATCGAACTTTTTCCTCCGTGCGTGCCGGGGATTCGTCAAAAAATGCGATTATAACAGGCATATTTGCTCTGATCGCCTGATTGATTCGCTTTGCGGTTCAGATTTTTGCTCAAAAGTTGTGCGAAAGGCGGGAACCCGCTGGTCTACTTATCGGGCTTTATGAACATTTTCTGAATGTACTCGCCCGCAATTGGTGCATTCCGTCAATTAAGAACAACCTAAGGATTATCTCCAGGCAGGCAGACCCTTGCAGCCATGACCAGGAAAGTGATTGATTGACAAGGGTTTGCTTGAAATTTTCGTAGAGTGCCTGACAGTCCGGCGTCGGCGCGGGAAACCGCACAAATTTCTGACAGGTTCCAAAAGGTTTGCGCAAGGCAGGATCTCCGGCACTTTGCAGGCGCAGCGTCATGCGTTAACAAAGCGTAAATCATGGGTTCCGCCTCGGCTACGTCGACAGCAAGGACCGATGAACCTGCTTAAACAGATATTCGAGTGATTTTAGGGATCGTAACAATGTCAGCTGCACATACCGCCGATTTCGACAAGATCTCAAACCAAGCTGTCCAGTCCGCAGTTTCTGAAAGTGAACGGGCATTTTACCCGCGGTTTGGTAAACGAGTCATGGACATCGTCTTGGCTCTGGCTCTTCTTCCTGTTCTTCTCCCGGTCATCCTGGTGCTTTGGGTCCTTGTGCGGCGCGACGGCGGTGCCGGATTCTTCGGCCATCGCCGCATCGGACAAAACGGCCGGGTGTTCCGTTGCTGGAAAATCCGCACGATGGAAGTCGATGCCGAAACCAAGCTGATCCGTTACCTGGCCGAAAATCCGGATGCAGCGCTGGAATGGGAGCGGGACCGCAAGCTTGAAAACGATCCGCGTATCACGAGCGTGGGGCGCTTCCTGCGCAAGACCAGCCTGGACGAGCTGCCCCAGATCTGGAATGTGCTGAAAGGCGACATGAGCTTTGTCGGCCCGCGTCCGATTGTGCGCTCGGAAATGAACAAGTACGGCGTCTACCGCGATGCCTACAAGACCATGAGACCTGGGATCACCGGCCTGTGGCAGGTGTCCGGCCGCAACGACATCAGCTATGATGAGCGGGTCGAACTGGACCTGCAGTACATGAAGACAGTGTCTCTGCGGAAGGACTTGGAACTGGTCGTGAAGACCGGCACCGCCGTCCTGGGCCGTACAGGAAAGTAAGTTTTGCCTCTCGGACATGCGAAGGGCCGTGCCGGACAGTTGTCGGCGCGGCCCTTTCCGTTACGGCGTTGCAGGCACGCTCAGCGGTGCTTCGGTCGGCTCCGCGATGCAATCCGCGACCTGCCGCCTAGGCAGTGATGTACTGAACCGATCCGTCGCCGACCCAGGCCGCCGACAGACGCCCGGTGGCATAGGCACCTGAATCCGTCGGAATGCAGCCATTTTCCACCTCCAGCGTCTCCTGGATCACGTGACCATGCACGACCCAGATGCCGTCGGTGCGCAGCGTTGTGCCGAATTCAGGGTGTCCCCACAGCAGCGTTTCTTCGGGCTGCAGTTGCATTGGTAGTTCAGGATCCGCCGCTGCATGAACCACCGCAACATTTCCAGTTTGCCAAATCAGGGGAAGGTTGCGAAGCCAGTCCGGGATCTCTCCCATCTGCTCGACAAGCGCGTCCCGGGCGGCATACCAGTCTTCTTCGGTGGCATCGCTGCCGGTCGGCGGGGCCACCCGGTAGCTGGAACAGGTCTGAAGCCCGCCATGACGCATCCACCAGGCGCCATGTTCAGCCGGATCGTCCAGGAACATCAGCAGCATCTCTTCGTGGTTTCCCCGCAGGAACACCGCCGAATCGTCTTCCTTGCTCAGGGAATGCAGCCGTCTGTGGACCATCGCGCTGTCTTCGCCGCGGTCGGCATAGTCGCCGACGAAGACCTTTCGGCCCGGCAGACCGGACTCTTGGATCCTTTCCAGCAGTGCGGCCAGCTTGAAGTCGCAGCCATGGATGTCTCCAATGGCAAAAAACGGCTCACCTGGGTTGATTGGAGCGTCGAATGTGGGCTTGTTGCCACGCCGGCCGAAAAGAAATCGCATGAGCAGGAAATAGAAGGTTTGACTGGCATTTCCAAGACAGCAAAACCGGAGTCTGAAAAACGACGACGCCTATGCCGCAGTTCTTCCACTGCCAGGGAAACGCTATACAGGCCTACGGGCCGCTTGCGGCAGGGTGCCAGACATTCGGGGGAATGAATTGCAAGCCAATCGACGACATCGGCTGAGGACGTGCGCCGTGATGGCGGCAGTCGCGATGTCATCGGCCTTGCCGGACACCGGTGCCGCGGACCCCGTCACCTGGGCACGGCCGACGCTTAGCTTCATGGGCGTTCCGGGCGTGATCGACATGCCGTCGGCGCACCAGATGGAAGAAGGCGACCTTAGCTTCGCGTTCAACTCCATCGGCAGCGACATCCAGCGGATCACCCTGGCGTTCCAGTTCACGCCGCGGTTCTCGGGCGTGTTCCGCTATGGTCGGATCTATAACTTCTTCGATAACGATGCCGGCTTCTATGACCGCAGCTTCGACTTGCGCTACATGCTGGCGGAAGAGGGCCAGTTTGCACCGGCCGTCACCGTAGGGCTGCAGGATATCGGCGGCACGGGTATCTATGCCTCGGAATACCTGGTCGCGGCCAAGACCTTCGGCCGGTTGCGCGCAACCGCGGGGATGGGCTGGGGTCGTCTGGGGTCCTACGACGGGTTCTCCAACCCGCTCGGAGTTTTCGGAAACTACTTCAAGACACGCCCTGGCCAAACCGGCGGCATCAACCAGACCGGCCGTCTGGACGCCGGCAGTTGGTTCCGTGGTGACGCGGCCGTGTTCGGTGGCCTTGAGTACCGTTACTCAAACAAGCTGAGCTTCTCGGCCGAATACTCGTCTGACGCATATAGCCAGGAGCAGTCGCGGATCGATTTCAAGCACCGGTCGCCGCTCAACTTCGCGGTTAACTACAGGCTGAGCGACGATTTCGACGTCCGCGCGGCCTATCTTTACGGCAGCGAAGTCGGAATCCAGCTGAGTTATGTCTTCAATGCCAAGCGGCCGCTGAAATACGAAGGCGGACTGGACAATGCGCCGGTTCCGGTGCGGGTCCGGCCGGCCGGATCTGCCCGGGATCTGGGCTGGACGTTGCAGCCCGAGGCCCGTTCTACCTATGAAAAGGCGATCGACGCTGCACTGACCGCCGAAGGCTTTACCTTCGAGGCCCTGAAGCTGGAGCCGCACGTTGCCTATCTGCGTTTCCGCATGGGCTCGACCTTCTATACCGCACAGGCGGTCGGACGGATCTCCCGGATCATGACCCAGGTCCTGCCGGATTCGATCGACAAGTTCGTCATCGTGCCGGTCTCTTTCTGGGGCCAGCCTGCCTCGCAGGTGGTGATCAACCGCAGCGACATAGAAGAGCTGGAGTTCGCACCGGACGGCGCGTGGGAAACCTTTGCCCGGGCCCAGATCAGGGACATCTTCCAATCGGATGTCGACCTGCAGTTCCCGACCAACACCTTCCCAAGCTTCGACTGGGGCGTGTCCCCTTACCTGTCGATGGCCTTCTTCGACCCCGACAATCCGCTCAGGGTCGACTTCGGGATCCAGGCCAGTGCGCGCTATGAACCCTCGGAAGGCGTTGTCCTGTTCGGCCAGCTTCAGGCCAAGCTGCTGGGCAACCAGAGCGACCTGCCGCCCTCGAACTCGGAAATCCAGCACGTCCGGTCCGACTACAATCTCTATGCCCAGCAGGGCGAGGTCGCGATGACCGAGCTGACTGCGGCCAAGTACTTCCGACCGGGTGAAAACATCTATGGCCGCGTGACCGGCGGCTATCTGGAACCGATGTATGCCGGTATCTCGGGCGAGGTGCTATGGAAGCCCGTGGACAGCCGCGTCGCCTTCGGGGCGGAACTGAACTATGTCCAGCAGCGGGACTACAACCAGCGCTTCGGCCTTCTGGACTACAAGGTCGCCACCGGGTTCCTGTCGGCCTATCTCGAGGGGACAAAGGGCTTTTATTACGAACTGGACGTGGGCCGCTATCTGGCGGGGGACTGGGGCGCGACGCTGTCGATCGACCGGGTCTTCGACAACGGCATCCGGGTCGGCGCCTTCGCGACGTTGACGGACGTACCTTTCGACCAGTTCGGCGAAGGCTCGTTCGACAAGGGCATCGTCGTGGATATTCCCTTTGCCACGATTTTCGGCCGGTCCAGCGACCAGACACTGAACCGTACCATTCGCCCGGTTCTGCGGGACGGCGGTGCGCAGCTGGATGTGTCCGGGCGCCTCTTCGAGTCGGTCCGCAAATTCCACCAGCCTGGACTTGAACGCGATTGGGGGCGGTTCTGGAGATGATACGCGCAGGTATCCGGAGCATAATCATTGCGGCCAGCCTTGCCGCGGCGCTGGCGGGGTGCGACGTAATCGAGGGCGACGGCATTGTCGGGCAGACGCTGACAAGCTATCGCGCCTCGCGCCAGAACAAGGGCCTGGATCTTCGCAAGTCGATCACGCCAGCAGCGGTCGAGGCGACGGGCGAGCCGGTGATCTTTGTCGAGGTGCCCAACCGCGAAGCCCAGGCCTTCCTGGGGCTTCGGGGGCGGAACGGCCCGAACGATACCTGGCTGACCAACGACAATATCTCGATCAGCTACAATGACGGCGTCATCGTCGCGACGCGGGGGCTGGGCTCGGATGTGATGACCGTCGACGTGTCCGAGGTTCTGCCGGCCATCCGGGGACGGCGATCCGAGGCGATGCGCGTCAACCGCTATCTGAACGGCGAAGGGCACATCGTGCCCGAGGTCTATTTCTGCGACTATGCCCGGACGCCTGGTGTCGTGGCCGACACTGCGCTGGGGCCCAGGTCCTCGACCAAGATTGTCGAAGTCTGCCAGGGCCGGGAAAGAACCTTCGAGAATATCTACTGGTACGCACCGGGCGGCAAGCCGCTGATGAGCCGGCAATGGATCAGCGAAACGAACCAGTACGCGCTGACCGAATTTCTGAACAACTGAACCTGACAGGCGCAGGCCGGCAGGTGGTGCCGTTAACATTTTTCGAATTTCGGAAACTTCGGATGCCGGCCCGTCCATGCCGACGTCGACGCGCGCCTATCGAACCCCTGCCGGCCATGGTGATTCGTCCGATCCGCGGGGTGCGCACCGGTTTCGGGGCATCGATTCGCTGAAATGTCTGCCCGACCGGCCGAAATTGTTGCTAATGGGATACCATTCCCGAAAGATCGACGGAACTTCGGCCCGTTTCGCTTTCCCTGTATCAATCGGGCCTGCGTGCGGGGGAATCCAGGCGGGAAACACGGGATATCGGTCAACTATTGGGCATAGCGGGTCCTGGTGATCGAATCTTGAAGATTTCATGAACAAAGTCGCGCGGATATCCGCGCATGCAAGGCAGTTTTTCCGGTTTGGCGCCATGCCGTACTTGTCCGTTAAAGCCATTGATAATAAAACGATTTCATAGCCAGATACTATTTTCACACATAGCATGCTGCACGTGCAAAGGCCTTGCTTGAAGATCGTGGATATATTAACGTTTGGTTAGTTCATTTTGGAGGCTCGACATGAAGAAATCCATCATTGCAGGCGTTCTGGCGAGCGCTCTGGCACTTTCCGGTACCGTTGCTTCGGCTCAGGGCACTGGTGGCGCAACGCTGCTGGGCGGCGGGGCAGGTGGCCTGTCCACCGGCGCGATCGCAGGCATCATTGCAACCACGATTGTCGTGGGTGTCGCTGTTGGTGACTCGAGCAGCAGCAACAGCACCAACTAACTCGGTACGCTGAGACACAATACTGAAGAGGGCGGGCCTGCATCAGGTTCGCCTTTTTTGTTGCGGCGTCTTCCCGGAGCATGGAGGCGCGCATCGAATCCGATTATGGTTTTAGCAAATCGAACGACGGGAATGCTGAGGCGTGGCATGAAGAAAATGGAACTCCGAGCCTTGCTGGCGTGCGCACTGGTTTTTCTGGGTGGATGTGACATCGTCTATTTCTCGCCCAAGGTTAACCCGCTTTCGACGAACGGTTCCAAGGTTCGGGTGGTGGCGATGACGCCAGAGAGCGTGATGCTCGCGAACCAGTCCACCTACAGCCCGAAGGAACTGCCTTCGGTCTTCTTTGCGACCGCAGGGGGTGCCCAAGCCGCGCGCGCGGCCGAGCGTCTGCCGGACAGCGTGGTGGATGAACGCAACCGGCCGGCCTTCCTCGCGACCCGTCTCCCGCCGCCGGTAAAACAACACCCCTATACGATCGGCGTCGGCGACGTGCTGGTGTTGGCGACGCCGCAGGGCGGAAACACAGTGGAACAGCTTACGGGCCTTCTGGCAGCGCAGAATGCCAGGCAGGGCTATACCGTGCAGGACGACGGATCGATCGCGATTCCGAACGTCGGTCGCGTACAGCTGGCCGGCCTGACACTGGAACAGGCCGAATCCGAGCTTTTCCGACGCCTTGTCGACAATCAGATCGACCCGACGTTCAGCCTGGAAATCTCGGAATTCAAATCCAAGAAGGCAGCGATCGGTGGCGCCGTGGCCCACCCAACGGTTGCACCGATTACTTTGACGCCGCTTTACCTGGATGCAGCGCTGGCCGCGGCCGGCGGGATCACTGTGTCCGACCTCGACTATGCATCGATCAGGATCTACAGGGACGGTCAGTTGTACCAGATCCCCCTGAGCGAACTCTATTCGAACAGGGGCATGCAGAAGATCCAGCTGATCGACGGGGACAGCGTTTTCGTCGATACCGAGTACGAGCTGGACAAGGCGCAGACCTATTTCGACCAGCAGATCCGCCTGGCTGTCACACGTCAGAACCTTCGAACCGCGGCCCTCGATGAAATGCGCCATGCGGTCGAGATCGTGCGAAGCAACCAGCAGGATGCCCGGGGCAATTTCGAAAAGCGCGACAGTTACGGGGCGGTCGACCGCGACTATGTCTACCTGACAGGCGAAGTCGGTAAGCAGTCGCGGTACGCGCTGCCCTTCAACCGCAAGGCCTTCCTTGCGGATGCCCTGTACGATTCCGGCGACGGCGTTCCGACGCGGACCGCCAACGTCAAGCAGATCTATGTGCTGCGGGGGTCACCGGATCCGCGGGAATTCGGTGCCGTCACCGCGTGGCAGCTGAACGGGCGGGATGCGTCGAACTTCGTGCTGACCACGCGGTTCGAACTGCGCCCGAATGACGTGATCTTCGTCGCCGAACAGCCGGTCACGAAGTGGAGCCGCGTGATCACCCAGATCACCCCGTCGCTCATCACCTCGACTGCGGCTGGCGTGGCCGACTGATAGGGGGCTGTCCTGGCCCCGCGCCGGGACATCGACCGACACGAAAAAACCCGCCGCTGGCATCCAGCGGCGGGTTTCCTTTTGTCCCGGGGGGGGCGGCGCCCTCAGGCGCCGATTGTCAGGCTCAGCCGATGATCGCGTTCAGCGAGGCAGACGGGCGCATGACCGCCGCGGTCCTTTCCGGATCCGAGTGATAATAGCCACCCAGGTCCACCGGCTTGCCCTGCACGGCGGCCAGTTCGGCCAGGATGTCCGCTTCCTTCTCGGCCAGCGCGGACGCGACGGGGGCGAAGTGGGCTGCCAGGTCCGCGTCGCTGGTCTGCGCGGCCAGGGCCTCGGCCCAGTAACGCGCAAACCAGTAGTGGCTGTCGCGGTTGTCGGGCTCGCCCACCTTGCGGCTGGGGCTGCGGTCGTTGTCCAGGATGCCTTGCGTCGCCACGTCGACGGCCTCGCCCAGCACGCGGGCCTTCTCGTTCCCCTTGGCGTCGGCAAGGAACTTGAAGCTCTCGCCCAGGGCACAGAATTCGCCCAGGGAGTCCCAGCGCAGGTGGTTTTCCTCGACCAGCTGCTGCACGTGCTTCGGCGCGGACCCGCCGGCTCCGGTCTCGAACAGGCCGCCGCCGTTCATCAGCTTAACGATCGACAGCATCTTGGCCGAAGTCGCCAGTTCCAGGATCGGGAACAGGTCGGTCAGATAGTCGCGCAGCACGTTGCCGGTGATGGCGATGGTGTTCTCGCCCTTGGTGATCGTCTCCAGCGACGCGATGGTGGCTTCGCGCGGCGCCATGATCTCGAACTTGTCGGCGACGCCCCTGGCTTCCAGGATCGGTTTCACCTGCTCGATCAGCTGAGCGTCGTGGGCGCGGGCCGCGTCCAGCCAGAAGATCGCGCGGTAACCGGTGGCCGCCTGACGGTCGATGGCCAGGTTCACCCAGTCCTCGATCGGCGCCTTGCGGGCCGAAGACGACCGCCAGATGTCGCCGGCTTCCACGCCTTGCGAATGCAGCACGGTGCCGTCGTCCAGGATCATCTTCACGGTGCCCGCTTCCGGGATCTCGAAGGTGGTCGGGTGCGAACCGTATTCCTCCGCCTTCTGCGCCATCAGGCCGATGTTCTGGACCGTACCGGCGGTGGCCGGGTTCAGCTTGCCGTTGGCCTTGAAGAATTCGATCGTCGCGTCATAGACAGGGGCATAGCAGTTGTCCGGGATCACGCAGTTGGTGTCGTGCTCCTTGCCGTCCGGACCCCAGCCCTTGCCGCCGGCGCGGATCAGCGCCGGCATCGAGGCGTCGATGATCACGTCCGACGGGACATGCAGGTTGGTGATGCCCTTGTCGGAATTCACCATGTACATCGGCGGCTGCGCGGCCATCACGGCGTCGATTTCGGCCTTGATCTCGGGCTTGTCGGCGACGCGGGCCAGCAGGTCGCCCAGGCCGGAATTCGGGTTCACGCCGGCGGCCTTCAGTTCCGCGCCGTACTTGTCGAAAACCGGCTTCAGGAAGGCCTTCACGGCATGGCCGAAGATGATCGGGTCCGAAACCTTCATCATCGTGGCCTTCATGTGAAGCGAGAACAGCGTGCCCTCTTCCTTGGTCTTGGCGATTTCGTCCAGCAGGAAGGCATCCAGCTTGGCCGCGCTCATGAAGGTCGCGTCGACGACGGTGCCGGCCGGGTACTTGATGCCGTCCTTCAGGACCGTCTCGCCACTTGCGGTTTCCAGCACGATCTTGGCGGTCGCGGCCTTGTCCAGCGTGGCCGAAACCTCGTTCGAGAAGAAGTCGCCGCCGTCCATCGCCGCCACGCGGGTCTTCGACGCCGAGGTCCACTCGCCCATGCGGTGCGGGTTGGCCTGGGCGAATTTCTTGACGGCGATGGCGGCCCGGCGGTCCGAGTTGCCTTCGCGCAGGACCGGGTTCACGGCCGATCCCTTGATCGCGTCATACTTGGCGCGGACGGCTTTTTCCTCGTCGGTCGCGGGCTCTTCCGGGTAATCCGGAAGAGCATAGCCCTGGGCCTGCAGCTCCTTGACCGCGGCCACCAGCTGCGGGACCGAGGCCGAGATGTTCGGCAGCTTGATCACGTTGGCTTGCGGAGTCTTCACCAGTTCGCCCAGCTCAGCCAGGTCGTCCGACTGGCGCTGCGCTTCGGTCAGCGCTTCCGGGAAGGTAGCGATGATGCGGCCGGCCAGCGAGATGTCCTTGGTGCCGATGGTCACGCCGGCGGCGGACGCAAAGGACCGGATCACCGGCAGGAGCGAGGCCGAGGCCAGCTCGGGCGCTTCGTCGACCTTGGTGTAGATAATGTCGGGGATGTTCGAATCAGCCATGTTTTCCACGCCTCTGGTAAGTCCGTGGTGGCATATCCCGATGTGAGTCAATCGTCTACCGCGCGGATCCCCGCAGGCGGCAGTGGGGGGCGCTGCCCCCCGTCCGCCCGTCCCGGGCGGCCCCCCCCGGAAGTATTTGTGAAGAGAAGAAGCCTGGCACGAGGCCCTTGTTTCTTCTCTTTCCAAATACTCCCGCCGGAGGCGGCGCGCCGCGGCGGCCGGGCCCGGGTTCCGAAACCGGGTGCCCATGGGGCGCGTTTCACCCAGCGGCCCCCGATCTCACTCCGCCTGGGGCGGCACCGATTGCGCGGCCGCGACAGCCTTCTGCCAGCGGGCATAGCGCGCATCGCGCAGGGCAGCGTCGGTTTCCGGCACGAACTGGCGGTCCAGCCGCCAGCGGGCGGCGAAACCGTCCATGTCGGGCCAGAGACCGGCCTGGTGAGCGGCCAGCCAGGCGGCGCCAAGCGCCGTGGTTTCCGGGATGGTGGGCCGATCGACCGGGGCGCCCAGGATGTCGGCAAGGCCCTGCATCGCCTGGTTGGACACCGCCATGCCACCGTCGACCCGCAGCACGGTTTCGCCGGCACCCAGCCAGTCGGCCTGCATCGCCTGCCACAGGTCGCGGGTCTGGAAGCCCACCGCGTCCAGTGCGGCGCGGGCGAATTCGGCCGGGCCGGAATTGCGGGTCAGCCCGAAGATGGCACCGCGGCAGTCCGGGTCCCAGTAGGGGGCGCCAAGGCCGGTAAAGGCGGGGACGATGATCAGGTCCTGGCCCGGGTCCGCCTTGCGCGCCAGGGGGCCTATCTCGGGTGCGGCCGAGATCAGGCCCAGCCCGTCCCGCAGCCACTGGACCACGGCGCCCGCGATGAAGATCGAGCCTTCGAGCGCATAGGTCCGCTGACCGTTCAGCTGATAGGCGATGGTGGTCAGCAGCCGGTTCTTCGACGCGACCGGTTCCGTCCCGGTGTTCAGGAGAGCGAAGCAGCCCGTGCCATAGGTCGATTTCATCATGCCCGGCTGGAAACAGGCCTGGCCCAGGGTTGCGGCCTGCTGATCCCCGGCAGAGCCGCGGATCGCGATTGGCCCGCCGAACAGCCGGTCTTCGGTCGTGCCGAACTCGGTCGCGCAGTCGCGGATTTCCGGCAGCATCGCCAAGGGGATTTCCAGAAGGTCGCAGATATCGGCGCTCCAAGCGCCTGTGCGTATATCGCACAACATGGTGCGGGCCGCGTTGGTCGCGTCGGTCGCGTGCACCTTGCCGCCCGTCAATCGCCAGATCAGCCAGGTCTCGATCGTGCCGAAGAGGATCTCTCCCTTCGCGGCGCGCGCCCGCGTCCCGGGATAGGTGTCGAGGATCCACTTGATCTTCGTGGCCGAAAAATAGGGATCCAGCAGCAGGCCCGTGACCTCGGTTACCATGGGTTCGTGGCCGCCGTCGCGCAGCGCCTCGCACAGGCGGGCGGTGCGGCGGTCCTGCCAGACGATGGCATTGTGGACCGGCTTGCCCGTGTCCTTTTCCCAGACCACCACGGTTTCGCGCTGGTTGGTGATGCCGATGCCGGCGATCATGTCGGCGGTGGCCATGCGGGCCATCGCCGCGCGGGTGACCTGGACCGTGGCCTGCCAGATCTCTTCCGCGTCGTGTTCGACCCAGCCGGAATGCGGATAGTGCTGCGTCAGTTCTTCCTGCGCGCTGTCCTGCAACTGCATATCGGCGTCGAACAGAAGGGCACGGGTCGACGTGGTGCCCTGGTCGATGGCCAGAACATGGCTCATGGGATCCTCCGCTTGTCTTTCCGGGGCAGGTTAGCCCGCGCTGCGTGCCTTCATCCAGCTTCGAAGCAGCGCCACCTTGTCGGGGCCAAGGCGCAGGCCCAGCTTCGACCGCCGCCACAATACGTCTTCGACCGTACGGGCATATTCGCGGTCCATCAGCCAGGCGACCTCGCGCCCGGTCAGGGTGGCGCCGAAATCCTGGCCCAGGTCGCCGGGGGACTGGGCCTCGCCCAGGATGGCGTGCGCCTCGGTCCCGTAGGCGCGGAACAGGCGGCGGGCCCAGCCTGCATCCAGGAAGGGATAGGCCGACTGCAAGGTCGCGATTTGGTCTGCCACGTCGCCCACCGGGAAATCGCCGCCCGGCAGGGCCGCGCCGGCGGTCCAGGCGGTGCCGGTGTGGTCGAGGACGCCGGCGATCTTGTCCAGCGCATGTTCCGCCAGCCGCCGGTAGGTCGTGATCTTGCCGCCGAAGACATGCAGCACCGCCGCGCCCCCGGTGCGTTCCAGGTTCAGCACGTAATCCCGCGTCGCCGCCGTGGCCGATCGCGCGCCGTCGTCGTAAAGTGGCCGGACCCCGGAATAACGCCAGACGATATCCGCCTCGGTCACCGGGACCTTGAAGTAGTCGGACACGAAGCGGCACAGATATGCCTCTTCCTCCGGCGTGCATTCGGGGCGGATGTCTGGGTCGGTGTGGTCGGCATCGGTGGTGCCGATCAGGGTGAAATCGTCTTCGTAGGGAATGGCGAAGACGATCCGCCCGTCGGGGCCTTGCAGGAAATAGGCACGGTCGTGGTCGAAAAGCCTGCGCGTCACGATATGGCTGCCGCGCACCAGCCGGACCTTGGCCGGGCTGTTCGACCGCACGATGCCGGTGGCGACGTCGCCCACCCAGGGGCCGGCGGCATTGACCAGCACGCGGGCGACGCGGGTTTCTTCCTTGCCCTGGGCATTGCGGACCCGCAACCGCCAGAGCCCGGCGCGCGGTTCGGCGGACAGGACCGTCGTCCGGGGCAGGATCGTTGCGCCGCGGGCTTCGGCATCGCGGGCGTTCAGGACGACCAGGCGGGAATCCTGGACCCAGCAATCGGAATATTCGAAGGCCGCGTGAAAGCCGGGCTTCAGGGCTTGGCCTGCCGGATCGTTGTCCAGGTCCAGCTTTTTCGTACCGGGCAGGATCTGGCGCCCGCCCAGGCGGTCATAAGCGGCAAGGCCCGCCCGAATCATCCACGCGGGACGCCGGCCCTTCAGCCAGGGCAGGGTGCGGGACAGGACCTTGGCGGCGGGCGTGTCGGCGGGGAAGCGCATGTCCGGCGACAAGGGCAGGACGAAGCGCATCGGCCAGCTGATATGGGGCATGGCGCGCAGCAGTACCTCGCGCTCGGCCAGTGCCTCTTTGACCAGACGGAACTCGAAATATTCCAGATAGCGCAGGCCGCCGTGGAACAGCTTGGTCGAGGCCGAGGAGGTGGCCGATGCCAGGTCGCCCTTTTCCGCCAGAACGACGGACAGGCCGCGACCCGCCGCATCGCGGGCGATGCCGCAGCCGTTGATGCCGCCGCCGATCACGAACAGATCGCTGATGCCGCCGTCGTCGCTCACGCTGTCTTCCCGTTTCCAATGGCGCCGAAAACGCCCCGTCGTTGCAGGACGCCGCCCTGCGAGTCCATGACAAATCAGGAATATGTGACAGAACGACCTTTGGGCCAGCCCTGATTGCGACCTTTCGGGGCGATGCCTGCCCGGGCGCGTCTTCCGCGCCATGAAAGCACTTGTATCGCACCGAAACTCCGCCAAGACTGTCGCCCGACGAATGCCCGAAGGGCTGAATTGCAAACGTCACGGGAGCAATCAGATGAAACATTTTGCCAGACTCGCGATGGTCAGCGCCATCGCCTTGGCCGCCGGCGCAGGCGCCGCTGCCGCCAAGGATGACGTTGTCATCGCCATGCAGCTGGAACCGCCGCACCTGGATCCGACCAGTGCCGCCGCGCAGGCCATCGACTCGGTCCTTTATACCAACGTCTTCGAAGGCCTGACCCGCTTCATGGGCGACGGATCGGTCGTGCCGGGCCTGGCGGAAAGCTGGGACATTTCCGAAGACGGCAAGACCTACACCTTCCACCTGCGGGACGGCGTGCATTTCCACGACGGCACGATCATGGACGCCGAGGATGTGAAGTTCTCGCTGGATCGTGCGCGCGCGGATGACAGCACCAATGCCCAGAAGGCGCTGTTTTCGGGCATCGAAAGCGTCGAGGTCGTCGACCCGCTGACCGTCAAGGTCACGCTGGCCGAACCGCAGGGCAGCCTGCTGTTCAACCTGGCCTGGGGCGACGCGGTGATCGTGGCACCCGAAACCATCGGCGACATCAAGGAACACCCGGTCGGGACCGGAGCCTATACCTTCAAGGAATGGGTGAAGGGCGACAAGATCGTGCTGGACCGCAACCCGGACTACTGGGGCGAACAGCCGGCCATCGCCGAGGCCACGTTCAAGTTCATCTCGGACCCGACGGCCGCCTTTGCCGCCGTGATGGCGGAAGACGTGGATGCCTTTGCCGGCTTCCCGGCGCCGGAAAACCTGCCACAGTTCGAAGCCGACCCGCGCTTCCAGGTGCTGGTCGGGTCGACCGAGGGCGAGACGATCCTTGCGATGAACAACAAGGAAGCGCCCTTCGACAACAAGCTGGTGCGCGAGGCCGTGGCCCACGCCATCAACCGGCAGGAAATCATCGACGGCGCGATGTACGGCTATGGCACGCCCATCGGCACCCATTTCGCGCCGCATAACCCGGCCTATGTCGATCTGACCGGCCTGTCGGACTATGATCCCGAAAAGTCGAAGGCCCTGCTGGCCGAGGCCGGCTTCCCCGACGGGTTCGAGACGACGCTGTACCTGCCGCCCCCGTCCTATGCCCGCCGCGGTGGCGAGATCATCGCCAACCAGCTGGCCCAGGTCGGCATCAAGGCCAATATCGAGAATGTCGAATGGGCCCAGTGGCTGGAATCGGTCTTCAAGGGCAAGAATTTCGGCCTGACCATCGTTTCGCATACCGAACCGATGGACATCGGCATCTATGCGCGGCCGGACTACTACTTCCAATACGACAATCCGGCCTTCCAGGAACTGATGGCCAAGCTGAACGCAACCACCGACCCGGACCAGCGGACGGCAATGTTGCAGGAGGCGCAGAAGATCATCGCCGAGGATTATGTGAACGGTTACCTGTTCCAGCTGGCCATGCTGAGCGTCGCCAAGGAAGGCCTGACCGGCATGTGGACCAATGCGCCCACCGCGGCCACCGACCTGACCGGGCTGAGCTGGCAGGACTGATCCCTTCGATTGCCTGAATGTCGGAAGGCCCGTCGCGCATGTCGCGGCGGGCCTTTCCATGTCGGACCATCCGGAAGAAGCGGGCTTGTTACCCGCCGCGCCCTGTGATGCAGTTGCCGCATCAATCCAAGGACACTTCAGCCCGATGGCCGCTACCGAAAAACCCGCACCTCTTTGGGCAGACTGGCCCGTTCTTCTGATCTGGGCCGGGTTCGCCCTGATGTCGACCGTCGGCACCGGGCTGAAGCCGGAATATATCGGCAGCACAGGCGCACTGATCGTCCTTGGGGTGCTGTTCGCGGTCATGCTGACGGCGGTCTTCCGCGTGGTGCATCACGCCGAATGCCTGGCAGAGATCTTCGGCGAACCCTTCGGCACGCTGATCCTGACCCTGGCGGTCATCGGGATCGAGGTGGCGCTGATCACTGCGGTCATGCTGACCGGCGACAACACACCGACGCTGGCGCGGGACACGATGTTTTCGGTCCTGATGATCGTGATGAACGGGCTGGTCGGGCTGTCGCTGTTGCTGGGCGGGCTGAAACACCGGTTGCAGATCTTCAACCTGTCCGGGGCCAATGCCTATCTTGTCGTGCTGCTGCCGGTCGCAATCACCAGCCTTGTGCTGCCAAGCGTCACCACCTCGGCCCCCGGCGGCGGACTGTCGAGCCTGCAGACCGTCTTCCAGATCGTGATCTCCATCGCGCTTTACGGGGTCTTCCTGCTGTACCAGACGGTCCAGAACCCGATGGTGTTCCAGCAGCCGCTGATCGATGGAGAGGCCCCACCGGCCCATTTCGGCCACAAGATGTATCCGCGCAGCGCGGGCTTTCATGTCGCGGGCCTGCTGTTGACGTTGATCCCCATGGTGCTGATGTCGAAGAAACTGGCCGTCTATGTCGATTTCGGCATCGCCCAGGTCGGCGCGCCGGTGGCGCTGGGCGGCTTCATCGTCGCGATCATGATCCTGACACCCGAAGGGCTGGCCGCCCTGGACGCGGCCAGGAACAACCAGTTGCAGCGCGCCGTGAACATCTGCCTGGGCTCGGCGCTGGCGACGATCGGGCTGACGGTGCCGGCGGTGTTGCTGGCCGCCTGGTTCGTCGACCTGCCGATCGAACTGGGGCTAAGCCCGGTCGGTATCGTGACGCTGGTGCTGACGCTGGCGATCAGCATCGTCACCTTCGTCGGCACCCGGACCAATGCGCTGCAGGGCGTCGTCCACCTGGCGGTGTTTCTGGCCTACGTGTTCCTGATCTTCGACGGGGATTTCTGAACGCGGCATCAAGATTGCCGTTGGGGCAACCGATAGCTTAACGGAACTCTTCAGTCGCCAAGTTGTTCCCCATAGTAACCGATGGGAGAGCAAAAATGGATTGCGACGACTTCTGGGACATAGAAGAAGCGCTTTGGAAAGGCGGTTCCGGGCGATTCAAAGACCGTCTGGCCAAGGGTGCGGTGATGGTCTTTCCGGCACCCCTTGGCATCCTGTCCGGCGAGGCGCTGCACAATGCCATCGCCAAGAACGCCTCGTGGCGGACCGTGAAATTCAAGAACCAGTCCGTCGCCCATGACGGCGAGACCTGCGTGCTTGCCTACAAGGCGGAAGGCAAGCTGGACGGGTTGCCGGCCTATCGCGCCCTGTGTTCCAGCACCTACGTCAGCGATGGCCCGAAATGGAACCTTCTTTCGCACCACCAGACGCCGGTCTTCTGACGCGCTACGATAAGATACGGCCACATGGCGCCGGACGGCGGGCCTGGAGGGTAATCCGCTTCCAGAACCCGACCGCCTGGTCGGGCGGATGCCGCCCTGTCCCGAAAGCATCGCAACGGACCGGATCCCGACGCCAGATTTCAACCTGAGCGAAATCGACCTGACGTCTACGACAGCCTGACGGTGCAACCCACCCGGACACGGACGATGCGGCGACCATCCGGGCGCGGCCCCCTGTCGCCGGGCGTTGCGGGTCATCGGTGTTCGAAGCCTCTGGAACTCCCCCGCGGCCGACCATAACGTGGCCGCGATGTTGAGATATGTCCTGAAACGCCTGCTGTCGCTGATCGTCACCCTTGCGGTCGCCAGCATGGTCATCTTCGCCGTGATCGAGGTCGCCCCCGGCGATCCCGCATCCTTCATGCTGGGCGTCAATGCCCAGCCCGACACCGTGGCCGCCCTGCGGACAGAGCTTGGTCTGGATCAGCCCAAGGCCGAACGCTATCTCAGCTGGATCGGCAACATGCTGACCGGGGATTTCGGCACCTCCTACACCTATCGCAGTTCCGTGGCGCAGATCATCGGCGACCGGCTGTGGGTGTCGGTGCCGCTGGCCCTTTATGCGCTGATCCTGTCGACGGTGATCGCCTTCCCGGCCGGCATCTATGCCGCCGCGCGCCGGGGCAAGGCGGGCGACGCGGCCGTCATGGGCGGCACCCAGCTGGGCGTGGCGGTGCCGAACTTCTGGTTCGCGATGATGCTGGTCCTGATCTTCGCCATCAACCTGCGCTGGTTCGGCGCCGGCGGCTTCCCCGGCTGGTCAAAGGGGGTCTTCCCCGCGATCAAGGCGCTGACCCTTCCGGCCATCGCCCTGGCCCTGCCGCAGGCCGCGATCCTGACCCGGGTCATGCGGTCGTCGCTGATCGATGTCCTGGGCGAGGATTTCATGCGCACCGCCCGCGCCAAGGGCCTGACCCGCAGCCAGGCCATCTGGCGCCATGGCGTCCGAAACGCGCTGATCCCGGTCCTGACGATCCTTGGTCTGCAGGTGTCCTTCCTGATTGCCGGCGCCATCGTGATCGAACAGGTCTTCTATCTTCCCGGTCTGGGCCGGCTGATCTTCCAGTCGATCAATGCCCGTGACCTGATCGTCGTCGAATCCGTGGTGATGCTGCTGGTCTTTGCCGTGGTCCTGATCAACTTCCTGGTCGACATCGCCTATTCCATCGTCGACCCGAGGCTGAGGCAACGGACATGAGCCGCGCAAATGTGAACCTGATCCTGGGCACGCTTCTGGTGGCCGCCCTGGGCGGCTTGGCGCTTCTGGCGCTGGTCTGGACGCCCTATGACGTGAACGTCATGAACATCGCCGGCAAGCTGAAGCCGCCGTCGGCGGAACACTGGCTGGGCACCGACCAGCTGGGCCGGGACATCCTGTCGATGATCATGGTGGGGGCCGGAACATCCATCACCGTGGCCGCGCTGGCCGTGGCGGTGGGGCTGGTCTTCGGCATCCCGCTGGGCCTGCTGGCCGCCGCGCACAAGGGCGGGCTGATCGACGAAACGATCATGCGCCTGAACGACGTGGTCTTTGCCTTCCCCTTCCTGTGCCTGGCGATCCTGATCACCGCGGTGCTGGGCGCATCGGCCGGCAACGCCGTGCTGGCCTTCGGCATCTTCAACATCCCCGTCTTCGCCCGGGTTACCCGCGGCGGCGCCCTGTCGCTGTGGGAACGTGAATTCATCATGTCTGCACAGGTGTCGGGCAAGGGCGTGGCGCGCATCTCGGCCGAACATATCCTGCCCAACGTGCTGAACCTGCTGATCGTGCAAGGCACCATCCAGTTCGCGCTTGGCATCCAGGTCGAGGCCGCGCTGTCCTTCATCGGCCTTGGCGTCCAGCCGCCCACGCCGTCGCTGGGCCGGATGCTGGCCGATGCCCAGACGCTGGTCACGCTGGCGCCGCACATGGCGATCTTCCCGGGCATGGCGATCATCCTGATCGTCCTGGGCCTGAACCTGATGGGCGACGGCCTGCGCGATCTTCTGGATCCGCGCCTTTCGGGGGAACGGACATGAGCCTTCTGCAGATCCACGACTTGTCCCTGTCGATCGGGGCCTTCGACATCCTGAAACGCGTGTCCTTCGATGTGGCCGAGGGCGAGATCGTGGCCGTCACCGGCGAAAGCGGATCGGGCAAGTCGATGACGGCGCTGGCGGTGATGCAGCTGATGCCGGACCGGGCGCGCGCCGTGGGCAGCGTCCAGCTGGACGGGCAGGAGCTTCTGACCATGCCCGAAGCCCGGATGTGCAAGATCCGCGGCGCCAGGGTTGGCATGGTCTTCCAGGAACCGATGACGGCGCTGAACCCGGTCAAGACCATCGGCGCGCAGGTGATGGAGACGATCCTGCTTCACACCGATGCGTCGAAGGCCGACGCAGAAGCGCAGGCGCGCGAGGTCCTGACCCGCGTTGGCCTGCCGCCCGACCGGTTCCCGCTGACGCGCTTTCCGCACGAACTGTCCGGCGGTCAGCGGCAGCGGGTGGTGATCGCCATGGCCATCGCGCTGCGGCCCCGCCTGCTGATTGCGGACGAACCGACCACGGCCCTGGACGTGACCACGCAGGCCCAGATCCTGGACCTGCTGAAGGAACTGGTGGCAGATTACGGCATGGGCATGCTGATGATCACCCACGACCTGGCCGTCGTGGCGGGCATGGCCGACCGGATCGTCGTCATGCGCCATGGCGAGGTGGTGGAAACCGGCCTGACCCGACAGCTGTTCGCCAACATGCAGCATCCCTATACCAAGATGCTGTTCGAAGCCTCGCGCCACGAGGTCGACCTGCCCGACGTTCCGCCGGCGGCGCCGCTGCTGGAGGTGAAGGGCGCGGTTCGGGACTATGCCCTGCCGCGAACGCAGCTGTTCGCGCCGCGTCAGCACTTCCGGGCGGTGAAGGGCGTGTCCTTCACCCTGAACAAGGGCGAAAGGCTGGGTCTGGTCGGCGAATCCGGGTGCGGAAAGTCGACCCTGACCCGTGCGATCCTGGGGCTGGAGCCCTTGCAGGGCGGGGAGATCCTGCTGAACGGCAAGCCCGTCGCCTCGGGCGGCCAGGCCAACACGGCCGTGCGCCGGCAGATGCAGGTCGTGTTCCAGGACCCGTTCGGGTCCTTCAATCCGCGCCACCGGGTCGAACGGCTGGTGACCGAACCGTTCCATCTGCTGGACAACCCGCCCACCGGCGCCGCCCGGCAGAAGGCCATCGACGAGGCGCTGACGGCCGTGGGCCTGAAGCCGTCGGATGCGCGGAAGTTCATCCACGAGTTTTCCGGCGGTCAGCGGCAGCGGATCGCGATCGCCCGCGCCCTGATCATCCGGCCCGACATCATCCTGTTCGACGAGGCGGTCAGTGCGCTCGACGTCTCGGTCCGGGCGCAGATCCTGGACCTGATCGCGGATCTTTGCCGGTCCTACGGGCTCAGCTATCTTTTCATCAGCCACGACCTTAGTGTCGTGCGCACCATCACCGACCGCGTCATGGTGATGAAGTCCGGCGAGATCGTCGAAGAAGGCGCAACCGAAACCGTGTTCAACGACCCGCAGCATCCCTATACCCGCGCGCTGATTGCAGCGGCCCCGGTCCTGCCGGATCCCGTGGCAGAGGCGATCTAGGAAATGGCAGTGGAAAAGGTCGGATTGAAGCCGGTCCCGCCCGAGGACGCGCGGTTCCTGTCGGTGCTGATCCGCGCCTACCTGATGGAAGCGGCGCCTGGCGCGCAGCTGGACCCGGTGCATGTGGTCGACCGGATCTGGTCGGAAAAGGGCCGATATGGCCTGTGGATCACGCACGGGGTAAAGCGCGTCGGATTCGCGCTGGTGCGCGATACCCTGACCGGCAAGCGCGAGCTTTCGGAATTCGCGATCCTCGGCGCCTATCGCCGCCGACATATCGGCCGCCAGGCCGTGCACATGCTGGTCAACGACCTTCCGGGGTCCTGGTATCTGGGGGTTTCCCTGGCATCCAGGGCGGCACAGGATTTCTGGCCCTCGGTCCTTGCGGATTGCCCGAATATACGCAATCTGCGCCGTGGTTCGCCGCAGAACCATCATCAGACGCAGACCCTTCATTTCGATATCGACGAGGAAACCGGACATGACTCAGGCATCGGACACCCTGACCAAGGACGCACAGGGGACGACCGCGGCGCCGTCGAAGCCTGAGGCGCTGTGGTTCGATCCTTCGCTCTGCCTGATCGGTGGGGAATGGGTCAGGGCTGCGGGCGGCACGCTGCCGCTGGTGAATCCGTCGGACGGCACCGTGATCTGCGACATCGCCCGTGGCGGTGCGCCGGAAATCGACGCGGCCGTGGCCGCCGCCCATGCTGCGCTGGAAGGCGACTGGGGCCGGCTGACCGCGCTGGAACGCGGCCGGTTGCTGGTCAAGCTGGGACGGCTGGTGGAATCCCAGGTGGATGAACTGGCCGCGCTGGAAGCGGCCGATGTGGGCAAGCCGCTGAGCCAGGCCCGGGCCGACGCCGTCGCGCTGGCGCGTTACATGGAATTCTACGGCGGTGCCGCCGACAAGGTCCATGGCGAGACGATCCCCTACATGGACGGCTACACCGTCTATACCCTGCGCGAACCGCACGGGGTGACGGGCCATATCGTGCCCTGGAACTATCCGATGCAGATCATCGGCCGTTCGGTCGGCGCAGCGCTGACCATGGGCAATGCCTGCGTGCTGAAACCCGCGGAAGAGGCCTGCCTGACCGCGCTGGCCTTTGCCCGCCTGGCGGAAGAGGCAGGCTTTCCCGCCGGTGCGCTGAATGTCGTGCCGGGCCTCGGCGCCGAGGCCGGGGCAGCCCTGTCGGGTCATCCGAACGTGCAGCACATCAGCTTCACGGGGTCCGTCGCGACCGGTGCCATGGTGCAGGCGGCAGCCGCAAAGAACGTGGTGCCGGTGACGCTGGAACTGGGCGGCAAGTCGCCCCAGCTGGTCTTCGACGATGCCGACCTGGACGCGGCGCTGCCCTTCCTGGTCAACGCGGGCGTGCAGAATGCGGGCCAGACCTGCTCTGCCTCGTCCCGGATCCTGGTCCAGCGCGGCGTCTATGACGAGGTGCGCAAGCGCATGGGCGAAGCCTATGGCGCGCTGACGGTCGGACCGGCCACGGCGGACATGCGCCTTGGGCCGCTGATCTCGGCCCGTCAGAAGGAAATCGTGACCGGCTTCCTGGAACGCGGGTCGGACCTGCCCATCGCGGGGCAGGGCGTGGTGGTCGACGACGCGCCCGAGGCCGGCGCCTATGTCCGCCCGACGCTCTTTGCCGATGTGCCCGCGACCCACGCGCTGGCGCAGATGGAAATCTTCGGCCCGGTGCAGGTCCTGATCCCCTTCGACACCGAAGACGAGGCGATCCAGATCGCGAATGGCACGGAATACGGCCTTGTCGCCTCGATCTGGACACGGGACGGCGCGCGGCAGATGCGTCTGGCGAAGAAGCTGCACACGGGGCAGGTCTTCATCAACAATTACGGGGCCGGCGGCGGTGTCGAACTGCCCTTCGGCGGCGTGGGCAAGTCCGGCCACGGTCGCGAAAAGGGGTTCGAGGCGCTCTATGGCTTCTCGCAGCTGAAGACGGTCGCCGCCTATCACGGCTGATCCGGTCGCAACTGGCGAAAGCCGCTTTTCGAAGCGGCTTGCCAAGGCCGTTTCAAACGGCCTTGGTCGCGGTTTGGGACGAAGTGCCCGGGCTCAGACCAGCACGGCCATCCGCTGCTGTTCTCCCACGCCGAAGACCCGCTTGTAGCGCTCGACCTCGTCCTTGGGGCCCACCGCCTTTTCCGGGTTGTCCGACAATTTCACCGTCGGCCGCCCGTTGGCGCTGATCGCCTTGCAGACCAGCGAGAACGGCGCCAGCGCATCCCCGGGCACCAGGCCGCGGAAATCGTTGGTCAGAAGCGTCCCCCAGCCATAGGACACCAGCGCGCGGCCATAGAACCGCTTGTGCAGGTCCAGGATCGTGTCGACGCTCAGCCCGTCCGAAAAGATGATCCGCTTGGTCGTCGGATCTTCGCCCTTGGACTGCCACCAGGCGATCGCCGCCTCGGCCGCCGCGGCGGGGTCGCCGCTGTCGATCCGGACGCCGGTCCAGCCCGCCAGCCATTCCGGAGCGCGTTCGAAGAAGCCCCTGGTCCCATAGGTGTCCGGCAGGATGATCCGAAGGTTGCCCTCGTGCTCCTCGTGCCAGTCCTGCAAAACGTCATAGGGGGCCTGGGCCAGCGCCGCGTCGTCTTCCGCAAGTGCGGAATAGACCATCGGCAGTTCGTGCGCATTGGTGCCGATCGCCTCGACCTCGCGCCGCATCGCGATCAGGCAGTTCGAGGTGCCGGTGAATTTCGGGCCCAGCCCTTCCATCATCGCCTGCACGCACCAGTCCTGCCACAGGAAGGAATGCCGCCTCCGCGTGCCGAAATCGGCAATGAACAGGCCTTCGACATCGCGCAGACGCTCGATCTTTTCCCAGAGCCGGGTCATCGCACGGGCGTAGAGCACCTGAAGCTCGAACTTGCCCATGGAGTTCAGGACGGCGCGGCCCCGCAGTTCCATCAGCACGGCCAGCGCGGGGATTTCCCACAGCATGACCTCGGGCCAGGCGCCTTCGAAGGTCAGCTCGTACTGGTCGCCCTTGCGTTCCAGGTGATAGGGCGGCAGGCGCAGCCCTTCGAACCACTCCATGAAGTCCGACCGGAACATCTGCCGCTTGCCATAGAAGGTGTTGCCGCGCAGCCAGGTGCTTTCGCCCCGGGACAGTGACAGTGACCGGATATGGTCCAGCTGTTCGCGCAGCTCGCCCTCGTCGATCAGCTTGGCCAGCGGAATCGACGTTGTGCGGTTGATCAGCGAAAACGTGACCTGGGTGTCGGGCTTGTTGCGAAACACCGACTGGCACATCAGCAGCTTGTAGAAATCCGTGTCGATCAGCGACCGGACGATCGGGTCGATCTTCCACTTGTGATTGTAGACACGTGTCGCAATATCCACGACCGGCTCCTCCGCCTCCGATCCCAGCGGTCGCCCCAGGGGGCATCGACCGCAGCCCGGGCATGTCACACCATGGGAAGAAGCAACGCAAGCCGCATTGCGGGCCCCCACAGCAGCGCAACCCGGGTATGCGTTGGGTGCATGTGCAACTTTTATTCCGCCGCGCGGCGGGGCAGGGCGGTGCAATGGGCCCGGATCGCGGCAAAGAGTTCGGCCTTGCGCACGGGCTTGGACAGGAAGGCGTCCATCCCGGCCTCCAGGCACTCGGCGCGGTCGCAGGCAAAGGCATTGGCGGTCAGGGCGACGATGGCGGGCTGCGGACCGCCGCCGGCGCGGATCTGCTTCGTCGCCTCGATCCCGCTCATCACCGGCATGGACATGTCCATGAAGACGATGTCCGGCGCCTGCGTGCGGACCTTGTCGACCGCTTCCTGCCCGTCATGGGCAAAGTCCACGAGGACGGGAATGTCCTGCAGGAGCTTCTGGATCAGAAGACGGTTCACCCGGTTGTCCTCGGCCACCAGGATCGACAGGCCGGCATAGCGGGCCATCGCGGCCGCCGCCAGACGGGGTTGCGCCGCGGCCGCGGCAACCGCCGCCTCGTTCCCGTAGCCCAGCTTCAGGCGGATGGTGAAGGTCGTTCCCCTGCCAGGCTCCGACGCGACCTCGATCCGGCCGCCCATCGCCTCGACCAGCATTCGGGCGATGGTCAGGCCCAGTCCGGTGCCGCCGAAGCGCCGCGTGGTCGTTGCCTCGGCCTGCGAGAACCGTTCAAAGACGTGGTCAAGCTTGTCGGGGGCGATGCCAATGCCGGTATCGGCAACCGTCAGCGTCAGGTCATAAGATCCGCCGGTATCCCGTGTCCGGGCCTTCAGCGTGACCGACCCGCGGTCCGTGAACTTGATGGCGTTGCCGACCAGGTTCAGCAGCACCTGCCGCAGCCGCCCGTCATCGGCCTTCACCCATCGTGCCAGATCGCCGCCGATATCCAGGATCAGCTGCAGGTTCTTGTCCTGCGCCTGTGGTCCCAGCAGGCGCACCAGCCCCCGCAGGCTGTCCGGCAGGTCGAAATCCACCGGGCTGAGCCGCATCTTGCCGGCATCGAGCTTCGACAGGTCCAGCACGTCGTTGATCACCGTCAGAAGCGCCTGGGCGGACCCGCGGATCGTGTCGGCGTAAAGCCTTTGTTCTTCCGTCAGGTCGGTTTCGGACAGAAGGTCCGCCATGCCGATGACGCCGTTCATCGGCGTCCGGATCTCGTGGCTCATGGTGGCCAGGAATTCGGCCTTGGCCTGGGCGCCTTCCTCGGCCGCCAGCTTGGCCGCCGCCAGTTCCGCCGCCTGCCGCCGCGCGACCGACACGTCGCGTTCCACCGCGACGACGGTCTCGGTCCGGCCGTCCTCTCCCGCGACGGGGACGATGTTCGTTTCGATCCAGATCTTTTCGCCCGACTTGGTGTAGTTCAGGATCTCGCCCCGGAAGGGTCGGCCGTGGCGGACCGCGTCTGCAATCGCCCCGATCGTTTCGGGATTGGTTTCGGGCCCGTTGAGCAGATCGCCGATCCGCCGGCCCACCGCATCTTCGCGCGAATAGCCGGTGATCCGGGTGAAGGCGTCGTTCACCCACGAGATATGGCCCCCCGGCCGCGACAGGATCACGCTGTCGTTGGCGTTCCGGGCGACCAGGTTCAGCCGGTGCATTTCCCGCTGCCGGCGGCGCATCGCGGCATTGGTGGCCGCCAGGGCGGTAGCCTGTTCCTGCATGACGCGATCCTGCCGGCGGCGCATCCGCATGCCGGAATAGACCGTGTCCAGGAAGGTGCGCATGTAGAAGGCCAGGAAGGCCGCACCGACGGTTTCCAGCACCAGCCGCGGTCCCCATTCCTCGGTCAGGATCAGGGATCCGGTCAGCAGGCTGGCGAAGGTCAGGCCGAAGACGATCAGCCTGATCCGTGTGGCGGCCGGGTGATAGGCCATCAGCAGGCCGCCATTGGCGGCCATCCCGATCAGGAAGGCATAGGAGAACAGAGGCGCCTGCCCGGTCCCTTCCGAGAAGAAGGTGATATGAACGCAGGCCGCCAGGATGACCGATTGCACCGCGGCGGCAATCAGGGTCAGCCGGAACCCCTGGTCGGCCTCCATCCCTTCGGTCAGCTTGCGCCCGACCCGCCGTGCCGTGCCGTTTTCGACGGTTTCGCCGATCTGGGACAGCACGTAGACGCAGACCCCCAGAACGACCCCGTCGAAGGCCATGAGCAAGAGCCCGGCAATCGCGATGCCGAACTGCCGCGTCATCAGCTGTTCCAGGCGCAGCTCGACATAACGGGCCAGCATGGCCCGCCGGTCTTCGTGCAGCATCAAGGGCTCGGCGTCGTCGCCGCTGCCCTGGGAATTGGAGCTCATCCGCGCCCTCGGGTCCGGTGCCAGTCGCTGGGAAAGTCATAGCCCCAAGGGGGTTAAGACTTCGCAAGCGTGGCGGGGCCCGCCTCGTGCGCGTTTCAGGACCTTGTAAGGCCTGTGTCAGGCCCGCGTCAGGTCCATGTCAGGCCAGCGTGACGCCCGCGTCACGCATCGCGTCCAGCGCCGCGGCCATCGATCCGTCCAGGTCGATCCCCCGGCAGGCGTCCAGCACGACCGTCGTCGCATAGCCCAGCTTGGCCGCGTCGACAGCCGAGTAGTGGACGCAGAAATCCGTCGCCAGCCCCACAAGAGTCAGCGTGCTGATGCCCCGGCTTTTCAGGTATCCGTCCAGCCCGGTGGCGGTTGTGCGGTCGTTTTCGAAAAACGCCGAATAGCTGTCGATCTGGGGGTTGCAGCCCTTGCGGATGATCAGGTCCGCATCGGTCCGTAGGTCCGGGTGAAAGGCCGCGCCGTCGGAGCCCTGGATGCAATGGTCGGGCCACAGCACCTGGTCGCCGTAATGCATGACCGTCATGTCATAGGGCGCCTTGCCGTCATGGGACGTGGCAAAGGAGGAATGCCCACCCGGGTGCCAGTCCTGGGTCAGGATCACCGCGCCGAACCGGTCCATCATCGCGTTAATCGCGGCGACGATGGCGTCGCCCTCCGGCACGGCCAGGGCACCGCCCGGGCAGAAATCGTTCTGGACGTCGATGACGACAAGCGCTTCGGACATGAGGGCTCTCCGGATGCTAGGAACGCCCCAAGGGGTAGGCACGGATGCGCGGCCCGTCAACCGCGGGGCTTGCGCGGTCCGAAGGGCAGGACTAGAGAACCGGCCCATGTACGTGATCGCCGCTCTCTACCAGTTCACCCGTTTCGAGGACCCGGCCGCCCTGCAGGGCCCGCTGGAGGCCACCTGTGCTGCCGGCGGCGTGAAGGGCACGCTGCTGCTGGCGCGCGAGGGGATCAACGGCACTATCGCTGGGCCCCGCGCGGGGATCGACGCGGTGCTGGCCCATATCCGCGCCTTGCCGGGCTGTGCCGGGCTGGACTGGAAGGAAGCGGAAAGCGACCATCCGCCCTTCGCCCGCCTGAAGGTGCGGCTGAAGAAGGAAATCGTCACCATGGGCCAGCCGGACGTCGATCCGCTGGCTTCGGTCGGGCGCTATGTCGAGCCTTCGGACTGGAACGACCTCATCCGCTCGCCCGACGTGGCGGTGATCGACACCCGCAACGATTACGAGGTCGCCATTGGAACCTTCGAAGGGGCCATCGACCCGGAAACCGCATCCTTCCGCGATTTTCCCGCCTGGTGGGAGGCGAACAAGGACCGCTTCGGCAACAAGCGCATCGCCATGTTCTGCACCGGCGGCATCCGCTGCGAGAAATCGACGAATTACCTCCTGGGCCAGGGCGTGCCCGAGGTCTTTCACCTGAAAGGCGGCATCCTGCGCTACCTGGAGGACATCCCGGCCGAGGACAGCACCTGGCAGGGCGAATGTTTCGTCTTCGACAACCGGGTCAGCGTCGGCCACGGGCTGAAGGAAGGCCCGCATGAGCTGTGCCACGGCTGCCGTCGCCCGATTCTGCCCGAAGACAAGGCCCGCCCGGAATACGAGGACGGCGTCTCGTGCCATCACTGCTTTGCCGAGACCACGGACGAGGACAAGGCCCGTTTCCGCGAACGCCAGCGCCAGATCCACCTCGCGCGGGAGCGCGGGGAAGAGCATCTGGCGCCGCTGGAGTGACGCCGGTGGTGCGTGGGGACCACGCACCCTACGGTGTCGGTTTTCGTTTCAGCGGGGTGGGGGGCTCTGCCCCCGCCGCCCGTGCCGGGCGACTCCCCTGAGATATTTGAAGACCAAAGAAGACGGGGCGCGCCCGGGTTTCCGGGAGCGCCCCTGTCCTATTGGTCGTAGGGTGCGTGGTTTCCACGCACCGCAACGGGCAGGTGGGCGGGGCGGGGTTCACCCCGCCGGTTCCGAAACCGGGTGACGCAGGCGGCCGGGTGAACTCCGCGCCTTACGCGGCGTCGAAATCCAGCACCAGCTTTTCGGTCAGGGGACGCGTCTGGCAGGCCAGGACAAACCCGGCCTCCAGCTCCCAGGGTTCCAGCGAATAGTTGAGCGCCATCTCGCCCTTGCCTTCCGACACTTTGCACCGGCAGGTGCAGCACATGCCGCCCCGGCAGGAAAACGGCAGCTCCAGCCCCTGGCGCTCGGCCGCATCCAGCACGGTGTCGTCGGTTTCCTGGACGTTGAAGCTCTTCCGCGTTCCGTCCAGGATTACCTCGACCGACACGCCCGCGCTCGCCGCCGCCTCTGCCGCGGCGGACCGGGGGGCCCGCACGGCATCCTCCTCGGTGTAGAACCGTTCGAACCGGACCTTGTCCTGCGGTACGCCGGCCTCGGTCAGCGCCATCGACACGTCGTCGATCATGCCACCGGGCCCGCACAGGAACACCGCTTCGGCCGCGTCCAGGTCCACCGCACCCGCCTTTGCCAGCTGCAGCACCTTCTCGCCCGTCACGCGGCCGTTCATCAGCGGCACGTCCTGCGCCTCGCGGCTCAGGATATGGATCAGCGTGAACCGGTCCATGTAGCGGTCCTTCAGCGCGTCCAGCCCCTCGCGGAACATGATCGAACCTGCATTGCGGTTGCCGTAGACCAGCGTCGCCCGGCCGCCGCGCGCCAATACGTCCGCCGCGATCGCCATCATAGGCGTGATGCCCGAGCCGGAAGCAATCAGCACCACCTCGGCTTCGCCCTTGCAGGTAAACCGCCCCTCCGGCGGCATGACCGCGACCGTGTCCCCGGCCTTCAGGGCCTGGGCAAAGGTTGAAAACGCCCCGCCGTCCACGCGCTTCACGCCGACGGTCAGCGTCTCGCCTGGAGCCGAGGCAATGGAATAGGACCGCCGGATATCCGCGCCTTCCACCTCTGCCCGCAGGGTCAGGTATTGCCCCGGCTGATAGGCGAAGGCTTCGGCCTTGCCCGCCGGCACCTCGAACGAGATCGCCACGGAATCGGGCGTCTCCTGCCGCACGGCGGCCACTTTCAGGTCGTGGAACATCAGGCCCCCTCCCTCAGATGCACTTGAAATAATCGAAGGGCTCGGCGCAGGCGGTGCAGCGATACTGCGCCTTGCACGCGGTCGAGCCGAATTCGGACAGCCGCTCCGTATGGGTCGAGCCGCAGCGGGGGCAGGTCACGCTTTCCTCGCCGAAGAGCGCCCGCTTTCCGCGGCCCCCCTCGGGCGGGGCGATCCCGTAGTCCCGCAGCTTCTCGCGCCCCTCGGCGCTGATCCAGTCGGTGGTCCAGGCGGGGCTTAGCACGCGTTCGATCCGCGCCTCGAACCCGGCCTCGCGCAGGGCGACCTCGATCGCCATCTCGATGGCCAGCGTCGCCGGGCAACCGGAATAGGTGGGCGAGACCCGGGCCACCGCGGCCCCGTCCTCGATCCGGACGTCGCGCAGGATGCCCAGGTCGGCCACTGTCACGCAGGGGACCTCCGGGTCCGGCACGGCGGCCGCAGCCTCCCACGCGCGTCGCTGGTCCAGCGCCGCCACCGCCATCACCAGGTCACGCCGGGATGGGCGCGCGCCAGCGACTGCATCTCGGCCAGCATGTGGCCCAGCTGTTCACCATGGTTGCCATGCCGTCCGCCGGCCATCGGCACCACCTCGCCCGGCCAGTCCAGCAGCGCCTGAGCAAAGATGTTCTTCAGCGTCGCTTCCCATTCGTCCCGCATCGAGGCGCGGGACGGCAGCGCCGCATCCCCGGTCCCCTCGTCGAAGAGTTCGCCGGTATAGGGATGCAGTTCCTCCACCGCTTCGGCCATCCGCCGCGCGCTTTCCTCGGTGCCGTCGCCCAGCCGGATCACCCATTCGCCGGCATGGCGGACGTGATAGGCCATCTCCTTCACGGCTTTCCCGGCAATCCCGCGGACCGCCTCGTCGGGGCTTTCCAGCGCGGCGGTCCAGTAGGGCTCCATGAAGGCAGCGAAATACAGCTGCCGCAGCATGGTCTGGGCGAAATCGCCGTTCGGCCGTTCGACCAGCAGGATGTTGCGATAGTCGCGCTCGCCCCGGAAATAGGCCAGGTCGTCCTCGTCGCGCCCCTTGCCTTCCAGCTCGCCGGCCCGGGAATAAAGCGACCGCGCCGTGCCGATCAGGTCCAGCGCCATGTTGGGCATGGCCAGGTCCTCTTCCAGCATGGGCGCATGGCCGCACCATTCGCTCACCCGGTGACCCAGCACCAGGTGATCGTCGGCCAGTTCCAGCAGTGCATCCGCCAGGGCCATCACATGTGCCCCACTTCTTCGGGGATGTCGTAGAAGGTCGGGTGACGATAGATCTTGTCCGCCGTCGGCTCGAAATTCTCGGCCGCCTGGTCGGGATCCGACGCGGTGATCGCCGCTGACGGCACCACCCAGATCGAGGTCCCCTCGCCACGCCGCGTATAGACGTCCCGCGCTGCCTGCAGCGCCATGACTTCGTCGGCCGCGTGAATGGAACCCACATGTTTGTGTGCCAGCCCGTTGCGCGGCCGGATGAACACTTCCCAAAGGGGGATTTCGCCACTCATGTCCGAAGCTTCCTTCCCAAGTCCCGGGCGCCCTGGGCGCCCATATCCAAAAGACAGCACCGGCCGGCCCTGCCGCCCCGATGCACCCCGGCCGGGCCCTGACGGCCCGCCCTTCAAACTTCTTCGGTCTCTAAATACCTCGGGGGAATCGCCCGGAACGGGCGATGGGGGCAGAGCCCCGCCACCCCCGTCGAACCGGTCTACTCGGCCGCCATTTTCCGCGCGCGGCGCTTCTCGGCATGGGCCAGGGCCGCTTCGCGCACCCAGGCGCCGTCGTCCCAGGCCTTCCGGCGCGCCTTGATCCGGTCGCGGCTGACGGGGCCATGCCCCTTCACGACCTTCCAGAATTCGTCCCAGTCGATGGGGCCGTGTTCCCACAGCTGGGTTTCCTCGTTGAACTTCAGGTCCGGGTCCGGGACCGTCAGGCCCAGATACTCTGCCTGCGGCACCGTCGCGGTGATGAACTTCTGACGCAGCTCGTCGTTGGAAAACCGCTTGATCTTCCACGCCATGTTCTGGTCGGAATGCTGGCTGGCGCTGTCATGGGGCCCGAACATCATGACCGACGGCCACCACCACCGGTTCAGCGCGTCCTGTGCCATGGCCTTCTGTTCGGGCGACCCCTTGGCCAGCGACATCATCAGCTCATAGCCCTGGCGCTGGTGGAAACTTTCTTCCTTGCAGACCCGGATCATCGCCCGGGCGTAAGGTCCGTAGGAACAGCGGCACAGCGGGATCTGGTTCATGATCGCCGCTCCATCCACCAGCCAGCCGATGGCGCCGATATCGGCCCAGGTCAGCGTGGGATAGTTGAAGATCGATGAATACTTGGCCTTGCCGGACAGCAGTTCCTCGGTCATCTGCTCGCGGCTGACGCCCAGCGTCTCGGCCGCAGAGTAAAGATAGAGCCCATGGCCCCCCTCGTCCTGCACCTTGGCCAGCAGGGCCGCCTTGCGGCGCAGGCTGGGGGCGCGGGTGATCCAGTTGCCCTCGGGCAACATGCCGACGATTTCCGAATGCGCGTGCTGGCCGATCTGGCGCACCAGCGTGCGGCGATAGCCTTCGGGCATGGCATCGTTCGGCTCGATCTTTTCCTCGGCATCGATGCGTCTTTGGAACGCTTCGAGGAATTCGGGCGTTTCCTCCGTGCGGCTGTCCGCACCGATCAGGCCTTGGCTGTACATGGCGGGGCTCCTCCAAACCGGTATCTGCACCATATGTTACAAAATTCAAAAAATCAATCAGTTTCTGTAACGCTTGCACCTGTACCCTGCTGAGACCATCTAGGCGCATGGATAAGACACTGCTTTCCTTCGGCCACGGATATTCCGCAAAGGCCCTGTCCAGACGGCTGATCGCCGACGGCTGGACCGTGCACGGGACGACCCGAACGGTCGAGAAGGCCGAGGCGATTCGCGCAACCGGCGTGATACCGCACCTGTTTCCGGAAGCGGCGGGCCTTGAAGGCGTGATGGCCGCGCTGGAAAGCGCCACCCATATCCTGATGTCCGCTGCCCCGAACGACGACGGCGACCCGGTGCTGGGTGCCATCGGCGACCATATCGCGCGGAAGGCACCGCAGCTCGAATGGGCCGGCTATCTGTCGACCACCGGCGTCTATGGCGATCACGACGGCGACTGGGTGTCCGAGGACGCGCCCCTGACACCTTCGACCAGGCGCGGCAGGATGCGGGTCGCGGCCGAAGCGCAGTGGCAGGCGATCCCGGACCTTCCGATCCATGTCTTCCGCCTGGCCGGCATCTACGGTCCCGGCCGCGGCCCGTTCGAAAAGGTCCGCAACGGCACCGCCCGGCGGGTGATCAAGCCGAACCAGGTCTTTTCCCGCATTCATGTAGAAGACATCGCCCAGGTGCTTCTGGCGTCCATTGCGCGGCCCAATCCCGGCGCGGCCTACAATGTCTGCGACAACGATCCGGCACCGCCGCAGGACGTGCTGACCTATGCGGCCGAACTGCTGGGCATGCCGCCCCCGCCCAAGGTCGATTTTGACACGGCGGACATGTCGCCCATGGCCCGCAGTTTCTATTCCGACAGCAAGCGGGTCCGGAACGACCGTATCAGGGACGAACTGGGGGTGGAGCTTCTCTACCCCGATTACCGCACGGGCCTGGCGAAAGTCCTGGCCGAGGAAACCCCGAAATGACCGACGCCAACGCCATCAATCCCAGCGAGCCGCCGCTGCCGGGCGAACCGGACTTCCCGGCCCCGGGCCAGTCGCCGGACGGGGTCGTGCCCTATGCGCCGCTGGGCGATCTGCTGGACCGGCTGGAAAACGTCGCGGGCGACGACCGGGACCTCTGCGTCGGCTCGATCGTCGACGATCTGGGCGAAACGGCGGTGACGCCGCTGGTCCTGCTGATCGCGATCCTGATGGTGTCGCCCCTGTCGGGCATTCCGCTGATGCCGACGCTGTCGTCGATCATCCTGCTGACGCTGAACGTCCAGTCGATGTTCGGCCGGAACCACCTGTGGTTGCCGGACTGGCTCCGCCGGCGGCAGATTCCGCACGGGCGACTGACGCAGGCCATCGGCTGGCTGCGCAAGCCCTGTGCCTATATCGACCGGCATTCGCAGCCGCGCTTCGCGATCCTGACCTATGGGCCGATGCGGCTTCTGGCCTTCATCGTCTGCCTGGCGATCCCGCTGACCTGGCCGTTCCTGGAAATCCTGCCCTTCGTCACCTCGATCGGCGCCCTGGCCCTGGCCCTGGTGGCCTTCGGCCGGATGACCCGCGACGGGCTGTTCCTGCTACTGGGCTATTCGGTCGTCGGCGGCGCCGTGGGCCTGGGCTTCTGGGTCGCCTGATCCCACCGAACCCCTGACCGGACCCCGGCCGCGCGAGCGGTGCGCAAGGCCTCTGCGCGCATCGCGTGCAGAGGACGGGGGCGTGCGGGTGTGGGCGCAACGGGCGCGCGGCGGCAAGGCCGGGCGTGCCCGCAAACTCTTCAGGCGTTCCGCGGAGAGGTGACCATGGCGACGATGGCCCGGAAGGGCATCAGCGCGATCAGCGCCAGCGCCATCTTCACCATCCAGTCCGCGGTGCCCAGCGACACCCACAGCGGCACCGTCGGGCCGACACCCAGCAGCGGCAGCGTCTCGTTCGCCCAGGCGACGTCGACCGCAGGTGCGATGAAGCTGAGGCTGGCCGCGAAGGCGACCGAGAAGAAGATCGCCGTATCCAGCACGGATCCCACGACGCTCGATGCCAGGGGGGCAAGCCACCACTGCCGCTGACGCAGACGCGAGAAGATGGCTACGTCGCTCAGCTGTGCGCAAAGGAACGCCAGGCCGGACCCCAGCGCGACACGGGTCGTGACCAGCGGCCCGAACTCGCCGTCGATCTGGGTGCCGATCAGCGAACAGGCCACGCCTACGGCAAAGCCCGCCAGCACCACGCGGCGCGCGGCTTCGGGGCCGTGAAGGCGGTTGGTCAGGTCGGTGACCAGGAAGGCGAAGGGATAGGTGAAGGCACCCCAGGTCAGCCATTGGCCGAACAGGAACTGCACAAGGATGTTCGAGGCGACGACGATGACCGCCATCGCGAGAACCGCGGGAAGAAGCGAACGCTGCATGTTGTGATCCGTTTTGACAAGGTCGCGGAGACTTGGCCGCCCCACCGGACTGAAGCCCGGGAATCGGCAGCCGCCCTGTTAGCGGATCATCGAAAACGCGGCAAGCGTTTCGCCGATCCGGTCAGGCTCCGCGGTCCGGTTCAATCCGGCCTGTTCAGTCGGGCGGTTTCAATCCGGCAGCCGGTATTCGACCAGCTGGGTCCGCAGCGGCCATCCGAAATTGTCGTCCGCCACCAGCGTTGCCCGCAGATGCCCCGCGCCGTCCCGCCAGACCGCAATGCCTTCCAGGTTGCCATGGGTGCCGGTGCCGGTGGTCAGAAGTTCCTGTTCATCCGCCAGTCCCCGCTCCGTCATGGAAAAGCGGCGTATCCGGGTGCGGAATCCCAGCGGGCCCAGGGCCCGATCCAGAAGGTAGAACCGTCCGTCCGGACCGATGTCCGCGCCGACCGGCCGGAACTTGCGGTCGGCGGGGATCGTTCCGTAATCTGCCCAGCCCGTCCCGCGGGACCAGCGATGGACCGGGATCCGGCCCTGCGCATCCGGCGCGTTCTCGGGCAGGGTATAAAGCCGCCCCGCGGAATCAGACGCCAGCGCTTCCAGCGCGCCGTTCCCGGGCAGGTCCCGGAACCGGCCCCCGTCCGGAAGCCGCCGCGCGCGGCTGAAATCCGGCGGCAGGATCATCACCCGCGCATCGCCTTCGAAGGACATCGCGAAGCGACCGTTCGGCAGGCGGGTCAGCCCTTCGCAATCCTGTTGGGCCGGGAACAGGGCCTTCCCCTTGACGCCCCGCACCTCGGCCGTGCCGGTCAGTTCGACATCGACGATCCGGTCGCCCGCGCGCAGGATCCGGCCGGTGAAGACCCGGCAGCGATCCGACAGGACGACGATCTGCCGACCGTCGTCCGACAGGACCAGCCCCGACAGCCCGCCAAAGCCTTCGGCCTGGCTCTTCCAGTTGAAATCCGACAGCAGATCGGCCGCGGCCAGCGGACTGGCGCAGGTCAGCGCGACCGCGCAGAGCAGGGCCTTCAGGCGCAAGCCGGGATCAGTTCGCGGCCAGGACGGCCGCGCATTGCGACGGCAGGTCCGACAGGACCAGTTCCCGCTTGGGCCGCGGCTTCGGCGCATTGGGATCGGGCGGCGGCGGGTTCAGGATGCTGTTCACCCAGGCCTGCGCATCGGCGCAGCCGTCGCCCGCCGGGATCGGATCCTGGTCCTGGCAGGCCTTGTCGCCCTTCGGACAGTTCAGCCGGACATGGAAATGATAGTGATGCCCGTACCACGGACGGATCTTGTGCAGGTAGGACCGGTCGCCCTTTTCGTCGTTGCACATCTTCACCTTGGCGCCCGGGAACACGAAGATCCGTGCCACCCGGGGATCCGAGGCCGCCATCTTCAGAAGCTGCCCGTGCTGGGGCGTCCAGTTCTCGTTCACATAGGCCCCGTTCGCCCGCCGCAGCGAGATGGACGAGATCGACTCGCGTTCCGCCACGGACAGGTTCAGCCGTTTCGGCGGCAGCATCCAGATGTCGGCATCCAGACCCACCTGGTGGCTGGCATGGCCGGTCAGCATCGGTCCGCCGCGGGGCTGGCTGATGTCGCCGACGTACAGCCCTTCCCAGCCCGGCAGCGTCGCAGCCCTGGCGGACAGGTCCTTCACGAACTGCACGACCTCTGGGTTGCCCCAGTTGCGGTTGCGCGACAGGCGCATTGCCTGCCAGGTCGGTCCGGTTTCGGGAAGTTGCGTACCGCCGGCCAGACAGCCCCGGGAATAGAAGCCCAGCGAATCCGGCTTCTGCGCCGACGGCGTCCGTTTCGCCCCGAACAGCTGCTTGGCGATCGGCCCGGCAGAGGCCTGTGAAACCTCGGGCAGGGGCCCGGGTTCCTCGGATGCCGTGCCGCCGCTGTCACCGCCACCGCAGGCCGCGAGGACTGCCAGCCCGATCAAGGATGCCACATGCCGCAGTTTCATTCGTACCGGTCTCCCTCTGCCTTCACGAAGCATAGCAGAACCAGCCCGATCGCAAAGAGGGCGAGAAGCGGAAGTGCGCCCAGCCGCTGAGAGCCGGACAGGTCGGTCGCAATCGCGATGGTCGCGGGCGCGATGAAGGTGGTGGCCTTGCCGGACAGGGCATAAAGGCCGAAAGCTTCCGTCATGCGTTTCGGATTGCCCTGGCGGGTCAGCATGTTGCGGCTGGCCGACTGCAGCACCCCGCCGGCGGCACCGATCAGGATGCCGGCCACGAAGAACAGCTGCGTCGGCAGCGACGATCCTTCGGGAACGTCGAACCACAGGACCGAGGTCGGCGAAAGCGACACGATCAGCCCCACCGTGGCCACCAGGATGACGCAGTTCACGGCGATGACGGGCTTCGGTCCGAAGGCCCGGTCGGCATAGCCCCCCAGCCAGGTGAACAGCGCGCCGCTGATCGCCCCGATGATGCCGAATATGCCGACCTGCAGGATGGTCCAGTTCAACACTCCCAGCGCATAGATGCCGCCAAAGGTATAAAGCCCGTTCAGCGCGTCGCGATAGAACATGGACGATCCCAGGAACGACAGAAGCGAGGGATGCCGGGGCAGGGTCCCGATGGTCCGGATCAAGGCGTCGATCCCCGACAGCGGCCCGCCCGCAGACGGCGCCGGCGTTTCCTTCACCCACAGGACGAAGGGGATCATGAAGATGGCGTACCAGATCGCGACCAGCGGTCCCACGATCCGCGTATCCTCGCCCGTGGCGGGGTTCAGACCCAGGGCCGGGTTCAGGCCCAGCAGGGTCTTGCCGTTGTCGCCGGCCTGGAAAAAGATCAGCATGATCGCCAGCGCCAGAACGCCCCCGACATAGCCAAAGCCCCAGCCGGTGCCGGAAATGCGGCCCAGTTCCTCCCTGGGTCCCAGGCTTGGCAGGTAGGAATTGGTGAAGATCGTGGTGAATTCCATCCCGATCAGGCCCAGCCCGAAGAAGGCCAGTACCATCGGCACGTTGAAATGGTCGGGCGCCGCGTACCAGCAGCCGAAGGCGCCGACGACATAGGCTGCGGAAAAGGCCCAGACCCAGGGCAGCCGCCGGCCGGCGTTGTCCGCCACCGCGCCCAGCGTCGGCGCCATCACCGCGATCAGGATGCCGGTGACGGTGAGGCCATAGCCCCACATCGCCTGCGCCTGCGCGGCGGCCGCGTGGGGGTCCATGCCGCCCGCGACATAGGCCGCGGCTGCGGTCTTGGCGAAATAGGGGCCAAAGATGAAGGTCAGCATCAGCGTGGCATAGGGCTGGCTGGCCCAGTCGAAGAAGTACCAGCCCCAGATCCGCTTCTTCAGCGGGACCGCCTCCTCGTAGGTGCCCGAAATGCCTGCCATGCCGCCCCCTGATCGTTGCGGCGGATAAGAGACTGGAAAGCTCCTTGTGGCAAGGAAATGAAGGGCGAATATTCGCGGCCCTGCGACGCAGCGCGGACTTGCCCTGCGCCCGGCCGCAGCCTAAGTCGGACTGGCACGAAAAAGGAACCATGCATGGTCTCGCTGATCCAGATCCTCCTCCTGATCCTTCAGGTGGCGCAATTCTTCATCATCGCCCATGTCGTGATGAGCTGGCTGATCAACTTCAACATCCTGAATGTCCGTCAGCAGCTTGTCGGCCAGATCTGGTACGGCCTGAACCGGTTGCTTGAACCGGTCTACGGCCCGATCCGCCGGATCCTGCCGGCGATGGGCGGCCTGGACCTGGCGCCGCTGGTGGCACTTCTGGCCATCTATGCCCTGCGCATCGTCATCGTGAACAACGCCGGCTACCTGATGTAGGGTGCGGGGTCTCCACGCACATTTCCCGCCGACGACCTCGCCCCACGACGCTTGGCACCCGCGCGCCCTGCGGCTACATCGCCCCGTGGGCCCGACGCGTCATGGCGACCCCGTCTTCGCGCCGGCCCACCCGCCCGCCCCGTCCCGAAGCCGGGCCCGCGCCCCGGTTTCCGAACCCGACGGCGATACCGCGCACAAAGCCCCCACTTCTTTGATCTTCAAATACCTCAGGGGGAGTCCGCACCGTAAGGGGCGGACGGGGGACAGCGTCCCCCGTCCATCGGGACGAACCATGTCGTGTCCCGCAGACTCTTGTTCACCGAATCCCAGTATGAGACTGTCTCGCTGCAGAGCAGTTAACAGCCCGGACCTAGCCTCATGACCACCCCAACCCCGCTTCTGCGGGACGTCTTCGGATTCGACGCCTTCCGCCCCGGGCAGGAAGAAATCGTGGAGGCCGTGGCCAGGGGCGACAACGTGCTGGCCATCATGCCCACAGGCGGGGGCAAGTCGCTCTGCTTCCAGTTGCCGGCGCTGATGCGTCAGGGGGTGACCGTCGTCGTCTCTCCCCTGATTGCCCTGATGCGCGACCAGGTCCGCGCCTTGAAGGAGGCCGGGGTCGCCGCTGGCGCGCTCACCTCCGGCAACACGGACGAGGAAACGGCCCAGGTCCACGACCAGCTGGCCCAGGGCACGCTGAAGCTTCTGTACCTGGCCCCTGAACGGCTGGCCTCGGTCTCGGCCATGGACATGCTGCGCCGGATCGACGTGGGCCTGATCGCCGTGGACGAGGCACATTGCGTCAGCCAGTGGGGTCACGACTTCCGGCCCGATTACCTGCGGATCGGCGACCTGCGGGCCATGCTCGACGTGCCGGTCGCGGCTTTCACCGCCACGGCAGACGCCGAAACGCGCGAGGAAATCGTTCAGAAACTGTTCGCGGGCCAGACGCCCACGACCTTCCTGCGCGGCTTCGACCGGCCCAACATCCATCTGGCCTTCGCCGCCAAGGACAATCCCCGCCGCCAGATCCTGGCCTTCGCCGGCGCGCGGAAAGGGCGGTCGGGGATCGTCTACTGCTCGACCCGGGCCAAGACTGAAAGCCTGGCCGACGCGCTGTCGCGGGACGGGCACAACGCCTGTTTCTACCACGGCGGCATGGATGCCGAGGATCGCCGCGCCGTCGAGACCCGTTTCGCGCGCGAGGACGGTCTGATCGTCGCCGCCACCGTCGCCTTCGGCATGGGGGTCGACAAGCCCGACATTCGCTGGGTCGCGCATGCCGACCTGCCGAAATCGATCGAATCCTACTACCAGGAAATCGGCCGTGCGGGCCGAGACGGGGCGCCGGCCGAGACGCTGACGCTTTATGGTCCCGACGACATCCGCCTGCGCCGCACACAGATCGACGAAAGCCCCGCCCCGCCGGAACGGCGCGAGGCCGATCATGGCCGGCTGAACGCCATGCTGGGCCTGGCCGAGGCGCTGGGCTGCCGGCGGCAGGATCTGCTGGCCTATTTCGGCGAAGAATCCGACCCATGCGGCTATTGCGACCACTGCGACCGCCCGCCGGAACTGTTCGACGGCACCACCCCGGTGCGCAAGGCGCTGTCGGCGATCCTGCGGACCGAGGAATGGTTCGGCGCCGGGCACCTGATCGACATCCTGCTGGGTGCGGACACGGAAAAGATCCGCGCCCGCGGCCATGACCGGTTGCCGACCTACGGGGTGGGCACCGAACTCGACAAGCGCGAATGGCAGGCCGTGTTCCGCCAGATGATGGGCCGCGACCTGATCCGGCCGGACCCGACCCGCCACGGCGCGCTGAAGATGACCGAGGCCGCCCGCCCGATCCTGCGGGGCGAGGCGGAGATCCAGTTGAGGAAGGACGCGGTGAAAGCCGCCTCGGCCGCGCGGGCCGAAGCCAAGGCGCTGGTGTCGGAGGAGGACGCGCCGCTTCTGGCCGCGCTGAAGGCGAAACGCCGGTCGCTGGCCGAACAGCAGTCGGTCCCAGCCTATGTCATCTTCCCCGACAAGACCCTGATCGAGATGGCCGAACGCCGCCCCGCCAACCTGGATCAGATGGCCCGCGTGGGCGGTGTCGGCGCCAAGAAGCTGGACAGCTATGGCGCCATCTTCCTGAAGGTCATCAACGGCGCGGCCGAGGAGGCCCATCCCGCCCGCCGCAAGGCCGCGGCCAACGGCTCGGGCGATGTCTATGACGCGCTTTGCGCCGCGCAGGCCCGCCTGTCCCGGGGCGAGGACGGGATCGGCAAACCCCTTTCCTGTTCCGCCACGCTTCTGGCCAAGGTGGCAGAGGTGCGCCCCGACAGCGAGGTCGCGATGGAACGGCTGCTGGGCGAACGCCGGGCCGAACGCTTTGGCGCGGCCTTTCTGGACGTCCTGCGCACGGCCGGATAGACCGGCGGGCGATGAAGTGAAGGTGCCTGAATGCTGATCGTGATTTCACCGGCCAAGCGGCTGGACTGGGCCGAACGCGACATGGACATGACCGCGCCGGCCTTCCCGGACGATGCCGCGCGTCTGGCCAAGACCATGCGCAACCTTCCTCTGGGCGATCTGAAGGGGCTGATGAATCTGTCGGACGACCTGGCGCGGCTGAACCGCGACCGGTTCCAGGCCTTCGAGGACGCCCCCAGGCCAGAGATCACCCGCCCTGCCGTGCTGGCCTTTGCCGGCGACACCTACCAGGGGCTGGACGCCGCGACGCTGGAGCCCGAGGCGATGGATTGGGCACAGGATCACCTGCGGATCCTGTCGGGGCTTTACGGGTTGCTGCGCCCGCTGGACGGGATCCAGCCCTATCGCCTGGAAATGGGCAGCCGGTTAAAGACACGGCGCGGTGCGTCGCTGTACGACTACTGGCGCGACCAGCTGTCCAGGGCATTGAACGACCAGGCCGAAAGCCTTGGCACCGATACCCTGCTGAACTGCGCCAGCCAGGAATACTTTGGCGCGGTGCCGCTGAAGGCGCTGAAGCTGAAGGTGATCACGCCCCAGTTCCTGGAAGAAAAGGACGGCAAGGCCAAGATCGTCAGCTTCTTCGCCAAGCGCGCGCGGGGCGCGATGGCGCGCTTTGCCATCCGGAACCGCCTGACCGATCCGGCACAGATCACCGGCTTCGATCTGGACGGGTACACCTATCGCCCCGACCTGTCGCAGCCGGACCGGCCGACCTTCACCCGGCCCTATGCCGGACCGGCCGGCAAGAAAGGCTGATCGCGGGGCAGGTTTCGGGCAGCGATCGGACCGCCGCCCGACACGTCATGGCCAAATGGCCAAAATCCCGGATCGAACGAAGCCCGGGCTAGAGCGCAGCGCGGGCTTTCGGGGTGCGCGGTTCGAATGCGGCAATTGGGGCCCGGGCGTCGGCAGGGCAGGAGCCCGCGATCCGGTCCAGGATCTGGGCCTTGCGCAGCGGTTTCGTCAGGTACTCGTCCAGCCCGGCATCCAGGATCGACCGGGCGTCGCCTTCCATCGCGTGGGCGGTTACCGCCACGATGGGCACATGGGCGCCGGTGCCGGCCTGCGCCTCCAGCGCGCGGATGCGGCAGGTCGCTTCCTTCCCGTCCATGCCGGGCATCGAGATGTCCATGAACACGATATCCGGCGCGAAGCTTGCGAATTTCTCCACCGCTTCGGCACCGTTGCCGGCGAATGTCAGTTCGATATCCAGGTCCTTCACCATCTTCTCGAACAGAAGCTGGTTGGTGCGGTTGTCCTCGGCCGCCAGGACCCGCATCCGGCGGGCCAGCGGCGGCACAGGGGCCGGCCGCGACGGGCTGTCACAGCCGTCGCCGAAGATCGGCGGCCCGTTCGTGGCGCAGGCCTGTCGCCGCATCTGGATGCAGGGCGTGCCGCCCGGGCGCAGCAGCGCCGCCGGGCAATCCGCGCAGGGCGCGTTCACCTCTTGCGCGGCCTCGATCGAAAGCACCTGCAACAGGTCCCGGCGCGAGACCGGTTTCTGCAGCACGGCCTGCACGCAGTTGCGGCCCGGCTGGTCCTTGTCGAAATGCGGGTTCGAACTCATCATCACGAAGGGCGTGTTGTCCCAGCCTTCGGCCCGCATCGTTTCGGCCAGGACGACGCCGTCCATCCCGGGCATGTGGTGGTCCGACAGGACGATGTCGACGCTTTCGTCCATCTGCGCCAGCGCCTCGTGCCCCGAGGCGCAGCTGGTCACGCGCACGCCCAGCTGGGCCAGCCGCCGTTCCAGGATCTGGCGGTTCACCGGCATGTCGTCGACGATCATCGCATGTTTCAGGCGCTGCGGCAGGCTGGCGGGGTCGGCCTCGACCGCCGAGGCGACGGGCAGCGTGACATGGAAACCGAAGCACGATCCCTGGCCTTCGGTGCTTTCGACCCAGGGCGTCCCGCCCATCATGTCGATCAGGCGGTGCGTGATGGCCAGGCCCAGGCCGGTGCCCTCGAACTGGCGGTTCATCTCGCTTTCGACCTGGTTGAACTCGCCGAAGATGTGTTCGATCTGGTCGGCGGGGATGCCGATGCCGGTATCCTCGACCGCGATGTGGATCGTGCAGGTCCGGTTGTCGTTCCGGCCGGTCACGCGGATCACGACATGGCCTTTCTCGGTGAACTTCACGGCATTGCCGGCCAGATTGGTCAGGATCTGCCGGATGCGTCCGGGATCGCCCACCAGCCGTGTCGGCAGGAAGATGTCGTAATCCACCAGAAGCCGGATGTCCTTGTCCCGGACCGAGGGCTGAAGGAGCATCGCCACATCGTGGATCGACCGTTCCAGGTCGAAGGGTTCGGGATGCAGTTGCAGCTTGTCCGCCTCGATCTTGGAATAGTCGAGCACGTCGTTGATGATGACCAGCAGCGCCTCGCCGGAATTGCGGATGGTTTCCGCATAAAGGCGCTGATCCTCGGTCAGGGTGGTTTCGGCCAGTAGCTCCGCCATGCCGACGACGCCGTTCATCGGCGTCCGGATCTCGTGGCTCATGTTCGCCAGGAACGCGGACTTCGCGCGGTTCGCGGCCTCTGCCCGATAGCGGGCGGCCTTCAGCTCCTCCTCGTACCGGACGGTATCGGTGATGTTCAGCGAGGTCACGACCCGGTCGCCATCGTATCCCGGCTGTTCCAGCACCCGGAAATAGGTGTCGTCCCACAGCCGCAGCACCAGCGGGGGCGGCTTGGGATCGTGGCGCCGGGCCAGCATCATGCCAAGCCATTCGACGGCCGTCATTGGGTCGGGATTGACGATGCCCTCATCGATAAGGATTTCGGCGATGCGACCGTACGAGATGCCGGGCTTCACCTCCTCTATCCCTTCGAAGGCAGCAAGATAGGCGGCATTCGCCCCGATCAGCAGCCCGTCTGAATTGAAGAAGGCGAATCCGTCCCGAATCGTCTGGATCGAATGCCAGAGGCGCCGTTCCGCCAGCTCCACCTTCTCGTTCGCGACGTCCAGATCGGTCCGGAACTTCAGGTTCTCGTCGCGGACATGGGCGACTTCGGCCCGTGTTTCGTCGATGCGGCGCGACAGGTTCAGCGCGTGTTTGCTCAGCTTCTCGTTCGCCGCGCGCAGTTCGGTCTGCTTCAACTCCAGCAGCCGCTCGGCAGCCAGGCGTGCGCGCCGTTCCTCCGCAAGTTTGTCGGCAAGGGTCATGTGCCGTACGTCCGCTGCCTGCCGGTTTCAGTGTTCCGGAACCACCTTGAAGTCCGGCGGTGAAAAAGGACTTAAAGATGGTATTGTACGAGTCGGATCCCATGGGTGCCGTTCCGGTCCCATGCCCGCAGACGCCGCACGCGCGGCAGCAACGGACGCTGGGAGGCAGCCATGATCGTGAAATTCCGGACCCTCGCCCGCTGGACGGGCGCTGTTCTGGTCTCTGCGCTGATGATGGCGCCGGCCGCCCATGCGCAGGGACAAGGACAGGTGCAGGCCCAGCCGATTCCGGCTTTCCGCTATCTTGTCGAACCCGACACCGACTTCTACGGCGACGACCTGGGCCCGCTGTTCGATACCAAGCTGGCCGATTGCGTCCGCGCCTGTACCGCGCAGGCGGCCTGCCAGGCCTTCACCTTCAACAGCCGCTCGAACGCCTGTTTCCCGAAAAGCGGCGTGCAGCGCCGGACCGAATTCCAGGGCGCTCTGTCGGCCGTGAAGGCGCAAACCCCTGTTGCCGTGCGCAAGCTGGGCGCCGAACGTGCAGCGACGCTGGGTTTCCTGGGGGATGCCGACATTGCCGCCGCCCGGCTGCAGGCGCGTGACCTGGGCCTGACCCATCCGACCGGAACCGTCGATCTGCAGACTGCACTGTCGGGCATCCAGGCGGCCGCCAGCCAGGGCCAGGCCGACCGGGCCGCGCGCTGGACCGGCGTTGCCGTGGTGCTGTCGGACCGGGCCGATCTGTGGGCCGAATATGCAAATCGCCTGCTGGCCCTGCAATCGGACGATCAAGGTACGCTGAACGCCAACCGCCGCCGCGCGCTTCAGGCCTCGGTCAATGCCTACCTGCGGGCGGGCGACGACGGCACCGAAGTCAGCGCGCTGGAAATCATGGCGCGTGCGCTGGAGCAGTCCGACCGCGGCAAGGAGATGGTCCCGGCCCTGCGTCTGGCCACTTCGATTCAGCCCCGCTCCGATCTGGAGGCGATGCTGGAAGATGCCATTGGCAAATACGGCTTCCACATCGTCGAGACGGAGGTGGAAAGCGACAGCGCCAGCCCCCGGATTTGCGTCCAGTTCACCGATCCGCTGGTGAAGGCGGGCGTCGATTATGAAACCTTCGTCCGCCTGCCGTCCCCGTCGCTGGTGGTCGAGGCGGACGGCAACCAGCTGTGCGTCGACGGCGTGGACCACGGCGAACGCTATCGCATCACCTTCCGCAAGGGTCTGCCCGCCGCCGATGGCGAAGTCCTGAACAAGGATGTCGAGATCACGCAATACGTCCGCGACCGCGGCCCGTCGCTGCAGTTCTCGGGCCAGGCCTACCTGCTGCCGAAAAGCGCGGGTGCGGCCCTGCCGATCCAGACGGTCAATGTCGACACTGTCGACCTGACCCTGTCGCGCGTGTCCGACCGGTCCCTGATCCGCGCGATGCAGGAAGATTTCTTTGCCCGGCCGATGAACCCCTGGCAGGTGGACCAGTTCAACGACCAGATCGGCGAAACCGTCTGGACCGGGACCGGAGAGGTCCAGAACACCCTGAACCGCGACATGACCACCCGCCTGCCGCTGGGCGAAGCGCTGAAGGATCAGCCCGCCGGCATCTACGTTCTGGACGCGCATCTGCCGGGGCAGGATGGCTATGACGACCCGCGGGCGACGCAGTGGTTCGTGCTGTCGGATCTGGGGATCGCGACGGCGGCAGGGACCGACGGGCTGAACGTCTCTGTCCGCTCGCTGGCGGATGCAGGGGCCAAGGCGGGGGTCGAACTGACCCTGATCGGGGCCGCGAACGGCGTGCTGGGCACGGCGGTGACGGATGACAATGGCGTGGCAACCTTTGCGCCCGGCCTGATGCGCGGCACGGCAGGTGCCGCGCCAGCGCTGTTGCTGGCCAGGGCGGACGACGACATGGGCTTTCTTGCCTTGACCGGTCCGGCCTTCGACCTGTCCGACCGCGGGGTGGAAGGTCGTGCGCCGGCGGGCCCGGTCGACGTCTTCATGACCACCGACCGCGGCGCCTATCGCGCGGGCGAGACGATCCATGCCACCGTGCTGGCCCGCGATCCCGAGGCCGCGGCGATCGAGGACCTGCCGCTGACCGCGATCCTGTCGCGCCCCGACGGGATGGAATACCTGCGCACCGTCTCCGATGGCGGTCATGCGGGCGGCCACGTCTTTTCGCTGGCCACCGGCCCGGGCGTGCCCCGCGGCACCTGGCGGCTGGACATCAAATCCGACCCCGACGGCGCGGCGCTGGCCAGCCAGACGGTTCTGGTCGAGGATTTCCAGCCCGAGAAGATCGATTTCGACCTCTCCCTGCCGGATGCGCCGGTCAGGGTGGGCGACACGCCGCCCCTGTCCATCGACGCGCGCTTCCTGTTCGGGGCGCCGGGCGCGGACCTGTCGGTCAGCGGCAATGTCCGACTGTCGGGCGCGACGTCCGTCGACGGCTGGCCGGGCTTCGTCTTCGGCCGCTATGACGCCAACATGTCGCCGCAAAGCGATTATTTCGGGGGCGACCGCACCGATGCCCAGGGTCAGGCCGTGGTCGATCTGGATATTCCGATGCCCGACGTCGACGGCGTGCCTTTGGAACTGACGGCGACGGTGCAGCTGGCCGATGGATCGGCCCGGCCGGTCGAACGCCAGATCACGGTCCCGGTGCGCCCGGCCACGCCCGTCATCGGCATCAAGCCGATGTTCGAGGAGGTGGCGGCCGAAGGATCCGACGCCGCCTTCCAGGTGATCGCGCTGGACCCGACGCTTCAGCCCATGGGCATGGACGTGAAATGGACCCTGAACCGGGTCGAGACGCGGTATCAGTGGTATCAGCTTTACGGCAACTGGAACTGGGAACCGATCACCCGCCGCACCCGGATCGCCACGGGAACGGCGACGCTTGGGGCCGATCCGCTGACCCTGTCCCATGCCGTCGACTGGGGTGAATACGAACTGATCGTGGAACGGACCGGGGGTGATTATGTCTCGGCCGCCTACGACTTTTCCGCCGGCTGGTACGGCGGCGCCGACAGCGCGGATTCGCCCGACCGGCTGGAGGTCTCGCTGGACCAGCCGTCCTATGCCATCGACGACACCGCCCGCTTCCGCATCGTGGCGCCCGAGGCCGGTATCGCGCTGGTCGAGGTCATGTCGGACCGCCTGATTTCCCGCCAGGTCGTCTCGGTCGATCCGGGCGAAAGCATGGTCCCGCTGCAGATCACGGGGGACTGGGGCACGGGCGCCTATGTCACGGCGACCTATCTGCGCCCCGTGGACGGCGCGTCCGACGGGCATACGCCGATCCGGGCGCTGGGCATCGCCCATGCGGCGGTGGATCCGGGAGCGAAGCAGCTTCAGGTCACCATCGACGCGCCGGACACGACCACGCCGCGGCAGGTTCAGGATGTGACCGTCAAGGTCGCCGGCGCCGCCGAAGAAGAGGTCTGGCTGACCGTCGCCTCTGTCGACCTGGGTATCCTGAACATGACCGGGTTCAAGTCGCCCGATCCGTCCCACTACTATTTCGGTCAGCGCCGCCTGGGGATGGAGCTGCGCGACGTCTATGGCCGCCTGATCGACCCGACCAACGGGGCGATGGGGACGGTACGCTCCGGCGGTGATGGCGGCGGGTTCAGCCTGAATTCCCCGCCCCCGACCGAGGATCTGATGTCCGTCTTCTCCGGCCCCGTGCAGGTGGGCGCGGATGGCACGGCGCAGGTTCCGGTGACGTTGCCGGCCTTCAACGGCACTGTCCACGTGATGGCTGTGGCCTGGTCGAAGACCGGGGTGGGGCAGGCGGACAAGGACATGATCATCCGCGATCCGGTCGTCGTCGCCGCCACCGTGCCGCAGTTCCTGGCGCCCGGCGACACCAGCCGCATCCGCATCGCGCTGACAAACACGGACGCCCCGGCGGGGCAGATGGAACTGGCCGTGGTCCAGACCGGCACCGGGCTGAGCCTTGGCGCCTCTCCCGGCCGGTTCGAACTGGCGAAGGGGGCCAAGGCCGTCTTCACCGTTCCGGTCTCGGCCACCGCGGTCGGGGATCCGGAACTGGACATCGCCCTGACCTTGCCGGACGGGCGGATCCTGAACCAGACGCTTCGGATGCCGGTCCGGGCCAACGATCCGGAAGTCGCCGAAACCCGCCGTTTCGCGCTGGGCAAGGGGAACAGCTTCCTCTTCAGTCAGGACGTCTTTGCCGGTCTGCGCCCGGGCACGGGCCGCACCCTGCTGTCGGCGGGGCCCCTGGCGAAATTCGATGTGCCCGGCCTGCTGTCGGCGCTGGACCGTTACCCTTACGGCTGCACGGAACAGGTGACCTCGCAGGCGATGCCGCTTCTGTACCTGTCCGCCGTGGCGCAACAGATGGGGCTGGGCGACGGCCCCGCGGTCGCCAAACGGATCGACGAAAGCATCCAGCGGATCCTGACGCGTCAGGCCTCCAGCGGCGGGTTCGGCCTGTGGCGGGCGGAAAGCGGCGACTTCTGGCTGGACACCTATGTCACCGACTTCCTGTCCCAGGCGAAGGCGCAGGGCTACGACGTGCCCGGCATCGCCTTCCGGCTGGCCATGGACAACCTGCGCAACCGCATCGCCTATGCCCCCGACTTCGACAGCGGAGGAGAGGACATCGCCTATGCGCTTTATGTCCTGGCGCGCGAAGGGGCCGCATCGATGAGCGATCTGCGCTACTATGCCGACGTGAAGGCCCAGGCGTTTTCGACGCCGATGTCGGCCGCCCAGCTGGGCGCGGCGCTGGCGGCCTATGGCGACCAGACCCGCGCCGACGCCATGTTCGCCGAAGCCGCGCGCATGATCGTCGACGCCCGGCCGGAACCGGCGGGCCCGGTCTTCCGCGCCGATTTCGGCACCCAACTGCGGGACAACGCGGCGGTCCTGACATATGCCGCCGCGGCCGGCAGCACGGCGGTCGATACCGCCCGCCTGTCCGACCGGATCGCGCAGCTGGTCACGGCCCGGGATGCGGACCTGTCCACGCAGGAGGCGACCTGGACCCTGCTGGCCGCCCATGAACTGGTGACCGATCCGGCCGTGTCGGGGCTGACGGTCGACGGCCAGCCGGTCACCGGACCCTTTGTCGAGATGCTGCGGAACGACGAAGCGGCGGGCGAACGCAACATCACCGCGACCGGCAACAGTGCCACCGACATTACCCTGACCACCTTCGGCATCCCCGAAACCCCGCCCGCTGCGGGCGGTTACGGCTATGGCATCGAACGCGCCTACTACACGATGGAAGGCGAAAAGCTGGACGGCAACGCCTTCGCCGTGGGCGACCGGTTCGTGACCGTGATCACCGTCAACCCGTTCGAGGACGGCGGTGCCCGGCTGATGATCAACGATCCCCTGCCGGCGGGGGTGGAGATCGACAACCCCTCGTTGCTGCGGTCGGGTGACATCGGCGCGCTGGACTGGCTGCAACCGTCCGAGACGGAGCATGCCGAGTTCCGGTCCGACCGTTTCCTGGCGGCAGTGAACCAGAACGAAACCGACCCGATCACGCTGGCCTATGTGGCGCGCGCGGTCAGTGCGGGCGATTACCGGCGGCCTGCCGCCTCGGTCGCCGACATGTACCGGCCACGGTTCCGGGCCCATACCGACACGACCCGGGTGACCGTGGCGGAATGATCCGCCGCGCGCCCAAAGCGCTCTTTGCCGCGGCGCTGGTCCTCTGGGCCGGCGCCCTGGCACGGGACCGGGTCGATGCCTGGATCGACCGGACGGTCCTGCCGCAGGTCCTGACCGAAACCTCGGTCGAGATGCGGGACAGGACCGGCACCCTGATGCGCGCCTTCCCCGTCTCCGACGGGCTGATGCGGCTGGGCGTGGGATCGCTGGAGGAGGTCGACCCCCTCTACCGCGCGATGCTGGTCCGGTACGAGGACAAGCGGTTCCGCGACCATGGCGGCGTCGATCTGATGGCGATGGCGCGCGCGGTGGGTCAGGCGGTTCTGTCAGGCCGGGCCGTGTCGGGCGGCTCGACGCTCTCCATGCAGGTCGCCCGCCTGATGGAAGACGGGACCACCGGCCAGCTGGCGGGCAAGCTGCGCCAGATGCGGGTGGCGATGGCGCTGGAACGCCGGCTGGGCAAGGACGAGATCCTGCGCCTCTACCTCGCCAACGCGCCCTTCGGGGGCAACCTGGAAGGCGTCCGCGCGGCCTCCTATGCGTGGTTCGGCAAACCGCCCCGGCGGCTTCGGCCGGAGGAAGCGGCGCTGCTGGTCGCCATTCCCCAGTCGCCGACAGCCCGCCGCCCCGACCGACACAACGCGTCCGCCCGCGCCGCCCGCGATCGCGTTCTGGACCGGATGGAACGCGACGGCGTGATCGACGCGGCGACCGCCCGCGTGGCGCGTGCGGCCCCGGTGCCGCAGGTCATGCGCCGCTTTCCGATGCTGGCCCCCCACCTGGCCGACCGGCTGCGGGTGGAAGATCCGGCGGCCCGCCTGCACGACGTGACGCTGGACGCCGCCTTGCAGGCGAAGCTGCAGACCCTGGCCGCCCGTGCCGCCGCGGCCGCCGGGGATCGCGTGTCGGCGGCCATCGTTGTGGCGGATTACCGGACGGGGGACATCCTGGCCTCTGTCGGGTCGGCAGGATACGGGGCGGCGCGTCAGGGCTATGTCGACATGACCGTGGCATTGCGCTCCCCGGGATCGACGCTGAAACCGCTGGTCTACGGACTGGCCTTCGACCGCGGGATCGCCCATCCGGAAACCGTGATCCGCGATGCGCCGGTCCGTTTCGGCACCTATGCGCCGCGCAATTTCGACGGTGAATACCGCGGCGATGTCCGCGTGCGCGAGGCTTTGCAACAGTCGCTGAATGTGCCTGTCGTGAAACTGACCGAGGCGCTGGGCCCTGCCCGCGTCATGTCCGCCCTGCGGAAATCCGGCGCGCATCCGGTGGTGCCCGGCGGCAAGCCGGGCCTTGCGATCTCGCTGGGCGGGGTGGGGATCACGCTTCAGGATCTTGTCCAGCTTTACGCCGCGCTGGCCGCGGGCGGGCAGGGGCCGGCGTTGCACGTGACCGGGGCCGCCTCCGACCTGCCCCGCCTGGTCTCGCCCGAGGCCGCATGGCAGGTGGGCCATGTGCTGGCCGGCCTGACGCCGCCGCCCGGCGCGCCGCGGGGGGCGCTGGCCTACAAGACCGGGACCTCCTACGGGTATCGCGACACCTGGGCGGTGGGCTTCGACGGCGCCCATGTCGTGGGCGTCTGGATGGGCCGTGCCGATGGCACACCGGTGCCGGGCGCCATGGGCGCGGACCTTGCGGCCCCGGTCCTGTTCGAGGCCTTCGGCCGCCTGAAACCCGCCTTCGACCCGCTGCCGCCCCCGCCGCCGGCGACGCTGATCGTCGACACGGCCGACCTGCCGCCGCCCCTGCAACGTTTCCGCGAACCGGGTGCCGTCTTTGCGGCAGCGGCCGACGCGCCGGAACTGTCCTTCCCGCCCGACGGCGCCCGCCTGGCCCGGGGCGAGGCGCTGACGGTGAAGCTGCGCGGCGGATCGGCACCCTATACCGTGCTGGCCGACGGCCGCCCGCTGGCCACGGGCCTGCGCGGGTGGGAATGGGCCCTGCCATTGCAGGGGCCCGGCTTCTCGACCCTTGTCGTGGTCGATGCAAAGGGGCGATCCGATCGGGTCAGGGTGGAATTCCAGTAGGTACAAAACGGACTCTCGGGGGAGGAGAACATGTACAAAACGCACATCATGGCCCTGTGCACCGCGATATTGCCCGGCGTGGCGGCGGCCGACTGCGCCACCGACGATCAGGTCGCGGCCTATGTCGAAAGCTTCAGGACCAGGACGCCGGCCAAGGCGCTGGGCGCGGACGGCACTATGGACGACGCGCTTTGCACCCAGGGTAAGGTCGTGCAGATCCTGACCGAAACGCTGGGCCCGGTGGTCGGCTACAAGGCCGGCCTGACCAGCGCGCCGGCACAGCAGAGGTTCGGCGTGGCAGAGCCTGTGCAGGGTGTCCTCTACCGCGACATGTTCCTGAAATCAGGGGCAGAATTGCCGCTGACCTTCGGCGCGGTCCCGATGGTGGAGGCCGATCTTGTACTGGTTGTTGGCGACGCGGGCATCAATGGCGCAACGACCCCGGCCGAGGTTATGGAACACGTGTCCGAGGTGCGCCCCTTCATCGAACTGCCCGATCTGATGGTGGCGAAGGGAGAACCGCTGACCGGCATCACGATCACCGCCGGCGGGGTCGGTGCGCGCGCCGGCATCCTTGGCGATCCGGTCCCCGTGGCGGACCCGGTTTCGATGACCAAGGCGCTGGAAACCATGACCGTCACCATGCGCACCGCCACTGGCGAGGTGCTGGCCGAAGCGCCCGGGAAGGCGGTTCTGGACCACCCCGCGAACGCGGTTTTATGGCTTCTTTCCAAGGGGGTGGAGCTTCAGCCGGGCGAGATGGTCTCTGTCGGGTCCTTCGGTCCGCTGATTCCGCCGATGAAGACGGGCGGGGCAGTGACCGTGTCCTACCGGGGGCTGCCCGGCGACCCGGAAATCGGGGCGTCCTTCCGCTAGCGATCAGGGCGAAAGCCGTTGGAACGGCTTTCCGAAGCGGCTTTGAAAGCCGCTTCCCAAGGGCCTTTCAAGGGGCCTTGGGCCGACGCTGCATCGTCGCTCTACTGTCGTCCTTCGCGCAGCCATCCGCCGATGATCAGCATCGCCGCCAGCACCAGCACCAGCCAGGGCGGCAGCAACGACATCTGCCGGACATCCCGCGTCTCGAATGCCTCGCGCGGCGTGATCCCCAGCCAGCCGCGCCCTGCCGCGGGCCGTCCTTCACGCGCGTCGCGGATCCGGGGCAGGCCGTCTTCCAGCCGGAACACGCCGCCCCGCAGGGGTTCCAGCACCGGCTCCAGGACCGATCCCGTCGCGATCGTTTCCTCGAACTCCTTCGGTGCGGCGGGTCCCAGACCGATCACCGCCGTCCGGTCCCCCTCTTCCAGGCGGTATAGCCCGATCTCCGGCCCCTCGTATTCCGCCTCGAACTGGCCCGGGCTGACCTCTTTCAGAACAACGCTTTCCTCTGTCCCGTCGGGCCGGGTCACCGTCACGGGGCCGATCTCCTGGCCCAGGGTCCGGCGCACGATCCGCATGGTCTGGCCCGTCGCCTCGGCCCAGAGCGCCTCTTCCTCAAGCTCGGGTTCCTTCATCATCCAGTGGGCCAGCCGCCGCAGCAGTTCCAGCTGCGGGCCGCCGCCGTCATAGCCGCGGGTCCAGAGCCACGCATGATCCGACGCCAGCAGCGCCACCCGCCCGTCGCCCACGCGGTCGAGGATCAGCAGCGGACGCCCGTCCGCACCGGTCATCACCGTCTGGCCTTTGTCCGGTTCAAGATCCACCAGCCGCAGCCAGTCGCCCCATTCTCCGGCATGCGGCAGTTCCGAGGTCACCGGATGGCGTTCTCCCAGATCGGTCACGGTGGGCTTGTACCGTTCCTCGATCACCCGCGCGCTGGGCTGGGCGGGCAGGATCGCACCCAGGGGCGAGCGCGCCAGGCTGTCGGCGCCCGCGAAATCCGGCCCGGCCGAGATCAGGACCGCCCCGCCGTTCCGCACGTAATCCGCCACGTTGTCGAGATAGATCGGCGGCAGGATCCCGCGGCGCTTGTAGCGGTCGAAGATAATCAGGTCGAAATCCTCGATCTTCTCCATGAACAGCTCGCGCGTGGGGAAGGCGATCAGGGACAACTCGCCCACGGGCACACCGTCCTGCTTTTCCGGCGGCCGCAGGATCGTGAAATGGACTAGGTCCACGGAACTGTCCGATTTCAACAGGTTGCGCCATGTCCGGCTGCCCTGGTGCGGCTCGCCCGAGACCAGAAGCACCCGCAGCCGGTCGCGCACGCCGTTGATCTGGATGACGGCGGCATTGTTGCGGTCGGTCAGCTCTCCCTCCGCTTCCGGCACGGAAAAGCGGATCACGTTCCGTCCGCCATGGGGCAGGGTCACGGGCAGGTCGATCTGCTGGCCGATGGGCACCGTGAACCGTTCCGGCGGGCGCCCGTCGACCGAGATATCGAGATCGGCGCTGATGTCGCCGGGCGCCGCGCCGCTGTCCTCGACCCTCAGGGACAGGGTCACCGGTTCGCCGATGATGGCAAAGGCGGGGGCGTTTTCGACCACCAGCCGGCGGTCCCAGTCGGTGTCGTGCCCCGACAGCAGCAGGTGCATCGGCGCAGGCAGGTCGGGGGCGCGGTCGATGTCGTGGACGCGTCCGTCGGACAGGGCGATGATGCCTGCGACCCGGGCCTGCGGTTCCTCGGCCAGCGCCGCCGACAGCGCCGTCATAAGTTCGGTCCCGGCATTCCGCTGGCCGTCCGGCACGCGGATGCGGCGGACCTCGGTATTCTCGCGCTGGGCCAGCTGGGCCGCGATCGCTTCGGCCGCTGCGCCGGTCTGATCGGCCCGGTCCGACAGGCGCTGGCTGGCGCTGTCATCTTCGATCAGCAGGACGATGTCCGACAGCGGCGCGCGATCCTCGCTGAGGTAGGCCGGCCCCGTCAGGGCTGCGACCAGCACCAGTGCCGCCGCGGCCCGCAGCGCCCAGCCGGCCAGGCCGCGCCACAGCGCCAGGCCGATCCCTGCCGTGGCAATGGCGGCCAGCCCGGCCAGGATCGGCCAGGGCAGCAGGGGGTCGAAGACGATGGTTCCGGTCATGAAACGCTCCGGTCGGGGCGGAAATGGCTACTGGCCCAGACGGTCCAGCAGGGCGGGGACGTGGACCTGGTCGGACTTGTAGTTGCCGGTCAGCACGTACATCACGAGGTTGACGCCGAACCTGTGGGCCAGTTCGCGCTGGCGTTCGCCGGCAAAGCCGCGGCCCACGGGCAGCAGGGGACGGCCGTCGGCGTCGGTTGCCCAGGCGGCGGCCCAGTCGTTGCCGCCGAAAATCACCGGCGTCACCCCATCGTTCAGGTTGCGGAAGGGCATGCCTTCCGCGATCTCGGCATCGGGGGGCGCGGCCTCGACCCAGATGCCGCGACCGTTGTAGCGGCCGGGATAGTCCTGAAGCAGATAGAAGGTGCGGGTCAGCACGTGATCTTCCGGCACCGGTTCCAGCGGCGGGATGTCCAGAGGCGCGGCCAGCTGCTGCAGCTTGCGGCCGTTGGGGCTGGACGATCCGAAATTGGCGATATTGGCATCGCGCGTGTCGAAGACGATCATGCCGCCCGACCGCAGGTAGTCGTTCAGCTTGGCATAGGCCTTGGCCGACGGTTGGGGCTGATCCGGGGTGATCGGCCAGTAGAGCAGCGGGAAGAACGCCAGATCGTCGGTTTCCAGGTCCACGCCCATGGGCTGCGAAGGTTCGACCGAGGTCCGGAAATAGAGCGTGTCCGACAGGCCGCGCAGGCCTGCCTGGGCGATGTCGTCGACTTCGGCATTGCCGGTCAGGACATGGGCCAGGACCAGTTCGTCCGCCGCCATGACGTCCCGGGCGGTCTGATCGGCCGAGGGGTCCTGTGCCCGTGCATCACCGGGGGCAAGGCCCGCCATCAGCACCGCCAGCGCCAGCGCCGCGGCCGCGCGGGGGGCGCGGGCCCGGGCAGAGGTCAGCCGGCCCGACAGGGCCAGCGTGGCCACCACGTCGGCGGCCAGCAGAAGCAGCGCCAGGCCCAGCAGCCAGCCGCCCAGCGGGCGTTCGCGGACCAGGCCCATGCCTTCGACGGGCACGTCCGCGGGCCAAGTCGCAGCGGTCAGCGTCCCGCCGTCGGCCATCACGTTGCGGGCCAGCCGGCGGTCGCCGCTTTGATAGAGACCCGGGCGCAGGTCGGGTCCAAGCGGATCGGCCGCCAGCGCCGGGCCATCGACGCCGGGCAGGGTGCCGGCATCTTCCAGCGTGCCGAAGGCGTCCAGCACCCGCTGCGGGGCCCAGACGGTGCCTTGCAGATCTTCGGCCGCGGGCATTCCGCCAGCAGTGGACACGGCCAGACGTTCCAGCATTTCCACGAACAGGCCGGAAAGCGGAAGCGTCGACCATTCGGCATTCGCGGTGACGTGGAACAGGACGACCTGGCCGTCGCCCAGGGCCTTGCGGGTCACCAGCGGCGTACCGTCGGACAGGGACGCGATGACCCGGTCGGCCAGCGTGGGGTCGGGCTGGGCCATGACCTGTGCGGTCACCCGCACGTCATCGGGGATTTCCAGCCCGGCAAAGGGACTGTCGGCCTTAAAGGGCGCCAGCGTCTTAGGCGATCCCCAACTCATCGCGCCGCCGACGCTGCGGCCGCCGACGCGCAGGCGGACGGGCATCAGCGGGTCTTCGGCATCGCGACTGACATCGCTGGCCGCCAGCCGCGGCCCGGCAAAGCGGACCAGCAGGCCGCCGTGGTCGACCCATTCCTCCAGCGCCGATTCCTCGGCCGGGGAGAGGGTCGCGACATCGGCCAGGACAATGGCGTCCGGATTGGCCGGCAGGATGTCCAGCAGCGCGCCGGTCAGGATGTCGGCCGTGGGCTCCAGCGCCTGTTCCAGGTAGTGGACGGGCGACAGCAGTTCCAGCCCTTCCTGCCCGGTGCGTCCGGCGATCAGCGCGACCTCCCGCCGGCGAAGACCGTCGTCGCCAAGGCTGACGGCGCCGGCGGAATTCTGCCCCTGTAGTTCGAAGCGGGTGATCCGGGCGCGCAGTTCGGCCGGCAGGGACAGGTCGACCTGGGCCCGGGTCTCTCCCTCGGCAAAGACGGCTTCTCCGCCTGCCAGAAGGCGTTCGGTGCCGGACGGATCGCGGCCCTGTGCCATCACGCCGACCACCCGTTCCGGGCCGGGCAGGGCGCGGACGACGCCCAGGCGGATCACGCCGTCCTCGAATTTCGCGGGCCAGATCGCCAGGGTTTCGTGCATGGTCTGGATGATGCGCAGGTCGCCGGCATCGCGGGCGGCAGCTGTCAGGTCGGCGCGGCCGGGATAGTCGATCCCGTCGGAGATCCAGCGGATTTCCGTGCCCGCGGGCAGATCGTCCAGCGCGGCCATGACCGTTGTGACCTGGGCCGGGCCGGGTTGCCAGGGCTGCGGCTGCAGCCCGGCCAGCCGGCTGCGCCAGGCGGTGGAGGTCTGGAACACGGGGTCTTCCGGCTGGGTCAGGCGGACCATGGCGACGGGACGGCCGGCGCGGCCGGCCTCGGCCAGTTGCTGGTCCAGCAGGTCGGTCACGCGGGTCCAGGCAGTGGCGCCGGCCCAGCTGGCATCCAGCAGCACCAGAACGGGACCGGAGCCCGGAGCCTGGCTGCGTGGATTGAGGACGGGACCGGCCAGGCCGACGATCACGGCCGCCACGGCCAGGATCCGCATCAGAAGCAACCACCAGGGCGTGCGATCGGTGACGGTTTCGTCGTCCTTCAGACCCAGAAGCAGCGTCACGCCCGGGAACATGCGCCGGATCGGCGCGGGGGGCACCGCGCGCAGCAGCAGCCACAGCACCGGCAGCGCCGCCAGTCCCAGCAGAAGCCAGGGGGCCGTGAAGCCTATGCCAAGGATCGTCGTCATCATGCGCCCCTGTTCAGCGCCGTCCACAGCCACAGAAGCGCCGATTGCGCGCTGTGGTTCGTCAGATGCAGTCCCATCTGCCAACCGGTCGCCCGGGACAGCCGTTGCAGCCAGTCACGCCGCGCCGCCAGCCGGTCAAGGTAGCGTTGCCGCAATTCGCCCGCCTTCAGGGTTTCATGATGGACCGTGCCGCCGACGCTTTCAAAGATGGTTCGGCCGCGGAAGGGGAATTCCTCCTCGGACGGGTCCATGACCTGCAGAAGCACGCCCCGGACGCCGCGGTCGGCGGCCTTGGTCAGGGCGACCTCGACCTCCTCCATGGGGCCGAGGAAGTCCGAGATGAAGAGCGCGCGGGCATGGGGGATCATCGCCCGGTGTTCGGGCGGGGCATAATCGCCCTCGGCATCTTCGGAAAACATTTCCGCCAGACGCAGGATCTGGTTCCGGCCGCGGCGGGGCGGCAGCGACGTGCCGGTCAGGCCCACGCGTTCGCCCCCGCGCACCAGCAGGACGGCGGTGGCCAGGCCCAGAAGGCGGGCGCGGTCGGCCTTGGAGGGCAGGCTGTCGTCGGAGGCGAACCGCATCGAGGCGCCGCGATCCACCCAAAGCATCACCGACTGGGCGATCTGCCATTCCCGTTCGCGGACGAATTGCTGGTCGCCGCGCGCCGACCGGCGATGGTCGATGGACCGGCGGCTGTCGCCCGGCTGCACCGGTCGGTACTGCCAGAAATCGTCGCCCATGCCGGCCCTGCGGCGGCCGTGATCGCCCAGAAGGACGGTGCCCGCCAGGTGATCGGCGCGGGCCAGAAGGGGCGGAAGCCGGCCGGCCTCTGCTTCGGCCCTGTGTCGAAGACCGTTTGCCGCGGTCACGCCGCCGCCTCTCGCCCGTCGAGGCGGGCGGCGGTTTCGTCGATCAGCCGGGCCAGGCTGTCGCCGCGCGCACGGGCGGCGAAAGTCAGCGCCATCCGGTGGGTCAGCACCGGCTGGGCCAGCGCGATCACGTCGTCGGTGCTGGGCGCCAGCCGGCCTTCCAGCAGCGCGCGTGCCCGGACCGTCAGCATCAGCGCCTGCGCGGCCCGCGGACCCGGGCCCCAGGCCACGGTATCGCGCACCTTGTCGGACACGCCCGGTTCATCGGGGCGGAAGGCGCGCACCAGATCCAGGATCATGTCCATCACCGCCTCGCCCACGGGCATCCGCCGAAGCAGCGTCTGGGCCGCGATCAGGTCGGCGGGCGAGAACACGGTTTCCGCCGCTTCCTCGGCCACGCCGGTGGTGGCCAGCAGGATGTCCCGTTCCGTCGCACGGTCGGGGTAGCGGACATCGATCTGGACCAGGAAACGGTCCAGCTGTGCCTCGGGCAGGGGATAGGTGCCTTCCTGCTCGATCGGGTTCTGGGTCGCCAGCACGTGGAAGGGCGTGCCCAGCGGCCGGTCCTGCCCGGCCACCGTCACGGTGCGTTCCTGCATCGCCTGCAGCAGCGCGGATTGCGTCCGGGGCGAGGCGCGGTTGATTTCGTCAGCCATCAGAAGCTGGCAAAAGATCGGCCCTTCGACAAAGCGGAAATGGCGGCTGCCATCCCCGGCCGTATCCAGTACCTCGGACCCCAGGATATCGGCGGGCATCAGGTCGGGCGTGAACTGGACGCGGTTGGAATTCAGGCCCATGACGGTCGCCAGCGTTTCCACCAGGCGGGTCTTGCCCAGGCCCGGCAGACCGATCAGCAGCCCGTGGCCACCGCACAGAAGCGAGGTCAGCGCCAGGTCGACCACCTGTTTCTGGCCGATGAAGCGGCGGTTGATCGATGCCTTCGCGCGTGCCAGTTTTTCTTCAAGGGCTTCGATCTCGGCAACCAGCGCGGTGGGGTCGGACATGGAAATCCTTTCGGGACAGCTTGGGCGTTCTGTACTGTGCGGGGGTTTACCCGGTCGAGACTAAGACTATCTCGACACAAGGAAATGGCAAAAGCGATGAACGGACAAATAAACGTGACACCATCCGCAGAAGGGATCGCAGCGTCGATCCGCGCAGCCGGTAAGGGCAGCGCCCAGGAAAAGGGCAAATCGCGCGGACTACCGCCGGTTCACCTGTGGAATCCGCCGTTTTGCGGCGACCTGGACATGCGGATTGCCCGGGACGGGACATGGTTCTACCTCGGCACGCCGATCGGCCGGAAGGAATTGGTGAAGCTCTTTTCCTCCATTCTTAAGTTGGAAGACGGTAAATATTTTCTTGTCACGCCCGTCGAAAAGGTGGGCATCACCGTTGACGATGCGCCCTTCGTGGCGGTCGATTTCACCGCCGACGGCGAAGGGAGGGACCAGGTCCTGACCTTCACGACTCAGGTCGAGGACGTCACCGTGGCCGGCCCCGACAACCCGCTGCGGGTGGTCAAGGATCCCGAAACCGGCGAGCCGTCGCCCTATGTCCATGTCCGCGCGGGACTGGAGGCGCTGATCGACCGCAAGAGCTTCTATCGCCTGGTCGATCTGGGCGAGGATCACGACGGCTGGTTCGGCGTGTGGTCCAGCGGCACGTTCTTCCCGATCATCCCGTCGTCGGAACTGGCGGGGCTCTGATCCGGGGCCGACACGCCGCCAGCCGGCGTTCTGCCCGACCCTTCGATCCTTGTCGGGACAACCGTGACGGTTTCGGTCCTTTTCGGATCCTGCTGGACATGCAGTTTGGCCAGCCGAATCCTGGCGATGGCAAAGCGCGTAGCGCAGACCGGGACGCCCGGCACGGCTATGCCATGGCCGGTCAGGGACGTAGAAGTCTGGGGCGACCCTTCGCAGGGGCATGTCCGGACCCGACCAACAGGCCGTCCATCCCGGGAATCCGGTCCAAGTCCGGCAGGATACCGGTCTGTGGCCCGTCGGTTTTTTCGCGTCTGGCGGGTATCCATGGTCCGCACGCTCTGGTGGTGCGCCGCAATTGTCCCTAAGCTCCTATCGGACACAGGACTTTTCGGGATCCATCGCACGTGAGACTGGCTGCCAATATCTCTCTCCTCTTCACGGAATATCCGTTCGAGGATCGCTTTCGCGCCGCGGCCGATGCCGGTTTCGACGGGGTGGAGATCCTGTTTCCTTATGACCGCCCCGCGACAGCGGTGGCCGACCTTGCGCGGCAGGCCGGGCTGGTCCCCGTGCTGATGAACGCGCCGCCCCCGGTGCCGGCCGGACGGCCCCGCGGCTTTCCCGCCGAACCCGGCCAGGGCGCCATCTTCCGCGCGCAGATGGAGGGTGTGCTGTCCTATGCCGGTGCCTTCCGGCCGGGGCTGATCCATGTGATGGCGGGTTATTCCGACGATCCGTCCGCGGTGGGCCTGTTCGTCGACAACCTGCGCTGGCTGTGCGACCAGGCGCCGGATCAGGGCTTCGCCATCGAGCCGCTGAACCAGGGCGACCAGCCCGGCTATGTCCTGTCGGACTATGCCCTTGCGGCCGAGATCCTGGAGGCCGTGAACCGCCCGAACCTGGGTCTGCAATACGACAGCTATCATTCCGCGGTGATTCATGGGGATGCGCTGGAGGTCTGGAACCGCTACGGCGCCCGGGCCGTCCACGTGCAGCTGGGGGCCGCACCGGATCGCAGCGAACCGGGCCGGGGCCCGACCGATTTTACCACACTGTTGTCGGCGATCGAGGCGTCGCGTTACCGGGGCTGGATCAGCGCCGAATACAATCCCAGCACGGACCGGACCGAAGACAGCCTGGGCTGGATGTCCGGCCGGGCCTAGCGTCCTGACCCCAGGGGCGCAGCTGCGATCCCAAGCCGGATTCCTGCTTTGGCCGCGGCTCTTGCGCCGGTTTCGGCCACTGCACGGGTACAACTCCATTCTGCCGGGCAAGAACCTGTTCCTGCACAATCCGAAGGGCGCGGGCACAGGCCGCTTTCGACCGCGGGGTGGCGGTTTCTTGCCAAAGTATGAAAGAACGTGGAAGCAGGGTGATGGCCGCCCTAGTTAGTCATGAAACGTTCAACCGGTAGAAAGTCCATGTCCGCAGCCTTCAGCACCTCCTCCTATACCTCCGCGCCCCAGATCCTGCTTCAGGACGTTCTGACCGATCCTGACGCCCATATCCTGTCCAGCACGCCGGGGCGGATCGATTATGGCACCAACCCGATGCGGGATACCTATACCCAGTTCTTCGGCTGGGCGATGACCAGCGGCGGCACGGGCTTTGTCACCGACATCGACGTCTACTGGCCGAACCAGGGGTCGCTGGGTTTCCACATGGACGACCTGCCGGAAATTCCGCTGCAGGACCTGTTCGCCGTGACCGACATGATCCAGCTGCAGACCGTTCTGGGCCGGACCGACTGGACGGGTCACGGCAACGGCTACAGCCAGTCGTTCTGGGGTTTCTACAGCGAGGATACGATCGAAGCTGGCGGCGGCGACGATGTCTACCGCGCGACCATGGCGCCCGGTCAGGCCCGGAACATCGTCGACCGCTTCGATGGCGAAGAGGGCGAAGACAGCGTCAACCTGCACTACCTGAACGCGCCGGTGAGCATCGAGAACGGTGTCGTGACCTTCCAAGAGATGGTCAACGGCATGTCCTACCAGCGCCAGCTGGTGATGGAGAGCGTCGAGGACGTGACCGGCACCCGCTTTGACGACACGTTCCGGGGCACGGACGCGCCGAACAGGTTCTTCGGCGGCGGCGGAGAAGACAGGATCATCGGCGGCGGATCCTCTGACCATCTCAACGGCAACGGTGGTGCGGACGTGATCAAGGGCCTGGGCGGAAGTGACATCATCTACGGCGGTGGTGGGGCCGACAAGCTGTTCGGCAATGGCGGTCAGGACACGATGTCCGGCGGTGGCGGGGCCGATACCCTGCTGGGCGGTGGCGGCGACGACACGCTCGATGGCAACGGTGGCGGCGACATCCTGAAAGGCCATGGCGGCAACGACTTGCTGTATGGCGGAAAGGGGGCCGACGAGTTGAACGGCGGTGGCGGCAGCGACAGCCTTTTCGGCGGCAAGGGCGCCGACACGCTTTTCGGCCGTGGCGGAGCCGACGAGCTGTACGGTGGCCAGGGCGATGACACGCTCAATGCCGGCGGCGGCAAGGATATGCTGTACGGTGGCAAGGGCCATGACATCCTGAACGGCGGCGGTGGCGCCGACCAGCTGAGCGGCGGCCAGGGTGACGACATCCTGAACGGCGATGGCGGCAAGGATATCCTGGAGGGCGGCAAGGGCGCCGACGTCCTGACCGGCGGCGGCGGCAAGGACGAGTTCGTCTTCGACGTCACCAATGGCCGGCAGGGAAATGACCGGATCACCGATTTCCACATGAAGGCCGACACGCTGACCTTCGTCGGCCTGTCGAGCGATCCGGACGTGACCCATGTGGGGGCGGACACCTTCATCATGTATGATGGCGGCTCGGTCCTGTTGGAAAACGTGCACCTGTCGGACGACCAGATCCTGGCCTGATCCAAGGGCGGTGCGCGGCTGAGTCTACGTGCGATGCGCACGTCAACGGTGCGTGGGAACCACGCACCTTTGACGCCGAGGTGCGGATGATCCACAGGCCGGAACCGATGCCACGCGTAGGGTGCGTGGTTTCCACGCACCATGGTCCCTACGGAAACAGGCGGATGGTCGGACGGGTCCGGAGTCGGTCACGGTGCGTGCAGAGCACACACCCTACGGCCTTGGTCTGTCGCCTTCGGGGCGGTTCGCGCACGATGTCCGCCCCGTAGGGTGCGTGGTTCCCCACGCACCATGCCCGGCCTTCGGTTCAGTGCGCCGCGGCCCAGTTCGCCCCCTGTCCGGCATCCACGACCAGCGCCACGTCGAGCTTCACCGCCGGATCGGCCGCGTTTTCCATGACCGCGCGCGCGGCGGCGATTGTCTTGTCCACCTCGCCTTCCGCCACTTCGAACAGCAGTTCGTCGTGGACCTGCAGCAGCATCTTCGCCGACAGGCCCGCGATCGCGTCGGGCATACGGATCATCGCCCGGCGGATGATGTCCGCTGCCGTGCCCTGGATCGGCGCGTTGATCGCCGCGCGCTGGGCAAAACCGGCCTTGGGCCCGCGGGCGTTGATTTCCGGGGTATGGATCCGCCGGCCGAACAGCGTCTGAACGTGGCCGTGTTCCTTGGCAAAGGCCTTGGTCGCGTCCATGTAGGTGCGGATGCCGGGGAACCGTTCGAAATAGCGGTCGATGAAGCCCTGCGCCTCGGACCGGGGGATCCGCAGGTTCCGCGCCAGGCCGAAACCGGAAATCCCGTAGATGACGCCGAAGTTGATCGCCTTGGCCCGGCGGCGGATGTCGGGCGTCATCTCCTCCAGCGGCACGTCGAACATTTCCGACGCGGTCATCGCGTGGATATCCAGCCCGTCGGCAAAGGCCTGTTTCAGTTCCGGAATGTCGGCGATATGGGCCAGGATGCGAAGTTCGATCTGGGAATAGTCCAGACTGACCAGCACGTTGCCCTCTTCTGCGACAAAGGCCTCGCGGATTCGGCGGCCTTCTTCGGTCCGGACGGGGATGTTCTGCAGGTTCGGATCGGTGGATGCCAACCGGCCGGTGGAGGCCCCGGCGATGGAATAGGACGTGTGGACCCGGCCCGTATCCGCGTTGATGTGTTCCTGCAGGGCGTCGGTGTAGGTCGACTTCAGCTTGGACAACTGCCGCCAGTCCAGGATGCGACCCGGCAGGTCGTGGGTGGTCGCCAGATCCTCCAGAACGTCCGCCGGGGTGGAATACTTGCCGTTTTTGCCCCGCTGACCGCCTTCAAGCCCCATCTTGTCGAACAGGATCTCGCCCACCTGGCTGGGCGAGCCCACGTTGAACGTCTCGCCGGCCAGTTCGTGGATCTCGGCCTCCAGCCCCGCCATCTTCTGCGCGAAGGCCGAGGACATGCGCGACAGGGTCTGGCGGTCCACCTTGACGCCGTCCATCTCCATCTTCGCCAGGACAGGCACCAGCGGACGTTCCAGCGTTTCGTAAACCGTCGTCACCTTCTCGCGGTGAAGCTCGGGCTTCAGCGCTTCCCACAGGCGCAGGGTGATGTCCGCATCCTCGGCCGCATAGGCGGTGGCCTCGGCAATCGGCACCAGGTCGAAGGTCCGGGCCGACTTGCCAGACCCCAGCAGCGGCTTGATCGGGATCGGCGTGTGGCCAAGATAGCGTTCGGACAGCGTGTCCATCCCGTGCCCGTGCAGGCCCGCATGCTGGACATAGGAGATCAGCATCGTGTCGTCGATCGGCGCCACGTTCACGTCGTAGCGGGCAAAGATCTTGGCGTCGTATTTCATGTTCTGGCCGATCTTCAGGACTGCCGGATCCTGAAGCACCGGTTTCAGCGCGGCAATCGCGTCGTCCAGCGGGATCTGGCCTTCCTCCCGCGCGTCCGACCCGAAAAGGTCGTCCGCCTCGCCCTTGCGGTGGGCCAGGGGGATATAGCAGGCCTCGCCCGCCACGACGGACAGAGAGATGCCGACAAGGTCGGCCGTCATCTCGTTCAGGCCCGTCGTCTCGGTGTCGACGGCGACATAGCCGCGTTCGTTGATCTTCGCGATCCAGGCGTTCAGCGCATCCATGTCCCGGACGCATTCGTACTTTTCGGTGTCGAAGGGCACGTCGACGGCCGGCGCCTCGCCCACGCTTTCCGGGGCGGTGGGCGCCTTGATCTCGGGCGCCTCGACACCGATCTGGTCGGCGATCCGCTTGGTCAGCGTGCGGAACTCCATTTCGGCCAGGAAGGGCATCAGCACCTCCGGGTCGGGTTCCAGCACTTCCAGGTCGTCCAGGGTGAAGTCCAGCGGCGTTTCGCAATCCAGCTGCACCAGCTGCCGCGACAGGCGGATCTGGTCGGCATGGTCGATCAGCGTCTGGCGGCGCTTGGGCTGCTTGATCTCCTCGGCCCTCTCCAGCAGCGCGTCCAGGTCGCCGTATTCGTTGATCAGCAACGCGGCGGTCTTGATCCCGATCCCTGGCGCACCCGGCACGTTGTCGACGGAATCGCCGGCCAGCGCCTGCACGTCGACCACGCGGTCGGGCTTGACCCCGAACTTTTCGACCACGCCGTCCACGCCGATGCGGCGGTTCTTCATGGCATCCAGCATCTCGACCCCGTCGCCGACCAGCTGCATCAGGTCCTTGTCGGAGGAGATGATCGTGACCCGTCCGCCCGCGTCCCGCGCCTGGCAGGCCAGCGTCGCGATGATGTCGTCGGCCTCGAACCCTTCCAGTTCCTTGCAGGCGATATTGAAGGCACGGGTCGCCTCGCGGGTCAGGGGCATCTGCGGGCGCAGGTCCTCGGGCATTTCCTCGCGGTTGGCCTTGTAGAGCGGGTAGAGGTCGTTGCGGAACGTGTGCGACCCCTTGTCGAAGATGACGGCGGCATGGGTTGGCGCGTCGGGGCCTGCATTGTCCTCGATGTACCGGAACAGCATGTTGCAGAAGCCGGCCACGGCACCGATGGGCACGCCATCGGATTTCCGCGTCAGCGGCGGCAGCGCGTGGTAGGCCCGGAAGATGAAGGCGGACCCGTCGATCAGGTGCAGATGGCAGCCCTTGCCGAATTTCGTGTCGGTCATGTCATCCCCCTTAGCGACGCGCCGCCCCGTTATCCGGCATCGCAGCAGTCATCGCAATCGCCCTTTCCGGCGGTGTGAAGCCCGGGTGCGGGCCCCACTCCGGTCCGCGGCGAAGGCCAGCCGCACATGACCGACTCGGGCCTTTTCGGCCGCCTGCCTCATGGAAATCACGGGCCAACCCGCACCGGCCCCGCGTCCGCTCGAAAACATGAGCGTGCCCTCTGGTGGACCCGAAAGCCTTTGGCGGCTATGGTTTATCCATTCTTCGAAACCATTCGGTCAAAGCCTGACAGGCCGACCGGATCCTGCAACAAGCCCCTAGGCCCAGATGGGCCGCACGGCAATGGATACAGAACCGGAAAGGGGCCTGCACATGGCCTGGCAACCATGAACGTCATTGCCACGACCCGGCCCGGCGCCCTTGCGGTGCCGCCCGGCCCGCGCCTGGCCCTGATCCTCTCGGCCGTCATCTTCGCCTTCTACTGCTGGTACGTCTATTCCGGCGCGGGCGAGGCGCTCTATGAATGGACCAAGACCTGGGCGCCCTATTCCGTCCGCCAGTACCTGGGGATGAGCAAGCGATTCCTCTGGCAATACGGGCACGTGGTGTTCCTGTTCGGGCTGCTGGTCCTGTCGCGCTACATCTTCCTGTCGGACCGCAGCCTTCCCCTGTCGGGAAAGGTCATGGATTTCGCGGTCCGCTATTCCTCGGTCGTGTTCCTGTGCCACTTCCCGATCCTTTTCTTCCTGGCCGCCGTTACGCCGTACAACAAGGACAGCGTGATCCAGCAGATCGCGCTTCTGGGGACAACGCTGGCGCTGTGCATCGCGATGGGCCAGATCTGCTTTGCCGTGAAGCCCGCCTTCGACCGTTGGCAGAGGTCGTTGCTGGCCTGGGCCGACCGGCGCTTCCCACGGTCCGACCGGGTGGAAACGGCAACGGTGCCGCTGAAGATCACCCGCTCGCACAGCGAATTCCTGAATTACGTCAAGGTCCTGGCCATGTTCTGCGTGGTGCTTGGCCATTTCAGCTTCAACCGCCTGTCGACGATCCACATCCCCGGCTTCGACGGCGCCGCACCGCGTTTCGCGGTGCCTGCCTTCTTCATGATCTCGGGCTATTTCCTGATGATGTCGATCGACCGGTCCCGCTCCGGTCCCATGGCACTGTCGATCAAGCGGGGCTTCAGCCTGTACTACGTCATCGTCCCGGCGCTGGTCATGACGATCATCCTCGACCGCTTCGGCATCCCGGCGAACCCGCAGCTCTATGATTTCCAGGACTACTACACGCTCGATACGCTGCAGAAGCCTTATGCCCCGTGGGAGATCGGGGCGGCCTTCACCTCCAGCCTGGCCTACATGAACAGTTCCTGGTGGTTCGCCTTCCTGGGCGTGCAAGGCGATCACGGGGGCATGCGGGCCTTCTCGAACGACCCCTACTGGTTCATGTGCTACCTGATCCCGTTCTCGATCCTGCTGATCGCCGGACGGCTGCTGCATGGGCCCGCGCGCTGGATCGCCTATGTCCTGTGGCTGGTGATCTACGGCATCCCGATCCTGCTTCTGACGCCGCTCTTCTTGTCCGGAAGCCTGGCCTATGTCATCCACAAGCGGTGGGGTGTTCCCAGTTCGGAGTGATCGCATGACCCAGACCGCCGTCTTTCGCCGTCCGTTGTTCCCGTCCATCCGGCGGCTGACCGCGTTGCTGGTCCTGGCGCTGGCCTCGGCCACCGGTGTCGCGGCGGACCCGATCCGTTATGCGACCTACGATTCCTTCACCCTTTACAAGGCCGATCCCGGACCCCTGAAGGACGATGTCCTGTTCGTGTTCCACGGCTTCGGCTCCGCCGTGCCGAACGGCGCCTACAAGCGCGTCGACAAGGTCTTTCGCCAGCACTATTCGGTGATCGGCTTCAACTACGACTACTTCGACTTCGCCGCCAACGACGCCTTCATGGACCAGGTCTGGACCGAGATCCTGAAGGACCGGAACGTGACCTTCGTCGGCACCTCGCTGGGCGGGTTCTGGGCCAACTACTATGCCCAGATATACGGCGTGACGCGCGAGATCCTGGTGAACCCGGCGGTCGACCCGGCCGAACAGCTGAAACAGTTCATCGGGATCCTTGCGGTGGAAAAGCGCAACCAGGTCATCGATGTCACGGCCGAAGCCGTCGAAAGCTATCGCGCCCGCACGGTTGCGCCGCAGCCCGGGATCGACCGGCTGGTGATCCTGTCCCGCGACGACGCGGTGCTGGACTACCGACTGGCGGAACGGGCCTATGACCTGCCCGACACGACCATGCTGATCTTCGACGACGGCGGCCACACGGTCGACATGCGCCAGGCACGCTACCTGGACGCGATCGGGGCCTTCCTGAAGACGGACGGCTGACCGTTACGCCGGCAAGCGCCGCTCAGGCGGCCTTTTCGGCAAAGTCCTTGTGGACGTACTTGCAGTCGCAATAGCCGCATTCGACAAAGCCGGTGTCGTGGGGGATCTGCAGCCAGACGCGGGGATGGCCAAGGGCGCCCTCTCCGCCGTCGCAGGCGATGCGGTACTTGTCCACGATCTTGGTTTCCGGCGCGTCGATGGTCATCTGGGGCGTCCTCGGCTGCAGGTGGCTGGCGTTCCCGGATTTATGCGGCAGCTCCGCGCAGGGGACAAGGGGGCAAGGCGTCGCTCTTGTCCCGCGCCCGCGGCGGCTCGCCCGTCCCCGCCTGCCCGTCCCCGCCGCGCCGGTCAGATCCGTTCCGGATCCTCCTGCCGCCACGGGCGCGCGGCCTTTCTTGGCCGGCGCCACGGCGGGGGCTTCAGCCCCGGTCGATTCGCGCCTGGTAGCAGTTGTTCCGCGCCGACCGGACATGGACATAGGCCACGTCCTCGCGCGTCAGCACCTCGGCCGCATAGTCCCGCATCGCTTCCGACGCCACGATCCGGCCGGTGCCATAGACGATCCGGTCCTCCGCCGAATAGCCCTTCAGCAGGTAATCGGGCGCGCTTTGCAGGACTGGGGGGACGGCGCCGTCATCCTCGTGGCGCTCGCACGGATCGGCGCACAGGAAGATCGGCCCGGCCTCGGCATAGGGCTGCAGCTTCGGGAACGGCCGGAAGGCCAGGACCAGCATCTCGGCCCCCGCCGGCACATCCCGCAGGCAATGGCGGCAGGGCGTGCCCGCCCCGTCCGAGATCTTTCGTTCCGGCACATGGCCATGGGCATCGGGCCCGCCCGTCTGCAGCGCGCGGACGACATCTGTGGGAAGGGCTTGGAAACGGGGCATCGCATATCTCCTGTTGGACGCCTCCTTCCTGCCCGCCGCCGCCCCCGCCGGGCGACCCGGAAGCTGCGCAATGGGTCACGGTGCGTGGCGCCCCCGCACCCTGCGCGGGGCCTCATCCGCCACTCTCGGAACCCGGGCACCTCGGCCCCTGACTTCTTTGGTCTTCAAATACCTCGGGGGGAGCGCCGCAGGCGCGTGGGGGGCAGAGCCCCCTCTTTCACCGGGACTCCAAAAGAGAACAAAACAGGAATATACTCCCCGACGGGATGCCTGCCACGATGTTTGCCGAACTGTCGATCACGTCCAACTTCACCTTCCTCACCGGGGCCTCCCACCCCGAGGAGATGATGATCCGCGCCTGCGAACTGGGCCTGTCCGCCATCGCCATCGCCGACGACAATTCCGTGGCTGGCATCGTCCGCGCCCATACCGAGGCGCGCACGATCCGCCGCCTGGTGCAGGAGCGGACGGACTGGGACGCGCGGAACCCTCCCATCGGGCCGCCGCGTCCCGAGGCCATTCCGGCCCCGCCCTCCTTTCCGATCCGGAACGCGCCGCGGCTGATCCCTGCGGCGAAGCTGATCTTCACCGATGCGCCCCCGGTCACCGCGCTGCCGCGGACGCGGGCAGGGTGGGGGGCACTCTGCCGGATCCTGTCGGCGGGTCGGCTGAGAGCCGGGAAGGGGCAGTGCATCCTGCATCTCTCCGATCTGCTGGAGAGGGGAGAGGATCTGGAGCTTCTGCTCTGGCCGGATGCGGGGTCGAACGGGGGGCCGAATGCGGGGCCGGAGGCGGGATGGGCTGGACATCTCCGCGCCCTGCGCCAGCGATTCCCCGATGCGCTGCACCTGCTGCTGGTCCCGCGCTATGACGGAACCGACACGATGCGCTTTGACGCACTGGCAGAGGAGGCCGCGCGGCTGGGCCTGCCGCTGCTTGCCAGCGCCGCGCCGCTGATGCATCGCGGCCAGCGGCGCCGGATGGCCGATGTGCTGACCGCGATCCGCCTGAAATGCAGGGTCGAGGCGCTGGGGCGCCATGCGCTGGCGAATGCCGAACGCAGGCTGAGGAGCGAGGCGGAGATGCGGCGGCTTTTCAGGGGCCACGAGGGCGCGGTCGATGCGGCCGGACGGGTCATGAAACGGCTGACCTTCTCGCTGGACGAGTTGCGCTACGAATACCCGTCCGAAGTGGCCGAAAACGAAACCCCCTCGGATCGCCTGCACCGGCTGGCCCATGAAGGGCTGAAATGGCGCTACCCGGGCGGCGCACCGGATCGGGTGCGGAAGATGCTGGCGCATGAACTCGCCCTGATCGGCAAGCTGAAATACGAACCCTACTTCCTGACTGTCCGCGACATCGTTCACTTTGCCCGTTCGCGCGACATCCTGTGCCAGGGGCGCGGATCGGCGGCGAATTCGGTGGTCTGCTACTGCCTTGGCGTGACCTCGGTCAGCCCCGAGATGGGGACGATGGTCTTCGAACGCTTCGTGTCGGAAGCGCGCGACGAGCCCCCCGATATCGATGTCGATTTCGAACACGAGCGGCGCGAGGAAGTGATCCAGTGGATCTACGAACGTTATGGCCGTCACCGCGCGGGGCTCTGCGCCACCGTGATCCACTATCGTGGCAAGCGCGCCATCCGCGAGGTCGGTCGCGCCATGGGCCTGTCGGACGACACGATCTCCGCCATGTCCTCGCAGCTCTGGGGGTTCTTCTCGTCGAAGGGGCTCGAGGCGCATCGGATGCGGGAAATCGGGCTCGACCCGAACGACCGGCGTCTCCAGCAGACCATGCAGCTGGTCTACGAGATCGACGGCTTCCCCCGGCACCTGAGCCAGCATGTCGGCGGCTTCATCATCACCGAAGGCCGGCTGGACGAACTGGTGCCGATCGAAAACGCGGCGATGGAGGACCGGACGGTGATCTGCTGGGACAAGGACGATATCGATACGCTGGGCATCCTGAAGGTCGACGTTCTCAGCCTTGGCATGCTGACCTGCATCCGCAAGGCCTTCGACCTGCTGTCCATGCACCACCGCGAGGACTATACACTGGCGACCCTGCCGCCCGAGGATCCGGCGGTCTACGACATGCTCTGCCGGGCGGATTCGGTGGGGGTGTTCCAGGTGGAAAGCCGGGCGCAGATGAATTTCCTGCCGCGGATGAAGCCCCGGAACTTCTATGATCTGGTGATCGAGGTCGCGATCATCCGACCCGGTCCGATCCAGGGGGACATGGTTCACCCCTATATCCGGCGGCGCAACGACGAGGAGCAGGTCTCCTTCCCCTCGGACGAACTGGGCGAGGTGCTGGGCAAGACGCTGGGCGTGCCTCTGTTCCAGGAACAGGCGATGCAGATCGCCATCGTGGGGGCCGGCTTCACCCCCGAACAGGCGGACCGGCTGCGGCGGTCGCTGGCGACGTTCAAGAAGCACGGGAATGTCAGCGACTTCCGGTCGATGTTCCTGAAGGGCATGGCGAAGAACGGCTATGAACAGGACTTCGCCGAACGCTGTTTTTCCCAGATCGAGGGCTTCGGCTCCTACGGGTTCCCCGAAAGCCATGCGGCCAGTTTCGCGCTGCTGGTCTATGCCTCGGCCTGGATCAAGTGCCACCACCCGGGGATTTTCGCCTGCGCGCTGCTGAACGCGCAGCCGATGGGGTTCTATGCCCCGGCCCAGATCGTGCGCGATGCGCGCGAACACGGGGTGACGGTGCGCCCGATCTGCGTGAACGAAAGCTACTGGGACAACACGATGGAACCCGACGGCCGCGGCGGGCTGGCCTTGCGGCTGGGCTTCCGCCAGATCAAGGGGTTCACGGAGGAGGACGCGGCCTGGCTGACAGCGGCGCGGGGCAACGGCTATCGCGATGTCCCGGCCATCTGGCGCCGCGCCGGGCTGGGGCCCGCAGTGCTGCAGAAACTGGCCGAGGCGGACGCCTTCCACGCCCTGGGCATCTCCCGCCGCGAGGCGCTGTGGGAGGCGAAGGCGATCGCCGCCGACAGGCCCCTGCCGCTTTTCGCGGGCGATCTGGGCGGGGAAAGCTTCGACGAACCGGCAGCGCAGTTGCCGGCTATGACCCTGGGCGAGGAGGTGGTCGAGGACTACGTCGCCACCCGCCTCAGCCTGAAGGCCCATCCGATGGCCCTGCTGCGGGACAGACTGACCGCGGGGACCTGGCCGCTTTCGGCGCTCATCACGGGCGGGAAGGGCGAGAAGCACGGCGCTGGTCGGCGTGGGGGCGCGCCTCGCCACCCCATGGGGGGCGGGTTGGCGCGGCCCGGCGTGCCGCCGGGCGGGACATGGGTCGGCGGCGCGCGGGACGTCCAATGCGGCAGCAAGGGTCCGCAGGGGGAAGACTAGCCGCCGCAGGGGCATTGGCCGGGGCGCTGATCGCCATTTGTGGAGCCCCGGCGTCGCGGGGGCGGTGATCCGGCATCCGGGAACGTATCAGCCGCGTTGGGGGCTCTGCCCCCGTCCGCCCGCAGAGCAGACTCCCCCGAGGATATTTGGAGATCAAAGAAGCCGGGGCCGAAGCCCAAGGTTCCCGTGACGGTGATCCGTGCGCAGAGGGTCGGTAGGGTGCCTGGTTTCCACGCACCATTCCGGGCAATGTTCCCCATTTCCGGCGGACAACCGCTCTGCGGCACCTTTCGGCCGTGCCCCCAAGGAAACCGGTTTTGTTCCCCGCAGCCAGCCGCTAGAACCCGGGACGGATCCGACACAGCGGGGGCGATGACGATGGCACCGAAACCAGTGGTTCTCTGCATTCTCGACGGCTGGGGCCTGTCCGACCGGACCGAGGCGAATGCCCCGCACCTGGCCGACACGCCGGCCTTCGACGCGATCATGGCGGATTGCCCGAACGCGAAGCTGATCACCCACGGTCCCGACGTGGGCCTGCCCAAGGGGCAGATGGGCAATTCCGAAGTCGGCCACATGAACATCGGCGCCGGGCGCGTCGTCGCCATGGACCTGGGCCAGATCGACCTGGCGATCGAGGACGGGTCCTTTTTCGAAAACGATCCCCTGAACGCCTTCATCGCCGCGCTGAAAGCCTCGGGCGGCACCGCGCATATCATGGGCCTCGTCTCCGACGGGGGGGTCCATGGCTCGCTGACCCACATGGAAGCGGCCGTGAAGGCGCTGGTCGATGCCGGTGTGCCGGTCGTCATCCACGCGATCACCGACGGGCGCGACGTGGCGCCGTCCTCGGCCGGGTTCTTCGTGACCAAGCTGATGACCGACCTGCCGGAAGGCGCCAGGATCGGCACCGTCGTGGGCCGCTACTATGCCATGGACCGCGACAAGCGCTGGGAGCGCGTGCAACAGGCCTATGACGCGATGATCAGGGGTCAGGCCAAGCACCGCGCCGAAAACGCCGCCGCCGCCGTGACCGAAAGCTATGACCGGGGCCACACCGACGAATTCGTCGAGGCGACCATCGTTGGCGACTACGCGGGCGCGAAGGATGGCGACGGCATCTTCTGCCTGAACTTCCGCGCCGACCGCGCGCGCGAGATCCTGTCGGCCATCGGCGACCCGGCCTTCGACGCGTTCGAGACCGGGCCGCGGCCCCAATACGCGGGGCTTCTGGGCATGGTCGAATATTCCGACGACCACAGCACCTACATGACCACGGCCTATCCCAAGGCGGAAATCGTGAACACGCTGGGCGCCTGGGTCGCGAAACAGGGCCTGCGCCAGTTCCGCCTGGCCGAGACCGAGAAATACCCCCACGTGACCTTCTTCCTGAACGGCGGCAAGGAAGTGCCCGAAGGCGGCGAGGACCGGTTCATGCCGCTGTCGCCCAAGGTCGCGACCTATGACCTCCAGCCCGAGATGTCGTCGGGCGAGGTGACCCAGAAATTCCTGGCCGCCATCGCCGAAGGCTATGACCTGATCGTGACCAACTATGCCAACCCCGACATGGTGGGCCATACCGGCGATCTGCAGGCCGCGATCCGTGCCTGTGAAGCCGTCGATACCGGCCTGGGCCAGGTGATCGAGGCGGTGAAGGCCGCGGGCGGTGCCATGATCGTGACCGCGGACCATGGCAACTGCGAACAGATGGTGGACCCGGATACCGGCGGTCCGCACACGGCGCATACCACGAACCTTGTGCCGGTCGTCCTGGTGGGCGGGCCCGAAGGGGCGACCCTGCGCGACGGACGTCTGGCCGATCTTGCCCCCACGCTTCTGGACCTGATGGGCCTGGAAACCCCGCCCGAGATGACGGGGACGAGCCTGATCAAATGATCCTGGCCCGCGCCGCGCTCTGCCTGTGTCTGGCTGCCGCCTGGCCTGCCGCCGTTGGGGCTGACCCGGCCGGCGATGCCCGGCGGGCCTCGGCCGCGCTGGAGGACGCGTCGCGCCAACTGGCGCAGGCCTCGACCGCGCGCGACCAGGTAAAGGCGCTGACCCGGACCGTGCAGGCCTTCGAGGCCGGGCTGGGCGCGCTGCGCGACGGCATGCGCCAGGCCGCCGCGCGCGAGGCGGAACTGGAAACCTCGTTGGCAGCGCGCGAGGCCGAGACTGCGGCGCTGGCCGGTGCCCTGCTGACGATCAGTGCAGCGCCCCCGCCGGTGCTGCTGGCCCATCCCGACGGGCCCCTGGGCGCCGCACGGTCCGGCATGATGCTGGCCGAGATCGCGCCGGCGCTGGAAGCGAAGGTGGACAGCCTGAAGGACGACCTTGCCGAGATCCGCGATCTGCAATTGTTACAGTCCGGCGCGGCCGAGACGCTGCGCCAGGGTCTGATCGGCGTTCAGGACGCCCGTGCAGAACTGAGTCGCGCCATGGCCGACCGGACCGACCTGCCGGTGCGTTTCGTCGACGATCCGATCCAGACCGCCCTGCTGATCGCGGCAACCGAAACTCTGGACGCCTTTGCCTCCGGTCTGTGGTTGCTGACGGATGCCGAGATCGCGGCGGCCGAACCGGGCCTGTCGGCGCGCATGGGAACACTGCCCCTTCCGGTCGCCGGACGCCTTCTGCGCAAGGCCAAAGAGGCCGATGCCGCAGGCGTCGAGCGCCCCGGCGTGCTGGTGGCCACGCAGCCCCGCGCGCTGGTCGTGGCACCCACCTCGGCCACGATTCGCTATGCCGGGCCGCTGCTCGATCTCGGAAATGTGGTGATACTTGAACCTGACCCGACCACTCTTTTCATTCTCTCCGGTCTGGCAGAGGTGTACGGTCACGCAGGTGAGGTGATCCCCGAAGGCTCTCCGGTGGGTCTGATGGGCGGTCCGGTGACCGATCCGCAGGCTGTATTGTCACCAATCGGTGATGGTGCTGGAACTGAACGGCCGGAAACGCTCTATATTGAGGTCAGACAGGACGGTGTGCCGGTCGATCCGGCCAGCTGGTTCCAGATGCAATAGATGGACGCACGAAACATGAAGAAATTCGTCATTGCCGCCGTCGGTGGCGCTTTTGCAGGTATCGTGGCCACGACGCAGATCGCTGGTCCGCTGCTGGCCGATGAACCGACGCACAGCGCCAGCGTCTACGAGCAGCTGGACCTGTTCGGCGACATCTTCGAGCGGATCCGTTCCCAATATGTCGAGGAAGTGGACGAGGGTGAACTGATCGAGGCGGCCATCAATGGCATGCTGACCTCGCTCGACCCGCATTCCAGCTATCTCTCCCCCGACGACGCCAGCGCCATGCGGGTGAAGACCCGCGGCGAATTCGGCGGCCTGGGGATCGAGGTGACGCAGGAAGACGGTTTCGTGAAGGTGGTGTCGCCTATCGACGATACGCCGGCACAGGAAGCCGGGATCGAGGCGGGCGACTTCATCACCCATGTCGACGGCGAAAGCGTGCTGGGCCTGACCCTGGACGAGGCGGTCAAGATGATGCGCGGGCCGGTCGGTTCCGAAATCATCGTGACCGTGGTGCGCGAGGGCGAGGACGAACCCTTCGACGTCTCGATCATCCGCGACACGATCAAGCTGACTGCGGTGAAGGGCCGGACCGAAGGCGACACGATCGTCCTGCGCGTGACCACCTTCAACGACCAGACCACGCCGAACCTGGAAGAGGACCTGAAGGAACAGATCGAGGCCGCCGGCGGGCTGGACAAGATCAACGGCGTCGTTCTGGACCTGCGCAACAATCCGGGCGGCCTGCTGACCCAGGCGATCAGCGTGTCGGACGCCTTCCTGGACGAGGGCGAGATCGTGTCGACACGCGGCCGCGATCCGAAGGACGGCGAACGCTTCAACGCGACCGCAGGCGACCTGATCGACGGCAAGCCGATGGTGGTGCTGATCAACGGCGGTTCGGCCTCGGCCTCGGAAATCGTGGCGGGCGCGTTGCAGGATCACCGCCGTGCCATCGTCGTCGGCACCAAGAGCTTCGGCAAGGGGTCGGTCCAGACGGTCATGCCGCTGCGGGGCGACGGCGCGATGCGCCTGACCACGGCGCGTTACTACACGCCGTCGGGCCGGTCGATCCAGGCGCTGGGCGTGTCGCCTGACATCGTGGTGGCGCAGCCGCGCCGGACCGCCGCGGCCGAGGAAGTGGACGAACCCCGTTCGGCCGTCAGTCGCAACCGGTCGGAAGGCGACCTGCGCGGCAGCCTGGACAACGACAGCCTGACCGAGGACGAACTGCGCCAGATCACGGAAGAGCGGGCCAAGGCCGAAGCCGCGGCCAAGCTGCGGGAAGAGGATTACCAGCTGGCCTATGCCATCGACATCCTGAAGGGCCTGTCGAAACTGACCCCGGCCGAGCAGAACTGAGGCGGGGACCAGCCCCGGACATGACGACGACAAGAAAACGGCGCGCAGGGGATCCTGCGCGCCGTTTCGCTTTTGTCGTTTCGTGCCGCCGGGCCCGGGTTCCGGGCCGTGGCCGGTTCAGTTGGCGGTCGAGGATGTCATCTGCATGACATCCAGGAAGGCCAGATCCTCGTCGCTGGCGACATGGCGCAACACGTCCAGGAAACCTTCGACGGCAGCCGGGGTTGACGCCTCGTATGCGCGGCGCAGGCGTTCGGTCTGAAGCTGGGCCAGCTGCTGGAAGAGTTCCGCCCCGGTCTCGGTCGAATAATGCAGCCGCTGGCGGCGGTCGACGGGCGAGACGCGCTGTTCGACATAGCCGGTTTCGATCAGTTCGCGCATCGGCCGGTTCAGGGCCTGGTTGGTGATGCGCAGGGTCTTGGTGATCTCGCCCGAGGTGACGCCGGGTTTTCGGTGGCAGATATAAAGAACGCGGTGGTGAGTACGACCAAGCTTGAGGTCGGAAAGTTGCTTGTCGGCATCCTCGGTCAGGTTGAGCTGGGCGAAGAAGTGCAGGGCAAGCCCCATGAGCAGATCGTCGAAGGTCCAGCCCGGCGTGTCGGCCTTGGTGGTGGAGGCCGCCGTTCCCTGGGTTTCTACCATATTCCCTGTCCGTTTATTGTTCTGGCAGGAAGGTAGTGTTGCACGACCGGAAAGCGAATGAAAGCTTCAGTCCGGTTTGCCCGAATATCCAACCGCCTTGACGGACCGTCCGGATAAGGGGGCGGCGCCGGGTCATGGACCGCGCCGGCGCCGCAAGCTGGACCCTGCCGGCACGGGCGGGCGGGGCAGGACCGGCGCCTTTCCGGCCGGGTTTCCCGGGCATCAGGGCCGCAGCGCAGGCTGGCCCCGGCCCCGGCGGGACCCTGTTATGGCCAAGCCGTCCTGACAAGGGTTGCAGCGGGACAGGTGTCCCGTTTGGCCGATCCACCTGTCCGGGCAGGGGATGCGCGGCCTACATCGTTTCCAGGCAATGTCGGCGGAAGGCGCGTTTGATCATGTCCATCTCGGCCCTCAGCAGGTCGACCTCGGCCCGCAGGTCTTCGCCCGCGGCGTCGCCCGCGATCAGGGTGAAGGAACCCAGCTTGGTGTCGTCGGACGCATCGCGGACCAAGAAGGTGTGGACACCGTCGGCAATCGCCTCGGCCGGGACCTTCACCTGAAGCAGCCAGCCGCCTTCCTCGGGGTCTTCGGTCAGATCCACCGTTTCGACCGGCCGGTCGTGGAGCGTCACACGGATCATTGGCGGGCTCTGGTCGCTTTCGCCCTTGATGATCGCCTCCCAGATTCCGGTGCGCAGGCGGATCGGGGTCAGAGAGAGATTGCTCATCTGCGGAAACTCCGGTTGATCGGCTACGGCACTCAGATCGAGGCACGCATGTGGCGGGCGAAGGTCACGTCACGCAGGGTGACCTGGTTCATTTCGGGCGCTTCGAAGATCAGGTCCAGCCAGACTTTTTCGATCCGCCGTTCGTTCAGGCGGGAATAGGCCAGGTCGAAATCGACGCGGACGTCCTTTTCGTGCAGGGGCAGTTCGCGCACGACCTGTTCGGTATTGGGCCCGTGGCGGACATTCAGCCTGGCGAAGATTTCCAGCGGCTTTTCGGCTTCGATGATCGTGTTCACGCGGACAAGGTGCGCCTTGGTCAGCCCCTGCGCGGCGGCATCCGGCAAGTCGATCACCAGCGACAGGAAAGACCCGTCAAAGCGGAACACGTCCAGCCGCAGCCCATAGGCGGCCAGGTCGTCGGCCCGCAGGTTGCGGATCTGGCGCAGCGTCACCTCGGACGCGTCGCAATCGTGGAACAGCGTCACCTCGTCCCCCAGCGCCGCGCGGGTTGGCGCGGCGGCGATCCCGGGCGAGGCAAGAGAGCCGCGCCAGGCCTCGGGGCGCCAGGCCCAATCGGTGCCGTGGGGGCGGGCGAAGTTGGAGTTTCCGGGTTGCGGCAGGGAAAGCCGTTCGTCGGCGACATGGATCAGCCGGTTGACATGGGTGCGCAGCTGCTGCGCGCGGGAGCGTTGGTTCCTCAGGTCCGTCAACAGGGCATCCGGCGCCTGTCGCGCTACCTTTCGCCAGCGCTTGACCGACAGGGAATGCAGAAACAGATCGTAGAAACTGGGCATGTTCGGATCCGTTCAGATTTTCCCGCCGTATCGACGTAACCGTGCGTTTATTCCGGTTTATGAACTGCAGGCGGGGTCGTCAAACAGGTGGATGTCGCACCAAACACCTCAGCCAGAGGTTTTGGCAATTGTGCCTTCGTTTCGGGCTGCCGATGACGGCTTTGCGGTTGCGGCCGTCGTCCGGCGCGCCAGCTGGCGCAGCGCGCGGGCACCGGCATCGCCCAGGGCGGCGCTGCCCGGGGGGGCGTAGAGCGTCAGCCCGACCAACTGGCCACCGGCGGCAAAGGCCCCGCGCCAGCGCCGCGGGCTGGCCAGGGCCACGTCGCTGCCGGTGTCGTTCACCTGGATCAGGGTCAGGATGCCGTCGTCCGACCGGGTCACGGTGGCGCCACCCTGAAGCCGCGACAGGCGCGCGGCATCCGGCACGGTGGAGCCGTCCTGAAGGGGCGTCGTCGTCACCGCGATCATCGCCGGCGCCGCCCCAAGCGAGTTCGCGCAGCGCGACATCAGCACGAAGCCCCCGTCATCGACCCGCCGGACCGATCGGCGGTCGACGCAGAATCCGTCCGGGGCGACGATTGTGACCTGCCCACCGGCAAAGGCCACACTGGACGGCGCCAGACCTGCAAGGCCGCCGGCGCCGTCGGTACAGCCCGAAAGGGCAAGTCCTGCAAGGGCGTAGAGCCCCGCGATACCGCCCCGCGCAACAAGCGGGGCCTTTCCGCGATCCCTTCGGCGGTGCGACCGCGCGACGGGTCCGGTGTTACTCGTACTGTTGGTCACCCGGTTCTATAGATCCATGTAGTCGTGTTTTTCCGCCGCCCCGCCGGGATGCGTGACTGCCCCCTTGTAGGTGGCCCCCACCAGCTGGGCGTATTTCCAAAGCGCACCCGAGGCATAGATCGTCTCGCGCGGGCCTGTCCACTGGGCCTTGCGGGCGGCCAGTTCCTCGTCCGTCAGATCGACGGAAATCTCGCCGATGGTGGCGTCGATGGTGATCAGGTCGCCGTCCTTCAGCAGGGCGATGGGTCCGCCATGGGCGGCTTCGGGCCCCACATGCCCCACGCAGAAGCCGCGCGTCGCGCCGGAAAAGCGGCCGTCGGTGATCAGCGCCACCTTCTTGCCCATGCCCTGACCGGACAGGGCCGCGGTGGTGGCCAGCATTTCCCGCATGCCGGGCCCGCCGGACGGGCCTTCGTTGCGGATGACGATGACCTCGCCTTCCTTGTAGGTGCGGGCCTTCACGGCGGCAAAAGCGTCTTCTTCGCATTCGAAGACCCGTGCCGGGCCCACGAAACGCTGGTGCTGGGTGTCGATACCCGCCACCTTCACGATGGCGCCTTCAGGTGCAAGGTTGCCCTTCAGGCCCACGACGCCGCCGGTCTTGGTCAGCGGCGTTTCGATCGGATAGATCACGCGGCCGTCGGCCTCGCGGCTGATGCGGTCCAGTTCCTCGCCGATGGTGCGGCTGGTGGCGGTCATGCAATCCTCGTGGATCAGGCCCGCCTTGCGCAGTTCCTTCATCACGACTGGGATACCGCCCGCGTCATAAAGATCCTTGGCCACGTATTGTCCGCCCGGCTTCAGGTCGACGAAATAGGGCGTGTCGCGGAAGATCTCGCACACATCGTCCAGGAAAAAATCGATCCCCGCCTCGTGCGCGATGGCCGGCAGGTGCAGGCCGGCATTGGTCGACCCGCCGGTACAGGCCACGACGCGCGCGGCGTTTTCCAGCGACTTGCGCGTAACCACGTCGCGCGCGCGGATGTTCTTTTCGATCAGGTCCATGACCGCCTGGCCCGACGCTTCGGCATATTGATCGCGCGATTCATAGGGCGCGGGCATGCCGGAGGAGTTCATCAGTGCCAGCCCGATGGCCTCGGACACGCAGGCCATGGTATTGGCGGTAAACTGGCCGCCGCAGGCGCCCGCCGACGGGCAGGCGACCCGTTCCAGCATGTCCAGCGCGGCATCCGACATCTCGGCGTTCTGGTGGCGGCCCACCGCTTCGAACATGTCCTGGACGGTCAGGTCGCGGCTGCGAAAATCTTCCGGGATCTCGGCCACCTGGGGCGCCTTGCCCGGCAGGATCGAGCCGCCGTAGATGAACACCGACGGCACGTTCAGCCGGACCATGGCCATCATCATGCCGGGCAGGGACTTGTCGCAGCCGGCAAGGCCCACGATGGCGTCATAGCAATGGCCGCGCATCGTCAGTTCTACCGTGTCGGCAATCGCCTCGCGCGACGCCAGCGAGGACCGCATCCCTTCGTGCCCCATGGCGATGCCGTCGGTCACGGTGATGGTGGTGAACTCGCGCGGCGTGCCGGATGCCGCCTTCACGCCCAGCTTCACGGCCTGGGCCTGCCGGTTCAGGGCGATGTTGCAGGGCGCGGCCTCGTTCCAGCAGGTGGCGACGCCGACCAGGGGCTGGTGGATCTCCTCCTCGGACATGCCCATGGCATAGTAGTAGGACCGGTGCGGCGCACGCTCGGGCCCTTCGGTCACATGTCGGCTGGGCAGCTTCGACTTGTCGAACTTGCGCTTGAGCACGGGCGGCCTCCCTCTTCCTTGCGTGTCCCGAACGGGCATAGCCTGTCCGGGACGGTCCGTACAAGCATCATGGCCGGACGGGCAGGGCGGGCGCCAGCCCCCTGGGCCGGAGTACCTTTCAGCCGCCTGCCGCAGTGATTAGGTTCACCGGGCGCTTCGCACCGCGCCCCCGATCCGGACATCTGACCCAGCCCATGGCCAACGACCGCTATCCCGAACACGAGATCCTTGTCGGCCCTGTCCGGGCGCGGCCCGAAATCTGGCGGATCCTGGCGACCCTGGCGGCGGCCTTCGTGGCGTTCTATGGCCTTGATTCCCTACTGAACGGCGTACTGTCGGCCGTCCTGCGGGACCGCTGGTGGACCTGGCTGCGCGATGACGGGCTGACCGGGTCGACGGCGCCGGGGCTTCTGATCCTGCTGTACTGGTTCGGGGTGATGGGTGTGGCGCTGGCCCTTGGTGTCCGGCTGGTTCAGGCGCGCGGGCCGCAGACGCTGCTTGGCCCCGCGTCGCTCTTCGTCCCGCAATTCGTGCGGGTCTTCCTGTACTGCGCGGGCGTCACGGCCGTCATCGGCATCCTTCCGCCCTACGATTTCGGCGATCCGCTGGTGCCCAACATGGAGCTTGGCCGCTGGATCGCCTTCCTGCCGCTGGCCATCCCGGCGGTTCTGGTCCAGGTCGGCACCGAGGAGGTCATCTTTCGCGGCTTCCTGCAGCAAAGCCTGGCCGCGCGCTTCAACCGGCCCTGGGTCTGGATGGCCGTGCCTTCGGCCCTGTTCGCCTTGGGCCATTATGCGCCGGACGAAATGGGCGACAGCGCGGTGCTTTACGTCCTGTGGTCCTTCACTTTCGGCGTGCTGATGGCGGACCTGACGGCACGGGCCGGCACGCTGGGCCCGGCCATCGCCGTGCATTTCGTCAACAATCTGGTGGCGATCCTGTTCATTTCGCTGCCCGACAGCCTGAACGGACTGGCGCTTTACCTCACGCCCTACGATCTGAGCGAAGGGGTCGATGCGCAGGGCTGGCTGCTGGTCGACCTTGCCGGCATCATCGTCATGTGGCTGGCCGCGCGGCTGGCGCTGCGGCGATGATCGGGACCCCCGATTGATTTCACCCCTTGGGCGGTCTATCTGGTGCCCGTCAAGGCGGAGCCACGGGTCCGCGCAACATGGATCGAGTGGAAAACGGCGATGAACTGGATTACCAACTACGTCCGGCCGCGCATCAACTCCATCTTCTCCCGTCGGGAGATGCCGGATAACCTGTGGCTGAAGTGCGATAGCTGCGGAACGATGCTGTTCCACCGCGAACTGACGGAAAACCTGCACGTCTGCACCCATTGCGGCCATCACATGGCGATCACGCCGCGGGAACGGTTCCACGCCCTGTTCGACGGCGGCACCTTTGCCGAGATCGCTGTGCCCGAACCGCTGGCGGATCCCCTGGCCTTCCGCGACCAGAAACGCTACCCGGACCGGATGCGCAGCGCGCAGCGCGACACCGGCGAAAAGGACGCGATGCTGGTCGCGACCGGAGAGATCGGGCGCACGCCCATCGTCGCCGCTGCGCAGGACTTTTCCTTCATGGGCGGGTCGATGGGCATGTATGTCGGCAACGCCATCATCGCCGCCGCGGAAGAGGCGGTGAAGCTGCGCCGCCCGCTGATCCTCTTTGCCGCCGCCGGCGGTGCGCGGATGCAGGAAGGGATCCTGTCCCTGATGCAGATGCCCCGGTCGACCGTGGCCGTGCAGATGCTGAAAGAGGCCGGCCTGCCCTATATCGTCGTGCTGACCAATCCGACGACCGGGGGTGTCACCGCGTCCTACGCGATGCTGGGCGATGTCCAGATCGCCGAACCCGGTGCGCTGATCTGCTTTGCGGGCCCCCGCGTCATCGAACAGACCATCCGCGAAAAGCTGCCCGAAGGCTTCCAGCGGGCGGAATACCTGCTGGATCACGGCATGCTGGACCGCGTCACCCCCCGCGGCGACATGCGGGAAGAGCTGATTTCCATCGTCCGGATGCTGCTGGGCCTGCCGCCCGCGATCCGCGGCGACCTGCCGCCGCCGGATGCGTCGGAACTGACCCAGGCGGACACCGCGGCCCCGGCCGAAACGGCGCCTGCGCCGGAAAAGGCGGCCAAGGACGCGCCCGCCGATCCCAAGAAACCCAAGGCGAAGTGATCGCGCCCTCGTGTCGGCAGGAGACGTCGTGCTGAACCCGGTACACTCTGCGTCGCAGGACTCGTCCGAGGCGATCCTGGCGGGCATGATCGGCGTGCACCCCAAGGTCATCGACCTGGGGCTGGGCCGCATGGAACGGCTGCTGGCCGCACTGGGCAACCCGGAACGGAAGCTGCCGCCGGTGATCCATGTCGCCGGCACCAACGGCAAGGGATCGACCGTCGCCATGATGCGTGCCGGGATCGAGGGCGCGGGCAAGACCGTTCATGCCTATACCTCGCCCCACCTTGTCCGTTTCCACGAGCGGATCCGCCTGGCCGGCACCCTGATCGACGAGGCCGCGCTGGTCGACCTGCTGCACGAATGCAAGGCTGCGAACGGCGACGAGCCCATCACCTTCTTCGAGATCATCACCTGCCTGGCGCTGCTGGCCTTCTCGCGCCAGCCTGCGGATTACACCCTGCTGGAGGTCGGCATGGGCGGGCGGCTCGATTCCACCAATGTGGTGGACCGTCCGGCCCTGACAGCGATTGCGCCCGTGTCGATGGACCACCAGCAGAACCTGGGCAACACGATCGAGGAGATCGCGGCCGAAAAGGCCGGGATCCTGAAGCGCGGCGTTCCTTGTGTCGTGGGCCCCCAGGACGACCGCGCGCTGGAGGTGATCGAACGCCAGGCCGCCCGCGTCGGTGCATCTCTGCTGGTCCATGGCCAGCACTGGCACGCGTGGACCGAAGGCGGCCGGCTGGTGGTGCAGGACGAAACCGGCCTGGCCGACCTGCCGCTGCCGAACCTTCTGGGCGCGCATCAGATCGACAATGCCGGCATGGCCGTCGTGGGCCTCCGCCACCTGGGCTTTGCCGAGGACGCGCTGACCGCTGCCGTCACCCGTGCCGAATGGCCTGCCCGCCTGCAGCGTCTGACCGCGGGTCCGCTGATCGATGCCGCGCCCAGGGCGCAGCTGTGGCTGGACGGCGGGCATAACCCGGCCGCGGGGCAGGTTCTGGCCAATGCCCTGCAGGCCATGCCGAAGATGCCGACCTACCTCGTCTGCGGCATGCTGAACACGAAGGACCCGAAGGGCTTCCTGCGGCCGCTGGCGCCTCTGGCGCAGGCCCTGTTCGCCGTGGGCATCCCGGAGGAGACGGCGACCCTTCCGGCCGAAGCCACGCGGGAAGCAGCGGATGCCGTGGGCCTGACTGCCGAAACCGCGGACAGCGTCGATGCGGCCGTGGCACAGATCGTCGCCCGCGACCCCGCGGCGCGGATCCTGATCTGCGGATCGCTGTATCTGGCGGGCCATGTCCTGACCCTTAACCGCTGATTGCCGCTCTTTGCGTTGCGGGCTAGGCTTTCGCGACCCCGCGGGAGAACCTGACCATGTTGATACGGATCGGTGACGTCGAGATCTGGCGGATCCTGGAGCACGAGTTGGCCATGGCGCCGCTGGTCCGGGTCTATCCGGACCTTGATGGCGACCCGGACGCGCAGGCGCTGTTCCGCGACCTGGCGCCCCGTCAGGTGGATGCGGACGGCATGTGGGTCATCCCGGTGCAAAGCTTCCTGCTGAAGTCGCCGTCGCACGTGATCCTGATCGACGCCTGCGTCGGCAACGACAAGTCCGTCAGCCAGCCCCCCGAATGGGCCAACCGGACCGACGACCGGTTTCTGGCCGGGCTGACGGCGGCCGGGGTGACGCCCGGGGATGTGGATTACGTCCTGTGCACCCATCTGCATGTCGACCACACCGGCTGGAACACGCGGCTGCTGGACGGGCGCTGGGTTCCGACCTTCCCGAAGGCGCGTTACCTGCTGCCGGCCGAGGACAACGCCCATTTCTCTGTCGCGGGCCCGGACGGTGGGCCCACCCTTTCCTTCAGCGAAAGCGTGGCCCCCGTGATCGCGGCGGGGCAGGCGGATTTCGTGTCGGGGGCCCATGCGCTGGGCGATCACGTCACGCTGGTGCCGGCCCCGGGGCATACGCCCGGCCATGTCTCGGTCCATATCCAGTCGAACGGCGCGCAGGCCCTGATCACCGGCGACGCGATGCATTCGCCGGCCCAATGTGCAAGGCCCGACTGGCGCTTTGCCTGGGATGTCGACACCGCGCAGGCGGCCGAGTCGCGGGTGAAATTCCTGGGCCTTGCGGCCGAAAGCGGCGCCAAGGTGCTGGGCAGCCACTTCCCGCTGCCCTCGGTCGGCAGGGTCACGGCAAAGGGGAACGCGTTCCGCTTCACCGAAGACTAGTGTCAGGACCCTGGTCCGGGATCACACCTCGGCCTTGCCCCATTCGCGGTCCTGCATCTCGATCAGGCGGCTGACGGTGCGTTCGAACTCGAACGATCCCTCGCCCTCGACATAGAGCATGTCGGGGGTCGCTGCGGCCGAGCAGACAAGGCGCACCTTCGCCTCGTAGAGCGTGTCGACCAGCGTGACGAAACGCTTCGCCTCGTTGAAGTTCGACCGCGACAGGCGGGGAATGCCTTCCAGCACCAGGATGTCGACCGCGTCGGCGACGGCCAGGAAATCGGCCGGGCCCAGAGCGTGGCCGCAGAGGTCATAGAACGACGCCCGCGCGCGGCGGTCGCGATAGGCGGGCAGCACCACCTTGCGGCCATAGACGTCCAGTTCCAGCGGTTCGGTATGACCGCCGGACAGGCCTTCCCAGATCCGGTTGATCTCGGCCCTTGTCTCGGCATTGTCGGGGGTGAAATAGACCTGCGCCAGGTCGGTGTGCAGCAGACGGTAATCGGTTTCGCTGGCCAGTTCGTGGACGACCATCCTGTCCTTGATCATCTCGATGAACGGAACGAAGAGCTGGCGGTTCAGACCGTCCTTGTAGAGGTCGTCGGGCGGCCGGTTCGAGGTGGTGACGACCACCACCCCTTCGGCAAAGATCTTTTCGAACAGGCGGCCCACGATCATGGCGTCGGTGATGTCGGTGATCTGCATCTCGTCGAAGGCCAGCACCTTGACCGAGGATACGACGCTGTCGGCCACGGGGCCGATCGGGTCCTGGATGTGCTGTTTCCGGGCCGCGTTCATGCCGGCGTGGATTTCCTGCATGAAGGCGTGGAAGTGGACGCGGCGCACGGGGATGTCGTCCAGCGTTTCCACGAAGAGGTCCATCAGCATCGACTTGCCGCGTCCGACGCCGCCCCACATGTAAAGGCCCTTTGGCGCCTCGGGCACCTTGGCGGTCCGGCGCAGGAAGCCGCGGCGCTGCGGTTGCGCCGGGGCTGCCCGCAATTCGGTGTGGATCCGGTCCAGTTCCGGCAGCGCGGCCGTCTGTGCGGGATCGGGCTTCAGATCGCCTGCGGCCACCCGGGCGGCATAAAGCGACGCAACGTCGGAATAGGAACTGGCATCGGTCATGGCCGAGCCATAGCCCGCGCCGAAGCCGTTGAAAAGCGGCCAAGCCGCCGCGACCGTATGGGATTTTGCCTACCGGAGGGCAGAGCGTTCACCGGGCGGCATGGGTGCCATTCCAAATCCTGAATTGACCCTTCCTTCACATTCCGTAGTGTCCGTGCATCTGCAGCAGGAGTTCCCATGGACCGCAGTACCCGTTTCTTCACGCCGGTCCTGGTGGGCGGCTGCATCATCGTTGTCGTCAGTTTCGGCGCACGCGCCGGTTTTGGCCTGTTCCAGATTCCGGTTTCGGAAACCTTTGGCTGGCCGCGGGCCGATTTCTCGATGGCGATCGCGATCCAGAACATCGCCTGGGGCATCGGGCAACCGATCTTCGGCGCCATCGCGGAAAAGCTGGGGGACCGGAAGGCGATCCTGCTGGGGATCGTGCTGTACACGCTGGGCCTTTTCGCATCGGCCTTTGCCGTGACGCCGGGCGCGCACCAGTTCCTGAACATGGTGATCGGCTTCGGCATCGCCGGCAGCGGTTTTGGCGTGATCCTGGCCATGGTGGGGCGCGCGGCGTCCGACAAGAACCGGTCGCTATCGCTGGCGTTGGCCACGGCCGCGGGCAGCGCGGGGCAGGTCTTTGTCCCGCCCTTCACCGAAGGGCTGATCGGCAATGTCGGCTGGCAGACGACCTTCATGATCCTGGCGGGGATCGTCGCGGCCTCGGCCCTGATCCTGCCGATGATGAAGACGACGCCTGTCGCCTCGAAGACGGAGCTGGAATTGAGCATGGGCCAGACCCTTGCCGTCGCCTTCCGCGATCCGTCCTATGTCATGATCTTCCTGGGCTTTTTCAGCTGCGGCTATCAGCTGGGCTTCATCACGGCCCACTTCCCCGCCTTCGTGACGGAACTGTGCGGCCCGATTGCGCCGGGTGGGATGCTGGACAGCATCGGCATCAGTTCCACCTCGGCGCTGGGGGCGATTTCACTGTCGCTGATCGGGATGGCCAATATCGCGGGCACGTTGCTGGCGGGCTGGGCCGGGAACCACTTTACCAAGAAGTACATTCTGGCGCTGATCTACACCCTGCGCACGCTGGTGTCGGCCGCCTTCATCCTTATGCCGATCACGCCGCTGACGGTGATCCTGTTCTCGGTCTCGATGGGGTCGCTGTGGCTTGCCACGGTGCCGCTGACCTCGGGGCTGGTGGGCTATATCTACGGCCTGCGCTACATGGGGACGCTTTACGGGTTCGTCTTCTTTTCGCACCAGCTGGGCAGCTTTCTGGGCGTCTGGCTGGGCGGGCGGATGTACGACATCTATGGCAACTACAACGCCGTCTGGTGGATCGGCGTGGGCGTGGGCGCGTTTTCGGCACTTGTGCACCTGCCGATCAAGGAACGGCCGAACGCGGGCCTGGTCGCCGCCTGACCTGCCTGTGACCTGTCGGGCCCAGGCGCGCCGAACGCGCCCGGGCGGTTTCAGGCGTTCCAGCGATCCAGGATGTAGCGGGCGGTCATCAGGTCCAGATGCGCACCGCCGCCGTTCTTGAACAGCGTGATCGTGTCGGGCTTTGCCTGTGCGAAGGCATCCAACTGGTAGAAGTCGCCCAGAACGTCCTGCCGCCCGATCACGCCGTGGGACAGGGGGGACTTCAGTTCGCCGATATGGTCCAGCGTGGTGTCGAAGCAATCGACATAGACGCGCGACCGGAACAGCGCAGTATTGTCCGTTTCCCGCATGTCGGGGCGATAGGCGCCGATCAGGTTCAGGTGCTGGCCGGGCCGTAGCCAGTCGCCCAGAACCACGGGTTCCGACGACATGGTGGCCGTCACGATGATGTCCGCATTTTCGACGGCATCTTCCAGATCGGTCACGGTGGTCACGCCGGGATAGGCCTTCGCGGTTTCCTCGGCGGTGGCGGGCGTCCGGCTCCACATCTGGAACTCGGCATCGGGGAAACCGGCGCCGAAGGCCTCGATCAGGGACCGGCCGACCGTGCCGGCGCCGACGATCAGGATCTTCTTCGAATCCGGCCGGGCCAGAAGGCGCGCGGCCAGCAGGCTGTCGCCCGCGGTCTTCCATTTGGTCACGAGGTGAAAGTCGACCATCGCCTCCAGCGTGCCGTCGGTGTCGGAAAACAGGCTGACCGCCCCGTTCACCATGGGCTTGCCGCTGGCGGGATTCTTCGGGAACACGTTCGCCGTCTTGACCAGCGATCCCATGCCGTCGATCCACGCCGACCGCGACAGAAGCGTGTCGGGGTCGCGATACAGGAACGTGTCGCCGATGGACGCCTTGGGCAGCTTGTGCCCAAGGGCCAGCGCATCGGTCAGGCCGATCCAGTCCAGCTTGGCCTCGCCTTCGGCGAAGGGGATGAAGGGTATGCTCATGCCGCTTCCTCTGCTGTCAGCAGGCCTTCGGCGACCAGACGGTCGGCCCAGCCCTGCGGATGTTCGAACAGGTGCGTCTGCCAGCCGCGCGCGGCGGCAGTGGCGATGTTGTCGGCCCGGTCGTCGGCGAACAGAAGGCTTTCGGGGGCCAGTCCGCAATCGGCCTCGACCATTTCATAGATCGCGTGGTCCGGCTTGATCATCGCCATGTGGCCGGAGACGTACTTGCGGTCGAACCCTTCCAGGAACGGATAGGCGGTGCAGGCGGTCTCGAAGGTCTGGATGCCGAAATTGGTCAGGGCAAAGACCGGCACCCCCTTGGCCCGCAGCGCGTCGCGCAGGCGGACCGAATGGGGGATCGCGGGGCTGGCCAGTTCCAGCCACTTGTCGTGCCAGGTCTGGATCTCGTCCTGCCAGTCGGGGTGTAGCGCGCGGGTTTCGGCGATCACCGTCGCGAAATCCTCGCCCAGGTCGAGGCGTTCATTCATCGCCAGCAGGTCGACCGCGGCGAAAGCCTCCTTCCGCCGCGCCTCTCCGAAGGTCCGGTCATAGTACCGTTCGGGATTCCACTCGATCAGCACGTTTCCGATGTCGAAGATGACCGCTTCGATCTTGCCCATGGGCCGCTCCTCAGGCGTAGAGAGCCTCGGCATGGAAGGCTATGTGCTCTTCCATGAAGCTCATCATGAAGAAATAGGAATGGTCGTATCCCTTCTGCATCCGGAACGCGCCTTCCTGGCGGCGGGCGGCCATGGCGGCGGACAGGGTTTCGGGCTTCAGCAGGTCCAGGAACTGGTCCTTGGTGCCGGTGTCGACCAGAACGGGACCGTCGAAGCCCCTGTCGGCCATCAGCAGGCTGGCGTCATGGGCGGCCCACTTCGTCTCGTCCGCGCCGAGGTAGGCCTTGAACTGCTTGCGGCCCCAGTCCGACGCGGTCGGGTTGCAGATCGGCGCGAAGGCCGAAACCGATTTGAAGCGGCCCGGCAGCGACATCGCCAGCGTCAGCGCACCGTGCCCGCCCATCGAATGGCCGGTGATCGCCTGGCGCTCCATGTCCAGCGGGAATTCGTTGCCCAGAAGGTCCGGCAGTTCGTTCGCCACATAGTCCCACATGCGGAAATGCGGCGCCCAGGGCTTTTCGGTCGCGTTCACGTAGAAGCCCGCACCCTGACCCAGATCGTATGCGTCGTCATTGGCCACGCCTTCGCCCCGGGGCGAGGTGTCGGGGAAGACCAGCGCGATCCCGTTTTCGGCGGCAAAGCCCTGGGCCGCGGCCTTGGTCATCGCGTTTTCGTGGGTGCAGGTCAGGCCCGACAGATACCACAGGACCGGAACGGGTCCGTCCTGTGCCTCGGGCGGCAGGTACAGACCGAAGGTCATGTCACAGGAACAGGCGGACGAAGCGTGGGTATAGACGCCCTGGACGCCACCGAAACAGGTGTTTTCCGAAACCGTTTTCATGCGAGTTCTCCCGTGAATGCGGGGATTGGGTAGCGCCTTGGGCCCGCGCGGTCCAGCCGTGGGGCCGGGGCAGGCTGATTTGTCCCGCCCGGCCCGCCGGACATCCTATGCGTCACGGGGTGACCCAGGCGATGACCAGCGGCAGCGTCACGATGGACACGATGGTGGAAATCAGGATCGAGGTCGAGACCCGCACCGGCGCGATGCGATAGTGCTGGGCCAGCATGAACACGTTGTTGGCCACCGGCATCGCCGCGGCGGAAATGACGATGGCCGCCGCGAACGGGTCCAGGGGGATGATGTAAAGGACCGAGATGGCGACCAGCACCGGGTGAAGCACCAGTTTGCAGAAGCTGAGCCAGCCGGCGATGAACGGCCGTTCCGCTGACCGTCCGGCCAGCGAGGCGCCGATGGCGAACAGCGCACCGGGCGTTGCGGCGCCGGCCAGGATGGACACGGCATTGGTCATGGCTTCGGGCTGGGGCAGCTTCAGGATCGACCAGCCCAGGCCCACCACCAGCGACACGATCATCGGGTTCTTCAGAAGCCCCATTCCCGCCATCCGGAAGGACGCCAGGCTGACATGGCCGGACCGCGCGGCGTTGATCAGGATGACGATCAGGCTGGAAAAGACGATCAGGTCCACCGACAGGACCAGCATCAGGGGCGGGATCGCCTCGGGCCCGAACAGAAGCAGGAACATCGGCAGGCCCAGGAAGCCCACGTTGCCGATGGCGGCGCACTGCGCCTCGATCGCGGCGGTCTGGACGTTCTGGCGGCGGACGAAGGCCACCGCCATGGCGATGACATAGACCCCGACCGTGCCGATCAGGTAGGCCCAGACCAGCCGGGGATCGAAGATCTCGGCCACCGGAAGGGCGGCGGAGAACTTGAAGATCAGGGCCGACAGCGGGAAGAAGAAGACGAACTTGGTCAGGGACGCGGTCCCGGCCTCGTCGATGAAGCGTGCCTTGCCCGCACCGTAGCCAAGCCCGATGATGACAAAGAACGGCAGGGTGCGCAGGAAGATATCGAGCATGTCCGAGGGTTAGCCGCCCGAAGCCCGTCGGGCAAGGGCGCAACCTGCAGGACAGGCCTGCGTTTCTGAACGTGTGTTCAGGCGCACAGGAAATCGGTGACGGCCGCCAGCGTTTCTTCCGCCTTCAGGATCCGGTTGTGACCAAGGCCCGCGGTTTTGACCACGGTCGCCCCGGGCCACCGGGCGGCGATGGCGTCCCCGTCGGACTGCTGCACCCGGTCGTCGTCGGCGTCATAGATCGCCAGCATGTCGGCGCCGTCTTCTGGGGCGAAGCTGATTCCGCCCGCGATGTCCGACCAGCGCGTCTGGAACTGCAGGCTCAGCGAGAACTTCACATGCTCCAGCGCCTCTTCCGTGACGCCGTTGGCGCGCATCGTATTCAGCGGCGGGTAGGGAAAGAAGGGGGCGGCGATCACGCCGTACCTGCGGGCGGTCACGCCATAAAGCGCGCGGGACCGCATCATGCCAAGACCCCCGGCGGAATGGCCGATCAGCCCGTGCACCGGCCGATCCAGAACGGCGCAGATGTCCCGGGTGTCGGACATGAAGGTGCTGAAGCCGATCTGCTCGGGCGCCGCATCGCCGTGGCCGCCGGCATCGAAGAACACCGCGCGAAAGCCGTTTTCGGCCAGGCGGTGCGCCAGCGGTGCCATCTGCGATCCACGCCCGCCATAGCCGTGGACCAGCACGACCAGGGGGCCTTCGCCCACCGACCAGGCCGGGCGGCTGTCCCCGGGGCCGAAGCGGAAGGGTTCGGTGCCGTCGAACAACGCTGCGTCCTGCGGGCGCAGCGGCATCACCTCGGCCTTGCCCATGTGCGAGGCCAGGACGCCCGCAAGTTCGAGCGCGGGAGAGGTTCGGCGGTTCAGTTCCATGCTCATGACGGCGGCGTCCTGTGGGTCATTTTCCGGACCCTTGCGGCAGGGTCCGGGCCAAGACTTCCCCTTGCTGCACCGCGGCGTCAATGATCGCCGGGATAAAGGGACGTACCGTCACCCGCTGCCGATCAGGATCCCGGCGCCCAGCACCAGCGCACCGCCGACCACGACCTGGAAGGCGGACCGCCAGAACGGCGTATGCATGTACCGGTTCTGGATCCAGGCGATGGCCCAGAGTTCCACGATCACGACGCAGATCGCGATGCTTGTGGCGGTCCAGAAGTCGGGGATCAGGTAGGGCATCGCATGGCCCAGCCCACCCACGGCCGTCATCACGCCCGAGGCGATCCCGCGCTTGACCGGCGATCCGCGGCCCGACAGTTCGCCGTCGTCCGATGCTGCCTCGGTAAAGCCCATCGAGATGCCGGCGCCCACAGAAGCCGCAAGCCCCACAAGTAGTGTCGTCCAGGAATTGTGCGTGGCAAAGGCGGTGGCGAAGATCGGCGCCAGCGTCGACACCGACCCGTCCATCAGCCCCGCCAGCCCCGGCTGGATCCAGGTCAGGATGAACTGACGCTTGTCCGCGGCCTCTTCGCTGTTCAGGGCATCGGTATCCAGGTATTCCCGCGCCAGGTCGTCGGCCACCACCTGGTGACCGGCTTCTGCCGCGGCCAGGAAGCCCAAAAGCTTGCGCGTCTGGCTGTCCTGTGTGCGCTGGGCGGCGGCGACATAGAAGCGTTCGGCGTCCCGCTCCATCGCTTCGGCTTCCTCGCGGATCCGTTCGATCCCCAGGTTTTCGACCAGCCAGATCGGGCGACGGGTATAATAGCCGGCTACATGTTCCCGCCGGATCAGCGGAATCACCTTGCCGAAGCGCTGTTCGTGCAGGCGGATCAACCGCTCGCGGTGATCGTCCTCTTCGGCGGCCATACCGTCGAAGATCTTGGCCGTGGACGGAAATTCTTCCCGAAGTCGTTCGGCATAACCGCGGTAGATGCGGGCGTCGTCCTCTTCGGACGAAATCGCCAGCGCCACGATTTCCTGTTCGGTCAGATCCCGGAATTGCTTGCGTTGGGACAGAAACCGCATGCTCCGTTCGCTCCCTGCTCGATGGGGTTAAATGCGTCTTATTCGCAACTGGCGCGAAAGGACGCCGTCACCCACCAAGGTGCGGTGCGGCCGCGCCCCCGTCAATGCGACCCATCGGAACATCGTGTGGATGGACGGGACATGGACAGGGCGGGGGGCGCTGTCTACGGTCCGGCCCAACGGTTCGGAGAGGAGACCTCGCAGTGAAGCTATACTATTCCCCGTCATCCCCCTTTGTCCGGAAGGTGTTGGTCGTCGCGCACGAGACCGGACAGGCGGATGATCTCGCGCTGGTCGAGATTTCGACCACGTCCATCGCCCCGTCCGAGGAGCTGCGTGCCCAGAACCCGCTGGCCAAGCTGCCGGCCCTGGCGCGCGACGACGGGCCCGCGATCTATGATAGCCGCGTCATTTGTGCCTTCCTCGACGACCGCGCCGGTGCGGGCCTTTACGGCACTGGCCCCGCCCAGTGGGAGATGCGCACGCTGGAGGCGACCTGTGACGGAATCCTCGATGCCGCGGTGCTGATGGTCTACGAAAGCCGGGTCCGCCCCGAGGACAAGCGTTTCGACGGCTGGGTCGAAGCGCAATGGGGCAAGGTGGTCAGCGGCCTGAAGGGGATCGAGGATCGCTGGATGGGCCACCTGAGCGGCAAGCTGAACATCGGCCAGATCGGCCTGGGCTGCGCATTGGGCTATCTCGACCTTCGTCACGGCCCGCGCGACTGGCGTCAGCACGTTCCTGCCCTTGCGGCATGGTACGAAACCTTTGGCGCACGGCCGTCGATGGAGGCCACGAAACCGCCCGCGGCCTGAGTCGACTGCCGAGTCGATCCTTGCGAAGACCCCCGAGTCGACCCGGCCGAACCTGTGTCGGACCACGACCGGAACGCGACGGCCCGCGGCGGGCCGTCACATCGTTTTTTCTACATCTTTGGGTGCAGTACAGGGATCTTGGGGCCTCCTGCGCGGCTTTGACCGCTGGACGAACGATATCGTCGCCGATACAGGAAGTCTTTGAAACGCTTCCGCTCACGCGGTCGAGAGGTATAAGGCCCCAAGGGTCACGGAACTGGAGAGAAACCTCGTGTCACACGCAGAAGACCACGACGAAGACCGCCGGGATTTCCTTTACTACGCAACCGCCGGCGCCGGAGCCGTGGTCGCCGGTGCCGCGATATGGCCGCTGGTGAACCAGATGAATCCCTCGGCCGACGTCCAGGCAATGTCGTCGATCCGTGTCGACATCGCCGGCGTCGAGGAAGGCACCCAGCTGACCGTCAAATGGCGCGGCAAGCCCGTGTTCATCCGTCACCGCACGGACGAAGACATCGAACTGGCCCGCGCCGTCCAGATCAGCGATCTGCAGGATCCCATCGACCGGAACGAGAACAAGCCGGGCCTGCCCGCCACGGACGAAAACCGCACGCTGGATGCGGACGGCCGCTGGCTGGTGATGATCGGCGTCTGCACCCACCTGGGTTGCGTTCCCGTCGGCGATCGCTCGGGCGATTTCGAAGGCTGGTTCTGCCCCTGTCACGGGTCGCACTATGATACGGCCGGGCGGATCCGCCGCGGGCCGGCACCGCGGAACCTGGAAGTTCCGATCTCCGCCTTCGATGGCGAGACCACGATTGTTCTGGGATAAGGGAACGCGCTGATGTCCGGAATTCCGCACGACCACTACGAACCGAAGACCGGTATCGAAAAGTGGATCCACACCCGCCTGCCGATCGTTGGTCTGCTTTACGACACGATCATGATCCCGACGCCGAAGAACCTGAACTGGATGTGGATCTGGGGCATCGTCCTGGCATTCTGCCTGGCGCTTCAGATCGCGACGGGCGTCGTCCTGGTGATGCACTACACCCCGCATGTCGACCTGGCCTTCGCGTCGGTCGAACACATCATGCGTGACGTGAACGGCGGCTTCATGCTGCGCTATCTGCATGCCAACGGCGCTTCGCTGTTCTTCTTCGCCGTCTACATCCACATCTTCCGCGGTCTCTACTACGGGTCCTACAAGTCCCCGCGGGAAATTACGTGGATCGTCGGCATGCTTATCTACCTGCTTATGATGGCCACCGGCTTCCTCGGTTACGTGCTGCCGTGGGGCCAGATGTCCTTCTGGGGCGCGACCGTGATCACCGGCCTGTTCGGCGCCATCCCCTTCGTGGGCGACGCGCTGCAGACCTGGCTGCTGGGCGGGCCCGCCGTGGACAACGCCACGCTGAACCGCTTCTTCTCGCTGCACTACCTGCTGCCCTTCGTCATTGCGGGCCTGGTGATCGTGCACATCTGGGCCTTCCACAACACCGGCAACAACAACCCCACGGGTGTTGACGTCCGCAAGGGGTCGAAGGCCGAGGTCGAGAAGGACACCGTTCCGTTCTGGCCCTACTACATCATCAAGGACTTCTTCGCCCTGGCGGTGATCCTGCTGATCTTCTGGGCCGTCGTCGGCTTCATGCCGAACTACCTGGGCCACCCCGACAACTATGTCGAAGCCAACCCGCTGGCCACGCCGGCGCACATCGTCCCCGAATGGTACTTCCTGCCGTTCTACGCGATGCTGCGTGCCATCACCGACGATCTGTGGATCTCGCAATTCGCCAAGTTCATCACGGGCGGCATCATCGACGCGAAGTTCCTGGGCGTGCTGGTCATGTTCGGCTCGATCCTGATGCTGGCGCTGGTGCCCTGGCTGGATACCTCGCGGGTCCGTTCGGGCCGCTACCGGCCGATGTTCCGCTGGTGGTTCTGGCTGCTGGTCGTCGACTTCATCATGCTGATGTGGCTGGGGGCCATGCCTGCCGAGGAGCCCTATACCTCGCTGGCCGCCATCGGTGCCGCCTACTGGTTCGGTTACTTCCTGATCGTCCTGCCCGTCCTGGGCGTGATCGAGAAGCCCGATCCGATCCCGGCGACGATCGAGGAAGACTTCGAGGCGCATCTTGCCAAACACAAAGCGGCCGACAGCGCCCAAGCGACACCTGCAGAGTGACAGGCCAGGGAACGACAAGGACGATGCACATGTTCAAGCAACTCGCATTCGGAGCCGCCGCGGTCCTGTCCATGGGGCTGGCAACGGTCGCCTACGCCGCGGAAGAGGGTGGCGGCCATAGCGGCGGCCATGTCGAGGACGTCCGGTTCCCCTTCGAAGGGCCGTTCGGCGTCTACGATCAGAACCAGCTGCAACGCGGCCTGCAGATCTACACCGAAGTCTGCTCTGCGTGCCACGGCCTGCGCTATGTCGCGTTCCGGACGCTGGCGGATCAGGATGGCCCGGGACTGTCCGAAGCCGAGGTTCGCGCCTATTCCGCGAACTACAATGTGACGGACAAGGAAACCGAAGAAGACCGCGTCGCGATCCCGTCGGACCACTTCCCGCACGTGACCTCGATGAATGCGCCCGACCTCAGCCTCGTGGCCAAGTCGCGCGCCGGGTTCCACGGCCCCTACGGCACCGGCTTGTCGCAGCTGTTCAACGGCATCGGCGGCCCGGAATACATCTACTCGCTGATGACCGGCTACACCGGCGTTCAGCAGGAACAGGCCGGCCGGCTGTACTACGAGAACACCGCTTTCCCGAGCGGCTGGATCTCCATGCCGCCGCCGCTGTCGGGTGAGGACGTGGAGTTCGTCGACGGCTCGCCCAACGACCTGCATAACGAGGCGATGGACATCGCGGCCTTCCTGATGTGGACCGCCGAGCCGAAGATGATGGCCCGCAAGCAGGCCGGATTTGTCGGTGTGCTGTTCCTGGTGGTGCTATCGGTGCTGCTTTACTGGACCAACAAGCGCATCTGGGCCGGGATCAAGGGCAAGAAGGCCTGATCCCTCCGCTCGCTGGATTACGAAGACAGCCCCGTGCCTCTGGCCGGGGCTGTTTTCGTTGCCGGGCTGGGCTGTTCTTCCTGCCCGTCGTTGCCGGCATGCGTGGCTGTTCCGCATGGCAATACGGATCGGTCCCGGGGCGCCGACCTTGGGGGTTCGCCTCTTTCTCCCCTCCGCGGCACCGGCACTTGGCGGTGGCTCGCCATCTGGGCCGGCAGCGTGGATCGTTTCAGACCGATTGAATCTACCGGCAGCGCCTGCGGAACGGATCCGTCGGTCCGGCTTTGCGGCGTTTGGACGGGCCCAAGGACGCCCGGGTTCGGCAACCGGGACTGCCTTGATACCTGACGTGCGAAATCCTCCGGCGACGGGGGGCATCGGATCGGGGGCGCCAGGACCCAACGCCTTGGCCCGTCGATGCGCGCAGGACCGGGAAATTCCGCCGCTGCACAACTGCAGTCCCGATTGCCCGGAAGCCGGCACAGGGTCCATACGCATTTGGCAGGCCATGGGAAGCCGGACACCGCTCTGATCCCCAAAGGGTTGACCCCGTGCGCCATGACTGCAGTGCTCGGTGCTCGGTGCTCGGTGCTCGGTGCTCGGTGCTCGGTGCTCGGTGCTCGGTGCTCGGTGCTCGGTGCTCGGTGCTCGGTGCTCGGTGCTCGGTGCTCGGTGCTCGGTGCTCGGTGCTCGGTGTCCGCCTTGTCTGGTTGTCCGGCCTGCGAGGCCTTTCGTCGTTTGCCTCCGCCCTGGGACTGACCCGGCTGTCGTGGCCACTCTACTGCAGGTAACTACGGACAAGTGCGCCGGCCACCAGGCTCCACCCATCGGCGATGACGAAGAAGGCCAGCTTGAACGGAAGAGATACGATGGCGGGCGGAACCATCATCATTCCCATGGACATCAGGACCGCCGCCACGACCAGGTCAATGATCAGGAAGGGAAGGAAGACCAGAAACCCGACCTGGAAGGCGCGGGCGATTTCGGACAGCATGAAGCTGGGCACAAGGACCGAAAGCGGTGCGTCCGGGGCAGGGGTTCCAACCGTCACATCCGGCCGCAGATCGGCCATCGAGGCGAATGTTTCCGCGTCGACCCGGGCTGCCATGAAAACCCGGAAGGGTCTCAGCGTCTCGATCACGGCCTCCTCAACCGCAATCCGCTCGGCGATCAGCGGGGAAATCCCGTTCTCCCACGCTGTCGTGAAAACCGGCGCCATCACGAAATAGGTCAGGAACAGCGCAAGGCTGACGATCAGCATGTTGGGTGGCGACTGCTGCAGCCCGATGGCCTGCCGCAAGATCGCCAGCACCGTCACGATGAACGGGAAACAGGTGATCATGATGGCCAGACCGGGGGCGAGGCTGAGCACCGTGACCATCGCGATCAGCTGAATGGCCCGGGCCGAGATGGATTGGCCATCCCCCAGCGACAGCGTCACGTCCTGTGCTGCGGCGGGCCCTGCACCAAGCCCCAGCCACATGGCTCCGACGAAAAGGACCCAGATCACAATGAAAAGGTATCGGGCCCGGGGCTCCGGCGATCGACGATGAAGGGTCCGAAGCTGAGGAACCGACGCCGTGCCTGCGGCACGTCCAAACTGCCCGGTGCCATGGACCCGCCGGGCACCTGGTGTGCCTCCGGTCAAGGAAGCCCGGGCGAGATCTCGATCCTCCTTGACGGGCCCCTGCCGATAGCGCCCGATTTCTTGTATCAGCCGACCGTTGCCACGGCCGTGACACAACTGAGCGCCACTTATGAAGCGGTGCATGGGCCCGTCGTCCGGTCCGGGGATCGGGCGATCGGTCTGCCGGTTCCGGACCTGGCTTTCGATGCGGGACAGGGGGATTGTCAGCCCATCCCCCGGTTTTCGCGTCACCTGTATACTACCGACGCCGGGCGCAGTCGGACCGACGGGGTCCCGTCCCGCCCGGGCGCTGTCCGGCAGCGCCGGTCGGGCCTTGGCTCCCGAAGCCGGGCCATCGGCCGGGCCGGTCATCTCAGCCCAGCCCGTTCTTCAGGTCCGCGATCTCTGTCAGGCGGACGCCCAGCTGGCCTTGCTGGTCGCCGTCCAGCTCTTCCAACTGGCCGCGGGCGACCAGCCGGTCGCCGACATACAGGTCCACCGGATCCTCGACCCGCTTGTCGAGTTTCAGGATCGCGTTCTCGCCCAGGTTGATCAGGTCGCGGATCAGGGGCCTTGCCTTGCCGACTGCCACCACGATCTCGATCGGGACAGAGACGAACGGGTTCGACGGTTCGCCGTCGCGCATCGGGCCGTCCTGGTCAGCCATGACGGATGTCCTCCTTGGTTTGATATATGAATGCGTCGACCGCGGCGCGGATGGCGTCCAGCACGCCGCTGCCGTCGATCTCGCGCCCGGTTTCGCCCAGCCTCAGGCTCGCCTGGCCCGGGGAAAGGGTGTCGTCCTCGGTCAGGGACAGGTCTTCATAGCCGTTGGCGTCCAAGACGGTGCGTATTGCATCGACCGAACCGGGGGGCACCGACAGGATCAGCGGCACGTCGGCCCGGGCGCGGGCCATGGAGGCCAGTTCCTCCACGATCTGGGGGCCAAGGGCCGCGGCCAATGCCTCGGGCAGGATCGTGTCGGTCAGGATCTCGAAGACCGGCTCGACCTTTTCCAGAAGCTGCTGCAGCGCGTCGTGGTACGAGAAGTTCAGCTTCTCGATCCCCTCGACCAGGTCTGCGGTCAGTTGCACCCCCTCCTTCGACTTCGCGGAGATCGCGTCGTCCCAGCCGGCGGTATAGCCCTTCTCGAACGCTTCCAGCCGGTGCTCTTCCAGGTCGACATCGCTCATCATGTGCAGCACGTCGTCATCCGATGCGGAGGAGGCGAAATCCTCAAGCAGGTGGGCAATGCTCATCAGGCCTTCTCCTTGCTTTCCTGAAGCCAGCTGCGGAGGATCTCGACCGTCTCCTCCTGCTTTTCGCCGATCAGTTCGCGGAGCTGGTCGACAGGTATCTCGTCGACCGGATCGTCGCCCTGGGCATTGGCCAGCATCATTGCCGGATCGGCGGTGCCGAAGCCGCTCGTCAGGCCGTCACCCATCGGCTGGAAGGCCGGGGCGATGTCGAAGCCCGGTAATTCCGGCAAGCCGCCAAGACCGCCGCCCATGTCGTTGTCGCCCCCCAGCGGCCCGTCGCCCATCGGCGCCGCCGAGGCCAGGATCGGCCGCACGACGAAGAGACCCAGCAATAGGGCCACGATTCCCAGGACCGCCAGCTGCAGCACCGCGCCAACGTCGATGTGAATGCTGTCTAGGAAACCGGGCACCGCAAGCGTGCCTGCAGGTTCGATGGCCGCAAGATCCATCGACTTCAGCGTGATCACGTCGCCTCTTTCCGCGTCGAATCCAACGGCCGAGGCGACGAGTTCGCGCAGCGACTCCAGTTCCTCTGTCGGGCGAGGTTCGAAGGCTGCAATCGCGCCCGCCGCACCCGGGATCCCGTTGACCAGCACCGCCACGGTCAGTCGCTTGACCGCGCCCGGGACGCGGCGGATCTCTCGCTCCGTCTCGGACACCTCGTAATTGATCCGTTCCCGGGTCGAGGTGCCGGATGATTTCGATTCCCCGCCATTGGCGCCCTGTCCGTCCGGCAGGTTCGACGCGACGGTGACGTCGGAATTCTGGTTGGTGGAGGTGTCGCTGCTTTCCTCGGTATCGGTGCTGATCGCGACCCGGCCCTCCGGGTCGAAGCTGCGCTGGCGGATCGTCTCTGCCTCGGTATTTGTATCGACGCTGACCTCGACCACGGCATTGCCACGGCCGACGCGCGCCTCCACCAGGCGCAGCACGCGTTCGCGCAGAACCTCGGCCCGGGCTTCGGCCGTGGTGCCGGCGGTCGATTCGTCGTTGGTGCCGACGACCGTGCCGTTCGCATCGATCACTGCCACGTCGTCGACGGCCAGCCCGGCCACGGCCGAGGCCACCAGATAGCGCAACGCATTGGCCTGATCGGCCGTCAGCGTGGTTCCCGTCGGCACGACGGACACCGACGCCGTGGGTTCGGCCCCGCGCAAGAACGGGCTGGACTGCGGATTTGCGATATGAACCCGCGCCTGGCCGATATGCGGGCTGGCCACGATGGTGCGGGCCAGCTCCCCTTCCTTCGCGCGCCAGTAGGCGGCGTCGAACATCTGCGAGGTGGTGCCGAACCCGCTGAGGGCATCGAGCAGTTCGTAGCCCTTGCCCCCGGTCGCCGGCAGCCCCTCGCCGGCTAGGGACATCCTAAGGCTGTCGCGGTCGCTGCCCGGCACGAAGATCGAAGAGCCCCGTACCTCGTAGGCGACGTTCCGGGCCTCCAGTTCGCGAATCACGTCCGCCGCGGCAGAGCTTTCCAGCCCGGCATATAGAAGCCGCATCGTCGGCGCGGTTGCGACGCGCGACATGAAGACCACGGCCGCCACGATGGCCAAGGCGGCCAGCACGACGCTGACTTGCTTGCGTGTATCGAGCCCGGCCCAGACAGTTGCGATCTGCTGCACGACATCCTCCGAAGCGCCGCCGTTCTGCGCGGCACGGAAACGAACATCGCGGGTTTGACTTAACATTCGGTTAGGTCTGCCCGGTTAGAAAGGCATCGGTCGCAGAAACGGGACGAACGATGTCGGACGCAACTGCAGAAATGGCAGAACCCTCTGAAGAGAAGGGCAAATCCGGAAAGATGAAGTTGATCCTCGGGGTCGTCCTGGCGCTTGTCGGGGCCGGCGGGGGATTCTTCGCGACGCAGATGGGTCTGATTCCCTCAGGCAGCTCCGCCCCGCACGAGGAAGCGGCACCCGTCTTCCAGGGAGAGGACCTTTCCGGCATCGCCTTTGTCGAGATGGAGCCGATCGTGATCTCGGTCTCGATGGGCGGCCGGTCGCGTCACCTGCGGTTCCGTGCCCAGCTGGAAGTGCCCGCCGGGGCCGAGGCCGATGTCGTCAAGGTCATGCCGCGGATCGTCGATGTTCTGAATGGCTATCTGCGCGCACTGGAAGTCAGCGATCTGGAACATCCGGCGGTGCTGCCCCGCATGCGGGCGCAAATCCTGCGTCGAATCCAGATCGTTGTCGGCAAGGAGCGGGTGCGCGACCTGCTGATCATGGACTTCGTGCTGAGCTAGGAGGCTTTGATGGAACTGGTGGCTGACATATTGCTGGTGGCCGGTGCGCTGGGGGCGGGGTTCTATTGCTATTTCCTGGCCCAGCGGTTGAACCGGTTCAACGACCTCGAGAAGGGTGTCGGCGGCGCGGTTGCGGTCCTGTCGACCCAGGTCGATCACCTCAGCAAGGCGCTGGAGGCTGCGCAGTCCACCTCGGAAGGATCAAGCGCTGCGCTGGAGGCGTTGACGGAACGTGCCGAATCAGTGGCGCAGCGCCTGGAACTGATGATGGCCTCGATGCACGACATGCCGCTGCCGGAGACCGCCGACCCGCAGCCGGCTGTCCCGCCTTCCCCGCCGCAGAGTGCTGCTCCGGCCGTCGCGCCGCGGCATGCCGCACAGGCTGCGGCCCCGTTTGCGGCTCAAACTGCTTCCCACACTGCGGCCCAGCCTTTTGCCGAAGCCTCTGTGCCCGCGCCAGCGGCTCCGGCGCCTTCCATGGCGGCCACGCCCGGGGAGTTGAGGCCAACCACGCCCGACCCAGATCCATATCCTGTGGCGGAACCGGATCCGCCACAACCTTTCCGCGCAGAGGAACCGATGGTCGAGGCATCGGGTCCGATGTTCATCCGCCATGACCGCTCGGCACGAAGGGCTGCACAATGAAGATCAAGGTGAAACGCGCGCCTGGGTCAGCCGCGAAGCCGGCCAAGGCGGCAGGCAGGGCCGGAAAGAAGCGCCGCAAGGCCGCAACCGGGACACGCCGCGGTGCCCTGGTCCTGTTGTCGGCGCTGCTCGTCGCCTCGGCCCTGATCCGGATCGGGATCGAGGCCGGGCCGGCGCTGGCGGAAGCGACGTCGTCCTCCCACGCGGCCGATCAGGGCGCCTCGGAGCACGGGGCGGCCGGATCGGACAACGGGGATGGCCATGGCGACGCCCGCACGGCGGACGACCTCGCGCCCATGATCCAGGCGCTTCAGGCCCGGGAACACGCGCTGGATTCGCGGGAACGCCAGATCGAGGATCGGATGAAGGCACTTGCCATCGCCGAACGTTCGGTCCGCGAAAAGATCGCCGCGATGCAGGAGGCCGAGGCACGGCTGAATTCCAGCCTCGCCATGGCGGAAGCCGGGGCTGAAGACGACGTGGCGCGGCTGACATCGGTCTACGAACGGATGAAGCCCAAGCAATCGGCCGAGCTTTTCTCGCAGATGGATCCGGAATTCGCGGCAGGATTCCTGGCGCGGATGAAGCCCGAAGCTGCGGCGAGCATCCTGGCGGGGATGGAGCCGCAGACCGCCTACACGATCAGTGTCGTCCTGGCGGGTCGCAACGCCCGCGCTCCGGCCCAGTAGGTCCCGGGCAGTGAGCCTTTTTTAAGCGATTCTGCTGCACTGTCGCGGCAGAGCAATCTGGAGAACCTGACGCATGGTCGGTCTGATCGGCATAGTCGTGATCTTCGCGATGGTTTTCGGCGGCTACATCCTGGCCGGCGGAAAGCTCGGGATCATCCTGAAATCCCTGCCGTTCGAGATGATGATGATCGGGGGCGCCGCCATCGGTGCCTTCCTGATCTCGAACGAGATGTCGGCGGTCATCCATACGCTGAAGGATATCGGCAAGGTCTTCAAGGGCCCGAAGTGGAAGCATGACGACTACCGCGACCTGCTGTGCCTGCTGTTCTCGCTGATCCGCCTGGCCAAGCAGAACCAGGTCGAGGTGGAAAGGCATATCGAGGCGCCGAACGAATCCGAACTGTTCTCGAAATACCCCAAAATCCAGGCCGACAAGGAGGCCATCGCCATCATCTGCGACACGATGCGCTCGGCTGCCATGAACTATGACGATCCGCACCAGGTGGAGGAAGTTCTGGAAAAGCGGATGGAGGCGGCACTGCATCACGCCATGCATTCCAGCCATGCGCTGCAGACGGTCGCCGATGGCCTGCCGGCCCTTGGGATCGTGGCGGCCGTGTTGGGCGTAATCAAGACCATGGGCTCTATCGACCAGCCGCCCGAGGTTCTGGGCAAGATGATCGGCGGCGCGCTGGTGGGAACGTTCCTTGGCGTGTTCCTGGCCTACGGGCTGGTCGGTCCCTTTGCCGCGAAGCTGAAGACCGTGATCGACGAGGACGCACATTTCTACCAGCTCATCCGCGAGGTGCTGGTGGCCAACCTGCATAACCACGCGCCCGCCATCTGTATCGAGGTGGGCCGCCAGAACACGCCGGCGCACATGCGCCCCGGCTTCTCCGATCTGGAGGAGGCGCTGAAGGCGCTGAAGCAGGACGCGGCATGATGTGGCGGACGGCGCCTGCCCTTGTCCTGGCCGTGCTTCTGGCGCTGTGGGGTGGCGGCGTCCGGGCCCAGGCGCTGACGATTCAGTCGGGTGAACATGACGGTTTCACCCGGCTGGTGATCCGCCTGCCCGAGACCGAAAGCTGGTCGATCACCCGGGACGGCCGGACCGCGCAGCTGAAGGTCTCGCGCCCGCAGGCGAGGTTCGACCTTTCGGGCATCTTCACGAAGATCCCGCGGACCCGGTTGCTGCAGGCGGCACAGAACGACGGGATGCTCGACCTGACACTGGGCTGCGATTGCACGATCGACGCCTTCCGGGTCAGGGGCGGCTATCTTGTTCTGGACATCCGCGGCACGCCGGGCGCGGGCATTGAAGGGGCGGCGGGCCGCAATGACCGGGCTGCCCTGCGGGACGCGGCCCGTGCTGGCAGTGTCGTGCAGGCGCGTTTGGACGATCTGCGCCGTGTCGGCCTGCAGCACCCGTATCGCTATCGACAGTCCGATCTTTCGCCGGGGGAGTTCAGGTTTCCGACACGGCGTGCCGAACCGGCGTCCGGGCCTCTGCCGGACATGCCGACGGTGCCACCCCCGGGGCCTGGGGGTATTCTGCCGGTGGTGCCCCGAATGGGATCGGATCGTGTGGCCGGGGCTGGTCGCGCGTCAAACCCGCTGGAGCAGCCGTTGATCGATCGCGCGGTCTCGGCCGGATATGGCGGTGCGCTGGACATTTCCGAGGACCGGCTGATCGAGCAGCTTGAACGTGCGACCGATCAGGGCCTGCTGGAACGCTCTGGCAACCGGTTGGAAGCTCCGCACGGCGACACCGGGGAGAGGGGCAGCCCGTTGCCCATCGGGATATCTTCTATGACGGCCGTCGACCGGGAGATGAGGGAGCTGAGCGATGCCCTGCAACGCACGGGCGAAGGCACGAGGTGTATCCCGGACGAGATGATCGCGGTGCACAAATGGGCCGGCGACGGTTCCTTCGACGACGAGATCAGCGCCCGCCGGGGCAATCTGATCGGTGAATTCGACACGGTCCAGTCGGGGTCGGTCATGTCCCTGTCACAGGTCTATCTGTATTTCGGCTTCGGTGCGGAAGCGCGTTACACCCTTGGCCTTCTTGAGGACGACAACCGGGACATGGACGTTCTGAAAGCCATGTCACGCATCATCGACGGGGATCCCTTGGCTGAGGACAATCCCTTTGCCACGCAGGGCCGCTGCGGCAGCGATGTCGCGCTTTGGGCCTATCTCGCGTCCGCCGACCCCAAGATGCCCGACCTGAATGTCGAGGCTGTCCTGACCGGCTTTGCCCGGCTGCCGGCACATCTGCGGCGCCATCTTGGCCCCCGTCTCGGCCGGCAGTTCGCGGAACGCGGCGACCTTTACGCCGCCGAAACCGTCATGCGGGCTTCTGACAGGGCGGGGTTGCAGGAGACTGCACCGGCGGACCTGGCCCGCGCGGCCATCGCGGATCTGAAGGGCGACACTCGTGCAGAGGAAACCTACCTGGAAAAGGCGATCACCAAGGCCGACCAGGAAACCCCCGAAGCGCTGGTGTCACTGGTGGAAACCCAGTTCAAGGCGCGCGGCCACATCGATCCGGACTACCCGGACCTGATTGCGGGGTATGCGCACGAATACCGCAATGTGGAAAGGGGACGTCAGTTGCGCAGGGCCCATGTCCATGCTCTGGCCCTGCTGGATCAGTACGACGAAGCCTTTGGCGAGCTTGCCTCCGTCCGGGCCCGGGACGGCAAGGAGGCCGAGGACGCACTGACGCAGGATCTGCTGGCCATCCTGACCGGGATCGGGCGCGATGCCGATTTCATGAAACACGTCCTGGCGCAGGCTCAGAACGGGGCGCACCGATGGCCCGAACAGACGGGAATGGATGTCGCGGACCGCCTGATGGGCCTGGGCTTTGCGTCAGAGGCGGCACGAATACTGGACGACACCGCGCCGCCGCACCCGACGGACGCGCGGCGCATCCTGCGCGCGCGGGCAGCTCTGGCCGAGGCGCAGCCAAACCGGGTCCTGACAGAGCTTGCGGATCTGACCGGCCCCGAGGCGGACCGCCTGCGCAGCGATGCGCTGCTGATGACAGGACATATCGACCAGGCCGGTGCGCTGCTCGCGGCGCAGCCCGACCCGCAGGCGCGGGATCGCGGTCTGTGGCTCAGCGACGATCCGGATGCGCCGGACCTCGCTACGGGCGAACAGTTCTCGGCCTTGCTGGCGGCAAGTCAGGGCGTCGAAGCGCTGGCCGATGCGCCGGAAGGAAAGCCGCCGCTGGCGGCCGCCCGGGCCCTGCTGGAGGAAGGGGCCGCCCTGCGTGGCGCTGTCAGCGATCTTCTCGGCATGGTCTCGGTCGAAGGGCTGGCCACGAACTAGTCCGATCCGAATGGCGGCAGCTAACGGATTGTCAATGTCCGGCCGCTAGCATTGGGCATCCCCTCCTCGGGCGGAGACAGAATGTCTACCTTGCGCAACGACGGCATGGGCCGGACCAGTCGGCCAAAGAGAAAAAGATCGGCGGATCGGGTGGCACGGCCACGGAAAGTCCTGCCGACACAACCTGCTGCAGGGTTGGCGTCGAGGCCTGGAACCAGCCATGGGGCCACGGCCCGGTGGGTATGCTCCGGGCTGCACTTGTTCGCTTTGGCCATGGTGCTCTGCCTTCCGGCAGGGAATGCGGGCGCGGTCGCCCGTCTGGCGCAGATCTGCGACAGCGTCGCCGTGACGGCGTCGCAGCGGTACAACGTGCCGCTGGACGTCCTTCGCGCCATCACCCGAAGCGAAACGGGCCGCCCGGGGCCGGACGGACTGGCCCCATGGCCCTGGACCGTGAACATGGAAGGCGTCGGCAAGTGGTTCGATACCCGCGACGAAGCCCGCGCCTATGTCTTCCAGCACTACAAGCGTGGCGCCCGCAGTTTCGACGTCGGCTGCTTCCAGATCAACTTCAAATGGCACGGTCAGGCCTTCGCCTCCATCGACGAGATGTTCGAGCCACAGCCAAATGCCGATTACGCCGCACGGTTCCTGGGCGAACTGTATCAGGAGCTCGGGTCGTGGGAAGCGGCAGCCGGTGCCTATCATTCCCGGACCCCGAAATTCGCCAACCGTTACACCGACCGGTTCCAGCGCATCCGGTCCGGCCTGTCGGGCGATGTGATCCCGGCGGCGGAAACCGCGCCGTCGAGGATCCTGCGCCGCCGCGGCCCGCCGCCGCCGTGGCCGCAGGTGGCCATCGAAGCGGATCGCGTGCGCCCGATCCTGGGAACTGGCGGCACGGCCCTTCTCGGTAACCCGGATGACACGGCCGAGACTGCCGAGCTTGCGCGCGGATCGCTGTTTCCCCTGGGTGGCGGCGCTGGATCTTCGTTCATTTCGGTCGATTGATGCCATGCCGACCCTGACGCTCAAGCAGCTTTTCAGCCCGACGATCCTTCTGGCGATTGCCCTGATGACGGTCATCGTGATGATGATCCTGCCGGTCCCGGCCTGGTTCCTGGACGTGGGGCTAGCCGCCTCCTTTGCGCTGGCGATCCTGATCTTCACGGTGACGCTGTTCATAGAAGAACCGCTGGATTTTTCGGCCTTTCCGACGATCCTCCTGGCCTCGCTGATGCTGCGGCTGTCGCTGAACGTGTCGTCGACCAAGCTGATCATCGGGCAGGGACACACCGGTCCGAATGCCGCGGGCGACGTGATCGAAGGTTTCGCCCAGTTCATCATGGGCGGCAGCGTGTTCCTGGGCCTGGTGGTCTTCGGCGTGCTGCTGATCGTCAATTTCGTCGTGATCACGAAAGGCGCCGCCCGGATGGCCGAAGTCGGGGCACGTTTCGCGCTCGACGGGATGCCGGGCAAGCAGTTGGCCATCGACAGCGACATGGCCGCCGGCGCCATCACGCACGAGGAGGCGCGCGCCCGCCGGACCCACGAACAGCAGGAAACGACCTTCTTCGGCTCGCTGGACGGTGCGTCGAAATTCGTGAAGGGCGATGCCGTTGCCGGCCTGCTGATCACCCTGCTGAATCTGGTCATGGGTCTGGTCATGGGCATCGTCGTTCATGGCATGGATATCGGCAATGCCTTTGAAACCTATGCCATCCTGACCGTCGGCGACGGGCTGGTGACCCAGATCCCGGCCGTGATCATCTCGATCGCCTCGGCGCTGCTGCTGGCGCGGGGGGGCACGCTCGGCGCCACCGACATGGCGATCTTCACCCAGATGGGCCGGCACCCGGCCGCGCTGGCGACTGTGGCGGGGCTGATGACGGTCTTTGCCCTTGTCCCCGGCTTGCCTTTCCTGCCCTTCATCGCCGCCGCCGGGCTGCTGGGCGCTGCCGCCTATATCCTGGCGAACCGCGGCAGAACGGCCAAGCCCGTGACAGACGACGACGCGGCCCAGGCCCCCGCGGCGGAACGGTCGATGGGTGATGTGCTGGACCTGGACGATATCCACGTCGAATTCGCGCCGGACCTCGTGTCGATGGTCCTGGATGCAGGCACCGGACTGGACGTGCGCATTGCCAACATGCGGACCTATGTTGCCACGGTTTTCGGTCTGATCCTGCCGGAAATCCGCCTGACCGATCAGCCGGAGCTGCCGGTCGGCACCTATGTCGTGCGGATCCAGGGCGTGGAACAGGCCCGCGGCAGCCTGCACCCGGACCTGGTCCTGGCGCTTCTGCCCCATGCGACCGAAAACCTGCCCGCGGGCCGCGACGTGACCGAACCGGTCTATGGCGCCCCGGCCCGCTGGATCGCGCCCGATGATCAGGAGGACGCGGCGCTGGTCGGCGCCACCATCGTCGCACCGCCGGAAATCCTGGCCACCCACCTGCTGGAGGTGATCAAGCAGAACTTTGCCCGTCTTTTGACGTTGAAGGCGCTGCGCCGCCTCCTGACGGAGATGACACGCCTGTCCGACCCCGTCCGTGCCGAGGCAAACCGCAAGCTGCTGGACGAACTGATCCCCGACAAGGTGCCGCTGGACACGCTCCATGCGGTCTTGCGGCTGCTGCTGGACGAAAGGGTCTCGATCCGGAACCTGCCTCTGATCCTCGAAGCCGTGGCCGAGGCGCGCCTGTCCACGACCCAGGCCGAATCCATCTGCGAGAAGGTGCGCCAGCGTCTGGGCTTCCAGATGGTGGCCGAGATGAAGCGTGCCGACGGGTCTGTCCCGCTGATTCAACTGGCGCCGGAATGGGAGGAAATCTTCGGCGCTTACCAGATCGACAACCAGGGAGGGCTGGACGTGGCGCTGCCGCCGGACCTGTTCAACAAGCTGGCCGACGGGGTGACGCGTCAGGTGACGGAAACTGCCGAACGGGGACTGAACGCGGCGGTGGTCACTTCGTCCCCGAGGCGGCGGTTCCTGCGCACGATCATGAAGGCGCGCGGTATCTCCAACCCTGTGTTTTCCTACGAGGAAATCGGCCTGGACGCCCGGCCCGCGCTGGTGGGCGTGGTGGCCGCGTGACCGCCCTGGCAGAGCTTCTGACCGGCGCTGCCGCCTTCTGGTTCTGGGCCGGCGCGGCGGTGTTCCTGCGGGTCGGCGCGATGGTGTCGGTCATGCCGGGCTTCGGCGAACAGGTCGTGCCGATGCGCATCAAGATCGCGATCTCGCTGGCCTTCACCGTCGTCGTGACACCGGCGATGGTCGACGGTCCCGGCGCGATCTGGTCGGAACCGCCGTCGACGCTGCTGACCTTTGCGGCGGTGGCCTTTCCGGAAACGATCGTGGGCCTGGCGCTGGGCGTCGGCATCCGACTCTTCGTCAATGCGATGCAGATCGCCGGCGCCATGGCGGCGCAGGCGACGTCCCTGTCGCAGATCCTGGGCGCCGCGGCCGTGGAACCGATCCCGGCCATGGGCCATGTCCTGGTGATGGCGGGCTTTGCGTTGGCGATGATGTCGGGGCTCCACGTCGCGGCGGCCCGGATCATGATCGAAAGCTATTCCGTCTTCCCGCCGGGCCAGCCGCTTGATGCGTCGGAACTGGGGCAATGGGGCGTCAGGCGGGTGGCGGCAGCCTTCTCGCTCGCCTTTTCGCTGGCGGCGCCCTTCATCATCGCTTCGGTGCTCTACAACGTGATGCTGGGTGTCATCAACCGCGCGATGCCGCAGCTGATGGTGGCCTTCGTCGGCGCACCGGTGATCACATTCGGCGGGCTGGCGCTTCTGCTGATCGCCGGGCCCTACATGCTGATGCTTTGGCGAGAGGAACTTATGCTGTTCCTTGCCGATCCGCTGAGGCCGCAATGAGCGAGGAAGACGACGAAAGCCAGAAGGTCTTCGACCCCACTCCCGAGAAACTGCGCAAGGCGCGCGAGAAGGGGGATGTTGCCAAGTCGGTCGACCTGTCGGTGGCGGCGACCTATGCCGGCGTCCTGGTCGCGGGCATGACCTTTGGCGCCGCCTCGATCGAGGAAACGGGCCGCCGGATGGCCATACTGCTGGACCGGGCGCCCGAACTGTCGCAGCTGCTGTTCGAAGGCGCCCCGCAGGCGCCCTTGGGTGGCATCATCGGCGGCGTGGCGCTGGCGCTGGCCCCGTGGTTCGGGATCCCGGCGGCCGCGGTCCTGATCTCGATCGTCGGGCAGCAGGCCTTTGTGGTGGCGCCATCGAAACTTGAACCGAAGATGTCGCGCATCTCGATCATGCAGAACGCGAAGAACAAGTTCGGCAGATCCGGCCTGTTCGAATTCGGCAAGAGCCTGGTCAAGCTGGTGCTCTATTCGGTCTGCCTGGGCCTCCTGCTGGAAACGATGCTGCCCGAAATGATTGGCGCGATGAATGCCGGGGCCGCCCCGGCCGCCGCCCTGATGGTCGAGATGTGCCGGCAGTTCCTGTTCATCGTCGTGCTGATCGCGGCTGCGCTTGGCATTGTCGATGCGCTGTTCCAGCAGATGGAACACCAGCGCAAGAACCGTATGACCCGGAAAGAGGTCATGGACGAAACCAAGGACAGCGAAGGCGATCCGCACATCAAGTCCCAGCGCCGGCAGCGCGGGCAGGAGATCGCGATGTCCCAGATGATGGCCGAGGTGCCGAAGTCGGACGTCGTGATCGTGAACCCGACGCATTATGCCGTGGCCTTGAAATGGGATCGCAAGCCAGGCACCGCGCCGGTCTGCGTCGCCAAGGGCGTCGACGAGATGGCTGCCAGCATCCGCCGTACCGCGGCCGAGGCCGGCGTGCCGATCCACCTGGATCCGCCAACCGCCCGCGCACTGCACGCAACGACCGAAATGGGGCAGGAAGTTTCGCCCGACCATTACGCCCCGGTTGCGGCCGCGATCCGCTTTGCCGAAGCCATGCGCAAGCGCGCGAAGATGGGCGTATGACCACGCGTCGTGACCTCGAGGACCTGACCCGGGCGAGCGAGATGCTCTACGCCCGCGAACGGCAGGCCGTGGCCTCGATCTTGCAGGAGGAGGCGCGCCTGCGGGCGCAACTGGCGCGGCTGGATCGGATGATCGTCGCGGCAAGGGAAGAGGCCGGGCGCGACACCGCCTTTCGTGCGCTGGGCGCCGACCTGCAATGGCAGCAATGGACCGCGCGGGCCCGCGCGGGCCTGAACGCCGATCTGGCCAGGGTCATGGCGCGCAAGATGCGGGTCATGGACCGCCTGCGCCGCGCCTTCGGCCGCCGTGATGCGGTGGCGCGTTTGGAGCAGGGGCGCCAGCAGGAAGTCCGGGATGCCGCGCAACGGCGGGCCTGGGACAGGATCGCCGAGCTGATGGTGATGAAATAGGGCGACAGTCCTGATGATCGGGATGTCAGCTGTCCGAACGCGCGATGTCGACGATCAGCACGTCCTTGACGGTGTCGCCAAGCATCAGCTGCGCCTCTTCCTTCAGGGCGGTGCGCAGCAGGTCCAGTTGGTCGGGATGGGTGAAGGTTCCGCCGAAGCCGCCGCGATTGGCATGTTCGAACAGCACCCGCAGGAACGCGTCCCGAAGCTTGGGTTCCTTCTTGAAGATCAGTTCCGTTCCGCCGGGGCCTGTTTCAAGGCTCAACGTCAGGACGATCATCGATGTCACCCGGTCCTTCTTGACGACGGGAACAATGAACTGGCTCTTGAAGGGCACGAATTCATTCGGATGCTCGGGGTCTTCGTCGCCGCCGCTGCCATGATCGCCAGCAGCCCTTGCGGCCTGTCCGCCACCATGGCCGTCATCCGATGCGGCGCCATGGTCCCCCGCGCCCGCATCCGTGCCGTGACCCTCTGCCCCGTCCATCGCCTGTTCCTCGGCCGGGGGAGGCGCCAGGAACAGGCCGGCGCCGACGCCGATACCGGCGCCGACCAGGAGAAAGATCAGGGGCATGAGTTTGCCGAGCATGGGACGTCCTCAGAAAGGCAGGATCATGTCGAGCACCTGCTGACCGTAACGGGGTTGCTGCACGTCGGTGATCTGACCGCGCCCGCCGTAAGAAATCCGTGCCGAGGCGATCTTGTCATAGGTGATCTGGTTCAGGCGCGAGATGTCCTCGGGGCGCACGAAGCCGGTGACCAGCAGTTCGCGCATCTCGAAGTTGACCCGCACTTCCTGCGAACCGGCGATCGAAAGGATTCCGTTCGGCAGCACGTCGATGACGGTGGCGGCGACCTTCAGTTCCAGCTTCTCGTTCCGCTTGACCGACCCCTTGCCATTGGTGGCGCTGTCCGAATTGATGCCGACGGCATTCGCCATCGACGCCCCTTCGGGCAGGTGCCGGTCGATCCGCTGCGGCACGCCGAAGAAATCCGGGACGCCCATCGATTCCGACCCCGAGCGCGACCGGTTGGTGTCGTTCGAGATCTCGGCCTTTTCATCGATCTCGATCACCACGGTCAGGATGTCGCCCTTCTGCACGGCCCGCCGGTCGCCCAGAAGCGATTCCGGCCCGTGGTTCCACAAGGATGCCTGCTGTGTGGGGCTGCGCGGCTGCGTGTTCCGCGGCAGGCCGGCGCTGAGCATGGCGACATGTTCGGCGCTGTTGGTGTTCGGCGTGAAGCTGGGCGGTTTGCCGAAGTGATCCATCCGGCCGCAGCCGGCAAGGCCCGTGGCCAGCGCAAGGGCGGAAAGGGTGACGGCGCGGATCATTCGACCACCACCGCGCCATCGTCCCGGATCCGGCCGGTGACCGTCGTCCGCGAAGCCGTGTTCATTACGCGCACATCCTCTCCTGCTGCGCCGCGGCCCAGTGCGCGGCCCTCGGCTGTAATGGTCAGGCCGCCCCGCACGAAGACCAGGGTGACCAGGTCATTGCGGTCGACCAGGGCGGGCGGCCCGATATCGCCCGGGTGGACCGGCCGGCCCGGGTACAGCGCCACGCGCGCCTCCAGCCCGACGATCTCGTCGATGTCGGTGATGGCGCCGGGCACCTTGGTGGGGTTGAACATCAGGTCCTCGGCCTCGATCACTTCCTTGGCGCGGATGACGCGGGTGGGGACCAGGATGTCGGCCAGGGCGGATTGTGCGGCCAGGGCCAGGACAAGAGCGACCAGGATCCGCATCACCGCACCTGTGTCAGCGCGGCCATCATCTGGTCGGCGGCCGAGATCACCTTGGCATTCATTTCATAACCGCGCTGCGCCTCGATCAGCTCGGTCACTTCCTGCACCGCGTCGACGGAGCTGCCTTCGAGGTAGCCCTGTCGCACGGTGCCCAGCCCGTCCTCACCGGGGTTGGACACCAGCGGCGGGCCCGATGCTTCCGTCTCGGCAAAGAGATTGCTGCCCAGGGCCTCCAGGCCCTTGGCATTGACGAAGTTCGCCATGGTGATCTGGCCCAGTTGCTGGCCCTGCGGGTTGTCGCGGAAATAGGCCCAGACCTCGCCCGCCCCGTTGATGGAAATCGACAGCGCGTCCTGCGGGATCACGATTTCCGGCTGCAGGGGATAGCCGTCCGAGGTCACGACCACCCCGTCGGGCGACCGTTTCATGCTGCCGTCGCGGGTATAGGCCGACTGGCCCGAGGGCATAAGCACCTCGAGATAGCCGGCGCCCTCGATCGCGATGTCCAGGTCGCTGCCCGTGCGGGCCAGGGCGCCCTGCGCCAGTTCCACGGTCACGGCGGCGGGGCGGACGCCCAGGCCCAGCTGGATGCCGGTGGGCAGCACCGTTCCGTCCGTGGCCGACACCGATCCGGCCCGCGCGATCTGCTGGTAATGCAGGTCGGAAAACTCGGCCCTGCGGGTGTTGTAGCCGGTCGTGTTCATGTTCGCGAGGTTGTTCGACGTCGTCTCCACCCGCATCTGCTGGGCGCTCATGCCCGTGGCGGCGATCTTCAGGGCGCGGATCATCGGAACTCTCCCTTATCGGTTCAACGTGTCGAGCGCGTCGCGGACGCGGCGGTCCTCGGCGTCGAGAAATTTCTGGCCCAGCTCATAGGCGCGCTGGACCTCGATCATGCGGGCGACCTGAAGCACGGCATCGACGTTCGAACCTTCCAGGAAGAACTGCAGTACGCGCGCCCCTTCGGCGGGTTCGACACCCTCGTCGGCACGGAACATCACGCCGTCCTCGCGCACGATGTTTTCCGGGGTCGTTGGCATGACGATGCCAACCTGGCCGATCTGGACACCGTCGGCGCTGATCGTGCCGTCCGATCCGATCAGGATCTGGGCATAGGTTCCGGGCACGAAGACCGGCGCCCCGCCGGCGTCCAGCACGCGGTGGCCGTCCATCGTGACCAGGTCCCCGGCGGCATTGGGTGAAAAGGCCCCGGCGCGGGTCAGGCGCTGGCCATTGGGCGTGTCGATCAGGAAGAAGCCGTCGCCTTCGATCGCCAGGTCGAAGACGCCGTCGGTGCGGCGCAGCGCACCCTGGCTGTGGGATGTCGTCTCGATCCGCGCACCGGCCATCGACACGGACGGTTCCCCCGGCGCGCGGCGGATGAATTCCGAAAAGGTCAAGCCTTCCTGCCGGAAGCCGGTGGTCGATACATTGGCGATGTTGTTCGCCACGATCTGCATTTCGCGCATCAATCCCGACTGGCGGGAAAGCGTGGCATAGACAGTGGTTTCCATCAGTTCCCCCCGGCTATCAAAGGCACGATCTGCATCTGGAAGAACGAGATCAGGCTGTTGGTCATGAAGCCCATGGACAGCCAGAACACGATCACGATGGCGATCAGCTTCGGCACGAAGGTCAGGGTCATTTCCTGGATCGAGGTCAGCGCCTGGAACAGCCCGATGGCCAGGCCGGTCACCAGCGCGACCGTCAGGATCGGGACAGAGGTCACCACCGCGATCCACAGACCCTGCCGCATCGTGTCGAAGAAGACGCCTTCATCCAGCATGTCAGACCGGCATCCTCAGGATTTCCTGGTAGGCCTCGACGACCTTGTTGCGCACGGTAACTGCGGTCTCGACCGCCAGTTCGGTCTGGGCCAGGGCCTGGACCAGCGCGTGCGGATCGGCCTTGCCGCCCATCGACGACAGCGCGGTCTGTTCGCCTTGCTGCAGCGTCTGGACGAAGTCCTGCGTCGCCTGGCGCAGGGTCGCGCCGGCCCCGGGCTGGGTCGGATCGGGTTTCGTTGCCGTCCGCGCGGCGGAATAGCTTTGCAGGGCTGAAATTTGTCTCAGGTCCATTCTGGAACCTCCTTATCGTCTGAGCAGATCCAAGAGGCCGGAAGACATCTTCCGCGCCTGGTCGAACATCTTCAGGTTGGCTTCGTAGCTGCGTTGCGCCTCGCGGGCGTCCGCGATCTCGATCATCAGGTCGACATTCGAACCCTTGTAATGCCCGGTGTCGTCCGCCAGCGGATGGCCGGGATCGTAGATGTCGACCGGATCGGTCCTGGACAGGCGCACGCGCCCAACCTCTACTTTCTCGGGGCCGCCGGTTTCCTCGCGGACAGCGTTGAATGCCACGGTCTTGCGCCGGTAGCCGGGCGTATCCGCGTTGGAGATGTTTTCGGATGTCAGCCGCAGCCGCATGGCCTGTGCCTTCAACCCGCTGGCGGAAACGGACAGGGCATTGGAAAAGTCGCTCATCCCCATTCCCTCAGCTCCGGCCCAGGCTGGCGCGCAGGATGGTCAGCGACGACCTGTAGATCGCCAGGGCCCGGTCATGCTGGCGCTTGGTTTCCACCGCCTTCACCATCTCCTCCTCGATCGAGACGGCGTTCTGGCCGTCCGTCAGCCGCATGGCGCGGCCGTCCTCGTCGGCGCGGAAGGGACCGTCTGTTGCGTGCAGATGTCGGGGTCGGGTGGCGCGCAGGGCGGCATCGTCGGGCCCGCCCGAAAGGGATTCGGCAAAGGGCACCAGGTCACGCGCCTTGAATCCGGGCGTGTCGGAATTGGCCATGTTCTCGGAAATCAACGATTGCCGCTGGCCCGCGTGATAGGCCATCGCGTGGGCAACTCGAAAGATGTTCAGATCAGCAAACACCGGGGCTTCTCCCTCGATCCATTTCAATCAAGGCTTAACGGGGATTCCTTTAGAAACGGTTTTCGGGAGGGGGCCTTGGAAAGGCAGGCACCCATGGGCCAGGCATTGGAAACCCTGATTGCGGACCTTGGCGCCGTCCGCAGGTCGCATCCGGCTGGGCGCGTTCTATCTGTGGGCGACGGCGTCGTGCGCATCGGCGGGCTGGCACAGGTCGCCCGAATCGGCGACCGGGCGGCGATCCGGATGAAGGGCGGCCGGTCCCTGGCCGGAGAGATCATGGCCGTGGGCGAGAGCGATATACAGTTGTTCGTCGACCGCGCACCGGACGGGGTGGCAGTGGGCGACCGGGTGGCGCTGATGCCGGCCCCGCCCTTCGCGCCCTGCGACGGCTGGCTGGGTCGCGTGATCGACCCGGACGGGCATCCGCTGGACAATCGCCCGCTGCCGCGTGGCAGCCGTGCCTGCACCACCACCGCCGCGCCGCCGCCCGCCGCCTTGCGCCGCGGGCTGGGCCAGCGGCTGGCAACGGGCATGTCGGTCCTGAACACGCTTTTGCCCCTGGTCCGGGGCCAGCGGATCGGCCTTTTCGCAGGTTCTGGCGTGGGCAAGTCGCGGCTGCTGGCCCATCTGACCAAGGCGGTGGAGGCGGACGTCGTCGTCGTGGCCATGATCGGCGAGCGTGGCCGCGAGGTCAGCGAATTCGTCCGCCGCACATTGGGAGAGGACGGGCTGGCGCGCACGGTTGTCGTCGCCGCGACCTCGGACCAGTCGGCGCTGATGCGGCGTCGCTGCGCCTGGTCCGCGATGACGGTGGCCGAACATTTCCGCGACAAGGGCCTGAACGTGTTGTTCCTGGCCGATTCCATCACCCGCTATGCCGAAGCCCATCGCGAGATTGCCGCCGCCTCTGGCGAATTACCGGCGCTCAGGGGGTTTCCCGCCAGTATCGTGCCGCTGATCACCGGTTTGTGCGAACGCGCGGGCCCCGGTGTCGGCGACATGGGCGACATCACGGCGGTCTTCAGCGTGCTGGTGGCGGGTTCGGACATGGACGAACCCGTGGCCGACATCCTGCGCGGCGTGCTGGACGGTCATATCGTCCTGAACCGCGACATCGCCGAACGCGGCCGCTATCCGGCCATCGACGTCCTCCGATCCGTGTCGCGCAGCCTGCCGGATGCGGCGACCGACGAGGAAAACCGCCTGATCTCCGAAGCACGGGCATTGCTGGGCGCTTACGAACGGTCCGAGGTCATGATCCGCGCGGGCCTCTACTCCGAAGGCAATGAGCCCCAACTGGACCGCGCCGTTCGCATCTGGAGCGACCTTGACGCCTTCTTTGCCAAGACCGGGGACCAGACCGTTCAGGCGAGTTTCGACCGGCTGGCCTTGTTGATCCGGCGCGCGGGGTAGCGCCGGACATGTCGTCCCGGGCTGCCCGGGCTCGGGTCCGCCGGGTCAGGGTCCGTCACGGCGTAACGAAATGCAGGCGCATCCCGCAGGCGGTGACGGTGTTGCCATCCACCGGCAGTTTCAGCGATGCCGCCCGCGCGATCACTGCATCCGGATCTGCACATGCCAGGTCGATCCCGCCCAGGCAGGGCCCGCGCCCGTCCGTCATCGGCACGAAGCGCAGCACGGCATTGCCCAGGGCGACCGACCACAAGTCGCCCGACCGCTCGACGTCACAGCCGATCACCTCTGCCCACCGTACGGCCAGTGCGGCCGGGTCCTCTGCCTGCATTTCGGCGGCGACGATGCCCGTGACCTCTGCACTGGCGGCTTCCTGCCACGCCATCCCGCCGGCCGGTTCCCAGTTGCCGGTCACATCGCCCGAGGCATCCCAGTCCACTTCCAGGAAGGCGGCGCCCATGTCGGCGGGGTGCAGCTGCATCAGGCTCCAGCTCTCGCGGTCCTCCTCAAAGGCCACCCGAACCCCGGCGGCGGCGGAACGGGTCCGTATGGCCTGTTGCTCGGCCTTCGCGGCCACCTGCGTGATCACCATGTAGCCGCCGTCGCCGCCACGCCGTGCCAGGAAGCGGCCGGCCGCCGTGCCGTCCCGCAGGGGCGAGACGACCTCCAGGAACTGCGTTCCCAGCGCCAGCAGGGCGTTTTCCAGACCGAAGGTCCCGACCGCCGGATCGACATGGGCGACGCGCGCGCCCAGCAGGGCGCCAAGGGGCGAGATCGCATCGTCCAACCGGGCGGCGACCAGGCAGATCTGTCTCAGGTGAAGTGTCATGGCGCCTCCTCCCCGATGCGCTGCCGATGCAGTGCCCGGGTCAGCCGTTCGCAGGATCCTTGCAGATTTCGTCGATCATCTTCTCGACTGCCGCCGCGGCCCCGGCCGAGATCAGCTGCACCATGTCTTCGTTCGGGATGTCGCGGGTCAGCCAGTCGCGCATGGGCGCGAAGGCGGTCAGAAAGACCAGGAGGTTCGCGATCACCTCCACCCGCTTGTCGTCGGGCATGTTGCCGGCGCGGCGGTGCAGCTGAACGCACAGGTCCTCGATCAGCTTGCGTTCGCGCATCCGCATCGCCTTGCGATCCTCGGCCTGCATGTGGGGGACGGACCGGTAAGCCAGGAGCGTCCCCTTGCGCTTCATCGCCCAGGCCTCGCGGAAGTACCGCGCCAGTACCTCCTGCATCGACAGGTCCTGATTCGCCATCAGTTCCGGCAGGTTGACCACGTCGCGGCGGAACCAAAGCTGGTTCAGAAGCCGCCGCAGGATATCGTTCTTGTTGGCGATGTAGTCGTAGATCGAGGCCTGGTTCACACCGGACCCCGCGCAGATGTCGCGGATCGTCGTGGCGGCGAAGCCCTTCATCAGGAACAGCTCGAGCGCCGCATCGCAGATCTGTTCACGCCGCTGGCGGACAAGATCCTCGTTCCGGACGCCGTTCAGTTCGGCCTCGGCCAGCATCGGTTCGGCGGACTGCAGATCGGGCGTCTCCGGTTTCCCGTTGGTCATTGCGCTGTCGCTCTTCCTGTGCCGTCCAGAACCGTCATGTCGGGCAAGCCTAGTCGCACCCGCGCCGCCGCACAAGCTTGGCGCCCGACCTGCCGCAGATGGTTGACCGGTCGTCCGGCCGCCCCTAGCGTGCAGCGTGCCTGACATATGTCAGATTTTAACCCGCCCGCCCGGAGCCACCGTCAGATGCGGCTAGGGGCCAGGGGCAGGGTGCAATGAGGGAGGAGACCCCGATGACCGACGTGCTTCTGTCCGAACGACGGGACGGACTGCTGATCCTGACCATGAACCGGCCGGACCGGCGCAATGCGCTGGATGCGGCCCTGACCCAGGCGCTGGTGTCCGCCGCTGCGGAAGCTGCGCTGGACGATACGGTGCGCGCGGTGGTGCTGACCGGGTCTGCCGGGCATTTCTGCGTCGGCGGCGACGTTAAGGCGATGAACGCCGGGGCGGGCGCGGACCTGTCGCTGGGCGAACGGATGCATGGTCTGCGGGACCGGATGACCGTGTCGCGGTATCTGCACGAGATGAAGAAGCCCACCATCGCCGCGGTCGAAGGGTCCTGTGCGGGGGCGGGCCTGTCCATCGCCCTGTCCTGCGATTTCCGCATCGTGGCCGAGGATGCCAAGATCACCACGGCCTTCAAGAACGTGGGCCTGTCTGGCGATTTCGGCGGGACGTATTTCATGACCCGGATCCTTGGCGCTGCGAAAGCGCGCGAGATGTACCTTCTGTCGCCGCTTCTGTCCGGAACCGACGCCGCGGCGATGGGCCTGGCCACCCGCGCCGTGCCGGAACCGGACGTGCTGGAAACGGCCATTGCGCTTGGCGCTGAACTGGCCGCGGGACCGACCCTGACCTTGGGCCGGATCAAGGACAACTTCCTTCTGGCGGAATCCGGGGCCAGCCTGACGGAGTGCTTCGACCGCGAGGCGCTGAACCACACCCTGTCCGCGACCACCGCAGACCACAGGGAGGCCGCTGCGGCCTTCGTGGAAAAGCGCAAGCCGGTCTTTACCGGACGCTGACCTTTTCGGCTGGTGCCTTCGGGCGCCGGCACTGGCCTGTTTGGCCTGTCAGGCCACGAAATCCTGCCGCCGGGCACGGAAATGGGGCACCAGCAGCGTGCGGAAGGCCGCCACCTTGGCCGACCGCCAGATGTCGTCGTAGGCCACGGCCCAGACATCCGGATAGGGTTCCGGCGGCAGGAACGGCACCTGCACCAGCCAGGGCGTCGAGCGGCCCAGGAAGAACGGGATCCGCACCACGCCCAGACCCGCCTGTGCCGCGCCCAGAAGCGCCGCCATGTCGTCGAAGACCATGCGCACCCGCCCGTTGGGACAGCGGTCCTGCGCGGCCTTCGGGATCTCCGGCCGGTCCGCGAAGACCAGCCAGGGGATCGGGGCGGCGGGGTCCCTCTCGATCCGCTTCGCGGCTTCGGTACTGGCGAAGGAGGCGCGCTGCTGTGCGCACAGCCGCACGCCGATCAGCGCATCGCCGGGCGAGTCGTGGATGCGGATCGCCAGGTCGGCCTCGCGCCTGTTCAGGTCCAGAAGGTCGTTTGTGGCGCGGATCTGCAGGTCGACGGCGGGATGGATGCGGGTGAACTGGTCCAGCACCGGCGCCAGGTACGGCCCGATCAGCAGCTGCGGCGCCGTGATCACCAGCTTTCCCGACAGTCGCCTGTCCCGCCCCTGGATCTTGCGCAGCAGCGTCGTCTGTTCGCTTTCCATCCGGTGGGCGTAATCCGCCACCAGCCGCGCCGTGTCCGTCGGGCGATAGCCGTCGGCCAACCGTTCGAACAGCTTCTCTCCCAACGCCTGTTCCGCCCGCTGCACCCGGCGGGCGACGGTGGTGTAGGACACGCCAAGATCCGCCCCCGCCGCGGCAAGGGTCCCATGGCGCACCAGCGCCAGCACGGTCTTCAGATCGTCCCAGTCGGCATCCATGCACACAGAATTGCACGGGCCGCATGCAAAGACACGCGTTTTCGCGCGAACCCGCGCGATCCAGGGTTGCGAAACCTAACCCTGACATATCGGAGTGAACAGATGATTTATGCCATCTTTCGGGCCACGATCACCAACCCTGACTCGATGGCCCGCTACCGCGAGGTCGCGGGGCCGGTGCTGGAAAAGCACGGCGGAAGGGTCGAGAAGATGTCCCGCGAAGCCGAAGCGCTGGACGGCACGCCTGACATCCCGTCGATGATCGCGGTGATGTCCTTCCCGGACGCGGAGGCCGCCCGTGCCTGGATCGCCGACCCCGACCATGCCGATGTGCACGCCCTGCGCCGTGGTGCAGGGCGCACGGACATCACCCTGCTGGTGTGAAGGCCGTCAAAAGGGCAGGTCGCCGGACATCGGCAGGACCTGCCCGAACCGGTTCTCGCGGTGCCATTTCAGCGCCTCGGGGTTCGGGCGGTTCCTTGCATCTTTCGGCAGGATCAATCGCCCGCCCGGGTGGATCAGCCGGTTGACGACATCCCCGGGCACCTTGTTGTGCGAAACCAGGATTTCGTCCTGCGGCCCGACCGAGATCAGGCCGCGGTCGAACATCCAGTGCAGCGTGGCCGACAGGGCCAGCCCGTTGTTCACGCTGTCGCTGCCATTCTCGGCCACGGGCCGGATATGGGCGGCCTGGACCTCGGGCCGGTCGCCGCCATTGCGCAGCTTCAGGCCGGAAATGGCGCAGGTATAGTCATAGGCCTCGCGCACCTTCCGGCGAAAGGCCACGTCCCGATATTTGCGGTTCGTCAACCGTTCGACCACGGGTCGGTCAAAGTGCATCTGCGCATCGGCCAGGCCGGGGACCTCCGCCGCGGTATCGTACCGGCGGGCTTCCAGGGTTTCGAGGTCGGCCGGCAGGCCGGCATTCACGATGGCCGCGAATTCGGCGTCGGGTAACAGGCGGACGGAATTCTGATTGTTCCCTCCTCGCATGGGGGTGCCGTCTGGGTTAACCAAGCTGCTTTCCCGAAGTCGCCCTTGATCTTCACGCGGAAGCTCATGGTCAAACGGAAAGAATGTGCCAGGTTCCATCAAGGCGAGGTACCGACCTTTTGCACCTGGTTTGGGGATTACATCCTGAACTTTTGCGACTGCAAAGTATCCTCGGCTGCCGCGAACCCTTGTTGGTTCGTAGTAGACAATCCAATCACCCACAGTCTCCTGGGCGTCCTGGACGTATCGTTTGATGTCGGGAAAATCGTACACCGACTCCAGCTTGTCGCCGTAATGCGTGTCCGCACGGTGAAGAAGAACAGCCTTTGCCATGCCGTCATCTAAGCGTGTGCAGACGCTCCCTGCAACACGCGACACACGCGCGGGACCCCGGGCAAGGATTTTCGAAAAACCTTGCAAGGCGCTTTGAAGCGCCTTGGCTCACTCTGCTGCGACCGTATCTTTCAGGGCTTCGACGCGGACGGCCGAATACTTGAACTCCGGGATCTTGCCGAAGGGATCGAGTGCGGGGTTGGTCAGAAGGTTTGCCGCCGCCTCGACGAAGGCGAAGGGGAGGAAGACCATGTCCTCGGACACCGCCCGGTCGGCCCGCGCCATGATCTCGACACTGCCCCGCCGCGTCGTCAGGCGCAGCATCTCGCCCGGGGCCACGCCCAGCTTGCGCAGCGTCGCGGGGTGCAGGGAACAGTTCGCCTCGGGCTCCACCGCGTCCAGGACCGATGCGCGGCGGGTCATCGACCCCGTGTGCCAGTGTTCCAGCTGCCGGCCTGTGGTCAGGATCATCGGGTAATCCGCATCCGGCGCCTCGTCCGGCGGAATGACCGAGGCCGGGGTGAACTTGGCTCGTCCCCCGGCCCGCGGGAAGCCGTCGCCGAAGACGATCGGCTGCCCCGGATCTTCGGGCGACAGCGACGGATAGGTCACCGCGTTCTCGGCCTCCAGCCGGGCCCAGGTGATGTTGTCGAGCGACTCCATCCCCAGCTTCATCTCGGCAAAGACCTGCGCCGGATTTTCGAAATGCCAGTCCAGCCCGCAGCGCTTCGCCAGTTCGACCGTGATCGCCCAGTCCTCGCGCGCCTCGCCCGGGGGGGCCACCGCCGGGCGGCCCATCTGCACCTGCCGGTTGGTGTTGGTGACGGTCCCGGTCTTTTCGGCAAAGGCCGAGGCAGGCAGGATCACGTCGGCATAGTTCGCCGTTTCCGTCAGGAAAATGTCCTGCACCACCAGGTGATCCAGTGTCGCCAGCGCCTGGCGGGCATGGGCCACGTCGGGGTCCGACATGGCCGGGTTTTCGCCCAGGATGTACATCGCCCTGATCTGGCCCGCGTGGACGGCATCCAGGATCTCGGTCACCGTCAGGCCCTTCTCGGCGTCGGCATAACGCTGGTTGCCCCAGATCTGGGTAAAGGTCGACCGCACGCCGTCGTCGCGCACGTCCTTGTAGTCCGGCAGGAACATCGGGATCATCCCGGCATCGGACGCGCCCTGCACGTTGTTCTGCCCCCGAAGCGGGTGCAGGCCCGTGCCTGGCCGCCCGACCTGTCCGCACATCAGCGCCAGGCTGATCAGGCAGCGGGAATTGTCGGTTCCGTGGATGTGCTGCGACACGCCCATGCCCCAGAAGATCATGCCCGCCCGTGCCGTGGCAAAGGTCCGCGCCACGTCGCGCAGGACGTCAGGGGCGATGCCGCAGATCTCGGACATCCTCTCGGGGCTGAAATCGGCCAGATGCGCCTTCTCGGCCTCCCAGTTCTCGGTGAAGGCCTCGATGTATTGCCGGTCGTAGAGCCCCTCGTCGACGATCACGTGCATGATCGCGTTCAGCATCGAAACGTCTGCGCCGGGGCGGAACTGCAGCATGTGGCTGGCGTGGCGCTTCAAGGCCTGCCCGCGCGGGTCCATGACGATCAGCTTGCCGCCGCGCTTGGCGAACTGCTTGAAATAGGTGGCGGCGACGGGATGGTTCTCGATCGGGTTGGCGCCGATGACGATGGCGACGTCCGCATTCTCGATCTCGTTGAAGGTGGCCGTGACGGCGGCCGACCCCACGTTCTCCATCAGCGCCGCGACCGAGGACGCGTGACACAGCCGCGTGCAGTGGTCCACGTTGTTGTGCCCGAACCCTTCGCGGATGAAACGCTGGAAAAGATAGGCTTCCTCGTTCGTACACTTGGCGGAACCGAAACCCGCCACCTCGCGCCCGCGGTCCTTCAGGCCCCTTGCGGCAAACTCCATCGCCTCGTCCCATGTGGCTTCGCGGAAATGGGTCTGCCAGTTGGCGGGATCGACGTTCAGCCCCTTGGCCGGGGCGTCGTCCCGCCGGATCAGAGGTTTCGTCAGCCGGTGCGGGTGGTGGATATAGTCGAAGCCGAAGCGGCCCTTGACGCACAGCCGCCCCTCGTTCGCGGGTCCGTCCACGCCCTCGACATAGACCACCCGGTCGCCCTTGACCTTCAGCGAGACCTGGCAGCCCACGCCGCAGAAGGGACAGACGCTCTGCACCTCGCGGTCGAAGTCCTGGCTGTCGCCGACCTGTGCGCCGTCCAGAACGGTCGCGGGCATCAGGGCGCCGGTCGGGCAGGCCTGCACGCATTCGCCGCAGGCCACACAGGAACTTTCGCCCATCGGATCCGACAGGTCGAAGACAGGATAGGCGTCGTGGCCGCGCCCCCCCATGCCGATCACGTCGTTCACCTGCACCTCGCGGCAGGCGCGCACGCACAGCCCGCACTGGATGCACGCATCCAGGTTCACCCGCATGGCGACATGGCTGTCGTCCAGAAGCGGCACGCGGTCGGCCTCCAGCACCGGCAGGCGGCTTTCCGCAACACCGTTCGCCGCCGCCATGTCCCAGAAATGGCTGGATCTGTCGTGGGCGGCCTCGGGCTCCGGCTGGTCGGCCATCAGCATCTCGATCACCATCCGCCGCGCGCCTTCGGCCCGGGGCGTGGCGGTCTTCACCACCATGCCGTCCGACGGTTCGCGGATGCACGAGGCGGCCAGTGTCCGCTCGCCCTCGATCTCGACCATGCAGGCGCGGCAGTTGCCATCGGGGCGATAACCCGGCGCCGGCTTGTGGCACAGATGCGGGATCACCAGCCCGCGGCCATTGGCGACTTCCCAGATCGTCTGGCCGGGCGCGGCCTCGACTTCGGCGCCGTCGAGCGTGAAGCGGATCGTGTCGGTCATGGGGCGGTTTCCTTGCGGCGGGCTTGGCTTCGTTGCGCAGAATACAGAAGTCGGGCCGCCTTGCGGACCCCAATCGCGACATGGTGGCCGAAATTTGCGTCCGGGCTGTGGACCGGACCGCCGCCGGCGGGGATATCCGGGGGCCAAAGAAGGCCGGTCGCGCGGCCCCTTTCTTCTTTGATCTTCAAATACCTCGGGGGTGCGGGGGCAGAGCCCCCGCTTTGCGCGCAATGCCGGGGCGCCCGGGCGCCCTACATCCGCACGACCATCGGTGTCAGGGCCCGCGTCGCACCATAGCCGCGCAGACGCGCGGGCGGGCTCTCCAGCTCCATGTCGGGTGCCAGGCGGACCAAGGCCTTCAGCGCCTCTTCCAGTTCCAGACGTGCCAGAGCTTCGCCCAGGCAGCGGTGGGGACCGCCGCCGAAGATCGGGTGCAGCTTCGGGTGATCCGTCCGCGTGATGTCGAAGCGGTGCGGATCGGCATAGACCGCCGGGTCCCGCAGGGAGGTCAGCATGCAGGCGCCGATGAAGGTCCCGGCCGGCAGGTCGTAACCCGCGACGCTGTGCCGTTCCGTCAGGATCCGGGCCAGCGATCCGATCACCGGGTCATAGCGCAGCCCTTCCGAAACCGCAGCCGGGACCCAGCGGTCGGGATCGGCGACCAGCATCTGCCACTGGTCCCGGTTCTGCATCAGTTGCGACACGGTGGATGTCAGCGCCCCGCGCGTCGTGTCTGACCCGGCCAGGACCAGGACCATGATCTGTGTCCGGATCTCGGCCTCGTCCAGGGGGCCGCCCTCGACCCGGTCCAGGAAGCGGGTCAGGAAATCGTCGGCGCCTTTCGCCCGGCGGGACGCAATCAGCCGTTCGACATAGGCCGCCAGCGCGGCCATGTCGGCGTTGGCCTCCAGCCAGACCTCCTCCTTCACCAGGGACAGGCCGCGGATGGCGGAATAGACGTGGCGGGCGACCAGCTCCACCTCGCCCTCGGGCGCACCGATGATCGAGGCGATGACATGCGCGGGCAGGGGGCTCGCCAGTCTGCCCACGAAGTCCACCGGGCCCGATCCGGCCAGTTCCGCTACCATTCGTTCGCAGCGGGCGGCGATGGCGGGGCGCGAGTCCTCGATCACACGGTGGGCGAAGGTGCGCACCAGCGGCCCGCGGCGATTGCGATGGACCTGTCCGTTCGAAAACAGCAGGACGTTGTCGAAGAAATCATAGACCGGCCCGCCGCTGATGGCGGCGATCTGCATGCTTTCCATCTCGATCTGCCGGGTCCAGCGGTCGTCCATCAACTCGGACATCAGTGCCGCCGGGAACGCCCGGATCAGGCCCCGCCGGTCGCGGGCCAGCGGGCCGCGGGCCCACGCGCCGTGCATGTAGTCGTGGTCGGTCTGCCCGTCGACGTAATCGGGCAGCTCGGGAATATCGCGGAACTTTGCCAGCGTTTCGACCATGGGTCCCCTCCTCCATGAGGCGCGGCCGCAGCTTATGATGCCGGTCCGCGCGTGGCCTGGTCGGGCCCAGCCTAGCATCCGGGGACAGGATTTGGTGCGCGTCAGGAGTACATGACCCAAGGTCAAGCCCGGGTGCCCTTACGTGAGGTTCTTCTGAAAGACGGGCCGTCAGGCGCTGTAGCGGGCCATGAACACATCGACGGCCGACTGTACGACGCGGTCGATTTCGGCCTGAGTAAAGCTGGTCTGGATGCCGAAGACGGCCCGCGCGAACAGGTGCGACTTGCACAGCTCGGAAAACTGTTCCGCGGCCAGCGACAGGTCTTCGATCTTCAGCTCGCCCCGGTCGCGGGCCTTGCCCATGTACTCGACCAGTCGCTTGCGCCCCATTTCCGGACCGCTGGCATAGAAATCGGCGCCCAGTTCCGGGAACCGGTCCGATTCCGCCACGCAGATGCGGAACATCTTGATCGAAAATTCCGACAGCATGAACGGGATCAGCTTCTGGGCGGTGCGGGTCAGCACCTCGCGCGGGGGAAGGGTGGCATCGATCTCGTTCACCGCAAGTTCGGCCAGGCGCATGCATTCGACCCGTGCCACTTCCATGAACAGCAGCCGCTTGTCCGGGAAATAGCTGTAAAGCGTGGCCTTCGACACGCCGGCGGCGCGGGCGATGTCGTCGACGCTGGCCCCTTCGAACCCGTCCTTCAGGAAAACCGTGCGCGCACCATCCAGGACCTGGTCGAACTTGCGACCGGTGCGGACGATGACGGCGGCTTGGGACATGGACATATCTCCTGGCGGGGCGTTCAGGGCGGTGGGGCTGGCCGGAACGGACCCGGTCGGAAGCCCGGGCCCGCGACCTGCGTGGCCAAACATAGCCGCTGGTGCATATAAGGGGCAACCGTTACGGCAAGCTGCTTGTGCCAAGTCGTGGCGGATGTCGCGACGGAAATGGCCGTTTGCCGTGTGTCAGTCTATGACGGTCCCGGGGGTCGTCCCCGTTTCCCGCGTTCCGGATCAACGAAGCCGCCGACATGTCCCGTGAATTGCCCGCCAGTCCCATCAGTGCCGAGCCGGAGCCGGATATCCGCCCCCTGCTGCTGGAGGCGGAGCTGGACACCGAACGCCTGGTCGCGGTGCTGCGGATGGCGGTGGCGGCGGGGCTGGCGCTCTTTTTCTCGACCGTGATCATTCCGGGCGCGCAGGGATATGGCGATCCGGTGCTGGGTCGGCAATGGCTTTACGCCGCCGGGGCGATGGGGGCCTATTTCGTGCTGGGCCTGGTGACCTGGTTTCTGGCACGGCGCGGGTTGCTGCGGCGCTGGATGATCTGGGTGGGGGCCACAGCCGACCCGATGTTCCTCGTGATCAACGTGGCCCTGGGGCTGGAGAACACGGGCTTTTCCGGCGACATGGTGTTCCTGCTGCCGCCGGTCTGGCTGATGCCGATGGTGCTGGCGATCAGCGTCCTGCGGATCAATCCCTGGGCCATGGTCTATGTGCTGACGCTGTCGATCCTGGGGCTTGGGGTTCTCGTCGTGCTCTATTCCGGGCCGGAACTGACGGTTGGCAGCGACACCGGGCCGATCCGGTTCTTCCTGTCCCTGCCGCCCAACGCGATGCGGCTGGCCATGCTGGCAGTGGGCGGCGTCGTCTTCGTCGTCGGCGCCCGGCGGATGCGCACCCTGCTGAAACGGTCCATCGCGGAAACGCTGGCCCGCGTGAACCTGACCCGTTACCTGCCGCAGCAATTGGCGCCGCGGCTGGGAAGCGGCGGCCTGGACGAGCTGCGCCGCGGAGCCCGGGCCGAGATGGCGGTCCTGTTCGTCGACATGCGTGGCTTCACCGGCCTGACCCAGAACATGGCCCCGGAAGAGATTTCGGGCTTCGTCACCGCCTACCGCGCGCGGATCACGGCGGCGGCGCGGGCGACGGGCGGGCTGATCGACAAGTTCATGGGCGATGCGGCGATGATCGTCTTCGACGATCCCGCCGGCCCGGGGGCTGCGGCACGGGCCTGCCTGGACTGCGGCGCGCGGCTGGACCGGGACATCGCGGCCTGGTCGGCCGAACGCGTGGCCAGCGGCCTGCCGCCGGTGCACATCGGCGTCGGCATGCACTGGGGAACGGTCTTTTCCGGGGTGATCGGCGATGCCGAACGGCTGGAATTCTCTGTCTTCGGGGACACGGTGAATATCGCCGCGCGGCTGGAGCAGCTGACGAAAGAGCTCGGTTATCCCTCGGTCGCCTCGGTCGCGCTGCTGAAGGTGGCCGGTATCGACTGCACGCAGGACCGGGCGTGGACGCGGCTTGCCGACACGCAGGTCCGGGGACGGGATACGCCGCTGGCCATTGCAGGGGCTTCGTCCGACTAGGGCCAGGGCCCTGGGCGTCAGGCGCGGGCAAAGATCCGGCTGGCCCGTTCCGTCAGCTGTGCCATGGCGGCGATGAAGGGCGCGGGGCCGAAACTGATCCGCGACACGCCCAGACCGGCCAGCGCGCGGATGTCCGCCGTCTCTCCCGGTTGCATGACGTTGACGGGCAGGGGCGCTGCCCCGCACAGCTGTTCGATCAGGTCATGGTCCAGAAGGCCCGGCACGAACAGCCCGTCGGCCCCGGCATCCGCATAGGCCGCCGCGCGGTCCAGCGCCTGCGGCATCAGCCGGGCGTGCACCTCGCGCGACTGGCCCTTGAAGAACAGGTCGGTCCGGGCATTGATGAAGACCGGGACGCCCGCCGCCTCGGCCGTGCGGCGCAGGGTGGCGATGCGGGCGCTCTGGTCCTCGACGTTGCGCAGGTCGCCGGTGCCCCCGATGCGGTCGTCGAAGTTCACGCCGACCGCACCGACATCGATGATGCGGGCGAAATTCGACGACAGTTCGCGCAGGTCATCGGCAAAGCCGGCTTCGAAATCGTGGGTAACGGGCAGGGACACGGCCCGCACGATCCGGGCCAGGTTCAGGGTGCTGGCGGCGAAGGGCACCCGTTCGCCGTCGGCGATGCCATGGGCGGTGGACAGGGCCCAGCTGCTGGTGGCGATGGCATGCGCGCCGGCGCGGGCAACGGCCTTGGCGCTGCCGACATCCCACACGTTATAAAGGATCAGCGGGTGCCCGGATCGGTGCATCGCAGCGAAAACGCGGGCCAGGTCTGCCTGGGACATGCGCGGCTTCCCTTTGCCGTTGCCGGAGGTCTGACAAGATGTACGATTTTACCGATCGGTCAATCTTAGCACTCTGCTTTTGAGTGTGTCGAGTCTGGTCATATCCGCAGAAGGGGTTGAAGCAGTCGGGGGATCAGGCTGTTGAACCGCAGGCGGGCATCGGCGGCGATCACGCAAAGGCAGGCCTTGTCGTCTGTCGCCACCGGCACGTGATCGACGGAGGCATCGGCCACGGCGATGTCGCCGGCGCGGTAGAGGCCGAAGGCGTCGCTGAAGGCCCCGTCCAGTACCAGCGTCATTTCCATCCCGTGGTGGCCGTGGTCGGGCATGGCGACGCCGGGCGGAATGTGCATCATCCGTGCGGTTGCCGTCCTGCTGGTGCGCAGGATGGCCTGTTTCACGCCCATGCCGACGGGGCGCCAGCGGATGTCCGACAGGCGGCTGCCGGCATAGTCGGCCAGCGGCTGGGGCAGGGTGAAGGCGCTGTCGCGCGTTTTCGCGCGGCGCGCCGGTTTCGGGTCGGGGGCCTGCAGCATGGCCAGCGTGGCGGCCAGACTGGCCTCGGACATCGCGGCCTCGGGCACGTCCTCCAGCAGCGCGCCGCCCACGGCGTCATAGCTTTCGGCGGCAGCGCGGCAGCGGTCACACATCGACAGATGCGTGGCGACCAGAAGCGAAAACGCCTCGGGCAGGGACCCTGCGGCATAGGCCATCAGCAGGTCGTCGGGAAGGTGATGTCGGATCGTGTCGGTCATCATCGGTACATCGTCAGGTCATGGCGTGGCGCAAGCGGTCCAGCGCCAGGCGGATACGGGATTTGATCGTGCCCAGCGGCAGGCCGGTGCGGTCCGCGATCTCTCGGTGGGACAGGTCGCCGAAATAGGCTTGCCGGATCAGGTCGGCCTGCGCCTCGGGCAGATCCGACAGGGCCTGGTGCAGGATCTCGGACTCCTGCTTCAGGACGGCGACGTCTTCGGCGGGGGGATCGGCTTCGGGCCCCCATCCCAGGTCTTCGGGTTCGGGTCTTCGTTCGCGGCGCAGAAGGTCGATCCTGCGGTTTCGGGCGATGGTGAAGATCCACGTCGCGGCCGAGGCGCGGGCGGGATCGTACATGTGCGCCTTCCGCCAGAGCGTCGCCATCACGTCCTGGGCGCATTCCTCGGCCTGGGTGGCTTCGGCGCCCGATTTCATCAGAAAGCCCTTCACCCGCGGGGCGAAATGCCGGAACAGCGCGGCAAAGGCCGCCTGATCCTGGTGATCGCGGATCCGCAGGATCATCGCCTCCCAGTCGGGGGCTGCCTCGACCGCGCGGGCGCTGCGGGCAAGATCCTGGGCAGAGCGGGAAGACGGCGTTTCGGGCGTCATCGTCCTCGGGCACGTGGCGACACGGGCCCGGCGTGGCCGGGACGCCGGGCCGGCATCTGGAATTTCTGGTTCGACCGTCAGCAACATGAACGGGTTACGGGGACGAGGGAAGGGTGGATCACTTCCTCGGGAAGATTTTTGGGCCCCGTCGTTCCGCGCGCATTTCTTTGTCATCCGGTTTCGGCCCTGCTGCGTACATCCTTTGGAAGAGGCCGTTTAAGAAGGACAGGACATGCCGTTCGAATACCCGCAGATCTCCGGTGCCAACGAATTCGGGCCGGCCATGCGTGATGCGCGCCCGGCGCCTGGCGCCCGCATTGCAGTGATCGGCGGCGGCATTTCCGGGCTGGGGGCGGCTGCACTTCTGTCGGGTGCGCATCGCGTGACCCTGTTCGAATCCGACGACCGACTGGGCGGTCACGCCCGCACCGTGATGGCGGGCCGCACCGGGCAGCAGCCGGTCGATACCGGGTTCATCGTCTTCAACCACGCGAACTATCCGCACCTGACTGCGCTTTTCGACCGGCTCGGGGTCGAAACGGCGAAAAGCCGGATGGGCTTCGGCGTCTCGGTCGATGGCGGGCGCTTCGAATATGCGCTCAGCGGGCTTTCGGCGCTGTTCGCCCAGCCGGGCAATGCGCTGCGCCCCGCCTTCCTGCGCATGGTCCGCGACATCTTCCGCTTCAATGCCGGGGCCGAGGCCGCGGTGACTGGTCCCGACATGACCGTGGGCGACCTGCTGCAGGCGCTGGGCACGGGCGAGGCCTTTCGCGACTATTACCTGACGCCCTTTTCCGGGGCCATCTGGTCCTCTCCCAAGGCGCAGATGCTGGATTTCCCGGCCGAGGCGATGATCCGCTTTTTCCGCAATCACCACCTGCTGTCCGCCACGGGCCAGCACCAGTGGTACACGGTGAAGGACGGATCGGCCCGCTATGTCGAGCGGCTGGCGGCGATGCTGCGGGCGCAGCAGGTCGATATCCGCCTGAAGGCCCCGGTACAGGCCGTACGGCGCAATGGGCAGGACGTGATGGTTCGCGCCTGGGGCGGCCAGTGGGAGGTCTTCGACCAGGTCGTCCTGGCCACCCATTCCGACGACAGCCTGCGGATGCTGGACGATGCCGACCTGTTCGAACAGGCCGCGCTGGGCGCCATAGCCTATCGGCCGAACCAGGTGACGCTGCACGCCGATCCGTCGCTGATGCCGAAGCGGCGCAAGGTCTGGTCGTCCTGGAACTATGCCGAGGCCGCGGGCGGCGGCGCGGGCGAAATCGACGTGACCTACTGGATGAACGCGCTGCAGCCGATCCCGGCCGACGATCCGCTGTTCGTGACCCTGAACACACGCCGCCCGATCCGGGAAGAGCTGATCCACGATCAGGTCACCCTGCGCCACCCGGTCTATGACGCGGGCGCCTTCGATGCGCAGGGACGGATCGCCCGCCGGAACGGGCGGAACCGCACCTGGTTCTGCGGCGCCTGGATGAAGAACGGCTTTCACGAGGACGGGCTGGCCAGCGCCGTCGACGTGGCCCGCGCCATGGGGGTCGAGGAACGGCCCTGGGGCGCCGCCCCCGCAGGTCCGTGCCCGGTGGGGCCCGCCGCGATGGCCGCGGAATGAGACCCTCTGTCGAACATATCTCCGGCACGACCTGGCACGGTCGGCGCGGGGCGATCCGGAACGGGTTCAGCTATCACGTCGACATGCTGTGCATCGACCCGGAAGATCCCTGGCCCCGGGGTCCGCTGGGCTATGCCCGCAACCGCCGGGCGCCGCTGGCGATCCACGACCGGAACCATGGCGGCCCGCCCGGCCATGGCATGGGCGCCACCTGGGTCCGCCGGGTGCTGGCCCAGCGGCAGATCCCGTCCCCCGACCGGATCGAGCTTCTGACCCAGCCCACCGTTCTGGGCTATGTCTTCAATCCCGTCAGTTTCTGGCTGTGCTATCGCGACGTTGCCCTGACGGCGGTGATCGCCGAGGTCACGAACACTTTCGGCGAGCGCCACAGCTATCTGTGCCACCGTCCCGATCACGGGCCGATCATGGCCAGCGACAAACTGGAGGCGCGCAAGGTCTTCTATGTCTCGCCGTTCCAGCCGGTCGACGGGACCTATGTATTCCGCTTCGCGATCGATCCCGACCGGATCGCGATCCGCATCGACTATCGCGTCGATGGAGAGGCCGAAAAGGGCGACGGTGAAGGTCTGATTGCCACGCTGACCGGCGAACGGCGGGCACTGAACTGGCTGCGGGTGATGGGGATCCTGTTGCGGCGGCCGCTGGGTTCGCGCTGGGTGATGGGGCTGATCCACTGGCAGGCGCTGAAGCTGTGGTGGAAGGGTGCGCGCTACCGGGACAGGGGCGCGCCACCGGATTCCGATGTGACGACGACGCGGGCGATGCGATGATGGTGGCGGTCTGGATGGCATTGGGCGCGGCCCTGGTCCTGGCCTTGTTGTGGGCGCGTCGCCGCTGGCTGGGTTTCGCGGCACAGCGACCTGCGGACTATGCCGGGGTCGAAGGCCCGGCCCTGGACCTGCGGCAACACCTGGACGGTCCGATCCTGTGCGACGGTGCGATCTTCGGGCCGACGGGGCGGATTTCCACCCGTTTCACCGGTACGTTTCATGCCACCTGGGACGGCAACCGGGGCCGGATGACCGAACATTTTCAATATGACAGCGGCACCACGCAGGACCGGGAATGGACCCTGCTGCTGGAGGACGACGGCAGCGTCCGGGCCCTGGCGCCCGACGTGATCGGAACCGGGCGGGGGCAACTGGCTGGCCCGACCCTGCAGCTGTGCTATCGCCTGAAACTGCCCGAGGGCGGCGGCGGACATGTGATCAACGTGACCGACTGGATGTATCTGGCGCCCAACGGGCACCTTGTGAACCGCAGCCAGTTCTTCATGTTCGGCCTGAAGGTGGGCGAACTGGTCGCCACCCTGCGCCCCGCGCCCGCGGCCTGATCCGATGCGCGACTGGACCGGCAAACGCTATTGGCTGATCGGCGCCAGCGAAGGGCTGGGCGCCGCCCTGGCCAAGCATATGGCCGATGCGGGGGCGCAGGTGATCCTGTCGGCGCGTTCTGCCGATCGCCTGCGGGACCTGGCGGACAGCCTGCCGGGCGATCCGCAGGCGGTTCCGATGGACGTGGCCGACCGGGACAGCGTGGCGGTGGCTGCGGAACAGGTCGGAAAGATCGACGGGCTGGTCTTCCTGGCCGGGCTCTACTGGCCGATGGCCGCGACGGACTGGAACGCCGAACAGGCGGAACAGATGGCCGATGTGAACTTCACCGGCCTTGTCCGCGTGCTGGGCGCAGCGCTGCCGGGCATGGTGGCACGCGACCACGGACACATCGTGGTCGTGGGCTCGCTGGCCGGGTTCCGGGGGCTGCCGGGATCGGTGGGCTATGGCGCGGCCAAGGCGGGGTGCATGTCGCTGGCGGAAACGCTGGCGTGCGACCTTCGGAGGACGAACGTGCAGGTGCAACTGGCCAATCCGGGCTTCATCCGCACGCGTCTGACCGACAAGAACGACTTTCGCATGCCTTTCCTGATGGAACCGGACGATGCGGCAAAGGTGATCTTCGATCACATGAACACGCGCCGGTTTCAGCGCAGTTTTCCCACGGTGTTCTCGTGGGTGTTCCGCCTGGCGCGCCTGCTTCCCGAACCGGTTTACCGGCACCTGTTTGCGTAAGGTCAAAGACGCGCGGTATTCTATCTGATCGTAGCCTCCATTACGGGAGAGGCGACAGAACGGAGTGGGAAAATGCAGGAACTGTCAGCACGAAAGGTGGCCGAGATCGCGATTCTCGCCCGCGAGATCGAACGGGCCGAACCGGAATTCCGGGGTCTGGTCGAAGCGATGACCGAGGACGAGCAGGCGGAACTGGTGGCCGTCATGTGGATCGGCCGCGGCGCCTTCGAGGCCGAGGAATATGCCGACGCGGTCGCAACCGCCCGGGCAGAGGCCACGACGCCGACCGCCGACTATCTGATCGGCACGCCACACCTGGCCGACAATCTGGAAGCCGGGCTGGAAGCCCTGGGCATTTCCGCCACGGGCGAGGAAGACGAACTGCTGTGATCCCGGGGGCCCTTCGGGGCCCCGCAGGAACGATCTTCAGGCCAGCTGGTCGACCAGGGCAAGGTGCTGGGCCTGACGGCCAACTTCTTCCAGCCATTCGGTCACCAGCTCGGGCTGGCTGGGCGCGGCGTGGACGCCGGGCTCGATCCGGCCCTTGGCGACCGCTTCCACGGCCAGCGCCACGGTGATCGACACCAGCCGTGCCATCGCCGTGCCGCGCTCGTCGCCCCAGGCATCCATCACATAGGCCTGGTGCCAGACAGGCTGGCCGTTCTTCTTCGCTTCCAGCGCCACGCACAGGACCACCCGGTCGGGCTCGCCCTCGTCATAGGCGTGGTCATTCCAGAACTGGTCCGACATTTCCTTCAGGCGGGCATCGCCTTCGGGACCGGAGAGGGTTTCCACCTCGGCGAAGACGTTGGCCCAGGCCTTGGCCCAGCCGTCCAGCCGCAGCGTGCCGCGGACGAAGTCCGTGACCGGCCAGGCGGGGTCGAAATGGTACTGTTCCATGAAGGGAAGGCTGTCGCGGTTCGGATAGACCTCGAAGCTCTCGGCCTCCGGCAGCGGCGCGTCGTAATGGGTGATCGCGTCCCAGGGACGGTCGACCTTCAGTTCCGCCCCGTCCTTCAGCGACCGGGACGGCGAGCGCAGCGCCTTCAGCACGCCCAGCGGCGACCAGCTGAACTTGTAGCGGAAGTCGTTGGCGATCTTCGGCACGCCACCGCAATAGGAAATGAAGCTGAGCGCGTTGTCCGGCGCGTATTCCGGTGCTGCGCGGTACATCTCGACCAGGCGGTGGGCCATCAGGTGGTCGATGCCCGGGTCCAGCCCGACCTCGTTCACCAGCACGACGCCGGCGGCCTTGGCATCATCCTGAAGCGCCCGCATTTCCGGCGCGATGTACGAGGACGAGACGAAATGCGCCTTGGCCGCGATGGCCGCCCTGGCCAGCGGCACATGCCAGTCGCCCGGCAGCATGGAAATGACGATGTCGCCGGGCGCCAGCGCGGTCGCGACCGCATCCAGGTCGAAGGCCCGGATGTCGTCGGTCAGATCGCCGACGGCTTCCTTCGCCTTTTCGACCGTGCGGTTCCACACGGTGACGGTCATGCCCTCTTCGATCAGGCGGCGAAGGCCGGGGATGGCGGACAGGCCGGTGCCGCACCAGTGGACGGTCATGTCGAATGATCCTTCTATCTCGGTTACGCCGGAATACCGGCGGTATGGGTCTTGAAGACCTCTGCCGCACGGCCCCAGACGCCCGCATCGGGGGTGCCCAGCGTCTTCAGGTGGGGCAGAAGCTGTGACGCGAAATCTTCGGAGCTTTCCAGCGGCAGAAGCGACGGCAGGTTGTCGATGGCGGTCACGTCAAGGACCGGGGCCTTTGCCACGCGAACGGCGGGATGGTCCCAGTCGGTGACGTGGTCATAGACCTTGATCGGGTTGAAGTCGCTTTCCGGATCGCAGGCGATGTCGCCGATCACGGTCAGGCGGCGGGGTTTGGCCGGATCTTCCGGATAGACGAAGACCGGGGTCTTCGGGCCCGCCAGGATGCAGTTCAGGAACAGGTCGTGGTGCAGGATGTCCGGGAACGGCCCGCCAGAGGCGGTTTCCGCCATGTCCCATCGGGTGACGGCCACGCCCATCGCGGTCAGAAGGTCTGTGGCCCCCGATCCCACGCGCCCCAGCGCGCCGATGACGATGGCCTTGGGCCGGTGGGGGCCCACGGCGGACAGTTCCGCCTGCAGGTCGGCTAGCAGCTTCTTCTTGTCGGTGCAGACGTCGACCGGTCCGCACAGTGCGCTGCGCTGCTGCGCGGCCCAGCATTTCAGCGCCACCCAGGCCCCGGCGAACCCGGCCCAGTAGCCGAAGGCCGCGACGCGGCGGCCGGTTTCGTCCACCAGGTATTCCAGGTCGTACAGCGCGCCGCCGCCGGCCTTCAGCCGTTCCAGCACCACCCGGCCTGCCGGCTGGCCCTTGAAGGCATGGCCGAAGAAGATGTGGCGATGCTTCAGCGCCGCCGGTGCGTCGGGCAGTTCCTTCAGGCCCAGGATGAAGGCCTCTGCGGGCGCGTCGATCCAGGAGCCTGCCGGCGCGATCTCGCATCCGGCGGCGCGGTATCCGTCCAGGCTCAGGCAGCGTGTCGGGCTGTCCTCGACCGTGACCTTGAAGCCCATCGCGATCAGTTCCGCCGCGCCGGCGGGGGTCAGCGGCGTGCGTTGTTCGTTGGCGCGCTGTTCGGCGCGGACCCAGAGATGTACCATGGTTCTATCGGCTCAGCATGTTGCGGCTGCGGACGGTCGCGACAGAGGCGCGTTCCTCCATCGCGGCGGCGAAGACGGCGAGTTTCGGATACTCGGCAATGTCGACCTCGTCCGCCTTCAGCCAGGTCGTGATCACGTAAAGATAGGGGTCGGCCAGCGTCAGCGTCTCTCCCAGTACGAAGGGGCCTTCGATGACGTTGTCTTCCAGGAAGGCACAGCAGTCGGCCATGTTCTGGGGGACCTTGGCGGCCATGTCCGCGAAAGAGCTTTCCTGCGTCGCCCAGCGGGTCCCGCGCCGCATGTGGGCATGGGCCACGTGCACGGTCGAGGCGAGGTAGTACATCACCGACCGCACCCGCGCCGCGTCATAGGCATCCGCGGGCATCAGCGCCGCGCCCTCTGGCCCGCCGGCGGGGGCCAGCTGCGCCAGGTATTCCAGGATCGCGCCGGTTTCCGTCAGCGGTCCGCGAGCGGTGACCAGGACCGGCACGCGGCCCTTGGGGTTCAGGGCGTGGAAGGCGGGCCCGGTCTGCTCGGCCTCGGCAAAGCTGACCTGCTGCAGTTCGTAGGGCAGGCCCAGTTCTTCGAGCGCGATGGCAACCGCACTGGCGATTGTTCCGGGGGCATAGTGCAACACCAGCATGGCGACCTCACAGATGGGTCTGGGCGAAGGCCCGATCCGGAGCTTCCAGATGGGGAACCGCGTTGAACAGGACCGGCGACAGCTGGGCGCCGATTGGGAACAGACGATGCACGGAGGTATTCATGATGGCAAGCGCCATCCGGGCCATGCCCGCGGGCGACAGCTCCATCGCCTGGCGCAGCGCATTGGCGATCACGCCCGACGAGGTGACGACCAGCGCCGGCCCGTCGCCCGCGTGGATCTCGGCCAGGGCGGCCTGTACGCGGGTTTCGAAATCGGCGAACCGTTCGGGGGCATCGTCGATCCGGTCCTCGGCCCAGAAGGCGAAGACCTGCGGCATGTGCAGGACGAATTCCTCGCGCCCGGCCGGGATCTTCAGCCCGTGCTGTTCCTTGGCCAGGCGGGCCAGGTCGAAATAGGCCAGTTCGTTCAGGCGCGGGTCCTGCACCACTTCGGCCTCCAGTCCCATCGCCGCGGCGGTCTGGACCTGCCGGTGCAGCGTCCCGCAATAGATGCGGTGATGGTACTGCTGGGTGTCTTCCAGGTGCCGCCCCAGCCAGGCCGCCTGCTGCGCGCCCAGGTCGCTCAGACGGTCGTATTCTTCCTCGGTCCGTGCGCCGGTATTGGCCTGTCCGTGGCGGACGAGGGTGATGTGCGACATGGGTCTGGCTCCGGTCTGCCGGATGGCGGGGATGCCCGCTTAGGCGCCAACCGGACGGGCGAAGTCAAGAAGTGCCCTGCCGGAACGGCGGTGGAATAATGCCGCAACTGCACGATCAGGCGGGGGCGGTGGGCCGGCTTGCGTTGTCCTGCGTCGGTCCGGCCTGGTGCCAGGGCCGTTTTCACAGGCCTTCCCCCTGGCGGCGGTCTTCGGTCGCGGCGAAAGCGGATGAAGGAACGGCTTTCGCGGCGTTGACTGGTCGGGGCCTTGGCATGTGTCTTTCAGGCCGTAGCGGGGCGCCCGTGCAGGTCCGGCATGCCCCCGGCCGGCCCGTCGTCCAGTGGCAGGGCCGGGGACAGGCGACCCAGCCGTAGCGCGTTGGTCAGCACGAAGACGGAACTGAGCGACATCGCCGCCGCCGCCAGGACTGGCGAAAGCATCCAGCCGAAGGCGGGATAGAAGGCGCCTGCCGCCACCGGGATCAGCGCCGCATTGTAGGCGAAGGCCCAGAACAGGTTCTGGCGGATGTTCGACAGAGTGGCCCCGGCCAGGGCGACCGCGTTCACCACGCCGCGCACATCGCCGGACACCAGCACCACGTCCGCGCTTTCGATGGCGACGTCCGTGCCGGTGCCGATCGCGATCCCCACATCGGCCTGCGCCAGCGCCGGTGCATCGTTGATCCCGTCGCCCACGAAGGCCACGCGTCCACCCGTTTCCTTCAGCGCGGCCACGCGATCCTGCTTGCCGTCGGGCAGGACCTCGGCCTCGACCCGGGCGATGCCCAGTTCGGCCGCCACGGCGGCGGCGGTGCGCGCGCTGTCGCCGGTGATCATCGCGACCTCGATCCCGCGGTTCTGCAGGGCTTTCACGACGGCGCGGGCCTCTGGCCGGATTCGGTCGGCAATGCCGAAAAGGCCCGCGACCTCGCCATCCACGGCGACGAAGACCGGTGTGCGGCCGGCGTCCTGCACTGTCTCCAGCGCGGGGTCCAGCACGCCGCGCGCCAGACCTTCGTGGTCCATCAGCCGCGGGGCGCCGACCAGAAGGCGGTGGCCGTCGACCTCGGCCGACAGGCCGAAGCCGCCGATGGCTTCCATGGCGGTGGCCCTGGGCAGGGCCAGCCCCTGCGCCTCGGCCACGATGGCCCGGGACAGGGGGTGTTCGGACGCAGCCTCGGCCGCGGCGGCCAGCGACAGGACGCGGTTGCGGTCCCAGCCCGGTGCCAGGTGCAGGTCGGTCACGGCCGGGCGGCCTTCGGTCAGGGTGCCGGTCTTGTCGAAGGCGACGGTCCCGACCTCTCCCAGCGCCTGCAGCGCCTCGCCCTTGCGGAACAGGACGCCCATGCGCGCCGCCCGCCCGGTGCCCACCATGATGGAAACGGGCGTGGCCAGTCCCATGGCGCAGGGGCAGGCGATGATCAGGACCGACACGCCGGCGACCAGCGCATGGGTCAGGATGGGCGCAGGCCCGAAGATCAGCCAGGCGGCCACGGTCAGGACGGCGATGGCCAGGACAGCCGGCACGAAAATCGCCACGACCCTGTCGGCCAGCGCCTGGATCGGCAGCTTTGCGCCTTGTGCGGCCTCGACCATGGCGACGATCCGGGCCAGCATCGTGTCGGCACCGACCTGTGTGACGGTCACGCGCAGGGCGCCGGCTCCGTTCACCGTGCCCCCAACGACGATGTCGCCCGGGGCCTTCGCCACCGGGATTGGTTCGCCCGTGATCATGCTTTCGTTCACGTGGCTGCGGCCGTCCAGCACGGTGCCGTCGGCGGCCAGGCTTTCGCCGGGTCGAACCACGAGCACGTCGCCGACCGACAGGTCGGAAACCGGGCGTTCAACCACGCCATCGGGCGTCTCGACCTGCGCCGTATCGGGCCGAAGCGTCGTCAGGGCCCGGATCGCGGCGCCGGTCCGGCCGCGGGCGCGGGCCTCCAGCCAGCGGCCCAGAAGGATCAGCGTGACGATCATCGCCGCCGCTTCGAAATAGACGGCGCGGGCGCCGTCCGGCAGCACGCCCGGCAGGAACAGGGCCACGGTGGAATATCCCCAGGCCGCCAGCGACCCGAGGGCCACCAGCGAGTTCATGTCCGGCGCACCATGGGCCAGCGCCGGCAGGCCCCGCTGATAGAAGGTGCGGCCAGGCAGGGCCATCACCGCCGTCGTCAGCACGAAGAGGATCAGCTGGTAGGTGAAGGTTCCGACCGTGCCCAGGATGAAATGGTGCAGCGCGGGGATCGCGTGGCCCCCCATCTCCAGCAGGAAGACCGGCAGGGTCAGGGTGGCGGCGACGACGAAACGCTGACGCGCGGTTTCGGTTTCCTCTGCCGCGCGCCGGGCGGCGCGGTCTTCGGTTCCGTCCTCGGTCACGGTCGCGGCATAGCCTGCGGCCTTCACGGCGTCGGTCAGGTCGCGGATGCCGATGGCGCCGTCCAGCGCGCTGACATGGGCGGTCCGTGTGGCGAAGTTCACGCGTGCGGACACGACGCCGGGCACCGCCTGCAAGATGCGCTCGGTCCTGGTCGCGCAACCGGCACAGGACATGCCATCGATGTAAAGGATCGTTTCGGCCTCGGCCGCGGGCTTGCCGGCGGCGCGCAGCGCCCCGGTTACCGCCGACAGCTCGGCATAGCCGGGATCGACCGTTGCCGACCGGGTTGCCAGGTTCACATGGGCCGATGCCAGCCCCGGCACCGCCTTCAGCGCCCGTTCGGCCGAGGCGACGCAGCCCGCGCAGTTCAGGTTTTCCAGCTGGAAGGTCAGGGGCTTCGGTACTTGGGTCATCTGGCAGGTCTCCGGGCGGTGACGGATGCCCGGATGGCGGCGCCGTCAGCGCGTGCGCCGAATAAGAGGATTTCGGCACCCCCGATCAAGCCCGCGCGCTGTCGCGGCCGGCCGGGATCGCCTGTCCCGTTCCCGGGGACGGGTCAAGGGGTCCGGATCAGCCGGTGTCCTTGCCGGCCTCTGGTGCGGCGTGCAGCGTGTTCAGGTCGCCCAGGATGTCCAGCAGCAGTTCGTAGCGGTCCTGCCCCAGATGGGTACGTACGGCATCGGCCAGTTGCTGGCTGGAGGACAGGTTCCGGTCGATCAGTTTCTGCCCGCTACGTGTGATCTCGACCACCTGGCGGCGCTTGTCCGAGGGATGCGCTTGGCGGACGATCAGTGCCTTTTCCTCCAGTTTCTGGAGGATCCGGGTCAGGCTGGGCAGCAGCAGGCAGGCCTGGTCGGCAATTGCGGTCGGCTCCATCGCGCCGCCTTCGTCCAGCACCCGCAGCACGCGCCATTGCTGTTCGGTCACGTCGGCATCGGCCAGCATGCCACGGATCGGGCCCATGACCCGCTCGCGTGCGCGCAAAAGGGCGATCGGCAGGGATCGGTCGGTGGTTGGTGCAGACGAGGCCATGACTCCAGCCTGCCTTGTCCCGATGCGCAGCGCAAGATGACACAGTTGACGTGACGTCCACCTGATGCGCGCCAACCTGCCGATCCCGGTTGACAGGTGATCGATTTAAGTGCACATGTTAAGTAAATTGCGGAGGGAGACCGGTCTCCGGTCCGGCCCCGGACCTCGCGCCAGGGGCCGACCGCGCGGCGCCTTCGGAACGGCCGGCCACAGGGGGTCTTGCGATGGCTTTGTCGTCGGGGCATCCCGATTGCAGGGGCCCGGTGCGCCACCGGCAGGGAACTTGGGGGACACGGAAATGAAATGGTCTGACTTCGCGGCATGGGGACGGAAGGTCGCCGACTGGACGCAGGACTATCACCTGACGGTGGGCCAGCGCCCGGTCCGCGCCCAGACCGAGCCGGGCGAGATCCTGAACGCCCTGCCTGCCGCGCCTCCGGAAGATCCGCAGCCGCTGGAAGACGTGTTCCGCGATTTCGAGAACATCGTCATGCCCGGCATGACCCATTGGCAGCACCCGCGCTTCTTCGCCTATTTCAACGCCAACGCCTCGCCCGCCTCGGTGCTGGCCGAATTCCTGACCTCTGCCGTCGCGGCGCAATGCATGCTGTGGCAGACTTCCCCGGCCGCGACCGAGATGGAAACCCGCATGATGGACTGGCTGCGCCAGTCGCTGGATCTGCCGACCCGCTTTTCCGGCGTGATCCAGGACAGCGCGTCCTCGGCCACGCTGGCGGCGGTGCTGACCATGCGGGAAAAGGCGCTGGGATGGACCGGAAACACGGCCGGTCTGGCCGGGCAGAAGCCGCTTCGGGTCTATGCCTCGGTCGAGGTTCATACCTCGGTCGACCGGGCGATCTGGATCGCGGGCATCGGGCAGGACAACCTGGTCCGCGTACCGACCCAGGGTCCCATGCGGGGCATGGATCCGGCGGCGCTGGACGCGGCCATCACGGCGGACAGGGCAGCAGGGCTCTTGCCCGCGGGCGTCATCCTGGCCGTGGGCGGCACGGGGACCGGCGGAACCGACCCGATCGCCGACTGCATCGCGGTGGCCCACAGGCACGGTCTTTACGTCCATGTCGATGCGGCCTGGGCGGGTTCGGCGATGATCTGCCCGGAATTCCGCGACATGTGGGCGGGTATCGAAGACGCGGACAGCGTCGTCTTCAACCCGCACAAGTGGCTGGGGGTACAGTTCGACTGCGCCGCGCATTTCCTGGCAAACCCGGACGATCTGGTCCGCACCCTGGCAATCCAGCCGGAGTTCCTGAAGACCCATGGCAAGGACGGCATCGTCAACTATTCCGAATGGTCGGTGCCCCTGGGCCGCCGCTTCCGGGCGCTGAAGATCTGGTTCGTGCTGCGCGCCTACGGGCTGGAAGGGCTGCGGAACCGCATCCGCAACCATGTGACGTGGAGCCTTGATCTTCATGACCGCCTGAAGGCCACGCCGGGGTTCGAGATCGTGACGGAACCGGTCCTGTCGCTTTTCACCTTCCGCTATGCGCCCGAAGGCGGCGACGCGGATGCGCTGACGCTGGCGCTGGTGACGGCGATCAACGACGACGGGCGTATCTACCTGACCCAGACCAGGGTGGGCGGTCAGATGGCGATCCGCTTTCAGGCCGGCCAGTTCGAAACGACCGAGGACGACGTGAAGCTGGCCTATGACGTGATCCGCGACATGGCGGCGGCGCTGCCCTGCCCGGCCTGACGGCTTGATTTCCGTGGCCGGGTGACCGACTGTCGCCGGGCCCGATGCGCCCGGGGCAGCGACCCCGGCTTGCGAACCCAAGGAGTGCTTTGCGATGCCCGTACCCGTCAACACGTTCAAGGCAGCCCTGAAGGCGGGCGAGGTCGTCTGGGGCTGCTGGCTGTCGACCTGCCATATCGGCGTGGCCGAACTGATGGGGGACACCGGCTTCGACTGGCTGGTGCTCGACGGCGAACATTCGCCCTATGACATCACGGCGATCCGCGACCAGCTGATCGCGCTGGACCGCAGCCCGTCGACCCCCGTGGTGCGGGTCCCCATTGGCGAGCCGTGGATGATCAAGCAGGTGCTGGATTCCGGTGCGCAGACGGTTCTGGTGCCCGTCGTCGAAAGCGGCGAACAGGCGGAGCTTCTGGCGAAGTCGATGATCTATCCCCCCGCGGGCATCCGCGGCGTCGGGGCCGCAGTTGCCCGCGCGTCCCGCTTTTCCGGCATCAAGGACTACAGCGCCACGGCGGATGCGCAGATGTGCCTGATCGTCCAGGTCGAAACCCGCAAGGGCCTGGCGGCCCTGGACGACATCTTGGGCGTAGAGGGCGTCGACGGTGTCTTCATCGGCCCGGCGGACCTGTCCGCGGACCTGGGCCACATGGGCAATCCGACCCACCCCGAGGTGCACGACAAGATCATGGACGCGATCCGCCGCATCCGCGCCGCGGGCAAGGCGCCCGGGATCATGTCGCTGGGCGACCGCTCGGCCGAATATATCGAGGCCGGGGCCCAGTTCCTGGCCATCGGTGCCGACGTGTCGATCCTGTCGGACGCGGCCAAGGCGCTGGCGGCCTCGGTCAAGGGCTGACCCCGGCGGCGGCGCAGCGGGAAGCCCCCTTTCGGAAGGGGCCTCCCAAGCGGCCCCTCGCCGCCTGCAAGGCGTTTCGAAACGCCTTCTCCCCAAGCCTTTCCCCGCGCGAACGTTTCCTGTATAGCGCCCCGGTCGGCCCCGGCCCGGGGCCGGTACACCTGTTGGAGAAAGAAAATGGGATACCGTATCGTCGTTGCGGGTGCCACGGGCAACGTGGGCCGCGAAATGCTGAACATCCTCGCCGAGCGCGAGTTTCCGGTTGATGAGATTGCCGCGCTGGCGTCGCGAAAATCCATCGGGACCGAGGTCAGCTTCGGCGATAAGACACTGAAGACCAAGGACATCGACACTTTCGACTTCACCGGCTGGGACATCGCGCTTTTCGCGATCGGCTCCGGCCCGACGAAGGAATACGCGCCGAAGGCTGCCGCCGCCGGCTGCGTCGTGATCGACAATTCCTCGCTCTATCGCTACGATCCGGACATCCCGTTGATCGTTCCGGAAGTGAACCCGCAGGCCGTCCACGGCTACGCGAAGAAGAACATCATCGCCAATCCCAACTGCTCGACCGCGCAGATGGTCGTGGCGCTGAAGCCGCTGCACGACCGCGCAAAGATCAAGCGCGTCGTGGTGTCGACCTACCAGTCCGTCTCGGGCGCGGGCAAGGACGGCATCGACGAACTCTGGGACCAGACCAAGGCGATTTACAACCCGACCGCCGAATACGAACGCAAGAAGTTCACCAAGCAGATCGCCTTCAACGTGATCCCCCATATCGACGTCTTCATGGACGACGGCTCGACCAAGGAAGAATGGAAGATGGTGGCCGAAACCAAGAAGATCATCGACCCCAAGATCAAGGTCACCGCGACCTGCGTCCGGGTCCCGGTCTTCGTCGGTCACTCCGAAGCCGTCAACGTCGAGTTCGAGGATTTCCTGGACGAGGACGAAGCCCGCGACATCCTGCGGGAATCGCCCGGCTGCATGGTGATCGACAAGCGCGAGGACGGCGGCTATGTCACCCCGCTGGAATGCGTGGGCGACTTTGCCACCTTCATCAGCCGCATCCGTCAGGATTCGACGATCGAGAACGGCCTGAACATGTGGGTCGTCTCGGACAACCTGCGCAAGGGTGCCGCCCTGAACGCGGTCCAGATCGCCGAGCTTCTGGGCCGCGAGTGCCTGAAGAAGGGCACGCCCGCAGTCGCAACCGTGGCAGAGTAAGCTTTCCAGGGTAGCGGTGGGTGCGGGACCCGCACCCCTACGGCAATGATCGGCCCGGACGCTGGAAGCGGCGTCCGGGCTTCTTCTTTTCGAAAATAATCCGGGGGAATCGCCCGGCACGGGCGATGGGGGCGGAGCCCCCGCTTGCGCCGGCCTCACCTGTCCCTGCCCCGGGTACGGTGCGTGGCCGCACGCGCCGCCGCTTGTCCTGCCCCGTAGGGTGCGTGGTCCCCACGCACCGCCCCCCCGGGAGGCCAAGGATCAAATCGGCTGGTAGGTCCCGCTCTGCGGATCGAAGGCTTCCAGCGCGCCGGCGCCGATATCATGCCACAGCCCGTGCAGGGTCAGCGACTTGTCCTTCACCGCATTCGAGATGAACGGGAAGGTCATCAGGTTCTCCAGCGACGCCAGGACCGCCTGACGCTCCAGCGCGCGCGCCTGCTGGTCCGGATCCTCGATCTCTGCCACGCCCTCGAATTTCGGCACCAGGATGTCCATCCAGCGGCCGACGAAGCTGTCCTTCGCCTTCAGCTGCGGGGCATGGCCCTTGCACATGTCGATGCAGCCCTGCACCCCGCCGCAGCCGGAATGGCCCAGCACGATCAGGTGCGCCACCTTCAGAACGGTCACGGCATATTCCACCGCGGCCGAGGTGCCGTGGTGATCGCCGTCCGGTTCATAGGGCGGTACAAGGTTCGCGATGTTGCGGTGAATGAAGAACTCGCCCTGATCGGCCCCGAAGATAGAGGTCACATGCACCCGGCTGTCGCAGCACGAGATGATCATGGCGCGCGGGTGCTGGCCGTCCGTGGCCAGGTGGCGATACCAGGCCTCGTTCTGGACATAGGACGTGGCCTTCCAGCCGCGATAGCGCTGGACCAGATAGGAGGGCAGGGGGCGGGCAAAATCCATGTCGCTGGGCGTCCTTCGAGATGGGGTCGTCAGACGGTCTATCCGTCCTTGCCGGGATAATCGACGCAAAAAATGCCCCCGCTTGTCCCCGAGGGTCAATGATTTGGCAAGACCGCCGTGCTCTGCTGTCATGGGGTGAGGGGCATCACAAAGTGGAAGACCGTGCAATGAAGGCCGTAGCGACGATCAATGCGATCAACACGATGGAAACGGTCCGGCTGGACCCGGACTGTCTGACCCGTCTTTACTGCCAACTGGGCGAAACCGGGGCCGAAGACGTGATCGGCCGCGCGGTGGAGGAACTGGCCGTCCGCCTGGCCCAATGCACGCTTCAGCGCTGCAACGACGACATGGTCGGCCTCCGCAAAAGCGTTCGGGCCGTTGCCGCGATTGCCGAACAGATCGGCATGAACACCCTGGCACGGGTCGCCCGCGACGCTTCGGAAGTCATCGAAAACGGCGACGACATCGCGCTCGACGCGATCCTCGCCCGGCTCATGCGTATCGGGGAAAGCTCGCTGACGGCGGTCTGGGATCTTCACCACCTGCCGGTCTGATCATAGCTGACCCGCGTCCGGTGGGACTTCCGGTCCGCGGATCGCGGGGCTAGGCTGGTGCCGACAGTGTACCATCCAAGACCGAAGAGGCCCGCATGTCCGATCCCGAAGCCTGCACGTTCGACCGTTCCGATGCCCCGGCCGTCCCCCTTCACGTGATCGAGCTCGACGCGCTCGACGGTTGGCTGGCCGCTCAGACCGATGCGGTGAAGGCCTGGGTTCAGGCGGCCGGCTTCACCGGCGCGCGGGGGCAGTCGCTGCTGGTCCCGGGTCCCGATGGGGGGCCGGCCATGGCGCTGGTGGGCTATGCCAATGCCGGCCAGCGGTCGCGCCGCCGCTACATGCTGGCCATGGGCGCCGAGTCCCTGCCTGCCGGCAGCTATGCCATCGCCTCGGGTCTGGATGCCCCCGCGCTGGAGGTCGAATGCCTGGGCTGGCTGATGTCCGGCTACCGCTTCGACCGCTATCGCAAGCAGCCCCCTTTCGCTCCGCGGCTCAAACCGCCTGCCGGTGTCGATGCCGACAAGCTGGAAAAGATCGCCGCGGCCGAGATCCTGATCCGCGACCTGATCAACACCCCGGCCGAGGACATGGGCCCGGCGGAACTCGAAGCCGCCGCCCGCGCCCTGGCCGGTGATTTCGGTGCCGCCATCGAGGTGACGGAAGGCGACGCCCTTCTCGACGCCAACTTCCCGATGATCCACGCGGTCGGCCGTGCCTCGACCCGCGCGCCGCGGCTGATCGACATGCGCTGGGGCAAGTCCGGCCCGACCCTGACCCTGGTCGGCAAGGGCGTCTGCTTCGATACCGGCGGGCTCGACCTGAAACCTGCCAGTTCCATGCTGAACATGCGCAAGGACATGGGCGGCGCGGCCAATGTGCTGGGTCTGGCCCGGATGATCATGTCGCTGGAGCTGAACCTGCAGTTGCGCGTCCTGATACCGGCGGTGGAAAACGCCGTCGCCGGCAACGCCATGCGCCCGGGCGACATCCTTAACTCGCGCAAGGGCCTGACGGTCGAGGTCAACAATACGGACGCCGAAGGCCGCCTGGTCCTGGCCGATGCGCTGGCCCTTGGCGCCGAAGAAAATCCCGACCTGATGATCTCCATGGCCACGCTGACCGGCGCGGCCCGCGTGGCGGTCGGCGCCGACCTCGCCCCCTACTTTACCGACAGCGACGCCGTCGCCGCGGCATTGGATGCCGGTGGGAAGGACCTGGCCGATCCGGTCTGGCGCCTGCCGTTCCACGATCCCTACGAGCTGAAGATCGAACCGCCCTATGCCGACCTCGACAACGCGCCGTCGGGCGGGCAGGCCGGGGCCATCACCGCGGCACTGTTCCTGCGCCGTTTCGCGGGCGAAGGGACCTATGCCCACTTCGATATCTTCGCCTGGTCGATGTCGAACCAGCCCGGCCGGACCAGGGGCGGCATGGGCCAGGGCGTGCGCGCGGTCCTTGCCGCGCTGACCCCGGTGCTGAAACTGTGACGGACCCCCGCCGCTGGCCGGCCAATCCCCGCGTCGCCGCCGCCCGCCTGGCCGGCGTGCCCGAAGGTGTCGAACGGGTCGAGGGCGAGGCGCGCATGGTCCTGCGTCCTCTGGCCAACCTCTGCCGCACGCCGGCCGGGGCGCTCGATCGTCAGATCCTCTTCGGCGCCCCGGTCACGGTCTACGAGGACCGCGGCGGCTGGAGCTTCATCGAAACCGTCGACGATCCCTATGTGGGCTATGTCGAAACCGCGGCGCTGGGATCGCTCCGCGCCGCCACGCACCGCGTTTCGGCCGCCTCGACCCGGCTCTACAGCAACCCGGATCCCAGGGCCTTTGCCGGTCCCGCGCTGACGCTGAACGCGCGGGTCACCGTCGACGCCACCTTCGGCCGCTTTGCCGAGACGGAGGACGGCTTCATCCCGCTCTCCCACCTTCGGGCCATCGGCACGCCAGAACCCGACCCGGTCGCCGTCGCCGAACGTCTGCTGGGCACGCCCTATCTCTGGGGCGGCAACAGCCGCGCGGGCATCGACTGTTCCGGCCTGGTCCAGGCCGCCTGCCGCGCCTGCGCCATCCCATGTCCCGGCGACAGCGACATGCAGGCCGCCGAACTGGGCGAGGCGCTGCCCGACGGAACCCCCCGCCGGCGCGGCGACCTGCTGTTCTGGAAGGGCCACGTCGCCTTCGTGTCCGACCCTGACACATTGCTGCATGCCAACGGCTACCACATGGCCGTGGCCTATGAACCTGCCGAAGACGCCATCGCACGCATCGCGGCTGCCGGTCATCCGGTCACGGTCCACCGCCGCCTGTCGTCGTGAATGCGGAACGGTGCGTGGATACCACGCACCCTACCTGCCGTCGGAAGGCGAGAGCCGTCAGGGGAACCTTGCCCGGGTAAACGGCCCAAGGGCGCCGGCTTCACCGCCCAACGCCCCCACTTCTTTGATCTTCAAATATCCTCGGGGGAGTCGCGCCAAAGGCGCGGCGGGGGCAGAGCCCCCAACAGCAACGCCGGTTACTCGACGATCCGGATCAGCTTCCGCTCCAGCACTCGCAGCACGGTCTTCAACTCGTTCCCGCGCTTCAGGATCTGTCCGTCCATGGCGACGACTGCATACTGTCCCTGCCGCCCGCGCAGCTTGGGCCGTTTCTCGATCCGGTAAAGCGGATTTTCAGCTGTCCGCCGGAAGACCGAAAACACCGCCATGTCCGTCAGGCAGGATATCCCGTAGTCCCGCCATTCCCCGGCGGCCACCATGCGACCGTAAAGCGACAGGATGACCGACAATTCGCGCCGGTCGAAGGCCACCTGGGCAGGAACGGGGCCGGTTTGCAGGGGACTGGGGGGCTGGAATGTCATACCCTCAGCCTCGCGCCAAAAGGTTTACAAATCAAGCCCGCCGAAGCGTCCCGTCGCGGCCCGCTTGGCGGCGGATGTGGGCCAGTCCGTGCCCAGCCAGCGTTCGGCCGCGGGGCTGAGATGCCGGTAGGTATCGGCCACCGCCGTGCGCGGATCGCGCAGCGGCGTATCGTCGGGCATCAGCTCGGGCGCCATGTCGGGCCAGCGCAGCACGATCCGCCGCCAGCGGTGGATCAGCAGCATCCGTGCCGCCGCGGCCTCCAGCGGATTGGGGGGGACTGCAGCCAGCACCGGCAGATCGGCTGCCAGACCTTCCAGCGCCGCGCGCCGTTCGGCCGTCAGCAGGGTCGCGCGATAGGCGGGGCTGAGCGCCGCCAGTGTCCCCACGACCCGCAGGTCCGCCGCCTCTCCCTGAAAGCCTTCGGGGTCCAGCCTCAGGTCGGGGCTGCCATTGCCGTTCAGATAGGCCGACAGGACCCAGCGCTTTACCGGATCCGTCCGCGGCGGGGCATAGATGCGGGACGTGGCGGGCGCGAATTCCCGCACGCCGTCGGGGGTCAGCCTGTACCGGCTGGTCCGCCCGTCCCGCTCCGAAGTCACCCAGCCGTCGCGGGCCAGCCGCGACAGCGCCGTGCGCAGCGCCCCCGGTTCCACGCCGACCCGGCCCAGGATTTCCCCCAGCTGGCCGGTCGTGATCTCGCCCCCCCGATGCTGGACCAGGTCGCCGAAGACGGTGATCACCAGTGACCAGACGCGCAGGCGGCCTTCGGAATGCAGGGCGGTGACAAGGGGCGCTAATGGATCCATCGCGCCGGTCTAGCGCGAGAAGGCCACCATGGTCAAAAGCTCGTAATTCGCCACCTGCTCGTCGCCCTCGTTGAACAGCGTGACGTCCCAGGCCACCTCGCCATAGGTGGGCGTCCGCCGGGTCTTGCGCTTGACCGTCAGGCGGACCTTCATCACCTCGCCCGGGCTGACCGGCTTCTGGAAACTCAGGGAATTCAGCCCGGTATTCGCCAGCACCGGACCGGGATCCGGTTGCACGAAAAGGCCGGCCGCGAAGGACAGCAGAAGGTAGCCATGGGCCACGCGGCCGGGGAAGAACGGGTTCGCCTTGGCCGCGTCTTCGTCCATGTGGGCATAGAAGGTGTCGCCGGTGAACTCGGCGAAGTGCTCGATGTCTTCCAGCGTGACGGGACGCGACGCGGTGCGGATCGTCTCGCCGATCGACAACTCGTCATAGGTGCGCTGGAACGGGTGGTCGGGGCCTGTGACCTCGGCCGCGCCGCTCTGCCACTGGCCGGTGATCGCGGTGATCACGTCCGGGCTGCCCTGGATCGCGGTGCGTTGCATGTAGTGCAGGACGCCACGGATACCGCCCAGTTCCTCGCCGCCGCCGGCCCGTCCCGGGCCGCCGTGGATCATGAAGGCCAGGGGCGCGCCGTGGCCGGTCGATTCCTTGGCCGAGGACGCCCCGGTGATGTAAAGCCGCCCGTGCCACGCGGCCGTGGCCAGCGTGACGTCCCGGGCCACAGCCGGGTCGTCCGTCACGAGAGAGGCGACCAGCGACCCGCCGCCGCGATTGGCCAGCGCCGAGGCATGGTCCACGTCGCGATAGGGCATCAGCGTCGACACCGGGCCGAAGGCCTCGACCGAATGCACGGCCTGTGCCGCGTCCGGGTCTTCGCAACGCAGCAGCGTCGGCGCCAGGAAGGCGCCGTTATTGTCGGCGCCGATCAGGTCGATCTCTTCCGGGCTGCCGGTCAGGCGGGTGGTTTCCGAACTGAGGACATCCAGCTTGCTCAGCACATCGACCTTCTGGCTGTTCGAGGCCAGCGCACCCATGCGCACATCGGGCGAGGCCGGATCGCCGATGGTCACCTTGGCCAGCCGCGCCAGCAATGCGTCGGCCACGTCGCCCATCATCGATTCCGGCACGATGATCCGGCGGATGGCGGTACATTTCTGGCCCGCCTTTACCGTCATCTCGGTCCCGGCTTCCTTGATGAACTGCTCGAACGCGGGCGACCCCGGCGCCACGTCGGGGCCCAAGATCGTCGCGTTCAGGCTGTCCTGTTCGGAATGGAAGCGCACCGAATTCCGGATCAGGTTCGCATTCACCCGCAGAGTTTCCGCGGTCGAGGCCGAGCCGGTGAAGCCCACCACGTCCTGCGGTCCCAGCCGGTCCAGCATGTCGCCCAGGCCGCCCACGACCAGCTGCACCGACCCTTCGGGCAGGATGCCGCTTTCGATGATCATGCGAAAGCAGAGTTCGGTCAGATAGCAGGTCTGGGTCGCGGGCTTCACGATGCAGGGCACGCCGGCGATGATCGCGGGGGCCAGCTTTTCCAGCATTCCCCAGACGGGAAAGTTGAAGGCGTTGATATGGACGGCCACGCCCTGCAGCGGCACGGCGATATGCTGGCCGATGAAGCTGCCGCCGCGGGACAGGTGTTCCACGCTGCCGTCGACATAGACCTGTCCGTCCGGCAGTTCCCGCCGCGCCTTGGACGCGAAGACGAACATCGTGCCGATGCCGCCTTCGATATCCACCGCCCCGTCGCGCCGCGTGGCGCCGGTCAGCGGGTTCAGGGCGTAAAGCTCTTCCTTGCGGCCGTCGATGTACTGGCCCAGGTCCTTCACCAGCCGCGCGCGGTCGTGAAAGCCCATGGCGCGCAGGGCCGGTCCGCCCACGCTGCGTGCCCAGTCCAGCATCGCCTGTGCGTCGGGCGCCGGGCCGCCGGCCTCGGCAATCATCTCGCCCGTGACGGGGCCATAGACGGGCCGAGCGCCGGTCCCTGGCGCGATCCACGACCCAGCGGCAAAGCTTTCGGGTTTCAGCATGACGGATCCTCCCTCGCGTCTTTGCGCCGACACTACAGGGATCCGGGCCGAACGCAATACTCTTGACCGTCCGGTCGGGTTTGTGCAAGGGATTCGCCAGGAGAGAGATCGGGGGGAAGCGCATGACGCCACAGGAGCGGGCCGAGCGCAGTGCGCAGGCCATGTGGGCCAACGACCGGGCATCGAAATGGCTGGGCATGACGCTGGACGCCGTGGGCCCCGGCACCTGCACGATGTCCTTCGAGGTTCAGGATCACCATCTGAACGGCCATTTGATCTGTCACGGCGGTTATATTTTCACGCTGGCCGACAGCGCCTTTGCCTTTGCCTGCAACAGCCACAACAAGAACGCCGTCGCCCAGCAGAACCAGATCAGCTTTCTCAGCCCCGGAAAACCGGGCGAACGACTGGTGGCAGTGGCCGCCGAAGTCTCGCTTTCTGGCCGGTCGGGGGTGTATGACGTGGTCGTCACCGGGGCTGACGGCCGTCAGGTGGCTTTGTTCCGCGGCCTGAGCCGTATCATCAAGGGCCATCATTTCGAGGAAGAATGATCATGACCAACGCTTATCTCTGCGACGGTATCCGTACCCCCATCGGCCGTTTCGCCGGTTCCCTGTCCAGCGTCCGTCCGGACGACATGCTGGCCCACGTGATCAAGACCGTGGTGGCCAAGTATCCCGATCTGGTGGTGGACGAGGTGCTTATGGGCTGCGCCAACCAGGCGGGCGAGGACAACCGCAACGTGGCCCGCATGGCGGTGCTGCTGGCGGGCCTGCCGGACACGGTGCCGGGCGGCACGATCAACCGCCTGTGCGGATCGGGCCTGGATGCCGTGGGCACCGCCGCGCGCATGATCCGGAACGGCGAGGCCGACGTGGTGATCGCCGGTGGCGTCGAAAGCATGAGCCGCGCGCCCATGGTCATGCCCAAGGCCGACAGCGCGTTTTCGCGCAAGGCGGAAATCTATGACACCACCATCGGCTGGCGCTTCATCAACAAGGCGATGCACAAGGCCTATGGCACCGACTCCATGCCGGAAACGGCCGAAAACGTCGCCACCGATTTCCAGATCAGCCGCGAGGACCAGGACGCCTTTGCCTATCGCTCGCAGGCCCGTGCCGCCGCGGCACAGGACAGCGGTCGCCTGGCGCGCGAGATCGTGGCGGTGACCATCCCGCAGCGGAAGGGCGATCCCAAGGTCGTCGACAAGGACGAGCATCCCCGCCTGACCTCGGTCGAGAAGCTGGCCGCGCTGCCGGCGCCCTTTGCCGAAAACGGTTCGGTCACGGCGGGCAACGCCTCTGGCGTGAACGACGGTGCCGCGGCGCTGATCATCGCATCCGAGGCGGCGGTCGAGAAGTACGGGCTGACCCCGATTGCCAAGATTTCCGGCATGCAGACCGTGGGCGTGCCGCCGCGGATCATGGGGATCGGGCCGGCGCCCGCGACGCAGAAGCTTCTGGAGCGTCACGGCCTGAGCGTGGGCGACATCGGCACCTTCGAGTTGAACGAAGCCTTCGCCTCGCAGTCGCTGGCCGTGATGCGCCAGTTGGGCCTGCCGGATGACGCCGACCACGTGAATCCCCATGGCGGGGCCATCGCGCTGGGGCATCCCCTGGGCATGTCCGGCGCCCGCATCGCGCTGAGTGCCGCGATCACGATGAAGGACAACGACATGGACCGCGCCGTCGCCACGATGTGCATCGGCGTAGGCCAGGGCATCGCGCTGCTATTGGAGAGAGCCGCATGAAAGACCTGACACCCCCGCGGGACACCCTTGACCCGATCGAGATCGCAAGCCGCGACGAGATCTCTGCCCTGCAGCTGCAGCGCCTGAAGTGGTCGGTTCGGCACGCCTATGACAACGTGCCGTTCTACCGGGAGTCCTTCGACAAGGCGGGGGTGCATCCGGACGACCTGAAGGACCTGGCCGATCTGGCCAGGTTCCCCTTCACGGCAAAGCAGGACCTGCGCGCGAACTATCCCTTCGGGATGTTCGCCGTTCCCCGGGAACAGGTGAAGCGCATCCATGCCTCGTCCGGGACGACCGGCCAGCCCACCGTGGTGGGCTATACGGCCAATGATCTGGATGTCTGGGGCGCCGTCGTCGCGCGGTCGCTGCGTGCTGCCGGGATGCGCCCCGGGGACATCCTGCACAACGCCTATGGCTATGGCCTGTTTACCGGCGGTCTGGGTATCCATCTGGGCGCCGACCACCTGGGCCTGACGACCGTTCCGGTGTCGGGCGGCATGACCCAGCGCCAGGTCCGCCTGATCGAGGATTTCGGCGCCAAGGGGATCACGGTCACGCCCTCCTATGCGCTGTCGATCCTGGACGAATACGCGGCGCAAGGCCTGGATCCGCGGAAGTCGCCGCTGGAAGTCGGCATTTTCGGGGCCGAACCCTGGACCAACGCGATGCGGAGAGAGATCGAGGACGCCTTCGACATGAATGCCGTCGACATTTATGGCCTGTCCGAGGTGATGGGCCCCGGTGTCGCCTGCGAATGCGTGGAGACGAAGGACGGCCTGCATATCTGGGAAGATCACTTCTATCCGGAGGTCATCGACCCGGTGACGGGAGAGGTGCTGCCGGATGGCGCAACCGGTGAGCTGGTCTTCACGTCACTGACCAAGGAAGCCTTTCCGATCATCCGCTATCGCACCCGCGACCTGACGCAGCTTCTGGCAGGATCCGCCCGGTCGATGCGGCGGATGGAAAAGATCACCGGCCGGTCCGACGACATGATCATCCTGCGGGGCGTGAACGTCTTTCCGACCCAGATCGAGGAACAGCTTATGTCGGTCGACGGGCTGGCACCGCATTTCCAGATCGAACTCAGCCGGCCCGACCGGATGGACGTGCTGACGGTCCTGACCGAGGCGGTCGAGACCCACAGCCAGGCCGAGGCTCGAGATGCGGCCGCAAAGGACCTGGCGCATCGGGTGAAGGCGACCGTCGGGATCTCGATCCGGGTCCTGGTTGCCGATCCGGGCGGGGTGGAACGCAGCCAGGGCAAGGCGGTGCGCATCGTCGACAACCGGCCCAAGAGCGACTGAGCCGGGGAGGGCGGCCTTGGCACGCGGACTGGCCCGGGACCACGAGGAGAAACGCGCAAGCCTGCGGAACGGGGCCGCGGCCTATTTCGCGGCCCATGGCTATGACCGTGCGTCCATGACGGGCGCGGCGCGGTCGGCCGGTGTGTCGAAGGCGTTGCTCTACCACTACTACGACAGCAAGGAAGCGCTGCTTTACGACATCCTGCACACCCATCTGGCCGAACTGGCCGCGGTGGTCGAGGCTGCCCGGCCCGACGGTCTGCCGGGCCTGATCGCGGCAGTGCTGGACGCCTACGAGGATGCGGACGCCGCCCACAAGCTGCAGCTGGAAGCGCTGGAGGCGCTGCCGGACGAGATGCAGGCGCCGCTTCTGGCGCTGCAGCGGCAACTGGTGCGCGACATGGGCGACGCGGTCCGGGCCGAACGCCCGGATCTGGAACCCGACCGGGTGCGCGCCGCGACGATGTCGGTCTTCGGCATCCTGAACTGGGTCTACATGTGGCACCGGCCGGGCCGGGGGCTCAGCCGTCAGGACTATGCCGTCCTTGCCGCCGATTTCGTCCGTGGCGGACTGGCGGCGATCTGACCGGACACGTTGATCGGACCGGGCCGCGAAGACGATTCAAATCGGCTTCGCGGGAGGTCGCCCGGTCAGTCTCCCAGCTTGGCGTGAACCTCGTCCAGGTCGATTTCGCCCACGGGCATCTTGTTCGACGGATCTTCGAAGTCGTACTTGAACAGGTCGAAATCGCGTTTGTAGATCTCGTACATCATGTGCATCGACAGATCGTCGAAGTAATCCTCGACCGGGTGCGCCCGCTTTGGCCCGTGCCCTTCGCTTTCGTTGAAGCGCGGGATCTGGTCCAGGTCGACCTTGTGCGGCGTCTCGATCGCGTCCAGCACCGACTGCATGCCGGGATTGAAATCCTCGGTCCAGAAGATCCTGTCGTAGCGCCCGCCGTTGACAATGAAGGTCGACACGTGGCCCGACATCGCGGACCAGTGGATGTCCGGCTCCATCGGGCGCCGCCAGCGGATGGTGTCGCGGGCGAACAGAAGGAAGCGCCGGAACGATTCGATCTGGTCGAATTCCTGCTTGCCGTCGTCGCCGCCGACCTCGATCCCGTAGCGATAGATCAGCGTCGGCACCAGGTTGCCGCGATACCGCTTGCCGTTCCGCTGTATGCCGCAGATCTTGTCGAAGAACGAGGACAGGATCCGCGTGTACGGATTGCGCACGCAGGTGAATGCGTAGGTGTTCTGCGCCTGGACGTTCCGTGTGATCAGGTCCTGGCTTTCGGTCACGGACCACTTGTGCATGCCCTCGCGGGCGTCGTGGATGTCGCCGTCGAAGAACCGGCCGTGGTCGGAATAGAACATGATCTGTCCGATGGTCGAACATGCGCATTTCGGAACGACCCGATAGACCATGCTTTCGGATTCGGTCATCCAGGTTCCGGGAAAACCCATAGTACTCTGCCTCCTCGCCCAGTGTTGCCGTATTATGCTTGGGGAGCCGAGGGCCAGTTGAAAACAAATTTACCGGCGTTCTTCAATTGCCAATCGCACTTGTCATCGCGTACGGCAGAATAATCGTTGTTTGCCGGGGTCCGTCGTGTCGAAAATCGCTTATATCCTTCTTTGTCACAAGGAACCGGAAGCGATCATCCAGCAGGCGCAGCGGCTGACGGCAGTAGGCGACTACATGTCGATCCATTTCGACGCGCGTGCCAAGCCGGAACACTATGCCACGATCCGCAAGGCCCTGGACGGCAATCCGAACGTCACATTCGCCCACAAGCGGATCAAGTGCGGCTGGGGCGAATGGTCCCTGGTCCAAGCCTCGCTCTACGCCATCGAAAGCGCGGTCGAGGCCTTCCCGCGCGCCACCCATTTCTACATGCTGTCGGGCGATTGCATGGCGGTGAAGACCGCCGAATACGCCCATGCCTTCCTGGATGGCGACGACTGCGATTACATCGAAAGTTTCGATTTTTTCGAAAGTGACTGGATCAAGACCGGGATGAAAGAAGACCGGCTGATTTATCGCCACTGGTTCAACGAGCGCACCCAGACATGGCGTTTCTATACCGCGCTGGAGCTGCAGCGCCGCTTCAAGCTGACCCGCGAGGTGCCCAAGGATATCCAGGTCATGATCGGCTCGCAATGGTGGTGCCTGCGCCGCCGCACCGTCGAATGGATCCTGGATTTCACCCGCAAGCGCCGGGACGTGATGCGCTTCTTCCGTACCACCTGGATCCCGGACGAGACGTTCTTTCAGACGCTGGTCCGTCACCTTGTGCCAGAGCGCGAGATCCGCACCCGCACGCTGACCTTCCTGATGTTCTCCGACTACGGGATGCCGGTCACCTTCTACAACGACCACTATGACCTGCTGGTGGGGCAGGATTTCCTGTTCGCGCGCAAGATCAGCCCCGAGGCGGCAGAACTGCGCGCCCGCCTGGGCCGGCTTTATTCGGCCGAGGACGTGACCTTCCAGGTCTCGAACGAAGGCCGCGATCTTTACCCGTTCCTGACCGGCCGCGGCCGGATCGGCCGCCGCTTCGGCGCCCGCTTCTGGGAGACGGAAGGATCGCTGGGCCGCGACCGCGAGCTGATGATCGTCATCTGCAAGAAATGGCATGTCGCCAAGCGCCTGCTGGAGCGGATCCGCCAGGTCACGAACGTGCCGGCGGTCGAATACCTTTTCAACGAGGAAGCGACGCCGCTGCCGGACCTGGGCGGCATCCAGACAACGCTGGAAAAGCGCACCCGCCACCGGCGTGCGCTGATGCGGATGCTGTTCGAGTATTTCGAGAACGACCGCATGATCATCTGCCTCGACCCCGCCAGTTTCGACCTGCTGGAGGATTTCTATGGCGACCGGTCGGTGACGAGGATGCTGGACGTCCAGTGCGATTTCTCGGACGATTACCTGATCGGCCATGCCAAGCGCGTGGGCCTGGCGGGCGAACATACGTCGTCCGCGACGCTGGAGCGGATCCTGCCCACCTTGCGGAACGACCTCGCCTACGAGGCCGACCGCATCCGCGACGGGGATTTCGACCGCTTCAATCGCATTCGTCAGTCCGACAGCGTCGACAAGATGGCGGAACGGATTGCGGATTTCCTGTCGATCCCGCTGGAATCTGCGCTGGAAATCGCGCGGACCGATCACCTGTTCGCAGAATAGGCCAGGGCAGCGGACCTCGCGGCCCGCGCGCCCGGGCCGGATCAGGTCCGCCGCCGGTCCCGCCAGTCGCGATAGTCGCGCCGTTTGTCGCGGAACCACAGGCCCAGATCTATGAACCAGTCGTCGATCCGGTCCAGCACCGGGTCGATTCGCCGCTCCCGGAACCGGCGCCACCGCCGCCACAGCGCCACCATGATCATCACGAATCCTGCGATGAAGATGATGTTGAACCAGTTGATGACCTTGTGGTCCGGGCTGTCGACCGCCCAGACCTTGACGGCATTGGGATAGAGCGAGCGTAGATTGAACCGCCAGCCATAGTAGCGCACCAGCACCCATTTCGGCGCCTCCGCGGTCGAGACCATGGATTGCGCTTTGGCCTGCAAATCGGCCGAGTTGAACTTGAAGTAGGGCGGCCAGTGCCAACCGGTGTCCTGGTTGCGATAGACGCGCGGCTGCCCGTTGGGGCGGATCGCGTTGATCATGTAGACGTCGGCCGTGTTGTCCTGCCCGACCTCGCCCCCGGTCGAGACGGTGGACCAGAACCAGGAATTGCCTTCGAAATTCACCCGCTTGATATCGGTGCCGGTGATCTGAACGACATCGTGCCGCGGCAGGGTGTACCACAGGAACACGGCGATGACGCTCCAGATCAGAAGCGTGAAGAACCATTTGATGTAGAACATGTCTGGCCCCCGGGCTGCCCCTGTTCGTGCGCGTTTTCGTTCGCCTGTGCTTGCCCCAGATGAAGGCGGCGGATCCGGGATGTCAACGCGGCGCGGTTGCATCCGTTCCGTTCAAGGACCTTGCGGCGGGGCGCCGGGCAGCCTACATCCAGCCGCCATGGCACAGGGCAAGTCGGATCCGAATTACAGGGTGATCGCCGAGAACCGGCGTGCGCGTTTCGATTATGCGATCGAAAGCGATATCGAGTGCGGCATCCTGCTGGAAGGCTCCGAGGTGAAGTCGATGCGCGCCCATGGCGCCAACATCGCCGAAAGCTATGCCATGGTCGAAAACGGCGAGCTGTGGCTGACCAACAGCTATGTCGCGCCCTACGAGCAGGCCAAGACCTTCGGCCACGAGGAGCGCCGCAAGCGCAAGCTTCTGGTGTCGCGGAAGGAACTGGCGGATCTGTGGAACGCGACCCAGCGCAAGGGCATGACCCTGGTGCCGCTGGTGATGTACTTCAACCACCGCGGCATCGCCAAGATCAAGCTGGGCGTGGCCAGGGGCAAGAAGAACCACGACAAGCGAGAGACCCAGGCCAAGCGCGACTGGTCGCGGGACAAGCAGCGCCTGCTAAAGGAAAACCGCTGAGATCCGGCCACATGCCGGCCGTCGCCGTGGGGGGCGCTGCCCCCCGCCCGCCCGTTCCGGGCGGACTCCCCCCGGAGGTATTTGTGAAGAGAAGAAGGGTCGGGCGCGCCCCTGGCTTCTTCTCTTCGAAAATACTCCCGCCGGAGGCGGTCCGCGGTCTGCAGTAAGACCCGTTTTCGGAAGGAAGGCGCATACCTTGGCGCGGCTTCGCCTTGTCAGCCTCTGCGTCAATCTGTAACCAAGCTGGAAACGCCTTAGGGAGGGTTCCATGCAGGACGATCCGACGACTCTCGTCTCCACCGAATGGCTTGCAGCCCATCTGAAGGATCCGGACCTGCGGGTGCTGGACGGTTCCACCTATCTGCCCGGTGCCGGCCGCGACGGAAAGGTGGAATACGGGGCCGCGCATATTCCGGGGGCGCGATTCTTCGACATCGACGACATCTCGAACCATCGCTCGGACCTGCCGCACATGGCGCCGCCGGCCGAGAAGTTCATGTCGCGCCTGCGCGCCATGGGCGTGGGCGACGGCCACCAGGTGGTGGTCTATGACGGGTCGGGCCTGTTTTCGGCGGCCCGTGTCTGGTGGCTGTTCAAGCTTATGGGCAAGACCGACGTGGCCGTACTGGACGGCGGTTTCCCCAAGTGGCAGGCCGAAGGCCGCCCGGTCGAGGACATGCCCCCTGTGGTGCGGGACCGGCACATGACCGCGCGGGTCCGGAACGCGCTGGTCCGCGATGTGACCCAGGTCAGCCAGGCGATTAAGCTGGGCGATCACGAGATCATCGACGCGCGCTCGGCCGAGCGGTTCCGGGGCGAAGTGCCCGAACCGCGGGCCGGCCTTCGGTCCGGGCATATCCCGACCTCGAAGAACGTGCCCTATACCACGCTCTTGAACGGCGATGGGACGATGAAGTCCCCGGATGAGATGCGCGCAGTGTTCGAGGCTGCCGGCGTCGACCTGTCGAAGCCCGCGATCACCACATGCGGGTCGGGCGTCACCGCCGCAGTCCTGTGTCTGGCGATGGAGCGGATGGGCAAGCCCGACTATGCGCTTTACGATGGGTCCTGGACCGAATGGGGTGCCTTCCCGACGCTGGCGGTCGAGACCGGGCCGGCGCGTTAAGCCGTCCTTCTGGAGATACGGACATGTTCGAAGCCCTGCCGGTTCAGCCGGTCGATCCCATCCTTGCGCTGATGGAGGCCTATGGCGGCGACACGCGGCCCGGCAAGATCGACCTGGGCATCGGTGTCTATCGCAACGCGGCCGGCGTCACGCCGGTGATGCGCGCGGTCAAGGCGGCCGAGGAACGGCTGTGGCGCGAGCAGGAGACCAAGTCCTATATCGGCTTCCTCGGCGACGCGGCCTTCAACGACGCGATGACCGGGCTGGTGCTGGGCGATGCGATCCCGCGGGCCAACGTGGCCGCAGCGGCGACGCCCGGCGGCACGGGCGCCGTGAGGCAGGCCTTCGAGGCGATCCAGGCCGCCAATCCGGTGGCGCGTGTCTTCATCAGCGATCCGTCCTGGGTGAACCATGCCTCGATGCTGGACCACCTGGGCCTGGCGCGCAGCTATTACCGCTATTTCGACCCGGAGACTCGGGGCGTGGCTTTCGACGCGATGATGGCGGACCTGCAGGCGGTGAAGGCGGGCGATGTCGTGCTGCTGCATGGTTGCTGCCACAACCCGACCGGCGCAGACCTGAACCCGGTGGAATGGCAGGCGGTGCGCGACCTGATCGCAGACCGCGGCGCGCTGGCGATGATCGACCTGGCCTATATGGGCCTTGGCGACGGGGTCGAGGAGGATGCGGCGCTGGTGCGGGGCATGGTTTCCGGCCTGCCGGAGTGCCTGATCGCGGTCAGCTGTTCCAAGAACTTCGGTCTGTACCGGGACCGCGCCGGGCTGCTGATTGCCACGGCACAGGATCCGGCGCTTCAGGGCCGGCTGAAGGGCACGCTCGCGCACCTGAACCGGCAGAATTTCTCGTTCCCGCCGGACCATGCGACGCGGACCGTTTCGACCATCCTGCAGGATGACGCCCTGCGCGCCGACTGGCAGGCGGAACTGACCGAGATGCGGGGCCGCATCAACGGCGTGCGCCGGGCGCTGGCAGACGAACTGCAGCGGCTGACCGGGTCCGACCGGTTCCATTTCCTGGCGCAGCACCGGGGCATGTTCTCGCGCCTGGGGGCAACGCCGGACCAGATCCGCTATCTGCGGGATGAACATGCCGTCTACATGGTGGGGGACAGCCGCATGAACGTGGCCGGCCTGACCGAAGCCGCCGTGCCGGTGCTGGCGCAGGCGATCGTCGACGCGGGCCTCTAGGCGCGCAGTTCCTCGTAGTCGACCATGACATGCTCCCGGTAGGCCGGGCGCTGTACCAGTCGCGTGTAGTAGTCCGCCAGCGCGGGCAGAGGCGCGCGGTCGGTGTCGATATCGAAATAGCGATGGAGGACGTGGCCGAACTGGATGTCGGCCAGGGTGAAGCTGTTGCCGGCCAGAAAGGGCGACTGCGCCAGCCGGGTGTCGGCGATGGCCAGGAACCGTTCCAGCGCGGTGACGGCCTGGCGGATAGCGTCCGGGTCCCGCTGTGCCGCGGGTGTGCGGACGACGCGCCAGAAGACGGGCGCGGTGAAGCCCAGGGCCACGTTGATCTTGGCCCATTCCGCCCAGCGGTCGACATCCGCCCGCGCCACGGGATCGACCGGCCAGAACGTGTCCCGGGCATAGCGCCCGGCCAGGTAGCGCAGGATCGCACCGGTTTCCCACAGGGGCGGATCGTCCCCGTCCTGAAGGACCGGAACCGTGCGGTTCGGGTTCAGCGCGGCGAAGGCAGGCGTGTCGGTGACGCCGTAGCGGTGGCCCGCATTGTGGCGGATGAAGGGCAGGTCCAGTTCGCCGATGCACCACATCAACGCCTGCACGTTGGACGATGTCCTGCGTCCCCAGACTGTCAGCATGTCCCCGATTCCGGAAGAGGTTCCATATAAAAAGCCCGGGCGCGAGCGCCCGGGCTGGAGTTTGGCTGATGGGAGGAGGTATCAGCCCTTGGAGAACTCCGGATAGGCTTCCATGCCCAGCTCGGCCATGTCGAGACCGTTGATCTCTTCCTCTTCGCTGACACGCAGGCCGAAGATGGCCTTGATCAGCAGCCACAGGACCAGGCTGACCACGAACACGAAGGCGCCGATGGCCACGAAGCCGAAGATCTGGGTGCCGAAGCTGGCGTCCGCATTGGTCCACGCGACGATGAACGTGCCCCAGAAGCCGCAGATCAGGTGGACCGGGATGGCGCCGACGACGTCGTCGATCTTCATCTTGTCGATCAGCGGAACGGTGAAGACCACGATCACGCCACCCACTGCGCCGATGATCAGCGCCTGGAACAGCGACGGGGCCAGCGGTTCTGCAGTGATCGACACGAGGCCGGCCAGCGCGCCGTTCAGCACCATGGTCAGGTCGGCCTTGCCGTAGGCCAGCTGGGTCAGGATCATCGCGGCGATCGCACCGGCAGCAGCGGCCATGTTGGTGTTGGCGAAGATCCGGCTGATGTCGGCGACGTCACCTGCGGTGCCCATGGCCAGCTGCGAACCGCCGTTGAAGCCGAACCAGCCCAGCCACAGGATGAACGTCCCCAGGGTGGCCAGCGTCAGGTTCGAACCGGGGATCGGGATGACCTTGCCGTCCTTGTTGAACTTGCCGATCCGCGGACCCAGGACGATGGCGCCGGACAGGGCCGCAAAGCCGCCAGCCGCATGCACCAGGGTCGAGCCTGCGAAGTCCTGGAAGCCCATGGCGTCCAGCCAGCCGCCGCCCCATTTCCACGACGCTTCGATCGGGTAGATAAAGCCGGTCATGAAGACGCAGAACAGCAGGAAGGGCCACAGTTTGATGCGCTCGGCCAGGGTGCCCGACACGATGGAGCAGGTGGTGGCGCAGAACATCAGCTGGAAGAAGTAGTCCGAACCGACCGACGCATAGCTGAGATCGGTGTCGGTGGCGGCAACGCCCACCGGTTCCAGCGTGGTCATCGAGAAGGCGCCGAGATAGCCCGCGATCGACCATCCGTCGCCCGGGTACATCAGGTTGTAGCCGACGGCCCAGTACGCGATGGCCGCGATGCCGAACAGGGCCACGTTCTTCAGAAGCTGCATCGCCACGTTCTTGGAACGGACAAGGCCTGCTTCCAGCATGGCAAAGCCTGCGGCCATCCACATCACCAGGAAACCGGCAACGAGGAAAAGGAAAGTGGTCAGGATATACTGCGTTTCGGGCGACACCCCGGCCGCCGGCGCTTCGGCATCCTGGGCCAGCGCCAGCACCGGCAATGCCGTAAGCCCGGCCGCCAGCGCGAATGTCTTCAGGTGTTTCATTGTCCGTGTTCCCCTTGGTCCCTGTGCCGCCTTACAGCGCGTCGTGGTCGGTTTCGCCGGTGCGCACCCGCACGGCCTGTTCGACGTTCAGCACGAAGATTTTCCCGTCGCCGATCTTGCCCGTGCGCGCCGAAGTGGAGATCGTCTCGACGACCTTGTCCGCCATGCTGGCCGGCACGACGACCTCGAGCTTGATCTTCGGTACGAAGTTCACGGCGTATTCCGCACCGCGATAGATTTCCGTATGTCCCGACTGGGAACCGAATCCCTTGATTTCGGTAACCATCAAGCCGCCGACACCGGCCTCGGTCAGCGCCTCGCGGACCTCCTCCAGCTTGAAGGGCTTGATCGTTGCGATAACGAGTTTCACGTCGCTTCCCCTTTTCTCCTTTGACCCCATCTCGGCCGTGTGGGGCCGTGGCGATTGCATACGCATTCATGCCGACGCCGCAGGGAAAGATGAGCCGTCGCGCGCCTCCAAACGGCCCTCCCCCGGAGATTGTGCGCATTTTTTGCACAGAAAATGGAAATCGATTACGAATTGATCGATCTTGGAATGCACCTGCAGAATCCGCGGTCTCAACAATCCGGTCGGAACAGGTTATGGTGAACGCAACAATAAGCCGGGCAGGGCAGAGCATGACCGATTCATCCAGAGCGACACCGCCGCTCAGGGCCGAACGCCGCGGCAGCGGCGCGCCCGACGGGCAGTTGCGCGCCACGCGCGGTCAGACGTCGTCGGCGGCCGGCGGGGCTGCGCCGGGCAAGGGGCCGAGGAGACCCGGGAACGGGCAGAAGCCCGCGCCGAAGCCGGCACCGAAAAGCGCACCGAAATCAGCGGCCAAGACATCTGCAAAGCCGCCGGCCAAGGCCGGGCGGCGATCCGGTGGGGGCGGCGGAAGCGGCAATGGTGGCGGCAAGGGCGGCAGCGGGGGCCGCAAGAGGGGCGGCGGGGCGCGCAAGGGCCCGCTGGCCACGGTCGGCCGGGCCATCGGCCGGTTCTTCGGTTTCATCCTGCGGGTGATCTGGGGCTTCTTCTGGCGGATCTCGCTGATCATGGCGGCGATCATCGGGATCGCCGTGGCCTATGTGTATGCCACGCTGCCCGACGCGTCGGACCTGTTGGACGGGCGGGCCCGCGGATCGGTCACGATGCTGGACCACAATGGCGATGTCTTCGCCTGGCGCGGCGATCAATATGCCGGCGCGGTGACGGTCGAGCAGATGTCGCCCTATATGGGCGAGGCGGTCGTCGCGACCGAGGACCGGCGATTCTATTCCCACTTCGGCGTCGACCCGCGCGGCATCGCCAGCGCCGTGGCGATCAACCTGCGCGAAGGGCGCGGGCCGCTGTCGGGCCACGGCGGGTCGACGATCACCCAGCAGACCGCCAAGCTTCTGTGCCTGGGAGAGGATTACGATCCGTCCACCGGCCAGACCGAGGCCGAATTCGAGGCCGCCTGCCGCGAGACGACGATGGTGCGGAAGGTCAAGGAAGCGATCTTCGCCATGGCGATGGAGGCGAAGTACACCAAGAACGAGATCCTGACGATCTACATGAACCGGGCCTTCCTGGGGGCGGGCGCTCGCGGATTCGAGGCGGCATCGCGGCGGTATTTCGACAAGTCCGGCGCCGACGTGACCCCGGCCGAGGCCGCGATGCTGGCGGGCCTTCTGGTGGCGCCGACGCGGTATGCGCCGACGGCCAGCCTGGAACGCGCACAGCGGCGCGCCTCGGTCATCGTGGGACTGATGGAGGATCAGGGCTATCTGACCAAGGCCCAGGCCGAAGAGGCGCGGGCGCATCCGGCGGTCCTGTCGGAAGCCGCGGCCGCGCGGGCGGGCGGCTATTTCGCCGACTGGGTGATGTCGACGGGCCCGGATTTCTTCACCCGGAAGACGACCGAGGACGTGATCATCCGCACCACGCTGGACCCGCATGTCCAGGCCGCGGCGGAAGAGGCGATGCAGATCATCTTCCAGGAGAAGGTTTCGCCCGAATCCCAGGCGCAGGCGGCGATCGTGGTGATGTCGCCCGATGGCGCCGTGCGCGCCATGGTCGGCGGGCGCGAAACGCGCGTGTCGGGCGCCTTCAACCGGGCGACGCAGGCCGTGCGGCAGCCGGGGTCGTCGTTCAAGCCCTTCATCTATGCCACCGCGCTGGAACTGGGCTATTCGCCGCTGGACACGGTGGTGGACGAACCCTTCTGCATGAACATCCCGGGATCGGGGCAGTGGTGCCCCGACAACTATACCCACAAGCACTATGGCCGTGTGACGCTGACAGAGGCGCTGAAGAAGTCGCTGAACATCCCTGCGATCAAGATTTCGGAGAGCGTGGGCCGGGACATGGTGAGGAAGGTCGCCGGCGATTTCGGCATCGCAAGCGACCTGGCCGATGGTCCGTCGCTGGCGCTGGGCGTGTCGGAAAGCACCCTGCTGGAGATGACCGGCGCTTTTGCGGGTATCCTGAACGGCGGATCCTCGGTCACGCCCTACGGGCTGGAGGAACTGCGGCTGCAGGGCGACGATGCACCACTGATCGGGGCGTCCGGCGGGATGGGCGAACGCGTGATCCGGCAGGAAGCGGCCGAGCAACTGGTCTGGATGATGGAAAAGGTCGTGTCCGAGGGTACCGGCGGGCGCGCGAAGCTGCCGGGCTGGGAAGCGGCGGGCAAGACCGGGACCAGCCAGTCGTCGCGGGATGCCTGGTTCATCGGCTTCACGGCGGATTACGTGACCGGGGTCTGGATGGGCTATGACGACAACTCGCCCCTGAAGGGCGTCACCGGCGGTGGCCTGCCGGCCGAGATCTGGCGCGAGACGATGATTCGGGCCGAGGACGGCCGGACGCCCCGGCCGCTGCCGATGCGGGCACCGGAAGGAGCCTCGCAGGCGCGGGATCCGGATGCGACGACGGCCGGTGGGGCGCCGCAGGGCAGCATCGCGCAGGGTGTCGACAAGGTGCTTCGGAGCCTGTTCGGCGGCGATGTCGGGGCTGGCAGCACAAGCGGGTTCCAGGGCGGAGACCGCTGAGGCTTTGCGCTGGCTGGAGCGGGGGGGCGCTGCCCCCGTCCGCCCCTTCGGGTCGGACTCCCCCGGAGTATTTGTGAAAAGAAGAAGCGGCGGGCGCGCCAGGTTGTGGGCGGCGCGGCCGTTTTCCTGCGTTCGGGCGCGGTCTGCCATGCGGCAGGCCCGGATGACGCTGGCGATGCGCACACGGTCATCGGCGAAGGGGCCGGCCCGGGCTGCGTGGTGTCGGGCCCAGCCTGCGCCATCTGTGTAGCGGCTCTTCATCCCGGAGAACGGACAACGGCAGGAGTTTGCCCGGATGAGGGGGTTCTCGAAGCGTTCGATGCCGGGGACGCCGAGGATGGCCGTCACCACGGGGCCAGGCTTCGATGGCGGTCGAATCGTGGCGGCTTCGCGATATTGCCACGGGCTTGCCCAGATTGTGCCGGGTTCCGGTGGCAGGACCGGGACGGTGGATTGGGACGGTGAACCGGGTTTCGGAACGACTGTGCTGCATGGATCGACTGACCGAAATGGAAGCCTTTGCCGCCGTGGTGGACCAGGGGGGCTTTACCGATGCCGCGCGGAAGATGGGGATATCCAAGTCCGCCGTGTCGAAACATGTGTCCAGCCTGGAGGCCCGGCTGGGGGCGCGGCTTCTGGACCGGACCACGCGGCGGGTCAGCCCGACCGAGATCGGCCTCGCCTATTACGACCGTGCGCGCGGCAGGTGCTGAACGATGCGGGGGCGGCCCAGGCGCTGGTATCGTCGATGCAATCTGCGCCGTCCGGCCTGCTGCGGATCGCGGCGGCGGGCGATTTCGGCAGTGCCTTCCTGTCGCCGGTGCTGGGACCCTTCCTTGCGCGCTATCCCGACATCACCGTCACCATGGAGCTGGGCGAACCGACGGCGGGGCCGATCCCCGAAGGTTTCGACGTGGCCGTACGGGTGGGGGCGCTGGAGAACAGCACGCTGCGCGCGCGGAGGCTGGCCCTGACGGTGCCGCGGCTGGTGGCCAGCCCCGCATATCTGACGCGGGCCGGGCGGCCGGCGCGGATCGACGATCTGGACGGGCACAGCCTGCTGCACCGGTCCGGGCGGCCCGGGGGCGCCACGTGGACGCTGGTGGACCCGTCGGGCGAACTGCGGGCGGTGCGCACGGGCGGCGGGCTGTCGGTGAATGACGGGCCGTCGCTGCTGAATGCGGCCATTGCCGGGCTGGGGATCGCCTGCCTGCCCAGTTTCCTGTTCTGGGAAGCGATGGATCGGGGACTGGTCGTCGACGCCCTGCCCGCCCTGCCGGAGGTGCGGCAGGAGATCCACGCCGTCTATCCTGCCGGCCGCTTTACCCAGCCCAAGGTCCGCGCTTTCATCGATTTCCTGGTGGAGACCTTCCGGGAGCAGGGCCCGATGCGCTGGGACCGGCCTGGACTGATCCTGCCGGGATTGGCCTAGCCGTCGCCCAGGGTGATCAGCACCGCCTCGACCCGGCGGTTGGTTTCGGGGCCGCCTGGGGCGAGGTTCGATGCCCGCGGTGCCAGGTAGCCCACGCCTTCGGCCGTCAGCTGGCCGGCGGGGATGTCGTAGGTGTCGATCAGCCGCTGGCGCACGGCTTCGGCCCTTTTGCGCGACACGGTCTGGTTCGCGATCAGCGATCCGGAGGTATCGGTATGGCCGACCAGCGCCACCTCGGCCCCCGGACGGGCCTTGAGGAAATCAGCCAGATCGGCCAGCGAGGCATAGGGATGGTCTTCCAGTGCCGAATGGCCGGTCGAGAATTGCAGGTCGTCCAGCGCCGCCATGCCCCGGTCGATCAGGGCGCGGCCCACGGCGCCGATAGGCCTGGACGCGACAATGGTCGCCGGGTCGCCGGTGGCGGCACGCGACACGGTTTCGGACCCTGCTTCGGGGGCCGTGGCGGGCGTGCCGGTCATGGGTGCGGCCCGGGCGGTGACGATCTGGACATAGGCGGCGGACCGGCTGCGGCTGACCAGTACGCTGGCCACGGTGCCGTCGGGCCGCCGGGCCGCCAGGAAGCGATAATCGCGCAAGTCGACATGCATGCCCGGCGCGGGCAGCACGTCGGTGCCGAAGCGGAAATCGAAGCCGCCGCAGGTCTGTGCCGCGCATTCGAAGACGGTTTCAAAGCCGGCTTCGGCCAGCTGTGCCTTCAGCGGCGCCAGGATCTGCGAGGGCGTCGAACGGTCCCCCACCATCTGCCAGCTTTGCCGACGCACCTCGCCCTCGACCGTTTCGACCGGGACGGTGCCATCGGCGAAGGGGCCGGTCGGCAGGGCATAGCTGCCCAGGTCCTGTTGCTGGTCGACCAGCTGCCGTGCGCCCGCCGGAAGGGCAGGTGCAAAGACAGTGGCCGCCCCGGCGGGGACGGCCACGGCCAGAAGCACGGACAGGCAAAGGGCGCGGCGCGTCGGGATCATCTCGCCTGGGTGTGGTACTCGTCGTTCGGGCGCATGGCGGTGGCGCTGGCGACCCGGTTCGTCATGTTGAAGAAGCCCGCGACATTGGCGATATCCCAGATGTCCCGGTCCGTGAAACCGGCATCGCGCAGGCGCTGGCGGTCGGCTTCCTCGATCTCGGCGCTGCCCGTGGTCATCTTGGCGGCGAAGTCCAGCATCGCGCGCTGGCGGGTGTCCAGCGGTGCCACGCGATAGTTCATGACCAGCATTTCGCCCAGTTTCGGATCGCCCGACATTTCGCGCACGGCGGCGCCATGGGCCACCAGACAGTAGAAGCAGCGGTTGATCGACGACACGACCACCGCGATCATCTCGCGTTCCAGCTTCGTCAGGCCGGACGGCGCCAGCATCAGGTCGTTGTAGATGCCGGTGAAGGCATTCAGCTTGGCGATGTCGAAGGCATTGGCGCGCAGCACGTTGGGGATCATTCCCAGCTTTTCCACGCAGATGTCGAAATAACGCTGCGTTTCCGGCGGCAGCGGGTCCACCATCGGCAGATCCAGCGCGGTGGGCATATCGGTGTCGGTCATGGTGGGTCTCCTCGCCCTACGACGGTTTCACGGGTGGCTTGCGATAGTGGTACTGGCCCACGATCTTCATCCCAAGCCGGTTGTATAGCGCACAGGCCCCGACATTGTCGCGCCGGCAGATCGCCACCAAGTGCTTCGCACCATGTTCGGCCGCCCACAAGGCAGCCTTGCGCACGGCCCAGTTGGCGACGCCCTGCTTGCGGTGCTGCGGCACCACCTCCAGCGCGTGAAGCATCGCGATCTCGCCGTCGACAGCGACATAGCCCACGCCGGCGGGCTTGTCGCGGTTGCGCGAGAAGACGGCCGTGAACGGGCCCGGCGCGCGGGCCATCACCGCCAGACGGGCCGGGCCGATACCGCCGGCTTCCCAGATTTCCGTCATGATCGCCAGCGGCGGCCATATGGTGAAGGCGCGGACCGGGGGAATCGGTTCGGATGTCAGGTCGGCGATGTCGCCCTTGTAGATCACCACCGGGTCGTAGACGGAATAGCCGCGCCTGCCCAGTTCGATGTCCAGCTTCGGGTGATCGATGTCGCGGACCTGGAACAGCGGGGCCTGGCCCAGGTCGCGCATCCCTTCCTCGGCCTGGTCGAAGTCGACCGCAAGCGGCAGGCGATGCGGATCCGTCAGCGTGGCCGAGGACACGCGGCTTCCGCCGCCCAGCCCTTCGCGCAGCGTCCAGATGCCTGCCTGCACCTTGCGGGCAGGCGACCAGGTGCCGTCGACAGCGGCGTAAAGGCGTTCGCGTTCGTCCCTCATGTGCCCATCTCGGTCGCGAGGCGGGTCATCGCGGCGTCCACGCGGGCGCCTTCGGCGCCGCGGATCACCACGTTGGCGCCATAGATGCCGTTCTGCTGGAACGGGTAGCAGCCGATCGACAGGTCGGAGAATTCGGCCGCCAGGCTGCCCAGGAAGGCCGCGATCTCTCCCTCGCCCCGCAGGATGCGCAGGGACTGGGACAGAAGCGGCTTGCCGCCGGTCAGCGTCGGCAGGACCGATGCCACCATCGCCTCGAACACGGCTGGGACGCCCGCCATCACGTGGACATTGGCGATGGTGAAGCCGGGCGCGGTCGATACCGGGTTGTCGATCAGCGTGGCCCCGTCGGGGATCCGCGCCATCCGCAGGCGGGCTGCGTTCAATTCCGCACCGGTGCGCTTGTAATGCGCCTCCAGCAGGGCCCGGGCGTCGGCACGCACATCGATATGGGCATCGAAGGCGCGGGCGATGCAGTCGGCGGTGATGTCGTCATGGGTCGGGCCGATCCCGCCCGAGGTGAAGACGTGGTCGTATCGGGCCGACAGCGCCTTCACGGCATCGACGATGGCATCGGCATCGTCGGCGACGACGCGCACCTCGGCCAGGTCGATGCCGACCTGCGTCAGTTGCTGCGCCAGGAAATACATGTTGCTGTCGCGGGTTCGACCCGAAAGGATCTCGTCCCCGATGACCAGCATCGCGGCGGTTGGGTTCGCCATGCAGGTCTCCCTTGCTTGCTCGGCCCGAACACGTATAGGGCGGCTGTCATGCGCTTTGAAGCCCCCCAGAGTGCCCCGCTGGTCCCGGCGCGGCTGATCCGACGCTACAAGAGGTTCCTGGCCGATTGCGTGCTGGACGACGGGACTGAGGTGACGGCCCATTGTGCCAACCCCGGCGCCATGACCGGGCTGGCCGATCCGGGGATGCGGATCTGGCTTCAGGATGTGGCCGACCCGAAACGCAAGCTGCGATGGAGCTGGAAGCTGGCGCAGACGGATGACGCCTTTGCCTGCATCGACACTGGCCTTGCGAACCGGCTCGTGGCCGAGGCGCTGGACGAAGGCCGCATTCCCGCACTGGCGGGCCATGACGGCTATCGGCGCGAGGTCGCCTATGGCACCGGCAGCCGGGTCGATTTCCTGCTGTCGCCCGGCGGCGTGGCCCCGGTTCACGTCGAGGTGAAAAGCGTCACGCTGCTGCGCCGGCCGGGCCTGGCCGAATTCCCAGATACCGTCACCGCCCGTGGCACCCGACACCTGGGCGATCTGGCCGAGGTCGTTGCGGCCGGGGGGCAGGCCGTTCTGCTCTACCTTGTGCAGAGGACCGATGCGGATCGGGTCGGCGTCGCGGCCGATATCGACCCGGCCTATGCGGCCGCACTGGTTCGCGCACAGGACGCGGGGGTGCAGATCCTGTGCCACGCGGTGGACATGGATCCGATCGCGATTTCGGTCGGCGTACAGCTGCCCTTCGTCTGACTGCACAGACCCTGTTCGCCTGTCGCGTGTACCAAGGGGTCGACCCGTGGCCCCCGGTCCCCCATCTTCCTGTCATCGAACGCCCCGACAACAGCCCCGGGGCGCAGGAGAGATCCGATGAGCTGGAACCCGACCCAAGGCCCCGACTGCCCCGACCAAACTGGGGCCCTTGAAACGCTGATCATCCCCCGCGCCCGCGATCTGGGCGGGTTCGAGGTGCGTCGCGCGCTGCCATCGCCCAAGCGGCAGATGGTGGGCCCCTTCATCTTCTTCGACCAGATGGGCCCGGCAGAATTCATCACCGAAGGCGGGATCGACGTCCGCCCCCATCCGCATATCGGACTGGGCACGGTGACCTACCTGTATCAGGGCGAGTTCGAACACCGCGACAGCATCGGCACCCACCAGATGATCTATCCGGGCGAGGTGAACTGGATGACCGCAGGCCGCGGCGTGACCCACTCCGAACGGACCAGCGCCGAGACCCGCAAGCAGCCGCACCAGAAGCTGTTCGGCATCCAGACCTGGATTGCCCTGCCCAAATCGCACGAGGAGATGGCGCCGGACTTCGAACATCACAAGCAGGACGCCCTGCCGGTGCTTCAGGATACCGGGGTCGAGGCGCGGCTGATCCTGGGCACCGCCTACGGGATGGAAAGCCCGGTCACCATGCATACCCAGACCTTTTATCTGGACGTCACGCTGGCGCCGGGTGCCGCGATCCCGCTGCCGGACGATCACGAGGACCGCGGGATCTATGTGACCCAGGGCTCGATCGAGGTGGCCGGCGACTTGTTCGAGGAAGGCCGCATGATGGTCTTCCGCCCCGGCGACCGGCTTTCGGCCAAGGCCGGTCCGGCGGGCGCGCGGCTGATGCTCCTGGGCGGTGCGACCTTCCCGGAACAGCGCTATGTCTGGTGGAACTTCGTGTCCTCGTCCAGGGAACGGATCGAGGAGGCGAAAGAGGCCTGGATGGCCGAGGACTGGACCAACGGACCCTTCCACCTGCCCCCGGGCGACGAGGCGGAGTTCATCCCGATCGACCCCGCCATGGCCCGGACGCGCCCCAAGGGCTGATCACCGGCAACCGGCAGTCGCCGCAAGGCAGCAACGCGTCGGGCCGCCCCGCGGCAGCGGCCGCACTGGGCCTTGCGACCGTCTGGCCGGGCTGTTGGAAAAGGAGTGCGACATCGCGCACTTGTGCGCATTTTCCGGGATTTCCCGCCGTTGTGAACGGTTTCCCACGGCAAACGCTGCGGCTGCGCGGTCGCCCCTCTGGCGTTCGGGCCTTCTGTGACTTATGTTCCCGTCAAGGAAGGACCAAGGATCAAGATGGAAAAGCGAGTGGACGACGCGCGCGGCAGGCTGACGAAGGACGGGATCCGCATCTACGATTCGGCGGATTTTGCCGGCATGCATGCGGCAGGACGCGTCGCGGCCGATATCCTGGACAAGATGGCGGCCCATGTGTTCCCGGGCCAGACCACGGGCGAGATCGACCGCATCATCACCGATCTGGTGAACGAGGCCGGGGTGATTTCCGCGACCATCGGCTACAAGGGCTATCAGCACGCCAGCTGCATTTCCGTGAACCACGTGGTCTGCCACGGGATTCCGGGACCGAAACAGCTGAAGGACGGCGATATCCTGAACATCGACGTGACGGTGATCGTGGATGGCTGGTTCGGCGATTCCAGCCGGATGTACGTGGCGGGCAAGCTGGGCCGCAAGGCGGAACGGCTGATCCAGGTGACCCACGATGCCCTGATGAAGGGGATCGAGGTCGTGCGCCCCGGCAAGACTTTCGGCGATATCGGCCACGCCATCCAGGCCTATGTCGAAGCCCACCGCATGAGCGTGGTCCGCGATTTCTGCGGCCACGGCCTGGGCCGGGTGTTCCACGCCGCACCCAACGTGCTCCATTACGGCCGCCCCGGCACCGGCGCGGTGCTGGAAGAAGGCATGTTCTTCACCATCGAGCCGATGGTGAACCTGGGCCGCCCGGAAACGAAGACGCTGGCCGACGACTGGACCGCCGTGACCCGGGACAAGTCCCTCTCGGCCCAGTTCGAACATTCGATCGGCGTGACGAAGGACGGGTGCGAGATCTTCACGCTCTCGCCGGCGGGCCGCTTCCACCCGACATACGACGCCGACTGATCCGCGGTCTGCTGGCGCAGCAGCGCCGGCAGCGGGGTATCCCCCTGCCAGGGCTGTACCGCATCTTGCAAGATCACTGGCTGCCGCTTCGGTGGCGCCGGGTCGGATACGGGTTTGTCCGGCCGATGTACCGCCGACCAAAGGGCTTTCAGTGCAAATGTCCCATCCCGGGACGATCCCCCGGCAGCATCGCGTGTTTGGACGCCGGAACCGCCTCCGGCGGGAGTATTTGGAAAGAGAAGAAGCCAGGCGCGCCTGCCCCCTTCTTTGGTCTTCAAATATCTCGGGGAAGTCCTCCCCGCAGGGGAGGGCGGGGGCAGAGCCCCCGTGGATATGAACGCCGCGTAGGGCGGGGTTCACCCCGCCACCGCGATCAGCCCAAGTTCATCCCCGCCGCAGCAAGGTGACATGCGTGTCCCCATAGCGCCGGCTTTCATCCGGCAAGAAGCCCGCCGGTGCAGCCATGGGCGCGTTCTCTTCCCAGACGATCAGGGCATCCGGCGCGATCCAGCCCTGCTCTGCCAGCCGTTCCAGCACCGGGCCGCCAAGCCCCTTGCCATAGGGCGGATCCAGGAACACCAGGTCCGCCGGCAGGTCTTCTCCGGTCGCAGGTCCCAGCTTCTGCGCTTCGCGTCCTATGACGCGGGTCTCCTCCCGGACACCCAGAAGCGCCACGTTCGCCGCGATCAGCCGCCCCGCCGCCCGTCCGCTGTCGATGAAGACGGCCGAGGCCGCGCCGCGCGACAGCGCCTCCAGCCCCAGCGCGCCGGTTCCGGCAAAGAGATCCAGCACCCGCGCCCCGTCAATCGCATCGCGCGAGGCCAGCATGGAAAACAGGCTTTCGCGCACCCGATCCGGCGTCGGCCGCAGATGGGCAGCCGGATCGCCCTTGCCGACCGGGGTTAGCGCCCGGCCGCGGAACCGTCCGGCGACGATGCGCATCAGTTCTTCATCAGCTCCTTCAGGTCGGTCGCGGGATCCGCGACCTTCACCGGATCGGCCGTCTTGCCGGCCTCGATCAGGCGCTTGCCTACCATGTAGCCGCGCGGATCGTTCATCGCGTCCACGGCCACCAGCCGGTCGCCGGCATAGTACCAGAAGGACATGGTCTGACCCTCGCCCGGGCGTGTCACCACAGAGGTGTAGCCGCCGTTCAGCCCGGCGATCTGCAGTTTCACGTCGTACTGGTCCGACCAGAACCAGGGCTTTGGCACATAGACCGTGTTGCCGCCCAGCATGTTGCCAGCCACGCATTCCGCCATGTCGATGGCATTGGGCACGCTCTCCAGCCGCAGCCGGCTGGCGCCGTACGGGAAGGACGCGCAATCGCCGGCCGCCCAGATCGATGCGTCAGAGGTCCGCCCGTGTTCGTCCACGGCAATCCCGTTGTCGATGGCCAGGCCCGCGGCCTGGGCGAGCGTCGTCTCGGGCACGATACCCACGCCCACCACGACGAAATCGACGTCAATCTCGGTCCCGTCCGACAGCTTCGCTCCGGTTACTTGGCCACCGGTGCCGATCAGCCGTTCAAGCCCCACGCCTTCGCGGATGTCGACGCCGTGGCCTGCATGCAGCGCGCGGAAATAGTCCGATGTCTGGGGCGCCGCCACACGTTGCAGGATCCGGTCTGCCATTTCGACGAGGGTCACCTGCACGCCGCGCTTGGCGGCGACCGCCGCGGCTTCCAGCCCGATATAGCCGCCGCCGACGATCAGAGCCTTCCTGCCCTCGACCACGACCGGCGCCATCGCATCGGCATCGGCCAGGTCCCGCATCACGAAGACGCCGTCCAGGTCGCCGCCGATGGACGCTGGCAGACGGCGCGGCGCCGACCCGGTGGTCAGCGCCAGCTGGTCATAGGAAATCACCTCGTCCCCGACGGTGACGGTCTTCGCCACCGGGTCGATCGCCGTCACCGGCGCGCCCAGCTTCAGGTCGATCTTCTCGTCGGGATAGAAGTGATCGGCGCGCAGGAACAGCCGTTCCAGTGCCATGTCGCCCAGCAGATAGGCCTTCGACAGCGGCGGCCGCTGGTAGGGCGGAACAGGCTCTGCCCCGATCAGCGTGACCTGGCCATCGAACCCGTCCTTGCGCAGTTTCGCCACCAGCGAGGCCCCGGCCTGCCCGGCCCCGATCACGACAATATGGCTCATGCCTGTTCCTCTTGCGATTTCATTGGCCCCGGGGGCGCAGGGAACCTATATCCGGCAGGGAAGACAATGCCAAATCCTTGACCCGGGAGTTTTTCAGATGACCATTACCACCGGCGACACGCTGCCCGAAGCCACGCTGATCGCTTTCGGCGAAGGCGGGCCGGAACCGGTCTCGATCACCGAGCGGACCAAGGGCCGCAAGGTCGTGATCTTTGCCGTGCCGGGCGCCTTCACGCCGACCTGCAGCGTGGCCCACGTGCCCAGCTTCATCCGCACCAAGGACCAGTTCGATGCAAAGGGCGTGGACGAGATCATCTGCGTCTCGGTCAACGACCCCTTCGTCATGAAGGCCTGGGGGGAATCGACCGGCGCGACCGAGGCCGGGATCACCATGCTGGCCGACCCGCTGAGCACCTTCACCAAGGCCATCGGTCTCGATTTCGACGCGCCGCCGGCGGGTCTGATGGGCCGGTCCAAGCGCTATGCCATGCTCGTCGACGACGGCAAGGTCACGGTCCTGAACCTGGAAGAAAGCCCCGGCACCTGCGAGATTTCGGCCGGCGAAGGGCTGCTCGAAAGCCTCTGACGGCGCACACGCCGCTGATGGCGATCCGCCTCCGGCGGGAGTATTTGCGAAAAGAAGAAGCCGGGAGCGCGTTCCCGGCTTCTTTGATCTTCAAATACCTCGGGGGAGTCGCGCCGAAGGTGCGGCGGGGGCAGAGCCCCCAACCACTGACGCCACCGCTCAGACCAGCGCGTCGAACTTCCGCGCCAGGGTGACGTCCTTTTCCGACAGTCCACCCGCATCATGGGTGGTCAGCACCACGTCGACCGTCTTGTATACGTTGGACCATTCCGGATGGTGATCCATCTTCTCGGCCCAGAAGGCCGCGCGGGTCATCCAGCCGAAGGCCTCGACAAAGTTCTTGAAGACATAGGTCTTGGAGATGGCGTCTTTCCCGTCGACTGCCGTCCAGCCCTCGGCGGCCAGGGCCTCCAAGGCTTCTGTGCGGGCGGCGCCTTCCAGTTTATCCGTCATTCCTGTTCCTCCACATGGGCGCGCCTGAAGGGACCGTAATCCGTCAGGATCTCGATCTCTTCTTCCACGGCGCGGCGTTCCGCCTCCAGATAGCGGCCGACGGCCTTGGCAAAGCCCGGATCCGCGATCCAGTGCAGCGAATGGGTCTGGGTCGGCAGATAGCCGCGGGCCAGCTTGTGTTCGCCCTGCGCGCCGGCCTCGACCCGTGCGAGGCCGTGTTCGATGGCGTGTTCGATGGCGCGATAGTAGCAGAGTTCGAAGTGCAGGCAGGAATGGTGTTCGATACAGCCCCAGTACCGGCCATAGAGAACGTCGCGGCCGATGAAATTCAGCGCGCCCGCGATCCAGCGGCCGTCGCGTTCGGCCAGGACCAGCAGGATGTCGCCGCGCAGCGTCTCCTGCGCCTCGTCGAAGAAGGCGCGGGTCAGGTAGGGGCGGCCCCATTTGCGCGATCCGGTGTCCTGGTAGAAGTGCCAGAATGCGTCCCAGTGTTCGGGTTCGATCCGGTCGCCGGTCAGGGCGTGGATCCGGCCGCCGAATGCGTTGGCGGTGCGGCGTTCCTTGCGGATCGTCTTGCGCTTGCGCGAGGAGAGGCTGTCCAGGAAGGCGTCGAAATCGGCATAGCCTTCATTGGCCCAATGGAACTGCTGGGTGGTGCGGACCATCAGGCCCATGGCGTGCCCGGCTTCGGCCTCTTCCTCGGTGCAGAAGGTCACGTGCAGCGAGGAGAGGTCGTTCTGGTCCGCCAGCTGCACAGCCGCCTGGACCAGGGCCGCGGCGCCCATTTCCTCGTAGCCCGGGCGGACCAGAAAGCGGCGGCCGGTGGCGGGCGTGAAGGGGACGGCGATCTGAAGCTTCGGGTAATATCGCCCGCCGGCGCTTTCGTAGGCATGGGCCCAGTTGTGGTCGAAGATGTATTCGCCCTGGCTGTGGGACTTCGCATAAAGCGGCGTGACGGCCACGATCTGGCCGTCGTGGTGGACGGTCAGATATTGCGGTTGCCAGCCGCTTCCCCGCCCGACAGAGCCGGAGCGTTCCAGCGCCAGCAGGAACCGGTGGGTGGTGAAGGGATCGGCGGGCGGTCCGCCATCGGCGGTTTCGGGGCAGGCGCAGGCGTCCCAGTCGGCGGCCGGGATCTGCTCCAGCGATGCCAGTACCTGCACTTCGATCTGCGCCTGATCCATGTCTGCCCGTGTTCCTTCGTCCTTCGTCCTGCGGCCTGCCGGCAGGGTGGCCGTCGCCGCGCCATCCCCCCCTTCGCCGCGCCCGAACTGTTACGGCGGCTTTGCGGCGCGACGGCCATGATGCGCGGCCCATGCGTGATACGCTTGGGTGTTTCCAGCGTTTGATTCCCGCCCCGTCGCCCCGCGCTGTTCCAGTATCTGTGCCCGATCGCCCGGCGATCAAGCGCCCAGGGGCGGAAGATAGCCTTCGAAGGTCACGTTGTCGGCCCGGGCCCGGGCCTCTGCCTCTTCCTCGGGCGACCGGATCGTCCAGCACAGCACCGGCACGCCATCGCCCCACAGCTTTCGCACCCGGGGCCGGGACAGGTCGGTCCAGTGGTGCGAAATGAAGCTGGCGCCCACCCGGTCGAAATCGGCGATCCGATTCAGGTGGTCGCAGGTTTCGGCCGGCAGGTTCCCGACCCCGGCGTCATAGAACATGGTGACCAGCCCGCGCGGGACCGCTGGCGCCAGGTCCGCCATTGCCGCGACAGAGGCCGGGTTGAACGACATCACCGCCACCGGCCCGGCATAGCCTGCCAGCGCCTCGGCCGCCGCGCGTTCCAGGACGCCGGTGCCGGGCGCGCCGTCGCGGTCCTGATCCTTGATTTCCACGAGCAGCGGCACGCGGCCCGCGACGGCTGACAGCACAGACGAGAACCGCGGGATGCAGGCGCCGCCGCCTCCCGTCAGCGGCGTGGCAGAGGCTTCGGCAGCCGTCAGGTCGCGCAGGAGCCCCGCGCGGCCTGTCAGGCGTTCCAGCGCATAGTCGTGAAAGACCAAGGCGTGCCCGTCCGACGTGACCTGCAGGTCGATCTCGATGCCGTATCCGGCATCCACTGCGGCCTGGATGGCCGGCAGGGAATTTTCCGGCCGGCCCGCAGACAGGTCGTGCAGGGCGCGGTGGGCGATGGGCAGGCGCAGGAAGGCGTCGGGCAGGGGCGGGCGCATGGGGATCACTTGATCTGGAAGATGCCTTCGATCTCGACCGCGACGCCCCGGGGCAGGGCGGCGGCCGAGACGGCAGAGCGGGAATGACGGCCGGCATCGCCCAGCGCCTGGACCAGGAAGTCCGAAGCGCCGTTGATCACTTCCGGCTGGTCGGTGAAATCGGGGGTGGAATTGACGAAGCCGGTCAGCTTCACCACGCGCACCAGGTTCGACAGGTCGCCGCCGCAGGCCGCCTTGACCTGGGCCAGCAGGCTGATCGCGCAGGCGCGCGCCGCCGCGGCGCCGGCGGCCACGTCCAGGTCGGCGCCCAGCTTGCCCTTGATCGGACCGTCGGTGCCCTGGCTGATCTGGCCCGACACGTAAACGATGTCGCCCACCTGCACGAAGGGCACATAGTTTGCCGCCGGCGCGGGTGCGTCGGGCAGGGTGACACCAAGTTCGGCCAGTTTCGCTTCGATACTCATGGGATCCTCCGTCAGGGCTGCGCGACCGCCGCACTGCGGTCGCGCCGGACGCTAGCCCGGCACGTGCGCCCCTTAAAGCCGGAAAATGTCACGGGATTGCGACGGCCGCCGGGGGACCGGCTGCACGGCCAGGGTCAGCCTTCCTTGAACGCCTTCGCGAAATAGTCGGTGAAGGGCTTCAGCAGGTAGGACAGCGGCGTCCGCGCAGAGGATGAGATGAACGCCTCGACCGGCATGCCGGACACCAGCACCGTGCCTTCGGGCAGCTTTTCCAGCTCGCCGGGGTCCGGCAGCACTTCGGCCCGGTAGAACGAGGCACCGGCATGCTGATCTTCGAACGTGTCGGCCGAAATCTGGTCGACCGTGCCATTCAGTTGCGGCGTGGTGCGTTGGTTCAGGGCCGACAGGTGCATGACCGCCTTTTGTCCGACGAAGATCTGGTCGATATCGGTCGGGCTGATCCGCACCACGGCGACCAGCGGCCGGTCCTGCGGCACAAGGTGCAGCACCGGGTCCGCCGGGCGGATCACCGATTGCGGCGTCTTGAATTGGAGGCCATAGACGATGCCCGAAACCGGCGCCTTGATGTCCAGCCGGTCCAGTTTCTGCAGGATCGAGCGGCGTTCCTCGGCCAGTTCCAGTTCGCGGTACTGCAGGTCCCGCAGGCGCGTGGTTGCGTCCTCGCGCATCTGGGTGCCCAGTTGCAGGATCTGCAGATCGATCTCGGTGATGCGGCCTTCGTTCTGCGCGACCGAGGCGCTGAGTTCGCCCAGCGAGCCTTCCAGTTCCGCCTGAGCCCGTTGCAGCGCCAGCACGGTGCCGGATTGCGTCAGGCCCTTGGCCAGAAGCTGCTGCTGCTGGTCCAGCTCCTGTTCGATCAGCGCCAGCCGCTTGCCCAGCGAGGTCTGCTGCGCATTGATCCCGTCGATCTGGTTGGTGATCTGGGCGCTGCGCTTTTCCAATTGTTCGGTCTGCTTGTCTACCGACTCGCGGCGGGCCTTGAACAGCTTTTCCTGGCCCGCGACCAGTTCGGCCACGTCCTTGTTGCCGTCGGCGGCTTCCAGCAGGACCGGATCGAAGACGATGGTGTCGCTGTCGTCCTGTTCGGCTTCCAGGCGGCCGCGGCGGGCCATCAGTTCGAACAGTTGGCCTTCGGTGATCACCAGCTGCGACTTCAGCTGGGAATCGTCCAGCCGAACCAGCGTGTCGCCGGCCGCGACCAGGTCGCCCTCGTCCACCAGGATCTGGTCCACGATGCCGCCGTCCAGGTGCTGGACGACCTGCCGGCTGCTGTCGACCTCGAACCGGCCGGGGGCCACCACGGCACCCGAGATGCTGGCGAAGACTGCCCAGGACCCGAACCCGCCAACCAGCAGCAACAGGCCGAAGGTGCCGAACAGCACCGGCGCGCGGGCCGACCATTTCTGGGGGTGTGGCATGGGTGCGGCGGCCTTCTGGGGGGCGATCTTGCCCACCGTGGCCATCTTTGCGGGTTTCGGCATCCCGCCGCCGTTCTGCGCGTTCATCGCACACCTCCCATCGAGGCGGTCTTCTGCAGTTCCTCGTGGTTCGACACCATCTGGCGCAGCACCTCGTCCTTGGGGCCGAAGGCGGCGCGGGTGCCGCTGTCGATCACCAGCAGCATATCGCATTCCTGGATTGCCGCGGGCCGGTGGGCCATGATCATCACCGCGTTCCCGGCGGCCTTCATTTCGCGGATGGCGGCGTTAAGCGCCATCGAGCCTTCGTTGTCGAGGTTGGAGTTTGGTTCGTCCAGGATCAGTAGCACCGGGTCGCCATACATGGCGCGGGCCAGGCCCACCCGCTGGATCTGGCCGCCGGACAGACGCCCGCCGCCCTGGGTGATCCGCGTGTCATAACCGTCGGGCAGGTTCACGATCATGTCGTGGGCGGCGGCCTTCTTGGCGGCTTCCACGACCTTTTCGGCATCGGGTTCCTGTTCCAGCCGCGCAATGTTCTGCGCCACGGTGCCGTCGAACAGCATCACCCGCTGGGGCAGGTAACCGATGTGATGGCCCAGCACCGACGGGTCGTATTGATCCAGCGCCGCGCCATCCAGCCGGATCACCCCCCCCGCCGGGCGCCAGACGCCCGTCAGCGCCCGCGCCAGTGTCGACTTGCCTGACCCGGACGGCCCGATGATACCCACGGCCTGGCCCGGCTGAACCTCGAAGGACAGTGTGCGCAGAACGGCCCGCGTCTCGCCCGGGGGAACAACGGTCAGGGACTGGACCTGAAGCCTGGCCTTGGGGCGCGGCAGTGCGGTGCGGGTGTCTTCGGCCGGGACATTGTCCAGAAGGCTGCTGAGCGAGCTCCAGCCTTTCATGGCGCGCTGCACGACGGGCCACTGGCCGATCGCCATCTCGATCGGGGCCAGCGCACGGCCCAGAAGGATCGAGCCCGCGATCATCGCGCCGGCCGACAGTTCGCCCTGCAGCACAAGATAGGCGCCAAGGCCCAGCATGGCCGATTGCAGGAACAGCCGCAGTGTCTTGGTCAGGGAAGAGAAGGTGCCGCCCACATCGTTGGCGCGCATGGTTTCGTCCAACGAGGCATTGCGCGCCACCAGCCAGCGGCGGAAGGCGGCCTGGCGCATGCCCATGGACTGGATCATCTCGGCCTCGGTCCGGATTTCCTCGGACAGGATGTTGGACCGGTTCGACGCCTGCCCGGCCTTCAGCATTGGCCGGCGGGTCAGGGTCTGGTTCAGCCAGGTGATCAGGATCAGAAGCGCGCCGCCGCCCATCGCCAGGTATCCCAGCCAGGGATGGAAGAACGAGATGCCGACCAGGAAGACCGGGGTCCAGGGAATGTCGAAGACGGCCATCAGAACCGGCGAGGCGATCAGCCGCTGCACCGATTCGAGGTCCGCCAGCCCGGTCTGCGCCGCCGGATCGCGCGACACGGCAGAGCGACGGATCATCGCATCGAAGACCCTGTGGTCCAGTGCCGACTGGAACCGGGCCCCCGCCCGCGCCATGATTCGGCCGCGGGTATAATCCAGGATCCCCATGATGCCGTACAGGAACGCGACCAGCAGCGTCAGCGCCAGCAGCGTCGCCTCGGACCGCGATCCCAGCACGCGATCATAGACCTGCAGCATGTACAGCGGACCGGTCAGCATCAGCATATTTGCGAAGAAACTGAAGATTCCAACGATCCAGTACAGACCACGGCTTTGCTGCCGTGCGGCGATCAACTCGTCCTTGCCGCTGCGGTGGATCATGGCGGTTGCTCTTTCCTGTAAACGTGTCGTCTTGAAATTCAGTTGATTCGTCTGCCGGCTGGGTTCAACGGATCTTTACTCAATAGAATGCACTAAGGGGTTGCACCACACCGCAAGCGGTTTCAATTCACAAGAAAATTAACTATCCAGTGCCCCGGACCGTCAGTGATCTAACAACTGGATCTCGCCGAATGACGGACTACATTAGACGAGGTTCGGTCCGACGCGCGGTGTGCGGGGTAGGGCACCACCTGTTGGCACGAGAACGATTGGACGAGACGTGATGCAAGTTTTGCGCCGCCCCCTGGCCGCCCTTTTCGCCGGCGCCGCCCTTCTGACGCTCGCGGCCTGTGCCGGTCCGAAGGCAGGGGAAGAGGTGTCCAGCGGGGTCTACGATCCGCTCGAAAAGATGAACCGGGCCACGCACCAGTTCAACCGCGGCATGGACCGTATCCTGTTCCGGCCGGCTTCCAAGGGCTATGTCGTCGTCATCCCGCAAAGCGTTCGGACCTCGGTCAGCTATTTCGCCGAGAACCTGGGCAAGCCGGCCGAGACGGTGGACTATATCCTGCAGGGCAAGCTGAAAGAGGCCGGGGTGACCGTCCTGCGCTTCGTCACGAACCTGACAATGGGCATCGGCGGCTTGGGCGATCCGGCGACCGAACTGGGCATCCCGAACTACGACACCGACTTCGGCGAAGTGCTCTATACTTGGGGCGTGGGCGAAGGTCCCTATGTTGAACTGCCGTTCTTCGGTCCCTCGACCGCGCGGGATTCCGCCGGTCTGGTGGTCGACTTTTTCACCAACCCGATCGCCTACGCGACCGGCGACCAGACCTTCCGCTATGTGCGCTACGGCTCTTATATCCTTGATCAGCTTAACTCTCGCGGCACGTATTCGGAGCTGATCGACTCCATCCTGTACGGCAGCGCGGACTCGTATTCGCAAGCACGGATCATTTACCTGCAGACCCGCCGTTACGAACTGGCGGGCGACGACGGCAGCACCTATCTTGAATCCGACGCCGATGCCAATGCCGACTCTTACGAGGATTTCTATGCAAATGCCTATGACGCCCCGCCCTACGGTGACCCGCCGCTCTGACCGGATGCGTTCCGTGGCCATGCCGCCCGCAAGCCTAAGCCGCCGCGCCGTCCTGACATCCGCAGCCGCGGGGGTCGGCCTTGCTGCCGTGCCGTCGCAGCTTCTGGCCCTGACGCAGGCCGGAGCAGAAGGCCTGCTGAACCAGCTGCTGGCCGAGATCAACAAGGTGATCGCGGACGTCGAAGCCGGTCGCAAGTCGGAAACGGCCGCGATCAACGACTTCCGCAAGCTGTTCGTGAAATACGCCGATACGGCTTTCATGGCCTACTATGCGCTGGGCCGGGATGCCCGAAGCATTTCCAAGCCGAAGCTGCGCGAATTCACCGCCGCGTTCCAGACCTATATTGCCAACACCTATGGCAGCCGCTTCCGCGAGTTCATCGGTGGTACGGTAACGATCAAGAGCACCCGCAAGGCCGGGTCCGATTACCAGATCAACGCCAGCGCCAACCTGGTGGGCCAGGCACCCTTCGACGTGACCTTCATCGTGTCGGACAAGTCCGGCCAGCCGCGGTTCTACAACATCTACATTGCCGGTCTGAACATGCTGCTGACCGAACGCGACTCCATCGGTCAGATGATGGACCGCAACGGCGGCAACATCGACAAGACCATCGCTCAGCTGAAGGCAAAGAGCTGAGGCCGGTCAGTCCTGCCTGACGACCCTTCAGGGCCCCGGAGTTCCGGGGCCCTTTTCGTTGGCGGGTCGCCATTGTGTCCATTCCGCCTCTGGCCCGCAGCGCCGCCACGGGGTACATCGGGGCCAGGCCACAGCCGCACCCACAGCAAGACCGGAGACCGCGCGATGACCCCGGAAGAGATCGCACGCCTGCCCTATCGCCCGAATGTCGGCGTCATGCTGATGAATCCGCAGGGCGCCATTTTCACCGCCCGCCGCAACGACCGCGACCATGACGCCTGGCAGATGCCGCAGGGCGGCGTGGACAAGGGCGAGGACGCAAGGACGGCCGTCCTGCGCGAGCTGGAAGAGGAAACCGGCGTTCGCCCCGACCTGGTTAAGATCATCGCCGAGACGCCGGGCTGGCTGACCTACGACCTGCCGCACGAGATCGTGCCCTTCACCTGGAAGGGCCGCTTTCGCGGGCAGGAGCAGAAGTGGTTCCTGATGCGCTTCCTTGGCACCGACGACCAGATCGACATCGCGACCGAACATCCCGAATTCTGCGAATGGCAATGGCGCAGGCCGGATCTTCTGGTCGACGGCGTCGTGGCCTTCAAGCGCCAGGTCTACCGCCAGGTACTGGACGCTTTCGCAGACTATCTCTGAGGTCCGGAGAAGGGCGTACTACTCGGTCGCAGGTCGGGTTGCGGCCGCCCCATCCTCGTGGGTCGGCCCCTTCGCGACGGCCGCTGGCCTTCCTGCTGAAACGTCAGACGTCCCGCCGCGCAGATTTCGGATTCTGCGCAGAGGGCGAGTCTTGTTCTTTGATGGTCAGGGACGGACCAGCGGGATCTGCGGGGCGCAGTGCTCGGGGATCAGGCCCTTCAGGCGCGGGTCGGGCTGGTGTTCGAATTCCCGGGCATAGGGGACGAAGCCGGATCGCATGTAGAACGGCACCGCCTTCTGATCGTCGAAGGTGCAGGTATGGACCCAGAATCGCGTGATCGGGCGGGACCAGGCCAGGATGACCGCAAGGTTCATCAGCGCCCGTGCTGCCGTCGTGCCGATCATGGGCCCGCTGACGCCGAAGAACTTCAGCTCGCATTCGCCCATTGTGCGGAAATCCAGCTCCATCAGCCCTTCGGCCTGGCCGTCGACCATCAGCGCGTGAACCTGCACCTCGGGGTCGTGGAGGATCGCGGTCAGGTCCGCGTCGCTCATCTCCAGGCGGGAAGACCAGATATAGGCCTCGCCCACACGCCGGAACAGCGCGCGATACCAGTCCGGATCCGGTCGTTCGACCCGTTCGATCCGGGCGCCCTCGGGCGGGGTGGCGGGACGGATCGGCGCCCGTTCCAGCATCTGCATATGGGTGATCACACAAGCCACGTGGCCGGGCGGGACGGGAAGGACGGTGATGTCGGTCATCGAATCAGAGCAGCCCCGCGTCCTTCATCAGCGCCGCGACCGAAGTCTCGGGCCGGGGGCCGATATGGGAAATCACCTCGCGCGCGGCGACATTGCCCATGCGCGCGGCGGTTTCCATGTCGCGGCCGGTGGCCATGCCATAGAGGAAACCCGCCGCGAACTGGTCGCCCGCGCCGGTGGCATCGGTGACCTTGATCTTTTCCACGGGTACGTCGATCCGCCGCGTGCCCTGCATGACCGACACGCCGTCGCCCGACCGGGTGCAGACCACCAGATCGCAAAGCGCGGCGGTCAGGGACAGCGCGTCCTCCAGTCGGTCGGTCTGGAACAGGGAACAGATCTCGGCCTCGTTGCCGATGACATAGTCCATTTCGTGTTCGATCAGGCCCAGGAAGTCGCCGCGATGGCGGTCGACGCAGAACGGGTCGGAAATCGCGATCCCGGTCTTGCCCCCGGCCTTGCGGCAGGCGCGCGCGGCCTTGCGGAACGCTTCCTTCCCCTTGTCCTTGTCGAAGAGATATCCTTCGAGGAACATCAGTTCGGTGTCGGCCGCGATCTCCTCGGGCACGTCTTCGGACCCAAGTTCGGCCGAGATGCCCAGATAGGTGTTCATCGACCGCTCGCCATCGGGCGAGACGAAGATCATCGAGCGCGAGGTCGGCAGTTCGCCCGACGGGATCGGTGCGTTGACGAAGGTGACGCCGTCCTTTTCCATCGCTTCGGCGTAGAACTTGCCCAACGAGTCGTCGCGGACACGGCCGATGAAGGCGGTCCGGAGCCCCAGCGCGCCGGCGCCGGCGATGGTGTTGGCCAGGGACCCGCCCGGCGTCTGGACGCGTTCGCGCATGGCGGCATAGAGCACTTCGGCCCGTTCGCGTTCGACAAGCTGCATGATCCCCTTTTCGATTCCCATGTGATCCAGGAAATCGTCGTCATGCTGCGAGATGACATCGACGATGGCATTGCCGATGCCGACAAGCTGGTAGGTCTTCTTCATAGCTGGGTCTTGTCCTCGAATTCGCAGAGATCGGCGATCAGGCAGGTCGGGCACTGCGGCTTGCGCGCCTTGCAGTGATAGCGACCGTGCAGGATCAGCCAGTGATGGGCGTGAAGCTGGTAGGGGGCCGGGATATTGTCCTCGATCGCCCTTTCGACAGCGTTGACGTCCTTGCCGGGCGCGATGCCCGACCGGTTGCCGACCCGGAAGATGTGGGTGTCGACCGCCTGGGCCGGAAAATGCCACCACATGTTCAGCACCACATTGGCCGTCTTGCGCCCCACGCCCGGAAGCGATTGCAGCGCTGCGCGGGAGGACGGGACCTCGCCCCCGTACTGCTCGACCAGGATCCGGCTGAGCGCCATCACGTTCTTCGCCTTGTTGCGGTAAAGCCCGATGGTCTTGATGTGCTGGATCAGCTGCTCCTCGCCCAGGGTCAGCATCTTTTCCGGCGTGTCGGCGATTTCGAACAGCGCCTTCGTGGCCTTGTTCACGCCGGCATCGGTGGCCTGCGCGGACAGCGCCACGGCGACCAGCAGGGTGAAGGCATTGGTATGGTGCAATTCGCCCTTGGGTTCGGGCTCGGCCGCGTGGAAGCGGGCGAAGATCTCGCTGATCGTGGTGTAATCGAGCTGTCGGGCCATGAGCACGAGCTATGCCCGTTTGACCCGCGTGGGGCAAGGGAAGGCTGCAGGGTGCGGGGATGGCGCGCACCTTTGGCGGAAAGGCGGTGCGCGGGAACCACGCAACCCACGGGGCGGTTTGCGTGTTGCGGTCGACGGGGGGCTCTGCCCCCGGCCGCGCCTTTGGCGCGACTCCCCCGGAGGTATTTGGAAAGAGAAGAAGGCGCAGGTTTCGGGTCGATTGGCGGGGCAGGGCGGCGTATTTTCCGGGAAAGCCAGTTGGAGTCTTTGTCATGAACATCCAGGCCGTCGAGCCCGCAGAAGACGGGTATCATTACCAGGTGATGCGCCGCGCGATCGAGCTGATCGATGCCGCGGACCGGGACGGGGCGCAGCTGACGCTGGAGGCGCTGGCGCGGCAGATGGACATGAGTCCCGCGCATTTCCAGCGCCTGTTTTCGGCCTGGGTGGGCGTGTCGCCCAAGCGCTACCAGCAATACCTGGCGCTGGGCCATGCCAGGACCCTGTTGCGGGACCGCTTCACCACGCTGGAAACCGCCCATTCGCTGGGACTGTCGGGGACGGGTCGGTTGCACGACCTGTTCCTGCGCTGGGAGGCGATGAGCCCGGGCGAGTTCGCACGGAAGGGCGAGGGGCTGACGATCTTCTGGGGCTGGTTCGAAAGCCCGTTCGGCCCGGCGCTTGTCATGGGGACCGAGAAGGGGATCTGTGGCCTGGGTTTCGCCGCCGAGAACGGCGCCGAAGAGGCGATGTCCGATCTTGTCGGGCGCTGGCCCCATGCCACCTTCGTCGAGGATGCGACCATGCTGCGGCCCTGGGTGCTGGAGGCCTTCGGCGCCGAACGGACCGAGTTGAGCCGGGCGCCCCTGTTCCTGATCGGGGCGCCGTTCCAGATCAAGGTCTGGGAGGCGCTTTTGCAGATCCCGTCGGGGCAGGTCACGACCTATTCCGAGATCGCGAATTCCATCGGGTCGCCCCGTGCGGTGCGGGCGGTGGGGACGGCGGTGGGCCGGAACCCGGTCAGCTGGCTGATCCCGTGCCACCGGGCGCTGCGGAAAAGCGGGGGGCTGGGCGGCTATCACTGGGGGCTGCCGGTGAAACGGGCGCTTCTGGCCTATGAAACCGCCCGGGCCGAGGCCTGAGGGGGCCAAAAAGCGCATTTCGGGGCCCTGGCAGTGCAATTGGTGCCTTTAGCCGGTGCAGCATGCCGTGTAATCTACCGCCTATATGTCCTGCCGGGAAGCGAAGCCCTATATCGGGGGCCGGCGGCAGGATGCGAGCAGAGGACCACGCGTATCATGACCCGCCAAGTTTCCGGCGCCCGGCGTCGATTCAGAACCTTGCCTTTCATCGTGCCCGCCCTGGCCGGGGCGCTGGCTCTGTCGGCCTGTACCGATCCGGCGAAGCTGGGGACCGATCTGGCCCCGGGCAATGCCCACCAGAACCGGAACAACGCGGCCGTCGCCGGCGGCATCGTGGGCGGCGGTCTTGGGGCGATCTTCGGCGGTTCGACCACCGCGGCCGTGGCGGGCGCTGCCGTCGGTGCCATGGCCGGTGCCGCAATCGGGGACGAACTGGACAAACAGGCCGCCCAGCTGCGCAACCAGCTGACAAGCCAGGGCGTGACCGTCCGGCAGGATGGCCAGCGCGTGATCGTGACGCTGCCGCAGGACATCACCTTTGCCACCAACAGCTTTGCCGTCAAGGACAGCCTGAAGCCGGATCTGGCCCGGCTGGCGCAAAGCATGAATGCCTATCCGAACAGCACCGCGCAGGTCATTGGGCACACCGACAATACCGGCGATGCGACCTACAATATCGGGCTGTCGCAGCAGCGGGCCGAGGCGGTATCGAACATCCTGATCATCGACGGCGTGGCGGCCAGCCGGCTGCGGACCGTGGCGGCTGGGGAATCCTCGCCCATCGCGTCTAACCTGACGGAAGAGGGCCGCGCCCAGAACCGTCGGGTCGAAGTTGTGATCACCCAGAACAACTGATCGCCGGTCGCGCGGCGGTGGCGCAATGGTGCCGCCGCAAAGACGCGGTTCGGACGGCCAAGGGTTGAAACCCTGTCCGGGCCTGCGAGGATGGGTCCGGGCGGTGCGCCGATGGCACCGCGATGACAGAGAGACATGCGATGACCGACACGCCCCGCCTTCTGGGCCTTTGCGGCGCGCTGCGCGCCGGCTCGACCAACCGGATGCTGATGCTGGAGGCGGCGCGGCTGTTCGGCCCGGCCGACTTTTCCGCCGCGGATCTGGACCTGCCGCTCTACGATGGCGATCTGGAGGACAGTGCGGGCATTCCCGACAAGGTCGCCGCCCTGGCCGAGGCGATCAAGGCTGCGGATGCGGTGATCATCTCGACGCCCGAGTACAACAAGGGGATCACGGGCGTCCTGAAGAACGCGTTGGACTGGGTCAGCCGGACCAAGCTGGCGCCGTGGTCGAACAAACCGGTGGCGGTGGTGTCGGCGGCCGCTGGGCGGTCGGGGGGCGAGCGCGGACAGGCGATGCTGCGCCAGTGCCTGGTGCCGTTCCAGCCGCGGTTGATCAGCGGTCCCGAGGTGCACCTGGCGAATTCGTCGAAGGAATTCGACGAGGAGGGCCGCCTGACCAGCGAGGTCTACACGAAGACGCTGGCCACGCTGATGGAAAAGCTGCGGGCCGATATCGGCTAGGGGGCATCGTCTTCGAAATGAATGTCCTACCCGGCCGCGGGGCAGGGTAGCGGTCGGCCTGCCCCCGCCGAATTCATTTGGCGGCGGCCGTTTCGCGGGCTTTCCGTGGGTCGGCCGCTGCCGTTTTCGCGATGGCGCAGGACGTCCCGCCGATCTGGCGTTGCGCCGCACGAAGATGTTGCGCGGTGCAGCCTTCAATCCGTGCAGGCATCCTCAGCCGGCGTTCGAAATCTCGACCAGGTTTCCGTCCGGATCCCGCAGGTAAATCGAGGTCAGCGGCCCCGTGGCCCCGGTGCGCGGCACGGGGCCGTCCAGGACGGACAGGCCGATTGCCTCCAGATGCGCGATCCAGATGTCGACAGAGGTGTCCGACAGGAAGCACAGGTCGGCCGTCCCGGGCAGGGCGACCAGCGCCTTCGGCTCGAAGGGGCTTTCCGCCGGATGAAGATTGATCTTCTGGCTGCCGTATTTCAGCGCCAGACGTTCGGTCCCGTCGGTGACGGTGAAGCGTTCCGCCTCCATGCCCAGCCCGTCGCAATAGAAGGCCAGGGTGCGGTCGATATCCGCCACGGTCAGGACCAGATGGTCGAGGGCGGACAGGGTCGGGGTTTGCATGATTTTGCTCCGTAGCTCAGAACGAGGTTTCGACGGCGAAGGCGGGGGGATAGGTGACGCGGCCGTCCAGGATCAGGTCGGCCATGCACTGGGCCACCTTGGGCGCCATGCCGAACCCGATCTTGAAGCCGCCATTGGCAATGAAATGGCCGGGCCTTTCGGGCCAGGGGCCCAGCATCGGCGCCCGGCTGCGGGCGCGGGGGCGCAGGCCGGCCCAGCGGTCGATCACCGGCGCACCGAAAAGGGCAGGCACCAGTTCCACAGCCCTGGTCAGAAGGCCGTCCAATTGCGCATCCGTGCCGGTAGGGTCGTCAAAGATCCGCTCTGTCGTTGAACCGATGGCGACGGTTCCGTCCGCGTGGGGCACGATATGAACGCCGTCCGCGAAAATCTGCGGCATGTCGGGGGCGGCAAAGCCCAGCAGCGCGGACTGCCCCTTGATGCCCTGCCCGACGATACGCGGGCGATCCCGGGACAGGGCGTCCAGACCCGCGGCACCGGTCGCCCAGACGACGGCGCCACGGTCCGGGCCTTCGGCATGGATCGAAACGCCGCGCACCTTCAGCGCAGCCACCAGCGCCGCCACGCCGGCACGGGGCGAAACGCGGGCGGTCAGGGTGTCATGGACGTAGAGGCCGGTCGGGCTGGGCGGGACGAAGCCGCCGTCGGGGCGCGGGATCACTTCCCAGATTGCCGCACCTTTCCAAAGTGCTAGCGCAGATGCGGAACGGTCGCGGGCCAGGTCCACCGCGCGGTCGTCGGCCAGCGGTTGCAGCCGGCCGGTCCGGGCATAGCCCGGATCGCGGCCGCCGGCTTCGGCAATCCCGGCCCACATGGATTCGGCCAGCAGGAGGCTATCGTATTGAAAGGCTTTCTTGTCGTTCCAGTTCTCGGGCACATGGGGGGCGAGCGCGCCGACATGACCGCCGCTGGCGCCCGCACCGGGCCCGGCCGGGTCCACGACCTGGACCTTTGCGCCGCGCGCCACAAGCGCCCATGCGACCGACAGGCCAAAGACGCCCGCCCCGCGTACCGTGACATCGACCATTGCCAAACCCCTTCCGGCAGGCCACATTCGCGCCTCCTGAGAGGAGACAGGATCCGTGGTAGGCGAACATTTCGACGAGGGCCAGCAGGCTTGGCTGGCTGGCCCGACGGGCTTGACCTGGACTCCGGGCGGCGTTCCGATCTCGCGTCGGTTCGAAGACCCGTATTTCTCGTTGTCGGACGGCTTCGAGGAAACGAAGCACGTCTTCCTGTCAGGCAACGATCTTCCCGCCCGTCTTGTTCCCGGCTTCCGCATCGCCGAACTGGGTTTCGGAACGGGCCTGAACCTGCTGGCGACGGCGCAGATGCTGCGCGACAACGGCCTGCGCGGCCCGCTTTATTACACCACTTTCGAAGCTTTCCCCCTGTCCAAGGCCGAGGCCGCGGCGGCATTGTCGGCCTTTCGGGTGCTGGACGGTCCGGCCTCGGAACTGCTGGAGGTCTGGGACGATCTGGGCACCCGGCCGGTGTCCTTGTCAAACGGGCTCTCTCTTGAGGTGATCGTCGGCGATGCCCGCCAGACCCTGCCGCAGTGGGCGGGGCAGGCGGATGCGTGGTTCCTGGACGGTTTCGCCCCGGCACGGAACCCGGAGCTGTGGGAGCCGAGCCTGCTGCAGGCGGTGGCGCGCCACACCGCGCCGGGCGGGACGGCCGCGACATATACGGCAGCGGGCCGGGTACGGCGCGCGCTCGACACGGCGGGCTTTGACGTCGAGCGGGTGGAAGGATATGGGCGCAAGAGACATATGACCAAGGCCCGCCTTCGATGAGTCCATCCGAAAGCCAGACGCGCGCCGGGATCCTTCTGATGATCGGCGCGACACTGGTTTTCGCGACGCAGGACGGTCTCTCGCGGCATCTTGCCAGTGAATACAACACCATCATGGTGGTGATGATCCGTTACTGGTTCTTTGCCGCCTTCGTCATCGCCATCAGTGCCCGCAAGGCTGGCGGCCTGCGCGCCGCAATCCGCACAGAACAGCCGCTGTTGCAGGCCTTCCGTGGCTTCCTTCTGGCGGGCGAGGTCTGTGTCGCGGTCTATTCGTTCACGCTTCTGGGCCTGATCAACAGCCAGGCGATCTTCATCGCCTATCCGTTAATGGTGGCGGCCCTGTCGGGGCCGGTGCTGGGCGAACAGGTCGGGTGGCGGCGCTGGACGGCCATCGGCATCGGCTTCGTGGGCGTTATCCTGATCCTGCAGCCGAACGATGGCGTGTTCGAACCCGCGGCCATCGTGCCGGTGATCTCGGCCACGATGTTCGCGCTCTACGGTCTGTTGACGCGCTACGTGGCGCGGAAGGACACGACGGCCACCAGCTTCTTCTGGACCGGCACCATGGGGGCCGTGATGATGACCGTCGTCGGCCTGCCCTTCTGGGAGCCGATGGCGGCGTCGGACTGGTCGTGGATGGGGATTCTTTGCGTCACCGGTGTGCTGGGGCACTGGCTGCTGATCCGCTGCTACGAACTGGCCGAGGCCTCTGCCGTGCAGCCCTTCGCCTATCTTCACCTTGTCTTCGCCGCGATCATAGGCACAGCCGTCTTCGGCGAGGTGATCCGCATGAACGTCGCCATCGGCGCCGCCATTGTGGTCGGCGCGGGCCTGTTCACCTTGTGGCGGGAACGCGTGCGGGGGTAGGTCCGGCATGGCCCGGACGGAACGTCAGACTTTCCAGCAATCAGACGAGCGGCCGCCCCGAGGGGGGGGCTGGTCGCCCGCGACCTGGCCTGCGGCCGGTTCGCCCCTGAATTCTGTGAAAACCTCGACCTTTCTGCGGATCGCCCGCGACCCCGCTTGCTCAAACGGCAACGTCCCGCTGCATTCGGAACGATCACTGCTTTCGCGCGACCTTCAACAGGGATCCCTTCAGTTCTTCCGAGAACGGCACCGGCAGCGGCTCCAGCCCCAGCCGGGCGCGGTAGATCGGCAGGCTTTCGGTCACCCGCATGACATAGTTCCGGGTCTCGTCGAAGGGGATCGCCTCGATCCAGTCGACTACATCGACATCGGCCCGGCGCGGGTCGCCCATCTGGGCCATCCAGCGTACCGGCCGTCCGGGACCCGCGTTGTATCCGGCCGACATCAGCACCGGATTGCCGTCGAACTGGTCCGACAGTTTTGCAAGGTATTCCGCGCCCAGCGTCGCATTGTAGCGCCAGTCGGTGATCAGCCGGTCGGTCGAATGACCGTCGTCCAGATCCAGCGACACGGCCACCGCCTGCGCCGTGGCCGGCATCACCTGCATCAGCCCCCGCGCGCCCGCGCCCGAAATCACCGTGGGGTCGAACTCGCTTTCCCGCCGGGCGATGGACAGGACCATTTCCGGCGCCATGGCCAGGCGCATCCGGCCGACATCGTGGACCGGGTAATAGGCCTCGGCCAGGACCACACCGTCCTGCGCCGCGCGCTTGGCGATCATGACGGCCAGGTGGGGGTGGTCTTCCTCGATCGCCCAATGGCCCAGCTGAGCGGCCGATACCGGGTCCAGCCCTTCGACAAGATGGGTCAGGAAACGTTCGCCCAGCACCGCGTCGCCGGCGTCCAGCAGCATCTGGCCGGCCTCGAAGACAGAGGAGTTCAGGAATGGCGCGCTGTCCAGCGGCGGCACCTCGGGCGGGTCGACCAGTTCGGGATCGAAGGGCCGGCCCAGCTTCTCGGCCGCCAGCAGGCCGTAGTAGGACGTCTGTTGCAGCGCGCCTTCGGCATAGGCCAGGTCCGCCATTTCCCGGTCGCCCATCGCCTCGTAGGCGCGGCCCCGCCAGTACCCGCCGCGTCCCTTGGAAATCGGGGTTTCGACCGCCGCGTCGAACAGCTCGAAATGGCCGGCGGCGCGTTCGGGGTCCTTCAGCATGGTCAGCGCGACATAGCCCGCGATCCAGTGGAGGTCGGCATAGACATAGCCGTCCGCAGGGCTGAGGAACCCGGTTGAGGCCAGCTGATAGGCGCGCTTCGCATGGCCGGCCAGCATTTCCGTCCTTGCGTAATCCGCGCGGCGGCGGGCCCAGGCGGCAGGCTCGCCCAGGGACGCGGCGTTCCTGCCTTGCTGGATCAGCAGTTCCATCGCGTCGGCGCGTCGGCCCTTGCGGGCCCGCCATTCGAAACGCGCATGCGCCAGGCCCGGGGCGCTGGACCAGGGCGCCGGCACCTCGGCGATCAGCGTGTCGACATTGCCGGCGCCGGTATAAAGCCCGATCCGCGCCTGGGCGAGCTTTTGCGGACCTTCGCCCACCAGCATCAGGAGCTGCCGCGCGCTGGCCAGGTGGCCGTCCCACAGCATCCGATCCAGCCGCGACTCGGTATGGGGGCGCAGCAGGTCGCCGTATTTCGACAGATATTCGGCCTGAACGTCCGCGCCCATGGCCATGGTGCGCCAGGCCAGGACCAGGTTCGCCTCGGCCTCGCCCACCTCTCCGTCGTCGATCAGGGCACGGGCCTGGATCAGCACGCCTTCGGGGCTTTGCGCCATCTCGTCCCCGAAGAATTCCCGGACCTGGGATGACGGAGCGGTAAGGAACGCGGCCTCGCTCTTTTCCCGCAGCCAGTCGAGGCCCGGCCAGTCCGGGTTGCGGGCCAGGAAATCCATCACCTCGTCCGGCGTGCCCTTGCCGGCGCGAAGATAATACCATTCGATCACGTCGCGGCCCGGGCTGTCTTCCGGCCCCGCATAGTCGCGCGCCAGATCCCAGTCGCCCGAACGCAGGGCGTCCATCGCGGCGCCAAGGTCCGGTGGCGCGGCCAGGACCGGGCCGGCTCCGGCCAGGGGCAGGCAGGTCAGGGCAAGCACAGAGACGGTGCGTCGAACGTGGCGAAAGATGGCCGGGGCCATGATGTGACAATATCCTTTTGGCAGAGAGTTGCGGCGCAGGCCCCCAACGCCCCTTGCATTTTCCGCCGGGGTGAGGCTAGAGGCACAGCAATCGTTCCCGTCCGTCCCGCGCTGAACAACTCAAAAATGCGGGAGATGGCGCAAGAAGGCGTAAACCCGCGCGGCATCTGATAGGGATATGGGGCGATCCGGGTGCAACTCAACCAGCGACAGGAGAGCGCAGATGTTCAAAGGCTCGATGCCGGCCCTCGTCACACCGTTCCGTAACGGCGAGCTGGACCTGGATGCACTCAAACAATTGGTCGAATGGCATATCTCGGAAGGGTCCTCGGGCCTGGTGCCGGTGGGCACGACCGGGGAAAGCCCGACCCTGTCGCATTCCGAGCACGAGATCGTGGTCGAAACCGTGGTCAAGGCCGCAGCCGGCCGGGTGCCAGTGATCGCAGGCGCAGGATCCAACAACACGATCGAGGCGATCCGCCTGATCCGCCACGCGGAAAAGGTCGGCGCCAGCGCGGCACTGGTCGTGACGCCCTATTACAACAAGCCCACCCAGCGGGGGCTGATCGCCCATTTCACGGCGCTGCACGACTGCTGCACACTGCCGATCGTGATCTACAACATCCCGCCGCGATCGGTCATCGACATGACCCCGGCCACGATGGGTGAACTGGCGAAACTGCCGCGGATCGTGGGCGTCAAGGACGCGACCGGCGACGTGACCCGTGTCAGCAAGCAGCGCGCGACCTGCGGACCGAATTTCGTCCAGCTGTCGGGCGAAGATGCCAGCGCGCTGGGCTTCAATGCCCATGGCGGCGTCGGCTGCATCTCGGTCACCGCGAACGTGGCGCCGCGGCTTTGCGCCGAATTCCAGGCGGCGACACTGGCCGGCGACTATGCCAAGGCGCTGGAATACCAGGACAAGCTGATGCCCCTCCACGACGCGATCTTCCTGGAGCCGGGCCTTGTCGGTGCGAAATACGCCATGTCCAGACTGGGCCTGTGCAGCGCCGAGGTCCGCCTGCCGCTGACCGGCCTGACCGACGCGACCTGTGCCGCGATTGACGCGGCCATGGCCCACGCCGGCCTCGTCGGCTGACCCTTGGGCATCGGGGCGGGTTCGACCTGCCCCGACCCGCCGGGCCGTGCCGCTGCGCCGGTCCCGTAATCTTTCCTATTTCTGCCAGCCTTTCGCCACGGGGCCGAAGGCCCGGGCACAGGCAAGCTGGACGCGCATCTGACCGGCCAGGCAAGGGCCGGCACTGCCTTTGCCCTGTCCGGCATGACCGTCACAGCCCGCCGGGATAACGAAAAAGCCTGACGCAGGGCTTCCGCGCGACCTTCGCCTTGCCGACAGTCTGGCGGCACTGTTCCCCACGGCCGAGACGGTGCAGTGCGACAGTGGGTCGGACACACGTTCCAGAGATTCGTCGGGTATCGGGAGATTTTCCCGTCATTGCGCAGAAGGGGAAGAAATTCTCTCGCCTGAGGGGAAATGGCGCGCTACGCTCCGCCCAGTTTCGGAGAACCCATGACCCCGACCAAGACCCCGACTGCCCCCGCGTCCCCGTTCGCTGACGAGATCCGCAAGACCACCTGCTACATGTGCGCCTGCCGGTGCGGGATCGACGTCCATATCAAGGACGGGCGGGTTGCCTATATCGACGGGAACCGCGACCATCCCGTGAATGGCGGGGTGCTGTGCGCCAAGGGATCGGCGGGGCTGAAAAGCCACACCGCGCCGTCCCGCCTGCGCGCGCCCCTGCGCCGGACCGGCCCCCGCGGTTCGGGGGAATTCGAGGAAATCACCTGGGAAGAGGCGCTGTCGACCGCTGCCGACTGGCTGCGGCCGATACGGCAGGACGCGCCTGAAAAGCTTGCCTTCTTCACCGGGCGTGATCAGTCGCAAAGCTTCACCGGATTCTGGGCGCAGGCCTATGGCACGCCGAACTATGCCGCCCACGGGGGCTTTTGTTCGGTCAACATGGCGGCGGCCGGGATCTACACGATGGGCGGCGCCTTCTGGGAGTTCGGGCAACCGGACTGGGACCGGACGAAGCTGCTGGTGCTGTTCGGCGTGGCCGAGGATCACGACAGCAACCCGATCAAGGTGGGCCTGGGCAAACTGAAGGGCCGCGGCGCGCGGGTGATTTCCGTCAACCCGATCCGCACCGGCTACAGCGCCATCGCGGATGACTGGTACGGGATCACGCCAGGGACCGACGGGCTGCTGATCCTGTCGCTGATCCACGTGCTGCTGAAGGCCGGGAAGGTGGACCTGGACTACCTTGCCCGCTGGACCGATGCGCCAGTCCTGCTGAAGGAGGCGCCGGGCGCCCCCGATCACGGGCTGGTCTTGCGGAACGACGAGGGCAAGGCGCTGGTCATCGACCGCCGCACCGGCCAGCCTGCGCCTTTCGACGCGGCCGGCGTGCGGCCCGATATGGGCGGGCGGCTGGTGAAGGACGGCACGTCCCACCGCACCGTCTTCGACAAGCTGATCCGCCGCTACATGGATCCGATCTATGCGCCCGAGGCCGTGTCGCGCGCCTGCGGCATCGCCCCCGACCGGATCCATGCGCTGGCCGCCACGCTGGCCGATGCGGCCTTTTCCGAACCCGTGACCATCGCCCAGCCCTGGACCGATTTCCGCGGCGAACGGCACGAGGAAATGACCGGCCGCCCGGTGTCGATGCACGCGATGCGCGGGATTTCGGCCCATGCCAACGGATTCCAGACGGCGCGCGCGCTGCATGTGCTCCAGATCCTGCTGGGCACAGTCGAAACCCCCGGCGGTTTCCGGTTCAAGCCACCCTATCCGAAGCCGTTCCATGCCCATCCCGTGCCCCACAGCGCCTGCCACCCAGGCACGCCCCTGGCCGGCCCGCATCTGGGCTTTGTCCGCGGGCCCGACGATCTGGCCCTGAAGGACGACGGGACGGCGGCGCGGATCGACAAGGCCTTCACCTGGGACAACCCGATGTCGGCCCATGGGCTGATGCACATGGTCATCGCCAACGCCCATGCCGGTGACCCTTACAAGATCGACACGCTGTTCCTCTACATGGCGAACATGGCGTGGAATTCGTCGATGAACACCGCCGGCACGATGCAGATGCTGACGGATACCGACGAAAACGGCGACTATGTCATCCCGCGGATCATCTATTCCGACGCCTACGCGTCGGAAATGGTGGCCTATGCCGACCTGATCCTGCCGGATACGACCTATCTGGAGCGGCACGACTGCATCTCGCTTCTCGACCGCCCGATATCCGAGGCCGACGCCGCCGCCGATGCGATCCGCTGGCCGGTGGTCGAACCCGAAAGGCCGGGCCATGAAGGCGTCCGTGGCTTCCAGTCCGCACTGCTGGATCTTGGCGTGCGGCTGGGCCTGCCCGGTTTCGTGGATGGGGACGGTCAGGCGCTTTACAGCGATTACGCCGACTACATGGTCCGCCACGAACGCCGCCCCGGTATCGGTCCGCTGGCCGGTTGGCGTGGCGAGGACGGAAGCAGGGAAGGGCGCGGCGCACCGAACCCGGATCAGCTGCAACGCTATATCGACAATGGCGGCTTCTGGGTCGGGCACATGCCGGACGAGGCGCGGTTCTTCAAGCCGTGGAACAGGGCCTACCAGGACTGGGCGGTGAAGATGGGGTTCTATGACGCCCCGCAGCCCTATCTTTTTTCGCTTTACTGCGAACCGTTGCGGCGGTTCCAGCTGGCGGCCGAAGGTCATGGCGAGCGTCAGCCGCCCGAACGCCTGCGCGCCCGGATCAAGGCGCAACTGGACCCGCTGCCGCTTTGGTACCGGGCCGAGGCGGAAGGCGACACCGACTATCCGATCCACGCCCTGACCCAGCGGCCGATGGCCATGTACCACAGCTGGGGCAACCTGAATGCCTGGCTGCGTCAGATCCACGGGGCCAATCCGCTTTACGTCCCGCTGGAGATCATGGAACAGCACGGCCTGAAGGACGGCGACTGGGCGCACGTGACTTCGCCCCACGGGCGGATCACGGTGCCGGTCGTGGGGATGGCGGCGGTCAACGGGAAAACCGTCTGGACCTGGAACGCCATCGGCAAGCGCAAGGGCGCCTGGGCGCTGGACGACGGCGCGCGCGAAGCGACCGAAGGGTTCCTGTTGAACCACCTGATCCACGAATTGCTGCCGCCCAAGGGCGACGGGCAGCGCTGGTCGAATTCCGATCCGGTCACCGGGCAGGCCGCATGGTTCGACCTGAAGGTCCGGATCGAGAAGGCCGCGGTCCAGCCCGAATCCCAGCCCGCCTTTCCGCCCCTGAAACGCCCGCCGGGGATCCGCCCATGACCTGCCTGCCGACGACAACCGACCGCAAGCTGGGTCTGGCCATCGACCTGGATACCTGCGTCGGCTGCCATGCCTGCGTGATTTCCTGCAAGGGCTGGAACGCGGGCGATGACGGCGCGGGGCTGGGCGATGCCGACCCCTATGGCGCCGATCCCCTGGGTGCCTTCCTGAACCGGGTCCACACCTTCGAGGTTCAGCCAGAGGATGCGCCGGCCCAGATCGTCCACTTCCCCAAGTCCTGCCTGCATTGCGACGACGCGCCCTGCGTCACAGTCTGTCCCACCGGCGCCAGCCTGAAGCGGACCGAGGACGGGATCGTTCTGGTGAACGAGGCCGACTGCATCGGTTGCGGCCTGTGCGCCTGGGCCTGCCCCTATGGCGCGCGCGAAATGGACCCGGTGGCCAAGGTCATGCGCAAGTGCACGCTGTGCGTCGACCGGATCTACAACGACGCCCTGCCCGAGGAAGATCGTATTCCGGCCTGCGTCCGCACCTGCCCGGCCGGCGCCCGGCATTTCGGCGACTTCGCGGATCCCGACAGCCATGTCAGCCGCCTGACCGCCGAACGCGGCGGGTTCGCCCTGATGCCGGAACAGGGGACCCGGCCGGTCAACCGCTATCTGCCGCCCCGGCCCCGCGACCGGGCGCCCGAGGTGCCGATGCTGACGCCGGTGGCCGAGGAACCGACCGGTTTCCTCGCCTGGCTCGACCGCGCGCTGGAGAAGCTCTGAATGCACCCCGCACCGTCCGTGATCCTGTTCACCTCGCTCAGCGGGCTGGGCTTCGGCCTGCTGGTGTTCCTGGGCCTTGGCCTGCCGCCCGTCACCGGCTGGGTCGCCTTTGTCTTCTGGCTGATCGGCTACGTGCTGGCCTGTGGGGGGCTGATCGCCTCGACGTTCCATCTTGGCCACCCGGAACGGGCGCTGAAGGCCTTCACCCAGTGGCGGTCCAGCTGGCTGAGCCGCGAGGCCTGGGGATCCGTGATTGCCCTTGTGCTGATGGCCATCACCGGCATCGGCGCCGTCTTCCTGGGCGCGCGCTGGGCGCTGCCCGGCGTGCTGGGCGCACTGGTCTGCCTGGGGACGGTCTTCATCACGTCCATGATCTATGCACAGCTGAAATCCGTGCCCCGCTGGCACAGCGCATGGACTCCGCTCCTGTTCCTGGCGATCTCGCTTGCCGGCGGGGCGCTGTTGGCCGGGCAGGCATCCGTCGCGGTGCCGCTGCTGCTTTTGGCCGGTGCCGTGCAGATCGTGGCCTGGTTCGCGGGCGACAGGGCGATGGGTCGGTCAGGCACGACGCTGGCAACGGCCACCGGCCTTGGCCCCAAGGTTCGCCTGCTGGCGCCGCCCCATACCGGCCCGAACTACCTGACGCAGGAAATGGTCTTCGTCATCGGCCGCAAGCACGCCACGCGCCTTCGGGCCATCGCGCTGCTTCTGATGAGCGTCCTGCCCGTGATCCTGCTGCTTTTGCCGTTCCACCACCTTCTGGGCCTTCTGGCCGTCCTGTTCCACGTCGCAGGCGTCGTCGTCTCGCGCTGGCTGTTCTTCGCGGAAGCGGAACATGTCGTTGGCCTTTACTACGGGCAACGCTGAAGCCTCTTGCGCCACAGATTGATTCTATATAACTAGGTTACTAGTTTTATGGAGGTGATCATGGACTGGACGAAGGCGGCCGAAGGGTTTTCGGCCATGGGATCCGAAGCGCGCCTGCAGGTCCTGCGCGCGCTGATCCGGGCGGGCAGTGCGGGGCTGACGGTGGGCGACATCCAGACCCGCACCGGCATGGCGCCGTCCACTTTGGCGCACCACCTGAAGGCGCTGGCCGCCGGCGGTGTGGTCGAACAGGAAAAGCAGGGCCGGACGGTGATCAACCGCGCGTCCTATGCCCGGCTGAACGCGCTGGCGCAGTTCATCCTGTCGGAATGCTGCGCGGACGAGGCGCTGCTGGCGGGGGCCTTGTGCGGTGGCTCCGAAGCAAAGGAACCGGCAGATGGCTGACATCTCGCATGAGGCAGGTTCCGCGCCCCGGAAAGGCCCGGGGCTGGGCGCGCGGCTGAAACTGCTGAATTCGCCCCTGACGGCCATCGTGGCGATTTTCGCCGCCGTGGCCATCTGGGACGGGCACAATCTGGGCGACGTCTTCGGGATCGCCATCGGATCGCTGATCGGGACCGCGCCCTATATCTTCTTTGCCGTGCTGCTGCTGGCCTATCTGAAGGCCACGGGGGCGGAAACCGCGCTGTCCAAGGCCTTTGAGGGGCGAGAGACCCGGATGATCGTACTGGCCGCGATCTTCGGCGGGCTGGCGCCGTTCTGTTCCTGCCAGGTCATCCCCTTCATCGCCGGGCTTCTGGCGCTGGGCACACCCCTGTCGGCAGTGATGGCCTTCTGGCTGTCGTCGCCGCTGATCGACCCGCCGACGCTGCTGATCACGGCCGGTGCGCTGGGCTGGCCCTTTGCCATCGGCAAAGCCGTCGCGGCCGTGGGGCTGGGGCTTGCGGGTGGCTTCATCATCCGGGCGCTGATGCGCACCGGCGCCTTTGCCGAGCCGCTGAAGATCCAGCAACGCACCCGCTGCGGCTGCGGCGCCAAGACCAACGGCAAGCCGGAATGGCGCTTCTGGACCGAAGCCCCGCGGCGCGAGACCTTCCGCCACGAACTGGTGACCAACGCGCTGTTCCTGCTGAAGTGGCTGGCGCTGGCCTATACGCTGGAAGGGATCATGATCGAATACATGCCCGCCGACCTGATCGCCCGCGTGGTGGGCGGCGAAGGCGTGGTGCCCGTGGTGATCGCGGCGCTGGTGGGGATGCCGGCCTATCTGAACGGCTATATTGCCCCGCCGCTTCTGGCCGGATTGATCCAGCAGGGTATGTCCATCGGTGCCGCCATGGCCTTCGTGATCGCGGGTGCCGTGTCGTCGATCCCCGCCATGGCCGCCGTCTGGTCGCTGGTTAAACCCCGCGTCTTCGCCGCCTATCTGGGGCTGGGGATCGTCGGTGCCATCGTGTCGGGCCTGATCTTCCAGGCGGTGGTCTGAGGGGTCAGCCCTGCGCAGGCCATGAAAAAGGCGCCCCGGCAAGCCGGGACGCCTTCTTTCGTTTCCGAACGGCTGACGATCAGCCGAAGACCTTCGTCAGCGCCTTGTCGAGCGTCGACGTGATCAGGTCGATGTCGTCCTTGGTGGCGATCAGCGCGGGCGAGAAGCAGAGCGTGTTGTTCTTGCCCGGGATCGACCGGTTGGTGACCCCGATCAGCACGCCTTCGGCCGCGCAGGCGCCGACAACGGCCTGGGCGTCCTTTTCGGCCACCGGTTCCTTGGTCCCGCGGTCGGCCACCAGTTCGGCCCCGCAGAACAGGCCCGCGCCGCGGACGTCGCCGATGACGGAATGCTTGTCCATCAGCTCGGCCAGGTTGTCCATCATGCGCGCACCCATGGCGGTGCAGTTGTCCAGAAGCTTCTCGTCCTCGATGATCCGCATGTTCTCGATCGCGGCCGCCGGGCCGGCCGTGCAGCCGCCGAAGGTCGAGATGTCGCGGAAATAGTTCAGCGGGTCGGACGGATCGTCCTTGAAGCCGTCGAAGACGGATTCCTTCGTCACCAGGCAGGCGATGGCCGCATAGCCGGAGGCCACGCCCTTGGCCATGGTCACCATGTCGGGTTCGATCCCGTAGTTCTGGTAGCCGAACCATGTGCCGGTTCGGCCGACGCCGCAGACGACCTCGTCGATGTGCAGCAGGATCTCGTACTTCTTGCAGATCTCCTGGACCTTCTGCCAGTACCCGTCGGGCGGCACGATGACGCCGCCGCCGGCGGTGACGGGCTCAAGGCAGATGGCGCCCACGGTGTCGGGCCCTTCGGCCAGGATCACCTTTTCGATCTGTTCGGCCGCCCAGACGCCATAGTTTTCGACCGGGGCGCCGTCCTGTTCGTGCTTGCGGTATTCCAGGCAGTGCGGGACGCGCACGAAGCCGTCCAGGAAGGGGCCGTATTGCGCGTTGCGTTCGTCCTGGCCGCCGGCCGACAGGGCGCCGATGGTGGTGCCGTGATAGTCGCGGTCGCGGTAGAGGATCTTCCACTTCTTGCCGCCATGCTTGGCATGAGCCAGCTGGCGGACCATCTTGAAGGCCTTCTCGTTCGCCTCGGACCCGGAGTTGGTGTAGTAAACCCGCTTCAGGCCCGGCATCTTCTCGATCAGCTTTTCGGCGAAGATCGCACCGGGAACGGACCCCGCGGCACCGGCGAAATAGTTCAGCTTCAGAAGCTGGTCGCGGACGGCATTGGCGATGGATTCGCGGCCATAGCCCACGTTCACGGTCCAGACGGCGCCCGACACGGCATCCAGGAATTCCTTGCCGTTCTGGTCCCAGACCCGCATGCCCTTGCCTTCGACGATGATCCGCGGATCCGACGTCTCGAAGGGTTTGTGCTGGGTCAGGTGGTGCCAGACATGGGCCTTGTCGGCCTCGACCACGTGGCTGATGTCATTCTGGGAAAGTTGTCCGTCCATGGCCGGTCCTTTCGAACGTCGCGCCGCCGCCGAAGCGCGGGGCGCGGAGAGGGGAATAAATACCAGGAGCAGATCACAACATGGGGACACGCGCCAGTCCCATCGCGCGGTGTGGCCTCATGTCGATGCCATGGATTTTTGGCAGGTCTCCGGGCATGGATCCCTACACAAGCGGGCCTGCGCGGGATAGAAGGCGAGCCTTGAGGAACGGGAACGGGCAGGGCGCATGGCGCATATCATCGTCGTCGGCAACGAGAAGGGCGGGGCGGGGAAATCCACCGTCTCCATGCATGTGGCTACGGCCCTGTCGCGGCTGGGCAAGACGGTTGCCGTGCTGGACCTGGACCTGCGGCAGCGGTCGCTGCTGCGCTACATGGAAAACCGGCAGGATTTCATCAAGCGTTCGGGGATCGAGCTTCCGACGCCCACCTATCACGAACTGCCGGAGATCGACCCGTCGACCCTGGCCGAGGGCGAGAACGTCTTCGACAAGCGCCTGACGGCCGCGGTCGAGGGCGTGGCGCCGGATTGCGACTTCATCCTGATCGATTGCCCGGGTTCCCATACGCGGCTCAGCCAGATGGCGCATTCGCTGGCGGATACGCTGATCACGCCGCTGAACGACAGTTTCGTCGATTTCGACCTGCTGGCGCGGATCGACCCCAAGGCGGAAAAGATCCTGGGCCCGTCGGTCTATTCGGAAATGGTCTGGAACGCGCGGCAATGGCGGGCGCAGGCGGGGCTGCAGGCGATCGACTGGATCGTGGCGCGCAACCGGGTCGGCAGCCAGCGGATGCTGAACAAGGACAAGATGGCCAAGGCGGTGTCGATGCTGGCCAAGCGCATCGGTTTCCGAGTGGCGCCGGGCTTCAGCGAAAGGGTGATCTTCCGCGAATTGTTCCCGCGCGGCCTGACGCTTCTGGACCTGAAGGACATCGGGATCAAGCAGCTGAACATCTCGAACATCGCGGCCCGGCAAGAGATGCGGGACCTGATGAAGGCCCTGAACCTTCCCAACGTCATGATCGACTTCTAGGCGGCCGGCCGCCGCATCGAAGGCGACTTAAAGCGCCTTCCGTGGGGTGGCGCGGACCCTGCAGGCCCGCGCAGGCCAAGCCGCCGGAAGGAAGCGGCCTGGCCCAGGCCGGACCCGGTCAGAGCACGTTGCGGATCTTGGCCAGAGCCTCGTCCTGGGACGAGCCATAGCTGATCGGCTGGTCGAAACGGCCTTTCGCATCGAAGAGCAGCACATAGGCCGTGTGGTCCATCGTATAGCCGCCGCCGTCGATGGGGACCTTGCGGGCATAGATCCGGAAGGCCTTGATCGCCTTGTCGATCTCGGCCCGTGACCCGGACACGCCGACCACTCCGGGGACCCAGCCGACATAGTCGCCCAGCATTTCCGGCGTGTCCCGTTCCGGATCGACGGTAACGAAGAAGACGCGCAGTTCCTCTCCGTCCTCGGCCAGCTCTGCCTGCCAGCCGGCGACTTCGCCCAGCGTGGTCGGGCAGACCTCCGGGCAATGGGAGAAGCCGAAGAACACGGCCGAGGGCGCGCCTTTCAGCGTGTCCTGGGTGAAGACCGTCCCGTCGGTGGCCACCAGTTCATAGTCGCCATGGCCCAGCTGGTCGGCGATCGTCCGGTTCAGCTTCGGCTCCAGCCATGCGACCCAGATAGCGGCGAGGAAGGCCAGGACCCCCAGCCCCCCCGCTGCCACCAGCACCAGCTTGCGTGCGGTTGTCATGGCTGTCTCAGTTCGAGCCATGGCCGGCATGGTTGCCATGACCGCCCGACTTCACGTCCTTGCGGTCCTTCACCGGGAAGGTCATCGAAACCTTGCCCGCCTTGGCGAAGTCCAGCGTGACCTCGACCTCTTCGCCGGCGACCAGGGGCTGCTTCAGGTCCATGAACATGACGTGATAGCCGCCCGGCTTCAGGTTGACTGTCTCGTGCGCCTGGATCGGCAGGCCGCCGGGCAGCTCCCGCATCTTCATGACGCCGTCTTCCATCTTCATCTCGTGGATCTGCATCTCGCCCGCGACGGGGGATGAGGCGCCCACCAGCACGTCGCCTTCGGCGCCGGTGTTCGAGATCGTCACGAACCCGCCCGCAACCGGCTGGTTCGGCAGGGTCGAGATGGTAAAGGGCCCGGACAGTTCCAGTGCTCCCAGCGTCACCGGGGCCATGGCCATGCCGTGGCCGTGGTCTGCGCCACCCGCGCCAGCGACCAGGGTCAGCTTCGGCGCCGGATTCGGCACGTCATGGGACCCGCTGGTGTCGGTCCAGTCGGCCACGCCGTTGGCGCAGGTCTGCAGCGACGGGAAGAACAGCACCGTGCCGGGTTCCATGTTCGGACCGACCGTGCCGCGGACGGTGAACTCGTCGTACCAGGCATCTTCCAGGTGGCCGCCGGACCAGGTGACCACCTTCGGGCCTTCGGTCATCTGCGTGCCGTGGTTGTCATAGGGCGTGGCATAGGCGCCGGTCTCGATCGCCAGGTCCCAGCCGGGCTTGGGCATCGGCTTCACGGCATAAAGGCCTTCGGGGATCTCGATCCGGACGGTATGGGTCGCCTCGCCCTTGCAGCCGTGAGGCACGCGCAGGGTGACCTTGGTGGTGGTGCCGATGGCGGCTTCCTTCTGTTCCAGGGTGGCATGGGCCAGCGCGGATCCGGCGGTTGCGCAAAGTGTCAGGGCCGCGATGGCGGCGGATTTCAGGATGGTCATGTCTGTCTCCAAGGGGTCCCGCAGTGCCGGCAGGGCCGGATCACGTCACGGGGCCGGCCAGTTGCGGCCGGTCATTGATCTGATGAGCGAAAGGTCAGATCAGCCGCGGTGGTGCGCGGACGGAGACGTGGGAAAGCGTGTATTGCGGCCCCGACACCAGGTCGCGCCCGGTATCGGAAGCGACAGAGTAGACGGCCGGATGGGCGCGGTCGGGCGCCTGCGCCTGCGGCGGGGTCGGCAGCTTGTGGCAGAACGGGCAGTCGTGGTCGTGGTGGCCGTGACCGTCGACGGCACAGAGATCATCGACCGTGGCCCCCATGGCCAGCATCTGTTCCATGCCGGCATCGGACCGGTCGGGCGCCATCAGGGACGCCGACACGACACTGAACGCCGCCAGCATCAGCACGGCGGCAATCGCGATCAGGGTCTGGCGGAACGAACGGTCCATGCGCCTGTTTACTCCTCCGTCAGGGCAGGCGCAAAGGGGTGCGGCTGTCGCAGGGCAGGGGTGGCCTCAGGCGACCAGCGCCTCGGCCTTCTTCAGATCGACGGAAACCAGCTGCGACACGCCCTGTTCCGCCATCGTCACGCCGAACAGGCGATCCATCCGCGCCATGGTTACCGCGTGGTGGGTGATGATCAGGAAGCGGGTGGCGGTCTGGCGGCACATCTCGTCCAGAAGGTCGCAGAACCGGGTCACGTTGGCATCGTCCAGCGGCGCGTCGACCTCGTCCAGGACGCAGATCGGGGCCGGGTTGGCCAGGAAAACGCCGAAGATCAGCGCCATCGCGGTCAGGGTCTGTTCCCCGCCCGACAGAAGCGACAGCGTCGACAGCTTCTTGCCCGGCGGCTGGCACATGATTTCCAGCCCGGCATCCAGCGGATCGTCGCTTTCGACCATGACCAGGTTCGCCTCGCCCCCACCGAAGAGGTGCTTGAACAGCATCGTGAAGTTCGAATTCACCTGTTCGAAAGCGGTCAGCAGCCGTTCGCGCCCTTCGCGGTTCAGGCCCGCGATCCCGCCGCGCAGGGTGCGGATCGCCTCTTCCAGGTCCAGCTTTTCGGTCCTGAGCGTATCGTGTTCGGTCCGCACCTCGCGCGAGTCCTCCTCGGCCCGCAGGTTTACCGCCCCCAGCGCCTCGCGCTGGCGCTTGTGGCGGCCGATCTCGTTTTCCAGGCTTTCCGCATCGGGGATCCGGTCAGGGCCGATCTCCAGCCCTTCCAGCAGGGCTTCGGGTGTCAGATCCTGTTCCTCGGCAATGCGCTCGGCGGCGGCTGCAACGGTCTCGCGCGCGGCGTCGCGGCGGGCCTCGGCCCGGGCCCGCGCCTCGCGCGCGTCCGAGGACAGTCGTTCCGCATCGCGTTCCGCCTGAACGGCGGTGCGCAGGGCGGCTTCGGCGCCGGCCAGCTTGTCCTTGGCGGCGGCCATCCGGGCCTCGGCATCGCGGATCGCGCCCGACATCTCGTCCCGCTTGGCGGCGATTTCGGCCGGGGCGGCGGCGGCCTCCTTCAGTTCGGCCTGGCTTTCGGTGCGCCGTTCGGTCAGTTCCGCGATCCGCTTGCCGGCGGTCTCGCTCCGATGCCGCCAGCCGCTGATTTCCTTGGTCACTTCCTGCTGACGCTTGGTCCGGGCCTCGCCCTCGCGGCGCAGCTCGTCATGGGTCGACCGGCGGGTCATCATCGTGATCCGGCTGGCATCGACGGCGCGCTTGATCTCCTCGACGCCGGCGCGGGCCTGGTCCAGATCCTCAAGCCCGCGCTGGGCGGTTTCGGCTTCGGTCAGCTGGGCCTTGGCGGCCAGCGCTTCCTCGCGGTGGCGGGCGACGGCCAGGCCCAGCGTCTCCTGCCTGCCGCGGGCCAGGTTCAGATCCGATTCCGCGCGGGACATGGCGCGCGAGGTTTCGGCCACCCTTGTATCCGCGGCGCGGCGGGCGGCGCGGGCGTCCTTGTCGGCCTGGGTCTTTTCGGCCAGATCGCGGTTCAGCGTATCATGTGCCTCGCGCGCGGCGGTGGCGCGGGTTTCGGCGGCTTCCAGGTCGGCACGCATGGCAGTCAGGCGGTTGATCTGTTCCAGCCGCAGGGCGGCCGCGTTGGGCGTATCCTCGGCCCAGGCGCGATAACCGTCCCAGCGCCACAGGTCGCCGTCGCGCGACACCAGCCGCTGGCCTGGCTTCAGCTGGGCCTGAAGTGCCGGGCCCTGGTCTTTCGATACGATACCGACTTGCGCCAACCTGCGGGCCAGGGCGGACGGCGCCTCGACCTGCGGTGCCAAGGGTTCGGTGCCTTTCGGCAGCGGATAGTCCTCGTCATAGCCCGGCAACGTGACCCAGCCGGAGGGGCCTTCGACCTCCACCAGCGGTGCGCGCAGGTCGTCGACCATGGCCGCCCCAAGCGCCTTTTCGAAGCCGGCCGCGACCGAGACCTGATCAAGCACCTGACCCCCGGTGCCGCTGTCGCGAGCCACCAGTTTGGCCAGGGCGCCCACTTCGGCGCGCAGGGCGCTGGCCTCGCCTTCGGCCTCTGACCGGGCGGCGCGGGCGTCGGTTTCGCGCGATTGCGCTTCGGTCCGGGCGGTTTCGGCGCGGGTCAGGGCGGCTTCGGCCTCTTCGGCCTCGCGCACCGCATCGGCTTCGGCCGCGCGGGCGGTGGTGAAAGCCGCATCGGCAGAGGTCGCGGCCTCCTCCGCGGCCCTGACGGCGGCGCGGGCCTTTTCGGCCTCCTGCTCTGCCCGGTTCAGGGCGGTGCGGTTGTCCTGCACAAGACGCTGGGCGGATTGGTGGCGGGCCGACAGGCGGGCCACGTCCTCTGTCACCTGGGACAGGTGGCTTTCGCGGTCCTGCAGGACCGATCCGGCCTCGCGGGCCGCGATCTCTGCATCGGCCAGCGTTTCATTGTGACCGGCGCCAGCCTGTTCCAGCGCCTGGGCTTCCCATTCCAGCTTCTCGATCGTTTCGCCCGCGTCGCGGCTCAGCCCTGTCTCGCGTTCGATGTCCTTGCCCAGTTGATCGATCCGCGCGGTCAGCGTCTCGATGATCTCTCTCGCGCGGGTTTCCTGATCGTCCAGCGTGTCGCGCTGGACCACCAGACGCTGCAGGATTGCGGCGGCGATGGCCTCTTCTTCCCGCAGGGGGGGCAGGGCGTCTTCGGCCGCGGCGCGGGTCTTGACCGACTGGCGCACGGCGGCTTCGGCCTGCGATGCCTCGACCACGCGTTCTTTCAGGGCGGCATCGGCGGCCAGCCGCGCCGTCTCGGCCTCGGTCCAGCGGCGATAGAGCAGCATGCCTTCGGCCCGGCGCAGTTCGATGCCGATCTTGCGATAGCGTTCGGCCTGCTTCACCTGCCGGTCCAGCTGGGTGATCTGCGCCGCAAGCTGTTCCAGCACGTCGTCGACGCGCAGCAGGTTGGTTTCGGCGTTCTTCAGCTTCAGCTCTGCCTCGTGCCGGCGCTGGTAAAGGCCCGAGATTCCGGCGGCCTCTTCCAACACGCGCCGGCGCGCCTTGGGCTTGGCATTGATCAGTTCGGAAATCTGCCCCTGCCGCACCAGCGCAGGGGATTGCGACCCGGTGGAGGCGTCGGCGAACAGCATCTGCACGTCCCGCGCGCGGACGTCCTTGGCATTGGCCTTGTAGGCCGACCCCACGTCGCGGGTGATGCGCCGGATGATTTCCAGGCTGTCGCTGTCGTTGAAGGCGGCAGGCGCCAGCCGTTCGCCGTTGTCGATCTGCAGGACGACCTCGGCAAAGTTCCGGGCCGGCCGGGTCGAGGCGCCGGCAAAGATCACGTCCTCCATCCCGCCGCCACGCATGGCGGTGGGGCGATTTTCGCCCATGACCCAGCGCAGCGCCTCCAGCAGGTTGGACTTGCCACAACCGTTCGGTCCGACGATGCCGGTCAGACCATCGGCGATGATCAGGTCGGTCGGGTCGACGAAGCTTTTAAAGCCCGAAAGGCGGAGGCGGGAAAAGCGCACGGGCGCCGGGTCCTTCTGATTCCTGCGAGGTCCGTACAGTGTGGGGACGTAATTCCCCAAGTCAACGGTGCACGCGCAGGATGTGGCGCGACCCCGGTCCTTTTCCACAAGATATTGACGCCCGGGTGGTCAGAAGTGCCTAGTGACCGGCCAGATCGCAGCGGTAGGGCGCCAGTTTCAGCTGTCCTTCGACCCAGTTGGGCAGGGGCAGACAGCGATAGCTGGCCCGCTGCAGCGGTTCCGGACGGACCAGTTTCGCCATGTCGCGACATTTCAGTCCCGCGGTGGTGATGATCCCGTCGCTGTAAACGTTCCTGACGATGCAGCCACTGACCATTTCCATCGCGACGGCCGCCCGGGCCATGGTGGCCCCCTTGCCCAGCATCAGGTCCTTGTCGACCCGGACTGCCTGTGCCTGTCGGCCGGCCAGCCGCACGTCATAGGTGCTGCCGTTGATCGTCAATTGCTGGACGGTGGCGCCGTCGAACATCTTGCTTGGCACCTCGCACGCTGGAAGCAGCATCAACGGAAGGAGAAGGAGGAAAACCCGTTTCATGCCGTCAGACTTGCGCCACGACGGTTAAGATCGGTTTACCAGCCTGGAACCGAAAACGAAAAAACCCGGCCTTTGGGGCCGGGTTTCGTACGGGGCGCGTGCGCGCCGGCCCCGAAGGTTCGATACAGATCAGTGCAGCTTCTGGTCGACTTCGGCGATGCCGTCCTCGATCAGCTTGCCGGACCGTTCCGGGGTCATCTTGTCCTGGATCACCCGGCCGGCGGCCGCGACCGAAATCGCGATGGCCTGGTCGCGGACTTCCTTCACGGCGGCGGCTTCGGCCGATGCGATCTGGTCTTCCGCGGTCTGCAGGCGACGGGCGATGGATTTCTTCAGCTCTTCCTTGGCCATGTCGGCCGCGGCGGCTGCGTCTTCCTTGGCCGTCTTGACGATCTGGTCGGCCAGGTCCGTCACTTCGGCATGCTTGCGCTCGAACGAAGCCAGCAGCGTCTGGGCTTCTTCCCGCAGGGCGCGGGCCTCGTCGAGCTCGGCCTTGATGGTCTTTGCGCGGTCGTCCAGCAAGTTTCCGACGATTTTCGGCACACCCACGTAAAGGATGATGCCGACGAAGATCAGGAACGCCAGAAGAACGATGAAGTTGGTGTTCGACAGCGAGAAGAACGGGCCGCTGGCGGCAAGGGCCGGACCGGAGGTCACGGCCAGGGCTGCGACGGCGCCAAGGGCGGTGCGAAGGGGCTGGGTGCGCATTCGCTTATCCTTTCATCCGGTCTTCGACGGCCTTGGCGATCACGGCATCGTCTGCCGAGGCACCAAGGGCTGCGACCAGTTCTGCGGCCGTGGCGGTGGCCACCTCGCGGACGCTTTCGACGGCCGAGGCACGGATTTCGGCGATGGCTTTCTCGGACTGCGCGGCGCGTTCCGAAATTTCGGCATCGGCCTGTGCGATGGCCTCGTCCAGGTCGGCCTGAATCTCGGCGCGGGTGTCCGCGGCGATCTTCTGGGCCTCGGCCCGGGCGTCTGCCAGGGCCTGGTTATAGGCCGCATCGGCTTCTGCAGCCTTGGCCTTCAGGTCCTCGGCAGCGGCGAGGTCGTTGGCGATCGTGCCGTGGCGTTCGCTCAGGATGCCTGCGATGCGGGGCAGGGCCACGCGCGACAGGATCAGGTAGAGCGCAATCAGCGCGACGATCAGCCAGAAAATGAGGTTGGGAAAAACGGCGGGGTCGAGTTGCGGCATCCCGGCCGACTCTGCGGCCACGGATGCCATGTCTGCGCCGCCATGTGCGGCATCAAGCGCGGCAGCGCCGTGCGTCTCCGTTGCCATGTCGTCCTCCGATCAGGGTTGCCGGCCCGTGGTCCCGGGAGATCCGGACCCGATGGCCTTCGCTTCAGTGGACGGGGATTGAAGTCCGTCCCACCGGACGGGGCACGCGATGCGCCCCGTCCGGCCGTAAGGATGGGTGTTCGTGTCTTAGACTGCGAACATCAGCAGAAGCGCGACGAGGAACGAGAAGATCCCCAGGGCTTCTGCGAAGGCGATGCCGATGAACAGCGTCGCGGTCTGGCTGGCGGCTGCCGACGGGTTGCGCAGGGCGCCGGCCAGGAAGTTGCCGGCAACGTTGCCGACACCGAGAGCTGCGACGCCTGCGCCGAAGCCTGCGAGGCCTGCACCGATGAACTGGCCGAGTTGTGCGATATCGCCTTCCATGTGTCTGTCTCCTTACGATGGAATTGCTGATTGTCTTACGCGTGGCGGGGAAACCCGCCCTACGGGTGTCGTTCTTGCGGTCGGCGGTGGTCTTGTCCGCCGGACCCGGAAAGCTTGCGCAGTGCGGGGTTCACCCCGCCGCTACCGTCAGGCCACGTCAGTGGCTGGGATGCAGTGCGTCCTTCAGGTAAACGCAGGTCAGGATCGTGAACACATAGGCCTGAATGAAGGCCACCATGACCTCGAGCCCGTAGATCGCGACCACGCCGGCGATGGCGATGGGCGACACGGCGGCCACCTGTGCAAAGCCCGCGAACACCTTGATCACCGCGTGGCCGGCCATCATGTTGCCGCCCAGTCGGACAGAGTGGGTGATCGGACGCACGAAGTAGGAAATCAGTTCGATGATCGCCAGGATCGGGCGCAGCGCCAGCGGGGCGGAGGCGACCCAGAAGAGGCCCAGGAACTTGGTGCCGTTCAGCACGAAACCCAGCACGGTCACGGTCAGGAACACGGCCAGTGCCAGTACGCCGGTCACGGCCACGTGGCTGGTCGGCGTGAAGGCCATCGGGATCAGGCCCAAGAAGTTCGAGATCACGATGAACATGAACAGCGTCATGATGTACGGGAAGTACTTCAGGCCGTCCTTGCCGGTCACGTCTTCGATCATCTTGTGGACGAAGACATAGGCCAGTTCGGCGATCGACTGACCGCGGGTGGGCACCAGTGCGCGGCGCGCGGTCGGCAGCACCAGAAGCGCCACGACGGCCAGGATACCGATTGCCATCCAAAGGGTGGCGTTGGTGGGCGTGTACCAGGAAAACTCGTCGCCGCCAAAGATCGGCTTGACGATGAACTGGTCCATCGGGTGGAAGGAAAGCCCGGACCCTTCGGTATGCGCGTCGGTGGCCATGTCGATCCTAGCTCCGTCCTCTGTCTGGGTCTGCCCTCGTGCCGGGGTTGCCCATGGTCTGTTCCGCTTCGGCTACCCCTTGCGGGGCGCGTCGTCCTCGTCTTTGTCGTCATCGGGCATGTCAACCGCCCCGTCGAGGGAGGCTTCGCTTGCCTGTCTGACCTCTTCGGCGCTGCGCAGCATCGTCTTGATGCCGGCGGCGAAGCCGAAGAAAGTGAACACGATCATGAAGATCGGTTTCGTGCCGAACAGGGCATCAAGCCCGTATCCCATGCCGAAACCGATCCCAAGACCGGCCACCAGTTCCATCACCATGCGCCAGGCGAGTTGGGCCTGGGAATGCATGTCCTGCTGTTTGGGTTCCGGCTCTTGCGCCTTCCGGCGGGCTGCGAGCTTCTCCTCTAGCTGCGCCAGGCGCTGCCGTTGGTCGTCTTCACTCACGTCCGCCGCACTCCCTGCAGGGTCGGGCACTTGCTATGCCGAGAGGGGGTGCGAGTCAATCGCGGTGAATGAATGATTAAGCGTCTGTATCTATTGAGCTAAATTCGAAAACCGGGGGTGAGGCCATTGTGCCGCATCGGTCTGTTACCGCTAGCGGCGGCCGAAAGCATATTTAACCGAATGGTTGACGATACTCGGGCAGCGGCGCTACGCGGGATCATGTCCGATCCGCTCGATATCGTCTTTGCCGCGCTGGCCGACCCGACCCGTCGGGCGATCCTGGCCATGCTGTTGGAAGACGACATGGCCGTGACCGACGTGGCGGAACCGTTCGAGATGTCGCTGGCCGCGATTTCCAAGCACCTGGCGATCCTGACCCGGGCCGGCCTGATCGCGCAGGAAAAGCGGGGTCGGGTCAAGTGGTGCAAGCTGGATCCGTCCGGCATGCGGTCCGCCAGCGTCTGGATGCAGGGCTTCGGCCAGTTCGAGCCGGTGCATCTGGATGCCTTCGAACGGTTCCTGGAGCGGGAACTGAACGAACCCTTCCCTGAAGCGGACACGGACTGAACGATTTCGGTAGATTTCGGCGCTTGCCCTTTCCGGCATCTGCCATGTGACCCGGCATGGCTTTGCCTTGGCGCCAAGGCACGCGGTCCAGGGCACGGGCCGTCATGCCGATACTTCGTTTGCCGTACCCGCGAATCCCGGCTGTGCCGCGGTTTTGCATCCGACCGGGGCTTTATCCTGCCCATCAGGGTGAAGGGGCCGCTTCAGGCGGTGCGCGGCACGGCTTCCTCGTCCCTGAGCAGCATCAGCAGGGCCGCGACGGTCAGGGCGACCCCGATCAGGACGGCGGGCGGCGGCAGGCCGTTGCCCAGGGCCGCCTCCAGCAGGATGACCCAGGACGGCGCCAGATAGGTATAGGCCATGACCTTGGCGGACGGGATCCGCAGCGCCGCGAATTGCAGCAGCACGAAGGTGGCGGCGCTTGCGAAAAGCGCCAGATAGACGACGCCGGCCCAGAACAGCGGCGGCAATTCGGCCCAGTGGATCGCGCGCAGTTGAGGCCAGCCATAGGCCAAAAGGACCACCAGCCCCGCCAGCAGCATCCCGAAGGTGAAGACGACTGGCGGCTCGCCCCGGTTCAGCTTGCGCACCAGCGGAGTATAGATCGCGTGGGCCACGCAACCCAGGAAATAGATCGCCTCGCCCTCGCCGATCTGAAAGGCCATGGCATTGCCCCAGTCGGCGCGAAAGATCACCCACAAGGCCCCCAGCCCACCGATGGCCAGCGCCAGCGCCATCCGCGGCGTCGTCACCTGCCGCAGCATGAAATAGCCCACGAAGGCGGTCACGATGGGTGTCAGGGTAAAGACGGCCGCGGCGCTGACCGCGGGCGTGGTCTTCAGCCCTTCGAACATCAGCACGAAATAAGTGGCGAAGGTGCCGCCCAGCAGCAGATACCGCCAGGGCGCCCGGAAATAGTCGCGCTTCAGCCCGACGGTCGAAACGGCGGCGACGCCGATCACCAGTGACGCGAGCGCAAAGCGCAGGGCATTGATGGCGGCGGGACCCGCATCGTTGGCAATTCGCGACCCCAGCGAGAACGACCCGGCGACCAGAAGCGAAAAGGTCAGCATCGCCAGGTGACCCTGGGCGGAACGTGTCACGTCTGCCACTCCTGCGCGCGGGACTTGAGGAATTTCAGGAAGGTCTGCACCTTGGTCGTGCGGTGCAGGTCGACATGGGTCACCAGCCACAGCGGCGATTCCCATTCCGGCCGCGGCGGCAGCACCTGGATCAGGTCGGCATCCTGGGTCGCGTCCCAGATCGGCAGGAAGCCCATGCCGGCGCCTGCGCGCACGGCATCGCGCATGGAACTGTCGGCATTGGCGCGGAAGGCCAGCTGTTCGTCCGACACCTTGTCCCGCAGCCAGATGCTGAACGGCGCGCGGGTGTCGGGATCGTCGAAATCAACGAAGCGGTGGCCCATGAAGTCCAGTTCGTCCTTCGGCTGGCCGCGCTGGTTGATATAGCAGGTGCTGGCATAAAGCGCGACGCGCTGCCGGATGAAGGGCTGGACCACGTTGTCCGGCTGATCCGGGGCCGATCCCGCACGGATTGCCACATGGGCCTCGCCGTATTCCAGGCGGAACAGGCGCGGGCCGGCCAGGAAGCGGACGGTGACGCGCGGGTTCTCGTTCTGGAAGGCGGCCAGCGTCGGCACCAGAAGCGGGCTGAGTCCGGCCAGCGAGGTCACGACAAGCTCGCCCGCGACGTCGTCGCCATGGCCCTTCAGCCGCGCGGTCAGCTGGCCGAACTGGTCTTCGGTCGCCTGCGCCACGCGCATCAGGTCGGCGCCGGCCTCGGTCGGCGTATAGCCGCGGGCATGGCGGTGGAACAGCCGGATGCCAAGGCGGGCCTCCAGCGCGTCGACATGGCGGATGACGGTAGCATGGTGCACGCCCAGCACCTCGGCCGCGCCGCTGACGGTGCCGATCCGGGCGACCTGGAAGGCCGTGCGCACTTCGTCCCAGTTGTTCATTGGCCTCTCGTCCTCTGTCTTGCGGCCATCCGGAGGCGTCCCATTAAGGGTGCCGGGCCGCATCCGCGCTGGACAGGTTGCCGGACAGAAGTGCCAAGGCCGGGCCGTCGCCGCAAGGGAAATCCCGAAAAACCGGTACTTTCCGATGAACCGCGGTCGGATGAACCGCAGGGCGCGGGGTCCTGCCGGATCAGACGACCCTGCGCGCCGCCGCGGTGGCCGTATTGCCGGTATTCGGCGTACCGGTAGGTTCGATCAGAAGAAGGTGGGTTTCCTGCCGCGCCACGGGCCGGTGTTCGACGCCTTTCGGGATCACGAACATCTCTCCCGGCTCCAGGTGCACGGTACGGTCGCGCATCTCGATATCCAGGGCGCCTTTCAGGACAAGGAAGAAGTCGTCGGTGTCGCGATGGGAATGCCAGGTGAATTCGCCTTCGACCTTCACCACCATCACGTCGTGCCCGTTGAATGTCGTGACGGTCCGCGGCGACCAGCGTTCGTCGAAGGTGGACAGCTTGTCGGCAAGATTGAGGGCGTCGGTCATGGCGGGTCCCCCGTTCCGGACGACCTGCAAGGGTCACAGGCCGCTGTCAAAGCTTTCGTCGACATCGCCGAAGCGGGCGGCGGGATCAATACCGGCCGGCACCGGCCCGGGATGGCCGACATGGGCCTGCCATTCCCGACCCAGCGCCTCGCGCTCCAGCGCCGCGATTTCCTCGACCGTTGTCACCCGCTGGCCGCGTCCCCGCAGGTGCTGCAGCAGCCTGTGGGAATGCAGGATCGTGGGGCGCGCATCCAGCGGCTCCCACGCGTCGAGCATGGGCGTCCGGCGCAGGTTGAATTCGGGCGGCAGGACATAGAAGCGGATGTCGCTGTCCCACAGCAGGTCCTTCAGCGTGATCTGGTCCCGAAGGTGGCCAGCGGCGTCATAGCGGCGTTTCCATTCGGCGAAGAAGGCCGCCGTCTCCTCTCCCCGGCGATAGAGCAGCACGCCCGAATTCAGTTGCGGAAAGGCATAGGGCGTTTCCGCCGCGTGGCCCTGCCGGACCAGCGGCGAGCGGCGGCGGACGTCATGGGCCATGGCCAGCGGGAACCGGTCGGCCACGGAAAACAGGTCGCCCAGGGGGCCCAGCACCAGCACGTCGGCATCCAGGTACAGCGTCCGGTCGAAGCGCGAGCGGGCGAAACAGTCCAGCTTGGCCCGCGGATGGGGCGCGGGGATCGGATGGACCTGGTCGAAGACATGATGCGGAGGCAGGGGACCGTCGGTGAAGATGTCGACCGGAAGACCCGGGTTCGACATGGCCAGGCTGGCCGCCGCCTGGCAGGCCAGGTCGCGGTAGCCGTTCCCCACGGCCACGAAGATCACACCGTCCTGTCCCACCCGACTGCCCTTTCCGTCGCTCCGGCATCCGGGATAATAGGGCGGCCGCCGGGCGCCGCCACTCTTGACAGCACTCCCCTGTCCCCGTATCCGCGCAGCTTATCTCCGGAAGTTTACCCGCTTCCGGTCCCGGCACGATTCGGGATCGCCACCAGTCAGCGCGTTGCGCCCACTGGTGCGTTTGTGCTTTGTGCCGCCGGCCCCTAACTAGGGGACAACCGGAGATACCTGAGTTGAGGAGCGCAGAGCGCCATGTTTGAAAATCTGTCCGACCGCCTGGGTGGCGTTCTCGACCGGCTGACCAAGCAGGGTGCGCTGAGCGAGGACGACGTCAAGACCGCGCTGCGCGAGGTCCGCGTGGCCTTGCTCGAGGCCGACGTCTCGCTGCCGGTGGCGCGCGACTTCGTGAAGAAGGTGCAGGACCAGGCGACCGGCCAGGCGGTGACGAAATCGGTCACGCCGGGCCAGCAGGTCGTCAAGATCGTGCACGATGCGCTGGTCGACACGCTGACCGGGTCCGAAGATCCCGGCGCGCTCAAGATCGACAACCCGCCCGCGCCCATCCTGATGGTGGGCCTGCAGGGCTCGGGCAAGACCACGACCACCGCCAAGCTGGCCCGCCGCCTGAAGGAACGCGAAGGCAAGCGCGTGCTGATGGCCTCGCTCGACACCAACCGTCCCGCGGCGATGGAACAGCTGGCGATCCTGGGCAACCAGATCGGCGTCGACACCCTGCCCATCGTGAAGGGCGAAAACCCGGTCCAGATCGCCAAACGCGCCAAGACGCAGGCGTCCCTGGGCGGCTACGACGTCTACATGCTGGATACCGCCGGCCGTCTGCATATCGACGAAGAGCTGATCCAGCAGGCCGCCGACGTGCGCGATGTCGTTTCGCCGCGCGAAACGCTGCTGGTGGTCGACGGCCTGACCGGCCAGGACGCGGTGAACGTCGCGACCGAATTCGACGACAAGATCGGCGTCTCGGGCGTGGTCCTGACCCGGATGGACGGCGACGGCCGCGGCGGTGCGGCACTGTCGATGCGTGCGGTGACCGGCAAGCCGATCCGTTTCGTGGGTCTGGGCGAGAAGATGGACGCGCTCGAAACGTTCGAGCCGGACCGGATCGCGGGCCGCATCCTCGGCATGGGCGACATCGTGGCCCTGGTCGAGAAGGCGCAGGAAACCATCGAGGCCGAACAGGCCGAAAAGATGATGCGCCGGATGGCCAAGGGCCATTTCTCGATGAACGACCTGAAGATGCAGCTGGAACAGATGCTCAAGATGGGCGGCATGGAAGGCATGATGTCCATGTTGCCGGGCATGGGCAAGATGGCCAAGCAGGTTCAGGACGCGGGCTTTGACGACAAGATCCTGAAGCGCCAGATCGCGCTGATCCAGTCGATGACCAAGAAGGAACGCGCCAATCCGGGCATCCTGCAGGCCAGCCGCAAGAAGCGGATCGCGGCCGGTGCCGGCATGGACGTGGCCGAACTGAACAAGCTTCTGAAGATGCACCGCCAGATGGCGGACACGATGAAGAAGCTGGGCAAGATGAAGGGCGGCGCCATGAAGCAGGCGATGCGCGCGCTGGCCGGCAAGGGCGGTATGCCCGGGCTGGGCGGCGCCGGCGCGCCCGATGCCAAGGCGCTGGAAGCGGCGGCCAAGCAGATGTCGGGCAAGATGCCCGGCGGTCTTTCCGGTCTGGGCGGAGGCATGGGCCTGCCTTCGGGCCTGTCGGGGTTCGGCAAGAAGAAATGACCCTGTCTTCTTCTCTTTCCAAATACTCCAATACGACGCGGACCCGTTTCCGCGGGCGGAGGGTCCTGGCATGACTGCAGCCTCGCTGACGACAGACCGCCTGATCCTGTCCCCGCCGGGCGCGGAAGACGTGGATGCAATGCTGGCCTTCTTCGCCGCGCCGCGATCCGAGTTCTATGGCGGGCCCCTGAGCGCGGGCGCGGCATGGGAGAAATTCGCGGCCTATGTCGGCCAGTGGACGCTGACGGGCTATGGTCTCTTCGCCATCCGGCTGAAGGGCGGCGGCGAAACCATCGGGCTGGCCGGCCCGTTCCATCCGTCGCATTTCCCCGAGCCGGAGATGTGCTGGCTTCTTGCCTCGGACGAGCATGAGGGCCGGGGCTATGCCAGCGAGGCCTGCCGCGCGATCCTGGAATACCTGTTCACCGATCTGGGCTGGACCACCGCCGTCAGCTATATCGACATGGCGAATGTCCCGTCCCGTGCGCTGGCCCTGCGTCTGGGCGCGCGGCTGGATCCCGATGCGCCGGCGATGATCCCGAACTGCCAGACCTATCGTCACTCGGCACCGGAGGGGGCGGCATGACCTTCGCTGTCCAGATCCCGACCATCGAGACCGAGCGGCTGATCCTGCGCGGGCCGAAACTGGCGGATTTCGAACATTGGGCGGATTTCTTCGCCTCACCCCGCTCGGAGTTCGAACGTGGCCTGCAGAGCCGTGACCAGGCCTGGCGGATCTGGGCCTCGGACGTGGCGATCTGGTCGCTTCGGGGCTATGGCCCCTTCGGCGTCGACGACCGCGAAACCGGCGCGTATCTGGGCGAGGTGGGCATCTATGAACCCGACGGCTATCCCGGGCCGGAGTTGGGCTGGTTCGTCGTGCCCGACGCCGAAGGCCGGGGCATCGCTGCGGAAGCCGCGCGCGCCGTGCTGACCTGGTCGCGGCAAAGCTTCGGCTGGGACCGGCTGATCAACATCATCGACCCGCGGAACGCCCGCTCCATCGCCCTTGGCCAACGGATCGGCGGCGTGATCGACCCGGATGCGGAAGGTGAAGATCCCGGCGACGTGGTCATTGTGCACGACCTGAGGGCGCTTGCATGACCGTCACGCTCGCAAATACGCCGGTGATCGAAACGGAACGCCTGATCCTGCGCGCGCCGAAGGGCAGCGATGCCGAAGCGTCGGTCGCCTTCTTCGGCACCGACCGGTCGCGCTATATGGGCGGTCCTCAGACCCGGGCCCAGGCCTGGCGCAGCTTTGCCGGCGTGATCGGCCACTGGGTGGTCCGGGGCTGGGGCCTGTTCGTCGTCTGCGAAAAGGGATCCGACACGCCCCTGGGCGCTGTCGGCCCGTGGATGCCGGAAGGCTGGACCGACCGCGAGATCGGCTGGTCGATGTGGGACCCCTCGGTCGAGGGCAAGGGCTATGCGTTCGAGGCCGCGCAGGCGGCCCGGGCCTATGCATATGGCACCTTGGGCTGGACCACGGCGATCAGCTATATCGACCCGGAAAACGCCCGTTCCATCGCGCTGGCGAAACGGATGGGCTGCACGCTGGACGACGACCTTCCGCTGCCGGACCTGCCCGACTGGGACGGCACGCTGGTCTTCCGCCATCCGGGACCGGACGCGCTGGCATGACCGAACTGGCGATCCCCGTCCTGGAAACCGAACGGCTGATCCTGCGCGGGCCAGAGCCCGAGGATTACCCGGATTTCAAGGCCACCTTCACGTCCTACCGGGCGCGGTTCATGGGCGGGCCGCTGAATGCCTACGAATCCTGGATGCTCTACGCGGCCGAGATCGGCCACTGGGCGATCCGTGGCTTCGGCATGTGGATGATCCGCGACCGGGTGACCGACCAGACCTATGGCATGGCCGGCGGCTGGAAGCCCGCGAAATGGCCCGAGGCGGAAATCGCCTGGGTGATCTGGCCGGGTGCCGAAGGCCGCGGCATCGCGCTGGAAGCGACCAATGCGGCGCGCCGGTATTTCTACCGCGAATGCGGCTGGGAGGGGGCGGTCAGCTATATCGACCCCAAGAACCTGGCCTCGATCCGACTGGCGGAACGGCTGGGCGCGAAGCTCGACAAGGCGGCGGCCGGCATCGATGGCAGCGACGCGGTCTATCGCCATCCGGGCCCTGCGGCTCTGGACGGGACCCAGCTGGCGCATGGCATCGAAATGGAAATCCGGCACTATGCCGATCCGCTGTTCAGACCGAAAGGATGGGCACTTGACTGAGGGGGAGAGTCTGACGATGACCGACGACACCGCGCGCGCGGCCGCGATCCTGAAGGAACACCGCGAAAGCATCGACCGGCTGGACGCGATTCTGGTTTACACGCTGGGCGAACGCTTCAAGCACACCCAGGCGGTGGGCCGGCTGAAAGCGGCGCACGACCTGCCGCCCAGCGACCCGAAACGCGAGGAGGTCCAGATCGCCCGGCTGGAAGAACTGGCCCTGGCCGCGGACCTCGACCCCGAATTCGCCAAGGCTTTCCTGAATTTCATCATCCAGGAAGTCATCCGGCACCACAAGAAACACCAGGCGTGACGGCGGGCTAACCCCCGCCGCGCCGACACCAACCACCGGGCGGACCCGCCCGCCCGACAGAAGTTCAAGACACCGGCCGGGGGGAACCCCGCCGACCAAGCCATTCGAAGGAGAAACACAATGGCAATGAAGATCCGGCTCGCCCGCGGCGGCTCGAAAAAGCGTCCCTTCTACCGTATCGTTGCAGCCGACAGCCGCATGGCACGCGACGGCCGCTTCATCGAGAAGCTGGGCACCTACAACCCGCTGCTGCCGAAAGACAGCGAAGAGCGCGTTAAGATGGACGTCGAGCGCATCCAGTACTGGATGTCGAAAGGCGCCCAGCCGACCGACCGTGTCGCCCGCTTCCTGGAAGCCGCCGGCGTGATCGCCAAGACCGAGCGTTCGAACCCCAAGAAGGCCGAGCCGGGCAAGAAAGCCCAGGAACGCGCTGAAGAGAAAGCCGCCAAGGCAGCCGCCGCAGCCGAAGCCGCTGCCGCTCCGGCCGAAGAAGCCGCAGCCGAGTAAGGCCCGGCCTTCTAGCCCGGTAGCCAGAACGGCGCCCCTATGGTCCGTCTCGTCTTTCTTGCCTTCATCTTCGGGGCCGGCTTCTATGCCGGCATGAAGCTGGAGCGCGGGCGGGTCGAGCAGAATTGCTCGGCCGCCGGCGGTATGCTGACGGTGCAGGGATACTGCGACCTGTCGGAAGGGGTCTGAGATGACGGAACTGGTCTGTGTGGGCGCCGTGGCCGGCGCCTATGGCGTCAGGGGAGAGGTGCGGCTGAAAAGCTTCTGCGCCGAGCCCGAGGCCATCGCCGACTATGCACCCCTTCAGACCGAGGATGGCGCCCACAGCTATTCCGTCGTGCTGACCGGGCAGATGAAGAACGGCTTCACCGCCCATCTGGGCGGTGTGGCCACGAAGGAACAGGCCGACGCGCTGAAGGGGCTACGCCTCTATGCCCCGCGCGATCGCCTGCCGGCACTGGAAGACGACGAATTCTACCATGCCGACCTGATCGGTCTGGAAGTCGTCGATACCGGCGGCACCGTCCTGGGCCGCGTGAAGGCGGTGATGAACCACGGCGCGGACGACCTGTTGGAAGTCTACGGGCCGGGGATGAAGGCCACGGTCCTCATCCCCTTCACCCGCACCGTCGTCCCGACAGTCGACCTGACCCTGGGCCGGATCGTTGCCGATCCGCCCGAAGGGCTGTTCTGAATGCAAAGAGCCTGATGCCCGATTCCGACGATATCCCGGCCCGCCCCGTCCAGGCGCCGGCACGATCCCATGGCCGCAAGTCGATCAGCGCCTCGGTCCGTCCGCGCGACCTGATGGCGACGCCGGACCTTGTCGGTGTCTGGAAGGCCAAGGTCATCACCCTGTTCCCCCACGCCTTTCCGGGCGTGCTGGGGGAAAGCCTGACCGGCAAGGCGCTGCAGATGGGTTTGTGGCAACTGCAGACATTCGACCTGCGCCAGTACGGCGTGGGCAAGCACCGCAATGTCGACGACACGCCTGCGGGCGGTGGCGCCGGCATGGTGCTGCGCGCGGACGTTCTGGGCCATGCCATCGCCGATGCGATGGCCGGGACGCCGCAGGGCTGGCCGCTGATTTACCTGTCCCCCCGCGGCCGGCCGATGACCCAGAACCTGATGCGCGGCCTGGCCGCCGCACCCGGTGTCACACTGCTCTGCGGTCGGTTCGAAGGGGTGGACCAGCGCGTGCTGGACCATTTCGGCATTGCCGAGGTCAGCCTTGGCGATTTCGTCATGACCGGCGGAGAGATTGCCGCCCAGGCCCTGATCGACGCGACCGTGCGGCTGATTCCGGGCGTGCTGGGCAACGAAAGCTCGACCGAGGAAGAAAGCTTTTCGGCCGGGCTGCTGGAACATCCCCAGTACACCCGTCCGGCGGAATGGCAGGGGCTGGAGATCCCGGAGGTGCTGATGTCCGGCCATCACGGCCGCATCGCGGACTGGCGCAAGGCGCAATCGGAAGAGATCACCCGGCAACGCCGACCCGACCTTTGGGAGGCCTGGCGGCGTGCCAAGGGCGAAAGCTGACGTGTCAGCAGCCGTGCCCGGACCGGTCGAAGCGGAATTCCTTCGGCGCGGAACAGGCTTCGCGCGTGTAGGGTACCTGGCCCGTCGACAGTTTGTAGGGATCGCCCGGCAAGCGGGCGACGATGCCGCTGCGCGCCAGTTTCAGTGAATTGCACTGGAAATCCCGGCCAAGCTCGGTGTCCGATCCTTGCGGATGACGCCAGCAGATCATGTCCATGGAACCGCTGCGGCCCAGGCGCCATTCCTCGGCGATGCCTTCGGCAATGCCGGGATACCACAGCCAGGCCTCGCCATTGGGCGCGATATAGTTCACCTGATAGCCGATCCCGTCCCGGTACGTCAGATAGGTAGTTCCGGGTTCGGGATAGCTTTGCGCACTGCTCATGCGGGACGGACTGTCCGTCCCGATATCGGTCGCGGCGGTCGTGTCGGTGGCACAGATGGCCAGGCCCAGGATCGAGCCGGCCAGAAGCAGGCAGTTCTTAAGCAATTTTCGCTCCTCGTTAAGAATTTGCCAATGGTTTCGGCGTTGGCAGGTGAAGTCAACGCAGGTCGGACCGGGCGGCACGTTGCTGCCGTGAAAGCCCTTGCATGCAGGATCCCGATGGCCAATCTGGCAGCAGGGCCGATCTGGTACGGGGGACCCGGCCCGCATGCCCAAGCCGACTGCCGACCCCCTGACGGAGTGTCCCAAATGACCGATATCGAGATCACTCGCGAGGAAAACGAAACCCGCGGCCGCTTCGTGACGATCGTCGAAGGGCAGGAGGCGGAGCTGACCTTTTCCAAGACCAACCCGACCCTGATCATCGCCGACCATACCGGGGTGCCGGAGGACCTGGGCGGACGCGGCATCGCCAGGAAGCTGGTCGAGGCGCTGGTAGCCGATGCCCGCGAAAAGGGGTACAAGGTGATCCCGCTTTGTCCTTACGTGAAGGCGCAGTACCAGCGGCATCCGGAATGGGCGGACGTGTTCGCGTAAGGCCCTCGCCCGGCGGGGCCGCAAGGCCCTGCAAGCCCTTTGGACAAAGGGCTTGATCCGCCTTCCGACTCCTCCTATACCGCCGGCGTTCGGGTCCTTTCGGGGTCACCGGACCGGGTGCCTTTTGTCCATCCCCCGGCCTTCTTCCGCTAGGGGTCCGCAAGGGGCCGGACGATCAAGAAACGTGACCTGAAACCTCCTGCGGGCGTCCCGATCCATCGGGCCGGACCCGGACGAAGACCGGAGCTCTGAGGCACAGCACCTTCCCGGAATAACCGGGGGCAGAAAAGGAGTAGGTCAATGGACCTGATCGCACAGCTGGAGGCGGAACAGATCGCTTCCCTCGGGAAAGAGATTCCCGACTTCAAGGCCGGCGACACCGTGCGTGTCGGCTTCAAGGTGACGGAAGGCACGCGGACCCGTGTGCAGATGTACGAAGGCGTCTGCATCAGCCGCAAGAACGGCAAGGGCATCGCCGGTTCGTTCACCGTCCGCAAGATTTCCTTCGGTGAAGGCGTGGAACGTATGTTCCCGCTGTATTCGACCAACATCGATTCGATCACCGTCGTTCGTCGCGGCAAGGTGCGTCGCGCCAAGCTGTATTACCTGCGTTCGCGCCGCGGCAAGTCGGCCCGGATCGCAGAGGTCTCCAACTACAAGCCGAAGGCCGATGCGGCCGGGGCCCAGGCATAAGGACGCGCGCGATGAAAAAGGATACGCATCCCGATTATCACATGATCGACGTCAAGCTGACCGACGGCACGATCTACAAGATGAAATCGACCTGGGGCAAGGAAGGCGACACCATGACGCTCGACATCGACCCCACCGTGCACCCGGCCTGGACCGGTGGCGGCGCGCGCCTGACCGACTCGGGCGGCCGTGTGTCGAAGTTCAAGAAGAAATACGAAGGGCTCGGTTTCTGAGCATTCGCGGTTCCGGCGTGGCAAAAGCTGCGCCGGTCCGACCGTGTCGGTCAGAATGGCCGGACCTGGCGCGCAGAACGCGCTGACTTCCACGATCCATATCCTATGGTCCGCCCGGCCGATTCTTCGGTTGCGCAGGTACTGCAGGACAGGCTTTGCGTGGGAGAGCCCGCAATTAGGCTTCGGCCGACCTCTCACGCAGCCGGGACGCTGCAGGCGACTGCAGCGTCCCGGATCTGCGCATTTTTCGAAGAACGACATCATGAAACCCGGACGCGCTGCCGCGCGCCCGGGTTTCGCGCATTTGTCAGCCGTCGCGGAGGAGTTGCCCCATGCTGATCCGAACCCCCACGCTTGACGAATTGCCGGCCCTGACGGCGCTGTGCCGCCGGTCCAAGGGGTACTGGGGCTACGACGAGGCCTTTCTGGACGCTTGCAGGGACGAACTGGCGCTGCGCCCCGAGGATTTCGACCACGATTTCGCCCTGGCCGAGGTGGACGGGGTGCTGGCCGGCCTGGCATTGGTCGAGACGAAGGGGGACGAGGCAGAGCTTCTGTCGCTGTTCGTCGACCCTTCCTTCATCGGGAAAGGCGTGGGCGCGCGTCTGCTGCGCTGGGGCATCGATGTCGCGCGGGCGGCAGGGGCGGCGCGGATGATGATCCAGGCGGATCCCAACGCCGTGCCCTTCTATGTGGCGAAAGGGGCGGTGCAGGTGGGCGAGGTGCCGTCGGGCGCGATGCCTGGCCGCTCGCTGCCATTGATGCAGCTGGGCCTGGCCCAGGAGGCCTAGGCCTGGGCCTGCACCCGACGGCGGTCCAGCGCGCCCAGGCCCACGGTCAGGCCAAGGCTGGCCAGCAGCGCGCCCAGGGCTTCGGTGGTGGTCGGGAATTCTCCGGTCACGGGGATGCCCACGGCCAGCGTGGCGGCGGGGACGATGCCCGGGAACAGGGCCGCACGGGCAGTGCCCAGGTCGGTTACGGCACGGGTGAAGGCGGCGATGGCGATGATCCCGGCGCCCAATCCCTGAAACAGGGCCTGACCCGCGATGGCGTGCCAGGGCAGGGCGGCCAGCCGGTCGAAGGTGCCCAGCATCAGGAAACCGGGAAGAACGATGGCAGCCGACAGGACGGCGACGATAGAGGCCGCGGCCATCGATCCGATCTTCCATTGCCGCACGGCCACGGTGAAGCCCACCCAGCACAGGCCCGCACCCACGAAGATCAGGTCGCCGATCCAGGCATCCGGCATCGCTTCGGCCATCATCAGCGACCGCGAGGCGATCAGCGCCACGCCGGAGACGACCAACAGGGTGCCGATGGTGCGGGAAGACGTCATGCGTTCACCCAGGAACAGCCATCCGACCAGAAGGCCGCCAAGGGACGCGGTGGAGGGCTGGATGACGGCGCCATGGGACAGCGGCGTGAACATGTAGCCAGCCGCGCCGAGGAAGACGAAGCCGACCCCGGCACACAGCGTCAGGGCGATGCCCCGCGGCCAGCCGACGCCGGCCAGGTCGCCGATCCCGGCGCGCAGCAGCCAGGGCAGCAGGACCAGACCCGACACGCCGAAGCGGATGACAAGGATATCGGCAGGCGACAGGCCCATCTGGATGCCCTGCCGGGAATAGGCCATCGACCCGGCCCACAGCAGCACCGCCAACAGACCGAACAGGACCCCGCGCATCATGCGCACCGGCGCCTCGGCCGGGGCGCTTTGCAGGATCGGGGTGGTATCGGTCATGGAAAGGGATCTCTGGTCGCTGGGTCCGGGTACCAGAAAGGCCGGGTGCCGCCGCGACAACGCTGACGTTACGGCACGGATTTTGTTGTCTGTGGCGGTGGGGGGGGAGGTCGGTGCCGGTTGGGCGCCCACCCGGCAGCAGGCCGGGTAGGGGCCGACCCGCCCCCCAGCCGACGGAACAGGGGGCGGCCGCTTTGCGACCACCCCGCCGGACGGCCGCTACCCTAATAGCTTTAAGGTCAGACGTCCCGCCGGATTGCTTGGGGAGAATTAGGAACCTAGCGCAGCCGTTGCAGCACCGCCATCGACGGGAACCCGTCCGGAACCATCCCGGCGGCCTGCTGATAGGCGCGCACCGCGCTGACGGTCTTCGGACCGATCCGGCCGTCGATCCCCAAAGTGTCGAAGCCGCGGGCGGTCAGAAGGGCCTGCATCTCCTTCCGTTCCGACAGCGACAAGGTGCGGTCGCCGGTCGGCCAGCCATGCTGGATCGCGGGCCCGCCCTTGATCCGGTCGGACAGGTGCCCCACCCCGATCACATAGGCATCGGCAGAGTTGTAGCGTTCGATCACCGCGAAATTGTCGAAGATCATGAAGGCCGCGCCGCCCCCGCCTGCCGGCAGCAGAATCGAGGCCGCACTGTAATTCGGAATCGACCGGCCGTTGTAGCCCGCCACGCCCAGCCGCGCCCATTCGGACGGCGTTTTCTTCACCTTGCGGTCGGCCTGGGTGTAGTCGAAGCCGCGGGGCAGCTTCACCTCGACCCCCCAGGGCTGACCCTTGGTCCAGCCGTGCCGCTTCAGGTAGGCGGCGGTCGAGGCGAGCGCGTCCGCGGGATCTTCGCCCCAGATATCGCGCCGGCCGTCGCCGGTATAGTCGACGGCATATTCCAGGAACGAGGTCGGCATGAACTGGGTATGGCCCATCGCGCCTGCCCAGCTGCCCTTCATGCTGGCGGGCACCGTGTCGCCGGCCTGCAGGATCTGAAGCGCCGCGATCAGCTCGCCCTCGAAGAAGGACGACCGGCGGCCTTCAAAGGCCAGCGTGGCCAGCGAATCGATCACGCTGTTACGGCCGCGATAACCGCCATAGTTGGTTTCCATCCCCCAGATCGCCAGGACGACTTCCTTGTCGACGCCATAGCGGCTTTCGACTCCGGCCAGAGTGCGCGACTGGGCGGCCAGCGCGGCCTTGCCATTGGTGATGCGGGAATCGGATACCGCGCCGTCCAGGTATTCCCAGATCGGCTTGCTGAACTCGGCCTGGCTGCTGTCCAGCCGGATCACGTTCGGGTCGAACTGGACGTTCCGGAACGCGGAATCCAGTGTGGCGGGGCGGATGCCCTGTGCCTCGGCCCGGGGACGGAAGGCGCGGATCCAGGCGTGGAAGCGCGCGTTTTCGTCCGCGGTGTCGGACAGGCTGGCCACGACATTGGCCGCCTCTGGCCGGGTCGCGGGCCGCGCGATGGGGCGCGGCGACTGGTTCACCGCCAGCGACGCCATGCGGACGCTGGGGGCAGAGGTCGCGGCGCGGCCGACGGCAATGCTGTCGGGGCGGGTTTTCGGGCGCAGGTCCGTGGTGCCAGCCGTTCCGGCCATTGAAATTGCCGGAAGGAACAGCACCACAGCGCCCGCAAGGGCGTTGTGACGAAACATGTGGAATCCGATTTTACTGCTCTGGTTTTTTCAGCAGTCTACCGCGAATCCCCGACCCGACAAAGCCCCAACGTGAGGGTGCCCGGCCCTGTGGCCGGATCGCTTACAGCGACAGCCCGGACGCCGGCGCGATGCGCGCCGCCGGGATCCCGCGTCGGTTCAGTTGCGGCGGGCACATCAGCGATTGTGCCACCGGGTCTTCCGCCGCGATCAGGCCCAGTTCGACCAGGATCGTGGCAAGCGCGGCCTCGGACGCGCGGGTGGCGCCATCGGTGATCTTCAGCGCAATGCCCAGCCGGCGTTCCGGCACGATGGCGATGAAGACGCCTTCGGCCCCGGTCTTGACCGCGACCTTGCCGCCCATGGCCCGCATCAGCCGGGTGCAGGCGCGTTCCTCGCCCGCGACCAGTTCCGGGTGGGTCACCATCGCCGCGACCAGGCGGGCGGCGGCGTTGCTCTGGCTGTCGTTGCGGTCGGTCGCCGTAGCGAACCAGGACATGGCGCGGGCCAGTCCGTGCAGCGTTGTCTGGAAGTTCGGGGCGGAACAGCCGTCGATGCCGAAGCCCGGGCTTTCCATGTCGGTCGCGTCCTCGAACGCCGCGCGCACGGCCAGCTGGACCGCGTGGTCGGGTTCGACATAGTCGGGGCCCGCGCCCAGGTGCTTGTTCAGCGTCAGAAAGCCCGCATGCTTGCCGGAACAGTTGTTGTGGATCTGGCAGGGGCTTTCGTTGGCGCGGATCATCGCCTCCATCGCGGGACGGTCCGTCGGTTCCTGCGGGCCGCAGCGCAGGTCGTCGTCGGTCAGGCCCAGGTCGGCCAGCCACGAGGCGACGCGCGTCGTGTGAATCGCCGCCCCCGAGTGCGAGGCGCAGGACAGTGCCAGCTGTTCGGTGGTCAGCCCATGGGCATCCGCTGCACCGGAAGTAATAAGCGGCAGCGCCTGGATCATCTTGCACGAGCTTCGGGGGTAGATCAGCGCCTGCGGGTCGCCCCAGCTGTGCAGGATTTCGCCACCGGCGTCACAGACTACCGCATGCCCGAAATGCAAGCTTTCCAAGAGGTCCGCACGCCACAGCTCCACCATCGGCACCGCATCTTGCGTCATTGAACCCTCCTGTCGGGTTGGAAAATTTTCGGCAACGGCCTTTCGCAATGCGGGATAATTACGCTAGTGTACGCGCGTCAGCAAGCGAGGCACCGGGACAGGTGCCCAGTGAGGCAACCGGCAGCCAAAGCCGGACGAGTAGGCTTGACGGAGAGGCGCAGGAATATGGCGGTGCAGTTTCTGGTAACGGGCACGAACGAACGGCGTTGGGGTTTGAAGGCAGTCATTGCCGCTGTGGGTCTGGCGGGCGCATTGGCGCAACCGGCCGTGGCCCAGTCCACGACCGACAACCGGGTGGCTGCCGAGACCGACTGGAGCGTCTTCGTCGAGGACAATCCCAAGGAATGCTGGAGTGCGTCCGCGCCCAAGGAAACCGTGAACACACGCGATGGCCGCGTGGTGCCGGTGCGGCGCGGTGACATCCTGCTGATGGTCTTCTTCCGGCCCGATGCCGGGGTGAAGGGCCAGGTGACCTTTACCGGCGGCTATCCCTTTGCCCGCGGGTCGAACGTGTCGCTTCAGATCGGCGATTCCACCTTCAATCTTTTCACCGATGGCGAATGGGCCTGGCCGACTTCGGAAGGCGAGGACGCCAAGATCGTCGCCGCCATGAAGGCCGGCGCGACGGCCGTCCTGACCGCGCGGTCGACCCGCGGCACCCAGACCAAGGACACGTTCTCGCTGTCCGGGTTCACGGCAGCCACGGAAGACGCACAGAAACGCTGCGGCGGCTGACGGGACTTCGGGCGCATCGCCGGACGAATAGGGTTTTGCAGACGGGCTTCCTTCCTATATAGGAGCCCATCCCCCGCCCCTGTCCGCATTCCATGCCCGCAAACCCGAGTATTCGCCCCATGTCCGCCCCCCAGCCGATCGCCCCCATCACCCAGGATGTCCTGACCGTTCCCCGGAAACTGCCCGAGGGGCCGGTGAACCTTGTCGGCCTGACCCGGGCGGCCATGCTGGACGCGCTGATTGCCGCCGGTACGCCGGAAAAGCAGGCGAAGATGCGGGTGAACCAGGTCTGGCAGTGGATCTATCAGTGGGGCGTGCGCGACTTTTCGGCGATGACGAACCTGGCCAAGCCCTATCGCGCGCTTCTGGCCGAGAACTTCACGGTGGCCATCCCCGAGATGGTATCCAAGCAGGTGTCCACCGACGGCACCCGCAAGTACCTGGCCCGCATCGCCGGCGGGCACGAGGTCGAGGTGGTCTATATTCCCGAGGAAGACCGCGGCACGCTCTGCGTCTCGTCCCAGGTGGGCTGCACGCTGACCTGTTCCTTCTGCCATACCGGCACGCAGAAGCTGGTCCGGAACCTGACGGCCGGGGAAATCGTGGGCCAGATCATGATGGTCCGCGACGACCTGAACGAATGGCCGACCCCCGGCGCGCCCAAGGATGAAACGCGCCTTCTGTCCAACATCGTGCTGATGGGGATGGGCGAACCGCTGTACAATTTCGACAATGTCCGCGACGCGATGAAGATCGCGATGGACCCGGAAGGGATCCAGCTGTCGCGGCGCCGGATCACCCTGTCGACCTCGGGCGTGGTGCCCGAGATTGCGCGCGCGGCGGAAGAAATCGGCTGTCTGTTGGCCGTGTCCTTTCACGCGACGACGAACGAGACACGGGACAAGCTGGTCCCGATCAACAAGCGCTGGAACATCGAGACGCTGCTGAACGCACTGCGGGAATATCCGAAACTGTCGAATTCGGAACGGATCACCTTCGAATACGTGATGCTGAAGGATGTGAACGACAGTGACGAGGATGCGCGGCGGCTGGTGCATCTGATCCAGGGCATCCCGGCCAAGATCAACCTGATCCCGTTCAACGAATGGCCCGGCGCGCCTTACAAGCGGTCGTCGAACAACCGCATCCGGGCCTTCGCCGACATCATCTACAAGGCAGGCTATGCCAGCCCGATCCGGACGCCCCGTGGCGAAGACATCATGGCCGCGTGCGGCCAGCTGAAGTCCGCCACCGAACGCGCCCGGAAATCGAAGGCCCAGATCGAAGCCGAAGCCGGCCTCGGGGGTTCGGGCAACTGACGGTCCCCTGGGCAGGGGGCCGGGGGGCGGCAGGCCCCCCGCTTTGCCGGGCGCCGCACGCAGGTGCGGCGCAACAGCACTTAGCCGGCGCGCGCAGCCTTCAACAGCTCGACCACCCGCGCCCGGGTTGCATCGTCTTCCGCCTCCAGGGCCGACAGAACCGCCTTTAGTTCGGCACGCACGCCGTGCAGCTGGTCGACCAGCCCCATGACCATGGCCAGCGCGTCGGGTTCCAGCGCATAGGTCTCGGTCAATTCGCACAACAGTTCCATCCGGACCACGTCCAGCCTGCGATAGACACGGCCCGTGGCGCCTTCCATCGGGGCCACGACTTCGGCCTCGACGAAACGGGTCAGCTGGACCCGTGTCAGGGGCGCTACCGCCTCCAACACGTCTTCTTCGGTCAGGAATCCGTTCATCACATCTTTCCTCCCCGCGGGTCATAGCGGTGGTCCTTTGCCCACCGCTCCATGAACTCGGCCAGGTCCGTGTCGACGGTCTTGGGCATCCGGATCGACAGTTCCACGAACTGGTCGCCCCGCCCGGAATCCTTGCCGCGCTTCTTTGCGCCGCGGCCCCGCAGGCGCAGGGTCTGGCCGCTCGATGCACCTTTCGGGACCGTCAGGCCCACCGGCCCGTCGATGGTCGGCGTTTCGACCTTGCCGCCTAGCACCGCCTCGTCGATCGAAATCGGCAGCACGATGCGGATGTCGTCGCCATCGCGCGTAAAAACGTCATGCGGCCGGACCGACACGGTGATCAGCGCGTCGCCTGCGGCCCCCTTGCCATAGCCCTTGCCGCCCTTGCCGCGCAGCCGGATCACCTGGCCGTCGCGGGTGCCTTCCGGGATCTGAACCGCGATGGCGCCGCCTTCGGGCAGCACGATCTCGGTCTTGCCGCCCTTGACCGCATCCAGAAAGTCGACCTCCAGCGCATAGTGACGGTCCTGTCCCGGCATGTCGAAGTCGGCCTCCCAGCCGCGGCGGCCGCCCGTGCTACCCGTTCCGCCCATGCCGGCGCCGGCGCCCGCCGCCTGGCGGCGCAGGAATTCGGCAAAGATGTCGGATGCGTCGCCGAAATCCGGGTCCTGGGCCCCGGCGCCCGTGCTGGACCAGCGGGTGTTCCGGGACCGGTACGGGTTGCCCGGCTGTTCGGCATAGTCGCGATAGAAGTTCCGTTCCTGCCGCTGCTCCTGTCCCGAGGCGTCGATTTCGCCCCGGTCGAAGCGCGCGCGCTGTTCGGGATCCTTCAGAAGGTCATAGGCCGCGGACGCCGCCTTGAAGCGGGCCTCGGCGGCCTTGTCGTCGGGGTTCAGGTCCGGGTGGCAGGTCTTGGCGATCTTGCGATAGGCCTTCTTGATCTCGTCGGCCGTGGCGGTTTTCGTCAGTCCCAGCGCCGCATAGGGATCGGTGCTCATGGGGTCCTCGTGAAGCGTACTGTTGCCTAAAAATAAAGCATTTTTCGCCCGATTTTCAAGAGGCAGGCGGGCACAGGGGCCCGCCCGTCCCTTGGATCTAGCGTCCGGGAATGACCGAGCGGACGGTCGCGGGTTCCCAGCCTTCGATCAGGGCCATCGCCTCGTCCGCCGTGTCGACGAAGCGGAACAGGTCCAGATCCTCGTCCGCGATGGTGCCCGAGGCCGCCAGTTCCTTCCAGTTGATGATCCGCGTCCAGTAATCCGTGCCGAACAGCAGGAAGGGTACGCGTTCCATCCGGCCGGTCTGGATCAGGGTCAGCGCCTCGAACATCTCGTCCATGGTGCCGAAGCCGCCGGGGAAGACGCAGACCGCCTTGGCGCGCATCAGGAAATGCATCTTGCGCACGGCGAAATAGTGGAAATTGAAGCTGAGGTCCGGCGTCACGTACTCGTTCGGCGCCTGTTCGTGCGGCAACACGATCGACAGGCCGATCGAGATGCCCCCGGCCTCGGCCGCGCCGCGGTTGCCGGCCTCCATCACGCCGGGGCCGCCTCCGGTTGCGATCACCCAGTCGCGGCAGCCGGACATCAGCGACTTTTCGGTCATCAGCCGGGCGAACTTGCGGGCCTCGTCGTATTGCGCCGACAGTTCGGCCAGCATTGGCGTCCGGGCGCTGTCCTTGTTGGCGGGTTCGGGGATCCGGGCGCCGCCGAAAAGCACCACGGTGCTGTCGATGCCGCGTTCGTCCATCAGCAGGCCGGCCTTCAGCAGTTCCAGCTGAAGGCGCACCGGGCGCAGATCCTCGCGGCACAGGAAGGATTCGTCCGCGAAGGCCAGGCGATAGGACGGCGAGGCCGACTGTTCGGTCTGCGGCACGTGGCGCGCGGCATCGATATCGGTCGGTGCGTCCCGGAAGGGATGGTTCCGTTCGTCTTTCATTCCATACTCCGCGCCGGTCGCGTCATGCCCGGCGACATGTCTGTCACATGGTCCCGGGGCGGGACAAAATCCAGACCGGGGATCCTGCCATGCCACGGTTAAGGATGCCCTTCCGGGCCAGAGTCACGCCATCGCCCAGCCCGTGGTCGGGCCCCCAATCCCGTCAGGGCGCCGCCGCGCCGGGTGAAATCGCCGAAATCAGCGGCAACAAGGGTGGGGCTGCCAAGAAATGCGCCAAATCCGAAGGATCCGCAACCGGCGGCTGCCGGTGTCATGGGCTTGTGCCATGGGCTTGCATCCGCCGCGGCCCGCGGCAAAGGTCGCGCCGGCAGATACCGGACAGGAGCATCGACATGGGCTGGCAGGACGAGATCGAGGCCGCGGCAGCGCGGATCCGGGGCCATGTGGTGCGGACGCCGGTGCTGGAGTTCGACGGCTTCGGGCTGGACCGGCCGGTCGCGCTGAAGCTGGAACAGATGCAGCATACCGGCAGCTTCAAGGCCCGTGGCGCGTTCAACACGCTGCTCAGCCTGGATGTGCCGGAGGCGGGGATCGTCGCGGCCTCGGGCGGGAACCACGGTGCGGCGGCGGCCTATGCGGCCTCGCGCCTGGGTCACCCGGCCAAGATCTTCGTGCCGGAAATGGCGGGCGCGTCGAAGATCGCACTGATCGAACGGGCCGGCGCCGACCTGACCGTGGTGTCCGGTGCCTATGCCGACGCGCTGGAGGCGGCGCTGGAACACGAGGCCCGCACCGGCGCGATGCAGATCCACGCCTATGACGCCCAGCCGACGGTCGCGGGGCAGGGGACATGCTTCCGCGAGTGGGAGGAACAGGGGCTGGAGGCCGACACCGTCCTGATCGCGGTCGGGGGCGGCGGCCTGATCGGTGGCGCGCTGGCCTGGTTTGCAGGACGACGGAAGGTGGTGGCGGTGGAACCCCGCACCTCCTGCGCGCTGAACGCGGCGCTGGAAGCGGGTGGGCCGGTGGATGTCGAGGTCTCGGGCATCGCCGCCAATGCGCTGGGGGCCAGGCGGATCGGATCGATCTGTTACGATCTGGCGGTCGAATACGGTGCGGTTCCGGTGCTGGTGGAAGACGATGCCATTGCCGCAGCCCAGCTGGCCCTGTGGCAGCAATTGCGGCAACTGGTGGAGCCTGCAGGCGCCGCGGCGCTGTCGGCGCTGATGTCGGGGGCCTATGTACCCGAACCGGGCGAGAAGGTTGCCGTTCTGGTCTGTGGTGCCAATCCGGCGCCGGATCCGCTTGGGGTGTGACAGCCGATACAGAAGATTGCCGACCCGTCCGGCCGCCCGCCGGGCAGCGGCCGACCCGTCCCCGCCGTTTCAACAAATGCCGGCCGGTCTGCGACCGCTCCGCTGGCCGCCCGCTGCCCTTCTTGCTGTTCGACCGACGTTCCGCGACCTAGGGTGCGCTTGCCCGAGACAGATGTCGCGAAAGGGAGCGCCCGGCCGATGACACTTCGCCTGCATGTCTACCCGCCCAGCGTCTATTGCCAGATCGCCCGGATGACGCTGGCCGAATGCGGGGTGCAGGCAGAGTTGGTTCCCTGCGATCCCTTCAGCGGGACCGTTCCTGAACATCCCTTCAACCGCGTGCCGGTGCTGGACCATGACGGCATCCGGATCTTCGAGACGACGGCGATCCTGCGCTATCTCGACAGTCGCTTCGCCGGCGGGCGGCTGACGCCGGCCGAACCGCTGGCCGCGGCGCGGATGGTACAGGTGCAGGCCGTGGTCGATTGCTACGGCTATTGGCCCATGGTCCGGCAGGTTTTCGTCCATGGCGCCAATCACTCTGGGGATGCGGACAGGGCGGACCTGGCCGAAGGGCTAGGCGGTGCGGCCAGGGTGCTGGACGTGTTGGAGCGGATCGCGGCCGAAGGGCGGGTCCTGACCGGGGCCGGGATCACGTTGGCCGACTGCCATCTGGCGCCGATGATCGGGTTTCTGGCCCGGGCGCCCGACGGCGCGGCGCTGCTGGCGGCCCGTCCCATGCTTTCGGCCTGGTTTTCCCGGGTGAGAACCCGTGACAGCTATCACCTGACCGACCCCAACCGGGTCATGAAGGGATGAGGTCTTAGCAGGTTGTCGGTTGGCCCGCGGCGCTCTATAGCCGGGCCGAAGCAGATCTGCCGTAGATTTCCAGGGGAGTGAACCATGTCGAACGCCCAGCTCGAAACTGCCATCGAAGCCGCCTGGGAGGCGCGCGATACCATCACCCCCGCGACCACGGGCGAAATGCGCGAAGCCATCGAGGACACGCTGAACGCGCTCGACGGCGGCACCCTGCGCGTCGCTGAAAAGCAGGATGACGGATCCTGGCACGTGAACCAGTGGGCCAAGAAGGCGGTGCTGCTGGGCTTCCGGATCAAGGACATGGAACCCCACACCGGCGGGCCGCAGGACGGCACCTGGTGGGACAAGGTCGACAGCAAGTTCAAGGGCTGGGGCGACAACCAGTGGAAGGCCGCGGGCTTCCGCGCCGTGCCGAACTGCGTCGTGCGCAAGTCGGCCTATATCGCCCCCGGCGTGGTGCTGATGCCGTCCTTCGTGAACCTGGGCGCCTATGTCGACAGCGGCACCATGGTCGATACCTGGGCCACCGTCGGGTCCTGCGCGCAGATCGGCAAGAACGTGCACCTGTCGGGCGGCGTCGGCATCGGCGGCGTGCTGGAACCGATGCAGGCCGGTCCTACGATCATCGAGGACAACTGTTTCATCGGTGCCCGGTCCGAGGTTGTCGAGGGCGTGATCGTCCGCGAAGGTTCCGTCCTGGGCATGGGTGTCTTCCTGGGCCAGTCGACCAAGATCGTCGACCGCGCCACGGGCGAGGTCATGTATGGCGAGGTGCCGCCCTATTCGGTGGTCGTCTCAGGCTCCATGCCGTCGACGGGCGGCGTGAACCTCTATTGCGCGGTGATCGTGAAACGCGTCGATGCGCAGACCCGGTCGAAAACCGGCATCAACGATCTGCTGCGGGACTGATCCCGAATTGCCGGATGGCGGGTCCGTCGCGGGCCCGCCGACCGGACGGACAAGATGCGGGGACGGGGCCGGCCAATTACCGGTCCGCTGCGTGCGACGCGGACCGTCCGTAAGATGCCGCCGGGCCGGGCTTGTGACCGGTCCACCGGCGCCATGACGCCGCTGCCATGGGCACAGGCGATGGCCGCCCGGGCGCGGTGGCCTGGGTCCGGCGGAAGACTGTCGAACAGACCGTGAAATTGATCGTGAAACAGGCCGCCGCTGCCGGTGCCCCCGGGCTGCGGTCAGACCCGCAATCCGGCGCGATAAAGCTGTGCCAGCCGTTCGAAGGGCCGGGCATTCTGTTCGGCGACGGCCAGCAGCCAGGCGCCTTCCATCTGCATCAGAACCAGGTCGGCCACGTCATGCGGTGTCGGATGACCCAGCCGAGCCGCGTGCATCACCAGGCATTCGCCCCAGCTTTTCAGCACCTGTCGCGCCGCCTCGCGCAGCTCCGGCTCTGACGTCGAGGCCTGCAGGACGCTGGCCACCGGGCAGGCCTCGATCATCTTGCCGGGTTGCAGGAAGTCCGCGATCTCGTCACAGAAGGCCGCGGCGCCGGCACCGAAACTGTCCGCGTCCCCGAAGGCGCGGTTGACGATCTTCTCGACCGTCCGGCCGGCGGCCAGCGTCGCCTGCGTGGCCAGGTCCCGCTTGCCCCCCGGGAAGTGATAGTAGAGCGACCCCTTTGGCAGGTCGGCGGCCTTCAGGATCTCGGCCAGGGCCACGCCGTGATAGCCCCTCTGCCGGAACAGCAGCGCGGCGGCACGGATCAGGGCGTTTCTGTTTTCCGAAGTGACCATAGGTCCATTTTGCACCCTGTAGACCACATGGTCTACGGTCTTCCTGGACCATGCGGTCTACAGCGAGTCGCGAAGGATTGCACGCCATGTCGGACAGGACGCAAAGGATCGAGATCGAGGCCGAAGGCGCCAGGCTGGCGGGCCGGTACATGCCGCCCGAAGGCGACGTCCGGGCGAACCTTGTCCTGCACGGGGCGACGGGCGTGCCGCAGCGGTTCTATCGCAGCTTTGCCGACTGGGCCTCGGGGCAGGGCATCGGAGTCCTGACCTATGATTACCGGGATTTCGGCGAGTCGCTGCACCGCAGGCTGAAGCACAGCGACACGACCTTCGCCGACTGGATCCTGCGCGACCAGGCCGCGGCCGAGGCGGCACTGGCGGACATCGCGCCGGACGGGCCCTTGTGGATCCTGGGCCATTCGCTGGGCGGCTTCGGCACAGCCTTCCGCGACTATGACCCGCGGGTCGAACGGATTGTGACCGTTGGAACGGGACGCGTCCACGTGACCGACCATCCGTGGAGCTATCGCCCGCTGGTCATGGCGTTCTGGTTCGGGATCGGGCCGCTGGCGACGACGATTGCCGGTTATCTGCCGGGCCGTAGGATCTTGTTCGGGGCGGACCTGCCGGCGGGCGTCTACTGGCAATGGCGCCGCTGGTGCGTGCGACGCGAGTTTTTCTATTCAGATGTCGGCCGCAGCCTGCCGGAACCGGACTTCGCCCGTTCCGGCCCGGAAATCCGCCTGTTCACCATGTCCGACGACGTGGTCGCCCCGCCGGTGTCCGTCCGCCGCTTTGCCGATGCCTTCGCCCCGGGCCGCGCGGCCTATCGTGAGCTGAAACCGAAGGAATTCGGCATCCCTGCGCTGCGCCATATCGAGGTGCTGTCCCGTCTTGGCGCCCCCGCCTGGCCCGCGCTGCTGGGGGTCGAAGACTGAGGCCGGCGCGGACTGCGCAATTATTTTTACCATCTGGTCAAGAGTCCACTGTGCCGGCGGAACGCCGTATTCCAAAATTTGACCAGGCGATAAAAATTCTAACGGGACCTTTCCCATTGCGCCGGCCATTCGTGATCATCGCCAATTTTGACCAATCGATCAAAATCCCATTGCCTTGAACCTGCCTGGTCGGGGACATGCCCTTTCCGGCCCTTCCGCGGGCAGTCCAAATCCTGTACGGCGGGGGCGCGCAAGGATGGGGCGAGAGATGTCCGAGAAGGTGAAACGTCCGCAGGAGGTCTTTACCCTGCTGGTACAACTGGGCCGCAAGGCCGGCGATGGCCTGCCCGAAGGGGCGACAGGCGCGGCGCTGATGGTCTATGCCTCGGGCGTGGACGAGGCCGAGGCGGTGCGCGAGACGGTGGCGATCCTGAAACAGGCCGACACAGCACCCCTGGACGTGACCGGATACGGCACGCTGGCCGAGCGCGAGGCGCAGGGCCACGAGATCGACGAGGAAGAGCGCGCGCTGATGGACCGTGCCCTGGCCGAGAATTCGGTGATCGTGGCCCAGATGACGCCGTTCTTCGGGGATGACGGATTCGACGACGAGGACGACGACGAAGACGAATAGGCGGTGCCGTGCGTGGGGACCACGCACCCCGCGGGACCGCCCCGGCGGTGTTGCGGTGTTGCAGTGTAGGACGGGGTTTACCTACCGTCCCCGGTCAGGCCGCGCGGCGGGGTAAACCCCGCACTATGCGGTGTCTCCCGGGCCGTTTGGCCTGGTCAGCACGAAGGTCGCGGCGCCGCCCAGGCAGATGCCCTGGATCAGCAGGATCCACCATTTCAGGCCCATGACCAGGCTGAGCAGGAAGACGGCGCCCATCATGGTGCAGGCCAGCGCCTTGGATCTTGGCGCGATGGCGCCGTATTTTTCCCAGTCGGTGATCAGCTTGCCGAAGATGTGGTGATCGACCAGCCATTGCCGAAGGCGCGGAGAGCCCTTGCCAAAGCAGAAGGCCGCCAGGATCACGAAGGGCGTCGTCGGCAGGACCGGCAGGGCGACGCCCAGTATTCCCAGCCCCAGGGCCACGAAGCCCAGCGCCAACCAGACCGCGCGCCGGATATGGGGCAGGGCCGGTTTGACATGTTTCAGCGGCAAGGTCCGACTCCTTCGCGGCGGGCGCTGCGGCAAAGTCTAATGCCTTTCCGGGACGACATGCACCGGCTTTCGTGCCGTGTCGCGGGATTGCGCCCGCGGCAGTGCGGATCGGAACCGGGCGGAACGGTCGGGGGCGGGTGCCGCCCTCGTGCCCGCCCGGGCTACGCCGCGCGCGGGCAGATGAAGGCTTTCGGCAGGGCCGCGGCCGTGTCAGAACACATTGGTTAACGAACTGGAGGAAGAGGCCATGCCGAACGGGGCCGATCTGCTGTGCGATACGCTGCTGCTGAATGATGTCGATGTCTGCTTTGCCAATCCCGGCACGTCCGAGATGCACTTCGTGGCCGCGCTGGACCGCAAGCTGGACATGCGCTGTGTGCTGGGCCTGTTCGAGGGCGTGGTGACGGGGGCGGCCGACGGCTATGCCCGCATGACGGGGAAGCCGGCGGCGACGCTGCTGCACACGGGGCCCGGCCTGGCGAATGCGCTGGCCAACATGCACAATGCGCGCCGCGCCAATACGCCGATGGTGAACGTGGTTGGGGACCATGCGTCCTACCACCTGCCCTTCGATGCGCCGCTGACCTCGGATATCGAGGGGCTGGCCCGGCCGATGTCGCGTTTCGTGCGCCGGATCGCCGGGGCCGACGACGTGGCCACCGCAACGGCCGAGGCGATTGCCGAGGCGCAGCGCCCGCCGGGGGGCGTGACGACCCTGATTCTGCCGGCGGACGCGGCCTGGACCGATCCGACCGTCTATCGCCCGGTGAAGGCCGACCTGCGGGCGCCGGCGGCCCCGGATGCCAGCCGGGTCGCGGCTGCGGCCGCGGCGCTGCGCGCTGAAGGTTCGGCAACCGTCCTTCTGCTGTCGGGAGATGCGCTGCAGCCGGGGGCGCTGGACCATGCCTTTGCCATCGCCGCGGCGACGGGGGCCGAGGTGCTGGGCCAGCAGGCGAATGCCCGGCTGGAACGGGGAACGGGCCGTCACCCGCTGGAACGTGTGCCCTATGTCGTCGACATCGCGGTGAAGCGCTTTGCCAAGGTCCGGCAGGTGATCCTGGTCGGAGCTGCGGCCCCGGTCGCCTTCTTTGCCTATCCGGGCAAGCCGTCTTCGATCCTGCCGCCGGACTGTGCCGTCACCACACTGGCCGCGCCCGAAGACGATACGCGCGCGGCCCTGGCGCAGCTGGCGGACACGCTGGGTGTCGCACCCGCGCCCGCATCTGCACCCGAGCCGATGGCGGACCTGCCGACCGGCGCGATCACGCCGCTGAGCCTGGCGATTGCCGTGGGACGGGCGCTGCCCGACAACGCGATCCTGTGCGACGAATCCGTCACTTCGGGCCGGGACCTCTTTGCCCATACCCACGGTGCCGCGCCGCATACCCATCTGCAACTGACTGGTGGCGCCATCGGGGAAGGCCTGCCGCTGGCCGTGGGCGCGGCAGTGGCCTGCCCGGACCGCAAGGTCTTTGCCCTACAGGCGGATGGCAGCGCGATGTACACGAACCAGGCGCTTTGGACGATGGCGCGCGAAAACCTGGACGTCGTCGTCATCCTGCTGTCGAACCGCCGCTATGCCATCCTTCAGGGCGAACTGGCGGCCGTGGGTGCCGGCACGCCGGGCCGCAACGCCCAGCGGATGCTGGACCTGGACCAGCCGGCGATCGATTGGGTCTCGCTGGCGCGGGGCATGGGCGTCGACGGCGCGCGCGTGGAAACGACCGAGGCGCTGGCCGACAAGCTGGCCTATGCCACGGCGCAAAAGGGCCCGTTCCTGATCGAGGTCATGATCTGAGTTGACCTTGGCCCCTGCCCGCGTCCCTATGGGGCGCCGGGCAGGGAGTAGACGGTGGACTGGCGTGACACGGGCATCCTTCTGACGGTGCGCCGCCATGGCGAGGCGGCTGCAATCATCGATGTCTTCACCGAAAGCCACGGCCGCCACGCGGGCGTGGTGCCGGGAGGCGCGGGCCGCCGCCTGTCGCCCCTGCTGCAGCCCGGGGCCCAGCTGGACGTCAGCTGGCGCGCGCGGCTTGAAGACCATATTGGCACCTACACGGTCGAACCCCAGCGCAGCCGTGCGGCGGCCGCCCTGTCGGGCAGGCTGGCGCTGGCAGGCTTGAACGCGGTGACGGCGCTTCTGGCCTTCACCCTGCCGGAACGCGAGGTCCATCCCGCGCTTTATGCCCGGACCGAACCGCTATTGGATCTGCTGGGCAATGACGACCTGTGGCCGCTGGCCTATCTGCGCTGGGAGCTGGCTTTGCTGGAGGAACTGGGGTTCGGTCTGGACCTGACCGCCTGCGCGGTAACCGGCGCGACCGAAGGGCTGGCCTATGTCTCGCCCCGCACCGGCCGGGCGGTGTCACGGGCCGGGGCGGGCGACTGGGCCGACCGGCTGCTGCCCCTGCCGCCGATCCTGCGCGGCGAAGGCGACGCCGGGGATGCCGAGATTGCCGAGGCCTTCCGCACCACCGGCCATTTCCTGGAACACCGCGTCGCCCCGGCGTTGGGCAACAAGCCGTTGCCGGAGGCGCGCGCGCGCTTCGTCGACCTGTTCAGCCGGCGGTCGGCGCGGTCCTGAAACCGGCCGGGTCCGCTCAAACGCCGAAGCGGGTCAGTCGACCCCGGGCCGGGCCCCGAAGACCATCGAGAAATCGTCGGGCCCGTTCAGGACCATGTTGTTGCCATCGAGGGTCATCGACGTCACGACGCCCAGGGCGTTGAAGAACGCCGTCTCCTCCTGCATCTCCGGGCAGGCCATGCGGGTCGAGGCGATCGGACCGACCTGGAAGGCGGGAGGCTGCGACTGAAGTTTGGCACTGTACTGGTTGCAGGGTGCCGCGCCGCTGATGCGGCCGTCGTCGCCGAAGATCAGCGTCGCCTCGGACGGCGGGAAGGCTTCGCCGTTCAGGGCCTGAAGGACCCAGGTCTTGCCGGTCAGGTCGTCGGCAAAGGCCGCTCCGGCGGTCAGGATGCAGGCAAGGCCCAGGGCGGGAAAAAACTTGTACATGGTCTATCCGATCAATCCGCGACGCACGAGGTTGAAGCCCGCCACCGTCAGCACGACAAGCGTGATCTTGCGGAAGGTCTCCTGTTCGATCCTGTCATGGATGCGCCCGCCGATCCACATGCCCGCCAGCGCAGGTGCCAGCAACGCGATGGACAGCGGCAGCGTGGCCCAGCGCAGCACGCCCGACCCGATATGTGCGATCAGCAGCGCCACGGCGCCCAGACCGTAGATCACGCCCTGGATCCGCACCTGGTCCGATTTCGGCGTGTTCAGCGCCGTCAGGTACAGCACCGTCGGCGGCCCCCAGACCCCCGACAGGCCGCCGATGAAACCGGCGATCCCGCCGATCGCAGCCTCGATCCAGGCCTTGGGTTCGTCCAGCGAGAAGCGCAGCCCCAGAAGCTGGATCAGCGCGAAGAAGGAAATCGGGACGCCGATCAACAGCAGCAGCGCCTGCACCGACAGGACGGTCACCAGCTGCGCGCTGAGAAACAGGAAGATCCCGCCCACGATCAGGAACACCCGGAACCGCCCGACCGAGGACCAGGCTGCCGCCGGCCCCTGCCGCAGCGCCTGCAACGCATTGGTTGCCACCGTCGGCAGCAGCAGGCCCGCCAGTGCCAGCTCGGGCGGAAGGAACAGCGTCAGGCCCGAGATCATGATCATCGGCATGGCAAAGCCTACCATGCCCTTGATCAGCCCGGCCAGAAGCGCGATGCCGAAAGCCATGACGATTTGCAGCGGAGTGATGAGGTCGAGAAGTCCGGTCATGCCTTCCATTGGAGCATCGCCGCGGCCAAGTGCAAGCGAATAGAGCGCGCAACTATAATTCGCATTTGCGTTGCGGGTTGTGTTTATGTTGCGCTGCACCTGCGAAATGCTTAGGTCCAACGTGATGAACAAAGGATGTGATTCATGGCCCATGACGGACAGGACGTAACTCTTTCTGCCGGCGATCCGGCGCTTCCCGATCTGATCGAGCTGACCCGCGCGGCTGTCGCGCCGGCCGAGGCGATTCTGGATGCTGCAACTGCAAGACTGAAAGAGGAGGTCAGCGTCGAGGGCCGGGTCTCTGTCGCGCGGGTCGAGGCGGAACAGACCGCGACTCACGGGCTGGCATGGCTGGCCACTTATGTCGAAAGCCTGCGTCAGATGCAGGCCTGGGCCGACCGCCTGTCCGGCATGGGCAAGTTCGGCGAGGCGGAACAGCTGCTGCTGCAGATCGCCTTCGGGGAATACCTGGCGCAGATCGCGGGCGGCATCGCCATGAACCAGGGCGAGATCGTGCGCCCGCAGGACATGGGTCTGGCCCAGTCGGATCTGGGTGCCCTGGCCGTGCCCGCGGTCGAGACGCTGATCGCCCGGGGCAACACCCAGGCCGCGCGTGCGCGGCTGGTCGAACTGCTGGTCGAACAGAGCGCCAATACCACCTTCGGGAATACCGGCCTCGACGAAGAGCTGGAGATGATCCGCGAACAGTTCCGCCGTTACGCGGTGGAGAAGGTCGAGCCCTTCGCCCATGAATGGCACCTGAAGGACGAGCTGATCCCGATGGAGACCATCGAGGAACTGTCGGAAATGGGTGTCTTCGGTCTGACCATCCCGGAAAACCTGGGCGGTCTGGGGTTGGGCAAGGCATCGATGTGCGTCGTGTCGGAAGAACTGTCGCGCGGCTATATCGGCGTTGGCTCGCTGGCAACGCGGTCCGAAATCGCGGCCGAGCTGATCCTGGGTGGCGGCACCGACGAACAGAAGGAAAAGTGGCTGCCGCTGATCGCCAGCGGAGAGATCCTGCCGACGGCTGTCTTCACCGAGCCCAACACCGGTTCGGATCTGGCCCAGTTGCGGACGCGGGCGGTGAAGGAAGGCGACGATTATTACATCACCGGCAACAAGACCTGGATCACCCACGCGGCCCGGACCCATGTGATGACGGTGCTGGCCCGCACCGATCCGGCGTCCAAGGACCACCGCGGCCTGTCCATGTTCCTGGCGGAAAAGACGCCCGGCACCGACGAGGATCCGTTCCCGACCGAAGGCATGACCGGCGGCGAGATCGAGGTGATCGGCTACCGCGGCATGAAGGAATACGAACTGGGCTTCGACCGCTTCAAGGTGAAGGGCGAGAACCTTCTGGGCGGGGCCGAAGGCCAGGGCTTCAAGCAGCTGATGCAGACCTTCGAAAGCGCCCGCATCCAGACCGCGGCCCGCGCCATCGGCGTGGCCCAGGCGGCGCTGGACCTGGGCCTGCAATACGCGCAGGAACGCAAAGCCTTTAACAAGGCGCTGATCGAGTTCCCGCGGGTGTCGAGCAAACTGGCGATGATGGCGGTTGAGATCATGATCGCGCGCCAGCTGACCTATTTCTCGGCGGCCGAGAAGGACCAGGACCGGCGCTGCGATCTGGAGGCCGGCATGGCCAAGCTTCTGGGCGCGCGCGTGGCCTGGGCGGCGGCGGACAACGCACTGCAGATCCACGGCGGCAACGGCTTCGCGATGGAATACAAGATCAGCCGTGTCCTGTGCGACGCGCGCATCCTGAACATCTTCGAAGGCGCGGCCGAGATCCAGGCCCAGGTCATCGCCCGGCGTCTGCTGGGCTGACGCCCGCCGAAAGCCGGACGAACGACGATCCATGGGACCCCCGGGCTTCGGCTCGGGGGGCTGCGTTTCAGGGGCGCGGCGGGGTGAACCCCGCACTAATCAGAGTTCCAGCCGCGTCATCTTGCAGAGGCCGGACCGCCTCCGGCGGGAGTATTTTTGAAAAGAAGAAGCCGGACGCGCGCTTCTGACTTCTTTGGTCTTCAAATATCCCCGGGGGTGTCCGCCCAAAGGGCGGGCGGGCGCAGAGCCCCCGACCTGCAAGGGACGAAACGAAAACACCCGGCCAGGTGGCCGGGTGCATGATCTTTGACGAAGGGTGCGGCGTCAGCCGATGGCGACGGCCTTCACGTCGTCGTCGATGTAGGGGACATATTGTTCGAAATTGTCCGCGAACATCTGCACCAGCTTGGCCGCCTGCGCGTCATAGGCCGACTTGTCTTCCCAGGTGCGGCGCGGGTCCAGCAGGACCTCGGCCACGCCCTGGACTGCCACCGGAACCTCGAAACCGAAGTTCGGGTCCTTGCGGAACTCGGCCTCGGACAGCGACCCGTCCAGCGCCGCGGTCAGCAGGGCGCGGGTGGCGCGGATCGGCATGCGCGAGCCGGTGCCGTAGGCGCCGCCGGTCCAACCGGTGTTCACCAGCCAGCAGGTCGCGCCATGGGTCGCGATCTTGTCGCGCAGCAGGTTGCCGTAGACTTCCGGGCGACGCGGCATGAAGGGCGCGCCGAAGCAGGTCGAGAAGGTGGGTTCCGGCTCGGTCACGCCGCGTTCGGTCCCGGCCACCTTCGAGGTGAAGCCCGACAGGAAGTGGTACATCGCCTGCGCCGGCGTCAGCCGTGCGATCGGGGGCAGGACCCCGAAGGCGTCGCAGGTCAGCATGATGATGTTCTTCGGATGCCCGCCAAGGCCGGTGTCCGATGCGTTCGAGATGTACTCCAGCGGATAGGCGCACCGCATGTTGGCCGTCAGCGAGTCGTCCTCGAAGTCGAGATCGAAGGTTTCCTCGTCGAAGACCATGTTCTCGATCACGGTGCCGAACTTCTGGGTCGTGGCATAGATCTCGGGCTCGGCCTTGGCCGAGAGCGAGATCGTCTTGGCATAGCAGCCGCCTTCGAAGTTGAAGGTGCCGCGGTCGGACCATCCGTGTTCGTCGTCGCCGATCAGCGTGCGCTTGGGGTCGGCCGACAGCGTGGTCTTGCCGGTGCCCGACAGGCCGAAGAAGACGGCGGTGTCGACCGGGTTGCCGATGGCGTGGTTGGCCGAGCAGTGCATCGGCATGATGCCCTGTTCCGGCAGCAGGTAGTTCAGCAGGGTGAACACCGACTTCTTGTTCTCGCCAGCGTATTCGGTGCCGCCGATCAGGATCATCTTCTTGTCGAAGTTCAGCGCGATCACGGTATCGGTGCGGCAGCCGTGCTTGGCCGGATCGGCCTTGAAGTCGGGGCAGTTGATGATCGTGAAATCCGCCACGAAATCGTCCAGCTCGGCCCGGTCCGGGCGGCGCAGCAGGTGTCGGATGAACAGGCCGTGCCAGGCGAGTTCGGTCACCATGCGGACCTTGATCGAGCAGGTCGGATCGGCACCGCCCACCAGGTCCTGCACGAAATATTCGCCGCCCTTCATATGCTCCAGCATGTCGGCTTCGAGCACGTCGAAGGCGGCCGGTTCCATCGGGGCGTTGTTGTCCCACCAGATCTTGTCGGCGACGCCTTCGGTCTTGACGACGTGTTTGTCCTTGGGCGACCGGCCGGTGTACTTGCCGGTGGTCACGAGGAATGTGCCGCCCTTGCCGATCTGGCCTTCGCCGCGTTTGACCGCGGCCTGCATCAGCGCCGGCTCGATCAGGTTGTAGTGGACCGTTCCGATCCCTTCGATGCCCTGGTCTTCAAGGCGGAAATTCGGGTTGACCCGTCCGGATGTCATGCGCGTCGTCTCCTGTGCCGGCGTATTTACGTGTCGCGGGGACATGTCGGTCCTACTCCTCCTCCCGCCAAAATGGCGGTGCGGGGACCGATAGACGGCTGCATAACATGTCGTCTCCGGCCATGAACAGGACGGTTTTTCGCAGTTAGCGCCACCACTTCGCAGGTTAGCGCAACCACCCGGAACGGCCCGGTGCGGGTGGCGAAACCTTGCCCATCCTCCGTGTCCCGACCCGGGAAAATCCGTGTCGACCTTCAGGTCCTTGCGAAAAATGTAACACTTTCTTGGCGATATCGCGACGAAACTGGGACCGAAGCCCGGCGGCGAGATTGATTCGCAAAGGCAAAACACCGGTATCGGGCAAAAATTGGGCAACCGCGCAGGAAGGCGCCAAAAAATATCGGATTGGCCGGATCCCGGGGGCAGGCGGGCCGGATCGATGACGTCTATGGTCAAGGGGCAAGGGTCATGTCGAAGATCGCGCTGGTCGACGATGACAGGAATATCCTGACATCTGTCGCCATGACGCTCGAGGCCGAGGGTTTCGAGGTCGAGACATTCAATGACGGGCAGGCCGCGCTGGATGCGTTCAGCCGGCGGCTGCCGGACATGGCCGTGCTGGACATCAAGATGCCCCGCATGGACGGAATGGACCTGCTGCAGCGGCTGCGGCAGAAATCCCGGATGCCGGTGATCCTGCTGACCTCGAAGGATGACGAGATCGACGAGGTGTTGGGCCTGCGGATGGGGGCCGACGACTATGTGAAGAAGCCGTTCTCGCAGCGGCTGCTGGTGGAACGGATCCGCGCCCTGCTGCGCCGGCAGGACACCCTGATCGGCGAGGGGCAGGAGGCAGTGGCGGGCCCGGTGCTGGAACGGGGCGACCTGCGGATGGACCCGGCACGCCACGCCGTCAGCTGGAAGGGCGCGGACGTGTCGCTGACCGTCACCGAATTCCTGTTGCTTCAGGCCCTGGCCCAGCGTCCCGGCTTCGTCAAGAGCCGCGATCAGCTGATGGATGTCGCCTATGACGACCAAGTCTATGTCGACGACCGGACCATTGACAGCCACATCAAGCGGCTGCGCAAAAAACTCCGGACGGTCGATGCCACCTTCTCGGCGATCGAGACGCTTTACGGAATCGGATACCGCTATACCGGGGCCTAGCGCCTTGGCGGGCTATGCCGATATGTCCGCCGATCCGGACCAGGCCGGGCCGGCGCCGGTCGGCGGCACTGCGGACGACAGGAGAGCCGGCGACACTGGCGACAAGGCGGGGGCCGAAGATGCGGCAGGGGACGCCGGGACAGAGAGGCCGGAAAGACGCCGGATCTTTAGCCTGCATATCTCGCCGCTGACGCGACGGATCGTGACGCTGAACCTGATCGCGCTGAACGTGCTTGTGGCGGGGATCCTCTACCTGAATGCCTCGCGCGAGGGGCTGGTGCAATTCCATGCAAGGCGCCTGACCGGCGAGGCGCAGCTGATCGCCAACGTGATCGAGGCCCGGTTGGCCCCTCCCGGCGGGATCAGGCCAGACGGCCGGGCAAAGGTCGACGGTGCGACCATGGCGGCGGCCCTGCAGGACCTGACCCTGCGGGAGGGGCTGGATGTCTTCGTCTACGACACGGACCGGCAACTCATGGGCCAGACCCGGGGCGCGGGCCTTCGGGGCAGGGCCGATCCGGGGGCAGAGGGCATTCTTGCGCCGGACGGTCTGGACCGGGCGGTGTCGGGTCTCTGGTCCGTGCTGTCGCGCCCGCAGGGGCCCGGGGCCCATCTGTCGCTAGATACGCAGTTGCGGCGCATGGTGGACCGGGCGCTGCCCAGCGATTCCCAGATCGGGATGGGGCTGGAAACCGATCGCGGCCGGGTGATCGCCAGCGTCGTTCCGATCCGCGGCGGCACGGGCCATGTCGGGGCCGTGGCCGTGATCAGCCCGACCGGGGAAATCGATGCGCTGGTCCGGGTGGAACGGCAACGGGTGCTGCGGATGTTCATCGTGGCCCTGCTGGTGTCGGTCGGGCTCAGCCTCGCGCTGGCGTCCACCATCTCGAACCCGCTGGCCGCCCTGGCCGAGGCGGCAGAGTTGGGACGCGATCACGACCGGCGGCGGCGCAGGCCCGGCCGCATCCGCATCCCCGACCTGTCGGCCCGCCGGGACGAGATCGGGCGCCTGTCGGCGGCCCTGCGGGGCATGGTGGGCGCGCTTTACGACCGGATCGATGCCAACGAACAGTTCGCCGCCGATGTCGCGCACGAAATCAAGAACCCGCTGGCCAGCCTGCATTCCGCCGTGGGCACCCTGCGCATGGTCCGCGACGACCGGCAGCGCGACCAGTTGCTGGCCGTGATCGAACACGATGTGCGCCGGCTGGACCGGTTGGTCAGCGACATTTCGAATGCGTCGCGGCTGGACGCGGAACTGGTGAAGGAAGACCAGCGGGAATTCGACCTGCTGCGGATGCTGGGCAATCTGAATGCCTACCTGGCCGAGGACGCGGGCACGAAGGGCATCGACTATTTCACCGACCTGCCGTCGGAACCGATCCGCATTCACGGGCTGGAGGCGCGGCTGGCGCAGGTCTTCGTCAACCTGATCGCGAACGCCATTTCCTTCTGCGAGGAAGGCGATGCGCTTCGCGTCTGGGTCCGTCGCCGCCAGAACCGCGTGTTGGTCGTGATCGAGGACACCGGCCCCGGCATCCCGGAGGAGGCGCTGTCGAACATCTTCAAGCGCTTCTATTCCCAGCGCCCGCCCCAGCATTTCGGCAATAATTCCGGGCTGGGCCTGGCCATTTCCAAGCAGATCGTCGAGGCGCATGGTGGCGTGATCTGGGCGGAAAACATCCGCCCCACCGACGCCGATATCGGTTCCGGCCCGATGGGGGCGCGGTTCGTGGTGGGCCTGCCCGCGGGCTAGGCCCGGGGACAGGCAATGGGATGGGCCATGGGATGGTCCACGGATCGGGCCGGCGGATCGGGCCTTCGCGCCGCAGGGGCCGGCGGCCCGACTTGCGCTAGGTTGCGCGGGGGAGGCCGGCACGATGACCGACGAGATCAGACAGGAGGTGGCCCATGCGACCACGGTGGCCTTCGACCAGGGCGCCGTGCTGATCCTGGGTGCCTCCGGGTCGGGCAAGTCCGGGCTTGGCCTGTCGCTGATGGCCCTGGGCGCGCGGCTCGTGGCCGACGACCGGACGGTGCTGACCGTTGACGGCAAGGAAATCGTGGCCTCCGCACCGCCGACGATCCGTGGCCTGATCGAGGCGCGGGGCGTCGGCATCCTGAATGCGCCCGTGGTGGACCGGGCGCCGGTCCGACTGGTCGTGGACCTGGACCGGACCGAGACCGACAGGCTGCCGCCGGTGCGCCATCGCACAGTCGTGGGGCAATCTGTGCCCTTGCTTCACAAGGTGGACAGCGCCCATTTTCCGTCAGCCATTCTGCACTACATCGCCTGGGGGAGACGCGAGGAATGACGACGACCTTGTCCATGTCCAGCTCGAAACTCGTCCTGGTGACGGGACCCGCGGGGGCCGGCCGGTCGACGGCGATCAACGTCCTGGAAGACCTGGGCTTCGAGGCGATCGACAACATGCCGCTGGGCCTTCTGCCGCGCCTGTTCGACGGTCCGGTCCGCCCGGTGCAGCCCATCGCGCTGGGCATCGACACGCGCAACCGGGATTTCGCGACCACGGCGCTGCAGGACCTGATCGTCGAACTGCGCGCGGTGGCGGGGACCGAGGCGACACTTCTTTACCTCGACTGCGCGCCCGAGGTTCTGCTGCGCCGCTATTCCGAAACCCGCCGTCGCCACCCGATGGCCCCGGGCGAGACGCCGGAACTGGGCATCCGGCGGGAACTGGACCTTCTGGCGCCCCTGCGGGAACGGGCGGACATCCTGATCGACACGTCCGAGCTGAACGTTCACCAGCTGCGGGACGAACTGAAGACCTGGTTCGCCACCGGCGACGAGGGCATGCTGGCGCTTTCGGTCCAGTCCTTTTCCTACAAGCGGGGCTTGCCCAGGGGGGTCGACATGGTCTTCGACTGCCGCTTCCTGCGGAACCCCTACTGGAACGCCGCGCTGCGCGAGCTGGACGGGCGGGACCAGGCGGTGAAGGACCACGTGATGGGCGACGCCCGCTATGACGGGTTCTTCGACCGCGTGCTGGACATGTCCCGGATGCTGCTGCCCGCCTTCCAGGAGGAGGGAAAATCGCACCTGTCGATTGCCTTCGGGTGTACCGGCGGGCAACATCGTTCCGTCACCCTCGCCGAAGCGCTGGCGAAGGCCCTTGCGGCTGACGGAAGACAGGTGTCAATTAGGCACCGGGAACTAGAGCGCCGGCAGAACGGATAGGCAGGGTGATCGGCATCGTCATCGTTGCACATGGCGGGTTGGCGCAGGAATACCTCGCCGCGGTCCAACACGTCGTTGGGCCCCAGACAGGCATGCGCGCGATTTCCATCGAACCGGACCATGACCGCCTGGCCAAGCAGTCCGAAATCTGCGAGGCCGCGGACCTTGTCGACGAAGGCGATGGCGTGATCCTGGTGACGGATCTGTTCGGCGGGTCGCCGTCGAACCTTTCGCTTCGGGCCTGTGCGCCCGACAACCGGCGCATTGTCTATGGCGCCAATCTGCCCATGCTGATCAAGCTGGCCAAGAGCCGCCGTCTGCCTGTATCCCAGGCGGTGGCCGGTGCCCTGGAGGCCGGTCGCAAGTACATAAATTCTCAGGATATCCGCGACGATTGAAGCCGCGGTCTGCACGGGGCCGGCCGCGGGGAGGCGTGCCGGACCTCAACAGGGCGAAAACCGGGGAAAACCGGGTGCCCGATTGGGGGAGGAGAGGGGACAGAATGGCGAATCGGACGCTGAAGATCGTCAACGAAAAAGGACTGCATGCGCGGGCCTCGGCCAAGCTGGTCGAGGTGGTCGAGCGGTTTGATGCCACGGCAAAGGTGTGCCGCGACGGTATGTCGACGTCGGGCGACAGCATAATGGGACTTTTGATGTTGGCAGCCTCCAAGGGAACGACTATTGACGTTCAAACGGATGGGCCAGAGGCCGACGCCCTGGCCGATGCGCTCGAGGCGCTTGTCTCGGACAAGTTTGGCGAAGGGTATTGACCGGTGGCCGTCCGCGGTGCAGTGGCGGCGAAGGTCTGGCAGGGAATGCAGAACTGAACCGCTGATGGGATCCCGGAGATCTGCGCAGCGGCCGGATCGGAGAACGGTCGGACGGCAGCTAGGACGGATCCGGTGCACGGATCCCCATCGAAACGTCAGGCACATGAACTGAATGGTGAATGCCCGTGGTTGACAGCTATCACAACTCGCCAGGCATGGCGCGCCGCGGTCGTCCGGGGGGCAAGGGCCTTGGCACCGGCAAGTCCGTCGGCATTGGCAAGCCCAACCGCAAGACGGTCGAGGCACCCGTGATCACCGACACGGTTGATTTCAAGACCTATGACCGGCGCAGCCTGTCCTATGCCTCGACCTTCGACGACCCGTGGAAGGAACGCTTCATCCGCGTGATGGAGATGCTTACCGGCAAGCTGACGATCCTGCGGCTGATCAACAAGTTCGAAAAGCGCGGCGTGCCGCGGGGCCAGGACTTCTGGCGCGGCTGCCTGGATGTCATGGGCATCGAGCTGACCACGCCTCAGGAACAGCTGGAGCGGATCCCCTCCGAAGGTCCGGTGATCGTGGTGGCCAACCACCCGCACGGCATGGTCGACGGCATGATCTTCGCCGATCTGATCGGCCGGGTGCGGCCCGACTATCGCATCCTGACGCGCTCGCTTCTGACCTCGCTGGACGAGGTCGCCGGAAGCTACATGATCCCGGTGCCGTTCCCCCATGACGAGGACGCGCAGCGCAAGGGCGTGGAAATGCGCGCCAAGGCGATGAGCCATCTTAAGGACGGCGGCGTCGTGGCGCTGTTCCCGTCGGGCGTGGTCGCGCATTCGCAAAGCTGGTGGGGCCCGGCGATCGAGGCGGAATGGAACGTCTTCACCGCCAAGATGATCCGCCGGTCCGGTGCGACGGTGGTGCCGATGCGGTTCCCGGGCGCGAATTCGCGCATCTACCAGATTGCCAACCAGATCTCGCCCATGCTGCGGCAGGGTCTGCTGCTGCACGAGATCGTGCATGCGCTGAACAAGCCCCAGGGCCCCATCGTCGGCCATCCGCTGTCGAAAGAGGTCGTGGACGGCTGGGCGGACGATCCGCGCGGCTTCATGGCGTGGTTGCGCGAATACACGCTGGCCCTGAAGAACTGATGCCCTGAAGAACCAGGGCGCGACGCCTGCCGTCCCGCCGTGCAACGGTTTTGAAAAACCGTTCCCAAGACCGTTCAGGAAACGGTCCTGGTGAAACTTTGCATGCCTTGAACAGCTTCCGGCCGTCCGGTGCCTCAGCGGGTGGGAACCGGCACCTCGCCCCGATAGTCATAGAACCCGCGCTGGGTCTTGCGGCCCAGCCAGCCGGCCTCGACATATTTCGTAAGCAGTGGGCACGGCCGGTACTTGGTGTCCGCCAGCCCGTCGTGCAGCACGTTCATGATTGCAAGGCACGTGTCCAGCCCGATGAAATCGGCCAGCTCCAGCGGGCCCATCGGGTGGGCGGCGCCCAGTTTCATCGAGGTATCGATGCTCTCGATCGACCCTACGCCTTCGTAGAGCGTATAGACCGCTTCGTTGATCATCGGCACAAGGATCCGGTTCACGATGAAGGCCGGGAAATCTTCGGCCGTGGCCGAGGTCTTGCCCAGCCTGGCGACCACTTCCTTGCAGGCGTTGAACGTGGCCTCGTCCGTGGCGATGCCGCGGATCAGTTCCACCAGCTTCATCACCGGCACGGGGTTCATGAAATGGAAGCCCATGAACCGTTCCGGCCGGTCGGTCCGGCTGGCCAGCCGCGTGATCGAGATCGAGGACGTGTTCGACGTCAGTATCGTGTTCGGCTTCAGGCTGGGCAGCAGATCCTCGAAGATCGCCTGCTTGATGCTCTCGCGCTCGGTCGCGCTCTCGATCACCAGGTCGGTCTGGCCGACATCGCTCAGCGTCATCGAGGTCGTCATCCGGCCCATCGCCGTCTTCATCTCGTCCTCGGAGATCGCCCCGCGCGAAACCTGGCGCACCATGTTCTTCTCGATCGTGGCCCGGGCCTTGTCCAGCGCAGCCTGGCTGATGTCGTTCAGCAGGACGTCATAGCCCGCCAGCGCCATCACATGCGCGATCCCGTTGCCCATCTGACCGGCGCCGATCACGCCCACCGATTTGATCGTCATCTTCCGATCCCTCGCGCCATCGCTCGCCGCGGTTCTGCGGCACGGGGAACCCTATTGCCTGCGCCCCCTCCCGACAATAGCCCGCTATGCCGGGATTTTGCGGCAAAACCGCACTTTAGGGCCTTAGTAAGACCTTTGGGTCATCCTGACGCCCGGGTGAGAATCAAAATTGGTGGGGAACCATGAGCTTTCATGCGCGGGGCGCGGGGGCGCCGGTTGACGAGTCGTGCCACTACGGTACGTCCAGGCTCGAATGTCGTGGACCGCAGCGGTCGCTGGCCGCGCCGTATATCGCGGTTCTGGGCAGTTGCGAATCCTATGGCCGGTTCGTGGATGTGCCCTTTGCCGATCTGGTGGAACGGCGGGTGGGGCAGACGGTGGTTAATCTAGGCGCCGTTACGGCCGGGATCGACACTTTCCTGCGGGACCAGGTGATCCTGAAGATCGCACAGGACGCCGACCGGGTCGTAATCCAGGCGATGAAGCCGGAGCACCTGTCGAACCGGCTCTACCGCGTGCACCCGCGCCGCAACGATCGTTTCCTGGCGCCGTCGGAACTGCTGCGGAAGCTGTATCCGGATGTCGATTTTACCAATATCCATTATACCGGCGACCTGCTGCGCCTTCTGCTCCAGCATTCGCCCGACCGGTTCGACGTGGTCCGGGCGGAACTGCGGAAGGCCTGGATGGCGCGGATGCGGACGCTTCTGGGTCATTTCCCGGGGCGCGGCATGGTTCTGTGGGCGCGTTATCGGAACCCGCTGGTCGGTCCGGCCGACGTTCGGGTGGACGAAGACATGATCGACTCGCTGGACGATTGCTGTGTCGGGGTGATCCGGGTGACTGTCGAGTCCGCCCAGGACGCGGGCGACTTCGATACCTTCACGATCGGCGCAATGCCGGTGCCGGCCGCCGCCTACCTGATCGGGGCGACCGGCCACCAGGCCATCGCCGACAAACTGACCAGGGTTCTGGCGCCGGCCCGTCTGTCGGTCCTCACGGCCAAAAGCGCCTGAGGCCGCCCGACACCGGCCGACACCGGGCGGCACCCCCAAAGGCATCCACAGGGTTCGAGGCCGCGATGGACCGCACCCACCGGACGGCCGAAGTGGGTATCGACATGCTGTTCGTCGTGGCCCCCGAAACCGTGGAGGAGATCTGCGCCATCGGCAGGATGGAGGCGCCGCATCTGGCGAACGTCGTCTTCGGCGGCCATAGGGTCCCCCGATCCGTCGAAGCGGCAGCCGGACGGGATGGGCGGGTCGTGCCTGTCGAAGGTCCGTGTCGTCGGGGCGCCACCACGGCCGGACGCGGACGTGGATTGCACCTTCGCGCCAGGTGGCCATGGACAGGGCCGTGGTGGATCAGGCCGGGAACTGCGGCAACATGGTTTGGGACAAGGGACCGGCGGCCTGGGGAACCGGGATATGTGGACGGTTCTGGTACGCCAGCCTCAGGCCGCGCTGCCATCCTTCCGGGCGGCTTTTTCAAGCGCCAGCTTGGCATGGATCCGCGCGTTCCGCAGATGGGTCCGCATCGCCGTTTCGGCCTTGTCCGGATCCTGGGCCGCCAGCGCGTCCACGATGGCGTGGTGTTCCGCCACAGCCTCGGCCGCGCGGCCGCCCATGGTGGACGACTTGTAGCGATAGACCCGCAACAGGTCATAGAGGTCGTCCGTCACCATCGAGATCAGGAATTCGTTCTGTGACGCCTTGGCGATCCGGAAATGAAAGTCGAAATCGCCGCTTTGCTGGTAATAGCCTTCTCCGGCCGCGACATCTTCGTGCCGGGCATGATCGTCGATCATCCGGCGCAGCTCGGCCACTTCGGCATCGGTGATCAGCTCGGCCGCCAGCCGGCAGGCCATGCCTTCCAGCGCCTCGCGCACGGTCAGCAGTTCATCCAGCCGCCGGGTCGACAGTTCGGCCACCCGGACGCCGATATTCGCGCGCCGTTCCAGCAAACGACGGCCTTCCAGCCGGCGGATCGCCTCGCGCAGCGGGCCGCGGCTGATGCCCATCTCAGCGGCCAGGACCTGTTCATAGATGCGCTCGCCCGGGGCCAGTTCCCCGGCGATGATCGCGTTCTCAAGCCGTTCCGCCACAGCGTCGACCAGAGACTTGGGAACGATCTTGTTCGAGGTTGTCGTATTTGGCGGCATGCTCGGCCCCTCGTTCTGAGGTTCCAATCTAGGTGCCGGATCGCTCACTGTAAACAATCCGGGCCGAAGGGGTATCAGCATGCTGAAAAACCGTGCTTTCCCGCGCGTGTCGTCCCGCTGAATGATCATGATGTGGCGTAGTCTTATGGGCGTTCAGCTGCTGACAATAAACCTGCAGGGTGCATGCCCTCGCTCACCCGGCGCGTTGGAGGGCGGGTGCCGAAATGTCGGCCTATGGCTTCTGCAACAGGCATGACGGCTCCGGATTTCAAGACGGTATTTCAAGACGGTGGCGAAGGTCCGACTTCAGACCGTTTCCACGTCGTGCGGGCCGCCGCACCCTTTTTCCGGGAACAAGTCAGGGGCGTGTGCGTTCACTTCTAGTCAACTTCGGGTCTTTTCGGGAACCTGGGGCAGGTGCGTGACGCCGTGGTCAAGACCGGCATCATCGGCTTGTCGAAAGGGGGGGTCGAAAGGGGATCGCGATGGACGTGGAACGCTTCGGCGTCCGGTTCCACCGCATTGCACCCTTTGCCCGGTCGCAACTGATCGGCACCATCCCGACGGATACGAAGGACGCCGCAAGACGCGTTGGAAAGCGGAAGGAAATGCGGTCGGTCGGGATCGTTCCACCGGATCGCTTCGCTGACCGCTTACCCGGCCGGCGACCTGACCGAAGCCGTTTCGGCGCCTGTCCAGGCTGGCAGGATGAACGAAACCTTGCCGTTCAGCGGGTCTGTCGCCGCGAAGGCCGGTCGTCCCGGGCCGGCGCGAAACGCGGAATAGTTGCAATGGACCCGGGCTTCGACGGTCCGGACAGGACAAGCGAACTGATCGGCTGGGAACCGGTCTGAACGAGACATCGCCCCACCGGCACGGACGCCGGCGGGGGACAATCGGGTCAGGGACCCTTTCAGCAATGGGCTTTAACAGCGATATTCGACACCCTTTCGACGGTCTGAACCTGGGCTGGCTTCTGGACAGCCACGCGCGCCAGAGGGGGGACCGCCCATTCCTGATCTACGAACCCTTCGGCGGCGCGCCCGTCCGGTTGAGCTATCGCCGGGCCGCCATGCTGGCCCGGCAGGTGGCCGGCGGGCTGGTGCATCGCGGCGTCCGTCCGGGCGACCGTGTCATCGTTCACATGGACAACGCGCCCGAATTCCTTCTGACCTTTCTGGGCTGCGCCCTTGCCGGTGCGGTGGCGGTGACGACCAACACCCAGGCCACCGCGGCCGAACTGGCCTATTTCATCGACCGCTCGGGCGCCCGGGCTGCGGTGACCCAGCCCCGTTTCGAGGACGTGGTCGAAGAGGCGGGCCCCGGCCTGTTCTGGATCGCGGTGACCGAAACCGATTGCGGCGAACCCGCGAACCGGCCGGGCACAGGTTTCAAGGCGTTGATGCGCGAGGGCGAGGGCATCGTCCTGCCCGAGATCCACGACATGGATCCGCTGTGCGTGCAGTTCACGTCCGGAACGACGGCGCGGCCGAAGGGAGCCGTGTGGACCCATGCCAACGCGTTGTGGGCAGGCCGGGTCGGTGCCGCGCACCAGGGGCTGACGCCGTCCGACGTACACCATTGCGTGATGCCGCTCTATCATGCGAACGGGCTGTCCTATTCGTGGCTGTCGACCTTGTGGGCCGGGGGCACCCTGCTGCTGCAGCCGCGCTTTTCGGCCAGCCGGTTCTGGGACGTCGCTGTGCGGAACTGCGCGACCTTGTCGTCGCTTACCCCATACTACTACAAGGCGCTTCGGGCGCATCCGCGGCCTGACGTGCACTGTTTCCGCCACTGGGGCGTGGCCCATTCCAACCCGCTGGTAAGCGAAGGTTTCGGCATTCCGCCCATCGGCTGGTACGGCATGACCGAGACGGTGACCCAGGTGCTGGTCGGCGTGCCCCAGATCGACACGCCCCATGGCGCCATCGGTCGCGTGGCGCCCGAATACCGGATCCGCATCCTGTCGGAAGACGGCCGCGCGGTGCGCGTGGGCGAAACCGGGGCCCTGTCGATCAAGGGACAGCCGGGCCTGTCGCTGTTCAAGGAATATCTGGGCGACGCCGCCGCCACCCGTGCCGCCTATGACGACGATGGCTGGTTCGACACCGGCGACCGGATCACCGTGCTGGAAAACGGTTTCCTGAAATTCGCCGACCGGGCGAAGGACATTCTGAAATCCGGGTACGAGACTGTTTCGCCATCGGAGGTCGAAGCGGTCATCAGGGCCATTCCCGGTGTTCTGGAATGTGCCGTCGTCGGCCGCCCGGACGCGATGCGGGGCGAGGTGCCCGTTGCCTTCGTCCGGGTCTCTCGGTCGCTGGCGGGTATGACGCAATCCGCCCTGCTCCGTTACGTGACCGTCGCCTGCAGCGAGCAGCTGGCGGGCTTCAAGGTTCCGCACGACGTGATCGTCGTGGACGAATTCCCGCGGGCCAATGTCGGCAAGATCGCGAAGGCAGAGCTGAGGGCCGGGCTGAAGATGCCGTCGCAGGCGGCCTGATCGTTCAGGCCCCCCGGGGGCGTCGCGGTTGTGGACGCGTTCGCGGCCTTCGACCCTTCGGTCACTATGTCGACCGGCGATTGCGCCCGGACCTTGCCGTGCGGTGAAGCGTTGGTGGCCCCTTCCCCTGGTCCCGGTCGCAGCATGTGGCCACCGCGACGCGCGCCGGATTGCCCGGTGCCGCATGACGGCAAACCGGTGGCACGAACTATGTGTGCAAATTGCTGCCGACACGTCATGGTAGACCTGACGAGGGAGAGGGAGGTCCGGCATGGGCACGAGGGTCGCGGTTGTCGGGACCGGGCTGATGGGGGGTGCGATGGCGCAATCCCTGGCAGCTTCGGGGGCCGACGTCATCGGATATGACGTGTCGGAAGACAGCGTTGCCAGGCTGGCCGCTCTGGGCATTCCCGCGACGACCGACATGGCGCAGGCCCTGCCCGGCGCGCAGGTGATCGTGTCGAGCCTGCCGAACTCCCAGATCGTCCGGGCTGCCTGGATGGCGGACGGGGCGGGGCTGGACCATGCCGACCCGGGCGCCATCGTCATCGAGATGAGCTCCATCGATCCGCAGACCATGAAGGACCTGGACGCGGCCTGCCAGGTCAGGGGCGTCGAGGCGCTGGACGTGCCCGTCAGCGGCGGCCCGGGGGAAGCGGCGACCGGCAATCTGGTCTTGATGATCGGCGGCGAGGATGCCGTGATCGCGAAGGCCAGACCCGTGCTGGACGCACTGGGCGCCACGCATCTGTTCACCGGCGCTGTCGGCACGGCCAAGGTCGTGAAGATCGTCAACAACGTGATGACCATGGGCAACGTGCTGGTGGCGTCCGAAGCCTTTGCGCTGGGCACTGCCGCCGGAGTCGATCCCGAAAGGCTCTATGACGCGCTGTCGCAAAGCGGGGGGCGGTCGCATCATTTCACCAAGCGGTTCCCGAACGCGCTGCAGCAGAACTATGACCCGGGCTTCCGCATGGCGCTGGGCGAAAAGGACGTGGCCCTGGCCATCGACGTGGCGCGCGACCTGGGCCAGCCAATGCCCGCCGCCTCGCTCATCCGCGAGATGTACATGATGGCGATGGGGCTGGGCTACCGCGACAAGGATATCGTGGCGCTTCTGGACATGTATCAGCGGCTGGGCGCAGAGGGCGGTTTCACCCCGCCCGAGACGTGATTTCGGAAGAGAGGGGGGGAGAATTGACCGAAGTCCTGAATCAGGAGTTCGCGGACAAGGGCGCGGAAGCGGCCGAGGGCGTCGCGGCCTTCCATGAAAAGCGCGCGTCCGACTTCCGCAAGCTGGCCTGAGGAGCGGATATGACCGACCTTCGTCGTGCCAACCTGGAACGTCTGCTACGCCCGTCCTCGGTCGCCGTTATTGGCGCGTCGGGCGATCCCGCGCGGATCGGCGGGCGGCCCGTGCGCTATCTGAAAGCGGCCGGTTTCGCCGGCCCGATCTATCCGATCAACCCGAACCGCGAGGAAATCCAGGGCCTGAAGGCCTACCCGTCCATCGCGGCCGTGGGGCGGCCGGTGGACGTGGCGGTGATCGCCGTCCCCGCCGCCGCAGCTGTCAGCGCCATCGCCGAATGCGCGGCGGCGGGCGTGGGCGGCTGTGTCGTCTTTTCCGGCGATTTTGCCGAATCCGGGCCGGAAGGCGCCGCGCGTCAGGCGGAACTGACCCGCATCGCGCACGACACCGGCATCCGCATTCTTGGCCCCAACTGCCTTGGCCTCTTCAACGCGTCGTCGGGGGCGTTCCTGACCTTCAGTTCCTTCTTCGACCGGGGGCAGCCCAGGGGCGGCCGCACCGCGCTGATCAGCCAGTCGGGCGGGTTCGGATCGCATCTGCTGGAAGTGGTGAAGGAAGCCGGGATCGAGGTCGGAAGCTGGATCACCACGGGCAACGAGGCCGATGTCGAGATCGGCGAATGCCTGGACTGGGCCGCGCGGGAAGACGGGATCGACACGATCCTGGCCTACTCCGAAGGCGTGAAGGACGGTGCCACACTGCGCCGCGCGCTGGAAACCGCGCGGGACAGGGGCAAGCCCGTCATCTTCCTGAAGGCCGGGCGCAGCGTCCGCGGGGCGGCGGCGGCATCGACCCATACGGCCGCGATGGCGGGGTCGGACGCTGTCTATCAGGGTGTCTTCGACCAGTTCGGCGTGCGCCGGGTCTATTCGGCCGAGGAACTGGCCGACGTGGCCTATATGCTGGGCGGCCGGCCGATGCCTGCGAACCGCAGCGCGGCGCTGTTCACCGTGTCGGGCGCGGGCGGCGTGCTGATGTCCGACAGCGCCGAGGACGTGGGGCTGGACATCCCGATTCTGCCGGCCGAAGCGCAGGCAAAGATACGTGCCATCGCCTCCTTCGCGGCACCCGCCAATCCGGTCGACTTCACGGCGCAGGCGGTGAACGATCCGAAGATCGTGGGCGGATGCCTGCAGGCGGTGGCGCAGCACACCGATATCGGCAGCTTCGTCATCTACACGACCATGACGGCGGACGACGCGAACCTGCGCGAACCGATCTTCGACAGCCTGACCGGCTTCGCCGCAGAGCATCCCGACAAGGTCTTCGTCCTCTGCATGATCGGCAGCGCCGAGCTGAAGGCCCGCTACGAGGCCAGGGGGTTTCGCGTCTTCAGCGATGCCTCTCGCGCGATTCGCGCCCTGGGGCTGGCCTTGCGGACCGCATCGCCTGCCGGGGCCGGGGTGACGCCGATGAAGCGCCTGTCCGGCGACGCCCTGACCGGGGCCGCATCTTCCGAAGCCGGGGGCAAGGCGCTGTTGAAGACCATCGGCCTGCGGGTGCCCCAGGGCGCCGTGGTTGCCGATGCGGCCGAGGTTGCGCGCATCGCCGAAGGTCTGCGCTTCCCGCTGGTCGTAAAGATCCTGTCCGACAGAATCCTGCACAAAAGCGATATCGGCGGCGTCCGAATCGGCATCCGTTCCCCGGCCGAAGCCGAAGAAGCGGCCGCGCAGATCCTCGCGTCGGTCAGGGCCGCGATGCCCGACCTGACGGGCGAAATGCTGTTGCTGGAGGAGCAGGTCGAGGCCGAGGCAGAGCTGATCCTGGGCATCGATTGCGACCCCTCGCTGGGCCAGATGGTCATGGTCGGCTTGGGCGGCGTGCAGGCAGAGGTCTACAAGGACGCCGTCTTCCGCATGGCTCCGGTGGATCCGGCCGAAGCTTTGCGGATGCTGTCGGACCTGAAGGGCGCGCGGCTTTTCGACCCTTTCCGCGGCCGCGGTGCGCTGGATGTTCAGGCGGTGGCGCAGGCCATTTCCGACCTCTCGCGCTTTGCCGCCACCCATGCCGACCGGATCCGGTCCATCGACGTGAACCCGCTGATGGTAGAGACGGCTGCAAAGGGGCAGGGGACGGGCGCCATCGCCGCCGACTGCGTCATCGTGCTGGCCGATCCCGCGCACCCGTCACAAGCAGGGGCGCCCGCCCAAGGCTGAGCGTTGCGAGGTGTGCGCGAAGGCCCGCTGACGGCGGTCACGCCGACCCGGGCCGGGATCCGGCCATCGCGACAGGGGGGCGGATTTCGCCCGCGCCGGCGCCGTCCGCGGCTTTTGTCGAAGCACGGCCCCTGCCATTCGAAGCGAATGATGAAAGCCTCACCCATGGCGCGCCCCCGGACATGGGGAACGGGGCGCTTCGCGTGAGAGAGGCAGATGTTCTCGGCGCATTTTGCACCGTCGCAGGCCCCGGCCGCGTCTTCTTTGTGCTAGTGCCGGAAATCAGCCGCAAACTGCGCGGTCGCACAGTTTGCGCCGTCGGGCGCAAAGTGGGAGGCAATGATGTGTATTTGAAAAGATTGGTCGGAGTAGCAGGATTCGAACCTACGACCCCTGCCTCCCGAAGACAGTGCTCTACCAGGCTGAGCTATACTCCGACCGTGCCGCGGCGGATACCGCCTGCCGCGGGGAATGGCAAGTGGGGATCGGTTGAAAATGACGGGTTTGGCAACAGAAGTCCGTCGTCGCCCGGCAGGGACCTGATCCGGGACCTGATCCGGGGCCTGACAGACAGACTTGATGGACGGGGCCCAAGCCTGTCTTCTGGGCGCGTCGCAGCCTGGGAGGGAATGCCGTGGCACGTTCGATCCTGAAATCTCTTGCCGTCATGCTTTGCCTCGCCGCCGCACCGGCTGCGGCCGACATGGCGAAACCCGAAGGCATGGTCATTCTGACCGTCGCCGGGAATGTGGGCGAAACCAACCGCGGCCCGGCCGGGGCCGAAGACTGGACCCTGATGGCGGAACTGGAACTGACCTTCGACAAGGCCGTGGAATTCGACGCGGCGATGCTGGACGCGCTGGACCAGTCGCAGATGCAGGTCCCGGTGCCCGGGGGCGCCGGCATGGCGACCTTCACCGGGCCCAGCGTGGCCGCCCTGCTGAAAGCCGTGGGGGCCCAGGGCAAAGGCATCCGCGCGGTGGCCTTCGACAATTTCTCGGCCGAGATTTCGGCGGACCTGATCGCCCAGTTCGATCCCATCGTGGCGACGCGGATGGACGGCCGGCCGCTGCCCCTGGGTGGGCGGGGGCCTGCGATGATCGTCTTCCCGGACGGCAAGACGCCGGAACAGGTTGAACAGTTCAAACCGCTGCAGGTCTGGGCGATGTTCTACATCTCGGTCGACTGACACCAGGATACGAGCCCAAAGAAAAAGGCCGCGCCCCTTGGGGCACGGCCTTTGCATTCTGGTGACGGTCGCGGATCAGAGCGATTCGTCGAGTGCTGCTACGATGGCATCGCCCATTTCGCCGGTCGACACCGGCTGAACGCCTTCTTCGCCCAGCAGGTCCGCGGTGCGCAGGCCCTTGGCCAGAACGGCCTCGACGGCCTTTTCCAGCCGGTCGGCTTCCGCGCCCTGGTCGAAGGAATACCGCAGCGCCATCGCGAAGCTGAGGATACAGGCGATCGGGTTCGCCTTGCCCTGGCCGGCAATGTCGGGGGCCGAACCGTGCACGGGCTCGTAAAGCGCCTTCGGACGGCCGTTTGCCATCGGTGCGCCAAGGCTGGCCGAGGGCAGCATGCCCAGGCTGCCGGTCAGCATCGCGGCCAGATCCGACAGAAGATCGCCGAAGAGGTTGTCGGTGACGATCACGTCGAACTGCTTGGGCCAGCGGGTCAGCTGCATGGCGCCGGCATCGGCGTACATGTGGCTCAGCTCGACGTCCGGGTAATCCTCGTCATGGACCTTCTGGACGACCTCGCGCCACAGGATGCCCGATTCCATCACGTTGGCCTTCTCCATCGAGCAAACCTTGTTGCCCCGCTTCCGCGCCATCTCGAAGGCAGAACGCGCGACCCGGTCGATCTCCGACTCGGTGTAACGCTGGGTGTTGATGCCGACGCGCTCGTTGCCTTCCTCGAAGATGCCGCGCGGTTCGCCGAAATAAACGCCCGAGGTCAGTTCGCGGATGATCATGATGTCGAGACCGGCAACCACGTCCTTCTTCAGGGACGAGAAGTCGGCCAGCGCGTCGAAGCACTGCGCGGGACGCAGGTTGGCATAAAGGTCCATTTCCTTGCGCAGACGCAGGAGGCCGCGTTCCGGCTTCACCGAGAAGTCGAGCGCGTCGTATTTCGGGCCACCCACCGCGCCCAGCAGAACCGCATCGACTTGCTGGGCTTTTTCCATCGTGGCGTCCGAAAGCGGCACGCCGTGCACATCATAGGCGGACCCGCCGACCAGGTCTTCCGAGACATCGAAGACCAGGCCGCGCTTGGCGCCGTACCAGTCGATGATCTTGCGGACTTCGGCCATGACCTCGGGGCCGATCCCGTCGCCGGGCAGGATGAGAAGGGAAGGGTTGGTCATGGCGGTCTCCTTGAAACGGGTCGCAGAGGGCGTAGCTTGCACTTTGCGGCAGGTCAATCCGGAGGGTCTGCATCCTGTGCCGCGCTTCCTGATGAAGAAGGATTGGACGATGCTGTTGCCGTCACAGAAACTGCCTGCCCTGACGATCGAGACCCTGGACCACGGCACATTCGACCTGGACCGCGACCACGGGCCGAACGGCACGCTGGTGATCTTCTATCGCGGGCTGCACTGCCCGATCTGCATCCGCCAGATGGGAGAGGTCGAGGCCGCCCTGGACGATTTCACCGCCGCCGGGGTCGAGGTGATCATGATCTCGGGCGACCATGCCGAAAAGGCCCGTGCCACGGTCGGGAAGGCCGGCACCACGCGCCTGCGCGTAGGCTATGGCATGGATCTGAAGGCGGCCCGGGACAACTGGGATCTGCTGATTTCCAAGGCCAGGGAAGGCTCGTCCGAGGCGCCCTATTTCTTCGAACCGGCGCATTACTACGTGGCCGAGGATCGGACGCTTTATTACGCTTGGCAACAATCGGCCCCGTTCTCGCGGCCGGCGCCGGCGGACATCCTGCGGGGAATCACCTTCCGGATCGAGAACCAGTACCCGCCGCGTGGCATGTACGCAGGCCGGCTGCCCGGAGAGGGCTGAGGCAGAGCCTTTCGGGGATCCGGGGAAGGGGGGCGCTGCCCCCCGTCCGCCCGCGCCGGGCGGACTCCCCCCGGAGGTATTTGTGAAGAGAAGAAGGAGCGCGGCAGCGGCGTGGTCCCCTGTCTTCTTCTCTTTCCAAATACCTCCCGCCGGAGGCGATGCAACGCCCGCGGCAGGGTGGCCGCCTGGAGGGCCGGGCGGCACCTTAAGGGTCTTAGTAGAGGACGACCGAGCGGATCGATTCGCCTGCGTGCATCAGGTCGAAGCCCTTGTTGATGTCGTCGAGGCCCATGGTGTGGGTGATCATCGGGTCGATCTCGATCTTGCCGTCCATGTACCAGTCGACGATCTTGGGTACGTCGGTCCGGCCGCGCGCGCCGCCAAAAGCGGTGCCTTTCCAGGTGCGGCCCGTGACCAACTGGAAGGGCCGGGTCGAGATTTCGGCCCCGGCGGGTGCCACGCCGATGATGACCGACTGGCCCCAGCCGCGGTGGGTGCATTCCAGCGCGTCGCGCATCACCTTCACGTTGCCGGTGCAGTCAAAGGAATAGTCGGCGCCGCCGATCTGGTCGAAGGGGGTCTTGGTCAGGTTCACGATCTCGGCCACGACATTCTCGCACTCCGACGGGTTGACGAAGTGGGTCATGCCGAAGCGTTCGGCCATTTCCTTCTTGGCCGGGTTCAGGTCGACGCCGATGATCATGTCGGCGCCCGCCATGCGCAGGCCCTGGAGCACGTTCAGGCCGATGCCGCCCAGGCCGAAGACCACCGCCTTGGCGCCGATCTCGACCTTGGCCGTGTTGATCACCGCACCGATGCCGGTGGTCACGCCGCAGCCGATATAGCAGATCTTGTCGAAGGGCGCGTCCTCGCGCACCTTGGCCACCGCGATTTCCGGCAGGACGGTGTAGTTCGAGAAAGTCGAACAGCCCATGTAGTGCAGGATCGGGTCACCATCGAGCGTGGTGAAGCGCGAGGTGCCGTCGGGCATCAGGCCTTGACCTTGGGTCGCGCGGATCGAGGTGCAGAGGTTCGTCTTCTGGCTGAGGCAGGACGGACAGGCGCGGCATTCCGGCGTGTAGAGCGGGATCACGTGGTCGCCCGGTTTCACGCTGGTGACGCCTGCGCCGACCTCGACCACGACGCCCGCGCCTTCATGGCCCAGGATTGCGGGGAACAGGCCTTCGGGGTCGGCGCCCGACAGCGTGAATTCGTCGGTGTGGCAGATGCCGGTGGCCTTGATCTCGACCAGGACCTCGCCGGCTTTGGGACCTTCGAGGTTCACCTCCATGATTTCGAGCGGCTTTCCGGCGGCTACGGCGACGGCTGCTTTTGTGCGCATGGGGATCTCCTGGGTGCGGGCTCAAATGTCGCGCGGACCCTGCGGCACGCAGGTCGGTTTTTCAACCTGATTTGCCATGGCGCTGGCAAATCCGGCCGGGTTGTGAAGAATGGCGCCGTCTGTGGAACGGAGGATGTGGATGAAACGAATATCGCTGATTATGCTGCTGGTTGCAGCCTGCGGGCCGACCCAGGCGCCGATGTCGCAGACGGTTCCCGGGGGTGCCGCGCCAGCCGCCGGTGTATCCGGGCCGCCGCCGACCGACACGCCGTTCCAGCCGTCCGGAGAGGCCGGCGCGGCCGCCGGGGAAACCGGCGATGCCGCCGCCGGAGAGACGGTCAAGGTGCCGGACATGTGCGGGGCCGATACACGACAGGGCCAGATCGGGTCGTCGCTGTCGGATCACCAGGCCGGCCTGCCGGAAGGGACGCGGATCATCGATCCGTCCACCATCGTGGCCCAGGACTATAATCCCCAGCGGCTGAACGTGAATGTCACCTATTCCGGGCTGATCATGCGGGTCTGGTGCGGCTGAGCGCCGGTCCCGTGCCGCTTTTGCCCGGTCGTCTGACCGGGTCGCGGCCGGCGCAAGGCCCTTTGCAAGGCCCTTTGCAAGGCCCTTCCCTGCCGGCCCGTTTCAGTATGTGCGATACCGGTCATGGCAGCTTTGGCAGGCGATCAGCATCGGACCGAGCGATGTGCGCAATTGCGCCCGGGATCCGATCTCGATGTCGCGGGCGCGGTCCTCGGCGATGCGGGCCTGGCGCAGGAAATCGTCCCATTGGTGCCAGATCCGTTCCTCTGCCCGGTCCAGCGGATCGCCGCGTTCGCGGCGGAAGCGGCGGGGGATGTCGGCCATCAGCCGCTTCAGTTCCTTCTGGGCATAGCGGGCGTTTGGTTTGTCATAGGCGGTCTTGCCCGCCAGCATGTCGGTCAGGATATCCAGGACGGTCTGCGCCTCGATCATGTCGGTCACGCGGGTCTGGACCCGTTCGTCGTCGATGAAGAGGTCGGTCGTGTCCGGTTCGACGCCGCAGGCCATAAGAAGCGCCAGGCCCATGTAAAGAACCACGCGGATCTGCCAGCCGAAACGGTCGGTGCGCCGCTTGATCGGGTCGATCACGGCCCCGCCCTCCGCTGGCGGGGACCGGCCGCAGGCTCGACTCCGCCGGCGACTCGGGGTATCGAGAACAAATAGGGAACATATGCATTCCCGCTGCCTGCCACCGTTCCAGATCCTGCTTGCCGCATGTCCACGCGCCGCATCCTTTCGCTGTGGTTTCCCCGTCTCGGCGCCGAACGGCTGATCCGTGCCGACCGGTCGCTGGGCGACGGGCCTTTGGCCGTCGTGGCGGAACAGTCCAACATGCAGGTTGTGATGTCGTTAAACGCCGCGGCCCAGGCGGCCGGCGTCTTTCGCGGTCAGCCGGTACGCGATGCCCATGCCGTCTGTGGCGGGCTGGTGACCCGGACGCAGAACCGGGCGGCCGAGGCGGCGTTCCTGATCAGCTTGCGCCGCTGGGTCGGCCGCATCTCGCCCTGGGTCGCGGAAGAGGCGCCGGACGCTCTGCTGGCCGACCTGACCGGTTGTGCGCATCTCTTCGGGGGCGAGGCTGCGCTGGCCGCGCGGCTGGAGGAGGACTGTGCCAGGCTGGGGCTGACGGTGCGGCTGGGGATCGCCGATACGGTGGGGGCCGCCTGGGCGCTGGCGCGCTTCGCGGGGCAGGGGGCGGCGCCAGTGCGGTCGGGCGATGCCATCGACCAGGAGGCGCGGGCGACCCGCGCCCGGGCCGCGCGGCGGCGGCACTGGACCAGGGGCGGGCCCGCGCCGGCGGGGCAGGCGGGGCCCACGCAGGCCACGCGGATCGCGGGGAGGGGGCAGACCTTTGCGGCGCTCAGCCCCCTGCCTGTCGCGGCGCTGCGGCTGGAGGCGGACACGGCGGCCGAGTTGGGCCGGCTGGGCCTGCGGCGGATCGGCGATCTGCTGGGCCAGCCGCGGGCCGCGGTGGCGCGGCGCTTCGGCAAGGGGCTGGTGCTGCGCCTGGACCAGGCGATGGGCAGCGTGCCGGAGCCGGTCTCGCCCGCCCGCGCGCCGGACCATTTCGCGGTGCGGTTGACCCTGCCGGAACCGATCGGGCTGGTCGACGACATGCTGGCCGGGATCGACCGGCTGCTGCCGCGGCTTTGCGCGGCGCTGGCGGCGCGGGGGCGCGGGGCGCGGACGCTGCAGCTGGAGGCGCACCGGACCGACCGTGCGGCCGAGGTGGTGACCGTCAGCCTGGCCCGGCCCAGCCACCGGCCGGACCGGATCCGGCCCCTGCTGGCGATGAAGCTCGATGGGATCGACGCGGGTTTCGGCATCGACATGCTGCGGCTGGAGGCGGTGGTGACCGAGGTGCTGCACGACCGGTCCCAGGTCGGCCACCTGCAGGCCGGCCGTGCGGTGAAGGCCCGGCTGGAGAGCGGATCCGCCCTGGACGATCTGGTCGGCCGGCTGGGCGCGCGGGTGGGGACGGAGGCGATCACCCGGGTGCATCCGGCGTCGAGCCATATCCCAGAAAAGGCCGCGCAGGTGCTGGCCGCCGCCTGGTCCGATCCGGCGGGGGACTGGCCCGTGGGCGATGCCCTGCGTCCCCTGCTCTTGTGGCGGCCCGAGCCGGTGACGGCGCCGGACGAGGCCACCCTGCCGCCGACCTTCCGCTGGCGGGGCCGCAACTGGGAGGTGGCGGCGGCGGCAGGGCCCGAGCGGATCGCGCCGGAATGGTGGCTGGACGAGCCCGACTGGCGCAGCGGCGTGCGGGACTACTGGCGGGTCGCGACGGTGTCGGGCGCGCGGCTGTGGCTGTATTTCGGCCATGGCGGGGCGATGTCGAAGGGCTGGTTCTGCCATGGGCAATTCGCGTGATCTCTGCGGAGGTGGGTCATCGCGCCTTCGACGGGCCCGCCCGCCCCCGGCGGATGCCTGCCGCATCCGCCGACCCGCCTCGGGCGCGATCCGGCGCGGAACGCGCCGGCGGCAGGTCGCCGGGTGCAGGGCCCGGCATTCCGGACGCGAGCCGCCCGCGCGGGGTGCAAACCTCCATGGTCCGACGTTCCGGTCGATCCCGTCGCGTGTTCTCTGGGGCGGCGTGGGCTGAAAGCGGACCTGACGGCTTGCCGGAGTGCGGAGAAATCCGGATGCGGTCGCGCCCGGAGATGTCCGTGCCGGAAGGCCGCGGGGAACCCTTCGCCCCGCTGGACCGTTGAGCCCTTGGGCCCTAAGACGGGCGGGACAGGACAGCGGGGCATGGCATGGACAGGGCACTGAGACGGATCGAGCTGGGAATGGACCGGCTGGGCAATGCGCGGCCGCCGGTGCCGATGCTGCTGGTGGCGGTCCTGGCCCTGATCCTGTTCCTGCCGGGCTTCTTCGAGATGCCCCCCGTCGACCGGGACGAGGCACGGTTCGCCCAGGCCTCGCGCCAGATGGTCGAGAGCGGGGATTTCGTCGATATCCGACTGGGCGAGGAGACGCGCTACAAGAAGCCCGTGGGGATCTACTGGTTCCAGGCCGCCGCGGTGAAGCTGTGCGGGCCGGACTGCCAGGACGAGATCTGGGCCTATCGCCTGCCGTCGCTGGCCGGTGCCGTGGCCGCCGTGCTGCTGACCTACCTGATCGCGCTGACGCTGATGGGGTCGGGATCGGCCCTGGTCGCCGCGATCCTGATGGCCAGCTGTTTCGTGCTGGGGGCCGAGGCGCGTCTGGCCAAGACCGATGCCGTGCTGCTGGCCGCGATCCTGAGCGCGCAGGCGGTGCTGGCGCGGCTGTGGATGCGGCCCGGGGACCGGCTGCCCGCCGTGCTGGCCTATGCCTTCTGGGTGGCACTGGCCGTGGGCACGCTGGTCAAGGGACCGATCCCGGCGCTGGTCCTGGGCACCACGGTGCTGGGGCTGGCGATGAAGGAACGCGGCTTTGCCTGGTTGCGGGAACTCCGGCCCCTGCCGGGCTTCATCCTGTTCCTGGCGCTGGTGATCCCGTGGTTCGTGCTGATCAGCGTGAAGGCCGGCCATGCTTTCTGGGACGAGGCGCTGGGCCGCGATCTTCTGGGCAAGATCGGCGAGGGGCAGGAAAACCACGGTGCGCCGCCCGGCACCTACAGCCTGGGGATCTGGCTGACCTTCTGGCCGGCGTCGATCTTCCTGCCGCTGGGGCTGGTCGCGGCCTGGAAGGGCTGGCGGCTGCGGTCGGTGTGGTTCTGCCTGGTCTGGATTCTGCCCAGCTGGATCGTGTTCGAGATCGTGGCGACGAAGCTGATCCACTATGTCCTGCCGGTGATCCCGGGACTGGCGGTGCTGTCGGCCTCGGGCTGGCTGGCACGGCCCGAAGGGCGGCCGAAGATCGGCCTGCAGATTTACGTGGGCATCATGCTGGGGCTGGCGGTGCTGCTGCTGGTGGTGCCGGCCTACGTGACCTTTGAAGGCGGGCAGTGGCCCGGGATCTGGTGGTATGCGGGCGTGGTGGTCATGGCGCTGTCGGGATTTGCGACCTGGCGGGCGGTGCGCCAGGGCTGGCGGTACACGCCGGTGCTGTGCGCGGCCGGGCTGGGATTGGCGCTGTCGATGGCCTTCTATGCCCAGGTCTCGCGCGTGGCGTTCATGTGGCCGTCGGTGCCGATGGCGACGCTTCAGAACGAGGCCGAGCTGTGTAACGGCGACCCGGTGCTGCTGACGGTGGGCTATGCGGAACCGTCGCTGCTGTTCCTGACCCATGACTGGGCCAAGAGCGTGGGCCCCGAGGAAGCGGCAGCCGCGGTCGAGCAGGCGGACTGCGCCTTCGTGCTGGTCGAGAAGCGCGACGAGGCGCGGTTCCAGGCAGGGCTGACCCGCGCAGGTGTCGCGACCGGGACGGTCAGGGGCATGAACATCGGCAACGGGCGCGAGGTCGAGATCACCGGGTATCTGTTCCGGTAGGTCCGGTAAGGGGTCGGTGCGGGGTGGTGCGTGCGGAGCACGCACCCTACGGGCCGGCGGACGTGTCGCGGTTGACGGGGGCTCTGCCCCCGGCCGCGCCTCTGGCGCGACTCCCCCGAGGGTATTTGGAGACCGAAGAAGTTGGGGGACGCGCCCGGGTTGGGTGCGTCCCCCTGTTTCTTTTCCCGACGAGGAGGGCCGGCGGTAGGGTGCGTGGTTTCCACGCACCGTTGCCTGCCGCGTTTCGTCAGATCGAGGTGCAGACGTATTTCAGCTCCAGGTAATCCTCGATCCCGTGGTGGCTGCCTTCGCGGCCGAGGCCCGACTGCTTGACGCCGCCGAAGGGGCCGAGCTCGGTCGAGATGAGGCCGGTGTTCACGCCGACGATGCCGTATTCCAGCGCTTCCTGAACGCGGGTGATCCGGCCGATGTCGCGGGCGTAGAAATAGGAGGCCAGACCGAAGATCGTGTCGTTGGCATAGCCGATCGCCTCTTCTTCGGTCGAGAAGCGGAAGAGGGGGGCGAGGGGGCCGAAGGTTTCTTCCTGTGCGACCTTCATGTCCTGGGTCACGCCGGTGACCACGGTCGGTTCATAGAAGGTGCCGCCCAGGTCGTGCCGCTTGCCCCCTGTGAGGATCGTGCCGCCGTGCGCCGTGACGTCGGCCAGATGTTCCTCGACCTTTTCCACAGCGGCGGGGTTGATCAGGGGACCGGTGGTCACGCCGGGGGTCAGGCCGTCGCCCACGTTCAGCTTGGCCACGGCCGCGGCCAGCTTTTCGGCGAATTCATCGTAGACGCCATCCTGCACGTAGATCCGGTTGGCGCAGACGCAGGTCTGGCCGTTGTTGCGGAACTTGCAGATGATCGCGCCTTCGACCGCGCGGTCGAGATCGGCGTCGTCGAAGACGATGAAGGGCGCGTTGCCGCCCAGTTCCATCGAGCATTTCAGGACCTGGTCCGCGGCCTGTTTCAGCAGGATCCGCCCGACCTCGGTCGAGCCGGTGAAGGTCAGCTTGCGGATCTGCGGGTTTTCGCAGAATTCCTTGCCGATGTCCGAGGACTTGGACGAGGTGACGACGTTGAATACGCCCGCCGGGATGCCGGCGCGTTCGGCCAGTTCCGCCAGCACCAGTGCCGAAAGCGGGGTTTCCGCGGCGGGGCGCGCGACGAAGGCGCAGCCGGCGGCCAGCGCGGGCGCGGCCTTGCGGGTGATCATCGCGTTGGGGAAGTTCCACGGTGTGATCGAGGCCGCGACCCCGATCGGCTGTTTCAGCACGGTGATGCGCTTGTCGCGCTGGTGGCCGGGGATCGTTTCGCCATAGATGCGCTTGGCTTCCTCGCCGAAGAATTCGACGAAGGAGGCGCCATAGGCGATCTCGCCCACCGCTTCGGCCAGGGGCTTGCCCTGTTCGGCGGTCAGGATGGTGCCAAGGTCGTCCTTGTTTTCCATCATCAGGTCGAACCAGCGGCGCAGGATCGCGGCGCGTTCCTTGCCGGTATGGGCGGCCCATTCCTTTTGCGCGTCATAGGCCTGGGCGATGGCATCTGCCACCTGCGCGCGGGTCAGGTCGGCGACCTCGGCCACCACGTCGCCGCGGGCCGGATTGGTCACGGCGAAGGTGCCGCCGTCGCCGTCGATCCACTGGCCCCCGACATAGGCCTGCGTCACCAGCAGCGTCGGGTCCTTCAGAAGCGATTTGAGGTCGGTCGTGGCGTCCAGCATGGGATGTCCTTTCGCGATAAGTCCTCGCGCAGGCTTTGCCAATCGGGCAGGGTTTGTCCAGATGCTGTGGGGAGAAAGACCATGTCCGAGATCGACGATGCCTATGATAATTCGGGGTTCATCCCGGATGCCGCGTCCTTTCCGCCGCGCTGGGCCGCCAGGGCGGAAGCGTTCCGGGCCGGTCTGGGCGCGCGGGCGAAGCTGGACATTCCCTATGGGTCTGGTGCGCGGGAAGTCTTCGACCTGTTCCTGCCCGAATGCCCGGCAGAGGGCACGGTCGTCTTCGTCCATGGCGGGTACTGGCGAGCCTTCGACAAGTCCGGCTGGTCCCATCTTGCGGCGGGGCCGCTGGCGCGGGGCTGGGCTGTGGCGATGCCGTCCTATGACCTGTGCCCGGATGTGCGTATAACGCACATTTCCCGGCAGGTGGCTGCGGCGGTGACGGCGATCGCCGACCGTCAGCAAGGCCCGCTGACGCTGACGGGCCATTCCGCGGGCGGTCACCTGGTGGCGCGGATGCGGGATCCGTTGATGTTGTCGGGGGCGGTGGCAGAGCGGATCGCCCATATCCTGCCGATCTCTCCGCTGGGCGACCTGCGTCCGTTGCTGGAGACGGGGATGAACACGGACTTCCGGCTGGACGAGGCCGAGGCGGCGGCGGAAAGCCCGGCCCTTCTGACGGATCTTCTGGATGTGCCGGTCACCGTCTGGGTCGGCGGGGATGAACGGCCGGGGTTCCTGGATCAGTCGCAATGGCTGGCCGAAAGCTGGCGGGTGGAGGAGGTCGTCGCCCCCGGCCGTCACCATTTCGACGTGATCGACGATCTGGAAGATCCCAAGAGCGATATGGTGCACCGGCTGACGTCGTGAGGAGGCGGCGCGAGGACGCAGCACGGCGGGAATCCTGCAGATCCCTTGCCGTTCAGGGGAGGTCGGGCGTTCCTGCCGAAGGGCTGAGGGTGCGGCGGTCCGGGTGTCGGCCGGCCCGCGGACAATTCGCCAATCGGTCGCTGCCTGTTTGATCGGCGGGGGGCGGCGGGCCGGCCGCTGTCCGGGCGTGACCTCTGCTTTTGCGTCGGGTCCGCCGGGAAGGATCGTTACCGCAGTGGGGCCAGCGCCTCTACCAGCAGCGTCCACACCCGCCGGATCCGGGGCGTGTGGCGCATGGCCTCGGGCGCGGTCAGCCAGACGGGCAAGGGCGGGATGGCGATCCCCAGGTCCAGTTCCTCGACCGCCGGATCGGCGCGGCCGACGCCCCGCTGGCTGAACCCGAGGCCGCAACCCGCGCGAACCAGCTGCCAGTAGATCGCCTGGTTGTCGCAGCGCAGGGCAAAGTCACTCCGGTCGACGGCATGACCCTGCGCGGTCATCGCCTGGACGATCTGTTCGTTCCGGTCATAGCCCACGAGGTCGTGGTTCCCCAGGTCGCCGGGCCCTTTCGGCCGCCCGCGCCGGTCCAGATAGCTTTTCGCGGCAAAGATCCCCAGTTCCAGGTCGGTCACATGTTGCGTCACCAGCCCTTCATGGGTCGGCCGGTACATGCGGACGGCGATATCGGCCTCGCGGAACAAGAGGTTTTCGGACGCGTCGGACGCGACGAGGTCCAGCTGGATCGCCGGTTCCGCCTGGCGGATGTCCGACAGGATCTGCGGCATCAGGTAATGGGCCATGAAGACACTGGCGGCGATCCGGACCGTGCCTTCCAGCCGCTGCGACTGGCCGGCGGCGGTCAGGCGCAGGGCCTGCATCGCCTCGCGCATGGCCATGGCATGGGGCAACAGGGCGGCACCTTCGGCACTGGGGTGCAGGCCGCGGGCATGGCGTTCGAACAACTGCGTGCCCAGGGTTGTCTCTAATGCGCGGACCTGCCGGCCCAGTGTCGGCTGGCTTTGCCCCAGTGTGCGGGCAGCGGCGGAGAGCGACCCGGTCTCGGCCACGGCCAGGAAGGCCTGGATCAGCGACCAGTCGGCAAGGGGGGCACGGTCATCCATTCGCAAATGAATACCAGACCGTCAAATTTGGGCAATGTTCTGAATGCTGTTGCATGGATAAATCCGGGCCAGACGCCAATTCGGCCAGCTATTCAGTCAGGGAAGCAGATCATGGCAGACGACAGGAAAACGGGTGGAACGGTCCTGATTCTTGGGGCATCGGGCCGGTTCGGGCGAAACGCAGCCGATGCGTTCTGGAGCGCGGGATGGACGGTGCGCCTTTTCGACCGCGCGAAGGACAACCTGATGCAGGCGGCGCAGGGCACGGACGTGATCGTGAACGCATGGAACCCGCGCTACGATCACTGGGCGGCACAGGTGCCTGGGCTTCATGCACAGGCCATCGCGGCGGCCAAGGCCGCGAGCGCCACGGTGATCGTGCCGGGCAACGTCTATGTCTTCGGGGAGCAGACACCGGCCCCCTGGTCGGAACGCACGCCCCATGCGGCGCAGAACCCGATGGGCCGGATCCGGACCGGGATGGAGGACGCCTATCGCCGGTCCGGGGTGCGGACGATCATCCTGCGGGCAGGCGATTTCCTGGACATCGAGGCCTCGGGCAACTGGTTCGACCGGGTGATGGCGCCGAAGCTGGCGAAGGGGAAATTCACCTATCCGGGGGATATGGACGTGATGCGCGCCTGGGCCTTCCTGCCGGACCTGGCCCGTGCAGCCGTGATTCTGGCGGAAAAGCGGTCGGAGCTGCCGGTTTTCGTCGATGTGCCTTTCGAAGGCTATTCGATCACAGGTGCCGACATGGTCGCGGCCGTGCGCCGTGTGGTGCCGCGTAAGGTGCGGGTGGCGCGGTTCCCCTGGTTTGCGCTGCAGGTGGCGGGGCTGGTCAACCCGATGATGCGCTGCATGGTCGAGATGTCCTATCTCTGGCGCACGCCGCATCGGCTGGATGGCACGCTGTTCCGCCAGCTGGCCCCGGACTTCCGGGAGACGCCCCTGGACGAGGCGGTGGCACGGGCCGTGGCCTTCACGGGGGTGATGGATCGGGGGGTGCGGGAAGCAACCCCGGTGGCGCGCGCTTCGGCGTGAGACCGACCGCGCAGAGGGATGCCCGCAGGGTGCGTGCTTTGCGGGCACCATCCTTCGGGTGATGGCCGCAACGGTACGTGCAAAGCACGCAGCCCGCGGGGCTTGCGTGTGGCCGGCCCGGTTTGGGAACGACGTGGTGCGTGCAAAGCCCGCGCCCTACGGCTTTGGACGGGATGGAAGCCGGCCGAGCGTGCCGGCGCCCCTGGTTACAGCGTCGCGGGACGGCCCACCTGGCCACGGTGCAGCAGGAAGTGATCCAGCAGAACGCAGGCCATCATCGCCTCGCCCACGGGCACGGCGCGGATGCCGACGCAGGGATCGTGCCGGCCCTTGGTGATGATCTCGTGCGGCTGGCCGTCCCGGGTGATGGTCTTGCGCGGCGTCAGGATCGACGAGGTCGGCTTGACCGCGAAACGCACCACGACGTCCTGCCCGGTAGAGATCCCGCCCAGCACCCCGCCCGCGTGGTTCGAATTGTAGACGGGCGCGCCGTCGTTGCCCGGGAAGATCTCGTCGGCATTCTCGGCCCCGGTCAGTTCGGCGGCGGCGAAGCCTGCGCCGATTTCCACGCCCTTCACGGCATTGATGGTCATCATCGCCATGGCCAGATCGCTGTCGAGCTTGCCGTAGATCGGCGCACCGAGGCCTGCGGGCGCGCCCGAGGCGGTGATCTGGATCACCGCGCCGACGGAATTCCCGTCCTTGCGCAGCGCGTCCAGCGTGTCGGCCCAGCGGGCCGCGGCCTGAGCATCGGGGCACCAGAACGGGTTCTGGCCGATCTGGTCGCCGTCCCAGGCGGCGCGGTCGATCCTGTCGGCACCCATCTGGACCATGGCGCCCCGGATCGTCACGCCGGGCATCAGCTGGTCCAGCGCGGCGCGCGCCAGTCCGCCGGCGGCTACCCGGGCCGCGGTTTCGCGGGCGGACGAACGGCCGCCGCCGCGATAGTCGCGGATGCCGTATTTCTGCATGTAGGTGATGTCGGCATGACCGGGGCGGAACGTCTGGGCGATCTCGGAATAATCCTTGGACCGCTGGTCGGTGTTCTCGATCATCAACTGGACGGGCGTGCCGGTGGTCACGCCCTCGAAGGTGCCGGACAGGATCTTCACGGCATCGGGTTCCCGCCGTTGCGTCGTGAAACGGTTCTGGCCGGGTTTGCGCTGGTCCAGCCAGTGCTGCAGCATTTCTTCCGTGACGGCGATGCCCGGCGGGCAGCCGTCGACGGTGGCGCCCAGGGCCGGCCCGTGGCTTTCGCCCCAGGTGGTCACGCGGAAGAGATGTCCGAAGCTGTTCATCGACATGGGGCGTCTCCTGTCCTTCATCGCGCCTGACCGGTCTGGCTGTCGTCGGACCGGCTGCGGGCCACGAAAGGCCTTTGCAAAGCCGTTTCAAGCGGCTTTGGCCCCGGTCCGGCCGTCCCTCCGGCCCGATCAGCGCCGATCTAGCCGCGCGGGCCCGCGCTCACAAGCGCTTTCGCCTTGCGGCGGACCTGCGCCCGGCATAGCGTGCGCCCTACCTCGGGGAGCCTGCAAGGGCTGAGATGCGCATAAGCGAACCCGTTGAACCTGAACCGGCTCGTACCGGCGGAGGGAAGGTTTTCCGGCATCACGCCACCTTTGCCTTTCGCCGCAAATGGAGGATGCCATGAGACATCTTGCGATTGCAGCGCTTTTCACCAGCACCACGATGCTGACCCCTGTCTTTGCCGACGATGCGAAGCCGGAACTGGTGGTCTATACCTATGACAGCTTCGTGTCCGAGTGGGGCCCTGCCCCCGTGGTCGAAAAGGCCTTCGAGGAGACCTGCGGCTGCGACCTGAAATTCGTCAGCGCGGCCGACGGGGCAGCCCTTCTGTCCCGCATCCGCCTGGAAGGCGCGCGCAGCGCGGCGGACGTCGTCCTTGGCCTCGACACCAACCTGATGGCCGAAGCCAGGGCCACCGGACTCTTCGTCCCCACAACGGTCGAGGCGCAATACGACCTGCCCATCGCGTGGACCGACGACACCTTCATCCCCTTCGACTGGGGCTATTTCGCCTTCGTCCACGACAAGACCCTGACCTTTCCCACCGATTTCGAGGCGCTGGGCCAAAGCGACGTGACGCTGGTGATCGAGGATCCGCGGTCCTCCACCCCCGGGCTGGGCCTGATCCTGTGGATCCAGGACGCCTATGGCGACCGCGCGGGCGAGATCTGGCAGGGGTTGGCCGACAATATCGTCACCGTGACGCCGGGTTGGTCCGAGGCCTATGGCCTGTTCCTGAAAGGCGAGGCGCAGGCGGTCCTGTCCTACACGACCTCGCCCGCCTATCACGTCATCGCCGAGGATGACGACACCAAGACCTCTGCCGCGATGACCGAGGGCAATTACCTGCAGGTCGAGGTCGCGGCGCGGCTGAAATCCTCGGACCAGCCAGCGCTGGCGCAGCAGTTCCTGGATTTCATGGTGACCACCCCCTTCCAGTCGGCGATCCCGACGACGAACTGGATGTACCCGGCCGTGACGCCCGAGGGCGGCCTGCCCGCGGGATTCGACACGCTGGTGCAGCCGGAAAAGGCCCTGATGATCCCGCCGGCGGAAGTGCCGGCCCAGCGAAAGGCGGCGCTTGACGCATGGCTTGGCGCGCTCAGCCGGTAGGGCGTACGCCCGGCACGATCGCGGCGGCGGGGATCTTTGCCCTGGTCGCCGCCTGCCTGGCCGCCGTGGCCTGGCGCGCGGCGGATGACGGGGTGCCGTCGCTGGGACCGGCGGACTGGGCCGCGCTGCGGTTCACGGTGCTGCAGGCCTGCCTGTCGGCCTGCCTCAGCGTCGTTCTGGCCATTCCCGTCGCCCGCGCCCTGGCGCGGCGCAGCTTCGCGGGCCGGCGCGCCCTGGTCGCCCTTCTGGGTGCGCCGTTCCTGCTGCCGGTGATCGTGGCGGTGCTGGGCCTGCTGACGGTCTTCGGGCGCGGCGGCTGGATCAGTTCCCTGCTGGGCCTGTTCGGTCTGCCGCCGCTGTCGATCTACGGCCTGCAGGGGGTCGTTCTGGCCCATGTCTTCTTCAACCTGCCGCTTGCCACCCGTCTGCTGTTGCAGGGCTGGCAGGAAATCCCGCCCGAACGCTTTCGCCTGGCCGCGCAGCTGGGCGCCGGCCCGCGCGAGGTGCACCGGCTGCTGGAACGTCCGATGCTGCGCGAGGCCGTGCCGGGCGCGCTGGCGCTGGTCTTCGCCGTCTGCCTGACCAGTTTCGCCGTGGCGCTGACGCTGGGTGGGGGCCCGCGCGCCACGACGCTGGAACTGGCGATCTACCAGGCGGTGCGCTTCGATTTCGACCTGGGCCGGGCGGCGGTGCTGTCGGTCCTGCAACTGGCGCTGGGCCTTTTGGCCGTGGTGGCCGGGCTGGCCGTCGCGGCGCCTGCGGGCTTTGGCGGCGGCATCGGCCGGGTGCCGGTCCGCTGGGACCGGACCGGGCGCGCGGCGCAGGTGCTGGACGGTCTGGCGATTGCGTTCGCGGCGCTGTTCCTGCTGGTGCCGCTGGCAGCGATCCTGCTGGCGGGACTGAAGGGTCTTCCGGCGCTGGAAGGACCGGTCTGGCGGGCGGCGGCGACATCGCTGATCGTGGCGGGGGCGAGCACGGTGCTTTACCTCGCCCTTGCCCTGCCCGTCGCGCTGACGGCGGCCGCGGGCCGGCCGCTGGCCGAAACGGCGGGACTGCCGGGGCTTGTCGCCTCGCCCCTGGTGATCGGGACGGGACTGTTCCTGATCCTCTATCCCTTTATCGACCCGGGGCGTGCGGCGCTGCCGGTCACGGTGTTGTCCAACGCGGTGATGGCCCTGCCGTTCGGGCTGCGGGTGCTGGTCCCGGCCGCCCGGGCCGAGCTGGCCCGCAGCGGGCGCCTGGCCATGGGGCTGGACATGGGCGGATGGAACTATCTGCGCCATGTCCTGCTGCCGCAATTGCGAGGGCCGCTGGGATTCTCCGCGGGGATCGCCGCGGCGCTGTCCATGGGGGATCTTGGGGTGATCGCGCTTTTCGCCGATCCGGACCTGGCGACGCTGCCGCTGGCGATCCTGCGTCTGATGGGCGCCTACCGGATGGAGCAGGCGGCAGGCGCGGCACTGGTGTTGGCGGTGCTGACGCTGGCGGTGTTCTGGATGTTCGACAGGGGAGGACACGCCCGTGCTGCGCTTTGACGATGTCGGGGTCCTGAACGGCACCTACCGCGTGACGGCGGACATGGAAGTGGGCGCCGGGGGCATCGTCGGCGTGATCGGGGCCTCGGGCTCGGGCAAGTCGACGCTGCTGGAGGGGCTGGCGGGCTTCCTGCCGCTGGAGCGGGGGCGGATCCTGTGGCGGAACGAGGCCATCGAGGACCTCGACCCGGGCAGGCGGCCGGTGGCGATGCTGTTCCAGGACGGCAACCTGTTCCCGCATCTGACGGTGGCGCAGAACGTCGGGCTGGGGATCCGGCCCGACTTGCGGCTGAAAGGCGATGACAAGGCCGCGGTCGAGAAGGCGCTGGACCGGGTTGGCCTGGCCGGGCTGGGCCCGCGCCGGCCCGGCGAACTGTCGGGCGGGCAGCGCAGCCGCGCGGCGCTGGCGCGGGTGCTGGTTCAGGGGCGGCCCGTGCTGCTGCTGGACGAACCCTTTGCGGCGCTGGGACCGGCGCTGAAGGCCGAGATGCTGGATCTGGTGAAGACGTTGGCGGCCGAGCGTGGTGCGCTGGTCCTGATGGTGACCCACGATCCGGGCGACGTGGTGCGGATCGCGGACCGGGTCGTGCTGGTCGATGGAGGCGAGGCGCGGGCGCCGGTGCAGGTCAGGGAATTGCTGGAGGCGCCGTCGGAAGAGTTGAAGGCCTATCTGGGGGATTGGGCTCTGTAGGGGGATTGCGCCGCGTGGCCGCGTCGCCCGAAGGAACGGGGGGCTGCCGCCCCCCGTGCCCCCCGCTTCCGGGGGGCCTTGGCCCCCCGGGCCCCCGGGTGGTAGGTCGGAACGGCACAACGTGGAGACAGGGCAGATGCATCCCAATCCGATCTACAGGACCGCGGAAGACACGCAGAACCTGGCCTTTGCCCGCGACCGCGGGTTCGGGATGCTGGCGGTGTCGGACCCGGACGGGGGCGTGCCGCTTCTGTCCCACGTGCCCTTCTGCGTGAGCGAAGACGGTACGGCGCTGGAATTGCACCTGGTCCGGTCGAACCCGATTGCCCGGCGTGTCACCGCCAGCCAGCCGGCACGGATCGCGGTGCAGGGACCCGAAGCCTATATCTCTCCGGACTGGTACGGGATGGAGGACCAGGTGCCGACCTGGAACTATGTCGCCGTCCATGTCGACGGGGTACTGGAACGGATGCCGGACGACAGCCTGCGCGGCGTGCTGGACCGGCTGTCGGCGGAATTCGAAAACCGGCTGGCGCCGAAGACGCCCTGGACCCTGGCCAAGACCGACCCGGAGGCCACGGCAAAACTGATGCGGATGATCGTGCCCTACCGGCTGACCGTCACGGCCATCGACGGCACCTGGAAACTGACCCAGAACAAGCCCGACGCCGCCCGGCTGGGCGCGGCCGACGGGGTCGAGGCCAACGGGGCGGCAGAGCTGGCAGTGCTGATGCGCGATCTGCCGGTTTAGGCGCGCGGGCGTTCCGGGTTTCGCGACCCGGAGGCCGTCCGGACGCTGCGTGGCCGCCGGCCTGTCGGGCAGGCCCGGATAGCGCGTTCACCATGCGGGGCCAGCCCGCGAACGAGCTGGCCCGGAATCGGGTCGGGCAGGCGTGGGAGCCCGAAGGCGCAGCCTGCCCGACCCTGCGGCAATCCGCGATCAGGCCGCTTTCTGACCCAGCGCGAAGGCTGCCTTGTAGCCGGGGCGGTCGCGCATGGCCTTGGCATGGGCAAGGACCTTGTCGCTTTCGATGTCGAACTTGATCGCCCGGGCCCAGCCCACGCAATGGGTCAGGATGATGTCCGGGATGGTGAAGGTGTCGCCCATCAGGAACGGGCCGTGGATCATCGCGTCCAGCCGCGCGATGGAGCGGCTGAATTCGTATTTCAGGCTGGGGATCACGTCCGGCACGTGCATCTCTTCCGGCAGGAAGCGCCCGGTCATCCGGTTCGCGGTCCACAGGCAGCCGTCGATCTCGTCCAGCAGCATGTTGGTGAAACCGTCCTGCCTGGCCCGGTCCACCGTTCCGGCGGGGAAGGTCACCGCGGCGTGCTTGTCGGCAAGAAAGGTCATGATCGCCGTCGAATCGGTCAGGATCGTCCCGTCCTCCAGCCCCAGGGCCGGCACCTTGCCCGACGGGTTCACCGCCTTGATCTCGGGGCTGTGCGCATCGCCCGGCACGTGGGTGTAGGGCGCGCCGATCTCCTCCAGGCACCAGAGTACGCGCAGCGTCCGCGTGTAGGCATTGCCATAGACCGTGTACATGGGAACTCCTCTTCGTCGGGTCACGGCGCACAAAGTGGCCGAGCGCGCACCGCGGTCAAGTCAAACCCGGCGTTGACCCATCATGGCGAGACGAATGAACGCGCGTTCGACCAGCGCCATCGCGGGTGCGGTGGCCCCGGCCGACCGCAGCGCAAGGTCGGTATCGGTCAGGACGGTCAGCGCCGTCTGCAGCCGCGCGGCCCCCCACTGGCCCGCCTGCCGTTCCAGACGGTCCCGGCGGGGGCCGAAGACCGGTGGGCGCAGCTTCTGCACGCCGGCGCGCGGCCCGCCCGGGTCGGCCGCGGCGGCATAGAGCGTGCGGAAATGCCGGGTCGCCCCGATGCAGAGGCCCACGGCCTGGGTGCCCTGCGCCTCCAGCCGGCGAATCAGCGGGCCGATCTCGGCCACGCGGGCCTCGGCCACCACGTTCAGCAGATCGTCCAGCGCGGCATCGGTCGTCTGGGGGGCACAGGCAGAGATGTCGTCCGAGGTCAGCGGCGCGGAATCGCTCCGCTTGTAGAGGGCCAGCTTCTCGGCCACCTGGGCAAAGGCGCCCGGGCCGATCTCGGCCGCGAGGGTTTCCAGTGTGGCCAGCGCGTCGGAAGGGACCGCGGACAGGCCGGCGGCGCCCAGCATCCGTTCGATTTCCGCGCGGGACGGCGGTTCGTCGTAGATCGCGGCGGTCAGGACGGCCGGGTGGCCTTCGAAGAGTTTCCGCAGCTTGGAGCTGGCCTTCAGCGCCCCGGCGGTCACGACAAGGCGCGCGTCGTCCGGGGTCCAGTCCCCCAGCGCGGCCTCGAAGGCCGGGGCGGTGCCGTCGGTCGCGTCCTCGACATGGACGGCGCGCAGGCCCGGAAAGAAGCCCACGGCCTTCAGCGCATCGTAAAGACCGGCCGGATCCTTGCGCAGGTCGGCGCCCGACAGGCGGGTCAGGCGCATTTCCTCCTCGGCGCCGGGGCCCAGAAGGGCGGCCAGCACCTGCTGGCGCTTCAGCGCCACGCGCATGCCGTCATTGCCATAGATCAGCAGACCGGCGCGGCCCGTGTCGGGACGGGCGCAGTACCCGTCGACTTCGCGCGCCGACAGCTTCATCCGCTCAGGTCTGCCGTCGCGAACAGCCGCGTCACGACCCGTTCGGCCAGAAGCGCCATCAGGCGGGCATGGGCATCGCGTTCGGCGGCCAGCGTTTCCACCGTGGTGCCGGTGGCCGAATAACCGGTGAAGCTTTCGATCCGGCCCGAGGCCAGCACATCGTCGGACCCGATCTTCATCAGGCGGTAATTGACCGCGCCGATGACGCTGTAGCGTGTGGTTTCGTTGTTCGGCGTGATCGCCTGGCCTTCCTCGACCACGGCCATGTCCCAGGCCAGGCGGTAGGTCGGCTGGGTCGCGTGGCCCAGCTGCGTTTCGACCGCCTGCACGAACAGATAGCCTTCGACACTGTCGGCCTTGTCGATCACCACGGTATTGCGCAGCGCCGTGCCGGTGCCGCCGGGCCCGTAGACCGGGGTGAAGCCGCATGCCGACAAGCCGGCGGCAGCACCGCCCGCAAGCCCGAGCTTCAGGACGGCGCGACGGCCGACCGGACCTGTTATCCGGTCAGACCACCACATTCACGATCCGTCCGGGCACGACGATGATCTTCTTCGGCGTGGCGCCATCCAGGCTGCGCTGGACATGGGCATCGGCCATGGCGATGGCCTCGATCGCGGCCTTGTCTGCCTCGCGCGGGACCTCGATTTCCGCCCGGCGCTTGCCGTTGACCTGCACGGGCAGGACCACGGTGTCCTCGACCAGCATCGCGTCGTCCGCCTTGGGCCAGGGCGCGCGGGCGACCAGGCCTTCGGCGCCCAGCATGGACCAGATTTCCTCCGACAGGTGGGGGGTCATCGGCGACATCAGCTGGACCAGCACCTTCACGGCCTGAAGCTTGGCGTCCTTGCCGGCCTTGGACCGGGACAGCGTTGTGGTGAAACCGTAAAGCTTGGCGATGGCCGCGTTGAAGCCGAAGCTTTCGATGCCGCCCGTCACCTCGTGGATGGCCTTGTGCGTCTCGCGCAGCAGCGCCTCGTCATCCGTGCCGGGCCCGTCGGGCATGGCCACGATGTCGGACGCGATGCGATAGACGCGCGCCAGGTGGCGGTGCGCGGCCTCGGCCCCGGCGGCGGTCCATTCGACGTCGCGTTCCGGCGGACTGTCGGACAGGACGAACCAGCGGGCGGTATCCGCGCCGAACCGTTCCACGATGTCGTTCGGATCGACGACGTTCTTCTTGGACTTCGACATCTTGGCCGAGGGGACAACCTCGACCGCCTCGCCCGTGGCCTTGACCACCACGGAACCGTCCTTCGCCACCACGTCCTCGGGCAGGTGATAGACCGGACGGCCGCGGTCGTCGCGGGTCTGGTAGATCTCGTGTGTGACCATGCCCTGCGTGAACAGCGCATCGAAGGGTTCGGCGCATTTTGCCGGCAGGTGGCCGGTGATGTGCATCGCCCGGGCGAAGAAGCGGGAATACAGAAGGTGCAGGATCGCGTGTTCGATACCGCCGATATACTGGTCGACGTTCATCCAGTAATCGACATCGGCCAGTTCCGTCGGCGTGGTGGCGCGCGGCGCGGTGAAACGGGCGAAGTACCAAGAGCTGTCGACGAAGGTGTCCATCGTGTCCGTCTCGCGCTTGGCCGGCTTGCCGCAGGACGGGCAGGGCGTGTCGCGCCAGGTTGGGTGACGGTCCAGCGGGTTGCCGGGGACGGAAAAGTCGATGGGCTTGCCGCCTTCGTCATAGGGCAGCTGGATCGGCAGGTTTTCCTTCTTTTCCGGCACCACGCCGCAATCGGGGCAGTGGACGACCGGAATCGGGCAGCCCCAATAGCGCTGGCGGGAAAGGCCCCAGTCACGCAGGCGGAACTGTTCCTTGCCCTGGCCCAGGCCCTGCTTTTCGGCCCAGTCGATGGTGGCGTCGATGGCTTCCTGCCCCGTTGCGACGTCCAGGCCCGCGGGTTGGTCGACCCAGCGGACCTTTTCGGTCTTGGCGGGCACGAAGGCCTCGGTCCCCACGGGGTCGCTGCCGTCGAGCGCAAAGAAGGTGTCGATGACCGGCAGGTCGTATTTCCGTGCGAAATCAAGGTCGCGCTGGTCGTGGGCCGGGCAGCCGAAGACGGCGCCGGTGCCGTAATCCATCAGCACGAAGTTCGCGACCCAGACCGGCAGGGTCTGGTCGGGGAAGAGCGGATGCTGAACGGTCAGCCCGGTATCGTAGCCACGCTTTTCGGCCTTTTCCAGTTCCGCTTCCGACGTGCCGGACTTGCGGCAATCGGCGTTGAAGGCGGCCAGGCTAGCATCGCCCGCTTCCAGCGCCTTGGCCAGCGGGTGGTCGTTGGCGATGGCGACGAAACTGGCGCCCAGCAGCGTATCGGGGCGGGTCGTGTAGACCTCGATCCCGTCATGCCCCTCGACCGGTGCGGTCAGGTTGAAGACCATCTGCAGGCCACGGCTGCGTCCGATCCAGTTTTCCTGCATCAGGCGGACCTTGGCGGGCCAGTTTTCCAGCCCGTCCAGCGCGTCCAGAAGCTCGCCCGCCATGGACGAGATCTTGAAGAACCACTGGGTCAGCTCGCGGCGTTCGACCTCGGCCCCCGAACGCCAGCCCTTGCCGTCGATCACCTGTTCGTTCGCCAGAACGGTCATGTCGACCGGGTCCCAGTTCACGACGGCGTTCTTGCGGTAGACCAGGCCCTTTTCCAGGAAGTCGAGGAACAGCGCCTGCTGCTGGCCGTAATATTCCGGGTCGCAGGTGGCGAATTCGCGGGACCAGTCGATGGACAGGCCCAGCGGCTTCATCTGTGCGCGCATGTCGGCGATGTTGCCGTAGGTCCAGTCCTTCGGATGCCCGCCCGAGGCCATGGCGGCGTTTTCGGCAGGCATCCCGAAGGCGTCCCAGCCCATCGGGTGCAGGACGCTGAACCCGCACGAGGATTTGTAGCGGGCGATGACGTCGCCCATGGTATAGTTGCGCACATGCCCCATGTGGATCCGGCCCGACGGATAGGGGAACATCTCAAGCACGTAATACTTGGGCCGCGCCGGATCGCGTTCGGCGCGGAACAGGTCGGCACCGTCCCAGGCTGCCTGCCATTTCGCTTCGATGGCGCCGGCGGAATAGACGGCGCCTGCCGGGGCGTCTGCGGCGGGCGACTTGGTCGGGATGGCGTCGGACATGGGCAGCGTGAATCCTTCATCGAATAGGCGGCGTCCGGGCATGCCTGAAGGCGCGTCCGGGCCCGGCGACGTCATAGAAGGATTGTCGCGCGGTGACCAGAGGGGTGACCGGCCAGAGGGCACGCAGAATCACGGGTGCGACGACGGAAGACCGCGCGCACTACCCGAACTTTGCCGGACCTGCCCGATGGCAGGGCGTCAGAGCTTGTTGTCGGCGATCCGCAACTGGCGGGCGCGGGACAGAATCGCATCTTCCACGGCGCGCGTTGTGGCCGGGCTGACCGGTCCGCCTTGGGTCTGCAGGGACACCCGCAGGGAGCGGGCCGTCAGCGACGGGTCCTTCACGTGCACGGTCGCACGATAGGACCGGCCGCCGCCGGGCGGGCGGCCATAGCCCGTGACGATGATTCCGGTGAACGGATCGACCGACTGGATCGGCAGGAAGCTGAGCACGTCGAGCGACGCGAACCACAGGTAGCGGTTGACCTGGACTTCCTGACCGGACTTGTCCGGACCGAAGGCATCCCAGATCGTCGTGCGACCGGTCGTCTTTTCATCCGCGATGAAGATACCGGCGTCGGGATCCCGTTCGGCCGGAGGGCCGTTGCGGGAACATGCAGCAAGACCGGCAAGGGCGGCCAAGCAGAGACAGAGCGTATTTCGGCGGAAGCGACCGAGCCTCATTGGGCCTACCTGTATTCAACTGTAATGATTTTCTGAATATCCAACCCGACCCCGCATAGCAAGGCAGGCATTGTCCCATGGCGCCAGCGCGCCGCAGGCCGACTCGGTCCCGGCCCGGGGCCGCCTGCCTGAACGCCGCGGCGCCGCGGGGCGACCTTGTTTTTCACGGGATTGGCTTGCAGGATCAGATGCTTCGGGGGCAGCCTTCGCCCTGCGTCACAAGACTGTGGCATTGCTGCACCAAGATCGACGTGATTAAGCCAAGGCCGACCTCCGCCCTTGCCAAAGGCGCTCCTAAAAAGCGAAACCGCTTTCCATACCCACGCCGGATTCACTGGCATGGGCGTGTGAATGAGAAACTCCGAGGGGAAAACCATGAAAAAGGTTCTGATCCTGACCACCGCCCTGGTCGCGACCGGCTCGGTCGCAGCGGCGGACGTCCGTCTCAGCGGCTACGGCCGTTTTGGTCTTGACTACAACAGCGCCAACAGCACTGACGCGACCGGCAACAACACCCGCGACATGAACCTGACCAGCCGTCTGCGTCTGCAGTTCGACATGTCGGCGGAAACCGACAACGGTGTGGGCTTCAACGCTCGCTTCCGTGCTCAGGCCGACAACCGCAACAACAACCCGGGCGGCGCTGTCTTCAACGCACCGCGCTTCGGTGTGACCTACAGCGGCTTCACGCTGAACGTGGGCAACATCCTGGGTGCCGTCGACAACATGCCGGGCCTGTACCTGCCGACCACGTCGGTTGGCACCGGTGTTGACGGCTCGGGCTTCCAGTCGCTGGTTCTGAACTCGGCCGGCCGTCAGTGGGCATGGGACGCGTACAACTCGACCGGCACCTCGTCGGGCGCAGCTGGCCAGGCAACCGGCTTCGAAGTCATCTACTCGCAGGGCGGCTTCACCGGTCAACTGTCGTACTCGCAGACCAACCCGAAGGCGGTTCCGATTCCGGGCGTTGCGGCTCCGATCAACGATCAGGGCACCGTTACCGCAACGGGCATTATGCTGGCCTACACCTTCGGCGACTGGACCGTTGCTGCAGCGCGTCAGCAGGCATCGCTTGACGGCGCCACGAACGACAAGGCCGACCTGAACGCAGCCGGCCTGGCAAAAGAACTGACCGCAGTGTCCGTCGGCGGCACCTTCGGCCAGTTCGGCGTTGGCCTGGCCTACGGCGACAACGACGGCGTGTCCAAGTACCGCCTGTACGGCTCGGTCGACGTGGGTGTCGGCGGCTCGCTGGTGGCATGGGTTGCTCAGGAAGACGACAACACCAACGCAGCTGGCACCACCTTCGGTGGCAACAGCTACGGTGTGAACTACGAATACGACCTGGGCGGCGGCGTCACCTTGGTTGCCGGTCTGGTTTCCTACCGCAACACCGCTGGCACCAACCTGGCGAACTCCGACAAGGACATCACCCGGGCACAAACCGGCGTCGTGTTCCGCTTCTAATCGAAGCGCGTCATCTGACGGAATTGGGCAGGTCTTCGGACCTGCCCTTTTCTTTTGTGCCGTATTGGTGTTTCCCTGCAGCCGTTCCCGTTCGAAAGGCTGTTTCCATGTCCCTTCAGGAAATCCGATCCGCCATCGCCAAGGCCGAATCCGATGCCGGCCGCACCCCCGGTTCCGTCACGCTGATCGCCGTGTCGAAACAACAGCCGCTGGAGCGGGTCGAGGCGGTGCTGGACGAGGGCCAGCGCATCTTCGGCGAAAACCGTGTGCAGGAAGCCGCGGGCAAGTGGCCGGACTTCCGCACCCGTTACGACGGGATCGAGCTTCACATCATCGGCCCGCTGCAGTCGAACAAGGTCCGCCAGGCGATGGAGCTTGCGCAGGCCATCCATTCCGTCGACCGTCCGAAGCTCGCCACCACGATCGCCCGCATCGCACAGGAAATTGGGTCCTGCCCGGAACTGTTCATTCAGGTGAACACCGGGGAAGAGGACCAGAAGGCCGGGATCGCGCCCACGGACACCGATGCCTTTGTCGCGGAATGCCGGGCGCTGGACCTGCCGATCAGGGGTCTGATGTGCATCCCCCCGGTGGAAGAGGAAGCCGCGCTTCACTTTGCCCTGCTGGCCAAGATCGCCGCTCGCAACGGGCTGGACGGCCTTTCGATGGGCATGAGCGGCGATTTCGAGAAGGCCATCGCCTTGGGTGCGACCCATGTCCGCGTCGGATCGGCCATCTTCGGGGACCGGAACCCGCTTCGCTGAAAATCGGCCTCAGGGTCTGAAAGCACTGTACCGCCCGGCGGCAAGCCGGTCAGCGGTCGCGGCCTTCCGCGGCCTTCGCACTTTGACGCTGGCCGGGCTCAGGCGAGTCGCAGGCGCCCTGAAGCTAGACGATCAATCGCGTGCGTCCGGGCTCCAGCCTTGCGGCGATCCACAACAGATCCGCCCGGTCAAAGGCCACGCAGCCTTCGGTCGGGTAACCGGGCCTGCGGCGTTGGTGCAGAAAGATTGCCGATCCCTTGCCGGGTTCGGCCGGATCGGTGTTCCAGTCCGTCAGCAGCACGACATCATACAGCGGATCGGCCCGGCGCAGCTTTTCGTGGCTGTAGTTATGCGGTGCGTGGACATGCGTGTTGTAGGCGGGATCGGCCGGATCGTCCGACCACAGGTCCCGCGGCCCGATGGGCCGGGCCAATGGATGCGGGCGGGGCAGGCGATCCGCGCGATAGAGGATACCGGTGATCCGATGCACGCCGGATGGTGTCGCGCCGTCGCCTTCCCGTTTTGAGTCGGAAATCCCGCCCTTGCCGATGCTGCAGGAAAAGGTTCGGCCGCGAAACCGCAGTCCGGTGGGGGTCAGGACCAGGTCCCGTGGCGTCAAAACAGGTGGCCGGATTTCGACGCCTTGGTTTCCAGATAGGCCCGGTTATGCTCGGTGTGACCGGCGATCAGGGGGACGCGCTCCGTCACCGTGATGCCTTCCTTTTCCAGCATGGCGACCTTGGCCGGGTTGTTGGTCAGCAGCCGTGCCGAAGAAAAGCCCAGCTTGCGCAGCAACTCGGCCCCCAGGCGGAAATCGCGTTCGTCGTCCTCGAATCCCAGGCGGTGGTTCGCCTCGACCGTGTCGAAGCCCTGGTCCTGCAACGCATAGGCGCGCATCTTGTTGGCCAGGCCGATGCCGCGGCCTTCCTGGTTCAGATACAGCAGCACGCCCGCGCCTTCGGCCCCCATCTGGGCCATGGCGCCGCGCAGTTGCGGACCGCAATCGCATTTCAGGCTTCCCAGCAGGTCGCCGGTGAAGCAGGCGGAATGCAGCCGCGCCAGTACCGGTTGCGACCGGTCGGGGCGGCCGATTTCCACCGCGTAATGCTCTTCCCCACCGTCGGAGGGGCGGAAGACGTGCAGACGGCCGGCCTCGGACACCGACAGGGGCAGGCGGGCGCTGACCACAGGCTCCATCGGTTTGGGATCGTCGAAATGGCGCATCGCCTCGTCCTGGTCGATGCGGGTGATGCTTTGCGGCACCAGTGCCACGGCGCGGGGTTCCAGCGGCGCCACCACGGCAGAGGGCAGAAGCTGCGCCGACTTGGCCAGAAGGATCGCGGTGCGGTGCAGGTCCGCGGTACCGTCCCGCAGCGACAGCAGCGGTCCCTTCATCGGCGTGGCAAGATCGTCGGCCGGATCGGCCACGGCCCGCACCCAGGCCAGCCCGGCATCGGCCGGCAGGCGCACCCGCGCCATGTCGCCGTCATAGGCGCGCGCCTTCAGGGTTTCGGCCCGGCGGGCGGTGATGGCCAGGGACACGTCGTTGGACAGGGCGCACAGCTGCGCCAGCCGGTCCGAAGGCAGCGTTTCCGCCGCCGCCGCCAGCACGGCGCGCCCGGCGCGCGTTATCAGGACCGGCAAGCCCATGCGCAGATCGGCGCGCGCACGCGCCATCAGCTCGCCCGTATCGGGGGCCAGAGTCCTGGCCGTCGGTCCTGGTCCTGTCGCTATCATGCCCTGCCTTAGGCCATTTCGAAAAAAGTTTGAAACAAATCGCTGCGTCAGCACACGTCGGCGTGAGTCTGGCGCAGCAATTCTTGCCGATACACATGGCGTCACACATCTAGAAGCACAAGCAGTCGGAGGCAGAAGATGGCGCAAATCAAGAACATTCTCCTTGTGGACGATGATGACGACCTCCGCGATGCGTTGAGTGAACAACTCGTGATGACCGAGGATTTCGACGTCTTCGAAGCGGGCGACGGCGCGCAGGCGCTGGAGCGCACGAAGGAGAAACTGTACGACCTGATCATCCTGGACGTGGGTCTTCCCGATACCGACGGGCGGGAACTGTGCCGGCTGATGCGCAAGCAGGGCGTGAAGGCGCCGATCATGATGCTGACAGGCCAGGACAGTGATGCCGACACGATCCTGGGGCTGGACGCCGGCGCCAACGACTATGTCACCAAGCCCTTCAAGTTCCCGGTGCTGCTGGCCCGCATCCGCGCGCAACTGCGCCAGCACGAACAGTCGGAAGATGCCGTCTTCACCTTGGGGCCCTATACCTTCAAGCCGGCGATGAAACTGCTGGTCACCGAAGACGACCGCAAGATCCGCCTGACGGAGAAGGAAACGAATATCCTCAAGTTCCTCTATCGCGCGACCGACGGCGTGGTGCCGCGCGACGTGCTGCTGCACGAGGTCTGGGGATACAATGCAGGCGTCACCACCCATACACTGGAAACCCACATCTATCGCTTGCGCCAGAAGATCGAGCCCGACCCGTCGAATGCGCGGCTGCTGGTCACGGAATCCGGCGGATATCGGCTGGTTGCGTGAAATGATTTCGATCAAGGAACTTGTCAGATCCATGATCTAGACACATGTATCCTGTGCCTGTCCAGGTTTCTGACAGGCAACTCCCTGTTGGACTAGCCGGGCCATTGAGCCCGGCATTTTTCTTTTCCGGGGGGCGTTTGCGGTTTCAACCCCGGGCGCGCAGGCAGCCCAGCAGGATCGCGGCCGGGTCGGTCGCGTGGTGACGGGCCGCCTTTTCCACATTCTTGTGCAGGTCATGCGGCAACTGGACCAGCAGCACCTGACGCACGGCGCCCGGCAGGGCGGGGCGCACGGTGGCCATGTCCGTGGCGCCCACGATCCGGCGGACGATATCGGCCAGGCTGCGCCCGGGGGCGCGGCGCAGGCCGTGCAGAAGGTCCAGCGTTTCCGCGTCACAGACCAGCCGGATCGCCCGGCGGGTGTCCTTGCGGCTCATGCCCCCATCGCGCGGCGGATGGCGGCGCGCAGGATCTGGCGCGGGGTCACGCCCTTCTGGCGCGCGGCCTCGGCCAGGGCCGAGCGTGTGGCCTTGGGCATCTGCACAGGCCACAGCGTCTCGCCCGGCATGATCCAGGCATAGTCGGCGGGGGGCAGGTCCTCGGGCACCTCGATGCGGGTGGCGTGGTCGTCGGGCTCGATGGCCTCGCTTCCCTTTTTCAGTGCATGGCGCAGGGCAGAGGCGCGGGTGGGAAAGCGCCGCGTTCCGCTGCCCTGCCGCCGTTCCGCCATGATCGCGGACAGATAGGCGTATTCGTCATCCTCGAAGCGGATGGCGATGGATTTCTGCGTACTGGTGAAGAGTTCGAACATGGGGGTCGTACCGGGGATTGAATCGCTTGGCGCGCGCAAATTGCCCGCGCTCTGAAACCCATTTGTGACGACCTGCGCAAGGGGAACAGGGATCGGGTTGAGGAACGGCAAGGTCCCGCCTAGGGTGGCGCCGGTCACGCACAACCTTCGGTCTGTCTTCATGTCCTTTACGCTTGCCACCTGGAACATCAACTCTGTCCGCCTGCGCGAACCGCTGGTCTGGAAGCTGCTGGACGAGGAAGGCCCGGACGTCCTGTGCCTGCAGGAGTGCAAGTCGCCGGTCGACAAGATCCCGGTCGAAGGCTTCCAGGCGCGGGGCTACACCCACATGGTTGCCCGCGGCGACAAGGGCTATAACGGCGTGGCGATCCTGTCGAAACTGCCGATCACCGAGGTCTGCGCGCAGGATTTCGCAGGCCTGGGCCATGCCCGTCACATCGCGGCCAGGCTGGAAAATGGCGTCACGGTCCACAATTTCTATGTCCCTGCGGGCGGGGACGAGCCCGACCGCGAGAAGAATCTGAAGTTCGACCAGAAGCTGACCTACCTGAACGACATGCGCGACTGGTTCCGGACCGAGGCGCCGGAAAAGTCGATCCTGGTGGGCGACCTGAACATCGCCCCGCGCGAGGACGACGTCTGGAGCCACAAGCAGCTTCTGAAGGTGGTCAGCCACACGCCGATCGAGGTGGAGCATCTGGCCGAAACCCAGGACGCAGGAAAATGGGTCGACATCACCCGGCAGGACATCCCGGACGGGCTGTTGTACAGTTGGTGGTCCTATCGGTCGGCCGACTGGGCGGCGGCGGACAAGGGCCGGCGACTGGACCATATCTGGGCCACGCCCGACATTTCCAACGCGGCCCATTCCAGCCGGATCCTGCGCGACGCGCGCGGCTGGGAGCTGGAGGCAAGCCCAAAGCCGATCAAGCCGTCGGACCATGCGCCGGTCTTCGCGACCTTCGACCTTTAACCTTACGGTTGCGGTATTCTGGGCCGCCACCTGCGCGAGGGCCTTGGTTTTAGGGCCGACAGGCTTCATATACGGCTCAAACCCAAAGCGGAGTGAGTAAGACGATGGACATTCTGGGCGGAACGCAAGCCGCTGCTCCGGCGGGCGACCTGATCAAGGACACGACCGAGGCGAACTTCATGGCGGACGTCGTCGACGCCAGCCAGGAGGTGCCGATCGTGGTCGACTTCTGGGCGCCGTGGTGCGGTCCCTGCAAGACGCTGGGCCCGATGCTGGAAGACGCGGTCAAGGCGGCCAAGGGCGCCGTGAAGATGGTGAAGGTCAACGTCGACGAGGCGCAGATGATCGCAGGCCAGCTGCGCATCCAGTCGATCCCGACGGTCTATGCCTTCTATCAGGGCCAGCCCATCGACGGGTTCCAGGGCGCGGTGCCGGCATCGGAAGTGAAGGCTTTCATCGACCGGCTGGTGCAGGCTGCCGGTGGCGAAGCGCCCGGCGCCGGTCTTGATGCGGCGGTCGAAGCGGCCGAGGAGATGCTGGGCGAAGGGGCTGCGGTGGATGCCGCGCAGACCTTTGCCGCGATCCTGGAAGAGGACCCGCATCACGCGGCCGCCTATGGCGGTCTGGTGCGCGCCCATATCGCCATGGACGACCTGGACCAGGCCGAGGCGATCCTGAACGGGGCGCCGGCCGAAATCTCGCACAGCCCGGAACTGGAAGCGGCCCATGCCCAGCTTGAACTGGCGCGGCAGGCGGCCGGTGCCGGCCCGGTGGCCGAGCTGCAGGCGAAGGTCGACGCCGATCCGGGCGATCTTCAGGCGCGCTTCGACCTGGCGCAGGCGCTGCATGCCAATGGCAAGGTGCAAGAGGCGGTGGATCAGCTGCTGGACCTGTTCAAGCGCGACCGCGAATGGAACGAAGGCGCGGCCAAGGCGCAGCTTTTCACCATCTTCGATGCGCTGAAGCCCAACGATCCCATCGTGCTGAACGGGCGCCGCAAGCTCAGCTCGATGATATTTGCCTGACCGGGGGAACGGGCTACCTTGATGTGATGTTCCAGGCTGCCGATCTTCCCGACATCGTTCCGGTGTTTCCCCTTCCCGGGGCGCTTCTGTTGCCCCGGTCGCGGCTTCCGCTGCACATCTTCGAACCGCGCTACCTTCAGATGATGGAGGACGTGCTGAAGACGCCACAGCGGCTGATCGGGATGATCCAGCCGAACCCGCTGCCGGGGCGCGAGGAATCGCTGCATTCCATTGGCTGTGCCGGGCGTGTGACCCAGTTTTCCGAGACGGAGGACGGGCGCTATCTGATCACGCTGACCGGCGTGTCGCGGTTTCGGGTCAGCAGGGAGATTTCGGGCTTTACCCCCTATCGCCGGACCGAGGTCACCTGGGACGGGTTCGAACGCGACATGGGCCGGGCCGAGGCCGACACCGAATTCGACCGCGACGCCTTCATGGATCTGCTGCACCGGTTCTTTTCCGCGCGGAAGCTGGACACGGACTGGGACACGCTGAAAGGGGCCGAGGACGAGTTGCTGATCAACTCGCTGTCGATGCTTCTGGATTTCGAACCCGAGGACAAGCAGGCCCTGCTGGAGGCGCCGTCGCTGTCGACGCGGCGCGAGACGCTGGTAACGCTGATCGAATTCACACTGCGGTCAGGCGGAGAGGAACGGTTGCAATGAGTACTGGCGATCCGAAATTGCAGACCGAACGGACCATGCTGGAAGCGCTGGTCTGTCCGCAGACGCAGGCCACGCTGGAATACGATGCCGCGGCGCAGGAGCTGATTTCCCGCCCGGCCGGTCTGGCCTTTCCGATCCGGGACGGCATCCCCGTGATGCTGATCGACGAGGCGCGCAAGCTGGACTGAACGGGCGGTTTCCGGGCCGGGCCGCGGATTGCCGGGCGACCGGTCCCCCCCGGCCGTGCACGGCTGCGCCGCACACGACCTCGCGGTCCCCGGGCGATCCGTCTTTTGATCGGTGGCTAAAGCGGCTGACCCTGCATCAGGCGGGGCAGGGCGCCGGACAGGCCCGCGGCCTCGCGGATGAAGTTTCGGCGCAGGCCCGGCAGCGACTGGACCAGGCCCATGCCCAGGTCACGGCCCATGCGCAGCAGCGGATTGTCGTTCGAGAACAGCCTGTTGAACCCGTCCGTCGCCATTGCCAGCGATACCGCGTCGAACCGGCGCCATTGCTGATAGCGTTCCAGCACGTCGATGGATGCCATGTCCTCGCCCCGGCGGTTCGCGTCGGTCAGGACCTCGGCCAGGGCCGCCACGTCGCGCAGCCCCACGTTCAGGCCCTGGCCCGCGATCGGGTGCATGCCGTGGGCGGAATCGCCCACCAAGGCCACCCGCGGCGCCACGAAGTCGTAGGCGACCGACAGGCCCAGCGGATAGGAGAACCGCGCGCCGGCCAGGGACAGGTCGCCCAGGAAATCGCCGAAACGGGGACGAAGGGCGGCAAGGAAGGCGTCGTCGTCCAGTACCGAAAGGGTCCGCGCGGCCTTGGTCGATGTCGACCAGACGATGGAGGACCGGTTGCCCGTCAGGGGCAGGATCGCCAGCGGGCCTTCGGGCATGAAGAACTGATGTGCGGTGCCGTTGTGGGGCAGCGTGTGGCCGATGGCCGCGACCAGTGCGGTCTGGTCATAGGACCAGGCGATCCGGCGGATGCCGGCGCGGGCGCCGGTGCCGCTGTTGCGCCCGTCGGCACCGATCAGCAAGCGGCCGGTCAGGGTCGAACCATCGTCCAGTGTAACGGTGACACCGGCCGGCCCCACCTCCTGCGACACGACCTGGCGGCCGCTCAGCTGGGTGATCTGCGGCGTGCGATCCAGCGCGTCCATGACGGCGGCGCGCAGGTGGCGATCCTCGACCATGAAGCCCATCGGGCCTTCCTCGATCTCGGCATGGTCGAAGCCCATCCAGAAGGGGCCGGGGCCCTGTCCGGCGTTGCCGTCGGTCACCCGGATTTCAAGGATCGGCTGGGCGTCGTCGTCCAGCGGGTCCCACAGGCCCACCGCGTCCAGCAGACGCTGGCTGGCCAGTGCCAGGGCATAGCCGCGGCCGTCGAAGCCGGGGGCGTGGCGGACCGGCGCCGGCAGGGCGTCGATCACCGTCACGCCGAAACCGGCGCCTGCAAGGGCAAGGGCCAGCACCGGGCCGTTCAGCCCGCCACCGACGATCAGGATATCGCTTGCGTGTTCCATAACCGCGAATATGCGTCCGCCTGCGCCATTGTCCAGATGCGGCACTGTCGCTACCGTCCGCGCAACCGGCACGGAGGCATATCATGAACGACTGGCTGAAACAGAGCGCGGCGGATCTGGGGCGCGGCATTGCGGCGGGCAAGATCGACCCGGTGGCCCTGACCGAGGCGCAGCTGAACGCCATCGAAGGCCATCCGCTGAAGGATCGCATCTATGCCCGCACCACGCCAGACCGAGCCTTGGCTGAAGCCAAGGCAGCGTCGGAACGGGCCCGGCTGGGCCTGCTGCGGTCGCCGCTGGACGGGGTGCCGGTGTCCTGGAAGGACCTGTTCGACACCGCGGGCGTCGCCACCGAAAGCGGATCGGCCCTGCTGAAGGACCGGATCCCCGCCACGGATGCAAAGGTCCTGACCACCGCGACCGCGCTTGGATCCGTCTGCCTGGGCAAGACGCATATGAGCGAACTGGCCTTTTCCGGCCTGGGCTACAACCCGATCACGAACACGCCGCCCTGCGTGAACGACCCCGATGCCCTGCCGGGCGGGTCGTCGTCGGGCGCCGCGGCATCGGTCGCCTTCGGGCTGGCGCCGCTGGCCATCGGGTCGGACACCGGCGGCTCGGTCCGGGTGCCGTCGGCCTGGAACGACCTGGTGGGCCTGAAGACCGCGCATGGACGGGTCAGCCTGGAAGGGACGGTGCCGCTCTGCGCTTCCTTCGACACGGTGGGTCCGCTGGCCCGCACGGTCGAGGACGCGGCGCTGGGGCTGGCGCTCTTGGAAGGCGGCAAACCCGCCGACCTGCGCGGCGCCACGCTGAAGGGGCGGAAGATGGCGATTCTTCAGACCTCGGTCTTCGATGGAATCGACGACGCGCCCCGCGCGGCCTTCGAAAGCGCCGTCGAACGGATGAAGGCTGCCGGTCTTGCCGTCGAACCGCTGGAGGTGCCGGAACTGGAAGAGGCGATGATGCTGTCCCCCGTCGTTTTCCCGGGCGAGGCCTATGGCACCTGGCGCGAGGAGATCGAGGCGGCGCCGGAAAAGATGTTTTCGGAAATCCTCAAGCGGTTCCGGCAGGGGGCATCGGTCACGGCGCCGGATTTCGTCGCTGCCTGGCTGAAGCTGGACGAGGTGCGGGCGATCTGGGCGAAGGTCACGGCGCGCTTCGACGCGGTGCTGTGCCCGACGGCGGCGATCCTGCCGCCGAACCTCGACCGGCTGCTCTCGGACGAGGAGTACTATGTCAAGACGAACCTGATGGCGCTGCGCAATACCCGCGTCGGCAACCTGATGGGGCAGGCGGCGCTGACGTTGCCCACGGGCGTGCCCAGCTGCGGGATTTCCCTGATGGCGGGGCCCGCGTCGGAAGAACGGCTGCTGCGCCTGGGGGCGGCGGCCGAGGCGGCGCTGGCCTGAATGCCACAAACGTCGGCGAACGCACACGAATAACTGGACCGGAACTGAACGCCGGGGTAGATTTCTGCCAAAGCGGGGCGAAAACGATCCCGTATCAGAGGCAGTATCGATGGATTTCCCCGAGCGGTTTTCGAACCTACCGGTCTATGCATTCCCGCGTCTTCGGGAATTGCTGGACGCGCATGCACCGGGCGGCGATGTCATTCACATGACCATCGGCGAGCCCAAGCATGCGTTTCCGTCCTGGGTCACCGATACCATCGTCCAACACGCCGCGGGCTTTAACTCCTATCCGCCCAACGAAGGGTCGGAGGATCTGCGCGCGGCCTATGCCGGGTGGCTGGCGCGGCGCTATGGCTATGCCGCCGACCCCGACACCCACGTGCTGCCGCTGAACGGAACCCGCGAAGGGCTTTACAACGTCGCCATGGCGCTGCTGCCCGAGACGAAGAACGGCAAGCGGCCGGTCGTCATCGCGCCGAACCCGTTCTACCAGGTCTACATGGTGGCCGCGATTTCCGTGGGGGCGGAGCCCGTCTTTGCCCCGGCCACGGCTGCGACCGGCCACCTGCCGGACTTCGCGTCGATGGACCCGGAAATCCTGAACCGGACCGTCGCCGTTTATATCTGTTCGCCGGCCAACCCGCAGGGGACGGTGGCGACGGCCCAGTACTGGAACGATCTGCTGGACCTGGCAGAACAATACGATTTCCGCATCTTTGCGGACGAGTGCTATTCCGAAATCTTTCGGGATCAGGCGCCCACGGGCATTCTGGAGGTGTTGAGGGCCCGTGGAAGCGATCCCGACCGGGTGGTGGCGTTTCATTCGCTCTCGAAACGGTCGAACCTGCCGGGGCTCCGCTCTGGCTTCGCCGTTTCGGGCCCCGGGAACATCGCGCGGATGAAACAGCTTCGCGCATATAGCGGCGCGCCCTTGCCGGCGCCCCTTCAGGCGGCCGCGGCCCGCGTCTGGGCCGACGAGGTCCATGTCGAGGAGAACCGCAGGCTATACCAGGAAAAATTCCTGGCGGCAGACGAGGTCCTGGGCGTTGTCCAGGGCTATCGGGGGCCCGAGGCCGGGTTCTTCCTGTGGCTGCCGGTCGACGACGGCGAAGCGGCGGCGCTGAAGCTTTGGACCGAAACCGGCGTGCGCGTCCTGCCGGGCGCCTACCTGGCGCAGGGCGAAGGCAGCGCCAATCCGGGCAAGGGATATATCCGGGTCGCGATGGTGGCCGAGAAGGACCAGATGGTGCGCGGGCTGATCGCCCTGCGCGATTGCCTGTACAAGTAGGGAGCAGAAGACCGCATGGCCTATAATACCCGGGCGCGAGATCCGCTCTTCGACAGCGACATGCAGTCTGCCTTGCAACGGCGGGGTCGAGAGCTGATGGGCCTTGGCCTGGTGGCGCTTGCGGCACTGGTCGCGGTGATTCTGGCAAGCTATTCGCCCGAGGATCCGAACTGGATGGCGTCGACCGACGCGCCGGTGCGGAACATGGCCGGGCAGGTGGGGGCGTCGATCGCGGCGTATCTCATGTTCTTCTTCGGCATCGCGTCCTGGGTCTTTGTCCCGATCCTGGCAGTCTGGGGCGGCCGGATGATGTTCCATCGGGGCGAGGACCGTGTCGCCCGCCTGATCTTTGCGCCAATCCTCGTGTTCCTGCTGGCCGCGCCCTATTGCGCAACGCTGGTGCCCGAGCCCGACTGGATCCAGGCACAGGATGCGGGCCTGGGCGGGAAATGGGGCGACGTGGTCCTGGGTGTCCTGCTGACCGCCCTGCCGTTCGAAACCACTTTGGCGCTGAAATCCGTCTCGGTCGCGCTGGGCCTTGGCAGCCTCTACGTCTTTGCCTTCGTTCTGGGTTTCACCGGGCGCGAGATCCTGAACGCCCTGCGATTTGCCCTGTTTGGGGCCGTCATGGGCTATAACGGGCTGATGAATGCGCTGGGCAGCGGGGCGCAGAAGACCGCCGCTGCCGCCCGGGCGCGCCGCGAGGCACGGGCCGCCGCCAAGGCCGAAGCGGCGGCTGCGGCCGCGGCTGCGCAATATGCCGTGGTCGACGATTATGGCCGGGACGACGACTTCTACCCGGAACCGGAGCTTGCTCGGGCGCCTGCACCGGAACCGCGCCCAAAGGCGGCCGAGATCAAGCGCCCGCCGGCCGTTGCCCAGCCTGCCGTTCCGCCGGCTCCGCCGGTGGTCGCGCCCACCGTCCCGCCCGCACCCAGGGCCAAGCGCCCCGTGGTTGCTCCGGCACCCGCTCCGGCGCCCGAGGCGCCGACGTCTCTGACCGGGGGCCTGATCTCGCTCATCCGCCGCGCGACTTCGTCCGAACCTGCGATGCCGCAGCCCGAACTGGTCGAGCAGGGCAGCGTCGAAGGCTATGACGAGATGCCGGGCGACGACCGCATCAAGGCCAAGATCGTCGACGCGGTCCGCGCCCGTGGCCGCACCGCCCCGCCGCTGCCGGAACCCGAGCCGGAGATCGACTATTCCGACCGTCCGCTGACCCGTGGCCGGGGCCGCCGTCCCGCCCCGCTGGTGCTGGACACCCGTCGCCCGGCTGCCGTGCCGCCGGCGCCGCCGCTGACTGCCTCGCGGGACGAACCGCCGCTGAGTGCGCCAGAGCCGGTCGCCGAGTACGTGCCGGAGCCCGCGGTGGACCACGCGCCCGAGCCCGTGGCCGAGTACGTGCCGGAGCCCGTGGCGGACTATGCGCCCGAGCCTGCCGCCGAATACGCGCCGGAGCCCGAGGAGGACTTTGTCGCCGAACCCACGCCGCTGCGCGTGGTCCGCGATCACGCACCCGAACCGATGCCGGAGCCGGCCCCCCGCGCCGCCATGCCCGAACCCGAAATGGATCAGGATGACGAGGACGAGGATCCGTTCGGCGCGCCGGAAGCCGCTGCTCCCGTCTCGGCCCGGGTCGAGCCGCGCCGCGATCCCTATCTGGGCGGCAATACCGATTTTGCCCGGGACGAGGACCAAGATGAAGACGAGGACGAGGACGACGATGCCGCCCTGCCGCTGACGGCGCAGGAGCCGGTGATGCCACGTGCGGTCCCCGCACAGCCCAAGAAAGTGGTCCAGTACGCCCCCCGCCGTGCCACGTCGCCGTCGCGCCGCGCCGCGGAAGAGGCGCAGCCGGGCCTGGCTTTCGAGGAGCGCATCGCCGATTTCGAACTGCCGCCGCTGGCGCTCCTGGAAAATCCGGCCGATGTCGAACGGCACTACCTGTCGGACGAGGCGCTGGAAGAAAATGCGCGCATGCTGGAAAACGTGCTGGACGACTATGGCGTCAAGGGCGAGATCGTCAGCGTCCGCCCGGGCCCCGTTGTCACCATGTACGAACTGGAACCCGCGCCGGGCCTGAAGGCCAGCCGTGTGATCGGCCTGTCCGACGACATCGCCCGGTCCATGTCGGCGCTGTCGGCCCGTGTGTCCACCGTGCCGGGCCGGTCGGTGATCGGGATCGAACTGCCGAACGAGAACCGCGAGAAGGTCGTCCTGCGCGAGATCCTCGCGACCCGCGACTTCGGCGATTCGACCATGCCGCTGCCCCTGGCGCTGGGCAAGGATATCGGTGGCGACGCGGTCGTGGCCAACCTGGCCAAGATGCCCCACCTTCTGATCGCCGGGACCACCGGGTCGGGCAAGTCGGTGGCGATCAACACCATGATCCTGTCGCTGCTTTACAAGCTGACGCCGGAAGATTGCCGGTTGATCATGATCGACCCCAAGATGCTGGAACTGTCCGTCTATGACGGCATCCCGCACCTTCTGTCCCCCGTCGTGACCGACCCGAAAAAGGCGGTCGTGGCCCTGAAATGGGTCGTGGGCGAGATGGAGGAGCGCTATCGCAAGATGTCCAAGATGGGCGTCCGGAACATCCAGGGCTACAACAGCCGGGTCGCCGATGCGCTGAACAAGGGCGAGATGTTCAGCCGCACGGTCCAGACCGGGTTCGACGACGACACGGGCGAGCCGGTGTTCGAGACCGAGGCCTTCATGCCGGTCAGGCTGCCCTATATCGTCGTCATCGTCGACGAGATGGCCGACCTGATGATGGTCGCAGGCAAAGAGATCGAGGCCTGTATCCAGCGTCTGGCACAGATGGCGCGGGCCTCGGGCATCCACCTGATCATGGCCACGCAGCGGCCGTCGGTCGACGTCATCACCGGCACGATCAAGGCGAACTTCCCCACCCGGATTTCCTTCCAGGTGACGTCGAAGGTCGACAGCCGCACCATCCTGGGAGAGATGGGGGCAGAGCAGCTTCTGGGCATGGGCGACATGCTCTATATGGCCGGCGGGGCCAAGATCACCCGCTGCCACGGGCCCTTCGTGTCGGATGAAGAGGTCGAGGAGGTCGTGCGCCACCTGAAGTCCTTTGGCCCGCCCGAATATATCGGCGGCGTGGTCGAAGGGCCGGACGAGGATCGCGAAAGCGATATCGACGCGGTGCTGGGCCTGGGCGGCAATACCGATGGCGAAGATGCGCTGTATGACACCGCTGTCGCGATCGTGATCAAGGACCGCAAATGCTCCACCTCCTACATCCAGCGGAAGCTGGCCATCGGCTATAACAAGGCCGCGCGCCTGGTCGAGCAGATGGAGGAAGAGGGGGTCGTGTCGCCTGCGAACCATGTCGGCAAGCGCGATATCCTGGTGCCGGAACAGGGCTGATCGCCGCCTGGCATTGGCAAGGATGGAACCGTGACCCTATCTAGGGTGTTGAACCCGACAGAAGCAGGGGGGACCTTCGCCCCGCTGCAGACCCCGCTACAGGGAAAGCGATCCGTACCTTGACCATGATCCGTACCATCCGAACCGCCCTGGCGGCAGCCGTTGTGACCGCCGCGACCGCGTTTTCCGCGCTGCCCCTGGCGGCGGCGGAAAAGCTGGACCTGGGCACGCTGTCGTCCTACCTGAACCAGCTGAAGACGGCCGAGGCGAGTTTTACCCAGATCAGCAATGACGGGACGCTGGACACCGGGCACCTGTGGATTTCCCGCCCGGGCAAGATGCGCTTCGAATACGACCCGCCGAACGGGGCCACGGTGATGGCCCGGAACGGTGCAGTAGAAATTTATGACCCGAAGTCGAATGTCGGCCCCGAGACCTATGCTCTGAACCGCACACCGCTGTCGATCGTGCTGGCGCCCAACGTGGACCTCGGGCGGGCGAACATGGTGGTGGGTCACGGTTTCGACGGGACATCGACCGTGGTGTCGGCACAGGATCCCGAACATCCCGATTACGGGCGGATCGACCTGTTCTTCACCGGCAACCCGGTCGAGCTTCGGAAATGGGTGGTCGTCGATGGCGCCGGCGCCAAGACGACGGTGATCCTGGGCGAGATGGAGACGGGCCACGACCTGCCGTCGCGGCTGTTCCTGCTGCCGGACAAGTCGCCTTCGCGCAACCGATAGGGCAGTGCGGGACAGACCGGCCGGAAACCTGCGGGAAAGGCGCCAGGCCGCGGGGCCTAGCGGCAGGATTTCAGCTGGACGGCATACATGTTGGAGCGGGCGTCGACCTTGTCGGCGACGCCCACCAGCCAGACCTTGTTGTTATAGCTGCCGCGGGCAAAGCCTGCATGGCCTTCGTGATAGGCAAGGTACTGGTTCCGCGCATCGCTCAGCCGCACGCCGTTCTTCGCCTGGGTCTGGGTCATGTACCAGCCCATGAAGTCGGTCGCGTCGCTGATCCGGTCGCGCTTGGCCCTCCGGTTGCCGGTCTTGACCTTGTATTCCTCCCAGGTGCCGTCCAGCGCCTGACTGTAGCCATAGGCGCTGCTTTGCCGGCCCATCGGGATCACGCCCAGCACGTATTTGTGCGGCGTGCGCGCGTCGGACCGGAAACTGCTTTCCTGGTGGATGGTGGCCATCTGTACATGCACGGGCACGCCCCAGCGCTTTTCCGCCCTGCGGAAGGCACGCTTGTACTCGGGGCGCTCAGCCAGGATGCTGCACGCGTTGTTAAGGTTACTGGGCGGCGGCTTATGACTGCCGCCACAGGACGCCAGCATCAAAAGCCCCACCACCGCTATCAGACGTCTGCTCATCTGCCTCGAACGGTGTTTGTATTTTTTTAAGACTCTACACCAAGATCGGGCGCAAAGGAAACACGTTCCCGTTGGGGCGGCGGGTTCCGGTGAGGGCCCGGATGCAGGGCCTGTGTTCACACACTGTTTCCTTTCCTGTATGTCGGCGTCGCATGGACATTCCCGGGCGAAACCGAGTACCACTGCGTCAGAAAGGGCACGCCACACATGCACAAGACGCACGCGAAATATAATCTGGGTCAGGTCGTCCGGCATCGGAAGCACCCGTTCCGTGGTGTGATCTTTGATGTCGACCCGGAATTCAACAATACCGAGGAATGGTACGAAGCCATCCCCGAGGAAAGCCGCCCGATCAAGGAACAGCCCTTCTATCACCTGCTGGCCGAAAACGACCACAGCTACTATGTGGCCTATGTGTCCGAGCAGAACCTGGAAGCGGATTGTTCGGGCGAACCGGTGGACCATCCCGATGTGCCCGACCTGTTCGGCCCGTTCGAGGACGGCGCCTATTCCCTGCATTTCCAGTTGAACTGAGACCGGTTCGGGGGACAGAAGTCCCCGGCACCGCGGTCTGGGTGGGGGCGTGGTGACGCGGTGCCGAGGAATGCGCCGGATGGCGCAGATCCCGGCTTAATCCGAAATTGCGGCGTGGATTTGGCCGGAATGGGGCGCCTTCAAGAACCGATGCCCGGGTCGCGGTCCTATCGCAAGCGGACCTGAGCCGCGCCCATGGCCGTACAGGCATCGCCCTGGCGCAGGCAGGTGGTTGGATCTGTGCTCCTTGGCCGCTGCGGACCCCCGCTGCGTTCCAACCTCGACCGGTTTTCCCCCACCTGGTGCCCTTCTGATCGGGACGACCCGGGTCAGCCCGGCAAACCGGTGCGCAAAACGCAACCGGTCGCCCGCACTCTTGCCCGCCCCCCGGCGCACAGAACCTAGCGGCAGAAGGCGCGGGACAGCTCGCGCTCCAGGAAGATGCTTAACGTCAGAACGTTCCGGTTGCGGTGGCGCCGGTACTGGACGTGGTCGGTCAGCTCACGAATCAAGGCCCAGCCGAAACCGCCCTCTGGCAGGCTGTCGAGTTCACATGCCACCGCGGGCTGGGCATAGGGGGGAAGCCGGTTCCCGGGATAGGGCCGGCCGTTGTCGACGACGATGACCAGAAGGTAAAGGTCGGTAAGCCGGGCCCGGACCCGCACCTGCCCGTCCGGCTGCCCGGCGCAGGCATGTTCGACGATGTTGTTCAGCGTCTCGGCCAGCACGATCTCGATACAGCCCAGCATGGTCGACTCCAGCCCGCCGTCGCGCAGCCGGCCGATGACGTCGGTCAGGGCGGCGCGGGTGCCCGTCTCTGTCGCTTTGAAGCCGAGTTCTATCCTTGGGCCAACCGGGGCCATCCCACGATCCTTGTTGCCTTCGGTCGGTGCGACCGGCCCCGTCGTGCCTGGCCGATTGCCGGGTTGACCGTGTTCTTTCTGACGTCCCCTGCATCGGTCGGGTCCGCCGCCGCGCGCGACCGGCCGATGGATCCGGGATCCGGCGATCAGGAGGCGGTGGCCGCCATCGCGTCGTCGAGATCGGGGAAGATCTTGAACACGGTGTCCATCCGCGTCAGCTGGAACACTTTCTTGACCGTGGGCGTCAGGCCCGACAGGTCCAGGCGGCGCGCGTCGCCCAATTGCTTGCGCACGGCGACGATGGCGCCCAGCCCGCTGGAATCGATGAAATCGACCTTGGACAGGTCCAGGATCACCCGGTCCGGCCCGGTTTGCGTTTCCGATCGCATGTCTTCCTTGAACTGAATGGCGATGGCCGCGTCGATCCGCGACAGGTCGACCGCGACCACCAGGACGTCGCCTGTAACCCGGCATTTCAAACCCATTGCTGGCTCCTTCACGCAGCTGTTCGGGAGTTGAGCCTAGACGCCAATCCTTAGCATTCGGTATTCAGGGACGGGCGTTCGCACCGGACGCACAGGTTTCGTACGGAGGAATACATGAGGGACGTTGTCATCGCGGGGGCCGCGCGCACGCCCATGGGCGGTTTCCAGGGGGTCTTTGCCGGGGTTTCGGCGGCCGAACTGGGGGGGGCGGCGATCCGGGCCGCCCTGGCGGGCGCCGGGGCCGAGACGGTGGACGAGGTCCTTATGGGCTGTGTCCTGCCCGCAGGCCAGGGTCAGGCGCCGGGCCGCCAGGCCGGGTTCCTGGGCGGCCTGGGCGAAGAGGTTCCGGCCACCACGCTGAACAAGATGTGCGGGTCGGGCATGAAGGCGGCGATGCTGGGTTTCGACCAGATCGCGCTGGGCCACAACGACGTGATGATCACGGGCGGGATGGAAAGCATGACCAATGCGCCCTACCTGATCCCCAACATGCGCGGCGGGGCCCGGATGGGGCACACGGCCGCCGTGGACCACATGTTCCTGGACGGGCTGGAAGATGCCTATGACAAGGGCCGCCTGATGGGCACCTTTGCCGAGGACTGCGCCGAGAAGTACCAGTTCAGCCGCGAGGCACAGGACGAATACGCGCTGGCTTCGCTGTCGAACGCGCTGGCGGCGATGGAAAGCGGCGCCTTCGCCGACGAGATCACGCCGGTGACGGTCAAGTCCCGCAAGGGCGAGAGCGTCGAGGCCGAGGACGAGCAGCCGAAAAGCGCGCTTCCCGACAAGATTCCGACGCTGAAGCCTGCCTTCCGCAAGGACGGCACGGTGACGGCCGCCAATGCCTCGTCGATTTCCGACGGCGCGGCGGCGCTGGTCCTGGCCTCGGAAGAGGTGGCGCTGGCCCGCGGGCTGACGGTGCGGGCGCGGGTGCTGGGCCATGCCTCGCATGCGCAGGCGCCGGCGTGGTTTTCGACCGCCCCGGTGCCGGCGGCGCAGAAGCTGCTGGCCCGGATCGGCTGGTCGACGGACGATGTGGACCTGTGGGAAGTGAACGAGGCCTTCGCCGTCGTTCCAATGGCCTTCATGCAGGAAATGGGCATCCCGCGCGAGAAGGTGAACGTGAACGGCGGCGCCTGCGCGCTGGGTCACCCGATCGGTGCGTCCGGCGCGCGGATCATCGTCACGCTGCTGAACGCGCTGGAAAAGCGCAATCTGAAGCGGGGCGTGGCCGCGATCTGCATCGGTGGTGGCGAAGGCACGGCCATCGCGATCGAGCGGGTCTGAAACCCCGCCGCGGGACGGGATCGCGGGGGCGGTATCGCGCCCCCGACGGGCTCGCCCGCACGCCCCGGACGGATCCCTGCGGGATCCGTCTGCCCGCCTCGGGCGCGAGGGGCGCGGTTCAGGCGCCCGGGACCCTGCCGGCGGCCGACAGCCTTGGAAAGGAAAGTGCAATGGCGCACGTGGACTATGACGAGCTGGCCGCCACGATCCGGTCCCTGACCGAGGGCGAGACCGATCCGGTGGCCCTGATGGCGACGGTCACCTGCGAGGTGCACCATGCCGACGACCGCTTCGACTGGACCGGGTTCTATCGCGTTGTCGAACCGGGCCTGCTGAAGATCGGGCCCTACCAGGGCGGCCATGGCTGTCTTGTCATCCCCTTCGACCGGGGCGTCTGCGGCGCGGCCGCGCGGACCGGAGAGGCGCAGCTGGTCCCCGATGTGGATGCCTTCCCGGGGCATATCGCCTGTGCGTCCTCGACACGGTCGGAACTGGTGCTGCCGGTCCGGAACGGGGCGGGAGAGGTGATCGCGGTCTTCGATCTGGACAGCGACCGGCCGGACGCCTTCACGGAAGGCGATGCGACGGCGTTGGAAGCGATCCTGGCCGAGACCTTCGGCCGGATCTGAGGGTCCGACTGGCCGTAAAATCGGGTTTTATAGACGGGCCTGCAAAGACGGGCCTGCAAAAAAGCCGGACCGGCAAAGGAAATGGGCCGGGCGCATCGCGCACCCGGCCCCGTAACATGGATCCGCTGACGGATCAGTTGGACGCCGGGGCCGGCGCCACGTATTCCAGCGTGACCGTCTCGACGGCGAGCGCGATGTTCGCGCCGGCCTGGGTCGACACGCTGAACGGCTGCAGCGCGAAGGAATTCTTGAAGCCGCCGACCAGCACATTGGCGCCGATGCCGCCCGCGATGGTCACTTCGCCGCCCACGCCGGCATAGGTGCCGGCCAGTTCGCCCGCGTCATGCTTGCCTTTGGTGGCGAAGACCTCCCAGATGATGTGGCCTTCGGTGGTCTTGCCGATGTCGATCCCGACCTTGGTGATCTTGCCGGTATAGTCCTCGACGCCACCGTCCTTCTTCTTGAAGGTGCAGTTCATCTTCTTCTGGGACCCCAGGATCAGGCCTAGGCCACCGGAGACATCACAGTCAAGGGTCCCCATTGCGACGTGATCCTCCGCCATCGCGGGCGCGGCCAGGGCCATGGAAACGGCGGCCGCTGCTGCGGTCGCGGTGAGGATACGGAACTTGGTCATTTCTAACTCCATTACGTGGGCCGCAGGAAAGACCCGCACGGCGAAGCCACCCTAGCGGGAAATGCGGTATTTGGAAGTGTCTACCGAGAACGTCGCGGTTTCGCGATTGTTCCGCGTAAAGTTAGCCGAGGTTCGGGATGGCCGATATTGCGGCCCGATAGTGCCGGTCATAAGGTACGCCGCAAACCCGGCCGGGACCAAGGGAGAGACCGCCGTGAGCATGGATGGCTGGATCGTCTTCGCCCTGTTCTGGGTGGTTTTCGTGACGACGCCGGGACCCAATGCGGTCAACTGCATCTCGAACGGCCTGGCCTTCGGCTTCGTGCGGGCATTACCGGGGGTGCTGGCGATCCTCACCCAGGCCACGGCTTTCATGATCCTGTCGGCGCTGGGGGTGACGGCCCTGCTGGTTGCGGCCCCCACGGCCTTTCTGGCGCTGAAGATCGCGGGCGCGCTGACACTGATCCTGCTGGGGATTCGCGGCTGGCTACGGGCCGGGGACACGGTGGTTCTGGACGAAAAACCGGCGACCCACATCTACATGCACGCGCTGGCCATCGCCACGATCAACCCGAAAAGCCTGGCAGGTTACCTTGCCGCCTTTTCGCAATTCGTCGAACCGGGCGTGCCGATCTGGACCCAGATGCAGGTGATCATGCCCACGGCCCTGACCATCACGGCGCTGAGCTATTGCAGCTACACGGCGCTGGGCGCGCTGATGGGGCGGTCTGCGCTGGCGGCTGTCTTCAACATCTGGGTGCGGCGCCTGCTGGCGGTGTGCTTTGTGATCTACGGGCTGCTTCTGGGGTTCAGCGGCCTGCCGGGGTAGGGGGCAGGGTCATTCGACCGGCCAGGGGCCGTTCGGCAACGCCGACATGCACGCAAGGGGGCAACAGCCCGCCCGCTGGGGCAGGCCGTTGCGCGAATGGAGATCTGCGGCAGGGTCGGCCGATGTCCGGCTCTTGGCCAGGCGGGACAGCGCCGTGGGCGCCACCGGTCCAGGAGGCGAAGAGAGCGCTATCTCAGCCCTCTCCTGAACTCCAGGAAGCGGGGATCGGTCGACACGCGTTCATTCATCGCCTCGCGGAGCGCCGCGATCGACTTAAGCGGCCGCATGACGACTTCGAAGGTCTCGATCAGGCCGTCGGGGCCGAGGGTCAGAAGATCGACGCCCACGGCATCCAGATCGCCGACCCTGCACTGGAATTCCAAGGCCCAGTCATTGCCCGATCCCATGATCCGGCGATAGCGGAAGTCGGTGAAGACCTGCCCCACATGCCCCAGGACAGCGGCGACCGCTTCGCGGCCTTCCCAGGTCGCCCAGTAGGTGGGGGGCCGGAAGCGGACATTTTCCGCCAGGACCTCGTGGAGCAGGGCCTCGTCGCCCTTCGACACGATCTCGACCGTGCGTTCGATGGTGGGGTGCATTCCGGGTCTCCTCCGATTGCTTTCCAGAGTGGCGGCGCGAACCGACTTGGGCAAGCTTGACCTCGGGTTGTGAGGCGGCGGGCATGGCGCTAGGACAGGCGCATGAGCACGCAATCTGAATACGATCCGCCCCAGGACCCGCTGGAACTGCTGCACCACGACATGGACGTTCTGGCGGTGGCGAAGCCCGCGGGCCTGCTGTCCGTGCCGGGCCGGGGCGAGCATCTGGCGGATTGCCTGCTGACCCGGGTTCAGGCGGCTTTTCCGACGGCATTGCTTGTCCACAGGCTGGACCGGGATACGTCGGGCGTGATGGTCTTCGGACTGTCGCCCCATGCCCAGCGCTTCCTTTCGATGGAATTCGAGACGCGGAAGACCAAGAAGACCTATGTCGCCCGCCTGTCCGGCAAGTTGGAGCCGAAGACCGGCACCGTCGACCTGCCGCTGGGCGTCGACTGGCCGAACCGGCCGCGGCAGATGGTGGATCACGAAAACGGGCGCGAGGCGGTGACCGACTGGCGGGTCCAGCGCTGGGACGCGGACGGCACGACACGGGTCAAGCTGATGCCCAGAACCGGGCGCAGCCACCAGCTGCGCGTGCATATGCTGGAACTCGGGCACCCGATCCTGGGCGATCCGCTATATGGCGGCGGCCTGGCAGAAGCGCCGCGGATGATGCTTCATGCCGAGGAGCTGCGGATCAATGCGCCGGACGGCGGCACGTCCCTCAGGTTCCGGGCCCCGGCGCCGTTCTGAAAGACCGTCGGCAGGCCATTCGCTGCCCGTGCCGGCCAGCGCCGTTCGCAGGCGGGTGCCGGGTGGGCAGACGGGCCGGGGGGGGCGTCAGCCCACGGGCTCGATCGCGTTCCACCGGGCGGGAAGGGCCGCCTTTTCCGGCAGCCGCGGATCCCCGATCCAACGTGCCGGGACCGCCACGAACTTGTTTTCGTTGGCGTTCAGCCACCCTGCCCACCAGGCGTTCGCTGTGGTCGACAGGATGTTGTGCATGCACATCGACATCAGCCGCATGTCCTCGTAGCTCTGGGCAGGGCCATTGTGGTCGATGAAGACGGTCTCGACACCCAGCGAAACCGTCTCGTGCGCCCAGTCCGGATCGTCCGAGAAGACGAAGACGACCGGTTCTGTGTCCATCGTTTCGGCAATCGCCTTCAGCGCGGCATCCCAGAATCGGGGGCCGGAGGCGGGGCCGGGTATCAGCCAGCAGCCGGGGCTGCGCGTCGCGTGCAGCGACACGGACGGCGATCCCGCGATCCGCAGCGCCGCCTGAGCATTCTGGCTGTCGGCCATGGGGCGAAAGGTGAAATCGCTTCGGATTGTGTCGGCATGGGCCGCGAAATAGCGCTCTGACTGCCAGGCGCCGTCCAGATAGCTGTCGTCGGGCCAGGTCATGAAGGCCGGATCGTAGCCCGTTCCGCGTTCGCGCCGCCGTTTCGGGGACTGTCCGCTGAGCCGCCAGTATAGATAGGGAAGGCCGCTGTCTTCGGCCGGGGGCAGGGAGCCCGAGGTCTCGACCGGGAGATCGAAGACCATGTTCAGGCAGCCGCGACCCGCGATGTTGGACTGCCGGTCGTCCAAGATGACCCCGGTGCCAAGGTCCAGTGCCCGTGCCCGTGCGGCAGCGTACTGGAACATCTGCTCGCCAAGCGAGCCCTTGAGCCGGGTGTAGATCATCTCTGCACCGCATTCACCGTCAGGGCGTGCGCGCCTTTCGTCGGCGCGCACGTGACGTCGTAGGCTGGCGCCGGGCAGGGCCCGGCGCACACTGGGCGGCTTACTCGGCCGCCTGGGTCTCGGGCGTCCAACCGCTTACCGCCTTCACCTCAAGGAAGTCCTCGATCCCGAAGACACCGCCTTCGCGCCCGTTGCCTGACATCTTCATGCCGCCGAAGGGCGCGCCGGCACCGCGGGGCTGGCCGTTCATCTCGACCATGCCCGAGCGCAGCACGCGGGCCATGCGGTTGGCTTTGGCGCCGTCCTGGGTCTGGACATAGTTGGTCAGGCCATAGGGCGTGTCGTTGGCGATCTGGATCGCCTCTTCCTCGGTCTCGAACTTCATGATCGACAGGACCGGGCCGAAGATTTCCTCGTTCGCGATGGTCATGTCCGGGGTCACGTCAGCAAAGACGGTCGGACGGACGAAGAAACCGCGGTTGAACCCTTCGGGACGACCCGGGCCGCCGGCAACCAGCCGTGCGCCTTCGTCGATCCCCTTCTGGATCAGACCCTGGATCTTTTCGAACTGGACCGCGTTCACGACCGGGCCGATGTGGCGGCCTTCCTCGTGCGCGTTGCCAACCGCGACCTTGGCCGCCACGGCTGCCGCCGTTTCCACGGCCTTGTCATAGACCGACGACTGCACCAGCATCCGCGACGGCGCGTTGCAGCTTTGGCCCGAGTTGTTCATCATATGCATCACGCCGCGCTTCACGGCGCTGTCGTCTGCATCTTCGAAGATCACGTTGGCGCCCTTGCCACCCAGCTCCAGGTGGACCTTCTTCAGCGTATCCGCTGCAGCGACCGAGATCAGCTTGCCCGCGCGGGTCGAGCCGGTGAAGGACACCATGTCGACGTCCTTGTGGCTGGACAGCTGCGAGCCGACGCCGGCACCGTCGCCGTTCACCAGGTTGAAGACACCGGCCGGGAAGCCGGCCTCGTCCATCAGCTCGGCGAAGATCATCGCGTTCAGCGGGCTTTCCTCGGACGGCTTCAGCACCATGGTGCAGCCGGCGATGGCTGCGGCGCCGACCTTCAGCGTCACCTGGTTCATCGGCCAGTTCCACGGCGTGATCAGCGCGGCAACGCCCACGGCTTCGTAGATGATCCGGTCGTTCGGTGCGTGATCGCCCAGCGGACGGTCGAATTCGAACGACTTGGCCGCACGGACGAAGTTCTTCAGGTGGCCGATGCCGGCACCCACCTGCGCGCTGCGCGACAGGTCGATGGGCGCGCCCATTTCCGACGACATCGCCTGGGCCAGGTCTTCGGCACGGGACTTGTAGACTTCGATCAGTTTCTCGACGAGCGCGATCCGCTCGGCCGGGGGCGTGGCCATCCAACCCGGCAGCGCGGCCTTTGCGGCGGCGACAGCAGCGTCGGTATCGGCCTGGCTGCCCAGCGAAATGATGGCGCAGGGCTCTTCGGTCGAGGGGTCGATCACCTGATGGTCGCGCGGCGTGGCCGGGGCGACCCATTTGCCGTTGATATAGAAATCGCGTTTCTCGATCATGACGATCCTCCCACAGGGGTAATGGCCCCGTCCAAGGGAGCGGACGGAGCGGGTCTCAGGCGCACTCTGTCATTCGTCAGGCGCGGGAGCAAGAGAGGCTATGCGAGCGGCGGCAGTTAAGAGCGCAGTTCACAGGGCCGAGATCGAAGGGCATGTCGGGGCAGTTCGGGGGATGCCGCCCGGTGAGCCGGACGTTAGGATGTCCCGGAAAGCGAGTCGCGTATCCGCGGCAGAAGAGGAGACATCATGAGCCTGCGCATCAACGACACCGTGCCCGATTTCACGGCGGAAACCGATCACGGAACCATCGGCTTCCACGACTTCATCGGTGACAGCTGGACCATCCTGTTCTCGCACCCGAAGGATTTCACCCCCGTCTGCACGACCGAATTCGGCGCCGTGGCACAGCTGGCCGACGAATGGGCCAAGCGCGGCACCAAGGTGATCGGCGTGTCCGTCGACAGCGCGGAAGAGCACAAGGGCTGGAAGGGCGATATCGAGAAGGTGGCCGGAACCAAGGCGGGCTTCCCGATCATCGCGGACCAGGACCTGGCCGTGTCCAAGGCCTTTGACATGCTGCCGGCCGAGGCCTATCTGCCCGATGGTCGCACGCCTGCCGACAGCGCCACGGTGCGGTCGGTCTTCATCATCGGCCCGGACAAGAAGCTGAAGCTGTCGATGACCTATCCGATGACCGTCGGCCGCAACTTCGCCGAGGTGCTGCGCGCGCTGGACGCGCTGCAACTGTCGACCTCCAAGGGCGTGGCCACCCCGGCCAACTGGAACACCGGCGACGACGTGATCATCCCGACCTCGGTCTCGGACGAGGACGCCAAGACCAAGTTCGGCACTTTCACCACCGTGCTGCCCTATCTGCGCACGACCGCCGATCCCAGCTGAGACAGCGGCGGTTCAGAGAATAGCGAAAGGGACGCCCAGGTGGCGTCCCTTTTTTCGTGCCCGTTTCGTCTTTGGGTCAGGACCCTAGTCCAGCTGCCGCACGGCGGCCTCGGCATCGCGGGCCACGTCGGCCCAACTGCGCAATGTCGGTTTCGCGGTCTTGATCCGTTCGACCAGCGCATCGCGATAGCCGGGTACGTTCATCAGCCGGTCGACGTGATCGGCCAGTTGCTCGGGCTTGTCGGCTTCGAAGTAAAGGCCCAGGTCGCCGCAGACCTCGTGCAGCACGGGGGCGGTCGAACACAGGGCGGGGGTGCCCAGCCACAGCGCCTCGCCGGCGGGCAGGCCCCAGCCTTCGATCCAGCTGGCCAGCACCAGCCCCAGCGCGCCTTCGTAATACCGGATCAGGTCGGTCTGGTTCGGGTTCGCCGACTGCTCGACCTTGTCCCGGATCGGGGCGTATTTCTCCTGTTGCAGGTACTTGGTCACATGTTCCCGCACCGCGCCGGCCAGTACCACATGCGGCACCGGCAGCCCGCGTTCGTGCAGGACCAGCATGGCGTTGAACACGATCTCCAGGTTCTTGCGACCGATCAGCGCGCCCACGGCCAGCAGATAGGGTTCGTCCGGCAGCACTTTTTCGGGGGCCTCTGTCCCGGGGCGGCATTCGTGGCACAGCTGGACCGTCGTCGTGGGCGGCAGCGGCGGCAGGACGCCTTCATCGGCAAAGGCGCGTATGTCGTCTTCGGTGAAATGGGAATTGGCGATGATCTGGGCAGACCGTTCGATGACGAAGCGGTTGTCGTTCAGGAAGTTCCGTGGAAAGGCCTTGGACCGCAGCCCCTTGGCATCGTGCAGCGGGATCATGTCGTGCAGCAGCGCATGGACCCGGACGTCCCAACCCTTTTCCTCGATCCGCTTCAGCGGCGACAGCATCAGCTTGGGCCGGCCGGTCATGACCAGGGCCTTGCCATCCAGGTTGATCTTCGGCAGGTCCACCCCCGCCTCGCGCCAGCGCTTGCGGTTGATCATCTTCGCGACCTGCAGCACGCCCTTGACCAACATGTCCCGCAACGCGTGGCGGTCGTGATAGATCTCGCGGATCCGGGCGGGGCAGGCGGCCACGGGGACGTTCATGGCCACGCCGCCCTCGACACTGTCGTCCAGCGTCGGGAAGACCTCCAGGAAATCCTCGTGCGCGGGGGAATAGATGCAGTACCGCGTGCCGGGCGCGTGCTTCAGCAACTCGGCCGCGATATCGGCCACCACGCGGACGATGCCATAGTATTTCAGCTTCCCGCGAGAGCCATAGAAGACTTCGGTCAGGTCATAGACGATTTCGCGCATCTTCCGTCCTCAGGCTTGGCTGTCCTGCCCTAAAGCCTCGCGATAGATCTTTGTCAACGCGGCGGCCTCTCGGGTCAGGGCAAAGTCGGCAAGGACATGCGCGCGGGCGTTCCGGCCCATCCGCGCCGTCTTCTCGGGGTCATCCAGCATCTGGGCAATCGCGGCCTCCAGTGCGGGGGCGTCCTCGATATCCACGACATGGCCGGTTTCGCCTTCGACGACCATGTCCTCGAAGGCCCCGGCGCGGGTGGTGGCGACCGGCACGCCCGAGGCCATGGCCTCCAGCGGGGTCAGCCCGAACCCTTCCCAGCGTTGGGGGCCGACGAAGATGTCCATGGCGCGGAAATAGGCCGGGACGCTGGCGTCGGGTTGTTCGCCCAGGAACAGGATCCGGTCTTCCATCCCAACGGCCGCGACCCGAAGCTTCAGGTCTTTCAGGAACTCCTGCTGGTCGGATGTGGTGCCGCCCATGATCACCCCGGTGATGTCCGGATATCGCGCGGCCAGCTTGATCATGATGTCGACGAAGATGTCGGTGCCCTTCTGCGCCCGGATCCGCCCGAAGACGCCGATCAGGCGGCGGTCGGTGGGCAGGCCCAGGTCAGCGCGCACAGCCGTCTTGTCCTCCGCCGGATGGAACCGTTCGCTGTCGACCCCGTGCATGATGACGGTGTTCGGGACCTCCAGATATGCGGAGGCTTTCGAAGACGTGGCAACCACCCGGTCCATCCTGCGGATCAGCCATTGGGTGTAGCCGCTGTGCTTCCTCTGTGCGGCAGAGGTGAACATAAGCGCCAGGTTCTTGCGCAGGACCGTCTTCACCAGCAGCCCGGCCAGCATTTCCGTATTGCGGCGTGCATGCCAGACGCGGCGCGTGCGGGCCTTCAGGCTCAGGATCTGCCGGAAGGTGATCTTCGGCAGGTCGGGCGGAAGGTTCGGCCCGGTACAGGCGATGGGGATCATCTGCGCCTGCACGGGCACCAGCCGGAACACGGTCGACGTCACGCCGGACCAGCGTTTCTTCAGGTTCGGCGCTATGACCAGGATGTCGTCGGGGTTCATGGGGCAACCTTGTACCAGAGTGGCCCCGTCTGCAAACCGGACCCGCAGCATCCCTTGGGTAGTGCCGGGCCGGTGCAGTGTCGAGCCCTAGCGGACCCCGTTGTCCAGCAGCGTGCGGACATCGTCCGCCGGGGGGCCGTATCCGGTTGCGCGGGGCCTGCCGGTCGATGCCGCGAGCCCCGATCCCGAAAAGACGTGGTGCCTTTCGGTCCGGGATCATCGGGCCGCAAGGAAGATCGACAATGAAGGGCGGTGGCCGGTCCTCCACGGGCTCTTTTTTCTTGCAGATCACAGGCCGTGATCCCGGAGAAACGGTATTGTCCGTTGGGCGCAACGAAAAAGGCCCCGGTTTCCCGGGGCCTTCCGAAGGGGTCGAAGGGACAGATTACTCTGCCGTTTCTTCCTTCTTCTTCTCTTCCGGCTTGATCTCCTCGCCGGTCTCCTGGTCGACGACCTTCATCGACAGGCGGACCTTGCCGCGGTCGTCGAAGCCCAGAAGCTTGACCTTCACTTCCTGGCCTTCCTTCAGGACGTCCGACGGATGGTTCAGGCGGCGGTTTTCGATCTGGGACACGTGGACCAGGCCGTCGCGCTTGCCGAAGAAGTTCACGAAGGCGCCGAAATCGACGATCTTCACGACCTTGCCGGTATAGACCTTGCCCTCTTCCGGCTCTGCCACGATCGAATAGATCATGTCATAGGCCCGCTGGATCGCCTCGCCGTCCGAGGACGCGATCTTGATCACGCCGTCGTCGTTGATGTCGACCTTGGCGCCGGACTGTTCCACGATCTCGCGGATGACCTTGCCGCCGGACCCGATCACTTCGCGGATCTTGTCGGTCGGGATGGTCATCGTCTCGATGCGCGGGGCATGGACGCTGAAGGCGTTGGTTTCGGACAGCGCCTTGGCCATCTCGCCCAGGATGTGCATCCGGCCGTCCTTGGCTTGGGCCAGGGCTTTCTCCATGATCTCGGGCGTGATGCCCGCGACCTTGATGTCCATCTGCAGCGAGGTGATGCCGTTTTCGGTGCCTGCGACCTTGAAGTCCATGTCGCCCAGGTGGTCTTCGTCACCCAGGATGTCGGTCAGGACCGCATAGGAACCGTCGTCTTCCAGGATCAGGCCCATGGCCACACCTGCGACCGGCGCCTTCAGCGGAACGCCCGCATCCATCATGGACAGCGAACCGCCGCAGACCGACGCCATCGAGGACGAGCCGTTGGATTCCGTGATCTCGGACACCAGGCGGATCGTGTAGGGGAAGTCGGTCGCGGCCGGCAGGACAGCCTGCAGCGCGCGCCATGCCAGCTTGCCGTGGCCGATTTCACGGCGACCGGGCGAACCGACACGACCCACTTCGCCGACCGAATAGGGCGGGAAGTTGTAGTGCAGCAGGAAGTTCGATTTGAAGTTGCCGTGCAGTGCGTCGATGAACTGTTCATCGTCGCCCGTGCCCAGCGTCGCCACGACCAGCGCCTGCGTTTCACCGCGGGTGAACAGGGCCGACCCGTGGGTCCGCGGCAAGAGGCCGGTTTCGGCCACGATCGGACGGACCTGGGTGGTCGAACGACCGTCGATCCGGGTCCCGCCCTTCACCACGTCGCCGCGCAGGATGGATGCTTCCAGCTTCTTCAGCGCCGAACCCAGGTTGCCGTCGGCCTTCTGTTCGTCCGACAGCGCGGCCAGGATGGTCTCGCGCGCGGCGGACACGGCAGCGGTGCGCTCCTGCTTGTCGCGGATGGAGAAAGCGGCGCGCATCGCGTCCTCACCGGCGGCCTTCACGGCAGCGTACAGCTCCGAATAGTCCGGGGGGGTGAAGTTGAACGGCTCTTTCGCGGCATCTTCGGCCAGCGAGACGATCAGGTCGATGACCGGCTTGATCTGCTCGTGCGCAAAGGTCACGGCGCCCAGCATCTCTGCTTCGGTCAGCTCGTAGGCTTCCGATTCCACCATCATCACGGCATCGCGGGTGCCTGCAACGATCAGGTCCAGGCGCTGTTCCGGGTTCGAACGAATGTCCTGCATGTCGTCGACGGCGGGGTTCAGAACGTATTCGCCGTTCGCGAAGCCCACGCGGGCGCCGGCGATCGGGCCCATGAAGGGCACGCCGGAAATGGTCAGCGCGGCCGAGGCGGCGATCATCGCGACGACGTCGGGATCGTTCACCTGGTCGAAGCTGAGCACGGTGCACATGACGAGCACTTCATGCTTGAAACCGGGCACGAACAGCGGGCGGATCGGACGGTCGATCAGGCGCGCGGTCAGCGTTTCCTTTTCGGACGGACGCGCTTCGCGCTTGAAGAAGCCGCCGGGCACCTTGCCGGCAGCGTAATACTTTTCCTGGTAGTGAACGGTCAGCGGGAAGAAGTCCTGGCCTTCTTTCTGCTGCTTGGCGAAGGTCACGTTGGCCATGACACTGGTCTCGCCCAGGGTGGCAATGACCGAGCCGTCGGCCTGACGGGCAACCTTGCCCGTCTCCAGCGTGAGCGTTTCATCGCCCCACTGCATCGTCTTCGTCGTGATGTTGAACATTTGCGTATCCTAATGTGGGAGCGCTCCCGGGCGTATCCCGGGTCCCCCTGTATATGGCGGCCCCATTGCCGCCGACCCCGATCATCCTTTTGGCCGAGTGCCGGGGTCCATGACACTCTTTCAGATGCCGGGGGCCATACAGGATTACGGCCGGTTTGGAAACAGCCATTACAACCGGCGTCCGCGACAATCGCAGCTTGATATAGGTTATTTTGAATTTGTTTCGGGGTTGTGTGCTGGCTGTCGCCGGACAGCTTGGGGAAGATTTTTCATGTTCAGGACCTTGTTCGCCTCGGGGCTCGTCCCGGGTCTTCTGCTGGCGCGGTCGCCCGGCCGCTTGCCGCGGGACGGGTCGCCCCACAAGCTGGACGTGCTGATCGACTTCGACGGGCAGGGGGGGGGCTTCGACGCCACCGTCTGGCTGGACGGGACGGTGCAGCTTCAGGGTCGCTATCAGCCCTCTGCCCGCGCTGACGCCTATCCGTCGAAATACTTCTATTTCAAGCACGGGGTCTATTCGCCCCAGATGTTCGACTATGTCCTGACCTCGACCGGCATGACCGTGAAGAAGGTCCGCCTGAAGAAATAGGCGCCCCCGGTCAGCCCCGTTTCGCGTCCCATTCCGGCATGCTGGGCGTGATCCCCCGCACCGATGTCAGCGTGATCGGCTCGCCCGTGTTGGCATCGACGACCTCCGGCCGGATCGGTTCGCCACTGGTCTTCGACAGCAACCTGACGCTGGTGCCGTCCTTCGGCGGGACATGGGCTTCGGTCCAGTCCACGATCGCGACGAAGGCCGGATAGAATGCCTTCCCGGCCTCGGTCAGCCGGTATTCGTGGCGCAACGGACGTTGCTGATAGGGCTCGCGCCGCAGGATGCCCGACGCTTCCAGCGATTTCAGCCGGTCAGACAGAACGTGGCGTGTGATGCCCAACCGTTCCTGGAAATGATCGAAGCGGCGGATGCCGAAATAGCAATCCCGCAGGATCAGCAGGGTCCAGCGGTCCCCCACCACCGAAAGGGCGCGGGCGACAGGGCAGCTCTGGTCTCTCAGTTCAGTCCATTTCATGGCCCGACCCTAGCAGAGATTGACGGGTTCCAAAAGGGAACCTAATGTCAGTTCTGTTTTGGAACCTATTATCGCTCAAGGGAGGCGGGCCATGAACCGCGCATTGAACCATCCGCCCAAAGGGGCGGCCGCGCCCAATGCTGCGGCCAATGCCCCACGCACCGGCGCCGCCGTGCGGTCCGCTGCGCGCACGAAGCTGCTGCTGGACGGGCCCATCGGCCCGACGCTGGCGCGGCTGGCCTTCCCCAATGTCCTGTCGATGCTGGTCATGGCGATCTACTCAATTTCCGAGGCCTATTTTGCCGGTCGCCTGGGGGTCGAGGCGCTGGCGGGGCTGGCGCTGGTCTATCCGCTGGCCATGTTCACCCAGATGCTGTCGGGGGGATCCTTCGGCGGGTCGATGGCTGCGGCGGTGGCCCGCGCGCTTGGGCGGGGCGACACGACCGCAGCGGCGCGGCTGGTCTTCGCGGCCTGGGGCATCGCCATCGGCGTTGCAGTCCTTTCGGCCGTGCTGATGGCGGTACTCGGCGCGCCGATCTTCCGCCTGCTGGGCGGCCAGGGCGGCGCGCTGGATGCGGCGCTGGGCTATGCCGCGATCTACTTCCCGCTCTGTATCGCGATCTGGCTGGCCAACGCGTCGTTCAGCCTGATGCGGGGCACCGGCGACATGCTGACCCCGTCGCTGGTCCTGACCGCGGTCTGCGCCGTCTCGGTGCCCTTGTCGGGTGCCCTGTCGCTGGGCTGGGGCCCGTTTCCCGGCCTCGGCATCGCCGGACTGGCCCTGGGCCAGACGTCGGCCTTCGGCGTGGGGGCGCTCTTTTCCGTGCTCTATGTCCTGTCGGGGCGCACGGGGCTGAACCTTGCCGGCGCGCTTCGCGGTGTGACCCGCGCCCATGTCCGGGAAATCCTGCGGGTGGGTCTGATGGCCTCGCTCAGCCCGGTGCAGACGGTCCTGACGGTGGTCGTGATGGTGGGCCTCGTCGGCCGTTTCGGGGCCGAGGCGCTGGCAGGCTATGGCCTGGGCGCGCGGCTGGAATTCCTGATGGTTCCGGTGGCCTTCGGGATCGGCACGGCGATGACCGCCATGGTCGGCGCCAATATCGGCGCGGGCCACCGGGCGCGCGCGCTTCGTATCGCCTGGACCGGCACCTTCGGCGCTGCCGCCATCGTGGGGGCCATCGGCCTTCTGGTGGCACTGATGCCAGACCTGTGGCTGGGCCTCTTCCTCGACCCCGCCGCCAGCGGCGCGTGGAAGGCCGGGCGCGCCTATCTTCACATCGTGGGCCCGGTCTATGCCTTCTTCGCGCTGGGGCTCGCGCTCTACTTCGCGTCGCAGGGGGCCGGTCATGTGGCCTGGCCGGTGATCGCGGGCTTTGCCCGGCTGATCGTGGCCTTTGGCGGCGCGGCGCTGCTGGTGGCCACGACGTCCATGGGCGTCACGGGCATCTTCGCTGCCATCGCCGCGGGCATGCTGACCTATGGCGTGATCACCGCCGTGGCGGTCCGCCTGACCGGCTGGCGATAGCACAACGAAAAGGGCCCCAGCTTTGCAGCTGCGGCCCCCAAGGTCCGTCCGGACCGACCGTTAAGGTGCGCGTCTTAGCGGCGGATACCCAGGCTCTGGATCAGGCTCGTGTAGCGCGCCTCGTCCTTCGCCTTCAGGTAGTCCAGCAGCTTCCGGCGCTGGGCGACCATCTTCAGAAGGCCACGGCGACCGTGGTTGTCCTTCTTGTGGATCTTGAAGTGTTCCGTGAGCGTGGTGATCCGCGAGGTCAGGATGGCCACCTGGACTTCCGGCGAACCGGTGTCGCCTTCCTTGGTGCCGTATTCCTTCATCAGGCGGGTCTTTTCTTCAACCGTGATCGACATCGGGGTCTCCTCGTGTTCGAATGGGATAAGGTCATGGCGCAGGCCGGGATGTCGTCCAGCTCAGGCCCGTGGAGAATATCTGCCGGCAAACCGCGAAAACGCGACTCGCCCGCAGAACGGCGCGTATAGGGCCATCTCCCCCCTTTGGCAATCCCGCATCACCTTGCGCAGACTTGGCGGTCCTTCCGGTGGACAGCGCATTCGGCTTCGCCCGGCAAGCGACCCGGGGCATCGCACCACTCCCGGCACGGTGCGTGGAGACCACGCACCCTGGGCGCTTTGGCAATTGCGCAAACCATCAACGCCGGCGCGCGCCGCCCCCTTCTTCTCTTCGCAAATACTTCCGGGGGAGTCGCGCCAAAGGCGCGGCCGGGGGCAGAGCCCCCGTCCAAGGCCGACAAGACCCCGGCCACAAACGTCCCAGGCCAACATTGTCTCAGGCCGGCAGCCAGCCCACCGGCCCGACGGCATAGCCCACATAGAGCGGATGGCGCGGATGCCCGTCCTTGGTCAGGCCCAGATGCCCGATGGCGACGCCGGTCTCGCCCAGCAGCCGGCAGACCTCGGGGCCGCGGCCCCTGTACACGCCGTGCACACCCCAGGCCGCGATCACCCGGTCGGCCCATTCGGCGCAGTCCCGCAGAGCCTCGTCGTTCAGGGGCCCGACCGGATCGCCAGCCAGCTTCAGGTCCTTCGGATCCGTCGCGCGAAAGGCAAAGAGGTTCGTCACCCGGAACGCGCCATAGCCCCAGGCCCGCGCCCGCCGCTCGCAGCGTTCGACCGTGGGATCGTTGCGCAGTTCCGACGCCGTGGACGGGTTCAGCATGACGAAGGCGACCTTCGGCAGGCCCGCATCCCATTCCCTCGTCAGCGCATAGCGATAGGTTTCGCAGTCGGAATAGACCGCGGTCGACAGGGTTCCCTCTGCCCCGTGCTCCCTGGTGACGGTACCGTTCACTCCTGCACGAAGACCCGGCTGGGGTGGAGCTCGCCCGACCTGTAGATGCCCACTGCCACGGCGCGCCCGTTTTCCGAGGCCCAGGCCTCGTCGCCGTATTCGACATCGCCCGGCAGGACCTGGCCCGGATTGCCGTTGCGCAGGCGTGTGGCGCCGGCGCCGGTGGCCTTCAGCTCGGGCAGGTCGGCCAGACCCTCTTCCAGAGGGCGCAGCTTTTCGTCGAGTTCCGGCGTGCGGGCCAGCGCCTCGATCTCTTCCATGGTGATGCCGTCGGTGGCTTCGAACGGGCCGGACCAGATCCGGCGCAGGCACTTCACGTGACCTTCGCAGCCCATTGCCCGGCCCAGATCCCGGGCGATGGCGCGGACATAGCCGCCCTTGCCGCAGATCATCTCCAGCTCGACATGGTCGGCATCGGGGCGGTCGGTCATCACCAGTTCCTCGACCCAGAGGGGCCGGGCCGCGATCTCGACCTCCTCGCCGTCGCGGGCGCGCTTGTAGGCGCGTTCGCCGTCGATCTTCACGGCCGAGAAGGCGGGCGGCACCTGCATGATGTCGCCGACAAAGGCGCCGAGCGCGTCCTTGATCTGATCGTCGGTGGGCCGCAGGTCGGACCGTGCGACGACCTCGCCCTCGGCATCGTCTGTATTGGTGGATTCGCCCAGCTTCACGGTGAAGCGATAGGCCTTCAGCGCATCGGTGATGTAGGGCACGGTCTTCGTGGCCTCGCCCAGGGCAATCGCCAGGACGCCGGTCGCCTCGGGGTCCAGCGTGCCGGCATGGCCGGCCTTCTTGGCGTTCAGGGCCCAGCGGACCTTGTTTACCACGGCGGTCGAGGTCGGGCCGGCCGGCTTGTCCACCACCAGCCATCCGGAAATGTCGCGCCCCTTGCGTGCCATCCTGTCGCCCCTTGCCCATTGTTCGAGAGGTCGGCGCTGTAGCGCCGGGGCTTTTGTGGGTCAACCTTTATCGGATGGCGCACCTGGTGGCGGGGGTCGTCGGGGGCTCTGCCCCCGCCGCGCCCTTGGCGCGACTCCCCCGAGATATTTGCAGACCGAAGAAGCGGGGGCGGGGCGCTTTGGGCGCGCGTCAGTCGAGCGGGGCGACGGTGCCGACGATGGGGCCCAGTTTCCAGCCGGGATCGCTGCGGCCGATGGCAGGCGCGTGGAGGCGCGAGACGTTGCCGTCGAAGTAGAGCGCATCGGGGAGGCCCAGTTCGTCCCGGAAGAGGCTGGCGAAATCGTGGAAGTTCACCAACTGGCGCGAGATCGCGAAGACCACGCGCCTGCCGTCTGCGGAGGTGCCGACGCCGTTGCGGATATGGCGGGACGTGCTGTCGGGCAGGAAGCGCGGGTGCAACTGGCCGTCGATGACCAGCATCGGCCCGGACTGGGTGGCGAAGCGGCAGGCGGGTTTCCGTTTCAGGAAGTCCTCGGTCTCGTAGACCCGGGCGGTGCCCTCGCCGATGCAGAAGACGCCGTTCGGGACCATGCCGAAATTGCCGGGGCCGGGTCCGGGGATCACGCGCATGATCTCGGCCCCGTCCTCGACATAGTGGCCCACGGGCGCCCGGTCCTCGTGGTACATGCCTGCATTCATCGCGAAGGACAGCCGCTTGCCCTGTTCCGCCAGCGCCGCGTCGATGGCCGAGAACTGGCCAAAAGGCTGGCCTGTGCCGTCATAGAGGAAAAGGCGGAGTTCCTCCTGCGCCGGGTCGACCTCGCAGATCGTGTAGTCGGCATTGCGGAACGTGGTGTCGGTGCACGTCACGGCCCCGGCCTGGGACGCGGTGACGAATAAGCCGACCGAGGCCGCGCAGGCCAGCCGCAGAAGGATGGAACGGCCCGGGCGGCGTCCGGAACCGTCGGCGCACCGCGCCGACCCGGTCACGATTCGATATCGCGGCGCACCGCCTCCTGGTTCAGGAGCCGGCGAGTGTCGTCCATACGGTCGAAGGTCTCGTCCAGCTTGAACCGCAGCTCGGGCGCGAATTTCAGCGCCATCTTCTTGGCCACGGCACGGCGCAGTTCCGCGCGGTTGCGGCGCAGCAGATCCAGCGCGTCGTCGCGGCCTTCGCCGCCCAGGGGCAGCACGAAAGCCGTCGCGACTTTCAGGTCGGGCGAGGTGCGGACCTCTCCCACCGTGATTGACAGTCGGTTCAGGTCGGGATCGTGCACGTCGCCGCGGGCCAGCACCTCGGACAGAGTCCGACGGATCAGTTCGCCCACGCGCAGCTGGCGCTGGGACGGACCGTGTGCTCCGGGAGTGTCGTGCGTTCGGGACTTCGCCATTTCTCTCCTCTACGCCCTCGTCGGGGCTTTGCCAAGGCAGGCAAGATTGGGTAGGCAGGCCCGGCTTGCAAGGGGCAGGCGCGAAATTCGGGAGAGACGTCATGGCAGAGCTGCCGGGGATCGTGGTGACGGGTGCGTCGGGCCGCATGGGACAGATGCTGATCCGCGAGACGGTGGCCTCCGACAAGGCCCGCCTTGTCGGCGTCGTCGAACGTCCGGGACATGACTGGATCGGCCGCGACGTGGGCGAGGCGATGGGTGGCGCCCCTATCGGGGTGATCGTGTCGGACGACCCGGCCGCAGCGTTCAGGGGCGCGCAGGCGGTGCTGGATTTCACCGCGCCGGCCGCGACCGTGGCCTTTGCGCGGATGGCTGCCGAGGCCGGGGCCGCGCACATCATCGGCACCACGGGGTTCGAGGAGGCGGACATCGCCGCCCTGGCAGAGCCTGCGAAGGTGATTCCCATCGTGCGGGCCGGGAACATGAGCCTGGGCGTCAACCTGCTGGTGCAGCTGACCAGGACCGTGGCCGCCGCCCTGGACGAGGATTTCGACATCGAGATCGTCGAAACCCATCACAACCGCAAGGTCGACGCGCCGTCGGGCACGGCGCTGATGCTGGGCGAGGCCGCGGCCGAGGGCCGGGGCGTGTCCTTGAAGGAAATGTCGGACAGCGGCCGCGACGGGATCACCGGACCCAGGGGCCGGGGCCGGATCGGCTTTGCCGCGCTGCGGATGGGCGATGTCGTGGGCGAACACGACGTGACCTTCGCCGCCGCCGGCGAACGCATCACGCTGCGCCACGTGGCGACCGACCGGGCGATCTTTGCCCGCGGAGCGCTGAAGGCCGCGCTTTGGGCGCAAAATCGCGCTCCGGGAGAATATTCGATGCTGGATGTGTTGGGACTGTGATCCAGTTCACATATTTTCCGCGACGGAGGTGAACTGATCTCCCGTGTCAGACGTAGTAATCTCTGAACACAGGACAGGGGGATTGGACATGATCGGATTTCGCAAGGGCCTGAGGGGCCTGGTTCCCGAAGCCGTGCTGGTGCCGCTGACCACGGTGCTGATCGTGGTGGTCGCACTTATCGGCTGGACCTGAGGGATCACATGCGCGGTTCGGGCCTTGCCCGGGCCGAAGCGCCTTGATGGTCGATCCTCGACAGGTAACGCGCGGCCCGCGAGATCGGGTCGTGCAGGTACTGGTCGGGGCCAAGCATCTTCCGCGCGTTCAGCGCGGGCGTCGACAGAAGGTCGAAGCCGACCGTTTCGACCGAACAGTGCCAGCCGTCATGCCGTGCGGACCAGCCGCGTGCATGATGAGCCAGCAGGTTTTCCAGAATCGAATAGCCGTGGTAATCGAAGGCAATCTGGCCATCGGTGAGATAGACATGGTTGCCGGGCAAGCCTTCGGCCGGAATGATTCGTTCCGCGTGAAAGCCGGGCAGGGGCGGATCGCGCAGCCACGTCCCGGCCAGGATCGCGCAGGCGCCGTGGCCGAAAAAGATCCGGTCGGGCAGCGCCCAGCGGCGGACGGGGTCGCGCTTGATCCCGGGTTTCAGGACATACATGGGATGACCAGGGCCTGGCCCGATCAGAAATCGATGGCCAGGCCCTTCTTTTCCCAATCTCCGTAACGCACCGGTTCCGGGCCATCCCGGCCGCCCAGTTCCAGGGGCAGCGGCGCGGCCGCTTCGGCGGCCTTGCGACGCTCGGCGGCTTCGGCCAGGGCACGCAGGGCGGCGGGCGACAGCTCTTTCTTCGGGGCGTCTTCGGGGATCGGGTCGGGCGAATGCTCTGCCATTTGGCTTCCTTTCGTTGACGTCCGTGATATACGCCGCGCGCCGCTGCTGGCAAGCTGGTGGCAGACCGTGGGAACGAAAGGGGCCGCGCATGACGAAAACCGGCGCAAAATCCGGCCTGGCCGCGCGCGAAGGCGCGGCGTTCCTGCTGAACCAGGTTCTCGACGACCGGCAGCTGCTGTCGTCGGCGCTGGGCGCGCCGCAGATCGCGCGGCTGGACCCGGCCGACCGCGCCCGCGCGCAGAGGCTGGCCACCGATACACTGCGGGGGCTGGAACGGGCCGACCGCCTGCTGGAAACCCACCTGCGCAAGAAGCCGGATGTGCCGGTCCTGAACCTGCTGCGGCTGGGGACGGTCGAACTGGCCGGGGGCGAGGCGGCGCATGGTGTCGTCGACGCGATGGTCGAACTGGCCGGGAAGTCGCCCCGCCACGCGCGGCAGAAGGGACTGGTGAACGCCGTCCTGCGCAAGGTGGCGGTCGAGGCGCCCGGAGCCTGGCCCAGGATGCGCGTGCCGCGCCTGCCCGACTGGCTGCGCGATCCGCTGACCGAGGCCTGGGGCAAGGATGCCATCACGGCGATGGAGCGCGCCCATTTCGCCGGCGCCCCGCTGGATCTTTCCACCAAGCCCGGGGCGACCGCCCTGCCGGAAGGTGCCGAACGGTTGCCGACCGGGTCGCTGCGGCTGACGGACCCGGGGCAGGTGACCGCCCTGACCGGATACGACAAGGGCGACTGGTGGGTGCAGGACGCGGCGGCGGCGCTGCCGGCCATGGTCCTGAAGCCGCAGGCGGGCGAGACGATCATCGACCTTTGCGCGGCCCCCGGCGGCAAGACGCTGCAACTGGCGGCCGCCGGCGCCAAGGTGACTGCCGTCGATACCGCCGAACACCGGATGGAAATCGTGCGCCAGAACCTGGCGCGGACCGGCCTGTCCGCCACGCTGATCGTGGGCGATGCGCTGGAACAGGGGGGCCAGTACGATGCCGTCCTGCTGGACGCACCCTGTTCGGCCACGGGCACGATCCGGCGTCACCCGGACCTGCCCCATGCCCGCGACGGCAGCGGCATCGGCGAACTGATCGAGCTTCAGGCGCAGATGCTGGCCCATGCCTGGACGCTGGTGAAGCCCGGCGGGCGGCTGGTCTATTGTACCTGCTCGCTGATCCCGGACGAGGGCGAGGTCCAGGTCGAGGAAGCCCTGGACATGTTCCCGGACATGGAAATTGACCGCGCGGCGCTGGGCCTGCCCGGCATCGATCCGGCGTGGATCGCGGAAGAGGGCGGCCTTCGCCTCAGGCCCGACTATTGGGCGGACCGGGGCGGGATGGACGGCTTCTACATCGCCTGCCTCAGAAAACAGGGCTGAGTCGCGCGAAGGACATGACGAAGGGCATGACTCGGGCCCCGTCCGGCGTTAAAGTTTCCCCAACGCGCCTCAGAGCGCCCGGGGCAGATCGCATGTCGACCACCAGCGCCAGTTTCAGCCGTCAGAACAGGCTGTTGGACCGCCATTATGCTTGGCGGAGCCGCAACAAGGCGGCCGGGCACGGTTTTGCCCGCGCGCCCGAACCCCGCACCATCGGCAATGCCGTGCGCGGTCAGGAACTGGTGCAGGGCAACCTGCTGTTCGCCGGATACCTCGTCACCTCGGACGATACCGACCTATGGGACGTGGCCGCCCCCGACGCAGCTTTCGAGCAGGAACGCCAGGGGTTCGACTGGCTGGACGACTTGGCGGCCGTGGGCGGTTTCAGGGCGCGGCAGAAGGCGCAGCGCTGGCTGAAGGTCTGGATCGACCTTTACGGACGCGGCAGCGGGCCGGGCTGGACGCCGGAACTGACCGGGCGCCGGATGATTCGCTGGATCAACAACGCGCTGTTCCTGCTGCACGGGATGCGGGCCGAGGAACGCGAACGGTTCCACGCGGCGCTGTCGCGGCAGGCCTGGTTCCTGTCCAAGCGCTGGAAGGCGGCCCGGCCCGGCGTGCAGCGGATCGAGGCGCTGTGCGGCCTGATCTATGCGGCCCTGTCGCTGGAAGGCCATGCGCAGCTGGCCGACCTGGCGGTGCCGGCGCTGGCGTCCGAATGCAACACGCGGATCGACCGGTCGGGGGGCCTGCCCTCGCGGCGGCCCGAGGAACTGCTGGAGGTGCTGGTCCTCTTGAACTGGGCCGCCGCAGCCCTTCTGGAAGCGGGCCGGGGCACGCCGCCCGCGCTGCACGAGGCTATCGAGCGGATCGCGCCGACACTGCGGGCGCTGGCCCATGGCGACGGATCGCTGGCGCGGTTTCATGGCGGCGGCCGCGGGCTGGAGGGCCAGCTGGAACATGCGCTGGCCGATGCCGGCGGCAAGCGGCGCGTGCACGAAGGTCTGGCCATGGGGTATGCCCGGCTGGCCGCGGGGCGCACGACCGTGATCGTCGATGCGGCGCCTCCGCCGACCGGGGCCGCGGCGGTGGAGGCCCATGCCTCGACCCTTGCGTTCGAACTGACCTCGGCCCGGCGGCCGCTGATCGTGAACGCCGGGTCCGGCACCAGTTTCGGGCCCGACTGGCGGCGCGCGGGGCGGGCCACGGCCGCGCATTCGACGCTGTGCCTGAACGGAACCTCCAGCGCCGGGCTGTCGGCGCCGGACCCGGACACGGGGCTGGAGGCGCTGACCGGCGGTCCCCGCGACGTGCCCACGGAAATCGCCCGTGCCACCGGCTCCACCCGGTTCGACGGCGGGCACGAAGGCTATGTCCCGTCCTACGGGCTGACCCATGCGCGGTCTCTGGAGCTTTTCAACGACGGCCGCACGCTGGAGGCCGAAGACATGCTGTTCGCCGTCGACAAGGCGAACGAGGCGCGGTTCCGTGCCGCCGGCGGCGGGCGCGAAGGCGTGGGCGTTCCGGTCGACATCCATTTCCACCTGCACCCCGACGTGGTGCCCGAGGTGGATGAATATGCCGGTTCCGCCGAACTGAAGCTGCCCAATGGCGAGGTCTGGCTGTTCACCCATGACCGCCATTTCGCGCTGAGCGTCCAGCCGGGGTACTACCTGGAACGGGGGCGGCTGGAACCGCGCGCGACAAAACAGGTCGTTCTCTCCGGCCGGGCTTCGGAGTATGCGACGCGCGTCCGATGGGTGCTTGCGAAATCGGCCGAAACCGCTGTAGCGGTGCGGGACGTCGACCGCGAGGATGCAGAGACCGGCGAATGACCGTCTGCCGCCCCCGGGGCGACGACCGGAAGACCGATGGATGACCCTGCGCCGGGGCCTGCGCGAAACGAAAAGGAGACCCGAGATGACCGACCTGCAGCCGATCCGGCGTGCGCTGATCTCTGTGTCCGACAAGGACGGGCTGATCGATCTGGGGCAGGCACTGGCCGCCCGCGGCGTAGAACTCTTGTCGACCGGCGGCACGGCCAAGGCCCTGCGCGATGCCGGCCTGACGGTGCTGGACGTGTCCGAGGTGACCGAGTTCCCCGAGATGATGGACGGTCGGGTCAAGACCCTGCACCCGCGCATCCACGGCGGCCTGCTGGCGCTGCGGGACAAGGACGATCACGTTTCGGCCATGGTGGAGCACGGGATCCCGGAAATCGATCTGCTGGTCGTGAACCTTTACCCGTTCGAAGAAACCGTCGCGAAGGGCGGCGACTACGAGACCTGTGTCGAGAACATCGACATCGGCGGCCCGGCGATGATCCGCGCGGCGGCCAAGAACCACGGTTTCGTGTCGGTGGTCGTGGATGCCGAGGATTACGCCGCCCTGCTGACCGAGATGGAGGCGCATGACGGCGCCACCTCCTATGCGTTCCGGCAGCGGCTGGCGCAGACGGCCTATGCCCGCACGGCGGCCTATGACGCGGCGGTGTCGGGCTGGATGGCGGCGGCGCTGGGCCAGGCGATGCCGCGGCGGCGCGTGTTCGCGGGCCACCTGGCGGCCAAGATGCGCTATGGCGAGAACCCGCACCAGGACGCGGCCTTCTATTTGGACGGCACCGGCCGGCCCGGCGTGGCCACCGCGCAGCAGCACCAGGGCAAGGAGCTGTCCTACAACAACATCAACGACACCGACGCGGCCTTCGCGCTGGTCAGCGAGTTCCGCCCCGAGGACGGGCCGGCCTGCGCGATCATCAAGCATGCCAATCCCTGCGGCGTGGCCCGTGGCGCGACGCTGGAGGAAGCCTATCGTCGTGCCTTCGACTGCGACCGGACATCGGCCTTCGGCGGGATCATCGCGCTGAACCAGCCGCTGGACGTGGCGACGGCAGCGGCGATTTCCGAGATCTTCACCGAGGTCGTGATCGCGCCTGACGCCGAAACCGCGGCGATCGAGCGGCTGTCGAAGAAGGCCAACATGCGGATCCTGACCACCGGCGGCCTGGGCGACCCGCTGGCGCCTGTTCTGGCGGTCAAGCAGGTGTCGGGCGGGTTCCTGGTGCAGGATGCCGATGCCGGCCATATCGGCCGCGAACACCTGAGCGTGGTGACCAAGCGTGCACCGTCGGAAGAGGAAATCGCCGACATGCTGTTCGCCTGGACCGTGGCCAAGCATGTGAAGTCGAATGCCATCGTCTATGCCAAGGGCGGCGCCACCGTGGGGATCGGCGCGGGCCAGATGAGCCGGGTCGACAGCACGCGCATCGCGGCACGCAAGGCCCTGGACATGGCCGAGGTGCTGGGCCTGTCCCAGTCGCCGACCGTCGGCTCTGTCGTCGCATCCGACGCGTTCTTCCCCTTTGCCGACGGACTGATTACGGCTGCCGAGGCCGGCGCCACGGCGCTGATCCAGCCCGGCGGGTCCGTGCGGGACGAGGAAGTGATCGCGGCGGCCGACGAACTGGGCCTGGCTATGGTCTTCACCGGCATGCGTCACTTCCGGCACTGAGATGAACCACGCCCTGTCCCTTTCGGCGATGCGCCCGGCGGCCTATGGCGGGATCGCGCCCTCGGGGGCCCGCCCGCCCGCCCTCGCCGGATCCATGCGGGATCCGGCGCACCTGCGCCGCGGGCGGGGCTGAGCCGATGCGCCTGCTGTTCTGGGCCTCGTTCTGGGCCTTCCTTCTGGACCAGATCTCGAAATACTGGGTGATCCACGGGCTGGGCCTGTCCCGGATCCGGGCCATCGACGTGCTGCCGCCCTTGCTGAACTTCCGCTACGGCGAGAACACCGGCATCAATTTCGGCCTGTTCGGCGATGACAGCGACCTGTTGCGGTGGGGGTTGATCGGCTTTTCCGTGCTGGTCGCCGTGCTGATCTGGTACTGGGCGCTGCGGCGCGAGCGTGGCTGGGCCTCGCTGATCTCTGCCGGCCTGCTGATTGGTGGCGCGCTGGGCAACGTGGCGGACCGGCTGCTTTACGGCTATGTGCTGGATTTCCTGAACGTGTCTTGCTGCGGCATCGATAATCCGTTCGTCTTCAACCTGGCGGATGTCTTCATCTTTGCCGGCGCGGCCGGCGTGATCCTGTTCGAACCGGCCACCCCGGCCAAGCCCGGGACCGGCGCCAAGGGCCCCGGGCAGAAGGGCGCTGGCCCGAAGGGCACCGGGCAAAAGGGACCGTGACGCCCCGGGCGAAATGGGCTAAACCTCTGCGAAACGTGATGAACCGGGCCCAAGGGGCAGGAGAGCGACGGATGAAGGTCAGGACGGCCGTGCTTGCGCTGATTGCGCTTTCGGTGGTGGCAGGATGCAGCGGCAAGAACGGCCTGCGGCAGCTGCGCGCGCCGGGCCGCGGGCCGGACGAGTTCATGGTGATGCCGGCCAAGCCGCTGACCGAACCGAAATCCTATTCGGAACTGCCGCCGCCGACCCCGGGCGGGGCCAACCGCACCGACCGCGACCCCGAGGCCGAGGCGATCCTGGCCCTGGGCGGGAAGCCGCAGGCGGCAACGGCCGTCCCGTCTTCGGACAGCCAGCTGGTCGCGCAGGCGGGCCGCTACGGCATCGACAGCTCCTCGCGCCAGTCGCTGGAGGTCGAGGACGAGAAGTTCCGCAAGCGCAAGGCCCGCGCATCCAGCTTCAAGCTGTTTCCGGTCGACCGCTACAGCCAGGCCTACAAGCGTCAGGCCATCGACCCGTTCAAAGAAAACGACCGCTGGCGCCGGGCCGGCGTGCCCACGGTTACCGCTCCGCCGGAGAAGCTGAACTAGCAATCAGCTAGCACTGTTTCGTGAGCGGTGTTTCCGATCACGAATTGCTAACCATATTGTGCCAGCCACGTTCTTGACCTTGCCCGTCCAGGCGCAGAAGTGCCGCGGGTGTGGTCGGGCCATGTGCGCCCCGGTCTTGTGACCCGGGGCCACGCCCCGCTGCCGGATGATGGAGGACCGATACCGCCGATGAACCGACTTTCCGGAACCCTTGCCGCCCTTGCCGCGGCATTCCTCGCGACAGGCATCGCGACCGCCGCCCCGGCGGCCGACCGGCCCGACCCAGTTTCCACCTTCACGCTGGACAACGGCCTGCAGGTCGTCGTGGTCGAGGATCACAGCGCCCCGGTCTTGCAGCACATGCTGTGGTATCGCGCCGGATCCGCGGACGAACCGCTGGGATCCTCGGGCGTGGCGCATTTCCTGGAACACCTGCTGTTCAAGGGCACCGACACGCTGGCGCCCGGCGAATTCTCGGCCACCGTCGCAGCCAACGGCGGGCAGGACAACGCCTTCACCAGCTACGACTACACCGCGTACTACCAGCGCGTCGCCGCCGACCGGCTGGAGCTGATGATGCGGATGGAAGCCGACCGGATGAAGAACCTGAAGCTGAGCGAGGAGGACATCGCCACCGAACGGGACGTCATCCTGGAAGAACGCAACCAGCGGACGGAAAACGAACCCCGGGCGCTGTTCAGCGAACAGATGGGCGCGGCGCAGTACCTGAACCACCGTTACGGCCTGCCCGTGATCGGCTGGCGGCACGAGATGGAGGCGCTGGACCGCGACGCCGCGCTGAATTTCTACCGGACGTATTATTCGCCCAACAACGCGATCCTGGTCGTGGCCGGCGACGTGACGCCGGAACGGGTGCGCGAACTGGCCGAAACCTATTACGGCCCGATCCCGGCCAACCCGGACCTGCCGGAACGGCTGCGCAGCCAGGAACCGCCCCAGACCGCGGCCCGGCGCGTGATCTTCAAGGATCCGCGCGTGGCGCAGCCCTATGTCAGCCGGTCCTACCTTGCGCCCGAACGCGACAGCGGCGCGCAGGAAAAGGCGGCGGCGCTGTCGCTTCTGTCCGAGATCCTGGGCGGCGGTTCGACCTCGTACCTGGCCGACAAGCTTCAGTTCCAGAACCAGGTGGCGATCTATGCCGGAGCCCATTACGGCGGCACCTCGCTGGATGCCACGACCTTCGATTTCACGATCGTCCCTGAAAACGGCGTCTCGCTGGAGGAGGCCGAGGCGGCCCTGGACGCGGCCTTGGCGGATTTCCTGAAGGATGGCGTGGATCCGGAACAGCTGGAGCGGATCAAGACCCAGTACCGCGCGGCCGAAATCTATGCCGGCGACAGCCTGAACCGGATGGCCGACCGTTATGGCCGCGCGCTGAGTTCCGGCCTGACGGTCGAGGACGTGAAGGCCTGGCCCGCGGTGGTGCAGGCGGTGACGGCCGAAGACATCATGCAGGCCGCGCGCGACGTGCTGCGGCCCGAGGCATCGGTGACCGGCTGGCTGATGCGGGCCGAGCCGCCCGAGACGGTGACCGAAGCGGCAACTGAAACCCCGGCAGAGGAGGTGAACCAATGATGCGGTTCGCGACATGGATCAGGGCCGGTGCTGTGGCCGGCTTTCTGGCCGCGGGCCTGGCCCTTCCGGCCGGCGCTGCAGTCGAGATCGAGGACGTCACCACGCCCGCCGGCATCTCGGCCTGGCTGGTCGAGGATCATTCCAACCCGTTCACGGTCCTGGAAATCCGGTTCCGCGGTGGCACGTCGCTGGACCAGCCGGACAAGCGCGGCGCGATCTACCTGATGATGGGCCTTCTGGAAGAAGGCTCGGGCGATCTGGACAGCCGTGCCCATGCCCGCGCGCTGGAAAGCATCGCGGCCTCGGTCGACTACGATGCCTCGGACGACGAGGTGTCGATCACCGCGACCTTCCTGACCGAAAGCCGGGACGAGGCGATGGCGCTTCTGCACGATGCCCTGCACGATCCGCATTTCGACCCCGACGATATCGACCGCGTGCGCCGGCAGGTGCTGTCGTCGCTGGCGTCCGACCTGCAGGATCCGAACGCGATCGCGGGCAAGACCTTTTCGGCCATGGCCTTCGGCGACCACCCCTATGGCAGCCCGGGCGAAGGCACGATCGAAAGCGTTTCCGCCCTGACCCGGGACGATATCGTGGCGGCCTATGACGCGGTCTTCGCGCGCGACCGCCTGTATGTGGGCGCCGTGGGCGACATCACCGCGCCGGAACTGTCCGAAATCGTGGACGGCCTGCTGGCGGACCTGCCGGAAACCGGCGCGCCCCTGCCGGGTAAAGCCGATTTCCAGATGACCGGTGGCGTGACGGTGGTCCCGTTCGAGACGCCGCAGTCGGTGGCGATCTTCGGGCAGAAGGGGCTGGACCGGGACGATCCCGATTTCTTCGCGGCCTATGTGCTGAACCAGATCCTGGGGTCCGGGGGGTTCGAAAGCCGCCTGATGAACGAAGTGCGGGAAAAGCGCGGCCTGACCTATGGCGTTTATTCCTATCTGGTGCCCAAGGACCACGCGGCGATCTACATGGGCAGCGTGGCATCGGGGAACGACCGCATCGCCGAAGCCGTGGAGGTGATCCGCGACGAATGGCGCCGCATGGCCGAAGAGGGCGTGACTCAGGAGGAACTGGACAAGGCCAAGACCTACCTGACCGGGGCCTTCCCGCTGCGTTTCGACGGGAATGGCCGGGTCGCGTCGATCATGGTCGGCATGCAGATGGAAGGCCTGCCGGTCGATTACATCGCGACCCGGAACGACAAGGTGAACGCGGTCACGCTGGATGACGTGAACCGGGTCGCGCGCGAATTGCTGGATCCGGATGGCCTGCACTTCGTCGTCGTGGGTCAGCCGATCGGCATGACCTCGACCCCGGTTCCGGGCAGCGAGGGCTGAAACCCGGTGCACGGCAAGGCGCTTTTCAAGCGCCTTCGCCGCCCGGCCGGCAGCTCCGGGCGACCGGCAATGGAACCGCAAGGAAGCCGCTTGCAAGGCGGCTTCGCGGCCGCGCCCGTCAGCGCCCGGCGACCTGGCGCAGCATGGTGCCCAGCTGCTGGCTCAGCATTCCCAGCCCGCCCTGGTACAGCGCCCCGTCGACCGCGATCACGGTACCGCTGACATAGGACGCCAGCGGCGAGGACAGGAACAGACACATCCCGGCAATATCGGCCTTGGTCCCGAACCGGTTCAGGGGGATCGCGGCCATGGTGGCCGCCTTTGCCTCATCCGTCGGGGCCAGACGCTCGGCGCCTTCGGTCTCTTCGATGAAGCCCGGGACGACCGAATTGATCCGGATCCCCTCGTGCCCCCATTCCATCGCCAGCGTCCGGGTGATCTGGTCCACCCCAGCCTTGGCCGCGCAGACATGGACCTGGCCCTCGCAGGGCAGATAGGCCTGCGGTGCGGAAATCGAGATCACGGACGCCCCTGGCCGCCTCAGAAACGGATAGGCGGCCTTCATCACGTGGACAGTGCCCATCAGGTCGATATCGACGACGGTCTTGAAGGCGTTGTTCGACATCTCGGACATCAGAGCCGGGAAGTTCCCTGCCGCGCCCGAGACCAGCACGTCGAAATCCCCCAGCTTCGCCTGGAAGCTTGCCAGCCCTTCGGCCACGCCCACGGGATCGCGCACGTCGAAGGACGTGCCCATGGCGACCTCGGCCCCCGCGGCCTCAAGCGCCTTGACGGTATCGGCGACCTTTTCCGGGTTGCGACTGGCCACGGCCACCTTCGCCCCCGCGGCGGCAAAGCCTTCGGCCACGCCCCGGTTGATGCCGCTGGTGCCGCCCACGACCACCACCGTCTTGCCTGCGAAATCCAATGTCAGGTTCATTTGCTCCCCTCTCTTTTGCGAAAATCATTCCCCGTAGGGGATCCAGACCGTCCGGACCTCGGTCGCTTCCTCCAGGAACGGCCGCAGGTCGCGGTCCGTCCAGTCGGTCGCCAGGCCATGGTTCACCCAGGTCCGCTTCAGGTTCCCGGCCGAGGCCCGTTCCACCACGCCCGACAGGTCTGCGGCGGAGAAGGACCAGACCGCGTCCACGTCCAGATGCGCGGCCATCACCGGCGCCAGGTCCGCCTGGGCCCCGGTCAGGATGTTCGCCACGCCCCCCGGCACGTCGGAGGTATCGAGAACCTGGTAGAACTCCGTCGCCACCAGCGGCGCGCCTTCGCAGGCGGCCAGCACGACCCGGTTCCCCATCGCCATGGCCGAGGCCAGCGCAGTCACCATCCACAGCAGCGGCGCCTCTTCCGGGCACAGAATGCCCAGGACGCCCACCGGAACCCTGGTCGCCAGCGCCACGCCCTTCAGCGGCACGCCCGCGATCCGGCCGTCGAACTTGTCGGCCCAGGCGGCGGCCGTGAACAAACGGTCCAGCGTCGCCTCGACCTCTGACACACCATCGCCCCGGCCGGAGGCCGCATCCAGCAGCCCGGCGAAATCCCCTGCCCGGGCGCCAAGGTTTTCGGCCATGTAATACAGCACCTGCGCCCGCTGGTGCCCCGACATCGACGCCCAGCCCGATGCGGCATGGGCCGCCTCGACCGCATTCCGCACGTCCTTGCGGCTGCCCATGCCGACATGGCCCAGGAGTGCACCGCCGGCCCCGTGCACCGCGCGGACATAGCCGCTGTCGGGTCGGGCCTGCTTGCCGCCGATGTAGAGCTTCGGTGTCCGGTCGATGCCCGGCGAAAGCTCTGCCACCGTCTTGCCGGCGGCGGGTACCTTCAGTGGCGCGGGTTCGACCGCGGGCCTGGTATAGGCCGAAAGCCCTTCCCAACCGCCTTCGCGGCCGAAGCCGCTTTCCCGCACGCCGCCGAATCCGGCCGCCGCATCGAACAGGTTGGTCGCGTTCACCCAGACCACGCCTGCCGCCAACCTCGGCGCGATGTCGAGCGCGAGGTTCACGTTCTCGCTCCATACCGTGGCGGCCAGCCCGTAGCGGGTGTTGTTGGCCAGCTGCACCGCCTCGGCCTTGGTGCGGAAGGTGGTCGACACGAGCACGGGGCCAAAGATCTCCTCCTGCATCAGGGGATCTGCGGGCTCCAGCCCCTCGATCAGGGTCGGGGGATAGAAGCAGCCGGTGCCGGGCAGGGGGGACGCCGCGCGGTGGATCAGCCCGCCCGCGCAGCCATCGACCATCGCTGCGACGCGGGTCAGCTGTTCGGGCGCGACCATGGCGCCGACGTCGATGCTCTTGTCCAGCGGATCGCCGATGCGCAGCTTGTCCATCCGGGCCTTCAGTCGGGCGTGGAAGTCGTCGGCCACGCTTTCCTGCACGATCAGGCGGGATCCGGCACAGCAGACCTGGCCCTGGTTGAACCAGATCGCGTCCACCAGACCTTCGACAGCGCTGTCCAGGTCCGCGTCCTCGAAAACGATGTAGGGGGACTTGCCGCCCAGCTCCAGCGTCAGGCGCTTGCCCGTCCCGGCGGTGGTTTCGCGGATCCTTCGCCCGACCTCGGTCGATCCGGTGAAGGCGATCTTGTCGACCTTCGCGCCCACGATCATCTCGCCCACCGCCCCGTCGCCGGTCACGATGTTGACGACGCCCTTGGGCAGGCTGGCCTGCTGGCAGATATCGGCGAACAGAAGCGCGGTCAGGGACGTCCACTCCGCCGGCTTCAGCACCACGGTATTGCCCATGGCCAGCGCCGGCGCGATCTTCCAGGCCAGCATCAGCAGCGGGAAGTTCCACGGCACGATCTGGCCGCAGACACCGACGGCGCGACGACCGGGTAACTCGGTCTCCATCAGTTGGGCCATACCGGCGTGGTAATAGAAATGCCGCTGCGCCAGCGGCACGTCGATGTCGCGGCTTTCCCGGATCGGCTTGCCGTTGTCCATCGTTTCCAGCACCGCGAACAGCCGCGCGTGTTTCTGCAACAGGCGCGCCAGCGCATAGAGGTATCGCGCCCGGCCAGCGCCGCCCAGGCCTTCCCACGCAGGCTGCGCCGCGCGGGCGGCGGCAACGGCGGCATCCACGTCCCCGGCGGTCGCCTGTGTCAGGGTCGCCAGCACCTCGCCCGTCGCGGGGTTGACCGTCTCGAACGCGTCGCCCGGGGCCGTGAAGCCACCGTCGATGAAATGCCCGAACCGCCCGTCACGGGCGGCGATCCAGTCCCGCGCTTCGGCAGTACTTTCCGGGGCGGTTCCATAGCTCATGGTGGCGAAGATCTCGGCGATGCTCACGCGGCTTTCCCGCAACCTTCGGGATGGAAGACCCGCGTGGTCGAGGCCGGGTGCCTGGCCAGCATGTTGACCGGACGGATCGGGCGGGGGACGAAGTTGCCGCCGCAATTGGGGCAGACGCCGCCCAGCACATCGTCCACGCAATCCGCGCAGAAGGTGCATTCATAGGTGCAGATCCGCGCGTCCGGGCTTTCCGGGGGCAGGTCCTTGTTGCAGCATTCGCAGTTGGGCTTCAGTACCATCATTGCGCTTACCCCATCGGATGGCGCCACGCGGCGGAATAGGCGCCGGTGACATGGTGTTCCAGTTGGCGTTCGATATCGCCCAGAAGGGACGACGCCCCGAAGCGGAAGAGGTGGGGGGAAAGCCAGTCGTCCCCAAGCTCTTCCTTGATCATCGACAGGTAGACCAGCGCGTCCTTCGCCTTGGATATTCCGCCGGCGGGCTTGTAGCCGACGCGGAACCCGGTCGCCGCGTGATAGGCCCGGATGGCGCGCAGCATGACCAGCGTGACGGGAAGCGTGGCATTGACGCTTTCCTTCCCCGTGGACGTCTTGATGAAATCCGCCCCGGCCATCATCGCCACCAGCGAGGCCTTGGCGACATTGCGCAGCGACCCCAGTTCGCCGGTGGCCAGGATCGCCTTCAGATGGGCCTCGCCACAGGCGGCGCGGAAGGTGCGGACCTCGTCGTATAGCGCCTGCCAGTCGCCGGTCAGCACGTGCCGGCGGGAAATGACGATGTCGATCTCGGCTGCGCCCGCGGCGACGCTTTCGCCGATTTCCGCCACCCGCAGATGAAAGGGCGACAGGCCCGCCGGAAAGCCGGTGGAGACAGCGGCGACCGGGATGCCCGATCCGTCCAGTGCCTGAACGGCGGGCGCGATCATGTCGTGATAGACGCAGACCGCGCCGACGGTGATGGGGCCCATGCCCATCGCATCCAGCAGGTCGATCCGGACCGGGGCCCTGGCCTTGGCGCACAGGCGCCGCACACGGCCCGGCGTGTCGTCGCCCGATAGGGTCGTCAGGTCGATGCAGGTCACGGCTTTCAGAAGCCAGGCCGCCTGATGATCCTTTTTGACCGACCGTCGGCCCGGCAAGGTCGCTGCGCGGCGTTCGATGGCAGGCGTGTTGGCCTGTGCCGACCGGACCCAGCCCATGTCCAGCGCCATGCCGGGATTGCGCGGTTCGCTGTGCGCCGGAACGGCGCCTGCACCGGTGGCGGATTCCATCTTCATGCCGGCCTCCCTTCCATGGCCGGGACGGTGGCATGGGCCCGGCATCAAGGCAAGGCCCGGCCCGTGGTCCGTCTCCGTATCGCGGCCCGCCGAATCGGGTGCCGCGGGCCCGCCGGGGCATTCGGAGTTCCGAATTTCGCCCGAATTCTGTGCAAAATGCACGGAAATCATGGATCGGACGCCGGTCCGGGATGTGTGGTTTGTCCGTTCCGGGGCCTTCTTGCGAATAAGTCGCAAAAACATTGACAGAGTTGCGAACGGCTCTCATATTCGTTCTAACATAGAGCCAGGGATCTGTTAGCCATGTGGACGCCAGCGCGCCGAACCGGCCGCCGCGGAATACTGAAGAATGTCGCCGCCGCGGTGACGCTTGTTGCCTTGTCGGTCTTTTCCACCGAAACCCGGGCCGGGGACGCGACCCTGAACGTGGTCGCCACCACCGGCATGATCGCCGACGCGGCCCGCCAGATCGGCGGCGATGCGGTCGAGGTGAAGGCCCTGATGGGGCCGGGGGTCGACCCCCATTCCTATCGTCAGACCCGGTCGGACATCGTCGCCATGACCCGGGCAGATATTGTGCTGTACCACGGGCTGTACCTTGAAGCGCAGATGGAGCAGTTCCTGCAGGACCTGGCGCGCAACCGGAACGTCGTGCCGGTGGCCGATGCGCTGCCCAAGGATCTTCTGCGCGCCAATATCGACTATGAAAACAAGTTCGACCCCCATGTCTGGATGGCGCCGGAGCTGTGGTCCGGCGTGGTGGTCGAGGTGGAGCGCGCGCTGAGCGAAGCCCGCCCCGAGATGGCAGAAACCTTCGCCGCCAATACAGAGGCCTATCTGGAACAGATCGACCGCCTGCACGACTATGCCGTGGAAACCCTGTCTAAGGTTCCGGCCCAGTCGCGGGTGCTGGTCACCGCCCATGACGCCTTCGGGTACTTCGGCGAGGCCTACGGTTTCGAGGTGCTGGGGATCCAGGGCGTCTCGACCGAGAGCGAGGCCGGGCTGAACCGGATCCGGACGCTGGTCAATGCGCTGGTGGACAACGACGTCCGTGCGGTCTTTGTCGAAAGCTCCGTCTCGGACCGCAACATGCGGGCGCTGGTCGAAGGGGCAGAGGCCCGGGGGCACGAGGTTGCCATCGGTGGCGAACTTTTCAGCGACGCCATGGGCCGGGACGGGACCTATGAAGGGACCTATGTCGGCATGATCGACCACAACGTCACGACCATCGCCAGTGCACTGGGGGCCGACGTGCCCGCCGGCGGCATGGACGGCAAGCTTTCCCCGGGGATCTGACATGCTGGAACTCGCAACTGCCGACGGTCGCGTGCCGGCCGATGACGCCCGCAAGGACAGCCCGCTGGCGGTCCGCGGCCTGACCGTGTCCTACGGTGAAAAGCCGGCCGTCTTCTCGGTCGACATGACGGTGCCGAAAGGATCGATGACCGCGATCATCGGACCCAACGGTGCCGGCAAGTCGACCATGCTGAAGGCGGTGTTGGGCATCGTGAAACCCCTGTCGGGCCAGGTAGAGGTCTTTGGCTGTCCGCTGGCCGATCAGCGGGCCAGGATCGCCTATGTGCCCCAGCGCGCCAGCGTCGACTGGGATTTCCCGACCAGGGTGATCGACGTCGTGCTGATGGGCCTGTACCGCGAGGTCGGACTGCTGGGCCGCCTGCGCGGCGCCCATGTCGACCGCGCGCGGTCCTGCCTGGACCGGGTCGGCATGGCGGCATTTGCCGACCGCCAGATCGGCCAGTTGTCCGGCGGCCAGCAGCAGCGGGTCTTCCTGGCCCGTGCCCTGGCGCAGGACGCCGACCTCTATCTTCTGGACGAACCCTTCGCCGGTGTGGATGCCGCGACCGAAAAGGCGATCATCGCCGTCCTGAAATCGCTGAAATCCGAAGGCAAGACCGTCGTTGCCGTGCACCATGACCTGGCGACCGTGCGGGACTATTTCGATCATGTCTTCCTGATCAACGTCCGCCGCATTGCCGAAGGCCCCGTCGACGAGGCCTTCACCGCCGAAACCCTGCAAGAGGCCTATGGCGGGCGGCTGGCCAGCACGCAGGTGGACCAGCTTTCGGCCGTCCTGGCCTGACTGAACTGAAGGATCCGACCCATGCTGGCCGACGCGCTGCTTCTGCAGCTTGGCTACAACGCCACCCTGGTGGCCATCGGGGCGACGCTTCTGGGCGTGGCCGCCGGCATGACGGGCGCGTTCCTGTACCTGCGCAAGCGCGCGCTGGTCAGCGACGCGATTTCCCATTCGACTTTGCCAGGCGTGGGTCTGGCCTTCATCGTCATGGTGGCGCTGGGCGGTGACGGGCGGGCACTGCCCGGCCTGTTGCTGGGATCCGCCCTGTCGGCCTGGGCCGGGCTTCTTTGCCTGGGCTGGCTGGTCCGCCGCACGCGACTGGCGGAAGACGCGGCGATCGGCGCGGTGCTGTCGGTCTTCTTCGGCGTGGGCATTGTCCTTCTGACCGTGATCCAGACCATGTCCGCGGGCAAGCAGGCGGGGCTGGAGAACTTCCTTCTGGGTTCGACCGCCGGAATGCTGCGGACGGACGCGATCGTCATCGCCGTGGGGGGGCTAGCGATCCTGGCCGCGATCTTCGTCCTGCGCCGCCCGATGCTGGAGGTGGCTTTCGACCCCGAATATGCCGCCGCGCGGGGCGTGAATGTCGACCGGGTGGATCTGGCGATGATGGGTCTTGTCATGGCGGTGACGGTCGTGGGCCTGAAAGTCGTGGGCCTGATCCTGATCGTGGCGCTGCTGATCATCCCGTCGGTGACCGCCCGGTTCTGGACCGAACGCGCCGACCGGGTGATCCTGATCGGCGGTCTGGTGGGCGGTCTGGCAGGCTATGCCGGCGCGGCCCTGTCTGCGGCAGAACCCAAGGTGCCCACGGGCCCGATCATCGTGCTGATGGCCTTTGTCCTCTTCCTGCTGTCACTGATGCTGGCCCCCGGCCGCGGCGTCCTGGCGGCGCTGATCCGCCACCTGCGGTTTCAGCAGCGCGTCCACCTGCGGCAGGGTCTTCTGGCGCTGGCGCAGGCCCAGCCGATCTACGAGGTGCGCACCCGCCGCCTGTTGCGGCGTGCCGGCCTGGCCCGGGCCGATGGCGTGGCGACCGAGGCGGGGCGCGCCCGTGCCGCCCGGGCGCTTCGCGACGAGAAACGGTGGGAGATCGTGCGCACCGACCCCGCGCACGAGGCGGCGGCCGAATTCTATGACGGGCTGACCGATATCGACACCGTCCTGACCTCCGACCAGATCGCCGAGATCGACGCAAGGATCGGTGCACCAAAGGGGGTCCCTGCATGATGGGCGCCGAATTCGTTCCGCTGTCGCTGCCGCCGATGCTGATCGGCACCTTTGCCGCCATCGCCTGCGCGCTGCCCGGCAACTTCCTTCTGCTGCGCCGTCAGGCCCTGATCGGCGACGCGATTTCCCACGTGGTCCTGCCAGGCATCGTCGCGGCCTTCCTGCTGACCGGTATGGTGTCGACATGGCCGATGATGCTGGGCGCCATGGCCGCGGCCGTCCTGGCCGTCCTGCTGATCGAGACGATCCGTCGTCTGGGCAAGATCGAACCCGGCGCCGCGATGGGGGTGATCTTCACCTCGATGTTCGCGGGGGGCGTGCTGCTTCTGGAGATGACCGATACATCGGCCGTCCACCTGGATGTGCAGCACGCGCTTTACGGCAATCTTGAAAGCCTGATCTGGCTGGATGCGACCGGCTGGTCCTCGCTTCTGGACCCGGATGCCCTGCGGTATCTGCCGGCCGAGCTTCCGCGGATGGCGATCACGCTGGTCGTGGTCGCGCTGTTCATCGCGGCGATCTGGCGGCCTCTGAAGATTTCCACCTTCGACGAAGGCTTTGCCCGCACGCTGGGCATCCCCACGGGTCTGATCGGCATGGCGCTGGTGACGGTCGCTGCGGTGGCCGCGGTGGCGGCCTTCGATGCCGTGGGATCCATCATCGTGATCGCCATGTTCATCTGCCCGCCCGCCGCCGCGCGGATGATGACCAACCGGCTGGAACGCCAGATCGGGTGGAGCGTCGTCTTCGCAACGATCTCGGCCGTGCTGGGGTACGTTCTGGCAGGCTATGGCCCGCTGTGGCTGGGTGCACAGGACGCGGTCAGCGCCGCAGGGATGATTGCCACCGTTTCGGGCCTGATCCTGGGGATCACGGCGCTGGCCGGTCCCTGCCGGACCCGTTCCGGCGCGCCCGAAGGCGCCTGACCCGGCAGCCTTCAGGACGGCGTTCCGGACCGGCCGGTCCTGCGGCGCCCGGTCGCTGTCTGGGCCTTTGACCGAAGGGCCATCGTCCCCCATATTAAAATTTCCTTCCGAAACACTAACCCACGGTTGACATGGACGTCCTCCTGCTGGCCCGGACGCAGTTTGGGATTCTGGCCTCCTTCCACGCTCTGTTCCCGGCGATCACCCTGATGCTGGGCTGGGTGCTGTTCGGGCTTTACGCCCGTGCCCTGCGGCAGCGGGACAGCGGCGGTGCGTCGGCACGGGACAAGCGCCGCGTGCGGGCGTTCTGGACGCGGGTCCATGCGCTGGCCTTCATGCTGAGCGGGATATCGGCCCTGGCGCTGTCTGCGCAGGCCGCGGTGCTGCAGGGGACCGAGGCGGTGTTTTCCCCACTGGCGGGTCTTGGGTTCCTGGTGGCCTTCGGCATGCAGGCGCTGGGTCTTGTCGTCCTGCTGGCCCGCCGGATGGTGGTGCGCCGCCGCGTGCAGGCGGCGGGTGCGCTGCTGGTGGCGTTGGGCGGCACGCTCTGGTCCGCGGAACTGGCGATCCTCGGCTACCTGGTGGGCGGGGCCGCGGCCGGCGTCACGCTGCTGCAAAGCGGGCTTCTGGCGCTCCTGATCTCGAACCTGACGGTGGGCAGCCTGCTGTCGGGTCTGTCTTCGCTGCGGATCCTGACGGGCGAACGGACGCGGGCGCAACGCGCGATGCTGCGGACCGGTCTGTGGATGACGGCGCTGTCGGCGCCCCTGATTGTCCTCTTCTGCGCCCGGCTGGCCCGGCTGGACGGCACCCAGGCGACGGTCTTTGCCGTGGCGCTGGTGGCGCTGGCGCTGCTGTCCTGGGCCACGCTCAGCCTACAGCCGCGCCATGGCAGCCAGGTGGCCGTGGGCCTGCCTTCGCCCGGCCTGCTGACGGGCCTTCTGGGGGCCAGCTTCGCCGGCTGGCCGGTGACGCTAATCCTGCTGCACGGCGCGGTGCCGCTGCGGGCGCTGATGCCGCTGCCCCTGCCAGCGGGCGTCGCCGGGGACCTGCCGCAGACCATGGTGGCCTATGCAGCCGTGACCGTCCTGCTGGTCGCCTTCTTCTGTGCGGCCATCGTCGGCATGGCCCGGAATGCCGCTGTCGAACGGTCTGCCAGGATCGGCATGGGGCTGCTGCCGGCCGAGTGATCGCGGGCAACCATTCCGCAGGATCCGGGCCCAGGGCCGCTGGCAGAATCGCGGCAGCGGTGCTAGGTCTTGGGGCATGTCTCAGCCAGACCCCAATATCGGCGACCTGCCTGCACGATCCGTGATCCGTCAGCTGGACGATGCCGCAATCAACCGCATCGCCGCGGGCGAGGTCGTGGAACGCCCGGCGTCAGCCGTGAAGGAACTGGTGGAAAATGCCATCGACGCGGGTGCGCACCGGGTGACAGTGGACATCGCCGATGCCGGCAAGACGCTGATCCGGGTGATGGACGATGGCTGCGGCATTCCTGCAGCGGAACTGCCGCTGGCGCTTTCGCGCCATGCCACGTCCAAGATCGACGGGTCGGACCTTCTGAACATCCACACCTTCGGCTTCCGGGGCGAGGCGCTGCCGTCGCTCGCCGCCGTCGGTCGCCTGACCATCACCAGCCGCGTCGCGGGGGAACCGGCGCATGCCCTGTCCGTCACCGGCGGCCGCATGGGCGATGTCCGGCCGGCGGCCCACAATCCCGGCACCACGGTCGAACTGCGAGAGATCTTCTACGCCACGCCCGCGCGCCTGAAGTTCCTGCGGTCGGACCGGGCCGAGGCGCAGGCGGTGACCGATGTCGTGAAGCGCCTGGCGATGGCCGAACCGGCCGTGGGTTTCGTCCTGCGCGACGTATCCGGCGGGGATGCGCGCGAACTCTTCCGCGCGGATGCCGAACAGGGGGACCTGTTCGAGGCGCTGTCGTCCCGCCTTGGCACCGTGATGGGCCGCGCCTTCGTGGAAAACGCCCTGCCCATCGACGCGCTGCGCGAAGGCCTGCACCTGACCGGGCTGGCCGCGCTTCCCACCTATTCGCGCGGCGCCGCCGTGGCGCAGTACCTTTTCGTCAACGGCCGTCCGGTCCGGGACAAGATGCTGACCGGCGCCCTGCGTGCGGCCTATTTCGATTACCTTTCCCGCGACAGGCACCCGGCGGCGGCGCTCTTCATCGACTGCGATCCGGAACTGGTCGACGTGAACGTCCACCCGGCAAAGACCGAGGTGCGGTTCCGCGATCCCGGCCTGGCTCGCGGGCTGATCGTCTCGGGCCTGCGCCATGCCCTGGCGCAGGCCGGGCACCGCGCCTCGACCACCGTCGCTGGCGCCACGCTGGGCGCGATGCGGCCCGAAGCGCGCCACGAATCCTTTGGCCATGAACCCGTTGGCCAGGCACCCCAGCCTACGGCCCGCATCTACCAGATGGACCGTCCGTCCGAATCCGCGCGGCGCATGTCCTACCAGATGCAGGCGCCGGCCCCCGGTTTCGACGGCATGGCCGAAGCCTATAGCGGCCGGGTCGTCGTACCCGAGGACCCGGAACGCGAAGCCCCTCGCGAACAGCTGCCGCTGGGCGCCGCTCGCGGCCAGGTGCACGAAACCTACATCATCGCCCAGACCGCCGACGGCATGGTCATCGTCGATCAGCACGCGGCGCACGAACGTCTGGTCTATGAACGGCTGAAGGCCCAGATGGCGGAAAAGGGCGTGGCTGCCCAGGCCCTGCTGATCCCGGACATCGTCGACCTGCCCGCTGCCGACTGCTCCCGCCTTCTGGAGGTTGCCGAAGACCTTCACCGCATGGGTCTGGGCATCGAACCCTTCGGCGGAACGTCGATCGCCGTGCGCGAGACGCCCGCGATCCTCGGTCCCGTGAATGCCGATGCGCTTCTGCGCGACATCGTCGACGAACTGGCCGACCAGGACGGATCCCTGACCCTTCAGGCCCGGATCGAGGCGGTGCTGAGCCGCATGGCCTGCCACGGTTCCGTCCGTGCCGGCCGCCGTATGGGCGCGGAAGAGATGAACGCCCTTTTGCGCGAGATGGAGGCCACGCCTCATTCCGGCCAGTGCAACCACGGCCGCCCGACCTATGTCGAACTGAAGCTGTCGGACATCGAAAGGCTTTTCGGCCGCGCATGATTCAGATCGGCGAATATGTCATCGACCCGGCCCAGCCGGAAGGCCAGCTGATCCTGGGCGGGGCAGGGCTGGTCGTGCTGGTCCTTCTGCTTCTGGTGCTGACCATCCGGGCCTCGGCCCGGTCGGCACGGATGGCGGCGCCCCTGGCGCGGCAGATGGCGATGATGGGCGAAACGCTTCGCGCGCTGGGGCAGGGGCAGGAACAGCTGCGCGGCGGTCTTCAGCAGGTCTCCGACACGCAGGCCAATGCCCAGGTACAACTGATCCAGACGGTCGAGGCGCGGCTGAGCCATGTCCAGCAGCAGATGTCGGACCGTCTGGCGGGGGTGCAGCAGAACATGGCCGACCGGCTGGCCGACAATGCCATGCGCTCGTCCCGTGCCCTGACCGAGATGCACGAGAAGATGAACGCCTCGCTCTCCGGCGCGTCGAAGCAGACGGTCACCTCGCTGACCCGGCTGCAGGAACGGCTGGCGGTCATCGACAAGGCACAGGACAATATCACCAAGCTTTCGGGCGACGTCCTCGGCCTCCAGGACATCCTGTCGAACAAGCAGACCCGTGGCGCTTTCGGGGAAATCCAGCTGAACGACATCGTCTCGAAGGCGCTGCCGGCGGGCAGCTATACCCTTCAGGCGACGCTGTCGAACGGCAGGCGGGCCGACTGCCTGATCCACCTGCCGAACCCGCCGGGTCCCATCGCGATCGATTCGAAGTTCCCGCTGGAAGCCTACGAGGCGATCCGCGCCGCCCATGGCCCGGCCGAAGCGAAGGCCGCTGCTCAGGGTTTTCGCGCGGCGGTGCGCGCCCATATAAAGGCGATCTCGGAGAAATATATCCTCGACGGGGAAACCGCCGACGGCGCCCTGATGTTCCTCCCGTCCGAAGCGGTCTATGCCGAGCTTCACGCCAATTTTCCCGAAGTGGTGCGCGAAGGATTCGCGGCGCGGGTCTGGATCGTCTCGCCCACCACCTGCATGGCCACGCTGAACACGATGCGCGCGATCCTGAAGGACGCCCGCATGCGCGAACAGGCCGGCGCCATCCGCCGCGAACTGGGGCTGTTGCACAAGGACGTGGAACGGCTGGGCGACCGGGTCGAAAACCTGGATCGTCACTTTCATCAGGCGTCCAGGGACATCTCGGAAATCAAGATATCGGCCGACAAGGCTGGCCGCCGTGCCCAGCGTCTCGACAATTTCGACTTCGAGGATATTGCCCCCGAAGCGCCCGACCTGAAGCTCTCGCCCGCAGGCGCCGAGCCGGCCGAACCGGCGGAGTGATCGCGTCCCCGACGGGCCACCGCTGGCCGGCCGGCCAGTGCCGCCCTTGCCAGCGACCCCCTTACGGGCTCCGCCGAACCGCCTCGGGCGCGGTGCCGTGCGCGCCGCACCGGGGGGCCGGGACCGACCCTCTGCCTTCTTCTCTTCTAAAATACTCCAGGGGTCCGGGGACAGCGTCCCCGGCCGGCCGGCCGCAGGGCCCGCGGCCGGGCTCTTGCCGGCGGGCGCTCAGAACCACTGCCCGGGCTCCATCAGCCCCATGTCCAGCAGCTGCCTGGAATTCCACTCGAAGGGGATCGAGTTCAGCCAGCGGAAGGTCTCGATATCATAGGTCGAGCCCGGGTTGCGCTTCAGCGCCTTGGCCGTCCGGAACGAACATATCGCGGCCGTCAGATTGTGGTGCCAGGGGCAGGAATAGGTGTTGTATTCCTCGATGTTGAAGGTGTGGTCGGGCCGGATCTGCAGGCCCTCCTTCGCCTTGAACAGCGCGATCCGGTCGATCTTGCGGCTGCGGGGCGGAATGTGCTCCTCGAACCGCCAGCGCAGGCCGCCATAGAAGTCCAGCTGCCGGTCCTTCGCGTCGCCGCTGACGGTGTCCTTGCGTGCCTGCGCGTAATAGCCCGACCGGTCCAGCAGCGCATGTTCCAGCGACACGGCTTCGGGAAAGCGGTGCAGGTCCCCGGCGTAAAGGTCGACGACATAGGTCAGCATCGCGTCGCGGCGTTCTTCCGTGTGGAAGGTCAGCATCTCGCCCACCGTCCGCGACTCGCAGAACGGATAGAACAGGTATTCGGCGTTGTAGCAGTAATAGAACCAGGTGCCGTGCGCGGCCGGGATCAGGCGGTTGATCGTCTCGAACACCGTTTCGGGCCGCGGCACCTCGTAGGGGATGCGGTGGACTTTCTCCTCGATATCCGGGGGCAGGGTGAAGCTGTCGGGCATGAAGGCCAGGACCGACCGGAAGCCCGATCCCAGGTGATGGGCCAGGGTCGTCACGACCTCGACGTCGTCTTCGACGAAGATCAGCGCCACCGGCCCGCGGGCCAGGACCGCCACGCCCCGGCGCAGGAAATCGTCAAGCGATGCGTACTTCATACCCGGGCCACGGCCTCACCATTTCAACGCCCCGGCCCGCATCCACGCGCGGGGCCGGTCCTGCCTATGGCCAGTGTCTGGCCTTTTCCAGCAAATTCCGCTAACTGCGGCCCCAATGCAAGCCGACCGCCCCGTCCATTCCAGGGCATGTCGGCCAAGACCTCCCATCCCTCGACCGGACCGATCCATGACGGCGCACAAGAAACTCTTCATCAAGACCTATGGCTGCCAGATGAACGTCTACGACAGCGAGCGCATGTCCGAGGCGATGGAGAAGGCGGGCTATCGGCCGACGGATTCGGCCGAAGATGCCGACATGATCCTGCTGAACACCTGCCATATCCGGGAAAAGGCCGCGGAAAAGGTCTATTCCGAACTGGGCCGGTTCCGGGGGCTCAAGGCCGACAAGCCCGATCTGAAGATCGGCGTTGCCGGCTGCGTCGCCCAGGCCGAGGGCGAGGAGATCGTGCGCCGCCAGCCGCTGGTCGATCTGGTCGTGGGGCCGCAAAGCTATCACCGCCTGCCGGAAATGGTCGCCAAGGTCGACAGTGGCGCCCGCGCGCTCGACACGGACTTCCCGGCCGAGGACAAGTTCGAGCACCTGTCCGCCCGCCCCAAGGCGGCCCGCGGCCCGACTGCCTTCCTGACGGTGCAGGAAGGTTGCGACAAGTTCTGCGCCTTCTGCGTCGTGCCCTATACCCGCGGGGCCGAGGTCAGCCGCCCCGCCGACCGCGTCCTGACAGAGGCCCGCGACCTGGTCGACCGCGGCGTACGGGAAATCACGCTGCTGGGCCAGAACGTGAACGCCTATCACGGTGCCGGCCCCGACGGCGACTGGTCGCTGGCCAGGCTGGTGCGGGAACTGGCCCGCGTCGACGGGCTGGAGCGGATTCGCTACACGACTTCGCACCCCAACGACATGGAAGACGACCTGATCGCCGCCCATGGCGACGAGCCGAAGCTGATGCCCTACCTGCACCTGCCGGTTCAGTCCGGGTCCGACCGGATCCTGAAGCGGATGAACCGCAGCCATACCGCCGAATCCTATCTGCGCCTGATCGAACGGATCCGCGCCGCGCGGCCCGACATCCTGATGTCCGGCGATTTCATCGTGGGATTCCCGGAAGAGACCGAGGCCGATTTCCAGGCCACGCTCGACCTGGTTCAGGCGGTGGGCTATGGCTATGCCTATACCTTCAAGTACTCGACCCGCCCCGGCACGCCGGCGGCGGAACGCCCCCAGGTCGATCCGGCCGAGGCAGACGACCGCCTGCAGCGCCTGCAGGCCTTGATCCACCGCCAGCAGCACGAGGTGCAGGACGCGATGGTCGGCCGCACCGTCAAGGTCCTGTTCGAAAAGCCCGGCCGCAAGGATGGGCAGATGGTCGGCAAGTCCGAGTACCTTCATGCCGTCCATGTCGACGAAGCGGGGCCCCAGACCGGCCAGATCCGGACGGTCGAGATCGTGAAGTCCGGGGCCAATTCGCTTTTCGGCAAGCTTTCCGGGACCTGATCGGGGTAAAATGAAGGCGAGTCGGCTTTGGGGCCTTTCTTGGGGTCAAAATCGAAGGTTTCTTGCGGCCCGTTTGCGACAAGAGCCCGAAAATCATGGATCTGATGACTGTCGGGTGACGATTTGACGTTTTTTAATCTTCTTTTTGGACAGTTCCTTTCATATGGATGATGTAGCAATGGCCTTCGCGGTCTGCGGGCGTCCCGGCATGGGATCCGGCGCGGGCGGCTGTGGTGAAATGTGGGGAATGTAACGGTGATCAGACTGGCAAGAATGATCGTGGCGGTGATGGCGCTTTGCGGCGCCATGACGGCCGGGTTTGCGGGCATGGCGTCAGCTCAGGGTAACAAGGCGGTCAAGGGTGTGGGCGAAATCTACGAACCCACCATCTGGGTCGATCCCGACGGATGCGAACACTGGGTGATGGACGACGGCGCCGAAGGTTTCATGACGCCGCATGTGCGCCGCGACGGAACGCCGGTCTGCCGGCGGATCAAGGCCTGCGGCACGCTGGCGGCGGACCAGTTCTTCGCCGATGGCAGTGCCACGATTTCCGCGGCAGGGCGGCAACGCCTGGCCAAGTTCTTCCGCAACCAGAAGGCCGAGGGCTTCATCGTCAGTGGCCACACCGACAGCGCCGGCGCATCCCAGGCGAACCGCAAGCTGTCGACCGAACGCGCAGCCGCCGTGGCTGCCGTCGGCCAGGCGGTCGGGGCCAAGATCATCTCGGTCAAGGGGTACGGTGAGCTTCAGCCGCGGGCGTCGAATGCCAGCGAAACCGGCCGGGCGCAGAACCGGCGTGTCGACATCGTTTGTGTGAACTGAGGAGAAGACAGATGCGTAAAGTTACGGCCCTTCTTCTTCTTGGTGCGGCGGCAGGTCTTGCTGCCTGCGACACGGCCACGGTGAACAAGACAGTCGACCACGGCCTGGACCGCAAGGACCTCAGCCAGCTGGAAGCGGGGATCTGGGTCGACCCCACCGGGTGCGACCACTGGATCATCGACGACGGCTTCGAAGGCTACCTGTCGCAGCGGCTGTCGCCGGAAGGCAAGCCGGTCTGTTCGGGAATCGCCCCGCCGGGAGTGGCCACCGGTCCCTACAAGGGCGACAGCTGGGTTTCCGACATCCTGTAAAGGGTGCCGGTTGGCCCATATGGCGTCCAAGGAACGGGCAATACACTGCCTGTAGTGTTTCAACTTCGTGAAATGTGCGGTTCCGTGCTTGCGCGATGGCCCCTGAAACTGGCACGCTCGTCCCATAGACCCGAGCGAGGAGAGCGGATTGGCCATTCGTGCCCTTACCCCACCGCCTAACGAGATTGCGCGTCCTGACGTGCAGATCGAATTCCCCGACAATCGTCTGCTGATAGACCTGTGTGGCGAGCACGACCGGAACCTGGTCGCGATCGAAAGCGCATTGTCCGTCCAGCTGGTCCGACGCGGCAACGTCATCGCCGTGATCGGAGAGCCTGCGGCCCAGACCCGTGCGGCCGAGATCCTGAACGCGCTTTACGCGCGGCTGGAAGCCGGCCGCCCGCTGGAACCGGGGGATCTGGACCGCGAGTTCCGGATGGGCCGCCCAGCACCCTTCGATCCGGATCAGGACGCGGACGACCAGCTGGAGATGTTCAACGGCGACCACGTGGAAATCCGAACCCGAAAGAAGATCGTCGAGCCCCGGACCGAGGCGCAGAAGGCCTATGTCCGTGCGCTGTTCGACAATGAACTGGCCTTCGGCATCGGCCCGGCGGGCACCGGCAAGACCTATCTGGCGGTGGCCGTGGGCGTGTCGATGTTCGTGACCGGCCAGGTCGACAAGATCATCCTGTCCCGCCCCGCCGTCGAGGCGGGCGAGCGCCTGGGCTTCCTGCCCGGCGACATGAAGGACAAGGTCGATCCCTACATGCAGCCGCTTTACGATGCGCTGAACGATTTCCTGCCGGGCAAGCAGCTTCAGAAGATGATGGAGGAAAAGCAGATCGAGATCGCGCCGCTGGCCTTCATGCGGGGGCGGACGCTGTCCAATGCCTTCGTCGTGCTGGACGAGGCGCAGAATGCCACCACCATGCAGATGAAGATGTTTCTGACCCGCCTGGGCGAAGGCAGCCGCATGGTGATCACCGGCGACCGCAGCCAGGTCGACCTGCCGCGGGGCGTGGCATCGGGCCTTGCGGATGCGGAACGGTTGCTGAAGGCGATCCCGCGGATCTCGTTCAACTATTTCACCTCGAAGGACGTGGTCCGGCACCCGCTGGTCGCCGCGATCATCGAGGCCTACGAAGCCGACGCGTGAATGGTCGCCGACGTCCAGCTTGAAGATCCGCGCTGGGAAGCCTGCGACCTGGAGGCCATAGCCGAGGCGGCGGCGGCCGCCGTCTGCATCTGGGCGGGGCTGGACCCGGACCTGGTCGAAGTGGCGGTGCTGGGTTGTGACGATGCGCGCATCGCCGAACTGAACGGCGATTTCCGCGACAAGCCGCAGCCCACCAACGTGCTGAGCTGGCCGGAAGAGGAACTGGGCGCGGACCAGCCTGGCGGAAAACCATACTCGCCCTCGCCGGACCATGACGGGCAATATGCCCTGGGCGATATCGCGATCGCCTGGGAGACGTGCGAACGGGAAGCGCTGGAGGCCGGCAAGCCGATCAAGGACCATGCGACGCATCTGGTCGTTCATGCGATGTTGCATCTTCTGGGTTACGATCACGTCCAAGATGCAGATGGCGACTTGATGGAGGCCATAGAGGTTGAAATACTTTGGAAATTGGGTATCGCGAACCCATATGCGGACTGATGAATTGATTTGACGGTGAAGGGGCACGCGCCCCGACATGCCGGACAGGAAAAATGGGCGATAACGACGGTAGTTCTGGCGCGGCGCAGGGCGCGCAGGCGAAGGCCCCCACCGGGGCCACATCTTTAAGACCGACAGAGGCCACGCGGCCCCGGGCGGTCGCACCTTCAACGATGCAGTCGCCCCCGGCGACGGTCCAGCCCCTGCGGCCGGGCGTGATGCCGATGGTCCAGGCGGCTACGCAGCCGGTCCAGCCGCCCGCGCCCGCCGCGGTGACGCCGCTGCCGGCATCGGCCCCCGGCACGGGCGTGTGGAAGCGGCTTCTGGGCAAGCTGCGCCCCGATGCGGCACAGTCCGGTTCCACCAATGGCAGCCCGGCGGCACAGCCCCCGCGGCACGGTATGATCAACCTGCGCAGGATGCGGGTCGAGGACGTTGCGATCCCGACCGCCGACATCGTGGCCCTGCCGATCACTTCCAGCCGCGAGGACCTGGTCCATACCTTCCGGGAAAGCGGCTATAGCCGGATCCCGATCTATGACGGCACGCTGGACACGCCGCTGGGCTTCGCGCACCTCAAGGACTTTGCGCTCAGCTACGGGTTCAATGGCAACGGGTCGGATTTCGACCTGCACGCGATGCTGCGGCCGCTGCTGTTCGTGCCGCCGTCCATGCCCATCGGTGTGCTGCTGACCAAGATGCAGACCCAGCGGCGCCACATGGCGCTGGTGATCGACGAATATGGCGGGGTCGAAGGCCTGGTCACGATCGAGGACCTGATCGAACAGGTCATCGGCGAGATCGAGGACGAGCACGACACCGACGAAAGCCAGACCTGGCGCAAGGAAAAGCCCGGCGTCTATGTTGCGCTGGCCAAGACGCCGCTGGACGAATTCGAAGCCGCCATCGGCCGGTCGCTGACCGATCACGAGGACGTGGCTGAGGAAGAGGTCGACACCCTGGGCGGACTGGTCTTCATGTTGTCCGGACGGGTGCCGACGCGCGGCGAGGTGATCCCCCATCCCGACGGCCCCGAATTCGAGGTGATCGATGCCGATCCCCGCCGCATCAAGCGCCTGCGGGTCCGGTTGAAGGAAGAGACCGCCTGAAGGCCGCTGTTCACGATGATCCCCAGCCATGACTGACGGACCCAAGCTCCGGCACGGCCGGCGCCGCCTTGCGCTTCTGGCGGGCGGGTTGATCCTTGGCGCCCTGGGTGCCCTGGGGCTGGCGCCGCTCTACCTGTGGCCGGCGACCGTCATCATGCTTCTGGGCGTGGCTTTTGCGTTCGACCGCTGCCGCACGGCGGGGCAGGCGGCGCTGTTCGGCCTGGCCCTGGGGGGCGGCTGGTTCGGTATCGGCCTGTCCTGGATCGTCGAGCCGTTCTTTGTCGATGCCGCGCTGACCGGCTGGCTGGCGCCCTTTGGTATCTTCTTCATGGCGGGTGGCATGGCGCTGTTCTGGGCGGCCGCCTTCTGGATCGCCTTCCGGATGGGGCGGACGCTGAACGCACGCATCTGGGCGCTGTGCCTGACCTGGACGCTGACGGGCCTTGCCCGCGGTTACATCCTGACCGGCTTCCCCTGGGCGGGCCCCTCGCAGATCTGGGTCGACAGCGCGCCCGCGCTGCTCCTGGCCTGGATCGGCCCCTATGGTCTGACGCTGGCGACCTTCGCGGCCGTCCTGCCGCTGGGTGTATTCCTGCTGGGCCTGTTGCAACGCCGCCCCGACCTGAAGATGGCCCTGCCGGCCTGCGCCGGGGCCGCCGCCGTCGCCGCGGCCGTCCTGACGGCGCCCGAGGTCACGATGACCGGGCAGACCGTCCGGGTGGTCCAGCCCAATGCGCAGCAGGACCTGAAATGGGATCCGCTGTTCCGGGACATCTTCTTCGACCGCCAGATCGACTTTACCGCAGCCGAAGGAGAGACGGGGCGCCCGGACCTGATCGTCTGGCCGGAAACCGCGCTGCTGGCGCTGCTGGACCGGGCCCAGTCCGATCTGGCCCGCATGGCCGGGGCCGCCGCCGGCGTGCCGCTGGCCTTCGGCGCCGTGCGGGACCAGTTCGCCGAAGACGGCGTGCGCTACTACAATACGCTGGCCGTGATGGACGATGCGGGCGACGTGACCGAGCTTTACGACAAGCACCACCTTGTCCCCTTTGGCGAATATCTTCCCTTTCGCGGGCTGATGTCCCGCATCGGCCTGCGCGGCCTGGCCGAGAACATGGGATCGGGCTATTCCTCGGGCCCCGGCCCGGCGCTGATCGACCTGGGGCCTGCGGGCCAGGCGGTGCCGCTGATCTGTTACGAGGCGGTGTTCCCGCAGGACGTGGGCGGCGCGCCGGGCCGGGCGGACCTGCTGTTGCAGGTGACGAACGACGCCTGGTTCGGGTCGCGTTCGGGCCCCTATCAGCACTTGGCGCAGGCGCGGATGCGGGCGGTGGAACAGGGCCTGCCGATGGTACGTGCGGCCAATACCGGCGTGTCCGCCATGATCGACCCGCTGGGCCGGATCCTGGCGCAGATCCCCCTGAACGAGGCGGGCTTTTTCGACGCCGCGCTGCCTGCGCCATTGCCACCCACGCTCTATGCCCGGTCCGGCGACTGGCCGGTCTTCCTGGGGGCGCTCGGGCTGGTCCTCATGTGGATGATGAGGATTTTGGGTAGAAAACGAAGGACATAAGTGTTGACCGGGGGGGCGTGGGGGCGTACCGCGGCTTGATGACCGCCACAACGGCTTCCTGGCGTGGCGGGTATACACCTAATGGAGCGTTTCTCATGGCCCGCAAGAACTATACTTTCACCTCGGAATCCGTTTCCGAGGGTCACCCGGACAAGGTCTGCGACCGGATTTCCGATGCCGTCCTGGACGCCTTCCTGACCGAGGAGCCCGAAGCCCGCGTCGCGTGCGAGACCTTTGCCACGACTGGCATGGTGGTCATCGGCGGCGAGGTCGGTCTGTCGGACCAGGAGAAGCTGAAGAACTACATGGGCCGCATCGGCCAGATCGCCCGCGACTGTATCAAGGATATCGGCTACGAGCAGGAGAAGTTCCACTGGAACACCTGCCACGTGCTGAACTTCCTGCATGAACAGTCCGCCCACATCGCCAAGGGCGTGAACGCGGCCGAGAACAAGGACGAAGGCGCGGGCGACCAGGGCATCATGTTCGGCTACGCCGTGACCGAAACGCCGGAACTGATGCCGGCGCCGATCACCTACAGCCACAAGATCCTGAAGCGCCTGGCCGAGGTGCGGAAATCGGGCCAGGAACCCGATCTGCGCCCCGATGCGAAAAGCCAGATCTCGCTGCGCTACGAAGACGGCAAGCCGGTCGAGGTGACGTCGATCGTGCTGTCGACGCAGCATGCCGACGAAAGCCAGGATTCCGACGTGATCCGCGGCATCGTCGAACCCTATATCCGTGAAGTGCTGCCGACCGAATGGATCACGGAAAAGACCGAATGGTGGATCAACCCGACCGGCACCTTCGTGATCGGCGGGCCGGACGGTGACGCGGGCCTGACCGGCCGCAAGATCATCGTCGACACCTATGGCGGTGCCGCCCCCCATGGCGGTGGCGCGTTTTCGGGCAAGGATCCCACGAAGGTGGACCGTTCGGCGGCCTATGCAGCGCGCTATCTGGCGAAGAACGTCGTGGCCGCGGGCATCGCGGACCGCTGCACTGTGCAGCTGTCCTATGCCATCGGCGTGTCGAAGCCACTGTCGATCTATGTCGACACCCACGGCACCGGCGAGGTTCCGGAAGAGGTGATCGAGAAGGCCCTGGGCCAGGTCATGGACCTGTCGCCCCGCGGCATCCGCGAGCACCTGCAGCTGAACAAGCCGATCTACCAGCGCACCGCGGCCTATGGCCATTTCGGGCGCGAGCCCGATGCCGATGGTGGCTTCTCGTGGGAAAAGACCGATCTGGTCGAGGCCCTGAAGAAGGCCGTCTGACGGATGCGGCCAGGCGGGACGCCTAGTCCCGCCGCAGTGCGAATTCCGCCCAGATCGGCAGATGATCGGAAGCGGTCCGGCTGACCGGATCGCTTTCCACGCCCGAATTCGTGACCTGAAGCCCCGGACCATGGGCCAGCCGGTCCAGCGCCGCCACCGGGTAGGCGGCCGGAAAGCTTGCGACATGGGGCACAGGGCTGAACGACGGCGCCAGGGGTTCATGCGCGTGGCGCGCCGACCATTCGTTGAAATCGCCGCCGATGACCGTCCGCGGAGCGTTGTCGTCCTCCAGCAGGGTCCGGATCGTTTCCAGCTGCTTGCGGCGCGACGGGCGCAGCAGGCCAAGGTGCACGCCCACCACCCGGACCGGCGTCCTGCCCTTCACCTCGACCGACACGGCGCCCCGGGGTTCCAGCCCCGGCAGGTCGAAACGCTGGATCTGTCCGATGTCGATTCCGTTCCGGACCAGAACCGCGTTGCCGTGCCAGCCGATGCTGACATCGTTTTCGGCAAGCGGAGCGACGTGATAATCCGTCTCGCGCTCGATCAGTTCGCGGGGCAGGGCGGTGGGGCGGGGCCCCAGGCGCAGGTCGGCCTCCTGCAGAAGGACCACGTCGGCGCCCATTTTCGAGACGACATCAAGGATACGTTCCGGCGCGCGCTTCTGGTCCAGGCCGCGGGCCTTGCGGATGTTGTAACTGGCAATCTTCATCGGGCTCACAGGATCGGGGCGAACAGCCTTGCAACGGGGGCGCCATAGCGGATCTTGGGCGGCTGCTGGTCCAGGGTCTTTTCCAGCAGCACGGCCCGTTCAAGGTCGCGCAGCAGCATCGTTTCGACCGCCTGCGCGGCGCGTTTATCGAACAGGACCGCCATCGTCTCGAAGTTCAGGCGGAAAGACCGGTTGTCCATGTTCATGGATCCCACGGCCGCCATACGGTCGTCGACCAGCACCGCCTTCTGGTGCAGGAACCCGTCGTGATAGCGCCAGATTTCCACGCCCGCGGCGCGGCATTCGTCGAAGACGGCGAAGGCGGCCAGCCAGGGCAGGGTATGGTCGATCATGTCGGGGACCATGATCTTTACGTCGACGCCCCGAAGGGCGGCCTGTTTCAGCGCGCTCAGCACGTCGATGTCCGGCACGAAATAGGGCGAGGATACCCAGATCCGTTCCTTGGCTGCGACGATGGCCGACAGGAAGAACAGCGTTCCCGTTTCCATGTCGTCGGCGGGACCGGCGGGCAGGATCAGCCCGGTCATGTCGGCCTCGGCCCTGGCCGGGTCCCAGTGCAGGGGCTTGATCAGCACCTCGCCGGTCGCCCAGTGCCAGTCCTCGGCATAGGCAACCTGCAATTGCGAGACCATGGGCCCCCGAAGCCAGATGAAGGTGTCCCGCCAGTTCCCAAAAGCCGGGTCGCGGCCCAGGTATTCGTCGCCCACGTTCAGCCCGCCGGTAAAACCGTGGATCCCGTCCACGATCAACGTCTTGCGGTGATTGCGGTAATTCATCTGAAGCCGCCCGCTGCGGTGGTTCAGGCTGCGCCGGCTGGGGACGGTGATCCCGGCCTCGCGCAGGTTTTCCAGATAGGCCTCGGGCAGCGAGTGGCTGCCGACGGCATCGTAGATCAGCCGGACCTTCACACCGCGGTCTGCAGCCGCGATCAGGTGTTCGGCGAATGCCTTGCCGATGTCGTCGTCGTGGATGATGTAGAACTGCGCCAGGATGTAGTTCTGGGCTCCGTTGATGGCCTCGAACAGGGCGGCAAAGGTTTCGTCGCCGTCCACCAGCAGCGTCATGTCGTTGCCCGAGGTGGCGCCAAGTGCTGCCAGCTTCTCGAACGGCCTGGGGTCGACATCGCCCCGGGACAGGCCCGGCGGAAACCGCTGGGCGAATTCGCTGGCCGCTTCGATCACGCGACCCGTCTCGCGCCGCGAGACCAGGTAGTTGCGATAGCGGTGGTGGCCAAGGAACAGGTAGCTCAGCAAGGCGACATGGGGGGCCGACATCAGGAACACCACCCAGCCCACCGCGCCCTGCGGGGTGCGGGATTTCTGGATCGCCCGCCACGAGGCGACGATGGCCGCGAAGAAAAGCAGCGTCGCGATGGTGGACAGGATCAAGGCGATGTTCATTCTTTTCTCCCTCGGGTCGGTCGAGGTGCATCAAACCTCATTCCGGGCCCGTTGTCTTGTCGTGTGGCCCCGTTGCCCCCGAACCCGTTGCACGCTAAACGCGCGCCCATGACATCGACCCGTCCTTTCCGCAATTTCTACGGCCGCCACAAGGGCAAGACCCTGAAGGCCAGCCAGAAGACCTATCTTGACGAAGACCTGGCGCAACTGTCGCCGGGCCCGGTCGGCTGGGAAGAAAATCCCGACCGCGCGCCCCTGGACCTGAAGGGGCTGTTCGGCGACCGTCCCGTCTGGCTTGAAATCGGCTTCGGCGGGGGTGAACACATGGTGCACCAGGCGGCCGGGAACCCGGACGTGGGCATCATCGGGGCCGAACCCTACATAAACGGTGTGGCGATGCTTCTGGGCAAGATCCGCAAGGCCGGCGTGACCAACCTGGCGGTCCATCCGGGCGACGCGCGCGATCTGTTCGACGTGCTGCCCGAAGGATCGATCGACCGGGCCTTCCTTCTGTACCCGGACCCCTGGCCCAAGACACGCCACCATCGTCGCCGCTTTGTCACGCCGGAACACCTGGATCCCTTGGCAAAGGTCCTGAAACCCGGCGCGATCTTCCGCGTGGCCACCGACATCCCCGACTACGTCCGTCAGGCACTGATCGAGATCCCGAAGGCCGGTTTCGAATGGCTGGCGGAAAAACCGCAGGACTGGCGCGAACCCTGGGCCGACTGGTTTTCGACCCGGTACGAACAGAAAGCCCTGCGCGAGGGTCGCAGTCCGCATTACCTGACTTTCCGCAAAGGTTGATCGCGCGCTACCATGGGCTGAAACGGGATCGGGGTCAGTCCATGAAGCATATTCGCATCACCAATTGTCATACGCATCTTTTCACCTCGGCCCATGTGCCGGACAGCTACCCCCACTGGGCCCTGCGGCCGCTGAAGAGCAGCCCCAACCTGGTCACCTTCATCGCCTGGATCCTGTCCCTGCTGGGCTTTGACGAGGCGGCCGTCCAGGTTCGCCGCCTGCGACGATTCCAGGAAGAGACGGCCTCCTCCAGCCAGCAGGAAGTGCTGGAGCACATGCGTCTGCATTACCCGACCGACACCCGCTTCGTCGTGCTGCCCATGGACCTGTCGCAGATCGGCTATGGTGCGCCGTCCGTTCCGCTGGCCGACCAGCATGACGACCTGCACCGGCTGGCGACCAGCGCGGACTTCGGCCCCAGCCTGATCCCCTTCGCCACTATCGATCCGCGCGCGGACCCGCAGGCAAAGGAGCTTTGGCGCGCCATCGACTCGCTGGGCTTCAAGGGCATCAAGATCTATCCGCGGCTGGGCTTTTCGCCCACCGACCCGGTGCTGATGGAACATGTCTACCCCCGGGCCGAACAGCTTGGCCTGCCGGTCATGACCCATTGTTCCCGCGGTGGCGTGAAGCAACATGGCCTGCCCGACCGGATCGCGGACCATTACACCGATCCGATGACCTATCTGCCGGTGCTGAAGCGGTTCCCCGACCTGAAGGTCTGCCTGGCCCATTTCGGCGGGCAGCGCGACTGGGAGGCCTACGTGAATCCGGAATTGCCGTCGCCCTATCACGACGAACGGGTGCGGAACTGGCAGGTGATGATCCGCCAGATGATCTGCAGCGGCGACTATCCGAACCTCTGGACCGACATCAGTTACACGTTGTTCGATTTCGAGGAATACATCCCCTTCCTGCGGACCTTCCTGACCGGCGATGACGAAGGCACGGAACGGTTGCGCAGCCGGGTGCTGTTCGGGTCCGATTTCTACATGACAAGGCAAGAGGCGCTGTCGGAACGCGCGGTCTGCATCCGGCTGCGGAACGCCCTGGGAGAGGAGCTGTTCCACCGCATCGCCGAGGTGAACCCCGAGGTGTGGCTGGGCGAGCGGGCCTGAGCGCCGAAAGGTCATTGGATCTGGACCGACGCGGCCGAATTCGGTAGGCGCGGGGGTTGAAACTGGACCTCGGGGGAGAAGTCACATGTCCGGCCATGGCCAACCGATTGCTATGCGGTCCCGCCCGCGCGGCCCCCTGTCTGGCACCGCCAATGTGCCGGGGGACAAGTCGATTTCGCACCGGGCCCTGATTCTGGGCGCCATGGCGGTGGGCGAGACGAAGATCACCGGCCTTCTGGAAGGCGAAGACGTGCTGGACACGGCCAAGGCCATGCGCGCTTTCGGGGCCGAGGTCTACAGGCACGAGGATGGCAGCTGGTCGGTCCACGGCGTGGGCACGGGCGGTTTCGCCGAACCCTCGCAGGTGATCGACTGCGGCAATTCCGGAACCGGCGTGCGGCTGATCATGGGCGCGATGGCGACCTGCCCGATCGCCGTGACCTTCACCGGCGACGCCAGCCTGGTGAAACGTCCGATGGCGCGGGTGACCGATCCGCTGGCGCTGTTCGGGACGCAGGCCGTGGGCCGGGCGGGCGGACGCCTGCCTATGACCATCGTCGGCGCGGCCGAACCGATCCCGGTGACCTATACCGTCCCCGTGCCGTCGGCACAGGTGAAGTCGGCCGTCCTGCTGGCGGGCCTGAACGCCCCCGGCAAGACCGTGGTGATCGAACGCGAGGCGACACGGGACCATACCGAACGGATGCTGACGGGCTTCGGCGCCGACCTGACGGTCGAGGAAACCGAAGAGGGCCGCGTCATCACCCTGACCGGCCAGCCCGAACTGAAACCGCAGACCATCGTCGTGCCCCGTGATCCGTCCAGCGCGGCCTTCCCGGTCTGCGCGGCGCTGATCGTGCCGGGGTCGGACGTGCTGGTCCCCGGCATCGGCCTGAACCCGACGCGGGCCGGCCTGTTCTATACCCTGCAGGAGATGGGCGCCGATCTGACCTTCGAGAACATGCGCGAAGAGGGGGGCGAACCTGTCGCCGACCTTCATGCCAGGTACTCGCCCGACATGAAGGGGATCGACGTGCCGGCAGACCGGGCGGCCAGCATGATCGACGAATACCCCGTGCTGTCGGTGGTCGCGTCCTTCGCCACTGGCGCGACCCGGTTTCTGGGCGTGGCAGAACTGCGCGTGAAGGAAAGCGACCGGATCCAGGCCATGGTCGACGGGCTGATCGCCTGCGGCGTGGCCGTCGATGCGGGCGACGACTGGATGACCGTGAACGGCGACGGCCCCGGCAGCGTCAAGGGCGGCGCGACCTGTGTCAGCCACCTGGACCACCGGATCGCCATGTCCTTCTTGGTACTTGGGATGGCCGCGCGCGAAGGCGTGGGCGTCGACGATGGCAGCCCCATCGCCACCTCGTTCCCGATCTTCGAGCCGCTGATGCAAAAACTGGGCGGCGACATCGCCCGCGAGACACTGGGCGCCGTTCCGGCATGAGCGGGCCTTTCACGGTTGCCATCGACGGGCCGGCGGCCTCGGGCAAGGGGACCATCGCCCGGGCGGTGGCCGAAAGGTTCGGCTTTGCCCATCTGGATACCGGGCTTCTCTACCGCGCCGTCGGTGCCCGGCTTCTGGACGGAGAGGAGCCGGTGGCAGCCGCCCGCGCGCTGACGCCCAAGGACCTGGACCGCCCGGGCCTGCGCGGCGCCGACGTGGCCCAGGCGGCGTCGAGGGTCGCCGTCATCGCCGAGGTGCGGCAGGCGCTTCTGGATTATCAGCGCGCCTTTGCCCGGCGTGCCGCCGGTGCGGTGCTGGACGGGCGCGACATCGGGACGGTGATCTGCCCCGAGGCGGAGTTGAAGCTTTACGTAACTGCCAGCGCCGAAACCCGCGCTGCACGCCGGTTCAAGGAACTGCAGGCCTCGGGCGGCGATACGACCTATGAAGCGGTACTGGAGGACGTGCGCATCCGCGACGCCCGCGACAGCGACCGGGTCCATGCGCCGATGACCGCTGCGCCGGATGCGATTCACCTCGATACCACCGAGATGAGTATCGAGGATGCGGTGGCGCGCGCCGTAGCCCTGGTCGAGGACCGCCGCGGAGCCTGACCGACGCAGACCGGCACGAAGATGCGCAGGATGGGCCGGAACGGTACTGCTGGCCCGATTCGGGACCGTCGAGGCCCCCTGGGGCGCGGAATATGTGCGGATTCCGCAACGCAGTGTCTTCAAAAAACGAATGAGCGGGTGTATAGTCCGAGTCAGAGTTTCATTCACACACCTCCATAAACTCGACAAGGGGCGGGCGGCACGTGCGGGTTGCACAGCCGCCCGTCCTGCGTTATGAGGCGCCGGTCAACAAGGCGCGAAAAGCCGCAGGATATCGAGCATTTGCAGGGTCGGGAACAACCGGCCCTTCTTGCTTTGCGGCTGACCCGCGGACCAACAAGCCATCAAGACCGGCGGAGACAACCGCTCGGCCAGTTAAATCGAAGAAAAAAGGATACCGAGACCGCTCATGGCTCAAACCAATTCGATGGAGGAATTCGAAGCCCTCCTGAACGAAAGCTTCGAAATCGACACGCCCCAGGAAGGGACCGTTGTCAAAGGCAAGGTCATCTCGATCGAGAACGGCCAGGCCGTCATCGACGTAGGCTACAAGATGGAAGGCCGCGTCGAACTCAAAGAATTCGCAAATCCCGGTGAAGCGCCCGACATCTCGGTCGGCGACGAGGTCGAAGTCTACCTTCGCCAGGTCGAGAACGCGCGCGGCGAGGCTGTCATCAGCCGCGAGATGGCGCGCCGCGAGGCTGCCTGGGATCGTCTGGAAAAGGCTTACGCCGACGATGCACGCGTCGAAGGCGCGATCTTCGGCCGCGTCAAGGGTGGCTTCACCGTCGATCTGGGCGGTGCCGTGGCCTTCCTGCCGGGTTCGCAGGTTGACGTCCGCCCCGTGCGCGATGCCGGCCCGCTGATGGGTCTGAAGCAGCCGTTCCAGATCCTGAAGATGGACCGCCGCCGCGGCAACATCGTGGTTTCGCGCCGTGCGATCCTGGAAGAATCCCGCGCCGAACAGCGCGCCGAGGTCATCGGCAAGCTGCAGGAAGGCGATGCGGTCGACGGTGTCGTCAAGAACATCACCGAATACGGGGCCTTCGTGGACCTGGGCGGTGTCGATGGCCTGCTGCACGTCACCGACATGGCATGGCGCCGTGTGAACCACCCGTCCGAGATCCTGTCGATCGGCGAGACCGTCAAGGTCCAGGTCATCAAGATCAACAAGGAAACCCACCGCATCAGCCTGGGCATGAAGCAGCTGCAGGAAGATCCGTGGGATCTGGTGGCCGCCAAGTACCCGCTGTCGACCGTGCACACGGGCCGCGTGACCAACATCACCGACTACGGCGCATTCGTCGAGCTGGAGCCGGGTGTCGAAGGTCTGGTCCACGTGTCGGAAATGTCCTGGACCAAGAAGAACGTCCATCCGGGCAAGATCGTGTCGACCAGCCAGGAAGTGCAGGTCATGGTGCTCGAGATCGACGGTGCCAAGCGCCGCGTCTCGCTGGGTCTCAAGCAGACCATGCGCAACCCGTGGGAAGTCTTTGCCGAGACTCACCCCGAGGGCACGCAGGTCGAGGGCGAGGTCAAGAACATCACCGAGTTCGGCCTGTTCATCGGTCTCGACGGCGAGATCGACGGCATGGTTCACCTGTCCGACCTGTCCTGGGACGAGCGTGGCGAGGATGCGATTCAGAACTATCGCAAGGGCGACATCGTCCAGGCCGTGGTTTCGGAAGTCGACATCGACAAGGAGCGGATCTCGCTCTCGATCAAGGCGCTGGGCGGCGACAAGTTCGCTGAAGCGGTCGGCGGCGTGCGTCGCGGTTCGATCGTCACCGTCGTCGTGACGGCGATCGAGGACGGTGGCATCGAGGTCGAGTACGAGGGCATGAAGTCCTTCATCCGTCGCTCGGACCTGTCGCGGGATCGTTCGGAACAGCGTCCGGAACGCTTCTCGGTCGGCGACAAGGTCGACGTGCGCGTCACCAATGTCGACTCGAAGACCCGTCGTCTGGGCCTGTCGATCAAGGCACGCGAGATCGCGGAAGAGAAGGAAGCCGTGGAACAGTACGGCTCGTCCGACTCGGGCGCATCGCTGGGCGATATCCTGGGCGCGGCGCTGAAGGGCGACAACTAAGTCCTGACAGCGTTTCGCTGACGCTTCTGCAAGATCCGGCCCCGCAGCCTACACGGTTGCGGGGCCTTTTCTGTTTCAGGCCGCGGCTAGGTCCGCCCGGCCCGCGCCGCCTCCACCCACCCATCCCCGTCGGATGCGGTGCCTGCCCCCGACGCTGTCCAAGCCGGGGGCGGACGGACCCTGTCAGGGGCCGGGGAATCGGGACGGGAAGGTCGGGCCGAATCAGCACCGGCAGACCTGTGGATAACCCGGGATCCGGTGCGGCAGGGGGGTGGGCGTCCTGTCAAAGGCCCTTCCGGGCGTGCCGCATCGGCCACGGCATGGACGCAGTGCCCTGATTTCCGTGATTTTTCCGACAGTTCGTGTTTGAGAAGTGAGGTAACATTCGTATAGTCCCGCACGAGCGCAGCTGGGATTGCTCTGCGAGGGAGGTGAGCGCCGATGATCCGGTCGGAACTGATTGCAAAGATTGCCGAGGAGAATCCTCATCTCTACCAGCGCGACGTCGAGCGCATCGTGAACACCGTCTTCGAAGAGGTGACGGACGCGATGGCGCGGGGCGACCGGGTGGAACTGCGGGGCTTCGGCGCATTTTCGGTTAAGAAGCGCGACGCGCGGATCGGTCGCAATCCAAGAACCGGCGAAACGGTGCATGTGGAAGAGAAGTTCGTGCCCTTCTTCAAGACGGGCAAGCTTCTTCGGGACCGACTGAACGGGAAATAATTCATGCGCTATGTCCGCTATGCCATCCTTGCGATCCTTGCCATTGTCTTCGTGTCGATCGCGATGGCGAACCGAGATCAGGTGACGGTGGAACTGCTGGCGCCCGCGTTCGAGAATGTCGTGGGCCGGAACTGGGAGATCACCCTGCCGCTGTTCCTGGTGATGCTGATCAGCGCCCTGGGCGGGCTGGTCTTCGGTTTCGTCTGGGAATGGATCCGCGAGCACAAGCACCGTCGCGAGGCCGGTCGCCGGCGGCGCGAGGTGAAGCGGCTGGAACGTGAAGTGGGCCGCCTGACCGACGAGAAGCACGCCGGCAAGGACGAGGTGCTGGCGATCCTCGACGAGGCGGATCGCCGCCGGGCATGATGTCCGACATCAGGGTCAAGATCTGCGGGTTGTCCGATGCGGCGACCTTGTTCGCCGCTGTCGATGCCGGCGCGGCCTATGTGGGCTTTGTCTTCTTCCCGAAATCGCCACGCTGCGTGACGCCGGAGCTTGCTGCCGAACTGGCGGCACAGGTGCCGCCGGGCGTGTGCAAGGTGGCGCTGACCGTCAACATGGACCCGGCAGAGCTGGAAGGGCTGGCGGCCCGGGTGCCGCTGGACATGCTGCAGCTTCACGGGTCGGAATCGCCGGAACAGGTGGTCGAGGTTCGCGCGCGAACCGGCCTGCCGGTGATGAAGGCCGTGGGCGTGGCCGAGGCCGCGGACCTGGCGCGGCTGGAAAGCTATTGGCCTGTGGCGGACCAGATCCTGGTCGATGCCAAGCCCCCCAAGGGGGCGGATCTGCCGGGCGGCAACGGGCTGGCCTTCGACTGGCAGCTGCTGGTCAAGCGGCGCTGGCCTGTGCCGTGGATGCTGGCGGGCGGGCTAACGGCCGATAACGTCGCCGAGGCGATCCGGCTGACGGGGGCCAAGCAGGTCGACGTGTCGAGCGGCGTGGAAGGCGCGCCGGGCGTGAAGTCTATCGACAGGATCCGGGCCTTCATCGCATCTGCGCAGGGCGCGGTCGCGCGTTAATCGCCCCTTAACCCTGTTCTGCGACAGCAGGGGCATGGCTTCCATCACTGACATGATGACGGGCGACCGCTGGCTGGCACAGGTCTTCGCCTCGACCGAGGCGCGGAAGGGCGGGATCGTGAAGCGGCAGATCCGGGATGTGGACCGGTTCGTCGGCCGCGAGGAATTCCTGGACGAGGTGCACAGGCGGGGGTTCCAGGTGCTGGAAAACGGCCGGCACTATGTCGTGTTCTGCAACGATTACCCGATACGCCCGCCACGGGCGAAGGGCCTTTGAAAAGGCCCTTCCAAAGCCGCCGAAGGGCGGCTTCCAAGGCGATTTAAATCGCCTTGCGCTTGCCCTTGGGGCGGTGCCCTACTAGACCTTGGGGAACGCGCGGAAGGGCAGAGCACATGGCCAACGATCTTTTCAATTCCTTCATGTCGGGACCCGACGAGAACGGCCGCTTCGGCCTGTTTGGCGGGCGTTTCGTCAGCGAGACGCTGATGCCGCTGATCCTGGACCTGGAAGCGGAATACGAGAAGGCCAAGACCGACCCGACCTTTTGGGCCGAGATGGACTATCTCTGGAAGCACTATGTCGGCCGTCCCAGCCCGCTCTATTTCGCGGAACGCCTGACCGAGCATTTCGGCGGCGCCAAGATCTACATGAAGCGGGACGAGCTGAACCACACCGGCGCGCACAAGATCAACAACGTGCTGGGCCAGATCATCCTGGCCCGCCGCATGGGCAAGACCAGGATCATCGCCGAAACCGGCGCAGGCCAGCACGGCGTGGCGACCGCCACCGTCTGCGCCAAGTTCGGCCTGAAATGCGTGGTCTACATGGGCGCCCACGACGTCCAGCGCCAGTCGCCCAACGTCTTCCGGATGCGCCTTCTGGGGGCCGAGGTGATTCCGGTCACATCGGGCCGCGGGACGCTGAAGGACGCGATGAACGACGCGCTGCGGGACTGGGTGACCAATGTCCACGACACGTTCTACTGCATCGGCACCGTCGCCGGGCCGCACCCCTATCCGGCCATGGTCCGCGACTTCCAGTCGATCATCGGCAAGGAAGCGAAGGAACAGATGGCCGAAGCCGAGGGCCGCCTGCCGGACACGCTGGTCGCCGCCATTGGCGGCGGGTCGAACGCCATGGGCCTTTTCTACCCGTTCCTGGACGACCCGTCGGTCAACATCATCGGCGTCGAGGCCGGCGGTCGCGGCGTCGACGACCGGATGGAACACTGCGCCTCGCTGACCGGCGGGCGTCCGGGGGTGCTGCATGGCAACCGGACCTACCTGCTGCAGGACGATGTGGGGCAGATCCTGGAAGGCTACTCGATCTCGGCTGGTCTGGATTACCCGGGCATCGGGCCGGAGCACGCCTGGCTGCACGACACGGGGCGCGCACAATATGTCTCGATCACCGATGCCGAGGCGCTGGAGGCGTTCCAGCTCTGCACCTCGATGGAAGGGATCATCCCGGCGCTGGAACCCAGCCACGCCCTGGCCCATGTCGCCAAGATCGCGCCCGATCTGCCGAAGGATCACCTGATCTGCATGAACCTGTGCGGACGGGGCGACAAGGACATCTTCACCGTTGCCAAGCACCTTGGCTTCGACATGAGCGACACAGAAGGGCGCGAGGCCAAGTGAGCCTGCGCCTGCGTCTGGCCCGGTCCGACGAGGCGGATACGGTCCGGGCGCTGGCGCGCGTCTCTTACGCCCGTCATGTGCCGAACATCGGTCGCGAACCCGCGCCGATGACGGAAGATTACACCGCCCGGGTCGCCGAGGGCACCGTGCAGGTGCTGGTCGACGGCCCGGAGGAGACGGGCGGGATCCTAGGTTACCTGATCCTTTTCGACGAACCAGATGCCCTGATGCTGGACAATGTCGCCGTGGCCGAACATGCGCAGGGCAGGGGGCTGGGACGCTATCTGGTGGAAGCGGCCGAGGCCGAGGCACGGGCCCGCGGATATGACCTTGTCCGGCTTTACACCAATGCGAAGATGACGGGGAACATCGCGCTCTACACCCATCTGGGCTTCGAGGAGACGGCGCGCGTGACCGAGAAGATGTTCGAGCGCGTCTACATGGAAAAGCGCCTCGGCTGAGGCGCTTTCCCGAGGTTGGATCAGCCTTCGCGGACCACGGTTTCGAACAGTTCGACCTGCGGCGGGCCCATCAGGGCATCCCGGGTGCCGTTGTTGCCGGCGTTCTTGTGGGCGTCGCGGAACTGTTCCGACCTGGTCCAGGCGGTAAAGTCGTCCTTGCTGCCCCAGATGGTGTGGCTGGAATAGAGGGTATAGCCCTCTTCCTCGTTCGCCGCACCCTTCAGCAGACGGAATTCGACAAAGCCGTCCATCTCCTTCAGGCGGCTTTCCCGGCTGGTCCAGATGTTTTCGAAATCGGCTTCCTTGCCGGGTTTCACCTTGAATCGGTTCATGGCGATGAAGGCCATGGCGCGCTCCTTCCTGATTGGGTTCGGGCAGGCTGGCATTCGGCCCGTGACGGGCACCGCGGCTGGCTATCGGGCCTAAGTGACACGTTCAGGGGGCCAAGGGCAACCGCCGATCAGGCCGGCTTGGCGTCGTATTGCTGCAGGATCTCCAGCGGCACGATGTCCAGCGCGCGGGCATGGGTGGCTTGAAGGTGGACCAGCGGCGCACAGCCCTCGTCGTGGGCTTGAAGAAACCGGGCGGCACACAGGCACCAGCTGTCGCCGGGCTTCAGCCCGGCGAAGCGGTATTCCGGCCGGGGCGTCGACAGATCGTTGCCCACATATTTCGAGTAGGCCAGGAATTCGGCTGTCATGACGGCGCACACGGTGTGGCTGCCGGTGTCCTGGTCGCAGGTGTTGCAATGTCCGTCGCGGAAGAAGCCGGTCACCGGATCGGCGGAACAGGACACGAGGGACTGGCCAAGGACGTTCAGGCTGGGGTCCGGGGTCATCGTCATTCTCCTTCCGGGCGGGCCAGCCACTTGATCCAGTGGCCATGAAAATCGACCCGGGCCAGTTCCGTATCGGTATCCCCGGGCCAGAGACGAAGGCCCAGCCGCGCGCTGCCCTTCGTTGCGTCCGCCTCCATCGAGAGCCATGCCAGCGGCGCATCGTCGGTGGCCCGGGCGCCGGCGGCTTCGATCAGGGCGGTGGCCCGCGCGCTGACGTCGGCCGGGAAGTACTGCCAGGCGATGGTGTGATAGATCAGATGGACATGGCCCGGAAAGGTCGAGGCCAGTTGCGTTTCCAGCCAGTCGGCGGCATCGCCCGCCTCGACCTTCGTGTCGATGGCGGCCATGGCGGCCGTCGTCAGTTCTACCCTGTGGGGCTGATCGGCCCACAGATAGGCCTTCATCCGCAAGGCCTGCGCCGGGTCAGTCAGGTCGACCGGCCGCAGGTCCACGGCGGCCTTCCGATCGACACGGATATCCCGGGCGGTGGGGACCGGACCATCCCAGTCCGGCGTCAGGGTCAGGACCGGGTTGGCGGGCCCCAGGCGGGTGTCGCCGGCCTGAAGGGCGTACCGGTCCCAGTTCGTGTTCAGCCCGCCCGAGGCGCCCAGTTCCGAGGTCACGAAGGGCAGGGGATGGCGCGCGGCCACCCAGTGCGCCCCGGCGATCAGGGCCGCGCTGCGACGTACCTCGTTCGTCTGGGGCGGGCTTTTCATCCATTCGGTGAAAAAGTCCCGGTGCCGGTCCATGGCGGCAATTGCCTGCGGGATCAGCGTTGCGGCCACCACCTCGTTCGGCGGATACTGCGCGGCCAGCGCGTCGTCCTGCCCTGTCAGCACCAGCGCATGAAGGCCACCGGCCACCCGCAGCGGCAGAGAGTGGCCGTTGGGTCCGGTGTCGCCGTCGAAGCCGCGGCAGATCCTGTCGATATGGGATCCCTCGGGCCAGTTGTCGGCCAGCCCCTCCAGCAGGATGCCCATGAAGGGCGACCCCAGCCCGGTACAGGCCCGGGCCTGGCCGCGGAAATCGTCAAGCAAGCTCATTTGAACCGGTCCATTAATCGTTCAAGGGGGGATCGTGTGTCGGGTGCGGGCTCTGCCGGTTTCGGGGCGGGCCTTTCCGTCGCCGGCTTCGGTGCGTCGTCCTTCGCGGTCTTCGACGACCGCGGCGGCGCGGTCCGTTGCGACACCGCGTTCATGAAGCGCCCGGCATCGCCATTGGCCAGGTGCGCGGCCCCGTCCGAGACGCCGCGCATCAGGTCGTCCAGCCAGTCCTCGTCCGCCTTGGCGAAATCGTGCAGGACATAGCCCGCGACCAGTTCCTTGCGCCCCGGATGGCCGATGCCCAGGCGGACCCGGTGATAGGCCTCGCCGATATGGGAATGGATCGAGCGCAGGCCGTTGTGACCCGCATGGCCGCCGCCGGTCTTCACCTTCAGGCGGCCGGGGGCCAGATCCAGTTCGTCGTGAAAGACGGTCACTTCGTCCGGTTCCAGCTTGTAGAACCGCATCGCCTCGCCCACCGACTGGCCGGAGAGGTTCATGAAGGTCTCCGGCTTCAGCAGGATGACCCGGTCGCCCCCCAGCCTTCCTTCGCTGACCTGGCCCTGGAACTTGGAGCGCCATGGCGCAAAGCCGTGGTCGGCGGCAATCCGGTCCAGGACCATGAAGCCGATATTGTGCCGGTTTTGTGCGTATTTCGCCCCGGGATTGCCGAGACCGACGAAAAGCTGCATGGCGCGCCCCCTGAACGTTCGGGTTCAGCGCCCGTCTTGCCCGGTTCTCGCGGGAAAATCCAGCCCGGGGCCCGCAACGAAAAACGGGGCCCGATGGGCCCCGCTTCATCGTTCGATGTATCGTCCGACGGACGGAAAGCCGATTATTCCTCGGCTTCGCCTTCGTCTTCCTCGGCGGCATCGGCCGACCGCAGGCCCGAGGGCGCCGCGATGTTGGCGATGACGAAGTCGCGGTCGATGGTCGGCTTGGTGCCGTCCGGCAGCGTGATCGACGAGATCGTGATCGTGTCGCCGATGGTCAGGCCCGACAGGTCCACCGTCAGGTGATCCGGGATCTCGCTGGCGGTGACGACCAGTTCGACTTCGGGACGGACCACGGTCAGCACGCCGCCGCGCTTCAGGCCGGGGCAGGCTTCGTGGTTGATGAACTCGACCGGGATGAAGAGGTTGATCTTCGTCGTGCGGCGCAGGCGCAGCAGGTCGAGGTGCGTCGGCAGGTCCTTGACGACGTCGCGCTGCACGTCGCGGCAGATGACGCGGACGTCTTCGTGACCTTCAACCTTCAGGTTGAACAGCGTTGCCTTGAACCGGCCGGCCTTCAGCTTGTGCAGAAGGACGTTGAACGGAATCTGGATCGGCAGCGGATCTTTGTCGCCACCGTAGACAACCCCGGGAACCATGCCATCGCGGCGTGCCTGACGAGCGGCGCCCTTGCCTGTCCCCGTGCGTTCCTGGGCTTCGAGATCGGGAATCTCATTGGCCATGTTGATATCTCCTGGTAGGGGCGGGCATCCTCCAAGGCTGTATGCCCGCATGAAGGCCGCCCCTTAGGCGATTCCGCGCCAAAAGGAAAGGGCCTTCGGTCCCTGCCCGGGTCATGGCTGCCAGTTGCCTTCGAAATCGGCCGGGACCAGAAGGTTGTGCCGCCCCAGGTCGTTGACCGAGGTTTCGCCGCACAGCGCCATGGACGTGTCCAGCTCCTTGTGGATCACGTTCAGCGCGGCGGTCACGCCTTCCTGGCCCATGGCGCCCAGACCATAGATGAAGGACCGCCCGATAAAGGTGCCCTTCGCGCCCAGGGCCATGGCTTTCAGCACGTCCTGACCCGACCGGATACCACTGTCCAGGTGCACCTCGACCCTGTCGCCGACGGCGTCCACGATCGATGGCAGCATCCGGATCGAACTTAGCGCGCCGTCCAACTGGCGGCCGCCGTGGTTCGACACGACGATGGCATCGGCGCCTGCATCGGCGGCCATCTTCGCATCTTCCGGGTCCAGGATGCCCTTCAGGATCACCTTGCCGCCCCACTGGTCCATCAGCCGCTTGACCTTGTCCCAGTCCAGCGTCGGGTCGAACTGTTCCGCCGTCCATGCGCCCAGCATCCGCGTGTCGGAAATGCCGTCCACGTGACCCACGATGTTGCCGAAATTGCGCCGCTTGGCGCCCAGCATCCCGATGCCCCAGCGCCACTTGGTCGCCAGGTTGGCGATGGTCCTGGGCGTCATCTTGGGCGGGGCGGACAGGCCGTTCTTCAGGTCCTTGTGCCGCTGGCCCAGGATCTGCAGGTCCAGCGTGATCACCAGCGCCGAACAGCCGGCCGCTTTCGCCCGTCCGATCAGGCGCGCCGTATAGTCGGTGTCCTTCATGGTATAAAGCTGGAACCAGAACGGCCGCGACGTCGCCTCGGCCACGTCCTCGATCGAGTTGATGGACATCGTCGACAGCGTGAAGGGCACACCGAAGGCCTCGGCCGCGCGGGCGGCCTTGATCTCGCCATCCGCGCATTGCATGCCGGTCAGCCCGACCGGGGCCAGGGCCACCGGCATTGCCACGTCCTGTCCGATCATCTGCGTTTTCGTGGTTCGACCAGACATGTCGACGGCCACACGCTGCCGCAACCTAATCTTTTCGAAGTCAGTGGTGTTTTCACGGAAAGTCTGCTCGGTCCAGCTGCCGCTTTCCGCGTAGTCAAAGAACATGCGCGGGGCGCGCCGTTCATGGATCCGTTTCAGATCCTCGATACAGGTAATGACCGGCATGATGCGCGTCCTCCAACCGTCCCCCGCTGCTGCAGGTAAGCTAGCCTTATCAATGCGTCACGGGCTTCTCAACCGCTCCGACGTCCTCTGCATAAGATCCGACGCAGAATAAATTGGTTCTATTTCGAATATCTATGCTGATGGTATTTTCTAGTTCTTTTTCGAAATTGATATTACTCTGAAGATACAATGTGCACTTTGGATATTCCAACGGCGCTATACAGTTTCTGATAAACAATTTAATCGGTATGTATAAACTGAACTTTCAATTGCAGATGGCGTCGCGGTATGGTCGAGTTCCACGGAACGGCCGTACGATGAACGCAGGGAGACGTTTGCGAAAACGACTATGAATAGTGATGACCCCTCAAGACTTCTGGACCTTTTCAACGAGATCTCGGTGATCGAGCAGCTGGGGCGTATCCTGGTGGATGCCCGGTTGCCGGCGGACCTGATAGGGCCCCAGTTCCGAGTTCTGGACTATCTGGTTCGGGTTGCCGACGGTCGTACGCCAGTCGAGTTGGCGCGTGCGTTCCAGGTGCCCAAGACGACGTTGACCCACACGCTGTCGCGGCTGGACCGGCAGGGGCTTGTACGCACCCTGCCGAACCCGAACGACCGTCGGTCAAAGTGCATATGGACCACGGAAAAAGGACGTGCGGCCCGGGCCCAGGTGGCGGCGGAACTGTCGTCGGACCTGGAAAAGCTTGCACAGACTTTCGGGGCCGAGCGGATGTCCAATCTGCTGACCCAGCTGAAGGCCATGCGCGATATCCTGGTGGAATCGCGCACGGCGGAATTGCCCCGCGACAGCCAGTTTGCCATCGCCGACGACTAGGCGAAGACCGGGCGCCGCAGCGCCCGGACTGGCCAGCCCACGATTGCGGAATCCGACCCTTAGCTTCCGGTGAATTTGGGCGACCGCTTTTCCAGGAAGGCGGCGACACCTTCCTTGAAGTCGGCCGACTTCGCCAGCTGGGTCTGTTCCAGGCCTTCCGCCATGATCGCGTCGCCGAAGCTCATCCCGTCCATCTGGCGCAGCAGCCGCTTTACCGCGCTGGCGGCCATCGGTGCGCCGCCGGCAAGCTTGGCCGCCAGGGCGCGCGTTTCGCGGCCCAGTTCGTTCATCGGATGCGTGCTGTTCGCCAGCCCCAGGCGCAGCGCCTCGGCCGCCGGGATCTTGCGACCTTCCAGGATGGTCTGCATGGCCCGGTGATAGCCCAGCCCTTTCAGTAGCAGCCAGCAATTGCCGCCGTCGGGGACCAGCCCGATGGCTGCGAAGGCCATGTAGATCGACGCGTCTTCCGACATGGTGACCAGATCGCAGTTCATGGCGAGCGCGGCCCCGATACCCGCGGCCGAACCGTGGACCTGCGCGATCCAGATCTTCGACGAATTCGCGATCCCGGTCAGGATCGGGCGGTATTCCTCCTCGATCATCTGGTGGGTAGGCTGGTTCAGCCCCGCGGTTTCCGTCAGGTCGGCCCCGGCACAGAATCCGCGGCCTTCGCCTTTCAGGATCACGACGCGGATGTCGGATTTGACCTCAAGCTCGCTGATCGCGGTGCGCAACTGGCGGCGCAGCGAGCCGTTCAGGGCGTTGTACGATTCCGGACGGTTCATGGTCACGGTCGCGACGTGGCCGTCGCGTTCGATCAGCACGGAAGTTTCGGCCATCTTGTCTCCTCCTCGGGATCAGGTCAGCGCGCCGGCAGCACGAAACCGGGCAATGGTGTCGTCATCGCAACCGGCGGCCCGAAGGACCTCTTCCGTGTCGCTGCCGGGTGCGTGGGGCGGTTCCGGCATCGTGGCCGGCGTGCGGTCGAACCGCGGCGCCGGGGCTGCCTGCATGACATCGCCTATCTTCGTAAAGATTCCCCTCGCAGCCATGTGCGGATGGGTTGCCGCCTCGGACCACGTCAGGACAGGTGCCACGCAGCCGTCGGTTCCGTCGAAGATCGCGGCCCATTCGTCCCGGGTCTTCGTCTTGAAGACGGCCGCGTACTCCTCGCGCCGGGGCGCCCAGGTGGCGGTGTCGTTCTGGTCGGCCCTGTGTTCGGCCGGCAGGCCCGCCTTTTCCACCAGCACCGCGAAGAACTGCGGCTCCAGCGGTCCGACCGAGATGAACTTGCCGTCGGCGCATTCATAGGTCCGGTAATAGGGCGCGCCGCCGTCCAGCCAGTTCGATTCGCGCTGTTCGGTCCAGTGCCCTTGCGCGATCATCGAATGGATCAGGGCCATCAGGGCGGAAGCCCCGTCGACCATGGCCGCATCCACGACCTGTCCCTTGCCGGAGGTCTGGCGTTCCCAGAGGGCCGCGAAGATGCCGAACAGCAGGAACATCGTGCCCCCGGCATAATCCGCGCCGATGTTCAGCGGCGGCGTCGGCACGTCATTTGCCTTGCCGATGGCGTTCACGAAGCCGGTCAGACCCAGATAGTTGAGGTCGTGACCCGCCATCTGGGCCATGGGGCCGGTCTGGCCCCAGCCCGTCATGCGGCCATAGACGACACCGGGCGCACGGGCGTGCACCTCGGCCGGGCCCAGGCCCATGCGTTCCATCACGCCCGGACGGAAGCCCTCGATCAGGACATCGGCCTTTTCGATCAGGGCGAAGGCGGCCTGGATCCCTTCGGGGGTCTTCAGGTTCAACGCCGCGGACTTCTTGCCGCGGTCGTTGATCTGGGTCGGATCGGCGGCGCCGGATTTCCGCGTGATCAGGATCACCTCGGCGCCCAGGTCCGCAAGGAATTGCCCTGCCAGGGGGGCAGGGCCTATCCCGGCCATCTCCACGACCCGAAGGCCGTTCAGGGGTCCGCTCATGCAGCTTTCGCCTTTTCGTTGCGAAGTTTATCAAGCGCCGCGGCCGATACCGTGAACCGTTCGCCATAGGCGTCTGCCAGTTCCTTGGCCCGCGCCGCGAAGGCGTCGATGCCGATGCCGCGGATGAACTGGATCGCACCGCCGGTGTGGGCGGGGAAACCGATGGCGAAGATGCCGCCAAGGTTGGCTTCCACTTCCGTCCGCAGCACGCCTTCGTCCAGACAACGCAGCGTCTCGATCGCTTGCCGGTACAGGATCCGGTCGACCGCATCCTCAAGCGAGACCTGGGCATTGCCTTCCGCGAATTGCGACAGACCCGGCCACAGCGATTTCGACCCGTCGGCGGCATAGTCGTAGAAGCCGCCGCCATAGTGGCGCCCGCCGCGACCCTGTTCCAGCATCGCGTCGACGATCTTGGCCGAGGCAGTGTTGAACTTGCCGAAGTCCGACGTGACGCCCAGACGCTTGTCCAGCGCCTCGTGCGTCTTGCGGACCTTCTGCGACAGGACCAGCGACACCTCGTCATGGACCGCCAGCGGCCCCACCGGCATGCCGGCCAGCCATGCGGCCCGTTCGATGGCCACGGGTGCCATGCCGTCGACCAGCAGCGCCTCGCCTTCGTCCATGAAGGTTCCGAAGACACGGCTGGTGAAGAAGCCGCGGCTGTCGTTCACGACGATGGGCATGTAGCCGATCTGCTGGACGTAATCGTAGGCTTTGCGAAGCGTCTGTTCCGACGTCTTCTCGCCCATGATGATCTCGACCACCTTCATCTTGTCGACGGGCGAGAAGAAGTGGAGGCCGATGAAACGCGTGGGATCCGGGCAGAACTCGGCCAGGACCGAAATCGGCAGGGTCGAGGTGTTGGAGCCGTAGATCCCCGTGTCCGACAGCTGGCCGAAGGTGGCGCCGATGACCTTTTCCTTCAGGTCGACGTCTTCGAACACGGCTTCGATGATGATGTCGGTGCCGGCATAGGCCGCGTCGTCGGTGGCGGGCGTGATCAGCGACAGCAGCGCGTCCTTCTTGGCGTCGTCCATGCGGCCGCGCTTGATCAGCTTGTCCGCCAGTCCGGCCGAATAGGATTTGCCCTTCTCGGCCTTCTCCATCTCCGTGTCCTTGAGGACGGTGGGCAGCTTGGCCTGTGCATGGGCCCAGGCGATGCCCGATCCCATCATGCCGGCGCCCAGAATGGCGGCCGATCCGGCCTTCCACTTGTCGCCTTCGGGGCGGACCTTGCCACCCTTGATCGCCTGCGTGCCGAAGAAGAAGGTGCTGATCGACGCCTTGCATTCCGGCGTGGGGATCAGGGCCGCCAGCCCGCGGCTTTCCACGCGCAGCGCGCTTTCAAAGCCCATGCGCATCGAATTGACGGCAATATCCAGGATCTTTTCCGGCGCCGGCAGCAAGCCCCGGGTCTTCTGGAACAGCATCGCGGACGAGGCCTGGATGATCTGCCGGTTCTTCGGCGCGGTCGTGTCGCCGCCCGGATACCGGAAACCCTTCTGGTCCCACGGCTGGGTATGCGCGTCGGGGTTTGCCTTGATCCAGGCCTTGGCGGCGGGAACCAGGTCGTCGACCGTTTCGACGATCTCGTCCACCATGCCGATCTTCAGCGCGGCCTCGGGTTTGACCTGCTTGCCTTCCAGGAGGAAGGGCAGGGCCTTTTCCAGACCCAGAAGCGCGGTCAGGCGGACCACGCCGCCGGCGCCGGGCAGCAGGCCCAGCGTCACCTCGGGCAGACCCACCACGGCCCGCGGGTCATTGACCACGATGCGATGGTTGCAGGCCAGGCACATCTCGTAGCCGCCGCCCAGGGCCGCGCCGTTGATGGCGGCAACGATGGGAACGGGCAGCTTCTCCATCTCGCGATAGGGGGCCTTGTTCGCTTCCAGATAGTCGAAGATCTTCGGATCGGCTTCCATGCCCAGCAGCAGGTGCAGGTCGCCGCCGGCAAAGAAGGTCTTCTTGGCCGAGGTGAAGATCACGCCGGTCAGGCCGTCCTCGGCCTTCAGCTTCGCCAGTACCTCGTTCATGCCGGGCACATAGCGTTCGTTCATCGTGTTGGCGCCCTGGCCCTGCATGTCCATCGTGATGGTGACGATGCCGTCGGCGTCTTTTTCGTAGTTGAAATCGCTCATTGTCTTTTCCCCCCGGTTCAGACGCGTTCGATGATGGACGCGATGCCCATGCCGCCGCCCACGCACATGCAGATCAGCGCGCGCTTCAGATTCCGGCGTTCCAGTTCGTCCAGCATGGTCGACACAAGCGCACCGCCCGTGGCACCCAGCGGGTGGCCCATGGCGATGGCGCCGCCGACGACGTTCAGTTTCTCGTCCGGGACATTCAGGTCCTTCTGCAGGCGCAGCGCAACCGATGCGAAGGCCTCGTTGATTTCCACCAGATCGATGTCGTCGATGGTCAGCCCGGCCTTGGCCAGTGCCTTTTCCGATGCCGGTCCGGGGCCGGTCAGCATGATCGTGGGATCGGTCGCCGTCAGCGCGATGGACACGACGCGGCCGCGGGGCGTCAGGCCCAGATCCTTGCCGACCTTTTCGTTGCCCAGCATGATCAGCGAGGCGCCGTCGACGATGCCCGACGAATTGCCGGGCGTGTGGACGTGGTTGATACGCTCTACCTCCGGGTACTTGGCCAGCGCCACGGCGTCGAAACCGATGGATCCGGGAAGCGCGAAGGACGGCTTCAGCGCGCCCAGCTTCTGCATGTCGGTGTCGGGCTTGATGAAGTCGTCCCGCTCCAGGATCACGACACCGTTTTCGTCCCGGACCGCCACGACCGACCGGTCGAACCAGCCGCTGTCACGGGCGTGCGCGGCCTTCTTCTGGCTGTTCAGTGCGAATTCGTCGACATCGTCGCGGGACCAGCCCTCGATCGTGGCGATCAGGTCGGCGCCGATGCCCTGCGGCACGAAGCCGGTCTGGATCGCGGTGCCGGGATCTTCGGCGAAGGGGCCGCCGTCGGCGCCCATCGGCACACGCGACATGGATTCGTAGCCGCCGGCGCAGACCAGGTCTTCCCAGCCCGACGCGATCTTGGCGGCCGCGGTGTTAAAGGTGTCGAGGCCGCTTGCACAGAACCGGTTGACCTGCGCGCCCGCGACCTTCTGGTCCCAGCCGGCCTTCTGCAGCGCGATCTTGGGCAGCACCGAGCCCTGTTCCATCACCGGCGCCACGCAGCCCAGCATCACGTCGTCGACGCGGGACGTGTCCAGGTCATGGCGTCCCTGCATTTCGGTCAGGAGCGTGGTGACGAGGTCGATGGGCTTCACCTCGTTCAGGGAACCGTCCGCCTTGCCCTTGGAACGGGGGGTGCGGATGGCATCGTAGATATAGGCAGCTTCCGTCATTTGGATCTCCTCCAGATCAGGTCATTGCAACGCGGGCTCAGGCCGCGTCGAACATCGTCATGCGCGGCAGCGGGTCGAAATCTGCCGAGGCCAGCCTGCGGGCCTCGGTCGGGTCGATCCCGATGCCGCGCAACATCACTTCGGCCGTGTCGCTGGCGGCCTGCCGCCAGGACCGGTGGCCCTGCAGCACAAGGGTCATGGCGCCGAAGGCCGCCCCGCCTATCGCCGCGGCGACGGATGCGACCTGTTCGGCCTTAAGATCGAAGCGTCCGGTGGCGATTCCACGCTGCAGCTCTCGCGCGGGATAGCGGCCCCAGAAGTCGCCCAGCCGGTGTTCGGTCACGGCATAGCGCGCCAGGAACTGGCCCCAATGGGGTTCTTCATGCACCCGGCGGATGCACAGGCGCACAACGTTCGACAGCCGTTCGGCCGGGTCGCTGATACCGGACAGGCTGGCCTGCACGGTCGAGGCCATCTCGTCCGCGACCATGTCGCAGACCGCATCGAACAGGCCCGCCGGGTCTTCGAGGTTGTTGTAGATCGTCCCGCGCGACAACCCGGCCTCGCGCGCGAGGTCGCTGATCGCCACCGTGCGGCCGCCCTGGTCGGAAAAGATCCGCATTGCGGCCTCGTGTATGCGGCATCGGGCGCTGGACATCGTTCCCTCCTCGGTCGCCGAGGTTTGAGCACGAGTGTTTAATTCTTGTCAACTGTGTTCAATGGTGGAACAACGCGGATGACCCGGGGAGAATGGGAGGAGAACCAAGCCATGATAAGACGGTCCATCTACGAAGAAGAACACGAAATCTTCCGACGCAGCGTCAGTGCATGGGCAGAGAAGGAAGTGTTCCCCCACGCCGAGGCGTGGGCCGACGACGGCGTGATCCCGCACGAGGTCTGGCGCAGCGCGGGCGAACAAGGCTACCTGGCCATGTTCGCGGATGAAAAGTACGGCGGCCTTGGCGTCGACGATTTCCGCTATGACATGATCCTGAACGAGGTTCTGGCCGCGCGCGAGTCGGGGCTGTTCCTGACGCTGCACAACCGCATCGTGGCGCCGTACATCCACAAGTTCGGCACCGACGATCAGCGCGAACGCTATATGCCCGGCATCGTGTCGGGCGATACGGTGCTGGCCATCGCGATGACCGAACCCGGCACCGGGTCGGACCTGGCCGCCGTGTCGACCCGCGCAGTGGAACACGACGATCACTGGGTGCTGAACGGGTCCAAGACCTATATCTCCAACGGGATGCTGGCGGGGCTGGTGGTGGTCGCCGCCAAGACCAACCCGCAGGCCAGCCACGAAGTGGGGCTGTTCCTGGTCGAACCGGGCATGGAAGGGTTTGCCCGGGGCCGCAATCTGAAAAAGCTGGGCCTGCCGTCGCAGGACACGTCGGAGCTTTTCTTCGACAACGTGAAAGTGCCGAAGGCCAACGTGCTGGGGGATCCGACCAAGGGCTTCCGCATGATGATGACCAACCTGGCCGAGGAACGGCTGATCGGCGCGGTGGGCTTCATGGCGCGGGCCGAACGTGCCTTCGAGATCACGCTGGAGTATATCCAGGAGCGCCGCGCCTTCGGGAAACCGGTCGGCACCTTCCAGAATTCGCGCTTCAAGATGGCGTCGATGCGGACCGAACTGGACGCGGGCTGGGCCCTGACCGACCACTGCGCCCGGTCCCACATGGAAGGCGAGCTGTCGGGCGAGATGGCGGCCGAAGTGAAGCTGTTCACCTCCGAGGTCGAGGGCCGCGTGGTCGACGAATGCCTGCAGCTTCACGGCGGCGCGGGTTACATGGAGGAATACGAGATCAGCCGGCTGTACCGGGACGCGCGGATCAGCCGGATCTATGCCGGCACGTCCGAAATCATGCGCGAGATCATCGGCCGCGGCCTGGGCCTGGACGATCGCGGCCGCAACTAGGTGGGCTGAAGGACCAGGCCCCGGGCGCCGGTTTCGGCCAGCGCCCGGGCCTGCACCTCCTGGGCGCGGCGGAAGGCGTCGCGCCTTGAAAGGGTCTCGAACCAGGCCAGGCAGGATGGGGGAAGCGCGTCCCGGCCCGGCAGTTTCACGGCCACCTGCATGGCATATCCCACGGCAATGTCAGCCATGGTGAAGCCTTCCTTCAGTAGGAAGGGCCGCCCGTCAGCCAGCGTCGCCTCGGCCAGGCGAAGGCGGGCCAGAAACCAGGCCCAGTAATCCTCGGCCACCTGCGGATTGCGGCGTTCCTCGGGTTCGAAGAAGGCGTAGCGCAGGACCAGCGTCTGCGGGAAGGTCAGCGTCGCCTCGCCATGATGCAACCAGTTCAGGTAGGCGCCGTATTCGGGATGGTCCGCGGCGACCGACAGCCGGCCGCCGGCATGGCGCGCGGACAGGTAGTGGATGATCGCGCAGCTTTCGGTCAACCGCGTGTCGCCGTCGACCAGCAGGGGCACCGTGCCCAGCGGGTTTTCGTCCTTGTAATCCTTGTGGAAGGCCCGCGGCGGGAACGACAGCATCTGTAGGTCGTAGTCCAGCCCCAGTTCCTCCAGCGCCCAGAGGACGCGGAAGGACCGCGCGTTTTCGGTGTGCCACAGTTTCATCGATTTGCCTCCCGACTCCGCGGCCGACGATAGGGACGCCAGGCCATGTCGGCCAGCCCCCAGATCGGCGGGCCCCCAGATCGGCGGGCCCCCATGTCGGCGGGCCCCCATGTCGGCCGGTCCGTTGTCGCGCCGGGCCGGCCGCTTTGGCGCGGGATCAGACGCCGGTGTCTTCCAGGATCCGGGCGCGGATCGCCATCTTGTCGATCTTGTTGGTGGGCGACAGCGGCAGCGCCCCGACCCAGAGCGTGATCGCCCGCGGCGCCTTGTAATGGGCGATCCGTTCGCGGCAATGGGCGATCAGGTCCTCGACTGTCGCCTCGCGCCCGCCATGCAGGGCCACGGCGGCGTGCACCGTTTCGCCCCAGGTCGGATCGGGCATCCCGAAGACTGCCGCCTGCGCCACGGCAGGGTGCGAGGACAGGGCGTTCTCGGTCTCGATAGGATAGACGTTTTCGCCCCCGGTGATGATCATCTCCTTCGTGCGGCCGACCAGGAAAAGGTATCCGTCTTCGTCCAGGTAACCCGCGTCGCCGGTGTGATAGAAGCCGCCGCGCATGGCATGGGCCGTCTCCTCGGGCCGGTTCCAGTAGCCGTTCATGACATGGGGGCCGCGGGTCACGACCTCTCCGGCCTCGCCCGCGGGCAGGACGTTGTCGTTCTCGTCGACGATCCGGACATCGGCATAAGGCACGGGCCGGCCGACGGAGCCCAGCTTGGCATAGCCGGGCGTGCCGGGCACGTGGTCCATCGCCGGCAGGATCGCGACCGCGGGCGCGGTTTCGGTCATGCCGTAGCCCTGCACGAAAGTGACGCCGGGAATGGCCTCGACCGCGCGTTCCATAAGGGCCAGCGGCATCGGCGCCGCGCCATAGGTCAGGCAACGCAGGGACGAGATATCGAAACCCGGAAAGGCCGGATGGTCCAGCACCATGCGCAACATTGTGGGCACCAGCGTCATGGCGGTGATGCGGTGGGTTTCCACCAGTTCCATCATCTCCACCACTTCGAACCGCGCCTGCAGGACCATGGTCGAGCCGTAGTAGACCCCGGTGTTCACGCGCCCCCCGGTGGCCATATGGAAAAGCGGGCCGGTCAGCAGCAGCATGTCGTCGGCCCGGTAGCCATAGACCGCCCCGGATCCGGCAGAGTTCGCGAAGGCGTTCGTGTGGCTGAGCATCACGCCCTTGGGCCGTCCGGTCGTGCCGGAGGTGTAAAAGAGGAACATCGTATCGTCCGAGGCGCTGGCGCGGTCGTCGAAGGCGTCCCCGGCCGCGGGGCCGGCAATGGCCAGCAGCATGTCGTAGTGCTGGGTTTCCGGGGGCAGGCCGGGGCCGGGAAGGTCCCAGTCGGCGTAGAGGATGTGGTCCACCGAAGGGCAGCGATCCAGCAGCGGCTGGGCCAAGCTGCCGAAATGGCGGTCGACGATCAGGACCGTGGGGGTGCAGTCGTCGAGCGTGGCTGCGATCTCGTCGAGGGAAAGCCGGTGGTTCACGGGCACCGAGATCGCGCCGATCATCGAGGGCACATAGTACATCTCGACCAGCCAGTGGGAGTTGAGGCCCAGATAGGCGATCCGGTCGCCCGGGGCCACGCCCAGCGTGGCAAGGGCATTGGCCATGGCATGAAGGCGGCGGTTGAACTCGGCCCAGGTGAAGCTGCGGCCTTCGAATATCGTCGCGATCTTGTCGGGCGTGCGGGCGGCATGGGCGCGGATCAGATCGGGATAGCGGATCACGCGTGCGCCCTGCGCTTGCGGCGGTTACGGATGCCGGACCGGACGGCCGAGGCGCCGCCCGGGGAACGGTGTTCGGGGAACATGGCGCATCTCCTCCCTGATCTGCGACCGTGCGGGGGCCGGGTTCTCTGGCCCGACTCGGGTCGATGGTAGGCACCTGCCGGGGTCGATCAAGTCAAATCACCGCGGGGCAGGGGATCGCGCCCTCACCGCCCCGCCGGGGCCGTTCGGGCGCGATGCGGTGCCGTCGGCCCCGCGGCCCCGGTCGGTCGCGGGGGATTTATCCGGCTTGCGTTGTGCGAGATGCGGGCGATTGCTAGGTCAACGCAGTTTCCGCGGTTCCGCGGACGGGAGATCTGACATGAGCGATGCGCTGCCCTTCCGGGCGAACCGGCGATGACGGTCGAGCTGGGCAACCGCTGGGCCGCGCTGGCGCTGATCTGTTTCGGCGTGGTGGGCGGTATGACCACCTGGTTTTCGGCCACGGCCATCGTGCCGGAGCTGATCGAGGCCTGGGCGCTGGATGCAGGCCAGGCGGGCTGGCTGACGAATGCGGTGCAGCTGGGCTTTGTCGTTGGCGCCCTGGGATCGTCGCTGCTGAACGTCCCGGACCTGGTCCGGCCCGTGCGGCTGGTGGCGGTGTCGAGCTGCGCCGCCGCCCTGGCCAACCTGTCGCTGCTGGCCGAGCCAGGGCTGGGCCCGGCGATCGCCGCCCGGTTCCTGACCGGGGTCTTCCTGGCGGGCGTCTACCCCCCGGCGATGAAGCTGATGGCGACCTGGTTCGCCACGGGCCGCGGGCTGGCGCTGGGGTTCCTTGTGGCGGCGCTGACTCTTGGATCCTCGGTCCCGCACCTGTTCCGGGCGCTGACCGCCGGATACGCTTGGCAGTCGGTGGTCCTATGGACCTCGATGGCCGCCGGCCTGAGCGGCCTGGCCTTCGCCGTCTTCGGGCGCGAGGGGCCCTATGCCTTCGGTACGGCCAGTTTCGATCCGCGGCAGGCGCTGGCGGCACTGCGCTCGCGCCCCGTGTTCCTGGCGAACCTGGGCTATTTCGGCCACATGTGGGAGCTTTACGGCATGTGGGCCTGGATCCTGGCCTTTGCCGCGGCGGCGGAAGCCGGGCTGATGCCGTTTCCCTTCGGCTCTGCCTCGATGCTGAGTTTCGTCGTCGTGGCCTCCGGTGTGGTGGGCTGTTTGCTGGGGGGCTGGCTGTCGGACCGGATCGGGCGCTGCCGGACGACGGCCGGGTTCATGATCGTGTCGGGAGCCTGTGCCGTGGCGGTGGGCTTTGCCTTCGACGGGCCGGGCTGGGTGCTGGGGGCGCTGGCGGTCCTGTGGGGCATGTCGGTGATCGGCGACAGCGCACAGTTTTCGGCCGCGGTGACCGAACTGGCGGACCGGAGCTTCGTCGGCACGGCGCTGGCGCTTCAGACCGGGATCGGCTTTGCGCTGACGGCGGTGGCGATCTGGGCGCTGCCGCGGTTCGCGGGGCTGGTGGGCGGCTGGCAGTGGGCGTTCCTGTTGCTTGCCCCGGGACCCGCGCTGGGGGCTGTCGCGATGCTGGCGCTTCGGCGGCTGCCGGAGGCAGAGGCGCTGGCCGGGGGGCGGCGATAGTTCCGGGCGTTCCGGATGCGGCCGGCGGCGACCGGGGACGCTGTCCCCGGACCCCTGAGGTATTTGAAGACCAAAGAAGCGGGGGCTTGCGCCCCGGATCGGCCTGTGTCGGGGCCCATGGCCATCCCGGGTCGGGTTGGGCTAGGCATTGCGCATCGGTCCAGTGGAGGGAGTGCCCATGACACAGATGATCTTTGCCGACAGCCTGTCGCGGCTTGGAACGGAATCGGCCTTCGTGGTGCTGGCGCGGGCGCAGGCACTGGCGGCTGCGGGGCGGGACATCATCAACCTTGGCATCGGGCAGCCGGATTTCGCCACACCGCCCCATATCGTCGAGGCCGGGATCCGGGCGCTTCGGGACGGGCACCATGGCTATACGCCTGCTAACGGATTGCCGGCGCTGCGGCAGGCGGTGGCGGCGGATCTGCACCGGCGGCACGGGGTCGAGGTGAACCCGGACCATGTCGTTGTCGTGCCGGGTGGCAAGCCCACCATGTTCTTCGCCGTGCTGATGTTTGGGCAACCGGGGGCGGAGATCATGTATCCGAACCCGGGCTTCCCGATCTACGAGTCCGTCATCCGCTATTCGGGGGCCACGCCGGTGCCGATCGGGCTGGAGGAGAAGAACGGCTTTGCCTTTTCGGCAGAGGCGGTACTGGAGAAGATCACGCCTGCCACGCGGCTGATCATCCTGAACAGCCCGGCCAATCCGACGGGGGGCGTCACACCCAAGCAGGAGATCGACAAGCTGGTCGCGGGGCTGGAGGCGCATCCCCATGTCGCGATCCTGTCGGACGAGATCTATTCCTGCATGCTCTATGGTGGGCGGTCCCATGTCAGCCTGCTGCAATATCCCGAGATCCGGGACCGGCTGATCGTGCTGGACGGCTGGTCCAAGACCTATGCCATGACCGGCTGGCGGCTGGGCTATGCGGTCTGGCCCGAGGCGGCGGTCGACCATGTCACGCGGCTGTGCATCAACGACCATTCCTGCGTGAACGCGGCGACGCAATTCGCGGGCATCGCGGCGCTGGAAGGGCCCCAGGATGCGGTGCGGGACATGGTGGCCCAGTTCGATGCGCGGCGGCAGGCGATCGTCGAGGCGTTGAATGGCCTGCCGGGCGTGCGCTGCGCCGAGCCGGCGGGAGCGTTCTATGCGTTTCCGAACATCGAGGGGACGGGGATGACCTCGAAAGAGGCGCAGGACCGGTTCCTGGACGAGGCCGGCGTGGCGACCGTGGCCGGGACTTCCTTCGGCGCCTGGGGCGAGGGGTATCTGAGGTTGTCCTATGCGAATTCGCAGGAGAACATCCTGCGGGCGGTGGACAGGATCGCCGCGGTTTTGTGACATCCGGGGCGGGTTCGTCATGGCAACGGGGGCGGCGGGGGGGGCCGCCCTGCGACGTTGCATGTGTCGTGCCCGTTGCCGGGCGCGAAGGATCCGGCGGATCGCATGGCTGGCTGAGCATGCACCCTGCGGCACGGGGAGGGGGCCATTGCCGTTATCCCGGCCGGCGGGGCTTCCAGTCCGGCGGCGTTCGGCGCATGGTGCGCCGAGGAAAAGGACAAGTCTCTTGGGAGGTGGCGATGTCGGATACCCGTGCGCACAAGCGATTCCGGTCGCAGGAATGGCTGGATAACCCGAACAATCCGGGCATGACGGCGATCTATGTGGAGCGCTATCTGAACCAGGCCTTTACGCGGGAAGAGCTTCAGGGTGACAAGCCCATGATCGGGATCGCCAACACCGGGTCCGACCTTGCGCCCTGCAACAAGATCCATGTCTTCCTGATGGACCGGATCAAGGCGGGCATCCGGGATGCGGGCGGCATTCCCATCGAGTTTCCGGTGCATCCGATCCAGGAGACCTCGAAACGCCCGACGGCCGCACTGGACCGTAACCTGGCCTATCTGGGGCTGGTCGAAGTGTTGCATGGCTATCCGATCGACGGAGTCGTGCTGACCACCGGCTGCGACAAGACCACGCCGGCGATGCTGATGGGCGCGGCCACGGCCGACCTGCCGGCCATCGCGCTGAACGGCGGGCCGATGCTGGATGGCTGGTGGAAGGGCAAGCGCGCGGGTTCGGGCACGATCGTCTGGGAAAGCCGGCGGCTTCTGTCGGAAGGCGCCATCGACTATGACGAGTTCATGGAGCGGGTCTGTGCCTCGGCCCCGTCGCTGGGGCATTGCAACACGATGGGTACGGCATCGACCATGAACGCGATGGCCGAAGCGCTGGGCATGACCCTGCCCGGCAATGCCGCGATCCCGGCGCCGTTCCGCGAGCGGATGGCCATGGCCTACGAGACCGGCAGGCGGATCGTGGGCATGGTGCTGGAGGATCTGAAGCCGTCCGACATCCTGACGCGCGCGGCTTTCGAGAATGCCATCGTCGTCAATTCCGCCATCGGCGGGTCGACCAATGCCCCGCCGCACCTGCAGGCCATCGCCCGCCACGCGGGGGTGGAGCTGGACGTGAAGGACTGGGAGACGGTCGGTTACGACGTGCCGCTGATGGTCAATGTCCAGCCGGCGGGCGAATATCTGGGCGAGAGTTTCTTTCGCGCGGGCGGCGTGCCTGCGGTGATGGCCGAGCTGATGGCCGCCGGGCGGCTGAAGGGCGAGGCGCGGACGGCAACCGGCAAGACGCTCGCCGAGGATCTGGCCGGGGTCGAAGGCGCGGATGGCGAGGTGATCAAGGCCTATGGCGCGCCGATGCGGACCAGGGCCGGGTTCAAGGTGCTGTCGGGGAACCTGTTCGATTCCGCGTTGATGAAGACCGCCGTGATTTCCGAGGAGTTCCGGGACCGTTTCCTGTCGGAGCCGGGAAAGGAAGGCGTGCACGAAGCGACCGCCTTCGTCTTCGAGGGGCCCGAGGATTACCACGACCGGATCAACGATCCCGCTCTTGGCATCGACGAACACGCGATGCTGTTCATCCGCGGTGTGGGCTGCGTTGGCTATCCGGGGTCGGCCGAGGTGGTGAACATGCAGCCGCCCGATGCATTGATCAGGCAGGGGGTCAGCCACCTGCCGACGGTGGGCGACGGACGGCAGTCGGGAACGTCGGAAAGCCCTTCGATCCTGAACGCCTCGCCGGAATCGGTTGTCGGCGGCGGGCTGGCCTACCTTCGGACCGGGGACCGGGTGCGGCTGGACCTGAACGCGTCGCGGCTGGACGCCCTGGTCGATCCGGAGGAATGGGAGCGGCGGAAGGCCGAATGGACTGCACCCGAGATCCGGAACCAGACGCCCTGGCAGGAGATCTATCGCACCCATGTGGGGCAGCTGGCGGACGGGGGCTGCCTGGAGCTGGCGACGGCATACCGGCAGGTCGCGAAGGATCTGCCGCGGGACAATCATTGACGGTGTTGGGGGGGCTCTGCCCCCGCCGCGCCCTTGGCGCGACTCCCCCGAGGGTATTTGAAGACCGAAGAAGCGGGGGCCATGGTCCTGGAATGACGAGGGGAGAGTGGGCGTGAAGACGATCATCATTACCGGGGCAGGGCGCGGGATCGGGCGGGCCTGTGCCGAGGCGTTCCTGGCCGAGGGCTGGGCCGTGGGCCTGATCGGACGGACGGCGAAGCCGCTGGAGGAGCTGGCAGACGCCTGGCCGAATGCGCTGGCCCTGCCCTGCGACGTGACGGACGAGGCGGCAGTGGATGCGGCCTTTGGGACGGCGGTGGCAGCCTGGGGCCGGCTGGACGTACTGTTCAACAACGCAGGCATTTCCGCGCTGGGCGCCACGGTGGACGAGATCCCGGTGGCGGACTGGCGGGCCTGCATCGACATCAACGTGACGGGCAGTTTCCTGTGCGCGCGGGCGGCTTTCCGGGCGATGAAGGCGCAGGACCCGCAGGGCGGGCGGATCATCAACAACGGCTCCATCTCTGCTCATGTGCCGCGGTGGGGATCGGCGCCTTACACCGCGTCGAAACATGCGATCACCGGGCTGACCCGGTCGCTGTCGCTGGACGGCCGGCCCTATAACATCGCCTGCGGGCAGATCGACATCGGCAATGCCTTGACCGAGATGGCGGCGAAGATGGTCACCGGCATGCCGCAGGCCGACGGGTCCATCAAGGCCGAGGCGGTGATGGACGTGGCCGAGGTGGCGCGGTCGGTGCTTTACATGGCGTCGCTGCCGGAAGGGGCCAATGTCCAGTTCCTGACGGTGATGGCGACCAACATGCCCTTCATCGGGCGGGGCTGAGCGGCGCGGTTGTAGATGGCCCGGGCCCATGACATGACTTTGCGGCACAGGCCGGAGGAGGACAGGCGATGAAACTATTGCGGTATGGGCCAAAGGGCAGCGAACGGACGGGCATGCTGGCCAAGGACGGCACGATCCGGGACCTGTCGGCCCACGTGCCAGAGCTGGCCGGGACTGCGGTCGCCCTGCACAGGCTGGCGGCGCTGAAGGCGCTGGCGCCCGAAGCCCTGCCGGTCGTGAGCTCGCCGGGCCGGCTTGGCCCCTGCCTGGCCTGGGTGCCGAATTTCCACTGCGTGGGCCTGAACTACTCCAAGCACGCGGCCGAGACGGGGATGCCCGAGCCGGCCGAGCCGATCCTGTTTTCCAAGGCGACGTCCTGCGTTGCGGGTCCGCAGGATCCGCTGCGCCTGCCGGAGGCGGCGAAGAAGGGCGACTGGGAGGTCGAGCTGGGCGTCGTCATCGGGACCGAGGTCGACAACGTGTCGGAAGAGGACGCGCTGGCCACGGTTGCGGGCTATTGCGTGGTCAACGACCTGTCGGAGCGGGCCTTCCAGATGGACCGCGGCGGGCAGTGGATCAAGGGCAAGTCGCTGCCGGGCTTCGGGCCCATCGGGCCCTGGTTCGTCACCGCGGACGAGGTGCCGGACCCGCAGGCGCTGAAACTGTCGCTCGACCTGAATGGCGAGCGGGTGCAGGATTCGGACACCTCGGACATGATCTTCGGTGTCGCCCGGATCATCAGCCACATGAGCCAGTTCATGCGCCTGCTGCCGGGCGACATCATCGCCACCGGCACGCCGTCGGGCGTGGGGCTGGGCATGAAGCCGCCACGGTTCCTGCGTCCGGGCGACGTGATGGTCGCCCGGGTCGAAGGTCTGGGGGAGCAGCGGACCGAGGTGGTCGCCTGACGGCGTGAAGACCGCCCCTAGTGGCGGACGCCCCGTGGCGTGTAACGGCCGTGGGGCAGGGCCAGGGGCACCGGCGGCATCGCGACGGCTGGACGTTCGCCCAGCGGTGTCACAGCCGCGGCGGGCACCGGACGGGCGATGTTGTGCAGCTCCAGCGCGCCCAGCATCCGGATGTCTTCGCTGGACTTCGGCGGCACCACGTCGGCCGTGACCACGATCGGATAGTCGGCTTCCTTGGCATAATCCGCAAGCCGCGCAGCGATGTTCGCCGGCTCGCCGATCACGGTGAAGTCCAGCCGCTCGCGAGAGCCCACGTTGCCATAGGTCACGCGGCCATAGGCGATGCCGATCGCGGCCTCGCTGGCGGCCTCGCCGTCGGCGGGCAGGCTGTCCAGCATGGTGATGATCTGCCGGGCCGAGGCCAGCGCCTGACCGCGCGCGGAAAAGTCGCCTTCGGCCGGAAACACCGCCAGCACGGCGTCGCCGATGAATTTCAGCACCTCGCCGCCATTGCCGTGGACCACGTCCGACACCGTCTCGAAGAACTCGTTCAGCAGGCGGATATAGTCGCTGCGGCCCAGTTCGGATTCCAGCCGGGTCGAGTTCCGGAGGTCGACGAACATGATCGCGGCGTCGATCTCGTCGCCGTCGCCGCGGCGGATCTCGCCGCCCAGGACGCGGGCGCCGGACCGCTTGCCGACGTAGGTTTCCAGCAGGGCCTGCGCGTTTTCACGCTGCATGAACACTTCGTAGAACCGGCTGATCGCCGGCGCGCATTCGAAGATCAGGCCCAGACTGGCGGTGGTGAAACCGTTCGGATGGTCCGAGGTCAGCGTCAGCACGTTGATCCGCCCGTCCGAGAACTTCAGCGGCATGGCGACGTAATCCGTGCCGCCAAGCGCGCGCAGATCGGCCATGATCGGGAACATGTCTTCCGTGTCCGTGTCGGTCAGCCGCTGCCGTACGCCGCCCATGCCGTTCGAGACATGGCGGAGCGGGCTGTTGGCGAAACCGGCATGGTCGTGGATTTCGTAGGACGGCGCATAGGTCGACACCGACCCGGTCCCGTCGTCACCCTTGCGCCAGACATAGTTCTTGCCCGCGATCAGCGGGTGCAACGACCAGATCATGATCGACATCCGCGTCAGCGACACGCCGTTTTCGGCCAGCTTGTCGGCCAGCGCCGCAGTCAGTCCTTCGGGCGTGTCGATGCGGCCGGCGTCGCGCACCAGCCAGTCGACCAGGGGGCCGGACATGTGGGTGTCGCTGCGCTGGCGGATGATGTTGTGGCCCAGGTCCATGCGCGTGACGACGCCCGGCACGAAGGCGACATAGCCGTCGATGTCGCTGGTGTCGGGCAGCGGCAGGTCATAGCGCCAGACGGCCTGGGGAATCGTCTCTCCCCCGACCTCCATCTGGCCGCAGATCGCGCTGCCCTTGAACGGGCAATAGCTGCGCCTGTCGGGTGCGCAGTCGACCTTGCCGGCCAGGTCCTCGATCGGGAAATAGATGACGGGTTCGCAGCGGGTTTCGTAAAGCACGCGCGCGCGCGTCGTCGACGCCAGGACCACGTCGCCGCGATACGCGGTCACCCGACCAGACAGGGGCTCGACATCGATTTCGTATCCCGGGGTCGGGAACTGAACCTGCGCATTCATGGGGATAGTGCTTTCAACTTGAACCGTCATTACGCTGCATTGCAGCGTTCCCCCCTAAATAGGGGTGGGTGTGGACTATACCAATAGCTCATTTGTTGACAAAGATGTGCGTTTTTCAGACGGCAGGCCGCCGCTGACGCACGGATATCTGCAAAAAAGCTCAGATCATCCGGATCACGGTCTTGTCAATCGCAAGCATGTATCTCTTGCGCGCGACGGTCCGGACCAGAAGTTCGGTCACCATCTGGTTGCCCAGGGTGTCCCGCAGGCGCTTGATTCGGGTGGCGCCGGCGGCTTCGTCGCAATCTGCGGCGTCCTTGCCCGATACCATCGCCTCGATCTCGGCGCCCGACAGGACGTCGTCGTCCATCCGCGCCTCGGCCAGGACCGACAGGGTTTCCATGGCGGCCTGGGTCAGCTTGAATTCCAGGTTGTTCAGGTAGACGGCGTTTTCCTCCCTGCTGATCAGCAGGGAACTGACCTGGATCCCGGTCCGTTCGATCTGGGCCAGGCGGCGGTTCATCATGACCAGCATGAACAGGAAGACGAAGGCCGCGATCAGCATGGCGCTGGCAAAGACCAGCAGGACATAGATCACCACCCGGTATCCGGCCAGCGTTTCGGAAAAGGCGGTGCCGGACTGGGCCAGGATTTCCAGGAGCTGTATGTCGGTGGGCGTGGTCAGCCCGTCCGACTGGGTGAACAGGCGCTCGACGCGGGCGTTGAAGGCATTGGCATCGGGCAGGGTCAGAAACAAGACCAGCGCGCCCGCGGCCAGCACCAGCACGATGGCCGCAATGCCGATCCCTGCGAACAGCGTGCCCGACCGGCGCGCCTCAGAAACGGAGAAAGAAGTTTCCGGCATCGGCTTTCCTCTGATCCAGTCCTTCGGGTCCGAAGATGGAGACGACGTTCAGCAGGATCCAGCCATGGGCGACCAGCCGGCGGGCGACCTCCTCCTGCGCGGGGCCGCGCCGGCAGGGGCCCTGCAATTCCATCACGCCATATTGCAGGCGCAGGGGCGCGTCCTTCTTGGCCTTGTAATCGGCATAGCACTGGTCCGCCGCCGCGGGGGCGGCAAGGGCCAAGGCGGGGACCAGAAAGGCCAGGATCAGCAGAAGGGCGCGGGGCGATGTCATGGCCGCACCCTGCGCGGACGAGGTTTGAAATTCAATAACAAGGCCCCCTGCACCCGGCTGTTATCCCATGACGGGGGGCCGACATTGCCTGTCCCGCCGGGCCGGATCGAGGGTCGGGGCAGGTCCTGTTCGCCGGCCCTCTCTGCGGGTGCGGCGCCGGACCTTCCCCCGAACCCGGCCGGTGCCCGCAGATGGTCCTGCGCGCCGGTCCCGATCCGAAGGAAGCTATCGACATGATCAAACGCCTCATCGCGCCGGCGCTGGGCCTGGCCCTGGCGGTTTCGACCCTGACCGCCCCGCCGGTTCGCGCGCAGAGCAACGAACAGGTGCTGGGCGCCCTGGCCGGGTTCGCGGCGCTGGCCGTCCTGGGCACCGCGATTGCCAATGCCACCAACGACCGACCCCCGCCGGTGATCGTACCCGTGAAACCGGCAAGGCCGGTGGTTGTCTACCGTCCGGCTCCGCCGCCGCCTCCGCCGGTCTGGAGGCCTGCCCCGTACCGTCATGGCTGGGCGCACCGCTGGCCCCGGACCGTGATCCGCCCGGCCCCGCAAGTGCAGTACGTGCAGCCCGTGACGAAGAACATCTTTCGCCGTGTTCCGGTGCCCGTGCAAAAGGACTGGAAGGGCTTCCCGTACGACCGTCACCCGGGGAAGCCCGGTCCGCACCATGGCTATATCGACCGCAAGGCCTTCAAGCCCGGCGACAAGCATGAAGGCCAGGGCAGGCGGTGGGACGGCCACCGCTCTCACGGCCGGTAAGGCGTCCATCGGGGCGGCGGTGAAATTCGCCTTGCCGCCCCGTCCCCGGATCGGTTCATTGGGACCATGCCGCGCCCGCCCAAAGTCATCGCCCGTCCCCCGCGTCCCATGCCCGACGACCGCTTCGAGGCGGCCTTTCGCGCCGAGGGCCTGACCCGCATCGCAGGTGTGGACGAGGTCGGCCGCGGTCCCCTGGCCGGGCCGGTCACCGCAGCGGCCGTGGTGCTCGACATCGACCACGTTCCCGAAGGGCTGAACGATTCCAAGAAGCTGAGCCTGAAGGCCCGCGTCCGCCTGGCCGAGGAACTGGCCGCCTGCGCCGAGATTTCCATCGCCCATGCCACGGTGGAAGAGATCGACCGCCTGAACATCCTGCGCGCCAGCCACCTGGCCATGGTGCGCGCGGTGGACGGGCTGACCGAACGGCCGCAGGCCATCCTGGTCGACGGCGCCATGGTGCCCCAGGGCATGGGTCACCCGGTGCAGGCGGTGGTCAGGGGCGATGCGCGGTCGCTGTCGATCGCCGCAGCGTCGATCGTGGCCAAGATCGCCCGCGACCGCATCATGGCAGAGCTGGCCGAAGAATGCCCGGGCTATGGGTGGGAGCGCAATGCAGGCTATCCCACGCGTGAACACAAGGCGGCACTGCTAGATCTGGGGGTCACCCGGCATCATAGACGCTCCTTTCGCCCGGTACACAACATCTTGTACCAAGGCAAATTCTTAAACCCTTGATTCAAAAAGAAATTGACGCCGAATCGGTTATGAATCATTCTCTGCGGGACCCATACGAGTGCAAAAACGCACCACCACACCGGGTTCGAGGCAGAGATTATGAAAAACAAGATTGCGCCCGGGGTCACCCCCGAAGGCGGCACGACTGACGTGCCGCGTAACACCATCCTTCGGGGTGATTGTATCGAACAGATGAACCGGCTGCCGGCCGGGTCCGTGGATCTGATCTTTGCCGATCCGCCCTATAACCTGCAGCTGAAGTCGGAACTGCACCGTCCCGACAACTCGCTGGTCGATGCCGTCAACGACGAATGGGACCGCTTCGCCAGCTTCGAGGCCTATGACAAGTTCAGCCGCGAATGGCTGGCCGCAGCGCGGCGCCTGTTGAAGCCGAACGGCGCGCTGTGGGTGATCGGGTCCTACCACAACATCTTCCGCGTCGGCGCCGCGCTGCAGGATGCCGGCTACTGGATCCTGAACGACGTGGTCTGGCGCAAGTCGAACCCGATGCCGAATTTCCGCGGCAAGCGCCTGACCAACGCGCACGAGACGATGATCTGGGCCAGCCGCGACGAGGGCGCGAAGTACACCTTCAACTACGAGGCGCTGAAGTCGCTAAACGAAGGCGTGCAGATGCGGTCCGACTGGGTGCTGCCGCTGTGCACGGGGCACGAGCGCCTGAAGGACGGCAATGGCGACAAGGCCCACCCCACGCAAAAGCCCGAAAGCCTGCTGCACCGCGTCCTGATCGGCACGACCAATCCGGGCGATGTGGTGCTGGATCCGTTCTTCGGCACCGGCACCACTGGCGCCGTCGCCAAGATGCTGGGCCGCGACTATATCGGGATCGAGCGCGAGGACCGCTATGCCGACCTGGCCGCCAAGCGGATCGACCGGGTCCGGCGGCTGGACAAGTCGGCGCTGGAGGTCTCGACCTCGAAACGGGCGGCCCCGCGGGTGCCTTTCGGCCAGCTGGTCGAACGCGGCATGCTGCGCCCGGGCGAACAGCTTTACAGCATGAACGGCCGCCACAGCGCCAAGGTGCGCGCGGACGGGACGCTGGTCGGCGGTTCCATGACCGGATCGATCCACCAGGTTGGCGCGCATTTCGAAGGCGCGCCCAGCTGCAACGGCTGGACCTACTGGTGCATCCGCAAGGAAAACACGATGGTGCCCATCGATTACTTCCGCCAGCAGATCCGGGACGAAATGGGGGCCTGACCGGCCTTCACCTTCGGGCCTTGGACAGCCTGCGCGCTTCCGCCGCAGATGTGAATCGTATTAACATTCCCATGTGCGAAATGTCCCGGGCGCCGCGGCTTTGATCGCGGCGCCTTCGGGCGTAGGATCGCCGGGCGCAGGGACCGGACGGGAGGGGACATGACCGACGCATCGAGGCCTGCATTTCCACTGTTCAGGTTCCTGCGGACCGAACGCCCCGACGCGGCCGAGATCCGTGCCAATGCCCATACCGAGGCGGCGCTGGAACGGCACAAGAGGGAAGGCATGGAACTGGCGATCCGGGCGCGTTTCGTCGCGCTGGCCGTGATCGCGGTGATGCTGCCCTTCCTGAACTTCCGCTGGGAGATGTTGTTCTACGAGGGCATACTGGCGCTGCTGGCCCTGAACGGCTGGTTGCAGTGGCGGGTGGGGCGCGTGGGCCGGTCGCGGGCAGAGCTGGCGCTGATCTTCATCGACCTTCTGCTGATGACCGCCACGGTGGCGGTGACGAATCCGTTGTTGCAGGAGCCCTGGCCGACGGCGATGAACTTCCGCTTTGGCAACTTTGTCTATTTCTTCGTGATCCTGGCAGCGGCGACCCTGGCTTATTCCTGGCGCACGCTGTTCGCCATCGGGGCCTGGACCGCGGGCCTGTGGGCGTTGGGGGTCCTGGCGGTCTGGAAATGGGGCGCGGTCTTCCCGGAACTGACCGCCCGCGCGGCCGATGCCTTTATCGATCATCCGCTGGTGCTGGAGATCCTGGACCCCAACAGCGTGGACATCGAGCTGCGTGCGCAGGAGGTGGTGGTCTTCATGATCGTCGCCTTCATCCTGGCCCTGACCATGCGGCGCTACAACAACCTGCTGATGGGCAGCGCCGCGCTGGAACGGGAAAGGGCGAACCTGTCGCGCTATTTCTCGCCCAACGTGGTGGAGGAACTGAGTCACAGCGACGAGCCGCTGAAGCGGATCCAGACCCACAATGTGGGCGTTCTGTTCGTCGACATCGTGGGCTTTTCCACCTTCGCCGCCGCCCGGCACCCGGAAGAGGTCATCGGCACGCTGCGCGCTTTCCTGGTCCGGATGGAGACGGAAGTCTTCCGCCATGGCGGGACCCTGGACAAGTATCTGGGCGACGGGCTGATGGCGACCTTCGGAACGCCGGTCGCCGGCCCCAGGGATGCCTGTTCGGCCCTGGCCTGCGCCGAGGCGATGATCCGAGTGACGGACGCCTGGAATGCCGAACGCGCGCGTCTGGGCGAGGTGCCGATCCGGGCCAGCGTCGGTGTGGACTATGGCCCGGTGGTCCTGGGCGATATCGGCGCCAACCGGCTGGAATTCGCGGTGATCGGCAACACGGTCAACGTCGCCAGCCGGCTGGAGAAGCTGACGCGTCAGCTGAACGTGCGCATCGCCGTCAGTGACAACCTGCGGGCCCAGGCGCTGAGCGAGGCCGATGGCGATGGCGCGGTCGCGGCGCTGTGCGACTGCGGCCCGCAAGAGATCCGCGGCCTGGACCGCCCCGTCCGGGTCTGGGCGATCTGATCGGACCGCTTCTGTCGTGACCTGGCTGGGCAAAGCGCCCGTCGTGGGTCCATCGGGGGGCCCACCGCCCGGCCCGGCATCCTGCCTGGGGCAGCCGGCCCCCCTCTCCGCCCGTGACGGGGATCAGCGCGGCATCGGCAGGTCCTGGGTCTTGTAGGGGGTCCAGTCGGTGATTTCCGGGTAATACCGCCGGCGCCAGTCGCGGACGCGTGGGTTCATCATCCGGCGCCACAGCGGCGGGATCATCGCGATGATGCCCATCAGCGGATAGGCATAGGGCAGCTGCGGCGCCGCATCGACATCGTGGTGCTGCAGCAGCGGGAACCGACGATCGGGTTTGTAGTGGTGATCCGAATGGCGCTGCAGGTTGATCAGCAGCCAGTTCGACGCCCTGTGGCTGGCATTCCAGGAATGCCGGGGCCGGACATGTTCATAGCGCCCTTCGCCCAGGTGTTTCCGCGTCAGGCCGTAATGTTCGATGTAATTGATCAGCTCCAGTTGCCAGATGGCGACCCAGGCCTGCAAGACGAAAAGCCCCAGCCCCGCCCACCCCCCCAGCGCGAAAGCCAGCGCCAGCATTGCTGCCTGAAGCGCAGCATAGCGCCAGAAGGGGTTCCGGGGATGCGCGGCGGGCAGGCCGGCGCGGGCCAGCCTGGCGGTTTCGGCCCGGACGGCGGACCGGAAGCTGCCGATCAGGACACGGGGGAAGAAACGGTGGAAGCCTTCGTTATAGCGGGCCGTCACGGAATCCCTTGGCGTTCCGACATAGCTGTGATGGACCAGCAGGTGTTCCGACCGGAAATGGGAATAGAGCACCATTGCGCACAGCAGATCGCCCAGGAACCGTTCGGCGCGCGGCTTCTGGTGCATCAACTCGTGTGCATAGTTGATGCCGATGGTGCCCGACAGGATCCCCATGCCGAAAAAGGCCATGCACTTGCCCGCCGTGGACAGGTGGTCGGTATGGGTCACGTACCAGATCAGCGCGAAAAGCGTCACGAACTGGACAGGCACCCAGAGCATGGTCAGAAGGCGATAATGGCCAAGGTCGGTGTCCGGCGTCAGCGGATCGGCGTTTTCCGTGTTCAGCCCCAGCACCCGGTCGATGGCGGCGAACAGCCACCAGGTGGCCAGCGGCATCAGGAAGAGCGCCCAGCCGCCCCGAACCGCGCCGTACCACATCAAGGGGACCAGCAGGAAACTGATCCAGAACGGCAGCGCATGGCGCCAGCTTCGAAGGACGGGGGCAGGGATCATCGACTGGGTCCCGGGGTTTTTGTTGCCGAATACAGGCTGCACCTAGGGACCGCCCAAGACCGGATGGGTCCGCGCCAGGTCGAAGGCCTTGCGCATCACGGTCGGAAGGTCCGACGGGCGGAAGGCCTCCGCCGGCATGAACCGTCCGGCGGTCAGCGGCTCTGTCCCGTCCAGCATTGTGACCCGAAGCGTCAGGATCAGGTGAAAATGGGTGAAGGTGTGGCGCACCTCTCCCGGCAAGACGTGCCAGTCGGCAACCGCAGGGGGCAGGGCGGGTGGCTGCGTTTCGGTCCAGTCGGTGCCGGGCCAGCCCAGCATGCCGCCCAGCAGACCGCGATCAGGACGCCGTTCCAGCAGCCAAGCGCCGTCGCCCCGACGCCGGGCCAGGTAGACGGTGCCCTGCCGCACCGGCTTGGCCGCCTTGGGCGTCTTGCGCGGCAGCTCGGGCGCGGTGCCGGCGCGGCGCCCGTCGCAGTCGGCGATCAGCGGGCACAGCCCGCAGGCAGGGCTTTTCGGCGTGCAGATCGTGGCGCCCAGGTCCATCACCGCCTGGGCATAGTCGCCGGGCCGCCTGTCCGGCGTGTGTCGGGCCGCAAGCGCGGTCAATTCCGGCTTCGCGGCGGGGAGGGGCGTTTCGACATCGTGCAGCCGCGCCATGACGCGTTCGACATTGCCGTCGACCACGACCTCGGCCCGGTCGAAGGCGATGGCGCCGACGGCGGCGGCGGTATAGGGGCCGATGCCTGGCAGCTTCAGCAGGGACTCGCGGTCGGACGGAAAGACCCCGCCAAGGTCGGCGGTCACCACGCGGGCACATTTCAGAAGGTTCCGCGCCCGGGCATAGTATCCAAGGCCTGCCCATTCGCCCATGACGTCGGCGTCTTCGGCCATGGCCAGCGCCTGGACCGTGGGCCAGCGGGTCGTGAAGCGGTGGAAATAGTCCTTCACGGCGGCGACGGTGGTCTGCTGCAACATGATCTCGGACAGCCAGACGCGATAGGGGGCGGGCACCACCCCGGCGGCACGATCCGCGGGCGCCACACGCCATGGCAGACTGCGCGCATGGACATCGTACCAATCCAGCATCCGTGCAGCCACGCTGTCGGCTGCGGGGTCGGATTTGGGCGCGGTACGGGTCGTATGGTCGTCACGCAATCTTTATGCTCCGCCGGGTCGGATTCGCTGGCGCCCGCCGGTGGCGGGCCTAGAATATGCCAGACCTACAGGGAGTAAGCCATGCCGCCAAGGTCATCGACGACCCGCGGATTCAAGCGCACGGACGCCCTTCTTGGCGACCGGATCCGCAAGGCGGGCGAAACGCGCGGTTTCGCCGTCTCGCGCGTGCTGACCCATTGGGAAGAGATTGCCGGCCCGGACATCGCCAGGATCGCCCGGCCGGTCGACGTGAAATACGGTCGCGACGCCTTTGGCGCCACGCTGACAGTGCTGACGACGGGATCCATGGCACCGATCATGGAAATGCAGAAGGACCGCCTGCGCGAACGGGTGAACGCGGCCTATGGCTATAACGCCATATCCAAGGTCCGCATCACCCAGACGGCACCGACGGGCTTTGCCGACGGGCAGACGCCCTTCACCGGCCCCGGGGCCGATGGGCCGGACACGCCCGCGCCCGAGGTCGAGCGCAAGGCGGCACAGGTCACGGCCCAGGTCCGGGACGAAGGGTTGCGCGCGGCCCTTGAACGTCTGGGGCAGGGCGTACTATCGAAATCGGAAAAATCGGAAAGGGGCCGTTGATGACCCGCATGACTACCTTCCTTGGCGCCGTGGCCGTGATGGCCGCGGGGGTTCTGACCGCCGGCTGGGCGACGGATGCTGCCGCGCAGGATGCCCAGGCACCGGAAATCGTCGAGATGGTGCTGGGCGATCCCGATGCGCCGGTCGAGATGATCGAATATGCTTCGTTCACCTGCCCGCACTGCGCGACCTTCAACACCGGCCCGCTGAAGCAGCTGAAGAAGGACTATGTCGACACCGGGAAGGTGAAGCTGGTCTATCGCGATGTCTATTTCGACCGTTTCGGCCTTTGGGCGGCCATGGTCGCGCGCTGCGGCGGCCCCGAGAAGTTCTTTGGCATCTCGGACATGATCTATGAAAACCAGGCGCAATGGACCCGCGCGGGCGATCCGGTCGCCATCGTGGGCGAGCTGCGCAAATTCGGCAAGATCGCCGGCGTGACCGACGAACAGCTGGACGTCTGCCTGAACGATGCCGCCAAGGCGCAGGCACTGGTCGAATGGTACCAGAAGAACGCGACCGAGGACGGGATCACCGGCACGCCCAGCTTCATCATCGATGGCGAGATGGTCGAGAACCAGCCCTATGACGACCTGAAGGTCGTCCTGGACGAAAAGCTTGCCGCGAAATGAGCGCACCTCTTGAAGGACTGAAGGTCATCGAGATGGCCCGCATCCTGGCTGGCCCCTGGGCCGGTCAGACCCTGTCGGATCTGGGCGCCGAGGTGATCAAGCTGGAAAGCCCCGAAGGCGACGACACCCGCCGGTGGGGCCCGCCCTTCGTGGAACGCGACGGCGATGTCTCGGCCTCGTATTACCATTCCACCAACCGCGGGAAGGCATCGGTCGTCGTCGATTTCTCGACGCCCGAAGGCCAGGCCAAGGTGCGCGAGATGGTGGCGGATGCCGACATCTTCCTTGAGAATTTCAAGGTCGGCGGGCTGAAGAAATACGGGCTGGATTACGAAAGCCTGGCGCAGATCAATCCCCGGCTGATCTATTGCTCGATCACCGGGTTCGGGCAGACCGGGCCCTATGCGCACCGGGCAGGTTACGACTTCATCATCCAGGGCATGTCGGGGCTGATGTCGCTGACCGGCGAACCGGGCGGGCAGCCGCAGAAAGCGGGCGTGGCGATCACGGATATCTTCACCGGCGTCTATTCCGTCAGCGCGATCCTTGCGGCAGTGATCCAGCGCGGTCGCACCGGCAAGGGCCAGCACATCGACATGGCGCTGTTGGATTGCGGCGTGGCCGTGACGGCGAACCAGGCGCTGAACTACCTGACCACGGGCGTTTCGCCGGGGATGATGGGCAATGCCCACGTGAACCTGACGCCCTACCAGGTCTTCGACTGCGCCGACGGGCACATCATCATTGCCACCGGCAATGACGGCCAGTACCGACGCCTGTGCAACATCCTGGGCCTGGACGAGCTGGGCGAACACCCGGATTTCGTCCACAATCCCCAGCGTATCGCGCACAGGGACGAACTGACGCGGATCCTGACCGAGGCGACCTCGAAATGGGGCAAGGCGGAACTGCTGGCGGCCTGCGAGGCGCAGGGCGTTCCGGCAGGGCCGATCAACAAGCTGGAAGAGGTCATGGCCGACCCGCAGGTCGTGGCCCGCGGCATGCAGATCGAGCTGGACGGGATTCCGGGCGTGCGCTCGCCCTTCCGGTTCTCGGACGCTGAACTGAAACTGGAACACGCGTCGCCCATGCTTGGGCAGGACGGGTGATCCCTTGAAAGCGGGGGCACAGGGGGCTGCACCCCCGTGCCCCCGCCCTTTGCGAGGACAGTGTCCCCGCACGCCTATGCCCTTGCGGCGGCAACCGTTCGGCTTTCGCGTGTTGCGAAGGGGCTTGACGCGCACGGGGGCCTTCGGGCACCTCTCGCGGTCATGTGCATGACCCGTCTTCAGACCTGGACCTATTACGCCCGCCTCAGCTGAGCGCGGTCATGCCTGTTTCAACATGGTGCCGCCCCAGGGTGGCCGCCGGTCGAACGTCCCCCTGCGGCGCAGAGGAGCGTTCGGAATGACCCAGATCGACACTCGTGCCGCCTTGCCGGCGGATATCCCCGACCTTCTGGCGATGGTCGAACGGCTTGCCGTACATCACGGCGACACGCCCGGAGTTTCAGAGGCATCGCTGCACCGCGACCTCTTCGGTGCGGATCCCTGGCTTGTCGTCCTGCTGGCCAGGCATGACGGGCGGCCAATGGGCTATGCGGCCTTGTTCGGGACGGCGTACCTGCACTTCGGCGCGCGTGGGATGGAACTGCATCACCTCTTCACCGAGGCAGAGGCCCGTGGGCTGGGTGTCGGCCAGGCGCTGATCGGCGCGTCCGTCGCCCTGGCGCGGGACCGGGGCTGCACCTTCATGACCGTCGGCACCCATCCGGAAAACCTGGCGGCACAGGCCTTCTATCCGAAACTGGGCTTCGAGCGGCGCGATGGCGCCGGGCCGCGGTTCCTGTTGCGGCTTTAGGGCCGCTCAGGGGGCCGGGGCCGCGGCTTCGATCAACGACAGCAGCGGTTCGGCGGGTGTCACCTGCAGACGGACGGGCAGGGTGATCACCCGGCTGCGCCAGCTGGAGGGCAGGCGGGCGGCGTCCTTTTCGGTGCAGACCAGCTGGGCGCCAAGGGCGAAGGCCTGCGCCTCCAGCCGCGTCAGCAGGGCCGCGGCCAGTGGCTGATGGTCGTCCAGCGCATGGGTCGCCACGAGATCGGCACCCAGGTCGCGGAGCGTGGCGAAGAACTTGCCCGGATGGCCGATGCCGGCAAAGGCCACGACACGAAGGCCGGCCCAGTCCATGCCGGTCTGAAGTGGCAGAAGTTCCCCGGTCACGTGGGGGATCGTAACGGACGGGCCCCATTGGTCTGCGAATTGTGCCTGGGCATCGGCCCCACCGATGGACAGGACCGCATCGGCCCGCGTCAGCCCGGTGGCCACGGGTTCCCGCAAGGGGCCGGCGGGAATGCAGCGACCGTTGCCGAATCCACGGGCGGCATCGACGACGACCAGCGACAGGGCCTTGGCAAGGGACGGGTCCTGGAACCCGTCGTCCAGCACGACGACCGTCGCCCCGGCCCGCGCCGCCGCCTGCGCCCCGGCGACGCGGTCGCGCGCCACCCAGACTTCGGCAAAGCTGGCCAGCAGCAGGGGTTCGTCGCCCACCCGGGTCGGGCCGTGACGCGATGGATCGACCTGCAGGGGGCCTTCCTCGGTCCCGCCATACCCGCGCGAGACGACATGGGGCTGGTGGCCGAGTTTCCGCAGCGCCTCGATCAGCCAGATGGCAGTGGGGGTCTTGCCGGTGCCGCCGGCATTCAGGTTGCCGACGCAGATCACCGGGACCGGCACCTGGGCGGGTTCGGTCCCGGCCAGACGCCGTGCCGTGCCGCGGGCATAAAGCGCGCCCAGGGGCGACAGAAGGCGCGCCTGCCAGGCCGGACGGTCCGGCGCCGTATTCCAGAACTCAGGCGCGCGCATCGAGCCGTGCCTGAACGATGTCGACGATCCGGTCCGACAGGGCGGCGCCTTCGGTGGCGATGGTCCATCCGGCCAGCGCCATGGCGGCCGCCTGATCGGGCGCCGACAGGCGGATGACCGCGGCGGCCAGATCCTCGGCCCCTCGCACTGTCAGCGCGGCGCCGACCCGGTCCAGCCGGGCATAGCTGGCGGCATGGTTGCGCACGTTGGGGCCGTGCAGCACCGCCGATCCCAGCGCCGCGGCCGCCAGCGGACAGTGCCCGCCGCGCCGGGTGGTCAGCGACCCGGCGACGAAGGTCACCGGCGCCGCGCGATACCATAGCCCCAGGTCTTCCTCGTAATCGCAGACCAGTGCCTGCATGTTGTCCTCGATCGCCGCGCCCGGTTGCCAGGCCGCGGCGCGCAGTCCCGCGGCGGTTATCGTCTCGATCATAGCATCCGCGGTTTCGGGCTGCGCGACATGGGCCACCAGAAGCAGCCGGTGTGACAGCCGCACGATGGCGCGCTGGGCGGCGACGATGGTCTCGAACTCCGACGGCTCGGTCCAGGCGGTCAGCCACAGCGGCCGGCCGGCCAGCTGGCGCGAGACCTTGTCGAAATCGGAATCGAGGCAGGCCGGAGGGGTGACGCCCGCGGCCAGGGGGGCCGTGACTTCTACCCGGTCGGGATGACGCAGGATGCGCCGCAGCGCCTCGGCATCCGCCGTGCCGGGGGCAAAGATCGGGTCGAACAGCCCCAGAGCCCCCCGTGGGCTGCCGCGCCAGACGCCGCGCAGCGTGGCGGTTTCCTCGCGCGTGACGTCGACCAGGATCATCGGCATGCCGGTCGCCGCGGCCTTGTGGAGCAGGGTCGGCAGCAGCGGCAGTCCGGCCCAGAGGCAGATGTCCGGCGCCCAGTCCGCCAGGAACTGGCGGGCGGTCCCGGCCTCGGCGGTCAGCCGTTCCATCCGGTCGATGCCGGTGCGCCGGACCTGCGCGGGGGGTGCCACGTCCCCGGCAAGCGTCAGCAGGGCGAACAGGTCCGGGCGCTGCGCCTTGCAGCGCAGCGCGATCTCGGCCAGGGCGGCGGCCCGTTCGGTCGAGGTTGCGTGCATCCACAGGACCTCGGCCCCTTCGGGGCGAGGACGGTCCGCCGTGACCTGGGTCCCATTGGTCAAGGGACCGGTGCTGGAAAGGCTTGAGATCAGTGGAGCTCCTCGGTGGCCGACGCCTCGCGCTCCTCGTCCCGCAGGCGATGGATGTGGGCGATGAAATAGCGCATGTGAGCGTTGTCGACGGTCTTCTGCGCCTCGGCCTTCCAGGCCTCGTAGGCGGTCTGGTAGGACGGGAACATGCCGACGATGTGGATGTCGTCGGGGTTCTTGAACGTGGTCTTGGAAGGGTCGATCAGTTCGCCCCCGAAGACGAGGTGAAGGCGTTGCGTCATGGGTGGCATCCTTTTCGGTTGCGACAAGGGGTAACGGTAACGACGGTCAACGAAAAGTGCGTCTTCAAGGTAGTCGGCCCGGTCCCGGGGTCAAGGCGCCGCCCGGTCGCATCAACCGCTGGGATGGGTGGGGTCATAATCGGTGTCGGGCTCGTATTTACGTCCCACCCGGCCGCGGACCGGGTCGCGGTCGACCCGTCCCGGAGAAGCCGCTTTGCGCCCTTCCCGCGGGTCGGCCGATACCCTTCTTGCTGTAACGCTGGCGTCCCGCCGGGCTGGCAACGGCGCCCTAAGCACTGCCCCCGGCTACCAGCCTGGCAATCTGATCGTGGACCGCGGCGCCACCGGCCATGATACCGTTCACCGTCGGGTGCGGATTGTTGAACCGCAGTGCGCCGCCGGTCTTGTCCGTCACCCGGGCGCCGGCCTCTCGCAGGATCAGCTCTCCGGCGGCGACGTCCCATTCCCAGCTGGGCCGGAAGGTGATCATCCCGTCGAAACGCCCCTGCGCCACAGCCGCCATGCGATAGGCCAGCGACGGCCGGTAGACCCGGTTGAACTTGGGCGCCAGCCCCGATTGCCAGTGCTGTGCCTGCAGCGCCGGGCGGGCGGCCAGGATATCGGCCTGCTCCAGCTCCTGCCGGTCGGACGGGCGGATCGGCTGGCCGTTCAGATAGGCGCCGCGCCCCGCCGCCGCGGAATAAAGCTTGCCCTTCTGGGGCAGATAGACCACCGCTGCCGTCACCACGCCCCGTTCCGCCACCGCCAGCGCATGGGCCCAGGTGCCGGACCCGTCGGCAAAGGCCCGGGTCCCGTCGATGGGATCGACGATGAAGACCTTTTCGTGCTGCAGCCGGACGGGGTCGTCCTCGGTCTCTTCCGACAGCCAACCGTAATCGGGGCGGGCGGGGCGAAGGATTTCGGCCAGAAGCTTGTCGACCGCAAGGTCGATTTCCGTCACCAGGCCGGCATTGTCGGCCTTTTCCCACGCCTTCGCCAGGCGGCCCGGCACGCGCAGGGCGACCTTGCCCGCCTCGGCCGCGGCGTCGATCAGAAGGTCTATGTCACTGCCCGGCAATGGTCATCCCGTCGATCAGGATGGACGGCACGACCCGCGACAGCCAGGTCCGCGCATCGTTGGCCGGCACGATCCGCAGCAGCATGTCCTTCAGGTTCCCCGCCAGGGTACATTCGTTGACCGGATAGGCAATCTGCCCGTTTTCCACCCAGAACCCCGAAGCACCACGGGAATAGTCCCCGGTATTCGGGTTGATGGTACTGCCGATCATGGACGTCACAAGAAGCCCGGTGCCCATGTCCGCCAGCAGATCCGCGCGGCTTTGCGCGCCCTGCGTCATTGCGACGTTCCAGTTCGCGGGCGACGGCGTGCCCGAGGTCGAGCGCGCGGCATTGCCGGTGGACTGCATTCCCAGCTTGCGTGCGCTGGCCAGATCCAGCGTCCAGCCGGTCAGCACGCCCTTGTCGACGATGGTCCGTTTGACGGTCGGCAGCCCTTCGGCATCGAAGGGGCGAGAGCCCGATATGCGCGGCCGGTGCGGGTCTTCCACGATGGAAAACGCCTCCGGCAGGACCTGTTCGTCCAGCTTGTCGGCCAGCCAGGTCGAGCCCCGGGCCACGGCGGCGCCGTTGGCGGCGCTCAGCAGGTGGCCGATCAGCGACGATGCGATGCGTTCGTCGAAGAGCACGGGATAGGTCCCGGTCTTGGGCTGGCGCGCGCCCAGAAGCGAAACGGCGCGTTCACCGGCGCTGCGGCCGATTTCCTCGGGCGAGCGCAGGTCGACCCGGTGCGCGCGGCCATCGCCGTCGCCATCGCGTTCCATGCCCGTCCCGGTGCCGGCAATCGCGGTGGCGGACAGGGCGTGGCTGGTGCGGGTATATCCGCCCAGGAAACCGTTCGATGCGGCCAGCACGACCTCGTACCGGCCGGCGGCGGCGTGCGCGCTGTCGGACTGGGTCACGCCGGGGACGGACAGGGCCGCCGCTTCGGCCGCGAAGGCGGCGTCGCGCAGGGCGTCGGGCGACGGCATCTCTGCCCCGTCGTCCAGGTCCAGCCCGGCGTCGTTGCGTCGGGTGGAAAGCTGGTCGGGATCGGCGATGCCTGCATAGATGTCTTCGGGTGCCGCACGGGCCATGGCCACCGCGCTGGCGGCCAGGTCCGGCAGCCGGTCGTCGGCCGTGGCCGAGGTGCCCGAGGCCGAAACCACCGCCTGCCGCTTGCCCACGAAGACCCGCAGGCCCAGATCGGCGGCCTCGGACCGTTCCGCCATCTCCAGCGCCTGGCCCCTGACCTCGATGGAAATCGAGCTGCCGCGCAGCACCATCGCGTCGGCGGCATCCGCACCGGCGGCGCGGGCGGCGTCCAGAAGCATGGCGGCAATGGTATCAAGCGAACGGGGGTGATCGGTCATGAGCGTTCCCAACGGGCCCTTGCAGGTTGACCGGACCTAGCCTTGCAGGACCCGTCAGGCAAGGGGCAGGCACGAAAAAGGGCCGCCCCGGCGAGGCGACCCTGTCGCGGAAAAATCCGCGGTCACTGGATCCGCTGGCCGTTGGCCAGGATCTCGCCCAGCCGGTTGATCTCCAGCGTCGAGGTCAGGGTATCGTCGCCGCCCGGCACACCGAAAAGGCCCATCATCATCCGCGCGGCCATCGACTGTTCGCTGGTCACGAGCCCCATCTTCACCAGCGAATCCAGAAGCGCGTTGCCGCCCTTCAGCTCCAGGCTCATCTTGCCGGTGGGGCGGGGATAACCTTCGAAAGTGGTGGTGTCGGTATTGTCGAAGGTCGCCGAACCGTTGCCCTTCAGCTGTGCGCCGATCGCCTTGATCAGGAAGGAATTCAGCGAGACGGAGTCAAGCTGCGCGGGCGGCTCTTCGTCCAGCGTTTCGGCCAGGTCGGGGGCCATCAGGTCGGTCAGAAGCGTGGCCTTGCCCGTCAGGTCCAGCGACAGGGTCGCCGGGTCGCGGGGCAGGACGCTGCCGGGATCCAGGATCGACCAGATCGTGTCGGACATGGTGAAGTCGGTCAGGCCCAGTTTCAGGCCAAAGTCCTGCGGTTCCTTGGTCGCGCCCAGGGGCATGGTCAAACCCGCGCTCAGCGAATCCGTCGTCAGTTCGACGGGGAAGGGCAGCTGGCTGGCGTTCAGCGACAGCTTCACGTCCTCGGTCCCGGTGTCGAAGCTGATGGCATCGCCGTCCATGGATATGGAATAGGTCCCGCCGGTGGCGAAGGTGTGAAGAGCGAAGGTGCCGCCGTCGGCCGCGCCTTCCACGGTCATGCCGTTTTCACCGAAGGTCACGGTGCTGCCAAGGGCCAGCCCGGCATTGAAGTAGCTGCGGGAATCTTCCGGATCCAGCGCGGCCTTGTCCAGCGGCAGGTCATAGTTGCTGTCGGCGACCATTTCGGCGACTGCGCCTTCCACGGTCACATGGGCCTGGTCTTCTGCAGTGGCGGTGGTGTCCAACGTGTAGCGCATGCCGGACGCGGTCATCTGCTGTTGCACGCTGCGTACCGTGTCGACCTTGACCGCGGATTTTAACACGACATCGTCCAGGCCAATCAATACGGTCGTGTCCGTCGCGACGGTCCGCTCACCGCCAGAGACCTCGGCGGCCTGCTGCAGGCCGACCTCCATGCCCACCGCGTCGGCGGTGTAGTCATAGGTCATGTCGCCGGGATTGCCGGTCACGGTCATGGCATGGCCGCTTTGGGTGATGTCCATGACCACGTTGACGTCGTCATCGGTGCTGTCGCCGACCTGGGTCGTGATTGGGAAACTGTCGGGCATGCCCACGGTGACCGAACCGTCGTCGTGTCCCATGAAGGTCAACGACAGGTCGCCGGTCGACAGGGTGACCGTCTCGCGGCCCTGGGTCACGGACATCTTCAGGTTCGAGATCGTCAGCACGTCGCCCGACAGATCCTCGGTCGCGGCCACGGTATATCCCTGGCCTTCCATCTGGGCGCGGAAGTCGGCCCAGACATCGGTCGGCGTCAGATCGGCTGCGGCGCTTTGGGCCAGCAGCATCAGCGCCGCCGAGGCGCCGGCGATCCGTGCAATGGGAAATGTCATGCGTGCACCTTTCTGGTCTTGGTTGGCCGCATCGTCCGGTGTCGTGCCGCGGGCGTCAAGGGCAGCTTACCCCCACTTTTCACGGCTTCGGCTCCAAGGACTGGACCGGCGTCGGCCGGGACAGTACCACGTGTGAAAGCGGAGCGGCGAGAAGGATTTGTAACTTGAGCGTGACTGGGACATTCGACGGCAAGACCGTGCTGATCACCGGGGCCAGCCGGGGCATCGGCGCCTCGGCGGCCGAACTTTTCGCCCGGGCCGGGGCCAATGTCGTGATGGCGGCCCGCAGCGACGACGCCCTGCAGGAGGTTCGCGCCCGCATCGACGGCGCCGCGGGCCGGGCCGTGATCCAGCTGTGCGACGTCAGCAAGTACGACGACCTGGCCGCGGCCGTGGGCACCTGTGTCGACCGGTTCGGGGGGCTCGACATCCTGATCAACAATGCCGGGGTGATCGCGCCGATTTCCCGCATGGCCGAGGCCGATCCCGAAGGCTGGGGCCAGGCCATCGACATCAACCTGAAGGGCGTCTTCTACGGCATGCGCGCGGCGCTGCCGGTGATGCTGAAGGCGGGCGGCGGCACCGTGCTGACCATCAGCTCCGGCGCGGCCCATAATCCGATCGAGGCCTGGAGCCATTACTGTTCTTCGAAGGCTGGCGCCGCGATGCTGACCCGGATGCTGGACGCCGAATACGGGCCCGAGGGGATCCGCGCCATCGGCCTGTCGCCGGGCACTGTGGCCACGGAAATGCAGCGCGAGATCAAGGCGTCCGCCATCAACCCGGTCAGCCGTCTGGAATGGACGGACCATATTCCGCCCGACTGGCCGGCGCGCACGCTGATGTGGATGTGCGGGGCCGGGGCCGACGACTGGCTGGGGCAGGAAATCTCGCTGCGGGACCCGGAAATCCGCCAGAAGGTGGGCCTGGCATGATCGATCTGAAGCAGGAAGGCGATTTGTGGATCGTCACCCTGGCGCGGCCCGACAAGGCCAATTCGCTGACCCGTCCCATGTTGGAACGCTTGGTCGAGATCGCGGAAAGCGCTGGCGCTACGCGGGCGCTGATCCTGACCGGGCAGGGCAAGGTCTTTTCCGCCGGGGCCGATCTGGAAGAGGCGAAGGCGGGCCTTGCGGTATCGGATCTCTGGGAACGTCTGTCGGGCGCACTGGCGCGCCTGCCGGCGCTGAAGATCGCGGCGCTGAACGGCACGCTGGCAGGCGGGGCGAATGGCATGGCGCTGGCCTGCGACATCCGGATCGCCGTGCCGGGGGCGAAGATCTTCTATCCCGTCATGAAGCTGGGCTACCTGCCGCAGCCATCGGATCCGGCGCGGATGATAGCCCTGATCGGGCCTGCACGGGCCAAGCTGATCCTGATGGGCGGGCAGAAGATCACGGTGGAAGAGGCCTATGATTACGGCCTGATCGACCGGATCGTCCCGCCGGAGGATCTGATGGCCACCGCCCGCGCCCTGTGCGCGGACACGCTGGCCGCCCCGGCCGAGGTCGCAGCCGGCATTGCCCGAATGTGCTCCTGACCTTCGGGTCCAGCACCGGGGGGCGAAGGCGAAGTATCGCAAATCGCAGCTGGCCACGGGGCCGGGTCGCGGTCGGCCGTTCCCGGGCTGCGATTTGCAGAATTATAGCGAAAGGCCCGGGCCTCCGGTCCCGGGATCACAGTTGCCCCTCCGGGCCTCTGTCCTGCTTCAAGGTTTCTGCAGCAGAGGGTGAGGTGGCGGGACCTTAGCGTCGGGCTCTGCGCCGTCCCGGCACCTTCGAGACAAAACCCGGCGGGCGTTTCCCGTCCCAAGCGATGAACTTTGCCAGCCGCGGATGCGTTTTCAGCGCGTCGATGGTGTTGAAGCTGCGCGCCAGTTCGCTCTCGGTCAGGCTGACATGGATTTCCCGGTGACAGATATGGTGCAGCAGCACCGTTTCGCCCCCCTTGCCGCCCCGCAGCCGCGGGACCAGGTGATGCAGGCTTTGCGGGACGTCGGACGGGATCGGCCTGTCGCACAGCGGGCAGATCGGCGCCGTCGTTCCATCGGACGTTCTATCGGGCGGATCGTTCGCATCGGTCACGGGCAGGCCCCGGCAGGCAAGGTTGTGCGCCCGAAGGCCGGGCCTCCGGGACATCCGACACTCTGCCCTGTGGCCGGCAAATGTTAAGCGGCGGCGCCGGCGCTTTCCGGGCCCGGCGGACCGTGAAAGCGGGTCGCTCCAACGGGATGTCCGCCTGTCGTTGCGTTCCGTGCCCGCTGCTTTTGTTCACGTCGAGGTCGGTTGGCCTTAGCTTCTGTCCGTGTCCGGATCGGCGCGTTTCAGTGCAGGATGGTCTGGTGCCATCGCCAGTGTCGGGTGCCGTCCCGCCGCCCGATGTCGTGTCTGGTGATGTTGCACAGAATGACGTCCAACGACGCCATGTCTTGCGATGTCGTGTCCTTTGTATCGTGTCCGTTATATCGTGTCTTGTTATGTCGTGCCGGGTGATTTCGGTGCCGGGCAACCCTGAATCCTACGGCCCAACTGGCTGGCGCGGATCAATAGATGGACGCCGCGCCCTGCAGAAGGAACAGCGCGTTCGAGGCCGAGCTTGTGCTGGCATTGATCGTCTCGATCTGGGCACGGGCCAGGTAGCGGACAGTCATCTTTTCCAGAGCTTCCGGATCCTTGAACTGATCGATATCCGACCGGCCTGTCACGGCCTGGACCTTCTCGCGGAAGATCGAAAGCTGCTTGTCGATGTTCAGCTGTCCCAGCGCCTTGGGCAGGCCCAGGCCCGTCTCGAAGAACTTGCGCAAGGGGGCCTGGCCCATGATCGTGAACCACTTGGCGGCGTCGCTCATGTTGTCGTTCGCCAGCGTCGCGACCTCGCGTTGGGCATACAAGGCGATGCGCATGGATTCGTCCTGCTCGCCCACCGCGGCCTCGAACTTCTGGACCCGGTACGCATCGACGATCTCGGTCATGGCCGCGGCCTTGCCGGTCTGGACCGAGGCCAACGGGCCGAACCCGAAGGCGGCGCTGAATTTCTTATAGCGATCGTCAGCCATCCGGTTGGCTAGGGCATCGTCGGCGACGGTGCCATCCTCCAGCATCTTCCGGATGAAGTACTTGTTGTTGATGTCGTCCTGCAGGCCAAAGGCCCCCAGGGCGACCGACAGCAGACGGCGGTCCGCCACCAGTTCCTCGGCGCTGGTGATCTTGCCGATGTTCTGGGTGAAATAGTCGGCGTCGCGTTCCAGCTGGGCGCTTTTCGTGAAGGCGTCGAACTGAGACTCGCGCGTGCGCTCCAGGAAGCGCCAGCCGGCCAGGCCTCCGATGGGTATGACCGGCTGGAAACTCATTGCCGTGTCGCTGCGAACAGCCGCTCCTCCCGCGGGAGGAGGCTGCGCAACGCCTTCAGGCACTTGTAATGATTGGCACCGATCAGCGCCTCTGTCGCCTCGGCCAGCGATTTGCGGCTGTCCGGATCGGTGAATACCTGGCTCAGCTCCTCCAGCCGGCGCAAGAGTGGCATGTGCGCCTCGTCGGGAGAGACATCGCCCGACAGGACCAGCTGCGTGGCATAGCAGGCCCGGCGCACTGGGGTCGTTGCTTCGTCGGGATGGATTGCGTCGCGCAGGCGCAGGATATGGGCGTCGGGCGTCACGATGGACACCCGCCCCCGCCGGTCGCCGTTTTCGATGACGGCGCCGTTGATCAGCACTCGTTCGCGAGGCGCGAGTTTCAGGACAAGACCGCTCATGTGCGATCTCCGCTCTGGCGCCGGGGGCCCTTGGCGGGACCAGGGTGCGGAGCAGGGCCCTTGCGCACAGCAGGGCCGGCCGCGGCTGCCGGGCGCTGTCCGGCTGTCCGCTTCATCTGCTTGCTGCGCGGGGGCGTGCCGGGGTGCTGCGCGCGGGCCTTGACACGGACGGGCTGGGCCGCTTGTTGGGGGCGATGCTCCTGCGCCGGCTCGGGCGGGGTCAGATCGCCCCGCAGACCGCGCATGATGGCCGTGTTGATGTCCAGCAGCGGCGTGATGTTGGCCTTCCGGGCCAGCACCTTGCTGGTATGTTCCCGCGTGAATTCCGCCAGATAGAAAATGCGTGCCCGCAGATCTGCCGGCAGGTTGTTGCCGGGATCTGCGACGTCGATGGCGAACAGGTCCCACAGCTTGCCATTGTCATGAAGGGCTTGCGCCAGTTTGGGAAAATTGTTGCTTCCTTGTGCATCGGCCTGTCGCAGCCGATGCGTGATACGCGCCAGGGCCTCGTATTCGATGCCGCGTGGCGTTCGGGTCGACGCTGCGGCCTTTGTATAGCCGCGTTGAGCCAGATTCTGGGCGTTCACGTCAGATCCTCGCGTGAAAGGGGCGTGCTGGGTGCCGGGGCGCGATTATTCGCGCCCCGGTCGAGAGTCTTTACGAGGGTCTTAGCGGAACAGCGACAGGACCGACTGCGGCGCCTGGTTTGCGATCGACAGGGCCTGGATGCCCAGCTGCTGCTGGGTTTGCAGGGCCTGAAGGCGGGCCGAAGCCTCTTCCATGTCGGCGTCGACCAAGGTGCCGATACCGGCCTTCATGGCATCCGTCAGTTTGGTGACGAATTCCTTCTGACCGTTGATCCGGCTGGCCGATGCACCCAGCGCGGCGGCACCGTCAATGGCGGTCTGCAGGAAGGTCTCGATCTCGCCCAGGGCCGTGGCCGCCGTCGCCGTGTCGGTGATGGCGGTCAGGTTCGTTGCCAGGTCCACGTCGGCTTCGAAGTCCGTGGTCGCGACGGTGAAGGTCGACGCGGTCGGCGCGGAAGAGCCGACGCGGTCGAGCGAGGCGATGACTGTCAGCCCGGTTGCGCCGTTGCCATCGACGTCGGTGGCCAGCAGGTTCGCACCGTTGAACTGGGCGCCGCCGATGATCGAGGCAACCGTTGCGGACTTCGCCGCGATGTCGGCCTGGATCTTCGAGAAGTCGACGTTTTCGGATTGGGCCGAGATCGCCAGATCCTTGATGTCCTTCAGGACGCCGACGATCTGCTCGGCTGCGGCCGAGGCCACGGCGACAGTCGATTCCGCCAGCGACAGCGAAGCCGAGATGGCCTTGAAACCGGACGCATCGGATTCCATCACCTTCGAGATTGCGAAGATTGCCGAATTGTCCTTGGCAGTCGAGATCGACTTGCCCGAGGAGATTGCGTTCTGGGTTTTCTCCAGTTGGTTGTTGGTGTAGCGCAGCGACTGCAGCGCGACCATTGCACCATTGTTCGTCAGAATGCTGGTCATTTTCACTTTCCTTCAGTCTGGGGCCATTTTCGACCCCGGGTTAAACGCCAGATGGCGGTCCATGACGTCTTTCTGACTGATGCGGCCTGCCGTCGTGTCTGGGCCCGGCCGCGCCACCCCTGTCAGAGGTGCGCTTTCCTTTTGCGGCCAAAACCCCTAACGTTGCCCTAACGGTGTTGGTGCCCTTACCGCAGATTTTCATCAAACGGCGCTCATGCCCGCCGTTCGACCTTGGGCTTCTTCGGGGCGCTCAGGCTTGTACGGCGACCTGAGCGGTCATAGGTGTCCAGTCCGGCGCGCACGCGGCGCATCTCGGCCATGCGGTCGGCGACGGACCGGATGCCGTCCAGCGCACCGCCGAGCAGCGACTGGTTGCGACGAACCTTCGCCTGGACCGTGGCCAGCTGCGCGGCCTCGAGATCCGGGGTCGTGTTGAGCAGCTCTATTACCTCGGACTTTTTCTGCAGGAACGTTTCCAGCTGTCGCAGGTCGCCGGCGACCAGCGCCGCGCGCTCCTCCTCCAGAAGCGAATCGAGTGTGGCGATCAGCTTGTCCGCGCTTCGCGGTTCACTCGACCCCGACATCGGTCTGCGCCTCCATCATTGCGCGAAAGAATGTGTCGGCCAGGCCGATTCCGCCCGCGGCGGCGATGGCACGGGCCTGTTCGCGGACCAGAAGGGACGAAAACTGCTCCTCTCCGGCGCCGCCACCGAAGCTTTCCGAGGTCTGCCCAAGCCCCGCGGATTTCAGCATTTCCGCAAGGAAGGTCGCTTCCAGTTCCCGGGAGGCCTCGCGCATGAGCCGCGCGCGCGCATTTGTGGAGCTTGTCCCGATTGTATCGTTCGTCCGCAGCGGGTCCCCGCGGGGTTGGGAGGCCATGGCGACCGGGTCCATCCTGTTCCCTCCAATTGAGTCGATTTCCGCATCATGGACCTGTGCCAGTTAAAAAATTCGAAACCCCTCGGAGGCATGATCGGTCAGATCCAGGCAGAATGCGGGGCAAGATGCAGACGTTTTCCCAGCCGGCCGCGGCTCTTGGCGGCGCAATCGGGGGGCCCCCGGGACCCGACCGTCGAAGCGCGGCCAAGACGGCTGGCCAGGGGGCATCCTCTGCGTCGCATGCGGCCCGTTCATCGAAGGCCGATCAGGTCAATGGCAGGTCGCAATCAGACAATGCCGGCGACGGTAGGTCCGGTAGCAAGACGCTGAGCTTCGATCAGCATTATTCGGGAAAGGGGACGGACCCCGCAAAGCTCCAAGAGGGCGCCGTCACGGCGTTGGCTGGCGCCGACGGGGATCAGGCAGACCAGGCGCCTGCGATCGATGAGGATACCGAGGTCGATCCTCTCCTGGGACGCGACGAGGAACCGGATCTTTCGGCTGTACCTGGATCTGATCCCGGGTCCTTGGCGGGCCAGGAAGGTGCCAGCCTGACGGCCGGCCTTGCCGGTGACGGTGAGGCGCGGCCGGCGAGTGCCCAGAACGGTCGGCCCGCGGGTCCAGCCGGCGCGGAACAAGGCGCGCAGTCGATGGTCCAGGCCGGCCCGGTAACCATGGATTCGAGGGAAGGCCTTGGTCCGGCCTCGGACGGAAAGACAGGCGCGGCGCATGTTTCGGGGCCGGCCCGACACGGTCGTGGCGACGGGTCGCCGGCTGGTCTCGATCGCGGGGGCGATGCCGGGTCTCTTGCCGAAGGCGCAAGGGGCGGGCGTGGCGATCCGGCCGCGGACGGCGCGGACGCTCCGGGCAACCGCCGGACTTCGGGCCGCGGGGCGGAGGTGGACAAGAAGGCACCAATGTCAGCCTACGATGTTGCGGCCACCCGGGACCGTGATCCGGCGTGGAGAGGACTGTCTGGCGCCATCGGGACTGCGGAAGCCGGGCGGGAGAGAGGCACGCCAGCCAAACCGGCCACCATGGCGGAGACCGCGATGCGGCACCTGGCCGAAGGGACACCGCAGACCCGGACCGGTTTCGGGCAGCGGTCTGCTGTGCCGACAGCAATGGGGTCCGAGCTTCGGCCGGACGGATTCGCTGCGGGCGCGACCGTGGGCGGCGGCAATGGCGCGCCCGCTTTGCCCACAGGCGGATCGGCCGGGGCCGCTGCACACTCCGCGGCCGCAACGGTAGCGGTTTCATCGGGGATGGCCCCGACCGGGACCGCGCAGGCCACTTCGGAACAGGTGGCAGGGAAGCGCCCGGAAGCCGATGACCTTCCCGTTCTGTCCGGGCGCCGGGGCGTGGGCAGCATCGGCCGGTTCCCCGGGGGGCCTGCCACAGACCTGGCAAAGCGGGCCAGAGACCTGCGGACGACCAGTGCTGCCGTCTTGTCGGCCGGGATCGATCCGGCAATGGCCGACGTCTCTTTCGAAGGCGCGAGAGAGGTCTTGTCGGCCGCCGGTCACGTCGCGGCAGCAGCCCACGGCGCCGATTCACCGGGGCATTCGGGGCCGGCGACGCTGGCGGGGCAGTCGACGGTGCGTCAGATCCTGCCGCATCTGTCCGACCTGTCGCGCAGATCAGGGGACCGATCGGTGGAGATCGCCCTCGAACCGGCAGAGCTGGGGCGGGTGCGGATGACCCTGTCTACCACCGTCGACGGTGTGATGACGCTGCATGTTACGGCCGACAGGCCGGAGACGCTGGACCTGATGCGCCGCCACATTGCCGAGCTGTCGCAGGAATTTCGCCGGCTGGGCTATGCCGATGTCGGGATGAGCTTTTCGGCCGGAAACGGCGCCACACCGGAGCGCGGTCAGGGCTACGAGGCGACGGGCACCGTTGCCGCGCAGGAGGCCGTGGCAGAACCGCGGCCGGAGAGCGCTTCTGCCATCCTTCGGAACGTACCCCGCACCGCGATGGCGGGCGGGCTGGACATAAGGATCTAGGGATATGGAAACCTCCACCGTCGGACCGCAGCCCGTCACGCGGCCGGTCGATACCTCCCAGGGAGACAAGCAGGCCGGATCGCCGGGCACAGGCACGACGGCCATCGCCTCGGATTTCGAGACATTCCTGAAGATGCTGACAGCGCAGGCGCGTTACCAGGACCCGCTGGAGCCGATCGATTCCACCGAATATGCGGCGCAGCTGGCGCAGTTCTCGATGGTCGAACAGCAGGTGAAGACCAACGATTTCATGTCCAACCTGATCCGCGCGACCGAGACGAGCAACATGGCCGCCCTGGCCGGGTGGGTCGGGATGGAGGTGCGGGCCGCCGTGCCGGTGGACTATGACGGGGCACCTGTGACGGTGATCCCGTCCATCGCCGACGGGGCCGACCGCGCGGAACTGGTGGTCCACGACACCTTCGGCGCCGAGGTGCAGCGCCTGCCCGTGCCGCTGGACGGTGGCGAGGTGGTCTGGGCCGGCGTGTCGCAAGACGGCGCGCCGTTGCCGTCCGGGACCTATGCGCTGACGGTCGAAAGCTTCACGCAGGACAGCCTGGTCGGCACGACGAAGGTCGAAAGCTATGCCCGAGTGAAGGAAGCCCAGATCGCGAATGGCAATGTCTCGCTGCTGGTCGCGGGTGGGCAGAGCATCGCCGCCGGTGACGTGACCTCGGTCCGCAAGGCGACCTGACGTGCCGGCGGTTCGTGCCTGTCGGGAAGGATCGGGCGCCGGGGACGGGTCCCGGCGTGCCGGGGCGTCATCGCCACGTTCGGCTTGGGCTGGCGCAGGTGGGCAAAAGATCCCGGCGCGCCGAGCGGCCTGGGCGAGGGAATGGCCATCCGTACCCAGTCATCCCAGCGATCCGGGGGGCCGAAATCCGGAGCGCCCGGATGCAGGGACCGAGATATTGGGACCGAGATGCTGGGGACCGAGAGCCAGGTTGCCGGGGCTGCGCCGCAATGGTCCGATCTGTAAAGTTCCGGCCCGAAAAGATCCAGTTCGCAATGAACCAGATCGCAAAGGCCCAGAACGTAAAGCCCGGGGTTGCGGAAAAGCAAGCTGCGGATGCCCGGTCCGCACAAGTCCGGCTTGCTATGACCTGGCCTGCCAGGATCCGGGCCTGAAATTCCGGCGCGCAAGGCTCCGGATTGCGGCCGTTCCGGGACGGGGACCGCACGCGTGGCGCTGACAGGTGGGGCTGGCCTGCCTTTGGGCGGATGGTACTGGCCGGTCGATGCGTGTAGGAACGGCAGGGACCGAAACCCGCGCCTATAGCGCTTTGGGACCCTGTCGCTGCCGAGATGCTGCACCATTCCTCCCTTGTGGCTGGCCGGCCGGGGCCAAACGACCAGCCGCCAAAGGCCTTGCTGGCCGCTGTGGGGGATGCGGGTCTGAAGATCGCGGCGGAAGCCTGTGCCTGGCTGCCGGGCGGCCGGACAAACCGGCTGTGGCTTTGCGAAGGGCCGACGGGGCGGGTGGTGCTGAAGCTTTATGCCGCCCCCGATGGTAATCCCCTGTTCGACAACGACCCGATGCGGGAACGGGCGGCGCTGCAGCTTTTTGCAGCGGAAGGCCTGGCCCCGGCGCTGCGGGTGGCCGGATCGTCGGCTGTGGGCGACTGGTCGGTCTATGACCATGTCCGCGGGGGCATCTGGCAGCAGGATGCGGCGCCGGTGGCGCGGGCACTGGCCCGGGTGCACCGGATGGCACCGGCACCGGCTTCGGCCTTTCCAATCCGCGCCAGCGGCAGCGCTGCCTTGATGGCGCAGACACTGGCGATGATGAAGGGTTCAGGTGACAAGTCTGGCGACATGCGCCGGCTGTTGACCGCGATCCGGCGCACGCCGGTGCAGCCTGTGGTCCGCGGGGCACTGCTGCATGGCGATCCCGTGCCGGGCAACATCATTGCCGAAGGACCCACATTCATCGACTGGCAATGCCCTGTCCTGGGCGACCCGGCCGAGGATCTGGGCCTTTTCCTGTCGCCTGCGATGCAGCTGCTTTATCGTGGCAGGCCATTGGACGATGGCGAAATCGCCGCGTTCCTGGATGCCTACCCGGACCGGGACACAGTACAGCGCACGATGGCGCTGGCCCCGTGGTTTCACGCCAGGACGGCCGCCTATTGCCTGTGGCAGGTCGCCCGGGGGCAGACAGATTATGCCGCCGGGCTGAAGCTGGAACTGGTCGCCCTGACCGCCAGCCTGACGGATCAGAGATCCGCCAGAGCGTAGCTTGCATAGGCCGCGGGCATGACCACGCGGCGGAAGCGTCCGAAGGGGAATCGCGTCAGCGGGCGGCGCATGGTGACCGGCACCTCGTCGTCATGTCCCAGGATCTGACGCGCCATCAGGTGGCCGGACAGGCTGCCCATCGCCACGCCGTTGCCGTGATAGGCCATGGCGGCATACATGCCGGCGCTGCCGGGCACCGCTCCCACGAAGGGCATCAGCCGTCGCGCCAGGCAGACGAAGCCGGACCAGCTGTGGGTCGACGACACGCCCGCCCATTGCGGAAACATGCGATCGAAATCGCGGCGGGTGCGGGCACGGGCCTGGGCTTCGGCCCCGGGTGTCGACCGGATCCCGCCGCGCATCCCGAACAGGAAGCGCCCGTCGGGCATCAGGCGGAAATAATGCAGCAGCCGGCGGGTGTCGTAACACATCTGGTCCGTGGTCCAGCCCTGGGCCGCCTGCTCCTCGGCCGTGATCGGGCGCGTGACCAGCACCGTGGACTGGGCCGGCATATAGCGGGCCGACAGCCAGTCGGGCAGATCTTCGGACGAATAGCCATTGGTGGCGATCAGCACCGCATCGGCGGTGACCGTGCCGGCGGGCGTCGATACCGTCCAGCCGTTGCCGGTCTTCTTCGTTCCGGTCACGGGGCTTTGCGCAAAGATCCGGGCCCCGGCACCGGCCGCGGCGGCCGCAAGTCCCAGCACGTATTTCCGGGGGTTCAGGGCAAAGCCAGTCCGCACCGTCAGGGCGCCGTGAAAATTCCCGCCGATGCCGATGCCGGGCAGGTCCGCGGGCCCGGTCACAACCGGGTTGTCCCAGCCTTCGGTGGCGATCTCGTCCGCCTCGCGCTCGAGTTCCTGAAGGCGCGACTTGGTGTGGGCCAGCTTGGTTTCGCCATTCGAATGGCGGTCGGCGTCGATACTGAACCGGTCCAGCAGGGCGCCGACATGGTCGATGGATGCGCGTTCGGTGGCAAAGAAGTCATGCGCCGCCTGCGGTCCGAATTCGGCCGCCAGCGACTTGAAGCTGCGCCGCCCGCCACCCAGGCAGCAGAAGCCGCCATTGCGTCCGGAGGCGCCCCAACCGGGATACATGGCGTCCAGCACGACCACGTCGGTCCCGGCCTGGGCCAGGGTCAGTGCCGCGTTCAGGCCAGTGAAGCCGCCGCCGATGACGACGACATCGGCCTTCAGTGCGCCTTCCGCTGCCGGCCAGTCCGGCAGCGGGGCAGTTTCATCCCACCAGCACCCGGTGCGGGGGCCGGCTCCATAGGCATAAGCGCCAAAGATATGTCTCACGCGGCCTCGGCTCTGACAGCGGCCGCTTCGTCGGCTTGCCTTTTGACGAGGCTCCGCTTGGACACCAGCGACGCGGCCAGCACACCGACGGCGACGATGCCGATCATGATGGTCGAAAGCGCGTTGATCTCGGGGCTGACGCCCAGGCGGACCGAGGAGAAGATCTTGATAGGCAAGGTCGTCGACGAAGGGCCGGAGGTGAAGGACGCGATCACGAGGTCGTCCAGCGACAGCGTGAACGCAAGAAGCCATCCCGATATGACGGCCGGTGCGATGATGGGAAGGGTGACCAGACGGAAAGCTTCCGCCGCGGTACAGCCCAGGTCGCGCGCCGCTTCTTCAAGCGACAGATCGAAGGTCATCAGCCGCGACGACACGACGACCGAGACATAGCACATGGCAAAGGTCGTGTGCGCCAGCACCAGTGTCAGGATCCCGCGGTCCAGCCCGATGGAGATGAAGAGCAGAAGCAGCGCCAGGCCGGTGATCACGTCGGGCATAACCAGCGGCGCATAGATCATGCCGGAAAACAGCGTCCGCCCCAGAAAGCGGCCGCTGCGGATCAGGGCATAGGCCGCCATGGTCCCCAGCACCGTGGCGATGGTGGAGGAGAAGAACGCCACCCGCAAGGTCACCCAGGCGGCATCCAGGAACTGCTGGTTCTGCGCCAGCGACCCGTACCACTTGGTGGAAAAGCCCGCCCATACCGTCACCAGTTTCGATTCGTTGAAGCTGTAGATCACCAGGATGACCATCGGGATGTAAAGGAACGCGAATCCCAGCGTCAGCGCGATCATGTTGAAACCGGACATGCGTCTCATGCTTCGGCCTCCGCCTGCTTTTGCTGGTTCTTCTGGAACAGGATGATCGGAATGATCAGGATGATCAGCAGCACCACCGCCACGGCCGAGGCGACGGGCCAGTCGCGGTTGGAGAAGAACTCCTCCCACAGGACCTTGCCGATCATCAGCGTGCTGGATCCGCCCAGAAGCGACGGGATCACGAATTCGCCCAAGGTCGGGATGAAGACCAGGAAACAGCCCGCGATCACGCCGGGCCGCGACAGCGGGAAGGTCACCAGCCAGAAGGCGGATGCGCGCGAACAACCCAGATCCTCGGCCGCTTCCAGCAGGGCGCCGTCAAGACGGTCCAGCTGGGAATAGATCGGCAGGATCATGAAGGGCAGGTAGGTATAGACGATGCCGATATAGACCGCCCAGTTCGTGTTCAGGATCTGCAGCGGCGTGGAAACGATGCCAAGCCATAGCAGCAGCTGGTTCAGGTAACCTTCGGTCCCCAGGATGCCCATCCACGAATAGACCCGGATCAGGAAGCTGGTCCAGAAGGGCAGGATGATCAGCATCAGAAGCGTCGGTCGCCAGTCTTCCCGGGCGCGGGCCATGGCATAGGCCATCGGATAACCCACCAGCAGCGTCAGGAAGGTCGAGACGGCAGCGATCTTCAACGACGACAGGTAGGCCTTCCAGTACAGGCTGTCCGTGGTCAGGAAGATGAAGTTTTCGAAATCCAGTTCCCGGACGAAGTCCAGAATGCCGGACAGGCCCTGGCTCAGGTCCAGTTGCGGCGTGTAAGGCGGACGGGCCAGCGCCACGTCCGACAGCGATATCTTGAAGACGATCAGGAACGGCACCAGGAACAGGACCAGGAGCCAGGTGAACGGGATCAGGTATACGATTGCGCGGCGCATGGTCAGTTGGCCAGCAGGATGCCGCAGCGATCGGTCCAGTTCACCCAGACGGTATCGTCCCAGGTAAAGGCCTGCTGCGTGGAGCGTTCGGTATTGAAGTTCTGTGCCCGGATCGTCTGACCGTTGGCCAGCTGGACGTGATAGGTGGAAATGTTGCCCAGGTATCCGATGTCGATGACCTTGCCCTGCAGGACATTGTCGTCCTCGGGCTTGTCGTGGTGGATTTCCACCTTCTCGGGCCGGATCGCGTAATAGCAGGTATCGCCCGGCCCGATCTCCAGCGCGGATTGCGCGACGATCGGGGGCTGGCCGTCTGCCCAGGCCAGTTCATAGCGGTTGCCTTCTTTCCGGGCGCGGCCTTCAAGGATGGTCACGTCGCCGATGAAGTCCGCCACGTAGCGCGAATTCGGGTTTTCATAGATCTGCGACGGCGTCGCCACCTGTTTGAGGACGCCGGCATCCATGACCGCCACGCGCGACGCCACGGTCATCGCCTCTTCCTGATCGTGGGTCACGATCACGAAGGTGGTGCCGGTTTTTTCCTGGATGTCCATCAGTTCGAACTGTGTTTCTTCCCGCAGCTTCTTGTCCAGCGCGCCCAGGGGTTCGTCCAGCAGCAGAAGTTTCGGCGCCTTGGCCAGCGACCGCGCCAGCGCCACCCGCTGCCGCTGACCGCCGGAAATCTGGTGCGGCTTGCGGCTTGCGAACTTTTCCAGCCTGGTCAGGCGCAGCATTTCGGCCACGCGGGCGGAAATCTTGTCCTTGGCCATGCCTTCGCGCTTAAGGCCGAAGGCGATGTTGTCATGGACCGACAGGTGCGGGAACAGCGCATAGGACTGGAACATCATGTTCACGGCGCGCTTGTTGGGGGGCACGTCGACGATATCGGCACCGTCCAGTTCGATGTTCCCCTCGGACGGGTTCTCGAAGCCCGCCAGCATCCGCATCATCGTCGTCTTGCCGCAACCCGACGGGCCCAGAAGGGCAAAGAACTCGCGCTCGTAGATATCAAGCGACAGGTTGTCGATGGCGACGAAGCTGCCGAAGCGCTTTGTCACGTTCTCGAAGCGGATCATCGGGCGGGCGCCGGGATCTTCCCAGGGCGCGAATTTTGTCGAAGCAGCCATTTACCGTCTTTGCACCGTCTGTCTTGGCGATCCGGACCTGCCCTTGGGCAGGCGGGGCGGGGGAGAAGGAAGCGGGCGGTCCCACCGGGTTCGGGTCGGCTCCGTACAGGTTGGTCCGCGCGATGCGCAAGCTTCCCGATGGCGGAGCGCTGAAACGAATGTCCCCGGAGCGGCGGGCTCCGGGGACGGGATCAGGTCAGGTGCCCGACTTGATCTTGGTCCACATGCGGGTGACGGTCCGCTGCACCTTCGGGTCATAGGCGGTCACCGTGTAGAGGTTCGCCATCGTCGCCTCGTCCGGATAGACCGCCGGGTCGCCGATCACGTCCTCGATCAGGAATTCCTGCGAGGCCTTGTTGCCGTTGGCATAGTAGACATAGTTCGACGCCGCGGCCATGTTTTCCGGGTCCATGATGAAGTTCAGGAACTTCAGCGCACCGTCTGGGTTCGGGGCGTCGACCGGGATCGCCATCTGGTCGAACCACATCAGCGCGCCTTCCTTCGGCGCGTTATAGACGATTTCCACACCGTTGTCGGCTTCGGCCGCGCGGTCGCGGGCCTGCAGGATGTCACCCGACCAGCCAAAGGCCACGCAGATCTCGCCGTTGGCCAGACCGTTGATGTATTCGCTGCTGTTGAACTTGGCGACATAGGGGCGGACGGCAGCCAGCACCGGTTCGACCTTGGCGATGACGTCCGGATCGTGGCTGTTCGGGTCCTCGCCGATATATTTCAGCGCGGCCGGGATCATCTCGGTCGGCGCGTCCAGGAAATAGACGCCGCAGGACGCCAGCTTTTCCATGTTCGCCGGGTTGAACACCAGGTCGAGCGAGTCGAGTGGCGCGTCGTCGCCCAGCACTTCCTTCACCTTCGCCTCGTTGGCGCCGATGCCGGTGGTGCCCCACATGTAATTGATCGAATATTCGTTGCCGGGATCGTAGGTCGCGGTGCGCTCGGAAACCTCGTCCCACATGTTGCCGATATTCGGCAGCTTGGACATGTCCAGCTTCTGGAAGGCGCCGGCCTGGATCTGGCGTTCCAGGAACGAACCGGTCGGCACCACGACGTCATAGCCCGAACCGCCGGCCAGCATCTTGGTTTCCAGCACTTCGTTCGAGTCGAACACGTCGTAGATCAGGTTGATCCCGGTTTCCTGCTGGAATTTCTCCAGCAGCGATTCGTCGATGTAATCCGACCAGTTGTAGACACGGACCTCTTCGGCCATGGCGGCCGACGTGCCCAGGGCGACGATGGCCGTGGCGGTCAGCAGATAGGTTCTCATTGGTCGTTCCCTTTATTCAAAATGGGTGGCCATTCGTCCGGCTGGGGCCGGGCGGCAATTCGGATAGGAGCAAGTTTTGCCAACGCTGGCAACAGAACCTATGCTAAGTCTTCAGGCTTTGCCCCGCGAAAAGCGGGCAACGCGCCCGGCTTTACCGCCGGATTCGGGGTGAGGTTTTGTGAAGTGCACAGATCTGAGGCAATCGGGAGAAACGCATGGAGTCCGTCGACGCAAAACGGGCCGCCCCCCCGGACGATCCGGTGGACGAACTGTCCGGCGCGTCCGATACGGGCGGCAAGGTCCCGGTTCACGAACTGGTCTACCGCCGTCTTCGGGCACTGATCCTGTTCGGCGACATGGCGCCCGGGCAGGCGGTGACGATCCAGGGTCTGACCTCGCAGCTGGAGGCCGGGATGACACCCGTGCGCGAGGCTATCCGCCGGCTGATTTCCGAAGGCGGGCTGACCTTCCGCGACAACCGCCGCGTCTCCGTCCCCGTGCTGTCAGTCGAGAACATCGCCGAACTGAAGTTCCTGCGCTCGGCGATCGAGCCGGAACTGACCCGCCTGGCCACGCCGCGCCTGTCGGTTGCGGAGATCGACGCGCTGGAACGGATCGACACCGAGATGGACGCGGCCATCGCCGGCGGCGACCTTGAAAGCTATCTGAAGCAGAACCACGCCTTTCACACCCGCATCTATGCCGCGGCCGAAGCGCCGATCATGACGTCGACGGCGGACCGGCTGTGGCTCCGCTTCGGGCCGTCGCTGCGGTTTGTCTGTGCCCGCGTGGAAAGCGTGGCGCTGCCGGACAATCACAAGACCATGATCGCGGCCTTCCGGGCGGGCGACGCCGAAACGGCCGCCCTGGCGATGCGTGCGGACGTGCTGCAGGGGATGGTACAAATCGAAACCTGCCTGGCCGAGGATTTGTACAAATCGTAAGATTTGCTGTCTTCCGTCGCGTTCAGGCGCATGCTTCGGATTGACTCGGCAAAATTTGATCATATTGTCGAGATGACGCCGAAGCTCCAGTCCGCGCCGTATCTGCGCGCGGTCCCTGGTCGGCACCCCCATTCAGACGACCGACATCGGAGGCGCGACATGTCCACACTCGCCAATCTCATGCCCACTGCCGAGCTTCAGGCCCGGGACGCGGCACACCACATCCACCCGTTCACGGCGAACAACGCGCTGGCCCAAAAGGGCGCGCGGGTCATCACCAATGCCGAAGGCGTCTTCCTGACCGACAGCGACGGCGAACGGATCCTGGACGCGATGGCGGGCCTGTGGTGCGTTAACATCGGTTATGGCCGTAAGGAACTGGCGGACGTGGCCGCGCGGCAGATGAACGAACTACCTTATTACAATACGTTTTTCCAGACGACCCACATCCCGGCCATCGATCTGGCCGAACGGCTGGCACGCCTGGCGCCCGGCAACCTGAACCATGTCATGTTCGCGTCCGGCGGGTCCGAAGCCAACGACACCAACATGCGCCTGGTGCGGACCTACTGGAAGTTCCTGGGCAAGCCGTCCAAGCAGATCGTGATCTCGCGCTGGAATGCCTATCACGGCTCGACTGTCGCGGCCTCCGCGCTGGGCGGTATGGCCGGGATGCACGCCCAAGGCGTGCCGTCGCTGGCGGGCATCCACCACATCGGTCAGCCCAACTGGTGGGCCGAAGGCGGCGACATGAGCCCCGAGGACTTCGGCCTGATGCGCGCGCGCGAACTGGAAACCGCGATCAAGGAACTGGGCGCCGAAAACGTTGCGGCCTTCATCGCCGAACCGGTCCAGGGCGCTGGTGGCGTGATCGTTCCGCCGTCGACCTACTGGCCTGAAATCCAACGGATTTGCGACGAGAACGAGATCCTGCTGATCGCGGACGAGGTCATCTGCGGCTTTGGGCGGACCGGCAACTGGTTCGGCACCAACACCTATGACATCCGCCCCGACGTGATGACCGTCGCCAAGGGCCTGTCGTCGGGCTATCAGCCCATCGGCGCCTCGATCGTCAGTGACGAGGTGGCCGAGGTGATCGGCCGGGACGAGTTCAACCACGGCTACACCTATGCCGGTCATCCGGTGGCAGCAGCCGTCGCGAACGAGAACCTGCGCATCATGGAAGACGAGGACGTCGTCGGCCACGTGCAGCGGGTCGCCGCGCCGCATCTGGCCAAGCGCTGGGCGGAACTGGGCGATCATCCCATGGTGGGCGAGGTCAAGCTGGTCGGCATGATGGGTTCCATCGCGCTGACGCCCCAGAAAGAGACTCGGGCCAAGTTCGCGTCGGACGTGGGCACCATTGGCTTCATGTGTCGCGAACGCTGCTTTGCCAATAATTTGATCATGCGCCATGTCGGCGACCGGATGATCATTTCGCCGCCGCTGGTCATCCAGCCGCTGGAAATCGACCTGCTGATCGCCCGCGCCAAGACCGCGCTGGACGAGACATACGAGGCCGCGACGAAGCAGGGACTCATGGTGCCTGCCGCGTAAGCTGCCCAAATTACGGACATTTTGACGCCACACCCTTGGGGTGTGGCGTTTTTTGTGCGCCCAACTTTTGGGCGTATTCCCGATGCTGCGTTCGCCGAAACGGCGCTTCAACGGGGAATTCGTACAAATGGCTGTGTACGAACGATCTGCATCAGGCCCGGTTGAAAACTGGCCCGCCCCTGTGTTTGACTGTGTTCACGCCGCATCCGACGCGAGATGCGGGACAACAGACAACGGGGAGCTTACTGTGCTCGACACCAGGATCGACGATGCATTCGTCGAATTCGAACACGTTCAGAAAAGCTATGACGGCGAAACGCTTGTCGTGAAGGACCTGAACCTGAGCCTTCCCAGGGGAGAGTTCCTGACCATGCTTGGACCGTCGGGGTCCGGCAAGACCACCTGCCTGATGATGCTGGCCGGGTTCGAGACGGCCACCTTCGGCGACATCCGCCTGGGCGGCGTGTCCATCAACAACATCCCGCCCCACAAGCGCGGCATCGGCATGGTGTTCCAGAACTATGCCCTGTTCCCGCACATGACGGTGGCCGAAAACCTCGCCTTCCCGCTGGAAGTCCGCAAGATGGGCAAGTCCGAACGCGACCAGAAGGTGAAGCGCGCACTGGACATGGTGCAGATGGGCAAGTTCGGCGGCCGGCGCCCGGCACAGCTTTCGGGCGGCCAGCAGCAGCGGATCGCCCTGGCCCGCGCCCTGGTGTTCGAAGCCGAACTGGTGCTGATGGACGAACCGCTGGGCGCCCTGGACAAGCAACTGCGCGAACACATGCAGTTCGAGATCAAGCGCATCGCCGACAATCTGGGCATCACCGTGGTCTACGTGACTCATGACCAGACCGAGGCGCTGACCATGTCGGACCGCGTCGCAGTCTTCAACGATGGCCGCATCCAGCAGTTGGCCCCTCCCGACAAGCTGTACGAAGAACCCGAAAACAGCTTCGTCGCCCAGTTCATCGGTGAGAACAACACGCTGGAAGGCGTGGTCAAGGAAATCTCCGGCGACCGCTGTGTCGTCCAGCTGGACGGGGGCGAGGTGATCGACGCCAAGCCAGTGAACGTGACGAAGCCGGGTGAACGCACCAAGGTGTCGATCCGGCCCGAACGGGTGGAATTCAAGGCCGAACGGCTGTCGTCCGAAGCGCACCTGCTGGACGCGGAAGTGCTGGAATTCATCTACATGGGCGACGTGTTCCGCACCCGTCTGAAGGTGGCGGGTAACGAGGACTTCATCATGAAGTGCCGCAACGCCCCCGACCAGGAACGCCTGACACCGGGCGAGAAGATCCGCATCGGCTGGCTGGCAGAGGATTGCCGCGCGCTGGACGCCTGAGTCCCGCGAGAGGCAGATCCCGGCATCCGCCGGGGTCGGCGGGGCATCGCAGCAAGACGGCGCCCCGAACACCCGAAGATAAATCAGAGGAGTGTATCAATAATGATGATCAAGAAAATCAGCGCCCTGGCGGCCTGTACCGCGCTTGTCGCGCCGGCGGCCTTCGCGGCCGACATGGCCGACGAGATGACCATCGTCAGCTGGGGCGGTGCCTACCAGTCCAGCCAGGTGAACGCCTATTCCGATCCCTACAAGGCCAAGAACGATGGCCTTGAAGTCGTCTGGGACGAAAGCTCGGCCCAGGCCGTGTCGAAGCTGCGCGCGCAAAGCGAAGCCGGGAACATCACCTGGGACCTGGTCGACGTGGAAGCCGCCGACGCCATCCGCCTGTGCGACGAAGGCCTGGCGATGGAAATCGATCCGGACGAAGACCTGGCCGCCGCGCCCGACGGCACCTCGGCCGAGGACGACTTTGGCGACATGCTGGTTTCCGACTGCTTCATCCCGCAGATCGTGTTCTCGACCACCTTCGGCTATCGCACCGACATGGTTCCGGACGGTGTCGAGCCGCCGACCAGCGCCTGCGATGTCTTCGATACCGAGAAGTACCCGGGCAAGCGCGCACTGAACAAGCAGCCGATTGCCAATATGGAATGGGCGCTGCTGTGCGATGGCGTGGCCTATGAAGACGTCTATGACGCGCTGGAAACCGACGAGGGCGTCGAGCGAGCCCTGGCCAAGCTGGGCACCATCAAGGACGACACGATCTGGTGGACCGCTTCGGCGCAGACCCCGGAACTGCTGGCCTCGGGCGAGATCTTCATGGGCTCGGCCTACAACGGTCGCCTGTTCTCGGCCATCGAGGAGAAGAAACAGCCCATCGGCATGGCCTGGGACTGGCAGATGTTCGACCTGGACGGCTGGATCATCCCCGCCGGCCTGCCGGAAGACCGTCTGGCCCGCGTCAAGGACTTCGTGATGTTCGCCACCGACACGCAGCGGCTGGCCGACCAGGCGAAGTACATTTCCTACGGTCCGGCGCGTGCGTCTTCTGCACCGCTGGTGGGCAAGCACGCCACCCTGGGCATCGAGATGGCACCGCACATGCCGACCGATCCGAACAACGCCGAAAACACCTTCGTGAACAACTACGACTGGTGGGCGGACCATCGCGACGACCTGGACGCCAAGTTCCAGGCCTGGCTCGCACAATAACCTGACGGCGCGGGGCGGGCATCTTGCCCGCTCCGTTCTTCGTTCCGGAGGACCGAACATGCCGAAGGGCTATATCATCGGGCACATCACGGTCACGGACCCTGAGGCCTACCAGGAATACGTCATCAAGGACACGCCGATCCTGAAGGGGCTGGGGGGCAAGTTCATTGTCCGCGGCGGCCAGTCGGAAACGCCGGAAGGCGCGACGCAGAACCGGCACGTGGTGATCGAATTCCCGACCTACGAGGAAGCCAAGGCTGCCTATTACGATCCCGACTACCAGGCGGTGGCCGAGATCCGGCGCAGGACGGCGGAAAGCACCATCATCCTTGTCGAAGGTCATGATGACATCTGATCCGGTAACGGATCAGACACGAAATAAAAGCGAAGGCCGGCACAAGACCGGCCGACGCGCCCAACTTGGCGACAACATGGGGACTGGTGCCAAATGACCGACGCGACCATGGATAGAGGCAGTGCAGACAGCGGGCCGATGCGCGCTGCCGACGGCACGCCGCTGAAGCGCAGCCTTGCGCGATCGCTCCGGATGCAGAAAATTCGGGCCCTGGCCCTGGTGCTGCCGCTTCTGATCTTCGTTCTGGTCACTTTCCTGGCGCCGATCTTCGACATGCTGTTCCGGTCGGTCGAAAACAGGATCGTCGAAGACACGCTGCCGGCCACGGTGGTGGCGCTTCAGGACTGGAACCCGGACCAGGACGAACTGCCGCCGGAAGATGTCTTCCGCGCGGTCTATTTCGACCTGTTCCTGGCGGCCGAGGCCAAGAAGCACACCCGGCTCGGCACCCGCCTGAACTACGAGATGCCTGGGATATCCTCGCTGTTCCGCGGGTCGGGCCGGGCGATGGACGACGTGGCCAAGGACCAGGTCGAGGCCATCGAGGATACCGACAAGAAAGCCTGGCGCGACGGCGCCTTCTGGTACTCGATTCTGGGCGGCGATGCCGGCCAGGCCGAGATCGAGGAGGCGCGCTCCCGTTTCATCGCGCTTCAGGGCGAAAGCGCCCGCGGCCCGGTTGGCCAGTCATGGTGCGCGGTCCGGGGCGTTCTGGGCGCGCCCTGCGCCGTGGCGCCGAACAGGACCGACCTGAAATTCGGGCTGTCGCCCGAAGCGATGGCGCTTCTGCCCCGCACGTCACGCCAATATGCTGAATTCGGCGTCTTCGCGGTGCTGGAGGACGGCGACGTCCTGCAGGAGGAAGACCCGTGGGAAGCCGTCTATGTCGCCATGGCGCTGGATCTGACCGATCCGGCCATCGCGCCCAGGATCGCGTCCTATACCGGCCCGGGCGCCGAGCAGTTGCAGGCTGCCGCCGCGGCGGTGGCGACGCTTCCGGCGATCAACTTCAAGGACGCGATGGCCGCGGTCGACGAGGAATGGCTGGACCCGGAGGTCTGGCGCACCATCAAGGTCAATTCCGGGCGCTATACTTCGGGCTACTTCCTGAACGCCGCAGATCTGAAGCTGGGGTCTGACGGGGTCGAGGTGCGCCCGGAAAACGAGCGCATCTACATCATGTTGTTCAAGCGCACGCTGATCATGTCGCTGATCATCACCGGCACCTGCATCGTCCTGGGCTATCCTGTGGCCTGGCTGCTTGCGAACCTGCCGTCGCGGCGCGCGAACCTGATGATGATCCTGGTTCTGCTGCCGTTCTGGACCTCGCTTCTGGTGCGGACCTCGGCCTGGAAGGTGATGCTGCAACAGCATGGCGTGGTGAACGACACGCTGGTCTGGCTGGGCATCGTCGGCGAAACCGGAAGGCTGGCGCTGATCAACAACCAGACCGGCACGATCATCGCGATGACCCACATCCTGCTGCCGTTCATGATCCTGCCGCTTTATTCCGTGATGCAGACCATCCCGCCCAGCTATCTGCGCGCGGCAAAGTCGCTGGGTGCCAATGACTGGACGGCCTTCTGGCGGGTCTATTTCCCGCAAAGCGTGCCGGGCATCGGCGCGGGGTCGATCCTCGTCTTCATCCTGGCCATCGGCTACTACATCACGCCGGAACTGGTCGGCGGCACGACCGGCACGTTCATTTCAAACCGGATCGCCTATCACATCTCCAATTCGCTGAACTGGGGCCTGGCGGCGGCGCTGGGGACCATCCTGCTGGTGGCGGTGCTGGTGCTCTACTGGGCCTACGACCGCATCGTCGGCATCGACAACGTCAAGCTGGGAGGCTGAGCCATGAGCTTCGTGACCGACACCTTCCGGCCCTCCCCGCGTTTCACCGTGGGCCTTGTCGCGGCCTTCGGGGCGCTGGCGGGGCTGTTCATGGGCAATGCCCAGGGCAGCCTGCTGTTTGGCATTGTCGCCGGCGCTGTGCTGGGTGCCGTGGTGGGCCTTGGCGCGCTGGCGCTGGCGGAAGGCAAGTTCCCCGTCAGCCGTGCAGCGGCCCGCTGGGCCATCGTCATCCTCTTCGCGGCTGCGGGCTATGCCATCGCTGGCCTGGCCTCGGCCGTGGTGGCGGGGCTGGCGGGATGTTTCTTCGGCTGGTTCGCGACCTGGATCGCGAACGGCACCTACCGCCGCGGACTGGCGCCCTACCTCACGCCCCGGCAGGTGCTGTGGTACTATACCTTCCGGGTGATCGTCTGGTCGATCCTGATCTTCCTGATCACGCCGATCCTTGTCGTCATGCCTCTCAGCTTCAACGCGCAGGACTTCTTCACCTTCACGCCAGAAATGCTGGCGCTGAAGGCCGAAGGTTTCTCGCTGAAGCATTACCATGATTTCTTCTACAATCCCGACTGGCAGCAGGCGCTGTGGAACTCGCTGGCCATCGCGCCCGCGGCGACGGTCCTGTCGGTGGCCTTCGGCACGCTGGCCGCCATCGGCCTGTCGCAGCCGCATGTGCCATTCCGGCAGACCATCATGGCGATCCTGATTTCGCCCATGATCGTGCCGCTGATCATCTCGGCCGCGGGGATGTACTTCTTCTATTCCCGGATCGGGTTGCAGGGGACCTATGTCGGCGTCGTGCTGGCCCATGCGGCCCTGGGCATTCCCTTCGTGATCATCACCGTTACCGCGACGCTGGTGGGCTTCGACCGGTCGCTGACGCGCGCCGCGTCCAGCCTGGGGGCGAACCCGGTCACCACCTTCTTCCGGGTGCAGATGCCGCTGATCCTGCCGGGCGTGATCTCGGGCGGGCTGTTCGCCTTCATCACCTCGTTCGACGAGGTGGTGGTGGTGCTGTTCGTGGGCTCGGCCAGCCAGAAGACGCTGCCCTGGCAGATGTTCATCGGCCTGCGCGAACAGATCAGCCCGACAATCCTGGCGGTGGCGACGGTGCTGGTCGCGATTTCCATCGTCCTGCTGACCGTGGTCGAACTGCTGCGGCGCCGGTCGGAACGGCTGCGGGGCATGTCGCCGGGCTGACCGTCCTTGACGTCGCGGGAGCCCCTGGTTGACGTGACAGCGAGGCCGGGCCAAAGCGCAGAACTGGAAAACCCATGAATTAAAGGGGCTTGGCGGATCGCCGGGCCCCTTTTCGCATCTGGCAGGGCGGGGCAGGGGCCATGTCGGCCCCCGTGTTGCCTGGATGTCATCGACCGGTTACCGAATTGACACCGCAGGGCCATACCACCGTTACGCGGGACCTCTAGCAGCGCGTCATCCTGAATTGTCGAATGGATGACATCCCATGCGTACCACGCTTTCCGTCCTTGCCCTTTCCACCGCATTTGCCGCCCCCGCCGCCGCGGACGAGGTGGTCTTTCCCGCCACGCTGGCCGGCCACGCCTTCATCCCGGCGCTGACGCTGGTCACGCCCCCGGCCGACGCCCCGCGCGAGGCCTGGGTTTCCGGCAAGTTCACAGGCGGCGCCCGGAACGAGGCGCCGATGTCCGTGATGGGCAATGTCGGCAAGGGTTATGGCGGACATGATACCGGCATTGCGCTGCCGTTCATCGGCCAGCCGATGCAGGGCATGTCCGGCTTCGCCATGATCCCGCACGAGGACGGCAGCTGGTACACGCTGACCGACAACGGCTATGGCAACAAGCGCAACTCTGTCGACGCGATGCTGTTCTTCCACCGCATGGCGCCCGACTTCGACACCAACACAGTCGACCGTCGCGAAACGATCTTTCTGCGCGACCCCGACCACAAGGTCCCGTTCCGCATCGCCTATGAAGGCACCGAAGGCCGCTATCTGACCGGCGCCGACTTTGATCCGGAATCGATCCAGGTCCTGGGCGACGAGGTCTTCATCGCCGAGGAATTCGGCCCCTACATCATCCGGGCCTCGCTGGACGGCGTGATCAAGGACGTCTACCCGACGGTCCTGGGTGGCCAGGAATTGCGCGGCCCCGACAATTATGCCCTCTACGTCCCCGCGGCGGCCGGCACCGACTATCAGGTGCAGCGTTCGGGCGGTTACGAAGGCATGGCGCTTCAGCCTGGCACCGACATGCTGTGGGCGATGCTTGAAAAGCCGCTGTTGGTCGAAGGCGGACAGACCGAAGGGTCCTTCCTGCGGGTCATCGAATTCGATCCGAAGGCGGGCGAATGGACCGGCCGCAGCGCCAAGTTCAAGCTGGCCGAGGGCGCGACCGCCATCGGCGACTTCAACTTCATCGACGACACCCGCGCGCTGGTGATCGAACGCGACAACGGCGAAGGCGATCCGTCGCGCGGCTGTGCCGAAGGGGCCACCGACACCTCGACCTGCTATCCCAAGCCGGCGATGGTCAAGAACATCGTGCTGGTCGACATGTCGGACATGGACGAAGACGGTTTCATCCGCCGCATCGGCCATATCGATCTGATGGACATCGACGACCCGAACGGCGTGGCGCTGGACGGCATGAAGCCCGCCGAAGGCAACTTCACCTTCCCGTTTTTCACGATCGAGGACGTGGCCCGCGTGGACGACACCCACATCATGGTGGCCAATGACAACAACCTGCCCTTCTCGGGCGGGCGTCAGCCGGGCGTTGCCGCGAATAACGAGTTCATCCTGCTGTCCGTGCCGGAACTGCTGTCGGCCAAGTAAGGCTGTTGAACGCCGGATGGCCGCGTCCCCAGGGGGCGCGGCCATTTGACCTGCCCCCTGCGGCTCCCTGATTTATAACGAGAGTCTGCTGGTTGGATTTTGGTATTCGGGCGCCTCGTCGGACGCAAGCGGTCCGGCCGCCGCTCAATGCAGGGGCGGCCGGTTGTTTCCCCGGTGAGATGTCAGTCGGGGGCCTTGACCAAGATCTTCACATGCGACTTCTCCGCGACCAGCGCTTCGAAGCCTTCGACGACGATCTCTTCCAGCGCGATGCGCTTCGTTACCAGCTGATCGGCGCTGAAATAGCCTTGGGTCATCAGCGCCATCACAGCCGGATAGACGTTGCGATAGGCGATGGTGCCCTGCACCTGGCGTTCCTTGAGCACGACTGTATTGGGCTGGAAGGATGCCTCCTTTTCCCAGATCGACACGACCAGAACCTGTCCTTCGTGGCGGGTGGCGTCGATGCACTGTGGCAGGACCTGAGGCACGCCGGTCACTTCGAAGGCGACATGGACTCCGCCCGTGGCGCCGCGGATTTCCGCGACGGCATCGGTTGCCGTGGGGTCGATCACCGACGTCGCGCCGAGATCCAGCGCCTTTTGTCGCCGCACCTCCGAGGGTTCGACGACGTGTATCTCGGACGCACCGGCCACACGCAGCGATTCCACCACCAAAAGCCCGATCGGGCCCGCGCCGAAGACGGCGGCCTTGTCACCGGCCTTGATCTTGGAAAGGCGCACGGCATGAAGCGCGACGGCCGCAGGCTCCACAAGCGCGCCCTGTTCCATCGACAGCCCGTCGGGCATCTTGTGGACCATGCGCGCGGGCACGACGCTGTGGGCGGCAAAGCCGCCATGTCCGCCAGACAGGCCGACGAAGCCGAGACTGTCGCAAAGATTGTACTTGCCTTCCAGGCACGCCGGACATTCCCCGCAGGCAAAGATCGGCTCGATCGCGACGCGGTCGCCGACCGCGAGACCGGTGACCCCGTCGCCCAGTTCGGAGACCGTGCCGCAATACTCGTGCCCCATGGTGATCGGCGCCTTGTCGTGGCTCAGGGGGTGGTCTTCGTCCACGGGCACGAAGATCGGCCCGGCCAGGTATTCGTGCAGGTCGCTGCCACAGATCCCGGTCCATGCGACCTTGACCTTCACGTCGCCCTTGCCAGGCTTCGGTTCCGGGATGTCTTCGACGCGAATGTCCTTCACGCCATGCCAACGTGCTGCTTTCATTTCTTTTCTCCAATCTCAGAAAGGGGTGCGCCCGGCGGGAGGAAGGGCCGGGCGCTTGGCCGCGACACTTATCGCGCGGCCGGGTCAGGCATCACGACAGGTGGTGCACCTCTTGCAGGCCGTAGACGGGCGTATCGAGCCCCTCCATCCGCGCCTTCAATTGCAGCGCCAGGTACAGCGAGTAATGGCGTGACTGGTGCAAGTTGCCGCCGTGGAACCAGAGGTTCTCCTGCCGGGTCGGCTTCCACATGTTGCGCTGCTCGCCCTCCCAGGGGCCGGGGTCCTTGGTGGTGTCGGACCCGAGGCCCCAGACCTTGCCGACCTTGTCCGCCACCTCCTGGCTGATAAGATCGGCAGCCCAGCCGTTCATCGACCCGTAGCCCGTCGCCATGACCACGAGATCGGCATCGAGATGAGTTCCGTCCGACAGCACCACGCCGGTCTCGTCAAAGCGATCGACCTGACCTTTGACCAGCTTCACTTCGCCGTCGATGATCAGCTGGCTGGCACCCACGTCGATATAATAGCCCGAGCCGCGGCGAAGGTACTTCATGAACAGCCCCGAGCCGTCATCGCCCCAGTCAAGGTCGAAACCGGCCTTTTCGAGCCCTGCGTAGAACTCTGCGTCCCGCTCCTTCATCTGGTCGTAAAGCGGAATCTGGAATTCGTGCATGATCCTGTAGGGCAGGGAGGCAAAGACCATGTCGGCCTTCTCCGTTGTCATCCCGCCGGCCACCGCCTCCTCCGAATAGAGCGCACCGAGGCCGATCTCCATCAGCGTGTCCGAGCGCACGATATGGGTCGAGCTTCGCTGCACCATGGTCACGTCGGCATCGGCTTCCCAAAGCGCGGCGCAGATGTCGTGAGCAGAGTTGTTGGAGCCGACGACCACGACCTTCTTGCCGGTCCAGGCGTCCGGACCTTCGTGTTGCGAGCTGTGCTGGATCTCGCCCTTGAAGCTGTCCATGCCCGGAAACTCCGGCATATTGGGTTTGCCGGACATGCCGGTCGCCAGAACCAGTTGCGTGGGCCGCAGCGTGACCTCTTCACCGTCGCGGTTGACCTTGACGGTCCATGTCCCGGCGTCCTCGTCGTATTGCGCGCTCTGCACCTCGGACCGGGTCCAGTAGTTGATCTCCATGACCTTGGTGTACATCTCGAGCCAGTCGCCCACCTTGTCCTTGGGCGTGAAGACCGGCCAGTTGTCGGGGAACTTGATGTAGGGCAGGTGGTCATACCAGATCGGATCATGCAGGCAGAGCGACTTGTAGCGCGACCGCCACTGGTCGCCGGGGCGGTCATGCTTGTCGAGAACGATGGTCGGCACGCCGAGCTGCCGCAGCCGCGCGCCAAGCGCGATGCCGCCCTGTCCGCCGCCGATTATGACGGTGTAGGGCTGCTCGGTGTAGCCAAGGCTCTCCGCTTCGGCCTGGCGCTTTTCCATCCAGGACTTGCGATTCTTCGCGGCGCCGTGTTCGGCGCCCATCGGGCGGCGTTTGCCCCGGTGCTCCTCGAAGCCCTTCAACTCCTGCAGGGCGGTCAGCAGCGTCCAGATGCGACCGTCCTTCAGGCGCATCAATCCCCAGCCCCGCCCGACGGCGGTCTCGAAGGTAAGCCACGCGGTGATGACGCCGCCATCCTCATCGGGCAGTTCGCCCTCCTGAATGGCGAAATTGCCGGGCCTGGTGTGTTTCAGCTGTGCCGCGAGCATGTCCTGAATGCCCGAGGGGCCCTCTGCGGTCTTCAGGTTCCAGGTCACGGCGATCAGGTCGCGCCAATAGCTGTCGGTGGCGAACAGTGCGCTGGCGGCCTGCGCGTCGCCCGCCTCCAGGGCTGCGTTCAGGCTGTCGAGCGTGGCCTGCACCTCGGCGGTGATGGTCGAGTCGAGCATTGCGTATCCTCCTCATAGGCAATGTGATGAGGAGAGTGTGGCGAGCCTGACCGCCCGCGCGCTACGAGAATCCGGCGGTTTTGCCGACTTGTGGGTTGCGGCAATGCAGCATGTTGCAAACGCAACGCCGCGCAACGCGTCAGCCGGGCGCGCGCAATCCTTCCTTGCGGATGCGGCGCAGAACCGTCGAGCGGTTCACCCCAAGCCGCCGGGCGGCGCGGGCCATGTTCCAGTTGCAGGCGTCGAGCACGGCCTCGAGGCTCTGCTGATCTGTGCAGGGCCGCGGCGGCGCGGGCAGATCTGGCAGATCGATCACGTCGCCTTCCGCCAAGGCGCAGGCCACGTCGAGAACATGGCCCAGTTCGCGCAGATTGCCGGGCCAGTCACGGGCCATCAGTTCGGCGCGGGCCGAGGGCGTCAGCCGCATCTCGCCGCTGCAGCGGCGGCGCAACAGCCGCTCGATCAGCCAGCCGAGATCCTGCCGCTCGCGCAGCGGCGGCAGTTCGTACACCGCCCCGGCGAGCCGGTGATAGAGCGCAGAAGGCAGGGTCTCGTGCGACAGCAAGGCACTGGGTCCGATGCCGCTCGTCGAGACCGGGCGCAGCTCGGGATGCGCATCGAGAAGACCGGGCAGCGCGCGTGCGGCGGCTTCGGAAAGATCCTCGATACGGCGCAGAAGCAGCGTTGCCGGGCCGGAATGCGCCGAAAACACCGACGCTAATTCGTCTGGCCCTGCCCCTGCGCAATCCATGGTGACGAACCCGCCGCGCCCGGAGGCCATGTGCAGCGCGCGCGCGAGCTTGGTCTTGCCGCTGCCGCTTTCGCCGCAGACCACGAGCGGCACCTGGGTCGGCGCCAGCCGCTCTGCCTGCGACAGGAGCCTCGCCATGGTCGGGTCGTGGCCTGCCAGCCCGGACAGGACACCGCCGCCCGCACGCCGCGGGGCGAGAGCAGGCGCCATGGTCCGCGGCCTGCGCGGCGCCTGCGGCGCGATCGCATGGCCGAAGACCGCGCCGCCGTCACCCAGCGCCACGACACGCTCCTCGGTCGGCCGGTCGCGCATCAGGTCGGTCAGGTCATCGACGCCGATCCCGAGCAGACTATCGATCCTCTCTCCGATCAGGCTGCCCCCGCGCGACAGCATCCGCGTTGCCGCATGTGTGGCGCCGATCACCCGCCCCGAGCCGTCCAGGGCCACGGCCCCTTCCGGGTCCACGTCGAGGAAGTCGGGGCTGGTGGAAAAGCGAAGCACCCATTCGCGGCGGCTCGCCGCCATCAGGTTGGCCATCTCCACCCGCCGCGCCGCCGCCGTCACCAGCGACATGGCGAGGTTCTGGCTGCTCTTTGGCGACGGCGAGCGCAGCAGCGAGATGTCGAGCACCGCGGCGAGCTTGCCAAGGCTGTCGTAGATCGGCGCGGAAGTGCAGGAGAGCGCGGTATGGGCATTGCCGAAATGGTCGTCCTGGTGAACCGTCACCGGCTCGCCTGTCACGATGCAGGCGCCGACGCCACAGGTTCCGGCAAGGTCCTCGGACCAGTTCGAGCCGAGATAGAGCCCCGCCCCGCGCAATTCTTCGGTAAAGAGGCTATCGCCGAAGAAATCGACGCAAACGCCGTTCGCGTCGGTCAGCAACAGCACGTAGTTCTGCCCCGCGACCTGCCGGAAGAGGCTTTGAAGGCTGGCGCGGGCGGCGCCAATCATCCACTCAGCCTGATCGCGGTGGGTTCGGAACTCGGCATCGGTGACGATATGCGCGGGCTCGCTGCGGGCGGGATCCATGCCATAGACTTCGACGCAGCGTCGCCAGGACGCATCGACATAGCTGTCGCGTCCGGTGGGACGACCGTCCAGCACCTGCGCGATTTCCTCGACGTGATGTCGCTCGACCATCAGAACGTTCTCCTGAAGCCGACTATACATTCAAGCTGCGTTCACCCAAGGGCGGACTTTGGTTGCAGGCTTTGGTGCTTGAAGATCGCGTCAGGTGCATGGCGCGGCCGGCAAAGGAATGTACTGAAAGCGGCACTGAACTGATGCGGTGGACGCCCCCACGCAACGGCATCTCATATGCCCTGATCGTTCCATCGGAACCAAACGGAGGGCGCATCGATGACGACGAAGATCGGTATGCTGGCGATCCACCTGGCGAAGGGCAGCTTCCAAGTGTGCGCAATCGGAGCGGATGGGGCGGTTCTGTACAACCGAGTATTCTCACGGACGCGCCTGATGACGCTTCTTGCGGAGCAGCCGACCTGCATTCTTTGCGATGGACGCTTGCGCCACGTCGCGTCACTGGGGCCCGAGTGGCGCTGTCGCACGGTGACGAGGTGTGCCTGGTTCCGGCGGCCTATGTGAAGCCGTTTGTCAAACGGCAGAAGGACGACAAGGTTGATGCCGAAGCTATAGCGGAGGCGACTGCCCGGGGGGAGCGATCGACGAGGAGCAGGCGACACGGACTTCGAAGTTCAAGGCAGGGAGATCCAGTCCCGGGGCTCGGGCGCTTGCAGCTCTCTGAACCGATGTGAACCCAGCCTTCCGAACAACATGCCGGCCCCATGGCGTCTTGGCCCGTGGCGCCATGGAAGGCCAGGGTCAGAGGCCTGACACACGTCCGATCGAAGACCAGGCCGACAAACCGAAGATCATGCCTGCCAAACAGCGGGCACCCACACAGGTCGTCATCGCGGCCGATGCCCGCCAGCCGACGATCCTGCGGGCGTAAACGTCGATGACGAAGCTGCGCACGCACCTCGTGGACTTCACGGCGGCCTACACCTTCGCCCGCAGGCTGAAGGCATGCCGTGGCGGGCACGACCTTCATTTTCCCATTCCGTCCAGAAGGGGTCCTGCCACGGCTTCGGCCATGGCGCGGTTGCCTTCCGCCCCCGGGTGAAGGTGGTCGCCGCTATCATGGGCCGGGTTCAGGCGCGCGTCGTCGCCCACAGCGCCCAGCACCCGGTCGAAATCCACGAAGCCGTCGTGGAAATCGGCTTTTCGGAGCCAGTCGTTCAGGGCCCGGCGCAGGCCGTCCTTCTTGGGGCTCCAGTAGGTCGTTTCCATCGGTGTTCCCGGCAGCGCGCGCTTGAATGGCGGGACGGTGCCCAGGATCAGCCGCATGCCCTGCGCGTGAACGCGGGCCGCGACCTGCAGGAACCCGGCCTGAAGACGGTCGAGTTGCATCGGTGGCTCGTCAGGCGCGAACGGCGTGCCCGGCCAGGCGATGTCGTTGGTGCCGATCAGCAGGACGAGCGTATCGGCCCCCGGCACCGCCAGGGCATCCTGCCCGAGCCGTGCCAGAACGCTGCGCCCCATGCCGTCGCTCAGCAGGCGCCCTCCGGAGATGCCGGCATTGACCACGGCGATGCCCTGTCCGGACAGGGCGCGGGCCAGGAAGTCGGGCCAGCGCGCCATGGCGTCCATCGGGGCCCCGTTGCCGTCGGTGATCGAATCCCCCATGGCGATGACCACCTGTCGTGCCGGCCGGTCCGACAGCACCGCGCTGAGGGTCAGACGCGCCGGGATTTCGGCCAGTATCTCCGGCGCCGGGCGATCGGCATCGATCAGATAGCTGGTCTCGCGGGCGTCCCAGTGGAAATCTTGGGCCAGGGTGGCCGGACCGTAGGTGAGCGTGGCGGCGATCCTGTCCCCGGCTTCGGCGGGAAAGGGCGCAGGGTCCGAAACAAGCTTTGCCCCCGGCGCGATGACGGCATCGGGCCTGCCGCCGAAAAGGACGGGCGTCGGTGCCTCGGCCCTTGCCCCGCCGACGCTGCGGGCCAGGGTCACGGCATCGACCGGAAGGGGCCGGGTGCCGTGGACGTTGGACAGGACCAGCCGCAGTCGGTCCGCTGCATAGCCAAGCGTCAGCGGCTGCCGGATCGTCACGCCGGCGATGCTGTCGGGCAGGCCGGTCTCGAAGACCGAAGTATCGTTCCAGACAGACTGGGGGCTTGCCATCCAGGCCGGGGTCCAGCTGTCGGCCAGCGCGGGCGTGGCGAGGCTGATTGCAAGCAGGGTCGCGGACACGTGGGAAAGAGAGCGCATGTCAGGTCCTTTCGGGGAGGAAGGCCAGGGCCAGAGCGGCCAGTGGCAGCAGGGCCGCGAGCGGCGGCAGGGACGACAGGCCAAGACCTGCCGCGATGGCCAGACCGCCGAGCCAGGCGCCGATCGCATTGCCAAGGTTGAAGGCCGAGATGTTCAGCGTGGCCCCCAGCGTGTCGCTGCCTGTGGGAGTCCGGGTCATCATGTGGGACTGAAGCGGGGCGAGTGTGGCAAAGGCCAGCATGCCGAGCAGGAGCATCGCCGGGGCGGCAAGCAGCGGCAGGGTCAGCGCCAGGCGCAGGGCCAGAAGCCCTGTGGCAAGACCTGCCAGGACCAGCGGCACCGAAGCGCCGGGCCAGCGATCCGCAAGCCGGCCGCCTGCGAAATTGCCCCCGACAATTCCCAGCCCGAACAGCAGCAGGTAAAGCGCCACGCGCTCGTCAGGCACGCCGGCCGCCTCGGTCAGAAGCGGGGTGATGTAGGTGAAGACCATGAATACCCCCGCATAGCCCAGCGCTGTCATCGCAAGCGCGCGCCGCGGCGCGGGCCGCAGGAACAGTGCCAGTTGCCGCAGCTTCAACGGTGTGCCGGCATCGGTCTGCGGCACGAAGAGGGCGATGGCGGCAAGGGCAAGGGCACCGATGCCCGCTACGGCCCAGAAAGTGGCGCGCCAGCCGAAGATCTGGCCCAGCCAGGTGCCGAAGGGCAGGCCCAGGACGGTGGCCAGCGTCAGCCCGGTAAAGACGGTGGCAATGGCCGAGGCCTTGCGATGCGGCGGCACGATGGCCTGCGCCACCACCGATCCGGTCCCGAAAAAGGTGCCATGGGCGAAGCCGGTGACCACGCGCGCCGCGAGCACCAGCCCGAAATCCGGGGCGAGGGCGCACAGCAGGTTTCCTGCCGAGAAGATCGCCATCACCAGCATCAGGACGGCCCGATGCGGCAGGCGGCTGGCCGCGATAGCAAGGACCGGTCCACCAATGGTGACGCCAAGCGCGTAGCCGGTGATCAGCAACCCGGCGGATGGCAGGCCGACGCCGAGATCCTCTGCCACCTGCGGCAGCAATCCCATGATGATGAATTCCGTCAGGCCGATGCCGAAGGCCCCGATCCCGAGGGCGATGAGCGGGAGCATGCGAGCGGGTGCCCCCACACGGTCCGCCTGTGTTGAAAGTGCCACCTGGCTGTCTCCTTGCGATGCACGTCTTGGCCGGGAGAAGACTGGCAGGTCATGACTTGTGAATTAATCTGCCCATGAATAACAATGCTTATGCCGCTAGTTCACAGGTTGCCGCGATGAGAGATACAAATCGCCTGCAGGAAATGGAAGTTTTCCTGGCCGTCGTTGACGAGGGCAGCTTTTCTGCCGCTGCTCTGGTGCGCCGGATGACGCCCTCTGCCGTGTCCAAGATGATGACGCGGCTGGAACGGCGCCTGGGCGTCACGCTGATGCGGCGTACCACCCGCAGCATCGCCATCACCGACGAAGGGATGGCCTTTGCACGATCGGCACGCGGCATTCTGGCAGCCCTCGACCAGGCAGAACGGGAGGTGGGCTGCGGTCCGGTGGCCGGCACGGTCCGCATCGCCACCAGTGCCGCCTATGCCAATCACATCCTTGCGCCGATCCTGCCCGCATTGCTGCGCGCGCATCCGGATCTGGAGGTCGAGTTGCTGATCGGGGACAATCTGGTCGACATGGGCGGGCAGCCGGTCGACCTGGGCGTCAGGGCCGGGCCGCTGCCGGATTCGACGATGCGGGCCCGGTCCCTTGGCGTCAGCGAGGTGATTGCCGTGCGGGCGCCGCACGGTCCCGTCGACTCGGTCGGTTTCGCCTATCCCCGCCGGGATCCGATCTGGCGCGAGGCCGCCATGCGCCTGCGGGCAACTGATGGCAACACCCTTGCGGCACTGGCGCTGCATGGCAACGGAACGGCCCGCGTGGGCCGGTTCCTGGTCCGGGAGGAGCTTGCGACGGGCCGTTTACAGGTTGTGCGCGATATGCCCGTCGCGCGCGAGGAATTCCATGTCGTCTATCTTGGCAAGGCTGGTGCGCTGCCCGCCCGCGTATCGACCGTTGTCGAGCACTTGGTCCGCGAAGGACGGGTCGACAGGTCGCCCGCCGGATTGCCGTCCGCGTAGGATACACCGAAGGACGACGGCCTTGTCGCCCGGCCGCCGGGGCCGGATGTCATCGTCTGGACTTGGGGCGCAGAAGACCCGCCGCCTTTCCGGCCTCGACGTCTTTCCGGGTGCTGGGTTCCCGGTCAGACGGTGCGATCCACTCGCTGGAATGGAGGCATGCCCGAGGGGGCGCCAGTACGTCGAGCTTGCACCATTCCGGCGCCCGTCATGCGGTGGCCGTGATGGCTTGCGCCTTCGATCCCGGTCCCGCAAGCCTGAACCGCCCTGCGCCCTGCATGTGCATCCCGATGGTCCGTAGGGCGGCACCGGCGGATTTGACCGTCGACCCGATCCACCGGATGCCGGGACAGAACGGCTAGCGGATCATGTGCGGCAGCCAGGTGGCCAGCGCCGGGATCCAGACGATGCCGGCCAGGACCACAAGCTTGATCGTCACGAATGGTAGGATCGCACGATAGATCGTGCCCATGCCGATTTCCGGCGGGGCCACGCCCTTCATGACAAAAAGCAGCAGGCCGAAGGGCGGGGTCAGCAGGCCGATTTCCATCGTCAGCAGATAGATCACGCCCAGGATCAACGGGTCGATGCCGGCGGCCTTGGCCAGCGGTACGAAGATCGGCACCGTCACCATCAGCATGCTGACCTGATCGACGAAACAGCCCAGCAGCAGCAGCAGCGCAATCATGGCCAGCATGATCTGGATCGGGGTCAGATCATAGGCCTGGATGATCTTGATGACGCCCGACGTCGCGCCCGAGAACGACAGGACCTGTGCGAAGGTTTGCGAGGTGACGATGATGAACAGGATCATCACCGACAGCTTCACCGTCTCGCCCAAGGCCTTCACCAGCTTCTCGACCGAGATCGCCTTGTAGCAGGCACCAAGGACGATGGCCGCGACGGACCCCAGTGCCGCGCTTTCGGTGGGTGAGGCGAGACCGGCGAGAAGGCTGCCGATCACCACGACGAAAATCAGGGACAGGGGCGCGACATAAAGCAGGAACGGCGTCCAGCGTTCGCGCAGGGTCAGGCCCAAGGTGTCGTCCGGCGGGGCCATTTCCGGGTTCATCGTGGCGCGGACCACGATCCAGACGACGAACAGGATCGACAGCAGCAGCGCGGGCACCACACCCGCCATCAGAAGGCCGGAGATCGAGATGCCGGCAAGGCTGCCCACCAGCACCGCCAGCGCCGAGGGCGGGATCAGCATGGCGATGGCGCCGGAGGCCATGATCGGCCCCATGGCCAGCGTCGGGGCATAGCCCTTCTTCAGCATTCCCGGCAGCAGGGTCGACCCCAGCATCGCCGTGTTGGCGATGGTCGACCCCGACAGGGCCGCAAAGATCGTGCCGCCGAAGACCGTCACAACGGACAGGCGCCCCGGAATGCGGGTCACCACGCGGTCCACCGCGTCGATGGCGCGGTGGGCAACGCCGGTCTGAAACAGGATTTCCCCCATCAATATGAAAAGGGGTATCGGCGCCAGCTGGAAGTTCGACACGGAGGTCGAGGCATTGCGCGTGAACTGGATCAGCCCGCGTTCGCCGCCTAGCACCAGCCAGGACCCCACCAGGGTCACCGCCAGGAAGGCGAAGGCCACGGGCAGGCCCAGAAGCAGCAGCACCGCCAGCCCGCCCAGCATCAGCACAAGGATCAGTTGCCAGTCCATGCGATCACAACCCCGCCAGTTCGGGCGTTCCGGGGGGCCGGATCGCCTGTCGGACGAACTCGATCGTCAGCAGGGCAAAGGCCGCGGGCATCACCGACAGCACCCACCATTCCGGGATGGTGAAGGCGGTGCGGATCATCGATCCCTTCCCGGCCGAGATCAGGGCCGCTTGCGCCGCGTACCAGACCACGACGGCGCAGACGCTGGCACCGAAGGCTGCCATGACCCGCGCCAGCGCGCGGGCGGTAGGCCGGGGCAGGGCGCCGGTCACAAGGTCCACGGCGACATGGCCGGATTTGGACAGGACCCAGGGAGCGCCCAGGAAGGTCGCCAGCAAAAGCCCGTATTCCACGGCATCCAGCAGCCCGAAAATGGGCGTGCCGAAAGCGTTCCGCAGCACCACGTTGGCGGAAATTGCCAGCGCGATGGCCGCCAGCACCAGCCCGGCGAAGGCGGCGCACAGCCCGATCAGTCGGTCGAAGAACATGTCCAGCATCTTGGCAGGGACAGGGCCGGCGCGGAAACGTCGGCCCCGGTCCTTATTTCAACAGGCAGGATTTCAGGTCGGCGGCGATGGCCGGATCGACCTGTTCCACCGCGGCCCAGCCGGCCGATTGCGCCGTGTCCAGCCACTTGGCCGTGTCCTCGTCCGAGAAGGTGATCACCTCGATCCCGGCCTCGGCCTGCTTGCCGGCCTCGGTCTCGTTGATGGCGATGTTCTGGGCGTTCTGTTCCTCGGTCCAGATGGCGGCATCTTCCAGCACCTTCTTCGCCTCGTCCGACAGCCCGTTCCAGCGGTCGAGGTTCACAAGGAAGTTCACGTCGACCTGGTAAAAGCCCGGATCGACCCGGTACTTGGTCTGTTCGTCCCAGCCCAGGTCCATGACCCCCTGCACCGGCCAGCCGTAGCCGTCGATCGAACCGCGCTCCAGCGCGGTATAGACCTCGCCCGGGGCGGTGCGGACGGGGGTGCCGCCCAGGGCTTCGAACATGGCGCGATAGACGGGCGTCGTGCGAAGCGTCAGACCTGTCAGGTCGGGCTTGTCGATCGGTTTCGTCAGGTAGAGATGGAACTGGATGTTGTCGCCGGTCCGGGCCAGGTATTTCACGTTCATCTGGTCCTGGTGGATGGCGTCGATCTTGTCGAAACAGCCGTTCGCCCGCTGTTCCTGCACCGTCGTGGTGGCCAGGTGCAGCGCGTCGCCGGTCGGGACGAGGTTCGTGTAGAAGGCGGTCGTGTTGTTGGCGATGTCGACGATGCCCGAAGACACGGCATTGCCCAACTCGAAGGTCGGCACGGCTTCGGGCCCGCCGACATATTCGATCTGGACCACGCCCTTGCCGGTTTCGTTCACGTGCTCGACAAAGGCCTCGAACGGGCGCGAGAAGGTGGAGCCGGGGGCAAATGCGGTCACCCCGCGCAGGGTCACTTCGTCGGCCACGGCAGCCGTGGCCAAGCTGGCGACGGCCAGACCGGTCAGAATGCGGTACATTGTCTTCTCCCTCACATGGCGGCCGCATCGGGCCAGCAGCCTACCCGGTGAAATTGCGCCGGCGGCCAGATCTTTTATGCTTAAAGCTTACACGCGGGTTTTCGTTTCGCGCAAGGCTATGGATTTCGGGTGGCGCAAAAAAGCGCCTTCGAGACGAACAGTGGATGCCTTGGTTTTTCAGGAAAAATCCCGCCAAGGTTGATCCTTGGCGGTGTGGCCCCGCCGCCGGGGGACGGGGAAGGCCCCTTCGATCCGGCCGATTGCGGGGCTTGCCCCGGTTCCGGGATCGGCTGCAACCGGCCACGCGACCCCGTGTTGCCGGACAGGTCGGACCGAGGCCGTTGCGATGCTGCAGGCCCCGGGAGTATCATGGGCGACAAGCGCCACTGGGGTTCGCGCCAGAATTGCATTTTACTGGAGTGGGAACATGGGAATGATCCGGAACCTGGCCGCCGTGGTTACACTGGCTGCTGCCGCGACGCAGGTGTCGGCAGAGCAAAGCGCAAGCGACCTGGCCAAGCAGTTGTCGAACCCCGTGGCATCGCTGATCAGCGTGCCGCTGCAGTTCAACTATGACCAGAACATCGGCCCGAACGACAAGGGACACCGGACCTCGGTCAACATCCAGCCGGTGATGCCGGTGACGCTGAACGCGGACTGGAACCTGATCATGCGGACCGTGCTGCCCGTGATCAGCCAGGACGACGTGATTCCGGGCCGGTCGCAGCTCGGGTTCGGCGATACCCTGCAGACCTTCTTTATCTCGCCCAGCAGGCCGGGTCTGATCTGGGGCCTTGGTCCCGCCTTTCTTCTGCCCACCGGCAATGACGATCTGGGCCTGAACCAGTTCGGCGCCGGGATCGAAGGTGTGGTGCTGAAGCAGGCGGGGCCCTGGACCGTCGGCGCGCTGGGCTACTACCTGTGGGACGTGGGCGGCGGCAGCAATGCGACCGACATCCAGCAGGCCTATGCCCAGCCCTTCGTCAGCTACACCACCGCCGGCGGCTGGACCTATACGCTGAATTCCGAAACCACCTATGACGTGCTGACCAACCAGACGAGCATGCCGTTCAATGCCGTTGCCACGAAGGTGACGAAGCTGGGCAAGCAGCCGATCAGCATCGGCGGCGGCGTCCGCTATTACGCGGAAAGCACGCCGAACGGCCCCGAAGGCTGGGGCGCGCGGCTGATCCTGACCTTCCTGTTCCCGAAATAGCGGGACCCGCCGGGTCTGTTCCGGCTTGACAGGGCCGCAGGGCCGGTCGTATGCGGCGCGCAGGTATCGGGCACCTGCCGCCTGCGGACGAAAGTCACGGTGAAGCCCGACGCAGAAGACGACATCTCACCCTCGGAATGCATTTCGACGGTGGGCAATGCAGGCGCCCATCCGACTCGGAATGCCCTTCAGAGGAGTGAGCGATGTCGATGAGGCACGCACCCGAGAACCGTTTCCTGACCGCGCCCGTCTGGCGCGTCTTTGCCGCGCAGGCCGTGCCCATGGTGCTGGTCCTGACCATGGGCGGGATCCAGAACATCGTCGACGCGGTGTTCCTGGGCCGGCTGGTCGGCGCCGATGCGCTGTCCGCCGTCAGCATCGTCTTTCCCGCCCTGATGATCCTGATCGCGCTGTCCAGCCTGACCGGCGGCGGCATGTCCAGCCTTCTGGCCCGCCATCTGGGGGCCGACCGTATGGACGATGCCGAGGCCGTCTTTGCCCGGGCCCACGGGCTGGCGCTGACCTTCGCGCTGTCGGTGATCGTCCTGTTCTTCGCCTTCGGACGGCCGGTCCTGACGGTGCTGTCCGGCGGGCCGGGACGGATCGCCGACATGGCCTGGACCTATCTTGCGATCTCTGCCGTGGCGTCGCCCGTACAGTTGTTGTTGTCGGTCCACGCCGACACCTGGCGGAACGAAGGCCGCGCGCCGGTGATGGCGTTGCTGTCGGCCGTAGTGACTTTGGCCAACATCGTGCTGAATTACGTTCTGATGGTCTGGTTGGACATGGGAGTGGCGGGCGCCGCGTTGGGCACCGCGCTCGCCACGGTCACGGGACTTGCGCTGCTGGCCGTACCACGCGCGTTCGGTGCCGGAAGCGTACCGCTGGGCGCCTTGCTGCGGCACCGCTGGACCGGCGGCTGGGGGCCGATCCTGGCCCTGGGTGCCCCGCTGAGCCTGAGTTTCATTGGGATCGCGCTGGGATCGGCCATCGTGCTGGCGGTGCTGCGGGTGACGGCCGGCGCGGCCTTTGCCGATACGGTCGCGGCCTATGGCATCGTCACGCGGGTCTATTCCTTTGCCTACCTGCCGATGATGGCCGTGGCGCTGGCCACGCAAAGCATCGTCGGCAACAATGTGGGGGCGGGCCTGCACCACCGGTCCGACGCGACGCTGCGCCTGGCGATGGGGGTGATCCTTGTCTACTGCCTGACGGTCGAGCTGACGCTTCTGGGCGCCAACCGCAGCATCGGGCGCGCCTTCGTCCACGATCCGGCCGTGGTGGACCAGCTGGGCACGATCCTGCGGTCGATGCTGCTGCTGTTCTTCACCACGGGTCCGATCCTGATCCTGGCGCTTTACTTCCAGGCTGTGGGGCAACCGGCACGGACCGCGGTGCTGACCCTGTCCAAGCCCTTTGTCATCGCGCCGGTGCTGGTGATCTCTCTTGGGCTGATCTGGGGGCCGCCTGTGATCTGGCTGGCCTATCCGATCGCGGATACCGTGCTGGTGGTGCTGGCCCTGACCGTCGCCGTGCGGGTGCTGCGCCGCCATACCACCGGACCGGGCTTCGGCCTGGCGGCCCCGGTGGCGGAGGACTTGGCATGACCATCCGCACGCTGGAAGACGCCAAGGCGCAGGCCAGGGCCCTGCGCCAGGCGCTGGCGGAAGAGGGCACCAAGATCGGCCATGCCCAGGCGCTGGAACGGATCGCGCGCCTGAACGGCGCCCGGAACTGGAACGTTCTTCACGCCCGCCTGTCGCAGGCCGAACCTGAACCGCTGACGATGGACCAGCGCGTCACTGGCCAGTATCTGGGCCAGCCCTTCGCCGGCCGGATCGTCGCGCTGGAAGGTGCGGGGCAGGGCTATGCCCTGACCGTCCGCTTCGACGAACCGGTCGATGTCGTGCGCTCGCCAGCCTTCCAGAATCTGCGTCGGCAGGTGCGGGCCACGGTCGATGCGTGGGGACGGTCGGCGGACATGACGTCGGATGGCGTGCCGCAGATGGTGCTGGATGTGGCAGCGAAGGTCTGAGCCCGCGCGTCAACCCTTGGGCGGGATCGGCTCGATGTCTTCCAGAAGCTTGGCCAGCCCGGCCTCCAGCTGGGCGAAGGCCTCGCCCATCCGTGCCTCCAGCGCGTCCTGGTGGGCGCGGGCCATGGGTAGCAGCTCCGCCATCATCAGCCGCCCCTTGGGCGTCAACGCCAGATCGACCAGCCGCCGGTCGGCCTGGTTCACCCGTTTCTCGATCAGCCCGGAGTCCTCCAGCCGCTTTGCGGCGCGGCTGACCTCGTATTTCTCCATCGCCACCCGCGCCTCGATATCCCGGACCGAGACATTGCCGGAATGTGCCAGGTGCACCAGCACCCGCCATTCCGGGATCGAGATTCCGAACCGCGCCCGGTAGTGCCGGGCCAGTTCCTCGCTTGTGCGCTTGGCGGCCACGGCCAGCCGATAGGGCGTGAAGTGCGCCAGGTCGAATTCGGGCAGGGGCGGGAAGCCATGGTCGGTCATGGCGCCCATCACAGCAACGAAGCCAGCCGCCCGCAAGAGATTTCGTAGCAGATGCGACGATTTCTTGACATCGTTGCATCTGCTACGTTTAATCCGTTCAAGCGATTCCGCCGTGCACCTTTGGGTCAGGACCCCGGGTCGGGGCGACATCCGGGAGGACCAGCGATGACCAGACATGAACTGCCCAAGGGCATGGTGCGCGCGGCCGGCGGGACCGGCACGCACGAAGGCTACATGCCCGGCTTCGGCAACGATTTCGAAACAGAGGCCCTGCCGGGCGCCCTGCCGCAAGGCATGAACTCGCCCCAGAAGTGCAACTATGGGCTTTATGGCGAACAGCTGTCGGGCACGGCCTTCACGGCGCCCGCGCATCAGAACGAACGGACGTGGTGCTATCGCATCCGCCCGTCGGTAAAGCATTCGGGGCGCTACAAGAAGATCGACCTGCCTTACTGGAAGACCGCCCCCCACGTGGATCCGGACGTGATCAGCCTGGGGCAGTACCGCTGGGACCCGGTGCCCCATTCCGACCAGCACCTGACCTGGCTGACCGGTATGCGCACCATGACCACCGCCGGCGACGTGAACACGCAGGTCGGTATGGCCAGCCATATCTATCTGGTCACCGACTCGATGGTCGACGAATACTTCTTTTCCGCCGACAGCGAGCTTCTGGTAGTCCCGCAGGAGGGCAAGCTTCGCTTCTGCACCGAACTGGGCGTGATCGATGTCGAACCGCAGGAAATCGCGATCCTGCCCCGCGGCCTGGTCTACCGGGTCGAGGTGCTGGACGGCCCGTGCCGCGGCTTTGTGTGCGAGAACTATGGCCAGAAGTTCGCCCTGCCGGGCCGTGGGCCCATCGGCGCGAACTGCATGGCCAATCGCCGCGATTTCAAGTCGCCGGTCGCGGCCTTCGAAGACCGCGAGGTCCCGTCGACGCTGACCATCAAGTGGTGCGGCCAGTTCCATGAGACGAAGATCGGCCATTCGCCGCTGGACGTCGTGGCCTGGCACGGCAACTACGCGCCGGTGAAATACGACCTGAAGACCTATTGCCCGGTCGGCGCGATCCTGTTCGACCACCCGGACCCGTCGATCTTCACCGTGCTGACCGCGCCCTCCGGGGTCGAGGGAACGGCCAATATCGACTTCGTCCTCTTCCGCGAGCGCTGGATGGTGGCCGAGGACACGTTCCGCCCCCCCTGGTATCACAAGAACGTCATGTCCGAGATGATGGGCAACATCTATGGCCAGTACGACGCGAAACCGCAGGGCTTCGTTCCGGGGGGCATGAGCCTGCACAACATGATGCTGCCCCACGGCCCCGACCGCGACGCCTTCGAAGGCGCGTCGAATGCGGACCTGCAGCCGCACAAGCTGGACAATACCATGTCCTTCATGTTCGAGACGCGCTTCCCGCAGCACCTGACCGCCTTCGCCGCGCAGGAGGCACCGCTGCAGGACAACTACATCGACTGCTGGGACAGCCTGGAGAAGAAGTTCGATGGCACTCCCGGCAAGAAGTAACCCGAGCCCCGAACCGGCCCGGCGCCGGTCCGGGGGCCGGACCCCATGATGCTGGCCCTCGACCATGTGCAACTGGCGATGCCCGAAGGCGCCGAGGATCTGGCCCGCGCCTTCTGGTCGGACCTCGTCGGACTGACCGAGATCGAGAAGCCCGCAGCGCTGAAGGCGCGGGGCGGGGTCTGGTTCCGGCTGGCGGGAACCGAACTGCATCTGGGCGTCGAACGGCCCTTCCGGCCGGCGGCCAAGGCGCATCCCGGGTTCCGCTGCACCGCGCTGGACGAACTGGCTGGCGCTTTGGCGGCGGCGGGGTACGAGGTAAACTGGGACAACGCGATTGCAGGACGCCGGCGCTTCTTCTGCGCGGATCCGTTCGGCAACCGACTGGAATTTTTGGACGAGGACTAACGACATGGCCAAGGCATTCGCGTCGCAAGGCGACATGAGCGAAAAGAAGATCTCCTTCACCGAAGTGGGCGAAGGGCTCTATGCCTTCACCGCCGAGGGCGATCCGAACACTGGCGTCATCATCGGCGACGAAAGCGTGATGATCGTCGAAGCACAGGCCACCCCGCGGCTGGCCCGCAAGGTGATCGAATGCGTGCGGTCCGTGACCGACAAGCCGATCAGCCACCTTGTGATGACGCACTATCACGCGGTTCGCGTGCTTGGCGCCTCGGCCTATGGTGCGCGCGAGGTCATCATGTCCGACGTGGCCCGGGCCATGGTGGCCGAACGCGGGCAGGAGGACTGGGACAGCGAATTCGGCCGCTTCCCGCGCCTGTTCCAGGGGCACGAGGAAATCCCCGGCCTGACCTGGCCCACCACCACCTTCAGCGACAGCATGACCGTCTACCTGGGCAACCGCCGGGTCGACATCGAATGCGTGGGCCGCGCCCATACCGCAGGCGACGCAGTGGTCTGGGTGCCGGATCAGGAAGTGCTGTTTACCGGGGACATCGTCGAATACCATTCCGCCTGCTATTGCGGCGACGGGCATTTCAACGACTGGCCGGACACGCTGGATGTGGTGGCGAGCTATGAGCCGCGCGCCATCGCACCGGGTCGGGGCGATGCGCTGGTGGGAACCGAAATGGTGACCGCGGCCATCGAGAACACGAAGGACTTCGTGCGGTCGACCTACAAGCCGGTGGAGAAGATCGTGGCCCGCGGGGGCACGTTGAAAGAGGCGTGGGACGCCGTCCGCGCGGCCTGTGACCCGAAATTTGCCGACTACGCGATCTATGAACACTGCCTGCCCTTCAACGTCGCCCGCGCCTATGACGAGGCCCGCGGCATCGACACGCCCCGGATCTGGACTGCGGAACGCGACCAGGCCATGTGGGCGGACCTGCAGGGATGAGCGCGGTCGCACCTTTCGTCACGATGGCGCTGAACAACGCCTGGGCGAACGAGGTGCTGCATGAAGCGGTGGCGGACATGGGCGAGACGGCGTTCACCGCCCCCCGCCCGGGGTTCTTTCCGTCCATCGCGGCGACGCTGAACCATATTCTGCTGGTCGACCGGTTCTACCTGGCCGCGCTGGAAGGGCACGCGCTGCCCTATGAACGGTTCGAGGCGCCGGACATTACCGACCCCGCGGCGCTCTATGCCGCGCAACTGGTGCAGGACCGGCGGCTGATTGCGTTCTGCAAGGGGCTGGGCGTGGCGGCGCTGGGCCAGACGCGCGACACGGCCCGCGCCACGGGTGCGGTGCCGGAACGGGTGGATGCGCTGCTGCTGCACCTGTTCCAGCACCAGATCCACCATCGCGGACAGGCCCATGTGCAGGTGCAGGACGCAGGCCTTGCGCCGCCCCAACTGGACGATTTTCATCTGGATTATGGCCGCGTGACATCGGCCAAGGCATGGCTGGACGGCTAAGGGCCGTCCGGGAGGAGGAGACATGCTAGACGACAGGTATGCGCTGGCTTTCCGGCTTTACCCCTATGAACATTCGCCCGACCAGGACGCCGAGGCGCCAGTCCGGCATCCGGTCGTGGTGCAGGGTGGCGGGCCCATCGGCGTCGCCATGGCGCTGGATCTGGGTTTGCAGGGCATCCCCGTATTGGTGCTGGACGACCACGAAGGCATCGGCCAGGGCAGCCGCGCGATCTGTTTCGCCAAGCGCTGCCTTGAAATCGCGGACCGCTACGGGGCGGCCGAACCGATGCTGGACAAGGGCGTCGTCTGGAATCTGGGCAAGGTCTTTCACGAGGACCGCAAGGTCTATGAATTCAACCTCCTGCCCGAGGCCGGTCACCGTTTCCCGGCCTTCATCAACCTGCAGCAACCCTATTTCGAGAAGTTCCTGGTGGAACGCGTCCGCGAGGCGCAAGCGGCCGGCGCGCCCATCGAGATCCGGGGCAAGAACCGCGTGCAGTCGGTCGAGATCTTCGACGATCACACGCGTCTCCAGGTCGAAACCCCCGAAGGGGGGTATGTCCTGGAAGCGGACTGGCTGATCGGCTGCGACGGTGCCGGATCGCCGCTGCGCGGGATGATGGGGCTCGATTTCGACGGGCGGGTGTTCCAGGACAGCTTCCTGATCGCCGACATCACGATGAAGGCGGATTTCCCGACCGAACGCTGGTTCTGGTTCGAGCCCTGGCACAAGGCGGGCGCGTCGACGCTGCTCCACAAGCAGCCCGATGGCGTCTGGCGGGTGGACTTCCAGATCGGCTGGGACGTGGATCGCAAGGAAGAACTGAAAGAGGAGAACGTCCGCCGCAGGCTCGATGCGATGCTGGGTCCGGACGTCGAATACGAACTGGTCTGGACGTCGATCTACACCTTCCAGTGCCGTCGGATGAAGAAGTTCCGGCACGGGCGGGTGATCTTCGCCGGCGACTCGGCACATCAGGTTTCGCCCTTCGGGGCGCGCGGCGCCAATTCCGGTATGCAGGACGTCGACAATCTGGGCTGGAAACTGGGCATGGTCATCCGGGGCGAGGCACCGGACGCGCTGCTGGACAGCTATTGCGCGGAACGCCGCCACGGCGCGGACGAGAACATCCTGAACTCCACCCGGTCGACGGATTTCATCACGCCCAAGTCGAAGATCAGCCATGTTTTCCGGAACGCAGTGCTGGACCTGGCGCAAGAATACGAGTTCGCCCGCCCGCTGGTGAATTCCGGCCGGCTGTCGGTGCCCTGTGTCTATGACGGTCTGCCGCTGAACGGGCCCGATGCGCTGCCCGGCGGCCCCCTGCGCAGCCGCGTCGGCAGCCCCTGCCCGGACGCCCCCCTGGGCAACGGCTTCCTGCTGCCGCAACTGGGCGGGCGCTTCACGATCCTGACCGTGGATGCCGAAGCGCCGGACGCGGTGGCCGAGGACGGCGTGACCGCCACGCGCCTGGCGCTGTCGGCCGCGGACGATACGACCGGTGCGCTGGCCGAACGCTATCTGGGCGCTGCCATGTCGGCCGTCTATCTGATCCGCCCCGACCAGCACGTCGCGGCGCGCTGGGATCGCTATGACGAGCCGGCGCTGCGGGCCGCGCTGCGGGCCGCCTGCGGGAAAGGGCATGACCGATGACCATCCTGACCACGACCCCCAACATCCCCGACGGCGACGGTTTCTATTCCGACCTGATCGCCGCCCATGACGGCCTGAGCGACGATGAAAGCGCGGCGCTGAACGCCCGTCTGATCCTGATCCTGGCCAACCAGATCGGCGACCGCGCAGTGCTGACGGCCGCCCTTGACGCGGCCCGTCCGAAACCGCGGTAGGGCGGGGTTCACCGCGCCGCCGTTTCCGGCCGGGGACGGCGGGGCAGACGCCGCCCTGCGCAGGATTCCCGACGCCGGAAACGCCTTGCGCATTGGACTGCCTCCGGCGGGAGTATTTGGGAAAAGAGAAGAATCTGGGTGCGCGCCCTGTCTTCTTTGATCTTCAAATACCTCAGGGGTGCGGGGACAGCGTCCCCGCTCTGCCGGCGACGCTCAGTGACTCAGCTCCAGTCGACGTCGCCCAGGAAGATATAGCCTGCGCCATAGATCGTTTTGATAAGGCGCGGGTTTTTCGGATCCTCGCCCAGCTTGGCGCGCAGGCGCGAGATGCGGACATCCATCGCGCGGTCGAAGCTTTCGCCGGCCGTGCCGCCCAGGGTGTCCTGCATCTGGGTCCGGCTGATCAGGCGCTTGGGGTTTTCCAGGAACAGGCGCAGGACCTCTCCTTCCGCGTGGGAAAAGCCGGTTTCGGTGCCGTCGCCGTTTTCGAGCGCGTAACGGTTGAAATGGGCGACCCAGCCGGCGAAGGCCGCGCGCTGGCCGGACTGGGGCGCCGCGCCTCGGCTGCGCAGGCGGGCGCGGATCCGCGCCAGCACTTCGGCCGGGTCGAAAGGTTTCGTGATGTAGTCGTCCGCGCCCAGTTCCAGGCCCGTCACACGGTCCTGCACCTGTACCCGGCCCGAGATGATGATCACCGCCGCGCCCTGTTCCAGTGCCAGCCGGTGGACCAGGGCCAGCCCGTCGGTATCCGGCAGCGACAGGTCCACCAGGCACAGGTCCGGGGTGGCGCGCTGCAATGCCGCCTCGAAAGCGCGGGCGCGGCCGAAACACTGGGTACGATAGCCGGCCTCTTCCAGCGCATCGGTGAGGATCTGGCGGACCTCGGGTTCGTCGTCGAGGATCCAGATCAGGGCTCCGTCGGTGCGGGTCATGGTGTCCTCATGCGGCTTCGGCCTGGCCAAGCAGGGCGGCCAGGCGGCCGACGGTGAAGGGTTTCTGCAGCACCGGGCCGTGGGTCAGGGCGGCCCGGTGCAGGGGGTCGTCGACCGGAAGCGAGGTCATCAGGACCAGGGGGGTCTGCCCCGCCCTGGTCTCGGCCGCGAGATCGAGACCGGTGGCCGAGCCTTCCAGGCGGATGTCCGAGAGGATCAGGGCGATGTCGTCGAGGTCGGCCAGAAGCGTGCGCGCCTCCTCGACCGAGGTCGCCTCGATCACGGCGTAGCCCAGCGACATCAGGATCGCGCGATAATCGGTGCGCAGGTCGACATTGTCCTCGACCAGAAGGGCCAGGCCGCCGATGCCCGCGGGGGCAAGGCGCAGCGGCAGGCGCAGGCGCACCTCGGCCCCGCCGGACCAGTTGCCCAGATCCATCGTGCCTCCGGCCATCTTGACCATGTCGTAGACCATCGGCAGGCCCAGGCCTGACCCGGCATCGCCCTTGGTCGTGAAGAACGGGTGCAGCGCCTTTTCCAGCGCCTCGGGCGAGAAGCCCGTTCCGGTGTCGGCGACTGCCAGTTCCAGCCAGATGTCGGACACGGGATGGGCGGTGATCGTGATCTGCCCGCCGTTGCTGCAGGCATCGCGCGCGTTCAGGATCAGGTTCAGAAGCGCGTCCTGCAACATCCCCGGATCCAGCATCAGCGGCCGGTCGGGGCAATGGTCCAGCACCGTCATTTCCACCGCCTGGGGCAGGCTGGGCGTTGCCAGGAGCTTCAGGTCCGCCAGGAAGGCATGCATGTCGGTCGCCTGGGGCCTTGGCGTGCGCTGGCCGGTCATGTCGGCCAGCCGGTGCAGCAACCGCCCGCCGCGGTCCGCGGCCGCGCGGGTGGCGGCGACCAGACCTGCGGCCTCGGGCTCCAGATCCATCCTGGACAGGCGGCTTTGCATGCCGAGGATGATGGTCAGCAGGTTCGAGAAGTCGTGGGCAATCCCGCTGGTCATCTGGGCCGCGATTTCGCGCCGGCGGGACTGTTGCAGGGCCGCGCGGGCCTGGGTTTCGGCCGTGACGTCCATCGACAGGATATAGGCGCCGCCCTGGCCATCGGGCGTGAACGCCGCCCGCAGGCGGCGGGCGTCCTGGGGTTCGGTGAATTCGAAGACAGCGCTCTCGCCCCGGAAGGCCGCCTGCAGGTGCGGGTGGATCATGGGATAGATCTGCGGGCCCACGGCCTGGGCCAGGGTCATGCCCATCACATCGGCCGGCCGTCCAGGCATGATCGCCGACAGCCGCCGGTTCGAATAGGTGTACTGCCCCGCCGCGTTTACGTGGGCGATATGGGCCGGCATCATCTCGGTCACCAGGCGCGTCCGCGCCTCGATCTCTGTCAGTTCGCGCTTGGCCTCGGCCAGGGCGGCGTTGGTGGCCGCCAGTTCCCGGTTGGCGGCAGCCAGGTCTTCGGAATGGCTGACCAGCCGGTCGCTGAGTTCTTCGGACCGGGCGCGCAGCAGCGCCTCGGACCGTTTCGTCTGGGTGATGTCGGTATAGACGGTGACCCAGCCGCCCTGCGGCAGGGGCGAACCCTCGACCGAGATCGTCCGCCCGTTGGACCGGGTGCGTTCCATATAATGCGGTTCGAACGCGCGCGAGATCTGGACCTTGTCGGCGACATAGACGTCGACATCGTCCAGGGGCCCGTATTCGCCGCTTTCTGCCAGATACCGGATCGTGTCCTCGAACGAAGCGCCGGGCGTGGTCAGCCAGTCGGGCAGGTCGAACATGGCCTGGAACGGGGCGTTGCAGACGGCAAGCTTCAGTTCGCGGTCATAGATCGTGAGCGCCTGCGCGATCAGGTTCAGCCCGGCAGAGGTCATCGCCTTGGTCTGTGCGTCGTCCTGCGTCATCGATCCCGAAAGCTCTCCCGAGGTGCGAGGCTAGCACCGGCCGGCCCGGCCGGCAATCGCGTCGCATGCCGTCGGCCCCGGCGGTCAGGCGGCACGGCCTTCGGTCAGGACCGACGCGGCGAACCGGCCCAGGACAGTGGAGGCCGGGGCGCCGTGGTCCGGCAGGTGCACCCGGCAGCGGCCGTCCAGGTGGCTGGCAACCAGCCAGTCGCGGTTGCGGCCCATCTCTCCGAAATAGAGGCTTTCGACCTCGGCACCCGAGGCGCGCACGCGGGCATGGCGCGGCAGAAGGATCTGGGCGTATTGCACGGTCCAGCGGTCCGGCATCCGGTTGCGGACCGAGGAGGGCAGGTGTTCGGCCGCCACCAGCACGTGTTCGTGGCCGAACAGGTCCTCGACATCGTTGCCGCTCATGAACAGGCGCTGGAACGGGGCCATGGTGATCGGGCGCCGCAGCCCGAAATAGGGCGGACGGACCTGCAGGGGTTTGAACGAGCCCATGGCCGGCACCTGCCAGCAGAGCGTTGCCAGAACAGGCAGCGGCTCGCCGCTTCCGGTCACGACCATGTCGCCTCGGCGCAGGTGGCCGACAGGCGTCGGGCCGTCCAGGGTGGAGACAATCGTGTCGAGGCAAAGCGACGGTGCCGGGCCCGCTGCCACGATATCGGTCGAAAGCGCCAGAAAGGACAGGCCGGGTGGATAGGAGCATTTCCCGGGGTCCACCAGCCAGGCGAAGACGTCGACCGGGATCGGCTGGGGCGCCGGCAGGTTATGCAGGTGCAGCGTGTCCGCGCCGACCTCGACCACGGTCAGCTGGGCCGTCTGCAGGGCGACGTCCCAGGAATAGGTCAGGCGCAGCCGTTCGGCCGTGCTGTTTTCGGTCACCGGCACCCGGCAGCCGGTCAAGTGGTCGCCCTGTCCCAGCTGGAAATGCAGCGCGCCGTCGTAGTCCGGGCCCAGCCTCAGGCAGAAGGGACACGGGCTGCTGCGGCGGATGTCCAGGATCGGGGCAAGCCATTCATTGTCCAGGCCTCGGATCTCGATCACCAGGGATCCGCGGTTCAGAACCGTGTTTGGCCCGGCTTCGGGCAGCGGGCTGTCATGGGGCAGGGGGTCGATGCCAGCGGGGTCAAACCGGCCGTGGGTGCCATCGGAAAGGGCGATCCATGCCATGGCCTATGCGGTCCGCCGGGCCGACAGGCGGTTTGATCCGGTGAAGGTCCGGACCTGCCCCGTCGACCGCATCCGTCCGGTGTCCGCCGCCATGGCGGCGGGCAAGCCCGCCCCGCCCCGGCCGGGGATGCCCCGGGCGCGACGATCCCCGCCATGGAAGGCAGGTCGGGCCTGCCCGCTGTCGCGGAAGACCGGCTTTGCCCTATTCGTTGCCGACGCAACGATACCGACCGGTGACCTGAAAGCACTGACCATTCAAACCGTCCCCTGTTGCCATGCGTTGCCCTTGGGGGCAATCTATGCGGCCATGTGTCCGTCCAGGGTCTGGCGGTAATCCGGACCTGCCGCCGTCTATGGGCGGGCAGGATCGGAGTGCGGTTTCACCTTCCCTTCATTTCGTCGAACTGGTCCGAAGTCGGGCCGTTGCGAGTTATGTGAAGGGTCGGCTCTTCTAACGTGCGATTTGCGTGCCGTGACCCGGACAGGTTGTCGTGAACTGAAAACTATCACCCCCGGGGTTGTCTGTTAAGACGCTTTGCGCACGGGGTGACCCAGGGCCGATGCGGTTTTTAGGGTGCGTCGTGCTTAACTGGTGACAAATCGGACCAAGCGTTTCAGGTTCGTACGAGATATGGGAGACAGAACAGCATGACCTCTGCGGCAGAAGCATCCAGCGGCACCCCCTTTGGCACCGATCCGGTAGAGCTGACGGCGGCGCTGGTCCGGTGCGCCTCGGTCACGCCGGCGGAAGGCGGGGCGCTGGTGGTGCTGGCCGATGCGCTGTCGGCGGCCGGGTTCGAATGCGTGCGCGCTGACCGGGGCGAGGTGTCGAACCTCTATGCCCGCTGGGGCGCCAGGGGGCATCCGAAAACGATCGGGTTCAACGGCCATACCGACGTTGTGCCGACCGGCGACCCTGCCAGCTGGACGGTCGATCCCTTCGGGGCGGAAATCCGGGACGGCATCCTTTATGGCCGCGGTGCGGTGGACATGAAGTCGGGCGTCGCGGCCTTTGCCGCCGCTGCCATCGATTTCGTGACCCAGACGCCGCCCGATGGCGCCGTGGTGCTGGCCATTACCGGCGACGAGGAAGGCGTGGCCACCGATGGCACGGTGGCGCTTCTGGATTACATGGACCGGGCGGGCGAGAAGATGGCGGCCTGCATCGTGGGTGAACCTACCTGTCCCAGCCACATGGGCGAGATGATGAAGATCGGCCGCCGCGGGTCGATGACCGCGGATTTTCTTGTGACCGGCGTTCAGGGGCATTCCGCCTATCCCCACCGGGCTAAGAATCCGCTGCCGCCGCTGGTCCGGCTGATGGACCGGCTGGCCAGCCACGAACTGGACAAGGGCACCGATCACTTCGATCCCTCGACCCTGGCCGTGGTCACGGTGGATACCGGCAACCCGGCCAACAACGTGATCCCGGAAAAGGCCATGGGCCGGGTGAACATCCGCTTCAACGACGCGCATTCGGGTGCCTCGATCTCGGACTGGCTGAAGGCCGAGGCGGCCGAGGTCGTGGCGGAATTCGGCGTCGCGATCGATGTGCAGATCAAGATTTCCGGCGAAAGCTTCCTGACGCCGCCGGGGCCGCTGTCGGAGTTGGTCGCCCAGGCGGTCGAGGCGGAAACGGGTGTGACCCCGGTCCTGTCGACCTCGGGCGGCACGTCGGATGCACGGTTCATCAAGGATCACTGCCCGGTGGTCGAATTCGGTCTGGTGGGCGAAAGCATGCACCAGGTCGACGAGCGGGTGCCGGTGGACCAGGTGCACCAGCTGAAGGCGGTCTATGCCCGCGTGCTGAAGGGCTATTTCGCTTGACGTGGTGACGCGTACCCTGATCGTGATGGTCAAGGTCCCGCGCCCGGGCCGCGTCAAGACGCGGCTGGGGGCCGGGATCGGGATGACCGCTGCCGCCTGGTGGTTTCGCCACCAGGCCGCGCGGCTGCTGCGTCGGGTCGCGGACCCGCGCTGGCAGGTGGTGCTGGCGGTCAGCCCCGATGGCGAAGGCATGGCCGCCCGATGCTGGCCGGTTTCGATCCGCCGCCGGCCGCAGGGCAGGGGGCATCTGGGCACCCGGATGCTGCGCCAGATCGCAGGTGCCGCCCCCGGTCCCGTCTGTCTTGTCGGCGCGGACATTCCCGGCCTCGACCGTTCCCATATCGCCCGGGCCTTCGACGCCCTTCGGGGCGCGGATGCGGTGCTGGGCCCGGCCGAGGATGGCGGCTACTGGCTGATCGGGATGCGTCATCCGGCGCTGGCGGGCCGTGCGCTTCGGGCCGGCGCGCTGGACCGCGTCCGCTGGTCCACGTCCCATGCGCTGGCGGACACAGTGGCCGGGCTTCGGCCCCTGCGCGTACGCTTTGCCGACCACTTGGCGGATGTCGATACGCCGGCCGATCTGGGCACCCGGACCGGACAGGCCGGGGGCGGGGCATAGGGGGCTTTCCGCCGCGCTTGTCCGCCATGTGCGGCCGACGCGCCGGGGCCCGGCGGAAAGCCGTTCACCCCCCCCCCACACACACCGGGGCGCACACCATTTGCTCATGACGCCGCCTGCGGCCCGTGGTAGATCCCGGGCATGACACGGATCCCCGACCGTCGCGAGATCCTCGACTGGATCGCCGCGCATCCCACACAGAACAGCAAACGCGATATCGCCAAGGCCTTCGGCATCAAGGGTGCCGAACGGATCGAGCTGAAGCGCATCCTGCGTACGCTTGAAGACGAAGGCCACCTGGCCAAGCGCAAGCGCAGCTATACCGACCCGGAGCGGCTTCCGCCCGTGTCCGTCCTGGAGGTGCGCGCGCCCGACAGCGACGGCGACCTCTTTGCCCGGCCGCTGGAATGGCATGGCGAGGGCGTGGAGCCCGTCGTGCTGGTTCTGCCGCGCGAGAGCGATCCGGCGCTGGCCGCCGGCGACCGGATCCTGGCTCGCCTGCAACTGGTGCAGGGCGAGGATCATCATTACGAGGCGCGCCTGATCCGCCGTATCGGCACACATCCCCGCCGGGTTCTGGGCGTCTTCCGCAAGGGGGCCGAGGGCGGGCGGATCGTGCCCATCGACAAGGCCGTCCACAACGACTGGACTGTGGCCGAGGCCGACCGGCACGGCGCCAAGGACGGCGAACTGGTCGAGGCGGAACAGATCGGTTCGTCCCGCGCCGTCCGCATGGGCTCGCCCCGGGCGCGGGTCATCGGCCGGCTGGGCGATCCCAGCGGGCCCAAGGCGGTGTCCCTGATCGCGATCCACGAACACGGTATCCCGGACGATTTCCCGGTCGAGGTGCTGGACGAGGCCGACGCGATGAAGCCCGTGGGCCTGAAGGGCCGCGAGGATCTGCGCGAGATGCCGTTCGTCACCATCGACCCGGCCGATGCGCGCGATCACGACGACGCGTGCTATGCCCATGTCGACGACGATCCGGCGAACGAGGGCGGTTTCGTCCTGTGGGTCGCGATTGCCGATGTCGCCGCCTATGTGCGCCCCGGCACCGCGCTGGACCGCGAGGCCCTGCACCGGGGCAATTCCACCTATTTCCCCGACAGGGTCGTGCCGATGCTGCCGGAACGGCTGTCGGGCGATCTGTGTTCGCTGCACGAAGGCGTGCCGCGGGCGTGCATCGCCGTGCGCATGCAGCTGGACAAGGACGGCAAGAAGATCGGCCACCGCTTTGTCCGGGGACTGATGCGGTCGGCTGCATCCCTGACCTATGAACAGGTGCAGGCGGCGCTGGACGGCGCGCCCGGTGACAAGGCCGGGCCGCTGCTGGAAACGGTGTTGAAGCCCCTGAAGGGCGCCTATGACGCGTTGGCGGCGGCGCGGGATGCGCGCCAGCCGCTGGACCTGGACCTGCCGGAACGCCAGATCGTTCTGTCCGACGAAGGCAAGGTCGTGTCGGTCAATTTCCGCGACCGGCTGACCGCGCACAAGCTGATCGAGGAATTCATGGTCCTGGCCAATGTCGCCGCGGCCGAAACGCTGGGCCGCAAGCGGTCGCCCCTCCTGTTCCGGGTGCACGAGGAGCCGTCGCAGCAGAAGCTGGACGCCTTGCGCGAAACCGCGCGGGCGGCGGGCTATGCGTTGGCCAAGGGGCAGGTGTTGCAGACACGCCACCTGAACCAGCTGCTGAACCAGGCGGCCGGGTCCGACGATGCCGAACTGATCAACATGTCGACGCTCCGGTCGATGACACAGGCCTATTACAGCCCCGACAACCTGGGCCATTTTGGCCTGGCCCTGCGGGAATACGCGCATTTCACCTCGCCCATCCGGCGCTATGCCGACCTGATCGTCCACCGCGGCCTGATCGCGGCCCACGGCTGGGGCAAGGACGGTCTGACCGAGGGCGAGATCGAGGTGCTGGAAAAGACCGCCATCCACATCTCGGAAACGGAACGCCGGTCGATGACGGCCGAACGGGACACGACCGACCGCTACCTTGCGGCCTACCTGGCCGAGAGGGTGGGGGCAGAGTTCACGGGTCGGATCAGCGGCATCGCGCGCTTCGGCGTCTTCGTGAAACTGGACGAAACCGGCGCCGACGGTTTGATCCCGATCCGGCAGCTGGGGCAGGAATATTTCAAGTACGATCACGAGGCCGGCACGCTGATGGGGGCCGACACGGGCCTGATAATCGCTCTGGGTCAGAGGGTGAAGGTAAAGCTGGCCGAAGCCTCGCCCGTGACCGGCGGGATCGAGCTGGAGCTGCTGGAACTGGACGACCGCGCCATGCCCAAGGCGCCGCCGCGGTCGGGCCGGCCGATGCGCGGCAAGCCTGGACGCCCGGGGGGACGGTCCGGCAAGCCGGGAGGCAAGGACAAGAGCCGCAAGGTCTCGCGCAAAAGGAAGTGACAGGCTTCGGGTCGGGTGGAGCGCGTTCCGCCGGCCCCGCGCCCGTCCCGGGCCGACCACCCGCCCGCCCAAGCCGGTCGCCTGCGGCACCCACCTTGCCCGGGACGGGCGCGAGGCCGGCCGTGTCGGACCGGGTGGATTTGCGAACGGCGATCTGCGCGACGGAAGTCGCCCGCCCGCAGGCGTCGTTCCGGCACCCGCGGGGGGCAGCCGTGACCGTCACATCTCGATGATCGGCGCGACCTCGACCGAGCCGGATCCGTCGATGACCATCGGGCAGCCCTTGGCCATCTCGATCGCGGCTTCGAGCGAGTCCGCTTTCACAACGGTGAAGCCCGAGGCCGGGTTGGGCCCGCCGTCATCGGTTACGCCGGACGAGGTCACGGTCCGGGATGCCCCCACCGCGTTGCCCGGGATGACCAGGGCGTCGCCCAGGGCACCGAACCAGTCGCCCCAGGCTTCCATCGCCTTCTGGCCTTCCTCCGGCGTCCGCGGGACCGCGCCGCCGTGGTACACGAAAAGATAATCCGTCATTTGGTGTCCTTCCTGTCGTTGCGGTCCCTGTCCGTCAGGGCCCCATGATGATCTTGCCCAGCTTGGCGAAGGTCGAGATCCAGCCGCGCTTGTGGTCCGCCGCGCTGTCATCGTCGGTCAGGTCGCGGTGGTCCAGGATCAGCCGCGCGCCGCACGGGGCGGGCTCGACCGTGAACGTCACGTGGCTTTCCTGTCCGCGGCGTCCGTCGACATCGTGCCAGGCCCAGGTCAGCCCCACGGATTTCGGGGGGGTCACATGGGTCACATGGCCCGAAACCTGCACCGTCAGGTCGACCCCGTTGGTCATGACCGACTGCCATGGCCCTACCCTTGTGAAATCCGGCGCGCTGCCGGAGACATAGATCCCTTCCGGTCCCCACCAGGACAGGAGCTTCACCGGATCCGTCACCCAGGCGAACAGTGCCTCGGGCGAAAGCGGGAAGTCGCGTTCCATGTGCAGATCAGGCATCGGGGCCGCCTTCCAGATCTATGGCCGCGGCCAGCCGGTCGAACTGGCTGTCCCAGTAGATCCGTCGCGACAGGGTCCAGTCGGCGATCCGGCGCAGGCCCCGGGCATCGGCGGAATAGATCCGCTTCGTCCCTTCGGCCCGCTGGCGGATCAGCCCGGCGTCCCGCAGCACCTTCAGATGGCGCGAGATAGCGGGAGCGGTGATGTCGACGCCAGCCACGATGTCGCCGGCCGGCAATTCGCCTTCGGCCATCAGCCGTTCGACGATGGCCAGACGGGTGGGGTCGGCCAGGGCCGAGAAGGATTTCACAAGTTCATCGCTCATCCGCTCTTTATTGCGCATGATGCTAATTAACGGAAGTGTTAAATTTTGGGTGACCGGCGAAGGCTCGGCCGGTGGAGGGTCAGCGGAAGTCGTCCGCCGCGTAACCCTGAAGGAACAGAAGCGCGGACAGGTCGCCGAAATTGATCCGAACGTCGCATTGCGCGGCGACCGAGGGCTTGGCGTGCAGCGCCACGCCCGTGCCTGCCCGGTGCAGCATCGCCAGGTCGTTGGCGCCGTCGCCCACGGCCATGACGTCGGACGGATAAAGGCCCAGCCGTTCGGTAATCTGCTCCAGCGCCTCGACCTTGGCCTCGCGCCCCAGGATCGGGTCGATCACGCGGCCGGTCAGGCGGCCTTCGGCGATCTCCAGCGTGTTGGCGCGGTTTTCGTCGAAACCCAGATGCGAGGCGACGCGCGCGGTGAAGGCGGTGAACCCGCCCGAGACTAGCGCGGCATAGCCGCCCTTGCGCATGGTGGTCACAGCTTCCAATCCGCCGGCGCGATAGGTGATGCGCTCTGCGATGACCTCTTCGATGATGCCGGCATCCAGCCCTTCCAGAAGGCCCACCCGTTCGCGCAGGGCGCCTTCGAAGTCCAGTTCGCCGTTCATTGCGCGGGCGGTGATCGCCTTCACCCGGTCGCCGACGCCGGCGACATCGGCCAGTTCGTCGATACATTCCTGTTCGATCATGGTGCTGTCCATGTCGGCCAGCAGCATCTTCTTCCGTCGCCCTTCGGTGGGCTGCACCGCCATGTCGACGCGCTGGCCCTGCAGATCTTCCCAAACGGTCCAGCGGTTGTCGGGCAGGGCGGGCACGGCGAATTCGGCGGCCTCGTTCATGGCCAGCCAGCGGATCGGGCCACCGCCCCAGGCATTGCGCAGCGCTTCGGCCAGGGGGATCTCCAGCGAGGGTGCGGCGGGATCGGTCAGAAGCGTGACGGTGAAGGGCAGGGTCATGGCAGGCGATCCGGGATCAGGGGTCCAAGGGGCGGCGCCGCCATCCGGCCGGTGCCTGCCCGGCGGATTAGCCCGAAATCGCGGGCTCTGCCACCCGGTCCCGTGTCGCGGAATGCGAAACGGGGGGCCCGAAGACCCCCCGATCGATCAATTGCAGGCGCCTTCCCGGATCAGAGAAGGAAGGTGATATCCGCGGCCTCGGTTCCGTCAAGGCCCGTAAAGCGGACAGAGCCCGCACCGCCCAGGTCTTCGAGGTCAAGACGCAGCGTGCCGTTCGGCGCTTCACCCATGGCCGCAGCAATCATGGCATCGGCCACGTCCGGTGCCAGGTCGAAGGCCCTCAGGTCCACGATGTCCTCGCCGATGTGGTAATCCCTGATCCGGTCGTTGCCGTTCTGAAGCTGCATGACGAAGACGTCGTCGCCTGCGCCGCCCAGCAGGACGTCGTTGCCGCGCCCGCCCTGAAGGCTGTCTTCGCCCAGGCCGCCCTGCAGGCGGTCGGCGCCGCGGCCGCCGTGCAGGATGTCGTCGTCCTGCCCGCCGTAAAGCTTGTCCTTGCCACGCCCGCCGGTCACCGTGTCGTTGCCGTTTCCGCCGCGCAGAACGTCGTCGCCGCGCCCGCCGCGCAGGCTGTCTTCGCCCGCGCCGCCCTTCAGCAGGTCCATGCCCCGGCCGCCGTGCACGCTGTCCTGGCCGGCACCGCCGGCGAACAGGTCCGACCCGCGGCCCATGGATACGTGGCCGTCGAACTCGCCCGGACCCCGGACCACATCGTCGCCATCGCGCAGCGAGATGTTGCCGCTGATCAGCCCGTCGTTGAGGATGGTGGCGGGACCGGACCCGCGGGCCATGTCCAGGACATCGCCGTCCCCGTCGCTGCGCAGGACCAGCCTGCCGTCCTCGCCCACGACCACCTTGACGCCGCCGCCCTCGACCTCGACGCCGCCTGCGCCGTGGAAGATGGCCGTGCCCTTGATCTTCAGGTGCGCGGGATCGTCGGCCGTGGCCAGCAGCGTCAGCCCGTGGCCCGGGCCTCCGTCGTCCGGGGTGTAGGACACGAACTTGTCCCCGGCCCGCACGACAGCCTTTTCTTCCAGAACCAGGGGCACATAGGTGGTGCCGTCCAGCCGGCCGTCGTCGCTGGCCGTGACCGGCGTCAGCCGCACCGTCATGTCGTCATAGTCGCGGCTGCCGGTCCCGTCCTCGAAGGTGAAGAAGTTCTCGCCCATCACGCGCAGAGCGTCGCCATCGCCTTCATCACCGTTTTCGGCCGGGGCGAACAGCACTTCTCCTGCGCTGTTGATCAGCACCGGGGCATAGAAGCCGGTGTCGCCCGCGACGGTCCAGACGCCGTCCTTCTCGAACTGGCCCTTGCCGCGAAGAGAGAATTCCGCATCCATCTGGGCGCGTACTGCCGCCTTGAAGCCGGCCTCGCCCTCGGCGACGCCGTCGACGGTCCAGGTGTCGTCCGCCGTGTCGACCTCGACCCGGACAAAGCCCATGCGGTTGCCGGTTTCGGCATCGCCGGCCATGTCGACCATGACCTGGGTGCCGTGGCTCAGATAGACCAGCGCCTCGCCTGTGGCACGCTGGGCATCGGCCAGAAGCGCGGCGGCCGACAGGGTATTGTCGACTTCGGCGGTCAGCACGTGACCGCCCACCGTCACCTCGGCCCCGCCCTTCGGACCGACCGAGACGGTGGCGACCCCCGACGTGTCGTCCCAGTCGGTCGCGTTCAGCGCCACGAAGCCCAGCCGCAGGTTTTCCGGCAGATAGACGGTCTGCGTGCCCTTCAGCGATCCGTCCTGGAACGACACGCCGCCCATGGTGGTCAGCGTGGCATCGGAGACCGAAACGCCGGTCTCGCCCGTGTGGGGATCGACCCGTTCGCCGCTCTTGTTCAGGAGCACGACCGCCACCGCGGCGCCGGCTGCGGCCGGGCTGTCGGTGACCGACAGCTTCACCCAGTTGCCATCGACGTCGCCGGCCATGTCCGCCGAGTTGTCGAGCCTCAGGCTTTGCCCGCCATGTGCGCGGCCCAGCCCCAGTTCGGCGACATCGACCGTCAGGGTCAGGGCGCTGCTTTCCTTGCCGACCAGGGTCTTCTGTGTTGTATCGCTGGCCAGATACTCCTTCATCGTCACGGTATAGGTGCCGTTGCCCAGCGTGGCGGCACGGGTCGTCCACATGCCGTCCAGGTCACCATTGGTCAGCAGCGGCGTGATCGCCTGCCCGCTGCCAGAGGATACCGAGACCTGGGCGTAGTTCAGCGGATTGACCTTGTTGGTATAATGGGCAAGCCAGTCGGTGGGTGCATCGGCATTGTCGCCGGTCCAGCCAAAGGCGATCTCGGAACTTTTCGAGGTCGCCTTGGTGGCGGTCATGGTCGTGTCCTGGCCGGACAGTGCGCCGAACTTGTCGCCATCCAGCGTGCCGGCCACCGGTGCCGCGGGCGTCGGGAAGTCGGTCGCCTGGCTTTCGGCGTAATTGTACTCCAGCATGTCGGACGGCAGGACCGAGGTCGCGCTGTAGAGGAAGCCCACGTTGAAGGTCGGGACGGTTTCGGCCGTGGATTGCTGCGGCGTCAGAAGCGCCAGCCCGTCGACGGCCAGGCCGATCTGGTCGCCCTGGACCGCAGGGTTCAGAAACATGCCGTCCGACTGCACGTTGGTGTAAAGGTTGAAGGTCTTCGCCGCATCGTCCGAACCGATGGTAATGCGGGACCAGTGCACGCCTTCCTCGTTCCCGGGGAACTGGGTCAGCAGCAGGTTGCCCGCGGTCGTTACGATGCCGCTTGGAACGATCTTGTAGGTCCCGTCGGTATCGATCTGGAAGCCCCAATTCTGCCACAACGTGTGATAGTTGGCGTCCTTGCTCTTGGCATCGGTCTGGATCGTCACCGACTGCCAGTGCGATCCTTTCGAATCGGCCTTGTCGGTGTAGATCTCGATCGTGATGGGCGTGTCTTCCTTCACGATCATGTCGGCGTTGAACAGGCTCAGGCCCACGCTGTTGCCGGACGTGTTCGTGCCTGCCTTGGCCTCCGTGTACCCTTTATCGCCGGGCGCGATATAGTTGTAGATCAATGGCTCGACATATCCGTCGGGCGTCTCGGTGTCGTCGAAGATGGTGATCGACAGCTCGTTGACATTGCTGCCATTTGCGTTCGACACCGACACCAGCGGCGAGCCCTGGTTGTATTCGCGCATCAGGTTATCGGTATAGCCCGACCCGTAGGAGTTCGAGGTTTCGTAGAAGACCTTGGAATAGGGGTCGAACCCGTCCGGTGCGCCCGACGAGAGGTGGGCGCCGAAGGCATAGGTGGGATCCCAGTTGATGTTCTGGTTCAGGTCGATCGCGTCGCTGTTGTCGTCGTTCAGCGACTTGCCGACCGAGTTGTAGTACCCGCCCGTGAAGCCGGTCAGGAACTGGGCAATGACGGCGCCCCACTGGTTGTTCTCGCCCGAGTTCATTGAGGCGAGTTCTGTGTCGCTGTTGTAAAGCGGCTTGGACGGATTGTGACCAAAGATCTGGTAAGGCGTGTCCGATCCTTCTTCGTAGATGCCCACGTTGCCCAGCGTCGAATAGATGCTGTTGGCCAGGTCGGCCTCGGTGAACTGGATGCGGCCCCGGACCTGGCTGGTGCCGGTCGGATCAAGCCAGAAGCGGCCGCCGTCCGAGGAATCCCAGCTCAGCTGATAGGAATAGAAGGCGCCGTCGTGCCAGATTTTGTTCGCGTCGGGCGCCCCATTGAAATAGCCCGCGATGACGATGTCGCTGGCCGGCGCCTTCACCTTGTCCAGGTAGGCGTTCCAGTCATCGGCAGAGTAGTGGCCCAGATCGTTCGACAGCGCAATGACCGGCGCGATGCCGGCACGATAGACATCCTTCAGCGGCCCTTCCGAGAACTTGACGGCAGAGCCTGCGCTGGCATCGTCAAAGTCCTTGAACATCGTGTTGCCGGGGACCTTGTAGCCCACAGTCGCCGGGGTCTTGCCGTCGTTGTAGGTGACCTCCAGCTTCATCGGCAGACCGAACCCGTTGACCGAGGTCAGGTTGCCCTGGTCGAAGGGCGAGTTTTCCAGCGTGACCTCGAAGCTGTCATAGCGATAGTCGTACTGGTCCGAGGAAACCCAGTTGATCGTGCTCTCGGTAGTCAGTACCGATTTCAGGTCGGTCTTGTTGCTGTCCGACTGGCTCTGGACCAGGAAATAGACCTTGCCGCCGCTCATGCCCTCGAAGGCGCCGTCGACGGTCTGGGTCAGCGGGATCGTGTTCAGGCCGACGATCGCTTGGCCTTTTATCTCGACGTTGCTGGTGATCGATCCGTTGTCGACAAGGGTCGTCCAGGTCGGATTGTTGCCGTTGGCGTCGTAATAGACGGCATAGGCGTTCACGCCATCCTGCCCCAACGTGGTCTGCAGCTTTTCGCTAAGTCTCACGTTCAACGAGGTGTTGACGAAATCGGCGACGAGAGTGCCGTCTTTTTCGGTCTTGGTCATGCTGCAGTTCCTCCCCAGTCGGACATCGTCCGCATTACTCGCGATACCCTATAGTACGCTGAACCAATTCTATGCTGACCGCCGCCGGCGCCGTGCCGGGCTTACGCGGATCTGTCCAAACTCGTATCGGTCGTTAACTTCGTTACAATCTCGTAAAGCCTCTGGGCCATAACGGCGGCCCTTCGCCCTATCAATGTGCGTTCTTTCCGGCTTTTGCGCAACGGCTGTACCGACGGTGTGAACTTCTTAGCGGAAATCCAGAGGTCGAGGACCGCTGCTGCGGATTTCTGGCCGGGATCCGGTCACATTCGTCCGGAGTTCCGAAAGCCGCGCGCCTCTTCCTGCCCGATTGTTACAGGTGCGGTCCCTGTCTTTGCCGCGATCCCGCAGGTCGCGGCCCGGGACGGGGCCGCAGGGGCGCGTCGGATAAGACGGTCCGCACATGGCGGCGCCCCCTGGTCTGGGCTGGGGGCAAGGGCGACTATCGCGGGGGCCGCGGTGCCGGTCACAGATCGTGCCGTGGGGGCATGGCACGCGGGCGTCCGACAGCCGGGTCGCAGGGGGACGGGATGGCGTGCCGCCGCCCTGTCTGCGGCTTCTGCCCCGGCAGTCCGAAGGCGGCCCCGGATACGGTCAGGCGCGCCGGGCAGTCGGGGCGCGCCTGTCTGTTTCAGTCCGGCAGGATCACGGATCCAGGCGCACGGCGCCGTGGCTGGCATTCGCCACCAGCGAGGCATAGGCCCGAAGCGCGCGGCTGACCTTGCGCTTGCGCGGCTTGGCCGGCTTCCAGGCAGCATCGCCCTTGGCCTCCATCTCGGTCCGGCGGGCGGTCAGTTCCGCGTCGGTCAGGGCCACGTTGATGGTCCGGTTGGGGATGTCGATCTCGATCATGTCGCCTTCGACCAGCAGGCCGATATTGCCGCCTTCGGCCGCTTCGGGAGAGACGTGGCCGATCGACAGGCCGGACGTGCCGCCGGAGAAACGGCCATCGGTGATCAGGGCGCAGGCCTTGCCCAGCTTCATCGATTTCAGGTAGCTGGTCGGGTACAGCATTTCCTGCATCCCGGGACCGCCGCGCGGGCCTTCATAGCGGATGATGACCACGTCGCCGGCCTGAATCTCCTTGCCCAGGATGCGGTTCACCGCCTCTTCCTGGCTTTCGCAGATCTTGGCGGGGCCGCTGAATTTCAGGATGCTTTCGTCGACGCCCGCCGTCTTCACGACACAGCCTTCCTGCGCGATGTTGCCGAACAGGACCGCAAGGCCGCCGTCCTGGCTGAAGGCATGGTCCTTGGACCGGATCACGCCCTTTTCGCGGTCGGTGTCCAGGCTGCGATAGCGGCTGGCCTGGCTGAAGGCCTCGGTCGTGCGCACGCCGCCGGGGGCCGCGCTGAACAGCTCGTGTACCTTGTTGTCCTTGGTGCGGGCGATATCCCAATGGTCGATCGCCTCGCCCAGGGTGGCGGTGTGGACGGTCGTCACGTCGCGGTTGATCAGGCCGGCATCGTCCAGCTGGCCCAGGATCCCGAAGATGCCGCCCGCGCGGTGGACGTCCTCCATGTGGACGTCGCCCACGGCCGGCGCGACCTTGCAGAGGCACGGCGTCGTGCGGGACAGCTTGTCCATGTCGTCCAGGGTGAAATCGACCTCGGCCTCGCGCGCGATGGCGAGCAGGTGCAGCACCGTGTTGGTCGATCCGCCCATGGCGATGTCCAGCGCCATCGCGTTCTGGAACGCGGCATGGGTGGCGATGCCCCGGGGGCTGACGGAGGTGTCGCCACCTTCGTAATAGCGCTTGGCGAGATCCACGATCTTGCGGCCCGCTTCCAGGAACAGCGCCTTGCGGTCGGCGTGGGTGGCCAGTGTGGATCCGTTGCCGGGCAGGGCAAGCCCCAGGGCCTCGGCCAGGCAGTTCATCGAATTGGCGGTGAACATGCCGGAACAGGACCCGCAGGTTGGGCAGGCGTTCACTTCGAATTCGTTGACCTGCTCGTCGCTCAGGTCCGGATTGGCTGCCTGCACCATGGCATCCACCAGGTCGACGGCGATTTCCTTGCCGTCGAAATTGACCTTGCCGGCCTCCATCGGCCCGCCGGAGACGAAGATCGAGGGGATGTCGACCCGCATCGCCGCCATCAGCATGCCGGGCGTGATCTTGTCGCAATTGGAAATGCAGATCATGGCGTCGGCGCAGTGGGCGTTGACCATGTATTCGACGCTGTCGGCGATGATCTCGCGCGAGGGCAGGGAATACAGCATCCCGTCATGGCCCATGGCGATGCCGTCATCGACCGCGATGGTGTTGAATTCCTTCGCCACGCCACCGGCCTTTTCCACCTCGCGGGCGACCATCTGGCCCAGGTCCTTCAGGTGCACGTGGCCGGGCACGAACTGGGTGAACGAATTCACGATGGCGATGATCGGCTTGCCGAAGTCGCTGTCCTTCATGCCCGTCGCACGCCACAGGGCGCGCGCGCCGGCCATGTTCCGTCCGGAGGTCGATGTCTTTGAACGATAGGGTATCATTGCTGTCTTTCCCGCGCAGGGTATGGCTGTCCGGGCCGTCTTAGTCCGAAAATCGCGGGAAGGCCAATGCGCGAGGCCGGCATCGGATGCAATTCCCATGCGCGGGCCTGCCCGGGGCCGGGGGGCACCATCCGCCCGGCGGCAGCCCGGGCCCAGACGTTCAGCGCCGGGAACGGGTCGGCCGGTTGCAGGGCTTTCGGATCGGGCAGCTTTGTCCGGGAAGGACGGGACCGTCCGGTTCGCCCGCTGCCAAAGCGACGGACGGATCGGTGTCTAGTCCAGCCATTCCTCGGCAAGGTCGTCGGGCAGATGTTTCCGGATCCCGTGAAAGAAGATGTCGATCTCCAGCGCCAGGCCCATCTCGAACTCGTTCAGTTCGGGGCCGCTCCAGCGATGCTGTTCCAGCCGGGCCAGGAATTCACGGCGTGCCTGATCTTCGGGCGGCTGCAGCGGAAAGGTCCCGGCGACACGCAGCATGTCGATCCGCCTGTGCATCTCGCGCATGGCGGCGAAGGCTTCGGTCATCACCCGCGCCAGCCGCGGTTCGTCGCGCCAGGTCAGGCCGCCGAAGACCTCCTGCACCACGCGGTTGCCGGCGCCCATGCAGTCATAGGCGACACAGCCGCGGAACCCTTCCTGCTCCAGCCGGTCGTGGATCGCGCAGCTGTGCCCCGACAGATTCCGGCAGGGTTCGCCCGGGTTCTTGTCGAAGGCGAAATCACGACCCTTGTCGAAGGCAAGCGCCAGGCAGCAGAGCGCGGCACACTTGGAACAGTCGGTCTTCAGGTGGTCCGTCTGGGGCATTCGGGCTTCCGGTCCTTCCCTTGGGGCATCACATGACGGCCGTATCCCGCGGAACATCCTGGAAATGCAAGGTCCCGCCCCTTGGGCGCGCCCGGATCGGCTGTATCGAGGCAGGATGACCCGGGACCGCCGCCGCGACGATACACGCGGATCCGTGACCGCCCTGCGCGGGAACTTCGTTGCCGCCACCGGACGGCACCGATATGGCTGGGGCCGGGTCAATGGCCACCATACTCTCGGGAAACGCATGCAGATCACAGAACCTTCCCGCCAAATCGACGTCGTGCATGCGACGGATGTCCTGGTCGTCGGTTCCGGCCCCGGCGGGCTGGCGGCGGCGCTTGCCGCGGCGCGCGCAGGTGTCGAGGTGACGCTGGTCGAACGCTTCGGCTGTTTCGGCGGCAATATCACCACGGTGGGCGTCGAAGGCTTTGCCTGGTACAGGCATGAACAGACGGTCGAGGCGAACGGCATCGGCCGGGAGTTCGAGGAACGCGCCAAGGCCATGGGTGCGGCCGTGCCGGAAAGCCAGTCGCTAAGCTACGAGCTGGACAGCGAAGGCTTCAAGATCGTCGCCGACCATTTGGTGCAAGAGGCCGGGATCTACCCGATGCTGCACCGGATGTTCGTGGCGCCCATCGTCGAAGGCGACCGGATCACCGGCATCATCACGGAATCGAAGGCGGGGCGTGAGGCGATCCTGGCCAAGGTCGTGGTCGACGCCACCGGCGACGCCGATGTCGCGACCCGGGCTGGCGCCCCGGTCGTCCATCCGCCCCGGGAAGAGCTTCAGGCGGCCAGCGTGATGTTCCACCTGGCGGGCGTGGACAAGGCCCGTTTCATGGAGGACGTGCGCGCCAATCCCCAGACCTATGCCGACTGGTCCACTGGCGAATGGACGGTCGAGACGGACGGGAAGGAGGATGCGATGTTTTCTCCCTTCCTGAAGAAACCGTTCGAAACGGCGCGGAAAGCGGGCGTCATCCCCGCCGACCTGACGACCATCGCAGGCACCTGGGGCGCGCTGCACGACAGCGGCGAGATGACCTATATGAACCTCGTTCACCTTGGGAACTGCGACGGGACCGACCCGAACGACCTGACCCATTTCGAGATGGAGGGCCGACGCCAGGCCATGCTGGCGATCGAGGCGCTGCGTCAGTTCGCGCCGGGCTGCGAAGGCGTGCGGCTGCGGAACTTCGGGATGACGCTGGGCGTGCGGGACACGCGCAAGATCGATGCAGTCTACAACATGACCGAAACCGACGTGCGCCAGCAGGGCCGGTTCGAAGACAGCATCGGCATCTATCCCGAATTCATCGATGGCTACGGCATCCTGATCCTGCCCACGACTGGCCGCTACATGCACATCCCCTACCGGTCGATGCTGCCCAAGACGGTGAAGGGCCTTCTGGTGGCCGGGCGCGCGACCGGCGGGGACCGCGTGGCGCATGCGGCCACGCGCAACATGGCCTGCTGCGCCGTGTCGGGGCAGGGCGCAGGCATCGCCGCGGCCCAGGCGGTCAAGACCAGTGTCGCACTGGATGCCGTCGACCTGACCGCCATCCAGGCCGAACTGACCCGGCAGGGCGTGCGCTACACCTGACCGGGGGTCTGCCGCCAGACCCGGGCCTGGGCGGTGGCTGCCTGCGGGTCACGCGGCCGAATCCGGGCGGACAAACCGGCTCTTTCCGGGGCGGTGATGTCGTGCCGAGGATCCGGGCGGACGCAGTTCCGGGCGGGAAGACCCCGGTGCAGCCGCTGCCCCGGGCGCAGTCACCGATGCGGCAGTGCGTGCGCAACACGCGATGCCCGCGGACCTGAAAACACCGCGCAAACAATGGGATATTCCAGAAGCCCCTCCCAGGGGCGGCGACCGTGTTCCTGTCAGTGGCATGGTCTTCGGACGGCCATCCGGCCAATGGCGCTGGGGGCATCTTCCGTGCCAACAACTCTGGATCTTGCGCGATCGGGGGGGCAGGCGTATGTTGGCTTCCTCAACTAGGACACTTATACGCTCCTGATGCTGCAGGAGCTCATCGTGAGCCCGCTCAACCGCTTCCAGGCGACCCAGAAGTGGCAGGTTCTTTCTGTGGAGCTGGGCACGTATTGCCTCAGCATGATTGCTCAGCTCGTCCTTCAGTGCGGTCACGTCGACAGCCGGAGCTGCTTCCCTCGGGCTGCTGCGGCGGCTCACCTCAGCGATCCTTGCTTCCAGTTCGTTCATGGTTTGAAACCTCTCTGTTTGGGGTGGTCGATCTGGACGTTGCCGCTGCTCAGCGCGCGTCCGGCGGTTTCCGCCTCGTGGGCACGCTCGCGGTTCGTCAGGCGGTTCGACAGCCGTTCCCAGACGTCGGCGAAAGCGACTACCATCGGGGTGATTGCCTTGCGGAGGCCAAGCCGGGCGACGTCCTGCGCGAGGGCGTTGTCGGTGATCTTCAAATCCGTTTTTCCGCGACCTGGCCGCACTGAACCGTCGAGCACGCCGGCGAGCACGCGCATCGCAGTCCTGACGGTCATTCGAGCGGCGCCGATTGCCTGGCGGGTTGTCTCGGCCTGGAATTCTCTCCGCTCGCGGGTCAGGGCCTCCTTGTCCGCTTGCAGGGCAGCCTCGTCCGTCTTCACTCGGGCGAGGCGGTTGTCGGCCTCGCGCTCCTTTTCAGCCGCTTGGGACAGTTGCGCTTCCGCTGCCCTCAGCTCCGCGTCGACCTGATCGACAAGGCAGGCGAGGCGGATTTCCAAGCCCTCATGAGACCGAGCTTGGTCGGCTTCGGCGTCGATCAAACCGGCGATGCGGTCATCCAATTGGCTTTGACGCCGCGCGTTGCGCCGAGCCTCGGCTTTTCGAGCCCGCCACTGCTGTCGGGATAGTCGCTCACGTGCTGGGCCGGTCCTGGTCAAACCGCAGGGAACACCGACTCTCTTGTGGCAATCGTCCTGAACCTCACGAGCTTTGGCCCGGTAGGCAGCGTTGCCAAGCTTGACCGCTTCACGGTCGCTCTGACCGCCTTCCCGGGCAGCGGCTTCGGCCTTTGTCTTCGCCTGCCATGCCGGGTTCAGGTCTCTCGCAGAGCAGGCAGGATCGTGAAGGGGCAAGATGAATGCATGCAGATGCGGATGTGCTTCGTCGGTGTGTTCGACAGCGCTGACCAATTGGTCGCCGTACATCTCGGAAAGCCAGTCAATCGTTCGCCTGACCCAATCGTCGTAGCGTTCCTTCGCCTCGCTGTCTGAGGCAACCTGCTCGCACAATAGCGGATAGGATGCGACGCAGGTCAGCATCGTATGCCGGTCCTTTCGGACGGCCCTCTGCGCGGTTCGACCGTCCTTCAGGCGGACCTCGACGCTGCCCGAATTCAGCATTTCATCGTGCTGCTGACGGACTGCCGCCGGTGCTACTCCGAAGATGATCCTTGGAGCCTTCGGAGCTTCAACGTGGAGGGAAAACTCCGGCGCGCGGGCGGCTTCGGCCAGCACCTGTTTGACTGACTGGCCTGCCGGATTCGGCTTGCGAGAGAAGGTTTGGAATCGAACAAATTGAGGCCCGCTCATCAATGGCCCCTCGCGGTCGGGGAACGCAATATGGACCGACGTTTACGTTGCAAGCAACGTGTCGGCGAGGGCGCTGCGCCCCTCGACCCCGCGTGCGGCTTCGCCGCCGATCCGTTCCGGATCGAAGCCACTTTCAGTGGCTGCCAAACCCACCCTCCGCCAGCCGTCTGATGGGCGCTGCGGGTGGGTTTGGCGAAGGGACGACACGGCGGCGCTTGTGTCGTTTCGGTGCCGTGAGTCTGCTCCGGGGAGCTTTGGCCGCGTGTCCAGGTCATTTCAGAACACCGGCTGCCGTGGCTTCTTCGCGCGTGATCAGGCCCCGCTGCAAGGCCGCTGTGACCTGGCCGCTTGTCACGTGCCTACACATCCCGTGGCGGGTCTTCACCCAGCCAGCGACCTGGGTCAGGATCTTCTCCGCACTCTCCGTTGATGTGGCCTTTCGCTGCCGCAACTCATCCACATGCCGCCGCCATTTCCCTAGACGCAGCCAGTTGTCGATGAAGGATACCTTCGAGCGCGTGTAGCCATCGGTTTCGGCGGCATACGCAGCAGCGGCAGCAGCGAGTTCGTCGACCGAGGTGTTGCCAAGCGCCTCTGCGAGGTGGCGGCGACACCCCTTGCGGTCCCTGCGGCGATCGGAGGGGTAGGCGGCCCAGATCTTCTCCAGATCCATCTCCTCCGCCTCGCGCGCCTCGGCGCGCGTAGGAGGTTTCAAAGGATTGTTCCCAGGATTGTTAGGGGGTCGTGGTGAACCCCGTCGAGGGGTCACCGTGACCCCCCTTGGGGTATCATCATGAACCGGGTTCACCGTGACCCCGGTCCCTTTTGACGCCTTCTGGGGCAGCAGTGACTCCAGTTCGGACACCGCTTCGAGGACGAGGCGATAGACGACGGTATGGCCGTGATCGCAGGCCCGCCGTTCGCCGGTTTCGACCAGCAAGCCCTCGTCGAGGAAATTACGGATCGTCCGTTTTACGGTGGCGAGGCTCAGCTCCGTATGCCGCGCTATGGTGTGCTTCGAACACCAGATCCCGGCCCCGTCGTCGCTCGCCTTGTTCGCGAGGTACATGGCGATCTGCTTGCGGGCGGCGCTTCCGAATCTGCGGCGGTCGCAGAGCGCTTCGACGTGATAACTCATCCCGCGGCCCTCTTCTCAGGGGTACCACCGGGATGAATCCCATCCCGGGCAGTGGTCTGGCAGGCCCGAAAATCAGCTGGGCACAGGGATGTGTCGCAGCAAGTGCCAAGAGGCGGAAAACCTGCCGTCAGACCGTGCCAAACGGCATGATTTCCTGCCCCGGTCCGAAAGATCGCTGTGTCAGATTTGTGCCAATCTGGGAGTGACGTTCCCTCATCGTTCCGGAACTTCCCGCAGCCAGCTTCAAGGCAAACCACTTTGGATCTTGCTTGTTTTAAAGGGCAGGCGTATGTCCGGCGGTGGGACACCCCTCCCCAACGAGGGGCGTATATCTGGAAGGTTATGCACCAATGGCAATCGCCCAACCGGCCGCGCGGCCGGCAAATCCGCGTTTCTCCTCTGGCCCCTGTGCCAAGATCCCCACATTCACGCTCGACGCGCTCGCCGATGCTCCGCTCGGCCGAAGCCACCGCGCCAAGATCGGCAAGGCCAAGCTGAAGGCCGCCATCGAGGAAACGCGCGCGATCTTGGGCGTGCCCGCAGATTACCGCATCGGCATCGTGCCGGCCTCGGACACCGGGGCAATGGAAATGGCCATGTGGTCGATGCTGGGCGCCCGCCCGGTCGAGATGCTGGCCTGGGAAAGCTTCGGCGAAGGCTGGGTCACCGACGTGGTCAAGCAGCTGAAGCTGGACGCCGTGGTCAAGAAGGCCGACTACGGCCAGATCGTCGACCTGGCTTCGGTCGATTTCTCCAAGGACGTCGTTTTCACCTGGAACGGCACCACCTCGGGCGTGCGCGTCCCGAATGCCGACTGGGTCCCCGCCGACCGCGAAGGTCTGGCGATCTGCGATGCGACCTCGGCCGCCTTCGCGATGGACCTGGACTGGGCCAAGCTGGATGTCGTGACCTATTCCTGGCAGAAGGTGCTGGGCGGCGAGGCCGCGCACGGGATGCTGATCCTGTCCCCGCGTGCCGTGGAAAGGCTGGAAAGCTATACCCCCGCCTGGCCGATGCCCAAGATCTTCCGCATGACCAAGGGCGGCAAGCTGAACGAAGGCATCTTCGTCGGCGAGACGATCAACACGCCGTCCATGCTGGCGGTCGAGGATTACCTCGTGGCACTCGACTGGGCAAAGTCCGTCGGCGGCCTGAAGGGCCTGATCGGCCGGGCCGATGCCAACACGGCGGCCGTGGCGGCCTTTGTCGCGGCGCATGACTGGATCGACTTCCTGGCGGACGACCCGGCCATCCGGTCGAACACCTCGGTCTGCCTGAAGTTCACCGATCCCCGGATCACCGACGGCGCGGCCTTTGCCAAGGCAGTCGCGGCACGGCTGGAAGCCGAAGGCGTGGCGCTGGACATCGGTGCCTATCGCGATGCGCCCGCCGGTCTGCGGATCTGGTGTGGCTCGACCGTCGAGACCGCGGATGTCGAGGCGCTGATGCCCTGGCTGAACTGGGCTTTCGAGGCCGAGATCGCGGCCTTGGCGCAAGCCGAGTAAGGCAGGCGGCGGGGGTGACCCCGCCCTTCACGGCCTTCGACGACCGGGTGAGGTGCGTGGGGACCACGCACCCTACCGCTCCCGACCAGCCGGTGCCCTGCGCACCCTCTCTTCCCATTCCCGTAGGGTGCGTGTTTCCCACGCACCGCCACGTATCCCAAACGTATTCCACAAGGACCATTCCCATGGCACCCAAGGTACTCATCTCCGACAGCCTTTCCGACGCGGCCGTCCAGATCTTCAAGGACCGCGGCATCGATGTCGACTTCCAGCCGGACCTCGGCAAGGACAAGGACAAGCTGCTGGAAGTCATCGGCAAATATGACGGCCTGGCGATCCGGTCCGCCACCAAGGTGACCGACAAGATCATCGAGGCGGCGACCAACCTGAAGGTCATCGGCCGCGCCGGGATCGGCACCGACAACATCGACAAGCCGGCAGCATCCAAGAAGGGCATCATCGTGATGAACACGCCCTTCGGCAACACCATCACGACGGCCGAACACGCCATCGCCATGATGTTCGCCGTGGCCCGCCAGATCCCCGAAGCCAGCGCATCCACCCATGCCGGCAAGTGGGAGAAGTCCAAGTTCATGGGCGTCGAACTGACCGGCAAGACCCTGGGCGTCATCGGCGCCGGAAATATCGGGTCCATCGTCTGCGACCGCGCCCGCGGCCTGAAGATGAAGGTCGTGGCCTACGATCCGTTCCTGGGCGAGGAACGCGCCAAGGCGATGCAGGTCGAGAAGGTCGAACTGGAAGACCTGCTGAAGCGCGCCGATTTCATCACCCTGCACGTGCCGTTGACCGACCAGACGCGCAACATCCTGTCCAAGGAAAACATCGCCAAGACCAAGAAGGGCGTCCGGATCATCAACTGCGCCCGCGGCGGCCTGGTGGACGAGGAAGCCCTGGCCGAGGCCCTGAAGGCCGGCCACGTGGCGGGTGCCGCCTTCGACGTGTTCTCTGAAGAACCGGCCAAGGAAAACGTGCTGTTCGGTCTGCCGAACGTCGTCTGCACCCCGCACCTGGGCGCCGCGACCTCGGAAGCGCAGGAAAACGTGGCGCTGCAGGTGGCCGAACAGATGGCCGACTACCTGCTGACCGGCGCCGTGCAGAACGCGCTGAACATGCCGTCGGTCACCGCCGAGGAAGCCAAGATCATGGGCCCCTGGCTGAAGCTGGCCGAGCATCTGGGCGCCTTCATCGGCCAGATGACGGACGAACCGGTCAAGGCGATCAACATCCTCTATGACGGTTCCGTGTCGCAGATGAACCTGGATGCGCTGAATTGCGGCGTGGTCGCGGGCCTGATGAAGAGCGTGACGCCCGACGTGAACATGGTTTCCGCCCCGGTCGTGGCGAAGGAACGCGGCGTCAAGATTTCGACCACCAAGCAGGACCAGTCGGGCGCCTTCGAAGGTTATATCAAGGTGACTGTCGTCACCGACAAGCGCGAGCGGTCGATTGGCGGCACCGTGTTCTCGGACGGGAAGCCGCGGTTCATCCAGATCAAGGGCATCAACATCGATGCCGAGATCGGGGCGAACATGCTTTACACCACGAACGAAGACCAGCCGGGCATGATCGGCACGCTGGGCAACACGATGGGCCAGAACGGCGTGAACATCGCCAACTTCACCCTGGGCCGTGCGGCGCAGGGCGGCGAGGCCATCGCGCTGCTTTATGTCGATGCCCCGGTCCCGGCCGAAGTGCTGGCCGAACTGCGCAACTCCGGCAAGTTCCGCCAGGTCGCGCCGCTGGAATTCGACGTCGTCTGAGGCCAGCCGAGCCGGATGACGCTCTGACATTTGATCTCCGTGCCCGCGGGACCTGGTCCCGCGGGCATTTTTCGTGGTCCCACCCCGGATACCCGAAGGCCTGGGTCGCCGCGCTGCAACCATTCCCGAGATGACCTGTTCTGGCCTGCCGGCAGCCTTCCGGCTGCAGGGCGACCGCATAACGCCGGGCCTGCCTGATCGGCGGCGTCAGCGTGCTGCGTCGGCGGGCGTTCCGGATCCTTTGCCGACGATGATCGCGATGGACCGCGGCCTGGACGATGTGTCGGCGCTCCTCGGGCCGAAGGAATGGCTGGTGGATGACAGGGGCCTTTGGCGACGGGCCTTGTCAGGCATCTGGGAAAGGGGTGTCCGTCCTGTGACGGATCGGGATAGTCCGCATCACGCGCCGAGGCGGCATCCGTTCGTCAGCACGTTGACCAGGAACAGCGTCGCCGAGATCAGGGCCGCGGCGGCGCCGATGCCGGCCAGCATCTCGCCTGCGCCGGAAATGGCCAGGGCCATGCCCGCGGGCATTGCGGCCGTGGCGAACAGCTGGACGATGAAATGCAACCGCGCCAGCCCGGTGTCGGCCGCGCCCGGAACGGCGTGGTAGGTCAGGCCATAGATTGCGCCGGTCACCCAGCCGACCAGGTTCAGTTGGCCATGGGCAGGCGACATCGTACGGTCCATGGCGACGGCCATGCACAGGCCCCAGATCGTGCCGATCAGAAGGGCAACCGTCGAGACGACGACAAAGGCAAGGGGAAGGGGTTTCATGGACCTCTCCTTCGAGGCTTGACCCGTGAGGGTCTGGCGTCAGGCATCCGGCCTGCGGGGGGTGAACACGGGGGCCGGTCGCGTCCGGAAGGTTCCGGGACGCGGCGATTTGGCCGGGCCATTGCGGTACAAGCCGGTGCAGGGAATGAGTAGGTAGGGAAATTCCTACCCGGCAACGACGGAGAATGCGGGATGAGCGATCCGGTCTATGTCATCGGCGATGTCCACGGGCACCTGTCCCAGGTCGAACGCGCGCTTGCGCTGATCGAGGCCGATGGCGGCCCAGAGGCCAAGGTGATCTTTCTGGGCGACCTGGTCGACCGCGGCCCCGACAGCCGGCGGGTGCTGGAACTTCTGATGGCGGAACAGGCAGCCGGGCGGCCCTGGACGGTGCTGAAGGGCAACCATGACGACATGCTGGTGGACTATCTGGCCAACGGGACCGAGTTCGACCACCGGATCTCGATCGAGCTGAGCTGGCTTGATCCGCGGCTGGGCGGGGCGTCGACGCTGGCCTCCTATGGCATGACGGGGCTGGAACGTCGGACCTTCACCCATATCTGGGAAGAGGCGCGCGAACGGGTGCCCCAGGCGCATCGCGAGTACCTGGCTGGGTTGCCCCTGACCGAGGAACGCGACGACGTGCTGTTTGTCCATGCCGGGATCCGGCCGGGTGTCGACCTGGCCGAGCAGCATGTCGACGACCTGATGTGGATCCGGAAGCCCTTCCTGGACGATCCGCGGGACCATCCCTGGCTGGTCGTGCACGGGCACACGGCACTGGACGAGCCGACCCATTTCGGCAACCGCGTCGACCTGGATGGCGGGGCCGGATACGGGCGGACGCTGCATCCGGTGGTGTTCGAGGGACGGGAGAGCTGGCTCCTGACGCCGACGGGGCGGAAACCCCTGGCGCGGGGCTGAGGTTTCGGGGTCGGAGGGGGGCTCTGCCCCCCGCCCGCGCCCGTGGCGCGGACTCCCCCCGAGGTATTTGAAGACCGAAGAAGCGGGGGCCGAGGGCCCGGTTTCCGGGCCCCGTCCGTGACGCCGCCGTAGGGTGCGTGCTGTGCACGCACCGCACCGGGGTTATTCGAGGCCGCCCAGCAGCTGCGTGTTTCCGCCGGCGGCGGTGGTGTCGACGCAGACATGGCGTTCGGCCAGTACGCGGTCGCGGGAGGGCAGGCCCGGGATCAGGGGGACCAGCGGACCGTCGCGGTGGGCCAGGGCCCTGTCGATGGCGCGGGCCGTATCCGCGTTGCCCCACCAGAGCGCGCCCGAAATGCCAGGAAGGCCTGTCAGGTCCTCGGGCGGGATCGTGCCGTCGGCGCGGATGGCGAGGCCGCCGGCCTGGGTCACCGCGCGGACTTGTTCGTCGACCGCATGCGTGCCCGGCCCCATGCAGAGAAGGGGGGAGCGCGGGACAGTCGAGTAGCGGTTCGATTCGCCCGTGGGCCCGGGCATCGTCAGGGTCCTGTCCTTCCTTTCGCCGCCCACCGGTGCGGGTAGCTTGCCCGCTGGTGCCGTGAAGCCCCCGCTGGCCGACTGGCGATCCGGGGCCAGGAACCGCGCCATGTAGAGCGGGCCGCCGGCCTTCGGCCCCGTGCCCGACAACCCCTCGCCGCCGAAGGGCTGCGAGCCCACGACGGCGCCGATCTGGTTGCGGTTGACGTAGATGTTGCCGGCGTGGATCGCCTCGGTCACCTGCTGGACGCGGTCATCGATCCGGGTCTGAAGCCCGAAGGTCAGGCCGTAGCCCGTTGCGTTGATGTCGGCGATGATCTTGTCGAGATCGGCTGCCTTGAACCGCGCCACGTGGAGGACGGGACCGAAGATTTCGCGTTCCAGCGCTCCGATACCGGGGACCGAGATCATGGTGGGCGCGATGAAGGTGCCGCTTGCCGGCACGGGCACTTCCTTCAACAACCGGCCGTCGGTGCGGGCGGCGGCGATGTGATCGGCGATGGTCTTGCGGGCGGCCTCGTCGATGACGGGGCCGGAATCCGTCGCGAGATCCCAGGGGTTGCCAAGGGTCAGTTGGTCGACGGCGCCTTCCAGCATCTCGAGCACGGAGTCGGCGATATCGCCCTGCAGATAGAGGCAGCGGAGCGCGGAACAGCGCTGGCCGGCCGACTGGAAGGCGCTTTCGACGATGGCCTGAACCGCCTGTTCCGGCAGGGCCGTGCTGTCGACGATCATCGCGTTCAGACCGCCGGTTTCCGCGATCAGGGGCGCGCCGGGGGCCATGTGTTCGGCCATAGCCGCCCGGATGCGTTTCGCCGTGGCGGTCGATCCGGTGAAGGCCACGCCTGCGACTCGGGGGTCGGAAGTCAGCATTGCACCGACCGATCCGCCGCCAGGCAGAAGCTGCAGCGCGGTGGCGGGCACGCCGGCCTCGTGCAGCAGCCGGACCGCCAGGTCGGCGATCAGCGGTGTCTGTTCCGCGGGCTTGGCCAGCACCGCGTTGCCCGTGGCCAGCGCCGCCGCGATCTGGCCGGTGAAGATCGCCATCGGGAAGTTCCAGGGCGAGATGCAGGTGAAGACGCCCGCAGGCACGCCGTCGGGGATGTTGGCGGCGTAGTAGCGCAGGAAATCCACCGCCTCGCGCAGTTCGGCGACGGCGTCGGGAAGGGTCTTGCCGGCCTCGCGGGCGAGGATGGCGAAGGCCTCGCCGAAATGCGCCTCGTAGAGGTCGGCGGCGCGGTTCAGAACCTTTTCGCGTTCCTGCGGGGGGGCCTCCCAGGGCTGTGCATTGGCGAGCGCCGTTTCGACATCGGCAGCACTTGCCGGGGCGACGGTGCCGGGGCTGTCGGCGGGATCGGCCGGGTTGGTGACGGGAACGGCCGGGTCCGGGGCCGTCGGGCCGGCAAGGCGTGGCTCGGCCGACCACTGATGATGACGGAATGGCGCTCGCGCCGCTTCGATCCGGGCCAGCGTCGGGCGGTGGGTCAGGTCGAAGCCGAGGGCATTCCTCCGTTCGGGGCGGAACAGATCTGGGCCCGTGGCGATGCCGGGTGCCGGGGCCTGCACCGCCTCGAACGGGTCGGCGGCGACCTTTTCGGGGGGCACGGCCTCATCCACGATCTGGTTCACGAAACTGGAATTGGCGCCGTTCTCCAGCAATCGCCGGACAAGATAGGCCAGCAGGTCCCTGTGCGCGCCGACCGGCGCATAGATGCGGCAGCGGGTATGGTTCTTCTTCTTGACGATGTCGTGCAGCGCTTCGCCCATGCCGTGCAGGCGCTGGAATTCGTAGGTGCCGTCGGCCCCCATCTCCTCTGCCATGTGCAGGACCGCCGAGACGGTGTGGGCGTTGTGCGTGGCGAATTGAGGATAGATCCGGTCGGTCATGGTCAGAAGCTTGCGGGCATTGGCGATATAGGACACGTCCGTTGCCGCCTTCTGCGTGAAGAGCGGGAAGCCCTCGACCCCCTTGACCTGCGCCCGCTTGATTTCCGTGTCCCAGTAGGCGCCCTTGACCAGGCGGACCATCAGCTTGCGGTCGTGCCGTTTCGCCATGTCGTAAAGCCGGTCGAGCACGGCGCCCGCGCGCAGGCCGTAGGCCTGGACCACGACGCCGAAGCCGTCCCAGCCGGCAAGCGAGGGTTCGGCCAGCGCAGCCTCGATCACGTCCAGCGACAGGGACAGGCGGTCGGCCTCTTCCGCGTCGACGTTCAGGCCCATGCCGGCCGACCGGGCCAAAAGCGCCAGCGAGCGCAGGCGGGGGACCAGCTCGGTCATCACGCGCGCTTCCTGCGCGACCTCGTAGCGGGGATGCAGCGCCGACAGCTTGACCGAGATTCCGGGATTGCTTCGGATGTCGTCATGGGTGCAGGCGCCGGCGATGGCGGCAATGGCCTGCGCATAGGCCAGGTGATAGCGCTTGGCATCGCCTTCGGTCCGCGCGGCTTCGCCCAGCATGTCATAGCTGTAGGTATAGCCGCGAGTTTCCATGCCGGAGGCGCGGGACATGGCGTTGCCGATGGTTTCGCCCAGGACGAACTGGCGGCCCATTTCCTTCATCGCGCGGCCGACTGCAGTGCGGATGACGGGTTCACCCAGCCGCTTCATGGCGGCGCGCAGCGACTTGGCCGGGCTGGGACGTTCGTCGTCCAGCACCTTGCCGGTCAGCATCAGCGCCCAGGTCGAGGCATTGACCAGCACCGACGACGACTGGCCCATGTGCTTGCCCCAGTCGGACGGGGCGATCTTGTCTTCGATCAAGGCGTCGATCGTGTCGGCGTCGGGGACGCGCAGCAGCGCTTCGGCCAGGCACATCAGGGCCACGCCCTCGTCGGTCGAGAGACCATATTCGGCCAGGAAGGTTTCCATAAGGCCCGGGGTGGAATGGCTGCGGATAGCCCGCACAAGGTCGGCCCCGGCGGCGGCGATGGCGGCGCGCGCGCCGTCGTCCAGTCCTGCGTTCCGGATCAGGCTTTCCAGAGTGGCATCCGGGTCGGCATAGGTCAGGTCGTCGAGAGGGATGTGCATCTGTACGCTCGTATGCTTGATGTGGGCCGAAGCCTTGATCGCTGTGGTCGCGGCAATGTGCGATCCCACCCTGCGGTCTGGCGGGGCGTGTCGCAACCCCGCCGGGCCCGAAGATGTGACTTGACCGGCCGGCCCCGGCAGAGCCAGCATGCGATATGCGTTTCCGGGCCTGCCTTCTTGCGGCGAGTGTCGCCGCGCTGTCCTCTCCCTCTGGTGCCCAGCCGGTGGTCGGTCCTGTGCCGGTCCAGGACATCTGCCCCGCGGCGCCCGATCACCGGGCCGAACTGGACGCTCTGATCGCCCGGACCCAGGCGGCGCAGACCGAAGGACAGGCGCGGGCGATTTCCGGACAGATGTGGGAATTCTGGGCGGATGCACCGAACGAACAGGCGCAGGCGATTCTGGACCGTGGCATGTCGATGCGGCGGTCCTTCGACCTGCTGGGGGCCCTGGCCGAGTTCGACCGGTTGGTCGATTACTGTCCCGACTATGCCGAAGGCTATAACCAGCGGGCCTTCGTGTCCTTCCTGCAGCAGGATTTCATGACAGCGCTGGCGGACCTGGGCCGGACGCTGGACCTGTCGCCCCGCCATATAGGCGCGCTAAGCGGGCGGGCCCTGTCGCTGGCGGCGCTGGGCCGGATTGCCGAGGCGCAGCTGGCGCTGGACCGGGCGCTGGAACTTAACCCCTGGCTGCCCGAACGCCACATGCGCGCGCCGGGCGGGCCGCTGGCGGATCGGGGCAAGGATATCTGAGACCGTTCCATGGCGCCCGGCCGCGGATCGCGCCTGCGCCGGCCCTCCCGCCCGTCCCCGGCGGGTCCTTGCGGGATTCGCCGTCCGTCGCAGGTGCGATGCGATTGTCGTCGTCGTCCTGTGGCTGTAGGATTGGGCCTGTGCGGGCGTGATGGAATGGTAGACATATCGGACTTAAACTCCGAAGGGCCTGGCCCGTGTGGGTTCGAGTCCCACCGCCCGCACCATTGATCCCGATCTCTGACGATGGCCCGGCGATGGGGCGGATCCCGCGAAGGAATGCGGCTTCAGTCCGCTTTCTCGCGCTCGCCGTGGCCCCAGCGGTCCCGCGGGACGCCGCGGGCCAGAAGGGCCAACGGGATCAGACCCAGAAAGCTGAGCGCGATCAAGGCGAAGACCTGAAGGAAGGCGGCACTTTGCGCCTGCTGGTTCAGAAGCTGGCCCAGAAGGGCCGGGGCCCTGGGGTCCGACAGGGACAGGCCTTGCGCGGACAGCCATTGTTTCACTGCCGGGTTGAAGGCGTTGATATGGCCGCCCAGCATGTCCCATTGGGCCTGCGCGTAGCGGGTTTGCAGCGTCGCGGCGATGGATATGCCGATGGACTGCCCCAGCGTCCGGGCAAGGTTGTAGAGGCTGGCGGCCTCGGTCGTGGACTCGCGGGGCAGGGTGGCATAGGCCATGGTCGAGATCGCGACGAAGAAGAACCCCATCCCGAAGCCCATGACCGAGATCGCAGGGACGAAGTTCCAGGGGCCTGCCTGCATCGACAGGCCCGACAGCATCCAGGCGCCGAGCGCGGAAAAGACCATCCCCGACATCACGAAGACCCGGGGCGGAAGGGTGCTGTTCAGGCGCGCGTAAAGGCCCATCGACACCAGCGAGAGGATGCCTTGCGGCGCCAAGAGCAGCCCGGCATCGACGGCCGGGTAGTTCATCAGGTTTTCCAGAAACAGCGGCAGGATCGACAGGGTGCCGAACATGCCGAAGCCGAAGACGAACATGATGATGCAGGCGATGGCCAGGTTGCGGTCGCGCAGCAGGCGGATGTCGACCACCGCGTCCCGGCGCGTCAGGGCGCGGGCCACGAACCATCCCACCAGCGCCACGCCCAGCACCGCGCAGGCCAGGATGAAGCGCGACTGGAACCAGTTGTCGATATTGCCCTTGTCCAGCATCACCTGCAGCGCGCCGATCCCCAGCGCCAGAACCAGGGCGCCCAGCACGTCGACCCGGCCGCTGCCGCGTGGTTCATGCCGCAGGGTTGCGGCCAGGACCAGCAGCGTCAGGGCGCCCACAGGCAGGTTGATCAGGAAGACCCAGGGCCAGTCGAGCGCGCTGGTCAGGGTCCCGCCCAGGATCGGCCCCATGACCGGCCCCACCATGATTCCCATGCCCCAGAAGGCCATGGCACGGCCGCGTTGTTCCGGCTCGAAGGCATCGACCATCAGGGATTGCGACAGCGGGATCACGCTGGCCCCGGCAACGCCCTGGATGAAACGGAAGACGACGATTTCCCCGAGAGAGGTCGCCTGGCTGCACAGGACCGAGGCCACGACGAAGCCCCCGACCGACCACAGCATGACGTTCCGACGCCCGAAGCGCCGGGCAAGGTAGCCCGACAGCGGGATCACCATTGCCTCGGCCACGATATAGGATGTCAGGACCCAGGTGATCTGGTCGGGCGAGGCGCCCAGCGTTCCGGCCATGTGGGGCAGGGCGACATTCACGATGGTCTTGTCGAGGATGATCATGACCGTGGCCATCATCACGGCAACCGCCATCAGCGCGCGACCCTTGTGGGCCGCGACGCCGGGCATGTCGGGGACGGTCGGGGCGCCTCTCGGGTCGCTGCTCGGGGCGGTGGCCACGGATCAGTTCTTCGCGGCAGGCGCCGCGGCCTGTTCCGTGTCGATTTTCACTGTGGCCGAGGCGCCGACGCGCAGTGGCGCTTCGGCCCTGTCGTTCGTCATCGCGATCCGGACCGGGAACCGTTGCGTGACCTTGACCCAGTTGCCGGTGGCATTCTCGGGGGGCAGCAGGGCGAAGGCCGCGCCCGAGGCCGGCGACAGGCTTTCCACCGTGCCGGTCCAGCTTTGGCCTGGATACATGTCGATGGTCACATGGGCCGTCATGCCGGGACGGATCCTGGTCAGGTCCGTCTCCTTGAAGTTGGCGGTGATGTACCAGGTGTCGTCCTCGACCAGCGGGAAAAGCGACTCGCCGGCCTGGACATAATCGCCCGGGCGCAGCGTGACCGGGCCCAGCGTGCCGTCTGCCGGGGCATGGACGACGGCATGGGACAGGTTCAGCTTTGCCTCGGTCAGGTTGGCCTGGGCGACCTGAACGCGGGCGTTGTCCGTTTCCGTGCCGCCCACCTTGGCCTGAGCTTCGGTCAGGCGGGCCTTCGCGGCCTCGACCTCGGCCTTGGCCTGGTTCAGGGTCGACGTGATGTCGTCGCTTTTGGAGACGGTCTGGTCGCCCTTTGCCACCAGGTCGGCGATGCGCTTGTACTGGGCCTCGGCATTGGTCAGAATCGCCTGCTGCGCCGCGATCTCGGCCCTGGCGGCGTCGACCGCGGCAATGGCCGAGGCGACCTCCTGCTGGGCCAGGCTGACCTGGGCGGCCTGCAGGGTCTCTTCCGCTTCGAACTCGGATGCGTCCAGCTGGACCAGGACGTCGCCGGCCTTGACCGCCGTGTTGCTGGCATTGGGGACCCTTGTCACCTGCCCGGCGACCTGGGCCGAGACATGGACGATATTGGCGCCCACATAGGCGTCCCGGGTCGACGGGTGAGTGTCGGAGTAGCGGATATACCAGTAGCCGCCGGCGATCAGGCCGACCAGGGCCAGAAGCACCACGATCCGTGCGATCCAGGGGGTGCCCCTGTGCGGCTGGTCCGGTGCGGTTGCGGTGTCGCTCATCGTGTTCTCGTCTCCGTGCCGTTCCGAATTCTCCGCCCGTGCGATGATTAGCACGGTGCATCCGGCAGGCAAGCTGCAGTGGCGGGTCGCGTTGACAATCGGTGCGGGATCGAAACACTTCGCATCGCCCGTCCATGGGCCGCGCATCCGGAGGACATGCCATGACGACCCCCTGCATCATCTGCGTCGCGATCACCGGATCGCTGCCGACCAAGGCCAACAACCCGGCGGTGCCGATCACGGTCGAGGAGCAGGTGGAAAGCACGCAGGAGGCGTTCGAGGCCGGGGCCACGATCTGCCACGCCCATGTCCGCAATCCCGACCAGACGCCCAGTTCGGACCCGGAGAAGTTCGCGCGGCTGAAGGAAGGACTGGAAAAGCACTGCCCGGGCATGGTGATCCAGTTTTCCACCGGGGGACGGTCCGGATCCGGGCGCGAGCGCGGGGGCATGTTGTCCCTGCGGCCGGACATGGCCAGCCTGTCGGTGGGGTCGAACAACTTTCCCACGCGGGTCTACGAGAATGCGCCGGACCTGGTGGCCTGGCTGGCGGACGAGATGAAGACCTATGACATCAAGCCGGAGATCGAGGCCTTCGACCTGAGCCACATCTTCAAGGCGGCCGAGATGCATGCGGCGGGGGCGATCAAGGATACTCCCTATGTCCAGTTCGTGATGGGCGTGAAGAACGCGATGCCGGCCGACAAGGATGTGTTCGATTATTACGTGAAGACGGTGAACCGGTTCTTCCCAGGGGCGCCGTGGTGTGCGGCGGGGATCGGGCCCAAACAGATCGTCCTGAACGAATGGGCGATTGCGGCCGGCGGCCATGCAAGAACGGGGATGGAGGACAACGTCCGCCTGGACCGCGACACGTTGGCGCCGTCGAACGCCGCGCTGGTCCGGCGCGCGGCCGAAATCGCGGAGAAGCACGAACGCCCGGTTGCGACCTTTGCGCAGACCCGTTCGATGCTGGGTCTGCGGCCCTTCGCGGCCTGAATTCCGGGGCTGCGTGCAGGCATCGCGCCTGCGCCGCACCACCTTGGTCGTCTCCTGCGGAGCCGACCTCGCACACCCGCCGGATCCCTGCGGGATCCGCTGTCGCGGTGCAGGTGCGATGCCGTTTGCGACCGGGGAAGGGGAACAGGATCTTCGTTACGACAGGCATTCCGGACCGGCATGGTCCGCCCGTGCCATGCCATCCCGGTGTGAGAGCCGTGTGACAGCGCCGTCGACAACGATGGCGAACTCAGCCGTCGGTGCGCGGCACGGCACCGGTGCCGGTTCTGCGGCCCAGGGCGCGGATCAGGCCGGCGAGGGCGGTGGTCACGACGAAAAGGCCGGCCGCGGTGCAGACGATGCTGGGACCTGCGGGCGTGTCGAAGGCAAAGGCCAGTTCCAGCCCGCCGATGGCCGCGGCGACGGCCAGGACGGTGGCAACCAGCGCCATCGCCTCGGGTGTGCGGACCAGCGGGCGGGCGGCGGCGGCGGGCAGGATCAGCAGGGCCGTGATCAGCAGGACACCCACCACTTTCAGCGCAACCGCCACGACGATGGCCAGCGCCAGCGTCAGGCCGAAGGCATCGTGGCGCGGGTTCCGCCCGGCGGCGCGGGCAAGGTCGGGCGATAGCGTCGCGGCCAGCAGCGGGTTCCAGCGCCAGACCAGCAGGGCCAGCACCAGCGCGGCGCCGACCCAGATCGTCACAAGGTCGCCCTTCGACACGGCAAGGATGTCGCCGAAAAGATAGCTCATCAGATCCAGCCGGACATGGCCCAGCAACGCCACCGCGACCAGCCCCGCGGCCAGCGCGCTGTGGGCCAGGACCCCCAGCGCCGTGTCCATGGCGCGCGCGCGCCCGGTGAGCGCGGTCGCGGCCGAGGCCATGGCCAGCGCGGCGATCAGCACGGCCGGCATCGGGGGCATGTCGGTGGCCAGCGCCAGTGCAATGCCCAGGATCCCGGCATGGGCCGTCGCATCGCCGAAATAGGCCATCCGCCGCCAGACGACGAAACAGCCCATCGGTGCTGCTGCCAGTGCCACACCCAGCGCCGCCAGCAGCGCCCGCAGGAAGAAATCGTCCAGCATGGGAAAGGGTTACTCCGCCAGCCGCAGGCCCAGAGGTTGACCGGCGGCGGGGTGCAGATCGTCGCCCGAACGGTGCAGCACCGCCATGCCCGGCGCGGCCGCGCCGAACAGCGCACGATAGGCCGGGTCGGCCCCGACCTCGGCCGGGGTGCCGTCGCAGAGCACGCGGCCCCCCATCACCACGACCCGGTCCGAGGCCGCCATGACCACGTCCAGATCGTGGCTGACCATCACGACGGCGCAGCCCAGATCGCGGCGCGTGGTTTCGATCAGCCGATAGAAGCTGGCGGTGCCTTCGGCATCCAGGCCCTGGGTCGGTTCATCCAGCAATAGAAGGTCGGGCCTGCCCAGAAGCGCGCGGGCCAGAAGCACCCTCTGCCGCTGACCCCCGGACAGGTCCGCCAGCTGGCGCCGGGCCAGGTGGGCGGTGCCGGTGCGGTCGAGCGCCTCTTCGGCCTTGCCGCGGGCCGCACGGCGCGGCAGGTCCAGGAACCGGCGCGCGGTCATCGGCAGCGTCGGGTCCAGCGTCAGCGTCTGCGGCACGTAACCGATCCGCAGGCCGGGGTCGCGCTGAATGTCCCCGGCGGCGATGCGGACCGCCCCGATCAGGCTGCGCAGCAGGGTGGACTTGCCGGACCCGTTGCGGCCGACGATCGTCACGATCTCGCCCCGGGCAATGGTCAGGGACACGTCCTGCAGGACCGGCGTGCGATCCAGTACAACCGACAGGTTGCTGATGCGCACCAGCGGGGCCGCCGCGGGCACCGGGCCCGGCAGGATATCGGCCGCGCGCAGGCTCATGCCGCGACCTCGGCCGCGGCCGGGTCCTTGCGGCAGGCGGGGCAAAGCCCCTCGGCCTCGACCACCTGGCGTTCGACCAGGAAACCCGTGGCCGCCGCGGCCTCGGCCAGGCCCGAGATGGTCAGATCGCCTTCGGCCTCGGCCACGGACCGGCAGTGGCGGCAAATCAGGAAGGCCGGCACGTGATCGTGCGCGCCATGACCGTGTTCGTCCAGAAGGGCACAGGCGGCATAGGCGTTCAGACGCTCGATCCGGTGAATCAGCCCGGCCTTCAAAAGGAAGTCGAGCGCCCGGTACACCGTCGGTGGCTGCGCGGCGTGGCCGTCCTGGACCAGAACTTCAAGGATGTCGTAGGCGCCGAAGGCCCGGTGCGCTTCCAGCAGGATTTCGAACACCCGGCGGCGCATGGGCGTGAACTGCAGCTTGTCTGCCTTGCAACGCGACTCGGCCTGCCGCATCGCGTCGTCGATGCAGCCAGCGTGATCGTGGCGTTCGAATCCTATGGCGGACAAGGGCAGTCTCCGGAACCTGTCGAGAAGGGTTGTTACAGTATAACATCTCATCTATCAACCGCCCCCGAAGCGATTCTGTTTTGCGGAGATCCCCATGGTTCCAGTCCTGTTCCCGCGCTGCCGTTCCGGCTGGCGCGCCGCCCCCCTGCGTGCGATTCGCCTGTCGGTGGCCGGCCTGTGCCTGAGTTCCGCCGCGCTGGCGGGGCCTGCGCCGAAGGTCGTGGCCGATATCGCCCCGGTGCAGTCCCTGGTTGCGATCGTCATGGCCGGTGTCGGAACGCCGAGCCTGCTGGTGCCCGTCGATGCATCCCCCCACAGCCTGGCGCTGAAGCCCAGCCAGGCCCGGGCGCTTTCGGAAGCAGACTTTGTCGTCTGGGTCGGGCCGGAACTGGAACCCTGGCTGGACCACCCGCTCGACTCGCTGGCCCCCGATGCGGCGCGCCTGTCGTTGCTGGACGACGGCGGAGCAGAGCCGTTGCCGTTCCGGCAGGGCATGGCGGTCGAAGGGCACGACGATCATGACGACCATGCGGATCACGACGATCATGACGACCATGAGGGCGACGAGCACGGCCACCACCACGGGGACGAGGATCCCCATGCCTGGCTGGATCCGGCGATCGGGCGCAAGTGGCTGGGGGCCATTGCCGCGCAACTGGCAGAGGTCGATCCGGAAAATGCCGGGACCTATCGCGCCAATGCCGAGGCAGGGCAGGTGGAACTGCTGACGCTGGAACGGTCGGTGGCGGCCGAACTGGCGCCGGTGCGGGACCGCGCTTTCGTGACCGGGCACGACGCCTTCCAGTATTTCGAACACCGCTTCGGACTGAACTGGGTCGGGTCGGTCGCAGGCGGCGACGCCACCGCCCCCGGTCCGCGCCGGATCGCCGAGCTGCGCGACGTGCTGGCCGAGCGGGATGTCGTCTGCGCATTTTCCGATCCGCAGGTCAGCGACAAGCTTTTGCGTGCGGTGATCGAAGGCACGGATATCCGGCTGGGCACCATGGACCCGATCGGCCGGACCCTGCCGGAAGGGCCGGCGCACTATGCGGCGTTGATCACAGGACTGGCCGATGCCCTGAAGGGTTGCGTCGCGGAATAGGGATGCAACCGAATCTCGTGCCCGTTCAGGGGCGGCCGCTTGGCACGGGGCCGGCGGCCCCTCTTGAAGGCCCCCCGGCACGATACTAAGATTCGCTTAACGCATCTCCGGCTATGCTGCCGGACACCAGAATAAGGGGCAGGTGCCATGAAGGATCCGATTTCGCAACTTACCAGTTTCGTGATCCCCACGGTGGAAGAAACCACCGCACGCGGATCTGTCCGCTATGATATCTTCTCGCGCCTGTTGAAGGAGCGGATCGTCTTCGTATCCGGCCCGGTGCAGGACGATATGGCCACGATCATCGTGGCCCAGCTGCTGTTCCTCGAGGCGGAAAGCCCGTCCAAGGAAATCTCCATGTACATCAACAGCCCGGGCGGCATCGTCACCTCGGGCCTGTCGATCTATGACACCATGCAGTACATCAAGCCCAAGATCGCGACCGTCTGCATTGGTCAGGCGTCCTCGATGGGGTCGGTTCTGCTGGTGGGTGGCGAACCCGGCATGCGGATGTCGCTGCCGAACAGCCGCATCATGGTCCACCAGCCGTCGGGCGGGTATCAGGGCCAGGCGTCAGACATCATGATCCACGCGGCCGAGACGCAGAAGCTGAAGGACCGCCTGTACGAGATCTATACCAAGCACACCGGTCAGCCGAAGGAAGCGGTCGAGAAGGCCTTGGATCGCGACAACTTCATGTCGCCGGAAGAGGCCAAGGCCTGGGGTCACATTGACGAGATCGTGGCACATCGCGGCGACGCGTGATCCTGACGGATTCGGACGCCGGCACCGGATAGGTGCCGGCGACACCGGTCAGCGGTCTTCGGACCGGGTGCCATGATGACGGATTGGGCCGTTTGGGATTTTATTCCAAAATGACGTAGCGTCATTTTGGCCGGGGCGACCCGGGCCGGCAAAATGGGCCGGTGTAAATGGCCTTTTTGACCCTTCTCGCCGGTCCCGTCGCATCCGGGGCCGCCGGTCCGCAGGATGCCGGTCCGGACAGGTTACCTTAACCAGTGGGGAAGGCAGGGCCTTTACCAGCCGCGATTTTGAGATTGTAGTGACTTTGGCGCTGTCCTAGATTGCCTAGAAGTCGGACGCGAAGGCCCGGACGCGGGGGTCTGAACAAGAAGATCCGGCAGTGCCGGGGGGCATGTTGGACGACGAGGCCCGAAAGGGAAGCCCGAAAGGTAGAACATGGCGACGAATTCTAGCGGCGACAGCAAGAACACGCTCTACTGCAGTTTCTGCGGCAAGAGCCAGCATGAAGTGCGCAAACTGATCGCCGGTCCGACTGTCTTCATCTGCGACGAATGCGTAGAGCTGTGCATGGACATCATCCGCGAGGAAACGAAGGCCAACGGGCTGAAGACCTCGGACGGGGTGCCGTCGCCGAAGGATATCTGCGACGTGCTGGACGATTACGTGATCGGCCAGGCGCGGGCCAAGCGGGTGCTGTCGGTGGCCGTGCACAACCACTACAAGCGCCTGAACCATTCGCAGAAGGCCGGCGCCGATATCGAGCTGGCGAAATCGAACATCCTGCTGATCGGCCCGACCGGCTGCGGCAAGACGCTGCTGGCCCAGACGCTGGCGCGAATCCTGGATGTGCCCTTTACCATGGCAGACGCGACCACGCTGACCGAAGCCGGTTACGTGGGCGAAGATGTCGAAAACATCATCCTGAAGCTGCTGCAGGCGTCGGAATACAATGTAGAGCGGGCACAGCGCGGCATTGTCTACATCGACGAAGTCGACAAGATCACCCGCAAGTCCGAAAACCCCTCGATCACCCGCGACGTGTCGGGCGAGGGCGTGCAGCAGGCACTGCTGAAGCTGATGGAAGGGACCGTTGCGTCGGTTCCGCCGCAGGGCGGGCGCAAGCATCCGCAGCAGGAATTCCTGCAGGTGGACACGACCAACATCCTGTTCATCTGCGGCGGCGCCTTTGCCGGTTTGGACAAGATCATCGCGCAGCGCCACAAGGGCTCGGCCATGGGTTTCGGCGCCGACGTGCGGGACAATGACGAACGCAACATCGGCGAGATCTTCAAGGATCTGGAACCGGAAGACCTGCTGAAGTTCGGCCTGATCCCGGAATTCGTCGGCCGTCTGCCGGTTCTGGCGACGCTGGAAGACCTGGACGAGGACGCGCTGGTCACCATCCTGACCACGCCGAAGAACGCCCTGGTCAAGCAGTACCAGCGCCTGTTCGAGCTGGAGGACACCGAGCTGGTGTTCACCGACGACGCGCTGCAGGCGATCGCCAAGCGGGCCATCGAACGCAAGACCGGTGCGCGCGGGCTGCGCTCGATCCTGGAGGACATCCTGCTTGACACGATGTTCGACCTGCCGAGCCTGTCCAGCGTGACCAAGGTCGTCGTGAACGAGGAATCGGCGAATTCCGATGCCGCCCCGCTGATGATCCACGCAGATGCCGAGCGCGAGCCGGCCTCGGCAGGCTGATCGGCACGGCAATCGGCGGGCCCGTCAAATCAAATCCGGACAGGCAGGACGTTTCATGGTATCTTTGGCCGGGGCTTCCCCAGGACCAAAGGTCCTTGCTGCCGCCGGGTTGCCACCCTGCGCGCCCGTGTCGCCCCGCGTCATCCAGCCAGTCCCGATGCGGCCACTGGACCTTGCCGGGGCTTTGCGCCATATCTGAACCAGCACAAGGCCGGAGGCACCCATGAGCATCAAGGACATGTTCCTGCACGCGACGACCTGGTGGCACGGCCAGACCCTGCCGACCAAGATCTTCACGTCCCGTCACGGCGTGAAAGTGGGCGAGGACGACCAGGGCAACATCTATTACCGTACGCGCGACGACAGCCGCCGGTGGGTGATCTTCAACGGCCTGGTCGAGGCAAGCCGCATCGGTCCCGACTGGCACGGCTGGCTGCACCGTACCTTCGACGATCCGCCGACGGCCAAGCCGCTGGTGCACAAGCCGTGGGAAAAGCCCCATATCGAGAATCTGACCGGGACTCCGCTGGCCTATGTGCCACCCGGATCGCTGCGCCGGCCCGACCCCGTCGCCCGCAGCGACTACGAGGCGTGGAGCCCCGAATAATCATTCAAGGGACCTGACCCCATGTCGCAGAATCCCGTCGAGATCGTCGTCGGTGGCGTCGTTCTTGCCGCCGCCATCGCCTTTGCCGTCTTCGCCGGACAGACCGCCGGTATCTCCGGCGGCGGATCCAGCTACCCGCTCACCGCCTCGTTCCGGTCGGTCGAAGGGGTCAGCGTCGGAACCGACGTGCGCCTGGCCGGCGTCAAGGTCGGAACTGTCTCGCGCCTGGACCTGGACCCCGACACCTATCGGGCAACGGCCACGCTGAACGTGACGGACAAGATCCTGATCCCCGACGACAGCGCCGTCATCGTGTCTTCCGAAGGTCTTCTGGGCGGCAACTTCGTCGAGATCAGCCCCGGCGGCTCGATGGACTATTTCGCCCCGGGCGGAGAGATTACCGACACCCAGGGGGCGGTCAGCCTGATTTCGCTTCTGGTCCAGTTCGTCACCGGCAGCGGGAGCAGCGAAGAGTGATCCGCGCGGCCCTGCTGGCACTGGCAGGGCTGGCGGTGTCGCCGGTCCTGGCACAGGATACGTCCGTGCCGGTCCAGGCCGGTCCTTCCGTCCTGTCTGGCTCCGGTGCCGTGCTGCGGGGCCTGGACAAGGTCAGCGGTCACAAGATGGACGTGGAACTGTCCCGCGGCGGCCGGGCGGTGATCTTCGGTCTGGACGTGCGTCTGGGCGACTGCCGCTATCCCCGCAGGAACCCCACGGGCGATGGTTATGCCTTGCTGGAGGTGCGCCGCGTCGGACATCCGGAAATCGAGTTCGAAGGCTGGATGGTCGCGTCGGCCCCGGCACTGAACGCGCTGGACGATCCCCGCTACGATGTCTGGCTGGTGCGCTGCAAGATTTCCTGAACCGACGGTATCGCCGGAGCGGTGAACGAGGCGGGGCGGGCAATCGCTTCGGCCAGCTGTCGGCGGTATTCGCCTCGCGAAATCTCTACCGCGCCCAGCGAGGCCAGGTGTGATGTCAGGAACTGCGTGTCGAACAGGGTGAACCCGCCGCGGTTCAGCCGGTCCACAAGATAGGCCAGCGCCACTTTCGACGCATCCGTCCGGCGCGAGAACATGCTTTCCCCGAAGAAGGCCGCCCCCAGCACCACGCCGTAGACCCCGCCGACCAGCAGATCGCCGTCATAGACCTCCAGCGAATGGGCATGGCCCAGCTCGTGCAGGTCCAGGTATCGGTCGCGAATCTCGTCGTTGATCCAGGTCTCGGCCCGGTCGGCACAGCCGTCGACAACGCCGGCAAAGTCGCGGTCGGTGTCGATGCGGAAGACCCCGCTGCGGATCCGCCGTGCCAGAGACCGCGAGATTCGGAAACCGTCCAGCGGGAACACGCCCCGGCGCCGCGGATCGACCCAGAAGATTTCCGGGTCGTCGCGATGCTCGGACATCGGGAAGATCCCGATGGAATAGGCATGCAGCAGCAGTTCGGGCGTCAGGGTCATAGGCCGTCAAAATGCCCGGCGCGGCGCGCAGGCGCCGCATCGCGCCCGATCCGCCGGGGCGGGCGGGTGGGGCGGTGAGGGCGCGATCCCGCCGTCACGGACGATGGACCGCCGCCCCCCAAGAGGATCACTCCGCCTTGGCGTGATCGGCCAGCCACTGTTCCAGCCAGTGGATGTTGTAGTTGCCGGCCTGGATGTCCGGATCGCGCAGCAGCGCATCGAAGAGCGGCACCGTCGTGTGCACGCCATCGACGATCAGTTCCCCCAGCGCGCGGTCGAGACGGGCCAGCGCCTCGGGCCGGTCGCGTCCGTGGACGATCAGCTTTGCGATCAGGCTGTCATAGTTGGGTGGGATCGAATAGCCGTCGTAAAGCGCCGAATCCATCCGCACCCCCAGACCGCCGGGCGTGTGAAAATGGGTGATCTTGCCCGGGCTCGGCGCGAAATCCGGCAACCGTTCGGCGTTGATCCGCACCTCGATGGCATGGCCGCGGGGGACAAGGTCCTCCTGCTTGAACGACATCTTCAGGCCGGCGGCGATGCGGATCTGTTCCCGCACCAGATCGACGCCCATGATCGCTTCGGTCACCGGGTGTTCCACCTGCAGGCGGGTGTTCATCTCGATGAAATAGAACTGGCCGTTCTCGTACAGGAACTCGACCGTGCCGGCGCCGGAATAGCCCAGCTTGGCCATGGCGTCCGAACAGATCTTGCCGATCCTGGCCCGTTCGGCCGGGGTGATCGACGGGCCGGGCGCCTCTTCCAGCACTTTCTGGTGGCGCCGCTGCAGGGAACAGTCGCGTTCCGCCAGATGCACGGCCGTGCCGCGGCCGTCGCCGAAGACCTGCACCTCGATATGGCGGGGCGTGGTCAGGTACTTCTCGATATAGACCTCGTCATTGCCGAAGGCGGCCTTTGCCTCGGCCCGCGCGGTGCGGAAGGCGCTTTCCATCTCCAGCGCGTCATGGGCGACCTTCATGCCGCGGCCGCCGCCGCCGGCGGTGGCCTTGACGATGACCGGATAGCCGATCTGCTCGCCCAGTTCGCGCGCGGTGTCGAGGTCCGGCACACCGCCTTCGCTGCCGGGCACGCAGGGCACGCCCAGCATCTTCATCGTGTCCTTGGCGGTGATCTTGTCACCCATCAGCCGGATATGTTCCGACGAGGGCCCGATGAACGCGATGTTCATCTCTTCCAGGATTTCGACGAACCGGGCGTTTTCCGACAGAAAGCCGTAGCCCGGGTGGATCGCCTCGGCGCCCGTGATCTCGCAGGCGGAAACGATGGCCGGGATCGAGAGATAGCTTTTCGGGCTTGGCGGCGGACCGATGCAGATCGATTCGTCGGCCATCCGCACATGCATGGCGTCGCTGTCGGCGGTGGAATGGACCGCCACGGTGGCGATCCCCATCTCTCGGGCGGCGCGGACGACGCGGAGCGCGATCTCACCCCGGTTGGCGATCAGGATTTTCTTGAACATCTCTAGGCCCCGCGCGGTCCTTGATTGGGTCGCGCCGCCCTTTTGACGGCGCAGGGATCGAATGGCCGCCCCGTTGCGGGCGGCCGGCGGATCATTCGATGATGACGAGCGGCGTGCCGTATTCGACAGCCGCCTGATCCTCGACCAGGATCCGGCGCACGGTGCCGGCCCGCGGCGCGGGGATGTGGTTCATGGTCTTCATCGCCTCGACGATCAGCAGGGTCTGACCTTCGGTCACGGTAGCGCCCACGGAAACGAAGGGATCCGCGCCCGGTTCGGCCTGCATGTAGACAGTGCCCACCATGGGTGAGGTCACGGCGCCGGGATGGTCGGCCGGATCCTCGGCCGCGGCCGGTGCGGCGGTTGCGGCAGCGGGTGCTGCGGCAGGGGCCGCTGCCGCCGGGGCGGCGACCGGGGCGGCGGCGGGCACATGAGCCACCACTTGCGGCGGCGTCCGGGTTACGCGGACATTGAGGCTGTGATGCGAGCCGTCCTCGCGTTCGACATGAAGCTCTGTCAGGTCGTTCTCGCGCAGGAGACGGGCCAGAGCCTCGATGAAGGCCACGTCGGCGTCGTGTGTGTTGCTCTCGGTCATACAGGTCCTCGGCCTATGTCGAAACGGGCGGGCTCCGTTTTCGCGGTTTTGGGGGCTTATAGGCCAAGGGTAAACGGGTGAAAAGCGGTCTCGCACATGTCGGCAAGGGCTCGTTCGCGGAACTGTGCGTCGGATGGGGGCACGAAGGGTGCCCCAGGGTCATGCAAGTGGCCCCCGTAGCCGTTTGGGCCCGGCGTGCTCCGATCCGCCGGATGTCTTCGGCGTTCGATGCCCCGGACCGGGCGCGGGACGGGCGATCCGGACGCGGGGCAGGGGGGCAAACGGAAACGGGCCGCATCCCAGGATGCGGCCCGTCTGAGGAATCCCGCCAGGGATGGGGAGGGTCAGATGGCGAGATATTCCGAACGCAGCTCGGCATTGGACAGGACGTCCTTGGCCGAGCCGTCGAAGACCACGGAGCCGGTGTCGAGGATCACGGCCCGGTCGGACAGTTCCAGCGCGCGGACGGCGTTCTGTTCGACGATGATCGTGGTCATGCCCTGTTCCTTGATGTGCATGAGCGTCTTTTCGATCTCGTCGACGATCACCGGGGCCAGGCCTTCATAGGGTTCGTCCAGGAGCAGCACCTTGATGTCCCGTGACAGGGCGCGCGCGATGGCCAGCATCTGCTGTTCGCCGCCCGACAGCGTCACACCTTCCTGCTTGCGGCGTTCGCCCAAGCGCGGGAAAAGTTCGTAGACCCGCTCCAGCGACCAGCCGACCGGCGGGGCGATCTGGGCCAGCTGCAGGTTTTCCTCGACTGTCAGGCCGGGGATGATGCGGCGGTCTTCAGGCACCAGGCCAAGACCCGCGCGCGCTGCCTGGTGGCTGGACATGTTGTGCAGCGGTTGGTGGTCCAGCCAGATTTCACCATGGGTGACCTGCGGATCGCCGATCCGGGCGATGGACCGCAGGGTCGAGGTCTTGCCGGCGCCGTTCCGGCCCAGCAGTGCCAGGATCTCGCCCTCGTGCACGTTGAAGCTGACGCCCTGCACGATGTAACTTTCGCCGTAATAGGCATGCACGTCCCAGACCGACAGGAAGGCCGGTGCCGTGGCCGCCATGTTGGCGTTCTTGGAGAAGTCGGGTTTGACGTTCATCTTCGGGTCCTCTCGGAAGGAGGGGGCGGACGTACCGCCATAAGTTGAGCCGGTCGGCGGGGTTTGCCCCGCCGTTGCCGGTGATCAGGCGCTTTCGCCCAGATAGGCCTCGCGCACCTTCGGATTGCCGCGGATATTCTGCGGCTCGTCCTCGACCAGGGGCGTGCCCTGGGCCAGGACGGTGATCCGGTCGGCCAGCGAAAAGACGACGTGCATGTCGTGCTCGATGATCGCGATGGTGATGTCGCGTTCCGCCTTGATCTGCCTCAGCAGGTCGATCGTGTTGTTGGTATCGGCCCGCGCCATGCCGGCGGTGGGTTCGTCCAGAAGCAGCAGGCGGGGCTGCTGCGACAGGCACATGCCGATCTCCAGCCTTCGCTTGTCGCCCCGTGACATCGACGCCGCGTGCATGTGACGCTTGTCGATCATGTTCATGTCGATCAGCATCTTTTCCGCCTGCTCGACCATCTCGGCCTCGCTGGCCACGGTTTCGTAAGCGTGCATCCGGAACGACCCGTCGCGCTTGGCAAAGATCGGGATCATCATGTTTTCGAACACGGTCAGGTCGCCGAAGATCTCGGGCGTCTGGAACACCCGGGATATGCCCATCTGGTTGATCTCGTAGGGCGCCCGGCCCAGCACCGACTGCCCGTCGAACATGACCGACCCGGTGTCGGGGATCAGCTTGCCGACCAGGCAGTTCAGCAGGGTCGACTTGCCGGCCCCGTTCGGCCCGATGATCGCGTGAACCGTGTTCTCCTTGACCGAGAGGTTCACGTCGGACAGTGCCTTCAACCCGCCGAAGCGCTTGGAGACGTTCTTTACGTCGAGAATGCCCATTCTTCGCCCTCCTTATTCCGCGGGTTCGGTCTTGGTTTCGGCGGCTTTGGCCTTCCGCTTGGATCCGGAGATCCAGGCGTAGATCCGCTGTCCGCCTTCGACCAGGCCACCGGGCAGGAAGATCACCACCAGCATGAACAGGATGCCCAGCGTCAGGTGCCAGCCCGAGCCGACGAAGTGGTCCGCCACCCATACGACCGCGTGCTGCAGCCCGTCGGGCAGGAAGGAGAACCAGCCGTCCAGCGTCGATTCGTTGATCTTCGAGAAGATGTTCTCGAAGTACTTGATGAAGCCCGCGCCCAGGACCGGACCGATCAGGGTGCCGGCACCGCCGAGGATGGTCATCAGGACCACTTCGCCGCTTGCCGTCCACTGCATCCGCTCGGCGCCTGCCAGCGGGTCCATGCAGGCCAGAAGGCCACCCGCCAGGCCGGCATACATGCCCGAGATGATGAAGGCCGTCAGCGTGTAGGGACGGGTGTTCAGGCCCGTGTAGTTCATCCGCTGCTGGTTCGACTTCACCGCCCGCAGCATCAGGCCGAAGGGCGACCGGAAGATGCGGATCGACAGGTAGAAGGCGATCAGCATGATGATGGCGCAGGTGTAGAACCCGACCGAGAACTGGAACGCCCAGGGCCCGATCTGGATCTGCTCGGCCGCCCGCATTTCAAGCCCGAAGAGGCTGGTCACCGGGATCGAGCCGTCTGCCGTGGCGCTGGAGCCCAGGATCCGGGGATCGTTCAGCGACAGCTGCAGGCCGGTCTCGCCGTTGGTGATCGGCGTCAGGACCGAGTAAGCGAGGTTGTAGGACATCTGCGCGAAGGCCAGCGTCAGGATCGAGAAGTAGATGCCCGAGCGCCGCAGCGAGACGAAGCCGATCACGGCGGCGAAGATCCCCGAAACCAGGATCGACAGGACGATGGCGGGGATGATGTTCATGCTGAGCAGCTTGAACATCCAGACCGCCGAGTAGGACCCCACCCCCAGAAAGGCCGCGTGGCCGAAGGAGAGGTAGCCTGTCAGGCCGAACAGGATGTTGAACCCGATCGCGAAGATCCCGAAGATCACGAAGCGCTGCATCAGGTCCGGATAGCCGGCGTTGAACTGCGCCATGGCCGAGCCTTCGGGGAACGGGTTCAGGATGAACGGTGCCAGGAGCACCATCAATGCCACGACGATCAGGAGCGTGGTGTCTTTTTTGTCGAGACCGAACATGGATCAGTCCTCCATCACGCCCTTGCGACCCATGAGGCCACGCGGACGGGTAAGCAGGATGAGGATGGCAACCAGGTAGATGATGATCTGGTCGATGCCGGGGAAAATGGCCTTGATCTGGTTCATCGAGGCAAAGCTTTCCAGGATGCCCAGCATGAAGCCCGCAAGGACGGCGCCGGGCAGCGAGCCCATGCCGCCCACGACCACCACCACGAAGCTGAGAACCAGGAAGTCCATGCCCATGTGATAGTTCGGTGCGTTGATCGGCGCGTACATGACGCCCGCCAGCCCCGCCACGGCGGCCGCCAGGCCGAACATGATGGTGAAGCGGCGATCGATGTCGATGCCCAGAAGGCCCACGGTTTCGCGGTCCGCCATGCCGGCACGGACGACCATGCCGAAGGTGGTGAATTGCAGGAACGAGAACACGCCGGCGATCACGATGGCGGCAAAGCCGAAATAGACCAGGCGCCAGTAGGGATAGATGATCACGTTCGGATCGAAGCCCAGGATCGTGCCGAAATCGAAAGAACCCCGGAAGATGTCGGGTGCCGGCGTCTGGATCGGGTTGGCGCCGTAGTAGTGCTTGACCAGTTCCTGCAGAACGATGGCCAGGCCGAAGGTCACCAGGATCTGGTCGGCATGGGGGCGCTTGTAGAAGTGCTTGATCAGCCCGCGTTCCATGGCATAGCCGATCAGCAGCATGATCGGGATCGCGAAGAGGATCGCCAGGGGCACCGACCAGTTTATGATCGCGGCTCCCGTATCCGCGCCGAACCAGGCCTCGACATAGGGCGTCTTGACCTTCATCGGATTGCCAAGGAAGTCCGTCCTTGTCGGGTCGACGGTTTCGAAACTCAGCGTCAGAAAACGCTGGACGGTAACGGCGCAGAAGGCGCCGATCATGAACAGGGCGCCGTGGGCGAAGTTCACCACCCCGAGCGTGCCGAAAATTAGGGTCAGGCCCAAAGCGATCAGCGCATAGGCCGACCCCTTGTCGAGCCCGTTCAGGATTTGCAGGATGATGGCGTCCATCGGCTCTCCCTCCCGGCGGAAAATGACGGAAAGACATGACCATTCCACCGGCCGGAATCACGGGCCGGTGGTCTGGTCGGGTGATCCGGCCGCGGCGTGCCGCGGCCGGGGTATCGGGGGTACTTGATCAGGCGCCCGGGTTGCACTTGCCCAGGTTGCCGCCCGCGAACATCGGGTTGTCGGGCTCGTACCAGACCTGTGCGACCGGGGTGACCTCGACCACTTCGAGAAGGTCGAATTCCGAGGTCGGGTTCTCCTGGCCCTTCACGACCAGAACGTCCTTGAAGCACTGGTGGTCAGCCGAACGATAGAGCGTCTGGCCATTGCCCAGTCCGTCGAACAGGTAGCCCTTGTTGGACGGGGACGAGATGCCCGGCAGCGAGCTGTCGCCGCCTTCCAGCGCCTCGACCACGGCACAGGGGTTGAACGACCCGGCGCGTTCCACGGCATCGGCGTAAAGCAGGGCCTGCACATAGCAGGTCTGCGCCGCCTGGCTGGGCGGGAAGCCGTACTTGGTGCCGAAGGACTTGACGAAGGCCTTGGTGCCCTCGTCCTGCAGTTTCCAGTCCCAGTTGGACGAACCGACGATGCCCTTGATGTTCTCGCCCGCGCCCTTGGCCATCAGTTCCGAATAGAGCGGCACCACGATTTCGAAGTTCTTGCCGTTGGCCTGCTTTTCGCGCAGGCCGAACTGCACGGCGTTGGTCAGCGAGTTGACCATGTTGCCGCCATAGTGGTTCAGGACCAGCACGTCGGCGCCCGAGTTCAGGACCGGCGCGATGTAGGACGAGAAGTCGGTCGAAGCCAAGGGCGTCAGCACGTTGTTGACGGTTTCCCAGCCCATTGCCTCGGTAGCGGCGGCAATGGATTCCTGCTGCGTCCAGCCCCAAGTATAGTCCGCGGTCAGGTGATAGGCCTTGCGATCCTTGCCATAGAGCTTCTCCAGCACCGGTGCCAGCGCGGCGGCCGACATGTAGGCGTTGAAGAAGTGGCGGAAGCCGTTGGCCTTCTTGTCCTTGCCCGTGGTGTCGTTGGAGTGGGTCAGGCCCGCCATGAAGATGACGCCGGCTTCCTGGCAGAGGCCCTGCACGGCCACGGCCACGCCCGAGGACGAACCGCCGGAGACCATGATGGCGCCGTCCTTTTCGATCATCGACTTGGCCGAGGCGCGGGCGGCGTCAGATTTGGTCTGGGTGTCGCCGGTGACGAACTTGACCTCCTTGCCAAGGATCCCGTTGCCCTTGAGCGCCTTGGACGAGAAGGTCTGCAGCATGCCGCCGTCGCCGCCGCCGTTCAGGTGCTCGACCGCCAGCTGGAAGGCCCGCAGTTCGTCCATGCCTTCGTCGGCATAGGGCCCGGTCTGGGGCACATTGAAGCCCAGCGTGACCGAACTGCCGGTCGGCTCGTTTGTGAAGGCGTGCGCGCTCGACGCCGTGAAGATCGTCGGCACCGCTAGACCGGCCCCGGCCACGGCGCCGGACTTCAACACGCCGCGGCGCGAGATATCCGTCTTGGACATGGAAATCCTCCCTATCATCCCGTTTTCGTGATGAACGCTGCGCGGGCTCCTCTTTCCCGCGAAACGTATGCACTATGTGCAAACCCACTATGCGGCAGGAATGTAAAACCGCGCAATAAACCCTTTGCTTGGAACGAAAATTCTGTAAATCTCTGAACAGGATCTGGGGGCGTTTTGTAAATTCTTGTACGCTGCGCCGCGGAAAGATCTTGAAATGGCTCTGAAAAGACGCGGGAGGGCGCATGAGCCGGGACACGCTGACCGGGAGTCGAATACGCGAAAGACGGGCCATCACCGGTCTACGGCAGGCAGATCTTGCCCGACAGGTGGGGATTTCGGCGTCCTATCTCAACCTCATCGAACACAACCGGCGCAGAATCGGTGGGAAACTGCTGATCGATATCGCCGCCGCGCTGGGGGTCGAACCGGCCGTCCTGACCGAAGGGGCCGAGGCCGCGCTGATCTCGACCCTGCGGGAGGCGGCGGCGGATACGGCGGCCATTGCGGCCGAAGTCGACCGTGTGGACGAACTCGCCGGCCGGTTCCCGGGCTGGGCAGAACTCCTGGCATCGTGCCATCGCCGCAATGCCTCGCTTGAACGGACGGTAGAGGCCCTGTCGGACCGGCTGACCCATGACCCGCATCTGGCGGCGTCCCTGCACGAGGTCCTGTCGAGCGCCGCGGCGATCCGGTCGACATCGTCGATCCTGGCGGAATCCGCGGATCTGGAAACCGAATGGCGCGACCGCTTCCATGTCAGCCTGAACGAGGAGAGCGCGCGCCTGGCCGACAGTTCCAAGGCGCTGGTCCGCTACCTGGACGAAAGCGGCGGGGACGAAGACCGCCGCGGCGTCCCGCAGGAGGAAGTCGACGCCTTCCTGGCTGCCCACGACTACCACTTCCCGGGGCTGGAGGACGGGTCGGAAGATATCGACACGCTGGTCCGGTCGGCGTCCGAACTGGGCACGACCGCCGCGCGGTCGATGGCCCGGGGCGTGCTGAACCAGTATGCCGAGGATGCGCGGCGGCTGCCTCTTGGTCCCGTCGGCACCCTGATCGCCCGGGTCGGGGCGGATCCGGCCGCGCTGGTGCGCGAGACCGGGGAAAGCCTGCCCTGCATCCTGCGCCGCCTGGCGGCGTTGCCATCGACGCTGGTGGGGACGGACACGGGGCTGGCGATCAGCGATGCCTCCGGCAGCCTGGTCTTTTCCAAGCCCGTGGCCGGCTTTGCGTTGCCGCGGCTGGGGGCGGCCTGTCCGCTCTGGCCGCTTTATACCGCGCTGACCCGGCCGCAGGTTCCCCTGCGCCGCACCGTGGCCCAGGCGGGCCGGTCGCCCGCGGTCTTCGACTGCATGGCAGTGTCCTGGCCGGTCTCGCCCCCGTCCTTCCGCGACGATCCCCAGATGATGGCGGTCATGCTGGTCCTGCCGCGGCGCGGGGACGTGCCGCCCGATGCCGCGCCGGTCGGCACGAGTTGCCGGATCTGCATCCGCCGGGCCTGCCCGTCGCGGCGGGAACGGTCCATTCTGAAGGAGGAGTTTTGAGTTTTGACAGTTTGAACCGATGCCGGATAAGTTGAATAACATATTCAAAAAGGGCGGATCGAACCGGGACAACAAATCCGGCGCCGTCGGGGAGGGATGGGACTCGATGGGCCGCAAGGTTTTGCTGATCGAGGATGAAGCGAATATTGCCGAGGCAATCCGCTTTTTGTTGTCGAGGGAGGGCTGGCAGGTGCGCGTGCACGCCGACGGGGCCGATGCGGTTCAGGTGATCCGGGACATGGCACCCGATCTGGTCATCCTGGACGTTATGCTTCCGGGCAAAAGCGGGATGGACGTGCTGCAGGAACTGCGCTCGACCGAGGTGATGAAGGCGCTGCCGGTCCTGATGCTGACCGCCCGCGGCCAGTCGCGCGACCGCGAGATGGCGGAACGGGCCGGTGCCAGCCGTTTCATGACGAAACCGTTTTCCAATGCCGAGGTGCTGACCGCGGTGCGCGACCTGGTGGCCGGGGCCGGGCAGGCATGACCGAACGGCCACCCCCGGTCTTCCTGGAGCGGCGGACCTATCGCCGCCGTCGCGCCATCGATGCGATCCGGGTGCTGCCGATCTTCGGTACGGGTCTGTTCCTGCTGCCGCTGCTGTGGCCTGGGGCCGGGCACCGAGGCGACGCCGATGCCATGCCGATGTCGGACATCCTGATCTACATCTTCGCCGCCTGGGCTGTCCTGATCCTGGCTATCGTGGCACTGGGCCGGCTGGAACGCGGTCTGGCCGGCGACGAGGATGACGGCCCCGAAGGCTGGCCCGGCACACCTTCCACACCGTCCCGCCCGGTGGCCGCCGGCCTTCAGAGCCGTCCGCCAACAACCGGAGAGGGCGGAGCGGACTGATGGCGACCCTCGACCTCATGGTCCTGGTCTGCCTGATCTACGTGGTCTTCCTGTTCGTCGTGGCCTTTGCCGCCGAACGGCTGGCCACACGGCGCCGCGGCGGCTGGCTGCAATCGCCGCTGATCTACACCCTTTCCTTGTCGATCTACTGCACCGCCTGGACCTTCTATGGCGCCGTGGGCTACGCCGCCCGGTCGGGGATGGAGTTCGTGACGATCTACCTTGGCCCTTCGCTGGTCATGGCCGGCTGGTGGTGGGGGCTAAGGAAACTTGTCCGGATCGGGCGCAGCCAGCGGGTGACCTCCATCGCCGACCTGGTCTCGGCCCGCTATGGCAAGTCGAACCTTCTGGCGATTTCGGTCACCATCCTGGCCGTGATCGGGGTCACACCCTATATCGCGCTGCAATTACAGTCGATCACCCTGTCCTTCGCGGCCTTCTCGGCCATGGACAGCGGCAGCACCTTTGCCGAGACGCAGACGGTGTTCTGGGCGGCCGGCGGCCTGGCGGTCTTCGCGATCATTTTCGGCACCCGGAACCTGGATGCCAACGAACGCCACCACGGTGTCGTCACCGCCGTGGCGCTGGAGGCGGTGGTGAAACTGGTGGCGTTGCTGTCGGTCGGCATCTTCGTCGTATGGGGCCTGTCCGGGGGGATCGGCCCCACGATGGACCGCATCGATGCCTCGCGCATCGGCCAGTGGCAGGTCGACGGCGGCCGATGGGCCACAATCACCGCGCTGGCGGCGGCGGCCTTCCTGACCCTGCCGCGGATGTTCCAGGTGATGGTGGTCGAGAATTCGGACGAAGGCCATCTGCGCACCGCCGCCTGGGCCTTCCCGCTCTACCTGATGCTGATGAGCCTTTTCGTGATTCCCATCGCCGCCGTGGGTCTGGAGGTGATGCCGGACGGCGCGAACCCGGACCTGTTCGTGCTGACCCTGCCCCTGGAAAAGGGCGAAACCGCGCTGGCGATGCTGGCCTTTCTGGGCGGATTTTCTTCTGCCACCTCGATGGTGATCGTGGCGGCAATGGCGCTGTCGACGATGGTGTCGAACCACCTGGTCATGCCGATCTGGCTGGCCTTCAAGACATCCGGCGCCCAGGTCTCGGGCGATGCGCGGGCCGTGGTGCTGACGGCAAGGCGGATCTCCATCGCCGTGATCATGGGGCTGGGGTATTTCTATTACTCGCTGTCGGGGGGCGGCGCGGCGCTGGCCTCGATCGGGCTGATCGCCTTTGCCGGCGTGGCCCAGATCCTGCCGGCCATGATCGGCGGCATCTTCTGGCGTGGTGCCACCCGGATCGGTGCGCTGACCGGGCTGACGGTGGGCTTCGTCCTCTGGGTCTACACGCTGCTTTTGCCGGGCATTGGCAGCGGCCTTCTGCCGCCGGAGATCATGGCCGACGGCCCCTTCGGCCTGACTTGGCTGAAGCCGCAGGCGCTTTTCGGCTTCGTGGGGCTCGACCCGCTGGTCCATTCGGTGCTGTTCAGCCTGGCCCTGAACACGACGGTCTTTTGCGCGGTGTCCGTCGTCAGCTTTCCCAGCCCGCTGGAACGCCTGCAGGGGGCGCAGTTCGTCAACGTGTTCGACCATTCGACAGCCACTCGCCGCTGGACCGGGTCCGTCGCGCAAAGCGAGGACCTGATGATCATGACCCAGCGCCTGCTGGGCGCGACCGAGGCACAGGCCCTGTTCGAGGCCGAGGCAAAGCGGCAGGGCGTCACCGGCCACCTGCCCACGCCGACGCCTGCCTTCCTGGAGCGTCTGGAACGCGTCCTGTCGGGGGCGGTGGGGGCTGCTACGGCCCATGCCATGGTCGACCAGATCGTCGGCCGGTCGTCGGTGTCGGTCGAAGACCTGCTGGCCGTGGCGGATGAAAGCGCCCAGATGCTGGAATATTCGTCTCAGCTGGAAGCGAAGTCGGACGAACTGGCCCGGACCCTGCACCAGTTGCGCGAGGCGAACCAGAAGCTGACCCAGATCAGCCTTCAGAAGGACGCGTTTCTAAGCCAGGTCAGCCACGAATTGCGGACGCCCATGACCTCGATCCGGGCCTTTTCCGAGATCCTGCGGGATGCCGAAGGGCTGGGGCCCGTGGACCAGACCCGCTATGCCAACATCATCCATGACGAGGCGCTGCGGCTGACGCGTCTGCTGGACGACCTGCTGGACCTGAGCGTTCTGGAAAACGGACGGGTCACCCTGAACCTGCGCCAGGGCCGGCTGGGCGACGTCCTGGACCGCGCGGTCGATGCGGCGCTGGCAGGTGCCGACCGGCCGCTGACGGTGCGGCGGCGGCGGGTGGCCGAAGCGGTCGAGGTCGAGACGGATCTGGACCGGCTGGCACAGGTCTTCATCAACCTGATCACCAACGCGCAGAAATACTGCGACGCGGCGCGACCCGAACTGACGATCGAGGTGCACAGTCTGTCAAGCGGCGTGGCCGTGGACTTCATCGACAATGGCGGCGGCATCCCGGCCGAGGCGCAAGCCACAGTTTTCGAGAAGTTTTCACGTGTCCACGCCGAAAAGGCCGGTGGCGCGGGTCTGGGCCTGGCGATCTGCCGCGAGATCCTGCTGCGGCTGGGGGGCGACATCTCCTATCTCCAGGGGCACCGGGGCGCGGCCTTCCGGGTGACGCTGCCGCTTGTCCACGTTCCGGTCCCGGCCTGAGCCCTTCGGCATCGCGGTAAAGCGAATCGTAACGTCCTGCGCGCTATGACTTGCGCTTGGATGTGGGGATGGCGCGATCGGGGCGGATGCAGGCAATGGCATCGACGGCGACGAACGAGGTTGAGACGGACCCGGCCGGGGGCGATCCGGCCGCTTCGGCGACGGCTTCTGCAGCTTCGGCTGCCAGGGCGGCTGCGGGCAGGGGCCCGGCGGCGGCGCTGGCGCGCAAGCTGTCGGCGGCCAAGGCCGGCGCCTCGACCACCGAAAGGACGGCGCTGCGGGCGCTGCGCCTGGCGGCTGCGCGCACCGCCGACGACCTGTTCGACCTGCCTGTCGCTGCCATCGGTGCCACGCAGGATCGTTGCATGATCGACGATCTGCGCCGTCATTTTTCGGACAACTGGCTTCTGGTGCTGCTGGACGGGCCCGACGGGCGCTTCGGCATGGCCAGCTTCGATCCTTCTGCCGTCATGGTCCTGATCCAGCAGCAGACCATGGGCGAGGTGACGGGCGGCACCCCGTCCGACCGGCCCTTCACCGACACCGATGCCGCGTTGGCCGAGCCGCTGATCGAAGGGATCCTGTCGCGGGCTGCCGACCTGGCCGAGGTCGAGCATGATCGCCGCTGCCTGACTGGCTATCGCTTCGGCGCGCGGGCGGCGGACGTGCAGGATCTTGTCCTGGCGCTGGAAGACGATCGCTATCGCGTGTTCGATCTGACGCTGGATATCGCCCACGGCAAGGTGCAAAGCGTCGTGCGTTTTGCTCTGCCGGACCTGACGGAAGAGGAGCAGGGAGAGGAAGCGGCCGGCCCCCGCGGCCCGCATCTGGATCAGGCGGCCGGCGTGATCCGGGCGGAACTGACGGCGGTGCTGGGGCGGATCCGGATGCCGTTGTCGCGCTTTGCCCGCCTGGCGCCGGGGATGTTGCTGGAACTGACGGATGGCGATCTGGCCCGGACGGAACTGCGCACCATCGCGGGCGGAAAGGTGGCGGTGGCGCGGCTGGGGCAGGCGGGTGGCATGCGTGCGCTGCGGATGAATGAGCCGCCGGAACTGCGTGCCCGTCCGGATCCGGGCGAAGCCTTCGAACCCGCCGGCCCCGCTTCTGTCGGCGGTTTCGGCATGGGGGGCGCCATGGCCGGGGCAATGGACGGTCTGCCGCCGATGGGGGGCTTCAGTGCCGGTGCCGGCATGGCCTTCGGCGACGACGGCGACGGCGCGGGCGATCTGCCAGCCTGGGGGGCCGATGCCGAAGCGGATGACCTGCCCCCCCCTGGGGGGGATGCCGGATTCTCGGATCTTCCGGCCTTCGGTGGCGATGACGATGGCGGCCTGCCTCCGCTGGGTGGAGGGGACGGTCTGCCGCCGCTGGAGGGCGACGGTGACTTGTCGGACCTTCCGCCCCTTGGCGGAGAGGACGATCTGCCCGACCTGCCGATGGGCACGCCCATGTCGATGGACCTTGGCGATCTGGGCGACGACTAGGGTCAGGACCTGTCCATCCTGCACCGCAGCGATGGGACGGGGGACATCGGAAGGGTACGTCTGTCAGAAGCAGAGAGAACGTTTCAGGTTCCGAAGGGGCCGCGAAACAAGAAGGCCGCGCCCCCGGGGTGGGGACGCGGCCTGGCAGATCGAAGCGGTGCAGCTCAGGCTGCCGCGATCCGGTCGATGCGGGCGCCTATGGCCGGCGCCGCCCCCATGCCGACCAGCATGGCGGCGACGAAGACCAGCCCGCCGGCGCCGCCATAGGACAGCGATGCGATGGACGGTCCGGGGCACAGCCCGGCCAGACCCCAGCCCATGCCGAAAAGGACCGACCCCACGACCAGGCGGTGCCCGATCTCGTGCTTGGGCGGGGTGGGGAATTCCCCGCCCACCAGCGGATGACGGCCGCGGGTCAGTTGCCAGGCGATCATCATCGGGATGATCGCGCCGCCCATTACGAAGGCCAGCGTCGGGTCCCAGTTGCCGAAGACGTCAAGCCAGCCCTGCACCTTGGTGGTGTCGGTCATGCCCGACAGGAACAGGCCGGTGCCGAACAGCGACCCCGCGATCAGGGAAAGAAGCAGACGCATCAGATCACCCCGAAGACATGGCGCATCAGCGTCAGCATGATGCCGCCGGCCAGAATGTAGAATACGGTGGCGACCATGCCCCGCAGCGAGAAGCGCGAGATGCCGCAGACACCGTGACCGGAAGTACAGCCGTTCGCGATCCGCGTGCCCACGCCGACCAGAAGGCCCGCGGCCACGATCACGAACCAGTTGGACGTGACGTTGGTCGTCTTCTCCATCCCGGTCAGCACGTAAAGCGCCGTGGGTGCCAGAAAAAGGCCGGCCAGGAAGACCAGCCGTTCCGCAGCTGTCGACCAGCCGGTTCCGTCGACCAGCCCGCCGATGATGCCGCTGGCCCCCATGATGCGGCCGTTGCCAAGAAGGTACACCGCACCTCCCAGCCCGATCAGCGCGCCGCCGATCAGGCCCATGATCCAGTCGTGATCCATGACCTCTCCGTCAGAGTTTGTTTACGGGCAGTTTCAGGAAGACGTTGCCCTGTTCGTCCGGCGGCGGCATCTGACCTGCGCGCATGTTCACCTGCAGCGACGGAAGGATCAGCCGCGGCATCGCCAGCGTCGCGTCCCGCGCATCGCGCATTGCCACGAAATCCTCGATCGGCTTGCCCTGGCCTACATGGATGTTCAGCGCCTTCTGTTCGCCCACGGTGGTTTCCCAGGCGTATTCGTCACGACCCGGTGCCTTGTAGTCGTGGCCGACGAAGATCTTGGTGTCGTCCGGCAGAGCAAGGATCTTCTGGATCGACTTGAACAGCGTTTCCGACGACCCGCCCGGGAAGTCGCAGCGCGCGGTGCCGAAATCCGGCATGAACAGCGTGTCGCCCACGAAGGCCGAGTCGCCGATGACATAGGTCAGACAGGCCGGCGTATGGCCCGGCGTGTGCAGCACGTCGCCGCGCAGCTGGCCGATATGGAAGCTGTCGCCATCCCTGAACAGCGCATCGAACTGCGAACCGTCGCGCTGGAACTCGGTGCCTTCGTTGAAGACCTTGCCGAATGTATCCTGCACCACGGTGATCCGTTCGCCGATGCCGATCTTGCCGCCGACCTTTTCCTGGATATAGGGCGCGGCGGACAGGTGGTCGGCATGGACATGGGTTTCCAGGATCCATTCGACCTTCAGGCCCTGATCCTGGACATAGGCGATGATCGCATCCGCCGAACGCGTGTCGGTGCGGCCCGACGCATGGTCGAAGTCCAGCACGCTGTCGACGATCGCGCAGGCGCTGCCCTCGGGCTCCTTCACGACATAGGAGACGGTGAAGGTGGCTTCGTCGAAAAAGGCTTTCACTTGGGGTGTCATGTGACTCTCCATCTGTGGTCGAAACACATATACATTTTTGTGAATGTATTGCAAGGGTGTTCCGGCCCTTGCCGTCGCGTCGCGACAATGTCCCGTATATCCAAAGCGGTCCGGGACGGCGTCCACATCCGGCGCGCCATGTGCTAGGGTGTGCGTGGTCGATTCTGGTCTGCCATGGGTTGATCCGTGGCGCGGGGACCGGCCTGTCGGAGGGGAGAAGACGCTATGAGCAAGCATGACCTGTCGCGCCAGATCAAGGCCCTGGAAGCCCGCATCGATGCGGCCGATGTCGGTACGCGCCTGGTGCTGGAGCCCGAATTCCGCGGTGCCCTGCAGAAGATGCGCAATTCGGGCGAGCCGATTCCCGCCCGCTGGCGCGAGCTGGAGGAAACGCTGGTTGCCGAACGGGTCGAGGCGACCTTCGATAATCTTCCGATCTGACAGTCGCTGCCGATCTGACAGTCGCTGCCGATCTGACAGGTCGGGCCGGGCGTCAGCCCAGGATGACGCCCACCGCGACCAGGGCCAGGCCCAGGGCCGATACCAGCAGTGCGGCCAGGTTCAGCGGCACGATGGATTGCAGCACGACGCGCAGTTCGTCGTCGTTCAGGCCCTTGCGGCGGGCCCGGACGACCTTCAGCACGCACCAGAACAGCCCGGCCACACCCGCAAGCGACAGGACCGCGCCGGCCCAGATGATGATGTCGAACATGGCGGCTTTCCTGTCACGGTGAACGGTATCCGCCCGCGGCTATCGCAAGACGGGTGGGCGATCAAGCGCCCGATTGCCCGGGAGATCTTGCCTTGCCGGGTCCGGATCGTCCATGTATCCCCCCGACCCACCGCGAGCAGTGGCACCATCCGAGAAGGGTACGAGGCATGGAAGATTACGACGTCAGTGACGGTCCGTCGGTCGATTCGACCTACAAGGTGACGGCGGCTGAGCTGCGCCAGTTCATCGAACGGTTCGAGCGACTGGAGCAGGAAAAAAAGGATATCGCCGAGCAGCAGAAAGAGGTGATGGCCGAGGCCAAGGGTCGTGGCTACGACACCAAGGTGATGCGCAAGGTCATCGCGCTCCGCAAGCGCGACAAGGACGACATCGCCGAGGAAGAGGCGGTGTTGGAAATGTACAAGGAAGCGCTGGGCATGTCCTGACGCGCGTCCGGCCCGCGCCGGTCGCGGTGCGGGCACGATCCTTGCAGGCATCGCGGCAGGCCGGACCTGCCGGATGCCGCGGGCGTCACGGAAACAGCACGGTGACCCCGGGCAGTTGCTGCATGACTTCCATGTCTTCGTCATAAAACTGGGTCAGCGTCTCGATCGTGTCGTCGGTCCAGCCGGGCATGTCGATCTCTTCCTCCATCAGGTCTTCGACCGAGTACTTTTCAAGGAAGGCCAGCATCAGCTGCCGGATCCGGTCTGCCGACGGGTTGTCCAGCAGGCGGACATAGGCGCGCAGCCGCTTCAGACCCTCGACCGTCATCACGTCCGACAGCGCTTCCAGCCCGCCGACGATCTTTTCGTCCCGGCCGTATCCCGCGATCCGGCGCAGCACCTGCGGCCAGATCAGGGGCGCGTCCTCGTTGCACCAGATGGTGATCGGCATGTTCGGCGCCGTACGGCGGATCCGCCTGATCGTGTCCGACCAGCGCAGGGCAAGGGGATCGGTCCCGGCCAGCATGTCATGCGCCGTGTTGCGATGGATCATCTGGGCCCGGATCTCGGGCAGAAAGGTCGCGGGATTGCGGACCGCCAGCACCATCTCGACGTCGTCGGGCCGGAAGATCCCGCACAGAAGCTCGATCCGCCGGGGGGCGTCGGGATAGAAGCGCCCGGACCCCAGTGCCGATCCGAAGGCGCCGAAGAAATGTTCGTTCGACAGGATCACGCGCTCGACCTCGTCATCGTCCAGCACGGCGTCGATCAGGATTTCGCGCGTGTCGGGGGCGGGATCGGCATCGGGCGGCGCCTGGAAAATGGTCTTGAACAGGGAGCGGTAGCGCGCGGGGCCCGGGACGGCGACACGACGCTCGGCGAAATCTTCGCTGTTTCGCAACAGGCATTTCATCAGCCTGTCGGACTGGGTGAAATGCGCGCCGGCGTGGAAAACGATCTTCATTGTGCTCCGGATCGGTGAATGATCGCAGTCGGTGTTCCGCATGGGGTAAAGGTTCCGGCCCTGCTGGTCAAACCGGGCGTATCCCGGGGGCAAGACAGGAAACCGTCTTCGGGTCGGTTCCACGGCCAGTCAGGCGATAGCCCAGAAGGCCCAACCATTCCTTTCCGGCCAGGATCAGTTCGGCCAGGTGAGATGAAAAGGCCCAGTCCGGGCGGCCGTTCCACGCGGTCGTCCGGAAATCCGTGGGCCAGGGCACCAGTTTGGTCCAGCCCGCCTGGCAGAAGGTTTCGACCGATCGGCGCATGTGAAAACCGCTGGTGACCAGAAGCCAGGGCCGGCCGCCGCCGTCGGGCGACATCTCCAGCAGGAAGCGCGCGTTTTCGGCCGTGTTGCGCGAAGCGGGTTCGATCACCAGCCGTGCGGGATCGATGCCCAGATCGGTCAGCACCCATTCGCCGATGTTCCGGGCGCCCGGTCGCGCGCCCTGCAGGGTGGGCAGCCCACCCGTGAACAGGACCGGCGCCGCCGGGAACCGCCGCGACAGGGCCAGCGCCTCGGTGAAGCGTTCGCCGCCGTCGTTGACTAGGGGGTGGTTCCACCATGTACTGGCCCCGAACTCCTCGGCTCCGCCCAGAACGATGATGCCGGCGATGTCGTCCACGTCGGGATCCGGCGGGTAGCTGCGTTCCAGGGGCAGCATCAGGAACCGCCCGACCGGGACGGTCGCGATCGCCAGCATGGTCAGGCAAAGAATGCCGGCCATCCATCGCGCCGGACGCAGCCGTCCGGCCAGAAGACAGACGAATGTCCCCGATGCCAGCAGGATCAGAAGGGTATCTGCCCGGATCAGGTAGAAGGCCGATTTGTAGAGAATGAAGAGAACCGAATCCATTTTGCCTGCCGATCACTGTCCGGTGCGGACCCTGCATGGATCCTGAAAAAGCGGCAACCTGCCGATAGCCCAAGGCGGATTGACGCCGATCTGGGCGTCTTTCGGCGGGGGAGCGTGGCCAATGGCTGTGAAATACCATGCTTGCGCATTTATTACGCAATTTACGCTTGATAGGCCCGAGGGCTACGCAATACCCATGGATGTGGAGCCTTGGGTCGGGAAGCGGATGGACGATTTCGGGCAGGGCGCCGAAATGGGTATCGCACTTCAACGTGATGGGCGGAGCGTCCGATTCAAACCTCGACCGATATCGCATCGCAGTCCCGGACCGCGGGCCCGCCCCGGGCCTTGGGCACGGCAGATCTGTCGGTCAAACCGTCGGCGGGCCGGACCGGGATCGACAGGTTGCGGACCTCGGGCTCGCTGCGGATGCTGTTTCCGCGCACCGCTCTGCGGACGACCTCTGTGCTTCTGAACACGGCCGGGGGAATCACCGGGGGCGACCGGTTCACGACTTCGGTCCGGGCGCAGACGGGGACGGGGCTGACCCTTACCACCCAGGCGGCCGAACGCGCCTATCGCGCGCAGCCGGGCGAAACCGGCCGGCAGGATACCCATCTGACAGTCGACGACGGGGCGGAACTTTTCTGGCTGCCGCAGGAAACTATCCTGTTCGAAGGATCGGGTTTTCGCCGCCGGCTGCATGTGGACCTGACTGGCGCCGCCTCTTTTCTGATGGTCGAGGCGCTGGTCTTCGGCCGGCAGGCTATGGGCGAACGCCTGAAAGACATCCGTTTCGACGACCGGATCGAGATCCGCCGCGACGGCCGCCCGCTGTTCCTGGATGCGCTGAAGCTGTCGGGCGACGTGGACGGCCAGATGGCCGAGCCGGCCCGCGGGGCGGGGGCGGGCGCCATGGCAACGGTGGTTCACATTCGCGAAGATGTGGAACTGCATCTGGACGCGCTGCGCCGGCTCGTGCAGGACTTGTCCGGCAGGGGACTTCGTGCCGGGGTCAGCCTTGTGCGCGGCGGAATGCTGGTCCTGCGTGCGCTGGCGCCGGACAGTTACGTGCTGCGCCTTGCGCTGGTTCCGGCGCTGGAACTGCTCGCTCGTACCGAAATTCCAAGACCGTGGAAGATCTGACATGCAATTGACCCCCCGCGAGAAAGACAAGCTGATGGTCGCCATGGCGGCCGAGGTTGCGCGCAAGCGTCTGGCCCGTGGGGTCAAGCTGAACCATCCCGAAGCCATCGCGCTGATCACCGACGCGGTGGTCGAAGGCGCCCGCGACGGCCGGTCCGTCGCCGACATGATGGAGGCGGGCGCCCATGTCATCACGCGCGACCAGTGCATGACTGGCGTGCCGGAAATGATCCACGAGGTGCAGGTCGAGGCGACGTTCCCCGATGGCACCAAGCTTGTCACCGTTCACAACCCGATCCGCTAGGACCGCGCCTTCGGCCCGCCATTCTACCCAATTCTTGAAGAACCAGGAGAAAGATCATGAAACGATTTGCAGCGGCAGCCGCGGTCCTTGCACTGGGCGCCGCCCCGGCATTTGCCCATGCGACCGGCGAGGCGCACACCCACGACAGCACCATGACCATCGTCGCGGGCCTGGCCGTGATCGCGCTGGCCGTGGGCACCGGCCTGGTTCGCCGCCGCCGCGCCCGAGTGGTGGCATGATCCCCGGAGAGCTTTTCCCGGCCGAAGGCGACATCGTCCTGAACGAAGGGCGCGAGGCGATCACCCTGATGGTCGCAAATACCGGCGACCGCCCCGTGCAGGTCGGTTCGCACTATCATTTCGCCGAGACGAACCCGGCGCTGGATTTCGACCGTGACGCCGCCCGCGGCATGCGGCTGGACATCGCGGCAGGCACCGCCGTCCGGTTCGAACCGGGCCAGAAGCGCGAGGTCCAGCTGATCGCGATCGGCGGGGCGCGGGTGATCTGGGGCTTCAACCAGAAGGTCATGGGCCCGCTCGACTGAGCCGGCCGACAGGGGGGGGGACCAGCAGGATGGGGCAGTCTGGCCCGGCGCAGGACAGTACCGCCACCGTCCCGACCGGAGCGGCGGCAGGCCCGGGTTATACCGGCGTGATCCGCATCCGCAGCGCGGCCGAGATCGAGGCCGCGAAGGCGCTGGTCTGGGAATTCTTCGATGCCCTGCGCGAACGATATCCCGAAATGCACGACACGCTGGACGCCTACCTGAGTGAAACCGACGTGGCCGGTGGGCTGGAGCGGTTTGCCGACACCTTCCTGCCGCCCCGGGGCGAAAGCTTTCTGGCGCTGGCGAACGGTGTGCCGGTGGGGATGGTCCTTCTGCAGCCCCACGGGGACAACGATGGCGAGATGAACCGCATGTTCGTCCGCGACAGCGCCCGGGGTCTTGGGCTTGGCCGCAAGCTGGGCCAGGCGCTGGTCGCCGAGGCCCGCGCCATCGGCTACGGCACCGTCTGGCTGGATGCGCTTTACCGCCATGTCGAGGCGCTGCCGCTCTATGAAAGCCTGGGTTTCGAATATTACACCGACCCGAATGCCTTTCAGGCCGATGATGACCGCGTCATCCACATGAAACTGAAGCTCTGACAGTCCGTACCGGAGGCCGCCAATGCCCGCACGTATCTCGCGTACCGATTATGCCCACATGTTCGGCCCGACCACGGGCGACAAGCTGCGGCTGGCCGACACCGACCTGATCATCGAGGTTGAGAAAGACCTGACCACCTATGGCGAGGAGGTCAAGTTCGGCGGCGGCAAGGTGATCCGCGACGGCATGGGGCAAAGCCAGGCGACGCGGGCCGCGGGTGCGGTCGACACGGTGATCACCAATGCGCTGATCCTGGACGTGACGGGCATCTACAAGGCGGATATCGGCCTGCGCGACGGCCGCATCGCGGCCATCGGCAAGGCCGGCAACCCCGACACGCAGCCTGGCGTGAACATCATCGTGGGTCCGGGGACCGAAGCCATCGCGGGCGAAGGCAAGATCGTCACCGCGGGCGGTTTCGACAGCCACATCCACTTCATCTGCCCGCAGCAGATCGAGGACGCGCTGCATTCCGGCCTGACCACCATGCTGGGCGGCGGCACCGGACCCGCGCACGGCACGCTGGCCACCACCTGCACGCCCGGCCCCTGGCATATCGGGCGGATGCTGCAGTCGCTGGATGCCTTCCCGATGAACTTCGGCCTGGCGGGCAAGGGCAATGCCTCGCAACCCGCGGCGCTGGTCGAAATGGTCGAGGCCGGCGCCTGCGCGCTGAAGCTGCACGAGGACTGGGGCACCACGCCGGGCGCCATCGACTGCTGCCTGTCGGTGGCCGACGACATGGACGTGCAGGTGATGATCCATACCGACACGCTGAACGAATCCGGCTTCGTCGAAAACACCGTCGCGGCTCTGAAAGGCCGGACGATCCACGCCTTCCACACCGAAGGCGCGGGCGGCGGCCATGCGCCCGACATCATCAAGATTTGCGGCGAATCCTTCGTCCTGCCGGCGTCGACCAACCCGACGCGGCCCTTCACGGTGAACACCGTGGACGAACACCTGGACATGCTGATGGTCTGCCATCACCTGGATGCCGAGATCCCGGAAGACGTGGCTTTTGCCGAAAGCCGGATCCGGCGCGAAACCATCGCGGCCGAGGACATCCTGCACGACATGGGCGCCTTTTCGATCATCGCGTCGGACAGCCAGGCCATGGGCCGCATCGGCGAGGTGATCATCCGCACCTGGCAGACCGCCGACAAGATGAAGAAGCAGCGCGGGCGTCTGGCCGAAGAGACGGGCCAGAACGACAATTTCCGGGTCCGCCGCTATGTCGCAAAGTACACGATCAACCCCGCCATCGCGCATGGCCTGTCGGCCGAGATCGGGTCGATCGAGGTGGGCAAGCGCGCCGATCTGGTGATGTGGAGCCCGGCCTTCTTCGGCGTGAAGCCGGAGATGGTGCTGATGGGCGGCATGATCGTCGTGGCACAGATGGGCGACCCGAACGCGTCGATTCCCACGCCGCAGCCCGTCTATACCCGCCACATGTTCGGCGCCTACGGCCGTGCGGTGGAAAAGTCGGCCGCACTGTTCGTGTCGGCTGCGGCGCAGGCCAACGGCATCGGAGCCAGGTTGGGCCTGGCCAAGGAAACCGTCGCAGTGGCGAACACCCGGGCGATTTCAAAGGCCGACCTGCTGCTGAACACCGCGACGCCTCATGTCGAGGTGAACCCGGAAACCTACGAAGTCCGCGCCGACGGAGAGCTTCTGACCTGCCAGCCGGCCGAGGAACTGCCGATGGCCCAACGCTATTTCCTGTTCTGAGGTCGACATGAAAGGGCTTGCCTTGCATTTCCTGCACATCGGCTATTCGCGAACGGGACTACCCAATGCTGCAGTTGCAGCATATTTTCGGTGCCAAGGGAGGGGATTGATCTTTAAACAAGGATACATCTCCTATGGCAAACATCACCGTGAACGCACCGGCCGCCGGCGCAGCACAATCCGCAATCAGCCGCATCTTCGGCTCGATTGGCAACGCACTGGTCGCAATGGCCGAAAACAGCTCGAAGATGAAGCAAATCCGCGCCCTGGAATCGCTGAGCGACGCCGATCTGGCCAGCCGCGGCCTGAAGCGCGAAGACATCGCCCGCTACGTCCTGTCGCCGGGCTACTGGATCTGATCGTCGATCCCCGGACACAGCAGGTGCGGCCATGACCGCCCCTGAATCCGGACCGAAAGATGCACGCGCAGCATCCGATGATGCTGCGTTGCGGCTAGAGGCGCGAAACTATCACGCGCATGCACATCGGTCCGCACCGGCGGGCCGTCTGCACCTCGACTACGAAGGCCGTTTCATCCGCAGGCGTGTCCTGACGCTGGAGGACGGCCGCAAGATACTGGTGGATCTGCCCAAGACCACCTCGCTGGACCATGGCGGCGTCCTGATCACCTCGGACAACGAGGAGATCGAGATCGTCGCCGCCCCCGAGCCCCTCCTTGAGGTCCAGTCCGAGGATCTGACGCGGATCGCCTGGCATATCGGCAATCGGCACACGCCCTGCCAGATCGAGGCGGGGCGGCTGCTGATCCAGCCGGACCACGTGATCGCCGATCTGCTTGGAAAGCTGGGCTGCACGGTGCGCGAGGTGACGGAGCCCTTTACGCCGGAAGGCGGGGCCTACGGTCACGGGCGGACCCATGGTCACAGCCACTGACACCAATCTTCTGACATTGGCGCAATGGTTTTCCCCTGCCTACCCGGTGGGGGCCTTTGCCTATTCCCATGGCCTGGAATCGGTCATCGAGGCGGGCGAGCTGATCAGTGCCCGGGACCTGGACCACTGGGCCCGGATCCTCATCGACCACGGATCGGGCCGGTCCGACGCTCTGTTCCTGTCGGCGGCCTATTTGGCCGGAACCCCCGAAGACATCGCCGAAATCGACGCCACGGCCCGCGCCTTCGCCCCGTCGCGCGAACGGCTGATGGAGACGGAGCTGATGGGCGCCGCCTTCTGCCGGACAACGGCCGCGCTGCACGGTGTGGCTTTGGTGGACCTGACCTATCCCGTGGCCGTCGGTCGTGCCGCGCGGCTGTGCGATCTGCCGCAAGAGACCGTCGCCACCTGGTTCCTGCATGCCTTTGCCGCGAACCTCGTCTCGGCCGCGATCAGGGCTGTCCCCCTGGGCCAGACCGAAGGGCAGGGGGTACTGGCATCTCTCGCCCCCTTGTGCGTCGCCGTCGCGCGTGAGACGCTGAACGGTGACCTGGATGCGCTGAGCGGCACCGCCCTTGCAGCCGACATCGCGTCCATGACCCACGAAACGCTCTATTCCCGGAGTTTCCGCACATGAAGGACATGAACGGCCCCCTGCGCGTGGGCATTGGCGGCCCGGTGGGCGCCGGCAAGACGACCCTGACCGCCGCCCTGTGCGAGGCATTGCGCGACAGCCATTCCGTCGGTGTCGTCACCAACGACATCTATACCCAGGAAGATGCCGAGGCGTTGATGCGCCTGCAGGTCCTGCCGCAGGACCGCATCATCGGGGTGGAAACCGGCGGCTGCCCGCATACGGCGATCCGCGAAGATGCCTCGATCAACCTGGCTGCCGTGGCCGAGATGGTGAAGCGGCATCCGGGGGTGGAAATCGTTCTGATCGAATCCGGCGGCGACAACCTGTCGGCAACCTTCAGCCCGGAACTGGCGGACGTGACGCTGTACGTGATCGACGTGGCCGCGGGCGAGGAGATCCCCCGCAAGGGCGGCCCGGCCATCACCAAGTCGGACGTGCTGGTCATCAACAAGACCGACCTGGCCCCCTATGTGGGCGCCGATCTGGGCGTGATGGAGCGCGACGCGCGGCGGATGCGGGGCGACCGGCCCTTTGTCTTCACCAGCCTGCGTCAGCGGCAGGGCGTGGCGGATGTGATCGCATTGCTGCGGGATGTCGGCGGTCTCTGACGCCGAATCATCATCTGCTCTGTCTAATTGATGAGCACCCGCGGAGGCCGGCTTCGCCGGCCGGTTGTCCGTCCCTTTCTTTCCGTTTCACGCGAATTCTGACCAAACCTTGTCAGCCTGGGGTTCGGGTCCAATTGCCGTTTGGGCAACTTCCCGCTGGGCGTGCGCTACAGCTTTGCCTGCGTTCAGGGCACTTCCCGCGGCGTGCGGCCAAAATGCGGGCAAACTTCACCGAACTGTCATGACGGACGGCGCGCCGGTTTGTGTTGCTGCGGGAATATAAGAAGCTCTCCTCCGGGGCGGAGCGCAATGTACGCGACACCCCCGACGCTGTGACGGATCGCAATTGGTGCGGGCGGTCGCGGGGTCGAGCGCAACATAAGGTGCAGGTCTTCGGAATTCTTCCGGTTCTCGTCCCCGGGCGAGGCCACGGGATTGCTGTGCCTGCGGGGAGACTGACGTATGAATTTCATGAAAAGTGCGCTGCTGGGAACCGTTGCCGCGGCAGGTCTGACGGCGCCGGCATTTGCCCAGGATTGCCCGATCAAGGTCGGCGTCCTGCATTCGCTGTCGGGCACGATGGCCATTTCCGAAACGACGCTGAAAGACACGATCCTGATGCTGGTCGACGACCTGAACGCCCAGGGCGGCCTTCTGGGCTGCCAGGTCGAGGCGGTCGTGGTCGACCCGGCATCGGACTGGCCGCTGTTCGCGGAAAAGGCCGAAGAGCTGCTGGACACTCACGGCGTCGACGTGATCTTCGGCAACTGGACCTCGGTGTCGCGGAAGTCCGTCCTGCCGGTGATCGAGGAGAAGAACGGCCTGCTGTTCTACCCGGTCCAGTACGAAGGCGAGGAATCGTCGAAGAACGTGTTCTACACCGGCGCCGCCCCCAACCAGCAGGCGATCCCGGCCACCGACTATTTCCTGGATGAACTCGGCGTCGAGAAATTCGCTCTGCTCGGCACCGACTATGTCTATCCGCAGACCACCAACAACATCCTGAAGGCCTACCTGATTTCCAAGGGCATTCCGGAATCCGACATCTTCGTGAACTACACGCCCTTCGGTCACTCCGACTGGTCCAAGATCGTGTCGGACGTCGTGGCGCTGGGCGCCGACGGCAAGAAGGTCGGCGTGATCTCGACCATCAATGGCGACGCGAATGTCGGCTTCTACAAGGAACTGGCCGCACAGGGCATTTCGGCCGACGATATTCCGGTCGTGGCCTTCTCGGTCGGGGAAGAGGAATTGTCGGGTCTCGACACCTCGAACCTGGTGGGCCACCTGGCAGCCTGGAACTATTTCCAGTCGGCCGACACGCCGGAAAACGAGGCCTTCGTGGCCAAGTGGAAGGAACGCATGGGTGAAAACCGGGTGACTAACGACCCGATGGAAGCCCACTACATCGGCTTCAACATGTGGAAGAACGCGGTGGAAGCCGCCGGCACCACCGATGTCGATGCCGTGACCGAGGCCATGTACGGCCAGGAGTTCCCGAACCTGACCGGCGGCACCGCCGTGATGCTGCCGAACCACCACCTGGCCAAGCCGGTGCTGATCGGCGAGATCACCGCGGACGGCCAGTTCGACATCATCTCGAAGACCGACGAGGTCGACGGCGACGCCTGGACCGACTTCCTGCCGGAATCCAAGGTCCTGACCTCGGACTGGAAGGACCTCAAATGCGGCATGTACAACACCGAAACGAAGACCTGCGTGCAGCTCAAGTCGAACTACTGATCTGACCTGACGGTCTGATCCGGGCGAAGGGGGCCGGTGCCGCCTTCGCCCAAGCCGCGCCGCGGCGCGAAGGTATCGGGCATAGGGGCTGCGCGCCTTGCCCCGGAGCATGCCCGACCGCCATCCCGCCCGCCGAACAGGTCGCCAGATCGACCGATTGCGTGCCGCATCCGTCCGTTCGGTCCGGCGCGGGCTTCCCCGCCAAGCGACGACCCGGTGCACTGCCCTGGATGACCCCTCTGCCGATTGGGACCTTCATGAAACGAATATTGCTGGCCTTCTGGGCCGTGCTGCTGTGGACGGGGCTGGCCTATGCCCAGACAGGGCCCCTGCAGACGATCCTGCAGGAAAACCGTGACCTGATCGAAAAGTCTTCGCGGCAGACGATCCAGCCGGCGATCAACGCCATCGCCGACAGTGGCGTGCCGGGGGCGGCCGACCTGCTGGTGACCTGGGAAGCCCGGCAGATGTACTTGCGGGACAGCGACGGCCTGTTCTTCCGCGGCGTCGAGGAAGCGGACCGCAATACGCGCCTGTTCGACCTCGACACCGGCGAGGACATGGGTGTCTATGAACGGGGGGCCGTCGACCAAATACGCCCGAATTCCGGTGTGCAGGGCCTGATCAACGCGGCGCTGGTCCGGTTTCGCCTGTCCGACCCGGATCCGAAGGCCCGCATTGCCGCGCTGCAATCGCTGGAACGTCGCCCGGATGCCGAAAGCCTGGAACTGCTGCGCGATTCGATCCCGGGCGATCCCGATCCGGCGATCAAGGCACGCAAGGAACGGCTGGAACGGCTTCTGACCATCACCTACGACCCCGACGAAAGCGCCCGGATCGCCGCCATCGAGGAAATGTCATCCGAAGTTGCGGTCGACGTGCGCGCGGCGCTGAACCCGCTGGTCGCGACCCAGACCAGGGTTTTCGAAGGCGCCGTGCCAGCGGACCTGAACGTGGCCCGCATGCTGGAACCCGGCTCGGACGCGCTGTCGCGGGAAGCGGCCTATGAAATGCTGGTTGCGGCCGGGAATGCGCCGGCACGGATAACCCCGGCCGACGTGAAGGCGGCACTGGGCGAACATGTCGACGGCGGCCTGGTCGGTGGCGTGCCGGTCCATTCGCTGATCACGGACGAGGCCCGCTATGGCGCCTATGCCGCGCTGGTTCGGGGCGGGTTGGTCCCGCCGTTCCTGACCGACGACGACGTGGAACGGACGCTGGCCGCCTATACCTTTGCCGAGATCTATTCTGATCCGTCCCCTGCCATCACCGATGCCGCGGGCGATGCGCTGGAAAAGATCGAGCTGAAGGTCGGCCTTTACACATTCGTCGACCTTGTGCTGGACGCGCTGTCGCTGACCTCGATCTACTTCCTGGCGGCGATCGGGCTGGCGGTGACCTTCGGCGTCATGGGCGTGATCAACATGGCCCATGGCGAATTCATCATGATGGGCGCCTACACCGGTTACGTGATCCAGCAGATCATCCCGGATCACACCATTTCCATCCTGGTCGCGCTGCCGGTGGCCTTCGTGGTGACCTTCCTGGCCGGTGTCCTGCTGGAACGGCTGGTGATCCGCTGGTTGTACGACCGGCCGCTGGAAACGCTGCTGGCCACGTTCGGCGTGTCCATCGCGCTGCAGCAGCTGGCCAAGAACATATTCGGCACGCAGGCGCGTCCGCTGACCGCGCCCGCGTGGCTGGACGGGGCGGTGACGTTCAACGATGTCGTTTCCATCAGTTCGATCCGGGTGGCGATCTTCGTGCTGGCTGCGATCTTCTTCGCGCTGGTTCTTCTGGTGATGAAACGCACGCGGCTGGGTCTGGAAACCCGCGCGGTGACGCAGAACCCGCGCATGGCGGCCTCGATGGGGATCGACCCGAACAGGGTCAACATGCTGACCTTCGGCCTGGGATCGGGCATCGCGGGCGTGGCCGGCGTGGCCATCGGCCTGTTCGCGCAGGTCACGTCGGAACTGGGGCAGGCCTATATCGTGCAAAGCTTCATGACCGTCGTCGTGGGCGGCGTGGGCAACATCTGGGGTACGCTTGCGGGTGCCGCCATGATCGGCTCGCTCCAGAAGGGGATCGAGTTCTTCAATCCCGCGAATACGCTGGCGGCGCAGACCTACATGATCGTCTTCATCATCATCTTCATCCAGTTCCGGCCGCGCGGCATCATCGCGCTGAGGGGCCGGGCCGCGGGGGACTGAGATATGCAACAGGGCTTTCTGTCAAAAAACCCGTCGGTCCCGGTGTTCCTGGGGATCCTGGCGGCCTTCACGCTGCTGATCACGCTGACGGCCGAAGGAACGGGCACGGGCGCCGTGTCGGCGACCTTCGTCAAGGTGCTGGGCCGGACCCTGTGCCTGGCGCTGATCGCCGTCGCGATGGATCTGGTCTGGGGCTATACCGGCATCCTGTCCTTGGGCCACTTCGCCTTCTTCGGGCTGGGCGGCTACATGATCGGCATGTGGCTGATGTATCAGCGGACCCGCGACATCGTCGTGGCCTCGCTGGCGGACACGCCGATCCCCGCGACCGAGACCGAGATCAACGATGCCATCGGCAACCAGATCTTCGGGGTGGTGGGATCAAGCGAGTTTCCGGCGATCTGGGTCTTTGCCGACAGCCTGCCGATCCAGCTGGCGCTGGTGGTGCTGGTGCCGGGCGTGCTGGCGCTGGTCTTCGGCTGGCTGGCTTTCCGGGCGCGGGTGACGGGCGTCTATCTGTCGATCCTGACCCAGGCGATGACGCTGGCGCTGGCGCTCTACCTCTTCCAGAACGAAAGCGGCCTGCGCGGCAACAATGGCCTGTCGGGGCTGCAGAACATCCCCGGGCTGGAGGCCGTCCCGCCGGCGACGGTGACGATGTGGTTCTTCTGGGCCTCGGCCCTTGCGCTGGGTCTGGGCTATCTGCTGGCGGCCTGGATCGTGTCGGGCAAGTTCGGGTCGGTCATCCGCGGCATTCGCGACAACGAAGCCCGGGTGCGGTTCCTGGGCTATTCGGTCGAGGCCTACAAGTTGACCGTCTTCACCCTGACGGCCTGCATCGCCGGCGTGGCGGGGGCGCTTTATTATCCGCAGGCCGGCATCGTGAACCCGGCGGAAATCGCGCCCATCGCGTCCATCTACCTTGCGGTCTGGGTGGCTATCGGCGGGCGTGGGCGGCTTTACGGTGCCGTGATCGGCGCGGTGGTCGTGTCGATGCTGTCGACCTGGTTCACCGGCGGCCGTGCGCCCGACATCAACCTGGGCTTCTACACGATCAAGTGGGTCGACTGGTGGCAGGTGGCGCTGGGCCTGTCCTTCGTGCTGGTCACGCTGTTCGCGCCCAAGGGCATCGGCGGCCTGGTCGACATCTTCACCGATCGCAGGAAGGCCGGCGTCGCCGGGGAGGCGGGGAAATGAGCACGCTTCTGGAAGTGTCCGGCGTGTCCGTCACTTTTGACGGGTTCCGGGCGATCAACAACCTGTCGTTCCAGATCGGCCCGGCCGAGATGCGGGCGATCATCGGCCCGAACGGCGCCGGCAAGACGACCTTCATGGACATCGTCACCGGCAAGACCAAACCGGACGAGGGAAGGGTGATCTGGGGTGACGAGAACGTTTCGCTTCTGAAGATGTCCGAGGCGCAGATCGCGCGGGCCGGTATCGGTCGGAAGTTCCAGAAGCCCACGGTCTTCGAGGAACAGACGGTGCGTGCCAACCTGCTGATGGCGCTGAAGCACGAACGGTCTCCCTTGCAGGTCCTGTTCTTCAAGGCAGGGCCCACGGACGCGGAACGGGTCGAGGAACTGGCGGCCGAAATCGGGCTGACGGAACAGCTGGAGCGGATTTCGGGCGAACTCAGCCACGGTCAGAAGCAGTGGCTGGAGATCGGGATGCTGCTGGCGCAGGATCCGCGGCTTTTGCTGGTCGACGAACCGGCGGCCGGCATGACCCCGTCGGAGCGGGAACATACAACCAGCCTGCTGGTTCAGGCCGCGAAGACGCGGGCCGTCGTGGTGGTCGAACACGACATGGAATTCGTGCGGCGCCTGAACTGCAAGGTGACGGTGCTGCACGAAGGATCGGTCCTGGCCGAAGGCGGCCTGGATCACGTGACACAGAACCAGAAGGTGATCGATGTCTACCTCGGGCGATGAACTTCTGAAGATCGAGAACCTGAACCTGCACTACGGGCACAGCCAGATCCTGTACGACGTGTCGATGACGGCGAAGCGGGGCGAGGTGACATCCGTTATGGGCACGAACGGGGTGGGCAAGACCAGCCTGATGAAGGCCATTTCCGGGCGCCATCCCCGCTCCGGCGGTCGGGTCTGGCTGGACGGGGAGGAGCTGAAGATCCTGCCGGGCTATGAAATGGCCAAGAAAGGTGTGGGCTACGTGCCCCAGGGGCGTGAGATTTTTCCGCTGCTGACCGTGCGCGAGAACATGGAGACCGGGTTCAACTGCCTTCCGCCGGGCGAGCGGCGGGTGCCGGAAGAAATGTTCGAGCTGTTCCCCGTCCTGCGCGAGATGCAGGGCCGGCGCGGCGGCGACCTGTCGGGCGGGCAGCAGCAGCAGCTGGCGATTGCCCGCGCGCTGATCACGCGGCCGAAGCTTCTGGTGCTGGACGAACCGACCGAAGGCATCCAGCCCAACATCATCCAGCTGATTGGCGAGGTGATCAGGAAGCTTAGGGACGAGGGCGAGATGGCCATCGTGCTGGTCGAGCAGTTCTTCGATTTCGCCTACGATCTGGCGGACAGTTTCGTGCTGATGCGCCGGGGTGCGGTGATCCTGAAGGGCCCAAAGGCCGAGCTGGACCGGGAGGAGCTTCTGGCCGGCGTCTCGGTCTGAGGCTTCGACGGGGGATTGGGGCTCTGCCCCCGCCGCGCGCTTGCGCGCGCGACTCCCCCGGAGGTATTTTCGAAGAGAAGAAGCGGAGGGCGCGCTGCTTTGGCGTGGTGCGCAAGACGTGAAGCGGGGTAGCCTTCGGGCGGAACCTGGAGGTGTCGATGAGTTACGTGACCACGCTGGAGCAGACGCGGTTCGTGTTCCCGGATCTGAGGACTCTGCTGGCCAAGGCGACGCCGCTGCGGAGCGGCGACGTGCTGGCAGGGGTTGCCGCCGATGGCCCGGTGGAGCGGCTGGCGGCGCAGATGGCGCTGGCGGACCTGCCGCTGGCGGCCTTCGTGGGCGCCGACGTGCCGGGGGTCGAGGGCGATGAGGTGTCGGAGCTGATCGCGGCGCGGCACGATCCGGCGGCCTTTGCGCCGGTTGCGTCCCTGACGGTGGGCGAATTCCGCGAATGGCTGCTTGCGCCAGAGGCGGACGCAGCCGCCATCGGCGCGCTGAAATGGGGGCTGACGCCCGAGATGGTGGCGGCGGTGTCGAAGATCTGCCGGATGCAGGACCTGGTGTCCATCGCCGCGAAGGTCCGGGTGCTGAGCGCCTTCCGGTCGACCATCGGTCTGCCCGGGCGGCTGGCGACGCGGAACCAGCCGAACCATCCGACCGACGATACACGGGGCATCGCGGCCTCGGCCCTGGACGGGCTTTTGATGGGGACGGGCGATGCCGTGATCGGGGTGAACCCGGCCACCGATTCGGTCGAGGATTACATCCGCATCGTGACCCTGCTGGACGACCTGCGGCTGGCACTGGAGATTCCGACGCAGTCCTGCTGCCTTGGGCATGTCACGACGGCGATGGCCGCCATGGACAAGGGAGCGCCGGTGGACCTGGTGTTCCAGTCGGTCGCGGGATCCCAGAAGGCCAATGACGAATTCGGCGTGACGCTGGCGATGCTGGCCGAGGCGCAGGAGGCGGCGCTGGCGCTGGGGCGCGGGACCGTGGGCACCAACGCGATGTATTTCGAGACCGGGCAGGGATCGGCGCTGTCGGCCGAGGCGCATTACGGGGTCGACCAGCAGACGATGGAGGCGCGGGCCTATGCCGTGGCGCGGGAATTCGATCCGCTGCTGGTCAACACGGTGGTGGGCTTCATCGGGCCCGAATACCTGTTCAACGGCAAGCAGATCCTGCGGGCGGGGCTGGAGGATCATTTCTGCGGCAAGCTGCTGGGCCTGCCGATGGGGGTGGACGTCTGTTACACGAACCATGTCGAGGCGGATCAGGACGACATGGACACGCTGATGATCACGCTGTGCGCAGCTGGGGTGAATTTCGTCATCACGGTGCCGGGGTCGGACGACGTGATGCTGAACTATCAGTCGCTGTCCTTCCATGACGCGGTCTTTGCGCGCGAGACGCTGGGGCTTAAGCCCGCGCCGGAATTCGAGGACTGGCTGAAGCGGATCGGGCTGACGGATGCCGAGGGCCGGTTGCAGGATGCGCCGCCCGCACTGGCCGGGAACGCGGCAGTGACGGGTCTGCTGGAGCTGTCGGCATGAGCGGCAAGAGCCGGACCGAGGCGTTGATGGCGCCGCTCAAGGCGATGACCGAGGCGCGGATCGGCATGGGCCGGTCGGGCGGGGGGCTGCCCACGCGGGCCAGCCTGGCCTTCGCGCTGGATCATGCGCGCGCCAAGGAAGCCGTCTGGTCGGAAATGGACCGGACGAAGCTGGCAGAGACGCTGGCGGATCTGGGGCCCATAGGCTTTGCGTCCAGCCGGGTTTCGGGGCGCGAGGAATACCTGACGCGGCCGGATCTTGGCCGGCTGCTGGGCGACGAGGCGGACCTGCCGGGCGCCGAGCCGGGCGGGCTGGCGATCGTCGTGGCCGATGGGTTGAGCGCCACGGCCGTCGAACTGAATGCGGCGGCCGTCCTTCGGGCGCTGGTGCCGGCGCTGGGCGACACGGGGCTGCCGCTGGCCGGGATCGTGCTGGCGCGGCAGGCACGGGTGGCGCTGGGGGACGAGATCGCCCAGCGGATGGGGGCCGCCGCCGCCGTCACGCTGATCGGCGAGCGGCCGGGGCTTTCGGCATCGGACAGCCTGGGGGCCTATATCTCGTGGGCGCCGCGGCCGGGGATGCCCAATGCCGACCGGACCTGCATTTCCAACATCCGGTCCGGCGGGCTGGTCCCGGATCTTGCCGCGGCGCAGATCGCGCGGCTGCTGAAGGACATGAAACGTGTCGGCGCCAGCGGGCTGGAGATGAAGGCGCGGCTGGCGACCTTGCCGGCGCCCTGAGGATCCGGAGTCACGATCCGGTATCGGGCCAGCCGGCGATGACGGCATCGACCTCGATCTCCACCAGCCATTCCGGATTGACGAAGCGGGTGACGGCCATGATCGTGTCCACGGGGCGCGCGTCCAGGCAGTAGAGCTTGCGCGCCTCGATGGCCTCGCGCCAGCGGTCGATGTCGGTCAGGATCACGCGGGTGCGGACGATGTCGCCCAGGCCGGCGCCGGCCTCGGCCAGCGCGGCCTTGACGATCTCGAAACAGCGGACAGTCTGGGCGTGGACGTCGCCCAGGCCCACGGTCCTGCCATCGGGGCCCACGGGCGCCGTGCCGCCGACCGAGATATAGGGTCCGACCCGGACGGCGCGGCTGAAACCCACGATCTCCTCCATCGGGTTGCCGTTCGAAACGCGCTGACGATCATAGGCCATGGCTGTCCTCCCAGGGATGGCTGATACGCGAGGATAGCACGTATTCACGCGGGGCGTGCGGGCGATGCAGGGGGTTCGCGTGTGCGCTTGGGACGGTTAACGTGGTCGCCGGGCCTGTTACAATTCGCAAGATTCTCGAAAACCTCAGGACAAAGTTGCAGGCCAGCTTGGCGCAGCGCTCCACAGGGCCGGCTTGTCCGGTCCGAACACGGTGCGCCGGCGGGTCAACGAGCCTGCATTGGGAGGAAGATCATGTCTGTGTCGCAGGGCGGCGCTTCGGCGCTGCAATCCGTGCCCGCGTTGCTGAAGCGCAATGCCACCGAATTCGGCGACAAGGCCGCCTATCGCGAAAAGGAATTCGGGATTTGGCAGACCTGGGGCTGGTCGGCCGTTCACGAGGAAGTCGAGGCGCTGGCGCTGGGCCTGATCAATCTGGGCGTGAACGAAGGTGACTATATTGCCGTCGTCGGCCGCAACCGGCCGCACCTGTACTGGGCCATCGTCGCGGCACAGCGGGTCGGGGCGATCCCGGTGCCGCTTTACCAGGATTCGGTGGCCGAGGAGATGGCCTATGTGCTGGGCCATTGCGGGGCGCGTTTCGTCATCGTGGGGGACCAGGAACAGGTCGACAAGGTGATCGAGATCCAGGATCAGCTGCATCAGTTCGAGCACATGATCTATCTCGACCCGCGGGGCCTGCGGAAATACGATCATTCCCACCTGCATCAGTACAGCCATGTTCAGGATCAGGGCCGGGCGGCCCGGGACGAATACATCAAGGAACTGGAGCGGCGGACAGCGAAGGCCGATTTCGACACGCCCTGCGTGATGCTCTACACCTCCGGCACGACGGGCAAGCCCAAGGGGGTGGTGCTGTCCAACCGGAACGTCATCGAAAGCTCCCGCCTGTCGTCGGAATTCGATCGCCTGAGGCGCGATGACGAGGTGCTGGCCTACCTGCCGATGGCCTGGGTGGGGGACTTCGTCTTTTCCGTCGGGCAATGCTTCTGGACGGGGTTCTGCGTGAACTGCCCCGAAAGCGCCGAGACGATGCAGACCGACCTGCGGGAGATCGCGCCGACCTATTTCTTTGCCCCGCCCCGGGTGTTCGAGACGCTGCTGACCCAGGTCATGATCCGGATGGAGGATGCGGGCCGGTTCAAGAAGCGCCTGTTCGACCATTTCATGGCGCTGGCGCGGCGGGTTGGTCCGAACCTTCTCGACGGCAAGCCCGTGGGGCTGGGCGACAGGCTGGCCTACGCGGTGGGTGAAGCGCTGGTTTATGGCCCGCTGAAGAACCGCATGGGCTATTCCCGGATGCGCGTGGGCTACACCGCGGGCGAGGCCATCGGGCCCGAGATCTTCGATTTCTTCCGGTCGCTGGGGATCAACCTGAAACAGCTTTACGGCCAGACCGAGGCTACGGTCTTCATCACCGCACAGCCGGACGGCGAAGTGCGCTCGGACACGGTGGGCGTGGCCTGCCCGGGCGTGGAGCTGAAGATCGGCGACACGGGCGAAGTGTTCTATCGTTCGCCCGGGGTGTTCGTCGAATATTACAAGAACCCGGAAAGCACCGCCTCGACCAAGGATGCCGAGGGCTGGGTGGCGACGGGGGATGCCGGCTTTATCGAGGATGGCACCGGGCACCTGCGGATCATCGACAGGGCGAAGGACGTCGGCAAGATGGCGGACGGCAGCCTGTTCGCGCCGAAATATGTCGAGAACAAGCTGAAGTTCTATCCCAACATCCTGGAAGCGGTACTGTTCGGGAACGGTCGGGACGAATGCGTGGCCTTCATCAATATCGACCTGACGGCGGTCGGGAACTGGGCGGAACGCAACAACATCGCCTATTCCAGCTATCAGGAACTGGCCGCCCATCCGCAGGTGATGGCGACGGTGCAGGGCCACGTGGAAGAGGTGAACCGGTCGGTCGCCCAGGACGAGATGCTGTCGGGCTGTCAGGTCCATCGTTTCGTGATCCTGCACAAGGAACTGGATGCCGACGATGGCGAGCTGACGCGGACCCGCAAGGTGCGCCGGCGGATCATCGAGGAGAAGTTCGCCGATATCGTGACGGCGCTTTACGACGGGTCGGAACGGATCTCGACCCGGACGGAAGTGACCTACGAGGATGGGCGGAAAGGATCGATCAGTGCCACGCTGGAGATCCGCACGGCGGATGTCGTGCCAGTGATCCCGCATCGGGTGGCGGCGGAATGACGGGGGACGTGCGCCTGCGGCGACACCCCTCCCGCCATCCCGCATGGGCCGGCGCGCTGGCGGCTGCAATCTTGGCCGGGCCTGCGACGGCGGGCTTTGCGGAAAGCTGGTCCATGGCCGCGGATCGCTGCCTGGCCGCTATCGAGAGCGGCGGAAAACTGGAAACCGCCGGCTTCGACCTGGCGCGGGGCGATGCCGGGGCCGACTGGCCCACGGCCACCTGGACCCAGGGCATCGTGCTGATGCGCCAGTTCGACCGGCAGGCGGGCGGCAATGTCGACCCCCGGGTCTGCGAGGTGCAGAACACCGAGTACCTGACGCTGGGCCAGATCGCGGATGCGACCGGCGCCTATGCCGACATGATGACCCGCCTGGTCGAGGGCGGTGCGTATTACCCGCGGCAACTGCCGCCGGGCTGGCCGAAGCTGCCGGCCATGGCGTCGGAACTGCGGTCGGCCACGGCGGGGCCAAGGGGGTGCCGGATGGCGGTCAGCTTCGTCACCGAACCCGTCGCCGGGATGGCGATCTTTTCGGTGAGCGAGATCGGCCGCGCGCCCTGCGGGACGCTGCCGGCAGAGGAGAAGGCAGGATGAAGGACACCGAGGGCTATATCACCGAGGACGGCCGCAAGATCGGCGGCGTGGTGATGGAGATGAAGAACATCACGCTGAAATTCGGTGGCGTGAACGCGATCACCGACATCTCGTTCGACATCCGCGAGGGCGAAATCCGCGCGATCATCGGCCCGAACGGCGCCGGCAAGTCGTCGATGCTGAATGTGATTTCCGGCTTCTACATCCCGCAGGAAGGTGAGATCTGGTTCCACGGCAAGCCCCGCCCGCAGATGCGCCCCTATGAGGTGGCGCGGCAGGGGATCGCCCGGACCTTCCAGAACATCGCCCTGTTCGAAGGCATGTCGGTTCTGGACAACGTCATGACCGGCCGGCTGACCCACATGAAGTCCGGGTTCTTTTCCCAGGCGATCTGGAAGGGCCGGGCCGAACGGGAAGAGATCGCGAACCGCGAGATCGTCGAGCGGGTCATCGACTTTCTGGAGATCCAGAACATCCGCAAGACGCCGGTCGCGGGCCTGTCCTATGGCCTGAAGAAGCGGGTCGAACTGGCACGGGCGCTGGCGGCAGAACCGAAACTGCTGCTGCTGGACGAACCCATGGCCGGCATGAACGTCGAGGAGAAGGAGGACATGTGCCGCTTCATCCTGGACGTGAACGACGAGTTCGGCACCACCATCGCGCTGATCGAACACGACATGGGCGTGGTCATGGACCTGTCCGACCGGGTGGTCGTCATGGATTACGGCAAGAAGATCGGGGACGGCCCGCCCGACGAAGTGCGGTCCAACCAGGAAGTCATCGACGCCTATCTGGGCGTCCAGCATTGACCCGCGGCGCGGCCCGGCAACGAAAGACAGGACAGACGCATGTTCTATGACATCTTCATCGCGCCCTTCGTGGACATGGTTGAGGCACCCGACTTCCTGATGCAGGTGCTGTGGGAAGGCCTGGTCTCGGGCATCCTTTACGCGCTGATCGCGCTGGGCTTCGTGCTGATCTTCCGGTCCAGCCGGATCTTCAATTTTGCCCAGGGCATCATGGTCGTCTTCGCGGCGCTGACGCTGGTCGGTCTTTACGCCATGGGCGTGCCGGCCTGGATCTGCGTGATCCTGACCCTGGGGGTCATGTTCGTCCTGGCGGTGGCCATCGAACGCATCGTGCTGCGGCCGCTGGTTGGCCAGCCCGACATCATCCTGTTCATGGCCACCATCGGCATCACGCTGTTCCTGATCGGTTTCGGCGAAGTGATCTTTGGCGGCGAGAACAAGGTGATGATCACCGAGGAACTGGGCATTCCCACGGGTTCGGTCCTGCTGGAACCCTTTGGCGGCCTGCTGATCCTGGAACAGAAGGACATCACGGCGGTGGTCGTGGCGGCGCTTCTGGTGGTCGGCCTTCTGGTCTTCCTGAACCGCACCCGCATGGGCCGCGCGATCCGGGCCCTGGGTGACGATCCGCAGGCGGCGCTGTCGGTCGGCATCTCGATCCAGACGATCTGGGTACTGGTCTGGTTCATCGCGGGCATCATCGCGCTGGTCACCGGCATCGCATGGGGCGCCCGGGCCGGCGTGTCCTTCGCGCTGGAGGTCATCGCCTACAAGGCGCTGCCGGTCCTGATGCTGGGCGGGCTGGAAAGCATCGCCGGCGCCATCATCGGCGGGCTGATGATCGGGATCCTGGAAAAGCTGTTCGAAATCTACTGGGGCCAGCCCCTGCTGGGCGGCAACACCGAGACCTGGTTTGCCTTCGTTCTTGCCCTGATTGTACTGCTTTTCCGTCCTCAGGGCTTGTTCGGAGAGAAGATCATCGAAAGGGTCTAGGGCAGGCGCGCGAGGAGGCGCGCCAGCCAAGGGAGGTTACACATGGCAAAACTGATCGCGATCCTGAACGTCGTTGCCTGGTCCGGCTTCTGGGCCTTCGGCTACCTGGCGCTGACGTCCGACCCGCAGGCGTCTGGACGGATGACCACCGCCGTGATCCTGGCGGCCGTCGGCGGGGCACTGGGACTTTGGGCCTGGTTCTGGCTGGTGCGGCATTCGGAACGGTTGGGACTGACCCGGGGCCACAAGCGGGCGCCGATCATCGACGACCCGGACATGGCCTGACCGGCCGGATGACGTATCAAGGCTCCGGGCGCAGGACCGCGCCCGCCCGAGCAACCGATTGAGAGACCGTAAAAGTCATGACCCGCAAAACGATCCTTGCCGCCCTGACCGCCACGCTGCTGACCCCGGCCGCGGGCGCCCTGGCCGATTGCCGACCCATCGAGGAGCCGGCCGCCAACCCGGGGCTGGAACAGATCAAGACCAACATGTCGCTGGGCCATTTCGGAGCTGCGCTGGACGGCTTTGACGTGCCGACCGAAACCAAGAACAAGCTGATCGACGACCTGACCCGCACCTTCGGCAGCGACGGAGCCCGCTGCACCACGATCCGCCGCGTGGCGCAGGGCCCCTATTTCATGAGCGAGATCGTGCTGTTCGAGGAAAGCCCACAACAGCTCTTCTACTTCGTGATCAGCGGCCAGACGGATGGCGACACGTTCCGCATGACCGACATCAACATCACCTCGAAATACGACGACGTGCGTCCGCTGCTGTTCTGACACCAGCCTGACGACGGCCCATACGAAGGACGGACCCGATGTTCTACCGCACTGCCGGACAGTTCAAGACCACCTACCGCGACGATCAGGCCCTGTTCCCGATCCGTCAGGACGGTGTCCTTGTGGGGATCTTCCTGATCCTCGCCTGGGCGGTCCTTCCCTTCGTGGCCAGCGAATTCGCCTTCCAGACGCTGCTGATCCCGATCCTGATCTATTCGCTGGCGGCGCTGGGCCTGAACGTGCTGACGGGATACGCCGGTCAGCTGTCCCTGGGCACCGCGGCCTTCATGGGTGTGGGCGCCTATGCCTGCTACAAGATGCTGACGATCATGCCCTGGCTCGACCCGGTGATCGCGATCCTGCTGTCGGGCTTCTTCAGCGCCGGGATCGGCGTGGCATTCGGCATCCCCAGCCTGCGGATCAAGGGGTTCTACCTCGCCATCGCCACGCTGGCGGCGCAGTTCTTCCTGGTCTGGCTGTTCGAGAAATGGGCCTGGCTTTACAACTACAACGCTTCCGGCGCGATCCAGGTGCCGAACCTGACCTCGGTCGCGGCCGGTGGGAACTATGTCGCCGGGCCGCTGGCCTCGTCCCTTACCCAGTACTACATCGTGCTGGGCATCGTGACGCTGCTGACGATCCTGACGATCAACCTGACCCGCGGCACGCTGGGGCGGACCTGGAAGGCCACCCGCGACATGGATTTCGCGGCGGAACTGATCGGCATCAACCTGATGCGGTCGAAATTGTCGGCCTTTGCCGTGTCGTCCTACATCGTCGGCGTGGCCGGTGCGCTGTTCGTCTTCTGCTGGCGCGGCGCGGCGGAACCCAACCTCTTCGACATCCCGCTGTCCTTCTCGATCCTGTTCATCGCCATCATCGGCGGACTGGGATCGATCCTTGGCAACTACCTGGGCGCGATCCTGATCGTGGGCCTTCCGGTGGTGCTGAACACCGTGCCGCCCGCGCTGGGGATCCCGATCTCCTCGGCGCTGGTCGAACACCTGAACCTGATGATCGTGGGAGGCTTGATCATCTTCTTCCTGATCGTCGAACCGCACGGCCTGGCGCGCCTGTGGGGACTTGCACGCCAGAAACTGATCGTCTGGCCGTTCCCGTACTGACGGGGTCGGCCATCCAAACCGAAGTCATCGGAAGAGAATTCCAAGGGAGGAACTCGATGAAACACTTCACCAAACTTGCGGCAGCGGCGCTGGCCCTGTCGGTGCTGGCCGGAGGAGCCGCCGCCGACGAGACCGAAGCCCTGTTCGTGCCGAACCTGGCCTACCGGACCGGACCTTTCGCAGCCACGGGCATTCCGCTGATGAACGGTCAGCGCGACTATGCGCTGATGCTGAACGCCCGCGATGGCGGTGTCGGCGGCATCAAGCTGAACTTCGAGGAATGCGAGACCGGCTATAACACCCAGAAGGGCGTCGAATGCTACGAGAAGACCAAGGGCACGGCGATCGTGACCCAGCCCTGGTCGACCGGCATCACGCTGCAGGTCCTGCCCAAGACCAACGTGGACCAGATCCCGATCCTGGCGCCGGGCTATGGCTTCTCGCCCATGGCGGACGGCAAGGTGTTCCAGTGGGCCTACAACATGCCCGGGTCCTACTGGGACGCGGCGTCGATGATCCTGAAATACATCTCGGACGGTAACCTGGACTCGCTGAAGGGCAAGACCATTGCCTATCTGCACCTGGACCATCCCTTCGGGAAGGAACCGCTGCCCTATCTGGAGAAGATGGCCGCCGATCACGGCTTCAAGCTGGAACCGATCCCGGTCGGCCTGAAGGAAATGCAGAACCAGTCGGCCCAGTGGCTGCAGATCCGCCGGTTGCGGCCGGACTATGTGATCATGTGGGGCTGGGGCGCGATGAATGCCGGCGCCATCACCGAAGCGGTGAAGACCAAGTTCCCCATGGAAAACTTCGTGGGCACCTGGTGGTCGGGGCATGATGCCGACCTGAACATCGTGGGCGACAAGGGCAAGGGCTACAAGTCGATCTCGTTCTCGCGTCCGGTTCTGGACGCGCCGATCATGGCCGACCTGAAGAAATACGTCTACGACAAGGGCGACTCCCTTTCGAACGACGAGGAACGGTCCGGCGTCTTCTACAGCCGCGGCCTGGTGATCTCGATGATCCTGTCCGAAGCGATCGCCACCGCGCAGGAGCATTTCGGCAAGAAGGACATCGGCCCGGCTGACCTGCGCTGGGGGCTGGAAAACCTGAACATCACCGATGAACGCCTGGCCGAACTGGGCATGACCGGCATGGTGGCCCCGTTCAAGACCACCTGCGGCGACCACACCGGGCATTCCGGTGGCTGGATCCTGGAATGGGACGGCACGAAGTTCGTGCAGGCTTCGGATCACCTGATGCCCGACAGCGAAGTGATCCGCCCGATGGAGGTCGAGGGTGCCAAGGCCTATGCCGAGGCGAACGCCCCCTGGCCGGTGAACGAGACCTGCTCGGCAGAAGCAGGCTGACGTGACCTTCCCCGGCGTCCGACCGGCGCCGGGGACCTTTCCTTTTCGAGGACATGACCGATGCTCGACGCCGGCGACACCAGGGAAACGCTTCTGGAAGTCAACAATATCGAGGTGATCTACAACCACGTGATCCTCGTCCTGAAGGGCGTCAGCCTGTCCGTGCCCAAGGGCGGGATCACGGCGCTTCTGGGCGGCAACGGCGCGGGCAAGACCACGACGCTGAAGGCGATTTCGAACCTGCTTCAATCCGAGCGCGGCGAAGTGACCAAGGGCACCGTGAAATACCGTGGCCAGCCCGTGCACCACGAGGACCCGGCATCGCTGGTGCGCAAGGGCGTGATCCAGGTGATGGAAGGGCGCCACTGCTTTGCCCACCTGACGGTCGAAGAAAACCTGATGACCGGCTTCTATACCCGCCGCGACGGGCGAGCCGCGATGATGCGCGACCTGGAAAAGGTCTATGCCTATTTCCCGCGCCTGAAGGAACGGCGGGGCAGCCAGGCCGGCTATACCTCGGGCGGGGAACAGCAGATGGTGGCCATCGGCCGCGCGCTGATGTCGAAGCCGGAGACGATCCTGCTGGACGAGCCGTCCATGGGCCTGGCCCCGCAGCTGGTCGAAGAGATCTTCGGCATTGTCAAGGACCTGAACGAGAAGGAGGGCGTGTCCTTTCTTCTGGCGGAACAGAACACCAATGTGGCGCTGCGCTTCGCCCATTACGGCTACATCCTGGAATCGGGGCGCGTGGTGATGGACGGCCCGGCCGCCGACCTGCGCGAAAACCCGGACGTGAAGGAATTCTACCTCGGCATGGCAGACGAAGGGCGAAAGTCCTTCCGCGACGTACGCTCGTACCGCCGCCGGAAAAGGTGGCTGAGCTGATCTTGACGCGCGGATGCCCCCGCGCTGCGCCGGTACGCCGGCGCATCCGACCGACCCTTTCCCGTCCGACGAACCCCGCATCGCCGGCCAAGCCTGGAGGTTTGCCCAGATGACCAAGTATTTCGACAGTCTTGAAACCCGCAGCGCGGATGAACGTGCCGCCGACATCGCCGTTCAGCTGCCGCGCCAGATCGCCCGGGCCAAGGCCCTGGCGGGTTATGCCGGGACGCTGGGCCGGGTGAACCCGGCCGCCATCACCGATGCCGAGGCGCTGGCGACCCTGCCGGTCCTGCGCAAGTCGGACCTGGGCAAGGCGCAGGCCGCCAATCCGCCGTTCGGAGGCTTCACCGTGAAGCCGCCCGCGGGCAATGCCCATGTCTTCCAGTCGCCGGGCCCGATCTATGAACCGGGCGGGACCAGCGACGACTGGTGGCGCGCGGGGCGGGCGCTTTTTGCCGTCGGCATCGGGGCGGGGGACGTGGTCCAGAACTGTTTCAGCTATCACCTGACGCCCGCCGGCATGATGTTCGAAAACGGCGCCCGTGCCGTCGGCGCCGCGGTGCTGCCCGCAGGCACCGGCCAGACCGAGCTTCAGGCCCGCGCGGCCCATGACGTGGGCGTCACCGCCTATACCGGCACGCCGGATTACCTGAAGGTGATCCTCGACAAGGCCGACGAGATGGGTCTGGCGCTGAAGATCACCAAGGCGGCGGTGGGGGGCGGGGCGCTGTTCCCGTCGCTGCGTCAGGAATATGCCGACCGCGGGATCTTGTGCCGGCAGGGCTATGGCACCGCCGACCTGGGCTCCATCGCCTACGAGACAGAGGCCATGGAGGGCATGATCGTCGACGAGGGCGTGATCGTCGAGATCGTGACCCCCGGCACCGGCACCCCCGTGGCCCCGGGAGAAGTGGGCGAGGTCGTGGTGACCACGCTGAACCCCGACTATCCGCTGATCCGCTTCGCCACCGGCGACATGAGCGCCGTGATGGCGGGTGAAAGCCCCTGTGGGCGGACCAACATGCGGATCAAGGGCTGGATGGGCCGGGCGGATCAGACGACCAAGATCAAGGGCATGTTCGTGCGCCCCGAACAGGTGGCCGCGCTGGTCGGCAAACACGCCGAGATCGTCAAGGCACGCGTCATCGCGGGCCGCGAGGGCGAGATGGACACCATGACCGTCCGGATCGAGGCGACGGGCGGCGATGCCGATGCCTATGGCCGGACGGTGGCCGATGTCCTGAAGCTGAAAGGCAATATCGAGGTAGTGGCCCCCGGCAGCCTCCCCAAGGACGGCCTGGTGATCGAAGATGCGCGGTCTTACGACTGACGTCGGCAGCGTTTGCCGGAACGGCCTTTGAGAAGGCCGTTCCCAAGAGCCTTTCGAAAGGCTCTTGTCGCCAGTCGCGGCCCGTGCGCCGTCAGCCCCAGGCGACCGGCATCTTCAGCGGGCCGCGGAAGGCCCAGCCGCCGAAGCTCGTCTCGCCGTCCAGCCGCAGGCCGCGCAGGCGGTCGAACATCGCGGGCAGCGCCACCTCGGCGATCAGGCAGCGCGAAGCCCAGGCGCCGGCGCAGAAATGCGGCCCCGCGCCAAAGCTGATCGCGGCCGAGGTGTCGCGGGTGATGTCGAAAACCTCTGGCCGGTCGAAGACCGCCTCGTCCCGGTTGGCCGACCCAAACATCAGGAAGGCGCGGTCCTCGGGCTCCAGCACCGATCCGCGGATTTCGTGTTCCACCGCGATCCGGCGCGGGCTCATGCCGATGGGGGCGATCCAGCGGGCATATTCCTCGAAGGCCTGAAGCCAGGTCGCCTTGCCGGCCAGCACCATTGCCAGTTGCTCCGGATGGGTCAGCAGCGCCCAGGCGGTGCCGGCAATCGCGTCCCGCGGTTCGTTCTGCCCGCCGGAAATCGCAAGTTTCACGTTGGCCCGGATCGTGTCCTCCGGCAGCTCTGCCTGCATCTGGACCGACAGCAGCGAATGGTCGGGCTCTGCCTTCAGCTCCGGCATCCGCGCGTCGATATGGGCATCGATCGAGGCCGTGCAATCGTTGCACCGGGCCGTCACCGCCGGATCGCCGGCATAGTTCGCGCAGCCGTCGATCATGCCCTGGCTGACGCGGTCCATTTCCTGCCATGCCATGTTCGTCAGGCCGGTCATCGCTTTCAGTGCTTCGGCCGAAATCGGCATGGCCAGATCCCGCACCATGTCGGACCGGCCAGAAGGCGCGACACGGTCCAGCACCTCTTTCGTCGCGGTTTCAAACGAAGCCTTCCACACATCCCGCACCGTCCGGGGCGAGACGGTGGGAAAGATCGCCTTGCGTTCGGCCTGATGCGCCGCGCCGTCCTTGCGCATCAGGTTCTGGCCCATCAGCACCGTCATCAGCCCCTGCGGCTGGTCCGACGAAAACACCTCCACCCGTTTCTCGTTCTCGAAGATGTCGTCGCGGCGGGTCAGCAGCACCGCGCCCAGTTGCGGCACGAAGGCCACCGGCGCCTCGGCCCGCAGGCGCTTCAGATCCGGGTATGGATCCCGCCAGAACGCCGTCGGATCGATCTCGTAGACCGGTACATCACGCATGTCATCCTCCCCGTCGTGCCTGTTGTCAGGTCAACACTTTGAACGGAGAGTGCGCGGCGCGACCTTGTGTTGTCAAGTCAACAGGGACAGCCTAACCTGTCCGGCATGACTTCTGACCTGGACCTGCCCGACGACCTGTTCCTGTTCCATCCCGGCGATGCCGAGGATGCACGCCGGACGCTCAGTTTCCGGCGGACGCCGACGGTGCTGCTGACCTTTGCGGCCAACCGCTTTACCCGCCTGGCCTCGCGCGAATATCAGGCGCGGTTCGGGATCGGCGCGATGGACTGGCGGATGCTGGTCATGCTGGCGCGTGAACCGGGTACAGGCGTGAACCATGCGGCGCGCACCATCGGTATCGACAAGGCCGCGGTCAGCCGCAGCCTGCGGCGGCTGGCGGATCTTGGTCTGGCCCGGCTGGACGACGGCAGCACCGCCGCCCGCGGCGCCTGGCGGCTGACCGGGCAGGGGGCGGCGCTGCACGACCGAATCCTGGACGTGGCGCTGGACCGGCAGTCGAAACTGCTGGACGGCTTCACCCGGGCAGAGGTTTCGGCCTTCGCCGATTACCTGCGCCGCTTCCTTGGAAATCTGGACGACATGGCCGCGGACGGGACCACGCAGACGAACGCGACGCAACGGTCCGATTGACGCAAACGGCCCGGGCCGCGAAGTCTCGGGCAAAACGCGCGTCGCGCAACAGCAAGACCCCGGAGGATCCAAGATGAAGACCCGTATCACCGAGCTTTTCGGTATCGAACACCCGATCATGCAGGGCGGCATGCACTTTGTCGGCTTTGCCGAACTGGCCGCTGCCGTGTCCAATGCCGGGGGCATCGGCACGATCACCGGGTTGACCCAGCGCACGCCCGCGGATCTGGCAAACGAGATCGCGAAGTGCCGCGACCTGACGGACAAGCCCTTTGCCGTGAACCTGACCTTTCTGCCGACCGTCAGTTCGCCCGATTATCCGGGCTATGTGAAGGCGATCATCGAAGGCGGCGTGAAGGTGGTCGAAACCGCCGGCCGCAATCCCAGCGAAGTCATGCCCTACCTGAAGGACGCGGGCATCAAGGTGGTCCACAAGTGCACGTCGGTCCGCCACGCGCTGAAGGCGCAGGCCATCGGTTGCGACGCGGTGTCGGTCGACGGTTTCGAATGCGGCGGCCACCCGGGCGAGGACGACATCCCGAACATGATCCTGCTGCCCCGCGCGGCGGAAGAGCTGGAAATCCCGTTCCTGGCGTCCGGGGGCATGGCCGATGCGCGCAGCCTGGTGGCCTCGCTGGCATTGGGTGCGGAAGGCATGAACATGGGCACCCGCTTCATCGCCACCAAGGAAGCGCCGGTGCATGAAAACGTGAAGCAGGCCATCGTCGCGGCGTCGGAACTGGACACCCGGCTGGTGATGCGCCCGCTGCGGAACACCGAACGCGTGCTGACCAACGACGCGGTCGAACGGCTGCTGGAAAAGGAACGGACCCTGGGCGCCAGCATCAAGTTCGAGGACATCATCGAGGAAGTCGCAGGCGTCTATCCGAAGATCATGATCGACGGCGAGATGGAGGCGGGCGCCTGGTCCTGCGGCATGGTTGCGGGCCTGATCCACGACATCCCGACCTGCAAAGACCTGATCGACGGCATCATGGCCGAGGCCGACAGCCTGATCAAATCGCGCCTAGCGGGGCTGGTCGCATGACCTATGAAACGCTGGAATTCTCTGTCGCGGACGGCATCGCGCGGATCGTGCTGAACCGTCCCGATCAGGCCAATGCGCTGAACGTCACCCTGGCGCGCGAGATGTTCGCGGTGTCGATGCTGCTGGCCACCGATCCGTCGGTGCGGGCGGTGCTGCTGACCGGGCGGGGCAAGCTTTTCTGCGGCGGCGGCGATCTGGCCGCAATGGCCTCCGCCGGCGCGGGGCGTGAGGCGATGCTTCTGGAGATGGCCACGCTGATGCACCAGGCCGTCACCCGGCTGGCGGCGATGGACGCGCCGGTCGTCGTGGCCGTGAACGGCGCCGCGGGCGGGGGCGGGTTCTCTCTTCTGCTGGCGGGCGACTACATCATTGCGTCGGACAAGGCGAAATTCGTGTCGGGCTATACGGCGTCCGGCCTGACGCCGGACTGTTCGGCCACGCATTACCTGGCCAAGCATGTGGGCCTTCTGCGCGCGAAAGAGCTGATGCTGACCAACCGGACGCTTTCGGCGAACGAGGCGCTGGACTGGGGCCTGGTCAGCCGCGTCGTCGCCCACGACGCGCTGGAGGCAGAGGCCGAAGCGATGGTAAGCCAGTTCGCGGCCGGCCCCACCAAGGCCTATGGCGGCGTCAAGCGACTGTTGCAGACCGCGTATTCGGACACCATCGAGGCGCAGCTGGAGAAAGAGGCACTGTCGATTTCGGGTATCATGCGGACGGCGGATGCGCCCCACGGCATCGAGTCTTTCCTGAACAAGAAACGGCCGACCTTTACCGGGGCCTGACGGGCGCCCGGCATGCAGATCCGGTGGGCGGCTGTTCACATTGCCGCCCATCCCGGACTGTCGTAGAACGTATTCCTGACCAAAATCGTAAACGGGCAGGAAAGGCGCACACGTGGCAGAGACGACATCCGTTCCGCGCCTGGGCCGCGCCCCGTCGCGGCGCCGCACCAAGGCCGCCGGCACGCGCGGACTGGCCACCATCGCCATCCTGATCGCAGCCCTGTGTCTTCTGCCGATTGTCGCCGTTTCGCTGGCTGCGGTGACGGGCGGAACCGACTCGGTCGCGCATCTGTGGTCCACCGTCCTGCCGCGGTACACGCTGACGACCATTGCGCTGGTGGCCATCGTGGCCACGGGCACCTTCACCATCGGGGTCGGCACCGCCTGGCTGGTCACCATGACCCGTTTTCCGGGCGTTCGCGTGCTGGAAATCGTGCTGGTCCTGCCCCTGGCCTTCCCGGCCTATGTGCTGGCCTATGCCTATACCTTCGTGCTGGACCATCCCGGCATCGTGCAGGCCACCCTGCGGCAGGTCACGGGCTGGGGCCCGCGCGACTACTGGTTCCCCGAGGTGCGGTCCCTGGGCGGCGCGGCGGCGATGTTCATCCTGGTCCTCTATCCCTATGTCTACCTGCTGGCGCGTGCCGCGTTCCTGCAGCAAAGCTCCGGCGCGCTTCTGGCCGCGCGGACGCTGGGCGACAGCGCCTGGGCCGCCTTCTGGCGGGTCAGCCTGCCGATGGCGCGGCCGGCGATCGCGGGCGGCGTCCTGCTGACGGTGATGGAGACGATCGCCGATTTCGGCACCGTCGCCTATTTCGGGGTCCAGACCTTCGCGACCGGGATCTATACCTCGTGGTTCTCCTTCGCCGACCGGGCGGGGGCCGCGCAGCTGGCGCTGTGCCTTCTGGCCTTCGCGCTGATCCTGGCCATGGCCGAACGCGCGCAACGGGGCGAGGCGCGGTTCCACCATGCCGGCAAGCGGTCGATGCGCCTGCCGCCAACGCCGCTGAAGGGCTGGCGCGCCGCGGCGGCCACGACGTTCTGCACCGTGCCGGTGCTGCTGGGCTTTGCTCTGCCGGTCGTCATCCTTGTCTCCATGGGCGTGGGGTCGGGGCAGGATCTCTTCGGCCGGCGGTATCAGGCATTCCTGCAGAACTCGCTGACGCTGGCCACCATCGCGGCGGTGCTGACGCTGTGTGCCGCCATCGTCATCGGGTTCTACCAGCGGCAGCTGCCGGGCCGCCTGTCGGCCGGTGCGGCCTATGTCGCGCGGCTGGGCTATGCCGTGCCGGGGGGCGTGATCGCGGTGGGGCTGGTCGTGCCCTTCGCGGCCTTCGACAACGGGCTGGACGCGTGGATGCGGGCGACCTTCGACGTGTCCACCGGGCTTCTGGTCACCGGGTCCATCTGGCTTCTGATCGCGGCCTACATGGTGCGCTTCCTGGCGGCCGCGCTTGGCGCCTATGAGGGCGGGCAAAGCACCGTCCACGCCAACATGGATGCCGCGGCCCGGTCGCTGGGGCAGACGCCCTTGGGCACGCTTCGCCGGGTGCACCTGCCGATCCTGACGCCCAGCCTGCTGACGGCGCTGCTGATCGTCTTCGTCGACGTGATGAAGGAACTGCCCGCCACGCTGATCATGCGGCCCTTCAACTATGACACGCTGGCGGTACAGGCCTATCGGCTGGCGTCGGACGAACGACTGGAAGGGGCTGCGGTGCCGTCGCTTGTGATCGTGGCCGTGGGCCTTCTGCCGGTGATCCTGATCTGCCGCCAGGTCGGCCGGCGCCAGTCCTGATCTGCGTCAGTCCTGATCTGCGCCGGTCCTGATCCGCGGACGACCCCGATCCCCGAAACGAAAAAGACCGGCACGCCCATGGGACGTGCCGGCCTGGCCCGAGAGGGCGAGGGGTGGGGGATTACTTCCAGCCCACCTCGTTGAAGATGCGCTGTGCGGCGGGCAGGTTTTCGGCCACGACCGACAGGTCGACATCGTCGGCCTTGAAGGTGCCCAGCCCTTCGACCGGGGCGGCCAGGGCCACGCCTTCGACCGCCGGATATTCGTTGTTCCCGGCCGAGAAGTATTCCTGCGCCTGGTCGCTGGTCAGGTATTCCAGGAACTTGATGGCGTTTTCGCGATGGGGCGCATGGGCGGCCACGCCGGCGCCGGACAGGTTCATGTGGGCACCGTTGCCGTCCTGGTCGGGGAAGACCCAGCCGATAGTGTCGATGCCTTCGGTCACGCCGCTGACGTCGGACGCACGGGCGCGGGCAAAGTAATAGGTGTTCGAAACGGCGATGTCGCATTCGCCCGACACCAGGCCGCGCAGCTGGTCGGTATCGCCGCCCTGCGGATCGCGCGCCATGTTGTCGACGACGCCCTGTGCCCAGGCCTTGGCGGCATCTTCGCCTTCATGTTCGATGATCGCGGCCAGCAGGGTCTGGTTGTAGGTGTTGCCCGACGACCGGATGCAGATCAGGCCCTTGTACTCGGGCTTGGCCAGGTCAAGGTAGGTCTGCGGCGGGTTCGGCAGGTCGGTCTTGTCATAGAAGATGATCCGCGACCGCTGGCTGAAGCCGTACCACTGGTTGTCGGCGTCCTGCAGGTTTGCGGGTATCTTTTCTTCCAGCACATCGCTGTCGACCGATTGCAGCAGCCCCATGTCCTTGGCGCGCTTCAGGCGCGAGGTGTCGACGGTCAGCAGCACGTCGGCCGGGCTGTTCGCGCCTTCGGCCTGCATCCGCGCCATCAGCTCGTCCGCATTGCCTTCGATCCGGTTGATCAGGATGCCGGTCTGGTCCTCGAAATCGGAATAAAGCCGTTCGTCGGTGTCATAGTGGCGCGAGGAGTAAAGGTTCAACTCGTCCGCTGCCGCGACGGTCGCGGTCAGGGCAAACAGGGCGGCGGCGGCCACGTGGCCGGTCACGCGCAGGGTTCTGGGGCGAATGGTCATTGGTCTCCTCGATCGGTTCGCGTCGGGGGAAGTCCCGTCCGGCCCATCCATCGCGCGGGACCGGGCGTCCGTCAAGGGAGACTTAGTAAAATAGTCGGGAATAAACCATTCGGTTCAAGAGCGCCGGGGAGGGAAGGGGGGCGGATCGTTCGGGTCTCGGCCGGGGATGGTGCGTGGGGACCACGCACCCTACGCGAACCATCAACATCGGGTGCGTTAATCCGTGTGCGTTATACGCACATTCCGTCCGGGTCGGTACACGCGGCCCGCAAACACCGAAAGGGCCGCCCGGAAATCCGGGGCGGCCCTTTCGGCAGGTCGTATCGGCGGCACATCCGGGGATGCGCCTACCAGTATCAGCCCTGACGCGCCTTGAATTTGCGCTGGGTCTTGTTGATGACGTAGACGCGGCCCTTGCGGCGCACGACACGGCAATCGCGGTGGCGGTTCTTCAGCGACCGCAGCGAGTTCTTGACCTTCATGGTCTGTCTCCGTTTCGTGTGGCGCGTTAGGCGGCGCCGGTGTTGCGGGTGTCCCGCGCGGTTGCGGGACAGTGAATGCATGGTGGGCGATACTGGGATCGAACCAGTGACCCCTACGATGTCAACGTAGTGCTCTACCGCTGAGCTAACCGCCCATGCAAACCAGCCTCAAAGGCATGCTTATGCTCACGAATTCTTGTGAACACAAGGCCGATCCGAACTGCTCCGGACCGCGCCCATCGCGCCGGTTCGGGCTCTATAAAAGGAGTCGCGGGGCTATTCAAGGGCTTTTGGCAGAGGAGATTTCTGCGTTATCCTGAACGCGGAAGGAGACGTGATGATCGTCGAACCCTATCGCGTGATCGAGCCCTTGCTCCGGCGCTCCAGCGTCGTTTTCGCCTCGCCCCACAGTTCCGATTCGTATCCGCGCTCCTTCGTGCGCGCCAGCCTGCTGGACGATCATTCCATCAGATCCTCCGAAGATGCCTTCGTGGACAGGCTTTTCGGCGCAGCGCCCGAGTTCGGTGCCCCTCTTCTGCTTGCCGGCGCCCCCCGCGCCTATGTCGACATGAACCGCAGCCCGGACGAGCTGGACCCGGCCCTGATCGAGGGCGTCCGCCCCCAGGTCCACAACCCGCGCGTGGCGTCGGGTCTGGGGGTCATCCCCCGTTTCGTGGCGAACGGCCGCGCGATCTATCGCGGCAAGTTGTCCATGGCCGAAGCGCAGAAGCGAATCGATCTCTACTGGCGACCCTACCATGCCGAGATCCAGCGACAGCTGGACCTGTCGCGCGACCTGTTCGGGAACGCGATCCTGATCGACTGCCACTCCATGCCGCACGAGGCGTTGGACAGCGTGACCCGCCGCGGCGTGGCTCGGCCCGAAATCGTGCTGGGCGACCGGTATGGCGCCGCGGCCGCGGCCGACATCATGGACCGGGTCGAGGCCGCGTTCCAGGCGGCCGGATTCGTCGTGGCCCGGAATGCGCCTTTCGCCGGCGCCTTCGTCACCCAGGCCTATGGCCGCCCGTCCCGCGACCAGCACGCGATCCAGGTCGAGATCGACCGGTCGCTTTACATGGACGAACGCCGGATCCGGCCGAATGCACGTTTCGAAGCCGTGCGCGACCTGCTGACCGGCGTGATCGCAGAAATCGCTGCCATCGGGATCGAGGATCTGCCGCTGGCGGCGGAATAGGCGGCCCGTTCAGGGCGTCGGTGGCTTCGGTCCTGGGAAACCGGCGTTCCGCGGGCATTCCGGCCGGCGCCCAGACCCGATCCATCGGCCACAGGCGGTGTGGCGGTCGGGTCATGGCGGCCACGGTGACAAGGTTGGCAGGATCGGCCGGGGATCAGCGCAGAGTGCGCCCTTTCATGATCGCCTCGGTCCCGAACCTGTTGCGGATCGCGTCGGTGGCGCGTTCCGCCCGGGCGCGGCTTTCGGCGCCGGGATCCAGCAGGTCGCCCGAGGTGTCGGCCTGCGCGTCCGGCACCAGATCCGACAGGCCGCAACCCAGCAGGCGGAAGGGCCCCTGTTTTTCCGCCTGGTCCAGCAGGGCCCGCGCGGTACGATAGAGCGTGTCGGCCATCTGTGTCGGCGTGCGCAGAGAGATCCGCCGCGTCAGGATCTTGTGATCGGCACGCTTCAGCTTCAGCGTCACCACCCGCCCGGCAATGCCCTTGGCCTTGGCCCGGGCCGATACCTTTTCCGCCATCCGCCACAGGTGCCCGTCCAGGATGACCGGGTCCGACGTGTCCTCGAAGAAAGTCGTCTCGTTCGAGATGGAGCGGACCGGTTCGTTGGCCGACACGCTGCGGAAATCCTCGCCCCGGGCCAGATGGTAAAGCCGCGTGCCCATGGACCCGAAGCGCGCGGTCAGATCGGCCTTTTCCCAGCGCAGGAGGTCCGAAAAGCTGCGGATGCCGGCGCGATCCAGCGATTCCTGCGCTGCGGGGCCGATGCCCCAGATCAGGCGCACGGGCTTGTCGCGCAGGAAATCCGCCGTCTGGGCCCGGCCGATGATCGAATAGCCCCGCGGCTTGTCGAGGTCGGATGCGACCTTTGCCAGGAACTTGTTGTGGGACAGGCCGATCGATCCCGTCAGGCCCAGTTCGTCCTTCATTCGCCGGGTCAGCCGCGCCAGCATCACCGCGGGCGGCGCGCCGTGCAGCCGTTCGGTGCCCGACAGGTCCAGGAACGCCTCGTCCAGGGACAGGGGTTCGATCACGGGCGTCAGGTCGTCCATCATCGCACGGATCTGCTTGGAAACGGCGGCATAGACCTCCATCCGGGGGCGCAGGACGACGGCGTCGGGGCACAGTTCCAGCGCCTTGAACATCGGCATGGCAGACCGGACGCCGCGGATCCGCGCGACATAGCAGGCGGTCGACACGACCCCGCGCTTGCCGCCCCCGATGATCAGCGGCTTGTCGGCCAGGCTGGGATCGTCACGTTTTTCGACCGAGGCATAGAAGGCGTCGCAATCCATGTGGGCGATGGACAGGCTGAACAGTTCGGGATGGGACAGCAGGCGCAGGCCGCCGCAGGACGGACAGCGCGGCCGGCCGGCTTTTGGCGGCCGCCAGTCGGGCCACCACGACAGACAGTCGCGACACAGGGCGGGGCAGGTCGAAATCTGGGCATCCATGGCGGGCAGGACCGGATCATGCGGTGGGGCTGGTGGCCAGCGGCACCGGATGGGCCTATTCTGCCCCCTGGCCGGGCGATGTGCAATCGGCGGCAGGGCAAACCGGGGACAGATGTACATGACGGACTTTGTCGGGGCGAAGCTTGCGCTGTTTCTCGGGCCCGATCTGGTGGTGATCGAACGCGACGACATTCCCCATATCGCCTTCCCGGGCCATCTCGACTTTCCCGGCGGCGGCCGGGAAGGGGGCGAAACGGCCGAACGGTGCGCCCTGCGCGAGACATGGGAGGAGCTGGGCCTGACCCTGGCCGAGTCGGATCTGATCTGGCGGCAAAGCTATCTGGGGCAGGCGGGGCAGGCGTTGTTCTTCGTGGCCCGCAAGCCGGCCGGTCTGATCGCGCAGATCCGCTTTGGCAACGAAGGTCTGGGCTGGCGGCTGATGTCGCCAGAGGCCTATCTGACACATCCGCGGGGCATTCCGAACTTCCGCGACCAGCTGGGCGCCTACCTGTCGGGCACCAGGGGCTGACTCAGGCCTTCTGTTCGAAGATGTCCAATTTCAGGGGTAACATCTCGCCCATCCACAGGGCGTGATCGCGATGATCTGCAAGGTCGTTGCCGGTGTCGGGATGGGCAAAGACCGTCAGACCGTCCCGGTGCAGGGCCAGCCAGGGGACGATCCGGCCGAAATCCTCGGGCGGGAAGGCCAGCTGGCAGCTCCACCTCGGATGGGGGCCCACAGTGCGTTCGTGGACGCGTCCCATCTGCGCCCCGAAAAGGTCGCGCACCCGTTCGCAGACCGCCCGGGCCCGGTCCACGGTGTTGGCGTCGAAATAGATATGGGCGTGATAACCCCTGATGTCGTCGGGCATGCGGATCCTCCTGCATCGACGCCCTTATCGCACCGATCCTGCATTCGGGGGAGCCCAGGGGCCGAACAGGACCTGTGCGCGGGGCGGGAGCCGGAGGCTGCGTCCTGCACAAAAAAGGCCCCGAGGCTTTCGCCCGGGGTCAGTGCAGAACGAACCCAGGAAGAGGTAAGGTCCGTCACGGGGAGTGTACGGTTGAGTGTCGGCCAAAAGCGGATGTCGGAAAAGGCGGGACTTCCAGAACAACAAAATTGGGCTATTCGTGTGCTCATATGTGCACAGCCAGCGGGCAATCCGCCCGTTTCGGCAGCAATTCCGGAAGGTCCCGCGCCCGGCGGGTCAGGCGCCGGCCAGTTCCGCCAGGATTGCCCGCGCCGCTTCGCGCGGATCGGGGGCAGCATGGACGGGGCGGCCGACCACGATGTGATCTGCCCCGGCCCGGATCGCGGCCGCGGGTGTGGCCACACGTTTCTGGTCGCCCAGGTCGGAACCGGCGGGACGAACCCCCGGCGTGACGATCAGGCGTCCGGCGGATTCCGGTATGGCGCGGATGCGGGCCACTTCGTTGGGCGAGGCGATGACGCCGTCGGCCCCGGCTTCGAAGGCGCGTGCGGCGCGTTCCACCACCAGGTCGTCAATCGCGCCGTCGCGGATCAGGCTGGCATCCAGGTCGGCCCGGTCGAGCGAGGTCAGGATCGTCACCGCCAGGATCTTCGTGCCGGACTTCGCGGCGCCTTCCTTGGCCGCGCGCACCACGTGGGGGTCGCCATGAACGGTCAGGAAGTCCAGATCGAACTGGGTCAGCCCGCGAACCGCGGCTTCGACCGTGGCGCCGATGTCGAACAGTTTCATGTCCAGGAAGATGCGCTTGCCGTGTTCCATCTTCAGTTCGTTGGCCAGCGCCAGCCCGCCGCCGGTCAGCATGCCAAGGCCGATCTTGTAGAAGCTGACCGCGTCGCCCAGGCTTTCGGCCAGTTTCAGGCCGGCAACGGCATTGCCGACGTCCAGCGCCACGATCAGGCGGTCATCGGTTGCGGCGGAAAGTACAGTCTCGGTCATGGCGCGGATCCTTCGCTGTAGGGGGCGAACTGTACGCCCTCCTACATGGGGGATCGCCCCCCTGTCCATGTCCTCGTCGCCCGGGCGCTATGTGTTCGTAGCCACGAAGGCTACTTGACGATCAGCGTGTCCCGGCCGGACCGGATCTCGGGCATGTACTGCATCTGCCGCACGGCGTCCTGCAGAAGGCCCTGGCGCACGATCTCGGTCGGGGCGCCTTCGGACAGCGACGCGGTGCACAGCAGCCATGTCTCGCCATCCGGTCGGGCGACCTTTATGTCCGCGCGGTAGCTACCCTTGGACGCGCAATATGTGACGTTCGAGATTTCGGAACTGTTCACGATCATAGGTTCACTGCCTCTGACAAACGCAACACGGATCGAACTGACCCGATGGAAGGGTCGCACGACTCTTGTCCGAAGCACAGAAAAATTTGACCGATTGGACAAACTTTGTCCAATCGGTCAAACTTTGATCATTTGGACAAAATTTTCGTCCTTTCGTCAAGTCAGGCGACACCCGGGAAAATCGTTTCGAAGAGGGGCCGGCGGGGTCGTGGCGGACTTGAATGCCGGCGGCGAACGCCCATCTTTGCCCCAAGGCCCGAACCACGGTGCGCTGCCAGTCAGGCACCGAATATTTCGGGTGCTGGTAAAGGAGTACAGGTATGGACTTGAACAAGTTCACTGAACGTGCGCGCGGCTTCGTGCAGGCGGCGCAGACAATTGCGATCCGGGAAAACCATCAGCGGTTGGCCCCGGAACATCTGCTGAAAGCGCTGATGGACGATGAACAGGGGCTGGCAAGCAACCTGATCACGCGTGCTGGCGGTCAACCCGCCCAGGTTGTCGAGGCGCTGGACGTCGCGATGACCAAGATTCCGCGCGTCAGCGGCGACAGCAGCCAGATCTATATGGACACCACCACCGCCAAGGTGCTGGACGAGGCCGAGAAGATTGCCTCGAAGGCCGGCGACAGCTTTGTCCCCGTCGAACGGGTGCTGATGGCGCTGTGCATGGTGAAGTCGGCCGCGAAGGACGCGCTGGATGCGGGCAAGGTGACCGCCCAGGCGCTGAACGCCGCGATCAACGACATCCGCAAGGGCCGGACCGCCGACAGTGCGACGGCCGAGGAAGGCTATGACGCCCTGAAGAAATATGCCCGCGACCTGACCGAGGCTGCGGCCGAAGGCAAGATCGACCCGATCATCGGCCGCGACGACGAGATTCGCCGGTCGATGCAGGTCCTGTCGCGCCGGACCAAGAACAACCCGGTGCTGATCGGTGAACCGGGCGTCGGCAAGACCGCCATCGCCGAGGGGCTGGCCCTGCGGATCGTGAACGGCGACGTGCCGGAAAGCCTGCGCAACAAGAAGCTCATGGCGCTGGACATGGGCGCGCTGATCGCCGGCGCGAAATACCGCGGGGAGTTCGAGGAACGGCTGAAATCCGTCCTGACCGAGGTCACCGAGGCCGCGGGCGAGATCATCCTGTTCATCGACGAGATGCACACGCTGGTCGGTGCCGGCAAGTCGGATGGCGCGATGGACGCGGCCAACCTGATCAAGCCTGCGCTGGCCCGGGGCGAGCTTCACTGCGTGGGCGCCACCACGCTGGATGAATACCGCAAGTATGTAGAGAAGGACGCGGCCCTGGCCCGCCGGTTCCAGCCCGTGATGGTGCAGGAACCCACGGTCGAGGACACGATTTCCATCCTTCGCGGCATCAAGGAAAAGTACGAACTGCACCACGGCGTGCGGATCTCGGACAGTGCGCTTGTGTCGGCGGCCACGCTGTCGCACCGCTATATCACCGACCGGTTCCTGCCGGACAAGGCCATCGACCTGGTGGACGAGGCCGCGTCGCGGCTGCGGATGGAGGTCGATTCCAAGCCGGAAGAACTGGACGCGCTGGATCGCCAGATCCTGCAGATGCAGATCGAGGCCGAGGCCCTGCGGGTCGAGGACGATGCGGCGTCGAAGGACCGGCTGGAAAAGCTGGAACGCGAACTGGCGGACCTGCAGGAAGAAGCGGCGGAGCTGACGGCGCAATGGCAGGCGGAGCGTGACAAGCTGGCATCGTCCCGCGACCTGAAGGAAAAGCTGGACCAGGCGCGCGCCGAGCTGGAAATCGCGAAGCGCGAAGGCAACCTGGCCCGCGCGGGCGAGCTGAGCTATGGCGTGATCCCCGCGCTGGAGAAGCTTCTGGTCGAAGCAGAGGAGCAGGAAGGCGAGGGCGCCATGGTCGAAGAGACCGTGCGGCCCGAGCAGATCGCCGAGGTGGTCGAACGCTGGACCGGTATCCCGACCTCGCGGATGCTGGAAGGCGAACGCGACAAGCTGCTGCGGATGGAAGAAGAGCTGCATGCGCGGGTGATCGGCCAGCATGCGGCGGTGACGGCCGTCGCCAATGCGGTCCGTCGGGCACGCGCAGGTCTGAACGACGAGGGGCGGCCGCTGGGTTCGTTCCTGTTCCTGGGGCCCACGGGTGTCGGCAAGACCGAGCTGACCAAGGCGGTGGCCAACTTCCTCTTTGACGACGACAACGCGATGGTCCGCATCGACATGTCGGAATTCATGGAGAAACACGCGGTCGCCCGTCTGATCGGTGCCCCCCCGGGCTATGTCGGATACGAGGAAGGCGGCGTCCTGACCGAAGCCGTGCGGCGCCGGCCCTATCAGGTCGTGCTGTTCGACGAGGTCGAGAAGGCGCATCCGGATGTCTTCAACGTCCTTCTGCAGGTGCTGGATGACGGCATGCTGACGGACGGGCAGGGGCGGACGGTCGATTTCAAGCAGACGCTGATCGTGCTGACGTCGAACCTGGGCGCCCAGGCGCTGAGCCAGCTGCCCGAAGACGGCAATGTCGCCGAGGCGCGTCGCCACGTGATGGATGCGGTCCGGGCGCATTTCCGGCCCGAATTCCTGAACCGCCTGGACGAGACGATCATCTTCGATCGCCTTGGCCGGAAGGACATGGACGGCATCGTCAAGATCCAGATGAAACGTCTGGAGAAGCGGCTGGCAGATCGCAAGATCGTGCTGGACCTTGACGACAGCGCGCGGCAATGGCTGGCGGACGAAGGGTACGACCCGGTCTTCGGGGCGCGGCCGCTGAAGCGGGTGATCCAGCGTGCGCTGCAGAACCCGCTGGCCGAGATGCTTCTGTCCGGCGACATCGTGGACGGGTCCACCGTCCCGGTCACGACCGGGCCCGACGGGCTGATCATCGGCGACCGGGTGTCGGTGTCCAACCGGCAGCCACCGGAGGATGCGGTCGTCCATTAAGGACGAACCGTTCCCAAAAGAACCGGAATGCCGCTTTGAAGCGGCCTGGCCGGACCCGGGGCAGTTGCCGCGGGCCCGGCCAAGGCGATTTAAGTCGCCTTGCGCGGTCGCATGCGACGGGGACGAAGGCACCCCATCGGTACGGGGCGCCCGCGGCATGTCGCGTCCTTATTGGCCGAACGCTCACTATTCCTGCAAATCCCCTCGGAACGGCTTGATCGGCGGGCATAACCCGCCCAATGTCGGCGTGCGGTCGGGACCTTTCCGTCCGGCCGGATACCAAGTGTGGAGCCCTTCATGCCCTCAATGCCGTTCGCCGAACACGCGCTTCTGATCATTGCCCTTGCCATCACGCTGGCGGTGGGTGTCGGCACCCTGGCGGCCATCATCCTGTTCCTGATCGACCGCTGGCAGACCGGCGATGCGATCCGGCGCAACTATCCGGTCATCGGGCGCTTCCGCTACCTGTTCAGCGGTCTTGGCGAATTCTTCCGGCAGTACTTCTTTGCCATGGACCGCGAGGAGATGCCGTTCAACCGCGCGCAGCGGAACTGGATCAGCCGCGCGGCAGAGGGACAGTCCAACACGTCGGCATTCGGGTCCACCCGAAGCCTGTCGATTCCGGGGACCACGATCTTCGTCAATTCGTTCTTCCCGCCGCTGGAACAGCAATATGCCAAGTCCAAGCCGCTGCTGATCGGCCCCGGCGCGCGGCATCCCTATCTGGCGCCGTCCTTCTTCAATATCTCGGGCATGAGCTATGGCGCCATTTCCAAGCCCGCGGTTCAGGCGCTGAGCCAGGGCGCGAAAGAGGCCGGGATCTGGATGAATACCGGCGAAGGGGCGCTGAGTTCCTATCACCTGGAGGGCGGTTGCGACATCGTCTTCCAGATCGGCACCGCCAAATACGGCGTGCGGAACAAGGAAGGCCACCTGAGCGACGAGAAGCTGCGCGAAATCGCCGCCCATGACGTCGTCCGCATGTTCGAGATCAAGCTGAGCCAGGGCGCCAAGCCCGGCAAGGGCGGCATCCTTCCGGCCGAGAAGATCAGCGCCGAGATCGCCAAGATCCGCGGGATTGAACAGGGCCACGATTCCATGTCGCCCAACCGCCATTCCGAACTGAACACCTTCGACGATCTGCTGGACATGATCGAACATGTCCGCCAGGTCACCGGCAAGCCCACGGGGATCAAGATGGTCGTGGGGTCCGAAGTCTTCGTGCGCGAATTCTTCGAAACGATCGTCCAGCGGGGGGCCGACAGCGCGCCCGACTTCATCACGCTGGACGGGGGCGAGGGCGGAACCGGTGCAGCACCCATGCCGCTGATGGATCTGGTGGGCATGTCGATCCGGGATTCGCTGCCGCTGGTGGTCAACATCCGCGACGAGAACGGGCTGAAGGAACGGATCCGCATCGTGGCCTCGGGCAAGCTGGTCAATCCCGGCGATGTCGCCTGGGCGCTGGCCGCCGGCGCCGACTTCGTCACCTCGGCCCGGGGCTTCATGTTCTCGCTGGGCTGTATCCAGGCTTTGAAGTGCAACAAGAATACCTGTCCCACGGGCATCACCACCCATGACAAGCGCCTGCAGAAGGGGCTGGTGGTGGAAAGCAAGCACGCCCGCGTGGCACGCTATGCCAAGGACCTCATCCACGAGGTCGAGACCATTGCCCATTCCGTCGGCGTGGCCGAACCGCGCCTGATGGGCCGGCGCCATGTCCGGATCGTGCAGTCCGACGGCCGGTCCGTCCCGTTCAGCCAGATCTATCCCAGCGTGAATCCCACGATTGAAACGTCCATCTCTCAAACGTGAGAAGGCTTTTCTTTGTACAATCGCAAGGGCGGGCTACCTCTGGTACAGATAATGTAGGGAGCCCGCCCGATGGCACGCCGCTGGACCAATGACCTGACCCGGAACGACGTCACGCCGGAAGCCGTCTTCCTGAACCGTCGCCGCCTGATTGCTGCAATGGCTGCGGGCACAGGGGCCGCCGCGCTGGGATCCATCGCCGGGCCGGCCCTGGCGGCCCAGGGCGACATGACGCCCAACACGCTGGAAGAGATCACCAGCTACAACAATTTCTACGAATTCGGGACCGGCAAGGACGATCCCAGGGAATATGCCCACCTGATGACGACCAGCCCCTGGTCGGTCGAAATCGGCGGGCTGGTCGAACGCCCCGGCACCTATGCCTTCGACGATATCATGGCCAAGATGACGGTGGAGGAACGGATCTACCGTTTCCGCTGTGTCGAGGCCTGGTCGATGGTCATTCCCTGGAACGGCTTCGAACTGGCGGACCTTCTGAACATGGCGGGCGTGCAGGACGGCGCGAAATATGTGGCCTTCCAGACGCTGCTGCGCCGGGACGAGATGCCGGGCACCCGTTACCCGGTGCTCGACTGGCCCTATGTCGAAGGCCTGCGCCTGGACGAGGCGATGCATCCGCTGACGATCATGGCCACCGGCATCTATGACAAACCCATCGCGAAACAGAACGGTGCACCGATGCGGCTGGTCGTGCCGTGGAAGTACGGCTTCAAGTCCATCAAGAGCATCGTCAGGATCACGCTGACCGCGGACGAACCGCCGACCAGCTGGAACAAGGCTAATGCCCGTGAATACGGCTTCTATTCGAACGTGAACCCCGAGGTCAGCCATCCGCGGTGGAGCCAGGCCAACGAACGCCGCATCGGCGGGGGCCTTTTCGCCCGCAGGCAACCGACCGAGATGTTCAACGGCTACGGGGCAGAGGTCGCTTCTCTCTATACGGGCATGGACCTGGCCAAGAACTTCTGACCCATGATCCAGGCACAGCGTATCAACACGGCGCTTCGGCGTCTGCCCATCTGGCCGCTCTATGTCCTTTGCGTTTTCTACATCGCGCAACTGTTCGGGCGTGGTGTCATGGGGCAGCTGGGGGTGGACCCGGTGAAGGCGATGGAACATGCGCTGGGGGAAAGTGCGCTCTGGATGCTGATCCTGACCCTGGCGGTCACGCCGCTGCGCCGGATGACCGGGATCACGCTGCTGCGGTTCCGCCGGGCCTTCGGCCTGATCACCTTCTTCCTGGCGCTGGCCCATTTCATCGTCTGGCTGGTGCTGGACGTGCAGATCCTGTCGCAGATCTGGGCCGACATCCTGAAGCGCCCCTATGTGACGGTGGGCTTCGCCTCTTTCCTGCTGCTGCTGCCGCTGGCCATCACGTCCAACACGATGTCCTTGCGCAAGATGGGGGCAGGGGCCTGGCAGCGGCTTCACAAGGTGATCTATCCTGCCGCTGTGCTGGCTGCGGTTCATTATGTGATGCTTGTGAAGGGTTTTCAGGTGGAGCCGCTGATTTATCTGGGAGCGATTCTGGGTCTTTTGGCTTTCCGGCTGCCGATACATCGGTGGCGGGTGTCTTTTTCGCGGTGACTCGGGGTGACTCGGCCGACTCGGGCGGGGGGCATGTCACGTGACTCGGTCGGTTTCGGGGGATAACCCTGTGGGTAAGGCGCGATGGTCGGTTGGCCTGCAGCCTGAGCGGTTGTTGCCGGAGGCCGCTTCTTCCCGTCCGCGCGCGCCTCACGCGGCCGTGTCTATCTCAACCTATTGATTCATATAGATTTCTTATATTTGCCAAAAAAAGTTCATGAATGCTTTGATTTCGGGCTTGCGGGTTGTTGGTGTGATCCGTAAATAGCCCCTCACCGGCGGCGCTGAGGCGCTGACGGGGCGGATCGGAGCGGATCCGGACGGGCGCCTGGGGCGCTGGGGCGGATGCCCTGGTGGACT
>NZ_VOPH01000020.1 GCF_009765275.1 Chachezhania sediminis
AGCCCAAGCCCTTCGTCTGGAGCAAGAGTGCTGACGACATCCTCACCCGCGAGCGCCGCGCACTCGATGCCCTCGACCAAATCAGGGGAAATCGGTAGCAAATGTCTGACTCGGAACACTAGGGCTGTTGTATGGCTATGACATCGGTACCAAATTTTGCGGTCTTGTATCCAAAACCTTGGCGACCATGTCGGCGCACTCTGGCCGATTTGTCAGATCCAAAAGCATAGCGTTTTCATCTTGATTTGCCGCGCGCGATTCCCTGATTTGGATATGTCTGGTTGTTTCGGCCCTTGGGAGTGCGCTTCCAATAGGCCTCAGCAAGTCTCCAAGACTTCGCGATCCGTCTCATGTTGCCTGCGATGAACGGGAATATCCGGCCCAGGGATGGACCAGTGGCGCAAAAGCACAGGCGGTGTCTTGCCAGAATTGTCTGGCTCCGGCCACGTACGAGGCTGCGTCGCCTTCGTTCGGTGGGCTTGTTCGAACCCAGGATGCAAACGCGCTCGGTGCGTGCAGTGCGAAACCGGCCAGGCGAGCATCCGGATGATGTGAACCCTGCCGGAAACGTCGCTGGGTGCAGAGTCTGCGGGTTACTCTCCGCGGATGACAAGATGTGCCAGGGCCACCACGAGATCGGTCCTCGTGACGATGCCGACGATGCGGCCGCGCTCCAGCACCGGCACGGCATCCACGTCCTTGTCCGCCATCATCGGCAACAGTGCCCCGATCGGGGTCTGTGTCGTGGCGCGCGGACCTGCAACGTTCATGATGTCGCCTGCCAGAACAGGCTTATTGCGGCTGCGATCGAGCAACCGGCCGAAGGCCGGCAGGAAATTCCGCTCCAGTCGCAGGGCGTCTTCCCGGGCTCGGCTGATAAGATTGATCTGGAAAATGACGCCAAGATACCTGTCGCCCTTTCCGACGACCGGAAGCGAGGCGAACCGGTATTGCCGGAACAGGTCCGCAACCTGCGCCAACGGGGTCGCCGGATCGACGGTAACAAGGGTCCTCGACATGATATCCGATGCCGAGAGTTCTCCGGTTCGCTGAGCGGCGACCTGAAGTTCTGCCGCGCTGATCAGCCTTGCCAGATCCTCGACGCCCAGGTTGAACGACTGTCGGTTGCGTTCCAGAAGCCCGGTCAGCGCTTCCTCGGACAGGATTGGCCAACCGGCAGGTTTGCGGTCTTCGCCCCGTGCCGCAGCCGGCGCCTCGAACTGCCGGAAGGGGTAGTGGCGTCCGGTCAGGTGCGCATAGACCGCGGCGATGGCGACGAGGACGATGGTGCCCGCGGCCACCGGCATCAGGGCGAACCAGAAACCCAGATGATCGATGGCGGACGGGCTCATCGCTGCTGTCATGGCGACGGCCCCGGCAGGCGGGTGCACGGCCCGACACAGGATAGTCGCGGCAACGGCCAGCCCGACGGCCATGGCGATCCGGAGCGTCGGTTCGGCAACCAACATGCAGGTGGCGACACCGACGAGCGCGGCCACGGTATTGCCGACGATTGCCGACCAGGGTTGGGCCAACGGGCTGTTCGGAACCGCGAAGATCAGGACCGATGTCGCTCCGAACGGGGCAATGAGGTAGAGTCCAAGGTCCAGATCGGCATTCGGCGACAGCAGGAACAACCCGGCGACGCCCAGGCCGACAAGGGCACCGGCGCCGGCGCGGAGTGCCTCGCGCGGTGACGCATGCGCTATGGCGGGCCCCAACGATCTGAAGAAGTTCATGTGCCCGCCCCGTTCATTTCTTGCACAATTTTTCACCGCCGCGGATCGAGATCAAGCCTAGGCAGCGGGTCAGGGTGCACGAATGTCTTCTGGATCTTCCGAACCTCGACATCAAGAATTGGATTTCCTAGCCGCCGGCGGTCGACGCTGCGGCCCCCTTGGCCTTTGTCCGTTCCGCCAGCCCGATCAGGCTTCCGACGATGTTCAACCTGCCGTTCTGATGCGCCCTGGCCATGCCGCGGAGATATGCGCCCGGACTGATGATGGCGATATCCGGTTCCGCGACCTTGGCGTCGAGGATAATGAGGCAGATCGTGGCCAGAGCCTCGCCCATCTGAGCAATGGCCTGCTCCAAGGCCCACGGCGAAATCCCGATCTCACGGGCCCGCCAGTGCGCGACTGTCGTGAAGTCGTGGGCTCGCAAGGTGCCGTGACGATCCCGCCGCGCGGCGAGGTAGAACTGCATGTCCTGTGTGCAGAGCCTGAACAGGCTTTCCGGGCTGAGGGCCCCGATGAACGCACCATCGCTCGGTTGGCGGGTTTGATTATCGTTCTCGGTGACCTCGTCGACGACGGGATTACAGCTACAGATCTTATCTTCATTTTTATCTTGTATATGGGACCGCTCGTTTTCGGGTGGTCGGCCGCTCGATTTCCGCAGGATCTCGAGGGTGTCCAGAGCCCGGATACAGGCCTCGTCTGCTTCGTCGACATGGGCCTGGAGGCAGTCGAGCGACATGCGGTGCAGGGCGTCAGCCTTGGGCCATGACATCAGGAGGTCGCGCAGTTCGGCGGCAAAGGTGCCATCCGGCTCGATCCCCTCGATCGCTGTGATGGTGGATTTCAGGCGCCGGAGATGGGCGCTGCGCTGTCCGCGGAGCCAGGCAGCTTCCTTCCGCTCACGCTCCAGTGCCTCCCTCAGAGCGAGGAACTCGCCGACCCGCTCGATCGCCGGGCCGAAAAACACCCCGCAGCCAATATGGCCACAACGGGAGCCGTTGGCACGAGATCGACGCTCGATCAGGCCGGCGCATTCCAGATCGCGCTCATGGGCCCGGATCCGCGAGATGCTCCGGCCGAAGGCTCGCGCCATGTCGCATTGGGCCATGAAGCAGACGGGCTCTGCCTCATGCGAGGTCCAGTCCGAAGGTCGGGTCTTCTCGGCCATCTTGCGGAAGGTCTGGAGCGCGGCGCCACTGATCCCGAGGGCAGGGGCCACGGTTTCGACAAGGGTCAGAAAGGTCCCACGGGTCAGGCCGTGGGGAAGCACTGGGTACAGGAATTGGGCGCGGTCCGGGACCGCGTTCAGGGAACGCATGTTCGCTCAGCTCATCTCTGCTGGACGAGGGTTCCTGACCGGAAGACACGACAACAGGATCCGCGAACCACGGATTAAGGTTGTGCCAGTGCGGGTGGGGTGCTAGGTTACGGAGACCTTCCTAAGTCCCAATTTCAAGTTCCCCACCCTCGTGTGTTCGTCTCCTGGTCGAGACCCTCGCGGGGGTTTTCTTTGTGTGTGGATCAAGAGGCGGTCTGTCTCTTTGGTGGCGCGCGTCCTCCTTTTCTCGATTGCGAGCTCTGAAACGTCTGTTGGGCGGGCAAGGGCTGTTGCTGCGCTGCAGAACACCAGACTTCAGCTGGCGGCTGGGTGAATGCCTGCATCAAAAGCTATCTTTTGATGATCCGAACATGTAGTGAGATGCAAAATATTCACTTGGGGCTGCTTCAGGTGATCTGGCTGATTCGATGGCCTTTGCTCACCACCACATGTCATTTGATTGGCCATGATCACTTCAGATCTCATTCAGTCGATCTCGGCGTCACAGCTGGAGGTTGTCCCGGATACTAGAACAGGAGGTCGCTTTTGCGTCAATCAATCAATCATATATCAATAAATATGTCTTGCATCGAGGCCATGGTCATGCTCAGGTTGAACGACGGACCCGAGGCGACAGTCTTGTCCTGTGAAGGGTCCGACCGTGTTTGAGTCCCTGAGAGACGAGTTGCCCAATGTCATCACGGAACAGCAGATCGACCTGCTCCTCGAGGAGGGCTATGTTCTGTGGGTGGCCTGTCTGGAGACTGCCCAACGCAAGCAGCAATGGGTGGGCGAATGGGCCTTCTACATGCTCTCGGCCGACGGTCAGCGGCGGAAGGTCATTGTCACCACGCGGATGTCTTCAGCCGGGGGTCCGGATCTCCGGATCCAGAAGACCATCGGAGGGGTCATCTCCTTCCTGCACAAGTTCGGCTATTCGGCGGCAACGGTCCCGTTCAACCAAGGTGAGGCCTTTCCACAGCTTCATCGGGGGACACCCGACCCGGAGGCCGCGTCAGCGCCCTGATCGACCGAGCTTTGCCGGCGGCGTCCTGCCCGACGACGGAGCGGATGCAGATGCCGTGCCGCTGTTGCGGTTTCCCGCGCGGCGGCCCCAGGCAGAAGGTTCGGCCGGGACCGCTGCCCGACCTCCCTCGACCCCAGATTTGCGCTCCCCATCGGGTCGAGCGCGTTGGGGCTGTCTTCCATCGACCATCGAAATTCCGGCCCGCGCTGTCGGGATGACCACCGCTGCGGAATAGGCCCCGCGGTTTCCAAGCAACCTCGTATCTGACGGAAGAGAGAACCAACCATGCAATTGAAACAGCTGATGACCGGCAGGCAGCCGGTTCTTCGGTCATGCGCGCAAGCTGCCGCCTCGGGCGCGGTACTGCTCGCGACGGCAGGGGCTGCGGCCGCGGCGGGGACCAATACCGGGGTCCAGCAGGGTTTCTACGATCTGGGGCAGGACCTGAACACGATCCTTTTCGGGGCCGGTGGCTTTGTGATCATGATCGTGTCGATCATCGTGGGCGGCGTGATGCTGGCGGTGACCCAGCGGGTGGGCCCCGCGATCATGGCGCTGGGGACGGCCCTCTTCCTGGGCTACGGCGTCCAGACGGTGACCAATCTCGGTGGCGTGACCGCCTCGACGGCGCTGCTGGCTGCGGCCGATCCGGACACCCTGGGCCTGGCCACGGTCGAATAGGTCCGACCTATCCTCCCCGAACCCGGACCAGCCCGTCGCGCCATGCGCGCGACGGGTGCCCCTCGACACCCGGAAAAATGTCCGAGACCATTGGAGGTGATCATGGTCGACGTGATCAGAGTGGAGCAGCGTCTCCAGGACCCACCGCAGTTCTTCGTGATCCCGGCGGACGAGGCGATTGCCGCGGCCCTGCCGCTGATGGTGGGCCTCATGACGCGGAACCTGATCCCGGGTCTCGCGGCCGGGATGGTGGCTTATATCCTCTGGAAACGTGTGAAGGGGCGGAACGGGCTTCCGGGTCTGGCGGGTCGGATCTACTGGCTGACGCCGCGGATCGCGACGCCGTTCCGGTCCTTCCCCGACAGCGCCGTTGCCGAATGGAGAGCGTAGTGGACGTGCAGCGGCTGAGTTCGGCGGCCAGGGCGATGCGCCGTGCGCTGGTGCTGCTGGTCATCGTGGTCCTCGTGATGATCGCCTCGAACCTCTTCCTCGCCACGAAGCTTGTCAGCCAGTCGAACCAGGTGGTGCTGGTGCCGACGATGGTCCGGGACGGGATGGTGGCCCGCGGCACGGTTGACAAGGGCTATGTCGAGGCCCTGGCGCTCGACGCGGTCTATGCGATGTACAATGCCGCCCCCGGCAGTCTCGATTACGGGCGCCAGACGATCGAGCGGCTGAGCAGCCCGGCGGACCGGGCGCGGATCCTCGCGCGCTATGACGAGATCGCCGAGGACATGCGGGAACGCGATATTTCGACGGTCTTCTATCCAAGGCGGATCGAGCACAATTTCCGGGCCTACGAGATCGTCGTGTCGGGGGAACTGGTGACGTTCCTCGAGACCACGCAGGTGGCCCGCGAGGCCAAGCGCATCCTTCTCGAATTCCGACCGCAAGCGGGTTCGATCCGGCTCGTGAGCATCGGCGCGCTGGTGGAGGCCGCGAATGGCTGAGCGACTTCTGGTGAAGCGAAGCGCGGCACCCTGTCGGCGACCTGACCAGGGCTGCGGTCCTGGCGGTGCTCCTTCTCTGTACCTGGGCAGGCGGCGCCCTGGCCCAGACAATGGCGGTGCGTGAGGACGGTCTGGCGCGGTTCAACGTCTCGACGACCGGCGTCACGCGGATCAGCGTGATGGGCCAGCGGATCAAGCAGATCATCAGCGACAGCGACATGACCATGTTCGAGTCCCGCGCCGATGATGTGACGGGGGATCTGTTCCTCAGATATTCCGGCCAGCCCGGCACCCGACCCGAGCCCGAGGGCGGCTATCTCATCACCGAGAAGGGAATGACGATCGCCTATCTCATGCGCCCGATCACGGCCGAGACGCAGACGGTGCTGATCGACATCAAACCAAGCCGGCAGCGCGAGGACGAGGCCGGGGCGGTCGAGGATGAAGGCTTTGTCAGCACCAGCCTCTCGGGTGGTGGCGGGATCGCGGAAGAACTGACCGAGGCCACGCGCGAAACGATCCGGAAGGGGATCCGCACGGCCTTCCCGCAGTCCGGGGCGAACAATGCCCTGATCCGGTCAGTCGCGGTGGGGGATCTGGTGGGCGAAGTGCGGGTCGCGAAGGCCGGCAAGGCCGCGCGGCAGGTGCGCGAGCAGGAGTTCTACCGGGCGGGCGTCCTGTCGGTCTGGGTGCAGGATGCCAGCCTCGCCGCGGGTGAGCGGTGCTGGGTCGTCGTCGTGAGGAAGAAGCCATGAGCAAAACGGCGTCCCGCAAGCGCAAGCAGATGGTCTTCCTGATCCTGGCCGTCGTGGCGGCGCTGGCGCTCTTCCTCGTCATGGGTGTCCTGATGGGACCCGGGCCGAATGGCGGGCTTCCCACTCTAGGCCAGGGCAGCGTCGACGAGACGATCATCAACGACCGGACCTCGGCGGCCTCACCGGAAATGTCCTGGATCACGAGGGGCCAGGCGGAAATCGAGAAACTGAAGAAGGATCTCGAGGAGCAGCAGCGGCTGCAGGAGCAGGCAACGCGGGACTATGAGGCGCGGCTCGAGGATGTGCGGAAGGAATATGACGATGTCCTGGTCCAGCAGGCGCTGCGGATTTCCGAACTGGAGGCGGGACGGGGGGCCACGGGGGCTGCGCGTGGGGGTGAGGGCGTGGCTGGCGGAGCGGATGCGCCGGGCACGGGTGACCGGGTTCCGGCGGCGTTTCGGGGGACGGGGACGGATTTCATCAACCGGGCGCCGGTTGATCGGGGGGTGCGACGGACGTCTGGGAGGATCGACGAGGCGGCGGGCGATTCCGGGATGCCAGCCGGGTCCGGGTGGCAGACCTTGGGGTCGAGTTTCACGCTGGCGACGGTGGAGCGGCCTGAGGCAGAAGCGGGGGAGGACAGGGTCCGGGATCTCGCAAGCTACATTCCCGCGGGAAGCTATGCACCGGCGGTGGTCCTGTCGGGGGCCGATGCCGCGACCAATGTCGGTGGCCGCGAAAACCCCATCCCCGTCCTTCTCAGGATCACGGGCCCTGCGGTCACGGCCGCGAAGGGGCGGGGGCGGCCCGCGAGGGTGGATATCACCGGCTGCACGGTCCAAGGCTCGGCCACGGGCGATCTTTCCGCGGAGCGGGTTCGGGTGCGGCTCATCACCATGACCTGCGTGAACGGGCGGGGCGCGGTCATGGAGACGAAGGTCGCAGGCTACATGACCGGGTCGGGCAAGGAAGGGGTCCGGGGCAAGGTCGTCTCGCGCGAAGGTCCGCTCGTGAAGAACGCGATGGTGGCGGGTCTCGTGGGCGGTCTGGGTTCGGCTTTCGATGCCGCGGCCATGAGCCAGCTTAATCAGGACAATCCGAGCCTTCAGGACAGTCTCAGGGGCGGGGTCGCCGGCACGCTCTCTGGGGGCGTGTCCTCGGCCGCGGATACGCTCGCCGACTACTACATCGCGCGGGCCGAACAGTACCAGCCGGTCGTGTCGCTCTATGGCGGCACGAAGGTGGAAATCGTGTTCATCGAAGGGGTGGAGCTTGGCGGATGAGACAGGCAACGGGACATGTCGGGGGCGCTGCGATGATGCTCCTGGGACTGGCGGGTTGTGCCGCGAATACCGAGAAGGATTTTCTCTGTGCAGCGCAGGAAGGCTCGCCCTGCACCACGATCTCGGCGGTGGACGGGACGGGGGCAGGGGGCGTCATTCCCCTGGCCGAGCGACCCGAGGACACGGCGCTGAAATCCCTTTCCCAGCGCCCGCTCTATTCGGGCAAGGGCGCCCTGGCGGGGATGGCGGACGGGGGGTATCCCTACAATGCCGCGCTCTACCGCAGTCCGGAACTGGTGGGCACGCTCTGGATCGCTCCCATCCTAGATGAGGGCGGGCTTCTGGAAGAGGCGCGCTTTGTCCACTTCGTGATCCGCGAGGGGGCGTGGAAGACGTGACCCGCGATCCGAAACCGCCCAGCCGGAACGACAAGGCCCTTCGGATGGCGGAGATCCGCGAGAGCCGCCGCGAGGCGGGCTTCAGCGAAGTGACGGTCTGGCTTCCGAACGAATATATTCATGAGTTCCGCGACCGGGCCTGGCGGATCATCGACCGTGTTGCCGCCCGGGGCCGTAGCTTCCCGCATCGGACGAAGGGTCCCCGGGCCCGGCGGGGGCGGCGCGAATGAAGATCTTCATGGACGCCTTTCGTGGTCTTTTCGGAGAGCCGGTCTGGACTGAGGCCGAGCCGGACCTTCTTTCGGGGGATTATCTCTCCGATATCCTGCCCTGGCGAGCCCATGACGAGGAAACGGGGCTCTACTATGTTCAGCATGGCGCGGGCTGGATGCTGGAAGTGGGCGGCTCGGTCGGTGATCAGGACCTGGCCGCGAACATCGCCGCGATCCTGGCGGCGAGCCTGCCGGTCGAAGCCACGATCCAGGTGATCAACTGGACGTCGCCGGATTTCCGGGCCGTGAGCGATGCCTGGATGGCGGCGCGCATGGGCCGGTCCGATCTCGTGACCGAACTGGTCCTGCAGCGCCACGCGTTCCTCCAGTCAATGCGCTTCGGCACGCTGGCCGAGGGCGCCCGCGCCATCCCGTTCCGGCGGCGGATCTTCATCGCGGCCTGGATCGAGGGCGACCTCTCGATGGACCAGCAGAAACGTCTGGGCGCGGTCCGGACTGCGATCCGGAACACCTATGCCTCCTCGAGCGGCAGCCAGGACGTGGGCCCCGAGACCTTCCTGACGCTCCTGCGCGAGCTCTTCCACGCTGCGGGCGAGCCGGGCATCGGCGCGGGGATGCGCCGCCATGACCCGAACATTCCGCTGAACTTCCAGCTGCCGGGCGCAAGCCTCCGGGTCGAACGCGAAGGACTGGGATTTTCCGGCAAGCCGCAGATGTCGGCCACGGCGGCCTCGGTCCAGGGTTATCCCGAGGAATGGGCCTTTGGCCTCGGCATGTTCCTTGCGGGCGATCCGACGCGGCTCATGGAGCGCCCGGTCGGGCCTGTCCTGACGAGCCTCACGCTGAAAATGATGGGCCCGGAGCGCGCGGCCTCCATGGTCATGACGAAGCGGACGAAGAACGAGCACGCCGCCAAGACCTCTTACGGCAAGTTCATTCCCCAGTTCGAGCGGATGAAGGCGGAATATGACCAGCTCGATGCCGATCTTCGGGCGGGCGAGCGGCTGTTCACCACGCTCTACACGGTCGTGGCCTATGCCGCAGGCAGTGTGGCGGATGCGGAACTCGCCGCAGGCGAGATGGCCTCGATCTACCGACGGCAGCGGATCCTGCTCTCGAAGGACACGCATCTGCAATTGCCGCTCTTCATGGCGAGCCTGCCCTTCGGCTGCACCAACCGGATGATGGCGGATTTTGGGCGGGCGATGCGGATGAAGCTTCTGAAGACGAAGGCGGCCGCTGCCTTCATGCCGCTCCACGGCGAATGGAGCGGCAACAGTTCCGGGCCAGGCATGTTGCTCGTGGGTCGGCAGGGGCAGGCATTCCAATGGGACAATTACGCCAGCGACGGCAACTACAATGTCGCGGTCGTGGGAAAATCGGGGGCGGGCAAGTCGGTCTTCATGCAGGAGCTCGCGGTGGGGATCTTCGCCGCCGGTGGGCGGGTCCTCGTCATCGACGACGGCTATTCCTTCAAGACCACGGCCGAGATCCTCGAAGGCAAGCATGTGGCCTTCGACGGCCGGACCGTGAACCGGCTGAACCCGTTCTCGCTGCTCGACCCGGAGGCGATGGAGACCGCGGAATACGAGGCCGACGCGGTCGAACTGATCACGCGGGTCATCGCCTCGATGGCGGATCTGGGGGACAACCAGGGCGGCCGGGTCCGGGGGGTCGAGGAAGACTATATCCGGACCGCAATCAAGGCGGTCTGGGCCGAGAAAGGACCCGAGGGCGAGATCGGCGATGTCCGGGATCTCCTCCGAGAGATCGAAGGCAAGGAGCCGCGGCTGCCGGACGTGGTCCGCAAGCTCGACGCCTATTCCCGGGGCGGGATCTATGGCGCCTATTTCGAAGGCCCGGCCAATATCTCGCTCGATGCGCCCTTCTCGGTGGTCGAACTCAGCGACGTGAAGGGCCAGGCGGGGCTCGAGGCCACGATCCTGCAGCTCGTGATGTTTCTTGGCACCGAGCTCATGTTCAAGACCGACCGCGCCACCCCGGTCGCGATCGTCATCGACGAGGCCTGGGATCTCCTGAAGGGCGAGGGCACGGCCGCCTTCATCGAGGGCGTCGTCCGCCGGGCGCGCAAATATACCGGGGCGCTCATCACCGGGACGCAATCTATGGCGGATTATCAGGCCAATCCGGCGGCCAAGGTCTGTCTCGAGAACTCGGACTACCGGGTCTTCCTGGCCCAGAAGGCCGAAAGCATCGATGCGCTGGAGAGCGTGGATCCGGCCGCCAAGGTGCTTCTGAAGAGCATCCAGGCGGTGCCGGGCCGGTTCTCGGAAATGGCGATCCAGACGACGGACGGCTTCGTCTATGGCCGGCTGCTTCTCGACCCGTTCTCGCTGGCGGTCTTTTCATCGAAAGGGGCCACGGTCCAGAAGATCGCCCGCCTGCGCGATCAGGGACTGTCGGTGGTCGAGGCCATCAAGACGCTCATTGAGCAGGGCGAGGTTCGGTGATGGATCTTCGAACTGCCACCCGTGCAATCTGCCTGCTGATCGGAGTGCAGGTCCTGGCCCTCGCGGTCTGGTGGGGTGTCGGGCGCGGGCCCGAGGCAGCGCAGATCGGGACATTCGATGCCGATGCGGGCCTGCTGACCTTCGTGCTCTGGAGCGAGGCCCGGGCCGATGACGACCAGTTCGCGTCAATGACGGAGGGTCTCGAGGCGAGGGTCACCTCGGCCATCCGTGCCTACAGCGCCGAGACCGGGACCGTCGTCGTGAAACTTGGCGCGGTCCTCTCCGCGCCGGCGGGGCGGGCGGTGGATGTCACAGAAGAAATCATGCGGAGGGTGCTCGATGACAGCCGGAGCTAAGGTGGCCCTGGTCGCCGCAACCCTGATTTTCGTGATCCCGGTCTATTACACGCTGGCCTTCGGTCGGCTCATGATGAACGCGACCGAAAGCATGGAGGCCCATGCCTTCGCGCTATTCACCTGGCCCCGCATCCTGAGCCCGGGGCTGGTGGCCGCCGTGAAGATGCCGCCCGTGCTGGCGAGGCAGTTCCCGGGGCAGAACCTCTATCTCGCGAAGCGCATCGTGGGGGTCCCGGGCGATGCGATTGCCCATGTCGAGGGCAGGATCTGCCTCAGGGGCCAGTGCTTTGCGCCTTTCGTGGAAGAGGGCCATGCCGTGGCAGCGCTCTGGTCGGCGACGAGGGTGCCCGAGGGGCAGATCGCGATCTTCGGGGAGAGTGCCGACAGTCTCGACAGTCGTTACGAGATCATCGGTGGAATCCCGGTCGAGGATGTCATCGCGGTCGGATTCCCGATCCCGTTTCCGCATTGGTCCGAACTGAAGGCCTGGCTCGAATGAGGGTCGTTCCTTTCCTCTGTCTGGTGCTCTCCCCACCCGCGCTGGTCTCGGCGAAGGACCTGGGCACGCACGGACCTCTTTTCGAGATCGCGGAGACCTCACTTCTGGATGCCATCCAGGTACGGCTGGCAGAGAAGGAGGCGGCGGGCGACGTCGACGAGCTTCGCGACGAGATGCAGCGAAACGCCCGGGCCTATGTCGACCGACCGCGGCCGGTCGCGGGCTTGGGCAGGGCGGTGGAGCGGCAGAGCTGGACTGTCGATCTCTCGATCACGCTCGAGACGGATCTGGCCGATCATCGCGGTCAGGTCTTCGCGCGCGCCGGGACACGCGTGAACCCACTCGACCATTCCCGGTTCCGGAAACGGATCGTGCTCTTCGATGGCGATGATCCCGCACAGGTGGACTTCGCGCTCCGCGAGGGCAATGAGCTCGACACGCTCCTGGTCCTGGTCAACGGCAATCCGCTGGAGCTGATGCGGCAGGAGGGGCGGCGGTTCTATTTCGACCAGAATGCGGTCCTGGCCGAGCGTTTCGGGATCCTGAACGTCCCGGCCGTCGTGACCCGTGAAGACCCGGTCATGCGGGTCGAGGAAGTTCCCGTCGGGGAGGACGAGTGATGGGCCTCGTTCACTGGATTGCGGTAGCAATTGGTCTGTCCGGCAGTGGCGGGGCGCCAGTACATCAGGAAGCGGGGCCACAGGGCGTCGAGATCCGTGCCGCCGACATTCGGGTGATCGATGGCGACACGATCGCCCATAGTGGCACCCGGATCCGGCTTCTGGGCTTCGATGCGCCCGAGACCCACGCGCTGTCCTGTGCATACGAACACCGGCTGGGCCGGGCCGCGACCCGGCGGCTCGAGGCGCTTGTCACGGGCGGCCATCCCTTGCACCTCGCTGTGTCGGGCCGGCAGGACCGGTACGGACGGGAGCTGGGCCACCTCTACGTTGGAGATCAGGACGTCGGGACCTTTCTGATCCTCGAAGGCCTGGCCCGTCCCTATCGTGGTGGCCGGCGCGGGCCCTGGTGCCGGGCCGACCGGGGGGCGGTTGAATGACGGTCCGTCCGATCCTTCTGGCCCTGGCCTTCGTCGTCCTGGCACAGCCGGCATCGGCCATCTGCAACGCCAAGTTCCTGAACCCGATCACCGAGATCTGCTGGGACTGCATCTTTCCGATCTCGATCGGAGGCATCAGCCTCGGCGGTAATGGTCGGCCCGATACGGCAAACCCGGGCTCGCCCCTCTGTCTCTGCCCGGGCCTGCCGCCCCGGATCGGGCTCTCGATCGGGCTCTGGGAACCCTCGCGCCTCGTCGATGTGGCGAATGAGGCCGGCTGTTTCGTGAATATGGGGTTCGATGTGGATTTCGGGCTCCTCGCGCTCGGCAAGTCCACCGTTACCGAAGAGGCCGGCGGCAATACCGGCTCGAGCTGGCAGGCGCATTACTACTTCTACCCGCTGATCTCCTGGCTCGAGATCGTGGTCGAAGGGCTCTGCCTGCAGAACGAACAATTCGACGTGGCCTATATATCCGAGATCGATCCGCTCTGGAACGATGCGGAGTTGAACAATCTCATCAATCCCGAAGCGGTGCTCTTTGCCAACCCGGTCGCGCAGGCGGCCTGTGCCGCCGATTGCGTGGCAGCCTCCTCGGGCGGTTTGGCGCTCGACCCGCTCTTCTGGTGCGCGGGCTGCGCGGGGCCGATCTATCCGATCCAGGGTGATGTCGCGGCCCATACCGGCGGCATCATGGGCAGCCAGGCCGTGGCCACCAAGATGGTGGCCCGCATGCACCGCCTGCTTCTGGCGCGCAGTACCTCCGGAGAGGGCGCGCTCTGCCAGCCGCAATCGGCGCCGATCATCAAGAAGAGCCAGTACCGGATGCAGGTCACCCGGCCCGTGGCCAAGACCTCGGGCCGCTATGGCTGCGGGCCGACCGGCTTCTCGACCCAGTATATCGACCGGCTCAGGGAATTTCCCTTCAAGGGCGAAAGCTTCGGCTGGCACATCTGGAGGAAACGCAATTGCTGCGCGCTCTGATCCTCTGCGCCGGGCTTGCCAGTCTCGCCGCCCCGCTTCAGGCCGAGCCACCGGAACGACCGGCCCCGCGCTTTGCGCCGGGTGCCCTGGGAGATCTGGGCGTGCCGGTCGACCGGATGATGGAGGAGGCAGCGAAGGACGCCGAACGCCTCCGGTCACGGCTCAAGCCCCAGGCCCCCGCGGACGGAGCTTTCGAGGCTTTCGACTTCAAGGCCGCCCGAGACCGCGCGCTGAAGAACCCCCGTGTCCGGGCGCTTCTCGGAGCCGATCCACAGGAGATGGCACCAGTCGCAGAGGCCGGCGATGCGGACCGCTATGGCGATGCGCGGGTCTTCCTCTTTGCCTCCTTCTCGATGCCCGACACGGCGCTGAGGGACATGATGGAAGAGGCGAGCCTGCGCGGTGTCCCGATCCTCTTCCGGGGCTTCGTCGGGAACTCCGTTTTTGACACCCGCGCGGCGCTTGAGCGGGTCTTCGGGGAGGCCGCCCAGAGCCCCGGCTTCCTGATCGACCCGACCTTCTTTGCCCGTTTCGATGTCGATGTCGTCCCTCAGGTCATCGCGGTCGCGGGGCCCCTTGAGGTCTGCGAGACCTCGGGCTGCGAGGGCGATCCAGCACCACCTCATGACCGGGTGAAGGGGAATGTGCCGCTGGATTTCGCCCTGCAGCTCATTGCCCGCGAGGGCGATGTGGCGGCCGGCATCGCCCGACCCATGCTGGAGGAGTGAGAGATGCGGGGCACCGATATCCTCGCCGTTCTGGCCTTCTGTCTCCCGGCTGCAGGCGGCACGGTGGTCGCCGACACGGCCCGGGTCGACCAGGCACTCTCCGGTGTCGGGGGACTGGAGGGCCAGATCTTCACCCCGGAGACCATGAAGGAAGTCGTGGTCCCCTATCGCGAGAACCCGGCCGAGCGGGATCTGAAACCCGAGCGGTTCGAGGAGGAGATCGAGGAGATCCGGCAGGGGGACACGTCCACGGGCCGGATGTTGCGGGCGACCGAGGACAGCGTTGCCTCGCGCCCCGTGATCGAGATCGACGGGCAGGGCCCGCTCTTCGACGATGCCAATGCGGCGCATGAGAATGCCGGGAAAATCTTCGGCCACATCTTCCAGTCCCAGGATCCCACCTGCACGCCTGTCGGACTGCCCGTGAGCCGGATCATAGACCAGTTTTGCGAGACAAGCCCCAGGCGGAAGACGAAAACCTGCGATCTGATCCGGAAGATCTGGGTCGACCGAACCGACACCTATCGCTGCGACAGGCGCGCGAAGGACTACATCAAGGTTTGCAATCGCAGGACCTCCTACAGTTGTCACCAGAGGAAGCCCTTCGCCACCTGCCTGAAAAACAACATCCGGGTCGGCAATGCGAAAGAAAGCTGGGATGGGACCACGCTTGTCATCGATGTCCCTCCTCTCCCTGCAAGCTCCGCAGAGCGGTCAGGCTATCTGCGCAAGACCAATGTCACGATTGCCCTTTCCGATCACGTCCGCCTGAGCGAGGCGCGGCTTTCCCGCGTCGAGGCCAATGGCGCCATCCAGGTGATTGCCGAGGGCACGATCCTGGGGACCTGGGGTGGTACGGCAAAGGGCAGTTTCGGTGGGGCAGGGGCCTGGTGTCCGACCTCGGACACATCGGCAAAGCTGGTGGCAGCGACTGTCGAGAACTCATGCAACATCGTCGGGAAACCATGGCGCACGGCAATGGCGGTGCTCTCGAACGGAGACCTCTCGGCCGAGAGCAATTTTACGCAAGCGACCGGATCGTCGCCGGACTGGGAGATCGGCGACGGACCGTCGCCCTACGAGATGATCGAAGCCGAAGGCCGATGGGAAACCAGCGGCGGCGACGAAGCCTCGGAGCCCGTGTTCCGCTGTCGCCCGCACTCGCCCAATCCCCACGCGAGCTGCCATCTGTTCTCGGATGTCACCGACAGTGGCTATGCCGGCCGCAATGTCCTGCGGTTCCTGTCCTTGACCCAGGTGCCGAGCCTCAATCCCGAAGAGGCCAAGACCTGGGCCGAAACCCCGCTGCAGATCCGGGTCGCCTATGACAATGCAACCTCGGGCGCGAGCAGCAGGCTTCGGATCGATCTGCAGGGGGAATGCTGCGACAGTTTCGATCGCGAGGACAGGGAGGAATGCAAATGATCCCTCGCGTTCTCGGTATCCTCTTCGCGGCCCTTCTGTTCGCGGGTTCCGCAAGCGCAGAAGAAACCTGTGAGCGGCCCCGATACGATTGCCAGAGCCGGTCCAATGCAACCGTCGCCGGGTTTTCGCTGGTGGGCTATTGCTCGAAATCGGTCGGCAGTCAGGCCTGCTCCGACAGCGATCCCCTGAACGAATGCAAGGCGGTCGCCGCCAGCGTGAACTGCACCCAAGTCTCGAGCGACTGCGTGGATTATCGCAACGGCGCCTGCCGGCAGCGGCGGAAGGTTTTCGACTGCCTGAACGAGGATGCCGACATGGCGCCCGCGATGCTCGAAAAGACCGAGTTCGGCCCCGTCGAAGAGGAGATCCGGAACCGTTGCGAGACCTATGAGGTGGACGAGGCCTGCGACCTCGATCGGACCGAGACGGTACAGGGCGCGGCCACCCGCGAGATCAATCGCAAGGACTTCGCCCGGGCCTGGTGGCGAAAGCGACGGTCATATGAATGCATCGTGCCGGGCGAAGGCGACAATGATTGCGGCCCCCTCGAGAGTGACCCGCTCTGCCACAGGGTGGGCGACACCTGTCTTGTGGCCGACGAGAACGGCATCTGTTCGAACCGTGAATACCACTACAAATGCGGTGAAGACCAACGCGTGCTCGAAACCTCCTGCGAGCCGATCAATGTCTGCGTTGGTGATCTCTGCCTCGGCGCGGAGCAGGAGCCGAGTGAGGATTTCGGAGACGCGGCCGCCTGGCTGAACCTCCTTGCGGAAATGCAGGCAGACGCCCGTGCTTCGGGTCAGACGGACGCCAATGCGATCCGCTTTTTCCAGGGCGAGCGTCACACCTGCAGCAAGGTGCCCGGGCGGGATTGCTGCGATCTGAGCGGCGTCCTGACGGGTGTCCAGCAATGCCCTGAAGAGGCCGAGATCCTTGCCGATGAGCGGGCCACCGGGCGCACGCATTATGTGGGCGATGATTGCGAGCTCAGGTTCCTCGGCGCCTGCATTCGCCGCCGCTATGTCTATTGCGCCTTCAAGAGCAAGCTCGGCCGGGTCTTCGTCGAGGAGATCAAGGCCTTCAAGGGCGAGGCCTGGGGTTGGCCCGACAACCCTGACTGCGGCTATGTCACGGTCGAGGATTTCGCCAATATCGACGTCGGCGATCTCGATCTTTCCGAAGTCTTCGGCGACATGCTGGCCGGTGCGAAGCTGCCGGTCCAGGAAGGGATCGAGGCCTTCTATGCCAACCGCTTCCCCGGGGCGCCGAAGACGGCCCAGGATCTTCTGACCGGAGACAGGCAGTGAGGCGCCGGGTTCTTCTCCTGGGCCTCGGTGCTGCTTCCGCGAGAGCCTTTCTACCTGGTCCCGTGCGGGCATCCGAGCTGCGCCATGTCGGGTTCATCTTCGTCGGTGCCAGCTGGTGCGGGATCTGCAAGCGCGCGGCCCCGGTCCTGGCCGCCATGACCGAGCCCGCGGGCCTGCCCGTGCTTGTCGTCTCGGAAGACGGACGTCCGATCCCGCCTTTCCCGACGGCCATCCTGCCCGAAGGGCATCCACTGGCCGCAGGGGTTCACCAATATCCCACGACCTTCATCTACGCGCCCTGGGCAGACCGCGTCGTGGACGAGGTGGTGGGCTACCGGAACGCCCGCGCCTATGCCGAACGCGTGGCCCGCGCGGTGGGCCGAGCCAGAGGCAGCCCATGACCCGGATCTGGATCACTGCAATGGCTCTGGTCTCGATCGGTGTGCCGGGTGCGAGCGCAACCGGGCTTGTTTGCAATGGCGACCATATCAAGGGTTGGCATTTCTACTGCGAACCCGTGCCGGAGACGGCACCGGAAGTGCATCGACCGCCGCCGCCGGAGACGCCGACCGAAGCGCAGGCCCCGCCAGTCCCGCCCACGGCCACCGAACGGATGATGGCGCTTCGGAAAGAGGCCGACGAGCTTAAGCATCTGGCGATCCTCGAACCCACGCCAGCGCATATCGAGGCCTATATGCGCATGAATGCCCGGATGGCTCAGATGGCCGCGACCTTTGCCGGTGGCTGGCAGCGGGTCCTCTACGAAAACCCCTCGCTCGACGCCAATGTCAGCCGCCCCCTGACCCAGATGGGCCAGGCGATCTTCCAGGATCAGAAGAATGTCCGCGAGAGGCTGGCGCTGAAGGCCGCCGCCACCGATGCAGGCTTTCTCTTCGTCTTTGAGGATCCGCTGGCCTGTCGGCTCTGCCTCGCCCAGGCACAGGTTCTGATCGCTATGGAGGCCACCTACGGGATCGAGGTCCTGGCCGTCTCCGCCGATGGCGCTGCCATCGAGGGGTTTCCGGATTTCGTGGTCGATGACGGGCGGCTCGAGGAGCTGGGGCTCGCCGAGCTTCCCCGTCCCTTGGTGGCCTTGGTCGAGCCTGCCACCGGCGCGGTGCAGCTCCTGGGCGGCGGGCTTCTGACCGAGGACCTGATCCTGAGCCGCGTCTACGCCGTCCGCGAAACCGCCTTCGGAGAGCAATACCAATGACCGGATCGAGACATCTTCGCGGGGCCGCCGCCGCACTCATCTCAGTCACCCTGTCAGGAATGACCGCGCCCGCGTGCGCAGGCGATCTCGGCTCCGATCTCAAATCCTTCTGGGAACGCACGGGCGGCGGGGTGAATGTCACGAAGCCCACAGCTTTCCAGGGCCAGCAGGCCGGCTATGCCACGCTGGGCTCGCTCTATCTGCGGACCCAGCCCCGGAATTCCCAGCTGGCCGCGATCCAGCTTCCCTCGATCCGGGCTGGCTGCGGCGGGATCGACATCTTCGGGGGCGCCTTCAGCTTCATTTCCGAGGAGGAGATGGTGGCCCTGATGGAAGCCATCATGCAGAACGCCGCGAGCTTCGCCTTCGAGCTGGCGCTCGAGAGCATGTCGCCCACGGTCCAGGACCTGGTCTCGCGGCTTCGTCACCTGATCCAACAGGTCAATTCCGCCAATATCAACAGCTGCGAGGCGGGTCAGCTTCTCGCGGCCTCCCTCTGGCCCAAGATGGACGGCGCATCGCAGCATATCTGCCGGACCGTCGGCTCCTATACTGGCAAGTTCGCCGACCGGGTCGCCACGACCCATGGCTGCGGGACCGGCGGCAAGTTCACCGAGACGACGAACGGCGCCACCGGCGCCCTGAAGGACCAGGTCCCGACGGACGTGAACTATGCCTGGCGCGCCATCAAGAAGAACAACTTTCTCACCTCGAACCGCGCGATTGCCGAGTTCTTCATGACCCTGACCGGCACCGTCATCACCCGGGCGGGGGCCACGGACGATGACGGTCCGACGCATCGGACGATCCCGCCCCGCGCGCTGTCGCCGGAAGCCGCCAAGGCTCTGGTCGAAGGTGGACGCTATTCGACGCTCGTCTGCGACACGGTCGCCGACTGCCTGAACCCCGTCCTGAAATCGAAGACCATCGCCGGCGGTGACGCGCTCTTCACCGTGACGGCCACGGCGATCGAGGAGCTGTCGGATGCGATCTCGAACGACACCGCCCCGCCGGCCGCCGCGATCGCGCTCATCAATCTGACCACGGTTCCGATCTACGACCATCTCGTCACGGCCAAGAGCTACAAGTACCGCTTCGTTCAGGACGACATCAATTCGATGGCGGAACTCGTCGCCGTCGATCTGGCGATGGCCTATATCGACGAGTCCGTCGCCGAGATCCTCAAATCCGCCTCGAATGTCGACATCGCAGGCGAGATCAACCGCGAGTTCCAGAAGACCGTTCGGGAAACCCAGAACACGCTTCAGGACCTGCGCGCCCTGGCGCAAGGCAAATATGCCGAGGCCATGCGGAACCTCGAACGGCTGAGCCTCGCCAAGGAACAGCTGGCCGCCACCACCAACACGGTTTTCGGGAGTACTGTCATCAATGGCGGAAGGGATGACTGATGGAGATCTACACCGTCGGCGGCGGCCCGATCCTCTTCGACATCTTCAACTATCTGGCGGCACTCACGACCTCGAAGAACTTCCGGGTCCTGATCAGTGCCGCGATCACCGCGGGCGTCTTCGTGGGCGCGCTCCAGATGGTGGTGACGCAGTCGGCCTCGGCCGTCAGCAAGTATCTTCTGGGCACAATGCTGGCCGTGGGCCTCTGCGTGGGTGTCAAAACCAAGGTCACGGTCATGGACACCACGGTCCCTTTGGGCGTCTACGGTGTCGTCGACAACGTGCCCTGGTCCGTGGCGCTCGTGGGCTCGCTCACCTCCCGGGCCGGGCATTACCTGACCAGGAACATGGAGACGCTCCTCGCGGCCCCTTCCGATCTCACCTACCAGAAGTCGGGGATGATGTTCGGGGCCTCGATCCTCTCCCAGGCCTCGACCTGGCGCGCGGTGACGCCGGTCATGCAGGAGACCCTCGTCAACTATCTCGAGAACTGCATGGTCGACGGCGCCAATATCGGCATCGTCGACACGGGCGGGATGACCCGGTCCGGCGATCTGAATGGTTTCATCGCAAGCTACGCGCCGCAATCTCTGGCTTTCTACGACCCGGTGCTTGACGCGACCGTCACCTGCCGCTCGGGCTGGTCCGCGATCCAGAAGCGCCTCAACGCGGAAGTCCAGGCGCTCCTTTTCAAGAAGGCCGCCGCCAAATACCATGATGCCGGCTTCGCCAATGCCACGGCCGAGGTGAACCTTCTCAAGAACACGCTGAACCAGTTCCAAACCTTTGTCGGCGTGACTTCGTCGACCGCGGTCGGCACGATCAAGCAGGCCATGCTGGTCAATGCGCTGGACAGCGCCGTCCAGCGTCTGATCGCAGGCTCCGGCAACAATGCCGCGATGACTTCCTACCAGGCGGCCCGGACCGAGGCGCAGACGCGCTCGAGCTACAATGCCGTCGGCATCTCGGCCCTGCGCTGGGTGCCTCTCCTCAAGATCACTTTCGAGGCCCTCTACTACGCGGCCTTCCCGCTCGCCGTGATCATGATGATGACGCCGCTCGTCTGGACCGTGATCAAGGGATATTTCGGGGGGTTCCTGTGGCTGGCGGCTTGGTCGCCCCTCTCGGCCATCCTCCAGTCGATCGTCCTGAAATCCTCGGCCGGTTACTACCGTGACGCCATGGGCAGCTATGATGGCGCGACGCTCAGCTATGTCCTGAACTTCGCCAATCAGTTCGGGGTCCGCGCCGTCGAGCAGGATGTCGGTGCCATCGCCGGCTACCTCATGATGTCCGTGCCCTTCATCGCCACCGTGATCCTCTTCGGCGCGGGCCGTGTCGCGGGGCTCGCGACCTCGATGCTGAACGTGAGCCAGGGTGCCGCCATCGAGACCGGCCGCGAGGCCGCCACAGGCAATATCCAGCTCGCCAATGCCTCGATGAACAATTTCGCGGCCAACAAGTGGAACACGTCGCATCTCCGGGACACCGGGCTCTCCAGCATCCGCCTGCCCGGCGGCGCCATGGCCCATGTCAATGCCGACGGGTCCCAGACCTTCTCCTCGGGCACCGCGCAGTCGTCCTCGGGTATGAACGTCAAGCTCGGCGCTTCGCTTCGCTCCGAGATCTCCGAGCGCAAGGACGCCGCCATCCGGCGCGCCAATTCCGAACGGCAGGACTATTCCGAGGCGCTCAGCAACGCCTCCTCCTATTACACCCAGTTCGCCTCGCAGCTGGCCGACACGACCACGGCGTCCAGTGGTCGGTCCGTCAACACCAGCTCACAGGCGCAGACAGAGGCCAGGACGACGTTCAGCGAGATCGAAAGTTTCGCTAAGCAGCACGGCATTTCAACAGATGCCGCGTACAAAATGGGTCTTTCGCTTGGTATCAAGGGCGCCGGAAACGGTGGAGGCGTTGGCGCTGATTTCGCTGGCGTGGACCGGGAATCTTTCAGTCGTATCGCTACGGCAGCTAAAGATAGTGGACTTGCAGAGACGGTATCGAAGCACCGCCAGGCCGTAGATACGATCAGCAATTCCAACAGCTCGTCGCAATCGTCTTCGGAAGGCGAGGGCGAACGCTGGAGCTATGACACGCTGGAGCGTGAGGCCCGGCAGTACGGTTCCGCCCTGGAAGAGGTGCAGACCCTGACCCAGGCCGAGACCAGCACCTATGCCCGCGGGCTCGACTATGATCGCGCCCTCGGTACGGCTGTCGAGAACGAATGGCGCCAGATGGGCTATTCCGAGGCCGAAATTGCACGCCTGACCAACCCCAAGTCCCTGCAGGACTTCAACGAGCAGGAAGAGGCTCTGAACCGGGTCATGCCGAAAGTCATTCAAGACCTGGGCCTGAACCAGCCATCGCGCGATCTGTCGAGCGGGTTTAGGCTGACTGCACCGCCCAGGCTCTCGCAGCAGAACGCGCCGCGCATGTCGGACGGGCAGACCCATCGTGATCGCTACGACCGGAACATGGAGACCTTTGAAGGAGCCTCGACGGGTCAGGCGGCGCAACTGGAGGCCCGAAGGGCGGCTACCGAAAGCGCTTACGCGGGGACGCGTGACGCCGTCGAGCAGGGACAGACCCAGGGCGCGGTCGGAGGTCTCGGGGCCAAGGTCATCGATCAGGGCAGTGACCTGAAGGATGGCCTGGTCGATCTCTGGGGCGCGGGCGCGCAGATCTTCAATCTCTGGCGCAGCGGGTATTCGGCGTCCTCAGCGCAGAATATCGGGGGCGGGTCCGGCTTCCGCGGCGCCTTGGAGACCACACAGATCGCGATGTCGAGCGGAGGTGGCTACGCCAAGCAGGTCCCGCTCTCAGCTTATGACCGGGATATCATGATCCGCACGATCGCCGGTGAGGCGGGGCGCGAGAGCTGGCAGGGTAAGGCCGCCGTCGCCCATGTGATCCTGAACCGGGTGGCGGATGCGAGGTGGTCGAATTCCGCGGCCGAGGTCAGCCTCCAGCCGCAACAGTTCTCGGCCTGGAACAAGGGCGTCGGCGGCAACAGCATCCCCAATGCCATTCAACCGGGCAGCCAACTCTACGAGGAGATCGGAACGATCGTCGACCTGGTGTCGTCGGGCCGGATTGCAGATCCGACCGGTGGGGCCACCCATTACTATGCCCCCAAGGGCATGGAAGCCCATGTCGCTGCCGGCGAGCAGTCCAATCTTCTTCCCAACTGGCTGGAGGGTGAATCCTACCGCCGGCAGGCGCCGAACGTCACCATTGGGGGGCATGTATTCACAGGCCGTGTGAAGGGGACATCAGGCAGTGCCGTGTGATTCATCTCCACTTCCCAACGAAGACATTTCCGGGATCCGCATACCGGTAGGCCTCTTCGTGTTTTGCAAATGGGTTATCATCGCTGTCAGTCGTTCCAGCGAGAAAATCACGCTCCGTAGACGATCCTGTTTCCAAGCCCCTTTTGCCCGCAAGGAAATTGACGGCGACGATCATCCCCACGACCCCCATGACGATGGCCACCGGGCCATTCACGGCGACCGCGACGGCGAAGGTGCCGACATAGGCCGCCGCCGCGGCAATCCTGATCGCGGTCCAGAGAAATTTCAGGGGCTTCGGCATGGCGGGCGTCTTTCGCTTCGGGCGCGCAATTCTAGCGCGAACCGCGCCTCAATCCAATCCAGCAGTACAGCCTACGAGGTCGGACCATGACGGAGATTTCCAGAACAGCATTCCAGTCGGCCGGGCTGGTCGTGGCCATGGGCCTCGGCGCCTTCGCCGTGATCCAGACCCTGCAAGGCCAGAGCTTCGACGCGCGCGTCGAACAGGCCCTCCTCGACAGGCCCGACATCATGATCCGCGTTTTCGAGAAGCTCGAGCGCCAGCGGGCAGAAAAGGAAGCCGCGGCGGCGCAGGACCAGATCGCTGATCTGGCGGACGACCTCTTCGCCGGGCTCGACCCCGCGAGACCGATCCTCATCGAACTCATGGACTACAATTGCGGCTATTGCCGCCGCGCCCATGGTACCGTCGAAGCAATCCGCACCGCCAACCCGGATCTGCAATATGTCCGCATCGAAACCCCGATCCTGGGTGCCGCCTCCAGGCTGGCTGCCGAAGTTGCCCTGACGGTCAAGGCGACCCACGGGCACGCAGCCTATGACCGCCTGGCCAGCGCCCTCATGACCTCGCCGGGCCCCGTCAACCCCGGAACCCTTCAGCAGATCCTCGAGGCGGAAGGGTTCGTGGCCGACACCATCCTCGAACGCGCCCGCGCCGGAGCCGCGGATGCGGATCTGGCAGAGGCGGCGCGGATCGCCCGGCGCCTGGGCGCCACAGGCACGCCGGTTTTTGTCGGACCTTCGGGCATGGTCCGCGGCGCGGGGAGTGGCGCCGAGCTTCTGGAAATCGCGGCCCCGGCTCCGGCACCGACCTGAGCCCAAGAGAGACGCGTTCGGGGGGCGGTCCGCGATGACCTGCTCGCGCAGGCCATCGCTTCCGTCCCCCGCACGAACATAGGCCATTTCGTGCCTGCTGCGACAGGAAGAGAGAACCAACCAAATGCGCAACAGAGGACATGTCCAACTTGTCAGAGGCGGTCAGACCACGCAACATTGGACCCGGATGGCCACCCAGGTCCTGCGCTATTCGGTCTCCGTCGCAGCTGCGGCCTTCACCCTATCCTACGCCGTCCTCGTCCTTCAGAACTACGAGATCGACAAGATCCGCCTGACCGGCGTCCACTGGCTCGCGGATTTCCACGTCAATACCCGCGGCAACGAGGACCAGCGCCTCACCTACGTTGATCCATCCGGAGAGCGGGTGGAGCGGACGGCCGGAGAGGTCTTCTCGGACCCGGATCTTCGTCACCTCCGCGCCCGCTATATCGACCAGGCCACGCGCTTCGCCTGGATCGCGGCAATCCCCGCGGCCCTGGCCTTCGCGCTCGTGGCCGGGATCTTCCTGTTGGTCGGCCGCAAGATCAACGACGAGGAACATGTCCGGGGCGCGCGGCTCGTCTCGCAGGCCGAACTCAAGCACTGGTCGACCCGCAAATGGCGCAAATACGCGAAACGTCATGGGGCAGGGATCAAGACCGGTCCCAGATACACCCTGGCCGGCATCCCGTTTCCGCCCAATGCCGTCGAGGCACAGATCGGGATCACCGGCACCGTCGGCGTGGGCAAGACCAATGCCATGCACGAACTTCTGAACACGATCCGCGACCAGGGCGGCCGGGCCATCGTCTACGACCGGATGGGCGGGCTTCTCCGCGATCACTACGACGCGGGAACCGACGTGATCGTCAACCCGTTCGACAACCGCTCCCTCTCCTGGTCGCCCTTCCACGAGGCAGTGGGACCGGCGCAGTTTGCGCAGATCGCGGAAGTGATGATCCCGGATCCGCCCGGCACCACCGATCCGTTCTGGACCCAGGCCGCGCGCCTCGTCTTCCAGTACGCGGCCCGCGAACTGAAGAGCCAGGGGCGGGGTACCAATGCCGCCCTGCGCGAGGCGATCATGCAGCTTCCGGCGGAGAAACTGGCCGAGATCGTCAAGCCCACGCCGGGGGCGCATTTCTTCGGCGAGAGCGTTGCCAAGACCTCCGCCTCGATCCGCGCCAACATGATCTCGCTCCTGAGTTTTCTCGAATATCTGCGCGACGATGCCGAACCCTTCTCGATCCGGGAATGGGTGATCCGCGAAGAACCCGGCTTCGTGTTCCTCACGGGCAGTGCCGAACACGGAGCCGCCACCCGCAACATCATCTCGACGATGCTCGAAGTGGCCGCCAACGCGCTCATGACCATGGAAGAATGCCGGGACCCGCGGCTCTGGTTCTTCCTCGACGAGGTCCCGACCCTGAACCGGATGCCGTTTCTCCCGAAAAGCCTAGCCGAGATCCGCCAGTTCGGCGGCGCCTTCGTGGTGGGCTACCAGGTCTTCTCGCAGCTCGAGAGCATCTACGGGCTGAAAGATGCCGAGACGATCTCGGGCGTCCTGAACAACCGGGTCGTCTTCAATACGCCCGATCACGCCACGGCCATGCGCTCCTCCAATTCCCTGGGCGAGGAGGACGTGGTCGAGATCCAGGAAAACCTCTCTTTCGGCGCCAATGAGACCCGAGACGGTGTGTCGATGATGGGCCGCCGCACCACCCGTCCCATCGTGACCGCAGCCGAGATCCAGTCGCTCCCGCAGTTCAAGGCCTATTTCCGGCCGGCTTACGATGCGCCGGCAGCCAAGGTCACGTTTCTGCCGGTCAAGACCAGGACCCGCGTCGCGAAGTTCGTCCCCTACCAGGGCACCGGCTTTGCCGAAGGCAGCATGGAAGTGATGGGGGTGAATGCCGACCGGACCGATGGGCAGCGCCCCCTTCATGGCTTCGCGGCAATTGCCCCGGACGAGCAGCTGGCCGAGTTCACCCGCTGGCTGACCCGCGCGCGCCCGCAGGAGAAGGACGAGATCCTGGGCGACAACGACCAGTCCCGCCGTGAATGGTTCTGGCAGCATTTCTCGACGGAACGTGTCCGTGGCCTCGACCTGAAGGATATTGGTCAGCCGGATCCGTTCCAGGCCTTCGCCGGGTCCCGCGGGGCAAGGGCGAAGGCCCAGGTGGTCAGGATACCGTTTCCGGGGAGTGCTGCGGTGGAGACGGAGGCGCATGCGACGGCACAAAAGGCGAGCGAGCAGGGTACGACTGCCGAAGGAAGGCCTGGCCCGCGGCGCCGGAGATCCGCCCTGACGGCCATCCCCGACGATCTGGGCCAGCGCCGGTAAGATGCTCAGTGTTTCGCGGGTCTCGGCCGGGGCAGCTGCCAGCGGCTATTACAAGGAAGAGGGCTACTATCAGGCCGGCACGCCCGAGGCCGAAGGCGTGGCGCAATGGTTCGGCAAGGCTGCGACCGCGTTGGGCCTGACCGGCCCGGTCGACGACGCGCGGTTCACGGCGTTTCTGGAAGGGCAAGCACCGGACGGCCGGATGATGGGCAAATACGAGGAGGGCGAGCGGAAGCACTTCGTGGGCACCGATCTGACGTTTTCCGCGTCGAAGACGGCCTCTGTCGCGGCCCTGGTCCTGGGTGACACACGGATCATCGAGGCCCATGACCGTGCCGTTCGCCTGGCCATGTCCGTCGTGGAAGAGCGCTTCGTCACGACACGGTGGTACGAGAAAGGCGTGCTGCAAAGAGGTCATCCCACCGGGATCATTGCCGGGATTTACCGGCATGACACGTCTCGCGCTCTGGACCCGAACCTGCACAGCCATGCCGTGGTCACGAATATAGTCGCAAACCCCACTGGCGGGTACACCGCGGCGGGGAACCGCGAGATCTTTCGCAACCAGAAGCTCATCACCGAGATCTACCGCTCGGAGTTCCAGCAGCGCCTCGAGCAGCATGGGATTGCCACACATCGGGGCCGCTATGGCGAGGTCCAGGTCTCGGCCGTGCCGGAGGACCTGGCCGAGATGTTCTCGAAGCGCCGCCAGGAAATCCTCGATGCGCTGGATCGGAAGGGGCTGGCGGCCACCCCGGCCAACGCCGCCCGCGCGACGCTCGCCACGCGTGCGGCCAAGCACAAGGATGTCGACCGTGACGCCCTGCGGACCGGATGGTCCCGGGATGCACAGGAGGCCGGGTTTGATCTGGGCCAACTGAAGGCCGAGCTCCATGGTACGCCGACGCTCCGGATCCCCGAGGACCAGGTGCGGTCCCGGGCCGACCGGTCCGGGCCGGACGGGTTTCTGGGACGGGTGCTGGCGATCCTGGGCCTCGACAAGACCGACCTGGAGGGTCGCACGCTGACCGCTGGGCAAGGCCCGGAAGCCGCGGTCGCCAAGGCCATCGACCATATGAACGAGCGCGCGTCGATCTATAGCCGCGCCGATCTCACGGTCGCGGCGATGGCTTTTTCGAAGGACGGCCGCTTCGCTCCTGTCGACAAGGAGATCCACCGGCGGCTCGAAACCGGGGGGCTCATGACCAATGACCCGACTGGGCACCTTCTGACCGACAAGATCAGCGTCGCGCTCGAACGCGAAGTTCTTCGGGCCTGGCGCAAGGCCGAACGGACCGAGGGCGTCCACCTCAACGCGGGCAGGGACCGCGGCGGGGTCGGAGCGCTGGCGAGACAGCTTGCGGGGACCGCCTCCCTGACAGAGGGACAGAAGGAAGCTATCACCACCGCCCTCACTGGCGAAGGGCGGTTCGTCGGGGTGCAAGGCTATGCCGGAACCGGCAAGACCTTCATGCTCGAGCGGTTGGCGCATTATGCCGGCCTCTCGGGGTACGAAGTCAGGGGGTTCGCGCCCTCCCATCAGGCGGTTCGGGAACTGGGCAAGGTCCTGACATCCACCCAGACCGTCCAGAGCCTGCTCATGGCCGAGCGCAGCCATCCGCAAGCCTTGGACAACCGCCGGACGATCCTCGTGGTCGACGAGGCGTCGATGATCGGAACACGCGACATGCGCGACCTGATGGCCCATGCCGAACGCACCGGCGCCGCGCGCGTCGTCATGGTTGGCGACACCAGACAACTCGATGCGGTTTCGGCGGGCCAGCCCTTCCACCTCCTTCAGAAGGCGGGAATGCGCGTGGCCGTGATGGACGAGATCCGCCGCCAGGAAGATCCCGAACTCCGGTCGGCCGTCTATCAGACGATCCGGGGCGAAATCCGCACGGCCTTCGAGACGCTCACGGGATCCGTGGTCCAGTCGGACGCCTATCTGACCGCGGCAGCCGACCGGTATCTGTCCTTGCCGGCCGTGGATCGGGAGGGCACCCGCGTGCTGACCACGACAAATGTGGCGCGGGCCACGCTGAATGATGCGATCCGGCTGGGCCTTCGCATCGAAGGCAAGCTTGGGGCCGACATCGCGCAGATCGACGGCTTGTCGAACCGCAACCTCTCAGGGGCCCAGCGGACGGACGCCCGGTTCTTCGAGGTCGGCAACGTGGTGCAGGCCACGGCCACGAGCAAGACGCATGGCCTGCGAAAAGGCGATCTCTACGCGGTCACGGCAATCGACGCCGGCAGGAATGTTCTGGTGGTCCGGGGGCAGGGTGCGACCGATGACGTAACCCTCCCGCTCGGCGCCATGATCCGAGGTCGCGAGCTGGGAAGATCCCTGGTCGTCTACGAGTCCGAGGCGCGGGCCATGGCTGTCGGCGACCGGATCCGGTTCCGCGTCACGGACGGGGTGGCGGGCGTGTCGAACGGTCAGTCGGGTGAGGTTCTGGGCCTTCGGGATGGAGCACTGGAGATCCGGCTGCCCGATGGCGAGACCCGCGCCCTCGACCTTCATGGCCCTGCCGCACGCGGCATGGAGCACGACTATGCCGTAACCGCCCATGCGGCCCAGGGCGAGAGCGTGGACCGTGTCATCGTCGCGATGAACGCGACCGAACGGCTTGCCACTCAGAAGTCCTTTTACGTCGACATCAGTCGGGCGCGGCATTCAGCGGTGCTCTTCACGGACGATGTCGAACGTCTGGCGCGTACCGTTGAACGCGAGACCGGCGAGCGCCAGCACGCGTTGAGCCTTGTCGCACAGGACCTGGAAAAGACGGCGCCGGCCGAGATCAACCGCGACGCAGAGGCGGACAAGTCGGCTGCCACGAAGGACAGGGCCGACACAATAGAAACCCGTGGAGATGCCGAGGGACCCGGCAAATGGCCGGATCGCAGCGAGGAAGATGTCCTGCGGGACATTCGGGAAGCTGAAATCCGGATGGAGCAGATCCTGACCAGAGAGAAGGAAATCACGCGATGAACGACCAGCACCCAAACCTCCGGATCGTCCTCGGGCCCGAAGCTGCCAGGCTCATCCAGAACGCAGAGGGCAACCGTCCGATGGCCCTGGACCAGGCGATCCTGGACCTTCAGCAGCGGGCGGATCGATCGGGGGATGTGCCCGGGGCCGCACCGGGACCGTTGGTAGATCTCACCTGTCTGGAAGATCGACTGGCAGCGATCGAGGCGCAGTTGGCGGTGTGTACCGGAACGGTGGACCGGCTTCGCCTGGTTGCCTTGGCCGAGATGCGCATGACGCGCCTCTACATCGCGGCGATGATGGAGGCCCGGGAAGAGGGTGACCTTCGTGAGATCCTGGCGATTGGACACCGAACCGCCGAACACATCTACGATGAGCTCGAGGTCCTGACACAGGATGACGTTGCGCATCTCACCCGTGATGAAGACCGCGTCGTGCAAATGATCCGCGAGGAAATGCACCGTGGCACGGCGCCTGAGGCGCTTCGGGACCGCCCCGAGCGGGAACGGGACTGACGGTGTTTCCAGGCGGAAAAGCCATGCCATCTCGTGCCACGGGCCTGCCATCGCGTGGCAGGCCCGTGGCACGAGATGGCATGGGATGGCAGGGACGAGGAATTATCACATGAAATCAATGCCCACGGCGTGGCACTTCGTGCCATCTCTTGCTCGGACGCCTAACACGTTCCAAGGCGCTCGAACTGCCTCCTGTATTGGCGCTCGGGCGCCCGGCAGCGAAGCTGCATGAGGTGTGAAGAAAATTCTGAGGCCCAAAGGGCCGAGGCGGGATCTGAGAGGCCCGATCCGTCAGTCAGGGCTCTGCAAGATCCCGATCATGGCATGGCGCAGAGCGCCTCCTTGTGCCCGGCCCGGGCTCCGGAACGGACCCGCGGAGGCTTTGTCTGCCTCGCGGCCAGTGCCGTGCTTGCGGTCGCGCTACTGGCGCCACAGACGGCTTCGGCGGATTTCTGGGGCAGGGGCGGGCCCCTCCGCTCAGACGCCTCCCGGACCGTGGCGAAACCTCCGCGCGCGGAGCGACGGGCAGCCGCGGAGGGATGGCAGGTTCTCGGTGCGGGTCCGGGATCGGCTTCGCAGTGGTCTTCGGCCGACTGGTTTGAACGGAGCGCTCCCGGCGGACCGCGACGGGATCCGGCCACGTTCCGGCTGCCGAGTGGTTCGCAGGTCGAACAGCTCTTTGCACTCATCGCCTTCGCGGAAGCGCCGAATGCCGGCTACGATGCAATCCACCACAGCGCGCGGAAACAGCCGGGACAGAAGCCGACCCAGATGACGATGGAAGAGATCACCGATTGGGTAAAGGGCACCCCCGGCCAGCATCACGCCATCGGCCGGTACCAGTTCATACCTTCGACCTTCCGAAATCTGCAGCAACGTCTGGGGCTCCCGCACGGCGCCCGCTTCTCGGCCCAGGTCCAGGACCGGATGGCCTCCGTGTTGCTGGTCGATGCGGGCTACAGCGAGTTCCTGAACGGCGCTCTGGATCCCGACGCCTTCATGGACCGGCTCGCCCGGATCTGGGCCGGGCTGCCGCTTCGAAGTGGGAAGTCGGCATATCACGGGCATGCCGGAAACCGGGCCACGATCTCTAGGGCGTTCTACTCGAAGCAGGTGAAGGCCATCTTCGGGACGGGTTCAAAGTTGGGCTGGAGGAGCGGCATCCGATACAAGTGAAAGCCTCGGCCGATCTGATGGGGCTTTCTCCTTCTTGCAATCCGGGTGTGCAACAACGACGATCAGGCTCTTCATCGGATGTCCGAAATATGTAGCAAAATTCGGACTCGCGCGTGTCCGAAGTATGTGTCAATCTTCGGACATGATGGATACCAGTTCACCTGTGGCCTTGCCCACCCAGATCCTTGATCGGATCAATGCCGAACCTGCCAAGGTCTGGACGCCGGGCGATTTTGCGGATGCTGGCTCGCGTGAGGCCGTCGACAAGGCTCTCCAGCGGTTGGCAAAATCCGGCGCGCTCCGCCGTATCGGGCGCGGCCTCTACGACAAGCCACGACCCAACACGCTGACCGGGAGACCGTCGGCACCGGATTACCGCGCTGTCATCGAAGCTGTCGCACGGCGCGACAAGGCACGCTTTGTCGTGGACGGAATGACCGCGGCCAACACACTCGGACTGACCAACGCCGTTCCGGCCAAGATCGAGGTCCTGGTCGATGCCCGCCTGAAACCCATTGAACTCGGCAACCAGAAGATCGTCTTCAAGCATGCTGCGCCCAGCCGTCTTTACTGGGCCGGGCGTCCCGGCATGTATCTTGTTCAGGCATTGCATTGGGTCCACGATGCCATGCAGGGCGAGACCGAGCGCTCGAAGGTCGATCGGATCATTCGAAAACTCCTGACCGAAAGTGACGAGGGACCCAGCCTCACCGAGGACCTTCGCATCGGCCTCTCGGCCATGCCGATCTGGATGCAAGATATCCTGCGCAATCCGATCATGTCAGCCGTGGCGGAGAGAAGCACATGACGACGGACGCATTCCTGGACGTCATCCGCGCAGAGCCCGCCGACCGCGCGGATCTCTTCCTTGCGACCGCTCGGCGGCTGGGTGCTCCCCTGATCAACATAGAGAAAGACTTCTGGGTGTGCTGGACGCTCAACGCCCTCTACCATCGGCTGCCGCGTGGCGGCCCGCGGCTTCTTTTCAAGGGCGGCACGTCGCTCTCGAAGGCCTATGGCCTGATCAACCGGTTCTCCGAAGACATTGACGTCACCGTCTTCAGGGATGACCTCGGTCACCCTGGCAGCACGGCTGAGATCGCGGCACTTTCCAGCAAGAAGCGGAAGGCTGCTCTTGACGCGATTGCAGCGGATTGCAGCCGCTATATCACCACCGATCTGCGAGATGCCGTATCCGAAATTCTGGCAGCTGACACGGGAGGGATTGGACGCGTCGAGGTCGACGAAGGTGATCCAAGTTCTCAGACGCTACTGGTCTGGTATCCGCGGGTGGATGCCTCTGGGAGCGGGTATGTACAGGCCGCAATCAAGATCGAGTCAGGCGCGAAATCCGCCCTCGATCCGAACCGTCCTGTCACCATCGCGCCCTACATTGATGCCGATCTCGACGGACTGGATCTCAGCGTGCCGGATGTCACGACCATCCATGCCGAGCGGACCTTCTGGGACAAGATCGTGATTGTCCACGGCCTGCGCAGCTGGTTCGAGCGGCGCGGGGAGCTTCGTCAGGACGGGCAGCGGGTTTCCCGGCACTACTACGATCTGCACGCGCTCCTGCACTCGCATATGGGCGCCTCGGCCGTCGCCGATATGACACTGGGTACGGAATGCATTGAGCATGCCCGAACGTTCTTCAGCAGGCCGGACTACGACCTCGCGGCCGCTGAACCCGGTACGTTCGCCCTTCGGCCTGTCGGCGACATGATTGACCGGTTAGCCCGGGACTACGCCAATACAAAGGCGATGATTTTTGGCGATGCCCCTGATTTTGGAGACATCCTTTCGTCGATCAGCGAGATCGAAGATCGGCTCAACGGATGATGGAGGCGAAGTGGCGGTTCGCGAAAAACCAGCAGGATATCTGGACGTCGAGATCCAGACCTGAAGACCAATTACCCCCGGCGTTTGCGAGCATGTCCGCCCAGACCTGCCATTCGGCAGTCCCGGGCGGCGTCCGGGAAGCGGCCGTCGGTGCTTGCCGCAACAAAGCCTGCAGGACATTGTCCTCGGAACTCAATGCAATGGACCCCGACGTTTTACCATGTCCAAGACGACCCTGAACCAGGCCAATCTTGAAAAACTTGGCGCGGAGAAGCTCGCCGCGCTGGTGATGGATCTTGTCCAGGGAAGCGCCGCTCTCCAGCGCCGCGCGAGAATGGAGCTCAGCGCGGCCCAAGGTCCCAAGGAAGTTGCAGCTGACATCTGAACTGATGCGGTGGATGCCCCCACCAACGGCATCTCATATGCCATGATGGTTCCATTGGAACCGAACGGAGGGCACACCGATGACGACGAAGATCAGCATGCTGGCGATCGACCTGGCGAAGGGCAGCTTCCAGGTCTGCGCCGTTGGGCCGGAGGGGACGGTTCTATACAACCGAAGTTTGTCGCGGACGCGTCTGGCGACGCTTCTCGCCGACCAGCCCGCGTGCATCGTTGCAATGGAGGCCTGCGCCACTTCGCATCACTGGGGCCGGATGGCACAACGGCACGGCCACGAGGTTCGGCTTGTCCCGGCGGCCTACGTGAAGCCGTTTGTGAAGCGTCAGAAGAATGACAAGGCGGACGCGGAGGCCATCGCGGAAGCAGCATTGCGCCCGACCATGCGCTTCGTGGCGGTCAAGAGCGCCGAGACCCAGGGGCGGGCGGTCGCATTCCGGACGCATCAATGCCTAGTTCGGCAACGCACGCAGCTTATCAACGGGCTGCGAGGGCATCTGGCCGAGTTCGGACTCGTAGCACCGAGGGGACCGGCGAGTCTGAAATTGCTGGAGAACGCGCTGGACGACGAGGAAACGGACCTGCCAAGCCCGGTTCGGGAAATGGGCGCGATTTACCTCGACCAAATCGCGCGGCTCACCGAGGTGATCGAACAGCTGGCGGACGAACTCGAGGCGGCATCGAAGACAGATGCACAGCTGCGAAGATTGTGTACCATCCCCGGGATCGGCCCGGTCACCGCTGGCGCGGTCTCGGCGTTCGCCCCGGACCTCGACACATTCGACAACGGGCGAAACTTCGCTGCGTGGCTCGGCCTCGTGCCCCGGCAGAGGTCTACCGGTGGCAAGACCAAGCTGGGTTCGGTCAGCAAAATGGGCCAGACCGACATCCGCCGCCTTCTGATTGTCGGTGCCATGAGCGTGATCCGCTGGGTGGTTCGCAAGGGCGGTAGTGCGAACCGCTGGCTGGCTGCGCTGGTGGCGCGCAAGCCCAAGATGGTCGCGGCCGTCGCCCTGGCGAACAAGATGGCTCGCATGATTTGGGCCCTGACAACAAAGAAAGAGGATTATCGAATGGCGTGATCTGGTGCCCCGGTGGCGGGACGAAGACACGACATGGCCGCAAGGCCGGGGTGAGCGATCGACGAGGAGTAGGCGACACGGACTTCGAAGTTCAAGGCGGGAGATTCAGTCCCGGGGCTCGAGCGCTTGCAGCTCTCTGAACCGATGTGAACCCAGCCTTCCGAACAGCATACCGGCCCGTGGCGTCATGGAAGGCCACGCTCAGAGGCCTGACACACGTCCGATCGAAGACCCCGCCAACGAACCGAAGATATCGCTTGCCAAACAGGGGGCATCCACACACGCCCCGGCTTGCCCGGAGAGCGTTTCGTTCAACGCGTTATGCGACCTTATCCATAGCTTCGATTTGTTCAAGACATCGCCGCTCGGCCTCGGCTGGCGGCATGTAGCCGATTGAGCTGAGAA
>NZ_VOPH01000021.1 GCF_009765275.1 Chachezhania sediminis
CATCACCATCTGAACCGCCCGCTCGCGGAACTCCGCCGGGTACGGGCTCGTCGTATTCTTCTTCCTGTCCATGGAGAGCTATCCTTTGAGAATTTTGCTCTCCGGGCAAGCCGGGGCGGTTCAGGACCGGGAGCTTCGCACGCTGGCGCTGCGTGACGGCCTCGCCCAGGCGGGCTGTGTTCCAGTGGATGACGATTGCGGCGAGGAGGTTGAGCGCGGCCATCCGAAAATGTTGTCCCTCGGCCGTCCTGTCGCGGATTTCGCCCTGTCGGCCGATCCGCAGAGCATTCTTCAGCGCATGGTGCGCCTCGCCCTTATTGAGGCCGATCTGGACGCGGCGTTGCATGTCGGTGTTCAGGACCCATTCGATCATGAACAGCGTCCGCTCGATACGGCCGACTTCGCGCAAGGCGACGGCAAGGTCGTTCTGGCGGGGATAGGACGCCAGCTTGCGCAGGATCTGGCTGGGCGCGACGGTCCCGGCCGTCATGGTCGCCGCGATCCGCAGAATGTCGGGCCAGTTGGACGCGATCAGGTTCTCCCGGATCGTGCCGCCCGCCAGACCGCGCAGGTTCGAAGGCACGGCCTTCGGCTCGAAGACGCAGAGGCGCTTGGACGGCAGATCGCGAATGCGCGGGATGAACCGGTGACCGAGGCGACGGCCCGACATCTGCGCTCGGCCCTCGCGCGTCTCGCCCCCGGTGGACGGCTCGTGGCGATCACAGGGGCCGCATTTGCGCCGGATGCGCCTGCCTGGGCCGAGACCTTCGGCCGTCTGACCGAGACCGCGCATCTCGTCTTCACCGGCGCGGTGTCGGGCGCGGCTTTCAGACAGCATGCCCTGGTCCGTGTCCTAGCGCTTTGGGTTGCAGAACAGCTCAATGCACTCGAAGACATCCTGAATCGGGATCGGCAAGCGCAATTCCGGTCGGGATCGAAACGGCACATATGTTCAGGAAGGGGCAACTCGACGATTGATGCCCGTTTCCGGTCCATGCGGGGTCGGCCGCGCAGATCGCGGCCCCAACAACCGGAACCTGCGCCACCGGGACGGTCGTGACCGTGCCACCTCTCGTCGTCAAAAATCCTCCGGCGTCAAAACCGGATGCCAAGCTCCACGGAAAGGCTGTGCTGGTTTGCGTTCTCCGCGATCTCCCCGCGATACGCGAAAAGGATTGCGGACTGCGCGCCGGTCTCGACCCGCATCCCTGCTTCGATCAGGGCGGCATCTTTCGTGATGGGCGAACCGCTCACGAGAAAGCCGTCGCTGCCGTTGAAGGTCAGCGAGCCGGTGGGATCGACATCGCCGAAGGCGTGGCGCCAGCCGAGACCCGCGCCAAAGGTCGTGGGCGCACCGGCCAGCCAGAAGTCGCTGCCGTAACGAACTCCGAGCGTGGTGAACGAGGTGTCGGTCGTCCGGGCTTCACCTGTCAGGGCGGCAGCGCCACCTGTCTCGGTAAAGCCGTCGGTATTCGCATGCACGTGGCTTAGGCCGGCATAGGGTTCAAGCTTGCCGAAGCCGAAGTCCAGCCGATAGCCAGCTTCGGCGAAGACCTGCGTCGTGTGGGCGTCGTAGCTTGCGACAAGGTCGTCGAACGCCGTTCCATAGCGCGCGCTGCGTTCGGTCTCGATATCGTTTCGCGAATGGATCAACCCGGCACGAATGCCCAGCGGCCCCTGCTGCGATCCGGCATAGAGCCCGACGTGATAGTTGTCGCTCGACCCGCTGGACGCCCGATCATCGGAATCAAACGAGGATTTGCTGATGGCGGCCAGCGCCCCCAGCCGCCAAGTGTCGCCGACAGGGATATCGTAGCCGCCAATGAGGCCACTTATCGAGTTGTCGAACTCGGCAATGCCCTTGATCGCACCGGTACTGCCGCGACTTCCGAATGCGGTGCCCCAGGCCACGGGACCGTCCAGGATGGACTCATCGCCGGTGACCGACGCAAAGGCATTGCGGGCCGTCGGAACCGACACCGCGCCCGAAGCAAACCGCAGCCGCGCCAGCGCGTTGGCCTGCAACACCTGGCCCTGTTCCACCAATGCGCCATCGATCGAGGCGTGAATCTCGCCCGAAAGCGCATCGAACGCGGCCGGTGCGGTGTCCGTGTTCATCCTGACGATCTGCTCGTGGACCGCGTTGTCGGTGACCAGCGTGTCAAGCGCCGCCGCCGTCGCCGCCTGGTTCCCGGTTCGGGCGGCGCTGGCGAAGGACAGATCGCTGCGCCCGACCGAAAGCGCCACGTTCCGCGCCCCGCTGACGATATCGAGCGACAGGAAGGGGGTCGCCGCGTTCCGGGGCGAGAGGTATTCGCCTTTCACGCCGCCACGGGCCGTCAGGATGTCGAAGCGGCTGCCGATCCCCGGCAGCTCTGCCAGGGAAAGAAGATCGACCTGCGCGCCGTCCTCGATCATGGCGGCGCCCTTGACCACGATCCTGTCTGCCGCGGCACCGTCGATCGTCAGCTCGTAGACCGAGCCGGACCGCTGCATGAAGTTACCCGCGACCTTCATTTGTCCCACGGTCACTTCCGACGTTTCCGGATGCCCGGGTGAGATCGTGCCGCCGGACCTGACCGTCACGTCGCCAAGCGTGCCCGTTCCGGCCAGTCGCCCGGCCCCCTGCACCTTCGCCACGCCGGTCAGGCGGCCCGTCACCGCCAGGGTCCCGCCGGTGACGGTGGTCGCCCCGGCATAGCTGTTGTCGCCCGAAAGGATGAGCGTCCCGGCGCCGCGCTTTCGCAGCCCGGCCGGACCGGAAATCGGGTTCGACCACTCCGAGACATAGCCTTGCGTATCGACGTCGAAGACGCCGTCGTAACGGAACGCCATCGGACCCTTCACCGCCGTCCCGATATCAAGCATGCCCTGTCCGTAGATTTCGGCAGGTCCCACATCCTTCGCCGTCGTCAGGATCGTCTCGATCACCTGGCGCGCATCCATGTAGGGAAAGGCCTGGCGCAGAACGGCTGCCGAACCGGTCACATGGGGTGCAGCCATCGAGGTTCCGGCCTCGTATTCGTAGGTGCGCCACGGGAAGGTGGAAAAGATCTGGTTGGTCTCGTAGTCGATCTCGCCGCCCGGCGCGGCAAGACACCATTCCGCGGCCGCGCCGCAGCGATTGGAATAGCTGGCGATCTTGCCGTCCGGTCCGACGGCGGCGACGGCAATCAGCGTGCCTTGCAGGTCCGAGAAATCAAGATCGGCGATGGCCGGATCCGATGGATCCATGGGGGTGTAATAGGCCCCATCCTCCAGCTGCTCGGCGTCTTCGATCTGCACGAAGGCATAGAGACCCGCGGCCGTGTTCTCCGGCGTGATCAGCGGCATCATGCCGTTGCCATTGGGAAGGGCGGACGCAATGGGTTGATCGATGTATTCGTTCCCCGCCGAATAGACCATCACGACGTCGGCCTCGGCCAGCGCCTTGAGATGACGGTAATTCGCGATCATCGCTTTCGGGTCTTCGTAGATCGGCTGGAAACCGAGTTCCACATAGTTGGGATTCTCGATGGCGTTGCCGTTGTCATCCTCGATGTACTTCGACAGCGTGGGGGGGCCGAAACTGCCGTTCAGCACCTGCGCGCCGTGGGTGGCCGCATAGGCCTGGGCCCTCAATTCGGCGTCGGGCAGGTCCGGATCGTCGTCGTCGGGCGTGATGGCCCGCAGGGGAAGAAGGATCGCATCATAGGCCACGCCCTGCATGCCCTTGCCGTTGCGGGCCGCCCCGATGATTCCGGTGACATGGGTCCCGTGCCCTTCGATTTCACCGTCTTCGGGATCGATGTCGCTGACGTCATTGGGCGGCAACCCAGCGCCGAAGTTCCGCAGGTCCGGTGAGACTCGACCGGCAAACTCGGGGTGGTTGACCGCAAGGCCACTGTCGACGATAGCGACGATCACGTCCTTGCCCGTGTACCCGAGCTGGTTGGCTTCAAGCGCCCCGATCATGGCAAGACCCCAGTTGGCCCGGTATTCGGCATCGTCGACCGGCGCTGTCTGTGCCAAGAGCGGCGAGGAGGTCACAACGATCGAGATCGCCACGGCGAATGCGCCACGCCCGAATTCGGTCCCTGTTGTCTTGTTCATGGTTCCCTCCGCGTTCCGGAGATCTGTGGCAAACTCTGCAGCCGTGGTCCATCTCCCTTCGTGATTTTTCACGTGGTCCGGATGATTGTATCGATCAACGGGGCACAGTCGCCCTGGCCAAGCGATCCTGCATGCCGCCTTGTTCTATGTGCGGCATGTCGTGTCGTACCGAGATCCCCAAGAGATCCTGGCCCGAGGCCCGCAATACGTACGCGCGTGCCGGGCGGACCGCAGGTTCGATCAGACCGTGGCGGCTTCGAGACGGAGGGTGTCAGGCGCATCGGCGCCACCAAGGAATGGAAACGAAACAGCAACCCTTGATATCGAAGCCCATGGCAGAGGCATTCGAAATGCCAATGAGAGCTGCCGGTTCGGCGACGCGGCGCGGCAGCGGCTCGCCCAGTCGACCGTCATCGACCTGCGCCAGAACCTCCATTCGATTCAACTCGCGCTCGCTCATAATCAGCCATCCCACGTCCGCTTATCCTCGCATCGTTTTGCGGGGAGAGTGACATTCCTGAATTGTTCATGGATGACATTTTGGCTTTGCCGTGTAGGCTCAAGTGTCGTTGCGACGGTTTCCGCTATCTCAGTTTCATCATTTCCTCTCTGAATGCCTCGGTCGGTGTTCGCCATCCGAGGCACTTTCTGGGAGTTGCGTTCAGGCGGTCGCAAATCGCCTTCATATTGCGATTTGAGAGCGCTGCCACGGGCGTGTCCCGGGGCAGGTAGCGGCGCGCCCGCTTGTTCAGGTTTTCCACCGAGCCTTTCTGCCAGGGGGCCTGCGGATCGCAGAACCAGGCTTCGGTCCCGATCTCCCGCTTCAATCGCCGCCAGCCGGCGAACTCGATGCCGCGGTCGAAGGTGATCGAGCGGCGTGCCGGCTGGGGCAGGGGCTCGATGGCCGTCATCAGCCGATCCATCAGATGTCGGGTGCTGCGGTCGTTGTTGCGGAACAGCACGGCGTAGCGGGTCTTGCGCTCGACCAGGGAAGCGACGTTGGCCTTGCCGTGCTCCCGGCGGAAGATCATCAGGTCCCCCTCCCAGTCTCCGAAGGTCGCGCGGTCGTTCACATCATCGGGCCGGTTCCGGATGGCGCGATCCGGTGGGAACACAAGGCCGCGCGGGCGGCGCGCATAGCGCGGCCTTCGTTGTTTGCGGCGGTCGGGCAGGTAGCGGGCCAGCATCTCGGACTGACCTTCGCGGCTGTAGACATAGGCATAGATCGTCTCGTGGCTGATCCTGACCGGTTGGCCTTCGAAGTGTAGCCGGCCTGCAATCTGCTCGGGTGACCAGCCTTCCTTGAGACGGTCGATGACGGCTTCCCGCAGCCTCGGCAGCCGGATCAGCTTTCGGCGCCTGGCGCGTCTGGCGGCGGCACACCGCTGCGCAGTCACGCCGTAGTAACCATCCAGATACGGCAGCTCTTCATCGGCAAAAACGTTGCGCCTGATCTCCCGGTACACGGTCGAGCGATGCCGACCGATCTCGACCGCGATCTTGCTCACGGGCATCTTCGCGGTCAACATCGTCTCGATCATGCGCCGCTCGCGCAGATTCAGCTCTGTGTGGGTCATCTTCCTTCTCCTTGCTTTCCAGCAGGATAGGGGATTTGTCGCAAGCCAGATTAGAATGCGCCAACGCCCCGTAGTCAGTCTTATGTAAATGCACAGAAAGAGATCTCTGCCGACGCCGCGTCGGTCCCTTGGAAGTCTGGCGAAAGCTTTGCAGAGAACGGCCGAAATGCTGACCTAACTTCGGCTTGTGGCATATGTGGCTTCGCCACCATGAATGTCCTAGGGTTGGCGCCGCGGACCTGTCCTGTCTTCGGTCCGGATCCAATGACAACCCACGCAACTGCGGTCGTCGGGAAGATCGCGACGCCGGGACATGGTGGGATGGGCCGCGATGTCCTGGCGACGGGTGACTTTGCCTATGCTGCAGACTGGGGAAAGCGGGCACGGGTGCGGTTGGCGAAGGCCACGAGCGAGAGCATCACCGGCACTTCGACCAGTACCCCCACTACCGTTGCCAGCGCCGCACCGGAGTTCAGCCCGAAAAGCGAAATGGCCACGGCGACGGCTAGTTCGAAGAAGTTCGACGTGCCGATCAGCGCGCAGGGGGCGGCGATCCGGTGCGGCACCTTCAGGGCGAAGGCCGCGCCGTAGGCCAGGGCGAAGATGCCGTAGCTCTGGATGATGATCGGCACCGCGATCAGCAGGATCACCGCCGGGCGGGACAGGATCGTTTCCCCCTGAAGGCCGAACAGGATGGCCACGGTCGCGATCAGCCCGACCACCGACCAGGGCTTCACCCGGGCGGAAAACGCGTCGATGGCCGGCTTGGAGCCCAGCTTGCGGCGGGTGATCAGGCCTGCGATCAGCGGCAGCACGACATAGAGGACGGTGGCCAGCACCAGCGTTTCCCACGGCACCGACAGGTCGGTCACCCCCAGCAGGAAGGCCACGATGGGCGCGAAGGCCACAACCATGATCAGGTCGTTCACCGACACCTGCACCAGCGTGTAGGTCGCATCCCCCTTGGCCAGCTGCGACCAGACGAAGACCATCGCCGTACAGGGGGCCGCCCCCAGCAGGATCAGGCCCGCCGTGTACTGGGCGGCATCCTCGGGCGAGATCAGGGGCGCGAAGACATGGTCGAAGAACAGGACCGCCAGCAGCGCCATGGTGAAGGGCTTGATCAGCCAGTTGACGACCAGCGTCACCAGCAGGCCGCGCGGTTGGCGTGCGACGCCCGCGACCGCGCCGAAATCCACGCCGACCATCATCGGATAGACCATGGCCCAGATCAGCACGGCCACCACCAGGTTGACGCTCGCGACCTCGGTCGCGGCGATGGCCTGCACCAGGCCGGGCGCGGCCTGGCCGATCAGGACACCGGCAATCATGGCCAGCCCGACCCAGACGGTCAGGTAGCGTTCGAAGATGGTCATGCCGTCACTCATTCGTCTGGTCGGCCAGCCGGCCGGAACACATCGCGGCCAGGATGACCATCACAGCGGCGGTGCCCATGACCAGGGTCAACCCGCCAACCTGGTAGGTCAGGCCTGACAGAAGCGTGCCGATCAGTCGACCGCCCGCATTGGCCATGTAGTAGAAACCCACGTCCATCGTCACCCGTTCAGATCTGGAAAAGGCGAGGATCAGGTAGGAATGCAGCGCCGAATTCACGGCAAAGAGCGCGCCGAAGGCCAGAAGGCCCGCGACCAGCGTCACCGTCAGCCAGGTTTGCGGCCCGGGCGACAGGGCCACGGCCACCGTCAGCGCGGCAGGCACGACGAAGAGCGCCAGCGCCCAGCTGCGGGCCGCGCGGATCAGCTGTGCCTCCGGCCGGACGGCGGCGTGCAGGATCCGGGGCGCGCTGGCCTGGACCATGCCGTAAAGGATGATCCAGACTGCCATGAAGGTGCCGATCATGAAGAAGGCGGCGCGGTTGCCCTCGGCCGTCCCGTCGGACAGGACGGCATAGAAGTAGATCGGGATGCCCACGACGAACCAGACGTCCCGCGCCCCGAACAGGAACACGCGCGCCGCCGACAGCCAGTTGACGTTGGCCGACTTCGAGAAGACCTCGGAGAACTTCGCGCCCTTCCTGCCCCGGGGCAATCCGGACGGCATGAACGTCACCACCGCGATCAGGACGGCCCCCAGCACGACGGCCATGGCCCGCACGGCCCAGTCGAAGCCGAATGTCGCCAGAAGCGCCGCGCCCAGAAGGAAGCCCACCCCCTTCACCGCGTTCTTGGATCCGGTCAGCACGGCAACCCAGCGGAACAGCCCGCCGTTCTCTGACGGGGCCAGCAGTTTCACCGCCGATTTCGCGGACATCTTGGCCAGGTCCTTGGCGACGCCGGACAATCCCTGCACGCACATGACGAAGACCACGGAGACCGCGATGCTCCACTCCGGGTCCAGCTGGGCCAGCGCAAGCAGCGCCACAACCTGAAGCCCAAGCCCGGCATACAGCGTCGAGGTCAAGCCGAACCGCGCCGCGATCCAGCCGGCGCCCAGGTTGGTGATCATCCCCGCCACTTCGTATAGCACGAACAGATAGGCCAGCTGCACCGGGCTGAAGCCCAGCCTGTGGAAATGCAGCAAGACCAGCATCCGCAGCGCACCGTCGGTCAGCATGAAGGCCCAATAGGCCGCCGTGACGGCGAAATAGGCCGACAGGCCTTCCGGTCGGGCGGGGGCCACCTGGCTCACAACCCGGCCCCGACCATCAGCGCCACGTCCACCAGCCGGTTGGCATAGCCCCATTCGTTGTCGTACCAGGCATAGACCTTCAGCTGCGTGCCGTTGATCACCATGGTCGACGGTGCATCGATGATCGCGGACCGCGGGTCGTTGGTGTAATCGGTCGACACCAGCGGCCGCGTCTCATAGCCCAGGATCCCCTTCAGCGGGCCCTTGGCCGCAGCTTCGAAGGCCGCGTTGACTTCTTCCACCGTGGTTTCACGCTCCAGCTCGAAGACGCAATCGGTCAGCGAGGCATTCAGCAGCGGCACCCGCACCGCGTGGCCGTTCAGGCGGCCCTTCAGTTCGGGATAGATCAGCGTGATCGCGGTGGCGGACCCGGTCGTCGTCGGGATCAGCGAATTCAGCGCGGACCGCGCGCGCCGCAGGTCCTTGGCCGGGCGGTCGACCATGGTCTGGGTATTGGTCACGTCATGGATCGTGGTGATGGAGCCATGCCGGATGCCGAAGGTTTCGTGCACCACCTTCACCACCGGTGCGAGGCAGTTGGTGGTGCAGGAGGCGGCGGTGACGATCCGGTGCGCCGCCGCGTCATAGGTCGCGTCGTTGACGCCATAGACGATGTTGGCGGCATTGCCGTCCTTGACCGGGGCGGAGACCACGACCTTTTTCACGCCCGCCGCGAAATAGGGGGCAAGCCTGGCCTCGGTCTTGAAGACGCCGGTGCAGTCGATCACCACGTCGACGTCCTCAAGCGGCAGGTCCCCGAGCGCGGTGGCGCCGATGAATGGCAGGCGCGTGCCATCGATCGTGACGCTGTCCGCGTCATGGGCAAAGGCCGCATCCCAGCGACCGTGGACCGTGTCGAACTCCAGCAGATGCGCGTGCATTTTCGGGTCGCCGACCGCGTCGTTGATCCAGGCGATCCGGGCGCCGCGCTCCAGCAGGGGTTTCAGGGCAAGCTTGCCCATGCGGCCAAGGCCGTTCAGCGCATAGGTGGTCATGCCGGCACCTCGGGGGCGGTGCGGCCGATGTCGTCGACCGCCTTCTGCAATGCAATGCGGTCCAGGCTGTCGAAGGGCAGCGCGACAAAGGCTTCGATCCGCCGCTTCAGCGCGCCGTAGGCCTGTTGGAAGGCCAGGGCCTTCTGCGCATCGGTCCCTTCGGCCTTCACGGGGTCGGGCATGCCCCAGTGGCCGCTGATCGGCTGGCCGTCCCAGGCCGGACATTCCTCGTTCGCGGCCTGGTCGCAGACCGTGAAGACGAAATCGAAATGCGGGGCGTCCGGTTGCGAGAATTCCGAGACGTCCTTGGACCGGAGCACGGACACGTCGTGACCCTTGTCCTGCAGGACCTGCACCGCGAAGGGGTTCAGCTGCGATCCGGGCCAGGTGCCCGCCGAACAGGCATTGAACCGGTCGCCGGCGACCTTTCGCAGGATCGCTTCGGCAAAGATGGAGCGCGCGGAATTGCCCACGCAGATGAAGAGGACGTTGTACGTGCGGTCAGCCATCAAGGCGGATCCTGTACCGAAAGGCAGGCAGATGTCGGGACGTCCACGGCAGCAATCGCCGAAAAGGGATCCGAACAGCCGTTGCACTGTTGTCATGTCAATCGAATAGAGAAGCGACGTGCCTGCCCGCTGCTGCTCCACCAGGCGGTCCCGCGACAGCGCGGCCAGGTAGGCGGACATCGTGCTTGCCTTGACCCCAAGCGCCAAGGCGATCTCTCCCGCCGGCACGCGGTCGGGATACCGGCGCATGAGCAACCGGAAGATTGCCAGACGCTGCGGATGGCCCAGCGTGGAGAGCAGGTCGGGAATCTCTTTTTCCATTTCTCATGGAGTATTGAATTAATGGGCGTCTGCCCAGTGAATGTTTTGTGACATGGGCAAGCGGAAGGCTCTCGCGATCTTCGCGCCGGCGGCGCGGGACGCCTGCGAGGCTGGAACTGGCGTGGACAATCGTCCACCAGCGCCGGGCGACCTTCAGCGTGGTCGTCATCTGAGGCCGATACAATCCTTCGGGGCGGAACGGCGACAGCCGGCAGCGGTCCCTGACCGGCCAGCGTATGGACGCCGGCCCGATACCACGCCAGGAGTATGGGCAGGAACGACCACAGCCCCGGGGCACCGCGATGAGGCGATGCCGCCGGCGTCCGGGGGCCCTGCCCTCGCGCCCCTGCAACAGTACTGGAAAGCCACCGACATGACCGACCGTATCTATGCCAATGCGCTGACCCCCGACGGGAACCGAAGCGACCTTGCCACCCGCGACGGACGCTTCGTCCCGGTGGAGACTGCCGCCCCCGATGCAAGGCGGATCGACCTTGACGGGCTGACGGTGCTTCCGGCCTTCGTCGAAGGCCACATTCACCTGGACAAGAGCTTCGTCGGCGACGCCTGGCATCCGCACCAGCCGGCGGATACCCTGCGCGAACGCCTTGCCGTGGAAAAGCGCCTTCTGGCCAGCGCCCTGCCGGTGACCGACCGGGCCGAGGCTCTGCTCGCGCAGGCCCATGCCTTCGGCACGGTCGCCATGCGCAGCCATGTCGACGTCGACCCGGTCCTGGGGCTGGACAGCCTGCACGCCGTCGCGGCCGCCTGCGAGAAGTGGAAAGGTCGCGTGGACGTGGAACTGGTCGCCTTTCCGCAGGCCGGGATCGTGTCGAACCCCGGTACGGCCGATCTGCTGGACGCCGCCATGCGCGAAGGCGCGACGGTGATGGGCGGGCTGGATCCGACCGAATTCGACGGCGACGCCGAGGCGCATCTCGACATCGTGTTCGGCACGGCCGGGCGCCACGGGTCGAAGATCGACATCCACCTGCACGAACACGGCGCCGGCGGGATCGAACAGATCGAACGCATCGCGGCCCGCACGACCGCGGCCGGCATGGCGGGCCTGGTCACGATCAGCCATGCCTATGCGCTGGGGGATGTCGGCCTGGACCAGGCACGGCGCGTCGCGGCTGCCCTTGCGGAGGCGGGCGTGGCGATCATGACCAACGCGCCGGGCGATCACCCGTTTCCGCCCGTTGCCGTGCTGCGCGCGGAAGGGGTCTGTGTCTTTGCCGGAAACGACAACATCCGCGATGCGTGGTGGCCCTATGGCAACGGCGATCTGCTGGAGCGCGCGATGATGATCGGCTACCGCTCGGGCCTGAACACCGACGAAGAGCTGGGGCACGCCCTCGACATGATCACCGTCGATGCGGCAAGGGCCCTTGGCCGGCCGGTCCCGGGCTTTGCGGTCGGGGACGAGGCCAGTTTCGTGATCGTCGATGCGCCCAATGCGGCGGCGGCCGTGGCCTCTCCCTCGTCGGAGCGGGTGCTAGTCCAGCGCGGCGAGATCGTGCCAAGGTCTCGCCCCTCGATCCACTCGCGTCTGGCCTGAGACAGCCCTCGGGCCCCGGCACGGTCGCAATCGTGCCGGGGCCCGAAGGACCTTACTCGTCGTCCGCGTCCGGGCCGTCCTGGTTCGACGGACTGATGTCGCCCCGGCGCTGCGCTGCGACGCGCCTGTCCGGGCCGACCGGATCGGCATCGCCGCCGACGGTTGCGATCCCGTCCCCGGCGATGTGGATCGGCGGGGCCATGCCATTCTTGTCCTCGCCCATGTACAGGGTCATGTGCGGGAACGGGATCTCGATGCCGCGGGCGTCGAACACTTCCTTGATCAGCTCGTTGTAGGCGCGACCGACGCCCCACTGGCTGCCCGGCAGGGTCTTGATCCGCGCGCGAACGGTGACGGCGGAATCGGCGAATTCCGTCACACCGTGCATCTCCAGGTCGCCCAGGATCACCGCGGCATGGTCTTCAAGCTGCATCAGCCGGTCGAAGGCCTCCTGCATCGCCAGCTTCACTTCGCCGATATCCTCGCGGTATGCGACACCGATCGCGGCCACGTGGAAGCTGAAATGCTTCATGTAGTTCGAGACCGAGTCGACCGTGGAGAACGGGATGAAGTGCAGCGTCCCGTCCAGCGACCGGATCGACACCGAGCGGATAGTCAGCTGTTCGACAACGCCGGTGATGCCGGCGGCGGTCACCACGTCCCCGGTGTTCATCGCGTTTTCGAACTGGATGAAGATCCCGGTGATCACGTCCTGCACGAATTTCTGCGCACCGAAGGAAATTGCCAGGCCAAAGACGCCGGCGCCGGCGATGAGCGGCCCGATGTTCACACCGATTTCCGACAGCACCATCATCGCCAGGACGATGCACAGCAGGATGGTGAAGGCGTTCCGCAGCAGCGACAGCAACGTCGTCTCGCGCGGGGTCGGCGCGTGACCGACTTCGGGGTTCAGCCGGAACTCGACCCAGGAGGCCATGGCGAGATAGAGAAGCACCCCGATGGCCAGGATCACCAGCACCGACGCCAGCGTGCCGAACAGATCGCGGCCTTGCGCGCTCAACACCCATTCCGCGACTTCCATCAGGCTCCAGGCATCGGCGATGGCAAAGACCACCGCGACCACGACCACGATCCGAACGGCTTTCAGAACCGTTGGCACGAAGGCGTTCAGCCGGTCTTCCAGCAGCGGCAGGCGCCGTTTGACTTCGCTGGGAAGTCTGAGGCCCAGGGCGATGGCGTGCGAGATGGCGACGGTCACCGCCACGCCGGCCACGATTGCCAGGATCGTCCGGACCGTGGCCACCACCATGAAGTTGAGGGCGTTTCCGGGATCGGTCATCCAGATCACGAAGAACGCCACGGCGTACAGGATCAGGATCCGGTGCCACTGGTCGCCGATGATGGCGAAGACACGCCCAAGAAAGTCGGTATTTCCCGCATTGAGCCGCCGGTGCAGGGCGTCCTTCATGCGGGTCTTGTTTTGCAGGATCAGCACGATGACAAGCAGGAGCGACAGGAAGATGACGACTTCGCTTACCGCCTGCCCGACCGACTGGGAGATCTCCATCGACACGACCGGGACCGCGAACAGGGTCCCGTAGCCGACAAAGCTGATGAGCCGGCTGGCCCAGAAATACCAGTACGTCGCATCGGTATCGTCGAAGGGCACCACCCGCAGCGGCTTTTGGCGGGGCATCAGCACGGCGTTGACCACCACCTTGATCACCTCGATGACCAGGAAGGCGTTCAGGAACAGCGTCTGATAGATGCTCATCTGTCCGGCCCTGCCGAAAATGAGCGAAAAAGCATAGCCGGCCGCCCAGGCCAGGGCCACGGCCAGCACGTTCAGGATCACCGCAGGCGCCAGATGCGAAAGCTGCGCGGCCAGGGTGCCGCGTCGCTCTGCGCCGCGTCCAAGCCTTGCCGTCACGGCGGCCAGGATCCAGCGCAGCCCCAGGAAGGCCACGAACACCACGCCGATGGCCAGCGCCAGCTGGGTCAGGGTGAACGCAAGAACCGGATAGTCGACCTGGGTCGCCTCGACCATCGCTTCGGTGATGTCGTCGGTCATCTTGTCGAAGGACCGGATGACCACCATCCCCTTTTCGGCCAGGGCCCGGGTGTGTTCGGCCACCGTTCTGGCCACGTTGTCCTGCAGGGATGGTCCCGCCTCTTCCGCGGGGGCTTCGGCAGGCGCGCCGGTTTCGGGCTCTGCCTGCGAGGCCGCCAGGCTGGCGCGCAGGGTCGCCGTCAGCTTTGCCCGGGCGCCTTCGTCCTCCAGCGTGGCGATAAGGGCTTCCACCGCATCCGGATAGTCGCTGTCGACAGGCGCCTCGGCGCCCGCTTCGGTCGATGTCGGAGAGAGCAACGGGACTTGGGCTGATGCCACCTGCACGCTAACGCACAATGCGCAGATGGCCATTAGGATGTATCGCATGTCAGACACTCATTTTATTGTATTTCAGCAAGACTTGGCGCAATTCGGCGCGACGGCCAGTGCCCGCGTGGGTTCTCGACCGGTCTCGATGTGATAGCTGCCCCGATCGGGGGAATTTGGGCGCTGTTGCCTTGTTGATGTCGATCGCGTTGTCCTTGGGACAGGCGCCCGCATGGCAACTGGGTGATCGGATACAGTTCCGACGCCGGGTTGATCTGGTTAAGTCTGCCTCTGCGGCGTTTCGAACTTCGTACTGCCCTGGTCGATCAGGGCGCGGTTTGCGGAAGAGGTTCAGCCCAGCGGCTGTTCGGGATGGTCGAGGGTGGATTTGTTCTGTGCGGCGGCGGACGGCAACAGGTCCAATGCCGTCTGACGAGCCCGCACCGGCGCGTTCGCCGCGCATCGGGAACAGGGAGGTTCACGCGGCACCTCCCCCGGTTCGGCCTCTGTCGAGAGGCTGTCGAGCACATGCCGGGATGCGGTTCTGACGGTCAGCCTGCGCAGCCGACCATTCGTGGTCCGGTCCGCGAAGGGCCTGTCGGTCCGGCCGGGAGGCACCGGGCGGGCAGAGCGACCGGCCGAGGACGGGAGGCCCGAGGGCCGTCCGGGAGAAGAGCCTGCCATTTTTGTGACTGGGGCGAGGCTGAACACGAGAGGTCTCCACTTGCACAAAATAGGGGGCTTCTGCGTGGCTCAAACCGACGCGACTTGACGTCGAGGTGCAAGGGGGCGGTCGCGTCAAATCCTTGGATTCGGCCCTGAGGGCCAAGTGATCCTGGACCTGCGGCGCCGTTGTGCACCGCAGGTCCCGGACCGGGGTCAATTGACCTGTTCGAACTGGAAGGGTTCGGCCGGCACGAATTCCGCGGACACTTCACCCGACTGCAGGGAGATCATGTCCACGCCGAGGTTCAGCGTGCGCACGCCGCCTTCGGGAGAGAAGTCCAGCTTCTTCAGGTCCACCCAGAACAGGTTCGGCGAAATCGCGGATTCGACATAGAACAGATGGTCCTTGTGATCCGCCACCACCCGCCAGCGGGTGGTGGACAGGTTCGGCGACTCGGGCGTCGTGATGCCATAGGGGACCGAGGCGTTGCGGATCACGCTGAAGGCCGCCGCAGCCGCGATGCGCGGATCGTCCGACTGGACCACCATGTCGATATAGGTGTCGGCGCGGGCAAACCGGTCGGGCGATCGCGTCGTGCCCGGCAGGACCTCGCGCGGGTTCACGTCCTGCCAGTAGTCGCGGATGGCCAGCTGCTGGTCATAGGACGGATCGTTGGTCATGGTGCGGTATTCGGACCCGTGATGGATGACCAGCTTGCCGTCCAGCCATTCCAAGATGGCGCTGTCGCCGCTGGCATCCGACAGGGACAGGTGCACCTTGGCCAGGCGTCCGGGCTGATCCGGGACCTCGGCCGTCACCACCGCGAAGGGGTTGTTTTCCATGTCCGCCACGGCTTCGGCGACGGTGCCGTAGTTGTCCATGAAGTACTGGGCCCAGATCGACAGCGACATCTTGGGCGTTTCGCCGTCGTCCTCGGGATATTCGGACGACACCAGCCACAGCATGTTGGCCACCAGCCCGGCCTCGTTCATGCCGTCGACGGTCGAGAAGTCGTAGCCCGACACGATCATGCTGCCGTATTTCGACGTCCAGGTCAGCGAATTCTCGCCCGCTTCGCCATTGCGCTCCATGCCCCGCGGAAAGACCCACAGGTTGGACAGCATCGGCAGGCTCCAGTCCATCGAGCGCGCGGTCAGGACACGCCCTTCGGGACCATGATAGACGACGCGGGTGCAGGCATCGGCCAGCGGCACCGCGGCGACGGACAGGGTGGCCGCAAGGGTCAGGCGGCCCCAGAATGATGCAATCTTCTTCAAATTCGTTACTCCAGTTCGCTTCAGTGCCGGGATCCGGGGGGGACTGGTTGATCCAGTCCCGGTTGGTAACTCACGATTGTATGGTTGTTCAATGCAGTGGGCAAATCACACAGGCGTGCCGACGGCCGCAATCCCGGCGTGATCGGGCGAACCCGGTGGATGCGCCTTCCCTCAGGTCACGGGCAATAATGCTTGGCTTTCATCGTCTTCGCCCGGTTTTTGACTTTGGGTAACGACCGAAAGCGTCCCGGATGGACCTGATACCCGACCGCCACAGTCAGGAAACCATGACCTTGACCGGGACAACTGCGGCGTGCAGGTGGCCCTGGAAATCACAGAGGACCGGCCGGCAGGATGCGCCTTGGTAACCCAGGCGGATCCCTTGATTACGGGCAGGTCGGACAGGGCTGCGGGCCTTGTCATGAAGGGCAGCCCCCTTCGGAAGGAGACTTGAGCATGTTCCGTTCCCTTGCATTCGCCGGCGCCATCGCCCTGGCAGGCCCCGCCGCCGCACAGACGGCAAGCCAGTGGACAGGTCAGGCCACCGCCTATGTCTGGGGGGCTGGCGTCGGAGGGGACGTCACCCCGTTCTCGGGCGCCCCGACCGTGTCCTTCGACCGGTCCCTGTCCGAAGTGCTGAAGGATTCCGACGAATTCCTGTTCCTGTCCGGCTTTGCGCGGCGCGGCAACCTGGTCCTGTTCGCGGACCTGTCCTATTCGTCGTCGTCCCGGTCGGGACTGGTGCCCCCGGGCATTCCCGCCAGCGGAAAACTGTCCCAGCGTTCCATGACCCTGGCCGCCGGCAAGCGGGTCGTCAACGAAACGACGCAGACGGTCGACGTGATGGCCGGGCTGCGCGCCTGGCGGGTCGAGGGCGAGGTTTCGGTGCCGCTGGCCGGCGTCAGCGTTTCGCCGACGAAAAGCTTCGTGGACCCGATCATCGCGGCCCGGACCAACATCACGCTGGCGCCGCGCTGGTCGGTGATCGGCTATGCCGATGTCGGCGGGTTCGGCGCCGGGTCGGACCTGACCTACCAGGTCGTGGTCACGGCCAACTTTCAGGCAACCGAAAACCTGTTCCTGTCGGCCGGCTTCCGCCAGCTCTATCTCGACTACGACAGCGGCGGCACGGCCTTCAACGTCACGATGGCCGGCCCGGTGCTGGGCGCGACCTGGCGTTTCTGACCTGGTCCTTGGCGCCTTGGCCCGGGACGCAAGTTCAACCGATCTGTCGGACCGGCAATGAAAGCATGGTTGAGCATCGTTGCAGAACTTTCCGGCGAGCGAGGTTCAAATCGCTAATCCGCCAAGTTGAGAGCCATCCCTGACGAGGCGCAAGCCTGCGTTCTACTGCGCTCGGAACTGGACCTCCCACAACGATGCCGTGAAGCCGCGCGGTTCGCTCCTTGTCTGGCCGACCCTGGAAAAGCTTGTGCTCTGTTCGCGGAGCTTGCATGCCCGGATGACCGATACCTGCGCCAACTCATCGTGGTCGGCATGACGTCGCGCGTCCGACAAGTCGCGACCCATCCTGAGCGAGCCGACCCTTGGCTGACGAAGCTGCTGCAGAGAAAGCCCGCAAGGCTGGCGACCGTCGCCATGGCGAACAAAACAGCGAGGATCATGTGGGCAATCCTCACGAGGGATGAGCCCTACAGGCCGCACGCCGTATGAGAGGGCGCGCGCCCACGAGATAGCAAGACCAACGATGTGATGGTGTGCCATTCAGCCGCAACGATCAGGACGCTCCGACGAATGTCCCGGGCGCCATTGCCCGCGAAGCAGATAGGAACCTGATCTGCGGATCCCATCAGGGCCAGCGGCAATGACCGCGTCAACAGGCCGGACACAAGACCGCTTCTGAAAAGGTACACAAGATCATTTAAGCCTTGCTATGCGGGAGCCATCCACACAGGTCGTTCGCTGCATTCTGGACGAATGGTCGGTTCGGGGCCGTTGGCCGGCTGGCAGCTGCCTTCCCGAGATGTTTGGTTTGCTGGCTTAGTTATGGCAACGGTGATGCGTTGACCCAAAGATGCCAGAGTTGTCAATGAGCGTTCAAAACTGACCCGGTTTCAGCGTTTGATTTTGACCCGTCGTTCAGACGGCAAAGCCCCCAGGCGGGCCGCCCTCATATAGCGAGTCCGTCTGGGGGCTTTGCTTGCGATGCGGTTATTCTTCTCTGCGGCCTTTGCTCTGAGCGAAGCGGTATGACCTGTTGCCGGTCTCGATGATGGCGCAGTGGTGCGTGACGCGATCCAAGAGCGCGGTTGTCATCTTGGCATCGCCGAAGACAGCGACCCATTCCCCGAACTCCAGGTTGGTGGTGATGATGACGCTGGTTTTCTCGTAGAGCTTGCTGATCAGGTGGAACAGCAATGCGCCGCCGGATTTCGGAAACGGGATATAGCCCAACTCGTCGATGATGACGCAATCCAGGGCTGACAATTGCCGGATGATCTTCCCGGCGTTGCCGTCGGCCTGTTCCTTGATCAGGGTATTGATCAGATCGACCGCGTTGAAGAAGCGGGCCTTCTTGCCGTTGTTGATCAGGGCGGTTCCAAGCGCGATGGAGCTATGTCTGAAAATGGGTGATGGGGTCTGAGAAGGCGGCGTATCGTGGCGGGTGTCCAAGCCTGCCAGAACTTCCAGAAGGAACGATACGCCTATGTCTGACGATACCACGATCACGCCGCTCCGCCAGCCTGGAACGATCCTCGACCCGTTGACCGAGATCGCCCGCGAAGGCGCGCGCCAGATGCTTGCGGCGGCATTGAAGGCCGAAGCGGCCAGCTTCGTCGCCCGGTTTTCCGAAGAGCTTCTGCCTGATGGCCGACAGCGTGTCGTGCGTCATGGGACCGGCCCCGAGCGCGAGATCCAGACCGGGATCGGACCTGTCCCGGTGCAACGCCAGAAGGTGCGCGACAGGGCGAAGGGCATGCCCGACGAGAAGAAGATCCGCTTCACTTCGAGCATTCTGCCACGATGGGCGCGGCGGTCGCGCAGCCTCGATGCGTTGCTGCCCGTGCTCTACCTGCGCGGCGTGTCCACCGGCGATTTCCAGGAAGCACTCGGCGCGCTGCTCGGCACGGATGCGCCAAACCTGTCGCCCGGCGTCATTTCGCGCCTCACGGCGGGCTGGCGGGAGGACTACGACCGCTGGCAGCGCCGTGATCTCTCGGCCCGTCGCTACGTCTATATCTGGGCTGATGGCGTCTATCTGCAGGCCCGGATGGAGCCGGTGGCCGAGTGCATACTGGTCGTGCTAGGGGCGACACCGGAGGGCAAGAAGGAGTTGGTGGGCTTCCAAGTCGGTGTCCGGGAAAGTGCGCAGAGTTGGCGCGAGCTGCTGGTCGATCTCAAGGCCCGAGGTCTGGCGGTCGCGCCGGAACTGGCCGTCGGCGACGGTGCCTTGGGGTTCTGGAAGGCGATGGACGAAGTCTTTCCCGGCACCCGTCACCAACGCTGCTGGTTCCACAAGATGTCGAACGTGCTGAACCACTTCCCGAAATCTGGGCAGCCCGCCGCCGCCGCGGATCTGCGCAACATATCGCATGCGGCAACCCGGGCGGAGGCCATGGCGGCCATCGAGGCCTTCAAGGAAAAATACGCCGCGAAATACGCGAAGGGCGTCGCCTGCCTGACCAAGGACACCGACGCGCTGCTGGCCTTCTACGATTTCCCGGCCGAACACTGGGACCACCTGAACCGCCCCGGCTTGCCCGGAGAGCAAAATTCTCAAAGGATAGCTCTCCATGGACAGGAAGAAGAATACGACGAGCCCGTACCCGGCGGAGTTCCGCGAGCGGGCGGTTCAGATGGTGATG
>NZ_VOPH01000022.1:0-14106 GCF_009765275.1 Chachezhania sediminis
CGTGGCCCGCACGGCGCAAACGACGAATTTCTCCTCGCCGCAACCGCTCAGAACCTCCGCAAACTGGCCAAGGTCCTTCCTGCACCGCAGCAATCCCGGAACGCCTGACAGGAAAGGCGCTCGGGCGCCTTTCAGTGATCGATATTCTGCGCAGCGAACGAGTGTTTTTCCACAGAATCGGCGGGAAGCCGGCTTTCTCTGCAGGCGCGAACGCACCTTTGCCACGACATAGAAGCCGACATTCCACCAGGATCACGCTGCCAAACTCGGCGCGACCTACATAGCCGGCGGGGAGCTGTCGTTCGCTGCGACAGGCACGAATGACCGCGATGCGCAGGAAGTGGGCAATCTTCGTGAACGGTTCGAGCCGCGGCCAGTACGCACTCTCAAAGTTGTCGACGACGAAATTTCCGAGCGAATTTTGTGTGGTCGCGTCACAGCAGAGATCACGCTCAAGTAAACCGAAAGCCGAGCATGACATCTCGAAGATAATAGATGGAAACAAAAGGAAAATTAAGTCGATGCAACGCTTAGGCAGAACCTTAATGCATCGCGAACTTCTCGATCCTCAAAAGGCATCTGCTTATCCATCTGTGAAAGCTGGGCGTGGTATTCTCGGCAGACACGTTTCGCATCTTCGCCCCTGCCCCAGGCGATAAGAGCCTTTGGGTGAGAGTTGGCAAGGGCAACCAAAGGATACTCATCTTCAGCGTCTACTCTGGTAATGGCTTGCGTTTTGAGCTCAGCCACCCCTTCAGCCATTAAAGCCTCGAGGTATGGTGTGGAGGTTTTGAACATAGAGCAGTAGATCAATTTTTGCTGTGCCAAGGAGTGTCGGGAATACGAGTTATCATACGCCTCAACGGATCTCTTGAGGAATCGCAGCGCAGTTTCCTGGTTGTCAATCCCGCCCATAGAACGACAAAATTTTCCTCTCTGCAGCCAATAGTGACCGTCGCTCTGATAATCATACTCCAACTCTTCGTAGAGCCTTGACACAAGTTCTCGGCTATCCCGGAGCACTTGCATTAAAAACTGTCCGCGCATCATGAACTTCAGAATATTCCCTTTAACCTTTCCTGCATTGACTACAAATGGGACCTCATAAATGGTAAAGCTTCTAAATATTGCGAGACATGCGTCAAAAATGGTGTCAAGATCTGCCGTAGCTGAAATTACATGATTTAGATAGCTTTCATGGCGCCCTATTAATTTTCCCTGACCGGAAATCTGCACAATCCCTTCAAGTTGCGTCAAGCAAACAGAAAGAGATGACCTGAGACCAAATTGGCTGGTTATTGCGTGATAATCCGAAATGGAAAGCCTTGACCTGGTCATAGTGATTAATGCAACAATGCAAAGAAATGCTCTCGCCTCGGCGTCATCAATGGAGAAGTATTCGTTCTCTATTATCTCCTCAAACGGCCGCTGCTTAGTAGCCTCAAGCATTAGAATAAGAAGCTGATCCTTGGATCTCTTTAGTTGGTCAACTTGAGCCTGCCTGCTGAGTTTCCTGAACTCTGGGGCAATGGCAAAGTCTTGAATTGCCTGCGCCAGCACATCGTAGTCAGCAGGCTTGAGCCTCCCGATTTCAATCAGTTTATCTGCGAATCTGTGCTTGCGAAAGAATCGGCCCGACCAATCGCTGCTTCTTAGCTCGCCGACGATTATGCATCCACTTGACTTGCAGAGTCGTGAAATTTTCTCGATCTCGTCCGCATAAATCTGGATATCAGGGACCCAAATTATACAAGATGAGCCTGACCATTCTGAAGGATTAAGGCCCCGAAGCGCCACATCTAAATCGTCTAAGCCATCCCCTTTGAACTCAAACACCCTACAGCTTCCCTCTTTACTTAGTGCATAAAGAGAGCTCATGATACTTGTCGTTTTTCCAGACCCCGCTTGACCAACGACAATGCAAAGTCCCTTCGAGGCAGCCCGTTGAAAATCTTTAATTTCATTCAGGCATGAGGATATGATGGATATGGGCGCCGGCCAATCTGAGGCAACACATTGCCAAGTGGGATAGACGCCGGAATAGAAGCTTCTTTTAAGCTGGGAGCTGGCAAATGCAGACTTATCAATATTTCCGGACACCCAAATGGGGCTTCCCACCTCAACTAGCGCCTCATTTAATGTCGCGGAGTCACTATCGAATTTGGCCTTGTTTCGCCGAAGCCACTGAACAAGATCAGACAAAGTCGATTGCTTATGGACGATGTTTAGATCTTGCAGTTCCACATTATCTCTATCGGCGATAACGCCGGGGGTTAGGAGGAATGATTTCGCGAAAGTGGAGACGTCTTCCAGTTCTTCCACATACGCTTTAAAAATTGGCTCATCAAGCTCCGTCCCGACGAAAATGAATGTCTTGCTTGCGAAATCAGAGGCACACTTTTCATACCATGGATTTCGCTTCCTAATTCCAGACCGAAACTCTTTGTCCGTTAGGACTATTCCCTTTTCATACTTCAATATGGATCCGTTAAGGTGTACTATCTGAAGGTCATTCGCACCTCGACTTTCTTCGACCTTGTCGGTGCCACTGTAGTATCTATGCCGCTGAACTCTCCCCTTTCTAGGCACACCTTCGATTGTATCGTCATAATTTAGAGTGTAACATCTGTTCCAAGAGAAGGAGAATAAGTCTATCAGATCTTGGGACGGCCGTGTCTCCATAAATTTTTCTTCCAGCTTCTTTCTGAGGCCTTCCTCGCCGTAGAATCGGCGCACATCCTTCCCCAGCTGATCTAGGCGCAAGCTTTCGTCTGTCTCGCCAATCATCTCTCGAAAAAAAGAAGACAAATTTTTGCCTAAGGGGATTGCTTCTCCTGTTGATGTCTCTGAGCCGTACGAAGCTCCGGCGCCAAGGAACAATACAACGTTATTCTCGCGATAAGCACGGATCAAATACTCCTGCTCGGCAGCCTCAAACATTGAATATATCCCTTTGTGTCACGCGCTTGCCCCAACCTTACTCGTCGAAAGGGAGATGTCGAGACGGATTTCGATGGTTTGCGGGGAATCAAGCAGAAGGCGTGAGAGTTTGCGACAGGTGATCGTCGACTTTGTTCGTCTTTACGGTTCTGTCTGTGAAGATCTGAAGCTGCCTCCTAGCGCATTGTCAGTTTGGCGGACACCTCCGCTTGCCGGCAGCCGATGAAGTCCGTCAAGCGTCAGACTTGGACGAGCGGATTTTTTACCGACCCGCGAAAAAACGGTCGGCCACGCGATGTCACATCTGATTGCAGTATACGTATACCTCACCAGTCGATGCCGAAGTGTCTCAGTGACCGGCTTGAGTGACTGTCCTTTTGGGCTGGACAGACCGGTCATCCGCTGCACCTGGCGCGAAGGTCCGGTCAGGGCCGATCTCTGCCGGGCAGACCCATTCGCCTGGGCGTCCAGCGCGCCGCACCGCCGCATGACCGGTTCGAGTCCATTTTGCCGGATGCCGCGCAGCAAACGAATGGCTGATAATGCTCGCGATACGAAAACCTCCGACAACTGCTTGGTTTTTTTAACAGGTCTTTTGGGCGGTGGATAATAGACCGTTTGTAGGTCACCCCCAAAAAGAAGCGTTTTCTTGAGGCAGGTGTTGCGATGTTGGTTTTTGCTCTAAGCTGTTGGTGCGTTGTGCGGCAGTCGGAACCGGCGTCTCTGTTCCATATGTCGAAAAATCTCTGATACGGCACCGTAGTTGTGGTGCTTTGCATGGAGGCTACGAGTTCCCAAGTCTCGCATCCTAAGCAATGCATCATACCAATAACCAACCAAAGCGCGTCGGAAAGCGGTAACTTCAAACAATCGCGCTGCCTCGTCAAAGCTAGCCGCAAAATTAACTGAGATCGCGCTTCCCCAGTTAGATACATATGGAGTCTTAGACATTGTGCCCGCCAACGGCTTTAGCTTTTTCTTGAATTCTCTGTCGCGCCGGACAGATTCATCCACTACAATTGAAAAGTAGCGAAACTCCGAATCCTTCAGTGGCTGAGCGAAAGCAACTTCATGCCGGTCGATGTTGAGCGTAAAGAAGCGCCCTCCAGCAGTTTTTGGAAAGAGTGAAAACGTCCAGCTTTCTTGAATGTCACGAAAATTCTCTAAGCCAGAGTTCTTAAATAGCGCCATTAAATAGTTGATGAAATCTGGCTCGACCATGAGCTTGTGAATTGGCACGGAATCCGCCAGATCTGATTCTGGAATTATCGATAAGGCTGCGCGAGCTTCATCCCTAGCAACCTCAAATACTTCTCTAGCTCTTGGAATGCTCAGTGATCGCTTCCCTCGAAGATGTCTATGAAGGGAGGATTCCACTTGGGTCACACTTCTGACTTTCCGCACATCTATTTCGTACCATGGCCCAAAGGGGCCGTATGTGGAATCGCGGTTTATCTCTTTGATGCGTTGAGCCGGCGACGTAGTTGTTAGGCCAATTTTATGAAATGTGTGTGCGTCGCTTCCCAGCACATATACCCAACCTTCTTTCATCTGGATTCAACCCCAATAATTTCAAGATGGATACCGCTGAAAGCCGTATAGAGATTCAGCTTTTACCAGCTACGAGACAGCGAGAAATACGGTTGCGAGTGCTCATTTTACATCGGGCGCCGCACTAAAAACCACTCTTTTGTAACATTCACATGCAAGCGTTTGCTGCGCGGTTCGGCAAACCGGACTTTGGCGCACTGCCAGCGAAGGTCGGCTTCGTCCCGCACAGCTGACCTCGGGGCCCTGGACGCTGCTGCGCGGTGCCATGAAGGTCCGATATGGGGAAGCCGCGCTGCGGCAACGTTGAACCTGGCCAAGGTCGGCTTTGGGCCGCCAGTGACGGCGGCCCGGTCCGTCAGATTTCGATGCTTTCGGAAATGGCGAGCGCATCTTCCAGGTCCACGCCCAGGTACCGGACCGTGCTGTCCATCTTGGTGTGTCCCAGCAGCAGCTGAACGGCGCGGAGGTTTCCCGTCTTTCGATAGATCTCCGCGACCTTCGTCCGCCGCATGGAGTGAGTCCCGTAAGAGGTCGGATCCAGACCGATGGAACACACCCATTCCCGAACCAGGCGGGCGTACTGCCGGGTCGAGATGTGCAGGCGCTCATGGAAACGGCCCGGCCAGAGGTATTCCGAGCCGACCATCAAAGGCTCCTTCATCCAGCGCGACAGCGATTTCCGCGTGCCTTCCGTGATCTCAAACCGGACCGGCCGTTGGGTCTTGCTTTGAATGATGGATGCGCGCTCCTTGACCTGGCCCGATGCGAAGACGTCGGCGACCTTCAAGTTCACCAGGTCGCAGCCACGGAGCTTGCTGTCGACGGCGAGGTTGAAGAGGGCAAGGTCGCGATGGTTCCGGGCGATCTCCAGGCGAACGCGGATGGCCCAGACATGCTTCGGCAACAGTGGGCGTTTCTGTCCGATCAGGCGCCCCTTGTTCCAGGCGGGGCGGCAAGCGCGGATGGCAGGCAAGTTGGCAGTAGGCATATACTGTCCTCCAACCACCTCGCCCAAGGGTGAAACGTACCGCCTGGTGCCCTTGGGCTGCTCTCTGACAAACGGTGATAGAGGCGCCGGGGCTGATGCTCCGGCGCCTTTTGTATATGGAGGGGCGCGCGGTTCCTGGCATGAAGCCGCGGATCCGGGGTAGGGCCGTCGTGCCGTCACGATATGAGCCTGAGCTTGGCCCTGCGTCGCTCGCGATGGAGAGCCCCTGGACACAAGGTTGCATTGAAACGATGGAAACTCTGACGAAGACCATGGAGCAGATGCCAGCTGTCGCTACGATCCTGAGCCGATATCAGCGTCGGAGAAATTGTCAGGTGCCCATCACGGCAACCGATGTCTACGCCGACACCACTGCGCGCGTCTGGGGAAACGACGTTGACCTCGCCCCAGACGAACGCGGCCTTATCCACCTAAAGTGTCAGAAGGTGATTTCTGGCCGAAGACTGGTCGCCCTTCTTGGCCGCCACCAGGGCGAGATCAGACCTGAGTGACGCCTCGCGAGGGCTTCCTGGGCCAGTTGACACAACGCTACCAACGAAGACGCTGAGCGTCGCAGCTCCGGGAAGGGAGTGATGGCTTCAAGCGGCCCATAGACACCGCTCACGTCCGGCGCAGGAAGGCGAACTGACCTGGCTCGAAGGGCGGGAAGCCGACATCCTTTGCGCCGAGGGCGACGGCCTGAGATGCAACTCCGTTCCTTGCCATCGGATGACTGGAGTAGGCGCCTATTGGGTGTGTTATCCCATTGTTTAGGCGAGCCATCTCGGCAGTTGTGTGGCTTCCGCTTGCTTTCCCAGATGCCACCCCCTTTGATCTAAAGAAGATTCGCGCATCCTAGAGGCAAACCGTGCTTGAAAAGTTGAAATCGCTTCTGAGATCGGACGATGTACTACCTTCATTGTCAGTTTTTCCTGAAATCGATCAGGAGAAAATCTTGAAAGACCTGGATCTTGTTGCTGAGGGCGAAAACAGGGGAAAAAGAAACTTGCCTGCGGCGAGCACGACTGCGGCAGACCATGTAGAAACCTCCATCGTCACCCGCATTGAAGGTCCGCGCCGTAAGGGCCTGGAAAATTATGAGACCAACAGGCAGGTCTACAATGAAAGGCTTGCGCGGGCGGATACGCTTCGAAAGGAGGTCGAGATAGTGGCTGGCAATGCCAGCGGCGACTACCTGACGGCCGTGCGCGGATGGAAAGCCCAGATGACCGCCTCGACCGAACGGTTGCACGAGACCTTCCAGCATCGGAAGCAGTTTCGTGCAAAATACCGACTGCAGCGCCCGGCACGGCACTTCGAAGGCTGGGTTCGCTTCGTTTCAATCACGATCATCTTCATTGCTCTGGAGGCCCTTTTGAACATGTTCATGTTCTCTCGTGGCAATGAACAGGGCATGCTCGGAGGCTTGCTGACAGCCGTGATCTTCTCGGGGGTCAATGTCGTGGCCAGCGTGCTGCTCGGCATCTGGGCCTGCGGTCTGAACCATACGAATTACCTACGCAAGTTCCTGGGGCTGATCAGCCTCTTGGCTTGGGTGGTCCTCGCTCTGGCGCTGAACCTGACCGTGGCGCATTTCCGCGACTTGATAGATGCGGAGACCGATTGGGGCACGGCCGTTCTGCAGGCAGTCCCCGCTATGAAGCAGGATCCGCTGGCGCTGAGCAGCATGGACAGCTGGATCCTTCTCGCGATAGGAACAATGATTTCCATATTCGCTTTTCTCAAGGGCTGGCACGCCTTTGACCCTTTTCCCGGCTATAGCCGCATTGAAAGCGATCTGAAGCAAGCCCGCGAGGATCATTCCCGTCATTTCGAAGAAGCAATCGAAGAACTGACCGAGAAGCGCGATCTCGCTATCGAGGAGCTACGCGACGCGGACCAGCAGGTGCGCGACGGCATTTCCCAGGCGATTGATGCGCTATACGGGCATTCCTCTCTAAATTTCCACCTCGAGAACTTCCTTGATCAATGCGACAAGGCGGTGACCCACCTATTGGCGGTCTACCGCGACGCCAATGTCGCCGCTCGGACGGAAGATATACCGCCGAGCTTTGCCTTGAACCACGCGTTCGCCGCATTCCGGCCTACTGAACTCAAGGACGACGCCCGTCGCCGGAATGCCGAGGCCGAGGCCGAAAGGGTTACGGCCGCTGTTGAGGCCGCGATCCGCGAGATATTTGCCAATTTCCAGATCGCGGTGACGGAGTTCCGCCTACCTGAGGAAGTGCAGCAGGGTCCGCAGAACCCCGTCAATGCACCGGCGAACGTCGCCTGATGGCCCGCGGGAGGTCTAGGCGCCGCAGCGGCAAACGGGGGCGCGGCCAACACTCGTCCGCCATCGGCACAATCCTCGCAGTAGTCGGGGCGGTTGCGTTGCTCGCTGCCATCGGGACAGCTTTCTGGTGGTCGGATCGACAGGCACGTGACAGCGCTTTCGAAACTGATACGCTTTGCCCGATCAGCACCGGTCCGTTGTCTATGACCGCAATCTTGCTCGACCTGACGGATCCGCTGTCGCCGGCCCAGCACGCCCAATTGCTGGCTCGGCTTGAACAGCAGATCACCAAAGCACCGCGCGGAACGCAGTTCACTCTGGGCGTGGTGAGCGAAGACCCCTCCCTCTGGGGTGCTACGCCCCCTCTGTGTAAACCGCAGGACGCAGCCTCGGCCAATCGTTTGACACAGAACGAAAGACTGATCGCCGAGCGCTATGAAAGCCGGTTCCACACCCCACTGCGCAACCGGCTGATCGACATGGTCAGCGCTTCCGGGGCAAACCGCTCTCCGATTATGGAAAGTCTCCAGGCGCTAGTCGCTGACAGCCGCGGCTTTCTTGCCTTCGATGGGCCGCGGCGCATCATCATGGTTACGGACTTGCTGCAGCACAGCGATGTGCTGAGTTTCTATCGCGGCGGCAGCTGGAAGACGTTCAGCGCTTCGCCCGAGTTTCAACGTTTGGGCCGGACGCTCGACGGCGCCGAGATCCAGATTTTCCAGGTCCCCAGGCCCAGCGAAGGGGTCAAGGATCCCGCGGTCGTTGAAGATTTCTGGATTCGCTATTTCGAACGCCAGAATGCGCATGTGCCCAAGGTCACACGGCTTGGAGACTTGTGATGCCCCGAAGGATCTCGAAACGCATCTACGGTACTTCTGGACACCCGATGGCCGCAGCGCTGCCCCTGGCCATCGCGTTTCTTGCTGGAATCACTGGCGAACTAGTTCTCAAGCTAGCGCCGGGAGTGCCTGTCTTCGCCCCGGCGATCTTCGCCATCGCCGTTCTGGCGGCCTATGCGCTGGTAGCCTACAACGCGACGGAACTGCGGCTGGATGCAGAGACGATCGGTGACAATTGCTACTACCTTGGCTTTCTCTTCACCCTAACTGCCTTGGCTATATCCCTCTATGTCGTGGTCCAAGCAGATGCCGAGGACCGCGCAAACCTGATCCCCGAGATCATCTCGGGATTCGGGGTGGCGCTCGCCTCAACCATCGCAGGGGTCTTCTTGCGGGTCTTCATGATGCAGTTCCGCGTCGACATGGAAAGCCAGGAGCGTCGCGAGCGCCAGCAGCTGAACGACGCCTCACGCCGCTTCCGCGCCGAGCTGGGCATGAGCCTCGAGCAGGTCAAGGCCTTCTCAGTCGAGAGTCTGCAACACAACGTCGAGCGCGAGACAAAGCTGCGTAGCGCCTTTGATACGTTGATGGCCGAAATGCAGGAAGAATTGATGAAATCGGCCCAAGAGTTCGGCCCGGCCCTCCGCGAAAGCGTGCGGTTGCAGACAGAAGCATCGCTCGCGGCGCTGGCCGGTACTCTCGACGAGTCTGGCGTCCTTGCCGCCGGTCGAATCCGGGAAGCCACAGAGCAGATGACCGAGACCTCCGGCACGCTAGCCTCCCGTAACATCGAGACGGCCGAACGCATTTCGAAGAGCCTCGCGTTGCTGATCGAATCCGCCGATCTGTTGTCGAAAGGCACAGAAGAAACGATGACCCACCTCATCCGCACACAGCAGGCCGCGACAACCCTGGCCGAGACCTTCGCCACCAAGTCTGAACGCAGCGCCGAGGACATGTACCGGGCGATGAAGGAGGCCACCACCATGCTGGAGAAAGGTGCTCAAAATCTCGGAGAGGCGGCTGCCCGGGCCGGTGGCCAGATCGACCGAGGTGGCGCGCGGCTTGGCGAGGGGTTCGAGGCCGCCGCGGCTTCGATTGGCACAGGGGGGCAACGCCTGGGACAGAAGATCGAGGCTCTGGAAATCGACCAGGCCAGGGGAAAGCGCTTTGGCTGGCTGCGTGAGGGACGGGACTAATGTCACGCTGGCCGGATGTTCTTGCCCAACGCAGGGGAACCCGTCATGCGGAGCAGTGATCGTAATGGTGGGTCCGACAGAGGATACAAGCGCGGCGCGATCATGGGCCTTACCGTCGCCGAGGCCTTCATCCTGCTCTCATTCGTGCTGCTTCTTCTGTTCACATGGTGGCAAGTGGACGCCGAGAAGCGAAGCCTGCGCCTGACCGACGACCTGCGTGGCCTGACCGAAGCGCAGAAGGCGGACATCGTGACAGGCTTGAGTGATGGCACCTTTGAGATGGCGCAGGAATTGCGTAGGGCAGGGCTTAAGCTACGGGACATGAAGCCGATCACGGAAACGGAAATATACAGTCGCTTTATGCGGGACGAGGATATGCGGCGACTACTGCATGGTGCGGTTGAGCTTGATCCCGGCACCCTCTTGAAGCTTTCGGAAGTAGCCGAAATCCGGCCCACGACAAGGCTAAAAACGTCGCTAGATACCTTGCTCAGCCCCCAATCCGCGGCGGAACTCGCAAGCCAGCGCCTCGCTTATGCCGCAGCACAGGAGGAAGTCCTGCGGAATAGCCTCGAGCTAACTCTGGGGAATGGAATTCGCGCTGCGGGCGGTCAGCTTACCGTGGATGGAAAGGTGATACTGCCGGAAAAGGTTCTGTTCATGACCGGCAGTGACGTGGTCAGGGAACCTGATCTGCTGAAACAGCTCTGCGCCGCCTGGGTCGGAACGCTCCATGCCTCTAGCGCCGATATCTCCGAATTGAAGATAGAAGGGCATGCGTCATCGGAGGGAAAGTCTTGGCATACCCCCGAGCAGGCGTACCTCTATAATCTCGACCTTTCCCAGCGCCGCGCCAAGAATGCGTTGAGGATCTGCCTGGAAGGTCTCACCGCTTCCACCATCCAGGATTGGGCCCGCAGCCGCTTGTCCTCGGCAGGCTATTCGTCAGCCAGGCTGGTACAAGATGCGAAGGGCATTGAAGATAGGGAAGCCTCGCGCCGTGTGGTGTTCTCGATGGAGCTTGACCGTGAAAAACTCCTGGAGGGCATCCGTGGGGACCTTCTATTCGGACAGGAAAACCCCGCCACGTCGTCGGACACTCTGGAAATGAAGTTGGGTGGCCCGCTCAGATAGTCGACATTCCGAGTGCAATGCAGCACGACGATCTGCTCTGACTTGGTCTGATATACTGAGGCTTCATTCGAAAGGGACTGCCCTGCCAGACTCCAACAGCCACTCGTTCAGATTCAAACCATCGTCGAATATCGTTACTAGGTAACGGCCGAAGCTGCCCTTCGCCTCTGTGTCGCTATGCTTGGCCTTTGTCGTACAGATGTAAAGGGTCCGGCCTCCGATCCGCTCACGCAGCGCTTCCGTAACTGCATGACCGGCCTCCGTGCCATTTTCTGGTGCATCGATACCGAAAAGCCGCAAGTGTTCGTCGCGTAGCCATACCCGAAAGCCAAGATCAATGTCGGCAACAACAGTGTCACCGTCGATCACACGACTGATAGTCGCACGGTAAGTGTAGATTCCGCAGTCAGGCAGCGAATCCGCAGAGACTGATGAGGACAAGGCCGCCCAGCAGAAAAGCGACCTTACCGGAAAGCGCCAGGACCCAAGAAACCGAAACATTAAATTCGACACCAGAGGCCCTCGTGAAGCTACGAATGCTGCGTGTGTTAGCCACCTGACCCCTTCGTATCAAGGGGATCAATACTTGCAAGCCGCAGCACGCATGTAATTGTTGAGGCTCTGATGATGTGACCACCCCGCTTGGAACAAGGGGCGCCTGATCGGACAGAAACGCCCACTGTTGCCGAAGCATGTCTGATCGACGAAGCGCTGCCCGGCAGCGGTCAGCGACACGCTGCGGGTCGTGCGATTGAAGAGCCGCACGCCGAGCTGCTCCTCGAGCTTTGCAACCGCGCTGCTGAGTGCGCTCGTGGACATCCCCACGTCCAGCGCGGCTGCCCGGAACGATCCCCTGCGGGCAATCGCAAGGACCGCGTCGAAATCCGATAGCTTGTAGGTTCCCATTGTCCCGATACTCCAAACTTCACATCCGGATTTGTCCGGCTTATCCGCATTGTGTCAAACCCCTAAATTCTGGCTCGTGGCGCCGGTCCCGATCCGAGAGGTCAAGCGGCGAGACCGGTTGCTGCCACCGATCCCGATCCAGACAGGAGAGCCATCATGAGTATCGAACTGCCAGACGCGATTGAGGGGTATTTCTCGGTCGACAAGAAGGGCAACCCGCAGGCCATCGCCGAGGTCTTCACGCAAGACGCCACCGTCATCGACGAAGGCAACTCCTATGCGGGTCGCGACGCGATCCGGCAGTGGATGGCGAATGCCTCAACGCAATACACCTACACGGTAGAGCCCGTCGACATCGCGAAGGACGGCCAGCGCACGATCGTCACCAGCCACCTTGTTGGAAACTTCCCCGGGAGCCCGGTCGACCTGCGCTACTTCTTCGTCCTCCGCGGCGACAAGATCGCCGAACTGGAGATCGTGCCATGAGCCCCTTCCTGACCCTCGAGGGAAAGCGGGCGCTCGTCACCTCCGGCACGCGCGGTGCCGGAGGAGCGACCGTGGCCCTGTTCAAGGAGCTTGGCGCCGACGTTCTGACGACGGCGCGGACAAGGCCGCCGGAGATGCCGGAAGACCAATTCGTCGCAGCTGACCTGACGCAGCCCGATGGCTGCGACAGGGTGGCAGAGGCCGTGCGCGAGAGGATGGGCGGCGCGGACATCATCGTCCACATGCTCGGCGGTTCCTCGGCGCCCGCGGGCGGCTATACGGCGCTTGGCGACGACGAATGGCGCCGCGAACTCGACCTGAACCTGATGCCTGCGGTCCGACTTGACCGCGCGCTCGTTCCCGAGATGGAGGCGCGGGGCAGCGGCGTCGTGATCCACGTCACCTCCATCCAGCGCGCGCTGCCGCTGCCAGAAGCGACGACCGCCTATGCCGCCGCAAAGGCCGCCCTGTCCACCTACAGCAAGAGCCTGTCGAAGCAGGTCTCGCCCAAGGGTGTGCGGGTTGTCCGCGTCTCCCCGGGCTGGATCGAAACGGAATCCTCGGTCAAATTGGCCAAACGCCTTGCGACGGAGCACGGGGTCGACGTGGAAGCGGGAAAGCGCATGATCATGGACTCGCTGGGCGGGGTGCCGATCGGGCGTCCCTCGAAACCTGGCGAAATCGCGAACCTGGTCGCCTTCCTCGCTTCCGACCGCGCCGGGACCATAACAGGCACCGAATACGTGATCGACGGCGGCACCGTTCCGACGGCGTGAACTCCCTTGTCACGGCCCCACGCTCCCGCACAGTTCCGGCATCTTCCAAGGAGCCGTTCACGTAGATCAAGGATGAGTGACCGCCGTGTTCATCTTCGGGGGAGGCGGCGGAAGCCAAAATCAAATGACGAGACAATCTCACCGCCCCCTTCGGAGGTTTCAGAAATCGGGCCGGTCGGTAGCGGTCGGCCCTGAGCCGACCTTTAGCCCTAGATGCGAATGCTGCAGCGCAGTCCGTCAAAGTTGCCGTTCGCCGCGCGTGCGAACCCTGGCGGGATCTTAAGGTCTGCTGAGCGGACCTTCCTGCCGTTCGCTGCAGCCGCAGCTTGCGAGCCGCCGAGCGGCGGCTATGCGCAGGGTAGCCGACATAGCGAAGGGACAACTAGTGGTCGCCCTTGATGACGTGACCGTCCGAGGCTGCCGTCGGCCAAGATCACCATTGCCTCAGCGCGGCTACCCCATATCGGACTTTCAACGCATCACCTTGCTCTCCAGCGCGGCATCGCCGACACAGCGCCTTGTCGTGACAGCGACATGTGCGCTGTCCGCGTCTCCCCGGGCTGGATCGAAACGGAATCCTCGGTCAAATTGGCCAAACGCCTTGCGACGGAGCACGGGGTCGACGTGGAAGCGGGAAAGCGCATGATCATGGACTCGCTGGGCGGGGTGCCGATCGGGCGTCCCTCGAAACCTGGCGAAATCGCGAACCTGGTCGCCTTCCTCGCTTCCGACCGCGCCGGGACCATAACAGGCACCGAATACGTGATCGACGGCGGCACCGTTCCGACGGCGTGAACTCCCTTGTCACGGCCCCACGCTCCCGCACAGTTCCGGCATCTTCCAAGGAGCCGTTCACGTAGATCAAGGATGAGTGACCGCCGTGTTCATCTTCGGGGGAGGCGGCGGAAGCCAAAATCAAATGACGAGACAATCTCACCGCCCCCTTCGGAGGTTTCAGAAATCGGGCCGGTCGGTAGCGGTCGGCCCTCTG
>NZ_VOPH01000022.1:14201-18856 GCF_009765275.1 Chachezhania sediminis
AAGGATGAGTGACCGCCGTGTTCATCTTCGGGGGAGGCGGCGGAAGCCAAAATCAAATGACGAGACAATCTCACCGCCCCCTTCGGAGGTTTCAGAAATCGGGCCGGTCGGTAGCGGTCGGCCCTCTGCGGACATTCGCACCGGGCGCAACAGGTGGTCGGTTCATCTCATTAGCCGACACTCGTGCAGGACGCAGCGGATGACCGATCCCAGCCGTTTCCAAGAGTTCTCGCGCTCAGCTGAGTATGGCAACCAGCTTTGGATGGAGGACGGGGAGCCAAGCTCCGCCGAAAAACATCACCCTATCACGGGGTACCAATGAAGGACCGAAAGGCTTACGCTCAGGACCAGAAGTGCATCGAAGTTCGAAACGTGATGTACTATAAATGTGTCATCATACAATGACATAAAACCTCTAAAGAGTGCAGCCTTCAAGGCATTCGGACCTTCTGCGTTGAAATGTACTGAAATCGGAAAATGAATGGCGTGGAATTCATAAATGGCCAGCTTGACATATTACCATTATTCAGGTGAACGACCAATACACTTGGATGAAGTGGAGGCCAGAAATCACCATCGCTCCAAGATAACGGTCATCCAACGTTCCCATGATGATAGTTGCCATGTATACTTTTGGCTTCCAAATAGCACATTGGGAGGCCGCTGGTACAAGCATGGCCCCCTAAGTATATGCTTCCTGTCAAACGATAAGAATCCGGAAGTTATCGAGAATTCCCACGCATGGGAGATGGTCCTCAAAAGCGACAAAGGGGATTCCCTTGTCGATGCTGAATCGGAGGATTTGAATTTTTCATCCATCACAATGGGCATGGCGGCTCTGGATTATCGCACTCTTGTGGATGAAATGGGGAATCACCAAGCTATAGAGGCTTTGCTAGAAGCTAACGACATCATATCGATGAGGGAGTATCGACCTGACAGCCCAATAGTCAAAAATATCCGACTTAGAAAAAAAATTGAAAAACTCTTAGTTAGGCGAACTGAACAGTCATTTATCTTGGATAATGGGATCGAGATACTCAGAGGGAGCGAGCGAGCCTCTATAGATGCCGCGCGCCCAGAGTTCAGATGCGATTTCAGGTTGCCGGATGGGCGGGAGTACGGGTTCGATTTCCAATTCGGATCCACTCAAGAACTAGGTCAGCGGATTGCAGTTTTAATAGGAAAAAATGGCTCCGGAAAAACACAGGCTTTACGGCACACGGCGAAGCTTGCTTTAGACTCCCTATCGAACGAATGGCGTGGAAATTTTACTCCAAGTAGGGTTATAGGTTTCTACTCGACCTCCAGAGTATCCAAGGTATATCCCCCACAGACATTGAAGAGAATGATGTCTGGATATAGGGTTTGCAATATAGCTAGTGAAGCTGGGCGATCGACGGCTGGCGTCATGGACGTTTTGTTGCAGATGATTGAGTCGGACGCTAGGATAGCTGATACAACCCGGTTCAATATATTGCTTGAGAGCTTAAAGCAGGCTCGGGGGCACGACCCTGTATCAATTTTTCACGAGCGATACGGCCCGATCGAGCTAGAAAAAATTCAAACAGCAAGCGGAGGCAGGGGTAACATTAGCTTTTCCAGGCCAGATATTGGCGATATTCAAGAAGCAACTTCTGATTTCTTAGAGGCCGTTGATCGTTCGAAAGGTGTGTTTGGCCGGGAGGCGAATGACTTTAGCTCAGGTGAAGCGGCTTACGTTCGCTTTTGTATATTCTCGTCGGCCTATACCGAGAATGGATCTCTGGTGCTGCTAGATGAACCTGAGGTCTTTTTGCACCCTCAGTTTATTGACGCTATGATGGGCTCCCTTCAAAAGGTTCTGGAGTTAACAGGGTCTGTCGCCGTCGTTGCCACTCATTCCGCCTACGTGGTTAGATGTGTTCAGGAGGATATGGTTCATATCATACGGGATAAAGAAACTAGCTCCTTCGGCAACAGAATGGAGGTACAGAAAACTAGAATGAAAACGTTTGGCGCTGATGTTGGTCTTATCTCCTTATTTGTTTTCGGTGAAGATGAAATGGAGACAACAACAAAAAGGGCTCTTGGCTATATTTCGAAGAGCGGGCAGAATTTGTCATCCCTGAGATCAATTGTATCTGAGGACCTGTTTTCCAAAATCGTAAATAAGCATGAAGAAGATTGAGAGGCCGCTTGATAGCGGATCCACTAGCTTTAACTGTGCGGCCAGGAACAAAAGGCTTCGCAGAACTTACCCGAACCTCCTAAAGCTTGGGCTGCGTGCTGCGCGCTTGGCAAGGTACTATGATATTTCTCGGGGGGATCCGAACATAATTCGGGCAGCGGACCTCACCCAGCGGGAAAAGGAGGCAATTCTTTATATTTATGATAACCCCCCTATTTCTATGAGCTACATAGGGGACCTCCGGCTATCTTTTGCGGGTGAAACGTGCCCCATGTGTGGAGGGCAAAACCCAGGCGAGCTTGATCACTATTTAACGAAACAGAAATATCCCGAGTATGCATGCTTGGCATACAATTTGGTTCCAGCTTGCTCATGCAATAGGCTACGTGGAGAGAATTTGTTCGACCCTGCCACTCGGGCAAGAGTGCTTCATCCTTACTACGACGAATGCTTGAGCGGGCCTTTGATTGAAGTGAGATTCGATCCGCGCGCCACCCCTCCAGTTTTCGAGATTCATTACATGATAGACGAAGAAGACCCAGACTTTAGAAACGTCAAGTTTCATGTAGACAACATAATACTTAAAACCAACTTTTTAACCTACGTCAGTAAAAGGTGGGGAAAATTGAGAGTTCAGCCCGATGCTATTCTTCCGAATCGCAGGGACTACAGGGGCAATAAAAATCAGTTTCAAGAGTACTTGGTAGAGCTTGGCGAAGGCAAATCCGCAGACGAAGGCGCCAATGCTTGGGCAACGATCTTCCTGCGCTCAATATCAAATAGAATTATTTCAGATTGGATTTTCGATAACTGTTAGAGCTTTTATTGTAATTCATGCTGCTAGACGGATTTTCCATGGTTCCCAACGTTGTGCAAAAATCAACCTAATTTTCGGCAGGCCACTTGACGTTGTCCTGCATGGTGGACGCCCATCACCATCACCATCACCATCACCATCACCATCACCATCACCATCACCATCACCATCACCATCACCATCACCATCACCATCACCATCACGCAGCACCGCCAGGCTGGTCATGCGACCCGCCGCAGCGCCGCATGACCGCTTAGAGCCCAAATTGCGTGATGCTTCGTGATGCATGAATGTCCTTTTTCTTGTGAACTAACGGCAAACGAACCAATCTGATCAGTGGCAAGAAAATACGGGCGTGGTTCATGTTAAAGAGACTATTCAATTTATTTTTTGGTCAAAAGAGGGTCGTGCAAGGCAACGATCCGTTTGACGTGTACTTTCGTGTGCAAAAGCAGGGCGAGAGAATTTTGCGCTCAGTTGATGACCCTCGTGACCTCAACAAGATCGAAGAACAGATCAGAACAGAACTGAATTTACACTATCAGTGGTCTCCAGACGGGCTCGATATTGTTAAAGCTGCGCGCAACGATCTGCGCGCGATACAAAATGTCCCCGGTCTTCCTTTTGTATTTATGTTTCACGGTGATGGCCGCATTAGACAAGAAGCTCTCCGCAATCTGGAAGGACCATTGCCTACGCCCGCCAATGTCTATGGGCTGTTCTGGCGCCTGAACGACTGGGTGCCACAGGTGAGACAAGCAGCCTATGAAGCGCTTGAAAGGGTCATGCCGCGCACGTCGGCAGAGGTTATTGTTCCCGCGCTGATCGCAGTATTGCCAAACCTTAATAGCTGGGGGCGTTGGTCCTGTGCAGGACCCGAGGCAGTTCATGGAATCCTGTCCAGACCAGATGTTTCAACGAAACTAGTGGAGATTGTCAGGACGACACGGCAACCACGTCTGGGCCAAGTATTTCATGAACTTTCCCGAAACGACTGGATAGATCAGCATATCAGCGACGTTTTCGCGACCGCACCACTTCCGCATATTCGAACAATGGCCCTCGACATGCTTCTTTCACAAAGGGCTCGTTGGCCGACAGGCGAAACGGTTCGAGTGTGGACTGACCGTTCGATGGGCGAATATCGAACCGAGCGCAGCTTTCGAGAACGCGAACTAACAGTAGCGGTAGACCTCATAGCACTCCTGCGCGCCGGTGCCTCAGATCGTTCGGCCATGGTTCGCAGACGTGCAGCCGATGGATTGATAGCTCTGCGGCATAATTTAGATTTAAAGGAAGAATTAGATCGCGTTGCAGCCATTCTGCACAACGACCCAAACATTGGCGTCAGAACCAGGATTGAGTTTTTCCGTCGTAAGCAGGCGGAAGTATGAGGCAGAGGTTCAACAGCAAAGCTGACGTTCGACTTTGGGAAAGCAACGTCTGCTTTGTCCGCACTGCGGACCTCGGGGTCCTGGAACATGCTGCACGGTGCCATGAAGGTCCTGTGTGGATGGCTCCTGCATAGCAAGCGGGAAATGACTTTAATTCACCCATTCAGAAGCGGTCGTGTGTCCGGCCTGTTCGCGCGGCATTTCGGCCGCTGGCCCTGATGGCTTCCGCGTCCCGGGTCCCTGTCAGGTATGCGGGCGATTACGCCCCGGACTT
>NZ_VOPH01000023.1 GCF_009765275.1 Chachezhania sediminis
CAGAGCTTCAAGCTCAGTGCGGTCGGCGGGGCCAAGGTAAAGGCAGATATCCGAGCGTCTCATCTCCCACTCATGCCACGAGCGAGCGGCATTGGGAATCCTACGTCAGACGGGGAACACTAGTGAACCTGTTACATTTTCCAGGCTCGATCAGAGACGGAGAACCCGATGACGGCAATCGATCTAGAGAAGTTGTCCCTGGACGAGCTCAAGCAGCTCGAAAAGGACGTGTCCAAGGCCGTGCGAACCTTTGAAACGCGCCGGAAAAAGGAAGCCCTGGCTGCCGCCGAAGCCGCCGCCCGCGAGAAAGGCTTCAGCCTGGCCGAACTGACCTCGGGCAGCAAGACCGTGAAAACGATCGCTACACCCAAGTACCGCCACCCGGAAAACCCCGAACTGACCTGGTCCGGACGCGGACGAAAGCCGGCCTGGTTCAACGCCGCTCTCAATGCAGGCAAGAGCCTTGAGGATCTGTCCATCGACGGGTGAACCCTGTCGCGCAGTGCTCCGACCGACTGGTACGCCAACGCGCGCATCCTCGACGCACGCCAGCGGAATGCTGGCCGGAAATGCTGGCAGGCGCCCAACAGGGACCCGGTTTGTTAACGCGCCTTCCGGCCCGTTACATGTCCCAGCAGAAGGTCGGACCGGGAAATCTACATCGAAGTCTTTCCGCCGCCCTTTGACTCGACCTCGGTGATCCCGCCTTCTGGCCCGAGCGCGACGAGGAACCGGGCCAGTTTGCCGTTCGGGCCATTGAAGTCGTAGGTCTCCTTCTCGCCTGTGTTCCACTGATAGACCACCCCAGTGATTTCTCCGGTACCGCTGTCCCGGACCACATCCGCGGCCCAGCCCATGAGCTTCTTCCTTCTCGGGCTCCTCCTCGGGGATTGACGGGGTGCTTCAGGATCGTGCCGCATGGCTCCCTCCAATAAACAAAACAAGGCAAGCACATGCCAACCTCAGCCAAGCCGCGACGCATGAAGAGCCGGCCAGGCGAAATCGGCCGCAGAGATTCTGCCGCCGGAGCGGTCGAACGTTCCACAGTGTCGATCTGGCTTCGCAGGAGACATTCAGCCTACCTGCCGGCTCCCCAAACATCGCCAACACCACAGGGCATGTGGCGTTATCTCGTTGAGCAGATTAGGTTTAGTGCCTGGCACCCGGCATGGCCAGAGGACGAAATTCAACCTAAGCGGGATTCCGCTTGGCCTGGTCGAACTAAGTCCGAAATTGAATTTGATGGTTTCCGATGCTCCTTTTATGGGTGAAGCTCCAGCCGCCTATTGGCCGTCACCAACCCGCTGCCGCCCCGGAACAGGATGTTCACACGTCCCGCTATGTGTCGTGATCGCGGTGAAACGCGACCATGTATTCGCCGATCAATAGATGGTCACTCGCGGGCGCGCTGCCAGACCAACCGGCACCCATTATCCGGCGGAGTGCAGCGCGCCCGGCATACAACGCAGAAATTCGCCTCTGAAGAACACCTGCGCGGTCGGCGATATGTCCGCCGGCCTTGGTGGGCTCCGAACGGGTTCACCGCCATCCCCCCGCACTCGATCCAACCCGCCGTCCGGCGACTCCTGAGGTCCCCGCGCTTGATCTGGGTCCGGGTCCCCATTGTCAGTGAACTTCCAGATCCCCTACCCTTCTGCCACGCCTGCCCCTTCCGACGTCTCCGGCCGAGACAGACCCGCCACGATCCGACCGAACTCGCCGAGGATGTCTCCGTGGTTCTTTGCGAGATAGCGATTGATCCGCTCATTCATGAGCAGGCGCTCGACGTAGCGGCCCGCTACCACAAGGCGAAGATGATCGGGGCCAAGTGTCCCTTCGATCAGCTTGATGCCGCGGCGTTCTGCGTAGTCGCGGATCGCCAGCGCCCGGTTCCGGGTCGAATACTGTTGATGCTCGGTCGACATCCGGACGTACTCCGCGGCCAGCAGCTGCCCGGGCGGCCCCGTTTCTGCTTCGGGCAATGGTGTTTTTCCCCAAGCCACGCCCGCCTCCCGGGAAATCATGTGGGCTGCTTCGGGCGGATGGCCCTCTACCGCAGACCCAGGCGCAAATGCGAACTGCCGCTGTTCAGGTCTTCCCCACAGTCTTATCGGAGGAGGATCCAGAGATGCGGACCAAGAAGGGCACATTTGTGCAGATAACGGGCACAAATGTGCCCCCAATGGCCAATGCGGCCGACTATCGGACCGCCATTGCCGCGGCCCTTCGGGACGAACTTGGCCTGACGCATCGCGCCATCAAGACAGCAATGCGGTGGACGGGGGCCAGCGAACGGACCGTGAAGTACTGGATCGCAGGCGAGCGGGGGCCAAGCGGCGAACACCTGATCGCACTGGTCCGGCACTCGGACTTCGTGTTTCGCACGGTCCTGATCCTTGCCAATCGGCAAGACGACGCGGATGCCGACTAGGGTCAAACCGCCACGAAGTCGGCAGGACGTCCCAATCAGGCTGCCGCTGCCAGACTTGAGGCGTAGTGATTTTTGGTTATATTGAATACGTGTCACGCAAGAGGATCCTGCCATGTCCCGCACCACGACCATGACCGTCCGCCTCAGCGGTGCGCTCAGCGATTTCGTCGCGGCCAATGTCGGCGAGAACGGATCGTACGAGAACATCAGCGAATACGTGCGCGACCTGATCCGGCGGGACAAGGAGCGGGCCGAGCAGGAGGCGTTCGATCGGCTGAAGGCCGAGCTGACCCGCGCCTTCGCCGCGCCCGAGACCAGCTACAAGCCGCTGACGGCGGCCGAGATCATCGCCCGCAACCGCGCCTGACCGGATGGCGATCCGGGTTCAGGAGGCGGCCGCGCTCCGCCTCGACGACATCTACCACTATACGCGCGACCGATGGGGCGACGCCCAGGCGGATCGCTACATCACCGGCATGTTCGCGGCGTTCGAACGGATCGAGGCCCATGGCGTCGCCTCGAAGCCGGTCCCGGCAGAGTTCGGCGTCGAAGGGTTCTTCTTCAGGTACGAGCACCACTTCGTCTATTGGCGCCGGCTGTCCGACGGCGATATCGGCATCGTCGCGATCCTGCACGAGCGCATGCATCAGATCGACAGGTTCAAGGAAGATTTTCGCGACTGAATGGGCGGGGGTTCGTGTCGGCGGGAGCCATACGGATCCGCTTGAGGACCGTCTGCGGCCTGCGGAAGATTCCGGTTCGCCTCATAGTGCGCTTGTCGGTCACGGCTTGAGCCTACCCGTTCATCTTAAGGGTCTGCTGCACGATCTCGATGGCACGGCTGGATGGGTCAAGCTTGCGCGGAAGTGTTTCGCCGTATGTGAAATCTCGTTGGACCCAGCGTTCCGCAACGCGATGGGCCCTTTCATCATTTCAGGCGTATAACATGCTCATTGACGCATATATACGAACAAAAATGAAGCTTTTGTTCCGTAACGCCGGCAACCTTAAAGATAGGCCCCTGCTTCGGGGTCACTCTATACAATGCGATCCGGTTCAGCACGGAAATGCTGGTCAGAATGCTGAATCAGTCGTAAGACCACATGTCTTTTTCACCGGCACGTCCCTGTCAACGCTCCAAGCCGTGGACGATGCGTTATCGACGCTGGCTGCAGCCCCTGGCGTTCGATCACCCGGCGCACCAGATCGCGCTGCGTGGCGTCGCGCTGATCAGCGCCGTCACCTTCATGGCAGAGATCGCCGACGTGCGGCGGTTCGAAACACTTGCGGAGCTAATGGCCTATCTCGGGCTCGTGCCTAGCTAATATTCGACGGGTAGGACGACCAGGCGCGGCGGCATAACCGCGCGCGAAACGCCCGCGTGCGGCACAAGCTGATCGAGGGGGCCTGGACTTACCGCCTGCAGGCAAGGCCGGGCGAGCGGAAGCCCTACATCCTCAGAGAACAGTCGCCGGAGGTTCAGGGCATTGCGCGGAAGGCGCAATCTCGCCTGACGGCCCGATATCGCAAGCTCATCCAGCGCGGCAAGAAACCGACCGTCGTCACCGTGGCGATCACGCTAGAGATGGCGGCGTTCATGTGGGGCATCGCCCGCCGCACCATGCCCGCGCGCTGAGATTGGTCCCCCGACGCGCCCAATGGCGGGCACGAAGTCGACGGCAGGAGAATATCCGACACTCGCTTTGTGGCCAGCTTCGTGCAGACGCCCACCGTAAGACTGGAATACCCCCGAGACGCACAATCGGTCCTACGGCATCCAGTCCGCGCATCAGAGCTTGATCACCGACGTCTTCAGACCTCGTGTCCAGCCTGCCCCCTGGCTCCCACGGTTGGAGCGAGAATGGAATGATGGTTATCTGAATGGTGCCATCCGGAAAGTCCAAATTTCCGCCCGCCTGCCGGATCGTCCGGCTCCTGACCATGGGCCGGGATAACCAGTCCCGGGCCGATGCAGTGTTGGTCGCACAGGTCGAAGTTGCGTTGCCGGCCCTGGCTGCCGCCCGCACCCGCCGGAACACCGCGTCAGAGTTCGCCATGGTCGGCAGCGACATGAACAGTCCCCTGCCCTTCCCCGCCAGCAGCATCCGTTGGGCCAACAGCATCGCGGCCTCGGTCCTGCCCGCGCCGGTCTCGTCCTCGATGACGGCCAGCGTCCGGCCCTCGGGCAGATCCACGGACTGGCAGGCCGCCTGAATCGGGCGGAGGTCAAATTCGTACAGGGCACCGTCGCGGGGAACAGCCCGACCGACGCCCGGGGCTTTCACCGCCACCGACACCGCCACCGACACCGACACCGACACCGACACCCTAAGCGGGGCTTCGGCAAGGTAGACGTCAAGCGGCAGATCCCGCCCTTCCGGGGGGAACCACTCCGTGTTGGACCCGATTCTGTCGGCGGCCGAAACCAGCCCCGGCAACCACCAGGACAGGCGGTTCGCGGCGGCAATCTCCATGTCTTCCAGCGCCGCATCGGACCAGAGTTTCAGGAACCCCGGACGTCGCAGCCAGCCCGTCCGGGACAAGACGCTTCAACTGCCTCATGTCCCTGTGCTGAAGATCGGAAGGACGACCGTGATGCCCGCCAGACGCCGCATTAAGCGGGTAGCGCTGGAAGCTGTCGCCTCCGAATGGGCATTGCAGGTCCTGATCGAACTCCCGCAGGTAGGTTTCTGTCACCTGCCAATGCAGGTATCGGCCCCGCGGCACTCCTGTGCGGATCATCGCTCGGAATGTCTCGCTGATCGTGCCCGGATCATGCTGGGTCACCGGCGGGACCTGAGCCTGGACATGGTGATGCGGAATGCAGCAGGGCCGCAGCAGGCATTCCGCCACAGCTGCGACATCCCGCATGTTGCAGACCGCCGGATACTCCGGCGTTTCGGTTGTTGCGCTTTTCCAGACTAGTCCAGTATTCGCATCATCTTCATCTGCTCATGACTTGCGGAGACGCACGGCGGCTTGTCCGAAATTGGCGGCGTGAACGGTGAACTGGCAAAGGGATTGCCCATTCCGCAAATGACAATTCGGTCCGACGAAACGCCAGTCGGGCTGGATGTCCTGGTGTCCCGTGAAGCTTGGTGACTTGGAGTTGACAGCCGTCAACTACATCCGGAGCGGTGGCAACGTTGACAGCTGTCAACTTGGCAAGGATTGCCTTGCCGCATCCTGGGCAGAAAGAAGCGCCATGATCATGGGCCCCGGCGTGAACGTCCCGGCTTTCGTACGCGTGGACAGAGCCCGCAGGTATCCGCCGGGGTTCGAAATGGCTGCGCCTTTCTGGACAATTCCAGCCAGGGCGGTGGCGGCCTCCTGCGGCCCCATTGTCGTTTTGGCTTCGTGCCAGGAGTCGAGGGTGATCCCCAGCATCGGACGCATCTTGTCCATCGTTGCTTCCAAGTCCTCCCAATGCCGGATCGGTTCGGGATAGTAGGTCTGGATCTCCGGACACGCTTTTAGGACGACAGGCAGCCCTATGGGAGCTCGGGGCCCATGGCCCATGATCGTGCCTGCGTTTTTCATGCCTGTCTTCGATTCAATGAGAGTATGGTTTGAATCCTGTATGTGCCGCTCATTCTGGTTGTCGTTGCCGCCCGAAATCGTCGTCGGGGCAGGGGTTGCCAACAGGGTAATCTGAGTCAGGAGGTCGGCAGTCGCGCGCTGCAGGTCCTCAAGCCGGGACCTGTCCATGCGGCGGCGAAGGTGGCTGCGAAGCTCTGCCAGTCGGGGGGCAAGGTGGTCCTGGGTGTCCGGCAGCAGGGTCATCAGTTGCTGGATGTCGCGCAGCTGAAGGACGATCTCTTCCCGCAGGAGGCGGCAATGTTCGGCCTCCAGACGTGCGGCTTCGGCGGCGTCGAAGATCTCTTCCGCGCGGACCAGCAGGGGACGAAGGTCGAAGCCGAAGGCCAGGGCTGCAGCGCCGTCCCGGCCGCGACGGGCATAGCGTTTGCCGTTGGGGCTGTCGTGGCGCAGGATCATGCCGGCCTCGACAAGGGCGGCCAGGTGGCGGCGCAGGGTGCTTTCCGCCATGCCGTGGGCCCTGTTGGCAAGCGTTCGGTTGGACGGAAACACGATCAGGGGCGCGCCGTCCGCCAGTTCCCGCACAGGCAGAAAGGACAGCAGCGCCGACAGGACGGTCAGCGTGCGGTCGGACAGGCCGAAGGCCCGCCGCGCGGTGGTCAGGCTTTTCAGCACGACCCATTTGTCGACGGCCGGGACCGGGGCAGGGGCAGTGGCCAATCCCAGCCGGTCCAGATGGCCAGCCGGGATCGTTCGCCCCATGAAGGGCGTCATTGTCAGATGTGTCATGATGGTTCACGACGGCAAAGATCACCCGTTCGCCCGCAACGCGGTCGTTGACAGCAGTCCACGCAATGCCTAGATTCATGGTGCGAAGATGAAAATCGGCCTCTCGGGACTTATGTTCTGGGGGGCTTTTTCCTTACCGGGGCTCGTGCCTCCTTTGCTGCTCTTTTCCTCTGATCCGGGCCTCTTCGGGCCCTATTCGCCGCGGTCCTTCAGATAGTCGCGGTGAATCCTGTCCATGTTCGCCGTCAGCCAGTCGCCGAAATCTCCTGATTTCGACGTCTCCAGCGTCAGAACGGTGTTCTGGCGGCCCCTTTTGACCTGTCCAAGCGCCGCCCCGTCCGCGCCGGACAGGACCTGCGGGGCGGGGGAGGGCGCGCGTTCCGGCGCCAGCCCGCGGAAGACGGCGTTGAACCGGTCGTCCGAACTGTTGCCGACCGCCAGCGCCACGGCCTTGTCGCCGCGGCCGCCGATCCGGTCGGCCAGCGCCAGCCAGCGATCCCGGCCGATGGAGGGCGCCGCCCCGATGGCACGTATCAGCGACTCGGGCAGATCCTCGGTCACCTTCAGCATGCGCGAGATCACCGTCTTGTCGATGTGCAACGCGTCGCATACAACTTTGCGTTCGAACCCCAAGGCCACCATCTGGCGGGCGAAATTCGCCTTCTCGATGAAGCTCAGGTCCTTGCGGGCGGCGTTTTCCTGTCCCTGGGCGATGATCAGCTCGCGATCCTGCAGATCGCGGATCATCGCCTTCACGGGCTGCTTCAGCCGCTTCAGCGCCTGCACCCGCCGGCGGCCATAGACGACCTCGTACCGGCCTTCGTAATTGGGCGAAAACCGCAGCAGCACCGGCACCTGTTGACCGTAGTCGCGGATCGAATCCACCAGCGCGTCCAGGTCTTCGTCCGCGTCCAGCCGGTCGACCAGACCGGCATTGTCGATCATGTCGGGCGGAACCTCGGTCAGGGCACGGCCCTTCAGATCGGCGATGGTCTGACTGACGGCACCGATCGCGCCCTTGGAATGGCGCGGGGCAGGGGAGGCGGGGCCCTTCGCGTCGCCCGCCATCAGCCCCTTCAACAGGTCCTTGCGTGCCATGCTCAGCGCCCCCATGCCGATTGTATCAGGTCCGCGATCTCGCCATTGACCGCGTTCATGCTTTCCAGCGCGCGTTCATAGGTGGTGCGGACGAATTGCGACTTGTCGACCTCGTAGAGCGTCTGCTTGGTGATCCCGGCATCCGAGATCGCTGTCGATTTCACCGCCGGGTGGTTCAGGACATGTTCGCCGAACATCGACCGCATGAAGCTGACCATCTGGTTCTGCGGCCCGTCGCCGGGTTCATAGCGCGTCACGACATAGCGCAGCCAGTCATAGGACATGTCGCCCCCCGCCTCGGCCACGACGCCGAGGAGTTCCGAGGTCATCAGCAGGAACTGGCACATCGACATGACGTCCAGCATCTGCGGATGGACCGTCACCAGCACCGCCGTCGCCGCGGACAGCGCGGACATGGTCAGGAAACCCAGCTGCGGCGGGCAGTCCATGACGACGACGTCATAGTCCGCCTCGACCTCGGCCAGCTTCTCGCCGATGCGGGTGAAGAAGACCTGCCCCGACCGCTGCGCCAGGATCCGCGGGGTGTCGTGCTCGAACTCCATCAGGTCGAGGTTGCCGGGCACGATGTCGAGATTGGTGAAATAGGTTTTCTGGATGATGTCCCGCAGAGGCACCGGATCGTCATAACGGATCGCGTCATAGAGCGTTCCGCCATCCTGCAGGTCGATTTCCGGCTGGAACCCGTGGAGCGCCGAGAACGAGGCCTGCGGGTCCAGGTCCAGCGCCAGCACGCGATAGCCATCCAGCGCCAGTTTCTGCGCCAGGTGGGACGAGGTCGTGGTCTTGCCCGATCCGCCCTTGAAGTTGATGACCGAAATCACCTGCAGATGGTCGTCGCCGCGACGGCCGGGCAGGTAGGTCCCGGGCGTCTTGGCGCCCTTTTCCAGCATCACCCGCAGGGCCTGGATATCTTCGGGAGAATAGAAGCGGCGGCCGTTGCCGCGGATTTCCGGCTCTGGCCCGCGCCCGTCCAGGTGCAGCTTGCGCAGGTAGGCGTCCTTGATCCCCAGAAGGTCCGCGACCTCGCCACTGGTGAACTTGCGCATCTTGCGCTTGGTGTCGGGCGGGAACAATTGCTCGCGATGGGCTTGCAACGTCTCGGAGAGACGGCTTGCATGGGTTCCAACCAGAAGGTCGATCCGGTCCTGCCGAGTCATCTGCCTGCCAAGCGCGATCCGTTTGTTACGGTTTTTCGCGTCCTATTCTGTTCTTGGCGTAAATAAATGCGTGGATAACGCGATTCTTGCAAGTCCTTTCTCCCACATCTCGGGGGTGGCTGTCCCCTGGACACTAGAGGAAAGGGTAGCGAGGACGGGACGGGTGGCATTGCGTAATACTAAATACTACATATGGCGCAGGAGGTCCGGTCCATGCAGAATGTCGAACGCCTGAGCATCACCCTGCCGCGCGAGATGGCGCAGACCATACGCAGTGCCGTCAGCGACGGTGGCTATGCCTCGAACAGCGAAGTCATCCGCGAGGCGCTGCGCCTGTGGCAGGACGCCAATGCCACCCGGCAGGGCCGGATGGCGCAGTTGCGTGCCGCGATTGCCGAAGCGGACGCGGACCCGCGCGCCAACCTGACGGAAGACGAAGTCGACCGCCATTTCGCCGCCCGCATGGCCGCGACCCGGGGCGCCGGTGACATCTCGATCCAGGCTGGTCTACCGCCCGAAGGCCCTGGACGACCTTGACGCGATCTTCGACATCAAGGGATCGGATTACCCGTGACCGGTGCCTGGCCTTTGCCCAGGCGATCCGCGACCGCTGCCGCCGTCATCTGCCGGAGACGCCGATGCTGGGCCCGGCGCGGCCGGGGCAGGGGGTCCGGATCTATCCGATCCGGTCGCAACGCACCGTCGTGGCCTATCGTGTCGAGGCGGACGAGATCGTCATACTGTGCGTCTTCTACGGCGGCGCCGATTATGCTGCGCTGATGGCGGGCGATGAAGGGTAGGGGGACAAGAACAACCCAAACGCCCAGCTGTCGCAACCCAGCCACCGGAAGACGCGGCGGGGCGTAAACAGACCCACGTTGCAAAGAGCCGGGAAGGACCCAATTCGCATGGCCGTGGCCACACTCATTGGCAGCAGACGGCGTTGCAAAGGACGTATTTGGTCCGGAACTTTTCAGTGTGTCGCGAAGCACCATTTTTCTGCCGGCCGTTTTGGTTTGCCTACCCCCCTTTTCTCCAGAAGGTTCTGATTCTAAGTAGTTTCTGAGTTCTACGCCCCCCTGACCTCCCCTTGCAGTTCTTGCCTCCCCAAAACCGTCAAATCTGGCCCGGCTGACCATGCCGCCAACAACGACATCCCGACGGGCGATTGCGGGGATGACAAACCACTGTTGCCCGGAAACCCGACCGGCGTCGCCTGTTCGTCCCCCGCATCGCGGATCCTTCTGGCGCTCTCGGAAGCCGTGGGCCAACGTTTCTCCATGCCTGCCGTGCAACAAGGATCCGGGGCCATGCCAGTGCTGCGCTTTGACCAGTTCCCTCGTCTTCTGGCCTGGCTTGGGTCGGTCCTGACCCTTTGCGGCGCGCTCTCGTCCCCTGCGCTGGCGCAGAGCCCGGCCAATATCGACAGGGCCGTCGCCGGGCAGACGGTCATCCTGCAGCGCTTCACCCCACCGCCGCAGATGGGCTCCATCGGTCTCGGCGTACAGGACGAGCGCCGGCGCATCGACATCGCGGCCGCCGAAAAGGTCAGCTTCATCCTGCGGTCAGTCACCGTGGACGGTGTCCGCACCATGCCCCCGGGCAGCCTGCCCCGGCTCTGGGCCGACAGGATCGGAACCCGGGTCACGCTGGCCGACGTCTATCGCCTGGCGGATGCAATCGACGGCGCCTACCTCGCGGCCGGGTACTTCTCGAACACGGTGGTTCCGGTGCAGGACTTCCAGACCGGCCATGTGCGGATTCAGGTCTATGAAAGCTATGTTCAGCAGGTCGAGATCACGTCGGACATTCCCGGGATCGAGACGCGGCTGCGCCCCTATATCGACCGGATCATGGCGATGAACCCGATCCGGGTGAAGGAGGCCGAGCGTCTTCTGCTGCTGATGGCCGACTTGGGCGGGCTGGAGATCGAGGACAACTTCCTGCGCCCCGAAACGCCCACGGGCGGCAGCCTTCTGAAGCTGGACGTTCAGCAGGAGAAGCGGTCCGGGTTGATCGGGCTGGACAACCTGGGCTCTGACGCGGTGGGGCCGCTGGAACTGTCCGGACAGATGCAGTTCAACGATGTGTTCGGCCTGTTTGAGTCGACGAACATGGTCGTGGTGCTGACGCCGAACGACCCGTCGCAGATGATGCTGTTCCAGTTCTCGCAGGACTATCCGGTCGGCCACAACGGGCTGGCCGCGGGCTACAGCCTGATCCACCTGGCGCAGAACCCGGGCGGGCCTCAATGGTCGCAGGACATCAATATCCAGTCCGCCATCGGTACGGCCTATCTGGCCTTCCCGTTCGTGCGCACCATCGACACCAGCCTGTTCGGCCGGGCGGAACTGACGGCCCGGAACGACAAGGTGAACGTGGCCGGCGACGCGCTATCACGCAGCAAGACCCGGTGGGCGACCTTCTTGCTGCATCTCGATCACGAAATGGAAACCGGGTCGCTCATGGCCGAGGGCGGGATGAACTTCAGCGTGGCGTCCGACATCGACATGGGCGACGTGCCGGGCAACTTCCGCTTCGTGAACGCGTCGGTCGACTACACGCAGTCGCTGGGCAGGTTCGCCGACCTTCGGATCCGCGGCGCGGGGCAATATTCGCCGAAACCCCTGCCGGGGGCCGTGCAGTTCGCCCTGGGCGGCGATCCCTATGGCTGGGCCTTCGACAACGGCACCCTGTCCGGTGAAAGCGGCGTAGCCACCACGGTGGAGCTGTCGCGGAAGCTCGACACCGGCTGGGGCGTCCTGCCCGACATGGCGCTGGGGCTGTTCGCCGACTACGGCTCCGTCTGGAACGACGACGGCAGTCCGAACCTGGATCGGGACAGCCTGGGCTCCTGGGGCCTGGGCGTGAAGGGCATGCTGAACGACGCCATGCAGTTCGAGATCATCGCTGTCCGTCCCTGGAAAATCCCCGAAGAACAGGACAGTCCCGGCAAACAGCTGATGGTCACCGGCGCGGTGATCCCGCTTTAGACCCGATGATCACTGTGTGAGCCTGACCGGGCCAGTGGTGTATCCTGCGGCATCCTCTGTCCAAGGGTCGCGCCCGGTTGGCGGGCGCCGAGCCTCATGTTTGGATGTATATGGACGCCGCCTGATTGCAACGGTCTGTTCGATTCTGGATCGGCGGTCGCGATTGCTGATGTATAGGTGCGCTCGTTGGTGTTGGTGACGGGGGACCGCTCTCTTTTCTAGTAACTGTATCGATGAGCATTTGCGCAGCCAAACTGCCGGCCCATGCGATATCCCCGAATCTTGACTTTTGATCTTCCGCCGTATATACATCTGTATAACCTGTGAGGTCTCCCATGATAGAAGCCAAAATTCGCAAAGTCGGCAATTCCGCTGTTGTGACGCTCAGTTCTGAGATGCTCGCGCTTCTTGATGCCAAGGAGGGTGACACGCTCTATGCGGTGCGCACGGATGATGGCGGATTGAAGCTGATGATGGAAAATCCTGAGCTACAAGCTGCATTGCATGCGGCGGAAGCTGTCATGGATGAGAACCGCGACCTGCTTCAGGCGCTTGCATGACCGAATGGGTCTGGGTGCCATTGCCTGCCCTCTACGTCATTCATGATCGCCAGATCACCCGGCACGGTGGAGCGTCTGGCACCCGCGATCCGGCCCTTCTCGAAAGCGCCGTAGCCCGCCCGTTGAACCAGGCTGGCTATGGAACCCCTGATGCATATGCGCTTGCCGCAGCCTACGCCTTCGGCATCGCCAAGGCTCATGCTTTTGTCGATGGGAACAAACGCACGGCCTTCGTGGCCGCTTTCACGTTTTTGCGTCTCAACGGCATCGCCAGCCGCCCCGAACCCGCGATCGGTGTTCGGATGATGGAAGATCTCGCATCCGGTCAGGTTAGCGAGGACGACTTCGCGGCCTGGCTGCGCACACTTGGATCTGAGTGATCCGTCCAATCAAAGTCTTGGCTGCTCGGGTCTTCTGATAGACGGACGCGGGGCACGGCCACCGGCATCTCCCCATCCTGCCCCTTCAGAACCTTGGTCGAGGTACCATTCCGGCGGTTGGTCTGACCGGGCGGGTCGGAGGACAGGGGGAGGTCAGGCGGAAGCTGGCCAGAGCAGCCAGACATAGAGAACATAGCCCGCAACAAGTAGCGCCCCTTCGGCCCGGTTGATGCGCAGCCCGGTTGCCGCCACCAACACGAGCAGCGCCGAGACCACGACCATCACCGGCAGATCAAAACGGACCATGGCGTCGGGCACGCGAGAAGGAGCGATCAGTGCGGTCGCCCCGCCGATCCCGAGAATGTTGTAGATGTTCGAGCCGACGATGTTCCCGGAAGCAACATCCCCCTGTTTGCGCAGCGCCGCGACCACCGAGGTGACGAGCTCGGGCAGCGAGGTGCCGACCGCGACGACGGTCAGCCCGATGACTGTCTCCGAAATGCCGAGGTCGCGGGCGATGACGACAGCTCCGTCAACCAGCAGTGCACCACCGCTGACGACGAGCACCAGTCCACCCAGGGCGATCAGCAGGGCGATGCCAAGCGGGCGGGTGGTGGCCTCGAGGACCCGGTCGACGCCATCGAGGGCCGCGCTCTTGTCGCCCGCCGCGCCGCCATCATGGCTTGCGCGTTCCTGCCGGATGACGGTCCACAGGTAGACCCCGAGCCCCGTGAGCAGGCCGGCTCCCACCAGCCGCCCCATTGGTACCATCGGAGCGAGCATCGCGAAGGCAAAGGCTACCGCCAGCATCGCGATCGCATCGCGCCTGAGGGCGGCGCGGGCGACGATGACCGGGCAGAGTACGGCCGACACGCCTGCGATGAGCAGGATGTTGGCGATGTTCGAGCCGACGATATTGCCGAAGGCGATCCCTGGCGAGCCGGAAAGCCCTGCCTTTACGGAAGTGACCAGCTCGGGCATCGAGGTCCCGAACCCGACGAGCGTGAGCCCGATGACCAGCGGCGAGACGCCGAGTTTGCGCGCTGCCTGAACGGCGCCACGCACGAGAAATTCACCTCCGGCGACCAGAAGGATCAGGCCGAGAGCGAGCGATAGAATGGTATGAAGCAAGATGTGTGACCCGGGAAGCCAAATGCGGCCTCGGGAGACGACGTGGCGTCGGTCAACCACGTCCGCAAGTGGCGGGCGGGACATTATTCTTCGGGAAAGTTCCATGGCGTGCGGCGAGTCCCGAAATGGCAGAACAACTACTGGCGGGAATGCTCATTCTCGTTTGCGACACCCTCAACGGTTCCGCACGGAAGAGGCTGTTTGAATCTTCGGCGTCTCGACCGTGCCTTTCTGCCAGGGGGCCTGCGGATCGCAGAACCAGGCTTCGGTCCCGATCTCCCGCTTCAATCGCCACCAACCGGCGAACTCGATGTCGCGGTCGAAGGTGATCGAGCGGCGTGCCGGCTGGCCGAGGAAAAGCAATGCGTTCTGGTCATCGTCGGGGCGGATGAATACGGCCGGAAGGAACTACTGGCCATGACCGACGGCTTCCGCGAGAGCACCCAGAGCTGGCGCGAGGTGCTGCTCGATCTCAAGCGGCGGGGCCTCACGCAGGATCCCAAGCTGGCGATCGGCGACGGTGCTCTCGGCTTCTGGACGGCCCTGCGCGAAGTCTTCCCCACGACGCAGGAGCAGCGGTGCTGGCTGCACAAAACCATGAACGTGCTGAACGCGTTGCCCAAGTCGGTACAGCAGAAGGCAAAGGCGCACCTGCACGACATCTGGCAGGCCGGGACAAAGGCAGAAGCCAACGTCGCCTTCAACTTCTTCGTCGAAACCTACGGCGTGAAATGGGACAAGGCGGTGGCCAAGCTGGTCAAGGACCGGGACGCGCTGCTTACCCTCTACGACTATCCGGCCGAGCACTGGAAACATATCCGGACGTCAAATCCGATCGAGAGCACCTTCGCCACCGTCCGGCACCGCACCCGGCGAACCAAGGGCTGCCTGAGCCGAAAGACCGGGCTCGCCATGGCCTTCCGGCTGATGATGTCGGCGCAGAAGAAATGGCGAAAGCTCGACGGTCGGAACCGCCTGCCGGAGGTCATCAGCGGGGTTGAGTTCCGCGACGGCGTCCGCCACATTCAAGCTGCCGCCTGATCAAGCGTCACCAACTTTCGCGCATATCTCCATGGGACCGGGACAGCGCCTGTCGGCGAGACAGACACGCACCGCGCCGCTGGTGGCCGAGTTCGGCGAATGGTTGCAGCTCCAGCGCCGCCGGGTCTCCGCCAAGTCCCGCCTCGGAGAGAAACTCGCCTGCATCCACCGGCAGTGGGACGAGCTTCAGACCTTCCTGCAGGACGGCCGCGTCGAGATCGACTCCAATGCCGTGGAGAACCTCATCAGGCCGATCGCCCTGACACGGAAAAACGCACTCTTTGCTGGGCACGATGAAGGCGGACGCACCTGTGAACCGCCCCGGCTTGCCCGGAGAGCGTTTCGTTCAACGCGTTATGCGACCTTATCCATAGCTTCGATTTGTTCAAGACATCGCCGCTCGGCCTCGGCTGGCGGCATGTAGCCGATTGAGCTGAGAA
>NZ_VOPH01000024.1 GCF_009765275.1 Chachezhania sediminis
TTCTCAGCTCAATCGGCTACATGCCGCCAGCCGAGGCCGAGCGGCGATGTCTTGAACAAATCGAAGCTATGGATAAGGTCGCATAACGCGTTGAACGAAACGCTCTCCGGGCAAGCCGGGGCGGTTCAGTCTGCAGGCTCCGCCGCGACCCAATCCAGCATCCGGTTGTGGGTCCGCTCCAGCTTTGCCAGGTTCTGCGGCAGGCGCTCCTCGCCGATCAGGATGATCGTGCCCTTGCTGTCCTCGAACAGCTCGCGGACCAGCTCGATCATCTTGTTCTTCATGAGGTAGTCGGCTTCGTCGATCAGCAGCGGGCGCCCGGTGACAGCCAACTGGCGCGAGATCTGGCTGGACATCTCCGGGATGGTCCGGCGCGGTTCGATCCCCATGTTCGCCAGGATTGACCGGAACAGCGTCTTCCGCGTCCAGCTTTCACGCATCTCGACCCAGTAGGCGCTGGTCTCGTTCGCGTTCCAGGTCGCGGCCGTGGTCTTGCCGTAACCGGAGGGGCCATAGAAGCAGGCCATGCCGGGCAGATCGGGGTCCCGGTCGTTCACCCGGTGGATCAGCTCGTTGAGCAGCATCACGTTGCGCAAGGGCGCGACGCCGGGGGTGAAGCTGCCGGCTCGGTCGTGTTTCATCGATATGCTCTCCTCTTCAAGGGCCTGCTTAAGGGCAGGTTCACCGGATGCTGTCGGCCCCGAACCTGTCGAAGATCGTCAGGCTGGAACGGTATTCGGGGGTCTCGGAATAGCGGCGGTACCAGGCGGCTTCCTCGCGCCCGACGGGCTCGCCCGCCTCGGATCTCGCCTCGATCTCGCGGGCGCGGAAGAAGCGCTCGCGTGCGGTTTCCTGGGCGGGCACCGGTTCTGCCTTTCGGGCGCCGAAGCTCTCAGCAAAGTCCAGAAGCTGCGCGTCCTGCTCCGGCGTGGTCTGCGGCGTGGCCAGCGGCCGCGCGATCAGCGGGCCCTTCTGGCGCTGTTCCAGCCGGCGGATCTCTTCCAGGTTGGCCAGCTTGACGACCTTGGCCTCCACCTGGGCCTCGGCACGCTTCGGCAGCTTGTCCAGATCGCGGGCAAGTCCGCCCACGGAGATCGGGCGAAGCGCCTTGGCGGCGCGCCGCTGTGCCTTCAGCTGGCGGCTCCGCTCCTTGGCGGCTGCCTGGGCAGAGGCAAGATCGAAGAACTCGGACTTCTCCTGGCATGCCGCGTAGCCCAGGAATTCTCCGGAAAGGCTGTAGACATATGCCCCGGCATGAAGGTCCTCGGGATTGAACCGTGCGACGACCGTCTGGCCCGCCAGCTCGTTCATCCAGTCCGACCAATAGCCGTTCTTGTGCAGGGTCATGCGGCCGTGGGACTTGTGAAGCTTGCAGACCTGCTGGGCCATCAGGCAAAGCCGCAGCTGCTCGTCGGTGGCCTTCCGGACCGGTGCCCGGGCATAGCTCTCGGCGAAGGTCTCGTCGAAGCTGCGGCCTTCGGCGGTGGCGCTCAGCCGGCCTTGCCGGGCATTGTGTTCGGCGATCCCTTCCGCGACGACGGCCAGGAAATCTTCCAGCTCCACTGCGCGGGACATGTAGTTCTCGGGCTTGGCGTCTGGCCTATGGCCAACATAGGCCCCGGCAAAGCGCGGATCCTTGGCCACGTCGCTGGCAATATCGCGGAAGGCACGCTCGATCGGCTTGGCCTGACCGTGGCCGGGCGTGGCCCAGTGGATCTTCACCCCAAGCAGCGCCAGGACACCCAGTGGCTCTTCCTCGCGGACCTTGAAGCGGAACCGGGTCGGTGCGCCGCCGGTCAGCCACTTGTTCGCGAACTCCCGGCCGTTGTCGAAAAGGCAATTTACGGGAATGCCCCAGGTTTGCAGCAGGTCCTTGAAGGCCGACATGACAGCGACCTTGTTCGGGTCGACATCCACCCGCCAGGACAGGATCTTGCCGGAATACAGGTCCTGGAACGCCACGATCTGAGGCCGGATCGGCTTGTCGAAGCCGGGCCAAGTGACGAAGACATCGATTTTGTGGCAGTCGGCGTTGACGCCTTCCAGGGCGGACAGGCTGGACCGGTCCCGGATCTGCGGCGGGAAGCACTCCATCAGACCGCGCTCGCCCTTCCGCATGAAAACCTGGGTCACCAGGGGAACCTTGTTGTCCAGCCACCGCTGGGCGGTCCGCTCCGTGAGTGCAGCGACGCCATGCTGCTTGCAGAGCCGCTTCACCCGTCGATAACAGGATCGGAAACTAGGCCCTTCCAGCCGGAGGAAATCGGCCAGCAGCCATTCATAGAACTGCTCGGACGCCTGCGCTTTCTGGCCCGTCGCATGTCCCATCCTGTGTCGCGGGGCGAGATACGGCAGCCAGTCCGCCGGATCGACACCTTCGACCAGGCCGAACCAGTTCCAGATCGTGCGCTCGCTCTTGCCGATCCGGTTCGCGACCATGGCGACGGCCAGATACTTGGTCGAAACCGGGGTAAGGCCCTCGATCTCCCTCAACACGGCAAGCCGATCTGCGGCCGCCTTCTTGGTGGCGTCCGGCAGGGCTTCGAACCAGCGCCAGCACGCGTCGCGATCAAGGCCCGGCTTCGAGACATCGGGCTCCTCGCCAGCCCCGGCCAGCAGCTGTCGCTGGGCACGGACCGGCAAAAGCCGCCATTGGTATTCCCAACCACCGCCCCGGGCCTGGCGGCGCCGGGCGCGGCCGGGCTGGGCACGCCAGTCCTGCGACTTGGCCACGGCCTCGATCCCCTGCCGGGTTGCCGGCAGATCGGGCAGCCGGGCTTCGGCCAGCTCGGCAACTGTCCACCATTCCTTGAGGGGTGCGAAATCCTTCATTCTGCCGCCACCCCGTGGCGCGCGATCAGCGCCACGACCTCGTGGCCGAACTCATCGGCGAACCGGCGTTGCGCCACGGCAGAGGCCCGCTTCCATACCCTGCAAAGGTCCAGATAGGCCTGTTCGTGCGGATCCACCGGGGGCGTGGAATTGGCCGGTGCCTTCACGGCCGCCAGGGCCTTCGCGGCGGATTTGGCCTTGCCCTCTGCCAGGGCATCGACCACCGCATAGCGTTCGGTCGGCCCAAGCGTGCCGATGACCTGCAGATCCTTCAGGCCGACCGGGCGCGCGGCCTTGCGCAGCCTCGACACCTCGTCCCCCGCCAGGCGCTCGCCCGCGGCGACCATGCGCCGGACGTGGCGCTCGGTGATCCCGAATTTCTCGGCGGTTGTCGCCGCGAAAGTGGCGACGGACATCGTGTCCGCGGCCAACTTTCCTGTATGCTGGTTCCCCTTGAAGGCGGCAGCCTTGGTCTCCGGATGCAGCTTCTCGTAGACCCGCTTGCGCTCGGCCAGGAAGACGGCGGTATCCAGGGCGGTCAGTTCGGCGCCCGCCAGGTTGTCGTCGATTTCCATCAGCCGGGCGAAATCGTCGTTGCAGCGCCAGCAGGCGACCTTGATCGTCTCCCAGCCAAGTTCCCGCGCGGCGGTCAGCCTGTGCAGGCCCGCCAGCAGGCTGGTCTTGCCATCCTTCAGCCGCCGCACATGGATGGGGTCCTTCATCACGCCCAACTCGCCGATCGAAGCGATGATCGCCTGCACGCCCGCTTCGCTTGCCGGACGCAGGCGCTGCCCGATTTCGATATCGGCGACGGGCAATTCGGTGATCGTGGTCAGAAGTTCAGCCATTCTCGGCAGGGCCTTTCGTCATCGTGTAGTAGAAGCGGCGGACGCCGTTGACGCGCCGCTGCTCGCAAATGATCACCGCGCCGTGCTGGCGCAGTTCCGCGACGCAGGCATTCACCGCCATCACCTCGGCCTTCCTGACGATCTCCCGGGTCGTGTGCGGCTTGCCATCGGCCAGAAGCCGGCGGACACGGACAAGACGAGGGGAAAGCAGAGAGGCCGCGTGCATGGTCAGCGCTGCGCCTCGACCTCGAACGCGGCAGAGGTATCCGTCCGCGTTGACCGGAACCGGGTGCCCCAGCCCTTGTGCCCGATGATCCGACTGACGCGGCCCAAGGGCTCATCGACCGCCTCTGCCGCTTCCGCGACGGTGCAGTTCCAGCCGATCGGCTCGCAATGCTGCCAGACGCGGAAGGCTATGGCCTCGGCTATCGGGTTGACGGTCTTGGTCATTGGTAAATCACCCCCATGAACAGCCCCGTAACCAGGATGATGAAGATGCAGGCCACGCCGATCAGGTCGCCGACCAAGCTGTCATCCACCCAGCGGGAGAATGCGGAAATCCGGTGCCAGGCCGCGCGGATCGCGGGCACGACGCGCGACCTGGCAGGCTCGGTCCCCTCATCGGCCGGGAGGACGGCCGAAGGAGGATCGAAGCGGAAAGGATGAGTATCTCGGAAGGTCATGCGCACCCCCAGATTTTGTGGTATGAGAGCCGCTCCATTCTGGCGGTGCCGGAGAGCGCAGGAGCGCTCCCCAGCACCTTCATCCCCTTCTGAGGCAACAGAAGGTGACGACGCGAAATGTCGGCCTTGCAGCGACGGGAGGTGTAACCAGCACCCCCCGCCACCTGAGCCCCTGAGTACCCAAGCCACCCAAGGACTGTTCGAATGAAGAAGCCGAACGACAAGAAAACGTATTCCACGCTCGACGAAATGATGGCCGCCATCGCAACGCTGCCGGACATCCAGCGCATGCGCATCGGAGAAGCGGTCCTGCTGCTGATTGCAGAAGGAAAAGAGGTCACGCTCGACAGCATCATGGAGGAGCTGCTTCTCGCGGCCGCAGGTGACAGGAGCTCGACGGGCGCCGTAGACCACGCTGCAAGGGAGGCGTGGGCGCTCATCTCTGGGTCTCGCGACTGAAAGGAAGCGGAATTCGGCGGATGAAGAACGCCATCGCGGCGGCCAGCTTGCGGTCATCGCCACCCTGAACAACGTTCTGTCGGCGGCGCTCTGCGATGAGTTTCGAAAGCTCCTCCCAGTGGCATTCGGCTGAGCACACCATCTTCAGGACAGCTTTCAGCGCATCGTCCATCGAGTGCCCCATCACGGCACCCGTGCCAGCCTCAAGATCAGGATCCACAGCACCGGGTGAAACAGGCTCCGCCCCGGTCTCAGCGATCAGGTCGCGGCGCCGTTGGCTCAGCAACCGGATCTTCTCGTCGATCAGGTCGATAAGGAGGAGCTTCGCCCCGTCCTCGTCGGGCACGGGCCAGCCGTGGGCATCGCTGACCCGTGCGCAAAGCCCGTAGCACTCGGCAAAGGACTTGCCTTCCTCCGTAAGGAACTCGACGGACAGGCTCAGCGTGAAGCCGGTGTAGGTTTGGGGCTTCGACATCACAGCACCCCCGCCAGCTTGAAGATCAGGATCCACAGCACGAGGCCGGCAAAGACGCCCGGCAGGATCCACCAACCGTGCGGCATCATGCGACCGCCTTTCGAGACCTGTCCGGCCGACGAATATCAGAAGGCCATTCCAGATCGGTGGGCCAGTTGTCGGAGAACCACATGACAACGCGGTCAGCAGTTCGGAGCGTGCAGCCTCCACCACCTTTCAACCGCTCAAAGAACTTTCCGTCGCGCACTGCATACGAGCCGACTGTGGAGAGAGTTCGCCCTGTGTGGGCGCAGTACGCCTCTGCTTGCTTGATGATCATGCCTGTGTTCATCCCGACCCTCCAAACTGGGTTTATCCCAAATCCTATAGATGGGTTCTTCCCGATTGTCAAAGGTGATGTTTTCGGGCACTGTCCCGATCCATGGAAGACTTTGGGAAAACCTTTGCGGATGTGGTCGCGCAGCAGCTTAAGGCGCTGAACAAAAACGCATTTGCTGTTGAGAAGGAGGGAGGCCTTCCTGTCGACGCGATACGTTCTGTCGTTCGCGACGACGACAAGAGAGCGGTGCCCAGGATAACCCGAGCCAAGGAAATCTGTGATCTTCTCGGCTTAGAGTTCTACATCGGGCCAAAGCGTGAGCTTGGACCGATCGAGCATCTGACCTTGGATGGTAGTGATTACGCGCAGATCCCTCTACACGAGGCGACACTCTCGGCAGGGGGCGGCGCGTTCAACGGGACCGAGCCGATCACGGATCACCTCGCCTTCAAAAAGGCATGGCTGAAGCGCATCGGCGTAAGTGCCTCAGATGCAGTCTTGGCGCGTATTGCGGATGGTGAGATGGGCGAGAGCATGATGCCGACGATCATGCCCGGCGACATGGTTCTGATTGATAGATCGCGTCGCGAGATCCCTCAGCGACAGGCCCAATTCAAGGGCCGCAGGAGCCCAATTTACGCTTTTACGACCGAGGACGGCGCTCGCGTGAAACGCCTTGCACAGATCAAGGATACATTACTCCTGATCTCGGACAATCCAGACGTTCCACCAGAAGTCATCAACCGTGAAAATTGGCCGACGATCAACGTGATCGGCAAGGTTGTCTGGTGGGGGCATACTGCGGAGGAGTGATCCCCTCGGTGACGGTCAATTTGTCCCAAAATCGCAGCGGGACTTTGCGTCGTCGCCAGTCCTGACGCCCATCGCCCGAAGGTCCTCGCCGATCCGAAAGAGGTTCACCTGATACGGGATGATTATCCCCGCATCGCGCGTGTCGGCTGTCGGAGTGTAGACACCGCAGACCAGTATCCGGTTTCTAACCTGATATGTGAATTCTTCACCAAACGCATAAGCTTCGAAGTCAACATAGGCTCGAAGAACTTGCTGAGCGAGGTTCTTGGTCTCCGACGATGGTCTCCGACGGCTTGCCTTGGCTGTGCCCAGGAGGTGGCCCTCAATCACCTCTTCGCTGGCCTCGATCCCGTTGGCTTCGGCATAGGCGGTCCAGAGGTCCGCCTCGTCGGTGATTTCCCAACCGTTCTCCACAGCCTCCTGTGCCAGCCGCAGGACGCGATAGTCCGTCTCCTGGGCCGCGGCCGGCAGGGCGGGGAGGAGGAGAGCCAGGGCGGCAGCAATCAGTTTCATGGGGTGGCTCCTTGGGAGGGAGGCAGACATCGTCGCGGCCAGCGTAGCGCAGGATGATCCTGGGAAGAATCCCCTTTCGCCGTGAAGATGACGTGTGGCGCAAGGAATGCTGGGGGAAGACCGAACAGGTTCAGCAAAGGCGGCTGACGCGGACCTTCCGGTCGGCGATCTAGCCAATCATTCGCCCCGATAACGTTGCCAAAAGTCCCCATACTTCAATTCTTGCGGGTGTTTCTGCCCGCGGTTTTGCAATTTTCTTGTCCCAAGCCCTTCGATGCGACTGAGTTTTGTAAAGCTGCCTGGGGGGCCAGGAGGGCGAGACATGAAGAATGCATTCTATTTCGGTGATAACCTGCACATTATGCGGGAATACATCCCCGACGAAAGCGTCGATCTGATCTACTTGGATCCACCCTTTAACTCGAATGCCAACTACAATCTCCTTTTCCGGTCGCCCGATCCAAAGCGCTGGTCGGACGCCCAGATTGCGACCTTTGAAGATACCTGGACTTGGGGAGACGCCGCAGAAGAAACCTTCGAGAGTTTGACGTTCGGAGCTGGTCGCGTATCGGACGTTATGCTCGCCATGCACAAGATGCTCGGCCAGAATGACATGCTGGCATACTTGACCATGATGGCCGCGCGCCTCGTCGAGTTGCAGCGAGCGCTTAAGCCCACAGGGTCGATCTATCTGCATTGTGATCCGACGGCGAGCCACTACCTCAAAGTGGTGATGGACGCGATTTTCGGGCCGACACGGTTCCAGAACGAAATCGTGTGGCAGCGAAACACGGGAAAGTCGCTCATGAAGAAGCGTCTTCCCAACACGCACGACCTCTTGCTCGCCTACCGCCAGTCTGATCAGTCGACGTGGAACGACGATGCCATCTATTCACCATATGATCCTGACGACTTGCCCAAGAAAACGTCCCAAAAGTACTGTTACACCGATGAAGGCGGACGCCGCTATTCTCTCGATAACTTGCTCAATCCCAACAAGAACAGACCGAACCTCGACTATGAGTTCCTTGGCGTCAGACGGGTCTGGCGTTGGACGAAAGAACGAATGCAAGCGGCCCACGAAGCGGGCCTGATCCACCAAAGCGGACCAGGAAAGGTTCCGCGCCTCAAGCGATACCTCGACGAAATGAAGGGCCTGCCCCTCTCCGATGTCTGGACGGATATTCTGCCGTTGAATTCTCAGGCCCAGGAGCGCCTAGGATATCCGACGCAGAAGCCACTCTCTCTTTTGGAACGGGTCATTTCGATGTCATCCCGAGAAGGCGATGTTGTGCTGGATCCTTTCTGCGGGTGCGGAACGACCTTGCATGCCGCGGAGAAGCTTGGCCGGCAGTGGGTTGGCATCGATGTCGCCGTTCAGGCGATGCGGGTCGTGGAGGATCGACTGAAAAACTCGTTCTCAAGGATCGACTACGATGTCTTTGGCCTCCCGACCAGCGTGAGCGGGGCGAAGTGGCTGGCCGAGAACGACCCCTTCAAGTTCGAAGAGTGGGCGGTCAATGTTATTGGAGGTATGCACTCCGGCAAGTTCCGGGGCGACGGTGGTGTCGACGGCACATTCTACTTTCTCACTGGCAAGGACGAGGCCAAGAGCCGAGGGATCATCTCTGTAAAGGGCGGCAGAAACTTGAACCCTGGGATGATCCGGGATCTCGTTGGAACCTTGGAAAGAGAAAGGCGCTTTACCGAGGATCCGAACGCGATAGCGGTGTTCGTATGCGCCGAACCTGCAACGAAGGGAATGCTGGAAGAGGCAAGGCATGCTGGGAAGATCCTTACGGACTTCGGCGAATACCCAGCCGTTCAGATACTGTCGATCGAAGAGATCTTTGGCGGAAGCTCGATCCGAGTTCCCTTCCTCTTCGACGTCGTCACGGCAGCGGCAGCTGGACGCCGGCGACCGGGGCAGAAATCAGCGTTCTTGGATCCTAGGGAGTTGGCTCGTCAACGCCAGTTCCTGTTCTCGTTCGGCGGCGGCAAGGGAGAAGCAGAGCAGATACCTCTTTTCCAGGAGCAACCGGTCATGCCCGCCCAGGTTCGACACGCGGGGTAGTCTCCTAGGCGGGGACGGGTATTTCTGTTGCATGTTATCGACCTGCGCCTCGCCGGATCGACAAACGGTAAGCTGTTAGGTGCAAAGGGATTTCCGGAACATGCAAGAGGTTCGACAAACTTGCGCTCGCATTTGCATGTTCCGGGGCTTGGCCATCCGCCTGCATCCGCGCGTTGTCAGCCCCAACACCCTTGTTAACATGGGTTTTAAGCGGCTCATCACGCCGCGACCGGATTAAGGCCAACCACCCCGTAGGCGCCAAGGATCGGCCTACTGAAGGACAAGCCTCACCATGCTGTTGCTTCGGCCTGGCACCTCGTAAGGGCCTGATCTTTAGTGCTCTTCCGCGTTCTTCCGGCTTGGCCCGAGGTCTTCCGGCTTACTGCAGATATCCCTGTCCCATTACATTGAGCAAGCAGATCAGAGATTTCACGTTCGTCCTGCCCTGCCTCCCTAAGCCGTGTCGCCGTCGTGTGCCGCAGCCCCTTCGGAGTTAGACCTGGCGCGGCCCTTCCATCCTTTTCGAGCTTTGTCCGAAGTCGCTGCCAGGCGCTGGCGAAACCGTCGTAGGTCCAAGGCGTACCTTTCGAGCTGGCGAGAAGTGTAGGCGCATCGTGCGCAGGCACCCTTGCGAGTTCAGATACCAAGACGCTGCCAATCGGGATTGCTGCACCGACATTGGTTTTATTTCGGCCTTTCCAAATCACGCCATCGTCCACCTGATCCTTGCGAAACTCCAAGGCATCGGTCGGATCCTGCCCAGTGCAAAAGATCGTAGCCAAAGCGGCTCTTAGCTGAGGCGACGCTGCATCGAGGACGGTTTGCACCTCTTCGAACGTCCATGTCCGATATGCCTCTGGGGCGCCCTTTGGTCGGGGCTTCTTGATAACGTCTTCGGCGAAATTCTTCGAAATCAATCCCTTGGGAATGTAAAACTTGAAAACTTGGATGAGGAAGTTACGCACGCGGTTCGCCTTGTCCCAGGGATGACGACGACCACAGTCGACGAGATCGATCTGCTGGATGACGTGATCGGAAACCGAAATCGAAGCGCTGGCCGCCAACCGCTTCAGAGTATGGCGCGGCAGGTGCGGGACGCTTTTCCCGTCTACGATAGCGCGCCGGACCTGGTGGCTTCGGAAGAAGAAGTTCGGGGGGAAGGGGCGGCCTGGACGACGAAGGACGGGTTTCATTTTCGGGAAGCCCCGCCATCCGCCTCTGATCACCACATTGCCAATGCCGCCGCGGTGCTGGTCAAGCTTTATGCGCGGTCCAGCACCGGCACCGTGCTCGACCTGCGCGCCCTGGGCGCGCCCGACGATCTGGTCACCGACATTTCCGACATCATCGACACAGCGATGGCCACCGACTTCGATCTGGCGTTTCCGCAGAAGTTCGCGACTTCGCGCGCGGCCCAGTTCTACGGCGCCCGCCGGAACTTTCACTTGCCGTGGCAATCCCGGCTCATGAAGGACCAAGACTTCGTGCCTGACACTCCGAGCCGCAGAGCCAACCCAGACTTGTCGTCGGCGCGAGCGCTCTCTTCCGGTGAATTTTTGTGGCGCGGTAGTTAAGCCGTTCGGCACAGCCAAATGAAAACCCTGGCAGCTCTGGACCACCACGGCATCCGATCGGAAGCAGTGTCATCTCCACGCGTCTTGCGCCATGCCCGTCGTTGGCTGGGCCGCGGCTGAGCCGTTGCCCTTTCCGCTACGGCCCGAATTTGACGCTACTGCAATTCCACGGTCACCTGCTTGATCGTGCCGGTGAATGCGAATGGCGCATCCTCCCTATAGGCGGGAGTGACCGTTGCACCGAGGTCCATTCCAATGTCCAGCGTCTCGGTTGCAGAGTAGCGGGACGGCACGACCTTCTCGATGTCTCCGCTTGCAACCTCGACACCGTCAACGAGAAGGGTGGCCGTGCCGCCCGTGACCTCTTTCCCTGGCTCAAAAGGACGCTGTTCATAGACCATCGTTACGCTGTGCTCGCCCGGCTCCAACGGCGTCTGTCCCGCAACCCGGTAGAGCTCCTTGCCGAAGAAGTTGAATTCATAGACCGGAACGCCGTCCTCGAGATACAGCGCGTATCCGGCCGCTGACCCGCCGTTCGCGATCATCACGCCACTTGCGCCTCCTTCGGGCACCTCGATTTCGGCGGTGATCGTATGGGAGCGCTGATAGGCTGGAGCCGCGCTGCCTTCCGGGACGCGTGTCGTGCCAGGAGCATAGGTGAACAAGTCCCGCCCGCGGGTGACCGAGGGGCGCTCGGGGTTCAGGGCGCGATCAGAGAAGCGGTCGTCGAGCGGGTAGACCTGGAACTTCTGGGCCTCTTCGTCGAACATCGCCTGAAGCTCGGCGAGCTTCTCGGGATTTTCGGCGGCGATGTCATGTGCCTCCGAGAAATCTTCCTCGATGTTGTAGAGTTCCCAGGTGCTGTCGTCGAAACCCACCGAGCCGGTCAGCTCCCAGGGGGCGCCGTGGAACGACGCGGCGACCCAGCCGTCATGATAGAGCGCACGGTGCCCTCCGGTCTCGAAATACTGCGTGTGCCGTGTTCCGGGCGCTTCGGCATCGTCAAAGCTGTAGTCCATGCTGACGCCGGCCATGGGGATCTGCTCGGCCCCGTTGACCACTCCGGGCTCGGGAATTCCGGCGGCTTCGAGGATCGTGGGGGCAATATCCACGACGTGATGGAACTGTGTCCGGATGCCGCCAGTGTCGGCAATCTTCGCGGGCCAGCTGATGACCATGCCGTTCCGGGTGCCCCCGAAATGCGAGGGCACGCGCTTCATCCACTGGAACGGCGCCGATCCCGCCCAGGCCCAGCCGACGGGGTAGTGATTTTCATGCAGCGGGCCGCCGATCTCGTCTATCTCGGGCAACTGCGCCTCGACCGTGTCGGGAACGCCGTTCTGGGTCATCATGTTGTTCAGCGTGCCGGTGAGGCTGCCCTCGGCGCTGGGGCCGTTGTCGCCTGCGATGAGGATGATCAGCGTATTGTCGGCCCCGGGCAGGGCGCGGACCTTGTCGATCAGACGACCGATTTCATAATCCGTCTGCGCCAGGAATCCGGCAAACACCTCCTGGTGCCTGCTGAAGAGCCGCTGCGCGTCGGCGTCGAGTGACTCCCAGGCCTCGATCTGCTCCGGGCGCGGCGTGAGGTCGGTGTTTTCGGGGACGACACCGATCGCCTTCTGACGGGCGAGCGTCTCTTCGCGGACCTTGTCCCAGCCCTGGTCGAACTGGCCCGAAAACTTGTCGATCCATTCCTGGCTGACATGCAGCGGGGCATGCACCGCGCCCGGCGCGAAATACATGAAATAGGGCTTGTCCGGCGCGATGGATTGCTGACGGTCGAGCCAGGCGATCGCGTCGTCCACCAGATCGACGTTGAGGTTGTAGCCCTCCTCCGGGCCGATCTCCGGCTCTACCGGGATCGTGTTCCGGAACAGCTGTGGATCCCATTGGCTGGTCTCGCCGCCCTGGAAACCGTACCAGTATTCGAAGCCCAGCCCGGTCGGCCAGTGATCGAACGGCCCTATCGGAGAGGTCTCCCAATCCGGCGTATTGTGCCATTTGCCGAACGCTGCGGTCGAGTACCCATGATCCTTGAGGATCTCCGCGATTGTGGCTGTCGAACGCGGCCAGATGCTGTCATAGCCCGGATAGCCGGTGGAGAGCTCGGTGATCGTACCAAAGCCGCTTTGGTGGTGGTTGCGACCGGTCAGCAGAGCTGCCCGCGTCGGCGAACAGATTGCAGTGGTGTGGAACCGCGTGAAGCGCAGGCCCTCTTCTGCAAGGGCATCCATGGCCGGGGTCGGAACCGGCCCGCCGAAGGTGCCGGGCTGGCCGAATCCGAGGTCGTCGATGAGGACGACAATGACGTTGGGCGCCCCTTCGGGCGGCGTTACCGGCTGGGGATAGTCCTGGGTCGAGCCCTCGAAGGTTTCCGTGATGACCCCTTCGAAAGGGGCCGGCGGCAGCGGCAGGACCGAGCCATCCCGCAGCGCATTTTCCGCACTGGCCGCGGATGCCGACGTCATGAGCAGGAGGGCAGTGCCTACTCGAAGCGCGCCCCTGAAGTGCAATCGCTGGGCCATGGACTTCCCTCTACAATCAATGAAGCAACTTCTGGTGCGAGCCTACCACACAATCCATGCGTGCAAAGATGCATCTTGCATCCGTGCTCTTTGGAGTAGAGCAATGCTCGCCGAACCCGGCGGTATCGGCGGAGGAGGCTCCCGGAGGGAGGAAAACCGGTTCAATTCTGCGCCCTCTCCGTCGTTGTGGTGTAGGTGCAGCGAACGGCAGGAAGGTCCGCGAAATCGGACCTCGGCGTGCCCCGCGGCGAAGGTCGGCTGTCCGCCGATTCCGTTGAAAAAGTCCGTGTTGCGCTGCTGCAAGTCTTTCGATGCACTCAGTTATGAGTGGATGGGAGGATATCGGGATGATGGGCAGGCAAGAGGCACCGGCGCAGCTGTTCCACGACTTCGATCCGGAACGACACGTCCCCGCCAACCACATGTTGCGAGAGATCGATTTGCTCCTGGATGGCGATAACCTTCGGGATGCGCTGCGCCCGTTCTACAGTCACCTCGGCCGCCCCTCCATCGATCCCGAGTTGATCATTCGGATGCTGGTGATCGGCTACGTCATGGGCATCCGGTCTGAGCGCCGCCTGTGCGACGAGGTACACCTGAACCTGGTCTACCGTTGGTTCTGCCGCCTTGGACTGGAAGGGAAGGTCCCGGATCACTCGACGTTTTCCCGCTATCGCCATGGCAAGTTCCGGGAAAGCCACCTGCTGCGGCAGGTGTTCGAGGCCAACGCCCGGCGTCTGCGCCGGGATCTTGACGCGCGCGGCATGTTACTGCGCCGAGAAACCGAGGAGTTGGTCATGAACAAGCACTATCTGGAAATGCCGCTGGAAGACCTCTGCGCAAAGATCCTGTTCGAGCTCGCGGCTTCACAAGGTGATCTATCCTGCCGCTGTGCTGGCTGCGGTTCATTATGTGATGCTTGTGAAGGGTTTTCAGGTGGAGCCGCTGATTTATCTGGGAGCGATTCTGGGTCTTTTGGCTTT
>NZ_VOPH01000025.1 GCF_009765275.1 Chachezhania sediminis
CCCTAGTCTTCAGCCCTCCTAGTGTCAGTGTCGGGTGTCGCGGGGAGCGAAGCGACACGCGACACGCGACACCCGACACTCAGGATCGACTACACCTCCGGCCCTGATCAGGATTTGCGTACCCACCAGCTGGTGGCGGGTTCCCTCAGGTCCCCGTTTCGGTCCAAGGGACCTCAGATAGTTTCCACACCTCATGCAGCTCCGCTTCAGTTTGAGTAAGCCATTGTTTTTATGTGCTTTGCTTAGAGAGGTAATGTGTTAGGCGTCTGCACCAGGCATGCCATTTCGTGGCACGGCAAAATCCTATTAAAACAATATGTTAGTTGTCTTGTGGCACGGCCTGTGCCAGCAGTTGGCCACTCCCGGCCATCTAATTCGCGCCCGTGCCACCACGAATTTTCGTGGTCTCCTTGGTTTTTGTATCTACAATAACCATATCAACGGAGTACGATGAGTCGATGATGATCGTCTGGGACGAGCCGAAGAGGCAGACCAACCTTGCCAAACACGGGCTCGACTTTGCCGATTTGGACGAAGCGTTCTTCCTGTCGTCCTTGGTGGTTCCTGCGAACGAGAACCGCCACATGGCGATAGGGCGGCTGGCAGATGGAACCATCGCAGTCGTGTTTGCCGTCCTCGGAACCGAAGGTGTCGCGGTCATTTCGATGCGACCCGCCAGCCGGAAGGAAAGGGAACTGCTATGAAGCGGATCAGCGAACACCAGGTGCAGGCGATGATTGCCAGCGATCCCGATGCACCTGAAGCAACCGACGCCCAGCTTGCCCAGGCAAAGCCCTTCACTGATGCCTTTCCGGCATTGGCTGAGAATATGCGGAAGAACGTCGGCGGCCGGCCGAAATCACAGAACCCAAAGGTGGCTGTTTCCCTCCGCCTCGATCCCGAAGTGGTTTCGCGGTTCAAGGCCCAAGGGCCCGGATGGCAAACACGCATCAACGATGCCCTGCGTGAAGCGGCCGGCCTCAATTGAATGCCCCCTCAGACTGAGGGGTTTGGGCGGCTTCAGGTAGCCCACATGCCGGCGCCTGGCCTATCCTGCATCGGCATCGGGCATCACCAACCCTTCGAGGAACCACAATATGACTGACGACGCCGCGAACGAACTGATCGAACAAATGATGTCCCTTTCCAGCAAGCTGGACACGCTCAACGCCCGCCAAGACGAGGCCAACGACATCATGCGCGGCTTGATCGACGCCCTGAACACCAACTCGCAAGAGCTGCTGGAACTGCGCCAGGACATGCAGAAGAAACGCTGAGATAAGGCCCGAGGCAGGATATATGCGAAGGTGTAACTTTCGCTCCTGCCTCGGGTCATGGGTGCCGCGCCTGGTCCATTCCAGACCGCGCCCTGTCGGGGTTTTTCTGACCGTGGGACACTCACCGACTTGTCCCGAATGTGGATGCGCCTAGTGGGCGCTGTGCGGCCCTGTGGGTTGTGTTAATGCCTTTTGGCTACCCGTGTCCGAAAGTTGAGGGTTCAGCGCTCAGCGGCCCGGAAATCGGCCCCTACGCGATTTCTAATTCCGGCCCTGCCATCACCAGGTGTGGGCCCGCACCGCCGGAACCCCAACAACAACCCCATCACGCAGGGTTCTTCCGGACCAAAACACTTGCGTGCATCGGGGCGCGAATTACCCCCGTTCGGGCATTGCCCAGGAAGGACCCGAGGTACCCACTGCCTCAACCCCTGCTTCAATCTCGATCACGTACCGGATTTGGCGTAGCTTGGTCTGTATCTTCACTAGCTCGCCAGCGCCCTTCAGGGTCATGTCTCGCTGATAATTCAGTACCAGTGCCATCAGCGTAAAATCCAGTTCCCGTATCCTATCGCACAGCTCGACCGCGCGCCATTGGTCCGGATTTTTCCTCATCAATCCCATGCTCGTGTCCTTTCCGTTCTATCCGTCTTGTTTGCCTCATTTGGACGGATTGGACGGATTGTCGGGTAACTCTGCCGCGCGCACGCGTGCGCGCGTGGGGAAGTTACAAAAGTATCCGTCCAATCCGTCCAATCCGTCACCAGCCTTCCTCAGTACCGAGCCTAACAACCGATACTCCTTGCCAAATTCTCGCTGTCTTGCCTTTGACGGTCCGGCGCCCCAGAACAAACCCCTTCGCCTTCAGTTGCTCCGCGAACGACTTCGCTGTGCCCGCCGCCGCGTTGCGCGCCTCGGCGAAGGCACTCCAGCTCCGGTACAGTTCGAGGGCCACGTCCCAGCAATGTGGGTCTCGGCTGTCCACGCGGCAGCATTCCGTTATCCACTGCCCGAAGGTGTCCTGTTCCCCGAAGTATTCGTCGGTCTCGGCTAAGATTACGCCAGGACGGGACAAGCCATCGCTCTGCCATTCCAAGCACCCAAGGACCATCCAATGCAGGATTCCGGGCCATTCCGGCTTTAGTCGCTCGAACAGGTCAGGGTCGGGCCGCTCGGGCTTGTGGGTGAACGGAACGATGTTCATTCGCCGCCGCATGGCGTCGTTGACGTTGCCCAGCTCGGGCTTGTGGTTTCCCACCACCCAGAGCTTGAAGTTGGGGTAATACTCAAACTCATCCTGCCGCATGAAGCGCGCACGCACCTTGTCGCCGCCCGTCATCTGGGTCAGGCGTTGCTGATTCCAGCCCACACCCTGCGCAACCTCTGACACGGCCACCACGCGCGCTCCGCGCATCGCGGCCAGGTCAGTTGAGTGCCGCTCGAAGGGAGACGCGGCGAAGGTGTCCATGCTGGAGGTCTGGGCGTACTCGCCCATGATGCCCACCAGCGTATTCAGTAGGAGCGACTTCCCGTTGCCGCCGTTGCCGTGGAAGAACACCATCTGGTGTTCCTTGACAGAGCCCGTGAGCGAGTAGCCTGCAAATACCTGCAGGAATCGTTCCAGATCTTCGTCCTCACCCGTCGCAATGCGAAGGAACTCCCGCCAGATAGGAATCTCCATCATAGGATCAGGGGCCACAGCAGAAATGCGGGTCAGCATGTCCTCTGGACGCGGCGGGTGATGCTGACCAGTGCGCAGATCCACGGTCACGCCAGGACAGCCCAGAAGCATGTTGTCCGGATCCCAGACCTCATGCGTCACTGCATGGGTAGGATCTGCACGACACATGGCCTCGACGCCGGAGAGGAAGCTGCGCCGACGCACCCGCTCTAGAACTTTCGGGGCTTCGCCCATGCTGGCCGATCTGGCCAGCTCGCGACACCAATGCGCGGCAGTCTGACGCTTGTCCCACTGCCACCTCTGAGCGTCGTCGTCCCAGATTGCCCACCTGCCGACATCGTGGTCATAGCGCGCGCTTTGGCCGTGTTCGGCCGTGAACATGAGCGCAACCGCGTCTTCGGTCAGGACGCCCCCGGAAAACGCTGCGCGGTCGACATCCTTGGGCTCTCCCTTACCAGAGGTGCCCCGCTTGGGTTTTGCCTCCCTCGGGCATCTTGTGGATTCCTGCAGGGTGTCCGGATCGTCATGCACATCCTCGGCGTTCCACATGAGCGCGCGCACCTTGTCGATGCCGCCCCCTCCGATCACCTTCAAGCCGGAAGTCCAGTCTAGCGGATCATCAGTCATTGTCCCTCCGGATTACCAGTCACCCGGGGCCGATGTGCTGCGCAAAGCGTAGCCGCTCCTCGTCGGAGAAGCTTTCCCAGAGGACCACAAGAGTTTCTTGCTTGTCGTTGGTTCCAAGGCATCGCCGCGCAGTCGATGGAGCGCGGCGATGCCATAGGTGGCCAGTTCATGGGGCGCCGCGATATCCGCACACCACCTCTTCCATGAGAGGGGCTGCTGTCATCGGGCGTACCCCGCCGTTACTCGCCGGGGTTCTTGTACCAGGACGAGGCAGCGACAAAGCGGGCATCGAGCGCCCAGACCATGCGGAATTCGAGGCCGAGGGAGTGCCAGCCGGGGCGACTTTCGAACGTGGGCGACGAGCCATCGTTCAGGTACGAGCGCGCCAGGCCGTCATGCATGCCGGGGTTCGCGATCAGATACCACGCCTGCGGATTGGTGAGACCGGCCTCAACGATGACTTCGAGCGTTCCGGAAAACGGGTTGACCTCGGAAACCGTCGCCGCGGTGATTTCCGCGACGATCTGCTGAGCCTGCGTTTCCAGCTGAGGCGGAACGACGAGCGCCCACGGCTCGTAGCCGTAGAGTTCTCCCTGGCTCCCCTTCTGCGTCCTGAGGGCAATGCGGGCTGCGCTCAGGCTGGTCACGCTCAGAGCGGCACCTGCGGCGGCGAGGTTGCCATGGCTTTCGTGGAAGACGGGCAGACCGTCTGCCATTGCATGGCCAAGACCGCCGTTTGCCAGGAGGGGTTCCAGCAGGACTTGGCGGAGACGTTCATTTGCCCCGGCGGTCATCCGCGTGGAGATCTGATCGAACATGCTCATGTTATCGTTGATGAGGGCCTTGTTGGAGATATTGAACCCCGAGCCGAAGTCTCGGGGCGCCGGTTTCAGCTCACCACGTTCGTCGATGGTCACATGCTTGATTTCACCGCCTTCCCCGATTTCCTGGGGGATGCCGGATGCGGACAGATCCAGGAGCTTGCCCTGCCTGTAGTCATTGGCCGAGATCACATGCGAAGCGCGCAGAAGCGCCGGCATCACTTGCTCAAGCCGGCGGGCAACGCTGTTGGCGATTGCGCCTTCCAGAACCTGCGGGAAGTCCGAGGTGGCGTGCGTCGCCATGCGGACAGCGTCCGACAGGCTGCGGGGGTGATGCCCCGCCGCGCGGGCCATGGCCATGGCGATCTGCGGGAGGCTCATGGCGTCAGCGCCATTGGCTCGACCGTCGATGCGATCGGAAAGCATCTGGATCAGCTGAGTGCGCTGACCATTGCGGCCGGGTGCCCCGGGGATACCGGCCATCATGTCAGCGCGCGTCAGGCCGGGGCGAGCTTTGGGCTTCGGCCGATCTGCCTGCACCATGGAAATGATGCGATTCATGATCCGGGCCGTGGGGCTGGCGCCATCTTCTTCCGGGTCTTCCACTTCATCGCCCTCTTGGGACGTTTCATCGGAAATGGCCTGTTCCACGTAGGCCACGAGGTCATCGGCCGCGATCTTGTTGGCCTTGGCGAAATTGCTGACACCGCTCAGGAAGCTCTCGTGTTCATCGAGATCTTTCGGGGCCTCCATGCGGAGCGCCAGGACGCGGCCCAGCTCAGAGGGGAGACCGATCTTGCGCACGCGCATCTGGACTTGCGCCAGGAAGCGCGGCGAGGGTTCGCCTGAAGGCGTTTTCTTGAAATCAAGCATGGTTAGCCTTTCTTGGGCGATTGCTCCGCCCAGCCATTGTTGAGCGCCAGTTCCACCAGGGAGGCGGGCGCGGATTTGAAACGGGAGTAGTCGAAGGCGGCAACGGGAACGGATTCGGGGGTGTCGCCTTCGATCAGGTCGCAGAAGTTGAATTCCACGGCCTCAGCTGCGGTCATCCAGGTTTCCGCCTTCATCCAGCCTGCGATCAGATCACGGTTGTTGCCTGTCGCCGCCGCATAGGCATCCACGTAGACGCTGGTGATCTGGTCGAGAGCATTGGCGGTTTCGCGGAGGGCATCCGCGGTTCCGAAGGTTGCCACCCCCGGTTCATGGATCATGATGACTGCCGCCGGATGGATCATGATCTTGCGGGCCGAAACCATCGGAAGTGTCGCCGCCGAGGCGCAGACGCCCTGCACTAGGACCGTCACCTGCCCATGGCGCTGAACCTCTGCCATCATGGCCGCCCCTTCCATGGCATCGCCGCCGGGGGAGTTGATGACCAGGGTGACAGGACCGGGGCAGTCGCCGAGGAAGCGGGCCAGCGCCTTGGCCCGACCAGTCCGAATTTCCCCGCTGAGGTCGAAGCGGTTGGCCATTTCAGTCCCCGGTCGGATCGGGCGCGTATTCACCGTCCAGAGCGATGCCCATCTGCTTGGCCAGCCCATGGGCGAGGCGATAGTGGTGCGACAGGTCTACGGACACGACGCTGACGACACAGATTTGCTCCCCGAATGCATGGCGCTGCTCGTTGTAGGCTTCCGCATCGGCTTGGGCGGCAGAGATGATGCGGTCCAGCGGCCCTTCGTACAGCTTGGATTCAGGGAACAGCGTCGGCACCGCGTTGGTGCGGGCATTGGAAAACTGGACTGCTGCCACGAAGATCCCGGCGCGGTCGAAGTAGCGGTGGCCGGGGCCACTCGGACCACACAGCGCGCCGGGTTCCCGAAGAATGCTGGCGGCTTCCGACCAGGTGACGCCGTTGGCGTCGACCAGATGACGTGCCGCCAGCATCCGGGCGGCTTCATGGATGGTGAAGTTGGACCAGGTGCGTCCCGCTCGGTCTTCCGCTTCGGACAGGGGAAGGATGAACGGAAGATCCCCATTCGCCCGGTGGCTGTTGAAGGTCGGGACCTTCATCCCGGCGATGGCGCAAAGCTCTTTGCGGATCATGTTTGGCCTCGTTTGAAATGAACTATTGAGTAGTTCACTTATTCGCGCCGCGGACGTCTCGTGTCAAGATGAACTACTGCGTAGTGCACCTTTGATTGTGCGTCCGATGGCTGGAGCGGTAGATCATGGCGGAGGCTTAGAGCACCCGGGCACGCAGAGGCCCCCTGAACAAGTCCAGGGGGAAGGCGGCAGGAAATAGCGGATGATTGTTCAGTCCCAGGACCTACTCCTGATTGCACCCCTGGCTATCACCTACCCCAGACCACGCTTTCGGCTTCCCGGATAACGGCGTTAAACAGGGCTTCAGCAGAGGGGTCCGGATGCTGAAGCCCCTGACGATATTGCGCGTCATAGGCTATGCGGCGCAGGTCGCGAAAAGTGACCGGTCGTCTATAGGCGATCCAGAAGCGTAGACGCTTCCACAGAGCACAGGGGCTGCGTCCTGTCAGATAGATGCGACGGCGGGACATGCGGGGGTCTTCAGGCAAGCCGGACGCGGCTGCCGAAACGCGGTTGCGCGGCATTGGCGGATCTCCAAATGTGGTGCATAGTAGCATGGCTACCATTTCACGGGTGGTAGCGGACCGTCAACGGAAAAAGTAGCGGGGCTATCATTTGAACGCGGTGCAATGCAAAATGGCTCGGGTTGCAACGGGCTTGGGATTGAGGGAATTGGCTGCGCAAGCCGAGGTGTCGCCTAATACAATTTCACGACTTGAGCGCGGCGAAGAACTACGGGCCAGCACCATAGAGATTATCCAGGCGGTATTTGAACGGGCTGGTGTTGTCTTCCTTGAGGATGACGGCAGAGGACCCGGTGTCAGGGTGCGAAGCTTATGAGCTGGACCCTCAGTGAGGCGGCGCGAGAAACCGGTCTATCCAAGTCCACAATCAGTCGTGCCATCAAGTCGGGGAAAGTCTCCGCGCAGCGCCAGGAAGACGGGTCATACCGCATCGAGCCGGCCGAGGTGTTCCGGGTATACCCGAGGGTTGCGCAACCCGGGGAACCCGCACCAAAACCGTTGCATGACGCGATGCGCAACCCCCATGAAGAACCCGCCGCAACCCCTTCTGTAGACGAGGAAAAGTTGCGCGTCGAGAATGCCATGCTTCGGGAGATGCTCGAACGGGAGCGCGATGACAGAGAGAAGGAAAGGGCTGATCGCGAGGAAGAGCGCAGAACTCATGCCGAGACCGTGGCAGATCTTCGAAAGCGACTGGATACGTCTTCGGCTCAGGTCTTGGCGCTTGCCAAGCCGGAGCAACCCATTGCGGGCAACCCTCAGGAACCCCCCGTGAAACGGGGGTTGCTAGGCTGGTTTAGGCGGTAGAGCCTCACGATTCAGGAGGGGACATCTGTCCTTTGGCCTCGAAGGCCATATCCCGGATAATGCGTTCCGGCCGAGGCATGACCTGCCCGCCGATTTCAGCCTTGCGCCCAATCCGATCCGCCCAGGCTTCACGCTCGTCCGCTGTCAGGCCCTCCCACCAAAGCTGGGCCATTTCTCGCGGGTCCTCGATCATGGGCGGCGCGTCGTCAACTTCCTGCTTTTTCCGCCGTGCCGAGCTGTGCCGGTCGTTCTCGCTGGCCGTTTCGGTCGCGTCATGGGGGTCTTTCCACCGCCAGTCGAACCTGACCGCGTGCACGGAACGCCCCCGCTTCTCCGGGGTCATCTTGACCGTGACAGTCCCATAATCGTTGATCGCATCAAGCGCGGGGTCGAGAACCCATTGCCGAAGGTTGTTCCACCGGTTGTAGGACTTTTTGCTTTCGACCCCCATCAGCGCGCGAAGCTCTTCCACGGGGAACGTCCAGTACGGCCGCCCGAGGCGCTTCTTGTCTGCCAGGATCGCATAGAGCCGCCTTCCATGCCCGCTAAGGCGATGTGCTGCCGTGGCCTCAATCTTCGTGAACGTGTTGGGACTGCGGAGTGCGTGAACTCCCGCCGGCGGGATCAGCAGACGGGCAAGGCTACCGCCTTCGATGATGCGCCACTCAGCCAGTACCACGGCGCCCCAGGGATCGCCCTTGTGCTCTCCCGACAGCTCCACCTTGGTAAGACGGCGCAGGCATTCCCGAAGCCAGACGTTATCGGCCCGAGAGCCTTCACCACGCAAACGCTTTGTGGGTACCTCGATCCACACAGCATTCTCGACCGTCGCCGGGGTTCGCTGCTCATCGAGGGCCGCGGCAATCTCCCAGACTGCCGAAACCATTGCCGGGGCAAGGGGCAGGTCAGATCGAAGCGCAACAACGCTAGAGGGCACGGTTATCTCTCGCATTCGACTAGGTTAGTTTGCAGATCACTAGTTGTAAATGTCTAGTCTTAACCCTCCGAACCCTAGTCTCAACCCCTCCCAACCCTAGTCTCCAACCCTCCGAACCCTAGTCTCAACCCCTCCGAACCCTAGTCTTCAGCCCTCCGAACCCTAGTCTTCAGCCCTCCTAGTGTCAGTGTCGGGTGTCGCGGGGAGCGAAGCGACACGCGACACGCGACACCCGACACTCAGGATCGACTACACCTCCGGCCCTGATCAGGATTTGCGTACC
>NZ_VOPH01000026.1:2500-6141 GCF_009765275.1 Chachezhania sediminis
GGACCGATCCGACAGTAAAGCGCCTTTCGGGCGCTTCACTGTCCGATTGGGGCGCCGCAAGACGGCGCCGCTGGGCACGAAACCGGGACCTTGTCCTGGTTTGACATCGTTTAGAGAGAAATCATCAACACTGTTCGATCCTGCCGAGTGTGGCAGCGATCTCGACGGGTTCCGGACCTTCGGGTTTGGACGGTGATGCGGCGATCCATCCCGGTTGCCCTGTCATATCCCCTTCGAAAAGGAACAGAGTTGTCCAAGTCAAGTACACTAACCCGGTGTCCGCAAGGGCACCATTGTCCGACCGCAAGGTCGGGCGGGAAAAAGTGACTTTTGGTCTGGAAAGTATGGATGCGGGTTACCAGCCCTGTCATCCGACAGATTTAGGTCTGTCTCTTTCTGGATCAGATCAAGCGCGAGAAGGGCGTTTGGTGAATGCCTTGGCAGCAAGAGGCGATGAAAGACGTGATACTCTGCGATAAGCCATGAGGAGCTGAGAATAAGCTTTGATCCATGGATCTCTGAATGGGGCAACCCACCTGACAGTTGATTATAATTGCCCATCGCGGCGGTTTATAATTGGCTGAACCAGGTACTTCTTACCTGAATACATAGGGTTTGAAGAGCGAACCCGGGGAACTGAAACATCTAAGTACCCGGAGGAAAGGAAATCAATTGATACTCCCCTAGTAGCGGCGAGCGAACGGGGACCAGCCGAGCCGGATGAGTGACTGGAACACGTTGGGAAGCGTGGCCATAGCGGGTGATAGCCCCGTACAGGAAGCTCTGATGGACGTATTAAGTAGGGCGGGACACGTGAAATCCTGTCTGAAGATCGGAGGACCACCTTCGAAGGCTAAGTACTCCTTGCTGACCGATAGCGAACCAGTACCGTGAGGGAAAGGTGAAAAGCACCCCGACGAGGGGAGTGAAACAGACCTGAAACCGAACGCCTACAATCAGTCGGAGGCGCAAGCTGACGGCGTACCTTTTGTATAATGGGTCATCGACTTGGTCTCACGTGCAAGCTTAAGCCGTTAGGTGTAGGCGCAGCGAAAGCGAGTCTTAATAGGGCGTCGAGTTCGTGGGATCAGACCCGAAACCGAGTGATCTAGGCATGTCCAGGATGAAGGTACGGTAACACGTACTGGAGGTCCGAACCCACACCTGTTGAAAAAGGTCGGGATGAGGTGTGCCTAGGGGTGAAAGGCCAATCAAACTCGGAGATAGCTGGTTCTCTGCGAAATCTATTTAGGTAGAGCGTCATCCGAATACCCCGGGGGGTAGAGCACTGGATGGGTAATGGGGCCCCACAGGCTTACTGATCCTAACCAAACTCCGAATACCCGGGAGTACTAGATGGCAGACACACTGCGGGTGCTAACGCCCGTAGTGGAGAGGGAAACAACCCTGACCTCCAGCTAAGGCCCCTAATTCATGGCTAAGTGGGAAAGCAGGTGGGACGACCAAAACAACCAGGAGGTTGGCTTAGAAGCAGCCATCCTTTAAAGATAGCGTAACAGCTCACTGGTCTAATCAAGTTGTCCTGCGGCGAAGATGTAACGGGGCTCAAGCCATGAGCCGAAGCTGAGGATGCCGTAAGGCATGGTAGCAGAGCGTAGTGTGACATAGTCTCATGTCTCCTTCTCCCCCTCGGGGGAACTGGAGACGCGAGGCTTTCGATGAAGCCGGGGCGTGAGCCATCCGGTGGAGAGATCACTAGCGAGAATGATGACATGAGTAGCGACAAAGAGTGTGAGAGACACTCTCGCCGAAAGTCCAAGGGTTCCTGCTTAAAGCTAATCTGAGCAGGGTAAGCCGGCCCCTAAGTCGAGGCGGAAACGCGTAGACGATGGGAACCAGTTTAATATTACTGGGCCAGGAGATGGTGACGGATCGTCAGAGCTGTATGTCCTTATCGGATTGGGCATACTTGGCAGCGGTCCCTGGAAATAGCCCTCCATCCGACCGTACCCTAAACCGACACAGGTGGACTGGTAGAGAATACCAAGGCGCTTGAGAGAACGATGTTGAAGGAACTCGGCAAAATACCTCCGTAAGTTCGCGAGAAGGAGGCCCGGTCCATGAGGGCCGGGGGCACAAACCAGGGGGTGGCGACTGTTTATTAAAAACACAGGGCTCTGCGAAGTCGCAAGACGACGTATAGGGTCTGACGCCTGCCCGGTGCCTGAAGGTTAAAAGGAGGGGTGAGAGCTCCGAATTGAAGCCCAGGTAAACGGCGGCCGTAACTATAACGGTCCTAAGGTAGCGAAATTCCTTGTCGGGTAAGTTCCGACCTGCACGAATGGCGTAACGACTTCCCCGCTGTCTCCAACATCGACTCAGCGAAATTGAATTGCCTGTCAAGATGCAGGCTTCCCGCGGTTAGACGGAAAGACCCCGTGCACCTTTACTACAGCTTCGCACTGGCATCAGGATTGTGATGTGCAGGATAGGTGGTAGACTTCGAAGCGGGAACGCCAGTTCCCGTGGAGTCTCCCTTGAGATACCACCCTTCGCACTCTTGATGTCTAACCGCGGTCCGTTATCCGGATCCGGGACCCTGCGTGGCGGGTAGTTTGACTGGGGCGGTCGCCTCCCAAAGAGTAACGGAGGCGCGCGATGGTGGGCTCAGAGCGGTCGGAAATCGCTCGTTGAGTGCAATGGCAGAAGCCCGCCTGACTGCAAGACTGACAAGTCGAGCAGAGACGAAAGTCGGCCATAGTGATCCGGTGGTCCCAAGTGGGAGGGCCATCGCTCAACGGATAAAAGGTACGCCGGGGATAACAGGCTGATACTGCCCAAGAGTCCATATCGACGGCAGTGTTTGGCACCTCGATGTCGGCTCATCTCATCCTGGGGCTGGAGCAGGTCCCAAGGGTACGGCTGTTCGCCGTTTAAAGAGGTACGTGAGCTGGGTTTAGAACGTCGTGAGACAGTTCGGTCCCTATCTGCCGTGGGTGTAGGATACTTGAGAGGAGTTGCCCCTAGTACGAGAGGACCGGGGTGAACGAACCACTGGTGGACCTGTTGTTGCGCCAGCAGCAGTGCAGGGTAGCTATGTTCGGACAGGATAACCGCTGAAGGCATCTAAGCGGGAAGCCCCCCTCAAAACAAGGTATCCCCGAGGGCCGTGGTAGACCACCACGTCAATAGGCCGGAGATGTAAGCGTGGCAACACGCTCAGTTGACCGGTACTAATCGCCCGATAGGCTTGATTTGATCCAGTAAAAGACAGATCGATCCAGACCCAAAAGTAACCTCGACAAAGACAACTGGCCTAAGGCCTGTTGATGATCCATCCGCTACGACTGCACCAGGTTTGTGACCCGGTGGCGCCGCAGGTTCTCTTCGAGAACCCGCTTACCGCCACAACACGAATACTCTGCAGCCGCCCCGCGGATGCAGAGTATTTGTTCGGTTTGGTGGTCACAGCACGAGTGAAACACCCGGTCCCATCCCGAACCCGGAAGTTAAGCACCGACGCGCCAATGGTACTGCGGCTCAAGTCGTGGGAGAGTAGGTCACCGCCAAACCTAACAAATACTCAAAACATCTCTCTGAACAAACACTCCAAGTCATACACCACAACAAGCGCCCCGCAAGGGGCGCTGAACTGCGTTCCAGAACGACAAAAAAGACCA
>NZ_VOPH01000027.1 GCF_009765275.1 Chachezhania sediminis
CAGGTGGCGTAGCAGTTCGCTGTCACGGAACCGACCGTGCCGGTTCTTGGAAAAGGTCGAGTGATCCGGCACCTGGTCGCTGAGGTCCAGCCGGCAAAACCACCGATAAGCCAGGTTCAGATGCACCTCTTCACACAGCCGCCGCTTCGACCGTAGTGATCTGGCGGAGGGCCGTCTGTGACGCCTTCCTGGCCCTCGAAGCTGCGGGCCTCGTCAAACGCACGCAGCGGGCATATGAGCAGGCCAAAGCGCAGCTCGCATCAGTGACGGCCAGGCTCGTTGGCGAATCCGGCCGCGCGATCATTCGCGAGGAAATGCAGAGCGGCGGAGACGGGCTCCCCTGGGCGGATCGCATGGCCTATGCGGAACGGATGGCCGATCTGGTGTCTAACGACATCATCGCAGCCAAGGGCACGGCCTTTCTGGATCTGCTGCTGGTGGTCGGCATCGTCTTTTCCGTCGTCCTGTCCGACAGGATCGGCCGGATGGGCCTGCAGATCTTCGGCTTCCTGGGCTGCGCGGTGGGCCTGCTGATCGCTGTTGTATCACAGCTCTGTCCCGATGGCTCGCAGATGGAGCTGGTCTTGATCTTTGCCGGGTTCATGACCTTCAATTTCATGACCAACCTTGGCCCCAAAGCTCAGACCTACCTGATCGCGGGCGAGGTCTTTCCAACCCGGGTGCGGGGGCTGGGGGCCGGATTCGCCGCGTCCTTTGCGAAGATCGGGGCGGTGACGACGACCTTCCTGTTCCCGTTCCTGCTTGCGGATATCGGGACTCAGATCCTGCTCTGCGTCCTGGTCGGTACGTCGATTCTGGGTGCGGTGATCACCTGGCGCTTTCAGATCGAAACCAAGGGCCGGAGCCTGGAGGCGGTGGAGTTCTGATCGCCCGAAACGGGACCCGAGTTTGAGAAATGACAATCGGTGCGCGACGACTCTGCTGCCCATCACATCTTTTTCGCGGTCCACGGGGGTGACCCTACGAAATGTAACATTATTTGGACCGGCCCCCCTTGCGCTCGGTCCCGACTCCCTTTAGTTCACCCTCATTGGCGCGGGATGGAGCAGCCCGGTAGCTCGTCAGGCTCATAACCTGAAGGTCGTAGGTTCAAATCCTACTCCCGCAACCATCGTTACTTGCGATAACCCCGCCCCTCTGGCGGGGTTTTTCCTTTGCACCGAAAGTGTAAGGATTCTAGCGAGATTGAACCGCCCCGGCTTGCCCGGAGAGCAAAATTCTCAAAGGATAGCTCTCCATGGACAGGAAGAAGAATACGACGAGCCCGTACCCGGCGGAGTTCCGCGAGCGGGCGGTTCAGATGGTGATG
>NZ_VOPH01000028.1 GCF_009765275.1 Chachezhania sediminis
TGAACCGCCCCGGCTTGCCCGGAGAGCAAAATTCTCAAAGGATAGCTCTCCATGGACAGGAAGAAGAATACGACGAGCCCGTACCCGGCGGAGTTCCGCGAGCGGGCGGTTCAGATGGTGATGGACCATCTTGATGGCTACCGCAGCTTGACGGCCGCGGTGCGCGATATCGCCGACAAGCTGGGCTGCTCACCGGACAGCCTGCGCGTCTGGTACAAGCAAGCGCAGCGCGACGCCGGCAAGGAGGCGGAGCCGACGAGCGCAGAGAAGGCCCGCATCAAGGAACTTGAACGCGAGAACCGGGAGTTGCGGCAGGCAAACGAGATCCTGAAGAAGGCCAGCGCTTATTTTGCCCAGGCGGAGCTCGACCGCCCGTTCCGCAAATGACTGCCTTCATTGACGAATTCCGAGAAGAGTTCGGGGTCGAGCCGATCTGCCGCGTGCTGCCGATCGCCCCGTCCACCTATCATGCGCGGAAGGCCGTTGCCCGGGACCCATCCTGCGCATCGGCACGCATGCGGCGCGATGCGCAGCTGAAGGACAAGATCCAAGAGGTCTGGTCTGAGAACCGCAAACTCTACGGCGCGCGGAAAGTCTGGCACGCTCTGAAGCGCGACGGCGTCGAGGTGGCACGCTGCACCGTGGAGCGTTTGATGCGCGAGATGGGGCTGCAGGGAGTCGTGCGCGGCAAGAAGATCGTCACGACAAATCCCGACACCGCGAGGCCTTGCCCGGACGACAAGGTCAACCGCGCGTTCCATGCGGATCGACCGAACCAGCTCTGGGTGTCAGACTTCACTTATGTGCCGACCTGGTCGGGCACCGTTTACGTCGCATTCGTCATCGACGTTTTCGCGCGCCGGATCGTCGGGTGGCGTGTATCCAGCTCGATGACAACCCAGTTCGTACTTGATGCCCTCGAGCAAGCGCTTTGGCAGAGAAAGCCGCTTGGAAACAAGAGCTTGACCCACCATTCGGACCGCGGATCCCAATACCTGTCCATCAGGTACACCGAGCGGCTGGCCGATGCCGAGGTGGACCCATCAGTCGGGACGGTCGGGGACTCCTACGATAATGCCCTCGCCGAAAGCGTGATTGGTCTGTTCAAGGCCGAAGTCATCAAGCAGCTCGGGCCCTGGAAGATGATGCGAGACGTCGAGTGGGAAACCATGAACTGGGTCGATTGGTACAATCAGAACCGGCTTCTCAGCTCAATCGGCTACATGCCGCCAGCCGAGGCCGAGCGGCGATGTCTTGAACAAATCGAAGCTATGGATAAGGTCGCATAACGCGTTGAACGAAACGCTCTCCGGGCAAGCCGGGGCG
>NZ_VOPH01000029.1 GCF_009765275.1 Chachezhania sediminis
CCTAGTGTTCCGAGTCAGACATTTGCTACCGATTTCCCCTGATTTGGTCGAGGGCATCGAGTGCGCGGCGCTCGCGGGTGAGGATGTCGTCAGCACTCTTGCTCCAGACGAAGGGCTTGGGCTTGACGTTGTGCTGCAGCAGATAGTCGTAGATCGCGTCTTCGAGATCGTCGACGCTGGAGTAGCTGCCGCGGCGGATCCGCCTTGCGGTGATCTCGGCGAAGAAGCGCTCGACGAGGTTCATCCAGGACGCGCTGGTGGGCGTGAAATGCAGCTTGAAGCGCGGGTGTTTCTCGAGCCAGGCCTGCACCTCGGGCGTCTTGTGGGTGGCGTAGTTGTCGAGAACCAGATGGATGTCGCGGGGTTTCTTCACGGCCCGGTCGATGCGGCGCAGGAAGCTCAGGAACTCCTTGGCGCGGTGGCGCGGCATGCATTCCCCGATGACGAGGCCCGACTTCACGTCCAGCGCGGCGAAGAGCGTGGTGGTGCCGTGGCGCTTGTAGTCGTGGGTCATCGTGGCAGCGCGCCCCTTCTTGAGCGGCAGCCCGGGCTGGGTCCGGTCGAGCGCCTGGATCTGGGACTTCTCATCGACGCAGAGCACGACCGCGCGGTCCGGCGGATCAAGGTAGAGGCCGACGATCTCGGTGACCTTCTCCTCGAACATCGGGTCGTTCGAGACCTTGAATCCCTTCACGACATGCGGCTTCAGCCCGGCATCGGCCCAGATGCGCCCCACGCTCGACGGCGAGATGCCGACCGCCTCGGCCATCGTCGCGCGGCTCCAGTGCGTGGCGTTGGGCGGCGTCTCCCGCACGGTCTTCGCGATCACCTTCAACCGGACCTCCCTGGGAAGCGGCGGCACACGCGAGGGCCGCGTCTTGTCGCGCTTGAGGCCCGGAACTCCTTCGTCAAGATACCGCTCTTGCCAACGCCAGACCGTCGGCTTCGACATGCCCGTCTGCCGCATGATCTCAACGGTCCCCACGCCATCAGCTGTCGCGAGCACGATCCCGGCCCGCCAAACGAGCTTGCGCGGCGTGTTGCGGTTGGTGCGCAGAGCTTCAAGCTCAGTGCGGTCGGCGGGGCCAAGGTAAAGGCAGATATCCGAGCGTCTCATCTCCCACTCATGCCACGAGCGAGCGGCATTGGGAATCCTACGTCAGACGGGGAACACTAG
>NZ_VOPH01000003.1:0-742200 GCF_009765275.1 Chachezhania sediminis
CGTGGCCCGCACGGCGCAAACGACGAATTTCTCCTCGCCGCAACCGCTCAGAACCTCCGCAAACTGGCCAAGGTCCTTCCTGCACCGCAGCAATCCCGGAACGCCTGACAGGAAAGGCGCTCGCGCGCCTTTCAGTGATCGATATTCTGCGCAGCGAACGAGTGTTTTTCCACAGAATCGGCGGATTCCGGAAGTTCGCCGCGGTCTGCACGGATGGCCGCTGTGCGCAACTCAAACTACCTGACCAGACGACGATTGAACCATGACGAGGAGTACACACCAGGCAGCGCTACTATGGAGCCCCAAAGGGTGGGCATTGAGAAACTGCGGCAGCCAGACATACTCCAAAAGCAGGAGCGAGAGGCCGAAACCAAGCAGAGAGGAAATACTCCTCTTGACAAGACGGGAACAAACGCTCTGCGTATATGCTACAAGAACAACCGACTGTGAGCTCACATTGTCACATATTCACCTACTTCACCTGTCTGATCTTCACTACTCCGGAACAGCGGAGGATGATCGCCGGATCGAGAAACTGTTGGTGGATGTGAATGAAACGCTTGCCAAGACACCTGCGTACATCTGCTTCAGTGGTGACCTTACATTCAGCGGTAGCCTAGATCAGTTTCAGCGCCTATCCGAAAAACTTCTTTTGAAACTAAATGGCTACAGCGGCCTGCTTATGTGTCCAGGCAACCACGATGTTGATCGAACTAAAACGAGCGAAGCCTTAGTTGATCGGGCGAAAAGGAAATCTGAGGACAAGATTTCATTTCCTGACCTCATATCACCCTTTCCGGATGAATGCCCTTTGGACAACTACTTCTTAACGCAAGAAGCGCTAAGCGACTTCTCCACCAACTGTTATTATACGTCTGCGTTCAATGGCGTGGACTTCTCAATTCTTTCTTTGAACACCACTTGGTCATCATTCAGCCGCGAGCGCGGACACTCAGACCGAGGCAATCTTTCAATAAACCAAAGATCACTGGACTTGCAACTAGCGGCGCTCCCTAGCGATAGGTTGAGCATTATGATGATGCACCACCCTTTGTCATGGCTGGATCAAGAATCAAAAAGATACTTGAACGACGCGATCCTAAAAAAAATTGACTTCGTTCTATCTGGGCATGAACACGATCCAACCTCGTCCTCTGTGCAAGCCTCGCAAGGAAGCTGTATATTCATCGAAGCCACCGCGGCAATGGCCAATTGGAGCTTCGGATTAAATGGATATAGCCTCGTCTCCATAGATAGAGATAGTAGAGCCGTTCGAATTCAGCACCGAACGTATTCCCCGCCCCGAGATACCTTCCTCGATGGGAACGATATCGCCGATGGCGGCGTGTACTATCCGCGAAGCAGCGACAGAGATTACTGGGTGCAAGAGAAGTCAACAAACATTAACTCCCTTCTAGAGTCTATTTCTGAAAAGATAGACAGCACCGCAATTCAAGCTACAATGTCTACAGCGTATTCTGCGCGAATTGACACTGGCTCCAATCCTGTGATCGCAAACTTCTCGCGCGTAGCCTTTAAAGAGGGAGCCCGAGAAGCGGGCCCCAAAACAGCAATAATGAGCTGTCTGGATAGAATTGAAACCACAGCATTTTTTGTGGGACCAAAAGACTCGGGACTAACCACGTCATCGCAAATTGCATTCCAGCACATCGCCAAGAATATCCACAAGTATCGAGCTATTCCAATCTACATGAACATCGAAGATCTGTCGAGCATCAACAAGGCAACTTTGCTCAGGGAGGTCCAACGAGGATTCGTTAGCCGACTCACGAGAACTGAGGCTAAGTGTGTCGCGGAATCGGGATCGGCATTCTTCCTATTCGACAGCGTTTCGATACACGACGTGTCTACGATTTCCGCTATTCGCCAAACACTTTCAGATCATTTTAGTCACTGCCGCGCAGCCATTTTCTGCACTTTGGATCGAAGAACAAGCTTCCAGGACGGCGCCGGGCGAGTCCAGCTTGATCCGAACGAAGATACAATATTTGAGATATGCCAATTGTCGGCAGGAGAAATTAAGGATCTGATCGACAGGAAGTCTCCAAAAGAAGAAGAGACCACAAAAGAAAATCTGTTGAACAACGCCATCATAAGTTTCAAGGCGATGGACGAGCCTATCTACGCCACGACAGCGTCCATACTAATTGACACTTTGAAGCAATTGCCGAACTACAAGCCAATTAATCGCGTCCGCCTTCTGGATAGATACATTGAATGCCTGCTAGGAAGGTACACGCTCGATGATATTGCCGTTGGCGAATTCAACTCCTCAGATAAATCAAATTTACTTTCATTTATTGCTGGCCAAATGGTCGTACGGGAAAAGACCGAGTTGTCGTTGATCGAGATGAATGAGGTGATCGGCGGATACACAGAGGAAATGCTTCTAGAAGTACCGGATGATATTCTGGACGAGTGCTTTGAAAAGGGGATCCTTCTATCCATCGGAGATCGGATAACATTTCGCGCAAATGCGATGTTTAGCTACTTCGTCGCGAAGGAAATGGTTAGAAACCATGATCTTTTTGAAAAGATAACAAGTGGCGACTGTTTCTTCTCCCACAACAATGAGATCGTTTACTTCGGAGAGCTTGAAGGCGTGGATAACTCCAGCCTCCTTGATGCAACGGAGCAATATGTAAGAGAACTCGGTGAGGTAATAGTCAGGCAATACTCTGAAAATGGTATCGACTTCGCGTTGGAGTGGCAGAAAATGGTGTCTCCAACAGAGGATGACGCCCCGCTCCTAGAAAGCAAGATTGACGAGATTGCCAAGCAGGTACCGAGTGAGGCGGATAAAGATATTTCGCGATCTTCGGACCTGCATTCTTCCCCGCGCTCCCGGGGCGTCCATGCCAGGAGTACCATAAAAGAAATTGAAGCTAGGTGGCTCATCTCTATTAGGGTGTATCTGCAACTACTGAGAAACTCGTCGAATGTTGCTGGGCCAGATAAGGTGAGACACTTGCGTTGCGCGTTGTCTGCGCTAGAATTATTCGCTCAGAGCTTGGCCGTCAAACGAGAGAAGATTTCAACTAACTTAGCCTACTCAGAAGGAGGTATCCTTTATATCAACCCATTGGCGGGGCATGATGTCGAGAAATCTAAAAGAGATTTTAGGATCAATTCCAATGCCTCGGTTGCGACGATGGCGTCCGATTTGATGGGGACACAGCAGCTTGGGTTGGCTCTATCACGGGTTTCTGACAGCAAAAATGAGTTTCACAATTACATAATCAGAAGTCTCTTGATGGACATCCCCTCTCGAGACAATTGCAATTTTGTCGTGATGTCAATTGCCAACTCTGAAGTGCCAACCTTGCAAATAGCCAGCCTTTCGGCGCTGAAAGAAAAGTACGTGAGCTATAGGACCAGCGATTCAGAGAGAAAGCATCAAAAATTGATCATTGATGGTCTAAACAAGGAAAGAAACATCCGCAGGCAACTCAACGTTGATCAAATTGACAAAAGGCTAGCTTTGGAAAAGCTCCGCAATCCTCGGGCATTTAAGGACAGTGAGCGTAGTGATTCTTAGGATCTGGATCAAATTGTTTGTCGAGGCAGCGACTATTCGAATCACCCAGATCTCTCATCGTTCTAGGTGCATCGCAACCTCCAAGACCTAAAGGTCGCAACGGCCAAACCTAACTAGGTCTGCTAATGCCCTTCGATTTTGTCGGATCAATATCCTTGCCGAGACTGGCAGTTGCTAGTTTATGCCTTTTTAGACCTGGGTGAACCACCGGCTTTACATGGCGTCTCTTCTTCAGCGGATGTCTGGACCCAGGGTCGGTTTTGAGTATTCGAAATTGAGTTCGCATCTTGATCTCACCTTCGCTTCCATCAAGAGTGTCAGGTACTAGTAAAGTAACGATTAACGGCGGTGAAAGTTCCAACACAGGATGAGAGTTGTCGGCCAACAGTGCTGCGAACTGGCCGGCATCATCTGTTCGCGGCTCCTCACCACTGAAGGTCCGAGCGTCAGTCTTGGCGTAGCAGATCTATGACAGTGTCTTCGCTCAGGACTGTACTCTGTGATGCGTCAGATTAAATTCATCTGCACGTCTAATTCGTCAGTCTATCATGTCTTAGTGACTTCGAGAGTCAAAGATCTGTGTTATCCTGCGAGATTTCTGATGCTATGAATGTCAACTTACTTGTGAAGTAGTGTACCGTTTGCATTCACATCTGCCTCAAATTTCGACGCTGTGACGGGACCGTTTGTGTACTGCACCATCGCCTAATGGCTGCTTTTAGCTGGAACCGGTCATGTCCAAGGGCAGCTTGAATGTCCGGTCAGGGCCGTGAGTGTCAGGTAGCGGGAGGCCGGAGGGACCATGCAGTTTGTCTACTTCAGCAGTTTCGCCACGGCATCTAGAGATGGCGGTCAATTTGCCAGTTGCGCACAGACAAAGTTGGCGCGTGTTGCAATGTCGGCGCGCGGCAGCTCCGTGATTTGGTATCCGAGGGCGGTGTAGGTCTCGCGCATGACGGCGCAGGTCGCTTCGGCTTCAGCGCGGGTCTGCTTGCGTTCGGTGTCCTGTGTGAAGATCTCGTTCCAGAACGGCGCTAGAAAGACGCGGGCGTTGTAGCTCGCTGCCTTGGCCGCTGCGGCGATGTGGGGCGGCACAGGGAGGCCGCAAAGGGTCAGGTAGCCCATTATGTCGGGGATGCCGCGGTCGAAGATCACGGGGCCTGGGAGCGCCTGTGCGGCGCTGTAGGCGCGCAGGTCATGTTCCAGCATCCGCTCGGCATAGGTCATGCGGTCCGCCCAGGGGAGGGCGTCTCCGCCGCTCTGCGTCTCCTCGCGAATGATCGCGCGGCCGGATTCGGGGATCGTGTGAAAGCCGCGGTGGGCAAGCTCGGTGATCAGGCTGGTCTTGCCCGCACCGGGGCCGCCCGTCACGACCAAGAAATGGTCGCTCATGGGCCACCCTCGGTTTTGGCAGGGGAAGGGCTGCGACCGGATCAACACGCCATCGGCGCGGATCGAGGCAGCACGGATTTTTGTAGGGAAAACAACATCCGTCTGCGCGGCAGAGGCAAATCCTCTGACGAGAAAGGCAGAACTATCTGGTGCTTTTCAATGAAACGGTGGTGGAGCCTAGGGGGATCGAACCCCTGACCTCTTGCATGCCATGCAAGCGCTCTCCCAGCTGAGCTAAGGCCCCGAACCGTAGAGGGTGATCTATGGAAACGGCCGGGGGAGTTCAAGCGGAAAAATGGACCGGCGTGCGGGTTCTTTGGCGATGCGCCGGCGGCCGGGTTTCGTGCTGCCCGGGGCGGACCTGCCGGTCATTGCAGGCATGGCCGCACGCACCGCAGGGCGACGCACAGTGCGGTACAGCGCCCGTGGCGGGCCCGTCGGCGTTCGGAGGGAAAGGGGGGGAGCAAGGGGACCGCCGCGGCCCATGGCCGGCCGTCTGGCGGCCGGCCGGGGCGCCCGGTGGTCAGGGTCCGGGCCAGGAGGCGCGACGTCGCGTCCCCTGGCCCGGACCGGTGACGATCAGTCGTCGTCGTCTCCGCCGACATCGGCGATTTCGTCAAGCGAGACGTTGTCGTCCGAATCGTCGTCGTCCAGGACGTCGTCGCCCAGATCGACATCGATATCGTCATCGTCATCGATGGTCTGGTCGTCTTCCATCTGGCTGGCCTTGGCGCGCAGGGTTGCCGCGTCCTCGTTGTCGGCGGCGATCATGCGGGTCTTGTCTGCGTCGATTTCCACGACTTCGCCCGTATAGGGGCTGACGACCGGGTTGCGGTTCAGGTCATAGAAGCGGCGACCGGTGGTCGGGCAGACGCGTTTGACACCCCATTCTTCCTTGGGCATGTGGTTCCTCTCGAGATATGGCTGGGCGCTATCGACGATTCCGGGCTCCTGCCATATGACATCAGAACTGTCAAAGCCTTTGGGCCCCGAATGGAGCGCGACCCCCAGAATGGCCGACCATCGCCTGGCCGGATCCCCGCCGGTGCCGCTGACGCTAAGGCGTTCGGCGCGCGCCCGACGAATCATCCTGCGCGTCTCGCGGCTGGATGGGCGGGTGACCCTGACACTGCCCCGCGGCGTCAGCGAGGCCGAAGCGCTGGACTTTGCCCGGGCCAAGGCGGACTGGATCAGGGACCATCTGGCGCAGCGCGGTTCGGACGTGGTGGTGGATGCCGGCGCACGGGTGCCCGTCGATGGGGTGATGCGCCTTGTGGTGCCGGTTCCGGGCCGCCGTGTGGTGCTGCACGACGACCGGGTCGAGGTGCCGGCCGATGCGCCGGGCGCGCGGCTGAAGTCCTGGCTGAAGACGCTGGCCCGCGAACGGCTGGCCGAGGCGTCGGACCATTATTCCGATGCGCTGGGTCGGCGCTACACGCGCATCACGCTCAGGGACACGCGGTCGCGCTGGGGGTCCTGTTCGTCCCATGGCGGGCTGATGTTTTCCTGGCGGCTGGTGATGGCGCCGCCGCATATCCTGGACTATGTCGCGGCCCATGAAGTCGCCCACCTGGCCGAGATGAACCACTCGTCCGCCTTCTGGGCCAATGTCGAGGATATCTATGGCCCTTACGATTCGGCCCGGGGCTGGCTTCGGACCAAGGGCAACGATCTGCACAGGTATCGCTTCGATGCGGAATGACGACCGGGGCGCCAAGGGCCTGCCCCTTCCGGAACGCGCCGTTCCCCGCCCGGCAGAACCGGTGCAGCCGCCGCGTTCCGCCGATACGGCGACGGTGGCCCATGACCGTGTCTATCGCAGCCTGCGCACCAGGATCATGCATGGCGAGCTGGAGCCGGGCGCTGCGCTGACGCTGCGGGGGATCGGCAAGGAATACGGCGTATCCATGACCCCGGCGCGAGAGGCCGTACGGCGGTTGAACGCCGAAGGCGCACTGACCCTGTCGAGTTCGGGCCGGATCTCGACGCCAGAGCTGGGCAACGACCGGATCGAGGAACTGGCGGCCCTGCGCGCGCTGATCGAGGTCGAGCTGGCCAGCCGGGCGTTGCCGCGGGCGCATATCGCGCTGATCGACCGGATGGCGACGATCAACAATGCCATTGGCGAGGCGGTCGCGAACCGCGATCCGGTGGCCTATCTGCGGTCGAACATGGAATTCCACCGCGCGCTCTACCTGCGCGCGCAGGCGCCGGCGATGCTGGCCATGGCGGAAACCGTGTGGCTGCAACTCGGGCCGACGATGCGCGCGCTTTACGGCAAACTGGGCCGGACCGAACCGCCGATCTTCCACCGCACGATTCTGGCCGCGCTGCGGGCCGGGGACGAACCGGGCCTGCGGCTGGCGGTCCGGTCGGACGTGACCCAGGGCTTGCGGATGCTGGCGGGGTAAGGGGACGGGCGCAGGGCTTCAAGCGCCCAGCGGTCCTCTGCTTCGGCGGGAGATCTGCCGGGAAAGCACGAAGGTTATCGGTCGCCCGGGCCGGTCGTATCCGGGCCATCCGGCCCGGATGCAGTCAGGCGGTCAGGCGCTGGTTGCCCATGGTCAGGTATTTCTTGCGCCGTTCGGCCACTAGGGCCGGTCCGTCCAGCGCCATCAGAGGCTCCAGCATCGCTTCCAGCGCCTTGCCGACGGATGCGATGGCTGCCGGTGCGTCACGGTGCGCGCCGCCGCGGGGTTCGGCCACGATGCGGTCGATCACGCCCAGCTTCATCAGGTCCTGCGCGGTCAGGCGCAGCGCCTCGGCCGCTTCGCGCATCTTCTCGGCATCCTTCCACAGGATCGAGGCACAGCCCTCCGGGCTGATGACCGAATAGACGGAGTGTTCCAGCATCGCGACCTTGTTTGCGGTGGCGAATGCGACGGCGCCGCCGGACCCGCCTTCGCCCACGACCACGCTGACCAGGGGTACCGGGATCCGCAGGCAGGTTTCGGTCGACCGCGCGATGGCTTCGGACTGGCCGCGTTCTTCGGCGCCTTTGCCGGGATAGGCGCCGGGCGTGTCGACGATGGTGATCACCGGCAGACCGAAGCGGCCGGCCATCTCCATCAGGCGGATCGCCTTGCGATAGCCTTCGGGCCGCGCCATGCCGAAATTGCGTTCGATGCGCGACTTGGTGTCGTTGCCCTTTTCGTGCCCGATCACCATGACCGGCTGATCGTTGAAACGGGCAAGGCCCCCCATCACCGCCATGTCGTCGGCAAAGTTCCGGTCGCCGGCCAGCGGCGTGAATTCCTGGAACAGCGCGTCGATGTAATCGCGGCAATGCGGGCGTTCGGGATGGCGCGCCACCTGGCATTTCCGCCAGGGCGTCAGGTTCTTGTAAAGATCGTCCAGCAGCGTCGCGGCCTTGGTGTCCAGCGCCGCGGCCTCGTCGCCCACGTCCATCTCGGCACTGTTGCGGGCCAGGGCACGCAGTTCCTCTGCCTTGCCTTCGATTTCGGCCAGCGGTTTCTCGAAATCCAGGTACTGGGTCATCAGGGCTCTCGCTTGCGGTTCGCCACCGTATATGGCGGGCGGGCGGGCGGATGCAACTGGGCCGGACGTGGGCCGTCACATCCCGCCTGCCCGCGAACGCGATTCCAGCGCGGGGTCAGTGCGGCCAGATCACGGGGTAAAGCGACAGGACCAGAAGCCCGGCCATGGTCCAGTTGAAGATCGCCAGTCGCGCGGGGCTGGTCAGGACGCGCGCCATCTGCTGGCCCAGCATCGCCCAGCTGGTGACGGACGGCAGGTTCACCGCCCCGAAGACCAGGGCCACGATGGCCACGGCCAGAAGGCTGCGGTCGGGCGCGTAGGCTGTGATCGCGGTCAAGGCCATGGCCCAGGCCTTGGGGTTCACCCACTGAAAGGCCGCGGCTTGCAGGAAGGTCATCGGGCGGCCACCGGCCTCGGCCCCCTTGGCCGGTCCGGCATGGGCGATCTTCCAAGCCAGCCACAGAAGATAGACGACGCTGCCGCCCTTCAGCGCCAGGTAGCTGAAGGGCACAAGGTCGAAGACCTGCACCAGTCCGGCCCCGACCAGGGATACCATGAAGACGAAGCCCAGGCAGACGCCCAGCATGTGCGGCACCGTCCGGCGCAGGCCGAAATTCGCGCCCGAGGCCATCAGCATCAGGTTGTTCGGGCCCGGCGTGATCGAAGACACGAAGGCGAAGACGACAAGGGCAACAAGCAGATCGGGCGTCATGAGGGGCGACCTTGAAGAGGGTGCAGAGAGCAAAGCATGACGCCCATCCGTCCAAATGAAATTGCATTCCTTCGAATGGATCGGCAAAGTTTGCAACAAATGACGAAGATCGATGCAATCAACGACCGGATATTGCAGGAGCTTCAGCGCAATGCCCGGATCAGCAACCTGGAGCTGGCCGAACGTGTCGGGCTGTCGCCCTCGGCCTGCCTGCGGCGCGTGCAGGAGCTTGAGCGGTCGGGCGTGATCGACGGCTATCGCGCGGTGCTGAACGGCGCCGCGCTGGGGCGGGGCTTCGCGGCCTATATCGGCGTCGGCCTGAACGAACATTCCAAGCAAAGCCAGGAGCGGTTCGAACAGGCCCTGCAGGCGGTGCCCGAGGTGATCGAATGCCACAACATCACCGGCACCATCGAATACCTGCTGCGGATCGAATGCGCGGACCTGGCCGCCTACAAGAAATTCCACACCGACGTGTTGGGCACACTGCCCCAGGTCTCGGCCCTGACAACCTATGTCGTCCTGGCCTCGCCCAAGGATCAGCGGGCCTGAAGGGGGGGCCGAAGGGTCGCGCGCGTCGGCGTTTGGCGGGGCATTGTTTCGATGCATCTGGGTGGCATGATTCAGATCAAAGAATCGCCCGGGCGATTCGGGTACATCTGTTCCTGTGATGACGAGGTGGGAGTGTAAGGGGTTCGCGTGAGAAGGACGAAACGTCCTTCGTCGCCGGCAAAGCCGGCATCTTCCCGAAAATCCAGGCTGGTTTCCGGCGGTTCCGTCAAAGGCGCGGTGGGTGCGTATCAGGGACCGGTCGGGTGACCTGCGGGGCGGTGGTGGCAAGGTCCGGGGGGGGCGATGCCAGCGTCCGGCGGGAGGGGGCTGACCGAGAGGCCAGCGGACAAGGAAGTTCGTTCGGGATGGCCGGGGGGCCTGGTGGCCCGGGCGGATCGGCAGGAAAGACGCTGGGGGCGGCCGGACCTGCAAAAAAGAAGACTGTCCGCCCGGGAGGGGTAGGGGTGCCCGGTGGGCCCGGCGGACAGAACGACAGGACACAAGGCCGGGGAGTGGCCGGTCCTGAACTGGAAGACGGTCGTTCGGGATGGGCAGGGGTGCCCGGTGGACCTGGACGACTGGCAGGAAAAGTCGCGGGGGCGTGGCGGATCCTGCACACGAAAGGACGGCCGGACGGTATGGGCAGGGGTGCCCGGTGGGCCCGGATGGATCGGCAGGGGAAGTCGCCCGGGGAGTGGCGCGACCTGTAAGGAAAGGCACGCGTTCGGGATGGGCTAGGGGCCTGGTGGGTCCGGTCGCGTGGACAGGACAGTCGCCGGGAGTGGCGGACCCTGTCATCGGATGGCACGTCCCGGGACGCGCCGGACGTCAAGCGATACCGGACCCGGGGCTGGGGGGCCCTGAAGCGGGTCCGGTGCCGTGTCCGGCCGAACCGGAACGCACCCGGACGAACGGAGCCGTACCGAAGGGACCTCGTGGTGGTTTCCCTTCCGGTCGGCTCCGTTTCCGTTTCCGGTGTCCTTTTCAGCGGCCAAATTCGGGGGCCAAAGCCGAACGAAGCCGGGTAAGCTTGCGGGGAATCGGGAACGAACCGGCGCCCCGGGCGTTTCCGTCTTCAGGCGCAGCGAATATCGCAGGGCGCGACATGACAAGTTGGGAGTACGAATCGTGAGTGAAATCGACAAGCTTCTGGAAGGCACCGTCGTCGAGCTGGACAAGCTCCTGAATGCCCGGAACGTGCTGGGCGACCCGATCACCAATGAAAAGGGCACTGTCATCCCGATGGTCAGCTTCGGCTTCGGCTTCGGGGTTGCGGCAGGCCCGACCTCGACCGGGGGGGCAGGCGCGGGTGCCGGTGGCGGTATCCGTCCGGTGGGCGCCGTGATCATCGACGCGAACGGCGACGCCCGGGTCGAATCGATCAAGAACACGACGACCACGGTTGCCGAGCTGCTGGTGGGTTTCGCCGCCAAGGCGCTGGACCGGAAGGGGTCGAAGTCCAAGGAACCGGAACAGCTGGACGAGCCGTCCAAGGACTGATCCGGCACGGGGTGATCCAGCACAGGGCGCGCGATGCCGGAAGGGTTCGAAATCGCGCTGGATGTGGTCCAGGTCCTGATCGGCCTGGTCATTCTGGCGCTGGCAATCGCACTGGTCCTGCCGGTGCGATTTCGTTGTGTGGCCGGCGCCGGACGGGACACCGGCCCATTTTTCCGTGCGACGGTCGCGCCGCTGAACGGGCTCATCCCGGAAATCAAGCTCGCCCCGATCGACCGCCCCGAAGATCAGGAGCCGCCCGCCTGGGTCCAGGACGCAGCAGCCCGGGCGCAGGATCACGTGGCCGGGAACACCGACATGCGCCGGTCCGTCCTGCTGCGTGAAGGGTGGCGCTGCATCGTCCGGATCCTGCGGCACATCCATTTCGACCTGCTGCGCCTGGATGCGACCGTAGGCCTGGGCGACCCGGCCACGACCGGCGAATTCTACGGCAAGTCCATGGCCGTTACGCAAAGCCTGCGGGTCATTCCCAACGTTGCGATCCTGATCCGCCCCGATTTCGACGGACCCGTCATCGAGGGCGAGATCGAGGCCGATCTGCGCGTGCGCCCCATCTCTGTCCTGATCCCGCTGATCCGTTTCGGCATCGTGCTGCAATGGAAGGGGCGCAAGTGATGCCCCGCGATGGCGACATGCGCCTGTTCATGGACAGGGCCGTGCCATTTCCCGGTGGGCGGGTGGCGACCCTGTCCCGCGTCATGCGCGGCGTATGGAAGACCGAACAGGACGGCATCGGCGGCGTGGCCGAAAAACACCCCGTGGCGGTTCTGGTTTTGGTGGGGGAAAGGTTTCAAGCCCTGACCCCGTCCGGCGATCCGATGGATCGGGACGAGGTCGAAAAACTGTGCCCGGGGGCCGAGGCGCGGCTGCGCGCATCGGCCGAAGCCTAGACCGGCGGGCGGACGCCTTACGCGGCCGAGATCATCTCGGATTGGCGAACGATCACCTCGGCCTGACGGATCGAGGCGAGATCGACCAGCCGACCCTTGTAGACGGCAGCCCCGGTGCCCGACTTCTTGGCCTCTTCCATCGCGGCCAGGATCTCGCGCGCTTCGGTCACGGCGGCTTCGGAGGGCGTGAAGACCTCGTTCGCCAGGGCCACCTGGTTGGGGTGGATCGCCCATTTGCCGACCATGCCCAGCGTGGCCGACCGCAGCGCCTGCGCCTTGAAGCCGTCCGGGTCGGAAAAGTCGCCGAAGGGCCCGTCGACCGGCAGCAGCCCATGGGTCCGGCAGGCCGCGACGATGGCGGTCTGGGCCCAGTGCCACGGATCCGACCAGTACTTCTGACCTTCGCGGATCATGTAATAGTTTTCCTGCGTTCCGCCGATGCCGGTGGTCTGCATCCCCATCGACGCCGCGAAATCGGCGGCCCCAAGCGACATCGCCGTCAGGCGGGGCGAGGCTGCGGCAATCTCTTCAACATGGGCGATGCCGGCGGCGGTTTCGATGATCACTTCCAGCATGATCTTTTTGGTCCGGCCCTTCGCCATCTCGATCGCCGAAATCAGCGCGTCCACGGCATAGATGTCGCCGGCACAGCCCACCTTGGGGATCATGATCATGTCCAGACGCTCGCCCGCCTGTTCCACCAGGTCGACCACGTCGCGATACCAGTAGGGCGTATCCAGGCCATTGATGCGCACCGAAAGGGTCTTGTTGCCCCAGTCGATGTCGGAAATCGCCTTGATGATGTTTTCGCGCGCGGCGGGCTTGTCGTCGGGAGCGACGGCATCTTCCAGATCCAGATTAATCACGTCGGCGGCGCTGGCAGCCATCTTCTCGAAGATCTGTGGGCGCGAGCCCGGGCCGAAAAGCTGGCAGCGGTTCGGGCGGGACGGGGCGGCAGGCTGGACGCGGAAGCTCATGGGTCGGTTCCCCTTTGGTTCTGGCGACAGGGTTGAGTAAGGATATTTCTCAATTCTCTTGGTCAACGGCTATAAAATTGCGCCGCCCGCCGCGCAAGCCGATATTGCACCTGCAGCATACCTGCTATCGGTTTGGCCTTTTGTCGGAGCTTTCCCGAGTGGCGATTCCCTGCGGGCGGTTTTTGATCAAATTATCAATGGGCTGCGCGGGTGCTGACCGAAATTTGGGCAGTTCGAAAACCGGGGTGCCACAACGTCGCGGAAACACGCGGAAAAATTGCCATTGCGGGGGCAGGACATGTCGTGGAATACCCGGCCGGACACTATCGACTCGAAACCGACTGGCATGACCGGGATCGCGCAGTAGAGTACGATCACATGGGCCAAACCCGGGGAGTCTGACACATGATCGAAACGCCATACCTGCTGTTCCTGGGCGACGCGCCGGACCAGCTTGCCGCCAAGGTTGCGCAAGGCATCCGCGACTGGCGCCCTGAAAACGCCGTCGGCCAGTTCCGCCTGCCCGAGTGCAAGGCGACCGTCGGCCTGACCGACATGACCCTGGCCGAGGCCAAGGCCGCCGGTGCCAAGACGCTGGTGATCGGCGTGGCGAACCGCGGCGGCGTTATTTCGCAGGCCTGGAAGGAAGTCCTGATCCAGGCGCTGGCCGAAGGCTTCGACCTGGCGTCGGGCCTGCACAACCTGCTGCGCAACGAACCCGACCTGGTGATGGCCGCCAAGGCCAATGGCCGGATGCTGCACGACGTGCGGATCCCGTCGGTCCAGTACCCGATCGCCAATGGCGTCAAGCGCACCGGCAAGCGGATGCTGGCCGTGGGCACCGACTGTTCCGTCGGCAAGATGTACACTGCGCTGGCGGTGGACGAAGAAATGCGCAAGCGCGGCATGAAAAGCTCGTTCCGGGCGACCGGCCAGACCGGCATCCTGATCACCGGCGACGGTGTGCCGCTGGATGCCGTGATCGCCGACTTCATGGCAGGATCGATCGAATACCTGACTCCGGACAACGATCCGGATCACTGGGACATCATCGAAGGGCAGGGCAGCCTGTTCCACGTGTCCTATTCCGGCGTGACGCTGGCGCTGATCCATGGCGGGCAGCCCGACGCGCTGGTGGTCTGCCACGAGCCGACCCGTCCGCACATGCGCGGCCTGCCGGGATATCAGTTGCCGACGCTGGAAGCTGTCCGTGACACCGCGCTGCATCTGGCGCAGGTCGCGAACCCGGCCTGTCAGGTCGTGGGCTATGCGATCAACACCTACAGCATGGCCGAGGACGAGGCGCTGGCCTATCTGAAGGCGACCGAGGACCGGCTGGGCCTGCCCGCGGTCGACCCGCTGCGCACGGGCACTGCACCGCTGGTGGACGCGCTGGCCGCTCTCTGAGCGGGCCGGTCATGCGACGCTCCCGGCGGATGCCTCCGGCGGGAGTATTTCGGAAAAGAAGAAGAAGGGGATGGCCATGAAACGCACCGTAACGCGGGATGTGTTCCGGCTGGCGCAGGTCTTCTCGATCAGCCGCGGGTCGCGTACCGAAGCCAAGGTGCTGACCGTGGCGCTGGAGAAGGACGGCGTGACGGGCCGGGGAGAATGCGTGCCCTATGCCCGTTATGACGAGACGCTGGAATCGGTGACGGCCGAGATCGAAGGCCTGCCGGAAAGCTTCACGCGCGCCGACCTTTATGACCTGCTGCCGGCGGGCGCCGCGCGGAATGCCGTCGACTGTGCGCTGTGGGACCTGGAGGCCAAGACGGCCGGGAAACCGGCCTGGCAGCTGGCCGGTCTGCCGGCGGCGCCGGGACCGGAGATCACGGCCTACACGATTTCCCTTCTTTCGGCCGACGAGATGAAGGCCGAGGCCGCGAAGAACGCCCATCGCCCGCTGCTGAAGATCAAGCTGGGCACGCCCGACGACATGCCCCGGCTGGAAGCGGTCCGGGCGGGCGCGCCGAAATCGAAGATCATCGTGGATGCGAACGAGGGCTGGTCGGCCGAGGTCTATGCCGATCTGGCGCCGCACCTGGTGCGGCTGGGCGTGGCGCTGGTGGAACAGCCGCTGCCCGCGGGCGACGATGCGGCCCTGATCGGGATCGACCGGCCGGTGCCGGTCTGTGCCGACGAAAGCTGCCACGACCGGGCCGATCTGCCGAACCTGATCGGCAAGTACGACGTGGTGAACATCAAGCTGGACAAGACCGGCGGCCTGACCGAGGCGCTGGCGTTGCGCGATGCGGCCGTGGCCGAAGGTTTCGGCATCATGGTCGGCTGCATGGTCGGATCCTCGCTGGCGATGGCGCCGGCGGTGCTGGTGGCGCAGGGCGCCCAGATCGTCGATCTGGACGGGCCGCTGCTGCTGGCCGAAGATCGCGCCATGCCCCTGAAATATGACGAGAAGGGCGTTTATCCGCCCGAACCCGCCCTTTGGGGATAGGAGACATGCCCATGCGTACCGTTTACGTGAACGGAGAGTATCTGCCGGAGACCGAGGCCAAGATTTCCATCTTCGACCGCGGTTTCCTGATGGCCGACGGGGTCTACGAGGTGACCAGCGTGCTGGACGGCAAGCTGCTGGACTTCGACGGCCACTATGCCCGTCTGGAACGGTCGCTGAAAGAGCTCGACATGGCGAACCCGGTGACCCGGGACGAGCTGCTGGAGATCCACCGCGAGCTGGTGGCGAAGAACGAGATCGTCGATGGCATGGTCTATCTGCAGGTGACCCGCGGGTCCGCCGGCGACCGCGACTTCGTGTTCCCGGATCCGGAGAAGGTGCCGCCGACGCTGGTGCTGTTCACCCAGTCGAAGCCGGGCCTGGCGGATGCGCCGGCGGCCAAGACCGGCTGGAAGGTGATCTCGATCGAAGATCAGCGCTGGGCACGGCGGGACATCAAGACCGTTCAGCTTCTCTATCCGTCGATGGGCAAGATGATGGCCAAAGCCGCGGGCGTCGACGACGCGTGGCTGGTCGAGGACGGGTTCGTGACCGAAGGCACGTCGAACAACGCCTATATCGTGAAGGGCGGGACCATCGTGACCCGGCCGACGTCGAGCGACATCCTGCACGGGATCACCCGGGCGGCCGTGCTGCGCTTTGCCAAGGAAGCGCAGATGACCATCGAGGAGCGGCTGTTCACCATCGACGAAGCCAAGGAAGCGGACGAGGCCTTCATCACCTCGGCCTCGGCCTTCGTGATGCCGGTTGTGGAAGTGGACGGCGTGGCACTGGGCGACGGCAAACCGGGGCCGGTGGCCAAGCGCCTGCGCGAGATCTATCTGGAAGAAAGCATGAAGGTCGCCATCTGACGGGGACCTTCCGGCGCCGAAAGACGTTTTGAACGGCGTGACTGGGGCTTTTCGAAAAGCCTTGGGGCAACGATCCGGATAAGGGAAAAGAGGCGGGACCGTGTCGGACGATGCGGTCCCGTCCGTCGTTGAGGAGGTTGCCGATGATCCCTGTCCAGCTCCAGTCCGTCATCGGTCTGATTGCCATTCCGCTGTTCGCCTGGGCCGTGCGGGACCGGTCGAAACCGCTGGACCTGAAACATGCCGCGCGGATCGTGGGTGTGGGCCTGGCGCTGCAGCTGGCCATAGCTGCGCTGATGCTGAATGTGCCGGCCATCCGTGCCGGCTTTGCCTATGTCAGCCGAGGTGTCGATGCGCTGCAGGCGGCGACGGGCAGGGGCGTGCAACTGGTCTTCGGCTATCTGGGCGGCGGGCCCACGCCCTTCGACGTGACCAGCCCCGCCCATGCCTTCCTGCCGGCGTTCCAGGCCTTTCCGCTGATGCTGGTCGTGTCCGCCCTGACCAGCCTGCTGTTCTACTGGGGCATCCTGCAACGGATTGTCAGGGCCTTCGCCCGGCTGCTGCAGCATTCGATGGGCGTGTCCGGCCCGCTGGCCACGGCCGCGGCCGCCAATATCTTCTTGGGCATGATCGAGGCGCCGCTGTTCATCCGCCCCTATCTACGGGTGATGGACCGGGGCGCGCTTTTTGCCGTGATGACCGTGGGGCTGGCGACCATCGCCGGCACGGTGCTGGTGCTTTATGCCTCGTTCCTGAACGGCGTCGTACCGGATGCGGCGGGGCACATGATCGTGGCTTCCGTCATCTCGGCTCCGGCGGCGCTGATGCTGGCACAGCTGATGATACCGACAACCCCGCTGGATCTGGAAAAGCTGCCGGAGGAGCCGCCCGAAGATGCCCCCACCAGTTCCATCGACGCGCTGACGCGGGGCACGCAGACGGGTGTGCTGCTGCTGGTGGGGGTGGTGTCCACGCTGATCGTCTTCGTGGCGCTGCTGACACTGGTCGACCAGCTTCTGGGCATGGCTTCAGGCAGCTGGCAGCTGTCCCTGGGCAAGATCTTCGGCTGGGTCTTTGCACCCGTCGCCTGGCTGATCGGCGTCCCCTGGGCCGAGGCCGGGACGGCCGGCAGCCTTCTGGGCATCAAGACCGCGGTGAATGAACTGGTGGCCTATCTCGACCTCGGGCAGGACACGACGCTTTCCCCGCGGTCGCGGCTGATCGTGACCTATGCGCTGTCGGGCTTCGCCAATTTCGGCTCCGTCGGCATCATGATCGGCGGGATGTCGGCCATCGTGCCCGAACGCCGGGCCGAGATCGTGGAACTGGGGCTGAAAAGCCTGGTATCGGGCACGCTGGCCACGATGATGACCGGTGCGGTGATCGGTGCGCTGTCGGCGCCGTGACGGGACCGGGGGCCGGGCGGGCCCATTGCGTGACCGTGGGGGCGCGTTAAGGTCGGAAAGACCCTTGGCGATGGAATGTGGTGACGATGACCTTTGCGCTTATTCTTCTTGTGAACCTGCTGCTGGTGGCCGCTGTCGTCACCTGGCAGGTTGTGAAGACCCGCAAGATGGCCAGGGCCGCGGAACAGGCCGTGCCACGGGCCGGGCAGATCGTGAAGGTCCGGGGCGGGGCCATCCACTATGTCGACCGGGGCCCGCGGGATGCGCCGGTGCTGTTGTGCATCCACGGGCTGGGCGGCTACCTGCAGCATTTCACCTACGGCATCGCCGACCTGCTGCAGGACGATTTCCGCCTGATCATGGTCGACCGACCCGGTTGTGGCTATTCCGAGCGCGCCAGCGACGACCTGGCCGCCCCGCGCGAGCAGGCCCGCATGATTGCCGAGGCGATGGACGGGCTGGGGGTGAAGGCGGCCACGGTCGTCGGCCACTCGCTGGGCGGAATGGTGACCCTGGCGATGGCGCTGGACCGGCCCGATCTGGTGAAAGCCATGGCCCTCATCTGCCCGCTGACCCGACAGGAAAAGACGGATATCGAGACGTTCAAGGGCCTGGACATCAGTTCTCCTGCCTTGCGCCGGATGCTGGCCCATACCGTGGCCGTGCCCATCGCCGCAAAGACCGGGGTCGAGACGCTGAACGGCGTTTTCGCCCCCGAACCCTGGCCCGAGGATTTCGTGATCCGCGCCGGGGGAATGCTGGGGATGCGGCCGGAAAGCTTCATCGCCTCGTCCGCCGATTACGTGTGGGCCCGGGATACCAGCGCCGCGCAGGAAGCCCGCTATGCCGGCGCTCTGAAGGTGCCGGGCGGGATCCTCTTCGGGGCCGATGACGCGTTGCTCTCGCCCGGCCACCACGGCGAAGGCATGGTACAATACGGCCTGAGCTACGAGGCACTGCCGGGCCGGGGGCATATGATCAACATCACGGCGCCAGCCGAATGTGCCGGTTTCATCCGGCGCATGGCAGCAAAGGCGTCCTGACGGCCCTGTCTGTCAGTCCTTCCTGGCTGTGACGTTCTCGGCAAAGGCGGTCTTGAACGCCACCTTCTGGGCCGGAGACGCGTCGGTCTGGTAGTTGGCTTTCCACTCCGCCATGGTCATGCCGTAGAACAGTTCGCGCGCGTCCTTTTCCTCCATCGCGATGCCGCGTTCCTCGGCAGCTTCCTTGTACCAGCGGGACAGGCAGTTGCGGCAGAATCCGGCCATGTTCATCAGGTCGATGTTCTGGACGTCGGTGCGGTCTTCCATCAGGTGCTGACGCAGCCGACGGAAGGCGGCGGCCTGCAGTTCGATTTCGGTCGGGTCGGTGTCGGACATATGGGCCATGCTGACTCTCCTTGTCTGCGGGCCGGCCCGGAACGGCGGACCGGAATTTGCTTCGAACATAGGCGCCCCGGCCCGGATCGGAAAGCCGGCCGCGCCATAACGCCCACAGCGCCGCGCGAATTCGACGCCGCGGCCCGGTGGCAATTGTCGATTAACCTTGGTTCTGGGATAACCCGAACGAACGCGGGGCCGTCGGGCCTTCGCGCGCCGTGCCGGCGGGGCCGGGCGGCGGGAAGCGACGAAAGGACAAGCGCGATGCGCCGCAACCGAAACGTCAAGATCGTGGCCACGCTGGGGCCTTCTTCGGAAACCTATGACATGGTGCGGGCGCTGCATGTGGCAGGCGCCGACGTGTTCCGCCTGAACATGAGCCACGGATCCCATGACGAGATCCGCGAGAAGCACCGCATCATCCGAGAGGTCGAACGCGACCTGGAACGCCCGATCGCCATCCTGGCGGATCTTCAGGGCCCGAAGCTGCGGGTCGGCGTCTTCGCGAACGGCGCAGAGGAGCTGGAGATCGATGCGCATTTCCGGTTCGATCTGGACGAGGCGCCGGGCGATGCGACCCGGGTCTGCCTGCCGCACCCGGAAATCTTTGCCGCGCTGAAGCCCGGGGCGACCCTTCTGGTCAATGACGGCAAGATCCGGGTGAAGGTCGACAAGTGCGGCGCCGATTTCGCCGATTGCAAGGTGATCGCGGGCGGCACGATTTCCAACCGCAAGGGCGTGAACGTACCCGATGTGGTCCTGCCGCTGGCCGCGCTGTCGGAAAAGGACCGGGCGGATCTGGAATTCGTCTGCCGCCTGGGGGTGGACTGGCTGGCGCTCAGCTTCGTGCAGCGCCCCGAGGACGTGATCGAGGCCCGCGAACTGGCCGATGGCCGCGCCGCCATCCTGTCGAAGATCGAGAAGCCGGCCGCGGTAGAACACTTTGCCGAGATCCTGGAGGTGTCGGACGGCATCATGGTCGCCCGCGGCGATCTGGGCGTGGAACTGCCGGTGCAGGCGGTGCCGCCGATCCAGAAGCGGCTGGTGCGCCTGTGCCGGGCGGCGGCCAAGCCCGTGATCGTTGCGACGCAGATGCTGGAAAGCATGATCGAAAGCCCGATGCCGACCCGGGCCGAGGTGTCGGACGTGGCGACGGCGATCTACGAAGGCACCGATGCCATCATGCTCAGCGCCGAATCGGCGGCGGGCAAGTACCCGGTGGATGCGGTGAAGACGATGGACAAGGTCGCGACCGAGGTCGAGGCGGATCCGAACTATCGCCAGATCATCCGAGCGTCTCGCGGGGAGCGGCAGGGCGGAGTGGCCGATGCCATCGTCGCCGCCGCGCGCGAGATCGCCGAGACGACGGACATCAAGGCGATCTGCTGCTTCACCCAGACCGGGACCACGGCGCTGATGACGGCGAGGGAACGGCCCGGCGTGCCGATCCTGGCCATGACCAATCTGCGCAGCACCGCGCGGCAGCTGGCGCTGAGCTGGGGCTGCTATTGCGTGATGACGGCCGAACTGTCGCGCTTCAAGCAGGCGGTCGTGAACGCTGTGCGCGCGGCGCGGGCCGGCGGTTTCGCCGGGCCCGAGGACCAGATCGTGGTAACCGCGGGCGTGCCCTTCAACATGTCGGGCACCACGAATATCCTGCGGGTGGCGCCCTGTGACGAACGCCTGATCTACAGTACGGACCCCGGTTGATGGAGACAGGAAGTAACTGGTTGCAAAGCCTGGCGGGCCTGGTCCCGCTTCGGCCGGACGTCGCGCTGATCCTTGGCCTGTTCTTCATGTGCCTCTACCTGCCGTCGCTGCTGGCGGCACTGGTCGACGGCCGCAAGCCCTGGGCCTCGCGCGTCCTCGGGATCGCGGGGCTGCTGCTGATCGGGTCCGCCTGGGTGCGGACGCCGGGTGGCTATCGTCTGCAGGAGATACCCGAGATCTTCTTTCAGGTGATCGCCCCCCTGTTCTCCTAGGGCGCCCCAAAAGGGCCGGGGGGATGACTTCCGGCGTTGCCGGACCGTCGCTGATGCCCCGGATCCGGGCTCTCCTGCCCATCCCCGCCGGATCCGTCGGTCCCGGACCGGGAGCGATGCGCGCACCGGATTAGCGGGGGGTGGGGGAATGGGGCTTGCGCTTGCGCGCAGTCTTGTCTAACAGCGCGCTCTCAACCCGCGCGGCCGGCCGATGTGGCATGCCGAGTCGCGTGACATTCGCACTCCAGAACTTCGGGAGACGGAAATGCCCAAGATGAAGACAAAGTCGAGCGCCAAGAAGCGCTTCAAGGTGTCGGCGACCGGCAAGGTCATTGCGGCCCAGGCCGGCAAGCGCCATGGCATGATCAAGCGGACCAAGAAATTCATCCGTGACGCACGTGGGACCACCACGCTGGCGGCTCCGGATGCCAAGATCGTCAAGGGCTATATGCCCTACGACCGCTGATCAGGAGGATTAGAGATGTCCCGAGTCAAGAGCGGAACCGTCACCCACGCCCGTCACAAGAAGGTCATCAAGGCCGCCAAGGGCTATTACGGCCGGCGCAAGAATACCTTCAAGGTCGCCAAGCAGGCGGTCGACAAGGCCAACCAGTACGCCACGCGCGACCGCAAGAACCGCAAGCGCAATTTCCGCGCTCTGTGGATCCAGCGGATCAACGCAGCCGTGCGTTCGCATGACGAGGCGCTGACCTATTCGCGCTTCATCAACGGCCTGGCGCTGGCCGGTATCGAAGTGGACCGCAAGGTCCTGGCCGATCTGGCCGTGCACGAGCCCGAAGCCTTCGGTGCTATCGTCGCACAGGCGAAGGGCGCGCTGGCAGCCTGATCTGGTTGCAGCCCCAGAATACGAAAGCCCGGTCGGAAACGGCCGGGCTTTTTCGTGTTTGCCATCCGGGCTCGCGATGGCCCGGGTCGTTGCCAGAGGGCGACAAGGGCGCCAGGGCGCGCACAGGGCCTGCCTCAGGCGCCCCGGAACGCCTTCTGCAGGACGGGCAGGTCGAACTTCACCATCTCCGTCATCGCCGCGTGCACCCGGGCGGCGGCTTCCCTGTCGGGGTCCATCAGCATTTCCGTCAGGGCCCGGGGGACGATCTGCCAGGACAGGCCGAACCGGTCCGACAGCCAGCCGCAGCGGCTTTCGACGCCGCCCTGGGCCGTCAGCGCGGACCAGAGCCTGTCGGTTTCGGCCTGGTCGTCGGTCTGGACCGAGATCGAGACCGCGGGCGTCAGCCGGTAGTAGGGACCGCCGTTCAGGATCTGGTAGGGCGCGCCGGCCAGCGTGAAGTCGATGATCAGGGCGGGCGCATCCGGGTCGGCGCGGTGGAGGCCGGTGATGGCGCTGTCGGGCAGAAGCGAGACATAGAACTGCGCCGCCTCTTCGCCATTGCCGTCGAACCACAGGCACGTGCGGACCTTAACGTCAGGGACCAGGGGCGACATGTCGGGCTTTCCTCCGTCGAAACGCTGTGTGGTGCATAAGGCCCGACTGCCCAAATTTCCAGCATTCCGTCGTTTTGCGCCGGCATGGGGTTCACCCCGGGCCGTTCGCGACTAGGATCCGGAGAAAATCCAGCCGGGCCAGCCCATGTCATCCGATCCGTTCCGCCACCATCCCGAACTGCGGGACCTGATCCTTGATCCGATGCAGTCCTTCTTCCGGACCTTCGAGCCGTCCGAGCTGGACACGCTGATCGAGACCGAAGGCCTGCCGCCCGGCTGGCGCCAGCCCGACGATCAGCGCGAGGCGCTGCGCTGTGCCCTGCTGGAAGGGCGGCGTGACGGCGACCTCTGGGTCTTTGCCTATGGTTCGCTGATGTGGGATCCGGCCATCCGCTTTTCCGAGGTACGCCGCGCCCATGCGTCACGGCATTCGCGGCATTTCATCCTGAAGGACCGGTTCGGCGCCCGCGGGTCGCGCGACCGGCCGGGCGTGATGGCCGCGCTGGACGAGGGTGGCTGCTGCGACGGGCTGGTCTTCCGCATCCCGCAGGCGATCATCGAGGAAGAGACGGTGATCCTTTGGAAACGCGAGAGGATCGGCCCGGCCTACCTGGAGGTGATGATCCCGGTCGAGACGGATCACGGCGCGGTGGATGCCGTGGCCTTCATCGCCAACCACGAGGCCGACAATATCGACCCGGACCTGACCTGGGACGAGAAGGTCCGGTTTTGCGCCACGGGAGAGGGGCGTCGTGGGTCGAGCTATGACTACGTTGCCAATCTGGCCGCGCATTTCGCGGCGCTGGGGATCGACGCGCCCGAGGTGACGGACCTGCTGAAGGCCGCCCAAGCCTATCGGGCGGCTGAGTAGGCCCTGCATCGCGATCCGCCCACCGCGTCCGCCACGCGCGCGGCCCGGCCCGCCTTTCCACCCCTGACGGATGCGCAGCGCGCCCCCGACTTGCCGGTCCACGCGTGCGGCGCGGCCGGGCTGGTCGGGAGGAAGGACGTGACGGGTGGCGAAGCGCCTCAGGCCACGCAAAGGAACAGGATCGTCCCCAGGCCGCACATCAACAGCTGGAAATGGGTGTTCTGGGCGCTTTCGTGCCCGCACCAATAGCAGAAATAGTCGCCGATGATCACGAAGCCGGCCCAGACGGACGAGAACAGGATCGCGCCGACGACCGCGACGGATCGTGCCGCGACTGGCCCGGCCAGGCCCAGCATGGCGAGGAACAGAAGAATCGCCCCAAGGGTCAGCCCGATGGCCGCGGCGCATTCCAGCGTGATGGCGGCACGATAGACCAGGCGGCGCAGGCCGGCATTGTCGATCCGGCGGTGCTTCAGCCGTTCATAGGCCGAGGGAAAGCCGGACTGCAGGCTGGTCATCGTCAGTACGTCGTCGACAAGTTCGCCGTTGATCGACGGGTGGCGGAGGTTTCCCAGGACACCGACCACCATCCAGGCGGCCAGGACCGATACGGCGAAGCATTGCGCCAGCAGGATCATGAAATCGGGCATCGTGAACCGTACAGTGGACAAAGGAAAAGGGGCCGCCTTGTGGCGGCCCCTTCGGGAATGTCCGTGATCAGGTCCAGGCCATCTGGGCCGGCCGGACCTCGAACGCGATGTGGTGGGCACCGCCGCGCAGGTCGTACTTGGTAAAGTTGTAAAGCGAGCGCCAGTAGGGCTGGATCGTCACGCCCTCGTCCTGGATCAGCTTTTCCGACTTCGCCATGATCGTGCGCCGCTTGTCGACATCGGCCGTGGCCAGGGCCTGTTCCAGCAGGGCGTCGAATTCTGCATTGGACCAGCCGAATTCGTTCCAGGCCTCGCCCGAACGATAGGCCAGCGCGTGGATGATCACGCCCAGCGGGCGGTGGTTCCAGTTGGTGGACGAGAACGGGTACTTGGTCCAGTCGTTCCAGAAGGTCGAGCCCGGCAGGACGGTCCGCTTCACCTTGATGCCGGCATCGCGCAGCTGGGCTGCGACGGCATCGGTGGTATCCTTGCGATAGCTGTCGTCGATCGAGATCAGCTCGTGCTCGAAATCGGCCATGCCGGCCTCTTCCATCAGCTTCAGGGCCGCGGCCTTGTCGACCTTCTGTTCGGGCAGCGGCGCGTATTCCGGGTGCATCGGGCCCACATGGTGGTTCTCGGCGCGCTGGCCGCGGCCACCGATGCCCAGTTCCAGGATCACGTTGTTGTCGACCGCCATCTGGATGGCCTGGCGCACGCGCTTGTCGGCATAGATCTTCTTGCCGTCGACCTCGGCCAGCTGGTTCGGACGGATCACGACGGTCGCCGCGGTCGCAATCTCGTTCTTGGTCCAGCCGTCCTGCTGTTCCAGGATGTCGATGAAATCGCCATCGGTCGAATAGGTCATGTCGATCTCGTCGGCCTCGGCCGCGGCCACGGCCGCCGACGGGTCGGTGCCGTAGTCGATGAACTCGATCCGGTCCATCCAGGCGCCTTCGCCCCACCACTTGTGGTTCGGGTTCTTCACCAGCACGGCCTTTTCGCCGACCGAGATCGATTCCGGGATGTAGGGTCCGGTGCCCAGCGGGGCCTCGACGACCTTGGAGGCGTCATAGTCCTTGTGGAACACGGCCGCCGGATAGTCGGCCATGCCGGCGATCAGCGTGATGTCGGACGCCGGCAGCATGATCTTCACGGTATGGTCGTCGACCTTGACCAGGGCGCCGTCCAGGACCTTGCCGGTGTCGGCATTGCCGATGGTGGCAAAGCGCGCGGCCATCGAGTTGCCTTCGACGCTCTTGTCGCACCAGGCGCCGATCACGCGGATCACGTCGTCGGCAGTGAAGGGATCGCCGTTGTTCCAGGTGACGCCCGGACGGACGTTCAGCGTGTATTCTGTGGCGTCGTCGTTGATTTCCCAGCTTTCCAGCAGTTGCGGGCTGAACGAGCCGTCGTTCTCATAGCCGACGAGGTATTCCATCCAGCCACGGGACACGTTGGCCAGCTGGCTCCAGTCATAGGTGCGCGGGTCCTTCATGCCGAAGACCTGCATCTCGATCCGGACGGTGCCGCCCTGCTTGTAGCTCGACGTGTCCTGCGCCTGGGCCGGCGTCGGCAGGCCCAGCATGGCATAGGCCGTGGCCGCCGATGCGCCGAAGGAACAGGCTGTGGCCAGGAATTCGCGGCGGCTGACCGCGTCGGAGTTCGGGCCGATCTTGCGGCCGGATTCGACGATGACCTCGGGTATCGGTTTGCCGGTGACGGTCTTGAAAGTCATGGTAGTCCTCTCTGTTGGCCTGGCGAGACAATTGTCTGTCTGCGTCATTTTCTTGTCGCTTTTGTGCCTTCCACCCGACCGGGGGTCAACCCGATGGGACGACAGGGAAACCGGGGAAGGGGACGGACCGAACGCCCCGCCGCGGCGCGGTTGCACGGCACGGGATGGTCGGGGACGACAGTCCGCGGTGTCCCATGGCGTGGCTTCGGGCCAGTGCGCCAGATGGTTCCGTCTATCACATCCCCCGGTCACTCTTACGCGGCAAAGGGTAGTCCCCGGGGCAGAACCTGTCCAGCGACCTAAATGCCCTGTATGCGTCGGAAACCGGAAGGAAAACGCCGCTAACTGGCGAGGCATCCGGCAAAGGTGCGGGGGTGGCTTTGCGTGCCCGGACGCCCGGTCACGGCACAGTGGCAGGCGTTGCCGGATCGCGCGCCCCCGGCAGGGGGCGATCAGGGCGTCAAAATACCATATCGAACTTATTCGGTCGCGGTTTCGGTCGCGAAGAAGCGGTCGAGGAAGTGCAGGAACCAGCGGGCCTGCGCAGCGTCGTGTTCCGCAAGCAGGGCATCCTGTTCTTCGCGCGTCTGAACACCGGCAATGCCATAGCTGTCGGTGGCGCTCTGCTGCCAGCGTCGGAAGCCCGAAGCGGTCTGTTCCGGGTGGAACTGCAGCCCATAGGCGTTGTCGCCCAGGCGGAAGGCCTGGTTTTCGAACATCTCTGACCGGGCCAGGTGGACGGCGCCGGCGGGCAGGTCGAAGGTGTGGAAGTGGAACTGCGTGACATGCAGCGGATGGTTCAGGAAATCGCTGGCCGTGTCGGTCGGGGTGATCTCGTAAAGACCGAATTCCTTCTTCCCGTGCTCTGGCGCGCCGGCCCAGGCGCCCTGGTGCCAGGCCATCATCTGCGCGCCCTGGCATAGGCCCAGCAGCGGCAGGCCTTGGTCCAGTGCCGCGCCGATCATCGCGTATTCGTCGTTCAGGAACGGGTGCAGGGCCGTGTCATAGGCGTTGTAAGGTCCGCCATAGACCACGACGGCCGCCAGGTCTTCGGCCACGCGGCCCAGCGGATCGCCCAAGAACGGTCGACGCACGTCCCCCACAAGGCCGCGGTGGCGGCAATAGGTGTTGATCCGGTCATCGTCAGGACCGTCGTCATGTCGTATCATCAGTACGCGCCGCTTCATTTCCCCTCCTGGTTGGAAAAATCTTGCGGATCTCACCGGCATCCTGACCGGAATAGTCAACAACTTCACAGACTGCCTCGGATAGGGCAAGAGGGTTGGTGTTCATTCGTGAATATTCGCCCCAGATATTTCAAGGACATGACCATGCGATCGCTTCGGCCCGACTCCGTTTCTCCGCCCTTCGCCCGCTATGCCCACGGGGTCGAGGTTCCGCCCGGTCATCGGATCGTGCGGACTTCGGGCCAACTGGGGTTGGCTGCGGACGGCACCGTGCCCGAAGACGCGGGCGCCCAGGCCGACATCTGCTTTGCCACGATCGCAGCCATTCTGGCCGAGGCCGGAATGGGCCGCGGGGACGTGTTCCATGTCTCGGCCTATGTCACCGACAGGGCACACATGGCGGCTTATATGGCGGCACGGGACCGTTTCCTGGCGGATGTGGGACCCGAGCTTCCGTCGTCGACCCTGATCATCGTGTCGGGTTTCACCCGGCCCGAGTTCCTGGTCGAGGTGGAGGTCTGGGCGGCCGCCCCCTGACCCCCACGCTGACGCCAAGGGGGACAAGGCCCTTCCAGGGGGGGCCTTGCCAGTCCTTCGCCGCTATCCGGCCGGCGGCTGGCCCGCCGGGCGCAGCTCGGCCGTTTTTGCGGGCCTTGCCCAGCACCCGGCCGGGCCGGAGGTCAGTAAAGCGCGACCGGGTTGATCATCGCCTGCACCGTACCGCGGATTCGCGGCTGGCCCAGCACGAACATCACCTCGTTCACGCCGTCCTTCAGGATCGGGCCTGTGTTCATGTTCTCCAGCAGGTAGACGCCGTTCTGCTTCAGGAAGATGGTGTGCCCGTAAAAGACGCCATCGCCGGGTTTCGGCGGGATCGGTTCCACCCCCCAGGTATCGGCGCCGACGGCCATCGGCTTCAGCGACGCGACATAGCGCGCGCCTTCGTTCGAGATGCCGGGCTCTGTCCCGCCCCAGGCTGCCGGATCGCTTTCGTACTTGTGATCCGTCCACCCGGTGTAGAAGAGCACGATGTCCCCTTCGCCGATGGTGATGCCCTGTGCCTCGGCCGCGGCCTTGATCTCGGCCTCGCCGAAGAACTCGCCCGCCTCCAGGAAGGGCTTGCCGGCCTGTTTCGCCATGTCGAGGATCACGGCACGCCCCACGAGCGGCGGCACGGCATGGGTGCCCAGCTTCTTCAGGCCCGTCAGGTCGGCAAAGTCCTTCTCGTCGTTGCAGTTGTAGTACATGCCGTCTTCGCCGACATGGCCCAGCCCGTCCAGCTGACTGCCGATGCCGATCCATGTATGGATGATGTCGTCGTTGTAGTTGCCGTTGCCAAAGACGCGCTTGCCGCCCTGTTGGCCCGGCTGGACGATCTGCAATGACAACGACCGTGGCGGATAGGCGGGCGTGGCCGGATCGATGGTGATCCCCAATGGCACCGACTTGCCCTGTTTGACAAGCTTCAGCGCTTCCCGCGTGCGTTCCGGCGTCACCAGGTTGGCGGATCCGATCTCGTCCTCAGCGCCCCAGGCCGATGGCGTGCAGTCTTCCGCGGAAGCGGTCCCGGCCATCAGCGCAACAGAGCACGCAAGGCCCGCGATAAAGGTCTTGGTCATGAAGTTCCTCCCATTTTGTCGCCCCGGGCGCTTGGCGGTTCTTGTGCCGGGCCCCGGGGCGGCAGGGGAAGGATATCACGCTAAAGTTGTTCGGTGCGACCGTTTGGAATGACCTGCGAAATGACGTTGCGTTTCGAAGGCCCTGACCGGCAGATTGTTGCGCGGCTCAGCCGGGCTTGGGGCAGTTGTCGGGATGCGCGGCCTGGAATGCCGCCACACCTTCGCACGCGGCGACGGCCTGCATCGTCTTCGTCAGATCGTCCAGTTCTACGCCCCAGCGGCGGCAGTTGTTGATCTGCGGCATCAGGCAGATATCGGGCAGCATCGGGAGGTCGCCGCAGCAGAATGGGCCACCTTCGAACCCCTGCAGCATCTTTTCGAAGGCTACCATGCCGGGGCGCATGAAGTGGCGGGACCACTTGCCCCGCATCTCGGCATCGCCGCTGATCTCGGTCGCGTATTTCACGACCTGCAGGTTGCAGACCGGGTGGATGTCGATGGCGATGGCGTCGGCCAGGGCTTCGACCTTCACGCGTTCCACCGGGTCTTCCGGCAGCAGGCCCAGCCCGCGGGTGGTGTCCAGATAGCGCAGGATCGCCATCGACTGGGTCAGGCGCAGCCCGTCGATGTCCAGCACCGGGACAAAGCCCTGCGGGTTGCGGGCCATGTGTTCGGGCGCGCGTTGCTGGCCGGTCGGCAGGTCCACCAGCACGGTGTCATAGTCGATCCCGGCCATCTGCAGCGCGATGCGCAGGCGGTAGCTGGAGGAGGAGTTCGGGAAGTCGAAAAGGGTCACGGCATTCTTGTCGGGGGACATGTCGGGGCTCCGGATCTGAAATGGCGGAAAAGGGGAGAGAGCCGCGCCGGGAAAGGGGCGCGGATCAGCGGTCGAGGAATGCGGAGAAGCCGCCATAGATCATCCGGCGGCCGGCAAAGAAGCTGTTGGTCACCAGCGCCTCCATCCGTGGATCGACGCGGACCTGGGCGTTGCAGGCATCGCGGGTGGCGCGGTCGGGATATTCGATCCACGACAGCACCACCGCCTCGCCATCCTCGATCCGGACGGCGCGGGGGAACGAGGTCAGTTCCCCCATCGGCACGTCGTCGGCCCAGCATTCCACCACGCGGGTCGCGCCGTAATCCTTGAAGATCTGCGCCGCGCTCCGGGCCATGGCGACATAGTCGTCCTTGCGGTCGACAGGCACCGGGATGACGAAGCCTTCCACGTACATGGGCGGCCTTACTTCGGGAAGCTGGGCGCGGGCAGGATGGTGCCTGCGCAGTCGCCAAAGCCCACGCGGTAACCGTCGCCCTGGGACCAGCCCTTCAGCGTCAGCGTATCGCCGTCCTCGATGAAGCTGCGGGCGGTCCCGTCGGACAGGTGCAAGGGCTCCTTCCCGGACCAGGTCAGTTCCAGAAGCGATCCGCGCTGGTCCTTTTCGGGCCCCGAAATGGTGCCGGAGCCCAGAAGGTCGCCCGGGTTCATCTCGCACCCGCAGAGCGCATGGTGGGTCAACTGCTGGGCGGCAGAGTAATACAGCTCGCGCGCATTGGTGCGGGCGATGGTCTTCGCCTCGCCCTCGGCGGGGGCCATGTCGACCTGAAGCTCGATGTCATAGAACATCGGGCCGGTGTCCTGCAGGTAGGGCAGCAGCGGCTTTTCCCGGGCCGGGGCGGGCGCACGGAACGGCTCCAGCGCGGCCTTGGTTACGATCCAGGGGGAAATCGAAGTCGCAAATGCCTTGGCCTGGAACGGGCCCAGCGGCTGGTATTCCCAGGCCTGGATGTCCCGTGCCGACCAGTCGTTCAGCAGGACATAGCCGAAGATCATCGCGTCGGCCTGATCCAGCGTGATGGGCTGGCCCATATCCGACCCGGTGCCGACGATGGCGCCCAGTTCCAGCTCGATATCCAGACGTCGGCAGGGGCCGAAGGACGGCGCATCGGCGTCGGGCGCCTTGGTCTGGCCCAGCGGGCGGACGATGTCGGTGCCCGACACGACGACGGTCGATGCGCGACCGTTATAGCCGATCGGGATGTGCAGCCAGTTCGGCGGCAGCGCGTTTTCCGCACCGCGGAAGATGGTGCCGACATTGGTCGCGTGGTGCCGGCCGGCGTAGAAGTCGGTGTATTCGCAGACCATGAACGGCATGTGCAGTTCCGCATCGGCCATCGGCACCAGCAGCGGCTCGACCTTTTCGCGCTCTGCCGCCCCGTCTTTCAGAAGCGCCGTCAGCCGTTCGCGCAGCGCGGCCCAGACGGCAGGGCCTTCCTCCATGAGCTCGTTCCAGTAGGGCACATCGAACAGCGGATCGTCGGTCAGCGCGATGAGGCCGGCGGCCTCGGCCTCTTCCATGTCGAGGATCATGTCGCCGATGGCGACGCCCGGGCGGGGCGGAAGCTCTTCGGTCGAAAAGACACCATAGGGCAGGTTGTTGAGCGGGAACGGGCCGGTCGGATCGTTGGCGGCAGCGATCCAGCTTTTCGTCAGGGGCATTGTCGGTCCTCGGGGTCTGTGGCCGGAATTTCTGCCCCGTCCCGAACGGACGGGGCACTTGCACCGTCCATAACGCGTTCGGGCGCCCCGCGTCGAACCTTTTGGCAATCAGGGCGGACGGGATGTCGCGTGCAAAAGGTCCCTGGCGCCGATCCGGCGTGTCGGGGCCGGATCGCGCACAGGTCGGGCTGCCCCCGCCCTGGCGCAGGCCTCCGGCCAGCGCGGCCGTTCCGCGCGCGATCCGGCGGGGCAGGAGGCAGTCTGTCCCGACCTGGCGGTCAGAGACGGTTCAGAAGATCCGGTGTGGGCCAGGCATCGGCGGGCAGGCCCAGGCGCTGCTGTTCGGTCTGCACCGCCTCGCGCGTCTTTGCCCCCAGGATCCCGTCGACGGCGCCCACGTCATAACCGCGCGCGGCCAGCTTGCGCTGCAGCTCCTGCATCTGGGGCCCCGACAGGCCCTGGTCGTCGGTGCCGGGGTCATAGACCGGTGCACCGCCCAGCCGGGTCGCGAAATAGGCGGCCGTCAGGACATAGGTGAAGCTCTGGTTCCATTCGAAGTAGACGTCGAAATTCGGATAGGCCAGGAAGGCCGGCCCGTTCCGCCCCTGCGGCAGCAGCAGCGTTGACCGCAGGCTTGTGTCCAGTTGCCCGCCGCGGGGCTTCACGCCCATCTGCGCCCAGTCGCCCGTGGGCCGGGGCTTGCCCGTGCCGGTCAGCGACCAGTCGAGGTTTTCGGGAACCGTCACCTCCTGCAGCCAGGGTTGACCGGCCTTCCAGCCCAGCCCCCGCAGCATGTTGCCGCCTGACATCAGCGCATCCGCAGGCGACCCCTTCAGGTCGACATGCCCGTTTCCGTCGCCGTCCACGCCGTATTCGATGATGTCGCCCGGCAGCATCTGGACCATGCCGATTTCGCCCGCCCAGGCGCCGGTGGTGCCGGTGGGGCTGAAATCGCCATGGGCGTAGAGTTCGAGCGCGGAAAAGATCTGTGGCCGGAAGAGTTCGGGCCGGCGGCAGTCATGCGCCAGCGTCGTCAGCGCGTTCAGCGTGTTGAAGTTGCCCTGAAAGCCGCCGTAATCGGTCTCGAACGCCCAGAAGGCCAGAAGCACGCCGCGGGGCACGCCATAGGTTTGTTCGATCCGGTCGAAGACCCGATCGTATTGCTGGGCCAGCTGCTGACCCTTGCGCAGCCGCTGGGTCGAAATCAGACGGCGCGAGAAGTCGACGAAGGGTTTCTGGAACACCCCCTGCGCCCGGTCGGCCTTAAGCACCTTCTGATCCTGCCGGACCGAGGCGAAAAAGCTGTCGACGGTGGCCGCGGAATATCCCTTTTGCACCGCCTCGGCCTTCAGGCCCGATACGAAGCTTGAAAAGGATCCGCCGCATTGGGCCAGGACCGGACCAGCCAGCAGGCTGGCGGCAAGAACCGGTGCGGCAAGGCGGGCGATAAGGCGCATTCGGGATCCTGTCTTTCGTGGAACGGCGATGTCGGTCGACCCTAGCAGAGCCATCCCAGACCGGCGAGGGCAAGGGTTGCAACGGTTGCGACGGCCCACACACGCCAAAGCAGATCGGCCGCGGCATCGATCTGGGCCGGCCCGATCTCTCGCCGGCCGGGGCCGTTGACCCAGGCCAGGTCGCGCATCTGCCCGTCATAGCTGCGCGGGCCGGCCAGGGCTATGTCCAGCGCGCGGGCCATCGCGGCTTCGGGCCAACCCGCATTGGGCGACTTGTGGCGCCGTGCATCGGCGGCGATTTCCTGCCAACGGGCGATCGTGCCCGTGGTCAGCGCGATCAGCAGGGCGGTGATCCGGGCCGGAACTAGGTTCAGCAGGTCGTCCAGCCGTGCCGCGGCCCAGCCGAAATTCTCGTATCTGGGGGTGCGATAGCCGATCATGCTGTCGGCCGTGTTCACTGCCTTGTAGATCAGGATCCCCGGCAGCCCGCCCAGCAGGAACCAGAAGGCAGGCGCGACGACACCGTCCGACATGTTCTCGGCCGCGCTTTCGATGGCGCTGCGGGCGACGGCCGGTTCGGTCATATCGGCCGTGTCGCGGCTGACGATCATCGCCACCGCGTGCCGGCCCTGCGGCAACCCTTCGCGCAGGCCCGTGGCGACGGCGCGGACATGATCCACCAGTGACTTCTGCGCCAGCAGGACCGCGGCGGCCAGGATCTCGATCACCGGGCCAAGCTGGGCCAGCAATGTGCCCAGCACGCCCGCGCCTGCGACCAGGCACAGCCCCGCCACGACGCCCCGCCCACGGGTGCGGTTGTTCAGCCGCCGGTCCAGCCACGCAACCGCGCGGCCCAGAAGGACGGCAGGGTGGGGCAGGCGGGACCAGAGCCACGGGGGCTCTCCCATCGCTGCATCGACCAGCATCGCCAGGCCCAGCATCAGGGCATGGGTCACAACGCGGCCTCCAGCCGGGGCCAGGCGTCTTCGGGCGGCAGGCCCAGGCGCAGCCAGGTGCGGGAGTAGGGAAAGATCCGCGACCAGATGTGATGCCGGGCCAGCCGGGTCTGCCAGGCCCGGGCATCGTCCACATCGTAAAGACGGAATAGGTCGGTGCCCCCGGCCACCCGCGCCCCGCGGGCGGTCATCAGCGCATCCAGCCTTTCGCTGTCCTGTCGCAGTCGCCGGCGGGTCGCGGCGGCCCATGCCCCGTCCCGCAGACCACGGGCGCCGATGGCCAGGGCGGGGCCCGAGACAGGCCACGGCCCCAGCAGCGTGCGCAGTGGGGCAAGCGTTGCCTCGGTCCCGATGGCAAAGCCCAGCCGCAGGCCTGCGAGGCCCCAGAACTTGCCGAACCCCTTCAGCACGACGGTCCCGGGGCGGGTGGCCGCGGCGACAAGGCTTCGGTCCGGGCAGATGTCGCAGAAGCTTTCGTCGATCACCTGAAGCGGTGCGTCGGCATCGGCAGCGGTCCAGAGCTTTCCATCCGGGTTGTTGGGGTGGACGATCACTTTTGCCGCGGCCGGGCCATGGTCTGTCACGTGCCAGCCATGGGCTTCGAAGGCTGCGGCGTGTTCGTTGTAGGTGGGTCCGGGAATGCACGCGCGACCGGCGGGCGCCAGGGCGGGCATCAGCGCGATCAGCGAGGACGCGCCGGGGGCGGCCAGGATCGCGGCCCCGTCCGGCACCTTCCAGAAGCTGCGGGCGGCATCTGTCAGCGCGCCCGCCGCCGCGGTGTCCGGCAGGGCCGTCCAGGCATCCGGGTCGGTGACCGTCGCAGGGTAGGGAAGCGGATTGATTCCGGTCGACAGGTCGATCCAGTCCGCGCGCCGCCCGCCATGAGCCAGAATCGCTCCGTCCAGCCCGCCGCCATGATCACGCGGCAGGCCCGTGTCGACGGGGGCTGTTTTCAACATTTCGCGCATAAACCGTGCAGTCTTTTTTGCCTTCTCGGCGGCAAATAGCACATCGTGGGACGGCGTCGTTAGCCATTTCCCCGGAAGCGCGGCGCGCCCCGAATTCTTAACACTTTGTTAACCTTTGAGGCAGATCACGGACAAGTCCAAAGAGAATTGGTTCGATTCGGTCCTATTTCGAAAACAATCCTGATTAGCGAACTCGGGATTTCAATGCGACCGCACAACTGCTATGATTTAGCCATCCTGAATTCTCTACTTTAAGATGAGTCTCCATTTGGGATGAACCCGGGGTACGACGCGGAATGAAAGTCCTGATCGTCGAAAGCAACGAGGATCTTGGCCGGATCTGGCAGCGCCATCTGGAGCGGCTGGGGGCCGAGGTCTCGCTGGTGCCCAGCCAGGAGGATGCGACGATGTCCCTGTGCCGCTCCGAATTCGACATCCTCGTGGTCGATCTTGTCCTGCGGGACGGGAGCGCGCTGGCGGTGGCCGATTTCGCCAGCTACCGCAGGCCGGGCGCCAAGGTGATCTTTGTCACGAATACCAGCTTTTTCTCGGACGGGTCGATCTTTGCCTACTGTTCGAACGCCTGCGCCTTCGTGCGGTCGGAAACCCCGCCGGGGGACCTGGCGGCGATGGTCGAACACTACGCCGGGGCCCACTGATCCCCTATCTTCCAGTCCGATCGAACAGCAGGTCGCGTCCGTGCGGCGCGGCGTAGTCGATGACGGGATTGATCGGGATGATCCGGTACGGATTGATGTTTTCGTGGCTGTAGTGATAGTGCCGCACGATGTGGTCCAGCCGGACCGTGTCCGCCACACCGGGCCACTGATACAACTCTCGCGTGTAGGCCCAAAGCGACGGATAGTCCACGATCCGGTGCCGGTTGCACTTGAAGTGCAGGTGATAGACCGGGTCGAAGCGGATCAGCGTGACGAACAGGCGCCAGTCTGCCTCTGTGATCTGGTCGCCCAACAGGTAGCGGTGGCCGCATAGCCGGTTTTCCAGCCAGTCCAGCGTGTCGAACAGGGGATGGACAGCAGCGTCATAGGCGTCCTGCGTGGTGGCGAAGCCGGATTTGTAGACGCCGTTGTTCAAGGTCTCGTAGACGCGTTCGTTCACCGGCTCGATCTCGTCCCGCAGCTCCTCCGGCCAGAAGTCCTGGGTATCGCCGGTGATCCCGTCGAAGGCCGAATTGAACATCCGGATGATTTCAGAGCTTTCGTTCGAAACGATCGTGCCCCGTTCCTTGTCCCACAAAACGGGAACGGTCGCGCGGCCGGTGACGTCGGGCCGGGCGCGCTGATAGATCTGGTGCAGGAAGTCCGCCCCGAACAGCCGGTCGCCGGTGGCGCCGTCGAAGGTGGTTGCGAAGGACCAGCCCATATCCAGCATGTCGGGATGGACGACGGACACGTCGATATGGTCGGTCAGCCCCTTCAGCGCGCGGAATATCAGGGTCCGGTGGGCCCAGGGGCACGCATAGCTGACGAACAGGTGATAGCGACCCGATTCGGCCTTGAAGCCGCCGTCGCCCGTCGGGCCGGGGCTGCCATCGGCCGTTACCCAGTTGCGAAAGCCCGAGGTGGTGCGCTTGAAGGCGCCACCAGAAGACGTCTCGGACAGCGATCCGCGCTGCCATTTGCCTTCGACCAGTTGCCCCATCGTGTTCTCCTGTCGGTCGGTTCGGGACAACCTAGGCGGGGAAAGCCTTGCTGCGAAGGCGTCGACAGCAGTTCGCCGCGCGCAGGGGTCCTGCAAGGCTGCACAACCGGACGGCGGCCGGACCGGTGCGAGCCCCGTGCCCAAGGGGTCACGCCGGCGGACCGCGTCCGGATCTCAGCTTGATTTTAACTGGTCCGGGATCAAATCATGACTCGTGAAATACCGAAGGGGTCTTCGGAACACTGGGGGGGACGTCATGACGACTTACATGTCGCGGGAAGTGCAGGATGGCCTGGATGCCGCCCGGCGCGAGGCGCTGGCCAAGTCCAGCCGGCTTCGGGTCGGGATGGGCGACAAGACCTTCCCGGTGCTGAAAATGTGGCAGGACGGCTTTTCCGTGGACGCGGAAAAGGTCCCGTCCCTGCGCGGACTGGTCGACCTATACGATGGCGCGCGCCATCTGCGCCGCGCCCTGATCGTCGCGTCCGAGGAAGAGGCGGGGATGATCCGCTATGATTACAAGCTGTCGACCGAAGCGGCCGACAGCGCGCCCCTGGATTTCTATCGCGATCCGGGCGCGCCGGTGGCGCTGCTGCCGGAATAGGAACGGGCCGGGCAGGGGACTGCCCGACCGTCCCTGTACCGATCACTGCAGGTCGGAAAAGGCGCGCTGCAGCCGGGTGACCGCATCCTCGATCCGCGCGCGCTGGGTGCCCAGGTTGAAGCGCAGGAAGGTCTGGCCGCCCATGCCGAATGCCGGGCCTTGGTTCACGGCGATCTTGGCGTCCTGCTGGACGCGGTCGGTGAACTCTTCCCGGGTCATGCCGGTGCCGGTGAAGTCGAGCCAGGCCAGGTAGGTGCCTTCCAGCGCCATCGACTGCACGCCGGGGATCGCGTTCACGCCGGCATCGAAGACCTTCCGGTTCTCGTCCAGGTATTCCATCAGCGCATCGACCCAGGCGGCGCCTTCCGGGGAATAGGCGGTCATGGACGCCATCTGCCCGGCCGAGTTCGGCGAGATGTAGATCGCGCCCATGCGTTCCGCGAATTTGGCCCGCAGCGCCTCGTCGGGGATGATAACGTTGCCGGTATGCAGGCCCGCCAGGTTAAAGGTCTTGGACGGCGCCGACAGCATCACCAGCCGGTCCAGCGCGGTCTCGTCGACCATGGCCATCGGGATGTGCTTCTGTCCGGGATAGATCAGGTCGTGGTGGATCTCGTCCGAGACAAGGATCAGGTCGTGTTTCCTGGCGAAGTCGGCCACGCCCTGCAGTTCCTCGCGCGTCCAGACGCGGCCGCCGGGATTGTGGGGCGAACACAGGATCAGCATTGTCTCGGACCCGTCCAGGATCGAATCGTAGCTGTCGAAATCCATGGTGTAACGGCCGTCTTCCAGCACCATCGGGCATTCGACGACGCGCCGGCCGGCCTGGTTAATCACCTTGGCAAAGGCGTGATAGACCGGGTTGAAGGTGACGATGCCGTCGCCCGGCTTGGTATAGGTATCCATGCACAGGCCGACGGCGTTGACGATGCCGGTGGTGGTAAAAATCCAGTCGGGCTGAATCTTCCAGCCGTGGCGGTTTTCCATCCACCAGCAAATCGCGGCGCGGTAGTCTTCTTCGATGCTGCTGTAGCCGTAATTTCCGGTGCGGCCCATCTCGGCCATGACGTCCCGCACGACCTGCGGCGGGCGGAAATCCATGTCGGCCACCCACATCGGCAGGCCGCCATCGGCCGAAACGCCGCAGAAGCTTTCCATCTTGTCCCATTTGGAACTGTATGTGCCGCGGCGGTCAAAAAGCGTGTCGAAATCGTATGTCATTGAATGTCTTCCCGGGATCCCATCCGGCGCAGACGCTGGGGTCTTGCGCGGCCGGATACAAGTCCGGATACCGGGATGCGCGCAGTTGACCCGACGTCGCCCTTGCATCCGGCGGTTGGCTGCCGCGCTGCAGCGACCGATTGCAGCGGGCCCCTTGATCGCCTAAATCGGCCTGTATGAAACGCCCGATCCTGATCCATCCCGACCCGCGCCTGAAGAAGGTCGCAGCCCCGGTCGCCGACCTGTCGGATGACCTGCGGACGCTGGCCGACGACATGCTGGAAACCATGTACAACGCGCCCGGCATCGGGCTGGCTGCGCCGCAGGTCGGCGTGCTGGACCGGCTGATCGTGCTGGACTGCGTGAAAGAGGACGACGCACCGCCGCGTCCGCTGATCATGTTCAATCCGCAGATCGTCGCCCAGTCCGACAAGCTCAACACTTACGAGGAAGGCTGCCTGTCGATCCCCGACGAATATGCCGACGTGACCCGCCCGGCCGAGGCCGAGGTTGCCTGGATCGACCGCAACGGGAATACGCAGCAGGAGGTCTTCACCGGCCTCTGGGCGACCTGCGTCCAGCACGAGATCGACCACCTGGACGGCAAGCTGTTCATCGACTACCTGAAGCCGATGAAGCGGCAGATGATCACCCGGCGGATGCAGAAGCTGAAGCGCGAACGGGCGCGGGTCTGAATGCCGCTGCTGCCGATCCTCTTCTGGCCCGACGAGCGCCTGTCGCAACCCTGCGCCGAGGTCGCCGATCCGACCGCCACGGCGGATCTGGTCGCCGACATGTTCGAAACGATGTATGCTGCCCCCGGTCGCGGGCTGGCCGGTCCGCAGGTGGGCCGGATGCTGCGGCTTTTCGTGATGGACACGACCTGGAAGACCAGCGCGGGCACGCCGGTCGCCTGTATCAACCCGGTGATCGTCGCGAAATCCGACCAGCTGGTCACAGGGACCGAGGCCTGCCTGTCCATCCCCGGGGTCGATATGCTTGTCCCCCGGTCGGAATGGATCGACATGGAATGGATGGATGTCGAAGGTCAGCGCCATGTCGAACGGCTGACCGGCTTCGACGCGATCTGCGCCCAGCATGAATACGACCACCTTGACGGCATCGTGATCTTCGACCGCCTGCCCGACGAAGACCGCGCCCGCAAGGAAAGCGCCTACGAGGCCCACCGCCAATGACTGTCCGCCCCTGCATCCCCTGGCCCGACCCGCGGCTGAAGAAGACCGCCATCGAGGTCGGCGAGGTCACGGACGAAATCCGGGCGATCTGGCGCGACATGATCGACACGATGGAAGCGATGCCCGGCGTGGGCCTGGCCGCCCCCCAGATCGGCATCATGCTGCGGCTGGCGGTGGTCGATGCGTCCTCCGAACGGGGCAAGGCCATCCGGCTGGCAAACCCGGAGATCCTGCATGCCTCGGTCCAGCTGCGCCCGCACGAGGAAGCCAGCCCGAACCTGCCCGGTGTGTCCGCCACCATCGAACGGCCCCGGGCGGTGACGGTCCGCTATCTGGATGAAACCGGCGCCGTGACCGAACGCGATTTCGTGGGGCTGGAGGCGACGAGCGTCCAGCATCAGATCGACCACCTGAACGGCAAGCTGTATTTCGACCACCTGTCCCGCACGAAGCGGGACATGCTGATCAAGAAGGCGCGCAAGCTGGCGGGGGCGGGCTGATGCGCGTCGTCTTCATGGGCACGCCGGACTTTTCCGTCCCGGTCCTGCAGGCACTGGTCGATGCAGGACATGAGATTGCCGCCGTCTATTGCCAGCCGCCGCGCCCGGCCGGGCGGGGGAAGAAGCCGCGCCCCTCTCCGGTGCAGGCCAGGGCCGAGGCGCTGGGGCTGGAGGTTCGCTACCCCGTGTCCCTGAAAGGGGCGGAGGCGCAGGCGGACTTCGCGGCGCTTCAGGCGGACGTGGCAGTGGTCGTGGCCTATGGGCTGATCCTGCCGCAGGCGGTGCTGGACGCACCGAAGGCGGGCTGCCTGAACATCCATGCCAGCCTTTTGCCCCGCTGGCGGGGCGCCGCACCGATCCACCGGGCGATCATGGCGGGCGACGCGGAAACCGGTGTCTGCATCATGCAGATGGAAGCCGGGCTGGACACCGGCCCGGTGCTGTTGCGCCGTGCGGTCAGGATCGGGGCCGAGGAAACCACGGCCGACCTTCACGACCGCCTGTCGGCGTTGGGCGCCGCGGCGATCGTCGAGGCGCTGGAGCAGTTGCCGGACCTGATGGCAGAACCGCAGCCCGAGGACGGCGTGACCTACGCTTCGAAGATCGACAAGGCCGAGGCCCGGATCGACTGGTCGGCCCCGGCCGAAACGGTCAACCGCCAGATCCGTGGCCTGTCGCCTTTCCCAGGGGCATGGGTCGAGATCGACGGCGAGCGGGTGAAGATCCTGGCGTCCCGGCTGGGGGCCGGCGCGGGTGCGCCGGGGCAGGTCCTGGACGATGCGCTGACGGTCGCCTGCGGGACCGGCGCCGTGACGCTGACGCGCTTGCAGCGGGCGGGCAAGGCTGCGCAGGATGCCGATACGTTCCTGCGCGGCTGGCCGATTGCGGCGGGCGCGCAGCTTTGAAAGGGGACCGCCATGTACCTGACGCTGATGGGCACGGTCGTGATCGCGATGATCGTGGCCTATGCCTCGGAACGGACCGGGTTCACCCATAACGGCGTGATCCCGTCGATGATCATCTGCATCGGCGGCGCATTCCTGTTCTATTTCGTGCGGATCATGTTCGGCTTCGGCTTTCACAGCCACGGCCTGAACGCCATCGTTTCGGCCGTCGGTGCGCTGGTGATCGTTCCGACCAGGTGGAGGAAATAGGCCGATGATGTGGCTTCTGTGGTGGATCATCGTGGGCGGCGCGGCGGGGTTCATCGCCACGCGCCTGCTGGACCTTCAGACCGGCCCCGTCGCCACGGTGGCCATCGGCATCGGCGGCGCGCTGGTGGGGGGCTTCGTCCTGAAGGTCGCGCTGTCCTTCCTGGGCCTTTTTGCCGGGATCCTCGGCGCCGTGCTGGGCGCGATCGCGCTGATCTGGCTGTGGCAGGTGGTGGCCGGCCGCTAGGCCGACGCCGCCTTCGCCACGGCATTCAGCCCTTGAAGGGCTTCATGCCGGCCCGCGCCAGTTCGTCGGCGCGTTCGTTTTCCGGGTGGCCGGCATGGCCTTTGACCCATTTCCAGGTCACCTTGTGGCGGGCCTGCGCCTCGTCCAGGCGCTGCCAGAGTTCGACATTCTTCACCGGTTTCTTGTCGGCCGTCTTCCAGCCGTTCTTCTTCCAGCCGAAGATCCAGCCGGTCACGCCGTTCTTCACATAGGCGCTGTCGGTGACGACGGTGATGATCGAGGCGCGTTCCAGAGCCTCAAGCGCCGAGATGGCAGCCAGAAGCTCCATCCGGTTGTTGGTGGTGTGGGCCTCGCCGCCCTTCAGCTCGCGTTCCTTCATGACGGTCTCGCCGTCCTTGGCCTGCAGCAGGGCGCCCCACCCGCCGGGGCCGGGATTGCCGGAGCACGCTCCGTCGGTGAAGGCGTAGAGGTCTGTCATGTCGCGGTTCGTCCCGTCTTGTCGTCGTTCATAAGGCGTCGATCGCCGGATGTTGCCCGCGGCGGCCCGCCCATGGCGGATCCTTCGGATCCGCCTCCCACCCGCGTCGGATCCCTGCGGGATTCTCCTTGTCGCCACCGGCGCGATCCTTTTTGTGCAGGGTCGCGCTGGCGGGGCGGGGCAGGGGCGGTCAGAGGAAGGCCGAAACGGCCAGGCAGGCGCAGGTCACCAGCGTCACCGGCACCCGCAGGCGCAGCCACCAGCGGGGTGTCAGATCCCAGTTCTGGAAGGCCATGTCCAGTACAAGCAGTCCGGCAAAACCGATCAGCAGGTTCAGCGAGGCGGAAACCGGTCCGTTCCCTGTCATCAGGAAGGCCCAGGCTGCCGGCACCGCGGCGAAGACATAGGCCAGCGCCGGCACGCCTTCGCGATGCTTGGCGCAGAAACCCCACAGGATGCCGGAATGGAAGGACAGCATCACCGCGCCGAAGAAAAGCTGCACGTAAGGTCCGATGAAGCGCGGGCCCAGCACCTGGCTGCCCCAGCTGCCAAGCGCCCCGGAAAGATAGCTGGCCGCGCCCCAAAGGAACGGCACCAGCGTCACCGCACTGAGCAGGAGGATGGAACGGGGAACGCCGGTCATGCGCGTTCCAGCGCCAGCCGGGCGGCCAGCGCCGCGAAGATCGCAGCGAAGGACCGGTTCAGCCAGCGCAGGACCCGTTCCGAGCCCAGGATGTATTGCCGGGCCGTGGCGGCAAAAAGACCGTAAAGGACGAAGACCGCGAAGGTCAGCCCCATGAAGACACCGCCCAGCAGGCCCATTTCCAGCGTCGCCGTTTCCGGCACGCCGCTGAGGAAAGGTGGCAGGAGTGCAAGGAAGAAGAGCGACAGTTTCGGGTTCAAAATGTTGATCAGCGCTCCGCGCCAGGCGATGCGCGGTCCCTTCTGCCGGACCGGATCGGCCGACACCGACAGCGCGCCGCCGGACCGCAGCGCCTGCCAGGCGAGGTAGAGCAGGTAGGCCACGCCGGCCGCCTTCACCACCTGGAAGGCCAGGGCCGAGGAATGCAGCAGCGCCGCCAGCCCCAGCATCGCGGCCAGAAGGTGCGGCACGATCCCGAAGGTGCAGCCGAGCGCCGCCCAAAGGGCCGCCCGTCGGCCCTGACCCAGCCCCATGGCCAGTGTGTAAAGAACGCCCGTCCCAGGGGCCACAACGACGACAAGGGCGGTCAGAAGGAACTGGATCGAAATCATGTCACGGGCTCTCCGGCACCCTGCCGCAGGACCCGCGGCACCTTGAATTCGACATTCTCGACCGCCGTCTCGACCACCTTCACGGTCACGTCGAAACGGTCGCGGAAGGCGTCGATCACCTCTTCCACCAGGGTTTCCGGGGCGGAGGCACCGGCGGTGATACCGACGCTTTTCACCGGGCCAAGGGCGCGCCAGTCGATATCGCCCGCGCGCTGGACCAGTTGGGAATAGCTGCACCCGGCGCGCGCGCCGACCTCGACCAGGCGGCGGGAGTTCGACGAGTTGGGGGCGCCAACGACCAGGATCGCCTCGACCTCAGGTGCCATGGCCTTGACCGATGCCTGCCGGTTGGTCGTGGCATAACAGATGTCTTCCTTGTGGGGGCCGACGATCTGGGGAAAACGGTCGTGCAGCGCGGCCACGATACCGGCGGTGTCGTCGACCGAGAGCGTCGTCTGAGTGACATAGGCCAGTTTCGACGGATCGCGGACCTGGACGGTCGCCACATCATCCACGGTTTCGACCAGCAGGACCTCACCATCCGGAAGCTGGCCCATGGTGCCGATGGTTTCCGGGTGGCCGGCATGTCCGATCATGATCATCTGAAGGCCGTTGTCGGCATGACGCTGCGCTTCGATATGGACCTTGGACACCAGAGGGCAGGTGGCGTCGACAAATACCATCTCGCGCCGCGAGGCTTCGGCCGGGACGGATTTCGGCACGCCATGGGCGGAAAAGATGACGGGGCGGTCGGTGGGGGCCTCGTCCAGTTCCTCGACGAAGACGGCGCCCTTGGCGCGCAGCCCGTCGACTACGTACTTGTTGTGGACGATCTCGTGCCGGACATAGACCGGGGCGCCCCATTTCTCCAACGCCATCTCGACGATCTTGATGGCGCGGTCCACCCCGGCACAGAACCCGCGCGGGGCAGCAAGGTGAAGCGTGAGAGGCGGTTTCGGCATCGGTCGCGGACCCTTTCCTGCGGCCTCGTGCCGGGCGTCGATGCGGGCCGATCCCTGGGCCCCGCGGCTTTTGGATCGGATGCGGCGACGCCCGGGTCGGCCGTGGCGAATTCAGGAAATAGGTCTAGGCAATGCGGGCGGCTGCGTCCAGAGCGGACCGGTGCCCATGCAAACCGGCGCCGGTTCGGAAACGGCCGCGGCAGGGTCAGGGCGGAGCCCTGAAACACAAGCGCCGATGCCCCCAGTTGCACCGGCCCCTGTTCCTGTCTTCAAGATCGACCGCGGCAGGGCGGACGGGCTGATCCCGGCGCGGGGCCGGGCGTAAGGATCAGCGGCTGTTCGCCGCGACGCGGGGTTCCGCGGTCGAACGGTCGTCGGCCGAATGATCGCGCGGCGGGCGGCCGATCACGTCCTTCAGGTCGTCGAGTTCGATGAAATTGTCGGCCTGGCGGCGCAGGTCGTCGGAAATCATCGGCGGCTGGCTGCGGATCGTCGATACGACGGAAACGCGGACACCCTGCCGTTGCAGGCTTTCCACCAGCGGACGGAAGTCGCCGTCACCGGAGAAGAGCACGATATGATCCACGCGCGGGGCAAGTTCCATGGCATCGACGGTCAGTTCGATATCCATGTTGCCCTTCACCTTCCGGCGGCCCATGCTGTCGGTGTATTCCTTGGCCGGCTTCGTCACCATGGTGAAGCCGTTATAATGAAGCCAGTCGACCAGCGGGCGAATCGGGGAATACTCGTCGTTTTCCAGAAGGGCGGTATAGTAGAAGGCCCGCAGAAGCTTGCCCCTGCGCATGAATTCCTGGCGCAAAAGCTTGTAGTCGATGTCGAAGCCCAGAGCCTTGGCGGCGGCATACAGATTGGAACCGTCGATGAACAGCGCGAGCCGTTCGTCCTTGTAAAACATTTAATTTTCCTTCCAAAAAAACTGTTCCGCCAATGGATTTGCGGTGTGAGTGGGGCATTGGCGAAACTGTATATGCAAAGTAGAGAGCCTGCTCTCGGTCGCAAGGGCAATCCGTGGGGGAGCTCCGGACAGAAATGACAGGTCGTCTAATGGAATATGTGGTGGCTTTGGGTGCGAATTTGGAGAGCAAATACGGCCCTCCGGCGCAAACGCACGCAGCGGCACTTTGCGAACTGGGACGAGAGGGGCTGAAACTGACAGCCCTGAGCAGATTCTATCGCACGCCTTTCTTTCCAAGCGGTAAAGGACCCGACTTCGTCAACGCCGTGGCGGTGCTGGCGGCAGAGATGGGGCCCGAGGACGCCCTGGCAACGCTGCACAGGATCGAGGCGTCGTTCGGGCGGGAACGCAGGGGGCGCTGGCAGGCCCGGCCGCTGGATCTGGACCTGCTTGCGGCAGGGGGCGAGATCCGGCCCGACGCGGCGACAGTGCGGGCCTGGATGGATCTGGCGCCGGAGAAACAGGCGGTCGAGGCGCCGGCGGAACTGATCCTGCCGCATCCCCGCCTGCAGGAGCGGGCCTTTGTCCTGGTGCCGATGTGCGACGTGGCGGGCGACTGGGTGCATCCGATCCTGGGCCTGACCGCGCGGCAGATGTGCGCGGCCCTGCCACAGGCCGACCGGGAGGACGCAAAAGCCATGTGAGCCTGTGTCATGCGATCCTGGCGGATGTGAACGCCGGACCGGCGCCCGCCCGCAGCGGCCCCACCGACCCTTCGGCCGGAAACCTGCAGTTCGCCCTTGCCGCTGCAGGCGGACGTCCGGGCGGGGCTGCGGGGGCGGGAATGCGGGGGCAAGTATGGCCCGGAGCAGGGGGGGCGACGGACAGGCGGCGAAGCTTCGCCCGCCGAATGGGCCGATTGCAGGGAAACTTGCTTGTCAAGCCACACAATCGCCATTACATAGGCGGTCTCCTGATCAGACCTAGACATTGGAGTGCGGCATGGCGCGCGTGACGGTCGAAGATTGCGTCGACAAAGTTCCGAACCGGTTCGAACTGGTGATGCTCGCCGCCCACCGGGCGCGGGAAATCTCTGCCGGCTCCGAGATCACGATCGATCGTGACAACGACAAGAATCCTGTCGTGGCTCTTCGCGAGATCGCGGAAGAGACGCAGAGCGCGGAACTTCTGCGCGAGCGCCTGATCGAGAGCAACCAGAGCCAGAACGAGATCGACGAGCCGGAAGAAGATTCCATGGCGGTCCTGATGGGCGCCGAGAGCGACAAACCGGCCGACGACGACATGTCGGAAGAAAAGCTCCTGCGTGCCCTGATGGAGGCGCAGGGCCAGGGCTGAGGTCCCCCGTGCGATGCCTGGCCAGTCGACGCCCGTTCCGCTTTCCGTACCTGACGTAGAGGAGCTGGTGGCGCTGGTCGCCAGCTACAATCCCAAGTCCAACGGCGACAGGCTGCGCGCGGCCTACGCCTATGGCATGTCCATGCACGAAGGGCAGTTCCGGCAATCGGGCGAGCCCTATTTCTGCCATCCCGTCGCTGTCGCCCGAATCCTGGCGGAACAGCGACTGGACGATGACACGATCATCACCGCGCTTCTTCACGACACGATCGAGGACACAAAGGCGTCCTATTCCGAAATCTCCTCGCGCTTCGGCGAGGAGGTGGCGATGCTGGTCGACGGCGTCACCAAGCTGACCAATCTTCAACTGTCCAGCCTGGAAACCAAGCAGGCCGAGAACTTCCGCAAGCTGTTCATGGCGATGACCAAGGACGTCCGGGTCATCCTGGTCAAGATGTCCGACCGTCTGCACAACATGCGCACCATCGATAGCATGCGGAAGGAAAAGCAGCAGCAAAAGGCCCGCGAGACCATGGACATCTATGCACCGCTGGCCGGTCGCATGGGCATGCAATGGATGCGCGAGGAACTGGAGGACCTGTCCTTCCGTGTCCTGAACCCCGAGGCGCGCAAGTCGATCATGGTGCGCTTCATCAAGCTGCAGCGCGAAACCGGCGACGTGATCGAGCGGATCATGAAGGACATGCGCAAGGTGCTGCGCAAGGCCAAGATCCAGGCCGATGTCTATGGCCGCGCCAAGAAACCCTATTCGATCTGGCGCAAGATGGAGGAAAAGCAGCAGGGCTTTTCCCGCCTGTCCGACATCTATGGCTTTCGCATCATCGCCCGGAACGAGATGGACTGTTACCGTGCGCTGGGGGCGATCCACCAGCGTTGGCGCGCCGTGCCGGGGCGCTTCAAGGACTATATCAGCCAGCCCAAGACCAACGGTTACCGGTCGATCCACACCACGGTGTCGGGCCGCGACGGCAAGCGTGTCGAGGTGCAGATCCGCACGTCGGAAATGCACGACGTTGCCGAACGCGGGGTCGCCGCGCACTGGTCCTATCGGGACGGCATGCGGTACGAGAACAAGTTCGCCGTGGCGCCGACCGAATGGATTGCCGCCCTGCAGGACACCTTCGCCAGCGAAGAGAACCACGAGGAATTCCTCGATGCCGTGAAGCTGGAGATGTATTCCGACCAGGTCTTCTGCTTCACGCCCAAGGGCGAGGTGATCAAGTTGCCGAAGGGGGCCACGCCCATCGACTTCGGCTATGCGATCCATACCCGGATCGGCAGCCGCTGTGTCTCGGCCCGGGTGGACGGTGTGCGGGTGCCGCTGTGGACCCGGCTGAAGAACGGCCAGTCGGTCGAGATCATCACCGCCGAAGGGCAGGAGCCGCAGGCGACCTGGGTCGATATCGTCAAGACGGGCCGCGCCCGCGCCGCGATCCGGCGGTCCCTGCGCGAAGCGGAAAGCGAACGTTTCGCCAAGCTGGGCCGGGAACTGGCCCGCGCGGCCTTCGAACATGTCGGCCGCAAGGCCACCGACAAGGTTCTGGACACCGCCGCCAAGACGCTGGGCCTTGATTCGCGACTGGAGGTCCTGGCGCAGCTGGGCCGGGCCGAGATCACCGCCCAGGAAGTGATCAATGCCGTCTATCCCGAGCTGCAAAAGGTGCAGGGCGACCTTGTTCCCTATCGCCGGGCGCTGATCGGGCTGGAGCCGGGGCAGAGCTTCGAACGCGCGAAATGCTGCGAACCGCTGCCGGGCGAACGGATCGTCGGGATCACCCAGCGCGGGAAAGGTGTCATCGTTCACGCCATCAATTGCGACGAACTGGCCGCCTATGAAGATCAGCCGCAACGCTGGGTTGATCTGCACTGGCATTCGGGCACGCACGAGGCCGTCTACAGCGTGACGCTGGAGCTGACCATCGGCAATGATGCGGGGGTACTGGGGCGCATTTGCACGTTGATCGGCGAAAAGAAGGCGAATATCTCGGACCTTGAGTTCGTCGACCGGAAGCCGGATTTTTACCGGTTGCTGGTTAGGGTCGAACTCAGGGATGTCGAGCAGCTGCATTCGCTGATGGTCATGCTTGAGGCCGAAAGCGATGTGGCGGCGATCAGTCGCCACCGCGCGACATTGCTGCCTGGTGGGGCGGACCTTGGTGGCCCGTCGCGGAATGTGAGGGCGAAAGCTGGTGTTCAAACGCCGTGAGCAGCGAACGATTTCGCAGCGACTGATCGAGTCGGTCTATCCGCGCGGCGGCTGGAAACGTGCGATGATGTACGTCCAGTATCGTGTCCGTCGCCTGCCGGATTCGCCCGAACGCATCGCGCGCGGCATCGGCTGCGGGATCATGGCCACCTTCACGCCCTTCTACGGCATGCACTTTCTGGTGGCCTTCATCCTGGGGCGCATCTTCAACGGCAACATCTTCGCGGGCCTCGCTTCGACCTTCGTGGGCAATCCGCTGACCTTTCCGATCATCGGCTGGCTCAGCCTGAAGATCGGGCACTGGATCATGGGCACCAAGTTCGACAAGGCGGCGCAGCATGAATTCATGCATGCCTTTGCCTATGCCTGGGACGACCTGCGCGACAATTTCTGGGCGCTGTTCCACGGCGGCGCCTTCGACTGGAAGGGGTTCCAGCTCTTCTATCACGAGGTCTTCTTTCCCTACCTGATCGGCGGGCTGGTGCCCGGTGTGATCCTGGCGGTGGCCTCGTACTTCTTCACGGTGCCGCTGATCCGCGCCTACCAGAACCGGCGGCGGACCATGATCCGCCTGAAGTTCGAGGCGATCAAGGCGCGCGCCCATGTCGTTCCAGTGGCAGCCACCGCACCGGTGACGCTGGGACGCCCCGACGACCGCGGCAAGGAACGAGCGTGATCAATGTCCAATACGAGTGAAACGGCGCCCCTCCGGCTGGGCGTGAACATCGACCACGTGGCCACGGTGCGCAACGCCCGCGGCGGCGCCTATCCGGACCCGCTGCGCGCGGCGAAGATCGCGGAAGAGGCGGGCGCCGACGGCATCACCGCGCACCTGCGCGAAGACCGCCGCCACATCTCGGACGCGGATATCGAAGGGCTGGTGCAGACGCTGACCGTGCCGCTGAACTTCGAGATGGCCGCGACCGACGAGATGCAGAAGATCGCCCTGCGTCACCGCCCGCATGCCGTCTGCCTCGTGCCCGAAAAGCGCGAGGAACGGACGACCGAAGGCGGCCTGGAAGTCGCGCGCGAGGAAAACCGCCTGGCCCATTTCATCGCCCCCCTGCGCGATGCCGGCTGCCGCGTGTCGATCTTCATCGCCGCGGACCGCCGCCAGATCGACGCCGCCCACCGGATCGGCGCGCAGGTGATCGAGCTGCACACCGGCGCCTATTGCGACGCCCATGCCGAAGGCGATTTCGCGGCCCGCGACCGCGAACTGGCCGCCTTGCGCGAAATGGCGACCCATGCCCATTCCCTTGGGCTGGAGGTCCATGCCGGCCACGGCCTGACCTACGAAACTGTGGGCCCCATCGCCGCGATGCCGGAAGTGCGCGAACTGAACATCGGCCACTTCCTGATCGGCGAGGCCATCTTTCGCGGTCTGCAACCCGCCATCGCCGAGATGCGCCGCCTGATGGACGAGGCGCGCGCGTGACAGCCGTCTGGCCGGATGCGGCGGGCCTTGGGTCCATCGCGCTGGCCTTTCTTGTCGTTGCCGCCTCTCCCGGTCCGGCCAATCTGGGCTGTGCCTCTGTCGCCATGGCGCAGGGGCGGGGCGCGGGGCTGCGGTTCGGTCTGGGCCTGGCGCTTGGGCTGGCGGTCTGGGGACTGTGTGCCGCGTCCGGCCTGGGGGCATTGCTGGCCGTGTCGCAGACCGGCCTGGTCCTTCTGAAGATCGCCGGCGGGGCCTATCTTCTCTATCTTGCATGGCTTTCTGCCCGGTCGGCCGTGCGGCCAGGGGCGGGGCCCAGGGCGCAGCCGACCGTCCGGGGCCGGTGGCTTCTGCGGGGGATGCTGCTCAACCTGTCGAACCCCAAGGCCGTCTTTGCTTGGCTGGCGGCGCTGGCCGTGGGCCTGGGGCCCGAGCAGGGCATGGGCGCCGTCGCGCTGGCCACCGCAATGTGCATGCTGATCGGCTTTCTGAACTATGTCGCCTGGGCTTGGGCCTTTTCCACCGACGGGGCGCAGGCGGTCCATGCCCGGTTCCGCCGATGGATCGACGGGGCCACGGCCGCCCTGTTCGCGGGTCTGGGCCTTGGCCTTCTAAGATCCGCGGCGACGCGGTAAGACCGCCCGATCTGTCCGAGTCGGGATCTGTCGGCGCGGGATGGACCGGACTACCCGAGAAGGACACGACCACATGATCCTGGGCATCGGCACTGACCTTGCGAACATCGAACGGATCGAGCGAACGCTGGACCGGTTCGGCGACCGGTTTCGCAACCGCGTCTTCACCGAGATCGAACAGCGCAAGGCCGAGAACCGCCGCGATACCGCCGGGACCTATGCTAAGCGCTGGGCTGCGAAAGAGGCCTGTTCCAAGGCGCTGGGCACCGGCCTGCGCATGGGGATTTCCTGGAAGGACATGGCCGTCAGCAATCTGCGCAGCGGTCAGCCGGTCATGCACCTGACCGGCTGGGCGGCCGAGCGGCTGGAACGGATGACGCCGCAAGGATTCGAAGCGGTGGTCCACGTGACCCTGACCGACGATCATCCCTGGGCCCAGGCCTTCGTCGTGATCGAGGCGCGCCCCGTGGGCCAGACCGTGCCCGATGCCTTGACACCCCCGAGCGCCCCCCGCATGTAACGGCAGGGGCCGATCCCGGCCCGGGCTGACAGAACTCCGGAGTACCCGATGGCCGAAGACGAACACCGCAATGCCTTCTGGGAAACCGTCAAGACCATTGTCTATGCGCTGCTGATCGCCGGGATCTTCCGGACCTTCCTGTTCCAGCCGTTCTGGATTCCGTCCGGGTCGATGAAGCCGACCCTGCTGATCGGCGACTTCCTGTTCGTCAACAAGATGGCCTATGGCTATTCCTATGCCTCGTGCCCGTCGATCTCGATCCCGCTGGTGGGGCTCGATATCGATGCCGAGGACCTGTGCGGCTGGGCGCAGGGCGGCAACACGCGCCTGTTCGGGTCGGAACCCGAACGCGGCGACGTCGTGGTCTTCCGTCACCCGGTTTCGGGACGCGACTTCATCAAGCGCCTGATCGGCCTGCCGGGCGACCGGGTGCAGGTGATCGACGGCGTGCTGCAGATCAACGGCACCCCGGTCGAGATCAAGCCCGACGGCACCTTCGACGAGGTGGCCGAGCCGCAGGGCCCGCAGCGTCTTCCCCCGCGATGTGCCAACGGGCCCGTGGGCGTGGGGGGCACCTGCATCAAGGACCAGTTCCTGGAAACGCTGCCCGGCGGCGTGACCCACAAGATCCTGGAAATCGGCAATCAGGCCTCGGATAACACGCCGGTCTATATCGTGCCCGAAGGCCATTTCTTCTTCATGGGCGACAACCGCGACAACTCCTCGGACAGCCGCTTCCGGCAGGTTGCGGGTGGCGTGGGCTTCGTGCCCTTTGAAAACCTGGTCGGCCGGGCGGACCGTGTCATCTTCTCGTCGGCGGGGCGGTCGATCATGGCCTTCTGGACCTGGCGGTCGGATCGGTACTTCAAGAGGATCGATTGAAGCTCTCGGCGGACCTGAAGGCCTTCGAGGCCCGGATCGGGCACGAGTTTGCGGAACCGACGCTGCTGATCCGTGCGCTGACCCATGGCTCGGCGTCGTCGCCGGCGCGGGGGGACAACCAGCGGCTGGAATTCCTGGGTGACCGGGTTCTGGGGCTGGTGATGTCGGAAACGCTGCTGGCGCAGGACAAGGGCGCCAGCGAAGGCCAGCTGGCGCCGCGGTTCAACGCGCTGGTGCGCAAGGAGACCTGCGCCGACGTCGCGCGCGAGGTCGACCTGGGCGCGGTGCTGAAACTGGGCCGGTCGGAAATGCTGTCGGGCGGACGCCGCAAACTGGCCCTGCTGGGCGACGGGATGGAGGCGGTGATCGCCGCCATCTACCTCGATGCGGGGCTGGAAACGGCAAGGGCGGTGATCCTGAAGCTTTGGGGCAAGCGGGTGGCCAATGTCGCGGCCGACGCCCGCGATCCCAAGACGGCGCTGCAGGAATGGGCGCAGGCCCGGGGCCAAAAGCCGCCGACCTATGCGGAAATCAACCGGACCGGACCGGACCACGCGCCGATTTTCACCATTGCCGTTCGCCTTGACGGCGGGCAGGAGGCACGCGCCACCGCCTCGACCAAGCGGCAGGCGGAACAGGAAGCGGCACGTATGCTGCTCGACCGGCTGGAGGGCCAGGACACATGACTAAGGCCGGTTTCGTCGCCCTGATCGGCGAGCCCAACGCGGGCAAGTCGACGCTTCTCAACCAGATGGTGGGATCCAAGATCTCCATCGTCACCCACAAGGTGCAGACGACCCGCGCACGGATCCGCGGCGTGGCGCTGGAAGGGGATGCACAGATCGTCTTCGTCGACACGCCGGGCCTGTTCCAGCCGCGCCGCCGGCTGGATCGTGCCATGGTCGCCGCCGCCTGGGGCGGGGCGTCGGATGCCGACGTGATCGTCCTGATGATCGAGGCGCATCGCGGTCTGACCGAAGGCGTCGAACGGATCCTGAAGACCCTGCCGGAAATCGGGGTCGGCCGCCCCATCGCGCTGGCGATCAACAAGATTGACCGGGTCGAGGCGCCGAAGCTTCTGGGCCTTTCCCAGGAACTGAACGAACGCTTCGAGTTCGCGAAGACCTTCATGATCTCGGCCGAAAAGGGCTATGGCGTGGCCGACCTGCGGGCATGGCTGGCCGAACAACTGCCGGATGGCCCCTGGCTTTACCCCGAAGACCAGATCGCCGACCTGCCCATGCGCATGATCGCGGCCGAGGTCACGCGCGAGAAGCTGACCCTGCGCCTTCATCAGGAACTGCCCTACCAACTGACGGTCGAGACCGAGAGCTGGGAGGAACGTCCCGACGGTTCCGCCCGGATCGATCAGGTCGTCTATGTCAGCCGTGACGGCCACAAGGGTATCGTGCTGGGCCACAAGGGCGAGACGATCAAGGCCGTGGGCCAGCTGGCCCGCAAGGACCTGGAAGAGATGATGGACCGCCGCGTCCACCTGTTCCTGCAGGTCCGCGTGCGCGAGAACTGGATGAACGAGGCAGAGCGCTACGACCAGATGGGCCTGGATTTCAAGGACAGCAACGGGTGAGCCGCCTGACGGCCCGTTTCTGGGTCGACGCCTACCTGATGCGGCTTCAGATCGAGGGGATCCCGGCCTATGTCCTGGCCCATGGCGATGACACGGCCGGCGCGGTGCTGATCAAGCTCGCCACGCTCGACGGTCGCGCCACGGCCTATCAGCGCAGTTTCGACCTGACGACCGGTGAACGCGCCTGGATGGAACTGGCCAGCGGCGCCGAGCCGGATGTCGATGCCGCTATCGCCAGACAGCGTGGTTTCGATCCCGATCTCTGGGTGATCGAGGTCGAGGACCGCAAGGGCCGTCATCTGCTGGACCAGCCCGGGTTGACGTGACCATTGGGTGCGGCACGCGGGGAAACCCTTGCCTGCGGGCCCCGGTTTCGCAGCGGGCGCCCCGTCCGTGCCGCCGCTCCGCCTCCGGCGGGAGTATTTCCGAAAAGAAGAAGCGGCGCGCGCTCGCCACTTCTTTGATCTTCAAATACCTCAGGGGCGTGGGGACAGCGTCCCCACCCTGTCCGCCGTTCGCACGCGTGGGTCATCCGAAGGCCGGGGCGGTCCCGGCACACTGCCTGTGCGAGGGTCTGCATCAGGGGGAACGCTTCCTGCCTATGGGACGGGCCGGCCAGTGAGATCTGCCAGTGAAATCTGCCATTGGGATCCGACGATGCAACGGGGCTTTGATCCGGTTCCTGATTGCGTCCGGTCCGGGGATGCAGTACGGATCGCACCCGGTTGTACCGTCCCGTGGCGGTGCGACCCACCAGGCGCACGGGCCCCGAGGGGGCGATGGCGCGAAGCCGGTATAGCTCAGCTGGTAGAGCACGTGATTTGTAATCTCGGGGTCGGGGGTTCAAGTCCCTCTGCCGGCACCATTTCAACCAAAATTTGCTAATGAAATCAGTATGTGATTGGGTAGCCTGCAGTCTGGTCCCACATCCGGTCCCACATCCGGTCAAGCGTTAGACGCTAGGGCGGAAGCGTGCTCCAGGTAACTACCAGTCGAGCTCGTCGCGCAGCCAATGATCCAGCGCACCATCGACACCATCGGTTATGCCGGCGTTATAGCCGGTGGTGTACTCTTCGCTCCACTCCAGCCCCATTCCAGCCAGATCCTGTTCGGACATCTGCCACTGCTGACGACAGAACGCCGCAAACTCGCGGAGTTTCGCCTCAAACAGCGCCCGCACTTCGGCCTCGATGTCGAGTTGATCTGCTATTTTCGTAATCCTCTTGCTTACGGCCTATTTTGTCTTGGGAGCGCCTCGAAAATCCGTTTCGTACCGGACATATTTGGAGAAGTCTTCGATCACGCTCATTGGTCTGTATCCGTGATCGTTGAGTTTGGCGGCAAGATCTTCTGCACTCATGAATTCGGTGTAAACCATGCCGTCTGTCAGGGACACGACCGCATATTGGTTCACGCTTCCGCTGTCGCCTCTGTTCCAGTCTGGATTTCTGCGATAAGCGATGATGCATTCACCATTGCAGGCATCCGTTGACGACCAGATCCTGCGGCCGTCCCCATCATCAATAATGTCTTGTTCTTCCCAGGTGTATTTCATTCCCTGTCCTTCCTTTTGCTTCCCGCCTATGCGGGGGTGTTGGGCTCACTTCCCGAACATGATCCATGTCGGGCAAACGGCGACGAACGAGTGATAGTCGTGACCTTCGATATGGCCCCAGCCGTCATTCCAAAGCAGCCAGCCCTTCTCGTTGTCGCTGTCCGCGTCGGTGGCGAAATGATTTCGATAGGTCTCGCCCATGATCTCATCCGGCCACGGGCACCCGAGGGCGTGATGCAGTTCGTGGAAATGCTGATCCTCGATCCTGACGTTGCACTTTCGCATGTGGCCTCCTGTGACTTGTGGCGATAGCGCGGGCCACGCCCTAAGCTGGCGCCTTCGCCTTCTTTGCCGCCGCGATCCTATCTTTGGCGGCCCTGAACTCTTCCATCGAGAACATGGCGCATCCGCCCCATTTCTCGATCTTGATGTAGCCGGCCTTGCTCCAGCGGTAGATCGTGGCCCGGTTGATGCCGACGACAGCCTTGCTGTCGCTGACGCGGACATAGACGGGTTCGGGGGTGGCCATCGTTCTATTCCCTCGGCTGCGGGACCTGCGGCGGGCAGGGCGGGTCGCTTAAGGTCGGATCGTCTTCATAGAAATCGGCGAAATCCGGATCCATCCATCCGGTGCCATCGCATTCCTCGCAATCCCGGTAGTCCTCGCCGCAGAGGCAATCCCCGGGATGGCAGGCGCAGTAATGATAGCCGCGGCCACTGCAGAATGGGCATGGTTTCAGTTCTTCCGTCATGCTTCTGCCTCCGCTGCCTGCTGTTGCTCCTGGACTGGATAGATGTGCGTCGGACCATGGGTCTCCATGACCTCTTCGGGGCGCGCGTCGAGCCAGAACTTCCGGACCTTCCATGTGCCGAACGTTCCGGCCCGGTAGCCGCCTGTAAGCCCCTCGTATTCGTACTGCAGAACCAGGGTGATGATCGGATCCCGAAACAGGCGCTTCTGGATGTTCACCCGATGCCGGATCCTTCCGGTCTTTCGACGTTCCCAGTTCACGCCGCTTCCTCCTTCATCGCCCAGCCGCCCCACTGGTCGGCGGCGGTCATTTCCGATTCCTCCGCGTGATCTTGCGGGCCTTGCGCGCCGCCTTGGCCTTGGCGCGGATCTTGTCGCGGTGGCCGATGGCGAGTGCCTTTCCCCAGCGATGCCCGGACACGGCATAGGCGCTGCGCTCATCGGCGCGGCCCTCGATCTCATTCAACCGTCTCCGCAGGTCTTGCATCTCGTCGCGTAGGAACGGAGCCCTCGATGCCTGTTCCGCGTTCAGCGCGACGAGGGCAGCCAGAGCGAATCTGTTCGAAAGAAGGTCGGCCATCACTACGCTCCCTCTTGCGTGAGGGCGGCGCGCTGTTGTCGGTCATACTCGGCCGCGATCAAGGCACCGGCTCGGGCGAGGTCGGTCAGGGGGTCTTTCGGCTTCCACCAGTCAGCAGCCCACGGCCAGAGGCTTGTGACCATGCCGCGCACATTTCGGGCTAGGACCATGTTCCCGATGCTAAGGCCGTGCATGGCGTAGCAGGCCGCAGCGCCAGCCAGTTCACCCGCCTGATGCGCGTCGTCATGCGCTGGCGTCCAGCCTTCGACCTCGACCTGACGGCGGCGCTCTGCCGCGATGGCGGCGACACCGGGGGACACGGGCGCGCCGCCCCACCCATGGTCATCCGCATCGAAATGCAGCTTCTGCCCGATCCTATCGGCCGCGACGGTCGCGCAATCGGGGCAGAGGGTGCCGCCAAGCAGATGCTCGGGGTGATCGCCCAACGTCTCTGGCTTCGGCGCGATCTGCCGCCACAAGTCGTTAGGGACGCGGTAGGCGGTCCGGAAGACGCGGCCGCAGGTATCGCACGTGTCGCCGTCCGCTGCCGCCGTGGCGGCCATGGCAACGGTCGCCAGAGCCTGGCACCCGGGATCGTCGCAGTTCGGGTTCGGCCATTCATCGGGGACGACCTGCCAGCATGCGGGCTCGCCCTTGAAGGCGCAGCGTTCTTGGCAGATCGCGCGGGCGATGGTGTCAGCAGTCATGGATCACGTCTCCCGGTCTGGTCATGTCGGTGGGCTGGGGCGGGGTGGGCTTCGCGGACCTGGCGCGCAGGATCTCCGCCAGCTTCCGCCGATCGATCTCGACCGCGCCGTGCTTCACGGCCAGCGCGCGCTTCGACATGCAGATGTCGAAATGCTCGCGGCGGGTGCCGAGTGCCTGGATCCACCGGCGCGCCACACCTATCTCGTCGACCATGGCCAGCAGCTCGGCCGTCGTGTCGGCCACCATGTGGCACATGATCATCTGGCCGACCGGGGCCCGCATGTCGTCTACGTAGACGGTCATCAACATACCTCGTCGAAGTAGCGGTTCAGGAGGTCGTGTGTGCCGGGCGGGGCCGTGGCAAGGATTGCCTTCGCCTCGTCCTGATCGCCGGCGCAGACCGTTTCCAGGTCGCTCTGGGGTAGGTCGGCCAGCCAGCGGTCGATGGGACCAAGTGCTATGGCCTGTCGTGCAAGAAATGCGTCAAGCTCGGCGCGCATCTGATCTTCGGGCCGGAAGCGGCTGATTCCGCCATTGTCGTAGGCGATTTCCAGCGCTGCGGCGGTGATGCCGGGGTATCTGGCGCCGCTCATCCCGGCACCCCATCGTGCTGGACGCCGTCCAGAAGGCGGCGCAATTCGCCAAGCGCGGCGATAATTTCCCCGCGAGATGCGAAGCCGGTGAATGGCGATCTCGCTTCCAGTGCATCCGCAAGATCGGCAGCGGCCAGTAGAGCGGCTTCCATGTCGGGGACGCGGGCGATGCGCGCGGTATTCGCCGCGCCTCTGGGCCCATTCCCGGTATGGCAGACATCGCAATCTCCGCCATCTGCGTGCTTACCGATGACGAACAAGAACTTATTAGGCTCCCCCATCTTCACGGAATTGCAGACGTACTCGCCGATCTCGTCTGGTGTCATGGCGCGCCCATCCGCATGCACCATGTTGTGCCCTGTCCACGGCCCCGGCGTCCCCGCCTCACGATCCCGCTTGATGTCGTCGATCATGCCCATCACGACGCCCCCAGCGCAGCGGCGATCCCGCCGAAGATGACGACCAGCCCGAGGACGACGCCCGGCAGGATCCACCAGCCAGACGGCATGCGACGTTGGCGGTTCAGTGTGTGTCTGGTGTGGGCCCAGGGGCCGTGGGTGACCTTCGGCATGGTGGTGCTCCTGTGTGGGGGCCGGCGCGGCAGGGAGGGGATGGGCCGCGCCGGCGTTCCCCCGGCCGGGGATGGAGGAGAATGGCCGGGGAAGGGGTGACGTTCGCGATCAGGCGGCGTCGGCGCCCGCCTGATCTTCGGGTTCCAGCAGATCGAAGAGTGACGGCATGTCCGCATCGCGCTCGGCCGCTGCGACATAGGCGGCCCCGTCGACGAAATATCCGTGGTTCAGTTCGACACCGATGCCGCGGCGGCCTTGCTTGATCGCCCGGAAGGGAACCGTCATCAGCCCGCCGAACGGGTCGAAGACCGTCTCGCCCTTCTCGGTGTATTGCGCGATCGCGCGGTCAACGATGTCGTACTGCAGCGGGCACAGGTGCATCTCGCCGCCCTTGCGCGCCTGTTCCGCATTGATGGTCATCATCCTGGCAACGTCGGTCCAGACGTCAGGGTGCAGGCTGTGGGGCGGCAGGAGCATGAACGTCGGCGGCAGGCGTCCCGTCATCTCCAGCCCTTCGGCGATGCGGACATGGTGCTCGAAATCATAGACCGCGCCCAGGTTGTGCTGGCGCCAGATCTTGAAGACCTGGTCAGCATCGAGCCCGGCAAGTTCCTGCGGTGTCAGCTGCCGGTCGCCGCTGGACCGCGCGTAGGCATGGGCGTCGACCTGCCAGCGTGCCCGGCTGTAGCCGCCTTCGTTGCGCCAGTCCTTCGCATCCGGATCCCATTCCTTCTTCGCCTTGGCGGGCGGTCGGTCGGCATAGCCGTTGCTGCGATCCGAAGGCGGCTTGCGGAAGATCAGCAGGTATTCCGGAACACCGCAGCCCATGCGGGACCCGTCCTTGCACTGTTCCGTCCAGCCCAGGCGGTAGGTCTGGTTGTTCTCGCGCACCACGTCTGTCGTGATGGTCTTCATCCCCAGATAGGCGAAGCCGTGGCCGCAGAATTCGCGGATACAGTCGCAATGCAGTGTCGATAGCGTCTGGAAGCCCAGACCGTTCAAGCCGCCCGGGATGATCCTGTCCTTGACGTGGATTGCAGCGATCCGCCCGGGTTCCAGCACGCGCAGCAGCTCCGGGATCAGGAAGTCCATCTGTTGCCAGAAATGCCCGTCGTCGTCGGTGTGTCCGAAGTCTGCATAGTTCGGGCTGTATTCGTACTGTGTCGAGAACGGGATGGACGTGACGATCAGCTGGACCGAGGCCTCGTCCATTCTGCGGGTTTCGTCGACACAGTCGTTATGGACGATGCGATAGTTTTTGCCGGTGATTTCCACCCGTTCGACGCCCATGGCGCGGGTCAGCGCCTTCTGCATCGAGATCTCGGACAGGCCGTATTCCTTGATGATGCTGATCATCTTCTGAACCATCTCCTCGTGCTGTCGCCACTTGCGTTCCAGGGCCCGGCGGATTTCGCGCTCGGCCTCGGTGTAGATCAGGTCCAGCCGGACCTCGGCCGCGGGCTGCCCGAAGCGGAGCAGCCGGTGCACGGCCTGGATGAAGTCGTTGAACTTGAAGCCAATCCCCAGGAAGACGTGCCAGGCGCAGTGCCGCTGCAGGTTCGTGCCGCTGCCCAGCATCACCGGCTTCGCTGCCAGTTCCGCCAGTTCGCCATCTGCAAAGGCGCCGATCAGGTCCTCGCGCCGGTCCAGATCCTGCGCGCCATAAACCGAGGCCACGCCCGGGACCGCCTTTTCGATGGCGTGGCGTTCGGCTTCCAGATCGTGCCACAGGATCCGGTGCGCGGCCGGATCTTCGGCCCGCAGGTCCAACATCTTCGCGATCCGGTCGGGCAGGCTGTCGCGCTTCTCGGCCGCGGCGGCCGACAGGCTGGTCGTCGCTTCGCGGAACATCCGCGCCTGTCCGTTTCGCTCGGCGCCGGCACCGGCCAGATGGTCGACCGGCAGCTCGTGCCAGTTCACCTTCAGCTTGGGCAGGACATATCCGGCATCATCGAATCGGGGATCCAGATCGGACGGCCGGGTGACGAACAGCGCCCAGGACGCGACCCACATCCAGAACTCGCGTTCCTTGTGCTGCATCAGCGTCAACTGGTCGGCCTTCTGGCTGTTGCGCTTGAAGAACCGGGTCTTCGCGGCCGAGATGTCCATGACATCAAGGAAGGCGGCATAGGCCAGCAGTTCGATATAGTCGTTCGGGCTGGGCGTGGCGGTGGCGACGAAGCGGTACTTTACCCCTTCGGTGCGCACATGGTTCGACCGGTCCCGCCGGTCGTCCCCGGCGAACAGCGCCATGAACTCGCGGAAGGTCTTCGTCCCGCCGAAGCCGCGCAGGATCGCCGCTTCGTCCAGGCTGACGGCGATGAACGGATCCGGGCTAACCTTGCCTTCCCGGACGCTTTCATAGTTCGTCAGATAGATCCCCGGGCCATCGACCTCGTCGCTGGATCGGATGAAGCGGATCGGCGCGGCGAAGGCGCCGGTGAACCTGGTGCGCGATTCCTGAAGGAACTCCCGACGCACGCCCAGCGGCGCCACGATCAGCGCGGCGCCCCCGATCTGGGCCACGATCACCCGCATGGTTTCGATCTGGGTGGCCGTTTTGTGCAGGCCGAAGGATGCAAACCACGCCCGCCGCCCGCCGGCCAGCGCCCAGGCGACCATGCGGCGGGTGTGGGGTTTCAGGGCCGGGTTCAGGTCGGCCTCGTCCACCTCGATCCCGCCGAAGCGTGGGGCGATGGCGGCCTTGGCCTTCAGGAAGTCGGCATAGCTTTGCGTGGCCATCAGTCCGCCTCCGGCTCGATGAGGGAGACGATGGCGTCGTAATAGTCTTGGTTGGTGTGGTCGCCGAGGGCCATCGCCGCTACAACTCCGGCTGCGTACCAGACCCCGTCCGCCAAACCTCGGTCGTAGGCGTGCTTCCGTTTCCTGAATTCCGAAGCACCGGCCGCCGCCCCCAGCCCGACGGCCGCTGACACCATCCCAACGATGATCACAAGCTCATTCATCGATCTGCCTCCGCGCCTGACGGGATGCTGCGCGGCTGGTGCGTTCCGGCCGCGCAGCGATCACCTCGATGACCTCGCCTGTCTGCGGGTCGATCCGGCGGGCGGGGCCGGCGGCGCCGAAGGTGCCCTGCACCTTGCGCTTGCGTTCGGCCTTCGCGCTGAACTTCGAAAAGGCCACGTCCTGCAGGTATTGCGGCAGGTGACGGGCGGCCATGATCGCGCGCTTCCGCTCTGTCATCGCTTGGTCCCCGGGTAGGTGGTGGCGATGTAGGCGGCGGCCTTGCCGGCGGCGCGCTGGCGGATCGCGGCGACCGTGTCCACGACATTGCCGTGCCCTTCGGGCTGGATCCGGTGCAGGGCCGGGCCCATCCGTTGCAGATCGACCGATTGGCCGCGTTCAGCTTTCAGGGAAACCCAGGCGGCGCGATAGAGTTCCGGGTGATCGGCATAGGCTTCGGGCTGCGCCGCGATGCGGTGGGCGTCGAAGGCTGGTTTCCAGGTGTCGGTCATCAGTACCTCCGCTGAGGTGCCAAAGAAGCAGCCAGATTGCGCGTCAGCCGCGCGGACGTCGTTCGAGGCGCTGGTTCAAAACCTGACAGATCGGCCTGAAGATGCCGCCGCGCTTCTTCGACGATGCACAGAACATGTTCCGGAGGGGCTTCGCGGTGAAAATCGAAACTGGGATCTTTGGGACAGATGCGATGATCCATGCGATCCCTGACCCAGCGCGCCAGCATTGAATGTTCCCCCCGGGTCTGCCCGGCTTCCGCCCGGGCGATCTCGGCCCGCATCTCCGCTTCGTCCTGGATGATGCTTTCGATGGCCTGCTGCCGGTCGTGCAACGCCAGTGCACGCCACATCGCGGTCGTGCAGATCTGGGTCAGTTCGTCGGTAGTAAGTGTGATTGTCGGTTCGGACATCGTGATCCTCCTATCGCAGGCCGGTCGGAACGCGGTTCCACATGCGAGTCCGCGGAAGTTGTGATATGAATGAAATCGAAATCAGGCGGCAGCGAGCGATGTTGACCGCATCCCTCGCTGCCTGAGCCCATGAGTTATCAACCAACCCAAGGACTGTTCCGATGACCGCAGAAAGAGACTTCGACCAGCGCCTGAAGGCTTTAGAGAACCGGTTGACAGAGAAGATCCATGCTGAAACCGGTCGCGAAAAATTCGGAATGCTCAACCTTGTCGCCGCGAGATGGCTGATTGTGCGGGCAATGCTGGAAGAAATGGAGCCGGAACAGATCAAACGCATCTCGGCACGCGCGATCGAAAGCTCGGGAAACCCCAACGTGAAAAAGGAAGTCACCGAGCTGCTGAGCCACTTCGAAGAGGGCTGAGCGACGAGGACGATCTGACCGGACCCGCAGCGCATCACGTCGTTTCCGGGTCCTTGTTCTCCGGGGCGGCGATGTCGCCGTTCGGGAGACGCAGTACGAACCTGTTCGCCATTTCGAACAGATTGATTGTGCTGCGAAGAGCGACAAGCGCGTGCGGGTCCTGGTCTATCAGGTCCCATTTGACTTCGTCGTAGAGCGCACGAAGCTCCGTCACGTCGTAGTACGGCCTGTCGCTCTGCGGATCCCCCCCGGCGCAGCTGCCCGCCAGGCTGCTCAACTGGGCGCGGGCCCAACTGCCCTCGGGCTCGGCCAGCGCCATGCTTAGGATGCGGGTGCTCAGGTTTTCCGGGGTGGGGGCTTTCGCAACCATCCCGGAAGCCTGTTCCGCCGTCGCGGTCCGGATCGCGATGTCGTTCCAGCCTTCGATGATCTTGATCACGTCGCGAAAACGGCGAAGCCAGTCCGGATCCCGATTGGTCACGTCCAGCATTGCGTCTTCGTAGAGCGCGCGCAGTTCCGCCGTGTCATAAAACGGCTGGTCCGTTTTCGTGCGAACTGCGGTCGCACTATTGGCCAGAATGATCAGCAGGTACCGGGCGTCGCTGCCGGAAGGCGCATCCGTCGCCATGCGCAGGATGCGGGTGATCCTGTCCTCGGGCGCAGGGGTCTGGTCGTTCGTCTGGTCTGACATGGTGTCCCTCCATCTGAGCCGCTGTGGGTGAGCGGCGATGGAGGTATGATTTACACTATGTGAAAAAATGAGGCAAGCGCAGATTTTACACTATGTGAATTACGCCATTGTGCCCCATGGGCGCGGGGCGTGGCGCCAGTTACGTGCGGATGACACGAAAAAACCCGCACATGGCGGGGTTTGACTGAGAGATGGACGAACAGGAGTTGCTTTAGCTGTGCGCGGCAGTCATACGACCGCGCCCGCTGTCACTGTCGCTTGACCGGTCGCGCCGCTGGTAAGCCGGAAGGAAATATTTGCGGTGCTGGTGATGGTGGAGGTCGCGAATAGTGAGATGTGCGCCATCCCGTTCTCTCCGTTGGTGCAGGAGATTGGGAAGTCCCGGACGCCGTTCAGCCAATCGCGGTACTTGATCGGAATCGTGCATTCAGTGCCATCCGAAAGTGCCAATCGATAGCCCGCAATGTAAATTCCGCTAGGGCTCGCTTCTTGGACTGCCGAAAGCGTCCTCCCATCGCTTACCACACCGAATCCGGACGATCCGTATTCGCACCCGGCAACCAAGATCCCGAGTGCCAACCAAACAACTGGCCTGCCCATGCTAGCACCTCATACTTTTTTCGCCATGTCAGCAGGCCAATGCAGGCGCACCGGTGCTGCCCATTTAAGGCGGACCCCGTACATTGTCGGGCTGGTGTCGTTGAAGCTGTGCAGGTCGAAGGTTCCGGCTTCGCGGCCGGCCCGGACCACCTTGACCCAACCCATGCCATTGGCGTCCTCGCAGACGCAGCGCCGGCCCAAGGCCTCGGCGGGGACGCCGTCATGGCTGACCCGGCTGTAGAACAGAAGATCTCCGCCGCTGTAGACTGGTTCCATACTGTCACCTTCAACCTCGACCGCCACGATGCCGTGGGGCGACAGGTCGCGCGGGCATTCGACCTGAGGTCCGTCCCCCTTCTCATAGGCGTCGAACAGCGGGACCTGGGCGCCGGCGCCAACCTTGCCTGCTATGGCGATGGTGGGGCGTTCTTCAATGATCAGGTCCGACACTGGGATGTGCAGTACCTTGCTTATACCGTCCAGATACGTCTCATTCATCCGGCGCTTGCCGGTCTCCAGCCCGTTGTACAGGCTGGTAGAAATCTCAAGCCGTTCGGCCATGTCTTCTTGCGTCAGGCCGGCCGCTTTCCGCTTTTCACGTATGCTGAATTTCATGCCTGACTTCTCTGTCAGGTCTGTTTGACGCGCCATAAACACTATGTGAAATCCGCCTTGCAGATGAAATTCACATAATGTAAAAGTCCTGCATGGATATCAGTGCACACATCAAGGATCAGGGCTTGTCTCGCGCAGAGATCTGCGAAGTGGCGGGCATTTCCAGAGCCTACTTGAGCCTCATCGAGAAGGGCGAAAGACGGGTTGGCACGGGTAAGGCGGGCGCACTCGCCGCGGCGTTGGGTGTACCGGTTCAAAGCTTGCGTCCAGACCTCGCGGAAATGTTCAGTTCGCCGGCGTCTTCCAACCCGCCGGCGGAAACGAAGACGGAGGCCACGCCATGACCTCCGTCCCGTCCTTTCCCGATCCTGTTCATGTTCGCCGTCCACGTGGTGAACATAGGACAGTTGATGTGGAAAGATCTTGCCAGAAATGCGTCGGTCCGGCGGAAGAGCAGGCCCTGAAGAAGCTGGTGGTCAAGGCGCTGTGGACAGAGTTCCCGGGGCACCAGAGCGAAAAGGGCCTGGCTGACGAGGCCTGCCATTACTTCCGGGACAAGAAGGGCGATCCGATCTCGCCCCGTACGGTGCGGTACTGGCTGCGGGAAGAAACGCTGCCCAGTGCGGTGCACCTGTCGGCGTTGGTGATCATGCAACCGATGATGTTCATGGGCCACTGGCTGGGGCGTGGCGACAGATGATCCGCAATACCGTTCACGCCGCCGCCCATTGGGGTGGTCACGCCCTTCTTGCCCTGTCGCGCCGCCCGGCCCGGCGGGGCTGGACTGGCACCGCAACCGCGCTTCGCCGCGCTGCGGAAAAACTTTTCCACATGTGCAAGGGGAGGGCCTGAAATGGCAGTAACAACGTTCATTCCTATGGATTATGCCCGGCGACCGCCTGTGCTTGATATCCCCTATGGCGATGTCGCGCCTTCGGCATTCACTTCTTCAGATCTCGTGGTCTTGGCCAAGGTTGACGATCCTGTGTGGCGCGAGGTTCTGTTAGTGGATTTCCATGCCGATCCATCCACCCTCCGTCCACTCCTGCTTGGGCGAGAGCCCTGAACAGATGGTTGGCTTGTGCAGCATTCAACACCACGCGCGTCGTCTGGTCGGGGTCAGAGGTGAACGTGATAATGCACCCTTCATGCGTTGGCATGACGCCGACGCGGGTTGCGCGGGCCGTGATCATGCCGTCGAGCATCGAAGCCGCCGGCATGCCTTTGGCAATCAGGTCGTCGAGCCATCGTTCGTAGGTTTGCAGGCTGAGCTTGGGGAGCTTCATCGTGTTCCTCCACAATTGGACTTCGCGCTTGAGACACATCAGCCGCGAGAAAGGGGCGTTCAATGAGCATCGAAACGGTACTGACACGAGTTGGCAAGGCTTTCTGCAGCGAACCAGACCCATCTGAAGTTGCTGAAGAGCGCCGTATCAAGGCGTTGACCAGCGGAGATGTGGTCAGGGTCGGAACTGTCCGCACGTCCGTGCCTGAGCCGACGCAGGCAACCTAATTCGGCGACGCGGATCTGCGGGCGGTCTGGCGACGTCGGCAGATCATTACAGGCGCGTTGCCAACCGGCCGGGGACGAGCACGGGGAAACCCGCCCCGGCCGGGTCAATTGAAACCGGAGGGCTGATGATGTTCGGAACAAGGCGCATACAGGTCCAGGATCATGGGCAGCCGGGGCAGATCGTTGTCGGCCAGGATATTGGCCATGTCGTCATGTTTCCGCCGCTGTTCCTGAGCTGCCGGGAACTGACGCCGGATCAGGCGCGTGAACTGGCCGCTGCCCTTATCGCCACAGCCGACGAGATCGAAGGCAAGCCCGGCATTGCGGAGCCCGGCGCATGAGCGACAAGGTCCTTCTGCTGGCAGCAATGGCCGTGGTGACCACTGACGGGCCGCACGATCCGCGGGTATCGCAGGCGGTCCGCCATGCCGTCCGGTCCGAATACGTCGCCCAGAGGCTATGGCTTCAAACGAAGGCGCAGCCGTCCGAGTCGATGATCACCATTGCCGGCATGATCACGCGGCTGGACCAAGCCATGCGGTCCGGCGACCCGGCCGCGGCCGGTCGGGCGTTTCGATATCTGCGCGAAGCCGTTGGCGACTATGCCCAGCGGCGGCTGGAGGCGCTGGTATCATGAGCACCCGCAACCGCCTTCCGAACCGCCGGCCGTCGCTGACGGTATCGGTCGACTGGCAAAACCACGCCTTCGCACTGACCGTCGGTGTCGATCCGCGGGACGGACGGCTGTCCGAGGTCTTCTATGCCGATGGCCAGAAGTCCGGCACGGCATTGCAGCACACGGTGCAGGACGCCTGTGTCATCATCTCTGTCGCGTTGCAGCACGGGGTGCCGATTGCCGATCTGACCCACAGCCTGGGCCGGGTGCCGGGGGCGATGGGCGTCGAAGGCCCGGCAAGCCCGGTCGGCGCGGTGGCCGAGGCGCTGGCCGCCCTCGACGCGGAACTGGGTGGGGACTGACCTGGTGGCCGACGCACGCACAGACAGCCGATCGCGGGATGACTTTCGGATTGCTGAAGCCAAGGCGATCCCAGTACCCGAACTGGTGAACCGGCTTGGCATCGCCCGCCTGCACCCGACAGGGACCGAGCTGGTGGGCCCGTGCCCCCTGTGCGGTGGGCGCGATCGGTTCGGCATCAATCTGACCTCGGCCGTGTTCCTGTGCCGGAAATGCGACCTGCGGGGCGGCGATCAGATCGCGCTGGCCATGCAGATGCTGAACATGACCTTTCCCCAGGCATTGCAGTTCCTGTGCGGGGACGCGCCCGCCCGGTTGGATGAGCGGGAACTGCAGCGCCGTCGGAAGATCGCGGAAGAGGCAGAGCGCAAGCAGCGCGAGACGCAGGAGCGCTATCGTCGGAAGGCCGTTGCGGATGCACGGGCGATCTGGGACCGGTCACGGCCGGGATCCATGGGCGTGGTCCGCGCCTACCTGATGGCGCGCGGGATCGCGCCGGATCTGCTGCCGGATCTGCCTCCGGTCCTGCGGTTCGTCCTGGACCATGCCTATGTCAAACAGATCGGCGGTGAATGGGTCACCCCGCACCGCGGTCCCTGCATGATCGCGGAAATCACCGCGCCGAGCGGCGAACTGACGGCCGTGCATCAGACATGGGTCGATCCGTCCCCGCCACATGGCAAGGCGCGGATCGAATGGAACGGCGAGGTGCTGCAGTCCAAGCTGGTCCGGGGGTCCAAGAAGGGAGGGGCGATCCGCCTGCACACGCCCGCCGATGCTGAGATCCTGGTCATGGGCGAGGGGATCGAAACCACGCTGAGCGCGATGATCGCGCGGCCCTTCGAACGCGCCGCCTATTGGGCCGGGGTCGACCTGGGCAACATGTCGGGCCGCATGGTCAAGGTAAAGGGTATGCGCCATTCCGGCCGGCCGGACATGACCGACAGGAAAGCGTTCCTGCCGCCGCCCTGGGCCCGGCGCCTGGTCTTCATCATGGACGGAGATTCCGATCCGGTCCTCACCCGGGCGAAACTGGAATGCGGGCTTCGCCGGGCGATGGCGTTCCGGCCGGGCCTGCGGGGCCAGATTGTCCATGCAGGCGCCGGTGTCGACCTGAACGACGTATTGACAGGCGCGTCCGAAACTATCCCGGCCGAGGGGGCATAGGCGCATCCCATGGCAGACGGAATCGAAAAGATCAGGCAGGCCTTTGACACGCCCGAGGACGTGGCGCCCGACGAGGATCTGCAGCAGTTCGCGGCGGAACCGCCGCGCGACCAGGAACCACCGTCCGGCCCGTCCGAGGACGAGCCGCCCGAGGCGATCGGTGCGACCTATCCATTGAACGACACCGGGAACGGTTTGCGCTTCGCCTTGTATTGCGGCGAACTGGCGATGTTCGTTCCCCGCGTCGGGTGGCACGTTTGGGACGGCCGACGGTGGAAGCTGGACCCCGACGGCATTGCCGTTCGGCGACATGCGCAGACGATCCATCAGCGGATCGAGCAGGAAGTGCCCTATCTGAAGCTGACACAGACAGAACAGCGTCAGGTCGACAGGCTGCAGGAGGTTCACTGGGAACTTCGGGATCTGGACGGCAATGCAAAGGACCTGAGCGAGGATCAGCGCGAGAAGCGCCTGAAACTGCAGTCAGAGCGGGACCAGCTGACCAAGGACCTGTGGGGGAAGGGATCGACCCGGGCCCGCCATAAGACCTTTGCGCGCTCGGCCGGCAATTCCAACGCCATCAAGAACCTTCTGTCCGAAGCGGTTACCAGCCTGAATCGAGAGGTCGAGGATCTGGATGCAGACCCGCTGGCGGTCAACACTGAATCGGGCCTTCTGCGCTTTCAGATCATCGACATGCGGGATGAAGGCGCCGGCCGGCTGGTGCAGTTCAGCATGCACCGGCACGAACGCGCCGCGCCGATCACGGGCCGGAATGCTGTCCAGTACGTGACCAAGATGATGCCGGTCGAGTTCGACCCCGACGCCAGGTGCCCGAAGTTCGACGCATTCCTGCAACGGGTTCAGCCTGATCCGGAAGTTCGCGCCTTCATTCAGCGCTGGTTCGGCCTGTCCATGACGGCCCTGCCGATCCAGAAGTTCCTGTATTGCTACGGCCAGGGGGCGAACGGCAAGTCGCTGCTGGCCGGCCTCATGCGGCGCATGCTCGGCGATTACGCCACGATGGTGAAGATCGAGAGCCTGACGGGAAAGAACCGGAAGTCCGGATCGGACGCAACTCCGGACCTCATGCGTTTGATCGGCGCCCGGGCGGCCCTGACCAGCGAGCCGGACGAAGGCGAGCGGATGCAGGAACAGAAGATCAAGGAAATGACCGGCGGCGACGAAATGCTGGTCCGCAACCTGCATTCCGACTTCGTCGCCTTCACTCCGCACTTCAAGCTGACCTTCACCGGCAACCACAAGCTGGAGATCCGGGGCACGGATGACGGCATCTGGCGGCGCCCGCTGCTGCTGCCCTTCAATGTCCAGATCCCGGAAGCGGAACGGGACGAAAAGCTGGGCGACAAGCTGTTCGATGAAGAGCGGTCCGGCATCCTGAACTGGATGATTGACGGCCTGGCCCAGTACCTGGAAGGCGGGCTGCAGGAACCCGCCCAGGTCATCGAGGCGACAGAGGACTATCGCAAGGACAGCGACCCGATCGGGGACTTCTTTGCCACCGGTTGCGAGATCGACGGCGGAACGGACTTCCTGCCGGCGCGCGACCTGGTCGACGCCTGCTATCTCTACCTGCTGGAGAACACGTCGCACGCCTGGCAGCCGGGCAACCTGCAGCGCAAGATCAAGGACCGGGCCGGGAAGTACGTTCATCCGCTGACGGCTAAGTCCTATGCGCGTCACAAGCGGAATGGCACATGGGGCTATTCCGGGATCCGCCTGAGCGCAGACATGAAGTCCAAGCTGGACAGCGCACCGCGGGATTCGAAGGGGCTGCCGCAGCTCCGAAGGGACGACGGCCCATCACCTTACGGCGGGGACGACCCGCTGTGACGATCCGGGCGGCATATCCCGCGTTTACCGCCGCCCGCACCCCGCACCCCTACACCCAACTACGAACTAGAACGGGGCAGATCTCAAAGATCTGCCCCGAAACGGGGCGCGCTTGCCTGAGGCCCGTGTTCGGAAAAACCCCATCATCATCGTCGGTTAGTCCTGAGTTGGGGCGCGCGGGGCGCATAGGGCAGAAGTTTTCGACTTACGTGCACGCGCGACTTCTTCGGGGTCTGGGGGATTGTTGTCTTGCGTATAGGTCGCGCCTTTGTGCCCTATCTGCCCTATGCGCCCCGTTCGCTTCATTATCCCTGTCGCTTCAACACCTTACCAGTTGTGCTCTGCGTGTCGGTTTCTGCCCCGCTTTGTCATGTTCTGCCCCATCTGCCCCGCTTCATCCCTCAGGTCCCGATCCTCCTTCTTGGAACTTCCTTCCGAAAAGACAGGCAATTCCAAGATCAAGTGGAGCAGTGAAGACATGGCACAACATGCAGTGAGAGTTCAGGGGCGAAAGCAGATCTGCGGCCAACAGGATCGTTTTCCGGTTCCAGCACGGGGAAGCCAACCGGCGGTGCCGATCTCAATTGAGCAACTTCTGGTCTGGGCCTTTCAGGCGGAACGGGTGACGCTGAACCTGGACAGGGTGTCCCGGCTCGCGGGGTTCGCGCTGCCGGGGTTCGGTTTCGAATACGTGCTGCTGCAGCAAGCCAAGCTGGGGTGTCGGGTGGACGGAGGCGGAAGATCGGACCCGCACCCGGATGCCGAGATCGTCGCTGCGGCACTTGTCGAGCTGCCCGAGGAACACGGCGGCATGCGGACGGGGATCTGGATCGCAGAGTTGGCCCGCGCAGGGATACGGCCGGACTGCATGCAGGATGCCCGGCCTCGGTTCGAGCCGGCCGATGTTCACACGAACCGGCACGGGACAAATGCGAAGACCAGGGATGCTGCGGACCTTGGACCGTTCGGATGGCCTGCACAGCCGCGTCGAAACCGGAAGGGCGTGATCGTGCAGGACGCGGTGCAGTACACGCCTGTCGTCTGCCGCCCGACGCCGGACCAGATCGGCCGGGCGCGGCGCGCCTATCTGCAATGGCGCGGGACGCTGTTTTGGCTGCGGATTTCCTTCCAGACCTACGGCGGCCTGACCGGCTTCAAGCTGACCGACGAGATGCCGCCGCTGACCCCGTGGGCACAGGGCGCTTGACAGGCGAACTTCTAGGGTACTAGACAAGATGCCAGCACCACACGCGCGCCCGGCGGGACATCCCGACCGGGCGCGTTGCGTTTGAGGGGGAGCCCCGATGCTGAGCATGCGCGTCAATGACAGGGTCTTCCTGGAGGCAGCCAGGGATCTGTCGCGGAAGGATGCGAAGACGGCGGCTGTCTGGGCTCTGAACGATACGGCCGATGATGTGCTCGCGCACATGCAGGGCCGGATGGACGTCGTCTTCGACAGGCCCACGCGCTTCACGAAGAACGCGTTGATGGTCTGGCGAGCGAATGCCTCGACGCTGGAAGCGAAGGTCATCGAGCGTCCCTCGGTGGGCAAGCGTCACTTCCTGAAGATCCAGGAGGCGGGCGGTCCCCGGGCACAGACGGGGCTGGAGAAGCTGCTGGACAGTCGGCTCGCCTATGCCGGCGACCTGCAGGCGGTGATCCCGGCCGCGGGCGCCCGGCTGAACCAGCACGGAAACTGGTCGACGGGCGAACGGAACCAGGCACTGTCGGCGGTGCAGGCGCAGCGCGACAGCACGGCGAACACGACGAAGGCTTCGCGCAAGCGGAACCGAAAGCGGGCTGGCTTCTTCGTGCCGGCGGCGGGTTCGAAGCTGTCGCCGGGGATCTGGAAGCGGGACGGGCGCGGGCGCATCACCAAGGTGCTGCACTTCACGTCGCTCGCCCCGGTCTATGACCGGCGGCTGGGCTTCCAGGATGGGGCGGCAGAGGTCTATGAGGCCCGCCTGCCGGATCACCTGCGGCGGACGTTGCAGAAGGTCGCGGAGCGCGCCGCGGCAAAGGCGGCCTCCCGGACCTGAGCGTCGCCTCGGGTCCTTCCTGGGAAACGCCCGTACGGGGGTAATTCGCACCCCGATGCGCGCAAGTTTTTCTGACGGCTGCGATCGTGAGAGATGGGGTTGTTGTTGGGGTTTCCGATGACGGATGGAACAGAGGCGCCGCCACTGCTGGACGTGGCCGTTGACGATGATCTGCTGAAGCTGCTGCGGAAGTATCCGCTGCCCGCGAAGCTCGCGGACACGGACATGAACCAGGAAGAGATCGGGCAGGCCTTCGATGTCTCGGTGAACACCGTGTCGAAGTGGATCCGCGAGGGGATGCCGGTCGCGCAGGTTGGCGGCAATGGCCGGGCCTATGTCCTGCGCCTGTCACATTGCTGGGCCTGGCGAAGGTCGATCGAAGCCGACAGCGCGGCCCGGACGAAGCACAACGAAAACCAGATCAGCATGCTGCGGGCGGAGCTTCTGGGGGTCGAGATCGACAGCCAGGCGGCGCAGCTCTCGGCGCGGGAGCGGCGCGAGCTGGCAGAGGCGGACATGCGGTGGTCGGAGGCGCAGCGGAAGCGGCGCCAGCTGGTGCCGCTGACCGACGTTCTCGATCTCCTCGAGGCGCTGGGGCGGATCGTGCGGAACGGGATCGAGGCGATGCCGGACCGGCTCGAGCGAGAACTCGACCTGACGCCGGCCCAGGTGGCGGCGGTGAAGCGGGCCGGGGACGACATGCTGACGACCTGGGCCGACGAGATCGACGAGGCCGAGCTGCGGGAGCGCGATGTCGCGGACGCCGAGCTCGGCGCGTCTCTCATGATCTGAAAGGAGCGGGCATGCGAATGCTTGATGAGTTCGAGCCGCTGCCGCCCTATGCGGATCCGAGGGAGGCGCTGAAGCTCGCACTTCCGGCCTGGCGACCGGCGGAGCAGATCTCGGTCACCGAGGCGGCCGAGAAATACATGCGGGTCAACGTCTCGGGGCAGTGGCAACCGTTCCGCCGGGACGTGACGCCCTACATGGTCGAGCCCACGGACATGATCGCGTCGCGGGAGTACCGCGGCGAGGTCTTCTGCGGGCCGTCACAGTCGGGCAAGACGCAGATGCTGCAATCGGCGCTGGCCTACACGATCCGGGCGGACCCGGGCCGGGTGGCGCTGTTCCAGATGACACGGGAGGCGGCGGCCGAGTTCGAACGGAACAAGATCGCGCCGATGGTGCGCAACAGCCCGGACCTGCGGGAGCGCCAGGGGCGCGGCCGGGGGTCGGACAACATCTACCACAAGCTCTACACGGGCGGGACGCAGCTGACGATCGACTGGCCGACGATCACGAAGCTCAGCTCGGCCACCATGCGCCTGGTCCTGGGCACCGACTATGACCACTTCCCGGAAAGCATCGACGGGGAAGGCGACGCCTACTCGCTGATGCGGGCGCGGACCCGGACCTACCTGTCGCGGGGCATGGTGGTGGTCGAGAGCAGCCCCGGGGCGCCGCTGGTCAGCGAGGACTGGCGGCCGTCGTCGCCGCATGACTGCCCGCCGGTGAAATACGGGGTGCTCTCGCTCTATCCAGACGGCACCCGGGGCCGGTGGTACTGGGAATGCCCGTGCTGCGGGGCGCGGTTCGAGCCGAGCTATTCCCGGCTGGTCTATCCGGACAGCACAGATCCGCTCGAGGCCGGAGAGGCGGCGGAGATGCGGTGCCCGCATTGCCGCGAGACCTTCGGGCATGACCTGAAGCGCGAGCTGAACGCGGAAGGGATCTGGCTTCACGAGGGGCAGGGCCTCGACGCCCACGGCCGGCCGGAGCTGGTGCGCATCGACAGCGGCCGGGTCCGCCGGACGGACCTCCTGAGCTACTGGCTCGACGGCACGGCGGCGGCCTTCGCCTCCTGGAAAGAGCTGGTGACGCTCTACCGGCAGGCGCTTCGGACCTTCGAAGCCACGGGGGACGAGGAAAAGCTGAAGAGCGTGATGAACACGGGCTTTGCACAGCCCTATTTCCCGCGCTCGGCCAGTTCGGAAATGGAGGTGACCTTGCAGGGTCTGAAGGATCAGGCGCTCGGGAACGATCTGCCCCGCGGCATCGCCCCGAACTGGACGCGCTACATCACGATCTCGGTCGACGTGCAGGCCTCGCGCTTCCCGGTGGGGGTCACGGCCTGGGGCGAGAACGGGCAGCACATGCCGATCGACCGGTTCGACCTGTTCCAGCGCCCCGGGGTTGAGGATCAGATGATCGACCCGTTCAAGGTGCCGGAAGACTGGCGGATCCTGGAGGTGCTGGAGGCCAGGACCTGGCCGGTGGACGGGACCGAGGCGCAGATGCGGGCGTCCTCGATCGCCGTGGACATGCACGGCGGCGGCGCCACGACCGACAATGCCTATCGCTTCTACCGGGAGCGGCGCCGGGCCGGGCAGGGGCACCTTTGGTACCTGACCCGGGGCGAGGGCGGGCTGCGGCATGCGGACCGGGTCTGGCTGAAGGCCCCGGAGAGTGCCAGCCAGAAGAGCCAGCGGGCGCGTCGGCGCCGGGTCGCGAAGGATATCGAGATCCTGCACATGGCGGTCGACAAGCTGAAGGATTCGGTCGCGGCGTCCCTGCTGGCCGAGGCCGGAACCGCCAATGCCTGCCTGATCCCGGGCTGGATGACCGAAGAGCAGCTGGCGGAGATGACCGCGGAGCGCCGGGAAGAGAAGGGCTGGAAGAAGCGGCCCGGCATGGTGCGCAACGAAAGCCTCGACCACCTCGTGCAGGCCCGGGCGCAGCACATCATCCGGCGCGGCGAGGTCATCGACTGGTCGAGCCCGCCGGATTGGGCATCCTGGGGCGCGAAGAACCAGTTCCTGCTGCTCTCTGCACCCCCCGAACCGGAAGAGCTGGCGGTGGATGCGCCCGAAACTCCGCCCGCGCGACCGCAGGCACCGTCCCGGCCGCTGGCCGAGGCGAGACCCGGCGCGCCCGGACGCGGCGGATGGATCCAGAAACGAGAGGGTTGGCTGTGAGCCCCTATACTCCTGAAGAGCTTGCGCAGATCAAGGCTAACCTGATCCAGGTGAAGTCCAACCTCGCGAAGGGCGTCACCTCTATCGAGTTGAACGGAGAGAAGATCACGTTCCGGCCGCTGGCCGAGATGCGCCAGATCATCGCGATGCTCGAAAGCGACATTTCTTCCTCGACATCGTCTGGCTTCTACACGCCCAGCTTCTCGCGGGGCTGACCATGAGCATGTTCGAAAACCTTCTCCTGGCGATCTCCCCTCGCCGGGCGGCGGAGCGTGAGCGCCACCGGGCCATCGCGATGCATTACCGGGCCTCGCGCCTCGGGCACCGCAACGAGAGCATCCGGCCGGATGGCACGGACGCGGATATGGCCAGCCGGGATCGCCGCAGGATCGCTTTCTATATCCGCGACATGATCCGCAACACGCCGATGGCCACGAGCATCCAGCAGGTGATTACGGCAAACGTGATCGGCGACGGGATCATCCCGAAAATCAACGTATCTACGACCATTCCGGCGGCGGCGCGCAAGCGGATCAAGGCGCTGGGTCTCGAGATGATCGAGGAACATTGCGATACGGTGGACATCGACAAGGCCGGGCTGCAGAACCTCTACGGGCTGCAAGCCACGGCGATGAACACGGTGGTCGATGCGGGCGAGGTGCTGATCCGGCGGCATCGGCCGATGCTGAACCGGATCACGATCCCGCTGCAGCTCGAGATCCTGGAGCCCGATTACATCGACAGCACCCGTTGGGGGCTGACGGCGGGCGGCAACGAGATCCGCGAGGGCATCGAATACGATGCCGAGAGCGGCGACCGGGTGGCCTACTGGCTCTTCAACCAGCACCCGGGGGGCGAATGGCGGCCCGGGTCCAATCCGCTGATCTCGGAGCGGGTGCCGGCCGAGGATATCCGGCACATCTTCCGGGTCGACCGGGCCGGGCAGACGCGGGGGATCAGCTGGTACACGCCCATCGCGGAAAAGCTGCTGCATGCGGACGACGCGGAAGACGCCCACCTGATGCGCCAGAAGATCGCCGCCTGTTTCGTGGCCTTCCATCACATGAACCTGGACGGAAAAACCCGTCCGGAGCTGGGCGGCACCCTTTCGCCGGGGACCATCATGCCGGTGTCGAGCGACGAGGACATGACCTTCGCGGATCCGCCCGAGGTGGGCGACTATTCCGAGTTCCAGAAGGGGGTTTTGCGGTCTGCTGCCAAGGGGGTCGGCATCACCTACGAGGCGCTGACCGGGGATCTGACCGACGTCAACTTCTCCTCCGCCCGGATCGGGCGGCTTGAGATGGAACGGAACGTTACCGGCTGGCAGTGGCGCATGCTGATGCCGATGATGCTGCGACCGATCGGAGCCTGGATCATCGACGCCTGGGCCGAAGTGCTGCCGGAGCTCTGGGAGATGCCGGGCGCGGTGAAGATCAGCTGGGTGCCGCCCTACCGGATCATCGTGGACCCGGCGCGCGAGTTCGATGCGCTGAACACGGCCGTGCGTTCGGGCTTCCAGAGCCGGCAGGGCGTGGTGCGCCAGCTTGGCGTCGATCCCGAGCGGCTGCTGGAAGAGCAGCTCCAGGACAAGGACGAGGCGGACCGGCTGGGTCTGCCCTTCGACAGCGACCCGCGGGCGGACCCGTCCCGGAAACTCTCCAGCTTCACGAACGAGGGATACAAGGATGAATGAAATCTTCCTCACCGGTACCGTGGGCTTCTCGTTCTGGGACGAGGACAGCTTCACGGCGCGCTCGGTGCGCGAACAGCTCGAAGGTCTGACGGGTCCCCTGACGGTGCGGCTCAATTCCGGCGGCGGCATCGCGACCGAGGGGCAGGCCATCTACACCGTGCTCAAGAACTATGACGGCGAGGTCACCGTGGTGATCGACGGGATCGCGGCGTCGGCGGCCTCGCTGGTGGCCATGGCGGGCGACCGGATCGTGATGCCGGTGGGTGCGCTGATGATGATCCACGATCCGGCGCTCTGCTGGACCGTGGGCCGGGGGACCGAACAGGATCACCTGGACGCGGCCAAGGGCCTGGGGGTCTGCGCCAATGCCTATGCGGCCGTCTATGCCGCCCGGTCCGGGATGAGCCTGGACGCGGCGCGCGAGATCATGCGGGCGGAGACCTATTACGACGGCCCGGCGGCGGTCGAGGCGGGTTTTGCCACGGATACCGACGACGGCGCGGAAGCGGCGGCCGCCGCGCTCTTCGACTACCGGCTTTATGCCAAGGCCCCGGCCGCTCTTCGCGCGACCAGCACGGGCCTTGCTTCGGGATATTCCCGGAACGCCCTTGTGGCCCTGATGTCCGGGGCGACGACCAAGCAACCTCAGAAAGGGATTTCCATGCCCAAGACCATCCAGATGCAGGCGGAAGAGGAGCAGGAGATCCTCGACGCCGAAGCTGAAGCCGAAACCGAAACCGATCCGGAGATGGAGGACGACGCGACCTCCGAAGATCCGGAAGAGGCGGCGGGCGAAGACGATCTCGGGGAAGAGGATCCCGAGGACGCGCCCGAGGCCGAGGCCTCCGACGACAACCCGCATGCAGGCGCCATCCTGCGCTTCGCGGCCTCGCGGCGCATCGGCACCGATATCGCGATGGACTGGATCGGCCGCGGGCTGACCGCGGCCCAGGCCATCGCCGAGTTCAAATCCAAGCACGGGAATGACACCATGACCAAAGCGCGCCCCGGCATGACCCGGGCACAGATCCAGCGTGACGAGCGCGACACCCGCCGCCTGGGCATGTCCCAGGCGCTGACCGCCCAGATCACCGGCAGCGATCCGGTCTCGGGCGCGGCGCGGCCCTTCATGGACATGTCGATCGTGGAGATTGCCGCGGCGTCCATCGACCACCGGGGCCGGATCCGGTCCACGGGCGACAAGCTGAACGTCTTCACGGCCGCGTCGCATGCCACCAGCGACTTCCCGGCGATCTTCCAGAACGCGCTGAACAAGGTGCTGCTGGAACGCTATTCCGCGTTCCAGCCGACCTATCGCACGGTGGCGAAGAAGAAGAACTTCCGCGACTTCCGGCCGATGCCGCTGGTCCGGGCGGGCGACTTCCCGACGCTGCTGCCGGTGGGCGAGGGTGGCGAGATCAAGTGGGGCACTTTCGGTGAGAGCGGCGAGACCGCGCTGATCGTGCCCTATGCCCGGGGCCTGACGGTGTCGCGGCAGATGATGATCAACGACGATCTCGGCGCGATCAACGACCTGCTGTCGAGCTATGGCGAGACGGTCGCCTTCTTCGAGGAGAAGACCTTCTATGCCGGCGCTCTCACAGCGAAGCTGGCGGACGATGTGGACCTGTTCCACGCGGATCACGGCAATCTGGCCGGCGCGGGCACCGCGATCACGACGGCCGCGCTGTCGGCCGGGCGGACCGCCATGCGCCAGCAGAAATCCATCGACGGGCTGTCGCTGAACCTGGCGCCGACCACGCTGCTGGTCGGGCCGGCAAAGGAAACCGAGGCGGAAATGATCGTGGCGCAGATCACGCCCACGGATGCCACAGCGGTGAACCCGTTCTCGGGGCGCCTGCGCCCGGTGGTGACCACCGAGATCACCGGCAACGCCTGGTATCTCCTGTCCGACCGGGCGCCCTGCTGGGTCTACGGCTTCCTCGACGGGGCCGAGGCACCGCGGGTGCGGACCGAGGAGCCCTTCGGTGCGCAGGGCTTTGCCATGACCGTCGAGCACGATTTCGGCTTCGGGGCCTGCGACTTCCGGGGCGGCTACAAGAACGCCGGCGCCTGACCGCCTGCTGACCTGAACCCATGACGAGGGCGCCATGACGGCGCCCTTCGTCGTTTATGGCCTTCCATTCGAAAGGGTACTTGCATGAAGACCTTCATCCAGCGGGGCGATACCGTCTCGCTCACCGCCGCGGCGGCCGTTTCCGGCGGCGGCTTCATCGTCAAGGGCACGCTCTGCGGCCTCGCGGTCCATGACGCGGCCATCGGCGAGGCCGTCGAGGTCAGCCTGACCGGCGTTCACGATGTTCCGAAAGTCTCGGCCCAGGCCTGGACCGAGGGTGCGGCCGTCTATGTCGATCCGGTGGCGCTCGTGGCCACGACGACGGCCGCCGAAGGCAACATCTTCGTCGGCGTGGCGGTGGCCGCTGCGGCGAACCCGAGTTCGACCGGCATGCTGCGTCTCAACGGTGCTGCGCCCGCAGCGGCTGTTCCGGCACCCTGACGGTGACCTCGCTCTTTGACGGCATGGCGGGCCTGCTGACCGAGACTTTCGGCGGGCCCGTCACCTACACGCCCGCGGGCGGCGCCCCCCGCGTCATCGCTTCGGTCTTCCGGCGGACGCCGGTCGAGGCGACCGATCCGGAAGGGCATGCCGTGCTGGTCACGACGCCCACCTGGACCGTGCCGCGAGCGCTGGTGCCCGAGGTGAAGCGCGGGGACCGGATCGTGCCCGGTGACGGGCTGACCTACGAGATCCGGAACGTCTGGCCCTCGGGGTCGCCTGCGGCGGATGCGCGGGTGATCTGCGAGCTCTTCGAGGTCGACTGATCCCATGCATTACCGTTCGCAGTTCCGCGCCGATGTCCGGGCCGCGCTGGCAGCCGATCCGCTTCTGGCGGGCATCACCTTCCTGTCGGCCTGGGCGGAAAACATCGACCCCGACACGCTGCCGGTGATCGGCGTGGTGACGCCCAGCGAACGCTCGCGGGTGGAAACGCACCGATCGGTCGAGAAGGGCACGCTCCTGCAAGTCGTGCTCAAGCGGCGGGGCGACGAGGATATCGAGGACCACCTCGACGATGACACGGCGGTGATCGAGGCCACGGTCATCGCGGCCCTGCAGACGCGCGAGGCGCAATGCGTCCTCGAAGAGACCACCACCGTGGTGGACGGATCCGGCGCCCGCCGGATCGGCACTGCAACCCTGAGCTTCCGCGTGACCATCTGGCGCACGGGACCCTGACCCTTCAAACGGAGTAGAGACGATGAGTGCAACCGGCGTAACCATCGGGTACGGCGCAACGATCCGTATCGGTCGCGGCGCAGTTCCGGCCTGGACCCCACTGGTCGGGGTCGGGGACTTCGACTTCCCGGCGGGCGAGAACGACGAGGTCGAGGTCACCTCGCACACCTCGCCCAACCGGACCAAGGAATACGTGGCCGGGATGATCGACAACGGCACGATCTCGGTGCCGCTCGACTATGTGCCGGAGAGCGACCAGGACATCCTGCTGCGCGTCCTGCGCCAGACCGGCGAACTCGTCCAGGTCGAGGTCACGGCCGCCGGTGGCGATCCCGAGATCTATGCCGGCTTCGTGCGGTCCTACGGGCGGACCGCGCCGGTGCAGGGCAAGTCTGCCGCAACCCTGGTCCTGCGGATCAACGGCATCGTCTCGGGCGAAGCCGTCGATCCTGTCGCGGGGGCCTGATCATGATGAAATTCCGAGGCGAGACCCGCTTCACCGCGCTCGGCCAGGACTGGGTGCTCCTGTTCGACTTCAACGCCCTGGCGCTCTTCGAAGAGGAACGCGGCGTCCCGGCCCTCGACGTGATCGCAGGTCTTGAGGATGAGAAGACCCCGCCGCGCATCACCGACCTGCGGCTCCTGCTCTGGACGGGCCTCAAGCGTCACCAGCCGGAGGTCACGCTGGAACAGGCCGGCGACATCATGAGCGCGGCGCCCGAGGCGCTCCTCCAGGGGATCAACGCCGCGCTGCCGCCCGCGCCCGGACAGGGGCCCGGGAAGGGCCCCGGCAAGGGGAAGGGCCGCGCGCGGGGAAAGTAGACGGCGCCCTCCAGGCGCGCATCCTGTCCGAGCTGCTGCTGCGCTTCCTGGAGGCGGGGTACACCTACGCGCTCTTTCTTGACCTGACCCCGGCGCTCTTCGTGATCCACATGGATGCGGCGGTGGCCCGGGCCAAGCACGAGCGGCGCGGGCAGCGCGAACTGGCCTGGCTCACGGCGAAACTGCAGCGGGCGCAGAAAATCCCCGAGCTGGTCGAGATCCTCGACCCCGACGACGAGCGCGACCCGGAAGAGGTCGCGGCGGAACGCAGGGCGCAGCAGCGCGCCTTCAGCGCAGAGCTTCCCAGAAGGACCTGGAGCGAATGGCAACAACGATGATGGGGCGCATGCAGGCCGTTCTGGGCCTCGACACGCGCAACTTCGAGCGGGGGCTCGACCGGGCCAGCGGCCAGACGCGCGGCTTCTCCCGCGAGGTTGCGGCCATGGCCCGGCGGGTCGGAACGGCGTTGGCGGCCGGTGTCGCGGCGATCGGGGGGATCACGGTTGCGACCGTGAATGCGGCGACCGAGATCTCCCGGCTGTCGCAGGTCGCCAATGCCACGCCGGAAACCTTCCAGCGCTGGAGTGCCGCGGCCTCGAGTGTCGGGATCGAACAGGACAAGCTCGCGGATATCCTGAAGGACGTGAACGACCGGGTGGGGGACTTTCTCAGCACCGGCGGCGGGCCGATGGCGGACTTCTTCGAGAACATCGCGCCCAAGGTCGGGGTGACGGCAGACCAGTTCCGGCGGCTCTCGGGCCCGGAGGCGCTGCAGCTCTATGTCGACAGCCTGCAGAAGGCGGGCGTGAACCAGCAGCAGATGACCTTCTACCTGGAGGCCATGGCCTCGGACACCACGGCGCTGATCCCGCTTCTGAAGGATGGCGGGGCGGAGATGCAGCGGCTGGGCGATTCCGCGGAAGCCGTGGGGGCCGTCCTCGATGGGCGCGCGATCGCGGCCATGCGTGACACCAAAAAGGCCATGTCACAGATCGGCGTGGCCATGACCGGTGTCCGCAACCAGATCGCGGTGGCGGCGTTGCCGTCGCTCCAGGCCGTCGCGGACCTCCTGGTGCAGCTCACCGGGCAGGGCGGCGCGCTGTCCAGCATGATCACCGTGATCATGGGCAACCTCGACCGTCTCGCGGCCTATGCCGCCACGGCGGCGGTGGGCTTCGGCAGCTACCTTGCGGGGGCCTTCGTCGCGACGCAGATCGGGGCGGTGGGGCTTGCCGGCGCCCTGGGGCTCGTGCGGACGGCGCTGATCCGGATCGGGATCGGGGCGGTGGTGGTTCTGGCCGGCGAGCTCGTGCTCTGGCTCTCGCGGCTGGTCCAGTCGGCCGGCAGCGTCGGCGCGGCGATGGTGCTCCTGAAGGACCTGGCCTCCGAGGTCTGGGGCAGGATGAAGATCGGGGCCGAGGCGGCCGTGTCCTCGATCCGGGCGGTGCTGCTGGATCTCAAGGCCGTGGGGCTCGATGTCTTTGCGGCCTTGATCGACGGCGGGGTGACCTTCGCCAATCGCTATGTCGGGGTCTATCGCGGGGCCTTCAACGCGATCAAGGAACTGTGGTCGGCGCTGCCCGCGGTCATCGGCGACCTCGCCTACAAGGCGGCGAACATGATGGTCGAGGCGGTGGGCGAGATGCTCAACAGCGTGGTCGACAAGATCAATTCCTTCATCACCAAGGTGAACGACAAGATCCCGGAGACGCTCAAGGCGCGCTTCGGCACGTTCGGCGTGGTCGGGACTGTCGAGCTCGGCGGCATCGACAACCCCTTTGCCGGGGCCGCGGAAGAGGCCGCCCGGGCCGCCGGGGAGGCCTTCAAGGACGGCTTCAACACCGACACCTTCAGCGGTCCCGACACGTCGGGGATCGCCCAGTTGGCCGATGACGCGGAGCGGGCGGCCGACAACGCCCGGCTGGCGTCCTCGACCCTCGGGGCGCTCGCGACCTCTCCGCTCGATGCCTGGCGCCGCCTGCGGGAGACGATCACCGGCAGCGGCGACGAGATGACCGATGCCCTTGAAGAAACCCGGGCCTCTGTCGACCAGCTCGAATCCTCCTTCGGAACGGCAGGCGGGGCCGCGAAAAAGACCAAGGAGCAAGTGTCCGAGCTGAAGACGGCGACGGAAGACTGGAAGGGCAGCATGCGGGACGGTCTCAAGGGGCTGGTCCAGGGGACGAAGTCGCTGGGCGATGCCCTGGGCGGCGTCTTGACGAAACTCTCCGACATGGTGCTCGACAAGAGCTTCGATGTCCTCTGGAACCTCGGCAGCTTCGACGGGATCGCGGGGGGCATCCTCGCCGCCTTCGGGATCGGATCCAATGCCAACGGCACGGACAACTGGCGCGGTGGCCTGACGCGGTTGAACGAACGGGGCGGCGAGATCGTGGACCTGCCGTCCGGGTCGCGGGTCTATCCGAACGACCTGTCGAAGAAGATGGTCGAAGGGCGCGACAGCCTCGAAATCGACGCGCGCGTTTACGTGGATCAGGACGGCAACTGGAAGGCGGCGGTGGCGGACATTGCCGGCGAGGTGTCGGGCCGGCAGATCGCACAGCAGAACTACCGGCTGGGCCGGGCGCAGAAGCTCTGACGATGTCGGTTATCCCGCTTCCGTCGCCGCTGGTCTATCGCCCCGTCGAACATTGGCGGCTGCGGACGCTGACCGCGACGCCAGGCCCCGGTCTGGGCGGCCGCCAGCAGTTCATCTTCCGGGAGACCCGGGTCTGGCGCGGCGTCTACCAGGTGGTCTACGCCTGGGGCAGCAGCGCCACGGAAGGCGCCTACCTCGCGTTCCTGGACGAGGTGCGGGGCGCGGCCAATACCTTCAGCCTGCCGGTGCCGAACGGGCTCACGCTCACCAGCCTGACGGAGCGGACGGCCTTCCTGCGCGGTCTTGGCGTGTCGGAGGCGGAGATCGCGGCCGGGCATCTCTTCTATGACGACGGGACCGGGTTCTCCGACGGCACCGGTTTTGCCCTGCCCGAGGCGGAAGATCCTGTCATCGCGGCCGACGCGCCGGTGGGCGCCCGGATCGTCCAGCTCTCCGGCACCCTCGGGGCTGTCCTGTCCGTGGGCGCGGGGTTCTCGATCAACGCGTTCTATTACCGGGTCTCGGCGAACGACGGTGGCACGGTCACGTTCAACCCGCCCCTGCGCGCAGCGGTGACCGCGGGCGACCCGGTCAATGTCAATGCGCCCAAGATCCGGGTGCGCTTCGTGGATGACGCCGCGGCCGAAAGTGCGCACGCGTTCGCCTCCTATGGCGCGCCGTTCTATCTCGACGTGATCGAGGCCTTCGACAGATGAGCCTCTACCTGGCGAACCAGCCCGATCCGGCCGCGGTGCAGGCGCAGCTGGAAAACGAGGCCGTGCATGTCTTCCTCCTGCTGGAGATGCGCTTCTCGTCCGGCACGGTCTGCCTGTCGAATGCGCTCTTGCCCTTCACGGATACCGACCCCGCGAAAGGGTTCACCTGGCAGGGGTTCGGCAACCTGGTCGGGGTCTCCGACCTTGAAGGGGGGCCGGAGGATCTGGCGCCGGTCATGCAGTACCAGCTCGGGATCCCCTGGGAGATCCTGGAAGACGACGAGCGGGGCGTGAACGGCATGGGCCTGATCCCGGGCCTGATCGGGGATCCGGCGGAATACCGGAACCGCGAGGCGATCCTCTACGAGCAGGTGATGAGCGACGATGTGCTCGACGCGCATGGCCGCCCGACGCCGGTCGGGATCCCGACGGCGCTGCACTTCGGGCTCATGGACACGGTCTCGGCCACCTACACCCCATCGGCTGCGATCCTGTCGATGTCGGTGGAAGGGCCGCTCGCCCGGAAGGGGGCGCCGGTCTACGGGATGCTGACGGCGCGGGACCAGATCCGGCGCTACCCGGGGGACACCGGGCTGAACTACGTGGCCGAGGTCATGAGCACCAATCCGAAGTGGACGGACTGGTGAGCATCGCGGCCGATTACATCGCCCGGACGGCACCGTTGCCGCTGTTCTATGGGCACACCGATTGCATGCCGTGGGTTGCGAGCCTGTGGCGCGAGGCGACGGGCTTCGATCCGGCGGCAGAGCTGCGCGGGTCCTATGACACGGCCTTCGGCGGCCGCCGCCTGTTGATGGCGGGCGGGGGGCTTCGCGCGGTCGCACGGCGGCAGATGGCAGGTATCCCGATGGGCGGCGATGGCGACGGGATCTGCAGCGCTGTCGCGCAGGGGCAGACGGTGGCCGGCATCCTGTCCGGTGGCCGGCTGTGGCTGAAGGTGGATCGGGGGGCGATTGCGCCCTCGGAGTTCAAGATTCTCGACAGGTGGTGCTTCTGATGCCGGCAGGACTTGCGCTCGCGTTTCCGGCGACCTTTGCGGCAGGCGGGACCGCCGCGCTGTTCGTGACCACGGCGGGCGTGACCACGCTCAGCGGCCTCGGGATCGCCGTGTCAATCGGGAGTTCCGTCCTGCTGGCCACGGCTGGCACGGCTTTGCAAAAGCGAAGGTCTGCCGCCTCGGCGGATCCCGAGAACGTCCAGCTGAACATCCGCCAGGCGATCGGTCCGCGCATTCGGCACTACGGCACGGTGCAGGTGGGCGGCACCATCGTCTTCTTCCGGGCCCGCTCCGGCACCTTCTTCCGCGTCATCGTGCACGGTCACGGCGAGATCGACAGCATCGAGAGCTACATTCTGGACAGCAAGGAAGTGACGGTGAACCCGGCCGACTTCTTCGTCCAGGAGGGCCAGTACGAGCACGGCGGCGCCAGGCGTGTCCGGATCGCGTCCCGCCTGGGCGTCGCGCCCTCCGCCCATTACGACCAGATCGAGGGGATTTGGCCGGCCTTTGATGAGGATCACCGGCTCGACGGGCTCTGGACGTCCCTGACCATGGCGGAACAGGTGCCGGCCGAGGCCTTCCGCAGCGTCTATCCGAATGGCGAGCCATCGCTTGCCATCCGGGCAAACACCACGAAGCTGCGGGACCCGCGCACGGGGCTGACCGTCTTCTCGAAGAACATGGCCCTGGCCATCGCCGACCTGATCGAACACCCGGACGGGTTCAACCTGGCCGGAATGGTCGATGATGCCGTGCTCGAGGTGGCCGCGGATGACAGCGACGACGCGATCCCGGTGGCGGCCGGGGGCACCGAGCCGCGCTGGCAGATCGGCGGCAGCTATGCCCTGACGGAGAAGCCGGGGGATGTGCTGACCCGGATGCTCGATGCCTGCGCTGGTGACGTGCAGCTTCTGCCCAATGGCAAGATCGGGGTACATGTCGGCAAGTGGCGGACCCCCGACGTGACCTTGCGCCGGGACGAGCTCATCGAGATCTCGTCCTGGTCCTCGGGGCCGGACAAGCTCGATCGCTACACGGAGCTGCCCTTCACCTATGTGGACCCGGCGCTCGACTTCAAGGCGACCACCGGGGACACCTGGGAAGATCCCGCGCGCGAGGCTGCGAATGGCGAGATCGCCGTGGGCCCTCAGCAGGACTATTCCTTCGCGCCCTCGCACGGGCAGGGGCGCCGGGCGGCGAAGGAGCGGATCGAGCGGGACAACCCGTTGCACGAGCTGGTGGCGGTCTGGCGGCCTTCCGCGCGCAGGGCGCTCTTCGAGCGCTTCATCGGCATCGACATGGCCGAACTGCCCGGGACCTGGTGGCGCGTGAAGGGCTACAGCCTGCGGCTCTCCGACGGCGCGGTGGTCCTGCGCCTGGCCTCCTACGACGAAAGCTGCCTGGCCTGGACATCGGCCGAAGAGGGGCAGCCCCTGGTCCTGCCGGAAGGGAGCGAGGCGGCGGCGATCCCGTCGCCGGCCAATGCGGCCGCGGCCGGGGCAGGGGTGCGGACGGCGCAGAACAGCTTCACCGCCGGGATCGCGGCCATCTGCGACGCGCCCGCGAGCGATGCCCTGGCGCTGCGGCTGGAATACGCCTCCGCCGGCGACGACGACTGGCAGAGCTGGCCTGTGGCCAGCGAGCGCTACGGCGCGACCATCGCGCCCCTGGTCGACGGGGCCAGCTACGACATCCGCATGTGGTTCCAGACCGTGGACGGGAACACCTCCGCAAAGGTCACGATTGCCGGGGTCACGGCTCGGGCCAGCACGACGGCGCCCGCCGCGCCGACCGGCCTGGCCGTCACGAATGAGACCGGCGGCAGCGCCCGGGTGGAGCTGGTCACCAGCACCAGTCCGGATCTGTGGAAGACGGAGGTCTACCGGGACGCCGTCCTGATCGGGACCTTCTACGACGACCCGGGCGAAGCGGTTGTCTTCTTCGACAGCCCGGGCGCCGGCACCTTCGACTGGACGGCCCGGTCCATCAACGTGTCCGGCACCGAGAACGCATCCGACGCGGGCCCCATCACACAAACGATCACCTGAGAGGTCAAAAGCATGGCAACTGAATTTCCCCATGGTGGCGCCGCGGGCGTATGGGCTGATACTGACGGCGGCCTCGCCAAAAATCCGGAGAAGTCGGACATTCGTGATTGGGGCGGAACGGTCGAGACCGGGATCAATACGACGGAAGCCGACATAGCAGCCCACGGGATCCGCCTGACCGCTGTCGAGGCGGCACAGGCTTCCGGCACCTTCCCTGTGGCCGGGGGGCCGGTCGCCTGTGTCGCCGTGACCGATATCGTGTTGTCCGGCGAGCAGACGATTGACGGGGTCCTGACAGCGACGAGCCGCGTTCTGCTGACCGGTCAGACCGATCCGGCGGAAAACGGGATCTATGTGTCCGCGGCGGGCGCCTGGGCACGCGCGGCGGACATGAATGCCGCCGGCGAGTGCGAAGGTGCCCGGGTCAGTGTCGCCGGCGGGGCGACCTATGCGGCGACGGCCTGGGTCTGCATTTCCGCGGTCACGACGCTGGGCACCGATGATATCGAGTTCGCCGTGATGGACGATTTCGGGGATCTGGTGGCATCCAAGGCGGACGTAGGCCACACGCACACGGCGACCGGTATCAGCGACAGCACCGAGGCCGGACGGTCTCTGCTCACGGCGGCCGATGTTGACGCGCAGAAGGCGGCGCTGGGGCTGGGCACTGCGGCAGAGGAGGCAGCGGACAGCTTCACGCTTTCCACCCTGGTGTCGGCGCCTGAGCGCGCAGGAACCGAAATCGTGCTGCGGGACAAGCGCGGCTTTCGGGCCTTGCGCGCCGGTGCGGACCGGCTGCGGACGAGCCAATATGAGATCAGCCCGGATCGCCTGCGGGGCGGTGGCTTCGATATCGTGCCGAGCGCAACCGGCGGTGTCCGGATCCGGGACAGCCGCGGCTTCTGGTTCGAGCCTGTCGGTGCCCGAACGCTGTTCCGGAGCACGGACAAGGACGGCTTTTACATCCGCGATGCCCGCGGGTTCACGGTGCGGCTGGACCAGCCCGGGACGGCCGAGCCGAAAACCACGCCGCTGCATACGAACGGCGCCGGGCTCTGGCAGTTCCGCCTGATGCTGGCCCGCCTGGCGGCCGGTGATGCGACCACGGCCCGGATCATGCTCCTGGGGGATAGCTGGCACCAGCACGCCTATATCGCTCAGGCAGTGATGAACCTGCTCTATGACCGGTACGGCCAAGGGGCAGACGGCTGGATTTCGCCCACGCATGACAGCTCGGGCGCGGCCGATGAGAACTGCAACGACATTGCCGTTTCGTTCAGCGGCTGGACCGAGATGGACGTGACCGACGACGGCGGGACCGTGGCCGACCCGTGGTCCATCACGGCGGATTACCTGGAAGCGACCGGCACGCTTGCGACATGGACTGCGACCGGGCTGCGGGCCGAGACGATCCATATACTCTATCAGGACGGCGACGGGACCTTCCGCTACCGGATCGACGGGGGAAGCTGGGTCGTGGTCGCCGGGACCGACAGCGGCGACCCGGCCAAGGTCACCGTCTCCGGACTTTCGACCGGAGCAACCCACACGGTCGAGCTCGACACAGTCGGCAATACCGGGACCGCCCGGTACTGCGGGCTCTACTGCACCGGGATCGATGGGGTCGAGGTCAGCAAGTGCGGGAACGGCGGGGCGGACAGTCTCGATTGGGACCGGATCATGGCATCGCCGATGCTGGCCTATATCCTGGACCTTGTGGACCCGCACGCCGCCACGATCTGCCTGGGAACCAACGACATCAGCAACGCGGTTCCGCCGCTGGACTATCGCGCCGCCATCGAAGGCATGATCGACGTCATCCGGGCCGTCAGCCCGGACTGCGGGATCGTGCTGGATCCGCCCAACGAGTGCTTCCGGGCCGGCATCTATGTCGTCGCGGACTATACCGAGCAATGCGCGGACATGGCCGAGGACGGCGATGACGTCGAGTTCATCAACATGATGGACCTGATCGGCCCCTATTCCAGCACGCAGAACCTCGGGATCTGGCGGGACAACTCGCACATGAACGACCTCGGCGGACGCCTGTTCGCCGGGCACCTGGTCAACACCTTCTTCATCATCTGACAAGGAACCTATCCATGGGCGCACTTCTGACGGTCCCGTCCGGCCTGGACATCGAAAGCGTGGCAGACGGATACGAAGCCGACATCTCGGCCAATCTGGTCTATGCCAACTTCTTCAACGCGTCTGCGAAGCTGAAACGGAACCTGGTCGATGGCGGGTCGCTGGCCACGGTCGTGGGGGCTCCGCCGGTGGCCGGCGAGTTCGCAGAGGTCGGGCAGAGCAACTACATCAACACCAACATCCCGTCGCCGGCCGGGGATTTTACCCTGATCCTTGCCGCCAAGCCGACGGACAATGATCAGACCGGGTGGCATATCAGCAGCCGGAACGCTGCCGAGGAAACAGGTATCTGGCTCTATCGCGCCGATTTCGCGCCGGACCGGCTGACGGCGGGGGCCTATACCGACAACGGCGGGGTGATCGCGTCGGACACGCTGGTCGGTCCGACCGGTGTGCTGACCGAGGGCGTGCCGTTCTGTGCGGCCCTGCGCTACAACGCGACGACCCGGGTGCGCCGCCTGACCATGCTGACGGCCGGTTCCGAGACGACCGACACGCTGGCCTATGCCATGCCGGTATCGGCGGACAACCTGCTGATCGGCCGGTCGATCGACGGCACGTCCTCGGGCGGGACAGGGGTTGCGGCGGCGTTCATCTACGATGCCGAGCTGGATGATACCGACCTGGCGACGCAGTACGCGCAGATCAAGGCGGCCATGGCCGTCGTCGGCATCACGGTCTGACGGCCCGGATCCGATCATGACGAAGCCTAAGGAGGCGGGCCGGTGACCCATAACCCGGATCTACAGCAAACGGTCGCCAGCAAGGCGGCCGCCATCGTTTCGGGCGTCGGAACCTACGGCGGATCCGGCACCGCCCTGGTGGGGATCGCCAACTCCGAAATCGTCATCGCGTGGGTCGGTGTCGTGATCGGCGTGGCGGGCCTCGCCCTGTCATGGTGGCACAAGCGCGCCATGCAGCGGATCGAACGCGAACGGCTGGACTGGGACAAGTCCCGGGCCGGCTGATCCATCCCGACAATCCGACCTATCCGCCCTGCCTTCGTGCGGGGTCTTTTGCATTTGGCAAACGCCAGATCGCCCGCCCGAGCGTCACCGGGTTTTCAGCAAAAGGACACTGAAATGCACGTCAAGATCCACACCGCTGCGATCCCGGACGGGACCACGACCATTTCGAACACCTCGGCCGAGACCGTGCGCATGGGGTTCAACCCGTCCCGGCTCGAACCGGTCGACCGCATGAAGGCGCTGGCCGCGGCCCTGGTTTCGGAGTGCGAGATGATCCGCGACGAACGCGGACCTGGCGCACGTGAAGCCGCCATCGCGATCACGCAGATTCAAGGGGCGGCGATGTTCGCCGTCGCCGCGGCAACCGCGGGCCTCTGACCATCACGGCCCCGCCTCGCGCGGGGCCATTTCCATTGGAGAACCGCCATGACCGACCGTTTCGCCCGGGCGCTGCCCCGGATCCTCGCCCACGAAGGCGGGTTCGTAAACCACCCGGCCGATCCGGGCGGGGCCACGAACCGGGGCATCACGCAGGCCACCTACAATGGCTGGCTGAAATCGCAGGGCAGGGCGTCTCGCCCCGTCCAGTACATCTCGGATGCCGAGGTCGCGGCGATCTACGGGGTGCAGTACTGGGATGCGATCCGCGGCGACGAGCTGCCGGCGGGCGTGGCCTATGCCGTGTTCGACGCGGCCGTGAACAGCGGCCCGGCCCGCGCCGCAAAATGGTTGCAGGCGGCGGTGGGTGTCACGGCGGATGGCGTGATCGGGGTGCAGACCCTGGCGGCAGCTGCGAAGGCGCCCGCGCACAAGGTGATCGACGCGATGTGCGATGCCCGCCTGGCGTTCCTGAAGCGCCTGCGCGCCTGGCCGACGTTTGGGAAGGGCTGGACACGGCGCGTGGCCGATGTGCGCCAGCTGGCCCACATGTGGGCGACCGACGAAGACCTGGCGCCGCCGAAGGTCGCTTCCGCACCGGGTGCGGGGGCGGGGCCCGAGAAGCCGCTGCAGCCGGTGCTGGACGCGATCAAGAGCCCGGCCGCCATGGGCGGGGTCGGGTCGACCGTCGCGGCTGTCGTCGCGGCAGCGGATGGCGACGGGCCCCTGGCCTATGCGCTGTCGGCGGTACTGGTCCTGGCGGCGGTCGCGGCGATCATCTGGCTAATGAAGCGGCGCGGGGCATGAGGCTGGCGCTGATCGGCATCGGCGCGGCGGCCGTGATCGCGGCCTTCGCCGCCGGCGCCATGTTCTGGGCCCGGGGCGACCGTGTCCAGGACCTGGAAGACCACATCGAAACACGCGAGAGGATCGACGATGCGCTGGATCGCCCTGACGGCTGCGCTTGGCCTGACCGCCTGCACGGCGCCTGTTGAGTCCTCGGGCCTGTGTGCTGGGCTGCGGCGGCCGGTGGTGGCGCTGCGAACGGCGCTGGACCGGAATGCGGCCGCTACGCCCGAAGAGGTCGGGGAAGCCGCGACTGACCTGGTGCTGGCCAATGAGGCTGGCTGCGGCTGGTAAGCCGCTGACGAAATCCGCCCGGGGCGCGTTCGCCCGCGTTCCCGACGGATGCTGGGAATTCGAGATCCCCAGACCTGAAGGCCAACTGCCCCGGCGCTTGATGGCGTCGGGGCAGTTGCTGCAGATGGCCCAGACCGGACATCTGTTGCTTCCTCCATTGCTGCAATGCAGCTTGATGAAAGCCGTCGTTGCAGGTCAAGTTAGAATAGGCACTTCGAGGATCGGCCGCAGTGGTTCGATTCGCGTCGCATACTGGCGCACAACCTGATCATAAAGATCGGCGACGCCTTTTGCTTGGACAGAGACGACCATCGCATAGCTTAGGTTCTCCGGCGGTGCGAAATTCCGACCTTCAAGACGGGCATTGTAGTGGATGTCAAAGCTGGGATTAGCCAGTGAACTGCCCCGTTTGCGTTTGACCGCGTGAAGACAGTTTTCCCATTTCCAGGCATCGCGCCGCAGCTCGTCTTCCGCCGCGCCAGGTAGAGACGATCCGAAGAAGCTGTCGGAATCCGGATGTACTTGCTTGTCACGGGAATACTTGGTGTCGTTGGGTCGAAATGTCACTTCCAGACCAGCTTGGGTGTAGTTTCCGGGGTGATGCGGGTCGATCTGGGTCTTGTAGCAGATCGTCGCCTTGATCGAGACCATGCCGCTCATCGGATCGGAAGGTACCGGGATTGCGGCGCGAATGTACTTCGCAGGCGAAATTTCGCCCTGATATACGACCCTCACAGTGTCGTCATCACACAGAATGATATCATCGAGACTGCGGGCAACACGCCCCCAGCCAATGGCCTTGTGATCCTGGTCACCTTCTTCACATGTGTGTACAAGAAGTGTTCGGATGGCTAGGTGGTTTAAGTTGGAGCCGAAATGGGCACGAATGCCAGTGCCTAGCCGTAGTACACTTGGGGTGGCGAAAGATGTGCCTCCGGTTGTCGTAAGGGACGGCGTCGCATCCGGCGCAACGACAACAAATGGGCGGCTGAACTCTCCACCAAAATCGACTAGGTCCGGCTTCACTAGACCCGGGCTACGCCCCGGGCCCTTGGAACTGTAGGGCGCGCGCTGCCAACCCTTGCCTGGAGTGTCACATGCGCCAATCGCCAAGGCATTTACACAATCGGAGGGAACTTGCACGCGATCCAGCCCGAGAATGGAATCCCCTTCGCCATCGTTCCCGACGGCAATCAGCGCAAGTGTAGATACCCGAGAAAGTCGATCATCCAACACGGCGGTCCAAGCGTGAACGTCATCGTCCTCAATAGGGAGACGCGGCCCGAGGCTCAGGTTGATGAAATCGTATTCCTGGCTCGACAACACACCTTCGATCCGATCGAGCACTTCGTAGAGTTCATGAGGATCCTGCCCAGGCGCATCATCCAGAACACGGTAGTGGTCGATACTTGCGTAGGGTCGCGGTAAAGGCATTTTGGTGTCGATATGCCCAAACAGCGCCGCCGATGTCACCCCAACACCGTGCGCGAGGAACTCGTCAGGCGCCGGTAACATGCCGGGAAGCTCGAGCGGTGAAACCCATCGCGTCAATACGTGATTCTTGGGAACGCCACCGTCAAAGATGGCCACCCTGACGTCCTCGGAAACAGGTGCTTCAGTGGGCAATTCCAAATCCGTTGACGGGATGCCAGCAGAACGGACAGTCGGTCGCATGACCCTTAGCTCCGGCATCTGTCTCAATGTACGCACTCCCGTGAAGAGAGCGATATCATCCGCGCGTTCCACAGGCGCATCGAGCTCCAGGAAACACAGTCCCTTTGCAAAGAAGCGGCGGCCGAGTTCCGCCTCTATTTCTTCCCCTTCAAGGTATGCAACAAAGGCTTGTATTATACCCAATTCAAGCTCGTTGGCGTGAAGCACGGTTTCCAGCGCTATTCGTCCATGTTCGGGGAGCGCCCCTTTGATCTTGGCGTGGGGAACCGGCGCGGAAACTTCTTCGATTGAAATGAGTGCGTTTGCGCTGCTTCTGTCCGCGCGCCAATCCGGCAACTGCTGGCTCCAAGATCTGATGGCGGCTCTGCGTCCCCTCGCAAACAGCTCAGTGGTAACAGCCTCTTCCGGCGCCCTGCCGCGTGACCGTTTCTCAGGAGTAATTTTTTTGGGACGACTGCCAATCACTTCAATACCAACTTCCCGCATGAGCTCATGCGGGAAGTAAGACTTTGCGATGTACTCTGGATTGAGCGTCAGCGCAATTACCGCCTCGTCACCTGGACAGGCCGCTTGTGGCAGTTCATCGATACGAGATGACGTTTCAGATACCATCGGAGAAAGTCGCCTTCTCGCTTCGGTGAAGGTATAGGGCGGTTCCTTTGGCGCACCCCCGCCTTTGATGACGATGTTGTCGGTGAGTCGTTCACCCTTACCTAAAAGAAAGTTTTGTTTGCTCATTTTCCTTGTCACCCCCCTGATAAAGCGTCGTTCTTCAAATGTGCGCGGATTGTGTCGCGTGCGACGCCCGTGATTTCGTGGGCCTTTCTTTGTGTTGCTAGGCCATTGCTTACCAGTCGGACCGCGATCTCGATACGTTCCTGTTTCGAATGCTCGTCAGCTGTCACGAGTTGAGAGAGGTAGTGGTCCAGTCCCTCACCTTTCAACACAGCAGAACGCCGTGCAAGAGTGATCTCTCGCTCGATATCGCTATAAGAACGTCCAACGAGAGAAACAGATAGGATCTCGACCCAAGCCGACATATCTGGCGCAACCTCGTCAAAGAGCGCCCCCAAGAACGCCCGTATTCCAGCTTCTCCTGGAAGTGAAAAATCGACGGGTTGCTCAAAGCGACGCCAAACAGCGGGGTCGAGTAGATCGGCATGGTTGGTTGCCGCGATCAATAAGCCGGAGGATGGCCAATCATCGAGCTGCTGGAGCAAAACGGTGACCAGGCGCTTCAGCTCTCCGATCTCTCCCGAATCGTCACGACGTTTTGCAATCGCATCCAGTTCATCGAGCAGAAGTACGCAATCTTTGGACTTCGCGTAATCAAGCACGTGCCTCAAATTGGAGCCAGTTCGCCCAAGATAACTGCTCATTACGGCGGAAAGATCGAGGATCATGAGAGGAAGCCCAAGTTCGCGCGCGACCCACCTTGCGCCCAGGGTCTTTCCAACGCCCGGAGGCCCAGTGAACAACACTGTTCGAGTCGGCTCCAAGCCGGCTTCAAGCAGGGCGCCTAGGTTTTGTCGCTCTTCAACTAAGCGCGACAGCGTGCCTTGAACTTTCTCAGTGTAGACTGGCTCAATGTGCAGAAACGGAGTCTCTTCTACCCGCAGCAGCTGAAAGCGAGAATCTGTGTCCGTCGGCAAAGCCTTTTCCATGCCCTTGCGCAAGGGTGACGAGCGGGTGGGATTGTTGCGGAGCAGGTCTACCAACGCGATAGAAAGCTCCCTGTTCAGGCCGCGACGCTTCGCAACACGATGCAGGTACGTTTGGACGTCCTGAGCGCGCCCTGACAGCGCTACTCGCGCTAGGTGGACGAAATCATTCTCAATCTTGTCATTTTCCGCCATGTGACAGCCTCATCGTGATTTTTTAACTATTTGGATGTCATCATAGGTGGAAGAGAATGTTACTTCAAATCAAAAAGTCTTCCACATGAAGTTCGCGTCACGATCTGATGCTCCAGTGTTACGGGGGCCGGCGGTACTCTTGGCTGCGCTTGAGTGGCCGTTCTCCAGCTGGTGCTGGAACGCTTAGTTCGCACAGCGAAGAACCGTTCCCTGCCCTTCGCGCCGGGGAAGATTGATCACGTCAGCCTGTTGCCCGGTCAGAAACCCGGCCCACCGCTCCATGATCTCCGCCCGCAGGCCCAGCAGGTCCGACCTGGCATAGGCCCGTTCCACCTTTCCGCCGATCTTGTGCCCAAGCACAGTCTCCGCAACCTCGTAGCTGCAGGCCTCGGTGTCCTGCACCCATGTGCGGAAGCTGGTCCGGAACCCGTGGATAGAACCTCCGACCTGCTGCTTCCTCAAGATCTTGTGCATGGCCTGATCTGACACTGGGGTGCCGCGCGGCCCGGGAAACAGCAGGTCGCCGGAGAACCTGCGGCAGATGTCGGCGATGTGCAGCGCCTCCTGCGACAGTGGCACCCGGAAATCGGTGACCTTGCCCTCACGGCCCTTGATCCGATCCTTCGGCACGGTCCAGATACCGCCGTCGATTTCCGCCAGGCGCGCGCCGCGGCATCCATCGCTTCGGACCAGAGTCAGCATCGCCCACCGCAGGCACAGGTGGCTGACGTGTTCGTCGCTGAGCTTCCGGTACAGCGCCGGCATGTCCTGCCAGGCGACGGCCGGGTGGTGGACCTCTTCATGGCTGACGGCCCCAAGCATGTGCTGCGCGGCGTCCACGGTGAACGGATCGCACGCCACGCCCATAAGCTGTGCCTGTGTGAAAACGATCTTTGTCCTGCGGATTGCCTTGACCGCGGTTGGGTGCTTCGTTCGCCATATCTGGGCAAGGGCCAACTTGACGTCGGTCGCATCGATCCTGGACATGCGCTTTTTGCCGATTGCCGGGATGACGTAGTGGTCCAGCGGACTGCGCCACCGGCCGCGCTTTCCATCGGCCCGGAGCGTGGCCTTGCGCGCCTCAAACACGGTATCGACCATATCGGCGAAGGTCGGGTCTGACCGGTCCAGCGCGCGCTTCGCATCCTCCTGTCTGGCATCCCGCACCGCGATCGGATCTTCGCCATGTGCCAGCACCACGGCCCACTGGTCCCGAAGCTTTCTTGCGTCAGCCAAGGTCAAATCGGCAAGCGACCCCAGCCCCATGTCGCGGCGCCGGTCAAGAAAGCTGTACCTGAAGACCCATTTCCCGAGACCGGCCTTCTTGACCAGCATCAGCCCCCCGCCGTCGTAGAGCTTTCCGTCGCCCGCGTTGCGGATCTGGACCGCGGTCAGCTTGTTCTTCATCGGTCCCCTCCGGTCCCACATCTGGTCCCCCGAAATGCCTGCGATGCCACGATTCGGGATGCGACAGCATGCGACAGTCTCTGTCGCACGGGCCTTTGGGAAAAGGGAAATAAGGAGACATCGTGAGACACCATAAGACGCTGGTTGCGCGTCCTCTGCCGGCACCATTTTCCGGAAATTTGGTCAACCCGGTCCCGTCCGGATCGCGGTCGACTGCACGCTGTCCGGCAGGGGCACGGCGCCCGGGGCGCCGCGGGGCCCTGGCCTTAGGCCAGCATGTCGGATGCACTCAGATCCGTGAACGGGGCAAAGTCGAATCCCACGACCAGGTCGTTGTAGTCGCGGTCGCCGCCGTCCTTCTGGTCCTCGAATCCCCAGGTGTTGCGGCCATAGTTCCACAGGTGGGTGGTCGGATCCTCGTCCGCCGTCGCGTTGCCGGCGCTGAAGCCCCAGAACACGTCCTCCTCGGTCTGGATGCGCATGCCGATCAGGTCGCCTGCATCCACGCCGTCGAAGGTCGTCGACCGGTGCGCCCCGAAGCCGCCGCCATCGACCCAGGCTGCGCCGCTGTCGGTCAGGTAGGCACGCCGCGCCGCTGCCTCGGCATAGCCGTCCTCGCCCGGGGTCAGGCCGTTGATGGTCCCGGCAAAGTCGTCGACCCGGAAGATCTGCAGCGCGATGTCGTTCTGGCCGCCCTGCCGGGTGGAAACGACGATGCTCTGGCCGTCCTGGCCGCCGATGGTATCGGCCACCGCCACGGGGCGGGCCATGCGCAGGCCGGAATGTTCGTCCGTATTCACGAAATCGACGAAGCCGAAATCGTGGGTCAACGCCCCCTGGGCCGAACTGGCGGCTTCGCCGTCTACCGCAACGCCGATGCTGTCGCCGGAGGTCACTGCCATTTCGGTCACGGCCCCCTGGGCATTGCCGTCGAACAACGCCACCAGTTCGGCCGAGAAGTCGTCCTGCAGCGACTGCTGGGCCAGCCGGGTGGTCCAGGCGAATTCATCCGTGGCCGCGCTGTCGATTCGGGACATGGTGCCGCCGATGGTCAGGTCGACCTCGGCCGCGGCTTTGCCCGAGACCTGGGTCAGCACGGTGCCGGTCGCGCCGATGGTCCAGCCACCGGTGCCTTCGTCCAGGATCGCGGGCGCATCGGCAGAGGTCTGGTTGTGGGCGATGGCCAGCAGCGTCTGGGCCAGCAGCTCTGCATTCGGCGTGCCAAGGCCGGACACCAGATCGAAATCCGGCCCGGCTTCGAAACCCTGGCCGGTCGCGTCGAAGGTGACCGTGTTCCCGTCTGTATCCACGCTGTTGTAGTCGCTGCCGGGAATTGCGCTGGACCTGTTGTTGCCCAGCAGCACGTCGTTGAAAACGGCCGGAGAGATCGCCGCGGCCTGATAGAGCATGTCGTTCACATAGCCCGGCCGCGGCAGGCCCTGGGCTTCGAACAGGGTGGTCATCTGCTGGAACAGCGCGGCCCACAAGGGTGCCGCGGCGCTGGTTCCCGCATTGGGCTCCAGGCTGTCCATATCGCCCGCGGGAACCAGGTAGAAGGTATTGCCGCCACCTGCGGCGGACACGTCGGGGATTGCCCGCCCGGTCTCGCCGGCCGCGATCATCACGGTCGATGCCGCCCCGTAATCCGTCTGGTAGCCCGGCATTTCGACCCTGGCATCGACGCCGCCGGATCCGGTCTGGTTGATCAGATAGTGGATGGTGTCGCCATCCAGCACATAGTTGTTCCAGGCGGTCTCGATCAGGTAGGTGCCATCTTCCGACGAGGATGGCATGGACGTCATGCCGCCGCGGACCAGGTTCCAGATCGTGGTGGGGTCGCCGATACCGGCCTGCACTACGATGTCGACCAGGCTGGAGTCCTCGTCCGCCGCGCCCTGCGTGCTGAGTGATGTGCCGCCCACCGATACGACATAGGGGCTGGAGCCCGAGTAGAAGATGTTGTTCGTCCCATCCAGGACAAATGCGCCTGACCCGGAATCGCCGGCTGCCACAAAGAATGTCCGGTTGGCCAGCAGGGCGTCGATAAAGATCTCCTGGGTCGCCGTGAAGAAGGGCGAATCCGGCGCATATTGGGCGTTGTCGCCAAAGGACGACGACATGACGTCAGGGTCGTTCACATCGTCAAAGATGGCAAGCTGGTAGGTCGCGTACATGATGTGGGGCGACGCGTAGAGCCCTATCCGCCCATAGGGGTTCACGGCAGCCACGACACCCACGTCCAGTGAACGCTCGCCCGAGGCTTCGGTATAGGACTGGCCGCCCGGGGCCACCGTGTAGGACGTGATCTGGTCGCCGGGCTGGCCCATCAGGTTGACATACTCCTCCAGCAGGTCCTGGAAGGTATGTGTCGCGTCCGACGGCAGCGCGGATCCTACGCCGGGTTCCATCAGGGCGACGGTCGAGTCCACGGCAAAGTCCGAGGTCAGCGGGAAATTGTAGAGGTCGGCAATCTCTTGCGGGCGCGCGGCCGTCGGGGCCGACCGGCCGTTGCCGATGCTCTGGTCGCCCTGCTCCAGTTCCACCGTCTCGTCGTACAGGACCTGCGCGGCGGGGTGGAAATCGGCTTCGACGATCAGGCCCATCAGGTTCTGGACCTGCGGGTCCAGGGCGCCTTCCCAGAACAACCTTCCGTCTTCGGTGACCATGAGCGTCTGACCCAGCAGGGCCTCGAAGGCTGCGGGGTCCAGTTCGACCCACACGGTCCGTGATTCTGCCGATGTCAGGTAACCGTCGTCGGTGTCGGCGATCTTGCCACCTGCCGCCTCGATCGCGTCGGCCATCGCATCGAAGGCGGCCTTGTCGGCACCATAGGTCTTCCACAGGGCGTCATCGGCCTTCAACTTGGCCAGTTCGGCCTGCCGGTCGGCCCAGTTCATGTCGAGAAGCGCCGTCGCCTCGTTCGCGCGCGGCAATACGAAGCCCATGCGCAGCGTCTGCGTCGTCGCTTCCGACACGTCGTCCGGGTCGAGGTTGTATGCTTCGACCACGGTAGTGGAAGACGTGTAATCGTATGATCCGTAGCTCGTCAGATCGAGATAGGTCGAGCGGGTCCAGTCGGTCATGTCAGCCTCGGGCTTGGGTCCTGGTTGCGCGGCAGGCCGGGGCGATGCAGGGTCAGCCGTCGACGAAAAATGTTCGTCCACGCACTGCACTTGGCGCCCTCTCCCCTTGTAAAACGCTAGAATGATGTCAGACCGTCTGACAATTCACCTTTGATATTGACCTTGCGTCAAGACTTTGACGGGCGCGTGCCGCCACCGATCCGAAGACCCGGGGCTGTCGGGACCGCAGGAAGGACCGGCCCGCCGATGCAATCGCGGGTCGTCAAACGCGAACAGGCCGGGGACGCGGCCCCGGCCTGTTCTGCTTCCAAGTGTCTTCCCCGGGCACCCTGGCGAGAGGGAGGGTGAAGCGGGCGCCCGGATCGGTCCCCTAGAAGAACCCCAGCTTGTTCGGGTTGTAGCTGACCAGCATGTTCTTGGTCTGCTGATAGTGGTCCAGCATCATCTTGTGGTTTTCGCGCCCGATGCCGGACTGCTTGTAACCGCCGAAGGCCGCGTGTGCCGGGTAGGCGTGGTAGTTGTTGATCCAGACGCGGCCGGCCTCGATCTCGCGGCCGAAGCGATAGGCGCGGGTGCCGTCACGGGTCCAGACGCCGGCGCCCAGGCCGTACATCGTGTCATTGGCGATCTGCAGCGCCTCTTCTTCGGTCTTGAAGGTGGTCACCGACACGACCGGGCCAAAGATCTCCTCCTGGAAGACCCGCATCTTGTTGTGGCCCTTCAGGATGGTCGGCTGGATGTAGAACCCGCCCGACAGTTCGCCGTTGAAGCGTTCGGCATCGCCGCCCACCAGCACCTCGGCGCCTTCTTCCACGCCGATGGTCAGGTAGGACATGATCTTGTCCTGCTGTTCCCGGCTGGCCTGCGCGCCGACCATGGTGTCCAGTTCCCGCGGATCGCCCCGCTTGATCGCCTTCACCCGGGCAATGCAGCGTTCGATGAACTTCTCGTAGATGTCTTCCTGGATCAGCGCGCGGCTGGGGCAGGTGCAGACCTCGCCCTGGTTGAAGGCGAACAGGACGAAGCCCTCGACCGCCTTGTCGAGGAAAGCGTCGTCTTCGGCCATCACATCCGAGAAGAAGATGTTGGGCGACTTGCCCCCCAGCTCCAGCGTCACCGGGATCAGGTTCTTGGTCGCGGCCTTCATGATGATGCGGCCGGTTTCCGTCGATCCGGTGAAGGCGATCTTGGCGATGCGCGGGGATTCAGCCAGCGGGCTGCCGACCTCGGGGCCCATGCCGTTGACGATGTTCAGGACACCGTCGGGCAGAAGGTCGGCGATGCATTCCATCAGCACCATGATTGCGGCCGGGGTCTGTTCGGCGGGCTTCATCACGATGCAGTTGCCCGCCGCCAGCGCCGGCGCCAGCTTCCATGCCGCCATCAGGATCGAGAAGTTCCAGGGGATGATCTGGCCCACGACGCCCAGCGGTTCGTGGAAGTGATAGGCCACGGTGTCGTTGTCGATTTCCGACATCGCGCCTTCCTGGCCCCGCAGCACGCCGGCGAAATAGCGGAAGTGGTCCACCGCCAGCGGGATGTCGGCGGCCATCGTCTCGCGGATCGGCTTGCCGTTGTCCCAGGTTTCCGCGGTCGCGATCAGTTCCAGGTTTTCCTCGATCCGGTCGGCGACCTTCAGCAGGACGTTCGACCGTTCGGCGGCCGGGGTCTTGCCCCAGGCGTCCTTGGCGGCATGGGCCGCGTCCAGGGCCAGCTCGACATCCTCGGCGGTGGAGCGGGCGACTTCGCAGACCTTGGCGCCGGTGATCGGGGTGATGTTGTCGAAGTACTGGCCCTTCACCGGGGCCACGAACTTGCCGCCGATGAAGTTGTCATAGCGGCTCTTGAAGGGCGAGGTGTACTCGGCCGTGACCTGGGTCAGTTCGTTCATGGTGTCCTCCTTGACGCCTCGGCTCCTCCGCCGGGGTTACAGGGAATGTGACACCGGTCAGGCCGCCTGTCGGCCGGCGCCGGGGGGCAGATCCGGGCAACTGTCTCAGGGTTGAGACAGTTCGGGGCCCGCTTCAGCCGATATTCAGCCGTTTCATGCGCCGGTAGAGCGTCGCGCGTCCGATCCCCAGCGTCCTGGCGGCCTCGGACACGTTGCCCCCGGCGCGCGTCAGGGCGCGAATCACGGCGGCCCGTTCGGCCTTTTCGAACCCCGTGGGCCCATCCTCGCGACCGAAAAGGTCGGAGGCGGGCAGGGCGGAGATTGGCCCGGTCGCGGCCAGGCCAAAGGCCCTCCGCGCGCCACGGGTTGCGCCCAGCACGATGTCGTTGGGATCGACGGCCAGCAGCATCGCGGCTTCGGCATCGTCGGTATCGGCCACGATGACACGGGCGCCGGGGAAGGCGGCGCGGAACGTTTCCACCTCGATCTGCTTGGCGGTCTGGGCGACCATGGCAGCGATCAGGCGGTTGAAGCCTTCGGTCTGGTCGGCGCGGGCGGACGACACGTCCAGCGCGCCGATCAGCTCTCCCTCGGCGCCGAAGATCGGCGCGTCCATGCAGCTCATCGCGGTATTGCGAGCGTGGAAATGTTCGTCGCGGTGGATGATGATGCGCCGCGCCTCGGCGATGCAGGTGCCGATGCCGTTGGTTCCTTCCGACGCTTCGGACCAGTCCGAGCCGGGCGCCAGGCCCCAGGCGTGGAAAACTCTTAGGTCGGCATCCGCCGCGCGGGAGGCCAGAACGACGCCTTCCGCATCCGTCAGCATCACGCCACAGCCCGAGGCGCCGACCAGCTGGTGCAGCGCGTCCAGCTTCGGCGCCGCCACCCGCAGCATGGTGGCGGCCCGGTCCAGCCGTCCCGACAGCGCGCCGGCGTCGATCCGATGCACGGCCCGTTTCTGGGCGGGGTCCAGCTTGTAATGGTCCAGCGACCGGCGCCAGGACGCGGCCAGCCGCGACCGGGCGGCAGCGCCGGGATCGGTCGCGATCTCCACGACGCGGGCAACATGTTGAGAAGCTGTAGCCAAGACCCTTCTCCTCCCTTTCGTGGAACATAGACCACAAATTGCCATCGGGGAATGTCCCTTGGCAGGACGGGCACCCGGCCGCCGGGGCAGGGGGCCGCGGGGTGGCCCGTTCGTCGCCGTCCATACACGTCCCATGCCCGTCCATGCCCAATCCGTGCCCGCCAGCGCCCGTCCCTGCCTTCCCGTGACGGGCTCGACAAGCGGGGTGCGCGGGCCCGGTCCCGACGGCCGCAAGGGCGTGATGGATCGCATCGGAACTATACGCCTGCGCATTTAAGTCTGGCCTTTTGGCCTGTCTGGGCAGAAGGAAGGGGGCGGGGCGGCAATCCCGTGGCGGATGCGGCCCCGACGACGATCCCAGACAGGGCCCCTATCTTGGCACCAGACCACCACCCGTCCCGACCCCCCGATATCGAACTGCCGACGGGCCTGCCCCTGTCCGCCATGACGATGCTGGCGCTGGTCGCGGCCACGCTGGCCTGGATCTTTGGTGCGGGCGCGTGGTCGGCGGCCCTGGGCGGACCGCTGATCTTGCTGTTCATGGGGCTGGAATGGAAACGTCTGGCCCGGGTGGCGAAGGTGCTCGCCCTTGCCTCGGGCGCGGTCGTGATCCTGGTGGCGGGCTTGGGCAAGCTGACCCTGGCGGGCCTGGTCGAGGCGACGGACCGCGCGATGTTCCTGACCGCCTTCGTGACGGTGCTGGGCTTCCTGCAATCGGCGGCGCGAAGCTCTCCCATGATCCGGCGTTGCGGGCATGTGCTGGTCCACCAGCCCCCTGGCCGGCGCTATCTGGTTCTGACCTCGGGCGGGGCGCTGTTCGGGATGCTGCTGAACCTGGGCGGCGTCAATCTTCTTGCCAACATCGTCCAGCAGGGGGTGGAGGCGAACCGCCCCACCGCCGGGGACCGGATCGCGGACATCCGGCTGAAACGGATGTCGCTGGCGATCCTGCGGGGCTTTGCCACCGTGCCGATGTGGTCGCCCGTGGCGGTGACGCTGGTCATCCTGCTGTCGTCCATGCCGGACCTGAAATGGGCGCAGATCGCGCCCTACGGGATCTGCCTGAGCCTGGCCTATCTGGGGCTGGGCTGGGCGGTGGACCGGCTGACCTATCCCGCCCCGTCGCGGGGCGCGGCCAGCGGCCGGCCCGAGCCGCTGACCCCGCTTCTGAACCTGGTCGTGCTGGCGGTCGCGCTGCCGGGCGGGGCGTTGGCGGTGTCGAGCCTTCTGTCAATCAGCCTGATCAGCGGGCTGGTGCTGATCGTGCCGGTCTTTTCGATCCTCTGGATCTTCCTGCAGATGCGCGGGACGGTGGACCGGCCGCTGGCCCGGACATGGGGCCGCCTGCGCCATGTGACCCTGCCGTCCTTGTCGGAAATGCACTCCGAGATCGGGATTTTCGCCGCGTCCTCCTTCATTGGGGTGCTTCTGGCCCCGGTCGTGGACGTGGAAGCCACGGGCGAATGGATCCGGGCCATCGGCCTGAACTCCGGAAGCATCCTGATGCTGGCCTTCTGGTTCATCGCGGGCCTTGGCATGCTGGGGCTGAACCCGATCCTGACGGTCACCATCGCGGTCGAGGTGCTGCCCCACATCCCCGACCTGGACATGGACCCGCTGACGGTGGCCATCATGGCCACCTGTTCCTGGGCCTGGATCGTCAATTCCGGCCCCTTCGCGGCCTCGACCCGGATGCTGGGGCGGATCATCGGGCACGAACCGGGGGAAATCGCGATGCGCTGGAACGGCAGCTACTGCGTGGCGCTGTTTGTCCTTCTGTCGGCGGGTCTTCTGGCCTTCGGCTAGGGTCAGGGCACCGGGGGACCCCGACGTCAGTCTGGAATTCCCGGTCTTAAATTCGCGGGGCCGAGAGGCTACCTGACCGGTGCCGCGACCCTGTTGCCGGCGCGAAGTGAAGGAGCCTCGCCGCATGACCGAAGACCAGCAGACCGAAAACGCCGTGGGCCTGATCTTCCAGCACGTCGCGCGGCTGCGCAATCGGCTTTACGACCGGGGCGTCGAAGGGCATGGCCTGACGTCGGCCCAGGTCTATGCGATCAATCACCTGTTCCGGCAGGACGGCCGGTCGCAGGTGGAACTGGCCGGGCTGCTGGGGATCGGGACGGTCGCGCTCAGCGGGCTGGTCGACCGGATGGAAGGCGCCGGCTGGGTCGCCCGCCAGCCCGATCCGAAGGACCGGCGGACCAAACGGATCTGGCTGACCGATGCCGCCCGCGCCAAGCGCCCCGCACTGGAGAAGGCGGCGAGGGCCGTCAACGACACCTCGCTGGCGGGGTTCAGCCCGGAGGAGGTCGAAACCCTGCTGGACATGCTGCGCCGTGTGCGGACCAACCTGACAGAGGCGCTCGATCCCCCGGCCGGGACGGGCTGACGGTCGCGCCGCACGATTGACTCGGCCTGGAAAACACGGCACCTCATGGGTTGTTGACTAAAACAATCGGAAAAGGGTTCCCATGCTGTCTTCCACCGGAACGTACGCGACGCCAAATGCGTCGAAATACCTGCAGCAGCTGTGCAAGCATTTCGCCCACAAGATCGAGGTCACCTATGACGTCAGGAAGGGCGAATGCGCGATGCCGCTGGGCCCGGCGACGATGACCGCGGACGAGGCGGTCTTTACCATCCATGTCACCGCCCCGGATGCGGACAGCCTGCCGCGGGCCAAGTCCGTCATGGACGAGCACCTGAAACGCTTTGCCTTTCGCGACGGGTTCGAGGCGATGACCTGGCAGGACGCGCCCGCCACCTGACCAGAAGGCCCGTTACCGGACCAGAAGGACGGACCGCTGGCAGGACCGCAGCATCTCGGTCGTGGTCGACCCGATGATCAGCGTGCGGATCCGCGAATGGCCATAGGCACCCATGACCAGCAGGTCATAGCCCGACAGGTCCACGAATTCGGCCAGGGCCGTATCCGGCTTGCCCGAGATCACCCCGGACGTCGCCGCCAGCCCGGCCGCATCCAGCGTCGCCTCGGCGTCGTCCAGTCCGCGGCGGGTCTCCTCGGTCGAGGTGCCGATGGTGACCACGTGGACATCCAGCCCCCGATAGAGCGGCGTCCGCGCGACATGCTCGACCGCCTTCCGGGACGAGACGCCGCCGTCATAGGCGATCAGCACCTTCTCGATGGGGCGGAACTTGCGGGCGACGGCCATGACGGGGCGCTTGCTGGCCCGCACGACGCGTTCCAGGTTCGATCCCAGATGCGCCTTGGCGAAATCTGCGGCCTCGCCCCGTTTGCCGATCACCACGAAATCGGCGTCCTGTTCGCGGTCCATGACCGTGTCGACCAGGTCGCCGTGGAAGAGGCGCGTGGTCACGTCGGTCACGCCCGCATCGGTCACGATCTTCTGCGCGTCTTCGAGGATGGCGCGGCCCTGCTGGCTGACCAGCTTGGCGCGTTGCGCGTCCAGCTCCGCCAGCTCGCCCAGAAGCTGCGACCGCGCGCCAAGGGCGAGGGAGCCGGAATAATCCTTCTTCTCTGCCCCTTCGCGCCGGCCCAGCACGTGGATCAGTTCCACCGCGCAACCGGTGCGCCCCGCGACCCAGGCCACGTGGTCGCAGACGCTTTGCGAATAGATCGACCCGTCGACCATGGCGATGATCTTGTCGGTCATGGCTCTGCCCTCCCTTAATGTGTGCCCAGCGTGTCGAGCGCACCGGGTTTATCGTGGATGGCCAGCTTGTCGACAAGCGTCTCGGACGCGCGGTTCATGCCGACGATTTCGACCTGCGCGCCCTCACGGCGGAACTTCAGGACCATCATGTCGATGGCCTGGACGGAAGAGATGTCCCAGATATGCGCCTCGGACACGTCCAGGATCACGTTCTCGGGCGCTTCGCGGAAGTCGAAGGCGTTCTGGAAATCCTCGACCGAGGCATAGAACAACTGACCTTCGACCTTGTAGGTCCGGGTCCGGCCGTCGCCGCTCAGATGCGAGGTCACACGGAACAGCTGGCTGATCTTGGCGGCGAAGAAGATCCCCGACAGGAGCACGCCGACCAGCACGCCGATGGCCAGGTTGTGGGTATAGACCACGGTCGCCACGGTCGCGATCATGACGATCGAGGACGACCGCGGATGCGTCTTCAGGTTCTTGATCGACGACCACGAAAACGTCCCGATGGACACCATGATCATGACCGCCACCAGCGACGGCATCGGCATGATCTTCACGAAGTCCTGCAGCGCCACGACAAGGATCAACAGGAAGACACCCGCCACGAAGGACGACAGCCGCCCCCGCCCGCCGGATTTCACGTTGATCATAGACTGGCCGATCATGGCACAGCCGGCCATGCCGCCGATGAAGGCGGTGGCGGTGTTGGCCAGACCTTGCCCGATGCACTCCTGATTGCGGTTCGACGTGGTGTCGGTCAGTTCGTCCACCAGGTTCTGGGTCATCAGGCTTTCCATCAGGCCCACGATGGCGATGGCGGCGGAATAGGGCAGGACGATCAGCAGCGTCTCGAAGGTCAGCGGCACGTCGGGGATCAGGAAATGGGGCCAGGTGGCCGGCAGCTCGCCCATGTCGCCCACGGTGCGGACATCGACCTTCAGGAACCAGACCAGCCCGGTCAGCACGACGATGTTGACAAGGGGCGACGGGATCGACCTGGTCACGCGCGGCAGAAGGTAGATGATCGCCAGGCCCAGGGCTACCAGCGGGAAGGTCATCCATGTGACCTTCGACGGGTCAAGTTCGGGCAACTGCGCCAGAAAGATCAGGATCGCCAGCGCGTTGACGAAGCCGGTCATCACCGATTTCGACACGAAGCGCATCAACTGCCCCAGTTTCAGCACGCCCATGCCGATCTGCAGCAGGCCCGCCAGCACGGTGGCGGCCAGCAGGTATTCCAGCCCGTGATCCTTGACCAGCGTGATCATCAGGACGGCCGTGGCGGCGGTGGCGGCCGAGATCATGCCGGGTCGCCCGCCCACGATGGCCGTGATCACGGCGATGGAGAAGCTGGCGTAAAGGCCGACCTTGGGATCGACACCGGCGATGATGGAAAAGGCGATGGCCTCGGGGATCAGCGCCAGGGCCACCACGATGCCGGACATGACGTCACCGCGGATGTTTCCCGTCCATTGGCGGCGATAGGCGTCGAATGTGATCATGGTCGCTCCGTCCGGTCTGTGTTCCTGGCGCAAGGCCCGGCCGGTCGCGTCCCGAAGGGGCCGGCGCCGGGGCCTTGGGGTCTGTCCGCTGATGTTTCAAGCCGCATAGACGCCGCAGTGCAGAATGCCAATGCGGTAATGCCCCGCGGGGGGACCGCAGGTCGGGGGCGTGCGCATCGCTGGGCGCGCGGGCGGCGCGTGGTTCCCGGCCGGTCATGTGAGAGGGGCCCGCGTACCCCGCGGGCGGGTCCGGCCCGCGGCCCCATGGGATCAGGCGTCGCCCGTACCGCCGCCGTAGGGCGCGTGGTCCCAACGCGCCATGACCGGCCTAAAGGTCGGACTTCCGGGCGACAAAGAAGCCGTAGCTGTACCAGGCGCCATAGCGTCGGTAGATCTCGATCTCCCGGCTTTCGGCCTCGATCATCCGGGCGGTGTCCGCGTCGCCCGGATGGGCCGTGCGCATCTCGGCAAAGCGCGCCTCGATGGGGTGATAGTAGTTCTCCATCCAGCAGGACGGATCCAGCGGGAAATAGCCCTGCAGGACATAGCCCTCGCGCTCCAGCGCGGCGATGCGGTCCGGCACGGTCCCGATCCCAGGATAGGCCGTGGCCCAGAGATGCTGAAGCTCCGCCGGCCGGTCGGGCGTCAGCCAGCACAGGTCCGACACCGCCAGGATACCGCCCGGCTTCAGGTACCGCCGCCAGCGGGCGATGCCTTCGTCGAAGCCAAGGTTGTAGATCGCGCCTTCCGACCAGATCGCGTCCAGCGATCCGTCGGCAAAGGGCGGGGCGGTCATCGATGCCTCGACGCCCGTGACCCGGTCCGCCAGCCGGGCGGCATCTGCGCGCTGAGCCAGGCGGTTCAGGAAATCCGGCTGCACGTCGATGGCCGTGACCTCTGCCCCCAGCTCCGCCGCCAGGACCAGCGCCGAGGCACCGGTCCCGCAGCCCAGGTCGGCGATCCGCAGCGCAGGCGAAGGCGCCAGCCCGGACAGGGCGATCGCCTGGCGCGTTGCCTGATCGCTTCCGGGGCCCTGCCGGTCGGCGGGGCCGTGAAGGTCGACCAGGAAACGCAGGCGATCCATGGACCTATTGCCCGCGGATCTGGGACAGGGTGCGATCGACCGTCAGGTTATCGGGATCCGTCAGCAAGTGCAGGATGGCGGGCTTACCCGAGGCCATGGCCCGTTCGAAGGCCGGCGCGAAATCCTCGGTCTTCTCGACCCGTTCGCCATGGCCGCCGAACGCCTTGGCATAGGCCGCGAAATCCGGGTTCTTCAGGTCGGTCGCCACGACGCGGGACGGGTATTCGCGTTCCTGGTGCATGCGGATCGTGCCGAACATGCCGTTGTCGCAGACCACGATGATCACCGGCAGGTCGTATTGCACGGCGGTCGCGAATTCCTGCCCGTGCATCAGGAAGCAGCCGTCGCCCGCAAAGGCCACTGCGCGGCGCGAGGGATCCAGCCGTGCCGCCCCGATGGCCGCGGGCACGCCGTATCCCATGCTGCCCGACGTCGGCGCCGCCTGCGTGTTGAAGGCCCGGAACTTGTAGAACCGGTGCACCCAGGTGGCATAGTTCCCGGCCCCGTTGGTGATGACCGAATCCCGTGGCAGCGCCTCGTTCAGGTAGGTCATGACCGCGCCCAGATCGACGCCCTGACCCCGCGGGGCAGGGGGCGTGGACCGTTTCACCAGCGCCTCGCGCAGGGGCTTCAGCAGGCTTTCCCGGTCCGGCCCCTTCACCGGGGCCTGCGCCAGGACCGAGGACAGGAATTCCGGCGCGGCACAGGCGATGCCCAGATCCGGCTGGTAGACGCGGCCCAGTTCCGACGGGTCGGGGTGGACGTGAATCAGCTTCTGTTTCGGCACGGGGATGTCGAAGAGCGTATAGCTTTGCGATGCGATTTCCGACAGGCGCGATCCCAGAAGCAGGATCGTGTCGGCGTTCTTCACATAGTCCGACAGCGCGGGCATCGGCCCGGTCGACAGGTCGCCCACATAGTTCGGGTGATCGTTGGGAAACAGCATCTGCCGCCGGAAGGACACGGCGACGGGCAGGGACAGCCGGTCCGACAGGGCCACCAGGTCGCGCACGGCCCCTTCGGTCCAGCGCGATCCGCCGGCGATGACCAGCGGGCGTTGCGCCGCGGCCAGCGCGTCCAGCACGGTGTCGACATCCGCCGCGGTCGGCGCCGGTCTGGGAACGGTATAGCGGCGGGCATCCGGCACGTCGGCCAGTTCGACCAGCATGTCCTCGGGCAAGCCGATCACCACCGGACCGGGGCGGCCCGAGGTCGCCACATGAAAGGCGCGCGAGATGATTTCCGGCATCCGCGCGGCCTCGTCGATTTCCACCGCCCACTTGGCCATGGTCCCGAAGACGGCGCGGTAATCCAGTTCCTGGAACGCCTCGCGGCCCCGCATCTCGCGCGCGATCTGGCCGACGAACAGGATCATCGGCGTGGAATCCTGCATCGCGATGTGGACCCCGGCTGACGCATTGGTCGCCCCCGGACCGCGGGTGACGAAACAGATCCCCGGCACGCCGGTCAGCTTGCCCTGTGCTTCGGCCATCATCGCGGCGCCGCCTTCCTGGCGGCAGACGGTCACGCCGATCTGGCTGTCGTGCAGCGCATCCAGCGCGGCCAGATAGCTTTCGCCGGGAACGCAGAACACCTGCTTGACGCCGTGGATGGCCAGTTGGTCCACCAGGATCTGTCCGCCTGTGCGGGCGCGGCTCTCGGTGTTTGCGGTCATGGTCTTGGTCTCGCTGTCACGAAGTTGGAACGGCCCCACTAGGCCCGCCCGCGCGTCCGGGTGCAAGCCCCTAGGCGGCCTGTCCTCCGGGTGCATCGAAAACAGGAGCCTTGCAGATCGACAGCCGACGTCCTTTGGGGGCGCGTCCACAAGAATGCGGCTCTTTCTGTCTGGTCACTCTCCGGTGATCCAGCGGCAGCGAGCCGTCAGGAAGTCGTGCAGTTTGTCGACCGAGAACACATTGCATTCGAAGCAGTTGTTGATGAAGCGTCCGGGGTATCCCTTGTCTTCCACCAGTTCGATGCCGTTGGTTTCAAGGAACAGCGTCATGGCAATGAACCCGGTCCGCTTGTTTCCGTCTTCTTATGCGTGCGCCATCGAAACTGCGTGCCAAAGAAGCGCAGCAAGGCGCAGCAGGTCACGCTCTCTTTCATAGAAGTAGTGGTTCTGGGGACGTTGAACCGCACCTTCGACCGCGCTTTGATTCAACTTTCCCTTCCGGTGCTTGGGATACCACGACAAGGCTTGCTCGTGGCAGAAGTCCACGCGTGAAGCATCCAGAGGGTACGTTTGTTCGCCATCTTCGTGCGCAACGAGGAACGTTGCGACAGAAGATCAAGCGTTTCTTTGAACCGCTCGCAATTCCGGATCACGACGGCCTTGGGGGCCCGACACACGGTCTTCTTCGGACGTGCAGCCGGCGCAAAGTTGCTGTTGGCCGGAAACCTGTCGAACTGCTGTTCGACGATCCGTCCACAGGTGCATGTTCTGCATTCCCTGTTTTCGCACGTCATGTGTAGATCCGTTGCGTCGTCGGTTTGCCGTTGTTGGCCCACCGCAATTACTATGGCGCAACTTCAGGGTCGCGCATCCTATGTGCGCACGCAACGACGGAGATTAAACGGCTGGACCGTGTCTTGGTTGCATCCGAGAGAATCTTAGGCTTGCAGTGTTCTGAGTATCAGGCAAGCCGAATTGGTACATGGCATGGAGGGTGTATACACGCTCACTCCGAAATGAACCGCCGCATCTGCTCGGCTTCCTGTCCCTGCATATGCGACCATGCGATCCGCATGTGGCTGGCCATGATGGCGCGGGCCTCGTCCGCGTCGTGGGCTCGCAGCGCAGCCAGCAACCGGGCGTGGTGGTCGCGGCCGGAGGACCAGAGCGTCAGGTTCGGCGGCGCGTAGAGTCGGCGATAGACCGTGATGTCCGACAGAAGGTCCGCCATGAAGTCGATGACGAAGCCCAGAAGCGGGTTCGCCGCCTGTTCCGCCAGAAGGGAATGGAACTTCAGCGACGCGATGTGGTGCAGGCGTTCCTCGTCCATCGTGGTGGGCGGTTCGGCATAGATCTGGGCGTGTTCCTCCAGCATGTCGACGACCGACGGGTCGATATGGGGCGCGACGGAGGCCGCCAGTTCCGGCTCCAGCGCCAGGCGCAGCTGGTAGATGTCGCCGATGGTCAGGTTCTTGAAGTAGAAGTAGTTCCCCAAAAGCGCCTTGGCCCGCTGGCGGCTGACCTCGTGGACGAAGCTACCGCCGCCGGGGCCGGTGCGGGTGCGGATCAGGCCTTGCGCTTCAAGGATGCGCATCGCCTCGCGGATGGTGCCCTTGGCCATGCCGAAGCGCGCCATCAGCGCGGCCTCGCCCGGCAGGCGGTCGCCCGCGCGCAGGCCCTGTTCCACCACCCAGTCCTTGATCTCTTCCGCCACGCGCTGGGGGCGGGACAGCCGTGCCTCGCTAGTCGTTCGGGTGGTGGCAGGCGGCACGCTGGTCTTCTCCCATGTCTCTCAGCTGCGGGATGTCGGTCCGGCAGATCTCTGTCGCCTTCGGGCAGCGGCCGGCAAAGGCGCAGCCCGGTGGCGGGTTCAGGGGATCGGGCAGTTCCGTCCCCTTCTGTTCGGGCGCCGTCAGCGGCCGCCCCACCACCGGCGCGGAATTGGCCAGAAGCCGGGTATACGGGTGGCGCGGGTGCGCAAAGATACTGTCCGCCCGGCCGATTTCAACGACCGATCCGAAATAGAGCACCATGACGCGGTCCGATACCGCCTCGACCACCGCCAGATCGTGCGAAATGAAGAGGTAGGTCAGCCCCAGCCGCGCCTTCAGACCGGCAAGCAGGTTCAGGACCTGCGCCTGCACGGACACGTCCAGCGCCGAGACAGGTTCGTCCAGAACGATGATCCGCGGGTCCGCCGCCAGCGCCCGGGCGATGCCGATCCGCTGGGCCTGCCCGCCGGAAAACTCGTGCGGATAGCGGTCGAGGAAGCTTTCCCGCAGGGACACGGTGGCAAAGATTTCGCGGATCCTTGCATCCCGCTGGTCGGCGGGCAGATGGTGAAGGTGCTTCAACGGCGCCTCCATCACCTGCCGGATCGTCTTGCGGGGGTTCAGGGAACTGTTGGGGTCCTGAAAGACATACTGGATCAGCTTGCCGAATTCGGTTGGATCGCCCTTGCCGGGCGCCTGGCCGTCGATGACGATCTCGCCTTCCGAGGGCGGCAGCAGCCCCACCAGCATCCGCGCCAGCGTGGACTTGCCACAGCCGCTTTCGCCGACGATGCCCAGCGTTTCGCCCTGTTCGACGGTGAAGGACATGGGCCGGACCGCCCGTACGCCCGGGGCCGCCTTGCCGAACAGGGGGCGGGACCGGGGGAAGGTCTTCGACAGGTTCTCGACAGTGAGGGCCGGCATCAGACGTTCTCCTCGGGATAGAGGCAGCGGACGGCGCGGGGGGGCGTGCCGATCAGCGGCACGTCGCCTTCGCAGCAGGACGCACTGGCCTTGTCGCAGCGGGGCGCGAAGGCGCAGCCCGGGGGCAGGTCGTCCACCGCCGGCGGCAGGCCGGGGATGGCGGCCAGTTCGCGGCGGCCATGGCCCAGTTCGGGGACGCAGGCGATCAGGCGCTTGGCATAGGGATGCGCGGGGGCGTCGAGGATGGCCTGCGTCGGCCCGGTTTCGACGATGCGCCCGGCATACATGACGGCGACCCGGTCGCAAAGCTGCGCCACGACGCCGAAATCGTGGGTGATGAAGACGATGGCCAGCCCCTTTTCCCGCCGCAGGTCGTTCAACAGCGCCAGGATCTGGGCCTGTACGGTGACGTCCAGCGCGGTGGTCGGTTCGTCGGCGATGATCACGTCCGGTTCATTGGCCAGCGCCATGGCGATGCCGACCCGCTGGCGCATGCCGCCCGACATCTCGTGCGGGTAATTGTCCACCCGGCTTTCGGCGTTGGGGATGCGGACGTCCTTCAGCAGGGTGATGGCCCGTTTCCGCAATTCGTCCTTGGGGACCTTGTGGTGCACCCGGATCGCCTCGGCCAGCTGGTCGCCGATACGATACAGCGGGTGCAAGGTGGAAAGCGGGTCCTGGAAGATATAGGCCACCTTGTCACCGCGGATCTGGCGCAACTCCTCGTAGGATGCGCCGATCATGTCAGCCTCCCGGAACCGCACCGCACCCCCGGTGATCACCCCGGGGGGCGAGGCGACAAGACGCGTGATCGACAGCGCGGTCACGGACTTGCCCGATCCGCTTTCACCGATGATGCCCAGGCATTCGCCGGGCCGCACGGCCAGGTCGACGCCGCCGACCGCGCGGAAGATCCGGGATCCGGCATGGAACTGGGTGTGCAGGTCCTGCACCGCCAGCAGGTCGTCGGTCGCGGCGGGGATCGGGCCCTCGCGCCCGACCGTCGTGACGGGCAGGGGGCGGGACAGGGCGCCGGATTTAAGCCGCGGGTCCAGCGCATCGCGGACGCCATCGCCCAGGAGGTTGATGGACATCACGATCAGGAAGATCATCACCCCCGGCACGACCGAGGTGAAGGGATGCGTGATCAGCGCCGCCCGTGCCTCGCCCAGCATGGACCCCAGGTCGGCCTGCGGCGGCTGCGAGCCCAGCCCCAGAAAGGACAGGCCGGCGGTTTCAAGGATCATCCAGCCGATGGTCGTGGACATGGCGATGACGATGACGGGCAGGACGTTCGGCACGATCTCCGTCAGGATGATGCGGGTGTGGCCCATCCCGGCCAGCCGTGCGGCGTCGACGAATTCGCGCCCCGCCAGCGTGACGACGATCCCGCGGATGTTGCGGGCAAAGAAGGGCACGTTCACGGCCGCCACCGCGATCAGCGCATTCAGCAGGCCGGGGCCAAGCGCCGCGACGATGGCCAGCGCCAGCAGGATGTAGGGAAAGGCCATGACCATGTCGACGGCGCGCATGATCAGGTTGTCGGTGCGCCCGCCGAAATAGCCGGCGATCACGCCGATGGTCGACCCGATCAAGGCCGCAGCAAAGGCCGAAGCCAGGCCCACCAGCAGCGAAAGCTGGGTGCCCCACAGAAGGCGGCTCAGCTGGTCGCGGCCCAGGTGATCGGTGCCCAGGATGTGCCCGTCCTGAAGCGCGCCCTTGAACCGGGCGCCAAGGTCGGTGGCATAGGGGTCCTGCAGGGGCAGCACCGGCGTCAGGATGACCAGAGCCAGGATCAGGCCCATCACGACGGCGCCAATCCCCGCCAGGCGGTTGCGGAACAGAAGCTTCAGGAAACGGGTCATGTCTTGATCCTCGGGTCCAGAAGGCTTTGGGCGACGTCGACGGCGATGTTGAACAGGACATAGCAGGCGGCGACGAAGACCACGCCGCCCTGCACCAGCAGAAGGTCGCGCTTCAGGATCGCGTCGACCAGCATCCGGCCGATGCCGGGCCACTGGAACACGATCTCGATATAGACGGCGCCCGACAGGACGAAGCCGGCCTGAAGGCCCAGGACGGGGATGATCGACACCATCGCGGCGCGCAGCGCATGGCCCATGATCACCCTCCGTTCCGGCACGCCCTTGGCCCGTGCGGTGCGGATGTAATCCTGGCGCAGGACCTCCAGCATCGCGGCGCGGCTCAGCCGGGCGACGACGCCGGTGGCGACGGCGGCCAGCGCGGTCGCGGGCATGATCAGGTGCCAGATCAGGTCGGGCAGGTCGCCCCCGCCATAGATCGCGTACATCCCCGACACCGGCAGCCAGCGCAGATCGACGGCGAACAGCAGGATCATCATCATGCCCAGGAAGAAGGACGGGATGGAAATCCCGATCAGCACGACGAAGGTGATGGCCTTGTCGGCGGCGCCGTATTGCCGCGCGGCCGACACGGTGCCGGCCAGGATGCCCAGGACCGCGCACAGCACGAAGGACGTGCCGGCCAGGATCAGCGTGGCATGGAACCGTTCCAGCACCTCGTCGATGACCGGACGGTTCAACGAAAAGGACCGCCCGAAATCGCCCGTCAGCATGTTGCCCAGCCAGATGAAGTATCGCGTGACCATGGGCTTATCCAAACCCAGGTCGCGGTTCAGCTTCTCGACATTGTCCGGCGTGGCATAGGAGCCCAGGATCGCCGTGGCCGGGTCGCCCGGGATCAGCGACATGATCAGGAAGACGATCACGGTGATGCCCAGAAGGACCGGAAGGGCCGAGACGAGACGTTTCAGGATGTAGCTGCCCATGGCCTTCCGCCTTTCGCGTTGGGGGCTGTCGCGCGACATGCGCGGGGTCGGCTGTGCGTTATACGCACATGTCTTAACGTGGGTCATATGCGCGGGGCCGGCCATCGGGGATGGGGATATGGCCGGCCCCGGCTCTTCCCGGAGGGAGGGCGTCAGTTCTTGGTGACGTCCTTCAACTCCAGCAGGAACGAAGGCTGCAGTTCGAAGTTCTCGACCCGGTCGGTGGCCACGGCGTTCTGTTTCCAGTTCGCGACGAAGACCCAGGGCGCGTCGTCCTGCACGATGGTCTGCATCTGCTGGTAAAGCTTCGCCCGCTTGGCCTGGTCGGTTTCGGTTCGCGCCGCATCCAGCAGCTTGTCGACCTCGGGGTTGGAATAATAGCCCGAGTTGAAGCCGCCCTTGTCGGGCCAGGCTTCCGTCCGCAGCGCGAGGTAGGGCAGGGTGTCCGGGTCATTGGTCATCCACGCCATTTCCGCCATGTCGGCCTTGCCCGACAGGCCGGGGTTCACCTCTCCCAGGAAGGTGTTCCATTCATAGGTCTGGATTTCCACGTCAAAGCCCACGGCCTCCAGATCCGCCTGGATCGCGGTGCCCATCGGGATCGGGTCCAGCATGCCCGACCCGCCTTCGGTCACGAAGAAGGTCAGCTTGGCGCCTTCCGCCCCCGCTTCCTTCAGCAGCGCCCGGGCCTTTTCGGGGTCGTAGGGATAGGGCTCCAGGCTGTCGTTATAGGCCCAGCCGAAGGCGGGCGGCGTCGGGCCCGCCGCGACCGTGGCCGTGCCTTCCAGCACGTCGTTCACAATGGCGGACTTGTTGATCGCATAGTTCGCTGCCTGCCGGACCTTCTTGTCGGCAAAGGGGCCGTCCTTGGCGTTCAGGATCAGGAACCAGACATGGGGGCCGGCTTCCTCGAAGATCTGGTAGGCGTCGGTCCGGAACTCGCCGATCGAGGTCGGGGGAACTTCGACCATCATGTCGATGCCGCCGGCCAGCATTTCCGCCACCCGGGTGTTCGCATCGGTGATCGGGCGGAACACCACGGCCTGAAGGCCCGCCTTGTCGCCCCAGTAATCCTCGTACTTGTCGATGACGACCCGTTCGTTCGATTTCCATTCGACGAACTTGAAGGGCCCGGTGCCGACGGGTGCGCGGCCGAAATCCTTGCCGTCCTTCTTCACCGCCTCGGGCGAGACGATCAGCCCGGTCGGATAGGCGAGGTTCGACAGAAAGGGCGCGTAGGGCGCCGACAGGGTGAACTTGACCGTCATGTCGTCGACGACCTCGGTCTTGTCGACCGAGCCGAAGAAGAAGGCCAGGGGGAAGGGGCCGGTATCGTGATAGGGATGCGCTTCGTCCAGCATCCGGTCGAAGTTGAATTTCACCGCCTCGGCGTTCAGGGGCGTGCCGTCGTGGAAGGTCACGCCGGGGCGCAGCTTGAAGGTGTATTCGGTGCCGTCGTCGCTGATGGTCCAGCTTTCGGCAAGGGCCGGTTCGACCTCCAGCGTGCCGGACTTGTAGCGGGTGAGCCCCTCGTACAGGTTCACCAGGATCCGGAAGTCGTTCACGGCGGTGTCGGCGGCGGGGTCCAGTGATTTCGGCTCGGCGATCTGGCCCACGATCAGGACGCCGGGGGGCGTCTGGGCCTGTGCGCCGGGGGCCAGCACCGGCAGAGTCAGGGCTGCCGTGGCGGCCATCAGAAGACCGCGGCGGGTCCAGTTCAGGAATGGCATGTCAGAGTCTCCCGTTTTTTTCCGCCTTGCGCGGTTGTCTTTCCCCACTGTGGGAATTTATCGTGATAAATGACAGTGCAAATTTATCGTGATAAATGGAAGATACAATTTTTCATGATAAATGCCGAAATTCTGAGCGGAGCAGGGCCATGACATTCTCGATTCTTGTGCGTGACGAGGAGACGGGCGCCCTGGGCGGGGCGGCCGCGACCGGGTCGCTGTGCGTCGGCGGCTGGGTGCTGCGCGGACATCTGAAGGCGGGTCTGTCCGCCAGCCAGGGGGCTGCGCCCTCGACCTTCTGGGGCGAGGACGTGCTGGACGCGATGCGGGCCGGCCGGAACGCGGCCGAGGCGGTGGAGGCGGTAACCGACCCGGACACGGGCCGGGCCGACCGGCAGCTGGCGGCCCTGGACCTGTCGGGCGGCGTGGCGTCCCACACGGGCGAGGGCAATACCGACTGGAAGGGGGCGAAGGTTTTCGATGGCGGAATCGCCACGGGCAACCTGTTGACGGGGCCCGAGGTGCTGGAGGCGCTGGCGGGCCCGGTCGTCATCGGCGACGGGCCGTTGACCTTGCGCCTGCTGACGGCGCTGCGCGCGGCCGAGGCCGCAGGCGGCGACAGCCGGGGGCTTCTGTCCGCGGCGCTGCTGGTCCTGCACCCGGACCGGCCGCCCCTGACCTTGCGGGTGGATTACCACGAAACCGACCCGGTCGGCGCGCTGGAGGCGCTGCACCACCAGGCGACGACGGGGGAATATGCCGTGTGGAACCGGCAGGTGCCGGTCGCCTCTGACCCGTTCAGGATGCTGGACAAGTAGGGGAAGGGGCAGGCGGCCCGTGGCTTGTCCTTCCCGATACCTGCGAGAGCGGGATGTTCAAAGAAAGGGCAAGAAGGCGAGCAGAGGGCCCACGAGGGTGTCCCGAAGCGGCCGCCGCCCCTTTTGGCAATGGGGGGCCTGCCGCGCGCTACCCGGCCGGTGGCCGGATAGGGCTGGTTTCCGACGTCGACCGGATCAGAACCCTTTGGTGGCGTCGATCACCTGGAAGGTGGTTTCCAGCGGCTGTTTGCTAGGGACGGTCAGACCGTCCAGCGCTGCCTTGATGTCGACCTTGGTGGCCGCCTGTGCCTCGTAGGTCTTGAAGTAGTAGACCCGGTTCTTCGTGTCCGCGACCGAAGTCCATTCCGTGTATTCAAGGACGGGTTGGCCGGTTTCGGGGTTCTCGACCACCGATCCGCGGGGGATGTCGAAGTTGTTCAGGATGTGGAAGGCGCGGAAGACGCCTTCGTCGCCGTCCTTCATCGGCTGGGCGGTATTGGCGAAGGCCACCGCGCGCACGAAGCGGGCAGGCGAGGACCCGTTGCCCGGCAGCCCTTCAAGCCCGGTGCCCTGGCCGAAGGGTTCCAGCTTTTGCCGGCCCACGGTGACGGCGGGCAGGTTCAGGTCGGTCAGGCCGATATAGTTCCGCAGGTTCGTCAGGTGCCAGTCATAGGTCGGGTTGTTGGCAATGACGTTCACAGTGTTGTCATAGATGGTCAGGCCGCTGGTCGTCTGTTCGATCACGATGGCATCGCCCGAGGCATCGACCACCGAATAGTGCAGGGGCGCCACGCTGCCGAGCTGCTGGATCGGCGTGCCGACCAGGTTGACCGTGTGGATCGCTTCGCGCACTTCGGCCACGGTGGCGAAGTTGCCCAGGATCCAGTTGCCGACTTCCTCGCTGGACAGTGCGGTGGGCTGGGTTTCGTCCGTGACCTCCGGGAAGACGGCGGGACCGGCAAAGAAGAAGGCGCCGAAATGCAGGCCTTCGCTGTTCATCGCGTCGATGGCGATGGGTGCGTTCAGGCCGTTCATGCCGACGAAGCCGTATTTCGTGGTGTAGGAGAAACCGGTCTTGTCGGGGTTCATGACCAGGGTTTCGATCTTGGTTCCCGCGGGCACCGCCAAGAGTTCGGATTCCAGGTCCAGGCCGAATTCCATGGTGCGGCCGAAGATCGTGTCGCCGTTGTCGGCGTGAAGCACGATCCCGGTGCAGGCCAGGGCCGATTGTGCCGACAGCGCAAGGGCGGCCACGCCGGCCGCCAGGCGGCGGAGGGTGCGGGTAGCTGGCATGAAGAAAGTCCTTTCTGGTCAGTTCGGGCGGTATGCCCAATGTGGGGCCCTGTGTGTCTCCGGCCCGTGCATCCTGCCGTCCCCTGCGGCGGCCGGCGACCCCGTCCGGGGGCGGTCCTCTCCTCTGCTTGCTGACCTCGTGGCTGGCGGGGAGGGGGATCGGCAGATGTCAGGCGGCGTCGAACCCGGCGATCATGGCGCGCAGGCCCAAGGCCACGCCTGCGAAGATGCCGGCAAGGCTAAGTGGCGCGCCATAGGACAAAATCGACATTGCCGTGATGCCCTGACCGACGGAGCAGCCCATCGCCAGGACGGCGCCGCCGCCCATCAGGCCCGCGCCGAAGATCTGGCGCTTCAGCTCCCGGGGATCCTCGCAGGCTTCCCAGCGGAAATGCCCCTTGCAGAGCGATCCGATGAAGGCCCCGGTCCAGACGCCGGCCACGGCCCCCACCGCAAAGCCGAGCGGCGTGCCCGAGGCGGTCATGGCGTAAAGGATCGTGTCTCCCAGCGGGGCGGCGAAGGTATAGCTTTGCACCGCCACGCCCCCGAAGCCGTCGTCGTAGAGCCAGGCGCTGCCGGCCCAGCCCATGGCCACGGCCAGGCCCACGACTGTGCCCCAGCCCAGCATCCGGGGCTGCGCGAGAAAGCTTTTCCGCCCGGCCGACAGGGCCAGCACGGCGATCCCGGCCAGGATGCCGGGGACCGCGACGGGCACGCCGAAGCTGCGCGACAGAAGATGGGCATAGCCGGTGGGTTCGCCGGTCTGGATCAGGTCGGGGGGCAGCAGCCAGATCCGCAGGCCCGCCAGCGGGCCCGACATCACCACATAGGCGCTGATCCCCATCACCAGCACGATCACGAAGGCCCGAAGGTCGCCGCCGCCCAGCCGGGCCAGCGCGCCGAAGCCGCAATTGCCCGCCAGCGCCATGCCGACGCCGAACATCAGCCCGCCCAGCGCATGGGCGACAGGGTTCCAGCCGGTGGCGAGGTAGGGCGTGGTTTCGGCCGGGACCAGCCCGCCCGCGATCATGGCGAAGACGGCGATCATCGCCGTGCCGATCGCCACGCCCCACATCCGCAGGCGGTGATCGGTGTTGCCGTAAAGAAAATCCTCGACCGCGCCCAGCGTGCAGAACCGTCCCAGCCGGGCGGCCAGCCCCAGCAGCAGGCCGCCGCCCGCGCCGATCAGGGCGGCAATCGCGCCCTCCGCGAGTGGAATGTCCATCGCGCCTCCTCCCCTTCCCGGGGCGGTCCGGCGGTTGTTCTTGGGCCGGTCCCGCCTGCAGGTTTTGCCGTCAGGCCCGGTATCGGGCCCGGACTCAGGCCTTGTCGTCGTCCGTCTTGCAGAACAGATCGTAGACAACCTGCAGGATCTGCTTCGGCCGGTCATCCGTCAAGCTGTAGTAGATCGTCTTGCCGTCGCGGCGGGGCGTGACCAGACCTTCCAGACGCAGGCGCGACAGCTGCTGCGACACCGCCGCCTGGCGGGCGGACAGCAGCTGTTCCAGTTCGGTCACTGACTTTTCGCCAGACACCAGGTGGCACAGGATCATCAACCGGCTTTCATGACTGATCGCCTTCAGGAATTCCGAGGCCGACTTGGCGTTCGCCACCATGCGGTCCATTTCCTCGTCCGTGATGTCTTCGTTCAGTACCGGTAGAGCGGTCATGTCGTCCTGTTCCCAATCCGTGCCGTCACTTCAGAACGCGATCTGGTCCTCGACGGCGGCGATCCCGGCAGCGGCGCATTCATCGTCCAGTTCGGGGGAGGGCGCGCCGGAAACGCCGATCCCACCCAATATCGTTCCCGCGCCTTCGATGACAAGTCCGCCGCCCAGCGGAAGCGCCTCGGAAAGTTGCCTTATCCCTTGCGAAATCGTGCCCGGTGCCGTCGCTTCGTGCAATTCGGATGTGCTTGACCGAAAACTGACCGCCGTCCACGCCTTCCGGCGCGAGGTTTCGTAGACATGAAGCCCGGCATAGCGGTCGCGGACGAAGACCTGGGGCCCGCCGAAACGGTCGACCACGGTGACGCCGACCTGATAGCCGCCGGCGCGACAGGCCTCCATCGCGGCCTGGGCTGCCTGAAGCGCCACCTCGGGCTTCAGGACCTTGAATTCGACAAAGGCGTCGTCCTCGCCGGCCAGGGCCGGTGTGGCGGCGGCCAGAGCGGTCGCCAGGATGATGGGTGTGAAGCGGTGCATGGACATGTCCTCCCTCAAGGATCCTGCGGTCATCCGTTGGGCGTGCCTGCGGGCACGCCGACAGCTTGCGCGCCTCCGGGCGCGGCGATGTCGTGGTCATCCAGCAGCCGGTCCAGGAAGCCCCAGAAGAAATCCTCGCCCGGGTAGCCTTCGATCCGGCCCAGTTCGCGACCGTCCTCGACCAGCAGGAAGGTGGGCGTGTAGACCACCCGCCGCGTCAGCGCGATGTCGCCGCCGGGCAGCGACGCGATATCGACCCGGCGCAGGGGCGCGCGGCGGCTTTCTTCGGTCTTGGGAAAGATCGGACCGATCTCCTCGGTCCAGCGGGCACACCAGCTGCAGCCCTGGGTCTCGACCATGACCAGTTCCGCCGCCTGCGCGGGGGCGAAGGCAGGGACGACCAGTGCGAGAGCGATTCCGCAACTGCGCACGAAAGAGGCGATTGACGTTCTCATGACGCATAATCTAATACGAATGTGTTGATGGATCAAGGAGCGAGCCGATGTTCGACGTTTCCCTGCTGGGCGCGGCACTTGCCGGACTGCTGTCGTTCCTGTCGCCCTGCATCCTGCCGATTGTTCCCTTCTATCTCAGCTACATGGCCGGCGTCGGGATGAGCCAGATCACCGCTGACGGTACATTGCCGGCGGGGGTGCGCGGGCGTGCTGTCCTGTCGTCCGTCGCGTTCGCGGCCGGAATCATCGCGGTCTTCGTGGCGCTGGGCGCATCGGCCAGCCTTGCGGGACAGTTCGTGCGGGAATGGTTCGACGTGCTGCGCTGGGTGGCGGCCGTCGTCATCATTGTCATGGGCCTCCATTTCCTGGGGGTATTCCGGATCGGGATCCTGTACCGTGAATTTCGCACCGATGCGGGCCAGACGAAGGACCCCGGCGTGGCCGGCGCCTTTATCCTGGGTCTGGCTTTCGCCTTTGGCTGGACGCCCTGCGTCGGTCCGGTTCTGGCGGCGATCCTGTTCACCGCTGCCGGGGCAGAGGAGGCGGGCCGGGGGGCGATGCTTCTGCTGGCCTATGGGCTGGGGATGACGCTGCCCTTCATCGCGGCATCGGTCTTTGTCGGGCCGTTCCTACGCTGGGCCCAGAAATTCCGCCGGCACCTGCCCAAGGTCGAAAAGGCAATGGGCGTCCTGCTGATCGTCTTCGGGCTGCTGATCGGGACCGGCACCGTGAACTATATCGCCGAATGGATGCTGGCCGTGGCGCCGGACCTCGGCACCCTGAAATAGGCATGTTTGGGAGGAGATCATGCGTACACTGCTGGGAGGAATGGCCACCAGTCTGGCTTCGGGTGTGGCCGCGGCGCTGATCGCGCTGCCCCTGTGGGCGGCCGAGATGGGCGACGACGGGCTGCACAAGACCGCCTGGATGCACGACACGTTCCGCGACCTGGGCGAGGACCTGGCCGAAGCCACGGCGAACGGCAAGCGGTTCATGGTGTTGATCGAACAACGCGGCTGCATCTACTGCGAGAAGATGCACACCGACGTGTTCCCGGACCCGGAGATCGAGGCGATGCTGACCGACGACTACTTCGTCGTGCAGCTGAACATGTTCGGCGATGTCGAAGTGACCGATTTCGACGGCGAGGTCATGACCGAAAAGGAACTGGTCCGCCGCTGGGGTGCGCTCTTCACGCCGATGATGGTCTTCTTCCCGGAAACCTCGGACGGGTCGGAACCCGGCAACCGTCTGGCTGTCGTCCAGATGCCCGGGGCCTTCGGCAAGTCCACGACCTATGACCTGCTGAACTGGGTGCTGGAGGACGGCTATGACGGCGAGGAGCCGTTCCAGAAGTACCATGCCCGCAAGCACAATGCGCGCGCGGCGGGGACCGGATCGGATTGAATTAATAAAATTCATATACACGAATTTGATGTTGCGTGACGTCGCGTTTGTGCACTACCGTATCCCAAAGAGGGAGAGTCGAAAGGGAGGAACCATGAGACTTTCTGCAGCGATGGCCGTGGCGTTTGCCGTGGCCTCGACGCCGCTTGCCGCGGGAGAGACGGCACCCGGCGACGTGGTTTTCGTGGACGGTGCGGTCGAGGTTTCGCTGACCGGCGTGCCGGGAGATCCGGCCAATGGCGCGGAACTGATGAACAAGGGGGCCGGCAACTGCATCGCCTGTCATTCGGTGACGGCCCTGTCGAACCTGCCGTTCCAAGGCGAGATCGGCCCGATGCTGGACGGCGCTGCCGACCGCTGGACCGAGGGCGAGCTGCGGGGGATCGTGGCCAATGCCAAGGAAATGTTCCCCGACTCGATGATGCCCTCGTTCTACCGGGTGACGGGCTATATCCGGCCGGGGCTGGAATACACGGGCAAGGGCATCGCGGATGCGGACATCACGCCCCTTCTGACCGCACAGCAGGTCGAGGACGTGGTAGCCTACCTGATGACCCTGAAGGATGGCTGACGGCCCAGGCGCCGCGCCGAGAGAGGAGAGGTCGATGAACTTCACACGACGCGAAACACTTGGGCTTGGCCTTGCGGCCGGTGCGGCGGCGGTCTTTCTGCCCTATCGCGCCTTCGCGGCCACGTCCGCGGACCGGATCGCCGCCTTCACCGGCGGCGCCGCGATCGGTTCGGCCGGCGTCACGCTGACCGCGCCCGAGATCGCCGAGAACGGCAACACGGTGCCGATCAGCGTCGATGCCCCCGGCGCCACGGAAATCCTGGTCCTGGCCATGGGCAACCCCAGCCCCGACGTCGCCACCTTCAAGTTCGGGCCGCTGGCCGGTTCGCAGGTGGCCTCGACGCGGATCCGGCTGGCAGGCACGCAGGATGTGGTCGCCATCGCCAAGATGGCAGACGGCAGCTTTGCGCAGGCCAGTTCGACCGTGAAGGTTACCATCGGCGGCTGCGGCGGCTGAGCGAGAGGAGAGGACGACATGGCATCCGGTGTCAAACCCCGCGTCAAGGTTCCCGGCAGCGTCACGCCGGGCGAAGTGATCACCCTTAAGACGCTGATCAGCCACGACATGGAAAGCGGGCAGCGCAAGGACAAGGACGGCAACCTGATCCCGCGCTCGATCATCAACCGCTTCACCTGCGATTTCGAAGGCGAGAACGTCATCGACGTGACGATGGAGCCGGCGATCTCGACCAACCCCTATTTCGAGTTCGACGCGAAGGTTCCGGGCGCCGGCACCTTCACCTTCACCTGGTACGATGACGACGGTGACGTCTACACGATCGACAAGGCGGTCAAGGCGGGCTGAGGAGCCAAAGGGCGGCCCAGCGGGCCAAGGCCAATGGGCGGCCCGGCGGGCCGATGCCAAAGGGTGGCCCAACGGGCCGAGGGAGGACAACATGAACGCGACTACCGCACTTGCCCGGATCGCGGCGGCCTTCGCCGTCTCGGGTCTGGTTCTGGCGGCCAGCCAGGCGGCTGCCGACGAAGAGGCGGAACTGGTGGTCAACGGCGATATCGAGATGGTCACCAAGACCGCCGCGCCCGACCACGTGGAAGCCTTCGACGAAATCTATTCAGGCTGGCGCTTCCGCTCGGACGAGACGCAGGCGTTGCAGATGGACGATTTCGACAATCCGGGCATGATCTTCGTCGACAAGGCGATCGACGACTGGAACACGCCCGACGGGGCCGAGGGCAAGTCCTGCGCGGACTGCCACGGCGCGCCCGAGGAGATGCGCGGCGTGCGCGCGGTCTTCCCGAAATACGTGGAAGCCGCGGGCGAGGTGCAGACGCTGGAAATGGCGATCAACGACTGCCGCGAAAACCGGATGGGCGCCGAGCCCTGGAAGTATACCGGCGGCGACATGGTCGACATGACGGCGCTTCTGGCCGCCGTGTCGCGCGGTCTGCCGGTCGACGTGGCCATCGACGGCCCCGCCCACGACATGTGGGAAAAGGGGAAGGAGATGTACTATACCCGCTATGGCCAGCTGGAACTGGCCTGCGCCAACTGCCACGAAGACCATTACGGCGACATGATCCGGGCCGACCACCTGAGCCAGGGCCAGACCAACGGCTTTCCCGCCTACCGGCTGAAGAACGCCAAGCTGAACAGCGTGCAGGACCGTTTCAAGGGCTGCATCCGCGACACGCGGGCGGAAACCTTCGCCCCGGGTTCGCCGGACTTCGTGGCGCTGGAACTTTACGTTGCCAGCCGCGGCAACGGCCTGTCGGTTGAAGGACCGTCTGTCCGCAACTGACCCTGACCCGCGCCGTCTCTCCCCCGGCGCGGGTTTTTCGACTTAATTGCATTCACAGATGTGAATGCGTGTATGTAAGGACTTCGGCATGATCTCCCGCCGCGATTTCCTTCAGGCCGCGATGGCGGCGTCGGCGCTCTACGGGACCGGCAGTTTCGGACAATGGTCCCGACTGGCGGCACAGCAGCGCCTGAGCCAGGATGACCTGCTGGAGTTCGACACCTTCGGCAACGTCTCGTTGGTCCACATCACGGACGTCCATGCGCAGCTGAAACCGGTCTGGTTCCGCGAACCGCAGATCAACATCGGCGTCGGTGCAAATGCTGGCCAGCCGCCCCACCTGACGGGCGAGGCCTTCATGAAGCATTTCGGCCTGACCGCCGGCAGCCCGCAGCAATACGCGCTGACCTACCTGGATTTCGTGGCGCTGGCGCAGGAATACGGGAAGATGGGCGGCCTGGACCGGGCCGCGACGGTGATCAAGGCGATCCGCGCCGAACGGCCCGATGCGCTGCTGCTGGATGGCGGCGACACATGGCAGGGGTCGCTGACCGCCCTGCGCACCGAAGGGCAGGACATGGTCAATGTCATGAACGCCCTGGGCGTCGACGCGATGACCAGCCACTGGGAATTCACCCTGGGCATCGACCGGGTGACCGATATCGTCGAGAACGCCCTGAACTTCCCCTTCCTGGGGGCCAACATCTTCGACAAGGAATGGGACGAACCGGCCTATCCCGCCTACGAGATGTTCGAACGCGGCGGCGTGCAGGTCGCGGTCATCGGGCAGGCCTTCCCCTACATGCCCATAGCCAACCCGGGCTGGATGTTCCCGGGCCTGTCCTTCGGCGTCCGCCAGGACCGCATGGCCGAGGTGGTGGAAGAGGTCCGGGCAGACGGTGCTGAACTGGTCGTACTGCTGTCCCATAACGGCTTCGACGTGGACAAGAAGCTGGCCGCGGATGTGCCCGGCATCGACATCATCCTGACCGGCCATACCCATGACGCGCTGCCCGAACCCGTGCTGGTGGGCAAGACGCACCTGATCGCCTCGGGATCCCACGGCAAGTTCCTGTCGCGGATCGACGTGGACGTCCGGGACGGAGAGATGAAGGGCCTGAAGCACAAGCTGATCCCGATCTTTTCCGACGTGATCGCGCCCGATCCGCATATCACCGCCATGATCGATGCCGAACGCGCGCCCTACGACGCGGAGCTGTCCGAGGTGATCGGCAAGACAGACAGCCTTCTGTATCGCCGGGGCAATTTCAACGGCACCTGGGACGACCTGATCTGCGACGCCCTGCTGGAGGTGCGCGAGGCGGATATCGCCCTGTCGCCCGGGTTCCGCTGGGGCGCCTCGCTGGTGCCGGGGGCAGACATCCGGCGCGAGGACATCTTCAACGCGACGGCGATGAGCTATCCGCAGGCCTACCGGTCCGAGATGACGGGCGAGATGCTGCACATCGTGCTGGAGGACGTGGCCGACAACCTGTTCAACCCCGACCCCTATTACCAGCAGGGGGGCGACATGGTGCGCGTGGGCGGCATGGGCTACCGCATCGACATCTCGAAGCCGCAGGGCAGCCGGATCACCGACATGACGCTTCTGAAGACGGGCGAAAAGATCGACCCGGCGAAAAGCTATGTCATCTCGGGCTGGGCCAGCGTGAACGAAGGGACCGAGGGTCCGCCGATCTGGGACGTGGTCGAGGAACATGTCCGCCGGGCCGGCACCGTCACGGTCACACCAAACGAAAGCGTCACGGTCACCGGCCTGTGACTGGTGCTGTGACGAAGGAGGAAAAGAACATGTCAGAGACAGACAAACCCTCCCGCCGCGCCTTCCTGAAGGGCGCGGCCGTGGCTGGCACCGGCGCCGCATTCGGCGGTCCGGTGCTGGCTGCGGGCGAGGGCGATCCGCTGATTACCGAAGTCCAGCCCTGGGCGTCCGGCCTGGGGGCGGGGGTGGACGCCACCCCCTATGGGCTGCCGATCCAGTTCGAAAGCGACGTGGTGCGGCGGAACGTGCCGTGGCTGACGGCGGATCCGATCAGTTCGATCAACTTCACGCCGATCCACGCGCTGGACGGCACGATCACGCCACAGGGGGCTGCCTTCGAACGGCACCATTCCGGCGCGATCGAACTGCGCAAGGAAGACTATCGCCTGATGGTCAACGGCATGGTCGGCACGCCGCTGGTCTTCACCTATGCCGATCTGGAACGGTTCCCGCGGGAAAGCCACGTCTATTTCTGCGAATGCGCGGCGAATACGGGGATGGAATGGGCAGGCGCCCAGCTGAACGGCGCGCAGTTCACCCATGGCATGATCCACAACATGGAATATGTCGGCGTCCCCCTGCGCACCCTGCTGGAGGAAGCGGGCTACGACACGAATGCCAAGTGGGTCTATGTCGAAGGCGCGGATGCGTCCTCGAACGGCCGGTCGATCCCGATGGACAAGGCGCTGGACGACGTGCTGGTCGCCTTCAAGGCCAATGGCGAGGCGCTGAGGATGGAGCATGGCTATCCCGTGCGGCTGGTCGTGCCGGGCTGGGAAGGCAACATGTGGGTCAAGTGGCTGCGCCGGATCGAGGTGACGGACGCGCCCATGGAAAGCCGCGAGGAGACGTCGAAATACACCGACACGCTGGCGGACGGGACCAGCCGGAAATGGACCTGGGTCATGGACGCGAAATCGGTCGTGACCAGCCCCAGCCCGCAATCGCCCATCGCCCATGGACCGGGACCCTTGGTCATCACCGGTCTGGCCTGGTCGGGCAGGGGAGCGATCACCCGGGTCGACGTGACCACCGATGGCGGCAAGACCTGGCAGGCCGCGCGACTTGCGGCGCCCGGTGCATCCAAGGCGCTGACACGCTTCTACCTGGACACCGACTGGGACGGGCAGGAGATGCTGCTGCAATCCCGCGCGATGGACGAGACGGGTTACGTCCAGCCGACCAAGGCGCAGCTGCGCGCGGTCCGGGGCGAAAACTCGGTCTATCACAACAACTGCATCCAGACCTGGTGGATCAAGCCCAACGGAGAGGCCGAGAATGTCGAAATATCGTAACCTCGCCGCGATTGCCCTGATGCTGGCCGGAACCTCGGCCCTGGCCGGGCCCTTCGGTCTGGGCCGCCCGGCGACGGAAGCCGAGATCGAGGCCTGGGACGTGTCTGTCCACCCCGACGGATCGGGTCTGCCCGAAGGATCGGGCGATGTGATGACGGGGGAGGAAGTCTTCTCGGAACGCTGCGCCGTCTGCCACGGGGAATTCGCCGAAGGCGTCGGCAACTGGCCCAAGCTGGCCGGGGGCGACGGGACGCTGGCGGACAAGGACCCGGTGAAGACGGTGGGCAGCTACTGGCCGTACCTGTCGACCACATGGGACTATGTCCACCGGTCCATGCCTTTCGGTGCCGCCCAGACGCTGACGCCGGACGAGGTCTATGCCATCGTTGCCTACATCCTTTATTCGAACGATCTGGTGGACGACGATTTCGTGCTGACGCGCGACGACTTCCTGTCGGTCGAGATGCCGAATGCCGGCGGCTTCATCGTCGACGACCGGGACGCGATGGAAGTGCCGATGTTCACCTATGAACCCTGCATGACCGACTGCAAGCCGGAGGTCGAAATCACCATGCGCGCCGCCGTCCTGGACGTGACGCCCGAGGACGCGGCGGAAGAGGCATCGGACACGCAGAACGACACGCCTGCGGGCGAGGCTGTGGCGGCCGTCGAGGTCAAGGCGCCCGAGGAACCGGCCGTCGTGGCCGAGGTGCAGGAACTGGATGCCGAACTGGTCGCCAAGGGCGAGAACGTGTTCAAGAAGTGCAAGGCCTGCCACCAGGTCGGCGACGATGCCAAGAACCGCACCGGCCCGGTCCTGAACGGGATCGTGGGTGCCCCGGCGGGGCATGTCGACGGCTACAAGTACTCCAAACCCATGCAGGCCGCGGCCGATGGCGGGCTGGTCTGGACCGACGGCGAACTGGCGTCCTTCCTGGCCAACCCGAAAAAGTACATGAAGGGCACGAAGATGAGCTTTCCGGGCCTGAAATCTGAACGCGATACCGCGGCCGTGATTGCCTATCTGCAATCCATCCCGGCAAACTGACAGGGGCGGGCGGCGCCCTGGCGCTGCCGCCCGCCTGCCCACAGGGGGAGGAGGATCCCGATGCGACGACTGGCCGGATTAAGCGCGGCGCTGGCCCTTGCGGCCGCGCCCGCGCTGGCGGCGGATGCCACCACCTACAGCTTCGACGGTGCTTTCGACGATGCCACCTTCGGCGTCGAAAGCGCGATCATCGACCGGGGGCTGGTCATCGACTATGTCAGCCACACGGGCGAGATGCTGGCACGGACCGGCGCCGATGTGGGGTCCGATGTCGTACTATATGATAATGCAGACATCTTCCTGTTCTGTTCGGCCAGCCTGTCGCGCAAGATGCTGGAAGTGGATCCGATGAACATCGCGTACTGCCCCTATTCCGTCTTCGTCTTCGAACGCGAGGGCGGCGTGACCGTTGGCTATCGCAACATGCCGGAAGGTCCGATGCAGGAGGTTCAGGCCCTGCTGGACAGCATCGTCCGCGAAGCGGCCGGGCTGGACTGACCTGCCGCCGCGCGGGGTGGCCACCTAGGGTATCGCAAACTTCACGCCGGATCCTGATCGCGGCGCTAACACCGAACGCGGGGTGGACCATCGGCGCGCAGCTGTGGGCTGGACGTCTTCCCGGCGCTGCCGCGGGTTCCCGGTCGTGTCGACCGCCGGACCTGTGTCTGCAGCGCTTCGTCGGGGCGGACTTGCGCCCGACAGTCAGGGTTCAGCACCCGGTTGCGGCCCGTTGCAGGGCCCCATATTCCCGTCCACCCCGGCAGCAGACTTGGTCCGTGATCGTACAAAAGCGGCCCGAGAGCGGGTTTGTACGATCGCGGACGGTTCGTGCTTCGGCTGCACTAGGGCCGAAAAAAGAGATCCTATCGTTTGCGGCCAACAGAGTTCAACCATAGCGTTGATCGGGGGTCATCGCCTCGCGTTGCTAGCTTTCAAGGCCACAGAACACGGGAATACAGCGAACGGTAACCCGGGTGACATTTCAGAGTTTGGAATCGGTCGCCGCCGAAAGAGGGATCAGGGTAGGAACGGAAACTTTCGGGTGAACTTATATTCAATTTCCTCACCTTATGGTTGTTTGTTGAGGTTTTCGGCGGTCAAAGAGGCTGCACATGCAATGAGCGTCAGCGTGAATGTGCGAAATATTTAGGTTGCCTTGACGTCACTTCGGAAAAAAACGGCCGGAATTCCGAAACGAAGCTCTGTGAAAATTAGCGACAGTTTGATAACGGAACAATTGTATTTGGTGGGTAGAAACGGACAGACGGATGATAGCGGGCTCCACTTGCACATTTGTCGTGAGCTGGGCTCAAACGGAACTCGACGGCTTGCCGGACGAACCGCTTGAAGCTCTGCGCGCGGGTGCTGCATGGTCGTGGCGTGGTCGCGCCATACCCATCGCCGTACCGGCCGACATGTCCACTCAGGAACTGATGCGCGGCGGGGCAGAGGCCGAGGCCTCGCGCCGGGCCGCAGCCGACGTCGTCTATCGCCTGGTGGGCGGTGCAGCGACAGGCCCGGCCAAGGACAACCCGTCCATGGCCACCTTTGCGCCGGTCCTGGTCGACAGTTCCTTCGTCGTCTCGAACGGGGCCCAGATCTTCACCATCACCGTGATCCCGGTGGGCGGCGGTTCGCCCCCGCTGCTGATGTTCCACGGCACCGTGCCGCCCGCCGACAGCGACCTGTGGGTCGTCAGCACGGCGCTGGCCGCCCCGGCGGAAGGGGTGAACGAAGGATCCGGTGTCATCTGCTTTGCCTCGGGCACGCTGATCGACACGCCGCACGGCCCCCGGGCGGTGGAGGATCTGCAGCCTGGCGACCGGGTCCGCACGCGCGACAACGGCGATCAGGACATCCTGTGGTCCGGCAGCTGTCGGATGACGGGCGCACGCCTGCACGCGCTGCCGCATCTGCGTCCGGTCCTGATCCGGCCCGGCGCGCTTGGCATCGAACGCCCGCACAGCGGCCTTCTGGTTTCGCCCGACCACCGTATGCTGGTACGCGGCTTTGCGGCCCGGCGCCTGTTCGGCACCGACGAGGTGCTGGTCCAGGCGGCCAGCCTGGTCGACGGCAACTCTGTCATGGTCGAACCGAAGATGCGCGAAGTGACCTATGTCCACCTTCTTCTGGCAAACCACCAGATCCTGTGGGCCAACGGGGTCGAGACGGAAAGCTTCCATCCCGCGCATGCCGCCTTTGGCTCGCTGGGGGCGCAGGACCGTGAGCGCCTGTTCGAGCTCTGCCCCGAAATCAAGAGCGATCCGCACCAGTACGGCGCGCCGGCGCGCCGCATGCTGTCCCGGACCGAAGCGGCGATCCTGCGGACCGAAGCCGCCTGACCGCCGCCCCGTCGTGGAGGCCCCCGGGGCGGGGCCCCGTGCCGGAGTCTGTCTGGGGAGACAGGAAAAGGTATGAACCCTTCCTGCCATCTGCGTCAGGCCGGTTTTCCCCGCTTGACTCTGCCCCGGCGCCCTCTATAAGCGCCGCTTCATTGGTGTTGGTGGCCCCCGCAAGGGGATGCCTGTCGCCCCGGGTCGCGAAGGCCGGGAAAGGACAACGCCCTTCATAGGGTCCCGCGGGGCCCGGCCATTTTGAAGGAGATCAGCCGTGACCAAACGCACGTCTGCCAAGTACAAACTCGACCGCCGGATGGGCGAAAACATCTGGGGTCGTGCGAAATCCCCGGTCAACAAGCGTGAATACGGCCCCGGCCAGCACGGTCAGCGGCGCAAGGGCAAGCTGTCCGATTTCGGTCTGCAGCTGCGCGCCAAGCAGAAGCTGAAGGGCTATTACGGCGACCTGACCGAAAAGCAGTTCCGCCGCATCTATGCCGATGCAGAACGTGTCCATGGCGATACCGGTGAAAACCTGATCGGCCTGCTGGAACGCCGTCTGGACGCCGTCGTCTATCGCGCCAAGTTCGTGCCGACCATGTTCGCCGCCCGTCAGTTCGTGAACCACGGCCACGTGACCGTGAATGGCAAGCGCGTCAACATCCCGTCCTACCGTGTCAAGGAAGGCGACGTGATCGAGGTCCGCGACCGGTCCAAGCAGATGGCCGCCATCCTGGAAGCCACCCAGCTGGCCGAACGTGACGTGCCCGATTACATGGACGTCGACCATTCCAAGCTGACCGCGACCTTCGTCCGCACGCCGGCCCTGGGCGATGTCCCCTATGCCGTCATGATGGAACCGCATCTGGTCGTCGAATTCTACGCCAAGAACTGATCGCCCGGGACCGCCCCACCGGGCGGCACAAGGCACAGGACCATTGGGGGCCGGGCATTCGCCTGGCCCTTTTTCGTTTGATCCCCGCCCTTTCCACCATCCGGACGGAAGGTTAAGGAAAGGCGCCACTCAGAAAAGGGACGTCACCCATGTCCGCACCGCGTCCGCAGCCCGGCATTCTGGAGATCACGCCCTATGTCGGCGGGGCCTCGAAGGTCGCCGGCGTAGAAAACGTGATCAAGCTGTCGTCGAACGAGAACCCGTCGGGCCCCAGCCCCCGTGCCGTCGAGGCGCTGAAGGCGTCCGCCGCCGAGCTGCATCGTTACCCGTCGACCGATCATGCCAGTCTGCGGCAGGCCCTGGGCGCGCATCACGGGCTGGACCCGGCGCGCATCTTCTGCGGCGTGGGGTCGGACGAGGTGCTGATGCTGCTGTGCCAGGCCTATGCCGGTCCGGGGGACGAGGTCATCTATTCCGAATACGGCTTTTCGCTTTACCCGATCTGCGCGCTGTCGGTCGGTGCCGTGCCCGTCGCCGCGAAGGAGACGGAGCGAACGGTGGACGTGGACCAGATCCTGTCCAAGGTCACGTCGCGCACGAAGATCGTCTTCGTGGCGAACCCGAACAACCCGACCGGCACCATGATCGGGGACGAGGCCATCGCCAGGCTGATCGCGGGCCTGCCCGAAGACGTGCTGATCGTGCTGGACGGCGCCTATGCCGAATTCGTCGACGGGTTCGACGGCGGTGCGTCCTTCGTGGAAAAGCACGCCAATGTCGTCATGACGCGCACCTTTTCCAAGCTGTACGGGCTGGGCGGCTTGCGGGTCGGCTGGGGCTATGGCTCGGCCGATATCATCGGCGTGCTGAACCGGATCCGTCAGCCCTTCAACCTGTCGGCGCCGGCCCTGGCTGCCGCCGAGGCGGCGCTGGGGGACACCGAATGGGTGGCCGAAACGCTGGCTGAAAACGTGCGCCTGCGGACCTGGCTGGCCGACGCGCTGGACAAGGTCGGCGTGCCGTCGGATCCCAGCCACGCCAATTTCATCCTGGCCCGGTTCAAGGATGCGGCAGAGGCGGCGGCCTGCGACGCCTTCCTGCGTCAGCACGGGCTGATCGTGCGGCCGATGGGCAGCTACAATCTGAACCACACGCTGCGGATCACCATCGGGACCGAGGATGCCTGCATCCGCGTCGCCGAAACCGTCGCGACCTTCAAGGCGCAGGGCGCATGAGCGTCGTCTACAACCGTGTCGCGCTGATCGGCCTAGGCCTGATCGCATCGTCGATGTTCTGGGCGATCAAGCGCGCCAATGCGAAGGACCCGCTGGTGGGCGAAGTCACGGGCTTTGCCCGGACCGAAGCCACCCGCGAAACCGCCCGCCGGATCGGCCTGTGCGACCGCGTCTGCGACAGCGCGGTCGAGGCGGTGCAGGACGCGGACCTTGTGGTGCTCTGCGTGCCGGTCGGGGCCATGGGATCGGTCATGGAAGAGATCGGGCCGCATCTGAAGCCTGGTGCAACCCTGACCGATGTGGGGTCCGTCAAGCGCGCGGTCATCGATGCGGTGGCGCCGCACCTGCCCGAAGGCGTCGATTTCGTGCCCGGCCACCCGTTGGCGGGGACGGAACACTCCGGGCCGGAAAGCGGCTTTGCCACGCTTTTCGACAACCGCTGGTGCCTGCTGATCGTGCCCGACGGGGACGAGGTTGTCGACACCCCGGCCTCGGCCAGGTTGCGCACCTTCTGGGAGGCGCTGGGGGCCAATGTCGACGTGATGACCGCCGACCACCACGATCTTGTGCTTGCGGTCACCAGCCATACGCCGCACCTTATCGCCTATACGATGGTCGGCGTGGCCGATGACCTAAGGCGTGTGACGGACAGCGAAGTGGTAAAGTACTCGGCCGCGGGCTTCCGCGATTTCACCCGGATCGCCGCATCCGACCCCACGATGTGGCGCGACGTGTTCCTGACCAACAAGGATGCGACGCTGGAAATCCTGGGCCGCTTCACCGAGGAGCTTTTCGCCCTGCAGCGCGCGATCCGCACCGGCGACGGGCAGCATCTGTTCGACTATTTCACCCGCACCCGCGCCATCCGGCGGGGGATCATCGACGCGGGTCAGGACACTTCTGCCCCCGACTTCGGTCGCGGAGGTTCCCGGTCTTGACGGTCGGGGCCGCCAGATGGGCGCTGTGCGCCGTGCTGGCGGTGGCCTGTGCCGTACCCGTCGCGGCCGAGGCGCCGACATCGTCGCTGCGGCCGCAGGCGCGGGCCGGCTCCTCCTCCGACACCGAGGTCCACGCGGCGCCGTCTGGCACGCTGGTCCGGCCGCAGACGCGGGTGACCAACCCGACAAACCCGGTCGGGCCTTCGGCGGCCGCCACGGGTGCGGCCATCGAACCCGACGGCCCCGAGGACACGACCGAAGGCGCCAAGGGCGGCGGCGGGTTCCTGTCCAGGATCTTCCGTCCGAAGCAGCGGCAATTGCCGGGCAACATGATCTGCGGCATCCCGGACGTGCGCGGCAAGGTGGTCGGCCGGGTCCCTGGAAAGCAGCGCGGCTGCGGCATTGCCGAGGCGGTTCTGGTCGAATCCGTGGCCGGCGTGACCCTGTCGCCCGCCGCCCTGGTGAACTGCGGGACCGCCCAGTCGCTGCGCAACTGGGTCGAGGCCGGGGTGAAACCCGCCTTCGGCGCGCGGCCGCAGCTGACCTCGCTGACGGTGGCCGCGCATTACAGCTGCCGCACGCGGAACAACCAGCGTGGCGCAAAACTGTCGGAACATTCCAAGGGCAATGCCATCGATATCTCGGCCTTCAACTTTGCCGATGGATCGTCCGTTTCGGTGCTGAAGGACTGGGGCCGAGGCCGGTCCGGCCGGAAGTTGCTTTCGGCGTGGCAGGCGGCATGCGGTCCCTTCGGGACCGTGCTGGGCCCGCGGGCCGACCGCTTTCACAAGGACCATTTCCACATGGATACGGCCCGGTATCGCTCGGGCGCCTACTGCCGCTGAGCCGTTACAGCCGGATGACAGGGGCCGGTCCAAGGGGCAGGGGACCCAGCGCCACGATCCCGCTGCGGAAGTTCAGCTGAAGCGTCAGCGTTCCGGTGTTGCCGCCCAGCATGGCCAGGACGCCGATCGCCCGCTCGATCGCGGTGACAAGCTGCGGCGGCAGGGCCTGGCCGACCTGCGCCATGGCCAGCAACCGGCGCCAGTTCGTGACCTCGATTTCCAGAACCCCCTCGGGGATGCCGGCGTCGTCGATGTCCAGCGTCCCCGACGCGCCCAGGCTCAGGTCGCCCCAGGCCAGTTTGGCGGAGCGGATCTCGATCCGGGTGGGTTGAGGCCGGTTCGCGCCCAGGGCATGACGGTCGAAGGGCCGGTCGAAGTGCAGCGTGCCTTCGGCGTCAGCGGCGCTCAATGTGTCCGGAAGGCTGTCATCGGCCTGCACCATCGCGCGGATCCGCGGCCCCGGCGCCAGGCGCGGCAGGTCCAGCGAGACGTCGTAGGTCCCGTCCGCGCCGGTCGCGGCGACCGACAGGGCGATGGCCACGCCGGACAGCGCGGGATCTTCCTCCTCCAGCGGGCCGATGGACCAGGGACCGGTCGTCACGCCCAGACGGTCCAGCGCAAGGGACGGGGACGGCGACAGGCGCAGCGCGGCCTCGGGCGCGTCGGCAGCCAGGTGGATCCGCTGGCCGTTCGACAGGATCGCCTGTTCGGGGGCAAAGCGCAGGGTCTGGTCGCCGGGCCACCAGGCGGGGCTGTCCAGTTCCACCCAATCCGATGCCCAGCCGCCCTGTGGCCCCGCGATGACGGGGGTCGTGACCAGGGTGCGGTGACGGAAGGGGAAGCCCGATGTGGACATGCCCCCGGTCTGGACCTGGGCGCCGTTGCGCACCATGCCTTCGGCCCAGGCGGTGACGCCCGTCCGGATGCCCCAGGACAGCGCGAACCACAGCCCTGTCCACAGCAAAGCCAAAACCACCAGAAAGCCGACCAGACGCCGCATGAACCGCCCCTTTTCCCCAAGCTTGAATAGGTATTTAACAACCCGGATTTAACAACGTAGGGCGCAAAGGGAACAGCACCATGACGATGTGGGTCTTCGGCTATGGATCGCTTCTGTGGAACCCCGGGTTCCCTGTGGCCGAAAGGGCCGTGGCGACGCTGGACGGCTATCACCGGTCGTTCTGCATGCGCTCGATCCACCATCGCGGTACGCCGGAAGAACCGGGCCTGGTCCTGGCGCTGGACGCGGCGGCCGATTCCGCCTGCACCGGCCTGGCCCTGCGGGTCGAACCGGGGCACGAGGATCGGACGCTGGCCTATCTGCGCGAACGCGAACTGATTTCCTCGGCCTATCTGGAACGGATCGTGCGCCTGCGGGTCGACGCCACCGGCGCAGAGATCGAGGCCGTGGCCTATGTCATCGATGCGGATCACGTCCAGTATTGCGGCGGCCTGCCGCTGGAGGAGCAGGCGGACATCATCGCCCGCGCCATTGGCGGCATGGGCCCCAACGCCGAATATCTGTTCAATACCGCCCGCCACCTGGAGGAAATCGGTCTGGCAGATGCAGATCTGCAATGGCTGGCGGACCGTGTTGCCGCGTTGCAACCGCAGCCCTTGGCGGACCTGCCGGGGGACGATAGGGTCAAGGACGTATAAACCAAGTCCCTGAAAGCAAAACTTATGGCGCAATCAGATCGGGAGCCGACCCCGCAGTTCTCGCAGCCGGTGCGTCAGATCGTGACGATGCTGATCGTGCTGGGCCTGTCGGGCTTCGGCGGGTTTCTGGCCCTGCCCAAGGTCCTGCCGATTTTTGAGGCAAGCCCGATCCTGAACGGCATCATCGCGACCGTCTTCATCGTGGGCGTGCTGGCCACCTTCTGGCAGGTGTTCCAGCTGTTCGGGTCCGTCCGCTGGATCGAACGCTTTGCCAATGGCGAGATCAGCGTCGAAAACAAGCCGCCGCAGCTTCTGGCCTCGCTCGCGTCGCTTCTGCGTTCGCGCGGCACGCGGATGCAGCTGACCTCGACCTCGACGCAGTCGATCCTGGATTCGGTCGCGACCCGGATCGAGGAACAGCGCGACATCACGCGCTATATTGTGAACCTGTTGATCTTCCTGGGACTTCTGGGCACGTTCTTCGGCCTTGCCACCACGGTGCCCGCGGTTGTCGACACGATCCGCAGCCTGGCGCCGCAGGAAGGCGATGGCGGCATCGACGTCTTCAACCGCCTGATGACCGGGCTGGAATCGCAGCTGGGCGGCATGGGTGTGGCTTTCGGATCCTCGCTTCTGGGCCTGGCCGGTTCGCTGGTCGTGGGGCTGCTCGAACTCTTTGCAGGCCACGGCCAGAACCGGTTCTACCGCGAACTGGAAGACTGGCTGACTTCGATCACGCGGCTGGGCTTTGCCTCCGGCGAAGAGGGCGGGGCCAGCGCCGATCTGGTGACCGGCCTGATCGAACACATGGCCGACCAGATGGAAGGCCTGCGGGAAGTCTTTGCCGAAAACGATGCCAGCCGGGCGCGGGTCGATGCCGGACTGCAGGACCTTGTGTCCACCATCGCGCAGATGAACGACCGTCAGGCCAAGACCGAACCGCTGGTTGCCGCCCTCGACCGGGTGGCGGAGGGGCAGGCCGAACTGGTCGCACTGATCCGGGAATTCGGACCGGGCGAAGGGATCGATGCCGAAAGCCGGATGCGGCTCAGGTCGATCGACGTGCAGATGCTGCGCGTGCTGGAGGAACTGTCGGCGGGCCGGCAGGAAAGCATGGCCGAATTCCGGCGCGAGATGGACATGCTGGCGCGCGCCCTGTCCAAGGGCCGCGCCACCCGCGGGCCCGGCAGCGACTCGCCGGGGTCGGTGTAAGCCATGGGGCTGTCGCGACGGTCCGGCAACCGGTTCCAGGCGTCGATCTGGCCCGGTTTCGTGGATGCGATGACCGGGCTGCTGCTGGTCCTGATGTTCGTCCTGACCATCTTCATGGTGGTGCAGTTCGTGCTGCGGGAAACGATTTCCGGGCAGGCCAGCAGGTTGGACGAACTTTCGGTCGAGATGCAGGCCCTGGCACAGGCCCTGGGCCTGTCGGAACGCAAGAACGCCGATCTGACAACCCGGGTGGGCGAACTGGACGCGACACTGGCCGACACCCAGGCCGACCTGTCGACGGCGCAGGGGCTGGTGGCGACGCTGACCGCGGAACGCGACCGCCAGGCGCAGGCGCTGTCGGCCGCACGGACCCGTATCGCCAGTTTCGAGGAACAGGTCGCGGGTCTTTTGGCCAGCCAGCGCGACGACCGCGCCCAGATCGCCGATCTTGAAGACACCCGCACCCGCCTTCTGTCGGAGCAGGAGGCGCTGAACCTGGCGCTGGCGCAGGCCCGGACCGAAATCGACGAAACGGCCGAGGTCGCCCGCCTGGCCGCTGCCCGCCGCGATGCGCTGATGGCGCTGGTCGATGACCTGCGCGCCCGCGATGCCGAAAAGGCCGCCGCGGCGCAGCAACTGCAATCGCAGGTCGCGGATCTGGAAAACCAGCTGAGCGAAGAGGAAAAGGCCCGCCTGGCAGAGGCGGCGGCGGCGGAAGCCCTGCGCGACCGGCTGAAGAATTCCGATGCCGAGCTGACGGCGATGACGCTGGCGCTGGAAGAACAGCGCCGCAAGGCGGAAGAAACCCTGACGCTGCTGGCTGCGGCCGAGGCGACGAAGGACGACCTGAACGCGCAACTGCTTCAGGCGCTGGAACGGATCGAAACGGCACAGGCGGCCGCGCAGGACCGGGATGAACTGGCCGAACGGCTGACCCGGATCCTGGCGCGGATGGACGTCGTCAAATCCGACGCGGACAGCCGGGTCAGTGCGCTGGAGGCAGAGCTGAACCGCGTGCGGGGGCAGGCGGGGCAGACCCGCGCCGCGCTGGAAGACGAACTGGTGCAGGCCCGTCAGGATGGCGAAGCCCGGGTGGCCGCGCTGTCGGCCGAACTGGCCCGCGCCCGGTCGGATGCGGAAGAGCGCGTATCGGCCCTGACCGCGCGTCTGACGGCCGCCGAAGCCGGGGCTTCGGATACGCGGGCCGCGCTGGAAGCGGCGCTGGCGCGTGTTCGGGGGCAGTCGATCACGGTGCGTTCGGATTACGAGGCCGAGATGGCGCGGATGGGCACCGAACATGCCGAGGAGATGAGTCGCCTGCAATCCGACCTGGTGCGGGTGCAGGCCGAGGCCGAGGCGGCACAGGGCGCCCTGCGGGAAGATTTGGCCGCAGCCCGAACGGCGGCTGCCGAGCAGAAGGCGTCGCTGGAGGCGCGGATTGGCGAGGTGGAGCGCCAGGCGCGCACCGCCCGGACCGCGCTGGAAGACGAACTGGCGTCCGAACGGCAAGAGTCCCAGACCCGCGTGGCGTTGCTGGAGGCGGAGCTGTCCCGCACCCGGGCGGCGCTTGAGGCAGTGCAGGCCACGGCGGACTCTACGGCCAGCGACCGGGCCACGGTCGAGGCGCGGCTGCTGCAGGCGCTGGACCGTCTGGAAGAGGTGCAGGCGGCGGCGAGCGAGCAGGACGAGCTGCGCGCCCGGCTGATTGCGGCGCTGGCAGCACAGGAAACCGCAGAGAAAAGCTCGGTCGAGCAGATGGGCCTGGCTGAACAGCGGGCGGTGCTGCTGGCCAAGGCCCGGGAACGGTTGAGCGCGCAGGAGGCGATTTCCGCCGAGGCGCAGAAGCAGACCGCGCTGCTGAACCAGCAGGTCGCGGCGCTGCGCACGCAACTGGGCAATCTGCAGTCGCTGCTGGACGATTACGAGGAACGGGACGCGGCACAGCGGGTGCAGGTACAGAACCTTGGCACCGACCTGAACGCGGCACTGGCGCGGGTGGCGTCCGAGGAGCGGCGCAACAAGCGGCTGGCGGAAGAGAAGCTGGCCCTGGAAGAGGCCGAGCGCGAACGGCTGGAGGCCGAGAACAAGGATCTGGAGAAATACCGGTCCGATTTCTTTGGCCGCCTGCGGGACGTTCTGGGCGACGAGAAAGGTCTGCGGATCGTGGGTGACCGTTTCGTCTTCTCGTCCGAGGTGCTTTTCCCGCCGGGGCAGGCTGAACTGTCGGATGCAGGCAAGGTCGAGGTCGCGAAGGTGGCGGATCTTCTGCGGCGGATTTCACGCGAGATCCCGCCCGAGATCAACTGGGTGATCCGGGTGGACGGGCATACCGACAGCACGCCGCTGGGCGCGAATTCCGAATTCGCCGATAACTGGGAGCTGAGCCAGGCCCGGGCGCTGTCGGTGGTGCGTGACCTGGAAAGCCTGGGCATTCCGCCGAACCGGCTGGCCGCCAACGGGTTCGGGGAATTCCAGCCGATCAATCCCGCGCGGACCCAGGAAGCCTATGCCCAGAACCGGCGGATCGAGCTGAAGCTGACCGAGCGCTGATCTGCTGCTGGCGCCAAGCCGCTGATCCGCGGCTTGGGCATGGCGCATCGCGCGTTGTGGAAGGCGTTTCAGAAAACGCCTTGCCCCGGGAACGGTGCTGCCACTGGTCTGAGAATGAGGGGCCAAGAAAAAACCCGCGGTTGGAACCGCGGGTTTCTTATTTTGTACCGGATCCGACGATCAGTCGGCCGTCAGCAGGGGCGGTTTGTCCCCCGCAAGGCGCGGCTTGCCGGGGCCTTCGATCTGAAGGTCCAGCTCGCCGTTCTTGACGGCGACCTTGACCAGCCCGCCCTTGGCCAGCTTGCCGAACAGCAGCTCTTCCGCCAGCGGCTTCTTGATGTGTTCCTGGATCACCCGGGCCAAGGGCCGGGCGCCCATCTTGTCGTCGTATCCCTTGTCCGCCAGCCATTCGGCCGCCGGGCGGGTCAGTTCGATGGTCACGCCGCGGTCCAGCAACTGGGCTTCAAGCTGCAGCACGAACTTCTCGACCACCTGCAGGATCACCTCTTTCGGCAGTGGCCCGAACGAGATCACCGCGTCCAGACGGTTGCGGAATTCCGGGCTGAAGGTCCGTTCGATGGCCGCCGTATCCTCACCCTCGCGCCGGTCGCGGCCAAAGCCGATGGCGGCCTTGGCCTGTTCCTGCGCACCGGCATTCGAGGTCATGATAACCACGACGTTCCGGAAGTTCACCGTCCGACCGTTGTGGTCGGTCAGTTCGCCATGGTCCATCACCTGCAGCAGGATGTTGTAGACATCCGGGTGCGCCTTTTCGATCTCGTCCAGCAGCAGCACGCAGTGCGGATGCTGGTCGACGCCATCGGTCAGAAGCCCGCCCTGGTCAAAACCGACATAGCCGGGGGGCGCACCGATCAGGCGCGAAACCGCGTGTTTCTCCATGTATTCCGACATGTCGAAGCGCAGCAGTTCCACACCCAGCATGTCCGCCAGTTGCTTGGCCACCTCGGTCTTGCCGACACCCGTCGGGCCCGCGAACAGGTAGTTGCCGATGGGCTTTTCCGGTTCGCGCAGCCCGGCGCGGGCCAGCTTGATCGCGCTGGAGAGGGCGTCGATGGCCGCGTCCTGGCCGAAGACCACGCGCTTCAGACCGACGTCCAGGTCCTTCAGCATCTCTGCGTCGTCCTTGGTGACGTTCTTCGGCGGTATACGGGCGATCTTGGCGACGACGGCCTCGATCTCCTTCACGCCGATGGTCTTGCGCCGCTTCGCCGCCGACAGCAGGTGCTGCGCGGCGCCGGCTTCGTCGATGACGTCGATGGCCTTGTCCGGCAGCTTGCGGTCGTTGATGTAGCGGGCCGACAGGTCCACGGCCGAGCGCACGGCCTCTGCCGTGTATTTCACGCCGTGGTGCTCCTCGAAGTAGGGCTTCAGTCCGCGCAGGATCTTCACGCTGTCCTCGACCGAAGGTTCGTTCACGTCGATCTTCTGGAACCGGCGGGAAAGCGCGCGGTCCTTTTCGAAGTGCTGGCGGAATTCCTTGTAGGTCGTCGACCCCATGGTCCGCAGCTTGCCGCCCTGAAGCGCGGGCTTCAGCAGGTTCGACGCATCCATCGCCCCGCCCGACGTGGCGCCCGCACCGATCACCGTGTGGATCTCGTCGATGAAGAGGATCGCATCGGGATGCTCTTCCAGTTCGGTCACGACGGCCTTCAGACGTTCCTCGAAATCGCCGCGATAGCGGGTGCCAGCCAGCAGCGCCCCCATGTCCAGCGAATAGATCGTGGTGTTCTTCAGCACTTCCGGCGTTTCGCCCGCGACGATCTTGCGGGCCAGGCCTTCGGCGATGGCAGTCTTGCCGACGCCGGGGTCGCCCACCAGCAGCGGATTGTTCTTGCGACGGCGGCAGAGCACCTGGATGCAGCGCTCGACCTCCTCTTCGCGCCCGATCAGCGGGTCGATATCCCCGCCGCGCGACTTGGCATTGAGGTCCACGCAGTACTTGGCGAGTGCGCTTTCCTTCTGATCGGTGTCCGGTGCAGCCGAGGTGTGCGTTTCTTCCTCCGTCTCGTCAGAGCCCTGGACGGGCCGGCTTTCGCCATAGGCAGGATCCTTCGCCACGCCGTGGGCGATGAAGTTGACGGCGTCGTACCGGGTCATGTCCTGCAGCTGCAGGAAATAGGCCGCGTTCGATTCGCGTTCCGCGAAGATGGCGACCAGGACATTGGCGCCGGTCACTTCGGTCCGGCCCGAGGATTGCACGTGGATCGCCGCCCGCTGGATCACCCGCTGGAAGGCGGCCGTGGGCACGGCCTCGGACCCTTCGACGTCGGTGATCAGGTTGGACAGGTCCTCCTCGATGAATTCCATCAAGGTGCTTCGCAATTCGTCCAGGTCGACGCTGCACGCCTTCATCACCCGCGCGGCATCGGGTTCGTCGATCAGCGCCAGCAACAGATGCTCCAGCGTCGCGAATTCGTGCCGGCGCTCGTTGGCCTGGGCCAGCGACGCGTGAATGGCTTGTTCAAGAGTGCTCGAGAATGAAGGCACGGGTGTGCTCCTTCTTGCCTGGGTCGCGGAGGGTTGTGGGCTGGGCCGGGTCACCCCCACGTAATCCTGCCACGTTCACGTTAGAGTTTGGTTGATCACAGGGCGGCTTCAAGGCTTTTCTTCCGAATTCGTCTCACATTTGCTCAATCGGCGATCATTTTCGGGGGGGCGGGCAGGGGGTCTGCCTGTCGCTTTGGCAGGATCCGGGCGGGATTTGTCCCCATCCGTGTGGACTCGGCCACGGGCTCGCCCGTGGGGCTGACCTTCCGCAGGTTGCGGCATGGTGGCCCGGTTATGCCCGCGGTTGCGGGGGAGGGGGGCTTCCCGGCGGCCGGGTCGGCGGGAAGCCAACACGGCGAAACCGCGACCGGCGGCGGGATGGCCGGTCACGGCATGTGCAAGCCGTCTCTGACCCCGGGTCTCAGAAGTTGTCCTTGCGGGTTCGGACTTCGGCAAAGACGTCCACCGGGGCCGCGCCTGCCATGCCGATGGCCGCGGCCAGTTCGGGGGTGGCGGCGCGCAGGAACGGGTTCGTGGCCTTTTCCGTGCCCAGAAGCGAAGGCACCGTGCGCTTGCCGGCTTCGCGGTCGGTGTCGATTTCGACCGCGCGCTCCTGAAGGTCGGTGTTGCCGGGCTCGATCGTCAGGGCAAAGCGGGCATTGGCCTGGGTATATTCATGCCCGGAATAGACGACCGTGTCGTCGGGCAGGGCGGCCAGCTTCGACAGGCTGTCCCACATCTGGGGGAAGGTGCCTTCGAATACACGGCCGCAGCCCAGGGCCATCAGGCTGTCGGCGGTGAAGACCGCGTTCGAGCCGGGGAAATAGAAGGCGATGTGACCGACGGTGTGGCCGGAGACATCGATGACTGTCCCGGTTTCGGTGCCGATGGTGACGGGATCGCCTTCGTTCAGGGCCACGTCCAGCGGTGGCAGGCGTTCGGCATCGGCGGCATGGCCGACGACCTTGGCGTCCGGGAAGGCATCCCTGATGCCGGCCAGCCCGTCGACATGGTCCCAGTGGTGATGCGTGATCAGGATCTGGCCGATGGTCCAGCCGCGTGCCTTGGCCGCGGCCAGCAGGGGGGCGGCTTCCGGCACGTCGATGACCGCGGTCGCGCCTGTTGCCGGATCGTGGGCCAGATAGGCATAGTTGTCTTTCAGGCAGGGAACCGTGACGATGTCGAGAGGCATGGCCTTTTGACCTTTCGTTGATAAAGTGCGCGCGAACCGCCGACAGATTGACCGAACGGACCCCCGCCCGCAATGCATCTCGACGTCGAGGATCTCCGCAAGTTCTATTACCGGCGCGCCCTGGGGCGGGCGGTGCAGGCCAGCATCCGCAAGCGCATGCTTGAACTCTGGCCCGAGGCGAAGGGCCAGACAGTGGTGGGCTTCGGCTTTGCCGTGCCGCTTCTGCGCCCCTACCTTGCCGATGCCCGCCGCACCATCGCCCTGATGCCCGGACCGCAGGGGGTGATGGCCTGGCCCAAGGACGGGCACAACGTATCGGCCCTGATCGAGGAGACGCTCTGGCCCCTGGAAACGGGCCGCGTCGACAAGCTGATCCTTCTGCACGGGCTGGAGACGTCGGAACGCCCTGCGAATCTTCTGGACGAGGCCGCCCGCGTGCTGGGTCCGGGGGGCAAGGCGCTGTTCGTGGTGCCGAACCGCGCGGGTCTCTGGTCGCGGAACGACCGCACGCCCTTCGGCTTCGGCCGGCCCTATACGCTGGGCCAGCTGGAAACCCAGATCCGGGCCCACGGATTCGAACCGGAACGGCAGTGCGCCGCTCTGTTCCTGCCGCCGTCGGAAAAGAGGTTCTGGCTGAAGTCCGGCCGCATGATGGAAAGGGTGGGCAAACGCCTTCCGACCATGATCGCGGGCGGCGTCTTCCTGGTCGAGGCCAGCAAGCGCGTCCGTGCCGGCGGCGGCTCGTTGTCGAAGCGCGCGCCGCGGACGGCCGCCAAGCCGATCGAGGGCTTGGGCGAACCGGCCCTGCCGCTGCGCCACCGGGTGCCCACGGATCTGTAGGGACCGCGCGTTTGCGTCGCCGGGGCCGGAATCCGCCCGCGCGCGCCCGCGAATCTGGCACAGGTGGGCCGCTCTGCCGGGGGCAGATCTGGCCGTCCCGGAACCCGTTTTCGATGAGTGCTTTGCGCGAGCGGACAATTGGCATACGCTAACAGTCGGGTGGCGCCCTGCGCAAACGGTCGCACCTTGGGAATTCACGTTTCTTTTCAGTCCGATTGCCGGTTGCCGTTAACGCTATCGCATGTTGCTAGGGGGTTAACGCTCTGGTACATCCACGCTGATTTTCGCGCCCGGGCCGCAAGACCCGGGCTCATTAACAACACCCGGGTGGGTGCAATTCGCGTCCGCCGGGCCAAATCATCGGAAGGGTGGACGTGTCCGAATCAGCGTCGATTTCCGCCGGCATTGCCGCGCGCTATGCCACCGCAATCTTCGAGATCGCGAAAGAGGGCAACGGCCTCTCCAACCTTGAATCCAGCCTCGACGACCTGTCGGCCGCCCTGGCCGAAAGCGACGACCTGGCGAAACTGGTCTTCAACCCCGTCTTCACGCGGTCCGAACAGCGGACCGGCATCGTTGCCGTCGCCCAGAAGATGGGCCTGGACGCGATGCTGACGAACGCGCTGGCCCTGATGGCCGACAAGCGCCGCCTGTTCATCCTGCCCGAGCTGATCTCGCAACTGCGTGCGCGGCTGGCGGACGAACGTGGCGAAGTGACGGCAGCTGTCGTGTCGGCCGTCGCGCTGACCGACGAACAGACCGCGAAGCTGAGCGAGGCGCTGGCCGCCAAGGTCGGCAAGACCGTGAAACTCAAGACGGCCGTCGATGAAGACATCATCGGTGGTCTCATCGTGACCGTGGGCTCGAAGATGATCGACACGTCGATCCGCTCGCGTCTCGGTGCGCTACAGAATGCAATGAAAGAGGTCGGATAAATGGGTATCCAAGCAGCAGAGATTTCTGCGATCCTAAAAGACCAGATCAAGAACTTCGGTCAGGAAGCCGAAGTTGCTGAGGTCGGCCACGTGCTGAGCGTCGGTGACGGGATTGCCCGCGTCTACGGCCTCGACAACGTCCAGGCCGGCGAGATGGTCGAGTTCCCGGGCGGGATCATGGGCATGGCGCTGAACCTCGAGGCCGACAATGTCGGCGTCGTGATCTTCGGCTCCGACCGCGAAATCGGCGAAGGCGATATCGTCAAGCGCACGAACTCGATCGTGAGCGTTCCGATCGGTGACGAACTGCTGGGCCGCGTCGTCGACGCGCTGGGCAACCCGATCGACGGCAAGGGCCCGATCGGCGCCACCAAGACAGGCATCGCCGACGTCAAGGCACCGGGCATCATCCCGCGTAAGTCGGTGCACGAGCCGATGGCCACCGGCCTGAAGTCGGTCGACGCCATGATCCCGATCGGCCGCGGCCAGCGGGAACTGATCATCGGCGACCGTCAGACCGGCAAGACCGCCCTGGCGCTCGACGCGATCCTGAACCAGAAGAGCTATAACGAGGCCGCCGGCGACGACGAGTCCAAGAAGCTCTACTGCATCTACGTGGCCATCGGTCAGAAGCGTTCGACCGTTGCGCAGCTGGTCAAGAAGCTGGAAGAAAACGGCGCGATGGAATATTCCATCGTCGTGGCTGCAACCGCGTCCGAACCGGCGCCGATGCAGTATCTCGCCCCCTATACCGCGACCGCGATGGGCGAATACTTCCGCGACAACGGCCGTCACGGCCTGATGATCTACGATGACCTGTCTAAGCAGGCCGTTGCATACCGTCAGATGTCGCTGCTGCTGCGCCGTCCGCCGGGGCGTGAAGCCTATCCGGGCGACGTGTTCTACCTGCACTCCCGCCTGCTGGAGCGTTCGGCCAAGCTGAACGAAGATTTCGGCGCCGGCTCGCTGACCGCTCTGCCCGTCATCGAAACCCAGGGCGGCGACGTCTCGGCCTTTATCCCGACCAACGTGATCTCGATCACCGACGGCCAGATCTTCCTGGAAACCGACCTGTTCTTCCAGGGCATCCGCCCGGCCGTGAACACCGGTCTGTCGGTGTCCCGCGTGGGTTCGTCGGCCCAGACCAAGGCGATGTCCTCGGTTGCCGGCCCGGTGAAACTGTCGCTGGCCCAGTACCGCGAGATGGCGGCCTTCGCCCAGTTCGGTTCGGACCTCGACGCCTCGACCCAGCAGCTGCTGAACCGTGGTGCGCGCCTGACCGAGCTGATGAAGCAGCCGCAATACGCGCCGCTGACCAACGCGGAAATCGTCTGCGTGATCTTCGCCGGTACCAACGGCTTCCTGGACAAGCTTCCGGTGAACCAGGTCGGCAAGTTCGAAGCGGGCCTGCTGGCGCACATGCGCGGCAAGCGCAAGGACATCCTGGACTGGATCACCAAGGAAGATCCGAAGATCAAGGATGATGCCGCTGCCAAGCTCAAGGCCGCAATCGAAGAATTCGCTGCGACCTTCGCGTAAGAGGAGACGGCAATGCCCAGTCTCAAGGACCTGAAAGTCAGGATCGAGTCGGTCAAGTCGACCCGCAAGATCACCAAGGCCATGCAGATGGTGGCCGCCGCAAAACTGCGGCGGGCACAGGAAGCGGCCGAAGAAGCGCGTCCCTACGCGGAGCGCTTCAACGCGGTGATGGCGGGTCTGGCGGCCTCGGTCGGCGACAGTGAAAGTGCGCCGAAGCTTCTGCGCGGCACCGGTGACGACCAGACCCATCTTCTGGTTGTCATGACGGCCGAGCGGGGGCTGTGCGGTGGCTTCAACTCGAACATCGCGCGCCTGGCCCGCCAGAAGGCGGACGAGCTGAAGGCCAAAGGCAAGACGGTCAAGATCCTGACGGTCGGCAAGAAGGGTCGCGACGCCATGCGCCGCGACTATGGTCAGTATTACGTGGGTCACGTCGACCTGAGCGACGTAAAGCGCCTTGGCTATGCCGACGCGCAGGGCATCGCCACGGACATCCTGACCCGCTTCGACGCCGGTGAATTCGACGTGGCGACGATCTTCTTCGCCCGTTTCGTCAACGTCGTGACCCAGGTGCCGACCGCCCAGCAGATCATCCCGGCCGTCTTCGACGCGCCCGAGGAAGGGGCTGCCGCGTCGTCGCTGTACGAATACGAACCAAGCGAAGAGGCGATCCTGGCCGATCTGTTGCCGCGTGGCGTGGCAACGCAGATCTTTGCGGCGCTTCTGGAAAACGGTGCATCCGAACAGGGCGCACGCATGTCGGCCATGGACAACGCGACCCGCAACGCCGGGGACATGATCGAAAAGCTGACGATCCAGTACAACCGCTCGCGGCAGGCCGCGATCACGACCGAACTCATCGAGATCATCGCCGGCGCCGAGGCGCTTTAAGGAGACGAACACAATGTCGCAAGCTAAAGGCAAGATTACACAGATCATCGGCGCTGTGGTCGACGTCCAATTCGAAGACGACCTGCCGCAGATCCTGAACGCGCTGGAGACCGAGAACCAGGGCAAGCGCCTGGTTCTGGAAGTCGCCCAGCACCTGGGGGAAAACACGGTCCGCACCATCGCCATGGACGCGACCGAAGGTCTGGTCCGCGGTCAGGTGGTGACGGATACCGGCGCCGCCATCTCGGTTCCGGTGGGCAACGCCACCCTGGGTCGCATCCTGAACGTCGTGGGCGAGCCCATCGACGAAAAGGGCCCGGTTGACGCGACCGAAACCCGCGCCATCCACCAGCCCGCCCCGGAATTCGAGGACCAGTCCACGGAATCCGAAGTGCTGGTCACCGGCATCAAGGTCGTCGACCTGCTGGCCCCCTACGCCAAGGGCGGCAAGATCGGCCTGTTCGGCGGCGCCGGCGTGGGCAAGACGGTTCTGATCATGGAACTGATCAACAACATCGCAAAGGTGCACTCGGGCTACTCCGTGTTCGCCGGTGTTGGCGAACGGACCCGTGAAGGGAACGACCTCTACCACGAGATGATCGAATCCAACGTCATCAAGCCGGACAACCTGGCCGAAAGCCAAGTGGCCCTGGTCTATGGCCAGATGAACGAACCGCCGGGAGCACGTGCCCGCGTCGCCCTGACCGGCCTGACCCTGGCCGAGCAGTTCCGCGACCAGTCCGGCACCGACGTTCTGTTCTTCGTCGACAACATCTTCCGCTTCACGCAGGCCGGTTCCGAGGTGTCCGCACTTCTGGGCCGTATCCCGTCGGCCGTGGGTTACCAGCCGACGCTGGCCACCGACATGGGCCAGCTGCAGGAGCGGATCACCTCGACCAAGAAGGGCTCCATCACCTCGGTGCAGGCCATCTACGTTCCCGCGGACGACCTTACCGACCCCGCGCCGGCAACGTCCTTCGCCCACCTCGACGCAACGACGGTTCTCAACCGTGCGATCTCGGAAAAGGGTATCTACCCGGCCGTTGACCCGCTCGACTCGTCCTCGCGTCTGCTTGACCCGGCCATCGTCGGCGAAGAGCACTACAAGGTGGCAACCGACGTTCAGCAGATCCTGCAGAAGTACAAGTCGCTGCAGGACATCATCGCCATCCTCGGGATGGACGAACTGTCGGAAGAGGACAAGCTGACCGTGGCCCGCGCCCGGAAGATCGAACGCTTCCTGTCGCAGCCCTTCGACGTGGCTCAGGTCTTCACCGGCTCGCCGGGTGTCCAGGTTCCCCTGGAAAACACCATCTCGTCGTTCAAGGCCGTCGTGGCCGGCGAATACGACCACCTGCCCGAGGGCGCCTTCCTGATGGTTGGCGGCATCGAGGAAGTGATCGCAAAAGCCGAGCGCATGGCCGCAGCAGCGGCGTAAGGAGCGGGTCTGATGGCAGACACGATGCAATTCGACCTCGTCAGCCCGGAACGGAGCCTTGCTTCGGTCCAGGCCACGGCGGTCGAGATCCCGGCAACCGAGGGGCGGATGACGGCCATGCCCAACCACGTGCCGCTCATCACCACCCTGCGGCCCGGGCTTCTTAAGGTCGACGGTCCGGACGGCACGCTGGAATACCTGGTCACAGGCGGTTTCGCCGAGATCAACGGCGAAGCGATGTCGGTCCTGGCCGAGAAGGCCACCCCGGTGGACGAGGTCACGCGCGAGCATCTGGACGAGCTGATCGCCGAAGCCCGTGCCAAGGTCGAGGCCGCAAAGGCCTCGCCCGAGGCACATACGGGCATCGTCGACGAGGCGCTGAAGCTTCTGGCGGACCTGGAACAGCTGGGCATCCACATGAACTGATCCGGGCATTCCGTCGCGGAAACCTGGTTGAAACCGGCCCCTTGCGGGCCGGTTTTGTTCTTTACCAGGTGTTATGTGTTGAGTACCCCCAGAAAGGGACGGGGGAGGCAACGGGCATATGCAGCGGTTCAGCAATCATCTTATGGGCGTCGATCAGGGCGATGTGACGATGTTTGCCGACTTCGAGGACGGGGGCCCGATGTGGCGCGGCACCGGCCCGCGCGAACGGCGGCTTCGCGTCGTCTTTTCCGACCGCTACCGCCATCCGCCCACGGTGCATGTGTCGATCTCTCTCTGGGACGTGGACTTCAAGACCTCGGTTCGGGCCGAGGTCACGGCCGAGAATGTCACCGAATCCGATTTCGAAATCGTCTTTCGGACCTGGCTCGATACCCGCGTCGCCCGCGCCCGGGTGGCGTGGCTGTCCATCGGGGAAATGCCCCACGAGGACGACTTCGAGCTGTACTAGGGGGCTGACCCAGAGCTCCGTGTCGGGATGGCCGGGGCCGTCCTCTGCCGATCTGTCTGCAATTCCGGTGAATGATCGGCCCTCCCAGCGACGGGAGAGGTCGAGGACGATCTGATCGGCGGAAGCCACGCATCTTGCATGAGGCCGGGCAGGGCGCCCGCGTCAGTTCCTGCCTGTTCCGCTGAGGCTTAGATAGACGTCGTGTATGCCGGCCCGCAGGGAGTCCACACCGGCTGTATAGACGTCCAGCAGTGGCAGCAGTTCCGGCACGTCGTCGGCAATCGGATCGGCATTGGCGTAAAAGAACAGCAGGACCAGCCCCACCAGCACCGCAACCGCGACCCCACGGCCGAAGGCGCTGCCATCGCGGGGGCGCGGCGCTGGGTGTTCGGGCGGCATGGGCGTGCGTTGCGTCGGGCGGGCAAGCCGGACCGCATCGGGGGGCGACGCCGTGCGACGCGCACGCGGCGTGGGCCCGGGCGTTGCCGCGGGCTTCTCTCCGGGTTTCTCTTCTGCGGCCGGCGCAGGTTTGCGCGCCGCTGCGGGTTTGGCTGCCGTTTCCGGCTGGGGCCCGGTCGCAGGCCTGTGCCCTGGCACAGGCTTCGGTCCGGGTCCTGCCAGGCCCAGTTCGGTCTGCGTCTCGATGGCCGCGGCGGCTTCGGCGGCGCGCAGGCGGGCCTCGCGCTGCGCCTCCTCCTGCAGGATCGCGGCAATGGCGGGGTCCAGCTCCCGGGGCCTGCCGTCTTCGGCCGCGCGGACCTGCGCCCAGGCGTCCTCGTCCAGGCCTTCGCCGTCCTCGGCATCTTCGTCGCCGTCGTCGTCCGGGTCGGCGTCCAGTTCGTCTTCGATCTCGGCCCGCACGCGGGCGGCCGCGTCCGGGTTTTCGGGGGCAGGGGCCGGCTCAGCCGTGTCTGCCGTGCCGCGATCGGCAACAATTGGCGCAGGGGCGGGCGCCGCGGGGACAGGCTCGGGATGTTTCTGGAACCAGGATTCGGCGCAGTTCGAACACTGCACCTCGCGGCCCCGGGGCGGTATGACAGTGTCGGGGACATCATACTGTGCGCCGCAATTCGGACATGTCAGACGCATGCGACCCCCGGTTTCATTCCACGTCCGGCACAGTCGCCGGATCCAGCGGACCCAAGGATAGGGCCCCTGCCATGGGCGGAAAAGGCCCAATCGAACAGCAGCCCGCATCTGTGGCCCCATTGAAACCCGGGGGCCACTCGGGCAGAAGCAGGGCAGCAACAAGACCGGGCATGGAGCGGGTAAAGAACGTGATCGAGCTGGAAAACGTGGCCTACACTTATGGCGGCGGCTACCTGCTGAGCGGCGTCTCGGTGGTTCTGGCTCCGGGGACATTCCATTTCCTGACGGGGCCGTCGGGGGCGGGGAAGACCACGCTTCTCAGCCTGTGCACCGGGGCGCTGCATCCCAGCGAAGGGGCGGTGCGCGCCTTCGGGGCGGACCTGTCGACGCTGGACCGGGACGGGCTGGCGCTGATGCGCCGGAGGATCGGGATGGTGCATCAGGACTGCCGTTTCCTGGACCACCTGCCGGTGGCCGAAAACATCGCCCTGCCGCTGGCCGTGTCGGGCCGGGCGGGGGATACGGCGGCTGCCAACCTGCGGGAACTGATCGCCTGGGTCGGCCTGTCCCATCGGGCCAATGCGCTGCCGCCGGAGCTGTCGGGCGGCGAACGCCAGCGGGCGGCGCTGGCGCGCGCGGTGATGATGTCGCCGGACGTGATCCTGGCGGACGAACCCACCGGCAATGTCGACTGGGAAATGTCCCAGCGGCTGCTGCAGCTGCTGGTCGAACTGAATCGCATGGGCAAGACCATCGTGATCGCGACCCACGACCTGAACCTGATCCGCGCCGCCAAGGCCCAGATCCAGACCCGGGTCCTGCGCATCGCAGGACGGCGGCTGCAACTGGCGGGGGCCGCGCTATGAGCCGGGGCCTGATGCTGCGCACGCTGATCTTCGGGGACGACCAGGCCAACCGCATCGTACCCCCCAGCGGCTATACCGCCCGCCTGACGATCTTTGCCGCCGGAGCGATGGCCTTCCTGGCCGTCTTCGCGCTGTCGCTGTCGCTGGCGGCGGGCCGCGTGTCCCACCGCTGGTCGCAGGAACTGGCGCAGGCCGCCACGCTGCGGATCAGCGCGCCGGCGGACCAGATGGCGGACCTGACCGCCAAGGCACTGCAGGTCCTGTCCCAGACCCCCGGCGTGGCCCGTGCCCGCGCGCTGAGCGCCGAGGAACAGTCGGCCCTGCTGGCACCCTGGTTCGGCAACGAATTGCCGGTCGAAAATCTGTCGCTGCCCCAGCTGGTCGAGGTGATCGAGGACGATCCGGGCTATGACGCGACGGGCCTGCGCCTGCGGCTGGAGGCTGAGGTGCCGGGCGCCGTCCTGGACGATCACGACCGCTGGCGCCGGCCGCTGGTGGCGGCGGCGCGGGCGCTGAAGCTTCTGGGCTGGGTGTCGATCCTGCTGATCGGCGGGGCCATGGCCACGATGATCACGCTGGCCGCCAATGCCGCGCTGTCGGCCAATGCGCAGATCATTTCGGTGCTGCGGCTGGTCGGTGCGCAGGACCGTTACATCGCCAGCGCCTTCGTGCGCCGCTTCACGCTTCGGGCTCTGGCCGGTGCGGCTGCCGGCACGGTGCTGGGGATGGTTGGAGTGATGCTGCTGCCGTCGGCCTCGGCCGAAGGCAGCATCCTGACCGGCCTTGGCTTTCACGGCGGGGGCTGGATCCTGCCGCTGCTGATCCCGGTTCTGGCCGCGCTGGTGGCCCTGGGGGCCACGACGCAGGCGGCCCGTACACGGTTGCGGAGCCTGCCATGAGAACCCTGATCCTCTGGCTGCGATCGGCCGCCTTCTCGGCGCTGCTGTTCGTGTCCATGGGGGTCATGGGAATCGCTCTGGCGCCGGTGGGGCTGCTGTCGCGCCGGGGGGCGCGCTGGTCGATCAAGGTCTTCGCGCGGTGGGTTTTTCTGCTGGCCCGCTGGCTGGTGGGAATCCGGACGGAATGGCGCGGGCCGGTGCCGCAGGGCGACGTTCTGGTCGTGGCCAAGCACCAGTCCTTCCTGGATGTCCTGATGCTGTTCGCGGTGCTGCCGCGGCCACGTTTCGTGATGAAGCACACGCTGGTCCGGGCGCCGGTCTTCGGCCTTTACGCGCTGCGGGTCGGCTGCATCCCGGTGGATCGTCGCCGCGGCGCCGGGGCCATGACCGACATGGTGCGCGCGGCGCTGGCGGGCGAGGGCGGGCAGCTGGTGATCTATCCGCAGGGCACACGGGTCGAACCGGGGGCAGAGGCGCCCTACAGGCCCGGTGTTGCGCTGCTGTACGACACGATGAAGGCCATGGCGGTGCCGGTTGCCACCAATGCGGGCCTGGTCTGGCCGCGCAAGGGACTGATCCGCCGTCCCGGTCGGGCGGTGGTCGAATTCCTTGACCCGGTGGACCCCGGCCTGACCAAACGCGCCTTCTTGACCGAGATCACGGCCCGGGTCGAGATGGCCTCGGACCGGTTGCTGGCAGAGAACCAAAGGGACAAGGCGAATGGAATTCATCGAGGACATCGCGGCGCTTGAGGCGCTTTACGGTCAGGTCGGCGTGCCGGCGCGCAGGAAGGTGGCGCCCTACCTGATCGACACCTACCGGGCCTGGATCGAACGGTCGCGGTTCTGCGTGCTGTCGACGGTGGGGCCGGAAGGAACCGACGGCACGCCCCGGGGGGACGAGTCGCCGGTGGTCCAGGTGCTGGACGACTACACGCTGGCGATGCCCGACTGGCGGGGCAACAACCGGATCGACAGCCTGCGCAACATCGTGCGCGACGGGCGTGTGTCGCTGATGTTCCTGGTGCCCGGATCGACCAATGCGATGCGGGTCAACGGCAAGGCGAAACTGACGACGGACGAAGGCATGCGCGCCCGGTTCGAGAAGGACGGCCGGCAGCCCGCAACGGTCATCGTGATCGCGATCGAGGAAGTCTATCCCCAATGCGCCCGCGCGCTGCTGCGGTCGGAACTCTGGACCCTGGGCGATCAGAGCGCGGGCCTGCCGACGGTGGGCGACATGCTGACTGAGATCACGAAGGGAACCGAGAACGGCAAGGCCTATGACGAGGCCTGGCCGGCCCGTGCGCGCCAGACCATGTGGTAGGTAGGCCCGGAACAGTCCAGGGCCCTTCCGAAGGGCCTTGAGGCGGGCGCCGCAGCGCCCGCAACCCCCGCTGGGAGGAAGCCGATCTGAATCGGCTTGCCTGGCACCAGTGGTTCGGCCGAGGCCCCTGCCGGGGCCCGGCCCGTATCAGGCGTGGATCGCGCCGTCGCCGCAATCGAGCGCGGCCTCGCGCACGGCCTCGGACAGGGTCGGGTGGGCATGGCAGGTCAGGGCCACGTCCTCGGCCGCGGCGCCGAATTCCATCGCCACGCAGATCTCGTGGATCAGCTCACCCGCGTTGGGCCCGATGATATGCGCGCCAAGGATCCGGTCGGTTTCCTTGTCCGCCAGGATCTTGACGAAGCCTTCGGCGGCGATCATCGCCTTGGCCCGGCCGTTGCCCATGAAGTTGAACTTCCCGACCTTGTAGGCCCGACCCGCCGCCTTCAGCGATTCCTCGGTCTCGCCCACATTGGCCACTTCGGGGGCGGTGTAGATCACGCCCGGGATCACGCCATAGTTCACGTGCCCATGCTTGCCCGCCACGCATTCGGCGGCCGCCATGCCTTCGTCTTCGGCCTTGTGGGCCAGCATCGGACCCTCGATGCAGTCGCCGATGGCATAGATGCCCTTGACGTTGGTCTGCCAGTCCTTGCCCACGGCGATCTGGCCGCGCTTGGTCATCTCGATCCCCAGCGCCTCCAGGCCCAGCCCGTCGACATAGGGCTTGCGACCCGTGGCCACCAGGACGGCATCGGCCTCCAGCACGTGCTCGCTGTCGTCCTTCTTCAGCTTGTAGGTGACCTTGACATTGTCACCGTCGACTTCGGTCTTCTGGACCGCGGCGCCCATGATGAACTCGAAGCCCTGCTTCTTCAGCGTGCGCTGGAAGACGCGCTGGATCTCTCCGTCCATGCCCGGGGTCACGACGTCCAGGTATTCGACGACCGTCACTTCGGACCCCAGCCGCTTGTAGACGCTGCCCAGTTCCAGGCCGATCACGCCGGCGCCGATCACCACCAGCTTGCCCGGCACCTTGTCCAGCGTCAGCGCGCCGGTCGAGGTTACGACCTTCTTTTCGTCCACTTCGACGCCCGGCAGCGAGGCCGCTTCGGACCCCGACGCGATGATGATGTTCTTGGCCTCGTGGATCTCGTCGCCGACCTTGACCTTGCCGGCCTCCGGAATGGACGCCCAGCCCTTGATCCAGTCGATCTTGTTCTTCTTGAACAGGAACTCGACGCCCTTGGTGTTCTGCGCCACCACGTCGTCCTTGAAGCCCTTCATCTTGTCCCAGTCGACCTTGGGCGCATCGCCCATCAGGCCCAGCGTGGCAAAGTTGTGCTCTGCCTCGTGCAGCATGTGCGTGGAGTGCAGCAGCGCCTTCGACGGGATGCAGCCGATGTTCAGGCAGGTGCCGCCAAGGGTCTCGCGCCCTTCGACACAGGCCGTCTTCAGGCCCAGTTGCGCGCAGCGGATGGCGCAGACATAGCCGCCGGGGCCGGACCCGATGACGATGACATCATAGCTGGACATTCGGAACTCCTTTCAGTTCGCGATAGACGCGAAATCCGTTTTGGTGGGCCGGCAGGCGGCGTATCCGCCTTGAGACCTGTCGTTTCCCCCGGGGCACTGCCCCAGAGAGATAGTGGAAGCGGGCCGGCAGATAAACCCGTCCCGGTGGCAGGGAAAGGTCTCTGACGGTGCAAAGACGGCTGTGCATGCGATTGCAGCGGGCGCGGGTGCGGGCAGGGGCGGGCCATCAGAACATCTCGGCCGGTACGATCGGCGCATAGAGGGAAAAGGCCCGCGTCCGCGTGGCGGGGTAAGGCAGAAGGAAATCGGCCCGTGCCCCGGGCCGGTGCGCGGCATTGGCGGCCGCGCGGCGGGCCCAGGTCTGGGCCACGGTCGGATCCTCCGACGGGGCCGGGTCGGGCAACCAGTGTTCGACCAGCCGGTCCCGCAGGCCCCGGGCAAAGGCCGGATCGTCGACCTGGACCGAGGCCTCGGTGTCCCAGCGCATCGACCGGCCGTTCATGTTGGCCGACCCCACGATGGCGTGCACATCGTCGACCAGGGTCACCTTGGCATGGACATAGACGATATCCGCCCCACGATAGGTCACGTCGCTGTCGCCTGTCCCCGGACGGGCCGGCACGACGACCGCCAGGCGTTCGCCGAAGGCCGCGCGGATCCGGTCCAGGCAGCGCATCTGCAGCGCCTGGGCATGCCTGGCATGCAGCCCGCGATGGCCTTTGAACAGGATGATGTCGGGCGCCACGGGCAGGACCATGACGCATTGCAGGTCGGGCGCCCGTTCGGCGGCCTTGGCCAGCGCCCGGGCCAGGGGGGCGTGGCGGAAGAACTGCGTCTCAATATAGATGAACCGTTCCGCCTTCGCAAAGAGCGCCAGGTGCGCCTCCTCGTGCTCGGCATGGGAGGTGCGGGGTCCGAAGACGAAGGGGCCGGTTTCGGGTTCGGACACGGTGCGCAGCAGCCGCAGCGCGGGCCCCGGATCGACCCGGGGCGGCAGGTCCATGGGCGCCAGGTCCACCGGCGTATCGTCGAAGGCCTCGCGCTGGGCCAGGGCGGCGTTCCAGGTCTCCACGAAATGGCGGCGCCCGGCGGCGGCGATGGGGCCTTCGACCTCGACCGCGACGTCGTGCCAGGTCTCTTCCGAGGGCTGGTCGTGGTCCGGCGTGTCATAGCGGCGTTCGTCCACGTCCAGTCCGCCGATGATCATCCGGTCCCCGTCGGCGATGGCCATCTTCTGGTGCAGTGTCGCGGGATAGATCCGGCCGCGTCTCATGGCGGGGCGGATGTCCGGGGTCCGGTCCTCGTTCCCGTCCTGCCGGATCGTGTTGATGCAGCTCAGGATCTTGGGGGCCAGCGCCAGCCGCCAGACCGCCCCGATCCGCGCCGGGTGGCGATGCAGCAGGATCTTCATCTCTGGCGCCGCGGCGTGAAAACCTTCTGCGGCATCCCAGGCGTCGATATGAAGGTCGGTCGCGAAGAGCGGATCGAAATCCGTCAGCAACAGCCGGAGGTCGATCCCCTGCTGCGCGACGTGGGCGGCAAGGTCGGCCCAGCTGGACAGCCCCAGCGCCCGGGCCTCGTCCGAATGCAGCCGCGTCTCCGGATCGAAAATCCGGAACGACAGCAACAGTTCGCGTTCCGCGCCCAGGGCCAGCCGCTCCAGCGCGGGATAGCCTTCGGCCGCCGTGATCAGGGCCGTGGCAGGAGAAGCCTGCAGGGCCGCGTCGTCATTTGTCCGTCCGTCCACCGCGTTCTCCATCTGCCAACTCCGGGCCTGGGCGGGCTGCCGGAATGCAGCCCATTGAAGACAACCCTGCAGAACAGCGGCGGGTTCCCTTGCGGCGGGCAAAGGAGAGATCCTTTCCGGACGGGAGAGCGGAAAAACGGGTCACGGGACGGTCGGCCCCTGCCGGGTGGCGCGCACAAGGATCGCGGCGTGAAGCGCCAGGACGATGCCGAAACCCGCGATCTGCTGAAGCAGTGTGGCCGGGATCTGCACGAACAGCCAGGCGGCCATCGGCAGGAATAGCACCACGGCGGTCACCAGACCGGGATTGTAGCGGCGCAGGGCCATGGCCTGGGCGATATGGATCAGGCCGTTCAGGCCCAGAAGCCAGGTGGCGATGCTGCCCCAGCCGGGGCTGACGGTCACCGCCAGCCACAGCGTGACGGTCAGCAGCGCCCAGACACCGGCAATGTTGATCCAGAAGACGTCGGCGCGGGTCAGTCCGCGGCCCTTGCCGGTCATCATCGCGTTGACGAAGCGGCGGAAACGGTCGTCGTCATGCTCCTCGTACTGGTGCAGCATGTAGACGGGAAGGCAGAGGTAGATGGCCGTCAGTCCCGGCGACAGCGCCAGGAACGGCGTCAGCGCCAGCAGCACCAGGGCCGCGAGTGCCCCGCCGTAGACCCAGTTTGCAAATAGCCTTTGGAATAGGGGCCGCTGGAACATGGCGGATGACGGCCGGGCACGGGGCCCGGCCGTCCCTTTCGGGGATCAGAGGTCGATCAGCAGGCGGCGCGGATCTTCCAGCGCTTCCTTGACACGAACCAGGAAGGTGACGGCGCCCTTGCCGTCGACGATGCGGTGATCGTAGCTGAGGGCCAGGTACATCATCGGGCGGATCTTGATTTCGCCGTTGATGACCATCGGCCGGTCCTGGATCTTGTGCATGCCGAGGATGCCCGACTGCGGGGGGTTCAGGATCGGCGAGGACATCAGCGAGCCGTAGACGCCACCGTTCGAGATCGTGAAGGTACCGCCCTGCATCTCTGCCATGGACAGCTTGCCGTCGCGGGCGCGGGCGCCCTTTTCGGCGATCGCCTTCTCGATATCGGCAAAGGACATCGCGTCCGCATCCCGGATGACCGGAACCACCAGGCCCTGGGGCGTGCCTGCGGCAACGCCCATGTGGACGAAGTTCTTGTAGACGATGTCGGTGCCGTCGATCTCGGCGTTGACTTCGGGAACCTCTTTCAGGGCGTGGCAGCAGGCCTTGGTGAAGAAGGACATGAAGCCCAGGCGGACGCCGTGCTTCTTGAAGAACTCGTCCTTGTATTCGCTCCGCAGGGCCATGACCTCGGTCATGTCCACCTCGTTGTAGGTGGTCAGGATCGCGGCGGTGTTCTGCGCATCCTTCAGGCGGCGGGCGATGGTCTGGCGCAGACGGGTCATGCGCACGCGTTCCTCGCGCGCGGCATCTTCGGCTGCCACCGGGGCACGCGGGATCGGGGCCGGGGCGGCGGCCGGAGCGGGCGTCGGGTTGGCCACCGCGCGGGCGACGTCGTCCTTCATGATGCGGCCGTCGCGACCGGTGCCGGTGACCTGATCCGCGGTCAGGCCGGCCTCTGCCATGGCCTTGTTGGCCGAGGGCGCGTTGGCCACGTCGGTCCGGCCCGAACCGGACGGTGCGGCCGCGGGGGCGGCTGCCGGGGCTTCAGCCGGGGCCGCGGCGGCGGCACCTGCGCCTTCACCGGCGGTGATCACGCCCAGCTTGGCGCTGGCATCGACCGTGGCGCCTTCCTCGGCCAGGATTTCGGTCAGCACACCGGACGCGGGGGCCGGAACCTCGACGCTGACCTTGTCGGTTTCCAGCTCGCACAGCATCTCGTCCTGGTTGACGGCATCGCCGACCTTCTTGAACCAGGTGCTGACGGTGGCTTCGGTCACGCTTTCGCCCAGGGTGGGGACCATCACGTCGACCTTGGCACCGCCGTCCGACTTGGCCGGGGCTGCCTCTGCCTTGTCAGCCTTCTCCGACTTGTCGGTCTTGGCCGCGGGTGCCGCGGCGCCGTCGCCTTCGGCGATCGTTGCGAGGAGCGCGTCCACGCCCACCGTCTCGCCTTCGGCCGCGACGATCTCGCCCAGGGTGCCGGCGACGGGGCTGGGAACCTCGACCGTCACCTTGTCGGTCTCCAGCTCGCACAGCATTTCATCAACCGCGACGGCATCGCCCGGCTTCTTGAACCAGGTGGCCACCGTGGCTTCGGTCACGCTTTCGCCAAGCGTCGGCACGCGAATTTCAGTCGTCATCGGTCAGTTTCCTTCGATGCTCAGGGCTTCGTTGACCAGCGCTTCCTGTTGCGCCTTGTGCTGGCTGGCCAGACCCGTCGCGGGCGAGGCCGAGGTCGTACGGCCCACGTAGACGGGACGAGGGGACTTGGCGTTGATGCGTCCAAGCACCCACTCGATATTCGGTTCGATGAAGGTCCAGGCACCCTGGTTCTTGGGCTCTTCCTGGCACCAGATCATGTCGGCATTCGGGAAGCGTTCCAGCTCCTTCACCAGGCTCAGCGCCGGGAAGGGATAGAACTGCTCGATCCGCAGGATGTAGATGTCGTCGATCCCGCGTTCGTCGCGCGCTTCCAGCAGGTCATAGTAGACCTTGCCTGAACACATCACCACGCGCCGGACCTTGTCGTCCGACACCAGCTTGTGGCCCCAGTCCGGGTTGTCCGCCTCGTCCCAGAGGACGCGGTGGAAGGACGAGCCGTCGGTGAACTCATGCGCCTTCGACACGGCCAGCTTGTGGCGCAGCAGCGACTTGGGCGTCATCAGGATCAGCGGCTTGCGGAAGGTGCGGTGCAGCTGACGGCGCAGGATGTGGAAGTAGTTCGCCGGCGTCGAGCAGTTGGCGACGATCCAGTTGTCCGAGCCGCAGCCCTGCAGGAACCGTTCCAGTCGGGCCGACGAGTGTTCGGGGCCCTGGCCTTCGAAGCCGTGGGGCAGCAGGCACACCAGGCCCGACATCCGCAGCCACTTCGATTCACCGGAACTGATGAACTGGTCGAACATGATCTGCGCGCCGTTGGCGAAATCGCCGAACTGGGCTTCCCACAGGGTCAGCGCGTTCGGTTCCGCCAGCGAGTAGCCGTATTCGAAGCCCAGCACCGCGTATTCCGACAGCATCGAGTCGATGACCTCGTACCGCGCCTGGCCTTCCCGGATGTGGTTCAGCGGATAGTAGCGTTCTTCGGTGTTCTGGTCGACGAAGCCCGAATGCCGCTGGCTGAAGGTGCCGCGGGTCGAATCCTGGCCCGCCAGGCGCACCGGATAGCCTTCGGTCAGCAGCGACCCGAAGGCCAGGGCTTCGGCCGTGGCCCAGTCGAAGCCTTCGCCGGTCTCGAACATCTGCTTCTTGGCTTCCAGCAGGCGGCCGACGGTGCGGTGCAGTTCGAACCCTTCGGGGGCGCGGGTCAGCGAAGCGCCGACATTTTCCATCGTTTCCGGGGAAATGGCGGTCTGGCCACGCTGGTACTGGTCTTCCTTGCGCGGATCGATGCCCGACCAGCGCCCGTCCAGCCAGTCGGCCTTGTTCGGCTTGTAGTTCTTGCCGGCCTCGAATTCCTCGTTCAGCTTGGCCTGGAACGCGGCCTTCATGTCCTCGATCTCGCCTTCCGGGATCAGGCCGTCCTTCACCAACACGTCCGAGTACAGGGTCAGGGTTGTCTTGTGGCCCTTGATCTCCTTGTACATGATCGGGTTGGTGAACATGGGCTCGTCGCCTTCGTTGTGACCGAAGCGGCGATAGCAGAACATGTCGATGACCACGTCCTTATGGAACTTCTGCCGGAACTCCGTCGCGACCTTGGCGGCGTGCACCACGGCCTCGGGGTCGTCCCCGTTCACGTGGAAGATCGGCGCCTCGACCATCAGGGCGATGTCGGTCGGGTAGGGGGACGAGCGGCTGAAATGCGGCGCGGTGGTAAAGCCGATCTGGTTGTTCACCACGATATGGATCGTGCCGCCGGTGCGGTGACCGCGCAGGCCCGACAGGCCGAAACATTCCGCGACGACGCCCTGGCCAGCAAAGGCCGCATCGCCGTGCAACAGGATCGGCAGAACAGCGGTCCGTTCCGGATCGTGCAGTTGGTCCTGCTTGGCGCGCGCCTTGCCCAGGACGACCGGGTTCACGGCCTCCAGGTGCGAGGGGTTCGCCGTCAGAGACAGGTGGACCTTGTTGCCGTCGAATTCACGGTCGGAAGACGCACCCAGGTGGTACTTCACGTCGCCGGAACCGTCGACGTCGTCGGGCTTGAACGACCCGCCCTGGAATTCGTTGAAGATCGCGCGATAGGGCTTGGCCATCACGTTGGCCAGCACGTTCAGGCGGCCGCGGTGCGGCATGCCGATCACGACTTCCTTCACACCCAGCGCGCCGCCGCGCTTGATGATCTGCTCCATCGCCGGGATCAGGCTTTCGCCGCCATCGAGACCGAAACGCTTGGTCCCCATGTACTTGACCTGAAGGAATTTCTCGAATCCTTCGGCCTCGACCATCTTGTTCAGGATCGCCTTCCGGCCCTCGCGGGTGAACTGGATTTCCTTGCCCAGCCCCTCGATCCGTTCCTTCAGCCAGCTGGCCTCTTCCGGGTCCGAGATGTGCATGTACTGCAGCGCGAAGGTGCCGCAATAGGTGCGCTTCACCAGTTCCAGGATCTGGCGGACGGATGCCACCTGCAGGCCGAGAACGTTGTCGATGAAGATCGGTCGATCCATGTCGGCATCGGTGAAGCCGTAGGATTTCGGATCCAGTTCCGAATGATACGTCGTGTCGCGCGCGCCCAGCGGGTCGATATCGGCGATCAGGTGACCGCGGATCCGGTAGGCGCGGATCAGCATGATCGCGCGGATCGAATCCAGCACGGCACGCTTCATCTGGTCGTCGGTCAGCGACACGCCGGTCGACTGGGCCTTGTCTGCGATCTTCTTGCCGGCGGCCTTCACCTCGGGCGCTGCGTCCGGCCACATGCCGGTCAGGGCCGCGGTCAGGTCGTCCGACGGCGTCGGCGGCCAGTCCGTGCGCGCCCAGGACGGGCCGGACGCCTCTTTCTTGACGTCCAGTTCGTCGTCGCCAAGCTGGCGGAAGAATTCGGCCCAGGCGGCGTCAACCGCGCCCGGATCGCCCGCGTACTGGGCGTAGAGCTGCTCCAGGTAGGCCGCGTTCGCGCCCTGCATGAAGGACGAGGCCTGGAATTGGGCGTTGGGGCTTTGTTCGGTCATTGTCGCCTCCCGATCGAAGGGTGACTGTTGCGGCTATGCGCCCGAAAGGGGCGCGGTGTGGGCTGGGCAGCACTTAGGGTCATTCGGTGTCCGCTGCCAGTACTGTCGTTAACCAATTCGATCAACAACATGCGGGGTACGGCGGACGCATCGTAAGTCAGGTTTTCCGCCCCGCGGCACTCGCGGGTATGGAAAGCAGGCAGGGCAGGCCCGGTGGGACGGGCCGCGGAGTGCGAAAGAATCGCCGCGTTCAGTCTGACAGGTCGTGTCATCCCGTGCATCGGTCCGGTGTCCTGTTCTGAACCTGCGGTTGCAGGTCAATTCGCGTGGTCTAGCGGAAGGGCCGTTAAGACGGCCCTTCCGCGGATCGAAAGATCAGCCGATCGCCTTTAGAACGGCTTCGCCCAGCTTGGCGGGGCTGTCGGCGACGATGATCCCGGCGGCCTTCATGGCCTCGATCTTGTCCTCGGCGCCGCCCTTGCCGCCGGCGACGATGGCGCCTGCGTGGCCCATGCGGCGGCCCGGAGGGGCAGTGCGGCCGGCGATGAAGCCCGCGGTCGGCTTCCAGCGGCCCTTCTTCTTCTCGTCCGCCAGGAATTGTGCGGCCTCTTCCTCGGCGGAACCGCCGATCTCGCCGATCATGATGATCGACTGGGTTTCGGGATCGGCCAGGAACATTTCCAGCACGTCGATGTGCTCGGTCCCCTTGATCGGGTCACCGCCGATGCCGACGGCGGACGACTGGCCCAGGCCGATGTCCGAGGTCTGTTTCACGGCTTCATAGGTCAGGGTGCCCGAACGCGACACGACGCCGACCGACCCGCGCTTGTGGATGTGGCCCGGCATGATGCCGATCTTGCACGCATCCGGCGTGATGACGCCAGGGCAGTTCGGGCCGATCAGGCGGCTCTTGCTGTCGATCAGGGCGCGCTTGACCTTCATCATGTCCAGCACCGGGATGCCTTCGGTGATGCACACGATCAGTTCCATCTCGGCGTCGATGGCTTCCAGGATCGAGTCGGCCGCGAAGGGGGGCGGCACGTAGATCACCGTGGCATTCGCCTCGGTCTTTGCCTTTGCCTCGTGGACCGAGTTGAAGACGGGCAGGCCCAGGTGCTCGGAGCCGCCTTTGCCGGGGGTCACACCGCCGACCATCTTGGTGCCGTAGGCAATGGCCTGCTCGGTGTGGAAGGTGCCCTGAGAGCCGGTGATGCCCTGACAGATCACCTTTGTGTTTTCATCGACGAGAACTGCCATCGTGAAGTCTTCCCTTTGTTGCGTCAGTGGTCCGGCGGCCTTGGGCCGCCAGGAATTTCAGTGAACCTTGATCGGGTACAGGATGGCCCCGACCGCCGGCGCCCCGTCTTGGGCACCGTCGCGGCGATGACCGGACCGGCGCGGCGTCCGGCAGAACGCGGCGCGGGCTTCCGCGGCCGACCGCACATCTGTGCCTGTCGTACCTGCGGTCATCGCCATCGCCGGGTGTACGATCTGCCGTGCCATCCTGTTCCGTCTTTCCTTCTTTCTTGCCGCGCCACGGGGGCGGGCCCGTTCTTTTCGCGTGGACCTCAGTCGGCCGCCGCGACGCCCCGGGCGGTCAGCGCCCGGGCCAGTGCCTCGACCGGCTGGTCCGCCGAAGCCGTCCCACCGACCGAGAAGCTGGCCGAGGCGATCGAGGCTTTCGTCGCATCGGCGTCGTAGACCTCGGGCGGCAGGCGGCCGGCCTTGGCGCTTTCGTCGACATAGAGCGGCGGCGTGCCGTTGGGCTTGCCGTCCGGGAACATGAATTCGACCTGGCGGGACCGGTCGCACGCGGTCAGGCCGACGAGGCCCGCGGCCACGAGCAGCACCGTGGCAAGCCGTCGTCCTGCCGAAGTCGACGGTTGGGAACCGGTCTGGGTCTTGAACGTGCTGGGCATGGCTGCCTCTCCTCTCGTCACGATCTGCCGGAAGACCCGGCGCACTGGGTAACCTGCGGCGATGCGCGCGGCGCTGAGGGCGTTGCGCGGAAACGGTATATGGCGGCTGAGGGTCACAGCGAAGTCGCCTTGCTTTTGCGACCGGACTTGCCGCGGCTGTCCGATTGCGGCGCATCGGCCAGGTTGGCGACCGTCGCGGTCCCGCGATCCGGATCTCGGAAATCCATGGGACCTTCGAACTGCAACCGGTCGACGATCTGGCGCACGTCGCGCGGATAGCGGGTCTGGATCAGCGCCGCCTGGCTCTCGCTCAGCTTCAGCTTTGGGCCCATTCCGAAAAACAACCGCACCACGCGCCGCGCCTGAAGCACCCAGTAGCGCGCGGTCTTCGATCGCTTTTCAGCCGGTCCGAACATCAGGTTGACCAGACGCATGGCGCGGGCCTCCCATGCGTTGAAGCCGCGATTGTGGGGCTTGGGCAGGGACAGGCCCGAAATGTCCATTCCCACCAGATCGGCATAGACGTTGTAGATACTCGCTCCGCTCCGGGGCTTCATCCTGACAATGACCCGGCCGGGGAATTCGGTTGCCCAGTCCTCGGCCGTCTTCGCCATCGGAATCTCGGACGCGTGGGCGACGAAATGGTCCAGGTTGCCGGTAAAGCCGCGCTTCACCGCCTCGGAATAGACCGACAGCATGAAGTCGGCCATGTCCCGCACGAAAACCAGGTAGACGACGCTGGTGAACCGCGCCCGCAGCCACTTGTCCAGCGCGGCCCGCTGCCGCGGCCGGCGCAGATAGGCGCCCAGTTGTTCGCAGGAAATCAGGAAGGTCGCGTCCGGCGCCTCGGCCAGCTTGGCGGACAGCTCGGACTCGAACCTGGCGGTCAGGGCGCGCTGGTCGTCGACGCTTTGGATATTGCGGATCCCGGCCTCGATATGGTCGGGCACGATCTCGCCCACCTCGTTACAGGCGATAAACGCGTATTCGATCTGGCTGTGCAGGCTCATCCTTGGCGGCATGTAGACGAAGCCCTGCGCCGCCAGCGCGTCGCGATGGGTCATCAGGAACACCTGGAGCGAGGTCGAACCGGTCTTCGGCAGACCCACGTGAACTATGGCACGGGCCATCAGGCAGCCCCCCCGTTGGTCGTGGTCGCGTCGGGCGCATAGGCGATCTTCTGGAACGATGCGCGGCCGGTGGCCAGCAGGCCCAGGAACTTCGGCAGCAGCTTTACTTCATGCCAGGACCGGCGCAGTTCGCGCAGCGTCTTGTTCTCCAGCGGCTGTTGCGGGGCGGCCGGTGCGGCTGCGGCCGGCGGCTCGTTCCCCTGAACGACCAGCGCAGGAGAGACTTGCCAGCGGTCCAGACCCCGCGCGAGGGCAGAGATGTTCACGTTGAACAGCAGGTGATCGATCGGCATGTCGATCCGTCGGGCGGCGACGATCTTGGCCGCGCCCGCACGGGACACGATATAGCCGGCGGTGCCGGAATGGCGCGACAGCAGGGGCGCCACGGTCCGGCCCAGATGGGTCCGCCCGTCGCGGCCCAGGGCCACGAACAGCTTGTCGTCGCGCCAGCGCTCGATCTTCACGATGTCGGCGCCCGCGGGCCACCACGACATGTCGGCCAGCCACAGCTGCAGGTCCGGCGACAGGAAGGCGTCGTCTTCCAGCACCAGGCAGTAATCCTCGTCGCGCGCCAGGAACTGTTCCATCAACAGCAGGTGGCTGCGGGTGCAGGCCTTGGCGTGCATGGCCACCGCGCCCCAGGGGCCGTGGTCGGGCATGGCGGCAAGGGCGGCGGCGTTTTCTTGCGCGCGCCCGTCGCAGGCATCGAAGAAGTCGGCCGCCACACCCGCGGCGGCCAGTTCCCGGGCCATCAGCGCACGCCGTTCCGCCGCACGCACAAGACTGACCACGGCCGCGTAAACGCGGGTCGTGCCCTGGCCTTGGGGATCGGGGGTGCTGGTCATGCTGCTCTTCTTCGGTGGCCGGTTTGCTTGGGGCCGTTAGGCTGGGGGCCGTTCAGGTGGGGGCGGGCACGGGGCCCGCCCGGTCAGGGCTCAGCCCTTGACGGCCTTCACGATCTTCTCGGCGCCGTCGCTCAGGTCGTCGGCGGCAATGACGTTCAGGCCGGAATTCGCGATGATTTCCTTGCCCTTCTCGACATTGGTGCCTTCCAGGCGCACGACCAGCGGAACCTGCAGGCCGACCTCTTTCACCGCGGCGATCACGCCCTCGGCGATGACGTCGCAGCGCATGATGCCGCCGAAGATGTTCACCAGGATGCCCTTCACGTTCGGATCCGACGTGATGATCTTGAACGCCTCGGTCACCTTCTCCTTGGTGGCGCCGCCGCCCACGTCGAGGAAGTTGGCCGGTTCGGCACCGTAGAGCTTGATGATGTCCATCGTGGCCATCGCCAGGCCCGCGCCGTTCACCATGCAACCGATCTCGCCGTCCAGCGCGATGTAGTTCAGATCGTACTTGGAAGCTTCAAGCTCCTTCGGATCCTCTTCGGTGGTGTCGCGCAGTTCGGCCACGTCGGGCTGACGGTACATGGCGTTGCCGTCGAAGCCCAGCTTGGCGTCCAGCACCTTCAGCTGGCCGTTCGGCATCAGGATCAGCGGGTTGATTTCCAGCATCTCCATGTCCTTCTCGAGGAAGGCCTTGTAGAGGATGCCCATCAGCTGGACGCACTGCTTCATCGCCGGGCCTTCCAGGCCCAGGGCGAAGGCCACGCGACGGCCATGGTAGGGCTGATAGCCGGTGGCCGGATCGACCGAGAAGCTCAGGATCTTTTCAGGGGTCGACGCCGCGACTTCCTCGATGTCCATGCCGCCTTCGGTCGAGCAGACAAAGCTGACACGGCTGGAACCGCGGTCGACCAGAAGCGCCAGGTACAGCTCACGCTCGATGTCGGAACCGTCTTCAATGTAGATGCGGTTGACCTGCTTGCCCGCCGGGCCGGTCTGGTGCGTCACCAGGGTCTTGCCCAGCATCTTCTTGGCTTCGGCCTCGGCCTCTTCCACCGACTTGGCCAGGCGGACGCCGCCCTTTTCGCCGGCTTCTGCTTCCTTGAAGTGACCCTTGCCGCGGCCGCCCGCGTGGATCTGGGCCTTGACCACCCAGAGCGGGCCGTCGAGTTCGCCCGCGGCGGCCTTGGCGGCGTCGGACTTCAGCACGGCACGGCCGTCGCTGACCGGGGCCCCGTACGAGCGCAGAAGCGCCTTCGCCTGGTATTCGTGAATGTTCATCCAAACAGTCCTTCTAGCGGCATTTGATCCTCTATAGGCACAGCCTTGCGGCAAGACTAAGCCCTTTCGCGCGAAGCAGGCGATTTTCCGCGGGTTTCGATATGCTTGTGATCACACATTGAAAAAGTGTGATCACAAAACTTCAGCGGCACTGCGAATCACCTGGCTGCGGGGGCCGGAACGACCGGCCCCGAACGCAAAACGGCCCGGCGCAGGGGCCGGGCCGTTTCGCAATCTCAACGTGGGTCCACAGGACCGATCAGGCCAGGCTCGGGTCGATGCCCTTGCAGGCTTCGACCAGGCCCTTCACGGCGTTGACCGAGTTGTCGAACATCGCCTGTTCGTCCTTCGACATCTTGATGTCGATGACCTTTTCCACGCCGCCGGCGCCGATCACGGTCGGAACGCCCACATACATGCCGTTCAGGCCCAGGGCGCCGTCGACATAGGCCGCGCAGGGCAGGACGCGCTTTTGGTCTTTCAGGTAGGCTTCCGCCATCTCGATGGCCGAGGTTGCGGGCGCGTAGAAGGCCGAACCGGTCTTCAGCAGGCCCACGATTTCGGCGCCGCCGTCACGGGTCCGCTGGATGATGCTGTCCAGTTTCTCCTGCGAGGTCCAGCCCATGGAAACCAGGTCCGGCAGCGGGATGCCGGCAACGGTCGAGTAACGTGCCAGCGGCACCATCGTGTCGCCGTGGCCGCCCAGAACGAAGGCGGTGACATCCTTCATCGACACGCCGAATTCCAGGCTCAGGAAGTGGCGGAAACGCGCGCTGTCCAGAACGCCGGCCATGCCGCAGACCTTGTTCGCGGGCAGGCCCGAGAACTGCTGCAGGGCCCAGACCATCGCGTCGAGCGGGTTGGTGATGCAGATCACGAAGGCGTCGGGCGCATGTTCCTTGATGCCTTCGCCGACCGACTTCATGACCTTCAGGTTGATGCCCAACAGGTCGTCGCGGCTCATGCCCGGCTTGCGCGGCACGCCGGCGGTCACGATGCAGACGTCGGCGCCGGCGATATCGGCATAGGACTGAGTGCCGGAAAGCGCGGCGTCGAACCCTTCCGAGGGACCGGATTCAGCGATATCGAGCGCCTTGCCTTCGGGAATGCCCTCGGCGATATCGAACAGGACGACATCGCCCAGTTCCTTCATTGCGGCGAGATGGGCAAGGGTGCCCCCGATCTGCCCGGCGCCGATCAGTGCGATCTTGGGTCTGGCCATTGCAAGTACTCCGGCTGGTGTAAATTGCAGGTTGGGTAGACCCTTGAGGCGCGCCGCGCAAGCCTCGCGCAAGGAAGGGGCGGGCCGGCGGGTGCCCAAAACCCGTAGAATGCAAACCAAGGAGGCAGCTCATGTTCGGGGTCGATCCCTATCTGCTGGCGGTTGCCGCACCGGCCGTGGTCTTCGCCGCGGTGGCCAAGGCCGGCTTCGGCTCCGGCGCGGCCTTCGCCTCGTCGGCCTTCCTGGCGCTGGTGTTGCCGCCGGGCACTGCGCTGGCGCTGATGCTGCCGCTTCTGATGCTGATGGATATCGCAACGCTTGGCCCCTACTGGGGCCGGTGGAGCGGGCGCGACGCAGGCTTGCTGATCCTGTCTGCGCTGCCCGGGGTGGCCCTGGGCGCCTGGCTTTACACCATCGTCGACCCGGACGTGTTCCGCCTGCTGATCGGGATCGTGGCGGTGGTCTTCGTGCTGTGGCGGCTGGTGCCGTCCCGGACCTCGTCCGCGGCAGACCCGCGGCAATCCGGCGCAGGGCCGTCGGGCGACCCGTCCGGGGATGCCGGGTCGGGCGATAGGGCAGGCCAGACCGACGGCTTCACACCGGCTCGTATCGCCGGGGGGGCCGTTGCGGGGTCGATTGCGGGTTTCACCAGTTTCGTCAGCCATGCGGGCGGGCCGCCTGTGGCGATGTACCTGCTGGCACAGAATTTCGACAAGACGCGGTTCCAGGCGACCACGGTTCTGGTCTTCTGGGCGATCAACATCAGCAAGCTAGTGCCCTTCGCGGCACTGGGGCTGTTCACGGCGCCCCTGCTGAAGGCCGACCTGCTGCTGGCGCCCTTTGCGCTGTTCGGCGTCTGGCTGGGCGTGCGCGCGCATCGCGCGGTGTCGCAAAAGGCCTTTTTTGCCCTGGCCTATATCTTCCTGGCCCTGACCGGGGCCAAGCTGATCTGGGATGCCCTGACCTGAGCGGGGCCCGAGCCGGCCAGACGAGACCTGACCAGATCTGGCGAGGCCGGAGCCGGGCGTGATCTGACCAACCCCTGAATGCGCCCCGACCGGGCGCCATCCATGCGGTGGGGTGGTCCTGCACGTGGCAACGGCCGCCCATCTTGCGGGTGGTGCGATAGTGGCCCGTCACCCTGACAGGGGCCCGGACCTTTCGGTCCCCGGGCGCAGCCAGGTCGTGCAGGGCAGCCGGTCCCGCGGGGCAGGGCCAGCGGCAGGATGCGCGGCAGGCGCGTGTCAGGCGTCGCTGTCGGTGTCGGGCAGAAGTTCGGCCAGACGCTCGAACGACTGGCCCGAGGCCACCAGGCAGGTGATGCCGTTGGGCATCGTCACGGTGATGGTCCAGGTGCCGGTCTCGTCGCTGGCAAAGACCTCGACCACGGCGTTGTTGGCGCCCAGCCCGATGCTTTGCCGGGTTTCGCCAAAGCCGTCGGCCAGGCGATCGACCACGACCTCTCGCGGGCCGCAATTGCGCTGCGATTGTGCGGTGGCAACGGTCGGGGCGATTGCGAACAGGCCAAGTGCCGCGGCCAGGACGGTGGAGTGCGCAAAGAATTCCTTCATCATGGGTTCTACCCTTTTCCGCTGGGGCAACAGTCCGGACGGGCGTGCCGGGATGCGGCACACCGGGCTGACTGACCCAGATGCAAGAACGTCGGACCTGATTGCTGCCCGTGCGATGTCAGCGTGATTCGGCGGTTTGCCGAGACGGCCCTCCGACACCGGTCCGACGGGGAAAGCTTGCCCGCCAGAAGCGAAAGTCTGGTTAACGCGTCGCACGGTCCGATTGCGCAGGTGCAGAAAATGCAAGACGAATGCAGCGGACCGGGCAAATCCCATGCGTGTGGGACGGGCCTTCCTGTGCAAGGGGGCTTGAACTTTCCTGTCAAAGCGGGCCAGTCAGGCGAAAGATTATTCCAAAGGAGCCACGCATGGACCGCCCCACCGACCCCCGGGCCCGCCCTTACCGTTCCGTCCTTTACATCCCCGGTTCCAAGCCGCGCGCGCTGGACAAGGCGCGTTCGCTTGCCGTGGACGCGATCATCTTCGATCTGGAAGATGCCGTCACCGCCGAGGAGAAGGAGAACGCCCGCGGCACGCTGGCCACAGCGATCGCCGAGGGCGGATATGGCGCGCGGGCCAAGATCGTGCGGATCAACGGGCTGGATACGCCCTGGGGTGCCGACGACGCGAAGGCGGCCGCGGCAATGGACGTCGACGCGATCCTGCTGCCGAAAGTGGGCAGCGCCGCGGATCTGGACGCGCTGGCGGCGATCACGGGCGACGTGCCGCTGTGGGCCATGATGGAAACGCCGCGCGGCATGATCAACGCGCCCCAGATCGCGGCGCATCCCAAGCTTCAGGGTATGGTCATGGGCACCAACGACCTGGCCAAGGAACTGGATACCCGGTTCCGCGCCGACCGCCTGCCGCTGATGGCGGGGCTGGGCCTCTGCCTTCTGGCCGCGCGGGCCGAAGGCCTGGTGATCGTCGACGGCGTCTACAACAAGTACCTGGACGAGGAAGGCCTGATGGCCGAATGCGTGCAGGGCCGCGACATGGGATTCGACGGCAAGACGCTGATCCATCCGGCACAGGTCGATACCGCGAACACGGCCTATGCGCCGTCCGAGGCCGAGATCGACCTGGCCAAGCGTCAGATCGCCGCGTTCGAGGAGACGGAAGCCTCTGGCCAAGGGGTTGCGGTGGTCGACGGCAAGATCGTCGAGAACCTGCACGTTGCCACGGCGCGCGAGCTTCTGGCAAAAGCAGAGGCGATAGCAGCGCTGCAAGCGGGGTAGGCCAGCCATGTCGTGGATTTTGTTGATTGCGGGTGTCGCGCTCTGGTGGGCGGCGCATCTGTTCAAGCGGGTGGCGCCGGCGCGACGCGCGGCGATGGGCGACAAGGGCAAGGGGCTGGTGGCGCTTGCGCTGCTGGTGGCCATCGTCCTGATGGTGGTGGGTTACCGGGCCACCCCCTATGTCCACGTCTGGTCGCCGGCGCCGGCCTTCACCCATATCAACAATCTGATGATGGTTTTCGCCCTGTACCTGGTGACGCCGGCGCCCAAGAAAGGCCGCCTGCTGAACTGGGCGCGGCACCCGATGCTGACGGGCTTCGCACTGTGGGCGATTGCGCACCTGCTGGTGAACGGCGACCTGGCGTCGATCCTGCTGTTCGGCGGCCTGCTTCTGTGGGTGCCGGTGACCATCCTTTCGATCAACCGGGCGGAACCTGTCTGGACGCCCGCCGCCCCGGGCAAGATCGGGCTGGACGCGATGTTCTTCGTCGTGTCGATCCTGCTGGTTGGCGTGATCGGCTATATCCATACGCTGTTCGGGCTGTATCCGTTCGGCGGCTAGGGGGACCCATGCCCACGATCTATCGTTTGCTGACCGAGGACGATACCTCGGCCTTCTGCCACAAGGTCAGCCTGGCGCTTTCCAAGGGCTGGGTTCTGCATGGCAGCCCGACCTATGCTTTCGATGCGGCAAAGGGCGTGATGCGCTGCGGGCAGGCCGTGACCAAGGAAATCGACGCGGACTACACGCCCGACATGAAACTGGGAGAGCAGTGATGGCGAAGACCAACCCGGGACGTTTCTTCGAGGATTACGCCATCGGCCAGGTCATCGACCACGCCGTGCCGCGGACCGTGTCGGGCGGAGAGCGGGCGCTGTACCACGCGCTTTATCCCGCGCGGCATGCGCTTTATTCCTCGGACGAGTTCGCGCGGGCCAGTGGTCTGCCGGAAAGCCCGATGGACGACCTGGTGGCGTTTCATGTGGTCTTCGGCAAGTCGGTGCCGGACGTGTCGCTGAATGCGGTCGCGAACCTGGGCTATGCCGAGGGGCGCTGGCTGCTGCCGGTCTATGCGGGCGATACGCTGCGGTCGGTGTCCGAGGTGATCGGACTGAAGCAGAATTCGAACGGCAAGACCGGGGTGGTCTATGTCCGGACCCGCGGCATCAACCAGCGCGGCGAGACCGTGATGGAATATGTCCGCTGGGTGATGGTGCGGAAGAACGACGTCGACGCGCCGGCGCCGGAAACGGTGGTGCCGGACCTGGCGAAGGTCGTGGCGCCGGGCGATCTGGCGATCCCGGCGGGGCTGGATTTCACCGGCTACGACTTCACGCTGGCGGGCGAACCCTATCGCTGGGGCGATTACGAGGTGGGCGAAACCATCGACCATGTCGATGGCGTGACCATCGAGGAGGCCGAGCACATGCTGGCCACCCGGCTGTGGCAGAACACGGCCAAGGTCCATTTCGACGCGACCTTCCGACCCGACGGCCAGCGGCTGATCTATGGCGGCCATGTGATTTGCATGGCCCGCGCGCTGTCCTTCAACGGGCTGGCCAATGCGCAGATGATCGTGGGCCTGAACGGGGGCGCCCACGCGAACCCGTGCTTTTCGGGCGATACGGTTCGGGCCTGGACTGAAGTGCTGGACAAGGCCGAAACCTCGGCGCCCGGTGTCGGCGCGCTGCGGCTGCGGCTGGTGGCGACGAAGGGCGCGGTCGACTTCAAGCTGAAGGACGAGGCCGGCAAGTACATGCCCGACATCCTTCTGGATCTCGATTACTGGGCGCTGGTGCCGGTCTGACGTCCGACCCGGCGGGTGGAACCGGATCGCCTTCGGGCGTGTTCCGCCCGCAGGCGATCCTTTTTCAGGCTGTTCCGGCATCGGGCATAGGGCGCTAGACTGGCCGGCATGGTCGATCCGCGCATCCTTGGCCTTCTCTGCCTTGCCGCCTCTCCGGCCGCGTCCTGCGACCTGGCGCTGGCATTGGCTGTCGATGTCTCGGGCTCTGTCGATGCAGGCGAGTTCCGTCTGCAGATGGACGGACTGGCTCTGGCCCTGCGCGACGGCGTCGTGTCCGAGGCACTGGTCCGCGGGCAGGCGCAGGTCAGCCTGGTCCAGTGGACCGGCACCTCGCGCCAGGAGGTCACGCTTGCCTGGACCCGCATCGACAGTTTCGAGGCGCTGGATGCCTTCGCCGCGCTGATCGAGACGGCGCCCAGGGGGTGGCGCAACTTCTCGACCGCCATCGGCGAGGCGCTGGAATTCACCATGGCCAGCTTCGACAGGGTCGAACGTTGCGACCGGATGGTGATCGACGTGTCCGGCGACGGCGTCTCGAACGAGGGGATCGAACCCAGGGAAATCCAGGCCGACCTGCGCGCTCGGGGCATCACCGTCAATGCCATCGCCATCGAGGAAGGGAACCCCGACCTGACAGCCTATTTCTTCGAGAACGTGATCACGGGGCCCGGCGCCTTTGTGGTCACGGCGGCGACGTTCGAGGATTACCCCGCGCAGATCCGCCGCAAGCTTCTGAAGGAAGTGGCGCGGGTCACCGCGGCCGACCAATGATTGCTGCAGTGCGGAATGGGGTCTGTCACGAATCCTATATATTTCGTATAGAGTCCGTCGTTCGGCAGAATCGCGGAAAGATCGTTGCCCATGTCGTGTCTCTCATGACCGTCGCTCTTCATAGCTCTCCGGCTGACCAGATCCTGGCCCTGCAGGGGCCGGAGGGAATCTCCGATTACATCTCTGAACGGACCAAACGGCGCCAGCTGAGTTCGATCATCCGTCGGCTGAATGCCGACGCGAAAAGCGACCAGACGGACGTCCGAAGGAAGGCCATCCAGGCGCTGGGTCGCCTAGGCTTCGTGAACGACTGACCGGATGCCCGGCGCCGAGGCCTGCCGGCCGCGTCGACACCGGGCAGTTCCGAATTTGTGATCACACACGTAACGGCCGTGATCACAAATGCGCGGTAATTCGGCAAACCGCGCCAAAAAACCGCGCCCGACCCGGTCGGGCGCCGATGACAGGCCGGCGGAATCGGTTAGAACGGTTGCAAAACCTTACCGGTATTAGGGAAAGGAGCCGTCATGGCTGATGTTAACCGGGGCGATCGCCCGTTGTCCCCGCATCTCTCCGTCTATCGCCTGCCAATCACCGCGGTCACGTCGATCCTGACGCGGATCACGGGCAATGCGATGCTGGTTGCGGCACTGATGTTCGTGTGGTGGTTCCTGGCGGCGTCGACCTCGCCCGAGGCTTACGCCACCGCCGACTGGTTCATGACCAGCTTCATCGGCGACCTGATCATGTTCTTCTCGCTTCTGGGCCTGTGGTATCACCTGCTGGCCGGCGTGCGGCACCTGATCTGGGACAGCGGCCATGGCTTCGACCTGGAAACCGCGACCAAGCTGAGCTGGGCGGTGATCATCGGCGCGGTCGTGCTGACGCTTCTCACCCTCATCATCGTCTGAAGGAGGCAGCCATGCGCTACCTGACTGATCGCAAGCGCGCCACCGGCTGGGGCTCCTCGAAGACCGGCACCGACCATGCCTGGTCGATGAAGGTGTCGTCCGTTGCGCTGCTGATCCTGATCCCGCTGTTCCTGATCACCGTCGCCCCCTACACGGGGCAACCCTACGAGGTGGTGATCGATCATTTCAGCCGGCCTTTCCCGGCCGTCATCGCCGCGCTGACCATCGGCGTCGGCTTCATGCATTTCAAGGATGGGGTCCGCGTCCTGATCGAGGACTACGTCCACGGCCCCGCCGAGCAATGGCTGATCATCGCAATGACCTGCCTCTGCTACGCCGCCGCCGCCTTCGGCATCATTGCCGTCGTGCGCCTGGCGATCTGAGCCCGAGGAGAAAGACAAGATGGCTGCTTACGACTACGAAACCCACGAATACGATGTTGTGGTGGTCGGTGCCGGTGGCTCGGGCCTGCGCGCGACGCTGGGCATGGCCGAACAGGGCCTGCGTACCGCCTGCGTGACCAAGGTTTTCCCGACCCGGTCCCACACCGTTGCCGCACAGGGCGGCATTGCCGCGTCGCTGTCCAACATGGGCCCCGACCACTGGCAGTGGCACCTTTACGACACGGTGAAGGGCTCTGACTGGCTGGGCGATACGGACGCCATGGAATACCTGGCGCGCGAAGCGCCCAAGGCAGTGTACGAGCTGGAGCACTATGGCGTGCCCTTCAGCCGGACCGAACAGGGCAAGATTTATCAGCGTCCCTTCGGCGGCCACACCACCGAATTTGGCGAAGGCCCCCCCGTGCAGCGGACCTGTGCCGCGGCCGACCGGACCGGCCACGCCATCCTGCACACGCTGTATGGCCAGTCGCTGAAGAACAATGCCGAGTTCTACATCGAATATTTTGCCATTGACCTGATCATGGGCGAAGACGGCACCTGCCAGGGCGTCCTGTGCTGGAAGCTGGATGACGGCACGATGCACGTCTTTTCGGCCAAGATGACGGTGCTGGCGACCGGCGGTTACGGCCGGGCGTATTTCTCGGCCACGTCGGCGCACACCTGCACCGGCGACGGCGGCGGCATGGCGGCACGTGCCGGCCTGGCGCTGCAGGACATGGAATTCGTGCAGTTCCACCCGACCGGCATCTACGGTTCGGGCTGCCTGATCACCGAAGGCGCACGGGGTGAGGGCGGCTACCTCACCAACTCGGAAGGCGAACGGTTCATGGAGCGCTATGCGCCCCACTACAAGGACCTGGCGTCGCGGGACGTGGTCAGCCGCTGCATGACGATGGAAATCCGCGAAGGCCGCGGTGTCGGCCCGGACAAGGACCACATCTTCCTGCACCTGGATCACCTGCCGCCGGAAACGCTGGCCGAACGCCTGCCGGGTATCTCGGAAAGCGCGCGCATCTTCGCCGGTGTCGACCTGACCAAGGAACCGATCCCGGTGCTGCCGACCGTGCACTACAACATGGGCGGTATTCCCACGAACTATTGGGGCGAGGTGCTGAACCCTGTCGAGGGCGAGCCCGACCGCATTCAGCCCGGTCTGATGGCCGTGGGCGAAGCTGGCTGTGCGTCGGTCCATGGCGCGAACCGCCTTGGCTCGAACTCGCTGATCGACCTCGTGGTCTTCGGTCGCGCCGCCGCTATCCGCGCGGGCGAGATCGTCGATCCCAAGGCTGCCAACCCGACGCTGAACAAGGCGTCCATCGACGCGGCTTTCGACCGCTTCGATGCGCTGCGCAATGCCTCGGGCGCGATCCCCACTGCCGAACTGCGGCTGGAGATGCAGCGCACCATGCAGGGCGACGCGGCCGTGTTCCGGACCGACAAGACCCTGGCGGAAGGCGTCGAGAAGATGGAAGCCGTTGCCGCCAAGATGAGCGACATCAAGGTCACCGACCGGTCACTGATCTGGAACTCGGACCTGATGGAAACGCTGGAACTGACCAACCTGATGCCCAACGCCCTGGCGACCATCGTCGGTGCCGAGGCGCGCAAGGAAAGCCGCGGCGCCCACGCGCACGAGGACTATCCGGATCGCGACGATGTGAATTGGCGCAAGCATTCGCTTGCACGGATCGACGGCAACAAGGTTACACTCGACTATCGGCCGGTCCACATCGACCCGCTGACTACGCAGGAACAGGGTGGCATTGACGTCGCCAAGATTGCACCGAAAGCGAGGGTTTACTGATGGCTATCAAGCTTCACACCGGAATTTCCGCAGCACTGGCAACGGCAGCCCTGACCCTGGGTCTGGCGGCATGCGATACCACGCCCGCGGCCACCGGCCCGGTCGACCCGGCCACGGCGATGTCGACCTGCCTGGACCAACTGGCCCTGGACACGCCGGCGCCGATCGTGGCACCGGGCGCCGCTGCGCCGATCACCTTCGACGACTTCGTGTTCACGAACCAGTCGGAGTACCTGACGACGGCGCAGATCACTGCTCTGCGTCAGTGCTACGACCAGAAGATGGCGATTTGAGGTACTGACATGGTCCAGCTCACTCTGCCCAAGAATTCCCGGATCACCACCGGGAAGACGTGGCCGAAGCCAGACGGCGCGACGAACCTGAAGACGTTCCATATCTACCGCTATGATCCGGATTCCGGTCAGAATCCGCGGGTCGACACCTATTTCGTCGATCTGGATACCTGCGGTCCGATGATCCTGGACGCGCTGATCAAGATCAAGAACGAGATCGACCCCACGCTGACCTTCCGCCGGTCATGCCGGGAAGGCATCTGCGGATCGTGCGCGATGAACATCGGCGGCACGAAAAGCAAGGGTCACAACACCCTGGCCTGCATCTACGGCATCGACGAGGTGAAGGGCGACATCGCGATCTATCCGCTGCCGCACATGCCGGTGGTCAAGGACCTGATCCCGGACCTGACCCACTTCTATGCGCAGCATGCCTCCATCATGCCGTGGCTGGAAACCAAGACCAACCGGCCGGCGAAGGAATGGAAGCAGTCCATCGAGGATCGCAGGAAGCTGGACGGCCTGTACGAATGCGTCATGTGCGCCTCGTGCTCGACCTCGTGCCCCAGCTATTGGTGGAACGGCGATCGGTATCTGGGCCCGGCCGCGCTGCTGCACGCCTATCGCTGGATCATCGACAGCCGTGACGAGGCGACGGGCGAACGCCTGGACGATCTGGAAGATCCGTTCAAGCTGTATCGCTGCCACACGATCATGAACTGCGCCAAGACCTGCCCCAAGGGTCTGAACCCGGCGAAGGCGATTGCCGAGATCAAGAAGATGATGCTGGAACGCACCGTCTGATCTGTCAGATCGTGACAAGATCTGGCCCCCGTCCCGGATACCGGGCGGGGGTCTGCTTTTTTGCGGGCTCCGGGTTTCGCCCTCTTGTCACCACTTGACGCGATCTTTCGCGCGTGAAGGGTGGTATGGATCCCCTGTCCCTTCGGACGTCGAATGTCGACACGGGCCGGGGGGCTGTTAGTCGCATCCAGGAGGCGAGGTAACTCTCATGACGTTCAAGGTTCTTCCCATCGCATTTGCCGCCGGAATGGCGCTTGCGTCGGCTCTTCCCGCATTGGCCAGCAGCGAAACGCTGACTCCGCAGAAAGCGATGGAGATCTGCATCGACCAGCTTGGCATCTACGATCCGATTACCCTCACGCTCAAATCCGACGCCGAACCGGTGCCCTTTGACGCCTTCGACTTCGGCCCTGACGCGCAGCTGGAACCCGGTCAGATCTCGGCCCTGCACCAGTGCTACGATCAGAAGATGGCCATGTAAGGCACTGACATCCATCCGGGCATGGCTTGCGCAGGGTGACCCTTGTCGCTTCTGCGCAAGCCCGCGATCATGGTCGCTTGGGAATTCCGGGTCTGCCGGGCATTGCTGTTACCGATTTGCGCGGCCTTCCCCCCTTGGCGGCCGTCCTTCGAAGGGGCGCGGATGTCTCGCGTCCGGCGGGGTCCGGGCCTGTGTGCCCCTCTGGGTCAGGCCCGGGCCGCCGTGACGATGCCGCTGGGCCCCGTCACGGGCGCCTGAGGCACGGCCAGCCCGGGCGGGCGACCGCCTGTCGCGGCCCGTCTGAATGCCCGCAGGCGCGACGCGTAGGGGGGGGCGAGAGCGGCCACCGATATCCTTGCCCAAGGGCCACGCGCCCGGCACGGAGGGCGATGGGGTGCCTGCTTTCGGGGACTTCGATTGACGGTCGTGAATGTCTCTGACAAGTTTCTTTTCGCCCCAATCATCGAATTCCTGTGACCTGCGCCGGACCACCCGGCCGGGATCCCACCGGGTGAGACATGCGAAACATTCCTTCAGACGCGGCGGAACGGCGGGCACGGCCTGCTGTCGTGGCCTATCCGACCCATAGCCTGCCGCAGCCGGACCTGGCGTTGATCGGCCGGGCGCGGCAGGCGGCGGTGCTGACAGATACGGTGATCGTCCCTGCGCGCGATGCGGTGACCTTCCATGTGCCGCAGGGCGGTTTTTTCCGCATTACTTCGGTCGGGGGACCGCAGGTGGGCGACCTGAACCTTTGGCATGCCGAGGATCTGTCGGAAAGGTTCTATTCCGGCAAGACCCGCGCGTTGCACGGCACGCATCTGAACGTGGGCGACCGGATGTGGTCGGCTTTCCCTTATCTTCGGCCGATGGCGACGGTGTTCGAGGATACGCTGGACTGGTACGGCACGGATGCCGACGGCGGCCGCGTCCACGACGTGATCGGCACGCGCTGCGATCCCTACACGGGGCAGCTCTTGTCCGGCACATCCTATCACCACTGCTGCCATTCGAACCTGACGCGTGCACTGGCGGAACATCTGGATGCGCCGGTGGGACAGGCCGAACCCCATGTGCATGACGTGCTGAACGTCTTCATGTGCACGGGATTTACCCGGGACGAGGGGCTTTATTTCATGAAGGCCAGCCCGGTGCGCCCCGGCGACTACCTGGAATTCTTTGCCGAGATCCCGCTGCTGGGTGCACTCAGCGCCTGTCCCGGCGGCGACTGCAGCCAGGAACATTCGTCCGATACGGCGGCCTGCTATCCGCTGCAAGTGGACATCTTCGCGACGCCCGCATCGGCGCTGGACGGCTGGACGCCGGCCGAACCGAATACCTATGACCGAAGCCACGGGGCAGGGGGCTAGGGTCAGGACCCTAGGACGGGAAGGCGGCTTTCAGCGCGATCTCGACCATTTGCGAAAAGCTGCGTTCGCGGTCCTCGGCCGGCAGGGCCTCGTGCGTCAGCAGGTGATCGGAAACGGTCAGTACCGACATTGCCCGACGGCCATGGCGCGCGGCCAGCGTGTAAAGCTCGGCCGTTTCCATTTCTACGGCAAGAACACCGTGCCGGGTCATCTGGTCGTTCAGGTCTGGCCGTTCGTCATAGAAGGTGTCGGATGAGTAGACGCCGCCGACATGCACGGGGCATCCGCAGCCTTCCGCGGCTTTCGCCGCTGCCAGCAACAGATCCCAGTTTGCGCTGGGTGCGAAAGTCGTTTCGCGGAAGATGCTTTGCGACGGGGATCCGATCGTGCTGGCAGTCATTGCAAGGATGATGTCCCTGACGCCCACATGTTCCTGCATCGCGCCGCAGGAGCCGATGCGGATCAGGGTCTGTGCACCATAGTCCCGGATAAGTTCGTTCACGTAGATCGACAGCGACGGCATACCCATTCCGCTGCCATGGATTGTGACGGGGTGCCCGTTCCAGGTGCCGGTATAGCCCAGCATTCCGCGGGTTTCGTTCACCAGCCTTGCGTCGTCAAGAAAACGCTCGGCTGCCCACCTGGCACGGTAAGGATCGCCCGGCAGCAAGACGGTTTCGGCAATTGCGCCGGGTTCCGCGCTGATATGTATCGACATTCCGGACGATCCTGTCCCGAACTCAGATTTCGAGGTCGGTAATATCCGCCCCGCTCGCCAGAGCCTCATGTACCCAATGAGGCTTACGCCCGAGACCGGACCAAGTTTGTTCAGGGTTCGCCGGATTGCGATACTTGGGCAGCGCCTTTCCGCGCTTGCTGCCTGCTTCCTTCTTGGCCTCGGACAAGTCATCAAGCGAGAAACCGTACTCTGCCGCCGCTTGCTGCGCAGCTTTCAGGGCCTCCCGACGCTCTCTGTCCTCAGCTGCAACCAGAGCCTTCTCGACGTCCGATTTCAGCTTGGACAACTCCTTGCGCGACAGGGCCTGCAAGTCGATTTCCATTTCGTTCTCCTATCAAGTGCAGTTGATGCGATTTCACATCAACTCGTACCATACCGAGAACCCCGACGCGTTTCAGCATCATTTCCGTTAAAACAAGGAAAATCGCTTATTCGGCGGCAACTGCTCCCGGATCTGCAAGGGAAATGACATCTCGCATAATCACATTCAAGGAGAAATCTTTCGGCGTATAGATCTTTGCCACGCCCATTTCCTGAAGTTTCGGCTCGTCCTCGGCGGGAATAATGCCTCCGACGACAACCGGCACATGTCCAAGCCCCGCGGCTTTCATTCTGGAAATTACATCTTCCACCAATGGAATGTGGCTTCCTGACAAAATGCTAAGTCCAACGACATGGGCGCCGTCTTCCTGCGCAGCTGCCACGATTTCTTCAGGAGTCAGGCGAATTCCGGCGTAAGTAATGTCCATTCCGCAATCGCGGGCGCGGAATGCGATTTGTTCCGCACCGTTGGAATGGCCGTCCAGACCGGGCTTGCCGACCAGGAATTTCAGCCGCCGGCCCAGCTTGTCGCTGACGGCGTCCACCTCGGCACGCAGGTCGTCCAGGCCTTCGGTCTTGTTCGAAACGGCGGCGGAAACGCCCGTGGGCGCGCGGTACGTGCCATAAAGCTTGCGCATTTCTTCAGCCCATTCGCCGGTTGTGACGCCGACTTTTGCAGCCTGGATAGACGGCGGCATGATGTTCGTGCCGTCCTGTGCGGCCTTCCGCAGCGCCGCGAGGGCGTCCGCGACGGCCGACTCGTCCCGCTGGGCGCGCCATTCTTGCAGGCGTGCGATCTGGTCTGCCTCGACCGCGGGGTTCACCGTCATGATCCCGCCATCCGCGCCCATAAGCGGCGAAGGCTCTGAATTTGTGAACTTGTTTACGCCGACGACAACGGTCTCGCCGGCCTCGATCCGGCCCAGGCGGTCGGCGTTGGAGTCGACCAGTCGTGCCTTCATGTATTCGATGGCGGAAATCGCACCGCCCATGCTGTCGATATTCGCAAGCTCGGCCCGGGCGCCGTCCTTCAGTGCCTCGACCTTGGCATCGACGACCGGGTTGCCGTCGAAGAGGTCGCCGTATTCCAGAAGGTCGGTTTCATAGGCCAGGATCTGTTGCATCCGCATCGACCACTGCTGGTCCCAGGGGCGCGGCAGGCCCAGCGCCTCGTTCCAGGCAGGCAGCTGCACGGCGCGGGCGCGGGCCTTCTTGGACAGGGTGACCGCCAACATCTCCAGCAGGATGCGGTAGACGTTGTTTTCCGGCTGCTGCTCTGTCAGGCCCAGCGAGTTCACCTGAACGCCATAGCGGAACCGCCGATACTTTGCATCGGTCACTCCATAGCGCTTTTCGCAGATTTCATCCCAAAGATCGACGAAGGCGCGCATCTTGCACATCTCGGTCACGAAACGGATGCCTGCGTTCACGAAGAAAGAGATACGACCGACCAGTGCAGGGAAGTCTTCTTCTGCAACCCTGGGCTGCAGGGCGTCCAGGACCGCCTGAGCGGTGGCCAGGGCGAATGCCAGTTCCTGTTCCGGCGTCGCCCCGGCCTCTTGCAGGTGATAGGAACACACGTTCATCGGGTTCCATTTCGGGACACTGGTATAGCAGTATTCCGCAACATCCGCGATGAACCGCATCGAAGGCGCGGGCGGGAAGATATAGGTGCCGCGCGACAGATATTCCTTGATCAGGTCGTTCTGGACGGTGCCCTGAAGCTTGGTGATGTCGGCGCCCTGTTCCTCGGCCACGGCGATGTAGAGCGACAGAAGCCAGGGCGCTGTCGCGTTGATGGTCATCGAGGTGTTCATCTGCTCCAGCGGGATATCGTCGAACAGGACCCGCATGTCGCCGATATGCGAAACCGGCACGCCAACCTTTCCGACCTCGCCGCGCGACAATTCATGGTCGCTGTCATAGCCGGTCTGGGTGGGTAGGTCGAAAGCGACCGAAAGACCGGTCTGCCCCTTTGCCAGGTTGCCGCGATAAAGCGCGTTCGATGCCTTGGCGGTCGAATGGCCGGCATAGGTCCGGATCAGCCACGGCTTGTCTTTCTGCTGTTCGGTCATCGGAGCACCTCCTGAATCGAGTGCGCAACTTTATTGCGTGTCCAGTGTGTAAATCGACATTTCATGGCGAAGTCAATTCGCTGCACCGCCGCATCGGACGGACATTTCCACCAGTCTACACCGCTTTCCTGTACGTGATGCAGAATTTCATCGGTCCTTCTGCTGCGGTTGCACGGGTGGCGGGTTTCCCGAAGCGCCGCAAAGCGTGGCAACCGGGGCCATTTCGCCCGAACCCGGCGCGAAACCGCTTGTCCGCCGGCGTTCGAAGCAAGAGAACTCTCGACGGACGCGCGCGCTGAAGGCAGGGTGAAGTACCTCGACGCGCCTGTGTTCGGGGTGCGATCCGAAATCGGCCGGGTCATAAAGTTTCAAAATCGTCACAACCAGCATTGCATTGTTGCGCGGCCGCCGATATTCGAAAGGCCGAAACCGCGCGATTCTGCGACGCGGCAATGCGACTGCAGGAGACTTCCATGGCTCTGGATACCGATACGGGCATCGCCCCCTACGAAGCCCCCGAAAAGGACCTTTACGAGATCGGCGAAATGCCCCCGATGGGCTTTGTGCCGAAGCAGATGTACGCTTGGGCGATCCGCAAGGAACGCCACGGCGAGCCGGACACGGCGATGATGAAAGAGGTCGTCGATACCCCCGCGCTGGACAGCCACGACGTGCTGGTCCTCGTGATGGCGGCGGGCGTCAACTACAATGGCGTCTGGGCGGCTCTCGGTCAGCCGATCAGCCCCTTCGATGGGCACAAGGCCCCCTATCACATTGCCGGTTCCGATGCCGCGGGCATCGTCTGGGCCGTGGGCGACAAGGTGAAGTCCTGGAAGGTCGGGGACGAGGTGGTCATCCACTGCAACCAGGACGACGGCGACGACGAGGAGTGCAACGGCGGCGACCCGATGTATTCGCCCTCGCAGCGGATCTGGGGCTATGAGACCCCCGACGGGTCCTTCGCACAGTTCACCCGCGTGCAGGCGCAGCAGCTCATGCCGCGGCCGAAGCACCTGACCTGGGAAGAAAGCGCCTGCTATACGCTGACGCTGGCCACTGCCTACCGGATGCTGTTCGGCCACCCGCCGCATGAACTGCGTCCCGGCATGAATGTCCTGGTCTGGGGCGCCTCGGGCGGTCTGGGGTCCTATGCGATCCAGTTGATCAACACCGCCGGTGCCAACGCCATCGGCGTGATCTCGGACGAAGACAAGCGCGAATTCGTGATGGGCCTGGGCGCCAAGGGCGTCATCAACCGCAAGGACTTCAAGTGCTGGGGCCAGCTGCCCACGGTGAACACTCCGGAATATAAGGAATGGTTCAACGAGACCCGCAAGTTCGGCAAGGCGATCTGGGACATTACCGGCAAGGGCAATAATGTCGACATCGTCTTCGAACACCCGGGCGAGGCGACATTCCCGGTTTCGACCTTCGTCGTGAAAAAGGGCGGCATGGTCGTGATCTGTGCCGGGACGTCGGGTTTCAACTGCACCTTCGACGTGCGCTATCTGTGGATGCACCAGAAGCGTGTCCAGGGGTCGCACTTCGCGCACCTGAAGCAGGCCGCGGCCGCCAACAAGCTGATGCTGGAGCGGCGCCTCGATCCCTGCATGTCCGAGGTCTTCACCTGGGAAGATCTGCCGCAGGCGCACATGAAGATGCTGAAGAACCAGCATAAGCCCGGCAACATGTCGGTGCTGATCCAGTCGCCGGTCACCGGCCTGCGCACCTTGGAAGAGGTTCTGGACGCCAAGCGTTAAGCCTGCGTTTGCAAAACACCTGCACATTGGACCCGCCCGCGAATCGTCTGCCGACGTCGCGGGCGGTGCCGTTTCCGGCGGGCCTTGTGGTTTCCGGCGGTTGCAAATCCGTCCCTCGCCATTTCTGGGGAGGGAAAATCAGCGAATTTCGCCGGAATCTTATTCGTGCTAGGGTAGTTATTAACCGGTCATTAACTTTTGCGGAGCGACTCTGATCATGCGAAACGAATGGATTTTGGACGTTCTGGCGGATCTGCGTGATTTCGCGAAAGCGAATGAATTGGGGACGCTGGCCACCAGCCTCGACGAGACTGCCTTCGTCGCGGCGGCGGCCCTTGCGTCCCAACGGGAGGAGGCGCGCGCGCGGGTATGTCTTGAGGCGCGGGGATCTGGATCGCATCCTGTCGGACTTGGACGACACCAGAGAGCTTGAAGGGCTCCAGGTCGTCATAGAGGATCTGCGCGGTGCCTATGGCGTCGACCACATGGTCTATCACTGGGTCGACAGCACGGGCGAACAATATGGCTGCGGCACATATGACAGGACCTGGGTCTACCACTACCTCGAAAAAGGCTATCTGAGGGTCGATCCGGTCGTTGCCGGGTGCTTCCAGCGCTTCCATCCCGTCGACTGGAAACAACTGGACTGGTCCTCGAAACAGGCAAGGGCCTTTCTGGCCGACGCCTTGCGGCACGGGTTGGGAAATCAGGGGTTCTCGATCCCGATACGGGGTCCGAACGGACAGTTTGCAGTCTTCACGGTGAACCACAGCTGCGATGACGACACCTGGTCGTCCTTTACCGCGGCACATAACAGCGACCTCATCCTGATTGCGCATTTCTTCAACCGGAAGGCGCTGGAATTCGAACCGGGCAGACAGGGCGAGTCGTCCCGCGCGCTGTCCCCGCGCGAGATCGACGTGATGACCCTGCTGGCGGTAGGCCACAGCCGGGCCCAAGTGGCCAAGGCGCTCCACATCTCCGAACATACGGCCCGCGTCTATATCGAAAGCGCCCGGTTCAAGCTGGGCGCGCTCAATACCACCCATGCGGTGGCCCGCGCCCTCAGCCGCGGTCTGATCATCGTCGCCACCAACGACGGCGGAGAGCGGCAAGACGTGGTTAACAGGCAGAGCGCGCGGCTTCCGCGCTCTTAACACGTGCAGGGCTATCCCGGTTCCAACACGCAATCGGGGAGACAGCCATGCTGCGTTACATCTACGGCCACGACCTGGACCGCCACCCGCATCTGGCCCGCGCGATGTTCCGGGACCGCGCCGACCAGTTCTGCACCCGCCTGGGCTGGGACGTGACCGTGGACCGGGACGGGCAAGAACGCGACGGATACGACGCGAAGGACCCGCTTTACGTCATCTGGGAAGATCCCGATGGCAGCCATGGCGGGTCGATGCGTTTCCTGCCGACCACTGGCCCGGTCATGGTCAACGACGTCTTTGGCCACCTGACGGGCGGCGCGCCGATCACCAGCCCGCTGATCTGGGAATGCACCCGCTTCTGCCTGTCCCGCAAGGCCGGACCGCACGTGGCCGCGGCCCTGATGCTGGGCGGGGGCGAGATCATGACAGGCTTCGGCATCCGCCACTTCGTCGGCGTCTTCGATGCGCGTATGGAACGGATCTACCGCTTCATCGGATCGTCGCCCGAGGTGCTGGGCTCGGAAGGACAGGGGCGCGACAGGATCTCGGTCGGGTTGTGGGATTTTTCGGACGCGGCGCAGGCCAGGGTGGCGGCCCGGGCACGGATCGCGCCCGAGGTGTCGCGCCGCTGGTTCGAACAGTGTTTCGGTCTGGCTGCAAAGCCGGACCTGGCGTTGTCCGCCTGACCGGTTCCGCTGGTTCTTGCCCGGGGGCGGCGGTAGGGTCGCCTCATGAATTCAGATCTGTCCGTGACCTTCTCGACCGACCAGGCCGAGGCCTATGACCAGTTGACCGAGGTGTTGCGCAGCGCCGGGGTGAACCTTGACGACGGCCTGCTGGTGCCGCCGCAGGGCAAGGGGGCGGGCGTGATGGCCGTGATCGGCAAGGCGGGGTCCGGCAAGACGCTGCTTCTGGCCGAGCTGTTCAAGGCGCTGAAGGCCGCGGGCGTCGACATCGTGTCGGGTGATTGGGAAGGCAAGCACCGGAAGGACCGCCGGACCCTGGCGATCCTGGCGCCGACGAACAAGGCAGCGTCGGTTCTGCGCTTCCGCGGCGTGCCGGCGACGACGATCCACCGGATCCTTTATACCCCCGTCTACGACCCGGATTACGAACGCGTGGCCGAATGGCTGGCGGGCGACGGCGACCGGCCGGTGATCGAGGGCCTGACCGAGGCCGCGCTGGACCGGGCGGCGGCCTTCTATGCCCGCAATGCGTCGATCCCCGGGGCGCTGATGGCGGCCGGCCTGCGCGGGTCGGATTTCATCACCGGCTGGAAACGGCGCGAGGATCCGCTGGACATCGGTTTCATCGACGAGGCGTCGATGCTGGACGACCGCCAGTTCACCGACCTGCAGGAGATCTTTCCGAATCTCGTCCTGTTCGGTGATCCGGCGCAGCTGGCGCCGGTGGGTCAGTCCGGCCAGATGGTGTTCGAAACCCTGCCGGAACCCCGGAAGCTGGAACTGAGCCGCGTCCACCGTCAGGATGCCGACAATCCGATCCTGGACCTGGCCCATGCGCTGGCCGACCCGAAGCTGGAGTTCCACCATTTCGAACGCATGGTCGAGGAGGCGGCGGCAAAGGACGAGCGCGTCGTCTGGGGCCAGCGGGTCGAGGTCGACCTGATGGCCCGCAGCCCCGTGCTGGTCTGGCGGAACGCGACCCGCGTCCGTCTGATCCAGGCCTTCCGCACCGTCCACGGCGCGCCCGAGGACGAGTTGCTGGTGGGCGAACCCCTGATCTGCGACGGGATCGAACTGCCCGCCAAGCACCGCAAGAAACGGCTGGATCTGGAGGCACGGGGCCTGATCAAGGGCGCGCAGGTGATCTACCTTGGCCCGGGCCGGCGCCCTGGTTTTTCCAAGCTGCACGTGATGGGGGCAGAGGAGCCGCAGGTCAGCGCCGCATCCATCGTGAAGATCGAGAAGCCGGACGAGGAAGAACCCTTCATCCCTTTCGCCGCCAACATGGGTGCCACCTTCCTTCACGGGGCTGCGGTGACGATCCATAAGGCGCAGGGCTCGCAATGGGACACGGTACAGGTCTTCGCGCCGGATCTGTTCGTGGCGGCGCGGATGGGGCGGGTGGAGGCGGGGCAGCCGCTGTGGAAACGGCTGGCCTATGTCGCCATCACCCGCGCGCAGGAACGACTGATCTGGGTGGTGCGCAATCGCCTGTCGAAGCCGCAATACGGCCTGCAGATCGACGACCTGCGCCAGACGGCTCCGTCCGAGCTGAAACTGGAGGCGGAAGAAGGCTGAAAGGCCTGTCCAACGGTGCGGCGTTGGAGGGAAGGAAATTTAAATTTCCTTCCAGCTCCCGGCTTTCGAAGGCCGACCCTTAGCCGCGGTGGGTGCCTGCGGCCAGCGTCGCGACGAAGTCCAGCACGTCCGGAATAGGTGCGCCGGACGCGAGCTTGGACACGATGGCCGACCCCACGACGGCGCCGTCCGACACGCCGGCCAGCGACTGGGCCGCTTCGGGGGTGCGGATGCCGAAACCCACGACGACGGGCAGATCCGTCTTTGCCTTGATCCGCGCCACTTCGGGGCCCACGCCGTCGGCCTGCGCCTCGGCCGCACCGGTGATGCCGGTGATCGACACGTAGTAGACGAAGCCAGACGTGTTCTGCAGAACCCGCGGCAGGCGCTTGTCGTCGGTCGTGGGCGTTGCCAGCCGGATGAAGTTCAGCCCGGCCTTCTGGGCGGGGATGCACAGTTCTTCATCTTCCTCGGGCGGCAGATCGACGACGATCAGCCCGTCGACACCGGCGGCCTTGGCATCGGCCAGGAACGTGTCCACGCCGCGGCTGTAGATCGGGTTGTAGTAACCCATCAGCACGATCGGGGTTTCGTTGTCCGTCTTCCGGAAGGTCGCAACCATGTCCAGCACGTCCTGCAGCACCGTGCCCGCGGCCAGCGAGCGCTGGCCTGCAGCCTGGATCGTCGGGCCGTCGGCCATGGGATCGGTAAAGGGCACGCCCAGTTCGATCACGTCGACGCCTGCGTCCGGCAGACCCTTCATCAGCTCGGCCGATGTGGCCAGATCCGGGTCGCCCGCCATCATGTAGGCCACGAAGGCCTTGCGGTTGGCAGCTTTGAGCGCGGTGAACTTGGCTTCGATCCGGGTCATGGGAGGGTCCTGTCCTTGCGGTTGCGTCATCCCTGCCGAAATCCGGGGCCAAGATCAATGCCTGCCGCAACCTTGGCGCCTGCTGCCCGATACATTGGCGTTTTGCGACATATCGGCGTCGCTTTCCGCCCGCGCTGTTGCGACCCCGGGCCGGGGCCCCTAGGCTTCGGCGCATATTGAAACGGATGACGGCCTTCGACACCCGGGGAACCGGGGGCAGGGGGCTGCGGAAAGGAAACGATGCCCGTCCTGACGGAAGCGGAAGAAATATCGGATATTGCCTTTGCCTATATGGGCTCGAAGGCGCTGTTCGCGGCGCTGGAATACGGGCTGTTCACACATTTGTCCAAAGGGGCCGCGGACGAGGCGGACCTGGCGCAGGCCTGCGGCCTGCCCGAGGAACGCTGCCGCACATTGGTGACGGCGTTGACCGGCATGGGTGTCCTGCAGCGGACCGAGGCCGGCATCGCCAATTCCCCGGCGGCCGAGGCCTTTCTGGTCAAGGGTGCGAAATACGACTTCGGCGACTACCTGCGCCTGCAAGTGGGCAAGCAGATGTATCCGCTGATGGACCAGATCGACGGTGCGCTGGCGGGCGAGCTGAGCGAGGAGGACACGGCCTCCTATGCACAGTGGTTTTCCGACCCGGCCGAAGCGCGGCTTTATTCCGAAAGCCAGCATGCCGGGTCGCTCGGCCCGGCGCGAAGCCTGCTGCGGCGGGTGGACCTGTCGGATGCGAAGACGATGCTGGACGTGGGCGGCGGCACGGCGGCCTTCGACATCACGCTGTGCAAGGCGCATCCCGATCTGACCGCGACGGTCGTTGATTTCCCCAACGTGGCTGCCATCGGCAAGAAATTCGTGCAAGAGGCAGGGTTGTCCGACCGCATCTCCTATGTGGAAGGCAATGCACTGGAGACCGAATGGCCGGGCCGGCACGACATCGTGGTCATGTCCTACCTGTTCTCCGGCGTGCCGGATCACACGCACGACGACCTGCTGAAACGCGCCCGGGACCACCTTGCCCCGGGGGGCCGACTGCTGCTCCATGACTTCATCGTCGATGCGGACAGGGCCGGGCCCAAGAACACGGCGCTTTGGCAGCTGCAGCACACGGCCTTCACGCCGGAAGCCCGGTCGCTGTCGGACGACTGGCTGGCCGAGGCGATGACGCGGGCGGGTTTCGTCGATGTCGACGTGGCCCCCCTGATCCCGGGCATGACCAAGCTGGCGCAGGGCCGCGCCGCCTGATCCGCTGCCCGCGACCGAGGCCCGCTGTGCGCGCCCCTGATCGCGGGCGCGGCGGCCCGCCCGGGCGGACCCTGCGGATCCGCCGCGCCCATCGCACGGATCCTTCAGGGATCCGCGTTTGTCGCGACGCCTGCGATCCGTCTTTCCCCGCGGCGCGCGGCCTGCGCTCACTTGCGCTCGGGCGCCGCTCTCCCTAGAGACGGCGCAACGCAAGGGATTAGCCAGGGAGACCGGGCATGGGCTTCAAGATGGGAATTGTCGGACTGCCGAATGTGGGCAAGTCCACGTTGTTCAACGCGCTGACCAGGACGGCGGCGGCGCAGGCAGCGAACTTCCCCTTCTGCACGATCGAGCCCAATGTGGGCGAGGTCGCTGTGCCTGACGCCCGCCTCGACAAGCTGGCCGAGATCGCGAAGTCCAAGCAGACTATCCCGACCCGCATGACCTTCGTCGACATCGCGGGCCTGGTGAAGGGCGCGTCCAAGGGTGAGGGCCTGGGCAACCAGTTCCTGGCGAACATCCGCGAGGTCGACGCCATCGCCCATGTGTTGCGCTGCTTCGAGGACGGCGACGTGACCCATGTCGAAGGCCGCGTCGACCCCGTGGCCGATGCCGAGACCATCGAGACCGAGCTGATGCTGGCCGACATGGAATCGATCGAGAAGCGCCTGCAGGGCCTGGTGCGCAAGGTCCGCGGGGGCGACAAGGAGGCGGTCCAGCAGGAGCGCCTTCTGAAGCAGGCGCTGGCGATGCTGGAAGACGGCAAGCCCGCCCGCCTGGTCCCGGTCGACGACGATGACCTGAAGGCCTGGAAGATGTTGCAGCTTCTGACCACCAAGCCCGTCCTTTATGTCTGCAACGTGGCCGAGGACGAGGCCGCGACCGGCAATGCCCTTTCGGCCCGTGTGGCAGAGATGGCCGCGGCCGAAGGCAATGCCCACGTCATCATCAGCGCCCGGATCGAGGAAGAGATCAGCCAGCTGGACGAAGACGAAGCGGCGGAATTCCTGGCCGAGATGGGCCTGGAAGAGGCCGGCCTGGACCGTCTGATCCGTGCCGGCTACGAACTCCTGAAGCTTGAAACCTATTTCACCGTGGGCCCGAAAGAGGCGCGCGCCTGGACGATAAAGGCCGGCACGATGGCCCCGCAGGCCGCGGGTGTCATCCACGGCGATTTCGAGAAGGGCTTCATCCGCGCCGAAACCATCGCCTACGACGATTTCGTGGGCCTGGGCGGCGAGCAGGGGGCCAAGGACGCCGGCAAGATGCGCGCCGAAGGGAAGGGCTATGTCGTCAAGGATGGCGACGTGATGCACTTTCTCTTCAACACCTGATCCTGTTGTCACCGTCGGATGCCTCCGGCGGGAGTATTTGGGAAAAGAAGAAGCCCGGCCAATGTGTTCGCGCCGCGCCCGGAAATCTGGCGCGGCGTTTCTGTCTTCTTCGGTCTTCAAATATCTCAGGGGTGTGGGGACAGCGTCCCCACTCCGTCCCTGACACGTTCTCCCGGCATCACGATCCGGACCGGCCGCGTCTGACGAAATTCCTTCTTCTACACGCTGGTCTGCTTCGTCATCGTGGGGGCCTTCATGGCCCTGATGCGCACCCGCCTGAAAGACTTTGCGAGGGTGCAATGAGATCCGACCGCCTGCTGAACCTCTATACCGGGACGTTCCTGCTGTTCATGTTCACGCCGCTGCTTCTGATGATCGCGGCGTCGTTCAACGACATCTCGCCGCCGTCGGTCACCGAATGGCACGGGCTGACGGGCAAGTGGTACGCGTTCTTCTGGATGCCTGACCAGTCGCTGGCGGCCGATCCGGTGCTGCGCGCGCTGGACCGGGGGCGCTTTGTCTCCTGCTTCGGCAATTCGCTGATCGTCGCGGCCTTCGTCGTGCCGCTGTCGCTGATCCTGGGGCTGGCCGGTGCCGTGCTGCTGACCCGCTGGCGCAGCCGGGCGAACGGGATCCTGTGGTGGATCCTCTTGTCGCCGATGCTGGCGCCCGGCATCGTGCTGGGCCTTGGCGCGCTGGTCTTCTGGGGGCGGGTGGGCGTGTCGGCCGGGCTGTTCACCATCGTCATGGCGCAGGTCACCTTCATCGCGGGCTTTCCCATGCTGATCCTGATGGCCCGTCTGCAACGCCAGCCGGTCGAGCTGGAAGAGGCGCCCTTGACCTTGGTGCGACGCCTCAGCGGGTCTTCCGCGGCCTGACGCTGCCTTATGTTGCGCCGGCCCTCGTCTCGGCCGCCGTGATCGCGCTGATGGCATCGATGGAAAACTACAACACAACGATGTTCGCCAAGGGCGGCGCCTGCACCTTTGCCACGGAAATCGGCGCCATGGCGCGCAATCCGAACGGTCACCCGCCGGTGATCAATGCCGTGGGGACCGCGACCATCGTGCTGACGGTGCTGGCGGCCATCGCCCACACTTTCCTTCTGAACCGTGAAAGGGCCGGGCGTCGATCACCGCCCGCTGCCATCCCGCCCTGCCGGCGCCGATCCCGGCCGGGAAGGGTCGGCCCGGCTGGCTGAAGGCGATGCCGTCCGAGGTGAAGTCGGACATGCTGGACGGGGCCGCGGTCAGGACGCTGAAACACTGCCCGCCGATCCTGGATGCAATGGGGGTAGGGGTGCTGATCCCCTTGGCCTGCGACCTGACGGTCGCGGGCGGAGAGATGTCGTGGGACTGGAATCCGCCGGTCCTGCCCGACACGCTGTTCGCCCGCGCGCCCATCGGCCTGCATGTGCCTGAACAGGCCACCGGCGCACCCTTCGGCGTGACCGACGGCATGATCGTGAAGTTCCTGAACTTCTGGACACTGTCGGTCCCGGACGGGTTTTGCCTGCTGTTCACCCACCCGCTGAACCGGCCCGACCTGCCGTTCCGGACCCTGTCCGGGCTGGTCGACTGCGACAGCTTCGCGGACGGTTACGTGCATTTCCCCACGCTCTGGTCCGATCCGGCGTGGGAAGGCGTCCTTCCTGCCGGCACGCCCGTGGTGCAGGTGGTGGCGGTTCCGCGAGCGGCACAGGGACTGTCCGTCCAGCCGATGTCGGCGGCTGAGGTCGCCCGCAATCACGACGTCCAGGTGGCGCTGCAGGACGACCGTGGCATCTATCGCAAGTAGTACCGGCACCGCACGTGACAGGTTCGTAACGGCGATGTGACATTTTCGCGCCGATCCGGAAAGGTCGCCCACCCTGCACAATCTGCTGTTCCTGCCTTTCGTTCTTGTGTCTGCCCTGCCAGTGCAGGCCGGGGAAACGCCCGATGGCCACGAGGCACGGCGAAGGGCTTGCATGGGCTGGATGCTGACCGCCTATCCGACGGGCCTGGACGAAGCTTTCTGCACCGCCGAATACGACCTTCCGTCGCCCTTCCTGTTCAAATGCGCCCGGGCCAGCCGCACCGGTTTCGACTGCGAAACGCACCGGGAAGCGTGCCGGCTGATGGTCTCCCGCGCGGCCGATGCGGCCGCGAAAGGCTATGTCAGGAACTGACCGGCCGGTGCAGCGGCACCCGGCCATTCGATACCCGTGTCAGGGCCTTCAGCGTCGCCGCCCGACCGCCCGGTCGCGCCAGCAGGGCCTCTGCCTCTGGCGCGCGCAGTTCGGCGGCGCAGCGATAGAGCGTCTCGTTCGCCTCGGCATCGCCCTTCAGCGGCGCCCAGACCTGCGCGGCGTCTTCGTACCGGCCCAGCTTCAGCTGCACCCGGCCCAGCGACCGGCGCCCATCGGTATCGGGGGGGGTGAGGTCCTGCGCGCGGGCAAAGGCACCGGGGGCCGTCCCCAGGTCGTCCGCCTTCAGCGCCGCGCGGCCCAGTTCGTACCAGCCGTCGGAATGGCCCGGGCGTTGCGCCAGCGCCTTGCGCAGGGACAGCACCGCGGCGCCGGCCCGGCCCTGTTCCAGCAGCACCTTGCCCAGGTTGAAATGGACGGAAGCGTCGGCCTTGCGCGACCCGGCAGCACGGCGCAGCAACCGTTCGGCGGTGGCCCAGTCGGCGGTTCGCAACGCGGCGTTCAGCTTGGCGGTGGCGGGATCGCTCATCTGTCCCGTCTGCCCCTGAAAATCGCTGTCGCGCGGATACTATCCGATGGCCCGGGCTCCGGCCATGGGACACGATATCGGCGGCATTTGAGCCATTTCTCAACCACCGGTCGTTCAAACGGCTTCCGCCGGGCGCCGGCCCCGTATAGCCTTCCGCAAGGAGATGGGCACAGAAAGGACGCCGGGACGGCGTGCCGGAGGAGCGATGGCACGTATTCTCGTCATGCAGGGCGATGCGCTTGAAGGACGACAGCTGTGCGCGATGCTGCGCCGGTGCGGGCATGTCGTGATGCTGTGCCGAAACGGCAGCGAGGCGCTGGTGGCCCTGGACATCGACCCTTTCGACCTGCTGATCGCGGACATGTTCGTGCGTTCGCCCGATGGGCTGTCGCCGGACGGGGGGCTTTTGCTGATCTCGCGCGTGCGCAGCGCGCGGCGCAGCGGCAACGGCGCCCGCACGCCGGCCGACGTGCCGATCATCGCCCTGACCGGGGCGGTGCGCTATCCTCACCAGGAACATTTCATCAATGCCGCGCGGCGGGTGGGGGCCGACATGGTGATGCCCAAACCCTTCCCGCTGGACCATCTGGGCGCGGCCGTCGACACGCTATTGACCGAGCGGACGCCGCCCGCCGACATGCCAAGGGACCATCCATGATCGACTTCTACTATTCACCGACCCCCAATGGCTGGAAGATCGCCATCATGCTGGAGGAATGCGGGCTGCCCTATACCACGCACCTGATGCGGCTGGGCGCGGGAGAGCAGTTCCGCCCCGAATTCCTGGCGATCAGCCCCAATGCCAAGATGCCCGCCATCGTCGATCATGCCCCGCCCGCTGGCTGGGGCGCGGACCCGGTTCCGGTCTTCGAAAGCGCGGCGATCCTTCTGTACCTGGCCGACAAGACCGGCCGCTTCGCCCCCGATCCCGCCGACCTGCGCGCGCGGAAGGAGCTGAACGAGTGGCTGTTCTGGCAGACCGGCAATCAGGGCCCCATGGGCGGGCAGCTTAGCCATTTCCGGAACTATGCCCCGGAGGATGACAAGGCCTATGGCTTCAAGCGTTACCTGGGCGAATACGACCGGAACCTGGGCGTGCTGGAAAACCGGCTGGCGGGGCGCGACTGGATGGTGGGCGATGCCTATTCCATCGCCGACATGCTGGCCTTTCCCTGGGTCTTCATCGCGAAACCGCTGGGCGCGTCGCTGGACGATTTCCCAAAGGTCGCCGACTGGCGCGCGCGGATCAAGGCGCGCCCTGCCGTGCAGCGGGCGGTCGACCTGTACAAGGACAACCAGAACCGCGGGCAGCACCGGGTCGAGACGAACAAGGTCCTGTTCGGTCAAAGCGCCGCGTCGCTGCGCAACGGCTGAGCACCGGCAGAGACGTTTCGACCCTGTCCTGCACGGCAGCCCAACTTGGGATTGTATTGTTCCGCCGTTGACCTTTTGCTGGGGTCGATGTGCTTGCCCCATGACAGGACCGCGCCCGTGACCGTCTTTCCGCCCCAGGAGTTTGCCCGCCGCCGGGCTGCGCTGCAGGCCGGCATGGCCGACCGGGGACAGGATGCGCTGCTGCTGACCTCGCCTGCGGATGTCTTCTATGTCACCGGGTTCCTGACGCGGTTCTGGGAAAGCCCGGCGCGGCCGTGGTTCGTCGTCCTGCCGCGGACAGGCGGACCGGTGGCGGTGATCCCGGACATCGGCGTCGATCTGATGTCGACCTGCAGGGTGGCAGAGATCCGGTCCTGGCCAGCGCCGGACCCCGTGGATGACGGTGTCACGCTGCTGGCCGGAACCCTGGCCGACCTTGTTCCCGAAACCGGCGCCATCGGTCTGCCCATGGGGCTGGAAACGAGCCTTCGGATGCCCGTCGCCGATTTCGACCGCCTGTGCCGCGCACTTGCGCCTCGGCGGATGGTCGACGCGACCGAGACGGTCCAGCGGGTTCGAGAGATCAAGTCGGAACTGGAAATCGACGCCATCCGCGCCGCCTGTGCCGTGGCCGACCGGGCCTTCGGCCGTGTGCCGGACATCGTGGCAGGCGCGGGGTCCCTGGCGGTTGTCTTCCGGCGCTTTCAGGCGGCCCTGCTGGACGAGGGCGCGGACTGGGTCAGCTACCTGGCGGGCGGGGCGGGGCCCGACGGCTATGGCAACGTGATCGCACCGGCGGGGCCTGCGCCCCTGCAGCCGGGCGATATCCTGATGCTGGACACCGGCGCGGTGAAGGACGGGTACTTCTGCGATTTCGACCGGAACTTCGCCGTGGGCCCGCCAGGCGACACGGCGCGGCGGGCCTATGACGTGCTTCATGCCACGACCGAGGCCGCGCTGGCGCAGTTCCGGCCGGGCATGACGGCTGCCGATGCACACCGGGTGATGGTCGGGGCGATCCGGGCCGCGGGCGGAATTCCGGCCGGCGGCAGGCTGGGCCACGGGCTGGGCGTGACGCTGACGGAATGGCCGTCCTTCACCGACCGGGACCGGACGGAACTGCGTGCCGGCATGGTTCTGACCATCGAGCCCGGCGTCGTGTCCGCAGAGGGCAGGATCATGGTCCAGGAAGAGAACATCGTGCTGCGCGCGGACGGGCCAGAGCTTCTGTCCCGCCGGGCGCCGCTGCAGATGGTGGAGATCGCGCCGTGACCCTTGCCCCCTATGAACTGGTTGCGGTGGACGAAGCCCGGATGGGCCTGATCGTCCTGAAATCCGACGAAAGCATCGAACGGGACCTGCGGCGGCTGTTGCCGGACGACGTGAACCTGATGGTCAGCCGGATCCCGTCGGGTGCCGACGTGACGCCGGAAACCTTGCGCCAGATGGAACTGGACCTGCCGCAGGCGGCATCGCTGTTCCCCGATGGCCTGCCGTTGGACGTTGTGGCGTATGGCTGTACCTCGGGCGCGACGGTGATCGGGCCCGACCGGGTGGCAGACCTGGTGACGGCCCACAGCGGCGCGCGGCAGGTGACCAATCCGCTAAGCGCGGCGCTGGAGGCCTTTGCACATCTGGGCGTGCGGCGGGTCGGCATCGTTTCGCCTTATGCGCCCGATGTCGCCGGGGCGCTGGCAGAGGCCTTCCGCGCCGCAGGGTTGGAGGTGCCGGCCGCGGTCTGTTTCGGCGAGCCGTCGGAGAGCCATGTCGTCCGCATCGCGCCCGCGTCCATTGCGGCGGCAGCCCGGTCGGTCGCAGCCGAAGCGCCGGTCGACGCGGTTTTCATGTCCTGCACCAACCTGCGGGTGCTGGACCTGATCGACCCGCTGGAAGCGGAACTGGGATTACCGGTTCTGGGCAGCAATCTTGTCCTGGCCTGGGACATGGGGCGCCGGGCGGGGACGGGACTGGCCGCGACGGCGCCCGGACGCCTGGCCGGCGCGCGCTGAGGGCGCAGCGCGACGGGGGCTCTGCCCCCGCCCGGCCCTGCGGACCGGACTCCCCCGAGGATACTTGAAGACCAAAGAAGTGGGGGGACGTGCCTTGCGGGCGGGGCTTGCAATATTTGCGCAACAATCGCGTGAGACGGTCCCTGTCCGTTCTGCGCGTGCCCCGGGAAACCCGGGCGGCGACAGGGCAGTGGACCAAAAAGGAAAGACGGCCCAGGCACGCGCTGTTCATCCGGAGGCCCCGCGGGCTTGGCAGCGGTGGGCAGGGCAGGTTAGCCTTGTGGCAGAGGCGGCACGGGAGATGTCGCAGATAGGGAGATAAGACCGCATGACCAAGTTTCTGACCGGAGCTGCCGTGGCGGCGCTGAGCGTGGCCTTTGCCGCCGAGGCCTCGGCCACCGAATGGAATGCCTCTGTCTGGGGCAAGCGTCGGGCCTTCACCGAGCATATCGAGAAGCTGGCCGAGCTGGTGTCCGAGAAGACCGGGGGCGAATTCACCATCAATGTCTCATATGGCGGGCTGTCGCAGCCGAAGGAGAACCTGGACGGGATCGAGATCGGAGCCTTCGAGATGGCGCAGTTCTGCGCCGGCTATCACGAGGACAAGAACCCGACCCTGACGGTGCTGGAACTGCCCTTCCTGGGCGTGAACACGCTGGAAGAGGAAGTGGCGGTCAGCAATGCCGTCTATGCCCACCCGGCGGTCCAGGACGACATGGCGCGCTGGAACGCCAAGCTGATCATGTCCTCGCCCATGCCGCAGTACAACCTGGTCGGCACCGGCGAGCCGCGGGACACGCTGGAAGATTTCGACGGCATGCGGGTCCGCGCGACCGGCGGCCTGGGCGAGGCGTTCCGGGCCGTGGGGGGCGTTCCGACCTCGGTCCCGTCGAACGAGGCCTACAGCGCGATGGAGGCCGGTGTCGTCGACACGGTGGCCTTTGCCCCGCACGCGCATCTGAGCTTCGGCACGATCAATCGTGCCGACTGGTGGACTGCCAACCTGAACCCCGGCACCGTGAACTGCCCCGTGGTGGTGAACATCGACGCCTATGACGCGCTGAGCCCCGAGGAGAAGGAGGCGCTCGACAGTTCCGTCGACGAGGCAATCGCCTATTACCTCGAGACCTATGGCAAGCTGATGACCAAGTGGGAAAGCGTGCTGGCCGAAAAGGGCGTGACCAAGGTCGTGATCTCGGACGACCAGCTCGCGGCGTTCCGGGCCAAGGCCGCGGATCCGATCCGTGCGCAGTGGGTCGAGGACATGAACGCCAAGGGCCTGCCGGGGCAGGAGCTTTACGACACGCTGGAAGGCGCGCTGGCACAGGCCCGGGCCGGGAACTGAGCCGGACGATGTGCAAAAGGCCGGGAACAGGCCGGGCAGGGCCGCCGATGCGCGGCCCTGTTTCTTCATGACATTCCCTGAACGGGCGAGGTGACGATGGCCAGTGCAGCTTCTGTCCTGGAAGATGGCAGTACCCTGAGCAAGATCGACCGGCTGCTGTTGCGGCTGGAAGAGTTCATGGCGCTTCTGGCCGGGATCGCCGTCTTCGCGCTGATCGCCATGGCGGCCGTGTCGGTGGGGGGGCGGAACCTCTTCAATGCGCCCCTGCCGGGCTATGTCGACTGGATCGAGCAGGCGATGCCGCTGATCGCCTTCCTGGGCATTTCCTACGTTCAGCGCGAAGGCGGTCATATCCGGATGGACATCCTGGTCGGCCACTTCAAGGGCCGGGCGCTGTGGGCCGTGGAATTCGTGGGCGTGTTCCTGATCCTGGTGCTGATGGTGCTGCTGGTCTGGGGCACCTGGGCGCATTTCCAGCGCAGTTTCGACTGGGCCGCGCCGATGTGGAGCCGGGACAGTTCCATCGACATCGCCCTGCCGATCTGGCCATCGAAGCTGTTGGCGCCGGTGTCCTTCGGGGTCCTGTGCCTGCGGCTGGTGCTGCAGTTGTGGGGCTATGGCCGCGCCTTCGTTCTGGGGCTGGACCAGCCGGTTGCTGTGCCCCTGATCCAGGATGTGGCGGAACAGGCAGCGGCCGAGGCCCGGCAGCTGGAAGGGCAGGAGTAGCGCCATGGACACGATTACCATCGGCCTCTGGGTCACGGCGGGCATGCTGCTGCTGGTGCTTCTGGGCATGCGGGTGGCCTTTGCCGCGGGCCTGGCCGGGCTTGTCGGCCTGATCCTGGTCTTCTGGGGCAAGAAGCATTTCGCCGGCGACCAGTTCGTCTGGGCCCTGACGGTCGCGGTCAAGACTGCAGGCCAGGTGCCCCATTCCAAGGTGTCGAGCCAGGCGCTGAGCCTGATCCCGACCTTCATCCTGATCGGATATCTGGCCTATTATGCCGGTCTGACCAAGGCCATGTTCGAGGCCGCCAAGCGCTGGTTCGCCTGGGTGCCGGGCGGGCTGGCGGTGTCGACCGTCTTTGCCACAGCGGGCTTTGCCGCGGTGTCGGGCGCCTCGGTCGCGACGGCCGCCGTCTTTGCCCGGATCGCGATCCCGGAGATGCAGGCCATCGGCTACAACAAGCGTTTCGCGGCCGGAGTGGTGGCGGCGGGGGGCACTCTGGCATCCCTGATCCCGCCATCGGCGATCCTGGTGATCTATGCGATCATCGTGGAACAGGACGTGGGCAAGCTGTTGCTGGCGGGGTTCATTCCGGGGGCGTTTTCGGCGGTCGTCTATGCCGCGCTGATCATCGGTATCGCGGTGGTGTTCAAGAACGTGGGGCCGGCGGTGAAGGGCTTCACCTGGCGCGACCGGTTCGCGGCGCTGCCGCCGGCGCTGCCGATCGTGGCGGTGGTCGTGATCATCATCTTCTTCGTCTACAACCCCTTCGGCGATCCCTGGGGCACGCCGACGGAGGGCGGTGCGCTGGGCGCCTTCATCGTCTTCCTGATGGCGGTGAGCCGCGGCATGCGCTGGTCCGAAATGAGGGCCGCCCTGATCGAGACGGCAAAGCTGACGGGGATGATCTTCACCATCATCTGGGGCGTCCTGATCTATGTCCGCTTCCTGGGCTTTGCCGACCTGCCGGGGGCCTTCGCGGACTGGATCACCGGGCTGACCATGTCGCCGATGCTGATCCTGATCTGCATCCTGCTGGCCTATGCGGTGCTGGGCATGTTCATGGACGCGATCGGCATGCTGGTCCTGACTTTGCCGGTGGTCTACCCGGCGGTGATGGCGCTGAACGGCGGAGAGAGCGTGACGGCGGCCGAGAGCACCTTCGGCATGAACGGCACCATGTGCGCGATCTGGTTCGGGATCCTGGTGGTGAAGATGGCCGAGTTCTGCCTGATCACGCCGCCCATTGGGCTAAACTGCTTCGTCGTGGCGGGCGTCCGGCCGGACCTGTCGGTGCAGGACGTGTTCCGCGGCGTGACGCCGTTCTTCATCGCGGACGCGGTGACGATTGCGCTGCTGGTCGCGTTTCCGGCCATCGTGCTCTACCTGCCGGCCCTGGCCGGGTAGTTTCGGCCGGGCAGTTTCGGACGGGGAGCGGTGCGTGGGGATCACGCCCCCCACGGGCCGGTAATTGCCGACCGTTGCTAGCGAGGCGAATGGGGGCGGGGGCTCTGCCCCCGGCCGCCCGGGACGGGCGGCTCCCCCGGAGGTATTTGGAAAGAGAAGAAGCGGGGCGCAGGTGCTGTGAAGCCCCATGCCCCGGACCGTCGGCAGGTGGGTGCGCGGCCCCAGCCGCCCTTACCGGGCGGCTTCCCCCGAGAGGTTCGGAGACAGAAGACGTGACTGAAGACGTCGGGGGCGCGCGCACGGTTCGGATTTAGGGTGCGGCAGGAGCGCGTGTCGAGGCGCCTTGGGCCAGGGCGCCTACTTCGTGAAGCTGTCGGCGTAGGCGTCGCGCAGGATGTTCTTCTGGACCTTGCCCATCGTGTTGCGGGGCAGGGCGTCGATCAGCTCGATCCGCTTGGGGCGCTTGAAGGCGGCAAGGCTTTCTGCGAGGTGCGCGCGGATGGCGTCGAGGTCCGGGCTGGCGCCGGCTTCGGGGACAAGGACTGCGACCACGCCTTCGCCGAAATCCGGGTGGGGCACGCCGATCACGGCGCTTTCGGCCACGCCCGGCTGGTCGTCGAGCAGCAGCTCCAGTTCTTTCGGGTAAATGTTGTAGCCGCCCGAAATGATCAGGTCTTTGCCGCGGCCGACGATGTGGACATAGCCGTCGGCGTCCTGAAGACCCAGATCGCCTGTGATGAAGAAGCCGTCGGCGCGCAGTTCGGCGGCCGTCTTTTCCGGCATCTGCCAATAGCCCTTGAAGACATTCGGGCCGCGGACCTCGATCATGCCGATCTCCCCCCGGGGGAGGGTCTCGCCGGTTTCGGGATCGCAGACCTTCAGGTCGACACCCGGCAGGGGGAAGCCCACGGTCCCCGGGCGGCGGTCGCCGTCATAGGGGTTCGAGGTGTTCATGTTCGTTTCGGTCATGCCATAGCGTTCGAGAATCCTGTGACCGGTGCGGGCCTCGAACTGCCTGTGCGTGTCGGCCAGAAGCGGCGCGCTGCCCGAGATGAAGAGGCGCATGTGGCCGGCAAGGTCCTTCGTGAACGCGGGTGTGTCGAGAAGGCGGGTGTAGAAGGTGGGCACGCCCATCATCGACGTGGCCTTCGGCAGGTCGCGCAGCACGGTGTCGAGGTCGAACTTCGGCAGAAAGATCATCGACCCGCCGGCCAGAAGCATCACGTTCGTGGCCACGAAGAGGCCGTGGGTGTGGAAGATCGGCAGGGCGTGGAGCAGCACGTCGTCGGCGGTGAAGCCCCAGTGGTCTACCAGTGTTTCGGCGTTCGACAGCAGGTTTTCATGGGTCAGCATCGCGCCCTTGGACCGGCCCGTGGTGCCCGAGGTATAAAGGAAGGCCGCGACGTCGTCGGGATTGCGGTCGACCGGGGGGAAATCGGTGCCGTGGCCGTCGGCGGCGGCCTGCAGGCTGCCGCTGCCGTCCGGGTCAAGCGTGGCGAGCTGTGCGCCAAAGCCTTCGACCACAGGGCGCATCTGGTCCGCGCGAGTGGCATCGCAGACGAAGGCGGCGGCGCCACTGTTTTCCACGAAATACCCGATTTCGGCCGGTGTGTAGCCGGTGTTCAGCGGCAGGAATATCAGGCCGGCGCGGGCACAGGCGAAGATCAGGGCCAGCGTGTCGGGGGATTTTTCCGCCTGGATCGCGACGCGGTCGCCTGCGTTCAGGCCCATGGCGGCCAGCGCGTGGGCGAATTGTGCCGTGCGGCCGGCGAAGGCGGCATAGCTGATCGTCCGGCTGTCGGGCAGATGGAGGAAAGGCGTTTCGGTGCCCGCATGGGGGGCGATCAGCCGGTCGTAAAGCGGGTTGGCCATGACGTTCTCTCCTCGGTGCTGCGGGCCCCGGTCCGGGCCTCTCGCCCTGCGTGATAGCCCGATTGACGGTCTATCGGAAGGGCGACTGCGCGTCTCTCGCGGGGTGGGACAGGCCTGTGGATAAATCGGTGGGAAAGGTGGGGATCGCAGGAGGGCGCAACGTGGATGCCCACGGGGACGGGCAACCGCCCGGGATCGTGCAGCAAGGCATTTCAGGAGGCGCGGGCGGGCCATCCGATGCCGGGGACGTGCCTGTGGATGGATTTGCCGAAAGGCTCAGCCCAGATGCAGGTCTGCCCGGTCCAGCGTCTCCATTTCCCGCGTGAAATCAGCGGCATTCCCGGGATAGAGCGTCTCGATCCTTCCGTCGGGGCGGCGATACCAGCTGTGGCAGCCGGTGGCCCAGACGGTGCCCGACAGGTCGTGGTGGATCCGGTCGTTATAGGCGCTCTGGGCCGTGGGCAGGACATCGACGGTTCCCGTGGGGCCCGCGGCCTCCATGGCCATCAGGATCCACCCGGTCGCCTGTTCGATCATGTGTACGATCGAGGTGGTGCCGACCCCGGTATTGGGTCCCGTCGACATGAAGTAGTTGGGGAAGCCCGCGACCATGACGCCCTTGTAGGCCTCGACCCGGTCGGACCAGTGTACGCCCAGCCGCTGGCCGCCGGGACCTGCCAGATCCAGCGCCGTGTATTGGGACCGGATGTCGAAGCCGGTGGCAAAGACCAGCGTGTCGGCGGCGCGCAGGGTGCCGTCAGCCATTTCCACGCCTTCGGGCGTGATCCGGGCAATGGGGTCGGTGACCAGGTCGACGTTGTCCCGGTTCAGCGCGTCATAGAAATCGTCCGAGATCAGGACGCGCTTGCAGCCGAATTCATAGTCGGGCGTAAGCTTGGCGTGGAGCGACGGGTCGGTCACCGCCTCCCGCATCGCGGCGTTGACCTCGGCCGCGCGGAGATGGCGGCGGGCGGGGTCCATCAGTGTGGGATAGACCTCGGTATCCATCCGCTCCATGATCTCCTGCCGATGCGCTTCGCGCGTTTCAGGGTGTTTGGCGAACAACGCTCTCGCCTCGTCGGAATAGGACTGGTCCATGCGCGGTGCGATATAGTTGGCCGTGCGCTGGTAGACGTCGACATGGGCGGCCGTCTTCGCCACCTGCGGGATCACCTGGATGGCGCTGGCCGCACTGCCGATCACGGCGATGCGCCGGCCTGCCGGGTCATAGGCCGCATCCCAGAGCGCGGTGTGCATGGCCTTGCCCCGAAAGCTGTCGCGGCCGGGGATATCGGGCCAGGCAGGGCGGTGCAGCAGCCCCATCGCGTTCACAAGGAAGCGGGCGAAGACCGGGTCCCGCCCCGAAATGTCCACGACCCAGCCGCGGCGGTCTGTGTCCCACGTCGCGCCGGCCACCTCCTGTCCAAGGCGGAACCGGTCGCGGACCCCGAAGCGGTCGACGACATCCTCCATGTAGGCCCGGATCTCGGGCTGCGGGGAATAGAGCTGAGACCAGTCCGGGTTCGGCGCGAAGGAGAAGGAATAGAAGTGCGAGGCGACGTCGCAGGTCGCTCCGGGATAGATGTTGGCATACCAGGTGCCACCGATGCCGCCGTTCTTGTCGATCACGGCGAAATCGGCGATCCCGGCCTGATCCAGCTTCACGGCGGCGCAGATACCGGCAAAGCCCGCGCCGATGACCAGTGTGTGGAGCGTTTCCATCGGATCACGCCTTGGCGAAGCGCGGATCGGCGGCGCAGGCGGCATAGTCCTGGGCCACCGCGGCGGCGCGGGCTTCGACCCAAGGGGCCATGGACGGGTGGGTGAAGAGGTACAACCGTCCGCTTTCCACAGCCTCGGCCGTCCAGTCGCCGACATCGGCCGGGTCGATCCCGGTTTCCACGGCATCGCTCATGGCGTTGGCCTGGGCAGGCGGCACCGCTCCCCCCAGAGACGGTCGCTTCAGGCCGGTATTGTGGATGTCGGTCCGGACCCAGCCGGGGCACAGGACGGACACGCCGATGCCGTCGGGCTCCAGTTCCTTCTGCAGCGTCTCGGAATATCCCACGACCGCGTATTTGGTGGCGTTGTAGGGGCCAAGCCCCGGCATGGCGATGTGCCCGGCAATCGAGGCGGTGTTGACGAAATGCCCGCCCTGACCCTGGCTGCGCAGGATCGGCAGGAAGGTTTCCACGCCGTGGACCACGCCCATCAGGTTGATGCCGACGATCCAGCGCCAGTCTTCCAGCGCGATGGCGCCGGGCCGGCCGCCAAGTGCCACGCCGGCATTGTTGACGACGATATGGGCGGAACCGAACCGGTCCAGCGTGGTGTCGGCCAGTGTCCTGACCGCGGCCGGATCGGCGACATCGCAGGGGCAGGTCGCGATCCGGTCGTGGACCTGCCGCAGCTCGGCCTGCACCTCTGCCAGGCGGGCCGGGTCGATATCGGCCAGCATCACGGCCGCGCCGCGTTCGGCCAGGCTTTTGGCGATGGCGCGGCCGATCCCCGACCCGGCGCCGGTGACAACCGCGGTACGTCCTGAAATCTTGCTCATGAAAAGGTCCTCCCGCCGGGCAGTCTAGGATCGGGGCCGTCACCGATCTAGCGCGGTGCGAATTTCCGTCGGGTCGCTTTCATCCGCAAGTTGCGGCCCGTCCACACCGCCCGATGCGCTTCTCCTGCGTCACCCAAGCTTTCGTTTGTGTTCGAACCTTGCATCCATCACAATGATCGGAATAACGGCGATCCGACCCGACGATTTGAGGACGAGCATTCTTTCCCGACCGCGCCAGGCAGGCACGGGATGCCGCCCGACGCGTCTGTCGCCATATTGAAAGTTGGGGAGAGGGGCGGGATGCCCGGCAACACGCCACAGCACGGCGCCATGCTGATCCAGGGGTTCACCAAGGACCTGATCGAGCAAGGCTACACGGAACGACAGGTCTTTCACGGCTCGGGCGTCTCGCCCCGGATCATGGTCGAGGAAAAGCCGTCGCTGCCCTTCGAACAGATCGCGTCGTTCTTCGAACATGCGGCTGAACTGACGGGCAACGACCTGGTGGGGTTCGAACGCGGGACGGAACGCACGGTGCGCCGCGCCGGGCTGATCTGCTATGTCGGGACCTCCAGCCCGAACCTGATGGACGCGCTGAAGAACGTCGCGCGCTTTCAGCGAGTCTATTCCGACGCGGTGGATTTCGACACCAGCGAGTTGCAGACCAAGGGTCTGGTCAACTGGCAGTTCAGGGTCGAAACCCGGGTCCAGCGGCGGCAATACGTGGAATTCAGCGCCTCGGGCATGCTGACGGTGCTGCGGTTGGCGACGGGCCGGCACATCGTGCCGGAATATGTCCACTTCAGCCATGCGCGGAACACCAATATCGACGTGATGCAGGATTTTTTCGGCTGCCCGGTGGCCTTTGCAAAGCCGCAGAACCAGGTCAAGTTCAGGATGGCGGACCTGGAGCTGTCGCTGCCGGCGGCAGATGACGACCTGCATGCGGTCCTGAAAGATTACTGCGAGGACGTGCTGGGCCGCAAAAGCCGCAATGTCCCGCCGATCATCATCGACGTGGAAAAGGCCATCGTCGACAGGCTGGCCTCGGGCGAGGCCACGCAGGAAGAGGTCGGCCGTGCATTGGGCATGAGCGCCCGTACCCTGGCCCGGCGCCTGTCCGAGGAAGGCACCACCTTCTTCAAGACGGTGGAGGAGCTGCGCCACACGCTGGCGGTCAACTACCTGAAGGACAGCGACCTGGTCCTGGCCGAGATCGCGTACCTGCTGGGCTATTCCGGCATGTCGAGTTTCAATGACGCCTTCAAGCGCTGGACCGGCCACACGCCGGGTCAGTTTCGCAAGCGGAAGCACCACGACCACTGACTGGACGGGCGGGCGTCAGCGCACCTGCAGCGCCTGCCAGCGGGGGTTGTCGTCGTCCAGCGTGCGCAGATGGCCCCAGCTGCCCCATGGCCCGGGCCGCGCCACGTCGCCATAGGGGTTGAAGAGCGTCCCGCCCAGGCTGATCCAGCCGTCGATCAGTTGCCGGTAGAGCGCGCCCATCTGCGGGGAATAGTTCAGGGCTTCCAGGAAGGCCGTAATCTCTGTGTTCCGGGCCAGATCGCCGGTGGCGACCGTGGCGGTGCCGGCGGCGTACATCACCGGCACCAGGTCGAAGCTGCGGGCCACCTGAACGTGATAGGGCAGGGTCTGGCCCAGAAGCAACGCCAGCGTGCCCTGAGCATCGCCGCGGACGGATCCGTCCAGGATGTCCTGTGCGGCCACGCCAATGGCATGGTCGAAACGGTGTCTGGCCACGTATTCGTCTTCGCCCTTTGCGATCAGGCCCTTGTCCCATGCGGCCTCGGTCGCCTTTCGGCGGCTGTCGTCCAGCCAGCGGGACAGACCAGGTTCCGCCTCGGGCCGGCCAAGGGCCTGCCCGAAGAAGCCGTTGATCGCATAGGCATCGAAGCGGGCGCCCAGCGGCGTTTCGCCGGGGTGATCGGCACGCCAGTAGGGCGGATCCATGACCAGCACCTCGATCCCCGGGCTGTCGGTCCGGGTGGAGATGACGGTCTTCAGCCGGGCGCGGTCGGGGCCGTCGAAGACCCCGGCCCAGATCTCGGCCATTTCGGCGGCGCGGACGGCATAGGCCTGCAGACCCAGTCCGGCCTCGCCCCAGCGGCGCTGACCCTCGGCCTCCGCCCAGGCGGACTGGGCATAGGCGGGGTTCCAGACCTCGTTCGAGAATTCGACCCAGACGGTCATGTCAGTGGGGCTCAGGTCATGGACCAGCGCGGCGAAGCGGCGGATATAGGTATCGTCGGCTGCGTGGGGCATGGTGAACCAGGCATCGGCGCCGAGTTTGTCCGCCAGGGCCACCAGCAGTTCGGCCGGGACGCCCCGCAGGACATAGCTGAAATCGCCGAGACGGGGCCTGTCGTCCCACGTGGCCTGCACGGAATCGTCGGTGGCCATCCAGTCGGCGAAGCGCAGAACGGAAAAGCGGTCCAGCCGGTCCAGCCAGTCGGGGTTGAAGATGCGGCCCTCGTCCAGCAGCGGTGCCCGGTCCTCGCGCACCACGCGGATGTTGCGGACCGGATCGCCGCGGCCGCGCCGGTCGGTGCGCTGGATGCGAATGTCGACGAAACCGGGGCCGGGAGCATAGCTGAAGGTGACGCTTTGGGGGCCATAGCGGATGTCGGTGGCCCGGCCCCCGACCTCGACGATGCCGTCGCCCGCGTAGGTCAGCCGGTAGCGGCCGGCCAGGCCGGTCGCGGTCGCGGGCATGTCGGTCAGGATCGCCGTGCCGATCGAGGACAGGCCGGGCGGGATCGAAACGGGCCAGCCTTCGGCGTCGAGATAGCCGTTCACGGCCAGGTCGGCATAGTCGGCCCCGCCCCATTCCCGCGGGCGATGTCCGATCCAGGGGCGGGCGGTCTTCATCAGATCCAGGAACGGAGCCTCGGTCGACCAGTCGGCGATGCCCATCAGGTTGATCGCCATCGGACCGGGACCCTTGGCGGCCGGGTCCATCTCAAGATCCGGGGCTGGGGGCATGGGCAGGGGTGGCGGCGCCTGCGGGCGCCCGCCTTCGGCGCTGGCGGCGGTGCCCGGAAACGGGGCCGCTCCCAGCCCCAATCCCAGTCCCAGTCCCAGGGCGCAGAGGATGCCGGCCCGGACCGGCCGCGGGCCGGTCATCCCGTGGCACCGGCGCGGCCGAGCGCGCATGGGGCAAAACGGGGCGGGACTTTGGCGGTCATGGGCATTTCCGGTCGGCTGGACGGGCGTCGGGCTGGCGTTCCGACGTTTGTAACGCCGCGGACCGCACCCTTCACCTGTGAATTGACCGAAGGCCCGTGCCGGGGCCCGATCCGGGCCGAACCGTGACCTAGTAGTCCCGTTCGTAGAAAATCCCCAGCGCGGTATTGCCGGTATTGTCCGCCCGTCCGCGCAGCGTGACGCTGTTGGTCAGGTCCAGGTTCAGGTCCAGTTCGGTATTGCCCTCGGCGTTCACGGTCACGTCCGTATAGACGTTGTTGGCGATATAGCCGCCCGTGGTCAGCGACCCGATCCCGCCGGAATTGCCGGTCCGGAGCGTGTCGACGCCGGTTTCTTCGCGCACCTTTTCCGTCACGCCGCCGCCGGTGATCCCGCCGGCCCGCGCCAGCGAGGCCGCCATCTGTGCCAGCCGCAGGGGCGAGATGTCCGAGAATTCGCTGCCGAAGACCAGCATCGCCAGCGCCTCGTCCCGCGGACGTTCGGGGACCGAGGTCACCGTGATCTCGGGCGAGTCGAGCGAGCCTTCGATGGTCAGCGTGGCCGAACCTTCGGAGGTGTTCGTGGTCGCTGCGAACTCGATATAGGGATCGAAGCTGCCCCGCAGCGAGACATTGCCCCGCGTCAGGCGCAGCGGCCGGCCCAGCACGTCGACCACGCCGCGGATCAGGCCGATCTGGCCCGACGGCACCATGTTCGCTGTGGTCCCGCCCACGTGCAGGGACCCGCCCAGTTCGGCATCGACGCCCCGGCCCCGCACGAAGACGCGGTTCGGCGCATTCAGGGTCACGTTCAGCCCGTAGACCACAGGCGGCCCTTCCGGCGCATTGGGATCGCGCACCAGATTGGCGCGGACCAGGGTCTGCTGGACGGCGGCGCTTTGCCCGACATGGATGATGTCCGGGATCGGCGCCAGCGACAGGCCGCCCGTCGTGGCGCCCAGGTCGATATTCGTCTCGCCGAAATTCACGGTGCCGACGATCTGCGCCCCGCCCAGAAGCGGGCCGTTCACGCTGATCTGCCCGCTGGCAGAACTTTCGACGTTCAGCTGATTGGTCAGGCCCAGTTCGTTCAGCAAGACCACGATCTGCGCATTGTAGGGCGCAGTCAGCGAGACCGGCCCGCGCACCGACACCGACCCGCCCGCGCCCAGCGAGGCCGAGCTGGCCAGAACGGCAGAGCCGTTGGCGATGGTGATCGTGGCGCTGATGTCCTCGACCAGCTGGCCTGCCTCGGGGGCGGCGGCGCTGGCGCCGGAGGTGGTGATGGTGCCTGCCAGCGATTCGATCGCCGGTTTGCCGGCCAGGCGAAGCCGATAGCTGGCACGGCCGGCGACCGAGTTCGGGCTGACGAAGATATTGGCGATGGCCAGCGGCAGTTCACCTTGCGTGGTGATGTCGGCCACGTTCCGGCCGACGTCATAGCTGCCCCGCAGGTCCGAGGTGATGCCGCCCGGCCCGGTCGTGTCGGCGTTGATCTGCCAGACATTGTTCTTCATGCTGGCCGTCCCCTTCGAGGCGACGGTGCCGGTGAAGTCCTGGATCAGCCGTTCGAAGCGGTTCAGCCGCGCATCATAGCTGATGTCGGCAGACATGTCCTGGTTCAGCGACCCGTCGACGCGCAGATAGGAATCGAAGGGGCTGGTCGCCGAAAGCCGGGTGGTCCAGCCGCCGGCGCGGGTCTGTTGCAGCGTCCCGTCCAGGTTGATCGGGCTCATGCTCGGGGGCAGCATTTCGCCCTTCAGCGACACGTTGCCCTTGACCTCGGCCTGGACCAGGCCGTCGGTGCCGGACTTGCCGTTCACGTGCAGCACGGCCCGTTCGGCGCCCGACAGGTGCGCTTCGGCCGCCCAGCCGCCGTCCGGCTTGGTCGCGGCATCGGCCTTGATCGCCACGGGGGCAAAGTCGCTGGGGATCATGCCGTCGATCGGCTGCACGGCCCCGGTCAGCGACACGCTGGCGCCGTTGTCGGCGGAATGGTTCGCCACGAACGACAAGCGCCCGGCCTTGCCGCCCTGCAATTCGCCCTGCGCGGTGGCCACGCCGTCGCGGCGGCGGGCATTGGCGGACAGCGTCACCGGCTCCAGCTCGGGCGGGACGAGGCCGCTGCCGCTGGCCACCTGGCCGTTCAACTGTGCCTGCAGCAGGCCGTCGGCATCCATCGTCGCGGTCAGGTCGGCGACGCCGCCGGCATCGGCATCCAGGGTGACCTGGGCGTCCATGCTGCCGTCTTCGGCCCGGTTCGCGGTGCCCGACAGGGTCACCGGCGTCAGCGCGGCCGGCAGCTTGTCGTCCAGATAGGGCAGTTCGCCGCTCAGCTTCAGCGCGGCGGTGCCGGTTTCGGTCACCTGGCCGGTCAGCGTGGCCACCACGGCCCTGGCGGCGGCCACGGCCAGATCGGTCTGCCACACACCTTGCGGGTCGCGCTTCATCGTGCCGGCCAGCGTGGTGGGCGCGAAGTCGTCGGGCAGCAGCCCGGCCGAGGCGTCGACACGGCTGTCGAGCGTCAGGTCGGCATTGCCCAGGGTATCGACGGTGCCGTTCAGCCGCGCCGTCACGCCGTCGCCGGCGGTTATGGACAGATCGCCGTTCCAGTCGGCTGCGTTCGCCGCGGGGCGCGCGGCCTGGCCATCGATCAGGATCGGGGTCAGGTCCTCGGGCAGCAGGCCCGGCAGCGCGCCGATCCGGCCATCGGCCGCGATCTGGGCCGCGCCCGTGGGCGGGACCTGCGCGGTCACCTTCAGGGTGCTGTCGTTCGGTGCGGTCAGGGTCAGGTCGCCGGTCCAGGCCTCGCGCTCCTGCTGGACATTGCCCGACAGGCTGACGGGGCCCGGGGCGGCCGGCAGGACGCGGCCCAGGTCATCCAGCGACGCGTCGATCTTCAGCTGGGTCGCGCCGGTCTGGATGACGCCGCTGGCGGATGTCGAAAAGCCCGTGCCGTCGAAGCTGAAGTTGCGAAGCCGCGTGCCGGTCGTGTCGCGTTCGACGGTGGCGTCCAGCGCGGCGCGGCCCTTCATCAGTTCCTTCAGCTCGGCAATGCCCACGTCCAGGTCGGTGGTCGTGGCCTTGACGGTCCCGCTGTACGAGGCGGCCATGGGGGCGGCGCTGCCGGTCACGGTCAGGGTCGCGGCGCCGTCCAGCGGCTGTCCGGCCAGCTTGGCAAAACGCGACAGGTCCGGCACGTCGACATCCGCCGTCCCGTCCAGCACCATGCCGCCGTTCTCGCTGGAGATCCCGACATTGCCCGTCAGGCCGTAATCGTCGATCTTCAGGTTCAGGTTCTGCAGCTGCACCGTCTTCTGGCCGCCGACCTCGAAATCGCCGGTCAGCTGGACGGTGTCGCCTATGGCGATGTCCAGCGCCTCGTCGTTCAGGTCCAGCCCGGTCAGCGATGCCTCGATCGATCCGCGCAGCGGCTCTGCATCGGGATCCGGCGCCACGCCGGCGGCCGGGGCAGGGGCGCCCAGCGTGCCGTTGGCGCTGACCTCGATCTGGGCCAGCTTGATATCTTCGCGCGCGATCCCCGTGGCGGTGATCTGGGCGGTCCATTTCTCGTCGTCGCCCAGCGCCACCGTCAGGTCGGCCCCGGCGATCGACAGGGGCGGCGAGCCCGCGGGCAGCACCACGCTGGAGCCATCCTGCGGCGCGATCCGGCCCTTGGCCTGCAACTGGCTGAGCCGGCCATCGGTGGTGGCCAGCTGCGCCTGCAGGTTCAGCGACTGCGATGTGATCTCTGCTTCGCTGATCTTCAGGTTGCCGCCGGGCTGGTTCACGCCGGTGACGTGCAGCGCGGTGTCGGTGCCGAAGAAGGGCTGGTAGGGCTCAGCCAGCAGCGCGGTCAGGTCGCCGCCCAGATCCGCGACGAAGCCGATGCCGCGCTGGGTGCTGCCGGTCTGTTCGGTGGCCGATTCCCGCGAAAGCAGCACGGTGCCGCCCAGCCGCTGTTCGCCGTCGGTCGCCAGCGAGATGTCGGCCTTGAAATCCTCGACCGGGCCTTCGCCCTTGGCGGTCAGCGTGACCGAGGGTGCGCCGGGAATGCTCATCGCGGTCGAGATCAGGCCGCCCGGTGCTTCGTCCAGGGAGATGTCGAGCGTGATCTGCTGGCCCTGCGGCACATAGGCCGCGATCAGCTTGGCCTTGTCGCCCTGCCGGTCCAGCCGGTCGGCCTTCATCTGCAAGCTTAGCCCGCCATCGGCCAGGGCAAAGCTGCCGTCCAGGTCCAGCGTCGCGGCGACGCCCGCGACCGGTTGGGCCAGGGTCAGCTTCTGCGTGGCGATCTTGGCGATGTTCACCGCGACCGGCAGTTCCGGGATGGTGAAGGGCTGCGCCTCGGCGGTTGGAATCTCGGTCTCGGATTCCACCTCCCCGGGCAGGCGGGCCACGTTGATGCTTTCGGCCGACAGTTCGTTGACGGAAAAGCGACGCCGGACCAGCGCCAGCCGGTTCCAGTCCAGCACGACGTTTTCCAGCGTCAGCCAGACGCCGTCGTCGTCGGCCACCGTGATCCGCTGGATCGTGGCGTGGGAACTCAGCGCGCCGGAAAGCCCGATCACCCGGACGCTGCGGTTCTCGCCCGAGGCCAGGTTTTCCAGCATCCGCACCAGGAAGCCGCCGGCATCGTCGTCAGAGCCGGCGGTGCCGTCCGATTGCGCGCCGATGGGACCGGCGCCGACCCAGGTCAGCGAAACGACGCTGCAGACGAGAATGACACGAGAAACCTGCCGCATCAGAATGCCTGCCCGATACCGATGTAGAACTGGATGCCGTTGCCGGTATCGCCATCGACGGGCCCGGCGATATCGAGCCTGAGCGGCCCGAAGCCGCCGATGTCATAGCGCACGCCCATGCCGGCGCCCGATTGCAGCGGAGAGTCTGTCTTGATGAAGGAATCCGACCCCACGACGCCCACGTCGTAGAAGCCCACCAGCCAGAGAGAGGTCGTGACCCGCGTCCGCAGTTCCAGCGAACCGCCATAGAACGACTTGCCGCCCGAGACGCCGCCATTCACCGGCACGCCCAGCGACTGGTAGGGCTGGCCCCGCACGGTGTCGGCCCCGCCCGAGAAGAACAGGTAGTCGGGCGTGATGTTGTCCAGGCTTGCGCCCATGATCGAACCGATCTGCATCCGCGCCGCAAAGACGATCCGGTCGTTGAAATACGGCCCGGTATAGCCGCGGAAGTCGACATAGTTGCGGATCCCGGCCCCGCTGCCCTTCATGTCATAGAAGGGCAGGACCGTGGCATCCAGGAACATGCCGTTGGTCGGGTTGATCGGGTCGTTGCGCCGGTCGGATGTGGCGCGCATCGGCGCCGAGACCAGTTGGAAGGTGCGCTTGCCGAAGACGTCGCTGGCGCGGTTCACGCCGAATTCCAGGCCGACCTCGGTGGTCAGCGTCTTGCTCCACCGGCGCTGCACGCCGGCGCCCACAGCCGCCTTGGACAGGCTGTAATAGGTCTTGTTCTGGCGATCCAGAACGCCGGTGTAGAACACGCTGTCGTCGGGCCCCAGCCGCGCCGGTTCTTCCAGGCGGGTTGCCAGCGTGCCCTCGATATCCTCGGTGCCGCCGATATTGCTGATCCGGCCCTGGATGGTCAGCCTCTCGGCATTGCCGAAGAGGTTGCGGTGGGTCCAGCCCGCCGTCAGGTCCAGCCCCGTGCGCGAGGCGATCTCGGCACCGAAGCTGATGCGGCGCTTCTTGCGGTCATCCACGTCCAGCGTGAAATCCAGCGTGCCGTCCGGATTGGGGGTCTTTGCCTCGGTCAACGTCACCGAGTCGAAGGTGCCCGTGCGCCGCAGCCGGCCGGAGACGGTGCGCACGGCCTCGGGGCTGAAGGTCTGGCCGGACGGGAAGCCTGCGATCTTGCGGATCGCGCTTTCGTTCACCTGGGTCTGGCCGGTGACAGCCAGCCGGCCGAAGCGCAGTTTCGGACCCGTCGCCAGGTCGATCTCGGCGTCCAGCCGCGCGTCGCGGTGGTTGGCCACGATCTTTTCGTCCGTGATCTTGGCCTTGGCGTAGCCCAGATCGCGCCATCCCGAAACGCCGGCCGCCGCCGCATCGCGCACCACCCCGGTCGAGGCGGGCTGACCGGTGACAAAGCCTTCGGGCAGTTCGGTGCCGTCGGCCAGGGGGCTGACCTCGGCCTTGCCCATCGTGAAGCGGGTTCCGGTAATGATCTCGATATCGATCGTCTTGACCGTGGCCGGCAGGTCCAGCGGCGGGATGTTGGCCGCCTCGCGCCCGTCCAGCCGGATGTGGATGACCGGGCCGAAATAGCCGGCATCGTACATGACCTGGACGAAGGTGCGGTAATCCGACAGCGCCGCCGCCGACAGTTCCTGGCCATTGGTGCGGCCGGTCTTGTCGAAGGTCACGACGGCCGACGATGCGCGGATGCGCTGGACGATCTCTTCCGGTGCGCCGGGCACGTTGACCGTCACGGTCGGCGTGTCGTGTTTCTGTTGTTGCTGCTGCTTCTGGGCCTTACGTGCGGCCCGCCGTTCCGCCCGGGTCTGCGGCGGGGCCGCGGCCTGGGTCTGTGTCGCCATGGCATCGGCGTTGCCCGCCGTTCCGGTCTGCGGAACGGCCGGTGTGGCGGCCAGGACCGCCATCGTATTCATGGCAATGATCGTCAGGGCGCTTCTTGCACCGCGTCCTCGATCGTGACGTGTCATGGCAGCTTGGTCTTTCCACTCAGTAATGAAATCTTGGTATCGGCTGGGTCCGGGTCGCGCCAGATTAAACACAACCCTGCCGGGGACCCAGTGCAAAATGATGTATCATTGCAATGGTAAGCGACGGGACGTCACAGGGCGCCCCTTATTACTCAAGCGCCGCCGGGGGTGGTCAGGATTTGCCGGCGACGTACCAGTGAACGATGGCCTGCCGGTCCGACGGCTCCAGGAAGGTGAGGTTGGCCGGCGGCATCGCCGTCGTGGCTCCGGCCTGCAGGAACACCTCGCGGGCATTGGTCAGAAGGTCGTCCTCGGTTTCCAGATAGACGCCCTTGGGGGCCATCCCCATGCCCTTGTAGGTGGGATTGCGGGAATGGCACATGCTGCAGCGTTCCTTGACCATGTTGTGCACGTCCTCGAACCCCGCGGCCTCGGCCAGGCGGGTATGGGCGGGGTTGCGCGCCTCGGCCGTGGTGGGGGCGGCCTTTGGCATCCAGGCGATGCCGGTCAGGGACAGCACGACGATCACGACGAACAGGAACGCGGTTACGCCCCAGGTCCACCAGGGATAGCCCTTGCCGGCGTTGACGGTGTTGTGGAAGTGCCGGATCGACACGCCCATCAGGAACACCAGCCCCGCGATCACCCAGTTGAAGGGCGTGGCGAAGGCCATGGGATAGTGGTTCGACAGCATCATGAAGATGACCGGCAGGGTCAGATAGTTGTTGTGCGTCGACCGCAGCTTGGCGATGCGCCCGTATTCCGGGTCGGGCATGCGGCCCGCCTTCAGGTCCTTCACCACGATGGTCTGGTTCGGGATGATCACGAAGAACACGTTGGCGGTCATGATCGTGGCCGTGAAGGCGCCCAGGTGCAGGAAGGTCGCCCGGCCGGTGAAGATATGGGTATAGGCCCAGCCCAGCAGCACCAGCATGGCGAACAGGATCAGCATCAGTTCGGTCGGGTGATGCCCCAGCTTCGACTTGCACAGGGTGTCGTAGATCACCCAGCCCAGCACCAGCGACCCCGCCGATACGATGATCCCGCGCCAGGGCGCGATATCGACCCGCGACGTGTCCACCAGGAAGATGTCGGCATTGGCCCAATAGACGACCGTCAGAAGGGCGAAGCCCGACAGCCAGGTGGCGTAGCTTTCCCATTTGAACCAGACCAAGTGGTCCGGCATCCGTTCGGGGGCCACCAGGTACTTTGTGATGTGATAGAAGCCGCCGCCGTGGACCTGCCACTCCTCGCCATATGCGCCCTTGGGCATGTCCGGTGCCGACTTCAGACCCAGATCCAAAGCGATGAAGTAGAACGAGGAACCGATCCAGGCGATCGCCGTGATGACATGCAGCCAGCGCAAGGCGAAGGCCAGCCAGTCCCAGGCGATGACCGAGAAAGTGGCATAATCGATCATTTAGGGGTCTCCGATAACGGCTGCTGACGCGAGCCTATGCAAGTGCAGAATAACTGGCTATTGCTTGGGCAGGGCAATCACCCTCAAAAAACACAGAAGAATGTCTTACCTAGACAACATCCGCACCTTCGTTCGTGTCTACGAATTGGGCAGCATGTCCGCTGCCGGTCGTGATCTGCGCATTTCGCCAGCGGTCACGTCGGCCCGGATATCGCAGCTTGAGTCGTATCTGGGCGTGCGCCTGTTCCAGCGCACGACCCGAAACCTGACCGCGACCGAACAGGGGCGGGCCTTCTATCCCGGTGCCTGCGGCGTGCTGGAAGCCGTGACCGCGGCCGAGGCCGAGGTGGCCAGCCTGACCGAACGTCCCCGGGGCGACCTGTTCGTGGCGGCGCCCCTGGGCATCGGCCGTCGCCTTGTCGCGCCCGAGGTGCCGGGCTTCCTGGCCACCTATTCCGAAATCACGCTGCGCCTGCGCCTGACCGACCGCCGGGTCGACCTGCCGGGCGAAGGGCTCGATCTGGCCTTCTTTCTGGGAGAGCCCGAGGATTCCACACTGCGCATCCGCAAGATCGCCGAATGCCGCCGGGTGCTCTGTGCCTCGCCGGACTATGTTGCGGCGCGGGGGATGCCGCGCACCGGGACGGACCTGGTCAGCGACCGGCACAACTGCCTGAACCTGCGCTTTCCCGGGGCCACCGAATTCCAGTGGCGCCTGCTGACGGCCGAGGGGCCCGAACGCTTTGCGGTGTCGGGGCGGATGGAATGCGACGATGGCGATGTGCTGACCGAATGGGCGCTGGCCGGCGAAGGCGTCGTGCTGAAACCCGTGTTCGAAGTGGCCGATCACCTGGCGGCGGGCCGCCTGCTGCCGGTCGCCACCGACACCCCGCCGCTGCCGGTGCAGCTCGCGTGCCTGTTCACCCACCGGCGGCACCAGGACCCGAAGACCCGGATCTTCATGGACTACATGTCCGACCGGCTGGCGCGGTCGGTTGCGCAGGCAGAGGCGGACGCCGCCGCCGCGTTGTGAGGGCGGGCGGGCTCAGCTGCCGCGATAGGTGGAATAGCCGTAGGCCGACAGAAGCAGCGGCACGTGGTAATGGGTCGGTTCGGCCATGCCGAAGCGCAGCGGCACCACGTCCAGGAACAGCGGTTCCGCCCCGGCCTGGCCGGTGGCCCTGAGGTAGGCGCCGACCTCGAACACCAGCTCGTAGGACCCGGGCGCGAAATCCTCGGCCGGCAGGATCGGGCTTTCGGTGCGCCCGTCGTCGTTTGTCACCATCTGGGCAAGCAGGGTGCGCGTCTCGCCCTCCAGCCGGTATAGCTTCAGCGCGATGCCTTTGGCCGGCAGGCCGCGGGCGGTGTCCAGAACATGGGTCGTCAGGTAACCGGTCATCGTCGTCATCCTTGCCTGCCGCGTGACCATGCACCGGATCGCGGGGTGGTACAAATCGAAGAGTCGTGCATCTGTGTCTTGTACAAATTGAAAGATTTCCCTCGGATAGCGCAATAGATTGCGCGCGACCGCGACGCGGACAGAAGACAGAGACGAGGCCCCAGATGACACGTTATTCCCGCGACCTGACCGGCTATGGCCCGGTGACGCCCGATCCGAAATGGCCGGGCGGCGCGAAGATCGCCGTGCAGTTCGTGATCAATTACGAAGAGGGCGGCGAGAACAGCGTGCTGCACGGGGACGCGGCGTCCGAGGCCTTCCTGTCCGAGATCATCGGTGCCGAGCCCTGGCCGGGCAAGCGGCACTGGAACATGGAATCGATCTACGAATACGGGGCCCGCGCCGGGTTCTGGCGGCTGCACCGGATGCTGGGGGACCTGCCGGTGACAGTCTACGGCGTGGCCAGCGCCCTGGCGCGCAACCCCGAACAGGTCGAGGCGATGAAGGCCTCGGGCTGGGAAATCGCCAGCCATGGCCTGAAATGGATCGAATACAAAGCCATGTCGATTGAGGACGAGCGCGCGGACATGCTCGAAGCGATCCGGCTTCATGCCGAGGTGGTCGGCGAACGCCCCCGCGGCTGGTACACCGGGCGCTGTTCCGTCAACACCGTGCCCCTTGCGGCAGAGGAGGGCGGGTTCGCCTATGTCGCCGACGCGCTGGCGGACGATCTGCCCTACTGGATCAGGGTCGATGGCCGCAACCAGCTGGCCGTGCCCTACACGATGGACGCCAACGACATGCGTTTCGCCACGGCGCAGGGGTTCAATTCCGGCGACCAGTTCTTTGCCTATCTGCGCGACAGCTTTGACTGTCTTTATGCCGAAGGCGTGGCGGGCGCGCCCAAGATGATGTCGATCGGTCTGCATTGCCGCCTGGCCGGCCGCCCCGGCCGGGCCGTGGCCGTGCAGAAGTTCATCGAACATATCCGGTCGAAACCCGATGTCTGGATCGCCACGCGGCTTCAGATCGCCGAACACTGGGCCGCGAACTTCCCGCCCGAGGATTTCGCCCGCCCGTCCGAGATGGACCGGGACCAGTTCGTTGCCAGCTATGCCGGCATTTTCGAACATTCCCCCTGGATCCCGGAACGGGCCTACGGGCTGGAACTGGGCCCGGCCCACGACACCGCCATCGGATTGTGGAGCGCGCTGACCCGCGTCTTCCGCTCGGCCTCTCCGCAAGAACGGCTGGGCGTCCTGACCGCGCACCCGGACCTTGCGGGCAAGCTGGCCGCGGCCAAGCGGCTGACGGCGGAATCGACGGCCGAACAGGCGGGCGCCGGACTGGACGCGCTGACCGATGCGGAACGTGCGGAATTCGACCACCTGAACACGGCCTATACGGACAAGTTCGGCTTTCCCTTCATCATCGCCGTCCGCGACAACGACAAGGCCAGCATCCTCCAGGCCTTCCACACGCGGCTGGAACATGACCGCGACGCGGAATTCGACACGGCCTGCAAGCAGGTGGAACGGATCGCCCAGCTGCGGCTGGCCGACATGCTGCCGCGATGAGCGATGATCGCCAGATCCGGGCGCAGCCGATCACGGCAGAGGCCTTCGCCCCCTTCGGCGACCTGATCGAGGCTGCAGGCGACCCGGACAAGATCATCAACCAGGGTCTGTGCGGCCGCTTCCACGACCGCGCAACGCTGGAATTCGGGGCAGGGCGCGCGGGCATCAGCCTGTTCCGGGCCAAGGCCCGGGCGCTGCCGCTGGTGCTGGACATGGTCGAACGCCATCCGGCGGGCAGCCAGGCCTTCGTGCCGATGACGCCCGATCCGTTCCTGGTGATCGTGGCGCCTGACGTGGATGGTCGCCCCGGTACGCCGCTGGCCTTCGTCACCCGGTCGGGGCTGGCCGTGAACTATCACGCGGGCACCTGGCACGGGGTGCTGACCCCCCTGACGGCGCCGGGTCTGTTCGCCGTGGTCGACCGCATCGCCACCACGGAGGAGGCGCCTTCGGTCAACCTGGAAGAACACTGGTTCGACACGCCCTGGACGGTGCTGCCGCCGCTTTGACCGCGATCCGGCCTTGGTTTTCGGGGCTTCGGCCGGATCCCACGCATTGGACCGCCATGGCCCGGGCCCGGACTTGTCCGGGCGACGGAACCCGCCTACCTTTCCGTATAACCCGTCAGCAAGGCCGACAGGGCCGCTGTCGCGTCAGGGGAAAGTGCCGATGTTCTCAGGTGAACTTGCCGAAATCCGCTTTGGCTGCGGGCTGTCGCCCAAGGTCGCGCCGCCCGAGACTGCAGAGGTCATGCTGCAGCGGCTGGCCGGGCCAGACACCATGGCCCAGGACTTTCCGATCGAGACCTTCTCCCAGTTCCTCGTCCGATTCCACGAGCACCGCGACAGGCTGCTCGAGATCATCAGGACAAGCGGCAAAAAGCGCGGAGACCCCGAATTTGCAGAAGTGACCCGTGCCGCCAACCGCGATGCCCGTCAGCGGATCATGACGGCCTTCGGCCAGAACATGCTGCGCTGGAGCCGGACCGACCAGGGCTTCCGCGAGCGGCTGACGGTGTTCTGGGGCGACCACTTCACCGCCTATGTCAAGAACGGCCTGCTGCAATACATCTCGCACGGCTATGTCGAGGAGGTGATCCGCCCCCGCATGGCCGGCAAGTTCGAGGACCTGCTGATCGCGGTGACCCTGCACCCGGTGATGATGCGCTTCCTGGAACAGGAAACCTCGGTCGGGCCGGACAGCCCCTATGGCAAGAAGCGTGCCGACCAGAATTCCGGCCTGAACGAGAACCTCGCCCGCGAGGTACTGGAACTGCATACGCTGGGCGTGAACGCCGACTACAGCCAGGACGATGTGCGGCAGCTGGCCGAACTCTTCACCGGCATGAGCCTTGAAGACAGCGGCACCAGCTTTGTCTTCCTCGACCGGCGGGCCCAGCCGGGAACCGAGACGATCCTGGGCAAGACCTATGGCGGCGGCAAGGCCAAGGTCGAGGATATCATGGCCGCGCTGACCGACCTGGCGCGCAACCCGATGACGGCGCGCCATATCTCGGGCAAGCTGGCGGTGCATTTCGTGTCCGACACGCCCGATCCGGCGCTGGTCGATCACATGACCGCCCGTTACCTGGACACCGACGGTGACCTGATGGCGGTCTATGGCGCGATGCTGGAACACCCTGCGTCGTGGGACCCGACCCTGTCCAACGTCAAGCAGGCCATCGACTTTGTCGGCTCGTCCTGCCGGGCGCTGGCGATCGCGCCGCGGCGGATCGACAAGCTGAAACCGGCGGAGATCGATCGGATCCTGCTGCGCCCGATGCAAAGCATGGGCCAGCGCTGGCTGCGCCCCGCGGGCCCGAACGGCTGGCCGGAAGAGGATGTCGTCTGGGTCACGCCGCAAAGCCTGGCCGCCCGCTTCAGCTGGGCGATGAGTGCGCCGCAGCGGTTGCAGCCGGATCTGCCGCAGCCACCGCGCTTTGCCGAAACGACCCTGGGGTCCTTCCTGCCGCCGCGGGTCCAGTTCGCGGCCAAGGCGGCCGAACAACGGTCCGAGGCAATCGGGCTTGTCCTGTCCTCTCCCGCTTTCCAGCGCCGCTAGGAGCTCCACATGTCCCTGACCCGCCGAGCCTTTCTTGGACGTTCCGCCCTGATCGGGTGCAGCGCCGCTGCCAGTCCGCTTCTGACCCCGGTCAGCTTTGCCGCGGCCCCCTGGGACACGCGTCTGGTCGTCATTGTGCTGCGGGGCGCGATGGACGGGCTGGACGTCGTGCAGCCCTACGGCGATCCGAAGCTGACTGCCTGGCGCCCGACCTTCATCCCGGGCCCTAACGGCGGGGCGAAGGATCTGGACGGCTTCTTCTCGCTCAACAAGGCGCTGAAGCCGCTCTGGCCCCTGTGGAAATCGGGCGAACTGGGGTTCGTCCATGCCGTTTCGACCCCCTATCGCGACAAGCGCAGCCATTTCGAAGGCCAGGACCTGCTGGAGGCGGGGACGACCCATCTGCTGGATAACCGCGACGGCTGGCTGAACCGCATGCTGCAGGTCCTGCCGGGGGTCGAACCCCAGACCGCCTTTGCCATCGGCCATGGCGAGATGCGCCTCTTGGACGGGCCTGCCCCCGTTGCCAACTGGACGCCCGAGGTCGAACTGTCGCTCAGCCCGCAGGCCATGCAGTTGGCCCAGGTGATGATGGAGGACGACCCGCAATTCCACGCGGCCTTCACCGACGCGGTCATGCTGTCTGGCGGCACGCTGGAGATCGAGCCCCTGAACCAGGAAACCCCGGCCGACGCGGTTCTGGACGAGGACGGCAATCCCCTGCCGGGGGGCATGATGGCCGAACGGCAGATGATGGCGGAAGACACGCAAGCGATGGGCAGAAAGCCCAGGGTCTCGGTCTACAAGGACGTAGCGGCCTTTGCGGCGGAACAGCTGCGGGGGCCGGCGCGGGTCGCGTCGTTCTCGATCAATGGCTGGGATTCACACCAGCGGCAGGAAAAGGTCCTGACCGCGGCGCTGGGCAACCTGTCGGATGTGATCCTGACCCTGAAGTCCGATCTGGGTCCGCAGATCTGGGGCAAGACCGCCGTCGTCGCCGTGACCGAATTCGGCCGGACCGTGCGCGAGAACGGGACCGTGGGCACGGATCACGGCACCGGCGGTGCGATGCTGATGGCTGGCGGCGCGATCCGGGGCGGCAAGGTTTATGGCCGCTGGCCGGGCCTGGCCGAGGCCGACCTTTACGAAGGGCGTGACCTGATGCCCACAGGCGATGTGCGCGCGCCCATCGGCTGGATCATGCGCGGCCTGACGGGGCTGAGCCGGAGCGAGATCGAAAGCGTGGTGTTCCCCGGTCTCGACATGGGCAAGCCGATGAAGATCCTGGCCTGATTTCGCCGGCCAGGATCTGCAGTTGCCGCAACGGCGGGCTTGCATGCGACGGCTTGGCGCGGTCGCGAATCGGGCGTATTGAGCAATTCATGACTGAAGAACTGTCTCATGACGAAAAGCGCCCTGTCGGTCCAACCGTTCCCGGTTGGACGGCGGCGCCGCGTCCTTCGGGCGAGGTCCTGGAAGGCCGCTTTGCACGGCTGGAACCGCTTTCGGCCGAAAAGCACGCAGCCCTGCTGTTCCAGGCCTTCGACGGGCACGACTGGTTGTGGGATTACATGGCGAACGGGCCCTATTCCTCGGCTGCGCAGTACCATCGATGGGTGCGCGACGTGGAGCACGACCCGGCCTTCTGCTTCTACGCGATCCAGGACCTGGAAACGGGGCAGTACGGCGGCGTGGCGTCATATTTGCGGATGGATCCCGCCAATGGCGTGATCGAGGTCGGCAACATCAACTTTGCCCCCATCCTGCAGCGGACCCGCGCCGCGACCGAGACGATGGTTCTGATGATGCGCTGGGCCTTCGAGAACGGCTATCGCCGCTACGAATGGAAGTGCAATGCGCTGAACCGGCCTTCGCGGCTGGCGGCGCAGCGGCTGGGTTTCAGCTATGAAGGCGTCTTCCGGCAGCACATGGTGGTGAAGGGCCGCAACCGCGACACCGCCTGGTTCGGGATCGTCGACAGCGAGTGGCCGGCCCTGAGCGAGGCCTTTCGCGTCTGGCTGGACCCGTCGAACTTTGCCCCCGACGGATCACAGAAGGAACGGCTGAGCGACCTGACGCGCTTGGTGCGCGTGGCCTCTGACCCGTCGCTTTGACGGGCTAACGCTTTGGCAAGGCCCGATCCTGCCGGGTGCGCCGGCCGGACCGGTCGTGCCGGTCGGCGAACCTGGACTGCAGGTACAGTGCCAGGCCCAGCGCCAGGAGCGTGACGATGACGGTTTCGATCATGATCACACCGCTCGTGTGACCTTGGTCAGCCGCTCCCTGACCAGATCGGTGACCGCGGCGGCCTGGGCCGCAAAAGGTTTGCCGTCGGCCCGTACGCGGGCCAGGTCGGCCGCGGCATCGGCCAGTTTCATGTCGTTGGCACTGCGGGCCACCCCGGTCAGGAACTGCGCGACATAGTCCAGCATGTCCTCTGCCTCGGGGCTGTCCAGCACGTCGGCCATATGGGTCAGGTCGTCCTGGAAGGCGATCGGGTCCGGCGTCACCACCTCGTCGATCATGGGTCGGGGGCGGGCGCGGTCGGGTCGCATGTCTTCCGGCAGGTGGGACAGGATCTGATGCTGGAACGAGGCCAACGAGTTCACCGGTTTTGCCAGAAAGCCGTCGGCCCCCGCGGCAATCGCGGAATCCGCCAGGCTGTCATCGCCCGAAGAGGCCAGGATCGTCGCGATTCGCGGCCGGGTGGCCGACAGTTCCTTGATCAGGTCCAGGCCATTGCCGTCGGGCAGGCCGATATCGACGACGATCACCGCAGGTCGGTAGACCAGAAGGTGGCGGCGCGCGGATTTCAGGCAGTCGGCCCGTCGGATCCGGGCACCGCTGCGCAGGCACAGCAGACGGATGGCATCGCAGGCATAAAGGCTGTCTTCCACGACCAGAACCGTCAGTCCCAGCAGGGGGCGGGACGGCAGGAAGACGCCGGAGAGGCGGGGAACAGAATCCGTGTCGTGCATGGCAGCTCCTTTCGGGGGGTACACTGAAAGGCTACGGTCAACAGGACTAACGCCCGGTTAACGACGACGGCCCGCCTCTTGCGTCAGGGGGCTTGGGCGCCCATAAACCCGGGGACCCCGAAAGCCGCAAGGAGCCTGCCATGATCGGTCGCCTGAACCATGTCGCCATCGCCGTTCCGGACCTGGAGGCCGCGTCCGAACAGTATCGCTCTGCCCTGGGGGCCAAGGTCGGGGCGCCGCAGGACGAACCCGATCACGGCGTGACCGTCGTCTTCATCGAGCTTCCGAACACCAAGATTGAACTGCTGTATCCGCTGGGCGAAGGCAGCCCGATTGCCGGTTTCCTGGAAAAGAACCCGTCGGGCGGCATTCACCATGTCTGCTATGAAGTCGACGACATCATTGCGGCCCGCGATCATCTGAAGTCCACCGGTGCCCGCGTGCTGGGCAGCGGAGAACCCAAGATCGGCGCCCACGGCAAGCCGGTGCTGTTCCTGCATCCCAAGGACTTCAACGGCTGTCTTGTCGAACTGGAACAGGTGTAGGACCCATGACAATCACCGCTGCCCTGGTCCTTTGGTCGATCATCTGGTTCATGACCTTCTTCGTGATCCTGCCGATCCGGATCGAAACCCAGGGCGACAAGGGCGAAATCGTCCCGGGCACCCATGCCGGGTCGCCCGAGACGCATCACCTGAAGAAGAAGGCCTGGATCACCACCGGCATCACGGTGGTCCTGTTCGTGATTTCCTACGTGGTCATCACCTCGGGCTGGATCAGCGTGCGGGACCTGGATTGGTTCGGCCGGATGAGCCCGCCCCGGTAAGACCGTGATAGAGGTGCGTGAACGCGGCTGCTCCCAGAACGGGGATCAGCAGGTTCACCACCGGGATGGTCAGCGGAATGGCCATTACCGTGCCGGTCGCCCAGACAATGCCGATATACTTGCGGCGCAGTTTCAGCGCCGCAGGCCGGCCCACGCGGCGCATCGCGGCCAGCATGAAGTACTCCCGCCCCAGCAAGAAGCCGTTCAGCAGCCAGAAGATGACCGGCGCCAGCGGCGCGAAGACCAGATACAGGATCAGCGCCAGCAGGTTTGCCACGACGGTCACGGCCAACATGCGCAATCCGTCGCGGATCCCGTCCCACAGCGGCACCTCGGTCGCGGGGGGCAGGTGGGGATAGTGCCGTTCCTCGACCGCGTCGGCGACCTGGTCCAGGAACAGCGACGTGATGGCCGACGCGATGGGCACCATCAGCACCACCGACAGGACCATCATCAACAGGACAGAGGAGATGCTGGCAACATTGCCGATCCAGTGGACCTCTCCGATCCAGGGCAGGGTGACGGTCGGGCCCACCAGCCAGCCGATCAGGCCCGCTACCACGATTGTGGCCAGGATCAGCGCACCCAGGCTGAGGCCCACGCCCAAGAGCAGCACCCGCTGGAACCGCCTGTCGTCCATCTGGCCGATGGCGGCCAGGACCGAGTTGAAAATCATGACGCGACCCACTGAGTGATACGGTTCAGGTCCGGCCGTGGCCGGTCCGGCGGCACGGCACTTTCGGTGCCCAGGAAGATCAGGCCGGCGATCTTTTCGTCCGGTCCCAGGCCCAGCCCCTGGGTACAGAAGTCGCGGTTGTGCGAGGCCCAGCCCGACAGCCAGTTGGCGCCCCAGCCCGCGGCCAGCGCGGCGTTCAGAAGCGCCAGGCAGACGGCACCGGCGGAATAGACCTGTTCGATCTCGGGGATCTTCTCGGACGGTCGGGGCACGGTCACGACGGCCACCGCAAGATGTCCGTTGTCATAGCAATTTCGGTCCTTTGCGACCTGTTCCTCGGGCCGGCCAGCCGCGGCCGAGAGGCGCCCGGCGAGGTCGCCCAGCCGGACCAGCGCGTCGCGTTCCAGAACGATGAAACGCCAGGGTTCCAGCTTGCCGTGGTCGGGGGTGCGCGCGGCGGCGGTCAGGATGGTTTCGACCGCCTCGCGCGGGGGCACCGGGGTTGATAGCGTCTTGGCCGGACGGGACCGGCGGGACAGCAGGAAATCGAGGGCGGCTTGGTTCTTTTCAGGCATGCAGACACTTCCAATCGCGGGATCAGTGGTTATCTCTGCGCCCCGACGTCCTTGGTCAAGGGCAGAGGGGCTGGTATTCGGCCCGGGACCTGGTCGGGCAGCGCGAGGCCGGGCAGTCCGGAGAGATGCGGAAGGGATTGAAGATGGTGACGCGACTGATCGCGATCGTGGCGGTTCTGGCAGCCCTTGGATTTGGCGGCTACATCTGGTGGCAGGACCAGAACGACCGGGCGCCCACGCCGCAGGAACAGGCGGCCGCGGCCGGCGACAACCTGAAGGACGCGCTCCAGAATCTGAAAGAGGCCGCCACCGACGTGACCGCCGCGGCCCAGAAACAGGCGGCTCAGGCGATTTCCGACAGCACGGCCTCGGCCCAAGCGAATGTCGAGAACGCGGCGGCCCAGGCGGCCAATGCCGCCGCCGAAAAGCTGACCAACCTTCAGACCACGCTGGAAAGCCAGGGGATCCTGACCGAGGAAGGGATCGATTACGCCCGCGCGCGGGAGGTCGTGGAAGGCATGGACCTGACCCAGCAGGTCAAGGCCCAGACGCTGGACATCCTGCAGAAGGTGCAGAATTCGCCCACGGTCGCCAAGGCGCAGCTCGATGCGCTGATCGACCGGTTGCAGGCGCAGGACTGACGCGCCAGAAGGCCCCGATCCGATGGCGAAACCCAAGCTGCGCGATATCCCCGACCTGTCCGCCCTGGCGCAGGACGGGGCTAGGATTGCCGTGAAGGTCACGCCCAAGGCGCGCAAGGATGCGATCCGCGTCGATTCCGATATCCTGAAAATCGCCGTCACCGCCCCGCCCGAGGACGGCAAGGCCAACGATGCGGTCCGGACCGTGCTGGCCATGGCGCTGGGCGTGGCGCCGTCGCAGCTGGAACTGGTCCAGGGCCAGACCTCGCGCGGGAAGGTGTTCCTTTATCGCGGCCCGGGCAGGCCGGCATAGATTCCTTCGGGCAGGTTCAGGGCCGCTGCCAGGTCGCGCAGCTGCTGGTTCGAAAGGGTGATCTTCTGTACCCGGTCGGTGCGGGGGTCCAGTTGCTCCACCGTGACGCATTCATCGAAGGCGTTGATGGTGAGATCCTCTTGCAGCGGCGCGCTGCCTTCGTCGACCAGCGTGATGACCGTGGCATCGAAATCGTGTTCGATCGTAAACATGGGTTAAGCCTGCTGCTGCCTATGGTGAGTTTCATCGGTTCTGGAGGTACAAGCCTCGTCTGCTAATCTACGCCTGTGTCGCTACAAGGAAATGCCATGTTTCGCGTAATCCTGCTTCTGGCGTGTCTTGTCGCGGCCTGCGATGTCGCGTTGCCGCCGGGGGCGGGGCAGGGCGGTCAGCAGATTCCGGACGCAGCGCGGACCCGCGCCGATGCCGCCGCCGAGATGTTTTCCGAGGTGGTGACCCGTGTCGAACCCGTGGCCGAAAGGTTCTGCCGCGAACAGGATCACGACCTGAACTGTGATTTCCTGTTCCGGGTCGACATCACCCGCGATGCGCCAGTCAACGCCTATCAAAGCCTGGATGCCCGCGGCCGCCCCGTGATCACGGTGTCGGCGGCGATGATCCTGGACGTCCGCAACGGGGACGAGATGGCCTTCGTCATCAGCCACGAGGCCTCTCACCACATTCTGGACCATATCCGCCGCCAGCAGGAGAACGCCGCCTACGGGGCCGAGCTTCTGGGCCAGCGGGTCGCGGTCGAGGGCGGCAGCCGCGGCGATATCCGGCGGGCGCAGAAACTGGGGGCGGCCATCGGGGCGCGGGTCTTTTCCAAGGATCACGAGCTGGAGGCCGACGCGATGGGCACGATCATCACCGCAAAGGCTGGATACAACCCGCTGGTCGGCATGGAATATTTCGACAAGACGCCGGACCCTGGCGACAAGTTCCTGGGCACCCATCCACCCAATTCGGCGCGCCGCAGCGTGGTCCGATCGACGGCGCAAAGGATCGGCGTCACCGGCTGATCGCAATTTTCGACATATTGACGTGGGTCAAGGCGGGCAGGGCGGCGATCCGGGTAAAATCCGTCCATTCCTTATGACGCATTCCGCCAAGGGGAGGTCCAAGATGTCCAACCGCACCGTACTCAAGCACCACGCCGAATTGGTCGACAGAATGGCACATGCCGTCGGGGTCGATCTGGAAGAGGTCGTCTTTCGCGCCCAGCTGGACATGTCCGAGGTGACGGACGCCGTGATGGCCTGCACCGGCTGCACCGATCCCGAAGGCTGTCAGCACTGGCTGAAAGCGCATGAAGGCGCTGTGGCAGATGCGGCGCCGGGCTATTGCCGCAACCGCGACCTGTTCGCCGATCTGGCCGGCGACACGGCCTGAACGTCCCTGCCCGGGACCTGAGCCCGGGATCTGAATGAAAAACGCAGCCCAGAAGGCTGCGTTTTCGAGGAAGTGCAAGCGCGGGATGCCAGACTAGCTGATCAGGCGGCCCCACAGGTCGTAATCCCCGGCCTCTTCGACCTCGACCGTGACCATGTCGCCGGGGCGCAGGTGGTCGTAATCTTCGTCGATGAACAGCGCGCCGTCGATTTCGGGCGCGTCGGCCATTGTGCGGCAGGTCGCGGCCTCGTCATCGACGCTGTCGACGATGACCTGCATGTGCCGGCCGACCTTGGTTTCCAGCTTCGCGGCGGAAATGGCCTGGGCCTTCTCCATGAAGCGTTCCCAACGCTCGGCCTTGACCTCGTCCGGGACGTGATCCGGCAGGTCGTTCGACCGGGCCCCTTGCACATTTTCGTACTGGAAGCAGCCGACGCGATCCAGCTGCGCCTCGTCCAGCCAGTCGAGCAGGGTCTGGAACTCTGCCTCCGTCTCGCCGGGATAGCCGACGATGAAGGTCGACCGCAGCACCAGGTCCGGGCAGACCGCGCGCCAGGCGGCGATTTCGTCCAGCGTTTTGGCACCGGCCGCGGGCCGCGCCATCCGCTTCAACACGTCGGGATGGGCGTGCTGAAACGGGATGTCCAGATAGGGCAGCACGCCGTTTTCGGGATCCGCCATCAGCGGGATCAGCTCGCGCACATGGGGGTAGGGATAGACATAGTGCAGCCGCACCCAGGCGCCCAACTGGCCCAGTTCCCGGGTCAGGTCGGTGATGTGATTGCGGACCTGACGGTCCTTCCAGTCCACCGCTTCATACTTGCGGTCCAGCCCATAGGCGCTGGTATCCTGCGAGATGACCAGAAGTTCGCGCACGCCGGCATCGACCAGCTTCTCCGCCTCGCGCAGGACGGCATTCACCGGGCGCGAGACCAGGCGACCGCGCATATCAGGGATGATGCAGAACTTGCACTTGTGGTTACAGCCCTCGGAAATCTTCAGGTATGAATAATGCCGTGGCGTCAGCTTCACGCCGGTCGCGGGCAGCAGGTCGACGAACGGATCGGGCGAGGGCGGCACGGCTTTGTGGACGGCATCCAGCACCTGTTCGTACTGGTGCGGGCCGGTCACCGCCAGGATCCGGGGATGATGTTCGCGGATATAGTCGGGTTCGGCGCCTAGGCAGCCGGTGACGATGACCTTGCCGTTTTCGGTCAGCGCCTCGCCGATGGCGTCCAGCGATTCCGCCTTGGCGCTGTCGAGGAACCCGCAGGTGTTCACGATCACCGCGTCCGCTCCGGAGTAGTCGGGCGAGACGCCGTAGCCTTCGGCGCGCAGCCGGGTCAGGATCCGTTCGCTGTCGACCAGCGCCTTGGGGCAGCCCAGCGACACCATGCCGATGGACGGCTGGCCGGCGCGCCGCGTGTCGGTCAGATGCGCGGCAGGGGCGAGGTCGGGGCGAAGGTCTGGCGGGTTCTGGCTCATGCGCGCGCTATAGCGGCAGCGCGCGCTTTGGGAAAGGGGCCAGACACCCCGGTCAGGTCGTCACCTGCTCGCGCAGGATCGACGCGGTCAGCGAAATCATCAGGTAGATCCCCCCGAAGATCAGGAAGGCCAGAAGCGTGTTCTCGAACTTGCGGGGATAGCTGGGTTCCTGGCTGGGGACCGGCTTGACCGAGGTGGTCAGGTAGCGGACCTGGCGGTTCGCCTCCATCCGCGTCTGTTCGACCTGCTGCAGCGCCGATTGCATCATCATGTCCCGCGTGGCCAGATCCGCCTGGGCCATGTTGATCTTCACCGTCAGGCTGGCCAGCGAATCCTCGCCCTGGCTGGCCTGGGTCATGCGGTCGTTCAGTTCCACGATCTTGGCGCGCAGCCGGCGGATGTCGCCGCGGGCGCCGTCGATCCGGGCCTGGTTCGGGCGCGAATTGTCTTCCAGCGCGGACAGTTCAAGCTCCTTCTCCTCCAGCTGGGTCTCGAAGCTGGAGATCATGGTACGCAGGCTGGCGATCTTGCCTTCCGGGTCCAGAAGGGCGTTCTGCTGCTGCAGCCGGACCAGTGCCTCCTGGGCCTGGCGGCGTTCCTCCTGCGCGACCTCCAGTCCTTGCTTGGCGTCCTTCATCTGGTCGCCCCGCTTCTCGCGGCTCATGTCGTTCACGCGTTCCTCGGCATAGGCGATCAGCCGTTGCGAGAACACGGTCGCGGATTGGGGATCGGCGGCGGTGACTTCCATCCGCAGGACGCCTTCGGACGGGTCATAGCCGATCTTCACGTCGCGATTGTAGACGGCATAGGTTTCTTCCAGCGTCGCATCCTCGGGCAGGCGCTGTATCGGATCGATCCAGGGCTGCTGGAAATGCTGCTTGAAGCCGGCATCCGAATCCAGCCGCATCATCGCGTCCTTGGATTGCAGAAAGGACTGTACCGCGATCGAATCCTGCGTCGTGGCGAATTGCGTGCCCGCCAGAAGGCCGGTCATCTGTCCGGTGCCCGCGCCGTCGGCCTGCAGGATCATGAATTCCGACTTGGTCGAATACATGGGCGAGGCGATGTTGTAGAAATAGTAGCCGCAGATCAACGTCGGCACGCCGACAAAGAAGGCCAGCCGCGCCGCCAGAAGGCCCAGCGACCGCCGCCGGCGCCGCACGATGTCGCGCTGGATCTCGCCGATTTCCCGTTCGCGGCGGGCCGCGGGGCTCAGCTGGGTCGAGGGCAGCTGGTCGGGGCTTTCGGTCACCTTCTGGGGCAGCTGGACCTTGCGGTCCGCTTCGGATTTGCGGTGGACCACCAGGTCCAGCATGTTGGAATGCTGGAACGGATCGATCCCCTTTTCGCGCAGCATCCGCACGGCATCCAGGTCCGATGTCGGCGCGAGGTTGTGCCGCAGCGCCACGCGGCGGGCCATGCGCAGCTGCCGGCTGGTCAGGCCTTCCTGCCGGATCGCTTCTAGCGCGGCCTCGGGAGAGCCGGGCGCCGGGCGCGCGGCCGGTTTGCGGGCCGCATCCGCGGCGGCCGGCCGGTCGTCTTCAAGATCGTCATCGTCGAGGCTGAAATCATCGTCATCCTCGTTATCGTCCGGAGGGGCGGCGGCGGGTCCCTTGCCCGCCGGACCGTTGGGCTGTTCAGGGGGCTGGCCCGATGCCTGACCGGTCGGCTGTCCCGTCTTCTGGCCCGTCGTATGGCCGCTCTTCCCGTCTTCGGCCTTGGTTGCACCGGTGCCGCCAGCGGTGGACAGGGCCGCCCGCTGGGCTTCGATGGCGACTTCGGTCTCGCTCGTCTCCGGATCCCAGGCCGTGCCGGGCGTCGTCGCGCGGCGGATGCGGAACTTCCTAGCCTTGGGCTTCGTAGTCATAGAGCTCTTTCGCTTCTTCCAAGGTATCGAACATGTACAGCTGACCGTTGCGCAGCACCGCCGCCGCATTGGCGTATTTCTCCAGCGTGGCCGGCTGGTGGGACACGATCACGATGGTCGTGGTTTCCAGCCGTTCCCGCAGGATCGCACCGGCTTTGCGGTTGAAGTCCACATCGGTGGAATTGGGCATGCCTTCATCGACAAGGTAGATGTCGAAATCAAGCGCCAGCATCAACGCGAAACTGAACCGCGACTTCATCCCGGAAGAATAGGTGCCCAAGGGCTGTTCGAAATATTCGCCCAGGTTGCAAAGCCACCGGCAATAGGCTTCGACATAGTCGGGATCCATGCCGTAGAGCTTGGCGATATAGCGACAGTTCTCCTTGGCCGAGATACGGGAAACGACGCCTCCCATGAAGCCCAGCGGGAAGGACACGTTGCAGGTCTTGCGGATCTCGCCCTCGTCCGGTTTTTCAAGTCCGGCCATCATGTTGATCAGGGTGGTCTTGCCGGTGCCGTTCGGGGCCAGGATGCCAAGGTTGCGGCCGATTTCCACCCGGAAGGACACGCGGTCCAGGATCACCTTGCGCTGCGTTCCGGTCCAGAACGATTTGCTGACATTGCTGAACTCGATCATGTGCCCTTGCCGTGCGACGACCATTCTGCCCGTTAAACCACACCTTGCCCCATGCGCGGAACGACTGCCCGCCCCTTTGGGGCAGGGCAACACTATTTCAGACTGTGGAATAAATCCACAAGACTACGGCGCCGCGATCAGGTGATCGCGGCGCCGTTGCCATAGGGTAATGGTCTTGGGTCAGACCGACTGTTTTTCGACCCGGCAAAGCTTGCCCGCGATCACGCTGATGATGGCCGCACCGAAGCTGAAGAGCGCGCCCATCTTCGCCGCATCCTGGACCGCACCGCCCGGGAATGCGACCGATGCCACGAAGAGCGCCACGGTGAACCCGATGGCGGCGACGCAGCCGATCACGAACAGGTCGATGATCCTCATCCCTTCGGGAATGCCCAGGCCCATGGGGCGGGCCGCGATGTAGCCCATGATGAAGATGCCCACCGGCTTGCCGATCAGAAGACCCGCCAGAACCAGCCAGGTGACATTGCCCATCGAGCTGAATTCGACGCCCGCATTCAGCAGGCCGAAGAACAACAGCACGATCTCGACCGGGTATTTCAGCGCGTGCTCGATCTGGTTCAGCAGGTCGGTCAGGTGCTCCTCGGCCGCGCTGAACATGCCAAAGGCGCGGTCGGCATGGGGGATCGTCGGCACGATCGGCAGCAGGCCCAAGGCCGGGTGCAGGCCAGACCGCATGAAGGCGTACCAGCTGACGCAGCCGGCGACGAGGTAGGGCAGGAAGCTCAGGTTCTTGCGCACCCAGGTCGAGGCCGGGCGGTGGTCCTTGGCGCCGTCCAGCGCCCGCGGCAGCCAGTTGAACAGCACGAAGACCAGGATGGCCGCGGCCAGCGAGACCAGAAGCCATTCCGGGGCCAGCTCTCCGGACGGATAGAAGATCGCCAGGATGATCAGGCCCGCCGCGTCGTCGGCGATGGCCAGAAGCAGCAGGAACCGCACCGCCGGGTGTCCCGCGCCGAAGACCAGCCGGCCGACGAGGTAGGAAAACGCGATGTCGGTGGCCGTTGGGATCGCCCAGCCGTTCGAAACGGCCTGGTAGGTCTCCGATCCCATGACCATGGCAAGGCCCAGATAGACCAGGATCGGGCCGAACATGCCGCCGGCGGTGGCGAAGAGCGGCGTGGCGGCCTTGCGCCCGCGCAGCGAGCCGGTCTTCAGGATGACGGCTTCCCAGACTTCCTTGGCGGCGATGGCGAAGAACAGCGCCATCAGCACGTCGTTGATCAGATAGTGCAGCGTCAGCGTCCGGTGACCGTCGTGCAGGTGACCGATGGGCCCGTTTTCCCAGATCACGAATTCCACGAAGTGATGGTAACTGCTGGCGTCGATATTGGCCCAGACAAGGGCCATGCCCGCACCGATGATAAGAAGAAGGGAATAGTCGGTGAGAAAGTTCCAGACGCGATACATGGTCGGCCGGTCTCCGAATTTTTTCTTGCCGGGCAGGGGTACGGGATTTGATCCTGCGGGGCAACAGGGTCGCGAAGCGCCCGCGGCAAGGCGGGACGTATCGACGCGCCGTGAACCGTACGGTTCAGTTCTTGGTTGTACCGCGATGCAAGTGCGGAGGGCGGAATGACGCAAAAAGCGGCAGAGGTCGCAACACTGGCCGAAGAGATTCGGGCCTGTCGGCTGTGCGCCGACCGGTTCGCGGCCACGGCCACGCGGCACGCGCCGCGGCCCGTCGTCTGGTTCCGGCCCGGTGCGCGGATCCTGGTTGCGGGGCAGGCGCCCGGCGCGCGGGTCCATGCCTCGGGGCGGCCGTTCACCGATCCGTCGGGCGACCGGCTGCGCGACTGGATGGGGATCGACGGCGACGTCTTCTATGACCTGGACCGCGTGGCGGTGGTGCCGATGGCCTTCTGCTTTCCGGGTTACGACGCGAAAAAGGCCGATCTGCCGCCGCCCAAGCTCTGTTCGGCCACCTGGCATGACAGGGTTATGAAGGCTCTGGGCCCCATGCCATTGACGATCCTTGTCGGCGGCCATGCCCATCGCTGGCACCTGGGCACGCGCGGGTCGGTCACCGACACCGTGGCGGGATGGCGCGCCCATGCACCGCATGTCTTTCCGCTGCCGCATCCGTCATGGCGCAATACGCACTGGCTCAAGACAAATCCCTGGTTCGCGACAGAGCTTCTGCCGGCTTTGCGCGCCCGGGTCGAGGAGGCTCTCGCATGACCGCTCCCACTCCGATCGACCTCGCCCATCGGGCGATGGAAGCCGCGCCCGGCGACGATGCCGCCCGCCTGCGCTTCTACGAAAGGGTTGCCGACAACGAGCTGTTCCTGATGCTGGTCCGCGAACCCGAGGCCGAGGATATCGAGCCCGAAATCTTCGACGTGGCCGATGGCCGCTTCGTGCTGGCCTTCGACCGGATCGAACGCCTGGCGGATTTCGCGGGCCGCCCGGTGCCTTACGTGGCGATCCCGGGCCGCGCGCTGGCGGGGCTGCTGTCGGGGCAGGGGATCGGGCTGGGCCTGAACCTCGAAGTCGCGCCCTCGTCCCTTCTGATCCCGGCCGAGGCGATGTCCTGGCTGACCGAGACGCTGACCGACACCCATGGCGGCCTTGTCGCCGACGAGGCGCAGATCGAAGGCCTTCACCCGCCTGCGGGCCTGCCCGAGGCGCTGGTGGTCGGTCTGGACGCCAAGCTTGCCAGTGCCGCCGGCCACGCACCGATGGCATTCCTGGCGGGTGTCGAATACGCCGGTGGCGGCAAGGGCCACCTGCTGGCCTTCATCGATGCGGCCCCGGCGGCCGAAGCGGCCCTGCAACGCGCCGTGGCCGAGGCGCTGGTCTTTTCGGGGATCGAGGCCGGGGCGCTGGACGTGGGCTTTTTTACCGCCTCCGCCCCCATCGCGGCGCGGCTGGCCCGGGTGGGCCTGCGTTTCGACCTGCCCCAGCCCGAGACGGAGACACTCCAGCGGGCCGCGCCCGGGTCGGATCCAGACAAGCCGCCGCGCTTGCGCTGATCGGGAGCGGTGCGTGTGTCGCACGCACCCTGCGGGCTGACAGGTTGCTGAGCGGCGTACCAGGGTGCGGCCGGGCAGGCGATGGCGGTGACGGTCGGTGCGTGCGGAGCACACACCCCGGCGGCATGAACAACACCACGCACTCTGCCAGCAGGGATCGGGGCCTATCATCACGGTTCAATCACGACGGATGACCGGCCGTCACCACGACGCGAGGCCCCCTATGGCACGGGCCGTCCAGCACATAGGCTTCTGAATGTGCCGGGACCCCTGCACGCCCCGGTCGATGACCTTTCAGGGAGCTATTGCGCCACCATGACCCGTTTTTCCTTGCTTCTTGCGGCCAGCCTTTTCGCGGCCCCCGCCTTCACACCCGCCTTTGCCGGCGATCAGTATGTCGACGAAACCGGCTATGCCGTGTCCGGCTTCGATGTCGTGGCCTATCGCGGCCTGCCCCAGGTGCCGGTGGGGCAAAGCCAGCCGGCCGCCGTGCCGGGCCGCGCCGACATCACCGCCGATTACAACGGTGCCACCTTCGCCTTCGCCAATGAAGAAAACCGGGCAAAGTTCCTGGAAAACCCGGCCTACTACGCGCCGCAATATGATGGCCACTGCGCCTATGGCGTTTCCAAGGGCGGCAAGGTGCCCGGCAATCCGAACCTGTGGCGCATCGTCGACGACAAGCTGTACCTGAACATAACCCCCGTCGTCGTGGGCTTCTGGGAGGAAGACATTCCCGGCAATCTCGACCTGGCCGAAGGCAACTGGGTGAGCATCGAGCCCACGGCGGCGTCGACCAGCACGATTCCGCAATATTCCTCGCCGGGACCGGTCCAGGACTGATCCGGCAGGCCGGTTTCCGCGTAGCCCTTGAAGGCTGAAAAGCGGCGCGGTCCCTGTCCCCCCTCGATGCATGCGCGATCGGCTTGCCGGCCTGAACAGGATGCCGGCCCCGCTTCCCGGGGTCGGCATCCGCCCATCTGTCCCCCGGTCAGCGGAGGGGAAGGCGGCTGGTTTCCCGCAAGGTCAGCAGTGCCACCAGCGTGATCGCCGCGGCGGCCGAGACATAGAAGGCCGGTGCCAGATCGTCATGCGAGGCGCCGATCAGCCATGTGGCCACCATCGGCGCAGTGCCCCCGAAGACCGCGTACGGGATGTTGTACGACACCGAAACGGCGGTCACCCGGACCCGGCCGGGGAACAGTTCGCACATCGTGGCGGGCAGGCAGCCGGCGAAGATGGCGATCAGGGTGACGGTGATCACCTCGCCTGCCATGATCATGGTGCTGGACGGATGATGCAGCAGCCAGAAGATCGGATAGCTGCCCAGCCCCATCAGGATCGTACCGGTCAAGAGCATCGGCTTCCGTCCGACCTTGTCCGAGATATGGGCCGCGACCGGCAGCAGGATCACCAAGAGCAGCAGGCTGGCCGTGTTGAAGTCCAGCGCCACGGCCTGGCTGACCTTGGTGTATTCTTCCAGATAGGTCACCAGGTAGACGAAACCGCCATAAAAGCTGATCGCGCTGAAAACGCAGATGCCGACGACCCGTGCGATGTCGCGGCCGTGGTTGCGGAAGGCATCGATCAGCGGCACCTGCCCCATGGTGTCGACATTCCCGGACAGGTCCTCCAGTTCCGGGGCACTGAATGTCTCCTCGACATTGCGGCGCAGGAAGACGCCGGCAAAGCCCAGAAGGATCCCCATCAGGAACGGCACGCGCCAGCCCCAGGATTTCATCGCGTCGGGCGCCAGCATGTTCGACATCAGGTCGGCCACGGCCGATCCCAGCAACAGGCCCACGATGGCCCCGGTCACGGCCCAGGATCCGGCCAGCCCGCGGCGGCCGATAGGCGCGTGTTCCACGAGGAAGGTGGCGGAACTGGTGTATTCGCCACCGACCGACAGCCCCTGGCACAGGCGCAGCAAGGTCAGCAGCAGGGGCGCTGCTACCCCGATGGCGGCATAGCCGGGCAGGAAGGCGATCAGCGTGGTCGGGATGGCCATCATGCCCACCGACAGAGTCAGCGCCAGCTTGCGGCCATGGCGGTCGGCGATATGGCCGAAGAAGATGCCGCCGATGGGTCGCATCATGAAGCCCGCGGCGAAGACGCCGAAGGTGGCGATCAGGCTGACGGTCTTGTCATCGGACGGAAAGAACTGGGCCGCGATGATTGGCGCCAGATAGCCGTAGATCGCGAAATCGTACCATTCCAGCGTATTGCCGATGGCACCGGCGATATTGGCCCGGGTCCAGAACCCGGGATAGGGCGCATCCGGCAGGCCGCCCGCGGTCTGATCTGTCATGCCATCCCCTTTCCGGTACGATTTTGCGTCGTATTGGCGGATGGGGAAACTAAGCGCCACGCCGGGCGGCTATGGCAACCTTCCCGCAGCCGGGGAGGCGGTTTTTCCGGTCAGGAACCGGAAAAACAGGGGCCAGGTATCGCGGAATTGGCGGCGCCGGCCTTACCGGCGGCGGTCGCGCCGCGCGCTCATCGGCTGGAAGGCCACGCCGACATGGGCCTCGCAATAGGGCTTGCCGGGCTGGCTGGGCAGGCCGCAGAACCAGAAATCTTCCGTCGCCGGATCGCCCACGGGCCATTTGCAGGTCCGTTCGGTCAGGTCCATCAGCGTCAGCTTCAGGGCCTTCTTCTCGATCTCGGACACCTTGGCCAGGGCTTCGGGGCTGATCTCGTTGGCCGACGGCTGCGGTGGCAGCGGCTGTCCGGCCGGCACGATCTGCTTGCGCGGGTTGACCGGGGGGGCGGGCCGCGTCTCGACCTCGACCGCGCGCGGGGCTTCGGCCTGCGCGCTCACGGGGGGCTCGGCCTCCTCGGGCGCCGGAACCTCGGGCTGTTCGGGCTTGGCGGCCGGTTTCGGCTTGGCCTCGGCGGCCGGTGCCACGGCGGGCTTGGCGGCGGTGGCGGGACCGCCGGCACGGTTCGACAGGCCCAGCCGGTGAACCTTTCCGATCACGGCATTGCGGGTGACGCCGCCCAGTTCCTTGGCAATCTGGCTGGCAGACTGGCCCTCGCTCCACATTTTCTTGAGCAGTTCAACGCGTTCGTCGGTCCAGGACATGCCTTCCCCATTTCGTAAAGCGGACGACCCCGTCCGGGGTGCCCGCCTGAATTCCATCATGCAGTAGCGATCGTGCAGTAATACTTGCGTCAGCCCGTGATATTAGCCTTTCGGGCGGCAGATACAAGGGACCCCTCTGCGGTCCATCCCGCGAACCCCGGTCCCGGCACGGGCCGCAGTGCGATTTCCGCTTCCCTTTTCGCGGGTTGAATAGTAGAGCCCTGCCATGGTCAATCGGAACGCCCATATCGCCTCGCGACGCCGACGTCGCTTCGCCTGACGCCCCTTAGCGGCGCCGGTCTTTCCGCGTTCGACCACTCTCTCCTTTCATTTCGTTGACGATCCCTGCCTCATCCGGCACTTGTTGTGCCAATTCCATGGGGCTCATCAGAAGGAGGATCCGATGATCCCGTCCGTCTTGCCGACTTATTCCCGTGCGCCGCTCGAATTCGAGCGCGGCGAAGGTTCCTGGTTGATCGAGCGCGACGGCCGCCGGTTCCTCGACCTGAGCTCGGGCATTGCCGTGAATGCTCTGGGCCATGCGCATCCCGCGCTGGTCGCCACGATCACCGATCAGGCGTCGAAGCTGTGGCATGTGTCGAACCTCTACAAGATCCCGCAGCAGCAGGCGCTGGCCGACAAGCTGGTCGAACTGACCTTTGCCGATACCTGCTTCTTCACCAATTCGGGCACCGAGGCCTGTGAACTGGCGGTGAAGATGGCGCGCAAGTACTTCTATGAGGGGGGCCAGCCTGAAAAGGTCGACATCATGACCTTCGCCGGATCCTTCCATGGCCGGTCCTCCGCCGGGATCGCCGCCGCGGGGACCGAGAAGATGGTCAAGGGCTTCGGCCCCCTGCTGCCGGGCTTCGTCCACCTGCCGTTCGAAAACGCGCTGGAAGCCGCGACCGATGCCGTGACCGACACGACGGCCGCGATCCTGATCGAGCCGGTGCAGGGCGAGGGCGGGATCCGCGTCGTCCCGGACGAGGTGCTGAAGGGTCTGCGCAAACTCTGCGACGAAAAGGGCCTGTTGCTGATCCTGGACGAGGTCCAGTGCGGCATGGGCCGGACCGGGCGCCTGTTCGCGCATGAATTCGCAGGCATCACTCCGGACATCATGATGGTGGCCAAGGGCATCGGCGGGGGCTTCCCGCTGGGCGCGGTTCTGGCGACCGAAGAGGCCGCGTCGGGCATGACGGCGGGCACCCACGGATCGACCTATGGCGGCAACCCGCTGGGATGTGCCGTGGGCCTGACGGTCGTGACCCATGTGGGCGAGCCGGAATTCCTAGCCGACGTGAACCGGCGCGCGGGCCTTTTCCGCCAGAGGCTGGAAGGTCTGGTCGCTGCACATCCCGACGTGTTCGAGGAAGTGCGCGGCACCGGCCTTATGCTGGGTCTGAAGTGCAAGCCCGCGGCCGCGTCCGTGGTGGAGGCCGGCTATAACGCCGAGGTCATCACCGTGCCCGCCGCCGACAACGTGATCCGCATCCTGCCGGCCCTGACGATTTCCGAAGACGAGATTGCCGAGGCCATCGCCCGTCTCGACAAGGCTGCCTCGGCACTCGAAGCCGGCTGATCCGAACGACACTCCCGGGGGCAGGGGCCTTTGGCCGACAGGCCACGGGCCGCCCCCGGCCCAATATCCGAAAAGAACATGAACCATTTTATCGACATTTCCACGACCGATGCCGCCGATCTGCGGCACATGATCGACCACGCGCGGGCCATGAAGGACGCGCGCGCCGGGCGCACCAAGGGCGCCCCCGACGACGAACAGCCGCTGGCGGGCCGCATGGTCGCGCTGATCTTCGAAAAGCCGTCCACCCGGACACGCGTGTCCTTCGACGTGGGCGTGCGCCAGATGGGCGGGCAGTCCATGGTGCTGTCGGGCGCCGACATGCAGCTGGGCCATGGCGAAACCATCGCCGACACCGCCAGGGTGCTGTCGCGCTATGTCGACCTGATCATGATCCGGACCTTCGATCCGTCCGTCCTTCAGGAAATGTCTGATGCGGCCAGCGTGCCGGTGATCAACGGGCTGACCGATGCCTCGCATCCCTGCCAGATCATGGCGGACGTGATGACCTTCGAGGAACATCGCGGCCCCATCGCCGGCAAGAAGGTGGTCTGGACCGGGGACGGCAACAATGTCTGTTCGTCGTTCCTGCACGCCGCTGGCCAGTTCGGGTTCGATCTGACCTTCACCGGTCCGTCCCAACTGGACCCGAATGCCGATGACGTGGCCTTTGCCCGGTCGAAAGGGGCCAATATCCTGATCGAACGCGATCCGATGGCGGCTGTCGCCGGCGCGGACCTGGTCGTCGCCGATACCTGGGTATCGATGCACGACGCGCAATCCGCGCGGGAACGGCGCCACAACATGCTGCGCCCCTACCAGGTGGACGCGCGTCTGATGGCGGGCGCCAATGACGACGCGCTGTTCATGCACTGCCTGCCGGCGCACCGCGGCGAAGAGGTGACGTCCGAGGTGATGGACGGCCCGCAATCGGTGATCTTCGACGAGGCCGAGAACCGCCTGCACGCGCAGAAGGCCGTCATGCGGTGGTGCCTGGGCGTCTGACTCGTTGCTTCCCGAGGGCGTGGTGATCGCGCCCTCTGGGACCCACCCACCTGCCCGATGGATCCCCTGCGGGATCCATCGTCCCGCCCGGGCGGAGAGATCCGGGGCGAACGCGCCGGGGCCTTGTGCTCCTTGCGGCCTCTCTTCTGGTCGTCTCAGCGCCGGGCTGGTTTCCACGCCTCATTGACAGCTTTCCGGGGCATGTCCTGCGCCCGAAGGCCCGGCGCGTTCGTGCCGTGCGCCGGGCGTTCGGCATTTGCCTTGCCGCAAGGGAAAGCTATGCTCGGCCGGTGTTGCAGGGGGAAAGAGCGATTACGTCTGCAACCGTTCGTTCAATCGGGGAACCCACTGCAATGACCGACGCACCAGCATTCACGACCAAGGGCCGCGGGAAGCTTTACGATTCCGTCGTGGCGACTGTCGGCGACACACCCGTGATCCGCATCAACGCGCTCGCGCCCGAAGGGGTCGAGGTCTATGTGAAGGCCGAATTCTTCAACCCGGCCGCGTCGGTCAAGGACCGCCTCGCCCTGTCGATCATCGAGGAGGCGGAACGCAGCGGCGCGCTGAAACCCGGCCAGACGGTGGTCGAGGCGACGTCGGGCAATACCGGCATCGGGTTGGCCATGGTCTGCGCCGCCAAGGGCTATCCGCTGGTGGTGACGATGGCGGAAAGCTTCTCGGTCGAGCGGCGCAAGCTGATGCGCATGTTCGGGGCACAGGTCGTGCTGACGCCCAAGGAACAGAAGGGCACCGGCATGTACAACAAGGCGGTCGAACTGGCCGAGGTCAATGGCTGGTTCCTGGCGCGCCAGTTCGAGACGGATGCCAATGCCAAGATCCACGAGAACACGACTGCGCGGGAAATCCTGGCGGATTTCGACGGCAAGCAACTGGATTACTGGGTCACGGGCTATGGCACCGGCGGCACGATGACCGGCGTGGCGCGCGTGCTGCGCAAGGAACGGCCCGAGACGAAGATCGTCCTGTCCGAACCTGCGAACGCCGCACTTCTGACCAGCGGCACGCCGCAGAAGCGAACCAAAAGCCACGCGCCGGCCGAAAGCCACCCCGCCTTTCAGCCGCACCCGATCCAGGGCTGGACGCCGGATTTCATTCCTTACGTCCTGCAGGAGGCCGTCGACGGCGCCTATTACGACGAGGTGATGCCGATATCGGGGCCCGAAGGCATCGCATGGGCGCAGAAGCTGGCGCAGAAGGAAGGCATCCTGACCGGTATCTCGGGCGGGTCGACCTTTGCCGTGGCGATGAAGATCGCCGAGAAGGCGGCGCCGGGCACCGTGATCCTGGTGATGCTGCCGGATACCGGCGAACGCTACATGTCGACGCCGCTGTTCGAGGCGATCCCGGCCGACATGTCCGAGGACGAGATGGCCCTGTCGAAATCGACCCCGGGCTACCAGATGGGCTGATCGGGGCAGGGGGCCGGGGCGCAATCCGGCCCGGTTTCCCCATGGTAATACAGCCGCGATCCGCGCCAAACGATGCGGATCGCGGCCCTGTCTTCAGTCCTGGCCGGCCATGGCCATGATCTTGCGCGCCGCGCGTTCGTGGGGCTTGTCGATCATCTGCCCATCGATCCGGACCACGCCGGCGGTGGGGTCGGCGGCGAAGGCTTCCAGCACCTTCCGCGCCCAGGCCAGTTCGTCCTCCGTCGGGGTGAAGGCCGCGTTCACGGGCGCCACGTGTTTCGGATGGATCACCGCCTTGGCGCCGAACCCGTCGCGGCGGGCGGAATTGGCCTCGGCCTCGACCACCGACAGGTCGTCCAGCACGGCGCAGATCGTGTCGACCGCCACGACGCCCGCCGCCGCCGCACCCGCAAGGCACAGGTTCCGCGCCAGCCGGAAGGGTTCATGGTATCCCACGCGCGCCCCGTTCTCCTTGGCGCCCAGCGAGGCGGCCAGGTCCTCGGCCCCCCACATCAGCCCCCACAGCCGCGGGTCGCAGTCCTTGTACCGGCCAAGCGCGAACAACGACGCCGCCGTTTCCGTGGCGATTGCCAGGATCGGCGTCTCGGCCAGCCTGTGCGCGGCTTCGAAGGCGGCCAGGTAATTGGCACAGGTCTTCAGGTCCTCGGGGCCCTCGCATTTCGGCAGGGCGATGCCGTCGGGGGCAAAGGGCATCACGGCGGCCAGATCCGCCAGTGTCAGGCCGGTGTCCAGCGCGTTGATCCGCACGAAAAGCTTCGGGCCCGTGCGCGGGGCCTTCAGCATGTCGCCCACGATCTTCCGGGCGTTCTCCTTCTCGGACAGGGCCACCGAATCTTCCAGGTCGAGGATCAGCGCATCCGCCTCGCCCTCGCGCGCCTTGGAAAACTTCCGCTCGCTGTCGCCGGGGACAAACAGGAAGCTGCGCATCAGACCGCCCCTGCCGGCTTCTTGTAAAGCAACGAGGTGCGCTTGCACTTGGCCACCAGCGTGCCGTCCTGCTTGTAGCAGCGGTGTTCGAATTCCACGATGCCGCGGTCGGGCTTGGACTTGCTCTCGCGGACCATGGTGATTGTCGTCTCGGCCCGCAGCGTATCGCCGTGGAAGACCGGATTGGGGAAGACCACGTCGTTGAAACCCAGGTTGCCCACCAGCGTGCCCAGCGTCGTGTCCTGCACCGACAGGCCCACCAGGATCGCCAGCGTGAACATGGAATTGAACAGCCGCTGGCCCCATTCCGTCTTTTCCGCGAAGTCGGCGTCGATGTGCAGCGGCTGCGGGTTCATCGACATCAGGCTGAACATGGTGTTGTCCGCCTCGGACACCGTGCGGCGCAGCTCGTGCTTCAGCTCCTGCCCCACGTGGAATTCGTCAAAGTAAAGACCGGCCATCCTGGTCCTCCGTCAGTGCAATTTCGGCAAGCCCGCCCGGGGCCCGCGACGAAGCAGGCGCCGGCCGGACCGGGACGGGGGCAATGTGTCGGATCGGGTTGGCACGCAGGCCGCGGTCGACATCGGGCCAGGGCCGGACTGAAGCCGCCCCTTGTCGTCGCGGGGCGCATGCCGCCCTTTCTCCCGTCCTCCCCCGCCGCGTACTTGGCCACGACGGGCAGGGCTGCGCAAGCCGGTCGGTTTCGAAAGACGAAGATCGGGCCGTCGGCCAGGGGAATGGCGCCCCGGGGCAGGGGGCCTGCAGGTTCCGCCATGCAGGCCCGCAAGGCGCGGATCAGCCGTCGATGACTTCCAGCGCACCGGACAGCCAGGGCAGGCGGTTGATCGCGGGTTCGGTCATGTGGCTGCGGACCAGCCGGCGCATGGTCTCGGCCACGTCGCGGGGCACCCGGTCCACCCAGTCCGCCCCGGCAAAGAGCGATATCGTACGACTGTCCGACCCGAACGGCAGGGCGAAGGCATCCAGCCCGTCGTGGAACCGGGCGGCCCGCATGTAGCCCAGCGGCGTCGTGATCGCCCAGCCGACGCGGCGGGCGACCATCGCCATCAGTGCCAGATGGCTGCCGATCTCGAACCGGTCGCCGAATTCCAGACCCTGCCGGGACAGGATCGCCTCGATCTGCTGGGCGATCAGCTGCTCGCGCGCATAGCGCAGCAGCGGCAGGCGCTCGACCTCCCGTTCCAGATCGACCGGGTCGCTGACCCAGCCGGACGGCGTGACCACGATGAAGGGGTCGCGTACCAGCGGGTATTCGGTCACACCGTCCAGATGCTGGCCGGTACTGGCCGCAACGGCGATGTGGAATTCCCGCGCCTGCATGGCGGCCGAAATCTCGCGGCTGGAGGCCGTGATCAGCTTGAAACGGCAACGTGTCAGCGAATCCGCCAGCACCGTAACCAGCCGTGGAGTCAGGTCATTGTCGAAATCGTCTATCAACCCGATCGACAATGTCGTCAGGTCGCCCAGGTCCATGACCGTCAGTTCGTTCTGCGCCAGGCGCAGTTCGCCCAGGACCGCCTCGGTCCGGGCAAGAAAGGACCGTCCGGCCGATGTCACCCGCATCGGCCTGCGTCCATGATCCACCAGGTCGACGCCCAGTGCCTTCTCAAGATTGCGTAGTTGCTGGCTTACCGCTGGCTGACTCAATCCGGTCCGCTCTGCCGCCTGAGCGACCGAGCCGGTGCTTGCAAGTGCTTCGAACACCTCGAGGCCTCGCAAGGTGACCCCCTTTATCAGCATGATATCTCATCCTTACACCCGCGCCGTTCCTGACGGCCGGCGCGGGCGAGGTCAAGTATTCAGGGTAAAATAACTTTCAACCGCAGGTTCGCGCGGCGGTTTCGCCGAATATTCTATACCTTTGCCACAATTCTTCATCACGATCGCGATCCGACTGCCGTGCTTCCTGGGCCTTGTGCGGGTCCGCGAACCACTTCGCGACCTTGCGCTGTTCACTGCGCGACAGGGTCTTCGATGCGACGTTCTGGATGCAGCGGCACAGCGACTCCGACGCGGCCCGGCGGGCGGACTCGCGGCAGGCGCGTTCGACGATGCTGCCGGCGTCGGCGGTGTTGGGCATACCGACCAGTATGCAGGCGCCAAGGGCGGCGGTGATGATGAAATGCTTCATGGGGTGCCTCGTACCCGTTACCTTGTGGTTGTTTTCTGTGCCCGGTGCGGTCCGGTTGGCCCGGACCTTTCTTCAGCGGCGCGACGAGTCTTCCTTGAGTCTGGATTCCGTCACGGCCGCCTTTGTTTACTGCGGAATGGTGCTTCGGATCAATCTTGGATCCGGAAGGCGGCAATCCCATATCGGACCCGCTTGACCGGCCACCGGTTCCCGATCATATGCAGCGATCATGACAGAGCTCAGCCATATCCGTAACTTTTCGATCGTTGCCCATATCGACCACGGGAAATCCACCCTGGCCGACCGGCTGATCCAGTCCACGAACACGGTCTCCGAACGCGAGATGAAGGAGCAGCTGCTCGACGCTATGGATATCGAGCGCGAGCGCGGCATCACCATCAAGGCGAACACCGTCCGGATCGAGTACATCGCCGACAATGGCGAGCTTTATGTGCTGAACCTGATCGACACGCCCGGCCACGTCGACTTTGCCTACGAAGTGTCCCGGTCGATGCACGCGGTCGAAGGATCGCTGCTGGTGGTCGATTCGACCCAGGGGGTCGAGGCGCAGACCCTGGCCAACGTGTATCAGGCCATCGACGCGGATCACGACATCATCCCGGTCCTGAACAAGATCGACCTGCCCGCGTCGGAACCCGACCGCGTCCGCGAACAGATCGAGGACGTGATCGGCATCGATGCCTCGGACGCGCTGCTGGTGTCCGCCAAGTCCGGCATTGGCATCCACGAGACGCTGGAAGCCATCGTTCACCGTCTGCCTGCACCTGTGGGCGACCGGGACGCGCCCCTGAAGGCGATGCTGGTCGACTCGTGGTACGATCCCTACCTGGGCGTGGTCGTGCTGGTCCGGATCATGGACGGCGTGATGAAGAAGAACGACCGCGTCAAGTTCATGCGGAACGGCACCATCCACCAGATCGACAAGATCGGCGTCTTCCGTCCCGCCATGCAGGACGTGGCCGAACTGGGCCCGGGCGAGATCGGGTTCATCACCGCGTCCATCAAGCAGGTCCGCGACACCAAGGTCGGCGACACGATCACGCACGAGAAGAAGGGCGCCGACAAGCCGCTACCCGGCTTCCAGCCGTCGATTCCGGTCGTCTTCTGCGGTCTCTTCCCCGTCGACAGTGCCGAATTCGAGGACCTGCGCGACGCGATCGAGAAGCTGGCCCTGAACGACGCCTCGTTCAGTTTCGAGATGGAGACCTCGGCCGCACTGGGTTTCGGCTTCCGCTGCGGCTTCCTGGGCCTGCTGCACCTGGAGGTCATCCGCGACCGGTTGGAGCGGGAATACGATATCGACCTGATCACCACGGCGCCGTCGGTGGTCTATCATATCTTCATGAAGGACGGGACGATGCAGGAACTGCACAACCCCGCCGACATGCCCGACCTGACCTATGTCGACCACGTCGAGGAACCCCGGATCAAGGCCACGATCATGGTGCCCGACGAATATCTGGGCGACGTGCTGAAGCTGTGCCAGGACCGCCGCGGCATCCAGATGGAGCTGACCTATGCCGGCACCCGTCCGCTGGTTGTCTATGACCTGCCGCTGAACGAGGTCGTGTTCGACTTCTACGACAGGCTGAAATCGGTGACCAAGGGCTATGCCTCGTTCGACTACCAGCTGATCGGCTACCGCGAGGACCAGCTGGTCAAGATGCAGATCCTGGTGAACGACGAACCCGTCGATGCGCTGTCGATGATGGTCCACCGCGACCGTGCCGAAATGCGCGGCCGGGCGATGTGCGAAAAGCTGAAGGACCTGATCCCGCGTCACATGTTCAAGATCCCGATCCAGGCGGCCATCGGCGGCAAGGTCATCGCGCGCGAGACCCTGTCGGCCATGCGCAAGGACGTGACGGCCAAGTGCTATGGCGGCGACGCGACCCGGAAGAAGAAGCTGCTGGAAAAGCAGAAGGCCGGGAAGAAGAAGATGCGCCAGTTCGGCAAGGTCGACATTCCGCAGGAAGCGTTCATCTCCGCGCTGAAGATGGACAGCTGAGGGCGGCGACGGGGTAGGCCCCGCCGTTCGGCTTTGACTGCGAGCCGCCCACGCAAAAATCCGGGTCCCGCCCGGCGTTCACGCCGGGCAGCGCCCGCCCGCCCCCATGGCGGGCGCTTCGCACCCACCCGGGCGGCCGCAGCCCTCCTAAAGCGCAGATCGCCCTGAAGGCGAAAAACATCTACCCTCATTCCCCGACCCCAATTACGCTTGGGCCAAAGGAGGAGGCCCGATGAATGTCCCCCGCACCCTTGCCCTTGTCGCCCTGACCCTGTCATCCCCCGCCATGGCCGACGGCCTCCCGGACGGAGACGCGGCCGCGCTGGTTGCGGGCTGGGCGAACACGGTGGCCACTGGCGATGCCTCGGCTGTTGCGGCGGTCCTGGCCCCGGAATTCCAGATCGTCCGCGGTAACGGCGCCCGCCACGACGCCACGGCCTATGCCGCGGGCCAATTTCCGAAGATCACGTCAATCCCCGAGGCAGTCGAGATCGTCGAGACCACGTCCCCCGACCTCCGCGTGATCAGCTATGTCCTGCTGGTGACCGAGACGGTGGACGGAAAGGTTCTAGAGCACCGCGCGCCGAGGCTGACGGTGTTCCGGCGGATCGGAGAGGGGTGGTTTGTCGCGGCACATGCAAATTTTGCGTTGCCGGAGGGGTGAGGTGGAGTGCACTAATTGCTGCAAATGGATCCGACCAACCGGCTTGGGCGGCTATGCAATGATTTTCTTTGAGAAGATGGTCGGGCGTTGATGCGCCCTGCAATTCGTGACCAATGTTCTCGGGCGTTCTTCGGGGGAGGGGATTTTTTGGGCGGGGAAGCTTACAAAGAAGAAGTGAAGAATCGGATAGTGGCTGTTCGAAAAGCCTATCCACTGCAGCCAATTGTATTTGCGGGATCAGGGTTGAGTCGCCGCTGGATTGGCGCTCCGTCTTGGTTTGAGCTTTTGGAGTGGGCTATCGAGGTTTGCCCGTTGATCGATAAGCCAATTCAATTCTTTTTGCAGCAGGAGAATGGTTATCTTCCCAAAGTTGCTACGCGTCTCGTGGATCCTTATCAAAACTGGGCTTGGGGAGAAGGGAGGGGGTAGTTCCCTCCTCAATTCTTTGAGGCATCTGTACCAAGGGAGATCTATCTGAAATGGTTCTTGGCCAGGCGGATTAAGTCTTTTGGCGAAAAGGTGGCGCAAGAGTTCGATGGGGAGGCTCTTGCGTTCAGCTCAATAAGGCCTCATTGTGTTGTCACTACGAACTATGATGAGCTTTTGGAGAATCTGCTCGAAGGCTATCAGCCGGTAATTGGTAGGGGGCTCATTACGGCGCCGTTTGCAAATATTGGGGAGGTGTACAAGATACACGGCACGATTGGTAAGCCGAGCTCAATTGTCTTGACTGCCGAGGACTACACTGATTTCAACAAGCGCAGAAAGTATCAATCGGCGAAGTTGTTGACTTTCTTTGCTGAACATCCGATTTTGTTCGTTGGCTACAGTATCTCGGATCCGAACATTCAGGGCATCCTTTCTGATCTTGCTGAGGCATTCGATTTGTCTGGTTCTCTTGTAAAGAACATGTTCATAATTTCTAGGCCTGAGGCTGGGAGCCCGTCGGCTGAGAGGTTGATACAGGTTTCACCTGATCGTAGCGTGCGTCTGCAATCCATCGAAACCAATGACTTTTCTTGGGCTTTCGAGGCTTTTTCGCACAATGCTCCATTGCAAAACGTGAATCCGCAAGTCCTCAGAGCGATTTTGGCAAGGTCTTATCATCTGGTTAGGAAAGATATTCCCAAGCAGTTGTTTGAGGTAGACTTTGACCTGATTTCGGAAAAAACAAAGTCTGGAGAAGAGTTCGCTAAGCTATTCGGAATAGCAGATCTCCAGTCTGCAACGGGATTTTCGGCGAAGTACTGCCATAATCTCACGGCTGTTGCGAAACAGTTGGGGTACTCAAATTGGCACAGGGCCAATTTGCTGATCAAGCAGATCAATGACGAGACAGGTATAGATATCAAGGCGTCTGATAATAGGTATCACTGCACTGTTCGCATTAGCAAGAAGTCCAAGGCGCAAATGTATTCGGATGAAGCAGTTGATTTGTTGAAGCTTGTGAGAGATGGGCTTCAGTATGAGGTGGAGGTCGATTCCGCAGATAAAGATTAAGACATGGTATTTTTCTGACCGCTCTTGCTGTTTTGCATCTCTTTCTCCAACCTGCGGCCCCTTACCCAAACCGATCCACCACCCACTGCACCCATCGCTTCGGCGAGCCCACCGCGATCTCTCCGCCCTCTACCGGGTCCAGCCCTCCGGCCTTCAGGATCCGGCGTTCGGTGGCGCGGGTCATCTGAATTTCCTGCATCTGCAGCGCCGCCTCGCGCTGGGTGACCAGGCGGCCCTTCAGCCCATAGACCAGGTCGCGCGGATGTTCCGGCGGCTTGGCGCGGTTGCCCGACAGCGGGTTCCAGAACCCCGTCTCCTCGTAATCCGCCAGCTGCCAGATCCGCTTCACCTCCTCCATCGAGACGATGGCGGCGAGCGGCTTGCCGTGGCGGGTCAGCACGATCGTGTCGCGGGGATCCTGCGCGCGGGTGCAAAGCTGGCCCAGGCAGGCGCGGGCCTCGGATATGGTATAGCGTCCCTTGCGGGTCATGGGCGGGGGCCTTGTACAAATCGGAGAATGTGCCCCCGCAGGCTTGTACAAAACGGTAGATTTCGGGTGAAACGACCGTACGGCGGCCCGGGTCCGGTCAGGCGGCCATGAACGCCTTGAACCCGGTCAGGGCGAACTGGATCCCCATCGCGACGATGATCAGTCCCATGTAGCGGCTCGACATCTCGCGCCGCAGCGAAGGCTTCTGTTCGCCCGATCCGGTGAAGGCGGTGACGACCAGCAGGACCCAGGTCAGGACGCAGATCGACCCCACGGCGACCAGCGCGGTGACGGGGACGCCGTCGCGGGAATGGGCCGTGGCGATGGTGATGACGCCGGTGATCGTGCCGGGGCTCGCGGCGAAAAGAATGAGCTTTCCCAGAGAGTTGGCGTTTTCGTCCCGGGGCTTGTCATCGCCCGAGGACTGCCCGCCGGTCATCATCGAGACGCCGATATAGACCAGCACGGCCCCGCCCGCGACCGAGAAGGCATCCAGCGAGATGCCGAAGGCCGTCAGCACGCGGGCGCCGAAGAACGCGGCGATGGCCAGGACCAGCGCGACGACGACCATGGAAACGGTCGCATCGCGGATCGCGGCGGACCGGGGCCTGCCCTGGATCAGGCCGGTGAAGATCATCGCGCAGACGACGGGATTGATCAGCGACAGGATCGTCACCATCGCCTGCAATTGCTGGTTCATACTGGTACCTCCCACACGGTGCGCCGTGCCTTGCAACTCCGCGACCGGCGCAGGGCAGAGCTTCCTACAGGCGGGATGCGTTGACAACTGCCGTCGGAACGCGCCGCGCGGGGGGGGGATGCAACCCTGTGCCCAGGGCGGTCGCGATGGGGCAATCCTTTGTAACGCCAGTGACTTTCGGGGGCCGTGCGCGACACCGCGCGCGAATGCAGCCTTTGTTTCGCACTTTGTGTTTGCAACGAAGGTTGGTAAACAACAGCAGCAACCGGCGGCTGGCGGTGATCTGGGAAACGGTCCGGACGGGCAGGGCGCCTTGCGCCCGGGGGCTGGCCGGCGCAATTGGGATTTGACCTGGTATGAGTGACACCTCGGCACAGTCTGCGACGTCTTCGGGGGCTGCGACGACCGCGTCGGCCACGGCCCCCGCGTCGGCGCAGACGGCCCCTTCGCAGACCCCTTCACCGGCACCGGCCGCGACACCCGCAACGACCACAGCAGCGCCGGCCGCGACGACGGCCCCGGCAGGCACGGCAGCCACTCCGGCAACGACGGTGACCGCATCCACCCCCACCGCCGGCACGACGACGGCCACCGTCCAGATGGACCCGCCGGCGGGATCCTGGGCGGCTCCCGGTGAATCCGACCGCTTCGCCTGGATCGGGCTGGTGGTGCTTCTGGGCGTTCTGTTCCTGGTGGTCTACCTTTACGCACTCTTCGATCGCTATGCGGAGCATCGCGGGTCCAGCACGCCGCTGCGGACGACCATCCCGACCATGCTGACGGTGGGACTGGCCTATGACCTGCTGCCGCCGCTGGAAGGGGTGAACGTCCTTCTTCCGCTGGCGCTGATTTTGGGCGCCCTGGCGCGCGACATCGTGCTGTGGATCAAACCCGAAGAGGGCACGGAGGCCGGTCATAACGAGATCATCATGGCCGAGAACGTGATCATCGAAGAAAACAAGGGGTCGGCAGATGCTTGAACTGATGCTGACCAGCTTTCCGGTGATCATCCGGATCATTTACCTGCGGTTCCGCAAGAAGCCCGTGACGCTTTACAACGTGCACCGGGCCGTCTTTGTCTGGATCTGTCTCTTCATCGCGCTGATCTTCACCATCGAATATTATCATCCTGACACCCACAAGGGCCTGGTTCCCTACCGCGTGGTGCCGGTCGTGCCGGAACGGGGCGGCACGGTGACGATGATCGCAGTCAAGCCGAACCAGCGGGTCAACACCGGCGACCTTCTGTTCACCGTGGACGATCAGCGCGAGCAGGCGGCGGTGAAGGTTGCCAAAACCAATGTCGACAGCGTGCAGGCGCAGCTGAACGTGGCGGATTCGGAAGTCGACGATGCCAAGGCGCAGGTCGCCAGCGCTCAGGCGGCCTATAACAACGCGAACATCGCCTTCACCACGCAGGACAGACTGCGGCAGCAGGATTCACCCGCCTTCGCCCAGAACGCCTATGACCGGGCGAAGGACGACTTGGATGCCCAGCAGGCCGTGCTGGACAGTACCAAGTCGCAGCTCGAGACCGCCCAGCTGAAGGCAAGCCAGCTGTTGCCGGCCCAGTTGGCGGCGGCGCAGGCGGAACTCGACAAGGCGAACCTGGAGCTGTCCTATACCCGCGTCACCTCCTCGGTATCCGGGCAAATCGAGCAGATCACCTTGAACGTGGGCGACCGCGCGGCAGAGATTCCGCTGAAGCCGTCGATGCTGATCGTGCCGGATCGTGGGCCGGACTATCCATCGGAAATCGTGGCGGGGTTCACGCAGGTGAATGCCACGGTGATCCACCCTGGTATGCCGGCGGAAGTCGCCTGCCGGAACAACATCAACAATAGCATGGACGGGACCGTCCTTCCGGTGCGGATCAAGCGGATCCAGAACGTGATCTCGACCGGGCAGGTGGCGCCGACGGGGGTGCTGCTGCAGCCCTCGGATCGTCCGGTGCCGGGCGATGTGCTGGCCTTCATGGAACTGGTTTATCCCGAACAGGAAAGCCTGCTGATGGATGGCGCCAGTTGCCTTGTGCAGGCCTACACGACCCGGATCGGCGGGTCGCTGCAGGGGACGTTCCTGGGCAACATCATCCAGGCCTGGGGCCTGGAAAAGGCCGCGGTCATGCGGATGAAGGTCTGGATCATGCTGGCCATCGGCGCCGGCATGGGCGGCGAGGGCTGATCGCTCCCCGACCCTGGACGACGCACGAACAGGGGGGCAAGAACAGGGGGCGCACGCGGGACGTGCGCCCCTTTTTCCGTTCAGGGCCATTGATGCAGGTCAAGACGGGCTGCAGGCCTGACGGTTAGGATCGACGGGCAACGACGGACAGGACGCGATGCTGACCTTCATCCTTCATCTTTTCATCGGCGCGACATTGGCGGGCATGGGCATCGTGGCCGTCCTGGTCGCGGGTCTGGCGACGGCATGGACGCTGGGCGGGGCGGTGGTGGTCGGGATGGTCGTGGCCTATCCAGTCGCCCGGACCGTGGCGCGGGCGATGCAGGGCGGCTAGGCGCGGACGATCCTGCCGATTGGACCACGCGCCAGCTGACGGTGGGCCCCAGCGGGTAAAGGACGACGGCCGCTTCCTGGCAAGGCCGTCATCCCAACGTGGTTTAGGGCCGGCATTTCTGCCGGCCCTTTCGCGAGATACGTAAATTCGAAATCCGAATTACATCGCGCTTTCGTTTTCCTGGGCGGTCAGATTGTAGGCCAGAAGGCCGCGGAGTTCTTCGGCCGTTTCAGCGAATTCCAGCGAACCGCCCGACGTCCATTTGTCGTCCAGTTCGAAGGTCATTCCGCCCATTTCTTCGGAAAAGGTATTGTTGAAGGTCACGACCAGGCTGTGGTCGCCATCGGCGGTGACATAGGATTCGGTCACTGCACCGATCATTTGCCCGTCCGACGAATAGACCGGGTTGCCGATGAATTCGTTGTTTTCCTGGATCAGGGTTGCCTGATCGACGGGTTCCTCGGCCTTGATGACTTCAGCAGCAGCTGCGGTTGCAAGAAACGAAGTTGCAGCCAGAATTGCCAGGGTTTTCATGGTGTTCTCCTTCGTCGTTGTTGGATACCTGAAGAACACGGCGGGGCGGAAATGGTTCCTGAAAAATTAACTTTCCTGAAAAACCCGCTTTTCGGTTGGCAGGTCTTTGCCAATCACGATGAAAGCCGCCCCGGGCAGGCGGGCAATGACCAGGCCCGAGAGGCCAGGCCGTCACGCGATCTTCAGGGCCGGCTCCGCCTTCACGGGGGCACGACGATCTTCGAATGCCTGCGCCGCGGAATGTGCCTGAACCCGGCGGGCGACGTTCCATCCCGATCAGGTCCCGCGACATGTAATGCTGCCTTTGGCCCTTGTGCGCCGGCGAGCGCTGGCCAGGGCTCCCCTATGCGTCCTGGCGCTGGGTCGTCCCGGCCCCGGTCAGATGTTCGAACAGGCGCGCGACGGCCTCGGCGCCGGGGTCGTTGTGGCCGGCCAGGCTGGCTTCCGCCAGATAGGCGGCGCGGCCTGCGCGGGCACGGGTGATCCGGGCCGTTGCATCCGCCCCGTCCCGCGCGGCGCGGGCTGCCGCGGGCAGGCCTTGGCCCAACGCGTCCAGCGCCGGGTGCAGCGCATCGATCATCGTGCGGTCCCCGGGTTCGGCGCCGCCGACCTGCCGGATCCGGTCCAGCCCGGCCTTCAGCGCGTCGATCGCATCCATTCCGCTGGCCGAGGCATCGCCGGCCGCCGCAAAGAAGATCGCCAGCAGCACGCCGGAAGATCCGCCCATGGTCTGGCTCAGCTCCAGCCCGATGGCACGATAAAGCTGGGTCTCGTCCGCCAGCGGCAGGCGGTCCAGCGCACCGATCAGGGCGCGTGCGGCCGTTGCCAGCGTGCTGCCGGTGTCGCCGTCGCCCGATTTGGCGTCCAGCGCGTTCAGGTCCGGTTCGGCCCCGATCAGGATGGCGCAGCAGCGTTCGACGAAGGCGCGGGTGGCATCGTTCTTGGACGGGATCGGCTGGATCGGGGTCAGCCCGTCTGGCAGGGCCACGACCGGGACGTCGCCCACAGGCAGGCAGCCGGGCCATGCCCAAGGGGCGACGGGCGCCATCAGCGCGGCCTCGTCCGCCTTGGTCACGGGCAGGAGCGACACGGAAAAGCCCTGCATGTCGAGAGATGTCATCATCGGCGCCGGCCCCACGAGCCAGCGGATCTGCGGGCCCAGGCGCGAAAGCGTCAGTTCGTCCGCCAGCACTGCCATTTCCAGCGGGGTGGCTCCGCCAAGGTTGTTCAGAAGCGCCACGTGGGGGCCGGGCCCGATGGTCGGGGCCAGCCGTTCGACGGCCATGTCCATTGCCTCTTTTGCGTTGGTGAAGCGGACCTGTTCGATCCCCGGCTCGCCATGGATGCCAAGACCCAGTTCCGCCATGCCATCGGCGATCCGGTCCTCCTTGGGAGAGCCCGGTATGGTGCAGGTGTCCAGCGACATGCCGATGGACACGGCGCCGGAGATCACCCGTTCCGCCGCCTGTGCGACCGAATCCAGATCGGCGCCCTGTTCGGCCATGGCGCCAGCGATCTTGTGGACGAAAAGCGTGCCGGCCACGCCGCGGGCTTGCGGCAGGTCGGGCAGGGCGATGTCGTCGTCGACGATCACCATGGCAACTTTCAGCCCCTGTGCCCGGGCCCGTTCCGCCGCCAGTCCGAAGTTCAGCCGGTCGCCGGTATAGTTCTTCACGATCAGCAGACACCCGGCCTTTCCGGTGACGGCGAGGATTCCGGCAAGCACGGCATCGACGGAGGGTGAGGCAAAGACCTCTCCACACACTGCCGCGGTCAGCATGCCTTGTCCGACGAACCCGGCATGGCTGGGTTCGTGGCCCGATCCGCCGCCGGACACCAGCGCGACCTTCGACCTGTCCCAGTCGGTCCGGACAACGACCTTGATATGCGGATAGCCATCGAGCCGCGCCAGCCGTCCGCCGGCGGTGCGCAGCGTGCCGTCGATGGCTTCGGTCACCAGCGTCTCGCGGGAATTGATGAACTGCTTCATGAGCTTGTCTCCTCAGGCAATCCGCGCGCCGGCGGCGTCGAAATAAAGCGCATTGCGGGGCTGGATCGCCACCGTATCGCCCGGTTCCAGATCCGACCCCGGGTCCGTCAGCGTGACGATCGGGTGCCCGTCCAGCACCAGATGCAGGCGGGTGTGATCGCCCAGATGCTCGATGCGGATCACGTCGGACCGTTTTCCTTCCCCTTGCGCAATGTGCTCGGGCCGCAGGCCGATGGTCCGTGCCCCGGACGGCGCCCCGGCAAACAGGTCTGCGGGCAGGGCGTTGATCCGTGGCAGACCAAGGCGGCCGGCAACATAAAGGCTGACCGGATCCTCGTAGATCTCTCGCGGGGTGCCGAACTGGACCAGCCGGCCTTCGTCCAGCACGCCGACATGGGTGGCCATGGTCATCGCCTCGACCTGGTCATGGGTCACGTAAAGCAGCGTCGCGCCAAGGTTCGCGTGGATCCTCTTCAGCTCCACCCGTAGGTCGGCGCGGAGTTTCGCGTCCAGCGAACTGAGCGGTTCGTCCATCAGGTAGATCGCCGGATCCCGGACCAGCGCCCGGCCGATGGAGACGCGCTGCATCTCTCCGCCCGAAAGGTTCGTGGCCTTGTTGTCCAGCTTGTGGGCGATGTGCAGGACCTCGGCCACATCCTGCACCTTGCGTTTCACCTCGGTCCCGGGCGTCCTGAGGATCGGGGACTTCAGCGGGAAGGCCAGGTTTTCGCGCACCGTCATGTGCGGGTAGAGCGAATATTGCTGGAACACCATCGCCACGTCCCGCTGGGCGGGGGTCAGGCCCTTCACAGGCCGGCCGTCGATGTAGATCTCGCCCGCATCGGGCGCTTCAAGGCCCGATATCAGGCGTAGGGTGGTGGTCTTGCCCGCGCCCGTGGGACCCAGCAGGACGACGAAGGCCCCGTCGGGGACCGCCATCGTCACATTGTCCAACGCGACCGTGCTGCCATAGGTCTTGGTCACGTCGTGAAGCGCCACGTCAGCCATGGGACAGCATCCCTTCGTTCAGGTTGGACCGGATCGCCCGGCCCGTTTGGCGGTCGAAAAGTGTCACCTTCGCGCCTTCGAAGTTCAGGCCCACCGTCGCGCCCACCCGGGCGGGCAGGGCCGAGGAAATGCGGGCCTTCACCTCTCCGTTGAAGGTCTTCAGTGTCACGATCTGGGTCGTGCCCAGATATTCGGTGGCCACGATCTCGGCCCGGTAGGCCGAGTCGTCCGACAACCGCACATGTTCCGGCCGGACGCCATAGACCATGTCGCCGTCAAAGGCCTCGTGCGATGCGGGGATGCCCAGCGTCTGGTGGTGCAGCTGCACGGTGGTGGCGCCGGGTTCCAGGCTGCCGTGGAACTTCAGGAAGTTCATGGAGGGCGAGCCAATGAAGTTCGCGACGAACATGGTGGCGGGCTTGTCATAGACGTCCTGCGGCGTGCCGAATTGTTCGACCACGCCGTGGTTCATGACCACGATCTTGTCGCCCATCTGCATCGCCTCCAGCTGGTCATGGGTCACATAGACCGTCGTGGCGCCCATCCGGTCGTGGAGTGCGCGCAGCTCCTCGGCCATGTGCTCGCGGAACTCGGCATCCAGCGCGCCCAGCGGTTCGTCCATCAGGAAGCATTTCGGGTTCCGCACGATGGCCCGCCCCAGTGCCACGCGCTGCCGGTCCCCGCCCGACAGGCCCCCGACGGGGCGGTCCAGGATCTTTTCAATCCCCAGGATCCTTGCCACCTCGGTCACCTTGGCGCGGACCTCGGCCCGGTCCATCCCCTGGCTGACCAGCGGGTACGAGATGTTCCGGCGCACGTTCATGTGCGGGTAGAGCGCGAACATCTGGAAGACGAAGGCGATGTCGCGCTGGCTGGCGCGTTTCTGACCGACTTCCTCGCCATCGATGAAGATTTCCCCGGATGTCGGCAGTTCAAGCCCGGCGATCATGCGCAGCGTCGTGGTCTTGCCGCAGCCTGACGGGCCCAGCAGCATGAAGAATTCGCCGTCGTCGATCCTGAAGGACGAGGATTGGACGGCGGTGAAGTCGCCGAAATCCTTGCGAAGGTTGCGGATCACGATCTCAGCCATTCTTTGGATCCCTCTTCCTGCGATAGGTCAGCGCATCGGCGATGCAGGCCGCCAGCGCGTCGCGGTCCAGCGGCGCATCAGTCGGGATCAGCACGGCGCGGTTGCCTTCGAAATCCAGTCGTCCGTCGAAGCGGGCGCGCCAGTCCTCGATCAGCGAGGTCTGACAGTGGACCAGCATCTTCAGCCCGTCCCTGGCCCCGTCGGGGGCGATGCGCACCGCGGTGCCGGCCCGGCCGGGCAGGAAGGCGGGTTCTCTCCAGCGCAGGCCCTCTTCAAGTTTGGTCACACCTTCGGCCTTTGCCACTTCGTGAACCAGTGCCCGCAGTTCCCGGGCGCGGGCCTGCGTGGCCAGAGGCATCGCGGCGAAGACGGCGGCGATGGCTGTGGGCGTTTCGGGAAAGGTCATCTCGGATCCTCGGGGAAATGGCTGACCGCGATGAACATGACCGTGCCCACCAGCGTGACGATGAAGGAATAGGTGAAGGCCACGAAGATCCAGGGCTGCATCAGCATGAAGACCCCCAGCGCGATCAGGAAGGAGGCGACCATTTCCCAGGGGCCGCGGCGCAGGCGGAGGAGACCGGAGAAAAAACGGCTCATTTGCGGACTGCTCCGAATGTGATGCCCCGCAGCAGGTGCTTGCGCAGCAGGATGGTGAAGACCATGACCGGGACAAGGAACAGGGTCGCGCCCGCGGCCACCGCCGGCCAGTCCTGTCCGCCGACGCCGATGATCGTCGGGATGAAGGGAGGGGCGGTCTGGGCGGTGCCGGATGTCAGCAGGACCGCGAAGGCGTATTCGTTCCAGCTGAAGATCAGGCAGAAGATCGCGGTCGAGGCTATGCCAGTGGCGGCCTGCGGCAGAACGACCTTGTAGAAGGCCTGGAACCGCGTGTAGCCGTCGATCAGTGCCGCTTCCTCGTATTCGCGGGGGATCTCGTCGATGAAACCTTTCAAGAGCCAGACCGACAGCGACAGGTTCACGGCCGTATAAAGCAGGATCATCCCCAGATGGGTGTCCGACAGGCCAAGGGACCGGAACATCAGGAAGATCGGGATCGCGACGGCGATGGGCGGCATCATCCGCGTTGACAGGATGAAGAATAGCAGGTCGTCCTTCAGCGGGATCCTGTAGCGCGAGAACGCATAGGCCGCGAGCGTGCCCAGAAAGACCGACAGGAAGGTCGACCCGAACCCGATGATGACCGAGTTCATGAAGCGCTCGCCGAAACGCGACGGGCCGGCGATGACCATGCCTTTGTTGTGGACGATCTCCTCGTACCAGGTCCCGGGCGGATGTTCGGCCAGGTACTGGGGCGTCTGCCGCATCTGCGTCGTGAAGAGGTTCACATAACCTTCCAGCGACGGCTGGAACGTGACCTTGGGTGGATATGCGATGGAATCGGGCGAGGACTTGAACCCCGTGGCCAGGATCCAGACCAGCGGCAGCAGGGTGATCAGCGCGTAGCCGATGACCAGGGTCCCTGCGATCCACTTCTGCTGAATGGACGGTTCGGTGACGGAAAAGCTGCTCATCTCTCTTTCACCTTGTTCAGCGCCTTCACGTAGATCGAGGCGAGCCCGAAGACCGTGACAAACAGGATGATCGCGTAGGCGGAACTGTAGCCCGTGCGCCATTTCTCGAAGGCTTCGCGTTTCAGGTTGATCGACGTCAGTTCCGTGGTGGACCCGGGGCCGCCGCCGGTCAGCTGGACGACAAGGTCGAACATCTTGAAGTTCTCGATGCCGCGGAACAGGACTGCCAGCATCAGGAAGGGCAGGACCATCGGCACGGTGATCGTCCAGAACTGCCGCCAGGCCGAGGCGCGGTCGCATTCGGCGGCCTCGTAGATCGTGTCCGGAATGGATCGCAGGCCCGCCAGGCAGATCAGCATCACGAAGGGCGTCCACATCCAGGTATCCACGATGACGATGGACCAGGGCGCCAGCGCCACATCGCCGATCATGGAAAAGCTGGTCGGGTCGATGCCGGTAACGAAGGAGATGGCGTAGTTGAACAGCCCGATCTGCGGTTGATAGAGGAAGGTCCAGAAGTTGCCGACCACAGCGGGCGACAGCATCATTGGCAGGACGATGATCGTGGTCCACAGGTCATTGCCGCGAAATTTCCGGTTGATCAGCCAGGCCAGGGCAAAGCCCAGCAGCACTTCGAAGAACAGGGTCCAGAACACGAAATGGGCCGTGGCCTGCATCGTGATCCAGATGTCGCTGTCGGTCAGGATGCGTTCATAGTTCCGAAGGCCGATCCATTTGACGTCCAGATTCGGCCGGTTCGCCTTGAAGTTCGTGAAGCTCAGCCTGATCGTCCAGATCAGCGGGAAGATGTTCACCGCCAGAAGCAGGAAGATCGTCGGTGCCACGAAGATCCAGGCGATGGCCCGGTCCGACAGGCCCTTGATGCGACGTGCAACTCTGGTCGGCGTGGCCTTGGCAACGCGGTCCATGACGGTCTCGGACATGAGACCTCCCTTCCGATCTGGATACTTCCCACCTTGCGAGGCCAGGCGGGGCCGGCCTCGCATCACGTTATGCCCCGCCCGTCAGGGCGGCGGCGTCAGATCTTGCCTTCGTCCTCGAAGACCTCGTTCCAGTCCTCGACCAGGCCATCCAGCGCCCCCTGCGCGGTGCCTTCACCGGCGATCACGTATTTGTGGACGCGATCCTGCATCGCCAGCAGCAGCGAGGCATAGGACGGCTCTGCCCAGAAGTCCTTCACGATGGCCATGGAATCCAGGAAGGTCTGCGCGTAGGGCTGACTGGTGGCGAAACCGGGGTCTTCGACCACCGCGTTCAGCGCGGAATAGCCGCCCAGTTCCCACCATTTCTTCTGGATCTCGGGTTGGGCGAACCATTTGATGTAGTCCAGCGCCGCTTCGGGACTGTCGGTGTAGGACACGACCGAAATGCCCTGGCCGCCCAGCTGCGCGAAGTGACCGTTCGGGCCCGCGGGGTTGGCAAAGTACCCGGATTTGTCGCCGCCCACGTTCGGATCGGCATTCACGCCCGGCCAGATGAAGGCAAAGTTCATCTGAAGCGCCACCTGGCCCGACTTGTAGGCGTCGATGTCTTCCGACATGTACCAGTCCGACGATCCCGGCGGCGTGCAGCAGTCGTAAAGTTCCTTGTAGAACTCCAGCCCCTTCGCCGCCTCGGGTGAATTGACGAAGCCTTCAAGGTCATAGGGTTTTTCCGGGTTGCTGTATTCGAACCCGTAATTGTACAGCGCGTTGGTCACGCCCATGGTGATCCCTTCGGACCCCCGTTCGGTATAGATCGCGGCCCCATAGACGGTCTTGCCGTCGATCTCGCGGTTCTGGAAGAACTTGGCGACCTCCATCAGTTCGTCCAGCGTTTCCGGCGCGGTCAGGTCGCGGCCGTACTTTTCCTTGAACTCGGCCTGCAGTTCGGGCCGTTCGAACCAGTCCTTGCGATAGGTCCAGCCGACCACGTCGCCAAAGGCGGGCAGGGCCCAGTAGTTCGGCGTGCCCTTCGGCCATTCGGCATATCCCGTCACGGTGGCCGGGATGAAATCGTCCATCGTGATGCCGTTCGCCTCGAAGAAGTCGTTCAGCTTGATGTAATGCCCGGCCTCGGCCCCCAGCCCGATCCACTGGCTGTCGCCGATCATCAGGTCGCACAGCTGTCCGCCGGAATTCAGCTCGTTCAGCATGCGATCGGCAAAGTTGGGCCAGGGCACGAACTCGAAGCTCATGGTATTGCCGGTCTTCTGTTCGAAATCCTTCGACAGTTCGATCAGCGCATTGGCCGGATCCCAGGCGGCCCAGCACAGTGTCAGGTCGTCGGCGCGGGCGCCCGTTGCCGCCAGTCCGGTGGCAGCCGTCAGCGCCGTCGCAGCCCATAGGTGGTGCGTCTTCATGGTTGTCTCCTCCCTCCTGAAAGACGCGGTCGGCCCGCGCCACACCGCCGCCAGAGCATCGGGGTGCTGACGATAGCGTAGATGAGGAACGTACATCATTTCAAGCGCCGCGCTGTGCGGGTTCGGTTCCGCGGTGTGGTCGGGCAGGGGAGGTGGCAGCTATCTTGCGGCGATTCAGGGGCTTGGATGTCGCCTGCGGTTGCACCGGTCGGGGAAGGCCAGAGCATTTGGTTGCGCTAACATTCACACCAAGGGGCGTCGCGCAGACGGTTTCAGGTGCGAATCGGGGCTGTCAGGGCAGGTTTTCGCGGACCACGATCTCGATCCTGATCCGCTCCTGCGACTCGAAGATCGGGGCCTGGTCGCAGAGGTTCCGCAGGACGCGCAGGGCGCTGCGGACAAGGTGGCCGACATTCTGGGTGATGACGGCGGCGACTTCGTTCGCTTCCAGCGCCTGCCTTGTGGAGGGCGTCAGTTCGTGGGCGATCACCGCAATCTCGTCCAGCCGGCCACTGCGGCGCAGCGCATTCAGCATGGTGGTATTGCCGCCCCCCATCGAATACACGCCCGCCAGCCGGGGGCGGGCTGCCACCACTTGGGCCACGATCTGGTCCATTCGGACCGGGTCGTCATAGGATTCGATTGACGGAAGGGCAGTCAGGTTCTTGAAATCGCTGGAAATAACGGCGTCGAATCCCAGCCGTCGTTCCAGGCTGTCGCGGGACCGCATGGAATTGGTGACGACCAGGATCTCTCCCGAACCTTTCACGAAACGGCCCATCAGCAGGCCCGCAGTCCGGCCGGCGGCCACGCTGTTGATCCCAATGAAATGGTCCCGTTGCGAGTTCGGAAGGTCCGAGACCAACGCCACCACAGCCAGCCCGGCCGCCTTCAGCCGGGCCACCGCATCGCGTACCTGAGGCGTTTCCGGCACCATCAGCGCCACGCCGTCCAGCTGTGCCACGTTCAGGCCCTGAAGGGTGCGGACGATGGCATGGGGATCATGGCTCGCCACGGGGACGATCTTCAGCAGCGTCCGGTCGGCGACGTGCGAGGAATAGGCCTCCTGCAGTGCCAATTTCAGGGTGTCCGAAAACTGGCTGGGTCCTTCCGGCAGCAGGAAGGCAAAACGGTATTGCCGTTGCCGCGCAAGGTTCGCGGCATAGGTATCGCGGACATAGCCCAGCCTTTCGACGGCGGCCTGCACCTTGGCAATCGTCTTGTCCCGAACGCCCGGCCGCGCGTTCAGGACGCGGTCGACCGTGGCCAGACTGACCCCCGCCTCTTTCGCGATGTCGTGGACGGTGGGCTTGTTCAACGGCGCTCTCCTTCACTCTCAAGGGTAGTCGCGGGTCTGAGGTACGTCAATCATACCGGCAGCCCGATCGTCGTACCTCAAAGGCTGAAAACGACGGGTCTGCGATTGGGAAGGGAAGGGCGGAGGGGCCGGCCCTGCGGTTGGGACGGACCCGGGTGAACGGGACGTAGCGGTTCGATGGTCCGGGAAGCGCCCGGGTCTGCCCGGACCCGCGCACGGGCGGTGGACAGAGCCATGTGCAGCCTTTCTCAGGGAACATGGCCATGGACGGCGGGTGTCGAAAACTCCGGTCACCGGGGCTGTGGTGCGGCCTTGCTGTGGTCCAGTTGCCGGCCTCGCCGCGGGTCGACGTCGCTGGGTGCACTCCGCAAGCATCGCGCTAAACGCTGCCCTTGGACCGCAGGCGGCCTGCTCCAAACGACTGATCTGTCCAGAGAAAAGTGGCAGCCCGTAGGGGAATCGAACCCCTCTTTCCAGGTTGAAAACCTGGCGTCCTAACCGATAGACGAACGGGCCACGCGGCGTGAGCGGTTATCTATGGAATACCTCGATCCTCGGCAAGAGGAAAATTGGGGATAACTCGTACTTTTCTGAAATCTCTGTGAAGTCCCTGATTTCACTGGGCTCAATCCGCCGGCGCGGCGTCGTCCAGGCGCAGCTGGACGGTTTGCCGCCCCTGCCAGTGATTGATCTCCAGCCGCCCGGCGACGTGGAATCGACCATTGCCCTGGACCGACAGCCGCTGCCCCAGCGGGCCGTTCCAGGCGCCGAAGGCGATGGCGTCCAGCCGCTTGCCGGTGCTGTCCGAAAAGGTAGCCTTCAGGTGCCCGTCTCCAACCTGCCGGGCAAAGGTCACGGCCATGTCCGGCAGGGCGAACCGCGGGGCAGGGGCCCCGGCGCCGAAGGGTCCGGCGGCTTCGATCTTCTCGATCAGCGGCACCTGCGCGGCGGACGCCATCAGCGTCCCGTCCAGCACCAGATCCGCTGGTCCCGCCGCACCGGCGCCCTGCCGCTCCAGAAGCTCCGACAGCCGCTCCATGGCGGGCTCCAGCTTGTCGCGGGCCACGGTCAGGCCCGCGGCCATCCGGTGGCCGCCGCCCCGGATCAGCAGCCCCTCGGCCGCCACCCGGTGCACCGAGGCGCCAAGGTCCACGCCCGCCACCGACCGGCCCGACCCCTTGCCCTCGTTGCCTTCCAGCCCGATCACCACGGCAGGGCGATTGGTCGCCTCCTTCAGGCGGGCCGCCACGATCCCGACGACCCCGGGGTGCCAGCCTTCGTCCGCGGCCCAGACCAGCGGCGCCTCCAGCCCGCGTGCCTCGGCCTGCGCCATCGCGGCCTCGCGTACCGCGGCCTCGATGGCGCGGCGGTCGGTGTTCAGCTGGTCCAGCTTCTCGGCCAAGGCCTGCGCCTCGCGCGGGTCCAGCGTCGACAACAGCCGCGCGCCCAGGTCCGCCTGGCCGATCCGACCACCGGCATTGACCCGCGGCCCCAGCAGGAACCCCAGCGCATAGGGCGTCGGCGCCATGTCCATGCGTGACACGTCCGACAGCGCCACCAGCCCCGGTCGTTCCCGGCGCGCCATGACGGTCAGGCCTTGACGGACCAGCGCCCGGTTCACCCCGATCAGGGGTGCTACGTCCGCGACGGTTGCCAGCGCCACCAGGTCCAGCAGCGCCATCAGGTCGGGTCCGCGATGCCCAGCCTCGCGCATCTGCCGGCCGGCCTCGACCAGCATCAGAAAGACGACGCCCGCGGCACACAGATGCCCCAGTTCGCCATCCTCGTCCTGCCGGTTCGGGTTCACGACCGCCAGCGCCGGGGGCAGTGTCTCGCCCCCCAGGTGGTGGTCCAGCACGACGACATCTGCGCCGACCGCCGCGGCCAGCGGTTCGTGCGACAGCGTTCCGCAATCGACACAGATGATCAGGTCATGGGCCTTGGCCAGTGCCTGCATGGCCGGCACGTTGGGGCCATAGCCTTCATCGATCCGGTCCGGGACATACAGCGTCGCCTCGCGCCCCAGCGCCCGCAGCCAGGTGATCAGCAGCGCGGCCGAAGATCCGCCATCGACGTCGTAGTCCGCAAAGACGGCAATCCGCTGCCGCCGCTCGACAGCCGCAAGCACCCGGGCCGCCGCCGTCTCCATATCCTTCAGCGACCGCGGATCCGGCAGCAGGTCCCGCAGCTTCGGTTCCAGGAACTGCGTCGCGTGCTCGGCCGGCACGCCGCGGCGGACCAGCACCTGGCACACCGCCCGGTCCAGCCCGGTCATCCGCACCATCGCCTCGGCTGCCCGGTCCGCTTCCAGCGTCGGCCCCACCCAGCGCCGCCCGGTCAGCGAATTCTCGACCCCAAGATAGGCCCCAAGATCGGTCATGCCCAACACCCCGAATGCGGAAGGCCGGGAAGGTATCACTCCCGGCCTTCTTCTCTTTCCAAATATCTCCCGCCGGAGGCGCACGCCAGCGGCGCCCGTGGCGGCGGGAATGTTCAGGCCAGCGGCGCCTCGCGGCGGATGCGGCGCACCTCGCCGGTTTTCGACCGCAGGACCAGCGTCTCGGTGATGATCCGGCCGCCTTCGGTCTTGATCGCCGGCAGCAGCGTGCCACCGGTCACGCCCGACGCCGCGAACAGCACGTCGCCCCGGACCATGTCGTCGCGCGCGTAGATCCGGTCCAGGTCGGTGATCCCGGCCTTGGCCGCGCGGCCCTTCTCGTCATCGTTCCGGAACAGGAGCTTGCCGAAGATCTGCCCGCCCATGCATTTCAGCGCCGAAGCCGCCAGCACGCCCTCCGGTGCCCCGCCCGACCCCATGTACATGTCGATGCCGGTGCCCGGTTCGGCACAGTGCATGACGCCAGCCACGTCGCCGTCCATGATCAGCCGCACGGCCGCACCGGTCGACCGCACTCCGGCGATCATCTCTTCATGCCGCGGACGCTCCAGGATGCAGACCTTGATGTCCGACATCGGCACGCCCTTGGCGGCGGCCAGCGCCTCGACCCGCTCGGCCGGGGTCATGGTCAGCTGCACGACGCCGTCGGCATAGCCTGGCCCGATGGCCAGCTTTTCCATGTACACGTCGGGCGCATGCAGCATCGAATGCCGCGGGCCCATGGAAATCACGGTCAGCGCGTTCGGCATGTCCATCGCGGTCAGCGTTGTGCCTTCCAGCGGGTCCAGCGCAATGTCGATGCCCGGGCCTTCGCCGGTGCCGACCTCTTCGCCGATATACAGCATCGGCGCCTCGTCGCGCTCGCCCTCGCCGATGACGACGACACCGGCGATGGCCAGCTTGTTCAGCTCTTCCCGCATCGCGGTCACTGCGGCCTGGTCGGCGGCCATGTTATCGCCGCGGCCGATCAGCGACGCCGACGCGATCGCCGCCATCTCCGAGACCCGGGCGATGGCGAGCGAAAGCATGTCGTCATCGAAATCGCTGGATTGGGCTGTCATAAAGTCACTCTCCGGTCAAATGCTCTGCGGTTCATGGCCGCCGGGCCGGTGGGGTCCGGCGGTTCGCTGTGATGGGTCTACTCCGCCTCGATCCGAAGCGCGACGGGCGGGACCAGAACGACATCCGTCGTCTCCAGCGCACGCATCGCCGCGTCGAGTGCATCCGGGGTGGCGGCATGGGTCACGATAAGCACCGGCGCGACCTGTTCCTTGTGGTCGTATTGCCGCATGCGGTGGATCGACAGGCCGTTTTGGCCCAGAATCGTCGCCACCTGCGCCAGGGTGCCCGGCCGGTCGTCCAGCATCAGCCGCAGGTAATAGGACGCGGGCTGCGCCGACCGCGACGGCGTCGCGTCTTCCAGCAAGGCGGCGGGCTGCCCGAAAGTCGGGATGCGAATGCCGCGCGCCAGGTCGCAGACATCGCCCATCACCGCACTGGCCGTCGGGCCCATGCCGGCGCCGGGGCCGCGCAGAACGATCTGTTCGACGGCGTCGCCCTCGATCACCACCATGTTGGTGCCGCCTTCCAACTGCCCCAGCGGAGAGATCGCGGGCACCAGGCAGGGCTGCATCCGCTGCTCGATCCCGTCTTTCGTCCGTTGCGCCACACCCAGAAGCTTGATGCGATAGCCCATGTCGGCGGCCCGGCGGATATCGTCGATGGAGATCCGCTCGATCCCCTCGATCCGCATGCCATCGAAATCGGGCTTGGTGCCGAAGGCGATGGCCGCCAGCAGCGCCAGCTTGTGGCCGGCATCGATCCCGCCCACGTCCAGCGTCGGATCGGCCTCCAGGTAGCCCAGGGCATCGGCCTCGGCGAAGACCTCGTCGTAGGGCAGGCCCGCATTCTCCATCCGGGTCAGGATGTAGTTGCAGGTCCCGTTCATGACGCCCATCACCCGCGTGATCTCGTTCGCGGCCAGCGATTCCGTAAGCGCCTTGATCACCGGAATGCCACCGGCGACGGCGGCCTCGAAGCGGATGGTGCGGCCCGCGGCCTCGGCCATCTCGGCCAGGTCCTGGCCGTGATGGGCCAGCATCGCCTTGTTGGCGGTGACCACGTCCTTGCCGGCGGCCAGGGCCGCCTTGGTCGCATCCAGCGCTGGGCCGGAATCCCCGCCCATCAGTTCGACGAAGACATCCACGTCGTCCCGCATGGCCAGCGCCACGGGATCGTCTTCCCAAGCATAGGCGGACAGGTCCACGCCACGGTCCTTGCCGCGGCTGCGGGCCGAGACGGCGGTGATGGTCACGGTACGTCCAGTACGGGCAGTCAGCAGTTCGGTATGGCGCTGGACGATCCCAACGACTCCTGCTCCGACGGTTCCAAGACCGGCGATACCCAGACGCAACGGATCGGCCATCCGCGTCTCCTTTCATTGCCTTCGCTGTGACAGGCGGTCCGCGCCTGCATCCTGCGCTGGCTTAGCGGGAATGGCGGATGGGTGCAACGCGCCGTTCCGGCGCCGGGCTGACCGGGCGTCAGCCCTCGGCGTCGGTGCCGGCCGTGTCGTCGTCGTCCTCGCGCCCGGCCGCGTCGTCCAGGGGGCGGCGGCGCAGTGCCTCGGCCCGGGCCTGCAGCCGGCCGGCACGGGCGGCCAGGTCTTCCTCGATCTCGGCCGATGCCTCTTCCGGGGGTTGAACGGCGAACAGCGACGGCGGCAGGGGGGCCAGTTGAGGATAGCGGGCCCGGGCGATGTTGGCCGGCAGGGGATCGTCCAGCCCCGGCACATGTGTGCAGCCTGCGATCAGCACGGCCAGCAGCGCGGCAGGGCGCAGCCGGTTCGGCGGGGCAGTCAGGGCGGACGGTCTGGGCGTCATCTTTGGTCCGGTGGCTGGGGTGTCGTTCCCGATCTTGATGCCCCTGCGCGGCGGCGGACGCAACCGTCGCCGCGGAACGGTCGGGCTTTTGCCGCCCGGGTCCATGGTCTAGCGTGTCCGGGATGGCACGTACGACCGGCTCCCACTCCGACATCACCGGCCCGCGGATTCAGGACGCGGCCCTGAAACTGTTTGCGGCGCATGGCTTTGCCGCCGTCTCGATGCGCCAGATCGCGGCCGAGGTCGGCCTGCAGGCCGGCGCGCTCTACAACTACATCCCGGACAAGCAAAGCCTGCTCTTCGGTCTGATGCAGCGCCACATGGCAGAACTGCTGGAGGCCCGCGCGGCCCGCCGCGCCCTTTTGGGCGGCAATGCCGATCCGCTGACCAGGCTGGAGGACTTTGCCCGCTTTCACATCGCCTTCCACCTGGAACGGCCCGACGAGGTCTTCATTGCCTATATGGAACTGCGAAACCTGACCGAACCCAACTTTGCCGAGATCGAGGGCCTGCGCCGCCGTTACGAGAACGAACTGGAAGGCATCCTGCGGGACGGTGAGACCACGGGTGCGGTCGATGTGGCTGACCCCAAGGTGGCGACGCTGGCGGTGATCGCGATGCTGACCGGTGTCACCACCTGGTACCGGGCCGCGGGCCGGCTGTCACGGGAACGGGTCGGGGACATCTACTGGGACATGGTGCGCCGCGCCGTGACCGCCTGCCCGAGCCGGTCCTGAACCGGCAAAGGGTTCGCACGATCCAGAGGTCGTGTTGGAGTATTTGTAAAAAGAAGAAGCCGGGAGGCGCGCTTTCTTCTTCTCTTTTCCCGAAATACTCCCGCCGGAGGCGATCCGACGCTGCAGCAGAAATGCCGGCTGCCAGTCGGGTCCAGCGGCGAGACCCGGCCGCTCCGGCACAGGGCGCGCCGGATCACGCCCGATCCGCCGGGGCGGGTAGGTAGGGCGGCGAGGCCGATGGGCCTCGCCGGCGGCGGCGCCGGCCGCGGAAGTCCGGCGCGCGCTTCCGGGCCAAGGCGGCCGGGATTCGGCGCCTCATCGCGTGGGCCACGGCATTCTTCCGCCGCGGAATGGCTAAAGTCGGCCAGACCACGCAGTCCGCGACCGTCGTGACGCCTGGCACCGAGTAGCCGTTCGCCTCGGCACTCCGCGGGATCCGTGCCAATCCTCTCCTTTGCCTTCAATTCTTCCAACCGGGCCCGGTCATGGCCCGGTTCCGCCATCCCCTCGACCGTGGCTCCCCCGCCTCCGGTGCGGAGCGCCACGGGATCGCCGCGGCATTCGTGCCCGACTCGGTTTGTCGGGTTTTACCGTGGAATAAGGCCAGATTTGGCCGACTGGCGGCCGCTTTCACGCCGGAGGCGCGCCATGCGGCGCGGACGTCAGGGGCGCCGCCCCGACCAAGCTGCTGAAAGTCAGGGGAAATGACCGGTTTCCTTGCCGGTCGACGTTCCGGCAGGGCCGCCTGGACTGGGCTCTTGAAAAACCTGAGCGTTATTGTCAGTATTCAATACAGCCAGCATGGGGGCCGCCCCCGCGCAGCCAGGGAGCACTGGCAACCGCCCAAAACGGATGCGGGCCCGGTGCTCTGGAATGGAACAGCGGAGAGCGTGCATGCCTGTGGAAGCAAAGCAACCGTCACCTGGGGCCCGACAGCCATGATCGTCTGTCACTGTTCGAAGATCAGCGACCGTGACATCCATGCGGCCATCGACTGGATGCGGGCTTCGGACCCCGACACGATCATCACGGCGGGCAAGCTTTACCACGCTTTGGGCAAGTCGGCCGACTGCGGGCGGTGCATTTCGCTGTTCGTGTCGACGATGCGGTCCAACAACAACTTCAAGGTCCCGGCGGTCCTGCAGAATCTGCGCCAGGCGCCGGTCCGCGCGGCCGATCTGGACGAGATGCCGGCCGGGCGGATCAACCGGCTGGGTTGAACACGGCCCGGGCCTGGTTTCGCGATCCGTCCCGGACCTGGTTGAACACGCTGCCGCGCGCACGACATGTTCCCCGTCAGGGGCCTTGCCCCGGGCCGGGGCAGGGGGCTTGGCGTTGCGGTCCGGCCGGCATTGTCCCCGGCCAATTTTGCCATTGCAACCATTGCGACAGACGCCGCCCGGCCGACCCCGGAAGGGCCGCCGTTTCCCGAACGGCAAGGTGAACATTTCACCAATCTGTTTCGCAGCTGTCACAAAACCGAGTGCAAGTCCCTGCAGGTTCCGCGCGCAAACCAACGAACGCATTCAGGGTTTTTGATATGAAAAATTTCGCACTCGCCGCTGCAGCCGCAGTTGCAGCCGTGGCAATGGCAGGCTCGGCCTCGGCCCAGACCGAGATCACCTGGTGGCACGCCATGGGCGGCAAGCTGGGCGAAAAGGTCGAGGAGATCGCGGCGGGCTTCAATGCCTCGCAGTCCGACTACAAGATCAACCCGGTCTTCAAGGGCAGCTATGCCGAGACGATGACCGCTGCCGTCGCCGCCTTCCGTGCGGGTCAGCAGCCGAACATCGTGCAGGTCTTCGAAGTCGGCACCGCGACCATGATGGGTGCAGAAGGCGCGATCTATCCGGTCTACAAGATGATGGAAGACGCGGGCGAGCCCTTTGACCAGTCGGCCTATCTGCCGTCGGTCATCTCGTACTATGTCGACGACAACAACAACCTGCTGTCGCTGCCCTTCAACTCGTCGACGCCGATCGTCTATTACAACGCCGACATCCTGGAAAAGGCTGGCGTCGACACGACCGAGATGCCGAAGACCTGGAACGACTTCGCCGCCGTGGCCAAGCAGGTCGTGGATTCGGGCGCGGCCGATTGCGGCTTCACCACCACCTGGCAAAGCTGGATCCAGCTGGAAAACCTGGCGGCCTGGCACAACGTGCCCTTCGCCACCGCCAATGACGGCTATGCCGGCACCGACGTGGAACTTCTGATCAACGGCGAACTGCCGGTGCGCCACGTGACCAACATGGCCAACTGGGCCAAGGACGGCACCTTCAAGTACGGCGGCCGCCAGTCGGCTGGGAACCCGATGTTCTTCTCGGGTGAATGCGCGATCACCATGGGATCGTCTGCGGGCCGGGCCGGCATCATCGCCAACATGCCCGACACCAAGGTCGCCTATGGCATGCTGCCCTATTACGACGACGTCGCCGGAGCACCGCAGAATTCGATCATCGGCGGGGCAACGCTTTGGGTCCTCGAAGGCGGCGAGCCGGAAGAGTACAAGGGCGTGGCCAAGTTCTTCACCTATCTTTCCAGCGCCGAGGTCCAGGCCGACTGGCACCAGGCGACCGGATACCTGCCGATCACCACGGCGGCTTACGAGCTGTCGAAAGAACAGGGCTATTACGAAAAGAACCCGGGCGCCGAGCTGCCGATCCAGCAGATGACGCTGAACACGCCGACGGTGAACAGCCGCGGCCTGCGCCTGGGCAACTTCGTCCAGATCCGCGACGTGATCAACGAAGAGCTGGAAACCGTCTGGTCCGGCCAGGCCGAGCCGCAGGCGGCAATGGACAAGGCCGTGGAGCGTTCGAACGAGCTGCTGAAGCAGTTCGCCGCGTCCAACTGATCCTGACCTGATCCCTTCGGGCGGGCCTTCACTGGCCCGCCCTTTCGTTCGACCGGACCCGAATTCCATGCAGACCAAGCGTGTCACCTTCCGCCATGTCTGGCTTCCCTATCTTCTGTGCCTGCCGCAACTGGCGGTGACACTGATCTTCTTCATCTGGCCCGCGGGCGAGGCGATCGTCGAAAGCTTCTATCAGACCAATGCCTTCGGCACCTCGCTGCGCTTCGTCGGGCTGGCGAATTTCCAGCGGCTGTTCAGCGATCCCAGCTACTATGCGTCGATACGCGTGTCGGTGATCTTCGCGCTGGCGACCAGTGCCCTGGCGATGACCTTGTCGCTGCTCTTTGCCGCCGTGGCCGACCGGATCGTGCGGGGAACCAATGCCTATCGCACCTTCCTGATCTGGCCCTATGCCGTGGCGCCGGCGGTGGCGGGGGTCCTGTGGATGTTCCTGTTCAACCCGTCGATCGGCATCGCGGCCTATGCGCTGGAGATGGTGGGGATCGACTTCAACGCCACGATCTCGCCCAATTCCGCCATGGCGCTGATCATCGTCGCAGCGGCGTGGAAGCAGATTTCCTACAACTTCCTGTTCTTCCTGGCCGGCCTTCAGGCGATCCCGAATTCCGTTTACGAGGCCGCCGCCATCGACGGGGCGGGGCCGGTGAAGCGGTTCTTCACCATCGTTCTGCCGCTTCTGTCGCCGACCACCTTCTTCCTGCTGGTCGTGAACATGGTCTATGCCTTCTTCGACACTTTCGCCGTCGTCCATGCCACCACGCAGGGCGGACCGGGGCAGGCGACGTCTATCCTGGTCTACAAGGTCTGGAAGGACGGCTTCGTGGGCCTCGACCTGGGCGGGTCCGCCGCGCAGTCGGTCGTTCTGATGGCGATGGTCGCCGCGCTGACCGTCATCCAGTTCCGCTATATCGAGCGGCGGGTGGAGTACTGATCATGGCTCCACATTTTTCACGAAGCGCAACGGCAGGTTCGCGCCCGACCCGAGGGTGGGCGGTCAGGTTGGCCGTGCCTTCCGGTATGCGCACGACTTCGAAACTACCCCAACGCTTTGTCCATTCGCGCCCGCCGTCGTGCCGGAGGCACGCCTTCGGCGTGACGGGGGCGGGTCGGGCGCGAACCGGATCGCTGCGCGCTACGGAGTCTGCAATGGGACCATATGCACCAAGGTTTGAGGTCTAAGATCATGGTCGAAAACCGCCGTCTTCTCGACATCCTGGGTCATGTGCTGATGCTGTTCGCCGTGGCGCTGGTGGTGTTCCCGGTCTGGGTGGCCTTCGTCGCCTCGACCCAGGATCCGGCCGCGCTGATGTCCGGCACCGTGCCGCTTCTGCCCGGTGATCGCCTGATCCAGAACTATTCGGAAATGCTGGGCACCGGCATGGCCAGTGCCGGCGCGCCGCCGATCCTGCTGATGCTTGGCAATTCGCTGATCATGGCCGTGGGCATCGCGGTGGGCAAGATCGTGATCTCGCTTCTGGCCGCCTATGCCATCGTCTATTTCCGCTTCCCCTTCCGAACCCTGATCTTCTGGACGATCTTCATCACCCTGATGCTGCCGGTCGAGGTGCGGATCCTGCCCACCTACGACGTGGTGGCAAGCCTCGGCATGCTGGACAACTATTCCGGCCTGATCCTGCCGGTCATCGCCTCGGCCACCGCCACGTTCCTGTTCCGGCAGTTCTTCATGACCGTGCCGGAAGAACTGTGCGAGGCCGCGCGGATCGACGGGGCGGGACCGCTGAAATTCTTCTGGGACATCCTGCTGCCCCTGTCGCGGACAAATATCGCGGCGCTTTTCGTCATCCTCTTCATCTACGGCTGGAACCAGTACCTCTGGCCTCTGATCGTGACGACGTCCGAAAACCTCTACACCATCGTGATGGGGATCCAGCGGCTGGTGACGGTCGCCGATGCGGAACCGCACTGGAACCTGGTCATGGCAACCACCGTCATGGCCATGCTGCCCCCCATCCTGATCATCGTCCTCATGCAGCGCCTCTTCGTACAGGGGCTGGTGGAAACGGAGAAATAACAATGGCCGGTATCACCATCGACGGCGTGCGGAAGGTCTATCCCAACGGGTTCCAGGCGATCGAGGACCTGTCGCTGAACATTCCCGACGGCGAACTGGTCGTGCTCGTCGGCCCCTCGGGTTGCGGCAAGTCCACGCTGCTGCGCATGATCGCGGGGCTGGAGACGATTTCCGACGGCGACATTTCCATCGGCGGGCGCATCGTGAACCGGCTGGAACCGGGCGAGCGCGACATCGCCATGGTGTTCCAGAATTATGCGCTTTACCCGCACATGACGATCTTCGACAACCTGGCCTACGGGCTGCGGAACCGGAAGACGCCCAAGGCCGAGATCAAGCAACGCGTGGAAGAGGCGGTGCAGATGCTGGGCATCGCCCACCTGCTGGACCGCAAGCCGCGGCAGATGTCGGGAGGCCAGCGGCAGCGGGTCGCCATGGGCCGTGCCATCGTGCGCGAACCGTCGGTGTTCCTGTTCGACGAGCCGCTGTCGAACCTCGACGCGAAGCTGCGCGTGCAGATGCGGGTGGAGATCAAGCGCCTGCAACGCCAGCTGAAGACGACATCGGTCTATGTGACCCATGACCAGCTGGAGGCGATGACGCTGGCCGACACGCTGGTCGTCATGAATGCCGGCCGGATCGAGCAGGCCGGCACGCCGATGGAGCTTTATTCCAACCCGGCGACGGTCTTTGTCGCGACCTTCATCGGTTCGCCCGCGATGAACATGCTGCCTGGGATTGTGGCCGACGGTTTCTTCCGGGTGGAAGGCGACGCGGCGGGTATACAGCCGATGTCGCTGCGCGGCGTGGCGAACGGCCCGGTGATCCTTGGCGTCCGGCCCGAGCATCTGCAGGTCGGCCCGGCCATCGGTGCGGGCTTGTCGGGACGGCTGCACGTCATCTCGTCCGAGCCTATCGGGGCAGAAACGCTGGTCTACTGCGAAGGTCCGGGCAGCGATCCCCTGATCCTGCGGGCTGCGGGAGAGGCCACGCACAGACCCGGCGACATGGTCGATGTCTTCGCGCCGGCCGACCGGCTGCACCTGTTCGACACGGAAACCGGCGAGGCAAAGCCGCGGCTGACCGCCGTACAGACCGTCATGGCGACGGGGCCACAGCCGGTGACGTAAGGCCGGGCCATTCCAACAGAACGCCCGCTCTGCCGGACAAGACGCCGGGAAAGGCAATCTTGCAGCGGGTAGGGCAGCCGTGGGCCTGCGGAAAGAGCGCGAAGCGGCCGCCCGCCATGTCAATCGGCGGAGGTGGGCCGGCCGCCACCCGGCTTGGCGGCCGGGTGAGACCTCAACTCCGAAGGCCGGTCAGACCGTCTCTAGGTACGAGTGGTACTCGAAATCGGTCACGTGGCGGGTGAAGCGGCGCAGTTCCTGCTGCTTGCACTGCACGAACATCCGTTTCAGGCGCTTGGAATAGATCGACTCGACCGTCTTGCCGCGGGCAAAGGCGTCGATGGCCGACGCCCAGTCGGGCGGCAGGTGCGCCAGGTCCATCGAATAGGCGTCGCCCACGATCGGATCGGGGGGCGTCCATTCGCCTTCGATCCCCAGAAGTGCGCCGCCCAGGATCGAGGCCAGCACCAGGTACGGGTTCGCATCCGCGCCGGCCACGCGATGTTCGATCCGCCGCGCCTTGTGGGACCCGCCCGGGATCCGGATTGCGGCGGTGCGGTTTTCATAGCCCCAGGCGATGGCCGACGGGGCATGGGCGCCCGGCAGCAATCGTCGGAAGGAATTCTCGTGCGGTGCGAAGACCAGCGCGTTTTCCTGCATCGTGGCCATCAGCCCGGCCACCGCATGCCGCATCAAGGGCGTGCCATCGGGGCCGCCGTCGTCGAAGATGTTGTTGTCGTCCCGGTCGACCAGCGAGAAATGCGCATGCATCCCCGATCCGGCCCGGTCGCCATAGGGTTTCGCCATGAAGGTCGCGGCCAGCCCGTGCTTGCGCGCGATGCCGCGCACCAGCCGCTTGAACAGCACCGCGTCGTCCGCGGCCTTCAGCGCATCGGGGACATGGGTGAAGTTGATCTCGAACTGGCCGGCGCCGTTTTCCGAAATCGCCGTGTCGGCCGGGATGTTCTGGTCCAGGCAGGCATCGTAGATTTCGTTCAGAAGCGCATCGAAATGCTCCAACTCGTCCAGGGACAGCGCGCCGTCGGAATCCAGCCGCTTGCCGGTGACGGGCGAACAGGGCGGGCGGGGGGCCTGTTTCGCCGGGTCGACGATATAGAATTCCAGTTCGGTCGCCACGACCGGCGTCAGCCCCAGCGCGTCATAACGTTCGACGATGCTGGCCAGCGCCCGGCGCGGATCGCCCGGGAAGGGCTGGCCGTCTTCCGACCGCATCCACAACTGGACAAAGGCCGCGGGCCGCGAGGTCCACGTGACCAGGCTGGGCGGACGGCCGGTAAATTCGCAGATGCCGTCGGCATCGCCGGTGTCGAAGACCAGCTCGCTTCCCTCGATGTCTTCGCCCCAGACGTCCATGCCCAGAAGCGACAGGGGCATCCGCAGTGCCCCTTCCTTCAGCTTTTCCAGCTGGGCGATGGGCAGGCGCTTGCCGCGCAGGACACCGTTCAGATCGCAGATCGACGCGAAGACGGTCTCGATCTCGGGGTCAAAGTCACTACTGGTATCGACATCATCCGCCATTTTCCGGCCAGGCTCGCGTTGTTTCGGAACTGTTCGGGTGTAGCCGGGGCGCTGCATCAGCGCAATGCGGCGCAATCAGAGCTCTGGGTAGGCCGTCTTGGCCCGGATCGCCAGGTAGGGGTCCCAGGCACAGGCCGACGCGCCCAGCACCGCATAGGCGCCGGCATCGGCATAGGCCTTGATCCGGTCGGGCGCGGTCACGCCGCCTACGGCCAGGATCTTGAGCCGCAGCCCTTCGGTCTTCGCCACGGCCACGGCACGGGTCACGCAATCCAGCCCGATGTCGAAGACCGCGCCGCCCATCATGCCGGCGGTTCTTCGGGCGGGGCCGAAGGCAGGCTGGCCGTCTGCATCCTCGATTTCCCGGCTGGGCGCGTTGATCATCACCACCCCGTCGACCAGCGGGTCGAGCCGCGTCAGAAGCGCAGTCATCACCGCGTCGTCCGTGATCGCGCCGATCTTCACCAGCAGCGGCACGTCGCCGATGGCCGCGCGCACGCAGCCCAGGATCTCGGCCGCGAAGGGCAGGTCCAGGTACAGTTCCCCTTCCGCCTTCTGGACGTTGGGGCAGGACAGGTTGACCTCGACCACCTGCGCGCCGGCCGCCACCGCCTCGACCGCCAGGGTGCGAAAATCGTCGATGAAGGCCTCGCGCGTGACGCCTTCGGCGGCGGTGCCGACGACGGAAACGATCAGGACCTGCCCGTCGCGCAGGGCATCGGCGCAGGCGCGGATGTCGTCATGCCAGACCTCGGGCGCGACCGAGGGCATGCCGATCGACCCGATGGCCGTGGCCGACAGCGGATCCGCGGGCAGGGGGCCAAGCGCCATGGGCCCGCCGCCTTCGACGGTGGCCTGATCCGGGAAGATCCAGTTCGGTACCGGGTGCGCCAGCTTCTGCTGGCTGCGGATGGTCTTGTAGGTCAGGATGTCGAAGCCCAGCCGGCTGAACGTTTCGAACCAGCGGCGGTTCAGGACAAGGCTGGCCGCGATCCCGATGCGCGAGGCGACGGGGAAGCCGAAGAACTCCTTGACCCCGGTCACCGGCACCGCCGGGAAGGGCCCGTCGAAGTCCGGACCCGAGGCCGCGTTCTCCTCGAACGTCCGGTTCAGCCGGTAGAGCGGTTTCGACACGGGCTTGGGCAGGGTGGTTTCGATTGGATCGGCCTTGGTCATCGGATCTCTCCTGGTCCGGCGCGCGCGGACATCCTTCAGGCTTGAAATAACGCCGGCGGCGGTTGCGGGTCCAGCCTGTTGACGTCCGCCCGCCGCTAAAGCGGCCGGGAATTGCGCAAATGCCCGAAGCCTGTGCGCCCGCGACGGCAGACCGCTGCCATTGCGCCGGCGGGACCGGGGATTGCGTCCGGGTCGCAGGGACGACTGCCGCCATCAAGGGCTATGACCGGGGCGCTGTGGGTTGGAGATTGAACATGGGAATCGCGGTCATCCTGGTCGTGCTGGCGCTGCTGATGGCGCTGGCGTTCCGTGGGATATCGATTCTGCTGCTGGCGCCCGTGCTGGCGGCCGTGGCGGCGGCGCTGGCCGGACTGCCGGTGCTGGCCAGCTATACGCAGCTGTTCATGGTGCGTACCGGCGGCTTCATCATTACCTATTTCCCGCTGTTCCTGCTGGGCGCCATTTTCGGCAAGCTGATGGAAACCAGCGGTGCCGCCCGGTCCATCGGCGACTGGTCGGTGGCCAGGCTGGGGCAGGGGCGGGCAATCCTGGCGATCATACTGTCCTGCGGGATCCTGACCTATGGCGGCGTGTCGCTGTTCGTCGTGGCCTTTGCAGTCTATCCGCTGGCGGCCGCGATCTTTTCCCGGGCCGACATTCCCGCGCGGCTGGTTCCGGGGACCATCGCGCTGGGCGCCTTCACCTTCACGATGACGGCGCTGCCCGGTACGCCCGCGATCCAGAACGCGATCCCCATGCCCTATTTCGGCACCACTGCCTTTGCCGCGCCGGGACTGGGGATCCTGGCCGCGGTGATCATGCTGGGCGTGGGCTATGGCTGGATGGCTTGGCGGGCCAGTACCGCCCGCCGCCACGGCGAAGGCTATGCCGCCAGCCTGGCCGAAGGTCACGCCGAACGCGCCATGGCCGACGCCGACGCGCCCAAGCTCGCCTTCGGCCTGGCCCTGGCGCCCATCGTGCTGGTGGTCGTCCTGAACCTGATCCTGTCGAAATACGTATTTCCGTCGATGGACCTGTCCTATCTGGCCCTGCCCGAATGGGGTGAGGTCCAGCCCAAGGACGTGATCGGCGTCTGGTCGATCACCGTCTCGCTTGTTCTGGCGTCGCTGTCGGTCTTCGCGATCAACCCGCGGCTGGCCGGCGCCCTGATCCCGTCGCTGTCGGACGGGGCCAATGCTTCGGTCGTTCCCATCTTCAACACCGCCTCGCTGGTGGGGTTCGGTGCGGTGATCGCGGCGCTGCCAGCCTTTGCCGTGCTGCGGGATTCGATTCTGTCGGTGGCACCGGGCAATCCGCTGATCTCTCTCTCCATCGCCGTGAACATCCTGGCGGGGATCACCGGATCCGCGTCCGGCGGCATGTCCATCGCGCTGGAGGCGCTGGGCCCGCACTACCTGGACCTGGGCAACGCTGCCGGCATCGACCCGGCGGTGCTGCACCGGGTGACTGCCGTGGCGACCGGCGGGCTGGATGCGCTGCCGCACAACGGGGCCGTCGTGACCCTGCTGGCCATCTGCGGGATGAGCCACGCCAAGTCGTATCTCGACATCTTCGTCGTGGCGCTGCTGGGCCCGGTTCTGGCGCTGATCGCCATCGTGGCGGTCGCCAGCATGTGATCCGCGCCCGGCAGGTTGGCCAGAGGAGGCAAGGGCGGCTTGCCGCGCACCCGTTGCCGGGGGCTGCCCGCCTTGGCGCTGGGGGCGAAGGCGGATATGACGGGTCCGGTGCGCAAGAGGGACAATCCGGGGCTTCGACGGAACGCGATGAACAGGCAGGTGGCAAGGCCTTCGACTGATCCGGGCGCGGATGCGCCGGCCGAACCGAAGGCGCGCAGTGCTAGCCCGGCCTATCTTGCGGTCGCCAACGACCTGCAGGACCTGATATTGGCCGGCGTCCTGAAACCGGGCGAAGCCATCCCGGGAGAGGTCGCGCTGGCCGAACAGTTCGGCGTCCACCGTTCGACCATACGCGAAGGCATCCGGCAGTTGGAAAGCGCGGGCTACCTGATCCGGGTCAGCCGCAAGCGCATGGTGGTGACGATCCCGGGGGCAGACACCATCGGGTCGGGTGCCAGCCGCGCCATGCTGATGCACCGTGTGACCTTCCGCCAGCTGTGGGAGGCCGCGGTCGTGCTGGAGCCCCTGTCCGCCGCACTGGCGGCACGCCATGCCGGCCGGCTCCAGATCGACGAGATGCGCCGCAATGTGGACCGGACTGTCGCGGCGGTCGAGCTTTCGGACCCCGGCCAGAAGGCGGCGGCGCTGGCGGACCTGGACAAGGAATTCCACGCGTTGGTCTGCGGCTCTACGGGCAATTTCGCCGTGATCCTGGCGCGGGATCCCATCGGGCAGCTGCTTTATCCCGCCTACCGGATGATCGCGCCCGACCTGCCGCAATCGGGTGCTCGGCTGGCCCTGGCCCATGCCCACGTGGTCGAGGCGATTGCCGCCGGCGACGCCGCCACCGCCGAAAGCTGGATGCGCAAGCATATCGAGGATTTCCGCCGCGGCTGGCTGCTTGCCGGCCTGCACGAGGACCTTCAGGTCGCCGATCCGGGGGATGTCTGAGGTCAACCCCAAAGCCCGGAGCGCCGACGTTCTCGCAAGAAGGGGAAGGGTCGCCCCGCGGGAAGGTCGCGAAACGGCCGCGCCCTGTTGAACCGGCAGTAGCAGGTCGAAAGCTTCCAACCTGCGGCTGGGTGGGACGCCAGATTGCTCTGGTCCCCCGATGACGCCAGGGTGTCAGTCCGCGGCCGTCTCGACCGCGATCGTCTGGGTCAGGTTCCCGGATTTCCGGTCGAAGATCAGGATCCGGTCATCCGCCGTCACGACCGCGTACCAGGTGGACCCCACCGTGAAGGCCGTGGCCCGGGCCCCGTCCGGCAGCTTGATCTGGTCGGGCAGGGCGGTTCCGCCCCTGGGAAAGCGGGTGATGAAGAGGCCGATCAGGATCACCAGCCCGATCACCATCACCGCCGTCAGGGTGGTGACAAGCCGGCGCAGGAAGCGTAAGGAAGCCGCCTCCGGCCCCAGATAGGCCTTGTCCGCATCCGCCCAGTCGTCATGGGGGTCGCGGGCAGGTTTGTCCTGCGGGGCCAGTCCTTGCCCCTTGTCGATGTCGCTCATGCCCGCCCGCTCCGTCCATTTCGTCCTCGCGGCCGATCCGCCGCCCCGCCTTGATAAGGCGCTGGCCCGCGACGTGCCAGCCGATGCGTCCCTGTCGCGCACGCGTCTGGCCCGGCTGATCGCCGACGGCGCGGTCCGCGTCGACGGCACCGTGGCCACGGAAGCCAAGGCCCGGGTCGCGGAGGGGGCCCGGATCGAGATCACGGTGGAAGAGGCGGAGGAAAGCGATATCCTCCCCGAGGCGATCCCCCTGGCCATCGTCTTCGAGGACGACGACCTGATCGTCGTCGACAAGCCCGCCGGCATGGTCGTCCACCCGGCCCCCGGCACGCCCAATGGCACGCTGGTCAACGCGCTGCTGCACCATTTCGGCGACAGGCTTTCAGGCGTGGGCGGCGTGAAGCGGCCGGGCATCGTTCACCGCATCGACAAGGACACCAGCGGCCTGCTGGTCGTGGCCAAGTCCGACGCGGCGCACCACGGCCTTGCCGCCCAGTTCAAGGCCCACACCGCCGACCGCGCCTACCTTGCGCTCTGCCACGGCGCGCCGGATCCCGGCGATCCGCGCCTGCACGGGCTGCAGGGCGTGTCCTTCGAACCGGGCGGCGTCATGCGCATCGCCACCGAACTGGGCCGCCATCGCTTCGACCGCCAGCGCCAGGCCGTGGTGCCTGCAGGCGGCCGCCGCGCCGTGACCCGCGTCAGCCTGGAAGAACCCTTCGGCCCGCCGGGTGCCCTTGGTGCGGCGCTGGTCCGCTGCCGTCTTGAAACCGGCCGCACCCACCAGATCCGGGTTCACATGGCCTATGTCGGCCACGGCCTGATCGGCGACCCGCTCTATGGCGGAGCCCGAAAGGCCGGCAAGAAGGCCATGGGCGAAACGGCGGCACAGGCCATCGACGCCTTTCCCCGTCAGGCGCTGCATGCCGAGACGCTGGGTTTCGAACACCCGGTCACGGGCGAGATGTTGAGCTTTCGTTCACCATTGCCGGCAGATCTCGTTGACCTGATCGCGGTCCTGCGACAGCTTTCGTAACGAACCGCACATGCGCGTGAGCGCACGGGCCTTGTCCTTTCGGACAAGCCCGAAAAACGCCATAGTGCGACCCTGACCTCTTGAAGGTCAGACCCCGTGCCCTAAATGAAATGTTAAGTCTCTATACATTCGGAGGGACGTACCAAACATGGCAAATTACGCCAATCTGCCGGCCCCGACGCCCGAAGGCGGGCTCAACCGGTATCTTCAGGAAATCCGGCGCTTCCCGCTGCTGGAACCGGAAGAGGAATACATGCTGGCCAAGCGCTGGGTCGAGGAACAGGATACCGAGGCCGCACACCGCATGGTCACCTCGCACCTGCGGCTCGCCGCCAAGATCGCCATGGGCTATCGCGGCTACGGGCTGCCGCAGGCCGAAGTGATTTCCGAGGCCAATGTCGGCCTGATGCAGGCGGTGAAACGCTTCGACCCCGAAAAGGGCTTCCGCCTCGCGACCTATGCGATGTGGTGGATCCGCGCTTCGATCCAGGAATATATCCTGCGGTCCTGGTCGCTGGTGAAGCTGGGCACCACGTCGGCGCAGAAGAAGCTGTTCTTCAACCTGCGCAAGGCCAAGGCCCGCATCGGCGCGCTGGAGGAAGGCGATCTGCGCCCCGAGAACGTCAAGCAGATCGCCAACGATCTGGGCGTGACCGAAGACGAGGTGATCTCGATGAACCGGCGGATGTCGGGGGGCGACGCGTCGCTCAACGCCACCATCGGGACCGAGGGCGACAGCGCCATGCAATGGCAGGACTGGCTCGAGGACGAGGACGCCGATCAGGCAGGCGATTACGAGGCCCGGGACGAGCTCGAGGCCCGTCGCGAGCTTCTGGCCCAGGCCCTGGACGTGCTGAACGACCGCGAGAAGGACATCCTGACCCAGCGCCGCCTGGCCGATCAGCCGGTGACCCTGGAAGAGCTGTCGACCCAGTACAATGTCAGCCGCGAGCGTATCCGCCAGATCGAGGTCCGTGCCTTCGAGAAGCTTCAGAAGAAGATGCGCGACCTCGCGGGCGACAAGGGCATGCTCGCCTCCGCCTGACCCGTTGCAGGCGGAGAGCGGCCCCGGTCCGCGCCTGCGCCCGCACCAGTCTCGCAATGCAATCGAAAAGGCCGCACCCATCGGGCGCGGCCTTTGTCATTCCGGGCACCAGGCCCCCACTTCTTTGGTCTTCAAATACCTCGGGGGAGTCGCCCGAAGGGCGGCCGGGGGCAGAGCCCCCGTCCACAGAGGCCGACAGGCGTAGTTACCCCTCCATCGCCTCCAGCTCGTCGATGAAGCCGGAAATCATCGACAGCCCCTTGTCCCAGAACGCCGGGTCCGAGGCATCGAGCCCGAAGGGCGCCAGAAGTTCCTTGTGCCGCTTCGAGCCGCCGGCCTTAAGCATCTCGAAATACTTCTCCTGGAAGCCCGCATCGCCCTCTTCGTAGACGGAATAGAGCGCGTTCACCAAACCGTCGCCGAAGGCATAGGCATAGACGTAGAAGGGCGAATGGACGAAGTGCGGGATATAGGCCCAGAAGGTCTCGTAGCCGTCCATGAAGTCGAAGGCCGGCCCCAGGCTTTCGGCCTGGACGCTCATCCACAACGCGTTGATGTCGTCGGGCGTCAGCTCCCCGTTCCGGCGCGCCGCGTGCAGCTTGCATTCGAAGTCGTAGAAGGCGATCTGGCGGACGACCGTGTTGATCATGTCCTCGACCTTGCCCGCCAGCAGCACCTTGCGCTGGGCCTGCGTTTCGGCCTTGGACAGAAGCTTTCGGAAGGTCAGCATCTCGCCGAAGACCGACGCCGTTTCCGCCAGCGTCAGCGGCGTCGACGACAGCAGTTCGCCCTGACCGGCCGCCAGCACCTGGTGCACGCCATGGCCCAGTTCATGGGCCAGCGTCATCACGTCCCGCGGCTTGCCCAGATAGTTCAGCAGCACGTAGGGATGCGCGTCCGTGACCGTGGGATGTGCGAAGGCGCCGGGCGCCTTGCCGGGCTTCACGCCGGCATCGATCCAGCCCTTCTTGAAGAAGGGCTCCGCGATCTCGGCCATCTTGGGGGAAAAGTCGCCATAGGCGCCCATCACCATGCCCTCGGCCTCGTCCCAGCCGATGGTGCGGGGATCTTCCATCGGCAGCGGCGCGTTCCGGTCCCAGACCTGCATCCGGTCCAGGCCCAGCCATTGCCGCTTCAGCTCGTAGTACCGGTGCGACAGCTTCGGATAAGCCTTCACCACGGCCTCGCGCAGGGCCTCGACCACCTCGGGTTCGACCTGGTTCGACAGGTGGCGCGCGGTCTGGGCCGTGGGCATCTTGCGCCAGCGGTCCATGACCTCCTTTTCCTTGGCCTGGGTGTTGTGGACCCGGGCAAAGGTCTTGATATTGCCTTCGAACACGCGGGCAAGTTCTTGGGCCGCCGCCTCGCGCTTCGACCGGTCCGTGTCGGTCAGGAAGTTCAGCGTGGCTTCGATCCCCATCGTCTCGCCGTCGATCTCGAATTCCAGGCCGGCGATGGTCTCGTCGAACAGACGCTCCCACGCATCGCCGACGACGCCCAGGTCGTGGAGGAACTTTTCCATCTCGTCCGACAGCTGGTGCGGGCGCATGGCGCGGATGTTGTCGAAGATCGGCTTGTAACGGGCGAGTTCGGCATTTGCCTTGAGCAGTGCGGTCAGGTGATCTTCGGGCAGGCGGTTCAGTTCCAGCGTGAAGAAGACCAGCGGCGTGGTGAAATTGGTCAGCTTCTCCTGGCAGTCCGACAGGAACTTGGCGCGGGACGCATCCGTTGTCTGCTGATAGTATCGCAGACCGGCAAAGGACATGATCCGGCCGGCGACGCGGTCGATGTCTTCCTGGCGCTGGATGCAGGCCAGCAGACCGTCGGCATCCAGCGTGTCCAGCTTGCCTTCATAATCGGCGGCGAAGTCGGCACAGGCCTTTTCCAGCCAGTCGAGGTCGCGCGCCAGTTCCGGTGCGTCCTCGCCCGAATAGAGATCCGTCAGGTCCCATTCCGGCAGGTCGCCCAGGTTCTTGCCCCCGGCCGAGGCATTGGCGTCGAAAAGCGGCGTTCGGATCATGGTGGACCTCTTGTTGGCGTGTCGCCCCAAGACTTAGGCCCCGCCGGGCCGAACCTCAAGGAAGGGCTCAGCCATAGAGCGCCAGAAGCGCCTTCAATTCGTCCAGGGTCCCCGCATCGGCCACCGTCTTGTCGTGGCGCCAGCGGGCCATGCGGGGAAAGCGCAGGGCGATGCCCGATTTGTGGCGGGGGCTGGCCTGAATGCCTTCGAAGGCGATTTCGAACACATGGGTCGGGGTCACCTGCCGGACGGGGCCGAAGCGTTGCAGGGTGTTCTGGCGGACCCATTGGGTGATCTGGCCGAATTCCTCGTCCGTCAGGCCGGAATAGGCCTTGGTGAAAGGCACCAGCGCCTCGCCATCGCGGACGGCGAAGGTGAAGTCGGTGTAAAGGTTGGCCCGCCGCCCGTGGCCCGCCTGCGCATAGATCATCACCGCGTCGATCGACAGCGGGTCGAGCTTCCATTTCCACCAGTCGCCGCGTTTGCGCCCGGTCGCATAGGCGCTGTCGGCCCGCTTCAGCATCAGGCCCTCGGCACGTTGGTCCCGGGCGGTGGCGCGGGTGTCGGCCAGCGTCTTCCAGTCGGTGAAAGGCAGGGCGGGCGACAGGCGGATCGGCACGGTATCCGGCAGCGCGACGGTCAGCCGTTCCAGCCGGGCCCGGCGCCCGGCGAAGGGCAGGGCGCGGATGTCCTGGCCGCCGTCTTCCAGCAGGTCATAGGCGAGCAGCATCGCCGGCGCCTCGGCCAGCAGCTTCTTTGGCACGGTCTTGCGGCCGATGCGTTTCTGCAGGTCGGCGAATGGCAGGGGGGCATTGTCGGCCCAGGCCAGGACTTCCCCGTCGATGACGGTGCCATCCGGCAGGAAATCGGATGTGACCGCGAATTCGGGGAAGCGGTCGGTCATCAGCTCCTCGCCCCGGGACCAGAGGTGGTGCTGCCGGCTGCGTACGATCAGCTGGCCGCGGATGCCGTCCCATTTCCATTCGGCGTGCCAGTCGTCGGGCGGGCCCAGGTCCTGCGGAGCCATGTCCAGACCATGGGCCAGGCAGAACGGATAGGGCCGCGCCGTGTCGGCATCCATGTCGTTCGACAGGATCAGCTGGTCCCATGTCGTGGTCGCGGGCGTCCAGTCGCCCATCAGGCGAAGGGCGATTTCCGCCTCTTCCTGCCCGGTGGCGCGGGCCAGGGCGCGGGTCATCAGCTTGCGCGAGATACCGACCCGGAAGCCGCCGGTGATCAGCTTGTTGAAGAGAAACCGTTCGGTGCCGCCCAGGTGCGACCAGGCCTCGGCCACGGCCGCGCGGCGGATGTCCTCCGGCTGGCCGGCAAGGGCTGCGAGGCGCGTCAGCCAGTCGGACAGCGTGCCGCCGTCGGTTCCGTCCTCGCTGTCGGGCAGGAGCAGGGCCAGCGTTTCGGCCAGATCGCCGACTACGGCATAGGAGTCCTCGACCAGCCAGTCGGGCAGGCCCGCGATCTCGCCCGCCCAGCGGCGGAGCTCGGTGGTCGTGGCCGCGCGTTTCGGCCGGCGCCCGGAGAAGAGCGCGACGGTCCAGAGCCGGTCGGGTTCCGGCGCGGTGGACAGGTAGTGGGCCAGCGCCTCGACCTTGGGATTGGTGCGGGTCGTGCCGTCGATGGCGGTGTAGAGGGCGGCGAAGTGCTTCACGAGGCGTCGGCCTCGGCTTCGTCGCCGCCGTACCGGGTTTCGAGGGGGGCGGCGTCGTAGCCCTGTTCGGTCAGCCATCGGGCGAAACTGTCGGTATAGCCATGGGTGACGAGCACCCGTTCGGCGCCGGTGGCCGCGATGGCCGCGTTGAGGCCGGGCCAGTCGGCGTGGTCCGATATGGCAAACCCCCGGTCGCCGCCGCGCCGCCTGCGGATGCCGCGCAGCTGCATCCAGCCGCTGGCGAAGCCCGTGGTGATGGGCCCCAGGCGGCCCATCCAGGCGGACCCGAAGGCAGAAGGCGGGGCCAGGACGATGGCACCGGGATGGTCGGCGATCTTCGTGTCCGGCGTGATCAGGATCGTGGGCGGCAGGGGGATCCCCTGTTGGCGCAGGATCTCTGTCGTGGTCTCGATCGCGCCATGGGTCAGGACAGGACCTCTCTGCCGGTCGAGAAGGCACAGAAGGCGCTGAGCCTTGCCCAGCGCATAGGCGCCGAGCACAGGGGTCTGGCCATCGGCCCGCGCCTGCCGCCACCAGCCGTTGATTTCGGCTGCCAGCTCCGCCTGCGGGCGCCAACGGAACACGGGCAGACCGAAGGTGCATTCGGTGATGAAGGTATGGCAGCCGACAGGTTCGAACGGGGTAGAGAGGCCGTCGGCTTCGGTCTTGTAGTCGCCCGAGACGCACCAGACCTCTCCGCCCACCTCGACCCGGATCTGGGCGGAGCCGGGGACATGGCCGGCCGGATGGAACGAGACCGTGGCGCCGCCGATGGCGATCTGTCGGTCATAGGGCGCGGTCTCCAGCGTGATGTTGCCCAGACGGTGGAACAGGACCGGCGCGCAGAGGTCGGTCGACAGGTAGCGCGCGCTGCCGGGCCTTGCGTGATCGGCATGGCCATGGGTGATCAGCGCGCGGTCGACCGGGTGCCACGGATCGATGTGGAAATCGCCGGCAGGGCAGAAAAGGCCGCGGTCAGTGACGGTGAGGACGGGGGCGCGGGTCATGTCCGCAAGGATAATGCGTCCGGAACGGAAAGCGAACGGATTCTGTGGCGGGGATCTGGATCACCACGCAGATGGGCACCATCTGCACGGATCCCCCGTCGCTTGTGCTGCCTGCGCCAGGCCGCCACCCCCGCCAAGGGCAAGCCGCGCGTGCCGCGTGGGGCTTGCGGCCCCCTGACGGCGGCAGCGGCCCGTCCCGTGCAGGCAGCGCTACGGTGCTCCGCGCAGGTGGCCATTTGGAGCATTTCGGGGGGCGGTGCAGCCGCGGGGCGGCCCGGCCAGCGGAGACGAAGCGCGTCAGGCGATATGGGCGCTGTAGAAGGCGTCGATCCGGTCGTGGAGCATCTGGCGCACCTCCGGCGTTTCGAAAAGGATTTCGTGCTGGGCGCCCGGGACAAGTTCGAACTGGCAGCCGGGCCAGTTCTCGGCGCGGGTGCGCAGCATGTCGAGGTCGGCGATCTGTTCGCAGGCGCCCGCCAGCGTCAGACAGGGGGCGTCGGGGGCGGCCATCGCCTGGATCGCGTCGATCTCGGCCAGGGCCGCGCCCAGCCAGTTTAGCGAGGGGCCACCCAGCGAGAGGTCGTGATGCGCCTCAAGCTGACGTTTCATATGGTCGAACATCTGCGGGTCGCTGGTCAGGGTATTGCCCTCGAAGGGTTTGACCAGGACCATGTTGTCGGTCGGTGATGTCGGTGCGCGCAGGCCGCCCAGGCCCAGAGCCGGGGCCACACTGGTCAGAACGTCGGCCAGCACGCGCAGAGGGCGGGGGCCGATCTGAATGCCCCACATCGGGCCGGTGAAGACTGCGGCAGCCACGTCCAGCCCTTCGGTCATGGCCCGCATGCCGATGGCGCCGCCCATGGAATGGCCCAAGAGGACCCGCGGTTGCGGCAGGTCCAGTTCGGTGGCGCCGGCGATCACCGCCTTCACGTCGTGCTGGAAGTCGGGGAAATGGTCGATATGGCCGATGAGACGGTTCGGCAGGGCCCGGTCGGCCAGGCCCTGGCCGCGCCAGTCCACCGCCAGCACGGCATAGCCGCGGGCGACGAAGGCATCGGCGACGATGCCGTATTTCTCGCAATGTTCGGTCCGGCCGGGGAACAGCAGGATGGTGGCCCGGGCCGGGCCGTCGGGGCGCCAGACGGCGATGCGGATCCGCACGCCGTCGGCGCTGTCCAGCCACCAGGCCTGACCGCCCGGAGGGCCGCCGGCCACGTCATCGAAGAACGGTGCCGGCGTCATCCGGTCAGCCCAGCAGCGACGACAGCGCCATGGCCGCGCCCATGTCGCCGTCGATCTTGATCTTGCCGGTCATGAAGGCTGCCGTCGGGTTCAGATCGCCCTGGAACAGCGCCATCAGCGTGTCGGCATCGGCGGTGATGGTCACGTCGGATTCTTCATCGGCGACGCGCACGCCATCCGGGTCCAGCATCACGGCGCCCTCGTCGGGGACCGCGAACTTCACCGTCTTGCTCATCGTCTGATCGCCCAGCTTGGCTCTCAGTTCTTCCGCCATCTTGTCGAGAAATTCGCTCATTTTCTTCCCTCGCTCTCGGGGGTTTGACGCACGCGCCTCTGGCAATTGCCCTGCACGACGCTAAAGTAGACGGTGCCATGAGAGACCTAAACCCCCATCTCAAACCTGTCGTGACGGCAAGTCTGGTATTCCTCCAGTTGCTGTTCGCGGGCTTGACAGCGGGCCCCGCTCTTGCCCAGCCGGTCGACGATCCGGCCGGCACGGAAGAACGCGGCGACAGCATGCCGACGGCCGCGCTGCCGGAAGGTCACGCCGACCTGACGGATGAAGGCGCGCTGCTGAAGGCGTTGCGCACTGCCGACCCGGACGAGGCGGAGCACCTGGAACGGCAGCTTCAGGCGCTCTGGTCGAAAAGCGGCTCGCCCGCGATGGACCTGCTGTTGCGCCGTGGCCGCGATGCGCTGGAAAACGGGGAACCCGGACTGGCCATCGAACACCTGACCGCGCTGGTCGATCATGCGCCGGACTTTGCCGAAGGCTGGCAGATGCGCGCGGCGGCCTATTTCCAGGTCGAACTCTATGGCCCGGCGCTGTCGGATCTGGAACATGCGCTGGCGCTGAACCCGAACCATTACAATGCCATGTTGGGCCTTGGCTCCATCCTCGAATCCGTGGGGCTGGACGATCTGGCGTGGGAGGCCTATTCGCAGGCCCACGAGATAAATCCGAACCAGGAGGATGTCGCGAAAGCCCTGGACCGCCTGCGCCGCTCCGTCGAAGGGACGGACCTGTAACCCCACCTGACATCCAAGGGGCTCAAGATGACCGCGTCATCGCGGGTCGTGGCCGTGCTTGGCCCGACCAACACGGGCAAGACCCATTATGCACTGGAACGCATGCTGGCCCACCGGACCGGCGTGATCGGCCTGCCGCTGCGGCTGCTGGCGCGCGAGGTCTATGACAAGATCGTTGCCGCCCGCGGCCCGTCGGTCGTGGCATTGGTCACCGGCGAGGAACGCATCGTGCCGCCCCGGACCCAGTATTGGGTCTGCACGGTCGAGGCGATGCCCGAGGGCATGGGTTGCGATTTCCTGGCGGTGGACGAAATCCAGCTGTGTGCCGATCCGGAACGCGGCCATGTCTTCACCGACCGTCTGCTGCGGGCGCGGGGCCAGCACGAAACGCTGTTCCTGGGGTCGGACACGATGCGGGGGCCCATCGTTTCGCTGATCCCGGACGTGATCATCCAGCGCCGCGAACGGATGTCGCAGTTGTTGCACACCGGGTCCAAGAAGATCAGCCGGATGCCCGCGCGCAGTGCCATTGTGGGGTTCTCGGTCGACAGCGTCTATGCCACGGCGGAACTGATCCGGCGGCAGAAGGGCGGGGCGGCCGTGGTCATGGGCGCGCTCAGCCCCCGGACGCGGAACGCGCAGGTCGCGCTCTATCAGAACGGCGATGTCGATTACCTAGTGGCGACGGATGCCATCGGGATGGGGCTGAACCTGGACGTCAAGCACGTGGCCTTTTCCAGCCTTGCGAAGTTCGACGGCCGGCGGATGCGACCGCTGCAGCCGAACGAGCTGGCCCAGATCGCCGGGCGGGCCGGGCGGGGCGCGCAGAACGGAACCTTCGGCACGACCGGAGAGGCCGGACCGATTCCCGACGAAGTGGCGCTGGCCATCATGGAACACCGCTTTTCCCCGCTTCAGCGGCTGGTGTGGCGGAATTCCGACCTGCGGTTCGGGTCGATCGACGCGCTGATCGGGTCGCTGGAGCAGTCGCCGAACAACGAGGTGTTGATCCGCGCGCGCGAGGCCGACGACCTGATGGCGCTGAAGGCGCTGTCGCAGATGGCCACCGTGTCGGCGCGCGCGACCAACGCCCAGGATGTGCGACTGCTTTGGGATGTTTGCAGAATTCCGGATTTCCGGGGCATTTCCCATGCCGAACATGCGGGCCTGCTGGAGTCGATTTTCGGCCAGCTGCACGACAGCGGACATGTGGGCGAGGACTGGCTGGCATCGCATATCCGGCGAATCGATCGGACCGACGGAGATATCGACACCCTTTCGAAACGGCTGGCGTTTATTCGCACTTGGACTTATGTCGCCCAGCGAAAGGGTTGGCTGGCTGACGAAATGCATTGGCGGGATGAAACCCGCGCGGTAGAAGACAGGCTATCGGATGCCTTGCACGAAAGGCTGACCCAGAGATTCGTGGACCGGCGCACTTCGGTATTGCTGCGCCGGCTCAAGCAGAAGGAGGCCCTCTTGGCCGAAGTAAACGACACCGGCGAGGTGACTGTCGAGGGGGAATTTGTCGGCCGTCTCGAAGGCTTCCGATTTTCTCCGGACAAGGGCGCCCAGGGCCCCGAGGCGAAGACGCTGAAGCAGGCCGCGCTCCAGGCGCTGGCGCCGCAGTTCCATCTGCGGGCCGACCGCTTCTACAACGCCCCGGATACCGAAATCGACTATACCGAGCAGGGCGGCCTCATGTGGGGTTCCAGCGCGGTCGGCAAGCTGGTTCCGGGACCGGAACCGATGCGCCCGCAGGTCGAGGTCTTCGTCGACGACGAGGCCGGGCCAGAGGTAGCGCAGAAGGTGCAGCGTCGCCTGCAGCACTTCATAGACCGCAAGATCGCCACCCTGTTCGAGCCGCTGCTGGCGATGCAGCGGGACGAGACCATGACGGGCCTGGCCCGCGGCTTTGCCTTCCGGCTGGTCGAAGGCTTTGGCATCCTGCCGCGCCAGTCCGTCCAGCAGGAGGTGAAGGACCTGGACCAGGACGCCCGTGGCGCACTGCGCAAGCATGGCGTGCGGTTCGGCCAGTTCACGGTCTTCATTCCCGCGGTGCTGAAACCCGCGCCGACACGTCTGCGGCTGGTGCTGTGGTCGCTGGCGCAGGGGATGGACCAGTTCCCCGATGCGCCGCCCCCGGGCCTGGTGACGGTGCCGGTCCAGGACGGCGTGCCGGAAGGCTATGACACCATGTGCGGCTATCGTTCGGCAGGCGAACGGGCGATCCGCATCGACATGCTGGAACGCCTGGCCGACATGCTGCGCGCCGAAGACAGCCGCGGCGGGTTCGAGGCCAAGGCGGACATGCTGTCGATCACCGGCATGACGCTGGAACAGTTCGCGGTCCTGATGCAGGGCCTGGGCTATCGCGCCGACCGTGGCGAACGCCAGAAGGTGCGGACCCCCGCCCCGGAAACGGCGCCCGAGGCTGTTGTCGCGATGGAAGAGGCCCCGGCAGAGGATGCAGTGGACGCTGCGGCCGAGCCCGCAGCGGATGAACCCGTGGCAGAGGCTCCGGTCGCATCCGGCATTCCCGGCCCCGACGCCGCGGCCGCCCTGGCCGTCCCGGCAGAGAACGCCGAGGTTGCGGACGAACCTGCAGCCGAAGCCGAGCCCGCTACCGACGAGGCCGCAGCGCCGGTCGAGGCGGAAGAGGTTGCAGACGCGGAAGCGCCCGTCGAGGCCACCGAGGCCGCCCCGGATGCCGACGTGCCGGTGGCAGAGGTCGCCGCGGCGGCCGAATCCGCGGCAGATGCCGAACCCGAGGTCGAGGTCTTCTATACCTTCACCTGGGGCCGCAACCGTCAGCCGCAGCGCGGCCGCGAAGGTGCCGGGCAGCGCGGGCGGGGCCGTGGGCCGCGTCGTGACGCGGCCGGCGGTCAGGAAGGTGCAGCGCAGGGCGAAGGCCAGGCGGCCGAAGGCGGCGGCGAACGTCGCCAGCGCCAGGGCGGTGGCCGCGGTCAGGACGGCGGTCAGCGCCGGGATCGCAACGACCGCGACGACGGCGGCAAGAAGTTCGGCGGCAAGCCGCGGGGCAAGGGCGGTCAGAACCGCGACCGCGATCGCGGCGGCAAGGATCATGACCGCAACAAGGCCAAGACCTATTCCGCCCGCCCGCCCAAGTCGGAAAAGAAGATCGATCCGGACAATCCTTTCGCAGCCGCGCTGATGGGGCTGAGGGACAACAAGTAACCGATGGCCCGAACAGGGGCCGGACGTGGTCCGTCACAGGATCCGGATGACGACAACGCATCGCGCGTGCCCGAAACGGCGCGCGCGAAATTGCGTCTGGACAAGTGGCTGTGGCACGCCCGCTTCTTCAAGACCCGCAGCCTGGCCGCCAAGACGGTGGGCGAGGGCGCGATCCGGGTGAATGGCACGCGGGCCACGAAGCCGGCCCAGACCGTGTCGCCGGGGGACGTGCTGACCTTCGCGCAGGGGACCAGGGTGCGGGTCGTCCGGGTCGAGGCGGTGGGAATCCGCCGCGGTCCCGCGACCGAGGCGCAGACGCTGTACTCGGATCTGGGCGCGCCAGAGGACACGGCTGCGCCCAATCCGCGCTATGAAGGAAAGGGTCGCCCGGAAAAGCGGGACCGCAGGGCACTCGATCTTTCCAGACACCGCGACCTCGAATGAAACTTGAATGCTTCGGGCGGCTGGATTAGGTCAGCCTTCGAACCGTAAACCGGAAAACCGGAAAGCTGCGCCCATGACCTATATCGTCAACGACAAGTGCATTGCCTGCAAGTACACCGACTGCGTCGAAGTCTGTCCCGTGGACTGCTTCTATGAAGGCGAGAACATGCTGGTGATCCACCCGGACGAATGCATCGATTGCGGCGTGTGCGAACCGGAATGCCCCGCCGACGCGATCCGCCCCGATACCGAGCCGGAAGCCGAGACCTGGGTCGAGTTCAACCGGAAATACGCCGAACTCTGGCCGGTGATCATCACCAAGAAGGACCCGCTGCCCGAGGCCGAGGATCGCGACGGCGAGACCGGCAAGCTGGAGAAGTACTTCTCGGAAGCGCCGGGCGAAGGCGGCTGAGTCGGGCGCGACCGTCCGGATCCGGTGAAACAGCCCCGAAACGGGGCGAAACCCGGCTCTGACGCAGCGTGACAGGCTGTTTCAGGCCGATTCCCGTTCCGATCAGGAAAGCTTGAACCAGAGTCCACTTTCTGAGGGCTCTAATTTGTGCTATATAATCGCAATAGTTGACGTGCCGTGCACGACTGCCACTTGGTGATATACCGCAGTCTGTATCGGCGCGCCCCTGGCCATAACGCTGCTCACCGGGACCTGTCGGGGATCCGGGGCGGCGCTTCTGTGGCCTATCATGTGTTTGAGCACAGGGAAAGATCCGAATGACCAAGTTGAAGAAGCACGAGTTCCGCCCCAACGATTACGTTGTGTACCCTGCCCATGGCGTTGGCCAGATCATTTCCATCGAAGAGCAGGAAGTGGCCGGTCTGAAGCTCGAGCTGTTCGTGATCTCGTTCGAGAAGGACAAGATGACCCTTCGCGTTCCGACCAACAAGGCAACGGAAATCGGCATGCGCTCGCTGTCGTCGCCCGACGTGGTGACCAAGGCTATGACCACGCTGAAGGGCAAGGCCCGGGTGAAGCGCGCCATGTGGTCGCGTCGTGCCCAGGAATACGAACAGAAGATCAATTCCGGCGACCTGATTTCCATTGCGGAAGTCGTGCGCGACCTGCACCGCACCGACGACCAGCGCGAGCAGAGCTATTCCGAGCGTCAGCTGTACGAAGCGGCGCTGGAGCGTCTGACCCGCGAAGTGGCCGCCGTCAGCGGCGGCGACGAGATCGAGGCCGCGCGCAAGGTGGACGAAGTCCTGATGTCGCGCGCCGCCTGAGGTCTTCGGGCACTTGTTTTCGGGAAAACCGCGTCCCCAAGGGGCGCGGTTTTTTCATGCGTTATACCCGGCCATCCACGCCCGGCCCGTAGGGTGCGTGGTTTCCACGCACCGCTCCCGCGCAGGCCCCCCCCTCTGGCGAAGACGGGAGCGCCTCCGCCTCCCGTCCCGGGCGCGGGTCCTTTGCCCCTGTCGGTTTCCCCATCAGGCGGCCAGAGCGGCGAAGGTCAGAAGACAGGCGATTTCGGTCAGGACCTGGGTGGCGCCAAGGATATCGCCGGTCTGTCCGCCGATGCGCTTCATCGCCATCCGGGCCACGACGGAAGCTGTAAGGGCCGTGGCGAGGCCTGCCGCGAGGGCCGGCAGGCCGATCAGAAGACCCGACAGGAGCAGGGCAATGGCGGATCCGGCCAGCGCCGGGCCCCGGCCGGGCCGGCCGACGCTTTGGGCCAGGCCCTGTGCCCGGGCCGATGGCAGGACATGCATCAGCCAGGGCAGGGCAGAGCGCGACAGCATCGCGGCAGCTAGAAGTGGGCCGATACCTGCGAAGAGCAGGGTCGACAGCAGCGACCAGCGCAGTCCCAGCCCCAGGATCAGCGCTATGACGCCATAGGCGCCGATGCGGCTGTCCTTCATGATCTCCAGCCGCCGGTCCCGCGTCCACCCGCCGAAAAGACCGTCGGCACTGTCCGCCAGCCCGTCCTCGTGCATGGCGCCGGTCAGCAGGATCATGACGCCCAGGGCAAGCCCCGCCGCGACCGTCGGCATCAGCCCGAGCCCGAGCGCCGCCGTGGCCAGCAGCCCGGCGGGCAGGGCCGTGCACAGGCCGGCCAGCGGATAGGCCCAGACGGCGGCGGATGTGCGGCGGAAGGCCTCGTCCGGCAGCGGAGGCAGGGGCAGGCGTGTCAGGAGCGACAGGGCGATCCTGGCGTCCTGCAGGGCCTGCCGGAACGGCAACTGGGGCATGGGCTGTGTCCCGGGGGGTTTGATCGGGGTTGTGATCGGGGTTCGGTCGGTTAAACACCCTGGATCATCACGATGCAACGAGGCGCAAGATGTCCACCGTTCTTCCCCCGCTTTCCGACCTGGATGACCTGCGAAAAGCCCTGCGCGCAGCGCCCGCACCCGATGCGGCCGCGCTGGAGGCGGCGGCGGCCAGGAACGGCATGCTGACCAAGCCGCCCGGCGCGCTGGGCCGGCTGGAGGAGATCGCGATCTGGATCGCGGGCTGGCAGGGCAATCCGCAGCCGCAGATCGTTGCGCCTCGGGTCATCGTCTTTGCCGGCAATCACGGCGTGGCGGCCCGGGGCGTGTCGGCCTTCCCGCCCGAGGTCACGGTGCAGATGGTCGCAAATTTCGAGGCCGGCGGCGCCGCGATCAACCAGCTGGCGCGCGAGGCGGGGGCGGCACTGGATGTCGTGGCGCTGGAACTGGACCGGCCGACGGCGGACTTTACAGAAGCCCCGGCCATGGGACCCGAGGACGGACTGGCGGCGCTGAACGCGGGCTGGACGGCCGTGGGACCCGGGACCGACCTGCTGGTCGTGGGCGAGATGGGGATCGGCAACACGACCCCGGCCGCGGCCCTGTGCCTGGCGCTGTACGGCGGAACGGCCGCCGACTGGACCGGCCGCGGCACCGGCGTCGACGACGAACGGCTGAAGGGCAAGTGCGCGGTGGTCGAGGCCGGCGTGACGCTTCACCGGGAAGCGGCGACCGACGGGCTCGAATGGCTTCTGGCCGTCGGCGGGCGCGAGGTTGCCGCCATGGCCGGAGCCATCGCCGCGGCCCGGGTGCGCGGCATTCCCGTGATCCTGGACGGATTCATCTGCTCGGCCGCGGCGGCCTGCCTGGCCGAAACGGTCGGTGGCGCACTGGACCATTGCATCGCCGGTCACGTCAGCGCCGAGGGTGCCCATGGGGCGCTGCTGGAGAAACTGGGCAAGGCGCCGCTGCTGTCCATGGGCCTGCGGCTGGGCGAAGGATCGGGCGCGGCCTTGGCGATGCCTCTGGTGAAGGCGGCAGTCGCCTGTCACAGCGGCATGGCGACCTTTGCCGAAGCCGGCGTGTCCGACGCCTGATCATCGACGGCGGGCGGCGGACCGCGCCCGTCCCGCCCCACCCGCCAACCCCCGACGGGGCTGCGTTGCAGCCCCGTCGTCGCGAGACGGGCGCGGTCCGTTCCCTGTGCGATTCTTGCCAGGCTTCTGCCAGAGCTGAATGGTTCCGTCATCGGCGGGGAGGGGGCGCGCCAAGGGCCGCAGGGGGTCTGGCTCACCACGAAGAGGGAGATCCCCTCCACGAATCCGCCATCGCTTCTGCTGCCTGAGCCATCGGGAAACCCGCATCAAGGGCAAGCCGCGCGGGACGCGCGGTGCTGCGCACCCTTGACACGAGTTCCCCGACGGCTCTTTCCGGCAGCGCGACGGCGGCTCCGCGAAGAGGATCGGTGCTTCGGGGATGGGGCCGTGGCGCGTGGGGTGCAGGGTCTAGGCGGATTTCTTTTCCTGGCGCTGGGCCTGTTCCAGGATGGCCAGTTCCAGTTCCTTCTCCAGCTCCTTTGCGCGGGCAATATAGGCCGTGTTCTTGCTGGCGGGCAGGTTCGGATCCCAGACCTGGGCCAGTTCGCGCACGGCATAGCGGTCGTGGGCATAGAAGGTCTGTTCCGCTTCCGCGGCTTCGAATTCCGACAGACCCACATTTTCCAGCACGTAGCGGCCGGCGCGGAGCGAGCTGTCGAACATCTCGCGCACGATGTCGTTGGCGCCAGCCTGGAACAGCCGGAACACATGGTTCCTGTCGTAGGCGCGAGCCACGATGTGAAGGTCCGGCCGTTCGCGGCGCGCATAGGCGACCAGCCGCGTGGCCGCATCCGCATCGTCCAGCGCTACGACCAGAACCCGCGCCTTGGCGAGTCCCGCCGCCTTCAGCAGTTCCGGCCGGGTCGGATCGCCCAGGAAGCCCTTGACCCCGAAGCGGCGCATCAGCTGGATCGTCTCGATATCGTGGTCCAGCACGATGGTCTTGAATCCCGACGCCGTCACCAGCCGGTTCACGATCTGGCCGAAGCGGCCGATGCCGGCGATGATGATCGGGCCCTCGTCGTCGATCTTGTCGAAGGAGATGGCGGGTTTGCGTTCCGCCAGCCGGCGCGCGATCATGTCGTAGAGCATGAAGAAGAGCGGGGTCAGCAGCATCGTCAGGGCCACGATCAGCAGAAGCTTTTCCGACACGTTGCCGGGGATCACGTTCAGCTGCGTCGCGAAGGAGAAGAGGACGAAGCCGAATTCGCCCGCCTGCGACAGGCCCAGTGTGAACAGCCACAGGTCGCGGCTCCTGAGCCCGAAGATCGTGCCAAGCGCCAGCAGTACAACGCCCTTGGCCACCATCAGCAGAAGCGCTAGCCCGAACAGGTCGCCGGGTTCGCGCAGCAGCAGCTCGAAATTGATGCCGGCGCCCACGGTGATGAAGAAAAGCCCCAGCAAGAGCCCCTTGAAGGGTTCGAGGTCGGCCTCCAACTCGTGCCGGAATTCCGAGTTGGCAAGGACTACGCCGGCCAGGAAGGCGCCAAGCGCGGGGGAGAGGCCCACGAGCGACATCAGGAACGAGATGCCGACCACGATGGCCAGGGCCAGGGCCGTGTACATCTCGCGCATGCGGGCGGCGTGGATGAAGCGGAAGACCGGCTTCGACAGGTAGATGCCGGCCAGGATGATGAAGGCGATGGCGCCGATGGTGACCAGCGTCACGGCCCAGCCGGGCAGGCCTTCGACCAGCGACAGGGCGCCGTGGGCGCCGGCCTCGGCCGCGTGGCCGGGATCGACGGTACGGCGGATCGATCCGTCGTCGGTGATATGGGTCACGGGGCCCGCGGCCAGCAGTGGCAGCATCGCCAGGATCGGGATCACCGCGATGTCCTGCGTCAGCAGGACCGAGAAGATGGATCGCCCACCCCCGGTCTGCATGAGCCCCCGTTCCGACAGAGTCTGGAGCACGATGGCGGTCGATGACAGCGACAGAGCCATGCCGATGGCCAGGCCCATGGTCCAGTCATGCCCCAGCGCCACGGCGATCCCCATGATCGCCAGCGACGTGCCCACGACCTGCAGGCCACCGAGGCCCAGCAGCCGGTGCCGCATGTCCCACAGCGCCCTGGGTTCCAGTTCCAGGCCGATCAGGAACAGCATCATCACGACGCCGAATTCGGCAAAGTGCTGCAATTCCTCGGTTTCGGACCCCACGAGGTGCAGCACCGGGCCGATGATGATGCCGGCGGCAAGGTAGCCCAGGACCGACCCCAGCTTCAGCCGCGCCGCGATCGGCACCGCGATCACGGCGGCCAGAAGATAGATCGTGCCCTGATAAAGAAAGGCGTTCATAGATGGTCCTTCGACATCAGGTCGGCAGGGGCGCGTCGCGCTTCGGCTGATCCATCACGATCTGGCTTTGGACACGCGTAACTGTGGGATGGGGGAGGAGAACCTCGTGTATCAGCCTATTCAGTGCGGGCAGGTCGGCGCAATAGACCCGCAGCAGATAATCGGCCTCGCCGGTGATGGTCCAGGCGCCGACGATGTCGGGCCTTGTGCGCACAAGGCTGCCGAAACCGTCGCCGTTCTGCGGCGGGTGGTTGTTCAGCTGAACCTGCAGGAAGGCCTGCACGGCCAGTCCCAGCCGGGCCGGATCCAGCCGGGCGGAATAGCCCTGGATATAGCCCTCGGCTTCCAGACGCTGCCGCCTGCGCCCCGCCTGCGAAGGCGACAGGTTCAGCACCTCGCCCAGTTCGTGTGCCGTCAGGTGGCCGTTCTTCTGGAGCGAGGCCAGCAGCCGTGTATCGATCTCGTCAAGCATGCGCGGACTCCGGTCGTTGGGACTGGATATGGTGCGGATTTTGCGCATGTCCAATCGGGCACGGGCGAAGGACCGCGCAAGGTGAGGCGGAAATATGCGCAAAACTGTATGGATCGGGGCCTTCAGGGCGCCGTCAGGGTCGGCCAGGTCCAGATGACGCCGGCACTTTGCGCCATCGCCCGGATCTGTTCGGCAGGGCAGGGCAGGGAAAGGACGGGCGCCGGGGGCCGGTGGACCGTGACGCAGGGACAGGATCGCGCGTCCGCCCGGGGCCGCAAGGGCCCGTAGGACAGGCATCGCGGCGTCCTGCGCCGCGGGTGGCAGGTGATGCCAGACGCCGTTGAGCAGGACTGTGTCGAACCGCAGCCCCGTGGCCCGCGTCCGGGGCATGCCGGGCAGGGCATCGTCGGCCCAGGTGATCAGCCCGGAGGGATGCAGGCGCTGCCCGGCCCTGCGGAAGGCCGCGACAGGTTCTGCCGCCAGTACCCGCACGCCGCGGGCGGCAAGCCAGCCGGCATCGCGGCCGGTGGCGGCGCCGATGTCCAGCAGATGCGCGCCGGGGCCTGGCAGCAGGTCCAGCACGGGGAACAGGATGTCGGGGACGGACAGCGCGTCGTAGCGGGGGATCAGGTCCGGCGCCGGCGCGCCATAGCCCTGCAGGACGGCGTGCAGGGCGTCGCCACCGATCAAGCCCTCAGCTCGACGGGATCTTCAGCGAGATGTTGCGGCCGCCCTTCTGATAGCGCAGTTCGCTGTCGCTGATGGCGACGATCTGGCCGCCGTCGATGCGGTCGCCGACCTGCACCTTCTTGTAGCGGCCGTTCTGCAGCCGGACCAGCGCGCGGCGGTTCTTGGGCGTGCCGTAGACGCCAATCAGGTTGATCTTGCGCAGGTTGATCTGGTTGTTCAGCGTCGCGCGCCGCGCCAGGCTGGCGGTGGACGGGATGCCGGGTGAAACCGTCGCCGGCGCGATCGAGGCGACGCGCTCCGGCTCCGGCTCGTCTTCCGCTTCGGCCGCGTCCGGGGTGGCGCTGCGGGCGCTGGTCACGGCGGCCGCAGCGGCGCTGGCGGCGGCAGCGGCGGCCGCAGCCTCGGCATTGGCGCGTTCCACGGCCCGTGCTTCGGCCTGCTGGGCCAGACGCTCGGGGCGCGTCTTGGGCATCATCGAAAGCGCCACGGCCTGCCGGGTGGCGGAACTCAGGTCGGGGGTTTCCACCTCGGGCTTCGGGTCTGGCGCGGCCTCGGCCTGTTCGGTCGCGGTCGCTTCCTCGGCCGCGGGGGCGCTCAGGACTTCCGCGGGCACCTCGGGGCGCACGCGCGGCCGCAGACCGGCAAAGGCCGGTTCCTCCTCGACCTCGGGCGCTGCTTCCAGCTCTGGCAGGCGGTCGCCCGGGCGCAGGCGCGGGCGCAGCATGATCAGCTGATCGTCGAGAGCGGCAAGTTCGGTCGCTTCGGCTTCGGGCTCTGCCCGGGTCTCCGGTGCGGTGTCGATCGCGGTCCGTGCAGCGGCGCCGGTGCCCAGATCGGTCGATGACAGCAGGGCGTCGGTCCGGGTGCGGGTGACAGGCTGCTCTTCGGGGTCCAGCGCGGCCAGCCGTTCCAGCGGCAGGTCGGTCCGGGCGCCGGGCATCGCGGGCAGGGGGGCCACGGGATGCGACAGGTCGGTCCGGTCGATGCCGGCCACATGCACGTCGTTCAGCCCGATGCGCGGCACGACCTGCGGCACGCGCGGAGGGCCGGGCCAGATGCCGGTGGCGGCATAGAGCGCTGCAGCCTCGGCATCGCCCCGGTCGCGGCCTGCGGGCTCGTCCGGGATCGCTTCGGCCGCGGCCACCGGGTCGGTGACGACAGAGCCGTCATCCGTCAGGGCGGGCAGTTCGGCACCGGTGTCCTCTTCCGGGCTGCCGAAGCTCGCGTCTTCGGGCTGGGAGGCGACCGTCGCCACGACCTCGGTCATGGGGGGGGCGGCTTCCACCCGGGCGACGGCATCGTCCGGGGTCGCTTCCGGCGCGATCTCCACCTGCTCGATCCGGCCCGCGTCGCGGCGCAAGAGGCCGGACAGACCGCCTTCGGTAAAGGTCGTGGTCCACAGCGCGATGGCGGCCAGAACCAGCAGCAGCCCGACCATCAGGATCAGAAGCAGATGCTTCGGCTTGCCCCGGGTCTGGGCGTTGTCCCGGGCGCCGAAGATCGTCATCCGGACGGCTTCGTCATCCTCGGGCGTGGCGGTCCTGGACGTTCCCGCCTTTGCGGCCTCGCCCTTGGAAGGCGCGACGATGGTCTTCTGCGCGATGGGACCGGTGGGGAAGCCGCCGCCCAGGCCGGGCGGCGGTTTGACCGCGGGGGCCTCTGCGGTCTTCCGGGCCTTGGCTGCCGCCTTGAAATCCGCCTTGGTCAGCGCTTGCGGCTTTATCGCGTTGCCGGTGCCGGTCTTGGCGTCGTCCCTGGCGGCACGCCGCTTTTCGCGCGCGTCGTCCAGGGCCGACAGGGCAGTGCCGGCCAGACCGCGAAGGCTGTCCAGGACAGAGCTTCCGGTCTTCTCTGTCGCGTCGCCATTCGGCAACGGGCTGGGCTTGGAGCCCTGCTCGGCGGTCCCCGTCGTGCCGTCCCGGCGCGACAGGAAGGCGCCGGCGGAGGCCTGCCCGGTCTTCGATGCGGGTGTGTCGGGCACCTCATCCCGGTGCGCGGCCGGAAGCGGCTCGGGGGGCGGGACTGGGCGCGGGGCAGAGCCTTTGGCGGCGGTTTGCGTATCGGCAAATCCGGCGGCCGTAGGGCCGGCGACCCGTGTCGCCGTAGCCGGTGCCCCGGCGGGCCCGACTGCAGGCGCAGGGCGCTTGGCCACGTCGGGCCCTTTGCCCTTCGCGTCATCGGGCGCTGCGGGTTCGGACCGGGCCGGGTCGACCCGGTGGCGCCGGCTGGAAAAGCCGGTCAGGGGGCCTGTGTCGTCCTGTTCCGCCTCGGGGGCCGTGTCCGCTGCGGCGGCAGGCGCCTGCGCTGCGGCTGCGGGCTTTTTCGCGGGCTTCGGTTCAGGCTTGGCGGGCGGCGTCTTGGCCTCGGCCGCTTTGGCGGCGGGGGCGGACCCGTTCGGGCGTCGCGATGCGAAGGCCGGGGCGGGATCCGGCGCGGGCTCGGGCTGCGAAGGCGGTTGTGCACGCCGAGCCGATGCGCCAGCCGAAACACCAGCCGAGGCCCCGGGCGGGGAAACAGGCGCCGCGAGCGGCGGGGCCGGTGATGCGGGCTTGCGCGGGGCAGGGGCCGGCCTGGCTTCGGCCTTCGGGGTCTTCGCGGGCGTGGCGGCGACCGGTTCCAGGTCGAACAGATCTTGCTGGCCCGGGGCCGCTTTGGGCGGGGCTTCGGCCTTGGGCTTTTCCGGATCGGGGGCCTTCGCCTTGGGCGCTTCCGGTGCAGGGGCTTTCGTCACCGCCGTTTCCGGTGCAGGCAGTTCCGCAGCGGCGGCGGGCGCCGGCATCTTCGCGGGGCCCACGACGTGGATCGGTTCCGCGTCGGGTTCGACCGCGGCGGTGCCGCTCCAGCTGGACGCGCGGCCGGTCAGGCCGAAGAACGGCTCGCCCGTGTAGCCGCTGCCATTGGGCATGGCGACAAAGCTGACCGGGTTGAAATCGTGTTCGACCGCAAAGGTTTCGGCTTCTTCCAGAGTTTCCAGCGCCACGGCCGCGACATGGGTCAGCGCCCCGTCTGCGGCGATGTCATAGGCCAGTTCCTCGACCGGATAGGGCGTGGCCCCATCCAGCGCGGCGGCACCCATCATCAGGCGGTCCTGGTCCGGCACGGTGCCGGTTTCGATCGACAGGTAACGGATCTGTTCGTTGGGAATGACGACCTTGGTGGCGAAGCCCTGCGGCGACAGCTTCAGCGCGGTGTCCCGCAGCCCGGCCAGCGCGGCGCCCAGATCGGGCGCATCAAGCGGCACTTCCCCGGCCGTCCGCCAGCCGTCTGGCGCACGATGGAGGAGCGCGATCCCCTCGACGGAAAGCGAAAGCGCAAAGTCCGGTTTCATGCTATGGCCATACCACCAGAGAACACAGTAAAGCTACCTCGCGATCAGGTTAAGCCCGTTACACTGTGCCCGGTCAAGTTGCCGCCCAGCCGACGCCATGCCGTCATGTTACGGCCGACTCGCCGCTGCTGGCACGGGCACCTGACGTTGGTATCATGGGAGAGAGCCTTGAAACAGATTGCAATTCTTCTGGTAACGGCGATTTTCGTCCAGACCGGCGTCGTCCGGCAAGCCCTTGCCGAAGAGACCCGGACCCCGTCCATAACCATCCAGGCCCAGGGCGTCGTCGATGCCGAACCGGACATGGCCACGATCGTTCTGGGCGTCAGCACCCGCGCGTCCGAGGCGCAGGCGGCCTTCGAGGCCACGACCGAGTCGGCGTCGAAGATCCTGGATGCGCTGTCCGGGCTGGGAATCGCCGACAAGGATGTCCAGACGCGCGCAATCACGCTGACGCCGATCCAGAAGGGCGACTATGACGGCGATACTCCGCCGGAAATCGTGGCCTACGAGGCGTCGAACCAGGTGACTGTGCGCGTCCTGAACCTGGACGAACTGGGCAAGGTGCTTGATTCGGTGGCCGGCGCGGGCGCCAACACGCTGCAGGGGCTGCAATTCGGCCTGGCCGAGCCCGGGCCGCTGCGGGATCAGGCCCGCGCCGCGGCCGTCAAGGACGCGATCCGTCAGGCCGGCATGTATGCCGAGGCCGCAGGGCTGAAGCTGGGCCGGATCCTGTCGATCGAGACGCGCGGCGGCTATGGCGCGCCGATGATGATGGAAGCGGCCAGCTTTTCGTCCGCCAAGCGGTCCGTGGCCAAGGGCGAGGTATCGGTCACCGACGAGATCGGTGTCGAATTCGAACTGGTCGCGCAGTAAACGCCGGCCGCACCGGATCGGGAACAACAAGGGCCCGCTGCACATGCAGCGGGCCCTTTCGATTCTGTCCCGCTTGCAGCCCGGTGGATGGGCTGCACCAGGATCAGGCCGTGGCCTTGGCCAGCGCTTGGTCCAGGTCGGCGATCAGGTCGTCGGCATCCTCGATCCCGATCGACACGCGCACCATGCTGGGGCCCGCGCCCGCCGCTTCCTGCTGTTCCGGCGTCAGCTGCCGGTGCGTGGTCGAGGCGGAGTGGATGATCAGCGACCGCGTATCGCCCAGGTTGGCGACATGGCTGAAGATCTCCAGTGCGTTCACCAGCTTGACGCAGGCGTCGTAACCGCCCTTGACCCCGAAGGTGAACAGGCCGCCGGCGCCCTTGGGGCAGATCTTCTTACCGCGTTCGTAATAGGGAGAGGAGGGCAGGCCGGCATAGGTGACCTTCTCGATCCGCGGATCGGCTTCCAGCCAGGCGGCGACCTTCTTGGCGTTCTCGACATGCCGCGCCATGCGCAGCGACAGCGTCTCGATCCCCATCAGGGTGTAATGCGCGCCCTGCGGGTTCATGGTCATGCCCAGATCGCGCAGGCCCACGGCGATGCCGTGGAAGGTGAAGGCCAGGGGGCCGAAGGTCTCGTGGAACTTCAGTCCGTGATAGGCGGGTTCCGGCTGCGACAGCGACGGGAACTTGTCCGAGGCCGACCAGTCGAAATTGCCGCTGTCGACCACCACGCCGCCGGTCACGGTGCCGTTGCCGGTCAGGTACTTCGTGGTCGAATGGACGACCAGCGTCGCGCCGTGTTCGAACGGCCGGCACAGGTACGGCGTGGCCGAGGTGTTGTCGACGATCATCGGCAGGCCGGCGCCCTGGGCAATCGCGCCGATGGCGTCCAGGTCGGTGACATAGCCGCCCGGGTTGGCAATCGATTCGCAGAAGATCGCGCGGGTGTCGTCGTCGATGGCGGCCTTCACGGCGTCCAGATCGTCAAAGTCGACCAGCTTGGCCGACCAGCCGAACCGCTTGATGGTCTGGGTGAACTGGGTCAGCGTGCCGCCGTAAAGGCGGGTCGATGCCACCACGTTCCGTCCCGGCGCCATCAGCGGGAACAGCGCCATGATCTGGGCCGCGTGGCCGGACGAACAGCAGACCGCGCCGACGCCGCCTTCCAGCGTCGCGATGCGTTCCTGCAGCACCGCAACCGTCGGGTTGGTCAGGCGGGAATAGATGAAGCCCACCTCCTGCAGGTTGAACAGCGCGGCCGCGTGATCGGCATCGCGGAAGACATAGGCCGTGGTCTGGTAGATCGGCGTCTGCCGGGCTCCGGTCGCGGGGTCCGGCTGTGCGCCGGCATGGATCTGGAGCGTGTCGAAGCCGTAGCTGGGCGTGTCGCTCATGGGGACGGTCCTCCTCGGGTCTGATGGCGGCAGGGTTAAGGCTTTGGCGGGACCGCCGCAACAGGACCCGCAGCCCGGTTGCGGCGTTCCCGCGATGGCGGGCCCATGTCTACCCCTGCCAATGGCAGGCAGGCCATAGGGTAATTCATGCGATGCGGGTCATGGAACAGGCTGCAGCGGCGTCGGAACATCATCAAGGGCATCGCAGGTGTATTCGATGCCCTTGGCGTGAACGCGATCCGGGCCCGGGGTCGTACAGCCTGGTGATGGCAGGTCGCGCAGAGGAGAGATCAGGATCCTCGGACGACGACCTGCGGAGGTCCGGATCCGGACGGCGATGCCATGACGGCGTTTTCCGCATTCCGACACCGATACGAAGGTTCCCGGGCCCCGGCTTGCCAAGGCTCGAATGGCGATCCTCGCGCACCGGAGCCCATGCGAAGAGTCCCGGACGGAAACAGCCGGCCCACGAATCCCGGATGGCAGCCCCTGTACAGCGATGCGCGGGAAGGGAGACCCCGACCAAGAATCCCGAAGGACGCGTCCCAAGCCAACACCGGCGCGGGGTGGTTTCCCGGAAAAAGGCGGCGGTCGGCCCCGGAAGGGGGCTGCGCCTACCAGGTGTCGATGAAGCGGTACTTCTTTCCCTCGCGTTTCGGCGGGGGTGGCAGGCCGCGCAGGCCGTTCGCGATCCAGCGGCGGGTATCGGCCGGGTCGATCACGTCGTCCAGCCCACCGCCCGCGGCCGAATTCACCGCGCGGGCCTTTTCATAGCTGTCGGCGACACGGGTCTCGAACTCGATCCGGCGTTCCTCAGGGTCCTCGATGGCCATCAGCACGTCGCGATAGCCCAGCTTGACCGCGCCTTCGATGTTCATCCCGGCGAATTCGGCGGTGGGCCAGGCCACGTTGATCAGCCCCACGCCCCCCGAACCGCCGCACATCGCCAGCACGCCCAGGCCATAGCCCTTGCGCACGACGACCGAAAACAGCGGCACGTCGATATTGGCGCCAGTCTGGAACATCCGCGCGGCATGGCGCACCAGCGCCGTCTGTTCGTGGTCGGGGCCGACCATGATCCCGGGGCAGTCCATCAGGGACACGACGGGAATGTCGAAGGCATCGCACAGTTGCAGGAACCGCGCGCCCTTGTCCGACCCGTCCGAATCCAGCGCGCCGGCCAGATGGTGCGGGTTGTTGGCGATGATGCCCACGGGCCGCCCTTCGATCCGGGCGAAGGCGGTGATCACGCCGATGCCGAAATCCTTTCGGATCTCCAGCACCGACCCGGTATCGGCCAGGGTTTGGATGACCTGCCGCATGTCATAGAGGCGGGTGCGCTTTTCCGGCACGATATGGCGCAGAGGACGCTGGTCGGGCGCTTCCCACTCTGCCACCGGGCCCTGGAAATAGGACAGGTACTTCTTGGCGACCGCCACTGCCTCGTCCTCGTCCCGGACCAGGATGTCGACGACGCCGTTCGACACCTGCATCGACATCGGGCCGACCTCGTCCGGCGTATAGACGCCCAGGCCGCCGCCCTCGATCATCGCCGGTCCGCCCATGGCGATGGTCGACGCCTCGGTCGCGATGATCACGTCGCAGGCCGCAAGCAGGGCAGAGTTGCCGGCAAAGCAGTAGCCGTTGTTGATGCCCACCATGGGCACCAGCCCCGACAGCTTCGGCGCCATCGTGAAGGTCGGCACGTTGAAGCTTTCCGAAGGCCCATGCACGTCGTCGCCGGGCCGGCCGCCGCCGCCTTCGGAAAACAGGATCAGAGGCAGCTTGAACCGCACCGCCAGTTCGAAGATCCGGTCCTGCTTCTGGTGGTTGCGGCGCCCCTGGGTCCCCGCCAGCACGGTATAGTCATAGGCAACCACCGCCACGCGGGAGGCCGGATCGCCGAAGGTGTCGGCGTTCACCGTGGCCGTGCCCACGATCACCCCGTCGGCCGGGGTGGTCCTGCGCAGCGTCTCGATATCCGCGCGCTTGTGGCGCGAGGCCACGACCAGCGGTTCGTATTCGTTGAAGGACCCGGGATCCAGCATCTGGTCCAGGACCTCGCGGATCATCTTGAAGCCGCGCTTGTGGCGCTTGTCGACGGCCGCGGGGCGGTTTTCGTCCAGCGTGTAGGCGTGGCGGTCGATGACCTCCTGCAGGTCGGGGCGGATGTGATCGGGGTCGATTCCGGTCTCTTCCACGGCGGTCCCGCCGTCGACCTCGGCCGGGTCCAGCCGCACGATGGCCCAGCCTTCGCGCACCACATCGCCCGGTTCCATGGTGATCTCGGCCACGATGCCGGGACGGTCGGCGGTCAGGATATGTTCCATCTTCATCGCCTCGACCACGGCGACGGGCCGGCCGGCGGCCACGGCATCGCCAAGCGCCACGTCGATCGACACGATCGTGCCCTGGATCGGCGCCGTCACCCCGATGCGGCCGTCATCGACGCGGGCTGCATCGACGGGGGCCGCGGCCTTCGCCATTGTGCGCGCCTGCGCCCCATGGGCAAAGACGGCAAGCGGATCCTTGGTGTCGACAGCGGCCCCGGCATGGCCGTCGCGGCTGCGTTTCGGCGCCGTTTCGGGGACCGATGCCAGCCGGGCGATCTGATCCTCGACCCATCGCGTGTGGGCGGTGCCGTCCAGCGCCTCCGGCGCGGTCACGATGTTCTTCAGGAAGCCCAGGTTGGTCGCCACGCCTTCCATCCGGAATTCGTCCAGCGCGCGGGCGCAGCGGACCATGGCCACTTCGTGGCTGGGTCCGTGGCAGATCACCTTGGCCAAGAGCGAGTCGTAGGCGGGCGAGGTGGTGTACCCGGCATAGCCGAACCCGTCGACGCGCACGCCCGGGCCGCCGGGCGGTTCATAGACCGACAGCGTGCCGCCGCCGGGCCGGACACTGCCGTCCGTCCCGATCCGTTCCATGTTCACCCGCGCCTGCACGGCCGCGCCGCGGGGCCGGGCAAGGCTTTCGTCCAGCCCGATCTGATCCAGCATATCCCCCGCCGCCAGCCGGATCTGCGTGGCGACCAGATCGACGCCCGTCACCTCCTCGGTCACGGTGTGCTCGACCTGAAGGCGGGCGTTGGCCTCGATGAAGACGAAGGGATCGGGGGCGGTGCCGGTGGCATCCAGCAGGAATTCGAAGGTGCCAAGGCCGCGATAGCCGACACTACCCGCCAGCCGCATCGCGGCCTCGCAGATCGCATCGCGCAAGGCGGGGTCCAGCGACGGGGCAGGGGCCAGTTCGACGACCTTCTGGAACCGCCGCTGCAGGCTGCATTCGCGTTCGCCCAGGTGCAGGATGTTCCCCGCATCGTCGCCCAGGATCTGGACCTCGATATGGCGCGCGCGTTCCAGGAACGCCTCGACATAGAGATCGCCGGACCCGAAGGCGGCCCTGGCCTCCGACGACGCCCGTTCGTGCAGGGCCGCCATGTCGTCGCCCGGGCGCACCACGCGCGCGCCGCGACCGCCGCCGCCGGCGACGGCCTTCAGCATCACGGTAACGCCATCGCCCAGCGAAGCCTGGAACTCTGCCGCTTCCGCGGCCGTGACCGGACGGTCGATTCCGCGGGTGACCGGCACGCCGGCGGCCATCGCCGCGGCCCGCGCGCGGGCCTTGTCGCCGAAGAGGTCAAGATGGTCGGGCGACGGCCCGATGAAGGTCAGCCCCGCATCGGCACAGGCGCGCGCGAAATCGCCCTGTTCCGACAGGAAACCGTACCCGGGATGAATGGCATCGCAACCAGAGGAAATCGCCGCCGAGGTCAGGGCGGCAGCATCGAGATATGCTGCCGCCCCGCGCCCTGGCAGGGCTCGGGCATCGGTGCCCGCCCGCGCATGTAGACTGTCGGCGTCGTCCAAGGAGTGGACCGTTACGGCCTTCAGTCCCAGTTCGCGTACCGCCCGAGCTATGCGTATTGCAATTTCCCCGCGGTTGGCGATCAGGACTGCCGTCAGCGCCATGCGCACCTCCCCTTCCTCCGAGAGTGGAATAGATCGTCGCAGTAATCTTGTGTCAAGCACTCTGGCACCATGTATTGACGGTTGGCTCCCCCGATCCGGACCCTGTTAGCGCTCGCATATCCGCGGGCGGATGGCACCCGGGGGATCGGTTGACAGCACCCCGGCGGTCGGCCTTCATGGGCGCATGAGCTGGAGAGAGGAAGCCGACAGGATCCGCGCCCGAAGGGAAGCGGCCACCGCGCAGGGCGGACCTGAAGGCGTTGAGAAGCAACATCAAAAGGGCCGCCTGACGATCCGGGAACGGATCGACGCGGTGCTGGATCCCGGGTCCTTCGACGAGGTCGGGCGCACCGCCGGCGATGCCGAGGTCGGAGCGAACGAAGAGCTGTTGTCCTTCGATCCGGCGAACTTCGTCCTGGGCTTCGGCACGGTCGGCGGCCGGCCGGTGGTGGTCGGGGGCGAAGATTTCACCCTGCGTGGGGGCTCCCCCACGCTGGCGGGGCTTCGCAAGAGCGTCTATGCCGAGTCGCTGGCGCTGGAGAGCCGGATACCGCTGATCCGCCTGCACGAAGGGTCGGGCGGGTCGGTCGGCACGCCGAAGCGTCCCACGCCGCCATCGGCCGTCTTCGACGCGCCGCGGTTCCGCTCGGTGGCCGAAACGCTGGCGGCGGTTCCTGTGGCCTCTGCCGCGCTGGGCGCCGTGGCGGGATTGCCGGCGGCACGGCTGGTCAGTTCGCATTTTTCGGTCATGTCGAAAAGCACGGCGCAGATCCTTGTCGCCGGCCCGGCGGTGGTTCAGCGCGCGATGGGCGAAAACCTGTCCAAGGAGGATCTGGGCGGCGCGCAGGTCCACGCGAAGAACGGCACCGTCGACAACGCAGCCGAGGACGAGGCGGGCTGTTTCGCCGATATCCGCACCTTTCTGGGCTACCTGCCGTCGAATGTCTGGGAACTGCCGCCCGTTCAGCCCTGCGACGATCCCCTCGACCGGGCCGACGACGCGTTGGTCGACATCGTGCCCCGCGAACGCCGCCGCGCCTTCGACATGCGCCGGCTGATCGGCCACGTTGTCGACCAGGGCTCGTTCTTCGAGATGGGGCGCGGCTATGGCCGGTCGCAGATCACCGGGCTGGCGCGTCTGGATGGCCGGCCCGTCGGCCTCTGGGCCAATGACGGGCGCTTCCTGGCGGGGTCGATGACCGCCGACGGTGCCCAGAAGGCCCGCCGCTTCCTGGAACTGTGCGAAACCTTCCACTTACCCGTCGTCAGTCTGATCGACGAACCCGGTTTCTGGATCGGCAGTCAGGCCGAGAAGGAGGCGACGATCCGCCATGGATCGAATGTCGTTCTGACTGCGGCGATGATGTCGGTGCCCTGGGCTTCTGTCATGATCCGCCGGTCCTTCGGCGTGGCGCAGGCGGCGCATTACGGCCCCGGCGGCTATGTGCTGGCCTGGCCCTCTGCCGAAACCGGGCCGCTGCCGGTCGAGGGGGGCGTGGCCATCGCCTACCGGCGCGAGATCGAGGCGGCGCCCGACCCCGAGGCGCGCCGCCGCGAACTGGAAGAGCAGATGGCCGCGAAGCAGAGCCCCTTTCCCAGGGCCGAGGCCTTTGCCATCCACGACCTGATCGACCCGCGCGAGACGCGGCCGATGCTGTGTCGCTGGCTGGCCCGTCAGGGTCCGAAACTGGCGACCCTGCTGGGCCCGCCGCGCTTCCTGCCGCGGCCCTGATCTGGGTCGAATGGCCCACTGAAGGCCCGAAACCATTTTGTACAAAACGGACTCTGACCATGGCGACGAAAGTACAAACCGAAACAGGCGGCGCGATTTGGAAGTGTTTCGTCCGCAACGGGCAGGCCGTGGCGGCGGGCGAAGAGCTCTTCATCATGGAAGTGATGAAGATGGAGGTGCCCTATGAAGCGCCGGTCGCGGGCATCGTCACGGACCTGTCGATCGCGGAAGGCGACGTTGTGCCAGAGGATCACGTGGCCCTGGTCCTGACCTGACCCAGTACCATTTGCCGCACCCGAAGGCGGGGCGCGGTCGCGCCCGGCATGCGCCGGGGTCTGGCGATGTGTTAACGGGTCGTTGACATTCAATGCGTGACGGGTGCATGAAAATTTGCCGGGATAGCGGCGGGGATTTACAAAATGCTGCGCTGTGGCGAAAAGTCTTTACAAACAAATCGTTTTATTCCCGCATCTTATTCCAAAATTTTCCGTTGTCGTTAAGATGCCGGTCAAGCCGCGTAGATGGGTGAGAGGGCCGGACACGCGACGGGGGACAGCATCAATGGGAGGAGCCTGAGATGACCAGCGAAGCTGCAAGCTATCCGCCTTCGGCCGAGTTCACGGCACAAGCACATGTGAACGCGGCCAAGTACAAGGCCATGTACGATGCCTCGATTTCCGACCCGGAGGCGTTCTGGTCCGAACATGCCAAGCGCATCGAGTGGACCAAGCCCTTCACTCAGGTGAAGGATGTCAGCTTCGCCCCGGGCGATATCCGGATCAACTGGTTCGCCGACGGCGAACTGAACGTGTCCGCCAACTGCATCGACCGTCACCTGGCCACCCGCGGCGACCAGACGGCGATCATCTGGGAACCTGACGATCCCAAGGACCCGGCCAGGCACATCACCTATTCCGACCTGCACAAATCGGTCTGCCGCATGGCCAACGTGCTGGAAAAGCTGGGTGTTCGCAAAGGCGACCGGGTCGTCATCTACCTGCCGATGATCCCCGAGGCCGCCTATGCCATGCTGGCCTGCGCCCGGATCGGCGCCATCCATTCGGTGGTCTTCGCCGGCTTCTCTCCCGATGCGCTGTCGGCCCGGATCAACGGCTGCGACGCCAAGGTCGTGATCACGTCCGACTATGCCCCCCGCGGCGGCCGGGCGACGCCGCTGAAGTCGAACACCGACGCGGCGCTGCTGCACACCAAGGACACGGTCAAGTGCCTGATGGTGCGCCGCACCGGTGGCCAGACCACCTGGATCGCCGACCGCGACTATGACTACAACGAGATGATCGAGGACGTCGCCGACTATTGCGAACCGGTGTCGGTGAATGCCGAGGATCCGCTGTTCATCCTCTATACCTCCGGGTCGACCGGCCAGCCCAAGGGCGTGGTGCACAGCTCCGGCGGCTACCTCGTCTATGCCGCGCTGACGCACGAGATCACGTTCGATTACCACGACGGCGACATCTTCTGGTGCACGGCGGATGTGGGCTGGGTCACGGGCCACAGCTACATCGTCTATGGCCCCCTGGCCAATGGCGCCACCACGCTGATGTTCGAAGGCGTGCCCACCTGGCCCGATGCCAGCCGCTTCTGGCAGGTCTGCGAGAAGCACAAGGTCAACCAGTTCTACACCGCGCCGACCGCGATCCGCGCGCTGATGGGGCAGGGCCGGGGCTTCGTGGAAAACTGCGATCTGTCTTCGCTGAAGCTGCTGGGCACGGTGGGCGAACCCATCAACCCCGAAGCCTGGGCCTGGTACAACGATGTCGTGGGCAAGGGCAAATGTCCCATCGTGGACACCTGGTGGCAGACGGAAACCGGCGGTCACATGATGACGCCGCTGCCTGGCGCCCACGCCGCCAAGCCCGGCGCGGCCATGCGCCCGTTCTTCGGCGTGCAGCCGGTGGTTCTGGATCCCACCTCGGGCGAGGAAATCCACCATTCGCCGACCGAGGGCGTGCTGGCGATCAAGGACAGCTGGCCCGGCCAGATGCGCACCGTCTGGGGCGATCACGAACGGTTCGAAAAGACCTATTTCTCGGACTACAAGAACTACTATTTCTCCGGCGACGGCTGCAAACGCGATGCCGACGGCGATTACTGGATCACCGGCCGCGTCGACGACGTGATCAACGTGTCGGGCCACCGCATGGGCACGGCAGAGGTCGAAAGTGCCCTAGTGGCCCACGCCCAGGTGGCCGAAGCGGCCGTGGTGGGTTACCCGCACGAGATCAAGGGCCAGGGCATCTACTGCTATGTCACGCTGATGAACGGGGTCGAACCGTCGGACGACCTGCGCAAGGAACTGCGCAACTGGGTGCGGACCGAAATCGGCCCGATCGCCAGCCCGGACGTCATCCAGTGGGCCCCGGGCCTGCCCAAGACCCGGTCTGGCAAGATCATGCGCCGCATCCTGCGGAAGATCGCCGAAAACGACTTTGGCGCCCTGGGCGACACGTCGACCCTTGCAGAGCCGGCCGTCGTGGACGATCTGATTGCCAACCGCCCGCAAACCTGAGCCCCGGGCCAAGCCAGAGGAGGACATGACATGGATGGAAGCAGCCAGGTGACCGCCCCCGCCGTACTGATCCTGCTGGGGCCGCCGGGCGCCGGCAAGGGAACCCAGGCCCGCAAGCTGACCGAGGCCTTCGGTCTGGTGCAACTGTCGACCGGGGATCTCCTGCGCGCCGCCGTGGCCGAAGGGACCGAGGCCGGCCGCGCCGCCGAGGCCGTGATGAAGGCCGGCGGCCTTGTCTCGGACGAGATCGTGATCGCGATCCTGCGCGACCGCATGGCCGAACCGGATTGCGCCGCCGGCGTGATCCTCGACGGCTTCCCGCGCACCACGGTACAGGCCCGGGCGCTGGACGGTCTTCTGGCCGAAACCGGCCAGAGCATCGCCGCCGTGCTCAGCATGGAAGTCGACGATGCCGCCATGGTCGACCGTGTCTCGGGCCGCTATACCTGTGCGAAATGCGGTGAAGGCTATCACGACAGCTTCAAGCAGCCGAAGGCGGAAGGCGTCTGTGACAGTTGCGGCAGCACCGAATTCAAGCGCCGTGCCGACGACAATGCCACAGCCGTGGCCAGCCGGCTGAAAGCCTACCATGCCGAAACCGCGCCCCTGATCGCCTATTACCAGGACCGCGACGTCCTGGCCCCGGTCGATGCCATGGCCGGGATCGACGATGTCTCGGGCGAAATCGCGGGTATCGTTCGCCAGGTCATCGCCTGACGCGTTCCCCGCGGCCCGAAAATCCGGGCCGCGGACCCCACCCGAACAAGCCATCCGCGCGGAGCCGCCGTCGCCCCTGCCGACCGGGGCCATCCGGTCGCGCGGGTCAAGGGTTTCCGCCGCAGGCGGCGCGGCACGCGCCCTTGACGCGGGCGGCCGGATGGCTCAGGCAGGGGGGCGATGGCGGGCGCGTGCGGATGGCGGGCCCATCCGCGTGGTGAGCCAGAGCACCCGCCCCGATAAAGGCGTTCCCGGCCGATGACAGATCAAGCCCCGATTGCAGACCTTGCCGAATTCACGCCCGGTGCCGGCACCGCGCGCCAGTTTCGCGATGCCCTGGGCTGTTTCGGGACCGGTGTCACGGTGGTCACGGCGCGGTCCGGGGACGGTCCGATGGGCATGACGGCCAATTCCTTCTCGGCCGTGTCGCTGGATCCTGCGCTTGTGCTCTGGTGCCCGGCGCAGCGGTCACCCCGCCACGACATCTTTGCCGAGGCCCCTCATTTCAGCATCCACGTTATGGCCGAAGACCAGCAGGACCTGGCAGCGGGCTTTGCCCGGGCGGGCGACGATTTCAGCGCGGTCGACTGGTCGTCCAGCCCCGAGGGTGTGCCCCTCCTGTCCGGATGCCTCGCCCGCTTTGACTGCGCGCGCCATGCCGTGCATGACGGCGGCGATCACTCCATCGTCGTCGGCCGCGTCATCCGGGCGGCGCTGCGCCCGGGCAATGGCCTGATCTTCAAGCGCGGCAGGTTCGGCGGCTTCACCGACCTGCTCTGATCCGTCAGGCGACGCCGGCCGCGATCAGCGACCGGGCGATGTCCCCGAAGACGGCGCCCTGTGCCGTACCGGCGGCCGCGATCGGTGTTCCGGCGTCGCCGGACAGCCGGATATCCAGGTGCAGCGGCACCTCGCCCAGCAGCGGCACGCCCATCGACGCGGCCTCGGACGCCACGCCGCCGTGACCGAAGATGTGCTCCTCGTGGCCGCAGTTCGAACAGATATGGGTCGACATATTCTCGATCAGGCCAAGGATCGGGATGTTCATCCGGCGGAACATGTCGATCCCCTTGCGGGCATCCAGCAGCGCCACGTCCTGTGGCGTCGACACGATCACCGCACCGTCGACCGCGAATTTCTGGCACAGGGTCAGCTGTACGTCCCCGGTCCCCGGCGGCAGGTCGATGACCAGCGCGTCCAGCTCGCCCCAGGCGACCTGTGTGATCATCTGCTGCATGGCGCCCATCAGCATCGGCCCGCGCCAGACCACGGCCTGGCCGTCCTCCAGCATCAGGCCCATCGACATCATTTTCACGCCATGGGCGGCAATGGGTTCGATGATCTTGCCGTCGGCACTGGCGGGCTTGCGGTTCACGCCCATCATTCGCGGCTGGGACGGGCCATAGAAGTCTGCATCCAGCAGGCCGACCTTCCGGCCCTCTGCCGCCAGCGCAACTGCCAGGTTCGCCGACACGGTCGACTTGCCGACCCCGCCCTTGCCGGAGGCCACGGCGATGATCTTCTTCACCCCCGGCACGCGTTGCGGCGGGGCAGGGGGTGCCTTTTGCGCGGGCGCCGCGGGCTTGGGCTTCAGGTTCGGCGGCGCCTTGCCGCTGTGGGCGGTCAGCATGACCGACACCTTGTCGACGCCCGGCAGGGCGCCGACGCGCCGTTCGGCCTCGGCCCGGGGCGCTTCCATCTTCCTAGCGGCCTCGGGCGCGATCTCGAACAGGAAGCGCACGGTCCCGCCTTCGACCGTCAGCGCGCGGACCAGATCCGCGGCGACGACATCCTTCCCGCTGACCGGATCCTTGACCTGCCGGAGTTCTTCCAGGATGCGGTCCTTCAGTCCATCGGCGGTCATGGCGTGCTTTCCTTGTGTGCGGGCCCCCTTGCGGGGGCCTTCATTGCGGCTCGACTGCCTATATATCCTTGTGCGGGCAAGCCTCAAGGCAGGGTCCTGCCGCGGCCGGCACTGTCACTGTGCGCTGGGAAAGAACAGCTGCTGCCCGTCGATCTGGAAGTCGGCGATGGCCGCCTGGCCTTCGGGCCCCGTCAGCCAGTCGATGAAGGCCTGCCCATCCTCGGCCTTGACGGTCGGGTGCTTCGCCGGGTTGACCAGGATCACGCCGTAGGGGTTGAACAGCTTCGGATCGCCTTGGACCACGATTTCCATCCCGTCCTTGTTGCCGAAGGAAATCCAGGTGGCCCGGTCCGACAGCGTATAGGCGCCCATGCCGGCCGCGGCGTTCAGCGTGGCGCCCATGCCCGCCCCCAATTCCCTGTACCAGCTGCCCGAGGCGTCGGCCACGTCGACGCCCGCGCTCTGCCAGTGCCGCAATTCTGCCTTGTGGGTGCCGCTGTCATCCCCGCGCGAGGCGAAGGGGCTCTGGCTTTCTGCGATCTTCGACAGGGCGACCACGATGTCCGATCCGCCCTTCACGCCGGCCGGATCCTCGGACGGGCCCACCAGGACGAAATCGTTGTACATCACGTCCTTGCGGCCCACGCCCTCGCCATCGGCCACGAACTTGTCCTCGGCCGTGCGGTTGTGGACCAAAAGCACGTCGCCGTCGCCATTGGCGGCATTCCGGATCGCCTGGCCGGTGCCCACGGCGACCACCCGCACATCGATGCCACTTTCCCTCTCGAAGGCCGGCAGGATCGCGTCCAGCAGGCCGGAATTCTGGGTCGAGGTCGTCGATTGCACGACGATATAGCGGTCCTGGGCCGCACCGACGGTGGCCAGCCCGGCCAGAAGCAGGGCCAACAGGGCCGATTTCACGATACGCATTGGGGGGTCCTTTCGGGGTCAGATCAACAATTCGCCGGACAGGTAAAGCCGTCCGGCCTGGGTCAGCGGCCGGGCGAAGAAGGCGCCGGCCGGGCTGTGCTCGGCCACCCGGCCGCCCTGCATCAGGATGATGTCATGGGCCAACCGGCGGGCCTGGCCGATATCGTGGGTGACCAGGACGACCCGCACGCCTTCGGACGCGATGCGCGCGATCATCGTCTCGATTTTCGCGGTGGCCGCGGGATCCAGCGCACTGGTGGGTTCGTCCAGGAACAGGACCCTCGGGCCGGTGGCCAGGGCGCGCAGGATCGCCAGCCGCTGCGCCTCGCCGCCCGAAAGCGACCGTGCCGGCTGGCGTGCCTTGGTGGAAAGACCGCCTTCCTCCAGCAATTCGGCAATCCGCTTCTGGCGTGTGGCGTGGCCCAGCCTCTGCCGTCGCAGCACGAAGGCCAGATTGGCGGCAACGGAACGGCGGAGCAGAACGGGGCGCTGGAACACCATGGCCTGGCCGGCGGCGGCCCCGGACCGCAGCCGCCGCCCGTCCTGCGCGATCGTTCCGGTATCCTGCGCGATCAGTCCGTGCAGGCAACGCAGCAGCAGGCTTTTGCCTGCGCCGTTCGGTCCCAGGATCGCGGTCGGTCCGGGCCCCTCCAGCACCAGATGCGGCACGTCCAGCACCTGCCGGCCGCTGCGCGACAGGCGCAGGGCGGTCACGTCGATCCGGGTGCTGGCCAATTGTCCCTCCACGGTCACGTCACGCATGAGCGGGCCCCTGGCGGGCGCCCAGCAGGCTGACGGCGGCGGTTACCGAAATCGCGATGGTGATCAGGATCGCCCCCAGCGCCAGCGCCAGCGCCAGGTTCCCCTTCGACGTTTCCAGTGCGATGGTCGTGGTCATGACCCGCGTGACATGGTTGATGTTGCCGCCGACGATGATCACGGCGCCCACCTCGGCAATGGCGCGCCCGAAGCCCGCCAGCAGGGCCGTCAGCAGCGCCCGGCGCCCATCCCACAACAGCACGGGGACCGACGCCAGCCGCGACAGGCCAAGGCTTTTCAGCTGCTCAGCATATTCGGCATCCAGCCCCTCGACGATCTGCCGGGTCAGGGCGGCGATGATCGGGGTGACGATGATCGTCTGGGCAATCACCATGGCCCCGGGGGTGTAAAGCAGCCCCAGAACCCCCAGCGGCCCGGCCCGGGACAAAAGAAGGTAGACGCACAGCCCCACGACCACCGGCGGCAGCCCCATCAGCGCGTTCAGCAGGACGACCAGCGCCCGCCGCCCGGGAAAGCGCCCGACCGCCAGCGCGGCCCCCATCGGCATGCCGATCGCGGCGCCCACCGCCACGGCCGACAAGGACACCCACAGCGACAGCAGCACGATCCCCCACAGGTCGCCGTCGCCGGTGACGATCAGGTGCAGGGCCTGCAGGAATTCGCTGGTGAAGGTGCCCATGGGGCGCGGCTCCGGTCTTTTGTCCTGCCCTTCCTATCGGATCGCGGCTGTCATCGGCAGCGCCAAATCGCGTCTTTCCCCGGCGAAAACGACATGTGCCATCCAGGCCTTGCCGCCGGAAGCCTCCGGCGGGAGTATTTGAAAAGAGAAGAAGGCACGCGACCGGCGCCGTCCCTCCGCCGCTCCGGGTCCGCGCGTCCCGGGCTTCTTTGGTCTTCAAATATCTCGGGGGTGTGGGGGCAGCGCCCCCGCCTGGTCCGCCACAGGCACGACCGACAGCCGACGAAAAAGGCGCGCCCCCCGGCAGGGAGCGCGCCCGAAATCGCGAAGGTCAGGCTGCGATCAGTTCAGCGCCTTGTCCGTGATCTCCAGCGTATAGGCGCCTTCCGGCTGCCGGGTGATCACCGGGTCCGAGCCACCGGCCAGCAGCGTGTCGACCGTGCGCTGATAGTCCGCCGGGTCCAGCGTGCCGTTGGAGCCCATGGTCAGCTTTGCGACTTCGCCCATCATGAACTTCTGATGCTCTTCGGTCTGTGCGCCGGTCTCGTCGTATTCCAGAACGATTTCGGCCGCCTCGTCAGGATGCGCTTCCGCGTATTTCCAGCCCTTCATTGAGGCGCGGACGAAGCGGACCATCTCGTCGACGAAGGCTGGGTCCTTCAGCTTGTCTTCCAGGACGTAGATCCCGTCTTCCAGGGTCGAAACGCCTTCATCCTCGTACTTGAAGGTGATCAGCTCGTCCGGGGACACGCCGGCTTCCAGGATCTGGCCGTATTCGTTGTAGGTCATGGTCGAGATGCAGTCGGCCTGGCGCTGCAGCAGCGGGTCGACGTTGAAGCCCTGTTTCAGCACCGTGATGCCGTCCGGGCCGCCTTCGGTCGGGATGCCGGCCTGGCTCATCCACGACAGGAACGGGTATTCGTTGCCATAGAACCAGACGCCGAGGGTCTTGCCCTTGAAGTCTTCAGGCCCCGTGATTCCCGTGTCCTTCCAGCAGGTGAGCATGAGCCCCGAGCTCTTGTAGGGCTGGGCGATGTTCACCAGCGGCAGGCCCTTTTCACGGGCCGACAGCGCCGACGGCATCCAGTCCAGCATCACGTCGGCGCCACCGCCGGCCAGCACCTGGGACGGCGCGACATCGGGACCGCCGGGCAGGATCGTGACGTCGAGGTCTTCTTCCGCGTAATAACCCTTTTCCAGCGCGACGTAGTAGCCGGCGAACTGGGCCTGGGTGACCCATTTCAGCTGCAGCTTCACCTCGTCGGCGGCCTGAGCCGCGCCCGCGCCCATGGCCAGCGCGGCGGCGGCACCCAGAAGGGACGTTTTCAAGCTCTTCATCGTCATACACTCCGTGTTTGTGTTCTGTTCAACCTGTTGAGTTTTATATCTTTCTTCCACCGCTCTAGCTCCGCTGCGAGGGGTGCCAGAAGGTGACGATGCGTTCGGCCAGGGACACGAGGCCGAAGAAGGCGGTGCCGGCCAGGGCCGCCACCACGATCTCGGCCCAGACCATGTCGAGCGCAAGCTGCCCGACCGAGGTCGAGATGCGGAACCCCATCCCGACGGTCGGAGAGCCGAAGAATTCCGCCACGATGGCACCGATCAGCGCCAGTGTCGTGGAAATCTTCAAACCGTTGAAAACGAAGGGCATCGCGGCCGGAAGGTCAAGCTTTTCAAGGCTTTGCCGGGGGCTGGCCGCATAGGTGTGCATCAGGTCGCGCTGCATCGCCGTGGGTTCGGCCAGGCCGGCCACCGTGTTCACCAGCATGGGGAAGAAGACCATGACCGTGACGACCGCGGCCTTCGACTGCCAGTCGAAGCCGAACCACATGACCAGGATGGGCGCGGTGCCGACGATGGGCAGGGCCGCTGCGAAATTGCCGACCGGCAGCAGGCCGCGGCGCAGGAAGTCGGATTTCGCCGCGAAGATGCCCGCGATGAAACCGGCCCCACAGCCGATCAGATAGCCCGACAGGGCGCCCTTCAGTATGGTTTGTACAAAGTCCACCCACAGCACATTGCCGTTTTGTACAAAGGCCCGCGCCACGGCCGAAGGCGGCGGAAGGATGACGCCGGGGACTTGCAGGCCCCGCACGATCAGTTCCCACATGATCAGAACGGTCACGCCGAAGATCACGGGCACGGTGATCTGTGCGGCGCGGGTTTCGGCCACACCGTCGCGGGCCAGCGTCAGATTCAGGGTCCAGCCCACGGCCCAGGCAAGGAAGGCGCAGACAACGAGTATCATCGCGACAGCCCCATCCTGCGCAGCAACCCGCGTTCCAGAAGGCCCACGATGCCAACCAGCACCGAAGCCAGGATCGCGGCGGCAAAGAGCGCCGACCAGATCTGGACCGTCTGCCCGTAGTAGCTGCCCGCCAGAAGCCGCGCGCCCAGGCCGGACACGGCGCCGGTCGGCAGTTCGCCCACGATCGCACCCACCAGCGAGGCGGCGATGCCGACCTTCAGCGAGGCGAAGAGATAAGGTAGCGACGAGGGCAGCCGCAGCTTCCAGAAGGTTTCCGCCTGCGAGGCACTGTAGGTGTGCATCAGGTCGGTCTGCATCGCATCGGGGCTGCGCAGGCCCTTCACCATGCCGACAACGACCGGGAAGAAGCTGAGATAGGCCGAGATGATGGCCTTTGGGATGATCCCCTGGATCCCGATGGAATAAAGCACCACGATGATCATCGGTGCCAGCGCGATGATCGGGATGGTCTGGCTGACGATGGCCCACGGCATGACCGACATGTCCATGACCTTGGAATGGACGATGCCCACGGCCAGCAGGATCCCAAGGCCGGTGCCGAAGGCAAAGCCCAGCAACGTTGCCGAGAGCGTCACCCAGCCGTGGTAGATCAGGCTGCGCTTGGAATTGACCTTCTTCATCGCGGTCGTGTCCCAGAGCTCGATCGCGACCTGGTGGGGGGCGGGCAGGCGCGGGCGCTTCAGCTCCCACGTGGCGGAAATCAGGCCAAGGTTCTTCAGGGTCAGCGACGTGCCGGACATGTCGCGGCGGACCTGCGCTTCGGGCGGGGTCACTTCCACGCCTGCGCGCTGGGCCTCGCTTATCGCGGTGCCCATGTTCATCGGCACGGCCGCGGCATACCAGATCACCATGATCGCGCCGACAACGGTCAGGATGGCCAGAAGCGTCTTCATGCCCGGGCCTCCGCCATGGATCGGGCCTCAGTCATAGGAATGACCTGCGCGCAGGCCCTCGCGGACGCGGTGGGCGATCTGGATGAATTCCGGCGTGTCGCGGATATCCAGCGGCCGTTCCCGCGGCAGGGGGCTTTCGATCACGTCCGTGATCCGGCCCGGACGGGGGCTCATCACCACGATCTTCGTGGACAGGTACACCGCTTCGGGGATCGAGTGGGTGACGAACGCGATGGTCTTGCCGGTGCTGGCCCAGAGCGCCAGAAGCTGTTCGTTCAGGTGGTCGCGGACGATTTCGTCCAGCGCGCCGAAGGGTTCGTCCATAAGCAGAAGGTCCGCGTCGAAGGCCAGCGCCCGCGCGATGGACGCACGCTGCTGCATGCCGCCCGACAGCTGCCAGGGATATTTGCCGCCAAAGCCTTCCAGGTCGACCAGCTTCAGCACACGGTCGACACGCTTGTCCTGTTCGGCCCTGGTGAAGCCCATGATTTCCAGTGGCAGCTTGATGTTCCTGGCAATGGTCCGCCACGGATACAGCCCGGCCGCCTGGAAGACATAGCCATAGGCGCGGGCCCTGCGCGCCTCGTCCGGCGTCATGCCGTTCACGGTCAGGCTGCCGCCGGTGGGCGTTTCCAGCGCCGCGATGCAGCGCAGGAATGTGGTCTTGCCACAGCCCGACGGGCCGATGAAGGACACGAAATCGCCCTTGTCGACGGTCAGATTGACGTCCTTCAGGGCATGTACGGGGCCGTCGCCGGTCTGGAAGGTCAGGTCCAGCCCGCTGGCCTGGATCACGGGGCCGACGGTCATGGACGGGCCTCCCAGAGTGCAGGTTCGGCAAATTCGACCGAGTTCCCGGCGGGGTCACGGACATAGATGGATCGGGGGCCATGGGGCCAGTTGAAATCCGCCTCGATGGGCACGTCGTTCGCTTCCAAATGATGCTTGATGTCGTCAAGGTCCCGGCCGGAGGCCGGGAAACACAGATGTCCCGGCCCATCGGCGCCATGGGGCGGGACGGGAAGGGCGTCGGGGTCACGGGGAAGGCGGGTGGCGTCGGGCCGGAAGACCAGAACGATGGTCTGCCCCGCCCGGAAGAAAATGTGCCGACCGTCCTGCCGGGTCACGACCGGCAGGCCCAGAACGCCGCCATAGAAGGATTCGGCCGCGTCCAGGTCATCGGCATAAAGCGCGGCTTCCAGAACGCCTGAGAGATCCGGCATTGTCATATCGGTCACGTGCTCCCCAACCCGTCCGGCGCATGTCGGCGCCGCCCCGTCCTTTCTGCCCTATTCGATCCGGCTTGAATACAGTTCCGGACCGCGCACCCGCACCCATTCCTCGAAGGCATGCTTGCTGCGGTTCAGTCCCCACCCCCGGGCGGAACGCAGAAAGTCGATGGCCTCGAACGTCCGGCCGGCCATGACCAGGGGCAGAAGCTTGGCCTGTTCGCGGTCGAATGCCTCGCGCGCCTGGCGCAGGCTCAGGTGATTGACGCCACCGACAAAGGTTTCGTCCACCGTCTGCAGGGGATCGTCCTCCCAGTCGCAGATCGGGCAGACCTCGCAGGTGTCGGGTTCGTCGATCGTGGGATAGCCGCAGCAGGGGCAGATATGCGCGGTGCGAGAGGCCTTGCGCGCCCGTGGCGATTCAAGCACCGGATCGTCATCGCATCGCAGGTCCCGGTCGGACAGGCGGGCGCTGCGCGCCGCCTCGCCCAGGAAAGTGCGCATCCGGGACAGCGTGGCGACGGCATCGACCTGCCAGCCCAGGTCGGACTGGTTGCCGATCTCGCGCAGGAAGATGGCCTGTGCGGTGCTCCGGAATACCTGCGTCCACAGCCGGCGCGACGCCAGGTTGGGGAATTCGTCGTCGATTTCGACCACGATGCCGTTCCAGATCGCCCCGGCACAGATCCGTTGGCGAAAGCGGTCGACCTCGGTCCGGTCTTCCTCGGCCAGGGGCATGCGGCTGGCCTGTTCGAAGGCCAGCTCCCACGCGGCGAAGAACGCGCGGTTCGAAAACCACTCGATATGTTCGCCATGAGACAGGGCGGTGGTCATGGGCTTAGACCCCCGTGGCCGGAATGCCCGTCCGCTCGACAGGCCGGGGCGCGGTCAGCTCCTTCCACTTCGACAGGGCCTTGTTGACCGACATGTTCGGCTGGCGCGCGACGAACTGGCCGTGGCCTTCGGCCGGGATGAACTTGCCGTCGTTCAGCGCCACGCGGCCGCGGGTCAGGGTGAAGCGTGGCAGGCCCTTGACCTTCTTGCCTTCGAAGACGTTGTAATCGATGGCCGACATCTGGCTGGCCGCGGTGATCGTCTTTTCCTTCTCCGGGTCCCATACCACCAGGTCGGCATCGGCGCCGACCAGCACCGCCCCCTTCTTCGGATAGCAGTTCAGGATCTTGGCGATATTGGTCGACGTCACGGCCACGAATTCGTTCGGCGTCAGCCGCCCGGTCCCCACGCCATAGGTCCACAGCATCGGCAGCCGGTCCTCCAGGCCACCCGTGCCGTTCGGGATCTTGGTGAAATCGCCCACGCCATAGCGTTTCTGGTCCGTGGTGAAGGCGCAATGGTCCGTGGCCACGACCGACAGCGTGCCGGCGGCCAGCCCGTTCCACAAGGAGTCCTGGTGCATCTTGTTGCGGAAGGGTGGCGACATCACGCGGCGCGCGGCATGGTCCCAGTCCTTGTCGAAATACTCGCTCTCGTCCAACGTCAGGTGCTGGATCAGGGGTTCCCCCCAGACCCGCTTGCCGGCCAGTTTCGCGCGCCGGATTGCCTCATGGCTTTCCTCGCACGAGGTGTGAACGACATAAAGCGGCACGCCCGCCATGTCGGCGATCATGATCGCGCGGTTGGTGGCCTCGCCCTCCACTTGTGTCGGCCGGGAATAGGCATGGGCTTCTGGCCCGGTATTGCCCTCGGCCAGCAGCTTGGCCGACAGTTCCGCCACCACGTCGCCGTTCTCGGCATGGACCATGGCGATGCCGCCCAGTTCGGCCAGCCGCTGGAAGCTGGCATACATCTCGTCATCGTTCACCATCAGGGCCCCCTTGTAGGCCATGAAGTGCTTGAAGGTGGTGATGCCACGTTCCTTGATCACGGTCTCCATCTCGTTGAAGACCTGCTCGCCCCACCAGGTGACGGCCATGTGGAAGCTGTAGTCGCAATGGGCCCGCGTCGACTTGTTGTCCCAGCGCTTCAGCGCGTCCATCAGGCCCTGGCCCGGATCGGGCAGGGCAAAGTCGATGACCATCGTGGTGCCGCCGGCCAGCGCTGCCTGGGTGCCGCTGTCGAAATCGTCGGCGGAATAGGTGCCCATGAAGGGCATTTCCAGGTGGGTATGCGGATCGATCCCGCCGGGCATGACATAGCAGCCGGTGGCGTCCAGCACCTCGTCCCCCTTCAGGTCGGGACCGATCGCGGTGATCACGCCGCCTTCGACCAGGACATCGGCCTTGTAGGTCAGGTCTGCGGTGACGATCGTGCCGTTCTTGATGACCGTGGACATGGTACGTTCTCCGTTTCTACTGGACCGATGCGAAGCAATCGATGGCAGGTCCGTGCACACCGATGTCGAGCGGTCCGAAATCGCTGTCTACGCACAGCGAGAAATATCCTGCGCTGGGCAGGTAGATGACCGAATAGCAGCCGTCGGTCCGCGTGACCGACCAGCATTTCTGCGTGATCCCGCCGGAAAAGTTCACCGTGATCAGCCGTGGCGGATGCAGCGCCGCCTGGAAGGCCGCCAGCGTCATCCGGCCCGACCGACTGGTCGCGTCATGGGCCGCGATCTCGGCCGCCACCAGCGCCCCGATCTCCTCCGGAACTGCCGCCCGCGCCGCCATTACGCCCCCTGCTTCTTCTCTTTCGAAATACTCCGGGGGTTCGGGGGCTGGCCCCCGATCCGCCGCCGCGGCATGCCCGACGCATGGCCGGACAGGGCCCGCAGCCGGTTCATGTCCCCGCGACCCCGGAACCGCGGCGGGTCACGCGACCACCTCTGCCTTTTCCAGCACCGCGTGCAGCAGCACGTTGGTCCCGGCCGCGGCCCATTCGGCCGAAATCTCCTCGGCCTCGTTGTGGCTTAGCCCGTCGACGCAGGGGCAGAAGATCATCGCCGTCGGCGCGACCTGATTGATCCAGCAGGCGTCGTGTCCCGCGCCAGAGATGATGTCGCGATGGCTGAACCCCAGCGCTTCGGCCGAGCGGCGGACGATGTCGACACAGCCCTCGTCGAAGGCCACCGGATCGAAACCGCCTGTCTTCTCGAACTCGACCTCAACGCCCATGTCGTCGCAGATCTTCTGAGCGGCCTCGCGGATCTGTGCCTCGGCCTTCTGAAGCACTTCCAGATCGGGGGTGCGGAAGTCGACGGTAAAGACCGCCTTGCCCGGGATCACGTTGCGCGAGTTCGGGTAGATGTCGATATGGCCCACCGCGCCCACGGCGTCGGGCTTGTAGGACCAGGCGATCCCGTCCACAGCTTCCATGATCCGCGCCATGGCCAGGCCCGCATTCTTGCGCATCGGCATCGGCGTCGACCCGGTATGCGCATCCTTGCCCGTCACCGTGACCTGCAGCCAGCACAGGCCCTGCCCATGGGTCACGACGCCGATGTCGATTCCCTCGGCCTCCAGGATTGGGCCCTGTTCGATGTGCAGTTCGAAGAAGGCATGCATCTTCCGAGCGCCCACTTCTTCCTCACCGCGCCAGCCGATGCGCTGAAGTTCATCGCCGAAGGATTTTCCTTCGGCATCGGTGCGGGAATAGGCCCAGTCCTGCGTATGGATGCCCGCGAAGACGCCCGAGGCCAGCATCGCCGGGGCAAAACGCGTGCCTTCCTCGTTGGTCCAGTTGGTGGCCACGATCGGGTGTTTCGTCTTCACGCCCATGTCGTTCAGCGTGCGGATGACCTCCAGAGTCGACAAAACGCCCAGTACACCATCGTATTTCCCGCCCGTGGGCTGGGTGTCCAGGTGGCTGCCCATATAGACGGGCAGGGCGTCGGGATCGGTGCCGGGGCGCATGGCGAACATGTTGCCCATCTGGTCCAGGCCCATCTCGCAGCCTGCATCCTCGCACCATTTCCTGAACAGGGCCCGGCCTTCGCCGTCGGCATCGGTCAGGGTCTGGCGATTGTTGCCCCCCGCGATTCCGGGCCCGATCTTGGCCATCTCCATCAGACTGTCCCACAGCCGGGCGCTGTCGATCTTGAGGTTTTCACCGGGTGCTGCCATGGGGGCCTCGTATGTCCTGTCGTGCCGTTCGCCGATGGCGGGAAAACGCCCGCATGCCGGCGGCTTGGTTTGACCAATCGGTCAAAGCAAGGCTATCACGGAGGCAAGACCAGTCAAGCGACAGAGGCGGCGGGCGCGCCCGCCGGCAGAGCAGATGCCCAAAAATCCGGCACCCGGTCCGAAGGAGGACCCGAAGCGGCCGGGCGCCCTTGCCGCGCCCGGAACCGGCGCGTCTGCACAACCGGCCAGGGGCGGGCGCCGGGCGACCCGGATCCAGACGGAAAAGCGCGCCACCATCCTGGACGCGGCGCTGGAGGTCTTTTCGGAACGCGGCTTCCGCGGATCCACCGTGGACGAGATCGCCACCCGCGCCGGGTTGTCGAAGCCGAACCTGCTCTATTACTTCCCGTCCAAGGACGCGATGTACACGGCGCTTCTGACCGGTCTGCTCGACATCTGGATCGACCCGTTGCGGTCCGTCGACCCGGAGGGCGAACCGCTGGAGGAACTGTTGTCATATGTCCGCCGCAAGCTGGACATGAGCCGCACCCTGCCGCGGGAAAGCCGCCTGTTCGCGAACGAAATCCTGCAGGGCGCACCGCATATCGCCGATATCCTGTCGACCGACCTGAAGGCGCTGGTCGACGAGAAGGCGGCGCTGATCCAGTCCTGGATGGATGCCGGCCGCCTGGCGCAGACCCATCCCCATCACCTGATCTTCTCGATCTGGTCGCTGACCCAGCACTATGCCGATTTCGAGGTCCAGATCCGCGCGGTCATGGGCAGCGAGGATCCGTTCGACGGTGCGCCCGATTTCTTCGAAACGGTGTATCGCCGGACTCTGGAGCGGTAGCGCCTTCCCGCTGGCGGGGGCAGGGGGCTCTGCCCCCGCCCTCCCGTTCCGGGAGGACTCCCCCGAGATATTTGAAGACCAAAGAAGCAGGGCCACGGACCCGGCCGGCCGAGGGACGGCCAGGTCGCTGCCGGGCCGATTCTGTTGGCCGGTGCCGTCGCGCGTTTCGATCCGGCCTGTCGTTTCGCGGCACCGGCATGCAACGTGCCTGCAGCGCAGGCAAATCCGGGGGCCGCGCCCGGCCACTGCCCCCTGGGCGTCTTCTTTCCAAAACATCCTCCCGCCGGAGGCAGGCGCCGTCAGGCGCCCTTGCCGACGCCTATTCGGCGGCGGTCGCTGCGGGATTGTTCGGATGGGTGGTCCAGTTGGCATAGTCCGACTCGACCACCGTGCCGGTGCGGGGATCGACCGTGCCTGGGGCCAGGCGTTCCATCGTGATGCAGTTTTCCACCGGGCAGACGTCGATGCAGAGGTTGCAGGCGACGCATTCGTCGTCCTTCACCTCGAACACCCGGTCCGCGCTCATCGAGATCGCCTGGTGCGAGGTGTCCTCGCAGGCGGCATAGCAGCGGCCGCACTTGATGCAGGCCTCCTGGTCGATGCGGGCCTTGGCGATGTAGTTCAGGTTGAGATACTGCCAGTCGGTCACGTTGGAGACCGCACGGCCGATGAAATCCGTGGTCTTCTCGAAGCCCTTGCTGTCCATCCAGCGCGACAGTCCGTCGATCATTTCCTGCACGATGCGGAAACCATAGGTCATGGCAGCCGTGCAGATCTGGACATTGCCGCAGCCCAAGGCCATGAATTCGGCCGCGTCGCGCCATGTGGTGACCCCGCCGATGCCGGAAATCGGCAGGCCCGCCGTCCGCGGGTCGCGGGCGATTTCCGCCACCATGTTCAACGCGATGGGCTTGACCGCCGGGCCGCAATAGCCGCCGTGGCTGCCCTTGCCGTCGATGGACGGTTCGGGGCTGAAAGTGTCGAGATTGACCGAGGTGATCGATGACACGGTGTTGATCAGCGACACCGCGTCGGCACCGCCGGCATGGGCCGCGCGCGCGGGATGGCGGATATCGGTGATGTTGGGGGTCAGCTTCACGATCACCGGCTTGTCATAGTACTGTTTGCACCAGCGGGTGACCATTTCGATGTATTCCGGCACCTGGCCCACGGCCGCGCCCATACCGCGTTCGCTCATCCCGTGGGGGCAGCCGAAGTTCAGCTCGATCCCATCGGCGCCGGTTTCCGCGACCCGGGGCAGGATCGCCTTCCAGGCCTCTTCCTCGCACGGGACCATCAGCGAAACGACGATGGCGCGGTCGGGATAGTCGGCCTTGACCCGGGCGATCTCTTCCAGGTTCGTTTCCAGCGGGCGGTCGGTGATCAGCTCGATATTGTTGATCCCCAGCACCCGGCGGTCGGCGCCGTGGATGACGCCATAGCGGGGTCCGTTCACGTTGACCACGGGCGGGCCGGCCTCGCCCAGGGTCTTCCAGACCACGCCGCCCCAGCCGGCCTCGAAGGCGCGGCGGACATTGTATTCCTTGTCGGTGGGCGGGGCCGAGGCCAGCCAGAACGGGTTGGGGCTTCTGATCCCCAGGAAGTCGGTCGTCAGGTCAGCCATCGTATTCTTCCTTCACGGTCTGGATCAGGATCAGGTTGCCCTCGCAGTCGCGGAACATGGCCCAGCGGAGGCCGGGTTCCCACGGGGCGTCGTCGGGGCCGGCCACCAGGGACACGCCCTTGGCCTCCAGCCCGGCAATTGCCACGTCGACATCGCTGGCCGCGAGTACCAGCTTCGGCTGGTGGTGGAACGGCAGCTCGTCCACCTTGTCGAAATGGACCATGGTCGCGGCGCCCGGCAGCGCCATGAAGACCCAGCGCGAGTCGCCATAGGGCGCGTCGCGTTTCACCGCGAAGCCCAGCACGTCGCGATAGAAGTCGCGGGCACGGGCCACGTCGGTGGCGGGCAGGATCTGGAAATGGACATGGCTGAAGACGCTCATCGCGTCGCCCCCGGGCCCCGTCCTTTCGGCCATTTCTGCGGATCGTCGGTCGAGGTCATGGCGGGGGTTCCTCTCCAGGTGGCCCTAGCGGCCCGTCAGCGTCGCATGGATGTCCATCGCGGCGTCGCGGCCCTGGGCAACGGATGTCACTGTAAGGTCCTCGCCCCCAGCCGTGCAGTCGCCCCCGGCCCAGATGCCGGCGATACCGGTGCGCCCGGGCCCGGTAACGGCGATCTTGCCGGCCTCCACTTTCAGCCCGTCGGGCAAGCCCGCAAGTGTCTGGCCGATGGCCCGGAACACCTGATCGGCGGCCAGCGTCACCGTTTCGCCGGTGGCGGCCAGGCGGCCGTCACGGGTTTCGGTCCGCGCCAGGACGATTTCCTGCGCGCGGCCGTTGCCGCGGATCGCCAGCGGTTGGACGTTGAACATCAGGTGGACGCCCTTCGACGCCGCAAGGTCCTGTTCGAAGGGCGAGGCGCCCATGTCCGCCCGGCTGCGGCGATAGGCGAGCGTCACCGTCTCGGCCCCCAGCAGCTTGGATTGTACCGCGGCGTCGATGGCGGTCATGCCGCCGCCGATCACCACGACATTGCGTCCGACGGCGAGGGCGCTCAGGTCTTTTGCCTGGCGCAGGGCTGCGATGAAGTCGACCGCGTCCTCCACTCCGGGCAGGTCGGAACCGTCGACCGGCAGCCCGTTCACGCCGCCCAGTCCCATCCCCAGGAACACGGCGTCGTAAGCCTGCTGAAGACCCTCCAGCGTGATCGTCCGGCCCAGGACCGAATCCGTCTCGATGGCGATGCCGCCGATGGACAGCAGCCAGTCGACCTCGGCCTGGGCGAAGTCGTGCGGCGCCTTGTAGGCGGCGATCCCGTATTCGTTCAGGCCGCCGGCCTTTTCCCTTGCCTCGTGGATCACGACGTCGTGGCCCAGCATCGCCAAACGGTGCGCGCAGGCCAGGCCCGCGGGGCCCGCGCCCACGATCGCCACCGTCTTGCCGGTCGCAGCGGCGCGCCGATAGGGATGCGTGCCGGTCTTCATCGCGGCATCGGTGGCAAAACGTTGCAGGCGCCCGATCTCGACCGGGCGCTGTTCCGCGGTTTCCCGCACGCAGGACTGTTCGCACAGGGTTTCGGTCGGGCAGACCCGTGCGCACATGCCGCCCAGGATGTTCTGGTCGAAGATCGTCTGCGCCGCGCCCAGCGGGTTCCCCGTCTGGATCTGGCGGATGAACATCGGTATGTCGATTTCGGTGGGGCAGGCGGTCACGCAGGGCGCGTCATGGCAGAAATAGCACCGGTCGGCGGCCACCGCGGCTTCGTGCGGGGCGTAGGGTGGGTGAAGGTCGGTGAAGTTCCGTGCCAGGTCTGCCGCGCTCAGCCGGCTTGCGGCAATTCCGTCGGCACGATCGGTTCCGCCATCGACGTTCATTGCATTCTCCCGCTCAGGTACAACTCTGCCCGTTCAGACTGCCACATTGGTTTTTTTTATCAAATGGTAAAATTCTGATAGCCTGCACGGAGTGTCAGACTGCCCGAAAATGTTGCAACCCGCCGTAGAAATCGGTTCATGGTCATCGTTTTGCCGATGATCTGCTCTTCAGCTTCGAGAACGGCCCATCTATGATCGGATCGCAGGACAGGCCTGTCGTGTTGCCGGGCCGAAGGAATGGACAAGCCATGCCCGATCAGGCCCCGCGTGCTGCCTTCAATGTCGTCGTGATCGGTCAGGCGGGCCGGCTTCAATACGAGGCGGTGCTGTTCGCGGCCTCGCTTCGGCAGATGAGTCCCGGCTTCGATGGCAAGCTTTTCGTGGCGGTGCCGAAGGCCGGGCCTGCCTGGGACCAGGACCCCACGATCACCGATGCCGACACCCTGTCGGCGTTGAAGCGTCTGGATGCGGAGATCCTGCCGTTCGAGAATAGGGTCTTCGGCCAGGCCTATCCCTATGGCAACAAGATCGAGGCGCTGGCGGCCCTGCCCGAGGGCGAGCCCTTCGTCTTTTTCGATACCGATACGCTGATCACCGGCGAATTGGCCGATGTGCCCTTCGATTTCGATAGGCCCTCGGCCTCGCTCCGGCGCGAGGGGACGTGGCCGGACCCCACGCTCTACGGTCCCGGCTACGCGGCGATCTGGAAGTCGCTCTATGACAAGTTCGGGCTGGATTTCGAGTCGAGCCTCGACCTGTCGCAGCCGGACGAGCACTGGCGGCGGTATCTCTACTTCAATGCCGGCTACTTCTATTACAAGGACCCCAGGGCCTTCGGTCAGCGGTTCCTGGACTATGCAACGGCGATCAGGGCCGATCCGCCGCACGAACTGATCTGCCAGAGCCTGAACCCCTGGCTGGACCAGGTGGCGCTGCCCCTGGTGATCCACAGTTTCGGCGGCGGTCGCGATGCGCTGCCCGAAGGCTATCTGGACGGATCGGTCAGCTGCCATTACCGGCATTTCCCCCTGCTTTATGCGCAGGAAAGCGACCGTGTGGTGAAGGTGCTGGAGGAGGTGGTGCAGCCCAACTGGATCAAGAAGGTCCTGAAGTCCTACGAGCCGATCAAGCGGACCGTCTATCAGGAGCGCGGCCACAAGGTGCGGGCGATGTTCGACCGCAGCGCCCTGCCGACCCGCGAACAGGTGATCCGCAACAGGATCAAGCAGGCCAAGTTCTGGATGCGCTGATGCGCCTGCCCCGCCGGATGGCGCGCGAGATGGCCCGTGGGATGGACGGGGCCTGTCCTCTGCGCTAGCTCTGGTCGCGGAGCGAGAGAGGACGATTTTCATGAAGCCGTTTCTGAAGGTGACCCGCGACGGCGCGGTTGCCATCCTGACCATGTCCCACCCCGAGACGCGGAACGCGATTTCCGACCAGGCTGCCTGCGACGAATTCGTGAGCGTGTTGCAGGAGGTCGGTGCCGATACCACCATCGGGGCGATGATCCTGACAGGCGAGGGCGCGGGCTTTTCGGCGGGCGGCAACGTCAAGAAGATGAAGGACCGGTCCGGTTTCGCACCGGCGCCGACGGCCATTGAAACGCGGCTCAGCTACAAGAACGCGATCCAGCGCATCCCGCTGGCGCTCTGGCAACTGGAAGTGCCGACGATTGCCGCCGTGAACGGGGCGGCCGTGGGTGCGGGTCTGGACCTGGCCTGCATGTGCGATATCCGGATCGCGTCCGACAACGCGCGTTTCGCCGAAAGCTTCGTGAAGCTGGGGATCATTCCCGGCGATGGCGGCGCGTGGCTGCTGCCGCGGGTCGTGGGCCGGTCCCGCGCCGCCGAGATGTGTTTCACGGGCGAGATGATCGACGCGGAAACGGCGCTGAACTGGGGCCTCGTCTCGCGCGTGGTGCCGGGCGATGCGCTGATGGACACGGCGCTGGAACTGGCCAGGAAGATCACCGCCAACCCGATCCACGCCGTCCGCATGTCCAAGCGCCTGATGCGCGAGGGCGAGCATTCGACGCTGTCGACGTTGCTGGAAATGTCCGCCGCCTTCCAGGCGCTGGCCCACGGGACCGATGACCATACCGAGGCGGTCGACGCCTTCCTGGAAAAGCGCCCGCCGTCCTTCACCGGTCGCTGACCCATGTACGCGCCGTTCCGTTTCGATCCGGTCGAACTGCCGGAAAGTGCCCGGGCGCTCAGGGCCGAGGTGCGTGCGTTCCTGTCGGGCTGGGTGCATCGCTTCGATCCCAGGGTAAGGGGCCTGTCCTGGATGGGCTTCGACCGCGACTTCAGCCGCGCCGTGGCGGCGCAGGGCTGGATCGGGATGACCTGGCCTGCCGAATATGGCGGGGGCGCACGGTCCATGCTCGACCGCTATGTCGTGATCGAGGAGATGCTGGCCGCGGGCGCCCCGGTGGGCGCCCACTGGATCGCCGACCGGCAAAGCGGCCCCCTGATCCTGAAGCTGGGGACCGAGGCGCAGAAGGCCAGACTGATTCCGGAAATTGTCCGGGGCGACGCGTGTTTCTGCATCGGCCTTTCCGAACCGCAGGCCGGGTCCGACCTGGCGGCCGTGCGTACGCGGATCGTGCCGGACGGCGATGGCTGGCGGCTGAACGGGCGCAAGATCTGGACGACGAATGCGCACCGGTCCGACTACATGATTGCGCTGGTGCGGTCCTCGGGCGGGCCCGAGGATCGTCATGCCGGTCTCAGCCAGGTGATCGTCCCGATGAAGGCGCCCGGCGTTCATATCCGCGAGATCGAGGACATGGCGGGCGACGCGCATTTCAACGAGGTGACCTTTGACGACGTCGAACTGGGCCCCGATGCGCTGATCGGCGTCGAAGGGCAGGGCTGGGCGCAGGCCACGGCGGAACTGGCCTTCGAACGCAGTGGCCCGGACCGGTTCCTGTCGGCGTTTCCCTTGTTGGAGGCGGTGACCGGCGCGCTGGACCCGGCCTGCGAAAAGGCGAGTGCCGCTGCCATCGGCAACGCCGCGGCGGAAATCGCGGTGCTGCGGCAGATGTCGGTTTCCATCGCCGGAATGCTCGACCGAGGCGAGGTGCCGAATACCGAGGCCGCCGTGGTGAAGGAGGCCGGGGTGGCCTTCGAACAGTCCACGCCGGATCTGGCGCGGGCCCTTCTGGGATCGGGCCTGGCCACGGGCACGGCCGGGGACCTGTCGGCGCTTTACGCGTCGGTCCTGCAATTGCAGCCGACATTTTCGTTGCGGGGCGGCACCCGGGAAATCGTCCGGGGCATCATGGCACGGGGGCTGGGCCTGAGATGACCGAGACCGGAGAAATGCTGGCCGACCAACTGGACCGCGTGCTGGCGCGCCATGCGACGCCGGCGGCGATCGAGGCGGCCGAGACGGGCGAGCCCGCCAAAGACCTGGACGATGCGGTGGCCGCTCTGGGCCTGGACCTGGCCCTGGTGCCCGAGGACATGGGCGGTGCCGGGCTGGACTGGCGCGACCTGTCGGGCGTGTTCCAGGCGCTGGGCTATCACGCAGCGCCCGTCGATCTGGGCGAACGGATCCTGGCCAATGCCGCGCTGGCCCTGCTGGGCCGTGCGCCGGAACCGGCAGGCATTGCTGCCGAGCCGCTGGTGGTCACGAGTGGGCGGGCCAGCGGCGGCGCCGTCGTGCCTTCGGGCGTGCCCGGGCGGCCGCTTGTGGCGCTGGCCGGTGGCCGGCTGTGCCTGATCGACACGACGCATGCGGCCACGGCCCCGGTGACCGGCGTTGGCCGGGTGCCCGCGCTGGCGGTGTCGCTGGCCGACGCACCGGTCCTGGCCACGACCGCCCTGCCGCCCACCGGTCCGGCCGAAATGCTGGCGGTGCTGCGCGCCGGCCAGATCGCGGGCGCGCTGTCGCGGGTGCTGGAGATGTCGATCGAACATGGCAACACCCGCACGCAGTTCGGCCGGCCCATCGGCAAGTTCCAGGCGATCCAGCACCTGATCGCCGAACTGGCGGGCGAGGCTGCGGTGGCCAAGGCCGCCGCCGAGCTGGGCTGCGCGGGCATCGACGCCGGGGCCGGCTGGCAAAGTGCAGCCGTGGCCAAGATCCGCGCCTCGCGCGCCGTGTCGCGGGGCACCTTCGCCGGGCACGAGGTGCACGGTGCCATCGGCGTCACGCGCGACTTTTTCCTGCATCACCTGACCCGCCGCCTGTGGCAATGGCGGGACGAGGCTGGCAGCGAAACGCACTGGGCCGAACGGCTGGGCCGTGACCTGATCGGACGGGGCGGGGCGGCGCTGTGGCCGTCGGTCGTAGCCCTGTCGGGCTGAGAGCCGGGCTGAACACGCGAATGCGAACCGACGTGGCTTTCGCCTGCGTCCGCCCGGATGTATGGCGCGGGGAAAGCACGTCTTCCAATTGTGTCCGTCCGCCATGCCCTCTGCCACCAAGACCCAACGCATCGACTTTGTCCGCCTGCCGCAGATCGCGCTGGCGGATCTGACCGCGCAGATGTCCGACCCGCGGGTCGTGGCCCATATGCCGCTGGCCACGGGGTCCTGGGACGATGCGGCCAGCGCCGCCTTCGTCGCCGCGAAAGAGGCAACCTGGCAGCGGGACGGGCTGGGGCACTGGGCCTTTCTGGCGGACGGGCGCTTTGCCGGCTGGGGCGGGTTCCAGAAGGAAGGGGACGACTGGGATTACGGGCTGGTCCTGTGCCCCGACCGCTTTGGCCTGGGGACAAGGATCACCGCGCAGGCGCTGGCCATCGCCCGGGCCGATCCGCGAATCCCGTCGGTGACCTTCCTGCTCCCGCCCTCGCGCCGTCACCTGAAAGCGCTGGACCGGCTGGGCGCGCGGTTCGAAGGTACGGTCGACCACGCGGGCCAGCCTTTCCGCAAGTTCAGGCTGGCGACTGGTCAGGGGGATTGAGGCCCCCGGAAACCTGACAAGATCGGCAGCCCCCTGTACCGGATCGAAATCGGTTCGGGACCGGCCTGTCCCGTCATGCGCCGCCCTGCCCAGGCCCGTGATCCCGCGTGCGGTTGCGGCCCGGCCATCCCCGTACCCTGCCTGCCGCGGTGCCAGAACCCGACCCGCGCACAGCCCCCGACCGGCTGGGATCAGGCGCCGGAAGGGCGGCCGTTGCCCATCGATGCACCGTCGCACTGCCGGTTCCGCACCCGTTGCCTTCCGGCCCCGGATCTGTGCGCCGAAGAAACACCCGTTGCACGACAGCCTCTCACGGGGCACACAGTGGCGTCCCACTATCCGATGAGCTGACATGAGCGAACTGACCCCGAACTACAGCATGATAGACCGTTTCATCCGCCTTCTGACCGTCGAGCGCCTGGAAGACGACTTCTTCCGCGGCATCGCCACGCCGGGGGGCAGAGGCCGGGTCTTCGGTGGGCAGATCATCGGGCAGGGGCTGATGGCCGCGGCGCAGACCGTGGTTCCGGACCGGGTGGTCCATTCGCTGCACGCCTATTTCGTCCGGGCCGGATCGGCGGAAAAGCCGGTCGTCTACCGCGTCTGGCGCGACCGCGACGGCGGCAGCTTTTCCACCCGCCGGGTGGAGGCGGTGCAGGAAGGCCAGCCGATCCTGACCATGTCGCTGTCCTTCCAGATCCGGGAAAAGGGCCTGTCCCATGCCGAAAGCATGCCCGACGTCCCGGGCCCCGAAGACCTGCGGACCGAGACCGAACTGGCCGAGGCGCATCCCGACCTCATGTCCGTGAAGGTGCGGGCCCACCTGTCGGCCAATCGCCCGGTCGAGCTGCGGCCCTGCATCCTGCGCGCGCCCTATGTCACCGATCCGCAGGACCCGTTCTATGCCGTGTGGATCAAGTCCAAGGGGCCGATGCCGGACGACCCGCTGCTGCACCGCGCGGGGATCGCCTTCTGTTCCGACATGGGGCTTTTGTCATCGTCGCTGATGCCGCACGGCAAGGGGTTTTCTGACCCCGACATGCGCTGTGCCAGCCTGGACCATTCCGTCTGGCTGCACGAGGACGCGCGCCTGGACGACTGGCTGCTTTACGTAAACGACAGCACCTGGTCGGGTGGGGCAAGGGGCCTGTCCCGCGGCCGGATCTATACGCGCGACGGCCGGCTGGTGGCCCAGACTATGCAGGAAGGTTTGATCCGCCAGATCGGGGCGAAAGCGGGCTGAGGTCTGCCGCGCGGGCCGTCATGCGGCGGTCTGCCGGACCGTTCCGGCTTTCGGGTCCCGTCATCGCCCGGCCAGGGAAGGCTTGCTCCGTGTTGGCGCAGGCGCCGCGTTCCCGCCGTGGCGGACCCCGATGGTTGGCCTGGTTGTCACCGGTCTGCGGCGGTCTGTGGACCTGTCGTGTCACAAAGCCGTCAGCCGGAGCCTTCGATGTGCCCGGCCCGGTTCTGCCCGGTGCGTTGGGAGCTTGCAGCTTGTCCCGATCCCGTCGGTCCGGGCCTTGCCGCCGCGGCTTCAGGTTCCGAATGTGACGGGCCGCATGACATTTACCGTTTGACGATCCCGTTCAGGAACAGGTCCAGGAAATGCTCCGATACCTCTTCCGGGCTCATCGCGTCGTCTTCTGTGTGCCAGCGCAGGATCCAGTTCACCGCGCCCAGGAAGAAGTTCGAGGTCAGCCGCACATCCACCGGCCGGATCGATCCTTCCGAGATCGCCTTTTCGATCAGCATCCGGCTGTAGCGGTCCAGCTGGCGGCGGCGGTCCAGTAGTTCGGCCTGCGCGTCCTCGGGCAGGGCGCGGATATTGGCCATTGTCGTGTAGGCGCCACGCTCGATGATCAGAAGCTCGATGAAACGCCGGTAGAGGAAGCTCAGCTTGTCCAGTGCGGTGCCGTCCATCGCCTCGCTCTCCAGCCGGGCGCGCTGGCCGCAGCCGTAGCTGAGCTTGATGCACTCGTAGAGCAACTGTTCCTTGTTCTTGAAATAATAGTACAGCGCGGTCTTGGTCACGCCGATCACGTCGGCCACCTCGTCCAGCGAGGTCGCGTGATAGCCCTTCTCGTTGAAGATGCGGGCGGCCACGCGCAGGGCCGCGCGGCGCTTCAGTTCCCGGACCTCTTCCCGCGACGCCACTGCGCCATCCCACTTCGCCATATGAAAACTGCCCTTTTCGCGCTATCGTGGAGCACCCGATCTCCATCGTTACCCTGGCCCGCCGGGCAAGTGCCGTGCGTGGAACCGGACGCGATCAGATCGGGCCTCGTCGATGCCCGGATCGGGTCGGCGGGCCGGCGATGCAGTTCGAGACCGATCCGTCCGACCGGGCCTTCCTGCCGGACAGGCAACATGGGTTCCTAACCCGATGTCCCCGTTCCGTCCATGTGACCATTAAGTGCATTCAGTTTATTGACGCACAAGTAGAATGGTGGTCTTGTCGGTAAGAACACGGAAGTGCGCACCAGAAATGCATCCCGTGCTATCAGTCGTCTGACCGATGCGCCGCATCGGACGACGCAAGACTATTGGGAGGAAGATGTGACCAACAATTCGAATCGCGTGAATCGCCGTGCCATGCTGCGCGGGGCGGGCCTGGGCGTGCTGGCCGCGCCGGCGCTGGTCGGCAAGGGTCTGGCCGCGGGGGACATCGTCTGGCGGGTGCAGTCGCACTGGCCCAAGGCATCCAGTTCCTTCACCGACAGCCTGGGCGTATTGGCGAGCGAACTGGAAGAACGCACCGACGGCGGCTTCAAGCTGGAGCTTCTGGGCGCGGGCGAATTCGCCAAGGGGCCCGACATCTACAACCTGATCCGCAAGGGCGTGGTGCCGATGGGCACGCTGAGCCCGTCCTATATCCAGGACAAGGCCGAGGCGGCAGGCTTCCTCTATGGCATTCCGGGCACCTTCCGCGAAAGCTGGGAGGTCCAGCACGCGGCCAAGAACCTTGGACTGGAAGACCTGGTCAACGAACAGCTGGTGCCGGACGGCGTGCTGCTGATGTCGGAAAAATCCTATCCGACGGAAATGGTGGTTTCGAAGCCGATCAACACGGCGGACGACTTCAAGGGGCTGAAGATCCGGTCGTCGGGGACGATGCTGGATTACCTGCAGGCCGCGGGTGCGGCACCGCAGTACATTCCGGGGTCGGAGCTGTACCAGTCGCTGTCTTCGGGCGTGGTCGACGGCGCGCATTGGGGGGCGGCCATCGGGGCGCAGTCCATGTCGCTGTGGGAAGTCTGCAAGTACCACATGAAGCCGGCGCTGGGTTTCACCATCGATGCCTTCATCGTGAATGTCGACGCGCTGGAAGGGCTGCCGCCGGAATACTCCCAGGCGCTGGTCGACCTGATGGAAATCCGCTTCTTCCAGCGGTCGGCCGAGTACATGCACAAGGAAGCCATCGCGCTGGCCGAAGGAATCGACAGCCAGGGCGTCCAGGTCATGGACCTGCCGCCCGAGGTGATCGAGCTGCTGACCGTCGCCTCGCAGGAAATCATGGCATCCGAGGCGGCCAAGGGGCCCCTGGCCGAAAAAGCGCGCGACATCTATGTCAACCTGATGACCGATCTGGGCTACGTCTGACGGTCTGAATTCCACTCGGATCGCCGGGGCGCTTCCTGCGCCCCGGCCACATCAAACGCCGGGCAACCGGCGCTGCCGCGGGGCACCGCGGCGGACGATCTGTTGCGGCCTGTGCACGGGCCGCAGGGACCGGGGAGGGGTCGATTGCGGCGGCTGCGACGGCAGCACGTCCGGTCGGCGGACGCATCCCCGCGCCCATGAAGGGGAGGAGTGAACGGATCATGCAGAACATTGCGCGGGGCATAACCCGCCTGAACCGGGAAATCGGCAAATGGGCCTCGCTGGGCGTGCTGGCGATCTTCGGCCTGCTGCTGGCGGACGTGATCATGCGGTATCTGGTCGGTCGGCCGACCATCTGGACCGCGGAACTGGCGACGCTGATCTTCGGCGTCTACGCCATCATCGGCGGCGGATACCTGATGGCCGAACGCGGTCATGTCAGCGTCGATATCCTGTACGGGTCGTTTTCCACCCGGCGGAAGGCCATGGTCGACATCTTCACCTTCCCCCTGTTCCTGCTCTTCGTGGGCGTCCTGCTGTGGCAGGGCTATGACATCGCGATCGAGGCGATCGAGGACATGGAGCGGTCGAATTCCACGTGGAAGGCGCCACTGTGGCCCACCAAGTCGCTGATCCCGGTCGCGGCCGGGCTGCTGTTGCTGCAGGGGCTGGTCCGGCTCTGGTCCGATATCCGTGTTCTGATGGGGCTGGACAACGATCCCGACGTCTTCGGCGTCCAGGCCGCGGCTGACCCGCATCCCGCCGACGCAGGGGAGATCCAGGAATGAGCGTCGAGATTCTGACCCTTCTGTTCTTCGGCTCGCTTCTGTTCTTCGTGCTGCTGGGCACGCCCCTGGCCTTCGTGCTGGGCGGGGTGTCGGTCGTCTTCCTCTACTTCGAGATGGGACCGCTGGGCTTCTACCTGCTTGCCTCGAAGATGTGGGAGACGATGCAATCGCCGACGCTGATGGCGGTGCCCCTGTTCGTCTTCATGGCGATCCTTCTGGAAAAGTCCGGGGTCGCGAACGATCTTTACGACATGATGCACCAGTGGTGGGGCGGCCTGCGCGGCGGCCTGGCCATCGGCACGGTGCTGATCTGCGTGATCTTCGCCGCCATGTCCGGGATTTCCGGTGCCGCTGTCGTCACCATGGGCACCATCGCGCTGCCCAAGATGCTGGAGCGTGGATACGACAAGAAACTGGCGCTGGGCGCGATCAACGCGGGCGGTGGCTGGGGCATCCTGATCCCGCCGTCGATCCTGATGGTGCTCTATTCGCTGCTGACCGAGGTGTCGGTCGGTCGCCTGTTCGCGGCCGGCGTTGGGCCGGGGGTTCTGCTGTTTGTCCTTGTTTCGATCTACATCGGGGTGCGCTGCTGGATCCAGCCCGAGATGGGGCCGGCGCTGCCGCCCGAGGAACGCGCCGACTGGGGCAAGAAGATCGCCTCGCTGAAAGCCGTGATCCTGCCGATTGCCATCGTGGTGATCGTGCTGGGCGCGATCTTCGGCGGCTTCGCCACGCCCACCGAGGCCGCGGCCATCGGTGTCTTCGGGGCGCTCTTCGCGACGGCGGTGAACCGTCAGCTGTCGTGGCATGTGATCCACGACGCGGCGATTTCGACGCTGAAGCTGACGGCGCTGGTGATGTGGATCCTGTTCGCGGCGCACGCCTTTTCCACCGCCTACACGGCGCTGGGCGCGCAAAGCCTGATCCAGCACCTGATGACCTTCATCCCCGGCGGCAAGTGGGGGGCGCTGGCCTTCATGCTGTTCATACTTTTCGTCTTCGGGATGGTGCTGGACCCGGTGGGCATCATGCTGATCACGCTGCCGGTCTTCCTGCCGGTGGTTCAGGCGTCGGGTTTCGACCCTGTGTGGTTCGGCATCCTGTTCATCATCATGATGGAGGTCGGATACATGACGCCGCCCTTCGGGTTCAACCTGTTCTACCTCAAGGGCGTGGCACCACCGGGCGTGACCATGGGCGACATCTATGCCTCGGTCATTCCCTACGTCGCGGTCACGTTGGTCGGGCTTCTGCTGATCATCCTTGTGCCCGCCATCGCGCTCTATCTTCCGCAACTGTTCTACGGCAGGTAAGACATGACCCTTTCGGACCCCTTCACCCTGAACTGGCCCGGGAACGCGCTTTTCGGCGCGGGCCGCGTGGATGACCTGGGCACGCTTCTGGCTGCCCGCGGGCAGATGTGCGCGCTGATCGTCACCGATCCGGGGCTTCGCGAGGTGGGGGTCCTGGGCCGTGTCACGGATGCGCTTGGAAAAGGGGCTGTCGCTGTCGACGTCTATGACCGCGTCAACCCCAACCCGACCACCGCCAACGTCGCAGAGGCCCGCCAGATGTGGGAACAGGGGTCCTATGACGCCCTGATCGCGCTGGGCGGCGGGTCGTCCATCGACACCGCCAAGGGCGCGATGGCGGAAATCCTGACCGGCTGCGATGCCTTTGCCGCGCTGGGGAACGACGTGAACACGTCGGACCGGCCGGTGCCGCCCTTCTACGCGATCCCCACCACCTCGGGCACGGGGTCGGAATGTTCGCTGGGGTGCGTCCTGAAAAGCCCGGAACGGAAATTCGTGATCCGCGGCCGGCTGCTGCAGCCCACGACGGTGATCATGGACCCGGAACTGACGCTGTCGCTGCCCCGGGGCATGACCGCCTCCACCGGGTTCGATGCGTTCTGTCATGCCATCGGCGCCTTCACCAACAACCAGGTCAATCCTGTCGCCGATGAACTGGCACTGGCCTCGATGCGGCTGGCGCTGGAGCATCTGCCGACCGCCGTCGAGGACGGATCGAACCTGGAAGCGCGGGCGGGGGTGATGATGTCCTCCTACCTTGGGGGCTTCTGCATCGGGCAGAAGGGTGTGGACGGGATCCATGGTCTCTGCACGCCCGTCGAGAGCATCGTGACCGCCGTCCATGGCCAGGTGCTGGGCACGCTGCTGCCCCATGTCCTGCGCTACAACTTCGAAACGCTGGCCGACCGTTATGCCCTGATCGCCACCCGGCTGGGCCTGAAGGGCGATCCGCTGGACGCGATCTTCGATGCCGCCGTCGGGCTTGCCACCTTGACGGACTGTCCCGAGCGGCTGGGCGCCTTCGGTCTGTCCACGGACGACATTCCGCGGCTGACCGAAATGGCGCTGCTGTCCCAGGCAACCCAGCGCAACGGGCGGCCGATGCCGGCCAGTGATGTCAGCGAACTTTACGAGGCGATGATCTGATGGTGATCCTGACCGACGAACAGCGGATGCTGAAGGACAATGTCGACCGTTTCCTGGCCGCCAATGTCACGCCGCTGATCAACGAGGCAGAAAAGACCTGCATTTTTCCGTTCGAGATCCTGACGGACATCAGTCAGTTTGGCTATCTGGGCGGCCGGATTCCGGAAGCGGATGGCGGTTTCGACCTGCCATACGTGACCTGGGCCATGCTGATGGAAAGCGCGGGCTATTGCTGGGGCAGCCTGCGGACCATCGTGAACATCACCAACGGGTCGATCCAGAAACTGTCGGCGCAGGGGTCCCCTCTGCTGAAGGAAAAGTACCTTCAGCCGCTGCTGAAGAACCGGATCCGCACCTGTACCGGCCTGTCCGAGCCTAATGTCGGGTCGAACGTCGCGGCCATCGAGACGCGGGCGGATTTCAGGGACGGCTGTTACGTCATCAACGGGCGCAAGCTGTGGATCACCAACGGCGTGAACGCGGATATCTGCCTTGTGGTGGCGCGGACCTATTCGCCGACCTGCGACGGCGCGCTGTCGACCTTCGTGGTGGAGAAGGGGTTCGAAGGCTTTTCGGCCAAGCGTGTCGAAAAGATGGTGCTGCGGCCCACCGCGACGTCGGAACTGGAATTCGTCGACGTGAAGGTCCCCGCCGAGAACCTGGTGGGGCAGGAGGGCAAGGCGCTTTCCGGAACGCTGGCCGGCCTGAACACGGCGCGGGTGAACATCGCCATGGGCGCGGTGGGACAGGCACAGGCGGCGCTTGATCTTTCCATCGACCATGCCAAGACTCGGCACCAGTTCGGCAAGCCCATCGGGTCCTTTCAACTGGTCCAGAAACACATCGTCGACATGACCGTCCGGGTGAAGGCCGCACGCGCGCTGGGTTACACTGCGGCGCAGCGGCTCGATGCCGGGGAAGAGGCGCGCGAGGACTGTTCCATCGCCAAGCTCTATGCCAGCCAGGCCGCGTTCGAGGTCGCGGACATGGCGCTGCAGGTCCATGGCGGGCTTGGCTATGCGGTGGGCTATCCCATCGAACGCATCTTTCGCGATACCCGCGGCGGCACCATTCCCGAAGGCACGTCCGAGATCCAGACCCTGATCGCGGGGCGAGAGATCCTTGGGCTGTCGGCCATTTCCTGAAGGATTCGAACCGATGAAAGACATGGTTTCCTACCAGTTTCCGGACCTGACCAGGCTTTTCGCGCCGAACAGCCTGGCCGTCATCGGTGCGTCCGACAAGGAACATTCCATCGGCAACCACGCGATGAAGAACATCGTCGAACATTCCAGGTTCGAAGGCAGGTTGTATCCCATCAACCCGAAGCAGGAGCGCGTGATGGGGCTGCAATGCTACCCCAATGTCGCCGCCCTGCCAGAGCCGGTGGACGTGCTGGTCGTGGTGATCCCCGCCAAGGGCGTGCGCCAGGCCATCGAGGAGGCTGGCCAACTGGGCGTGAAGTTTGCGGTCATCCTGACCTCCGGCTTTTCCGAAGCCGACGACTGGGGCCGCGCGGAGGAGGCGGCGCTGGTCGAGATCTCGCACCGGACCGGCATCCGGCTTTACGGGCCGAATTGCCCGGGGCTGGTGAACCTGACGATGCCGCTGGGCATGACGTTCTCGCCCGCCTTCAAGGACGACATCTGCCCGGGGCCCATCGGGCTGGCGACGCAGGGCGGCGGGTTGGGGCGCAACATGATCCAGCACAACGTGCGGGGCGTGGGCTATGCGAACTGGTCGTCGTCGGGCAACGAATGCGATCTGCAGGTGGCAGACTTCATCCATCACATGGCCAACGACCCTGACGTGAAGGTGATCGGTTGCCTGATCGAGGGCTTCAAGGACGGTGCCCGCTTCGCCGCCGCCTGCAGGCATGCCGCCTGTATGGGCAAGCCGGTGGTGGGGCTGAAGGTCGGCCGGTCGGAATACGGCGCCAAGGCCGCGCAGTCGCACACGGCATCGATCACCGGCTCGGCCGAGGTCAATTCGGCGGTGTTCCGGCAGCTGGGCGTGATCGAGGTCGACGACCTGGACGAACTGGTCGACGTGGCCCAGCTGCTGGCGCGGAAGTTGCCAAAGGGCGACGAGGAGATCGCGATCTTCGCCTCGTCCGGCGGGGCGGCGTCGCTGTGTGCCGATACGGTCGGGTCCTACGGGCTGACGCTGGCGACCTTCGCGGACAAGACGCAGGCAAGGCTGGACGAGGTGCTGCCCGACTATGCCGCCATCGACAATCCCATCGACACGACATCTATTTCCATCAGCCACCCGCAGGCCTATGCCGATGCGCTGCTGGCCGCGGCGACGGACGCGAACGTGGATCTGGTGCTGGCGCCGCTGCCGATGGATTACGGGCAGTATTCCGTCGTCAACGGCAAGACGCTGATCGACGCCCAGACCAAGACCGACGTGCCGATCGTGCCGATCTGGATGTCGGAACGGCAGGGCGACGGCTATCACCTTCTGGCGAAGGCCGGGCTGGTCCCGTTCCGGTCGTTGCGCAACATGGGCAAGGCCGTCCGCCGCTGGATCGACTGGGGCGGCTGGCGCGCGGGGTGGGATGCCGACTGGTCGCCCCTGCTGGCCCACACCGGGTCCGTCCCGGCCCCCGATGCCACCAGAACCCTGAACGAGGTCGACGGCAAGCGCGCTCTGGCCGGGGCCGGGGTGCCAACGGCCGTGCCCCATATCGCGGGCACATCGGCCGGGGCGGCAGGCCTGGCCGCGAAGATGGGCGGGCGGCTGGCGATGAAGATCGTCAGCGCCGACATCGCCCACAAGTCCGACATCGGCGGCGTTATGCTGGACGTGGCCCCCGCCGATGCCGCGGCCGGGTTCGATATGATCGTCGCCAAGGTGACCGCGGCCAGGCCCGGGTCGCGGATCGATGGCGTGCTGCTGGAGCCGATGGCCGGGCCCGACGGTGTCGAGGCCTTTGTCGGCGTCGCCCGCGACCCGGTCTTCGGGCACATGATGACCTTTGGCCTGGGCGGCATCTATGTCGAGATGTTCAGGGACGTCACCCGCCGGATGCTGCCCGTCACGCCGGAGATGGCGCGGGACATGGTGGCGGACTTGGCGTCCGCTCCGCTGCTGGCCGGCTATCGCGGTCAGCCTGCGCGGGACCTGGATGCACTGGCGGACCTGATCGCCAAGGTTTCGGATTTCGTGGCCGACAACCCGGACGTGGTCGAGATGGATCTGAACCCGGTCTGGGTCGGGCAGGCGGGAGAGGGGGCGATGGCGCTGGATGCCGTCATCGTGGTCGAGGCATGAGCGGCCCGCTGACCGGCGTCACGGTCGCCGATTTCTCGGAACTGCTGCCCGGGCCCTTCCTGACCGGCTGCATGGCGGAAATGGGGGCGAGCGTGATCAAGATCGAACGCCCGCCCCATGGCGATGGCGTGCGCACGAGTTCGCCCGGCACATTCGAGATCGTGAACCGCGGCAAACGCTCCATCGCGCTGAACCTGAAGGACGACGACGACCGTGCCCGCGCGCTTCGGATCGCGGGCAAGGCGGATGTCGTGGTCGAAGGTTTTCGCCCCGGCGTGATGGCGCGGCTGGGGCTGGGTTATGACGACGTGAACGCCGTAAACCCGGGCGTCATCTACCTCTCCATGTCCGGCTATGGGCAGACGGGGCCGATGGTGAAGGCGCCGGGTCATGACCTGAACTACCTGGCGCTGGCCGGGGTGACGTCGCTGTGTGGCGAGATCGGCAAAGCGCCCGACCACACGTTCGGCCTGCCGGTCGCGGATCTGGGAGGCGCGATCTACGGGCTGTCCTCCGTCTGTGCGGCGCTGTTCCAGCGGGTCACGACGGGGAAGGGGCAGCATATCGACCTGTCGATCACCGATTGCCTGGCGCACTGGGTCAATCCGCGGCGCGGGGTCTTCAACCACAACGGCCTGAAGGAGCTTGAGACACAGCGGAAGGTGGCGCTGAGCCGCCCGGCCTATGGCGTCTTCGCCGTGGCTGACGGTGCCATCACCATCGCGGCGCTGGAGGGGCATTTCTGGAAGGCGCTTTGTACCGCGCTGGACCTTGGCTGCTTCGCCTCGCCGGAGTTCGACAGCCTCGACTCCCGCCGCGCGAAGACGGCAGAGATCAACGCCGCCGTTGCCGCCGCCGTTGCCCCCATGACGCGGGATGCGGCCATGGCGCTGATGGAGGATCAAGACATCCCCGCCGCGCCGGTCCTGACGGTGGACGAGGCTGCGGCCTCTGCCCACTTCGCCGCCCGCGGTCTGATCGTGGACACGCTGGCCGGGCCTGCCACGCCCTTTCCTGTGCGCCTTGCTGGCATGGAACGCGACCTCGCCCCGGCCCCAAAGTTGAACGAGATGAGCCGATGACCGACATGACGGATGTGCCCCAAACGGCCCGGGCCCGAAGGCCCCACCGCATCGCCGGTTTCAACACGCTGGAGCTGGCGGCAGGGCTGGTGATCGTGGCGCTGGGGCTGCTGGTGGTGTTCGAGAGCCTGAATTATCCGTGGGGGTCTTTGCGGAACGTCGGGCCCGGGATCTTTCCCTTCCTGCTGGGGATCGTGCTGGCGGGTCTGGGCATCGCCGTGATCTTCGAAGGCCGCCTGTCCGACGCGGTGGCCCCGGTCGTGCCCTGGCGCGCGATGCTGGCGATCTGCGCGGGCCTTGGTGCTTTCGCGTACCTGATCGACCGCGCCGGTGCCTTCGTCGCGATCTTCGCGCTGATCTTCCTGTCCGGGTTTGCGGAACGCCGCTATCGCCCGCTGCCCTTGCTTTTCACCGCCCTCGGTCTCTGTGCCTTCGTGGCCGCCCTGGTCCTGGGCTTCCGCGGCGTCGTCAACATGACGCTTCTTCCGGCGTTCTAAGGCATGGAACGCCCTTCCAGATCCCGAACCAACGTAAGGTTCGCGCCCGACCCGGGGTTGGACGCGGTCGCGCCGGGAATGCCTTCGGACAGGCGAACGGCCGGGCAATCCCGTCGAACGCCCATCCAATTCGCGCCCGCCGCCATCCCGGGGGCACACCTGCGGCACGACTGGGGCGGGTCGGGCGCGAACCGGATCGCTGCGCATTCCGGGGGCGGGGAACTGCCCTTCAACAGCCAGGCACGGAGGCCGTAATCCCATGGACCTTTTCGACAACATGATCCTGGGCTTTTCAGTCGCCGTGTCGTGGTCGAGCCTTCTGGCCTGTTTCATCGGCGTCAGCTTGGGCACCTTCATCGGCGTCCTGCCGGGGGTGGGGGCGCTGGCCGGGATCTCTCTTCTGATGCCGCTGACATTCAACCAGACGCCCACGGATGCCATCGTGATGCTGGCCGGTATCTACTATGGCTCGATCTACGGCGGGTCCACCGCAGCGATCCTGCTGAACCTGCCCGGATCGGTCACGTCCGCCGTTACCTGCTTCGACGGCTACCCGATGGCGCAGCAGGGCCGCGCCGGCAAGGCGCTGGCCATGACCACGCTGGCCAGCTTCATCGGCGGCTGCTTTTCCATCGTGCTGATGATGGGCTTTGCCGCGCCCCTGGTGGCGGTGGCGCAAAGCTTTGGCAGCCCGGAATACTTCGCGATGACCATCCTGGGGCTTCTCGCGGCCTCGACCCTGTCGCAGGGCTCGCCCGTCAAGGGCATCGCCATGGTGGTCGTGGGCCTGATCGTCGGGCTGGTGGGCACCGACATCCAGTCCGGCGTCGCCCGCTTTACCTTCGGCTCGCGCGAGTTGCTGGACGGGATCTCTCTGGTCGTGCTGGCCATGGGTCTTTTCGGCGTTTCCGAGATCCTGGTGAACTTCACCGACATGCACCGGGCCCGGTCGCGGCAGGACGTCGACACCAGCTGGGGCGCGATGATGCCGTCGAAACAGGAATGGAAGGACAGCACCGGTGCGCTGGGGCGCGGGTCCGTCATCGGCGCCGTCATCGGCATCCTGCCCGGCGCAGGCGCGGCCATCGCCGCCTTCATCGCCTATTCGGTCGAAAAGAAGCTGTCCAGGACCCCCGAACGGTTCGGGAATGGCGCGATCGAGGGGCTGGCCGCAGCGGAAACCGCCAACAACTCGGCCGCGCAGGCGGCCTTCATCCCGACAATGAGCCTGGGCATCCCCGGGTCCGCCACCATGGCGCTGCTTCTGGGTGCGCTTCTGATTCACGGGGTGCAACCCGGGCCGCTGGTGATCCAGACCAACCCGGACCTGTTCTGGGGCCTGATCGCCAGCTTCTGGATCGGCAACCTGATGCTGCTGGTGCTGAACCTGCCGATGATCGGGATCTGGGTCAGGATGCTGATGATCCCCTATCACATCCTGTATCCCTGCATCCTGTTCTTCATCTGCCTGGGCGCCTTTTCGGCCCGCAACAACCCGGTCGACATCCTGCTGGTCATCCTTTTCGGCCTGATGGGCTATGGGATGAAGCTTCTGCAACTGCCGGCGGCGCCCCTTCTGCTGGGCCTCGTCCTTGGCCCGATGGCAGAGGAGCACTTCCGCCGCTCGCTGCTGCTGTCACGGGGCGATCCGACCGTCTTCATCACCCAGCCGATCAGCGGGGGCCTTCTGGCCGTCGCGGCGCTTGTCGTGGCTTCGACCGTCTGGACCTCGGTGAAACGCAAGCGGCTGCAACACGCGGCCTAGGACCCGGTGCCCCGGAGGAGGGAGGCGCCAATCAACAGGCCCGCAAAGGGCCAGAACGGGAGGAAAAGAAAATGTCCCTGAAATCCAAGATGGTGGGTCTGGCCATCGGGCTTGCCCTGGCCACCCCGGCGCTGGCCGACGATTTTCCGTCGAAGCCGATCACCTGGATCGTGCCCTATACTGCAGGAGGCATCACCGACACCCGCTCGCGCCTGATCGCCGACGAATTCGCGAAGGCCCTGGGAGAGACGGTGGTGGTCGAAAACAAGCCCGGCGCCGGTGGCACGCTGGGGCTGGAATATGTCGCCCGCGCCGATCCCGACGGCTATACGATCATCTACGGCACGCTGGGCACGCTGGCTGCGGCGCCGTCGCTTTACAAGACGCTGCGCTATGACCCGCTGGCGGACTTCGAATCCGTCCACATGATGGCGTCGTCCCCCAACACGCTGATCGCCTGGAAGGACACGCCCTACAACAACGTTCAGGAACTTGTGGCCTATGCCAGGGACCATCCGGGCGAGGTGACGGTGGGACTGGCGGGCATCGGCACCGGCACGCACCTGGCGTCCGAACTGTTCATGAACGCCACCGGGATCGAGATGCTGCAGGTTCCCTACAAGGGATCCGCGCCCATGCTGAATGACCTGATCGCCGGGCGGCTGGACGTGGCCTTCGACTATGCCGTGTCAACGCTGGGTCACCAGCAGTCGGGCGCGATAAAGGTGCTGGGCGTGACCGGAGAGGACCGGCTGGACCTGTTCCCCGACGCCATGACGATGGCGGAATCGGGCTTTCCGGAAGCCACGACTGGGTCGTGGTCCGGCATCTTCGTGCCTGCGGGAACGCCCCCGGACCGGGTGGCGATCCTGACCGACGCCTTCGATACGGCGATGAAGACCGACAAGGTGCAGGACGCAATGGCCAAGGTGCAAAGTATCTTCATGGACATGGACGGGGCGGAAATGGACGCTTATGTCGCCGCCGAACGCGACCGCTGGACCCGGATCATCGAGGCGGCGGGGATCGAGAAGCGCTGAAGCAGGGAAGGGCCCGCCGGATTGGCGGGCCCTGTCCTTTTGCAGCCGGGAAACCTATGCTCATGGCCCCAACCCCTGCAGACCCGCGGTGCGTCAGCGCCGCATCGCGTCCGAGGCCGCCCGGCCGGATGCGGTACGCTTCCGGTCCGGCGCAGTCGAGGGCGCGATCGCCTGCACCGGCCCTAACGCCCGCCAGTCACCTCGATGCACTGGGCGGAAATGAAATCCGCCATGGTCGAGGCATAGAACAGCACCACCTTGGCCACGTCCGTCGTCTCGCCCAGCCGGGGCAGGGGCGTCAGGCCTTTCGACTTCGCTTCCAGCTTGTCGAAATCCTTGCGCGCCCTCAGCCGCGGCGTGGCGATCAGGCCCGGGGCCACCGCGTTCACGGTGATGTTGAATGCCCCCGCCTCGCGCGCCAGTGCATTGGTCAGGCCCAGAAGCCCGGCCTTGGCCGAGGAATAGTTCGTCTGCCCCTTGGTTCCCTGCGCCGCCATCGACGAGATGTTGACGATCCGGCCCCAGTTCCGTTCCATCATCCCGGGCAGGACCGCGCGGCAGCAATGGAATGTCCCCTTCAGCACCGTGTTGTGGACAATGTCCCAATCCTCGTCCTGCATCTTCAGCATGTACATGTCGCGGCTGAAGCCGGCGTTGTTCACCAGGATGTCGATACCCCCCAGCGCCGCGGCAACGTCGGCAAAGCCTGCCGCCACTGCGTCCTTGTCGGTGATGTCGCAGGCCGCTGCATGGACGGTGGCGCCGGGCACCGCCTCCTCCAGTGCTGCCTTGGCCTCTGCCGCCGCGTCCGGATTCCGGTCCAGAAGCGCCACGCTGGCCCCTTCGGCCGCCATCAGCCGGGCCGTTTCCCGCCCGATGGCACCGCCACCCCCCGTCACCACGGCAACGCGTCCCGTCAGACCAAGATCCATGACATCCTCCCCAGGATATTCGGTACTCTAATTTACTCTTGGGTAGAAATATCTCATCGATGTCAGTAAAGATCAATATTATCAATTGATTTTAAAAATATAAATATTTTACTATAAGGTAAGTTAATGGGAGGATGCAATGAAGCTTGAGAAACCCGACCTTTGTGCGCCGGGTGCGGGACATGGCACGCACGGGCCGCGCCTGGTGCTGAAGGCGGGCCTCTGCGCCGCCTGCGGCCAGGTTCATTTCCCAAAGACCGAATTCGGCTGCCCGCGCTGCGGGGCGGCCCCGGACCGGGTTGCGCTTCATGCGCTGGACGGTGCGGCGCGGCTTTTGGCCTTTGCCACCATTCACACCCGGCTCAGCCCGCTGATCACGCCTCCCTGCGTGGTGGGTGAGGCCGAAGTCGCCCCCGGCATCGTCGAAGAAGTTATGCTGGTGGGCGACGAGATGCTCTATGCCGACGGGATGGCGCTGCGCGCTGTCGGCATCCCCGTCGCCCGCGGCGACCGCCAGTTGATGGCCATCCGTTTCGAACCGGCGGAGGACGCGGCATGACCGTCCTGAAGGATCTGCGCCCGGTCTATGTCGTGGGCGTCGGCATGCATCGCTATCAGTTCGCCTCCGACACGAACTACATCCACATGGGGTTGACGGCGCTTCGCGCCGCGCTGGCCGACGCTGGGCTGGAATTCCCGCAGATCGAAAGCGCTTTCGTCGGGTGTACCGGCATCGGCATGGCCGCGGGCCGGATCATGTTCAACCACATCGGCTCGACCGGACTGGCCGTGACGCAGTGCGAAAACGCCTCGGCCTCGGGCTCCTCCGCCTTCCAGCTGGCCTGCCTCGAAGTCGCGGCGGGCCGGCGAGAGGTCTCGCTGGCGCTGGGCGTCGACAAGTACGGCGACCAGGTCCGGGCCATCAACAAGGAAGGGGTGGGCCGCCTGTCCGACACGGCGGCGATCCCGCTGGTCCGCTATGCGCTGCTGGCGGAATACCTGAAAAAGGAAAAGGGACTGCAGCCAGAAGACCTGGCCATGGTCGCCGCCAAGAACCACACGAACGGGTCGAAAAACCCCTTTGCCCAGTTCCAGAAGGCCCGCTCGGTCCAGGATATCCTGGCCGCCAAGCCGGTCATGGGCGATTTCACGTCGCCGATGTGCACTCCCCGCGGCGAAGGCGCAGCCGCCGCCATCGTCTGTTCCGCGGCCGCGCTTAAGGATCTGGGGCTGACGGGGGAACCGATCCGCGTCCTGTCCTCGACCCTGCAATCCGAACGCCCGCAGGTGGGCCGCGAAATGGGCAGCGTCGCCGTCGCCCGCGCCGTGGCGGAAAAAACCTATGAAGAGGCGGGGATCACGGCGCAGGACCTCGACATCGTCGAACTGCACGATGCCTTCGCGATCGAGGAACTGCTCTATGTCGAAACCTTCGGCCTTTGCCCGACGGGAGAGGGACATTTCTGGATCCGTTCGGGCGCGGCCGAAATCAATGGCGAGGTTGCGGTGAACCCTTCGGGCGGGTTGCTGGCGCAGGGCCACCCCCTGGGCCCGACCGGCATCGGCCAGGTGCATGAAATCGTCCACCAGCTGCGCGGCACCGCGGGACCGCGCCAGCACAGGGGCGCCACCACGGGCATGGCCCACATGATCGGCCTCGGTTCGATCTCCATCGCGCATGTGTTGAGGAAAGAGACATGACCTGGGACACCCTCCTCTATGACCTGCACGACGATGGCGTGGCCGTCGTCACGCTGAACCGGCCCGACCGGATGAACACGCTGGGCGGTTCGATGAAGCCGGACCTGCATGACCTGTTTATGAATGTCATGCTGAACGACCGGAACGTCCGCTGCGTGGTCCTGACAGGGCAGGGGGATCGGGCCTTCTGCGCCGGCGCCGACATCAAGGAACGCGCCGCCAATCGCCCCGTCCCGGCGGAATATTTTGCGAAACAGAAATACACCCACGACCTCTTCTCCGGCATCGAGGAGTTCGAACGCCCGGTCATCGCCGCCATCAACGGCGTAGCCTTGGGCGGCGGCTGCGAACTGGCCCTTTGCGCCGATATCCGCATCGCCGCCGACACCGCGCGTATCGGTCTGACCGAGGTGAAGCTGGGCGTCCTGCCCGCCGCCGGCGGCACCCAGCGCCTGCCGCGCCTGATCGGCGAGGCCCGCGCGAAGGAGTTGATGTTTACCGGCCGCATGCTCTCTGCCGCCGAGGCGCTGCAGCTGGGCCTGGTCAGCCATGTCGTGCCCCCGGCCGACCTGATGGACACGGCCCTGACGCTGGCCCGGGACATCGCCGCGAAACCGCCCCTGTCCGTTTCCTTCATCAAGCAGGCGGTCCATGCCGGCCTGCAGGTGGGGATCGAGGCCGGGCTGGATTACGAACGCTATGCCGCCGCCATGCTGATGGACAGCGAGGACCGCAGGGAAGGCTTCGCCGCCTTCCTGGAAAAGCGCCCGCCGGTCTTCAGGGGGCGGTAGGACGGTGACGGCCGAAACCCGCTCCGACCCCTTGCACGACGCCTACAAGCCGCTTTTCGAAACGCGGCTGACAAGGCTGTTCGGCATGCGCCATCCGGTGATGGTCGGCGGCATGATGTTCCATTCCAGGGCCGACTTCGTTGCCGCCTGCGCCCGGGCCGGCACCATGGCCTTCCTGACCGCCAAGTCCTGTCGCGACGCCCGCGAACTGCGCGCGAACCTCACCCGTTGCACCGACCTCGCCGAAGGCGCCCCGTGGGGCCTGAACCTCTCGATCTCGCGCTTCCGCCCGAACGACATCGTCGATGCGGCCCTGGATCTTGCCGCCGAACTCGGGATCACGCGGTTCGAAACCTCTGGCAGCTTTCCCGGCGACGTGCTTCGCCGTATCCACGACATGGGTGGCGTGGTGATCCACAAGGCGACGCAGCTTCGCCACGCGATCAAGGCGGCCGAAGGCGGCGCTGACGCGCTGATCGTCGTGGGAGCCGAAGCCGGGGGGCACCCCGGCACCAATCCGCACCCGTCCCACGTCATTCTGGCGGAACTGCTGAAGCACACCGATGTCCCGGTGGCCATCGGCGGTGGAATCGGTACCGGCCGCCAGATCCTGGGCGCGCTGGCGCAAGGCGCGGATGCCGCCGTCGTCGTCTCGCGCCTGCTGACCGCGACCGAGATTCGGGTCCACGACAACTACCGAACCCGCATGGTGCAAGCCGGCATCGACGATTCCATCGTGGTCCTGGGCAGCATCAAGGACACCTGGCGCGTCCTGCGCAATGCCACCTCCGAATGGGTCGCCGCACGGGAAAAGGAACTGGGAGACACGGCCACCCACGCCGCCTTCGGCGAGGTCCTGAAAGGCGCCTATGCCCGCGAACACGCCTATGCCGGCGGCGACATGGACCGGGGCATGATGTCCTGCTCTTCGGCCGTGGCCCATGCCGACCGCATCGCGCCCGCGGGCGACATCCTCTACCAACTCATGCGGGAAACGGACGAAGCCGCCCGCGCGCTGGCCAATCTCGCCCACCGCCCCTGACTTCTTTGATCTCCAAATATCTCGGGGGAGGCGCGCGCAAAGCGCGCGGCGGGGGCAGAGCCCCCTTACGCCGGCGGCCGCATGTCCCCCGGCGGGATGGTCCGTGCGAAAAGCTTCGCCACCGCCACAGACAAGACGATCCGCACGACATGGTGCGAAGTCACGTAAATGACCGAAATATGCAGCGACAGCGCCACCAGCGACATCTCGGCCAGCCCGCCCGGTGCGAAGGCAAGAACCACTGCCTCGACGCGCTCGTCCACCAGCTGGTGCAGCAGCAGCCCGGCACCTATCGCCAGCACCATGGTGAAGATCACGTTCATGAAGGCCAGCGTCAGGGCCGTGAAGAACATCGACGGCCGCATCCCCACGAACCGCGTCCCCAGTGCCACCCCGATGATCAGCTGGGTGACGGAAATCAGGTAACGCGGCGGGGCCGACTCCAGCAGCCCCGTCAGATGCGCCGCGCCCGAGGCCAGGATCGGTCCGGTAATCAGGTAGGCCGGCAGCTTCAGCTTCCTGCCCAGGAAGAAGCCCGCAACCCCCACGACCAGCTGCCAGAAGGCCTCAGTCGGCGTGAAGGGCGCCCCCGGCAGCGGCATCGCGGCGCCTGCGGCCGATCCCACGGCGCCGCCTTGTGCCAGTGAAAAGGCCAGCGGCACCAGCACGATGGTCAGGATCAGCCGCAGGAACTGAAGCGCCGTCAGCATCGGCACGTCTGCGCCGTTCTCCTCTCCCATCTGGATGCACTCGATCAGCCCGCCGGGCACGGCCGAATAATAGGCCGTGACCTTCGACAGCCGCCCCACCAGCCGGAAGCCGCGATAGCCCACGTAATGCGCCACCGGGATATAGACGAAGATCGCCAGCAACGACGGCCACCAGGTCCTGAGCTCGTCCAGGATCTTCGGCGTGAAGGCCGATCCGATCGACAGCCCGATGATCGGGATGAAGAACATCCGCAGCCAGAACGGCACCTTGGGCGGATGGCCTTCCAGTCGGAACCCGAAGATGGAAATCGCACCCACCGCCACGACGGAGCCCAGAAGCATCGGGATCGGCAGGCCCAGCCACTTCGCCGCGAAGCCCCCGGCGATGCCGGCCCCGAAGACGGTGACCAGCATCAGGGGGTGGATCTCTTCGCCGGCTATTCTGAAACTTCTCATGTGGCAGCCGGGCTTTCTTCGATGTATCTCTGGCGCGTGGCGCGTCGTCGGGCAGGGGGCCAATGTGGGGCCGCCTGCCGGGACCGGACGGAAGTCCGGCACAGGGGCAAGGCCGTGATCCGTCGGCAACCGGTCCGGGATGCGGTTCGTGTTAGACCGCGGAAATTTATGGCGCAAGTCGCAGTATTTACTTTCGGGACAGTGCGCCTAACGTGACGTAGGCAGGGATCGACAGGAGAACTTGGCATGACGAAACCGCGCAAGGGGCGGCAGGAAGATCTGCGGCTGCTGACGGGCCATGGCACCTATACCGACGACCGGCAGGAAGGGGGCACGCCGCTGGTGGCCGCCTTCGTGCGCTCGGACATGGCCTCGGCCAGGATCGTGTCCATCGACAAGGGCAATGCGCTGGACATGCCCGGCGTCCACGGCATCTGGACCGGCGCCGACCTGGCGGCGGCCGGCGTAGGGCCGGTGCAGGTGGCGATGAAGGTCATGGGGCCCGAAGGCACCGAATGGCTGGCCACCCCGCGCGAACTGATGCCGTCAGCCCGCGTCCGCTTCCTGGGCGAGCCCCTGGCCGTGGTCGTGGCGGAAACCCTGGCCCAGGCGCTGGACGCGGCCGAGGCCGTCATGGTCGAACTGGACGAACTGCCCGCTGTCATCACCATCGAAGCGGCCAGGGCCGAGGGCGCGCCTCTGCTTCACGAGGACCGGCCCGGCAACCTCTGCATGACCTGGGCGAAGGGCGACTGGGATGCCGCGGGCGCCGCCATCGACCGCTCGCCTCACAAGGTGAAGACGAAGGTGCCCGTGTCCCGCGTGACCGCCGTCGCGATGGAGCCGCGGGCGGCGCTGGCTGGCCCCCTGGGCGGCGGGCGGATGGAGATGATCTGTTCCCACCAGAATCCGATGGCGCTGCGCCCGGTGCTGGCCGGTGCCTTCGGGATGGAACCCGACGCGATCCGCTGCCACACAGGCGACGTGGGCGGCGCCTTCGGCATGAAATCGGGACCGATGCGCGAGGAACTGGTGACCTTCTGGGCCGCGCGCGAACTGAACACCCATGTCCGCTGGAAGGCGACCCGTTCCGACAGTTTCCAGACGGACGAGGCTGCGCGGGACATGGATTTCACCTGCGAACTGGGGATGGAGGCCGACGGCACCTTCACCGCCATGCGCTTCTCGGTCGATCTGAACGTGGGGGCCTATGTCTCCACCCGCTCGGCGATCATGCTGGCGAATTACGGCGGGGCGGCGGGCGTCTACAGGACGCCGCTGATCGCGGGGAAGATGGCCTGCTACCTGACCAACACCGTGCCGCCCGCCCCCTATCGCGGGGCCGGAAGGCCCGAGGCGACCCTGGCCGTCGAGGCGCTGATCGACACCGCCGCCCGGCAATGCGGCTTCGACCGGATCGAGCTTCGGCGCAAGAACCTGATCCCGGTCGCGGCGATGCCATGGAAGGGCAATTTCGTCTTCGACTACGATTGCGGCGATTTCGAACGCGTCATGGACGCGGCCATCGCCCGCGCGGATCTTGCGCATTACGATGACCGCAAGGCGGCATCGGCCCGGGCCGGCAAGGTCCGCGGCCTGGGGCTTGCCATGTGTATCGAGACGGCGGGCGGGCTTTACGGCAATCCGGGGCGCGACTTCTCGAACGTGGAGCTTCACGCCGATGGGACCGTGACCTTGGCTATGGGCACATTCTCGGCCGGGTCCGGGATCGAGACGGTGATGACCGATCTGGCGGCCGAGGCGCTGCAGATCGCGCCCTGTCAGGTGACATACCGGCAGGGTGATACCGACGTGATGGCAGTGGGCAAGGGCATGGGCGGCTCTGCCGCGCTGCCCCAGGGCGCGGGCGCGCTGCAGGACGGTATCGCCAAGGTGGTCGAGATCGCGAAAAACGTGGCCGGCGACATGCTGGAGGCCGATGCGGCCGATATCGAATACGAGGCCGGCGCCTTCCGCATTGCCGGCACCGACCGGGTCCTGACCATGGCGCAGGTCGCGGCCGGTGCGGCCGAGCGCGAGATCCGGCTGGTGGGCGAAGGCGTCTTTGCGCCCGATGCCCCGACCTTTCCCAACGGCTGCCATATCTGCGAGGCGGAAATCGATCCCCAGACCGGGCTCACGCAGATCCTGTCCTATACGGGGGTCGAGGACATCGGCACCGTGATCAACCCGCAGCTGGCCGAAGGCCAGGTCCACGGCGGCGTGGTGCAGGGCCTGGGCCAGGTCCTGTGCGAGGAACTGGTCTATGATCCGGCCGATGGCCAGTTGCTCTCGGGCAGTTTTATGGACTACGCGATGCCCCGCGCCGCGGACATGCCGCCGCTCGACTGCGGTTTCGAACCGGTGCCCACCCGGGTGAACCCGCTGGGCGTGAAAGGCGTGGGCGAAGCCGGCACTGTCGGCGCGCTCGCCGCGGGCATGAGCGCGGTTGCCGATGCCATGGCGCAACTGGGCGTTTCCCATTTCACGATGCCCGCCACGCCCGGCCGCGTCTGGGAGGCGCTGAACGCCGCGCAGTGACAGCGGCCGGCGCGTCCCGCCATGCCCGGCCATGTCCCGCGCCGGCCGCGCGCCCACCCGCCAGGGGCGCGAAACAAAAACGCCCTGCCTCCCGCGTCCTGGGTCTCCGGGCAACCTCGGGGGCAGGGGGAAAGCGTCCCCGATTTGCCCGCCGCGCGGCTGGTCCCCCCGACGAGTGCTCAAGCGCAAAAGACCGGGCGCCCGGCCCTCACTTCTTTGGTCTTCAAATACTCTCAGGGGTGTGGGGACAGCGTCCCCACGCCGCCGCATGCCACGCGTGACCGGCAGGGTGCTTTGGCCCTTCCCGACACCGTATCCCTCCCTGTGCCCTCGGCACTCATGGGCCGCGCATGCCCCTGCGCCCCGCCCCGACACCGTGACGCCACCGTGACGCCACCGCCGGTCCCGTCAGTCGCCGCTACGTCGGCAGGGATCCCCCCCGGCCTTGTCGACGACGGAGCACATGAGCCATATCCCGGTCCAGCCCGGGGGGGGCTGCCTGCCATCGCCGATCCGGCACCGGCCGCTTCCCCTCTTCGGTTTGACGGCGGGTTCAGTATGTCTACCATGGCGTCACAAGAATCTCGCAAAAGGCGAGCGATCCCGGTGTCGCACCTGTTGCAGGGGCGGCCGGAAGGTATTAGCCTTGGCCTCAATATGCGGAATGAAATTCCGCACTGCGGGAGGAATTTATGGAATTGAGGATCGAGCGGGGCTCCAGGCCCTGGCACAAGCATTACATCGACGGCGTGCGTGCGGATTTCGTGCCTCAGGACACGACCCTGACAGCGCTGATGGCCACAGCCTTCGACACCTATGCCGACCAGCTGCTGATCGAATACTACGGCAAGCGATTCACCAATGCCGATATGAAGCGTCTGGCGGCCCAGGTCGCGGCGGCGCTGAAGGCCAATGGCGTGGAAAAGGGCGACCGGGTCGCGCTGCACCTGCCGAACTGTCCCTGGCATCCGATCTTCTTCTTCGGCACCATGATGGCCGGCGCCGCCGTCACGCATCTGAGCACCCTGGATGCGGATCGCGAGATCGCCCACAAGTTGCACGAAAGCGGTGCCAAGCTGGTGGTCAGCCTGACCACGCCGGAATTCGCGAAACACTTCGCACCGCTGCTGGCCTCGGGCGAGACGCCGCCGCTGATCCAGTGCCCGGACCCGGTCACGGCGCAGGGGCGTGACTGCCCGGTGCTGGACGGCGCGATCCCGGTCGACGCCTTCCTGTCGCCCCATGAAGGCGCGGCCTTCGATCCGGTGCCGGTCACGCCCGACGACATGGCGCTTCTGCAGTTCACCGGCGGTACGACCGGCGTGCCCAAGGCCGCGGTCCTGACCCATCGCAACCTGGCCTCGGCCGTGCTCATCTATGCCGAGAATTCAAAGGACGATCCCGGTTCCGCGCCGGGCAAGTCGGCGCTGCTTTATTCGCCCTTGTTCCACATCATGGGGCTGACGGCGGGTCTGTTGAAGGCCACCCATGAAGGCCGCACGATGTACCTGCGGTTGCGCTATGACGCCGCGACGGCGGTGGACGAGATCGAGGAGAAGAAGGTTAACGCGGTCGGTGGCGTTCCCACGACCTGGATTGCCTTCCTGCAACTGCCGGATATCGAAAAGCGGGACCTGTCGTCCCTGGACTATATCGGTTCCGGCGGCGCGCCCCTGCCGGTCGAGGTCTATAACCGCGTGCGCCAGCTGACCGGGCTGAAGCTGCGGGGCGGCTGGGGGATGACCGAAACCTCACCCGCCGGGACCAACGTGCCCAAGACCATGCCGGACGACAAACTGGGCACCATTGGCGTGCCGCTGCCGGGACTGGACATGAAGATCGTCGATGTCGAGGACCCGCACAAGGTGCTGGGTCCGAACGAACCCGGCGAGATGGCGATCATGGGCCCGAACGTCATGTCCCACTACTGGAACAAGCCCGAGGAGACCGAAGCCGCCTTCTGCGACGGCTGGTTCCTGACAGGCGACATTGGCTACATGGACGACGACGGGTATTTCTTCCTGGTCGACCGCAAGAAGGACATGATCCTGTCGGGTGGATTCAACGTCTATCCGCTGGTGATCGAACAGGCCGTCCACCTGCACCCGTCCGTGTCCGAGGCGATGGCCATCGGCGTCCCGGACGACTATCGCGGCGAAAGCGCCAAGGTCTTCGTGGTGCTGAACAAGGGGGCGAAACCGTTCTCGCTGCAGGACCTGCAGACCTTCCTGGAAGACAAGCTGGGCCGCCACGAGATCCCCCGCTACCTGGAATTCCGGACCGAGCTTCCGCACACCCCGGTCGGCAAGCCCGACCGAAAGGCGCTGAAGAAGGAAGAGGCGGAAAAGCTGGAGAAGGTGGGGTAGGGGCAGATCTATTTGCGGCTCGATCCGGGGCGGCTGGCCACGATCGAGGGCTTCACGTCGCGGGGCATGGCAGAGATTCGTGCGAAGGCCCCCGACCTGACGCAGGCCCTTGCCGCGGCCTGACCCGCCGTCGCAGGCGATTCAGGGATCCGGCCCGGATCCTTGAGGGCGTCCAATTTGCCGTTAGGTCATGGCCCAGTCCCCGCTGGAGTGCAGCGCCCGATGCGCTACATCACTCGGGTCAAACCTGTGCCCGGCCTGGACGGACCTGGATGAGGTGCTGCGTTCGACATGACCGCCGTCCCGGTTCCCGGGGCATCTATCGCAGTCCATGTTACCGGAGCCATGCCGTGAACCGATTGTCCAAGTCTCTTTGCCTGCTGGGAATTCCCCTGCTGACGGGCACCGTGGCCTCGGCCCAGCAGATGCCCGGGCCGGGGTTTTCCTTTGGCCTTGCCGGCGCTGTCATGGGGTCGGCGACCGTCGACATGAGCAGCGGCGACACGTTCAGCTATGCCCGCAGCTACGTGCAGGCAGAGGGAGAGCTGCGCCGCGGGCCTGCAAGCTCCATAGCGCTGGTGGTGGGGGGCGGTCAGACCCGCTACTCGTTCGGCAGCGGCTACAGGGGCCGCACCCGGATCGACGTGAACGAACTCAGCCTGTCGATGCCGATGCGCTTCCGGGTCGGTGAACGCAGCGCCCTGATCTTCGTGCCCCAGGTGTCGTTCGCCGCGGAAAGCGGCGCCGGCCTGTCGGACGGCATGACCTACGGGGCGATCGGCGGGATGATGTGGCGCCTGTCGCCGACCTTGCTGATCGGCCCGGGCCTGGGCATCCAGTCCAGTCTTCTGGACAAGACCGTGTTCTTTCCCTTCCTGCTGGTCGACTGGGAATTTGCCGACGGGTGGAGCCTGTCGACCGGGTCCGGCTTTGCCGCGACACGGGGGCCGGGCCTGCGGGTCAAGTACGACGTCACGGACACCTGGGAGGTCGGTATCGAAGCCCGCTACGAGGAATTCGAGTTTCGCATTTCCGACGCCAATGGCGGCGGAACCGGCGTGGACCGGTCGGTGCCCATCGTTGTGACCACCAAATGGTCGCCCAGCCCGGCCCTGACGATCAACGGCTTTGCCGGCGTCGCGTCGGACGGCGAATTCCTATACGAGGACGGCTATGGCAACGAGGTGGCCAGGTCGGACTATGACCCGGCACCGATCTTCGGCCTGTTCGCCAAGTACGAATTCTAGAGCTTTCCCGACGGGCCGGGGCTGCGGCCGGCCGTAGGTGCAGCTGCAGGCCGGGCTGGGCGCCGGGACGGCGTCCGCAATCCGGCCCGGACCAGCCCCGCCGGCCCGGCGCTTCGGCCGCTTCGGGGCGGCCTTTTTCGGGGCCGTGGATCAGCCCGGCAGGCCGTCCAGCCGGGGCACGGTTTCCAGATCCGCGTCCCATGCCGCCCGATCGGCCCAGCACAGATGCGCCGTGGGGCGGATGTCCGGCATGTCGTCCAGCGCGCCCGCGGGGATCAGAAGGCCCGCGCCGTCCTCAATAGCCGTCGGCACCGCGGACCCGCAGGCCGGGCAAAAGCTTTTGACATGACGCGTTTCCGGCACGCGGTACATGCGCACGTCCGCTTCTCCGGAGAGCCAGGTCAGCCTGCCCGTGGCAGAGAACAGGTTCGCTGCATGGGCGGACCCGGTGTCTTTCCGGCAGCGCGCGCAATGGCACAGGAAGAAGCCGTCGAAGGGGCCGGTGGCCTCGAACGTGATGGCGCCGCACTGGCAGCTGCCCCGGATCGGTCGGGTCATTGCAAAGGTCCTTTCGTTGGCAGATGGCGCGATACCCTAACGCCGGGCCATCCTGTCAACAATCGCGCAGACCCTTTGCGTCGAGTTCACTTTGCGGAAAAGTGGTCACCGCGCGCCAGTCGCTCTACAACAGTGGCAAGAGCCTCGCACAGGCGGCCGGTCCGAAGCTGCGACAGGTCGAAACGACGGGGCGGAAGTCCAAGGAGAACGAGATGGAAGAAGAAATCCAGGAAGTGCTGAAATATGTTGGCGTCTGGTGGCCCTATGTGATCGAGGCGTGCAAGGCGCTGGCGGTCCTAGTCTTCGGCTGGATCATCGCCCAGTGGGTGTCGGCCGTGGTCGCCAGCCGAATGCGGCGGATGAAACGCGTGGACCCGACCATCGGCACTTTCCTGTCGAGCCTGGTCAAGTGGTTCCTTCTGCTGATGGTCTTCATGGCCGTGCTGGGCATCTTCGGCATCCAGACCACCAGCCTTGTCGCCGCCATCGGTGCCGCCTCGCTGGCGGTCGGGCTGGCATTGCAGGGCACGCTGGGCGACATGGCCGCGGGCTTCATGCTGATCCTTTTCCGCCCCTTCGTCGTGGGCCAGTATGTCCAGGCCGGGGGCGTTTCCGGTACGGTGAAGGAGATCAACCTGTTCTTCACGGAAATGGCGACGCCCGACAACGTCCAGATCATCGTGCCCAACGGCAAGATCTGGGGGTCGGTGATCACCAACTATTCCTTCCACAAGACCCGCCGCTTGGACCTGGTTTTCGGCATCGACTATGGCGACAATATCGACAATGCCATCAGCCTGATCGACAGCCTGGCCCGGGCCGACAGTCGCGTGCACAGCGACCCGGCGCCTTGGATCAAGGTGACGAACCTTGGCGACAGCAGCGTCGACCTGACGGCGCGGCTGTGGTGCGATGCTTCGGACTACTGGGACCTGAAGTTCCAGCTGACCAAGCAGGTAAAGGAAGCCTTCGACAATTCCGGGATCACCATTCCCTTCCCGACCTCGGTTGCGATCTACAAGCCCGAGGGCCCGGCCGGGCCCGGGAACGCCTGAGCCAAGCGGGTCAGTTGGTTGGAGAGCATCATGCCGGACTATGACGGATACATCCTGTGCGGTACGCCGCGGACCGGCAGCACGATGCTGTGCGACCTTCTGGTCCGGACCGGTGTCGCCGGCAGCCCCGACAGCTATTTCATGGACACGGTCAGCCCCTACTGGCTGACCGAATGGTCCTTTCCCGCCCGCGGCGAGGCGGCGGAGGCCGAGTGGAACCGCCGCTATCTCGACAAAGTCATCGAAACCGGCCGGGCGGGGACGGACGTCTTCGCGCTGCGCCTGATGCGGGCGGATGTCGAAGGCCTGTCGGGCTTCCTGGCCCCGCTTTTTCCCGATGCCCCGACCGACCGCGCCCGGCTGGAAGCGGCCTTCGGCCGCCTCCTCTACGTCCATCTGTCGCGCCGGGACCGGCTGGCGCAGGCGGTGTCCTATGTCCGGGCGCGCCAGACCGGCCTCTGGCACGTCGCTCCCGACGGGACCGAAATCGAGCGTCTGGCGCCCCAGGAACCCGACCTTTACGACCACGACCGTATCGCCGCGGAACTGGCGCATCTGGAACGTCTGGCTGGCGCGTGGGATCCGTGGTTCGCCGACCAGGGGATCGAGCCGCTGCGCGTAGTCTACGAGGATCTGGCCGACGACCCGGGTTCGTCGCTTCAACGGATCTGCACGGCGCTGGGCGTGCCCGCGCCCGAAACGGTGACCCCGGGCGTGGCCAAGCTGACCGATCCCACCAATGCCGAATGGATCGCCCGCTTCCGGCGCGAAACCGGGATGTCCGCTACCTGACCGGCGTCAGCAGCGCGTCCTTCAGCGTACAGTCGCGCTGCGCGTCCGGCGCGCAGGCCCGGGGTTCCAGGTCCTTCGTCAGGCACAGCCGTGCCTCGGCAATGGCGCCGTCGGTGCAGGTGATGGTCAGCATGTCAGGCTCCCAGCCCGGATTGACCTCCAGGAACGCCTCTTCCACGACCGAAGCCGGCAGTCGCACCGGCCCCGTCAGTCGGCGCAGCACCTCGGGCCGCTCCACGGAGGCATAAGCCTGCCGTGACAGCGCGAAGTAATCGGCGGCGGACAGACCCGAACATGTGCCGTGCTTCTTCCATTCATGCCAGGCCAGCCCGGCGGTCCCCATGATGTCCGCCATTGCGGCGGTCATCGCCTTGCCGGGCGCGCGCTCCGTGGTCCTGCAATGGGACGGCCAGCCCCGTTCGAACTGCGGCCACAGCCCGTGTAGGATCCAGCCGTGATCGTGCCGGGGACCGCACTGGTCGGAGCCTTTCGCATCTCCTTCGCGCAGGCACCAGTTGGGCGACCACGAGAGGCTGAGCACGTAATAGTCGAAGACGCCGGCCCGCTCGTCCGCCCGGCCGGGCAGGGGAGAAAAGGCGCCAAGGCAGGCCAGCAGACCCATGCCAAGGGCCCGGATTGCCCCTTTCCTTTGGCATTTGCCTTCTCTATATACCGCCAATGTTCCCCCACAAGGTAACTCGTTCCGGATCCGCCGGGACCGTCCGATCCGGGCGACGGGTGAACTTTATGCGAAGGAGACGACGAGGGACATGGCAAAACCGTTGATGGCCAAGGCCACCGCCGTGTGGCTGGTGGATAATACCACGATCAGCTTCAAGCAGATCGCCGATTTCGTGGGGATTCACGAGCTTGAAGTGCAGGGCATTGCCGACGGTGATGTCGCGGTTGGCGTGAAAGGGTTCGACCCGGTCGCGAACAACCAGCTGACCCAGGAAGAGATCGACAAGGCCGAAAAGAACCCGCTGCACAAGCTGGCGCTGAAGTTCAATCCGGCCGCCGTGGGCGAGGAAAAGCGTCGCGGCCCCCGCTATACGCCGCTGTCCAAGCGCCAGGACCGCCCGGCCGCGATCCTCTGGCTGGTGAAGTTCCACCCGGAACTGGCGGATTCGCAGGTCGCCAAGCTGGTGGGCACCACCAAGCCCACGATCCAGTCGATCCGCGAACGCACCCACTGGAACATTGCCAATATCCAGCCCATCGACCCGGTGGCCCTGGGGCTGTGCAAGCAGTCGGAACTGGACGCCGCGGTCCAGAAGGCCGCCGCCAAGCGCGCCGCCGAAGGTGCCCTTATGACCGATGACGAACGCCGCCGCCTGGTCAGCACCGAACAGTCGCTGGGCATGTCGACCGAACCGCGCATCCCGACGGCGATCGAGGGCCTTGAAACCTTCACGCTCGGCGACAGCAACCGCGACGACAAGTCCGACGATGATGACGACAGCGGGGATGAACCCGTCTACGACGCCGAAAGCTTCTTCAACCTGCCCAAGGGCGGTGATGAAGACGACGACGAGGACGAAGACGACCGTCGCTAGGACGTGGCGGCCGGTGGCGGCGGGGTAGACCCCGCCCTGCGCGGCCGCGACCGGCCAGAACCGGGTTCAGGCCCGCCACTTCTTTGGTCTTCAAATACCTCGGGGGAGTCGCGCCGTCAGGCGCGGCCGGGGGCAGGGCCCCCGTCCCCGGCCGCGGCGGACCGGATCTCAAAGATCCTTGCGCGCCCGCATCGCGGCACTGATCGTGCCGTCATCCAGATAATCCAGTTCGCCGCCTATGGGCACGCCCTGCGCCAGCGAGGTCAGCCGCACCCGGCCTTCCAGCTGGTCGGCGATGTAATGCGCCGTGGTCTGGCCATCGACGGTGGCGTTCAGGGCCAGGATGACCTCGGATATCGCTTCGGTGGTCACCCGGTCCATCAGGCGGGGGATGCCCAGATCCTCGGGCCCCACCGAATCCAGTGCCGACAGGGTGCCGCCCAGCACGTGGTAGCGCCCCTTGAACACGCCGGACCGTTCCATGGCCCAAAGGTCGGCCACGTCCTCGACCACGCACAACTCGCCGTTTTCCCGCGCCTCGTTCGCGCAGATGTCGCAGATGTCGGCGGTGCCGACATTGCCGCAGTTCAGGCATTCCCGCGCGGTTTCGGCCACCACCTGCATGGCATCCGCCAAGGGATGCAGAAGCAGCGACCGCTTGCGGATCAGGTGCAGCACCGCCCGCCGGGCCGAACGTGGGCCCAGTCCCGGCAGCTTCGCCATCAGCGCGATCAGTTCCTCGATCGGGTCCGCTACAGCCATGGAATACCTCGGTCAAACGGACCCGAACCGGTCAGAAAGGCAGCTTCATGTCCTTGGGCAGGCCCAGGCTTTCGGTCAGCTTTTCCATCTCCTGCTGGTGACGGACCTGTGCCTTCTGCTGGGCGTCTTTGATCGCGGCCAGGATCAGGTCCTCGACCATCTCCTTCTCGGTCGCCACCAGGATCGACGGGTCGATGTCCAGCGCCTTCAGTTCGCCCTTGGCGGTGCAGGTCGCGGTCACCAGGCCGGCACCGGCCTCGCCCACCACGTTCATGCGGGCCATCTCTTCCTGAAGCTCGACCATCTTGGTCTGCATTTCCTTGGCCGCGCTCATCATCTTGGCCATGTCGCCCAGACCGCCAAGTCCGCCCAGTCCCTTCAGCATCTCGATATCCTTTTTCTGCATGGGGCCGCCGGGGGCCCTGAAAATCTGTCCGGAGATAGGCAAAGCATGCCTGTTCCACAAGGCATTCCGCGTGGAGCGGACGTCAGTCGTCGTCGAACGGGTCCCATTCATCGGGCACCTCGGGCAGGGCTTCCGCCTCGGCCTGGGCGGCCAGTTCGGCCTGGGTATGGACCTCCAGCAGCTTGGCCTTGGGAAAATGCTCCAGCACCGACTGCACCATGGGGTGGGCCAGCGCCTCGTTCCGCAGCGCGGTCTTGGCGGCGTCGTTCACCTCGGAAATCGACGGCGCGCCGCCGCTGGACACGACCGAGATCGCCCAGCGGTTCCCGGTCCAGGCCTGCAGCCGCGCGCCCAGACGCTGGGACAGGTCGGCCGGCGCAGTCTCGGCGGGTTCGAACTCGATCCGGCCGGGCTGATAGCTGACCAGGCGGACATCGTTTTCCACGTCGATCAGAAGTTTCACGTCGCGGTGCGACCGGATGAGTTCGACGACATGGTGGAAGGTCGGAAAATGGGCCAGCGCATGGGCCGCATCGGCCCGGACCGCCTGTGCCGTGGGCGCGCCCGCGCCCGAGGACACCGACCGTGTGCGCATCGCAGGCGCCGGTGCGCTGCCCGACACGTGCGCCGAAGCACTGGCCGACGGCCCGCCGTTGCCACCGCGCGGTCCCGGCGCGGGGCCACGGGTCGGCATCGTGGGCGCGTTATGGATCGTGCGGACCAGTTCCTCGGGCGAGGGCAGGTCGGCCACATGGGTCAGGCGGATGATCGCCATCTCGGCTGCCATCATGGAATTCGGGGCGGCGGCGACCTCTTCCAGCGCCTTCAGCAGCATCTGCCACATCCGCGACAGCGCCCGCATCGGCAGGCCCGCGGCCATGGCGACGCCGCGGTCGCGTTCGTCCGGCGATACGGTCGGATCCTCGGCCGCATCCGGCGTGATCTTCACGACCGACACCCAGTGCGTGATCTCTGCCAGATCGCGCAGCACCGCCATCGGGTCGGCGCCTTCGGCATATTGCGACCCCAGCTCCTGCAGCGCACCCGCCGCGTCGCCCTTCAGGATCATGTCCATCAGGTCCAGCACCCGGCCGCGATCCGCCAGGCCCAGCATGGCGCGCACCTGTTCGGCCGTCGTTTCGCCCGCACCATGGCTGATCGCCTGGTCCAGAAGCGAGGTCGCGTCGCGCGCGGATCCTTCGGCGGCGCGCGTGATCAGCGCCAGCGCGTCATCGGCGATCTGCGCGCCTTCGGCCACGGCGATGCGGCGCATCAGGCCGATCATGTCCTCGGGCTCGATCCGGCGCAGGTCGAAGCGCTGGCAACGGGACAGGACCGTGACCGGGACCTTGCGGATCTCGGTCGTGGCAAAGATGAACTTCACGTGGGCGGGGGGTTCTTCCAGCGTCTTCAAGAGCGCGTTGAACGCGCTGGTCGACAGCATGTGAACTTCGTCGATGATGTAGATCTTGTAGCGCGCCTTGGCGGCGGCATAGTGGACGCTTTCGATGATCTCGCGGATGTCGTTCACGCCGGTGCGGGACGCCGCGTCCATCTCCAGCACGTCGACATGGCGGCCTTCCATGATCTCGCGGCAGTTCTCGCAGACCCCGCAGGGTTCGGTCGTGGGCTGGCCGTTGCCGTCCGGACCAGTACAGTTGATGCCCTTGGCGATGATCCGCGCGGTCGTCGTCTTCCCCGTCCCGCGGATGCCGGTCATGATGAAGGCCTGCGCGATCCGCCCCGCCTGGAAGGCGTTCTTCAGGGTGCGCACCATGGCATCCTGACCCACGAGATCCGCGAAGGTCTCGGGGCGGTATTTCCGGGCAAGCACCTTGTAGGCGGGCTGATCGGTCATGACGACTCCGGTCTTGAGGTCCGTGGCAGAGTACGGCCCCGCCGGACCCGAGCGCAACCGCCCCCGAAGAGGAAAGACGCGCGGCACGGGGCCGCCGCGCGTCGGGTCACCGCGGCCGGGTCAGTTCGCCGCCTTGGCGATGGCCGGGGGCGCCCACTGGCCGGTAGTGACGGTGCGGTGCGGCGCGTACAGGCGCATGGTCACGTTGAACGGGCCCTTGGGCGTGGGCAGCCAGTTGTCTTGCCTGTCGGGCCCGGGGCTTTCGTTCTGGAAATAAAGGTCGAGAGACCCGTCGGCATTGGTCTTCAGGTCCATCCAGCTCGACAGTGCGAAACGGTTCAGGTCGTTGGCGACCTGAAAGCCGTCGTTGTCATAGACCGTGACCGACCAGAAGGCATCGACCGGCGGGATCTGGTCCTTCTCGAAATGCAGGACATAGTCGTGCTTTCCCGCATCCAGCGCATCGCCATCGGCATCCGAGACCGAAATCGGATAGACCGCGTCCTGGGGCTGGTTGATGCCCAGGCCGATATCGGCCACGACGGCGCGCTTCAGATAGTTGTTGCCGAAGACGCCCACGGATTCGGTGTCCATCGACCAGCCGTTGACCACCGTCGACACCCGCGGAGCTTTCCACGCGATCAGCTTCAGCGCGGTTTCGGGGGCGGCGTTCAGCGCGGCCTGCACCACCGGATCGGCCTTGTCGAAGTCGAAGCTGTCGCCTTCGACGATGCCCAGGCGCTTCATCCGTTCCAGCATCGACACGTCGGTGATGTGGGGCGGTTCGGTCTTCATCAGCTCGGCCGCAGCGGTAAAGAAGGTTTCGCCGTCCATCTTCTTGATCTGGATCTTGGGCGGTGTCGCGATGTCGGTGCCCGGGATCGGATCGTGCTTGGGCGCCTCGTAGGGCTGTCCCCATTTTTCCAGCGGCATCAGCTTGTAACCAGCCTGGATCTTGTGGACGGCGTCATAGTCCTGAGGACCGTCCGTCTTGGTTCGGCCGATCAGCCACAGGTGGCGCGTCGGCGCGCCAATGACGGTCGAATTCTCGGGCAGCCCGTAGGTTTCGACAAGTTTGCCCTTCAGATCGGGGCGCCAGTCCGGCGGGACGAGGATGAAGTTCTGCGCGTCGGTCCCGGTGGTGCGCCAGCCGGGGGCGGCGAAGGTGTCGGTCCACATGTCCAGAAACGGCATCAGGTAGTAGCGGCCACCGGTGTCGGGCACCGACAGGACCATAGGACCGCCGGTCAGATCGATGAAGGCCGATGAATAGAGCGTGTCGAAATTGGGCCGGACGACGGTCCTGTCCGCCGCGGTGGGGTAGGTCGGGATGTTGTCGATCAGGTTCATCGCTCCGCCGCCGAAGGCACCGGCCCCTTCGGGAAGGCTGACCAGCTGGCGGCGGGTCAGGTCCATCGTGACCAGCGGGTAGAAATAGAGATAAGCATCGACGGCGATGGCATCGGCCTCGTCGCGGGTCAGGTCGGCCGCAAGGGCCGGCTGGCCCAGGGCCGTGACGAGGGAAAGCGCGGCGCCGGCCGCAAGGGACAATAGCTTCATCGGGACCTCCGGAAATCGAAGCGGTACTCGTCGGTCCGGCCAGAACGGTGGCCGGTCTCTGTGGTGTTATCATGCAAAGGCGGGTGGGTATTCACCTTTCAGAAGGTTGTGAATATCGGCCAGCGGGGATGCATCTTTCGGATGGCGCGGGGCCGGCGAAGGCGGCGGTGGCGGGCGGCGCGCGGTCCGGCATGACGGCCCCGACCGTTTGCACCGCCCGCTTGCCCCGGCAGCCCTGCTTGCGCAGGGCTGCCTTGCGGAACCGCCCCGTCCGCGTCTTCGGCGGTCAGCGGCGGTCCTTCTTCTCGCGCGTGACCTGGCGGACCATCTTGCCGAAGGCCCGGCCCCGGGCGCGGGCCTGGGCGATGGTTTCCGAATTGTGCCGGTCCTCGCGCCGCAGTTTCTGCCAGCGGGCCAGCCGGTCCGGTGACAGGTTGCCATCGGCTATGGCCGCCTGGACCGCGCAGCCCGGCTCGGTTTCGTGCGTGCAGTCGCCGAAGCGGCACTGCGCCGCGAGGTCCGCGATGTCGTCGAAAACCTGGTCGATGCCGTCCTCCACCCCCGTCAGGCGCAGGGCACGCATGCCGGGTGTGTCGATCAGCCAGCCGCCCGCCGGCAGGCGGTAGAGCGCGCGGGATGTCGTGGTGTGCCGGCCCTTGGCGTCGTCCTCGCGGATGCCCTGGGTTGCCAGCGCCTGACCGGTCAGCGTGCCGACCAGCGTCGACTTGCCGACGCCGGACGATCCGACACAGGCCAGCGTCTGACCCTTGCCGCACCAGTCGGCCAGCGCCCCGGCCGCCGCGGGATCGCGAGCGTCCAGCGCCACGTGGGGCACCGTCCGGGCGACCTTTCGCAGGGCGTCCTGCACCAGATCGGGATCGGCGCAGAGGTCGGACTTCGTCACCACGATCAGCGGCTGGGCTCCGGCCGCATGGGCCAGCGCCAGATAGCGTTCCAGCCGCGCCGGGTTGAAGTCGGCATTGGCCGAGGTGACGATCAGCAGCGTATCGACATTGGCCGCTATCAGCTGGTCCACAGCCCCGGTCCCGGCCGCGCGCCGTTTCAGCAGGCTGGTGCGGTCCAGTACGCGGGACATCCGGCCCGTGTCCGGGGCATAAAGCACCCAGTCGCCCACGGCCGTATCACCGGCCGGAAGGTCGGGCGGCAGGGTCAGGTCGACGGGACCGTCGGCCGACAGGCCTTCGAGTCGCGACCGGTGGACGGCGGCGATGCGCGCCGGGCGAAGGGTTTCGAAATCTGCCAGGCTCAACTGGCTCTGGAACTGCGCGGACCAGCCGAGGTCCGGCAGCGTGTAGGAAGGGTGGGTCAATGGTCTGCCCTGTCATCTGAACATGCATAAGGGCGCGCTGCGGATGTCGCGGCGCGCGTGTCAGACGGGGCAATCCCTGCCGGTTTTCCGGCGACCGGGTGTCAGGCTGAATGTCGGCCGCGTTCAGGCGGCAGCGGTGCCCCGATGGGAAACACGGACAATCATGACGTTCCTTTCGTGCTTCGCGTGGAGGGCCCGGGGATGAACCGGCGGGCCCGGGGCTGAAGGTGAGAGGCTGGACAACGACCCAAGCGGGGCTCGTTACGGCTGCTTCCTTCCGGATCTGACCGGGTTGGCGAGGCGCTTACCCGCGCCAACCTCTCAAGGCCCGATATAGGAGATGGGCGCGCGAGGTGCAAGACAGGGCTGCCACGTTGCCTAACGCGACAGGTCGAGCCGCAGGGACAGGAATCCGCCGCTGCCATTGTCGCTGGTGTCCAGCAGCCGTGCGCCCAGATCGGACAGGTGCGCACGGGCGCCCGGGCCAGTGGGGACGCGGACGGTGGTGCCGGGCAGCGGGGCGAAGCGCCATGGGCCGTCAGCGTCCGGCACGACAGCTTCGGCGTCCCTGGCGCGCGCCAGATAGCGGCGCAGGGCGCCGCGGGCGCCGACCGGGGGCAGCGACAGCTGCGTGACGCCGTCCAGCGCCCGGATGTGCCCCCCGCCCGCGGCGCGGTAGCCGCTGGTGATCACGGCGAAGCGGTCGTCGGGCCTGCCCTTGCCGGACAGCCGGATACGTGCTGCCGGGCCTAGCGCCATGCCATTGGCGGCGAAGCCCGCGGGGCGGCCGACGTCGATGGCGTAGTCGAGGCCGAAGAGCATGTCGAACTGGTGCCCGGCCCAGAGCGGGTCCAGCAACGGTGCGTCCTGCGCCCCGGCCGCGACCTGCAGGAAGCCGGAGGCGGACTGTTCCAGCCACAGTTTAGCCCGCTCGCGGGTCAGGATCACCACGGCCAGCCCGTCGGCAAAGGGGCAAAGGTCGGCCACGTGGCGTTCCAGCAGCGGCCCGGCCGGGACGTCGGTATAGAAACCGGGCCCGGCCAGCCCTCCGGTCCGCGCAGGCGACAGCGCCACAAGAAGCGGCAGGTCCCCGGCCCCGGTTCCGGACAGGTGAGGGCGGACGGCCTCTTTCTGGGCCGCGGCCAGAAGTGACAGGCTGCGGTCCGCGGCGAAGAGGCTGAAATAGCTGTGAAGCGGGGCGCCGGTCGCGCCAAGGGGGCGCGACATGCAGGCGCGTGTCCGGGCGTGGCCCGGCTGCAGAACCCTGGCCAGCCCTGCATCCTCCGGCGCATCGCCGGAAACACTGCGCAGCTGCGAGGTGCCACCGGCGGCCTGCCATTTGCCATCCTCGCCGCGGATCAGGTCCAGGTCGATCACCCCCAGCAGCCGCCCGCCTGCGCCGGGCATGACGGTGGGCTTGCCATGGACCAGCCCGGCCTTTGCATCGACGTGGGCAAGGCCTTCGTGGTCCGGCCCGGGAAAGCGGCGATGGGTGTGGCCCGCGACCACGGCGTCGATGCCGTCCAGCGCCGCCACCGGCAGGACGGCGTTTTCCATGCCCGGCTTCGCCTCGGCCGCGCCAAAGCCGGTATGGGCCAGCGCCAGGATCACGTCGCAGTCCTTGTTCCGCAGACGCGCCACGGTGGCACGGGCGGCGTTGACCATGTCGCCGACCTCGATCTGGCCATTTGTGGCATGGGCCACCCAGGTGCGGGTCTGGGGCGGCAGCAGCGACAGGACACCCACCCGCAGCGGCCCGGCAGGTCCGGCGACCACGTCCAGCACGGTGTGATCGGACAGGTCCGGGAAGGCGGGGCCGTCGGGGCCGGTGTTCAGCACCAGATTCGACGACAGGACGGGGCAGGGGGCGGCGGTCAGCGCCCGCGCCAGTGCCGGCAGGCCGAAGTCGAAATCGTGATTGCCCAGGCCCAGCACGTCATAACCCAGATGGCCAAAGGCCAGCATGGCCGGGTGGGGGGCGTCCTTGTCGCCGCTCTTGTCCCCGTGGGTGTCACCCTCCGGGTCCAGATCCGACCAGGGCAGGGCCGCGACGTCCCCCATGGGCGTACCCTGCAGGGCATCGCCATTGTCGACCAGCAGGACGGCGGCATCGCCGGCCTCGGCCCGGGCTTTTGCGATCAGGGGCGCCAGCCGGGTCAGCCCCGCCGCGGGATCCGGGCGGTCGGCGAAATAGTCGTGGCCAGTCAGGTTCATGTGGAGGTCGGTTGTCGCCAGGATGCGCAGCCGCGCGGTTGCAGGACCACCGACACGCGTATTCGCGTCGCGGGAGGCCGGCGAATGGTTCGTCGTGGCGGTCACAGTCTGTCCCTGTCTTCGGGCCCGGTCTTCGGCTTCTTTTTTCGCCCGCCGTTCCGGCGATGCCGCGATGCGGGAGCGTAACCGGGAAGGGGCGGCCGTTCCAAGCGGCTTGCGGCAGCATTGCATCATCGCGCGACACTCCGGCGCGGGGATCGGTCACTTCCCGTTGGCGCAACCTCCCGGACTGCGCTAGCACTCGTCGGGCGCTGGCACGGACAGGAGGACCCCATGAAACATGCCGAGACGGTGACCTTCGGCGGATCGGGTTTCGACCGTGCCGCCCATATCCGTACCGATGCGTCGGCCCTGCAGGCCGAAATGGACCATCCCCGCGCCGCCGCCATGCTGCTGTGGCGGGGCAAGCCCATGGTCCAGGGGCCGGGGCAAAGCAACCTGGCGCTGGTGCCGCTGAAGCATCCGCTGCTGTCCAGGGGGCTGGGTCACCATGTGCCCGACCCGATCTACCTGGGTCGCGAGGAAGACGGCTCGCCCCTCTTTGCCTGCGACATCTCGCGGTGGGAGCCGGAGGGGCAGGACATCTCGACCATCGGGCAGTTCGTAGATCCTTCGCTGCAGCACCACCCGGCCTTCCCCGACGACTGTGTTTTCGTCGAGATCCGCCGCGCCATGGTTCGCCTGTCGCCGCGCGACGCGGAACTGATGGCCATGGCCAAGGCTCTGGTCGGCTGGCACGAGATCCACCCGTTCTGCGCGCGCTGCGGCGATGCGACGGTGATCACCCATGCCGGCTGGCAGCGGGATTGCACGTCCTGCGGCGGGTCGCACTTTCCGCGGACCGATCCCGTGGTGATCATGCTGATCGTCGATGGCGAGGACGTGCTGCTGGGCCGGTCGCCGCAATGGCCGGTGGGGATGTATTCGCTGCTGGCGGGATTCGTCGAACCGGGCGAGACGCTGGAAGCCGCCGTCCGCCGCGAGGTGTTCGAGGAAGCGGGCGTGAAGGTGGGGCAGGTCGGCTATCTTGCATCCCAGCCCTGGCCCTTCCCGGCCTCGCTGATGTTCGGCTGCATCGGCCATGCCACCAGCCGCGAGATCAGCGTGGACAGAAACGAGATCGAGACCGCCCGCTGGGTCAGCCGCAGCGAGATGGTCCAGGTTTTTGCCGGCGAACATCCTGACATCCGCCCCCCGCGCCCCGGCGCCATCGCGCAGTTCCTGCTGGAAAACTGGGTGGCGGACACGCTGGACTGAGACGCGTGAAAGCGTCATACATTCCAGTGACTTGATCGTGCAGCTACAGAAGGCGGATCCGGGCGTATGGAGTTTACCGGTGCGGACGACATCGCGGCCCCCCTGGCCCGGGTCTACGAGTTGTTAACTGATTTCGAACATTTCGAACGCCAGGCGATCCGCCGCGGCGTCGACGTCAACCGGATCGGCGCGGCCGGGGACGGCCTTCAGGGGCTGGCCTGGGAATCCCGGTTTTCGTTGCGGGGACGGGCGCGGAAGGTGCGGCTGGACCTGGTTCGCGTGGATCCGCCGTCGCTGCTGGGCTTCGCCGCGGTCAGTCAGGGCATGAAGGCCACCATGGACATCGAACTGATCGCCCTGTCGTCGTCGCGGACGCGCATGACGGTCAAGCTGGGCATCGAAGCCAGGACCTTTTCGGGCCGCCTGATGCTTCAGCCGCTTCGGCTGGGTCAGCGCAAGGCCATGCGTCGCTTCAACCGCCGGATCCAGGACTTCGCCCGGGCGCTGGAAGAACGGGCCTGACCGCTCAGGACAGGGCCGGAACGGCCCGCCCGATTGCCGCCTTCTGAAAATCCGTCAGGTCCAGTTCCATCCGGTCGGTGACCACCCAGAACAGGAAACTCTCCACCTCGGACCGCGGGACGCCTGCAGCCAACCTGCCGGCAGCATGCAGCATGTCCCTTTCGTATTCATCCGCGAACGGGGCATCCACCCAATCGCGGCGGCCGGGCCGGATTATCCCGATGGGGTCCCAGCAGGCCCAGCCGATCTATCTCAGGCGGCGAAGCGCTGGATCGTCCGTTTCGACCGCGCCCTCCGCCCGAAGGGTCATTTGCGGCCGGGATCGGCCGGGTAGACACCCAGGATTTCTAGGTTGTTGGTGAAGTAATCCAGTTCTTCCAGCGCGCGGCGCAGGTTCGGGTCATCGGGATGGCCTTCGACATCGGCATAGAACTGGGTCGCCGTGAAGGACCCGTTCAGCATGTAGCTTTCCAGCTTGGTCATGTTTACGCCATTTGTCGCGAAGCCGCCCATCGCCTTGTAAAGCGCGGCCGGGATGTTCCTGACATCGAAGATGAAACTGGTGATCATGCCGTGGTCGCCGCGGCGGCTGTGATCGGCCTCGGGCGACATCAGCAGGAATCGGGTGGTGTTGGTCGAGTTGTCCTCGATATGGCGCGCCACCACCTCCAGCCCGTAGATCTCGCCCGCCAGTTCGCTGGCCAGCGCCGCAGTCGTCGGCTTGCCTTCCCTGGCGACGACCATGGCAGAGCCCGCGGTGTCGGCGCCGACGATCCGGCGCAGCTTGTGCTGGGTCAGGAACGTGCGGCACTGGCCCAGAAGGACCGTGTGGCTCATCGCGTGGGTGATCTGTTCCAGCTTGACGCCCGGAAGGGCCAGCAGGTTGATGTGCACCCGGACGAAATGTTCCTCGATGATGTGCAGGCCCGATTGCGGCAGCAGCGTGTGGATGTCGGCCACGCGGCCATAGGTCGAGTTTTCGACCGGCAGCATCGCCAGGTCGGCCTTGCCCTCGCGCACCGCGTCGATCGTGTCCTCGAAGGTGCGGCAGGGCAGGGCCTCCATCTCGGGGCGCGCGCGGCGGCAGGCTTCGTGGCTGTAGGCGCCGGGTTCCCCCTGGAAGGCGATGCGGGCGGTCATGGTCGAACTGTCCTTCTTGTGATCCCGACGGGCCGGCAAACCCGGTAACATGCGCCTGCCGCGGGACAATACGCTGTCGGACCTGCCTGACGGTCGATTGGTCGCGGTGTCTATACCTTGCCTCGCGCGAGGGGAAGCCTTAGACGGTTTGCAAAGCGAACAACTGGATACGCGACCAATATGGATACGATGACATCAACCAAGGTGGTGGCCGGGTTCTGCGGGGCGCTGCTGATCTTCCTGCTGGCCAAATGGGTTTCGGCCGGCATCTACCATGTCGAGATCGAGGGCGAACCGTCCTATGTCATCGCGGTTGAAGAATCGGGCGACGGCCACGGATCCAAGGATGCCGCTCCGGCAAAGACCTTCGACGACTACCTGGCCGAGGCCAGCGTCGACAAGGGCGAGCGGGTGTTCAAGAAATGCTCGGCCTGCCACAAGCCGGCCGAAGGCCAAAACGGCGTCGGCCCGTCGCTCTACCACATCGTGGACGAGCCGGTGGCAGACGTTGCAGGCTACAACTTCTCGGACGCGATGAAGGGCATCGGCGGCGAATGGACGCCCGAGCGCCTGAACGACTTCCTGACCAAGCCGCAGACCTATGTTCCGGGCACCGCCATGGGCTTCCCGGGCCTGCCGAGCGAGGAAGACCGCGCAAACGTGATCCTGTACCTGGCCAGCCTGTCGCCCGAAGCTGACGCGGCGCAGAAGATCCAGGAGGCCGCAAAGGCCAAGGTCGAGGCGGCCGCCGCTGCTGCACCGGCCGCCGACGATCACGCCGCAGCTGCCGGTGGCGACGCTGCCGCGGCTCCGGCGGGCGAAGACTTTGCTGCCATGGTCAAGGCGTCCGATCCGGCCAAGGGCGAGCGTGTCTTCAAGAAGTGCGCGGCCTGCCACTCGCCCGAGCAGGGCAAGAACGGCGTCGGCCCGTCACTCTACGGCATCGTGAACGAGCCGGTGGCGGACGTCGCAGGCTATGCGTTCTCGGATGCGATGAAGGCCATCGGCGGCGACTGGACGCCGGACCGCCTGAACGAATTCCTGACCAAGCCGCAGACCTACGTGAAGGGCACCAAGATGGGTTTCCCGGGCCTGCCGAAGGAAGAAGACCGCGCTGCCGTGGTCGCCTACCTGGAAAGCCTGGGCGGGGAAGCGCACTGAACGGGCCGTCAGGTCAGAGAGCATTCAAAGGGTCGCCCCGCGGGCGGCCCTTTTTTGTTTCGGGGTGTCATGCCGGCTTTGTTACAATGGTCCGGCGGTGATTTCGGTCCGTATGCGACAAGGGGAGACCTGAAAAAATCGCCGAATGCCAAGAGCTTGACGTGATTGGGCCCGCGACGCCCGGCCGCTGGAACCATCCCGCGATTTCACGATTTTCTCAGTGTCTCTCGCCTTGATCATCCCGGGTCCGGGGATTTAGCTAGGACAGACAACGAATGCGGCGCGAAGCCGCAACACGCAGAGAGGAAGAGCCGATGCACCGTCCCCGCAGAGACCTGCGCCTGACCACCGAAGCTCTGACCGGGCCCGTGACCGTTGGAGCGGCCGTGTCCCGATGGCGCCGCGAGAGGGGGACGGGACGGGCGATGCGGCTTGGTGCGGCCCTGCTGGCCACGGTGATGCTGGCAGCTCCCCTGCCTGCACCGCTGTCGGCCCAGACCACCGCGTCGGACGGCACGCCGGTGGACGGCGAGCTGATCGTATCCCACGGCTATTCCTTCTTTGGCGATCTGAAATATCCGGCAGATTACACGCACCTGGACTATGTGAACCCGGACGCGCCGAAAGGCGGAGAGATCGTCCTGTCCAGGGTCGGTACGTTCGATTCCATGAACCCCTATTCCCGCAAGGGCCGCGGCGCCGCGCTGAGTACCATCATGTACGAGACGCTGCTTGACGGCACGCTGGATGAATACAACGAAAATTACGGTCTTCTGGCAGAAAGCGTCGAATACCCGGCAGACAAGAGCTGGGTCATCTTCCACATGCGGCCCGAGGCCCGGTTCTCGGACGGGACGCCGGTGACGGCCCATGACGTGCTGTTCTCGCACAACCTGTTGCTGGAGCAGGGGCTGAAGTCCTATGCCGAGGCGGTGAAGCGGCTGATCCCCGAAGCCGAGGTGATCGACGACCACACGATCAAGTTCTACTTTGCCGACGGAGTGTCGCGCCGCAGCCTGATCGAGCAGGTCGGCGGCGTGCCGGTCTGGTCAAAGAAGTGGTACGAGGAAACCGGCGCCCGCCTGGACGAGCCGCGGCTTGAAACCTCTCCCGGGTCGGGGCCCTATGTCGTCGACACCGTCGATGTGAACCGGCGTGTGATCTTCAAGCGGAACCCCGATTACTGGGGCAAGGACCTTCCGATCACCCAGGGCCGGTCCAACTTTGACCGTATCCGGGTAGAATACTTCGGCGACGACACGGCGGCGATGGAGGCGTTCAAGGCGGGTATCGTGACCTTCCGCCCGGAAGGGGATGCCAAGCTGTGGGCTACGTCCTATGATTTTCCGAAAATCCAGAAAGGCATCGTGAAGAAGGAAGAACTGGACGACGGCACGCCGCCGACGCCCACCGGTTTCGTCTTCAACATGGGCCGGCCGATCATGCAGGACAAACGCGTCCGCGAGGCGCTGGCCCTGGGCTACAATTTCGAGTGGACCAACGAATCGCTGCAGTACGGGCTGTTCAGCCAGCGGTCGTCCTTCACGCAGAATTCGGCGCTAGAGGCCAAGGGGCCGCCGGAAGGCGCCGAGCTGGAGCTTCTGAAATCGCTGGGAGATCTGGTCCCGCCCGAGATGCTGACAGAGCCGGCCCGTATGCCGCATACGTCGAACGGCGAACGGCTGACCGACCGCCGCAACCTGCGCGCGGCCATGAAATACCTGGACGAGGCGGGCTGGCCCGTGGGCAAGGACGGCAAGCGCCATAACGCTGCCGGCGAACCCTTGCGCGTGACATTTCTGTTCAACACCGCGAACGAAACCGAACTGGGCCCCATCGTTGAAAGCTATGTCGCCAATCTTCGCAGCATGGGGATCGACGTGAACCTCGAAAAGGTGGACCCGGCGCAGTACACGCTTCGGGAACGTGACCGCGATTACGACATGATCTTCGACAGTTATCGGGAATTCCTGGGCGCCGGGACCGGCCTGCCGCAGCAATACGGCTCGGAACAGGCATCCTTCTCGCTGTTCAATCCGGCCGGGCTGGCCAGTCCGCTGGTCGACGCCACGATCGAGGCCGCGTTGCGGTCGACGACGCTGGAAGAAGAACAGGCGGCCCTGATGGCACTGGACCGGTCGCTGCGCTATGAATTCGTGATGGTCCCGGTCTGGTACAAGGACAAGATCTGGGTCGCCTATTACGACGAATTCGAACATCCCGAGGTCCTGCCGCCCTTCGACATCGGGTTCCTGGATTTCTGGTGGGTGGACGCCGACAAGGCCGCCAAGCTGAAATCCGAAGGCGCGATCAGGTAACGGGACAATGGGTGCCTATATCCTTCGTCGGCTGCTGCTGGTGATCCCCACGCTGCTGGGGGTGATGATCATCAACTTCGCGCTGGTGCAATTCATGCCGGGCGGGCCTGTCGAACAGGCCATAGCCCGCGCCCAGGGGCAGGGCGACGTCTTCGGCAGCTTTGCCTCGGGCGACACGACCCAGCTTCCCGGTGGGGACATGAGCGGGGCGGCCGCCGACGTCAACAGCCGCTATATCGGTGCCCGCGGCCTGCCCCCGGAATTCATCAAGCAGCTGGAAAAGGAATACGGACTGGACAAGCCGCCCGTTCAGCGCTTCCTGCTGATGCTGGGGAACTATGTGCGCCTGGACTTTGGCGAGAGCTATTTCCGCAAGATTTCCGTGGTGGATCTGGTGCTGGAAAAGATGCCGGTTTCGATCTCGCTTGGCCTGTGGTCGACGCTGATCGCCTATCTGGTGTCGATCCCGCTGGGGATACGCAAGGCGGTCAGGGACGGGTCCCACTTCGACACATGGACATCGGGTCTGATCATCGTGGCCTATGCGATCCCCGGGTTCCTGTTCGCGATCCTCTTGCTCGTGCTTTTCGCCGGCGGATCCTATTGGCAGATCTTCCCGCTTCGGGGACTTGTCTCGGACGATTGGGAAAGCCTCAGCTGGCCGGCGAAGATCGGCGACTATTTCTGGCACATCACGCTGCCAGTTCTGGCGTCCACCATTTCCGCCTTTGCCACGCTGACGCTTCTGACCAAGAACAGTTTCCTGGATGAGATCCGCAAGCAATACGTGATCACCGCGCGCGCCAAGGGCCTGTCGGAACATCGGGTGCTTTACGGGCACGTCTTCCGCAACGCCATGCTGATCGTCATCGCGGGCTTCCCTGCAGTCTTCATCGGCGTCTTCTTCGGCGGCTCGCTGATCATCGAGACGATCTTCTCGCTCGACGGTCTGGGGCGGCTGGGATACGAGGCCGCGGTGGCGCGGGACTATCCGATCGTCTTCGGGACCCTGTTCATGTTCGGGCTGATCGGGCTGGTGGTCGGGATCATTTCCGACATGATGTACGTGATCGTCGATCCAAGGATCGACTTCGAACGGCGAGAGGGCTGAGCCATGGCGCTTTCACCGATCAACCAGCGCCGCTGGAGGAACTTCAAGAAGAACCGCCGGGCCTTCTGGGCGCTGATCGCGTTCTCGATCCTCTTCGCGATCTCGCTTCCGGCGGAGTTCGTGGCGAACGACAAGCCCATCTTGGTGAACTATCGGGGCGAATATTTCTTCCCGATCATGAAGTTCTATCCGGAAACGGCCTTTGGCGGCGACTTCCAGACCGAGGCCGCCTATCGCGACCCGGAGGTCCAGTGCCTGATCAAGAGCGGCGGGATCGAGGACTGTTTCGACGAGCCAGAGCAAATCCTGGAGGAGATCAAGGCCGGCACCTACCAGGCCGAGGGGTTCGAGAAGGGCTGGGAAATCTGGCCGTTGATCCCCTACAGCTTCAACACCTCGGTCGACCGTCCCGGTGCGGCGCCGCTGCCGCCCAACAGCCAGAACTGGCTTGGGACCGATGACACCAAGCGCGACGTGCTGGCGCGGGTGATCTACGGCTTCCGGCTGTCGATCCTGTTCACCTTCATCGTGACCGGGGCGGCCAGCCTGATCGGCATCTTCGCCGGCGCCATCCAGGGCTTCTTCGGCGGCTGGCTGGACCTTCTGATGCAGCGCTTCATCGAGATCTGGGGCGCGACGCCATCGCTTTACGTGATCATCATCATGTTCGCGATCCTGGGGCGCAGTTTCTGGCTTCTGGTCGTGTTGATGGTGCTGTTTTCGTGGGTCAGCCTTGTCGGCGTGGTCCGGGCCGAGTTCCTGCGGGCGCGGAACTTCGAATATGTGCGCGCGGCGCGGGCGCTGGGGGTCGGTAACGGCACAATCATGTTCCGCCACATGTTGCCCAATGCGATGGTGGCGACGCTGACCATGCTGCCTTTCATCATCACCTCGACCATCGGATCCTTGGCGACGCTGGACTTCCTGGGCTTCGGGCTGCCGTCCTCGGCCCCGTCCCTGGGGGAGCTGACCCTTCAGGCCAAGCAGAACCTGCAGGCGCCCTGGCTGGCCTTTACCGCCTTCACCACCTTCGCCGTGATGCTGTCGCTTCTGGTCTTTGTCTTCGAAGGGGTCCGCGATGCCTTCGACCCGCGGAAAGTCTTTGCATGAGCGCGCTTCTGGAAGTCGAGAACCTGACGGTCACCTTCCGTCAGGACGGCAAGCGGATCATGGCGGTGAAGGGCGTGTCCTTCACCGTCGACCGGGGCGAGACCGTGGCGCTGGTGGGCGAAAGCGGGTCGGGCAAGTCGGTGACGGCCTTGTCGACCGTGTCCCTTCTGGGCGAGACGGCCGAAGTGGGCGGCAACGTCCGCTTCAACGGAGCCGAGATGGTCGGCGCCTCGCCGGCCGAACTGCGCCGGGTCCGTGGCAACGATATCAGCTTCATCTTTCAGGAGCCGATGACCTCGCTGAACCCGCTCCACACTATTGAAAAGCAGCTGGGCGAAAGCCTGACGCTGCACCAGGGTGTGGCGGGGGACCAGGCCCGCGGCCGGATCGTGGAGCTGTTGAACAAGGTGGGTATTCGCGACCCCGAAGACCGGCTGACGGCCTATCCGCATGAACTCTCCGGCGGGCAGCGGCAGCGGGTGATGATCGCCATGGCGCTGGCCAACAAGCCCGACATCCTGATCGCGGACGAACCGACGACCGCGCTGGACGTGACCATCCAGGCCCAGATCCTAGAGCTTCTGGCGGATCTGAAGGCGTCCGAGGACATGGGGATGCTGTTCATCACCCACGACCTGGGGATCGTGCGGCGCATCGCCGACCGGGTCTGCGTGATGAAGGGCGGCGAGATCGTCGAGACGGGGCCGGCGGCCGAGATCTTCGACAACCCCCAGCACCCCTATACAAAGATGCTGCTGGCGGCAGAGCCCTCGGGAGAGCCGGACCCCGTGTCGCCGGACGCGGAAGAGATCGCCCGGACCGAGCACCTGAAGGTCTGGTTCCCGATCAAGCGCGGCCTGCTGAAAAAGACCGTGGGCCATGTGAAGGCGGTCAACGATGCCTCCATCGCCGTCCGTGCGGGCGAGACGGTGGGCATCGTCGGCGAAAGCGGATCGGGCAAGACCACCGTGGCGTTGGCGATCATGCGGCTGATTTCGTCCGAAGGCGGGATCGCCTTCTGCGGCGAGGACGTACGGCGCTGGTCGACGCGGCGATTGCGGCAGAAGCGAGCGGATATGCAGATCGTGTTCCAGGATCCGTTCGGGTCGCTGTCGCCCCGGATGACCTGTGCCCAGATCATTGCCGAGGGGCTGGCGATCCACAAGGTGGACCCGCACCGCAAGCCCAGGGAACTGGTGGCGGAAGCCATGCAGGAGACGGGGCTGGACCCTGCCGCGATGGACCGTTACCCGCACGAATTTTCCGGGGGGCAGCGCCAGCGGATCGCGATTGCCCGGGCCATGGTGCTGCGGCCGCGGCTTCTGGTGCTGGACGAGCCGACCAGCGCGCTCGACATGACGGTGCAGGTCCAGATCGTAGAGCTTCTGCGCGGGCTGCAACGTAAATACGGGCTGGCCTACCTTTTCATCAGCCACGACCTTAAGGTGGTCCGGGCGATGTCGCACCGGGTGCTGGTGATGAAGCAGGGCGACGTCGTGGAATACGGGCTGGCCGAAGATGTGTTCGAACGGCCGCAGACCGACTATACCCGCCAGCTGATCGCGGCGGCCGGATAGGCGTTTCGCAGAGCCGCGGCATCGGTTTCGCCGGGCGCGGCTGTCGGGCGCGAGAACCGATCCTTGGTGCAAGATAGCGCCTGAATGCCCCTAATGCGGCGTTTCCCGGTCCAGCGCCGGACCGCGCCGGGCGCGATCCTCGCCTTGTCGTGGGGGGAGGTCAGATGCTCCGGGGACGGCGGCGGATCAGGATCTGCGCCAAAAGCAGGTAGGGCAGGTAGAACGCGAAAAGCTGGATCTTGTCGAAGGCGCCAGAGAAGTCCGGCGCGCTCCACAATCCTCCGGTGAAGATGTACCAGAGCGTGTAGTGCAGACGGTAGAGCCAGGAGCCCAGCGCCAGCAGGATCAGCCGGATCGCCCAGGCGCGGTGCGCCTGAAGGTCCCGGGCACGGGCGAAACGCAGCGTCTGGACTGCGCAGAACGCCAGCAGCACGCCGTAGAGGCCGAAGCCCAGGTTCATCAGCGGGCCGCCGACGGTGCCGCGCACGAGGATGTAGGAAAGGCCTGCCACGCTGGTGACCAGCGCCAGCGGCGCCACGATCCAGCCGATGGTGCGATGCACGGCGGGCCAGCGGCGACGGATCGCCCCCAGCGTCTGCAGCGGCACCAGCAGCGTCAGTGCGGCACCCAGCCCCATGTGCAGGAACATTGCCAGATTCGACGCTAGGTTGGACGGGCCGGGCCCGGTCCGGAACAGGTGCGTCGGCTCGGCCAGGGGCGCGGCGCCTAATGTGGCACCCAGGCCGGCCCAGCCCCATCCTGCGGCCTTCAGCACGAAGGGCAGAGGCAGGAGGATCAGAAGGCCCACGCCCACCGGTCCCGCGATCCGTCCCCATTGTCTTTCCGCCGCCATCGACGATCGCCCCCTGTCCGTCCGGACCATCCTACCGGACAGACAGGGCAAACGGCAGGTCAGATCGCGGACGAGTGACCGGACGCGCTCATCCCGTAGGCGTCGAAGCACCGCGCCACCATGCGGGTCAGCGGCCGGGCATCCTGTGGCAGGAACAGGCCGTGGCTGTTGCGGATCGCCACATCGGGAAACTGGCGTTCGACGTTGTCGAACATCGCATCCAGATGCCGGCGCGTGATGCCGAAACGGTCCATGATCTCCTCTGCGTCGATGCGGAAGTCACACATCAGGCTTTCGATCATGCGCGCTCGCATCAGATCCTCGCCCGTGAAACGGTGGCCGCGGGCGGTGGAGAAATGCCCCTCGCGCACGGCGCCGACATAGGCCGAGGTCGCCGGCGCGTTCTGGCTGTAGCCTTGCGGGAAGCGCGAGATGGACGAGGCACCCAGACCGATCAGCACCTCGGCGGTGTCGTCGGTATAGCCCTGGAAGTTGCGGCGCAGGCGGCCTTCCTTCTGGGCGCGGGCAAGGCCGTCTTCGGGCCGGGCAAAGTGGTCGATGCCTATCTCGGCATAGCCGTCCCACGAGAAAAGCTTGCGCGCGGTCTGGAACAGCTGCAGCCGTTCGGCGGGTGTCGGCAGCGCCGCGGTCGGAATCACGCCCTGACGGCGCGACATCCACGGCACGTGGGCATAGCCGTAAAGCGCCACCCGATCGGGCGTCAGCGACAGAAGCTTCTGCACGCTGTCGGTCAGCCGGGCCGGCGTCTGGTGCGGCAGGCCATAGAGGATATCGGCATTCAGGCTGGCGATGCCCCGGTCGCGCAGCATAAGGACGGCGTCGCGCGTGGTTTCATAGCTTTGGCGTCGACCGATGGTTTCCTGGATGACCGGATCGAAATCCTGCACCCCGACCGAGGCACGGTTCATGCCTGCGGCCACCAGCGCATCGGCACGTGCCGCGTCGATTTCGGTCGGGTCGATCTCGACCGAGAATTCGGCGGTGGCCGTCAGCGGTGCCACGGCCGCGATTGCGGCGCTGAGATCGGCAATCTGGTCGGGATTCAGCAACGTCGGCGTGCCGCCGCCCCAGTGCAGGCGGGCCAGTTCCACGCCGTGGGGCAGCCGGTCCGCCAGCAGTCGCAACTCTGCCTTCAGGACTTTCAGATAGGCACGAACCGGCTCGTCGCTTTGGGTGCCTTGCGTCCTGCACGCGCAGAACCAGCACAGCCGGCGACAGAAGGGCACATGCAGGTAGAGGGATATGGCGGATCCTTCCGGAATCTGCCCGATCCAGTCGGCGTGATCCGCCGCGCCGATGGCATCGCTGAAGTGCGGTGCCGTTGGGTAACTTGTGTACCGAGGCGCATTTGACTCAAAGAGTCCCATCTGCGCCAATTGTGAATCTCGTGTCATGAGCGTAATGTAGCCCCTATCCAAGAGGTATCGCCTTGACCCAGATCAACCCCATTCCTGCCTTGAAATCGTCGATGGCGGTGGCTACCCCGGATTGTGCCGGGTGCCCGATCCGCCACCGTGCCGTGTGCGCGAAATGTGAGGCGGACGAACTCGCACAGCTGGAAGAGGTCAAGTATTACAGAAGCTTCGAGGCTGGCCAGACGGTGATCTGGTCGGGCGACCGAATGGATTTCGTGGGATCGATCGTGTCGGGCGTGGCGACGCTGACCCAGACGATGGAGGACGGACGCCGCCAGATGGTGGGCCTGTTGCTGCCGTCGGATTTCGTCGGCCGGCCGGGCCGGTCGGGGGCTGCCTATGACGTGACTGCGACGACGGAAATTGTCATGTGCTGCTTCCGCAAGAAGCCGTTCGAGGAACTGGTTGCGACCACGCCGCATATCGCGCAGCGACTGCTGGAGATGACGCTGGACGAATTGGATGCCGCGCGGGAATGGATGCTGGTCCTGGGCCGCAAGACTGCGCGGGAAAAGATCGCCAGCCTTCTGTCCATCGTCGCCCGCCGCAGCGTCCTGGCCGACCAGGCCAGCCTGAAGGACGGCGTCGTTTTCGACCTGCCCCTGACGCGCGAGGCGATGGCCGATTACCTGGGCCTGACGCTGGAAACCGTGTCGCGGCAGGTGTCGGCCCTGCGCAGGGACGGCGTGATCCAGCTGGACGGCAAGCGCAAGGTCATGGTGCCCGACATGGGCCGCCTGATGGAAGAAGCCGGCGACGACAGCGACGGCGGTTTTCTGGGCTGATCGTCAGCGGCGCCGCGGCGTCCGGCAGCGGTGGCTCTTGTGGGCATGCCCTTCGCGACACTGGCCTCTTTCGCTTCATGATATGACGCCCGGTCATTGACCGGGCGTTTTCGTATCACGCTTCGGCGACGAAGACCGGTTCGAAGCCGCCATAGATCATGCGCTTGCCGTCGAAGGGCATGTCCATCATCTCGGCCCATCGCTTGTCCGTTTCCATCGAGGCCTGGCAGGCATCCGCCGCGGCCTGATCTCGCCAGATGATCCAGGAAAAGACCACCGCCTCGCCCGGTTCGCGCTTCACGGCCATGGGGAAGGAGGTGACCTCGCCGTCCGGCACGCCGGCTTCCCAGCATTCGTACATCGCCAGCGCCCCGTATTCCTGAAACAGCGGCCAGGCCTTTTGGGCCGACGCGACATAGGCGTCGCGATTGGCTTCCGGCACCGGTGTCAGAAAACCCCATACATGGCTCATCTTGCTCACTCCCGATTCTTGTATTTGGTCTTGCCTCAGGATATGTTGATATCAACATGAGTCAAGAAATGGATCCCGACCTGCCGCTGGCGGTCACGCTTCATGTGCGTGACCGTTGCCTGTGTCTTCAGGTGCAGCGGGCGGCGCGGGCTTTGGCGCGGCGTTTCGATCTGGCGTTGAAGCCCGTGGGGATGACCAACGGACAGTTCTCGTTGATGATGGCGCTGAACCGGCCCGATCCGCCGCGGCTGACGGATCTGGCGCCGTTCCTGGCGATGGATCGCACGACGGTGACGGCGGCGGTCAGGGTGCTGGAAAAACGCGGCTGGGTGCAGTCGGTCGCGGACCCGGAAGATGGCAGGATCCGGCGGCTGGCGCTGACCAAGGCAGGGCAGGGGGCGCTGAAGCGGGCGCTTCCGGTGTGGCAGCGCACCCACGATGAAGTGGATGCGGGCCTGTCGGGGGGCGATGTCGCAGGGCTGAGGCAGGGCCTGGGCCGTCTGGCCGAAGGCTAGGGTCAGGACCTGTTGATCCATCCCCGCCCGGATCGCGGGGGCGATCCGGCGCCCGGTCCGCGCAGGGTGTCCTGCCGGTCCGCGCGCCGGTGTCGGTTCAGTGGGCCATGAAGACCGGGACGGTCGCCATTTCCAGCATGTTACGGGTCGGCCCGCCCAGGATCGCCTCGCGCAGACGGGAATGGCCATAGGCGCCCATCACCAGCATGTCGGCATCGGTGTCGATGGTGTGGCGGTTCAGCACGTCCGAGATCCGCGGCATGGTCTTCGACAGCACGTCGATTTCGCAGTTCACGCCGTGGCGCGACAGCATCTGGCTGAGCATGCCGCCGGGATCGGACCGTTCGGGGCCGTGGGCCGCGGGATCGACCACGACGATGCGCACCGTGTCGGCGGATTGCAGGATCGGCATCGCTTTCCGCGCGGCGGTCAGCGCTTCGTCGCTTTCGTTCCAGGCCACGACCACGGTCTTGGGCGCGGTCACCGGCTGTGCGTCATGCGGCACGACGATCACGGGCGCGCGGCTGTCGAACAAAGCGGCCTCGACCACGGGTTCCAGTTCCGCGCCGGCGCCGGGGGCATAAGGCTTCGGCAGGATCACCAGATCGGCAAAGCGCGCCCGGAAGGCCACGTGGCGGCCGACATCGGCCAACTGGCACACGCCGCTTTCGGCGGACCAGCGTGTGCCCGAGCGGCTGAGCATGTCTTCGGCGTGCGCCTGGATCTCTTCGGCCTCGGCATGAGAGCGGGTCAGGGATTCCTGCACCACCATCGCGTTGGCGCCAGCGTAGTAGTAGCCGATCTGCGACCTGTCGACGCCCAGGCACAGTGCTTCGGCATGGGCGTCCCAAGTGGAAGCCAGGGCGGTGAGATGCGTCAACGGGGTATCTGCGTTCTTCAGATCGGTCAGAACGGTCAGGAGAGTCTTGTATGCCATGGAAAAGCCCAACGAAACGGATCGGATGAAAGACCCCCGAACTTCGCCGGAGGTGCGGCCCGGTGCCCCGACCGCGATGCAACAGTTGCACGCCATTTGGTAAAATGTGTTGATGCAGATCAAGGCGATAGCGGGTGGCGTTCTTCATTTACCATCCAGGCTCAACCCGTCGCGCCGGCCGCCGTCTTAGGCCCGTGCGACAGTTCCGAGGGGCAAAAGGGGCAAAATGTCTAGGATTATCAAGCTAATCGTGCTTGGTGTCATCGTCCTCATCTCGATGATGGCGATGAACTATGCGCGGGATGTGGCGTACATGATTCACGCCGGGATCGTCATGGTGATCGCCATCGGTCTGTTTCTTTACACGGCAGCGCAATCGGCCACCCAGCCGGCGCTCGATCCGCATCCGGAAACCGAATATTTCGACAGCGTCGTCCGCTATGGCGTGATCGCGACGGCATTCTGGGGCGTGGTGGGCTTTCTGGTGGGCGTTGTCATCGCCTTCCAGCTGGCCTTCCCGGCCCTGAACTTCGAGTTCCTGCAGGGCTATGGCAACTTCGGTCGCCTGCGTCCGCTGCACACCTCGGCCGTGATCTTCGCCTTCGGCGGCAACGCCCTGATCTGCACCGCATTCTATGTCGTGCAGCGGACCTCGGCCGCGCGGCTTTGGGGCAAGGGCCTGGGCTGGTTCGTCTTCTGGGGCTACCAGCTGTTCATCGTGCTGGCCGCCACCGGCTACCTGATGGGCGCGACCCAGTCGAAGGAATACGCGGAACCCGAATGGTACGTCGACCTGTGGCTGACCGTCGTCTGGCTTGCTTTCCTGGCCTGCTTCCTGGGCACGATCATCAAGCGGAAGGAACCCCACATCTACGTGGCCAACTGGTTCTACCTGTCCTTCATCGTGACCGTCGCGATGCTGCATGTGGTCAACAACCTGTCGATCCCGGTCTCGGTCTGGGGCTCCCATTCCGTGCAGGTGTTCTCGGGCGTGCAGGATGCGATGACGCAATGGTGGTACGGCCACAACGCCGTGGGCTTCTTCCTGACCGCAGGCTTCCTGGGCATGATGTACTACTTCATCCCGAAACAGGCGGAACGGCCGGTCTACAGCTACAAGCTGTCCATCGTCCACTTCTGGGCGCTGATCTTCATCTACATCTGGGCCGGTCCGCACCACCTGCATTACACCGCGCTGCCTGACTGGGCCTCGACCCTTGGCATGGTGTTCTCGATCATTCTATGGATGCCCAGCTGGGGCGGCATGATCAACGGCCTGATGACCCTGTCGGGTGCCTGGGACAAGCTGCGCACCGACCCCGTCATCCGGATGATGGTGATCTCTGTCGGCTTCTACGGCATGTCGACCTTCGAAGGTCCGATGATGTCGATCCGCGCCGTCAACTCCCTGAGCCACTACACCGACTGGACCATCGGTCACGTCCACTCCGGCGCACTGGGCTGGAACGGCATGATCACTTTCGGCGCGCTCTACTTCCTGGTGCCGGTCCTGTGGAAGCGTGAACGTCTGTATTCGCTGCAGATGGTCAGCTGGCACTTCTGGCTCGCCACCATCGGCATCGTGCTTTACGCGGCGTCGATGTGGGTCACGGGCATCATGGAAGGCCTGATGTGGCGCGAAGTCGACCAGTACGGCTTCCTGGTCAACAGCTTTGCCGACACCGTCGCCGCCAAGCACCCGATGTACATCGTTCGCGGTCTGGGCGGGGTCATGTACCTCACCGGTGCTCTGATCATGTGCTACAACCTCTGGATGACCGTTAAGGCAGCGCCGGCTAAGGAAGCCAGCCTTGTCGCAGCGGTCCCGGCTGAATAAGGAGGGCCGGAGAGATGTCCATTCTAGACAAGCACGGGTTCATTGAGCGGAACGCAACGCTCCTGCTGATCTTCTCGTTCCTGGTGGTCACCATCGGTGGCCTGGTGCAGATCGCGCCGCTGTTCTGGCTTGAGAACACGATCGAGGACGTGGAGGGCATGCGCCCCTACACGCCGCTCGAACTGCAGGGTCGCTCGATCTATATCCGCGAGGGCTGCTATGTCTGCCACAGCCAGATGATCCGGCCGATGCGCGACGAATACGAGCGTTACGGCCACTACTCGCTGGCGGCGGAATCGCAGTACGACCACCCGTTCCAGTGGGGGTCGAAGCGGACCGGGCCGGACCTGGCCCGGGTTGGCGGCCGCTACTCGGATGACTGGCACGTGCAGCACCTTCGCAATCCCGAAGCGGTGGTGCCTGAATCGGTGATGCCCAAATACGCGTTCCTGGAAGACCGGGTGCTGCGCGGCAAGGAGATCCACGTCAAGGACCTGATGGAAACGCACCGTTTCGTGGGCGTGCCCTACACGGACGAACAGATCGACAACGCCTATGCCGACTTTGCGGCGCAGGCCGATCCCGACAGCGACTATGAAGGTCTGCTGGCGCGCTATCCGAATGCGCAGGTGCGCAATTTCGATGGTCAGCCGGGCATTACCGAAATGGACGCCCTTGTGGCCTATCTGCAGATGCTGGGCACGCTGGTCGACTTCTCGACCTTCACAGCTGACGCAAGCCGGTAGGGGGTCGCGATGGAAAAGTACACGTTTCTGCGGCAGTTCGCCGACAGCTGGATGCTTCTGGCGCTCTTCCTCTTCTTCGTGGGGGTCGTGCTCTGGGTTCTCCGGCCCGGCTCGTCTGCCACCTATCGCGACACCGCCGCGATCCCCTTGCGGAACGCGGACAAACCCCTGAGCTCGGAGGAGGCGTCTAATGAGCACGCATGATCCAAAGCGCCCCGGCCACGGGGCAGACCCCGAAACCACCGGTCACGAGTGGGACGGAATCAGCGAATTCAACAACCCGCTGCCGCGCTGGTGGCTCTGGGTCTTCTACATCTGCATCATCTGGGGCGTGGGCTACTCCATTGCCTATCCGGCCTGGCCGGGCCTGACCGGCGCATCGGCCGGGGTGCTGGGGTGGTCGTCCCGGGCAGAGTTCGAGGAAGAGATCAAGGTCGTCGACGAGAAAAACGCGGGCGTGAACAAGCAGCTGGAAGGTGCCGATCTGGCCAAAATCGGCAACGACCAGGACCTTGACCGCTATGCCGTGCAGCTGGGGGCCTCGGTCTTCAAGACCTGGTGTGCCCAGTGCCACGGTGCCGGTGCGGCCGGCGTCAAGGCGGCGGGCTATCCCAACCTGCTGGACGACGACTGGCTGTGGGGCGGCACGATCGACGACATCTACACGACGATCAAGCACGGCATCCGCAACGAGGATGACGGCGACGCCCGAACCTCCGAGATGCCGGCATTCGGCGACAACCAGATGCTGGAGCCGCTGCAGATCGAACAGGTCGCGAACTTTGTCATGACGCTATCGGGCGAAACGCCCGAAGACGAAGGCATGGTCGCGGACGGCAAGACTGTCTTTGCCGACAACTGCGCGGTCTGCCATGGCGAGGACGGCAAGGGCGAACAGGCGCTTGGCGCCCCGAACCTGACCGACAAAATCTGGCTTTACGGCGGCAGCTACGACACGATCATGACCACGATCCAGCATGGCCGCGGCGGCGTCATGCCGGCCTGGGGCCTGCGCCTGGACGACACGCAGGTGCGTGCGGTCGCGATCTATGTCCACCAACTGGGCGGCGGCCAGTAACAGGCCCGTTCCTGACAAGAAAAAAGGCCGCGAAGCGCAAGCTTCGCGGCCTTTCGCGTTTGTCGGGACGCGCCTTCAGAAAACAAAGTCGCCCTTGTCCGGATCCGCCAATTGGGTGTGCCGCACGTCGCTCGCGATCCGACAGCGGAAGCGTCGATGACGACACCGCTGCCGGATCGTTCCACGTGACAGGCCCTCAGGGCCTTGTGGGACGCGCTGGCCGAGGCGTCCGACAGGTCCTTTCCTGCCGGTGGTGTTGAAGTCCTTGATCCGGTCCCGGCCATCCTGACCGGCAAAGACGAACACATCCTTTTCTGCGTCGCCGGACAGGACGTCGTCGCCTGCGCCCTTGGATGGGCAGGAGACATACCGTCATCATGGGCATATCCCGCGCAATATGCTGATCTGTTAAGGTTTTGTCCGATCTGGTGCCGAAGGGCCGGGCGATCGGCGCCAAATGGCCGTCGCGTCAGAACGTGCGACTGAGATACGCATTTTGACCCATGTCAAAGTTGGAATACTTTGGCTCTGCCAGAAGGGCGGCAACCCTACCGATATCGGAGCACAGAAAGTGACCGAGACGACTCCAGCCTCCAGCCTCTATGCTGCGCGCGAACCGATCTTCCCCAAACGGGTGAAGGGCAAGTTCCGCACTCTGAAATGGGTGATCATGGCCGTCACGCTGGGCATCTACTATGTCATGCCCTGGATCCGCTGGGACCGCGGTCCCGACCTGCCGGACCAGGCCGTGCTGCTGGACCTGGGCGGGCGGCGCTTCTACTTCTTCTGGATCGAGATCTGGCCCTACGAATTCTACTTCGTCGCCGGTCTTCTGATCATGGCGGGGCTGGGGCTGTTCCTGTTCACCTCGGCCCTTGGCCGGGTGTGGTGCGGCTACACCTGCCCCCAGACCGTGTGGACGGACCTTTTCATCCTTGTCGAACGCTGGGTCGAAGGCGACCGGAACGCGCGCCTGCGGCTTTTTCACCAGAAGAAGCTGGATTTCCGCAAGCTGCGGCTGCGGGTGACGAAATGGGTCATCTGGGCGCTGATCGGTCTGGCCACCGGCGGGGCTTGGGTCTTCTATTTCGCCGATGCGCCGACGCTGCTGCATGATCTGGTCACGCTTCAGGCGCACCCGGTGGCCTATACGACCATGGGCATCCTGACCTTCACGACCTTCTTCTTCGGCGGCTTCGCCCGCGAACAGATCTGCATCTATGCCTGCCCGTGGCCGCGGATCCAGGCCGCGATGATGGACGAGGACACGATCACCGTCGCCTACCGCGACTGGCGGGGCGAACCCCGGGGCAAGCACCGCAAGGCCGCGGGCGCAGAAGCTCTGGGCGACTGCATCGACTGCAACGCCTGTGTGAACGTCTGTCCGATGGGGATCGACATCCGCAACGGCCAACAGCTGGAATGCATTACCTGCGCGCTGTGCATCGATGCCTGCGACGAGATGATGGACAAGGTCGGCAAGCCGCGCGGCCTGATCGACTATATGGCGCTGACCGACGAAACCGCGGAACGTGCCGGCAAGGAGCCGCGCAGCGTCTGGAAGCACATCTTCCGGCCGCGGACGATCCTTTACACCGCGCTGTGGTCGGCCGTGGGGCTGGGGCTGGTCTTTGCGCTGTTCATCCGGCCCGATATCGACATGTCGGTGGCCCCGGTCCGCAACCCGACCTACGTGATGCTGTCGGACGGCGCGATCCGGAACACCTACGACGTCAGGCTGCGCAACAAGCATGGCGAACAACGGCGCTTCAAGCTGTCGATCACCGGCGATCCGTCGCTGCGGATACAGCTGGAAGGCACACCCTATGACTCGGTCATGGTGCCGGCCAACGACATGCTGCAGCAGCGCGTCTATGTCGTGGCGCCCGCAGGGTCGGAACCGGCCGACGGAGAGTTGACCAAGGTCCGCTTTTGGGTCGAGGATCTGGGCAACGGCGAACGGGCGCATTTCGACTCGACCTTCAACGGGACCGGGAAGGGGAACTGAGCCATGGCAGACAAGAAGCGCGAATTCACGGGCAAGCACGCGCTGATGGTCTTCGTGGGGGCTTTCGCCATCATCGTCAGCGTGAACATCGCGATGGCGGTGAATGCGGTCCGCACCTTCCCGGGGCTGGAGGTCAAGAACTCCTACGTGGCCAGCCAGTCTTTCAACGTACGCAAGGCCGCGCAGGAGGCACTGGGCTGGCAGGTGGAGACGGACACGGGCAAGGGCTTTGTCCGCATCCGGATCACGGACCATCTGGGCGTTCCGGTCCAGGTCGGCTCGCTTGAGGCGATCATCGGCATGGCCACCCATAGCCGCGAGGACATCACGCCCGAGTTCAACTTCGACGGCCGGGCCTATGTGGCCAATGTCGACCTGGGCCCGGGCAACTGGGACATCCACATGACCGCCACCGCGAAGGACGGCACGCTTTATACCAAGCGCATTTCCCTGCCGCTTCGGGATGGGACATCGTGACAGCAGCGATCCGCCCCCGACCGGCGGTCTGCGCCGGCTGCATCGCCGTTCCGGACGACAACCTGACCGCACCCCCCGTTGCGGCCCAGCCGGGCAAGATCGCCCTGTCGCTGCCGACGATCCACTGCCAGGCCTGCATTTCGAATGTCGAAGGCGGGCTGGCCAAGGTCGATGGCGTGCGGTCGGCCCGGGTGAACCTGACCCAGAAGCGCGTGACGATCGACGCCGCGCCCGGGATTTCGGCGGGCGATCTGGTCCAAGTGCTGGGCGATCTGGGATACGAGGCGCACGAGCTGGACCTGGGGATGCTGTCCGCCACCGATACGGACAAGGCGGGGCGCGACCTTCTGATGCGGCTGGCGGTGGCGGGCTTCGCGTCGATGAATGTGATGCTGCTGTCGGTGTCGGTCTGGTCCGGCGCGTCAGACGCGACGCGGGACCTGTTCCACTGGATTTCCGCGGCAATCACGCTGCCCACCATCGCCTTTTCGGCCCAGCCCTTCTTCCGCAATGCTTGGGCGGCGCTGCGGGTCGGACGGCTGAACATGGACGTGCCGATCACCTTGGCGATCCTGCTGGCGCTGGTCACGTCCCTTTGGGAAACCTCGCTGTCGGGCGAACACGCCTATTTCGACGCGGCGCTGACGCTGACCTTCTTCCTGCTGGCGGGCCGCTACCTGGACCACCGCACCCGCGCCATCGCGCGATCCGCGGCCGAGGAACTGGCAGCGCTGGAAGTCCCGCGTGCCTGGCGCCTTTTGAACGGAGCCGAGGAAGAGGTGCCTGCGGCTGATCTGTGCGTGGGCGACCTGATCCGCGTTCACCCTGGTGCACGGATGCCCGTGGACGGAGAGATCGTCGAAGGCCGCTCCGAACTCGACCGGTCCCTGCTGACGGGAGAGACGGTGCCGGTCGTGGCCGCCCCCGGCCAGCATGTCAGCGCGGGCGAGGTGAACCTGACCGGCCCGCTGGTGATGCGGGCCACGGCAGTGGGCGAGGATACGTCGCTGCATCGGATGGCGGACCTTGTGGCGATCGCCGAAAGCGGGCGGTCCCGCTACACCTCGCTGGCCGACAAGGCGGCCAAGCTCTACGCGCCGGGGGTGCATATCCTGTCGGGACTGAGCTTTGTCGGCTGGTTCCTGTGGTCGGGCGACCTGCGCACGGCGCTGAACATCGCCGCGGCGGTGCTGATCATCACCTGTCCCTGTGCGCTGGGGCTCGCAGTTCCGGCGGTGACGACGGCGGCCTCTGGCCGGCTGTTCCGCAAGGGGCTGCTGATCAAGCATTCCACCGCGCTGGAGCGTCTGGCCGAGGTTGACCACGTGATCTTCGACAAGACCGGCACCCTGACGGAAGGACGGCCAGAGCCTGTCGGCCTGGAAGTCCTGTCCCGACGCGACCTGGAGGTCGCGCTGGCGCTGGCGGCCGGTTCGGCACATCCGCTGTCGCTGGCGCTGGCCCGCGCAGTTCGCGCCCTGGGCGTTTCGGCCGCGCCGGTGCAGGATATCCGCGAGGTGCCCGGCTGCGGCACCGAAGGCCGGCTGGGGGCGGAAACGGTGCGACTGGGCCGCGCCGACTGGGTCGGGGGCGGGACCGTCGACCGGACGGCCACCTGGCTGGTCCTGGGCAATGCGACGCCGCGGCCGATCCTCTTTGCCGACAAGGCGCGGCTAGGCGCGGCCGAGGCGGTGGCGGGTCTGAAGGCCCAGGGCAAGGTCGTGGAGCTTCTGTCAGGTGATGCCGAGGCGCCGGTGGCAGCCCTGGCGCAGGCGCTGGGGATCGATCACTGGACCTCTGGCGCACGGCCGGAAGAGAAGGCGGCACGGGTGGCGGCACTGACCGACCGGGGGCACAAGGTGCTGATGGTGGGCGACGGCCTGAACGACACGGCGGCGCTGGCCTCGGCCCATGTTTCGATCTCGCCCGCGTCCGCGCTGGATGCGGCGCGGGTCGCATCCGACATCGTTCTGCTGGGGCAGGATCTGTCGCCGGTGGCGAGCGCCTGCGAGACGGCGGTCAAGGCCACCAGGCGGATCCGCGAGAACTTCCGGATCGCGACGGTCTACAACATCGTGGCGGTGCCGCTGGCGGTCGCGGGGCTGGCCACGCCGCTGATCGCGGCGCTGGCGATGTCGACCTCATCGATCACGGTGTCCCTGAACGCGTTGCGGCTGAGGTAGAGATGCAGATCCTGGCTTATCTGATACCGATCTCGCTGTTCCTTGGGGGGCTGGGGCTGGTCGCCTTCATCTTCACGGTACGGTCGGGACAATACGACGATCCGGAAGGCGACAGCCGCCGGATCCTGAGCGACGACTTCGACGACAATCCGAAAGGGTAGGGGTTGACGGGGCGCAATCGCCCCTCGATCTGCCCGATCTTCGGCGAACGCCCAAGCGCTTGGGCGTTCGCGGCACGGGCCAGGTCCGGTGCGTGTCCGCGCCGGGGGCTTGCGCGGCGACCCCGGGCGTCCCTGAGGGGGACGACCGGTCCCGGAAGGGGGGCTCAGGCCAGGTAGTCGTGGACGACCTTGCCTAGGCCCAGCGTCAGGTCGGAAAGGATGTGGGTGGCGCCCAGGACTTCCAGCACCGGCAGGTCCGCGACGGGGGCCAGGGCGTGGGGTTGCAGGTCCAGCCGGGCCGGCCCCGTCCAGGCCCCTTTCACGATCACGTCTTCCAGCCGGTATTCCACGATCTCGCAGATGCGCGGCGTACCGTCGACATGGGGGATGATCTTCAGAAGGTAGTTCGGGCCCAGCAAGGATTCCAGGATCGGCTTGGTGTCCAACGCCTTGTGCTTGTAGCCCATGGTGCCCCGTGCCACCCGCAGGCCGGAATAGTCCAGCGTGCCGATCAGCGTGTCCTTGTTCACCTGCAGTACCGGTTCCGCAAACTTCTTGGGAAAGCCCCAGATCTCGCGCCCGCCGGCAATGGGGGCGTCGTCGTTCAGGTACATGGAATGGACATAGCCGCCGACCTTGCCGTTCAGACGCACCGGGATGACCTGGCCCGATTCCGTGTAGTCGCCGAAGCCGGTCGAATCCGGCATGCGGATGAATTCGTATTTTACCACAGGTTCCACGATCTCCAGCGGTTCCGGGACCACGGCGGCCAGGGCGTCCGGGTCGGTCCGATAGGTGATGATCAGGAATTCGCGATCCACGAAGCGATAGGGCCCGGGCGGGTAGGACGGGCTCGACATCGGCATGGCGAGAGCCTTCAGCGGGTCGGGACGGGTTACCATCGATGCACTCCTCACGGGACAGGCCCTGGCTGGCAGGACGGGCAGGAGGTCCGCCCCAGCGGCGGCTCCAACCCGAAGCCTAGCGCGATTCGGAATGCGCTGCACAGCTACATTATTGCGTCGCTTCAATATGTTGCGCGCAGAGGGCGTGGCCCGATCAGATCGGGCCCATCATGAAGCAGGTGACGTTGCGTGCCTGCAGGCGGCGGCAGGCCAGGTCGGCGCTGTCGCGGGTCAGCCGGGTGAAGGTCGCGTCATAGCCGCGTGGACCCTGCACCACCTGCCGCAGACTGCCGTCGAGCGTCCCCGTTTCGGTCAATGCGGTGCGCAGCAGTACCTTTTCCGCCTGGGCCCGGCTGGTGTAGCGGCCGACATTGATGCCCCAATGGCGGCCGGCATCGGCCTGCATCCGCGTGACGACGTCGGGCGAGGTGTCGGGTGTGGAGGCTGCTGCCGCCGCCGCGGCGACCGTGGTGACCTGGGCCTTTTGCGTGGCGGGACGCATCACGGGGCGCAGGCTGGCCGTCATGCCGGCATCGGCCACGGCACTTGCGGGTCCCGTGCCGGTCCCGGCCGGCGTGGCGATCGGTGTTGTTGCAGCGGCCTGCGCCACCGCCACGGCATCGGCGACCGCACCGCTGTCGACGGCGGGCGGGGCCTTCAGCGCCTCGGCCAGGGCCGCCTTTGGAACGGTCACGACGGGCGGGGGGGCGGCCGGGGCAGGGTCCGCGGCTGCGACCAGCACGGCGCGGGCCTTGGGCCGCAGGCTCTTGCCCACGGCGCCGCTGACCTTGGAGGCGGAGGCGGCAGGCTTGGCTTTGGCGACGGCGGCCAGGGCCACCGGTTCGGGCGGACGCTCGCGCACGTTGGACGGTGCCTTGCGGAAGCCGAGGTCGAGCAGTTCCATCACCTTGGCATTGCGGTTCGCGGTCGAGGTGCCGCCGAACACGGTCGCGATGATCCGTTCGTTGCCCCGCTTGGCCGAACCCACAAGGTTGAAGCCGGCGGCATTGGTATAGCCGGTCTTGATGCCGTCTGCGCCGCGATAGGCCTTCAGGAAGCGACGGTTGGTGTTGTTCACCGTCTTGATCCCGGCATAGGTCGATTCGCGCGAGAAGATGTTGTAATACTGGGGGAAGTCGTAAACCATCCGGCGCCCCAGTATGGTCATGTCCTCGGCCGTGGACAGATGGCCCGACTGGGTCAGCCCGTTGGCGTTCTTGAAGGTGGTGTTCTTCATCCCCAGCGCCTTGGCGGTCCGGTTCATGCGGGCGGCAAAGGCGGCCTCGTTCCCGGCGATGGCCTCGCCGATGGCGGTGGCCGCGTCATTGGCGGACTTCACCGCCGCGGCGCGGATCAGGTAGCGCAGCGCGATCTTCTGTCCCGGCACCATCCCCAGCTTTGACGGCGGTTCCGCCGCGGCATGTTTCGAGATGGTGACCTTGGTATCGAGAGAGATTTCGCCCCGCTGCACCGCGTCGAAGGCGATGTAGAGCGTCATCATCTTGGTCAGCGAGGCGGGATGAAGCCGCGCCTCGGCGTTCTTGGAATAAAGCACCTTGCCGGTGCGTGCGTCCATCACCATCGCTGCATAGGGTGCAGCTTCGGCGCGGCCGGCCCAGAGCAGGGCACACGCAACGGCCAACAGCGCGACATACGCCGTCAGAATCGAGAGAAAAGCACGCGGAGATGGTGACGTCGGATGACGACGCCCTTGCCACTGTCGCACGGTTGAACCTGCCTATGTCTGCCTCGGACCGCCGGTTTGCCGACTGGCCATTGTTGCTTTTAAAGCAGAGCATAACATACGGAAAAGAAAAAGGAAACCCGCGGGTATATCGGTTGCGGGATCAAATTTTCGGCAGCAGATTTCCACATTTTGGGGACAAGGCGCGCCCAACCCCTAGGGGCTGTGGGGGCGGCAGGTTCCTGCCGCCGTCCGTTTGCAAATCAGTAACGCAGGTAGCCGCCGTCGACCTGCAGAAGCTGGCCGGTGTGATAGGCGGATGCGTCGCTCATCAGATAGGTGGCGATACCGCCGAAATCCGCCGGCTCGCCCCAGCGGCGGGTCGGGATCCGGGGGGCGACATTCTGGGCGAACTTTTCGTTCCCGATGGCGTTTTCGGTCATGTCGGTGGCGATCCAGCCCGGCAGAATCGCATTCGCGGTGATGCCGTATCGGGCGAATTCCACCGCCAGGGCGAAGGTCATCGCGTTCAGCGCGCCCTTCGAGGCCGCGTAATGCTCCGAGCGTGCCGCCCCGGAGACGGAGGCCAGGCTGGACACGCAGGCCAGCCGCCCGCCGGGATCGCCGCCTTCGGCGCGGGCCACCATGTGGCGCAGCGCAGCCTGATAGGTGAAATAGACGCCGTCCAGATTCACATCCAGCACCCGGCGCCATTCGGCATAGTCAATGTCCAGGAACGACCGCGCGCCCCGGCCCGAAACACCGGCATTGGCGATACAGCCGTCCAGCCGGCCGAAATGGCCCAGCGTCGCCACCATCTTGTCGTCGACATCGCCCTGGTCGGCCACGTTGCAGGCAAAGCCCGCGACCTTCCCGCCATGGGCCGCCAGCTTTTCCACCGCCGCGTCGGTCTTGGCCTGGTTGGTCCCCCAGATTGCCACGTCGGCGCCGGCCCTGGCAATCGCTTCGGCCATGCCGAAGCCGATGCCGCCGTTGCCCCCGGTGATCAGCACCACCTTTCCGGTCAGATCGAACATGTTCTTGCTCATCAAGCGCCCTCCCTCTCAACAGGCGGGGTTCCTGCGGACCCCGTCCCAGGCAACAGGCCCAAGTGCCGCGCGAAAGTCAATCTTTCCTGACGGGCGTCAGGATATCAGCCGATAGCCGCGACCAGACCGGGCAGGGCGCCCAGGCTGGCAAGCTTGTGGAACCGGACGCGGCCCTGGGGCAGTTCGGCCACCTCGTGTTCCCAGACCAGACCATAGGGCACCAGCACGCCCCAGCCGCCGGCCTCGATAGGCGGGATCACGTCCGACCGGATCGAATTTCCAACCATCATCGAACGGTCCGGCCCGTCGCCATGGCGTTCGAAGATCTTGCGGTAGGTGTCGGGTCCTTTTTCCGACACGATCTCGACCCCGTCGAACAGGTCCCCCAGTCCGGACTGCGCCAGTTTGCGTTCCTGGTCCAGCAACTCTCCCTTGGTGATCAGAATCACCTTGTGGGTTTCGGCCACCGCTTCGACCGCGTGTCGGGCATGGGGCAACAATTCGATGGGATGGGCCAGCATCTCGCGCCCCGCGTCCAGCAGTTCCGAGATGACCGAGGCCGGAACCTGTGCATCCGTCACCTCGATTGCCGTTTCGATCATCGACAGCACGAAGCCCTTAACGCCATAGCCGTAATGCCCAAGATTGCGGCGTTCGGCGGCGCCAAGACGCTCGGACAGGTTGGCCGTGTCGGTATAGTCGGCCAGAAGATCGGTAAATCGCGACTGGGTGATGCGGAAAAAACGCTCGTGATGCCACAGCGTGTCGTCGGCATCGAAGCCCACCGTGGTCAGTCTGGACGACATGTGTTCCCCCGTCTGCGCGCTTTCCCTTTTCCAATTTCTCAAGATCACTATATTACATGTTAAATCCAGCCCCCTGTCGTTAGCCCGAGTGATCCTGCGCAATGCTGCAAGAGCCCAAGATGATGTCGCCGAAGAAGAACGATGAACCCGGCGATCCGTCGATCCTCGTTGAAACGCGTCCGCGCACCCAGCGGCCGCCGCTCTACAAGGTTCTTCTGTTGAACGACGACTATACGCCGATGGAATTCGTGGTTCACGTGCTGGAACGGTTCTTTGGCATGAACCACGCCCAGGCGGTGGAAATCATGCTGACCGTTCACAAGAAGGGGCTGGCCGTCGTCGGCGTCTTCAGCCACGAGATTGCGGAAACCAAGGTGGGACAAGTCATGGATTTCGCGCGCAGGCACCAGCATCCGTTGCAATGTACGATGGAGAAGGAAGAATAGGCCCGGGGAGGCGGAGGTCGTGTCCGTCAGACTGACCCAGGTGCTGTCCTCCGGCCTGTCGCTGCCGGATGGCCCGGTTGCCGTTTTGCGGCCGGTGCCGGACCATGACCTGTCGGCGCTGCCGCAGGCGCAGGTCGCCATCGAACAGCCCTTCAAACCCTGGCACGATCATTTCCGGGCCATCGGCTATGCCGTGACGCCGGAGGATTCGTCGCCCGCGGCCTCGGCCGTCGTCTTCCTGCCACGCGCCCGCGATGCGGCCAGGGCGCTGCTGCGCACGGCCGTGACTCGTGTCGGCACCGGCCCGGTGCTGGTCGACGGCGCCAAGACCGACGGCGTGGAAAGTGCCCTGAAGGAGGTCCGCGCGCGGGTCGAGGTGCAGGGCACCGTATCCAAGGCCCATGGCAAGCTGTTCTGGTTCGACGCGCAGCCGGACCTGTTCGCCGACTGGGCCACCACGCCCCGCACGCCGGCCGAAGGCTTTACCACCATGCCGGGCGTCTTTTCTGCCGACGCAGTCGATGACGGGTCCGCCGCGCTGGCCGACGCCGTGAAGGGGGCGAAGCTGGGCCGCCACGTCGTCGATCTGGGCGCTGGGTGGGGATACCTTTCGGCCCATCTGCTGCAGGACGATCACATCGAAACGCTGGACCTGGTCGAGGCCGATCATGTCGCGCTGGATTGCGCGCGTCGGAACGTCACCGACCCGCGGGCGCGGTTCCACTGGGCCGATGCGACGGTATGGGCGGCCGAAGCCAAGGTGGACAGCGTCGTCATGAATCCTCCCTTCCACACGGCGCGGGCGGGCGACCCGTCCATCGGGCAGGCCTTCGTCGTGGCCGCCAGCCGTATCCTGCGGCCGGGCGGGCAGCTGATCCTGGTGGCCAACCGGCACCTGCCGTACGAGGAAACGCTGGCCACCCGTTTCGGCGATGTCACGGAAATCGGCGGCGACAACCGGTTCAAGATCATTCGTGCGGTACGTCCCGTGCCGGCCACGGGCACTGCGGGGCACAATCGCCACACCCCCCGCACCGGGGCAGAGCGTCGTCGGGGCAAGGGTCGCGCGACCGGCTGATTGGCTTTATTGCTGCAAGGTCAGCCGCTCCGGGTGTATGCCATTCGCAGAGCCGCTCGAAAAAGAGGTACGGGGATGTCCTTTTCAATAGCTGGCAAGACCGCGATCGTGACCGGCGCGGCCAACGGGGTCGGTCTGGCCATCGGCAGGCATTTCGCTGACAAGGGGGCGAACGTGATGTTCGCCGATGTCGACGAGGCCAAGCTTTCGGCCGAGCTGGGCGACAAGGCCGACAGCGAGAATATCCGTTATTTTGCAGGCGACCTGCGGGAACGTCTGACCATTGCCAATCTGCTGTCGGCGACGCTGGATGCCTTCGATCAGGTCGACGTGCTGGTCAACGGGTCCCGCCAGGTGGAAATCTCGGACCCGCTGGACCCCGAGGATGACACGGTGATGCAGCTTCTGGGGCAGAACCTGTTGCCGTCCTTGCGACTCAGCCAGCTGGTCGCGCGGCGCATGATCAAGCAGGCCGAAGGGGCGGGCGCCGGGGTGTCCGGCTCGATCATCAACATCAGCTCCATTGCCGCGCGGCGAACCCATCCGGACCTGCTGGGCTACTCGGTCTCGACCGCGGCGCTGGACCAGATGACCCGGTCGCTGGCTGTCGCCATGGCGCCGTACCGGATCCGCGTCAACGCGCTGGCCATCGGATCGGTCATGAGCGCCTCGCTGAAGTCGACCCTGAAGGAAAACCGCGAATACCGCCAGGACATCGAGGATCACACGCCCCTGTCCCGGATCGCGGCGCCGACGGAACTGGCCGAGGCGGCGCAGTTCCTCGCCTCCGAGGCGTCGGGTTTCATGACCGGCCAGATCCTGACCCTTGACGGCGGCCGCACGCTGGTCGATCCCGTCGCAGCGCCGGCCCACTGACGCACCGGAACCGTTTGTGAATTCATGCACCCCGACGCGCCGGCGTCGGATCGCGCCCGACCCGCCCCCCAGGGCAGGCGCGATTGCGCCCAGCCCCTGTGCCGGGCGCAATCCCTGGAACCTTGGGGGACCGTCCGCAGCAAGCGCACGTTCGGGAGGACGACACATGCACGCCACCATGGACACCGAAAAGGCACGCGCCGCGGACTGGTTCCGCACCCTTCGCGATGAAATCGTCGCGGCCTTCGAAGGGCTGGAAGACAGCCACGCGACCGGCCCCCTGTCCGACGCCGCTCCGGGTCGGTTCGAGGTGACGCAGACCACGCGCGCCAGCGCCGATGGAACCGATGCCGGCGGCGGATTGATGAGCGTCATGCGCGGTGGCCGGGTGTTCGAGAAGGTGGGGGTAAATGTCTCGACCGTCTACGGCACCCTGGGGCCAGAGGCGCAGGCGGCAATGGCCGCGCGCAAGGGCATCCCGGAAATGAAGGACGACCCGCGGTTCTGGGCCTCCGGCATCAGCCTGGTCGCCCATATGCAGAACCCGCATGTCCCGGCCGTCCACATGAACACCCGGATGTTCTGGACGCCCCATGCCTGGTGGTTCGGCGGTGGCGAGGATCTGAACCCCTGCATCGAATATGCCGAGGACACGGCCCATTTCCACGACACGCTGAAGGCCCATCTCGACCCCCACGGGGACGAGCATTATCCGCACCTGAAGGAATGGGCCGACGAGTACTTCTTCATCCCCCACCGCAAGCGGGCGCGGGGCGTGGGCGGAATCTTCATGGATGACCGCGATACCGGCGACTGGGAGGCGGATTTCGCCCTGACCCAGGACATCGGCCGCGCCTTCCTGCCGGCCTATCTGCCGCTGGTCGAAAAGCGTCGGCTTCAGGGTTTCGACGCGGCCGACAAGGACACGCAGCTGGTCCATCGGGGACTCTATGCCGAATACAACCTGGTCTATGACCGCGGGACCAAGTTCGGCCTGGCCACGGGGCACGACGCCAATGCCGTGCTGATGAGCCTGCCGCCGATGGCGAAGTGGATCTGACGGCCGATCAGGGCCGGAAAATGAGGGGGGAGAAGACAATGACCGATCTGTCGGGCCGCGTGGCCATCGTTACGGGATCCAGTTCCGGTCTTGGCCAGTCGATGGCCGTGAAGCTGGCCGAACTGGGGGCCGAGCTGATCGTGAACTATGTCCGCTCTGCCAGTGGGGCAGAGGAGACGGCGGACCGTATCCGCGCCGTGGGCGGGCAGGTGCAGGTGGTGCAGGCCGATGTCTCGCAGGCCGAAGGCTGTGCGGCGCTGGCGCAGGCCGCGGCGGCCCGCGGGCGGCTGGACATCCTGATGAACAATGCAGGCACCACCAAGATGGCGCGGGACCATTCCGATCTGGACGCGCTGACGGGCGACGATTTCCTGAACCTCTATGCCGTGAACGTCGTCGGTCCCTACCTGATGCTGCAGGCGACGAAGCCGTTGCTGGTGGCCACCCATGACCAGACCGGGCGGGCGTCGGCTGTCGTCAACACTTCGTCTATTGCCGGGGTGAAGGGCCTGGGTTCGTCTGTCGCCTATGCGGCGTCCAAGGGCGCGCTGAACACGATGACGCTGTCGCTGGCCCGCGCGCTGGCACCGGCGATCCGGGTCAACGCGGTTTGCCCGGGCTTTATCGGCACCCGCTGGTTCCGCGACGCGATGGACGAGGCGGCTTATGAAGGGCTTGAGGCCTCGATCCGCGCGAAGACGCCGCTGGGCGTGGCGTCTGGCCCCGACGACATCGCCGACGCGGCCCTGTTCCTGGCCACGGATGCCAGCCGCCACGTGACCGGGGAAACCTTGCTGGTCGACGCAGGCATGCACTTGGTCTGATCCGGGATCGAAATAGGCCGGATCGGGGGCTGAACCGGCCTGGCCCGTATTTCCAGCGGGTGAGTGTGATCCAGTTCACATATCCGTCCCGCGATCCGCCCTAACCTTGACCAAGCGTGTCGAGGACGACCGGACACGGACGGGTAATCGCTGCACGAACGCCCGGTTCTGGCGGTATTGCCGCAAGGCCGTGCGCCGTGCCGGTGGCGCCGGTCCATGGTCCGGTCACCGGGCAGGGCGCAGCACAGAGCCTGGTGGTGATAGCGGTGGCGTCGGGGATCTCCGTCGCCTTGTCGCCCATGCACAAGGCGCTCTGGGATCGTATCGAACGACGCCGTACGGGCCGTGCGGCCAGCGCCCGCCCGGCCTCGGCGCGCATGTTCCAGGCACTCGGCCGGGAACTGTCCTCGGTGGTGCGTGCCGGATGACCTGGCGTTGTCCCAGGCGTCAGCGCTGAACATGGCGCTGACGGCGATCGACATCTTGGCGACCTTCACCTGATTCCGGGTCTGTCACCGGATCCGGCGCCCGGAGGGTTCGCCCTGAATGGCCTGTCGAAGGCGGCAGGGCCGACATTGCAGGGGGAAGGGAAGCGGTCGACCGGCGGGACGGGTGCCAAGTGGCCGCCATTCTTTCGGATCGGTGGGGGCGGGTCGACCGTGACCCGGCCTGTGACCGGGCGGGACGTCAAACTGGCGGTTGCCCGATTCAGGCAGACCGCCAGCCTGCCAGCGCCAGGGCCGACCAATAGCTGGGTTCGGTGTTCATCCGGCCCTCCAGCCCCTTGGCGACCATCAGCCGGTGCAGGCGCGGCAATTGCCAGCAGGGGACGTGCATGACCATGTGATGTTCCAGGTGATAGTTCACCCAGTAGGGCGCGATCAGCGCGCGCATCAGGGGCCCGGCATGGGTGGTGCGCACATTGGCGAAAGGGTCGTCCGACTGTTCGGTCGCGCCATGTTCGGCGATGTTGCGGATCCGCTGGACCAGCTGGAACCAGGTCAGGAAGGGCAGCAGCCAGAAGGCCAGCCCGTACCACCATTGCCCCAGCAGCCCCATGACCAAGATCACGCCCAGGAAGACGGCCATGCTTCGCCGGAACTCCCGCGCCTGGAAGGACTTGCCGAAATCCATCGCCGCGGCGCCGGCCGCATCCGCGTCGCCTGCCAGCCGGACCGAGGCCTCGATCTGCGCCTTCAGCTTCTTCACCCCGGTCTGCCCGGTCAGGTCCCGCACGAACTTGCGCTGCAGGGACTGCCGCGTCGTCGGGAACTTGCTGGACAGGACAAGGTCCGGGTCCTTTTCCGACTGGGTGAAGCGGTGATGTGTCAGATGGTAATGGCGATAGGCCTTCAGCTCCGCCAGCACCGGCCGGCCGCAGATCCAGTCGCCCACGAATTCGTTCGGGCCACGGCTTCGGAACAGTGCGTTATGGGCTGCGTCGTGCATCAGGATCGCCAGCCCCAGCTGCCGCGAACCGATCAGCATGACCGCCACCACGAAGGTCAGCGGATTGGGCCACAGCCCATAAAGCGCCACCGACCCGGCAATGACGGCCCAGCAATGCAGCACCAGAAGCGCTCCCATCGCATCGGACCGTTCGGCAATCGGACGGATCTCGTCGCTTGTCAGATAGGCCTTTCCCGGGGTCATGGCCGCTCCTCCCTCGAACGATGACCTGCTGAGCGGTCAGGATCGGCGCGCCCCGTCCACCGGTCAACGACGTCGCAGCGTCACGGGGCCGGGCTTGACAAGCGGGGGGACAGGCCCGAGGCAGGGGGCCGATCACCAGAGGGGGCCAGACATGACCGAACAGAAGACCATCCTGCGCGCCCTGAACGGCGAAACGCTGCCCGTGCCGCCGATCTGGATGATGCGGCAGGCGGGCCGTTACCTGCCCGAATACCGCGCCACGCGGGAAAAGGCGGGGGACTTCCTGTCGCTCTGCTACAATCCCGAACTGGCGGCCGAGGTCACGCTGCAGCCGATCCGCCGCTATGGCTTCGACGCGGCGATCCTGTTTGCCGACATCCTGCTGGTGCCGCAGGCGCTGGGTCTGGACCTGTGGTTCGTGACGGGCGAAGGCCCGCGCCTGTCGACCGCCACCACAGCGGCCGAGGTTGCCGCCCTGAAATCCGTGGAGGACATCCACGAAACGCTGTCCCCCGTCTATGAAACCGTCCGCATCCTGTCGGGTGCGCTGCCGTCTGAAACGACGCTGATCGGCTTTGCCGGTGCGCCCTGGACCGTTGCCACCTACATGATCGCCGGACGCGGTACGCCCGACCAGGCGCCGGCCCACGCGCTGATGCAGGAAGACCGCGCGACGTTCGAGGCGTTGCTGGACCGCGTGACCGAGGCGACCATCGTCTATCTTTCCGCCCAGATCGATGCAGGCGCCGAGGTGGTAAAGATCTTCGACAGCTGGGCCGGGTCCCTGACTGGGGCCGATTTCGACAAGTACGCCGTGGAACCCGCCCGCAGGATCACCGCGGCGCTGAAAGCGCGCTATCCGCATATCCCGGTCATCGGCTTCCCGCGCGGGGCGGGGGAGGCCTATGTGGGATTCGCGAAGACCACCGGCGTCGACTGCGTGGCGCTGGACCAGGGCGTGGATCCCGACTGGGCGGCGGCCCATGTGCAGGTCGACGGCTGCGTGCAGGGCAACCTTGCGCCCGAACACATGGTGACCGGCGGGCAGGCCCTGGTGGACGCCACGCACGCCGTGGTGAAGGCCTTTTCCAAGGGTCCGCACATCTTCAACCTGGGCCACGGGATCACGCCGGACGCCGATCCGGACAATGTCCAGCTGATGATCGACACGGTTCGGGCAGGGAAGTGAAATTTCCTGCTTGACCCCTCCCGTGCGCTGGCCTAAATCGCGCGGGCCTTTGGCGGAGTAGCTCAGTTGGTTAGAGCAGCGGAATCATAATCCGCGTGTCGGGGGTTCAAGTCCCTCCTCCGCTACCATTCCCCCCAGATGACCGACCTGAACCTGGATGCCGCCGGGCAATCCACTGCTTTGCGACTGCAGGAGGGATCACGGGACGATGCTGTTCCGGGGTCTTTGCCCCATTTCAGTGGATCCTGCCGCGATGGTCGCGGAAGGGCAGGGGCGTCAAATTGCATTGATCTTGTCGAGCATCCCCGCCGGCCAGTCCTTCGAGAGGTCTGACCCCAGGGACATCTGCCGTGCATGGCCGCGGAACGCGCCGACATCGGGGGAGAAAGATCTTCAGTTCCTCGCTCTCGAAGAAGGCGTCCAGTCCGGGCACCTGCGCCTGGCACTGTGCCATGCGCCGGGCGACGGCCCTGTCGGCGGCGTCCCGAAAGGGCCGTGGTGTCGGCCAGCGTCCCCGCAATCTGTCAGCGGTTGAACATGATACCGGAATCGACATGTGATTTTGGCAACACAAACCCGGTCCGGTGCTGTCGGGCGTTTATAATTCGATAGTAGTCGAAATATGGATTGACGCGGCTCGTGGATCGGCAGAAGCCATGGGTCATGGATACTGACCTTGCCGCGCAGCAGCTGGAGGCGCTGGGCCATCCGGTCCGGCTACAGATCTACCGCATCCTTGTGCGGGCCGGTCCTTCCGGTCTGCCGGTGGGCCAGTTGCAGGATCGGCTGGCAATGCCGGCCTCGAGCCTGTCGCATCACGTCAAGCGGCTGGTCCGGTGCGGGCTGATCAGGCAGGAGCGGGACGGGACCACCCTGAACTGCCATGCGGAATACGATGCAATGAACGCTCTGCTGGGGTTCCTGGCGGACGAATGCTGTGCCGACGCGCCGCCATCGGAAACGCCGTCGGAAGTAGGGAATGGCGCGACATGATTTCGGCGAAGACCAAGGTGATATCCGCGTTGGGCGCGGTCCAGATCCTGACTTGGGGCAGCACCTTCTACCTGATGGCGCCCTTGTCCGGCCCGATCTCGGCCGCGACGGGGTGGTCGATGGGGTTCCTGTCGGCAGGGGTGTCGCTGGCGCTTCTCGTCTCGGGGATCGCCGCGCCTTATATCGGCCGCTGGATCGGCCGGACCGGCGGGCGGCAGACCCTGGCTGCGGGCGTGGTGCTGGTGGCCCTGGGCCTGGCGATGCTGGGCCTGTCGCAGGGGCCTGTCACGTACCTTGCGGCCTGGGCGATCATGGGGCTGGGCATGTCCTGCTGCCTTTACGACGCGGCCTTTTCCACGCTGGGCACCCTGTATGGACGCGAAGCGCGGGCCGCGATCACCCAGCTGACGCTGTGGGGCGGGTTTGCCAGCACGGTCTGCTGGCCCCTGACCGCTTGGGCGATGGAAAGCCTGGGCTGGCGCGCGACCTGCCTGATGTATGCGGGCATCCACCTGGGCCTGACGCTGCCCCTGTGCCTGGTCTTCCTGCCGCGGAGCCGTGCCAGGGCGCCGGTGCCGTCGCGGGGTACGGCACGGGTGACCGCGCAGGTCACGGCGGCTCCGGTCGGCACGCTGGACCTGCGATTCCTGTGCATCGTGGCGGCGGGCATCACGCTTTCGATGCTGTCGACGATCTGGTCGGTTCACATGGTCACCATCCTGACCGCGGGTGGACTGTCGCTGGCCGCTGCCATCGGGCTGGGCGCGCTGATCGGCCCGTCCCAGGTCGGCGCCCGCGTGCTGGAGATGCTGGGCCGCGGCCGCCATCACCCGATCTGGACGCTGGGCATATCGACCGCGCTGGTGCTGGTGGGCTTCGGCGGGTTGCAGTTCGGGCTGCCGGCGGCGCTGGCGCTGATCGCCTATGGCGGGGGCAATGGACTATGGTCCATTGCACGCGGCGCGCTGCCGCTGGCGCTGTTCGGTGAGGACGGATATGCCGCGACCATGGGCCGGCTGGCACGGCCGATGCTGTTCGCGGGCGCCGCGGCACCGTCGGTCGGCGGCCTGATGATCGAACGGCTGGGCCCCGACCGGACCATGACCGCGCTGGCGGTGCTGGCGCTGATCCCGGTTGTGGCGGCTGTGGTGCTGACGGTGCGCGTGGCCCGCGACCGGCGGGGTCTTCCGGCCTGAGATCCGATCAGGCCCTTGACCTTTCGTACAAAAGGCGTACATGAGCCCCAGTCGCTGCGCTGCCGCGTGAGCAGCCCGTGTCCCGTGTCGGGGCCCTCAGCGCACACCAATCCCGGTTCCCCATCACGCAGGGTTCTTGACGCGACGGCCGGATGGCTGGGGATCCGCCCCTGTCCTTCGAGGTCTCGCCAACCCTCCCGGCTGCGGTGGCGCAGCCCCGACCCGCCCGTGCGACGGCCGCTGGCCCGTGTGGGTACGAAGGATAAGATTTGTTCGATTTTGACATGCTGGGCATCGCGCCCAGCCTTCACGAAGCCCTGCAGAAAAGCGGCTTCAAGGAACCCACCCCGATCCAGGCCAAGGCGATCCCGCTGGCGCTGGAAGGGCACGACATCCTGGGCCTGGCCCAGACCGGCACCGGCAAGACGCTGGCCTTTGGCCTGCCGCTGGTCGACGGGCTGCTGAACCAGCCCGGCAAGCCCGAACCGAAGACCGTCAAGGCCCTGATCCTGGCGCCGACGCGCGAACTGGTGAACCAGATCGCCGAAAGCCTGCGGCCGTTGACCCTGGGCACCAAGCTGAGGATCACGACCGTGGTGGGCGGCCAGTCCATCGGCCGTCAGATCGCGACGCTGGCCCGCGGCGTCGATATCCTGGTGGCGACCCCAGGCCGCCTGATCGACCTGATGGACCGACGTTCGGTGGATCTCAGCCAGACGCGTCAGCTGGTGCTGGACGAGGCTGACCAGATGCTGGACCTGGGCTTCATCCACGCGCTGCGCAAGATTGCGCCGCAACTGGGCACGCCGCGCCAGACCATGCTGTTCTCGGCCACAATGCCGAAACAGATGGAGGAACTCAGCCGCGCCTATCTGACCGATCCTCGCAAGGTTCAGGTCGCGCCTCCGGGCAAGGCTGCCGACAAGGTCACGCAATGCGTCCATTTCCTGGACAAGGGCGACAAGCCCCGCAAGCTGCGCGAGATCCTGTCGAACGATCTGGATGCTCTGACCATCGTCTTCGCCCGCACCAAGCATGGCGCGGAAAAGCTGATGAAGGGGCTGGTGGCCGACGGTTACAAGGCCGCATCGATCCACGGCAACAAGAGCCAGGGCCAGCGCGACCGCGCCATCAAGGCCTTCCGCGACGGCGAAGTCAGGACGCTGGTGGCCACCGACGTGGCCGCCCGCGGGATCGACATTCCGGGCGTGAGCTATGTGATCAACTATGACCTGCCGGAAGTGGCCGACAACTATGTCCACCGCATCGGCCGGACGGCCCGCGCGGGGCGCGAAGGCGAAGCCATCGCCTTCTGTGCCGAGGACGAGGTCGATCTGCTGACCCAGATCGAGAAGGTCATGAAGATCGAGGTCCCCGTGGCCAGCGGCACCCGTCCGCAGGGCACCGGCGGCGGCCGGTCGATGGGCCAGCGCCGCGCCAATGGCGGCGGTCAGCGCCGGGGCGGTCATGGCGGCAAGAGCTTTGGCGGCGGCCAAAAAGGCCATGGCGCGCAGGGCCACGGCCAGCCCTCGGGCCAGGCCAAACGTCCGCGCCGTCGCCGTGTCGCGGCCTGACGCGACTGCCTGTTTCGAAAAGCAAGCGGCAGCCCCCGGACCGGGGGCTGCCGTTTTTCATTGGGCCATCCGAAGACGCTCCTCAGAAGACGAAGAAGCCGTCCGCCGTCAGGATGTCGCTCGATCCGGCCACCCGGGCGCAGAGCACCGCATCGTCTCCGCCGGACCCGTCGGTGTCATAGAAGACCTCGCCCGTGTCCTGGTCGTAGAGGATGCGGCTGTCCTCACCGATCGTCCCGGTCGTGATGTTTGTGAAGGCCTTGCCGATCCCGTCGTTCGTCTGTTCCAGGTCGAAGAAGCGGTCCGACAGCGCGACCCGGTCGTTCGACCTGAAGACCAGCGCGTCGACATTGGTCTCGGCGTCCGGCTGCATTTCGAAGGCATAGGTGTCCTGCCCCTTGCCGCCGACAAGCCTGTCATTGCCGCGGTTGCCGAACGGCGTATCGCGCCCGGCGCCGCCCTTCGGCACGTTGTCCTGGGCGTTGCCGAACAGGGAGTTCTGGCCGGCATTGCCGACCCTTTCGATGGCCCGGTCCTTGAGGTTCAGCATGTCCAGGTTGCCCCGAGGGTGACGTCGACACTGCTTTCCAACTGGTCGATGGCCTGTCCGCCCGCGGTCCTTTCGATCACCACGTCGCCCAAATCGTCGACGATGAAGAGGTTGGACCCTTCGCCGCCGATCATGCGGTCAGCACCCTTGCCGCCGTCCAGCGTGATCTGAAGCTCGCGCTGGTTGGGAAAGTCGGGATCGAAATCCAGCGGGGCCGAAACCAGCCGGTCGTCGAAATCCGTTCCCATGATCCTGGTCTTGGCGGTCGTCATCTCTCCGCTGCCGCCCCCTGCAGTGGTCCAGGTCAGGCCGCCCTTCGCCATTTCCACGCGGCCTTCGGCGGTCGAACAGTCGACGATCATCCGGTCCAGCGGATTCGGGTGATAGTACATGTAATGGCGCACGATCAGGGTGCCGGCTGAATCGCTCAGGATCAGGTGGTCGTCCTGCCCGACCGAGGAGACCCGCGTGTTGTCGCCGGTAATCGTCACCTCGTCCGGCACGCCGCGGATGCCGTAGGCCACAGAATGAAGCTTCACCCGGTTGTGGTCGCCTTCGATCCGGGCCACGTCGGACTCGCAGTCCATCTCGATGCACTTGTGGTTGCCCTTGATGATCACCGTGTCGTTGCCGGATCCGTCCAGAACGGAGTTCCTGTTGTCCCAGACGTCGATCCTGTCATCGCAGGCCTCGCCGTGGATCGTGTTGTCGTTGCCCCTGACCTTGAAGACTTCGTCGCCGAAGCTGCCCTGAAGCCGGTTGCCGTCGCCCCGGACCACAGCCCGGTCGTTGCCCGCGTTCAGGTCGTAGAAGACGTCGTTGCCCCCGATTTTCAGGATGTCGTCGCCTTCGCTGGTGCGGATCTCCCCGATCTGGGTCAGGATGTCGAGGGCGGAGTCGCCGCGGTGGACGATCACCCGGCCGGCGTCGCTACTGCGGATCGTGCAGGCCTGAAGGTCGTCGATATAGGGCACCACGTCCCGGCCCTGGCCGCCCACCATCACGTCGTCGCCGCGTCCGCCGCTCAGCATGTCGCCTCCGCGTCCGCCAACAGGCTGTCGTTGCACAGCCCGCCGAGGAGACATGTCCGGAGGGGCGGGCCGTGGCCCCAGAGGCGCACTCCGTCCGCGCATTGCCGCATCACGGGGGCGGCAGGCGATGCGGGCCCGCATCCTATCTGCGCTCTGGTCCCATTGCCGGCGCCTCTGGTCCCCCCGATTGGCGCGGTCTGGTGCTGTCGCGTGGCCGCGTTCGGGCGTTCTGTCAGGCCAAACGCCGCATACGCACAGGAACTCCGCCATGTACGACAACGACCTGAGAGATATCGTCGACGCCGACCGCGCTCATGTCTGGCACCACCTCTTCCAGCACAAGGCGCTGGAGACGAAGGATCCCCGGATCATTGTCGAAGGCCGCGGTATGAAGGTCTGGGACCAGCATGGGGGCGAGTTCCTGGATGCCGTCTCGGGCGGGGTCTGGACGGTGAACGTGGGCTATGGCCGGGAAAGTATCGGCGACGCGATCCGCGACCAGGTCGTGAAGATGAACTATTTTGCAGGCAGCGCCGGGTCGGTCCCGGGCGCACGTTTTGCCGAGATGCTGATCGAGAAGATGCCCGGGATGAGCCGGGTCTACTATACGAACTCCGGCTCGGAAGCGAACGAGAAGGCGTTCAAGATGGTCCGCCAGATCGCGGCCAAGCGATACGGCGGCAAGAAGCACAAGATCCTGTTCCGCGAACGCGACTATCACGGCACCACCATCGGGGCGCTCTCGGCCTGCGGCCAGGAACAGCGCGCGGCGCAATACGGCCCGTTCGCCCCGGGTTTCGTGTCGGTGCCGCATTGTTTGGAATACCGTGCCCAGTGGGACGTGGAGGATTACGGCCGCCGGGCGGCGGACGCTATTGAAGAGGTCATCCTGCGCGAAGGCCCCGATACCGTCGGCGCCATCTGCCTGGAACCCGTGACCGCCGGTGGCGGCGTGATCGTGCCGCCGAAAGGGTATTGGGATCGGGTGCAGGAGATCTGCAAGCAATACGACGTGCTGCTCCACATCGACGAGGTCGTGTGCGGTGTCGGCCGGACCGGCGAATGGTTCGGCTATCAGAACTATGGCGTGAAGCCCGACATGGTGACCATGGCCAAGGGCGTGGCCTCCGGCTATGCGGCCATCGCCTGCCTTGTCACCACGGAAGCGGTGTTCGACCAGTTCAAGTCCGATGCGGGCGATCCGCTGGACCACTTCCGCGATATCTCGACCTTCGGCGGCTGCACCGCCGGTCCGGCGGCGGCGATCGAGAACATGCGGATCATCGAGGACGAGGGCCTGCTGGCCAATACCAAGGCGATGGGCGCGCGGCTGATGGCGGGCCTGGAAGCGCTGAAGGACAAGCACGCCTGTGTCGGCGATGTGCGGGGGCTGGGACTTTTCGCCGGTGCCGAGCTGGTGGCCGACCGCGAAACGAAGGAACCCCTGGCCGAAGGTATCGTGGCGCAGGTCGTCGCCGCCTGCGACCGCCGCGGCGTGCTGATCGGGATGACCAACCGGTCGATCCCGGGATTCAACAACACGCTGTGCCTGTCGCCCGCCCTGATCGTGACGGCGGCCGAGATCGACCGCATCGTCGCCACCATCGACGAGGCCCTGACCGAGGTCATGGCGACCGCATAACCCAAATGGGGAATGCCCGGGCTGCCCGCCTATTATTTGGGCGGCCCGAATGGCAAGACGTTGCGAAACATGCTGCAGGGCGCATTGGGCGGTCTGCCGCATGTTGTGATTCCGGGTGTGCAGGCCGAAGAGTCGGGCATGCTCGACAATACGTTGTTCCATCCCCGGTCACCGGGGACTCCGCTGCAGGCCTGGATACGGCAGTCGCTGGTCAACGCCATCGTCGATGGCAAGCTGCACCACGGCCAGCGGATGCCGGCGACGCGCCACCTGGCAAAAAGCCTGGGCGTGGGGCGGAACACGGTGACGGCAGCCTACGAGGAACTGGTCTCGCAGGGCTTCCTGGAATCGCGGGAACGGATGGGGTTCTTCGTCGGCGCGGTGGACCAGGCCCGGGGGGTCGAGGCAGAACCGAACGCGGCCAGCGGGCAGGGGATCGCCTGGCGCAAGCACCTGAAATTCATGCCCTCGGAAATGCGGCACATCGAAAAGCCCTGGGACTGGCAGCAGTACCGGTATCCCTTCGTCTATGGCCAGGTGGACCGCAACCTGTTCCCGATCGACCAGTGGCGCGCCTGTTCGCGGGATGCGCTGGGCCGGTCGGCCATCGACTGGTGGGCGTCGGACCGGGCGCTGGACGACGATCCGCTGCTGGTCGAACAGCTGTGCCGTCACGTCCTGCCACAGCGCGGCATCTATGCCCGCCGGGACGAAGTGATGGTGACGCTGGGCTCGCAGCACGGGATCTACCTGCTGGCGCGGCTGCTGTTGCACCCAGGCGACGGCGTCGCGGTCGAGGATCCGGGATATCCGGACGCCCAGAACATTTTTGCCGCCCATCGCGCGGACGTGCGGCACATGCCGGTCGACGATGACGGCATGATCCTGAACGAGCAGACAGAGGCGATGCTGAAAGGGGCAGGGCTGGTTTTTGTCACGCCCGCCCATCACTGCCCGACCATGGTCACCCTGTCCGACGACCGCCGGGCGCGGCTGCTGGACCTGGCGGACCGCGACGATTTCCTGATCCTGGAAGACGATTATGAAGGCGAGATCCGCAACGACAAGACGCCGCCCGCGCTGAAGTCCATCGATCAGGCGGGGCGCGTTGTCTACATCGGCACGATGTCCAAGGTGCTCGCCCCCGGTGTCCGCATCGGATACGTGGTGGCGCCCGCGCCGCTGGTGGCCGAACTGCGCGCCCTGCGGCGGCTGATGCACCGCTCCGCGCCCCTGAACAACCAGCGCACCGCGGCGATCCTTCTGGCCAACGGTCATTACGAAGGCATGGTCCGCGGCCTGCGCGAGGCGCTGTCGCAACGCTGGCAGGAAGCGGTGGCCGCCGCCCGGCGCGATCTGCCGGACTTCCGGCTCAGCCCGTCCATCGGCGGGTCCAGCCTGTGGCTGGAATGCCCGGCGGACATTCATGCCGACGACCTGATCGAGGCCGCAGGCAAGCGCGGCGTGCTGGTGGAAAGGGGCGATCCCTTCGTCGCCCCGGATCTTGCGGGCCGATTCTTCCGGCTGGGCCTGTCGGCCATCGACGTGCATCTGATCGCGCCCGGCATCGCCGAAATCGCCGCCGCGGCGCGCGACGTGCGCCGCCACTGAGCTGTCATCGCCGGGGTTGGGCCTGTCTGGTCCCCTCTGGAACCCTTCATTCCCGGCGGCTGGTCCTATGGCTATCGCCACGACGGGGCAAAGTGCTGACCATGGAAAACCTGCATCCCACCCCGATGCGTCCCGAGGACGCGACCACTGCCGAGGACTGGCTTGCCGTCCTGGCCGACCGCAACTTCATCGGCGGTGAACTGGTTGCCGCCGGTGCTTCGCTGAACGTGACGGAGCCGGCGCAGATGACGCTGCTGGCCACCGCTGCCGCTTCGGGCGAGGCCGAGGTCGACGCCGCCGTCGCCGCGGCCAAGGCCGCCGGCCCCGCCTGGGCCGAAACCAACGCCCGCAAGCGGGGCAAGATGGTCGCCGCAGCCGGCCGCGCGATCACCGCCGAGGCCGAGACCATCGCCCGTCTTCTGGCGCGCGAGACCGGCAAGGCGCTGGCCACCGAATGCCGGGGTGAACTGGCCGTGTCGGCCGACCTTCTGGAATTCTACGGCGGACTGGGGTCCGAGCTGAAGGGCGAGACGATCCCCTTCGACCCGTCCGTCTTCGCCACCACCACCCGCGAGCCGCTGGGCGTCGTCGGTGCCATCGTGGCGTGGAACGTGCCGCTGGTCCTGACCATGCTGAAGATCGCACCGGCCCTGGTCGCGGGCAATACTGTGGTCATCAAGGCCTCGGAAGAGGCACCATTTGCCACACTGGCCTGTGCGGTGATCATGGCGCGCCACCTGCCCGCGGGCACCGTCAACGTCGTCGTGGGCGACGGTCCTGTCTGCGGATCGGCCCTGACTGCGCACAGGGACGTGGCCAAGATTACCTTCACCGGGTCCGAAAACGCTGGCCGCATCGTCTATCAGGCGGGTGCCAAGCGGATCGTGCCGGTGTCGCTGGAACTGGGCGGCAAGTCCCCCATGATCGTCTGCGCGGATGCCAACCTCGACAAGGTCGTGACCGGGGCTATCAACGGCATGCGCTTCACCCGCCAGGGTCAAAGCTGCACCGCCGCCTCGCGGATCTATGTGCATGAAGACCTGTACGACGCGTTCCTGGAGCAGCTGACCGCCAAGCTGGACGCCATGGTGATCGGCGACCCGCTGGACGAGAAGACCCAGATCGGGACCATCATCAACGCCCGCCAGAAGGCCACGATCGACCGCTATGTCGGCATCGCCGAGGACACGCCCGGCGCACGTGTCGTCCGCTGCGGTGCGATGCCCGAGGCGGGTGCGGTCAAAACCGACCTCTTCATGCAGCCGACGCTGCTTCTGGACCTGCCGGAAGACAGCCCCGCCGCGCGGGAAGAGATCTTTGGCCCGGTCTGCATGATCCAGAAATGGTCAGACTACGAAGCGGTGATCGCCGCCGCGAACAACTCCGACTATGGCCTGGCGGCGACGGTCTGGACCGACAGCCTGGCCACTGCGCTGGATGCCACGAAACGGCTGAACGCGGGCTATGTGCAGGTGAACCAGAACCTGACCATCCAGCCCAACCTGTCCTATGGCGGCTTCGGCAATTCGGGCCTGGGGAAAGAGGCGTCGCTGGAAGCGATGCTGGAACATTTCACCCGCAAGAAGACCATCGTGCTGGCGATGTAAGGGGGCCGATGGCGGAGCGGATCGCAGATGGAAAACCTGTTCATCTGGCCCGACACCGGGCTTGTCTGCCTGGCGACGCTGGCAGCGGCCGTGGTGCGGGGACTGACAGGTTTCGGCTTTGCCCTGGCGGCGGTGCCTGCGATCTCGTTCTTCCTGCCGCCGGCCGAGGCGGTGACCATCGCGGTGCTGCTGCAATGCGCCGTGGGCTGCCGCGACACCTTCACCATGCGAGGGACCTGGGACACCCCGGTCCTGAAAAGGCTGATCGCGGGCGCCGTGATCGGCACGCCCTTCGGGGTCACGCTGCTGCTGTGGCTGGACCCTACGATGTTGCGGATCGCCATCGCCCTTCTGATCCTGATCGGGCTGGCGGTGCTGCTGCGGAAACCCAAGGGGCCGCGCAAACCGCCGTCGCTGGGGCTGGCCACGTTGACGGGGGCGGTTGCGGGCCTGTGCGGGGGCTTTGCCGCCATGCCGGGGCCGCCGGCGGTAGCCTATTTCCTGACCACCGACCTGCCGGCGGCACGGGCGCGGGCGTCGATGATCATCTTCTTCTTCGCCACCTCGCTGATGACCATTCCCGGCCTGATCTGGGGCGGGTTGATCACCGTTCACACGCTGGCCATGACCGCCGTGGCGCTGCCGCTGATGCTGTTCGGCACCTGGTTCGGGGGGCGGCTTTTCGAACGCACCAGCGAAACCGGCTTTCGCCGGCTGGCCATGCTGGTCCTGCTGGCCACGGCCCTTGCCTCGGGCGCGCGGGGGCTGGCGGCCTTTACCGGATGACCAGACCTACGAACAACAACAACCAAAACACCAACAGGAGACGAAACAGATGAAACAGTGGAAATCCTTCCTGGCGGCCACCTGCATGGCGGCCGTGACCGCGGGCAGCGCCTGGGCCGACGGTTCCGTCGTCATCGGCTCGGTCGGCGTGCCGCGCCACTTCAACGCCGCGATCCAGTCCGGCATCTTCACCTTCATGCCGGCGTCCAGCATCTTTGCCTCGCCCCTGCGCTATTCCGAAAGCTGGGAGCCCGAGCCCTATCTGGCCGAAAGCTGGGAAACCTCGGACGACGGGCTGACCGTGACGCTGCACCTGAAGGACGGCGTGAAGTTCCACGATGGAGAGCCGCTGACCTCGGAAGACGTCAAGTTCTCGATAGAGACGATCAAGGCCAACCACCCGTTCAAGACCATGCTGGCGCCGGTGGCGTCGGTCGACACGCCCGACCCGCTGACAGTGGTCATCCACCTGGAACATCCCCATCCCGCGCTGCTTCTGGCGATGTCGCCGACGCTGATGCCGATCATCCCGGAACACATCTACGGCCCGGACCACGGCGAGATCCAGCAGAACCCGGCCAACTTGGCGCCAATCGGTGCGGGCCCGTTCAAGTTCGTCGAATACAAGCAGGGCGAATATTACAAGCTGGCCAAGAACGAAGACTTCTTCATCGAGGGCAAGCCCTATCTGGACGAGATCTATGTCCAGATGTTCCCGGATCCCAAGTCCATGCTGCTGGCGCTGGAACGCGGCGACGTGGACATGGTGCCGTTCCTGGCCTCGCCCCGCGACCTGAAGCGCCTCAGCGGCAATGACGACCTGGTCGTCGAAAGCGACCTGGGCGCCGCCATCGGCCCGATCAACTGGATCGCCTACAACACCAAGAAGCCGCCGCTGGACGACGTGCGCGTCCGTCAGGCGATCAACTATGCGATCGACCGGAACTTCATCGCCAACGTTCTGCTGCAGGGGCAGGCGCCCGTGGCGCCGGGCCCGATCGTGCCGGGCTCGCCGCTGGCGAACGCAAACGTCGAAGGCTACGATCTGGACCTCGACAAGGCCAATGCGCTGCTGGACGAAGCCGGGCTGGCACCCGGTGCCGACGGCATCCGCTTCACGATCACCGGCGACACCACCGCCGCGAACGAGGAAATGGGCCGCATCGTCCTGGAATACATGAAGACCCAGTTGAAGAAGGTCGGCATCGGCCTGGAACTGCGGCTGGCGCCGGACTTCCCGACCTGGGCCGGGCGGATTTCCAGCTATGATTTCGACCTGACCATGGACCAGGTGTTCAACTGGGGCGATCCGGTCATCGGTGTGAACCGGACCTACATGACGTCGAACATCCGTCCGAACGTCATCTGGTCGAACACGCAGCAATATTCGAACCCGAAGGTCGACGAACTGCTGGAAGCCGCGGCAACCGAGGTGGATCCGGCCAAGCGCAAGGCGCTCTATGACGAATTCCAGGAAATCGTGGTGGACGACAGCCCGATCTACTTCCTGAACGTCATCCCCTACAGCACCGTCTACAACAAGGACCTGGTCGGCGTGCCGGACGGGATCTGGGGGGCCGTGGCACCGATGGACGACCTGCGCTGGAAAGAGTGACCGGCACCTAGACGGGCGGAAAGGGACCACCACCGATGGACACATACCAGAAGGTAACGGCCACAGTTAAACGGCTGATCGAGGCCTTCCTCCTCGTGATGGCGGTGGTGGTCTTCAATTTCTTCCTGATCCAGATGGCCCCCGGCGATCCTGTCGAGGTCATCGTGGGCGAGATGGGCGGCGCATCCGAGGAATTGATCGCCCAGATGCGGGCGCAGTACGGGCTGGACCGGCCCGTGCTGGAACAACTGGGGGTCTATGTCGGCAAGGTGCTGACGGGCGACCTGGGCTATTCCTACTATTTCAACACGCCGGTGACGCAGCTTCTGTTGCAACGGCTGCCCGCAACCGTCCTTCTGGTGATGAGCGCGCTGGTCGTGGCCGTCGTCGTGGGCACCCTTGCCGGGACTTTTTCCGCCAGGAAGCCGGACGGCATGGGCTCTCACGTCGTGACCGTGTTGTCGCTGGTGGGCTATTCGGCGCCGGTGTTCTGGATCGGGATGATGCTGCTGATCCTGTTCGCCTCGATCTGGCCGATCTTCCCGGTGTCGGGCATGTATTCCATGCGCCGACCCGACGGTATCGGCTACTATCTGGACATCCTGCACCACCTGGTGCTGCCGGCGGTGACGCTGGCCACGATCTACATCGCCTTTTACAGCCGGCTGGCGCGCACCTCGATGATCGAGGTGCTGGGCCAGGACTATATTCGTACCGCCCGCGCCAAGGGCCTGCCCGAAGGCAAGGTCGTCTGGAAACACGGGCTGAGGAACGGCCTGATCCCCATCGTCACCATGGTGGGCCTGCAGTTCGGCCAGCTTTTTGCCGGTGCGGTGCTGGTCGAGGCGGTCTTCAACTGGCCGGGTCTGGGCCGGCTGGCCTACGATTCCATCCTGCGGCGGGACTATACCACGCTGCTGGGGATCCTGCTGTTTTCCGCCATTCTGGTCATGATCGCCAATGCGCTGACCGATATCGCCTATCGCTGGATCGATCCCCGCATGAGGAAGGTCAAGGCATGAACACCGATACCCTTGCCCCTGACAGCAACCTGGTGCCCCCGCCGGCGGCCAAGCCGGACCACCCGCTGCGCGAGACGCTGGTCATCTTCCTGAAGAACAAGGCCGCGGCGGCGGGGATGATCCTGCTGCTGATCGTGCTGGTCGGCACCATCTTCGGGCCTGCGCTTTACGGCGTCGACGCGAACGAAATGGTGTGGATACCGCTGTCGCCCCCGGGCGACGGCACGCCGCTGGGCACAGACTACCTGGGCCGGGACATCCTGGCGGGTATCCTGGTCGGCGGCCGCGTGACGTTGATCGTGGGCGCCGTGTCGGCCGTGATGACCATCGTCATCGGCGTCGTCGTCGGCGCATTCGCGGGCTTCTTCGGCGGCCGGGTCGATGCCGCGCTGATGAAGTTCACCGAATTCTTCCAGGTGCTGCCGTCGCTGCTGCTGGCCATGGTGCTGGTGACGATCTTCGCGCCGTCGCTGACCACGATCATCTTTGCCATCGGCGTCGTCGGCTGGGCTCAGATCGCCCGCCTGACGCGCGCCGAATTCATGCGGATCGGCAACCTGGACTACGTCAAGGCGGCCCGCGCCGCGGGGGCGCGGGACAGCTACCTGATGTTCCGGGTGATCCTGCCGGGATCGCTGCCGCCGATCATCGTGTCCTCGGCCCTTGTCACCGGCGCCTCGATCCTCTTCGAGGCGGGCTTGTCCTTCCTGGGACTGGGCGATCCCAACACGCTTAGCTGGGGCCTGATCATCGGGCAGAACCAGAACTACCTTCTGGACGCCTGGTGGACCGTGACCTGCCCGGGCATGGCCATCTTCGTCACCGTGCTGGCCATCAGCCTGATCGGCGACGGCATCAACGATGCACTGAACCCAAGGGCGAGGAAACGCGGATGACCGACGACACCCCTTTCCTGGAAATCCGCAACCTGACGGTCGAGATGAAGGGCGACGCGGGCATGATCCGCGTGCTGGACGACGTGTCCCTTTCGATCCGGCGCGGCACCACCATGGGCATCGTGGGCGAAAGCGGCTGCGGCAAGTCGATGACCGCGCTTGCGATCATGCGCCTGCTGCCGCCGGGGTTCCAGATCACCTCCGGCCAGATCCTGCTGGACGGCGAGGATATCACCAAGGCGTCCGAGGCCCGCATGCGCCAGCTGCGCGGCAACGACATCTCGATGATCTTTCAAGAGCCGATGACGTCGCTTAACCCCGTCTACACGGTCGGCGAACAAATCGCCGAGGCCGTGCGCCAGCACCAGGGGCTGGATACCGCAAAGGCCGAACAGCGCGCAATCGAGATGCTGAAGGCGGTGCAGATTCCGGGAGCGGAGGCGCGGCTGGGGTCCTATCCCCACGAATTTTCCGGCGGCATGCGCCAGCGGGTGATGATCGCCATGGCGCTGGCCTGCCAGCCGCGCCTGATCGTCGCCGACGAACCGACCACGGCGCTGGACGTGACCGTGCAGGCCCAGATCTTTGCCCTGATGCGCGAACTTCAGGAGGAAACGGGAACCGCGATCATGCTGATCACCCACGACCTGGGCGCGGTGGCGGAACTGGCCGATGACGTGGCCGTCTTCTATGCCGGCTGGCGGATCGAACACGGGCCCGCGTCCGCGATCCTGCGCCATCCGGCGCATCCCTATACGTCGGGCCTGATGTCCTGCACGCCGCGCCTGCGTCTGGGCGCGGCTGCGAGCGGGCAGGGGCCTGCGCTGCTGGAGATCGAGGGCATGGTGCCCCAGCTGGGCAAGATGCCGTCGGGCTGCCGTTTCGCGCCGCGCTGCACGCTGGCGGATGCGCATTGCCGGTCAACCGTCCCGGTCGATACCGAGGTAGAGCCGGGCCACGCGGCCATGTGCTGGAAGACCAAGGCAGAGGTGCTGGCATGAGCGACGGAAACAACATCCTGCGCGTCAACGGGCTGAAGGTCCATTTCGACACGGGGCGTGCGCCCGGCGGCGGGCGGCGGATCGTTCACGCCGTCGATGGCGTGAACTTCAGCGTCAAGAAGGGCACTTGTTTCGGCATCGTCGGCGAAAGCGGGTCGGGCAAGTCGACCATCGCGCAGGCGATCATGCGGCTGGTGCCGATCACCGAAGGGTCGGTCTTCCTGAAGAACCTCCAGATTTCCGGCCTGCAGGGCGAAAGCCTGCGGGACGCGCGGGCCAGGTTCCAGATGGTGTTCCAGGACCCGTTTTCGTCCCTGAACCCCCGCAAGAAGGCCCGCGCCGCGATCCGTGAACCGCTGGATCTCTTGGGCATCGGCGACGCCAAGGGCCGGGACGAGGTGGCCGAGGAAATGCTGACCGCCGTGGGCCTGCACCGCGATGCGGGCAGGCTATTCCCGCACCAGTTTTCCGGCGGCCAGCGGCAGCGCCTGTGCATCGCCCGCGCGCTGGCCTCGCGCCCCGACCTGATCGTCTGCGACGAACCGGTCTCGGCGCTGGACGTGGCGATCCAGGCGCAGATCCTGAACCTGCTGCGCAAGCTGCAGCAGGATATGGGGCTGTCCTATGTCTTCATCAGCCACGACCTGGCGGTGGTGCAGTACATCTGCGACGAGGTCGGGGTGATGTATCTGGGTCAGTTCGTCGAACGCGCCCCGGTGGGCAAGCTCTTTGCCGAGGCGAAACATCCCTATACCTGGTCGCTGATGGCCGCAGCGCTGTCGCCCGAGGCCGAACGCGGCGCGCTGGCGAAACGTCCGCTGCTGGGGGGCGAACCGCCCAGCCCGACGAACCCGCCCAAGGGATGCCGCTTTGCCGCGCGCTGCCCCTTCGCGACCGAGAAGTGCAAGGCCGAGCCGCCCGCCCTGCGCGATTTCGGCGGCGGTCACCGCGTGGCCTGCCACTTTGCCGGCGAACTGGAACCGCCGATCCCCGAGCTGAAAAGCGCCGCCTGAATCCAGGCGCCGAAGGTCATGTGACCTTCGGTGTCGAAGCTTCAGGCCGGGTTCCCCGCGATTTCCCAGGCATGCCCGTCCGGGTCGGGCACGTAACCGCGATACCCTCCACACAGCGGCGCATCGGCCCGGCGCAGGGCTTGGCGCCCATGAAGGGGCAACCGCTCGATGACTGCATCGGCGTCCTTGGCCAAGGCGACGTTGTGGGCCAGCGTAAAGGCGCCGGGCGTGGGTCCGGCCGGGCGGTTCATCTCCACCTCCAACGCCGGTTTCACGAAGGTCCCAAAGACCAGTCCGTTCATCTGGCAGAAGGCGCTCTCGGCATTGTCGAAAAGCGGGGTTCAGCTGGATCCGTTGCCAAAATAGCGGCGGCCCGGGACAGCTCGGAAACGCCACGCGTGATGGCATAGATTTGCGGCTGCATGCGGTCCTACTCTTTCTGGGGTCGCAAGGCATTCCTTGCGCTGTGACAGTTCAGGGCCGATGCCGGTGCATCGGAAAGGACCAGCATTGCGGGGGCAGGGCCAACCGTCCCGTGCCTAACCTGTTTCGAATGCGGGCGGCATATCGCCGGCGACGGCCGCGTCAATCGGCGGACAGGCGCGCTCTGACGCAACGGCACCTTGGCCCAGGCGCATCCGGTGCTACACCTGAACCGTATGGTTCAGACAACCGGTCCGGAGGCCCCGTCGATGATCACCGTTCACTACCTCGAAAAATCCCGCGCCCATCGCGTCGCATGGCTGCTGGAGGAGCTTGGGGTCGAGTATGACCTAAAGGTCTACAAGCGGGGTCCCGACATGCTGGCCCCGGCAGAGCTGCGCAAGATCCACCCGCTGGGCAAGTCGCCGGTGATCCAGGACGGCGATCTGGTGCTGGCGGAAACCGGGGCTATCGTCGAATACCTGCTGGAACGGTACGGGCCCAAGGGGCTGAGGCCTGAACCGGGCACGGCGGTCTGGGTCAGCTACCTTTATTTCATGCATTCCAGCGAGGGGTCGGTCATGCCGCTGCTGACCAACCGTCTGGTCTATTCCCGGATGGGTCAGCTGGCGCCGGCGCTGATCCGGCCCATCGCCAGGGCCATCGGCAAGCAGATGGACGACCGGCTGGTCGCACCGGCGCTGCCGGGGCTTTTCGACCTCTGGGCCAGGGCGCTGTCACAGACGGGCTGGTTCGCGGGCGACTTTTCGGCGGCCGACGTCATGATGAGCTTCCCGGTCCAGGCCGCCGTCGCCCGTACCAACGCGGCGCAGGGCCGCCCCGCACTGGCCGAATTCGTGAAGCGGATCGAGGCGCGTCCCGCTTACCAACGCGCCCAGGAAAAGGGCGCGTTCGAGCTGCTGTAAGCCCGAAAACCCCGGCCGCGGATGAAACGGCGGCCGGGTCCCGGGATCAGTTCAGCTTGCCGATGGTCCAGAAGAACGTCTCGCCCGAGCTGTCGTCGACGCCGTCATTGTCGGTCGACACCCAGGCCGTGCCGTCCGGGAAGATCGCCAGGCCTTCGATCTTGTCGACGACATAGCCGCCGTTCGCTTTCAGATCGGGGATCAGGTCATGGACGACTTCCTTGGTCACGACCGGCAGGTCGGTGCCAAGGGCCGCGGGCACCATCTGGTCCATAGACACGCGGGCGATCTGTTTCACCTTTGCGTCCGAGAACCTGTTGTCCCGTTGCACCAGGTAGACGTGGTCGCCATGGGCCTCGATATCCGACAGGCCGATCCAGCCCCGTTTGACCTTGTCCTTGGGATAAAGGACCGCGCCCCAGTCGCCGGTTTCGGTGTTGTAGGCCACAAGCTTCGTCGTGTTCTTGGGATCGTCCTTCCATTCCCGCTGCATCGCGATCCACAGCGTGTCGCCTGTGCGGGTCATGCCTTCGGCGCCGAACCGGACGTCGTGTTTCAGAAGCTTGGCGGGGAAGGGGACCGCCTTGTCTACCGCGCCATCGGCGGCGGCATGGTACAGTGCGTGGGGCACCTGTTTCGCGCTGTTGCCTTCGGACGCCAGCCAGAAGCCGCCCCTGCCGTCCAGGGCGATGCCTTCCAGGTCCAGGTCCAGGTCCAGCTTCTGCGCGGGCCGGCCCCCGGGGGTCACCCGGATGGCGTCGGTGATGCGGGCGGGCGTGGTCTTCGTGTCGATGACGAAGATCGTGGGCTGCATGGCATAAAAGCTGTCGTTGACGGCATAGACGGTCCCGTCCTCGCCCGCGGCCATGCCGGAAATCGCGCCCCAGCCGATCAGGTCGTCGGTGCCCTTGGACGTCAGCTGTGGATACTTCGCCGGGCCTTCGCCAAGCTGGTAGATCATGACATGCGCGCGCGGCCCGCCTTCGTCCTTTTCATTGGCCGTGATCAGCAGGTTCCGCCGCGGGATCGGCAGGATACCTTCCGGCGCGATGCCCGAGGGCAGCAGTTGTTTCAGCACCGGGGCAGCGGGATTGCTGACATCATAGACGCCCACGATGGACCCGCGTTCGGAGCCGACGAAGACCATCGGCACGTCGCCATATTGCGCAAAGGCGATGGACTCGGGCTCTACCCCCTTGTTGCCCGACCGTTTCTCCGGGTAGTGGCCGATCTCGACCAGGGCGCGTTCGAAGGCATTGCCGCTGTCATAGACCACATTGCCGGCCCGGTCGAAGATCGACCAGCCGCGGGTGCCGCCGTCCATGTCGCCTTCGTTGGCAATGGCGAAGTGATCGGTGCCGATCCAGGTCACCGCATCGGGTTCGCGCGGGAGGTCCTCTTGCGTGTCGCTGAATACCAGCGCGCCTTCTTCCTGGGTGTCGATCTCCGCCAGCGTCACCCGGCCGGCGGGGAAGTCCGCCAGGACCTCGCCCGCCTTCGAGATGAGGACGAGGTGGTTGTTTTCCTGCAGGGTGACGACAACCTCGTTATCGGCGTTGATGTCGACATATTCCGGTTCCGGATCTTCCGGAGAGATCTCGGCCAGGCCCGTCAGGTCCACCTTGCGCAGGCTGTCGCAGGCCAAGGTTTCATCGGCGACATCTATCAGCACGACGAAACCGGCGGGCATCTGGCCGGTACGGCCATCGCCCAGATCCTCGTCGCGCTCGTTCTCGATGGCTATGGCGACGAATCTGCCGTCAGGGGCGGCCGCCACGCTATCGGGTTGACCGCCCAGATCGCAGCGGGCCTTTTCGGCACCCGATTTGGCGTCGAACACGCCCAGATAGCCCGACGGGTTAGCGTAGCTTTCGGACGTGTTCACGCCCACGAAGGCCGTGTTGCCGATTATGGCGACGGATGTGGGCTCTCCGCCCAGCTTCACGTTGCCCAGCGGTTTCGGATTGGCGGGATCGGTGATGTCGATCCGTCCGATCACGCCCAGCGGGCTGTCGGTATAGACTAGTGTCATGCCATCCGCGGTCGCGTCGACGATCTCGGCCGATGTCTCGTGCGCGGTATCCTGACCCGCAGCCATGTTGGCGGGCGTGGCAAAGCTGGCGATGCGGTTGAAGCTTTGTTCGGCCACTGCAGCCGACCCAGGGGACAGCGCAATGACAGAGGCAAGGCAGGCAAATCTGAAGGACATTCATCCCACTCCCTGATCAGGCGGTCACAACTCGACGCTTGGTGGGGGCGCTTCATGACGGTTCGGATACGGTCTTGTGTCGGCAGGGTGAACTTCGCGGCCTTTCACCGGTCCGGGGGCGACCGGCGCCACTGCCGGCTGCATCGTGAACTGGCCCCAGGCGACCGGCAGCGTCTGCCCGCGCAACCGGCCCCGGATCAGGCTACCCGGTGTCAGGTCCGGTTCCAAGGTCGCACGAAACCAGACGAATGGACCCTGACCCCAGGCCGCTGGCGATAGGAGGTGTCGCGTGGCCCGGATCTGCCGAAGGCCGGCATCGCCTGCTGGCCGGCTGTCGGACGGGACCTTTCAGTCGGGGTCTGCAGTCTAGTGAACCGGCATCCCCCGGGCCAAGCCCATGTGATGCATCCGGTGATGGTCGCCCGTGGCCATCAGGCCATAGAATCCCAGCGCCCGGATCCTGACATCATCCCCGGCACCTCCGGTCACGGTCCAGACGATATCGGTGCCGTCGCTTCCCATGTCCGAGACCCAGCCGGTTTCGGCCGCAAGAATGGCGCCGTGGGCGGGGACCATGCGGGTCGCGGCCTCGCCCCCGGGGCCGTCGGTCGCGATCCACATCCGCAAGCCGCCGTCCACGGGTTCTGACCGGACATAGGTGTCCATCACCAGCCGGTTCATGTCGACCAGATGGGCGCGCAGCGCGTCGATGTCGACGCGGCTCCAGTCCGTATCAGGATCGGCGGACAGCATCGCCACGATCTCCGACAGCGCGGCAAAGGCACCCTGGCCCGGTTCGACGGGCAAGGCGGACCCGGTGCCCGACATGTGGGCCGTGTGGTCCATGTGCTGGGCGACCGCGGGACCGGTGGGCAGGGCGGTCATCGCAAGGCCGGTGGCGACAAGGGCCGCGAAAGGTTTGAACGGGAACATCCGGACTCCTCTGGGAATTGTGCGGGGCCTGGGCCCTATGCCGTGCCGATCTGACCGTGGAAGGGACGGAAAGCAAGGGCGGGCGGGCCGGTGGCCCAGGATTTTCCCAAGTCAAGTAAAGACAACCCTCAATTGCGGGATTGGCGAATTTATGCTAAATTTATCTGGTTTTGCAGAATTGGATTTTATCGAAATGCACAGGGTCCGCTGGTTTCTGGCGCAGTTTGGAGTTCTTGTCGTTTGCCTTATTGGGGCCGCCGAAGGATCGGCGCACCAAAGGGGTACGCAGGATTTAACGGCCCGGGCAGATTTCGAAAACCGGATGGAAAAGGCCCGCGCCGCGCTGTCGAAAGAAGGTAAATCCGAAGGCGAGACCCCGAAACTGGCCCAGTGGTACAATTGGGGGAACTGGCCCAATTGGAACAATTGGCGCAATTGGTTCAACTGGCTGAATTCCTGAGGCACCGTGTCGATCATTCCCGCAATTCAATTGCTTGTGCTGCAGCCGACGCCGTTCTGCAATCTGGATTGTTCATATTGCTACCTACCCGGGAGATCGAGAAAGGCGGTGATGTCCGACCGCGTGCTGGAGGCCATCGGCCGCACCATCCTGGGCGGCCGGCTTTTCGATGACGAAACCACCGTGGTCTGGCATGCGGGCGAACCCTGCGTGCTGCCGCCCGACTGGTATGTTGCCGCGACGGACAGGCTGGAGCGTGCGGGCCAGCGGCGAATCCTTCGGCAATCCTTCCAGACCAACGCCACGCTGATCGACGACGGCTGGATTGACCATTTCAGGCGCCCGGGCATCGGCGTGGGCGTGTCGCTGGACGGGCCGGCCGCGATCCACGACCGGTTCCGCCGCACCCGGTCGGGCGGGGGCACCCATGCCCGGACCATGGCCGGCATCGATCGCCTGAACCGCGCCGGCATCCCGTTTCACGTGATCGCCGTCGTTTCGGCCGCGGGGATGGAGTATCCGCGCGACATGGCCCGCGCGCTGGTCGACACCGGCGCCCGCTGGATCGGCCTGAATGTCGAGGAAGCCGAGGGAGAGAACACGACGTCCACCCTCCATGCTCCGGATAGCCTGGACCGCTATCGCCGTTTCCTGGACGCCTTCCTGGACGAGGTCGACCGCGCGCCCGAACCGCCGCTGGTGCGCGAGCGGGAACGCTTCCTGGCTTCGGCCCGGATGACCGGCCGGCCCGGGCCGTCGCGCAACCAGGAGAACACGGCCGGGGCCATCGTCTCGGTCGGGGTGGGCGGCGCCGTGTCGACCTTTTCACCGGAACTGCTGGGCACCACGTCGACGCGATACGGCAGCTTCGACTTTGGCGAAATCGGCGCGATGAGCGATCTTTCGGACATGTTCCTGCACAAGGCCTTCCTGAAGGCGCAGCGGGACATCGAGATCGGCAATGCGATCTGCCGTCGGACCTGCGCCTATTTCAGCGTCTGCGGCGGCGGCTCTCCGTCCAACAAGCTGGGCGAATACGGCACCTTCCGCGTGGGCCGGACCCAGCACTGCGACCACGCGATCCGGGCGCTGTACGAGACATTGCTGGACCGGACCCTGGTGTCCTGACGGCGGCGAAGAGGATCGGCCATGGCGGACGACACGGAGCACAGCACAGGGCCGGACGGCGAAACCTCCGACCCCGACGACCGGACCCGGCGGCCGGAATCGAATGCCGGCACACGGCCGGCGGCGGACAAACGGCCGTCCCGCCTGTCGCGTGCGGCCACCGCGACGGGGGCGGGCGTCAGCAGGACGGCGGGCTGGATTTCCGGGCTGTCGATCAGCTGGTGGATGTGGCGGCTGGTGGCCTTTTTCTTTGTGATCTACGTCCTGCCGATCCCCTGGCTTCTGCAACAGGTCGAAAGCCGGGTCATGGACACGCGGATCTTCGGCTGGTCCCCGCACGACCCGGATTCCGAAGGCGTGATCGTGGTCGACACGCCGCAGCTGTTCACCCGCGAAAGGCTGATCAACGAACGGCTGAAGGAAAACAACTGGATCGACGCCCGTCTGAAGGATGTGGACAAGTACCTGGAAAGTGGCAAGTTCGCGCGCCCCGACCGCATCCAGATGAGCCGGACACTGGCCGAGTTCAGCGCCGCCGTCGCGGCCGACGGCACGCAGGCCGACGCACAGACCGCCGACAGCAAGGCCTTCCTGGAAATGGCCGAGAAGCAGGGCCTGTTCAACCGTTCCCCCCTGAAGCAGGTGGAGGCCGCGCAAGCCTATCGCGACGCGCTGTCGGTCCGCCGGTACGAGAATATCCTGGACGATACCCACGACCTTGGCGAGAACACGCTGCACCGGATGAACTTCAACCTTCACATCAGCCCGGCGCGATCCCGCAGCGACAGCCTGGCGGTTGTGACGATGACGGTGCGCGAACCCCAGGACGTGCGGCTGTTGTTCAACCACTATGGCCAGTTGATGATAGACACCCGGCGCGAGCTGGAAAGCATCGTCAACAACCTGATGAGCGACCGCAGTCTGGTCCTGCGTCTGGACCAGCGGTATTCGGATCTGCGGGACCGGGAACTGGAGATCCTTGACGATCTGCTGGCCTATTACGCCGGGCTTTTCGGGCTGAATGGCGACCGGATGGATCAGATCCTGTGGGCCATGGAAGTCGAGACGGCGGCCATCGCCGACGAGGAGGCCCGCAAGCGGGCCGAGCAATACATCAGCTCGGTGATCGAAAATACCGGACTGCAGCCTCTGATCGACGGTCTGCTTCCGCCCCTGGGTCTGGCCGGGGATGGTGGACTGGCCGGGGATGGGGCGGGGGGCCGCCGGGGGCGCACCGGTGACGCCGCAGCTGCGGCCGGCGATGTCCCGGCCCCCGCAAGCCACGCGTCGCAAGGTGCATTCCTTGAGGTAGCGGCGGCAAACCTGGTGTCGCGCTGCGGGCAGCTTTCCGATCTGATGACGCTTGCCCCGGAGATCCTGAACAAGCGTGCGACGGTCTATCTGGATGCGCAAAAGGCTCTCGAGGAACAGATCGCACAAAGCCAGCCGAACGTTGCCGGCGCTTCTTCCGGCCGCCCGTCCGACCACGCGATGCTGGCACGGCACAATTTGGACCAGATCCTGCATCGGCTGTTTCAGCCGCCCTGCGTGTTCAGGAACAAGCTGCCGACAATCGCCCGGCTGCGTCTTCTTGGAACGCTGGCGCTGCTGGCCGGACCCGAAAGGTTCGAGGAACCTGACGCCCTGTCAGTCGAGATCGCCGCGACGATCAATGGTCCCTGCCTGGATCTTCATGGCTATCAGGTGGGCCGGATGTTGGCACGCATGGCGGCCGGGCGGTCGTCGGCGATCGACTGGCAAGATCTGGACGACCGCCAGAAATGCGGCGACAGCCTGCTTCAGATCCAGAGCCTTGGCACACAGATGGCGAATTTCCAGTCTGAGGTCGGAGAGATCGGGCTGGCCTTCGTGGTCCGCGATCTGCTGAAAACGACGCATATGGATTCCATCGTCCGGAACCGTACGCTGGGCGATTACTTCAAGTTCAGCATCCCCCGGTCCTGCAGTCTGGGCAGCTGTCAGCCGCGGGTGACAAGCTATACCGAATATGTCGCGGGTCCGGTTGGTGCCGCGGGTCCGGCATCGATGCCGGACGTCAGCGATTTCGGGCGTCAGGAAGCCCTGCGGCTGTACCTGGAGCTCAGCTGCTTTTCGCATGTCCGCAGTTACGCGGTCTGGCCCCGCAGTGGCGAGAGGTTGTCGACCTTCAAATCCGAAGGGGTGCAAAGCAGCCTGTCGTCCGTTCTGGCGAAGCTGACGGGGAATGCGATGACCATCGATGCCGGACGGGACTACGAAGAGGCCGGCCTGCAGGAAACCGATCACATCTACGGCATGACGGACTGGGGGCGGTCCGGGACCTTCCTGCAATCCCAGTTCGGTCAGGGCGGTCCGCCGGCGCTGCCCAGGCAGAACGAGACCTACTATTGCAGCCGGTTCATCAGCGAATTGCTGGACGACCTGCGGCTTGACCTGTCGGCGGGCGGGCCAGGCGTGAACCGTGCGACGGGATGGGGCAGGGCCTTCGTCGATCTGGTCAGCCAGGCCAGGGCCGAATTCTCGGAAATCGGAAGCGGCCCGGCAGACACGCGCGCCCGGAACTGGCTGAATCAGATCCGGGCCCTTGCGGCCGAGCGTCATCCCGAATGCGGCCCCGGCCCGGAACCGGATGGGGCGGACGGGACCGCAGCGGTAGACAGCGACACTGGCGGGCCAGCCTGCAGCACGCTGGAAAACCTGACGCTGGAGGATCTGGCCTGGGCGGCGATCCGAAGCCGGTCGCAGACGACCAGCTTTGCCTGGATCGTCTCGCCCCGGGCCGTGTCGTGGAGCGGCGTGAAGGCGCATGTGCCGATGAACGTTCCCCTGTCGGCGATGATCTCTCTGCCCAGCTGGTGGGGGCATCTGGAACTTGAGGTGAACACCTGCTGGGTGCGCCCGTCGCGGATGCGGACGTCGCTGCATATCGGCGACATTTGCGATCAGGACCCGGACGACAACGGTCCCGCAGCCGGTCCTACGGACCCCGATGAAGAGCCGCGGATACGTTCGCTGCTGCTGCCGCTTCCGTCGCGGGCGCACGATGTCCTGCAGCGGATGGGCTTTTTCATCATCCGCGCGCCCTATCTGGATGCCGATCAGGACGCGGTCGACCAGGTGGAAACCGGGCGCCCGGCAGCGATCCGGCTGGCCGGCAACAGGCTGTGGAAGAACCCGATGGTTATGCTGGGCGAACAATGGCAGGACGAGATCGAGGTGCTTCCCAACATGGGCGGCATCGTGGCCAAGTTCAAATGCATCGCACCGGCCGTCCAGAAGGACAAGGCCCTGACAGAATTGGGGATGGACAAGCTCCTCAACTTCGGGACCGGGGATGACAATGCCCCGGCGCGGCTGTCGCAGACCGGGAATGCGGAGACGGAGGGCGGCAGGTCGGAGCAGGACCAGCGCGCGGGGGATGTGCCCCGGGACCAGACACGGGACATGACGTCCCGGAAGGACGCCGGGGCGGCGCGGCAGGCGGGTTATGGCGGCAGCGGAGGACGCCCGCCGCCGCAGCCCGACAGCGCGGTTCTGTCCGAGTTGAACAAGCCCGAGCGATATTTCGAAATTCGCAGGGTGGAGGTCTGGACCTCGGAAGGCGTGACCCAGCCAAGCCAGGTCAAGGTACTGCCATTCCGCCCGCGCTACATGCTGAACGGCGAATATGAACGGCCCTGCTGGGTGATGCCCAACGGCGACGGGGACACGGCGAACTGATCGGCGCAGGCGCTGGGGCGGTCCCCGGTCCCGCGGTGATTGCCGCGATTCCGGCCTTTGGCCCCGGGGGCCCCAGCGGCTAGGGCTCTTACGACAGTTCGCTTGCATCGCACCGGAAGGGCCGCAATGGAGTTCATCGATCAGAGCCAGAGCTATATGGGCAAGGCCGTTTCCCTGCCGCGCGGTCGCGACGGGGCGGGCGCAACTGGTCGCGCCCCCCGGGCAGTGACGCGCTATTGGCCTGCATCCGCCCGGAGGCGGAAGTGGCCGCGGCCTTCGACCGGTCGATCCACGCGCGGCTTGATTTCGACAGCCTCTCGACCCCCGAAAAATGCGACCTGCTGATCGACGAGCTTCTGCCGGGCTTCGTCCATAAGGTGGAAACGGATTATCTGGAAAAAGCGTCGAAGATCACCGTCGACCGGGACCGCGACATCGCCAAACGTGACGCCACCGCCGACCAACTGGCCCTGTTGGAGGACCTGCTGAACCGTTCGGGCGAGAATGCTTCGATGCCGGCCCAGCAGATCGCATCGATGCTGGACAGCATCCAGTCCAGCCGCCTGTCGGTGATCACCAGCCAGGGCACCCGGTTTTCATCGGAAAAGACGATCCGCGACCTGATGAAGGAACTGCAGACGCTGGGCTATTCGAACGCCATCGGCCAGGCGGAAATCGACATCCTGACCGACAAGATCGCAGGCAGCGACGCGCAGCTGGCGGAACTGAAGGTCCTGCGTGCCAGCCAGCGGGCCGAGGCCGGATACCTAGCCTAGCTGGTCGTGCCCCAGGTGGCAATCGCGGCCGGAGAGGCGGTGGACATGCGCGCCATGCAGGCCAGCCGCGCCAACGTTGGCAAGGGCGATACGGTGCGGCTGCTGGCAGAACGCGAAGCCGTGGCCGCGCTGACCCTGCTGATCTACGGCGCGCCGCTTTCGGGTCGGGTCGTTCTGGGCCATGGCACCGACAGGGTCGCCTTTGCGCTGCCCGCCGATCCCTAGGCGGTGACGGCGTCGTTCCGGGCGGCGGGGATCGCGGTGGACAGGGTCTATATCGACACGCGCCCGGTTGGGGCAGTCGACGTGACCTCGGTCTTCGTGCCGTTGCCGCCGATGGAAAGCCGCCTGACCATCCTGGAAACCGGCGCCCGCGACGTGCAGGACGATCCCGTTTTGGTCGTGGGCAACATCGCCGATCCAGAGGCTGACGCGGCAGACGAGGACGCGCCGCAGGACGAGATCGTCGGTTTTCTGGAAAACCGGCACGCCGTGGTGCTGCGGCCCGGCCAGCCGGTGCGCGGGTCGATCAGCGACGCGAGGACGGGCGCGCAGATCGTGTTCCAGGGGCACCTGCTGCAGCGCGACTTTTCGACCGTCGACACGGCGGAACTGGGGATCCGGCTGGGCAACCAGTCGCTGGCGGGCAAGATGCTGCGGCTGGGGGGTCTCAGCCAGGTGGTCGTCGGCGTGGATCCGGAGGCGGCGGCGCAAATCCGGGATCTGCCCGGCGCGGTGGTGCAGCTGACCTTCCCGCTGGCGCGCCAGTCGCTGTTCAATTTCCTGCTGAACCGAGATGCTGCGATCTAGCCGCTTCTGGACCAAGGCCCTGCCGGCGCTGATCCTGCGCCCTGACCGTCCTGCGCCTGCTAGGCCGCCCCGCGGACCCGGTGGCGGCGGTCGAGGCGCTGGACCCCGACCGGATCGGATCGGACCTGGAAACGCTGCGGGTCTATACCGTGGAAAACGCGGGTGTGGAGGCCCACGCGCTGGCCGTGCCCGCCGACAAGGTGGCAGGGGTGAAAGGCGAGGCGATCCTGCACATGTCGCAGAAGCACGATGTCATGCGGCTGGCGGCGACGGATCATAGTGTGCTGGTCTTCGATCCCGGGATGGGGCCGGTGTTCTATGCGCAGGCCGATTTCGCGGCGCTTTATTCCGGGCACAAGCTGCAGGTGCCGCGACGTGCTGGCCGTAGTTCGACCCTGCCGGCAGCACGCGGCGGCATCGCATGCGGTGCTGCGGGCGGCCTCGTCGGCGGCAACGGACGCGACCGGTGGGAACCGCGGGCGTTGTTCCTTATGGGCGTGACCTCGCGGCTGGCGGAAATCGGGCTGCTGCTCTGCCAGCGTCTGCTGGCAGAGCCGGAACTGGTGCCCAGCCGCGAAGGCAGGGACCTCCGGATCGACGGGATCGAACGGCTGACCATGACGCTGCAACAACCGGACCTGACGGTGCGGGAACAGCGGCTGATCCTGGCGGATATCGTCCGCCGGGCGCTGGACGGTCTGCCGGAGGACTATCGGCCCCGCCTCGGGCCGGTGCGGATCTTCGGGCCGGGACAGGACGCGACGCAGGCCGATTTCGAATATCTGATGATCGCGCGCGAGGCGCGGACGGGCACGACGTTGCCGGTGCCCGGCGGCAGGTTCGGTTCGACCGAGTGATAGAGCCACGAGGGGAAGAACAGCATCTTGCCCGCCACCGGCTTGACCTTGGTCCAGCATTCCATCTTGCGGCGCTGCTTCGGAATGAAGGTGGCGGAATTCATCAGGTGCACAGTGCGGGGATCGATGAATTCGATCTGGCCCGCGCCTTCGGGGGCCTGGACATAAAAGACGCCGCTCCACAGCGCGCCGGGGTGGATATGCGCCCGGTTGGAACTGCCCGGCGGATTGGCGATGGACCACATCGTCGTCACTTCCAGGAAGCGGTTCCTGTCATAGCCCAGGTCGGACGAGATTCCGGCGCACATCTGTTCCGCCCGCCGGGTCAGGCGCTGGAACTTCGGATCCTTGTGCAGATTGTTGTGGCTGTGCCAGCCCCCCAGCGACCGAAAGTTCGACCGTTCGATCCCCTGGTTGTCGCGGTCCCGTTCGTCCTGGATCGCGGCCAGGATATCGCGGTTCATCGCATCCGTATCCTGCAACTTGGTCGAATATACCAGCGTCGGGAAATAATCGTCGCGACGCATGGAATCCTGACCGGCATCGGTACTGACAGACATGGTCGAGGCGGATACGGCAAAAACTCCTTCGAAAAGGACTTTCAGACAATTCTAAAGAATATTGACAACTACCGACCATATTCTGGAACGAAAGTCCCGTATGGAAAACGTGTATTTCCGGTGCGGCAGGTCAGGGGGCGCATCCGCCCGGCGGGTCCGGCCCCACCGGATCCGTCAGGGGCGGTGCTTCGAGGGAGGTCGCGATCAGCGCCAGCCGGGCTGGGGCCACAGCCCTTGTGTCCGCGGTGTCGACCGGTGGAATGCGGTTCGGGTGTGTGGCGAACCCATAGGCAAAGAGCGTCGTTTCGGCCAGATCCTCGGCAACCGGCCGGGATTGCGCGTATGGGGTGACGGAGCCCGGATCGGCCTTCTGCGCCGCCGCCCAGACCGCCGTCTGCTCGAAGCGCGCATCGAAGGAGGCATGGACAGCCTCGTGCAGCAGGCTTTCCTCCAGATGGTTTTCCCCGATCCGGAGATCGGTCCGGCCGGCATAGACGAAGACCTTGCCGGGTCCTGCCGAATAGGTCGGATTGCCCCTGTGTATGCCGAACTGGCGGATGCCTTCGCGCAAGACCAGCGGCAGCTGCCCCAGCGGATGGGCATAGCGCAGGGCCTCGGCCCGGGCGGCTGTGGCGGTGCCAAATTCGGGGTTCACCACGATCTCGACGGGCGGGCCTTCGATGAAAGGCGCGGCGAACAGGAATGCGTCCAGATCGAATTCGGCACCCCGCCGCTTGTCCCACATCTGCCGGAGGCCGCGGCCCGCATCCGCAAGGCACAGATAGGTCGACGGATCGTCTGTCGCGATGATGTCGAAGACGGTGTCAGCAGTGGAGTCGAAGGGTGGGTCCCCGGCCGCGACGGCACCCGCAGGCAGCAGTGCCACGGTCAGCGCGACGCGGGCCAGGCGACAGAGCATCGGGACCGCACCGCCCGGGCCGGTCCCGCGGATCGGGAAAGGGCGCATCTGGCGTTTCCGCTTTGGTCCGTCTGATGGACAGCCTACCTGGCGCCAGGGCTTCGCGCAATCGGCGGCAGGCAGGACCGGCAGGGAGGCCGGATCTGGTCATCCGGCCAACCCTGGCGGGCGGACGCCGATGTGCAATCCGGCGCAGGGGGCTGAGCGGCATCCTTCGGTTGCCGGAATGCTGCACTGCGGCTAGAGGTCGGCCAGGGGAGGCTTGATGACCGGGGGACCGCGACATGGGCCCGAGACAGGAAGCAGACCCTTCATGACAGACCAGACGGCAGAAATCGCGGGTCAGGCGGCGGCAGACCGGCCGGGCAGCGCTCCGGTGGGGGCGGTGCTGTTTGCGCTGGCCATGGGCGGCTTCGCCATCGGCACGACGGAATTCGCGTCGATGGCCTTGCTGCCGAACTTTGCCGCTGACCTGGGCGTCAGCGAGGCCAGGGCCGCCGACGCGATCAGCGCCTATGCGCTGGGCGTCGTCGTGGGCGCGCCGGTGCTGGCGGTGGCGGGCGCCAGGATGCGCAAGCGGCTGCTGCTGATCTGGCTCATGCTGGCCTTCGCCGTCTTCAACTCGCTGTCGGCGCTGGCGCCGACTTTCGGTCTGTTCACCGCCTCGCGCTTTCTGTCGGGGCTGCCGCATGGCGCCTATTTCGGGGTGGCGGCGCTGGTCGCGGCATCCATCGTGCCGCGGAACAGGCGTGCCTCGGCCGTGGCGCGGATCTTCCTGGGGCTGACCATCGCCACCACTGTCGGTGTGCCGGCGGCCAGCTGGATCAGTCAGTTCATCGGCTGGCGCGCGGGTTTCGTGATCGTGGGTTTCCTGGCGCTGGCCACCGCCGTCGCGGTCTGGCTGAAGGCGCCGCGGACACCGGCCGATCCGGATGCGAACCCCTTGCGCGAACTGGGCGCGCTGAAGAACCGGCAGGTCTGGCTGACGCTGGCCACGGGCGCCATCGGTTTCGGCGGGTTCTTCGCGGTCTATACCTACATCGCGTCCACCGTGATCACGACGCTGGGCCGGTCCCAGACCGAGGTCGCGCTGGTGCTGATGGTGGCGGGCATCGGCATGACGATCTTCAACCTGGTCATGGGGGCCATGGCCGACCGGAACCTGAACCTGACGGCTTTTATCGCCTTCGGCGGCGGGGCGCTGGTGCTGGTGCTGTTCCCGACGGCGGTGGGCCTGGGCCTCTGGCCCATGGCGTTGGCGGTCCTGTGCATGAGCGTTCTGGGCGGCGTCTCGACCGTCATGCAGACGCGCCTGATGAACGTGGCGGGCGACGCGCAGCAGCTGGCGGCATCGCTACACCATGCGGCCTTTAACGTGGCCAATGCCCTGGGGCCGTTCCTGGCGGCGCGGGCCGTCGCCGCGGGGCACGGGTTCGAGGTGTCGGGCTATGTCGGGGCGGCCCTGAGCGCGGCGGGGTTCGTCCTGTTCGCGGTAACGCTTTGGGACGCACGGCGGACGGGTTACGAGTGAGCCGGGGCAAGGTCCGTGCGGAGCACGCACCCTCCCGGCCACCATGTCGTCGCCAGCCTTCGTGCCCAGTTGGACGACCTGATAGGTAGAGCTCGCCTGGATCAAACGACCTTCCGCACTTTTGCTTAAAAAGCCCGCTTCGGAGGGCTTTTCACGTTTCATGGGACGATCCGGCCGGATCTTACTGCCGATTTGGCCGCATCTTGACATCCAGGCACTTTGGGTCTTACTTCAAGCATCTGATACAAAAACAAAAATCCGAAACTTGGCCCTGAATCGTTCCCGATCTACAACCCCTTCCATGCCGGTGTTCAAGGTGCGCCCGGCCGACCCGATGTCAGAGGTCGCCGGAGCGATTGTCGCGCGTCACCTTCAGATGATGTACTCCCAGTCGCCCGAGGGCAGCGTCCATGCACTGAGCGGGGCCGATCTAGCGGGGCCGGATGTCGACTTCTTCCTGCTCTGGGATGGCGATAGGCCCCTGGCGATGGGGGCTCTGAAACGCTTTGGCGACCGCGAGGGCGAGCTTAAATCCATGCATGTCGTGGCCGAGGCCCGCGGCCGCGGGGCAGGGGCGGCGATGCTGGACCATCTGCTGGCCCATGCCCGCGCCACGGGCCTGCGTCGGGTCAGCCTGGAAACCGGGTCCGATGGGAACTTCGTGAGCGCCCGTGGCCTCTACATCCGGGCCGGTTTCACCTTCTGCAAACCCTTCGCGGACTACGTCCCGGATCCCGAAAGCGTGTTCATGACCCTGGATCTGGAGGGCTGACCTGCCGCATTTGACCTGCCCCCGGATTTGGGGCATGGACTGCAACGTCGCCACTGCGGGCCGTTAGCTCAGTTGGATAGAGCACGGGACTTCTAATCCTGGGGTCGAGGGTTCGAATCCTTCACGGCCCGCCAGTGCCGACTAAGTGCTAATGCACCATAAGCTTGCACGATTTGGCGGTTTTCATGCACACCCCCTGTCAAGTGGGACGTGCGCTGTTGGATGAGCTTCATCTCAGCGCGCTGATATTGAACACGTCTTCCATGTCATGCCAGCGCGCGAACGCGCCTCGCAGTCCTTATGCCTTCAAGAGGCGCAAGGCTGGCTCCAGGTCGCTTCGAAGATAGATGGGACCGATATTCAGCCCGCTTGGCTGGAATGCCTCGATACCCAACGCGTTCAGGGCCGCCAGTATCGTGTTCCGATGCGCGCCGGTTTCCGCCACCAGGACCGTTGGCGTGGCGAAACGTGCATGGAACGCAGCGATATCATCGCGATCCATCCGCCACTGCGGGCGTTTGGTGGTCGGGTGCAAGACCTCGACAGCGGGCGTGTAGCCACCTTCGACCAGGGCCAGGAAATTGCCCTTGCCCCGGATGCCGACGGATCTGGCAAAGGCCGTCGCGCTCACCCCGTCCACCACGGGCGGCGGTTCGCCCCTTGGAAGCTTCGGCTCCTTCAGGGCAGCCATCTCGGCAATGTCCACGACGAAGCCATGGTATCCGAACACATCGGCACGTTTGCCAAGGCGCAGGGCGCCGGCCCTGACGGCCGCCATGATGCGTCCGACAGGTATCCCCAGCCGCTTGTGAGCGAGCTGGATCGTTTCCCAGCCGGGCGCATCCCCGTCCAGAAGCACCGCGCAAGCCTCCAGCTCCTCAACAAGAGACAGCCCATCTGCAATCCGCCAAGGCGATTTGATCGTGGCGACCCTGGTCTTGGGGACAAGGATTCCGTCCGCCTCCAGCGCCTTCAGTTCGGCCAGGGTGGCGCCGATCGCCCGGCGCATCGCAATTGGCCCGACCAATGTCGGAATTTCATCCAGAAGCGCCTGGCAGGGTGGGGCTTGAAAGGTCTTGCGTGCATCGGCGCGCCGGTCATCAGGTGAGAGTGCTCCGGCTTCCGTCAGGAAGTCGTTGAGAACCGCCGTGCCGATGCCTGTTTCCCTGCTGGCGGACAGGAGGGAACGGAGCCGACGTTCTGTTACGGTCTCGCCAAGCAGGTCTTCGCCTGGTGACAGGGGCCAGACGTCCAGCAGGTGGCTTCTGAGGATGTCGCGAAGGCCGCCGAAGGCAACATCATCGCGATAGGAATGACCGGGGATCTCGAAGAGCGGCCCCAGTTCGCCCTTCGTCACCATGTGCCCTCCATCAGCGGAGCGCGTCAGACTGTCCAGTGCGTTTCGGATGTCGTCGGGGCCAAGGGATGCGTGGGCGAAACCCGCAGCCTTTGCCCTCCGGCCGTCCGCTTCCTCTCCCCGTTTGCGCAGAAGGGCTGCGCCGACCAGATCGCAGAACGTCATGGCCGCAAACAGCGGCTGGGATGACAGCCAGGTGTCATCCGCGCCTTGCGACAAACGACGATCGATCCACAGATCATAATCGGATGGTGCGACGTGTTCCGTGTCATATGAACCTGCCGAAAGATCGGACAGGATCTCGGCCAGCCTGGCCCCGGTGTCGTCGCGTTCGATGGGGCGCGACCGCGTCCACAAGGGGGCCAGGGGATGGCAATGTTGCAGGCAGATATCGACGCCTCGACACAGCCAGTCCCCCGGCAACGCAACGTGCCGCAATGGATGGGGCTGGCCGTTCGCTTGCGCGCGCAGGCAATGAGGACAGCCGCGAATGACGGGATTGCGCAGGGCCCGCGAGACGAACACCTCTCCCCGAAACCGCATTCGGACGTCCCCGATAGCCGTCATCTTCGTGATAGGTGATCGCCCCAGTAAAGCGTCCGATATTGACCATTCGATCTGACATCGACGGATAGATGACGATGTCGTCTGCCTTGATGACATGGACAAATTTGTAGATCGTGCCGGCATCGACGGGAATGGCGCCGGGTTTCTTGTCCGGATACGCCCGCGCCACGGCTTCCTTGCAGGTCTCCCGGTCAGCCGGGATTCTGGTCAGGTCGCCTACATCGTTCTAGCCGATGGCCACGTAGCCCTGTGCGATGGGCTGACGCGTCTTTGGAACCGCAACGAAAATCGACACCACGGCGCGATCGGGTCAATGTCGCTATTGCCGTGCATTCTCTCTGTGGCGCCAACTGCCGGTTGTTGTGGGATGGCCGGGACAACCGGCTTTCGGTGGCCCGGCGTCGGGGACCGGTGCAATCCCTGTTCTTCCCGGACAAGCCGGCGGGGCATTTCAATGAGGGAAGATAGAACCCGGCGGGGCAGTGGCAAATCCTATAGGCATGGATCCCCATGCTGCCCCGCCGGAAGGCCATTCACAGGCCGGTGCGTGTCACCGGTGTGTCAGGCGAATTCGAAGTAACCCCAGATCTGCGAGGGCAGGACCGTCTGGTCGAACTTGAGGGTGATCGAATCCCTGCTGCTGTCGAAGTCGACCTCGAAATTCCCGCCAGTAGAGGTCTGATCGACGTGAATGCCCTTTGCGGCCATTGCGGACTTGATTTCCCTGGCGCTTGCGGTGGCGGTATCTACATCGATCCCGAAACCTTCCAGCCGCAGCATGTCGCCGCCGAAACGTTGCATGATTATCAGATCGTCGCCGCGCGCAACGCCCTTTTTGAAGATGAACAGGTCGGCTCCGCTGCCACCCTGCATGAAGTCGTCGCCACCTCCGTCGACGAACGTGTCTTTGCCGGCGCCGCCAAACAATCTGTCGTCACCCGCGCCGCCGATCAGGCGGTCCTTGCCGTTGCCGCCCTGAAGAACGTCGGAACCGCCGCCACCGGACAAGAAGTCCTTGCCTCCTCCGCCGGAGAGCTTGTCGTCGTCGCCCCCGCCGGTCAGCCGGTCCTTCCCGCCATCGCCGTCCAAGACATCCTTTCCGCCACCGCCCCAGAGCTTGTCCTTGCCTGCGCCGCCTTCAAGCGTATCGTTTCCGGCTTGACCGAAAACCTTGTCATTGCCGCTTCCGCCAAAGATCTCGTCATCTCCGGCGTCGCCTTTCAGGACATCGTGGCCGCCCAGCCCCTCGATGACGTCAGCCTGCTTTGTGCCGTAGTACTTGTCGCGTCCGCTGGTCCCGGACCATCCTTCCTCGGTTGCGAATTCGCCGTTCACCAAGGGGTTCAGGGCAACAAGGTCCTTTTCCGTCCAGTTCTCGACGAAGTCCTTGACCGTCGGGCCCTGTCCGTTGAAATCGATGGTAATGCGATAGGCGAAGGCCGCGATGACGCTGATCTCTTCGATCTCGATATTCGCGGTGCTTTCGAGCCAGGCGTCGTTCTGGCCGATCTGCGAGAGGGTCAGGGGATCGGGCCAGTCCCCGGTCAGATCTGCGGTGACTGAACCGGTGGCGTCGCTGTAATAGGTCAGGCGAAACGTGTCCTCTGGCAAGACACCCGGTTGGGTCATTGCAGCCAGGCCTGTCAGGTAATTGTCGTCGACATAGTCGAAATCGAATTTCGCCCCGCCGCCAGCGAAGAATTTCAAATCCACATCGGCGAGCGTGTAATCTGTCAAGCCGTTGAGATCCTGGATTGTCACCTCGACCGTCATGCGCAAAAGTCCTTTCAAACAACAAGAGAGTCTTTCTGAAACAGAAGACGTCCTATTCATTTAATGGAATCCGGCAGGCGAGGCTAGTGCGGACGTGACACGCGGCCGGTGCGCCAAAGGCTGCGGCTTCGAAGCAGGACGGAGCCCTATGGCCCGGAAGACGCCGGGTGTTTCGCGCAAGGTGCGTGATCGAGCGGCGTGTTTGGGCCCAGGCATCCCGGGCCGGCACGGATCGCACAGTCAGACGTCCATTTCGTTTTCGCAAAGGTCGGGTGCGCGTGCAGAGGCCGGATGCGTATCCCAACGCCTCCCTGTCCGCTGCCGGTCTTGTTGCACCCGTCATCTTCCGGCTCTGCCGGTCGAAAGGTCCGGAGCCTGCCGCGCCGGATCGCCAGTTCGCCGGCAAGGTCGCTTTCATGTCCCGGCCGGTGCTGTGCGGCGCACCGGCCGGGGACGAAGGGTCCGGGGGTCAGGAGAGGGACACGCGGGACAGGAGCCGGCCCGCGGCATTGCACCCGGGCCCTTCCGGAGCATATGGGTGGTCCAGAGCGCATCGGCCGCCGCGACCTCCTTCACCAGCGTCAGGATTTCATCGGTGGTAGAGGCCTTGGCAGGCGGGTAGGCAAGCCCGGTCGACAGGCTTGCGGCCCTCTGGTCGAGGGCCGCGACGATGTCGCGGCGCATCGCCTAGATTTCTTCGGCAGAGGCGGGGCCGGTCAGGTCGTCCACGGCGCGGGCGCGGAGGACGGTGTGGCCGACGAACGGCACGACGTTCAGGGCGGGGCCGCTGGCGCGCCGGGCGTCCAGCAAATCGCCGAAGGTGGCGTATCGGTATTCTGCGGCCGTGGCGATCAGGTCCAGCGGCGGGACCGGTGCGTCGCGGACGGTCAGCGGTATTGGCCCAAGGCTGGTGCCACAATTGCCGGTCACCACGGTGGTCACGCCCTGGCTGGGCTTCGGCAGGCTCGTCCGGACGGACATCACCGCCATGTCGTCATGCGTGTGGACGCCAATGAAGCCCGGGGCCAGCGCCAGCCCGTCGGCCTCCTGCACCTCGCGCGCGGACAGCGTCAGGCCCGGGCCCACGGCGACGATAGGGTCCCCGGCCACCGCCACGTCGGACCGGACGGGCGGGGTCCCGGCGCCGTCGAAGACCAGTGCCTGGCGGAACAGCAGATCGCATTCGAAATCGCCAGCTCATGTCGCCTCCGCCGGTTCCACCGGTGCCCATGTGATCGTCCCGTCGCCCCGTGCGCGGGTGACGGTGCCGTCGCGCAGGACGCAGTAGACCTCTGTCACGACGGAGCCGACGATGCGGCCCGCGGCCAGTACCGGATCACCCCGCCGCACCGGGCAGCCTTCCCATTCGGGGCGGCGCCATTCATCGCCCGCGGCTTCGAAGGCGAGCGCCTTGCCGGTGTACGGCTCGATCAGCAACGCGCGGTCCCGTGTGCCGGGGTGGACGGTCAGGCCTTCGGCCAGCGCCGATCCGGTCCAGGCGTCCCGGGGCGCCAGCCGGTCGCGGATGGCCGAGACGGCAAGCCCGGCCAGCGCCTGGTGCGGCAGGATCGAGTTGTGCAGGACGCCGACCGACAGGCCCGGTTCGACCACCAGCGCCTCGCCGATATCGTCCCGCGCGCCGACCGAGGTGGAATTGGCCAGCGCGATCTGTCCCGTCAGGGTCATGGCGATCAGGCCTGCGTCCAGCTGGGGTGCGGCGTCCAGCGCATGGGCGATGGCCCTGTCCGGGGGCATCCCGTCGCGCATGGCCCGAAGTGCGACCAGGTTCGGGGGCGTCCCGTCCGGCTCCGGCATGTTGGGCAGGCGATGCCCGGTCATCAGGCCCGCATCGGCCGTGGCCGGCGTAAACTGTGACAGGGGTTCGGGCCGGTCGGGGCCCGAAGACATCAGCACGGCAAGTTCTGCCTCCGCGACCGTGGGGAACAGGGGGTGCGCCAGCATTGCCTGCGCGCCGCCGCGCTGGACGCCCAGATCGTGGACCGTGCCATCGGGCGTGATCGCCGTTAGGCTGACGAAGCCGCCGATGGCGCCGCGTCCCACGGCCTCGACCGCTTTCAATCCGGCCAGTGCGGCGCGTGCAGCACCCCTGGCCCCTACTGCTATTCCAATCGTCAAGTGGCCACCATGTGTTGAGGGGCGATTTCAGTCAGCGGCCCCATGGGCAGCCGGCCGGCGTCAAGCGTGGGCAGGGTGCCCCGCCTACGGGTTGGATCCGGCACCGGCACCGCCGCCAAAAGCGCACTTGTATAGGGGTGGCGCGGATCGTTCAGGACGGCCTGCCTGGGCCCGATTTCCACGATCCGGCCGCGGCGCATGACGGCCACGCGATGCGCGACCTCTTCCACCACCGCCATGTCGTGGCTGATAAAGAGGTAGGCCAGGCCAAGGCTTTGCTTCAGTTCCAGCATCAACTCCAGCACTTGGGCCTGCACGCTGACATCCAGCGCCGAGGTCGGTTCGTCCGCCACGATCAGCTTCGGGTTCACCGACAGCGCCCGGGCGATGGACAGGCGCTGCCGCTGCCCGCCGGAGAATTCGTGAGGAAAGCGGCGCATGTGATCCGCCTCCAGCCCCACCCGCAGGAACAGCTGTTCGGTGCGGTCCTGCAATTCGCGGCCCTTGGCCAGCCCGTGGATCACCATTGGTTCCGCCACCAGCCGCCCGGCAGAGAGACGCGGATTGAGCGAGGCGAAGGGATCCTGGAAGATCATCTGCATCTCTCGTCGGGCCTTGCGGACATTGGCGCCCGACAGCTTGCGCATGTCGATGCCGTCGATTTCGATCACACCCGCGTCAAGGTCCAGAAGCCGCAGCACCGCCCGGCCCGTGGTCGACTTGCCCGATCCGCTTTCGCCGACCAGCGCCAGCGTCTCGCCCGCTGCAAGGTCGAAGCCCACGTCCTGCATCGCCGCCGTGCCGCCGGATTTCGCGGCGAAAAGCCCGCGCTGGCGGAAGGTCTTGGACATGCCCTCGGTATGCAGCAGCCGCGCGCCGGGACGGGCGGGGCTGTCGACCACCTGCCTTGGTTCGGCGGCTGCGGCGTGGGCGCCAAGGCGGGGCACCGCGGCCAGCAGGGCCTTGGTATAGTCCTCTTGCGGGGTCTCGAAGATCTGGCGGACGGGGCCTTCCTCGATCTTCCGGCCCTTGCGCATGACGACGACCCGGTCGGCCATTTCCGCCACCACGCCCATGTCATGCGTGATCAGGATGATGGACGTGCCGAAACGCGTCTTCAGGTCCCGCATCAGGTCCAGGATCTGGGCCTGCACCGTGACATCCAGCGCCGTGGTCGGTTCGTCCGCCAGCAGGATCGCCGGGTCGGAGGCCATGGCCATGGCGATCATCACCCGCTGGCGCATGCCCCCCGACAATTCGTGCGGGAACTGCCGCATCCGGCGGGGCGGATCGTCGAGGCCCACAAGGTTCAGCATCTCGCGCCCGCGCGTCGCCGCCTCGGCCCGGGACATGCCCTTGTGTTCGATCAGGGCCTCGGTCAACTGCTGGCCGATCCTGAGGACCGGGGTAAGAGAGGTCATGGGTTCCTGGAAGATCATCGTCACCCGGTCGCCCCGGATGCCGCGAAGCTCCTCGTCCGACAGTTTCAGCAGGTCCCGGCCGTCGAAACTGGCCGTGCCGGTTTCGATATTGGCGCTGCCGGGGGGCAGAAGGCCCAGCAGGGCCATCGACGACACGCTCTTGCCGGATCCGCTTTCGCCGACGATGGCCAGCGTCTCGCCGGGCATCAGGTCATAGCTCAGGCCCTTCACCGCGACATTGCGGTGACGGCCCCGGCCGAAGGAGATCGTCAGTCCCTTGACCGACAGAAGGGGGGTCCGTGCTGTCATCGTTCGGTCTGCCTCGGGTCGAGCGCCTCGCGGATGCCGTCGCCCAGCAGGTTGAAGCCCAGGACGGTGATGGCGATGGCGAGGCCGGGAAAGATCATCATCCACGGCGCGCGGGAGATCAGGTCGCGCGACGAGGACAGCATGAAGCCCCATTCGGGCTGTGGCGGCTGCGCGCCCAGGCCCAGGAACGACAGGCCCGCGGCGGCCAGGATCGCGGTGGACACACCCAGCGTGCCGATCACGATCAGGGTGGGCACCACGTTGGGCAGAAGGTGCATGAAGATCAGCCGGATGTGCCCGGCGCCTGCGGCGACCGCGGCCTCGAAATATGGTTTGCCCTTTTCGACCAGAACGACCGAATGCGTCACGCGGGCATAGAAGGGGATCGAGGCGATGCCGATAGCGATCATCGCGTTGGTCAGGCCCACGCCGAAGATGGCCAGACAGGCCAGGGCGATCACGATCTCGGTAAACGAAAACAACACGTCCACCAGCCTCATCAGTACCCGTTCGGTCCATCCCGAACTGTACCCGGCGACCAGCCCCAGAAGCAGGCCGCAGGTCAGTGAAATGCCGACGGCGATCACCCCGATCTGCAATGTGAGGCGGGCGCCGAAGATGATCCGGCTGAAGACGTCGCGGCCGAAATCGTCGGTCCCCATCGGGTGGGCCAGAGAAGGCGGCTGCAGCCGCGGGCCTGCGGCCATGCGCAGGGGATCGAAAGGCGCGATGATCGGCGCCGTCAACGCAGCGAAGATCAGCACCGCGACGATGGCCAGCCCGATCAGGCCCGAAGGACTGCCTAGCAGCGCGCGCCAGAAGCTGCGCCTTTGCGGAGCCGAGGCCAGGGCCAGATCGTCGGCCAGGTCTGCGGTAGAGGACGAATGTATCATCAGGAATACCGGATCCTTGGGTCAAGGAAGGCGTAGGCGACATCGATAACGACCGAGGCCATCGCGACCACGGTCGCAAAGAACAGGATGAAGCCCTGGATCAGGGGATAGTCGCGGGACAGCACCGCCTCGATGGCCAGGCGGCCGACGCCGTTCCAGGCAAAGACGTTCTCGATCACGATGGCGCCGCCCATGAGGTAGGCGAATTGCAGGCCCAGCATGGACACGACCGGAACAAGGCCCGACCGCAGCGCGTGACGGTAAAGCACGATGGACCGGGGCAGGCCCTTGGCGCGGGCGGTGCGGATGAAGTCCTGATCGAAGATGTCGATCATCGCCGAACGTGTCAGACGCGCCAGAACGGCGGCATTGGCCAGCCCCAGCGTCATCGCCGGCAGGATCAGGCTGCGCCAGTCGCCGCCCGCGACGGGCAGCCACTGAAGCTGCAGCGCAAACAGGAAGAGAAGCAGCAGGCCCAGCCAGAAATGCGGCATCGACACGCCGACGATGGCCAGGACCATGGACCCCACATCGACCCAGGTGCCGCGCTTGTAGGCGGCCAGGAAGCCAAGGCTCATCCCCACGACGACGGCGATGAAAAGGCTGGAAACAGTCAGGGCCAGGGTCGCAGGGAACCGCGCCAGCAGCACGTCCAGCACCGGCTGGTCGCCCACGATGGACCGGCCCAGATCGCCGTGCAGCAGCCGTTCCAGGTACATCAGGTATTGTGTCCAGATCGGCTGATCCAGCCCCAGGCGGACCCGGATCGCCTCCAGCTCTTCCGGCGTGGTCTGAAAGCTGCCGTACATGATCCGCACCGGATCTCCCGGCACCAGGTGGATCAGGATCGTCACCGCGATGGTCGCGATGCAGATGGTCACCAGCGCGGCCAGCAGGCGCTGGAGGATGAACTTGCCCATTGGGGTCTCCTCGTCGGGGGTCTCCGCGGGAACGGACCGGCGCGCGGGGCAGGGGACGCCTCCGCGCGCCGAAGGGGCGGCGTCGGGGGCAGCGGACTGCCGCCCCCCGGGTATCAGCCGTCGCTGGACATCTTCACGTCAAGGAAGCTGGGGTGCAGGAAGGGGCCGACCTTGAAGCCTTCGACCTCGGGGCGGACGGCGAAGACCCATTCCCAACCGGGGCTGTAAAGGCCGATATGGACCGCGTTTTCCATCAGGTACTGGATGACCGCCTGCACCTTTTCCAGCCGGGCCTCGGGCTCGATCGTGGTGCGGGTTTCCTCCAGCATCGCGTCAAGCTCGGGCGTCGAGAAGCCGGAATAGGCGCCGGGCGAATGCCACAGCTGATAAAGGATGTCCGGATCGTACCAGGACCAGGTCATCATGTCGAAAGTGCCGGGCTCGTCCGAGGTCGCGTCTTCGTTCTGGGCCTTCACGCGGGCGTTCATGGTGCCGATGTCCATGATCTCGATGCCCGCCTCGATGCCGACCTGCGCCAGCTGCGACTGAAAGATTTCCGCCAGCTTGTGCCGGTTGCCGCCGGTCCAGACGAACATCGTCGTCTTCATCGGGTTGTCCGGGCCGAAACCCATTTCCGCCAGCAATGCCTTGGCCTTTTCCGGGTCGTATTCATACCCGAACTGCTTGCAGAATTCCTGATCGTTGCCAAAGACTCCGCGGGCCACGGGGCACCATTCGCGGTTCGTCAGCCCGCCATAGATGATGTCGATGGCCATCTGCGGATCGGTGGCATAGGCCACGGCCTGCCGCGCGCGGATGTCGTCGAAGGGCGGGCGCGAGGTGGTGAATTCCCAGAACACGTCCTGGCCGGTATTTTCGGCCACCATGATCTCCAGCTCGCCGGCCGACTTGATCGATTCGATGTCGTCGAAGGGCGGTTCGGCGATGTCGACCTCGCCGGTGCGCAGCGCGGCCAGGCGGGTCTGCGCCTCGGGCACCGTGCGGATCAGCAGCTTGTCGATATGGGGCGCGCCCTTGTTGTCATAGGGTTCGCCGAAGTTGACGTAATCGGGGTTCTTCGACAGCGCGACCTCGCTGCCCTTGACCCATTCGTCCAGGACGAAAGGCCCGGTGCCGATGGCGGTGGCCGAACCGAAGGTGTCGACCGTGTTCGTGTCGCAGATCATGGAGGAAAAGCTGTCGGCCAGGAAGGGCAGAAAGGCGCCGAACTTGCTGCCCAACGTGACCTTGAAGCTCAGCGGGTCCACGACAGTCACATCCGTGATCGGGCCCCAGCTGGTGCGGGTCAGGCTGGGCGTGTCGCCGAAGGCGCGGTCGATGGTGAACTTCACGTCGTTGGCATCGAAATCCGTGCCGTCATGACATTTGATGCCTTCGTTCAGCGTGAAGGTGTATTCCAGCCCGTCATCGCTGACTGTCCAGCTTTTCGCCATGTTCGGGCCGGGCTTGCCGTCCATGTCGAAGGCCAGCAGCGTGTCGTAGATCTGGTCCCAGACCTGCATCGACAGGGTGCTTGTCGCCCGGTGCGGGTCCAGGCTGTCGATGTCGCCGTAGCGGGCCCAGACCAGTTCCTGCGCCGAAACGGCGGTCGTGGCCAGGGCCAGCACGGCGGTCAGCGGAACCCCCGCCAGGACCCGCAATCCGCGTCCTCTTCTGCGTGTGTCGTCCATGTTCCTCATCTCCGTCAGATCGGGTTGCGTCGCCTCGCAGGGAGGAACGACCTGACGAAAAGGCTCCGGTCAGGACACCTTTGGTTGCAAGAAAAGGATCATAAAAGAGATGTCGATTTTCAGAAATGAATCTTTCTGCGCTGCGTCATGAGGTCAAGTTTTCAGTTCTGAAATCCGAACCGTCTCAATTGCCGCTTTCTTGGGCCCATTGCGAATGGATCGACGCGATGTGGTCCAGACGCCTCTGCGCCGAATCGCCGGATCGCGCCGCGACCCGGGCACAGAGATAGGTGACAAGGCTCAGCGGCGCGGTCATCGACCCGAAGACCGTGGGCCCTTCGGACCGGCCCCGCAGGATCATGTCTGCGGCGTGCTTGTCGCCGGCGGCGATTGCATTGGTGACCAGGATGACTTTCGCGCCCGCCCGGCGGGACGATCCCATGACATTGCGGAGCTCGTCCGTGCGACGGCCCACGCCGAAGGCCAGCACCGCGTCCTCGGGATTGATCGAGGCGAATTCCTCGGGCACCGGAAAGCCGGAAAGCGGGATCATGCGGATATCCGGAAAGACCTTGATCAGCAGCGCACGGGCGAAAAGCGCCAGCGGATATCCTTCGCCGAATCCCACGACCCACAGTTTCGCGGCCGAACACAGGATTTCCACGGCTTCGGTCATCTGTTCGGCCGGCAGCGTCTCGAACGTGCGGACCAGGTGTTTCACCTCGGCATCCAGGTATTCGCCAGGCGATAGGACCCCCCCGGACAGGGCCGGAACCTCGGAGGCCACGGGCCTGGCGGTCTTGTTGTCCCGCACCTCGCGCTGCGCATCGCGATAGCCGCGATAGCCCAGCCGACGGAACAGCCGCGCCGCGGTCGCCTTCGACACGCCCGCCTGCGCGGCCAGGTCGCTGGCGGTCAGGTAGCCCAGCACGCCCACGTCTTCCAGCAGCAGGTCGGCCAGCTTGCGCTCTCCGCGGGGCATCTCGTCATAGGTCGACAACAGGCGCTGCGCGATGTGAGAGGTCTGGGTCATGGCACCGGTCTCCGCCGAATGTGTCGTGTGCGTGGCGTGTCGAGCCTAGTGGCTGGATTTGGGGGTATCCATGCCAAAGCCCCCGAAGCCCGGTCGATGCCATGGTCCGCCCCGTGTCCGTGGCACCGTATTCGCGACGTTCATGGCGCGGACGCATCGTTTCCCGCGGTTGCGGTCGGAATCTGCGGCATGGAACTATATCGTATTGGCATTCCTGCGTCAGATTTGCGACACACTGGCTTTGTTCCCTTATGATGCAGCGCGATATGCCCGAAAAGCCGACCACCTTGATCGAAGACGCTTCTGACGGGCCGGTGCGGTCCGGCCGGCGGCGCTTCTCCGTGCCGCTGAAGGCCACGATCCTGGTCGTCTTCGTCCTGACCACCGTGCCGGTGCTGGGCGCCATCGTCGAGATCAACCGCCGTTCCAGCGACAAGGTCGCGCGCGCCCACGCGGCAGAGATGGTCGAACGTTTCCGGACCGAGACGATCCGCGAAATCGTGACCGAGTTCGATGCGCTGATTTCGGTGATCACCACCGCGGCCGAACTGGGCCGCGAGGCGCCGGACATCTTCACCGACAACCGTGCGCTGCGCTACCTGTTCAGCCTGTTGCAGCAAAGCGAGACGATGCTGAACGTCTATGTCGGCCTGGAAGACGGATCGTTCCGTCAGGCGCGGCGGATCCAGGATCCGACGGCGGAGATCCACGGCGTCCTGCCGCCACCGGGATCGGAATATGCCTATCGCCTGGTGGAACCGTCGCAGGACGCGCCGACGATGGACCGCTACATCTTCCTGGATGTCGACCGGAACGAACTGGGCGAGGTCGCCGCGGAAACCGGGTACGATCCGCGGCGTCGGCCCTGGTACAATTTCGGGGTCAGTGCTGGCACGACCACGATCACCGACCCGGAACTGTTCTGGGCCTTCGGTCTTCTGGGCTTCACCGTGGCCGCGCCCTACAGCGTCGACGGGGCGCTGGCGGGTGTCGTGGCCGCGGATGTGACGCTGGACAGCTTTTCCGACTACCTGGCGCAAAAGCCGGTCAGCCCGAATTCGGTCAGCCTTCTGCTGGACGACCGCGGGCTGGTACTGGCGGCATCCGACGGATCGGCGAATTACGGCGCCGACAATCAGCGCGTTGCGCTGCCGCATGTGGCGGATGTGGAAAACCGGCTGGTCTCGCTGGCCTACAGCCAGCGGCCCGAGGTCGAGGGCGATGACGGCGAGGTCTATGGCTTCACCTACAACGGCGCCGACTACATCGTGGGCCTGTCGTCCTTCGAAGAAGATCTGGGCAAGCCGTGGCGCCTGATGGTGCTGACGCCGTTGTCGGACTTCACGGCGGAGTTCGCCAGGAACAGCCGGCAGATGCTGATCATCGGCCTGGCGGCCATCGCGGTGCAGCTGACGATCATCTACATCATTGCCAGCCTGGTCGCGTCGCCGTTGCAGCGGCTGGCCATGAAGGTGACACGGATCCAGTCGCTGGAAAGCAGTGCCGACCTGCCGCTGCCGCGGTCCCGCGTGCGCGAGGTCGACATGTTGTCCCATGCCATCGACACGCTGGACACGGCGGTCCAGTCCTTTGCCCGCTTCGTGCCCATCGGGCTGGTCCGCGAATTGCTGAAATCGGACCGCAAGCTGGAACTGGGCGGGCAAAGCCGGTTCCTGACCATCCTGTTCTGCGATGTCGAGGCGTTTTCCACCCTGGCCGAACGGATCGCCGCGCGGGACCTTCTGGCGCGGATCTCGACCCTGCTGAGCGTCGTGAACAAGCGCGTTCACGAGGAACGGGGCACCATCGACAAGTTCATCGGCGACGGGGTCATGGCCTTCTGGGGCGCGCCCGCGGCGCTGGACGATCATGCCTGGCACGGCTGTGTCGCGGCGCTGGCGATCCAGCGCGACCTGGACCGGCTGAACGCAGAATGGCGCAGCGACGATGCCCCGGAAATGCGGCTGCGGATCGGCATCCATTCCGATGTCGTGCTGGTGGGGAACGTCGGATCCAAGGAACGGATGAGCTATACCGTCCTGGGCGACGGGGTGAACATCGCCTCGCGTCTGGAAGGCTGCAACAAGATCTACGGCACGCTGGTCTGCATCAGCCACGACACCTTCCGCGAGGCCGGCGACCGGGTCTGCGTACGGCCCATCGACGAGGTCTATGTCAAGGGACGCCGCGCCTCGGTCATCATCTACGAACTGATGGGGGCCTATGGCGCGGGAGAGCTCTTCGTGCCAGATCCCGAAACGGTCGAGGTCGCGCGCATCACCCGGCAGGCCTTCGATGCGCTGGTGGCCGGCGACAAGGTGGCGGCGGTGTCGGCCTATCGCGCGGTGCTGGCGATCCGGCCTGACGATCCTGTGGCAAAGCTGCACGTCGAGCGTCTGGAAGCCGGCAAGGATCTTCCGGGCGGGGCCGTGCGGATGCTAGGGAACGGCGATGGGTAGTTCCGAAGCTGTGCTTGCCGCCGATCGTTTTCGCCCCAGCGACTACACCGCGGCATTGTTGAATTGTGTCCTTGAAAATGGGGCGTGGGCCCGGGGCGCACGCGTCCTGGACGTGGGCTGCGGCAGCGGCGTATTGCTTGCCGCCGCGGGATCCATGGGCGCCGTGCATCTGACCGGCGTGGATATCGAGGCCGACGCGGTCGTCACCGCGGGGGCGCTGCTGGATGCGCAGGGCTTTGCCGGCGCGTGCGACATCCGTCAGGGGGCGATGTACGATCCGGTCGAAGGGCAGCGCTTCGACCTGGTTCTGGCGAACCTGCCGCATTTCCCGATGGACGAGGCCGCGGTGGATGGCCGGCTGGCATCCTGGAGCGCCGGCGGGCCCGACGGGCGGCGCCTGGTCGACCGGTTCATCGACGGTCTGGCGGCGCATCTGGCGCCGGACGGCCGCGCGATGCTGATGCACAACGTCTTCATCCGCCTGGACCGGACCCGCGACGTCGCGGCGCGGCACGGGCTGAAGGTCGAGGTGCTGCAGACCATCATGGTGCCCCTGCCAAAGGCCAAGCTGGCGGTCATGACGCCCGAGGTTCTGGCCCGCGAAACCGGCCAATCCATCCACCGCTTCGGCGATTATGCCTTTGGTGCGGTATCTGTTCTGGCCATCCGGCATGCAGCCGACGGGGGAGGGCGATCTTGAAACAGGTGCTTCGGGCGGCGCTGACGGCGCTTGCGGTCCTTTGTCTGGGTGTCCTGTCCGCGGCGGCCGCCGACGACACCGACAGTCCCGACCGCGCGCTGGCCGACCTTCTGGCCGGCGCCCGCGCGAAGATCCCCACGCAATGCGACAGCCCCGACGCGGGGACACTGGTCCAGGTCCTCTGCTCCGGCACGCTGCGTGTCGGCGTCCGAGGCAACTATCCCCTGTTCTCGACCCGCGTGGCCGAGACCGAGGAGCGGATCGGCTATGATACCGATGTTGGCCGGGCGATCGCCGCGAAGCTGGGGGTCGAACCGGAATGGATCTATGTCCGTGCGGCGACCCGGATCTCGACCCTGGCCGAGGGCGGCGCGGATGTCGTGATCGCGACCATGGGGCACAATACCCGGCGCGACGGCGAGGCACGGTTCATCCGGCCGCACTATTACAGCTCCGAGACCATCATCGTCGGCCCGCGGGATCTGGAGATTGCCAATTGGGACGATGTCCGCGAACGCCGGGTCTGCAGCACGATCGGCAATTACGCAAACTCTCACCTGGTGACACAAGGCGTCCGGCTGATGCTGTTCGAGGATGCCGCCCGCCTGCCGGAAGCGTTGAACGAAAATGTCTGCGTTCTGGCCGCCCATGACGACAGTTTCATGGCCTATTACCTGGGCGAGCCCGCATTCGGCGACCGCTTCGAACGCAAGTTCGGTTTCGACCAGGTGCCCTGGGGCATGGCCGTGGCCCAGACCGGCACCGACGATTTCGCCCTGGCGCTGGAACTGATCAGCGAGATCATGCATCGCGACGGCGAATTCCTGGCGCTGGCGCGTGAAAACGGGATCTTCACCAGCTTCCTGGAAAACCAGCAGGTCCTGTGGCAGTCGCCCGCCTGCGCCACCGTCGCTGCGCTGACCGATCCGGCCTGCGTCCTGCCGGCACTGGATGCGACCCCGCCCGCGACCCGCTTCGCCCCCGAGGTGGAAAACTCCGTCGCGTGGATGAAGGACAACATCGGCTTCGCGCCCGAACTTCCGATGCTGACCAGCGTCCCCGCGTTCGAGCTGTTCATGGACGGTATCGTCAATTCGCTGATCCTCGTTGTGGGCGCACTGGCCGCGACGCTGGCCTTTTCGCTGATCTTCGGCTTCTTCGCGGCGCTGCCCTTCCGGGCCTCGCGCGTCGTGGCCTGGGGGATCATCACGACGCTGCAATCCTCGCCCGTGATCCTGACGCTGGTGGTCGCGGCGGCGGTGGCCAACACGATCTTCACCTATTCGCCCGCCGTGGCGCTGGGCTCTGCCATCGTGGCGCTGGGCCTGATGAACGGCTGCAACGCGGGCCAGGCCATCGGCGAGGCCGCGGACAGCCTGCGCGCCGAAGGAAGATACGGTACGGGCTTCAGCGCGGCACTTTACTGGGCGGCGGTCCGGCGGTCGCTGACGCAGCTTCTGTCCTTCCTCGTGAACGCGGCCAAGGGCACGCCCATCGCCAGCTTCACCGGCGCTCCGGAACTCCTCAGCGCGCTGACCGACATCACCTCCTTTGCGGCAGGGCGGGTGACGACCTACACCATGGTGCTGGTCTTCTATATCGCCGTCGTCTTCTTGGTCGTCTGGGCCTGCGAACGGGTCAGGGCCAAACTGGAACAGCGGGAGGCACGCGCATGACCGGACTGGGCGCCCTTCTGGCATCGGACTATCCTGCGGATCTGGCCACCGGCATGGTCGTCAACTTCCGCATTGCGGGCGTCGCGCTGGCCTTCGGGTTGGCGCTGGGCGTGCCCTTCACGCTGATGTACCTGGGCGGGCGGGTCGCCCGCCGGATCGTGGCACCTATGGTCGGGCTGATGCGCGCGGCCCCGACCTTCGTGGTCATGTTCTTCCTGCTGAACATCATCCCGAAGCCCTGGACGCTGTTCGGGGTCGACCTGACCCTTCCCCCATCGATGATCGTGGCTCTGTCGCTTGTGCCTTACGCGGCGGCCTATATCGCCGATAACGGCCGCGCCGCGATCCTGGGCCTGCGGGCCGGCAGCCAGGCCGAGGCGCTGCTGTTCCTGCCGAACCTGATCCGCGCCTATGTCGTGCTGGTCATGTCCTCCAGCGCGGGCGTGGCCATCGGCGTGAACGAAGGCGTGGCCGTCGTCCTGCGCGAGGCGGAACGCCAGTCGACGCTGGGCGAACAGATGGTGGTCTTTGCCGTGGGCGTCTTTGCCTTCGGTGCGGTGTTCCAGGTGGGCTTCGCCATCGTTCGCCTGCTGATGCGCAGCCTGTCCCGCCGCAAGAAGGCCGGTACGGCCGGGTAGGCCGACCGCACGACGGCCGGTCTGCTGTGCCGCAGGGGTCCTGGGGCCAGCCTTCCCCTTCGCCACGGGCCTTTCCTTCGGTCAGTGCCCGTCGCCTGTGCTCAGGCCGCGGCGCGCCAGTCGGCGATGGGGCGGCCGGCGAAGGTCGTGCGCAGCAACTCGCGCCGGTGTCCGGCATAGTCGTTCACCGCATAGTGCAGGGTGGCATAGTTGTCCCAGACCACAACGGTGCCGGGGGTCCACCGCAGGCGCATGCAGAATTCGGGCCGGGTGGCGTGGTTGCGCAGCACGTCCAGCAAGGGTCGGCTTTCGGCTTCGGTCATGCCGTCGAACCGCGTCACGTAGATTGGGTTAAGATAGAGCGAGCGGCGTCCCGTGACCGGATCGGTCAGCACGGCCGGGTGGAACCGTTCCCGGTCGGCTTCCGGGTCCAGACGGGTCATCCTGATCGCCCCGCGTGACTGGGTGTCCGCGGGGGGCGCCCATTTCACGCCATAGGGCTTGCCCACATGGATCGCGTCGCGGCCGTCCAGCAGGTCTTTCAGGCCGGGGGACAGATGGTCCCACGCCAGGACCTGGTTGGCGAACAGCGTGTCGCCGCCGAAAGGCGGCAGCTGGACCGCGTTCAGGACGGACCCGGCGGGCGGCTCGGCCACGAAGCTCATGTCGGAATGCCAGTCGCCGCCGAAGGTGCCGGAATGATCGTCGGCCTCCTTCAGGACGCGCACCACCTGCGCGTCGTCGGCCATGGGCACGATATAGGGCAGTTCGACCGGCGCCCCGAAAGCGGCGGTCAGGCGCTTCTGGGCCGCGATGTCCAGGTGCTGGTCGCGGAAGACCAGCACCAACCGGCGGGACAGGGCATCGCGCAGATCCCGGCCAAGGTCGTCGGAAATGGGCGCCTTCAGGTCCAGCCCGGCGATCTCGGCACCGATGGTGCCGGTGATGGGATGTTCCTGCATGGGCGTCCTCCTGCTTCTGGCGTCTGGCGCGATCCTTGCGCCGATGGCTGCACAGGGCAAGGGGTCAGGCGGGCAGGGGGCCCTCTGGCGGCGGCAGAAGGGCGGCGGCGATCATGTCGGCGGCGGCAGGGCTTAGCGCCACGGGCGTGTCGTGAAGGGCCGCCAGCCGGGTCAGCGCCTGCAGGTCGGCGTCGCCGCCATGGGGCTGGGTCGGGTCGATGAAGAAGATCACGGCGTCCAGTTCCCCTGTCGCGATCAGGGCGCCCAGTTGCTGGTCGCCGCCCCGCGCGCCCCGTTGCAGACGCTGGATGGTCAGGACGGGTTCGGCATTCACCAGCATCTTCCCGGTGCCGCCGGTGCAGATCAGCCGGTGCCCTTCCAGCGCGCGGGCGTGGCGGTGGACCCAGGCCTTCAGATGGGACTTGCGCATGTCATGGGCCGCCAGTGCGATCCGCCGCGGCGCGGTCGACTGCGCCCGCGCCCGCGCCGTGATCGACAGGATCGACCGGACCTGCGCGGCAAAGCCCGACCGGTCCGCCGGGAAGGCGCCGTGCAGGGCCGCAGTCCCCACGGTGAAGCCTTCGGCGCCCGCGGCGGCGGCGGCGCACACCCGCGCCTCGCTGTCGATGCTGCCCGCCATGACGACGGGCTTGTCCACGGCTGCGCAGACGCCGGCCATCAGCGCCGGCACATCGCCCTGGAAGCGATAGGCCAGCAGGTCCAGCCCGTGCACGTGCTCCAGCTCTGCCAGCGACCGGGCCGAGGCCACGATGTCCTCGACCCCGCCTTCCAGCACGCTGGGATGGCCCACGATGCGGCCGGGGAACGGGTAGTAGCGGACGGGATGATAGCGGGTCAGCCGCGTGACCTCGGCCGCGCGGGTGCCGCCAAGAAGCACGTCGACATCCAGATCGATCGCCGCCCGGGCCGAGGCCAATTCGCTGCGTTCGTCAAGGCTCACGACTTCCAGGTACGACCGCCCGCCCGCCGCGCGGATCGCGTCGGCCAGCCCGCGAAGTTCGGAAAAGGGCAGGCCCACGTCCTTGAACCCGATATGGCGCACGCCGCCTTCCAGCGCCTCGTCCAGACGGGCGCGGGCATCGGGGATCGTCCGGTCGTCGGCGGTCAGCATCAGGATGAAGTCGAAGGCCATGGCTCAGAACTCCTGAGGAGCTTCGGGTTGAAGGGGCGGTGCCGCGGTCCAGTCTACCGCGCTTTCGGCGACTTTCAGATGGGGCGCGTTCAAGCTGGCGTCGATCAGAGCGGTCAGGTGCCCCATGGCCCGTGCCACCGGCAGGCCGCCGGCGATCAGCCCGGCGAAGACGTCGCCCACGCCGTTCGGCACACCGTCCCGCCGGTCGACCAGCCAGCGTTCCGCGCCGTCGGCCGTCACCGCGATCACGCCGGTCTTGCCCTCGGGCGCGGGCGGGGAGGTCACGATCACCGTGTCGGCCAGCCCGCGAGCCGCGCCGACGGCCTGATCGACCGTTCCGGCGGGCCGGCCGGACAGCCATTCCAGTTCGAACCGGTTGGGCGTGATCACGTCGGCCAGCGGCAGCAGCCGGTCCCGCAGGGCGTCCGCCACGGGCAGCGGCAGATAGAGCCCCTTGGGATCGTCCCCCAGCACCGGGTCCACGACCACGCGCACGCCCTCCGCTTTCAGGCGGCTGACAAGGCGGACGGCCAGGTCGACATGGTCGGGGCTGGGCAGATAGCCGGTCAGCACCGTGTCCTGCCGGGTCAGCCAGCCATTGGCGGCCAGCGCTTCGACCATCGCGTCCAGCTGGTCTACCGGCACCTGGCGGCCTGCGACATGGGGCCAGCCGGGATGGTTGCTGAGGATGACGGTCGGAAGCTGTGTCACCTGCGCCCCAAGCGCCTGAAGGGCAGGGGCCGCCGCCGACAGGCCCACATGGCCGAAGCCCACCCAGCTGGACAGGGCCAGGACGCGCGGCGCGGGGGAATGATCGGATGTCATGAGGCCTTTCGCCTGGGGCCGCGGGCGTTGCCGCGGGTCTGCCGTTGCCCGATCAGCTTAGCGCCCGGGCGGCCGTCATCAAAGGGGCGTATCAGCCGCGCAGCTGCCGTTTCATCGGCGCCTCGGGGAAACAGGTCGCGGCCTGCCCCTGCCTTTCCTGCCAGCGCCCGATGGACCGCCGCGTCTTGAACCCCGCCAGGCCGTCCGCGCCCCCGACATCGTGGCCCTGCTTTTCCAGCGCCCGCTGCATCGAGGCGACATCGGACCGGTCCAGTCCGCCGACATTGCCCCAGCGGCCGGAAAAGTCGCCGACCCCGTACTGGATCCGGTCCCCCACGTGGCCCACGAACAGGGCGTAGAGGTCGCTCTTGTTATAGTCCTTCAGGACATAGAAGTTTGGCGTCACGATGAAGGCCGGCCCGTTGCGGCCCGCGGGCATCATAAGGAAGCCCTGGCCGGACCGTTCGCTGGCAGGGAAGGGGCGGCCATTGACGCGGCGAATCCCCAGCGACTCCCACTCCGCGATCCTGCGGCCCTGGTCGGGGCCTTCCAGCGTGCAGGACACACTGTCGGGCACCGTTACCTCGAACCCCCAGTCGCGGCCCGCGACCCAGCCGTGCCGAGCCAGGTAGTTGCCGATGGAGGCGATGGTATCCGTCTCGGACGTCCAGATGTCGGCATGGCCGTCGCCGTTCCCGTCGGCCGCGTATTTCAGGAAGCTCGACGGCATGAACTGGGGCTGCCCCAGCGCGCCGGCCCAGCTGCTTTTCATGGCCGTCGCAGGGACATGGCCGGCTTGGGCGATCTGAAGCGCCGCGATCAGTTCGTCCGTGAAGTAGTCCTTGCGCGTGCTCATGAAGGCCTTGGTGCCCAGCACCTCGAAGGCATCGTGCGGGATGGCGACCCTGCCATAGCCGCTTTCGCGTCCCCAGATCCCAAGGACGATCCGCCCGGGCACGCCGGTCTTTTGTTCGGTCCTTTGCAATGCCGCGGCATGGCGCTGGGCCATCTGCCGACCGACCGAAGTCGCGCCGTTGACCGAACCCGAGTTGAAGTACTTGCCGGGGGACCCGAACTCTGCCTGCCTTTGTTTGGTCGGGGTCTTTGCCTTGGCCCCGGGCGGCACGAGATCCGGCAGATCCCAGTCCAGCATCGCCCCCTCGAAGGCCGCGTCGAAGGTGCCGCGGGACACGCCCCTGGCCCGGGCCAGGGGCCAGATCGTGGTCTGCAGCCACTGCCGGTACTGCGCTTCGACGGCCCCCCGGTTCTGGGCGGCCAGGGGCGCGGCCACAAGGCACAGAAGGGCGGCAAGGACCGGCAGCAGGCGCATGGGCGTCAGCCGAAGGTTTCGGCCAGAAGGCCGGTCACCGCGGCCCAGCCACGGTCGGTGGAGCGGGGTTCGTAGAAGCTGCCGCCGTCGCGGTCGGCAGCGGCGGGGTTCGTGAAGGCATGGCCGGTATGGCCCATCGCCAGGATCTGCCAGTCGGCCTTGCGCGCGGTCAGTTCCTGCCCCAGGGCCACGGTCTGTTCCGGCGTCGCCAGCGGATCGTCCCAGCCGTGGAGCACAAGGACCGAGGCCGCGATGTCGTCCGTCCCGGGGTCCTGCGGCTGGTCGAAGATGCCGTGGAAACTGGCCACCGCCTGAACGCCGGTATTGCCGCGGGCCATGTCCAGAACGGACTTTCCGCCGAAGCAGAAGCCGATGGCGGCCAGCCGGTCAGCGTCCACTGCCGGATGTGCGGCCATCGCCGCCTGCGACGCCTTCAGCCGGCGCAGCAGTTCCGCACGGTCGGCATTCAGCGGGCGCATCATGGCCGAGGCCTGCTCGCGGTCGGTCGCGCGAACGCCGCCACCATAGACATCGGCCGCAAATCCGACATAGCCCATCGCGGCCAGTTTCTCGGCCGCGGCGATTTCCACCGGACCCTTGCCGCCGAAGGCATGGGCCACCAGTACGCCGGGACGGGGGCCTGCCGCATCGTCGAAGACGATGGTGCCGGTAAAGGACAGGCCAGAACAGTCGTAGACGATTTCCTCGGTCCGGATCATCGTATGGGCTCCCTTGGATGGTGGACGGGCGCACCCTATCGCCCGCAGGCGGGATGGCAAGACGATGCCGGCACGACGGCAGGCGCGGGACCGAACCGCGCCCGGTATCCGTACGTCGAGCCCGGTTGACCACGCCTTGCGGATCGACTAATTCCGTCACACCCAAGCGGGTATAGCTTAATGGTAAAGCCCCTGCCTTCCAAGCAGGCTATGTCGGTTCGATTCCGTCTACCCGCTCCAGTTTCCCGGCCCGATACGGTTTTCGATCTTGGCGTTCGGCGCGGGCCTTTCGGACCATACGCCCCTGCGACGCAACCGCGTGACGCCTGTTCCCGGCTTGACCCCCTTGCCCTGTAGGGTCAAGTAGACGCCCAGCACAGCGCCGGGAGCGTCCGGACGCAGGTGCCACAGGCAACGCGGGGGACGGAACATGGCGCGCAGGCCCAGTCAGGCCGGAGGTGGCAATGCCCCCGGAGCGACCGAGGAACGGGAACGGTCCAAGAAGGTGTCCAGCCTTCGGGCGCTGTGGCCTTTCCTGAAGCCCTACAAGGCGCTGATCCTGGGGGCGCTGGGCGCGCTGGTGCTGACGGCCTCGGTCTCGCTGACCCTGCCTCTGGCCGTGCGCCGCGTGGTCGACAATTTCCGCGGCACCAATGCAGAGATGCTGGACAAATACGTGCTGGCCGCGCTGGGCATTGCCGGGCTTCTGGCGCTCGGGACGGGGCTGCGTTATGCGCTGGTCACCCGGTTGGGCGAACGGGTGGTGGCGGATATCCGGATGGCGGTCTTCAACCGCGTGATTTCCATGAGCCCGACCTTCTTCGAGAAGATCATGACGGGCGAGGTGCTGAGCCGTATCACCACCGATACCACGCTGGTGCAGTCGGTGCTGGGGTCTTCCGCGTCCATCGCGCTTCGGAACCTGCTGATCCTGCTGGGCGGTATGGTGCTGATGCTGCTGACTTCGGCCAAGCTTTCGGGTCTGGTCCTGCTGATCGTGCCGGCGGTGATCGTGCCGATCCTGGTCCTGGGCCGGAAGCTTCGCAAGATCAGCCGCGAGAACCAGGACTGGATCGCGGCGTCGTCCGGCAACGCCTCCGAGGCGCTGTCGTCCGTCCAGACGGTGCAGGCCTTCACGCATGAATCGCTGAACCAGGCCGATTTCGCGAAGATGACCGAAACATCCTATGATGTGTCTCTGGTCCGGATCCGGACCCGGGCCCTGATGACGGTGATCATCATCTTCCTGGTCTTCACGGGAATCATCGGCGTCCTGTGGATCGGTGCGCGAGACGTGCGGGCGGGCACGATGACCGACGGGATGCTGATCCAGTTCGTGATCTATTCCGTGATGGTCGCCGGATCGGTCGCGGCCCTGTCCGAGATCATGGGCGAACTGCAGCGCGCCGCTGGCGCGACCGAGCGGATCGTGGAACTGCTGGGCGTTCAGGACAGCGTGAACGACCCCGCCGCACCGGTGGCGCTGCCAACGCCCGTGCGGGGCGAGATCGTGCTGGACGACGTGGTCTTCCGCTATCCCTCGCGGCCGGAACCTGCGGCGCTCGACCATGTCTCGCTGACGATCAATCCGGGCGAGACGGTGGCCTTCGTCGGCCCCAGCGGGGCGGGCAAGTCGACAATCCTGCAATTGCTGCTGCGCTTCTACGACCCCGATACCGGCGCCGTGCGGCTGGATGGCGTGGACCTGAAGGACCTGGCCCGGACCGACTTCCGCCGCCTGCTGGCGCTGGTGCCGCAGGACCCGGTGATTTTCGCGTCCTCCGCCCGCGAGAACATCCGCTTCGGCCGCCCAGAGGCCACGGATGCCGAGGTCGAGGATGCGGCGCGTGCAGCTGCGGCCCATGACTTCATCGCGGCGCTGCCGGAGGGGTTCGATACCTATGTGGGCGAACGCGGCGTGATGCTGTCGGGCGGGCAGAAGCAACGGATCGCGCTGGCCCGGGCGATCCTGCGGGATGCGCCGGTCCTGCTTCTGGACGAGGCGACAAGCGCGCTGGACGCCGAAAGCGAACGGGCCGTGCAGCAGGCGGTCGATGGGCTGCGGCAGGGGCGGACGATGCTGATCGTGGCCCACCGCCTGGCGACGGTGAAGAAGGCCGACCGGATCGTGGTCATGGAAGCCGGGAAAATCGTCGCGCAGGGCACCCACGACCAACTGGTGGCCGAGGGCGGGCTTTACGCGCGTCTGGCGCGGCTGCAATTCACCGACGGCAGCGTCGCGGCCTGACCGGTCGGGCAGTCCGGCCGGGATCTCGTCCTTGTGGCGGGCCCAGCGGGCCTGCCGCGGCCGATCCGTCCGGCCCTCGCCGCCCCCTTCGGGAGCGATGGGATGTTGGCGCGCCGGGGGTCATGGTGCAATGGTACCGGTGTAGGTGCCGGCCGGAACCGGGCGGCACGTGTTCCGGAGTGTGTACGATGGTGAAAACGACGTTTCTTCCGGCCGTGGTGACGGCCATCCTGCTGGCCCTGCCGGCGCTGGCTGAAGATACGCCCGCGGTTCCGCCGGGGGCCACGGTCGATAGAACGTCCAAACCGTTGCTGGGCTACACGCTCACAGGGCCCGCCGGCGCCACGGATTTCGACGCCGCCGACCGGCTGGCGATTGCCAACGTGCTTTATGCTTATTCCTTCTTCTACGACAATGCCCAGGCCGACCCGTGGTTCGCCCTTTTCACCGACGACTGCACCTTTGTCGCTGGTGTCCCGGGCGAGGGGGCTTTGTCCTTCACGGGTGAGGGGTTCCGCACCTTCTGGCGGGCGCGGATGAAGGATTTCGCGACCTCTGGCCAGAAGCGGCGACATCTGATGCCGAACATCCTGGTGCTGGAACAGACGCCGACAACCGCCCACATCACCGTGCAAGGCCTGTTGACCAACACGACGGAGGGCACCGCCTTCACCGCCGTCGGCAGCCTGAACTACGAAGGCTGGCTGGTGAAGCAGGACGGGGTCTGGAAGATCGACCGCTGGCACGATTTCCCCGACGGGCCGGTCTGACCCGGGCGCGGGTCGGGATCCGCGGGCCCGACGCGGACCGCGACAATGCGCAGGCGGCCGCTTTCCCCGTGGACATGCCCTTGCAAGTCTTGCGCAATATCACCTTTGACCGCATCTTTCCGAACGAGGGATTGCGCCTTCAGGCGCACAAGGGAGGAACGTCATGCGCACCATCACCAATCTGGCGGATTGCAAGGCCATCGAGGCGGAAATGCCCTGGAGCGAACGCCCGGTGCCGAAGACGCTGTACGAGATGCTGAAGCGCACGACGGACAAGCACCCGAAAGAGAAGGCCATCACCTTCCAGCTTCAGTCCGGCCCGACCGACAAGGCCGAAACCCTGACCTGGCAGCAGCTTTATGACAAGACGGTGCAGGCGGCGAACCTGTTCCGTTCCCTTGGTGTGGGTGAAAGCGACACGGTGGCCTATGTCCTGCCCAACTGCAACGAGACTGTGGTGACGCTTCTGGGCGGCGCCATTGCCGGCATCGCCAACCCGGTGAACCCGCTTCTGGAACCGGAACACATCGCCTCGATCCTGCGGGAGACGAAGGCGAAGGTCGTCGTCACGCTGAAACCCTTCCCGCAAAGCGACGTGGCCCAGAAGGTGGCCGAAGCGGTGCGCCATGCGCCCAATGTCTCGACCGTGCTGGAAATCGACCTGAACCGCTACCTGACGGCGCCCAAAAGCTGGATCGTGCCGCTGATCCGTCCCAAGATCGAGACGAAGGCGACCCATGCCACCTATCTGAACTTCAACGCGGAACTGGCCAGGCAGCCGAAGACCCTGACCTTCGCGGATGCGACGGAAGACCGGATCGCCTGCTATTTCCACACCGGCGGCACGACCGGCATGCCCAAGGTGGCACAGCATTCCTATTCCGGCATCGTCTACAACGGCTGGCTGGGGGGCGACCTGCTGTTCAAGGTGGGCGACAACGTGATGTGCCCGCTGCCGCTGTTCCATGTCTTTGCCTGCCACGTGATCCTGATGGCCGCGGTCTATTCCGGGGCGCACGTGATCTTTCCCACGCCCGCCGGCTATCGGGGCGAAGGCGTGTTCGACAACTTCTGGAAGCTGAACGAACGCTGGAAGACGACCTTCATCATCACGGTCCCCACGGCGATTTCCGCCTGCATGCAGCGCCCGGTCGACGCCGACATCTCGACCGTCAAGACGGCCTTTTCGGGCTCTGCGCCCCTGCCGTTGGAACTCTTCAAGCGGTTCGAAGAGGCGACGGGCGTCACCATCATCGAAGGCTATGGCCTGACCGAAGCCACCTGCCTTGTCTGCGGCAACCCGCCGGAAGGGGAAAAGAAGGTCGGCTCCATCGGCATTCCCTATCCCTACACGTCGGTCAAGATCATCAAGAACACGCCCGCAGGCCCGGTCGAATGCGGCACCGACGAGGTGGGAGAGATCTGCGTGTCGAACCCCGGTGTGCGGCCGGGCGGGACCTATACCGAACTCGATAAGAACAAGGACCTCTATTACTACGGCGAATACCTGCGGACCGGCGATCTGGGCCGGATCGATACCGACAGCTATGTCTGGATCACCGGGCGCGCAAAAGACCTGATCATCCGCGGCGGTCACAACATCGACCCGGCCGAGATCGAGGAGGCGCTGGTGGGCCACAAGGCTGTCGCGATGGCCGGCGCCATCGGCCAGCCCGACGCGCGGGCGGGCGAACTGCCCTGCGCCTATGTGGAACTGGTCCAGGGCGCTACGGTCACGTCCCAGGAACTGATCGACTATTGCAAGCTGCGGGTTCACGAGCGCGCGGCCCAGCCCAAATATATCGAGATCCTGCCGGAACTGCCTAAGACGGCCGTGGGCAAGGTCTTCAAGCCGGACCTGCGGAAAAGCGCGATCACCCGCGTCTATAACGGGGCGCTGGAAGAGGCAGGCCTGAAGGCCCGCGTTGTGTCGGTGGTGGAAAACAAGAAACTGGGACTGGTCGCCCAGGTGGCCCGGAACGGCGCGGATGCGGACAAAGTGTCCCATGTTCTTGGCGAATTCACCCGTCCATGGGAATGGGCCGATGCGGCGGACAAGGCCGCGGCAGCGGAACCCGAGGTCGTCTGAACATGGACTACGAGACAGAGATCGACGCGGATACCTGGCGATACATCCGTGACGTGATCGGTCGCTATCCCGAAGATGCGGTCGAACGGACCATAGAACAGCAGCGCCAAGTCTATGACGAGATGGCCGCATTCTTCCATCAGCCGCATCCGCCGGGGGTAGAGACCGAGGACCGGTCCGCCGACGGCGTGAAGATCCGGATCTACACCGCGGGCACCCCCACGGCGACGGTCATGTTCTTTCACGGCGGCGGTTTCGTGGTGGGCAGTCTGGACAGTCATGACGATGTCTGTGCCGAAATTTGCGCCCAGACCGGCTATCGCGTGATCTCGGTCGATTATCGCCTTGCGCCGGAACACAAGCACCCGGCGGCCTTCGACGACTGCAAGACCGCGGTGCTGTGGGCGTCGCGCAAGTTCCCCGAGGATGACATCGTGTTGGCCGGCGACAGCGCCGGTGGCAACCTGGCCGCCGTGGTGGCCCATGCGATGCGCGGAACCGATGTGCGCGTCGTGGGGCAGGTGCTGATCTATCCGGGGTTGGGCGGCAACGACAGCCTGCCGTCCTATACGGAAAACGCCAATGCTCCGCTGCTGACCCGGGACGAGATGGAATTCTACCAGTTCGTCCGCCTGGAAGACGGCCAGTCGGTCGAGGGCGACGCGACCTATGCGCCGCTTTACGACACCGATTTCGAGGACCTGCCCCCCACGGCGATCTTTACCGCCGACTGCGATCCGCTGCGGGATGACGGCATGGCCTATCGCGACAAGCTGCGCGCCGCCGGTGTTCGCGTCTACTGGGAGAACGAGCCGGGCCTGGTCCATTCCTTCCTGCGCGCCCGCACATATTCCGAACGCGCCCATGGCGCCTTTGAACGGATCGTCCTGGCAATCGAGGCGCTGGGCCAGCGCATCTGGCCCTACGACGAGGAAGAATAGCGTCGAATCTCCACCTGGCGGAGGGACATGGTTCGGGTCATGTCACGGAAAATGGGCTTTCTTGAAAGCGCCCGCCGGCTTCGGATGCCGTCCTGAAAATGGACCTGAAAGAAATGGAAAGTCCGGTTGCGTCTTCGATGCGGAACATGGGGCCGCTCGATTTTTTACAGCAAGATGGTGTACAACCTGTGCTGGTGCAAGGACATCAGTCACAATTTCAGGTGGGTTTCTTTTACTTTTTCTTGAATGAAGGGGCGGGGCTGATAGGCTGACCGGCGGGTTCAGGGAATTGGAGGGTGCCTTGTGGCTTCATCGGTTCGTCGATTTGCCGCCGTGTTGCTGCCATTCGCCCTGGCCGCCTGCCTGAATTATGCCGACTATTCGCTGGCGGCCTACACGAATGCCACCGAAGCCAAAGCCCAGTCGTTGGCCCTGATCGAAAAAGCGACCGGATCCTACAGCGCCAACCGGGATGCCGCGGATGCGGTCCTGCTGAAACTTGACCAGGGATACGAGTTTTCCGCGGGCGTTCGGGACAACGAGGAAGCCACCTATATGTGGGATCGCCTGCGCAGCAGAAGTGGATACATGGTCGGTGGCTTCGTCGAATTCTGGCGCCGGGAAAGGCCCGGGGGAATGGCGAAGGATTCCGCCTTTCTCCGGGAATACCGGGACAATATCGCCGATGCCTTCGACCGGCTGATCTGTCTGGAGGCGAACAAGGGCAAGCCCGCGAAATGCCCCGTGCCGCAGCCGAACTGATATGATCGAGGTGCCAGATGTCTTTGGATGAAGCAGTCGACGCCATCAAGGAAGGACTTCCCGACCTGGTCGAAAACGTGGCGAAATCCTTTGCGGACGATGCAAGGGCCGATCTTTTGGCGTTTCTTGCCGATGCCCAGGACGACCTGAAGCGTTACGCCCAAGAGCTTGCCGACAAGAAGCTCAAGCGGGACGAATTCGAATTCCTCGTGAAGATGAAGGCCGAACAGGCCCAGATGTTGGCCGTGTCGGCGAAAGGTATTGCGCGGGCGCGGCTGAAGCACCTGATGGACGGCTTCAAAAGCCTGGTGATCAAGTCGCTTCTGGCCGCGATCTAGGGTCAGGTCTCCAGGTCCGGTCGGCCCCGCGGAAATCAAGCGCGTCCTGCCGCTGACGGATGCCTGAAAGCGGGCCCTTGTTGTGGGCGGTGCGCGCTCTTCGACATTCGGACGGCGTATTGCGTTCACGGGTGACAGGCGGGGCGGCATGGGCAGTGCGGCCCTGAGCCCGCACCCGAGAGAGCGTGACACGAGCGACCGCGCCGGGATTGGGCCTCGGGCGCGTATCTGCCAAGCGGGGCGGGTGGACGCCGGATCTTGGGGCCTTTTCCCCTGTGATGGAGGCCTTCTGGCCGCCTCCGGTTTCGTAGGGAGGGCTGCCCGGGCGGGCCTATGCGGCTGGCGCGGGCTTCCGGGGTGCGGCGCTGGCCGCGTGCGGGCGCTGCCACAGAGCGCCCAGAAGGGTCCGCAGCCGGCCCGGGCCCTTTGCCGCCGTCGCGGCGGCTGGGCCCTTCCGGGCCTGGCGGAAGGCCATCAGATGGTCGCGGTTGCGGTCGACCGGGCGTCCGTCGGGGGTGAACCGGGCCGTGGCGCGCAGCAGGTCGGAGTAAATCTCAGCTTGCATGATCGAGGTCCTTTCCATGACTCTCGAACCCCGACATAGTCGCTGTGATGGAAAGATGCGAAGCAGCAATACTGCCAAAACAATAGTTGGACTATCATGTCGGATATCGACTGGCGCCACCTGCCGTCCCTGTCATCGCTCAGGGCCTTCGAACTGACAGCGCGGATGGGCAGCTTTGCGGCCGCGGCGCGGGCGCTGAACGTCACCCATGCGGCCGTGGCCCAGCAGGTCCGCGGGCTGGAGGCAGAGCTGGGCGTGGCCCTGGCCCGCCGGTCCGGGCGCAGTGTCCAGCTGACCGATGCCGGGGCCCGGCTGGCGGCCAGCCTGACCGAAGGTTTCGGCGTCATGGCGCAGGGCATCGCCGACGTGCGCCGGCAGCAGCAGGCGCAGCCGGTGCAGATCGCCGCAACGGTCTTCATCTCGCAATCGGTGATCCTGCCGCGGCTGCACGAGTTCTGGGAGCGACATCCCGACATCGCCGTTTCGGTCCTGCCGTCCCAGGACCTTGTCGACCTTGTGGCGCTGGGGTTCGACATCGGCATCCGGACCAGCTTCGGCGACCCCGACTGGCCGGGTTTCGATGCCCACCTCCTGCTGGAAAGCGAGGTGATCCTGGTGGGGGCGCCAACGCTGGTGAGGCCGGGGATGAAGCCGCTGGACGAGCTGCCGTGGATCTGGTCCCGAGGGTCCGACTATGACGAAGGCACGATCCGCGCCTTCGGCTTCGACCCGGCGAAGCTGCGCAATGTCGACCTGGGTACGCCGATCTTCCAGCTGGCGTCGGCGCGGCAGGGGCTGGGGCTGTGCGCGGCGACCGATATCATCGTCCGCTCGGACCTGGAGGCCGGGACGCTGGTGCGTCTGCCCGTACCGTCGCCCTTTTCGGTCCGTTACTATGCGGCCACGCCGAAGGGCCCGGTGCGCCCGCAGGCGAAGGTCTTCCTGGACTGGCTGATCTCGGTCATAGACCGCCCCGCCGGGCCCGAAGGGGCGGGGCAGGGCGGTGGTCAGGGCGGGGGCGCCTAGTTCCCCGCGCTTTGCATCTTGCGGGTGTTCAGGACCTGTTCTAGCCAGCCCAGCTCCATCTCCGGGACCGACGACAGCAGCAGGTCGGTATAGTCGTCGAAGGGCGGCGACAGGACCTGCGTTTTCGGGCCGTAACGGACCACCTGCCCCTGGTACATCACCGCGATGGAATCGGCGATGGCCCGCACCGTTGCCAGGTCGTGGGTGATGAACATGTAGGCCACGTTCTCGGTCTTCTGCAGGTCCAGAAGCAGCTTCAGGATGCCGTCGGCAACCAGCGGGTCCAGGGCCGATGTGACCTCGTCGCACAGGATCAGTTGAGGTTCGGCCGCCAGCGCGCGGGCGATGCAGACGCGCTGCTTCTGCCCGCCCGACAGTTCCGCCGGATAGCGGTCCAGGAAGCCGTCGCCCATCTCGATCTTTTCCAGCAGGTCCTTGACCCGCCGCTTCTTCTCGGCCCCGCGCAGGCCGAAATAGAACTCCAGCGGGCGGCCGATGATCGTGCCCACGGTCTGGCGCGGGTTCATCGCTGTGTCCGCCATCTGGTAGATCATCTGGACCTGCCGAAGGTCTTCGCGCGTCCGGCCTTCCATCGCGGACGACAGGGTGCGGCCGTCGAAGGTCACGCTGCCTTCGGACGGCGGCAGAAGCCCGGTGATCACCCGCGCCAGCGTCGACTTGCCCGATCCGCTTTCGCCCACCACGGCCAGTGTCTGGCCCGGATAGACCTCGACATTGATGTCGTGCAGCACGTCCCGGGGCAGGCCGCGATAGCGGGCGGTGATGTGTTCGACCTTCAGCACAGGCTCTGTGCCCGGGCCCTTTTCGACATGTTCGATCTGCCGGACCGACACCAGCGCGCGGGTATATTCCTCGCGCGGGGCGTTGATGATCTGGTCGGTCTCGCCATATTCGACCGTCTCGCCATGGCGCAGGACCATGATGTGGTCGCTGACCTGCGCCACGACTGCCAGGTCGTGGGTGATATAGATCGCGGCCACGCCGGTTTCCCGGATCGCGGTCTTGATCGCGGCCAGCACGTCGATCTGGGTGGTCACGTCCAAGGCCGTCGTGGGCTCGTCAAAGATCACCAGGTCGGGACCGGGGCACAGTGCCATGGCCGTCATTGCCCGCTGCAGCTGCCCGCCGGACACCTGGTGCGGATAGCGTTTGCCGAAGGTTTCGGGATCCGGCAGGCCAAGGGTGCGGAACAGTTCCACCGCCCGCGCCTCGGCCTCGGATTTCGACAGGCGCCCATGTTCCAGCGAGGTTTCGATCACCTGGTCCATGAGCTTCCGCGCCGGGTTGAAGGCAGCGGCGGCGGACTGGGCGACATAGGTGACCTCGGCCCCGCGCAGCTTGCGCAGGGCACCGGGACGGATCTTCAGGATGTCCCTGCCGTTCACGTCGACCGAGCCGCCCGTGATCTCGACCCCGCCGCGGCCATAGGCCAGGGCAGAGAGGCCGATGGTCGACTTGCCGGCGCCGCTTTCGCCGATCAGGCCCACCACCTTGCCCTTTTCCAGGTCCAGCGACACGCCCTTGACGATCTCCATCCACCGGGTCGGCTCTCCGGGGGGATAGACGGTGGCCCCGATCTTCAGGTCCCTGATCTTCAGAAGCTGGGTCATCCGCGGCCCCCTTTCAGCGAAGAGGTGCGGTTCAGCACCCAGTCGGCCACGAGGTTGACCGAAATCGACAGCGCCGCGATGGCGACGGCGGGATAAAGCGCCGCCGGGATGCCATAGACGATGCCTTCCTTGTTCTCCTTCACGATCCCGCCCCAGTCGGCCTGCGGCGGTTGCACGCCAAGGCCCAGGAACGACAGGGTGGAGATGAATAGCACCCCGAAGATGAAGCGCAGGCCCAGTTCGGACACCAGCGGCGACAGGGCGTTGGGCAGGATTTCCCGGAAGATGATCCAGGTCCGGCGCTCGCCGCGCAGACGCGCGGCCTCGACATAATCCATGACGGTGATGTCGACGGCAACGGCGCGGGACAGCCGGAAGACGCGCGTGGATTCCAGCAGGCCCATCACCAGAACAAGCACCAGCACCGTCGTCGGCGTGACCGACAGGACGACCAGTGCGAAGATCAGGGCCGGGATCGACATGACAAGGTCGACAAAGCGCGACAGCGCCTGATCGGCCCAGCCGCCCAGCACCGCGGCCAGAAGGCCAAGCGCGGTGCCGACACCGAAGGCCACCAGCGTCGCAGCCGTGGCGATGAAGATCGTCGTCCGCCCGCCGTAGATCAGCCGGGTCAGCAGGTCGCGCCCGATATTGTCGGTGCCCAGCCAGAACTTGTCGGATGCGGGTTCCCACACGCCGCCCACGACCTCGGCCATGCCGTAGGGCGCGAGCAGCGGCGCGAAGATTGCGGCCAGGAAGAACAGGACCGTTATGATCAGGCCCAGGGCTGCACCAAGGGGGATGCGTCTCATGTCCGGCCCCCCCGCTGGTTCGGGGTCGGGTAGATGGTGTTCGCGGTCATTTCGGATGCCTCAGCCTTGGGTTGGCCAGGATCGCGACGATGTCGGCGATCATGTTCAGGCTGATGTAGACGAAGGCAAAGACCATTCCGCAGGCCTGCACCACGGGGACGTCGCGCTTGGAAACGTGGTCCACCATGTACTGGCCCATGCCCGGGTAGACGAAGACGACCTCGACCACCACGACGCCCACGACGAGGTAGGCCAGGTTCAGCATGACGACGTTGACCACCGGGGCCACCGCGTTCGGGAAGGCGTGCCGCCAGATGATGGTGAAACGCTTCAGGCCCTTCAGCTCTGCCGTTTCGATATAGGCCGACTGCATCACGTTCAGGATCGCGGCGCGGGTCATCCGCATCATATGCGCCAGCACCACCAGCACCAGGACCAGCACGGGCAGGGCGACCGCATTCAGCTTTTGGGCCAGCGTCATGCCGTCATAGACCATGGCCATCGAAGGGAACCAGCGCAGCTTCACCGCGACGAAGTAGATCACCAGATACCCGATCAGGAATTCCGGAAGCGAGATCGAGGCCAGCGTGATCGTGGAAATCAGCCGGTCGGGCCAGCGGTCGCGAAAGCGGACGGCGATCAGGCCCAGCAGAACCGCCAGCGGTACGGCGATGATCGCGGCGCAGCCTGCCAGGAACAGCGTGTTCGACAGCCGTTTCCCGATGGAGGTTGCGATGTCCATGTTGTTGGTCAGCGCGGTGCCGAAATCGCCATGCAGCACGCCGGTCAGCCAGCTGATGTATCGGGTCAGCGGCGGTTCGTTCAGTCCCAGCTCGGCGCGCAGGTTCGCCAGTGCTTCGGGCGTGGCGGACTGGCCCAGGATTTCCTGCGCCACGTCGCCCGGCATCAGCGATGTCCCGACAAAGATCAGGATCGACGCCGCGAAGAGCAGGACGAGGCCCAGCGCGATGCGCTGGGCCAGCAGTCTTGCGAGAAGCCCCATCCTATGCGGCAACCCACATCTTCATGGGCCCGTACATGTTCATGAGGTCATAGCCCCGGACCCCATCGACCCAGCCGGCCACGCGGTCGGATGTGGCGCCCAGGAAGTCGTTGAACATCGGGCAGACCAGGCCGCCTGTTTCGTTCAGGATCATGCCCATGTCGGCATACATGACCTTGCGCTTCTCTTCGTCCAGTTCCGCCCGGGCCGCGATCAGCATCTGGTCGAACTTCGGATCGTTGAAGCGGGTGTCGTTCCAGTCCGCGGTCGACAGGTAGGCCGTCGAATACATCTGGTCCTGGGTCGACCGGCCGCCCCAGTAGGACGTGCAGAACGGCTTGACGTTCCAGACTTCCGACCAGTAGCCGTCATTGGGCTCGCGCTTGATTTCCAGCGGGATGTTGGCCTTGGCCAGCGACTGCTGGAACAGCGCGGAGGCATCCGGCGCGCCGGGGAACGAGTTTTCCGAGGTGCGCAGCAGGATCGGCCCGTCAAAGCCCGACTTCTTGTAGTGAAAGGCGGCCTTGTCGGGATCGTATTCGCGCTGGGGCAGCTCGGTATAAAGCGGATAATACGCGTTGATGGGCGTGTCGTTCCCGATAGAGCCATAGCCGGCCAGGATCTTGTCGACCATCTCCTGCCGGTCGATGCCGTACTTCAGCGCCAGACGCAGGTCGTTGTTGTCGAAAGGTGCGGCATCGCAATGGGCGATGAACACATAGTGGCCCGGACCGGTGGTCGAATGGACCGTGATCCCCGGTGCGCGCCCGATCAGGCCCGCGGTCTGTGGCGGCACGCGGTCGATCATGTCGACCTGACCCGATTGCAGGGCGGCCACGCGGGCGGTGTTGTCGTTGATCACCACCAGCTCGATCGTGTCGGCATAGCCCATGTCGCCCCAGTAGTTGGGGTTCTTTTCGGCCACGAAGCGCACGCCCATGTCGACGCTCTTCAGGATGTAGGGGCCGGTGCCGATGGCCGCGTCGGGGGCGTCGCGCCCGCCGTTCGGCTGGATGATCAGGTGCCAGTCCGTCATCAGATAGGGCAGGTCGGCATTCGCGTCGTCAAGTTCGACGATGAAGGTGTCGTCGCCTTCGGTCCGCATGTTGGTGATGCCGCGCATCACGCCCAGGGCGCCGGACTTCGTGTTCTCGTCGGAATGGCGCAGCATCGTCTGCAGCACGTCATCGGCGGTCACGTTCTTGCCGTTCGAGAACTGGGCATCGGTGCGGATCTTGAAGGTCCAGACCTTCGCATCGGGCGAGGACCAGTATTCCGTCGCCAGCGTGGGCTCCAGCCCGCCATGGGGCGCCAGGCCCAGCAGCGGTTCGCCCCACATGCGCAGAAGCGCCAGCGAGACGGTGTTGGTGCCCAGTGCCGGGTCCAGCGAGTCCGAGGTCGATCCACCCTGGATCCCCATGCGGATGGTTCCGCCCATCTGGGGGCCGGCGGCCTGGACGGCGCTGGACAGAAGAAGGTTGGCGCCGGCGGCGGTCAGGCCAAGGGCTGCGGCGCGGCCAAAGAAGGCGCGGCGCGACATCCGGCCCACGGCGACCCGCGCGGCCAGATAGTGAAGCTGATCGGTCATGAATTCCTCCTGCGGCCGTTCCGGACCGTCATGGTTCTTGATGACGAATGCGCCAGAGCATGCCGATTTCGCCCCGGGTCGCAAGGGGCAAGGCCTCCGACGCCGGGGAATGCGACAGGTTCCGCGCGCTATGCCTCAAGTTAAAGCATTGGCATTAAAGTGGAAATACGACCTCAGGCGTCCGTATCCATCCAGATTGTCACCGGCCCGTCATTGATCAGGGCGACCTTCATGTCGGCGCCAAAGCGTCCTTTTGCCACGTCGATCCCCTGATCTGTCAGCGCCTGGGCAAAATGCTCGTAGAGCTTTTCGCCCTCTTCCGGCGCCGCGGCAGAGGAAAAGCCCGGCCGGTTGCCCCGCTTCGTGTCGGCGGCCAGGGTGAACTGGCTGACCACCAGTGCACCGCCCCCGATATCCAGCACCGAGCGGTTCATCCGCCCGTTCTCGTCCTGGAAGATCCGCAGCTTCGCGATCTTCGCGGCCAACCTCTCGGCCTCGTTCGGTCCGTCGCCCTGCATGGCGCAGATCAGTACCAGAAGCCCGCGTTCCGTGGCGCCGATCACCTCTCCGTCGACGGTGACCGAGGCTTCGGCGACCCTTTGCAGCAGCACGCGCATGGGATCAGCCCCGCCAGTCGACGATCTCGGCGACCTCGGCCCGCCCGGTACGGAACCGGTTCGCCGGATGGTCCGGATCGGCATAGCCGAAGGAAATCGCACAGACCGCCAGACGGTCGTCCGGAATGCCGAAATAGCGGTGCAGGAAAGGGGCATAGCCTGCGACGGCCGCCTGCGCGATGGTCGCCACGCCCCGCGCCTGGGCCGCAAGCGTGAAGCCGGTGACGAAGCCGCCGCAATCGACGCCGCCATAGGGGCCCAGCTCGGCGGGGCTTGTCACGATGGCGCAATGGGGCGCGCCGAACAGGGCAAAGTTCTCCATCGCCTGCCGGGCCGATCCCTCGCGGTCCCCCTTGGTCACCCCAACGGCATCGTAAAGCTGCCAGCCGCAGGTCCGCCGCCGCTCCTGGTAGATGCCCGAATAGCCCGAGGGAAAGTCCAGGTCCGTCCCCGGCGTGCCCGAGGTCGCTTCGGCGATCAGCGCCGAGCGGAATGCATCCGTTTCGGGTCCCGAGGTGACCACCAACTGCCAGGGTTGCGCATTGCACCATGACGGCACCTTGCGAGCTGTATCGACGATCGCCTCGATCTCGGCCCTGGGCACCGGGTCGGACTTGAACCCCCGACAGGAAAAACGCGCTGCAAACAGCGCATCCAGCGCCACAGGATCCATGCTCATCGATTCCTCCCGCAAAATCCGGTGGCCAGACTGACCGCGCCCCAAGCCCGCTTCAACCCGAAACGACCGCACGCCACCCCGAACCCGGGCCCCATATCCCCACTTCTTCGGTCTCCAAATACCTCGGGGGAGTCGCCCGGAACGGGCGGCGGGGGCAGAGCCCCCAACCGAGACAGGCAAGCGGGTCCGACATTCGCGCCATGAAGCGGTGCCCGCAAAACCGCCGTAGGGTGCGTGCTCCGCAGGCACCGCCGTCCATGAAAGGTGCGTGGAAACCACGCACCCTACTGGCTGTGTGCGATGATGTATCCCGCGGCGCCCGCCACGATCGCGCCCAGTACCACCGCCACTGCGATCTTCCAGGCCGACCAGGGCCGTTCGCCCTGGACCCGGCCGGTGCGGCCGTTGACGACGAAACGATAGGTCTCGCCCCGGTACTTGTAGGCCGCCAGCCACACCGGCAGCAGGATGTGCTTGAAGGTCACGTCCCGCACGTCGGTCTGGATCGAATGGATCCGCTGCTGGTCGCCGCCGATGTCGAAGCGCACGTCGCGCTCGATCACGCGCGCCATGTGCGCGCGCGCTTCCTGGTAGCCCGCCACCAGCTCGACCGTATAGCCTTCGGCCCGAAACCCTGCCAGGAACTGCGGCTGGTAGGGCACCAGCGCCGGCAGGTCCCAGGGTTCCAGCGCATCGGTGAACTTCTTCGGCAGGCTGGTCGCGGCCAGCACCAGCACGTCGTCGAAGAACCGCCGCACCCGTCCCGCTGCCGGGAACCAGCGGATGCGGGCCACTTGTTCCTGCACTGCCTTGCCGTCCCGCATCACCGTCCGCGTCTCATAATAGATCACCCCGCGCTCGCCGCGATAGTCGGACGTCGTATCGGCATCGAAGGTCCAGTAGGGGACATAGATCCCCTGCATCCTGCGCCCCTTGCGGGCATAGTCCTTCAGGCCGGAGGGCGCGAACCACAGCCGGCCCAGCCAGTCGGTCATCGCCTTGTGGGCGGCGGGTTCGTCCAGCGCGAAGGGCAGCACGCCCTTGGGCTTGATCACCCTTGTCGTGCCGGTATCGGTCACCACCGGCGTCGCGCAGAACGGGCATTCCGCGGCATGGGTGGCGGGGTCGAATTCGAAGGTCGCCCCGCAATTGGGGCAGGACACGACCCGGGCCACAGCCATCTCGACCTCGGGCAGCCGATGCGCCACGGCAGCGTCGAAATCCAGTTCCTGCAGGGCCGCATGGCCCCAGGGACCCGCGCCCACATGTTCGGTATGTCCGCAATGGTCGCAGACCAGCTGACCGCTTTTGGGATCGAAGCGGTAATCGGCACCGCACTGGTCGCAGGGGAAATGGTGCTCAACCTCCGGTTTGACCGGTTCTGGCAGAGGCGGTAGGCTTTCCGTCATACTGACACACTTTCTTCGTTCGGGTCGGGGCGCGCAGAGGCTGGGGCAGGTCCTTCCGGCGCCGGTATCCGCTTCTGGACGACGGGCGGTCAGCCATTGCCAGGGGGGAGGAACCGGCCATGCCAATGAACCAGCTTAACGTCGAAATCCAGGACATGGTGCGCGGGCACGGGCATTGGAAGCAGCAGCTGCGCCTGGCTGTCGCCAGGATGCCCGAGGCGATCTCGGTCGAGCTGGTCCGGCGCGAAGACACGGGCCCGATGGGCAAATGGCTGGCCGAGGTCGGCCAGGACCCGGCCCGGTCCCATGGCCCGCATTTCGACAAGGTCCGCCTGCTGCACCGGGATTTCCTGATCGAAGCCGCGAAGATCGCCCAACTGGCCCGGACCGGCGATGTCGAGGACGCGCTGGAAGGGTTCGAGGAGGGCAGCGCGATGCAGCGCAGTTCGGACGCGCTGCTGGCGGAAATGACCAAGTGGTGGCTTTACACGATCCGCCCCAGCTCGGCCCGGAAGTCGGCCGCCATCCGGCCCGGTGCGCCCACGAAACCGCGGGACTAGGGGCGCGGGCCGCAGGGCTCCGTCCATTACCATGTCACACGCCCGGGGGCGGCGGGGGCGGCATCACGGTGAAAAGCTGCGCCAGCGCGGGCACTTCATCGGCCTTCAGCCAGCCGTCCTGACCGGCGGTCCAGACATGGGTGTCGCGCGTCAGACCGCCTTCGGTCACCATCCGCCCCAGGTCTGCCCGGGAAAACGGGCCCTTGGTCGCGCCGTTCTCGGCGATGTGCCAGACCTGATCCGCTGGCGGCGGGGGAGGTGGGGGCGGGGCCGCGACGACCGGCTGCTGCGGGGCTGCGGGGTGCTGTGCGGCTGCCGGGGCCGCGCCCCAGGGACCGACCATGCCGCTCATCTGCTGTGCCATGCCCAGCCCCATGCCTGCACCGATGCCCGCGGCCATGCCGCCCCCGGCCGGGTTCCTGGCCGCGGCCGACATCGCCTCCGCCGCCGCGAACTGCGTGTATTTGCCCAGATCGCCCGCGATCCCGATTGATGTGCGCTTGTCCAGCGTCGCCTCGACCTCGGGCGGAAGCGAGATGTTCTCGATGTAAAGTTCCGGGATGGTCAGGCCATAGGCCTCCAGCGTGGGTGCGATCTGGGTCGACACAAGCTTGCCCAGGTCGGCCGTGTTGGCGGCCATGTCCAGGACCGGGATGCCGGAACCTGCGATCACCCGGCTGAATTCCTGCACGATGATGTTGCGGATCTGGAAGCTGATCTCGTTCATCGTGAATTCGCCGTCGGTGCCCACGATTTCCGTCAGGAAGCGTGCGGCGTCGGTGACCCGGACCGAATAGGTGCCATAGGCCCGCAGGCGCACAGGGCCGAATTCCGGATCGCGGCAGATGATCGGGTTCTTGGTGCCCCATTTCAGGTCGTTGAACCGGGTCGTGGCGACGAAGTAGATTTCCGACTGGAACGGGCTTTTGAAGCCGTGGTCCCAGTGCTGAAGCGTCGTCAGGATCGGCATGTTGTTGGTCTCCAGCATGTAGAGACCGGGCTTGAAGACATCGGCCAGCTGGCCTTCGTGGACGAAGACGGCGACCTGGCCTTCGCGGACCGTCAGCTTGGCCCCGTACTTGATCGCGTGGCCTTCGCGTTCGAAGCGCCAGACCATGGTGTCGCGGGTGCTGTCGGTCCAGCCGATGACGTCGATGAACTCGCCGCTGAGGAAACCGAAGAGGCTCATATCGTGGTCCTTTCCCTCGCCGCATACCGACGGCGTCTGCAATTGCCCTTTGAATGCACGCGTCAGAACGCGCGGGGCGGCACCTTTTCCAGCGCGATGGCCTCGACCGAGGGCCGGGCCTCGGCCGCGGTCATGCCGGGCGTCAGGCGCGGATCATAAAGCATTTCCAGAAGGAATTCGTCATGCGTCGTCAGCAGGGCGAATTCGTCGTCGTCGTTGAAGATCGACGGCCGGGCAGAAGGGCTGTCGTTGCGCAGGCCCAAACCTTGCGCCAGTTCCTCGTGCAGGCAGGCGCGGCGCAGCAGGTCCGGCTGTTCGGCACGGATCAGGGCCACGCCCTTGACCGTCAGATAGGGCCTGTCGGGCACCGGGTAGGTCAGCACCTGGCAGTACCGGTCGCGGGGCAGGTCGCGGAACAGGTCCAGTTCCGTATCGGTGATGCCGGGCACCAGCCGGCGCAGCTGGGCCACCACGAAATCGGTGTCGTCGATCCCGGCCACGAAGACGACGAAGTTACCGCCCTTTCCGGTGGTCGTGACCGGCTGGCCCGTCAGCCGCGCCAGCCTTCGGACATAGGCGTTCAGCCTGTCGCGGTCGGTCCTGCGCACGGTGTCGGGGACCGAGGGGCCGAAATCCATCTCGATCCGGACCGGCATGACCCAGCGGGTCAGCCAGCCGGCGTCCTGCCGGCTGCGGCTGACGCCCCCGCGGGAATATTCGTTGTAGAAGGCGATCGCCTCGAAATTCGTGGCCAGGTCGCGGGCGGTAAAGGCCGTGTCGGGCCCGCCGCCATCGACCCGCAGCAGGCCGCGGGTCAGCCGGTCCTGTTGCAGGCCGGCGTAATAGGCGGCCAGCTTGCGGCTTTCCGGCGACGGTTCGGTCCGTTCCGCGGAAGGGGCCGGGCGGGCGGTGGACTGCGGTGAGGCATGGGGCGAAGGCGCGGGTGCCTGTTGCACCAGATCGCATCCCACCGCCATGGCCAGCAGGGCCGTCACAAGGCCGAACCGATGCACCGTCACGCCGTCCACTCCGCCGCCCAACAAGCTGCCCGTCAGCCCGGAACCGAGGTTCCGGAATTGTCGCCCACACCATCGCCGCGCGCCTTGGCGGCGGCCAGCGTGTCGCGCAGGTCGCGTTCCATCTTCTGCAGCTCGACCTCGGCTGCGGCGCGCTTGGCCTTGCCTTCGTCTGCGATCTGCAGGCTTTCCTGGATCGTTCCGATCAGGTCGGCATTGGCCTGCTTTACCGCTTCGATGTCGAAGACGCCGCGCTCCATCTCGGTGCGGATCTTCTTGTTGGTCTCGCGCAGGTTGGCCGCATTGGCCTTCAGAAGGTCGTTGGTCAGGTCGGTCGCGTCCTTGACGGCCTTGGTCGCCTGGGCCGACCGCTGGATCGTCACCGCTTGCGCCAGCTGGGTTTCCCACAGCGGCACCGTGTTCACGAGGGTCGAATTGATCTTGGTGACCAGCGACTTGTCGTTTTCCTGGACCAGCCGGATCGACGGCAGCGACTGCATCGTCACCTGTCGCGTCAGCTTCAGGTCATGCACCCGCCGTTCCAGGTCGTCCCGCGCCGCGCGCAGGTCGCGCAATTCCTGCGCCTTGATCACCTGTTCGTCCTCGGGCGCGGCATCGACTGCCGCGGCCAGCGCGGGGATGTCGACCGAGTCCAGTTCGTCCAGCTTTTCGTGCCCGGCCGCGATGTAAAGCGCCAGTTCGTCATAGAACACCAGCGTCTTTTCATAGAGCAGGTCCAGCGACTTGATGTCCTTCAGCAGGGCATGTTCGTGGCCCAGAAGCTCGTCCGTGATCTTGTCGATCTGGGTTTGCACGGTCTCGAACTTGGCGGCGAACTGGGCCATGCCGCCGGCCTTGCCCATCAGGCGTTCCCAGAAGCTGGGCTTGCGGTTCGGGTCTAGTTCCTCGACCGAGAAGCCGCGGATGGTCGAGACGATTTCCCGCAAGCTGTCGCCCGCCGGACCTATATCCTTGTTGCGGACGCCGTTCAGCATGTCCTGGCTGATCTGCTGCAGTTCCGCCTGGCTGCGCGACCCGAACGAGATGATGGACCCGGTGTTGCCCATGTCGATTTCCGCCATTCGGCGTTCTATCTCGGCACTGACCGGGGCATCGGCGGTCTGTTTGGTCACGATCTCGTCTGCGGCGGCGGGGACCGGCAGCTGGCTGGCTGCGACCTGTTCCACCTCGGCCACGGCTTCGGCCGCCTTCTTCTGGATGGTCTCGGACATGGGGCTGTCTCCTCGGGGCTGACGGCGTGCGGGCTTACTGCGTTGCAACGCCTTCGCGCTGCAGCCGTTCCCGCAGCACGTCGATTTCAACGGTCAGGTCGCTGCGGTCGTCCAGCAGCAATGCCTTGGTCCGCGCGGCAAAGTTCCTTTCGAGGTCGTCGAGAAGGGACAGGTAGTCGACGCGGGCCTGGGTATCCTTGTTGCGCATGTAGAGATCGACGAACTTCACCGACGCATCGCGCGCACCCATCAGGTAGACGGTCAGGTACTTCCGGGCCGAAGCCAGGTCGCGGGGGTCGTCCTCGACCGTGCGGAAGAGTTCGCGGGCGGTGGACTGAAACCGTTCGACGCGGGCTTCCAGCGCCCGGTCGTTGGTGCGGTCGATCGCGGCGCGCAGGTCCTTCAGATAGGCCTCGGCCTCGCCCACGGCATGGGCTACGCGGGACTGCTGGAAGGTGTCGATGCCGTCCATCCCCTTGTCGGTCAGGGGATCGATGCCGAAGGCCACGGAATGCAGTGCCATGGTCACCAGGCCATAGATACCAGAGGCGGCGATCCCGCTGTCGAAGCGATAGGCCGCCAGGGCGATGCCCACGCCGGTCAGGACGCTGGCCACCATCTTGCGGGGCAGGGCGGGGCGCTTGGCAACGCGGCGGGCCTTGTAGGCGGCTTCGGCCCGCAGGCCTTCGCGCAGCAACCAAGCGGACAGCGTCAGGCTGGCCGCACCGGCGACCGCCACGACCAGCGACAGCGCGCCCGCGCCCAGCGAGAAGAGAAGCAGCAGGATGCCCGGCAGGAACATCAGGTTGGCCTTGAAGCCCACCGGATCGACCTGTGCGCCGACAAAAGCATTGCGCGGGCCGTCGCCCGCATCATGCGGAATGGGATCCTGTCCGTCCCGGGGGCTGTATTTACTGCCGTAGCGTTGCGCCATGGGTCAAAGCCCCCCGACAAGGCCGGTGCAGATGCCCAGCATCAGCACTGTCAGAAGGGCGTAGGCAATCATCCGAATTGCCGGTCCGGACATGTCATCCCCCGTTCATGGCCCCGTGGCGGGTCGTGTCATCGTTCCGGGCGTTCGACACCCGGGTTCTTCCCGTCTGCGGCGACGCCGTTCCGGCGTCTTCCCGCGCATCGACGGTCAGGATCTAACTATGTCACGAGGGGCGCTGTTGCTAGGGCTTGCGGGGTTTTCCCCGGGACTTGGGACCGCCCGATCGGCGGTTTCCCTCCGGTTTCGGACCACGCCGTCCGGTTCCGTCCGAAGCGGTTCCATGCCGATAGTCAGCCGGTTTCCGCCCGTCGCCGCGGGGTCCGCGGGGGCTGTCGCCGGCGGGCTTTCCAGGCCCGTCACGCCGCGGGCCGGTGCCCGTGCGGGAGGGCTTTGCGCCCGGCTTTCCGCCGCCCGTGCCAGAGGGTTTGCCTGAGGGCTTACCTGAGGGCTTACCGGGGCGCGTCCGGGCGCCCGGCGCCTCGTCCATGGCCGGGTCATAGGCCTTGCGGACCCGGGCCTTGAAGGTCCTGGGGCTGGCATCGGTGCGTTCCTCGCGTTCGGGAGGCCGGGGTTTGCCCGCACCGGGCCGCCCGGCAGAACTGCTGCGGACGGGTTTCTTGCGTGCCGGCGCTGCGGTGCCTTCGGTCGGCGCGGCGGGGCCCATGCCCAGCTGGTCGCGCACGGTCCTGGCGCGCACTTCCTCGACCGCGCCGGCGGCCAACTGGCCCAGCTGGAACGGACCGTAGGAGATGCGGATCAGCCGGTTGACGGCAAAGCCCAGCGATTCCATGGCGCGGCGGATTTCCCGGTTCTTGCCTTCGCGCAGGCCGATTGTCAGCCAGGCATTGGCGCCCTGCTGTCGGTCCAGCGTCACGATCATCGGCTGATAGGTCGTGTCGGCCACGGTCAGACCCTTGCGCAAGGGTTCGAACGCGCTGTCGTCGGGGGAGCCCTTGATCCGTACGCGGTAGCGCCGCAGCCAGCCAGTGGAGGGCAGTTCCAGCCGGCGCTTGACGTCGCCGTCATTGGTCAAGAGCAGCAGGCCTTCGGAATTCAGGTCCAGCCGGCCGATTGTCATCACCCGGGGCATGTCCTCGGGCAGCTTGTCAAAGATCGTCTCGCGCCCCTGTTCGTCGCGGTTCGTGGTCACCAGGCCCTGGGGCTTGTGGTAAAGCCAGATCCGCGCGGGTTCCGCTGCAGCCAGCGGCTTGTCGTCGACGGTGATCTTGTCCTTGTCGGTGACGTTCAGGGCGGGGCTTTCGATCACCTTGCCGTTCACGGCCACGCGACCTTCGGCGATCATGACCTCTGCATCCCGGCGCGAGGCGACGCCCGCGCGGGCCAGCACCTTGGCGATGCGGTCGCCGCCGGGCTTGCCGGTGTCCGATAGGGGCTCTGATGGGGCCTTGGACGCGGCCTTGGATGGGGCGTCCGCTTTTGGCGCGGCCTTGCGGGCCGGTTTCGGGGTCTTTTCGGATCTGGGCGGGCGCTGGGTCATGCAGGCTTCCTACGCGCAAGGCGGGCATTGCGGAAGGGGGCATTGCGAAGGGGCATTGCAGACCGCGGTGGGCCGCGGCAGGGTGCGCCATGGTCTACATTTCCCACATGGACACGGCGCTGGAGGAGGCGCTTGCAGCGGCGGCACGGGGCGAGGTGCCGGTGGGCGCCGTGCTGGTGGATCCGTCGGGGGCGGTCGCGGCCCGCGCCGGCAACCGCACGCGGGAGCTTTCGGACCCGACGGCCCATGCCGAAATCCTGGTCCTGCGCGCGGCCTGTGGGGCGCTGGGCACGGAACGGCTCCCGGGGTTCGACCTTTGGGTGACGCTGGAACCCTGTGCCATGTGCGCGGCGGCCATCGCGGCGGCGCGGGTGCGACGGGTCTATTACGGCGCGTCGGATCCGAAATCGGGGGGCGTGGCGCATGGGGCGCGGGTGTTTTCCCATCCGCAAAGCCATCACGTTCCCGAGGTCTATGACGGGATCGGCGCGCGGGCGGCGGAGGTCCTGCTGAAGGACTTCTTTGCCGGTCGGCGGGACTGAGCCGCACCTTCGGACCGCCCAGCCGCCCGCTCCGGGCCATCGCCCATGGCAGTGGCCCTTGCGGCCCGAAGGCGCGTGTTATTCGTTGAGCGGTTCCTGACGGGGGATGGTGCGTGGGGACCACGCACCCTACGGATGGTTCGACCGCCTTGCGTAAAGGTTCAGGGCGGGCAATGCGACGGGCGTGGGGCCGCCTCCGGCGGGAGTATTTGGGAAAAGAAGAAGGACGGGCGCCGTGCCAGTGCGGGGGACGGAGCAGGCAGTGCCGGGTCCTGAAAGGTTTCGGGCCGCCAGGGGGCGGCCCGACCGGGGGCGGGACTTTGCCCGCGTCCCTTCGAACGTCTCAGAGGTCGATGGCTTCGAGCACGACGGGTTCGATCACCTGGACGTCGGGCAGGCCCTCGACCAGCACGTCTGCCGACTGCTCCAGCAGCGGGAAAGTCTTGTAATGTGCCGGGATCACGACCTGGAACTTGAAGTAGCGCCGGGCGGCATAGGCCGCGGCCTTCATGTCCATCGTGAAATGTCCGCCGGCCGACAGGATCCCCACGTCCGGTTTGTAGTAGTCGCCGAACCAGTCCATGTCGGCCATGATGTCGGTATCGCCCGAGAAGTAGAGCATCCGCCCCTCGGCCCCGATCATGAAGCCCACCTCGGACCCGCCGGCCCTGGGCCCTTCGGGAGTACCGAAGGTCGACGAATGTTCCGCCTTGACCATGGACACGGTGACATCGCCCAGGGCGACGGTGCCGCCCTTGTTCATGCCCATGGCCTCGATCCCTTCGGTTTCGCCCCAGTGGGACATCACGTCGTACTGGCCGATCACCGGGACGCCGTATTTCTTTGCCAGCTCCAGGATATCGGCGGAGTGGTCGAAATGGGCATGGGTCAGCAGGATATGTGTGACGCCGTCCGTCGCCTCGTCATGACGGTCGGCCGGAAGCACCGGGTTACCCGTCAGCCAGGGGTCGATCAGAAGCACCTTGTCACCGGTTTCGAGCCGGAAACTGCCATGTCCGAGCCAGATGAGTTTCATGAACACCCTCCAAAGGCCATTTAGTTCTTGATTGCTGGCGGAACCTATCACCGGTTGGGGAAATGTCTATGAACTGGACGCAAAGTATCGACGGCTACTGCGAAAGACTGGATCCATCCTTCTGGGCAGAGCCGGTGAACGCGGTCACGAACGGGGCCTTTCTTGTGGCGGCGCTGGTCATGTACCTGCGCGTCCGGGGGCGCGGATTGCCGCTGGCGATGGCCATGGTCTGGGTCCTGGCGACCATCGGCGTCGGCAGTTTCCTGTTCCACACCTTCGGGCAGCGCTGGGCCGCGCTGGCGGATACGGCGCCGATTCTGCTGTTCATCCTGCTCTACATCTTCGCCGCCAACCGCGACTTCTGGGGGCTGCGGACCTGGACCGCGCTGGCCGGCACCGCGGCCTTCATCCCCTATGCGGCGCTGACGGTGCCGCTCTTTGCGATGATTCCCGGCATCGGCAGCTCTGCCGGCTATGCCCCGGTGCCCGTCCTGATCGCGGCCTATGCGTTCGGCCTGCGCCAACGCGCCCCTGAAACCGCCCGCGGTCTGGCCATCGGCGCGGGGCTTTTGTGCCTGTCCATCGCCTTCCGGTCGGCGGACGAACCCCTGTGCACGACCATCCCCCTGGGCACTCATTTTCTGTGGCATTGCCTGAACGGTCTGCTGCTGGGCTGGATGATCGAGGTCTACCGGCGTCACATGGCGGGGCCTGCGGGGCAGGGCGCTCTTGCCGGCGGGCGTCCCGGGCGGTAAACGCGGCCTGTCCAGCCACGACGTTCCATACGACATTTCCAGAGGACGCCCATGTCGATCGACGAAAGCACCGCCGCGAAAGTTGCCAGCCTGGCCCGGATCCGGGTCGATGAAGCGGACCTGCCCGCGCTGGCGGCCGATTTCAACCGCATCCTGGGCTTCATCGAGCAGCTGGGCGAGGTCGATATCGAAGGGGTCGAACCCATGGTCTCGGTCACGCCGATGCGCCTGAAGCGGCGCGAGGACGTGGTGACTGACGGCGGCATGCAGGACAAGATCCTGGCGAACGCGCCCGATGCGCGCGAAGGCTTTTTCGCGGTTCCGAAGGTGGTTGAATGATGTCCGAACTGACCAAGATGGGCCTGGCGGATGCGCGCGACGCGCTGGCCAAGGGCGAAACCACCTCTGTCGAGCTGACCGGTGCGTTCCTGGAGGCGATCGAAGCCTCGGGCGCGCTGAACGCCTATGTCCACAAGACGCCCGACCTGGCGATGACCCGGGCCAAGGCGGCAGACGAAGCCCGCGCCAGGGGCGAGGCGGGCACGCTGAACGGCCTGCCCATCGGCATCAAGGACCTGTTCTGCACCCAGGGCGTCGACAGCCAAGCCGGCAGCAGGATCCTGGAAGGCTTCAAGCCCGAATACGAATCCACCGTCACGTCCAAGCTGTGGGACGCGGGCGCGGTCATGCTGGGCAAGCTGAACATGGACGAATTCGCCATGGGCTCGTCCAACGAGACGTCCGTTTACGGCCCCGCGGTGAACCCGTGGAAGGCCGAAGGATCGGACGCGGCGTTGACCCCGGGCGGTTCGTCCGGCGGGTCCTCGGCCGCGGTTGCGGCCGACCTGTGCCTTGCGGCGACGGGCACCGATACCGGCGGGTCCATCCGCCAGCCCGCGGCCTTTACCGGCATCGTGGGGCTGAAGCCCACCTACGGGCGCTGTTCGCGCTGGGGGATCGTGGCCTTCGCGTCCTCGCTGGACCAGGCGGGCCCGATGACGAAATCGGTGCGTGACGCGGCGATCATGCTGACGGCCATGGCCGGGCACGATCCGAAGGATTCGACCTCGGCCGATCTGGCCGTCCCGGATTTCGAAGCGATGCTGACGGGCGACATCAAGGGCCAGACCATCGGTATCCCGAGGGAGTACCACATGGACGGGATGCCCGAAGAGATCGAGGTGCTGTGGTCCCGCGGCAAGGAAATGCTGCAGGATGCAGGTGCCAAGATCGTCGACATCTCGCTGCCCCATACGAAATACGCGCTGCCGACTTATTACGTGATCGCGCCGGCCGAAGCCTCTTCCAACCTCGCGCGCTATGACGGCGTGCGCTACGGGCGCCGGGCCAAGTTGGGGCAGGGCGACAGCATCACCGACATGTACGACAAGACCCGCGCCGAAGGTTTCGGGGCCGAGGTGCAGCGCCGCGTGATGATCGGCACTTATGTGCTGTCCGCGGGTTTTTACGACGCCTATTACAACCGTGCGCGGCGGGTCCGGACCCTGATCAAGAAGGACTTCGAGGATGCATTCGCTGCTGGTGTCGATGCGATCCTGACGCCGGCCACGCCGTCGTCGGCCTTCGGCATCGGAGAGATGGCCTCGGCCGATCCGGTGCAGATGTACCTGAACGACGTCTTCACGGTGACGGTGAACCTGGCGGGCCTGCCGGGGATCGCTGTTCCTACGGGCCTCGATTCCAGGGGCCTGCCGATGGGGCTTCAGCTGATCGGCCGTCCGTGGGAGGAAGGCGCGCTGCTGAACACCGCCTATGCGCTGGAAAACGCTGCGGGCTTCGTGGCCAAGCCGTCGAAATGGTGGTAGACCGCTTGCCGGATTTGGCCGGTACGGTCTGATTTGGCATGCGAGGCAGATTTGAGATGAAGCGGAGCGGTCTTTCGACGCTCGTGGCCGGCGCGGTGATGACCGCCGCGCTGTCGGCCTGTTCTACGGCCCCCGGGCTGCGTGAAACCGGTGACATGACCCCGCTGGGAACGCCACTGACCATGGCCAATGCCCCGGTCCAGTTCGAGACCGAGGGGGCCACGGTGACAACCGCCGCGGCCACCGCTATCGAGGCGCCGCAGGCGGTGTCGTCCCAGGCGCTGCCATCGGTCGAGGCCCAGCCCGCGGGGATACCGTCGGTCCCGGTCGACGGATCCGACGACATCGCGGCCGCCACGGCCGCCGCCCTGGGTACTGCGACCCCGGCGGCCCAGGCTGCGACCGTCCCGACCGCCCCAGCCAACACGACCGCCCCGGCGGCGACCACCGCCCCGCCGGTGTCGCCGTCCCCCCCGGCAGAGCCGGCAACGGATGACGAGGCCGATGCAACTTCGATCTCGGACGAGAACGACTTCCGGGCTGTCTCGGCGCGGGAAAGCATTGCCAGCGACAAGGAACGCCTGGCCCGCAACCGTCAGCAATACGAGGTCATCCAGCCCACCGCCGTGCCGCAGCGTACCGGCGACACGGGGCCCAATATCGTGACCTATGCGCTGGCCAGTTCGAACCCGGTGGGCAACAAGGCCTATTCCCGCTTCGCCATCGTGATCCCGGGCCGGGCCGAAAAGTCATGTGCCCGCTATCCATCCGCGGACCGTGCCCAGATGGCCTTTCTGGAGGCCGGAGGCCCGCAGCGCGACCGGCTGGGCCTGGATCCCGACGGCGACGGTTATGCCTGCAGCTGGACCCCGGCCAGGTTCCGCCAGGTGGTCGACCAGGGATGACGGCAGGGACGCGGGCAGGGCGCCCGTCCCGGGCGGCGCAGCGGCGCGGTCCGGCCGTTCCGCCCGCACGCCCCCGTCCGGCCAGCGCTCGTCCGGCCCGCGCCCCCGCGTGCCTTTCCGGCAGGCGGTGGTCCTGATGGACCTGCGCCGCTTCCCGTCCCCGAACTTCAATGCCCGTCCTGACGGCGAGCGGCCTGAACTGGTGGTCCTCCACTATACCGCCATGGACAGTTGCGAGGCCGCCCGGGATCGGCTGTGCGATCCGCAGTTCGAGGTCTCGGCCCATTACCTGATCGGCGCGGAAGGCACGGTCTGGCATCTCGTGGACGAGGACAAGCGTGCCTGGCACGCGGGCGTCAGCAACTGGCAGGGGCGGGACCACGTGAACCATCGCTCCATCGGGATCGAACTGGACAACCGCGGCACGCACCCGTTTTCGGCCCCCCTGATGAATGCACTGGAGGACGTGCTGCCGGGCATCCTGTCCCGCTGGCATATCCCGCCGCAGGGTGTCGTGGCCCATTCCGACATCGCGCCCACCCGCAAGCAGGATCCGGGCGGCCGTTTCGACTGGCGTCGGCTGGCGCAGTCGGGGCTGGCGGTCTGGCCTGACGCGGACAACCGCGCCGATCCGGCGGGCTTCTGGGACGACCTTCATCGCTTCGGCTACCCGACGGACGACCGCACGGCCACCTTGCAGGCCTTCCGCGACCACTTTCGCCCCGGTGTTACCGGCCCCGTCTCACCCCGTGACGCGGCTCTGGCCCGCGACCTGGCGCAACGGTTCGGTGTTGACCGGACGGCCGCCACCGCCTAGATCCCGCGGGCGCGGAGGGCTGGATGGCCGCGGGAGCAATCCCGAGGAAAGTCCGGACTCCATGAAGCAGCGGTGCCGGGTAACGCCCGGGCGGGGCAACCCGACGGAAAGCGCCACAGAGATGAGACTACCCGCGTCCGCGCGGGAAAAGGTGAAACGGTGGGGTAAGAGCCCACCGCGGCCCCGGCAACGGGGCTGGCATGGCAAGCCCCACCGGGAGCAATGCCGAATAGGACCTCCGCGCCGGCCTTCGGGTCGGCAGGGCCGCTTCAGCCCCGAGAGGTCGGGTTGGCAGCTTGAGGCCGCGCGGCAACGCACGGTCCAGAGGAATGGTCATCCAAGGGGGCGACCCCTGGACAGAATCCGGCTTACAGGCTCTCCGCGCAAGTTCCTTCCCCGGGCCCCGAGATTCCCGGGCCCGCCCTGTTGACTCTGCCCCGGGACTGGGTAAAAGGCGGCTTCACGGAATTCCACGGGCGCCCTTGCAGCCCGTTGCAGGAGAGCAGCCATGGCGAAGCCGACCACCATCAAGATCCGCCTGAACTCGACCGCAGGCACGGGCCACTTCTATGTGACCAAGAAGAACGCACGGACCATGACCGAAAAATTCTCGGTCAAGAAGTACGATCCGGTTGTGCGCAAGCATGTCGAGTACAAGGAAGGCAAGATCAAGTGATCTGACGCGCGGGGGCAAATGTCCCGCGCAGCCTGAACGTATTGGGGCTCCGCCGAGAGGCGCGGGCCCTTTTCGTCTTTTGGGTTTCATTTGCCGATCGCAAGTGGTGCGTGGGGACCGCGCACCCTACGGCCCGGTTTCCGATGCCGTGTGTGGCGGTTGCCGCGAACTGCCTCCGGCGGGAGTATTTTTGAAAAGAAGAAGGCGGGAAGGCGCATCCATCCAGCGCGAGGCGCAAACACGACCTTCTGACTTCTTTGGTCTTCAAATATCTCGGGGGTCGCCCGAAGGGCGATGGGGGGCAGGCCCCCTTGACGCACATACCCAGGCACAACGCCTTTAGGGCGGGGTTCACCCCGCCATGTGCGCAAACGAAAAGGCCGGCCCCGCAGGACCGGCCTTCGCCAATTTCCAAAGATCCGCAGATCAGTCTTGCTGGCCCATGAAGAACAGCAGGAACTGGAACATGTTCAGGAAGTCCAGGTACAGGCTCAGCGCGCCGAAGGTTGCCGACTTGTCCAGCCATTCCTGGTCGCCCATGTGGGCATGCGCGATGTATTCGTTCTTGATACTCTGCGTGTCGAAGGCGGTCAGGCCCGCGAACAGCAGAACGCCGATGATCGAGATCGCGAACATCATTGCCGGCGATTGCAGGAAGATGTTGACGACCATCGCGATGACCAGGCCGATCACGCCCATGACCAGGAAGGTCTGCATGCCCGACAGGTCGCGCTTCGTGGTATAGCCGTAAAGCGACAGGCCCGCGAAGGCGACCGCGGTGACCAGGAAGGTCTGGACGATCGAATACGGCGTGTAGATCAGGAAGATCGAGCTGAGCGACAGGCCGATCAGCACCGCGAAGACGAAGAACGCCAGCTGCGCGCCTGCGGCGGACGCCTTGCGCATCACCGGGCCCATGCCGAAGAACAGGATCGCCAGCGGTGCGAACATGATGACGTATTTCAGCGGCGACATGTAGATCGCCTGACCCAGCGACGACAGATATTCGCCCTGGCGGATCATGATGCCGGTGACGTTCGGGTCCGACGTCACCGCCAGGCCGGCAATGGCCCAAGAGGCCAGCGCCGTGATCAGCATGCCCACGGACATCGTGCCGTAGACCTTGTTCATGTGGGCGCGGAGGCCCTGGTCAATCTGCGCGGACCGTACACCGGCGCCCGTACGGATTGTGTTGTATTCAGCCATGTGAGCTGGTCTCCATAAACCCTGTTTGCCCTGCCGGTTTCCCGACAGCCCTCGTTCGCAAATATCGGGAAGAGCGCCCCGATTTTCAAGCGTTACAAGCAGGTTTAGTGGCGTAGACCTACGAATTCGTGAGGACCGCATTTGCAGGCGCTGCCCGCCGCGACAGGTGCGGCGGCATATGAAAACGCCGGCGCGGTCTTCTGGACCTTGCACCGGCGTCAGTTTCGGACGTTTCCGTCCTTTTCAGTCTGGTCGTCCTGGGCCGGTCCCGCGTCGGGAGTGCAGCCGTCGGGGCCGCTGCCCGGCATCAGCGGGTCCAATGAGCAGGTGCGTCCCAGAAGCTGCGGCTGGCCTCGGCATGGGCTTCGTCGGCATTCAGGCCGACATCTTCCAGCGCGCGGGCGTCGAGTTTCGACAGCGCGTCCCGTTCGCGGCGGACGGTCGACAGGTACATCAGGTGGCTGAAGGGGTTCAGCATCTCGAACCGGGGCATGCGCCGGGTCATGGTCAGGTGTGTCATGATCATTGTCCTTACGTCTGATCGTGATGTATTCAGGCTTGGTCTTCAATTCTGTTGATGTATCTGGGGGATCGTGCTCTATTTTTGAAACGAATGTTTGTGAGTCTTTCCATCAAGGAGCGTGATGTATGCGCAACCTCGATCTGACGACGCTACGATCCTTTGTCGCCGTGGCCGATACCGGCGGTGTGACCCGGGCGGCGGGCTATCTGAACCTGACTCAGTCGGCCGTATCGATGCAGTTGAAACGGCTGGAGGAATTGCTGGGGGTCGACCTGCTGGACCGGACGGGTCGGCAGATCCAGCTGACCTCGGCCGGGGACCAGCTCTTGGGCTATGCCCGCCGCATGGTGGCCCTGAACGACGAGGCGGTGGGGCGCCTGACGGACGAGATCTATGAGGGAGAGATTGTGATCGGCGTGCCGCACGACATCTTCTACCCGGCAATTCCGCGGGTGTTGCAGCAGTTCAACGCCGCCTATCCGCGGATGCGGGTCCAGCTTTTGTCATCCTATTCGGCAGGGCTGAAGCAGGCCTTCCAGCGCGGCGAGTGCAAGATCATCCTGACGACAGAGATGGATGCCCCGCCCGAGGCCGAGACACTGGCCCGCCGGCCGCTGTGCTGGATGGTGGCCCATGATGGCCAGGCCGCCCGGCAGCGGCCGCTGCGGATGGCCTTCAGCCGCCACTGTGCCTTCCGTCCGCAGGCGATCGCGGCGCTGGAGCAGGCGGACATCCCGTGGCAGATGGCGGTCGATACCGAATTCGACCGGGCGGTCGAGGCGACGGTCAGCGCCGACCTGGCGGTGACGGCGATGATCGCGGGCACGCAGCCGCCTCATCTGACCCAGCTGGAAGGAACGGCCCTGCCGGACCTGCCGGTGCAGATGATCAACATGTACGGGGGAGAGACGGTCAGAACCCGTCCGGAGACCGACATGGCCGAAATGCTGCGGCAGAACTTCGGTCATTTCAGCCAGGTGTCATCGCTGAAGGCGGTGGGCTGAGGAGGGGAGGTCGTTCGAACGATGCCCGACCCGGCCGCAGGCCGGGTAGCGGCCGACGCGCCCCCGCCGCCCCCAAAAGAGGGGCGGTCGCCTTGCGACCACCCCGCGGGCCGGCCGCTGCCCTTCCCGCGTCAAAGGGAACGTCCCGCTGGCAGAGGTCGAACGGTTCGGCGGTCCAGCTACGGCCCCGAAAGAAAAGCCCCGGCCGTTGGGGCCGGGGCTCTGATCTAGTTGCCGATCTTGACGACCGGGTTGCGCAATACCCCGATCCCGTCGACGCCGCATTCGATCACGTCGCCGGGCCACATCCATTCCTGCGGATCGCGTCCCGCGCCCACGCCGGACGGCGTGCCGGTGGCGATGATGTCACCCGGTTCCAGTGTGATGCCCGTCGAGATGTCCGAAATCAGCGTCGGGATGTCGAAGAGCAGGAATCTGGTGTTCGACCGCTGTTTTTCCACCCCGTTCTTGGTCAGCCAGAGCGTCAGGTCGTGTGGGTCCGGCACCTCGTCGGCGGTCACGATGGCAGGGCCGAAGGGGCAGAACGTGTCCTGGCCTTTCGAAAAGATCCACTGTCCGGCGCGGCGGTTGTCGCGGGCGGACACGTCATTGATCACCGAATAGCCGAAGACATGGCCCATGGCGTCTTCCTTGGCGATCCGGGTCGCGCGCTTGCCGATGATCACCGCCAGCTCGACCTCCCAATCCAGCTGCTGCGTCATCGCTGCGTTGTGCTGGATGCCTTCGCCGGTGGCGATCACCGCCGTGGGCGGTTTCGAGAAGACGACCGGCTGCTTCGGCAGGTCAGCCGAGGTGTCGAGCGACTTCGCGCTTTCGGCCACGTGTTCGACATAGTTCAGGCCGATGCCGAAGATGTTCTTGCGCGGCCGGGGGATCGGCGCCAGTAGACGTACGTTTTCCTCTGGCATGGCCAGACCCGCGGGGCGGTCGCGGCCTGTGGTTTCCAGCGCGCGGGACAGGGCGGCCAGCGCGTCGGGACCCATGTCGATCAGCTCCAGCATGGTGGCGGGCAGGGGTTCGCCCACGACGGTGCCCAAGCGGGCCACGTCGATCACCTGGCCATTCTCCACGGCGCCCAGCCGGCCTTCGCCGTCCGCGCCTGTCCGATAGGTTACCAGTCTCATAGTCGTTCCTTGTCTTCGTCTCAGGCCGTGGCCGTGATTTCCTGGTTTCCACCGTTTTCGGGATAGGCCTGTTCGCGGTAGAACTTCAGCTTTTCCATCACGGGGAAGTCGTTGACCTGCCACAGGCAGGCATCGTCGTTGTCGGCCAGGTTGCAGTGTTCGTGCCAGGTCCAGGCCGGGACGCAGAAGATGTCCTTCTCCTCCCAGTCGTAGCGCACGCCCCCGATGACCGAGTATCCTTTGCCCCGGGCCACCTGATAGATGACGTTGCCGGTGTGGCGGTGGGCCTTGGTATGTTCTGCGGGGCGCAGCATCTGCATGGCATTGCCCATGGTCGCCATCGGGTCGCCGCCGGTGTTCGGGTTGACGTATTTCAGGATGATCCCGTCGAACGGATCGCCGTCCGAAACGGACGCGAAGTTCTGCAGCCCTTCATAGGTCTTGTCCCACGGATATTTCATCAGCGGCGAATAGAACGCGCCCCACTTTTCCCGCGCAGGCAGCATGCCCGGCGTGCCGTAGGTCGCGGGCGAGGCGTTCCAGGGCAGGTTCGAGCCCTGGAAATTCTCGGGATGGACTTCGTAGAAATTGGCCTCCAGCGCGTTGGTCAGCGGGATGTCCAGCGCGTCCTGCCAGAAGGACACCTCGCCATCCTCGCGCACGCCGTGTTCGTGCCAAGTGCCGTTGGGGGTGATGACGAAATCGCGTGCGTCCAGCGTCAGGCGATGGCCTTCGACGACTGTGAAGGCGTTCTTGCCTTCCATGATGAAGCGCTGGGCCGACGCCGCGTGGTTGTGGGCGGATGCCATTTCACCCGGCCGCATGATCTGGATGCCGGAAAAGAGCCAGCCGCAGGCGGCCGAGACATCCTTGCGCTTGGGGTTCCGCAGGAAGACGACGCGGCGGCCGGCATCTTCGGGCTTCACCAGTTCCAGCGACCGGAAGATCTGTTCGCGCAGCTTCTTGTGGCGCCAGATCACGACGGCGGATTTGGGCGTGGGCTCCCACGGTTCGATGTCGTTCGCCACGGTCCAGAGCGCGCCGGTCTCGTGGCTGGCCAGATCCTCGTAGTAGGCGGCCAGTTCATCGTTGTCGCGCACGCGGGCGCGGCCCAGGATATCGTCGCGGGGGTCGGTGCTTGTATCGGTCATCCGGGTCCTCTCTGTTCTCCCGGCCCCAAGTGGGGCGGTTCGGTGTGCGATTCGGTGCCGGTCCTGCGGGTCGTTGGTCCCAAGTCCTTGAAAGGCCGCCCGGTTTTCACGATCCGCCGCTGCGGGCATCGGCGCACACATCTTCCCATTGACTTATTTTACATATAAAATTAATTTCGTCACAGCTTTTTTCCCGGGGCGGGCAGGGCCGTCGTCGGCCGGGGACGGATGTATCGGAGGGGCGCGCCATGTCGGACGCGGGCGACAGCCGCAGGCAGGACGAGCGGCGCTTCTGGCTTTATGTGCTGGACGTGCATGCCGAGATCTATGGCCGTCTGAACCGGGCCATGAAGGCCGAAACCGATATCAGCGTGACCAAGTTCGATGCGCTGGCGCAGCTTTACCGCTATCCTGACGGGCTGACCATGTCGGCCCTGTCCGAGGCCCTGCGTGTCACGAACGGCAATGTCTCGGGCCTTGTCGCGCGGCTGGAAAAGGACGGCCTGGCGGAACGCACCATGTCGGAGCAGGACCGGCGGTCCTTTACCGCGCGCCTGACGCCGGAAGGCCGGGAGCGGTTCGAAAGGGCGCTGGCAGTCCACGACCGGGTGTTATCGCACTGCCTGGATCCGCTGACGGAGCCGGACCTGGCCGAGGCGCTGGGATCCCTGCGCCGCCTGAACGCCGGGCTGAAGATCACCGGCTGAGTTTGGGCGGGCGCGGGGGGGGGGATCGCGCCCTCGGCGGCCCGCGCGCCCGACCCCGGCGGACCCTTGCGGGACCCGCCGCGCCGTCAGGGGCGCGATGCGACGCGGGCGCGCCGCGGTCGGAACCCGCCGACGGCCGGGGCCGTGCTACCTCAGGATTTCGCGGGTCAGCAGAGGATAGTGGACATTGCCGCCCTCGAAGGCGGGGAAGGAGTTGAAATCCTTCGTCATCTCGGCACGGACCGGGCTTTCCAGCGCCGCCGTCAGGGCCGGGCCGCTGTCGAAGACGACCTTGTTCCTTTGCATGTAGTCGACCCGGGCCCAGGGCAGGAAGCCGATCCAGTCCATGCGCGTGGCGACCTCGATCTCGCGGATGCCGGGGAAGGTCTTCATCACCGCGGTGTGGTGTTCGACGTAATGGTCCAGCCACAGGTTCAGGTCCGCGGCCGTGCCCGGGTAGTGGACCAGGAAGGTGCAGAATTCCCTGTCGCCCCATGCCGTCGGTTCCGGCACGTCGTACTGGCGGATGACCATGCATTGCTGCTGCACCTCGGCGCCCGCGATGCTGGGCAGGGCGTCCGGGGCCGCCAGTGCCTGCATCGGGCCGGTACGGGACAGCGCGGCTTCCATCGCCAGCACGTCGTCGAAATAGAGCTCCAGCCCCAGTTGCGGCGGCTCGTCGTCGTTGGGGTAGTTCTTGCCCACCGTCCGTTCGGCCCGGTAGACGAGCCCGCGCTTCAGGCCGGGGATATCGGCGATCAGGTCGAGCACGCGGGCATGGTCCGCAGGGTCGATATCCTTTCCGGAGGCGGACCGGTCGAAGAAGGTGGCGAAGAAGGCGAAACGCATGGGGGGCTTGTCCTTTGCGGGGGGAAATCAGGCGCCGGAAACCGGCAGGGGGCTGTGGGACAGGATCAGGTCGCACATCCCGTCCGCCAGCTTTTCGAAATCGGGGTCGTCGCCCAGCCGCCGGTTGATCACGAAACCGTCGTAGGCCATGATGATGACCTTCGGCAGCACGGACAACTGGTCAGGGGGCGTTCCGGGCAGGGCGCGGGCCAGAAGACCGGCCAGCCGCTGTTCCGTCCGGGCCAGAAGGTCGGTGGGCTTGCCGGCATCCGGATCGGCCGCGGACAGTGCCTCCATCAGGCTGTTGGCCAGACCGATATTGCGTTCGGGAATGTCCCGCCAGACGCCCAGCAGCAGCGCCCGAAGGCGCGGCCGGGGGGACGACAGACGCGCGATCCGGTCTTCCAGGTCGTCATAGGCCGCCGCCTGCCAGGGTTCGAAGATCTCGTACAGGATGCGGATCTTCGAGTCGAAGTAGGAATAGAAGCTGCCGACGCCCACGCCCGCGCCCTTGGCGATCTGCGCCAGCGTCGTGGCGTGATAGCCGCGTTCGCTGAAGAGATCGCAGGCGCTGTCCAACAGCGCCTGTCGCACGGCTTCCTTCTTGACCTGGACCATGGGCCTGTTCCTTCAGATCGGAATGGTCATCAGGGGCAGCGCGCTGCCCGCGTTGACCAGATCGACCCGCTTGTGCCGGATCAGATAGCTGTCGCCCGCCGGCGCCAGCGTGTGGGTCTGGCGGCCGGCAAAGATCTTTTGTTCGCCCCCCTGCATCGAAATGCAGAGGAAGGCAGAGGCCGCCTTTACCAGCCCGTCCTCGTCCATCGAGACGACAACGTTTGTCACCAGGTGGGTGGTGTAGGGCATGGGCGTCAGGACCAGCGCGCGCGCTTCCAGCAGGCGCTGCACCCGGATCGACAGGATCGCGTGGTCTTCATAGATGATCGAGGCGACGTTCAGCGGATCGGTCTGCCCCCGCTGGCTGGGCATCCAGTAGATGCCGTCCTCCTCGTAAAGGTCCAGCCAGGCCTCGAATTCGCCGGCATCCAGACGGCGGGCCTCTTCGAACAGGAAGTCCTGAACCCGGGCGCGGGTTTCCAGATCGATCATGCGGCCTCTCCCGCCATGAGCGCGGCCCAGGCCTTGAACTGGTTGCGCATCGGCATTTCCGACGCCACGCCGGAAATCTGCCCGCCTTCGCCGGCGGTTTCCGTGTCCAGCCCGCGCGAAAAGTCGACCCAGGGCGACGGGTCCAGATCCAGACCGGCCTGGGTCCTTTCCAGCATCTCGACATCGTCGGAAAAGATCATCGAGGCGGGCGAGGCCAGCGTCGACAGGAAGCGGATCGCGCGGTGAAACATCTCGTCCGGGGCGCCTTTCAGACGGAAGCAATGGACGCGGATGATCGTGGTGTCGTGGCTGAGCGGGACCGTCACCCGCATCTGCTGGTGCTGCGCGTTGAAGACAAGGTTCGGGTAGATGATGTTGTTGAACCGGTCGACCGCCAGCACGGCATCGGCCTTGTCCGGCCCGTGGGCCGCGACCAGCGCGGCCTTGTAGCGGTCAAAGACCGGGTCGGCGGCCTGATGTGCCACCACGCCCTTGCGGTAGAAGTTGGTCATGTAGGTGTGGCCGTTGGCCAGGCCCTTCAGCTGGATCCCTTCCCACTGGTCCTTGCCGAAGCCGTTCGCCTCCAGCATCGTGCGGACCTGGTCCTGATCCATCTTCGACTTGCCGGCCGGTGTCCGCCGTGCCGCCCCCACGGACGAGGCATGGACGAAGGTCGGGTGAAAGATGTCGGCCGCGTTCTCGAGATGCAGCTTCCAGTTGCCCTTGTAGACAAGCGAGAAGCTGGAATCCGCGATCTCCACCTCTCCGTCCGGGGCGCGGTCGATCAGGTTGTCGATGATATCGGTCATCGGGCCGATCTGATCGAGCAGGGGCCGGGGATCGGGGTTCAGCGTGGCGAAGATGAAGCCGCGGTATGTCTCGACATGGGGCACCCGTTCCATGTGGTATTTCGGGTCGGTCATGTCGAAGGACGCGGGATAACTCTCGCGGTGGGGCACGGTTGACAGCGTGCCGTCCGGGTTGAAGGACCACGCGTGATAGGGGCAGTTCAGCAGGCGGGATGTCCCGCTGTCTGTCATGCAGATCCGCGCGCCGCGGTGGGGGCAGCGGTTGTGCAGCACATAGACCTTATCGTCGGTGTGGCGGGTCACGATGACCTCGTACTGCGCCAGCCTTGTGCGGAAAAAGGCGCCCGGTTTTTTCAACTGGCTTTCATGGGCCAGGTAGATCCACTGGCGGCCATAGATCCGTTGCATCTCCAGGTCGAAGATCTGCGGATCGGCATAGGCGCGGCGATGGACGCTGTCGGGGCGGACCATGGCGCGGATCTCTTCGGGGGTCAGGCTGGGATCGGTGTGCATTGGGCTGCCTCCGTCATTTGGGTGGTGGCGTGTCATGTCAGGTCTTTGAATATGTCGTCGAAGGCGGGCGAGGCCTCGAACCCCACGCCCGGGATGTCGGGCAGGCTGACCGTGCCTTGCGTCACCGGCAGATGGGCGGTGATGCGTCCGAAGAGCGATTCGGCCGCCATGCCCTGTTCGGCGCCGCCCAGGCCGCGACCGGCGACCAGCTGCATGCCGAAAAGGTGCCCGGCATGGGGGGCGAACTGCGCGCGTTTCCAGCCATGGGTGGCGTGGTCCGCCAGGATCCGGTCGTATTCGACGATGCCATAGGCGGCCAGGACGTCGAATTGCAGCAGGTCGCGATCAGGGCGCAGTCCGCCATAGCGGCGCAGGTTACGCGCGTCGTCGAAGGAAAACAGGTTCTCGCCCGTGGCAATCGGGATGTCGGTCATCGCCACGACTTCGGCCAGCAGGGCAAAGTCCAGCGCCGTGACGGGTTCCTCCAGCCAGGCAATGGCGTGGCCGTCCAGCACGTCCAGATAGGCGCGGGCGGCGGCCGCGTCGAAGATCCCGTTGGCGTCGAGTGCAAGGGACATGCCGGCGGACAGCGCCGACAGCACGCCTTCGATCCGGGCCATGTCGTCGGGCAGGGACTGGCCACCGATCTTGATCTTGAAGCGGGTGTTGCCCGCATCGATAGCGCGGGCGATGTCGTCCTTCAGCAGGCGCACATCGTCGTTGTGCCGATAGTGACCGCCACTGGCATAGACCGGGATCGCGGGGGTTTCACCGCCCAGAAATTGCCACAGCGGCTGGCCCGCGGCCTTGGCCTTCAGGTCCCAGATCGCGGCGTCGATCAGGCCCACCGCGCCGGACCGTTCGCCATGGCCGCCGAATTTCTCGTTCGCCATGACAATGTTCCAGACGGCGGCCGGGTCGATCCCGTCCGAGAGCGCATAGCTGTCGGGCGAGGCTGCAAGCAGCCGTGGGATGAACCGTTCGCGCAGAAGGCCGCCGTGGCCATAGCGCCCGATGGTGTCGAAGGCATAGCCGATCAGCGGCTTGCCGTCCTTGACCTGGTCTGTGACGACCGCCAGCGCACTGGCGGTCATGGCGTCAAAGTTGATGTTGGCGCTGCGCTCCGCCCCGCCCAGGGCGACGGTACGCTCCCGGACGTCGACGATCCTCATTCTGCGGCGTCGGCCTGGATCCAGTTATGCGCGGCCATGTCGAAGACGATGCCGTTCACGTCCTTGTACTTCTTCTCGGCATCGACGCCGGGATAGGGGGTCAGCTGCATGAAGAACGCGCCGCCGTTTTCCTTGATCCTCGCATCGGCTGCTTCCTCGTCGTCGACGACAAAGCCGATGTGGTGCAGGCCTGCCCAGTCCGGGCCGCCCTTGCCGCCCACGGTGCCTTCGGGGAAGTGCAGCAGCGTCAGGTTCACCACCCCGTCCGACAGCGAGATCGCGTTGCCGATGGGGCTTTCGGCCGAGCCCACACGCTTCAGCTCGAATACGTTTTCATAGAAGGCCGCCGCCTTTTCCAGGTCGGGCACCTGGATGGCCACATGTCGAAGTTTGCCCATGACGCATTTCCCCGTGTCTGAAATTTCCCGGGCCCGTTGACCGGCCCGGTGCGGGGCCGATTCCGGCACGCCCGCCTTGTGGAAATCATTCCCGAACCAGATTCGGTTTTCAATACTGAATGTGATTCTGTTTTTCAGCTTTATTGGGCGGAACCCGGATGCCGGCATGAAAAAACCTGCCTTTCGCAAGGCAGGTTTCGTGGTCCGTGGGCAATCTCCGTCCGGACTTGCCGCGCTATTGCAGCATGCGCGGCAGCCAGGTGATCAGCCCCGGGAAGACCAGGATCAGACCCAGCACCACCAGCTGCAACCCGATGAAGGGGAGAACCGACAGATAGATCTCGCGGATGGAAATCCGTCCGCCCAGAACCCCCTGTATCACGAAGAGCAGGATCCCGAAGGGCGGCGTGCACAGGCCGATTTCCAGCGACACCAGCATCATGAGGCCGAACCACAGCAGGTCGACCTGCAGCGCGTTCAGGATCGGGAAGAAGATCGGAACGGTCAGCATGATGATCGAGGCCGATTCCATGAAGCAGCCCAGCAGGATCAGGATCAGCATCATCATCACCACGATCCAGAATGGCGTCAGCGCGGTGCCGTCGACCACTGCCCGGGTCAGGGCCTGTGTAGCGCCCGAGAACGACATGATCTGCGAGAACGTGCCCGAGCTGCAGATGATGAACAGGATCATGGCCGAGAACTTGGTCGATTCCGTGAAGGAGTCGAACAGCGTCTTCAGCGACAGGCACCGATAGGCCAGGGCCGCGACGATGGACGCCAGAACGCCGATGGCCGCGGCTTCGGTCGGGGTGGCGACCCCGCCCAGGATCGACCCCACCACGGCGGCGAAGATCAGAAGCAGCGGAACCACATCGCGAAGGACGGGGGTCAGGCGTTCGCTCCAGCTCAGATCGACCACGTCGCCGCTGGGGGCCAGGGCCGGGTTCATCCAGCAGCGCAGCGCAATGTAGCCCAGGAAGGCGGCCATCATCATGACGCCGGGAATGATGCCCGACAGCAGCAGCTCGTTGATGGAAATCTTGGCTAGGCTGCCCAGGATCACGGCCAGGGCCGATGGCGGGATCAGGACGGCGATGCCGCCCACGGCCACGGCCGGGCCCACCGACAGGCGGTTGGAATAGCCCAGATCCTGCATCTTCGGCAGCAGCGTCCGGCCGACGACGGCGGCATTTGCGACCGACGAGCCTGACAGGGCCGCAAAGGACGTACCGCCCAGCACGGCCACGATGGACAGCCGGCCCGGAACCTTGGCGATCAGCTTGTCGATGGCCTCGATCGACCGGCCAGCCATGCCGGTCTGCAACATGATCTCGCCCATCAGGACGAAAAGCGGCACCGGCGCCAGGGCATAGTTGCCCACCGATGGGCGCAGGTTGCGGATCATCTGCAGGATGCCGATTTCACCGCCCAGATAGAATATTGCCCCCAGCAGGTTGGCGGTCATGAAGGCCATCACCACCGGCAGGCCCAGCAAGATCATGAACAGCACGCCGCCGAACATGACGAGGAGCACGAGAACCCAAGGCTCCATGATCAGATTCCTTCGATCGGCGCTGTGGGAAGGCCGTTATGGGCCACATCGACGGCGTCGCGGATGAAGCCCACGACCAGCATCGTCAGGACGACGGGGGCCTGCCACTGCACCCACCATTCGGGGATGATCAGGTCGCCATAGATCAGTTCCTGCCGTCCATAGGCGGTCATGAAGTTCTGCCAGGCGTAATAGGCCAGGATCCCGGCGACGACGGCGCTGATGGCGTCGGCGATGACGATCATCACCGGGCGCCACGCGGCGGGGACCGATTCGATCACGATAAGCACCCGGACATGTCCGTTGTGCTTGAGCACCCAGGGCGCGGCCAGAAGCGCGATGCCATAGATGGAGTATTCGGTGAATTCGATCAGGCCGCGCATGGTGCCCATGCCCAGCGATCGCGCGATCGCCTCGAGCCCGATCCACAGCGTGATCATCGCGAGCAGAATGACCGCGATCCCCGCCAGCACTGCCGAGAGCCCGTCATAGACGGCTCCCAGCACCCGTGTCACATATGTCATTCTGTGCGTCCGGTCCGGATTATTTCTGGAACACGGCGCGCAGTTTGGCGGTCTTATCGGCGTCGATCTTCGCCAGCTCTTCCCAGTAGATGTCGGCCGCGCGCTTGGACAGGTCTGCACCGCCGTCGAACGACTGAACGCCTGCCTTGTCCTGCTGCTCGCGATAATAATCGCCCTTTGCGGCCTGGAATTCCGGGGCGGCGACATCGAACCACGCGATGGTGTCGTCGATCACCTTCTTCTCTTCCGGGGTCAGGCTGTCATAGGTCTTGCCGTTCATCAGGATGTTGATCGTCACGTTGTAAAAGCCGGGGTCGATCCGCTGCTTGGTGAACTTGTCCCAGCCCAGATCCTCGATCCCCCATGCTGGCCAACCGTAGCCGAAGACCACCCCGCGCTCTAGCGCGGTATAGGCTTCGGGAACCGAGATGTCGGCATTGGTCAGGCCGAGCGAGCTGAAGAACTCGTGGAAGATCGGCGAGGAGCGCACGCGCTTGCCCTTCAGATCGTCCATGCTGGTGATCGTGTTGGCGGTGTAGAGGTGGAAGGGGATGCCGTCGCCATAGGTGGCCAGCATGACGGTGCCCATCTGTTCCTTCACCATGTCGGCCATCATCTGATAGCCGCCCGAGGCCTTCTGTTCGGCCACGGTCATGTCCGAGATGTCCTGGGCGTTGCCCAGCGGGACCATCTGCTTGTAGAGGCCCGGCGGAATGGCACCCATGTCCAGCAGACCGCTGCGCAGCGCGTTGGCCTGTTCCACGGCCGGGATCGCGTCGGGGCCGACCAGGTTGATCTGCAGGACACCCTTGCCGATCTCGTTCACATGGTCAGAGAACATGACCATCGGTTCGGCGAAAACGGACTGAAGTGGCAGGAACGACGCCGCGCGCAGCGTGCGCTCGGCCAGGGCCTCGACTGGGGCCAGGGCAGTGGTGGCCAGGGCCGCAAGGGCAAAGAGGGCAGTTTTGGAGCGGGTCATGTCAGTCCTTCCATCGCAGGGGTTAGTGGGACATGACTCGAAGCCTTGCACGACTTATTTTAAACGTAAAGGAAATCGACGACCCGGTACAAATTATGCATGTATCTGCATGCAAATTGCGCAAAACTTGACGTCATGACCGAGAAACTTTGCGCAAGCGGGATGCATTGGTCAATGAAAATGCAAAGAAATGCGGCAGTCGCCCTGGAAGCTCTCTTTAAGGTTGCTGAATACAGCGGCGCAGATTGACGGATTTTCGAGGGAGTTCTCTGCTGGATGGTGGGGGCGCTTCAGGCCTTCGGGCCGTGGATCATGTCCAGCGCCAGATCGGCCAGAAGGCCGCCGGGACGGGCCAGGGTCAGGCTGACCTCGAAATGATCGAGGTCCGTCGCCACGTGCAGGGGCTGGTCTAGCGCTGCCGCCAGGTCCCGGGACTGGCGAAAGAAGTCGGGGCTTTCCCTTTCGCCTGCCGCCAGCACGACCGGGCAGCCCAGCCGGTCCAGGTTGCGGGTTGGGCTGTAGTCCCGAACCATCTCGGGCGTCAGGTGCATATAGCTGTTGCGAGCGCTCAGCCGGACCGGCTCCAGATCATAGCCGCCACTGCACAGAAGCGCGCCCTTGATCACGTCGGTGGGCAGGCCATGGGCGCATGCCCAGTCCGTCGTCACGGCACAGCCCGCCATATGCGCGCCCGAGGAATGGCCGGCAATGTAGATCCGGTCCGGATCGCCGCAAAACCGGTGCGCATTGGCATGGACCCAGGCCACCGCCCGGCGCAGCTGGCCGATCATCGTGGGCATGTCCACGCCCGGCATGACGGAAAAGTCCACCGCGCCGTATGTAATACCATTTCGAACCATATACTCTGCAGCGTATCCGCCGTGCCTCCGGTCCAGCCCGCGCCATGCGCCGCCATGGATGAACAGCAGGACGGGCGACCCGGCCTTGGCGGCGGGAAAAATGTCGATCTTCTCGACCTCTCCCTGGCCATAGCTACCCAGCACGGGTTCGCCCACGGCCGTGCGGGCCGCAGCGGACATTTCCAGATACTGTTCGGAATATGCCGCCGGGGGACATTTCGACCATTGGCTCTGGTCGTACTGGCGATCCAGTTCTGCCTGGGAATATCCAAGGAATACGGCATCGCCCGTTTCTGAACCCACGTCTGACCCCACCTCTTGATGCTCCGGTCAAGGCAAATGCCTTAGGTATTTAGCTAATAGATATAAAGCTAACGGTTGGCCGGGCGTCAATCGGCAGGGCAGGGGGTGCGGCGCGGTGGCAGGTCGCGTGTACGCCGCAGGCCGGCCAGGCACCCTGTCAGGCCGGGCGCTGCCCTTTCGACACGGAGCAACGGATGGCGCCGAGCTTGGCTTAGACGATGTTGCTTTTCCAGCCCCGGTGCGGGACAGGTCAGGTCAACCGATCTTGAGCCGACGACAGTGTCGCTCGGACTTGTTGTCCATATCGGTGATAGGGATTCAGTTCGGGAATCCGCAAGGTTACTGCTTTTTTGCGATGAAACACTCGACACTGTGCTGACCGCGATAGAGTTTGCTCTCGGTATGGGTCAGCCCGCCCAGCACCGCTGAATCCAGATTGAAGCCGCCACTTAGACAATCTGCCGCCTCTGCTTCATGCCCGGGCATGCTCAATCCGGCACGGATCGTCGAAACGAATGAGACGATATTGGTATTGGTTCGCCCTCATCTGATTTGGTTTCTTGTGGTGACACACGGAAACGCGAAATTGAGACGGAACAGACCTTGGATTTTGAACTCCCTGAACATGCATCGGCATTGATCGAAACCACGCGGAAGATGGTCAGGGACCTGATGCCGCACGAACCCGAATTTCAGAAGACCGGAAAGGTGCCCGAAGCGGTCGGGAAGGTTTTCCGCGACAACGGGTTCTTTTCGCTGGCCTTTCGCGAAGAGAACGGCGGCATGGGCCTTGGGATGCTTGAAATCTGTTGCATCCAGGCCGAGCTTGCCCATCTGCCGGTACAATTCTGGGCGGATGTGAAATCCTCGCAAGGTCCGCAGACCAAGATCATCGAGGATTTCGGCACCCAGGCGCAACGGCAGGCGACCTTGCCAAAGGTCATCGCGGGCGATCTGGTCATGGCGTTCTGCCTGTCGGAGCCGCATTGCGGATCGGACGTTTCGGCGATCCGCACGCACGCCGAGCGCTCGGGCGACGGCTGGCGTCTGAACGGCTACAAGACCTATGTTTCGAACGGGATCAAGGCGGGGCAGGCGGTCGTCGCGGCCTATACCGACCGGAGCAAGGGCGCCAAGGACGGAATTTCGCTGTTTCTCGTGCCCGCCGATGCGCCGGGCTACAAGTTGGCGGGGATCCTGGAACTGATGGGGCACCATACGCCGGGGGTCGCGGAGCTGGCCTTTGACGATGTCGAGCTTCCGGCAGATGCGCTGATCGGGGAAGAGGGCAAGGGGCTGTCCTATGTCATGCATGGGCTGAACGCCGGGCGGCTGGCCATCGCGGGCACGTCGCTTGGCATGGGAGAAATGGCGCTGGAGGAGGCGCGGAACTATGCGCGTGAGCGGCCCGCCTTTGGCGGCACCCTATCGGATTTCCAGGCCGTGCAGCACATGCTGGCCGACATGGCGACCGAGATGCGCGCCGCGCGGCTTCTGATGCTCGATGCCGCCTGGCGCTATGACCAGGGCGATGTAAGCCGGTCGCTCTGTGCCATGGCCAAACTGTTCTGTAGCGAGGCAGCCGGCAGGACGGTGGACACGGCGCTCCAGGTTTTCGGCGGCGCGGGATATGTGCGCGGCCAGCGGGTCGAACGGCTCTATCGGGACGTGCGGGTGACACGGATCTACGAAGGCGCGAGCGAAATTCAGAAGAACACCATCGCGCGCGAAATGTTGCGCGACTGACACCGGGGCCCGGGATGCTTGAGATACGAACCCTTCACGACCTGCGCGACCATGTCGGCGCGACGCTCACGCCCAGCGATTGGGTCGAGGTGACGCAGGACACGATCGACAGGTTTGCCGAACTGACACTCGACGACAACTGGTATCACGTCGACATCGAACGCGCCTCCCGCGAATTGCCGGACGGCAAGACCATCGCACACGGGCTTTATACGTTGGCGCTGGTGCCCGGCCTGTCAAAGCAGATTTTTCGCATGTCGGCCCATGGGCGCGCGTTCAACTATGGCTACGACAAGGTGCGCTATCCCGCGCCTGTGCCTGTGGGGTCGCGGCTGCGCCTGCACATGACCGTGGACGAGGTGAATGAGGAACGCGGCGGGCTGATGATCCGCCGCACGTTCCTGATGGAACTGGCGGGGTCCGAGGCCCCGGCACTGGTCGCCGTGGCGCGCACCTTGGCGCTTTGATCAGGGTCAGGTCGCTTTATTGGTTGAAAGGTATGACCATTGATATTATCACAGGCGCCGAGTCCAAGTGCAGGAAAGGAAGTCTGCGATGAAGGTCTTGGTGCCTGTGAAGCGCGTGATCGACTACAACGTTAAGGCCAAGGTTAAGGCCGACGGCTCGGGTGTCGATCTCGCGAACGTTAAGATGTCGATGAACCCGTTCGACGAAATTGCCGTGGAAGAGGCGATCCGCCTGAAAGAGGCCGGCACGGCGGAAGAAGTGATCGTTGTGTCGGTCGGCGTGAAGCAGGCTCAGGAAACGCTGCGCACGGCGCTGGCGATGGGGGCAGACCGGGCCATTCTCGTGGTCGCGGCGGATGACGTTCACAACGACATCGAACCGCTGGCGGTCGCCAAGATCCTCAAGGCGATCGTGGACGAAGAGCAGCCCAAGCTGGTGATTGCCGGCAAGCAGGCGATCGACAACGACATGAACGCGGCCGGCCAGATGCTGGCTGCCCTTCTGGGCTGGGGCCAGGCGACCTTTGCCTCGGAGCTGACCCTGGACGGCGACGCAGCCACCGTGACGCGCGAAGTCGACGGCGGTCTGCAGACGATCACCGTAGGCCTGCCTGCCATCGTCACCGCCGACCTGCGCCTGAACGAGCCGCGCTATGCGTCGCTGCCCAACATCATGAAGGCCAAAAAGAAGCCCTTGGACGAGAAGACCGCCGCCGATTACGGCGTCGACGTGTCGCCCCGCCTCGAAGTGGTCAAGACCACCGAGCCGCCGGTGCGCAGCGCGGGCATCATGGTCGAGAGCGTCGATGAGCTCGTGTCGAAACTCAAAGAGAAGGGGGTCGTATAATGGCTGTTCTGCTTCTTGCCGAAGTCAATTCGGGCGAATTGGCGCTGGACGCCACTGCAAAAGCGGTCTCTGCCGCCAAACCGCTGGGAGACGTTACCGTGCTCTGCGCCGGGGCCTCTGCCGCTGCCGCAGGTGAAGCCGCGTCGAAGATCGACGGTGTGGCCAAGGTGCTGGTCGCCGAGGGCGACAGCCTGGGCCATCGTCTGGCCGAGGTGACCGCGGACCTCATCGTCTCGCTCGCAGGGGATTACTCGCACATCTGCGCGCCGGCAACGACGGACGCAAAGAACATCATGCCGCGGGTCGCCGCGCTCCTGGATGTGATGGTGATTTCCGATGCCTCCGCGGTTCTGGATGCCGAAACGTTCGAGCGCCCGGTTTATGCCGGCAATGCCATCCAGACCGTAAAGTCCAAGGATGAAAAGAAGGTCATTACCTTCCGAACCTCAACCTTCGACGCGGCGGGCGATGGCGGGTCCGCGCGCGTCGACACCATCGACGTCCCGGCGGCGAGCGGTTTGTCCGAGTGGGTCGAAGACAAGGTCGCCGAAAGCGACCGCCCGGAACTCACCTCGGCGGGTATCGTCGTCTCGGGCGGGCGCGGTGTCGGCTCGCAAGAGGACTTTGCGCTGATCGAGCAACTGGCGGACAAGCTGGGCGCCGCCGTCGGCGCCTCGCGCGCGGCGGTCGATTCGGGCTATGCGCCGAACGACTGGCAGGTGGGGCAGACCGGCAAGGTCGTGGCGCCTGAGCTTTACGTGGCCGTCGGCATCTCTGGCGCGATCCAGCACCTGGCGGGGATGAAGGACAGCAAGATCATCGTCGCGATCAACAAGGACGAAGAAGCCCCGATCTTTCAGGTCGCCGACTTCGGCCTCGTCGGCGACCTCTTCACGGTCGTGCCGGACCTGATCGAGAAGCTGTGAGGAGGGTGTCGTGCCATTGAACGAAGACCGGGTCAGGAATTTCGATTTCCCCAAGGTGCGTTTCTAGGTCACGGAGAAGGACGCGATGCTCTATGCTCTCGGGCTGGGCTTCGGGTCCGATCCTCTGGACCCCGATCAGTTGCGCCACGTCCAAGAAGCGGAGCTTTCGGTTCTTCCGACGATGCCTGTGATCCTCGGGCAGCCGGGGCCGTGGTTCATGAAACCTGTGGCAGGAAGGACCGGGGATCATGTTCGAGACCCGGACCGGGGCGGACACGGTCGTGTTTGCCGGCGGGCGCGCGACCTTAGGTTGATCCCGAGGTCGAGGAGGAAAACAAAAAGGCCCGGCGCTGAGCCGGGCCTTTTTCGTTTTTGTGCGTGTCTTACGCCGCGCCCGCGATCACCGCGTCGCGCAGCTTGCGCTTCATGAGCTTGCCGCTTTCCTCGCGCGGCAGCGTCTCGACGAACTCGATCCGGCGCGGAATCTTGTATTTCGCGATCCGGGGTTCGAGGAAGGCGCGGAGGCTGTCCGCATCGGGCGTGGTGCCCGGCGCGGGCTGGATGTAGGCGGCGACGATTTCGCCGAACTCCGGGTCCGGCAGGCCGAAGACGGCGCAATCGGCGACCTCGGGGCACAGCACCAGTTCGCTTTCGATCTCGGCAGGGTAGATGTTGGTCCCGGCAAAGATGATCATGTCACGCTTGCGGTCGCTGATGAACAGGAACCCGTCCTCGTCGAGATAGCCCACGTCACCGATCGAGATGAAGCCGTCCTTTTCACAGTCCGCCCGCGCTTCGGGGTTGTTGATATAGGTAAAGTTCGAATAGGTGCCGTTCTTCACGTAGATTTCGCCCGGCTCATTCGGGCCGAGGATCTCGTCGTTCTCGCCAAGGATGCGGATCTCGGCATGATCGACGCAGCGGCCCACGGTGCCGGGTTTCGCCAGCCACTCCTCGGGCGACGCGTGAAGCGCGATGCCGACCTCGGTGCCGCCGTAGACCTCGTGCACGATAGGGCCGAGCCAGTCCATCAGCTCGCGTTTCACCTCGACCGGGCAGGCGCTGGCGGTGTGGCTGATGAAGCGCAGCGACGAGACATCGTATTTCTCGCGCACCTCCTTAGGCAGCTTCAGCAGCTTGATAAAAATCGTGGGCACGGCGCAGATCACGTTGATCCGGTGCTTTTCGATCAGCGCAAGGAATTCTTCGGCGTCAAAGCGCGGCGTGATGACCAGCAGCTCGCCCTGGGTCGCGGCATAGCGGGCAAAGCCGTTGGGCGAGGCATGGTAGAGCGGCGTCGCGATCAGGCCGCGCATGTCCGGTGCGATGCCGATGGTGTCGCGAAAGACTTCGGCGTTGCGGCGGGTTTCCTCCGGCGTCATGGGGTCACGCATAACGCCCTTGGGTTTGCCGGTGGTGCCGGAGGTATAGATGATCACGCCGCGATCCGCCGGATTGGCCCCCGCATGGGGTTCGGCTTCGGCGATCCAGTCCTCATAGTTCTGTTCGCCCTCGTGCACGCTGCAGTCGGCCGGGTCCAGGCGGAAGGCCTTTTGGATCGAGGGCGGCGTTTCCACCACGATCACTTCGCAGCCCTCGGGCACGAGATCGCGGACCGGCCGCAGAAGATCGGCATGGGCGACAAGGACCTCGGCTCCGCTGTCTTCCAGCAGGAATTGGATTTCCGGGGCGGCCAGGTGCCAGTTGAGCGGCACCGAGTAGCAGCCGACGCGCCGCGCGCCCACGTTCACCTCGATGATCGGGGTGTCGTTGCGCATGAGCTGGGCGACGATCTGGCCTTCGCCCAGACCCTTCGCCTTGAGCGCGCCGGCGACCTTGTCGATGCGGGCCTCCATCTCCTCGCGACCGACCGAGCGGTCGCCGGTGATGATGCCTGCGGGGCTGCGGGTTTCGCTATCAGTGTCGCGCATGGGCATCTCCTTGAGTGCAGTAATAATGGTGTCTTTGTCGCCAGGGGGAACGCCGTGAAGTCGGGCGGGCATTTGTTGCGGAAGGCTTCGCGGCCCTGTTTCGCCTCGGTCCGGTGGAACAGGCGCTTTGCAGGCGGTCGTCTTCCATCAGCGGACTGTCGAAATCCAACATCGCGGCGGTCTCGTGAAGCCGCCGAATACGCGCCAGGGCATTGACAGGGCCGTTGGCCAGACGTTTCGCCAAAGTCAGGCTTTCTTCTAAGAAGGACTCTGCTGCGACGACCCGGTTTACGAGGACCCAGTCCAACGCCTGCTTGGCTGACAGCCGGTCGGACAGCAGCGTCATTTCGCGCGCCCGGGCCTGGCCCACACGACGGGCGAGAAGCCAGCCCGACCCGCGGTCCAGCACCGCGGTGTCCAGGTCGCGGGCAAGCGACCCCGAAAACGCATTCATTGCCTCTGGCCGGTTCAGCGCCAGGACGGCAACGCCGTCGACATTGTCTATCAAGAGGTCAGGCATGTCAGGCTCGCGCGACGGTTGGTTCGGGCAGGCGGAACACCGGTACAAAACGGATCGCCAGACCCGACAGGATCAAAAGGACGATGCCGAAGGCCGCGCATTCCAGTTGGGTGATGCCCAGCATGGCGATCCCCGGAGAGGCCAGCGACAGGCCCGCGATCAGCAGGGCGCCGCGCAGCAGAAGTCCCCAGACCTTGTCAGAGATCCCGCCGAAGCCCAGCATGTAGCCCTGGAGCGACCATGAGATCGCCGCGACTCCGCAGATCGCCGTCGCCACCGCGATCGCGATTTGCAATGGCGTGCCCTGCAACACCAGCGCCGGGTTGAGCACGAAGAAGAAGGGCACGAAGTACATCACGCTGGCCAGCCGCATGGCGTGGAAACCGATCTTGATCGCCGAGACCTTGGCGATGGCGGCGGCGGCATAGGTGGCGATGGCCACCGGCGGGGTGATGAAGGACAGCATGCCCCAGTACATGACGAAGAGGTGCACCGCGATGGGTTCGAACCCCACCTTGACCAGCGCCGGGACCATGACGATCGCGAGGAAGATGTAGCAGGCCGATACTGTCATCCCCATGCCCAGCACAAAGGATGTGAGCGCCCCCATGATGAGCAGCATGATCGGTGTGTCCCCGGCCAGGAACACAAGCTCTGTCGAGAGCGTGCTGAGAATGCCGGTGGCCGCCAGCCCGCCGGCGATCATGCCGATGGCGAGGATCACGGCAATGATCTCCGACAACCCGCGCCCGATGCCCGCGATCATGTCGCGGATACCGGCAAGGGACAGGCGGTTTTCGGCGCGAATTTGGTTCACGACCAGCAGAAGCCCGGTCGCGTAAAAGGCCGCGCGGCTTTCGTTCATGCCTTGCGCCAGCATCGTGATCAGCACCACGAAGACGATCAGGTAGTGCCATCCGCCCTTGAGCGCCGCCAAAAGCGTCGGCAGTTCCGATCGCGGCACGCCGCGCAGCCCCCTGCGGGCGGCATAGGCGTCGACCTGAAGCATGAGGCCGAAGTAGAACAGAGCCGCCGGAATGGCCGCGGCCATGGCGACCTCGACGTAAGGCACCGCGAGGAAGGTCGCCATGATGAAGGCGGTGGTGCCCATGACGGGCGGGGTCAACACGCCCCCGGTGGAGGCGACGGCCTCGATCCCGCCTGCGTAAGAGGCAGAGAAGCCGGTCTTTTTCATCGCCGGGATCGACACCGAGCCCGAGGTCATGACGTTGGAAATCACGCTGCCGCTGATCGAGGCTTGCAGCGCGCTGGAGACGACCGCCACATGGGCCGCCCCGCCGCGCACCGTGCCCATGAGCGCAAAGGCCACATCGTTGAAGAACTTGGCCGCACCGGTGAACTGAAGCGCGAGGCCGAAGACGATGAAGCCCACCACGAGGTCGGCAAAGGCCCGCATCGGGATGCCGAAGACGCTTTCGAAGCTGTAAAGGTGATAGGCCGCGACCTCGGGCAGAGGCAGCGACATGCTGTTGAGCGGGCCGGGCATCTTGTCGGCGAACGTCGGGTAGAGCGACACGAAGAAAACGACCAGTGTCAGCGGCCAGCCATTGGTGCGCCGCGCTGCCTCGAGGATGAGAACCCAGAGCATCGCGGCGACGATCTGCGCGTCGAGCGGCGCGATGAACTGCCAGCTCGAAAAGACGATGTCTTCCGCGTGGGCGACCAGAAAGGCCGACCCGCCGAGGGACAGGGCAAAGAGCAGCCAGTCGATCCAGCCCGGCACCGCCGTCGTGGTGCGTTTGAAGGGCACGATCAGGAAGATCAGCGGAAAGAAGACAAGGGTCAGGACATACAGGAACGTCTGGCCGTTCATCACCACGCCGATGGCTCGGCTGAAGAGGAAGGTCTGGTTGACGGTCAGCAATAGTCCCGCCAGGGAAAACAGCAGGATGATCCATCTCTTGAGAGTGAGCGACATATCGACCCCGGGGCGTTTGATGGAATGAACCGGACAAGCCGGCAACGACACGTGCCCGACCGCCTGGGCCGGGCACGTGAGGGGGATCACCAGTCGCGGACAGGCACGTCGAAGCCGCCGGCTTCGAGCATCTTGATGCGCGTGGCCTTCCAGGCCGCCGCGAATTCGTCGTCGTCCGAGATGTTCATCGCGACCACCGCGTCCCAGGCCGCCTTCAGCGCGTCCTGACGGGCCACGAGCCTGTCGTTGTGCGCCTGCATTTCGTCTGTCCAGACGCCCGCATCCTTGAAATAGGCAATGGCGCCGTCGTGGAACGGGACGGTGTATTCCAGGATCTGGCGATCCAGCGCCAGCCCGTAGGTGGTCGGGGTCGCGCCATTGATATCGTCGAAATTGTCGTAGATCGCCGACAGCATCGCCTGGACATAGCCCGCGTCACGGTCTGCGGTGGTGTTCAGAAGCATGTCGGGATAGCTGGCCATTTCGATCCCGCCCTCGGGGATGTTCACGCCTTCGGTCACGACCTTCTGAATCCAGCGCGGATCGGTGGCGCGGATTCTCTCCCAGCAGGCGTCATTGTCGAAGGGCACCGGCACCCATGCCAGCCCGCGCGACGAGGCGTCGGCCTTGACCGACGTGCCGGAGTTCGTCGAGGTGAAATAGACGTCGGCCTGATCGTTGATATAGGCATCGACCGACGCGCCAAAACCCGGCACCTCGACCTTTTCGACATCGTCCCAGGTCATGTCACCGCACGCGATCACCAGCGCCTGAAGCGCCCCCTGGATCGAGGGCGAGCCCTGGACATAGGCGATGCGCAGCCCGCGCAGGTCACCGGGGCCTGCGACGTTCTCGGCCAGGTCCGGCGCGATGGCCAGACCGAAGCCCTGGTCGGTCATGCTGGTCATGACCAGACGGACGGGCTGCGGACCCCAGTCCTTGGCGCCGAACTGGTACGCGCCTTCCTGTGCGAAATAGACGTCGAAGCCGGCCAGGACAAAGTCCGCGCGACCGGCCTTGAGCGTGGATTGCTGGGCGACGCCGTTTCCGGCGCTGATGACCCGCAGGTTCACGCCGTCGTTCTGCTTGAGCGCGCTGCTGATCGCCACGGCGGCGGAATGCATTGCGCCGCCGGTGTCATAGGTCGTCCAGACGACCGTGCGGGGCAGGGCGTCGTCCTGCGCAAAGACGGCCGGTGCCCCCATGGTCAGCGACGTCGCCAGCGCGGCGCCCGCAAGGGTGCGAAGTTTGGTTGTTAACATGGTAGTCCTCCCTGTTTTTTTGCGCGGACACTCCCCTGTCCGCGCGTTTGGTATCGATCACACGTTGATGTTCATGCCGCCATCGATGCCGAGGTTCTGCCCGGTGATGTAGGACGCGCTGTCGGACAGCAGGAAGGCCACCGGGCGCACCACTTCGCTTGTTTCGGCCCAGTAGCCCATTGGGATGCGGGACAGGATGCTGTCGCGGAACTTCTCGCCCCGGACGGTTTCCGTCATCGGGGTCTCGACCACGCCGAAGCTGACCGAGTTGGAACGGATGCCGTAGCGCGCCCATTCCTTGGCCGCGGTCATCGAGATGCCGAAGATGCCGGCCTTGGCGGCGGCATAGTTGATCTGCCCGATGGAACCGCCCCGGCCCGCGATGGACGACACATGCACCATCGCGCCGATGTTGCGGCTTTCCCCGTCCACGGCGCGTTCGAGGATCGCGCGGCCCACGGCCTGCGTCCAGATATAGGCACCGGTCAGATGCACCCGGATAACGTCGTCCCACTGGCTGTGGGTCATCTTCTTGATCATCGCGGGACGGGTGATCCCGGCATTGTTGACGAGGCCGGTGAGGGTGAGACCCTTTTTGCCGATATCCGCGACCGTGGCGGCGGCGAAATCGGCGTCGGAGACGTCGCCGGTATAGACCAGGGCCTGCGGGATATCGGCCTTCAGCGCCTCGAGCGCCTCGCCGTTCAGGTCAATGCCGATGGGCGTGCCGCCAAGATCGGCGATCATACCGGCGAGCGCGCGCCCGATGCCCTGTCCCGCACCGGTGACGACGATGACCTTGCCTTCGAGTGTTCCGAGATTCTGCACTGTTGTTTCCTCAGTTTGTGTCGCGCGCGAGGCGGAAAACCGCAGCGGTCAACCCCTCGGGATGTTTCTGGAAATCCACCCGGACCGGATCGCCGATGGCGACCGCATCGTCGGCGTCGACGATCTGCGTCATGATCGTCGGCCCCTCCTCGAGCGTGACATAGGCCACGACGCGCAGAGGCTTCTCGGGGATCCGGGTGACGGCGAGGCTGTAGATCACGCCCTTGCCTGAGGCCGGGACGAAGCGGATCGCCTCTGACCGGCAGAAGGGGCAGATCGCGCGCGGGTAGTGATGCGCTTCGCCGCAGCTCTCACAGCGCGCAATCAGGAAATCGCCAGCCTCGGTGCCCTGCCAGAAGGGCAGGGCGTCGAAATTCACGGCGGCAAGGTCAGCGAGGGTCATGTCAGAGCCTTTCGAGAATGAGCGTCGCGCTTCCGTGGCGCGTGGCCAGCGAGCCGCCGGTGCCATGCGCCAGCGCCAGGTCGCAGCCGGGGACCTGAACCGCCGGATGCGCCTCGCCGCGCAGCTGGCGGACGGCTTCGATGACCTTGGTCATGCCCCCCCGGTTCGAGGGGTGGTTGTTGCACAGCCCGCCGCCATCGGTGTTGAACGGCAGCTTTCCCTGTCCCGAGATCAGATTGCCATCGGCGACAAAGGCGCCGCCCTTGCCCTTTTCGCAGAACCCGAGGTCTTCGAGCGCGACCAGAACCGTGATGGTGAAGCTGTCGTAGATCGAGGCGTATTTGATGTCTGCAGGCGTGACGCCCGCCTCGGCAAAGGCCCGTGGGCCCGAGATCGCGCCCGCCGAGGTGGTCAGATCCACGCGCCCGGCCGAAGGATGCTTCACCGCCTCGCCGTTGCCCCGGACCTTGACCAGCGGCCGGTTCAGTGACTTGGCGACTGCCTCGCTGGTCACGACCAGCGCGCCGCCGCCGTCGCTGACAACGCAGCAATCGAGTCGGTGCAGCGGTGCTGAAACGAGGGGGGAGTTCACCACGTCATCGACCGTCACCACCTTGCGCAGCATGGCGCGCTCGTTGTGTTGCGCGTGCTGCGAGGCGGCGACCTTGATCCAGGCCAACTGTTCGGAGGTGGTGCCGAATTCGTACATGTGCCGCGCCGCGACCATGCCGTACATTTCGACCACCGAGGGGGCGAAAAGCCCCTCGAAGGGCGTGTCGGGCGTCGGGCTGGGCGGCATCTTGGCCGATTTCATGCCTGCAGCGCGGGGCCGCCCCGCCAGGGTGATCAGTGCGACATTGCATTTTCCTGCGGCAATGGCCTGTGCGGCATGGGCCACGTGGATCAGATAGGACGAGCCGCCCGTTTCGGTGCTGTCGACATGATGCACGTCGAGGTTCATGTATTCGAGCATCGACATCGCGCCGAGGCCCGGCGCATCGCCGGCGCAGAAATAGCCGTCGACATCGTCGAAACTCAGCCCTGCGTCGGCCAGCGCCCCGGCCGCGCTCTGCATGTGCAGCTGCGCCACCGAGATGCCCTCGGCCTTGCGGGTCGGGTGCTCGTAGGCCCCCATGATATAGGCCGCGCTCATTGTGCCACCTCGCGTTGCAGTTCGATCTCTTCGGCCAGCGTGGCGGCGCGACGGCGCAGGGCGCCCGCTTCCTGTCCCATCATCGCCTGAAGGAAGATCAGCCGCCGGAAATAATGGCCGATGGCCATTTCGTCGGTCATGCCCATGCCTCCGTGCAATTGAATGGACGTCTCGCCCACGAGCTTCGCCGCGCGGCAGACCCGGGCCCGTGCCCTGTCGAGCAATTCGCCCGGCGCCTCGATCCCGTCGGCACCGAAGGCGGCAAGGTCGGCCATGCTGCGGGCGAACTCGACCTCGACCATCATGTCGGCGGTCAGGTGGCGCAGGGCCTGGAAGCTGGCGAGCTTGCGCCCGAATTGTTCGCGTTCGTTGAGATAGGCGGCGGTCAGGGCGAGCGCCCGGTCCATCGTGCCCACCGTATCGGCGCAGAGCGCGGCCACGGCCAGCGCCTCGGCATGGGTCAGCGCGGCCACGGCCCCAGCGCCGCGACCCAGGATCGCCCCGGCCGGGACACGGACCTGCGTCAGCACCAACCGCGCCAGGTGGCGGCCGTCGACGGCGCGGTAGGGGGTAACCTCCAGCCCCGGAGCGTCACGGTCGAGCAGGACGAGGCAGGTCTCGGCCCCGCCGGTGCGCAGCAGGAAAACGCCGGTCGCCGGGCCCGCCTCGCAAAGCGCGACCTCGCCCGTCACCACCAGCGCGTCGCCGTCTGCGGTTGCCGTGGGGCAGGGGGCGTCGCTGTCGCAGGGCAGGCCGAAGCCTGCGGGGGCGGCGATGACCTGACCCGCCGCGATGTCGGCCAGAAGCGTATTGGTCGCCGCGCCGGGAAGGCGGGTCAGTGCCCCGGCTGCGACCACGGCGCTGGCGATGAAGGGCTCGGGCAGTTTCGCCCCGCCCATCGCCCCGGCCAGGGTCGCCGCTTCCGCCGCGCCCATGCCCAGGCCGCCCTGATCCTCGCCCGCCAGAATGCCCAGCCAGCCCATCTGAGCCATCTCGGCCCAGCGGTCGGGCGAAAAGCCATTGGATGCGCGCACCGCCTCATCCGCGATCCCCCCGGCCCAGCGGGCGGCGGTGTCGTGGATCATCCGGGCTTCGTCACTTTGGTTCAGGTGTTCGAGAAAGGTCATGCCCGTCCGTCCAATGCCATCTTTGCCAGGATGTCCCGCTGGATCTGGTTGGTGCCGCCATAGATCGAGGCGGCGCGACCGAAGAGGTATTCGCCCACCGCCCCGTCGAAGAAGCCGGGTGAAAGGCCGTCCAGATCCTCAAACGCGGACTCGAACTCCTTCCCCCGCGCGGCGGCCATCGGCCCCAGCGCAGAGACGATCATCGCCTGCAAGGTCTGCTGGATCTGCGCGCTTTGCAGTTTCAAGATCGAGGGGCCGGTCAGCGCCGAGGGCGCGCCGGGACCGGCCGACAGAAGCCGGATCTCGGTGATTTCCATCGCCGTCAGATCGGCCTCGACCCGGGCGAGCTCGGTCAGGAACGCCCCGTCCGAGGCCAGCCCCCGCGCCCGCGCCAGCCGCTTCAGCCGCTCGATTTGGTTGCGGCAGCGGCCGACATTGGTGATGCCGGTCCGCTCGTTGCCCAGCAGAAACTTGGCATAATTCCAGCCTTTGCCCCGCTCGCCCACCAGCCCGTCCCGCGGGATCTTCACATCGGTGAAGAAGACCTCGTTCAGGGAATGATTCATGTCGATGGAGATGATCGGCTTCACCTCGATCCCGGGCGTGTCCATGTCGAGGACGAAGAACGAGATGCCGTGCTGCTTGCGCTCGCCGTCATCCGTGCGGGCGAGCAGGAAGATGCGGTCGGCGTATTGCGCCTTCGAGGTCCAGATCTTCTGCCCGTTCAGCAGGTAGTGGTCACCCCTGTCCTCGGCTCGCGTGCGCAGGTTGGCCAGATCGGACCCGGCACCGGGTTCCGAGAACCCTTGGCACCAGAATTCTTCACCACTCAGGATGCCGGGCAGATAGCGGGCTTTCTGATCGTCTGTGCCGAAGGTGTAGATCACCGGCCCGACCATCGAGGTGCCGAAAGGCGGGACCGCCGGTGCGCCGCTGCGGGCGAGTTCGAGGTTGAAGACGAAGCGCTGAAGCTGGGTCCAGCCGGGCCCGCCATGCTCGCGCGGCCAACCGGGGGCGACCCATCCACGGCTTGCCAGTTTTCTGAGGAAAGCCACGATCTCGGGCTTGGCGGGGACATAACCATTGTCGACCCGTGTTCGCGTTTCGGTCGGCACTGCCTCGGACAGGAACGCCCGCACGCCGTGACGAAAGACGCGCAAGTCGTCGTCGAGCAAGAGATCAATGTGATCGGCGGGCGATTGCGACCCGCGCTTCGGGTGGTCCGTCACGGGTGAAAGCCCCCCCAGCCGTCGCCAAGTTTTCCCTTCATGGTCGTCTCCAGGTGTCGTCGTCTATCGGTTGGTATCGGAACCTATTTGGTACTACCAATCAATAAGTAGGGGTATTGACAAAAACTTTGTCCGTCAATGGGCGAAAATTGAGATTTCCCCGAAAGCCCCGTTCTGGCCTTGTGTCGCTGGCCCCGGTCGCCTTGTGATGCGGGAGGACAACCCGGACATAACCAAGCGGCGGCGCTTCGATGCGCTACACTGTCGCGAATATGGATACGTCAGGTGATCAAGAGACCAGCCGGGTCAGCGCCGCCTGATATTCTGCCGCCAGCCTTGCGACGATCGTCTCGGTTGTCTCGATGCGCTCGACCGCTCCCGCGCCCTGGCCTGCGCCCAGCACATCTACCCAGGTCCGTACCCCTTCGGGTTTCGCTTGGTCCTGTGCACGCTTCGGTCCAGTCGGCATCGTGGCCAGATCGAGGCCGCTGCGGATGATGCTCTGGCTGAGATAATTCGCTGCCACACCAGAAAAGAGTGGTGTGTAGGTGATGTCGGCCGAACCGGCCTCGATCAACATTTGCCGGTAATCGGGGGAGGCCATGGATTCTTCCGCAGCGATAAAGCCCGTCCCTATATACGCCGCATCGGCTCCGGCCGCGCGCGCCGCAAGAACGCCCGCCCCGGTGGAGATCCCGCCCCCGATCAGCATCGGTCCGTCATGAATCCGCCGAACCTCATCTGCAAAGGCCATGGGCGACAGGGTCCCGCCATGGCCGCCCGCTCCGGCACAGACCAGAATCAGCCCGCTGCAGCCTGACGCCAGCGCCTTTTTTGCATGACGCAGCGTGGCGACGTCATGAAGATGAATCCCGCCGTAGCCGATGACCTTTTGCGCAATCTCGGGCGGCGCGTGAAAACTTGTGATGACCACAGGAACCTTCTTCGCCATGCAGATCTCGAGATCTGCACCCAGCCGAGCGTTGGTTGGTGCGGCGATCAGGTTGACGCCCCAGGGCGTTCCCTCGGGCAGGCTTTGGGAAATGCGGTCGCACCATTCGGCGAATTCTTCGGTCGTGCGCGCGTTCAGAGAGGGAAACGTGCCCAGAATCCCGGCGCGGCCCTGAGCGATGACCAGTTCGGGGCCTGACACCAGAAACATAGGGGCGCCGACAACCGGAACGCGCAAGTCGCCGAGCATGGTGCTTGAAGGGGATTGGGTCATTGGCTGCGCTGTTCCTATTGGTCGCAAAGAAGATGGCGACACCCTATTGCGCATAATGCGCCAATGGAAGTACCATTGAAACGTTATAGGAGGAAACATGTCCGCCCCATTGTCAGGTATTGCCGTTCTGGAGTTCGAAGGACTTGGGCCAGCGCCCTTTGCTGCGATGTGTCTGGCCGATCTTGGCGCCAGCGTGCGCAGGGTCACCCGGCCCGGATCCGCATCGAAGTCCCCCATTGACCGAAGCCGCGATGACGTGGCGCTCGACCTCAAGACCGATGCAGGGGTCGAGGATGCGCGCGCCCTGATCGCCCAGGCCGACATCCTCATCGAAGGGTTCCGCCCCGGGAAGATGGAGCAACTGGGTCTGGGTCCGCAGGCCGCCCACGCGATCAATCCGCGCCTCGTATACGGGCGGATGACCGGGTGGGGGCAGACGGGTCCGATGGCGCACTTGGCGGGGCACGACCTCAATTATCTCGGCTTGACCGGGTTGTTGTCGATGATGGGTGAGCCGGGACGTCCGCCAATGCCGCCTCTGAATCTGGTGGCCGATTATGGCGGCGGCGGAATGTATCTGGCGCTCGGGCTTGTCAGCGCGCTGTTTTCGGCCCGGATTCACGGTGAAGGCGCAGTGGTCGACGCGACGATGATCCATGGTGCAAGCCACCTCGCCACGCTGTTCCATGGGATGGCGAATGGGGGCCGCTGGCGCCCTGAACGGCAGGCGAACCTGCTCGACGGCGGCGCTCCGTTCTATCGCACTTACGAGACGGCGGACGGTCGTTACCTCGCTGTCGGGTCCATCGAGCCGCAGTTCTGGCGAAATGCGCTGGCGGTTTTCGGGTTGCCAGAGCTTTTCGAGATGCAGATGGACCGCACGCAATGGCCCGCGCAAAGCCAGCAGCTTGCCAGCCGGATCGCCGACAAGACACTCGCCGAATGGGTGGCCGCCTTCGACGGCGTCGATGCCTGCGTCAGCCCTGTTCTGACACTCGGCGAGGCCAAGGAGCATCCGCAGATGGCGCCGTTCTTTGGCGAAACTGACGAAGGAAAAATGCCGCTTGCGGCGCCGCTGATCAAGCCCATGCAAGGAAGTTGAAATGCCCGATCCTGTCTGGATGACCCCAGAGATGTCTTATTTCAGGGACTCGGTTCGCAAGTTCTGCGAACGCGAGCTGTTGCCGAACGAACCCCATTGGGAGGCGCAGCAATGCGTCGATCCCGAAACGTGGATCAAGGCAGGTCAAGCGGGGTTGCTGTGTTGCGGAATCCCAGAGGAATACGGTGGCGGCGGCGGAAATTTCATGCACGAAGCCATCGCGTTCTCCGAACAGGCGCGGGCGCTGGCACCCGGCCTGGGGAACGCCGTCCATTCGGGTATCGTCGCGCATTACATCCATAGTTTCGCCAGCGAAGAGCAAAAGCAGGCATGGCTTCCCAAAATGGCCAGCGGCGAACTGGTTGGCGCGCTGGCAATGACGGAACCCGATGCGGGGTCGGATGTGCAGGGTATCCGCACCCGCGCCGTGAAGTCCGGTGACGAATTCGTCATTACAGGCAGCAAGACCTATATTTCCAACGGGACGCAGGCCGGCCTGATCTGCGTCGTGGCCAAGACTGACCCTGACGCGGGCGCCGGGGGGATTTCGATTTTCGCGGTCGAGGCTGACAAGGTCGTTGGCCTGCGTCGCGGCCAGCCTCTGCAGAAAATCGGGCTGCACTCGCAGGACACGTCAGAGCTGTTCTTCGACGACATGCGTGTCCCGGCCTCGGCGCTTCTGGGCGGGGTCGAAGGCAGGGGGTTCTATCAGCTGATGGCGGAACTCGCGCGCGAGCGGGTCATCGCAGGGCTGGTCGCCATTGCCTGCGCCGAAAGAGCCATCGAAGAAACGGTGACCTTTACGGCCAATCGGAAGGTCTTCGGCAAGCCTTTGATAAAGATGCAGAATACCCGCTTCGTTCTCGCCGATTGCGCAACCAAGCTGTCGATGGCCCAAGCCTTCTTCGCACAATGCTCGCAGCAATTGCTGGACGGGCATCTGGACCCGGCCGAGGCAGCCAAGCTCAAGTATTTTGCCACCGACAGCTGCGGACAGATCGTGGATGCCTGTCTTCAGTTGCATGGGGGGGCGGGCTACATGGCAGAGTACCCGATTGCCAAGCTCTATCAGAACGTTCGCATCCATCGGATTCTCGCCGGGTCCAACGAGATCATGCGTGAGCTGATCGCCCGGTCGCTGGACCCACTTGGCGGATCCGGTCGCTGAGCATTCCGCTGATCCGCCATGTCCGGGCAAAGGCGCTCAGATATGGCGGATCAGCAGCCCCCCGTCGACGGGAATAACGGCGCCGGTGATGTAACTTGCGCCCGGCTGGCTCAGGAACAGGATCGCATGGGCGATTTCCTCGGGCTTGGCGTAACGCCGCAGGGCTGTTCGGCGACGGGCATAGGTTTCGCGGTCCTTGGCCGAAATCCGGGCGGTCAGCGCAGTATCGACCGGGCCCGGAGCAATGGCGTTCACCGTGATCCCGTCTTTGCCCAACTCGACTGCAAGGCTGCGCGTAAGACCTGTAAGGCCAGCTTTTGCCGCCGCATAGGGGCTGAGCTGCGCGGTTGCCAGAATAGCTTCGGTCGAGGCGATATTCACGATCCGCGGATGTGGCGAACGACGCAAATGGGGCAGGGCGGCGCGCACCATGCGCGGCACAGCGGTCAGCATTACGTTCAGCGCAGCGGCCCATTTCTCGTCGTAGTCTTCGGACAGGATAGGCGCCCAGGGGCCATAGCCCGCATTGTTCACGATACAGTCCAGCCCGTCGAACGCGGTGGCCACCTCATCCACGACGCGGGCGATGGCCGTGCGATCGGTGACGTCCAGCACCCAGGCGCGGGCGGTTCCGCCAGCGTCACATATCTCTTCGGCGACGCGTTCCGCTGCCGCGCCGTCCCGGTCCGTCACCGCAACCTGCGCTCCGCCACGACAGAAAAGCCGAGCCGTCGCGGCGCCGATGCCGCTTCCGGCGCCGGTGATCAGGACCGAGGCCCCCGTAACCGAAGCTGGATCGGCTTGCATGGAGTAGTGTCGCATAGGTCTCGCCTTTTGTAGAATACTTATTAAGGTAGGACCAATAAGCAGCGGTCGTCAACGGCCGCTCCCCTATTGTCGCTGCAATCCAGAGGACAGTTCATGCCTGTCATTCTGTCTCGTTTGCCGGGCGGTCCTGAGAGCCTTGAATTGGCTGAAATAGGCATCCCCGCGCCCGACCCCGACGAGGTTCTGATCGAAGTCCATGCGGTGGCGCTGAATTACCCCGACGCTCTGATCGTCGCTGATCGCTATCAAGTGCGACGCCAGCGGCTCTTCGTGCCAGCAATGGAACTCGCGGGCCGGGTGGTCGCGGTGGTCGCGGGCGTCACGCATCCCGAGATCGGCGAGCGTGTCATGGCGACCGGCCGTGGCGCCCTTGCTGAATTCGCGGTGACCGGGGCGGACAGTTGTTTTGCGATTCCACCTGACATGCCCTGCTATGACGCGGCAGCTTTGCACGTCACCTACGGAACCGCGCCGCATGCCCTGGCGGACCGAGGTCGGTCGAGACCGGGCGAGCGGCTTTTCGTTTTCGGCGCCTCGGGTAGTGTCGGACTGGCGGCCGTTCAGATCGGCATTGCAATGGGCGCTTATGTCGTGGCGGCCGCATCTCCGCAGGGCATGGCTGATCTCGCCGCGCAATCGGGCGCATCCCAGACGTTGGTCTATCCGCGCCTACCTTTGGATCTGCCTGCGCAGAAAACGCTGGGACGCGCGATAGCGGAGATCTGTGCGCCCGGCACTGATGTGGCTTTCGATCAGGTGGGCGATGTCTATGCCAACTTGTCGTTGCGCGCGCTTGCATGGGGCGGGAGGTACCTTGCGGTTGGATTCCGCGGGCATCCCTGCGCTGGCAGCCAATCGTCTCCTTCTGAAATCTGCAGACGCTTTGGGCGTCTATTGGGGGGGCGTGGATCGAGCGGACCCCCGGCGCTTTGCCAGAAGAGGCCAGGAGACTGCTGGATTGGTGGAACGACGGGCATCAAGCCAGTGATATCGCGGGTCGTGGACTAAGGGATGCGCCCCGGGATTTTGCAGACCTGTTGCAACGCTCGGTCACCTGAAAAGTCGTCGTTCGAGTCCGGGAAGGGCGCCAGGGGATCTAAATATTCATTGATTCAATGGTAGAACCAAGCTAGCGTTGCGACAGAAGGAACTTCGCGCATGCCTGCCTGCGACAGCCTGGGGCGACGCGGCGCGATATTCAGAACAGGGAGGAACCAGGATTATGAAGCAATTCGCTTTGCGCAAGGCATTGGCGACAGCCGTCATGGCAGCCCTTTTGCCCACGACCCTTACCGCACAGACAACGTATCACCTGCGTTTTGCCGATATCGGGCCGCCCCGTGGTGCGCGCGCAGAAGCGATGGAGCAATGGGCAAGCGAAATTAACAGCAGGTCGGACGGACAGGTCGAGATCGAGTTCTTCTGGGGAAGCGCGCTTGCCAGCCCCTCGTCTATGGTCGACGCGGTTGGCTCAGGTCTCGCCGATATGGGCCTGGTCGTCGCAGAATACAGCGCCCACCTGCCCCGTTTGCTGTACGCCAATGTCGCCTACATTGAAAACGATCCCTGGATCGCGATGCGGGCGACCTATGACACGCTGACGCAGTCCGACGCTGTGCGCGAGCAGGCGACAGAAAACGGCATCCATTTCCTGATGAACTTTGCGCCCGGTCCGATCCAGATCCTGAGCCGCGAGCCGATTTTGACGGTCGAGGACTTCAAGGGCATTCGCTACCGTTCCACTGGTGCCTGGCTCACCTGGGGCGAAAATATGGGCGCCGTTCCGGTCGCCTTGCCGATGCACGAAAGCTATCAGGCGATCGAGCGCGGTATCGTCGATGCAATGTCGGGTTTCCTGAGCCCGATGATGGCCTACAAGCTTTACGAGGTCGTGCCGCATGTCACGATGGCCAATGCGGGTCAGACGAGCTCGTTTGGCATCGTGATCAACGAAGAACTCTTCGACAGCATGCCGGAAGACCTGCAGGCGATCCTCTCGGAGGCAAGCGTCGATCTGATGGACCATTACGGACAAGCCGTGATGGAAGAGACCGACGTGATCAGGGCGCGGCTGACGGAAGGGGTCGATGGTTTCCAGGTCCAGTTCCACGACCTGTCCGACGACGAGATGGCGCGCTGGAAAGAACACGCGGCGTTCCAGATTCCGGCGTATATCGAAGAGACCAACGAAGGCGGCGCCGACGGCCAGGCGATCTGGGATACCTATCAGGCCAATCTCGAACATTACCGCGAAATCGTTGCGACCGAGGGTTATCCTTGGGCCCGATGAGCTCCTCGAACTTTCTTGTCTCTGACTCGGGCGCGATGCGCCCGGGTTCTTGCTAAATAAAACCATGCGGGGAGCAGAGCCTTGAACAGGCTTATCGAAATCTATGACCGGACGATGGTTATCCTGGCCGCGATCACACTGACCATCTTGATGACGATGACCACGCTGTCGGCCTTGGGCCGCTACTTTTTCAACCGACCAGTGCCGGACAACGTGACCATCAGCCAGATGATGATGGTCCTGATCGTCTTTTTGCCGCTCGCTTACGTGCAGAAGCTGCGCCATCATGTTTCCGTCACGCTTTTTACGGACTGGCTGCCGTCGCGCGGCATGCGTCGGCTGCAAGGTTTCGGGTTGTTTCTCAGCCTGATTTTTTTCGGGCTCATCGCATTAACCGCAATCGCGGCAACCCTGAAAACCTACCATATCGGTGAGTCCACGCGCGGTGAGCTGGACCTTCCGACATGGCCGGCTCACGCCATTATGGCCGTCGGGCTGGTCGGTTTTGTCCTGCGCCTGTTGTTCGAGTTCGGCATGGCTCTCGTCGGTAAGACGACCGAGCCCGAATCCACCGAACAGACGGAAGGCGTCTGACGCGCTTCAATAAGGAAACAGAACATGGACCCCCTGCTTCTCGGAATTGGCGGGATCGTCGTGATGCTCGTCCTCGTCGCCCTGCGCGTGCCTCTGGCAGTGGCGCTTGGTATTGTCGGGGTCGGCGGCATGATGCTTTTCTTCGGCGCGCCCGCCAACCGGCCTATGAACCTCGAGCGCGGCTTCAACATTGCCTGGACCTATCTGACGAACGAACCCTACGAGGCCGTCGCAAGCTACACACTGATCGCCATTCCTCTTTTTCTTCTGATGGGGTTTGTCGCATTTTACTCCGGCTTCACGAAGGACATGTACGAGACCGGGCGCGCTTGGATGTCGGGCCTGCCCGGCGGACTGGCCATGGCAACCGTCGTCGGTTGCGCCATGTTCGCCGCTGTCAGCGGGTCGAGCCTTGCCACAGCGGCCGCGATGGGCAAGCTTGCCGTCCCCGAGATGATCCGGAACAAGTACGACAAGGGTCTTGCCACCGGGGTGGTCGCTCTCGGCGGGACGCTTGGAGCGCTGATTCCGCCCTCTATCCTGATGATCCTCTATGCGATCTTTACGGAGCAATCCGTGGGGCGCCTGTTGCAGGCAGGCATCGTGCCAGGTCTTCTCAGCGCGGCGATGTTCATGCTCTATATCGGCGTTCGCGCCACCATTCAGCCCGAATGGGCCCCCCGGCCGGGCCGGTCCAGCTGGAGCGAGAAAATGGGCTCACTCCGCGGTGTCTGGTCGGTGCTCGTGCTGTTCATACTGGTGATGGGGGGACTGTATTCGGGGATCGCTACAGCGACCGAAGCGGCCGCCGTCGGGGCCATCGGCGCCTATGCCATCTCATTCCTGAGCCGAAGGCTCAACGGGAAGGCTCTGAAAAGCTCGATGGTCGAAACCGTGGTTCAGACCAGCAGCATCTTTGCAATCGTCGTCGGCGCGAAGGTTTTCATCGGCTTCATAACGCTGACCGGCGTCACCACAGTCATGTCGGACTTCTTCCTGCATCTGGATATCCCACCCTTCGCCGTCCTGCTGATGATCTCGCTCATGTACATTATCCTGGGCACGTTCATGGAGCCACTTGGCATCATGCTGTTGACCCTGCCCGTGGTGATCCCGGTCATCGACGGGCTGGGATATGATCTGATCTGGTTCGGGATCATCCTGATCAAGCTCTTGGAGATCGGAATGATCACCCCCCCTCTTGGATTGAACGTCTTCATCCTGAAGGGCGTTGTCGGAAACGAGGTGAAGCTTGAGACAATCTTCCGCGGCGTTGCAGGTTTCCTGCTGATCGACTTGGTCACACTGCTGCTGTTGTTGAGTTTCCCGATCATCACGCTCTGGCTGCCAAACAGCCTTTGGGGGTGATCGCGGACTGCAGAACCCAAAACGGCCCCCGCACGTGCGGGGGCCGTTTCCATTGCGCAGGACCGGATCAGAGGCTCTGACTTTTCCGGCGATACGGTTGACTAGTTTTCGTCAGGAACGGTCCCCGGCGTCATCGAGGCGCAAGATGACTTTTCCACGTGCCTCACGCCCGCGAAGCGCGCGGAACGCCTCCTTGTATTGGGCGAAGGGATACTCACCGCCGACGATGGGCTTGAGCGCGCCGGTCTTCAGCCAGTCCATCATCTGCGCGACCGCTTTTGCGCGCAAGTCAGGTGCGTGAAGGCGAAGTTGAGCGGCATCGACTCCGATCAGCGATGCGCCTTTCAGAAGTGGCAGGTTGTAGGGCAGGGCCGGAATGTCGCCCGATGCGAACCCGACCACCAGAAACCGCCCCCCCCACGCCATGTGCCGGAAGGCAAGCAGCCCGATCTCGCCCCCGATCGGATCGACGATGACATCGACTCCGCGTTTGCCGGTCAGATCTTTCAGTTTGTCCCGCCAATCCGGGTCGCCGTAATTCAGCGTTTCATGGGCACCGGCTTCACGGGCGAAGGCGCATTTCTCGTCATTCGACGCCGCACCGATAACCTTCGCGCCCAATAGCGCCGCCAATTGGACGGCGGCGCAGCCGATCCCCCCCGATGCACCCAGTACCAGAACCGTTTCGCCCGGCTGCACCTTGCCCTGTTCGGTCAGGCCATAGGTCACCGTGACGTAGTTCGCGCTGGCCGCAGCGGCGGCCGAGAAACTAATCCCGTCAGGGATCTTTTCCAGCGCAGTGGCCGAGATCGCGGCTTTTTCTGCCATCGCGCCATTCCACACCAACCCCATCACCCGATCGCCGGGGGCAAACCCCTGTACGTTGTCGCCGAGCTTTTCGATCACGCCTGAGAATTCGCTGCCTGGAATGAAAGGCAGTTTGTCGCGCGTCTGATACAGGCCTCTGACTTTGAGACCGTCGACAAAACCAACCCCTGCCGCGTGGATACGCACCAGCGCCTGATCGGCGGAAATGGACGGTTCCGGGACGTCCGACATACTGATGTCGTCGATGTCCCGGAACTCGGTGACGTGAATGGCGCGCATAGCACCTCCGACCATTGTTAAGTCTATTAGGTTCGCTGCCGAGGAAGCCGCCGAAATTCGCAGCCCGCTCTTTACATGTCAATGGAAGTACCATTAAAATAGTCAAGCCGCAACGGCTGATAGGACTCGGCCGACACCGCGAAGGAGAGCGGATGCAGAACGCGACCAAAGACAACGATGTTGATCTTGCCGCTGTCGAACAATGGATGGACAGCGCTGACTTGGGGGATGGCCCGATTGAAGCAATCCGGCCGATCCCCGGCGGCACGCAAAACGTGATGCTACGCTTCACCAGGGGGGGCCGCGCCTATGTCCTGCGCGCGCCGGCAGCCTCGGCACGGATTGATCCAAATCGCACCGTCGGGCGCGAGATCCAGTTGCTGAACGCCTTGAGCGAGACCGGCGTGCCGCACGCCGCGCTTATTCGAGCCTGCAGCGACGATGCCGTCATCGGGCGGATGTTCTACCTGATGGAGGAGGTCGATGGCTTCAATGCCACCGAAACACTGCCGGCTCTGCACGCCGCGGACGATGAGATTCGGTATCGTATGGGGCTTGCGATTGTCGACGGGGCCCTGTCGCTGGCGTCCATCGATTACAGGTCAGTCGGGTTGGAGGAATTCGGGCGGCCCGCCGGGTTTCTGGAGCGGCAGGTGGCCCGCTGGTCCGACCAGCTGCATGGCTATCGCGACTATGTCGGCTGGCCGGGACCCGACGCGATTGGCCCGGTCACCGAGGTTGCCGAATGGCTCGAAGCCAATCGCCCGGTAAATTTCGTTCCCGGCATCATGCATGGCGATTTTCATCTGTCGAATGTCATGTACCGTCCCGATGGCCCGGAGCTGGCCGCGATTGTCGATTGGGAACTGGCGACGATCGGCGATCCGCTGATCGACCTCGGCTGGCTCTTGGCCACCTGGCCTGATCAGGGCCCCACCCGCCCGCCTGAACGGTCGATGATCCGCTGGGACGGACTGCCGCGCCGCTCGGAACTGGTCGCGCATTATGCTGCCGCAACCGCCCGCGACCTGTCGCGCGTCGAATGGTACGCGGTCTTCGCCTGTTACAAGCTGGGCATCCTGCTGGAAGGTACTCATGCAAGGGCCTGCGCCGGGCGCGCGCCCCAAGACACCGGCGAGCGGCTCCATGCCGCCGCTTGCCGATACCTCGCCCGCGCGCTCGACCTGACGCGCGAAGGCATTCGTGACTGACCCGGGGGGGGCGAAATGGATTCTCTTTTCGATCTGAGCGGCAAGGTTGCCGTCGTCACCGGCGGCTCGCGCGGGCTGGGGCTGGAGATGGTCCGTGCCTTCGCCGCGCGGGGTGCCGATATCGTCGTCGCCAGTCGCAAGATCGCCGCCTGCGAGGAGGTGGCGCACGAGGTCCGCACGCTCGGCCGCCGGGCTATGGCACTGTCGGTCAATGCCAGCCACTGGTCCGACATGGACCGCCTGGTCGCCGCGACCTATGACACCTTCGGGCGCCTCGACATTCTGGTGAACAACGCCGGCATGGGTCCCGCGAGCCCCTCGCACGAGATGTCGGAAGAGCTGTTCGAGAAGGTGACGGCGGTCAACTTCAAGGGGCCGTTTCGGCTGGCCTCGCTGGCCGCGCACCGGATGGCGCAGGGCGACGGCGGCAGCATAATCAACGTCTCTTCCTCGGCCTCGCTGCTGCCCGTCCGCAACACGACCGTCTATTCAGCTGCAAAGGCCGCGCTGAACGCGATGACGGTCTCTTTGGCGCACGAATACGCGCCCAAGGTGCGCGTCAATGCGATCCTGCCAGGGCCATTTTTGACTGATATCGCAAAGGCTTGGACGGATGAGATGCGCAGCCGTGCGCGGAACGCCGTCGGCCGTCCCGGCAGGCCTGAAGAGATCGTTTCGACCGCTCTTTACCTCGCCAGTCCCGCGTCCAGTTTCACCACAGGTGCGCTGTTGCGTTGCGACGGCGGTATGACCTGAACAGGTGAAATTTCTGGTTGATTATTTAATGGTCCTACCATAGAGATACTCTTGAATTGGATAAGGCACGGGTGAGGCGATGACCTGGGATTTTGAAACCGATCCTGATTTTCAGCAAAAGCTTGACTGGGCTGACGCCTTCGTCCGCCAAGAGGTTGAGCCGCTTCAATTCGTTCTCGACAGCGCCTACGATGTGAAGAACCCGCTTTTCCAGCGTTTGGTGCGCCCGCTTCAGGCCGAAGTTCGGCGTCAAAAGCTGTGGGCGTGCCACCTTGAACCCGAACTGGGCGGCGAGGGTTACGGGCAAGTCAAACTGGCGCTGTTAAATGAGATCCTGGGCCGCGCGCGCTTTGCACCCGTGGTTTTCGGCGCGCAGGCCCCCGACAGCGGCAATGCCGAGATCCTCGCCCGGTTCGGCACACACGAGCAGAAAGAGCGGTTCCTCAAGCCACTGCTGGCTAACGAAATCGTCTCGGCCTTTTCGATGACCGAGCCGCAGGGTGGATCCGATCCAACCCAGTTCCAGACAACCGCCGTCGCCGATGGTGACGATTGGGTCATCAATGGCGAGAAATGGTTCATCTCCAGCGGTCCCTTCGCGGCATTTCATATCGTGATGGCCATCACTGACCCCGAAGCAAAGCCGGTCAACCGGCTGTCAATGCTTCTCGTGCCCGCGGATACGCCCGGGATTGAAACCGTGCGCGTTGCATCCATCGCGGGACACCGCACACCGTCGCATTCCTATTTCCGCTACAACAACGTTCGCGTACCCAAGGACTACATGCTGGGCGAGCCGGGGCAGGGATTTGCGGTCGCCCAGACTCGTCTGGGCGGCGGGCGCGTTCACCATGCGATGCGGACCCTGGGCGAGGCGCAGAAGGCCTTCGACATGGTCTGCGAGCGCGTCATCTCGCGTCAGGCGCAGGGCGGGCGGCTCGGCGACCGGCAGATGGTACAGGAAAAGATCGCCGACAGCTGGATCGAGATCGAACAGTTCCGTTTGCTGCTGATGCGCACGGCCTGGCGGATTGATCACTACAACGATTACATGAAGGTCCGCCGCGACATCGCTGCGATCAAGGCGCAAATGCCGAAGCTGCTGCACGACGTGGTCGCGCGGGCGCTGCATCTTCACGGTGCTTACGGGATCTCGGACGAAATGCCGTTCCTGAGCATGATCGCCAATTCCTTTGTCATGGGACTCGCGGACGGCCCGACGGAGATCCACAAGGTCACCGTCGCCCGCCAAACTCTGCGGACCTATACTCCGAGTCCCGATCTGTTTCCGGCTTACAGCATGCTGAACAAGCAAGCTGCCGCCGATGAGAAATTCCGCGACGTGCTCGAGGGGCTGACCCTCGAGACAGCGCATACCTGAGCGGGGCTCCGGCTCGGCTTGAAACGGGAGGTTTCAAATGACTTTGAAGATGGCCGGCGGCGACCCCATCTCGCGGGACGCGTTCAAGCAAAAGATCGGCAGAGTCGCCACCGCGCTGAAGAACGAAGGCTTGCGCGAAGGAGATTCTGTCGCGCTGCTTCTCCGCAACGACCTGACCTTTCTGGAGGTCGAACAGGCTGCGGCGATCACAGGGATTCTGCCCGTGCCGCTGAACTGGCACAATGCGCCCGAAGAAACCCGCTACGTTCTTGAGGATTGTGGCGCGAAGCTGGTCGTGGCGCATTCCGATCTCTACAATGCGGCGGGCAGCGCGGCGTTTCCCGATGGTGTAAAGGTCGTCATACTCTCTACGCCCCCGTCCGTGCGCGAAGCGTTCGGCCTTGCGCCTTCGACCGCCGACCTGCCAGACGCGGCGGTCGAGTATACTGCGTGGCGCGATGCCTGTGAGCCGACCTTCCAAGACAACCCGCCGATGCCCAGCAGCGTGATCTACACTTCGGGCACTACCGGCCATCCCAAAGGTGTCGTGCGCAATCCCCGCACGGCGGAACAGGCGATGGCGTCACGCAATGCGCTGATCGAGATATACGGGCTGGCCGGCATCGAAGGTGCCACGGTGCGCACGGCGATTATCGGGCCGCACTATCATGCCGCGCCCACGACCCACGCGAATTTCTGCTATAGCCGCGGTGCGGATATTGTCGTTGTTCCCCGCTTCGACGCGGAGGCCCTGCTCGCGCTGATCGAAAAGGAGCGGATCACCCATCTGAACATGGTGCCGATCATGTTTTCGCGGATGCTGAAACTGCCACCAGAGGTGCGCAGCGCCTATGACCTTTCTTCGCTGCGCTATATCTCACACGCCGCCGCGCCCTGTCCGCCCGATGTGAAAAGGGCAATGATCGAGTGGCTGGGTCCGATCATCAGCGAATTCTATGGCTCGACCGAGATGGGTAACATCACGCTCTGCTCATCGCAGGAATGGCTTGAGCGTCCCGGTACTGTCGGCCGGAAGCTGAAAGGCGCCGGGCTGCTGGTCGTCGATGATGCGGGGAACGAAGTTCCGCCCAACACCATCGGCACGATACTCGGTCGCGGGCCGGGTCTGACCGACTTCGTCTATCGTAACCGCGAAGATGAAACCACGGGCTGTTTCATGAACGGCTTGATCGTGCCCGGAGACGCCGGTTACGTCGACGAGGACGGCTATCTGTTTATCTGCGACCGCAACAAGGACATGATCATTTCCGGTGGGGTGAATATCTATCCTGCCGAGATCGAAGCCGTGCTTCACGCAATGGACGATATCGCGGACTGCGCGGTCTTCGGCATTCCCGACGAAGAATATGGCGAGTCGATCTGCGCGCATGTGCAAATGCAGGAAGGCGCGAGCCGGGATCCAAAAGCCATTCAAGACCGCCTGCGCGATAAGCTCGCCGGCTACAAAGTGCCGCGCAAGATCGTCTTCGAAGACGCGCTGCCGCGCGAGGATTCCGGCAAGGTCAAGAAGTTCCATCTGCGCGCGCCCTATTGGGAAGCTGCCGGTCGCCGTATTTGACGGCACATCCCACCCAGACAAGCGGGGCGGCGCCTAGACGCGTGCTCTCAACCCATGGAGGCCCGATGACCGAGGCATTTATCTATGACGCAATTCGCACCCCGCGCGGTCGCGGAAAGGCAGGCGGCGCGTTGCACGAGGTCGACCCGATCACTCTGGTCGCAGGTCTGTTGAATGCGTTGCAGGCGCGCCACGATCTGGACACGCGGCTGGTCGATGATGTGGTCCTCGGTTGCGTGCAGCCCCGGCAGGAACAGGGCGGCGACATCGCCCGGACCGCTGTGCTGATGGCCGGCTGGGACAGTCAGGTTCCTGGCACGCAGATCAACCGCTACTGCGGCTCGGCCATCGAATCCGTGGCCTTGGCTGCGCAGAAGGTCATGTCGGGTTGGGAAAACCTGGTGCTGGCGGGCGGCGTGGAAAGCATGTCGCGCGTCAGGATGGGCGGGGCGCCCGGGGCGAGCGACACGCTGCCGGACCTGTCTTTCAAGCTGCGGCAATTGCCGACCGGCGTTGCCGCCGACCTTATTGCCAGCCTCGATGGCGTCACCCGCGCAGAGGTTGATGCCTATGCGTTGCGCTCGCACCAGCGCGCCGCCGCCGCGCAGAAAGAGGGTCGTTTCCAGCGGTCCATCGTGCCGGTAACGGATGAGAACGGCCTGCTGATCCTCGACCACGACGAAACCGTGCGTGCCGATACCACGCTCGAGAAACTCTCGGCGCTGAAACCCGCCTTCGACCAGATGGGCAAGATGGGCTTCGATGCGGTGGCGCTATCGCGTTATCCGCAGGTCGCGGCGATCGAGCACATCCACACCAGCGGCAATTCCTCGGGTGTGGTCGATGGCGCGTCGCTGGTCATGGTGGGCTCGCGCGAGCTGGGCGAGCGGCTGGGGCTGAAACCCCGCGCCCGCGTGCGATCGGCTGCGGCGATCGGGGACGAGCCGACGATCATGCTGTCCGCCCCCGCGCCGGCCACGGAACTGGCGCTGAACCGGGCCGGGATGGCGCTGTCGGATGTCGACCTCTTCGAGGTGAACGAGGCGTTTTCCTCGGTCGTCCTGCGCTTTGCCGCCGCCACCAGCGTCGACATGGACCGCATCAACGTCAACGGCGGCGCCATCGCCATGGGGCACCCGCTGGGCGCTACAGGAGGGATGCTGATCGGCACGCTGCTGGACGAGTTGGAGCGCGCGGACAAGCAGGTCGGCGTTGTCACCGCCTGTGTGATGGGCGGCATGGGATCGGCCCTGGTCATCGAAAGGGTCTGAGGCGTGAGCAAGGAATTGACTATGAACAGCATTCGCTATGACCGCGGCGCCGATGGCATCGTGACCCTTACGCTGGATAATCCCGGAAAGTCGGCGAACGTGATGAACCCCGCCTTCCGGGCGTCGCTGGAAAAGGCAGTGGACCGGCTGGAGGCAGAGCGAGAGGAGATCCGCGGCGTAATCGTCACTTCTGCCAAGAAGACCTTTCTGGCCGGGGGCGACCTGTCGGCGATCCTGGCGCTGAACCCGGGCGATTGCGCTGATGCCTTCCATAGGGCCGAGCACACAAAGTCGCTGCTGCGCCGGCTGGAACTCTTGGGCCGCCCGGTCGCGGCAGCGATCAACGGCACGGCCCTGGGCGGCGGGATGGAGCTGTGCCTCGCCTGCCATGCGCGGTTCTGCGTCGATGCCAAAGGCCTGAAACTGGGCCTGCCGGAGACGAACCTTGGCCTCATCCCGGCGGCGGGGGGCGTCGTCCGGCTGGTACGGATGATCGGACTGCAAGCTGCGGTGCCGATGATCGTGGACGGCAAGAGCATCTCACCCACCAAGGCGCTGGAGCTGGGCCTCGTGACCGAGGTGGTGCCCGATATCGAGACGGCGCTGCAACACGCCCGCGACTGGATCGCCTCGGAGCCTGAGCTGTCCAAGCCCTGGGACCGCAAGGGCTACACCCTGCCGGGCAGCACCGAGGCCTATATCGCCGATCCGATGTATCTGCGGACCGCGCCAATCCTGCTGATCAAGAAATCCCGCGGCCGCTATCCGGCGCAGGAAGCGGCGATGCGCGCGGCATTCGAGGGGGCGAGCGTCGATTTCGACGCGGCCTCGCGGATCGAGAGCCGGCGCTTCGCCGAGGTCAGCACCGGGCCGGTGGCCAAGAACATGATCACCACGCTCTTCTTCCACATGCAGGACGCGAATTCCGGCAAGGCTCGTCCCGAGGGCATCGCTCCCCGCCGCGTGTCGCGGCTTGGGGTGCTAGGCGCCGGGATGATGGGTGGCGGGATCGCCTATGCCGCGGCCTCGCGCGGGATCGATTGCGTGATGAAGGATGCGACGCATGAGAATGCCGAAAAGGGCATGGGCCGGCTGCGTGGCATGGTCGAGGGCCAGATCACCCGCGGTCGGATGAGCCGCGACAAGGCCGATGCGCTGCTGTCGCGCATCCAGCCGAGCGGTGAGACGAAGGATCTGGACGGCTGCGACCTGATCATCGAGGCGGTGTTCGAGGACCGCGCGCTGAAGGCAAGCGTCACGCGCGAGGCCGAGCCGATGCTGGCCCCGGGCGGGATCTTCGCCTCGAACACCTCGACCTTGCCGATCACCGGGCTGGCAGAAGCCTCGGTGAAGCCTGCGAATTTTATCGGGCTGCATTTTTTCTCGCCCGTGGACCGGATGCCGCTGGTCGAGATCATCAAGGGCCGCGAGACCAGCGCCGAGACACTGGCCGGCGCGCTCGATTTCGTACAACAGATCGGCAAGACGCCCATCGTCGTGAACGACAGCCGCGGTTTCTTCACCAGCCGCGTCTTCGGCACCTATATCCGCGAAGGCGCGCAGATGGTGGAAGACGGCATCTCGGCTGCGCTCGTGGAGAATGTCGCGGCGGATGCGGGGCTGCCCGTGGGCCCGCTGACCGTGCTGGACCAGGTCTCGCTGAGCCTGACCAATTCGGCGCGCCAGCAGGCCCTGCGCGATGCCGAGGCCGAAGGCACCACCCTTGCCCCGGCGGCGGGCTACGGGATCATCGCAAAACTGGTCGAACTGGGGCGTCCGGGTCGGGCAGGGGGTGCCGGGTTCTACGATTACGGTGAAGACGGCAGCAAGACGCTCTGGCCCGGGCTGGTCACCCATTTCAAGGCGGGCTCGGCCGGCATCGACGCGGCCGAGGTCGAGGATCGCCTGCTCTATATCCAGGCGATCGAGGCGATCCGCATCTTCGAGGAAGGCGTGGTCGAAACCGTGCGCGACGCCAATGTCGGCTCGATCCTGGGCATCGGCTATCCGCGCTGGACCGGCGGCGTGCTGCAATTCGTCAACATGATCGGCACCGCGGCCTTTGCCGCCCGCGCCGATGCTCTGGCCGATGCGCATGGCGAACGCTTCCGTCCGCCGGCGCTGCTGCGTGACATGGCGGCGCGAAACGAAACCTTTGTTTGACCGCGATTTGAAGGACTTCTCCCGATGACCACGCAAGCAACCTCCACCCGCGAAGATGAGCTGATGGGGATCGGCTTCGACCCCACGCCGGTCCGCCTGAACCCCCGGGACGCCATCCTTTATGCCCTGGGCCTTGGTATTGGGGACGATCCGCTGGACCCGCGCGCTCTCGCCTATGTCTACGAAAAAGACCTCTCGGTCTTTCCGACCATGCCCGTGGTATTGGGTAGCCCGGGAATGTGGTTCGACCGCGCCAAGCTCGATTTCCGCAAGCTGGTCCATGCTGGTCAGACGCTTGAGGTGGCGCGACCGATCCCGGTCGACGTGCCGATGATTGCCACCAACCAGATCACCGCGGTCTACGACAAGGGCGCGGACAAGGGCGCCATCATCGAGGTTGAGCGCCGCCTGGCGACCGAGGGCGGCGAGCGGGTCGCAACCAGTGTCTCGCAATACCTTTGCCGCGGGGACGGGGGCTTCGGCAGCAGCCAGCAGCAGCCGAGGAACGACTGGCAGAAACCCGACCGCGCGCCCGATGCCACCATCGAGATCGCGACCTTGCCGCAGCAGGCGCTTATCTACCGGCTGAACGGCGACATGAACCCGCTGCATATCGACCCCGAGCGCGCCCGGAGCGTCGGCTTCGACCGACCGATCCTGCACGGGCTCTGCACCTTCGGCATCGCCGGGCGGGCGATCCTGGCCGCAAAGCCCGGCGCTTCGCTGAAAGCACTGTCGGTGCGGATGGCGAAACCCGTCTACCCGGGCGAAACGCTGCAGTTCGAGGTCTGGGACAATGGCCCCGACCTGCAATTCGAGGCCAGGGTTCCAGCGCGCGAGGCCGTTGTCCTCGCGGCTGGCCGTGCGCGGGCCGCGTGACGGCCTGCCCGGTCCGGCTGCTCCCGCCGGGCCGGGCCCAATCCCTCAATCCTGCACGGGTCCGGCGCCGGTCGGCGAACGACGCAGAATAGCCTTGTGCGTCGCCTCGAGGTATTCGCTCAGAAGAGTGATGGCTCGCTCTGCATCCTTGGCGCGCATCAGGCGCAGCAGCTCCTCGCGGGTGTCGATGACCTCAATCGTGGCGCGGATCCCGGCATCCTTGACGAAGCGCCGAACCACCTCGGAAATCGGCGCGACCAGTAGGGTGTACATCGGATTTTTGGTGGCCTGAGCAATGATCGAATAGAACTCTGCGTTCAGTTCCATCTGTGTGTCGCGATCTTTGTTCTCGATGGCGACGCGGCTTTTCTCGATATTTTGCTCCAGTAGCGCGAAATCGGTGTCGTCGGCATTGGCGCAGGCAAGTTTCAGGATGACCTTCATCAGCTCGACGCGCGCTTCAGTCAAATGCTGCAGGCTGATGCGTTTCAGCGCCATCATGTCGCTGATCGACTGGCTGATATTCGAGCCGTCACCCTCCAGAATAAAGGCTCCACCGCTGGCCCCTTTCTGAAGCTCAAGAACCCCGGCACTTTCCAGAATGCGCAATGCCTCGCGCACGGCGTTGCGAGATACGCCGAATTGAAGCGCCAGCTCGCGTTCAGCGGGTAGCTTGTCACCCGGCTGCAGTTTGCCAGTCTCAATCTGCCGTCTGATCTGATCGGAGATGGCTTCGAAAGTGCGAATATTTTTGACGGGTTTGAACACCGTAATCACACGTCCTCTAGTTATTTTTTGTATGGTACTGCCATTGCGAAGCAAGGGGAACTGGAATCAACGAGCGCACCCATCTCGACGGGCACCCTCCGGATTAGCCGGTTAGACAATTTGACCATAGCCCGTGACAAGAAGGCTCGAGCAAGTTGGCACACGGATGCATCCGCCCGGCCCGCCGAAAACAGGATCGATAGCTCTTGGCTGACGACGGTCCCCTGCGCCGATGAAGGCGCTTGCGCCCCGCCTTCGAGGCGACCCCGGCCTATGGCAATGCGTTGCGCATCAGAATGGCGACGGTTGATCCCTCGCGCAGTCCGAGGGCCCGAAATCCCGTTGCCGCCGAACTGGCGCGCCGTTGCGGCAGTTCCTGGTCCATGGTCGCATCGGGGGTAACAATGGACGCAAGGCGCCCTGCCGGTTCCGCTGTCACGCTGTCACGCTGTCTCCTCCGTCACCGGCTGGAATGCTCTGGACACCAAATGGTAGAACCAATAAGTCAACTGACCCTTGCCATGCGTGATCTAATAGTCCGATAATCGGTCTGGCTTATAAGGAGAAAATCATGCCTTCATCGGTGGGCTTTCGCCCCGTGAAGACGAAACGCGCCTTCGAAGAGGTCTGTGATCAGATCCGGTCCGAAATCCAGGCTGGCCGAATCGCCGCCGGAGACAAACTGCCGTCCGAACGGGACTTGGCCGAACAGCTTCAGGTCAGCCGCGCCACGGTTCGCGAAGCCTTCCGAACGTTGGAAATCGGCGGCGTATTGACGCTACAGAAAGGCGTGAAGGGCGGCGCGGTGGTGATGCAGGGCGATGTGCGCCCGATCAACCAGACGATTTCCGATTTGCTGTCGCTGGGGGGGCTTTCGCTTGCGGATTACACTGAAGCGCGCAAATGCCTGCAGAAAGAAATCATCAGGCTTGCCTGCGAACGAGCGACCGAGGAGGATTTTGCGGCACTCGAAGCCAATATCGCGCAGACACGCGGCATGACCTCGGAATCGCAGATCGAGGACCGCACAGCCCTGACTTTGCAGTTCTACGCCTTGCTGGCCCAAGCCACCAAGAATAAGGCTATGGAGATCCTTATGTCAGCGGTCACCGAGCCGTTAGCTTATTACATCAAGCAGATCGGTGTGGATCGCAGCTGGGACGTAGCAGCCTCGCGAACAAAGGTGGTGCAACATCTGCGCCAGCGCGACACCCAAAGCGCGATTGACGAGATGATCTCTCATATGGAGCGGCTTCACGCCTACATGCTCTCGCGCACCCCGACAAACCAGAACTGACTCGTACTCCTGGGCCACGCGGCAGCCGACCGGGCGCTCTTTGCACCGGCGGTGCAGAAGATGCATGCTCGCTGAAGGTCTATTCTTGCGGCATTTGAATGGTTCGCCATTCAAATGCCTGCCTGTTACTCAGCGGGGAGGAGCGAGGCAAGCAGCGGGGACGCTTGCGTCGGGCGATCGACGGTCTCATCATATTGAATCTGGTGATTGCGGCCATCACCGCGATGACATGGCGATGGCTGAGCATGTCGGCCAGCGTGAACAGCGCCGCTATGCCGATCGCCACAGCGGCCAGCCGCGCACGGGTGTCGGGGCCGGGCCAGAGGGGCAGCGTCGGGCGCATCGGCATGGGGATCTCGCTCGCGACAGCTCGATTCTTTATTGGACCTACCAATAGCAAGGACGCCGTGAAAGACCGATTGCACTGGCCCTTCCGGGCCGGTCATGCCACTGTTCGGCCTGTGCAGGACCGGCAAACAGACGGAGATCCCCATGGCCAAGGCAGCGGGCGAAGCCCTGTTCGACCCGGTGCGCAGCGACCGAACCTTCGAGCTGGTCGTGCAGCGCATCCGCGAGAAACTGGCAGCCGGAGAACTGCGGCCGGGGGACAAGTTGCCCGCCGAGCGCGAGTTGGCCAAGCAGCTCGATGTCAGCCGCAATGTTGTGCGCGAAGCGCTGCGCGCCCTGGAAAACGCGGGAATGCTGAAGACCCGCAAGGGCGCGCATGGCGGCGCTTTCATCGAGGAAGGCAGCGCCGCGCAAATCAGCACCGCGCTTAACGACCTGGTCATCCTGAACGCCATCAGCCTTGACGACCTATTCGAAGCGCGGGTGATGATGTTGGGCATGGTGCTGGATCACGTCGCGCAATCGGGCAAGGCGCCAGACCTCTCGGCTTTGGAGGCGAATGTCGCTGCAACGGCCGAGGCCGTGACCACGGGTGAGTCCGCCCGCCGCGTACCGCTGGCGCGGGCCTTCTATCACGAGATCGCCGCTTTGACCGACAACCGGGCACTGGAATTTACCATCGATGCTCAGACCGAGATGATCCAGACCTACCTGCGGCTGCGGGTCTCGGACATGGACGGCGACAAGTTGCTGCAATCGCGCAGCGCCTTCCTTGCCCATCTGCGCGCGGGCCGGTTCGACGCCGCCAAGGTCGAGTTGTCCGAGCATCTGGAGCGCGTCCACAGGCGGCTGTGGAACGCGCCGCCGACGCCCTGATTCAGTCGTTGACTCTTAATGGTAGGTCCAATACACCTTTGACCAGCCAAAGGAGGACAGGCCATGTTGGACAGCACCCAAACCGACGACGATCTGCTGATGTTCCGCGACACCGTGCGACGCATGGCGGAAAAGGAAGTCGCTCCGATCGCCGCAAAGATCGATCAGGAAGACGACATGCCGCATTCGCTGGTGCCGATCTTCGGTGACCTGGGGCTGATCCAGATCATGGTGCCCGAAGCCTATGGCGGCCCCGGCGGCACCACGACCATGGCCTGCATCGCCAAGGAAGAAGTCGCCCGCGCCTCGTTCGCGGTCTCGCACCTGGTCGGCGCCACCACCATCGCCATGGCCCTGCCGCTGGTGCATTTCGGCACCGAGGAACAGCGCCAGCGCTACCTGCCGGAAATCGCCAAGGGGCGCACCCTGTCCTGTATTGGCCTGACCGAACCGCACACCGGTTCGGACGTCTCGGGGATCAAGACCACGGCCCGTAAAGACGGCGACGATTACGTCATCAACGGCCAGAAGGTATTCATCACCAAGGCCGATCAGGCGACATACATCCTGCTCTTCGCCCGCACGGCCGAAGGCAAGGGGCATGACGGTATCTCGTCCTTCCTGGTCCCCATGGACACGCCCGGTATCACCATTGGCGGCAGCCCCAAGAAAATGGGCCTGCGCGGCATCAGGAATTGCGACCTGTTCTTCGAAAACGTCCGCGTCCCCGCCGACACGATGATCGGCGCCGAGGGGCAGGGCTTCAAGAACGCCATGGGCGTGCTGAACTTCAACCGCCCGACCGTCGCCGCCGCCGCCATTGGCCTCGCGCAGGCCGCGCTCGATGCCTCGCTCGCCTATGCCAAGGAGCGCGTGCAATTCGGCCGTCCGATTGCCGAGTTCCAGCTGGTGCAGGCGATGCTGGCCGACATGGCGATCCAGATCCAGGCCGCTCGCGCGACGCTCTATCAGGTCACGGCCCTGATCGACCGCGATCCGACCCACCCCCAGGTGCCGATGCAGGTCTCGATGATCAAGACCTTCGCTTCGGACATGGCGATGAAGGTCACGACCGACGCGGTTCAGGTTTTTGGCGGGGCAGGCTATCTTCAGGACAACCCGGTCGAGCGCTACATGCGCGACGCCAAGGTCTGCCAGATCTACGAGGGCACGAACCAGATCCAGCGGCTGATCATCGCGCGGGCAATGCTGAAGGCATGAATGCGCGCCCCATTCGGGTGCTTGATTTCGGACAGGTGATGGCTGGCCCGCTCGCGGGCCGCCTGATGGCCGATGTTGGCGCCGAGGTCATCAAGATCGAAACGCCAGAAGGCGACTCGATGCGGGGCCGCCCTCCGTTGCGCGACGGGCATTCCACCTATTTCGGCACTCTCAACGCCGGCAAACGCAGTGTGGTGCTGGACCTGAAGACTGAAGACGGGCGGCGCGATGCCTTCGCGCTGGCCAGCACCGCCGATGTGGTGCTGGAGAATTTCCGCCCCGGCGTCATGGCAAGGCTGGGTCTGGGGTACGAGGCGCTCTCGGCCGTCAATCCAGGGCTAATCTATTGCGCAATCTCGGGCTTCGGCCAGCAGGGCGAGGGGGCCAAACGGCCCGCCTATGCGCCGATGATCCACGCCGCCTCGGGCCTCGATCTGGCGCAGATGGATTTCGTGCCGGGGGCCGAACGTCCGGCGCCCACGGGCATGTTCTATGCCGATGTGCTGGCAGCGATCTATGCTTGGGGCGCGGTGCAGACCGCGCTTTTGGAGCGGGAACGCTCGGGCAAAGGGCAGATGGTCGATGTCGCGCTGATGGACAGCCTAATCTCGATGATGATCTACGAATGCCAGGAGGCGCAATTCCCGCAACCTCGCAAGCGCCACGTCTATATCCCGGTGCGAACGGCGGACGGCTTCGTGATCGTCGTGCCGCTCTCGGGCAAGAATTTCGCGGCGATGCTGGAGGTTCTGGGCAGTCCCGACTGGGGTCAGGACCCCCGGTTCGCCACCCCGGCGGGCCGCGAGGCGAACTGGGCCGAGATCATGGCGCAGGTCGAGCGCTGGACCGAGGCTTGCAGCTCGGACGAGTGCGAGCGGCTTTTCATGGCGGCTGGCGTACCCTGCTCGCGCTACCGCACGGTGGCCGAGGCACTGGCTGATCCCGTTTCGGTCGAGCGCGGGATCACCGGCGAGGTCGAAGACGGCGCCGGCACCTTCGATGTGCCGAACCCGCCGTTTCGCATGTCCCTGACCGAGGCCCGTGTCCGCCGCCGGATCCCGGCGCTTGGCGAGGGCACGGATGAAATCCTCGGACCGCTGCGGGCGCGGGACGGTGGCTGAGGCCCGCCCGGAGGCCGGGCGCCGGCTGACCACCGGGGGTGGGCTGTCGGGCCTTTGGTCCCGGGTAAGGGCGGAAGCGGGCTTCTGGCAGGGCGTCGTCTATGACGCCCTACGCTTTCGTCGTCACGCCTGGTTGCACCGGGTCCACAGCCCGGAAAGCCGGGCGGCGCGGATTCTGGCGGATGCGCATTTCCTGGAATATGGCATGGCCCTGCGCGAGGCGCGGCCGGGCTTTGGTCTGGCGCGGGCCGCCCGGCTGGCGGGCGATCTGCGGGACGGTGGCCTCGGCACGGAGGCGGGGCAGGTGGGTCTGGCAACATTGCGCGGCTGGGCCGACTTCAACCGCGACACCGCGCTGCCGCCGGGCATCGCCCCGGCTCTGGCGCTGACCGGGGGCGAGGGGATCGCTGCCGGGGTGGGGCAGGCAGGCGGCGCGCCGCCTGCGACCGATTTCCTCGCCTTCGCGCAATCCCGCCGCTCGGTCCGGCAATTCGCCCCCGGCCCGGTGCGCGAGGACGCCATACGCCGCGCCGTCGCCGCCGCGCAAGCCGCGCCCTCAAGCTGCAACCGCCAGACCTGTACCGCTCATATCTGGACCGACCGCGCGCTGATCGACCGGGTGCGGCGCCATCAGGCCGGCAACCGCACCTTCGGGCACGAACTGGGCGGGATCGCCGTCATCACCTCGGACCTGCGGCATTGGGAACATGCGGGCGAGCGGTATCAGCCTTGGATCGACGGCGGGCTCTTCGCCATGTCGCTCTGCCACGGGCTTCATGCCGAGGGGCTGGGGACCTGTTTCCTCAACTGGTCTGTGACGCCCGCCACGGATCGCGCGCTGAGGGCCGAAATCGGGCTCGACGACAGCCAGTTGGTGATCGTGCTGCTGGGTTTCGGACGGATGCCCGATAGCGCCACGGTCTGCGCCTCGCCCCGGCTGCCCGAGGGCGCGGCGCTGAGGCTGAATCCGCCGCTGGTGAACTGACCCGGGACGGGCCCCGCCGCACGGACGGGGCCGGTCCGCTTAGAGGTCCAGCACCAGCCGCGCGCTTTTCGAGCCCGAGCAGCAGACCATCATCGTCTCGTTCTCCGCCCGCTCCTCGTCGGTAAGGATCGTGTCGCGGTGATCCGGCCGACCCTCTATGACCCGCGTCTCGCAGGTGCCGCAGGTGCCCTCGGTGCACGCGAAGGGCACGCTAACGCGGTTCGCGATCAGCACATCAAGAATGGTCTCGCCTGCTTCCACGTGCAGAACCTTGCCCGAGCGGTTCAGCACCACATCAAACCCGCCCTCCCGCGCGGCTTCTTCGCGGGCGGAGAAGTACTCGGCATGGACCTGCGCCTTGGCGGTACCGCGCGCAGCGGCCTCATAAGCCGCCAGCATTGGTTCGGGGCCGCAGCAGTAGAAATGCGTTCCCGGAGCGGCCCCGGCGAAAATCGCCGCGATGTCGAGAAAGGCGCCCTTGGCCTCATCGTCAAAATGGGTCGTAACTTGGCCCTTTCCGCCGCTGACCTCGACGCAGACGTCGAGCTCGGCCAGGAACGCGGCCGCACTGCGTTTGCGGGCGGCATAGTGCAGATGCCACGCACGCCCGGTCTCGGTCAGGTGCCGGATCATCGCCAGCATCGGCGTAATCCCGATTCCGCCAGCGATCAGCACCGATTGTGCCGCGCTTTCGTCCAGTGGGAAGTTGTTCTTCGGCCGCGACAGCCGCAGCTTGTCGCCGACCCGCAACCGCTCATGCACATGGGCCGACCCGCCCCGGCTGGCCGGATCGCGATGCACCGCGACGGTGCAGCCGGGCGTCGTGCCATCCAGCGCCTGCGTCAGGCTGTAGCTGCGGCGCAGATCGTCCGACAGGATCAGGTCGACATGCGCGCCGGGCTCGGCGCGGGGCAGGGGCGAGCCGTCCAGCGTCTCGAACCCTACCGAGAGCACGGTATCGGCCTCGTGGCGCATCTGCTTCACCCGGACGGGGATCTCGGCCTCGGTCATTGCAGCAATCCTTCCGCCTTGAAGCGGGCGATGTCGTCCTGGCCGAAGCCCAGAACGCGGGTCATCACCGCCTCGGTATGCTCGCCCAGCCGGGGCGAGGCAAAGCGCAGGGCGCTCGGCGTCTTCTCGAAGCGATAGGCGGGGCCGTTGTAGTTCAGCCGGCCCATCTCGGCATGATCGAGCGGCCAGAAATGGTGATGGGCGTTCAGCACTTCGTCCTCCAGCAGGTCCGAGGCCTTGTTCGCCACCCCCGCCGGAACCCCCGCCGCGCGGCATTCAGCCATCAGGGCGAAGGCGTCGTGGGGCGCCGTGAGCGCTGCGACAGCCGCATTCAGCGCCTCGGGGCCTTTGCTGCGGGCCTCGGTCATCGCGGGCTCGGCCTCCAGCAGGCGGGCGAAGGCGGTGAACTGCGCCTCGGTCACGGCCTCGATGGCGATCCAACGTTCCTCGCCCTGGCAGGGAAAGACGCCGTGCAACACCGAACCGGGCTTGGCGTCGCCCGCGCGGGTCATCTCTTCGCCTGTGACCTGATAGACCAGCAGCTCAGGGGCCAGCAGTTGCGCGGTGGCTTCGATCTGGCTCAGCTCCACATGCTGACCCTCGCCCGTCTTCTCGCGGTGGATAAGCGCCGCGACCAGCGCGGACAGCGCATAGCGCGGCGAGACGCTGTCGGAATAGGCGCCCTTTGGCATCGCGGGCGGGCGGTCTGGCCAACCCGTCATGCCGTGCACCCCGGCCAGCGCCTGACCCTGCGCGCCGTAACCCGGATGGCGCGCCCAAGGGCCGTCCGCGCCGTAGAGCGACGAGGACAGCATGACGATCCGGGGATTGATCGCCTTGAGACTGGCGTAGTCGAGGCCCCATTTCTTCATCACGCCGGGGCGGAAGCTCTCGGCCACCACATCGGCCCATTCGATCAGCGGGCGGATGATCTCGATCGCCGCCGGATTGCTCATGTCCACCGAGATCCCGAGCTTCGAGGAATGGAAATCCGCGAAAAAGCCCGAGCGGTTGATGCCCGGCTTGTCGTCGATGAAGGGCCCGCCCAGCCGGATCGAATCCGGGTGCTTGAAGCTCTCCACCTTGATGACGGTGGCGCCGTTGTCGGCCAGCTGCTTGGTCACGATGGGACCGGCGGCCGCCCAGGTGAAATCGGCGACCTTCAGGCCAGCAAAGATGCCGCTGGCCTCGGTGGTCACCAGGGTGAGGGCGTCGTTCATGGGGTCGCTCCTTGCTTCAGCGACGACAGGATCGTGGCGGTATCGGCGCCCGGCGACGGAGCGGGACGCAATGCAGCAAGCGGCGTTGCCGACAGGTTGGCCCAGCGGGCAGGCAGCTCGACATCCAGCCCGCGACCGGGATCTTCCATTGGCTGGAAATAGCCGCGCGCGCGGAACTGCGGGTTGTCGAAGACGCCTGCCACGGAGGAAATCGGTGCGAGCAGAATACGGTCGCGCACCGCGCGCGCGATGAGTTCTTCGGTCGTCTTCGTACGGATGAAGCCGAAGATCACTTCGGTAACGGCGTCGTAATCCGCTTGAGGTATGAAAAACTGCCCGTCGCCATTCCAGTCATGCCGTTTTAGAATTGGGTCGTCGATGCCGTCTTCCGCCATCCATGCAACCAGCGCCTCGTAGGACTTGATCCGCGCCGAACCGCCGCCGCCGCCCACGGGGCCAAAAAAGACGTATCCGTCCTTCGTTTCCCAAACCAGCCGCGTGAAGAAACGGTTAGCGCGTTCCTTGCGGATCGCCCCGCCGCGCATCTCGTTCAGGCCCAGGATCTGCCAGGCCATGGTCGAGTTGAGCAGCGTCCAGACGATGCAAGCCTGCACCGAGACGTCGACGCGCTGGCCCTCGCCGGTCTTCAGCGCGTGCCAATAAGCCATCAGAGCGGCCGAGGCCGCCTCGACCCCGCCCTGGATCAGGCCCACGGGCAGGCTTATGCGCACCGGCGGGCGGTCCACGTCGCCGTTGAGGTAGAGATGCCCCCCCAGCGCCTGCAACACCGTATCGGTTGCGGCGTAACGCTCATAGGGTCCGCCGCGGCCGAAGGGCAGGACCTCGCACCAGACCAGCGCCGGATTGGCGCGGCGGGCGATACCCGCCAGCCGGTCCATCGTGTCGAGGTCGAGGCGCTCCCAATCGGTCACCACGATATCGGCCGAGGCGCAGAGCGCGGCAAAGCCCGCCTCATCCGCAGCCGGGTCGAGGGTCACGCTGCGCTTGCCGTGGTTATAGGCCAGCCACGCGGCGCTTTCCTCGCCATTGGCGGTGGGAACGAGCGGAAGTGCCCGGCGGAACGGCTCGCCTCCCTCAGGTTCCAGCTTGATGACCTCGGCGCCCAGATCGGCCAGCACGCGCCCGCAGACCGAACCGGCCAGCGCCGAGATTTCCAGCACCTTCATGCCCGCAAGGGCTGATTGCGTTCCGCTCATAGCTCGTATCCGAAGCCTTCGCCCAGACGCGCCGTCATCGGTTCGCGTCCTGCCTCGTCCCAGGGCTGATCCTTGGGCAGCTTCATCGACACGGCCCGCACCATGTAAAGATCGGGATCGGCAAAACGTTCGGGCCGTTTGCCGCTTTCGGCGAAGGCATGCGCGGTCTCCAGCAGCATCCGCCGCGTCATCGCGATCCCGGTATCCGAGGTGCACAGATGCTCGAGCGTGCGGTCATAGATCCTGAGCACACCGGACTGGCAGGCGGCATCTTGCACCCAGAGGCCCGGCAGGCCGGAGAACCAGGTCGTGCGCTGCGCTTCCGGATCGAACAGATAGCCGCTTTCGCGACGATACTTCGAGATATAGCGCCCGTAGGGCACCAGCGCCCCCTGATCCTCGAACGCGTTGACGCTGGCATGCCCGGTCTCGCGGCCTTTGTGACCGTTGACGAAAATGTCGCGGCTCTTGTCGTACATCGGCTGCGTCGGGTGATAGCTGAACATCAGGCACAGCGTGTTCTCGTCGTCGATCGGCACCCAGGCATGGCCCGACAATTCGGGGTAGTTCGATTGCGGCGGCACCAGCGAATAGAACGGCATGATGAACTGGTTCACGCGCCAGTAGAGCGTTTCGTCGTCCAGCACCCGGCGCGAGGCGATGGACATGCCGAAGTCCTGCCGCATGCATTCGAAGGTCGGGCGCAGATCGCGTTTGGCGACCCATTGGTTGATCGAGCCCCCCTCATCGATGCGGCCGTGCAGGATCGGCGCATGCGCGCTGTCGATCTCGCCTTCCAGCGCCTGTAGCCAGTTGCATTCCTGCACCCGGAAGCTGACGACCACGTTTTCCTCGGGGACCATGTTCCATTCGAGATTGGGCAGCGGCGGGCGGCTTTCCTCGGGCTCGGCGCCCATATAGGTCCAGACCACGCCACCGCGCTCGACGCAGGGATAGGACTTGATGCGCACCCGCTCTTTCAGGCGCGAGCGGACGGGTTCGGCGGGCATGTCCGCGACTTTACCGTCAACGCCGAATTTCCAGCCGTGATAGACGCAGCGCAGGCCGCAATCCTCGTTGCGGGCAAAGGCCATGGGTGCGCCGCGGTGCGGGCAGATATGGTCCACCAGACCCACATTGCCGGCGCTGTCGCGGAACGCCACCAGCGTCTCGCCCAGCAGCTTCACGGTCTGCGGCTGACCGTCCTTTTCCAGATCCTTGGACGCCATGAACGGCAGCCAGTAAAGCCGCATCATTCCGCCCATCGTGGTGCCCGGACCGACCCGGACGAGGGTTTCGTTGTCTTCGTGCGAAAGCATGGGATTTCCTCCTGTGTCGTCGCGCCGCGCTCCGTTCCGGGCCGGCGCCTGTTCGGTTACTGTCCGGCCAGCTCCGCGCCCTCGCGGTCGAGCTGATCCTCGACCAACGCGCCCAGCCCCAGATGTCGTGCCCACCAGCCCTGATCGGTGGTATCGAGAGGCCGGCGCGGCACCGGCGGCGGATCGCCGGCGCGCAGGCGGCGCATGATTTCGGTGATGCGGGCGCGTTCGAGGTCCAGAAGCGCAATCTCGACATCCTCGTGCGTAGCTTCGACCGGCGGCAACTCGGGATAACGCAGGCGCCGGGTCCAGCGGCCATCACGCTCGACCGCCTGCGCCTCCAGCAGGTAGGGGATAGACAGGTACTCGCGAACTTTCATGGCATTCCCTCAGTGATGTCAGACAGTTGCCGGCTCGAGCAGCACGAACGAAGAATCGTCGTAAGGCCCCACCTGAACCAGCGCGGGTCCAGTGGCCTGCTGGCGTGGGCCGGCGCGGCCACTGGCTTGCAGATAGGCCTCGCGCAGGTGGCCCATCCCGTGCAGGCGGCCCTCGCCCAGAGCGCCCCCGAAAGTGTTGAGCGGCAGGCGCGCACCCGGCTCGGCGTGACCGTCGCGCAGGAAAGCGGGGGCGCCGCCGGGGGGCGTGATGCCCAGCCCGTCCAGCCATTCCCAGACCATCGACGAGAAGCCGTCATAAAGCTGCGCGGTCTTCAGATCCGCCACGCTGCGCCCGCTCATCGACCACAGCGCCTCGGGTCGCGCAAAGCCGCTGAAGCCGGTGACGCGCGCGGGATGCCCCCCCTGCGGCAGGTCCTCTTCCCGGCACATCACGAAAGCCTGTGCGCCGCAGACCGGCAGGTCGCAATCGAACAGGCCATGCGGCTCGGCGATCATCCGGCCTCGGTCGTAGTCTGCGAAGCTCAACGGCTTGTCGCGCCAGATTGCCTCTGGGTTCAGCGCGGCATTGCGGCGCGACAGATCGACGATGGCAAAGAGATCATCACGGGTGGCCCCATGCTGGGCCATATAGGCCCAAGCGCGGGCCGCAAAGCGGGCCCCGGCGGTGGTGTAGCCATAGGGCTTGGTGAATTGATCGGCGCCGAACACACGCTCGCTTGCGGCGGTCGCGTAATCCAGCCCCGGCGCCACATACAGAGCCCGCAGCCCCAGCACGAAGCGGCAGGTCCCGGCCCGCAACGCATGCGCGGCCGTGGCCACCATGTCCGTCGGGTAGCGCCGGAACAGGTCTGCCCCCCAGCCCAGCCGCAACCCCATCAGTGAGGACACCGTCTTCAGCGAAATCTCGTCGCCGCCCTCGGCATGGGGCGATCCCGCGTTGGTCGCGAAAGGTGCGCCGACATAGCCGTCGATATCGTCGCGCGTGACGCCCGCATCGGCCAGCGCGGCCAGCGCCGCGTCCAGCGCGAAGGCGGCGATGCCGCGCTCGCTGCGTTTCTCGATCCCGGATGAACCGAATCCTGCGATGACAATACTCATCCCTGGTCCTCCGGCGGAAGCACCATGGCGAAACGATGCGAGCCCTCGACCGGACCGAAGCCCAGTCTCAGCGCCGCACCCGGCAAGGCCGTTTCGGTGATGCCGGTTTCGTCCAGAGCGATCAGCACGATCCTCGGGTCCTCGTGCAACGCCGCCTCGACGATCACCAGCGGACCGTCGCGCCCCGGCAGCGGCTGCAGATGCACAACGCAGCGCCCCTTAAGCTGCGCGCGGCCTGACAGGGTTTCGACCTTGAACACATCGCCCAGGCAGTTGACGCAGCGCGGCGCAAGCGGGGCCGCCAGCCGTCCGCAATCCGCACACCGACGAAGGCACAGCACGCCTTCGGCCGCACCGTCCCAAAAGGGCCGGGTTTCGGCGGTTGCAACGGGCTGCGGCCGCTGGGAAGTATCGGACATAGACTGTTTCATTGAATCAATGTATATAATGGACTGACCATTAGAGCAATCCCGGAAGATGAATTCCGGAGACGCCGCCAAACGGGATCAAAGTCGTTTAATTCTATGGGCTTGGCCACTCGCCGCGGTGTGCTTGGACGACATGGGCGCGCACGTCGTCAGAATCTGCCGGAAGACCCCCGACGCGCCCGGATACTGGCTGGACCGCAACCGAGAGCATCACTCGCTCGACCCGAAAGCCGAGGCCGGGCGTCGGGTCGCGCTGGCCCTGATCGCCGATGCAGATGTTTTGATTGAAGGGTTCCGCCCCAGCAAGATGGAAGCCCTTCCGAACGCATCAATGCCTGGTCAGGCAGCGCCCACAACTCATCACCGCTCTCCGGCGGCATCTGGCGGAGTTCGGGCTGGTGGCACAGAAAGGGCCGTCGAGCACTGAAAGTGCTCAAGACCGCGCTGGCCGACGAAACCAGCGCCCTGCCAGACGCTATCCGAAAGATGGGGACGATCTACCTCCAGCAGATTGCACGGCTGGCCACTGCAAAACGTTTAGCGGTTACGCCGTAGTCGTCGTTCAAGCACGGCAACTCTTCGTCGACGTAGGAATTGCGCTTGATCTCGCGGTAGATCGTCGAGCGGTGCTCGCCGATTTCCGCAGCGATCTTGCTGACCCGCACTTTCGCGACCAGCATATCCTCGATCCGGCGCCGTTCACGCAAATCCAGCTCTGTGTGGGTCATAGTCCGTTCTCCTTGCTGTCCAGCAAGATAGCGGATCTGTCGCAACCTAGTTTAGAATGCGCCCCGGTCACAGGCGAAAAGCCAATATTGATGATTATGGTAATGTGGCTAACTTGAGGCCCATAGGCTGGCCTTGTGTCACCATGGGGAAAGGCACGCCATTCCGCCTGGTCAGAAACACGATCAGCCCGCGCCGACGTACGACCGGGGGCGCAAATCCCCCAATGACCGTTTCTTTGAACCCAAGGCTCTGGGATACGGCGGGCGACGGGAGGCTTGTGGTATGGCGCTGCACCGGGTGCGGACGACTGGCAAATCCGTGTGCTGGAGCCTTCCGCACTTTCGGGCGCCATCGCGGGCCGGGTCCTTGCGGATCTCGGTGCCGAGGTGATCAAGATCGAACCGGAAGAGGCGAACCCTTCCGGCGCGCGGTGCCGCTGGTGCTGACCGGGACAAGCGCGGAAAGCAGGGCGTGGCTGGCTTTCAGCCACTGGGAGAAAAGCGTGACGCTGGATACGGAAGGCGACCTTGCCACCTTCACCGCGCTCTGCCGGACGACGTCAGGAACCTTGTTCGTCCTCTGGAACTCGGGCTCGTGGGACAGCAGGTCGTTGACCATCCGCTTCGTCGTTTCGATCAGGGCGGATATATCTTCGGGCAGGTCGAAATCCAAGGCGGCCTCCGTTCACTCGGTAGCACGGATCGCAGCGATCAACCGAATTGAAGAAGGTTCAACCTCCAGGAACCAATATCAAATTCGTCTTGAAACAAAGGCGCGGGACACCCTTTTGCCACCGACTGTCGGTCACCCGGACGGCCAGAGCGATCCGGGCGGCCGACAAGGCGGTTGACTTGCCGCGGACCTCCAATAGCATTCGTGTGCAAACGACGTCGGGACGATAGCCCGACCGGGACTCATGCCGGAAAGGACCGCCCGCAATGCCTGCGCAGATCCGCAAGATTGCCGTCAATGTCGAAGAAACCCACCGCGAAGCCGGCCAGACCATCGCCCCCGCCACCCGCAAGGCGGTTGCCGTCGCGGTGATCGCGAACCCCTTTGCCGGGGCCTATGTAGAAGACCTGACCGAGTTGACGGAGATCGGCGCCGAACTGGGCGCCCTGCTGGGCCGGCGCTGTGTCGAGGCGCTGGGGATCACGCCGGCCCAGGCTGAAAGCTATGGCAAGGCCGCGATGGTGGGCGAGAACGGCGAGCTGGAACATGCCGCGGCGATCCTGCACCCGAAGCTGGGCGCGCCGCTGCGGCAGGCGGTGGAAAAGGGCGCGGCGCTGGTGCCGTCGTCGAAGAAGATGGGCAGCCCCGGCCAGGTCCTGGACGTGCCGCTGGGCCATAAGGATGCCGCTTACGTTCGCAGCCATTTCGACGCGATCGAGGTGCGACTGAACGATGCCCCCCGCGCGAACGAGATCCTGGTGGCCGTTGCTGTTACCGACAGCGGCCGCCCCCTGCCCCGGGTCGGCGGGCTGACCCATGACGAGGCCCTGGGCAAGGACGGCCTACGCTGACGCGGGCGCCTTTCATATCGTGGACCTGCGCTGGGAAGCCGGCCTTGTCTGCCCGCCGCCCGAAAGGTTAATTAATCGCATGGACGATTTTCGTGACCCCGGGCAAGGCGACGTTGGATATGTACTCGACGAACAGGTCGGATATCTGTTGCGGCTGGCCTCGCAACGCCATGCTGTCATATTCCAAAGTCATATCCCGGACCTGACGCCGACGCAGTTTTCGACGCTGCTGCGGATTTCCGAACACGGACAGCTGTCGCAAAACCACCTGGGCCGGCTGGCGGCGATGGACGTGGCCACGATCAAGGGCGTCGTCGACCGACTGAAGGCCAAGGGGCTGGTCCGGTCGCTACCCGATCCGAACGACAAGCGCCGCGCCAGCATCACACTGACCGCGGAAGGCGAGGCGACCATAGACCGGTTGAAACGCGACGGCTCGGTGATCACCGCCGATACGCTTGCGCCCCTGAAACCGACCGAACAGAAAACCTTTCTGGCCCTGCTGAAGCGCCTGACATAGGCGATCCCCGGCCGGCCCCGGGGCCACGAATCCCCGCCTTTTGCGATCCGCTGCGGGACCGCGCATTTCATTCGTATACGCACAATTATTGACCGGTCCGCCCTGGCGTCGTCTACAGGCTGCCGTAGGGGAAGGCATGGCCTTGACAGGCTCGTTGTGCGCCAATATGTCGTTTGTATACAAATGATAAATTGATACCCCCGGCCGGTCGGACCGCCGGCCCGGAAAGGACTGCCAGATGTTGCCTGACCAGAAACTACAGGAATCGGCCGCCGCCTTTCCGATTCCGGCGGGCGTCTTCGCGGAAACCGTGACCTCGGTCGTGCACTACACCGACCGGCTGTTCCGCTTCCGGATCACGCGGCCGGCCTCGTTCCGGTTCCGGTCGGGCGAATTTGTGATGATCGGCCTGCCGAACGCGGAAAAGCCGGTCTTCCGGGCCTATTCCATCGCCTCGCCCAGCTGGGACGAGGAAATCGAGTTCTATTCGATCAAGGTCCCCGGCGGCCCGCTGACCGAACACCTGCAGAAGATCCGCGAAGGCGACACGGTGCTGATGCGGCGCAAGGCGACCGGTACGCTGGTCAACGATGCGCTGCTGCCGGGCAAGCGGCTTTGGATGTTTTCCACCGGCACCGGCATCGCGCCCTTTGCCAGCCTGATCCGCGACCCCGAAACCTATGAGAAGTTCGACGAGATCATCCTGACCCATACCTGCCGCGAACCGTCCGAACTGATCTATGGCAGCGAACTGGTGGCGGCTGTGCGCAAAGATCCGCTCTGTGCCGATTTCGCCGGGGGGCTGCGCCTCTATTCCACCACGACGCGCGAACCGTCGCCGCGGATGGGCCGGATCACCGACCTGATGAAGTCGGGCAAGCTGTTCCGTGACCTGAGCCTGCGGGGCATCTGTCCGGTAGCCGACCGGGGCATGATCTGCGGATCGATGGCGATGCTGCGCGACACCAAGGCCGCGCTGGAAGGCTTTGGCCTGACCGAAGGATCCAACAGCAACCCCGGCACCTTCGTCGTCGAACGCGCCTTCGTGGACTGACCGGTCCCCGGTCCACGCCGCGCGGGGTTCACCCCGCCGCCCCTGCCCCTGCCGTCGCGACGGTCCGTCCCCGCATGACCTTGCGGCACGACGGGAACATAAGCGATTTTTTCGGGCTTTCGTCATATCCTTGTGAAGGTTTGCCGGGATCTAGGCCGCCATGCGGCACCCCGTTCGGGGAGTCGGATTCTCAGCCTTTTACCGCCAGGGATTCAGATTCATGGACATCAAGAAAACCGTCGACCTCTCCTTTGACGATTTCGACGAACTGCGCGATCCGCGCCCGGCCTCCAGCGACTTCGACACCGTGGTCGAACGGGCGATCTCGCGCCGCGGCTTCCTGGGCGGCGTGCTGGCCTTCGGCTCGGGCGCGATGGCCATGGGCGCCGGCATGACGCTGCCGGGCATGGCGCGTGCACAATCCGCCACCTTCCCGTTCCAGCCCATCGGCATCGCCACCGATTTCGACATCCACGTGCCCGAAGGCTATGCATGGAAGCCGCTGGTCAAATGGGGCCAGCCGCTGTTTTCCGAAGCGGACGGCGCCTATTCGCCGGAAACCGGTGTGCCGGTCGCGATGTCCGACAAGGTCTTCGGTGAAAATACCGACGGGATGGAGCTGTTCGTGATCGACGGGAAAGAGGTGATCGCGGTAAATTCGGAATACGTCAATCCGAAGATCAACCTGCCCGCCGCGTCCGAAGGCATGCCGCAGAACGCGGACGAGGTGCAGCTTCTGAAGAACATGCAGGGCGTGACCGTGATGGAAATCGCGGACAACGGCCAAGGCTACGAGGTCGTCGTCGACAGCCCCTTCAACCGCCGCATCACCCATGACACCCAGATGACCATGGACGGCCCCGCGGCGGGATCGGATCTGGTGAAGACCAATGCCGACCCCGAAGGCAAAAATCCCAGGGGCACCATGAACAACTGCGGGTCGGGCAAGACGCTGTGGGGCACCTATCTGACCTGCGAGGAAAACTTCAACGGCTACTTCGGCGCGACCGGAGAGATGCCGGAAGGCCAGGGCTACAAGCGGTACGGCATCGGGACCCAAGGGCGCTATGCCTATGAAAAGTTCGACCCGCGCTATGACTTGTCGCAGGAACCAAACGAACCCCACCGCCACGGCTTCGTGACGGAAATCGATCCGTCCAGCCCTGACACCGTGCCGGTCAAGCACACGGCCCTGGGTCGCATCAAGCACGAGAACGCCGAGATGGTGCAGGCCGCCGACGGCCGCATCGTGGTCTACATGGGCGACGACGAACGGGGCGAGTTCATCTACAAGTACGTCTCGAACGGCACCTGGACCGAGGGCGGGCCGACCGACGGGCTGCTGTCGGACGGTACGCTGTACGTGGCCAAGTTCAACGACGACCAGACCGGCGAATGGCTGGCGCTGACGCCGGAAACCACCGGCATGTCGATGCCGGAAATCCTGGTCTTCACCCGCATGGCCGGGTCCAAGGTCGGCGCCACCACCATGGACCGCCCGGAATGGATCGCCGCCAACCCGCTGAAGGCCGAAGCCTATTGCGCGCTGACCAACAACTCGCGCCGCGGGTTGAAACCCAATGCCGGCGGTGACGCGACCCCGGTCGGCGGCCCGAACCCGCGCGAGGCCAACAACTATGGCCAGATCGTGCGCTGGCGGCCCGAATCCGGCGACCATGGCGCCGATACCTTCGGCTGGGACCTGTACGTCATGGCCGGCAATCCGGACGTCCATCAGGACGCCTATGCCGGATCCGACAACGTGACGGCCGGGAACATGTTCAACTCGCCCGACGGGATGGCCTTCGACACGACCGGCCTGCTGTGGATCCAGACCGACGGCGACGACAGCAACGAAGGCGACTTTGCCGGGATGGGCAACAACCAGATGCTGGTGGGCCTGCCCGACACGGGCGAGATCGCGCGCTTCCTGACCGCGCCCAACGGGGCCGAGGTGACGGGCCTGTGCTGGTCCGCCGACCGCAAGGTGGCCTTTGTCGGCATCCAGCACCCGGGCGGGTCCTGGCCGGATGGCGCGGGCAAGCCGCGGTCGTCGGTCATCGCCGTGTGGCGCAACGACGACGCCACCATCGGCTGATCGCCGCACCTGCCGCCCCGTCAGGGGCCTGGACGACCTTGCCCCCCGGTCCACCGGCCGGGGGGCTTTCCCGTGATCAGACCCTGGGATGCAGCACGACCGGCTGGGGTGTTGCCTGCTGCGTCGTCTGGGCCGCAGCCGGGAAGGCCGCCAGCGCCGCCCCCCCGGTCAGAAGGGTCCTGCGGCCCACCGGCTCAGATTACGCGGACCTGGGTGCCGACGGGGCAGAGGGCGAACAGTTCCTCGATCATGACATTGTAAAGCCCGATGCACCCGTCCGACGACGCGCGCCCGATCTTCCGCGTGTCATGGGTGCCGTGGATGATGTAGGCCGGCCAGCTGAGATACATCGCATGGGTGCCCAGCGGGTTTTCCGGCCCCGGCGGGATCGGCTTCCAGTCCGGGAACCGTTCCATCTGCGAGGCGGTCGGCGTCCAGGACGGCCCGACCTTCTTGCGCACGATCTGGGTATAGCCGCGCTTGGTCAGTTCGTCCGTGCGCGGGACCGAGGTGGGGTAGATCCGGTAATCGGTTCCGTCCTCGTTCCAGTAATGCAGGGCCTTCGACCCCGTGTCGGCCACAACCGTCGCCTTGCCCAGGCTGTCGAAATGGTCCCTCCAGTCCTGCATCTGGAAGCTGGAGATATTGCGCGGCGTCGTTTCCGGTTGCGTCTCGGGGACCGTCTGGGCCCTCAGGACGGTGGGCGCGGCCAGCACGGTGCCGGTGGACAGGCCAAGGATCAGGGCATCGCGGCGGGTGACGGGATTTCTCATCGGGGTCTCCTTCTGGCAGGGCCGGCCCTGGGACGGACGCGGCAATGTCGGACCGACCGGGTGGACTTCGAAGCTTAAGCGGGCCTTAAGCTTGGGAGCCGAGAGAGCCGGGATGGAGAGCCCATGCGCATTTTGATCGTCGAGGACGACGAGGTCCTGGCCGACGGCCTGACCGTGGGCCTGCGCCTGTCGGGTTTCACCGCCGACCTTGTCGGCACGCTGGCCGATGCCCGCGCGGCGCTGGACGTGTCGGAATTCGAAGGCATGGTGCTGGACATCATGCTGCCCGACGGGCTGGGACTGGACCTTCTGTCCGAACTGCGTGCGAAGGGATCCGCCCTGCCCGTGCTGCTGCTGACCGCGCGGGACCAGGTCAAGGATCGGGTGCGCGGTCTGGACGCCGGGGCCGATGACTATCTGGGCAAGCCCTTCGACCTTCAGGAACTGGCCGCCCGTCTGCGGGCCATCCTGCGGCGCGGCGAAGGGCGGGCGAACGGGGCCCTGCGCCACAACGGGCTGGTCATCGATCCGGCGACGTTCTCTGGCCGGCTGCATGGGCAGGATCTGTCCTTTTCCCGCCGCGAATTCGCGATCCTTCATGCGCTGATGGAACATCCCGGCCGGGTCCTGTCCAAGGACACGCTGGAAGAGCGCCTGTATGGCTGGCAGGAAGAGATCGAGAGCAACACGGTCGAGGTCCATATCCACCGCTTGCGGGCAAAGATCGGCCGGGACTTCATCGAAACGCTTCGCGGCCTGGGCTATCGGCTGGCAGCAGAGGGGGACGCGCCATCTCGATCCGGCTGAGACTGTTCCTGATCCTGGTCCTGGCCACCGGCGCGGTCTGGCTGTCGGCGGCACTGTGGATCCAGACCTCGACCCGGGCAGAGGTCGAACACGTGCTGGACGCCCGCCTGGCCGAAGCCGCGCGCATGGTGTCGTCGCTGATGTCCGGCCAGCGGATCGCGGTGGCGCAGGCCGGCGGCGCCCCGATCAGCGTGCCGATGCCCGCGGTCGAAGGGTACAACCGGCAGCTTTCCTGCCAGATCTGGTCCCTGGACGGCGTAATGGTCGGCCGGTCGAACGGCGCCCCCGACGCCGTGCTGACCGATGCGGCGGCCGAAGGCTATTCCCGCTCCACCGTCGATGGCGAACCCTGGCACGTCTATTCGGTCATCAACCGCGACCTGGGCGTTCGGGTGATGGTGGGCGACAGCCTGGCGGTGCGGGACCGGCTGGTCCGGGACGTGCTGGCGGGCCTGCTGCTGCCGGTGGCGATGATCCTGCCGATCCTGGCCCTGCTGATCTGGGTCAGCGTCGCCCGCGGGCTGGCCCCGCTGGACCGGTTGGCCGCAACCCTGCGGGCGCGGTCTCCATCCGACCTCAGCCCCTTGCCTGCCGGCCCCGAACCGCAGGAAATCCGGCCGGTACGCCGTGCACTGGACACGCTGTTCGCGCGCCTTGCAGCAGCACGGGACGTCGAGCGGGATTTCACGACTTATGCCGCACACGAGCTGAAGACACCGCTGGCGGGGCTGCGGACGCAGGCGCAGGTGATCCGCCTGTCGGATGACCCGAAGGTCCAGGCCCGTGCCCTGGCCGCCATCGAGAAATCGGTCGACCGGACCGACCGCATGGTGCGGCAATTGCTGGAACTGGCGGCCGTCGACCGGTCGGACGTGGCGACCGAACCGACCGACCCCGGCCGGCTGATGGCCGAGACGGTCGATGACCTTGCGGTGCTGGCCGAGGCAAGGGGCGTGACGGTCCAGATCCTAGCCCCCGACATCGGCGGGCCGCTGGGCACCAACCCCTTCCTCCTGCGCGCCGCGCTTCGCAACGTGGTCGAGAACGCGATCCACGCCTCGCCCGTTGGCGGGCGCGTGACGGTGGCGCTGCAGCGGCAGGGCACGGATATCGAGCTGGTGGTCCGGGACCATGGGCAAGGCATCCCGCCGGACCTGCGCGACCGCGCCAGCGAGCGTTTCACCCGCGGACAGGCAGGCGGCCCGAACGGCAGCGGCCTGGGCCTCTCTATCGTCGCCAGCGCGATGGAGCGATTAGGGGGCGAGGTGATTTTTGACGACAGCGACGGCGAAGGGCAGATCGTGCGGTTGCGGCTGCGTGGCAATGGCCAAGGATAACCCTGCGATTTCCAGGAAGCATGCTGAAATCACTGCCCAAAGTGACGGCGAGACCGGGTAGCGGTCGCCCCCCGGGTGCGGCCGCCCTTCTTTCGCTGCATCGGCAGCCCTCCCGCAACAGCGGGCCGTACGTTCAGCCAGCAGGCAATGGCCCAAGGGGGGCCAACCATTCACTGCGCCTCCTGCTGCGCCAGCACCGGGAAGACCCCCGGGGGAAACCGCCGTTCCTCCTCGTTTCCGAACGGCGACAGGCCGGCCCGTGCGCGTTCGGCCTGTTCCAGCGCCGCAACGTCCCCGACCTCGTCGTGATCGTTCAGGCTGGTGGGACAGAGCGTCAGCCTCTCCTTTTCCAGACATAACATGTCTCGGCCAGACTGTGCCGGGTGCAGTGCTGAACCTTGCCTCTTGGAAGGCCGACCTGTCGCTCTGCCCCGGGTGACTGCAGGCCGGACTGTTCGGGCCGGCGGAACGGGCGGGTCCCGGCCTCCTGCGAAAGGCCGGTTCCGACCCCCCTGGCCACGGGGGTCGGGGTTGAGCGGAAACAGCATCGGCGACGTCGCTTTCGTGCAATGACGGTTAACCGGATGGTGCTAATCGGGATCTGCAAGGTGCCGTCCGCAAGGGCGGAGAATTGGGAAGCCGGTGCAGATCCGGCACTGCCCCCGCAACGGTAAGGGAAGCAAGGGCGCGGCGACGAACCACTGGGGAAGGAGAGCCCCGGGAAGGTGTCGCGGCCGGTCGGAAGGCCTTCCCAAGTCCGGAAACCAGCCTTGCATGTGACGTCAACCGCGGGCGGCGGTGCAGACGCCCGATGGCGCTTGGTCCTGCCGCGCGCTGTCAGGCCTGCGCTGTCCCTCCGCCCTCGATCATGCCGCCGGTCAGCGCGGACGGAGAGACCATGGAATACGATCCCCTGCGGCTCCTGGCCGCGCGCCGTCCCGGATACGCGCTGGAGCGGCCCTTCTATACCGACGCGGGCATCTATCAGGCGGATCTCGATACGATCTGGTACCGCGACTGGCTGTTCGCGATCCCGGCCTGCGAGCTGGAGAAGGCCGGATCCTATGTCACCCACAAGGTCGGCGAATACCGCGTGATCATTGTCCGCGGCGGCGACAACGTGATCCGCGCGTTCCACAATTCCTGCCGTCACCGCGGGTCGATCATCTGCAAGGGCGAAAAGGGCAACGTGCCAAAGCTGGTCTGCCCCTATCACCAGTGGACCTACGAACTGGACGGCCGCCTGCTGTGGGCCCGCGACATGGGCCCGGCCTTCGACCCGTCGAAGCACGGGCTGAAGACCGTCCACTGCCGGGAACTGGCCGGGCTGGTCTATATCTGCCTGGCGGACGACGCGCCCGATTTCGACGCCTTCGCCGACCTGGCGCGCCCCTATCTGGACGTGCACGACCTGGCCAATGCCAGGATCGCCTATTCCTCGTCCATCGTGGAAAACGGCAACTGGAAACTGGTCTGGGAAAACAACCGCGAATGCTATCACTGCGGCGGCAACCACCCCGCCCTGTGCCGGACGTTCCCGGAAGATCCGACCGTGTCCGGCATCGGCGAGGACGGCAATGCACCCCCGCATCTGCAGGCCCATTTCGACCGGTGCGAGGCCGCGGGCATTCCCGCGAACTTCCACATCGCCGACAGCGGCCAGTACCGCGTTGCGCGGATGCCGCTGCTGCCCGGGGCGAAAAGCTATACCATGGACGGCGGCATCGCGGTGCAGAAATGGCTGGGCCGGGTGCCCTTCGACGACGCCGGATCGCTGTTGAAGTTCCACTATCCCACGACCTGGAACCACTTCCTGCCGGATCATTCCATCCTGTTCCGCGTCACTCCCATCTCGCCGACGGAAACCGAGGTGACGACGAAATGGCTGGTTCACAAGGATGCGGTCGAAGGCCGCGACTACGACCTGAAACGCCTGACCGAGGTCTGGATCGCCACCAATGACGAGGACCGCCGTGTGGTCGAGGACAACCAGCAAGGCATCAACTCGCCCGCCTACGAACCGGGACCCTATTCGGCGATCCAGGAATCCGGCGTGATCCAGTTCGTCGACTGGTACTGCAACACCATGACCGAACGCCTGGGCACCCCCGCCCGAATCGCCGCGGAGTAATGTCGATGAAGGACATGTCGAACCTGCCCGACCGCGCTTTCTGGAGCGATGCCGAGCCGCTGGAATGCGTGTCCGTCATCCCCGAGGTGCAGAATACCGCCACCTTCACCTTTCAGGCGCCTTCGGGCGCGCTTTTCGACTATCTGCCCGGGCAGTTCCTGACGCTGGAACTGCCGACCGCACAGGGCACGGTGCACCGGACCTACACGATCTCGTCCGCGCCGTCGCGGCCGCGGTCGATTTCCGTCACCGTGAAGGCGCAGGCCGACAGCATCGGCACGCGCTGGATGCTGGACCACCTGAAGCCGGGAATGCGGATCAAGGCCTTCGGCCCCGCGGGGGTCTTCAGCCACCTGAACCACGAGGCGCCGAAGTACCTCTTCATCTCGGCCGGGTCGGGGATCACGCCGGTCATGTCGATGACGACCTACATGTTCGACCTGGGCACCGTGCCGGACGTGGTCTTCGTCAACTGTGCCCGCAGCCCGTCGGAAATCGTCTTCCGCCAGCGGCTGGAGCACATGGCCAGCCGTGTGCCCGGGATCGACCTGCACTGGGTGATCGAGAAACCCGATCCGTTCAGCCCTTGGACCGGCTATCGCGGCATGTTCAACCAGCTGATGCTGGGCCTGATGGCACCCGATTATCTTGAGCGCGAGGTGTTCTGCTGCGGGCCGGAGCCGTTCATGCAGGCCGTGCGCGACGCGCTGCAGGGCCTCGGCTATGACATGGACCGGTATCATCAGGAAAGCTTCCAGGCGCCCGCCGCGACCGAAGCCGACGTGCCAGAACTGGACGATGTGGTCCCCGAAGAAGGCTCCCAGGTCGAACTCACCTTCGCCATGTCGGGCGTCACCGCCAGAGTGGCCGAGACAGACACGATCCTGGCCGCCGCCCGCGCATCGGGGCTGAACATCCCGTCGGGCTGTACTTTCGGCGTCTGCGGCACCTGCAAGATCAAGAAGGTCTCGGGCGAGGTGCACATGGTCCACAACGGCGGGATTTCCGAGGACGACATCGCCGACGGCTATATCCTCGCCTGCTGTTCACATCCCATCGGCAAGGTCGCGGTCGAGGTCTGACCGCGACCCGCCGGGCGCCGGAACGCTGCGCCCGGATTGATCCCCTGGCCTGTCACGACAGGTCCGGTCGGCGGGGCACAGACGCGCCGGTTCGTCGACACGACTGTGGCGGCGGCTGCCGACCGTGATACTCTGCCCGGAACGCACCACCGGACGGACCGCCATGACCACAACCGAAGTCGACTATGTGATCGTGGGGGCCGGATCCGCCGGATGCACCCTGGCCGCCCGCCTGTCCGAGGATAAAGACACGACCGTCATGGTCCTGGAAGCCGGCGGCCCCGACCGCAATCCCTGGATCCGCATCCCGCTGGGCTGGCCCCACATCCTGTCGAACCGGATGGACGACTGGATGTATTTCTCGGAACCCCAGTCCGAAATCGGCAGCCGCGCGATGGAGTTTGCGCGCGGCAAGGTGCTGGGCGGCTCATCCTCGATCAATGCGATGGCCTATGTGCGGGGGCACAGGGGCGACTATGACGCGCTGGCGGATGCCGGGCTGGCGGGCTGGGGCTATGACGACGTGCTGCCCTATTTCCGGCGGCAGGAAAGCTGGGAAGGCGGGGCCAGCGATTACCGCGGCGGCGACGGGCCGCTGACGACGCGGTTTTCCACCTATCCCGATCCTTTGGTCGACGGCTTTACCCGGGCCGGACTGGCCGCCGGGCATCCCTGGACCGACGATTACAACGGGGCACAGCAGGAAGGCTTCGGCGCCTGGCAGTTCTCGATCCGGAAAGGGCGGCGCTGTTCCAATGCCGACGCCTATCTGAAACCCGCGCTGCGACGCGCGAACCTGACGCTGAAGCTGAAGGCGCTGGCGACGCAGATCCTGTTCGACGGGCCGCGCGCCGTGGGCATCGCCTATCTTCAGGACGGCACCCTGCATCGGGTCCATGCGGCGCGCGAGGTACTGCTGTGCGGCGGTGTTGTGAACTCTCCCCAGCTTCTGAACCTCTCCGGCATCGGCGATCCGCAGGATCTGGCGGCCGTGGGCATCGCCCCGCGCGTGGCCCTGCCGGGCGTGGGGCGGAACCTGCAGGACCATCTGTCGGCCGCTGTCTTCTATGCCCGCAAGGACCCCGGGCCACTGCACCGCCGGATGCGGGCCGACCGCCTGGCGCTGGAGCTGGGGCGCGCCTATTTCGCCGGACGGGGCATCGCCACGAACCTGCCCGTGGGCAGCATGGCCTTCCTGAAAAGCGACCCCGGCCTGGCCATGCCCGATCTGCAGTTCAAGACCATCGCCGCCCCGATCCATGCCAGCCCGCACATGGGACGCATCCGGCCGCCCTATCAGGACGGCTTTTCCATCCGCGCCATCGTGCTGCGGCCCGAAAGCCGGGGGCGGATCCGGCTGATCTCGGACGATCCGGCGCAGGCCCCTCGGATCGATCAGAACTTCCTGACCGCCGACGCCGACCGCGCGCTACTGCGGCAGGGCCTGCGCATGGCCCGCGACGTCGGCCGGCAGGCACCGCTGGCCCCTTTCGTCGGCGCCGAGGTCGCGCCGAAGGGGTATTCGGACGACGTGCTGGATGCGCTGATCCACGCGACTGCTATCACCGTCCACCATCCGCTGGGCACCTGCCGGATGGGCCAGGAGAGCGATCCCGAAACCGTAGTCGACGCCCGTCTCAACGTGCTGGGGACGGAAGGGCTGCGGGTCGTCGATGCCTCGGTCTTTCCCACGGCCATCGGGGGCAACATCAACGCGCCCGTGACCATGCTGGCCGAACGCGCAGCGGATCTGGTGCGGGGGCTGGTCCACGGGCCCGCGTCACGCGGGCCGGCAGCCCCACCGGTGCGGCAAGACCGCTAGGCGCCACCGTGCCCTGTCGACAGACGCGCGACGATCTCGGGGCGCGGGGGGCGCGGGACGGGGCTGTCGGCCACGCCCTCGATCAGGTCCAGAAGGGCCAGCGTCGCGATCTCGGCCACGCGGTCCAGATGCAGGTCGACGGCAGTCAGCGGCGGTGTTTCCGTCCGGGCCCGGATACCGTCGTAGCGGGTGATCACCTTCACATCCCGCGGCACGCTTCGGCCCGCGGCGCGAAGGCCCACCATCACCCCCGTGGCCAGCGCATCGACCGGCACCAGCACGCCGTCGCAGGCCGGGTTTCGTTCCAGATCGCGCAGGATCGCCGCGGCGGCAGTCGTTTCACCCTGCGCCTCGTCCACCCGGATCACGCGGGGCACCAGGCCGGCGCGTGACAGTTCCGCGCAATAGGTCCGTTCGAAATCGGCATAGCTGCGGCGTTGGCTGACCCCGATCATCAATGGGAAGGACCGGGCGCCCGCCGCCAGAAGATGCCGGATCATCAACCGCGCCGTTTCTTCGTATTGAAGATCGACAAAGGGCCCCTGCGGGTCGGCCGGGCGGCCCACGGCCACCGTCGGCACTGCCCGGCTGGTCAGTAGGTCAAGAAAGCGGTCGTCGGCCGCGGGTTCGACCAGCAGCGCACCGTCGAAGGGCACATTGCGCAAGGCTTCGACCGGGTCGTCGATAGGGGGCACCAGGATCAGCGCCACATCGCGGCTGAGCGCGGTCAGGGCAGCCGAGGCCGCGATTTCCATCATGAAGCCCAGCTTTGACGCCCCCGCCGCCACGGCCGTAGGCATCGAGGACAACAGGGCAATCGTGTTCGCCCGCCCCGTCCGCATCCCGCGCGCCGCCATGTTGGGCGTGTAGTCCAGATCCCGAATCGCGTCGTCGATCCGGGCCCGTGTTTCGGCGTCGACCCGGCGCTTTCCGCTCAGCGCGTTCGAAACCGTGCCGGGAGAGACCCCGGCCCGGCGCGCCACATCGACAACCGTCGGGCGCTTTCCGCCCGGCTTTTTCGGCTTGCCCGTTTCACTGTCGCTCATCTTGCAGCCATGTCCGCCGAATTTCTGCCCGATCCGCGGGCGCTTCTGGGATCTTGGCTCCCGCCCTTCAGTAAAACGTTTTAATTCACCGCCGGCAAGCGCATAAGATCTTTAAAACGTTTTAACACCCAACATCCAACGCCGCGAGATCCGAAAGGCCGCGCCCGAACCGGAAGGACACGACATGACGGCATCGACACTGGAACGACCCACGAAGGCCCTGCCCGACCAGGTGACCCTGCGCCGCCGCGCCCTTGGGCTGACGGCTTACGATCCGGCCCGGTCCGCCGGGGGCTATACCCTGTTCGCGGGACAGACGGCCGCAGGTCGCGTGGACCTGGTGGATATCGAAGGCAACACCGCCCACACGTGGCAGATGCCGGTCCGCGCCGGCCGCGACGCAGTGATCCTGCCCAACGGCAATCTGGGTTACAACGGCAGCCACAAGACCTCGGCCGCGCTCTATCCCGCCTGGGACCTGTGGCATGGCGGCGATTTCTACGAAGCGACACCCTCGGGCGAGATCGTCTGGCGGCACGAGGACATCTTTCACCACCATGACGGCCAGTGGCTGGCCAATGGTAACCTGCTTTACACCGTCGCCGCGCCGCTTCCGGCCGACAAGGCCGCCCGCGTCACCGGCGGCGATCCCCGCAAGGACGGGGCCGACGGCATCATCCAGTCCGACATCGTGCGCGAGGTGAACCGCAAGGGCGAAACCGTCTGGGAATGGCGGATCTGGGACCATCTCGACCCGGCCGACTTCCCCGTCCATGCGATCTTCGACCGGCGTCACTGGCCGATGATCAACGGCCTGTCGCTGACGAAGACCGGCCTGATCCTGATGAGCCTGCGCACGACCTCGGGCGTGATCGCCGTCGACCGTGCCACCGGCCGCGTGGTCTGGCACGTCGGCCCCGACGTCGTGGCCCAGCAGCACACACCGATGGAGATGGAGGACGGCTCCATCCTCGTCTTCGACAACGGGAACGTCCGGCAGGGGTCGACCTCTCCCTTTTCCCGCGCGCTGGAATTCACGCCCGAGGGCAAGGTCACGTGGTCCTATGCCGACCCGATGCCGCCCAGCTTCTTTTCGCCCTACATGGGCTCGTGCCAGCGGCTGTGGAACGGCAACACGCTGATCTGCGAAAGCGCGTTCGGGCGGCTGTTCGAGGTGACGCCCGAGGGCGAAACCGTCTGGGAATACGTCATCCCCGACTTCGCCGAATACCCTGCGCCACTGAACCAGTTCACGCAAGGCCAGCACAATTCATGCTTCCGCGCCCACCGCTACAAGGCGGAGCAGGTGACATGGCTGTGACTGACCTGCAAACCCCGCCCACATCCGAGAACGGGCTCCTGCCTCAAATCAAGCGCCTGTGCGGCATCGCCGCCGCGACGCTGACAGGGGGCCCGGTGATCTCGTTCCTGTTCATCCTGGGCATCTGGTCCGCCGTGGGTGCCCTGCAGATCCTGCCAGAGGCGATTTTTCCCGCGCCCTGGTCGGTATGGTCCGCCACGGTCGAGATGTGGCAGAACGGCACCCTGGCCAAGGACCTGCGCGTGTCGCTGTCGCGCGCGGCCATCGGGTTCGTCCTGGGCGCAAGCCTTGGCGTAGCGCTGGGGCTGCTGACAGGGCGCGTCGCGGTGATCCGGACGCTGCTGAACCCGTTCCTGACGCTGCTGCGTCCGATCCCGGCCATCGCGCTGGTGCCCGTGGCCATCGTCTGGTTCGGCATCGGCGAAGGGTCGAAATACTTCGTCATATCCTACACCGTGTTCCTGACGGTCTGGTTCAACACCCATCACGGCATGGAATACGTGCCGGAAACCTACCTGCGGGCCTCGCGCTCCCTTGGAGCGTCGAAACTGCGGGAATTCCTGACGGTCGTGATCCCGGCTGCCGCCCCCCACATCTTTGCCGGCATAAGGCTGGGCGTGGCGCTGGCCTTCCTCAGCCTTGTCGCCGCGGAACTCTCCGGCGCGTCGTCGGGCATCGGCTATCGGCTGCAGGAGGCGCGGCAGTACATCCGCACGGACCGGATGTTCTCGCTGCTGATCATCCTTGGCCTGCTTGGTGCCACCGTCGACCTGATCGTCCACCACATCGGCAAGAAACTCGTCCATTGGGAGCAGTCGTGATGACCACCATGCTCAACGAAGGTCATGTCCGGGTTCAGGATGTCACCATCCGCTTCAACGGAAAGAAGGGCCCCGTCATTGCGCTCGACACCACCAATGTCGACCTGAAACCCGGCACCTTCACCGCGCTGATCGGCCCGTCGGGCTGCGGCAAGTCCACCCTGATGAACGCGATCGGGGGCTTCGTGAAGACGTCCTCCGGCACGATCGCCCTGGACGGTGTGCCGATCACCGGCCCGTCCGACAAGGTGGGCGTGATCTTCCAGCAATACGGCCTGTTCCCCTGGTTCACGGCGCTTGGCAACGTGCGCTTCGGGCTGAAGCGGCTCGGCCTGTCGAAGGCGGAAGAGATCGACCGCGCCCGCGCCGCGCTGGACGAGGTGGGCCTTGGCGCCCATGCCGACAAGTACCCCCAACAGTTGTCGGGCGGCATGAAACAGCGCGTGGCCATCGCCCGCACCTTCGCCTTCGGGCCGAAGGTCCTCTTGATGGACGAACCCTTCGGCGCGCTGGATGCCCAGACCCGGCTGGTGATGCACGATCTGTTGCTGAGCGTCTGGCAGAAGCACCGCGCCACGGTCCTTTTCGTCACCCATGACGTGGACGAGGCGCTGCTTCTGGCCGACGAGGTCCGGGTCATGAGCCAGGCCCCCGGCCGCCTGATCCGGCACTACGAACTGACGCAAGCCCGCCCCCGGACCTTCAGCCGCTCCGGCTCGGACCTGCTGACCATCCGGGACGAGATCATCGACCTGCTGCGCCCCCGCGCGCTGATCGATGCCTGAACAACAACTGATCTGACAGGAGAGACCCAAATGACCATGTTCAAGACCCTCGCCGTCACCACGGCCATCGCCCTTTCCCCCGTCCTTGCCCCGGTCCTTGCCCATGCCGAAACGCTGGTTTTCGCGTGGAGCCCGAACCCGCAGACCCCGCAGGTCGATGTCGCCATCGCCCAGGGGTATTTCACCGATGCCGGGCTGGATGTGGAGATCGTGTCCTTCCCCACGGGCCGCGAAGGGTTCGAGGCGCTGATCGGCGGGCAGGTGGACGTGGCCTTCATGGCCGAATTCCCCGCCGCCACCGGCGCCCTGACCGGGCAGAATTTCCGGATCGTGGGCGATCTGGCGCGCTATACCGGGTCGCGCGTGATCGGCAATACCGCGGCCGGGCCGCTGACCTCGCCCGCCGACCTTGCCGGCCGGCGGATCGGCACGACCATCGGCACCAATGTCCACTACTTCCTGGACGGCCTTCTGAAAGACGCAGGCGTCGAGGCGGAAATCGTGTCGGCCGCCCCGCCGGATCTGGTCCCTGCCGTGACCCGCGGCGATGTCGACGCCATTGTCCCCTTCCCCACCTTCTATGGCGCGGCCGCGAAGACCCTGGGCGACAATTATGTGGAACTGCGCGGCGGCGACTATCAGGTCCATTACATCCTGGCCGCCACGCCCGGGATGACGGGCGAGAGGCTGGAGACGCTGAAATCCTTCATGGGTGCGCTGGCCAGGGCGGACGCCGAAGTGGCGGCGGATCCGGCGATGGCGATGCAGGCGGTCGCGGCGTCCATGAACGGGACGATGCCGGTCCCGGCGATTGAAACCATGTGGCAGGACGTCGATATCGGCCTGAAGCTGGACGATGGCCTGGCCGACCTGATCGCGGCCGAAGCCGACTGGATCCTGGCCCAGGGCGTGATCCGGGGCGAACCGCTGTCGGCCGAATCCATCGCGGCCTACATGGCCCCCGAAGCGCTGAACAGCGCCGCGACCGTCGGCAACTGACCGACCCCGTAGGGTGCGTGCTCTGCACGCACCATTCGCCGTCCTGAAACCATCCAGGCCACCCGCACACAGCAACAACTTATCGAACCCCGATCCCGGTGCTATGGCTGGCGGATGATCTGGAATGTTCTCTTCGCGCTGGGTGGCGTGGGCGTTTTTCTTGTCGGGATGCTGATGCTGACCGAAGGCCTGAAGGGCCTGGCCGGCGATCAGATCCGGTCGGTCCTGGCCCGGTTCACCAGCACCCCCCTCAGTGGCGCCGTCACCGGCGCCCTGACCACCGCGGTGGTGCAGTCGTCCAGCGCCACGACTGTCACCGCGGTAGGCTTCGTCGCGGCGGGCGTCATGACATTCGCCCAGGCCCTGGGCATCATCTTCGGTGCCAATATCGGCACGACGCTGACCGGCTGGATGGTGGCGGGGCTTGGCTTCAAGCTGGACCTGGGTCAGGCGGTGCTGCCGGTCGTCTTCCTGGGTGCCGTTCTGCACCTGACCGGACGGCCAAGGCTGGTGGCGGCAGGTCAGGCGCTGGCCGGGTTCGGCCTGCTGTTCATCGGCATCGATTTCCTGAAGGACGGGCTGGACGCGTTTCAGGGGATCGTGACGCCCCAGGACTTTCCGCCCGACACCCTGGCCGGTCGCCTGCAACTGCTGGGCATCGGGTTGGTGATCACGGTGGTGACCCAGTCGTCCAGCGCCGGGGTCGCCACAGCGCTGGCCGCCCTTGGTGCCGGGGCGATCAACTTTCCGCAAGCGGCGGCGCTGGTGATCGGCATGGATGTCGGCACCACCTTCACCGCCCTTCTGGCCACACTGGGCGGCGGGACCATGGCGCGGCGCACGGGCCTGGCCCATGTCGTCTACAACCTGATGACCGGTGCCATGGCCTTTGCCCTGCTGGGGCCCTTTTCCGCCTTTGTCATGCCACTGATCGGCGGCGGCAACGGCCAGATCGCGCTGGTGGCCTTTCACAGCCTCTTCAACGGACTGGGCGTCGTCCTGATCCTGCCGGTGGCGCAGCCCTTCGCCCGGCTGATCGAATGGCTGGTGCCGGAACGCGGATCGGCCCTGACCGCCGGGCTGGACCCCGCCGTCCTGCCAGAGCCGCCGCTGGCCACGCGGCTGGCGCTGGACTGCCTTGAACGGCTGAACATCGCGACCTGCGATCATCTGTGCCACAGGCTGGGGGCAGAGCTGCCACCCGATGCGGTCCGCCACGACAGCGAGGAATTGCGTGCCGCCCTGACCGAGCTGCGCGCATATCTCGACCGGATCATCCTGCCGCCGGGAACCAAGGACCAGACACAGGCCCTGGCCAGTGCCTTCCACGCGCTGGACCACCTTTTCCGCCTGCTGCATCGCTGCGACCAGGCAACCCGGATCATCACGCTGGGCAAGACGCATCGTCTGCGCCGCCTGCGCGGGCTGATGGCGGGCGCCGCGGCCCGGCAGGCACGGCCCGCCGACCGCCAGGCGACCGAGGCGATGCTGGACCGCCTTCGGACCCTGATGAAGGACCAGCGCCGGGCCCCGCGCGACCGGATCGTGGCCGCCGCCGTGTCGGGCACCGTCAGCGACCAGCTGGCACTGGACCAGCTGGACGCGCTGCGATGGCTGCACCGCACCGCGTATCACTTGTGGCGGATCCGGGTGCACCAGAACCGGGCCGCCGCCCCGACCGATCCTGCAATCCCCCCGGCCGAAGAGGCCCGGATCGAAGTCACCCAGGACTGACCAAGGACCAGCGACCCGGTCCGGGCGGACGGTCCTCCCCGCCGCCCACCCTCGACATCGCGCTTTTATAGGAACGCGGTGCAAGTCTGACCCACATTCAGCCTTCAGTTCCGCCTTTCCGGGCCGAACTGTGCAGCGCCGGCATTCCGGCCGGATGCTCCAAAGAAAAAGGCCCGCCCCGGGCAATGCCGGGGCGCGTGCGTCGTGGTTGTCGTCGAAACGGAATGGATCAGTTCACTTCGGCACAGCCGTTTCATAGATCTTGGCGGTAATCGCCTCGCGGCCGCCGTTCAGCTCGTCCACGATGCCTTCCCACTTGGTCAGCAGATCCTTGTAGGTGGTCTGCAGCGCCTCGGCGTTCTCGAAACCGCGCTGTTCGGCCAGGTCCAGAAGGCGCTTGGATTCGGTGTCCGCAAAGTCAGAGAACTGCGTGGTCAGGCTTTCGCCCGGTTCGACCACGTTCACGCCGTGCTCGCCCGCATCGGCCAGGGCCGCATCATCTTCGGCCGCGAACGCGATGGCCACGTCGACAGCCGCCAGCGCGCCTTCCTTGTAGAACATGGTCTGCGTTTCCGGGGACAGGCTGGCCCCGCTGTCGGCGTTCATGTTGACCGGGATGCCGCCGGCAAAGGTGCCGATGCCCATGTCGGTCACGTCCTTGACGACGTCATAGAGCGACATCTGGATCAGCCACGCCGTGTTGCCCGCGACGCAGTCCAGCTGGCCCCGCTCCAGCCCGGCAGGATGCCGGCCGGCAGCAGCATGCCGATCGATTGGCCCGTGAACATGCCGTATAGGACGAAAAGGATGCTGGGCGGGATCATCGTCCCGATGGTGCCGGACGCCGCGACGACGGCCGTGGCCAAGGATGACGCAAGCGATAGCGCAGCATCTCCGGCACCGCCAAGCGCGCACGGATCAGCACTCAGGCGGCTTCGCGGTGGGTCAGGTGCGACCCGTCTTCCAGGATATGGGGCGCAGGACACCGACCTTGCGGGCGGCGTCCTTCAGGTCCAGGCTCATCTCCTCGGGCGGACCGTGGGCGCCGCGGCGGGAATCCTGTTCATAGGGCGCGACCACGTCGGGGACGAAGGCCTCGACCCGGTCCGCGATGTCCAGCGCCCGGTCCGACATGCCGGACGTGTCGAATGCAAAGGTCATCTGGGTGCCATCCGGATTGCGACGTCCGGGCGGATCGTCCCGTCGTTCAGCATCGGGTTCACCACGATGGAATCGCGCCAGCATAGCGTGTCCCCAGAGATCACCCAGCTCGGTGTTCAGGTCCAAAATCGTGACTTTCGCCCCGGCCGCTGCCAGCAGGTCAGCGGGTGCACCGCCCAGGCCAGATGCGCCACCGGTGACGATGGCTGCGGTTCCTTCGATCTTCATGTCGGTCTTCCTTGCTAACTCCGTCAGGCCGCCGTCGGTTTCGCGGTCCAGTATTCGTCCTTCAGCTTGCGCTTGATCAGTTTGCCGGTCGGCGTGCGGGGCAGCTCGTCGCGGAAATCGACGCTCCTGGGCGCCTTCGGCTTCGACAGCCGCGCGCGCGTCCAGGCGATCAGCTCCTGCGCCTTTTCCTCGGTCGGCTCGACCCCCGGTTCCAGCTGGACGACGGCTTTCACCTCTTCGCCCATCTCCTCGCAGGGCACGCCGAAGACCGCCACGTCGGCGACGTCCGGGTGACCGATCATCATGTCCTCGGTCTCCTGCGGGTAGATGTTCACGCCGCCGGAGATGATCGTGTAGGACGCCCGGTCGGTCAGGAACAGGAAACCGTCCTCGTTCACATAGCCCACGTCGCCGATGGTGGCGCAGCCTGGCCGCAGATAGGCGCGGGCGGTCTTTTCGGGGTCGTGGCGGTACTGGAATTCCACGCCGCTGTCGAAATAGATGTTGCCGATCTCGCCCACGGGCAGTTCGTTGCCCTCATCGTCGACCACGACGATCTCGCCGATCATCGACTTGCCCACAGTGCCCGGGTACTTCACCCAGTCCTCGGAGATTGCGATGGTCACGCCGTTGGCTTCCGATCCGGCATAGTATTCGATCAGGATCGGACCCCACCAATCGATCATCGCCGCCTTCACGTCCTTGGGACAGGGCGCTGCCGCATGGTAGGCCACCCGAAGCGAGGACATGTCGTATTTCGTCCGCACGTCTTCCGGCAGCTTCAGCATCCGCACGAACATGGTCGGCACGACCTGGGTATGCGTGACGCTGTACGCCTCGATCAGGCGCAGCATCTCTTCGGCGTCGAAGCGTTCCATGATGACCGCCGTGCCGCCCAGCATGACCGCCATCATCGACGTCCGGAGCGGCGCCGCGTGATAGAGCGGTGCGGGCGACAGGTAGATCGTGTCGGGGCCCATGCCGGCCATCGTCTCGCACAGGACGGTCATCAGGCCCGGGATTACCGTGTCGACGGGCTGCGGCGTGAAGGTGCGGGTGATGCCCTTGGGGCGCCCCGTCGTGCCGGAAGAATAGAGAAGGTCGGCCCCTGCCGCCTCGTCCGCGACGGGCGTGGCGGATTGGGTGGCCTCGAACGCCTTCCAGTCCAGGTCCGCGGGCACACCGGCGCCACACAGGAAGAAACGCACCTCGGGACAGGCGGCCCGAAGCGCGGGCAGCAGCTCGGCATACCTGGCGGACACGATGGTCACCTTGGCGTCGCAGTCAACCACGATATAGGCGATCTCGTCCGCCGACAGGTGGCGGCTGATCGCGGTATAGAACAGGCCGCTGCGCTGCGCGGCCCAGGTCAGGCCCACAAAATCCAGGTTGTTCTCGAACAGCAGGGCGACATGGTCGCCCTGCCCCAGACCCAGCGCGCGAAAGGCCTGCGCACCCCTGTTCGACACGGCGTCCAGTTCCGCAAAGGTCAGCGACCCGCTGCCATCCGCCATCTGATAGGCGATCTTGTCCGGCGTCGTCTTCGCGAATGCCGATGGATGTTTCATGTCATTCCCTCCCTTTAGGTCCCGTTGGCGGCCGCTCAGCTGCGTTCTCCCAGGCCCAGGCTGCGGCCGATGATTTCCTTCATGATCTCCGACGACCCGGCATAGATCCGGCTGACCCGGGCCGAGCAGTACATGCGGGCGATCTCGTATTCTTCCATGAACCCGGCGCCGCCATGCAGCTGCACGCAACCGTCGCCCACCTCGCCCTCGATCTCCGAGGTCAGAAGCTTGGCCTCGCGCCGCCATCTCGGCCGTCAGGTGCCCGTCCATGTGTTCCAGCGCGCAATGATCGACGAAGGTCCAGGCGCCATCCAGCCTGGTCTTCATCGCAGCCATGGCGAAACGCGAATTCTGGAACTTGCCGATGGGCCGGCCGAAGGCGCGGCGTTCGACGATCAGCCCGGCCAGGATCCTGTTGGAAATGAAGGTCTTGGCCCCATTCAGCAGCCAGTGATCGCCCTTGTCTTCGGCCGTCTTGCGGATCATCTGTCTTTCCTCATGCCGCACCGTTGATCGCGGTCACGTCCGGCACCGGCAGTTTTTCCAGCCGCCGCAGAAAGCCCTTGTCCTCGTTCAGCCGGGCCTTGTTGGCGTTATCGCCGGCCTCGGCCTCCGGCAGGCCGTTCAGATAGCCCCCGGCGAAAAAGGTCTTCTTGGCCGATGCGAAGATCACGCCCTTCAGGCCCTCTTCGGCCTCCAGCCGGGCCACCGTGGCGCCCATGAGATCGTGGCAGGCGGGGACCGTCATGTTGGCCGACTGCCCGTCCATGTCCATCGTCACGACAGCTTTCCGGACGCGTCGCGACGATAGTCAAAGCCCATGTAAAGCCCTCCCAAAGCGTGGCCTCTCCCCGCCCCCGCTTCTGCTCGACGGGACCATACCGGCGGCCCGTCATTTTTTCAAGCGATGCATTAAAAAATGCTTCCGAGGCCCGGAGACCGCTTCGGTCCGAGTTGATCTGGGACGGGTCCCTGCCTATAAAACTAGAGAATTTACTTGAAATCCGAGAAGGTTGAATGGCGCCCACGGCAAAAGAGTCCCTGCGCAAGGGCGAACGGACGCGGATGCGTCTGAAGAAGACCGCGCTGCGGTTGTTCGCCCAGCAGGGAATCGAAAACGTGTCGATCCGGGACATCCAGTCGGCCGCCGGACAGAAGAACAACGGCTCGATCACCTATTACTTCACCTCGCGCGACGCCCTGATCCGCGAGATCCTGGCGGATGTGGCGGCCAGGCTCGACGATGACAACAACCGCCGCCTGGACGCACTGGAAGCCCGCGGCGGGCCAAACAGCGTCCGCGAGGTGGCCGAGATCCTGCTGCCCGTGGTGAACCGCGGATCGGCCGACGCACAGGACGAACTGTTCCAGCTTCAGTTCTTCACCTCTGTCCTGATCACCCGCCGCGACCTGCTGTTCGAGGCGACGGCGGATGCTGACCGCGCCACACGGCGCTGTTTCCGCCACATCGCGCGGCTGGCGCCCGAGATGCCGAAGGAAATCATCAACCAGCGTCTGCAGTTGATGCTGCTGTTCGCCCTGTCGGCCGGTGCCTCGATGGAATCCGGCAAGGAGGGGCACCGCAACTGGTCGTCGCTGTGGAACCAGGCTTCCGCGGAACCGAACCTGGCCGACATCATGGCCGGCATGATCATAGCACCGGTGTCGGACACGACCCTGGCCGTCGTGGGACAGAAACGCAGCGACATCGCCGCAGAGGCCGTCCCGACGCCGGACAGCTGATCCGCCGCAAAAAGCACCCCTCCGATCGCCCGTCACCCGCGCCCGGCCGCCCCGAACAATGTCTGCCGCGCAGTTCGTGAAGTTTTCGTGACTGCAGCGGGGCGGGATTGCCCTGCCGTCCCCGGGCCGCTACCCCGGCGCGGGTTATCGGCCCCGGCTATTGAAACGGAACGACATGTCGGCAGGACTGGAAGCTGTGACCAAGCGGTTCGGCAAGGCCGTGGCGGTCGACGCCATATCGGCCCAACTGGCGGACGGCGAATTCTTCGTGGTTCTTGGCCCTTCGGGGTGCGGCAAGTCCACCTTGCTACGCCTGATCGCAGGCCTGGAAACGGCGGATGAAGGGGCGATCACGCTGGATGGCGTATCCGTTGCCCGGCCCGGCCTGCATATGCCCCCGGAAAAGCGCGCCGTAGGGGTCGTGTTCCAGTCCTATGCGCTGTGGCCCCACATGACGGTCCGCCAGAACGTGGCCTTCCCCGCCGAATCCGCCGGCCTGCCCCGGCGCGAAGTCGACCGCATCGCGGACCGCAGCCTGGACACCGTGGCCCTGACCGATTTCGCCGACCGGATGCCCGCAGCGCTGTCCGGCGGCCAGCGGCAGCGCGTCGCGCTGGCTCGCTGCCTTGCGGGCGGCGCGCGGACGATCCTGATGGACGAACCCCTGGCCAACCTGGACCCGCACCTGCGCACGCGGATGGAGGCCGAAATCCACCGCTTTCATCGCCAGGCAGGGGTAACGACACTTTACATCACCCACGACCAGCGCGAGGCAATGGCCCTGGCCGACCGGATCGCGGTCATGTGGAACGGACGCTTCCTGCAGGTGGCCCCGCCGCAGGAGTTGCACGACCGCCCCGTGACCGAAGAGGTCGCCCGCTTCATCGGTCGCGCCGCCGTACTGCCGGCGATGCTGACAGGGGGCGGCGCAGACCTGGGGCCGTTCATCCTGCCCTGGTTGACCGGGAACGGCCCCGGACAGGTGGTCCTGCGCCCCGGTGACATCGCGTTCGGCGGCGTGACGCCCGCCCGCCTGACCCATGTCTTCTATCGCGGGGGCCACTGGGAAGCGCTGGCCGAGGTCGAAGGGCTTTCGGAACCCCTGCCCGTTTCGGCCCGGCAGCGGCTGGCGGACGGCGGTCTGGTGACCTTGGCCATCAACGGTGGCTGGATCCTGCCGGGAAAGAGCGGCTGAAACCGGCCGCCACTGCAGGTCGGTTTCAAATGCAGATCAGTTCAGTTGCACACGGCACGACAACGGCCCGCAGGACAGGATCCTGCGGGCCGCACCCGGCCAGGCCGGGAAACGTCGGGACAGCAGGCGCGTCACGCGCCGCCGGAACCCGCGCCAAGGTTACTTGGCGAAAAGGTCGACCTTCACCTCGGACGAGTCGCCGTGGTCCGTCGAATTCACCTGCGAGCGAATTTCCTCGGCCGAGGCCAGCAGGATGATGTCGCGACCCTGCACGGCAAGCGTTCCCTGTTCGGCCAGGACGGTGATCTTGTCATCGGCCGTGCTCATGTCCAGACCGTCCGCCAGGTCGATGCTGACATCGGCGATGTTGGCGTCGATATCGGCATCGGCGACGGTGCCCAGAACCACGCCGTCCTCGGTCATGACAACCGAGCCCATGTAGCCGTCAAGAACCGTCACATCCGACAGATCGGCGGGCGCGGGGTTCACTTCCGCGAAAGCCATGGTCGAGGTCAGCATGGCGGCCGAAGCAAGGGCGAGGATTTTGGTTTTCGAAAACATGTCGAAGCCTTTCCTTGTTTGGTTCGTTGCTGGTTCAACACCAGACACCCGCCTGTTGTTCCAAGATTTTTCCCGGCGCACCGCAGTTTCAACCAGGACCTGAAAACTGAACAGCCTGCCTTGCACCGGGCGCGAAGACGCCCGGAAAGGCCCGCAACCGTTCATGTGCGCCAGGGCACCACGCCGGGCGGCAAGCGGCGGCCGAACCGGTCCAGCGCCACCATCAGCACCGTCGTGGCCAGCACCGTCACGCAGGACAGGGCCGCGGCCAGCGTGGTATATCCGCCGTCCTCGTAATTGAAGATCGAGGTCCCGATGGTCTCGTTCCCGGTCGACCAGAGCAGGGCCGAGACCGTGACCTCGTTATAGGCTGTCAGGAACACGAGGATCGCGCCGGATGCCGCTGCCGGCGCAGTCAGCGGCGCAAAGATCCGCCACATCCGGCGGGCAAAGCCCGCGCCCGATACCCGCGCGGCCTCGTCCAGGGACGGGTCCAGCTGGCCATAGGCGGCGGCGACGGGTTTCAGCGCCACTGACAGGAAGGCAGTCAGATAGGCCAGGAAAATGATCGTCAGCGTGTTGTAGATCGACAGGTTCAGCAAGGGCAGCGGCCGGATGAAGGCCAGGATGAAGGCAATGGAAATCACCAGCCCCGGGATCGCATAGCTGACATCGGCCAGCGCCTGCAGCGTGCCGCCAGCCTGCCGGCCCAGCCGCGACCGGCGGTCCGACAGGAAGTACCCCGTGGCGATCGACAGCCCCGCCAGCACAAAGGCCGCCGCCCCCGCGGCCAGGGTCGAATTGGCAAAGGCCCGCACGGTCGAGGCCTGGCGGAACAGGATCTCGGCAAAGTTGTCCAGCGTCACGGTGTCGGCGCTCAGCGGCAAGCCATAGGTCCGGACCAGCGCCGTCGCGGTCAGGGCCGTCAGGGGCAGGACCAGCGTGGCGGCGACATATGCCAGAAGCCCCGCCTCCACCACCGGCCGCGCACGTCCCAGCGCGATCCGCAAAGGCGGCTGCGGCGGGCCCACAACCGCGGCACGCATGCGTTTCTGCAGGCGGATCGACAGGGTCACAGCGACCAGCGCCACCGCCGCCAGCAGGATCGAGATCACGGCGACATCGGTCAGGACCGAGGGTCCGAAACTGGACAGCCGCCGCCAGATCAGGACCGGCAGCGTGGTGTAGCGCGCGGGGATGCCAAGGATCGCGAGGATGCCGAAATTCCCAAGGGCGGACACGAAGGCCAGCATGAACCCCGCCACCAGCGACGGCGCCAGAAGCGGCAGGATCACCCGGCGGATCATGCGTGCGGGGCGGGCACCGGCGATGCGCGCCGCCTCGACGATTTCGCGCGGCAGGGATCGCAGCGCGGCCAGAACAACCAGCAAGACCAGGGGCATGTGCTGGACGGTCAGCAGCAGCATCACCCCGAACGGCGTGTAAAGCGGATGGGGCGAGCCGGGCGGCGGCGCGATGCCCAGCGTGCCAAGGACGACGCTGGACGGCCCCAGCGCCTGCACCCAGGCGATAGCTGTCACCTGCGGCGGGATCATCATCGGCAAGAGCAGCGCAAAGACCAGCGGCCCCTTGGCCCGCACGTCCGACAGGCCCACGACCAGCGCCAGCACCGATCCGATCACGGTCGCGGCCAGCCCCGACAGGGCCGAGCTTTCCAGGCTGTTCCACGCGGCCTTCTGGACGGACGACTTACCCAAAGCCTCGATCAGCGGCGCCAGCGACGGGACGGCACCGTCGGTCAACCCGACCCGTGCCAGCAGCCCCAGCGGCAGGCCGAACAGCACCACCGCGAAAAGCGCAAGCACGGCAAGGGTCATCCCCTCGCCGCGCCCCATCCTCGATCGAAGGCTGTCAGCCACCGAAGATGTCCAGGAACTTTTCCTTGTTCTCCTGATCCTCGGCCAGGGCCCTGGCCGGGTCGAAGGCGATCAGCTTGATCTGGTCGCGCGACGGGAACCCATCGGGCGCCGGAACGCCCGGATGCGCCGGCAGATAGCCCATGTCGGCCGCCAGCTTCTGCCCGTCTTCCGAGATCAGGAAATCGACGAAGGCCTTTGCCGCATCGGTGTTCCTGGCGGTCGACAGGATCGCCACCGGCTCGGTCACAACGGACACGCCTTCGGTCGGGAAAACAAAGGCCACGGGCGCACCCTTCACCTGCTCGCGGATCGGCAGGAAGTCGACGACGAAACCGTAAAGCTTTTCGCCCCCGGCCACGGCCTTGTAGACGCCGCCATTGCCACCCTGCGGGTTCGCGCCCTGTTCGGCCAGGCCTTCGTAAAGCGCCCAGCCCAGGTCCGGGTTCGAGGTCAGCGCGGCCATGTGGATCGTCGCGGCACCCGAGGTCAGCGGCGACGGCATGGCGATCATACCCCTGGCTTCCGGCTTCAGCAGGTCCTTGTAGGACGTGGGCACCATCGGAGCATTGGTGTTGTACATGATGCCCGTGGTGATCAGCTTGGTCGAGAAATAGTGGTGCTGCGGATCCATCACTGCCGGGTCATAGGCGGACACGTCCGCCTCGGGATAGGCCATCAGGCGGCCTTCGGCCTCCAGCCCTTCCATAGTGACGTTGTCAGCGATCAGCAGGACGTCGGGTTGCGGATTGCCGGCCTCGAACTCGGCGGCCAGCTTTGCCATCACCTTGGTGGTGCCGTCGCGGAACCAGTCCACCTCGACATCCGGGTACTTTGCCTTGAACGCATCCACGGTCTGCTGTGCGTCGGCATTGGGTTGCGAGGTATAAAGCACCAGCTTGCCCGACGGGCCTTCGGCCGATGCACCGGTGGCCAGCCCGGCCGCAAGGGCGGCGGTCAGAATCAGTCGCTTCATGGAAATGCGGTCCTTGTCGCTGTTGCATGTGGCGGGTGGCTAGCAACGACGTGCTACAGTTCCATGACGGCCAGAGCCACCCGGCAACGTTTGCCACCGCCCTGTGCCAAGGGCGGCGCCTTGCCCGCGGGACGTTGACCGGTTCGGTCAGAACACGAACCGGACCTGCACCGCCGCACCCACGTCATAGGTCGACTCCGACCAGGTGCCATTGGCGTTCAGGCTGACGGTCGACCCCTTGCGGGTCAGGATGTCGACACCAAGGCCCACATCCAGCCGCGTCTTGTCCAGTGCCGTCTGGGCTGTGAAATCGTTGCCGTTCGCCCCCATCGACACGAAATGCGCCTTTGTGGACGGCGAGGCATCGCCCAGAAGCTGGGTCAGCCCGACATGGCCAAAGACCCGCGACTGCGTCCCGCCGCGCCCCTGGTAATCGCCATAGAAGGCAAGCGACGGGCGGACGTGATAGATCGTGTCGTCCTGGGGGTCGACCTCCAGCGCGTAGCCGGAACCCGGGGTTTCGGTGAAGGAATTGCCGTGCATGTAGGTGGCCCCCAGTTCGACCTGCGGGCGCCAGGTCATTTGGCCCCGCGTCATGCTCCAGGCCATCATTGCGCCGGCCCCCGCGGTCATCGGACGGTAGGTCCCTTCCAGATTGACGCCCGAGGACGACATCCGGTCGATGTCGAACTGCCCGGTGCTGAGCGCACCGTAGAAGCCCCATTCCATCGCCCCCAGGTCCCGGCTGAGCGCACCGCCAAGCTGAAGCTGATAGCCGTCGCCAGTGCCCTTGCCGTCTTCGCCGGCGATGTTGTGCTGTTCGAACGCGGCTGCCGCCCCGAAGGTCCAGACATCGGCGACGGGCATCGAGATCCCGCCCGCCAGCTCATAGCTGTCCTGGCTGAAGCCCAGGTTGTCGTTGGTGGATTTCTGGGTGAAGTGCCGCCCGCCCAGCCGGATCCAGGTACAGCCCGACCCGTCGTCCTGCACCATGGCCCCGGGCGACTGACGTTCGCAGTTGATCAGACGCTGAGCAAAACGCAGGGACGACAGGTAGGTCGCAATCTGGGTGTCGACCACGATTTCGGTCCCAAGCGTGTTCAGCGATCCGACGTATTGCGCGTCGTCCTCCAACGCCAGAAGCTCGTCGAACAGCTCCTGATCCAGGTCTCCGTCGCGATAGAGCCGGTGGAAATACTGCGCCAGACGGGTCTGGTTGTCATTGGCCAGCTGCGTGACGGAATCGCTGGCAAAGTCGATGTCATAGGTCAGGTGCAGCGTGTCCGGCGCCAGCTGGACCAAGTCGTACTGGCCCACCGCCGACGGCGCGACCGTCACGGAGTCCAGGTCGATGTCGCCGACCCCTTGCATGATCAGGTTCGACTGCGCACCAGCCGGACCCGGCTTGTGGCTGATCAGGACCGGCGCGACCTTGCCGTGGATGCGGGATGTGCCCTGCACGTCCAGCGTATCGCTGACATCGGTCGACGCACTGGGATCGACGTCGATCTTGATCGTCCCGTTCCTGCCGTTCCGGAAGTTGCCGGTGACATGGGTCGTGCCGATGATGCCGGCATCGCGGATCGTGATCGTGCCGTTGTTGACCATGCGGTCGACGTCCAGCGTCTCGCCCGCGTGGATCGTGCCTTTGCCCCTGTTCTTCAGGATCACGCCGGATGCCTTGTGGATCTCGCCGGTGATCGTGCCGGTGTTGTTTATCGTCAGGGTCGTGTCCTTGGCATAGACAGCGATCCCGTCGACCCCCTGCTGGGTGGTGATGGTGCCGGAATTGGTCAAGGTCGATGTCTGCGGCCCCTTGATCAGGACGCCGATCCCGTCTTCCGCGCCCGGCACCGTGGCCGCGCTGCCGCCGGTGACCTTGCCGGTGATCGTGACCGCCATCAGCCCGGCGCCGTCGCCGGTCGAGGTGGCGACCACGCCATGCGCCCCGGCCCCGGTCACGGCGATGTCGCCGTTGACCGTCACAGACACCCTGGTTGCGCTGGACGTGGTGCTGCCGCTGCCGCCCGCCGACTGCGCGAAGATCCCGTGGGACCCCACGCCCGAGGTGGTGATCGTGCTGCCGGATTTCAGCGTCACGCTGACCATGCCGCCGGTGCCGCCGCCACTTTGCGCGCCGACCAGCCCCGGCGTCCCCGTCGAGGAGGCCGTGACATTGCCCTGAAGGCCGCCACCGCCGCCGACGCTTTGCGCCAGGATCCCCACGGAATGGTCGCCCGCGGTGGTGATGTCGCCATCCTGTGTCACGGTTACGGCGCCACCGTCGCCGGTGCCGCCGCTGGTATCCAGTTCCGAGCCGTAAGTGTCGAGGGACCCGAAGACCACCGCGCCGCCGAAGCCGCCACCCCCGCCGACGGACTGCGCCAGGATCCCGTGGGCATTCGCGACATCGCCGGAAGAGGCGCCGGTCGTCGTGATAGACCCCTGATGGCTGACCGTGATCTTTCCGCCATCGCCGCTGGTGTCGTTGCCCGCCACGGTCACGGTGCCCGACGCATCGTCGCTGGACGCGCCGAAGGCCGAACCGCCGCCGCCGCCCACCGACTGGGCGATGAGGCCCGGGGAATACAGACCCGCCGTGGTGACCGTGGTTTCGGTGTCGGTGATCGTCACCGCGCCACCGTCCCCGGCCTGCCCGTCGCTGCCGCCGATCACGATGGACACGTCCTGAACGTCGACCGAGGTCTGGTTGCCCGAGTTGCCGCCGCCCCCACCGACGCTTTGCGCAAAGATGGCGGGGCTGGCCAGGCCGGCAGTGGCGACCGTCAGGTCGCTGTTGTCGACCCCGACCGTGCCGCCATCGCCCGCGCCGCCGCCAGAACCGCCGACGGTGATCGTGTGGGTCGATCCTTCACCCGCAGCCTCGCCACCAGAGCCGCCGCCGGCGCCGACCGACTGGGCGAACAGGCCATAGGCGTTGCTGCCGCCGGTCGTGACATTGGCCGTGTTGACGATGTCGACCGCGCCCCCGTCACCGCCAGCCCCGCCGGAGCCGCCGATGAAGATGTCCAGGCTGGTCCAGGCGCTGGCCTTGGTCCATTGCTCGGTCGGGTCATCGGAGGGCGCGCCGGTTTCGGCGTCGTCCAGATAGTCCTCGATATTGGACGCCACGGTCGAGGAGGTGAAGGCCGACAGGTCGTCGCTGGACGCACCACCCGCGCCGCCACCCCCGCCGATGGACTGGGCCATGATTGCGTGCGCGCTGTCGCCCGCGGTCGTGACCGACGCCTTGTTGGTCACCTGGGCCAGCCCGCCATCGTTGCCAGTGCCGCCACCGCCGCCGACTTCGACCTGCAGGGACCCCGACAGGTTGCTTGTCCCGCTGTCCTCGTCGTCGTCCTGGCATTCCTTGGTGGCGTTGACGATGGCCAGATCGCATTTGCCGGTGAAGCTGAAGGAATAGGTCGAAACCGCACCGCCGTCGCCGCCACCGCCGCCGACCGACTGGGCAAAGATCCCGCGTGCGGCCGTGCCGGAGGTGCTGATCGCGCCCGAATTGGTGATCGTCGCCGTGCCGCCGACGCTGCCCGACCCGCCGGACCCGCCGACGCTGACGTTCAGGTTGGCGGAAACCTGGTTTTCCTCGTCCGATTCCATGCCACCCAGGGTGACGATGGCATTGCCGCCCGATCCGCCCTGCCCGCCATTCCCGCCGATGGACTGCGCATTCAGCGCGTCGGACGACGTGCCGGCCGTGGTGACTGCCCCGGTATTGGTGATCGACACGTCACCGGTCGAGGTCCCATCGCCGCCCGCACCCCCGACCAGAACGCTCGCGTTGATCTGGTTGTCGGTATTGGCGCCGGCATTCAGCAGTACGTTGTAGGAATTGCCCCCCGCGCCGCCGTTGCCGCCGACCGACTGGGCCAGGATCGCGTCGGCGCTGTCGCCATAGGTTTCGATATTGCCGGTGCTGGTGACGGTGACGTCGGCCGACGACCCGCTGTCGCCTCCGGTGCCGCCCACGTCGACCTCGACATTCACGGATTCCGACGTCCCCGCGCTGACCGACCCGGAATAGACCGACCCGCCCGACCCGCCATCGCCGCCGATGGACTGGGCCAGGATCGCGGTGCCGCCGAAATCGGTGGTATAGAAGTCGGCCTGCGAAGCGACGGTCACGGCCTTGCCGTTGCCGCCCGTACCCCCTTCGCCACCGACCCCCACGGTGACCGATCCGGCCGGATAGCCGTCCGCCCCGCCCACGGTGATGCCGCCCGTCAGGGCAAAGCCGCCATTGCCGCCGTTGCCGCCCTGGCTGAGCGCGTGCAGGCCGATGGAATTCGCGCCATCCGTCTCGATCAGGGTGTCGGCGTCCAGCGTGACCGTCACGGTCGACGCGGTGCCGCCGGTGCCGCCCCCGCCGCCAAGTGCGACGCTGGCATCCCCCTGGCTGACCGCGGTCGAGGCGATGGCCGCCCCGCCCAGGCCACCATTTCCGCCCAGGCTCATCGCGACGATGCCGTGGGACAGGTCGCCCGAGGTCATGATGTCGCCCGACAGCGTAACATCGACCGCGCCCGCGGTGCCGCCTGCACCGCCGTCGCCGCCGACCGACACGCCGACCGATACCGCGCTGGCCACGGCGCCGGAAATCGCATAGCCGCCGATCCCGCCCGATCCGCCCAGCGACATGGCCGCAAGCCCCGTCGCGTGATCGCCGGTTGTGGTGATGCCGGCCACCATGGCGCTGACCGCGCCGGCCGATCCGCCGCCGCCGCCCTCGCCGCCGACCGACACGCCGACATTTCCGGCCGAAACACCGTCGCCCGTAAAGGCCACGCCCCCGGTGCCACCGCTACCCGCCACCGACAGGGCCGTGATGCCGCCGGCCATGCTGCCGCCGGTCTGGACCGCCCCCCGAGAGATCACGGTGACATCGCCGCTGTCCCCGGCCGTCCCGCCCGATCCACCGATCGAGGCGTTGATATCCGCGCTGCCACCTGCCGTGATCGCACCCGTGGCATAGGACGCGCCACCCGATCCGCCGACGGATTTCGCCAGAATGCCCTGAGCCGCGTCGCCGGTCGTCTCGACGGTCCCGTTCGAGAAGACGTAGACATCGCCGCCCGCACCGCCCGATCCGCCATCGCCGCCGACACCCACGTCGACGCCCGCGGCCGACAGGTTCCCCGCGATCACCACGCCGGAATGCCCGCCGCCCCCGCCGGTCGACGCGGCATGGATTCCGTGACCATTGGCACCGGCCGTCGAAATCTCGCCCGCCGTGGAACTTTCGGCATCGCAGCCGGTGACAGCCAGGTCAGTCGCGGTGCCGTTGCAGACCGTGACCGTGCCGCCGGTGCCGCCGCCGGACCCGTCGCCGCCCACCGCCACGCTAAGCGCAGCCGTCCCGGCCGAGGCCGCAACCGTGGTGCCGGCATTGCCGCCCCCTCCGCCGACCGAGGTGGCCGAGATCCCCATGCCGTTGCTGCCCTTGGTGGTGATCTGGGCCAGGTTCACGACGGCAACGTCCTCGCCGTTCCCCGCAGCACCTCCATTGCCGCCGAAGGCCAGCGACAGTGACGCAGCCCCCCCGGCCGAGACGGAAATCGCGTTGCCGGCATTGCCGCCGCCACCGCCGCCCGACGTGGCAACGATACCGCTGGAATTGTCGCCGCCGGCATAGATCGTGGCGCCGTCCTCGGCATGGACCGATACGGCGCCGCCATCGTTGCCGGTGCCACCATTGCCACCCACCGCAACCGAGAAGAAGGCCCCTACGGCCACCGTGTTGGACCCGTGGCCGCCGCCACCGCCCAGCGACTGGGCATAGATGCCGTCGGAACTGTCGCCCTTGGTCTGGATATCGCCCGACAGATCGACCGACACCGAAGCCGCCGTGGCGCCCGAGCCGCCGTGGCCGCCGAAGCTTGCGATCCCCGAAGTCGACGAGGCCGACCCGCCGCCGCCGCCCACGCTTTGCGCGAAAATGGCGGCGCTGTCGTCCTGCGTGGTCGAGATATCAGAGGTCGCATAGACATCGACCTCGCCACCTGTGCCGCCGTTCGACCCAGAACCGCCGACCGAGACGATGGCAGATGCACTGCCTCCGTCGCCGCCACCGCCCCCGATGCTTTGCGCAAAGATGCCCCGACTGCGTTCGCCGGTCGTGGCGATGGTGCCGCCGGCCGCGGTGACAAAGGCATTGCCGGCATCGCCGCCCGCGGATCCGGTCCCCGACAGCGACACGATCCCCGAGGACGAAGACCCCTTGCCGCCGCCGCCGCCCACGCTTTGCACGAAGATCCCATCGGAATCGTCACCCGACGTGGCGATACCGTCATCCGCGTCGTCGGAGGCCTGAAACCACACCGTCGCCTGACTGCCGGAGCCGGCGGACTCGGACGAACTGCCATAGGCCACGATGGCACTGCTGGACCCGCCATCGCCGGAAAAGCCGCCGACGCTTTGCACCAGAAGACCCGTCGCCTCGTCGCCCGAGGTGGTCAGTTCGCCAGAAAACTGGGCGGTGGCGTCGCCCCCGTCGCCTGCGCCGGACCCCGCGCCGCCGGAGGCCGAACCGAAGACCCCGTTGGCGCTTCCGCCATCGCCACCCGCGCCGCCATAGCTACGGACCGTGACCGCGGGCGTGCTGTCGGTTGTCGTCGCGATGACCAGCCGGTGGGATGTGGTGGTATAGACCTCGGCCAGGCCGCCATTGCCGCCGACGCCGCCATTGCCGCCCTTGGCAGATCCGCCGCTGGTGCCGTCGCCGCCGTCGCCGCCATCGCCCGCGATGCTCTGGACCAGAAGGCCCGTGCTCTGGCCTTCGTCCGAGACGATGGTCGTGCTGCCCGTGTCCGAACCATAGACCAGCGCCGTGCCGCCGTCGCCGCCGGTTCCGCCATGGCCCCCGTTGCCGTGGCCGGTCAGGGTGTTCTTGCCTTCGCCCCCCTTGCCGCCGTCGCCCCCGGTACTTTCGACCGTGACGCCCGCGATCACCGCATCGAACAGGTTGGTGCCCGACAGTTCCAGCGCCGCTTCACCGCCATCGCCGCCCGTGCCGCCATCGCCGCCGGTGCCGGTATAGTCGGCCGCGCGGCCTTCGCCGCCCTTGCCGCCGTCGCCCCCGGTCGACAGCACCGTCAACGTGCCGCCCGTGCCAGACAGGGTCACGTCGTCGATGTCCTGCTGTGCCTCGCCCGCATCGCCGCCGTCACCGCCATCGCCGCCATTGCCGTCACCGAACCCGGTCGAGGCGCCTTCGCCGCCGCTGCCCCCGGCGCCGGCCGTGGCACTGACGATCCAGCCGCTCTGGGCATCGACCGACGTCGCCGCGACGGTCGAAAAGACGGAACCGCCGCCCGCCCCGGTGCCGGCGTCCGACGCGGTGGCGGTGCCGAAGGCATTGGTCTTCTCGCCGGTGCTGTTGCCCTCGTCCCCGGTGGTCGTGACGACGAAGGCCAGGCCATAGGAAGTGACCGAGAAATCGATGGCCTTGTCGTCATTGAAGCTGAAGGTCAGGGCCGGAGTGCCAGATCCCGTGGCCGTCAGTTCCGCCACCTCCACGACGTCCGTGGGGCTGTCCGGCACGAAGGGTTCGGTGTTGGTAAGCTCCTTGACGGTCAGGCCGAGCGCGGGGCTACCCGTGACATCCGAAAACGGCAGCCAGATCGAGCCCGTGTATTCGCCGGTACAGGTCTCGACCAGCCCGGAGAGCGAACAATCCGCCGCATGAGCGGGCCGCGACAGGCCCGGCAACGCACCGATCGAAAGGCCGGCCAGCAGCACCGGCAGGACCGGAAACGCGGGCGGCGCCCCCGTGGCTGCGCTCTGTGCGTGCCCGCGGGCGACCCTGTCCCTGATCTTCGCCACTGTCTGACCCTCGCCTTGCGTCTCGTTCTTCCTGCGGGGCCGGACCCCGACAGGGCCCTGCACCGCGGCCAGGCGGCCGCCGGCTGCGAGGCGTCTTTGCGGTTCAGCTAGGAAGAGATCTTACGCTAGGTCAATCCAGCCGGTTGGCCTAAATGCGGAAAAACCCGGGTGGTGGTCTTGCGGCCCACCGTCACCTTTCGGCCTGGCCTGGCACAGGTGGAAATCCACGGCCCTGGGCCACCGCTCGCCGTTCGAAGGCCAAAGCCCCCTGCCGCCGGGCCAGGTCGATGGCGCGGGCCAGCACTTCGCCTGCCTCTTCGGCCCGGCCGGATTGCGACAGGACCCCGGCCTGAAGGCGCAGCACTTCGGCCTCGTACCACCGCTCGCCCGTTTCCTCGATCACGGCAAGCGCCCGGTTCAGCGTGGTCAGGGCAGCCGCTTGATCGCCATTGCGGGACAGGACCTCGGCCGACAGGGCCAGGCCAAGCGGCAGGGTCAGGCGGGCCTTCATCGCCTCGTAGCGCGCCAGTCCCCGCGCCAGCAGGTCCGCGCCGCCGTCATCGCCCCGGATCGCGCGGGCCCAACCGGCCAACATCTGGCCTGCGGGCCGCCAAAAGGGGATATCGGCCGCATCGCAGATGGCGATCAGCGCCTCGGCCCGACGCCGCGTCCGGTCCGGATCGCCCTGTTCCCGGGCGACGATGGCCCCCGCCCAGTGCATCTGCGCCTGGGCGAAGGGCTGCGCCAGTGCATCGGCCCGGGCCAGTCCCGCATCCAGGTGAGCCGTAGCCTCGGCCCCGCGATCCAGGATTTGGGCGACGCAGGCCGCATATTGGCGGCAGACGACGCCCGGATCCTCGCCGAAAAGCGCCGCCGCCTGGTCGGGGGGGGCGCGGTCCAGGATCGTCAGCACCGTTTCGATCCGCGGCAGGCAGGCGTTGAAATCGCCGGTGAAGAAATCCGTCTGTCCGGCCGCGTTCAGCGCCGCCATGGCCGCAGCGTCCGAGGCGCCGCGGGACAGGTCCGAAAGGCTGCGCGCCAGGTCACCGGCCCGCGCCAGATCCGCCCGCGTGACATGATAGTTCCACAGACCCGCCAGCACCGGCACCGCCGTGTCGGAATCGCCGCCCCGGGCCGCCAGTCCCTGAGCGCGGTGATAGACCGCCTTCAGCTCCTCTCCGGTAAAGCCTTCGGACACGATCAGGGCAGAGCCCAGCCCCAGCAGCGCCTGCAATTCGGCGTTCAACAGGTCTTCGGACGGGTCGGGACAGCGGGCGTGCAGGTCCATCGCCTGCCGGAGCTGGACCGCGGCCTCGGGCGCGGCGCCCCTGCCAAGGGCGCGCAGGCCGGCCAGCCCGCGATAGCGCGCCGCCGACGGCCAGTCGGCCCCGCGTTCGAAATGGTCCGCCAGTACCGGCGCAATCCCGGCCGCATGGGGCCCCATGGCCCGTTCCATCCGGGTGCCGATGCGCCGGTGCAGGCCCTGTCGGTTGGCCGCCGGGATCCCGGCATAAAGCGCCTCGTGATAAAGGACATGCCGGAAGGCAAAGCGCGTGGCCACGGCCCCGTCGGGCTGGCGACTGGTGCCGGCGGGCTCGACAAAGCGGCGCAGACGCGCCAGGTCGTCCAGCTGCCGTTCGGCCCGTTCGACATCGGCGCGGTCATCGGCCAGCGCAAGGGCCGAGAACACCGGCCCCGCGACGCTTGCCGCTTCCAGCAGCCCGCGTTCGGAGGGGCCCAGCCGGCCGATCTCGCCCGCGATGAAACTGTCGACGCCGGGGGCTATGGCCCCGACAAGATCCGCGACCGGGGCGGCCAGCGTCCAGCCCCCGTCGATGCGGGCAATGTCGCCCCGCGCCGTCCAGCGGCCGATGGCGGCATCGACCAGGATCGCGTGGCCTTCTGTGCGCAACGTCAGGTCGCGCGCCAGGTCCGCCGGGAAGGCGTTGCCGGGAAAGCGGTCGGCCAGCAGCGCCGTGACCGCCGCGGAGTCGAGCCCGCCCAGGGTCAGAACCTGCGTGCCGGGTTGCCGCTGCAGATGGCCAAGGGTCTCCGTCAGCGCCCCCGAGGGGTCGGGTTCGTCATCCCGCAGCGTGCCCAGCACCAGGAGCCGCGCAGCCCCCCGCCGCAGGCCCCAGGCCGACAACCAGGCCAGGGTACTGGGATCGGCCCAGTGCAGGTCTTCCAGCAAGAGGATGCCCGGCAGGCTTTGGGTCAGACGCTCCATCAGGTCCGAAAATTCCCGCAACATCGGATCGGGCCGTGCCTGGTCCAGATCGATGGCCGCGGGATCGCGACGGTCGGGACCGGGCAGCTGCTCAGCCCAGCTGGGCGCAACCTCTCGCAACAGGCGCCTCAGCGTGGCGCCGGCGCCACCGTTCGCCAGTTGGGACAGGGCCTCCAGCAGCGGGCCATAGGGTTCACGTGCGCCGGGGTGCGGGATCGCCTGGCCCCGTGCAATCCACAGAAGCGACTGGTCCCCCAGCCCGTCCAAGAAAGCATCGGCCAGCCGGGTCTTGCCCGCCCCGGCCTCGCCCTCGATCAGGACGACGGACCGGGCGCCGCGGCGGGCCCGGGTTGCGGCCTTTGCCAGCGCCGCCAGTTCCGGATCGCGGCCCGGGCAGACCGGCGTCCTGTTCCGGGCCAGGGCCCCGTCGTCGCCCGTGACCGCGATCGGTGCGGTCAGGCGATAGCCCTGGCGGCCCACCGTCTCGATCAGGTCGGGGGCGCTGTCTTCCAGCAGGCGGCGCAGTTCGCGGATACATTGCTTGGGCCCGGCATCGCTTCCGTGCAGCTTGCCCCAGACCAGCCGGCGCAGATCGTCGCGGCTGACCACGGCGCCCTGCCGCTCGATCAGCGCCACCAGAACCGCCAGTGTCTTGGGCCGCAGCGCCGCAGCCGCGCCATCCCGTGTCAGGGTCGCGCTGGCGATATTCAGTTCGATCTGTGCCAAGGAGGCTCCGGCCAGGTTGAGCCCTGCGTCCTCGGCGATGATGCCGGTAGCGCGCGTGGTCCGTTTCACTTAATCAGGAACGAGTTATACCGTTTTTGAACCGTTGCACCACTTTGTTTAGGACATTCACTCCGCCAGACCCGGGGTCAGGCAGGAATTGGAAGGACAGCATCTCATGATTGGATCCGAGCAGGTAGGCATGGCAGCGCGGGTGTCGATGCTGGCCGTTTCGACGGTGATGGCAACGGCGGGGATCGCCGCCGCACAGACTTGTGTGCCGGACCCCGCGGCCGTGATCGCCGCCGGGCAGACCCCGACCGTGTTGGGCGCCCTGCCGGCCGAGACGGTGGCAAAGCTGGAAGCCGCAGTCGAAGGGGCGATGCCCTATACGGCGGCGCCGGGCGCCATCGCTGCGGTGATGACGCCGGACGGCGTGTGGATGGACGCCTTCGGCATCGCCGATCCGGCCACCGGAGCGCCGATGGAACCGGGCATGCACACCCGCATCGGGTCGGTCACCAAGACCTTTACCGGCACGCTGATCCTGCAACTGGCGCAGGCCGGCAAGCTGTCGCTGGACGACACCATCGGCCAGTATGTCGACGGCATCCCCAACGGCGACGTGATCACGCTGCGCCAGCTGGCCAGCATGACCAGCGGCGTGCAAAGCTATACCAAGGTCGACGCCTGGCTGGATATCTTCTTCGAATACCCGTTGCGCAGCTGGACCCCGGAACAGCTGGTGGCTTTTGGCGTCTCGGAATCCCCGATCTTCGAACCGGGGGCCGCCTATGACTATTCCAACACCAACACGATCCTTCTGGGCATGGTGGTCGAGCAAGTGGCCGGCCTGCCCATCGCCGAGGCGATGCAGACCATGATCCTGGATCCACTGGGGCTGGAAAACACCTATTGGCCCGGCGACAGCACCGAGATGCCGGAGCCGTACCCGCAGGGCTTCACCCTGCAAGGCAATGCCGCCACGCCGGAAAACCCGTCGAACGCCACGCACTGGAACCCGTCCTGGGGCTGGACCGCGGGCGAGATGGTGTCGGACATCGGCGATCTGCTGATCTATGGCCGCGCGCTTGGCACCGGCCATGGCCTGCTGGATGCGGCGACCCAGACCGAACGGCTGACCTCGTTCCCCGAACCGGCAGGCTATGGCCTTGCGGCTGGCTGCACTGCCGGATGGATGGGCCATACCGGCGAACTGCCGGGCTATAACACGACAGTCTTCTACAACGTCGCGTCGGACACGACGGTGATCGTGCAGGCCAACAGCGACATCCCGTCGGGCGATTGCGGGGATGACGAGGATCTGTTGCCCGGCAACCCGACCGATGTCGTCTGTTCCGCGCCCGCCTCGCGGATCTTCTCTGCACTGGCAGAGGCCCTGGGCCAGCCGTTCGCCATGCCTGCCGTGCAATAAGGAACAAGGCCCATGACAGTGCTGCGTTTTGACCGGTTCTTCCATACGATCGCCCGGCTTGGGCTGGGTCTTGCCTGCTGCGGCGCCCTGACGGCGCCCGCCCTTGCCCAGACGTCGCCCATCGTCGACCGGGCGGTCGCGGGACAAACGGTGATCCTGCAACGCTTCACCCCACCGCCGCAGGTGGGCTCGATCGGCATCGGGGTCGAGGACCAGCGCCAGCGGCTGGACATGGCCGCGGCCGAAAAGGTCAGCTTTACCCTGCGGTCGGTCGCCTTGGACGGGGTGCGGACGATCCCGGTCGACAACCTGAACCGGCTCTGGGCCGACATGATCGGCACGCAGGTCACGCTGGCCGACCTCTACCGCCTGGCCGAAGCGGTGGACGGCGCCTATCTGGCGGCCGGCTATTTCTCGAACACCGTGGTGCCGGTGCAGGACTTCCGCAACGGGCAGGTCCGGCTGCAGGTCTACGAAGGCTATGTCCAGCGGGTCGAGATCACGTCGGACATCCCCGGGATCGAAGCGCGGCTGCGCCCCTATATCGACAAGATCCTGGCGATGAACCCGATCCGGGTGAAGGACGCGGAACGCATCCTTCTTCTGATGAGCGACCTGGGCGGGCTGGAGATCGAGGGCACCTTCGTGCGTCCCGACACGCCCACCGGCGGCGGGCTGCTGCGGCTGGAGGTGAGCCAGGACAAGAGATCGGGGATGATCGGGCTCGACAACCTCGGCTCCGACTCGGTTGGGCCGCTGGAACTGTCCGGGTCGATGCAGCTGAACGATGTCTTCGGGCTGTTCGAATCGACCAGTATGGTGGTCGTCCTGACGCCGAACGACACGTCGCAGATGATGCTGTTCCAGTTCGCGCAGGACTATCCCGTGGGCAACAACGGGCTGGCGGCGGGGTACAGCCTGACCTACCTGCGGCAGAACCCGGGCGGGCCGCTCTGGTCGCAGGACATCGACGTCACCTCGAATATCGGCACGGCCTACCTGTCCTTCCCGTTCCTGCGCACCATCGACACCAGCCTGTTCGGCCGGGCCGAACTGACGGTCCGGAACGATACGGTCGACGTGGCCGGCAATGCCCTGTCCCGCGGCAAGACACGATGGGCGACCTTCTCGCTGCAATACGACCACGACCTGGAGACCGGTAACCTGACGGCCGAGGGCGGGATGAACTTCGGCGTGGCCTCCGACATCGACATGGGCGACGTGCCGGGCAATTTCCGTTTCCTGAACGCGTCGGTGGATTATACCCAGTCGCTGGGCAGCGTCGCCGACCTGAGGATCCGCGGCACGGGCCAGTATTCGCCGAAGCCCCTGCCGGGGGCGGTCCAGTTCGCCCTTGGGGGGGACCCCTATGGCTGGGCCTTCAACAACGGCACGCTTTCCGGCGAAAGCGGCGTGGCCACCACGGTGGAACTGTCGCGCAGTTTCGAGACCGGCTGGGGCTTCCTGCCCGGCGTGGCGCTGGGTCTCTTCGCCGACTACGGATCCGTCTGGAACGACGACGGCAGCCCGAACCTGTCGCGCGACAGCCTGGGGTCCTGGGGTCTGGGCGTGAAGGGCATGCTGAACGACGCCATGCAGTTCGAGATCATCGCCGCCCGCCCCTGGAAGATACCCGAGGAACAGGACGACCCCGGCAAACAGCTTCTGTTCCGGCTGGCCATCCCGCTCTGACCGTCAGGGCAGCCTTTCGGCATCGCCGGCGCTGAAGCCGCGGGCGATACCGAAGAAGGCATCCAGGATCCGGCCCCCGGCCTCCTGCAGGCAGAAGACGGTCTCGTGCGTGGCCAGGCCGCGCATTTCCACGATGGGCAGACGCGCCACGCCGTCCAGGCGGCTGGTGCTGGCGCGCCACAGGAAGCCGATGCCCAGCCCGTTGACCACCGCCTCGTAAAGCCCGTCGCGGGCGTCGAGCGTCAGGAAGGGTTGCGGCACCAGCCCGGCCCGCGCGAACATCCGGTCGACGGCCCGCTGGGTCGACGATCCCGTGGCACGAAAGATCAATGGTTCCTGTGCCAACTGGGCCGCCGTCACCTCTGACGCAGCCGCCAACGGATGATCCAGCGGCGCTATGGCGATGACCTGCGATTCCGTCAGGTTCTCGCGCCGGAAGCGGGGGTCGCTGGGCACGTCCGGCAGGACGCCGATATCGCATTCATGGGTCAGGACGGCGCGGGTGATTTTCTGGTGCGATCCCGTTTCGACCTTCAGCGTCACGCCCGGATAGGCCCGATGGAAGGCCGCGATCAGGGCCGTGCCGGGCATGGCATTGCCCAGACCGATGGAAATCCGCCCCTCTCGCAGCGACGACCGGCTTTGCAGCAGGCGTTCCGCCTCGCCCCGGGCCTCGGCCATGCGTTCGGCCGAATCGCACAGGCGCAGGCACAGGCCCGTCGGCACCAGCCGCCCGGATTCACGCAGGAACAAGGTGACGCCAAAGTCGGCCTCCAGCGCGCGAACCTGTCCGGAAACAGCGGGTTGCGTGACGCCAAGGGCGCGCGCGGCCCCGGCATAGGACCCCGCTTCGGCCACGGCACGGACGGCGTCCAGGCGGGCAATGCTCAAACTCATTCTGCTCGATTCCATAGGTCGACTTTGGGTTGGCCATAGTCTGACTTGGTTTCGTTACAGCCATGTCACAGCGCGCCCGCAAAGGTCGAGCCCAAGACAAGGGGCACCCGCCCCCACCCGACCGGAGAGCCGCGTTGACCACTGCCACGACCCTTCTGCCCGCGATCAGCCGCCATGCCTTCCTGGACCCGACAGGCGTGGCCGGGGCCGGGATCGTGCTGTGCGACCTCGACGGCTGCCTGATGTCCGAAGGCCGCGCCTTCGCCGATGCCGCCGATTTCGTGGCCACCTGCGGCGCCCGGTTGTGGATCGTGTCGAACCAGTCGGATTCCACGGCCGCCGACCTGTCGCTGCGATTGGCGGACCACGGCCTGACCGTCCCGGCCAATCGCATCCTTCTGGCGGGCGAGGTCACGCTGACCCACCTGATCCGGACCCAGAACATCCGCCGGCTGAAACTCTTCGCGGCCGAACCCCTGCACCGCATGGCGCAGGTGGCCGGGGTGGATCTGGCCCCGGCACAGGCCGACGCCGTCCTGATCTGCCGCCACGCCAGCGTCAACGTCGACACGATGGGCACCATCCTGGCACAGGTCGCGGACGGCGCCGCCCTGTGGGCCGCGAACGAGGACATGTCGCATCCCGGTCATGACGGCCGGCCCGTGGCCGAAACCGGGGCACTGCTGGCCGCGCTTCAGGCGATAAGGCCCGGCTTGGAGTGGCAAAGCCTGGGCAAGCCCCATCCGGCGATGCTGACGCTCGCGCTGGAACAGGCGGGGCTGGGGCCACGGGACGCCGTTTTCGTCGGCGACAATGCCCGCACCGACGGCCGCGCGGCCGCCGCCGCCGGCATCCGCTTCATGCACATCCAGAGGAGCCCCGAGGCATGATCGCCTATGTCCTCCGCGTGCTGGCCAAGTCGGCGGTGACGCTTTTCGCCATCGTCACCGTGACCTTCATCGCCACGCGCCTGTCCGGCAACCCGATCGAGACCTTCCTGGGCGAAGGCCTGACCACCGAAGGCCGTGAGGAGCTGATCCGCTATTTCCAGCTCGACCGGTCGCTGTGGGAGCAATACCTAGCCTTCCTGCGCGGCGTCCTTTCGGGTGAATTCGGCCTGAGTTTCGTCGACCGCCGGCCGGTGACGCAGGTGGTGGCCGAACGGCTGTGGCCTTCGGCACAGCTGCTCTTGTCCTCCATCGCGCTGACCCTTGCCGTTTCGCTGCCCCTGGGCGTGCTGGCAGCGGTCTATCGCAAAAGCTGGGTCGGATCGGCCGTGATGGTCGTGGCCTTCGCGGGCTACGCGGTGCCGAACTTCATCCTCGCCATCGTGATGATGCTGGTATTTTCCTACTGGCTGAACTGGCTGCCGGTGGTGGGCAACGGATCCTTCGCCCACTTCATCATGCCCACCATCGCCATGTCGGGCGTGCTGATCGCCGCACTGACACGGTTTACCCGCAACGCCATGCTGGACGTTCTGGGGCAGGACTTCATCCGCACCGCCCGTGCCAAGGGCCTGTCCGAACTGCGCGTCGTCCTGCGCCATGGCCTGGGCAATGCCGGGGTCACCGTGATCTCGGTCATCGGCCTGCAGTTCGCGGGGCTGGCAGCAGCGGGCAGCGTGGTCGTGGAAAGCATCTTTTCCTGGCCCGGGATCGGACAGCTTCTGGTGAACGCTGCGATCATCCGCGACTACCCGGTGCTGCAGTTCGGGGTCATCGCCGTCGCCATCGCCGTCGTCGCGATCAACGCCGTCACCGACATCGCCTATGCGTTGGCCGACCCGCGCATCCGGCTAGCCAAGGCTTGAGGAGCACATCATGGCCAGCCTCGCAGATATCGTCGCCCGTCCCCGCCGCAAGGGCCACGCCACACCCGATGTCGTCCAGAAGATCGCCCTTGCCGTGGCCGCCCTTCTGATCTTCGCCGCGCTCTTCGCGCCCCTGATCGCGCCCTTCGAGCCCTTGCAGCAAAGCCTTCTCAGCCGTCTACGCCCCCCCATCGGTTTCGACCGCTACAGCCCCTGGCATTTCGCGGGCACGGACGAGCTGGGCCGCGATGTCCTGTCCCGCGCGCTTTTCGGTCTGCGCCTGACCCTGACCCTGGCCTTTGCCGGCGCGGTGATCGGGCTGCTGATCGGCGGCACGCTGGGCCTGATCGCAGGCCTTGTCAGCGGCTGGGTCGAGGACACGATCATGGCGCTGGTCGACATGCAGATCGCCATTCCCTTCACGCTGGTGGCCCTTCTGGTCCTGTCGCTGCTGGGATCGAACATCACCGTGCTGGTGCTGGTCCTGGGCATCGCGGGGTGGGAACAATATGCCCGCATCGTCCGGGCCGAGGTCCGCCGCCTGTCCGCCCTGCCCTTCATCGAGGCCGCATGGACCGCCGGCGCCGGTCCGGTCTACGTCGCAACCCGCCACGTGCTGCCGAACCTCGTGTCCCCGCTGGTGGTGCAGTTCACGCTGGCCCTGTCGAACATCGTCATCCTGGAAAGCACGCTGTCCTTCCTGGGCCTGGGCGTTCAGCCGCCCCAGCCTTCGCTGGGATCCATGGTGGGGCTGGGCCGCGACTACATGCCGACCGCGCCCTGGATCGTCCTGACCCCGGCGGCGCTGATCGTTCTTCTGACCTTTTCCGTGCAGATCACGGGCGACTGGCTGCGCGACCGCGCCGATGTCCGCCTGCGCGAACGCTGATCAACGAAAAGAGCCGCCCCGTGCGGCCAAGACACGAACCCCAACCAGAACCGGAGATCGCAATGATCCGTCTGATGCTGACCACCGCCCTTGCCGCGCTGCCCATGGCCGCCGTGGCGCAGGAAATCACCGTCGGCGCTGCCAACATGGCGCCCTATCTCGACCCCGGCCGCGACCATTCCAACGTCGGTTCGCAGTTCTACTACAACAGCTTCGACACCCTGATCGACCGCGACCACACCAAGCTGGAACCGGAATGGGTCCCTGCGCTGGCCACCTCGTGGGAACTGGTCGAACCCACCGTTATGGAGCTGAAGCTGCGCGACGGCGTCAAGTTCCATAACGGCGACGACATGACGGCCGACGATGTCGTCTTCTCGCTGAACCGGATGATGCAGGCGACCTTCCCGCCCTATGTGGTGCGCGCCAAGGACCGGTTGGGCAATTTCACCCACGCGGAAAAGGTCGACGACCACACCGTCCGCATCATCGCGGAACGCGAAGAGCCGCTGTGGGAAACGCTGATTTCGCTTCAGCAGATCATGATCATCCCGGAAGATTACACCAAGGCCCTGACCGGCGATCCCGACGTGGCCGAGGACAGCGATTTCGAAGCCTTTGCCATGGCCCCGGTCGGCACCGGCCCCTACAAGATCGAAAGCTTCCAGCCGGGCGAAAGGCTGGTCTGGACCCGCTTCGACGATTTCTGGGGCGAACAGGCACCGTTGCAAAAGGTCAACGTCGTCCAGATCGCCGAAACCGCCAGCCGTGTGACCGCGCTGAAAACGGGCGAAGCGGATATCGTGACCAACCTGGCGCCCGACCAACTGGCGCTGGTGGACAACGACCCGAACCTGAAGACCGAAGGCAGCGCCACCGCGCTCTTCCACGTCATGATCATGAACCAGAACCATCCCAAGCTGCAGGATCCCCGGATCCGCAAGGCGATGAGCCTGGCCATCGACCGCGACGCCCTGAACGAAGCGCTGTGGTTCGGCAAGGCCGTGGTTCCCTCGACCCACACCATGGTGGAAATGGGTGCCCTGCACCAGCCGGACCTGGTGACCTTCGAATACGATCCCGAACAGGCCAGGGCCCTGCTGGCCGAAGCCGGCTATGACGGGTTCGAGATCACCTACGACACCGCGCCGACCTATTACACCAACGGTCTGCTGGCCGCGCAGGCGATCATGGAAATGTGGGCCGCCGCCGGCATCAACGGCAAGGTCCAGGTCAAGGACAAGTGGTCCGGCAACGACCCCGAGATGATGGCCCGCAACTGGTCGAACCCGATGTATTTCGCCGACCCGTTCGGATCCTTCGGCGTGATGTGGGCACCCGGTGGCCCGTCGCAGTCCGAAGGCCGCTTCAACACGGACGAGGACTATGCCGAGAAGTGGGAACGCTTCCGCTTCTCGACCGATGTCGAGGCGCGCAAGGCCGCCTATGCGGAACTGATGGAGCGGGTGAAAGAAGATCCGGCCGTGCTGCCGCTGTATCGTCCGTTCGAAAGCTGGGGCATGCAGAAGAACGTGAACTGGGCGCCGATGCCCGGCCACATTCCCTATGTGCTCGACTTCCGCGCCGGCAGCATCTCGCTGGCCGACAGCTGATCTGACCCCGAATTGATAACGGGGACCGGGCGGCTGTCGCCCGGTCCTTCCCCCAGAGCGGAGCCCCAACCCATGACCCGGATCGCCATCGTCACCGACATCCACCACGGCGCCCCTTCCCACACCAAGCGTGGCGATACCGCGCTGGAACTGGTCGCCCAATTCGTCGCATGGTCCAACGCACAGAAGCCTGACCTTGTGCTGGACCTGGGCGACCGCATTTCCGACATCGACAGCCAGACCGACGCGCGGCTGGAACGCGAGGTGGCGGACCTGTTCGCGGGCCTTGACGCGCCGCTTTACAGCATCTGCGGCAACCATGACCGCGACCACCTGAGCGTCGAGGACAATGTCGAGATCCTGGGCGCGGACCTGAAATCCGAGGTGATCGACCTTGGCCAGTGGCAGCTGGCGCTGTGGCGGGCGGATACCAGGATCAACCGTGTCGCCCCGAATATCGGTTTCAACCTGCCCGAGGCGGACCTTCTGTGGCTGTCCCAGATGGCGCAGCGGGCGGAAAAGCCCACGCTGGTCGCCAGCCACGTGCCGTTTTCCGGGCACAGCCAGATCGGCAACTACTACTTCCAGCGGAACCAAGGGCTTTCGACCTACCCGCAGGCCGAACGCGCCCGTGCCGCGCTGGCCCAGGCGCAGGTCCCGGTCGCCTGCATCGCCGGGCACGTCCACTGGAACACCGTGACCACCGTGGACGGCATCCCCCACATGACCCAGCAAAGCCTGACCGAAAGCTTCACCACCTGCGGTGAGCCCGCGAAGGCCTGGGGCATGATGACCCTTGGCAACAAGGTCCACTGGGAGGTTTTCGGCGACGACCCGTTCGAGGCCCGGGTGACGCCTGCGCGCATGCGCTGGACGCCGCCCCTGGCACCCTTGCTGGAAAGGCTTGCCGCCGAATGACCCCGTTGCCCGCCGAAACCCCCGTCCTGTCGGTCCGCGACCTGTCCATCGCCTTCGGATCGCATGCCGCGGTCCGGGGCCTGTCCTTCGACATCCATCGCGGCGAGACGCTGGCGCTGGTGGGCGAAAGCGGATCCGGTAAAAGTGCCACGGCCCTGTCGATCCTGCGCCTGATCGAAAGGGAAGGCGGGCGGATCTGCGGCGGGTCTATCCGGCTGGGCGGCCGCGACCCGGCCGAGGTCACGTCGCTGGCCCCCGCCGCCCTTCGGGCCCTTCGGGGCAACAGGATCGCGATGGTGTTCCAGGAACCCATGACCTCGCTGAATCCGGTGATGACCATCGGCAGGCAACTGCAGGAGGCGCTGGCCCAACACCGCGGCCTGAAAGGCACCGCCGCCCGCGACGCGGCACGCGACGCGCTGGACCGGGTCAAGGTGCCGGAACCCGAACGCCGCCTGTCGCAGTACCCGCACGAACTGTCGGGCGGGTTGCGCCAGCGGGTGATGATCGCCATGGCCCTGCTGTGCGAACCCGAAGTGCTGATCGCGGACGAACCCACCACCGCGCTGGACGTCACCACCCAGGCGGAAATCCTGAAGCTGATCGCGGCGCTTCAGGAGGACATGGGCATGGCGGTTCTCTTCATCACCCACGATCTGGGCGTGGTGGCTGAAATTGCCGACCGGGTGGTCGTCATGAAGGACGGCCAGAAGGTCGAGGAAGGCTGGACCGCCGATCTGTTCCGGAGACCGAAGGCAGCCTACACCAGGGAACTGATGGCCGCCTCTCCCCGTCTGGGTGAAGGCGCACCGGCGTCGTTGGTCGATCCCGACCCCGTGCTGAAGGTCACCGGGCTGACCACGACCTATGGCGGGGGCCTGTTCTCTCGCAAGGCCGCTGTCGCGGCGGTCTCGGACGTTTCCATCGAACTGGGCCGGGGCGAGACGCTGGGCCTTGTCGGCGAAAGCGGCTGCGGAAAATCGACGCTGGCCCGCTCGATCATGCGGCTGGTCACGCCCGCGGCGGGCGAGGTCGAACTGCTGGGCGCCCGCATCGACGGGCTGAGCCGTGCCGAACTGAAACCCTACCGCGCCCATATGCAGATGGTGTTCCAGGATCCCTACGCATCATTGAACCCGCGGCTGACGGTCAGGGACATCGTCACCGAACCCGCGCTGCTGCACGGCATGATCACCCATGGCGGCAGGCAGGAGATGGCGGCGGACCTGCTGGCCCGCGTGGGCCTGCAGGAAGACGCGGCCGAGCGTTACCCGCACCAGTTTTCCGGCGGTCAGCGGCAGCGGATCTGCATCGCCCGGGCGCTGTCGGTCCGGCCACAGATCATCGTCGCGGACGAGGCGGTCTCTGCGCTCGACGTGTCGAACGCGCGGCGGGTGACCGACCTGATGGCCGAAATCCAGCAACGCGAAGGCGTGTCCTTCCTGTTCATCAGCCACGACATCGCCGTCGTCGAACGGGTCAGCCACCGGATCGCGGTGATGCTAAGGGGCCAGATCGTAGAAACCGGCCCCACGGACCGGATCCTGAACGACCCGAAGCACCCCTATACGCAAAAGCTGCTCTCGGCGGTGCCGCGGCACGACCATGTCCGGCCAGCCGAACGGCCGGCGCGCTCGCAACTGGTGCTGGTCTGAGAGGGGGCGCCCCAGATCTGCCCGGGTCTTCCCGCCCGGCCGCTTCCGCCCCGCGGGTGCGACAGCTTCCCCGTGACGTGGGCGACGGGCAGGATCCGCGCCAGGGTCTGGACCGCCCCCTTGACCATCGGATCGGTGCAGGGCGGAACAATACGACGGCGGCCCCGGAAGGCGCAGCGCACCGCAGGGTGGCTGAGTCGTAGGCTCAGGCCTCATGGCCAATAGATGACGGTTGCGGCGAGAGCTATGGCAGAGATCTAAGGTCCTGGGTCATCTGTCATATCGCGTTGCCACACGTCGCCAACCCGTACGAACAGCACCTCCCGGTCCCGGGCCATCACCCGTCGGACAGGGCCGCAGACAGCCGGGTTGCCGCGAAGTCCACGAAGGCGCGCAGCTTCTGCGGCACCGGCCCGGGACGGAACAGGATATGGACCGGCCACGACGGCGGTTCATCCTTCTGCAGGACGATGGTCAGACGGCCCGCGCGCACCGCCGCGGCCACCTGATAGGACAGGACCCGCGTGACCCCCAGCCCTGCCTCGGCCGCTTCGATCGCGGCTTCGGCCGTGTTCACGGTTATGCGTGATCGCACCGGCACGAACCGACCGGTCGGACCGTCCCCGAACTGCCAGCGGTCGGCCCGCATGAGCCTTTCGAAGGTGATGCAGTCGTGGCCTGACAGGTCTTCGGGCCGCCCCGGGATGCCCCGCGCCGTCAGATAGGACGGGCTGGCACAGGCCACCCGGCGCACCTGGCCCACGCGGCGCGCGCGCAGGGCGCTGTCGGACAGGTTTCCGATGCGGATGGCGGCATCGACATGTTCCTCCGACAGGCTGACCGAGCGGTCGGTCTGTTCCAGCCGGACCTCGACATCCGGATAGGTCCGCAGGAAGTCCGCCAGGACCGGCAGAACGTGCAGCCGGCCGAAGACGATGGGCGCGGTCAGGGTCAGAAGGCCCTTCGGTTCGCGGAACTCTCCCGCGGCCAACCGTTCAGCCTCGCCCACCTGGTCCAGGATGGCGCGGCAGGCGGCCAGATAGGCCTCGCCCGTTTCCGTAGGTTTCAACCCGCGGGACGACCGTTCGACCAGCTGCGTGCCAAGGCGCGCCTCAAGCTCCGACACGCGGCGGCTGACGGTGGCCAGCGGCATCCCAAGCCGCCGGGCGGCCGCGGAAAAGCTGCCGGCGTCCACCGCGACGACAAGGATCGACATAGAGTCGAGACGGTCCATCTGTCCTTCCATATTCCGAGAGGATGGATCCCGATGTTGCCCGATACCTCCGCAACCTGGAACCCCCTATCTGTGGGTTGCAACCGGAACCCGAAGGAGATCCCGATGTCCCGTATCCCGACCCCCGCCACCATCGATGCCGCCCCCGAAGCCGCGCGCCCGCTTCTGGAACAGGTCAAGAAGCAGCTGGGCAGCGCGCCCAACATCTTTCGCCTGATGGCGCAAAGCCCGGCCGCGCTGGAAGGCCACCTGGGCCTGTCCGGCGCCCTGGCCAAGGGCACGCTGAACGCCGCGACCCGCGAACGCATCGCGCTGGCCATCGCCCAGTTCAACGGCTGCGGCTATTGCTTGTCGGCCCACAGCTATGTCGGGGCCAACCTGGCCGGCCTTTCGCCCGAGGAGATCGCCGCCAACCGCGCCGGCCGGTCGACCGATCCCCGGGCCGATGCCGCCGTCGTCTTCGCCCGCAAGCTGGCGGAACTGCGCGGGCGGGTGGCGGATGCCGACCTCTCCACTGTCCGCGCCGCCGGTTACGACGACGCGCAGATCGTCGAGATCGTGCAGCACGTCGCGCTGAATGTCTGGACCAACTACCTGAACGAACTGGCCCGGACCGAAATCGACTTTCCCGTGGCCGACGGCGTCGCCGCCTGACCTGCCCCCTGCGGCGGCGGCCCCGGCCGTCGCCGCGCCTTTGCCGGAGATCCAGATGACCCGTCCGCCCCTGCCCCCGTTCACCGCCGAAACCGCCGTCCAGAAGGTGCGCCTGGCCGAGGATGCCTGGAACAGCCGCGATCCCGTGGCGGTTTCGCTGGCCTACACGACCGACAGCCACTGGAGAAACCGCGACAGCTTCATGACCGGTCGCGCCGCAATCGTCTCCTTCCTGGCCGCGAAGTGGGAGCGAGAGCTGGACTATCGCCTGGTCAAGGAGTTGTGGACCTTCGGCGACGACCGGATCGCCGTTCGCTTCGCCTATGAATGGCACGACGCGGCGGGGCAGTGGTTCCGGTCCCACGGGAACGAGAACTGGCGCTTCGACACCGCCGGGCTGATGGCCGAACGGCACGCCAGCATCAACGACCAGAAGATTGCCGGGGCCCAACGCCTGTTCCACTGGCCGCAGAGCCGGCGGCCGGACGATCATCCGTCGCTGACCGAACTGGGGCTGTGATCATGGACCGTCCCACCACCATGGATGTCGCCTTCACCCCCGCGGTCCGTGCCGCGCAGACGGCGCGGGGGTCCCGCGAGGGTTATGCCAGGATGGAGGCCCGGCGCCCCTGGGCCGACCGCATCACGCCCGACCTGGCGGACTTCCTGGGCCGGCAGACCAGCGTCTTTCTGGGCACCGCCAGTGCCGCGGGCCGGCCCTATATCCAGCATCGCGGCGGGCCCGCCGGTTTCCTGAAGGTCATGGGCGACCGGCAGCTTGGCATTGCCGATCTGGCAGGCAACCGGCAGTACATTACCCTGGGCAACCTGTCGGAGAACGACCGCGCCTTCCTGTTCCTGATCGACTACGAGACCCGGCAGCGGATCAAGATCTGGGGGCGCGCAAGGGCGGTCGAGAACGACCCGGCCCTTGTCGCCCGTCTTCATGCCGGCGACGGCCGGCCGGAACGGGCGATCCTGTTCGATATCGAGGCATGGGACGTCAACTGCCCGCAGCATATCCCGCGCCGCATCGGGCTGGACCGGGTGGCAACGCTTCTGGCCGAACGCGATGCGCGGATCGCCGAACTGGAACGGGCGCTGGCGGCCCGCGATGCGGGGTCGGCCGACAAGGACCGATAACAGGACGCTCTGCCGGTGGGACTTGCAGGGCACCCTTTCACCCGGCCCGAAGGCCCGGGTGAAGGCGCTTTGATCCGGGAGGCCGGGCGGGAACGCCATGCCGGGCGGGGAACGGTCCGGCAGGCGCCAAAACGTGCGGGCCAGCCGCATCCGGGCCTTAGCCGCCAGATCCCGATGGCGTCTGCCGCCTTCGGGACCGCCAGGCCGAAAGCCACGGGGACCACGGCACGGACGGCCTGCGATCCCGGCCAGGGGGACACCGCGGCCCCGATGCGGCGGGCATCTGCGATCCCCACGCACGGCAAAGCGCCCTGTCCCCCGAGGCCGCGAACCGACTTCGGGCCGTGCTTGACACGGGCCGGGACAGGCCGCATGTTCAGCCCCGCAACCAGGGGTGCTCCGACCGGGGCTGAGATGCGCAAGACCGCGCGAACCCTTTTCAGCTGATCCGGGTAATACCGGCGGAGCGAGGGAAATCATGTTCATCGGCGCGCAGGTGTCGCTTTATCCCATGACGTCGGATTTTGTCCGGATCATCCTGTCGGGGCTGGACGCCCTGGCCCCCTATCGTGACGATCTGCGGATCGAGACCGACGACATCTCGACCCTGATGGTCGGCGCTCCGGCGCCCTTGTTCGACGCGATCCGCGATCTGTTCGCGCGCTCGGCGGCGGATCCGGCCCATGTGACGATGCACGCAACGATCTCGCGCGGGTGTCCCGGGGAACCGGACGATCCGACCTGCCGCTGTGACGTGCTGGCGACGGTGGCGCAGACGACCAGCCTTGCCGAACGGCAGGCACAGGCCGAAGCGGCGGTCCGGACAGCCCCCGTGCTGGGGGTCGAAATCGACCTGCAATTCTCGCTCTACGTTCTGGGCCAGGACGGCCACATGGACGAGATCTACGGCTGCATCGATTTCCTGAAGGCCTCCGGCACCTTCCTGCGGTCCAAGAATTTCTGCACCCGCCTGCACGGCGATGCAGGCCCGGTGTTCGAGACGCTGCGGCAGGCCTTCCTGCGTTTCGGGCCGGCCGAAGGGCATGTGACCATCGACATGACGGCCTCGGCCAACAGCCCCTCCGCGCGCTGATCCGCGCCCATTCGGATGGCCCTGCCGATGCTGTCGCGCGTCCTGACGCTGCTGCTGCCGTTCGCCCTGCTTCTGGCCGGGTGGGAGATCTATTGCGCCCGGACGGGCGCCTCGCCGCTGATCCTGCCGCCGCCGTCCCGCGTGCTGACGGCGTTGTGGACGGAACGCGCGGCGATCGGCGGCCATGCCCTGTCGACGCTGTCGGTCGCGGCCCTGGGCTTTTCGCTGTCGGTCGCCTTTGCCGTCCTGACCTCGGTCGCGCTGCATTTCACGCCATGGGCGGAACGCGCGCTGGTCCCGGTCTTCGTCGTCAGCCAGACGGTGCCACTGGTGGCGCTGGCGCCGCTGATGATCCTGTGGTTCGGCTTCGGCCTGCTGCCCAAGGTGCTGCTAGTCGTGCTGGTCACCTTCTTTCCCATGCTTCTCAGCCTTCTGTCCGGCTATCGCCAGACGCCGCAGGCTTTCTGCGACCTCCTGGCCGCGATGGGCGCCGGCCGGTGGACCATCTTCCGCCGGGCAAGGCTGCCGGCGGCGCGGGCGGGGTTCCTGGCGGGGCTCCGGATCTCGGCCACCTATGCCATCGTCGCCACGATCTTCGCCGAATATGCCGGCGCCAGGCAGGGTCTGGGGATCTACATCCTGTCTGCCAAGAACAATTTCCGCGCCGACCTGGTGCTGGCGGCCGTGCTGGTGTCTGCTGCGCTGACGCTGACGCTGCTGGGCATCCTGCACCTGATCGCGCGCGCTACCGCCCGCGGGCCGATGGATCGCAGCGATGCTTGAGCTTCGGGGCCTGACCGTCTCTGCCCCAGGACGGGACCTTGTGCAGGACCTGTCGCTTTCGCTGCCCGATCAAGGCATCACGGCGCTGATCGGCCCGTCGGGCTGCGGCAAGACGTCGGTCCTGAAATGGCTGGCCGGGATTCTGCCCGTGGGACTGCAGGCCGAAGGTGCGCTGCACCTCGACGGCAGACCGATCCCGCGGCCGCACCCCGCGCTGTCGTATCAGCCCCAAAGCGACGCGCTGTTCCCCTGGCTGACCATTGCCGAGAACGCCACCCTTGGCCTGCGCGTGGCCGGCATGGGCAAGCGCGAGGCACAGGCCAAGGTCGTGCCGCTGTTCGACCCCTTCGGCCTTGCGGGAACCGAAGCCCTGTTCCCGGCCGAACTCTCTGGCGGAATGCGCCAGCGGGCGGCCTTTCTGCGCACCATCGTGCAGGACAGCCGTTTCGTCCTGCTGGACGAACCCTTTTCGGCCCTCGACGCTGTCACCCGGATCCGGATGCAGCGCTGGCTGACAGACCGGCTTCGCGAACGGCCCCGGGCCGTGCTGATGGTCACCCATGACCTGCACGAGGCGACGGGCCTGGCCGACCGCATCCTTGTCATGGCCGCGGCCCCCGGCCGGATCGTGGCCGACATCCCCGTCCCCACCCCCCAAGTCCGGCGCGACGAGGCCGCGATGGCCCCTCTGCGCGAAACCCTGAAATCCCTGTTGCTGGAGGAGACCCCGACATGATCCGCACCACATTGATGGCCACCCTGCTGGCCCTGCCGCTGCCGGCCTGGGCCGAAACGCCCGTCACCATCGCGCTTGACTGGACGCTGAACACCAACCATGTCGGCCTGATCGTGGCCCGCGACCGCGGACTTTACGCGGACGAGGGACTGGAGGTCGAGATCCTGCCCTATTCCGACACCAGTTCCGCGGCGCTGGTCGCCGCAGGCCGGGCCGATTTCGGCTATCTCACTTCGCTGGGGTTCCTGTCGGCGAAGGCGGGCGGTGCGGACCTGACCGCGCTCTGGGCCACGATGCAGCATGAAACGGGGCGGCTGGTCTACAACACCGACAATGCCGCAATTGCCCGGCCCGCAGACCTGTCGGGCAAGACCTATGCCGGCTTCGGGTCGGCATGGGAGGCGGCACTGATCGGCACCATGATCGCGAACGACGGGGGCCAGCCCGCCTGGGACACCGTCACCCTGGGCACCGGCGCCTACGAGGCGCTGGCCAGCGGCGCGGTAGACTTCACGCTGGAGGTTGCGACCTGGGAAGGCGTGAATGGCGAACTTCTGGGCCGCCGGCAATCCGCCTTCCGCTATGCCGATTACGGCATCCCCGACCAGCAGAACGGGTACATCGGCACGCAGGCGACGATGCTGGCGGGCCAGCCCGACACCGTCGCGGCCTTCATGCGCGCCACACAGGACGGATACGCCTGGGCCGCCGATCATCCGCAGGAAGCGGCCGAGATCCTGATCGCCGCGGGGGATTTCCCAAACCCAGACCTGGTGCGCGGTTCGATGCAGGCCATCGCCGACGGTGGCTATCTGCGGGACGGTGACCTGCCGGTCGGTCAGATCGACCCCGGGCGGTTCGCCGCGATGGCGCAGTTCCTGTTCGAGAGCGGCGTGCTGAAGGACGCCGCAGGCTCCACACTGGAATGGCCCGGCGACGTATCCGGCTGGTACGATCAGGGCTGGATGGCCGACTGATGCGGCCGGCGACCCGGCGGTCCACAGATCCCACCTTCGGACAGGCGGGCCGCCGGACGCACAACCTTATCGCGCGGACTCCTGCCAGTAGCCCAGAAGGGCGCGCCCGATCAGAGTGCCCAGCAGGAAGAGGCTGAAGCCAAGGGCCGTGGCACAGATCACCTCGGCAAAAAGCAGCGGTGCGTCCATGCGGCCCTGTCTAAAAATCGGCAGGCATTGACCGACCGTGCCGCCGGAATGCATCCGGCGGGTCGGGTCGGCACGAATTGACCTGAAGATCCTAGGCTCTTGCCGTCCCTAACTTGGCACAAGCAGCCTGAAAGGCGATGCCTGACCGCGGGAAGAGTTGTCTGAACCTACGGCACAGCCACATCAGCACCCAGATCGACGGCATCATCGAAACCGGCCACGGCTTCAGCTTTGGCCGAGCGACCTATCGCAACGGCGGGACCTGCAGGCCGCTGTTCGGATCCTTCGTCTATTTCGTAGCGGTCTATCGCGGGGCGCTGACACTGCGACACGACGATGACACGCTACCCCCTGTCGGCGTGGAGTGTACGGTGCCGGCCGGCACCGGCTGAACTTTCTCTGCCAGAAACACCTGAACACCGATGTCGCCTGGTGCGAGGCAGAGCCGATTCCTATCGCCACGCCCGCCGGGCGCGGCACCCACCAGCTGGCGGCGAAGCTGCCGGTCTCCGACAACCTGCGTACCTTTCACCAGATGGGGTTCGACTTGGGGATACCGTCATCGACCGGGCGCGATAAATTGCGCACCGCGCCGGGGCGGGCGCTGCTGGCCGCCTACCGGTTCGAAAGCCACCAGACCGAACTCAGCGGCAGCATGCTGTCCGGCGTCTACCGTGGGCGCCGAACCACCTGGTCACCGCCTTCAGCCGCCATTTCGGCACCACGCCGATCCGTTGCCTGTGAAAACAGCGCGCGGCGCGGGCGGTGAAACTGCTGCTGAACACATCGCTGTCCAGTTCCGGGATTGCATATTCCTGCGGGTGCAAGAGCCCCTATCACTGTTCGCGGCACATCAAGTCGCCGAACAAGAACTCTCCCACCCAACGGCGCCGGCAGAAGGTCTGTCGCACGCCGTCGAATAGCCGCGGCGAGATGCTGGCCCGGCGTTACCGACCACGGACCGGGGCCGCCATCTCGACAGATGCCGGGTCAGATCAGGAAGGCGATATCCGCCGCCTCGCCCGGGTCCAACCCGTGGAAGCGAACCGCGCCGGTGGCACCCATCGCGGACAGGTCAAGCGTCAGATCGCCGTTCGCTGCCGTTCCGACCGCCGCGGCGATCCGGGCCGCGGCGTCTGCCGGGTCAAGATGCAGGGCGGTCAGGTCGATACTGTCCCGGTCGACGTCGAAATCGGCGATCCGATCCCGGCCGTTCTGGCGCTGCAGGACAAAGCGATCGGCCCCGGCACCGCCGGTCATCCGGTCATTGCCCGGGCCGCCCGTCAGCTCGTCGGCGCTGTGTCCGCCGTCAAGGCGGTCATTGCCCCGGCCGCCGCGCATCTCGTCCCGACCGGCGCCGCCGTGAAGGTCGTCCAGACCGCGGCGACCGTACAGCGCATCGTCGCCCGTGCCGCCCCGCAGGGTGTCGTTGCCGCGGCCGCCGAACAGCATGTCGTCGCCATCCCCGCCCGTCAGCCGATCCGCCCCGCGGTTGCCGCGGGCCAGATCGTGACCGTCCCCGCCCGAAAACAGGTCGCGCCCGGCGCGCAGCGAAACCTCTCCCGCGAACAGGCCGGGGCCGCGGACGATGTCGTCGTCCTGGCTTAGCCGGATGTCACCCCGGACCAACCCGTCATTCGTCAGGACGACCGGACCGCCGCCGCCCCCGACGTCCAGCACCTCGCCATCTCCGCGCAGGATCAGCCGGCCTGAACTCTCTACCACGACACGGCCGGCGCCGCCGTCGATCTTCACCCCGCCGGCGCCGTGAAAGACCGCCCGTCCGCCCACGTCCAGGCGGGCGTCCTGATCCGGGGTGGCCAGCAGGGTCAGCCCGTGCTCGGCGCCGCCCGCCTTCGGCAGGTCGGACCGGAAGGTGTCGCCGTCCCGGATCTCGGCCCGGTCCTGCAGCACCAGCGGGGCCAAGCTCCGCCCATCCAGCCGACCGTCGACGACAACCGGGACGGGCGTCACCTCCACCGTAAGGTCGTCGAAGTCGCGGCTGCCGGCGCCGTCCTCGAAGGCAAAGAAGTTCTGTCCCAGCACTCGCAGGGCCCCGCCATCGCCGGGATCGCCGTTTTCCGCGGGGGCGAACAGCACATCGCCCGCGCGGGTCAGCACGACCGGGGCATAGAAGCCGGTTCCGCCCTCGACCGTCCAGAGGCCGTCCGTCCGAAAGGACCCGCGGCCGCGCAACATGAAGTCGCCGTCCAGCCCCGCGCGAACCGCCGCGTCGAAACCGGCCTCGCCCGGGGTCAGGCCACCGACAGACCACGATCCGTCCGCCAGGTCCACATCGGCCCGCACGAATGCCAGCCGGTTCGCGGTTTCGGACAGGCCGGCCAAGTCCACGTTCAGTTCCGCGCCCTGCCGGACATAGACGAAGGGTTCACCGGTCATCCGCTGGGCATGGGCCAGAAGCGCGGCATCGGAAAGGGTGTTGTCGGCCTTCACGTCCAGGACGTGATTGCCCAGCGTCACCCGGACCCCGCCGTTGCCATCCGGGGCGACGGCGGGCACATGCGCGTCCGCCGCGCCATCCACGGGATCGAGCGAGACGAAGCCCAGTCGCAGGTTCGTGGGCAGGTAGACGCTCTGCACCCCCAAGAGCGCCGGACCGCCCACCATCGGCGACAGGCCGCCCAGCGTGGCCAGCGTCGCCTCGGCCATCGTGACGCCGGCGGTCTTGCCGGTTTGGGCATCGACCAGCGCGCCCGACCTGTCCATCAACACCACCGCCACCGTGCTGCCCGCCGCTGGCGGGACACCGGTCGCGGTGATGCTGACCCAGTTGCCGTCGATGCCGTCGCCCGCGCCGCCGGCGCTGTCCAGTTTCACCGCCCGCCCCGCCAGCGCGGCCCGAAGGTCCAGCCCGGCCGTCCTGACCGTCAGGGTCAGCGCACTGCTTTCGTTGCCGATGGCATCGGTCAGATGCGTGTCGGTGCCCAGGTATTCCTTCATCGTGACGGAATAGACCCCATTGCCCAGTCTTGCGGCAGGGGTCGCCCATTGCCCGTCAAGATCGGCCGTCGTCGCCACCGGAACGACCGGACCGCCGTGGCCCGGGGTCAGCGTGACCTGCGCGAAGTTCAGGGCACCGATCTTGTTGGTGTAACCCCCGATCCAGCTTGGCGTGTCTGGTGACGGGTTCAGGCCGGTCCAGCCGAACTGCACCTCGCCGCTTTGGGTCGTGGCGCTGGGGCCGACCATCGTGGCTTGCCCCGGAAGACCGACAAGCTTGCCATGATCCATCGTCAGCGCGACCGGCGCCGAAGGGATGATGGACGCATAGGGCGTGTCGACGACTTGCAGCAGGTCCGACGAGATGGCGTTGTTCGCCGATCCCAGGAAATTGACGGTGATGGCCGAAACGGTTTCGGCCTTGGACGCCTGCGGCGCGATCGTGGCCAACCCGTCGATGGCCAGCACGCCTTCCTGGCCGTGATATAGGGGGTTGAGGAATGCGGACCCGTCCGTCTCGGTATAAAGGTTGAAGGTCTTCGCGTCGCGTCCCGTGCCGACGGTGATCTTGGTCCAGTGCACGCCCTTTTCCATGCCCGGGAAGCCCTGGATGACCAGGTAACCCTTCGGCTGTGCCACCCCGGCGGCCGTCGCGGCATAGCTTCCGTCCCGATGTGCCGTGATGGTCCAGTTCTGCCAAAGCGTATCGCCACCGGAAACGGGAAGGGTCACGCCCTGCCAGGTGTCGTTGCCCTGGTAGAACTCCAGCCTGATCGGGGTCTTGTCCTTCAACACCATGCCGACATTGGCGAAGTTCAGGCCGACATTGATATTCCCGACATCCGCACCGGGGGTGGCGGCGGTGTAGCCGCCCTTTTCCGGCCCGATGTGGTTGTAGATCGTTTTCGGGGTATAGCCTTCGGGGGCTTCATCGTCATCGTAGATGGTCAGCGAAATCTTCGAGACATTGGCCGACGCCCCCGGCTGCGAGACCGAGACCAGCGGCGACCCCTTGGCCAAGGCACGCATCAACCCGTCGGAATAGCCCGACCCATAGGAATTGGAGAGGTCGAAGAACACCTTGGCATACTTGTCGTAATGCCCGTGCGCCTTCGACCAGAGGTGTTCGCCGAAAGCATAGGTCGGATCCCAGTTCCAGGTCTGGTTCAGGTCGATCCGGTCCGTGACCGCGGCATTGACCGACTTGCCGACCGAATTGTAGTAGCCGGCGCTGAACCCGGTCAGGAACTGCGCCAGCATCGCCCCCCACTGGTTGTTGTCGCCCGACCCCATCGTCGCCAGCTTGTGGTCGGCATTGTGGACGGTCGGGTGATCCAGGATCCGGTAGAGCGTATCGGAGCCGTCGGCATAGATGCCGACATTGCCAAGCGTCGCATAGATGCTGTTGGCCAGATCCTCGGGCGTCAGTTGCACCCTGCCCCTGATCTGGCTGGACGCGGTCGGGTCCAGCCAGAAGACATCGTTCTTGCCGTCCCAGCTTAGCTTGTAGGAATAGAAACCGGCATTGTGATAGATGTTCTGATGGTCCGGCGCGCCGTTGAAGAGCCCGGCGATGACGATGTCCGATGCCGGCTTCCTGACCGCGTCCAGATAGGCATCCCAGTCCGACGCCTTGTAACTGTCCAGCCCGTTGCCGACCGACTCGGCCGGCGAGAGGGCCATGCGATAGTAGTCGGCCAGATGACCGACACCGAAGGTCGAAACCGACCCTTTCGACGCGCCTTCCAGATAGGTTCTGAACAGGTCGTGGCCCGACTTGGCATAGCCGGCCGTGGCCTTCTCGCCGTCGTCATAGGCGACCTTCAGCTTCATCGGAAGACCGAAGCCGTTGACCGAGGTCAGGTTCCCCGTGTCGGTCGAGGCGTCCTGAAGCGTGACCTCGAAACTGTCGTACCGGTAGTGGTTCGCCTTGGCAGCGTTCCAGTTGATGTCGCTTTCCGTGGTGATGAGCTTCGTCAGATCCTTGGCGCCGGTGTCCGGCCGGCTTTGGATCAGGACATAAATCTTGCCCTTGACCATGTCTTCGAACGTGCCGTTGTCGGTCTGGGTCAGGGGAATGGAACTGGTCCCCTTGCCCGCTGCCTTGCCGTTGTCGACCAGCGTGGTCCAGACGGGTTTTTCGGCATCGTGGGCATCGAAATAGACCGCGTAGGCATAGACGCCGGTACCGTGCAGGGTCTTCTGCAGCTTGCCGCTGAGCGTCAGGTCGAGCGTGGTGTCGTCGACAACCGTTTTCTTCTCTGCGGATTGCGCCATTCTGGTCCCCCTCGTCAGGCAGCCTTTTCAGGCCGGAACGCGTCTGGGGCCGGGCCGTATCCGGATCACGGCGGGTCTTTACGTCGGCGAAGCGGGCCCCCGCTGGTCCTGCGCAGCCGATCGTTTCGATTCTCTGTTCAGGCTTGCGACTGGCGGGACACACATGTGCCCAGTGTTAGACCGAAATTGCATTCGTGTCGTTAACGCGCGACAGCGATCTTTGCAGGGCCGGATCCGGGCAGGCCCCGCCGCGGCCGCCCGACCCGGCGCGGTCAGGCAAGCGTCGCCGCTGCACTGTCGATGACGGGAACGCCCAGAACAGCCGACAGGCGGTCCGCCACCTGGTCCCCGGCCACGTTAGTGCACATGATCACGATGGCATCGACCCCGGCGGCGGCCACCTGCCTGACCATGGCCTCGACCACGTCGGGCGGAATACTGGCGAAATCCAGGCTGAGATCGCCTCCATCGGCGGACCAGGCGCCGATCTCGAACCCCAACCCTTCGTAGACGCGGTTGATCTGCTGCGCCACGTCCGCGGTATAGGGCGTGACCATGCCGATCCGACGGGCGCCAAGATCGCGCAGACGGCGGTTGATCTGCAGGACGGTGGTCGACGTGGGCACGCCCGTTTCTTCCTCCATCCGGGCGACGAAGGCCAGGTCGTGATCCAGCCCCAGCCAGCTGGCCGAGGTGCCGCCCCAGACGATCCGGTCGACCTTTGCATCACACAGAAGCTTCGCCGCCGCGACCTGCGTGTCCAGCGCGAACTGCGCGCGGGACACATCGCCCAGGGCCACGTCCAGCACCCCCAGGCGGGTGACATGGACGCTGAGGCCCGCAACCTTCGCCGCCAGCGGCTCCAGCACCACGTTGGAAGACGGGACCAGAAGCCCCAGCCGGGTCATACGATGGACCGGCGCGAGGCGATGCCGCCGTCGACCGTGATGACCGTGCCGGTGGTATATGCCGACCGGTCAGAGACCAGGAAGGCCACGAGGTCGGAAATCTCTGCCCGGTGCGCGGGCCGGCCCAGCGGATAGCGCGCGGCCAGACTGTCGAAGGCATCGGCATCGCCCAGGTCCTTGGCGGCGCGCTTTTTCAGCATGTTGTAGATGCGGTCGGTGTTCACCGGCCCGGGGTTCACGCCCACGACGCGGATACCGTCGTCCAGGCTGAACGCGCCCAAGGCGCGGGTGAAGCCCATCAGGCTGGCATTGCCAGACGCGCCGGCGATGTATTTCGGGTCCAGAACCTCTCCGCCGTTGCCGATGATGTTGATGATGACGCCGCCGCCTGCCTGTTTCATCTTGGTATAGAACAGCCGGCACATGGCGACATAACCGAAGACCTTCAGGTCCCACCCCTCGCGCCAGCTTTTCTGGTCGACGTCCCACAGGTCGCCGCTGGGAATGGCGCCGGCATTGTTGATCAGGATGTCGACATGCGGGATATCCCGGGCCAGCGCCTCGACCACGCTGTCATCGGTCAGGTCGCCGGGATGCAGCGTCACCGTCACGTCGCTGGTTTCCGCTATGCGGGCCTTCAGCGCCTCCAGCTTGTCGGTGCTGCGGGCGGTCAGGTGCAGGTTCACGCCTTCGGCCGCCAGGGTTTCGGCCAGATGCTCGCCGATCCCCATCGAGGCGCCGGTGATCAGGGCCGTCTTGCCGTTCAGGTTCAGGTCCATTCGTGTCAGTCCTTGTAAGGTATACGGGGTCAGGCGGTCACAGCCGCAGGTTCCGGGCCAGTTGCAGCGCGTCGTCCGACAGGATCATTACGTGATCCCGCATCGCGTTCTCGGCCGCTTCCGGCTGGCGGGCGGCCAGCGCCTCTGCCACCAGGCGGTGTTCGGACTGGCTGTTCTGCTGCCGGCCCGGGTGAAAGGTGATGTGGCGCCGGTAAGGCGACAGGCGCTTGTCGACGGAATACAGCTGATCGACCAGCATCAGGTTGTTCGCCGCATCCCAGATGGCGGCGTGAAACACGCGGTTGGCCTCGAAATATTCCGCCGCGGTACCGGTGGTCGCCAGCGCCTCGCACCGCGCATGGGCCGCAGCGATCAGGTCGAGCTGCGTGTCGGTGGCACGTTTGGCGGCCAGCCGCGCGGCAAAGGCTTCCAGTTCCGCCACCACCTCGAACAGTTCCACCACCTGCGCGATGGTCGGACGGCTGACCATGGCCCCGACCCGCGGGCGGATTGTCACCAGCCCGGCCGCCGCCAGCTTGCGCAGCGCCTCTCGGATCGGCGTGCGAGAGGTTTCGAGCCGCGCCGCCAGTTCCTCTTCGTCCAGCCGGTCGCCGGGGCGGAAGACGCCTTCGACAATATCGTGTTCGATCTGGCTTTCGACCCGCTCTGCCAGCGTCACCGCCGGGATCTTGCCGTCGCTTTTCGCTATTCCCGTCTTCGCTTCGCTCATTTCCTGTGCGGAACCTTGCTGTTTTCGATTTGTGTATGCAAGAACTTCGTATTTGTATGTGTCCATTGTATACAAGAGGTACATCTCTCGGTCAAATGAGTATGCAACAAAGGCGCGGCCTTGCAATGCCGCGCAGCCAACCGGGGATGTAGAAGGAGAAGGATCTTGAAGCTGAAGTTCATGATGGCCGCCGCAGCGTTCAGCGCGATTGCCGGCAGCGCCCTTGCGGAGGACTTTCCCGCCGGGCCGATCACCTGGGTCGTCAACTGGCCCGCGGGCGGCGGACAGGACACGACCAGCCGGCTGGTGGCCGAGCGCCTGTCGGACGTCCTTGGCGTGCCGGTGGTGGTCGAAAACTATGCCGGCGCGGGCGGCCTGACCGGCATGCGCGAACTGGCCGGGGCGGATCCCGACGGATACACCATCGGCATGCTGGGCGCCTCCAGCATCATTCAGCAATACACCACCGACGAACCGGTGAAGATGGACGAACTGGAAGTCCTGTCCTTCTTCGGCCCCGATCCGGGCGCCCTGACCGTAGGCGCAGGCACGCCCTACCAGACGCTGGACGATTATGTCACCGCGGTGAAGGAGGCGCCGGGCGACGTGCCCAACGGCAACGACCCGCCGGGCGGTGCGTCCTATATCTCTGCCTCGTTCATGGAAGCCCTTCTGGGACTGGAGCTGAACAAGGTGCCCTATCCGGGCTATGCACCGACAGTAACAGCGCTTCTGGGAGGCGAGGTCGAAAGTGCGACCGTGCCGATCCCGCAGGTGCTGGAGCACGCGAAAGCCGGCGATGTCCGGATCCTGGGGGTCATGGCGGCGGGCCGCCACTTCCTGGCGCCGGACGTTCCGACCTTTGCCGAACAGGGCTATGACGTGGTCGCCGGCGACTTCCGCGCCGTGGTGGGCCCGGCCGGCATTCCCGCGGACAGGGCCAAGGTGCTGTCGGATGCACTGGTCGAGGTCCTGTCCTCGGACGCATTCGTGACCGCGGCCAATGCCGCCGGCTACATGATCGAACCGCTGGGCCCGGAAGAGGCCGCCGCCCGCATCGCGGCCTTCGACGAACAGGTCTACCCGGTGCTGGAAGGGGCAGGACTTGTCACCAACCCCAAGTGACGATGCCGCACGGCGCGAGGTCGTGAACGACCTTGTGTCCGGCGGTCTTTGCCTTGCCGTATCGCTTGGCCTGGCCTGGGTGCATTTCGCCCAGGCCGGGCGCCTGCATGACAACTTCGGCCGCGATCCGGGACCTGCGCTGCTGCCGCAGGTGCTGCTTCTGTGCCTTGGTCTGGCAGGTCTTGGCCTGTCGGCGCGCGGTCTTCTGGGCCTGCGCCGGACCGCTGCGATGGCGGCGCCGGGGTCGGTCCGGTCGCTTTGGCCCGCCTTGGCCGCGGTGCTGCTTATGGCGGCCTTCATCCCCTTGCGCGGCCTGACCGGTGCGGCGGCGGCCCTGGCCGTGATCGGTGCAGCGCTGGCCGTGCTGGCGGGCCGGACCGACACCGCCCGCTGGCCCGTGACCGCCCTGATGGGCGGCGCCGCGGGCCTTGCCCTTTATGCGCTCTTCCACTTCGGACTGTCCGTGCCCCTATGACTTCTGACCTTCTCGCGACGATCCTGTCGGATCTCGTCAGCCCCACCCTTCTGGGGCTGGCCCTGTTGGGCACCGTACTGGGCCTTGTCTTCGGCGCCCTGCCCGGGGTCAGTTCCACCATGGCGCTGGCGGTGATGCTGCCGTTCACCTACGGGATGGAAACGGCACCGGCGATGGTCATGATGCTGGCCGTGTTCTTTTCCAGCGTCTATGCCGGATCGGTTTCCGCCATCCTGCTGAACATCCCCGGCACGCCCGGCGCCATGATCACCCTGCTGGACGGCCATGCCATGGCGCGGAAGGGCCGCGCTGCCGAAGCCATGTCCTATGCCCTGATCGCGTCGATCTTCGGCGGCGTGGTCGGCTGGATCCTTCTGGTGCTGCTGGCCCCCACCATTGCCCATTACGCGCTGCAGTTCGGGTCGCCCGAATACGCGGCAGTCGTCCTGTTCGGACTGGCACTGGTGGCCTATGCCTCGTCCGGAGACACGTTGCGCGGGCTGGCGGCCGGGGCCATGGGACTGCTGGTGGGCGTGGTAGGACGCGACCAGGTTACGGATGTGCCGCGCTTTACCTTCGGGACAGCGGACCTGCAGGGCGGCATCGACATCATCCCGCTGGCCATCGGCCTTTTCGGCATTGCCGAGGTGCTATCGCTGCTCTGCCGGTCGAAGGATGCCGCCGACCCCGTGCCGGAAAGCGCCGGCCGGACCTGGCCCCGGCTGCGCGACCTTGTGGGAGAGTTTCCGACCGCGCTGCGCGGGTCGGTCATCGGCACCTTCGTGGGCGCCATCCCCGCCGCGGGTTCGGCCGTGGCGGTGGCGCTGGCCTATGCGTTTGAAAAACGCCTGTCGCGGACGCCGGACGATTTCGGCACCGGCATCCCGCGGGGCGTTGTGGCCCCGGAAGCTGCCAACAATGCCTGTGTCGGCGGCGCGTTGATCCCCATGATGACGCTGGGCATCCCGGGCGACAGCATCACCGCCGTCCTGATCGGAGTCCTGCTGCTGCACGGGCTGCGCCCCGGGCCGGGCCTGTTCGAGAACCAGCCGGACCTGATCCTGACCATCTATGGCGGGCTGTTTCTGGCCATCCTTCTGACCGCAATCGTGGCCGGGGCCATCGGCATTCCGGTCTATCGCCGGATCCTGGCCATCCCGCAGCGCCTGCTGATGTCGGCCGTGCTGATCCTGTGCATCCTGGGCGCCTATTCGGTGCGGAACGCGGTGATCGACATCTGGGTCGCGATCTTCTTCGGCGCGGTGGGCTTTGCCTTCATCCGCCTGAACATCCCGGTCCTGCCGCTGGCCTTCGGCGCCGTTCTTGGCCCGCTGCTGGAGGAAAACCTGCGCCGGACACTGCTGATCCACAAGGACGTGGGCGTGTTCTTCGAACGCCCCGTCTCGCTTTTGCTGGTCAGCGTGTCGCTGGCGATCCTGGTCCTGCCGACGGTGATCGGCCTCCTCGCAAAGCTGAGGAGGCCCGACTAGACCCTACCGTTCCCAGGTCCCCAGCCCGTAGGTGTCGAGGTAGTCGACGTAAAGCGACGTAGCCTGGTCCCCGTCCCCGCCGAACACGACCGAAGAGAGCGAGCCGTAAGGTGCGTTCTCGCTCCGGGGGGCCACGGCGAAGGTGTCGCCGGTCCAGTGTTCCAGCGGGAAGGCCATGTCCTTGGGACCCAGGTACAGGACAAGGCCGCCATCGGTGTCTTCCACCCGGGCCGGGCCGAAATAGGGGCTGTCATAGGTGCCGGTCAGCTGGGTCAGCGGGCGGGACGGTTCCGCGTCGGCGGGCGCCGTCTGCCCGACCAGATCGCCCACGGGGGCGTAGTAGTTCACCAGCATCGCGTTATAACCGGCGTACCAGTCGCGCGTGACCTCTTCGAAATTGGCGATGTCGAAAAATTCGGCGATGATCGATTCCGCCGCGCCCACCGGGCCGCCATTGGTCAGCACGACGATGCCGGTATCCAGGCTTGGCATGATCTCGAACGCGGTGCCCGCGCCGATGATGAAGGCCCCGGAATGGCTGACCCCGACCCGGCCGTTGGCCAGGACCTTGTAGTTGAAACCATAGCCATAGCCGGCCCCGCGCGTGGCGATGGAATGACCCAGCGAGTTCTGGCTTTGCGGCTTCATCGCCGGCAGGATGTCCGTTTCGGCGAACAGCTCCTGCCCGTCGAAGGTTCCTCCGGCATTCAGCAGCGACATCCAGCGCGCAAGGTCCAGCACGGTGGAGGTGACACCGCCTGCCGGGGCCTGGGGATCCGGGTCGCGTTCCGCCACCGCCTTGAATTGGCCATCTTCCAACTCGTGCAATGTGGCGCGGTTGTCCCGTGTCAGGAAATCGTCATGGCGATAGCTGGTATGGTCCATGCCCATCGGGCCGAACAGGTATTCCTGTGCCACGTCCTCCCATGCGCCACCGGCCGCGGCGGCCACCGCCTCGCCGGCGGTGGTGGTCCCAAAGTTGGCGTAGGCGTACGAGGTCCGGAACCGGTTCAGCGGCATCTGGTCCAGCCGCGACAGGATCGTGGCCCTGTCGAAGCCCAGATCCTCCAGATCGTCGCCGGCACCGCCGGGCAGGCCGCTGCGATGGGCGAAGAAGTCCCCGACCGTGGCTTCGGCGGTCACGTAATCCGATCCCAGCCGGAAGTCCGGCAGCAGCTCCGACACCTTGTCGTCCCAGTCGACCTGACCCTTCGCCTTTGCGATGCTCGCCACGGTGGCCGACAGCGACTTGGAAATCGACGCGATCTGGAACACCGTGTCCGGCGTGACCGGCGCGCCACTTTCCAGATCGCGGACGCCATAGCCTTCGGCGAAGACCACGTCGGACCCGTGCACCACTGCCACGGCCAGACCGGGCACACCGCTGCGCTCCATCACCCGGGCCACGATGCCGGGCAGCGCCTCCACCGCCTGGTCCAGCGCCCCTTCAGGGACCGAGAACACGTCATCCGCCGGGCTTGGTCCGACTTCCAGGACCTGGGCCTGGCCGGCCGTTGCCACGGCAACGAAGATCGGAAGAGCGGTCAGGGCGCGGGACAGCATCATTGGCGAAACCTTTCATCTTGGGCGCGGACCGTAAGGTCCGCCGCAAGATCGAACAGATCGCCCCCAAACTGCAACCCGGAAGAATACCTTTCCGCCCGAAGCCCCGGCGCGCGCCCCCTGCCCTGCGCGCACGATCCGGCCGGTCGCCGATTGACGCTGCACCGGCCCGGCGCATAGACAGTGGCCCATTCGCTTCACGCGACCTGTCCCACAGGAAAGGTACCCCCGCATGGACAAGACCGTTGCGACGCTGGCCGAGGCCGTCGCCGACATTTCCGACGGCGCGACCGTCATGATCGGAGGCTTCGGCGGCTCCGGCGCGCCGATCGAACTGATCCACGCCCTGATCGACCGCCGCGTCAAAGGGCTGACCGTCATCAATAACAATGCCGGCAACGGGCATGTCGGCATCGCCTCGATGATCGAAAACGGGCTGGTCGCCAAGATGATCTGTTCCTTCCCGCGCTCGTCGGACCCGGTGGCGTTCACCGAGGCGTACAAGTCCGGAAGGCTGGAACTGGAAGTGGTGCCGCAAGGAACCCTCGCCGAACGGATCCGCGCCGCGGGCGCCGGGATCCCGGCCTTCTACACCGCCACCAGCTATGGCACCGAACTGGCCGAGGGCAAGCCGGTCGAGGAATTCGACGGCAAGCATTACGTCCGCGAACGCTGGCTGAAGGCGGATTTCGCGCTGATCAAGGGCGAGCTGGGCGACCCGATGGGGAACCTGACCTACCGGATGGCGGCGCGGAACTTCAATCCGATCATGGCCATGGCGGCCACGAAGACCATCGCCCAGGTCAGCCGCATCGTCCCTGCCGGCGGGATCGATCCCGAACAGGTGATAAGCCCAGGCATTTTCGTCGACACGGTCGTCGAGATCCCCAATCCGGTCCAGGAAGAAGTTCTTTTCCGCGAAGGAGCGGTGTACCCATGACCAGCTTCGACGACATCAAGCTTTCGAACGCCCAGATCGCCTGGCGCGCGGCACAGGATATCGAGGACGGCGCCTATGTGAACCTTGGCATCGGCTTTCCGGAGATGGTGGCACAATACACCGTCGAAGGCCGGACCCCGGTCTTCCATACCGAAAACGGCGTCCTGGGCTTCGGCCCTGCCCCTGCCCCGGGGGAAGAGGACTGGGACCTGATCAATGCCGGCAAGAAGGCGATCACGCTGAAGCCGGGCGCGGCATTCTTCCACCATGCCGACAGCTTTGCCATGGTCCGCGGCGGCCACCTGGACGTGGCGATCCTGGGCGCCTTCCAGGTCGCCGAAAACGGCGATCTGGCGAACTGGTCCACCGGCAAAGGGTCCATCCCGGCCGTGGGCGGTGCCATGGACCTTGTGCAAAGCGCCAAGCGGGTGGCCGTGGTGACCGACCACGTGACCAAGAAGGGTGAGCCCAAGCTGGTCGACCGCTGTTCCATGCCGCTGACCGGCGTGGCCTGCGTGACGCGGATCTATACCTCGCTGGCGGTCGTGGATATCGAAGGCGGACACTTCGTCCTGCGGGAAAAGCTGCCACAGTTGTCCTTCGACGACCTCCAGTCCGTGACCGGGGGAGAGCTGAAAACGGACGGTCGGATCGCAGACCTGGCCGTGCCCACGCTTTGATTGCTGCGCCGGCCCGTCCGGCGCAACAATACGACAATCCCATTGCTGGAAATGCGTTTCGGGCGGGTGGACGGGCCGCGGGACGAAGGTTAAGAAACCCACGTCTCTTTGGGAGGACCGACATGAAATACACAAGTCTCGCCGTGGCTGCCGCCATGGCCCTTGCCGCCCCCGCCTTCGCCCAGACCGATCTGAAGATCGGCTATGCCCTTGCCACCGACAGCCACTATGGCGTCGGTGCCGCCGCCTTTGCCGACGTGATCGCGGCCGGCACGGGCGACGAGTTCAACATCGAACAGTTCCCGTCCTCGGCCCTGGGTGGCGAGCGCGAAGTGATCGAATCCCTGCAGCTGGGCACCGTGGAAGTGACCATCGTGTCGTCCGGCACGCTGGCGAATTTCGTCCCCGACACCGGCGTCTTCGACATTCCCTTCCTGTTCCGCGACCTGAACCATGCCCGCACCGTGCTGGACGGCCCGATCGGTCAGGAAATCCTGGCCGAATTCGATGACGAGGGCCTGCACGCCCTGGCCTGGGGCGAACAGGGCTTCCGTCACATCACCAACAACCGCAACCCGATCGAGACCCCGGCCGACGTCGCGGGCCTGAAGATCCGGACGATGGAAAACCCGGTTCACCTGGAAGCCTTCCAGGCGATGGGTGCGGCACCGACCCCGATGGCCTGGCCGGAAGTGATCACCTCGCTTCAGCAGGGCGTGATCGACGGGCAGGAAAACCCGCTGTCGGTCATCGTGTCGGTCAAGCTGAACGAAGTGCAGAAGTACTTGACGCTGTCGGGCCACGTCTATTCGCCGGCGATGATCCTGGTGTCGGGCCCGTTCTGGGACAGCCTGGATGACGAAACCAAGGCCGTCTTCGAAGAGGCCGGCAAGGCTGCCGTCGCCGCGATGCGCGCCTATGTCGACAATGTCGAGACCACGGGCGTCGAGACGCTGAAGGAACGCGGCATGATCGTGAACGAACTGAGCCCCGAGCAGAAGGCCGAATTCCAGGCGGCGATCAAGGCCGCCTACGAGACCTACTACCAGACCTACGACCAGTCGCTGATCGACTCGATCATCGCGACCAAGTAACAAGCCCGCAACCGGGTCGGCCGGCGCCTTCGGGGGCCGGCCAGTTTTTTCGGATATGTCGCATTGAAGAAGCTGGAACAGATCTTCGTCACCCTGAACGGGTGGGTGGTCATCGCCATGCTGGCCACAATGGCCATCGTGGTGGGGTCCAACGTGGGCTTGCGCTATTTCTTCACCTATTCGCTGCCCTGGGCGGACGAGGTGGCGCGCTACCTGATGATCTGGATGACCTTCATCGGTGCAGGCCTTGCGCTGCGCGCCGGCGGCCATGTCGCCATCACCAATCTGCAGGACGCCCTGCCCGGCCTGGGACAGAAGATCCTGCGGGCGCTGATCCTGCTGATCCTGCTGGCCTTCTTCCTGAAGATGGTCGAAGTCGGCCTGTCCTATGCCGAACGCATGGGCCGCCAGAAGACGCCGGCGCTGCGGATCTCGTTCTACTACATCTACCTGGCGATGCCCCTTGGGTTCGGCTTGCTGATCGTCCACACGCTGCTTCTGGCACGTGAATTCATCACTGCCGGCACTTATCCCGCCAGCACCATCGACACGGACGGCGCACATGGCTGAGATCCTGTTTCCAGCGCTGTTCGGCCTTCTGATCCTGGGCGTTCCGGTCGCCTTTTCCATCGCCATCTCGGTCCTGCTGGCCGTGATGTTCGCCAGCCGCTATCCCGCGCTGGTCATCGCGAAGGAGATGTTCACCGGCATCGACAGCTTCCCCCTGCTGGCGGTCCCCTTCTTCATCCTCGCGGCCGAGATCATGACCGGCGGCAACGTGACCAAGGCGCTTTTACGCCTGGCGCAGTCGCTGGTCGGTCACTTCCGGGGCGGGCTGGGGCATGCCAATGCCATCAGTTCGGCCATGTTCGCCGGCATCTCGGGCAGTGCGCTGGCCGATGCCGCCGGGCCCGGCGCCACCATGATCCGGATGATGGAAAAGGGCGGCTACGACCGTCCCTATGCAGGGGCGCTGACCATCGCGTCGGCCGTCGTGGGGCCGATCATCCCGCCGTCGATCACCATGATCATCTACGCGATGCAGGATCAGGAGGTTTCGGTCGGGTCGCTGTTCATGGCGGGTGTCCTGCCCGGTGTCCTGATCACCGCCTGCGTCCTGGCCGCGAACGGGTACATGAGCCACCGCCGCGGCTATGCCACCGGCGATGCCATGCCCTCGCTGGCGGAAATTGCGCGGATCTTCGTCTATGCCCTGCCCGCCCTCTTCCTAATCGGCCTTGTCGTGGGCGGGATCCGCTTCGGGATCTTCACGCCCACCGAGGCATCGGTCATCGCGGTCTTCTACGCGCTGGTGGTGGGCATGTTCGTCTATCGCACCCTGAAGATCAGCCAACTGCCGTCAATCCTGCTCAGCGCCGCTTTGACATCGGGCGCCGTGCTGCTGATCCTGGGCGCCGCCCGCGCCTTTGCCTGGGTTCTGATCATCGAGGGCATCCCCCAGTTCCTGGCCGAGACCATCATCTCGTGGGACCTGTCGCCGATCGCGTTCCTGCTGGCGGTGAACGTGCTGCTGCTGGTCTTCGGCCTGTTCATGGACCCCTTGCCGGGGGTCATCATCCTGGTGCCGATCCTGGCGCCGATCAGCCTGGCGCTGGGGATCGACCCGAACCAGTTCGCCATCATCGTGATCGTAAACCTGACCATGGGTCTGACTACGCCACCGGTGGGCAGCCTGATCTTCGTAGTCTCGTCGGCCGTGAACCTGAAGCCAATGACGCTGGTCAAGGAAATGCCGCCCTTTTTCCTGGCCCTCCTGGTGGCGCTGATGCTGATCACCTTCGTGCCCGCAATTTCCACCTGGCTCCCGGCGGTCAGCGGGTACTGACCGGGTAGCGGTGCGTGCACAGCACGCATCCTGCGGCGGTTTCGCAGCTCGGCGCGAAAGACCCTGCGCCACGGCCGGCCTACGGCCTTTACAACAGTCCCTGCGTCTGCATCCCCTCGACCACCAAGCGGCCATAGTCGCCGTTGCCATGCGTGCCGTCCGGGGCGACCAGCTCCGGCGCAAGCACGCCGTCGATACAGGGCAGGTTCTCCATCGGTTCATAGAGTTCCACACCCGCCTCGATCAGCCGCTGCTTGATGTGGTCGCGGACGATTGCATAGTTCGGGCGCTCGAACAGCACCGGCGGCGCAACCACGATCAGCTTGCCGGCACGGCTCATCCGGCTGGCACATTGCAGGTGCTTGGCACGGTAGAAATCGACATAGTCGCACAGGAAATCGGCCGACAGGAACCGCGCGCCCGGATCCGTCTCCAGGTCGTCGGGATTGCTCGAATGACCGTACCAGCCAATCGGCGGCACCAACCGGCCAAGGTGAAAGCCCATGGTCGTCAGGACCGGCAGGCCGGCAGTCATGATGTCGGCGACCCCGAGTTCCTGCTGAAGATCCGCCAGCTGCTGCTGCGCTTGCCCGACCCGCACGACGCGAAAGCCGTAGCGGCGGTACTGGAACCGGCCATTGTGCCAGTAGTTGCCGGAAAACGTCACCTCGCGCACATTCAGGCCCAGGCGCCTGGCTCCTTCGGACAACGCGCGCCCATGGCTGTCGCCTACGATGATAAGATCAATTGCCATTGAACCGCTCCAGCAGGATCTCATCGCAGACCAGGTCCTCGGCGGCCATCTCGGCCTCGGACCGTTCGATCTCCATCGCCTCCTCGCCCGGACCCCGCGACCGGGCCTGCCCCGACAGATCCAGCCCGCCGAAGAAGTGCGTCATGACATGGTCGACCCCATGGGGCGACACCGACCGCATGTTGGGTTCGAAGAAGACCGCCCGCCCCGACGGGGCCGCAATGATCTCGTACGACGGGAAATAGTCGATGTGGTCCGCACCCTGCGCCAGATCGCCGGCCACCGCCCGCAGCACCGATTTTGAATACTGCGTCGCCACCAGGACATGATCCCCCGAGGCCGACGCCACCAGCGGCACGGGCGAAACGGTCAGAAGGATCCGAAGCGCGGGATTGATCCCGCGCAGCAGGTCGAAAGCCGCCCGAAGGTCCGCGATGATCTCGGGATAGGTATAGTTCCGGAAGGCATGCACACCCGCGTCGAAGGTTCCGACCGAAGTCCCGGGACAGATCGCGTAGGTCGCCCCTGTCTCCAGGTTCGTCCAGCCTTCCGTCAGGCCCAGCGTGAAGACAAAGACGTCCGCGTCCTGCACGGACCGCAGGAATCCGCGCCGCGTGGTTTCCACCGAAGCCCGGGCCGCGGTCGCATCGACAAAGCCCCGCGGTTCGATATTGGGACGCAGCAGGTCGTGCGTCCTGCCGGTTTCGTCCGTCCACAGCTCGACCGAACTGACGGGATCAAGCCCACTGGCCAGCCGCGCCCAAGTCAGCATCTGCGCGGCTGTATAGATGTTGCCGGTCCGCGCCGAAAACACGCCATAGTTGTATTTTCGTGCCAGCTCGTCCGGGGTTCGCCCCGGCGCCGGTTCCGCATTCAGCCAGTTCATCTGTCGTGCGACAAGGGCGCGGCTGATGTGCTGGGCAAAGCAGGATCCGTAGGTGACAAAGACCGCGTCCGACGGCAGGGTCCATGGGGATGTCCACAACCCCGACAGGCCAAGGGGACCGGTCTCTGCCACAGCGCTGCGCCAAAATGCCCGGGCGGGCAGATCCTGATAGGGGCTCTTGCTCATCCGTATTCACCCGTTGTCCCAATGCACTCGGCAAGGATCAAAACACCACCGCGACGTGGGAACAAGGCCCCTGGACCCGCGTCCATTTCACAGCCCGTATGGGCCCCCTGCCCTAGCGCTGCAGGATATAGGTCCCCGGCGCATCCTCCAGCGCGGGATATCCCAGGTTTTCGGCCCCCATCGGCGGCGGCGCCACCGGGGCGCCCGACCGTTCGTTCAGCCAGTCGACCCAGGTCGGCCACCACGAACCCTGGCGTTCCTCTGCCGCGGCGACCCATTCGTCGGGGTCCAGCGGGTGCGCATCGGCGGCCGAGGTCCTGATCCGGAAGTGCCGGTGCGGGTGCCCCGGCTCTGACACGATGCCGGCATTGTGACCGCCATTGGTCAGAACGAAGGTCACCGGCGCCTCGAACAGCGGATGGATCTTGTAGGCCGACTTCCACGGCGCCACGTGGTCGGTTTCCGTCCCCACGCCGAAGACCGGCACATGGATGTCCGACAGCGCGATGGTGCGGCCGTCGACCTCGTAGTGACCGGCCGACAGCCGGTTTTCCAGGAACAGCCAGCGCAGGTATTCGGAGTGCATCCGGTAGGGCATCCGCGTCGTATCCGCATTCCAGGCCATCAGGTCGTTCGGCAGCGCCCGTTCGCCCATCAGGTATTCCCGCGTCATCCGCGACCAGACCAGATCGGCCGAGCGCAGCATCTGGAACGCGCCAGCCATCCGGTCGGACGTCAGGTAACCGTCCTTCCACATCATGTCTTCCAGGAAGGTCACCTGGCTTTCGTTGATGAACAGCATCAACTCGCCGGCCTCGGTGAAGTCCGACTGCGCGGCCAGCAGCGTCACGCTGGCCAGCCGGTCGTCCCCGTCCCGCGCCATGGCCGCCGCCGCAATGGTCAGCAGCGTACCGCCCAGGCAGTACCCGACAGTGTGAATCCTGGCCGATCCGGTGATCGTCTGGACGACGTCCAGCGCCGTCATCGGGCCCATCGCAAGATAGTCGTTCATCCCGGAATTCCGGTCCTCGGGATCCGGATTCCGCCACGAGATCATGAAGACCGTGTAGCCCTGCCCCGTCAGATATTTCACCAGCGAATTCTCGGGGCTCAGGTCCAGGATATAATATTTCATGATCCAGGCCGGCGTGATCAGGATGGGTTCCGGCCGCACCGTTTCCGTCGTCGGCGCGTACTGGATCAGTTCCATCAGCCGGTTGCGGAAGACGACCTTGCCGGGACTGGTGGCCAGTGTCTCGCCCACCTTGTAGTCACCCGTGGGCACCAGCGGCTGGCCGGTGACCATGCGGGTCGCGTCTTCCATCCAGTTCACGGCCCCCTTGACGAAGTTCATGCCCCCGGTCTTCGCCGCCTCGCGCAGCACCTCCGGATTGGTCAGGGGGAAGTTCGCGGGCGACACAGTGTCCAGCATCTGGCGCGCCACAAAGCTGGCCACCCGTTCGTGCTGGGGGGTCATGCCGCGGATACCGGTCGTGGCGTTCCACCACCATTGCTGCTGCATCAGGAAGGTCTGGTGGATCATGTTGAAGGGCGGCGTCTGCCAGGCCTCGTCGCGGAACCGCCGGTCCTGCGCCAGGGGCGCGATGCAGGGTTCCGCCTGTCCGGCGGTTTGTGCACAGGTCATGGCATAATTCGCCAGCCGCAGCGTCTTGCGCAGGCCCTTGGCCATCAGTTCTGTCCGCTTGCCGGGAGCCGAGGCCAGATGGATCGCCCAGTCTTCCCAGGCATCCAGCAGCGCCGCAGGCGACAGGCCCAACGTCACCTGCGCAATTGCCGCCCGAAGCGAACGGTCAAGGACCTCTGCCGCTTCCTCGCCCTGCAGGGTCGTTTCCTGCCAATCGGCCAGCGTGGGCTTCTTCGCGGGCTTGGCATCAATCTTCGGCGCGATCGGCTGGTTCATGGCACATCCTCGAACAGGCAACAGGGAGAGTCGGCGAACACCGCCATGGCCATTCCAAACTGCCCGGCAGGTCAAGTCGGCAAATGTTCGCGGCTCCGGATAGGCCGATGGTCGCCGAACCGGCTTGCGTCCCTCGTGCGCTCCTGCGAAAACCGTCTAACTGCATGTATTAAAATGGATTTCCGCGTTCTTGCCAATTGGCAAGGGCTACTTTCCAGCCGCGCGGTCCTTCAGGAACGCCTCCAGCGCGTCGCGCAGGGCCTTGTCGGACATGTCCCGATGGAATTCCAGCGTCACCTTGGCCCCCCTGCGGCGCATCTGAATGCCGTTCTCGTCCGTCCGGCCGCGATAGACCTTGTCGGCCACGGCACGGGCCTTTGGCGGGGTCGCCACGGCCTTCAGCCGGGCCAGCACCCTGGCCACCGGAACCCCCTCGCCCTTCTGTTCCGCAGCCAGCGCGTCGGCCTCTGCCAGGATCGCGTCGCGGGTCCTGGGATCCGCCAGCAATGGCTTCAACTGCCGCGCGTGAAGCTCCCTGATCTCGCGGATCGACCCGAAGGCCACCACGATCCGGTCGTCGAGCTTCGCCAGTTGCAGGTAGCGCGACAGCCAGCCTTCGGACACCTGCAGCCGCTCCGCCATAAGGCTCTGCTTGCCGCCGTAGTACGCCGCAACCGCCCGCGCATAATCCCGCGCGCGCTCCAGGTCCGAGATATCCTCGCGGTCGCGGTTCTCGATATCCGCCAGCCGGAACGCTTCCTCGTCGGTCAGGACGCGTTCCTCGATCAGGTATTGGAATTTCGGATAGTTGTTCGCCCGCAGCCAGCTGATCGCGAAATGCCGCCGCGCGCCGCAGATCACTTCGTACTCGACCTTGCCGCCTCCGGCCGCGTGGCCCGCACGTGCGGCGCCCTCTGGCAGGCGTCGCACGATGGCCGGGAACTCCTGCTGGCCCTGGCTTAGGATTCCATCGATCAGATCCTTGCAATTTTCCGGCGTCAGCAGATCGTAGGCGCGGTTGTGCCCCTCCCACATCACGCAGGTCGCCGGATCCACCAGCCGCAGCACCTTCTCCTGCCGCTGGCCCGAGGCCTGTTCCGCCATGGTGTTCGACCGTTTCAGGAACCGCGCGCCAGACCGGTCCTTTGCGGGCGCCGCAGGTCCCAGGTCCTTCAGGACGTCGTCGAAAACGGCATCGTGTCGCTTGCTCACAGGATCCCCTCCTTGCGCAGGTCGGCGTGGTGGCTGGGCCAGGTCTTGCGAATCAGCGTCTCGACCTCGCGGCCGACCGCATCCAGGTAGACGCGGCAACGCTTGTGGGTTTCGGTCCGCGTCGCGGGGCCCGTGATCTCGTAGACGCTCATCAGATTGGCGGTGGCGTTGTCGATCTCGGCGCTGTCCTTCAGCACCGATTGCAGGATGTCCTGCGGAAACACCGCCTCCATCACCCGCTTGATCGCTTGGTGCGCGCTTTTCTGGTCGTTCATCTTGGTCGCAAGGATCTTCACGAAGTGATAGCCCCGTGCGCCGCCATGTTCGGCCAGTTCGTTCAGCGTCGCGCCCATCATCTTCAGGAAATGCGCGGTCGACCCGAAGTCGATGTTGTTGGGCGGGGCCGGGATCAGAAGCGCATTCGCCGCCCGCAGCACGGAGAGAGAGATCATCCCAAGGGCCGGCGGCGGGTCCAGCAGGATCACGTCGAACTGGTCGGAAATCGTGGCAATGCCCTGCCGCAGACGGTCCAGCACGAAGCTCTGCTCGTTCAGCATCCGCGCCGCGAATTCGTATTCGGCATCGTACAGGCCCAGGTTCGCCGGGATCATCGCGATACCGGGCCAGTAGGTCGCCCGCAGCGCATAGTGCAGCGACGCGGGCCCGCCATGGCGGAAGAACGGGTAGAGCGTGTCCTCGTCCTCGTCGACGTCGACATCCGGGTTCAGCCCGAAGATCGAGGTCGTCGAGCCCTGGCTGTCGCAGTCGATCACGCAGACGCGGTAGCCGCGCAGCGCCAGGTATTGGGCCAAGTGCACGACCAGCGTCGACTTGCCCACGCCGCCCTTGAAGTTCTGGACCGCCAGCACCGTCGCCGGGTCCTCCGGTGCGCGCCAGGGCAAGGTGCCGAAGACCTCGCGCATGCGATTTACGTCTTCCAGCGTATACCCGGTGCGACGCCCGGTATCGGGGTCCTTTTCCGGCTCTGGCAGGCGGCCGTCGCCTTCGGCGTCGCGGATCGCCTTTTCGGTGCGGCCGACCATCTCGGACGCGGTCCGGACGTTGAACCTAAGGTTCAGGACCTTTTGTGTGCCGGGGGCAAAGACGCGTTCGCGCAGCCGGTTGATCACTGTGTCCGCGCGGGTTGCAAGCCCGTCGATCTCGGCCAGGGTGACGGGATAATCCTCGATATCGGTCATCGACGCCTCTTGTTTTTCGGCTACCATGCAGCGCGGCGCTTTCCGGCTCAAGTGCGATTATTGCGGGCCGGGACGAAAAAAACCGAACCTTGGGGGTCATGACCTGCAGGATGGAACCTTGGGCTGGTCCGACAGTGAAGTTCGGAAGAAGGCTGGGTGCAAGGCGCCGCAATCACCCAGAAAGTAGCGAATGGCCCGGATCGGGCAGATTTGCGGGGTCTAACAGGACTGAAACCCAAAACCCAAATCGAAAAAACCCCTTAGGTTCTGGATTCAAGGATTCATTTGTTCAGGGCAGTCCAGGCCCTTTGGAATATGAGATTTTTGGACCTGTCGGTTACGTTTCGGGACGGTATCACTTACGGACCGGGTGGGCTGGGCTTACGGATCGGGCGGGTTGGCGATACGTCCTGGGATGGCCTTAAATTACGTTTCGGGTGGGACGGTTCGGGGCGAATCGGACCCCTGAAAAAAGCCTTGAAAAGCAGGGCGATCCGATTCGCACGGCCCTGGGCAGGGGGCCTGAAAGCTTACTTCTCGGGTGAAGGCCATGCTTGTCAGCTTACGTCCCTGTGGATACAAAAGTAAGAAAACAAAGTAGTGAATCGAGCAGCCATGGCAAAGGCACCGAAAGAATACCGGACGGTCGACGCGCGACCAAGCCGGGAATCGCTGGTCAAGCCGGGAGAGCTGGTGGACCTGATCGAGGTCACGCCGCTGACTCTGACCGACCGGCGGATCTACAACCAGTTGCTGGAAAACGCCTGGGACGCGATCGACAAGCCTGTCGTCCATGTCATTGCCAAGGCGGACCTGCGCGGTTCGCACAATTCCAACGACCGGATCGGCGACAGCATCGAACGGCTGATGGCCGCCATCGTGAAGGTCGAGGCCGTCTGGGACGGCAAGCCTGCCATCGAACGCGTGCAGCTTCTGGGGGGAAACCTTGAAATGGCGCGGTCCGACGGCCTGTTCGAATACGAGATCCCGCCGCGGCTGCGCAAGATCATCTCGAACTCGACCGTCTTTGCGCGGCTCCAGCGCGAGGTGATGTTCGCGCTGAGTTCGAAATACGCGCTGACGCTCTACGAGATGGTGCAGAAGCGGGGGAACCTTCGCTGGAAATCGTCCGAGACTTTCAGCCTGGAAGCGATGCGCGGTGTGCTGGGGGTGCCGAAGGGCAAGCTGACATCGTGGTCGAACTTCCGCCTGCGGGCCATCGACCCGGCGGTGGCCGAAGTGTCGGCTCTGTCGGATTACATGGTCGAGATCCACCCGATCAAGACCGGCCGGTCAGTGACCCATGTCGAATTGCGGTGGTGGCGCAAGGATGGCGAGGCGACGGGCAAGGTGGAACGTGCATTGCAATTCGCGTCGACGGGCCGGCGCGCGCGGGCCGAGGGCCGCGCGGAGGAGCCGGTCGAGGAACCCAAGGTCGAAATGCGGCCGCGGCCCGGTTGGCTGGACCGGCAGGGGGCGGCGCTGAAAACCCAGACATACGAGACCGCACGCCTGCGCCATCCCGGCTATGACATCTATTTCGTGGAAGGCGAATGGCGGGGTTGGGCCGCGGGGAAAGAGCCGCCTGCCGATCCGGACCGCGCCTTCCTGGCCTTCTTCCGCCGATATGCCGAGGCCAATCCGATCTGATCCCGGCAAGGGTCTGGAAAAGCGTCGTTTTAGGCAATCTTGCCAGTTGGCAAGAGTTGGGCAGTGGGATGGTGCGCACCCTAGGGCGGCCTTGGCGGGAAGCCGTTTCAGGCGTCCCCCTTAAAACGGTCGTCTCATCCCGGGTTGGGCCCGAAGGGGAAGCCCGGAATTCCAGGGAATCGGGATTGGATGGGAAGGTGGCACATCGGGACGGCCCGCTTTTGCGGCGGTCCTGCAGGGCAGGTGTGGGCGGGCCAGGTCAGGTTGTTCCATTGCGGAACAAATGTCTGAATTTCGTTCCGAAATGTTCGGCAAACCGTTTCATCGGTGTCCATTGCCCCCAAAACCGCGGTATCCGCTGAACGGGTCGTGTCTATCCTTCGGGATAGGCCGGTTGGTCCGATGCGCGGATGACGGGGCAGGGGGCGGTGTGGCATACCCGCGGGATCGTCCGAACGGAGGAGACCTTGCCGATGACCCGCATCCTGTCCGCCCTGTCCCTTTCGGCCACGCTCCTGGCCTCGACGGCGATGGCCGAAGATCTGCCGGCGCCGACCGGCGATGTGCTTCTGACGATCAGGGGTGATATCTCCATCACCAACGCAGGCGATGCCGCCCGGTTCGACCTTGCGATGCTCGAGGCGATGAACCCCGTCACCATCACCACGACCACGATCTGGACCGAAGGCGAACAGACCTTCCGCGGCGTGCCGCTGGCGGCCTTGATGGAGGCAGTGGGCGCCCGGGGCGACACGATCAGCGCCACTGCGGTCAACGACTATGCTGTCGAGATCCCGCGAGAGGATTGGGTTGCCGACGGCCCCATCGTGGCGTTCGAGCATAATGGTGCGGAAATGTCGCTGCGCGACAAGGGCCCGCTTTGGGTCATTTACCCCTTCGATGCGAAAACCGATTATCAGACCGAGGTCATCTACTCCCGCAGTATCTGGCAGCTGGACCGGATGACGGTCGAAGACTAGGCGATGCGCCCTCGGGGCGCCTGAGGAGGCACGGTGAACCCGGCTGAGGAGGGCAGGGGGCCCACAGCGAAGGACCCACGTCAGCGGGCCGGCCTCAGGCCGGTGCGGACGCGTCTTGCCGTGGTTTTGCTGGTCTTCTGCATGGGCACCGTCGCGGGGCTGGGCTGGCTGGTCCTGCGCGGGATCGATGCGTTCAACACCGCCAATTCCGACAACCTGCAATGGGTGCTGGCCCAGACGGATGTCGAATTCCTGCGCTTCAAGGTGGCCCTGCTCGAAGCGCAGCGGGATCCGGAAAAGCTGGCTGCCGTGCGCCGGCGGTTCGATATCTTCTACAGCCGCATGTCCACGCTGGAGAACGGCGTGTCCTTCCGGCGCCTGCGCGACGATGCGGATTTCGATGCCCCGCGGGCGGTGGTGCGCAGCTTCCTGGACGACACCGTCGCGCTGATCGACGGCAGCGACAACCGGCTGGAGGCGGCATTGCCTGCCCTGCTGGACCAGGCCGTCGTGCTGGAGGCCGCGATCCGCAAGCTGTCGCTGGCAGGGCTGACCAGCTTTGCCCAGGTTTCGGACAGCCGCCGGGAGGAGGTTGCGGATACGCTGATCCTGATGGCTACAGTGCTGGGGCTTCTGCTGGGCGGTCTGACGCTGCTGGCTTTGTCGTTCTACCGGCTCTATCGCGTGTCCGAACGGCAGGCGCGGGACGTGGCCCGGACCGGATCCAGGATGCGGACCATTGTCGAAACGACGGTCGACGCGATCCTTGTGTGCGACGACCGGGGCAAGGTGATCGACCTGAACGGCGCGGCCGAGGCGCTGTTCGGCTATGACCGGACCGAGGCGGTCGGCATGAACGCAATCAAGCTGGTGCACCCGCCGGACATCCGGGCCGAACTGCTGGAAAACCAGCTGCGCTATATTCGCGAGCATCGCCGCCCGGAGCGCAGCGAACGCCGGTTCGAGTCCGAGGCGATCACCCGCACCGGACGGCGCTTCGCGGCCGAAATCTCGCTCGACCGTGCGGATGACGCGGGCGAGCGGGTGTTCGTGGTTTTCGTCCGCGACATCTCGGGCCGGAAGGCGGCCGAGGCGGAATTGCTGGATGCCCGCGACAAGGCGCTGGCGGGCGAAACGGCGAAGGCGGAATTCCTGGCGGTGATGAGCCACGAGATGCGGACGCCCCTGAACGGGCTTCTGGGCACGATGCAGTTGCTGCGGGACCACAAGCTGACGGAAAAGCAGTCGGATCTCTTGGACCAGATGCAGAATTCCGGCCGTCAGTTGCTGGGGCTTGTCAACGACGTGCTGGACCTGGCCAAGTACGAGGCCGGCAAGCTGGTGCCCGAACAGCGCCCGTTCGAAGTGTCGCGTCTGCTGGAAGGGGTGGTGGAAACGACCTCGACCCTGGCGACGAACAACGGCAATACCCTGCACTGGTCCTGTTCGTTGGAACCCGGCAGCGTGGTGCTGGGGGACAGCCGGCGGCTCAGGCAGGTGCTGCTGAACCTGGTCGGCAACGCGATCAAGTTTACCCGCCACGGCGAAATCTGGATTGAGGCCGAGAAGCTGACCGGCCCCGGCCACATGGCCGAATTCCGGGTCATGGACACTGGTGTGGGCATATCGGCCAGGAACCTGGAACGCATCTTCAACGATTTCGAGACGCTGGACAGCTCTTATTCTCGGCAGGCCGGGGGGACGGGCCTGGGCCTGGGGATTGCACGGCGCCTGACGGAACTGATGGGCGGCGAAATCGGGGTGGAAAGCGAAGAAGGCGAAGGCAGCCTGTTCTGGGTGCGCGTGGCCCTGCCGCCGGCGGCGGACCTGCCCGCACAGCAGGAACCCTTCGGGCACCTGCGGGATGGCGCGGGCAGGGCGGTCCGGCCGCTGTCGGCCCTTCTGGTCGAGGACAACGAGATCAACCGCTTCGTCGCACGCGAGATGCTGAAGGCCGAAGGCCATGACGTCACCGAAGCCGTCGACGGGCAGGCGGGCGTCGCCCTGGCGGCGGCGCGGGCCTTCGACGTAATCCTGATGGATATCTCGATGCCGGTGATGGACGGGCAGGCGGCCGCGCGGGCGATCCGGTCGGGGGGCGGGGCTTCGGCCCGGGCGCCCATCATTGCCGTTACGGCCCATGCCCTGCCCGAGGAGGTCGCGCGCTTCCGCGAGGCGGGAATGGAATACTGTATCTCGAAACCTGTGGACCGGGCCGAACTGGTGGGGATGCTGGCCGCCATTGCCGCCGGCGGGACGCCGGATGGGCAGGGGGGACCGGTCGTGACCGGCGCCAGGTTGTTCGATGAGGGTTACCTGGAATCGATGCGGGACCTGTTGAAGCCGGAAGAGGTCGACCGGCTGGCGCGGAAGTTCCTGGCGGAAACGGACCTGGCGGTGGCCGACCTGAAGGTGGCGGCGGTCAAAGATCCGCATCTTGCGGCACGCGCCCATGCCTGCGCGGGGTCCTGTGCGGCCTTCGGGCTGACAGGGATGCACCACGCCCTGGCCGGGATCGAGACCGCGGCCAAGACCGGGACGTTATCCCAGAATGCGCTGAAGGACCTGGCCCTGCTGTGGGAAAAAAGCCGCGACCGGCTGGTGGTCCATCTGGACGGCTGACAGGCCGGGCGGCGGGGTCAGAGCGGCTCGCGCCTCTGACGCAGCACCAGCGCCACGCCGGTCGCGGCCACCAGCGCGACCGTCAGGCTGAAGCCGGTGAAGACCGGCAGCAGCCCGTAGCGGTCGATCAGCAGCCCGGCGATGAAGGTCGGGATCATGTTGCTGAGATAGCCCACGACATAGAAGCCCGAGATGCGGCGGCCCAGCTGCGACGGTTCGGACGTCTGGTTGACCAGCGCCGCGCCGCCCACGAAGGTCGCGCCATAGGCCAGGCCCGCCAGCGGGACAGACAGCAGGAACAGCCCTGTCAGCCCCCAGACCGCGCCGAAGCCGATCAGCGCCTGCAGCACCGCCAGCCCGGAAAAGCCGATCAGCAGGGCTGTCAGGCCGCGGATCCGCCCGCCCAGCACTTGCCCGATGCCGGCCAACAGCTGGAACAGCGCCGGAACCAGCCCGGCCAGTACGACCCAGCCGACATGAAAGACATCCGACGCGACGCTGACGCCCACGGCCATCATCATCGACCCGACGCCCCAGGCGACCCCGATGCCCAGGCAGGACAGCCGGAAGATCTGCCGGGCCGTGGTCCCGGGTAGAAGGCCGGGAAGATCGGACAGATCCATCGGCGCAGGTTCGGCCGCGGGTTCTGTTGCCGGTTCCTTAGCAGGGATGCATGCGGCGCCGGATCGGGGCCAGGCCGCCAGGCTCAGCCCGATGAAGGCCGCCATGGCGGTGCCGGCGATCACCAGGAAGGGCGTGACCAGCGGTGCAAGATCGATTCCCAGCGCAAGGCTGGAGACGCAGGGCCCGGCAAAGGCGCCGCCGGTGAAGGCGACGGTGGCGATGGTGGCCGCTCGCCCGCGCTTGTCCGGCCGATCCAGGTCGTGCAGCAGGGCCGAAGCGGTGCCGGTGATCAGCCCGGTGCTGACGCCGGACATCAGCCGCCCGATCAGCAGCATGGCCAGATTGTCGGCCATCGCGAAGAGGATCGCGCCAAGCGCGGTCATCACCAGCCCCGGCAGCAGGATCGCGCGCCGGTCGCGGACCAAGCTGTTCAGCCGGCCCGACAGCAACAGCGTCGCCAGCGTACCGATGGCATAGGTGGCAAAGATCGTCGTCCCGGCACTGGGCGCCAGGCCCCATTCGGCTATGTAGACGGGATAGAGCGGGCTGGGCGTGGTGCTGGCCAAGATCGCCGCAAAGATCGCGACGGCGGCAGAAATCCGGCCCAGAAGATAGCCGCTTTCCCCGGCGTCGACCTGCCTGTTCCGCGCCGTCGGGCGGGCTGGCCGGAAGAACTCGGTCATCCGGAGTTTTTCGGTGCGGGACATACGGGATCTGGCCTCGGCTGGATGCGGCTGTCGCGCCTTTGCCGACTCCGGTTCCGCGCAGGATAACATTGGGAAAGCCGATTGGGGTATCGGTTTCGGGGCATGGCAGCTATGCGCGGGGGGTCATGCCGGCTGCGGTGCGCCTTGCCCGGCGGCCGGGGCTTCGCCTTCCAGTGCCGCTACCACGGCGGCGGTCGTGCGTTCGATGTGCAGGCCCGTCACCTCGACCGCCGTATCGACGTCGCGGGCCAGCGCGGCTTCGAACAGGCGGTCGTGTTCATCGTGGATCGCGCGGTTGCGGACCGTCTTGATCCGGCTGAACCGGCGATAGCGTTCGTGTTGCGCGAAGAGCTGCGCGCGGATCTGAAGCAGCACGTCTGACGGGCAGGCGGCCACGATGGCGCCGTGAAAGGCCGCGTTCTGTTTCTCCCATTCGTCCAGCGTGTCGATGCCCTGATCCTCGCCCTCTTCCAGCCGGGACAGCCGGTGGAAGGTGGTGATCAACCGTTCCTCCCACGCGGTGTCGCCCAGGGGAATTGACTGGCGGATCGCCTCGATCTCCAGGATCTTGCGCAGGTTGCCTATATCGGCCGCCTCTTTCGCGGATATCGGTGCCACGACAAAGCCGCGCTGACCGGAAAGCAGGACCAGACGGTCGCCGGACAGTCGGCTGAGCGCCTCGCGCAGCGGGGCCGCGCCCATGTCGTAGCGCTGGCGCAGCATCTCGATCTTCAGCTTGGCGCCGGGGGCCAGGTCCCCCGACACGATCTCGGCCCGGATCATGCGATAGGCGCGCTCGGAAATCGTCTTCTCGGGCGTGTCCGCCGCAATCACTGTCACTGGCCAAGGCTCCCCGAATTCCCTGTTCTTCTTCGTTCTACACGGCCGGCCCCGTGGATCGAAGATCAAAAATATCGATTTTATATTTGACATGGAAAAAATATCGATATTTATCTGCGGCCGGAGGAGAGGCGAATGGTGGACATGTCCGACACGACCGGCACGACAGGGGTGCGACCTGCGCTAAAACGGCTAAGCGCCGCGATCGCCTGGGCCGAGGCGCGTTTTGCGGGGCTGGTGATCCTGGTGATCCTGTGCCTGCTTTTGACGAATGTCGTGTCGCGCGCGATGGGCGTGCCGCTGATCTGGACGGACGAACTGGCCATCTACCTGATCGCGGTGGCGGCTTTTGCCGGTGCCTCGCTGGGCCTGCGTAACCGCCAGCACATCGCGGTGACGCTGTTGCAGGATGCCCTGCCGGATACGCAACGCTATCGGATGACGGTGGCGGTCGACGTGGTCTTGCTGGCGATCTTCGGCTTCCTGGCGTGGATGCTGTGGACCTGGTTCGATCCCGTGAACGCCTTCACCGCGGACAGCCTGAAGGCCTATTCGCGCGCCAGCTTCAACTTCATCTATCAGGAACCGACGACGACGCTGGGCATCCGCAAGGTCTGGTTCTGGCTGATCCTGCCGGTCTTCTGCATCACCGGGCTGATCCATGTCCTGTCGACTTTCGCCGAAGAGAAGGAGCCGATCTGATGGCCGGCGCCGCCTTCCTTGCCTTCCTGGCCGCGGGCGTTCCGATCGCCTTTGCGCTGATCGCGTTGGCCATCGTGATGATCCTCGTGTCGGGCCAGTCGGTCCTGTTCCTGTCCTTCCCGCAAATCTTCTTTGGCGGGCTGGAAAACTACGGTCTGCTGGCGCTGCCGCTCTTCATCCTGCTGGGCGAATTCATGAGCTCTGGAGGGATCGGCCGCCGCCTGATGGCGCTGGCGCTGGCGATGCTGGGGCCGGTCCGGGGCGGGCTGGCCTATGTGAATCTTGTGGCCAACATGATGATGGCGTCGATCCTGGGGTCGACCGTCGCGCAGATCACGATCATGTCCAGGATTGCGGTGCCGGAGATGGAGCGTACCGGCTATCCCCGCGATGTCAGCGTGGCGATCACGGCCGCGGGGGGCATGCTGGCACCGATCATTCCGCCAAGCATGCTTTTCATCATCTTCGGGGTCATCGCGCAGCTGCCCATCGGCGACCTGTTCATCGCGGGCATCGTGCCGGGCGTGATCCTGTTCGCGGCCTTCCTGGTGGTAATCTGGCTGCTGGGGCGCAAGCATGGCTTTCCGAAAAGCGAAAAGGTGGCTGTGGCGGACCGCATCCGTGCCGTAGGCCGCGCCCTGCCGGCCGCGCTGATCCCGGTGGTCATCATCGGCACCATCCTGGGCGGCATCGCCACCCCGACCGAGGCCGCCGCCATCGCCACCCTGATCGCCGCCTTCATCGGCCTGTTCGTCTATCGCGAGATGGAGCTTTCGGACATCTGGCCGGCCTTCATGCGCGCCGCCGCATCCTCGGCCGTCGTGCTGTTCCTGATCGCGGCGGCGGGACTGTTTTCCTGGGTGATCACCTTCGCCAACATCCCGGCGCTGGTCTCGGCCTGGGTGCAGGGGCTGACGTCGTCGCCCATCCTGTTCCTGCTGCTGATCAACCTGATGCTCTTGTTCCTGGGCATGATCACCGACCCGATCCCGGCGATCATCCTTGTGGTGCCGGTGTTCCTGCCGGTGGCGACGGGGGTCTATGGCATCGATCCGTTCCAGTTCGGCGTCATCGTCTGCCTGAACCTGACCGCGGGCCTGCTGACCCCGCCGGTGGGCACCGGCCTCTTCACGGCGGCCCTGATGGGCAAGGTCCGCGCCGAACGGCTGGCGCTCCTGATCATGCCCTTCTTCCTGTCGGTGGCGCTGGTGCTGGTGGCGCTGACGATCTTCCCGGATCTCTCGACCGGGCTTGGAAGGATCCTGCAATGACACGTGTTGCCATCCTTGGCGGCGGCCTGATCGGCGCCGGCTGGGCCGCGGCTTTCGCGGTGGGCGGGGCCGAGGCGGTGGTGGTCGATCCCGACCCGTCGGCCGACGCCCGTATCGCGGCCGCTTTCGAAGCCGCGCGGGGGATCGTCGCGCAACTGGGAAACCTGTCCGACATGGCCTTGCTGCCGCGCCGGGTGGACCTGGACCAGATCCGCGATGTCGACCTGTTGCAGGAGGCCCTGCCCGAGGATCTGGAGCTGAAGCACCGGGTGCTGACGGAGACCGAGCCTTTCGTGGCGCCGGACGCGCCGATCGCGTCCTCCTCCTCCAGCTTCACCGCCGACCGGATGGCGCCGGCGCTGCAACATCCCGAACGGCTGTTGATCGGTCACCCCTGCAACCCGCCCTACCTGATGCCGGTGGTGGAGATCGTGGGCGGCACGGCCACGACGCCCGACACGCTGGCCCGCGCCCGCGCGATCTATGAAGGGATCGGCAAGACCGTGCTGACGCTGAAAAAGCCGGTCCCGGGCCACCTGGTGAACCGCCTTCAGGCCGCGATTTGGCGCGAGGCGGTGCACATGGTCGTCGAAGGTATCGCCGACCTGCCCGATACCGAACGTGCCGTGACCCATGCGCTGGGACCAAGGTGGAGCCTTGTCGGCCCTCATACCGTCTTTGCCCTCTCGGGCGCCGAGGGCGGGATGGGCCAGTTCCTGAAAGCCCTGGCCGGTCCGATGCAGGGGATCTTCGACGATCTGGGCACCCCGAGGCTGGATGCGGCGACCTGCGCGGCGCTGGCGGATGCCTATGCGGCGTCCGACCTGCCGCCGCTGGACCGGGCCGCTGCCCTTCGCGACCGCACCATGCCCGACCTCCTGCGCTGCGCGGCAGAGGCACGGGCGGCAGAAGACGAAACCCCGGACCGGTTGGAGCCTGCCGGGGGGACAACAGAACGGAAATTCAGGGAGGAAATTCCATGCACCGACTTCTGACAGGCGCCATCGCGCTTGCCGTCTCGGGCCTTGCAGCCGTGTCGGCTGCTGCCGAGGACTATCGCCTGGGCCTGATCACGCCGCCCTCGCACATGTGGAGTGTCACGGCGACCAGGATGGCCGAGGATATCAAGGCCCAGACCGACGGCCGGGTGAATATCCTGATTTTCCCGTCGGGCCAGTTGGGGAACGAGGCGCAGATGCTGCAGCAGATGCAGACCGGCGCGCTGGACTTTGCCTTCCTGACGCTGGGCGAATTCGCCAACCGCGACCCGAATTACGGCATCTTCCTGGCGCCCTACATCGTCGACGACGTGGCCGGGGCGTCGAAGCTTCTGACGGGCGGCGTCGCGCAGGAGCTTCTGGACGGCATGGCCGATTTCGGGCTTGTGGGTCTGGGCTGGGGCATGGCGGGGATGCGGATGATCGTCACCGGCTTTCCGGTGGAGAGTGCTGCGGACCTGAACGGCAAGAAGATCCGCACCATCCCCTTCGCGCCCGAACTGGCCTTCTGGCAGCAGGTGGGCGCCGCGCCCACGCCGATGCCCCTGCCGGCGCTTTATGACGCTTTCGCCAACGGGCAGGTCGACGGGATGCAGATCGATGTCGAGGGCACCTGGAATTCGAAATACTACGAACACGCCAAGGGCATCGTGATTTCCGATCACATGATGTTCCCGATGGCGGCGGTGGCGTCGGGCCGGAAATGGGCCACGATTTCGGATGCCGACCGCGCCGTGGTCGAGAAGGCGATGGACGACTACCTGGCCGCGCTGGTCACCGGCTATGCCGAGATCGACGCGGATTACCTGGCGAAGCTGGAAACCACCGGCGTGCCGGTGACCCGGGTCGACCGCGCCTGGTTCGGGCCGTCGATCGACAGCTGGTACGAAGAATGGCGCGAAAAGGCACCGATGCTGAAGAAGCTCGAAGCCGAAGCCTCCAACTGAGTGAAACCTTGCGTGGCGGCGGGGGAGCCCCCCGCCCTGCGCGGCCCAACGGACAGAGAGGCGAGATGATGGACGGAACCCTTCCCGGCAGGATCACGGGCTTCATCGGCAACCGGCCGGTGGACGGCGGTGCCCGCGCGACATTCGAGAACGTGGACCCCGCGACGGGGCGCGTCGTCTCGCTGGTCGAGGAAGCGACGAAGGACGATGTCGACCGCGCCGTCCGCGCCGCCAGGGCTGCGCTGAAAGGGCCCTGGGGGAAGATGACGCCTGACCAGCGGTCGAAGGCCATCCACGCCATCGCCGACGGGATCGAAGCGCGCTTCGAGGATTTCCTGCGGGCCGAGATCCTGGACACCGGCAAGCCGGTCGCCATGGCCTCGCATCTCGACATTCCCCGGGGCGCTGCCAATTTCCGCGCCTTCGCCGATATCCTGAAACAGACCCCGGGCGAGTTCTTTCCGATGATCGCCCCCGATGGCGGCGACGCGATCAACTATTCCCTGCGGGGACCCCGCGGCGTGATCGGGATCGTCTGTCCGTGGAACCTGCCGTTCCTGCTGATGACCTGGAAGGTCGCGCCGGCGCTGGCCTGCGGCAACGCGGTGGTTGTGAAACCGTCCGAGGAAACGCCCGCCACCGCGACCCTGCTGGCCGAGGTCATGCGCGACGCGGGCATCCCCGAAGGCGTCTATAACGTCATCCACGGCCACGGGCCAGATGCGGCGGGCCAGTGGCTGACCGAGCATCCGCTGGTCGACGGCATCACCTTCACGGGCGAGACGCGGACAGGCGAGGCGATCATGCGCGCCGCCGCCAAGGGTGTGCGCCCGGTGTCCTTCGAACTGGGCGGCAAGAACGCGGGCGTGGTCTTTGCCGATTGCGACCTGGACAAGGCGCTGGAACAAAGCACAAGGGCCGTCTTCATGAATGCGGGCCAGGTCTGTCTTCAGACCGAACGGCTCTATGTCGAACGGCCGATCTTCGACACCTTCGTCGAAGGTCTGGCCGCCAGGGCCCGCGCGCTGACGCCGGGCGATCCCTTCGACAAGGCCACCAGTATCGGTCCGCTGATCCCGCGGGATCATTCCGCCAAGGTGCTGGGCTATTACGACATGGCCCGCGCTGGCGGTGCGCAGATCGTGACCGGTGGCAGTGCGATGGAAATGCAGGGCGACCTGTCCGGCGGGCACTGGGTGGAACCCACGATCTGGACCGGGCTGGCCGACGATCATGCCGTGATGACGGAAGAGATCTTTGGGCCCTGCGTCCACATCTCTCCCTTCGATGCCGAGGACGAGGTGATCGCGCGCGCCAACGATTCGCCCTATGGTCTGGCATCCATGCTGTGGACGCAGGATGTCAGCCGGGCGCACCGGGTCGCGGCGCAGCTGGAAGCGGGGATCACCTGGGTGAATTCGTGGTTCCTGCGCGACCTGCGCACCGCCTTCGGCGGCATGAAGTCCAGCGGCATCGGTCGCGAGGGCGGCGTTCACGGGCTGGAATTCTATACCGAGATCCGCAACGTCTGTGTGAAGTTGTGACCAGCATCAGCAGGGGAGGGCCGATGTCCGTCGTTGAAAAGCTCCGTTATGTCCGGCTGGGGGTGGCCGATCCGAGGAAGACCGGCGATTTCGCCACCCGAATCCTGGGCCTGCAGGAAGTGACCTCGCCCGAAGGCGTGGCCATGTACCGGTCCGACAACCGTCATGCGTCCCTGATCGTGGAAGCGGCAGAGGCCCCGACCGAGGCACTGGCCGTCCAGGTCCGCGACCCCGAAGACCTGGAGGCGATGTGCGTCCGGCTCGAAACGGCCGGGTACACCGTGACCGCGGGCACCGCCGCGGAATGTGCCGCGCGGCTCTGCAAGCAGATGGCGTGGATCCGGTTGCGCAACGGTCCCCGGATCGAGGTCGTAGTGCGCCCGCTGGACAGCGGCTGGCGCTATCACGGGACGCGGGATGCGGGGATCGTGGAATTCTTCGGCGTGGCCTTCGCCTCGACCGACGTGGCCGCCGACACGAAGCTGTGGACCGACGTCTTCGGCGGCAAGGTCGCCGATTACCTGGGAGACGCGGTCTATATCGCCATCGACGATGCCCATCACCGGATCGCCATTCACCCGTCCGGCCGGGACGCGATCCTTGAGGTGCAGTACGAGGTCGAAGGCCTGCACCAGCTGATGCAGAACAACTATTTCCTGCAATCGGCGCAGGTCCCGATCTGTGCAGGGCCGGGCCGCCGGCCAACATCGGACGAGGCATTCCTGACCTTCCGCGGCCCCGATGCGGTGCTGTTCGGCTATGTCACCGAAGGCGCCCGCCGCGATTTCACCGCCGACTGCCCGCCCCGGCAGTTCCCGCATTCATCCGAAGGGCTCTGCGCATGGGGCAGCACCTCCACGGTTCCGGAATATTCAGCCTGAGGAGGGTGAGATGATCCAGTTGCAAGACGTGAGCTATGTCCGCCTTGGCACGCGCGACCTTGAAGGGGCCGAGTTCTTCGCCCGCGATTACCTGGGGCTGGAAGTGTCGGATCGCTCGAAAGGGGCGGTGTATTTCAAGTCCGACGAAAGGGCGCATACGCTGTGCTATTTCGAAGGCGATCCGGCCGATCAGGCCGTGGCCTTCGTGATCGGGTCGGAAGCCGAACTGGAACAGGCCGCGGCGTCGCTGGAAGAGATGAACCACCAGGTCCACCTCGGTACGGCGGAAGAGGCCGCGATCCGCAAGGTGAAGGCCTTCATCCGGTTCCGCGATCCCACGGGCAACACCATCGAACTTGTGGTGCGCCCGGAAAATTCGGGCCGGCGGTATCACGGGACCCGCGATGCCGGGATCACGGGCTTCAGCCATGTGGGCCTCTGCACGACCGATGCCGCACGGGACGAACGGTTCTGGACCCGCGTCTGCAATGCCCGCGTCAGCGACCGGATCGGCGATGCGCCGCTTCTGCGGATCGACGAGGTGCACCATACCATTGCCCTGTTCCCAACCAACCGCGCCGGGATTCAGCACGTGAACCACCAGGTGAAGTCGGCCGACGACGTTCAGCGGTCCTTCAACTACCTGTCGGAAAAGGGCGTGAAGATGGTGTTCGGGCCGGGCCGCCACGTGACTTCGATGGCGAAGTTCCTGTATTTCGAAGGGCCCGACGGGATGGTCTTCGAATATTCGTCCGGCGTGGAAAGCATCGCGGACGAACTTCTTTACCGCGAACGCCAGTTCCCGGCGGATCCGACCGGCTTTTGCGGCTGGGGATCGAAACCCGACATCGCGGAGTTCAAATGACAGATCTCGCCCGCACGGTCCGGATCGCTGCCCGCGCCCTTGGGCGGCACGGGCTGGTCCATGCCTATGGCCATTGTTCCGCCCGCATCGATGCCGACCGCTTCCTTGTCTGCCCGTCGGTTCCGATGGGCCTGGTCGAACCGGGGGCGGCCTGCACCGAGGTGCCGGTCACCGGTCCTCTGCCGGACGGTGTGCTGGGAGAGGTCCGTCTGCACCAGCGCATCTATGCCTCGCGGCCCGGGGCTCGGGGCGTCGTACGGTTCATGGGACCCAGCGTCATGGCGCTGGCCGCGGTTGGCGTGGCCCCGGCCATGCGGCACGGGTTCGGCACCTATTTCGCGCCCGCGGTCGGCATCTGGGACGATATCCAGCTGGTCCGCGACGACGCAAAGGCTGACGGCGCCATCGCGGCCATGGGGGAGGGCGCAGGCCTGATCATGCGCGGCAACGGCGCCGTGACCACCGGTGCCTCGTTGGAGGAAGCGGTGATGCTGGCCTGGTATCTGGACGACATGTGCCGCGTGGAACTGGCGGCACGCGCCGCCGGTCTGGCCGATTCCCCCGCGATCCCGCCCGATCAGGCCGCGTCCCGGGCCACCCGTGCGGGCGGCATCGTCGAACGGATGTGGGCCCACCTGACCGCCGGCGACCCGGAACTCTGACCCTTCGATTTCAACGACCCCTTCGAGGACCCAATGCTATCAGACGCACAGCGGCAGCAGGCCGTGGATTCCCTTCTGGAAAGTCACCGTACCAAGGTGCAGGGCCCCCGCCCGTCCGAGATGTTCCCTGAAATCGAGATCGAGGACAGCTATGCCATCTCCTCCATGGTGGCCCAGGCCAAGGCGGCTCAGGGCGTGCGGGTCGTGGGCCACAAGGTCGGCCTGACGTCGAAGGCGATGCAGGCCTCGTCCAAGATCGACGAACCCGATTACGGCTACATGTTTTCCGACCTCGTGCTGAACGACGGGGCCAAGGTGCCGTTCGACAATTTCTGCGTGCCGCGGGTGGAACCCGAACTGACCTTCATCCTGAAGGAACCGCTGAAGGGGCCGGGCATCGGCCTGGTCGACGTGCTGCGCGCGACCGAATGGGTCGTGCCCTCGATCGAGATCATCGATGCCCGCGTCACCGAACCCCGCCGGATCTTCGACACCGTGGCCGACAATGGTGCCGCCGCGGGCACGGTCCTGGGCGGCCGCCCGGTGCGGCCCGACGAGGTCGACCTGCGCTGGGTCGGCGCGATCTTCTATCGCAACTCGGAAATCGAGGAGACGGGGCTGGCCGCCGGCGTGCTGGGCCACCCGGCCATGGCCATCGCGTGGTTGGCCAACAAACTGGGGCCCTTGGGCACGACGCTGGAGCCCGGTCACATGGTGCTGTCGGGGTCCTTCACCCGGCCGGTCTGGGCGGCGAAGGGCGACACGCTGCATGCCGATTTCGGACCGCTCGGCTCTGTCGCGGTGCAGTTCACATGACCGGCGCCCCGAAAAACGCCTTCAAGGCGAAGCTGCTGGCGGGTGAGTTGCAATGGGGCCTGTGGAGTACGCTGTGCAGCCCCGTCGCGGCCGAGGCGCTGTCGCTGACTGGCTACGACTGGATGCTCTACGATACCGAGCACAGCCCGGTGGAAATCGCATCCCTTCAACCGCTGTTGCAGGCGGGCGCCGTGGGCACGGCATCGGCCGTGGCGAGGCCGGCGTGGAACGACAAGGTGCTGATCAAGAAGATCTTGGATATCGGCGTGCAGACGGTATTGGTCCCCTTCGTCGAGACACCCGAGGAAGCGGCGGCCGCCGTTGCCGCCACCCGGTATCCCCCGCACGGAATCCGCGGCGTGGCAGGCAGCACGCGGGCCAGCCGATACGGCATGGCACCGGACTATCTGAAGACGGCGAATGACCAGATCTGCGTGCTGGTCCAGATCGAGACCGGCCAGGCCATGTCCCGGTTGGAGGAGATCGCGTCGGTCGAGGGCGTCGACGGCGTGTTCATCGGGCCATCGGACCTGTCGGCGTCGCTGGGTCATCTCGGCGCGCCTGGGGCGGAACCGGTGCAGCAGGCGATCAGGACAGCGGCCGAACGGATCACGGCCGCGGGCAAGGCACCGGGGATCCTGACAACCAATGCGGCGGACGCGCTGCGCTATCGCGACTGGGGCTACAAGTTCATTGCCGCCGGCGTGGACACCGGCCTTCTGACCGGGGCGGCGCGGGGACTGCTGGGGCAGTTGCAGGGGTAGGACCTGCAGCGCGAACGAAGCTGTTGGCGGCTCGCGACCTCGCCGAACATTATGTCCCTCCCGGCCGCAAGGCCGGGCAGCGGCCAACTTTTGTCCGGCTCTGGAAGGTTCTGGCCGATCCATTGCGCGAATGGGCGCGAGGGCTGGCCATTACGCAAGAAGAGCAGCGGCCGTCCCCATCCGATTGGCGTGGAGCGTCGACCGCTGCCCGGCCTTGCGGTCGGGCGGGACGTATTATTTGGGCCACCCCGGGATCCTCAGGCCCGGTAACCCGAAGACGGCCTGGACGACGACGCCAAAGGCTCTTCCTCCAGCGTCGCTGCGTCGTGCTGCGCGTCGTCCCACCACTTGATCTGCGTCTCGCCGGTGTTCCAGCGATAGCGGATGCCGCGGACCAGTCGCGTACCGTCCGCGCGCTGCTCCATCAGCAGGGAAACGGGGAAGGCAAACCTGCGGTCGTCGTCGGTCATGGTGTTTGTCCTGGGTCGGAATACGGTGTCCCGCGGACATAGGGGCTCGTCCCGCCCCCGGCAGCGCCCCGGCTTTTGACAAGCGGGACAAAGCTTTGGGCGTTCCTGTCAGAGGACCGGACCGGGGGCCTGTCGGGCCCGCTTCAGCGCGGCCGTGCCGCCCCCGGTGTCCGTCCCGTCCACCGCTTGTAGGCGGACGTAAAGCCCGCCTGGTCGGCATAGCCCAGCATATGCGCGATCTGTGCCAGACCCAGCCCGCGGTCCTGAAGATAGCGTTCCGCAAGTTCGCGCCGGAGACCGCTCAGAAGCGCTTCGAAACTGCTGCCTTCGTCCGCCAGATGGCGCGAGAGGGTCCGCGCGCTCATCCCCAGGGCGGCGGCCACCTGGTCCTTGGTCGGCGTGCCATGGGACAGGCGGCCGGCGATCTCTGCCCGCACCTTCGCCCCCAGCGCGCCAGGGGTGGCGGCCATCCCGTCCAGCAGGCTTTGCGCATGGGCGGTCAGGTGCGGCAGCAATACCGTGTCCGGATCCGCCAAAGGGGCCGACAGGACGGACCGGTCGAAGACCAGCGCCGCCTCGCCCCGGCCGCTGGCGACCGGCGCACCGAAAAGCGCGGCCAGATCGGCCTCGAACGCGGTGGGCCGCTGGTGGGCCAGCGTCAGGCGCCGTGGCGTCAGGTCGGTATCCACCGCGATCCGCAGTACCGACAGGACGGTTCCCAGCGCGTGTTCGATATAGGGCGGGTTGTCCCGCATCCCGGTGGCGCCGACGTCGATGATCAGCATGACCTCTTCGCCCTCGACCCGGCTGGTAAAGACCGCCCGCCGCCGTTCCACCCGCACGAAACGTTCGGCCAGCGCCACCCCTTCCTTCAGCGTCTGCGCGTTCAGCAGCAGGTAGGACAGAAGCGAAGTCCGCCGCGGATCATAGGCCAGCCCGATCCGCGCCGCCTCTCTCTCTCCGCCCAGGGCTGCGGTCGCCTCGTCCAGTAGGGCGACCTCTTTCCCGACGGCAATCCGGTCCGGCGGAGACGTCAGGAAGGTCGCGGGCAGGCCAGCCCGATCCAGGGCTGCGGCCGCGGATCCGGTCCGCGCTTCCAGCACCCTGGCGATGTTCAGCGCCCAGAAGGGCGGCACGTCCCAGTCCAGCGACATGCATGGTCCTTTCCCGTCAGGTCTTCCGGGCTGTCGCGTTACCTTAGCGGCTTTGGCGCGGCTGACCATGCCCTCGCCGATCCTTGCGCCATCCGGCCGCGATGATCCGTATCTAAAATGTTCAAAAGATATCTATTGAACATATGAAAGATTTTTCGTACCGTTCAGCCTATTGACGAGCACCCCGGCGATTCCAGCCGGAACCAAAATCCCATCGACTTGGCCTTCGATCCGAGGTGACGACATGACCGATCTTCTTGCCCCCATCCTGCCCCCCGGCGCCGCGGCGCCCGACGACGCGCTGCTGCCGGACATGTCCTGGCGGTTGGGATCCAGCTGGAATACCGGCTTCACGGGTTACATCGACATCGTCAACGACACGGACAGCGTGATCGAGGACTTCTCGATCCGGATTGCGAACCCGGGGTTCGAGATCACGAACATCTGGGGTGGCGAGGTCGAGGTCCTGGCCAATGGCGACATCCTGATCACCGGCGTCAGCTGGACCCAGAACCTGGCGCCGGGGGCCAGCATTTCGCTTGGGTTCAACGGTAGCGGCCCGGCGCCGTCCGCGTCCAGCATCACCTATTCAGCGCGCGTGGATGGCGAGGATCCGCTGACCGCCGGGCACGGGGGCACTACGGTCGACCCCGATCCCACGGAGGGAGAGACGGGCGGTGAAACCGGCGGTGAGACAGGTGGCACCGATCCGGAGGGTGGAGGCGGCACCGGCTATACCGGTGTCGATGCCGCGGGGCTGGCGGTTACCTTCGAGGTCACGTCGGACTGGGGATCGGGGTTCAACGCGGGCCTGACCGTCACCAATACCTCGGATCAGGCGATTGCGGATTGGTCAGTCCTGATCGGCGATGCCGGCTTTACCGTGAGCAATGCCTGGGGTGCCACGCACAAGAACCAGGCCGATGGCGACGTGCTGCTGGAAGGCACCGGCTGGACGCTGGACATCGCCCCGGGCGAAAGCAAGACGCTGGGCTTCACCGCGCAGGGCACCGCCCCGGCCGACGCGCCGATGCTGGTCGTTTCCGCCAATGGCGAACCCGTCGAGACCGGCGGCGAAACAGGTGGCGAGACCGGCGGTGAAACCGGCGGTGAGCCGGGTGGGGAAACCGGTGGCGAAACGGGCGGGAACCCGGACGATGGCACGCTGGTGCCAGAGGTGGCGTTCCGCATCACCTCGGACTGGGGCAACGGGTTCAACGCCGACATCACCGTGACGAACGACACCGACATCGCCCTCGACGACTGGTCGATCCTGATCGAGGACGCGGGCTTTGCCGTCCGCAACATCTGGGGCGCGACCGTCGACAACGAAGCCGATGGCGACGTGCTGATCGAGGCCTCCGGCTGGACGCTGGATCTGGATCCCGGGGAAAGCCAGACCTTCGGCTTCACCGCCGACGGGACCGTGCCGGGCGGCAACCCCGTGATGGTCGTGTCCGCCAATGGGCAAAGCGATACGGTCGACGGCGGGACCGGAGGCGAGACGGGGGGCGAAACCGGGGGAGAGACCGGCGGCGGCACGGGTGGGAATACGGGCGGCGGGACCGGTGGCGCGGATGGATCGCCCTTCGATGCGGACGACTATGGGTCCGCCCTGACGATGTCGATGCAGTTTTACTATGCCCAGTATTCCGGGGACCTGCCCGACGACTTCCCGCTGGACTGGCGCGGCGACAGCGCGCTGGACGATGGTGCCGACGTGGGCCGCGACCTGACCGGCGGCTGGTACGATGCGGGCGACCACGTGAAGTTCGGTCTGCCCATGGCCTTTACCGCGACCACGCTGGCCTGGGGCGCAGTGGACCATGCCGACGGCTATGAAGCGGCCGGAGCGGAGGCCGACATCCTGGCGCACCTGGGTTGGGTGACCGACTATTTCCTGCGGGCCTATGACGACAAGGGCACGGCGGACCTGTCGGACGACGTCTTCTGGGGGCAGGTCGGCAATGGCGGGCTGGACCATTCCTTCTGGGGCGCACCCGAGGACATGACCATGGACCGCCCGGCCTATGCGATCACGGCAGACCGGCCGGGGACGGAAGTCACGGCGGAAACCGCGGCCGCGCTCGCCTCGGCCTCCATGGTGTTTCGCGATGCCGGCAACACGGCCCAAGCCGACGAACTGCTGACCACGGCAAAGCAGCTGTTCGATTTTGCCGAGACCTACCAGGGCTCCTATGTCGACGCGATTCCGGACGCGCGGAACTATTACAACAGCTACAGCGGCTATCAGGACGAACTGTCCTGGGCCGCGGCATGGCTGAACAAGGCGACAGGGGAAGCGTCGTATCTAGCCTTGGCGAAACAGTACTATCCGGGTGCCAATACCGGCTGGGCGCTGGGTTGGGACGACAAGTCGAACGGCGCGGCGATGCTGCTGGCCGAGATCACTGGAGAGCAGCGCTATGTCAACGACATCGATGCGCATCTGACGGCCATGATGAACCTGTCCCGGACGCCGGGGACCGACAGCAATGACGGCCTGGCCTGGCTGGATCAGTGGGGGTCGAACCGCTATGCCGCCAACATGGCCTTCCTGGCGGTGGAACGCGCCGACCTTGCGGAAGAACAGGGCGACGATGCCTATGCCGCGCTGTTGCGGGGCTTTGCGGCGGATCAGATCGACTACATGCTGGGCGACAATCCGGACGGGCAAAGCTATGTCGTGGGCTTCGGTGAGACCTTCCCGCTGAACCCGCATCACCGTGCGGCGTCGGGCAAGACGGACGTTTATGCCAGTGGCGACAACGTTCACGAACTGACGGGCGCGCTGGTCGGCGGGCCGGACCGTTATGGCAACTATTCCGACGACCGCTGGGACTATGTCCAGAATGAGGTGGCGACGGATTACAACGCCGGATTCTCGGGCGCGCTGGCGGGGCTGGTCGAGGTCGGTCTGCTTTGATGTAGCGTGGGAGAACTGGGCGCCGGGCAACGGCAGTCCGGCCCCAAAGCGGGATGTCTGACGATTCCGCAAGAACGGTCGCAGCCAATCCGCGGGAAGGGCGCGAAGCCGCCGCCGCACTCAAGGTATGTGGGGCGGGCCAACCGCTACCCGGCCTGGGGCCGGGTGGGACCTGAACAGGAAGCGTTGCACGGATGATATGGGTCGCCGCGAAAAGATATCGCCTGGCCCCCGAATGGTTCCACGCCTCCGTGGTCCCGGGTTAGGCCTTGGCGGCAGCCTGCCCGAAACCGAGGATCGCCGCGACATGAAAGAGATTTCCCCCGTGATATCGCTGGCGGGCCTGCGCGAGGCGCTGGAGCAGGGCGGAGAGGTCGAGGTCGAATGCATCGACACGCCCTTCCGCCAGACGAATTCCTATCGCGGGGCGTGGAAGTTCTATGTCCTGGCGGAAATCGACGGGGTCCGGCACCGGTTGCTGTTCGTCCACGGAAGGGACATCCGGCCGCGGATCATCCGTACCGCGACCGGCCTGATTTCCTTCGCGATCGAACTGGGCGTGTCGCCGGTCGCCATTCCCCGCTTCGCCGGGGAGCGCGCGGTCTGGACCCGCCATGACGGCCGCATGCCAGAGGACGTGTCAGGCGACTGACGCGCCGTCCCCGGAAGGCGTCCTCAGGACTTACTTGCCGCGACGGGGCGGGGCATCGCCGCCGGTCCGGGTGCGCGGCTTCCGCGCGCCGGGCTTGGCCCCACCCGGGGGCGTGAACCGTTTCGAGGTATCGCGCCCATCCGCAGTCGTTGCAGGCTTGCCACCGGGTTTCCCGCCCGGCTTGCCCTTGCCGAAGGGTTTTCCGGCCGGTTTGCCCGGGCCCTTGCCATCAGGCTTTCCACCCGGCTTGCCGCCGAACTTGCCCGCCGGTTTTCCGCCCGGCTTGCCATCGGGACGGCCCGCGGGCTTGCCGCGCGGCCGGTCCCCCGATGCGGGGCCATCGCCGCGACCAGCGTCGCGGCCGTACTTGGCTGCCGGCTTGGGCCTGTCGGGCCGCTTTTCCGTCCATTCGCGCTTTGGCGCCGGGGCTTCGGCCCGTGCCGGCGCGGGCGCATCGCTTGCCGCGGCCTTGGGCGCGGGCGACTGCTCGAACCGGGCCGGGGTGCGCATCGCCATGGGGGTATCGGAGTGATCCCGGTCACGGGACCGCGGACGATCGGATCGGTCGGACCGTTCGGGGCGGTCGCCCCGGGGACGGGGCTTGTCGCCCCGCGGCCCCGGCCTGTCGCCGCGGGGGCCGGGCTTGCCGGTGGACGGACCACGACCGGCCGGCAGGACCGGGGGTGCATCCATGATCCGCGCGGTGATGCCTTCCTCCAGGCTGCCGTCGCCTTCCAGGCTGGCCAGCAGGGTTTCGACCCCGGCCTCGGCGATCTCGACATAGGTTTCGCTGTCCTGCACCCGGATCGCGCCGATCGCCGACCGGTCAAGGTTCCCGGCCCGGCACAGCAGCGGCAGAAGCCAGCGCGCCTCGGCCCGGTCGTTCTGACCGACGGACAGCGAGAACCAGCGGCTGGGCCCGAATTCCGCCCGATCGGCGCGTTCGCGCGGGGGCGTCTTCATGTCGGGGGGCAGCAGTTCCTCGGGTGCGGCATTGCGCGACTGGTAGAGCCGCATGTAGGCGGCGGCGATCACTTCGGGGCTGCGCAGAGCCAGCAGCTTGGCGGCAAAGGCCTGCTGTTCCTCGGTCAGCGGATCGTCCCAGGCGGGGTCCGCCAGCATCCGCGTCTCGTCCTTCTCCAGGATCTCGGCTGCGGACGGCGCCATGGTCCATTCGGCGTTGATCTTGGCCCATTTCAGCAGGCGTTCGGCCTTTTTTACGGCCTTGGGCGTGACGATCAGGCAGGACACGCCCTTGCGCCCCGCGCGGCCCGTCCGGCCGGAACGGTGCAGCAGGCTTTCGGTATTGGTCGGCAGATCCGCATGGATCACCAGCGTCAGGTTCGGCAGGTCGATGCCGCGGGCCGCGACATCCGTCGCCACGCAGACCCGCGCCCGTCCGTCCCGCATGGATTGCAGCGCCTGGGTCCGGTCCGCCTGGGACAGTTCGCCCGACAGGATCACCGTGGCGATGCCCCGGTTGGCCAGCCGCGCGGCCATGTGGTTCACCGCGGCGCGGGTATTGGCGAAGACGATGGCGCTTTCGTCGTGGTGAAAGCGCAGCAGGTTGAAGATCGCGTGTTCCGCATCCGGCGCCGCCACCCGCACCGCCTGATAGGCGATGTCGGCATGCTGGTCGGACTTGCTGATCGTGCTGATCCGACGCGCGTCCCGCTGGAACTGTTCGGCCAGTTTCGCGATCATCGGCGACACGGTGGCGGAAAACAGCAGCGTGCGCCGTTCCTCGGGCGCTTCGCCCAACATGAACTCCAGGTCCTCGCGGAAGCCCAGGTCCAGCATCTCGTCCGCTTCGTCCAGCACCACGGCGCGGATCGCGGCCAGGTCCAGCGAGCCGCGTTCGATATGGTCCCGAAGGCGCCCCGGCGTGCCCACGACAATATGCGCGCCCCGTTCCAGCGACCGGCGTTCCTGGCGCATATCCATGCCGCCGACGCAGCTGGCGACCTGCGCGCCGGTCCTGCCGTAAAGCCAGGCCAGTTCCCGCATCACCTGGAAGGCCAGTTCGCGGGTCGGCGTTACCACCAGCGCCATCGGTGCGGCGGCGGGGCCGAAACGTATGTCGTCGCCCAGAAGCGTCGGTGCGATGGCCAGTCCGAAGCCCACGGTCTTGCCCGACCCGGTCTGGGCGGAAACGAGAAGGTCGGACGTTCCAAGCTCCGGATCGATCACGGCCTCCTGCACGGCGGTCAGCGTGTCGTAGCCACGCTCGGCAAGGGCTTCGGACAGGGGGGTGATCATGGCACGGAGTTCCATCGGATGGGGAAGAAGGCGCCGGTTGGGGGCGGCGAGATCAGGGCCCGTAAAGGAAGAGTCGCGGGAAGTATATAGCAACTGCGCGTCCAAAGCGTTGCCGGCGGTCATTTGCCGGGTGTTGTCGGCCGGTCTGGCCGCCGTGGAGGAGGTGCCCTGAAGCGCAGGAGGCAGGTCACCGGGTCAACGTCGCGGATCCGGTTGCGGGCTTCGACCGGGGAATGGGCGTAAAGCGTAACGTGATGAAGGGCACGGCCGACATGGGCCGGGCTGTCCGAGACCCGGTCTTCAAGATGAAAGTCCCCCCGTCCGCTGGCCGGGCGGCGGTCGATCTGTCCCCGCCGTTTGAACAGGGGGCGGCCGCTTTGCGCCCGTCCCGCGGGCCGGCTGCTGCACTTCTTTCCGATACACCAGCGGTGGGTGAAGCAGTCCATTCGCGATGCCGCCCCTTTTCCGCGGGCCCGCACCGGCCTATCAGTCGGCGATGACTTACGACGCGATCATTCTTGGGGCCGGCGGGGCCGGTCTTCTGGCGGCGGCCACGGCCGGGCAGGCGGGCGCGCGGGTGCTGCTGCTGGACCATGCGCCCAAGGCCGGGAAGAAGATCCTGATCTCGGGCGGCGGGCGCTGCAACTTCACCAACATGGGCGTCGAACCCGGCTGCTATCTGTCCGGGAACCCGCATTTCGCGAAATCCGCGCTCAGCCGCTATACCCAGTGGGATTTCCTGGAGCTGGTCGACCGGTACAGGATCGCCTGGCACGAAAAGACGCTGGGGCAGCTCTTCTGTGACGGCTCGGCCCGGCAGATCGTGGCGATGCTGCTGGACGAATGCGCCAAGGGCGGGGTCGAGGTGCGGCTGTCCACCCAGCTGGGAGAGATCGGGCATTCCGACGGCCGCTTCCATGTCGCAGGCTTCAGCGCGGCCCAATTGGTGATCGCGACCGGCGGTCCGTCGATCCCCAAGATGGGAGCCACGGGCATCGCTTTCGACATCGCCCGCCGCTTCGGGCTGGAGGTGGTGACGCCGCGCCCCGCGCTGGTGCCCTTCACGCTGGGGGCGGGGGATCAGGCCTTCCGCGACATCTCTGGCGTGTCGCTTCCCGTCACGGCGACCGTGGGCACCGCGTCCTTTCAGGAGGCGGCGCTTTTCACCCACAAGGGCCTGTCCGGTCCCGCGATCCTGCAGGTGTCGTCCTACTGGTCCCCCGGCGATCCGGTGCGGCTTAACCTGCTGCCCGATGCGGGGGCCAGGCTGCGCGACGCCCGCCGCCGGATGCCGCGGTCGCAACTGAAGGCCGCGCTGACGGAACTGCTGCCCGCCCGCCTGGCCGAGGTGATGGCGACCCGTATCGCCTTCGACCGCGAACTGGGCAACATCCCCGATGCCGAACTGGACCGCGCGGCGGGTGAACTCTCCAGCCTGATCTTCCACCCCACCGGCACCGAGGGCTATGCCAAGGCCGAGGTGACGGCAGGCGGGATTTCCACCCGGGGCCTGTCCTCCCGCACGATGGAGGCGACATCGGTCCCCGGCCTTTATACCATTGGCGAGGCGGTGGACGTGACCGGCTGGCTGGGCGGCTACAATTTCCAGTGGGCGTGGTCGTCCGCCGTGGCGGCCGGACAGGCGATCGCGGCGCGGAAAGGCTGATCCGGGCGGCTGACGTGGATGGCTGATACCCTTGTGTGCAGCAAAATATTTACTGCTGCACATAACAATTGCCATCTGTCTGCATCAAACTTATTCTTGATGCACACGGAGGGGCCCTGCCGATGACCATCCAATCTCTCTCGCGCACGGCGCAGGTGGCCTATCACGACCTGCTGCGGCTGCACCTGGACGAAGTGGCCTCGGGCCTTCTGGGGTCCATCGAGGAACGGCACCGCGCCGGGCGCACCTATCTTTACGACAAGTTCCGGCTGGGGACCGAGATGCGCAGCCGCTATCTGGGCGAGGATACGCCAGCCCTGCGGGACCGGCTGGCACGGGCCGTGGCGCTGAAGGCGGATGCGAAGGCGCGGCAGGCCGAGATGGGCCGGCTGGCGCGGGTCCTGCGGGCCGAAGGGCTGATCGCCACGGATCGCGATACCGGGTCGATGCTGCTGGCCTTTGCGCGCGCCGGGGTCTTCCGGCTGGGCGGGACCATTGTGGGGACGGGGGCCTATGCGCTTTATCAGGGCGAACTGGGCGTGCGCTTCGATATGGACGAACTGGCGCAGACCGGCGACATCGACTTTGCCAGTTTCGAACGGTTGTCGGTGGCGCTTGGGGATCGGGTCGAGGAAGACCCGGGCGAGATCCTGAAGGCGCTGAAATTCGACGCTGTACCCGGGGTGCATGACCGGCAGGTCTGGAAATGGCGGCAAAGCCGGGGCACGGCGCTGGTCGAATTCCTGACCCCCGCCTTCGGGGACGAGACGGTGAAGCCCTTGCCGGCGCTTGGGGTCAGCGCGCAGGCGCTGAATTACCTGAACTACCTGATCGCGGAACCGATCCATGCCGTGGCGCTGTACCGGTCGGGCGTGCTGGTCCAGATCCCGCGGCCGGAACGGTTTGCGGTGCACAAGCTGATCGTCGCGGACCGTCGCCGGGACGGGTCGGACCGGGGCAAGGCCCGCAAGGATCGCGGACAGGCGGCGTTCCTGATCCGGGTATTGGCAGAGGATCGGCCCGACGATCTGGTCGCGGCGTGGGAGGACGCGCAAGGGCAGGGTCCGCGGTGGAGGGAGAGGATTGCGGCATCGCTGGCCTTGATGCCGGGGACGGCGGAAATACTGACCGGGATCGGATGCAGTTAGAGCCTGACCGCCGAAACAGCGCCCCATCCGGGGGCGCCGGGCAGCGGTCGATCCGTCCACGCCGTTTGAACAAGGGGCGACCGTCGCCTTTCAGGCTGGCCAGCCCGCCATCCTGGATGAACGCGTGAAGATCGCCGCCGGACCGGCGGCCAGACGACCTCAGGCCTGAAACATCCTGCCGGGCGGGATCAAACCCTGGGTCAAACCCCGGGTCATCGCACGGCTCAGCCGCGGGCGGCAAAGTCCGTCTTGCGCAGGGCGCGGGCGATCACCCCGGCATGTTTGGCGGCGGTGGCGAGATCGGTGACAAGATCCTGCCGCACCTCGAACATGATCGAGGGTAGGCCGCGGCGGATGGCGTGCTCCGGCACGGTATAGTCGATGTCGATATCCAGCGCGTAGGGGACGTTGTCGCCGACGCACAGATCCGTCCGGGACCGCAGGGCCGCCAGAAAGCTTTGCGACACCGGGTCCTGTGTCGACAGCACGGCATAGGCCTGGTCGCGGAATGCGCCGCCCTTCATCCGGTCGGTCATCGTGTGGACCGAGATCAGGATCGGCGGGCGCCCGCGGGACAGCCGCGCGTCGATCTCGGCCGCGATGGTGTCGTGATAGGGGCGCGCGATTTCCTGATAGCGGCGTTCGCGATGAACCTGCGTCAGGGCGGCATTGCCGGGAATGGCGGTGCCGTCCGCCAGCGCGGTCATGGCAAAGGGATCCCAGGGATAGCGGTTCAGGTCATAGACCAGCCGGCTGTAGGTGCTGGCGATCACGGTGGCGCCGAAGATCTGGCCCAGCTCTTCCGCGATGGTGCGCGCGCCGATGTCCCAGCCGATATGCCGTTCCAGATCCTTGTGCGGCAGCCCCAGCGTCCCCAGCGCCTGCGGCACGGCCAGCCCTGCATGATCGCAGACGAACAGGAACGGACTGTCCGCCCCGGGCGACTGGACCTGAACGGCCGGCGGGTCCGTCGGCCCCAGAAGCGACGGGGCCAGCAGGGGGGATGCGGTCATCGCACCGCCTCGGATTTGCCCATGAAGCCCTGCGGACGGAAAAGCAGGACGAAGACGACAAGGGTCAGCGCCACGGCCTCGCGATAGGGCAGGGTGTCTTCGGGCAGATAGGCGCGCAGGAAGACCTCCAGCAGGCCCAGGAAAAGGCCGCCCAGAACCGCGCCCTGAAGGCTGCCCAGGCCGCCCAGGGTCACAGCGATGAAGGCCTTGATCACGGGGTTGAAGCCAAGGGCCGGGTCGACAGACCCGCGCTGCGCGATCCAGAGGACCCCGGCAATGCCCGCCAGCACGCCCGACAGGCCGAAGGCTAGGCTGATCAGGCGATTGGCCTGCACGCCCATGACCCGCGTCGCGTCGAAATCCTGTGCCGCGGCACGGATCGCGATGCCAAGGGGCAGGCGGTAGAGGATCGCGTTCACCACGATCAGCGCCAGCACGGCCACGACGATGGAAATCGCCTGGATATTGCCGATCCGGGCGAAACCAAGATCCATCGCGCCGCTGAACATGGGCGGAAAGGGCAGGGCCTGCGGCCGGGCAGAGATCAGGACCTGGAAGGCGATGTGCAAGACCGTCGACACGGCCAGCGAGGACAGCAGCATCGACGCACCGGATGCCCCGCGCAGGGGGCGGAAGGCGATGCGTTCCATCGCCATCGCGGCCAGGGTCGCGGCGACCAGCCCACACAGGATCGCAACGGGGAAGGGCAGACCCAGTGCCACGACGCCGATCATCGCATAGCCGGTCAGGGTCATCAGGTCGCCATGGGCGAAGTTGATCAGGCCCATGATCGAATAGATGATCGCCAGCCCGATCGCCAGAAGCGCATAGGTGCCGCCCAGGGATAGGCCGTTCACAAGCTGCTGCAGAAAGATGTCCATGGTTCCGGGTCAGCTCCCACCCACATATGCGTCCGTCAGGCTGTCGGACGCGGCCAGTTCCGCCGCCGTTCCCTGCTGGACCACCTGGCCCGAGGACAGGACCAGCCCGCGGTCGGCGACCGACAGGCCCATGGCCACATTCTGTTCGACGATCAGCATCGTCATGCCCTCGGCCTTCAGGCGTTCGATCCGTTCGAAGACCTCGTCCACGATCTTGGGGGCAAGGCCCAGCGAAGGTTCGTCCATCAGCACCATCTTGGGCTTGGACATCAGCGCCCGGCCGATGGCCAGCATTTGCTGTTCGCCGCCCGAAAGGGTGCCCGCCAGTTGCGACTGGCGGTCGGCCAGGGCCGGGAACATCTCGTAGATGCGGCCCTGGTCGCGGCCATTGGCCCCGCGCCGCCGGCCGGCCAGCGCGCCCAGCAGCAGGTTTTCAGACACTGACAGTTTCGGAAACACACGCCGGCCTTCGAACACGATGGTCAGGCCGGCGGCGGCGATCCGTTCGGGATCCATGTCGGTGATGTCCCGACCGTCAAAGGTGACGCGGCCGCCCGTCTTGGGGGCCAGCCGCATGATGGCGTTCAGAAGCGAGCTCTTGCCGGCGCCGTTGGCGCCGAGAAGCGAGACGACCTCGCCCTCGGCGACAGACAGGCTGACGCCGCGTACGGCGCGCACGGCGCCGTAAGCCACGTTCAGGTCGCTGACCTCCAGCAGGGGCGCGCCGTTTGCCATCAGTGGTCGCCTTCGTCCGGGCCGGGGACAGAGGCCGCATCGGGCACGAAGGTGCCGACATGGTCCAGTTCGCCGCCGGTCACCTTGTTCAGGGCCACGGCCCGCAGGGGCACGCGGTTGCCGCCGGCAAAGGTGATCGTTCCGGTGGCGCCGGGCACGTCCTTGACCGCGTCCCAGGCATCACGGATCGCGGGACCGTCGGTGCTGCCGGCGTCCTGTACCGCCTGCGCGATGACCTTCACGATGTCATAGCCCGTGGCGGTAAAGGCGCTTTCGGCCGCGCTGCCGTGAAACGTCTCGAACGCGTCATAGAAGGCAGCCAGGTCCGACCCTTCGTCGGCATAGCCCGCATTGGTGAAGACAACGCCTTCGGCAATCGGGCCCAGGCCCAGCGTGGTGGGACTGTCGATTCCGTCGCTGCCCAGGACTGGCGTGTCGATCCCGGCATTGCGCAGCTGGGTCAGGAAGGCCGGGAAATCGGGTTCATAGGCCGCGGTCATGATGACATCCGGCAGCGCGTCCAGCCCGCTGATCTTCGTCACTTCGGCGGAAAAGTCCTGTTGCCCCATCGAGTATTCGGTGACGCCCAGGATCTTGCCGCCCATCGCCTCGAACGCGACCATGAAATATTCGGGCAGGCGTTCGGTATAGGGCGTTTCTGGCGACAGCAGGACATAGGCGGTCTTGTAGCCCTGTTCGGTGGCATATTGCGCCAGCACAGCGGCCTGCAGGTTATCTGCCGGGTAGTTCGAGAACATGTAGTCCCCCACCACGCCCGGCAGCGTCGGCGTCGATGCGCAGGAGGTCACGGCCGGCACTTCGGCGGCCTGCGCGACCTGGCCCGCGGCGATGGACGGGTCGACGTCGCAGGGCGTGATCAGCACGTCGATGCCTTCGTCCACCAGTTCCTGCGCCACCACGAAGGCCTGCGCGGTTTCCGACCGCATGTCGCGGACGATCAGCTCGATCGGCATGGTGCCCCCGATGCCGCCGGCCTTGTTGATCTCGTCCACCGCGACCTCGACACCCGCAAGGCTGGGCTGGTCATAGGGCGCCAGATAGCCGGTCAGCCCGCCGATATAGCCCAGTTTCAGCGTGTCCTCGGCCGCGGCGATCCCGGCGGCCGACGTCAGCGCGGTGGTCAGGGCCAGCGCCCCGAACAGTCCGTTCTTGGTCATGTCGAAAGTTCCCTGTTGTTGGTTTCCGTCGTGGCCTTTCGGCCCATGTAGGCCTCCAGCACATGTTCGTTCGTGCGGATCTCGGCCGGGCTGCCATGGGCGATCAGCTGCCCCTTGTTCAGCACCAGGATACGCTCGCACAGGCGCATCATCAGTTTCAGGTCGTGGTCCACGATCAGGATGCCGACGCCGAACCGTTCGCGCAGCGACAGCAGGATCGACATCAGGTCGTCGGATTCCTGTTCGTTCATGCCGGCGGCCGGTTCGTCCAGCAGCAGGATGGCCGGGCGCAGCGCCATGGCCCGCGCGATTTCCAGCCGGCGCTGCTGGCCATAGGCCAGCGTGCCCGCCTGCCGGTTCGCCAGGTCGCCGATCCACAGCATCTCCAGGAAACCCATCGCCTGGGCATAGGCGGCCTGTTGCGACAGCTGCGGCCGGGCGGCGGCGACGGCGGCCACGACATTGTCGATGGCTGATTTGCGGGCGAACAGGCGGATGGTCTGGAAGGTGCGCCCGATCCCCTGTTCGGCGATCTGGTAGGGGGCGGCATGGGTCAGGTCATGGCCCCCCAGTTTCACGGTCCCGGTGCTGGCCGTATGGGTCCCGGCAATGCAGCCCAGCAGCGTCGTCTTGCCGGATCCGTTCGGCCCGATCAGGCCCACGATCTCTCCCGTCTTCAGGGTGAAGCTGACATCGTCCACCGCGACCACGCCGCCATAGGCCTTGGACACGCCTTCCACGACCAATTCGCGCGGCGCCTGCGTTTCCTCGGGGATCGCGGCGGCCTCGGGCAGTTTCGGGGGCGTGTTGCGCCATCCGGCAATGACGTCGGAAAGCTCGCGGTGGCCGAACAGGCCTTCGTTATGGCGGTAGAGCACCCAGAGGACAGCGATGGACAGGCCCACATCGGTCAGGCCGAAGACGCTTTGCCCCATCAGGTCGGCAAAGATGCCCGACTGTTCCAGCCGGCGCAGGCCCTCGACCAGGGCGGTGACCAGCACAGCGCCGACGACGGTGCCGCTGACCGACGAAAAGCCGCCCAGGATCAGGATCACCAGCAGGGTGAAGGTCAGGTCGAAATGGAATTCCTTGGGCGAAAACACCGTCAGGTGATGCCCCAGCATGACGCCGGCCAGTGCGGACACGGCGGCGGAAAAGGCGAAGACCGCCCATTTCACCCGCACGGGCCGGATGCCCACCGACATGGCGGCGGGTTCGTTTTCGCGGATCGACTGGGCCAACAAGCCCAGCCGCGCGGCGGCAAGATAGCGCGTGACGAAGATGGCCCCGGCGGCAGCGGCGAAATAGGCCCAGATCGACTTGATCCGCGGCACGCCATAGATCGCCTGGCTGCCCCGCGTGTAATCGGCCGAGGCGATGACCACCGCGTGCACGATCAGCAGCAGGCCCAGCGTGGCAATCGCGGCCTCGGACCCGCCCAGCCTTGCGATGGGCAGGCCCAGCACGACACCGATCAGGGTCACGACCGCCACCGTCACGATCAGCGACGCCCAGATCGGCATGTGCACCGCGGCCAGCCAGCCCGGCAGGTCCGGCAGCAGCATTCCCTTCGCGGCCACGGGGATCGTCAGCAGCGCCGACAGATGCGCAGCCAGCCCGATGAAGGCCGCGTGACCGAAGCTGAGGATCCCGGTCATGGCCGAAAAGCTGGACATCCCCAGGCTCGCCACGATCAGGATCAGCAGATAGGTGATCATGGCTTGATCGCTTCGACCAAGAAACGCCCAGGCCGCGAAAGATGTAACGAAAAGCACACCGGACAGAATCGCCGAATCCGCCAGGGCGCGCCGCTTCGCATCCGAGATCATGCGCAGGTTTTCCCTGTGTTCTGGCGTTTCGGGTCGGTTTTCAGGGCCATGAGTCTGCCTTGTCGGGAAACAGGACGGGTCTGGGTCCGAGTCGAACGGACAAAGAGAAGTGTACAAGATAGACCATAATCGGCAATGCTGTAACAGGAGATTCGACGGAACACGGGACCGGAGGCACGGGCAGGCAGGATGAGCGGACGCGTCGAGACATCGATCTTCGAGCTGATGCGCAACGCGTTGCCGGACCTGTCGCCGTCGGAGCGGCGCACGCTGCGGGCGCTTCTGGGGATGAAGTCGACGACGCCCCTGACAACGGTCGCCGAGTTTGCCGAACAGGCCGGGGTCAGCGCACCCACGGTCTTGCGCGCGGCGGCCAAGCTGGGATTTGCGAATTTCGAAAGCTTCCGGGAACGGGTGCTGGCCGACTTCCGCGAACGCGAGGTTTCGGCCTTCGAACAGATGCAGCCCGCGGCGGAAGAGGCCGATCCCGAAACACTGGTCACCGGCATGGCCGATTGGATGCCCCGCGCCGTGGCCACGACCATCGACCGGGTGCGCGAAGGGGAATTCGACCGCGCGCTCCAGGTCCTGTGCGATCCGACGCGACACCTGATGTTCGCGGGCGGGCGGTTCAGCCAGACGCTGGCCGACATGCTGTTCGCCCACATGGACCTGCTGCGCAGCAATTGCCGGCTGATCAGTTTCGATCAGCGGGCGAGGGTCAACCACATGCTGGACGTGGGCCGCAGCCATGTCCTGATCATCTATGACTTCCGCCGCTATGAACTGGGCAGCGTCCAGTTGGCGCGCGAGGCCAAGAAGCGCCGGGCCAAGATCGTGCTGGTCACCGACCAGTGGATGTCGCCCATCGCCGACTGGGCCGAAACCGTGCTGGTCTGCGACGTCCACGGGCCGTCGCCCTTCGACAGCCTGGTGCCTGCGGTCGCCCTGACCGAAACCCTGATCGCCGCCGTCTATGGCAGCATGACCGACGCCGCCAAGGCACGGCTGGCGGAATTCGAGAAACTGAACGACACCGCGTCCCCCTTCGTACCCTAGGCCGGGACCGACATGGATGGAGCAAGCAGAATGACCGACGGCGTCACCTACCTGGTTTGGCACGATCTGGCGGGGACAAGCCGCACGCGGGGCGTGCCGACGGCCAACCTGTCCTCGATGACAGCCACCGGGCTGGGCTGGGCCTGTGCCGGTCAGGCGCTGACCGCCTTCGGCAGCATCGTCGACAATCCCTGGGGCCCGATGGACGAAGTGCGTCAGGTCCCGGACATGGAGGCACAGTTCACCCTGCCGCCTTCCCGGGGCCATGGCGCCTTTCGCGCCGTGATCTGCGACACCAGCACGTCGGACGGGGCGCTGTGGGACTGCTGCGGCCGGGGCTTCCTGCGCAAGGCGCTGGACGCGCTGAAAGCCGAAACCGGGCTGACCCTGATGGCCAGTTTCGAACACGAATTCTTGCTGACCGGCGAAGGCTATGTGCCGTCACCTGGCTTCACCCTGGCCGCGGCGATGCAGAAGTCGGAGTTCCTGGACGACCTGAACACCGCGCTGTCCCATGCGGGCGTGCGTCCCGCCACGCTGGAGCCGGAATATGGCGATGGCCAGTACGAGGTCAGCTGCAAGCCCGATATCGGCCTGCGCGCGGCCGATACCTGCCTGATCGCGCGGGAAACAATCCGCGAGGTCGCCCGCCGCCACGGCCTGACCGCCAGCTTCACGCCGAAACCGGCGGCCGATGCGGTGGGCAACGGTGCACATGTCCACATGTCGCTGGTCGACGAAGACGGCCGGAACCACACCTGGGATCCGTCCGGCCCGATGGAACTGTCGGAGGTGGCACAGAAATTCGCCCACGGCATCCTGGCCAGCGTCGACGGTCTGGTCGCGATCACGGCGCCGTCGCCCGTCAGCTACTATCGCCTGGCGCCCCATTCGTGGAGCTGCGGCTATCGCGCCATCGGCCTGCAGAACCGCGAGGCGGCGCTGCGCGTGACCCCGGGCATCGGCGACGACGCGGCGAAGGCCAAGGGCCACAATCTGGAGTTCCGCCCCTGCGACGGCACCGCCTCTCCCTACCTTGTCCTTGGCGCGCTGATCATGGCGGGGCTGGCGGGCATCCGGTCGGGCGGCGGCAAGCTGACCGAAATCACCTGCGATCCGCTGGACATGACCGATGCGGAACGCGAGGCGGCCGGGGTGACGCGACTGCCGACCTCGCTGGAGGCAGCACTTCAGGCGTTCCAGGACGATCCCGTGACCGCCACCATGTTCAGCGACGACATGCGCGACGTCTACCTGGGCATCAAGCGCTGGGAAATCGAAGCCGCCGCCGCGATGGAAGGCGACCAGGTCTTCCACGCCTATCGCACCGCCTATTGAACCGGACCTGACCCCATGCCCCAGACCCGCCGCTATATCGACCATCACTGCCACGGCATCGTCGACGCCGACCTGACCCGCCCCCAGCTGGAGGCCCTGATGGCCGAGGCTCACCTGCCCGCGCCCGACGGCTGCACCCAGTTCGACAAGCCGCTGGGCCTGCTGGTCCGCCGCTATTGCGCGCCGGTGCTGGGGCTGGATCCCTTTGCCTCGCCCGAGGACTATGTCGCGCGGCGCACCGAACTGGGCGGCCGCGAGGCCAGCCGGCGGCTGATGCAGGGCGCCGGCATGACGGAACTTCTGATCGACACCGGCCACCGGTCCGACACGATCCTGGACGTGCCGCAGATGGCCGAAATCACCGGCTGCGCCACGCAGGAGGTCATCCGGATCGAGGCGGTGATGGAAGCCGCCGCGAAACAGGCGGGCAGCGCGGAGGAACTGGTCAGCCTCTTCGCCGAGATGATGGAGGCCTTCGCCAGGGACGCCGTCGCGCTGAAATCCATCGTGGCCTATCGCGTGACTTTCGACATCGACCAGACCCGGCCCGACGCCGGCGCGGTGGTGAAAGCCGCCGGCGACTGGCTGGCGGCGCTGGAGGCAGGCGAAAGCCGCCGGCTGGACAATGCCGTCCTGATCCGCCACGCGTTGTTCATGGCACTGGACATCTGCGTCGAACGGGATTTTCCGCTGCAGCTGCATACGGCCGTGGGCGACCTGGATATCGACATGCCGAAATGCGATCCAACGGTCTTTGTCCCCTTCATCAAGCAGGCCGAGGCGATGAAGGTGCCGCTGACGCTGTTGCACTGCTATCCCTTCGTCCAGCAGGCCACCTGGCTGGCCGAGGTGTTCCAGAACGTCTATTTCGACGTGGGTTTTACCCTGAACTTCACCGGGCCGCAGGCGATCCGGACCATGGAGCAGGCGATGGAGATGGGGCCGTTCTTCAAGCAGCTCTACAGCTCCGACGCCTTCGGGCTGGCGGAACTGCACTATCTGGGCCGGATCCAGTTCGAACGGATGATGGACAAGGTCATGGGCCAGTGGCTGGCGGACGGCGACATCACCCTGAAAGAGGCCGACCGCATCATCGACATGATCACCCATGGCAATGCCGCGCGGATCTATCGCCTGACGGAATAGGTCTCAGGTTCGGTTTCAGGCGGGCCCGCGCCCGTCGAACAGGGATTTACGGATGCTGGCATGGACGCCGAAATTGCCGTCGGCCACCTGTGTCACCGCGAAATCGGCGGCGACGGACAACAGCGCGTGGCTGTCGTCCTCGGTCAGGCCATAGGTGTCCATCAGGAACCGCCGCGCCTGTCGGAAGGCGTTGCGCAACGCGTGATCTACGGATGAGCGCGTATAGACATCGGTCTGCGCGCTGCGGCCCAGGTCGCGCAGATGGTTTTCGAAACTGAAGCTTTGGATCACCCATTCGTCCGGGGTTTCGATCAGTGGCGTGGCCAGGCCCCGGACATGGGGCACCGTGTCCGCCCCGACCTTGTGCAGGCGGACGCGCACGGTGCCGGTCAGCGACATCTCCAGCCCGGTGCCGTTGATCTCTCCGTCGCCCTGGCTGAAATGACCGTCGCCGATGGACAGAAGCGCTCCGTCCACGGCGACAGGCAGATAGACCTTTGAGCCCGGCCCCATGCGCCAGTTGTCGACGTTCCCGCCGAAGTATCCGGGTGGGATGCTGTCCACGATCTCTGCCTCGCGCGGGGCGACGCCTACGAACCCGAAATGCGGCCGGGCGGGCACGGTGATCCCGGTCAGACTGCGGCGGTGGTCCACCCGGTCGTGATCGACGGGGATGCCGGGGTAGTCCATCGTGTCATGGACCACGCCGAACGGATCGGTCTGGGGTGTCCATTCGTACTGGTAGATCGCGCGGGCCTCTTCCGGCCGGTCCAGGTCGACCTCGAAGATCGTGACGGTTTCATGCCGGCGGGTGCCCTGCAGGGGGTCGCTGTACTGGTATCCCCACCAGGCCGAGGCGTTCGACCCAAAGGCCTTGCCAGGATAGGCCGGGTTGGCCGACGGGCGCGGCGCGATCTCCAGGATCTCGACCTCCAGCACGTCGCCGGGTCCGGCGCCCTTCACGTGGATCGGGCCAGTGCAGATGTGAACGCCGAAGCCCTCGCCGGCCCCCCGCCCGAAGATCGACGCATCCAGCGGCCCGGCCCCGCGGCGGTCGATGGTCTTGCCGTCGCGGGTCCAGCGAAACACGCTTTCCGCGCCCGGGTCGCCTTCGATGAAACGGGCATAGTCGTCGCCGCCATGCTGGGTCAGGGTTTCGACGCGGATGACGGCCCCCGACGGGACGTAAAGGACCGGCGGGATGGCGCGGCTGATATGGCCCCAGTGCACCGTGTCGGACCGCGCGGGCAACACGAAGTCGGCGGTGTTGTCTGGGGCGGCGCCGGGTGTCGGCAGGTCGCCGCCGGACAGGGCAGCGGACGTGCCCGGGGAAGCGGGCCTGGCCCCGCCCGCGCCGGTCATCGGCGCACCGGGATGGCCGCGGAAGGCATAGGGCAGGGGCGCGGCGCTGTTGCCGTCGCGCAGGTCGCGGGGCGTGATCCCGAAGGCATCGCGGAACGACCGGCTGAAATGGGACGCGCTGGCAAAGCCCCAGCGATGCGCGATCTGGGCGATCGACACGGCGTTCTGGCTCATGTCCAGCAGGTCGGCACGGCTGCGTTCCAGCCGCTTCTGGCGGACATGGCGCTGGAAGGTGCTGCCGTGCAGCTCGAACAACCGCTGGACATAGCGTTGCGACAGGCCAGCGGCCTCGGCGATCTCTCCCAGGGTCAGTTCGGCGGCGGTCAGGCGGCTGTCGATGGCGGCGGCGACACGGCGGAAATGGGCGACCTGCACCGTGCTCATAGATCCGTCGTCCAGGTCCGCCTCCTGGATCAGGGCGCTGCAGACCAGGTCCAGCAGCGCGCCTTCGCCGGTGGTCAGATCCTCCTGCGTCAGCGAATCCAGCTGCGCGCCCAGAACCCCCAGCATTGACCGAGCCATGTCGGCCGCGACCGAGGCGCCAAGGACCAGCGGCAGCCGCGGCTTGTAGCGGCCAAGGCGCGAGGACAGCAGCGCGCGGGGCAGCTCCAGCAGCACCGCCTTGGCATCGGCCGACCATTCGATCTGCCAGTCCTGGCCCTGGTCCACCACCGTCAGGTCGTTCTGGGCAAAGTACTGGACCCGCGCGCCGCTGGTCAGCACGCCCCGGCTGCGGAGCGTCAGGATCAGCAGCAGCGGCGCCGTCGCCGGCTGGCCCGCCACGGGGCGCAGCGCCTGGCCCGGAGCGCAGAAGCGGCCGATGCGCAGGCTGCTGGCCGCCTCCATCAGGTCCAGCGTGCCGCTGCGGACCTTTTCGCCTTCGGCCGCCGGGGCCAGCCCAAGGACGGCCAGCCGCCTGCGCCAGCCGTCGGCGCGTTCCGCTTCCGGCAGGGTCGACAGGTCAAGGTGGTCCAGTCCCTGGTGCATGGACATCCGGGCAAGTCCCCGCTTTTGGCCGGGCGGATCCCCGGCGCGGTGGGTGTGAATTCTGGAATTCCACAGAGTATGCACCTTTTTTGCGCGCCTGTACCGTCTTGCACTATTCCGGACCCGCACAATCTGTTGCCCAGAGGTGAAAGCGCCTTTTGGGCGATACCGCCCTGCGTGCATCAACATCCTGATCTGGAATGATTTTCGGCCGTTCCGCGGGCTTGTCGGCCCATCTGCCGGAACGCTTGCCCGGGCGGCCTCGCGCCCCGCAACGTCGCACGGCAAGCAACCGGAAACACCCAACAGGAGAGACGCCATGTGTCGTGGAGACGACGTCAATTGCCCCGATTTCGAGGCTCATTTCAGCCAGTTCAAGGAAGAGATCAACCCCGGCCGCCGCGGCTTTCTGGGCGCGGGTCTGCTGGGCGCTGGCGGTCTGGCCGCGGGCGGCCTGTCGCTGGTGACGCCGGCGCTGGCGCAGACCAGTGCGCAGAAACGGCCCGGCACGCCGAGCTATCACTACCTGCCCGCAAATTCGGATACCGTGCACTGGGGCTATTTCAGCAAGACCCTGAAACCGCAGGTCGAGGTCGACAGCGGTGATATCGTCACGATCGAGACGCTGACCCACCATGCGGCCGACGACATGGAGCGCATGGTGCAGGGAGATGAGGGCGCGGAAAGCGTGTACCTCTGGACCAAGGACAAGAAGGGCGTCGATCGGCGCGGCGCGGGTTCGACCGATCCGTCGGTCTACAAGATCGGGTCCGGGGACGGGCAGGGCGTGCATATCCTGACCGGCCCGGTCTATGTCCGCGGGGCCGGGCCGGGCGACGTGCTGGAGGTACGTATCCTCGACTGTGCGCCGCGCCCTTCTGGCAATCCGCAGTTCACCGGGAAAAGCTTCGGGTCGAACGCGGCGGCGTGGTGGGGATACCACTACAACGACATGCTGAACGGCGACAAACGCGAGGTCATCACGATCTACGAGGTCGACGCCACCGGGGACAAGAGCTGGGCCGAAGCGGTCTACAACTTCAAGTGGGTGCCCCAAACCGACCCCTATGGCGTGGTCCACCCGACCATCGACTATCCCGGCGTGCCGGTGGACCATTCGCTGACCAACCGCAACTTCGACGTGCTGAAGGGCATCCGGATCCCGATCCGGCCGCATTTCGGCACCCTGGGCGTGGCCCCGGCCGAGGCCGATTTCGTCGATTCCGTCCCGCCCAGCTATACCGGCGGCAATGTCGACAACTGGCGGATCGGCAAGGGGGCGACGATGTACTATCCCGTGTCCGTCGACGGTGCGCTGCTGTCGGTGGGCGACCCCCATGCCAGCCAGGGCGACAGCGAACTGTGCGGCACGGCCATTGAATGTTCGCTGACCGGCACCTTCCAGCTGATCGTGCACAAGAAGGCCGACCTGGCCGGAACGCCGCTGGAAAGCGTGGACTATCCGATGCTGGAAACTCAGTCGGAATGGGTCGTTCACGGCTTTTCCGTCCCGAACTACCTGGAAATCCTGGGCCCCAATGCGCAGGCGGATATCTATGGCAAGTCTTCGATCGACGATGCGATGCGGGATGCGTTCCGCAAGATGCGGGCCTTCCTGATGTCGTCGAAGGGCCTGACCGAGGACGAGGCGCATTCGCTGATGTCCGTGGGTGTCGATTTCGGCGTGACCCAGGTGGTCGACGGCAACTGGGGCGTCCATGCCATCGTGAAAAAGGACATCTTCTCGGGCCGCGGCTAAGGGGCGTTGCGCGCGGGGAAGGCCCCCGCGCGCAACGGCGGTCAGCGCCGCGTCGGACGGGGGGATCCGCGCCGGCGGCCCGCATTTGGTCCGGTCCGGGAACGGTCCCGGCCCGGGCCTCCGCCCACGGATCGCATCATCTTTTCCGCGGGATCGCGGCCACCGCCGGTCTTGCAGCACGAGGGTCATTGCGCCGAAGGTTGCGCCGCGCAGGGCGGCACTGGCCGGGCCGGCCTTTCCGGATGGACTAGCGGCCGGTCAGGAACCCGAGGCGCAGCCCTGCCGCCGCTAAGGCCGCCTGCGCACATCTACCTCGGGACGCCAGACCCGCCGGTCCTGACCCTAGTTCAGCCCGCTTCTGGAAGAATAGAGTGCCGCCAGTTCCGAACGGTTGGCACAGCCTTCCTTGGCCATGGCCCGGCCCAGATGGGTGCGGACCGTGCCGTGACGGATGCCAAGGATGCGGGAAATGTCCCGGTCGGTGCAGCCGCGGGCGACAAGGCGGACCACCTCCGCCTCGCGCGGGGTCAGGGCGGTGTCCTGCTGGCTGCGGAGCGCCGCCTTCAGGAAGGGTTCCAGGGCCGACAGCAGGCCCAGCTCCCGGTCGCCGAAATCCGGCGTGCCGTGTGCGCGCCACAGGCGGAAATCGCCCAGGTCGCGGGCGCCGTCCTTAAGGAACAGGTTGATCCCGTGGCTAAGTCCGTCGCGGGCCAGGAAATCGGTGTAGAATTCCGTCCGGCGCAGGTCCTCGCGCGGCATCACCTCGTCCACCAGCGCCGGGCGGGCCAGCGCGCGGACACGGTGCGTGACCGGATCGCGGTACTGGAACCAGTCGTCGTAGCGGGCGATGTTGTCCGGATCCATGTTCAGGATCGTGGCATTGCCGAACCGCCCCGACGCCTCGGACCAGATGTAGGAGGCGCCGTAATCGGCCCGCAGCAGCCGCGCCAGGTCGCCAAGGACCGGTCCGCGGATATCGTCCCAGGGGCCGGCCCGGTTCAGCCGGGTGACGATGTCGCCGAACAGCTGCATTTCCTGAAGGGTGATGTCACGGATCACCTGGTCCACCGCCGCCGCCCTTTGTTTCCGGATCAACGGGACAATCTTACGCCGGTGGGCCGGTCTGTGTACCCCTGCAGTGCGCCCGGCAGCCTCGCTTGCGGGAAATGCGCGAAAATTGCGCGGCTGGCGGCGGACAGGGGGCCCGGTTCGACTAGAACGCGATTTCCGTGCCGGCGGTCAGGGTGCCGCCCTGGATGACCTCGCCATAGATGCCCATGTCGGAATGGTCGTAGCTCTGCTGAAGCAGTTTCGGTACGGCCATGTCGCGTTCGGCGGTCACCGGGTTCACCTCGGTCGCGGGGCAGCGGCGGGTGCGCAGGCACAGCCGCAGGCGGACGTTGCCCAGAGAGATTTCCCTGTCCACCAGCCCCAGTTCCGCCAACGGCGGCCAGCCGTCGAAATAGATGTTGCCGCGGAACCGCAGCGGATCGACCGCGTTGCCGGTCTTCTTCTCGAAATCCCGGACCGAGGCGAGGTTGATCAGCGACACCGCGTTCATCATCTGCGCCGACACGACAGAGATATCGGTGAACCGGTTGTCCCCGCCCCGCGCCAGCGACGGGCGGTTTCCGGGCGGCAGGTCCAGGTAGGTCGCCATGTAGTCGACCGCCGCATCGGCGCCTTCGGCCGTGTCCAGCGTGGTTTCCAGCTTCAGTACGCCGCCTTCGCGGATGGTGAAGGCGCCTGTGGCGGGGTCGTAATGCGTCTTCAGCCCCGCCAGCGCGGCGTCGGTCATCAGGACCAGGAACCGGTTCTTGGGCAGCGGGCGCCAATTGTCGGGGTCCAGACCGCTGTTATGGCGGGCAAAGCCAAAGACGCGGTCGTGGGGAAACCCTTCGCCCGGGGTCAGGCTGACCCGATCCAGCTGCTGGGGCGACAGGCCCTTGACCGGATAGTGATACAGCGCGGCGATCTTGCCCTTCATTTCCGGGTCTCCTGAACTGTGTTACAGGGGGCAAGCACAGCTTCCAGCGCCAGCCCGATGGCCAGCACGCGGCGATCCTCGCCCGTCCGGCCTTCGACCATAAGGCCAACCGGCAGGCCCTGGCTATCGCGCCCTGCGGGCAGCGACAAGGACGGCGTGCCCAGCATCGATGCGCGGGTGGTGTTCCGGACAATGGTCGGGAAGGTGGGCAGGTCTGCACCTTCGACCGCCATGGTCTCGTCCTCGCCGATCAGGGGCGGGGGGACCGGCACGGTGGCCGACAGGATCGCATCGACCCCCGCCGCGTCCAGTAACGCGGACCAGTCGCCCTTCAGCCGGGGCAGGGCGGTGGCGATGGCTGTCTGCCAGGCCTTGCGGGTCTGTTCGGCCAGCATCGGCAGGGCGGCGAAGATCCCGGCCACGTCGGGGCTGGCGACCTTGGCCGCGACGTCGTCATAGCTCAGCCCCACCAGATCCCGCGCCAGGCGGCTGAACGACGCACGGCCCTCGCAGAACGCAACGGGGTCGCCGTGCAGGATCGTGGCGGCGTCGATGTCGGCCGCGTCGACATGGATCAGCGTGATGTCCGCGGCCTCCAGCAGGTCCAGCGCCTTTGTCATCGCGTCATCGACCTGCGCGGAAAGGCCGGGCCGGATGTCGCTGGCGATGCCCAGCCTCAGCGGCCGGTCGGGCAGGGCGGGCAGTGTCTCGTCACCGGCGACGATGCCGTCCAGCGTGGCGCAGTCGGCGACAGTTGCGGCCATCGGTCCGATCGTGTCACGGGTGGCCGAGATCGTCAGCACGCCACCATCCGGATAGCGCCCGGTCGATGGACGGAACCCGCAGATGCCGCAGAAGGCCGCGGGGATACGGACCGATCCGCCGGTATCGGTGCCCAGGGCCGCAGGGATCAGGCCAAGAGCAATGGCCGAGGCATTCCCGCCCGAGGATCCGCCGGCCACGCGTTCAGGATCGACCGGGTTCCGGACGGGACCGTAAAGCGCGTTGTTCGACGTCACGCCGAAGGCGAATTCGTGCAGGTTCAGTTTCATCACCGGGACCGCGCCCGCGTCGCGCAGGCGCGCGACCGGCGGGGCGTCGGCGGCGGGTACATGGCCCTGCAGGGCCGGGCTGCCGCCGGTGGTGGCAAAGGGCAGGGCGTCGATATTGTCCTTCACGCCGATGGGCAGGCCCGACAACGGGCCGGGACCCCCGGACCCCAGCAGGTCGGCGATCTGGGCCGCGTCCGCCTGGGTCGTGGTGTTGTAGCCGCCGATCCGGGCCAGCGTTTCGGCAATGTGGCGTGCCACGGCAGCGGGCCCGCCGGTCGCGGCCAGTGCGCGGAAGTCGTCCAGTGTCATGCGGCGGTCCAGTCCCGGCCCAGGATGGCCTCTGCCTCGGCGGCCATTTCGGCCACGATCTTCGCCGCGGGTTCGACCGAGGCGATGCCGCCCAGGCCCTGACCGCAGAGCAGCGGCAACTCCTCGAAATCGCCAGTGGCATCGGTCATCGGGACAAGGTTGCCGAAGCGGCGCAGCTCGGTCTCGATCCCGCCCAGGGTCATGCGGCCGACCACGGGTTCGCCGCTGTTGTCGGCGGGGACCTCGTCCTCGCGGCCTTCGAATTCGGCCACGACGCGGTTCTTCAGGATGCGCATCGGGTTGAAATGCGGGTGGTGCCGGCCGAACAGGGGGCTTAGCACCGTATCGGTCCCTTGGGCCGCGCACAGTCGCGCCTTGTAGTCGGCATGGGCGCTGGATTCCACGCTGGCCACGAAGCGCGACCCGACCCAGACGCCCGCGGCGCCAAGACACAGCGCGGCGGCCAGTCCGCGCCCGTCGCTGACCCCGCCCGAGGCCAGAACCGGAACGCCGCCAGCCGCGTCGACCACGGCCGGCACCAGCGCGAAGATCGGCAGGGTGCCATAGTTGTGTCCGCCCGCCTCGGTCCCCTGGGCCACGATCACGTCGACGCCGTCATCAGCGGCGATCTTCGCGGCGCCGACCGAGCCCAGCTGCTCCATCACCTTGATGCCCGCGGCATGCAGCCTGTCGATCCAGCCCTTCGGTGGATGGCCCCAGTGAAAACTGGCGGCGGCGACGGGGTCCGGATCGGCGCAGAGCGCGTCGATATGGGCCTCCTCGGTATAGATCGTGATGAAATTGACGTGGAAGGGCCGCGTCGTGCCCTGCCGGACGCCGCCCATCAGCATCTGCATGACCGGAACCGGCATCGGCCCGATGGCGACCGATCCCAGCCCCCCGGCATCGGACACGGCAATGGCCAGGTCGGGCGTCATGCCGGCAAAGGCCATCCCGGCCTGTACGATCGGCGCACCGAGGCCGAACAGTTCTGTCAGGGGCGTCACGATCATCTGCACCGGCTCCTTGTCATATTGGACCTGTTGCCGGGCAGTCTAGGGCGGTGGACCGGGACCGGTAATCGGCAATAATGCTGACGGCCCATCGGCCTTTCGACCGGCGCGGGCAGGTTCCTTGGAAGGTGTGGGCCTCGGAACGAACCGCAAGCGGCGCCCGGCCATCCTGATGCTTGTCAGGTTTTGGCTGGAGCGACGGTCAAAACCCGTGCTACGAAGGATCCGGGACCGGCGGAACCCCCGCCGAAGGGAGAGGATACAAGGTGACGACGCAGGGCAGGATCTGCATCGCGGGGATCTACGAACACCCGCTGCGCAAGGCGCCGGACATATCGACGGCACAACTTCACGCGGAATGCGCCCTGGGCGCGCTGCAGGACGCCGGGCTGACATTCGCCGACGTCGATGCCTATTATTGTGCGGGCGATGCGCCGGGCGGCATCACGATGATGGCGAACCATATGGGTCTGAACCTGTCCCAGATCGACGGGACCGAGGTCGGCGGGTCCTCCTATATCCTGCACCTGGCGCATGCCGCGCAGGCGATCCTGTCGGGCCGCGCCAAGGTCGCGCTGGTGACACTGGCGGGCCGTCCGAAAAGCGATCCGCTGAAGCCGCCGCCCCCGGGCCCGGCGACGGAATTCGAAGCCGCCTATGGCATCGCCACCCAGAACGCCTATGCCATGTGCGCGATGCGGCACATGCACGACTATGGCACGACGTCGGAACAGCTGGCCTGGATCAAGGTCGCGGCGTCCCACCACGCGCAGTGGAACGAACACGCGATGCTGCGGGATGTGGTGACGGTCGACGACGTGCTGAACAGCCCGATGATTGCCGACCCCCTGCACCGGATGGACTGTTGCGTCGTGTCCGAAGGGGGCGGGGCCTTCGTCGTCACCTCGGCCGACATGGCGCGGGATCTGGGCAAGCCGCTGGTCGTGCTGCGGGGCGCGGCGGAAACCAACATGGGACAGGATCATGGCCGGAACGTGCCCCTGACCCATACCGGCGCCGCGATCACCGGGCCCAAGGCTTTTGCCGAGGCCGGGGTGACGGTCGCCGATATCAAGTACGCCTCGATCTACGACAGCTTCACCATCACCGTGCTGATGCAGCTGGAGGACCTGGGCTTCTGCGAAAAGGGCAAGGGCGGTGCCTTCGTGGCGGATGGCAACCTGATCTCGGGCGTGGGCAAACTGCCGTGGAACACCGACGGGGGCGGACTGTGCAACAATCACCCGACCAATCGCGGCGGGCTGACCAAGGTGCTGGAAGCCGTGCGCCAGTTGCGCGGCGAGGCGCATCCCAAGGTGCAGGTGCCGAACTGCGACCTGGCGCTGGTCCACGGGACCGGCGGTCTTCTGGGTGTGCGCCATGCGGCCGCCACCGCCATCCTGGAGCGTATCGCATGACCCGGACCCTGCCCGAACCCAAGATCAGCCCCGAACTGGCCGACTTCTGGGCCGCCACACGCGACGGGCGGCTGCTGGTGCGTGCCTGTCGGTCCTGCGACAGCCCGCACTGGTATCCGCGCACGATCTGCCCGTTCTGCGGCAGCCCTGACACGGAATGGCGCGACCATGACGGAACCGGGACCATCGTGACCTATTCCGTCATGCGCCGCGCGCCCGTGCCCTACGTCACGGCCTATGTCGAACTGACCGGCGGCCCGACGCTTCTGACCAATGTCATGGATTGCGATCCCGACGCCCTGGCCATCGGCCAGGCCGTCCGCGCGGTGTTCCCGAAGACCGAGGCCGGAGAGGCCTGGGTGATGTTCACCCCGGCCTGAGATCCGGTCAGGCGACGAAAGCAGCCGGTGTAGACCGGCTGCATCATCTCGACACGTCTTCCGGCCCCTGTCAGCCGTGATTGGGCATCGAGGCCAGGCCCAGTGCCGCCTCCTGCACCGCCTCGCTCAGCGTCGGGTGGGGGTGGATCGTGGCAGCGATGTCCTCGGCCCGCAGGCCGGCCTCGATGGCCTGGGTGAAGCCCGCGACCAGTTCCGACACGCCCGGCCCCGTCGCCTGTATCCCAAGTACGACATGGTCCGACGCGCGGGCAACGATCCGCACGAAACCTTCGGTGTCGTCCAGCGTCAGCGCGCGGCCATTCGCCCTGAACGAGAATTCGCGCGTCTCGACGGCGCCCTGCGCCTCGGCCTCGGGCGGGGACAGGCCCACGGTTGCGATTTCCGGGTCGGTGAAGCAGACGGCGGGGATCGCGGTCTTGTCCCAGGCGGCGGCATGGCCGGCCACGATATCCGCCACGATCTCGGCCTGGGCCATGGCGCGGTGGGCCAGCATCGGCCCGGGCGTCACGTCGCCGATGGCAAAGACCCCGCGCATGGAGCTTTGGCAGCGGTCGTCGACCTGGATGAAGGGGCCGTCCATGCGCAGCTGCAGTTCCTCCAGCCCCAGCCCGAAGGTATTGGGCGCGCGGCCCACGGTGACCAGCACCTTGTCGACCGCCAGCGTGCTGTCGCCTTCGGCATCGGTCAGGGACAGGGTGCCGGTGGCATCGTCCCATCCGGTGACCCTGGTCCCGGTCTTCAGATCCAGCCCAAGGTCGGACAAGCGGCGGCGGACGGGCCGTGTCAGCTTGTCGTCGTATTGGGGCAGGATGCCATCCGCGGCCTCGATCAGCGTGACCCTGGCGCCCAGCTTGGCAAAAGCCGTGCCCAGTTCCAGCCCGATATAGCCGGCGCCGATCACGGCCAGCCGCTCCGGTACATCCTCCAGCGCCAGCGCCGCCGTCGAGTCTAGAATATTGCCGCCGGTCGGCAGGCCGGGCAGGTCGGCGGGGCGGGATCCGGTTGCGATGACGATGTTGTCGGCGCGCACGACGGTATCGCCGGTGTCGGCCGCGATCTCGACCGTCTTGCCGTCTAGGAACCGCGCCCGGCCCTGCAGCGTCTTGACCCCGCTGCGTTTCAGCAGGCTCGCGACGCCGCCGCGCAGGTTGGCGGTGACGCCGTCCATCCAGGCCCGCGTGGCGTTGAAATCCAGCACGGGAGCAGAGACGGAGATGCCGCAGACGCCATCCCCCGCCTGTGCCTGCGCAGTGGCGAATAGGTCGGCCGCGTGGATCAGGGCCTTCGACGGGATGCAGCCCACGTTCAGGCAGGTGCCGCCCAGCCGGTCCAGTTCGACCAGCATCGTATCGACGCCCAGGCGTGCGGCGCGGGACGCGCAGACATAGCCGCCGGGGCCGCCGCCGATGACCAGAAGGGATGTGCGAAGCTCAGTCATCGTGTCCCTCCAGGAACAGCATGGCGGGCACCTCGATCAGGCGCTTCATCGTGGCCACGAATTCGGCGGCAACCCAGCCGTCGACGACCCGGTGATCGAAGCTGCAGGACAGGTTCATCATCCGTTTCGGCATGAAGGCCATGCCGTTCCAGACCGGGCGGACGACCATCTTGTTGATGCCGACGATCGCGACCTCGGGCCGGTTGATGATCGGCGTGGTGGCCAGGGCGCCAAGGGGCCCCAGCGAGGTGATGGTGATCGTGGATCCCGTCAGGTCCTTGGGCGAAGCCCGCCGGCTGCGCGCGGCCTCCGACAGGCGCCGGATCTCGGCCGCCTGCTCCCACAGGCTCATCGCCTCGGCGTGCCGGACGACGGGGACCATAAGGCCTTGGTCGGTCTGGGTCGCGATCCCGGCATGAAGCGCGGCATGGCGGGTGACGATGCCCGCGTCGTCGTCGAAATGGGCGTTGACCTCGGGGTGGTCCTGCACTGCTTCTGAAAGCGCGCGCAGGATGAAGGGCAGAAGCGTCAGCTTGCCCCGTTTCTCGCCGTACTGGCGGTTCAGCGCGGCGCGCAGATCTTCCAGCGCCTCGACCTCTACTTCCTCGATGATCGAGAAATGGGGGACGCGGCGCTTGGCCTCCTGCATCTTCTGGCTGATGGCGCGGCGGACGCCGGTGACCGGAATCTCCTCGGTCGCGGTGCGCTGCACGCGGCCGGGGCCGGCGGCGGGGATGGCGCCATGGGCCAGGAAATCCTCAAGATCCTCGTGCAGGATCCGACCGGCGGGGCCGGTGCCACGGACACGCCTGAGGTCGATCCCCATCTCGCGCGCCTTGCCGCGGACCGAGGGCGCCGCCAGCGGCCGCCCGGCCGCGTTCGCGACCATCGCCGCCGGCGCATCCGCCCGGGCAGGGCGGGGGCGGGACGGCTCGGATTTCGGTTCCGGTTTCGGGTCAGCCTTCGGGCCGGCCTTGGCGGCGGGTTCCGATTCAGGCCTGGGGTCTTCCTTCGGGGCGTCTTCGGCGGGCTTTTCCGCCACGGGGGCGGCGCTGTCGGTCTCGATCCTGATCAGGTCGCCACCCACGGCCATGACGTCGCCGGGCTTGCCGCCCAGCCATGTCACCCGGCCGCTGACAGAGGCCGGGATTTCCACCGTCGCCTTGTCGGTCGTGACCTCGCAGATCGGGTCGTCTTCCTGGACGATGTCGCCGACCTTGACCAGCCAGTCGGCCAGCTCTGCCTCGGCGATGCCTTCGCCGATATCGGGCAGCTTGAAGGTTTGTTCCGCCATGGGCCCTACTCCTTCATCACGGTGTCGATGGCCCGGCGGACGCGGGCGGGGCCGGGGAAGTAATCCCATTCCTGTGCGTGCGGATAGGGTGTGTCCCAGCCCGCCACACGCAGTACCGGCGCTTCCAGGCTGTAGAAACAGTCCTGCTGCACCAGCGCCGCGATCTCGGCGCCATAGCCCGAGGTCAGAGTCGCCTCGTGCAGCACGATGCAGCGGCCGGTCCGGTTGACCGAGGCCGCGATGGTGTCCATGTCCAGCGGCAGCAGGGTGCGTAGGTCGATCACCTCGACATCGACGCCGCTGTCCTCGACCGCCGCCAGCGCCACGTGGACCATGGTGCCATAGGTGATCAGCGTGGCGTCCGCGCCTTCGCGCACGACGCGGGCCTTGCCCAGCGGGGTTTCATAGCGGCCGGCCTCGACCTCGCCATCCGGATGCTTGGACCAGGGGACCGAAGGGCGGTCGTGATAGCCGTCGTAAGGCCCGTTATAAAGCCGCTTGGGTTCCAGGAAGATCACCGGGTCCGGGTCGGCGATGGCGGCCAGCAGCAGCCCCTTGGCGTCGGCCGGGTTCGACGGAACCACCGTCTTCAGACCGGCGACATGGGTAAAGAGCGCCTCGGGGCTCTGGCTGTGAGTCTGGGCGCCGAAAATGCCCCCACCGGTGGGCATCCGGATCACCAGCGGGCAGGTGAATTCCCCGGCCGACCGGTAGCGCAGGCGCGCGGCTTCGCTGACGATCTGGTCATAACCGGGATACATGTAGTCGGCGAACTGGATCTCGACCACCGGCTTCAGGCCATAGGCGGCCATGCCCACTGCGGTGCCGACGATGCCCAGTTCGCTGATCGGCGTGTCGAAGCAGCGTTCGACGCCGAACTTCTTCTGCAGGCCGGCGGTGCAGCGGAAGACGCCGCCAAAATAGCCGACGTCCTCGCCCATCACGACGACGGTGTCGTCTTCCTCCATCGCGATCATATGGGCGTCGCGGATGGCCTCGATCATGGTCATGCGGGCCATGTCAGTACCCCACTTCGTGGCGCTGGCGGACAAGATGCGGCGGCATCTCGGCAAAGACGTCTTCGAACATGTCGCGCGGGCTGGGGCGCCGGCCGGAATGCAGCGTGCCGATGGCCTCGGCCTCTTTCTGGGCGGCGACGACCTCTGCCTTGATCTCGGCCTCGGCCTGGATGTGGCGGTCCTCGGACCAGACGCCCAGCTGGATCAGGTGCGCCTTCAGCCGCAGGATCGGATCGCCCAGGGGCCAGGCGGCGCCTTCCTCCTTCGGGCGATAGGCCGACGGGTCGTCCGACGTCGAATGTCCTCCCGCGCGGTAGGTCACGAATTCGATGACCGTGGGTCCAAGGTCCGCGCGTGCCCGCTCCACCGCCCATTCGGCCGCAGCCAGTACGGCAAGATAGTCGTTCCCGTCCACCCGCAGCGCCGGCAGGCCAAAGCCGTGGCCCCGCGCGGCGAAGGTGCCGGCCCCACCCCGGGCGATGCCCTGGAAGGTGGAAATGGCCCACTGGTTGTTGACGATGTTCAGGATCACCGGCGGCTTGTAGGTGGACGCAAAGACCAGCGCGCCGTGGAAATCGCTTTCCGCGGTGGACCCGTCACCGATCCACGCCGCCGACAGGTGCTTGTCGCCCCGGATCGCGGCCGCCATGGCCCAGCCCACGGCCTGCGGATACTGCGTGGCAAGGTTGCCCGAGATCGAAAAGAACCCGTGTTCCTTGGAGCTGTAGAAGACCGGAAGCTGCCGGCCCCGGACCGGGTCGCCGTCGTTCGAATAGACCTGGTTCATCATCTTCACCAGCGGGTAACCGGCGGCGATCAGAAGCCCGGCCTGCCGGTAAGTGGGAAAGTTCATGTCCCCCGGCCGCAGCGCGCGCTGGAAGGCGCAGGAAATCGCCTCCTCTCCCAGGTGCTGCATGTAGAACGACGTCTTGCCCTGCCGCTGCGCCGTCAGCATCCGCGCGTCGTAGATCCGCAGCTTCAGCATGTCGCGCAGGCCCTGCAGCAGCAGTTCCGGATCGGCGCCGGTGGCCCAGGGGCCCACGGCCTCGCCTTTCCGGTTCAGGACGCGGATGATGGAAAAGGCCATGTCCCGCATGTCTTCCGGCGCGGTGCCGGGATCCGGTCGGTCGACCTCGCCCGCGCGGGGGATGCGCACATCGGAAAAGTCGGGATCGTCGCCGGGCCGGATCGCGGGGGCGGGGACGTGTAGTCGCGGCGGGCGTTCTTCAGGCATGGTCCGGCTCCGGTCTCAGTTCCAGCAACTGTTCGACCCGCAGGCGGAAGACCTGCGCGGCCGGGCTGGCCGTATCGACCAGCTGCACGAATAAAAGGAAATCGCCCGTGTCGCGGCGGTCGAAGGACAGTCGGTCCAGGCACAGGTCCAGCCTGCGGGCGATGTCGATGACCCGGGCCAAGGCATTGAACGGGTCCTGACAGACATATCGCATCCGGGGTCTCCTCTCCCCTTCACGGTATGCCGGACAGGTCGGAAAGTTCTTTCGAATTCCAAGGCATCGCGATAATCTTTGGACGATTCTTCCACACTTTTCCAATTCGGCGGTAGATCCTTTTGCCAAATCGAGTCAGTGATCTTGACCTAATCGACCGCCGTATCCTGAAGGCGCTTCTGACCGAAGGCCGCCTGTCGAATGCGGACCTTGCCAACCGGGTGGGCCTGTCGGCCAGTCCCTGCTGGCAGCGCGTGCGGCGGCTGGAGGAAGGCGGCTTTATCCGTGGCTATGCATCGATCCTGGACCAGGACCTTCTGGGCGCGGCCGAGACGGTGATGATCGAGGTGGTGCTGGACCGCCACGACGACGAGGTGCTGGAAGCCTTCGGGCGCACAATGCAGCAGATGCCAGAAGTGCTGGAGGTCCACCTGACCACCGGCGAATACGACTATCTGATCAAGGTCGCCGTGGACGGGACCAAGGGCTACGAATCGTTCTTGCGCGAAAAGCTCTATCGCGTGCGGGGGATCCGGCATACGCGGTCCAGTTTCGTCCTGCGGACGCTGAAGGATGTGCAGGCCTACATCCCCGACGGCGACTAGCTGCCCAGCCTCGGCGCGGCCTTGACCCTGCGCAGAGAGACGGAGCTTTCGATGTTCGACACGCCCGGCACCTTTGTCAGGCGGCCGGTCAGGAAGGTTTCGAAATCCGTCAGGCCGCGGGTGACGACGCGCAGCAGGTAATCGCGGTTGCCGGTCATCAGCCAGCAATCCGCCACTTCGGGAAAGGCGCGGATCGCGGCTTCGAATTGCGCCAGCGCCTGATCGACCTGCCGGTCCAGCTGGACCGAGACGAAGACGGAAAATCCGTATCCCAGCGCCGCCTCGTCGATCAGGGCAGCATAGCCGCGCAGGATGCCGCGGGCTTCCAGCTGGCGGATACGCCGGGCGACGGGCGTGGGGCTTAACCCCACGCGGGCGCTGATCTCCTGCACGCTCATCCGTCCGTCGGCTGCCAGTAAGTCGAGAATCTGCCTGTCCATCCCGTCCAGTTCGAGTGTATTCGCCAAAACTTCCGACTGCCCTGGTTGTTTCCGCCAACAAGTAGCCGAAGCGGGCCATCCTTCGCAAGAAATCGGTGTGCAAGGTATGGTATTTTCAGCGCGTGATCGGAGGCCCCATGACCAACACCCATCTTCGTACCATCGAACAGCGGTTGCTGTGGCTGTCGCACTGGATGATCCACAATGCCAACCACATCCGGCCCAAAGCGGATGGGATCAAGGTGGGCGGGCACCAGGCGTCCTCGGCCTCGATGGTGTCGATGATGACCGCGCTCTATTTCTCGGCGTTGAAACCGGAAGACCGGGTGGCGGTGAAACCCCATGCCTCGCCTGTCTTTCACGCGATGCAATACCTGATGGGCAACCAGACCCGCGAGAAGATGGAGAACTTCCGCGGCTTCGGCGGGGTCCAGTCCTATCCCAGCCGGACCAAGGATATCGACGATGTGGACTTTTCCACCGGGTCCGTCGGGCTGGGCGTTGCGATCACGTCCTTCGCCTCGCTGATCCAGGACTATGTCGCGGCCAAGGACTGGGGCGGGGACCGGCCGCTGGGCCGGATGATCGCGCTGATGGGCGATGCGGAACTGGACGAGGGCAACGTCTATGAATGCCTGCAGGAAGGCTGGAAGCACGACCTGCGCAACACCTGGTGGATCGTCGACTACAACCGCCAGTCACTGGACGGCGTGGTGAAGGAGGGCCTGTGGGAACGGATCGAGGCGATCTTCGGCGCCTTCGGCTGGGATGTCGTGCGGGTGAAATACGGCGCCCTGCAAAGGGCGGCCTTTGACGAACCGGGCGGTGACAAACTGCGCGACTGGATCGATGCCTGCCCGAACCAGCTTTATTCCGCGCTGACCTTCGAAGGCGGCGCTGTCTGGCGCGACAGGCTGATGGAGGATCTGGGCGATCAGGGCGACGTCACCGCCCTGCTGGACGCCCGCAGCGATGCGGAATTGGCCGCGCTGATGGAAAACTTGGGCGGCAATTGTGTCGAGACGATGGCCGACACCTTCGCGGCCGTGGACCACGACCGCCCGACCTGTTTTCTGGCCTATACCATCAAGGGCTGGGGCACGCCGATTGCCGGGCACAAGGACAATCACGGCGGGTTGATGACAAAGGCCCAGATGGCAGACTGGCAGCGCCACATGGGCGTGCCCGAAGGCCGGGAATGGGACCCGCTGGCGGCTGTTGAAGATCCGGAGGGACTGAAGGCCTTCCTGCGGCAGGTCCCGTTCTTTGCCGCCGGGCCGCGCCGCTATTCCGACGACTATCTGGATGTGCCTACGATCGCGTTGAAGGTGGATCGCGAGATGTCGACCCAGACCGCCTTCGGCAAAATCTTGGACGATCTGGCCCGGGGGACTTCTGCCCTGGCCGAAAGGATCGTCACCACCTCGCCAGACGTGACCGGGACCACCGGCCTTGGCCCCTTCGTGAACCGCCGGGGCCTGTTCGCCCGGACCGAGGTCGCGGACACCTTTCGCGACCGCAAGATCCCGTCGACGGCGAAATGGGCGTTTTCCCCGCAGGGCCAGCATATCGAGCTTGGCATCGCCGAGATGAACCTGTTCCTGGCCCTGGGGGCTGCGGGCCTGTCCCATACGCTGTTCGGCAGGCGGCTGATCCCGGTGGGAACGGTCTATGATCCCTTCGTGAACCGGGGCTTGGATGCGCTGAACTATGCCTGCTACCAGGATGCGCGGTTCATCATCGCGGGCACGCCATCGGGCGTGACGCTGGCGCCCGAAGGCGGCGCGCACCAGTCCATCGGCACGCCGCTGGTCGGCCTCAGCCAGGACGGTCTTGCCGCGTTCGAACCGGCCTTTGCCGACGAACTGGCGGTGATCATGGAATGGGCCTTCGATTACCTGCAGCGGGACGGCGACGGGGATCCGGACGAACGGACATGGCTGCGGGACCAGACAGGCGGGTCGGTATACCTGCGCCTGTCGACCAACCCGGTGGAACAGCCGGGCAAGCGGCAGGACGACGCCTTCCGGCAGGGCGCCATCGACGGCGGCTACTGGCTGCGGAAGCCCGGGCCGAATTGCGAGGTCGTCATTGCCTATCAGGGCGCCGTCGCGCCAGAGGCGATCCGCGCCGCCGGCCTGATCGGGCAGAACCGCCGGGACGTGGGGGTGCTGGCCGTGACCTCGGCCGACCGTCTGAATGCCGGCTGGACCGCGGCGCAGCGTGCGCGGGAACGCGGGCATGGGGGCGCCACGGCTCATGTCGAGACGCTGCTGGGTGCGCTGCCTCGCGACTGCACGCTGGTGACGGTGATCGACGGCCATCCGGCGACGCTGGCCTGGCTGGGCGGCGTTGCGGGCCACCGGACGGTGCCGCTGGGGGTCGAACACTTTGGCCAGACCGGGACCATCGGCGATCTGTATCGTCACTTTGGCGTCGACGCGCAGGGCATCGTGCGGAAGGTCGATGCGCTGACCAGCGGTCGGGCTGTTACCGTGAACCGCGGCTGATCAAGCGCCCCACCCGGCCGCAAGGTCGGGTAGCGGTCGGCCCGTCCCGGAGGGGGCGGCAAGACAGGCCGGGCTTGCCACCGTGACGGGCCGGAACGCGCCCAGCCGCCGGGTCTTGACCGACAGCATGTCCGTCGTCCCGAGGCCGATCTGGCGGCCGAGGTCGACGTCCCGAACGCCCGGATGTTCGACCGGCTGAACAATGGCGCCTACAGGTCCGGCTTTGCCGGCACCCAGTCGGCCTATGACGAGGCGGTGGCGGTGTCTTCGCCCTGCTGACGCGTCTGAACGGTAACTGCCTGTTCGGCGAACGGCTGACGGAAACGGACATCCGGACCTTCGTCACACTGATCCGTGTCGAGGCCGTCTGTCACCGGATCTTCAAGACCAACCTGCGGTGGCTGAAGGACGATCCGTGGCTTCCGGCCTGACGCAACGGATCCTGGACCTGCCGGGCGCGTGGGCGACGGTGAACATGGGTCACGCCGCCCGGGGTTGCCATTCGATCAAGGCGCGGAACCCGACGGGCATCCGACCCGCGGGTCCGGCCCATGTAACGGCGATTCCACAGGGCCGAGTTTCGTATATCAGTACGATGTTTCGAAAATGTTGATGTGCGGGTCGCCCTCCGCTACCACCGAAGGGCAGAGGGAGGAGCACAGATGCAATGGCTTGACGATTTGACCCGCGGCCATCCGGAGGGGCGGCTTGCGCTGATCGACGGGGACGGCACGCAGGTCAGCTATGGCGACCTGAACCAACAGATCGACGCCTGCGCCGCGGCGCTGGGGCAGGCCGGTGTCGGGCCGGGGGACCGGGTGCTGGTGGTGGCGGAAAACTCTGCGCTGATGGCGGTTGCCTTCCTGGCCTCGGTCCGGCTGCGGGCCTGGTGCGTGCCGCTGAATGCCCGCGTGACAGGGGCGGAACTGGACGCGATCCGCGCCCATGCCCGGCCGAAGGTGACGCTGTTCACCGCCGATGTCTCGTCCGATGCCGGGGACCATGCGCTGCGGCTGGGCGCGGGCCGCGGGCCGCGGGTTCTGAACCGTCCGCTGGTTTGGCTTGTGGATCCCGATGCGCTGTCCGAACCCCTGCACGACAAGCCCGACCGGCAGGTCGCGGCTATGGTCTATACCTCGGGCACGACGGGGGCGCCGAAGGGCGTGATGCTGTCCCATGCCAGCCTGTATTTCAACGCGCTCAGCGCGGCCGAGGCGCGGAACCTGGCCCCGGAAGACCTGATCGCGCTGGTCCTGCCCTGCACCCATATCATGGCCCTGTCGACGGCGCTGCTTGCGGCGTTCCATGCCGGGGCCGCCGTGCGGTTGCTGCCGCGGTTCTCGGTCGCGACGCAGCTTCGGGCGTTGGCCGATGGCGCCACGATCATGCCCGCGGTGCCCCTGATCTATACCCAGATCCTGACCGCGCTGGATGACGGTGCGGTAACGCTGGACGCCCCCCGCCTGCGCCAGATCGGCTGTGGCGGCGCGCCGCTGGACCCGGCCCTGAAACAACGGATCGAACGCCGCTTTGGCCTGCCCCTGACCAACGGCTACGGACTGACCGAGGCCGGGCCGGGTGTCGGCTCGACCTCTTACGGCCCGTACCGGCCGGACGGATCGGTGGGCTATGTCTATCCGGGCTGCACGGCGAAGGTGGATGCCCCCGACGCGGATGGCGTGGGCGAGTTGTTGTTCCGCGGGCCGGGCGTGATGCTGGGATATTACCGCGATGCCGATGCGACGGCGGCGGCGATGACCGAAGACGGCTTCCTGCGCACGGGCGATCTGGCCCGGATCGACGCCGACGGTGCGATCCATCTGGCGGGCCGCGCGCGCGAACTGATCATCCGGTCCGGTTTCAACGTCTACCCGCCCGAGGTCGAGGCGGCGCTGATGTCCTGCCCCGGCGTGCTGCAGGCCGCCGTGGCCGGCCGCCAGGTGCCGGGAAACGAAGAAGTGCTGGCCTTTGTCACGACCGACGGATCGGTCGGTATCGAGGATATCGCCGATCACCTGCGTGCGCGGCTGGCCCCCTACAAGCGGCCGCAGCACATCAGGATCGTCGATGCGATGCCGCTGACCTCGGCCGGGAAGATCCGCAAGCCCGCGCTGGTCGAGGCGTTCCGGGACGACCTGGCGCCGGTCAGCGCGGTTTGACGGACTTGAAGGTGCCGGTGGCGCGGGCCAGCACGATGCCGGTGTCGTCGCTGACCTCGCCTTCGGCGAAATAGATCGACTTGCCGCCATCGACCCGGCGCGCCTCGCACACCAGATGCGTGCCTTTGGGCTGGCCGACATAGCTGACATTCAGGTTCAGCGTGATCGAGGGCCGGATGCTGTCCGGGCTGCCGTCCCAGTTGCCCGCGGTTCCCAGCGCGGTGTCCAGGATGGTGGCGTAAAGGCCGCCATGGGGAATGCCCATGTGGTTCAGGTGATGCGGTTGCAGGTCCAGTTCGAACCGTGCGTAGTTTTCGGCAAAGCCCGTCCGCGTGATGCCCAGAAGGCTGATCAGCCCCGTCCCGAGCCTTATGCCAGGATCGCGTTCCGCTTTCGTCATGTCTCGCTTGGTCCCAGTCCCAGTACATGTGCCGCGCGCAGCAGGCGCGGCGCGTGGTGTTCGATCAGCCTGTCGGCCGGGTTCAGGAAGGCGAATCCGCCGACATTTATCGCATAGGGCGATCCGCCTTCGAAGGATGTCACCGGGGCCGCTATCCCGTTGATTTCCTTTCGCCATTCACCAAAGGACGTGCAATAGCCGAAATGTGCGAAATCGGCCCTTGCCCGGCTCAGGCCATGTTTCAGGCGGGGGTGATCGTCCGGATCGGCGGCGCGCAGCGCCTCGTCCAGCAGGCGCTCCTGTTCGTTTTCCGGCAGGGCCATCAGGATCGCGCGTCCGATCGAGGAATGGAACATCGGCACCTGCGCGCCCAGGTGAAAGACCATCGATACCGATTTCGGCGACCGGTGCGTCATCAGGTAGATGACCGACGTCTCGAACCTTTCCCCTAGCGCCGCGGCCACATGCGGGTTGTCGCCCCGGCAGATCTCGGCCAGTTCCAGCGCCGCGCGGTTCTTCAGGCCCATCTTGGCCAGCACGCCATAGCCCAGCGTCATCACCCCCGGCCCCAACCGGTAGGCGCCGCCCGGTTCGGCCTGGGTCAGGTATCCCAGTTTGCACAGCGTATAGGTCAGCCGGGTTACGGTCGCCTTGGGCAGTCCCGTGCGCGAGGCGAACGCCTGGTTCGACAGGAAGACCTCGTCCGGCTGGAAGGCCCGCAGGATCGACAGGCCCCGGGACAGGGCGGTGATGAACTTCGGATCGCTGGCGTCGACGGCCTCGTCATCGTCGGTCATGCCGGTCTCTCCTGCTCTGTGCCCGTGGTTCCGTCAGTCAGAATAGAGTTCCGAAGAAACCGAGGCAACGGGGCAGGGATCAGTCGCCGGTTTCGCCGTGCATCCGGATCGTCAGCGTGTCGCGGCTCAGCCAGTCGCCGCAATGGTCGCAGGCATAGCGGGGCCGCAACAGCGCGCCGCAGCTGTGGATGCGCTGGTCCGGGGGCGGACCGCCCGCATTGCACCAACGGTCGCCCCAGTCGGCGATGGCCAGAAGCAGCGGAAAGAAGCCTTCGGCCCGGGGCAGCACGGAATAGAGAAGCTTGCGGCCCTGCGCCTCTTCCGCGACCAGCCCCAGCGCCATCAGCTTGTCCAGCCGATCCCGCACCACGGATACGCCCAGCCCCAGGTCGTGGGCGATGCCCAGAAGGTGCAGGGGTGCCTGGAACAGCAGATAGAGTATCTCGTTGCAGGGCAGGTCGCCTACGACCGAGGCCGCGATCATCGCCTGGAAGTTCGGAACGGCGGCGGTAAAGCTGGCATCGTTGCGCCGGGCAAGCCGAGGCCGGGGCGCGGTATCGACCTGTTCGGGCTGGGTGCGCTGGATGGTGACGCTGTCGCTGGTCGCGGGCGCGCCGCAGGCGGTGCAGCGATAGCTGGCGCTGATCACCTGGCCGCAGCTGCGGTGGACGATGTCGAAGGGCAGCACCTCGGCCCCTCCCGGCGTGGCCCGGTGCCACAGCCAGATGGCGTACATCGCATCCTGCAGGTCCAGCGTCTTGGGTGTTGGGGCATAGTCCAGCATGCTGGCGCCCGGGCCGGTGTAGCGGCGATACATCATCTGGTCCCGGCAAAGCGCGGCCAGCCGAAGGGACAGCGTCTGTTTCGGGATGTTCAGCGCCCGCTGGAAGCCGCTGAAGCGGCGGGTGCCGTTGAAGCTTTCCTTCAGGATCAGCATGGTCCACGGATCCCCAAGGATCTGCAGCGCCCGCCGAAGCGAGGTTGCGGGCGGCCCCGAAAGGTCGGTCATGTCCTGCTTGGGGTCCGGCGCATCGTGTTCCATGGCGGCGCACCCAAGCACGGGCGCGCCGTGAAGGCAATCGCGGCCTACCCGGGCCAGATGTCGGCACCGTCGATCCACGTCGTATGAAACCCGATGGTAATCCGCCGCGGGATTTTTACCCTGGCAATCGGTCTGGTGATATCCTCGGCGTCGAAGACCAGGCAGGCCGACGACCAGTCGTTGCTGTCGGTGACGAAGGTCACCGGATAGGCCTTGCCTTCCGCGCTGCCGGGTGAGGACCCGATGGCAGCCGCGACCGGTGCCTCGGACCCGTAGACGCCATCGCCGTAGTCGTATCTTTGCTGCGCCCCGGTTTCCAGATCATAGCGGATCATGCCGTTGAAGGTCTGGCATCGGCCTTCCAGGGATCCCTCCTGCGGCACCGGGATGATCTGGTTGTAGGAATAGCGTGTCTTGCGGCCGACGAAGTTGGTGTTCACCGTCGGGAATTCGGTATTGTAGTCGTCGATCGGTCCTTCCGACACTGCGCCGGTCTTCACGTTGAAGCTCCACCGGTACAGGACATGGGTCCGCCGCCGGTAGGACATCATCGAGGCCAGGTGACGGTCCGCCTGGTCCTTCACCGGCATCGGGTCGTCCTGCCGGCAGCCGATCATGTGGACCCAGTCGCCTTCTTCCCAGCTGTTGGAGATGTGAAGGATATAGCAGGCTTCCGCCTCGAACCACTGGACCTTGTCGGACCGGCCGAAGCGGTCGATCAGGCCGAAACGCGCGGGCTGATCCCGGTGAAAGCCCATGACCCGGCGGCCGTGTTTTCGCAACAGGTCGACGTCGTGATAGAAGGGCAGGTCGTGCAGGATGGCGTAGTTTTCCGTCAGGCCCATGTCGTGCGGCGACCGCGGCCCTGCCAGGTCGATATCGATGTCGAATTTTAGCGTCCCGTCCGGGTTGGCCATGCCGTAGGACATGTAGGGCGGTTCGTCCTGGTAGTTGAAGAAGAACAGTTCTTTGGTGAAGGGATCGGTCTTGGAATGGGCCGATACGGAATGATGCAGGCCGCCGCCCAGCGTCTCGCGGCCGACCGTTTCCAGCGTCAGCGGATCCACCTGATAGGGGTCGCCGGCCATGTACCACAAGGACAGGATCTTGCCGTTGTAGAAGATCACGTCGGTGTTCGAAACGTCCTTGATGGGTGATCCTGGCAGGCGGAAATCGTATGGTCCGGCCAGCCCCGGCCAGATCGCCTTGCCAGCCTTGTCTTCCACAATGAAGGCGCCGCTGTGCAGGTATTTCTGCCGGAAGCTGGCCTTGCCGTCCCGGAAGAAGATCGCCCGCAACAGCGCGTCGCCGTCATAATAGTGGTATTTCGCGTTCACCGGCTCGAACCTCTGGGACGGGCCGTTCATCACGTAGGCACCGCAGAGATCGGCCGGCAGTTCGCCCTCGATCTCCAGGTCGTCGGCTTGGTATTCGATGTCCGTCGGGGCAAAGGCGCCGTGCAGGTAGGGATGGTCATAGTGCCAGATCCAGTCCGGCGCATCCGGGGGCGGCGTGCCGTCCGGGGCGAACATGCGGACATTCGCGGCGGTGACAACCAGCGGCGTGTCGTGGGGCACTTCTAGGGGCATGGAACCCTCCCAACATACATTTATCTAGACCAGATAGAGTGAAGGATGGCTGCCGAGTCAAGTCTCTTACGTCAATAAGACCGAAACTTGCGCCGATCCGCCCTGGATCCCGCGCGAAATGGACAGGATGCCGGAGAATGGGCCCGTAAATTCCCCTATGGTTCCGATCAATAAAACATTATTCTGAAACTCATCGATTGTTGCTTGACCCGTTGGTTCGGTTAGGTCTAGCTAAAGTCATAAAGAGGGAGGACATCGCATGCAGGATCTGCTGTGCCTGCCCGGGCTGCTGTGCACGCCCGCGGTATGGTCGCCTGCTCTGGACCACATGGGGCGCACGGCGCAGGTGCCGGACCTGCCGCGTGCGGACCGGTTCGACGATCTGGTCGATGCCATGGCGGCCTCTCTGACAGACGATACCGTTGTGGCGGGCATGTCCATGGGCAGTTACCTTGCGCTGGCCCTGGCGCTGCGTGCGCCGGACAAGGTGCGTGGACTGATCCTGATCGGCACCTCTGCCGCGGCCGACGACGACCGCGCGGCGGGACTGCGGCACAAGATGGCTGCCATCGCGCGGCGCGACGGGCTGGACAGGCTGCTGGGCGGGATTGCCGACGCGATGCTGGCGCCCGACCGGCGGACAGACGCGGCCCTGCGGGATGCGTTCCGTTCCATGGCGCTGGCGACCGGGGCTGAAACCTTTGCCGCCCACCAGGTGGCGCTGGCGGGCCGTCCCGAACAGACGGACCGGCTGGGCCGGATCGCTTGCCCGGTCCTGGTCCTGACAGGGACCGAGGACGCCGTCACCCCGCCCGCCGCCGGCCGGGCCGTGGCCCAGGGCGTGGCCGACGGCCGCTTCGTTCCGATCCCGGGCGTTGGCCACATGCCGCTGCTGGAATGTCCCGACGTGGTCGCCACCCATATCGCCGATTTCCTGACCAACCGCGTGAAGGAGAACGCCGCCACATGACCGTTCGAGACCGCCTGTCCCGGCTGCGCCTGCCGGCCTTTGCCGCCCCGATGTTCCTGGTATCCGGTCCCGATCTGGTCGTGGCCTGCAGCCGGGCCGGAATCGTCGGCAGCTTCCCCGCCCCGAACCTGCGGTCCAGCGCAGAATTGGGGGACTGGATGGGCCGGATCGCGGGCCAGCTGACAGCCGATGACGCGCCGTGGGCGCTGAACCTTGTCACCCATTCGACCAGTCCCCGCCTGCCGAGAGACCTGGAGCAGGTGGCCGAACATCAACCCCCCATCGTGATCACCGCCCTTGGCAGCCCGAAACCGGTCCTGCCGACGGTGCAGGCCTATGGCGGGCTGGTCTTTGCGGACGTGATTTCGGTTGATCTGGCGAAGAAGGCCGCGGATGCAGGTGTCGACGGGCTGGTCCTGGTCTGCACCGGTGCCGGCGGACATACCGGGGATCTCAGCCCGCTGGTCTTCGTCGAACGGGTGCGCCGGTTCTTCGACGGCTACATCGCGCTGGCCGGCGCCATCACGACAGGCGAGGCGATCCTGGCCGCGCAGGTGCTGGGGGCGGATTTCGGATATCTGGGCACCGCCTTCATCCCCGCGCGGGAAAGCATGGCCTCCGACGCCTATAAACAGATGTGTGTCGACAGCAGTGCCGGGGACCTGATGGTGACGCGGGCCTTCACCGGCGCGCGCGCCTCGATGCTGAAGCCGTCGATGGTGGCCAGGGGGCTGGATCCGGCGGAACTGGAATTCAAGGTCGCCCGCATGAACTTCACCGGCCGCCAGGACGAAACGGTGAAGCCCTGGTCCGGGATATGGGGGGCCGGGCAGGGCGTGGGCAAGATCGACCGGGTCGAGTCCGCGGCCGAAATCGTCGACAGGCTCGCGGCAGAATACGACGCCGCACGCCTGCGCACCCGGGGCCTGTGCGCATGACCCTGTTCCCGCCCGCCGATCACGCCCGTTTCCGTGCCGAGGGCGCCTGGGGAGAGCTGACCCTGCCCGACCTCTTCGCCGGAACCTGCGCCCGCGCGCCGGAACGGCTGGGGCTGGTCGATCCGCCGAACCGGGCCGAGATCTTCGAAGGCACCCCGCAAAGGTTGACCTATGCGCAGATGGCGGCCGGGGTCGACCGGCTGGCCGCCGTCCTGCAGGCCCAGGGCTTCGGCCCCGGGTCGATCATCGCGACGCAGCTGCCGAACATTTCGGAACTGGTGCTTCTGTATCTCGCCATCTGGAAGATTGGCGCGGTCCTGTCGCCGGTGTCGATCGCCTATCGCTCGGCCGAGCTGCGGGACATGGGCCAGGTGGCGCGGTTCGACGGCTATGTCTCGGTCGGTCGGCTGCGGGGCAAGCCCTTCTATGCGGAACGGATCGACGCGCTGCCCGGGGCCGTGCGGCGGATGGGGTTCGGCAGCGACCTGCCGGAGGGCGTTCTGAACCTGTCGACGGCCACGGCGGGCGCACCGGCACAGCCGGTGCCGCTGGATCCCGACGCGTTGCTGGCGATCTTCTGGACCTCGGGCACCGAAGGTGTGCCCAAGGCGGTGCCCAAGACCCACAACAACATGATGGCCAGTTCGCTGGGCGCCTGGCGGCTGCTGGATCTGCCCGATGGCGCGGGCATCCTTGCACCGTTCCCCTTCGTGAACGCGGCGGCGATGGGGGGGCTGATGATGTGCTGGATGCGCACCGCGGGCGCCATGTTCCTGCACCACCCTTTCGACGTCGACGTCTTCCTGGACCAACTGAAGACCGAGGACATCGCCTATACGATGGTGGCGCCCACGCTGCTGGTCTACCTGCGCGACCGGTCCGCCGATCCCGACCTGCATCCGGCGCTGCACCGGCTGCTGGCCATCGGCACCGGCTCCGCCCCGCCGGATCCCGAGGTCTTCGGTTTCTTCCAGGACCGGTTCGACGTGCCGGTGGTGAACTTCTTCGGCTCGAACGAAGGGGCGCAGATGTGTTCGTCTTCGCAGACGGTGGCCGACCCCCGCAAACGGGCCAGCTTCTTTCCCCGCGACGGGGACGAAAACTGGGACCCGGCACGGCGCACCGCCAATGGCGGCAGTTTCCGGCTGGTCGACCCGGCCACCGCGCAACCGGTCACCGAACCTGGCCAGATCGGCGAGATGTACCTGCGCGGGCCGGCCCTGATGCCCGGGTACTACCTGAACGGCCGGATCGACCGGACCAGGTTCACGCCGGACGGGTACTTTCCCAGCGCCGACCTGTTCCAGATTTCGGACTGCGGCGCGCTGATCCGTTTTCATGCCCGCGCGCGCGAGCTGATCGTGCGGGGTGGCATGAAGATTTCCCCGGTCGAGCTCGACAATGTGCTGTCGGCCCTGCCCGGCGTGCGAGAGGTCGCAGTGGCCGCCTATGCCGACGCCCAGATGGGCGAGAAGGTCTGTGTCGTGGCTGTCATGGCGCCCGGAAAGACGCTGACCCTGCCCGATGTCACGGGCTTTTGCGACCGGGCCGGGCTGGCACGTTTCAAATGGCCCGAACGGCTGGAACTGATCGACGCCTTGCCGCGCACGCCGCTGGCAAAGCTGGACCGCAAGGCGCTGGCCCGCTGGCTGGCCGAGGAAGGAGTGATACATGCCTGATCCCGTCTATATCCTGGGCGGCGCCCAGACCGATTTCGCACGCAACTGGGCCCGCGAGGGGCTGGGCATCGACGCCATGATGGCCGAGGTCCTGCTGGAGGGGCTGCAAAGCGCGCAGCTGGAACCCCGCGACCTGAAGGCGCTGCATGTCGGCAACTTCGTGGCCGAACTGTTCTGCGGGCAGGGCCAACTGGGCGGTCTGATCGCGGAAATTCATCCCGACCTGTCCGGCATCCCCACCCAAAGGCACGAGGCCGCCTGCGCCTCGGGCTCCATGGCGGTGCTGTCGGCCGCGGCGGAGATCGAGGCAGGGCGCTATGACCTGATCGCCGTTCTGGGCGTGGAATACATGCGCAATGTTCCGGGCCAGCGTGCCACGGAATATCTGGGCACCGCCGCGTGGGCGGGCCGGGAATGGACCGATGCGCGCTATCTGTGGCCCGCCGCCTTTGCCGATCTGACTGACGCCTATTCCGAGAAGTACGGCACCGTCAGCTATGACCACCTGGGGGAAATCGCGCGGATCAACTATGCCAACGGCCGCCGCAATCCCTATGCCCAGACCCGAACCTGGGAATTCAACGACCGCAGCTTCGCCGAGGACGACGACGCCAACCCGGTGATCGAGGGCCGCGTGCGCCGGAACGATTGCGGGCAGGTCACGGACGGCGCGGCGGTTGTCTTCTTAGCCTCGGCCGCACGGGCCGCCGAATATGCGAAGGCCCGGGGGTTGCAGCTGTCGGATCTGGCCAGGATCGACGGCTGGGGCCACCGGACGGCGCCGATGACCCTGGCCGCCAAGCTGGAGGAAAGCCGCAACGACCGCTTCGTGCTGCCCCATGTGAACAGGGCGATCCGCGAAAGCTTTGCCCGTGCGGGCATCGACAGCCCGTTCCAGCTGGACGCGATCGAAACCCACGACTGTTTTGCCATGACCGAATACGCGGCCATCGACAGCTTTGAAATCACGGCCCCCGGCGAAAGCTGGAAGGCGGTCGAGGAGGGCGTGATCGCCCCCGACGGCAGGCTGCCGATCAACCCGTCGGGCGGGCTGATCGGGCTGGGTCACCCGGTGGGGGCCACCGGCGTGCGGATGATGCTCGACGGTTTCAAGCAGGTGACGGGTAAGGCGGGCGACTGCCAGGTCGAAGGCGCGCGGCGCGTAGGCCTTCTGAACATCGGCGGGTCGACCACGACCATCGCATCCTTCGTCGTCGGGCAGGGAGCCTGAGGGCCCGGCGACGCAGGCAACCATAAGGGAGGAGAGAAGAATGAACATGAGGATCACCGGCCGTGTAGCCGGAGTGGCCGCCGGCCTGGCGTTGGCCGTCCTGTCGAGCGCCGCGCAGGCGCGGGACCTGGCCTTTGCGGTCTTTCCGCCCGCGGCCTCGCCCACGGTGCAGAAGATCTATCAGCCCTGGGTCGACTGGTTCAACGAGCAGACGAAGGACGACGACGTCCAGATCACGCTTTATGCCGGCGGCACGCTGGGGCGGAACCCGATGGCGCAGGCACAGATGGTCAAGGACGGCGTCGCCGACCTGGCGCTGACGGTGCCCAGCTATACGCCGGGCGTCTTCCCCGATTACGACATCTTCGAACTGCCCGGCTTTGCGTCGAACACCCGGGAAGGGTCGCTGGCCGCGCTGGAGATGCACCAGGAAGGCCTGCTGCGCGGATACGAGGATTATTTCGTCGTCGCGATGTACAGCTCGGGCGCCTACATGATCCACACCAAGGATCCGGTGGCGACGGTGGCGGACCTGGACGGAAAGCGGATCCGCGTCGCGGGCCAGATCCAGACCGCGGTGATCGAAGCCCTGGGCGGTGTGCCGCAAAGCATGGGCGCGGGCGAGATGGCGGAAAACATCGACCGCGGTCTGATCGACGGGGCGATGACCGATGCCTCGGTTGCGCGGACCTTTCGGGTGACGGACGTGGCCCACAACCACTATGACGCCAACCTGGGCGTGCTGGTCTTCACGATCATCATGAACCGCGGTGTCTACGACAGCCTGGACGACCATGCCAAGCAGGTGCTGGCGGAAAGCGGCCAGTACATCGCCGATCGCCAGGCCACGTTCTATGGCGAGGCGATCGCGAAGAATCTGGCCCAGTGGGAGGAATCCGAGACCGACACGCTGGTCATCCCGTCGGACGCCGACCGGGCGGTCATCGCCGACCGCGTCCAGCCGGTTATCGAGATGGTGAAGGCCAAGGCCTCGCCTGGGTTGATCGACGCCTATGTCGCCAAGCTGGAAGATATCCGCAGCCGCTGACCCCGGGGACAGCCGTCTCGCGCGCCCCTTAGGACGGGCGCGCGACATGCCAAAGCAAGGATTTCCAACGTGCACCGTATCGAACGGCCATTGCTGCTGTTGACCCGCGCCGCCGCCATACTGGGCGTGCTGTTCCTGCTGATGATCGCGGGGCTGTCGGTCCTCGACATCGTCTTCCGCGAACTGACCGGTCGCCCGATCCGCGGCGCGACCGACATCGCGGGGCTTCTGACCGTGGTCGTCATCGCCTCGTGCTTTCCGGCGGGCCTGCTGGAACGCCGTCAGATCAAGGTGGCCTTCCTGGGCCCGATCATGCCCCGGCAGTCAGGCCGCGTGCTGGAGGTCTTCGGCGCGCTGATGACCGGGCTGATGTTCCTGGCTATCGCGTATTACGTCACGCTCTATGCCCAGCGGCTGACGGCCAGCCAGGAATACTCGATGGTGCTGAACCTGCCCATCGCGCCCTGGTGGTGGGTCGCCTGCGCCTGTTTCTGGGTCTGCGTCCCCGCCCAGCTATTCGTCATCGTGGCCGAAGCGCTTGGCCACCAATCCCGCGATCACGAGGCCTGAGATGGAACCCTATGTGCTTGGACTGATCGGCATGGGGCTGATGCTGGTCCTGATCGTGCTGCACGTGCCCATCGGCGTCGCCATGGGCGTGGCGGGCGTGGCAACTTTCGCCATGATCCGTGGCAGCCTCGGACCTGCCATGACGCTTTTCGGGACCGAAACCGTCAGCAAGGTCGGCAGTTCCGAACTCGCGGTGATCCCGCTGTTTCTGCTGATGGGCAGTTTCGCGACGGCGGGGGGCCTGTCCGCCGACCTTTACCGCATCGCCTATGCGCTGGTGGGCCATATCCGCGGCGGTCTGGCCGTCGCCACCATAGGCGGCTGCGCGGGCTTCGGGGCGATCTGCGGGTCGTCCGTGGCCACGGCCACCACCATGACCCGGATCGCATTGCCGGAGATGATGAAGCGCAACTATTCCGAACGGCTGGCCACCGGGTCCATCGCCGCGGGCGGCACGCTGGGCATGCTGATCCCGCCGTCGATCATCCTGGTCCTTTACGGCGTGCTGACGGAACAGTTCGTGAAGACGCTGTTCGTGGCGGCCCTGATCCCCGGCCTGCTGGCCGTAGGCCTGCATGTGCTGACGATCCTAATCCTGGTCCGCCGCAACCCCGAGCTGGCCTCGGCCGGCGACCGGCAGCCCTGGTCGGAAACGCTGCATGCGCTGCGCGACGGCTGGACCGCGGTCCTTCTGATGGTCGCGGTCACCGGCGGAATTTATGCCGGCGTCTTCTCGGTCAACGAATCCGCGGCCGTCGGCGCCTTTCTGGCCTTCCTGATCGCGCTGCTGCGCGGCCGGTTGACCATGCCGGGCTTCTGGAGCGCACTTCAGGAAACCGCCGCCACCACCTCGATGATCTACCTGATGACCATCGGCGCCTCGATCTTCACCTATGCGGTCACGATTTCGGGCCTGCCGGGGCTGATCGTGAACGGCATCCGCGACACCGGCCTGCCGGGCTATGCGGTGATCCTGCTGCTGATGCTGATGTACCTGGTGTTGGGGTCGATCTTCGAAACGATCTCCTCGATGGTGATCACCATTCCCTTCGTCTACCCGCTGGTGCTGGGCTATGGCTATGACCCGATCTGGTGGGGTGTGCTGACCGTCATGGTGATCGAGATCGGGATGATCACGCCGCCCATCGGCATGAACGTCTTCGTCATGAAGGCGATGCTGCCCAAGACGAAGCTGTCGACGATCTATGCCGGCGTCGGGCCCTTCATCGTCGCCGACCTGATCCGGCTGGGCCTGCTGATCGCCTTCCCCGCGCTGTCCCTGTTCCTGGTCGGCGTCTTCCACCTGCCACGCTAGAAAGAGTCTGCCCATGTCCGACACGATCACCTGGGTGATGGAGGCCGCGGTGTCCGAGGGCACCCGCGCCGACCTGACCGCCCTGATGCAGGAGATGGTGGCCCATGTCCGTGCCACCGAACCGGGCTGTGTCCTATATGACTGGTTCATCAGCCCGGACGGCACGACCTGCCACATCCTGGAAAGCTATGCCGACGACGCTGCACTGCTGACCCATGTGGTGGGTTTCAATGCCCGCTATGCGGGGTGGCTCTTCGGTTTGATCCGCCCGCAAAGGATGACGGTCTACGGCGCCCCCTCGGCCGAGGCGCGCGCGGCCATCGCCCCGCTGCGCCCGGTCTATATGGAGCGCCTCTGAAGAAGAGATGTGCCGAAATCCGGCGCAGTTCGTGATCTCCGCCGGATCGGTCACAGCGGGATCGGTCGGGGCCCACGGGCTGCGGGGCCGCCGCCTTGTACGGCGGCCTAGTCCAGCACCGGCACGGCGGACAGCCGCTGGATCAGATCGCGGGGCAGCGTGCTCAGCCCTTCGTCGAAATCCTGGCGGCTCAGCATGTTCAGGTGCCGCGACAGCAGCTTGCGGCCCGGATCCGTGATGTCGGCATAGAAGGCCGCCATGTCCTCGCGCGATCGCAGCTCGGCGATCTTGGCCCGGTGGCGCGCGACCGCTTCGGCATGGGCGGCGGCGACGCCGGGCAGCGCGTCCAGACCCGCGCGGGCCGCATCGCGCCGTGCATCGTGGCGGCGGATGCTGTCCGACCGTTCCATGTTGAAGTTCATCCGCAGCCAGTAGGCCAGACCCTGGTCGCGGCTGACATGGTTCACCCGGCCCCGGTCGCGCTTGACCAGAAAGCTTTCGGCCGACCGGACGGCATAGTGGTTCAGCGTCACCATGGCATAGCCGTGATCGCGGATGCCGAAGCGCCAGCCGCTTTCCAGGAACTCCTCGTGCACGGGCGTACCCGAGCCGTTGACCCATCGCAGGGGCAGGTCCATGTCGGGCCCATAGGGGCGGTGCACCCCGATCTTGCCGAAACGGCCACCGCCGGCGGTCAGGCCGCGGAACAGGGTCTTGATCGCCCAGGCCTGGATCGGCGCGGGACAGAATTCCGGGGCGCAGCGGGTGAATTGTCCGGCCAGAGGCGCATCGGCGAAGATGTCGACGTCATTGTTGCCGAACAGGCGCCACTGCATCGACACGGCATCGGCCTGACCGGTCGCATCGAACAGCGCCTCAAGCGTGCCGTCGCCGACGTGGACATCGACATATTCGTCGACATCGGCCACCATCAGCCATTCCGCCTGCTGGACCAGGGGCAGCTGGCCCGCAAAGCGCAGGGCGCCCAGCTGGGGGTTGGGGGCCTTCTTCATCTGAAGATAGGGGTTGTCCATCCGGGTGACGACGCCGGCATCGGCCAGGCGGTCCAGAAGCTCCACCGTGCCGTCGTCGCAATCGTTGGTGAAGACCAGGAAATGGTCGAAACCCGTGCCCAGGTGATGGGCAATCCAGTCCAGGATGAAGGGCCCTTCGTTCTTCATGCAGGTGACGATCATGCGCCGCGCCATGATCAGCCCTCTGCCGTCATGCCAAGATCGGCCAGGATGCGTTCGCGTGTGGCGCGGATGTTGCGCGCGTTGCGCCGGGCCAGGGTGTAGTCGCACACCCTCAGCGCCAGCCGCAGGTGGCCGCGGCGTTCGGCTTCCATCAGCAGGTCGTGCTGATAGCGGGGCAGGTCGCGCCGGGCCCGCATCAGGCGATAGAAGTGGGCGTCGTCCAGCGTGCCGTCCAGCATGTTCTTCAGGATCGGTTTCAGGATGTTCATCTGAACGAAGGCATTGGGCAGCTGATGCCCGAAGAACGGCATGCGCAGATGGCGCAGGGCCGGCCCGGCCAGCCGTTCGGTCTGGGCGCTGTCCGGTGCGAAATAGGGGTCGGAGATCACGACCACATCCCGCGCATGATCCAGCGTCCCGGGATCCGCCGCGTCGCCATAACGGTCGGTCCAGTCCAGCTTCTGGGTCCAGCCCCAGCGGGTGTCGTCGGGCATCCTGGTCGGGTCCAGCGTGCTTTGCGGTGCGATCGCCAGAACCCGTGCGCCCGGGGCGCAGCGGGAATAGGTCAGCGCCGCGAAGCCGCCCATGGAGGCGCCATAGAACAGTACTTCGTCGAACTGGGAAAAGAACTGCTGGTCGCGCAGGGCGTCGAAGGCATCGTGGACAAAGCCGTGCCGGAACCAGTTCCGCTGGCTGGCCATGACCCCCAGCACCGAAGCGCCAAGCCCCTCCGACAGGAACTCGTGCCCCCAGGGCCACCGCTGTTCCTCGGTGCGCACAACGTGGAGGTTGTCGAAGGTCACCACCAGCTTGCGCGACCCGGGCATGAACATCAGCGCATTCTCCGGCCCTTCCCAGAAGAAGCCGCCGTTCTGGGCGACGTGGCGGCGCGCCTCGGAATAGCGAGGAGCGCCGGCGCCGTCGCCGAAGATCGGGGGCTGCGGCATGCCGGGCTGGAAACCGGCTCCGGTAACGGCCGGCGAGACGGGTACCGCCATTGGCGTATCCGCCGCGACGACCACGGTTTGCCCGAGTGCCACGGGCGCAGGATCTGCCACCGGGGCCGCGACCGGCGTCGGGGCCGCCACGGGCGGCATGACCGGGACATAGGGTGTGCCGGATTGCGCGGCCTCTATCATCGCGACGAGGTCAGCCAGGCGTGCCTCGCGCTGCGCCTCTGTCATGCCTTCGGCTTCGGGCTCGGGGATGGCGACGCCGGGACCGTCGTCCTGCGCCTGGTCCTCGTCGTCCTCGCCTTCGGACTTGGTCAGATAGATTGCATCCGGGTAGGGCACATCGGTGATCCGGCGGTAGAGCTCGGCATAGCCTTCGTCGGCGCGCAGGCTGTCGATCTTGGCGCGGTGCCAGTCGACTGCCTGCCGGTGCAGGGCGGCCAGCGCCGGGTCGGCCATCAGCGCATCCAGCGCGGCGTTCAGCATCGGCAGGCGGGCATGCATCCGGTCGTCGGCCTCGGTCGCATAGTTCCGCCGCGCCCAGTAATCGATGCCCTGGTCCTGATCGGTATGGTTCACCCGGCCGCGGTCGCGCTTCACCAGAAAGCTTTCGGCGGACCGCAGGACATAGTGGTTCAGCGTCGCCAGCCGATATCCCAGCGACCGCTTGGTCGACCGCCAGCCGTTGTTGGTCAGCAGCATCTCGGGCATCTTGCGGCCCGATCCGTTGACCCAGCGCACGCGGTCGACGGCCTCTTCGTCCTCGATATGCATTGGGCGGTGGACGCCGATCCTGGTATAGGGGGCCGAACGGTGGATCATCGACTTGAAGCCCCAGCCCAGCCGCGGCTTCGGGATGAATTCCGGGGCGCAGCGGGTGAACTGTTCGATCACCGGGCGGTCTTCGTAGCCGTGGACGCCGCCGTTGCCGAAAAACTTCCACGTGAAGGAAATCACGTTGGGATCGTTCGTCGCGCGGAACAGGTCGGCAAAGGTGCCGTCACCCACGTGGATGTTCACGAATTCGTCCACGTCGATGGTCAGCACCCAGTCGGCGTTCTGGATCACGGGCCGGGTCATCGCGTCCTTCAGCGCCACGTGCTGCGGCTTGTTCTTGCTGTCCTTGTTCCAGGGATTGTCCACCCGTGTGACGATGCCCATCTCGTCCAGCCGGTTCAGGATGTCGTTCGTGTTGTCGGTGCAGTCGTTGGTGTAGACAAGGAAGTGCTTCACCCCGATGGCGCGGTGATAGGCGATCCATTCCAGGATGAACGGCCCTTCGTTCTTCATCGAGGTCAGGACGACGATGTTGTCGTGGCTGATTGGCTGGTCCAGCGGCGGCAGGCCGTCGGTCAGGGTGCCGGTGCGGCCTTCCAGGCTGTCGATGGCCCGCTGGAACGGAGCCGTCTGCTGCAACTGCATGACCGGCATGTCGCCCGCGGCCGTCGGCAGGTTCACCGAGACAGAGGCACCGGCGATCTGTGTGGAATGCGCGGTCCCGCCTGCCTGGTCGGCCGGCAATTCGGCCTGCGCCGTGCCGGCCGCCCGGACAGCCTTGGCGGCAGTCTTGGGGGCCGCCTTGGGGTCCGCTTTCGGCTCGGGCGTGTCCTCGGCCTTCGCCGCCTGCATCGAAGGCGGCGGCACGTCTGGGATCAGCGCCTTCACCGGGTCGATCCCGTGGCGCAGCAGGGCGCGTCCCAGGAAGCTGTCGGGATGCGGCACGCCATGTTCGTCGGTGATGATCCGGCGACGGATGCGGCGGTTCCACAAGTGCACCGCATAGCAACCGTCATCCAGCTGCCGGTCGATGATGTCGCCCGGCTCCAGCAGTTGCCGCCGCTTCTTGAACGAGATCGGGTAGAAGGCCATCTGCGGCAGCGCCTCCGCGATCTCGCCGGTCTTTTCCAGGAAATAGGTCATCGCCGAGGGGCCCCAGACGCCCCATTTCAGCTCGGTCACATGCACCGGCTTTCCGGCGGCCTTCAGCGCTTCCAGCTCGGCGATCTCTGCCGCCGAATGCCAGGGCGGGATCGGGTATTCGTCGCGGCAGAAATCGGACAGTTCGGCCAGCGCACGGGACCCCTTCGGAAAGCCCAGAACGGCGCCGCAGACCAGCTTGCCCGGCTTTTCCCAGCCATAGACATGCTTGGACGGGAACCGCCACGGCTTCATGCACAGCACGTCCGCGTCGATCCAGATCACGTCCTCGAGCTCGATCATCTTGTAGCGGAACAGGTCCGAATGCAGCGCGGGAGAGCCGCTGTCCTTGTGCTTGATGTAATTCTCGATCGGGAAGACGTCGTTGGCGTCGCGGACCTCGATCCCCTCGGGCACGCCGGTCACCTCGCCATAGGTGTAAAGCACCGTGCGGTGGCCGAAATCGAGGAAGCTCTTCAGGCAGAGCTGTTCCAGGAAACACAGTGACCCGCCGATCCACAGCGACGCGACGGTCGGCAGGGTCGGGTCGATCGCTACCGGATTTGCCGCCTGTCGGGCCAGCACGCCGGGAAGGGCCTGGGCATAGACCTGGCCGCGCGCGGCGCCCTCGGCATCCAGCGGACGCGGTTTCGGGGCGGCTTCGGCGGCGGGGGCTGCCTTGGGTTTCGGGGCGACTTGCGGGGTGGGTGCCACGGGCTTTGCCTCCTCGGCATGGGGCGGTTCTTCGGGGATCGGCGCGTCCTGGGGGTCGATGCCGTGCCGGTCCAGCATCCGCCCCAGCCAGCTGGCCGGTTTCGGGACACCGTTTTCGAATTCCAGCAACCGTTGCCGCAGACGCCGGTTCCACAGGTGGACGCCATAGGTGCCATCGCCCAGCCGCCGGTCGATCCGGTCGTCGGGGCGCAGCAGGTCGCGCCGGTCCTTGAAGTCCACGGGATAGAAGGTTTCCTGCGGCTTGCAGTATTCGATTTCCAGCGTTTCGCGCAGGAAGTGGGTCAGGGCAGAAGGCCCCCAGACGCCCCATCTCAGCTCGCTGACATGGACGGGTGCGCCGACGGCGCGGGCCGCTTCCAGGCGGATGCGCTCAGGGTTCTGGGCCCAGGGCGGGATCGGGTATTCGTTCCGGCAGAAATCGTTCAGCCGCTTCAGCGTGCGCGAGAACCGGGGCAGGCCCAGCACCGCGTTGCAGACCTGCTTGCCCGGCGTTTCCCAGCCGAAGATGAACTGGCCATCGAAATCCCAGGGCTTAATGCACAGCACGTCCGCATCCACCCAGACCACGTTTTGCAGCTCCAGCATCTTGTAGCGGAAGGCATCGGCATGGAATGCGGGCGATCCCGTGGCGCGGTGGCGGATGATCGTGTCGGTGGGAAAGATCGCCTCGGCATCCATCACCTCGACCCCGGCCGGGGCATTCCCGACCTCGCGCCCATAGGTGTAAAGGATCGTCCGGTGCCCGTGATCCACGAAGGATTGCAGGCAAAGCTGTTCAAGGTAGCTGAGATTGCCGCCGATCCACAGGGACGCAATGGTGGGCAGGGTCATCGGAGGTTCCGCGCGGTTGTGCAGGGCAGCGTTGTGCGCGGCCAGGCTAAGGGTTGCCGCCCGAACCGTCCAGAATCGCTTCGTTCCGATTGCTGGCCATTTCCGACGCAAGTTGGGCCATTTTTATCTGCCGTGGCGGGCCTGAACCACCCCTTTCGGCCCATTTTGCTAACAAGCCGGGCGGGTAGTGTTCATTTCACGCTTTTCGGAAGCGGCCCGGACGGAAGGGGTGGATGTCTTCGGACGGGGTGGCGCCGGTTGCCAGTTCCGCCGCGATCTGGCCCACGGCGGGGCCGATGCCGAAGCCATGGCCGGAAAAACCGGTGGCGATCACCAGCCCGGGGATCTTCGCTGCCGGACCCAGCACCGGCATTCCGTCCGGCGTGCCTTCGATAAAGCCCGACCAGTCCTGCACCGCCGTCATGTCCCGGAAGGCCGGGAAGGCGTCCAGAAGGCCCTGCCGCCCCATGGACAGGATCTGGGGATCGCCCGGCGGATCCAGCACGCGGATGCGTTCAAAGACGGTCTGGTCGGTGTCCTTCCACCGCCGGTCGTCCCGCCAGGCGGCCCGGAACCCCGCCAGCGACCAGCGCAGGCGGATGATGTCGCGGTTCTGGCGCAGCATCGGCAGGAAATCGAAGAAATAGCGGATGTGATCGGGCGAGATGTCGGTCGTGTTCAAGCTGCGCCTTGCATAGGTCCATGTCCCGTCCAGCCGCTTGCGAAAGGTCACGTCCCTGGCGCTGCAGCAGATGTCGGGCGCATCGCCCACGCCTTCGACCTGGGCCACCGAGGCCCGCAGACGCAGTTGCGGCAGGCGCAGGCCCAGGTGGCGCAGGAACAGGGACGACCAGGCGCCGGTGGCCAGGATGACCGCATCGCAGGCGACCGTGCCGCGTTCCGTCACCACGGCCGAAATCCTGCCGCCCGACCGTTCCACCCCGCGCACGGCGCAGCCGGTGAAGATCTTCGCGCCCTGCGTCCGCGCGCCCAGGGCAATGCCCGGCGCTGCGTGGAACGGTTCGGCACATCCGTCCGACGCCGTATAAAGCGCGCCGGCAAAGGGGCGGACGCAGCCGGGCAGCAAGGCCATCGTCTCGTCCGACGTCAGAATGCGGCTGTCGACGCCGGCGGGGCGGCCGATCTCGTCCCGCCATTTGCGGTGGTGTTCGACCTCGGCCTGGGTGTCGCAGGGATAGATCGATCCGTTGACGCGATAGCCCATCGCGTGCCCGGTACGGGCGTCCAGCGTGGGCCAGATCCCGTCGGCCATGATCGCCAGCCGGATATCGGCGGCCTGCCGGCCCATCTTGCGGACCCAGCCCCAGTTCCGGCCCGACTGTTCGCCCGCGATCCTGCCCTTTTCGAACAGGCACACCGGCACGCCCTGTTCCGCCAGGACCAGCGCCGCCATCGCACCGACGATCCCGCCGCCGATGATTGCGACAGAGGTCCGTTCCGGCAGGTCGGAGTCGCCCTCCACGTGGGTCAGGCCGCGAAGCCGCATCCCGTCCGCCATGTCCCGTATCTCCCGGTGTGTCAGATCCCGAAATGGGCGCTGTCTGGCGCGCCATCGGCGGCCGGTCCGGCCGGCGCCCTGCCGACACGCGGCTTTCCCGCCTCCACTACAGGAAGGGGACGGGGCAAGGACATGGTGAAAATGATGTTTCATCCGATCATTGGGGCGGTCATTCGCGGTGATCACGGGACCGGGCGACCGGACTCGGCGGGGTGGGCAGGGGCCCGCTAGCGTTCGCCCCGCCGATAGGGCTTCATCAGCGCCCGCGGCACGCGCGCGCGGCGGGACATGGCCACGAGCGCTACGATGGACAGGATGTAGGGCAGCATCAGGAACAGCTGATAGGGCACGGCCTTGCCCGCCACGGTCTGAAGCCGCAGCTGGTAGGCATCGAACAGCGCGAACAGCATTGCCCCCAGCAGTGCCCGCATCGGCCGCCACATGGAAAAGACGACCAGTGCGATGCAGACCCAGCCGCGACCCTGCACCATGGTCGGAAAGAAGCTGGAGAACGCGGCCAGCGTCAGGTAAGCGCCGCCCACCGCCATCATCGCGCTGCCCGCACAGACGGCGCCGATCCGGATCAGGATCGGGTCCAGTCCCTGCGCCTCGGCTGCATGGGGGTTTTCGCCCGTCATCCGGATTGCCAGGCCCAGCGGCGTGCGGTTCATCGTCCAGGCCACGACCAGCACCAGGACGATCGCCAGGTAGGTCAGCGGCGTCTGAGTGAAGAGCGTCGGGCCAAGGAACGGAATGTCCGACAGCCCCGGCACGGGCCAGGGCTGGAACGGTTCGACCGTGGGCGGCGTGCCCTGCACCGGCACGGCCAGCCGGAAAATGTAATAGCTGATCGACGAGGCAAATAGCGTGATCCCCAGCCCCGCCACGTGCTGGCTGAGCCCCAGCACCACCGCCAGCCCGGAATGCAGGAGCCCGAAGGCCATGCCGCAAAGGGCCGCCACCATGACGCCGGTCCACAGGTCGGCGCCGAAGAAGACCGTCAGCCAGCCGATCATGGCGCCGAAGGTCATGATCCCCTCGATGCCGAGGTTCAGCACCCCGGCCCGTTCGCAGATCAGAGCGCCCAGCGTCCCGAAGACCAGCGGCGTCGCGATCCGCAGGGCGGACGACCACAGGCCGACGGTCAGCAGGATATCCAGATATTCGCTCATTTCGTCACCCGGTAGGCCGCGAAGAAGAGCGCGATCAGCATGGTCAACAGCGCCAGCGAGACGGTGACGTCGGCGATGAAGGTCGGCACGCCCATCGTGCGGCTCATCCCGTCGGCACCGACGAAGATCGCGGCGACGAAAAGCGCGGCGAAGATCACGCCGATGGGGTGCAGGTTCGCCAGCATGGCGACGACGATGCCGGAATAGCCGAAACCGGGCGACAGCGCGGTCGACACGAAGCCCTTGACCCCCATGACCTCGACCGCGCCGGCCATGCCGGCCAGCCCGCCGGACAGGCAGGCCACGATCAGCAGCGTCCGCGGCAGCGAGACACCGGCGAACTGCGCGCCTTCGGCATTTTCGCCGGCGGCCCTGGATCGCAGGCCGAAGACGGTGAAGCGGTTCAGCGCCCAGACGCCGATTGCGACGGCAACGGCGATGATCAGGCCCAGGTGCAGCTTGGACCGCGAGACCAGCCGGGGTAGCCGCGCCTCGCCCGGGACGGGTACCGATTGCGGCCAGCCAAAGGCCATCGGGTCCTTCAGCACGCCTTCGACCATCATCGACACGAACAGAAGGACGATGAAGTTCAGAAGCAGCGTCGTCACCACCTCGTCCACGCCGAAGCGCAGGCGCAGCGCCACGGGGATCAGCAGCAGCACCATGCCTGCCACGGCACCCACGGCGATCAGGATGGGGATGGTGATGCCGGGCGGAGCGTTCAGCGCCAGCCCGGCGGCCGCCACGGCCAGCGCGCCGGCATACAGCTGACCTTCGGCCCCGATGTTCCAGACCTTGGCGCGAAAGGCCACGGCGGCGGCCAGCCCCGTGAGCATCAGCGGGATCGCGCGGGTCAGGGTTTCGGTGATCGCCAGCCGGCTGCCGAAGGCGCTTTTCGCGATGGCGGCGTAGGAGGCAAAGACCGGCGCCCCGGCGAGTGCGATCAGGATGCCGGCAATGGCCAGCGACAGGGCCACCGCCACCAGCGGTGCGCCCAGCGTGATCGCGGCCACGGGGTGTTCCCGCCGTTCAAAGCGCATCTTCCAACCCCTTCCATTCGCCCGCCATCATCAGCCCCAAGGCCTGCGCATCCAGCCCTTCGGTCGACACCGGGCGTGACAGGCGGCCGCCGACGATGGCCTGCACCCGGTCGGCCAGGGCCATCGTCTCTTCCAGCTCCTCGGAAATCAGTAGCACCGCAGTTCCCGCAGCGCGGGCTTCCAGGATACGGCGGTGAACCTCGGCAATGGCGCCTTCGTCCAGGCCCCGGGTGGGTTGCGCCGCGATCAGGATCCGCGGATTTTCGGCCAGGTTCCGGCCCAGGATCAACTTTTGCAGGTTGCCGCCCGACAACAGCCGCGCCTCGGTCGCCGGTGTTCCGCCGCGGACATCGAAATCGTCGATGATCTGCTGGCAATAGCGTTTCGCGGCACCGGCCCTGACCACGCCGCCGGTCGAAAAGCGGTCGTCCCCGATCCGTTCCAGCACCGCGTTCTGCCACAGGGTCATCGATCCGATGGCCCCTTCGCTGTTCCGATCCTCGGGGATGCGCGCGACGCCCAGCGAGTGCAGCCGCGCGGGCGTCAGCGTGCCCGCGGGTGCATCGAACAGGTCGATGGCGCCGGACGTGGGCACGGCCAGCCCCGACAGAACCTGTGCCAGTTCCCGTTGACCGTTGCCGGAAACGCCGATGATGCCCAGCACCTCGGCCTCGCGCAGGAACAGGTCGACCTCCTTCAACCGGGTGTGACCGCCGCGGGTCAGGGACAGCCCGTGGGTCTTCAGCACCACCGCCCCGGGCGTCGCTGCAACGCGGGCCGGGCGCTGGACCTGCCGGCCCACCATCAGTTCGGCCAGCTCGGCCTTGGTTGTGGCCGCGGTCGACCGTTCCGCCACCACCCGGCCGGATTTCAGCACGACCACCCGGTCGGCCCCCGCCATGACCTCGTGCAGCTTGTGCGAAATGAAGATGATCGACAGCCCCTCTGCCGCCATGGTGCGCAGCACGCGGAACAGGTGCTGGGCCTCCTGCGGCGTCAGGACTGCTGTCGGTTCGTCCAGGATCAGGATCCGGCAGTCGTTATAAAGGGCCTTCAGGATCTCGACCCGCTGTTGTTCGCCGACCGATAGGTCGCCGACAAAGGCGTCCGGATCGACCTTCAGGGAAAACCGCTCCGCCAGGTCCGCCAGCTTGGCCCGGGCCTTCGCGGTGCGGCTGATCAGAGACCAGAGCCCTTCTGTCCCGGTCATGACATTTTCCAGAACCGTCAGGTTCGGCGCCAGCGAGAAATGCTGATGCACCATGCCCACGCCCATTGCGATGGCATGGCGCGGACGTCCCAGCACCATGTCCTGCCCGTGGATCCGGACGGATCCCCGATCCGGCATGTAATGCCCGAACAGGATGTTCATCAGCGTGGTCTTGCCGGCGCCGTTTTCGCCAAGCAGGGCCAGCACCTCTCCGACCGCCAGAGAGATGGAGATGTCGTCATTTGCCAGCACCGGGCCAAAGCGGCGGGTGATGCCGGTCAGTTCAAGGGCAAGGGGCGCCGTCATTGTGCTGACATGGGAAACCGGGGCGGCTGGAACCGCCCCTGTCACCGTCAGGTCGGTTCGCTGAAGTCGATCGGCACTTCGAAGGTGCCGGCCTTGATCGCGGCGCGAACCTCCTCCATCGGGCCGATGGCATCCGCGGGGACCATGTCGGCCGAAAACAGGATGTCGTTGCCGCCATGGATCATCAGGCAGAACGGCGTGTAGTTCTTGCCCGTCGGGTTGCCCGCCAGCTTGTCCTCGACCGCCGCGGCCAGCAGCGGATCGAAATACCACATCGCGTTGGCAAAGACCGTTTCCGGATAGCGCGGAGTATAATCGATCAGCGACCCGATGGCCTTGATCCCGCGTTCCTTGGCAGCGTCGGCGGTGCCGATCCGTTCGCCGAAGAGGATGTCGGCCCCCGCGTCGATCTGTGCCAGCCCCGCCTCGCGTGCCTTGGGCGGATCGAAGAAGGTGCCGATGAAGCCGATCAGGTGTTCGCTGTCGGGCCGGACCGAATTCACGCCTTCGCGGAAGCCGTTGATCAGCATGTTGACCTCGGGGATCGGGATCGCGCCTACGGACCCGAAGACGCCGCTTTCCGACATGGGTGCCGCCAGCATCCCCGCCAGGTAGGCGCCTTCGTGGTTCCACGTGCCGAACACGCCGAAATTGTCGCCCGACGGCTGGCCCGAGGATCCCATCAGGAAGGCCACGTCGGGGTAATCGGCGGCAATCTCGCGGATTTCCTGCTCGACCGCGTAGGCTTCGCCCACGATCAGGTCAACGCCCTGTTCGCAATATTCCCGCGCGGCCCGGCCATAGTCGGTGGCCGACACGCCTTCGGAAAAGACATAGTCGATGGCGCCGGCCTCGGCCGCGTCGACCATGGCCTGATGCAGGCGCGAGTTCCACGCGTTTTCCACCGGCGACGAATGCAGACCCGCCACCGTCAGCTTGGTCTGGGCGCGCAGGACCGAGGGCGCGAAAAGCGTCGTGCCGGCTGCTGCTGCGGTGCCTTTCAGGAATGTGCGACGTGGAAGGTAAAGGCGGTTCTTCATATTATCCTCGCTGTCGAAATCTTTTTTCTGGTTATGAGGGCGGCATCCGCAGGCCGGGACCTGCAGAACCGGCGGACGTGGCCAGGCGGCCCACGCTGTCCCTTGCCAAAGCCTTCGTTCAGGCGGGATCGTTGTCAAACGATAAAAGTCCTGCAGGCGGCGCAGAATGCCGCGTCCGATGTCGGGGTAGGCGGGGCCGGGGCCTGCGCGGTCCGCCCGTCCCTGTCTTGGGGTGTCCCGGGGCGCACGCGACGCCCGCCCCGGCCCACCTCGCCTCTCGCCTGCGAAACTGCAGCATCGCGCCGAAGCGGCGCAGGTTTGGCAGCAAGGCCGACCCATGCGGGCCGCGCCGGGAGCTGACCGGGTTTCGGTCCGGGTCGACACCCACGGCTGTGGGGCTTTCCCAAACGTGTCGTTCGCCGGGCACGTGACACCCGGGCGCTGCCGGATTTCAGCGAAGCGGGCCTTTTCGGGGCAGGCTGCGAAAACTGGAAGTCACATGAAAAATGCTCAATGGTCGAGCATTCTATGTACGGGAGAGGTTTCTTTCGGCCCCTCCCATATGCCGCCTGGGACCTCAGAACCGGTAGACGGCTCCGAGGACCGGGCCGGACTGGCTGAACTCGAACCGGGTTCCATTGTCGGTATGGTCCACCGAGATATGACGATATCCTCCCCGAAGCAGCCATTTGTCGGTCAGGGCATAGTCGAAGGTCAGCAAAGCCTGCCATGTCTCGCTGTCGGAACTGAAACCGCCATAGTCCGCAAAGGCGGTGCTGGACCACGTATCGGACAGCTTGAACCGTGCGCGGGCTCCGACGACCGGATCTGTCCAGCTGGAACTGACAGAGGCGGCCCGGCCCGGCGCCGCGCCCGGTTGCAAGGTCATCGAGGCCCGGGCATCGAACCAGCGGAACCCGCCTGCGACATCGATTGCCACTTTCGCGCTGTCATGTACCCGGTAGGCCACGTACCCGTTCAGGATCTGGGTCTTGACCGAGGTATCGAGGCCCGAAAAGGCCGGGCCCGGGGTCGTGTTCCCGAAGGACAGGTCGTTGTAGAGGTAATCCGCAAGGATGCTGAACTTCCCGTTTTCGGCGGCAAAGGCCCCCATGAACGCGAAGTCCAGGTTGGCCAGGGCGTCGCTGAAGCTGAGGGAACTGTCGAATGTCCGGGACGGGGTGGCCAGGGTCGTTTCGGTGCGGGGCATGAAGAGATACAGCGTCCCCTCGTAGGTCCAGCCGGATGATTGTGCGCGGGCAGGGGACGGAACCGGCACCGCGATGCAGGCCCCGAGGACGATGACCTTTGCAGCATGCATGACACGCATGTCCATTCTCCTTTCCTGGTGGATCGCCGGCGGGGCGGGCTTCAATAAAGAACCGCGCGCCTGAACGAACGCCGATCCACCCCGGCCACCGACAGCGGGGTCCGCGGCATGCCGATCACGTCGATGAACAACGATACGTTCTGTCCCATATCGGGCGGGGGGCCGGACAGGATGTCGGCAGTGTAGTGAAGATCCTGCCCGTCGAGCCGTGGTGCGCTGAGCGTGACCACAGTCTGGACCAGCCTGCCGTCTTCCAGCACGGACAGGTCGGCATTGGGCGGATCGACCAGGAAACTGTCGCTGCCCTGGCCCCAGAAGGGCACGAAGTCTGCCGTCGTCATGTTGCCGGCGATCCGGTCGGGGCGGTCGGAAAAGAACAGCGTGACCGGGCTGACGCCGCGCAGGGTCAGCTGCCGGCCGGCGGCGTCATAGGCGACACTGCTGGCCGTCTGGACGAACAGGAAATCGGCTGTCGCCCCGTCCTGCGTTTGGGCCAGAAGAGGCGTGCCGGTCTGTACAGCACCTGCGCAGGCTGCGCCGATGGCCAGCATGCGGCGGCGGTCGAACATTCCCGGTTGTCCGGGGGATCGGTGGTTCATGTCACCTGACATGGGGTTCAACTCCTGGATGGTTGGTCCGGTCGATCCATGGCGTCCGGGGGGATCGCCGGACCGACCGGGGGCGCAGGGCCGGATGGGGGATCCGGCGGCCCTGCGGAGTTCTGTCAGTCCGCCGCGCGCTTCATGGCGGCTTCAAGCCGGGTCTTGTCGGCCTGGGACAGTTCCGGGCGGTCGACCTTGATCGTCAGCTTGCCCAGCCCTGCCGTCAACTTGAAGGGCGGCAGGTAATCGGCATCGTTCACGCCGGTCAGCGTGTCCGAGCCGATGTCGAAGGCTTCGTCCCATTGCAGGATGATCGGGATCGTGTGGGCCATCTTCTTCGTATCGACCACCTTGCCGTCGACCTTCAGCGTCCCGGTTCCGGGCTGGCCCACGCCGCTCATGTCGTTGAAGGCCAGGGTGCCGGCACCGATCCCGTCATAGACGAAGTCGAATTCGACCACGTGCTTGCCGGGCGACAGCGCCTCGGGGCCTTCCCACTTGATCCGGTCCAGGTCGACCATGTTCCACAGGAACACGGGCTTGCCCTTCAGCAGGTAGAAGCCATAGCCGCCGAACCGCCCGCCCGAGGTCAGGATCATGCCCTCCGCCCCGCCTTCCGGCACGTCCAGTTCGGCCGTGATCGTATAGGAGGCGTTCAGGATGCTCGGGGAATCCCCCTGCGGCAGTCCGGTCATGGGCCTGGTATAGACGAATTCCGTGCGCCCGGCGGTGATGTTGGGCCGGGGTGCCGCGACCCGCGGACCGACCGAGGCATCGAGTGGGAAGACGTTGTACTTCGTGGCTTCGCGGATGAAGGTTTCCTTCAGGGTCTCGACCATGTCGGTGTGTTCCGCGGCCACGTTGTGGCTCTGGGTCGGATCGGTCTTCAGATCGTAGAGTTCGAAGACCTGATTGTTCAGCGGATCCGGGTTGCCGGGGCCGAAGGCGTCCCAGGGCGCGCGGTTGACCTTGGTGGCCAGGAACCAGTCGTTGTGCCACAGGCCCCACTGACCGAACATCTCGAAATACTGAGTGTCGCGCGGCGGTGGGGCATCCTTTTGGGCCGGGTCGAACAGATAGGCAAAGCTCTTGCCGTCCATCGGCACCTGCGAGATGCCGTCGACCTCCTGCGGGGCGGCGATGCCGGCCACGTCCAGGATTGTGGGCACCACGTCGATCACGTGCAGGAACTGGTCGCGCCGGCCACCTTTGTCGGTGATCCTGGCGGGCCAGGTGACGGTCATGTTCTGCCGGATGCCACCCAGCTGCGACGCGATCTGCTTCATCCAGGGATAGGGGGTGTCGAAGGCCCAGGTCCAGCCGACGGCCATGTGGTTGTAAGTCGCCTCGGTCCCCCAGACATCGTACCACTTCATCTGCGTCTCGACGGGGATCCGGTTCAGGCCGTTGAAGAAGGCGACCTCGTTCGGGGTGCCCAGCTCTCCGCCCTCGGCCGAGGTGCCGTTGTCGCCGTTGATATAGATGATAAGCGTGTTGTCGTATTCGCCGATATCTTTCAGCGTCTGGACCACGCGTCCGATTTCATCGTCCATATAGGCGGAATAGGCGGCAAAAACGTCGACCTGACGGATGAACAGTTTCCGTTCTTCGTCCGTCAGGCTGTCCCAGTTCTTGATATAGTCGGTGGGCCAGGGCGTCAGGTCTGCGTAATCAGGGAAATAGCCCATTTCCTTCTGTTTTTCGAAGATCCGTTCCTGCAGCTTGTTCCAGCCGTCGTCGAACAGGTGCATCGCGCTGATCTTGTCGACCCATTCCTTGGTGGGATGGTGCGGCGCATGGGTGGCGCCCGGGGCGAACTTGACGAAGAAGGGCTTCGACGGGTCGATCTGGTGCATGTTGGTGATCCAGTCGATGGCGTCGTCGGCCATCGCGGTCATCAGGTTCCAGCCCGGCTTGCCTTCGAAGGGATAGATCTGCGTGGTGTTCCGGAAGAGGTTCGGCTGCCACTGGTTGGCGTCGCCCCCCACGAAGCCGTAGAAATATTCGAACCCCATGCCCGTGGGCCACTGGTCGAAGGGTCCGCTCTGGCTGGCCTCGAATGCCGGGGTGTTGTGGTCCTTGCCGAACCAGGACGTGTTATAGCCGTTGTCCAGCAGGATCCGGCCCACCGTCGCCTTCTCTGGCCCGATGATCGAGTTGTAGCCCGGAAAACCCGTCGCCTGTTCCGAGATCACGCCGAAACCCGCGTTGTGGTGGTTCCTGCCGGTGATCAGCGCGGCCCGTGTCGGCGAACAGAGCGACGTGGAATGGATCTGCGTGAAGCGCAGGCCGTCGGCGGCGAGCGCATCCATTGTCGGATGCGGGATGATGCCGCCGAAGGTGCTGGGAATGCCCCAGCCGGAATCGTCGGTGATGATCAGAAGGACATTCGGCGCCTCGGCCGGGGGCACGACGCGCGGCGGCCACCACTGGGTGGAATCGCCCGCGGTCAGCCCGATCTCGCCCCCGAAGGGCATTTGAGGCGGCGGCAGTTGCAGACCGTCGATCGTCGTCGTGGCATTCGGCGCCCCGGTCACATTCTGTGCGACCGCGACATCCGCCATCCCGGTCGCGCAGGCAAGACCCGCGGCCACGGACAGAAAGGTCTTCCGTTGTTTCATAATTCTTTCCCCATCCCCTTATTCCCGTTTCCAGCGTAAAAAAGTCATTGTGCCAAGGAGTCGTATGACAATCCTTGGTGGCGCTATTGCGCGGAAACCTTGGGCAGATTAACGCGATCAGAGTTGATCTGAATCAATTGACTGATGCAGACTTAACTTTGACCGCCAAAATCCGAATGAATACGGTTTCGGTCCGGTCTGGGGGGATCCGATGACGTCGATAATTCCATTGATCCGTGCGGCTGTGGTCATTCCCTGGATCCGATGGATGGAGGACCATGGAAAGGCGCCGCTCGACCGGCTGGCCGAAGTCGATCTTGCCTATCTTCCCGTGGACGATCCGAACTGTCCCGTTCCGTTGCTGAACACGTTCGCCTTCGCCCGCAGGATGGCCCAGGTGGAAGGCGTGGACATCGGTTGCAGGGTCGCCACGAACGCCACGATCGAACAACTGGCCAATCTGGGCCTTGTCATGCGGCATGGCGGAACGCCCCGGGGGGCCTTTCTGCGCACGGCCGCGGCCTTGCCGCGCCATTGCACCCATGAAATTGTGACCGTCAGCGAAAGCGGCACCGGTATCGTGGTCTGCGATGGCTGGCAGTGGGATTTCGACGCGGAAACGCTGCATGCCGTGCAGTTGAACGTGGCATCGATCATCCGCTGCGTCTGTCAGATGACGGGCCTGGACGGGACCCTTTTCAAAGAGATCAGGATGGTGCCGCACCCTGTTGCGGGTCTGGATCACGCCGTGCGGCATTTCGGGTGTCCGGTACTTCCGGCGCCGGACAGACGCCTGCAGGTCAGTATCCCCGGCAGAATCGCCGACACGCCCTTTCTGGCCTGCCATTCCGACCTGCCCGACGCATTGCCCACGCGGGAAGACTGGCTTCGGCTGCGCCAGGACGGAACGTTGGCGACTTCGGCCCGTATCGCCCTGACCGTCATGCTGCGGGGCGGCTTGCCCACGGTCGACCATCTGGCTTTTTCCGCGGGCACGAGCGTGCGGACCCTGCAACGCCGTCTGGGCGAGGAGGGCACCAGCTTCGCCGGTCTGCTTGACGACGTTCGCCACAGGATCGCCATCGAGGCGCTCGGTTCGGATGGGGGCGATATCGCGTCGCTGGCATCCCAGCTGGGCTTTTCCCATCCGGCGGCATTCACGCGGGCCGTCCGGCGATGGACCGGCCAGTCACCGAAAGCGCTCCGCGGCCAACAGAAAAAACCGCAGAGCGCGGTCGGCCCGATATTGAAGGGCGGAAAGTCTGTGGCAAATTAGAACGGCCGGAGCCCCTGTCCCTGCAAGGCATTCCTCTTCTGGCCGTCAGGTTCGAGATCCGTTCTGGCCTAAAGCCGCAAGATGACGGTTGCCACTTTTGCCAGGACCGATGCCCGAAGGCGTTCCTGTCTGCCATCGCTCTCGCCTTACCCATCGTCTTCTAGCCATCAGGCCTCAGTCTGGGCGCGGATCCACATTGATGCGGGCAAACAGTTGGGATCGGTTTCAGGGCGACAAGTTCAGCATTATGTCTCTGTTTCGGCGGGCCGCCGAAGGAGTGCCGGCCTGTCGCACGGGATGTGGGGGGCGCGATCTTGTCATCGCCGACGCTTCGCGCCCTTCCACTGCGGCAATACCACTTGGGTCACCGCGATGTACGGTGTCCTTCGCCTTGCGGCGCCGGCCACCGACGCGGCGGGCACCTGACCCGTCAGATGCCCGCCGCGATCTTCGCCACGGCCGCTCTGCCCGGCATCGCGTCAAGAAGTTGTTGTGTATAGGCGGACTTCGGGTTGGCCAGGACCTTGGCCGCCGTGCCCTGTTCGACGATCCGGCCTTTCTGCATCACGCAGATCCGATCGCTGATCCGGGCGGCGACACGCAGGTCATGGGTGATGAAAATCATGCCCAGGCCCAGCTCTCGCTGAAGCTCTTCCAGAAGATCCAGGACCTGGTTCTGCACTGTCATGTCCAAGGCCGAGACCGCCTCGTCCGCGATCAGCAGGTCGGGTTCCATCGCCAGTGCGCGCGCAATGCAGATGCGCTGGCGCTGACCGCCGCTGAACTGGTGCGGATAGCGTTGCAGGGCCGAAGGTTCCAGCCCGACCCGAGCGATCAGTGCCGCGCCGCGCGCCATCGCTTCCGCGCGCGACAGGCCTGCATTCATCGGCCCTTCGATCAACGACGCCCCGATCCGCAGCCGCGGATTGAGCGACCGGTTCGGATCCTGGAACACCATCTGAACCTTGTTCACCCGTGTCCCGCGTGCGTCCGCCGCACCGCCCTTCGGGAGATCGATTGTGCCCGAACTTGGTGGGACCAGGCCGGCGACGATCCGGGCCAGCGTGCTCTTGCCCGAACCGCTTTCGCCAACGATGCTGAGCACTTCGCCCTGCGCCACGGTCAGGTCGACATCGGCGACCGCCGCAATCCGGCGGCCGGCAAGCAGACCCTTGCCATAGGTCTTGTCCAGCCCGGCGATGTTCAGAAGGGGTCGCCCCTGGACCGGCGCGCGCGGGGGCGGCGCCTGAAGGGGGGGAACCGCATCGATCAGTTGGCGGGTATAGTCCTGCGTCGGTGAATCCAGCACCTTCGCGGCGGGTCCGGCTTCGATCACGCGGCCACCGCGCATCACGATCACCCTGTCGGCGATCTCGCGAACCACGCCTATGTCATGTGTGATGAACAGAACCCCTGCTCCCCGCTTGTGCCGGAGCGTGTCGATCAGCTTCAGGATCTGCGCCTGCGTCGTCACGTCGAGCGCCGTGGTCGGTTCATCCGCGATCAGGACGGAAGGGTTCAGGATCAGCGCCATGGCGATCATAACCCTTTGACGCTGCCCTCCCGAAATCTGGTGTGGATAGGCCTTCGCGATGGCCACGGGATCGGGAAGGTTCACAGCCCTCAGTGTTTCCAGCATGCGGGCGTGGCGCGTAGCGCGGGACATGTCCGGCTGATGAATGACAAGGACTTCCTCGACCTGATGTCCGATGCTGTAGACCGGATTCAGGGCTGTCATGGGTTCCTGAAAGATCATCGACATCGACTGGCCGGAAAAGGTGCGACGGGCCTCTGCGGGCAGGGTCAGAAGATCCTGTCCCTTGAACAGGATCTGGCCGGCGCTGACATCCAGCTCGCGCGCCAGGAGGTTCATCACCGCAAAGGCGGTGGCAGACTTGCCCGAACCGCTTTCGCCGACAACGCACAGGATCTCTCCCGCGGCGAGATCGAAACTGACGCTTTCGACCGCGGACCTGCGGTCGCCGCCCGAAGGCAGATCGATTGTCAGCCCGCGCACGCTCAGCACGGGTGTGTCAGCTGCGGTCATCACCGGCCTCCCAGGCTCAGGGGATCGGTCACGTCGCGCAGGCGATCGCCGATCAGGTTTATCGACAGGACGGTCAGGCCCAGAAGCACGCTTGGTACGAAAACGACCCACGGCGCGCGTTGGAACGAACTGCGGCCTTCCGCGATCATGTTGCCCCAGCTTGCAAGTTCCGGCGGCGTGCCGATGCCAAGGAAGCTGAGCACGGCTTCGGCAATGATGGCCGACGCGCAGACATAGCTGGCCAGCACGATAAGCGACGCGGCAGCGTTGGGCAGGATATGCCGCAACAGCAGCACCGGCGTGCGGGTCCCGGCCATGACCGACGCCTCGACAAAGGGCTCACCGCGGATCGACATGGTCAGGCTGCGGCTGAGCCGCGCGATTTCCGGCAGCATCGGCAACGCAATGGCAAAGACCAGCGCCTGCGGCGTGCTGCCGAAGGCCATCAAGGCCGCCACGCCCAGAAGCACGGCCGGTATGGCCATCAGGCCGTCCATCACGCGCATGATCACCCCGTCGAGGAACCGCACGTATCCGGCCACAAGCCCCAGCGCGGTTCCGATGGACAGCGCGGCGATCGCGACCAGTGCCCCGATCGACAGGGACACCCGCGCGCCGTGGAGCGCACGCGAGAAGATATCGCGCCCCACGCGGTCGGTGCCCAGCCAGTGTTCGGCTGAAGGCGGTTTCAGACGCACGGTCGCATCGACGAAGGTGGGATCCACCGGCGCGAGCCAGGGCGCGAAAATGGCCAGCAGCACCAGGCAGGTCAGGACCGAGATCGCTGCCGCCGTCAGAGGGTCACGGAGCATCGAACGATACCATTGTCCGGACGCGGCGCTCATCGCGACAACCTGGGGTCAAGCGCCGCACAGATCAGGTCGATGCAGAGGTTGATCAGAACGTAGAGAATGGATGTCATCAGAACGAGCCCCTGGATGATGGGAAAGTCGCGTTTCAGGATTGCTTCGGTCACCAGTCGCCCAAGGCCGGGTATGTTGAACAGGCTCTCGGTCACGACGACACCGCCCAGTAGCGCGGCAAAGGTTGTGCCGATCAGCGTGACGACAGGAACTGCAGACGTCCGCATCGCATGGACGAACAGGATCCGTCGGGGCGATGCACCCTTGGCCGCGGCCGTGCGGACGAAATCCTGTTTCAGCATGTCCGAAACAGTGGCCCGGCTGACCCGGGCAAACAGCGCGATATAGAAGATCGACAGGGTCAGCGTCGGGAGCATCAGCGAGCGGGCAAAGCTCCACAGGCCGTTCCCCGGCGGGGAATAGCCCTGTGCGGGCAACCAGCCCAGCTTCAGCGACACCACGTAGACCAGCGAATACGCGACAAGAAAGATCGGCAGGGAAAAGCCCATGGCGGCAAGGAAGGTCACGGCCTTGTCCGTGCGTTCGCCCAGACGCATCGCGGCGATGGCCCCGGCGGGCACGCCGATCAGCACCGACAGGGTGATCACCGAAAGCGCCAGGGATATCGTGGCCCCCGCCCGGTCCATCACGATGTCCGACACCGGGCGCTGGTAGAAGATAGAAGTGCCGAAATCTCCCTGCACCAATCCGCCGACCCATGCGAGAAACTGTTCCGAAAGCGGCCGGTCCAGCGCCAGGTGCTGGCGCAGCGACTCGACCGCGGCATCGGTTGCCGTGTCCCCGGCAAGTATGCGGGCAGGATCGCTCCCGCCCGCATGGATCAGAAGGAAGATCAGGACAGAGACGATCGGAATGACGGGCAGGGCCGACATCAATCGCTTGAACACGAAACCTTTCATCTCTTGACCCTCTTCCGTCAGTCAGCGCTGGACTTGGTCAGTCCGTAGAAGGGCGATGCCAGACCGACCACGACATTGCCCACGTCCTTGTTCCAGGCCGAAAGGCTGACGTACTGGCCCGCGGGCACGAAGGGCATGACTTCGTAGATCCTTTCCTGGAAGTCGGCGGCCAGCTTCTTGCGTTCTTCGAAGTCGGTGGCATTCATGAAGGCGGTCTTGATGGCATCTGCTTCATCGTCACAGGGCCAGCCCGCCCACGAGGTTTCGCAATTGGTATTGCCGGGCAGGTTGGAAAACGGGCTGTCCAGGTTTTCCGCCGTGGTCGTGGTGACGAACAGGTTCCAGCCGCCTTCCGTCTGCGGCACCTTCAGGGCGCGGCGCTGCACCAGCGTCGCCCAGTCCGAGGCCGCCACTTCGACATTGAACCCGATCGACCGCAGTTCTTGCGCGGCGATCAGGGCGAAGGCCTGCAGGCTGGGAATGTCGGTCGGCTGCAGGACGACGATGGGCGTTCCATCGTAACCGCTTTCCTCGACCAGCGCCCTGGCCGCTTCGACGTCAAGGGTGCCGACGCCTTCGCTTCCGACGTCGGTGCTGAAGGGGCTGTCGCAGGTGAAGATCGATTTGCAGACCTTGCCGAATTCGGGCCGGGCCGCGGACACGGCCAGATACTGCTCCTGGTCGACAACCATGGCGAAGGCCTTGCGTGCCCGCACGTCGTCGAAGGGCGGCGTTAGGCTGTTGAAACGCAGAAGTACCGTTTCGCCGCTGGGATACCGGGTCTTCACCTCGATGTTGTCGCCGCCTTCCAACTGGTCCAGCGTATCGGGGTTGATAAAGCTGATGAAATCGACCTCACCGGCCAGAAGCGCGTTGACCGATGTCTGGCTGTCGGGGATGGACAGCAATTCGACCCGGTCCACGGCGCCTTCGTGCGAGCCTGCCAGGACGTCCTGCGGTTCATTGCGCGGAACGTAGTCCTCATAGCGTTTCAGCACCACGACGGAACCCGGACGGGTTTCCTTGGCATCATAGACAAAAGGCCCCGAGCCGACGGGTTCGGTGATGACCGAGGCCGGGCCGTCCGCGATGATCCGGGCAGGGTAGATATAGGGAACGATCGGGGCGTATTTGCCCAGGATGTCCAATGTCAGACCAAAGGGCTGATCCAGGGTCATTGTGAAGGTCGTGTCGTCCACCGCTTCCAGCGCGACGATACGGTCCTGCAGGATCTTCCCGATCGCATCCTTGGCAAAGAAGCGGTCCAGCGAGGCCAGGACATCCGCGGTGGTGACGGGGGCGCCGTCATGGAAGGTGACGCCGTCACGCAGGGTGAAGCTGTAGGTCAGCCCGTCGTCGCTCAGGCTGTAGTCCCCGACAAGCTGTGGCTGCGGTCGGCCTTCGCTGTCCATGGCAAAGAGCGTTTCGAAAACCATGTGGCCGAAATCGGTGACCACGGTCGCGGTCGACTGGCTGGGATCAAGCGATGGCAGATCGGCTTCAAGCACGATGCGAAGCGTATCGTCGGCCTGGGCCGGCAACGCGAGGGGAACCGAAAGCGTCAAGGCAAACATCGTGCTGCCAAGAAGTCTGGTCTTGCGGTGTTTCATGGGTCACTTTCCTGTTGGTCAGATGATTTTTGGTCTTGTCCGCCGCGCCGGGGTTACGCCGGAACGGCAGGGGCGAAACGGGGGCCGCGCGGTTTCAGCCGCAGCCCCGGGGCAAGGTGTTTCCAGTCCAGCGCCGAGGGATCGGCCAGCATCGCGCCGGGAGCGATGGCCATGAGGACCGCCGAGCAGATCGGTTCGAAGTCCGCCCGGAAATGGGCCGTGCTTTTCACGACAAGGATCGCTTGGTCTTTCGGTTCGATGCCCACGACGCGGAAGAAGCTGAGATCCAGCATCTGCACCCGCTGCGATGCCACCGCGATCCGTACCCCGCCCAGGCGCAGGCAGGCCGAAGGGCCCAGATTGACCCAGGCTCCGCCCGCGACCGGTCCGGTTGCCAAGACCCGGCCGTCAGAGACGGTTTCGACCACGAAATCGGCTTCCAGCGGTGCGTCCCCGGCGATGCCCGAGCGGCCGCCAAGCCGGAGCCGCACCGTTGCACCGACGCCCGCGTCATGGGCCAGACGGGCGGCTTCGGGATCGTAGATCAGCCCGATGGCCGCATCCTGCGCATCCGCATCGACCAGCGCGCGCAGCATTCCGGTCGTGTCGGAATTGCCGCCACCGCCGGGATTGTCCTGGCTGTCGGATATGGCGACGGGCCGGCCGGTCTGTCCTGCGATGGCCTGGGCTTCGCGCACGGCTTCGGCCGGACTATAGAGCTTGCCGTCGAAATCTGCCTCGAACCCGTTGACGATATCGGCCAGCGCATCCGCTGCGGCATCCGCATCGGCCGCGGTATCGGCATAGGCCAGAACTGACGGCCTGCAATCCACGAAATCCGCCGCGGGGAAACAGGGGAAAAAGCTCATCGAGGCGATGGGCCGTTCCAGGTCCTTCATGCGGGACAGGATCGTGGCGCCGGGTTCGATGACGGAGGGCTGAAAGACGGTCGGGATCAGGAAATCGAGCTGCCGGAAGGCCTTGGCCGGACGCCAGCCCTGATCGACCATCCGCCGCATCAGATCGAAGCCGCGGCGGCCCGTATCGGCCATGTCGACATGCGGATAGGTCCGGTACGCCACCAGCGCATCCGCCATCTCGACCATGAGGGGCGAGGTGTTGCCATGCGGATCAAGCCCGACGACAATCGCCGCCTTGGGGCCCGCGACCTCGCGCACCCGTCGCAGGATCTCGCCTTCTGCGTCCGGGTAGTCTTGGCTGACCATCGCGCCGTGCAGGTCCAGATAGACACCGTCCAGCGGCAGCGCCGCTTCGACCCCGGCAATCAATTCGGCACAGATCGACTCGAACACGTCCGCCGGCACCGTCGCCGACGGCGCCGCGGCCGTCCAAACAGTGGGGATCAGGTCCCAGCCCGGTTCGATTTCGTGCATGGCATCGAAAAATCCGGTCGCCGGGTAGTTTCCGCCGGCAATACCGGTCAGGATCTCCGGTCCCCGCAACAGGCCGGGGAATTCGCCCGGAACGGTGAAATCCTCCATCCGCGTCGCGGTCGGGCAGAAGGTATTTGTTTCGTGGATGAAGCCGCCAAGGGCGATGCGTCGGGGGGACTGTTCGGTCATGCCGGTACTCCTTCAATCGTCAATTGCGTGCGGGTCTTCATTCCGACCCGGCCGCAGCGCGGGCACGGGCCAGCACGTCTTCGAACTGGGCGTCGTCCATCATTCCGCCGCCGGTGGTCCAGACGACATGTGCGCAGGGCCGGACGGTCAGGGACGAAGCCACGGGACGAACCGACGCGAACCCCGCCGCCGCCGATACCTCGAGCCGCAGGCCAGGCTGCGCGGCCATGCGCGCGACCCAATGGAACATCTGTGCGTCGCGAACCGTCGCCACGCCGTGAACCAGCTGGCCGACCTGTTCGCAGACCAGAAGCGAGGCGGCCGGCACAGCCAGCCCGTCGGCCTCTGTCCGGTTGGTCAGGCCTATGTCGTAGACACTGGTGCTTTGGTCCCGGCCGCTGGCCAGTTGCACCAGCACGCAGGGCGCGGCGACGGGTTCGACGAAAACCGGCAGGACTGCATCGCCCAGGAAATGCTTCAGACCGAACGCGATCCCGCCCGGCGCGCCGCCCACCCCGCAGGGCAGGTGGACAACCAGCGGGGCCTCGGGGGTGGGGTGAATGGGAAGGGCCGCCAATTGTTCGGCGAATTCCGCAGCCGCTGCCGCATAGCCCAGAAACAGGACCTTCGAATCCTCGTCATCGACGAAGTAGCATTGCGGGTCCGCCGCCGCGATCCGCCGCGCATTGTCCACGGCACGGGCATAATCCCCCGGGTGGGCCACGACGGTCGCGCCGATGGCGGCCAGCCGTTCCTTCTTCCACTGCCGGGCGTCGACCGACATGTGCACCTCGGCTGCAAACCCCATGGCGCGGCCGATCAGCCCTACGGCGTAGCCCAGATTGCCGGTGCTGCCCGTCATCACCTTGTGGTTTGCAAACAGCGCACGCGCCTCGGGCGAAGCCAGGACACGGCTGTCGGAGGTATCCATCCCGGCCTTCCGGGCCAGGGCCCGGGCCAGCACCAGCACTTCGTAGAAACCGCCCCGTGCCTTGATGCTGCCCGCCACCGGAAGAAGGTGATCGCACTTGATCACGACAGGTACGTCCTGCCCGTCGGGCCCTGTGACCTCTGCGGACTGTTCGGGTGACAGGGCCAGCAGGTTGGATGCGATCCGCCCGCCGCTCTGTTCCAGTTCGGGAAACAGTTCGGCCAGCAGCGGAGCGAAGTTCTTCCAGTCGGTGATGGCGGACCCGAGATCGTCCTGTCCGATCGACAAGTCGGCAAGCGCCTGCGCAGCAGGAGCAACCGAAGGGTTGAGCCAAAGAGTGGGCTCGCCCCGACGCACGGCAGAAGGGATGGTGTCGCCCCGGTCCGTTGCTGCATCCTGCGATTTTCCAGGGGTATGGCCCATGAACCTCTCCGACATGCCAAGGGGCATCCTGCCGCGCAGCGCACTGCACAACCGGGAACCGCTTTCTGCGAATTTCTGAATTTCCACGAGCGTATGGCGCAGCCTTGCGAACGACAAATGATCAATGCTGCACTGAAATATTAGCTGTGCTAAATTATCCGCGCTTAGTTGGCGAAAGGTTCTCCATGGCTCGATTTGACGCTCGTCTGGCGGCGGACCTGTGGTTCTTCGTCAACGCCGCAAACAGCGAAAACCTCGATGCGGCTGCAAGCAGGCTTGCGGTCACGCAGAGCGCAGTGACCCAGCGCATCCATCGGCTGGAACAGCGTCTGGGCCTGAAATTGTTCGCCCGACAGGGGCGGAACTTGCGGCTGACACCGGAAGGGCAGCGCCTGGCTGAAACCTGCACCTCCGGTTTCGACAAGATGCAGGGGGCCATCGCCGGTTTGACCGATACGGACAGGTCCACGGCCGTCAAGGTCAGCTGCGCCCCTTCGCTGGCAGTGGAATGGCTGGCACCGGCACTGAACGATTTCAACGCGCTGCATCCCGACATCCCGATCGCGATCTTCGGCGAGATGAACAATGTCGACCAGCGCCGGATGACCACGGACAACATCGACATCGCGATCCGCTACGGGACCGAACCGCCGAAGGACGCACTGGTGGTTGCCGAGATCCCGGAAATGGTCTTCCCCGTTGCTTCGCCCCGTCTTGCCCACCGGATCGAGAGTACGGGACAGGGGGCAACGGTGCTGCTGCACGATGCGACCCCGTGGGAGGGCGCGCCGTCCTACACATCGGAATGGGATATCTGGCTGGACCGTCGCAAGTGGCCCTCCGGAGATCAGCGGCAGGACCAGTTCTTCAACATGGCGCAGTTGGCCTATCGCGCGGCCTTGGGCGGGTCCGGCCTGGCGCTGGGGCGTCGGCTGGTCGTGTCGCGCTACCTGTCGGCCGGACAACTGGTGAAAGCTGGCCCGCACCCCATGCTCGACGAATTCCGCTATTACATCTGCGCCAGCTCACCGGTTCAACTCGGCGTGGTGCAGGTCTTTCTGGACTGGCTCCTTGAGGCGATGCAGAGCGAAGGCGGAAAGCCTGAATGAACGGGGCGATGTTGCGCGACACAGCATTGCCAGGATTTACGTTGGGAATACGAAGGGTTGCCGACCTGAACCGATGTGGTGGACGCCCCCACCCAACGGCATCTCATATGCCCTGATGGTTCCATCGGAACCAAACGGAGGGCGCATCGATGACGACGAAGATCGGTATGCTGGCGATCGACCTGGCGAAGGGCAGCTTCCAGGTGTGCGCAATCGGAGCGTTTGGGGCGAGTGTATTCACTCGCCTAAGTCGTTCGCGGGATGCCTGTGAACTTGGCTGCGCGCTTTTCGAGAAAGGCGGCCCGCCCCTCGCGGACTTCTGCGCCACCGCTGCATTCGCGTTGAAGACGGTCCTCCTCAGCCAGTTGGTCCTCAAAATTCAGCGCGGCGGCGCTTTCGTGCAATGCGCGGATCCTGCTCAGTGCATTGACCGGCCCGTTCGCCAGGCGACGGGCGACAACGAGCGCTTCGTCCATCAGTTTTTCCGCCGGGCACAGACGATTCACGAGGCCCCAGTCGAGGGCTTTCTCGGCGTCCAGCTTTTCGGCGAGCAAAGTCAGTTCCCGCGCGCGCGCTTCGCCGATGCGACGGGCAATAAGCCAGCTCGACCCGCAATCCGGCACCAGCCCGATACGCGCGAAGGCCTGCAGGAAACTTGCGTTTTCCGAACACAGGATGATGTCAGCCAGCAGCGCCAGACTCATCCCGGCACCGGCGGCCACGCCGTTGACGGCGGCTACGATCGGAATCGGGCAATGGCGCAGCGCCAGAACCATCGGGTGATACCAGGTCTCAAGCAGGGTCTTGCCCGCCTCGGGCTCCAGCTTCTCGCCAAGATCCGCGCCCGAGCAGAAGCCGCGCCCGGCACCGGTTAGCAGGATACAGCGCACCGTTCCGCCGGCAATGCAATCCTCGACGGCGGCCTGCAGAGCTCGGGCCAAGCTGCCCGACAGCGCGTTCAGCCCCTCGGGCCGGTTCAACGTCAGGATGGCGACGCCATCGCGGTCTTCTCTCAGCAGTATATCCATGGTTTTCCGGTCCTTGTGCGCCACCGGTACGGCGCAGCAGCGCCGAACCGGTGGCGGTCGTCGATCAGAGGTTGATGTTCATGCCGCCATCGATGCCGAGGTTCTGGCCCGTGATGTAGGACGCGCTGTCGGACAGCAGGAAGGCCACCGGGCGCACCACTTCGCTTGTTTCGGCCCAGTAGCCCATGGGGATGCGGGACAGGATGCTGTCGCGGAACTTCTCGCCCCGGACGGTTTCCGTCATCGGGGTCTCGACCACGCCGAAGCTGACCGAATTGGAGCGGATGCCGTAGCGCGCCCATTCCTTGGCCGCGGTCATCGAGATGCCGAAGATGCCGGCCTTGGCGGCGGCATAGTTGATCTGCCCGATGGAACCGCCCCGACCCGCGATGGACGACACATGCACCATCGCGCCGATGTTGCGGCTTTCCCCGTCCACGGCGCGTTCGAGGATCGCGCGGCCCACGGCCTGTGTCCAGATATAGGCACCGGTCAGATGCACCCGGATAACGTCGTCCCACTGGCTGTGGGTCATCTTCTTGATCATCGCGGGACGGGTGATCCCGGCATTGTTGACGAGGCCGGTGATGGTGAGACCCTTTTTGCCGATATCCGCGACCGTGGCGGCGGCGAAATCGGCGTCGGAGACGTCGCCGGTATAGACCAAGGCCTGCGGGATATCGGCCTTCAGCGCCTCGAGCGCCTCGCCGTTCAGGTCAATGCCGATGGGCGTGCCGCCAAGATCGGCGATCATACCGGCGAGCGCGCGCCCGATGCCCTGTCCCGCACCGGTGACGACGATGACCTTGCCTTCGAGTGTTCCGAGATTCTGCACTGTTGTTTCCTCAGTTTGTGTCGCGCGCGAGGCGGAAAACCGCAGCGGTCAACCCCTCGGGATGTTTCTGGAAATCCACCCGGACCGGGTCGCCGATGGCGACCGCATCGTCGGCGTCGACGATCTGCGTCATGATCGTCGGTCCCTCCTCGAGCGTGACATAGGCCACGACGCGCAGGGGGGTCTCGGGGATCCGGGTGACGGCGAGGCTGTAGATCACGCCCTTGCCTGAGGCCGGGACGAAGCGGATCGCCTCTGACCGGCAGAAGGGGCAGATCGCGCGCGGGTAGTGATGCGCTTCGCCGCAGCTCTCACAGCGCGCAATCAGGAAATCGCCAGCCTCGGTGCCCTGCCAGAAGGGCAGGGCGTCGAAATTCACGGCGGCAAGGTCAGCGAGGGTCATGTCAGAGCCTTTCGAGAATGAGCGTCGCGCTTCCGTGGCGCGTGGCCAGCGAGCCGCCGGTGCCATGGGCCAGCGCCAGGTCGCAGCCGGGGACCTGAACCGCCGGATGCGCCTCGCCGCGCAGCTGGCGGACGGCTTCGATGACCTTGGTCATGCCCCCCCGGTTCGAGGGGTGGTTGTTGCACAGCCCGCCGCCATCGGTGTTGAAGGGCAGCTTTCCCTGTCCCGAGATCAGATTGCCATCGGCGACAAAGGCGCCGCCCTTGCCCTTTTCGCAGAACCCGAGGTCTTCGAGCGCGACCAGCACGGTGATCGTGAAGCTGTCGTAGATCGAGGCGTATTTGATGTCTGCAGGCGTGACGCCCGCCTCGGCAAAGGCCCGTGGGCCCGAGATCGCGCCCGCCGAGGTGGTCAGATCCACGCGCCCGGCCGAAGGATGCTTCACCGCCTCGCCGTTGCCCCGGACCTTGACCAGCGGCCGGTTCAGTGACTTGGCGACTGCCTCGCTGGTCACGACCAGCGCGCCGCCGCCGTCGCTGACAACGCAGCAATCGAGTCGGTGCAGCGGTGCTGAAACGAGGGGGGAGTTCACCACGTCATCGACCGTCACCACCTTGCGCAGCATGGCGCGCTCGTTGTGTTGCGCGTGCTGCGAGGCGGCGACCTTGATCCAGGCCAACTGTTCGGAGGTGGTGCCGAATTCGTACATGTGCCGCGCCGCGACCATGCCGTACATTTCGACCACCGAGGGGGCGAAAAGCCCCTCGAAGGGCGTGTCGGGCGTCGGGCTGGGCGGCATCTTGGCCGATTTCATGCCCG
>NZ_VOPH01000003.1:742298-896650 GCF_009765275.1 Chachezhania sediminis
GCCGAATTCGTACATGTGCCGCGCCGCGACCATGCCGTACATTTCGACCACCGAGGGGGCGAAAAGCCCCTCGAAGGGCGTGTCGGGCGTCGGGCTGGGCGGCATCTTGGCCGATTTCATGCCCGCCGCGCGCGGCCGCCCCGCCAGGGTGATCAGTGCGACATTGCATTTTCCTGCGGCAATGGCCTGTGCGGCATGGGCCACGTGGATCAGATAGGACGAGCCGCCCGTTTCGGTGCTGTCGACGTGATGCACGTTGAGGTTCATGTATTCGAGCATCGACATCGCGCCGAGGCCCGGCGCATCGCCGGCGCAGAAATAGCCGTCGACATCGTCGAAACTCAGCCCTGCATCGGCCAGCGCCCCGGCCGCGCTCTGCATATGCAGCTGCGCCACCGAGATGCCGTCAGCCTTGCGGGTCGGATGCTCGTAGGCCCCCATGATATAGGCCGCGCTCATTGTGCCACCTCGCGTTGCAGTTCGATCTCTTCGGCCAGCGTGGCGGCGCGGTCGCGCAGGGCGCCCGCCTCTTGTCCCATCATCGCCTGAAGGAAGATCAGCCGCCGGAAATAATGGCCGATGGCCATTTCGTCGGTCATGCCCATGCCTCCGTGAAGTTGAATGGCGGCATGCCCGACGCTTTGCGCTGCGCGGCAGATGCGCGCTCGCACGCGGTCGTGCAGCTGTTTCGGGTCGCCGTCGTCGCTTGCTGCAAAGGCGGCAAGCTCGGTCATGCTGCGGGCCGCTTCGAGTTCGACCAGCAGGTCGGCCACCATGTGGCGCAGGGCTTGAAAGGCGGCGAGCGGCCTGCCGAACTGGCTGCGCTCGTCGATATAGGCGGTGGTCAGGCCGATGGCCTTTTCGATGGTGCCGGTGGCATCGGCGGCGAGTGCACTGACGGCCAGCGCGTTGCCACGCCGGATCGCCGCGCGGGCCGCGTCGCCGGTGGCAAGACGCGCCTCGGCGGGCAGATGGCAGTCGAAGGCGAGCCGCGCAAGCGGGCGGCCGTCGATGGCACCATAGGGCGTGACGGTCAGGCCGGGTGTCATGTGGGGCAGGCGGTAGAGCGCGTCGCCACCTGCCGTCACCACTAGGAACTCGGTCGTATCCGGGCCCGCTTCACACAGATCGACCGTACCCGACAGGTGGTGCCCGTCCGCTGCGGGCGTGGCCGTGATGCCCGAAGAGACGCCGTCGCAGGGTAGACCGAAGCCCGCCGGTGCGGCGATGGCCGAACCGTCGACCAGCGCGCTCACGTCCTGACCAAGCGAGGAAAGCGTCCCGACGCAGACCACCGAGCTTGACACAAAGGGTTCGGGCAGCCGGGCGCGACCGATGGCCTGACACAGAAGCGACAGCGCGGCGGGGTCAAGCCCGAGACCCCCGTGATCGGGATCTACCAAAAGCCCGTGCCAGCCCATCTCGGCCATCTCGCCCCAGCGGGAGGCGGAAAAGCCCTTGGACGCGCGAACATCGGCGTCCGAGATGCCAGCGGTCCATTTCTCGGCCGCCTCGCAGATCATCCTGGTTTCGTCCGAGGGGGTGAGATGTTCGAGGAATGTCATGGCCGTGTCTCCAGCGCAGCGCGGGCAAGGATGTCGCGTTGGATCTGGTTGGTGCCGCCGTAGATCGAGACCGAGCGACCGAACAGATATTCGTTGAGCGCCCCGTCCACGAAGTCGGTGGGCAGCCCGCCGAGGTCGTCGAAAGCCTCGATGAATTCCGCACCGCGTCCGGCCGCGTAATGGCCCAGCGTGGATACGATCAGCTCTGCGAGGGTCTGCTGGATCTGCGCGCTGGCGAGTTTCAGGACCGAGGGTCCCGTCATGGCCGAGGGGCCGTTCTTTCCCTGCGACAGGATGCGAATCTCGGAGATTTCGAGCGCGGTGAGGTCGGCCTCGACACGCGCGAGGTCCCGCAGGAAGGCGCTATCCTTGGACAGATCGACACCCGGTATCAGGTCGGTACGGGCAAGACGTTTCAGCCGTTCCACCTGACGGCGGCAGCGGCCCACATTGGTGATCCCGGTGCGTTCGTTTCCCAGCAGGAACTTGGCGTAGTCCCAGCCCTTTCCACGTTCGCCCACCAACCCGTCCGCGGGGATTTTCACGTCCTCGAAGAAGACCTCGTTCAGCGAGTGGTTCATGTCGATGGCGACGATCGGTTTCACGACGATACCGGGCGTGTCCATGTCGAGCACGAACATCGAGATGCCCCCCTGCCTGCGCGGTGCCTCGTCCGTGCGGGCCAGCAGGAAGATCCGGTCGGCATAATGCGCCTTGGAGGTCCAGATCTTCTGCCCGTTCAAAAGGTAATGGCCGCCCTTGTCCTCGGCCTTGGTCCGCAGGCTCGCGAGGTCCGAGCCGGAGCCGGGTTCGGAGAAGCCCTGACACCAGAAATCCTCGCCCGACAGGATGCCAGGCAGATACTTGTCCTTCTGCGCCTGCGTCCCGAAGGTGTAAAGCACGGGGCCGATCATCGACACGCCGAAGGGCGGGATACCGGGCGCGGCATTGCGGGCAAGCTCGGATGAAAAGACCATACGCTGCAGTTGGGTCCAGCCGGTGCCGCCGTATTCGACGGGCCAGGCCGGCGCGGTCCAGCCGCGGGCTGCGAGTTTGGCCAGGAAATCGGCAATCTCGGATTTGGTCGGCGCATAGCCCCGGTCGATCCGGTTGCGCGTTTCTTCCGGGACCGCATCGCGCAGGTAGGCCCGTACATCCCTGCGGAATGCGCGCAGGTCATCGTCCAGCAAAAGGTCGATATGGTCGCGCTCTTCATACGGGGTTTGGCTGTTGGTGTCTTGCACGTCAGGACTTCCGGGTATCGGTCGTCTGAATGTGGGTCATTTCGGATCCTCCAAACGCACGAAGGCAATCACTGCGCGCAAAGATTATATTGGTCTTACCATTAAAATTATCCGGCATTCCTGTCAATCGGAAGTACGCCCGTTCCGGAAAAGTCAGCGATTGCGAAAGTTTGGCGGGCGCTTCTCTTTGAAGGCGGCGATTCCTTCGGCCTTGTCTTGAGTGGACAAAAGCAGTTGTAGCGCCTTGCGTTCGATCATCAGCCCGGCGTCGAGCGACAGGTCGGCCCCGGTGAGGACGGACTGTTTGATCTGCGCGAGCGCGATGGGCGCGCGGCGCGAGATGCGCTGTGCAAGCCTCAGTGCGGTGTCCATCACCTCGGCGTCGGCGACGAGGTCGGAGACCAGCCCGAGATCGCGCGCCGTCTCGGCCGTCATGGTGTCGCCGGTCAGCAGATAGCGCATCGCGGCGTGCTTGCCGATTGCGCGGGGCAGGCGTTGGGTGCCGCCCGCACCTGGCATGAGCCCGACTTTCGGTTCCGGCAGGGCGAAGGTCGCCGAGTCCCCGGCGACGATGAGGTCGCAGTGCAGGACCATTTCGAAGCCCCCCCCAAAGGCGCGCCCGTTCACGGCGGCGATCAGGGGTTTCGGGAAATTCGCGATTGCGTTCCAATACTGTTCCGGCGCGGCTTCCATCATCTCGACAGGTCCCATCCGGTCGATCTGGTGCAGATCGGCGCCGGCCGCGAAGACTTTCGGCCCTCCGGTCAGGATCACCACGCGGATGTCACCGTCAGCGGCAAAGACGGCGAGCGCATCGACCAGCTCTTGGCGCAGGTCGTAGGAAAGTGCGTTCAGAACCTCTGGCCGGTTGAGCGTGATGAGACCGACGGCCGGGTCCGGGCGGTCCGTGAGAACGAGCGTCATGGAAGGGGGCCTTTCGCAAAGGTGAATGTTCCGTTCGTGGTGATGTGCACGTCACGCTCGACCGCCCGGCAGCGAAACAGCGCGCGCGGGCCGTCGCGCCAGATCTCGGTTCGGATCGTGTCGCCGGGAAAGGCGGGCGCGGAGAACCTGAGCGCCAGCGCCCCCATGCGCGACGGGTCGTTGTCGCAGAGCGTGCGCAGAAGCGCGTGCCCGGCGATCCCGTAGGTGCAAAGCCCGTGCAGGATCGGCCGGTCAAAGCCGACGGCGGCGGCGACGGCCGGATCGGCGTGGACCGGGTTCATGTCGCCGGTCAGGCGGTAGAGCAGCGCCTGATGCGGCCCGGTGGGCATGTCGCGCGTGATGTCCGGGGCGCGGTCGGGCAGGGACCAGGCCGGGACGGGGGGCTGGCGGCGCCCGCCAAAGCCGCCCTCGCCGCGCAGGTAGGCGGTCCGGTTCACGGTCCAGACGGGGCGGTCCTCTGTGTCGGTCACACGACATTCTATCTCGACCAGCGCCCCCTTGCCCGGTCCCTTGTCCCAGAGGTTCGCGACCCGGCTGTGCCCGGTCAGGGGGGTGTCCAATGGAAGCCTGCGGTGAAACTGAATCGCCTGTTCCCCGTGCAGGACGCTGTCCGCGTCGATCCCGAGATCCGGGTCAGCGACCCAATGGCCGGGGGTGCAGAGCGTGGCGGCCATCGTGGGCAGGATCTTCTGCTCCGCCTCGTAGACATAAGGCAGGTCACCCGCGTCCGCCGGGTCGCGCCCGAGGCCGAGGGCCACGGCGTAGAGAAGCGCATCCTTCGCGGTGACGCTGCGGGTGACTGGGGGGAAGACGAGGGTTTCGAGCCTGCCGCGGTTGAACCCCATGTCACCGCGCCCGCATCTCGGTCAGAAGCGCGCGCATCTCCTCGACGAGGGGCAGTCGAAGGTCTGCATCCTTCGCGAGCGCGGCGATGATGCCGAGATCCTTGACGAGGTTCGCGGGGCTGGGGCCGTCGTAGGGGGGCAGCTGCGTGCCACAAAGGTGGCCCATAATCGCCTCGGTATGGAGTGCGGGGCCAATGAGCGGGGCGCCACCGTCGACCACGCGGGTCCATTCCCGCAGCACCGGCGTGTCCGCGAAGCCGCCCGTCAGGGCCTGGGCCAGTTGCCGGGGCGCGATGCCGAACCGGGACCCGAGGGCCAATCCCTCGGCCAGAGCGGCGAACGAGAGGAATCCGATCACCTGATTGCAGGCCTTGGCGATCTGGCCGCTGCCCGTGGGGCCAAGATGCGTGACGCTGGCCCCAAGCGCCGTCAGCACCGGCCAGGCATGCGCGACCGTACTGTCCTCTCCGCCGACGAAGACGGCAAGCTGGCCCGCCGCCGCCCCCGCCAGACCGCCCGAGACCGGCGCATCCACCCATGCAGCCCCACAGTTTGACCGGACGCGCTCAGCGATCCGGCGCGTAGCGTCCGGGGATACGGTCGAATGGTCGACAATCACGGCGGGCGTGATGTCTGCCCCGACGATCCCGTCCGGCCCGAACAGCACTGCGTCAAGCGCGGCGGCGTCGGTCACGCAAAGACACAGAATATCGACCCGGCGCGCCAGATCGGCCGGGGACGCCGCCACCGGAACCCCGGCGTCCCGGAACGCGTGCGCCTTGGCCGCGGATCGGTTCCAGACGACAAGGTTCAGTCCAACCTCATGCAGACGCCACGCCATCAGCGCGCCGATGTTCCCAAGTCCCGCGAAGCCGACGCGCATTTGGATGCCCTTGTCCAGATCCCGGAAAGAGCCTATGCGAGACTCAATTGGTCGGACCAATACTATTCACGTTGCGCGCCATATCGTGCACCAAGAATATATCAATTGTATCGCACGCTTGTGGTTCCGTCTTGGACGCGGTCCCGGCGCCGGGTGCAGGATATCTTGGACATGTCTGGTCCGGTGCGATCCATTTCGGCCGCAGGTGCCGTGACGAACGAAAAAGGGGGATTTCGTGATAAATCTGATCGACGGGCTCGCGTCCGCGCTTGCGCGGGTCACTTTATGGCTCGCGGCGGTGCTGCTGCTGTTGATGGCTTTTCACGTCACGGCCGATGTGATCAGCCGGTCGTTCTTCAACGCCCCGATCGCGGCGACGCTGGAATTCGGAACGTATTACTACATGGTGGCCGCGTCGTTCCTTGCCCTTGGCTATGCGCAGATGCGCGATCACAACGTGTCGGTCGATATCCTGATCCACGGGGCGGGCCCCAGAACCCGTATGGCCGTGGAATGCGTGGCCCTGATCTTCACGTTGATCTACGGGGTCGCGTTCACCTGGGCCTCGATCCTTTCCGCGCTCGAGAAGACGCGGGTCGGCGCCTATACCCTGACCCAGTATTTCAACCTCGCCACCTGGCCGTCGCACTGGATTCTTGTGCTGGCGGGCGTGGTGTTCTGCCTGGTCCTGCTGGCGCAGATCCTGCGGATCGCCTCGGCCCTCGGGCGCGGCGAAGACCGGCGTGTCGCAGAGCTGATCGGCCAGAAAACGGAGAGCATCTGACATGGAACCGATCACCATAGGCATCATCGGGATGATCGGCCTGATCGTCTTGCTCGGGATCCGCGTGCCGGTCGGTATTGCGCTTTCGCTCGTTTCCCTGCTGGGGCTCTGGATGATCCGGGGTTTCAACGGCGCGCTGGGCGCGCTCAAGGGCATTCCTTACGATTTCACGGCGCATTGGACGCTGTCCGCGATCCCGATGTTCCTGTTGATGGGGACGATCGTCGCCAATTCGGGCATGACGACAAGCCTTTACGCGGCGATGCGGGTTTGGCTTGGCTGGATGCCCGGCGGGCTTGCGGTCGCGACGAACTTTGCGGGCGCAGGTTTCGCCGCGGCCAGCGGGTCAAGCATGGCGACGACCGCCACGCTGGGCCGTATCGCGGTGCCGGAAATGCTGAAGAGCGGATATGATCCCGGGCTCGCGACCGGCGTCGCCAGCGCCGTCGGCACCCTTGGCGCGGTGATCCCGCCCAGCATCATCGTCGTGCTCTATGCCATCTTTGCGCAGGCGCCGGTGGGGCAGGTGCTGATCGCGGGGATCATTCCGGGTCTTCTGACGGCCTTTGCCTATGCCACGCTGATTGTCGTGCGGGTAAAGCTGAATCCGGCCCTGGCCCCGCGCCATGACACGCAGAAGGTGGGCTTTTCCGGTCACCTGCGGCTGCTGGCGCCGATCTGGCCCTTGCCGGTGCTGGTGCTTGGGGTGATCGGTGGGATCTATAGCGGGTTCATGACCGCGACGGAATCCGGGGCGGCCGGCGTCGTGCTGGCGATCATCGTAACGATAATCCAGCGTTCCTTTTCGCCGGCGATGCTTTGGGACAGCCTGAAAGAGGCCGCAACGACCACCGCGAGCCTGATCCTGATCGCCGTGGGCGCCGCGCTGTTCACCCGGTTTCTTGCCTTTTCGGGCATTCCGAACCTGCTGTCCGACCTGATTACGGCCGGAAACGCGAGCCCGATCTCGATCGTGCTGTCGATCGCGGTGGTCTATATCCTGTTGGGCTGTTTCCTCGACCCGCTGGGCGTGCTGCTGCTGACGCTGCCGGTGCTGTTGCCGGTCTTTGACAAGGCCGGCATGGATCTGGTCTGGATCGGCATCATCCTGGTGAAGTTCATCGAGATCGGGATGCTGACGCCTCCCGTGGGGTTGAACGTTTTCGTGATGAAGGGAGTCATAGGAGACGAGGTGCGGCTTGTGCAGATCTTCAAGGGCGTGTCGTGGTTCCTGCTGGTCGAGGTCGTGGTCATGGCGATCCTGATTGCCTTCCCTCAAGTCACGCTGTTCCTGCCGAACCTGATGCGCTGATCCGGAACGCGCAGACACGAAAAGCCCGCGTCGGGGTCCGGCGCGGGCCTATTTGTGTCGGGACCAAATTATGGTCGGCGCAAGCCGGTCAGAGGAAATCGGAGAGCTTGTATTCCCCCAGTTCCGAGACCGACGGCACAGCCGAGACGGTGCTGCCCGACATCTTGAACGGCAGGTTCGTCACCAGGTAGTCGCCCGCCCGGTCGGTGACCGTCTGGAACGCCTTACGGTGCTTGAGTTGCGGGTCCTCCAGTGCCTCGGCCACCGTACGGTAGCGGCCACAGGGCACCGAGGCGGCCGACAGGATGCGTTCGCAGTCCTCGGACGAATGTTGGATCGTCCAGCTTTCGATGGTCTCGAGCAGTTCCGGGAAGTTGTTGTAGCGCGCCTCCACCGTTGCAAAGCGCGGGTCCTCGATCCACTCGTCGTGCCCGGTCGCGCGCGCGAGCATTTCAAAGTTGCGCTGGGTGTTGGGCATGATGATGACAAAGCCGTCGCTGGTGCGCGAGGGCTTGTAGACCGGGCGCGAAATCTTGGCCGGGAACTGCGCCTCCTGCACGTCGTAGGGCATGAGGTTGACCACGCTTTCCATCAGCGACACGTCGATATACTGCCCGCGCCCGGTCTTTTCGCGGCTGTAGAGTGCCGTGTTGACGGCGCTGAAGGCGTAGATGGCGGCGAGGATGTCGGCATAGAACAGCACGCTGTTGGCCGGGCGCGTGAGTTCGTCCTGATAGCGCAAGAGCGTCAGGTCGTGGCCGGAGGAGGCATGGACGTTTTGCGCATAGGCCGGGCGGTCCGCCCCCGGCCCGGTCTGGCCATAGCCCGACACGGCGCAATAGATCAGCCCCGGATTGCTGCCGGACAAGGTTTCGTAGTCCAGCCCAAAGCGGGCCATGACGCCCGGACGGAAGTTCTCGATCACGATGTCCGCCGTGTCGATGAGCCGTTTTATGTCGGTGAGCGTGTCCGGGTCCTTGAGGTCCGCCACGACGCTTTTCTTGCCGCAATTGACCTGCCCGAAGTACGAGCTCAGCCCGTCGCGCATGGGCGCCTGAGAGCGCATGTAGTCGCCATCGGCGCTTTCGATCTTGATGACCTCGGCGCCGAGATCCGCAAGGTATCGGCTGCAATAGGGGCCGGCGACGAGGGTCGTGAAGTCGACGACGCGCAGGCCTTCCAGCGGGCGGGTGTGGGTGTCTTGGGTCAAAAACGCGCTCCTCTCACGTATCGGGTATGCTTGGGCCCCCGTGGGGCTCTGATCAGGGTGTCGCCAAGGCGGCCCAGCCCTGAGCACGCATCCGCGCGGCCAGATCCGGGTCGGGCGCGCTTGGCGGTCTGGGCGTGTCCGGCTGGCTTTTGCTGAACCGCGGGGCAGGGGCGGTCTGGGAAATTCCGTCCACATGGATGACGCTGCCGCGCTCTGTTACCTGCGGGTGCGAGAGCGCCTCGTCCATGTCGAGGACCGCGGCATAGCAGGCCTCGCGCCCGGCAAAGACAGCGTCCCATTCATCGCGCGTCTTGCTGGCAAAGACCTGCGCGAACACTTGCTTCTGTTCTGGCCAGGTCGCCTTGTCCATCTGCCTGTCGAGGTAGGAGGCATCGAGCCCCATACCGCCAAGCAGCTCGGCGTAGAACTTTCTCTCGACCGCGCCGACCGAGACGTATTTTCCGTCCAGCGTCTTGTAGCAGGCATACCACGGCGCGCCGCCGTCGATGAAATTACTCTCGTACTCATCGACCCACAGGCCCGAGGCGCGAAAGCCGCGGAAGGTCGTCAGAAGCGACCCGACCCCATCGAGGATGGCCGCATCCACCACCTGTCCTTCGCCAGTCGTGCGGGCGTGCAGCATCGCAGCGAGCATACCGAAGGCAAGATAGAGCGCGCCGCCGCCAAGATCGGACACGAGGTTCAGGGGGATCGCCGGTCCTTCGGCTTTGGACCCGATCATCGACAGGGCCCCGGACAAGGCGAGGTAGTTGATGTCGTGGCCCACGGTCTGGGCCAGCGGTCCGGTCTGGCCCCAGCCGGTCATGCGCCCGTACACCAGTGCGGGATTCGCGGCGAGACAGTCGTCGGGGCCCAGCCCCAGCCGTTCCATCGCGCCGGGGCGGAAGCCCTCGATCAGGGCATCGGCGCCCGACACAAGCTCCAGCGCGAAATCCCGATCCGCGGGCGTCTTGAGGTCCAGGGCGATGGCGGGTCGGTTGCGTTTCGTGACGTCGAATCGCAGGTCTCGTTTGACGCCAAGGCCGGCATCCTGCGTGCGGTCCAGCCGAATGACCGTGGCCCCCAGATCGGCCAGCAGCATCGCGCAGAAAGGCCCGGGGCCGATTGCGCTAAACTCAACTACCTTCAGTCCGGATAGCGGTCCCATCACATTCCTTTCGCGGTCATGCCGGGGCAGATCATCGTAGGACGATCGTGTCGGCAAAAGTTAGCAGTATTGGTATGACCTTTAAAGTATTTGATTGGCGTAATGCAAAGATATATCCTGTTTCGCATGCACGGCCCCTCCGATCGGAACGCAGGCGGGCATCAGGGAGGAAGAACCAATGACCAGCCGAACCGCATTAGCCGCTGTCGAGGCGAGCCAGGTGCTCTCGCTTCGGACACCTGTTCTCGAGGATCTCCCCAAAGTGGAGCTACGCCAGTTGCGCTATTTCCTCGCCGTGGCGGAAGAACTGAACTTCACGCGCGCTGCCGCGCGGATGGGTATTGCGCAACCCCCGTTGAGCCAGCAGATCATCTCGCTTGAGCATCAGCTGGGCGCGAAACTGTTCATACGCTCCTGCCGAAGGGTCAAGCTGACGCCGGAGGGCACCGAACTTCAGGCCTATGCAAGGCGGATCATCAACACCACCTTGCTGGCCACGGAATCCATCCGCTCCATGGCGAAGGGCAAGAACGGGCAAATCGCCCTTGGGGCGGTCTGTTCGGCCATCCATTCGCTGTTGCCGCACATCCTGCCGCCCTTCGCGGCGTGTAATCCCGGTGTGCGGGTGCATCTTCAGGAAATGACGGTGAACGAACAATTCCGCGCCCTGAAAGAGGAACGGATCGACATCGCCATTGTCCGTGAACCCATGGCGACGACGGAATTCGCCACCCAACCGCTGTTCACCGAACCCTTCGTGGCCGCCGTGAATCGCCACAGCCCCCTCGCGCGAATGAACCGCCTGTCGCTCGAGCGGATCGCACAAGAGCCGCTGGTGCAGGTCTATCGCTCGACGAACCGGGAATATTCGGACCACATGTTCAGCGCGTTGGTGGAACGGGGCTACGAGCTGAACGTCGTTCACGAAGCGTCGGACATGCATTCGCTGATCGGGCTGGTCGCTGCGGGCATTGGCATGACGCTTGTTCCGGCGTCGCTCGTCAACATCCAAACGGCCAATGTGACCTATGTGCCGCTGTCGGAAAACGTGCAGAACAGTACGCTTTCTCTCGCGTGGAGCCAGTGCGCCATGACGCCGTCGATGGACCGGTTCCTCAAGTCGGTCACTGCCTACATGAGCAGCGTCGACGACCTGTCACGCTTTTGGACCTTGAGCGAGAACCAAGCCGGGTCAAGCCGCCTGGCGAGCTAGACTGCGCCGGGTGGCTGTGGCGACCGGATTGTCGCGGGCGTCCCAAAAAGAACGTGCAGACAGAAAAATGGCCGCCGGTTCTGCCCGGCGGCCATTTCTTTCAGACATGTCGGAGGATCACATGTCCGAGTAGACTTCCTCCATCATCTTCTTGACGAAGGCCTCTTCATCGTCGCCGATCTCTTCCATTGCGCTCGTCCACATGTCGAGCGTCTTCCGGAACCCGTTGACGATGCCTTCTGCGTCTTCGATGCCGTTCTCCTTGGCCCGCGAAATCAGCAGGTCGTTGAAGTAGGGGTTGAACTCCTGGAGCTTCGCCAAGAGCGCTTCGCCCGGCTCGGTGATCGAATAACCGGACTGTTCGGCTCCGGCGAGAACCTCTTCGTCGGATGCGATGTAGTCGTTCGCGGCGCGGAAGATCCCGATGGCGGCACCGGTCTGGAACGCGGTCTTCTGGGTGTCGTCAAGCCCGTCCCACATCGTTTTCGTCAGGCTGATGATCGGCCCGCCGTAGGACACGCCATAGCTGGTATTGAGCACGTTCTTGGCGACCTCGCCCAGAGAGAACTGCTGAAGCCAGCCAACCGGCCCGAGCGTGCAATCCAGCGCGCCACGCTGGAGGCTTTCATAGGTCTCGCCGATACCCATATTCACCGGCGTCATGCCCAGGAACGAGGCGAGATAGGCGAAGTCGCCGGGCACACGCACCTTCAAGCCGGCGAGGCTTTCCAGCGTGTCGATCGGCTTGGTGCACAACAGGCTGTAGGACGTCGTCGAATAGGCGCCCAGGAACATGATATTGTTGGCTTCCATCTCGGCCTTGCAGCCGGGGCATTCGGTCAGGACGTAGTCGGTGATCGCCGCAGCCAGCGCCGGTCCGCCGGAGCGCAGCATCGGCGCGAGCGCCATGGCGAGGTTCGACAGCGGCAGTTCGGCCGGGAAATACACCGCAAGCACCTGGCCGCCGTCGACCATGCCGTCCTTCATGCCGCCCAGCATCGCCTTTGCGCCCAGGAGCGAACCGCCCGAATGCAAGGTGTAGTCGATGGTGCCATCGCCCATGGCCTTGGCCGTTTCGAGGAATGGGATGATTCCGAATTCCACGTTGGATGAGGTGGGAGGCCCATAGGCTGCGTAGGTCACATTGACATCAGCAGCCTGTACCGACGCGCCCATCGTAAGTGCAGCCACAAAGGCTACACCATTGAAAATTCTCATTTCTTCCTCCCATCTTGGACGATCGTAGCTTGTTCTGGCCGGATCTCAGCTGCAGTTTAACAGCCGTTAAATGATCAGACCAATACACAAGATGGCATAGACGAGAGTTTATCCATATCCTTAGCGATCTTGATGACTGATCTGCATCGGACAAGGCGTAGCGGCGTGGACGAGAACATCAGCTTCAAACCGGTCAAGACGAAACGCGCATTCGAGGATGTGTGTGACCAGATCCGGCTTGTCATCCAGGAGGGACGGCTGGAGGCGGCCGGCAAGCGAAGTTAGAGCAGCAGGCTCCAGGTTGCGAAGATCGCAAGAAGCAGTGCGGCGAAGCACAGTACGAAGACCCCGTTCCACTTCAACCCGACCACGCTGGCAGGCTGTTTCAGTTCTGCCGAGGTGATCGCGACGGTCGCTGTCACCGGCGAGATCACCATGCTGGACGCCCAGCCTGTCAGAGTCGCGAGAATGAGCATTGGTGCTGGCATATCAATATTCGCGTCCACGAAGGCCCCAACGAGCAGTGTGCCGGTGATCATAGGGCTGATCGCCACCATGCTGAGGCCGAAGATGACGACCACGATGAAGATCGCGTAGACGACCGCCGGCAGGGCGAAATTTGCAAAGAACGCCTCAAGGAATTGGGTCGGTACGACCTCGACAAGGATCAACCCGAGAAAGCCTGTCGCGAGGATCAGGCAGATTTCGTTCACGGGGCCGCCGAGGGAGCTCAAGGCAGTTCGCATGAGCGATCCGACCCCGGCGCCACTGGCCGGGCGCTCAGCAATCCGCCAGATAATGGCGGCCGAGGGGATCACGATCAGCAAGGCGCCCTGAAGTGGGATTGCCAGCACGAGATCGACGAGCATGCTGAAACCCATGATCCCGACGAGCAGAGCCAGTAGCCGCAGGATGTCGAGCAAGACATAGGGCGATTTGGCCGGGTAGGTTCGCCCCTTGGGGCGCGGTCCGAGCCGGTCGAGGCAGAACTGGAGGCCGACGAAGACAATGGTGGCTGCCAAGCCGTAGGGCGCATAGTCGAACCAGTCGAAATCGTCGACGAGCGGTATGATCAGGTTGATCGCAACTCCGATGGGCGACCACAGGATCGTAGCACCGAAACCTGCAATGATCGCACCAAGGATGCGGCGTTCCTGGATAAGCCGGACGCGCGGGTCGTCACTCATCCGGTGGCAATGGTCGACGGCGAGTCCCAGCAACAGGCGAAAACCCCCGATGTTGAGCAAGATGCCGAAAAGATGTCCGGCGAAGGCCAGCATCCCGAACCGTCGCCCGGGCGGCTGCTCAACCACGAAGCCCGCGACGCGCATCACCGGCGCCGAGGTCTTTGTCGCCGCCTGCAGGATGGCCATCGCAGTCAGGAGAGCGGGCAGGAACAGGGCGCGGCTGGCCGCCAGCATGAAAGCCTCGATATCGCCTCCCGTAGCTAGAAAGCCAATAGTGGTGACCAGGCCGACGGCGGCGATCACCAGCGTGACCTTTGAGATCTCGCGCCATGAAATGATGAAACTTACCGAGATGATCGCCAGGCTTAGAAGCGACCAAACGTGGATCCCGGTGACCCGGTCGGCAAGGGTCGCAAGCGTGGCGAAGACAAACACCCACGCTTGTGCCGAGCTCTGGCTGGCACGTGGCGCTCTCGCATCACGGTGGCAGGGCGATGCCGAACCTGAGGTCTTTTTGTTTTTCATGATTGGTATTACCAATAGAAGAACCGGGGTGAATGCAAGATGCCTTTTGTAGGCGCGCAGCCCCCGCGCCGGACCGAAGCCAGATTGGAAGACACTGATGACTGCGACTACCAGACGAACCGAACCGCTCGTTTTCGAACCGGTAAAACAGAACCGAAACTTCGAGGTCGTGGTGCAGGTCGTGCGCGACAAGATGATGCGTGGCGAGCTTCAGCCCGGTGACAAGCTTCCACCGGAACGGGAGCTGGCGAAGCAGCTCGACGTCAGCCGCAACGTGGTGCGCGAGGCGCTGCGGATTCTGGAAAACGCCGGGCTGGTGGTGACTAAAAAGGGCGCCTATGGCGGGGCCTTCGTGTCTGAAGGCAGCGCAACGCAGATGAGCCAGGTGCTGAGTGACCTCATTATGCTCAATGCGATTAAGGTCTCTGACCTCTGCGAGGCACGTACCCTCTTGCTGGAGATGATCATCGACCAGATCAAGCGTCGGGAATCGATTCCTGACCTGACGGCGCTCGATGCGAATCTGGCCGAGACGGAAGAGGCAGTGGCGGCGCGGGACTCGGCGCGGCGCGTGGCTGTGGCACGCGATTTCTACCACCAGATCGCCGAACTGACGGGCAACACCGCGCTGGTCTACACGACCGATGCGCAGACCGAGTTGACGCAGACCTTCCTGCAATTCCGAATTGGAGACATGGCGCCCGAGGTGCTGCTGAACTCGCGCCGGAGCTTTATCGAACATCTGCGCGCCGGTCGTTTCGACGAAGCGAAGGAAGAGCTGCGCGCCCACCTGGACCGCGTGCATACGGGTTTGTGGGATCGGTCATGAATGATTGACATTTAATGGTAGGACCTTTAAGGATTCCCGGGATTTGACCGGAGATCCTACGATGCTCGACGCAACCGAAAACGATGAAGACCTGATCATGTTTCGCGACACCATCCGCCGGATGGTCGAGAAAGAGGTCGCGCCGATCGCGGCGAAGATCGATCAGGAAGACGACATGCCCCATTCGCTCGTCCCGATCTTCGGGGACCTGGGGCTGATCCAGATCATGGTGCCCGAGCAATACGGCGGGCCGGGCGGCACGCTGACCATGGCGTGTATCGCCAAGGAAGAGGTCTCGCGCGCCTCCTTCGCCGTGTCTCACCTGGTCGGGGCGACATCGATCGCGATGGCGCTGCCGCTGACCCACTACGGCACCGATGCGCAGCGGCAGAAATACCTGCCCGAGATCGCCAAGGGGCGCACGCTGACCTGCATCGGTCTGACCGAACCGCACACCGGTTCGGACGTCTCGGGCATCAAGACCACGGCCCGTAAAGACGGCGACGATTACGTCATCAACGGCCAGAAGGTCTTCATCACCAAGGCCGATCAGGCGAAATACATCCTGCTCTTCGCCCGCACGGCCGAAGGCAAGGGGCATGACGGTATCTCGTCCTTCCTGGTCCCCATGGACACGCCCGGCATCACCATTGGCGGCAGCCCCAAGAAGATGGGCCTGCGCGGCATCAAGAACTGCGACCTGTTCTTCGAGAATGTCCGCGTGCCGGCCGAAAACCTCGTCGGCGAGGAAGGACAGGGTTTCAAGAACGCCATGGGCGTGCTGAACCTGAACCGCCCGACCGTGGGCGCGGCCTCGGTTGGCATCGCGCAGGGCGCGCTGGACGCCGCCATGGCCTATGCCAAGGACCGCGTGCAATTCGGCCAGCCAATCGCCAACTTCCAGCTGGTGCAGGCGATGCTGGCCGACATGGCCATCCAGATCGAAGCCGCACGCGCATTGCTGTACAAGGTCGCCGCCTTCATCGACCGCGATCCGACCCACCCGAAGGTTCCGGTCTATTCGTCGATGATCAAGACGTTCGCCTCTGACATGGCGATGAAGGTCACGACCGACGCGGTTCAGGTTTTTGGCGGGGCAGGCTATCTTCAGGACAACCCGGTCGAACGCTACATGCGCGACGCCAAGGTTTGCCAGATCTATGAAGGCACGAACCAGATCCAGCGTCTGATCATCGCCCGTGCGATGCTCAAGGACTGATGGCAGACGGTCCTAAACCGATCCGCGTCGTCGATTGATGGCAGGGCCCTTCTGCACCCATCTCATGGCGGACATCGGCGCCGAGGTTATCAAGATCGAACCGACAGAGGGGGACGCCATGCAACGGCGTCCCCCGCTGCGCGCTTTGCGCTGAGGGGGGGGGCAGGCCTTCCGTTTGCGCTATGCGGCGCTGGACGAGGGGCGGATCGCCCGGGCGGTGGAGATCCTTGCCCGAAGCGTTCCGGGCTGAACCTATGCCGCCGCGACCGGGGGGGCAGGCTTGCTCGGGGGCGAAGTGCATAAAGTGAGGTTGGTCTGGAAATTCCTGACCTCGGCCGCCCGGTCACCCGACCAGAACGGCCGTCATCGTCCGGACACGGGTATCGATGCGCCCCAGCACTGCGTCCGGCACGAGGGCGCGTTCGGGCAGATCCCACCAATGCGCATCGACGGCCTGAGCGGTTTCGGCAACCGCCTTCAAAACGGCGGGTCCGGGGAGCTTGGCGCGGTTGGCGAAGGCCTTCCAGCGCGCCGAGGTCAGTGCTTTGAAGGCGCGCTCGCCGCCGAGCGACAGGGCCAGGTCGTCCGCCGGAATATAGGGGATGGTTGAGAGCAGGTCGTAGACGGGCGCGAGGGCAGGGGCGTTGCCGTCGCCGGGGTAGATCAGCGACCAGTTTTTCAGGTGCATGTCGCCATTGCCCATGATCACCGAGAGCGTAAGACGCCGGACGAACTCAAGCGCCGCCAACGGAGAAATGGCGATGCTGAGCGCTGATGCGATATCGTGATAGGCTGCACCCTCGTATTTGCGCGCGGGGGGGATACCGAACACCTGGGCGAAATCCTCGATATGGATGCGCTGGCCGCCCGGCCCGCGATCGAAGCGGCGCAGCAGCAAGACCCGACCCTCGGTCATGGTCTCAAATTCCTCCGGGATGCCGTCGAACTGGTCGCGGGTAACCAGCTCGCGCTCGGGTACCTCCATGCCGATCGCTTTGGCCAGTGCGAGGTTGGCAAATTCGTTCTCGGACACCGCCGGAAAAGCCGTGGAGGGGAACTTGGCGATGTATTCTCCGTCGCCGTCGCCGAGCGGCACGGTCAGCCCGCCACCTTTGCCAGTGTTCTTCATCACCGAGAGCTTCATCTGGACGCCGGCCAGCGAGAAGCGAGCTTTCGGCGCCGTCTGCGCAGGTTTCGCCGGGACCAGGGCAAGGCCGTCGCCCGGCAGGGCGCGCACCGCGCCGGGCAGATCGGCCCCGAGCGCTGCGAGCAGGTCGAAGTCATTGCCGGAACGGACGCGCCCTGCGTGATGCTTTTCCATCGCGTCGCGCAGCTTGTCCTCGGGAAGCAAGTTGGCGAAGAAGGCCGGCAGGGCACCTGCGATCGGCTGCGGATCCTTGCGCAGCCCGCCATTCGCCGCCCGGAAGGACAGGCTGAGGATGGGGTATCCACCTGTCGCGCGATATGCGGGATCGAAGCTGAATGCGTTGAAATCGCCCGGGGTTCGGACGATGGTGCCGATCTTGTGGTGGTTCAGGAAAATGTCGAGCGCCTGAACGTTGGCGGCGGTTCGTTCAGCGCTCATCGTCAGGCTCCGGCTGGGGGGCGAAGGCCGGGGCATCCTCCCCGGCATCGGGGCTGAGCAAGGTGTTGACTGCTGGTATCAGGAATTGCGGGATCAACATCATCTCGAGCCCGAGCGCGCGCGCGATATTCATCAGCGTGGTGGTGCGCGCGGCGGCGGCGCCTGTCTCGATGTCGCGGTAACGCGGGCGGGAAATGCCGGCCAACTCGGCGACCTGTCCCTGGGTCAACCCGGCGGCCAGCCGCGCCCGGCGAAGCTGCGCGCCGATCGTGTGAAGAGAGCCTGTTTCGGGCACGAAGGACACCTTTGCGATTCATCTGGTCAACATTGATCTGAAAACATATCACTATCCTGCTGGATTGGCGAGGGAATGATCTGTATTAGTATCTTCGTGTTATCTAGGGATATGTATAAGTATCATTGGTGCGGAAGCCAAAGAACGACGACAAGAAGCGCAATCCGGTCGCACAGCAACAGCATATCTGATGACCGACGAGAACGGGCGCGCGGTGGACGAGCGGCGCCTGTCGCTGCTGCTCCACGGCCTCGACCGGGACGCATATCGCACGCGCTTTTCGCTCGACGACACGGTGTTCCGCTAATGGGATGTACCGGCTGCTTCCCCCAGCAGGTTAGGCTTTGCCTATGTCTGCAAGTTGGAGAAGTAGCATGGAGAAGAAGACCTTCGATCATCCAGTCGGAAGTCCCACATCGGTCGAGCTATCGCGAAAATGGAGGCGAGATGGCTCGCGTAGTTCCCGACGGTTTGCGGTTGTCCGGGTAGTGACTGAAGGAACTCGATGACATCCTTCGACTTGATGGTGGAGCAGGGCAGATCGGCGATTGGGTAGGTGGCGATGGTCCGGAGGACCTGCGCCTTTGTGCGACCGATGTCCTTCACCGTTTCTTCGGTGTAGCGCTCGATCGCTTTGGATAGCGGAGGGTCAGATACGTTCAGCTCCTCCAAGGCACCAGGTTTTGCTAGCTCTTGCTCGCGCTTTTTTATCCAGGCGGTTGCGGCAGGGCGTCTGTCAAAGGTCTTCGTCTCATGATAGGAGATTCCGTCTCGCATCACTCGCACGCGCGCAAGGTAGCTGCTGCTGCCATCCTTTCGCTTGCGTATACTGATCGAGCCCATGATGACCTCCGGACGTGGTACATTGTGCCAAGTCCAGCGTCGAAATCGGCGTATTTGGTGCAGAACAAGCCGGAACGAGACGAATATAAGTGACTGATAAATTTAAAAAACAAGATTTATCAACGGCCGCCCGCCTATCCGTCGCGCCCATGATGGACTGGACGGACCGGCATTGCCGGTATCTGCACCGCCTGCTAAGCAGCCATGCCTTGCTTTATACCGAGATGGTGACCGCCCCCGCGTTGGTTCGCGGCCGGGCGCTGCACCTTTTGGACCATGATCGGGCCGAGCATCCGGTGGCGCTGCAGCTGGGCGGATCCGATCCCGCGGAACTGGCCCAGGCGGCGAAGCTGGGTGCCGGGGTGGGCTATGACGAGATCAACCTGAACTGCGGCTGCCCGTCCGACCGGGTCCAGTCCGGGGCCTTTGGCGCGGTGCTGATGAAAAGTCCGGACCTGGTGGCCGACTGCGTGGCTGCCATGGCCGGTGCCGTGGATGTCGAGGTGACCGTCAAGTGCCGCATCGGTGTCGATGACCAGCAGCCGGAGGAGATCCTGCCGCGTTTTCTGGAAACGATCCGCGCGGCCGGCTGTCGGCGGGTGACGATCCACGCGCGCATGGCCTGGCTGAAGGGGTTGAGCCCCGCGGAAAACCGCACCGTACCGCCGCTGAACTATGACCTTGTCCACCGGATGAAGGCCGATTTCCCGGACCTGCACATCTCGATCAACGGGGGCGTGACCTCGCTGGCCGAGGCCGCGGCGCTGCTCGATGCCGGGTTGGACGGTGTGATGATCGGACGGTCGGCCTATCACGAACCGGCGCGGATCCTGGCGCAGGCCGACCCGAAGATCTTCGGGCAGGGCCGGGGCAGCGACGCGATGACCGCAGCCCGGGCGATGCTGCCCTATATCGAAAACCACCTGTCCCGCGGCGGTCGCCTGCACCAGGTGACGCGGCATATGCTGGGATTGTTTGCCGGCCGGCCGGGCGCGCGCGCGTGGCGGCGGATGCTGTCGGAACAGGCATCCCGGCCCGGTGCGGGGCCCGAAGTGGTCGAGGCAGCCTTGTCGCAGATCGCACCGCTGGCCGAACGGGCGATGGCGGTGTAAGCCACTCCGGAATGCAGACCGGAGTACCCCGACATGAGCCATATCCCCGATCCAGCGATGCTGGTGCCGATGCTGTTCCTTCTTCTGGCCATCGGTGCCCTGGCAGGGGTGCTGGCCGGTTTGCTGGGTGTGGGCGGTGGCATCGTCATCGTGCCGGCGCTGTTCTATGCCTTCCACGTGCTGGGCTATGACGGGCCGCAGTTGATGCAGGTCTGCCTGGCGACCTCGCTTGCGACGATCATCGTGACCTCGGTCCGGTCGGTCATGTCCCATAACAAACGCGGCGCGGTCGACTGGGACATCCTGAAAGGCTTTGCCCCGGGCATCGGCATCGGCGCGCTTCTGGGCGTTTGGCTGGTGGCGGGACTGTCCAGCACCGTGCTTCAGGCGATCTTCGGGTTCCTGGCCATCCTCGTCGGGCTCTACATGGGGTTGGGCAATGCCGACTGGCGGCTGGCCGACCAGATGCCGACGGGCCTGAAGCGGGCCATCCTGTCGCCCTTCCTGGGCTTCCTGTCGGTGTTGATGGGGATCGGCGGCGGCAGCTTCGGCGTGCCGCTTCTGACGCTGCACAACGTCCCGATCCACAGGGCCGTGGCCACCGCCGCAGGCTTTGGCGTGACCATCGCCGTGCCGTCCGTCATGGCCTTCCTGTTCGTGCCGATCGCGGCGGAAACCCGTCCGCCCCTGACCATCGGCGCTGTCAACCTGCCGTCCTTCCTGGTGATCATCGCCATGACGCTGCTGACCGCGCCCCTGGGCGTGAAGCTGGCGCATTCGCTGAACCCCAAGCCGCTGAAACGAGTCTTCGCCGTGTTCCTGACGCTGGTCGCACTGAACATGCTGCGCAAGGCCTTCGGGCTTTAACCTGATGGAGCTACTGCCCGAGACGCTCCGGCAACAGTTCCTGGATCGCGGCTGGCTGCACTTTCCGTTCGACGGCCATGTGGCCAACTGGGCCGCGGCAGCGCGGCCCGCCGCTCTGGCCTCGGTCCGCGATCCGGCTTTCGCGCAATGGTTGGTGTGCGAGGGCACGTGGTTCGTGGGCCTCGACGCCCTTGCCAACGACAAAACGGGCCGCGTGGCCGGTTCGCCGCCCTTGGCCGGCCCGGCGATGGAGTTTGCGACCGATCTCTATGGCGCGATGCCCTTGCATCCCGCCCAGGTTTCGGTCGTCTGGCCGGGTTATCCCCGCCCTCGCGAAGGCGAAGGTCCGGCGGCCGCGCACTATCGCCTGACGCGCGACGCTGCGCATGTGGACGGCCTGCGCCGGCACGGCCCCGCCCGCAGGCGGTTTATGGGCGAACCTCATGCCTGGATTCTGGGTCTGCCCCTGTCCGACGCCGCGTCCGGTGCCGCCCCGCTGGTCGTGTGGGAGGGCAGTCATCGCCTGATGCGCAAGGCTTTCCACACCGCCTTCGAAGGCCATGATCCGGCGGACTGGCCCGACATCGATGTGACAGCGCTTTATCAGCAGGCCCGGCGCGACGCGTTCGGGTCTTGTCGCCGCATCGAACTTCCCGCCCGTCCGGGCGAGGCGACGCTGCTCCACCGACATGTCCTCCACGGCGTGGCGCCGTGGCGCCCGGATACCCCCGATCCGGCGGGCGAGGGGCGCATGATCGCCTATTTCCGTCCCCATCTGCCCGGCGGCGTTGCCGACTGGATGACGCTGCCATAACCTGCGGCAATCCGGTTTCGCAGCGGAAGGGCGAAGGCATGATCGAGGTCAAGCACCACCATGGCCGACTGGAGGCAGTCCTGTCCGGCAAGGTCACCCAGCAAGACTATGTCGATATCCTGGACCCGGCGGTCGACGCGGCACTGGCCGCCCATCCCGGCCTGAAGATGCTGGTGATCGTCGCGCCGGATTTCGACGGCTACGACATGGGCGCCGCATGGGAGGATATGCGCCTGGGCCTGTCCCGCTGGCGTGGCTTCGACAAGATCGCCGTCGTCACGGACCTGGCCTGGATGGCGGTGGCCGTACGCGCCGCCGGGGTCTTCATGCCCTGTCCGGTCAAGGTCTTCGACCCAGAGGCGGTCCCCCTGGCGCGCCACTGGCTGGACACGGTCTGAACCCGCTCCGTCGTGTCGCGGGGGCGGGGCCCCCGCGCCGGTCGCCGAGCGTGGGCGCGGCGAGACCCTTCGCCTTACAGCTGTTCCATCAGCTCGTCGGGCGCTTCGAAGTTGGTCGTCACCCGCTGGACGTCATCGTCGTCTTCCAGCGCGTCGACCAGTTTCATCAGCTTCTGCAGCCCTTCCAGGTCCATCTCGGTCGTGGTGGTGGGCTTCCAGACCAGCTTGGTGCTCTCGGATTCACCCAAGGACGCTTCCAGCGCCGTCGACACCTCGTTCAGGTCGGTGTCCGCGCAATAGATGTAATGCCCGTCCTCGCCGCTCTCGACGTCCTCGGCCCCGGCCTCGATCGCCGCTTCCATCACCGTGTCGGCATCGCCGACGCTGGCGGGATAGGCGACCTCGCCCTTGCGTTCGAACATGAAGCCCACGGACCCGGTCTCGCCCAGGTTGCCGCCGTTCTTGGAAAAGGTCGACCGCACGTTGGATGCCGTCCGGTTGCGGTTGTCGGTCATCGCCTCGACGATGATCGCCACGCCGTTCGGGCCATAGCCCTCGTACCGGATTTCCTCGTAGTCGTCGCCTTCACCCGCCTGCGATTTCTTGATCGCGCGCTCGATCACGTCCTTCGGGACGCTTTGCGACTTGGCTTCCTTTACGGCCAGCCGCAGGCGCGGGTTCTTCTCGGGGTCGGGGTCGCCCATCTTGGCAGCGACGGTGATCTCTTTCGAAAGCTTGGAAAACAGCTTCGAACGGGCCGCGTCCTGCCGGCCCTTGCGATGTTGGATATTGGCCCATTTGGAATGCCCGGCCATCGGTCGTCTCCGGCTCGTAAATGTCTGCCGCGCTCTATAGGCCAGAGCACCATGGGCCTGCAAGCCGCGCATGTGCCTGCGCAGGGGCGGAACGGGGCGGGACGTGCTGCGAAAAGGGTCCTTTTGCGCGGGCGGGCTGTGCCTTTCGGGTCGCACCGCCGGCAATGCCGCCGCGCCCCGGCTTGTCAGGCGGAACCGAAAATGCTTGCGTTCGGCCAAGTTCGCTTGGGCCACCGCATTCCGGCATCTTCGTTCACCGGCCCCGGCGCGGCGATTGGATCCCGATGTATAGCACTCCGTTCGAAGAGTTTGTCGTCCTCTGGGTCCTGATCGATCCGATCGGGTCCATCGCGATCTTTGCAGCGGCCACGGCCAATTACTCCGCCGCTCAGCGGCGAGTGATCGCCTTGCAGGGCACATTCGTCGCTGCGGGCCTGCTGATGTTCTTCCTGATCGTGGGACAGTTCCTGATCGACGCGTTGGGAATTTCTCTCGACGCCTTCCAGATCTCGGGCGGGATCATCCTGTTCCTTTTTGCGATCAAGATGATCTTTTCGACCCCCAATGCCACGCCGGCCGATCCGGGAGCGGGGGAAAACCCGGCCGTCTATCCGATCGGGGTGCCGGGCCTGGCCGGGCCCGGGTCGCTTCTGGGGATCGTTCTGCTGACCGACAACAACCGCTTTTCGGTCCCCGAACAAGTGGTGACCGCCAGCCTGACGATGCTGGTCCTGGCCGTGGCCTTCGTGTTCATGCTGGCCGCGACGCCGATCCTGAAGGTGATCGGCCAGAACGGAGCCGCCATCATCAGCCGCGTCATGGGTCTGGTGCTGGCCTCCGTCGCCGTCGACAACGTCATCCTTGCCATGCGGCACGTCATGGCCCAGGGCCTGCCCATTCTCAATTGACCCGACGGGACCCGTCCGATCCCGGTAACCAAAGGCTGTCCTGCGCGTTGTTTGTGGCGGCCCGCATGTCATCTGCTGGCCCCTCAACCACAAGCCTCATAGGGTGCGCCGCATGACACAGGACCAGATCATCCTCTTCTCCCTTTTCGTCGCGGTCTTCGGTCTCCTGCTTTGGGGCCGGTTCCGCTATGATCTCGTGGCCTTCGCCGCGCTTCTTGTCGGCGTCGTGCTGGGCGTCGTCCCGACCGAGGACGCCTTTTCCGGCTTCGGTCATCCGGCGACGCTGGTGGTGGCGCTGGTGCTGATCGTGTCGGCGGGGTTGGTGCGGTCGGGAGCCGTGATGCTGATCACCCGCACGCTGGTCGATGCCGGCCGGGGCCTGGGCGCGCATATCGCGCTGATGGGTGGCATCGGCGCGGTGCTGTCGGCCTTCATGAACAACGTGGCGGCGCTGGCGCTGCTGATGCCGGTCGACATCCAGACCGCGCGCAAGGCGAAACGCCCGGCGGGCCTCAGCCTGATGCCGCTGTCCTTCGCCACCATCCTGGGCGGCATGGTCACCCTGATCGGCACGCCGCCCAACATCATCATCGCCAGCATCCGGGCCGAAACGTTGGGCGCGCCCTATCGCATGTTCGATTTCGCCCCGGTGGGCGGGATTGCGGCCGTGGCGGGGCTGGCCTTCGTCGCCGTGATAGGCTGGCGCCTGATCCCCCGGCACGACGATCAATCCGGCATCGCGGCCGTCGACCTGACCGCCTATGTGGCCGAACTGACGGTCCCGGAGGAGTCGCCTCATATCGGCAAACGCGTGTCGGAACTGGACGAGGCCGCCGAAAGCGCCGATGTCGCCATCCTGGGCCTGATCCGCGACGGCCAGCGCCGCTATGGCCGCGCCGCATCGGTCAAGATACTGGCCGGCGATACGCTGGTCCTGGAAGCCACGCCCGAAGCGCTGGACGAATTCCGCGCGGCCCTCTCGCTCGATTTCGTCGACGGCGACCGCAAGGACCAGTTGCCCCCGGCCGGCGAAGGGCTGGAAGTGATCGAGGCCGTGGTGCCGGAAAGCGCCCGGATCTCGGGCCGCAGCGCGCAGTCGCTGGGCCTGGCCTGGCGGCAGGGGGCGATCCTGCTGGGCCTCTCGCGCGAGGGGCGGCGCATCCGAACCTCGATCCGCAAGACCGAGATCCATCCGGGCGACCTTGTCCTGCTGTTGTGCCCCAAGGGGCGTGGTAATACCGTGGCCGACTGGATGGGCGTGCTGCCGCTGGCCGAGCGGGGCGGCGACGTGACGGCCGATGACAAGATCTGGCTGGCGCTGGGCCTGTTTGCGGCCGCGGTGGCGGCTGCGGCCTTCGGGCTGATCTACCTGCCCGTGGCGCTTGGGCTGGTGGTCGTGGGCTATGTGCTGACGCGGATCCTGCCGGTCGACCAGATCTATACCCACGTGGAATGGCCGGTGGTGGTGCTTCTGGGGTCGATGATCCCGCTGGGCTCGGCGCTGGAGACGTCCGGAGGTACGCAGCTGATCGCGGGCGCGCTGGTGCGGTTGACCGACGGGCTGCCGGCCTGGGCGATCCTGACCGTGCTGATGGTGGTCACGATGACGCTTTCGGACGTGCTGAACAACACGGCGACGACCATTGTCGCGGCGCCGGTGGGCATCCAGATGGCCCAGACGCTGGAGGTCTCGCCAGATCCGTTCCTGATGGCGGTGGCCGTCGCGGCCTCGGCCGCGTTTCTGACGCCCATCGGGCACAAGAACAACACGCTGGTGCTGGGCCCGGGCGGCTATCGCTTCGGCGACTACTGGCGGATGGGCCTGCCGCTGGAGATCCTGATCATCGCCGTGTCGATCCCGGCCCTGCTGGTGTTCTGGCCGATGTAACCCCTGCCGGGCCGGAGGCGAGAGGGATCGCGCGTTTGGTCCGTTCGGTTGGGCCCCCTCGTTTCAACTCCCTCGGCTCGGGCCCCTTGGGCTCGGGCCTCTTCGGTTCAGGAGCGGATGCGATGGGGACGGGCGGGTGACGCTGGACGTGCGATCCTGTCCGGCACGCCTGATTTCGCCGGGCCCTCGGGGAACCCGAGACAAGGGGGCCATCGCATGTTCTAGTTGTGCCCGAGGCGAACGGGGGGCAAGTCATGGATCAGGCGGATGTCATCATCGTAGGCGGCGGGCTTGCCGGTCTTGTCGCAGCGGCGGAACTGGGCGACCGGGGCAAGCGCGTCCTGATCGTGGATCAGGAGCCCGAGCAGTTCCTGGGTGGTCAGGCCTTCTGGTCGCTGGGCGGGCTGTTCATGATCGACACGCCGGAACAGCGGCGCATGGGCATCCGCGACAGCCACACGCTGGCCCGGACCGACTGGATGGGCTCTGCCGGCTTCGACAGGCCCGAAGATCACTGGCCCCGGATCTGGGCCGAGGCTTTCCTTGATTTTTCGGCCGGTGAAATGCGCCCCTGGCTGAAGCGGATGGGGTTTCGCTGGTTCCCCATCGTCGGCTGGGCGGAACGGGGCGGCGCCTGGGCGGACGGGCACGGCAATTCCGTCCCGCGCTTCCATGTGACCTGGGGCACCGGCCCCGGTGTCCTGCGCCCCTTTCTCCGCCGGGTGAAGGCGCATGTGGCCGAAGGCCGGATCGGCTTCCGCTTCCGCCATCGCGTCGACCGCCTGCTGGTCGAGGCCGGGCGCATCGCCGGGGTTTCCGGTCAGGTGCTGGCCCCCGACGACAGCCCCCGCGGGCAGAAGACCAACCGGGACGAAACCGGGGATTTCGAATTGCGCGCGGCTTCGGTCGTCGTGGCGTCGGGCGGGATCGGCGGGAACCATGACCTTGTCCGCAAGGCCTGGCCGGCCGAGACGCTGGGCGCGCCGCCGGACCACATGTTGTCCGGCGTGCCCTTCCATGTCGACGGACGGATGCAGGGCATCGCGGCCCGGGCCGGGGGCAACCTGATCAACGGCGACCGGATGTGGCACTATACCGAAGGCATCACCAACTGGGACCCGATCTGGCCCCTGCACGGGATCCGGATCCTGCCGGGCCCGTCGTCCATGTGGTTCGACGCCAAGGGCCGGCGGCTGGACCCGCCGGCGCTGCCGGGCTTCGACACGCGGGCGACGCTGAAGCAGATCCTGAAATCGGGCCACGGCTATTCCTGGTTCATCCTGACCCAGAAGGTGATCGAGAAGGAATTCGCCCTGTCCGGGTCGGAACAGAACCCCGACCTGACGTCCGGGCGCTGGAGGGAGGTCATCCGCGCACGGCTTCTGTCGGGGGGCGGCGCGCCGGCGCCGGTGGAGGCGTTCAAGGAAAAGGGCGCCGATTTCGTCGTGGCCCAGGATATCGAGACGCTGGTCGACGGCATGAACCGGATCGCGGGGTCGGACCTTTTGGATGCGGGCGCGATCCGCGCACAGATCGCGGCGCGGGACGGGCAGATCGACAACCCTTTCGCCAAGGACGCGCAGGTCATAGCGATCCAGGCGGCGCGGCATCACCGGGGCGACCGGCTGCTGCGCACGGCCACGCCGCACAAGTTCCTGGACAGGGACAATGGCCCCCTGATCGCCGTGCGGCTGCACGTGCTGACGCGCAAGTCGCTGGGCGGGCTGGAAACGGATCTGGACGCGCGGGTGCTGGGACCGGACGGCGACCCGGTCCCCGGGCTGTTCGCGGTCGGAGAGGTCTCAGGTTTCGGCGGTGGCGGTTATCACGGCTGGAACGCGCTGGAAGGCACTTTCCTGGGGGGCTGCATCTTCTCGGGCCGGACCGCGGGCCGGTCGGGTTTCATCGCCTGACGGCCGGGGCAGGGACCAGGGTCCTGTGAGAAGGGCCCTGGAAGGCGATGGACATCGCCTTGCGCCGCCGCCGGCGTCACAACGGCCAAAGCAGCGGGATCAGCGCCGAGGCCAGGAGGCCGATGGAAAGGTTCAGCGGGATGCCCACCTTCATGAAGTCGGTGAACTTGTAGCCGCCGGGGCCGTAGACCAGCATGTTGGTCTGATATCCGATGGGCGTGGCAAAGGATGCCGAGGCCGCCACCATCACCGCCACGATCAGCGGCCGCGGGTCCACCCCGATGGCCTGGGCCAGGCCGATGGCCACCGGCGTCACCACCACCGCGACGGCGTTGTTCGACACCAGTTCCGTCAGGAAAGAGGTCAGCAGATAGATCGCCCAGACCATGAAAAAGGGCGGCAGTTGTTCCAGCACAGGAGAGATCTTGCCCACCACCAGCTTCACGGCGCCCGAGCTTTCCAGCGCGGCCCCGATGGCCAGCATGGCGAAGATCAGCGACAGGAGCCGCCCGTCGACGAAGGAAAACGCCTCCTCGGCGTCGATGCAGCGGGTCAGCAGCACCACCGCCACCGCCACCACCGACAGCGCCAGGATCGGCGCAACGCCGAAGGCGGCCAGTGCGACGATCCCCAGAAGGGCGATCAGCGCGATCGGCGCCTGGGTCCGTCGGAAGGCCTGTGCCGAGGGTTGCGAGACGGACACCATGTCCATGTCCTGGGCCAGGCGCTGGATGTCGCCCGGCGCGCCTTCCAGCAGCAGCGTGTCGCCCACGCGCACGACCAGCTCGTCCAGCTGGCGGCCGATGTTCTGGTTGCGGCGGTGTGCTGCCAGCACGTAGATCCCGTAGCGCCGCCGTAGGCGCATGGACCCCAGCGACCGGCCCACCATCTTGCAGCCGGGGGTAATCAGAACCTCGACCGTCGACGTCTCGACCGCCGACACCTGGTCGACCCGCTTCAGCGACTTGGTGCGTTGCAGGCTGAGAAGTTCCGTCATCTCGGTTCGCAGCACCACGCGGTCGCCCACTTCCAGCGTGACTCCGTCCAGGTTGCGGCGCAGCGAGACATCGCCGCGGATCACGTCGATCAGCCGCACGCCATCGCGCTGGAACAGCTGCACGCCCGTCACCTGGCGCCCGATCAGGTTGCTTTCGGGTGGGATCACCGCCTCGGTGAAGAACTTCATCTTGGACCGGTCCGACAGCAGCATTGCCATGCTGGCCCGGTCGGGCAGCAGGCGCGAGCCGAAGGCCCAGAGGTAGAACATGCCCCAGGCCACCAGGACGATGCCCAGCGGCGTCACCTCGAAGATGGTAAAGGCGGGTTGCCCGTTGGCACGGGCGACACCGTCGACCAGCAGGTTGGTCGAAGTCCCGATCAGCGTCAGCGTGCCGCCGAGGATCGCGCCGTAGGATAGCGGGATCAGCGTCTTGGACGCGGAAATCCCCAGCGTGCGCGAGATCTGGACAAAGATCGGCATCATCACCACGACGACCGGGGTGTTCGACACCACGGCCGACGCCACCACGACGAATCCCATCAGCGCGGCAATCGCCATGCGCGGCCGTTCCGAGGCCAAGGACTGGGCCCTGCTGGTGAAGCTGTCCAGCGCGCCGGTCCGGACAAGGGCGCCCATGATGATGAACATGGCCGCGATGGTCCAGGGCGCGGGGTTGGAAAAGACCTTCAGCGCGGCATCGTAGGGCAATATCCCCAGGATCAGCAGCAGCGAGACGCCGGCCAATGCCACGACCTCGGTCGGATATGTTTCGCGCAGGAACAGCACGAACATCCCGATGACGACGGCAAGCGCAACAATGGCGCCATAGGGTTCGGGGATCGTAAAAATATGCATGAAATCCGGTGTGCCCGCAAATGGTTGGATTCAAGTCATCTGGTCGGCTGCGATGGAAACCCACGCAGGATTTGACCGGACAGGACCGGTCGCGAATTCCTACTCGGTCGCCGGAACGGCAGCAAGCGCGTCCTTTTCGCGCGGCTGAACCAGGGCGATACCGCCCAGCACCAGCAGAAGCGCCAGCCAGACGAAGGGAGAATACCGCTCGCCCAGGATCATCATGGCCCAGAAGACGCCGAACCCCGTGACCAGATAGCTGACCTGCGCCGCAAAGACCGGCCCGGCGCGGCCCACCAGCCACACATATGTCGCATAAACCATCACATTGATCACGGCAGAGGCGATCAGCGCCCATTCCGGCGCGCCCAGCGGGCGGATCGGATGGATGAATTGGCCCGTCACCACCGCCGCTGGCAGCAGCATGACCGAAGCGATGGCCGTGGCCACCGCCAGAAGCGCGATGGGGTCCAGCCCGCCGGTGCCCCAGCGTGCCACGAAGTTCGATTCGAAGGCATAAAAGACGGGTGCCACCAGGGCGACGGGGATCCAGATCAGCATGGCCGGGTCCGGCAGGCTGGCGTCCGGCAGGACCAGAAGCAGCACGCCCGACAGGCCGACGGACAGCCCCAGCACCCGGCGCGCGGAAAACCTGTCCAGCCCCAGCGCCAGCGAGATCGGGAAGGCGATCATCGGGATCGACGACAAGAGGATGGACATGATGCCGGACGGCAGGTGCCGGACGGCAATGTATCCCGCTGTATTGGGGATCACCGTCCCCAGAAGCGAGATCGCGAGCGCAAAGGCCAGCGCCCGGCGGTCCAGCTTCACCGGCCGGCCCCGCAGGATCACCAGCGTGGTCATGAAGACGGCGCCGATGGCGGTCTGCCAGAACATCAAACCGAAATGCCCGTAACCGGTGCTGACGGCGATCTTGGTCAGCGGTTGCGTCCCGCCCCAGCCGGCGCCCACCAGGATCAGCACGGCCAGCAAGCCGTGCCCGGGCTTCAGCGTCATGGCGCGGCCTGTTCCAGCAATCCGCCGACCCGCACCATCTGCGCGCGTTTCGCGGCGCCTGTGGTGTCGTCGGTTTCCACGAAGATGCCCGAAAGCGTCGCCTCGCCCGCAGCGGGGGTGAAACGGTCCTTGATCATGCCGGTCACGAAGCGGCGCATCGGCTCGGCCTTTTCCATGCCGATCACGCTGTCATAGTCGCCGCACATGCCGGCATCCGACAGGTAGGCCGTGCCGCCCGGCAGGATCCGCATGTCGGCCGTCGGCACATGGGTATGGGTGCCCACCACAAGGCTGGCCTTGCCGTTGCACCAGTGGCCCATGGCCATCTTTTCCGACGTCGCCTCGCAATGGACATCGACGATGACCGCATCGGCCAGACCGCCGCGGGGATGGGCCTTCAGCACCGCCTCGATCGACCCGAACGGATCCTCGAAGCCGCGGCGCATGAAGACCTGGCCCAACACCTGCGCCACCAGCACCTTGCGCCCGCCCGGCGCGTTGAACAGCCGGAACCCGCGGCCCGGTGCACCCTTGGCAAAGTTGATGGGGCGCACGATGCGCGGCTCCTTCTCGATGAAGGACATCATGTCCTTCTGGTCGAAGGCGTGGTCGCCCAGCGTCAGGCAATCGGCCCCGGCATCCAGAAGCGCCCGGGCGTGATCGCCAGACAGGCCCATCCCGCTTGTCGCGTTCTCGCCATTGACGACGATGAAATCGAGCCGCCAGTCCTTGCGCAGGGCCGGCAACCGCTCAGCTATCGCGGCCCGGCCGGAACGGCCCACCACATCACCCAGGAATAGAATTCGCATTCCGCTGGCCTAGCTCTGCCTGCGGGCAAGGGCAAGTGGCCCGCACGTGCCTAGACGTCGCGTCTTGCGACCTTCAGCCAGATCCCGTCTTTCGACCGGACCGTCAGGTGCGCGACGGGAACGGGGGGCGGGTCCGTCGCCTCAAACCGAAATGCGCGCGTCAGGGCGGCCAGCAGCAGCGGGCCTTCGACCATCGCAAAACCTGCGCCCGTGCAGACCCTTGGACCTGCCGAGAAGGGGATATAGGCCTTCCGCTGGCATTCGCGCCCGTTTTCGGTTTGCCAGCGGCCGGGATCGAAGTCGTCGGGCGCATCCCATAGCCGTTCATGGCGGTGCAGATGCCAGGGGCTGATGATCAGGGGCGAACCCTTTGGCACCTTCCGGTCGCGGAAGCATTCGGGCCGCGCGGCTTCCCGGACCATCATCGGGACGGGCGGGTAAAGCCGCAGCGTTTCGCGGAAGACGTCCCGCGCGACGGTCAGCCCCGCCACCGTGGCAAAGGACGGATCGGCCAGCGCCTGTGCCTCGGCCGCGACCTTTTCCTGCCATTCCGGGTGGGTGGCCAGCAGGTATAGGCACCAGGCCAGGGCCGAGGCAGAGGTTTCGTGCCCCGCCAGAAAGAAGATGGCGACCTGGTCGACCATCTCTTCGGTATCGAAGTGTGCGCCGGTCTGCGGGTCTGCGGTGGTCATGATCTTGGTGGCCAGGTCGTCCGGCGCGGTGCCCTTCGCGATGGCCCGCTGGCGTTCGGCTGTCAGCCCGGTGATCAGCGCGCGGATGGCCTTTGCCGTCGCCCGCGTCCGGCGGGAAAAGAACCGCGGTGCCCATGCGGGCAGGGGCAGGAAGGCCCCCAGGTTCACGATGGGCTGTTCCCGCTGGTAATCGCGGAAAAGGTGGAAGACCTCTGTCGCCACCTCGTGTTCGATGGGGATGGAAAACAGCGTGCGGAAGATGACATCGGCCGCGGCGTGGCTGGTGACGACCTCGATCTCCACCGGCTGGTCCCCGGCTTCGGCGTCAAGGCGCGCCACGGCTGCATCGGCCGCGGCCAGCATGGCGGGCCAGGTTTCCTTCAGGCGGCCACCTTCGAAGGCCGGGTCGATGATCCGGCGCTGGCGCTTCCACGTCTCGCCATTGGTGATGAAGACCGATTGCCCCAGCAGCGGGCGCAGGCCTTCGCTGACGCGGGCGGCCTTGGGAAAGTCGTCGGGCCGGTCCTTCAGCAGGGTCTGCACCAGTTCCGGCTGGTTCATCAGGAAGGACCGGAAGAAGGGCGTTTTGAACTCCGCCATCCACGCCCGGTACAGCCGCTGTGGCTGGGCCGACAGAAGATCGGCGCGGAACAGTTGCAGATAGCGTCGCAGCGACACCCTGTCGGGCCGGGCCGGCGGCTTGGGCGGCGTCACGGGGCGGCCTGCGAGGTATGGGGGGACACCGGCGTTTCGATGCGGCTTTGCGAAGGCGGGCGGCCTGCGAACCGTTCGGCCAGTGTCAGCGGCCCGGCGGTGATCCGGAAATAGTCATAGTCCCCGGGCCGGTCGAAGGCGCAGAGGTACTGGAAATGCAGCCGGAAGAAGCGGTGCTTCAGTTCGTTCCAGCGTTCGGGGCTGAGCGTCTGGGTGAACGCGCAGGAAATCACCAGCGGCCAGCGCTTGCCTTCGGGGGCAACACCCGTGACCGACACCGGATCGCAGAGCGCGAAGGCGCAGCCGTCGCCGGGGGCCGACACGTCGATCCATGTCAGACGGTCGGTCGCCGACAGGTCCGCCAGGTCGCGGCGCAGGCGGTCGGCCTTCGGTAGGAAGGACACCATGGGCACGACCTGCCCAAGGGTCAGAAACCCGAGTTCCGCGCCATGGTCGGGGATGCGTCCGTCCCGCAGCAGGTCGGCCAGCACCGACACGCCGATATGGGCGCCCGAGGAATGGCCGACCACCAGCACCTCGTCGATGCCGGGTTCGACCAGCGAGGCGGCGATACGGTCGGCAAAGCTGGCCATACGGTTTTCCAGCGCGGGCGGGTTGGCGCCGCCGTACCGGGCCGAGAACGCATAGTCGTGCATCAGGTAATACGCCATCAGCCGGTTGTCGATCTTGCGGAACCAGCGGAAGAGCGCGGCGGCGGCATAGTATCCGGCGATCAGCCCGATCAGCCCGCCCGCGAACATGCCGTTGCCGGTGCCGGTGCCCGAAATCGCGCCGCCGATCCAGCGGCCGGCAAAGTTAAGCGCCCAGATCGTCAAGACCACGGCCAGTAGCTGCCCCAGCAGCACGCCGACGGGATAAAGGGCGGCGATCACGGGGCCCTTGCGCAGCTTCATCAGCCGGAAGAGGATGCCGGACCCGACATAGGCCCATACCGCCTGCGCCAGCTGCAGGTAGGTATTGGCCACCGTCTGTTCCATGCTGCCCTTCACGATGTCGGACCATTCCAGCACATCGACATCGACGCGGACCTGACCGCCCTCGATCCCGCCCAGGGCGGTCCAGCCGAAGGGGCCGTTTCCGGCGGCCCGCGGCAGCATCTGCAGCTCGTACCCGGAAATCCGCGCCTGCTCCGCGCCCTCGCGACGATAAAGCTCGCGGTAGCGGCGGGCGTGGACCGGGTCGTAGCCCGGAATGTAGAACACCTTGCGGTGCCGGACGCTGTCCGTCGTGCCCATGCCCGTCCCCAGCCTTTTGCGCTACTTTACCCGCGGTGGACTGAGGTGTGGAGTCCTGCCGTGCGGTCCACGCGTTGCGGGTGAACAGGCGGGTGCAGGGAACGGTGCGTGCAGAGCACGCACCCTACGGGCCGGCTTTCGCGTCAGTCCGTGTTGCGGGGGACCGGCGCTGACGCAATGGTCGGGGAAGAACAATGGAGACCTTGAATGACCCGTGATCTTGTCGTCCCGCCGGGGATGGAAACGCTTGTCGAACGGACCGGCTATGTGCCGGCCGTGCGGGCCGGGGGGCTGCTGTTCTGCGCGGGGCAGGTGGGGCGGGATGCCGACCTGAACGTGATCCATGACCCGGAAGCACAGTTCGAAGCGTGCTGGGACAACCTGGCGGCCGTCCTGACGGCGGGGGGATGCAGCTTCGATGACGTGGTCGAGATGACGACCTATCACGTCGATATGGCCCGCCACATGGATGTGTTCCGGACCGTGAAGAACCGGCGGTTCCCGCGCGGCACCTGTGCCTGGACCCGGGTGGGCACGCCGGAACTGGCCCATCCCGGGCTGCTGGTCGAGATCAAGGTCGTGGCGCTGATCCCGGCCTGACGGCTTCAAAAAAAAAGGGCCGGTGCATCGCTGCACCGGCCCCCTATTGGATCTGGTCGGGATCGTGACGGGATCAGTGGCCGCCGGACAGGACCAGCAGGCGCACCGGCGCCAGCACCGCCTGCGCGCGCAGGATCGCGGCGTGGACCAGGCCCACGGTGTCGACGACATGCAGACCCAGCGCCCGGATGCCCGTGACCTCTCCGCTGTCCAGCAGGTCGTAGTACGAGGTATAGGCATTGGCCACGCAGCGGCTTCCCGGGGGCAGCCTGTCCAGGGCGCCGGCATAGAGCGGCTCCATGATCGCGGTGATGGAGCCGGGGGCCTGCGGGATCAGCGTCGCGTCGACCAGGTTGTCGGTCGGGCGGAACTGGCCGGCGGCGATCACGTCCTGCACGTCCACGATCACCATCGGGATTACGGTGAAGGGCAACGACATGCACGAGACCTCGGCGATCATGCCGGGTTTGACTACCTGCGCTGCCAGCTGGCCGAAGCCCGCCTGGATCCGGTCGGTCCCGGAATGGGCCGGCACGATCAGGCCTGCGGGCCGCAGGATCGGGTTAATGTAATCGCCCGGCTGCAGGTTGAACTGCTGCAGCGTGCCGTCGGTGCCGGCGCGGACCTGGGTAAAGGACAGTTCGACCTGCGCCTGCTCGACTGCCGCCCGGGCGGTGTCCAGCTGGGCCGGCAACTGGTCGCTCAGCTGCGCCTCGATCGAATCCTCGTTGGCCTGGGCTGCCTCGTACGAGGATTCCAGCGCCGCCACACGGGCGGTCTGACGGTCGATTTCCTGGCCCGAGACGACATTCGCGTTCCTGGTCTGCAGGTCCAGGTTGCGCTGCAATTCGTTCTTGGCCTGGTCCAGCGTCGCCTTGGTGGATTGCGACTGCGCCTGCGCGGCGTGCAGCTGGGCCTTCACCAGCTCCATCGTCGATTCGACCTCTTTCACCCGCGCCTCGGCCGAGGACAGCGCCGATTTCTGGCGTGCATCGTCCAGCGTGAACAGCACGTCGCCGGCCTTCACCTCCTGCAGGTTCGCCACGTTGACCGAAACCACCCGGCCCGGGGTTTCCGGCAGGATCGTGACGGTCCGGAAAAAGGACATCGCGCTGGTGGTCGAGGGGTGGAAGTAGAAGATCATCGTGATCAGCAGCACCGTCAGCATGGCGCAGCCGGTGATGCCGTAACGCAGCACGTGCCAGACGGAAAAGAGCGTGATTTCCTTGCCGATGCGCTTGCCCTGCACGTAACGGCGGAACAGGTAGTCCGGCAGGATCGTGACCATCGAGGCGAACATGAATTCAAACATCGCGCTTCGCCTCCGCGGCTGCCATGGTGTCGTTCTTGTTCAGGCCGCCCAACGGCGCCTCGGCGTCGTGCTGTGCCTGGTCGGGCGGCGTGTCGTCGAAGCTTTGATAGTCGTAGTCGCGCCCCGTGGCCTTCGCCAACGAGGCGGCGATGCTTTCCAGCGGGTACATCAGGTTCGGCAACTGCACCGCGGCCAGCAGCAGGGCTGCGACCCAGAACAGGTTTTCATGGGTGAAGAGCGCGATCAGCGCCAGGATCGCGACCAGCTGGTACTGGGTGCGGTTCACGCCATGCGCCATGTGTTCCGGCAGCGAATGCAGCTTCAGGTAAAGCGCCCCTGCCACGAAGATGCCGACGACCAGCAGCACCGCTACCGTCACCAACATCTGGTCCGATCCATCCGGCCCCGGAATGAAGAATGGCAGATGATGTGGGGCCATCGGGTGCATTGCGACGTTTGGATCCGCCATTAAATTCCTCGCTGTCTCGAAAATCCGGTTCCTGCCCCGAGGACAATCACCAATTGCGGTGGTTTCAAAGTCATTTCGGCAGTCCCGACCGCCCTTCGCGGTCGAAAGTGATGCCAGATGCGCACGCAGCCATACCGATTGCCGTCGGTTCAGTCGAGGAAGGTTGCGATCTCTTCCAGCGGTTTCTTGATCTTGGCCACGGCCGGCACGGTGGCGTCGGGCGCGGGATGGCCCACCACGATGATCATGGTGGGCTTTTCCGAGGCGGGGCGCCCCAGCGCGCCGTTCAGGAACTTCATCGGGTTGGGCGTGTGGGTCAGCGTACACAGGCCGGCATGGTGCAGCGCCGCCAGAAGAAAGCCTGTAGCGATGTTGACGCTTTCGGGGACGTAGTAGTTCTTGAACCGCGTGCCGTCCGCGAAAGTGCCCCAGCGCTGGGCGAAGACGACGATCAGCCAGGGTGCGATGGTCAGGTGCGGTTTTTCGGCCGTGGTTCCGATGGGTTCCAGCGCCCGGATCCATTCGTCGCCGCCGCCGCCGGCATAGAAGGCGCGTTCCTCCACCTCGGCCTCCTCCCGGATCCGGGCCTTCAGCGCCGGTTCGGAAATCGCCACGAAGTGCCAGGGCTGGTGATTGGCGCCCGACGGCGCGGTGCCGGCGGTGCGGATCGCGGTTTCGATCAGGTCGCGTGGCACGGGCGTGTCGACGAAATCGCGCGTCGTGTGGCGCCGCCTCATCCGGTCGAGGAAGGCCAGCGCCTCGCCGCGCGCCTGTTCGTCGGTCAGCTCGAAGCGGTCGGGCAGGGGAATGGCAGAGTACCCCAGTTCGGATTGGCTGAACATTTCTCTCCTCCGTCTGTCGTGTTTTGCGGCACTATGGCAGCGGCGCCGCGGCCACGACAGGGGGCACCTGCGGCGGCACGGCGGGCGGGCGCAGTTTCCCGCGTTGTCCGGGGCCCGGGCGTTTCATGTCTTGATCGGCGCAGGCGCAGGGTGTTGAACACGTGACGATGCCTGACAAACGTTCGCCTCGCCCCGTTATCGCGATTCTCTGGATGCTTCTGACAGGAATGCTGTTCGTTGGCGTCAATGCGGGCGTCAAAATGCTGGGTAGCGATATCCCGGCGGCACAATCCGCCTTCCTGCGGTATCTGTTCGGGCTGGTCTTCCTGATCCCGATGATCCGGCCGATCCTGGCCACCACCCTGACACCGCGGCTGTGGGGCCTGTTCATCGCGCGCGGTCTGATGCACGGGGCGGGCGTGGTGCTGTGGTTCTATGCCATGTCCCGAATCGCTCTCGCGGACGTGACGGCGCTGAACTACCTCTCTCCCATCTACGTCACCATCGGCGCGGCCCTGTTCCTGGGCGAGGCGCTGGCGGTCCGCCGGATCGTGGCCATCGCGGTGGCACTGGTAGGCATGGTCATCATCCTGCGCCCCGGCGTGCGCGAGATCGAGATGGGCCACCTGGCCATGGTCGGCGCGGGCATCGTCTTTGGCGGGTCCTACCTGATCGCCAAGATCACGACGGACGAAACCAATCCCCCGATGGTGGTGGCAATGCTGTCGGTCTGGGTCATGCTGGCGCTGGCGCCCCTGGCCATCGCCGTCTGGGTGCCGATCAGCTGGCCCGATGCCGGGATCCTTCTGGTGGTGGCGGCGCTGGCGACAACGGGGCACTATACGATGACGCTGGCCCTGGCCTATGCCCCCTTGAACGTGACCCAGCCGGTCACCTTCCTGCAACTTCTTTGGGCGACGGTGCTGGGCGTGGTGGCCTTCGGCGAACCGCTGGACATCTGGGTGCTGGTGGGCGGGTCGCTTATCCTGGGCTCGATTTCTTATATTACTTGGCGCGAGGTTGTGATCAAACGCCGCTCGATCACGCCGGCACCAGCGGCTACGAAGATGTGATTCGTACACGAATGAACGGAGCGCTGCGGATGGAGCCCGGAAAACAGTCGGATTTCGTCGTGGTGGGCGCCGGGTCGGCCGGCTGCGCGTTGGCCTATCGCCTGGGAGAGGCCGGTGCCTCGGTCACGGTGATCGAAACGGGTGGCACCGATGCGGGCCCCTTCATCAACATGCCCGGCGCGCTGAGCTATCCGATGAACATGTCCCTGTACAACTGGGGCTTCGAGGCAGAGCCGGAACCGGCGCTGAACGGGCGGGCGCTGCACTGTCCGCGGGGCAAGGTCATCGGGGGGTCGTCCTCGATCAACGGGATGGTCTATGTGCGCGGGCACGCAGAGGATTACGACCACTGGGCCTCCGTGGGGGCGGCGGGCTGGTCCTTTGCCGATGTGCTGCCCTATTTCCTGCGGATGGAAGACTGGCACGACGGCGGCCATGGCGGCGATCCCGCCTGGCGCGGGCAGGGCGGCCCTCTTCATGTGACACGCGGCAAGCGGGAGAACCCGCTGACCCGCGCCTTTGTCGAGGCGGGGCGGCAGGCCGGATATGGTGTCTACGACGATTACAACGGGTATCGCCAGGAAGGCATCGGCGTGCTGGAACAGACCGTCTGGCAAGGCGAACGCTGGTCGGCGGCCAAGGCCTATCTGAGGCCCGCACTGGCCATGGGCCGGGTGCGGCTGGTGCGCGGGGAGGCGCTGCGGGTGGTCTTCGACGGCCGTCGTGCGCGGGGGATCGTGGTGCGGCAAGGTGGGAAAGAAGTCGAATACCAGGCCGCGCGGGGCGTGGTGCTGGCGGCGTCCTCGATCAATTCGCCCAAGCTTCTGATGCAGTCGGGCGTGGGTCCGGCGGCGCATCTGAAGGACTATGGCATCGACGTCGTGGCCGACCGGCCGGGCGTGGGCGGCAACCTTCAGGACCACCTAGAGGTCTATGTCCAGCAGGCCTGCACACAACCGGTGTCGCTGGCGAAATACTGGAACCTTGCCGGCAAGGCCTATGTCGGCGCACGGTGGCTGTTCACGAAGACGGGGCCGGGGGCGTCGAACCAGTTCGAAAGCGGCGGTTTTGTCCGGTCGCGGGCAGGGGTGGCCTATCCGGACGTGCAGTTCCATTTCCTGCCCATCGCCGTGCGGTACGACGGACATGCCGCGGCCGAGGGGCATGGCTATCAGGTCCATGCGGGGCCGATGCGGTCCGAAAGCCGCGGGACCGTTCGGCTGAAATCGGCGGATCCGCTGGCGGACCCCGAGATCCGGTTCAACTACATGACCGCGCCGGATGACCGGGCAGAGTTCCGCGCCGCCGTCAGGCTGGCGCGCGATATCCTGGCGCAGGACGCATTTGCGCCCTTCCGCGGGAAGGAGATCCAGCCGGGGCAGGACGTGCAAAGCGATGCCGAGCTGGACGCCTGGATCGCGGATCACGCCGAAAGCGCCTATCATCCCTGCGGGACCTGCAGGATGGGGGCTGTGGACGATCCGCTGGCGGTGGTCGATCCGCAGGGCCGGGTCATCGGGGTCGAAGGTCTGGCGGTCGCCGACAGTTCGATCTTTCCGCGGATCACCAATGGCAACCTGAACGCCCCGTCGATCCTGGTGGGCGAAAAGATCGCCGACCACCTGTTGGGCAAGGCCCCGCTGCCGCGCGACCAACGGACCCAGTGGATGCACCCTGACTGGCAGACCACCCAGCGTTGAGGGCAGGCCAAGACCCTGCATGCCGGCCGGCCCCACAACACGCCCCGGCGCCGGCCTGCGGCATGGGCCAACGTCCGGCCTGCGGTGCCTTGACCTGCGGGCTCGGTGGCCTTCGGACCGGGCGGTTCGACGGGTCGTCCGGCGGGTTGGCGCACCCGCATGCAGGCAAATGCCGTGGCGGCGGAAAGACACATCCCCTGTTCCGGTTTGATCCGCGTCAAAGTTGACCTTATGTGGGCTCTCTAAGGTCGCCACCGACCTGACGAAAATGGAGAGTGACATGTCCCACACGCCGCACGAGCTGGCCGAGGAATTCCCGGAAAAAGTCGACGCGATGCACACGCTGAAGACTTCGGACGCGCATTTCAGCAAGCTCTACGACGAATACCACGAGCTGAACCGCACCATCCACCGGGCCGAGACCAATGTCGAACCGATGGAAGACCTGGCGGAAGGCGAACTGCGCAAGAAGCGCGCCGCGCTGAAGGACGAGATCTGGGCGATCCTTTCCAAGGCCTAGTGCCGACAGGACGCCGGCATCACTTTCCGGCGTCCGATTCCCCGCCTGGCGTTTTCGGAGCTGCGACCGGCAGTCCGGCTTGGCGGCGCAGAAGGTCCGTACCGACCGGCAGTTCCTGTCGCTCGTACATCAGGCGCCATTCCTGATATCGCTTGTCGAATTCCTCCGACGCCTCGCGCATGGAGGCGCCCCACATCGACCCGGTGGCTGTCGAGATCATCAGAGCGCAGATCCCGGCAAGCACCATCGAGGTCGAAAACCGGATTTGGGGCTCGTTGTCCTTCCTGTCATTGCCGTCGCCCTGGTCGGGAACCTCTGGGAACGCGGGGACCTGCGGGTGCAAGGCGCCGGGGTGGGAACCCGCTTCAGACAAGGTCCGATCGAATTCGGAATGTGCATCCTGTCGCACCGTCCAGGCCAGGTAGCCCGCGATCAGCGTGACAAGGGCAGGGACAATCGCCTGCACCACGGGTTCCCGGCTGGACCCCATCAGAAGACCCACAAGTGCGCCGACAAGCGCGAACATGAAGCCTGTCGCTGCGACCCGCCTGGGGGCGAACAGGGAAATGCACATCCAGATCGTGCCGGCAATGACCAGGACCGGAAGAAACCCGTTGAAAATGCCCGCAAGGGCATGTTCGCGAAAGGCCACGCCATAGGCCAGAAGCTCCTCCTGCAATGTCATTGGGATTGCTTCTGGGGTGTCATGGACCGGTCGGTCGGTTGAAGCACCTTCAACTGCTCCTGTATCGACATGTCGAAGAGGTCGGTAGTGCTTTGGGTCGTGCCGCTGCCGGGTCCGCGTTCCGGTGGTTTCTTGCAGATCAGCATGTTGGTCCCGGCATCGTAGACGCAGCTCTCCTGCGCCAATGCGCTGTCAGCAATCGGTACGACAGAGAGCAGGCCGGCAAATATCATTCTTGAGCAAGCTCGACCCGCGCCCATTTCCAGTTCCGCTCCTCATTCAATTTTGAAGAGTATCTCACACGTTACGGCTGTTCCAAAGCACGGTTTACCCCACCTCGTAGGGAAGCACGCCCCGCGTATCGGCGTCGATGGTCAGTTGTCGCTCCAGCGGCGGGACCGAACGCTGGTGGCAGTTCTTCCGCTCGCAGATCCGGCAGGAGATTCCGATGGGCTCGAAGGCCGAGGCCTTGGTCGTGTCGAGCGTATCCGCATAAACCAGCATGTCGGCGTGGCGCACCTCGCATCCCAGCGAGATGGCATAGCGCCGGACCGGCGCGCCATAGGATCCCCCCGGTTTCGACACGTCCCGCGCCAGACTGATGTAACGCACGCCATCGGGCGTTTCGGCCAGCTGGCGCAGGAAGTGGCCCGGGGTTTCGAAGGCACGGTGCACGTTCCACAAGGGGCAGGCGCCGCCGAAGCGGGCGAATTGCAGGCGGGTCGCCGAATGGCGTTTGGTGATCGTGCCGGCCTGATCGACCCGGACGAAGAAGAAGGGAATGCCCTTGGCGCCCGGGCGCTGCATCGTGGACAGGCGATGCGCCACCTGCTCGATCGATGCGCCGAAGCGGCTGCCCAGCAGTTCCAGGTCGTGGCGCGTGTCCTGCGCAGCTTCCAGGAAGCGGGTATAGGGCATCAGGGCAGCCCCGGCGAAATAGTTGGCCAGGCCGATCTTGGCGATGTCGCGGGCGGTGTCGCTTTGGAACCGCGCCAGGTCCAGCGTCGCCTCCAGCAGGGCGTTCTGCTGGACAAGGGCGACCTGCAACAGAAGCTGGAAGCGCCGCGTTTCCGGGGCCATGCGGGACGACAGCGTCAGGACCCGCCGTGCCGGATCGAACTGGCGCAGGCCGGGCATGTCGGCGGTTTCGACGTCGATCCCGTGGGCCTTCAGCGCGGCGATGGCGGCATCGGCCACGTCGCGCGCGGCATCCGCCGAGGTCCCGAACCGTTCCGCGGCCCGGTCGACCGCGTCGATATAATTGTCGCAGTAGTGGAAGAAATCCCGCACCTCGTCCCAGGGGCTGGAGGGCGCGGCGGCATCGGCGCGGCCCAGCGCCTCGTCCAGCGAGGCCAGGCGTTCATGGGTCTGCCTGTAGCGGCGGTGCAGTTCCAGGAAGGCGCGGGCCAGGCCCGGTGCGTTCGACGCGGTCAGCCGCAGGTCCGCCATGGGCGGGGCCGTGTCGGCGAAGACGGGGTCGGCCAGCGCCTCGCGCATGTCGGACACCAGCCGTTCGGCATCGCCGGTCGACAGTTCGGTCACGTCGACACCGAATTCCATCGCCAGCGACAGCACAACCGTGGTCGAGACCGGGCGGTTGTTGTTCTCCATCTGGTTCAGATAGGGCAGGGACACGCCCAGCTTGGCGGCAAAGTCCTTCTGGGTCAGGCCCAGACGGTTGCGGATCTCGCGCAGCTTGGCGCCGGCATAAAGCTTCTGGACGGTCATCTGGGCCCGGTTTGCGAATTTGCGGACAGTGCGCCGCAAATTTGCAAATTACCGGGTGAAGGTCAAAGGCCCAGTTGCCGTTCGCGGCGGATGACGACCAGCATGCACAGATACCCCATCACCGAGGTGATCAGCATCATCCAGATGATCGGATACGGGCCCGATGCCTCGGTTAGCAGGGCGCCGGCCAGGACGGACAGGCCAGCCCCGCCGCCCAGCATGATCGCGCCGCTGAGGCCAGCGGCGGTGCCGGCCAGGTGCGGGCGCACGGACAGCGAACCGGACATTGCATTGGGCATGGCCATGCCATTGCCGAAGCCCACGATGACGATCATGCCGAAGAAGGTATAGTGACTGCCGAAGCCCGCATAGAACAGGGCGAGAAGCGCCAGCATGGCGAAGGCGTTGATGATGCAGCCGCTGATGATCATGCGGTTGATGCCGAACCGGGTCGAAAACTTGCCGGTGAAGAAGTTACCGAAGAAATAGCCGACGGCAGGTGCCCCCATGGCCAGGCCCAGCACGGCGGGGGACAGGCCGAAATGGGTGGCGCCTACATAAGGTGCGCCGCCCAGATAGGCGAAGAAGGCCCCTGACGACAGCGCCGCCGCCATCGTGTAGCCCCAGAACCGGGGCGAGGTCAGAAGCTCGGGGTATTCGCGGAATTGCTGGCCCAGAGACTTGCCGCTGACGCGGGCGGTTTCGCCGAAATCGGCGCGGGTCAGGAAGAAGCACAGGATGCCGAAGACGATCAGCAGCCAGAAATTGGCCTGCCAGCCCAGAAGCTCTCCCAGGGCGCCCCCCACGACGGGGCTTACCATGGGGGCGATGGCAAAGCCCATGGTGACATAACCGATAACGCTGGCGGCCTCGTCAGCCGAATACATGTCGCGGACGGCGGCCCGGCTCAGGACCATGCCCACGGTGGCGATGGCCTGCAGCATCCGGAAGGCCAGGAACACCCCGGCGCTGGGTGCGAAGATGCAGCCCAGCGTCGCAAAGCAGAAGACGACGACGCCGAACAGGATCACCGGGCGGCGGCCGTACTTGTCGGAAAATGGCCCGATGATCGCCTGCAGCAGCGCGTTCACCCCCAGGTAGAGCGCCACCGACAGTTGCATGACATGATAGTCGGTGTCGAAGTACAGCGCCATCTGCGGCAGGCTGGGCAGGAAGATGTTCATCGCAATAGGGGCAAGCGCCGACAGGAAGATCAGCGTGACCATATGCGGGGGGGAAGTTCGGTCCAGGAACCGAGAGGGCACAGACTTTGGCATTGTATCGAGGTATCGCCCGCACCGTGACTTGTCCATCCTGACCGGAGTCAGTTGAGACAACTTTGTTGGGGTGACTGGGCAGATTGGCGCTGCAACCGGCGCGCGAGGATCCGGGCGATCACGGGAAATCCGACATCGAACCGGATCGCGCGCGGGCCAACCAAAGGCCGACAACAGACTGACCTGCGGGCACCGCCAGGATTGGCCGGGACGATGCAGTGATGGGGTGGTTTTCGAAAGCCCCGGCCCGGGGCCGGGGCGCTTGGGACCGATCAGGCCAGGATATCGTCGCCGACCTGGGCGATGGTGGTGCCCAGCACGATCAGCGCGCCATTGCCGCCGAAATCGAAATGCACATCGTCGTCGACCTGCCGGGCCTTGTCCAGCACGGCATCGAGCCCCCCAAGCTTGGAAATCCTGATCGTGTCAACGTCGTCCTGAAAGTCCTTGATCCGGTCCCGGCCGCCGTTCCTCGCGAACAGGAACATGTCGCCGCCGCCACCGCCGATCAGGACGTCGTTGCCTTTCTGGCCATTCAGCACGTCGGCCCCCGCGCCACCTTTCAGCTTGTCGCGGCTGCCGCCGCCCAGAAGCTTGTCCGTGCCACCATTGCCCAGCAGCGTGTCACGGCCTGCGCCGCCCAGCAGCTTGTCACCGCCGCCGCCGCCCTTCAGGACGTCATTGCCGCCCTTGCCGCTCATCCTGTTGTCCAGGCCGTTGCCGATCAGCCGGTCGTCACCGCTGCCGCCGATCGCGTTTTCGATCCGGGTGTCGAAGGCGATGGCGACATCGTCCGTCGCATCGAAGGTCGAGAACCTGCCTTCCCGCAGATCCAGCAGGACGGCGCCGCTGCGCCCGTTGGCAGAGAAGGTGTCAGTGCCGCCGCTGTCCCAGACCGCGAAGACGGTGTCGTTGCCGGGCCCGGTATAGACGGTGTCGCCGCCATTATGCGCGGCCGCGCCCCAGATGCTCTGCAGGGCATAGATGTCGTAGATCTCCAGCCCGTCGGACCGTTCCCCGTTGTCCGGGTTGTCGGTGTAGGACATCAGCGTGAATTTGTTGGTCTCCTCGGCCGCGGGCAGCGTGTGGTCGCCGGAAAACGGGTGCTTCAGGCCCAGGGCATGGCCAAGTTCGTGCAGAAGCAGGTTCCGGACATCCACCGTGCCGGAGGCGAGGTCTTCCTCGGTGTCATAGACGACATAGCCGTCATAGGACCGGATCTGGTCGCCGAAGAAAGAGATGGACGGCCCGCCAAAGCCGGTCGTGCTGCCGGGCAGCAAGACCTTGCCCACATCCAGAACCGGGTCGGCATTGTCAGGCGTTTCCACGAAGCTGACATTGGCCACCGCCGCGATCTGGGCCAGGGCCTGGCGAAAGGCGGTTTTCTCGGCCTCGGTCAGGGGGGTCCAGCCCGAGTAGGTGGCCGCAGAAGGGAAGTTCGAAGGCTCGGACAAGCCGGCAAACCGGTAGGAAATGGTGTACGGCGTGGCGCCGGTCGTGTTCATCGGTTGCTTGTCGTGGAAGAAATCGAACTGCATCGCCTGCGGAATTTCAGTCTTGGTGACCATGTCCTGGCTCCCTTGTGCGCTTCGGCTCATGTCGCACCGATGGTGGGTTCACGTCGTAGCATATCGGCCATGTATCGACAAAGCGTAGCGGCGGCGTGAACGGAAAGGCGCCGATGCTTTGCTGATATTCAATTTCCAGATCTTGCATATAGCAAGATTTGCAAATTTGCCGAAAAGAGCTTTGGCCCCTGCACGCAGGGCGTTATGGTCCCGCAAAACCGTACAAGGGGAAGTGGCCAAGATGAAGGATATCCTGTCCGAGCTCGAAGATCGTCGCGCGGATGCGCGGCTGGGTGGCGGTCAGCGTCGCATCGACGCGCAGCACGCGCGCGGCAAGCTGACGGCGCGCGAGCGGATCGAACTGCTGCTGGATGACGGCAGCTTCGAAGAGTTCGACATGTTCGTCGCCCACCGTTGCACCGACTTCGGCATGGAAGAGCAGCGCCCCTACGGCGACGGCGTCATCACCGGCTGGGGCACGATCAACGGCCGCCAGGTCTATGTCTTCAGCCAGGACTTCACCGTCTTCGGCGGTTCGCTGTCGGAAACCCATGCCCAGAAGATCTGCAAGATCATGGATATGGCCGTGCAGAACGGCGCACCCGTGATCGGGCTGAACGATTCCGGCGGTGCCCGGATCCAGGAAGGTGTGGCGTCGCTCGCCGGCTATGCCGAGGTGTTCCAGCGCAACATCATGGCCTCCGGCGTGGTGCCGCAAATTTCCGTCATCATGGGCCCCTGTGCGGGCGGCGCGGTCTACAGCCCGGCGATGACCGACTTCATCTTCATGGTGAAGGACAGCTCCTACATGTTCGTCACCGGCCCCGACGTGGTGAAGACCGTGACGAACGAGGTCGTGACCGCCGAGGAACTGGGCGGCGCCTCGACCCATACCCGCAAGTCCTCGGTCGCCGATGGCGCGTTCGAGAACGATGTTGAAGCGCTGGCCGAAGTGCGCCGGCTGGTGGACTTCCTTCCGCTGAACAATCGCGAAAAGCCGCCGGTCCGGCCGTTCTTCGACGATCCGTCGCGGGTGGAAAGCTCGCTCGATACCCTGATCCCGGCGAATGCCAACACGCCTTACGACATGAAGGAACTGATCCTGAAGATCGCGGACGAAGGCGACTTCTACGAGATTCAGGAAGATTACGCCAAGAACATCATCACCGGCTTCATCCGCCTGGAAGGGCAGACCGTGGGTGTCGTGGCGAACCAGCCGATGGTTCTGGCAGGGTGCCTGGACATCGACAGTTCCCGCAAGGCCGCGCGCTTCGTGCGCTTCTGCGACTGCTTCGAGATCCCGATCCTGACCTTGGTCGACGTGCCGGGCTTCCTGCCGGGGACCGGCCAGGAATATGGCGGCGTCATCAAGCACGGCGCCAAGCTGCTCTTCGCCTATGGCGAGGCGACCGTCCCGAAGGTCACCGTCATCACCCGCAAGGCCTATGGCGGCGCCTATGACGTGATGAGCTCCAAGCACATCCGCGGCGACTTCAACTATGCCTGGCCCACGGCGGAAATCGCGGTGATGGGCGCCAAGGGCGCGACCGAGATTATCCATCGTGCCGACCTGGGCGATGCGGAGAAGATCGCCAAGCACACTAAGGATTACGAGGATCGTTTCGCGAACCCCTTCGTCGCGGCCGAGCGTGGCTTCATCGACGAGGTGATCATGCCGCATTCGACCCGCCGCCGGGTCAGCAAGGCCTTCGCAAGCCTGCGGAACAAGAAGCTGAAGAACCCCTGGAAGAAGCACGACAACATCCCGCTGTAAGGGGCTGCATCGTGGGAGGTGCCGGCCATGGCCGAGTTGAGGGGACCGGACATCCTGGTGTATCCGCCGTTGCTGGCGGCCGGCGCGATCGTGGTCGTGGCGGCGCTTCACTGGCTGGCACCCCTGCATGTCCTGCCGCCTTTCGGCCGGCCGCTGCTTCTGATCCCGGGGCTTCTGGTGCTAGCCCTCTCGGGCTGGCTGGGGGTCGCGGGCGTGCTGGCCTTTCGGGCAGCAGGGACCAACGTGAACCCGCACAAGCCCGCGCTGGTGCTGGTCCGCGCCGGTCCCTACCGGTTCACGCGGAACCCGATGTATCTGGGGATCGTGCTGCTGCTGGTGGGGCTTGGTCTGGCACTGTCGCTGGACTGGGCTTTGCCCATGGCGGCGGTCGTCTGGGCCCTGCTGCATTTCGGCGTCGTCCTGCGGGAAGAGGCCTATCTGACCGAACTCTGGGGCACGCCCTACACCGACTATCTGAAGGACACCCGGCGATGGGTGTGATGGCATGACCGAATTTCACATGATCCCCGGTGGCCCGCGCCCCGTTGCTCCGTTTTCCCACGCGGTGGAAAGCGACGGCTGGGTCGTGCTGACCGGCCAGATGCCGACCGATCCGGCCGCACCGGATGCGCCCCTGCCGGAAGGGATCGAGGCGCAGACGCGGCGGGTGATGGAGAACCTGAAGATCGTGCTGCAAGGGCTGGGCCTGGGGCTGGAACATGTCGTCCAGTGCCGCTGCTTCCTGACCGAATTCGAACGCGACTACGTGGCGTTCAACGACACCTATGCCAGCTATTTCCCCGAGGACCGGCGCCCGGCGCGGACGACCGTGGGCGTCACGGCCCTGGCCGTGGGCGCGCTGGTCGAAATCGACTGCGTGGCGCGGCGGCCCTGATGAAGAACGGCTGGCATATCACGGTCGACGGCGATGTCCTGACCCTGGCCCGGCGGTTGCCGGTCCGGATGGACATCTGTGCCGCGACGGATCTGCCGGACGGCAACCGGGCCAAGGTCGCGCAACAGGTGCGCCAGGACATGTGGCGCGCGCTGCAGGGGCTGCGGGGCTTCTCGCCCGTGGTTCAGGTGACGCGGACGGCCGATGGACTGAACGTACGGGCCGGGGGGCAGGTCGACGGGGCCGTGCCCGCGGGCATTGAGGCCGCGATTGCCGACGTTCTTGACGACCCGAAGAAGAGGGCCCGTTGGGTGCGGTTTGCGGCTGCTCGCAGATCGACCATCACAAACGATGAAGGGCGCGCCGACCCGCGGGGGGGCGCATCGCGCCGCGCCGTGGTGCAGGGGGCACGCCTTCGGCAAGACTTGGGCGGGTCGGCGCGGCCCGGCGTAGACGCCGGGCGGGACGCCGATCAGCATTCCAGCCTGAGTGACGAAAGCCCACGGCAGAGGGGCACCAAAGGCGGGGACGAGCATCGGCACGCATTGGAAACTGTCCAGGGGAGGGGACACCGATGAACAAGATGTGGAAGAATCAGGCCTTCACCGTTGCCCATGCCGATGACGGCAAGTTCACGGGCGGGCTCAGGGCGTTTTTCGAATATCGCGACCTTGGCGTCAGGGACGCGACGCAAGGCCGTTACGGCGCCCATGTCATCCGGGCCGTGCCCGGCATGGAAAGCCCCGGCGGCTGGCACACCCACGACCTGGATTTCCAAATGGTCTATGTCCTGAAGGGCTGGGTCGTCTTCGACTACGAAGGGCAGGGCGAACAGATGATGCGCGCGGGATCCTGCGTGCTGCAGCCCCCCGGCATCCGCCACCGCGAGGTGCGCCATTCCGACGACATGGAACTGCTGGAGATCATCTCTCCGGCCGAGTTCCCGACGGAGGCAGTCCCGGCGCCATGACCTGCAACCTGCCATCCAACCCGGCGCCGCTTCGTGCGGTGCCCGCGCTCCCGGCCGGAGGAGACCGCCCCCTGGGGCGGGGCCGGGCGCGCGCCCAATGGATGGCTGCACTGATGCTGGCACCTGCCGGCGCCCTGCCGGCTGCCGCATTGGCCGACCCGATGCCGGTCGAGGTGCCTTCGGGCCAGCCGGTGACGCTGTTCGAGGTGCTGATGGACGACACGCCCGGCCAGCTTTGGGCGCGGTTCCGGTTCCTGGCGCCCAAGATCGGCAATGCGCCCGGTCGGGTGGGATACGACGTGACCGCCGTCGACATGGACTGGGTCTGCAACCACGTGGCGCTGCCCTGGCTGGACCGCACGGGGCTGGAGCCGGAGCGCATCGTGATCTCTTTTTCGGACCGGGAACTGCCGCTGGGCGAAACCGCCCCCGACGCGGCACAGTATTTCGAATTCTACCGCCCCGATCTGACCGAGTGCATCTGGGAGGAGTACTGATGACCGCGCTTCCCCAACCGTACGGGTCGGCCCCGACCCAGACCAGGATAGACAGGAGTCCGGAATGCCCAGGCACATCCTTGCGGCCGCCCTATGTCTTGCGGCGACGCTGCTGGCCGGCTGCCAGCCGCCGCCCCAGGTCCAGGAATTCGTCGTGCTGGACGGCGTGCTTGTCCCCGGTCCGCAAAACTAACCCGGCCGCCGGCCAGGAGGCAGGAACATGCTGAAACATCGCGGCTTCCCCGGGCGTCTGCCGGGCACGGATTTCCAGTTCGTCATCCGGCGCGCCAACCCCAAGGGCGTCACTCCCATCGTCCGGCGCGAACGATATCGTGACCGCCGCGCGCCGGACAAGCGGGCCGATGCGGGCTTCATGGCTGCCCTTTGGGCGCAGTTCGGGCCGGAACCCTTCGAACGCGGCAACCTCGACGCCGGCCGGCTCAGCTGGCTCTTCGGGCGCGAGGTCATCCCGGCCGAGGATCCGTTCGATCCGGCCAGCTATGACGCGCTTCTGATGATCGATGAAAAGGTCGCCCGCCAGACCTTCCCCGACGCCTTCGGCGATGCCGGCTTCGACCTGGACGAAGACGAAGACGACGACGACGAGGAGGACTGGGATTGACCTTCCGCCCCGCCACTGGCCATTTCCTGCCGACAGGAAAAACCGATGAAACCGCAGGGAACTTTCCTGTGGGCACGGTCGTTATCCCCTGCAAGAAGCATCACGCTTCGTTGCAAGCCAATTCAAAACGGGGATCAGACCCATGCATTTCATCAAACCGGCTCTTCTTCTCGTCCTCATGGGCGGCGGCCTTGCCGCTTGCGGCGACACCACCGGCAAGCAGGCGCTTTATGGCGGCGGTGCCGGTGCGGCCATTGCCGCTGCGACCCAGAACAACCCGGTCACCGGTGCCGTCATCGGTGCGGGCGCGAACATCGCGGCCTGTGAGTTCGGCAACCGGCGCTGTAACTGACACCACCTGTCACCCGGCCCGGCGGCGCGCAATTTCCTGCGCCGCCGGATCGCGGGTGTCTTCGCGCCGTAGGGCGCTCTCTGCACATTCGTACCGTTTCCAGCTGCCGTGCGTATCGCACCGGGCGGCTTTTCGTCGTTTTCCCGCGGCAGGGGTCAGCCCCTCCGCCGCTCCGTTCCGCGTGGCCGCTGCTTGGATGGCCCATGCTCAGAGACCCTCGAAACCAAAGGACGTTCCATGTTCAACAAGATCCTGATCGCAAACCGGGGCGAGATCGCCTGCCGCGTCATCAAGACCGCGCGCAAACTGGGGATCGCCACCGTCGCCGTCTATTCCGATGCCGACCGCGAGGCATTGCACGTGGAAATGGCGGACGAGGCGATCCACATCGGCCCGCCGCCGGCCAACCAGTCCTATATCGTGATCGACAAGATCATGGCCGCGATCAAGGAATCCGGCGCCGAGGCCGTCCACCCCGGCTATGGCTTCCTGTCCGAGAACGCGAAATTCGCCGAGGCGCTGGACGCCGCGGGCGTGGCCTTCGTCGGTCCCCCGGTCAAGGCCATCGAAGCGATGGGCGACAAGATCACCTCGAAGAAGATCGCGCAGGAAGCGGGCGTTTCGACCGTCCCAGGCTACATGGGCCTGATCGCGGACGCGGACGAGGCGGTGAAGATCTCGAACGAGATCGGCTATCCGGTGATGATCAAGGCCTCTGCCGGTGGCGGCGGCAAGGGCATGCGGATCGCCTGGAACGATACCGAGGCGCGCGAAGGCTTTGAATCGTCCAAGAACGAGGCCGCGAACAGCTTTGGCGACGACCGGATCTTCATCGAGAAGTTCGTGACCCAGCCGCGGCACATCGAGATCCAGGTCCTGTGCGACAAGCACGGCAACGGCATCTACCTGGGCGAACGGGAATGTTCGATCCAGCGCCGGAACCAGAAGGTGGTGGAAGAAGCGCCGTCGCCCTTCCTGGACGAAGCGACCCGGAAGGCGATGGGCGAACAGGCCGTGGCGCTTGCCAAGGCCGTGGGCTATGCCAGTGCCGGGACCGTGGAATTCATCGTCGACGGCGACAAGAACTTCTATTTCCTGGAAATGAACACCCGCCTGCAGGTGGAACATCCGGTGACCGAACTGATCACCGGCGTCGACCTGGTGGAGCAGATGATCCGTGTCGCCGCCGGCCACGAGCTGGAGATGACCCAGGACGACGTCAAGCTGACGGGCTGGGCGATCGAGAACCGTCTTTATGCGGAAGACCCGTACCGGAACTTCCTGCCGTCGATCGGCCGTCTGACCCGTTACCGCCCGCCGTCGGAAGTGGCCGCAGGCCCGCTGTCCGACAACGGAAAATGGAACGGCGAGGCGCCGGTGGACTCCACCGCGGTTCGCAACGATACCGGTGTCTTCGAAGGCGGCGAGATCTCGATGTACTATGACCCGATGATCGCCAAGCTCTGCACCTGGGGCCCGACGCGTGACGCCGCCATCGAGGAAATGCGCGTGGCGCTCGACAGCTTCGAGGTCGAAGGCATCGGTCACAACCTGCCGTTCCTGTCGGCCGTGATGGACCACCCGCGCTTCATCTCGGGCGAGATCACGACGGCCTTCATCGCCGAGGAATACCCGGAAGGCTTCGAAGGCGTGACCCTGCCCGAAGCGGAACTGAAGCGGATCGCGGCGGCCACCACCGCCATGCACTATGTTGGCGAGATCCGTCGGACCCGGATTTCCGGCCGGATGGACAACCACGAACGCACCGTGGGGTCGAACTGGGTCGTGAACCTGCAGGGCGAAAGCTATCCGGTGACCATCGCCGCCGATCCGGCCGGATCGACCGTCACCTTCGAGGATGGCGCGACGCTTCGGGTCGAAAGCGACTGGACCCCGGGCCAGCCGCTGGCGCGTCTGACGGTGGGCGGGGCACCGCTGGTGCTGAAGGTCGGCAAGATCTCGGGCGGGTTCAGGATCCGCACCAGGGGCGCGGACCTGAAGGTTCACGTGCGCACGCCGCGTCAGGCCGAACTGGCCGCGCTGATGCCCGAAAAGCTGCCGCCCGACACGTCGAAGCTGCTGCTTTGCCCGATGCCCGGCCTGATCGTGAAGGTCAATGTCGAGGTCGGCGACGAGGTCCAGGAAGGCCAGGCGCTGTGCACGGTCGAGGCGATGAAGATGGAAAACATCCTGCGCGCCGAACGCAAGGGCATCGTGTCCAAGATCAACGCTGCCCCGGGCGACAGCCTGGCGGTCGACGAAGTGATCATGGAATTCGAATGATCCCTGACTTCCAAACCCTTATGCGACCTGTTCTGGCGGCTTCGGCCGCCGGAGAGCGTCGCATTGGGGAGGTTGTCGATGAAATGGCGACTGCTTTCCGGCTGACCGACGATGAACGTCACGAAATGCTGGACAGCGGTCGTCAAACAAGAATTGCCAATCGCGTTCATTGGGCAAGAGCCTATTTGAAGCAGGCGGGGTTAGTTCGAGCAACTCGAAGAGGTTACTACGAGATTACGGACCGAGGCAGGGAAGCTCTAGCGTCCGGCCCCGAACGCATCACTATGCAGTTCCTGGATCAGTTTCCGGAGTATCGAGAATTTCAGACGCGTTCGAACAAACCTGGTTCAGATGTGCCTGCTGACAATTTTCTGGTGCCACACGAGGCCGAGAAAGCTGGTGGAACTCCAGATGAAGTCCTGAATGCCGCACATGCTGAGTTGCAAGATGCACTAGCGTCGGAACTGCTGTCCCGCATCCGCGAGTCTTCGCCAGATTTCTTCGAAAGCGCAGTCGTTAGGTTGCTCTTGCGAATGGGCTATGGGGGCGAAGGCGGCAGTGGCGAAGTCCTCGGCAGATCGGGGGACGGGGGCGTCGATGGTGTGATCGACAAGGACCCGTTGGGTATCGATCAGGTCTATGTGCAAGCCAAACGATATGGAGCGTCCTCAACGGTAGGTGCCGGCGAAATCCGCGACTTCTTCGGTGCTCTTAGCTTGAAGGACGTGTCTCGCGGGATTTTTGTGACTTCTGGAACATTTTCATCTGGCGCGCGCACCACCGCTGAGAAGCTTGGTGCGAGGATTGTGTTGATCGATGGTACTCGATTAGTGCGCCTTATGATCGCTCATAGTGTGGGGTGCAGGGTTACCCGCACCTTGGAAATCGCCGAAGTCGACGAGGAGTTTTTCCAATGAAATTCCTCAACCCTAAAACACTGAATTGGTCGAGTAGCCATCGCATTCTTATGCCATCTTTTGGCCCATTCAATAGCCCGGACGCGGTCCGGTCAGGCCAGAGGTGGGGGGCGGGGATTTCGGTGTTTTCGACATCAGACCATATCCTTGCCTCCGGGTCCAATATAGGGATCCGTACCGTGCATTGCATTTTCGCGCTGGAGGTGGCGGCCTATCCGCCGCTGCGCCGTTCCTCGACCTCGCGCTTGCGCAAGGGCATCTTGTCGATGGACCGCGTGATCTCGCGCACGCTTTGCGGGCTGGGCTTGCGCACGATGATCGTGCCGTCCTTGGCCATGACCACCAGCATGAAGCCCCGCGGCCGCAGTTTCTGCCGGGCCGCGGTGTTGGCGGATGGATCCGTGTCGACCAGAACCACCGTGTCGCGTTCGGCCAGCCGGTCCAGTTCGGCCTCCATCATCGCGATCTGGTCGCGGTATCGCGGGTCGTTCGGGTTGTCGGCAAAGACCACGATGGGCCGGTGCGTCCACAGGAAACTGTCCAGCTCGGTGTCCCCGGCTTCGCGGATCAGCGGTTCTGCCATGGGCTGCTGGGCGTCCGCTGCTTGCAGGGACGTGGCGGTCAGGCCGGCCAGAAGGGCCAGAAGCACGGTGCGGCGGATGATCGAAAGTCCCATGCCGCTGAATATATGTCCTGCGGGGCAGAAAGCGATCCATGAACCGCGCGGATCGCAAAGTTTTCCTGTCGCAGGGGCCGCGGGCGCCTCGGCAGTCTCACCCGCGCATGCGCATTCCGCGCCGCGCGCACACCCTTTCTGAATGACCCCCTAGGAGGAAGACGCCATGTCCGACCCCAAAGCCGAATGGCGCGCCATTGCAGCGTCCGAGCTGCGCGGCAAGACCCCGGAAGACCTGACCTGGAAAACGCTCGAAGGCATCGACGTCCAGCCGCTCTATACCGCGGAAGACACTGAAGGCCTGCCGCATCTGGGTACGATCCCTGGTGCCGCGCCCTATACCCGCGGCGTGAAGGCCACGATGTATGCTGGCCGTCCCTGGACGATCCGTCAATATGCGGGCTTTTCCACGGCCGAGGAATCGAACGCCTTCTACCGCCGGAACCTGGCCGCCGGTCAGCAGGGCGTGTCGGTGGCCTTCGACCTGGCCACCCACCGCGGCTATGACAGCGATCACCCCCGGGTCGAAGGCGATGTCGGCAAGGCGGGTGTCGCCATCGACAGCGTCGAGGACATGAAGATCCTGTTCGACGGCATCCCGCTCGACAAGGTCTCGGTCTCGATGACAATGAACGGGGCAGTGATCCCGGTGCTGGCGAACTTCATTGTCGCGGGCGAAGAGCAGGGCCACGACAAGTCGGTTCTGGCGGGCACGATCCAGAACGACATCCTGAAGGAGTTCATGGTCCGCAACACCTATATCTATCCGCCCGAGCCTTCGATGCGGATCATCGCAGACATCATCGAGTACACGGCGAACGAGATGCCGAAGTTCAACTCGATCTCGATTTCCGGCTACCACATGCAGGAAGCCGGCGCGAACCTGGTGCAGGAACTGGCCTATACGCTGGCCGACGGTCGGGAATACGTGCGCACGGCGATTGCCGCCGGCATGGATGTCGACAAGTTCGCGGGCCGGCTGTCGTTCTTCTTCTGCATCGGCATGAACTTCTTCATGGAGGCGGCGAAGCTCCGCGCGGCGCGGTTCCTGTGGCACAAGATCATGTCCGAGTTCGAGCCGAAGAACCCCAAATCCTCGATGTTGCGGACCCACTGCCAGACCTCGGGCGTCAGCCTGCAGGAACAGGACCCCTACAACAACGTCATCCGCACGGCCTACGAGGCGATGTCGGCGGTCCTGGGCGGCACACAGTCGCTGCACACCAACGCGCTGGACGAAGCCATCGCGCTGCCCACCGACTTTTCCGCCCGGATCGCGCGGAACACCCAGCTGGTGCTGCAGGAAGAAACCGGCGTGACCAAGGTCGTCGATCCGCTGGCGGGCTCCTACTATGTCGAGAAGCTGACGGCGGACCTGGCCGAGGAAGCCTGGAAGCTGATCGAGGAAGTCGAGGAAATGGGCGGCATGACCAAGGCCGTGGCCTCGGGCATGCCGAAGCTCCGGATCGAGGAAACCGCCGCCATGCGGCAGGCCAATATCGACCGCGGGGACGAGGTGATCGTCGGGGTGAACAAGTACCGCAAGGACAAGGAGGACCCGATCGACATCCTGGACGTCGACAACGTGAAGGTCCGCGCCAGCCAGATCGCCCGGCTGGAAAAACTGCGGGCCGAACGTGACGACGCGGCTTGCACCGCGGCGCTGGAGGAAGTGACACGGCGCGCGACCGAGGGAGGCAATCTTCTGGAAGCAGCCGTCGAGGCCGCACGGGCCCGGGCAAGCGTTGGAGAGATCAGCATGGCGATGGAGAAGGTGTTCGGCCGCCATCGGGCCGAGGTGAAGACGCTGGCAGGCGTCTACGGCAAGGCCTACGAGGGCGACGAAGGGTTCGCGCAGATCCAGAAGGACGTCGAAACCTTCGCCGAGGAAGAAGGCCGTCGCCCGCGGATGCTGGTGGTCAAGATGGGCCAGGACGGTCACGACCGCGGCGCCAAGGTGATCGCCACGGCCTTTGCCGACATCGGCTTCGACGTCGACGTGGGCCCGCTGTTCCAGACCCCGGCCGAAGCCGCGCAGGACGCCGTCGACAACGACGTCCACATCGTCGGCATCTCGTCCCAGGCGGCAGGCCACAAGACGCTGGCCCCGCAGTTGGTCGAGGAACTGAAGAAGGCCGGCGCCGAGGACGTGATCGTGATCTGCGGCGGTGTCATCCCGCAGCAGGACTACGACTACCTCTACCAGCATGGCGTTAAGGCGATCTTCGGCCCCGGGACCAACATCCCCGCCGCCGCGCGCGAGATCATGGACCTGGTCCGCGCCTCCCGCGCCTGACGTGACATCTCCGGACCGGCGCCATCCGTGCCGGTCCGGGCCAGGTCCCCCGGGCCACAGCGAACGTTTCCCCGCCGGTCTGCCTCCCGCGGAGATATTTGTGGATCAAAGAAGCCAGGGGCCGCGCTCCGAACTTCTTTGGTCCACAAATACCTCAGGGGTGCGGGGACAGCGTCCCCGCTCGACATCAGCTGCGATAGATGTCCCCCGGACCTTAAAGATCGGTAGCGGTGTCCGGGTCCAGTGGATGTGGTACGGTCGGCGCCTCGGGTGGTTCTTCCGGCTTCTCCGGCTTGCGGCGGATCAGGATGTCGCCGTTGGGCAGGATTTCGGGCGTCTCGTAGGCGGCCCAGTCGTCGACCTTGTTCGCCAGTTCCGTCAGCGCGGGGCCCATCTGGTCGACGAAGTCCTGCATCCGCGGACCCGCTTCCCGCATCAGGTCCTGCAGGCTTTGCAGGGTCGGGGCCGCTTCCTCTCGCAGACCATCGAGGAACAGGCTCAGCCCCTGCTGGATCTTCGAGGGACCGTCTTCTGCCTCCTGCGCCAGAGCGGGCGGCGCGAGGAACAGCGCAGAGGACAGGGCCAGGGCAAGGCGGACGGGAGGAACCATTGTCCAGAGATAGGTGCCCCGGCCCCATGGCGCAACGATTTCAGATCTCCAGGTCGACGGTCACCGGGAAATGGTCCGAGGCCGCAAGCAGCGCCTTGCGCAGGTCCGGCGTTTCCCAGCATTCGACATCGTCGAACGGGTGCCAGACCCGCCAGCGGGCGCCGGCGGCGACCAGGCGGGGCGACAGCATGACATAGTCCAGCAGTGCCTGGGAAAACCGGTGTTCATCCTCGATCCGGTAGCGGGCCGTCGTCGGGTGACCGGCGCCGGGTCGTTGCAGGGCCGCATGGGCGTGGGGGTCGTACATGTCGCGGCCCATCAGGATCTCGAAGGAGGTGCGGCTGAACAGGCCCTCGAAGGCGAAGAGGCCGGGCCCGTCGTTCAGGTCGCCCATCAGCATGACGCGTTCGCCTGCCGCCAGGTGGCCGTCGATCCGGGCGCGCAGCCATTGTGCCTGGGCCAGCTGGGTACGGCGGTCGGCGATCATGCGGGCCATGATCTCGTCATGGGTCCCCGACCGGTTGGGCGAGAGCGATTTCAGGTGCACCCCGATCAGGCGGACTTCCGTGCCGCCGGCCGTGCGCAGCGCCAGTTCCATCGGTGGCTTCGAGAAGCGCACCAGATCCTCGCGCCCGTCATTGTCGAGGTCGATCCGGAAGGCGCCATCGAAGCGGGGGGCGTGCGAACTGCCGTCCGGGCCGGCTTCCTTGCCCCTGGGGTCGTGTTCCGCGCTCAGCCTGTCGGGGTCGTAAAGCAGCGCCAGTTCCTGATGCGTAGGGCTGGGAAAGCCCATCGCCGCCTTGCGGGTCCTGAGGCCGTAGACCTGGGCGAATTCCTCCAGCGCGCGGACGGTGTTCTGGCGGCGCCCGGTATTCGGCGCCTCGACGATCAGCATGGCGTCGGCGTCCACCCGGCGCATGACATGGGCCACCGCGTCCGCCTGCTGCATCCGGCTGGAGCCGTCATGGCCCGAAGGCAGGTCGTCCGCTGTCAGGTGATCGCTGTTGTCGAAGAGATTGGCGAACCATTCGACATTGTAGGTGGCCAGCCGCATCGGCGCCTAGACCCCGTCGTCCGGGCCGCCGCCGGCCGGGGCTGCGCGTCGCTGCACAAAGCCGCGGCCGATTTCCTCCCAGGCGCGGTTAATGTCGGCCATGCGCCGTTCCGCCAGCCGGATCGCCTCGGGCGGAACGCCGCGGGCGAACATGGCGTCCGGGTGGTTTTCGCGGGCGAGCTGTTGGTAGGCGCGGCGGATGTCTTCCATCGGCGTGTCCAGGCCCACGCCCAGCACGGTGTAGGGATCGGGTGGCAGGTCGGGGACGAAACGTGCGCGCATGGCGCGGAACTCGGCCTCGGGCAGGCCGAAGATGTTTGCGACCGTATCGAGGAACTCGTCCTCGTCCGGGTGATAGCTGCCGTCGGCCATGGCGATGTGAAACAGGCCCTCCATCAGGTCCGACAGGGTCTTTGGGTCGTCCTGGAACATGTCGCGGATGCGGCGGGCATAGTCTTCGAACCCGGCGACATCGGTGCGGGCCAGGTTGAAGACGCGGGCAGCTCCCCCTTCGTCCTCGGGGGCGATGTGAAAGACCTCGCGGAAGGCCGCGACCTCGTCCCGTGTCACATGGCCGTCGGCCTTGGCCATCTTGGCGCCAAGGGCGATGACGGCGATGGTGAAGGCGACCGAGCGTTCGGGGGGCGTGCGCAGTTTGGCGAAGACCTCTGCCAGGCCTTCGCCATGTCTCAGCGCCGCCAGCGCCTGCGAGATCCGGGACCAGAGCGACATGGGACGACCCTATCCGCTGACCGCTGCGGTGTCAGGGGCGTCTGCGCGCACTGCGCAAAGATTTTTCTGCATCCGCACAAGGTCCGGCCGCTGGCTGCACTTTTGCCCCGCACCGGGCAGGCGGCCTGTCTCGGCAAGGCCGGGGCGCGGGCGGAGGCGCTGGCCGTCGAGGCCAGAGGCACCGATCCCGGCGAACAGGATGTCGATGTCCTGCACACGCGACACAGGAGCCGGCGCATTCATCAGCCGATGGCCTGGATCCCGCCCTTGGGCAGACACGGTCGGATCGACGGAATGCCCTGCCACTGCGGCACCGTCTGCACCGGACGGGCGGATCATGACAGCACCCGAAGGCCCGATGGCGTTTCGAAGGTGGCCTTCAGCGCCGGATCGCCCGGGGCAAAGCCGATGCGGGTGTCGTGAAGGTGCGGGGCCAGCAGGGCCTGAAGCCTGTCGGCCTCGGGGTGACGGATTTCCAGACTGATCAGCCGGCAGCCCGACGGTGCCAGCCGGTTTGCGGGATGGTGGTCCCCCTCCCATGCGATCAGCGCGGGGTGCAGGCCGTCGAAGGGCAGGGCGCCCGCGTCCGGCACTGCCATCTGCCAGCGCAGATCGCCGCGGGTCAGGGCCACGGCCGCGCCAGAGCCGTCCAGCCCGTCGGGCCGCGGGTCCAGCCGGTCCATCGCGCAGATCCAGGTGGTCAGCCGGGCGGGCCCGTCGAATTCGTCCAGCCCGAACCAGCGGGGCCGGTCCGGCGCGGGTGCCTCCGGGTCTATGGCGATGGCTTCCAGGTACAGGCCGTCCGCCAGCCCCAGCAGCCGGTTGTGGGTGCCGAAGCGGGGATGCTGCCCGCCCGGCTGCAGGGGCACGCCCAGGCAAGCTTCGACATGGGCGGCGGCCGCGTCCAGCGTGCGGCCGGCGACAGCGATATGATCGAGGCGAAGGGTGCTCATGCGCGGGGTCTCCTGTCCGGGCGATTATCTATCGCCAAGCTCGCCCTTCGCCCAGAGGAACCGCTGCCGCATGCGCATCTGCCCGCCGAAAGCGCGGCGCGCGTTCAGACCGCAGGCTTGCCCGAAACCCTGCGCAGCCTGCCGCAATGGCTGCTCGGCTCTGCGCGGAAATCCCGCCCGATTTTCGGAAAAATGGAGAAAATGACGCAGGGGCCTCTCAGCCATGGGAAACGCCATCGACAGTCCCTATCTGTGGGTCTGGATTCCAGCAACGACCGAGACGCCTCATGCTCATGCGCGCCATCGACCGTTTCTTCAGCCACGAGGCTTCGGGCGGTATACTTCTCATGCTGTCCGCCGCTCTGGCGATGATCGTGGCAAATTCACCGCTCGCCCCATCTTACGACCATTTTCTTCATGCCAAGGTATCCGTCATGGTAGACGGCCAGGGCCTGGAGAAGACTGCGATCCACTGGATCAACGACGGTCTGATGGCGATCTTCTTCTTCATGGTTGGCCTAGAACTCAAACGCGAGATGCTAGAAGGCAAGCTCAAGAACCCCCGCGACGTGGTCGTGCCGGGGATCGCGGCTGTCGGCGGCATGGCGATGCCGGCCGTCATCTTCGCCTGGTTCAACTGGGGCCAGCCGACCATCGGCGGCTGGGCGATCCCGGCAGCGACCGACATCGCCTTTGCGCTGGGGATCCTGGCGCTGGTGGGCTCGCGCGCGCCGACGTCGCTGAAGGCGTTCCTGCTGACGCTTGCGATCCTGGACGACCTTGGCGCAATCCTGATCATCGCGCTGTTCTACACGGCGGACCTGAAGGTCCATTACCTGCTGCTGGCGCTGCTGCCGCTGGCGGGGATGCTGTGGATGAACTTCACCCGCGCCCACCGCATGGGGCCGCTGATCCTGATGGCGGCGATCATGTGGTACTTCGTGCTGAAATCCGGCGTCCATGCCACGCTGGCTGGCGTTGTCGCGGCCTTCTGCGTGCCGCTGGTCGACAAGTGGGGCAAGTCCCCGTTGCATTCGCTGGAACACGCGATCTCGCCCTATTCGCTGTACGTGATCGTGCCGATCTTTGCCTTCGCCAATGCTGGCGTATCGCTGGCCGGGATGCAGGTCAGCGACATCCTGAGCCCAGTGCCCCTGGGCATTGCGCTGGGCCTGATCCTGGGCAAGCAGCTGGGCGTCTTCGGACTGACCTGGGTGTTGATCAAGCTGGGCCTGGCCAGCCTGCCGAAAGGCGCCGGGTATATGCACGTCTACGGCGTGGCCTGCCTGGCCGGTGTCGGCTTCACCATGTCGCTCTTCATCGGCGGGCTGAGCTATACCGATCCTCTGCTGTCAAGCGAGGTGAAGATCGGTGTGCTGTGCGGCTCGGTCATCTCGGCCATTCTGGGCTATACGGTGCTGATGATCGCGCCCTCGGCGAAGGACGCGAACGCCGCCGAGGTCGAGGCCGAGGCCGCCACCGCCCACTAAGGCGCAGGGATCCCGGCCCCGGTCGTCAGACCAGATCAGACCTGTCAGATCAGGGCCGAGATCACCGCCCAGACCAACGCCAGCACGGTCGAATAGAACGTGCCGGCAAACCCCAGGGACCGCAGCGGCGGGGCCTTGTGGTAGCCCACCCAGAAGATCAGGCGCAGGACGGCAAAACCCACCGCCAGCACCAGAACGGCGGCGCCGCCCTGCACGTGGGCGACAAAGGGCCAGACCAGCGCCGCGATCAGCGCCTGTTCCACCGTATTCTGAAGGACCCGCCCGTCGATGGCGGCCGCGCTGCCGGGGGCAGGGGGCTGACCGTCGATCAGCTCGGGATCGAAGAACCGCCGCCCGGCGATCCGCCCCACGATGGCGATCAATACGGCCGCGGGTGACAGAAGCGCCAGCGGCAGGGCCAGGCCCGGCGGCGGCGCAGGCAGGCGGACCAGTTCCGGCAGGGCCAACTGGACCAGGGCGCAGATCGCCCCCAGTCCCATTCCGGCCGCGATGGTCTTCTGCTTGTCCATGGCGTGTCCCCCGGGCCTATTCGTAAAGCGACACCTCGACCGTGGCGCCAAGCGCATCCGCCAGTGACGACAGCCGCGATTCCGCGACCTCTCCGTACAGTGCGCTGACGGCCCGCGGCATGTGAAGCCCCAGCCGTTTTTGCCCGGGCGTCCAGTCCAGCGTGGCCATCTGCGCATCGGGCTGCATCCAGAGCATGGCACCGAAACGCATCGCCTTGCCCAGAATTTCGGCCTCTTTCTTGGTCTCTTCGTCCAGCAGGTCGTAGAGCGCCTCGAACGAGGTGCCTTCGCGGGTCTTGCGATAGCGATACAGCAGCGCCAGCCCCAGGAAGATCCTTTCCCAGTGCTTCAGCCCGCCCAGATTGGCGCGGGTGGCATATTCGAAACAGACCTCGGCCCGGTAATCGGGATGGGCGCGCCAGGACACGTCGTGCAGCAGGCAGGCGGCCTTGATCAGCCGGACCTTGGCGGGTTCGGGTTCCGGGAACAGCGGGCTGACGAAACTGTAAAGCGTCTTGCCGAAGCCGGGCAGGCGCGCGTCCTTGGCTTCCGCGAAGCGGCAGCTTTCGATCAGCGGATCGCGGTCGCGCAGCTTTTGCGGCATCTGTTCGTAAAGCGTCCCCTCGCGGATCCCGTAGCTGGAAATCGCGATATCCGCCGGGTCGAAGGCCCTGACCAGCCGGGAAAGCACCTCTGACGCCAGCGGCACCAGCGCCATCCGCGAGCCGGAGACGCCCGAGGCCGACCGCAGGCTTTCGATGTCCTGCGACGCGATCAGGTCGACCGTGGCCTGCACGTCGTCGCCGGTCATGCGGTATTCGTGAAGGACGTGCAGCGGATAGTTCCGCCGCATCATGTCGATCCGGGCAATGGCCCGCCAGCTGCCGCCGACCAGGAACAGCCGGTCGTGCTGCGGGCCCATGTAGTCGACCATGGTGGTCAGCGTCTCGTCGATGACCTTTGCCCGTTCCTTGGCACCACCGGCGATGTCGCGCATCTTCAGCGGTCCCAGCGGAGAGGTCATGCGCTTGCCTACGCGGCCATCCCGGATTTCGGCCAGTTCCATGGACGATCCGCCGATATCGCAGACCAGCCCGTAGGAGCCGGGCCAGCCCAGCAGGACGCCCTGCGCCGACAGCCGGGCTTCCTCGTCCCCGTTGATGACCCACATCTTCAGGCCGGTCTCGCGCTGGACCTCGTCCCGGAATTCGGGCCCGTCGACGGAATCGCGCACCGCCGCGGTGGCCACGACGGTCAGCGAGGCCAGTTCCATGCCCTCCGCCAGAAGCTTGAACCGGCGTAGCGCCGCCAGCGCCCGTTCGCGGCCCAAGGGGTTCAGGCGCCCCGTCTCGGACTGTCCGGCACCCAGGGCGCACATCACCTTTTCGTTGTAGAAATAGGCGGGCGACCGGGCTGCGCCGTCGAAGACAACCAGCCGGACCGAGTTCGATCCAACATCGACCACGCCGACCCGGCTGAGCCGCCGTGCGCTGGGATCATCAAAGAGGGGACGGCCGAAAAGCCCCCTGTCTGGCTCTCCGCCGGTGCCGGTGGCATCTGCGCTGTCAGGGGTGCCCGACGGCGGTTGGCCGGCTTCGCTCCGCGATGTCTCCATGGGTGTTTCCGCCTCGCCATGGTGCCCGGATCAAGTTGGGCCCAGCTATCTGTCCGCCCCGTGCGGGGTCAAGTTGAGCCGATGCGGCATAATGGAACAATGCCCCTTATTTACGGGAAAGCAAACATTCCGTCCCTGCAACCTGCAGGTTGCCGCCGGGTCAGGCCTGATCTTCCCTTAGAAGTTCAATGGCCAGCTGGCGGTTGACGTCGCGGCCACGGTCCATCGACATGTGGTCCAGCCGGTCCACAACCCGGGCGGCGGCGGCGAAGGAGCGTTCCATGTGCCGCACAAGATACAGGATTACGCCGTCCTTGGGCCGGATCCCGCGGTCGGCGAACATCTTGATCATCACCGCGCCCAGAAGCGCGTCGTCGGGCGTGTCCAGCGCGACGGATGTGGCGCCTTCGCAGCGGCTTTGCAGGTCGGGCAGGGACAGCGCCCAGCGGCGCGGCACCAGCCGCCCGGTCATCAGAAGGCGGTGACCGTTGCCCAGCACCATGTTGTGAAGGTGAAACAGGGCGGTTTCATCGTCGCGCCGCCCGGCGATCCGGGGCACGTCCTCGACCGCTATCGGTCCTTGGGCCAGGTCCGGCAGGTCCTGTTTCGCCAGATCCATGGCCGGGATCAGCCGCGCGCCGCTTTCGCCGGCCCAGACATGGGCCAGGTGGGTCTTGCCGGCGCCGGCGGGGCCGGTCAGAACCATCTTTTCGCCGGGCCACACACCGTCCAGCGCCGCAAGTGCAATGGCATTGGCGGGCGAGACGAAGAAATCTTCCCGTCCCAGTGCGGTTCGCACCGGAAGATCGAAACGCAGCTGTTCGGTCATCTTACTCGGCGTCCTGCCCGACATGGCCCTTGTAAAGCTTGCTGTGCAGGTACTGCCGTACGCCAAAGCGTGCAAGCACCCCAAGGGCGGCGGTCACCGGGACCGCGATCAGAAGGCCAACAAAGCCGAAAAGCGCGCCGAAGACCGACAGGGCCAACAGCAGCCAGACCGGGTGCAGACCCACGGAATTGCCGACAAGGCGGGGGGTCAGGAAATTGCCTTCGACCACCTGTCCGGCCATGAAGACGCCTGCCACCAGCGCCACCTGGGTCCAGTCGCCCCAGAACTGGAAAAGGGCCAGGCCAATGGCCAGCGCGCCGCCGATCAGGGCGCCCAGGTAGGGGATGAAGGTGACCATGCCGGCGATGAAGCCCACGACCAGGCCGAAGTTCAGCCCGACCAGCATCAGCGCGGCGGAATAGTAGATCCCGAGGATCAGGCAGACCGTGCCCATGCCGCGGACGAAGGCCGACAGGGTGGCGTCGATCTCGGACGCCAGCTGGCGGATTGTGGGGGCGTGGTCGCGGGGCAGAAGGTCGTCGATCCTGGCGATCATCCGGTCCCAGTCCAGCAGAAGATAGACCGCGACGACCGGCACGATCAGGAACAGGGTTACAAGGTTCACGACCGACATCGCCGATCCGAAGACCACGCCCGCCACGGCGGTAGCGCCGTCCTTCAGGCTGTCGCCGAAGGTCGACAGCGCCTTGCGCAGGGTGGACCCCTCTTCCAGCATGTGGGGATAGCGCTGGTTCAGGAAATCCTGCGCATCGCGGAAGATCTGCGGCGCGGTCTGGATCAGGTCGACGGTCTGCGACACCAGTGTCGGCACGAAAAGCAGGAAGACCGCGACGAAAAGCAGGATGCCCACGATGGTGATCACCGCAGTCGCGGCGACCCGGGACAGACCCATCCGTTCCAGACGGTCGGCGATCGGGTCGATGAAATAGGCGATGGCGCCGCCGATGACGAAGGGCAGCAGCTGGTCCCCCAGGAACCACAGCACCGCGGTCAGCACGGCCAGGGCGATGCCCCAGTAGCGGAATTGCGTCTCGACCGGAAGCGCCATGAAAACCCCTGCAGATCGCCGCCGCCGGGGCGGCCCAAACTTTGGATCAGACATCGCTTAATGCGGCCCCGGGCGCAACAGTTTCAAGCCGAAGAACGGACGGCCCGCAGCACCTGGTTCAGGCAAAGACGGCCCGCGACCGCCCTCTGCGGGCAAGGCAAACCTCCGGCGCAAACCTGCGGCTTTCGTTTTGTACGCCTGCGCCCTGGTGGGTCATCTGCGGACAGCAGGTGCCGCCTTCAGGGTAGGGAATACCCGTATCGGGGCGCATGCGGGGCTGTCCGGGACCAGAAATACCTTGACGGTTGCGGCGCCGGGTCACCACGCTTGGCCCAAGAATTCTTGCCAATCCATTTTCAGGGCCCTTGGGGGCCGATTTTACCCGATCCCAAGCCCTTGTTCAGGAGGTGCGGACAATGGCCCTTTTCTTTTCGCGCAGGACCTACAACGCGCAGACGCAGAAGTTCACCAACAACCCGGCGGCGCTGACGCGCTATGTCTCGATCTCGGATCCCGGCGCTGGGGGAACGCGCAAGGGCGGCATCGTCAGCCGGGAAAACTGGCTGGACCTGGTCGGGCAGGAGGGCGCGGCGAACGGCGTGCTGGTCTTTGTCCATGGGTTCAACACCTCGCAGGCGGACATGCTGAACCGGCTGGCGAAGATCAAGGCCGGGGTGGCGGCCCATGGGTTCCGGGGCGCTGTGGTGGCCTTCGACTGGCCCAGCGACGGGGCGGTCCATGCCTATGACAGGGACCGGTCGGATGCCAAGACGGTCGCGCCGCATCTGGTGGGCGACGGTATCGTGCCGCTGCTGGGCATGTCGCCCCGGCCCAGGATCCATATCCTGGCGCATTCCATGGGCGGTCTTGTCGTCCTGCGGGCGCTGTCGGATTTCGGCGATTCCGCGGGGCCCACGCGGGCCAACTGGGGGGCAGACGAAATCCTGTTCGCCTCGGCCGATGTGGACGCGGCCTGGCTGGAACGGGGGGCCTGGGGCGGGCTGGTGCTGAAGGCGCGGGCCAAGCGGTTCACCAACTACTATTGCGGCCGGGACCGGGTGCTGGACCTGTCGGGCAACGTAATCAACGGTGGGCGCGAACGGGTGGGGCGGGTCGGCATGCCGGCGCCCCGGACGGGCGGGCACTGGGATCTTTATGCCAACGAACAATACCTGCGGGACGTGCCGGATGCGCAGCGGACGATGACCTATTCCCATACCTGGTGGTTCGACAATGACGGGTTCTACAAGGACGTCGCCCTGACCCTGGCGGGTGAGAATGCCGAGACGATGCCGACCCGACGTAGGACCAATATCGACGACCTGGCGCTGTTGACCTGAGCGGGCGGAACAGTGCCCGTAGACCACGCCCCTTGCGGCGTCCCGAGGGTCGGGCGGGGTTTACCCCGCCGCATCCGATCTGACGCGAGCTGATCGAATACAAGTTCCGCCCGGTGAAACGGCGGGGTGAACCGCGCCCTGCGGGTGGCGTCCGCGATTGCGCCTGTTCCGCCTTTCCCCTAAACCCACGGCCAGCCTGACCTGTCTGCGAGTACAAGAATGCGCCTGAGCCGCTATTTCCTGCCCGTCCTGAAGGAAACGCCTTCCGAGGCGTCCATCGTCAGCCACCGCCTGATGCTGCGTGCCGGCATGATCAAGCAGGAGCAGGCGGGGATCTATTCCTGGCTGCCGCTGGGCTTCAAGGTGCTGCAGCGCCTGCAGCAGATCGTGCACGAGGAACAGCAGCGCGCGGGTCACATCCCGCTTCTGATGCCCACCTTGCAGCCGGCCGAGCTGTGGAAGGAAAGCGGCCGCTACGACGCCTATGGCGCCGAGATGCTGCGCATCAAGGACCGGCACGACCGCGACATGCTGTACGGTCCGACGAACGAGGAGATGATCACCGACATCTTCCGTCAGAACATCGCGAGCTACCGCGACCTGCCGCTGACGCTCTATCACATCCAGTGGAAGTTCCGGGACGAAATCCGCCCGCGCTTTGGCGTGATGCGGGGGCGCGAGTTCCTGATGAAGGACGGCTACAACTTCGACATCGACATGGACGCGGCGCTCCACGCCTACAACCGTCACCTTGTGACCTACCTGCGCACCTACGAGCGGATGGGCCTGCAGGCGATCCCGATGCGTGCCGATGGCGGCCCCATTGGTGGCGACTATACCCACGAATTCCTGGTGCTGGCCGACACGGGCGAGTCGGAGGTCTTCTATGACAGCGAGATCACCGACCTGAAATTCGGCGACCGCGAGATCGATTTCGACAGCGTCGACGAATGCCGCGCGGTGCTGGAAGAGTTCACCTCGCGCTATGCCCGCACGGACGAGACCCATGACGAGGCGCTGTTCAACGAGATCCCCGAGGAACGCCGCCGCACGGCGCGCGGGATCGAGGTTGGCCAGATCTTCTATTTCGGCACCAAGTATTCCGAGGCGATGGGCGCCACGGTTCAGAACGCGGCCGGAGAGAACGTGCCGGTCCACATGGGGTCCCATGGCATCGGCGTGTCGCGCCTGCTGGGCGCGATCATCGAGGCCAGCCACGACGACAAGGGTATCATCTGGCCGGAAGGGGTGACCCCGTTCCACGCCGGAATCGTGAACCTGCGCCAGGGCGACGCCGAGGCGGATGCCGCCTGCGAAGGGCTCTACAAGGCGCTGCGGGCCAAGGGTCTGGATCCGCTCTACGACGACCGGGACGAAAGGGCGGGCGCGAAGTTCGCGACCATGGACCTGATCGGCCTTCCGTGGCGGATCACCGTGGGTCCGCGCGGGCTGAAGAACGGCGTGGTCGAACTGACCAGCCGCAAGACCGGCGAGAGCACCGAGATGGCGCCGGAAGCCGCTGTCGAGGAGATCGCTAAGATCTACGCGGGCGTTCTCTGACCCGTTGGTGAGTGGTGCGTGGGGGACCACGCACCCTACGCATGGTGCGCCCGGCGTGACCGATCCGGTGACGCGACAATAGCGTCGTAGGGTGCGTGCTCTGCACGCACCTTTCCCTTCATTGGAGCCCGGAAATGCCGCGTGGGGACCATGCCCCCGCCGGATGCCGCCCCCGCCGGCCCGCATCTGCCTGTCGCCGATCCGTGACCCGGTGCCGCTTGACGGCGGCAGGGCAAGACCGCAGGGTCCGCGCGACCCGAACCAGCCCTTGGAGCCGACATGGCCGACGGACCGGCGCCCTTCGCGCGCTATGAATGGATGATCGCCTGGCGGTATCTGCGCGCGACTCGGGCCGAAGGCGGCGTGTCGGTCATGACCTGGATCAGCCTGATCGGCATTACCCTGGCGGTGGCGGCCCTGATCGCGACGCTGGCGGTGCGCACCGGCTTCCGGTCGGAATTCGTCGACACGATCCTGGGCGCCAATGCCCATGCCACGATCTATTCCACCGGCAAGGTAGACGAACAGGGGCGGGTCGATCGTTCCATCGCCGACTATGCCGCGATGGCCGAACGGCTGGAACAGGTGCCGGGCGTCATGGACGCGGCGCCGCTGGTCAAGGGCCAGGTCATGGTCGCGAACCAGGGCCGGAACGCGGGCGCCGAGGTCTTCGGCATTTCGGCCGCCGACCTGGCGGACATCCCCGGCGTGGCCGAAAGCCCCGATGCGACGGGCGACCTGTCCCGTTTCGGCGAAGGCGTGGCGCTGGGCGCTGCACTGGCGCGCGAACTGGGCGTGCAGGTGGGCGACGGCGTGCGGCTGATCTCTCCGGAAGGGGTGCGCACGGCCTTCGGCACCAGCCCGCGGGTGAAGGGGTACGAGGTCGTCTATGTCTTTTCCGCCGGGCGCTACGACATCGACCGGACGCGGGTCTACATGCCCTTTGCCGAGGCACAGGATTACTTCAACCGCGAAGGCGTGGCGGACCAGATCGACGTGATGCTGGACGACCCGGAACATGTGCAGCAGGTCGAACTGGCACTGCTGCAGGCCGCCGGGCCCACGGCGGTGATCTGGACCTGGCAGGACATGCAGGGCGGGTTCCTGCGGGCGCTTCAGATGGAAGACAACGTGATGTTCGTCATCCTGTCGATCCTGGTGCTGATCGCGACCATGAACATCGTGTCGGGCCTGATCATGCTGGTGAAGAACAAGGGCCGCGACATCGGCGTTCTGCGCACCATCGGGCTGAGCGAGGGCGCGGTGCTGCGGGTCTTCTTCATCTGCGGGGCGGCGACCGGCGTGGCCGGCACGGTGCTGGGCGTGACGCTGGGGTGCCTCTTTGCCATCTACATCGACCAGATCTTCGCGGTGGTGGACTATATCGCCGGGGGAGGGGTCTGGGATCCGCAGATCCGTGGCATCTATGCGCTGCCGGCGGAACTGCAACTGGACGACGTGCTGTCGGCGGTGGCGCTGTCCCTGGGCCTGTCCTTTATCGTCACGATCTTCCCGGCACGGCGTGCGGCCCGGATGAACCCGGTGGAGGCGCTGCGCTATGAGTGACATCGCGCTGCGCCTGGCGGGCGTGACCAAGACCTACAATGCCGGCAAGCCAAACGAGGTCGCTGTTCTGCGCGGGATCGAATTGGACCTGCGGGCGGGCGAGGCCGTGGCGCTGGTGGCGCCGTCTGGGGCCGGCAAGTCGACGCTGCTGCATATCGCGGGGCTTCTGGACACCGCCGATGGCGGCGTCGTCGAAATCGGCGGGCGCGACATGTCCGGGGCGGGCGACGCGGCGCGCACGGCGGTGCGGCGGCGCGACGTGGGTTTCGTCTACCAGTTTCACCACCTTCTGCCGGAATTCACGGCGGCCGAGAACATCGTGCTGCCGCAACTGGCCAATGGTGTGGCGCGCGGGGCGGCAAAGGCCCGCGCGGCAGAGCTTCTGGACAGCGTCGGCGTGGGCGCCCGCGCGGGCCACCGGCCGGCGGCCCTGTCGGGGGGCGAACAGCAGCGGGTGGCCTTCTGCCGAGCGCTGGCCAACCGGCCGCGGGTGCTGCTGGCGGACGAACCCACGGGAAATCTGGACCCGGCAACGTCCGAACGGGTGTTCGAGGCGCTGATGGCGCTGGTCCGGAACGAAGGCCTTGCGGCGCTGGTCGCAACCCATAATCCGGATCTCGCCGCGCGCATGGATCGGGTGCTGCGGATGGAGAACGGGCAGCTGGCCGGCTGAGGTCGGTCAGGCCGCGATCCTACGGTTCCGCGTTGCCCCGTCGGATGCCTTCCGCATCTTTTGTCTCGCCGGGGGTGCGGGCCCGACGCCCGGTTTGGCGGTGCAACCTTTGCAGCCTGTACAAGAGGGCGGGGCAATGGCTGTGGATCAGGCGGTGGCGGTATGCGCGGATCACACGGGAAACAGGCGTGACATATGCTGCCGGCGGATCGGACGGCAGCAGTGTACCCCGCTTTCGGTCAGTCGCAGATGCCTTTCAGGTCGGCTTCCTTCCACGGCAGGTAGACATCCGACTGCCGGCTTTGCGGCAGGTCCGACACCGGGAAAGCGCCGGCCAGCATCTCGTGCAGGCGTTTCGTGCGCTTGCCCTTCGGGTCGATGGCGCTGCAGCAGATGTATTCCTCGACGATGGCCCCCTGCTGTTCGTAACCGAATGACAGGAAGCCCTCGTCGCTGGCCACGTCGAAGAGATACGGGTCGGAAGATTCCTGATGTTCCATTGCCGCCTTCAGCGGGTGATAGCCGGTGCGCTTGCGGTTTTGCCATTGCCAGACATGGACCATCTCGTGCCCGAAGAGCATAGCCTCGACCAGGTACATCCGGTTGGGATAGTCGGGCATGTAGTTCGGCAGATACCAGGTGTCGGCAAAGAGCACCTTGTTGAACAGCGTCACCGCCGCAGGCGAGGTCGTGACGATGTCGCTGGTGGGCGGCGGGAAGATCCGTTCGCGGCAGGTCACACGCGGCCGCGGCGGGCGGCGGAAGGTGACCGAATCGACCGGCGCCCCGGTGGCCAGCCGCACGCGCTTCGTGTTCAGCTGATCGCCGTAGAGAGAGGTCGCGAAAGCCTTTTCCGACGGCGTCAGGGGGCGGCCGCAACTGGAAACGGTCAACGCCAGAAGCGCCAGAAGGAACACACGCGGGATCGACATGAGGCGCACGCTAGCCCGCTTTCGCGGCTGCGGGTAGGGGGCAGGCAAGCCCCTGGCGCGATTGTCAAAGATCGCGGCCCGGGTGCGGGGACGGAAGGTCCTGCCCGACGCCGGGCAGGTGCCCGTGGCAAGGTCGCTGTCAGAGGCTGCGCGCCAGTGTCCCGCTGATTTCCGAAAGCGACCGGCCCGACTGGTCCATCCAGGTGTTGAAGGCGCCCTGCACGGCGCGCAGCGCGGTCCTGGACGTGGCGGGCTTGTCGATCACGCCTTCGACGATCAGCCGCTGGGTCACGTCGGTCGACAAGACGAAGGCATCCCGCCCCATCATCCGCATTGCGTATTGCGCGCTAGTCCCGCCCATGTGGGACGCCCTGGTCTTCAGAAGATCCATCAGCCCGATGAAATCGGTCGAGGGCCAGAGCCCAAGGACCTTGCCTGCGCCGCCCTGGTCACTGAGGCCGGACAGGAACACGGCATTTTCGCGCACCGTCGCGATCTTCTTGCCGTTCCGCACGATCTGGTCGTCCGCAACCAACCGGTCGAACCAGTCGTCGTCCATCATCGCGCACCGGCCGATGTCGAAGCCTTCGAAGGCGGCTTCGAAGCCAGGCCATTTCTGTTCGATGACCTTCCAGGAAAACCCGGCCTGAAAGATCGAACGCGTCATCTGCGCCAGCCAGCGATCTGCAGGGATCTGTTCCAGCTCGGCCCCGGACAAGGGGCGGGCCAGCTTCGTCTCCAGCGCCTGTGGGCCGCCGTGGCGGTCGGCGGCAATGGCAAAGATCTCGTCGAAGCTGCGCATGGGCGAATCCCCGTCCAGATGTTTTCCTTTTGTTCACTTTGGCCCGGCGCGGTGCGCCCGGCAAGAGTTCAATCAAGACTCAATCAGGGGGCGAAGAAGGTGGCGGTCGCGGTGGCGACCAGCTTGCCGCTGTCTTCTTCCGTCATCTCGGCCCGGGCGAAGACCAGCGCCTTGCCGGCGCGGACGACGAGGGCGCGGCAGAGGATCGCCGTGCCGGTGCCGGGGCGCAGGAACTGTGTGTGCAGGTCGGTCGTGGCGAAGGGTCTGAAGCCCCCGGCATGGGCGCAGGCGGCCAGGACCATCGATGTGTCGGCCAAGGCGGCAAGGGCCTGGCCCGAGACGATGCCGCCCACACGGGCAAGGTGGGGGCCAAGGGGCATCCTGACGGTGACTTCCTCGGGCGATGTGGCGGTCACTTCGGGCTTCAGCGCGCGCACCCAGTCGGCGAAATAGTCCTGAAGCAGCTGTTGCGCATCTGCCGGCGTCATGATCGATCCTCCCTCGGTTCTTTCGGGCGAGGTTAGAGCGGCCGGAACGCGGCGTCGAGCCGGGTTGATCAGGGCGCGGCGGTGCACCATCCTGCCGCCATCAGGACGGAGAAGTGGCCAATGCTGGGATATGTGACAGGCGGGGACAAGGGCGCGGCGGACAAGTGCCTGGCGGCCTTCGCGACAGAGGCTGCGGCGCGCGGGCTGCGTCTGGCGGGGATCGTACAGGACAACGTGGCCTGCGCGGACAGCGAGTTGTGCGACATGGATGCGGTGGTGCTGCCCGACGGGCCGGTGATCCGGATCTCGCAATCGCTGGGCGCGGGATCGCGGGGGTGCCGGCTTGACCCGGAGGCGCTGGAACAGGCGGTGGCCGAGGTGGAACAGCGGCTGGCGACCGGACCGTTGCCGGATCTTCTGATCGTCAACAAGTTCGGCAAGCATGAAGCGGGCGGTCGCGGCTTCCGCCCGGTGATCGCCGAGGCACTGGCCCGCGGCATCCCGGTGCTGACGGCCGTAAACCCCGGCAATGCCGAGGCCTTTGCGGCATTCGCCGGCGACATGGGGCGCAGGCTGGACGCGGACCCGGAGGCCCTGAGGGCCTGGCTGGGAGAGGTTCGGGCCGACGCGGCCTGAACCGTTTTCGGGAAAGCCCGGGCGCATCCGGCGCGCGGCCTGCGGGCCGGCTGCTGCCGCAGGCAGGCAGGGGTTACCCGGCTTCCGGAACTTCGGCCACGACCACGATTTCGATCTTCAGGCCCGGCAGCACCAGCGCCGCGTTGACCGTGGCACGTGCCGGCGGCGTCGCGCCGTCCAGCCATTCGGCCCAGAGCTTGTTCATCTCGGGGAAATCCGCCAGATCGGTCAGGTAGATCGTCGCCGACAGCATCTGGGTGCGGTCGCTGCGCAGATCTGCCAGGATCTTGTCGATGCGGGCAAAGACCTCTTTCGTCTGGGTGGCGAAATCCCCGGACTGGTTGTCCATGGCGACCTGGCCTGCCAGGTGGGCGACGCCGTTGTGGACTACGGCCTGGGACATGATCGGGCCGGGGGAGACATGGATGGGCATGGGGGGTCCTTTACAGCAGATGACCGTGCCGCGGCCCCGGATCCGGAACAGGGATACGAAACCTCGACCGGAGGGAAGAGTGTGCGGGCCGGACAATCGCGTGCCAGAGGCGCCAGCGCAAGGCCCCGGGAGCAAGGGTCGCACCCGCGGGTCCCGCGGCGATCGGGGGCGATCGGGAATGTGACGGCGCCCATGCCGGCGGGCCGGCCGTGACCTCGGGGCCCGGCGGCGGTCGGCCGGATCGGTGGGGACGGGGAAGAGCGCGGGGCGGGCCTCGGCGCCCCGTTTCCGTTTGCCGTCCGCCTGTCTGGAAAGGCGGAAGAGGGCCGATAGCGCGCCGGCACCTTGCCAGGTGACGGGGCGGGCACTAACTGGACCGACAACGAGACAACTTTGCGCAGACCTGAACGGGCGGAAACAGCGATGACGGGCAAGGTGCTGACGGTCCGGAACCCGGACTTCATCGTTGACGGCAGCGATGACGATTTCCGAACCATGCTGCACAACATCTTTACCATCCATGCCCGGCTGGAAGGGATCCGTGCCGTGATGGGCAACCAGCTGGGCCTGACCGGCGGGCAGTGGACCATCCTTCAGACAGTGGCGCATCTGGAACGGTTCGGCGATGTTGCCGTGAAGGACGTGGCCGAACAGCTGGGCCAGTCCGGGGCCTTCATCACGATCGAGGTGGGCAAGCTGGTGCAGGCGGGCCTTCTGTCCAAGACGCCGGACCCCAGGGACCGCCGCCGGGTGCGGCTGGCACTGACCGCCCTGACGCGGGATAAACTCGCCCGGACCTCACCCATCCTGGCCGAAGTCAACGACCAGATCTTCGACGGGCTGGACCGCGAGGATTTCGTGGCCCTGTGTCGGATGGCGGGGAAGATCCGCGAAGGATCGGACAAGGCGCTGGTCCTGGCGCAGTATCTGATGGCCGCATCCCAAGCACGGTGATCCAAATGACCCGACGGCCGCTGTCGCAGGCCTGCTGGGCAGCGGCCGCGGCAGGATGGCAGGCTTTAAGGATCAGGATCCTTTCGCCCTGCGTCGTCGGCGCCAAATCCGCGAAGATCACGGGAAAGCCGCCGGACCGCGCGCCTGACCCGGCCGAGGCGGTCAAGACGGTGCTGAAGGCCTGGCGCCTTGGCGATACCGTGGTGCGGGGCCGGCCGCGTGCCGCATGACACGCGGGTGCGCCGAGATCCGGTTTTTCGCCTGCGGGCCGGAGATCCTGGCGGTCTTCAGGGTCGGCGACCGGCACCCGGGCAATCAGGAACTGTCGCAGTGGACGGGTCTCCCGAAGCCCACTGTGTCGTGCCCGACCTTCATGCCGACCGAACTGGGCTATCTGGTCGTCAACCTGCGCTTCAACACCTGCGAGATCGGCGGCAAGACGCTTGCCCCTGGCCATCGGGCGCTGGCGGCGGTCGATATGCGGCAGGTCGCACGGGACCACATGGCCGATATCGCCGTCCGCACCAGTCTGTGCGCGGGGCCGGCGGTGCGGGACGAGCGTGGGATCTATGGGCTGAACGTCGGCGGTCCGGCCCATCAGGTGGCGGAACAGGATCTGCAGGACGTCGTGGGCCCGATGATGGCAGACACGATCCGCACACTGGAGGAACGTCTTGGCGTCGCCCCCTGTTCGCCGCTTGCGCGGGACAGACCGCGCGCCGATGGTGGACAGATGGTCGGTCATCGGTTCCATCTTCCCGAAAGCTCTCCCCTGTCGCTCAGGGATCAGATCTGCGACGTCATCGGCCGCGCCATTGCCGACGGGGCGCTGGGCCCGGGGCAGGCGCTGCCGTCCTGCCGCGAGATGTCGGGACAACTGAACGTCTCGCGCAGTACCGTGTTCCAGGCCTATGCCAGCCTGGTCGATCGCGGCCTGATCCGGGCGAAGGACCGCAGCGGCTATGTGGTGGATCCGGAGGCCGCGCCTTTGAACTTGCCGCCGGACGACGCGGCGGTCGAACCGACCCCGATCCCCGCGCTGGAAGGGCGCCCGCTGCCCTCGCAATTGCCCAGGATCGACACGCCCGCGGACTGGAGCCGTTACAAGTACCCGTTCATCTACAGCCAGATCGACACCGGTACCTTTCCGATCCAGGCCTGGCGGGAATGCATGCGGCTGGCCCTGAACGCGAACCGCCTTCCGCTGTGGGCCGGGGACGGCGGCGGCGCGGACAGCGCGCTGCTGGTCGACCAACTGCGTCAGCGCCTGCTGGGCTATCGCGGCATCCGCGCGGCGCCGGACGAGATCCTGATCACCGCCGGTGCGCAGAACGGGCTCTATATCCTGGGCACGCTCTTCGGCGGCCCCGGCGCACAGGTCGCGATCGAGGATCCGGGCTATCCCGAGGCGCGCAATGCCTTCGCGCTGACCGGCCACCGCCTGTGCCCCGTGCCGCTGGACAGCGACGGAATGCAGGTCGACCGGATCCCAGACGGCTGCCGCATGGTCTATGTCACGCCCAGCCACCAGTTCCCGACGACCGTCACCATGAGCCTGGAACGGCGCAGGGCGCTGATCGATCTGGCGGTGAAGCGGCAGATGATCGTGATCGAGGACGACTACGAATCGGAACGCAACTTCCTGAAGGACGCGTTGCCGCCGATCCGGGTGCTGTCGCCTTCGGGGACCGCGGTCTATGTCGGCTCGCTCTCCAAGGCGCTCTCGCCCGGGCTGCGGCTTGGGTACATCGTGGCGGACCGGCGGATCATCCGCGAGGCAACGGCGATCCGGCGGGCGATGATGCGGAACCCGGCGGCGCTGCTTCAGGACGCGATGGCGCATTTCCTGGCGCTGGGCCATCAGGACGCCCATCTGCGCGGCCTGCACCGGCGGTTCCGCCGCCGGTGGGAAACGATGCGCGCGGCGCTGGCCACCCATATGCCGGACCTGCCCATGGGCGCGGGGCAGGGCGGGTCGTCCTTCTGGATCGAAGGTCCGGACCGGCTGGACACCGACCGGCTGCAGGCCCGGCTGCGCGCGCGGGGCGTCCTGATCGACAAAGGCACACCGTTCTTCATCGACCCGGCCCGGGCCCGCGGCCGCTTTCGTCTCAGCTTCGGGGCGCTGCGCAGCAACGACATCGACCCGGGCATCGCACTGGTGGCCGGGGAGCTGCGGGCGCTGATCTGAACTGTCCACCTTGTTGACTGGATCTGTCCCTTCGCAACGGCCGAGCCCGGGCCTAGCCTGCGCCCGGACAAGACAGCAAGCAGGGGGCAGGACATGGACCAGCAGACAGAGACACCGTTGCCGGTGACGTGGTCGACGGACGAGATCGTCGCCAGGCGGGACCGGTACTTTGCAGCGACCCAGCGGGCCTTCGTGCCCTACGAAAAGCCGCTGATCATCAAGCGCGGGCAGGGGCAATATGTCTGGGACGAACTCGACAACCGGCTGATCGACCTGCTGGGCATGAACCTCTGCATCTCGGTCGGGCACGCCCATCCACGGGTCGTCAAGGCGGTGCAGGAACAGGTCGCCGAACTCACCCATTGCACGACGATGTTCTATCACCCGGTGCCCGCCCATTTCGCCGAGGAACTGGCGCAGACCATGCCAGAAGGCCACGACTGGGTGGTCCATTTCACCAATTCGGGGACCGAGGCCATCGACCTGGCGCTGATGATGGCGCGGCTGGCCACCGGGAACATGGACATGATCGCGCTGCGCAATTCCTATCACGGCGCGACCTATGGCGCGCAGGCCGTGACCGGGGTCATGAATTTCCGTCACAACACGGGGCAGCTGTCGAATATCTCCTTTGCGGCGGAACCGAACCAGTATCGCGGTGCTTTCGGGCCAGGCACGCAGCCCTATCTGGACGAGTTGGACCGCGTGATCCGACACACCACCAGCGGCCGACTGGCCGGCATGATCATCGAACCCGTTCAGGGTTATGGCGGCATCGTCCCGATGCCCGAGGGTTACATGAGGGGCGCCTTCGAACATGTCCGCGCCCATGGCGGGCTGGCCATCGTGGACGAGGTGCAGTCGGGCTTCGGCAAGACCGGCGACGCGATGTGGTGCTTCGAGGCGCACGATGTCGTCCCCGACATCATGGTCCTGGCCAAGGGCATCGGCAACGGCATCCCGCTGGGCGCCGTCATCGCCAAACGCGAGGTGGCCGAGGCGATGGACGGCAAGTTCCTGTTCCACACCTACGGCGCCAACCCTGCGGCCTGCGCCGCAGGACGTGCGGTCTTGCAGATCATCAAGGACGAAGACCTGATCGCCAATGCCCGCGAGGTGGGGGCAAAACTGCATGACGGCCTTCTGGACCTGCAACAGCGCTTCCCGGTCATCGGCGACGTGCGGGGCCGGGGTTTCATGCAGGCGGTGGAACTGGTCAAGGACCGCACCACAAAGGACCCCGCACCGGCGGAGACGGCCTTTGTCTTCGAACGCACCCGGGAACACGGGCTGGTCCTGTCGAAATCCGGTAATGACAAGAACATTCTGCGGATGGTGCCGCCGCTGTGCCTGTCGATGGCAGATGTGGACCCGGTGATCGACGCCTTCGCGCAAAGTTTCGCGGACCTGGAGGCGCGCTGAGGCCGGCCGCCGCGCACTTCGCACTGGCATTTGGGGGCGGCCCCCGGGCATGTTGGCCCCCGACGACGGAACGGAGGGCGCAGCATGCTGATCAATGTCGGGCAGGACAGGACCGTCGCCATCGACCTGCGGCTGGCGGTCTGGCTGTCGCTGGTCGCGGGCGCAGTGAATGCGGCCGGGTTCCGGGCGCTGGGCTATTTCTCGGCCAACATGACCGGTAATGTCTCGACCCTGTCGGACATGCTGGCCATCGGCCGGCTGGGCGTGGCGCTGTGGTTTGCAAGCCTTGTGCTGGCCTTCATCTTCGGCGCCTTCGTGTCGGCTCTCTTGGTCGAGGCCGGGCAGGCCCGCCGGATCCGCGGCATCTATGCCTTCTCGATCCTGGCCGAGGCGCTGTTGCTGGTGATCCTGGCCGCGCTGGACATGGCCCTGCCGATCGAGATCACGGGCCGCGTCATGATGGTGGGCCTCAGCTTCGTGATGGGCCTGCAGAACGCGGCGACGACCCGGATTTCGGATGCGCGGGTCCGGACCAGCCACGTGTCGGGCATTGCCACGGATATCGGGATCGAATTGGCCCAGCTGCTGGGCCAGGGCCGGCACCAGCCCGCGCTGCGGTCAAAGCTTCTGCTGCATGTGGCGACGCTGGCGGCTTTCTTCGGCGGCGGCTTGGCCGGGGTCTGGGGCTATGAACGGATCGGCCCGACCATCTTTCTTCTGGTCGCGGCCCTGTTGGTCGCGCTGGCCGTGCCGGAGCTGCGCCGCGTCTATGCAGGCGACCGGACCGGCCGCTAAGGCCGCCTGGCCCATGTCGTGGCCGGATCGGCCGATGGCACCAGCGGGGCCAGCGCCTGCGTCGCCGCGCCGCTTGGCGTCGCGGTCGAGACGAGCGCCACGACCCGCCATCCGTCGGGCGTTTCCCACAGCACCGGCGCGCCGGAGGTTCCGGGGATCACCGGGCAATCCAGCCCGATCAGGCCGGCATCCCGCGCCGTGACATGGCACGGGATTTGCCGCGACAGGGCCTGGGCCCGGTCGCGCCGATAGCCGATCAGGGCCAGCGCCGGATCATCTTGGGGTAGGGTGGCCAGCGGCAGCGGGACCACGACGTCCGCGGCTATCGGTTCGGCCAGCCGCATGAAGCCCACATCCCTGCGGGCCCGGGCGGCCGATGCCGGTGCGTCGGGCTCGAACTCGGGATCGACCAGAAGCTCGGCCGCAACGCTGTGGGCGGCATAGTCGCCGCTGCGCCAGCCGGCGACGAAATGAATATCCTCGGGCCGGGCGGGCACTCCGTTGCGGAACAGGCAATGCGCGGCCGTCAGGACAAGGTCGGCGGCGATCAGCGTGCCGGTACACATCCGGCGGCTTCGGTATTCCGCCTGGTTCACCCGGCCGATGGCGTTCCAGGCAGGCTGCTCGGCTGCGGGCAGAAGCTCTGCCTGCTGGGCCCGGGCTGCCGGGGCAGAGAGGAGCAGGCACAGGGCAAGGCGAAGCAGCATCGGGACCGTCGCGGGCGGGGAAAGGATGTGGCGAACCCCAACCCTAGGGTCCCGACCCACGGTCCGGCAACCGGTTCGGCCATCGGGCAGGGGGATCGGTCGCGAACAGATCCGCGCCGCGAGATGGGCGCGGGCGGCGGTGGGTCAAGGTGGACGAAGTGAACCGCACGCAGACGCCGGCTGCGGTCGCGCGGGATCGGTTGATCGAAACCATGTGCGACGCCTGCATGGCGTTCCAGCGACACTCTGTGCATTCGGCCCACCCGCAGCCCGGGCTGGACCCTGTCGGGTGCCTGGCATCGGCGTGCTGGCCACATTTGGCCTGCCGACGAGGCGCTGGCGCAGGTCGCGGTGGGCCCGGCGCTGTCCATCCCGGGCACGACCATTTTGTGCGTCCCTGCACGATCTTGGCGGCGAGTGTACCGTGCGCATCGACATCTGTTCCTTGCGCTACGCTTGGCGACACCCAAAACGGGGTGAAGAGGCGGCTGGTAACCCGCCTCTCTGGTCCGCATCTTCGCCATGATGGCGCCTTACTGCAAAGCGGCGCGGTATCAGGCGGCCTGACCGATACCGGTGGAACGGTCCATCCCGGGGAGCGAGGCAACCCAGGCCCCGTCCGTGTAGCGTGCAGAGATCCGGCCTGCGTCGTCCATGACATGGAGCGACAGCCAGCCGTTTTCGAACAGGGCCTTCAGCTGCGGATGACGCTGCAGTACGTCGGAAATCGCCTCGGTCGGGGCTGCGACCACAACCGAGAGCCGCAACGGATCGTGGTAGAGCCGTTCTCCGTCGTGAAGCGACTGCATCGGCAGCCCGACCTTCAGGTCGCCTCCATTGCCTTCGAAAACGCCGAATCCGCCCACGACGTTGTGCAACAGCTTGTTGCCTGCCCCGAACACCTCGGGCGCGGTTGCAGAGCCGTGATATTGCAGCGCGATCCAGCTGGTGACGACGGCAGGCGCGGTCAGGATCAGCTCCAGCGTGCCAAAGCCTGCATCCTGCCGCCAATCGTAGTCGTGCAGGAAGGCCCGCCCCCGCAGATCGCAGCCCGCACTGCGATGCCTTGGCGCGACAATGAATGACCGGCATCCCGCCAGACCCCATTCGGAACGCAGCTCGGACCAGTCCTTGCCGCGCCGGGGCAGACCCGTTCCCGCATCCGCACGGGGCAGGCTCTGCGCCCGGGCCGTCCGCGCAATCTCGCCTGCCTTGGCAAGCGCCGCCTGCAGGCGCGCCAGATGCGCCGGTGGCACGGCGCCGGTCCCTTCGGCGAAAAGGTGCAGGTCGTCGCTGACGGTGTCATGCAGCCCCGCCAGGAACCGCGTCTTCGGCGGGATGGCGATGCCTGTCCGCGAGAGCCCCTCGCGCACCTCGGGATCGTTGAGCAGTCCCGCCAGAAGCCGCGCATTGACATCGCCGGAATGGCCGCCACAGGCGCCGCATTGCAATGCGCTTGCATGGGGGGCGTTGGTGACCCGGGCGGCGTGCGCTGCGATCAGCAACAGCGGCGCGAAATCGGACGTGAGCGACATCGCCCGAAGGACCCGACCCGCCAGTGCCACCCGTTCTGCCGGCGGCAGATCGAGCGCTGGCATGGGTTCGGGGTGCGGGGCGGAGCCCTGTGCCATCGCCGCGCCGAACAGCTTGCCCAGGTACAGCGGCCCGGCCGCCTCGACGAAAGCGAAGGACGACACCGCGGCCAGCTTGAACCGGCCCCATGCGCGGACTGCGCGCCGGGCGATCCGCTCTGCCCGGTCAGCCGCGCCGCTTACCGCGACCTGCGACTCGAGCGACGTTTCCAGCAGCACCGGCGCGCGTGCCTCTAACTGGTCCGAAGCCAGTCCGCGATGCGCGATGGGCAGGCCGAAGAACCCGGCGAAGCCGCGCGTTTGCACCCCCGGATCGACCGCTTCGAGCGCCCGCCGGAACGGCTCGGACCGCACGTCGATGCAGAAGACCGCCTGAATGTCGGGCGGGGGCGTCCCGGCCCGATTGCCCGCGGCGGCAAGCTTGTCCGCCAGCACCCGTTCCTCGGCCCGGTCCATGGCCTCCTGAAGGGCCAGGTCGATGCGCAGGTCGAGACCCGGTTCCAATGGCGCGGCATGATCTTTCAGCGCTTGAACCCAGGGCGCGGCGAGCTGGTCCCCGAAACGGTCGAGCAATGCGACCTCCCATGCCAGCCGGATCACCAGCATTTCGAAGCTCAGCGCATTGCGTTCGCCCTTCAGGCTGTCGGCCCAGCCCAGCCCGCGCGCATATTGCACCCAGCCGCCAAGGGTCATCGCAAGCCGGTGCAGGTAGAACGGCGCGGCCTCGGCGCCGAGACCCAGCCTGCCCGTGAGTTCTGCGAAAGCCGCGCGCGCATCCGTGGGCAGGCCCGCTGCGAAAACGCAAAAGCCCCCCAGGCCGTGCAGGTCCGGCGTCAGGTCGCGAAGCGCGAAGGCCCTCCAGGCCGTGAAGGCCGACCCACCAGGCGCGGGCCAGAGCGCTTGCCCCTTGTCGAAATGCCCGGCAGCCCACAGACCGACCCGGTCTCGGATCAGCGCGGGCCAGTCTTGCTCGGTCCGGGCCGTCGCGATATCGGCCAGCGTCGGATCTGGCAGATATACGGGCGACGGAGTGTGCAGCGCCGCCTGCACCCGGTCGGGATCGAGCCCGGCCTGGACGGCGGCGGCGGCGATGTCCTGCGGCGTGATCCGCCCGGCCTTGTACCACCGGGCGACCACTTCGCGGGGCGCGGTCGTCCGGGCGCCTGCCGCCCGCGCCAGCCGGGCCGCGGCCTGAAGGCGGGTCTGTTCGACCTGCCCCAGGTAGGGGTTCACCGCCACCGTTGCCTCCAACCCGAAGGCGGGCGGGATCTGCGCAAGCGCGTGTTCTGCGGCGTCAAAGAGCTGCAGCGTCGGGCCGGGGAATTGATAGCTATGAAAATTCATCGCCTTATCCTTTCCGAAGATGGGGCTGTCCGATCAACCGATCGGTAAGCGCATTTAGGTAGAGACCGTTCATCAGATGGACGCGCAGTCCTGCCGCAGCGGGGTGGCCGGACCACAGTGGGAAGGTCGCCTGCGCCCAAGCCACAAGACCGAAGCCCAGGATCGTCAGAAGCATCACGAGCCAGATCAGCGGGTCGGCTACGGGCGGCGGCGGCAAGGTGCCCGCCGAAAGCGCATTGGCCCCCCAGTGCAGCGCGAAATAGCCAAGGGTCGCGGCCAGGGACATCAGCGTCGTGCGCCAGAACAGGGGCCAGGGCGCGGCGTCGGCCAGTCCCTGCGCGATCAGGTAGGCCACGCCGAAGACAAGGATCGCCCCCAACGCGAGCGCCTGCGGCGGCTCGTGCCAGAGCCCGGAAAGCGCCAGCGCCCCGCCGTAGATCGCAAGCGCAAGCAGGAAGGCACGCAGCACCGCCCCCGCGCCGGGCACCGCGACAGGGCCCGGCCTGCGCTGCTGCGCCACTGCCGCGACCGCGCTGCCCGAGGACAGGAAGGCATGCGCCTTGTAGAGCGAATGCGCCACGATATGGAGCAAGGCCAACGGGAACAGCGCCAGACCGCATTGCAGCACCATGAAGCTCATCTGCGCGCAGGTGGACCAGGCGAGCGAGGTTTTCACCGCGGCCTGTGTCGTCGCCACCGTCGCGGCGACAAGCGCGCTGAGCCCGCCAATCAGCGCCAGCACCGCAAGGACGCCGGGTGCGGCAAGCATCACATCCGCGAAGCGGATCAGCAGGAAGCCCCCGGCATTGACCACCCCTGCATGCAACAGCGCCGAGACAGGGGTCGGGGCTTCCATCACCTCGGTCAGCCAGCCATGGGTCGGGACAAGCGCGGATTTGAACACCGCAGCGACGCCCAGAAAAGCCGCCACGTGCCAGAGCGTCTGCGGACCCTGACCGGTGCGCGCGGCCGCAAGGATGCGCGCGATATCGGTGGTGCCGAACCCGTGGGCAAGCAGGCCCGCCGCGATCAGCAAGGCGCCGCTTGCGACCAGCCCGCCCAGGAATTTCTTCCGCGCGGCCCGCTGCGCGCCGGGGCGCCCGGGGTAAAACAACAAGAGCCGGTGCAGGCCGGTGCCGACCGCGATCCACGCGATCACCAGCTGGAACAGGTTGCCCGCTACCACCAGCGCCAGCACGAAGGCGAGTGTCAGGCTCATCCAGCCCATGAACCGGCTCTGCCGCGCCTCGCCGTCGAGCGCGACCCGCGAAAAGCGCAGTACGACCCAACCTACGAAGCCGACGGTCAATGCCAGGGCGACACTGACGATGTCGTTGCGGGCCGAAAGACCGATACCCGCCACACCGAGAAGCGGACTTGTCGCCGGCCCGGACAGGGCAAGTGCAACCGCCGCGCCCGCCGTCGCAAGAAGACCCAGAAGTGCTGCCAGTTCCGGCCCGCGCAGGCGCGCACCGGCCCGTTCCGCGGGGCGCACAAGCAGATCTGCCCCGATGGCGATCAGAAACGCCGGCGGCAGCAGCAGAAGATATGTCATCGAAACCTCCATTCCGTTCCGGGGGAGAGGTAGCGGTGGCAAAACGTGAATAAAAATTCATTGTTTTTGCATTATCGTTCTGTTTAATCGAACGATGTCAGAGATGAACTATCATCACCTGCGGTACTTCCACGAGGTCGCGAAGGACGGGAACCTTACGCGCACGGCAGAGCGTTTGAACGTTTCGCAATCGGCGCTTTCGACCCAGATCCGCACGCTGGAAGCGCGGATCGGCCACCAGTTGTTCGAGCGGCGAGGGCGGCAGCTTGTGCTGACCGAGGTCGGGCATATCACGCTCGACTATTCGGAGCGGATTTTCGGGGCGGGCGAGGAACTTGCAGCCACGCTGCGTCAGACGTCGACCGGGCGGAAAGCGGTACGGATCGGCGCCCTTTCGACGCTGTCGCGCAACTTTCAAATCGGGTTCCTTGCACCGGTCATCGGCCGAATGGATGTCGAGATCGTGCTGCGGTCAGGCAGTGCGAGCGTTCTGTTCGACGCGTTGCAGTCAATGGCGCTCGACGTGGTCCTGACAACCGAACCGCCCGCGCGTGACGTGTTCTCGAAATTCGTTGCGCATCGTGTCGCCGAACAGAAGGTCCTGCTGCACGGCACGCCGCACCGGCTGCGGCACGCAACGCTGGAAGAAATGCTGAGCGAAGAACCCATCATCCTGCCGACCGACAGTTCGATCCGGACCGGTTTCGACAGTCTGATCACACGGCTTGGGCTGCGCCCCCAGGTGGCGGCCGAGGTCGATGACATGGCCATGATCCGTCTTCTGGCCCGCGAGGACGCGGGACTTGCACTTACGCCTGCGGTCGTTCTGGCGGACGAACTGCGCGACGGCCTGCTGGTGACCGCGCCCTTCGATCTCGATATCGGCGAGGATTTCTACGCCGTGACCCTTCAGCGCCGGTTTCCGAATCCCGTCGTCACGGACCTGTTGGACAAGGCGCGAAAGGCAGAGACGTCCGACGCAGGCTGACGGGGGCGGAAGCTATGGCCGATGTCGCCCGGCCGGACATGTCCCGAAGGCCCGGCATGGCTAACGTCAGCGCCCAGTTTTCTGGGGGTGGGGCGCTCACGTCTCTTCGCAGAGGTTCGGCGGATCGTCGAAATTGTATTCGCCCCGGTAGAGCCGCCGCAGGGTCGTGACCATCGCCTCGAAAGATTCATCGAACCGTACCGAGGTGCGCTCGGTTGGGGCGATATAGATCGATTTTCCCACTGGCTCGCGCCGCAGGTAGCCGCTTTCGACCAGGCTGTTGATCTTGCGGTGTAGAGTGCTGATCGGCAGGTCGAGCACCTCTGACAGGGCCGAAAAATCATAGAGCTTCCCCTGCATTCGGCCCTGCACCACCGTACGGATTATCAGGCTGTCGAGCGGCTTGCCCCACATCCCCGATTCCATCGCGTAAAACCGGTTGAGACATTCGATGATCTGTGCCTGAACCGCCGCCCGCACTGCGTCGGGCCTTTGCAGTGAGTCGATGGCGTCGCTCATGTTCAGGCCCCTCTCACGCGCTCCTGCTTTCCAAAATGGAAAGGTTGGCGCTTGGCCGCAAGGCAAATCTGCTCGTATCTGGATCCCTCGTTCTAGGCCTGCCGCAGAGGCGGGCAGAGGACTTCAGCATTCCGGGGGAGGGATCATGCAAAAGCACATACTCGTGGTCGGTGGCGGTATCGGCGGCACGATGACCGCAAACAGCCTTGTCACCAAGTTCTACAGAGAGATCGCAAACGGCAAGGTCAAGGTGACCATGCTGTCGGACAATCCGTGGCACTATTACAAGCCGGCGTTCATGTATGTTGCCTTTGACATGTATTTTAAGGGCGAACTGCGCCGGAAGCAGCAGTCTCTTCTGCGTCCCGAGATCGACTTTCAGCTCGACAAGGTTGAAGCCTTCGATTTCAAGGGCTCCAAGGTGAAGACCGCCAGCGGCAAGACGATCAGCTACGATTACATCGTTGTTTCCACCGGCTGCCTGCCCGCGCCGGAACGGATCGAGGGGCTGAAGGAAGGCGGAGACTATTTCTATCAATACGAACCGGCCCGGAAGCTTTCGGACAAACTGCTGACCCTTGAAAAGGGTCGGGTGTTTGTCACCGTGAACTTCCCCGAAACGCCGAACGTCCCGCACCAATGCGGCATCGCGCCGATGGAAACAACGCTGATGCTCGATGAATATCTGCGCCGCAAGGGTGTGCGCGACCAGATCGAGATCGTCTATACCTACCCGACCGTTTCTCAGCTTCTGCGCAATTGCCTGTTCATGCAGGAAGAGGTCTGCTCTGTCCTGCCGCCGATCTTTGAAGAGCGCGACATCAAATACAAACGCAGCTTCACGCTGGCCAAGGTCGATCCGGAACGCAAGGTCGCCATTTCCAGCGAAGGCGAGGAAGAGGAATTCGACATCCTGATGTCGACCCCGCCGATCCGCGCCGTGGACGCGGTGATCAACAGCGGTCTTTCGCAGGCGGCGAACAACGAGGGCTGGCTGCCCACCGACCGGGATACGCTGCAACTCGAAGGCTATCCCAATGCCTATGTGATGGGCGATACGGTCGATCTGCCGATCTCCAAGGCCGGCGGCTCCTGCCACAACCAGTGCCCGGTGATCGTCAACAATATCGCCGGGGATATGCGGCTGGGCCGGATCGTCGAACACTATGACGGCAAGGTGCAGGCCGTGGCGCAGATGGGATTGGAAGCGGGCATGCCGCTTTTCTACAACTACGATGAGGATGTGCATCCGACACCACCGACCAAGGTCGGCGGACTGCTGCGCAAGGCATTCAACCGCGGCATCTATTGGTCTGTCGCGCGCGGCATCATCTGAGATCTCAAGCTTAAGAACAGGAGGGCGCCATGGCGAACCCCACAGCAAACGGCGCGGAAACCCCGCTGCTCGAGCGTATCAATCAGGAAAGCGCTTTCTCCGACTCGGCGACCGAGGAGGGTCTGATCGATCTGGCCAACAAGCTCGCACCGCTGATCCAGGGCCGGCGCCTGCACAATGTCATCGATCTGATGTCGCTTGCCTCGGATGGTGTGGACATGGCGGACGATGCCATGATCCAGAAGATGATGACCGCTTATGAGGACATCACCAGCACCGCGTGGGCGCTTGGCAATGCGGCGCGTTACGCGGCCAATCAGGCGGCGACCGCGCCGGTGCCATCGCGGCTGGGCCTGCTGCGGGCGGTGGGCGACGAGGATGTGCGGCGCGGGCTGCATTTTGCGCTGCAGTTTCTCGCCGTGCTGGGCCGCCAGACGACGCCCGAGCCCGACGTCGATTGACCGTGGCCACGAATGAGGCGGAGTTGGCCGCACTCTACAGACCGCGCATCCGGGAGCTTGCTGCCCGGGTGCGTTCCGACCGGCGGCTGAAGGACCCGGATGTTACGGTTTCCCGCAGAAGCCAGGTTTGCGGCAGCATGATTACCCTGGACATGATGCGAGAGCGGGACCGGATCACCGCTCTTGGCTGGCGGTCGCGGGCCTGCACCTTGGGCATGGCCTCGCTGGGCCTGGTCACCGAAGTCGCCGTCGGTCTGGGCCGGGCTGAAGTGGCTGCGGCCGGGGCGGCACTCTGGGACCTGCTGCAGGGGCAGGAGCAGGTCTTTGCCGCGCCATGGGACGAACTGTCGATTTTTTCCGCTGCCCGCGGATTTCCGACGCGGTTTGGCTCGATCATGCTGCCCTTCGAAGCAATTGAAGAGGGCTTCACGCAACTGGGGTGAACTGGTGGGTGCCACTACCCGGTTTCGCCGCGCCGTCGATCCTTGGGTGCAAAGCAGCATGTCGTACTGGCGGGTCTTGGCGATCTCCCGGGCGACCTGCCGGCCATCTTCATGTTCCTCCCGGGTGATCTTGCGTGCATCCGCGTTCGGGCAGCATTCCGCCTTGGATGGACAGGCCTGGGCGGCCGGCATGGCTGTAGAAGTCGGCAAGGCAGGTGCGGATACCGGACAGACCCACGAACCGGTCGATGGAGCGCAGCAGGTGGTCTGGCGGGACATGACCCTCAAGCGAGCACTCATAGAACAGCCCCGGTTGTGCCTCCTGCCGCGGTCCCATCATTGCCGATCCTCCCATCCATTGCGGGAATTGAATCAACGGCGCGCCGTTCGATCAAGGAGGCGGTGTCGCCGGGGTCCCCATCAAGACGCTACACTTTAAGACGCTACACTTCGCGGTCCCCAGCCTGCATCGCACTTTCTTGTTGGGCATGCCACTGGCGCATCATATCCGTCCTCCTTTTGGTCGGCCTTCGTTCGAGAACCTCCGTATGGGACATGCGCTCCAGGCGGAAATGGCGGAGGGCACCCCTTTCCTCGCACCAGGCTATCAACAGGCAGCGGGTATCCTCGTAGCCTATCAGGATCGGCCAGACGTTGCGCTGGCTGATTGTCCCGTCGAGCGCACGGTAGCTGAATGTCACCACGCGCCATCGACGTATGGCCTCCCGGAGGCAAGTGGTATCGAGCGTCGCCCCGGGGGCGGTCGCAATCGACTTCACGCCCAATGCGGGCTGCTCCAGCACCGTGCGGCTGGACTCGGGCAGAGACAGCCGGATCTTCGACAATGCGTCCAATGCAAGACGGGCCACCGCCTGATCGGGGTGACGGCTCACCCATTGTGCGCCCAGGGCAAGCGCTTCGGTCTCGGCCGGACTGAGGGCCAGGGGGCGCATCTCGTAATCATCGTCGAGCGTATAGCCGAAACCGGCCGTGCCCTGGATCGGGACCCGGCGTCCGATGAGATCGGCAATATCGCGGTAGACCGTCCGACGCGACACTTCGAGTTCTTCCGCGATGGCGGCGGCCGTAACGGCGCGGGGCGTGCGACGCAGGATCTGGATGATCTGGAAAAGACGGTCGGTGCTGCGCATCCGGTTTCCTGTTGCCACAATGTTGTCAGCAGGACCTCTCTAGAAGCGCTGGCGACCGGTCAAGCGCCGGCAGGAAAGGAATATACGATGAAACTTGCTTCCGTCCGCCTCATCGCGCGGGATGTCCGGGGTCTTGTGGCCTTCTACGAAACCGTCACGGGCGCGAAAGCCGACTGGCTGGCACCCGTCTTCGCGGAGATCGTGATGCCGGGCGCATCGCTAGCCATCGGCTCGGAAGAGACCGTGGCGCTCTTTCAGGAAGGCAGTGCCGAGGCCGCGGCGAACCGGACGTCTATCATCGAGCTTCAGGTGGAGGACATCGACGTGGACTTCGCACGCCTGAAGGCGCTGGATGTCGTCCATGCGCCGAAGCTTCTGCCCTGGGGAAACCGGACGTTCCAACTGCGTGACCCGGAGGGAAATCTGGTAAGCCTCTACATGCCGGAGACCGAGGCCGCGAAGGCGCGATTTGGCTCAAGGTCTTAGGGCCACCGCAACTACGTCCGGGTCGAACGCGGATGCAGTTCCACAGCGCTCGCCATCGGCTGCGAGGCGGCTATTGTGATCGGCCTTCGTCGATCACGGGCCGCTCATTTTCCCGGGCGGACTGTGGGCTCTTCGAAAATACCGGGAGAGGCATCCAAAGGCCGCCAGCCGCTCACGTGACTTGGAATCGAAGAGTCGCGGGGCCGGTCAAGATATGAGCGCTGACCGAAAAGCCCCTGCACCGTCCTGTCGATCATGGGTAGCATAGCCGCTGGCAGCTAACTGCGCGTGGCTGACCGACGCACTAGGCGCAGTGGATGCCCGGTCCCCCCTTATGCTCCTGCACGTTCAACACGTCTGCGGTTCGTCAGTAGCGTCAGGTAGGCAAAAATCTCCGGGCGGATGACCGCGACCGCTTCCGGGGCAGAAGATCCTGCCACGGGCCAGGTGCTTCGTCTGTGGTCAGCCGGGCATGATCCAAGCGCGTCATCTGGGAACCGCGGGTGAACGGGCTGGATGGGGTGGCGATGCAGGAAGGCGAATAGGCCTGTTTCTGTGGGACGCTCGGCCCATAAACTGTTCTGCCTGTAAGAGCGATCGTCCCGATTGCGGGACGTGGGTTTTGTGAGATCACTGAACAGATTGGGTGAATGGTGGGCGACCCTGGAATCGAACCAGGCGTGCGTCTCCGCGAGGGAGTTACAGTCCCCTGCCACACCTTGCGGCCTGTCGCCCATTCACCCGGGCAACATTGCGTTGCGCCGAACGTGGAGGCGTGATTACAAGCGCGCCAGATGAGCGTCAACAGGAAAATCCGGGCTTTGTTGCGGCAATCGTGACAGGCTTGGAAATGGGCATGAACACGGCCGCGGACAGGGCAGGGGCGAGGCGATGAAGAAACCGAAATGGGTGGTCGAGAAGGAGCGTGCGCGCAAGGACGCCGCCTCTGAAACCGTATGGCTGTTCGGGCTGCACGCGGTGCGCGACGCGCTGGAAAATCCCCGGCGCGAGAAGCTGCAGTTGATCGTGACCCGCAATGCCGCCGACAAGCTGGCCGATTCCATCGCCGTATCGGGGGTGGAGCCGGAAATCGTGGATCCCCGCAAGTTCAGCGCCCCCATCGACCCCGCCTCCGTCCACCAGGGTGCGGCGCTGGAGGTCAAGCCGCTGAGCTGGGGCACGCTGGAAGAGGTCTGCATCGGCGCCGAGGCGCCGCGAGTCCTGTGCCTGGACCGGGTGACCGATCCGCACAATGTGGGCGCGATCCTGCGCACGGCCGAAGTGCTGGGCGCCAGCGCCGTGATCGCCCCGCGCCATCATTCCGCCCCGGAAACCGGTGCACTGGCCAAGACAGCCAGCGGCGCGCTGGAACGCCAGCCCTATCTGCGGGTCCGCAATCTGGCCGAAACGATCCAGACGCTGCAACAGTTCGGCTATTACGTCCTGGGCCTGGATGGCGAGGGCGAGGTGACCGTGGAAGAGGCGCTGGAAGGCCGCCAGAACGATCCGGTGGCTCTGGTCCTGGGTGCCGAAGGTCCGGGCCTGCGGGAAAAGACACGCGAAACTGTCGACCGCCTGGTCCGAATCGCACCAGCCGGTGCCTTCGGGTCCCTGAACGTGTCCAACGCTGCCGCAATCGCCCTATACGCGTCCCGCCGCGGATGAATCGGCGCGCATGCGGATCCCGGGTCCGCCGGGGGCGCGGCATGGGGGTCACAACTGCGTGGCGCGACCCGGCCGGGCGGTCACATCCCCGTCAGCCCCCTTTGCAGTCCGGTCCCGCGGGGGCAATCTGAGGTTCGGCACCTTCCGATAAGGGCCGACCGATGCCCCGTTTGCCGGGCACCGGCCACGCGCACCGAAACGACAGATTTGACCCGAATGCCGTCCCGCCGCACCTTCCTTGCCGTCATGGCAGCCTTCGCCCTTTCCCGGCCGCTGGCCGGGACGGCCGGGCCCCACAAGGGCATCTATTACGCCGAGGACGGGCTGGCGCTGGACGGCTATGACCCTGTTGCCTATTTCACCCGCGGCAGGGCAGTCAGGGGCTCGCCCGCCTATGCGGTGATGTGGAAGGGCGCGATCTGGCAGTTCGCGTCGAATCGCAACCGTGACCTGTTCGAGGCCAATCCCTATGCCTTCGCCCCGCAATATGGCGGCTTCTGCGCCTACGGGGTGGCGATGGGCATGGCGATCGCCTCGGATCCGACGGCCTGGCAAATCGTCGACGGCCGGCTTTACCTGACCCATTCGCACATCGTGCAGCGGGTCTGGAAGATGGACACGAAACACCTGATTCAGACGGCCGACAGCCACTGGCCGGCGGTTTTGCACCGATAGATGCGGTCGGAACACATCTTTTCGGCAGGACTTCGCCTAAAGCCTGCGCCTACGGCCGGGTGACCGCCCCGAATCCTTCCCAAGCCCCCGTTCACTCCTATTTGTTTCACACAGCCGGACGCGCTGGAACCGCTCCGGCTTTCACTGTCCCTCGTTCCGCACTTCGCGCTCAAGGCCCTGTGCCTTGGGCGCTTTTTTATGATGCGGACAGGTAGGCGCGCGTCCTATGATCGCCTCATGCCGACCTATTCCGACGCCCATCTGAAAGCCGTGCTGCAAGGCACCCGATCCATCGCGGTGGTGGGGGTGTCGACGAACCCGGTACGCCCCAGCAACTATGTCGCCCGCTATCTGGGCCTGAAGGGGTTCCGGGTACATCCGGTGAACCCGGCTTCGGCCGGAGAAACCCTCTATGGCCGCAAGGTCGTGGCCTCCCTCGCCGAGGTGACGGAGCCGGTCGACATGGTCGATATCTTCCGCCGCGCCGAATTCGTCCCCGCCATCGTGGACGAGGCGATGGAGGTCTTCCCCGATCTCAAGACGATCTGGATGCAGATCGGCATCGAACACCCGGAGGCCGCCGCAAGGGCCGAAGCCCGCGGCATCATCGTCATCCAGGACCGCTGTCCCAAGATCGAGTACCAGCGCCTGTTCGGCGAATTGCGCATGGGCGGCTTCGCCACCGGCATGATCTCGTCCAGGCTTCGCTGACCGCTTCCCCGGCCGCCTTGCCGGGGGCGGTGCGTGCAAAGTGCGCACTCTGCGGATGGCCGATATGCCGGGTTCCAGTTCCGGACGCCCTCCTGGCTTCTTTGATCTTCAAATACCCTCGGGGGAGTCGCCCGAAGGGCGGCGGGGGCAGAGCCCCCGTCACCTCTGCTCCAAAAGACCGAACCCGACCCATTCCCGAACCCGTCCGCGGGTGCTAGAGCCCGGACATGCTTTCCTACCAGCACATCTACCACGCCGGGAACCTGGCTGACGTCCACAAGCACGCGCTGCTGGCTGCGGCGCTGGACTACATGGCCGCCAAGCCCAAGCCCCTGACCTATATCGAAACGCATTCGGGCCGTGCGCTCTACGATCTCTCGGCCGCCGAGGCGTTGAAGACTGGCGAAGCGGCCGCGGGCATTGCCCGGGTCGAGGGCTGGTTCGGCATGGATCACCCCTATGCCAGGGCGCTGGACGCGGCCCGTGCGGAGGGCGGGGCGGATGCCTATCCCGGTTCGCCCCTGGTCGCGCGGACGCTGCTGCGTCCGGACGACCGGATGGTCCTGGCCGAGATGCACCCGCGGGAGGTCGCGGCGCTGCGCCAGGCCCTGCCGTGGGCGGAGATCCACGCCGCAGACGGACCGGAGCTGGCCCTGTCGATCACGCCGCCCGAGCCGCGGCGGGGAATGCTGCTGGTCGATCCCTCCTACGAGGTGAAGACCGAATTCCGCACGATCACCGACCTGATGGCCAAAGTGCACCGCAAGTGGCCCGTGGGCGTGCTGATGCTGTGGTATCCGATTCTGACGTCCGGCGCGGAACGGGAGCTGGTGCGGCGGCTGGCTGGGTTGGGAGACGGAGCTGTGACCAGCGAAGTGCGGTTCCCGCCGGCGCGGGAAGGGCACGGCATGATCGGCAGCGGGCTTTGGGTCGTCAATGCGCCCTGGGGATGGGACAAGGCGGCGGCGGAACTGGCGGCGAAGTTCCGGACGCTGGGTGCCTAGGGGCGCGTGGGAGAGGGGGCTCTGCCCCCGCCGCGCCTTTGGCGCGACTCCCCCGAGGGTATTTGAAGATCGAAGAAGTAGGGGGCTGCGGGCCCGGGTTTCGGGAGGCGTGCGTGGCGCATCCGTAGGGTGCGTGCTCTGCACGCACCGGCCGCTTTACGGGCGCGCGGCCTTTTCGGCGATGCCGCTGGTGCCGGCGCGACGGTCGAGTTCGGCCAGGACATCCGACAGGGGGACATCGCGGGCGGCCAGCATCACCAGGAGGTGATAGAGGACGTCGGCGGCTTCGGTCGTCAGCTTCCCGCGGTCGCCCTTCACGGCTTCGATGATCGCCTCGACAGCCTCTTCCCCGAATTTCTCGGCGCATTTTTCCGGGCCTTTGGCGAAGAGTTTCGCCGTCCAGCTGCTGTCGGGATCGGCCCCCTTGCGGGAGGTGATCGTGGCGTAGAGCGTGTCAAGCGTCGTCATGCCAGCCTCATCGGGATGCCGGCCGCGGCCATGTGAGCCTTGGCTTCGGCGATGGAATAGGTGCCGAAATGGAAGATCGACGCGGCGAGTACCGCCGAGGCGCCGCCCATCGTGACGCCTTCGACCAAGTGGTCCAGCGTGCCGACACCGCCCGAGGCGATGACGGGGATGTCGACCGTGTCCGAGATCGCGCGGGTGAGCGGCAGGTTGAAGCCGGCACGGGTGCCGTCGCGGTCCATGGAGGTGAGCAGGATCTCTCCCGCACCCTTTTCGGCCACCGTCCGGGCGAATTCGACCGCATCGATGCCGGTGGGTTTGCGGCCGCCATGGGTGAAGATTTCCCACTTGCCGGGGGCAACCGTTTTGGCGTCGATGGCCACCACGATGCACTGGCTGCCGAAGCGATCCGCGGCCTCGGCCACCACATCGGGCCGGGCCACGGCTGCGGAATTGAAGGAAACCTTGTCGGCCCCCGCCAGCAGCAGGGCCCGGACGTCGTCGGGCGTGCGGACACCGCCGCCGACCGTCAGCGGGATGAAGCACTGTTCGGCCGTCCGCTGGACCAGGTCGAACATGGTGCCGCGATTTTCGTGGGTGGCGTGGATGTCGAGGAAACAGATCTCGTCCGCGCCGGCCGCGTCATAGGCGCGGGCCGCTTCGACGGGATCGCCCGCGTCGATCAGGTCCACGAAGTTCACGCCCTTGACCACGCGGCCGTCGGCCACGTCCAGGCAGGGGATCAGGCGGGTTTTCAGCATCAGGCGTCTCCGCGGCGGTCGAGGATCTTGCCCAGCAGGACCACGCCGGCCCACAGCAGGCCGGTGATCACCACGCAGGGAAACAGGAAGAGCGGGCCCCAGGCCGCGATCATTCCCATCGTATAGGCTGTTTCGCCAATGTCGTGGCCCAGAAACAGGCAGGGCGTCACGGACCCTTCGTTGATCATGCAGCTGTTGGGGCCTGCAAGATACATCACGGCGCCCATATTGGCGATCCAGAACACCACCGGGGCAAGGGTCAGGATCATGAAGATGCGCGGGATCCAGCGGGGCATGGGGTCAGGCCAAGGCCGCCAGCGCGGCCTTCAGGTCCAGCGCGCCGTCATAGAGCGCACGGCCCGAGATGGCGCCGTCGAGCGATGCGCCGCAATCGCGCAGCGCCATCAGGTCGTCCAGCGAGGACACGCCGCCCGAGGCGATGACCGGGATCGACACGGCCCGTGCCAGCGCGGCGGTCGCCGGAACGTTCGGCCCCTGCATCGCGCCGTCGCGGTCGATGTCGGTATAGATGATGGCGGCCACGCCCGCGTCCTCGAAGCTCTTGGCGAGGTCGGTGGCCATGACGTCAGTTTCTTCGGCCCAGCCCTTGGTGGCGACGCGCCCCTTGCGGGCGTCGATGCCGACGGCGACCTTGCCGGGGAAGGCGCGCGCCGCTTCACGGACGAGGTCGGGGTTTTCGACCGCGACGGTGCCCAGGATCACGCGGGCCAGACCCTTGTCGAGCCAGGCCTCGATCGTGGCCATGTCGCGAATGCCGCCGCCCAGCTGGGCGGGGACGGGGCAGGCGGCCAGGATCGCCTCGACCGGCGCGGCGTTCACCGGCTTGCCGGCGAAGGCGCCGTTCAGGTCGACGAGGTGCAGCCACTGGCAACCGGCGTCGACGAAGGCCTTGGCCTGCGCGGCCGGGTCGGCGTTGAAGACCGTGGCCTTTTCCATGTCGCCGCGAAGAAGGCGGACGGCCTGGCCGTCCTTCAGGTCGATGGCGGGGTAGAGGATCATGTCGTGCTCCGGTTCCGGGCGGGGAAGGGGCCTCAGGGCGCCCAGGTCAGGAAATTGGCGATCATGCGCAGGCCGATGGCCGCGCTTTTCTCCGGGTGGAACTGCAGGCCCAGCATCGTGTCCTTGCCCACCACGGCCGTGACCGGCCCGCCATAGTCGACATGGGCCAGAAGGTCCGCCGGATCGGCCGTGCGGAAATGGTAGGAATGCACGAAGTAGACATGGTCGCCGGTGGCAACGCCGCCGAAGATCGGGTGGGGTTGGTCGATCACCAGGTCGTTCCAGCCCATGTGCGGGACCTTCAGCGCCCGGTCGTCGGGCGTGATCTTGACCACGTCGCCGTCGATCCAGCCGATGCCGTCGGTTTCCTGGTATTCGTGGCCGCGCGCCGCCATCAGTTGCATGCCGACGCAGATGCCGAGGAAGGGGCGGCCCTTGACTTCGACCGCCTCGCGCATCGCCTGCATCAGGCCGGTGCGGTCGCGCAGCTGTTCGGCGCAATGCGGGAAGGCGCCGTCGCCCGGCAGGACGATGCGGTCGGCGCTGGCCACCACGTCCGGGTCGGCGGTCACGACGGTGGTGCCGGCGCCGGTTTCCGCCGCCATCCGCTGGAACGCCTTTTCCGCCGAATGCAGGTTGCCGCTTTCGTAGTCGATGATCGCGGTCAGCATCGTTTACAGCGCGCCCTTGGTCGACGGCACGGCACCGGCCGCGCGGGGGTCGGGCTCCAGTGCTTCGCGCAGCGCGCGGGCGACGGCCTTGAAGGCGGCTTCGGCGATGTGGTGCGAGTTCACGCCGTGAAGCGCATCGACATGGAGCGTGATGCCACCATGGGTCGACAGCGCCTGGAAGAACTCGCGGACGAGTTCCGTGTCGAAGGTGCCGATCTTCTGGGTCGGCAGGTCGACGTTCCAGACCAGGAAAGGCCGTCCCGACAGGTCGAGCGCGGCACGCACCAGCGCGTCGTCCATGGGCAGAAGGCAGGACCCGTAGCGGCGGATGCCGCGTTTGTCGCCAAGCGCCTTTGTCAGGGCCTGACCGATGGCGATGCCGGTGTCCTCCACCGTGTGGTGATCGTCGATGTGCAGGTCGCCCTGGGCCCGGACGGTCAGGTCCAGCATGGCGTGGCGCGCCAGCTGGTCCAGCATATGGTCGAAGAAGCCCACGCCGGTGGCGTTGTCATACGTTCCGGTGCCGTCGAGATCGAGGGTGACTTCGATCTTCGTCTCAGCGGTCTGGCGGGTGATCGTGGCGTTGCGCATGGGGCGGATCCTTCTTGCCGGGGCGCTTATAGGGCGCTGTGCCCGCCGATCCAAGCGCTTCGATGCGGTTGCGGCGGCATGGGGATGGCTGGGCAACGGCCGGGCGATGGCAGGGTGGCCGCCCTGGCCCTTGGACTTGCCCTTTCGGGGTGCCCGTGTCAGCGTCGGGGCAGGCGCGACCCTCTACAGTACTTCGGGAAGACGACATCCATGACGACCTGCGTATTCATCCAGATCCGCTGCAAGCCCGGCACCACCTACAAGGTGGCCGAGCGCATCGCGCTGCGCGAGATTCATTCCGAGCTTTATTCGACCAGCGGCGAATACGACCTGCTGATGAAGCTTTACGTGCCCACGGGCGAGGATGTCGGCAAGTTCATCAACGACAACCTGCTGGATATCGAGGGGATCGAACGGTCGCTGACGACGATGACGTTCAAGGTTTTCTGATCTTACCGGGGTGTCGGACGGGACCGCCCGCGCGGTCCTGTGTCCGTCGACGGTCCACCGGCACACCCGACCCGGCGGATGCGTGCCATATCCGCTGTACCGCCGCCGGGCACAGGGCCGCGCGGGCTTGGGCCGATGGCGGGCGTGATCAGCCCAGTTCGAAGGTGGTGACGCCGAAGATCCGGTCGATGGGCAGGTCCGGGGCCGGGCCTTTGTACATCCGGGCCGTCTCGAACACGGGGGACAGGCCCAGCCTGGCCGCCAGGGCCAGGGCGGCAGCGTTCGGTTCGGGCGTGTCGAGGAAGATTTCCGTCTCCGGCTCCAACTCCTGCAGCAGATCGGCCAGCAGCGCCTCGGCGGTTTCCGGGTCATCGGCGAAAAGGGGGCCGATCTTTGCCCCGGTCCCGCAGGGACGCAGGACGCCGTAGCCTGTGATCCGGCCAGCTTTCGTGGCGACGCGGGCGATATGGCCTGGACTGGTGATCCAGGCCTCCAGGAAGGTCCTTCGGGGGGCGGGGAACATCTGGCGGTCATAGGCTTCAACCGCATCGGTCACGGACGAGAGCGGCGCTGTGGCTTCGGGTGCTGTCCCCAGCGCGCGCAGCGCCGGGCCCGCAGGCCCGCCCTGCCGGATGTTGCGATAGGTAAGCGCAAAGCCCGACTTGCGATAGTTGTCCTGCTGGTCCACCACGCCGTCCAGGCCGATCACCCGGGCGCCGCCATGCTGTTCTGCCGCCTGCCACAGCTGATGGCCCAGCCCCAGCCCGCGATATTCCGGCCGCACGATGTAGAAGCCCAGGAAGCCGAACCCGTCGTCGTAGTTCACGACCGAGATCGAGGCGACCATCTCGCCATCGGCGAAGCCGCCCCAGAACCCTTCGGGATCCACGCTGCGGAAGGCCATCGCGTCCGAGGCGCCGGGGTTCCACCCCTCTGCCGCGGCCCAGCCAACGGCGATGTCGATCTCGGCCGCCGTCAGTGGCCGGGTGATATAGTCGAGCATCTGCGCGTCCTCCCCCGAAGATGGTGCCGCCACCATGATCCATCCGGGGGCACAGGCCAAGCGGGCAGGTGGCCGGTCCGGGGTGCCACCGGGCGCCCGACCTCATCGGCGGGCCTGCCGCGTCGACCTGGGCATGCAGCTGAACGCCCCGCCGATGTGGCCGGATGCCTATGGTACACGTTCAATGATTGGAGGTGTTTTGTTCCAGTGGAGCGGGCGATGAGATTCGAACTCACGACCCTTACCTTGGCAAGGTAATGCTCTACCCCTGAGCTACGCCCGCGCTTCACTGGCTATGTCGCCTATGAAATAGGCAGTATTGGAGCGGGCGATGAGATTCGAACTCACGACCCTTACCTTGGCAAGGTAATGCTCTACCCCTGAGCTACGCCCGCGTCCTTGGGTGAGCGCTGAGATATGATTATCCCAAACCGGCTGCAAGTGGAAAATTCCCGGCCGGGCAAATTATTCGCCACGGCTCCGGGCACCCTTTTCCACTGCAGCCAGTGGTCGGGCCGGCTGGCGTCCGGGATCAGGCTCCATACGCTTGCTGCATGGGTCCTGGGCCGGAACAGGTGCCGATATCGCGCTTGCGGCCGTCCCGGATCGCAGATCGGGAGGGGGCGCCGATCCGGTTGCAGGATGCCCGGCCTATGCCCCGGTCGGGCCAGCGCCCCCGAAGCGCGCGCGCCATAAATGTGTTCGGTCAGCGTCGCGGGCCTCGTAGGCGGCCATCACGGAAGGCAGATTGTCCGGCGCAGGCAGGGGTCTGTCTTCGGCAAGGGCTGTCAGGGCCATGGTGTACCAGGCGGTCACGCCGCCTTCGGGTGGGCTTTCGAAGCGGGGGAAGACGGGATCCGACGAACTGTCGTTCTGCCAGTGGCGGGGCAGGTCTGGGTCCAGAACCAGTGCTCGGGCCAGGCCCACGAGGTCGGTATCGCCGCTGGTCACGCAGTCCAGCGCCTCGGCCCTGGTCTTGATGCCTCCGGTCAGCATCAGCGGGATATCGGTGCGGGTCCGGGCGGCGCGGGCGAAGTCGCGGAAATAGGCGCCCCCGGTCGTGCGGTCCGAGGCCGAAGGGGCGCCCGGGAAGTATGTCCCGCCAGAGATGTCGATCAGGTCGAGCCCCGATCCGGACAGGGCGCCGACGACGGTCAGGGCATCCCGCGCCTCCAGCCCGCCGGTCAGCTGGTCGGTGGCGTTGAGCTTCAGGGCGACGGTGAAGTCCGGGGCAGTGGCGGCGCGGACGGCGGCCACGACTTCCAGCAGGGGGCGCATGCGGTTCGCGATGGGTCCGCCGTAGCGGTCGGTCCGCCGGTTGAACAGCGGAGACAGGAACTGGCTGAGCAGGAAGCCGTGGGCTGCGTGGATCTGGACACCGCCGAAACCCAGGTCCTGCGCCTGTCGTGCGGTGCGGGCGAACTGCTCTGGCAGCGCCGCGATTTCGCCGGCGGTCAGCGCGCGGCAGGACAGGCCGGGCAGGTCCAGCGCGCTGGGGCCGGCCGGGGCGGAGAGCGGCGGATGGGCGAGTGCGCCGGCATGGCCCAGCTGAAGCCACAGGGCCAAGTCCTTGCCCGCCCGGGCCAGGGCGCGGAACCTGTCCACCAGGACGTCCGGGGCATCCGGGGCCAGGACCAGGTTGCCCGGCCTTTCCGGGAATAGACCGTCGCCCTGGACCTCGCCCACGATGGCGGCCGCGGCGCCGCCTTCGCCCCACAGCCGATAGAGGCGGATCTGTGCGGGGGTCGGATTGCCGCGCCCGTCGCCCAGCGAATCCGACATCGCGGATTTGACGATCCGGTTCTTCAGGACGGTGCCGTTGGGCAGGGAGACGGGATCGAAGAGCGGGGAAGGGATGGAGGCCTGGGGCATATGCGAAGCTGACCATCCTCGCGCTGAAAATGCAAACCGCGAGAAGGGTGGACGCGCGGCGGCAGGCCGGAAGGCGGATCGGTTTCGGCGGGGACGCGCGCTTGCCGTTTCGGGGCGGGAAGACGGGACCTTCCCGAAAGTGGCTGGGGGAGGGGGTGGTGCGTGCGGAGCATGCACCCTGCACGGGACGGTCACAGGTTGGACTTGTTGGGGCGTCGTTCGGGGGCTCTGCCCCCGCCGCGCCGCTGGCGCGACTCCCCCGAGGATATCTGGAGACCAAAGACGACAGACGCGTCGGGTTCGCCTGTTCCGGCAACTTGGGTTGCGGCGCACCGCCGGGGTTCCGGCCACGGTAACCGGCTTTCCCGGCGGGCAGGGTGCGTGCTGACGCACGCACCGCCAAGGGTCAGTTTTCGGTCGCGGTTTCGAACTCGATCATCAGGTCCTTGGCGTCCAGCTGGCTGCCCGGCTGGACATGGACGGCCTTGATCGTGGCGGCCCGTTCCGCGTGGATGCCGGTTTCCATCTTCATCGCCTCGATGGTGACCAGCAGGTCGCCCTCCTTCACCGCCTGGCCGGCCTGCACCGCGACCGAGGCCACGACCCCGGGCATCGGCGCGCCGACCTGTGCCGGGTTGCCCGGCTGGGCCTTCTGGTGCGCGGCCTTGGTCGACTTGATCTTGCGGTCGGCCACCCGGATCATCCGGGGCACGCCGTTCAGTTCGAAGAAGAGCTTCACGCCGCCGTCTTCGCCGGTTTCCGACACCGCCTGCAGGCGGACTTCCAGCGTCTTGCCCGGAGCGATCTCGGCCGAGATCTCCTCGCCCGGTTCCATCCCGTAGAAGAAGGTCTTGGTCGGCAGGGTGCGCACCGGGCCATAGGTCCTGTGGCGCGACTGGTAGTCGAGGAAGACCTTGGGATACATCAGGTAGCCCGACAGATCCTCGTCATCGACCTCTTCCCCGTCGAGTTCGGCCACCACCTGCTTGCGCACGGTTTCCAGGTCCACCGGGGGCAGGTGCTTGCCGGGGCGTTCGGTCGAGGGGGCTTCGCCCTTCAGGACCTTCTTCACGATCGCCTCGGGGAAGCCGCCCGGGGGCTGGCCCAGATTGCCGCGCATCATGTCGATGACCGAATCCGGGAAGGACACGTCGACACCCGGATTTTCGACATCGTCGCGGGTCAGCCCCTGTGACACCATCATCAGGGCCATGTCGCCCACCACCTTGGACGACGGCGTGACCTTGACGATGTCGCCGAACATGCGGTTCACGTCGGCGTACATGTGGGCCACCTCGCTCCAGCGTTCTTCGAGCCCCATGGAGCGCGCCTGCGCCTTGAGGTTGGTGAACTGGCCGCCCGGCATCTCGTGCAGGTAGACCTCGGACGAGGGCGCCTGCATGCCGGATTCAAACGCCCGGTAATGGGTACGGACCGTGTCCCAGTAGTCGGAGATCTCGCGGATCGCGCCGATGTCCAGGCCCGTGTCGCGGTCGGTGCGGCGCAGCGCCTCGACCACCGATCCGAGCGTCGCCTGCGAGGTGTTGCCGGACAGCGCGTCCATCGCGCAGTCGACCGCATCGACCCCGGCTTCGGACGCGGCCAGGATCGTGGCCACGGCCACGCCCGCGGTGTCATGGGTATGGAAGTGGATGGGCAGGCCCACCTCCTCCTTCAGGGTGCGGATCAGAATCTTGGCCGCGGCGGGCTTCAGCAGTCCGGCCATGTCCTTCAGGCCCAGCACATGGGCGCCGGCATCGCGCAGGTCCTTGCCCATGGCGACATAGTACTTCAGGTCGTATTTCGCCCGTTCGGGATCGTGGATGTCGCCGGTATAGCAGACGGTGCCTTCGCAGACCTTGTCCTGTTCCAGTACGGCATCCATCGCGACGCGCATGTTTTCGACCCAGTTCAGGCTGTCGAAGACGCGGAAGACGTCGATGCCGGTCTTCGCCGCCACGCGGACGAATTCCCTGACGACGTTGTCGGGGTAATTGGTGTAGCCCACGCCGTTCGAGCCGCGCAGCAGCATCTGCGTCATCAGGTTGGGCATCCGTTCCCGCAGGTCGCGCAGGCGCTGCCACGGGCATTCCTGCAGGAAGCGATAGGCCACGTCGAAGGTCGCCCCGCCCCAGCATTCCATGGAAAAGAGCTGCGGCAGGTTCGCGGCATAGGCCGGGGCCACGCGGATCATGTCGACCGACCGCATGCGCGTGGCCAGCAGGGACTGGTGCCCGTCGCGCATCGTCGTGTCGGTGATCAGCAGCTGGCGCTGTGCCGTCATCCAGTCGGCGACGGCCTGCGGGCCCTTCTGTTCCAGAAGGTTGCGCGTGCCCATCATCGGTTCCGCCTTCAGCGCGGGCGGCCGCGGCTCCTTCACGTCGGCGGGCGGGCGCGGGCGGTCCTTCGTCTCGGGATGCCCGTTCACCGTGATGTCGGCGATATAGGTCAGGACCTTGGTGCCCCGGTCCTGGCGCGACGCGAAGTTGAACAGCTCCGGCGTCTCGTCGATGAACTTGGTCGTGTAGGAATAATCCAGGAAGGTCGGGTGCTTCAGCAGGTTCTCGACGAAGGCGATATTGGTACTGACGCCGCGGATCCGGAATTCCCGAAGCGCCCGGTCCATCCGCGCGATCGCCATTTCCGGCGTCGGCGCGCGCGCCGTGACCTTGGTCAGAAGCGAATCGTAATAGCGGGTGATCACGCCCCCGGCATAGGCCGTACCGCCGTCCAGCCGAATCCCCAGCCCGGTGGCGGACCGATAGGCGGTCAGCCGGCCATAGTCGGGGATGAAGTTGTTCTGCGGATCCTCGGTCGTGATCCGGGTCTGCAGCGCGTGGCCTTCCAGCCGGACGTCACCTTGGGTGGCCTTGCCGGTGGCCTCGGCAATGGTCTTGCCCTCGGCAATCAGGATCTGGGCGCGGACGATGTCGATCCCCGTCACTTCCTCGGTCACCGTGTGCTCGACCTGGACCCGGGGGTTCACCTCGATGAAGTAGAACTGGTCGGTGTCCATATCCATCAGGAACTCGACGGTCCCGGCGCATTCGTAGTTCACGTGCTTGCAGATGCGGTAGCCCAGTTCGCAGATCTCGGCCCGCTGGGCGTCGGTCAGATAGGGGGCGGGTGCGCGTTCGACGACCTTCTGGTTCCGGCGCTGGACCGAACAGTCGCGTTCGTAGAGGTGGTACATGCCGCCATGCTTGTCGCCCAGGATCTGCACCTCGACATGGCGGGCGCGCAGGATCATCTTTTCCAGATAGCCTTCGCCGTTGCCGAAGGCCGCTTCGGCCTCGCGCCGGCCTTCCTGGACCTTGGTCTCCAGCTCCGCTTCCGCCAGGATCGGCCGCATGCCGCGGCCGCCGCCACCCCAGGAGGCCTTGAGCATCAGCGGATAGCCGATTTCGGCCGCTTCCTTGCGGATGGCGTCCATGTCGGTGCCCAGAACCTCGGTCGCGGGGATCACCGGCACACCGGCCTCGATGGCGACCCGACGGGCAGAGGCCTTGTCGCCAAGCGCCCGCATCGTCTTGGCGCGCGGCCCGATGAAGGTGATGCCGGCGGCATCGCAGGCCTCGACGAAGGCCGGGTTTTCCGACAGCAGGCCATAGCCCGGATGGATCGCGTCCGCCCCCGACAGCTTGGCCACGCGGATGATCTCGTCGATCGAGAGATAAGCCGCCACGGGGCCAAGGCCTTCGCCGATCCGATAGGCCTCGTCCGCCTTGAAGCGGTGCAGGCCCAGCTTGTCTTCCTCGGCATAGACGGCGACGGTCTTCTTGCCCATCTCGTTGGCGGCCCGCATGACGCGGATGGCGATCTCGCCGCGGTTCGCGATGAGAATCTTGCGGAAATCGGTCATGGGGGTCTCCTTGCCGGTCCGCCGGACGGTGCCGTGGTAAGGGCGGCACGGTCCGGGATGACGCTAGTGCTAGCATGGTGCTGCAGATGCAAAAAGCCGAAATAGTGCATTTTTTGCAAGGATGTAGCGGGAGGCGGGTGGCTGGCATCTGTCAGGAATACCGCGGTATACAATTGTCCGGCGCTAACGTTGATGTAGTGGAATTCAATTCTGGATTGTGCTTCGCTGCGCGATATTCCAGTTTGGAGTGAGATCTGCGGGGAAGGGCGGGCGCTGGCCCGGGTAGCGATGAAGATGGTACGACTGAAGACCTTGGCGGCCTGTGCGGTCATGGCACTGGGCGCCTGCGATGTTGTGACGGAGGTGCATTTGCCTCCGAACGCGCAGCAGGTCGGTTTTGCGCAGCTCGCCGAAGAACATGTGAACGACTACTGGTGTCTGAATTACCGTCCGGCGACAGAGTCCTGCTCTTCGATCTGGAAGGTGTCGATCTCTGGATCACGAACGGTGCGACGGCTCACGGAAACCTACAAAATGGAAATCGGCATCGTCACGAATGAGTGGGTCATGAAAGGACGGCTTTTGGGCCTGTCCGACTGCTACGAAAAAGGTGGCACCACGGTAGTCTCCACAAGGATAGATCAGGCGGCGCGCCCTGTTGCGCAGGACGTTGCCAATGCCACGTCGAACTTGGCAGTCACGCTCTACGATGAGCGCCTGGAAACCCTGGGCGGCTACTGTGGGACGTATTTTCGTGCTGGCGACAACGTCTGGCTGGTCGATGTACTGGGAGACGACACCATGCCGGAACAAGAAGCAATGACGCTTCACTTTTTCCCGGCCGCGAAACCCTTGCGGGCGAAATAGCACCAGATCAGGCCAGCACGATCGGCGGCGGCAGGTCCTTCAGCGTCGCCGCCCCCATCTGCCCCATGTTCGAAATCATGTCCTGCGCCAGCATGTCGATCAGGTGCGCGGGCCCGGCCTCTCCCAAGGCGCCAAGCGCGAAGTGGAAGGCCCGGCCCAGCATCACGAAATCGGCCCCCAGCGCCAGCGCCCGCAGGATGTCCAGACCGCCCTCGATCCCGCTGTCGAAGATCAGCGGCAGCTTCGTGGCGGCCCGGATCGCGGGCAGCGCCTCGATACTGGCCATGGAACCGTCGAACTGTCGCCCGGCATGATTCGACACCCACAGGCCATCGACGCCCGCCGCCTCCAGCGGTGCCGCATCCTCGGCCCGCATCACGCCCTTGATCAGGAAGGGGCCGTCCCAAGCATCCCGCAGCCATTTGACATAATCCATGTCGGGCGAGGTCCGCAGGATGTAGCCGATATGCCCGGTGGAGGAGAGACCCATCTGCGGTTCGACATATTTCTCGATGGTCTTCAATGTCGGCCGCCCAGACTGCGCGATGCCCAGGGCCCATCTCGGGCGCATCGCGATCTGGGCCATCAGCCGCGGGGTCAGCACCGGTGGCATGGTCAGACCGGACCGCACCTGCCGCTCCCGGCGCGAGGGCGAGGGCACGTCGACGGTCAGGATCAGCGTGGTAAAGCCCGCGGCCCGGATCCGGTCGATCATGTCCTGCCGGATCTTCGGATCCCGCGGCGGATACAGCTGATACCAGGCATTGGGTCCGATATGGGGCGCCATGTCCTCGGGCGTGCGGGCCGCCACGGTCGAGATCGCGTAGGGAATGCCGGCCACCTTCGCGGCCCGAGCCAAAAGGAACTCGGCCCGCGGCCACATCAGACCGGACATGCCGATGGGCGCCACGCCGAAGGGCAGGGGATAGTCCTGTCCGAAAAGGCTGGTCGACAGATCGGGCTCTATCGCGCCGTGAAGGATCGACGGCTGAAAGCCGACCCGGTCCAGCGCCGCGCGGTTGCGGGCCTTGGCGGCCTCGTGCCCGGTGCCACTGTCCAGGTACTCCCAGACGAAATGCGGGATTCGTCTTCGCGCGCGCCGGCGGAGGTCTTCGACGCCGGGAAATCTCTGATGCAGGTCCATGGGCTGCATTGGTTGCTCTGCGCCGTCCCTTTGTCCAGTCCCAAGTGGCAATCGTCGCACGTGGGGGCGCTGCCCCCGCCCGGGCCTGATGGCCCGGCCTCCCCCGGAGGTATTTGTGAAGAGAAGAAGGAATGCGAGCGCGTCCCCTGCTTCTTCGGTCTTCAAATACCCTCGGGGGAGCCCGTCCGGAACGGGCGGGCCGGGGGCAGAGCCCCCGTCGGCGAGGATTGCGAAAACTGTCGTGAACGGAACGAGAACAACTCTTTAACGCGGCCCCGATCCCTTGTATCGTCCGGGGCATGAGCAGTTTCGACGATATCGACGCCTTCGAGGCCGCCTCGCTGTCTTCGCGCGCAATGGCTGCGCGGCCGGCACCCTATCTGGACGGTCTGAACGACGAACAGCGCCAGGCGGTAGAGGTCCTGAACGGCCCGGTCCTGATGCTGGCGGGCGCCGGCACCGGCAAGACACGGGCGCTGACCGCGCGGATCGTGCATTTGCTGAACACCGGCACCGCCCGCCCGAACGAGATCCTGGCCGTGACCTTCACCAACAAGGCCGCGCGCGAGATGAAGACGCGGGTGGCGTCCATGCTGGGGCAGGCGGTCGAGGGGATGCCCTGGCTGGGCACCTTCCATTCGATCTGCGTGAAACTGCTGCGTCGGCATGCGGAACTGGTGGGGCTGAAGTCGAACTTCACCATTCTCGACACCGACGACCAGTTGCGCCTGCTGAAGCAGCTGGTGGCGGCCGCCAATATCGACGACAAGCGCTGGCCCGCGCGGATGCTGGCGGGGATCATCGACAACTGGAAAAACCGCGCGTGGACGCCCGAAAAGGTGCCTGCCGCGGAAGCCGGGGCCTATAACCACCGGGGCACCGAGCTTTACGCCCAGTACCAGGCGCGGCTGAAGGAGCTGAACGCGGTCGATTTCGGCGACCTGCTGCTGCATGTCATCACCATCTTCCAGACGCATGAGGACGTGCTGGACCAGTATCGGCGCTGGTTCCGTTACATCCTGGTCGACGAATACCAGGACACCAACGTCGCCCAGTACATGTGGCTGCGCCTTCTGGCTGCCAGCCACAAGAACATCTGCTGTGTGGGCGACGACGATCAGTCGATCTATGGCTGGCGCGGCGCGGAAGTGGGAAACATCCTGCGGTTCGAGAAGGATTTCCCGGGCGCCCATGTCGTGCGGCTGGAACAGAACTACCGGTCGACCCCGCATATCCTGGCTGCGGCCTCTGCCGTGATCGCCGCGAACGAGAAGCGACTGGGCAAGACGCTGTGGACCGAGGCGAACGAGGGCGAGAAGGTCCGCCTGATCGGCCACTGGGACGGCGAGGAAGAGGCGCGCTGGATCGGGGAAGAGATCGAATCCATGCAGAAGGGGACCCGCGGCCTGCGGCCCTTCGACCTGGACGAGACGGCGATCCTGGTGCGCGCGTCCCACCAGATGCGCGCCTTCGAGGACCGGTTCCTGACCATCGGCCTGCCCTACAAGGTGATCGGCGGCCCCCGCTTCTACGAGCGGATGGAGATCCGCGATGCCATGGCCTATTTCCGGCTGGTTGTCAGCCCGGAGGACGACCTGGCCTTCGAGCGGATCGTGAACGTGCCCAAGCGCGGGCTGGGCGACAAGGCGCAGCAGACGATCCAGATCACGGCGCGCAAGCACGGCGTCAGCCTGGTCGAAGGCGCGCGGATCGCGGTCGAGGAAGGCCAGATCAAGGGCAAGGGCGGCGCGCAGCTGCGGATGCTGGTCGACGACCTGGCGCGGTGGGGCCGGATGACGGGCGAGGCCGATATCGGCCATGTCGACCTGGCGGGTCAGGTGCTGGACGAAAGCGGCTATACCGCGATGTGGCAGAACGACAAGACGCCCGAGGCGCCGGGCCGGCTGGAAAACCTGAAGGAACTGGTGAAGGCGCTGGAAAATTTCGAGAACCTGGAAGGGTTCCTGGAGCACGTCGCGCTGATCATGGACAACGAGGCCGAGGGCGATGGCGCCAAGGTGTCGATCATGACGCTGCACGCGGCCAAGGGGCTGGAATTCCCGTCGGTGTTCCTGCCGGGCTGGGAAGACGGGCTGTTCCCGTCCCAGCGCAGCATGGACGAGAACGGGATCAAGGGCCTGGAGGAGGAACGCCGCCTGGCCTATGTGGGGATCACGCGGGCCGAGGAGGTCTGCACCATCTCCTTTGCCGCGAACCGGCGGGTCTTCGGGCAGTGGCAGTCGTCCATGCCGTCCCGCTTCATCGACGAATTGCCCGCCGAACATGTCGACGTCCTGACGCCCCCGGGGCTTTACGGCGGTGGCATGGGGGCAGGGCAGCCCCAGGGCTTTGGCGGCGGGATCGAGACGCGGGTGGCAGAGGCCAATGTCTACAACTCGCCCGGCTGGAAGCGGCTGCAGGCGCGGTCGGGGCAGCGCGGCATGGCGCAGCCCAAGGAAACCCGCAACGTCGTGATCGATCTGGAGGCCGTGTCGTCCTTCACGGTCGGCCAGCGGGTTTTCCACCAGAAGTTCGGCTATGGCGCGATCACGGGAATCGAGGGCGACAAGCTGGACATCGATTTCGAAAAGGCGGGGCCCAAGAAGGTGGTCGCGCGCTTCGTGACATCCAGCGACGACATTCCGTTCTGACCGCAGCGACCCGACCAGGGCCGCATGTGCGCGCTGCACCGCGCGCATGTCTCTTGTGCGTATCACGCCCGACGGACGCCTTGTGCCATGCAGATGGGGTTTTGCTGTCGGCTGGCGCCGGAGTCCCGGGGCCGTGGCGTTAGACCAATGCCGGTCCAGATATGCGGGGGGATGAAATTAGGAACGGCGGCCCGAGGGAGGAGGAGGGCCGCCGTTCCAGATGCTGCCGGGATGAGGGAGGAGAGTACCCGGCGCAACAGTGACCCGGATCGGGTCGTTGTAAAGTGCGGCGGCGTCAGGGAGGAGGGAGACACCGCCGCGAGTAGCAGGTTCCCCAGGGAGGAGGAGAGGGAAACCTGATCTCTATGTTCCTGCGGGCCCTGTGGCTGCCCGCCGCCTGCCCGACCCGCTGGACCCTGCGGCCCCGTCTGCGTTTCGGTATAGACAATATTTAGTATTTTCTGCGCCTGCACAATAGGTGCGTCATCAATGCTGCTATGCAGCAAATGCAGTGCAGTCGACCGGGCAATGTCCGAAGGCGCGCAGCATGCAAACCATGCGTGTATCCGGCCGTTGCCCGATGGAAACGGAATGCGGCGCCGTCCGCGTTGAACGCCGGATGATCGCCGAGGACTGCTGAAAAGCGGGGTGGGAAATGAGGAACGGCGGCCCGAGGGAGGAGGAGGGCCGCCGTTCCAGATGCTGCCGGGATGAGGGAGGAGAGTACCCGGCGCAACAGTGACCCGGATCGGGTCTTTGTAAAATGCGGCGGCATCAGGGAGGAGGAAGATGCCGCCGCGAGTAACAGGCTCTCTAGGGAGGAGGAGAGGAGAACCTGATCTCTATGTTCTTGCGGGCCCTGAGGCCGCCCGCCGCCTGATCGATCCGGTTTCGGGTTCGTCTGCCTGGCTGCTGCCTGTGTGGCGTCCGATCCGCGTTGGGTTCGTGTGATCCCGTGTCCGTTTCGATGACCCCAATATTTGGTATTTGCTGCGCTTGCACAATACCTGCCTCGGCAATGCTGCTATGCGGCAAGTGCATGGAGACATGCGCGAATTTTCAGCGGGGCGCTGCAATTCGCATCAAGATCTCTTGTGTGCCCCAGCGTCATTTTTCGCACGGTGCGCAGAATTTCACCATGCGACCAGTTTGACCTGAAGGGACTTTACGTCAACTCGCCTCAGGGGTGTTTCTCCTGTTTCGGGCGGCGCGGGCCAGAGTCGAGTCGTTTGGGGTGAGAGATTCGGGCGCCGACCCAGTTTCGAGTCGGCCCGGTGTGGGCCCGGGTCGGGCCGGTCGCCGGGGGGATCCGGCAGTCCGCCGGTGCCGAAGGGCCAGGCGCGCAGATCTGGCCGGGGCTGCCGATTTGGGACGTCGTGCCACCGGCAAGGGGAAGCCATGCCACCGATGCCGTGTCCGGGATGATTCGCGCCGGAAATTGGCGCCGTGACGAGAACAAAAATGAAACATTAACCCCTTGGGGAGCTTTGGTCAGTTCGGGTCGGGATTTTTTGGGAAATCATGGGACGATCTGGTCCGGACCCCCGAATTCGAAGATGTAGTGGGAGCCCGCGCTTTCGAAACCTGATCTTGTGCCTTTTGTGGCCGAGATTCCGAAGGTGATGAATCGCTGCGTGGCCGCTAGGCCTAAAGTGCTATGATTTCCCATACAGAGGGGTTGTTAGGCATAAATTCCCATGGCATTAATTGTGCATCGAAGGAGCGCGGGTCCAGAGGGACAGCCCAAGTCCCAAAAGACCCAAAACAAAAGAAAACACAGGTTTCATACAGGCGAACGCTCTTAAGACAAAAAACTATCCGGCGCGCGGGCGAGCAGACATCCCCCCAATAACAGCGCGCGCTGTCGGAATAAGCCCGCAAAGCGGGACGAGGGCGGTGGGTTGATCGTTGGCAGCGGATCAACCCGCCGTTTTCGCGTTTCAGGGCACTGAAAATCCCTGGGGCGCGAGGCAGGCACAACCTTCACGGGCAAGGGGTCAGGCAGTGAGCGGCAAGCTCAGGTTCAGAGGCGAAAGCAGTCACAAGGTTGACAGCAAGGGGCGGGTGTCGATCCCGGCCCATTTTCGCCGTGTGCTTGAGGAAGGCGATCCGGAATACCGCGACGCCAAGGCCGCCGGCGTCAGCGGGGCCAGCCCGAATGTCGTCATCGTCTACGGCAATTCCAAGAAGGATTGCCTTGACTGTTATACGGTCGAGGCGATGCGCGAGATCGAGGAAAAGATCGCAAAGATGCCGGCCGGCCAGGCCAAGCGCGTCATGGAATACATCTTCCACGGCAAGAGCGCGGTCATCGCGGTCGACGATTCCGGCCGCCTGGTGCTGTCGGCCAAGCTGCGCGAAAAGGCGAAGCTGACCGATATGGCCTACTTCATCTCGGGCGGCGACCACTTCAAGATCTGGAGCCCGGACGTCTTCGAAGGCGCCGAGGCCGTCAGCATCGAGGACTGGATGGACGAACAGCCCGACGATTTCGATCCGCTGGAGCTGCTCAACTCGGTCGAGGTGTAAGCCATGGCCGCTGCCGCTGCCCCACATGTTCCGGTGCTTCTGCGCCCCCTTCTGGCTGCCGTGGCGCCGGTGTCGGGGACGTGGCTGGACGGGACTTTCGGGGCAGGGGGCTATACCCGCGGATTGCTGCGTGCCGGTGCCGACCGGGTGATCGCAGTGGACCGCGACCCGCTGGCCTTTGAAATGGCGGCCGGGTGGGCCGGGGAATACGGCGACCGGCTGGTACAACAGCAGGGCGTCTTTTCGAAGATGGACGAATACGGGCAGGATCTGGACGGCATCGTGCTGGACCTGGGCGTGTCTTCAATGCAGCTGGACCTGGCCGAACGCGGCTTTTCCTTCATGCGCGACGGGCCGCTGGACATGCGGATGTCGCAGGACGGGCCCAGTGCCGCGGATCTGGTCAACACCGCGTCCGAAACCGAGCTGGCGGACATACTCTATATATACGGTGAGGAACGGGCGAGCCGCAGGATCGCCAAGACCCTTGTGAAGGCCCGGGCCGAAAAGCCGGTCGAGACGACGGCCGAACTGTCGGCGCTGGTCGAAAGCTGCCTGCCGCGCGCGCGGCCGGGCCAGTCGCACCCGGCGACGCGCAGCTTCCAGGCGCTGCGGATCGCGGTGAACGGCGAATATGACGAGCTGTATAACGGTCTGATGGCGGCCGAACGGGCGCTGGCGCCGGGTGGCAAGCTGGCCGTGGTCAGTTTTCATTCCATCGAGGACCGGATGGTGAAGCGCTTCCTGCAGCACCGTGCCGGGCAGACGGGGCGGGCCAACCGCTATGCGCCGGAAACGGAAGAGCAGGCGCCGGCCTTCACCCTGCAGGGCAAGGCCATCCCGCCGGACCAGGAGGAGCTGGCCATCAATCCGCGGGCGCGCTCGGCCCGGCTGCGGGTGGCCATGCGCACGGATGCGCCGGCGGAAACCATTCCGGCCGACCTGATCGGCATGCCGCAACTGAAGGAACGTCGCAGATGAAGGGTGTCTTCTACGTCCTGACCGCGCTGGCGGTCTTTGGTCTGGCCTTCTGGGCCTACCGTGAAAATTACGCCACTCAGGAAGTGCTGTCGGAAACCCGGAACCTGCAGAACGACATCGCCGCGGCCCGGGCCCGGCTGAACGTGCTGCGTGCCGAATGGGCGTATCTGAACCGCCCCGACCGGCTGGCCGACCTGGCCGAGACGAACTTTCCGCGGCTGGGCCTTCTGCCGCTGTCGCCCACCCAGTTCGGCCGCATCGACGAGATCACCTATCCCCCCGAACCGGGTCTGCTGATCCCGGGCGAGATGGAGATGTCGACCGATGGCACCGGCGTGATCAAGGTCAATGGCACGGCCATGGGGGCAGCGCCGATGACGGAGGTCAGCCAATGACCCGCACGCCGCTGCGCCCGCTTGCCCGGATCCTGCCGGCCCGCGAACGGGGCGAGAACCCCGACGATATCCAGCGCGAGAACCTGCGTCAGCGGCAGGCCGATGAACGCGACCGCCAGCGGGTCCGCGCCGAAGGTAGGCTGGTCGTTCTGGGCGTCTTCTTCTTCTGCGCCTTCGTCACCGTCGGCGCCCGGATGGGCGTCCTGGCCATGACCGAGGCCGAGGAGCCCGTCGCCTCTGCCGCAAGCGCGCGGATCGCGATGCAGCGGGCGGACATCCTGGACCGCAAGGGGCGGGTGCTGGCGACCAACCTGGAAACCTATTCGCTCTATGCTCATCCCCAGCAACTGGTGAACGCCAGCGAAGCGATCGAGGAGCTGCTGAAGATCTTCCCGGATCTCGACCGGGAAAAGTTGACCAAGGTTCTGACCGGCAAGCGGAAATTCGTCTGGATCAAACCCCGGATCAGCCCCGAGCAGCGCCAGGCCGTGCATGACATCGGCGATCCAGGTCTGTTGTTCGGCCGGCGCGAGATGCGCCTTTATCCCAACGGCCCCATTGCTGCGCACCTGTTGGGCGGCGCGTCCTTCGGCAAGCAGGGCGTGAACGCGGCCGAAGTCGTGGGCGTGGCTGGGGTGGAAAAGAACTTCGACGACTATCTGCGCGATCCGGGCAATGCCGATGCGCCGCTGGTCCTGTCGGTCGACCTGACGATCCAGGCCGTTCTGGAACGCGTGCTGGACGCCGGTCAGCGCCTGATGCACGCCAAGGGCGCCGCCGCCGTCCTGATGGATGTCCACACGGGCGAGGTGGTGGCCGCGGCCTCGCTGCCGGATTTCGATCCGAACGACCGTCCGCAGCTGGACCCGACCCGTCCGGCCGAGGACAGCCCACTGTTCAATCGTGTGGTGCAGGGAGTCTATGAACTGGGGTCGACCTTCAAGATCTTCACCATGTCGCAGGCCATCGACATGGGTCTGGTCACGCCCGAGACCGAGGTCGACACCCGCGGCCCGATCCGGTTCGGCCGCTTCGCCATCAACGACTCGCACCGCTATGGCGCGACCATGACGGTGGACAAGATCATCACCAAATCGTCGAACGTCGGCACGGCGCGTGTGGCCCAGATGATCGGCGGAGCCCGTCAGAAGGAATTCCTGGAAGGGCTGGGCCTGCTGGAGCCGACCCCGTTCGAGATTGCCGAGGCCAGCGGTGTGCGGCCGCTTTATCCCCAGAACTGGTCGGAACTGTCGACCATGACCATTTCCTACGGGCACGGCATTTCGACCAGCCCCCTGCACCTGGCCACAGCCTATGCGACCATCGCCAATGGCGGCTATGCCGTCAGCCCGACGCTGCTGCGCAAGACCGGTCCGCAACACGGGCCGCGGGTGATTTCCGACAGGGCCGCGGCTGACGCGCGGATGATGCTGCGCCACGTCGTGACGGACGGCACCGCGCGGCGCTTCGGCGACGTTCCGGGCTATGCGGTTGCGGGCAAGACCGGCACCGCCGACAAGCCCAAGCCCACCGGCGGTTACTATGAGGACAAGGTCGTGGCGACCTTCGCGTCTATGTTCCCGGTAAACGATCCGAAATACGTTCTGGTCGTGTCGCTGGATGAACCGACCGAGACGGTGGGCCTGGAACAGCGGCGCGAGGCCGGCTGGACCGCAGTGCCGGTGGCGGCCGAGGTGATCGTGCGCGTTGCTCCGCTGCTTGGGCTAAGACCGGACGTTGAACCGGGACAGATGGCTGGTATAAGCCTGACCGCGAACTAACCACTTGTACAGCGGGGCGCCTGCATGACGTCGGCCAGAACTCTGGGCCAGTTGGGGCTGACTGCCCGCGACGGCCGCGATCCGCAGATCACCGGCCTGTCCGTGGACAGCCGCGAGGTCAAGCCGGGACACCTGTTCGCCGCCGTGCCGGGAACCCAGGTCCACGGCGCCCGCTTCGTGCCGATGGCGTTGGAAGAGGGCGCGGCCGCGATCCTGACCGACATGGCCGGCGCCGAGATGGTGGCCGGGGCGCTTGCCGGGTCCGACGCCGCCGTCGTCGTGGCCGAAGATCCGCGCCAGGTGCTGGCGATGACCGCGGCGCTGTGGTTCGGGGCGCAGCCCGCGACCATGGTCGCGGTGACCGGCACCAACGGCAAGACGTCCGTCGCGACCTTCGTCCGCCAGATCTGGACCCATCTGGGCCATGCCGCGATCAACGTCGGCACCACGGGGATCGAAGGCGCCTGGACCGCGCCGCTGAAGCACACGACGCCGGAGCCCATCACGCTGCACCGGATGCTGGCTGCGGCGGCCGGGGCCGGCGTGACCCATGCGGCGATGGAGGCGTCCAGCCACGGTCTGGAACAGCGGCGGCTGGACGGCGTGCACCTTGCGGCCGGGGCCTTCACAAACCTGACCCAGGACCACATGGACTATCACCATGGGTTCGATGCCTATTTCGCGGCTAAGGCGGGTCTGTTCCGCCGGGTGGTGCCCGAAGACGGGGCGGCGGTGATCAACCTCGATGATCCGCGCGGACCGGAAATGCGCGCCATCGCCGCCGGGCGTGGGCAAAGCGTGATCACCGTGGGCCGGGGCCTGGGCGATCTGAACCTTCTGGCACAGCGCTACGACGCCACGGGCCAGGACGTGCGCTTTGCCTATGGTGGCATGCCGCGGCAGGTCCGGCTGGACCTGCTGGGCGGCTTCCAGGCCCAGAACGCGTTGGTCGCGGCGGGCCTGGCCATTGCCTCCGGGTCCGAGCCGGAGGCGGTGTTCAAGGCGCTGCCGGAACTGTCGTCGGTCCGCGGCCGGATGCAGTTGGCCGCGCGGCGGTCGAATGGCGCCACGGTCTTCGTCGACTTCGCCCATACGCCCGATGCCGTCGCCACGGCGCTGCTGGCGCTGCGCCCGCATGTGCTGGGCCGGATCGTCTGCATCGTGGGGGCCGGCGGCGACCGGGATACCGCGAAGCGCCCGATGATGGGCGCCGCGGCCGTGCAGCATGCCAACCACGTGATCGTCACCGACGACAATCCGCGGACCGAAGACCCCGCCGCGATCCGTGCCGCCGTACTGGCCGCGGCGCCGGGGGCCGAGGAAATCGGCGACCGGGCCGAAGCGATCCTGCGCGGCGTCGCGTCGCTCGGCCCCGGCGACGCCCTGCTGATCGCGGGCAAGGGCCATGAAACGGGCCAGATCGTCGGGTCCGACGTGCTGCCCTTCGACGATGTGGAGCAGGCGAGCATTGCCGTCGCCGCGCTGGAAGGACGACCGGTATGAGTGTTCTGTGGACCGCGGCCGAAGCCGCAACGGCCACGGGGGGCGAGGCTAGGGGTGACTGGACCGTTTCGGGCCTGTCCATCGACACGCGGACCATCCGGCCGGGTGACCTGTTCATCGCCCTGACCGCCGCCCGCGATGGCCATGATTTCGTGGCTGCCGCGCTGGGGGCCGGGGCAGGGGCCGCGATGGTCAGCCGCATTCCGGACGGCGTGGCAGACGATGCGCCGCTTCTGCTGGTCGACGACGTGCAGGGCGCGCTAGAGGCTTTGGGCCAGGCCGGCCGCGCCCGGACCGGTGCGCGGGTCGTGGCCGTCACGGGAAGTGTCGGCAAGACCTCGACCAAGGAGATGCTGGCCACGATGCTGGCGCCGCAGGGCGCCACCCATGCCTCGGTCGCCAGTTACAACAACCATTGGGGCGTGCCGCTGACTCTGGCGCGGATGCCGGTCGATACCCGGTATGCCGTGATCGAGATCGGCATGAACCATCCGGGCGAGATCGCGCCGCTGGCCAGGATGACCCGCCCGCATGTCGCCATGGTCACGACCGTCGCCCCCGCCCATCTGGAAGCCTTCGACAGTCTGGAAGACATCGCGCGCGAGAAGGCCGCGATCTTCGAGGGGCTGGAACCGGGCGGCACCGCGATCATCAATGCCGATATCGACACGGCGGCCGTGCTGGCCGCCACCGCGCCGGACCATGCGGCCCGCGTCGTGCCCTTCGGCGCTTCGGTCGACGGGGCGACGGATGCCTATCAGGCGACCGGGATCACCGTCGCGCCAGACGGAACCCGGGTCGCAGCCCGTGCCAGGGGAGAGGACTTCGTCTTCGACCTGTCGGTGCCCGGCCGCCATTTCGCCCTGAACGGTCTGGGTGCGCTGGCCGCGGCCGAGGCCTTGGGCGCCAATCGGGCGCAGGCGGCGGCCGCTCTGGCGCAATGGTCCGCCGTCACGGGCCGCGGCGCGCGCGAGGATATCCGGCTGAAGGACGGGATCCTGCATCTGATCGACGACAGCTACAACGCCAACCCGGTCTCGATGGCGGCGGCGCTTGATGTACTGGCCGCCACCGCGGGCGGGAAGGGGCGCCGCGTGGCCATCCTGGGCGACATGCTGGAACTGGGCCCCACCACCACCGCGCTTCATGCCGGGCTGGCGGATCTTCCGGCCATGGACGCGATCCATCGAATCCACTGCGTGGGGCCCGAAATGGCCCATCTTCACAAGGCGCTGCCAGATGCGCGCCGCGGCCTGTGGGCCGCGACCAGCGCGGACATGGTGCCGCTTCTGAAAGCCGACCTGCGGGCCGGCGATACGGTTTTGGTAAAAGGCTCGCTGGGGACCCGGCTTGCCGTAGTTGTAAACGGTATCCGTAAGCTCGGACCGGCGGAATGATGGCCGGTCGGGCAACACGTGCAGGAATAAGGACGCACGCATGCTTTACTGGCTGACTTATCTTTCGGATGGCGGCGACGTCTTCAACCTGTTCCGGTACATCACCTTCCGGGCGGGCGGCGCCTTCCTGACGTCGATGCTGTTCGCCTTCATCTTCGGCCGGCCGCTGATCAACGTGCTGCGCCGCAAGCAGGGCAAGGGACAGCCGATCCGGGACGACGGCCCCGAAGGGCACTTCAGCAAGGCCGGCACGCCCACCATGGGCGGCCTGCTGATCGTGGGGGCGCTGACGACATCGACGCTGCTATGGGCGCGGCTCGACAATCCGTTCGTGTGGCTGGTGCTGTTCGTGATGCTGTCCTATGGCGCCATCGGCTTCTGGGACGACTATGCCAAGGTGTCGAAGCAGAACACCAAGGGCGTTCCCGGCAAGTTGCGGCTGGCCCTGGGCTTCGGGATCGCGCTGATCGCCTCGGTCTGGGCGATTTCCTTTCATCCCGAAGGGCTGCGGTTCGACCTGGCGGTCCCGGTCTTCAAGAATCTGCTGCTGCATCTGGGCTATTTCTACATCCCCGTCGCCATGTTCGTGATCGTGGGCGCGGCCAATGCCGTGAACCTGACCGACGGGCTGGACGGCCTGGCGATCATGCCGGTGATGATCGCGACCATGACGCTGGGTGCCATCGCCTATGCCGTGGGCCGCGTCGACTTTACCGAATATCTCGAGGTCCACTATGTCCCCGGCGCGGGCGAGATGCTGGTCTTTGCCCTTGCACTCTTCGGTGCGGGGCTGGGCTTTCTGTGGTACAACGCGCCGCCCGCCGCCGTCTTCATGGGCGACACCGGGTCGCTTGCGCTGGGGGGGGCACTGGGGGCCATCGCGGTGGTGACCAAGCACGAACTGGTGCTGGGCATCGTCGGCGGTCTCTTCGTGGTCGAGGCGCTGAGCGTGATCATCCAGGTCGCCTATTTCAAGCGCACGGGCAAGCGGGTGTTCCTGATGGCACCTATCCATCACCATTACGAAAAAAAGGGCTGGGCAGAACCCACCATCGTGATCCGCTTCTGGATCATCTCCCTGATCCTCGCCATGATCGGGCTGGCCACGCTGAAGGTACGCTGACCCATGATCGTGAAAGACACGGCCCAGATGATCTCGGGCATGCAGCCCGAGCTTGACCCGGAGACCTGGCACTTCTGCTCTCTGATCGAGGCCGAGGCGCCGGAGCTGGCCCAGCAGGTCCGCGCCGCCGCCCTGGGCATCTTCGTCGAGGACGAGGGCCTGACCGGTGTCCTGTCGCAGGCCGATGCCGAACGGCTGGACCTTGTTGGCCCGCTGCCCTTGCGGCGGATCACGTTGCGGGTGTTCTCGGCGCTGGACGGGGTGGGGCTGACGGCGGCCGTGGCCGAAACACTGGCCGATGCGGGCATTCCCTGTAATGTCGTGGCGGCCTATCATCACGATCATGTCTTCGTGCCCGAGGCACTGGCAGAAGAGGCGCTGCTGCTTCTGATGGCCCGGGCGGAGATCGGCGCATGATCCCGGTTCAGGGGGTCACGGGCGCCCGCGTGGGCGTGCTGGGTCTGGGACGGTCGGGTCTGGCAGCGGCCGAGGCGCTGGCCGCAGGCGGCGCCACGCCGGTCCTGTGGGATGACAACCAGGCCTCTCGCCAGAAGGCGGAGGAGGCCGGGCACGAGGTCGCCGACCTGACCCGCGACGACGTCATGGAAACGCTGTCGATGCTGGTCGTGTCGCCCGGCATTCCGCATCTCTATCCCCAGCCGCATCCGGCGATTGCCGCGGCCTATGCCATCGGCGTGCCGGTCGACAACGATATCGGCCTGTTCTTCCGGTCGCTGGCGACGGATGCGTGGAACCGGCTGGACGTCCCGCCTCGGGTGATCGCGGTGACCGGATCCAACGGCAAGTCGACGACCGCGGCGCTGATCCATCATATCCTGGAGGTCGCGGGCCGCCCGGTGCAGCTGGCCGGCAATATCGGCCGGGGCGTCCTGTCGATCGACCCGCCGGGCGAAGGCGCGGCCGTGGTGCTGGAGCTGTCGTCCTACCAGACCGACCTGGCGCGCGCGCTGACGCCCGACATCGCCGTCTTCACCAACCTGTCTCCCGACCACCTGGACCGGCACGCCGGCATCGGCGGATACTTCGCGGCCAAGCGACGGCTGTTCGCCGAAGGCGGCCCGGACCGCGCCGTGATCGGCGTGGACGAGATGGAAGGGCGCTATCTTGCCGATCAGATGGGCGAGGGGCCGGCCGATGACCGGGTGATCCGTGTCTCGTCCGGACAGAAGCTGGCGGGGCCGGGCTGGAACGTCATGGCGCGCAAGGGCTTCCTGTCGGAAACCCGCAAGGGCAAGCAGCAGGCCAGCATCGACCTGCGCGACATCGCGGGCCTGCCGGGCGCGCATAATCACCAGAACGCCTGTGCCGCCTATGCCGCGGCGCGCGCGCTGGGGCTGGCGCCCAGGATGATCGAACAGGGCCTGCGGACCTATCCCGGCCTGCCGCACCGCAGCCAGTTCGTGGGCGAACGGGGCGGTATCCGCTTCGTCAACGACAGCAAGGCCACCAATGTCGACAGCGCGCTGAAGGCCCTGGCCGCCTTCCCGCGGATCCGCTGGATCTGCGGCGGGCTGGAGAAGGAGGGCGGGCTGGGCGCGCTGAAAGGGGCCACGGGTGCGGTGGCCAAGGCCTATGTCATCGGGCGCGATGCGGCCGGCTTCGCCCTGCAGCTGGATGTCGAGGCACAGATCTGCACGACCATGGCCGAAGCCGTCGCGGCCGCTGTGGCCGAGGCCGAACCGGGCGATACCGTCCTGCTGGCCCCGGCCGCCGCCAGCTTCGACCAGTACGACAATTTCGAACAACGCGGCGCCGATTTCATGGCCGAGGTCGCCCGCTTCATCGGCTAGGGGCCCGCGGGCCCCTCGGCCCCGGCCCATCGTGACGGCAAGGCCCGGCCAATGGCTGCAAATTGACTGGCCTGATTGGCCGATTTTCCGTACACTCCGCTTCGAGACCCCGCAAAAGGGGCAGAACAGAGGCAGCAGCTGGAACAGCGGGCGGGACATAGGCACCCCGACTGACGCGTCCGGCGGAACGAGCGGTGAACATCCATGACGGACATGGTCTATGGCGCGGTCCCACGCGAGACGGGCGAAGCCGTCCTGCCGAAGTGGTGGCGAACGCTCGACAAGTGGACTTTGGTCTGCATCTTCCTTCTTTTCGGCGTCGGGCTTCTGCTGGGCCTTGCCGCATCGGTCCCGCTGGCCGAACGCAACGGGCTTGACCCGTTCTACTATGTCCAGCGGCAGGCGATGTTCGGCAGCGCGGCCATGGTGGTGATGCTGGCAGTGTCGATGCTGTCGCCCGACATGGTCCGCCGTGTGGGCGCGCTGGGCTTCCTGATTTCCTTCCTTGCGCTGGTGGCGTTGCCCTTCCTGGGCACCGACTTCGGCAAGGGCGCGATCCGCTGGTATTCGATAGGCTTCGGGTCGGTCCAGCCGTCGGAATTCCTGAAACCCGGCTTCGTGGTCGTTGCCGCCTGGCTGCTGGCCGCCGCGCAGCAGGTCGGTGGCCCCCCGGGCAAGACCTGGTCCTTCATCCTGTGCGCGGCCATCGTGGGCATGCTGGTGGCCCAGCCCGACTTCGGCCAGGCCTCGCTGATCCTGTTCGGCTGGGCCGTGATGTACTTCATCGCGGGCGCGCCGATGCTGTTGCTGGTCGCCATGGCCGGCATCACCGTTCTGGGCGGCGCCTTCGCCTATACCCAGTCGGCCCACGTTGCCCGCCGCATCGACGGCTTCCTGGCGACGGAACTTGACCCCACCACCCAGCTGGGCTTTGCCGCCAACGCGATCCGTTCCGGTGGGCTTTTCGGCGTGGGCGTGGGCGAGGGGCAGGTGAAATGGTCGCTGCCCGATGCCCATACCGACTTCATCATCGCCGTTGCGGCCGAGGAATACGGGCTGGTCCTGGTCCTTGTCGTAATCGCGCTTTACATGATGATCGTCCTGCGCTCGCTGGGGCGGCTGATGCGGGAACGCGATCCGTTCATCCGGCTGGCCGGGGCGGGCCTGGCCTGCACCTTCGGCGTGCAGGCGATGATCAACATGGGCGTGGCCGCTCGCCTGCTGCCCGCCAAGGGCATGACGCTGCCCTTCGTCAGCTATGGCGGGTCGTCCCTGATCGCGGGGGGCATCGCCATGGGGATGCTGCTGGCCTTTACCCGGTCGCGCGCGCAGGGCCAGATCGGCGATATTCTGCGGGGTCACCGCCGATGAGCGGTCACCTGCTGATCGCGGCCGGCGGAACCGGTGGCCACATGTTCCCGGCGCAGGCCCTGGCAGAGGTCATGCTGGCCCGCGGCTGGCGCGTGACGCTGTCGACTGATGCCCGTGGCGCCCGCTACACTCAGGGCTTCCCGGCTCAGGTCCGCATCCGCGAGGTGTCCAGCGGCACCTTCGCCCGGGGCGGGATCCTGGCCAAGGCGCTGGTGCCCTTCCAGGTGGTGGGGGGCGTCCTGGGCGCGATGTTCCAGATGCTGGCGGACAAGCCCGACGTGGTGGTGGGCTTTGGCGGCTACCCGTCGATCCCGGCGTTGGGGGCTGCGATCCTGATGCGGCGCCCGCGGATGATCCACGAACAGAACGGCATTCTGGGCAAGACCAACACGGTGCTGGCCCCCCGCGTGGCCAGGGTGGCCTGCGGCGTCTGGCCGACCGACCTGCCCAAGGGTGCCAATGGCGTCCATGTCGGCAACCCGGTGCGCGGCGCGGTTCTGTCCCGCGCGCGGGCCCCTTACATCCCGCCCGGCGATTACCCGATGTCGATCCTGATGATCGGCGGCAGCCAGGGCGCGCGGATCCTGTCCGACGTGGTCCCCGCGGCCATCGGCGACCTGCCGGACCGCCTGCGCCATCGTTTGCGCGTATCCCACCAGGCCCGGCCCGAGGACGTGGACCGAGTCACCGACGCCTATGACGAGATGGGCGTGAAGGCCACCGTATCGACTTTTTTCAACGACATTCCCGAACGCATGGCCGAGGCGCAGCTGGTCATCGCGCGTGCGGGTGCGTCGACGGTGGCCGACCTGACCGTGATCGGCCGTCCGTCGATCCTGGTGCCCTTCGCAGCCGCGGCCGGCGATCACCAGACTGCCAATGCCCGTGGGCTGGTTCAGGCCGATGCGGCGATCCTGATCCCCGAAAACATGCTTGACGAGGAAACGCTGGCAACGCACATCGCCACGATCCTGTCGCAGCCCGAACAGGCGGAATACATGGCCCGCGCGGCCGTCGCCGTCGGCCGCCCCGACGCGGCCGAGACGCTGGCAAACTTGGTAGAAGACCTGGCCTTCAACACTCAGGCAAGCGGCCCGCAAGACGCCGTGGAGGAATAGCAGATGAACCCCGCAACCAAACTTCCCACCGATGTCGGTGCCATCCACTTCGTCGGGATCGGCGGGATCGGCATGTCGGGCATCGCCGAAGTGCTCCTGAACCTGGGTTATCGCGTGCAGGGGTCCGACCTGCGCCCGTCCAAGATCACGGAACGGCTGGAAAGTTTCGGGGCGGACATCTTCATCGGTCAGAAGGCGGGGAACCTGGAAGGAGCCTCGGTCGTCGTGATCTCTTCCGCGATCAAGCCGGGCAATCCCGAACTGGACGAGGCGCGCCTGCGCGGCCTGCCGGTCGTCCGCCGGGCCGACATGCTGGCCGAACTGATGCGGCTGAAATCGAACGTCGCCATCGCCGGCACCCATGGCAAGACCACGACCACGACCATGGTTGCCACCCTGCTGGACGCCGGCGGCTATGACCCTACGGTCGTCAACGGCGGGATCATCCACGCCTACGGCTCCAACGCCCGGATGGGGCAAGGCGAATGGATGGTGGTCGAGGCCGACGAAAGCGACGGCTCCTTCAACCGTCTTCCCGCGACGGTCGCCATCGTCACCAACATCGACCCCGAGCACATGGAGCATTGGGGATCGATCGAGGCGCTGCGCCAGGGCTTTCTGGACTTCGTGTCGAACATTCCCTTCTACGGCGTGGCGGTCTGCTGCACCGATCACCCGGAGGTACAGGCACTGGTGGGCAAGGTGACCGACCGCAAGGTCACGACCTATGGCTACAACGCCCAGGCCGACGTCCGCGCGGTGAACCTGCGCTATGAAGCCGGGGTCGCCCATTTCGACGTGCTGCTTCAGAACGAGGACATGGTGATCGAGGGCTGCACCCTGCCGATGCCAGGCGAACACAATGTGTCGAACGCCCTGTCCGCCGTGGCCGTGGCCCGTCACCTGGGTATGAAGATTTCCGAAATCCGGGACGCGCTGGCGAACTTCAAGGGCGTGAACCGCCGCTTCACCAAGGTCGGCACCATCGACGGCGTGACGATCATCGACGATTACGGCCACCACCCGGTGGAAATCGCGGCGGTGCTGAAGGCCGCGCGCCAGTCGACCGAAGGCCGCGTGATCGCCGTCCACCAGCCGCACCGCTATTCGCGGCTGTCGAACCTCTTCGACGATTTCTGTTCCTGCTTCAACGAGGCCGACGTCGTGGGCATCACCGATGTCTACGCGGCTGGTGAAGCGCCCATCGAAGGCGCCGACCGCGACGCGCTGGTCCACGGCCTGATCCGTCACGGCCATCGCCACGCCCGCGCGATCATGGACGAGGAAGACCTGGTCCGCCTGGTCCGCGAACAGGCCCGCCCGGGGGACCTGGTCGTCTGCCTTGGCGCCGGCAGCATCACCAACTGGGCGCATGCTCTGCCCGAACTGCTGATGAAGAAGTGCGCCTGAGCGGGGCGGCGGGGTAAACCCCACCCTACGCGGTGGCGTGGACGGTGCCTGAGTTGAGCCTGTTGTGACGGGACCGCTTGCCGAAGGCGATTTCTTCGGCAAATCTGCCCGCCATGGTGGAACTTCCCGAAGTACCTGACGCATTTGATCAAGGCACGCTTGAGGCGTGGTTGAACGCCTGGCCCGAAACCGACGGGCCGGGTGGCATGTCCCGTCAACAGGCCGGGGCCTGGATCGCATCGCGTGCCTCCGCGCGGGTTCTTCCGATCCTCTGGAATTGGGTGCAAACGTCTGACATTGCGCGAAACCGTGATTTAACAATTGTGCCGTTTGTGCGTGCAAGTCTGATCTCGGGGGTCGCGGCGGTGTATCCGACCCCCGAGATCAGCAACGCCGCCCGCGCCGCCGCCAACGCCGCCGCCAACGCCGCCCGCGCCGCCGCCGCCCGCGCCGCCCGCGCCGCCTACGCCGCCGCCGCCAACGCCGCCAACGCCGCCGCCCGCGCGGCCGCCGCCCGCGCCGCCGCCGCCAACGCCGCCCGCGCCGCCAACGCTGCCGCCCGCGCCAACGCCGCCGCCCGCGTCAACGCCGCTTCCGCTTGGCATTTTGTTCGGAGCGATGCCGGTGTCCTCCAATCCGGACGGGAGCTTCGCGGCGAACTGCTGTGGCCGCAGGCCGACGGAACTCCGCAGGAGAACTCTGATGCATGGAAGGCTGTTCGCGACCGTCAATCGGCTTCTGCGGCAGCCGATCCGGTCCTGAATTTCTGCCTGGACTGGTACGACAGCCTCGTCGCCGGCCGCTGCAACTGGCCGCTTCTCCACGACATCGCGCTGATCGATCCGGAGATCTGGGACGCGGAAGGGGAAAGGCTGGCGGAGGCGATTGCCAAGGTCGTTGAAGAGCACTCACGTCAGCAGGACGAACCTGAAGACATCGACGAAGCGCTGGCACGGCTGCCGCGTGCTGATGCTGGACTCCGGGAAACCGTCAAACGCGCACTGGAGGTTAATCGGCGGGAGCTTCCTCCAACCATAGATGCGCTTCAGGAACTGGTCGTGCTGGAACTGGAGAGGTTGCGTTCGAAGAACGTGGCAGACGAGATCGAAGCGCAGGAAGTCAGGCGTCAGATGATGGTTTATCTGACCATGTACGATGCGCTGGACAGGCTACGCCAGGCGGTTCCGGTCGAAGGTGCCGCCACCGAGGCGCAGGCTGAACAGGCCGTTGGTCTACTTCGTCTTTACGCCGACCGTTTCAAGCAGCTTCCAAGAGAGAAGGTCGATAGCGTGGCCGAAGGGGCCTGGAGCGCTGGCGTCGGAGTTCTTCAGGTTGGTCTGGTCTTTACGACCGGGTATCTGTTTTCGCTGGCTGGACAGTCGTTTGCGGCTGGCGCATCGGCGGCAGGGGTGGTTGTCGCTGGCAGCAAGGCGAAGCAGGTCATCAATACCGTACGTGCGATGAAGCGCCTTCCGCCAACGGAAGACTAACCGACCCCGCCCGCCCCCCCCCCCCAGGGCGGGCGCGATTTGATGACACGTTCAACGCTTCAGGCCCTGAACAAGGGCCGGTCCAGGCGCTGCTGCGCCCACCCTCGGGGTCAGGCGCGATCCTTGGGCTCGGTGGGTACGGTGGGGGAAGGCGGCGGGGTAAAGCCCGCCTGCCCGGCATCCGTAGGGTGCGTGGTTCCCACGCACCGTAACCTTTGTCCGGGGACTTGCCTCACCGTTCGCTCCCCGCTACCCGATCCCATGAACCGACGGGCGAGGGGCACATGAGCGATATCACCGATCTGCCGGAGGTGCGCGGCACCCTGACGCTGGGGCGCGAGATGGCGGGGCTGACCTGGCTGCGCGTCGGCGGACCGGCCGACGTGCTGTTCCAGCCGGCGGATGTTGAAGACCTCTCCGAATTCCTGAAGGCCCTGCCGGCCGGTGTGCCGGTCTTCCCGATGGGCGTGGGATCGAACCTGATCGTGCGGGATGGCGGTCTTCGGGCCGTTGTCATTCGGCTGGGGCGCGGGTTCAACGGGATCTCGGTCGACGGCCAGCGCGTTACCGCCGGCGCCGCGGCGCTGGACGCGCATGTGGCGCGGAAGGCGGCAGAGGCCGGGGTGGACCTGACCTTCCTGCGGACCATTCCGGGATCCATCGGCGGCGCGGTAAAGATGAATGCCGGCTGCTACGGGACCTACACGGCCGACGTCCTGGTCGAAGCCCGGGTCGTGCTGCGGAGCGGGGAGATCGTGACCCTGACGCCTGATGACCTGACCTTCGGCTACCGGCAAAGCGACCTGCCCGAAGGCGCGGTGCTGGTCGAGGCCGTGTTCGAAGGCCCCGAGGGCGATCCGGCCGAACTGCAAAAACGCATGGACGACCAACTGGCGGCGCGCGACCGCTCGCAGCCGGTGAAGGACCGCACGGCCGGGTCGACCTTTCGCAATCCGGCAGGATTTTCGTCCACCGGCCGCGCCGACGACACGCACGACCTGAAGGCCTGGAAGGTGATCGACGATGCGGGCCTGCGCGGTTTTGCCATCGGCGGCGCGCAGATGAGCGAGAAGCATTCCAACTTCATGATCAACACCGGCGGGGCATCGGCGGAAGATCTTGAAACGCTGGGCGAACACGTGCGGAAAAAGGTTTACGAAGCAACGGGCCTCACGCTAGAGTGGGAAATCATGAGGGTCGGCGAACCGGCCCCTGGCAGGCAGCACGTTCCCACATTCGAACCGGATCCGGCAAAGATCTGAAGAACTTGCAGGCCTGAGAAGGACCAGTTTCGCGCGCATTTCCCGAAGGCAACGGGCGCGTGCGGACGGACGGCAAAGAACACGGACCGCATCAAAGGTCCGGCACAAGAACGAGGCAGCACGTGGATCGGTCGGGCAGGACAGATCCCAAGGTTGTGGTACTGTTGGGTGGGCCTTCCGCGGAACGCGAAGTGTCCCTGTCCTCCGGACGCGAATGCGTCGCCGCGCTGAGGGATGAAGGGTTTGAGGTGGTCGAGCTTGATGCCGGCCCCGACCTTGCCGCATGCCTTCAGTCCGAAATGCCTTGTGTCGTCTTCAATGCGCTGCACGGTCGCTGGGGCGAAGACGGGTGTGTCCAGGGCGTCCTGGAGTGGCTGAAGATCCCCTACACGCATTCGGGTGTCCTGTCCTCGGCCCTGGCGATGGACAAGCAGCGGACCAAGACGGTCTATCAGGATCACGGCCTGCCGGCCGTGGATTCGATCCTTGCACCCAAGGCTGAGGTGGCAAAGGCCCACCTGATGGCGCCGCCCTATGTCGTGAAGCCCTACAACGAAGGATCGTCGGTCGGTGTCTATATCGTGCAGGAGGCCGCCAACCGTCCGCCCGAGATGGGGCCCGAGATGCCAGGAACCGTGATGGTCGAGGCCTTCGTGCCGGGCCGTGAACTGACGACAACGGTGATGGGCGACCGGGCGCTGGCGGTGACGGACATCATCACGACGGGCTGGTACGACTATCACGCCAAATATGCGCCCGGCGGATCGCGCCACGAGATTCCGGCGAACATCCCGGCCGAGATCGAGGCGCTGTGTCTGGACTACGCGTTGAAGGCACACCGCGCACTGGGCTGCCGCGGCATCAGCCGGACCGATTTCCGCTGGGACGAGGCGAAGGGCGTCGACGGGCTGGTCCTTCTGGAAACCAATACCCAGCCGGGCATGACGCCCACCTCGCTGGCACCGGAACAGGCGGCGGCGATGGGGATCAGCTTCGGCAAGCTCTGCCGCTGGCTGGTGGAGGATGCCTCATGCGACCGCTAGGGCGTCCGGAACCCAAGCTGAAGGCGGATCCCGCGCCGTCGCGGATGAAGTACCGCCTGCAGCGCTGGTGGCTGACGCCGTCGATCCGGCTGACCCTGCGGGTCGGCCTGCCGCTGGCCATCGTCGGCGGTACGGCCTTCACGATCCTGTCCGACGAGGTGCGGCGCAACCGCGTCTATGACGCGGTGATGGACGCGCGGGCCGTCGTGTCGGAGCGCCCCGAATTCCGCGTGGGTCTTCTGGCGGTGGACGGGGCCAGCCCCGGCCTCGACCGTGCGATCCGCGACGAGCTGGCGCTGAACCTGCCGGTCAGTTCCTTCGACCTGAATATCGACACGCTGCGCCAGCAGATCGAGGCGATGCCCTCGGTCGAATTCGCGGGCGTCCGGATCCGTGCCGGCGGCGTCCTGCAGGTCGAGGTCAAGGAACGCGTGCCAGTTGCCGTTTGGCGGTCCGAAGACGGGCTGAAACTGATCGACAAGACCGGCGCCGCGACGCTGACGGTGGCCCTGCGCAGCGAACATCCCGAACTGCCGCTGATCGCCGGGGCAGGTGCCGACCGCGTTGTGCCCGAGGCGATGGCCCTGATCGCCGCGGCCCATCCGCTGGACGACCGCCTGCGCGGTCTGGTCCGGGTGGGCGAGCGGCGCTGGGACATGGTGCTGGACCGCGGTCAGCGGATCATGCTGCCCGAACGCGATTTCGTGCCGGCGCTGGAACGCGTGCTGGCGCTCGACAGTGCCCGGGACCTTCTGGCCCGGGATGTCACCGTCGTCGACATGCGGCTTGGCGAACGTCCGACCATCCGGATGGCCGAAGCCGCGGTCGGAGAACTTCAAAGGATCAGAACCCTCAACGGAACGAAGCCGTAACGCCATGATGACCGATCTCTACCAATCCCAGCGGGCCATGCGACAGATGCGGCGTCAGGCGCTTCAGCGCGGCGTGATCGCGATCCTCGATGTCGGAACCTCGAAGATCGCCTGCCTTGTGCTGCGCTTCGACGGGACGGCGCGAACGTCTTCGGAATCCGAGATCGGCGCCATGGCGGGTCAGTCGGGCTTTCGCGTCGTGGGCGTGGCGACCACAAGGTCCCGCGGTGTCCAGTTCGGCGAAATTACGGCCATGCAGGAAACGGAACGTGCGATCCGCACCGCCGTGCAGGCCGCCCAGAAGATGGCCGATATCCGCGTCGATCACGTGATCGCCTGTTTTTCCGGCGCGCGGCCGCGGTCCTATGGGCTGGATGCGCAGATCGACCTGCAGGATCAGATCGTGACCGAACCGGAAATCGCCCGCGTGCTGGCCGCCTGCGAGGTGCCGGATTACGGCGACATGCGCGAGGTTCTGCACGCCCAGCCGGTGAACTTTGCCTTGGACAACCGGTCGGGGTTGAACGACCCGCGTGGCCAGATGGGGCAGGTGCTTGCGGTCGACATGCACATGCTGACAGTTGATTCCGCGGCCGTCCAGAACCTGGTCCACTGCATCCGCCGCTGCGACCTGGAATTGGCGGGCATCGCCTCGTCCGCCTATGCCTCGGGCATTTCGACGCTGGTGGAAGACGAACAGGAACTGGGCGCCGCCTGCATCGACCTGGGGGGCGGGTCGTCGTCCATCTCGATCTTCATGAAGAAGCACATGATCTATGCCGACACCCTACGGATGGGCGGCGATCATGTGACCAGCGACATCTCGATGGGCCTGGGCGTGCCCATGAACAACGCTGAACGGATCAAGACCTTTTATGGCGGGGTGCATGCCACCGGCATGGACGACCGCGACATGATCGAGATCGGGGGCGAGACGGGCGACTGGGAACACGACCGCCGCACCGTCAGCCGCGCCGAACTGATCGGCATCATGCGTCCCCGGGTCGAGGAGATCCTGGAAGAGGTCCGCGCCCGGCTGGATGCCGCGGGCTTTGACCACCTGCCCAGCCAGCAGATTGTCCTGACGGGGGGCGGCAGCCAGATCCCGGGTCTTGACGGGCTGGCCAGCCGCATCCTGGGCCAGCAGGTCCGCCTGGGCCGCCCCTTGCGCGTCCATGGCTTGCCGCAGGCCGCCACGGGTCCCGGTTTTTCCGGCGCGGTGGGCCTCAGCCTGTTTGCGGCGCACCCCCAGGACGAATGGTGGGATTTCGAGATGCCTCTGGACCGGACGGGCGGAAAATCCCTGAAGCGCGCGGTGCGATGGTTCCGAGAGAACTGGTAAACCCAATATCTGGTTTCCCGTTCCAAATCCGGCGAAAACTCGCTGGAATCGGTCCATATTTTGCGCGGAATCACGTTTTTTCTAGTGACGTCAGGCTTGTGTGGCGGTAGGGTTACATTCAGGTTGGACACAAAAAACCCGTTCGAAAACGGGGCGGCAGAACAGGCGGAAGCACCGATGACACTGAACCTTTCGATGCCCGAGCAGACTGAACTGAAGCCGCGGATCACCGTTTTCGGTGTCGGCGGTGCGGGCGGCAATGCCGTAAACAACATGATCGAAAAGCAGTTGGACGGTGTCGACTTCGTGGTTGCGAACACCGACGCGCAGGCTCTGCAGCAAACCAAGGCTCCCGCCCGTATCCAGCTGGGCGTGAAGGTCACCGAAGGTCTGGGGGCAGGGGCCCGCGCGACCGTCGGCGCCGCGGCGGCCGAGGAAAGCATCGAACAGATCGTCGACCACCTGGCCGGCGCGCATATGTGTTTCATCACTGCGGGCATGGGCGGCGGCACCGGAACCGGCGCCGCGCCGATCATTGCGCAGGCCGCGCGTGAACTGGGCGTTCTGACCGTCGGTGTCGTGACCAAGCCCTTCCAGTTCGAAGGCGCCAAGCGCATGCGTCAGGCCGAAGACGGCGTTGACGCGCTGCAGCAGGTCGTCGACACGCTGATCATCATTCCGAACCAGAACCTGTTCCGCCTGGCCAACGAGAAGACGACCTTCACCGAAGCGTTTTCCATGGCCGATGACGTGCTGTACCAGGGCGTCAAGGGCGTGACCGACCTGATGGTCCGCCCGGGCCTGATCAACCTCGACTTTGCCGATGTCCGCGCCGTCATGGACGAGATGGGCAAGGCGATGATGGGCACCGGCGAAGCCGAAGGCGAAGACCGCGCCATCCAGGCGGCCGAGAAGGCCATCGCCAACCCGCTGCTGGACGAAATCTCGCTGCGTGGGGCGAAGGGTGTCCTGATCAACATCACCGGCGGTCCGGACCTGACCCTGTTCGAATTGGACGAAGCCGCGAACCGCATCCGCGAGGAAGTGGACCCCGAGGCGAACATCATCGTGGGCTCGACGCTCGACAGCGACATGAAGGGTGCGATGCGCGTCAGCGTCGTGGCCACCGGCATCGACGCCTCGGACGGTGCGTCCGAACAGTCGCATCCGCGTCGGTCCATGGCCGCGCCGCTGACCCCGGAATCCTCGCGCCCCGCGCCGGCCCCGACCCCGGAGCCCGAGCCGGTCTATGCCGAGGTCGCCGAGACCCAGGCCGAGTACGAAAGCTATGAGACCGCGGCCGAGGACGGGTCCGAAGGCTATCACCAGCACGACGCCTACGAGCGCCCGGCTGCGGAACTGGACGACTATCGCGAGGCTGCCGCCCATCGCACCGAAATGCCGGCCTTCCGTTCGCAGCACGACATGATGGAAGAGGAAGTCGACGCCTATGTCGCGCCGACCGTGGCACCCAAACCCGCGCCGCGCCCCGCGCCGCAGCCGGTCCACAACGTGGCGCCCGCGCAGCGGCCGCAGCAATATGCCACTCCGACGCCGGCCCGTGAACAGCGTGCCGCCCCGCAGCCGGCCGCCGAACAGCGCCGGTTCGGGCTGAATTCGCTGATCAACCGGATGACCGGACATGGCGGCGACGGCCAGGAACAGCCGGCCCAGCAGGTGGCCCGTGCCGCCGCACCGATGCATCGTGTCGAACCGACGCGCGGCGTGTCAGCCGAGGCCGAGGAAGAACAGGACCGGATCGAGATCCCAGCCTTCCTGCGCCGCCAGGCGAACTGAAACAGTTCAGAAAAGATGTGATCGGTCCAAAGTGACGTCATGTCAAAGCCGCCCCAAAAGGGCGGCTTTTCCTTTGATTTTAAACAATATTTATCCACTGCGCGGGTTCCCGCCCATGAACTTGTTTCGCGTGTTTCACACCGTTGCAAACTTTGAATTGAGGGTTCGCGGCAGTCTTATTACCTCTGCTTTCAACAAGTCCGCTAATGTCCGGACGCAGATTGACGGGGTTGCCTTGCAACAGACGCTTGGAAAATCGGTGAGCTTCTCGGGTGTTGGCCTTCACAGCGGCGCGCCCGTTCGGTTGGTGCTGCGCCCGGCACCGGCAGGCCATGGCATCTGGCTGCGGCGGACGGACGTGTCCGGCGCGGCGGCGATGATCCCGGCCAGCTGGGATGCCGTCGAACGCGGCCCGCTGAACACGAAGCTGGTGAACGAGGCCGGTGTCTTCGTCGGCACTGTGGAACATGTCATGGCCGCGCTGGCCGGGGCAGGGGTCCACAATGCACTGATCGAGATCGACGGCCCCGAGATGCCGATCATGGACGGTTCGGCCGCGCCTTTCCTGCGGGGCATCGTCGCCGCCGGTCTGCGTCGTCTGGACGCGCCGGTGCGCGCGATCGAGATCCTGCGCCCGGTTCAGGTCGAAGTCGGGTCTGCCCGTGCCGCCCTTCTGCCCGAGAAGACGCCGACCGACGGGTTTGGCAAACGGCTGGTGATGGAATTCCACATCGACTTCCCGGACGAGGCCATCGGCCAGCAAAGCCGGGTCCTGGATCTGCGCAACGGTGCCTTCAGCCGCGAGCTGTCGGATTCCCGGACGTTCTGTCGCGCCTCGGACATCGATACGATGCACGCGCAGGGCCTGGCCCTGGGCGGCACGATGGAAAACTCGGTCGTCGTCGACGGCCCGAAGGTCCTGACCCCGGGCGGCCTGCGCCACCGGGACGAGCCGGTGCGCCACAAGATGCTGGATGCCCTGGGCGACCTGTCGCTGGCCGGCGGTCCGATCCTGGGCCGTTACGTCGGCTGGCGTGCGGGCCATGCGGTCACCAACACGCTGCTGCGTCAGCTTTTCGCAACACCGGGCGCCTATCGGATCGTGGACTGCGACCCGATGACCGCGGCGGCGCAGCCCGGCGCGGGCCTGACCCGCGCCGAACTGCCCCACGACACGCGCCAGGCGGCCTGAGGTCGCCCGGCTGCGGTCTTTGGCACCCCGCGACACGTTCCTGCCTGTTTCCTGGGACGATGCCGTCGCGCGATTGCCGACGGCGCAAGGTCGGGTGGATAAAGCGTTTTGCTCCCTTTAGGACTGTGCTAGACGACGTGGGCGGGCGTTAAAGGTCCGGAAAGTGACCGGTGCTGCGGCACTGGGCCCGCTGGCAGCGAAGATCGGGGAAATGCAGGCATGACAGGCACAGGATCGCGCGGGTTGCTGAGCGGTTTGATGCGCGGTCTGGCGTGCATCTCTCTTCTGGCGATTCTCGGCGCCTGCAACGGGCTGGATCCGGCGGCCAACCGCGACCAGAATCTGGAAGGCTATACGGCCGAGCAGATCTTTGAGCGCGGCGAGTACGAGATGGAGCGCAAGCGGAACGACGATGCCGCCTGGTACTTCTCGGAAGTCGAACGCCTTTATCCCTATTCCAACCTCGCCAAGCGAGCGTTGATCATGCAGGCCTATGCCTACCACCAGGGCAAGGACTATGACGACAGCCGCGCTGCCGCGCAGCGTTACATCGACTTCTACCCGACGGACGAGGACGCGGCCTATGCCCAGTACTTGTTGGCGCTGTCCTATTACGATCAGATCGACGAGGTCGGGCGCGACCAGGGGCTGACCTTCCAGGCGCTGCAGTCTCTGCGCCGCGTGATCGAGGTCTATCCCGACAGCGAATACGCAACCTCGGCCATTCTGAAATTCGACCTGGCTTTCGATCACCTTGCGGGCAAGGAGATGGAGATCGGGCGCTACTACCTGCGTCGCCATCACTATACGTCTGCCATCAACCGCTTCCGCGTGGTGGTCGAGGACTTCCAGACCACGTCGCAGACGCCTGAGGCGCTACACCGCCTGGTCGAGGCCTACCTGTCGCTGGGCCTGGTGGACGAAGCGCAGACGGCCGGTGCGATCCTGGGTTACAACTACCAGTCCACGCAGTGGTACGAAGACAGCTACAAGCTGCTGACGTCCCGTGGGCTGAAGATGAAAAGCAGCGGCGACAACTGGCTGTCCCAGATTTATCGCCAGTCCATCCAAGGCAAGTGGCTCTGATCCGCCGGAGCGTGTAGGGAATCCCGGGACGCTCCGGTTCCTTGAGAGAAACGTTCATGCTGCGCGCGCTCGACATCCGGGACATGCTGATCATCGACCGGCTGGAACTGCAGTTCCGGCCGGGTCTGAACGTGCTGACGGGCGAGACGGGGGCGGGCAAGTCGATCCTGCTGGACGCCCTGGGATTCGTCTTGGGCTGGCGCGGCCGGGCCGAACTGGTCCGCCAGGGCGCCGAACAGGGCGAGGTGACCGCGGTCTTCGATCTGTCCGAAGATCACCCCGCACTGGCCGTCCTGGCCGAGGCGGGCATCCCTGCAGGCGACGAGTTGATCCTGCGCCGCATCAACGCCCCCGACGGCCGAAAGACCGCCTGGGTGAACGACCGCCGCTGTTCCGGCCAGGTCTTGCGCGACCTGTCGGATACGCTGGTCGAACTTCATGGTCAGCACGACGACCGCGGCCTGCTGAACCCCCGCGGCCATCGCGATCTGCTGGACACGTTTGCCGGGGCAGGGCCCGCGCGCGATGCAGTCCGCACCGCCTGGCGGGTGCGTCAGGCGGCCGTGACTGCGGTCGAGGACGCCAAGGCGGGCCTGGAAGCCGCGCGGCAGGAAGAGGACTTCCTGCGCCACGCCGTGGCCGAACTGGACAAGCTGGACCCGCAGGAAGGCGAGGATGCGGCGCTGGACGCCCGCCGCCGCACCATGCAGGCGGCCGAGCGCATCCGGGATGATGTCGCCCGCGCCCATGCGCTGCTGTCCGGCGACGGGGTCGAGGGGATGCTGGGCGACGCGATGCGCTGGCTGGAGGGCGCGTCCGAGGCCGCGGGCGAGGCGCTGGAAATGCCGATCGCGGCCCTTGGCCGGACGATGATCGAACTGGGCGAGGCGCAGGACGGCGTCGAACGCTGCCTGGAAGCGCTGAACTTCGATCCGAGCGAGCTGGAAGAAACCGAGGAGCGCCTTTTCGCCATCCGTGCCATGGCCCGGAAACATGGCGTGGCGCCCGACGCGTTGGGCAGCTTTGCCGACACGCTGCGGTCCCGGATTGCGGCCCTTGACGCGGGCGATGCCGACCTGTCGCGGCTGGAGGCCGAGGCGAAGGCCGCCGACCAGGCCTATGATGCGGCGGCCAGTGCGCTCAGCGCCCTGAGGGCCCAGGCCGCGGGCGGTCTGGACGCGGCCGTCATGGCGGAGCTGGCGCCGTTGAAGATGGACCGCGCGGTGTTCGAGACGCGGATGGAACCGGCCGAACCCGGTCCGTCCGGCCGGGACGCGGTGGCCTTCACGGTGGCCACGAATCCGGGCGCCCCGGCGGGGCCGCTGGACAAGATCGCCTCGGGCGGGGAACTCAGCCGGTTTCTTCTGGCGCTGAAGGTCTGCCTGACGGGCGAGGACAGCCAGCGCACCCTGATCTTCGACGAGATCGACCGCGGGGTCGGCGGGGCCACGGCCGATGCCGTGGGGCGCCGCCTGAAGACGCTGGCCGAAGGCGGTCAGGTTCTGGTCGTGACCCATTCGCCGCAGGTGGCGGCCCTGGGCGGCCATCATTGGCGGGTGGAAAAACGGGTCGTCGACGAACAGACCCTGTCGTCGGTGGTATCGCTCGATGCGCCCGCCCGCGTGGACGAGATTGCCCGGATGCTTTCGGGCGACCGCATTTCGGACGAGGCCCGCGCCGCGGCAAGGGCGCTGCTGGACGGCTGAGGCCGCGTCTGCGGATCGGGAGCGAGTGGCCGATGGATCTGCGGTTCCCGCAAATGCCGTCCGGTGCGCCGTCCCGGCCTGCGGCGCGCGGCGGTCCGTCAGGGCCGTGGGGCGGGTTCAGGGGCGGGATATCTCACAGATAACGTCCACTGGCCGCTTCGCGGAGGAGGCGCCGACCTGCGGAACGTCCCGGCTTTCCCGACAGGCGTTCGGCCGTGTCGGCCGCCGCCGGTTCCTGGCCTTTCCAAGAAAAAATCCCGCCGGACTTTGTCCGACGGGAAGGTGAGGGGTCGTTGAGGCAGTCTTGTGGATCCGTTCAGGATCCGTCCCGTCCGTGGACACGCGAGCGGCAACTTCGGGCCGGGACGGGGCAGTTGGAGCGGTCAGCCCGGGGATCGGGTATGGCCGCGCAGCGCGGGCTTCGCCGCGGCGTCGTCTTCGGCAGATTCATCCACCGGCGAGGACAGTGCCCAGAGCAGCAGTCTGACATAGGCTTTCTTCATGTCCCGGATCCTTTCCGTTCCGTACCGTTCCTGCAGGGGGCGGGGACCTGGGTTCTGGGGTCCGCTGTCGCTCTTGCATGAGGGAAAGATGGATCCCGGCCCGCCATCGCGCCAGCCCGGACCCGGACAGCTTTTTCCGGATCCCGGCCATTCCATGGTTGCCGGCTGCCGGAACGGCGGAATGAGGCAGCGAGCATCCCCGAACGCGGTCCCGTCCGATCGAAAAGCCAGTCGGGACGATTGGGTGCAGGCCGTCATCTGCATCGTGGGGCGAAGCCCGGGCGTCGCGGGACCGTAGGGTGGGTGCTTTGCACGCACCGCTGACCGAAGCTGCCGACCGGCTTCGGCCCGCGGGCAGAGGCCGGGGAGTCGCCGGTCGAGCCTTGGGGGCTGCCGATGGTGCGTGCGGAGCACGAACCCTATGGATGCGGCTCTGTGGTTCGGTCGGATGGAGGTGGTGACGGTGACGAATGTGGGCGCATGGCCTGCACCGAACGTCCCCGCCGATCGCCGCTGGCCGGAATAGCGGGCGGGCTTCGGCCCGCGGGCAGAGGCCGGGTAGTCGCCGGTCGAGCCCTGGGGGCTGCCGAGGGTGCGTGCGGAGCACGCACCCTACGGATGCGGCTCTGTGGTCCATTCGGATGGAGGTAGTGACGGTGGACAAATGTGGGCGCAGGGCCCGCATCGAGCGTCCCGGCCGATCATCGTGGTAGGGTGCGTGCTTTGCACGCACCGCCACGTGTCACGGGGTCAGCTGCACCAGCGCGTGACGTTTCTTGCCGGCCGACAGCTTGATGGGCGAGGCCAGCGCGCCGGCGTCGATCATCAGTCCGGCATCGGTCAGCGGCGCATCGTCCAGGCGGGCGCCGTTTTCGGCGATCAGGCGCTTGGCTTCCTTGCCGGACTTGGCCAGCCCCGATCGGACCAGGATCTGGACGATGGACATGCCGTCGCCCGCCACCTCATCGGCCGTCAGGACAAGCGTCGGAAGGTCGTCGCCCACGCCGCCTTTTTCGAAGACCTCGCGCGCCGTGGATTCGGCGGTTGCCGCGGCTTCGGACCCGTGCAGCAGCGCCGTTGCCTCGTTGGCCAGGATGATCTTGCCCTCGTTGATCTCGGACCCGGCCAGCGCCGCCAGCCGGTCGCATTCCTCGACCGGCAGATCCGTGAAGATCTTCAGGAACCGGCCGACATCCGCGTCCGTCGTGTTCCGCCAGAACTGCCAGAACTCATAGGGCGACAGCATTTCCGAGTTCAGCCACACAGCACCGCTGGCCGACTTGCCCATCTTGCGGCCGTCGGATGTGGTCAACAGCGGCGTGGTCAGGCCATAGATCTCGTTGTCGAGCACGCGGCGGGTCAGGTCGATCCCGTTGACGATGTTGCCCCACTGGTCAGATCCGCCCATCTGCAGAAGGCAGCCGTACCGGCGGTTCAGCTCCAGGAAATCATAAGCCTGCAGGATCATGTAGTTGAATTCCAGGAAGGACAGCGACTGTTCGCGGTCCAGCCGGGACTTCACAGACTCAAACGACAGCATCCGGTTGACGCTGAAATGCCGCCCGATGTCCCTCAGGAATTCGAGGTAGTTCAGCCCGTCCAGCCATTCGGCATTGTTCAGCATGATCGCGTCGGACGCGCCGTCGCCATAGGACAGGTAACGCGCGAAGACCTTGTTCATGCCGTCGATATTGGCGTCGATCGCTTCGGCCGTCAGCAGCGGGCGTTCGTCCGCCCGAAAGGACGGATCGCCCACCTTGGTCGTGCCGCCGCCCATCAGCGTGATCGGCTTGTGGCCGGTCTTCTGCAACCAGCGCAGCATCATGATGTTCATCAGGTGCCCGACATGCAGCGACTTGGCAGTCGCATCATAGCCGATATAGCCCGGCACCACGCCGGCGATCAGGGCATCGTCAAGCCCCTGATAGTCGGTGCAGTCCGCCAGAAAACCGCGTTCCATCATCACGGCGATGAAGTCCGATTTCGGGTGGTAGGTCATGGCTTGCCTCGGCATTGATACGAAGCGCAGTCTATAGGACGCGCGAGGCCCGAATAAAAGAGCAGGCGGGCCCGGAAGGAGGCAGGAATGACTGGGATCACTGGAACGGGCGTCGTGCGGGCGCTGGGGGCGATGTCGGGGACGTCGCTGGACGGGGTCGATGCGGCTGTGGTCGAGACGGACGGACATCGGATCCACGGCTTCGGACCGGTGGCCTATCGGCCCTATACCCCGGGCGAGCGCGCCGTGCTGCGCGCAGGTCTTGGCCTGTGGTCCGGTCCCGAGGTCGGGGCGGCGGCCCATGTCGTCGACATGGTTCATGCCGGGGTGCTCCGCACCGTTCCGGATGTCGATATCGTGGGCTTTCACGGCCAGACCCTGGCCCATGCGCCGCGGGCCCAAGGCACGCTGCAGGTGGGCAACGGGCAGGCGCTGGCCGATGCCTTGGGTGTACCGGTGGTCTGGGATTTCCGCACGGCAGACGTGACGCAGGGCGGCGAAGGCGCGCCGCTCGCCCCGTTCTTTCACTTCGCCTGCGCCAAGTGGATCGGGGCCGTGGACCCGGTGGCCTTTTTGAACCTCGGCGGCGTCGGCAACCTGACCTTTGTCGATCCGTCCCACGACCGTCCAGAGGACAGGGGCGCCCTTCTGGCCTTCGACACCGGCCCGGCGAATGCGCCGGTCAACGACCTGATGCAGTCGCGGCTGGGGCTGGAGATGGACGAAGGCGGCGCGCTGGCCGGGCAGGGCCGCGTCGCGCAGGGCGTCGTCGATGCCTTCCTCGCCAGCCCCTATTTCGACCGCCGGCCGCCCAAATCGCTTGACCGCAACGACTTCAACGGTGTGGCGGCGCTGGTGGACGACCTGTCGGACGCCGATGCCGCCGCCACCTTGACTGCGCTCTGCGCGGCCGGCGTGGCAGCCGGCATCGCCCATTTTCCGCGCCCCGTGGCCCGGGTGCTGGCCACCGGCGGCGGCCGCAAAAATCCGCTGCTGATGGACATGCTGCAGCAGGCGCTGGGATGTCCGGTCGTGCCGGTCGAGGATGCGGGACTGGATGGCGACATGCTGGAAGCCCAGGCCTTCGCCCATCTTGCCGTCCGTGTGGCTCGCGGCCTGCCGACGTCCTGCCCGTCTACGACGGGGGTGCGCGCGCCGGTTGCGGGCGGAACCCTCAGCCGCCCCGGCGAAGCGAGCGCACGTACCGCAGGGTGAAGCTGCGATAGCCGGGCGCGGTCGACACCAGGTGCGGCCGTGTCAGCCGGTGCAGGTCCGGCAGCTTGTGGAAGGGTACGTTCGGAAAGGCGTGATGTTCGCAATGATAGGGCATGTTCCATGCCAGAGCCCGGACGACGCGTCCGGTGAAGGTGGTTCGCGTGTTCTCGAACATGTTGGCGACTGCGGGGCAAAGCCCGTGCTCGGCCAACAGGTAGAGCCGCAAAACCGGCTGCCCCACCAGTACCGGCAGGATCCAGAGCCAGAACAGCACCGGCGTGAAGAACAGGCTGACCAGGGCCGCGGCATAGACCGCCAGCAGGATCCGTGCCTCGCGCCGGATCGCGGCATGGCGTCGAGGCGGCAGGTAGGGGGCGTCGAGCTTGCCCCACGCATTGCTCCAGATCGTCGAGGCCGAACTGACCCAGAGCCGCCAGCCGGAGACATAGAGCAGCCATTCGACGACCGTGTCCGGCTTCCCGCCCCCGGCCAGTTCCGGATCGCGCTCCGGGTCATTCGTGAACCGGTGATGCGCCAGGTGGAAATAGCGGAACCAGATGAAGGGCAGCAGCAGGATCGGCGCGATGGCGTGTCCGAACAGGTCGTTCAGCCAGGCCGTCCGGAACGGCGTTTGGTGGGTGCATTCGTGCGAGAGCGTGAAGAGGAAAACCAGCAGCACCCCTTGGACCGGAACCAGAACCGGCCACAGCGGCACGGCCAGTGCGATGCCGGCGGAACTGCCGGCTAGGCACAGCAGATAGGGCCCCAGGTGACGCAGGCCGGCCCGGTCCGACCGTTCGGTCAGCGCGGCCTTGTCTTCCGGCGGCAACTGCCTGAGGAATTGGGTGTGATTCATGGCGCGACACTGGATCCGGGCGCTGTCGCTGGCAAGGGCCAGTGAAGGCGTCCGGAGGTCAAAGACGCTTCGGAGCTCACCAAAGCAGCAGCTTCGATCCCGTCCTCGCGGGCGCCCTGCCTGCCAGTCCGTCCCCGTTCGGGCAAGGACAACAGCCGTCTCTCCGCGTTGCGGGGCCCCTCGGGAATTGACCTTGACCGCGGCCCGTCGCCCGTCCGTCGGTTCGTACGCGCAGGCGGCTTCTTCTGTCATTGGGGGATTGTTTGCGGCGAGATTGAAGCGTTTTTTTTCGGAAGGTTATTATTGACAGCCGGAAGCTTCCTCTGGTTCGCCACAGAGATGGCTCAAAGCCCGTCTCCGAGGCGCTCGACGTCCGGACGGGGGCCCCGCTTCCGTTCGGGACAGGGCGTCGCCGTCCCGGGATGCGTTGCGGTATGATCGGGGCGGGCGGGGCCTGTCTCCGAAGCGGGCTTCTCCGAGCAACCAGAAAGCGCCAGGCTGCTTGTTGCGGCCTCCGCCCTGGCTCCAGGTGTTTGATCCCACGGTTTGATGGTGTGTTCTTTTCTTCGGAATGGGAGGATGCCCTATGGGACAAGTTCGTCACGGAAGCGCCACGACCGCGTACGCCTTCAGAGCAGCAATACAGCGATCGCAAGTTTCGCTCGCGGCGTTGAGCCGGGAGCTCGGGATCAATCCCAAGACGGTTGCGAAGTGGCGTAAACGGCAGACGGTCGATGATCTCAAGACCGGCGCAAAGGAGCGACGTTCGACGGTCCTCACGGAGGCTGAGGAGGCGGCCATCGTCGCGTTTCGGTGCCACACGCTGCTGCCGCTTGTTGACTGCCTCTATGCCCTTCAGCCGTCCAACCCGCACCTGACACGCTCAGCACTGCGGCGGGAACCGGCGTCTCGACCTGGACCCGCATCGCATTCGCCGCCTCGAACAGTGCCACCCGCAGGGCAGGGGCGCCGCATCTGGTGAGCGTCCCCGCCCGGTCCCTTTCGCCGGACCGGCAGCGGCGCGGCGTGAGGCCTGCGCAGGCGCCCACCTGCTTCGGGGACCGGAACCGCGCCGGATCGTCGATCGTTGCCACAGAGGTCGGCGCCACGACGGGGCCAAGCAGGAATGGCCCCCGGCGCCGTCCATGGCCTTTGGCACACCGGATCGTTCGACACTTCTTCCCGAACCCGGGCGGTCGGTTCCTCGACGGCGGGGCGCAGACTCTCGCGCCCTGCGATCCGCGGGGACAGGGCAATCTCAAGGCCAGGATGCCCGTAGATGATGCCCCTAGATCAGGTCCCGGATCTCTGCGTCCCGCGCGCCTGCGCAGGACCCGCCCGGGTCGCAGACCAAAGCCGCGCGAGCCGGGCCCCGCGCAAGCTGTTTCCGACATCGACCAGGTGCCCCTGCTGGGACTTGCGAGCCGACATCGACCAGGCGCCTCTGGCGCGCTTCATGGCTCTCGAGGTGGACCGGACGGAACCGGCACAGCCGCAGGAGCCTGACGATCCCGCCCGCATCGTTGCGGCGGGTCTTGTCCATCTGGGCCGCACGGGCGGGGGCGACCCGGCGCGTCTCCGTCCGTGTCAGGGAAAACCCTGCGGCCAGCAGGCCGCGGGCCAGCGGTTCCGACATCGGCCTGCATCCAGGCCCACGATCTCCAGGCCATCCCGAAAGGGCGCCAGAGCATCGGCGATCATGCCCGAATGGTTCTCCACCGTCGCTTCGGACACGATCTGCCCGTCGGACCGACAATGCACGACTGCCGTCGTCGACAACGAGACATCCAGTCCTGCAGGGTACTTCCTCGGTCATTCCTCCCGGTCAGAAACCGGGTCAGCCTGCGCCAACCTTCGATCAGGGCGCAAATCCCGCAATGACCGCATCTCCGAAGCAGGAGCTGGGTGGGTGGGGGCCGGCGCCGGCCAGGCAGGCTCCCTCCGTCGCCCCTGACTTCTTTGGTCTTCAAATATCCTCGGGGGAGGCCGGGCCACAGGCACGGGCCGGGGGCAGGGCCCCCGTCGCCGTTCCAGCTTTGTGTCAGGCGCGGGGGATGTCGAAGCCCGGTTCGGCCAGAACGAAGCCCGCGAAATCGAAACCGGGGGACACAGCACAGCTGACCAGCGTGAAATCGCCCGTGGGCCGCGCCGACTGCCAGTGGTTTTCTGGGATGACGATCTGCGGCGCGCCTGCGTCCAGGTCGGGCGTCAGGAGATGGTCGCGCGCCGGGCCGGCCTCGGTTTCCGCGATCGACAGGACCAGGGGCGATCCCGCATGCCAGAGCCAGACCTCGGTCGAATCGACCTTGTGCCAGTGGCTGGTCTCGCCTGCCTTGAGCAGGAAATAGATGCAGGTGCCGGTGGCCCGGCCCTCGTTCGTGGCGCGCCATGTCTCGCGGAAATGGCCGCCTTCGGGATGGGGCTGCAGCTTCAGCCGCTCGATGATCTCGTCTGCCGTCATGGTTGCAAGCCTAGACCGGAGCGCAGTTCAAGACCATGGCGAATCGGGGCCAGAGACCCCATGTTCCGGACATGAGCCTGCATATCCCCTTCGACAATTCCTATGCCCGCCTGTCGGGTGCCTTCTTTACCGCGCAAGCGCCCACGCCGGTCAGCGCGCCGCGGCTGGTGGCCTTCAACGAACCGCTGGCCCGGATCATGAGCATCGCCCCGGGCGAGGTCGGGGAAATGGCCCAGGTCTTTGCCGGGAACCGGGTGCCGGATGGCGCGGCGCCCTTGGCGCAAGCCTATGCCGGGCATCAGTTCGGAACGTTCAACCCGCAGCTGGGGGACGGCCGTGCCGTCCTGCTGGGCGAGACCGTCGGCACCGACGGGATCCGACGCGACCTGCAGTTGAAGGGATCTGGTCCCACACCCTATTCGCGGATGGGCGACGGGCGCGCCTGGCTGGGGCCGGTCCTGCGGGAATATGTCGTGTCCGAGGCCATGCATGCGCTGGGGATCCCCACCACGCGGGCACTGGCGGCGGTCGAGACCGGGGACAAGGTCGTGCGGGAAACCGTGCTGCCGGGGGCAGTCCTGGCGCGCGTGGCCACCAGCCACCTGCGGGTGGGGACCTTCCAGATCTTTGCCGCGCGCGATGATACGGCCAGCCTGAAGCAGCTGACGCAATACGCCATCGACCGGCACTATCCGGGTGCCCAAGGGCCGATGGGCCTGCTGAAGGCGGTCTGCGATGCGCAGACGCGGCTGATCGTGCAGTGGCTGTCCGTGGGCTTCATTCACGGCGTGATGAACACCGACAACAGCTCCATCGCGGGTGAGACCATCGATTACGGGCCTTGCGCCTTCATGGATACCTACCGGGCCGACACGGTCCTGTCCTCGATCGACCGGGGCGGGCGGTATCGGTTCAACCGGCAACCCGACATCGCGGTCTGGAACATGGCGCAACTGGCCACGGCGCTGATCGCGCAGCTTCCGGACCCGGAAGCCGCGGTGGAAGAGGCGACGGAGATCGTCAATGGCATGGGCGATCTGTTCCGCAAGGAATGGGCGCGGGCCTATTGCGCCAAGATCGGCATCGCCGAGCCGGAGGAGGGCGACGTCCGGCTGGCCGTCGACCTGATGGGGCTGATGGAGGAAGGGCAGGCGGATTTCACCAACACGTTCCGGGCGCTCTCCGACGGCGCGGCGCGGGACCAGTTTCTGGACCCCCATGCCTTCGATGCCTGGGCAGAGCTGTGGCGGGCGCGACTGTCGCGCGAGGCGGATCCCAGGGCTGTGATGCGGGCGGCGAACCCGGTGGTGATCCCGCGCAATCACCGCGTGGAGCAGATGATCCAGGCGGCGGTCGCGGGCGACTATGGTCCGTTCGAGCGGCTGAACGCGGCACTGGCGCGGCCTTTCGATGACGATCCGGCCTATGAAGACCTGCGGCGCCCGCCCGCGGTGGACGAACGGGTCCAAGCCACCTTCTGCGGGACCTGAGCCTTCATTTGCGGTTGATCAGGACGATGCCCAGGGCCACCAGGGCCAGCGCGATCCAGACGAAGAGGCTGACTTCTTCGCCCAGGATGGCCCAGCCCAGGATCGCGGCCACGACCGGTGACAGGAAGCTGAACGACGCGACACCCGACGCGGTGTAGGTGGCCAGAAGCCGGAACCAGACCAGGAAGGCGATGCCGATCACAAAGACGCCCTGGATCAGCAGGGTGCCGACGTGGAGCAGTTGCGGATCGCGCAGCAACGGGCCGAAGAAGGGCGCGGCCAGCAGCTGAAGCGTGCCGGCAACGGCGACCTGGACGATCAGCTGGTTTTCGGGGCGTTCCTTGGCCAGCGGCGTCATCCGCACGGTCAGCGTGATTCCGGCCCAGCACAGCGCCGCGACCATGGCGAGCAGGTCGCCGGACAGGCTGCCGCCGGGGCTGGACTGGTCCGACAGCGCCAGCGCCACGCCGCTCATGGCCAGCGCCAGGCCCAGCAGGCGCAGGGGCGTCAGCCGTTCCCCCTTCAGGAAGAAATGCGCGCCAAGCGAGGTCCAGACCGGCATCGAATAGAACAGGATCGACGCGCGCGAGACGGTGGTCAGGTCCAGGGCGATGAAGAGCGTGATGAATTCCACCGCGAAGAAGACGCCGATCAGGACGCCCCAGGGCCTGGCAGCGGGGGCCAGCATGACCGGCAGGCCGCGCAGGCGCATCCACGACAGGACGACGACGAAGGCAATGGCCGACCGAAGCCCCGCCTGGAAGACGGGGCCGAAGCCGCCATTGGTGACCTTGATCAGGATCTGGTTCAGTCCCATCAGGACTGCGAACCCGATCAGGGCCGTGGCACCGGTCAGGTCTATGGGCCGTCTTTCTTCCATCCGCCCAAAGGATGAGCAGGTTGCTGAACTGTCAAGCGGAAGCGGAGCGCCGGGTCCCGGAACGTCCCGGCACTGACGCGCCGGTGACGGGTTGGGCGAGGCCGGCAGGCAAAGAGGTCGCGCTGGCGATCCCACGGGCCCGGGGACACGACATGGCAGCGGCCGGACGATGCGCATGTTACGCGGGACAGCCGGGCGGGCAGGGGCTTTCGGCAGACGATGGCGGAAGGTCCGATGCAGGGTTTTCGGGGCCGGCGCGATGGGCTACACAACCCTGCACCTTCAACCGCATTGTTGGACCATGCCCGAGACGATCATTTCCCGATGCGAGGCCAAGGGCCTGAGGATGACCGGCCAGCGCCGGACCATCGCCCAGGTCCTCCAGGACAGCGACGACCACCCGGATGTCGAAGAACTTTATGGCCGGGCCAGCGCGCTGGATGCCGGTATCTCGATCGCGACCGTCTACCGGACGGTGAAGCTGTTCGAGGAGGCGGGGATTCTCGACCGGCTGGAATTCGGCGACGGTCGGGCGCGGTACGAAGACGCCGACCGCGATCATCACGACCACCTGATCGACATGAACTCGGGCGAGGTGATCGAGTTTGTCGATCCCGAGATCGAGGAGTTGCAGGAAAAGATCGCGGCCAAGCTGGGATATGAACTGCGCGGTCACCGGCTGGAACTTTACGGCGTTCCGACCCGCAAGAAGTCCTGAAAAAAGACCCGGGTTCCGGGCGTCGTTCGCGGCCGGGTGGGATCACGGTTGATCCTGCCTGTCCCGCCACCGCAGCCTTTTGCAGGCAGGTCCCGACTTTGCCGTGATCAGCGGCGGTCAGACGTGCGCGGGGTCTGGCGTTTCAGCAGGCCGGTGCCGGCCGGCGCGGCTGACGGCGAACGGGATCATCGCCGACAGGATCACCAGCCGCACCACGTGACAGGCGGTCAGGAAGGCCGCGTTCACACCCATGATGGCGCCCAGTGCGATCATCGTTTCCAGCCCCCCGGGCGAAAAGGAGACGAGGACATGGGGCAGTTCCATTTCCAGCGCCCAGGCGACGGGGATCGCGCCCAGCCCTGCGAAGACGGCGCCGACCAGGGTCGTGACCAGCCCGGCCACCGCGCTTTGGCGGAAGAGCCGCCAGCTCATCATCGCGAAGCGGGTGCCGATCAGGGTGCCCATGACGACATAGGCGGGCATCAGGATCCATTGCGGCACGCCGCCCGGTGTCAGGTCGACGACATGGCTGACGGCCGAGGCACCCATCGCGCCAAGGACCAGCGGCGCGGGAAATTTCAGCTTTCCGAAGACCCAGCCCAGGGCCAGCCCGGCCATGGCCAGAAGGCCCAGGACCCACAGTGCCATCGGCGCAGTGGCGATCACCGCGACGGGTGGCACCTCATAGCCCATGGCCACCGCCAGGAAGGGCACGACCAGCGTCAGTGTCAGCAGCCGCATCGACTGGACGATCACTACGCGGCCGACATCGCCGCCGGATTCCATGCTTATCGACAGGACAAAGGACAGGTGCCCGGGCGCGGCCGCCAGAACGCCGCTGGTGCGGTCGAAGCCGAAGAAGCGGCGCAGCACCCAGCCGCCCACGGCGATGGTCAGGCCCAGCGTCACCCCCAGCGCCAGAAAGGCCAGCGGCCAGCGCAGAATGGCGGCACCGGCCTCGGGGACGAAACCCGCGCCGACCGACAGGCCGATGAACAGGAAACAGATGTCGCGCACGATATCGGCGATCCCGACCCGCACGCCGGCCAGCGCCACCGCGGTAACCAGAAGGGAAGGCCCGATCAGCGTCGCCGCCGGCAGTCCCAGCCAGATCGCGCCCAGGGCGCCGACACCGCCAAGCGCCAGCGTCATCGCCGTTTGCAGCGCGACGGAGGCAGGACCCCGGGGGGCGGTTTCGGCAGGTGCGGAGGGAGAGCGGTCCATCCGGGTCTGATTAGCATCGCACCGCCCGCCGGGCAATGACGCCCGGGAAATGCAGCTATTCCCCAGCGGCATGACGGGCCGGTATATGTCCGCATTTGCAAGGGCTTGCCCAGTAAGCCCCGGTACAACCCCGCGCTGTAAAGCTTGCAGACGCACGCAAATCGTACGATGGCACTTACGTAAACTCTCTTGATCTGTTCCGGGCTTGCCCCGGCTCCCGGAAGGACTGCCAAGATGGACAACCTGCGCGGCGCGGTACTGATGACGCTGTCGATGCTTGGCTTCGCAATCGAGGACATGTTCATCAAGCTTCTGGCAGTCGACCTTCCTGCCTGGATGATCATCGGCACGCTGGGCGTCGTGGGCGGTCCGGTCTTCGCGATCTTCGTCGTCCTGAACCGCCAGCCGCTGTTCAGCCGGGATTTCCTGGATCCCAAGGTGCTGCTGCGCTGTGCCTGCGAGATGCTGGCCACGATGTGCATGATCATCGCCATCACCCGTGCTTCGCTGGTGCTGGTCTCGGCGATCATCCAGGCGACGCCGCTGCTGGTCACCATGGGGGCCGCGATCTTCCTGAAGGAACAGGTCGGCTGGCGGCGGTGGAGCGCGATTATCGCGGGACTTCTGGGCGTCCTGATCGTGCTGCGCCCGGGGTTGGAAGGCTTTGATGCCAACGCGCTCTTTGCCGTCGTGGGCGTGGTCTTCATGGCCGGGCGCGACCTGGTGACCCGGGTCATCACGGCCAGGACGTCCTCCTATCAACTGTCGATGCTGGCCTTTCCGTCGCTGATCCCGGCCGCCATCGCGGTGGCGCTGGTGGGCGGGGAACCTTACGTCGCGCCGCAGGGCATCCACGTGCTGCCGGCCATCGGCATGCTCGCCTCGGCCTACCTGGCCTACTACATGATCGTCATGGCGATGCGCCTGGGAGAGGTGTCCTTCGTCACGGGCTTCCGCTATTCCCGGATGCTCTTCGCGCTGATCATCGGCGTCGCGGTCTTCGCCGAACGTCCCGACGAGGCCACGCTTTTCGGCGCGGCGCTGATCGTTGCCTCCGGAATCTACACGGTCTGGCGCGAACGGGTGGTCCGTCGCCGTGCCCGGCGCGCCTGCGAGCGCAAACATGTCCCAGTGGCGTAAGTGTCTCTTTCCCGACCCATTTCGGAACGCTAAGACGCGTGCGACACTTGCATGGGGCCATTTACATGAGCACGATTATCGACATTCACGCGCGCGAGATCCTCGACAGCCGCGGTAACCCCACGGTCGAGGTGGACATCACGCTGGAAGACGGCACGATGGGCCGCGCGGCCGTTCCTTCGGGCGCATCGACCGGGGCCTACGAGGCGGTCGAAAAGCGTGACGGTGACAAGTCCCGCTACATGGGCAAGGGCGTGCTGGACGCCGTCGCCGCCGTCAACGGCGAGATTGCCGAGGAACTGGTTGGCTTCGACGTGACCGAGCAGGTTGCAATCGACACCACCATGATCGAACTGGACGGCACCCCGAACAAGGGGCGGCTGGGCGCGAACGCGATCCTGGGCGTGTCGCTGGCCGCCGCCCGCGCCGCGGCCGACTACACCTCGCAGCCGCTCTATCGCTATGTCGGCGGCACCTCGGCCCGGGTTCTGCCGGTGCCGATGATGAACATCATCAACGGCGGTGAGCACGCAGACAACCCGATCGACATTCAGGAATTCATGATCATGCCGGTGGCGGCGGAAAACATCGCCGACGCCGTGCGCATGGGCTCCGAAGTCTTTCACACCCTGAAAAAGGAACTGTCGTCGGCCGGCATGTCCACGGGCCTGGGCGACGAAGGCGGCTTTGCCCCGGAACTGGCATCGACCAAGGACGCACTGGATTTCATCCTGAAGTCGATCGAGAAGGCGGGCTACAAGCCGGGCGAGGACATCTATCTGGCACTCGACTGCGCCTCGACCGAATACTTCAAGGATGGCAAGTACGAGATGAAGGGCGAAGGCCTTTCGCTGACTTCGGCCGAAAACGTCGAATACCTGTCGAAGCTGTGCGATGCCTATCCGATCATCTCGATCGAGGATGGCTGTGCCGAGGATGACTGGGACGGCTGGAAACTGCTGACCGACGCATTGGGCGGCAGGGTGCAGTTGGTGGGCGACGACCTGTTCGTGACCAACCCGGAACGCCTGGCGGAAGGCATCAAGAAGGGCGTCGCGAATTCGATGCTGGTGAAGGTGAACCAGATCGGGTCGCTGACCGAAACGCTGAAGGCCGTCGATATGGCCCACCGCGCACGTTATACCAACGTCATGTCGCACCGTTCGGGCGAGACCGAGGATTCGACGATTGCCGACCTGGCGGTCGCCACGAACTGCGGTCAGATCAAGACCGGGTCGCTGGCGCGGTCGGACCGGCTGGCCAAGTACAACCAGCTGATCCGGATCGAGGAAGCCCTGGGCGACATCGCCGAATATGCCGGCCGGTCTATCCTGAAGTAATCCCGCGCTTCTTCGCGAACGTGATGCAGCGGTGCCCATCGGGCGCCGCTGCTTGCGTTTCGGCCTACTGTTTCAGGATCTGCTTGCGCTTTCTGTCGTATTCTCGCTGGGTCAGCAGGCCCTGCTTGTAGGCGGCATCCAGGTCGGTCAGCTGCTGGCCGACGGCGACATCCTGCACGGTAGTGTCGTCCGACCCGCCGAAGCTGATGCAGCCGGACAGTGAAAGGCAGGCCAGAACGGCGGCCGAAAGAACGATACGCGACATGAAGGTCCCCGATAGTCTGTGTCCATCCGCGGGCGACATCGCACCGGAACCGATCCGGGGTCAAGACAGGGGGCGGGGCCGGCGCAAGGGCGCGTTGCGGGGGGGCGCCATGGCCACAACGGCCGTGGGAATCCCGGCAAGGTATCGCCTGCAGCCCGGTTGCCGCTGTGCTAGACCCGGACCGAGTTGACCGCCGAGGCGCCTGCCATGACCCTGCCTGCCCTGACCGTTCCCGACCTGTCCCAGATCGACACGATCTTCCTGGCGGCCTCGCTGATCGCGCTGCTGCTGGTGGGCGGGCTGACGCTTCGGCACCGCTGGCGTGTGCTGGGACGGCTGCTGCTGCCGGGATCCGTCGTGGCCGGGGTCGTGGCGCTGGTGCTGGGACCGGACGTGCTGGGCGCGGCCGTGTCCGCCTGGGACCCGCAATCGGCGCTGGCCGACGGCGTCTGGGGCGCGGGCGTGCGAGAGGTCTGGCGGTCGCTGCCGTCGCTTCTGATCAACATCGTCTTCGCCTGCCTGTTCCTGGGCAAGTCGATCCCCGGGCCCCGAAAGATCTGGCACCAGGCCGGTCCGCTGATCTGCTATGGCCAGACCGTGGCCTGGGGGCAGTACGTGGTGGGTCTGACGCTGGCGCTGCTGGTCCTCGGGCCGCTCTTCGGGATGTCGCCCCTGGCGGGCGCGCTGATCGAGATCGGGTTCGAAGGCGGGCATGGCACCGCGGCCGGTCTGGCCCCGGTTTTCACCGAACTCGGGTTCGAAGAGGGACTGGACCTGGCCCTTGGCCTGGCATCCGTCGGTCTGGTGGCCGCGATCCTTTCGGGCGTGATCCTGATCCACTGGGCACGGCTGCGCGGCATCCTGCTCAGCGCGCGGGTCCGTCAGCCGGTGGCGGCGACGCCGGCGCCGGGCGGCGGCGACATGGCGGAAACGCTGGACATGATGGACGTCACGCGGGCGGGCGGGCTGACCGCCGCCGAGCCGGAGGAAGAGGACGAAAGGCCCGACGCCGTCATCGATCCCTTGTCCTTTCACCTGGGGCTGGTCGCGGCCTCGATCGTGATCGGGCGGATCCTGCTGGAGCTTATGGTGGCCTTCGAACAGGCGACCTGGGGGGCAGGGGGGCTGAAGCTTCTGTCCTATGTGCCACTGTTTCCGCTGGCGATGATCGGGGGCGCCGTCGTCCAGTTCGCGATGACGCGGATGGGCAAGGACCACCTGATCGACCGTGAACTGGTGAACCGCATCGCCGGCGTGGCGCTGGACTTTACCATCGTCTCGGCCCTGGCGACCCTGTCGCTGAGCGTGATTGCCGACAATTTCGGCCCCTTCGCCCTGATGGTGGGGGCGGGGATCGCCTGGAACGTGGGGGCCTTCCTGATGCTGGCGCCGCGGATGCTGCCGGGGCCCTGGTTCGAACGCGGCATCGCCGATTTGGGTCAGTGCATGGGCATGACCGTCACCGGCCTGCTGCTGTTCCAGATGGCGGATGCCAAGAACCGGTCCGGCGGGCTGGAACGCTTCGGCTACAAGCAGCTGGTGTTCGAACCGATCATGGGGGGCGGGATCTTCACCGCGATCTCGATGCCGCTGATTGTCCAGTTCGGGCCGGTCGCGATCCTGTGCCTGACAGCCGTCGTCGCGGCGATCTGGCTGGTCATGGGGCGCCGGCTGTTCGTTCGAAGCGACGGCGACTGACCCGAAGCGGGCCAGATCAGGCGGCGGGCAGGCCCGACCCTCCTGCTATGGCCCTGACCCGGATCGCATAGGGCAAGGCGAAGCTGCCGTTCGAACAGCGTGCGGCGAAGGTCCGGTTCGGAGCCCTTAGTGCTCAATGCTGCGGCGCAAAATGGTATGTAGGTCTTCTGTTCCGTCCCAGTGAACTGCGTTCCACCCTTCCGACTGAGCAGCTCTGATATTCGGAATTGTGTCATCGACCAAAAGCAGCTCGTGCGGCTGGCGACCGGTGAACTCCCCCGCGAAACGGAAGAACTCGGGTTGCGGCTTCTTACTTCCAGCTTTCGCTGAGTAAATGATTCCGTCCACTTCATCAGATAGGCCCATGGACGTCATCAGGTAGGCAGCTCTCAGATGCTCTTGGTTCGTTGCCAAATAGACAGGGATGCCGTCTCGCCTTGCCGCACGAATGTCGGCGAGAACGGGTTCAACAATCCGTGAATCCATTTCAAACCAATAGGTTATCAAGTCCTCCACTTGGACTGCAGGAGCGATCCGTTTCAACGCATTGGCTAGTGTTGGCAGCAACGCCTTCTTACCAATTACTATGTCGTTCCATTCAGTCTTGAAGAACTCTTCGGCAAGAGCATCGGTCGGAATTGCCATGTCCTGCCGCAGATCGTGATCCCAACGCAGCCCATCGCTCGGGCGGCCATCAACGAGGACACCGTCAACATCGAGCATTAAACAAACGACCATTACTGAATCTGCCCTTGAGAACCGTCTATTCCCCCTTTTGTCAGTGACGTGCGAGGAAAAGTGAAGTGTCGGGATATGTCTTTCGACCTTTTGGAACGTCCGCTTCGTCCGCACTACGGACCTCGGCGTGTCACATCATGCTGCCCGATGTTGCGGATGATCGCTTTGGGGAAGCTGCAACGCAGCGATAGCCGACTCGGCCAATGTCCGGAGAGAGCCGTCTCTGCCGGGCAGACCCACTCACCTGGGCGTCCAGCACGCCGCGGCGCCGCTTCGAGCCCTGTATCGCCATCGCAGTATCGGCTAACAATTTGCTTTATGACACGTCGTGCAATTTCCTATGCCTATGTAGCCTCGCTCATCGTGATGGTTGTTGTCGGATTCGGATACGACAGCTTCTCGCCAGGCTTAGCTGGGCGTAGCTCGAATGGGCCGTTCTTTTGCAAGCAGCTTATGAGTTCCGGTTCGGGCGATGATGCGATGCTGATTGCATTCGTCCTGTTCATAGTGCCCCTAACATTTAGAGCCTTTAGAGCGCGACGTCGCATCGCTCGCTTCGAATTGGTCGTGTTCAGCCTATGCGCGTTCGTCTCATGCTTTGCCCTGTGGCTTGCCAGCTTGGACTGCGCATCAATATTTTATACTGCGTTTTTTGTCCCCGACCCCGCGCTTGCCGGCGCCTTGATCGCACTCGTCCTTTCGACGGCTATGCTCGTATCCCTCCATTTCGTCCAATGATCGCTCTGTCCCGCAATGCCGACCTTGGTATTCCAGACCATGCTGCACGGTGCCATCAAGGTCCTGTGTGGATGGCTCCTGCATAGCAAGCGGGAAATGGCTCTAATTCACCCATTCAGAAGCGGTCGTGTGTCCGGCCTGTTCGCGCGGCATTTCGGCCGCTGGCCCTGATGGCTTCCGCGTCCCGGGTCCCTGTCAGGTATGCGGGCGATTACGCCCCGGACTT
>NZ_VOPH01000030.1 GCF_009765275.1 Chachezhania sediminis
ATGGCAAAGGAAAAGTTCGCACGTACGAAGCCGCACGTGAACATCGGCACGATCGGTCACGTTGACCACGGGAAGACGACTCTGACGGCCGCGATCACGAAGTATTTCGGCGAGTTCAAGGCCTATGACCAGATTGACGGCGCGCCGGAAGAAAAGGCCCGCGGCATCACGATCTCGACCGCGCACGTGGAATACGAGACGGATGCACGTCACTATGCGCACGTCGACTGCCCCGGCCACGCCGACTATGTGAAGAACATGATCACGGGTGCGGCGCAGATGGACGGCGCGATCCTGGTGGTGAACGCGGCCGACGGCCCGATGCCCCAGACGCGCGAGCACATCCTGCTGGGCCGTCAGGTCGGCATCCCGAAGATCGTGGTGTTCCTGAACAAGGTCGACCAGGTCGATGACGAGGAGCTTCTGGAGCTCGTGGAAATGGAAGTCCGCGAACTTCTGGACACCTACGAGTACCCGGGCGACGACACCCCGATCGTGGCCGGCTCGGCGCTTGCCGCGCTGGAAGGCCGCGATCCGGAAATCGGCGAGAACAAGATCCGCGAACTGATGGCGGCCGTGGATGAATACATCCCGACCCCGGAACGTGCCGTGGACCAGCCGTTCCTGATGCCGATCGAAGACGTGTTCTCGATCTCGGGCCGCGGCACGGTTGTGACCGGCCGTGTCGAGCGTGGCGTTGTGAACGTCGGCGACGAACTGGAAATCGTGGGCATCAAGGCCACGCAGAAGACGACCTGCACCGGCGTTGAAATGTTCCGCAAGCTGCTGGACCGCGGCGAAGCCGGCGACAACATCGGCGCGCTGTTGCGCGGCATCGACCGCGAGAAGGTGGAGCGTGGCCAGGTTCTCTGCAAGCCGGGTTCGGTGAAGCCGCACACGAAGTTCGAAGCCGAGGCCTACATCCTGACCAAGGAAGAAGGTGGCCGTCACACGCCGTTCTTCGCGAACTACCGCCCGCAGTTCTACTTCCGCACGACGGACGTGACCGGGACGGTGACGCTGAAGGAAGGCACCGAGATGGTGATGCCGGGTGACAACGTCGGCTTCACGGTCGAGCTGATCGCGCCGATCGCCATGGAAGACGGCCTGCGCTTCGCCATCCGCGAAGGCGGCCGCACCGTCGGCGCAGGCGTCGTCGCAAAGATCATCGAGTAA
>NZ_VOPH01000031.1 GCF_009765275.1 Chachezhania sediminis
CGAGCGCCTTTCCTGTCAGGCGTTCCGGGATTGCTGCGGTGCAGGAAGGACCTTGGCCAGTTTGCGGAGGTTCTGAGCGGTTGCGGCGAGGAGAAATTCGTCGTTTGCGCCGTGCGGGCCACGTAATCGGAGCCGGTTGAGGCCGAGGATCCTCTTGAGGTGGGCAAAGAGCATCTCGACCTTCTTCCGCAGCTTCATCGAGATCGCGTACTGCTCGGTTTTGGCGATGTCGCGAGCGACCTGGCGGGCATCTTCATGTTCCTCGCGGGTGATCTTGCGGACATCCGCGTTCGGGCAGCACTTCGCCTTTGATGGACAGACCTGACAGACCTCTTTCAGCGCTCGATAGCGGGCTGTGCCCTTGCCGGTCGGGCCCCGGTTCGGGTCGGAGTAGTTCCGGCGGAACTGCTTCAGTTCGTGGCCTTCTGGGCAGATGTACTGATCGTTCTCCGCATCCCACTCGAAGTCGGCGCGGGTCCAGGTCCCGTCGCTGCGCCCCGACTTGTCGAAGACCGGGATGTGCGGGGCAATCTGCTGCCCCACCAACCAGCCCAGCATCGGCGCGGTGCCATAGGCGGTGTCCGCAATCAGGCGTTCAGGGTGGAGGTCGAACCTGGCTTTCACGCGCTCCAGCATGGTCCTGGTCGAACCGACCTCGGCCTGTCGGATTGAGCGGGTCGCCTCGACATCCACGATCACGCCATGGTCCGTATCGATCAGATAATTGTCGGAATAGCTGAAGAATGCCGGGCCCTTGCGGGCAGCCGTCCACTGGCTGGCCGGGTCGGAATGCGAGGTGAACTTGGGCTCGACCTTACTGGCAGCACCGAATGCTGCCTCGTCCAGGGTGTCGAGATACTCTCTGACCGCCCGGGACGCGTCGGCGGGATTGATCGACCCGGCGTCCCACTCCTCCTTCGGTGTCGAGTTCTGCTTGTTGGCATCGGCTTCGATCAGACTGGCGTCGGCGGCCATCCTTTGACCGCTGACCAGCCCCTCTTCGATGCACCGTGCGACGGTCGTCTCGAACAGGTGGCGTAGCAGTTCGCTGTCACGGAACCGACCGTGCCGGTTCTTGGAAAAGGTCGAGTGATCCGGCACCTGGTCGCTGAGGTCCAGCCGGCAAAACCACCGATAAGCCAGGTTCAGATG
>NZ_VOPH01000032.1 GCF_009765275.1 Chachezhania sediminis
CGGAAGGGCTTTCTCTCCAGCAGTTGTCTCAGCCACGGGTCCCCCTTGTCCGGTCGGACCTTCACCTGGATGGCGCGGGAGGTCATACCGACCACGAGGAGTTTTCGGAGGTACTGATCCCCCCGTCTTCGTGATCCTGCCCAGCCTCTCCTTGCCGCCGCTGGAATTGTTCCTTGGTGTCAGCCCCAGCCATGCAGCAAACTCACGTCCGTTGCGGAACTGGCGGCCGCTGCCGATGGTCGCCACGATCGCCGAGGCCGTAACCGGTCCGACGCCCGGAATGGTCTGCAGCAGTTTCATCCGGCGGTCCGCCCGCGCCACGGCCTGCAGCCGCAGGTCATGCCAACGCACGAGATAGTCGGTCGACAGCAGCTGCCGGCACAGGATGCGGATGACGTCCTGTCCGATCTCGGGAATGTCCGGCGCAGACCCGTCCAGGACATCCCTAGCAAAGCCCGTCGCCTTCTCCAGGCCTTGCGGCAGGGTGATCCCGAACTCCGCCAGCAGTCCGCGGAGCATATTCCCCAGCTGTGTCCTCTGCCGCACGACGAGCTCACGCATTCGGTGGAGGCTCAGCATGGCTTGCTGCTCTACTGATTTGACCTGCACAAAGCGCATGGTCGGGCGGGTGACGGCTTCGCAGATCGCTTCCGCATCGACAGCGTCCGACTTGCCCCGCTTCACGTAGGGCTTGACGTAGATCGGCGGGATCAGCCGCACCTCGTGACCGAACTTGGACAGCTCGCGCGCCCAGTGGTGGCTCGCCGAACAGGCTTCCATGCCTATCAGGCAGGGGTCCAAGCGCTCGAAAAACGCAAGCAGCTGAGCTCGGCGCAGTGGCTTGTTGAAGACGACATGGCCTTCATGGGTGATCCCGTGAACCTGAAAGACATTCTTGGCCAGATCCAGGCCGACTGTTGTAACCTTCATGCGGATGGCTCCTCTCGCAGCAGACAATGACATCTGCACTATGGCGCATTGCGACGCCGATGGAGCAGGAGCCATCCACTCCATCAGGTATGGCGAAGCTCCGCTGCGGCAACGGTGATCCTGGCGAAGGTCGGTTTCGGGCCG
>NZ_VOPH01000004.1 GCF_009765275.1 Chachezhania sediminis
AGACAATGACATCTGCACTATGGCGCATTGCGACGCCGATGGAGCAGGAGCCATCCACTCCATCAGGTATGGCGAAGCTCCGCTGCGGCAACGGTGATCCTGGCGAAGGTCGGTTTCGGGCCGTCTCTGCCGGGCAGACCCACTCACCTGGGCGTCCAGCACGCCGCGGCGCCGCATGTCTGCTTCGTGAGCCCAGAGCTGAAGCTACACGCCGCCGTCAAGTTCCATGCGTTCCAGCCAGTCGATGACCAGCGATCGGAATAACTCCCTTTTGGCTGGAGCGATGAAATGTCCACAGCCATCGAGCGTGGCGAACGTCGCTCTGGGAAAACGCTCAACAGACATCCATGCGTCACGATATCCAGCAATCGTATCTTGCCTTCCCGCAAGTATCAGCGATGGGGCAGAGAATGGTGCGCCGACTTCATCCGGGTTGAAACTGAAAGCGTAGTTTTCAGGGCGCCAGCTTTCCAAAGCGGCCTCCTCATCGAGCAGGGATAGCGCCGGGAGAAGGCATGAAGTGTCCCAATCAACGAGAGCTGCGTCGCGAACAGGCTGCACGAAGCGCAGCGTATCGGTTCGGTCTCCAGCCTTCTCTGCGAACCCATCTTCTTCGAAGATTGTCGTGGGTTGGGGCAGGGCGCGCTTTTCGTAGTCAATTTCAAAGGGTGTAGCATTGATAAACACCCCAAGAAGTCTGTCCGGGTATTTGGCCGCAAGCCCTCGAACAAGGTGTCCGCCGGCTGACATGCCTGCAACCGCAAATCGTTTTCCGGGCGCGATAACGTCAATGAACCTGATCACCTGGTCCAGCAGTACGTCGAAAGTCATCGGCCTTGGCAGGGTCGGAGTGCGTCCGTGGGCGGGCAGGTCGGGGTATATACGATGCCATCCGGCGCGGTCCAGGAACGCAGGTTCCATTTCGTCCATCATATGTCGATGGTCAAGATAACCGCCATGAAGCATGAGGATCGGCCAGCCTGAACCGTGTTCCTCGAAGTTGACTTCAATCCCATTTACTTGGGTCAGCATCCTTCCACTCCATAGGCCACCTGAAGGTCTGGTCATGATGGAACTCATCAAGATTGTCACCAGCTATGCCGGGCAGAGGCGCGTCGTGAACGGCTACCCAATGCAGGCTGCTGCATTGCAACGAATGACAGATTTGTCCGCAGAGCGGGACATCTATGAACCAACCGATGCTGCACCCGGAGGTGAACGGCTGCTTCGGGCAGACCGCACCGCGGCACAAGGTTCCATGCGTTCGTCGGCTTCGGGCCGCTCCCCGTACGGACTGCCTCAACTGTACGACCAGCGCGCCGCGATGCCGATGGTTCGCCTCAGCCCGAGGCGGACCGTCGCACGGGGCGCGGTTCAAATCGATGGGCCCTGAGGCCTTCGAGTGGCATGGAATTCTTCACCGGTGACGACCAGATCGCGCCGCCGCCGTCTGAAAGATGCAGCGACCAAGTTGGACCCAGCGATAAGACGGCAATGAGAGTTGAATTCCCTAAGTAGCGCGGGCGCCTTGGGGGCTGCAAGATTGGCGCCGCCGGGGACTTTGCAGCTCCTTGTCCCGTGAATATATCTGGAGCGAAGATCAGGAGGGCACGCTATGGCCGGAATGAAAGTGACATGCCTGGACTGCGGCCAGGTGAACCGTGTCCCCGCAGAGCGCCTGTCGGCTGATCCGAAATGCGGCACCTGCGGGGCCAAACTGACCGGCGCCAAGGTATTCGAGGTCGCCCCCGAGATCCTGCAGAAGGCCGCGCGCAACGATGACATGCCGCTGGTCGTGGATTTCTGGGCGCCTTGGTGCGGCCCCTGCCGGATGATGGCGCCTGAATTCTCCCGCGCCGCGACCGAGTTGAATGGCCAGGCGCGACTGGTGAAGCTGAATACCCAGGACCATCAGGCCGCCGGGGCGAAATACGGCATCCGGGGCATCCCGACGATGGTCGCCTTTGCCGGGGGCAAGGAACGCCGACGCCAGTCGGGGGCCCAACGCAGTGCAGATATCGTGAACTGGGTGAAAAGCGTCTGAGCCTGCGAAGCCTGACCCAAGTGCCCATGGGATCTTGTCGTCGAGGCTGTTGTCATCCTCGTTTTGCATCCGGGAACAGTCCGAAACCTGGTGGCACCGATCCGCATCGGAACCCCGGTCGGTGCGAAGCGATGCTGCCTTTCTGCGAACGGCAGCCGCGGGCGGATTCTGTGAAAAAAACTCCTGTTCGCGAGTGCAGAATCCTGGGGCTTTTGATTGGTGCAGGTGCCTTTCTTGTCAGGCATTTCGCGGTTTCTGCGGTGCGGGAGGGAGCTTCGCGAGTTTCCTGAGGTTCTGGGCGGTGGCGGCGAGGAGGAATTCGTCGTTTGCGCCGCGTGGGCCACGCAACCGAAGCCGGCCGAGGCCACGGCTGGCGAGGCGGGTGCGGGATCTGCAGGGGCGCGTTCGCCCGCGGCAAAGCCGGAAAGCCGGATGTTGAGATCCAGACATGAAGACGATCCCGCGGAAAAGCCCCCGCGACTTGCGGAGGCCTGATCGGTGTTACCGGCCGGTCACTTACCCGGCCCGGTATGCCCGGGCCGACCGTGTGCGCCGGGGATATGACGCACGCCCCATACAGCCGGGCGCCTCTCAGACGAAGGCATGGAGGAGACCCTGGTCCTGGTCGAAGGTCAGGACCGAAACCATGTCGTCTAGATGGCCGGTCTCGTCGTCGTGGGTGGTGTCTTCCTGGATCCGGATCGTGTTGTCGGAAAGATCCTGGCGTACGATGGCGGTATCGCTGCCGGCGATCCCGGTGATCTGGGCCAGGTCCACGGGCCCGTCCAGCGCGACGGGATTGTCGTCGAGTTCGAACCGGCCGGTCCGGAAGTCGAAGAAATCGCCGCTCTCGACCGCGACCCATGCGACGGTTTCCTCTCCGTGGCCGTCGGTCCGGATTTCGGATTCCGCCATCGCGACCTTGAAGCCGGTCGCAGACACGTCGTCGACACGGGCGGTGACCATCTGCCCGTCATTGGCGGAATTGGTCGAGGCGAAGACGGCCGTGTCATCGCCAGAGATCCCGCTTTCGAAGGCGACGGTCGCGAAGCCGCCGGTGAAGCCCGTCATGTAGACGGCATCGGTGTCGATGGTCCCGGCCTCGATCACCGCGCCATTGGTCAGTTCGTGACGCCCGGCTTCGACGACCATGTAGGTCACGGTCTCGTCGACATGAAGGCCGTCGTCGCCGTCCGGTTCCTGCAGGGCGATCTCGAAGCTGTCGCCATCGACATTGCGGATCCGGGCGGCCACGAATTCCGGCCCGTTCTCGGTGGTGACAAAGGCGATCACGGCGGGATTTTCGTAGTCGTGCTCCAGCGTGACGGTCTTGTAGGCGTCCGAAGCGGTGAAGCTGCCGTATTCGCCCACGATCTGTGTCGTTGCGGTGGCGACCTCGTCGAAGGTCATCACGTGGCCGGCAAAGTCGAACTGTTCGACGTCGTTGAAGACGGTGAAACTGGACCCGGCGCCGGTCGTGACGTTCAGGGTCGCGCCGGTGCTGGCGACGATCACCTGGTCGAAGCCGACATCGAAGCTGACGGTGTCCTGCCCCGCGCCGCCACGGATGCTGGCGGACTGCGCAGGGGCGGGGGCCAGCGCGTCGCCGTCGGGGTCAGTCACCGCGATGCGGAAGCTGTCGTTGCCGTCGCCGCCTTCATAGATGTCGTTGCCGCTGTCCTCCCGGACCCGGATGTCGATGGTATCGTCGCCCGCCTGGCCCCGCACGACGTCGTCGCCCGCGCCGCCCGACAGGATGTCGTCGCCGCCGGCCCCTTCGATCAGGTCGTTGCCGCCGCCGCCTTCGATCCTGTTCGCGTCGTCGGTGCCGAAGATCCTGTCGCGGAAGTCCGAGCCGGTGGCGTTCTCGATATTTGCCAGGTCGGCGAACTTGATGTGCTTTTGCTGGTTCCTGCCGAACTTGGGGTTGTAGACATAATGCAGTTCGATCTTCCGGTCCTGAAGAAAGACATCGTATTCCCGGAAGGAATTCCGGCGGCCCAGATCGGTTGTCAGACCTGCAAGGACAATGGTGTCCGAACCCTCGCCGCCGTCGTAGGTTTCGTCGAAATTCCAGTCGTAGACCGCCATCAGCCGGTCGTCTCCGGCGCCGCCGAAAAGGGCATCGTGCCCGGCGCCGCCGTCCAGGAAATCGTCGCCGTCTCCTCCGTCCAGAACGTCGTTCCCGGCGCCGCCGGACAGGGTATCGGCGCCGATGCCGCCGATCAGTTCGTCGTTCCCGGACCCCCCCAGCAGGGTGTCCGCGCCGGTATCGCCATCCAGGACGTCGTCACCGGCGCCGCCAAACAGGGTATCGTCTCCGCCGTTGCCGTCGATGTCGTCGTTCCCGGCACGGCCTTCGATGATGTTGTCCCAGCCGTTTCCGTTGACGAAGTCGTTGCCTTCCGTTGCGATCAGGTTTTCGATCCCGGAATTGGTTTCAAAGCCGATGCCAAGGAAGCTGCCCGGATCGTAGCGGGTTCCGTTCACGTTGATGCTCTGGTTGACGCCTCCCATGTACAGGAACAGCACGTTTGCCCGCGCCGAATAGTCGGCGGTGTCGATGCCTTCGCCCATGTGGACATTGGCGAAGGCGTTGCCGACCTTCACCAAATCATCGCCAGCACCCATGCGGTAGTCGTGGACGACACCCACGGCGTGCGCACCGATGGACGCGTCGACCCGGTCGTCGCCATCGCCTGTCCGGATCATGGCCGCGAAGCTGGAGTTCACGGTCACCCGGTCATTGCCCGCCCCGGTGTCGATGACGGGCTTGCCGTCGACGACGCTGCCGTCCTGGCCGGCAAGGTTCACGATGTCGTCGCCGCCGCGGGTTTCGATCCGGGAAAAGCCGTCCCTGAAACTGCCGCGGAGGGTATCCGCGCTTTCGGTCAGGTACAGCGTTTCGAACCCGCCGATCAGGACCCCCGCCGTAGCACCCTGGCTGTCGGCCACGTCGCCTGCGAAATCAAGGCTCGTCTGGCGGGCAAGATTCACGCCGCCGCCAATGGTGCCAAGGTCCAGAACGTCATGCCCCGCACCGCCGAAGGCATAATGATAAGCGTCCTCAAGGTCGTCGACCTCGCCCGAGATCCCGAGCCGGTCATTCCCGGCGCCAAGATCGTAGGTGAACTGGTTGGCCAGTTTCGACACCACCGTGTCGTCGCCCGTCGCGGTATCGATGTCGGCGTCGATATCGTCTTCGGTCCCGGGCATCTCGACGATTGCGTCCGCGGTGGCTGACAGGGTGCGGAATTCGCGCCGCGCCATGCCTGCGCCGGTGATCACGGTGTCATTGCCCGCCCCGGTCAAGGCGCCGCCCAGCACGTTGGCCATGCGGATCACGTCGTCGCCCTTTCCCGTTTCGACGCTTTCGATATCCACGATGTCATAGCCGTCGATGCCGTTGAACGTTCCGTCGACCATGTCGACCGTCAGGTCGTGGTCGATATGGGCGAAGGACACGGTGTCGAAACCGTCGCCACCGTCGATCTTGTCGTGGTCCAGCGCGTTGCCGTCTGCATCGACCATCAGCGAGCCGATGAAGCGGTCGTCGCCGCCCATGCCGATCAGCACGTCGAACCCTGCGCCGCCGTCCAGCGTGTCGTCGCCTTCGCCGCCGTTCAGCACGTCGTCGCCCTTGCGGCCGAACAGGTCGTCGTCGCCGTTGTTGCCGATGATCGCGTTGTCGCCATCGGTGCCGCGCAGGTCGTCATTGCCATTGCCGCCCAGCACGTTTTCGAAGCCGCGGATGGCGATGTCGACGTCTTGGGTCGAGGGGTAAAGCGTCTTGATCTGGATTTCGAAGGGCAGGACACCCGGCTCCTCGTCGGGATGAACCTGCACCTGGAAGGTCCCGACCACGTCTTCAAGGAAGGCGCCGTAGCTGGCGTACCAGATGTTCAGCGGCTGTGTTTCGGCGTCCTGAAAGGCCGCGTCGAGCTGGGCCACCTGTTGTGCTTCGCCTGCGTCGACCAGTTGCTGGCGCACAAGTTCGACGATCACGGCGGTCATCTGTCGGTGGGAACTGTCCGGCCGGATATTCGCGGGCACGTTGTCCCGCAGGTCGACCTCCCAGTTCCGGTCCGATCCAGCCAGCGAAAGCGTGTCGGTGCCGGCGCCGCCATCGGCCAGTTCGAACCCGTCCTGCACCTGGATCAGGTCGTTGCCGTCGCCGCCCAGGATCCGGTCGCTGCCTGCGCCGCCACCGTTCAGGACATCGTCGCCGCCCAGCCCTTCGATCATGTTGCGGTCCGCATTGCCGATGATCACGTCGGCGCCGTCCGTGCCGGTGGCATCGGTTTCGCCGGCGGCCATCTGCCGGACGCTGAAGGCCTGAAGCTCGGTCAACTGGCTGTCGCCGAAGCGGAAGAATTCGACGCTTTCGAAGGTGTTCGTGCCTTCATAGGCCTTGCCGTCGACGGGGCGGGTGTTCCAGACCTGAAGGCGGCCTTCCTCGGTCGCGCCGAAGGTATAGGCGCCGACCAGCCCGTGGAAGACGGCAAAGTCGTTGCCCGTGCCGCCCTTCACCAGATCGTCGCCCGCGTTCATGATGATCACGTCCGATCCCGCACCGGCGTCGATCACGTTGCTGCCCGCGTCGTCGATGACGATGTCGTCGCCCCCGCCCATGGCGACCGTGGCCGCGCCGAATGTCCCGGTTTCACCATCGAAGCTGTCGATCATCTTCACGTCGCCGGCGAAGATCCCGTCGTCGTCGGACACGTCCCGGGCCACGCGCATGCCATCGATGCGGCTGTCGAGATCGGCGGTGAAGTCGTCGCTCAGCGTGGCATGGGTGGCCAGTTGGGCAACGATGAACTTGGCGAATTCCTTCGCCTCGGTGGAATAGTCGATGCCGTTCTCGTCCTTGGCGTCGACATCGACATCCTCGCTCGAGGTGAAGCGCTCCTCGTTCTGAAGCGCTTCGACCGCCTTGTCGCCGATCAGCCCCTGCACATAGCCCAGGAACGCATCGAAATCGGGGCCCAGTTCGCCCAGCTTCTGGCCCAGGGCATCCAGCAGGCGCTGGATGCCGGTGGCCCGCAGGATCGGGTTCAGGATCGGCGCCACGACCGTGTCGAAGACGAAGCCCACGGCATCCAGCACGCCCGAAATCGGGCCCAGCGCCGTGTTTACGATCCCCAGCGGCTTTTCAAGGAAAGACAGCTTGTCCTGGATCTGCTCGATCCGGTCAAAGCTGGAATTCACGGCGCCGATGGTGTCGAAGACCGGACGGAAGACATCGGTCATGCCCTCGAAAACGGCGCTTTCCTTCACCAGCGTCTCGGCGTCCTGCATCGCGGCCAGGCGGGTCTGGGTGAAATGCTCCAGCTGCTGGGCCGCGGCCAGCAAGCGCGGGTCGCCGCCCGTTTCCGGGTTCGACAAGTCGACCGCGGTGGTCAGGCTGTCGGCCACGTCGGTGATCAGGTCCACGCTGTCCCGGGACCGTTCGGCGTTCGCGATCGAGGCGATCAGGGGCTCTTCGAAATCGGTGGTGATCTTGTCGATCAGGATGTCGACCATCTCCAGCAGGAAGGCCGTGTTGTCGGCGGCATTGCCTGCCAGTTCGCCGAATTTTTCCAGCGCGCTTTCCAGCGGGCCCAGCGTTTTCTGGAAGGCATCGACGATCTTGCCCAGACCGCCGCCCACCTTGCCGAGAAGCTTCAGCGCGTCGCGGGTCGTGTCGACGATTTCAGCGGCCGTTTCGGCGCCTTCCTGCGCGGAACCCATGGCGCCCAGCACGCTTTTGGTCGCGATCAGCAGCGCCTTGGTGTCGCGCACGTCCCGCAGGAAGGCATTCAGGCTGCCGCTGTCGGCGCTGGTGGCATTGTTGGGCCCGATCAGCGCTTCGATGCCGTTGCTCAGGTCCTGGGACTGTTCCGTCAGATCATTCGCCATCGTTCTTTTCCCTGTTCAGCCGTTTCTGGTCCGCCATCTGGCGTCTTCGGAACTGGGTCGAACGGGAAGGGGGGCCGGTTCAAAAATTTCCCGGGGCCTGGCAAGAACGGCAGACCCCGCACCGGAAGACCGGCGGGTAGGGAAACGGCAAGTCCGGGGGGGCACATGGGCCACAAGGGCCACCAGGGTCCAGCCCCGGTATCGGGCCGCGGGTCGCCGGCATCTGCGGACCCGACCATCTCGGGGCGTCCTGGCCCGGCTCCCGGCAGTCCGGACAAGGGCATTGGCCGAAAGGCCGGGTTCTGACGGACCCTTGCTGCGTGGGTCTGGTGAAGACGCCAGGGTGGGGATTTCAAGCCCGGCACAGAACCGCGAGGGCGCATGTTCTGTTGCTGTCGATGTGCCCCGTTTCGCACGGTGACAGGGCAGGGCCCTGCGTCATGGCAACCGGCTTGCGCAGGCCGGGGTCTGGTCGCCGTTCGCCATGGTCCCCATTACGGCCTGTGGGTGAGGGTCGTCGCCCGGCGCCCCTGCACCCACGCGCGTCGAAGGGGACAGGCGGCGCGCACGTTCACCGGACGTGACCGGCCGTCGTTGCGGACCGCCTGCCGTGCGGGAAAGGCGGCCCGACCGACGGGCCGCGGCCCGTCGGATGGCCGCCCGGACCTATTGTTTCTTCAGATAGGCCCAGGACACATAGCCCCTCAGGCTGCGCGCGCGGTCCAGCGACACGCTGCACCAGCGGGTGCTGCCGGTCTGTTCGCAGCTGTGGACCCGCAGGACCGTGCCGTTGGGCAGGCCTACGATCACGTTGTACCCGGTTCCGGGACCGGCACGCATCTTCAGCATGTCTTCGCCTTCGACGCCGAAGACCACGTAACGGCCCAAAGAGGCCGCCATGGCCGGTCCGGGGCCCGTTGTTGCCAGAAAAGCTGCTGCCAGCATGACAAGGACGGCTTTTTGCACTGTCTTCTCCTGTTCTCTGCCTCGGGCCCGATTTTACCGCGGACGGGGGCGGAAGAAAACAGGAACGCGCGGGGCAGATCAGGCCGGGACCGGCTCCAGCGGGCCCAGCCGCGCCAGCCCGTCGGCGTCGAACGTGGCCTTCAGCCCGATGCAGACGACGCCGGTCTGGTGATCGTCCGTGGCGTCCTCGACCGTCCAGCGGGCGCCGACGACCTGGATCAGGCTGAGCCCGCCGCCGGGCCGGGCGACATAGCCCTTGGCGCGGACAAGGCCCAGATCGCCCTCGGCCAGCGCGCGGGCCAGCGCCACGGGATCGACCGGGCCGTCGGGTTGCAGGACGCGGGACCGGAACAGCGCCTCGGCATGGCCCGACACCTTGTGGCCGCGCCGGGGCAGGGGGACCGACCCCAGCAGCACGTCGTGGGGCACCGCGCCGTGGACGGCGGGCACGATGCGCGTGCCTTTTGTATGAGAGCGGACCCAGCCCGTGACCTCGGCCAGCTCGGCCTCGGACACCAGGTCGGTCTTGTTCAGGACCAGGATGTCGGCATCGTCCAGCTGCCGCTGGATCGTGTCCGCAAGGTAGGTATTGGCCGCCGTGTTCCGGATCTCCGCCGCATCGGCCACCACGACCACGCCGTCTCCCCGAAGCCCGTCCAGGAACAGCAGCGTCGTCAGGATCGACCCCGGGATCGCCACGCCCGAACTTTCCAGCAGGATGTGATCGGGCCGCGGATCCATCCCGGCCACCTGCAGCAGCGCGCCCGCCAGATCGTCGCCGAATTCGCAGCACACGCAGCCGCCGGAGATGGAAATCAGCGCGTCGTCCTCGGCCTCGATCAGATCGCGGTCGATGGGCAACGCGCCGAATTCGTTCACCATCACCGCCAATCTCAGGCCGGAATGGCGCAGAAGCTGGTTCACCAGCGTGGTCTTGCCGGCGCCCAGATAGCCGCCGATCACGGTGACGGGCAGCGCCGGCCTTGCCATCAGATTGTCGCCGCTGCGAAGACGCGGCCGCCCTGGACCGTGCCCCAGACGGGAATGTCCTTCAGGGCCTCCGGTGCCACTTCCAGCGGATCGTCCTCCAGCACGGCGAAATCGGCGCGCTTGCCGGTCTCGATCGATCCGATCAGGTCGTCCATGCCCAGCGTGAAGGCCGCGCCCAGGGTGATCGCCTCCAGCGCTTCCGGCACGGTGATCTTTTCGCCTTCGCCCTGGACGCGTCCCGATGCGGTCAGGCGCGTGACGGCCGCCCACGCGGTGAAGAGCGGCCCCAGCGGCGTCACCGGCGCGTCCGAATGGATGGTCATGGGCACGCCCGTATCCAGTGCGGTGCGGCAGGCATTCATGCGCTCGGCCCGCTCCGGGCCGACGGTCAGGGCATAATGTTCGTCGCCCCAGTAGAAATGGTGGTTCGCGAACAGGTTCACGCACATGCCCAGCCGGGCCATCCGCTTGAACTGCGCGGGGCTGGCCAGCTGGCAGTGCTGCAGGGTGAAACGGTGATCGCGGGCCGGAACCTTCTTCAGGGCGCTTTCCAGCGTCTCGATCGCCAGCTCCGTCGCCTCGTTCCCATTGGTGTGGGTGTGGACCAGGACCCCCGCGCCCAGTGCGTGTTCATAGATCTGGGCCAGCTGGTCGGGGGCCACGTACCACAGGCCGTTCGGCGCGCCGTTGATATAGCCGGGCCACAGCATCCGGGCAGTGAAGCCCTGGATGGATCCGTCGGCCACGACCTTGATCCGGCCCAGGTCGCAGCGGTCGGTCGACTTCTTCCTGATGCCGGCAGTGAAGGCCACCAGATCCTCGGGCGTCATGCCCGCCATGATCCGGAAGGGCACGAGGCACAGCGGAAAGTCCGGCGCGCCGGTAATCTTCAGCGCCTCGTCCACCGACTCGTCCGTCAGGGATCGGGCCAGGTCGGTCGCCGTGGTCACGCCCGCCCGCACGCAAAGCCGCGCGTAGGACCGCAGCCCCTCGGGCGAGCCTTCCATGGCCTTGCCGCGGTCGAAGCCAACCTTGGCCGCGGCCGGGCCCATGATCTCGGGGCTGCGCAGTTCGCCGATGGGCAGGCCGTCCTGGCCCAGGGGTACGCCGGGGTGGTTCACGCCGGACTTTAGCAGCCCCGCCAGTTCCAGACCCTTGGTGTTCATGTTCATGATGTGAAGCGAGGCATGCAGGACCACCACCGGACGGTCGGCGCAGGCGCGGTCCAGATCCTCGCGGGTGACGCGCACATTGTCCATGTAGATCGGGTCCAGACCCCAGCCCACGACGACGGGTTCGTCGGGTTTGGCCGCGGCCGCATCCCTCATGCGCGCGACGACCGCATCGACGGTTTTCAGCCCTTCCCAGACCTTGCCGGCGGGGTCGGCACGGTCGAACCAGCCGACATAGGCGCCGTCCCAGACCGATCCTTCGGCCGAATGCGCGTGGCCTTCGACGAAGCCTGGCATCAGAACCTTGTCGGCGAAGGTGGTGTCGAGCCGGTAATCGCCCCAGCGCGCCAGTTCCTCCAGCGTGCCGGCGCCAAGGATCTTGCCCTCCCGCACCGCGACATGGGTCGCGTAGGGGCGGGCGTGGCTCATCGTGATGATTTTCCGGGCCTGGTAGATCGTGGTGGTCATGGCGGGTCCTTGGAATTCGGGCTTGGAGTGCGGCGGGGGCTGGAACGTTCCCATGATGCCCATCAAGTCGCGGGCCCCGCAAGATGGCAGGGCCAGCCCCGTGCAATCGACGGGGCCAGCCGCCGGATCACAGCCCGGCGACAGGGAAGACCCGGCCGCCCTGGACCGTGCCCCAGACGGGGACGTCCTTCAATGCCTCGGGCGCGACCTTGTAGGGGTCTTCGTCCAGCACCGCGAAATCGGCGCGTTTGCCGGCCTCGATAGACCCGATCAGGTGGTCCATCTTCATGGTGAAGGCCGCGCCAAGGGTGATGGCCTGAAGCGCTTCGGCGACGGTGATCTTCTCGGCCTCGCCCTGCACCCGGCCGGACGGCGTCAGGCGGTTGACGGCGGCCCAGGCGGTAAACAGCGGCCCCAGCGGCGTGACCGGCGCATCCGAATGGATCGTCATCGGAACGCCCATGTCCAGCGCCGTGCGGCAGGCGTTCATCCGTTCGGCGCGTTCCGGGCCCACGGTGTACTTGTAGTGCTCGTCGCCCCAGAACCAGTGGTGGTTGGCGAAAAGGTTCACGCACATGCCCAGCCGGGCGGCCTTTCTGAACTGCGCGGGCGTCGCCATCTGGCAGTGCTGCAGGGTGGTGCGGTTGTCCGCCGCGGGGATCTTCTTCAGCACCTTCTCGACCGTGTCGATCACCAGTTCCGACGCCTCGTCGCCATTGGTGTGAACATGGACCAGCAGGCCGTTCTCGAACGCGCCTTCCAGGATTTCGGTCAGCTGCTCGGGGGCCAGATACCACAGACCGTTCGGCGCGCCGTTCTGATAGCCGGGCCAGCGCAGGCGGGCGGTGAAGCCCTGGATCGACCCGTCGGCGTGCAGCTTGATGTTGCCAAGCTCCAGCCGCTCGGTGCTCTTGGCCTTCATCTCGACCATATAGGCGATCAGATCCTTGGGCGCCATGTCGCGGCCATGGCGGAAGGGGACCAGACAGATCGGGAAGTCGGGGGCGGCGGTCTGCACCAGCATCTTGTCGACATCGTCGCGGGTATAGGTGCGGGCCAGGTCCGCAATCGTCGTGACCCCGGCGCGCACGCAGACCTTGGTAAAGGCCTTCATCCCTGCAGGATTTGCCTCTTCCGCGCGGCGGTCATAGCCCAACCGGGTCGCGGCGGGCACCATCACCTCCGGTCCCAGAAGCTCGCCCATCGGCAGCCCGTCGGCCCCCAGCGGGATCGCGGGATGGTTCAGGCCCTGTTTCAGAAGGCCCACGTCCTCCAGCCCCTTGGAGTTCATCGACATGATGTGGCCCGAGGCATGGGTGATCAGGATCGCCCTTTCGGTCGTCGCGCGATCCAGGTCCTGCCGGGTGATGCGGACATTGTCCATGTAGATCGGGTCGAGGCCCCAGGCGATCAGCGGCCCGGTCCCCGGGGCGGCGGCATCCGCCTTCTTCAGGCGGGCGACGATGTCGTCCACCGTCTTCAGGCCCTTCCAGACCTTCCCCTCGGGATCGGTCCGGTCGTACCAGCCCAGATAGGTGCCGTCCCAGACCGGGCCGGCGCTGGCGTGGGCATGGCCTTCGACGAAACCCGGCAACAGCACCTTGTCGGCAAAGGTCGTGTCAAGGCGGTAGTCGCCCCAGCGTTCCAGTTCCTTCAGCGTGCCCACGCCCAGGATCCTGCCGTCCCGCACTGCGACATGGGTCGCCATGGGCCGGGTCGTGGTCATCGTGTGAATGGCCTTGGCCTGAAAGATCGTGGTGGGCATGGCGGGTCCTGACATGGCTCGGAAGGATGGGACCACACGACACCGCAACGCGGGCCGGCCATAGGGCCAGCCCTGCGCATTGTTGGGGGCCAAAGGGCCCGGCCGTCACGCCGCGAAGCGGAAGATCGCGGTGCCGGGGCAGCCCTGGTAATGCGCGGCATGCCGCGCGGCGGCTTCGGGCAGTTGCGTGATCGCGTCCAGAAGGCGGGTAATCTCGTCCTCTGTCAGAAGCGCGCTGATCGACAGGCGGACGAAACCGGGCTTGGCCAGTTCCTCGCCCGCTTTCAGCCTGGCTTCCAGCGCGTGGGACGCCGGTTCGTCGATGTCCAGCAGCCGGTGGACGTAAGGTCCGGCGCAGGCACAGCCGCCGCGGGCCTGCACGCCGAAACAGTCGGACAGAAGCCGCGTCGCCAGTTGCTGATGCACCGGCGTGCCGTCCGGCTGCGTCACCCGGAAGGACAGGATCGGCAGCCGCGCACCGGGGCCTGCGGGCAGCAGATCGATGCCCGGCGCGGCCTCCAGCACCTTCAGCGCGCGGGCCGACAGGTCGATCTGGCGGTCGAAGAGCCAGGATTCGCCCATCGCGGCCTTCACGGCAAAGGCCAGCGCCGCACGAAGGTCGCCCACGACATTCGGTGTCCCGGCCTCTTCCCGCGCGGCGATGTTCGATGAATAGCTGTGCCCCCAGGGAGAGACGAAGGACACCGTCCCGCCGCCGGGGAAGGTCGGCGTCGTGGCACGGCAGGCATCCTTGCGGATGACCAGCAGGCCGCTGGCGCCGGGGCCGCCCAGGAACTTGTGGGGCGACACGGCGATGGCGTCGATCCCTGCGCCGTCCGCATCCATCCGGATCGGCATGTAAGGCCCGCCGCCGGCATAGTCCCAGACCGACAGGGCGCCGTGCGCCTTCAGCAGCTTCGTGATCGCCGCGATATCCGTCAGCTTGCCCGTCACGTTCGACGCAGCCGAAAAGGTGCCGATCAGCAGCGCGCCCGCCGGCGCCCTGTCCAGCGCACGGGCCAGGGCATCGGGGCAGGGGCCGCCGGCGGTGCCTTCCGCGATCTCGATCACCTGCGCCCCGCTTTCGCGCCAGGGCAGGATGTTCGAATGATGTTCATAGGGGCCGACGAAGACCTGCACGTCCCGACCTTGGGTCAGGGCGTCGGCGATCCCGAAGAGATGCACCAGCCGGTTCAGCCCGGCCGTGGCGCCGGATCCGGCAAAGATCACCGCGTGGTCCGGCCCGGCGCCGATCTGGCGGGCGATATAGTCCCGCGCGGCCCGGCGCAGGCGGGTCATCGTGGCGCCGCAATGCGATGCTTCGGTATGGCTGTTGGCGTACCAGGGCAGGATATCCGTCATCACCGCCTCCTCGACCTGCCGCAGCGACCTGCCAGAGGCGACATAATCGGCATAGAGCAGCCTTTGCGGGCCGAAGGGGCCGGGGATCTCGATACCGTTGCCGATCTCGCCCATGTGCAATGCGTCGCGCCCGGTCGCGGCAAGGCGCTGTTCGAAGTCATCGAAATAGGTTTCGCCGGGAACTTGGGTCATCTGACACTCCGCTGCCATGTTTCGGGCAGGATGACATCGGCGTTGCGGTGAAATCATCTTCAATATTTGCACAGATTGCTGCATGCTTGTGTCAAACGATAGAGGAATATGCCCATTCTCGACCGCATCGACATCGCCCTGCTGGAGGAGCTGTCCAGGGACGGTGCCCTGTCCCAGCGGGAACTGGCATCCCGCGTGGGGCTGTCGCAGAACTCCTGCTGGCGGCGTCTGACGCGTCTGCAGCAGGACGGGGTGCTGAAGGGCACACGGGCCGAAATCGACCTGGCCGCGCTGGGCCTGGACCTGACCGTCTTCGTCATGATCCGCACGCGGCACCATTCGGACGAGTGGTCGCGCAAGTTCCGCACCCATGTCGAGGCGCTGCCGCAGGTGCTGGACTTCTACCGGATCGGGGGCGACTGGGATTATCTGGTCAAGGCCGCGACCCAAGGAGTGGCGGGCTATGACAGCTTCTATCAAAGCCTGATCCGCGGCTTCGATCTGGAACGGGTGACGGGCTATTTCGCGATGGAAACGATCCTGCGCAGACCGCCGCAGTTGTCGGCGCTGTAGGGGGCACCGGCCCCGAAGTGATGGCAGGCGTAGGGTGCGTGCTGCGCACGCACCATCCGGAAGGGCCGCCATCCGCCGTCTTGACCGCGCGCCGGTCGGCCGCCGTCCAGCCTGCGGCCGGATGGGGCTCCAATGTCTCGGGCCGTCAGCGCATCGGGCAAGCGTATGGTGTGTTCTTGGCACGCACCGCCCGGGAAAGCCTGCCGCCCGCCATCCTGAACGGGGGGCGGTCCCCGCCTTCCTTCAGGCTGTCAGCGTGTCCAGCTCTTTGCGCGCCTCGTCCACGTCCAGCGCAGATGTCTCGCCGATCAGCACCAGTTCGCAGCCATCGACGGGGCCGTCATGTCCCGACAGGCTGGCACGCTGGCCGACCAGCTGGAACAGCATCGGCCGGCCCGGACGTTCCCTGAACGACAGGAACCCCTTGGCCCGCAGCAGGCCGGGGGACAGGCGGCCGATCACCTCCTGGAACGCGGTGACAGAGATTGCGCTGTCGGTCTGCCATTCCAGCGTCGCAAAGCGCGAGGCATCGATCCTTGGCCGGTTCAGCGTCCGCCTGGCGCCAACACCCGATCCGATCAGCGCCCGCACGGGACGGGTCGAGCCATCGGCGCCATAGACCAGACGCTTGCCGATGGCGCCCAGCTTGGTGATCAGTGTGCCCACGGCATCGGGATCCGCGCCTTCGGCCTTGGACAGCTGCACGAAATCCGCCGCGTCCACCTGGGCCCGCCACAGCGGGTCCTTCCAGCGGTCGGACGATGCGGTCAGATCCTCGGCATCCACCAGACAGACGATGGTGTCCAGCATCGCGGCCTGCCAAAGGACCGGATCCATCAGCCCTTCGATGATGCCCTGCGGGTCGGCCACGCCGCTGGCTTCCAGCACGATCAGGTCGGGGGTGCCCTGGACCATCACCTGCTTGATCGTGCGCAGAAGGTCGCCCTGCAGCGAACAGCAGATGCAGCCGTTCTTCAGCCCGATCACCTCGTCCGAGGCGGTTTCCAGCAGGGCCGCGTCGATGTTGATGCTGCCGAAGTCATTGACGATGGCCGCGATCTTCAGGCCTTCTGCGTCCTGCAGCAGGCCGTTGATGAAGGTGGTCTTCCCGGCGCCCAGGAAGCCGGTGACAAGAAGGATCGGAACGCTCATTCAGTCGCACTTTCGGGATCATGGATCATGGGGGCAGGGCCTTCGGTCGTCGTCGGATCGCGCGCACCTTAAGGATCTGCGCGGGGATGTGCCACGGCGATCTGGAGCGGCTTGCCTTTCATCATGTTATAACATTACAACTTCGGCCATTGGATGACACGTCGGTCCCCGGGCCGACCGGTATGAAGGGTTCCGACATGACAAGATTCCCCCTGGCCATTGTCGCCGCACTGGCCGCAGGTCCCGCCCTGGCGCAGGACCACCGCGAGATGGGCGCCCATGTTCACGGCGTCACCACGGCAGAGATCGCGGTCGAGGGCAGCCGGGTCGAAATCGACCTCAGGGCGCCCGGCATGGATATCGCCGGCTTCGAATACGCGGCGGAAAGTGCCGCCGACCGCGACGCCCTGCAGGCGGCGATCCTGCAACTGGCGCGCGCGACGGACGTGGTGACGTTCCCCGAAGCGGCCGGTTGCCGACTGACCGAGGTGGTGGCGCATGTTCACGGCGATGATAACGACGGGCATGACGACGATCACGGCGGGCACGACGATGACCATGACGACCATGCCGACCACGGGGAACATGACGATCACGGCGATCACGACCATCGGGCGGGGCACAGCGAATTCCATGTGACCTATGGCTTTGACTGCGCGGCCCCCGAGGCGCTGACCCAGATCAAATTCCCGTTCTTCGACCGGTTCCCGAATGCGCAGGAGATCGAGGCGCAGTATGTCACGGATACCACTGCCGGCGCGGTCGAGATCGGTCGCAACTCCGGAACCCTGACCCTGAAGTGAGCGATGACGGACGCCCTTTTCCTTGACGATGTGACCTTCGCCTGGCCGGGGCGGGGCGGCTTTGCGCTGTCCTGCCCGTCGTTCCGGGTGGGGGCGGGGGAAAGCGTCCTGCTGCTGGGGGCCAGCGGCTCGGGCAAGTCGACGCTGCTGTCGCTGGTCTGCGGGATCGTTGCGGCGGATCGGGGGCAGGTAAGGGTCGGGGACACCGACCTGGGGTCCCTGCGTCCCGGGGCGCGGGACCGGTTCCGCGCCGAACGGATCGGCGTGATCTTCCAGCAGTTCAACCTGTTGCCCTATGCCAGTGTTGCCGACAACATCCTGCTGCCCCTGCGCTTTGCCCCCGAACGCCGGCGACAGGCGGGCGATGCCCAGGCCGAGGCGCGGCGGCTGGTCCGGGCGCTGGGCCTTCCGCCGGCCGCGCTGCACCAGCGCGCCGGAACCCTGAGCGTCGGCCAGCAACAGCGTGTGGCCGTGGCCCGCGCCCTGATCGGGCGCCCCCCGCTGATCGTCGCGGACGAACCGACCTCGGCCCTCGATGCCGCCACGCAGGACGGGTTTCTGGGGCTGCTCTTCGATCAGAGCGCGGCTGCCGGGTCGTCCCTGCTGATGGTCAGCCATGACGAACGGGTGGCGCCCCGTTTCGACCGGGTGGTGCGGATCGAAAATGTCGTGACCAGACAGGGACAGGCGGCATGATCCTGCGGCTGGCATGGGCGTCGCTGATGGCGCGGGCGCTGACGGTGGCGATGACCGTTCTGGCCATCGCCCTGTCGGTGGCGCTGTTTCTGGGCGTGGAAAAGGTGCGGACCGGCGCGCGCGCCAGTTTCGCCGACACGATTTCCGGCACCGACCTGATCGTGGGCGCGCGGTCGGGTGCGGTGCAGCTGCTGCTTTATTCCGTGTTCCGGATCGGCAATGCGACCAACAATCTGACCTGGGAAAGCTATCAGGACATCGCCAAACGCCCCGAGGTCGACTGGATCGTCCCGATCTCTCTTGGCGACAGCCACCGGCAATTCCGGGTGATGGGGACGACGGATGAATTCTTCGACCGCTACAAGTACCGAGGGGGCCGCGCGCTGGCCTTTGACGACGGGCACGGTCTGGATGACCTTTACGATGCGGTGATCGGCGCGGATGTGGCGCGGACGCTGGGCTATGGGGTGGGCGACGCCATCGTGGTGTCGCACGGGCTGGCATCCTTCACCGATCACGCGGATCAGCCGTTCCGTGTCGCGGGGATCCTGGCCAAGACCGGCACACCGGTGGACCGGACGGTGATCGTCAGCCTGGAAGCGATCGAGGCGATCCATGTCGACTGGCAAAGCGGCGCGAAGATCCCCGGCCATACGACCCCGGTCGAGGCGATCCGGACGATGGACCTGACCCCCACGGGCATCACGGCCGCGCTGGTGGGGACGAAGTCGCGGCTGCAGGTCTTCAACCTGCAGCGCTGGATCAACCAGTACCGGGCCGAACCGTTGCTGGCGATCCTGCCCGGCGTGGCCCTGGCAGAGCTGTGGCGGATCGTGGGCGTGGCCGAACAGGCGCTGATCGCGGTGTCCGCCATGGTGGTGGTGACGGCACTTCTGGGAATGATGGCGATGATCTTCGCCAGCCTGAACGAACGCCGCCGCGAAATGGCGATCTGGCGCGCGATGGGCGCGCGGCCCGGGACGATCCTGGCCCTGCTGGTGCTGGAAGCGGCGATCATGGCCGCCGTCGGCGCCGTACTGGGGATGCTGCTGCTTTATGCCGGGCTGGCGGTGGCGCAGCCCATCGTCGACAGCGCCTTCGGGATCTGGCTGCCGCTGGCAGCCCCGGACCTGCGCGAACTGGCCACCCTTGGCGCGGTCATCGGCGCCGCGGCGCTGGCCAGCCTGCTGCCCGCGCTTCGTGCCTATCGCATGTCGCTGGCCGATGGCATGATGGTGAGGACATGACCAAGACATTCAACCTGAACAGACGCCACTTTACGTGGCTTGCCGCGGCCGGACTGGCCGCGCCCGCCATGGCCGTGCCCCGGGCGGCCCGGGCCGAGGACTATCGCGAAGTGACCTGGGAAGACCTGATCCCGCCCGGCGTGCCCTATGCCCAGATCATCGGCGAAGGCTACATGGACGAGGAAAACGACGTCTGGGCCCCCGTCTATGACGAGAACGCGGTGAAACTGAATCAGGGCCTGGACGGCGCGTTGATCAAGATGCCGGGCTATGTCGTGCCCGTCGACATGGACAGCGACGGGGTCCACACGCTGGTGCTGGTGCCCTACGAAGGCGCCTGCATCCACGTGCCGCCGCCGCCGCCGAACCAGCTGGTCTTCGTCAACACGAAGACGCCCCTGTCCGAGGACGACATCTGGGGCGCGATCTGGGTCTGGGGCAGGCTTCACGCCAAGCTGCGCGAAACCGACCTGGCCGCCATCGGATATGAACTGGAGGCCGACCGGATCGAAGTCTACGAGATGTAGACAAGCGGCCCGGCCGGCCCCTTCGTCGGGGCCCCTTTGTCGGGCCCCGTCGGCCGGTCACTGGTTGATGTCGGGCACCGTCATCTTTTCCAGCACCTGTTCCAGCGAGAAGCTGGCCGCCTTTTGCCGCGGCGGGAATTCCTGGAAGGTTTCAAGGAAGTTCGCCACGTAGGCCTGGGCCGGCACCAGCATGTAGGCGCGGTCCAGCAGCCAGTCGTAATAGGTGTTGGACGTCCGGTAGGACCGTTCATAGGGATCGCGGCGCAGGTTGAAGATCAGCGGCACCCGCAGTTCTGTGAAGGGCTGCATCCACGCCCGGAAGGTGGCCCAGGCGGTCTGTTCCATGAAGATCAGCTTCCAGTCGTTCCAGCGGATGGCGGTCAGGTCGCCGTCGTCCGAGAAATAAAAGATCTCTTCCCGCGGGCTCTTGTCCGTCTGGCCGGTCAGCAGCGGCAGAATGTCGTAGCCATCGAGGTGTACCTTGTAGTCGCGGCCCAGCGCCGGGACCGACAGGCCCTCCAGCAGGTCCTGCTTGATGTCCGGCGCGCCCGCCACCGCCAGCAGGGTCGGGAACCAGTCCATGTGGTGCACGATCTCGTTCGAGACGCTCTGCGCCTCGATATGACCGGGCCAGCGCACCATGGCGGGCACGCGCCAGGCGCCTTCCCAGTTGGTGTTCTTCTCGCTCCAGAAGGGCGTCATCGCGGCATCGGGCCAGGTGTTCATGTGGGGCCCGTTGTCGGTCGAATAGAAGACCAGCGTGGCATCGGCCAGACCCAGTTCGTCCAGCTTGTCCAGGAACTGGCCGATATGCATGTCGTGCTGGATCATGCCCGCCGAATATTCGTCCACGTGACGGCCCGCGATTTCATCCGCCATGGCCCGCATCTCGGGGTCGACATGGGTGCGAAAGTGCATGCGCGTGCCGCTCCACCAGACGAACCAGGGGGTGCCTTCCGCGGTCTTGCGGGTGATGAAGTCCAGCGCCGCCCCGACTGTTTCGTCGTCGACCGTTTCCATGCGTTTCCTGGACAGGGGGCCGGTATCCTCGATGGCGCCGCCGGCCACGGACCGGATCACGCCGCGCGGGCCGTAGGCCTCGCGGAAGGTGCGGCCGTCCTGCAGGACCATATCGCCCGGATAGTCCTCGTTCTCGGGCTCTTCCTCGGCGTTCAGGTGATAGAGATTGCCCAGGAACTCGTCGAAGCCATGGTTCGTCGGCAGATGTTCGTCCCGGTCGCCCAGGTGGTTCTTGCCGAACTGGCCGGTGGCATAGCCCTGCGCCTTCAGCATGCCGGCGATGGTCGGGTCTTCCTCCTGCATGCCCTGTTCGGCGCCCGGCAGGCCGACCTTGGACAGGCCGGTGCGGAACACCGACTGCCCGGTGATGAAGGACGACCGGCCCGCGGTGCAGGACTGTTCGCCGTAATAATCGGTGAAAAGCATACCCTCTTCGGCAATGCGGTCGATATTGGGCGTGTGATAACCCATCATGCCGCGGGTATAGGCCGATATGTTGGACTGCCCGATATCGTCACCCCAGATCACCAGGATATTGGGCTTGGCATCCTGCGCTGCCAGCGTGCCGGGCAGGGCCAGCGACAGGACCGAGACACAAACCGAAAGACAAGAGGAAACTGAGATCGTTCTGAAACGCATGGGTTCTCTCCTATTTGCGCGGCCGGTGGGCGCGCGCTGAACGTGTCTTTGAAAAATGCAGGCAGGGGGCCGGGGCGGCCGTTCGGATCTGGATCCTCCCGTTCCGGATCCGACTTCGGCAGGGCCTGCCGCAACACCACCTTAAGATGAAATTAGACCCAGAAACATACAATCTTGGATTGCGGTCTGGATCATGGCCTGAATCGTGGGCCGAAGAGGGCGGCGCCTGGGCGTGCGTTCGGACAACCGTCCTTTTCGCGACAAGTTGACCGTGCCGCACCGCATCGGCTTGCGCCTGTCGATTTGTCGGACAAATAATGTGCTCAAGCCAAGCGGCTTTGCATCTCCAGGGGAGGGATCGACATGACCTGCATCGAAATGGTGGCCCGGCGTGGCCGGAAGGGGAGCGTGACGCGATGACGGCGACACTGGACGATACCGGCCTGTCAGACCGGGCGCTGGACATCGCGCTGAAGGTCGAAACCTTCGTGCGCGAGGTCGTGGTCCCCTACGAGAGCGACCCGCGCCTGGGCGCCCATGGCCCGGCCGGGGACCTGGTGGCAGAACTGCGCGAAAAGGCCCGTGCCGCCGGCGTGATGACCCCCCACATCCTGGGCGACGGCGATCACCTGACCCACCGCGAGACGGCGGCCGTGCTGATCCGGTCGGGCCTGTCGCCGCTGGGCCCCGTCGCCTGCAACACGATGGCGCCCGACGAGGGCAACATGTACCTGCTGGGCAAGGTCGCCTCGCCCGAACAGCGGGAACGGTTCCTGGATCCGCTGGTGTCCGGCAATGCGCGGTCGGCGTTCTTCATGACCGAACCGGCGGACGAAGGCGGGGCGGGGTCGGACCCGTCGATGATGCAGACGACCTGCGTGCAGGACGGCAATCACTGGGTCATCAATGGCCGCAAGACCTATATCACCGGGGCCGAGGGCGCCAAGGTCGGCATCGTCATGGCCAAGTCCGACGACGGCGCCTGCATGTTCCTGGTGGATTTGCCGGACCCTGCGATCCGGATCGAGCGCGTGCTGGACACCATCGACAGCTCGATGCCGGGCGGCCATGCCGAGGTGATGATCGACAACCTGCGCGTGCCCGCAGACCAGATGCTGGGGCAAAGCGGCGAGGGCTTCAAATACGCCCAGATCCGGCTGGCGCCGGCGCGGCTGACGCATTGCATGCGCTGGCTGGGGTCCTGTATCCGCGCCCAGGAAATCGCGGTGGATTACGCGAACCGCCGCCATGCCTTCGGCAAGCCGCTGGTCGATCATGAAGGCGTGGGCTTCATGCTGGCCGAAAACTGGATCGACCTGAAACAGGCCGAACTGATGGTCTACTGGTGCGCCGAGGTGCTGGACACCGGGGCGCTGGGCACAGTTGAAAGTTCGATGGCGAAGGTCGCTGTGTCCGAGGCGCTGATGCGCATCGCCGACAAGTGCGTCCAGACCATGGGCGGGCAGGGGGTGACCCGGGACACGATCGTGGAACAGGTCTTCCGCGAGATCCGCGCCTTCCGCATCTACGACGGGCCGACCGAGGTCCACAAATGGAGCCTGGCCAAGAAGATCAAGCGCGACTGGAAAAGCGTCCACGCGCTCTAGGGGGCGCCTGCGCCTTCCGGGTCCCGCCCGAACGGGATCGCGGCTTTGCGGCGCGTGTCGGCGCCGCGGGGCGGCCGCAGGACGCGCGATGCGACCTGCGGCACGCGTGCGATTATTCGGCTTCGTTGGCCGGGCTGGCGTTCAGCTGGCCATAGTTCTGGGCGCCGATTTCCGCGTAAAGCTGCAGCTGCGTTTCCAGGAAGTCGATATGGCTTTCCTCATCGCTCATCAGCCCTTCGAACAGCGCCATGGTCACGTAGTCGCCTTCGTCGCGGCAGACCTCACGCGCTTCCTTGTAAAGGGCGCGGGCCGAATATTCCGCGGCCAGGTCGCATTCCAGCGTTTCCTTGATGTTCTCGCCGATGCGCAGCGGGTCCAGGACCTGCAGGTTCGGATGGCCCTCCAGGAAGATGATCCGCTCGATCAGCTTGTCGGCGTGCTCCATCTCCTCGATGGATTCCTCGCGGCTCTTCTTGGCAAGCTTGGTATAGCCCCAGTCTTCCTGCAGCCGGTAATGCAGCCAGTATTGATTCACCGCGGTCAGTTCGTGACGCAGCGACTTGTTCAGGTACTCGATGACCTTTTCGCTTCCCTTCATGGGACAGTTCCCTTCCTAAGGTTGTCCGGTGCATGCGGACGGTGGTGGGCCAGTTTCCGACCAATAACCCGCTCCGCCAGTCGGCAACAACGTCCGCATTGGATTTTGCGCCGGGTGCGATGAATTTTCCTGTCCGGTGCACGGGCCCCGGGGGCCTTGGCACCGACGGTCCCGCAGGTGGCGTGACAAGTGACCGGAGCCGGCGCGCGCGGGTGTTCAAAGTTGGGCCGTGCCCGGCGCAACTGCCGCAGGGGTGCGGCGCGGGAACCGTTGCGAGCGACGGGCGACAGGCGCTACGCCTTGGGGAACGCCCCTGTCCTAGGTTCCGTCCATGCCCCTGATCGATATCGTCCGTACCCGCACAGCGCAGCCCTTGCCCCCCAGTGCCTATGCCGCCCAGGTGTCCGACATCGCGCGGTCGTCCCTGCAGGGCGACGTGACCACCGATGTCGCCATCGTCGGCGCCGGGATCATGGGGTGTTCGACCGCGCTGGCGCTGGCCGAGGGCGGGACGAACGTCATGGTGCTGGAGGCGAACGAACCCGGCTGGGGGGCCTCGGGGCGGAACGGGGGGCAGGTCAATTCCGGCCTGAAGCACGTGCCCGAGGAGGTGGAAAAGGATCACGGCGCCGAGGCCGTGCGCTTTTCCTACGACGCGCCGAACCGGACCCGTGCGCTGATCGAGCGGCTGGGCATCGATTGCGACTATGCCAATGGCGGCGGGTATCGTGTGGCGACCGATGCGAAGCTGCAGGCCGAGGTCGAGGACCTGATCCGTCAGCTGGAACGGCGCAACATCCCGGTCCAGCCGCGCGATGCCGGACAGATGCGGGCGGCCGCGGGGACGGATCGCTATACCGGGGGCCTTTTCGATCCGGCGGCGGGTCAGCTGAATCCGCTGAAATATGTCCGCGGTCTGGCGGCGGCAGCCGAAGGCGCGGGCGCGGTGATCCATTCCAACACGCCCGTGATCCAGGTCGAGCATGGGGCAAGGTGGAAGCTGTCGACCGCCTCTGGCAGTGTAACCGCCGACAAGGTGCTTTTTGCGACGAACGGCTATACCGACGGCCTGATCCCGGGCCTGCGTCGGTCGCTGCTGCCGGTCTTTTCGACCATCGTCGCATCGAAGCCGCTGCCGGAGCCGCTGCGCGCGGCGATCCTGCCGGGGCGGGAAGTGCTGTATGAAACCGGGCTGGTCACGTATTACTACCGCGTCGATGCCGACGGGCGGTTCCTGTTCGGCGGCCGCGGCCCGCAAAGCCCGATCGAAGGGCGCATGGAACCGGGCCGCATCGCGGCGCTGGCGGAACGGATCTGGCCGGGGTTGAAGGCGGTCGGCTGGGACCATTACTGGAACGGTCGGGTCTGCCTGACCGACGACCATTACCCGCACGTACATGAATTTGGCGAAACCGGCCTGGCCTGCGTCGGCCTGAACGGGCGGGGCGTGGCCATGACAACGGCGCTGGGCCCGGTCCTGGCCGCCCGCCTGCGCGACGGCCGGCAGGCAGACCTGCCGCTGAAGGCCACGCAGATCAGGCGGATCCCGTTCCAGCCCTTCTGGCCGCTGGGCGCCACGATCCGGCTGGCCGTGAACGATGTCCTGGGTCGGTAGGCGCGTCATGGTGCGTGGCAACCACGCACGCTACGGTCGTTTGATGAACGGCGTTCGGGTCCCGCGATAGGGTGCGTGGTCTTCACGCACGATCTGCAATGGACCGTACCCAAGGTGCGTGTACCTTCCCCGACCGCAAAGGTGCGTGCGGAGCACGCACCCTACGGGACTGTACATGGGTGCGCGTTATACGCACACGCCCGTCGGGCGGCGACACACCGCGTGCGAGGCATGAACCCTTCGGACCGTCAGGCCTTGCGGTAGGGCGCGTGCTGCGCACGCACCGTCCCTTGGTCGCGAAAGGTGCGTGGGGACCACGCGCCCTACGGCCATTCAGGCGGATGTGCGTATAACGCACATTCCGGCGGCGGGCCTTGCGGTAGGGTGCGTGCTTCGCACGCACCATCCCCCGGATCGTGAAAGGTGTGTGGAGACCACGCACCCTACGGCAGATTTGAACGGTCAGACCGGCGAAAGTCGAAGCTTAGCCCAGGATCCCCGGCAGCCGCAGCCCGTGTTCCCGCGCGCAGTCCTTCGCGATGTCATAGCCCGCATCGGCGTGGCGCATGACGCCCGTCGCCGGGTCGTTCCACAACACGCGGGACAGGCGGCGGTCGGCGTCTTCCGACCCGTCGCAGCAGATGACCATGCCGGAATGCTGGGAAAAGCCCATGCCCACGCCGCCGCCATGGTGCAGCGACACCCAGGTCGCGCCCGAGGCCGTGTTCAGGAGAGCGTTCAGCAGCGGCCAGTCCGACACGGCGTCGGACCCGTCCATCATCGCCTCGGTCTCGCGGTTGGGCGAGGCGACCGAACCGGAATCCAGGTGGTCGCGGCCGATCACGACCGGGGCCGACAATTCGCCGTTGCGCACCATCTCGTTGAACGCCAGGCCCAGCTTGTCGCGGACGCCCAGGCCGACCCAGCAGATCCGCGCCGGCAGGCCCTGGAACGCGATCCGCTCGCGCGCCATGTCCAGCCAGTTGTGCAGGTGCGGGTCGTCGACCAGTTCCTTCACCTTGGCATCGGTCTTGTAGATATCCTCGGGATCGCCCGACAGCGCACACCAGCGGAACGGACCAACCCCGCGGCAGAAAAGCGGCCGAATATAGGCCGGCACGAAGCCCGGGAAGGCAAAGGCGTTTTCCAGCCCTTCGTCCAGCGCCACCTGGCGGATGTTGTTGCCATAATCCAGCGTCGGCACGCCCGCGTTCCAGAAATCGACCATCGCGGCCACGTGGACCTTCATCGACGCGCGCGCCGCGGCCTCGACCTCTGCCGGGGCCGTTTCGCGCTTGGCCCGCGCCTCTGCCACGCTCCACCCGATGGGAAGATATCCGTTCAGCGGGTCATGGGCCGAGGTCTGGTCGGTCACGATGTCGGGGCGCGGCCCGCCGGCCTTCATCCGTTCGACCAGCTGGGGAAAGATCTCGGCCGCGTTGCCCAGAAGACCCACGGACTTGGCTTCGCCGGCCTTGGTCCAGCGGTCGATCATCTCCAGCGCCTCGTCCAGCGTCCGGGCCTTTTCGTCGACGTAACGCGTGCGCAGGCGGAAATCGATCCGGGTCTCGTCGCATTCCACGGCCAGGCAGCAGGCGCCGGCCATCACGGCGGCCAGGGGCTGGGCGCCGCCCATGCCGCCCAGGCCGCCGGTCAGGATCCAGCGGCCGGTCAGGTCGCCGCCATAGTGCTGGCGCCCGGCCTCGGCAAAGGTCTCGTAAGTTCCCTGCACGATGCCCTGGGTGCCGATATAGATCCACGATCCGGCAGTCATCTGGCCGTACATGGCCAGCCCCTTGCGGTCGAGTTCGTTGAAATGGGCCCAGGTCGCCCAGTGGGGGACAAGGTTCGAATTGGCGATCAGCACGCGCGGCGCGTCGGCATGGGTGCGGAAGATGCCCACCGGCTTGCCGGACTGAACCAGCAGCGTTTCGTTTTCTTCCAGGTCGCGGAGCGCGGCACAGATCCGGTCGAAATCCTCCCATGTGCGGGCGGCGCGGCCGATGCCGCCATAGACGACCAGCTCGTGCGGGTTCTCGGCCACGTCGGGATGCAGGTTGTTCATCAGCATCCGCAGGGGCGCTTCGGTCATCCAGCTTTTCGCGGTCAGTTCGGTGCCCGTGGCGGGGAAGACGTCGCGGGTGTTCAGGCGGGGATTGTTCATCGGATCGCACCTTCGGCTGCAAGGGTCGGGGCAAGGGAGGAGAGCGCTGTCAGACAGTCCGTCAGGACCGCGCGCGCACGCGCCGCCCGGGCGGGATCAAAGCGCCACGGCGCCTCTTCGGACGCGAGGTAGGTGGTATAGGCCATCTCCATCTGGATGGCGTGGACGCCCTGTTCGGGCCGGCCATAGTGCCGCGTGGTCCAGCCGCCCCGGAACCTTCCGTTCAGGACCGAGGTCAGGGGCGAGGCCGCGCAGATGTCGCGCACGGCCGCTTCGATCCGGCCGTCGCAGGTGACGCCGTTGTCGGTGCCGATATTGAAATCCGGGAGCGTCCCTTCGAACAGGAACGGGATGACCGAGCGGATCGAATGGCAGTCCCAAAGGATCGCCACGCCGTGTTTCGCGCGGACGCGTTCCAGTTCGGCCTCCAGCGCCGCGTGATAGGCGGCGTGATAGATCGTCCGCCGCCGCTCGATCTCTGCCGCGTCCGGTTCGGTCGACCAGAGCGGCAGCCCGTCGAAGTCCGTTAGCGGCACCAGCCCGGTGGTGTTCTGGCCGGGATAGAGCGACGCCCCCGACGGATCGCGGTTCGCGTCGATGACATAGCGGTGGAACGTCGCCCGCACGACCGAGGCACCGGGCAGCAGTCCGTCGTACAGTTGATCCACGAACCAGTCGGTATTGGCCAGTTCGCGCCCTGTGTCGTTCAGCGCCGCCATCACCTCTGGCGGGACGAAGGTGCCGGTATGGGGCATGCCCAGCACGACCGGGCCGTCGCCCTGCGTGACCTCGACCGGATTCATGCGCCCAGCTCCGGCAATTCCAGCCCTTCGGTCAGGGCGCCGGTCTTCACCAGCGTTGCCGCCTTTTCCATGTCGGTGGCCATGTAGCGATCTTCCTCCAGTCGCGGGATATCCGCCCGCACGCGGGCCATCACGCCCTTCAGCGTGTCGCTGGTCTGAAGCGGTGCGCGGAACTCGACGCCCTGGATGGCGCACAGGGCTTCCACGCCAAGGATCACGTCCAGGTTCCCCACCATCCGCATCAGGCGGCGGGCACCGTGGGCGGCCATGGATACGTGGTCCTCCTGATTTGCGGAGGTCGGTGTCGAGTCGGTGGAACAGGGGTTCGCCAGGTGCTTGTTCTCGCTCATCAGCGCGGCGGTCGTGACCTCGGCGATCATGAAGCCGGAGTTCAGGCCCGGCGCAGGCGTCAGGAACGGCTTCAGGTCGAAGGACAGGACGGGATCGACCATCATGGCGATGCGGCGCTGGGCGATGGCGCCGATTTCGGCCACGGCCAGCGCGATCTGGTCGGCGGCAAAGGCCACGGGTTCGGCGTGGAAGTTGCCGCCCGACACGATCCGCCCGTCCGACAGGACCAGCGGGTTGTCGGTGACGGCATTGGCCTCGATCTCCAGCGTCTGGGCGGCGAACCGCATCAGGTCCATCGCGGCGCCGGTCACCTGCGGCTGGCAGCGGATGCAATAGGGGTCCTGCACGCGGGTGTCGCCTTCGCGGTGGCTTTCGCGGATCTCGGACCCTTCGATCAGCGCGCGCTGGGCGGCCGCGGCCTCGATCTGGCCGCGATGGCCGCGCAGGGTGTGGATTTCGGCGAGCAGGGGCGCAGTGGAGCCCATGATCGCGTCGATGGACAGGGCGCCGGTGACGATGGCCGTCTGCGCCGCGGTCCAGCCGCGGAACAGCGCCGCCAGCGCCAGCGCGGTCGAAAACTGCGTGCCGTTGATCAGGGCCAGCCCTTCCTTGGGTCCCAGTTCGACGGGCGTCAGACCGGCGCGGGCCAGCGCCTCGCCACCGGGCAGGCGGGCGCCCTGATACGTGGCTTCGCCTTCGCCGATCATCACGGCGGCCATGTGGGCCAGGGGGGCCAGGTCACCGCTGGCGCCGACGGATCCCTGTTCCGGGATCACCGGCAGGACGCCCGTGGACAGCATCGCCTCGATCTGGGCCACGATCTCCCACCGCACGCCAGAGGCACCGCGGCCCAGCGACAGAAGCTTCAGCGCCATGGTCAGGCGCACTTCCTCGGCCGGCAGGGGCGCGCCCACGCCCGCGCAATGGGACAGGATCAGGTTCCTTTGCAGCGTCGCCGTATCGGCCGGCGGGATCCGCACGGTCGCCAGTTTCCCGAAGCCGGTGTTCACGCCATAGATGGCATCGCCCCCCATCGCGGCGGCATGGACGCGAGCCGCCGCAGCCTCGACGCCCGCGCGGAAGGCCGGGTCCAGCGTCACGGGATCGCTGCCCGTCCAGACGGCGCGCAACGTGTCGAGCGTCGTTGCGCCCGGTGTCAAAGTCAGCATGATTTTCCCCGATAGTACCGCCGCCACAGCGGGTTGAATCCGATCCGGTAGCTCAGTTCCTCTGGCGCGCCGATGTCCCAGACGCAGAGATCCGCGCGCTGGCCCGCGGCCAGCCGGCCCCGGTCGGCCAGTCCCAGCGCGTCGGCCGCATGGGCCGTGACGCCGGAAAGGCATTCGTCCGGCGTCATCCGGAACAGCGTCGCCGCCATGTTCATCGACAGAAGGATCGAGGCCATGGGCGACGAGCCCGGGTTGCAGTCGCTGGCCACGGCCATCTTGGCGCCTGCGTCCCGCAGGGCGTTCACCGGCGGCAGCTGGGTTTCGCGCAAGGTGTAGAACGCGCCGGGCAGCAGGACGGCGACGGTGCCGTGCTTGGCCAGGACGGCCGCATCCTCGGCCGCCAGATATTCCAGGTGATCGACCGACATCGCGCCGCGCTGCGCCGCCATCCGGGCCCCGCCCAGGTCGGTCAGCTGTTCGGCATGAAGCTTGATCGGCAGGCCCAGGTCCTTGGCGGCGTCGAAGACCCGCGCGATCTGGTCCGGCGAAAAGGCGATGCCTTCGCAGAACCCGTCCACCGCGTCGACCAGCCCTTCGGCATGGGCGGCGTGAAGGGCGGGGATGCAGACCTCGTCGATATAGGCGTCCGCCCGGTCTGCGTATTCGGCCGGCACCGCATGGGCGCCCAGGAAACTGGTCACGACGTCGACCGGCCGGGCCTGGCCCACGGCGCGGGCGACGCGCAGCATCTTCAGTTCCGTCTCGATGTTCAGCCCATAGCCCGACTTGATCTCTATCGTCGTCACGCCTTCGGCGATCAGCGCGTCGACACGGGTCAGGGCATCGGCCAGCAGCGCCTCGGCCGAGGCCGCGCGGGTGGCCGTGACGGTCGATACGATCCCGCCGCCGGCGCGCGCGATGGCGTCATAGCTGGCGCCTTCCAGCCGCATCCGGAATTCGTTCGCGCGGTGACCGCCAAAGACGACATGGGTGTGACAGTCGATCAGCCCGGCCGTGACCAGCCGGCCGCCCAGATCCTCGGCCGGGAAGGCGCCATGTTCCACCGGCAGTTCGGACAGGGCGCCGGTCCAGACGATTGTGTCGCCGTCCAGCACCATAGCGGCCTGGGGTACGGGTGTGCCAGCGGCGGGCACCATCGTGAAATTCTTCAGAAGCAGCATCGGAACACCTTGCAGGGTCACTCGAGTCCTGATTATGTATGCACATATTAATTCCGTCAAGCGGTGGTTGCGATGCTGAAGATCCGGGCCGGGCAGGCCCTTCTGCCGGAAGGCTGGGCGCGGGACGTGACCGTGCATGTCGTGGATGGCCGGATCGCGGCCGTTGAAGCAGGTGGTCCCGACGCGGGCATTTCGCAGGCGGTCGACGTCCTGCTGCCGGCGCCGGCGAACCTGCATTCCCATGCCTTCCAGCGGGCCATGTCGGGCCTGACCGAGGCGCGGGGCCCGGATGCGACCGACAGTTTCTGGACCTGGCGGCGGCTCATGTTCCGCTTTCTGGACCGGCTGACGCCCGATCAGGTGCAGGCCATCACCGCCTTTGTGCAGATGGAGATGCTGGAGGCCGGTTACGGCGCCTCGGTCGAATTCCACTATCTGCACCATCAGCCGGGCGGGGTGCCCTATGCCAACGTGGCCGAAATGTCGGAACGCGTGGCCGCGGCCGCTGCCGAGACCGGGATCGGCCTGACCCTGTTGCCGGTGCTTTATCAGGTGGGCGGTTGCGACGGGCGGCCGCTGGGGCCGGGGCAGGTGCGCTTTGGCTGTGATCTGGATCTTTATGCGCAGGTGGTCGAGGGCGCGCGCAAGGCGCTGGCCGGGCTGCCGGACGACGCGAACCTTGGCATCGCGCCGCATTCCCTGCGCGCTGTGTCGCGCGATGCCTTCCCGGACCTGCCGGGGCTGGGCGTCGACGGCCCGGTCCACATGCACCTGGCCGAACAGGTGGCCGAGGTCGAGGAGATCGAGGCGGCCTATGGCGCCCGTCCGGTCGACTGGGCGATGGAACATCTGGGCCTTGACCCGCGCTGGTGCCTGATCCACTGCACGCAGATGACGCCGTCTGAAACCCTGTCCCTTGCCGCCTCCGGTGCCGTGGCCGGGCTGTGCCCGATCACGGAAAGCAATCTGGGCGACGGCATCTTCGACGGGGTGCGCTATCTGGAGGCCGGGGGGCGCATCGGTGTCGGATCGGATTCCAACTTGCGGATTTCGCTGAGTGAGGAAATCCGGGTGCTCGACCATTCCCAGCGCCTGCGGGACAAGGGCCGGGCGATGCTGGCCACGGCCGAAAAATCCACCGCGCGGCGGATCTTCGACGAGATCGGGCAGGGCGGGGCGCAGGCCGCCGGGCGCGATTGCGGCCAGATCGCCGTGGGGGCACAGGCGGACCTGCTGGCGCTGGATACCGATCATGTCGACCTGGACGGGCTGCATGGCGATACGCTGCTGGACGCCTATGTCTTTGCCGCCGACGACCGCCGGGTGGCCGAGGTTTGGTCCGCCGGGCGCCATGTCGTGACCGGGGGGCGCCATGTTCGCCACGATGCGATCACGGCCGGTTACCGCGCCGCCCTGAAGGGGCTGAGGGACACGCTTTGACGCAAACCACCAAGCCCGCCCGGGCCAGCTGGCAGCAGATCCGCGAAACGGTGCGCCAGCGCATCCACAGCCGCGACTGGCCGCCCGGGGCGCCGATCCCGAACGAGGAAGTGCTGGCCCAGGAATTCGGCTGTGCCCGCGCGACGGTGAACCGCGCGCTGCGCAGCCTGGCCGAGGACGGGCTGGTCGACCGCCGCCGCAAGGGCGGCACGCGGGTTGCGCTCCACCCGGTGCGCCGCGCGGTGCTGGAAATCGCCATCATGCGGCAGGAGGTCGAAGAGACCGGCGCCGCCTACGGCTATCGCCTTGTCCAAAGCGGTATCGTCACGCCACCGGACGATGTGGCGGCCCGCATGCGGTCGTCGGGGCCCTGCCTGCACGTGCTGGCGCTGCACCATGCCGACGGCGTGTCCTATGCGGTCGAGGATCGCTGGATCGACGCCTGCCTGACCGGCCTTGATGCCGCGCCCTTCGACCGGGTCAGCCCGAACGAATGGCTGCTGGAACATATCCCCTATACCGGCGGCGCGCTTGCCTTTTCGGCTGAACCGGCCTCGGCCCAGATTGCCCGCCTGCTGGACGTGACGGATGCCAGCCCCGTCCTGTGCCTGGACCGGTCGACCCAGGATGGCGACCGGATCATCACCGCCGTCAGGCTTTACTACCGGGCTGGCCACAGGTTCACGAGCAGCCTGTGACACCGTCTGCCGAACCGTCCCGAAACGCTGCGGCAGTCCTTCTGAACCTAAATATTTTAAGCTTGAATTAATTCAGCCCCGCGTCTAGCCTTTGGGCGAAGATCAGACCACTGCGGCCGGACCCTGCCATGACCTGTAAGACACCTGGACCCCTGGCCCTGGACCGGAGACAGCAGCGATGAGCCTGGAAGGCAAGCACGTGGTCGTGACCGGCGGCGGCACCGGGGTAGGGGCGGCAATCGCCCATGCACTGGCCGGCGCGGGCGCGGCTGTGACCATCATGGGCCGCAGCGAGGCGCCGCTGGCCGAACAGGGCCTTCCCTACGAATTGTGCGACGTGACGGATGCGGGGCAGGTCAAGGCTGCCTTCGACGCCGCGCGCGCCGCGCGCGGGCCGATCCTGTCGGTGATTGCCAATGCGGGTGCGGCCGAAACCCAGCCCTTCCACCGCATGGATGCCGCCCTGATGGAACGGCTGATGGCCGTCAACGTCATCGGCGTCATGCAGTGCTGGCAGGCCGCCTTGCCCGACATGAAGGCCGCAGGCTGGGGCCGGCTGATCGCCGTCGCGTCGACCGCGGGGCTGAAAGGTTATGCCTACACGTCCGGCTATTCCGCGGCCAAGCATGCAGTCGTGGGCCTGACCCGTTCGCTGGCGCTGGAACTGGCGCAGACGGGGATCACCGTCAACGCCATCTGCCCGGGCTTCGTCGATACGCCGATGCTGGACCGGTCGGTCGACAACATCATCGCCAAGACCGGCATGAGCGTCGAAAAAGCCCGCGCGGCGCTGTCCGACACCAATCCGCAAAAGGCCTTCGTCCAGCCGGACGAGGTCGCCGGCGCGGCGCTGTGGCTGTGTTCCGATGCCGCGCGCCCCGTCAATGGCCACACGCTGGCGCTGTCGGGCGGCGAGATTTGACCGCCCGCGCGCTTTGAGACATCCGAGGAGGAGATCCGTTCCATGCTGGACCAGGTTACCCATTTCAACTGCACCATCGAAGGGGGCATCGCCAAGATCTCTCTGGCGCGGCCCGAGCGGAAGAACCCGCTGACCTTCGACAGCTATGCCGAACTGCGCGACTGGTTCCGCGAGCTGCACTATTCCGACGACGTGAAGGCCGTGGTGATCGTGCCCAATGGCGGCAACTTCTCCTCCGGCGGGGACGTGCACGACATCATCGGTCCGCTGACCAGGATGTCGATGAAGGAACTGCTGCGCTTCACCCGCATGACGGGCGATCTGGTCAAGGCGATGATCAACTGCGGCAAGCCGATCATCGCGGCCGTCGACGGTGTCTGCGCCGGGGCCGGGGCGATCATGGCGATGGCATCGGACATCCGTATTGCAACGGCAGACGCCAAGACGGCGTTCCTGTTCACCCGCGTCGGGCTGGCAGGGTGCGACATGGGCGCCTGCGCGATCCTTCCGCGGGTCATCGGACAGTCGCGCGCCGCCGAACTCCTTTACACCGGCCGGTCGATGTCGGCCGAGGAAGGCGTGAACTGGGGCTTCTTCAGCCGCATCGTCGCCGCCGACGCCCTGGAAGCCGACGCGCTGGACATGGCCGCGAAGATCGCGGCGGGTCCGAACTTTGCCCACATGATGACCAAGACCATGCTGGCGCAGGAATGGTCGATGAGCCTGGAAATGGCGATCGAGGCCGAAGCCCAGGCGCAGGCGATCTGCATGCAGGGGCAGGACTTTACCCGCGCCTACAACGCCTTCGTGGCAAAAGAAAAACCTGTGTTCGAGGGCGACTGATGGCCGACAAGACCTTCCTCAGCTGGCCCTTCTTCGAAGAGCGCCATTCGGATCTGGCCGCCCTGGTCGACACCTGGGCTGCCGGTTTCACGGCCGGGCTTGACCACCATGACACCGACAATGCCTGCCGGTCGCTGGTCAAGGCGATGGGCGAGGCCGGGATCCTGACCCATTCCGCCGTCGATCCGTCCACGGGGGCGCCGCTGGACGTGCGGTCCCTGTGCCTGATCCGCGAGACGCTGGCCCGCCATGACGGTCTGGCCGATTTTGCCTTCGCGATGCAGGGGCTGGGGACGGGGGCGATCTCGCTCTTCGGCACCGACGCGCAGAAGGCCGAATGGCTGACCAGGACGCGCGCGGGCGAGGCGATTTCGGCCTTTGCCCTGACGGAACCGCAATCCGGCTCCGACGTCGCCAATTCGACGATGACGGCTGTGCGCGACGGCGACGATTACGTCCTGAACGGCGAGAAGACCTGGATTTCGAACGGCGGCATCGCCGATGTCTACACGCTCTTCGCCCGCACGGGCGAGGCGCCGGGCGCCAAGGGTCTGTCGGCCTTCATCGTGCCCGCAGGCCTGCCCGGCTTCGAAGTGGCCGAACGGCTGGAGGTCATCGCACCCCACCCGCTGGCCACACTGCGCTTCACCGACTGCCGGATCCCGGCGTCGTCCATGCTGGGCGCGCCCGGCCAGGGCTTCCGCATCGCGATGTCGGTGCTGGACGTCTTCCGGTCGACCGTCGCGGCCGCGGCCCTGGGCTTTGCCCGCCGCGCCCTGGACGAGGCGCTGGAACGCGTGACCTCGCGCAAGATCGGCAACCAGTCGCTGTTCGACCTGCAGATGGTGCAGGGCCACATCGCCGACATGGCGCTGGACGTGGACGCGGCGGCGCTCCTGGTCTACCGCGCGGCCTGGACCAAGGATTCCGGCGCCCCCCGCGTCACGCGCGAGGCGGCCATGGCCAAGCTTTTCGCGACCGAACAGGCGCAGAAGGTGATCGACACGGCGGTCCAGCTCTTCGGGGGCGAAGGGGTGAAATCGGGCGTGAAGGTCGAAAGCCTCTATCGCGAAATCCGGGCGCTCCGGATCTACGAAGGTGCGTCGGACGTTCAACGCGTGGTGATCGCCCGGCAGACCGCCGGCGCGTGACGGATATTGAGCCCAAGAACAAAAAGAAAGGCAAGCCCATGACAGACAAGCGGAAACCCCGGGACGTACAACCCGAAGGCTGGGCCCCGGCACTGGGCTATGCCAACGGCATGCTGATGGCGGACGGCACGCTTCACATCGCCGGACAGATCGGCTGGGACGCGCAGAAGAAATTCGTCTCCAAGGACTTCATTGCCCAGATGGAGCAGGCGCTGAAGAACATCGTCGCCATCGTCGAGGCGGCGGGCGGCACCGTCGAGGATATCGGCCGCCTGACCTGGTACGTGACAGACAAGGCCGAATACCTGGCCCGCCAGCGCGAAGTCGGCGAAGCCTATCGCCGCGTCCTGGGCCGACATTTCCCGGCCATGTCGATGCTGGTGATCCAGGCCCTGGTCGAGGACGACGCCCTGGTCGAGATCGAGGCGACCGCCTACATCGCCCAGGACTGATGCAGATCTTCCGACGGCGCTTTGGACGCACCGTCGGATGCCTCCGGCGGGAGGTATTTGGAAAGAGAAGAAGGGGGCGCGCCCGATCGGCGGCCCCCTTTTCTATTCCGGGCGCCCCCCCAACTTCTTTGATCTTCAAATAACTCAGGGGTGCGGGGACAGCGTCCCCGCGCGACATCGGCGATGCGGAACGGCCCAGAGGGTTTGCAGCGCGACGTCCCTGACGTCTTCGGTCATCAAGCATTTCCCAAGGGTGCGGGGACATCGTCGCCGCGTCTGCCGTCGGCAACCCGCGATCGGGCGCGGAGTGCCGGGACCCGTCAGGCGAAGCTTCGGATCGTCTCGATGGCGCCGTCCAGCGTCTTGCCCTTTTCGTCCTGCAGCGCCGCTTCGATCAGGCGGCGGGCCCAATCGGCGGCGTCGTCGCGACCTTCGACCAGGACGATGCCCTCCGTCACCTTGTGGAACTTGGACTGTCCCCGCGCATGGGTGTCGGAGTAGCCCTTGACCAGACGCTGGGTCTTCAGGATCTCGACCGCCAGATCGTAGTTCCGGGGCAGCGCCGCGGTGGCGCGGGCGAGCCAGGCTTCGACATGGGCGGTTTCCTGGGCGTGGCGCAGGGTGCGCAGGCGCCAGCCCTTCATCCCGCCCAGCATGTAAAGCGTCAGGAAAGGGATCAGCCGGTCCGTCCGCAGACGTCGGCCGCGGTTGAAGACCTTGTCGATGGCTTTCATCCAGCCCGGGCTTTTTTCCAGCTTGGCGCCGAGGCCTTTCGGCAGCATGGACACGACTTCCTCGGCCCTCGGGTGGAGGAACTCGGTCACGTGCATCAGCTGGGCCTCGCCCGCGCCCATTTCGGCCGCGATGCGGGTGGACCGGCCGCCGCGGGTCTTGGCCTCGGCCACGCGGATGATGTCGTCGTAGGCCATGGCGTTCGCCAGGTACTTCGCCGCTTCGCGGGTGAAGGTGCCGTCGCCGGTATCGGCCTTGGCCAGCGCCTCCAGCCGGTCGAGGTAGAGCGCGCCATAGCGCGTGTCCTGGAAGCGGACCACCTTGCGCAGGCCGAGCTGTGCCAGTTCCTGTGCGATCTGGGGCAGGGCGGGGATGCGCGCCTGCAGCTGTTCCCATTCGTAGATCAGGCTGTCGGGACCCTTGACGGCGGTTGACGGTGCCGTGGGGGCCACCGGTTTCGCAAGCGGTTCGGCGCCTGCCATGGCTGCGTCATAACCGGCCGCGAAGGCGCGCAGACTGGGTTCGACCCCCTTGCCCGAGGCGCGGATCGCGTCCTCGAAGCTTTCCCGGGGGAAGGGCAATGCGCCCGAAGCTGCCAGCGCACCGAAGAGCGTTGCCGAGATGACAGAGCCGCTTTTCACCGCGATCGTGTCAAAGTCGGCGGCGATGAACTGGCGCGCGGCGATTTCGGCGGCGGCGATGACTTCCTCGCTCGATGCGATGCCGTCGCCCGGGACCATCTTTTCGGACACGGCCAGCGCGCGGTGGGTCGAGGCGATCAGGACCGTGCGGTCCGGCGTGACGAAGCCGCGCTGGATCGACCGGCCGGCCTCCATCATTTCCGCCGCGATCATGATGTCGACGTCACCGGCCGCCGGCGCCAGCGAGAAGACGGTGGGCTTTTCGCCCAGGGGTGCCATTTCGATGTAGTAGACCGTGGCGCCGGTCCGCTGGGCCACGCCCGCGACCGACGTCGCCTGCGCGGCATAGCCGTTGGCGCGGGCGACCGCCTCGATCCAGTTGGTCAGGACGCCGCCGCCCTGGCCACCGACCGCCAGCATCGCCAGCTTGATGATGTCGCCCAGGCGGGGATCGGCGGGACGCGGGTCTAGGGTTTCATGGATGCTCATTGCGCGTCTCCGAAGCTGAGCGAACGGGCGGTGCGGCGGGTGATCAGCCAGTCGATGACCTTCGACGACACGCCGGCCCACCAGCGTTCTGCCCTGGACGGGTTGTGGACGACATCGGCGCGGTAGAACGACGGGCAGAGGATCGCGGCATCCGCCACCTCGCCACAGTTGCCGCAGCCGACGCAGCTTTGGTCGATGGACGCCACGGGATCGTCCCGCAGCGGATCGCCGGTCTTTTTCAGCGACAGCGACGGGCAGCCCGACAGGCGCATGCAGGCGTGATCGCCGGTGCAGACCTCTTCGTCCACGCCGAAGCGCGGGGCTTCGACCCGGCGGCCTTCGCGGATCGCCTGGTTGCGCAGGGGCTTTTCGCGCCGTTGACGGTTCAGCATGCATTCCGACGAGGCCACGATGACCCGCGGGCCCGGTTCGTCGGTGGTCAGTGCCTCGCGGATCGTGTCGCGCATGCGTTTCACGTCATAGGTGCGATCGATTTCGCGCACCCAGTCGATGCCGATGCCCTTCAGGGCCTTGGAAATCGGGTTGCGGGTCGACTTCGTCGGGTTCGTCGCGCGGGACGACATGATGTCCTGCCCGCCGGTTGCCGCCGAATAGAAGTTGTCGACGATGATCGCCACGCCGTCGGACTTGTTGAAGGCCATGGTGCCAAAGGACGACGACAGGCCGTTATGCCAGAACCCGCCGTCGCCGATGATCGACACCGGGCGCCGTTCGCCGCCGCCGTCGAAGGCCGCGTTGCCGGCCGGCCCCAGGCCATAGCCCATGGTCGCGCCGCCGATTTCGAAGGGCGGCAGCGAGCCGAAGAGGTGACAGCCGATATCGGCCGCGATCTGGTGCTTGCCCAGTTCGCCTTCCACCAGCTTCATCGCGGCAAAGATCGGGCGTTCCGGGCAGCCGGTGCAGAACCCGGGTGGACGGATCGGAACCGTCTTGGACAGGTCCGGGATCGCCGGGCGATCCATGTTCGGCGCGCGCACCGCGGCCGGCAGCATCTGCGGCGCGGCGAGGCGCACGAAGGCCTCCATCGCGTCCAGCATCACCTGGCCGGTATATTCGCCGGCCATGGGGAAGATGTCCTTGCCGTGCAGCTTCACTGGCTGGCCCGAGCGATAGAGGAAGGATCCCAGCTGGGTCTCGATGAATTCGGGCTGGCCTTCCTCGACCACGATCACATGTTCCTTACCGGCGCAAAAGTCGTGGAATTCGTCGGCCAGCAGGGGATAGGTGACGTTCAGGACATATATGGGAATGTCCGTCTCGCCATAGGCATCGGCCAGGCCCAGGCGCTGCAGCGCGCGGATGACGCCGTTGTACATGCCGCCCTGGACGACGATGCCCAGCGGCGCCTCCTTCGGTCCGAATAGTTCGTTCAGCTTGCGGTCGCGGATGAACTTTTCGGCGTTGGGCCAGCGCGCCTTGATCTTGTCCTGTTCGTGGGTGAACGACATCGGCGGCAGCACGACGCGGTTGAAATCCGATTGCGGGTTCGACAGTGCCTCGCGCACCGAAAGGGCGGGCTTCTTGTTGTCGTCGCATTCGAAGGTGCCCGACACGTGGCAGGACCGGATCCGGACCATCAGCATGACCGGGGTGTTCGATGCCTCGGACAGTTCGAAGCCGTCCTTCACCGCCTTCACGATCGACGGCAGGTTCGGGCGCGGATCCATCAGCCAAAGCTGCGATTTCATCGCGAAGGCATGGGTCCGCTCCTGCATGATCGAGGAGCCTTCGCCGTAATCCTCGCCCACGATGACCAGCGCGCCGCCGTTCACGCCCCCGGACGCCAGGTTGGCCAGCGCGTCCGAGGCCACGTTCACGCCCACGGGACCTTTGAAGGTGACGGCGCCGCGGATCGGATAGTGAACGGAAGCGGCCAGCATTGCGCCCGCCGCCGCCTCGTTCGCCGAAGCCTCGTAGCGCACGCCCAGCTCGCCCAGGAGGTCCTGCGCGTCGGACAGCACGTCCATCAGGTGAGAGATCGGGGCGCCCTGGTAGCCGCCCACATATCCCACACCGGATTCCAACAATGCCTTGGTGATGGCAAGGATCCCTTCGCCGGTGAAGGTTTCCCCCTTGCCCAGTTTCAGATGTTCGACTTCTGCCTTGAATGATCGTTCGGCCATGGCGTGCCTTCTTTCATGGTGGCTATGGACAGGATGCCGGCGGACCGGCCCCTAGAATTCGTGCTGCCGGACGTTCGACAGCATCTTGTGAAGCGTGGCGACGAAAGCGCGGCGTTCCTCGTCGGGGATGTCCCGGAACATCATCGCGGCGACATCGTCCATGTGGGGCCAGAGCCCTTCGAAGGTGGCGCGGCCTTCGGGGGTGATGAAGATGCGGACGCCGCGGCTGTCGTCGGGATCGGCCTCGCGGCGGATCTTGCCGTCGGTTTGCAGCCGGTCCAGCGCGCGGGAGAGCGTCGACTGTTCGACGACGGCAAAAACCGCCAGGTCGCGGATCAGAAGCCCGTCATTGACCGCCAGCACGGCCAGCGCACGGGCCTGCGGCGTGGTCAGGCCCAGGGCCGCCAGTTCATCCCGAAGCGAGGTGTTGTAGCGTCCCATGATGCGGTTCATCAGGTAGGGCGGAAAGTTGTTCAGCCCCAGCTCGCCCAGGGCGGTGCGGCGGGCGTCGGCAGGCGAATCTTTCATGTCGGCGGTCCCGGAGTGGTGCAAAAGTCGTGTCGGCCCGAGGGCGTTACGAAAACGCTAGGATCAGATAAATGCAAATGCAAATATTTTTGGGCCACTGCGGGGGCGCCGGGCCGTCCAGCGCCCGCTGTCTGATCATTTGCCCGTTTTTCAGTCATATTCACGATTTGAAGCGTCTCAGCGGTGGCGCGCAGGCCGGAAAATCCGGGCGATGGCCCGGGTTGACCTGCCGGCCGGTGTCATCTCTCTTGCGCGCCGGTCAAACACATGCATCCATTTTCATGCGCTTTGGGCGGCGGATCGGCCTGCGGTTCGTGCGGCTTTGGGGCAGGGCGCCCCAAAAGAGGATTGCTTGATATATGAAAATTTTAAGCTTGAAGTAAATTCGGGATGGCGCCAAGATCCGACGGTAGACTATCGGGAATCTGACAGCGGGAAGGATCCGGGAAATGCGTGTTGCCTGTCTGGGTGGAGGGCCTGCCGGCCTTTATTTCGCGATCTCGATGAAGCTGCGCGACCCCTCGCACGAGGTGGTGGTGTTCGAGCGGAACAAGGCCAACGACACCTTCGGCTGGGGCGTGGTGCTGTCGGACGACGCACTGGGCAACATGGTCAAGAACGACCCTGTTTCGGCCGCGACGATCCGCGAACACTTTGCCTACTGGGACGATATCGCGACCATCCGCGGGGATGAACGCACCGTGTCCGGCGGCCACGGCTTCGCCGGGATCGGGCGCAAGCAGTTTCTGATCATCCTGCAGGAGCGGGCGCGGGAACTTGGCGTCGACATGCGGTTCGAAACCGAGGTCGGGCCGGTCGAGGACTATACCGGCGATTTCGACCTGGTCGTCGCCTGCGACGGCATCAACAGCGCGGTGCGCAATGCCTGGGCGGAACATTTCAAGCCCGACATCGACATCCGCGAATGCAAGTTCATCTGGCTGGGCACCCACCAGAAGTTCGACGATGCCTTCACCTTCATCTTCGAGAAGACCGAACACGGCTGGATGTGGGCCCACGCCTACCAGTTCGACGACAACACCGCGACCTTCATCGTGGAATGCCAGCAAGACACCTGGGACAGCTTCGGCTTCGAGGACATGTCCAAGGAAGAAACCGTCGAGACCTGCCGCAAGGTGTTCGAAAAGCACCTGTCGGGCAACGAGTTGATCTCGAACGCCGCACACCTGCGCGGGTCGGCCGTGTGGATGAACTTCCCCCGCGTGATCTGTGAAAACTGGTATCATGAAAACGTCGTCCTGATGGGCGACGCAGCGGCGACCGGGCACTTCTCGATCGGGTCGGGCTCGCGCCTGGCCATCGACAGCGCGATTGCCCTGGCCGAATTCCTGCATTCGGAAACCGACATGCAGAAGGCCTTTGCCCGCTACCAGGAGGAACGCCGCCTGGATGTGCTGCGGCTTCAGTCCGCCGCCCGGAACTCGCTGGAATGGTTCGAGCGGGTGGAACGGTATCTGGACATGGACCTGGTGCAGCTGAACTACTCGCTGCTGACCCGGTCGCAGCGGATCAGCCATGAAAACCTGCGCCTGCGCGATCCCGAATGGCTGGAAAGCGCGGAAAAGTGGTTCCAGACCAAGGCAGGCGTGCCGGCCGATGCACCGGTGCGCGCGCCGATGTTCGCGCCGTTCAAGCTGCGCGACATGGACCTGAAGAACCGCATCGTCGTGTCGCCGATGGCGCAATACAAGGCCGTCGACGGCTGTCCGACCGACTGGCACCTGATCCATTATGGCGAACGCGCCAAGGGGGGCGCGGGGCTGGTCTATACGGAAATGACCTGCGTTTCGCCCACCGGCCGGATCACGCCGGGCTGCCCGGGGCTTTATGCACCCGAACACGAGGCCGCCTGGACCCGTCTGACCGGTTTCGTCCATGCCGAAACCGATGCGAAGATCTGCTGTCAGATCGGGCATTCGGGCCGCAAGGGCTCGACCCGGATCGGCTGGGAAGGGATGGACAAGCCGCTGACGGACGGGAACTGGGACCTGATCTCGGCCTCTCCGATCGCGTGGTCCGAGCAGAACCAGACCCCGCGCGAGATGACGCGCGCCGACATGGACGAGGTGAAGGCACAATTCGTGTCCGCGGCCGAAATGGCGGAACGCGCCGGCTTCGACATGATCGAACTGCACGCCGCGCACGGTTACCTGATCTCGTCCTTCATCTCTCCGATCACCAATGTGCGGACGGATGAATACGGCGGTTCGCTGGAGAACCGGATGAAGTACCCGCTGGAAGTGTTCGAGGCGATGCGCGCCGTCTGGCCGGCGGAAAAGCCGATGTCCGTGCGGATTTCCGCCAACGACTGGATGGGCGACGACGGGATCACGCCGGAAGATGCAGTGGACATCGCGAAGATGTTCACCGCCGCCGGTGCGGATATCGTCGACGTGTCCGCCGGGCAGGTGGCCAAGGGCGATCACCCGGTCTATGGCCGGATGTTCCAGACCCCGTTCTCGGATCACATCCGCAACGAGGCCGGGATCGCCACTATGGCGGTCGGCAACATCTACGAGGCCGATCACGTGAACTCGATCCTGATGGCGGGGCGTGCGGACCTGGTGTGCCTGGCGCGCCCGCACCTGGCGGACCCGTACTGGACCTACCACGAGGCCGCCCGGATCGGCGACCGGGCCGAGGCCTGGCCCGCCCCCTATCGCAGCGGCCGCGACCAGCTGTTCCGGCTGGCCGACCGCGAGGCGGAGACGATCCGCGTCTGACGACATGGCCCCTGTCCCTGACCGGGCAGGGGCCGTTTCGGCCTGTCGCGCCTTGAGGCAGAGTTTCGCTTTGTTCCCGGCGGCCATGGCGCTAAAGGGGCAGGACCGAAATCACGAGGGAGCCGCCCATGACCCCGATGCCGGACCGGCACGCATCCGAACCCGTCAGCAAGTCTCGGCTTCGGCTGTGGCTTCGGATCCTGTCGGCCTCGCGCCATATCGAGGGCGAGCTGCGCGAAAGGCTGCGGGTCGAGTTCGCAACGACGCTGCCGCGCTTCGACGTGATGTCGGCCCTGTACCGGAACGAGGACGGGTTGAAGATGAGCGCGCTGAGCGGCGTTCTGAAGGTGTCGAACGGCAATGTGACGGGCATCGTCGACCGGTTGGTCGACGACGGGCTGGTGCTGCGGGAGCAGGTAGAAGGCGACCGACGGTCGTTTCGCGCCCGTCTGACCCAGCGCGGCCGCGAGGAATTCGAGCGGCAGGCGGTGGCGCACGAAGCCTGGATCGACGAGCTTTTGAGCGGTGTCGAACAGGACCGGGCCTGGCGGCTGTCGGACCTGCTGGGCGATGTCGCCCACAGGCCGGGGCGCAAGGGCTGAACTCTCGGCCCTCGGGCCGGCATCGCGCCCTCAGCGGCCCACCCGTCCAGCCCCCGGCCGAAAACCTTCGGTTTTCGACCTCGCCGCTTCGGGCGCGATGCTCTTCCACAGGTGCGGGGAACCATAGGTGCGGGGAATACGCGTCGCGTGAGCGACCGGCTGTGTTCGGTGCTTTGACGTCTTCGTCGCAAGGGGAAGGCTCGGGTTCACCACGAAGAGGGACCACGTCCTCTTCACGGATCCCCCGTCGCATTTGCTGCCTGAGCCATCGATGCGCCCGCATCAAGGGCAAGCCGCGCTGTCGCGCGGGGCTGGCGCCCCCTTGACGCGGGCACACCGACGGCGCCTGTCGGCAGCGCGACGGTGGCTCCGCGAAGAGGACTTCTGCGTGAACTTCGGCCGGGGAGAGGGGGCCGTCGGTCTACGCGAAGGCCTGGAGGCCGGTGATGGCGCGGCCCAGGATCAGGGCGTGCACGTCGTGCGTGCCTTCGTAGGTGTTCACCGTTTCCAGGTTCTGGGCGTGGCGCATCACGTGGTATTCGACCTGGATGCCGTTGCCGCCGTGCATGTCGCGTGCCTCCCGCGCGATGGCCAGCGCCTTGCCGCAGTTGTTGCGCTTCATCAGCGAGATCATTTCCGGCGCGAAGCGGCCGTCATCCATCAGCCGGCCGACGCGCAGCGCGCCCTGCAGGCCCAGGGTGATCTCGGTTTCCATGTCGGCCAGCTTCTTCTGGTAAAGCTGGGTCTGTGCCAGCGGGCGGTTGAACTGGATCCGGTCCAGCCCGTACTGCCGGGCGCGGTGGAAGCAGTCTTCGGCCGCGCCCATGGCGCCCCAGCTGATGCCGTAGCGGGCACGGTTGAGGCAGCCGAAGGGGCCGCCCAGGCCTTCGATGTTCGGCAGCAGCGCGTCTTCGCCGACTTCGACATTGTCGAGCACGATCTCACCGGTGATCGAGGCGCGCAGCGAGAGCTTGCCGCCGACTTTGGGGGCGGTGAGGCCCTTCATGCCCTTGTCCAGCACGAAACCGCGGATCTTGCCGCCATGGGCTTCGGACTTGGCCCAGACGACGAAGACGTCGGCGATGGGGGCGTTGGAAATCCACATCTTGGCGCCGTTCAGGACATAGCCGCCCTCGGTCTTGGTCGCCCGGGTCTTCATGCCGCCCGGGTCGGAACCGGCATCGGGTTCGGTCAGGCCGAAACAGCCGATATATTCGCCCGAGGCCAGTTTCGGCAGGTATTTCCGGCGCTGTTCCTCGGACCCGTAGGCGTAAATCGGGTACATGACGAGGCTGGATTGCACGGACATCATCGAGCGGTAGCCGCTGTCGACCCGTTCGACCTCGCGCGCGACCAGACCATAGGAGACGTAGGTCGCGCCGGCGCAGCCGTACTCTTCCGGCAGGGTCACGCCCAGAAGGCCCGCGGCGCCCATCTTGGCGAAGAGCTCGGGGTCGGTCTGTTCGTTCATGTAGGCGTCGACGATGCCGGGGGCCAGTTCGGCCTGTGCGAAATCGCGGGCGCTGTCGCGGATCATCCGCTCTTCTTCCGTCAGCTGATCGTCGAGGAGAAAGGGATCGTCCCAGGTGAAGGCTTGGCCGCGATGCGAGGCTGACATGGAGAACTCCGGCGTGAAATCTGGTCGGGTCGTTGCATAGAGGCTTTCAACAGGCCCCGAAAAGCGGCATTTCTGCATGAGTTCATTCATGGAGTGCATGACATGCGCCAGCGCCGCTATCTGCCGTCGATCTCGATGCTCCTGGCCTTCGAGGCGGTGATGGCGCGGGGATCTGTGACCGCCGCGGCGGAAGAGCTGAGCCTGACGCAAAGCACCGTCAGCCGGCTGATCCAGACGCTGGAGGGACAGGTGGGCGCCACGCTGTTCCTGCGCCAGCGGCAGCGGCTGGTGCCGACGGAAGCTGCGCGGGACTATCACAGCAAGGTCGGGCGCAGCCTGGACATGCTGCAGCGGGCGACGATGGGGCTGGTGACCAGCCCCGGGGGCGGGTCGCTGGACCTGGGGATCCTTCCGACCTTCGGCACCCGTTGGCTGGCGCCGCGGCTGGGGGGGTTCTTCGACCGCAATCCGGGGGTGACCGTCACGCTGGCCACGCGGCTGCAAAGCTTCAGTTTCGAGGCCGAGGGGCTGGATGCCGGGATCCTCTTCGGGGAAGAGGCCGCACCGGGCACGCGGCGGATGAAGCTTTTCGGTGAACGCTATACCGCCTGCGCCTCGCCCGGATTCCTAGCGCGGCACCCGATCGGCAGCGTGGCCGACATGCGCGGCCTGCCGCTGTTGCAGCTGGAAACGCGGCCCACGGCCTGGGCCGACTGGGCCGCGGGGCAGGGGGGCGACAGCCCGCGGACGGTGGGCATGGTGATGGACCAGTTTTCGATGATGATCCAGGCGGCCCTGTCGGGGCTGGGGATCGCGTTGCTGCCGCATTACCTGGCCGTGCCGGAGCTGGAGGACGGCCGTCTTCGGGCCGTTTTGCAACAGCATGTGCCGGGGACCGGCGCCTATTGGTTGGTCTGGCCGGAACGCAATGACAGCCTGGCGGCGCTGGCGGCCTTTCGCGACTGGCTGGCGGGCGAATGCCGCGACGCTGCGCATCCGGGGCCGCTGCAACCCGGCGTGACCGCGTGACCAGATGACCCGGGGCCTGCGCACCGCATATTCTTGCCTTGCGAGGCTGGGTATTTTATACTTAAAGTAAATCGCGACCTCTGCCGCACCTGTGCCTGCAAGGGCCTGCGCCTTCGAAGGACCGACATGACCGCTTCCACCGTCTATCACCGTTTCGCGGAAACCGCTGACCGCAGGGGCGACGCCCCGTTCCTGCATGTGCTGGAGGAAACCGCCGGCGTCTATGGCATTCCGGCCGGCGATATCTCGTATACCGAGATGGCCGCACGGGTGGACGACTGGGCCGCGACCTTCAAGGCGCAAGGCTATGGCGCCGGGCACCGGGTCGGGCTGCTGCTGGAAAACCGCCCGGTCTATCTGGAGATCTGGCTGGCCCTGAACGGGCTGGGGGTGTCCATCGTGCCGATCAACCCGGACCTGCGGGTGGCGGAACTGGAATACCTGATCGAACACTCCGAGATGGTGCTGGCCATAGCCCTGGCCCCCCGCGTGCCTGAACTGCAGCAGGCCGTGGCCAATGCCGGTCTGACCGTCCCGATCATCGCGCCGGAGGAGGAAGTGCCGCCCGCGCCCGAGGATGCCGGGACGCATGTCCTGACGACCCAGACGGAATGCGCGCTGCTTTACACCTCTGGCACCACGGGTCGGCCCAAGGGCTGCATCCTGTCCAACGAATACTTCCTGCATGGCGGCGACTGGTATGCGGAAACGCCTGGCTACATCAGCCTGGAGCTGGACAACGAACGGATGCTGACGCCCTTGCCGCTGTTCCACATGAACGCGCTGGCCGTGTCGGTCATGGCGATGATCACCACCGGCGGCTGCCTGATCCTGCTGGACCGGTTCCATCCGCGCAGCTGGTGGGAGTCGGTCCGCCTGTCGAAAGCGACGGTCGTCCACTATCTGGGCGTCATGCCGTCGATGCTGATGGGCGCCGCGCCGTCGCCTGCCGACACGGATCACAACGTCCGCTTCGGCTTTGGCGCAGGCGTCGACAAGAAGCTGCACGCTCCCTTCGAGGAACGCTATGGTTTTCCCCTGATCGAGGCATGGGCCTGCACCGAGACGGGATCGGGCGGCACTATTTCCGCGCATGAAGAGCCGCGCAAGATCGGCACCGCCTGCTTTGGCCGGCCGACCGCGGATGTCGAGGTGCGGCTGGTGGACGATGCCGGCAACGACGTGCCCTTCGGGACCCAGGGCGAACTGCTGGTGCGGCGCGCGGGGCCCAACCCGATGTACGGCTTTGCCTCGGGCTATCTGAAGAACCAGGACGCGACGGACGAACTTTGGGCCGGGGGCTGGCTGCATACCGGCGACGTGGTGGTGCAGGACGAGGACGGGTCGCTGCATTTCGTCGACCGCAAGAAGAACGTGATCCGCCGGTCGGGCGAGAACATCGCGGCGGTCGAGGTGGAATCGATCCTGAACCGCCATCCGGAGATCGAGATCTGCGCCGTGGCCGCGGCCCCCGACGAGGTGCGCGGCGACGAGGTCGCGGCCTTCGTGATCCTGTCGGGCGGCGGCTGGGACCAGGCGCGGGCCGAAAGTATCGTCACCTGGGCGCTGGAACAGATGGCGTACTACAAGGTGCCGGGCTGGATCGCTGCGGTCGACACGCTGCCGCTGACCGCCACGCAGAAGATCCTGAGGGGCGAACTGAAGACGCTGTTGGCCAGGACGCTGGACGAAGGCGGTTTCATCGATACCCGCCACATGAAGAAACGCACGGCCTGAGGATTGACCATGACCGGACTGCTGACCCAACTGGCCGACGCGCTGACCACTGGCGCGGTGAAATGCGTGGACCTGACCAACACGCTGTCGCCGGACTTTCCCGTCATCGTGCTGCCGGTGGAATTCGGCCAGTGCGCGCCGTTCCGGATGGAGCCGGTGTCGCGATATGATCAGAACGGGCCGGCGTGGTACTGGAACAACATCACGATGAACGAACATACCGGCACCCATTTCGACGCCCCGGCGCATTGGGTGACGGGCAAGGACCTGCCGTCGAACACGGTGGACGCGGTCCCCGCGCAATCGTTCATGGCGCCCGCCGTGGTGATCGACATCGTGGCGGAATCGGACGCCGACGCCGATTTCGTCCTGACCCGCGCGCATCTGGAAGCGTGGGAGGAAAAGAACGGCCGGATCCCGCCCCGCCACTGGATCGCGCTGCGCACGGACTGGTCCAAGAAGGTGGGCACGGTCGAATACCTGAACCTGAAGGACGACGGCGCCCATTCGCCGGGGCCGGACGCCAGTGCGATCAACTTCCTGGTCCATGACCGCGACTGCGTCGGGCTGGCGGTCGAAACCGTGGGCACCGATGCGGGGCAGGCGCAGCATCTTGAGCCGCCGTATCCGGCCCATTCGATCCTGCACGGCAACGGGCGCTATGGCCTGCAGTGCCTGGCCAACCTGGACCAGCTGCCGACCTTCGGTGCGGTCATCGTCGCGGCGCCGCTGAAGATCATGGGCGGGTCGGGCAGCCCGCTGCGCGTCTTCGCGATGATCGAAGGGGACGCCTGATGTTCTATACCACCGCGGACGGGCATCCATTCGAGCACAACCCGCTGACCGCCATCGTCTCGCCCCGGCCGATCGCCTGGATTTCGACCCGCAGCGCGGACGGGGTGGATAACCTGGCGCCGCATTCGCTCTATAATCTGACCGCCTATGCGCCGCCGCAGCTGATGTTCTCGTCGACTATGACGAAGCCGGACCAGACCCGGGGCAAGGACACGCTGGCCAATATCGAGGCGACGGGCGTCTTTGCCATCTCGACCACCGAATATGCCGCGCGCGAGGCGGTGAACGCGTCCTCGGGCGGCTTCGCCAAGGACGTGGACGAATTCGCGGCGGTCGGCATCGCCAAGGCGGAATGCCGGACGATCGACTGCCCCTTCGTGGCCGACGCGCCCGCGACTTTCGAATGCAGGCTGGACCGGGTGATCGACCTGCCGGGCCAGCAGAACTATGTCGTGCTGGGTTTCATCGAGGCGGTACACCTGCGCGACGACTGCATCGTCGATGGCCGGTTCGAGGTGAAGACCTACAAGCCCCTGGCGCGCTTGGGCTATCTCGACTTCGCGTTCGTCGGGGACACGTTCGAAATGCCGCGCCCCGGCTGACGGCCGGACGGGGCAGGGGAACCGTGCCCCGAAGCCGAAGACTGAATGACATGACCTTGGACAAGGCGACGACGATGGCCCCTACTGTTTCTGCCGGCATCCGGATGCCCGACCCCAAGGACGACATATATTCCGCCCTAGCGGTGGAATTCCCGCCCGAGGCGCGGACCCTGCCGGCGATCCTGGACCGCCGGGCGGCCGAGATGGGGGACAGGGTGCTGGTCCGCTGCGGCGAGGCAGTCTGGTCCTATGCCCAGACGCGCACCATCGCCGCCGCCTGGGCCGCGCGGCTGGCCGAAGCGGGAATCGGGCCGGGTGACCGGGTGGCGATCCACTGTTCGAACCGGCCGGAATTCCTGGAAATCTTCCTGGGCTGTGCCTGGCTGGGCGCCATCGCAGCCCCTTTCAACACCGCCTTCAAGGGCCCGCAACTGGCCCATGTGCTGGACAATGCCGACCCCAAGCTGCTGGTGGCCGAGGAATGTTTCCTGGACGCCTATGCCGTGCTGTCGCGGGACGAGGTGATGCCGCCCCGCTGCTGGACCGTGATCGCCAAGGGCGTCTGCGAAGGCGACCAGCCCATCTTCCCGGCCGAGGTGCCCGCGGGCCTGCCGGACGTGAAACCGTCGGACACGGTCGCTATCCTTTACACCTCGGGCACGACGGGGCCGTCCAAGGGGGTGTGCTGCCCACAGGCACAGCTGTTCTGGTGGGGCCTTTATTCCGCCCGCGCCCTGGGGGTGCGGGAAGGCGACGTGCTGATGACCATGCTGCCGGTCTTTCACACCAATGCGCTGAACACGTTCTACCAGGCGCTTTTGATGAAGGGCGAATACGTGTTGGAGCCGCGGTTCACCGCGTCCGGCTTCTGGGACATCGCGCGGGCGCGCAAGGCCAACGTGACCTACCTGCTGGGCGCCATGGCCGCGATCCTGATGGCCCAGCCGGAAAAGGCCAGCGACAGGGATCATTCCCTGCGCGTGGCCCTGGGCGGCGGTGTGCCGGGGCCGATGCATGCGCCCTTCCTGGAACGGTTCGGGGTGCCGATGGTCGATGGCTATGGTTCGACCGAGACGAACTTCATCTTCTATTCCGCCACCCCGTCGGCCCATCCCGGGACCATGGGGTTCTTGGAACACGGGGCGCATGCCATCGTGGCCGACAGGTGGGACAACCCGGTCCCCGATGGCGAACCGGGCGAGTTGCTACTGCGCCCGACCGAACCCCATTCCTTCGCTTCCGGCTACTACAAGATGGCCGACAAGACGGTGGAAACCTGGGCCAACTACTGGTTCCACACCGGCGACCGCGTGGTGCGGGACCCGGATGGCAACTATCGCTTCATCGACCGCACCAAGGATGCGATCCGGCGCCGGGGCGAGAATGTCTCGTCCTGGGAGGTCGAGCAGGCCATCCTGTCCCATCCCGAGGTCGAGGCCTGCGCCGCGTACCCTGTGCCGTCAGAACTGGGCGAGGACGAGGTCGCCGTGGCGGTCAAGCCCAAGGCGGGCACGTCGGTCGATCCGCTGGCGCTGATCCGGCACGTGGAACCCTTGCTGGCCTATTTTGCCGTGCCCCGCTACCTGCGCTTCGTCGCCGACATGCCGCTGACCGAGAACGGCAAGATCCGCAAGGTCGTCTTCCGCGAGGACGGGATCACCGCTGATATGTGGGACCTGGAAACGACCGGCTACAAGGTGAAGCGATAGCGAGAGCCGGCAGGCGCGCGCTTGACGGCGTGGATATTTTAAGCTTGAAATAACGAGAGCAGGAAGGGACCCCGAATGCGGATTTTCTGGCAAAGCTTCGTCGATCCGGTCACCGGTGCGGATTACCTGCGCCGCCTGACGGAATACCTGAACGGCATTGCCGCGCCGGGGACCGAGGTCGTCGTCGAAGGGATGACCCCACCTGACCGCGATTTCGGCCGCCTGGCCGAGTTCCGCTGTGCCATGCAGGCCATCGACCGTGCCCTGCGCCTGGAAGACGGTTACGACGCCTATGTCATGGGCCATTTCCAGGATCCGGGGCTTTACGAGATCCGCTCCGCTCTCGACATTCCGGTCGTGGGGACAGGGGAGGCCACGATGCTGCAGGCCTCTACCCTTGGCCGCCGTCTGGGCGTCATCACGCTGGCCCCGGAGTTCGAGATCTGGCACCGCGAACAGGCGGACCTTTACGGGCTGGGCACGCGGCTGGTGGCCGTGACCTCGCTGGAAAGCAACCCGCAGGAATTCAACGCAAGCTTTGCGGGGGATGAAACGGTGAAGGCTTCGCTTCTGGCGCGGATTCAGGCGGCCGGCGAAAAGCTGGTGGCGCAGGGTGCCGACGTGATTGTGGCCGGCGGCGTGCTGCCGGGCCTGTTCGTCGCCGATTTCCCCGGGCTGACCGTCGGCACCGCGCCGGTGGTCAACTGTGCCTCGGTCGCGCTGAAATCGGCCGAGATGTGGGCGCAACTGAAGAAACTCGACGGAGTGGGCCCCAGCCGCGGTGCCTGTTTCGCGCAGCCCAAGGGGCAGGCGCAGCAGGATTTCCTGGCATTGATGCCCGCCACAACGAAATGATGGAGACCAAGATGATCAAACCCGAAAGCATCCTGTACACTGCCGAGGCCCATGTTTCGGGCGGGCGCGAAGGCACCGGCGAAACCAGCGACGGCAACCTGAAGGTGACACTGACCATTCCGAAGGAACTGGGCGGACCGGGCGGGTCGGGGACCAACCCGGAACAGCTTTTTGCCGTGGGCTATGCCGCGTGTTTCCTGTCGGCGGTGAAGCTGGTGGGGCGCCTGTCGAAGGTCGCAATCCCGGACACGGCGGCGATCACGTCCAAGGTCGAAACCGGGCGCGCGGGCGAACGTTATGCGCTGCAGGTCGAACTCGACGTGTCGCTGCCCGGGCTGGATCAGGCCGAGGCCGAAAAAATCGTGGCCGAAGCGCATGAACGCTGCCCCTATTCCAACGCGACCCGTGGCAACATGGACGTGAAACTGACGGTAAGCGTCTGAGTCGGATGGCAGGCGGCAGAAAACAGCGCGCAAGCTATGACGGGGTGGTGCTGACCTGCCCCGTGACGGTGCCCTATTCGCGGTATTCGATCCACGCGGCGCATTGGTGGATCGGCAAGGCGCTTCGGGCGCTGGCCGATTCCTCCGGCCTCTCGCACAGGCAGTTCGACGGGTTCTGCCTGTCCAGCTTCACCGCCGGGACCGACAGCGCCATCGGCATCGCCCAGCACATGGGTCTGAACCTGCGGACGGTGGACACGATCCCCTTGGGCGGCAACAGCGGCGTGGCGGCGATCCGCCGGGCCGCGCGTTTCGTTCAGGCGGGCGACGCCGATATCGTGGCCTGCGTCGCGGCCGATACGAACCAGATCGACACCTTCCGCCAGACCACCGCCAACTTTTCCCGCTTTGCGCAGGATGCGGTGCTGCCCTATGGGTCGGGCGGGGCCAATTCCAGCTTTGCCATGATCCAGCGGAACTACATGGACCGTTACGGCGTCACGCGCGAGGATCTGGGCCGGATCGCCGTGTCCCAGCGCGCCAATGCGCTGAAGAACCCGAACGCGCTGATGAAAAAGCCGCTGACGCTGGACGAATACGTGAACGCGCGGGCCATCGCCTCGCCCGTGCATCTGTTCGATTGCGTCATGCCCTGCGCGGGGGCAGAGGCCTTCCTTGTCATGCGCGAGGATCTGGCCGAGGAACTGGGCCTGACACCTGTCTTCCTGAAAGGGGCCATCGAACGGCACAATGCCATCGACGACACCGTGCAGGAACATGGCGGCTGGGTCGTGGACATCGACGAGCTTTACGAGACGGCAGGCACCACGCCGCAGGGCATCGACGTCGTCCAGACCTATGACGATTATCCCGTGATCGTGATGATGCAGCTGGAAGACCTGGGCTTTTGCAAGAAGGGCGAAGGCGCGGCCTTTGTCCGGTCGCACGACCTGACCATCGGCGGGGATTTCCCGCACAACACGTCCGGCGGGCAACTGTCGGCGGGGCAGGCGGGGGCGGCCGGTGGCTATATCGGCCTGACCGAATCCATGCGGCAGGTCACCGGCACCGCCGGGCCCACACAGGTCGCGGGCGCGAAGACGGCGCTGGCGTCCGGCTTTGGCATGATCAACTATGAACGCGGCCTCGCATCCGGCGCCGTGATCCTGTCGGGAGAGGGCGCATGACCGAACCGCTGAGCCCCCCGAAACGCAAGGATCCGCTGAAGCGGACGGCGATCCCGGTCCTTCCGCCGTCGATGCGGTCGCGCGCCGGGCAGCTTTTGACCTGGGCCGCGGCCGAAGGGCGTTTTGCCCTTCAGAAATGCCTAGAATGCGGCCATGTCGCCTATCCCCCGCGGGATGCCTGCCCAGAGTGCTTGTCGGAACATCTGCCGCTGGCCGATATCTCCCGGGGTGGCGAGGTCGTGTCGGAAAGCACCATCGAGATCTCGGGCGAGGTCTATTTCCGCGAACGCGCGCCATGGCGGATCGGCATGATCAAGCTGGACGAAGGCCCGATCATGGTTGCCCACCTGCACGGCGATTCGGCCAAGGGCGACCGGGTGCGAATGTCGCTGCAACTCGATGTGGCCGGCAACGCGGCGGCCTTTGCCCGCCCGGTGAAGGAGACCCCGAACATGGCAGACGACCGGCAATGGCGCACCATGGTGGCCGATCCCAAGTTCCGCCGGATCCTTGTGACCGACGGGCGCGCGCCGGTCGGTCGGGCTGTGGCGAAGGCCCTGCTGGACGCGGGCGCCAAGACAGTGTGGCTGGGCATCTCGGAGGACTGGAAACCCTATCCGCCGGTCGATCCGCGGGTGAACGTGGTGCCGCTGACCGTCGACGACGTGAAAAGCTGCGAGAAACTGGCCGGTGCCATCGGCGGCAAGGTCGATATCCTGGTGAACACCGGCGACTACATGCGGCCGGGCGACATCATGGACACCAATGTCGTGACCGAGGCGCGCGAGCAGCTGAACCGCCATTTCCTGGGCTTCCTGCACCTGGCACATACGTTCGGTGGCGGGATGCGCGCGCGCGGTGCCGATGGCACCAACAGCGCGGTGGCCTGGGTCAACGTCCTTTCCGCCTATGCGCTGGCCAACACGCATCCCTACGGGACCTATTCCGCGGTGCAGGCCGCCTGCCTGTCGCTGTCCCATTCCCTGCGGGGAGAGATGCGCCATGGCGGGGTGCGGGTGACCAATGTCTTCTCGGGCCCTGTCGAGGATGAATGGTATCAGGAACTTACGCCCCCCAAGGTGGGGCCGGGTGCCGTGGCCTCTGCCATCGTCAAGGCGCTGAGGGAGGGGCAGGAAGACGTCTATGTCGGCGACTTCGTCAAGGACCTGCGGGAAAGGCTGGAGGCCAATCCCAAGGGGCTTGAACGGGAAATGAACTCGGGCGGCTGAATGAAAACAGGGGGGAGGTTTCAGGTCAGGCAGGGGGGAACGGCCGGTTGGCCGGCCAAGACGCCTGTGCTGCTGACCGCCCCTTGGTGGCCTGGCCCCTGCAATGATGAGGAAAAGGCGCGCCGCGGATCCGTCCGAGCGCGCCTTTTGCGTTTCGGGCTGCTCCCCTTCGGAGGCGAGCGTCAGGGTCCGACAAGATCAAGACAAGAAGAACCCGGTTTCCAGTGGGAGGAACTCCATGCTTCGACCTTCGGCCCATGCTGACACATTCGCACGGGACAACCTTCCGCCGCCGGACATGTGGCCCGAATTCCTGCCCGGGTTCGAATACCCTGACCGCCTGAATGCGGGCGTCGAGCTGACGGACCGCATGGTCGAAAAGGGGTTCGGCGACCATGATGCGCTGATCGGCAACGGACGGCGACGGACCTACAAGGAACTGGCGGACTGGACCAACCGGCTGGCCAATGTGCTGGTCGAGGATCTGGGAGTTGTCCCCGGCAACCGGATCCTGATCCGGTCGGCCAACAACCCGGCGCTGGTTGCCTGCTGGCTGGCCGCGACCAAGGTCGGCGCTGTGGTCGTCAACACCATGTCGATGATGCGCGCGGGCGAACTGATCAAGTACATCGACAAGGCCGAGGTGACACTGGCCCTGTGCGACACCCGCCTGATGGAGGAGATGGAGCGCGCGGCCGAGGGCAGCAGGTTCCTGAAGCGGGTGGTGGGCTTCGACGGATCGTCCAATCACGACGCCGAACTGGACCAGCTGGCCTTGCAGAAATCGGTCCGGTTCAAGGCGGTCGACACCGCGCAGGACGACGTGGCGCTTTTGGGTTTTACCTCCGGTTCGACCGGCGAGCCCAAGGCCACGATGCATTTCCACCGCGACCTTCTGCTGATCGCCGATGCCTACGCGGCCGAGGTGCTGGACGTGCGGCCCGAAGATACCTTCGTCGGATCCCCGCCCCTGGCCTTCACCTTCGGACTGGGCGGTCTGGCCATCTTCCCGCTGCGCTTCGGAGCGACGGCGACGTTGCTGGAAGATGCTTCGCCCCCGAACCTGATCGCGATCATCGAGAAGTACCGCGCCACGGTCTGTTTCACTGCGCCGACGGCCTATCGCGTGATGCTGCGGGCGATGGGCGAGGGGGCGGATCTGTCGTCGCTGAGGGCAGCCGTGTCGGCGGGTGAAACGCTGCCGGCGCCGATCTTCGAGGAATGGAAGGCAAAGACCGGCAAGCCGCTGCTGGACGGGATCGGGTCGACCGAGATGCTGCACATCTTCATCTCGAACCGGTTCGAGGATCACCGGGCCGCCTGTACCGGCAAGCCTCTGAAGGGTTATCGCGCCAAGATCATCGGCCCGGAGGGCGAGGACCTGCCGCCGGGCGAGCTGGGCCGTCTGGCGGTGCAGGGGCCGCTGGGCTGCCGCTATCTTCGGGCCGAAAAGCAGGAGGTCTATGTGCAGAACGGCTGGAACGTCACCGGCGACACGTTCTGGATGGACGAGGACGGGTATTTCCACTTTGCCGCGCGGAACGACGACATCATCCTGTCCTCGGGCTACAACATCGCGGGTCCCGAGGTCGAGGCGGCACTGCTGTCGCATGCGTCGGTGTCGGAATGCGCGGTGATCGGCCTGCCGGATGAGGATCGCGGCCATGTCGTTCAGGCCCATGTGGTGCTGGCCGCGGGCGAGGAACGGTCGCCCGAGATGGTGAAGGCGCTCCAGGACCACGTGAAAGCGGTGATCGCACCCTACAAGTACCCGCGCAGCGTGATCTTCACCGAAGGCCTGCCCAAGACCGAGTCCGGCAAGATCCAGCGCTTTCGGCTGAAGCCGGAACAGGGCTGACGCCGCCCCATCGACCCGCGCGGCTGCCCGGTGCCCGGGGGTGGCCGCCACCTTTCTGTCTGAGCCGGCGGCCGTCCTTGGGGGGCGGTGCGTCATCGCCGCAGCGACCGGCCGCCATCGCCGTGGCGTCCGATGCCCGTCGCCCGAAGGACGGCAGCGGTTCCGGCCGAAGGCCCGGATCGCGAAAGGCAGATGGCATCCGGGCCGGGTGTTCTGCCCCGTGGCCAGGGCGGGATGACGGTCAGCCCGGAACGATGACCACCTTGCCGGTCGCCTGCCGCGTGCGCAGCAGGTCAAGGCCCGTCGCCACCTCGTCCAGCGGCAGGACCGAACTGACATGGGGCGACAGGCGGCCCGCGACATACCAGTCCATCAGCTCTGTCAGGCTGTCGCGGATCACCTGCGGGCGGACCTTCATGTAGCCGCCGATATAGAAGCCGATGACCGTCAGGTTCTTGACCATCAGATGGTTTGCGGGGATCTGCGGCACCTCTCCCCCGGCAAAGCCGATGGGGATCAGGCGGCCGCCGGGATTGGTCGACCGGAAGGCCGCCCGGAAGATGTCGCCGCCGATCGTCTCGTAGACGACATCCGCACCGCCCAGGGCCTTCATTTTTTCGCGAAGATCGTCATCACCGTCGATCACGGATTCGGCACCAGCGGCGCGCGCGATGTCCAGTTTCTGGGCGCCGCGGGCCTGCGCCACGACGCGGGCACCCAGTTTTGCACCGATTTCCACGGCCGTCAGACCGACACCGCCCGCCGCGCCGGTGACCAGCAGCGTCTCTCCCGGGGCAAGGCGGGCAAGCCCCTTCAGGGCGACATGCGACGTTCCATAAGCGATCTGGAATGCAGCCGCATGTTCGAAGCTCATTTCGTCAGGGATCTTTACTACCCGGTCGGCGGGGAAGGCCCCCATTTCGGCCAGTCCGCCCTGTCCGGCAAAGACGCAGACCCGGTCGCCGGGGACCAGGTCTGCAACGTCCGGGGCGACTTCAAGAACCTCGCCCGCGGCCTCCATGCCCAGTGTGAACGGAGGTTCGGGAATGTCCTGGTAGGTGCCCCGGATCATCAGCGTGTCGGCAAAGTTCAGACCGGTCGCCCGCAGGCGGATCAGGACCTCGCCCGGACCGGGTTTGGGGTCCGGGACCTCAACAATTCCGGGTGTCGCTCCGCGTTCTGCAATCTGGTAGGCGCGCATCGTGCTCCTCGTGTGATGTTCCGGGCAGGGCGCCTGTACGTCCCGGCCGCCACCCGGCGGGGTGGTCCGGTGCGTGGCGCCATGTATCCGACAACCCTAACCCGGTATTGCGGATTTGTACTGCGACGCAATATGCCCCAGCCGGAAGGGTGGCAAAACCGGTGGCGGACGACCTTCGGGACCGGCCCATGCGGGGCGGGATCGGCCAGGGACCGTGCGGTCTGCCGCTGTCCCGTACAGGCGGCCTGAAAGAGGCTTACACATTCGGAATTTTGAAATGTATCGACAGTTGAATGCATTTGGCGAAACTGCGCCGAACACACGATCCGTCATGACATTTATTTGTTGTATTTTGTGTGCAGCTTAACCAAATAAGGCGTGGACAAGTGAACAAATGTTTGGTTTTCAACCTCGCGTCGACAAGATATGACGCGACACAACCCGCTTGCATTCGCCTTTGGAAACCTTATTCTTTATAACCGCTAGACAAGAATTGGCTTCAGATGGCTGAATATCGTCTGATGGTCCCGATCCGTCGGTCTTGCTTGAAATCAGGACACGCCGTCAGTGCGAAGCCAAGACAAAGTAAAGACTCGCCGGTGTGAGTGGGACAGAGATTCTAGGTAATACAAATCAGGAGAAAAACGATGGCCCACCCCGTCGACATTCACGTCGGGAAACGTGTCCGACACCGCCGCTGGTTGATCGGCATGACCCAGCAGCAGCTGGCTGAACAGGTCGGTATCAAGTTCCAGCAGATTCAGAAGTACGAAACGGGCGCAAACCGGATCAGTGCATCGCGGCTCTGGGACATCGCTGATGCCCTGGACGTTCCGGTCAGCTTCTTCTTCGAAGGTCTTGAGGAAGAGGCCAAGCAGTCGGCCGAAGCCGGTGGCGTGCCCGCCGATCTGATGGGCGACAAGGAAGCGCTGGATCTGGTCCGGTCCTATTACGCGATTCCGGAAAATCAGCGTCGCCGCCTGTTCGAACTGGCCCGCGTCCTCAGCGACGTCGCCTAAGCTCGGGCGTACTGTCGGCCTCTGGGGGGGCCGCAGGAGCCGAGCCGGCCGGGCAGCGCCCCGCCGGCCCGCAGGTCCAGGCGACGCCAGGAACGATTCCGGCGCCGCAGGATGCGCGAACGGGGACTTGCCCAGATCAGGCCCCACAGCTTATGTGCCTGCATGAGCGATACCACCGAACCCACAGATGATCAGACGGCAACGACGGGCCAGAACGACCCGGACGATCTTGCTGTCGCGCACCGGCTGGCGGACGCTGCGCGTTCCGCGATCCTGCCCTGGTTCCGGGCAGGCACGCTTGTGGCCGACAACAAGGCGACTCAAGGCTTCGACCCGGTCACCGAGGCCGACCGCGCCTCCGAGGTCGCGATGCGCGCGCTTCTGGCAGAGCTGCGCCCCGACGACGGCGTCTGGGGCGAGGAGATGGGCCAGACGGAAGGCACCAGCGGCCGGATCTGGGTGCTGGACCCGATCGATGGCACGCGCGGCTTCCTGAGCGGTACGCCCACCTGGGGCGTCCTGATCGCGCTGGCCAGGGCCGGTGCCGTGCCTGAACCGATCCTGGGCATGGTCGACCAGCCCTATATCGGCGAGCGGTTCTTCGGCGGCATCGACGTGCCGCCCGAAGTCCACGGCCCCCTTGGGCGAGCCGCTTTGTCCACCCGGCCGACCGCACGGCTGGAGGATGCGATCCTTTTCACCACCTTCCCCGAAGTCGGAACCAAGGCCGAGGGCCAGGCTTTCCGCCGTGTGGCAGATCGGGTCAGGCTCGTCCGTTACGGTATGGACTGTTATGCCTATGCGCTTCTGGCGGCCGGCCAGATCGACCTGGTGATCGAGGCGGGGCTTTATGCCTATGACGTCCTGGGGCCCATGGGCGTCATCCAGGCGGCGGGCGGCATCGTTACCGACTGGCAGGGCGGGCCGGCCGGCAATGGCGGACAGGTCGTCGCGGCGGCCAATGTCGAGCTGCACCGGGCCGCGCTGGAGCTGCTGCAGGACCGCACATCCCATTGACGTGCTGCGCTGCAGCGTTAACGTGAGCGCCGGGCTGCAGCCGATCCCGTTACAGTGGGCCGGGCGGGCGATGGCCTGACAGGACGGCCTTTGGGGCGGGCCGTCGATACCGGGATCGACACGGGGGATCGGGGATGACGGACTGTTTCATTCGCGGGGCGCAGACCATCCTGACGATGGATGACGAGCGTCATGAACTCGACGGCGCGGATATCCTGGTCCGCGACGGGGCTATTGCAGCCATAGGCCCGGGCCTGTCGCGCGATGTGGCCCGGGATCCGGGCTGGCAGGGCGAGACCATCGATGCCTCGGGCTGCGTGGTGACGCCGGGCCTCGTGAACACGCACCACCATCTGTACCAGTCGCTGACGCGTGCGGTGCCCGGCGGGCAGGATGCGTTGCTGTTCGGCTGGTTGCAGACGCTTTATCCGATCTGGGCGCGGTACGGGCCGGAGGAGCACTATATCTCGACCCTGACCGGGCTGGCGGAACTGGCGCTGACCGGGTGCACGCTGACATCCGACCATTGCTATGTCTTTCCGAACGGAGCGCGGCTGGACGACACGATCGCCGCCGCGTCCGAGATCGGGCTGCGCTTCCAGCCGACAAGGGGCGCGATGAGCATCGGGAAAAGCCTGGGCGGCCTGCCGCCCGACAGCCTGGTCGAGGACGAGAAGGCGATCCTGGAGGACTGCATCCGCGTGGTCGATACATTCCACGATGCGTCGGATGCGTCGATGGTCCGCGTGGGCCTGGCCCCCTGTTCGCCGTTTTCCGTCAGCCGGGAGCTGATGCGGGATGCGGCGCTGCTGGCGCGCGACAAGGGCGTGATGCTGCACACCCACCTGGCCGAGAACGACGAGGACGTGGCCTATTCGCTGGCCAATTTCGGCTGTCGACCCGGGCAATACGCCGAGGACCTGGGCTGGACCGGTCCCGATGTCTGGCATGCGCATTGCGTGAAGCTGGACCAGAGCGAGATCAACCTGTTCGGACGCACGTCGACCGGCGTGGCGCATTGCCCCTGTTCGAACTGCCGGCTGGGATCGGGCATCGCGCCGGTGGTGGCGATGCGCAAGGCGGGCGTGCCGGTGGGGCTGGGGGTCGACGGTTCGGCGTCCAACGACAGCGGCAACATGGTCGCCGAGGCACGGCAGGCGATGTTGTTGCAGCGCGTGGCGGGCGGGGCCGATGCGATGAGCGCGCGGGTCGCGCTGGAGATCGCGACGCGGGGTGGGGCCGACGTGCTGGGCCGGCGGGAATGCGGCCGGCTGGCGGTGGGCAAACGCGCGGACATCGCGATCTGGGACGTGTCGGGCATCGAATGCGCAGGCAGCTGGGACCCGGCGGCGATCCTGCTGGCGGGGCCTGCGAAGGTACGCGACCTTCTGGTCGAAGGCCGCCGCGTGGTCGAGAATGGCCGGCTGATCACGGTGGATCCGGTCCAGGTCGCGTCCCGCCAGCGGGCCGCGGTCAACCGGCTGCGGGGGTAGAGCGGGGTTTGTCCCGCCGTCCTGCCCCGCCGTTCGGAGCGGTGACAATGGCCTGGCCGTTGCACCGGGAACGGCAGGTGCAAGGCGCCACCCCGAGGATCAGCCTGACTTCCACGCCCGAAGACCGGGATTGGCAACCGGGGACGGCGGTGTGAACCCCGCCCTGTGCGGCTTGGATCTTGTGCCTGTGCGGATCCGTTCCGACGGGAGGGAGAGGGCGGACCGCCTCCGGCGGGAGTATTTGCGAAAGAGAAGAACAGGGGGGCGGGACAGGTCTGGGTACGCCCGGTGCCTTGAGGCGCAGGGCGCCGCTGCGGCGGTAGGGTGCATGGTCCCCACGCACCGTGACCTGACCGGAAGTCACCCTTCGAAGACCTGCCGGCGCCCGCCGATCCAGACTTCGCTGATTGCGCGGTCGTCGCCCATCATGATCGTCGGGAAGACGGCTTCCCAAAGGTCCTGTGCGCGGTCCGAGCGTTGCGCGATGGCGGGGGTGGAGGCGAGGTCCAGGACGACGATGTCGGCTTCGGCCCCTTCGGCCAGGTTGCCGATGGTGCCGCCCAGGCGCAGCGCCTCGGCAGAGCCCACCGTCGCCAGCCACAGGAGTTGCGCCGCATGAAGCGGCGTGCCGCGGAGCTGACCGACCTCATAAGCCGCGGCCATTGTCCTGAGCATCGAGAAGGACGAGCCGCCGCCAGTATCGGTGGCCAGGCCCACGGTCTGGCCTGCGGCCTTCAGCCCGGCCATGTCGAACAGGCCCGAACCGATGAAGGTATTCGAGGTGGGACAATGGACCACGGCTGCGCCGACCTCTCGCAACCGGTCGCGTTCGCGGTCTTCCAGGTGGATCGCGTGACCAAAGAGCCCGCCGGGTCGCAGCAGCCCGAACTGTTCATAGGTATCGAGGTAATCCCGGGCCTTGGGGTAAAGGCCCCTGACCCATTCGATCTCGTCCGTCTGCTCGCTCAGATGCGTCTGCATCGGGCAGTCGGGATGGGCGGCCCAGAGGGCGCCGAGCGCTTCCAGCTGTTCCGGCGTGGAGGTGGGCGAAAAGCGCGGCGTCACGGCATAGACCAGACGGTCCAGCCCATGCCAGCGTTCCAGCAGGGCCAGGCTGTCGTCATAGGCCGACTGCGCCGTGTCCCGCAGGCCGTCCGGCGCATTGCGGTCCATGCAGGTCTTGCCTGCGACGACACGCTGGCCGCGGGCCTGTGCCTCGGCGAAATAGGCGTCGACGCTTTCGGGATGGATCGTGCAGAAGGTGCAGATCGTGGTCGTGCCGTTCCTTGCCGTCAGGTCCAGGTGGAGCGCGGCGATGCCGGCGGCATAGGCCGGGTCGCCGAACCGCATTTCTTCCGGGAAGGTATAGCTGTTCAGCCAGTCGATCAGCCGCTTGCCCCAACTGGCGATGATCCCGGTCTGGGGATAATGGGCATGCGCGTCGATGAAGCCTGCCATCACCAGCTTCTGCCCGTGATCGACCTGCGCCGCACCGGGAAAGCGCGCCGTCAGCGCATCCAGCGCGCCCAGGGCGGCGATCCGGCCGCCGGTCACCGCCACGGCCTCGTCCAGCTGTACCGCCGCCTCGACCGGCATCGCGAAGGGGGAACCCGAAAAGGACAGCACCCGGCCGCTGATGATGGTTGTCTCGTTCACGTGCGCACTACCTTTTCTCTGGAACCCGCGCACGATAGGCCGTAGCCCGCGACCGGTAAACGCACCGATTGTCATTGTTTTGCATATGCTGTTTTCCCTAGGGTGCCGGCAATTCCGGCGCGGGCAGGCACACAGACGGATCCAGGAACGAAAGGGCAGGCGATGACGGATACTCCGGACCCCGAAACCGACGAATACCTGGGCGAAAGCGGCTATGCGCTGGACCCCCGGCGCACGGCGGCGATTCTGCTGGCGGTCGACAACGGGGACCGGCCGAAGCTGCTGGAGCTCTTGGAGCCGCTGCACGCCGCCGATATTGCCGACTTCCTGGAACAGACCACGCCCGGCGAACGCGCGCGGCTGATCGAGCTTCTGGGCGACGAGTTCGACGGCGACATCCTGTCGGAACTGGACGAGGGGATCCGGGAAGAGGTGATCGGCCTTCTGACGCCGACCGTCCTGGCCGAGGCCGTGCGCGAGCTGGACAGCGACGATGTCGTCGACCTGGTCGAGGACCTGTCGGAAAGCGATCAGGCCGCCATTCTGGACGCGCTGGAAGACAGCGACCGGATCGCGGTGCAGCAGTCGCTGTCCTATCCCGAATATTCCGCCGGCCGCCTGATGCAGCGCGAGGTGGTGATGGCCCCGGACCACTGGACCGTTGGCCAGGCAATAGACTTCATGCGCGCGTCCGAAGAGCTGCCGGACCAGTTCTATCACGTCGTGCTGGTCGACCCCCGGATGCACCCGGTGGCCAATGTCACTCTGGGCCGGATCATGAGCGCGCGGCGCGACGTGAAGCTGGCCGACATTGCCGAGGAGATGTTCCAGACGATCCCCGTCACGGAATACGAGGGCGAGGTCGCCTATGCCTTCAACCAGTATCACCTGATCTCGGCCCCCGTGGTGGACGCCGAAGGGCGGCTGGTGGGCGTGATCACCATCGACGACGCCATGGCCGTCCTGGACGAGGAGCACGAGGAGGACATCCTGCGCCTGGCCGGTGTCGGCGGCGACGGGTCCCTGTCGGAAGGGGTGCTGGAAACGTCGAAGACCCGCGTGCCCTGGCTGGCGGTGAACCTATGTTCGGCGATGCTGGCAGCGGCCGTGATCTCGATCTTCGAAGAGGCGATCGGTGCCATGGTGGCGCTGGCCGTGCTGATGCCGATCGTGGCGTCCATGGGGGGCAATGCCGGGACCCAGACGCTGACCGTGGCGGTGCGTGCGCTGGCGACGAAGGACCTGACCGGATCGAACGTGCTGCGCGTCATCCGGCGCGAGGCGCTGGTGGGTCTTCTGAACGGCCTGGTCTTCGCGACCGTGCTGGGCCTTGTCGGTGCGCTTCTTTTCGGCCGGCCGATGCTGGGGGTGGTCATCGCCTCGGCCCTGATCATAAACATGATCGTGGCGGGGCTGGCGGGAACCGTGGTGCCGGTCCTGCTGGAACGGTTCGGTGCCGACCCGGCCGTGGCCTCGGGCACCTTCGTGACGACGACGACGGATCTGGTCGGCTTCTTCTCGTTCCTGGGCCTGGCCTCGGTGGTGCTGCTGTGACCCTGGGCGAGGCGAAGGCGGCCGCCCGCAAGGCGGCCTTCGCCCGGCGGAAGGCGGCGTTCGAGGCACAGACAGGTGCTGTGTCGGCGCTGTTGTCGCAGGTGCTGTCAGAGTTCGCCGATCGCCCGCTGGCCGGCTACCTGCCGATCCGGTCCGAAATCGATCCGCGCCCGGCGATGGCGGCCCATGCAGGCCCGGTCGCCGTGCCCGTGATCAAAGGCAACGGGCGGCCCTTGCGTTTCAGCCGCTGGTCCGCCGACGGAGCGTTGGTCGACGGCCCTTTCGGTGCGCAGGTCCCGGCCGTGGACGACTGGATCGTTCCGGAGGTCCTGATCGTGCCGCTGGTGGCCTTCGACGCCACGGGCAATCGGCTGGGCTATGGCGGCGGCTTCTATGACCGCACGCTGGAGGCGCTGCGAGCTGGGGGCCCCGCGCTGGCCATCGGCTTTGCCTTCGATGCCCAGGAGGCTGAGACCCTGCCACTGGAACCCACGGACCAGCCCCTGGACATGATCGTGACCGAAAGCCGGGTGCTGCGGCCGTAGGTAGGCTGCGTGCTCTGCCCGCACCATGACCGCCAGCGGTGCGGGCAGGGCACGCACCCCAAGGGAGCCATGGATGCCGGGATTGCGGGCAGATGCGGCATTTCGGGCCGGTTGCCGAATTGACGCCCCTTCTTTGCCGCACCGTTACAGGCCTATGCTGCAATCGCGGCAATCGACGCCGCGATTTGGAGGTTCCTCTTGTGTTCGACCTGACCGGAAAGACCGCGCTTGTCGTGGGCATCGCCAACCAGCAGTCCATTGCCTATGGGTGCGCCAAGGCGCTGAAGGTGCAGGGGGCGCGGCTGGCAGTCACCTATCTGAACGAGAAGGCGGAACCCCATGTGCGCCCGCTGGCCGAGGAACTGGAGGCCGAGATCATCGCCCCCTTCGACGTCCGCAGCCCCGGGCAGGAGGAGGCGCTGTTCGACCAGATCGCGTCCCGCTTCGGGCGGCTCGACACGCTTTTGCATTCCATCGCCTTCGCGCCCAGGGACGACCTGCACGGCCGGGTGGTGGACTGTTCTGCCGAGGGGTTCGCGCAGGCCATGGATATCTCTGTCCATTCCTTCCTGCGGCTGATCCGGCGGTCGGAACCCCTGATGCGTGACGGGGGGTCCTGCATGACCGTGTCCTTCCAGGGCGCGGCCCGGGTCGAACTGGGCTACAACATGATGGGCCCGGTGAAGGCCGCGCTGGAAGCGGCGGTGCGGTACACCGCGGCAGAGCTGGGCCCCAAGGGCATCCGGGTCAACGCGCTGTCGCCCGGGCCACTTCGAACACGCGCGGCCTCGGGGCTTGCAGCCTTCGACGAACTGCTCGACGCCGCGGCGGCACGGGCACCCACCCATCACCTTGCCACCATCGAGGATTGCGGCGCCTATGCCGTGTTCCTGGCAAGCCCGGAGGCTGCCAACATCACCGGTGGCGTTCACATGATCGACGGGGGCTACGGAATCGTCGCCTGACGCCCGGTGGCCGCTGCCGCAAGACCGCGCGCGGGCTCAGCCACCCAGTATGGCGATCCAGAACCAGGCGGTGAAGATGGTGGCGCCGGTGGCGATCAGGACAGAGGACGCGGCCACACGTTGGCCGCGGGCATACATCGCGGCGAACAGGTAGGCGTTGAAGCCCGGCGCCATGCCGGCATTCAGCACGCCGGACCGGAACAGGTCCTGCGGCAGATGCGTCAGCGACCCAAGCAGGTAGACCAGCGCGGGGTGCAGCATCAGCGAACAGAAGCAGATGAAGGCGACCGTCCGCAGGTCGCCTTCCAGCTTGTAGCGGACAAGGATGCCCCCCAGCGCGAAGAGCGCGCCGGGCAGGGCGGCAGAGGCCACCAGTTGCAGGCCGTCGGTGAAGGCTACGGGCAGATGCAGGCCCGTCAGGTTTGCCGCAAAGCCCAGCACGATCCCGATGATCAGCGTGTTGGAAAACATCGCCTTCAGGATGCCCAGCACCATGCCCGGCCCGCCCTTGCCGCGGTTGCGCACGATTTCCATCGCAGTGATGCCGACGCCGTAGCAGAAGGGCGAATGGAAGGCGATGATGGCATAGTTGCCGACCAGGTTGTCCGGCCCGAAGGCGCGTTCCGTGATCGGCAGGCCCAGAAGGACCGAGTTCGAGAAGAGACAGCAGAACCCGATGGCGACGCTGTCTTCCCACGGGCGGTTGAACAGCACCCGGGCGCCGATCAGGCCCACGAAGAAACAGATGGTCGCCCCGGTATAGAAGCTGAACAGCAGCGCGGGGTTGAAACTGGTCGACAGGTCGAGGTTCGAGATCGCAAGGAACAGCAGGCAGGGGATACCGAAGCCCTGCGTGAACTTCATGATCCCGTCGATATGGGTTTCGCTCAGGAACCGGCTGCGGGCGACCGCATAGCCAAGGCCGATCACGACGAAGACCGGCAGGATGACGTCGATCAGGGCCTGCATGGGCCGCAGATCTTAGATGTCGGCATCGATGACCATTCCGTCAAAGGCCGCCGTGACATGATCGGGCGTGTCGCGGATCACCGCCTCGTAGTCCATGTCGATATGCATGTTGGTCAGGATCGCCCGGCGCGGCTGTGCCCGCGCGATCCATTCCAGCGCCATGTCCAGATGCGCGTGGGTCGGATGCGGCGTGCGGCGCAGGGCGTCGACGATCCAGACGTCCAGGTCCCGAAGCTCGTCCCAGGCCGGGTCATAGATTTCGACCGCGTCCGGCAGATAGGCCAGCCCGCCGATGCGGAAGCCCAGGGCGTCGATGCTGCCATGGCCCACCTTGAAGGGACGCAGCGGAATCGGGCCGCCGGGGCCGTCGATCTCGAACGGGCCCTTGATCGTGTGCAGGTTCAGGATCGGCGGATAGGGGGATCCTTCGGGCTGCACGAAGGCATAGCCGAAGCGTGACAGCAGGTCGTTCTGGGTATCGCCATCGGCCCAGACGGGCAGACGCTTGCGCATGTTGAAGACGATCATCCGCAGATCGTCGATGCCGTGGACATGATCGGCATGGGCATGGGTATAGACGACGCCGTCCAGCCGGCCCGTGCCCGTGGCCAGAAGCTGGTGCCGCATGTCCGGGCCAGTGTCGATCAGGACGGTGGTCGTGCCATTTGCGCCGATCCGTTCGACCAGCATGGCACAGCGGCTGCGGACGTTCTTTGGGTTCTCCGGATCGCAGTCGCCCCAGACGCCGCCCAGCCGGGGCACCCCGCCAGAGGACCCGCAGCCCAGGATGGTAAAGCGCAACCGGTCGCTCATGCCGCGGCCCCGTAGGCTGCGACCTTCGAGAAGAGGCGGTCGAAATTTTCCTGCGTCTGGGCGGCGAAGGCGGGATAGTCCATGCCGAAGGTCTCGGCGCCCACCTTGGCGGTCAGGGCGGTATAGGCCGGTTCGTTCCGCTTGCCGCGATGGGGCGGCGGCGCAAGATAGGGGCTGTCGGTTTCGACAAGGATCCGGTCGACGGGGGCCGAGGCAAAGATCTCGCGCACCTCCTTGGAACGCGGGAAGGCCGCGATGCCCGACATGGACAGGTAAAAGCCCAGGTCCAGCGCTGCCCGCGCCAGTTCGGGGCCCGAGCTGAAGCAGTGCATGACGCAGTTGTAGGCGCCGCCGTTGCGGTATTCGTCGGCCAGGATCGCCGCCATGTCTTCGTCCGCGTCGCGGGAATGGATGATCAGCGGCAGCCCGGTTTCCCGCGCCGCCGTGATGTGGGTGCGCAGCGAGACCTTCTGAATCTCGGCGCTTTCGGCGGTGTAATGGTAATCAAGGCCCGTCTCGCCGATGCCCACGAATTTCGGGTGCGCGTTCAGGCCCACCAGCGTGTCGACCGTGGTCAGCGGCTGTTCATGCGCGCTCATCGGGTGGATGCCGGCGGCATAGAAGACCGGGTCGTGGGCCTCGGCAATGGCGCGGACCTTGGGTTCGCGGTCCAGCTTGGTGCAGATCGTGACCATGCGCGTGACGCCCGCATCCAGGGCACGGGCCACCACATCGCCCAGTTCGCCGTCGAAATCCGGGAAATCCAGGTGGCAGTGGCTGTCGGTGATCTGGGGCACCGGGGTCCCGGCAGATGTGTCTGTTTGGGAAATCGGTGACTGGGACATTTCGCTTTGCGGATCGTTTACTCGGCAGCCGTCTGCTGTAACTGGAAGACCGTATCTAGGACTAGGGCCGCAGGGTCAAGATTGACCGCCCTTCCATGGCGGGCCCGGGCCGAAATCGCCGCAGCCGCAGCGGCCCAGCTTTGCCCTTTTGCGGGCGATGGCGCGAGCTTTGCCAACAATTGCGCCTCTCCCGGGCTGGCCTCGGGGCGCGGGGGTTCGCCCATGGCCCCGGTGCGGGCCAGCCGCGCCATGGCGATGTCCAGAAGGTCCAGCAGCAGGTCGAACTTTGCCCCCGCATCCCGCGCCGCGGCCATTTCTGCCAGCGCCAGAGCGCGTTGTCGGTCGAGCGAGGGGAGGGAGCCCAGAACCTCCATCAGCCGCGCGTAAAGCTCCAGCCCGCCGCCCGCCAGAAGGTCCAGCGCGGTGCCGGCGGACCCGCCGGCCAGGGCGGCCAGGGCCCCCGGGTCGCGCGGCATCTCGGCGCTCGCCTGTTCCAGGGCTGCGGCAAGGTTGTCGGGCGACAAAGGTTTGAGCCGCAGCGTCCGGCAGCGCGATCGGATCGTGGGCAACAGGCGCGAGGGCTGGTGCGCGATCAAGAGCAGGGTCGACCGTTTCGGCGGTTCCTCCAGCATCTTCAGAAGCGCGTTGGCGGCGCTGTCGTTCATCTCGTCCGCTGCATCGACGATCACGACCCGGTGCCCGCCATCCGCGGAACTGAGCCCGAAGAAGCGCGACAGTTTCCGCACGTCGTCCACCACGATCCGGTCACGCAGCCGGCCGGTGTCGGACAGCGTTCTGGTGATCGAGGTCACGCCCGGTTCCGCGCCCGCCAGCATCCGCCGCGCGACCGGATTTTCGGGCGGAATGTCCAGGCTTTGCGGCGGGGGCGGCGCAGCGAACAGGCCGTCATCCTGGGCCGGGGGCGTGGCGACCAGGAAGCGGGCGATGCGCCAGGCCAGCGTCGCCTTGCCAATGCCCTTCGGGCCCGTGATCAGCCAGGCATGGTGCATCCGGCCGGACTGGAACGCATCCAGGAACGCCGCTTCGGCCGCGTCCTGTCCAAAAAGACGAAGCGTTTCCCGCGGATGGGGCGCGCCCGGAACGCGGTCTGGGCCGGTATCGGTATCGTCGCTCATGCCGGGGCCTTCATGTCAGGGCCGTGCCGATGACGGCGCGGACGGCCCGGGCCACCGTTTCGACCGGACCGTCGCCGTCGACGACGCGAAAGCGGCCAGGGTGAGAGGCAGCCAGCTGCAGGAAGCCCGCACGCATCCGTTCCTGAAGGTCCAGCCCGAAGCCTTCGAAGCGGGTATCGCGGCCGTGCCGCCCCAGCGCGCGGGACAGGCCCGTGACAGGGTCCATGTCGATCAGGACGGTCAGGTCGGGTTCGCGCCCGATCATCAGGTCATGCAGCGCATCGACCTTGTCGCGCAGGTCGCCGCGGGACAGGCCCTGATAGACGCGGGTCGAGTCCGCGAAGCGGTCGCAGATCACGACCTGGCCCGCCGCCAGCGCGGGGCCGATGGTGCGTTCCATGTGGTCGCGGCGCGCGGCGGTGAACAGCAGGATTTCCGTTTCGGCCGACCAGCGATCCGGATCGCCGTTCAGGACAAGATTGCGGATCTCCTCGGCGCCGGGCGATCCGCCGGGCTCGCGCGTCAGCAGAACCGGACGACCCTCGGCCTCCAGCGTCTTGGCAAGGTGACGGGCCTGGGTCGACTTGCCCGACCCGTCGATCCCTTCGAACGATACGAAAAGCCCGGGTGACGTCACGTGGCGCCCTGCAGCGGCAGGCCGACCTTGGCCAGCAGCTTCCTGGCCGAAATCGCCAGCTTCGACACGAAGCCGGCCTTGGGCACGTCGGCGGCGGCGACCAGCGGGACCACCAGCGGCTCCATCTGCGCGCCCAGCGGCACGACCAGTTCGCCCAGAACCTGTCCCTTGGCGATCGGCGCCTGGACCGGTCCGTCATAACGGATCTCGGCGTCCAGCTTGTCCGGAACCGGGTAGGGCATCAGCGCCACCAGCGGTTTGTCGACGACCAGGTCTACCGATCGCCGCCGGCCGAGCCAGACGTCCGCGGTGCCGATCGTTTCACCGGCCTGGGCAAGGGTCTTGGAGGCAAAGCCGCGAAACGACCAGTCGAGGATCGCCGCCGCCTCCTCTCGCCGCTGCGCCTCGCTGTCCATCCCGGTCAGCACGAAGATCACCCGCCGCCCGTCGCGTTCGGCCGATCCCACCAGACCGTAGCCGGCTTCGGACGTGTGCCCGGTCTTCAGCCCGTCGGCGCCGCCGCCCAGCGCCAGCAGCGGGTTGCGGTTGTGGACATTGGCGGGTGCGCGGCCGTCGAAATCGTATTCCTTGATCGCGAAATAGGGATAGAAATCCGGGAAATCCGTGATCAGGTGGTTGGCGAGGATCCCAAGATCCCGCGCCGACATGTACTGCGCCGGGTCCGGCCAGCCATTGGAATTGGCAAAGTGCGAATTCGTCATCCCCAGGTCCTTGGCCCGCTGGGTCATCATCCGGGCAAAGCCGGCCTCGGACCCGTCCGGGCTCAGCGCCTCGGCGATCACGGCGGACGCGTCGTTGCCCGACAGCACGATGATCCCCTTCAGCAGATCGTCGACCTTCACCCGGTCGGTCGTGTCCAGGAACATTGTCGATCCGCCATAGGACATCGCGTGGCTGGAGACGGGCAGCGTTTCCTCCAGCGACAGGCGCCCGGTCTTGATCGCTTCCAGCGCCAGATAGATCGTCATCAGCTTCGACATCGAAGCCGGTGGCAGCGGCGCGTCGGCATTTTTGGCCAGAAGCACGGTGCCGGTATTGTGGTCCAGCACGAAGGCCGACCGTGCCGGCGTGTCATAGGCAAGCGCCGCACCGGCCCACAGGATCAGGGACGCGAGAAGGGCCGGAAGAAGGGCTGCGGGAGAGAACAATCGGGACATGGGCTCCTCAATGAGGCTTCGGTCGTTGGGATACAAGGTCGGGCGACAGAACGATAGCGGGCTGCAGGCTTTTGTGTCCTTCACCTCTGCGCGAATGGCAATGGGGCAGCAGCAAGGGACATCAGGTCGGTCCTGGCGCGGGTCGGCTCGGTCTCGTCCACGAGGCCGTCCAGCTGGTCGTCCGTCAGGTCCGGGATACCGGGTATTTCGGGCGGTCCGGGGATGTCGACCGGCTGTGCCGGCGCGCGCAGGGCGGTCACGTCCAGCACCGCCGGGTCGCCCGGGGGCATGCCGAGGTCCGAGGCCGCGTCGGATGAGATCTGGAGGCCCGTCCCACTGGTGCGCCGCAGCAGGGCGCCGGTGGTCGTGGCGCCGTTTTCGGTGTTGCGGATGATGGCGCGGCCGGGGGCGGTGACGGAAGGATGCGCCACCCAAGCCCCGCCCAGCGACGGGCGGCCATCCCAGATGCCGGCCTCGGTCACGTGAAAGTCTTCGGGGGCCTCGGTATCGCCCCCGGGCAAGGGGGCGTCATGGGGGCGGTCGGGTGCCGGGCTTGCGGCATCGCATCCGGTCAGGGCCAATCCGGTCGCGATGGTCGCGGCGATCCGGACCCATGCGGGCGAGCGGCCCATTTCTAGGCCCAGTGTCAGGGCCCGTGTCAGGCCCAATGTCAGGTCCGGTGCCGTGCCCGTCGCCGTTATGCCCTGTTGCGTGCCCATGGCCTACCTCGTCCGGTTTGCCGGTTCTTGGATGCGGCCGGGGGACGTCGATACCCCGGTCGCATGACGGCAGTGTAGCGCCCTGCCGAGGCCATGGAAAGCGCGGGGGTGCCCTCTAGATCCTGCTCTCCCGGATCGCCTGGATGCTGCGTTCGCGCCGGTCCAGCCACCAGCCGTACTGGTCGGGCCAGGTGCCGAAATCGTTCACGCCCATCTCGTAGGCCTGGTGCCTCAGCCAGAACGGATCGTAAAGCGCTTGCCGGCCGATGGCGATCAGGTCGGCCTGTCCGGCCTCCAGCGCCGCTTCGGCCTGGGGGCCGTCCAGGATCATGCCGACGCCCTGTGTGGCGATATCGACCTTGGTCCGGATCTCGGCCGAATAGTCCAGCTGGAAGCCCAATCCCAGCATCCGCCCGTCGGTGATCCGCGTCCGGCCCTGGTTTCCGCCCGATGAACAGTCGATCACGTCGACGCCCAGCGCCTTCAGCTCGCCCGCAAGGATGACGCTATCCGAAATCTCCCACCCGCCTTCGAACCCGTCGATGGAAGAGATGCGGAAGAACAGCGGCTTGCCGGCGGGCCAGACGCCGCGCACGGCCTCGGCCACTTCCAGCGCCAGCCGCATCCGGCCCTTCAGGTCGCCGCCATATGCATCGGTCCTGTCGTTCGACAGGGGCGACAGGAAGGTCTGAAGCAGATAGCCGTGGGCGCCGTGGATCTCGACGAAGTCGCAACCCAGCCGGTCGGCACGCGTTGCGGCATCGGCGAAGGCCTGGACCAGCAGGGCGATGTCGGTCCGGTCCATCTCCTTCGGCACCAGCCAGCCGTCGGACACGGGCATGGCGCTGGCGCCCTTGATCTCCCACGGCATGTCGCCGCGGGCGCGATCCTCGGCCCCCAGCGCGCCATTGCCGAACCAGGGCCGCTGCATGGACGCCTTGCGCCCGGCATGGGCCAGCTGGATCCCCGCCAGCGCCCCGCAGGAGCGGATGAAGTCGATGGCCGGGCGCAGCGCCTCGGCATGGGCATCGGACCACAGGCCGATATCGCCATGGGTGATCCGGCCTTCCGGCAGCACCGCCGCGGCCTCGGTCATCACTGCGCCGAACCCGCCCTTGGCCAGTCCGCCCAGGTGGACCAGGTGCCAGTCGCCGGCGAACCCGTCGGTTGCCGCGTACTGGCACATCGGTGCCACGGTCGCGCGGTTGGGAAAGGTCGTGTCGCGCAGGGTCAAAGGCTGGAACAGCAGCGGCAGGGAAACGGGTGACGCGGTCATGGCGGGGCGCTTTCGGTCTGGAAACGCCGCCACGCTGGCAGCTTGGGGACTGTCGCGCAAGGCTTGCGGACGGAAACGACACGTGCCCCGGCGCGGGCCGTACCGTCGGGCGGGACGTCGGGCGGGCAACGGTTTCCTAAACTATTTCCGGTATTGCCGTCAGGTAAATCCGTTGCAGGAAGGCCATCCTGCGCGGGAAATTCGCATGCGCACCAAATCGGAAGGCGCCCCAACGCACAGTTGCGTGTATGACGCTGCGCACCACCACCGGCACCGGCACGACCACGGACCCGAGCTGTATGAACACCACCGACCGCCGCGCGTTCCTGTTCGGACTCTCCGCCCTGCCACTGGCCGCGGCGATGGCACCGCGCGGGGCAGAGGCGGGTCTCTTGAAGTTCCGTCTGCTGCCCGAGGCCAGCTCGGTCGCCTTCTCGTTCAAGCTGGCCGGGATCCGGCGCACCGGCAAGATGCCGATCCGGACGGCCGAGATCGACATCGACCGGGGCGATCCACAGTATTCGACCGTCGACGTCACCGTCGATGCGGCACGGGCCTCGACGCGTCTGCCCTTCGTGGCCGAGGCGATGCGTTCGTTCAGCGTGCTGAACGTCGACCAGTTTCCCACGATCCACTTCGTTTCGACCCGGGTCCGGCCGGGCCCGTCGGGCATTCTGGCAGGTGGCGGAGAGATCGACGGCGACCTGACCATGCGCGGCATCACGCGGCCCGTGACCTTCGGCGTCAAGGTCGGCCCCGCGACGAAAGGCGACCAGATGGCAATGCAACTGATCGGCGATCTTTCCCGGTCGGCCTTCGGCGCCAGCGGCTTTTCCGAACTGGTCGGCGACAAGATCCAGCTGGACGTCATGGCGACGCTGGTCCCAGGCTGACCCGTGCCGGTTCAATGACGGCCCATTACCTGCGCCCCTATACCCGGCGTCCCGATACCCTGCGTCAACGGCGCGCGCTTTCCATGCCGCTTTCAACGGTCCGGCCAAAAGCGACCTGCAAGGTCGAAAAGCGGCGCGCTTTCGCGGCCGGCCCATTCTCTACCTCGGTCTCATGCGCCTTCTGATCACTCTTGCCGCCCTCTATATTTCCGTTGCCATGCTGCAGCTGTCGTCGGGCGGTGTCGCGCCGCTGGACGTGCTGTCCGGGATGGCGCTGGGCTTCACCTCGTCGCAGATCGGTCTTCTGGGATCGGCCCATTTCGTGGGCTTCTTCGTCGGCTGCTGGTGGGCGCCGCGGCTGATGGGGACCGTGGGCCATTCGCGCGCCTATTCCGTCTTCACCGCCACCGGGGCCATGGGACTTCTGGCCCATACGCTGACCCAGGATCCCACGGCCTGGGCCCTGTTGCGGGTGGCGTCGGGCATGTGTGTGGCGGGCTGCTATACCGTGATCGAGGCCTGGCTGAACACCTCGGTCACGAACGAGACGCGGGGCCGCGCCACCGGCACCTATCGCGTGGTCGACATGGGCGCCTCGATCGTGGCGCAGCTGATGATCGGCGTGCTGGAGCCTGCGGTCTATGTCTCCTACAACCTGCTGGCGCTTCTGTGCTGCGCGGCGCTTCTGCCGCTGGCACTGACCCGGCTGCCGCAACCGGCCACGACCCAGGCCTCGCGCCTGCGGCCCAACCTGGCCTGGGGGCGGTCGCCCCTGGCCGTGGCGGGGGTGATCGTATCGGGCCTGACGGCAGCTGGCTTCCGGATGGTTGGCCCCCTCTACGGGACCGAGGTGGGCCTGAGGGCCGAGGATGTCGGCCTGTTCCTGGCGGCCTGGGTCCTGGGCGGTGCGCTGGCGCAGTACCCCGCGGGCTGGGCGGCCGACAAATACGACCGGCGCTGGGTGCTGATCGGCTTTTCGGTCCTGTCGGTCGTGGCCTCTGCCGCGATGATGATCTTCCAGGACACGGGCCAGGTGGGGGTCATGATCTCGGCCATGTTCTTCGGGCTGTCGACCTTCCCGATCTATTCCATCGCCACCGCCCACGCCCACGACTTTGCCGAGGATCACGAACGGGCCGAACTGTCGGCGGCGCTGATGTTCTTCTATGCCGTGGGCGCCATCGCCAGCCCGCTGCTGGGCGCGCTGCTGATCGAACGGTTCGGGCCGGCGGCGCTGTTCATCTTCCTTGGCGCGGGGCACGTGGTGCTGATCCTGTTCTCGGTCCTCAGGATGCGCGCGCGGCCTTCTGCGCCGACGCGGACACGCTACATCTACACCCCGCGGACCACCTTCCTGATCGGCCGGCTGCTGGCCGACCGGCGCACGATGCGGTCCGGCGGCCGCAAGCCGGGCAGGGGCGAGGCGGAAGAGGACAGCATCGGGGGGTGACGCGCCCGGGGGCTTGCGCTATGACCCGCGCGCAATCTTCGCGGGATGGTCCTCATGGCACGCATATTAATCACATCCGCGATCCCTTACATCAACGGGATCAAGCACCTGGGCAACCTGGTCGGCTCGCAGCTGCCGGCAGACCTCTTTGCCCGGTACATGCGGATGCGCGGGCACGAGGTCCTGTTCCTCTGCGCGACCGATGAACATGGCACGCCGGCCGAACTGGCCGCGGCCAAGGCGGGCAAGCCGGTCGAACAGTACTGTGCCGAAATGCACGAGGTGCAAGCGGGCCTGGCCCGGGGCTTCGGGCTGAGCTTCGACCATTTCGGTCGCTCGTCTTCGCCCCAGAACCACAAACTGACGCAGCATTTCGCCGGCAAGCTGGACGAGGCGGGCCTGATCCGCGAGGTGACGGAACGCCAGTTCTATTCGCCGACAGACGGACGCTTCCTGCCCGACCGCTATATCGAAGGGACGTGCCCCAACTGCGGCTACGACCGCGCCCGCGGCGACCAGTGCGAGAACTGCACCAAGCAATTGGACCCGACCGACCTGATCGATCCGCGAAGCGCCGTGTCGGGTGCCACGGACCTGGAACTGCGGGATTCCAAGCACCTGTATTTGCGCCAGTCGGCGATGAAGGACGACCTGGACGCATGGATCACGTCGAAGACCGACTGGCCGGTGTTGACCACGTCCATTGCCAAGAAATGGCTGCATGACGGCGACGGGCTGCAGGACCGGGGCATCACCCGCGACCTGAGCTGGGGCGTGCCGGTGATGAAGGGCGACGCGCCCTGGCCGGGGATGGAAGGCAAGGTCTTTTATGTCTGGTTCGATGCGCCCATCGAATACATCGCCTGTTCCCTGGAATGGGCCGAAGCACAGGGCCTGGGCGACGATGCCTGGGAACGCTGGTGGCGGACCGACAAGGGCGCGGACGACGTCCGCTATGTCCAGTTCATGGGCAAGGACAACGTGCCCTTCCACACGCTGGGCTTCCCGGTCACGATCCTGGGCTCGGGCGAGCCCTGGAAGCTGGTCGATCACCTGAAGTCGTTCAACTACCTGAACTATGACGGCGGGCAGTTTTCCACCTCGCAGGGGCGGGGCGTGTTCATGGACCAGGCTCTGGCGATCCTGCCGTCGGACTATTGGCGCTGGTGGCTGCTGAGCCACGCACCGGAAAGTTCCGACAGCGAGTTCACGTGGGAGAACTTCCAGGTCTCGGTCAACAAGGACCTGGCGGATGTGCTGGGCAATTTCGTCAGCCGGATCACCAAGTTCTGCCGGTCCAAGTTCGGCGAGGCGCTGCCCGAGGGCGGCGCCCCGGGCGAGCGCGAGGCGGCGTTGGCGGCAGAGCTGCAGACGCGGCTTCAGGCCTACGAGGGCTTCATGGAAGCGATGGAGGTCCGCAAGGCCGCGGCCGAACTGCGCGCGATCTGGGTCGCGGGCAACGAATACGCGCAATCAGCGGCCCCCTGGACGACCTTCAAGACCGACCCCGAGATGGCGGCGATGCAGGTCCGGACGGGGCTGAACCTGATCCGGCTCTACGCGGTCCTCAGCGCGCCGTTCATTCCCGACACCGGGGCCCGGATGCTGGAAGCGATGGGCTGCGAGGACGCGGGCTGGCCGACGGATGTGGCCGAGGCCCTGAATGCCCTGCCGGTGGGCCATGGCTTTACGGTGCCGGATGTGCTGTTCGCCAAGATTTCTGACGAGGACCGCGAAGGCTGGCAGGCGCAGTTTGCCGGCCAGCGGAAGGACTGAATTCAAAAGGGTTGCGCCGCGCAAGCGCGTCGCCCGGGGCGCGGCCGGCTGACGCCGGCCGCGCCCCTTGCCGTTCCGGAGGGACGAAGATGGTAGATGAGGTGTTGAAGGTCGTGATCGGCCCGGGCACCCCGGCGGATGCGGCGGCCCTGGCCCGGCTGCATGTCGAGGTCTGGCGCGAGACGTATCGAGACCTGGCCCCGGCCGAGGCCCACACCCTTCTGGACGAGGCCCGGCGTCTGCCGTACTGGACGCAGGTTCTGGACGCGGACGATGCCCTGACAGGGGTGCTGATCGCGCGGTCGGGGGCAGAGTTGGCCGGCGTCGCAAGCTTCGGTCCGGCGGGCCATCCGGCGCTGGAGAGCGCGGCGGAGATCAAGCATCTCTATGTGCGGGGGACGGCGCGGGGTGCCGGTCTGGGCGCCAGGCTTCTGGTCGCGGCGCTGGACTGGCTGCGGAGGCTGGGTTGCCGGGACGCGGCCCTGGCCGTGGTGCGCGAGAACGTCGCCGCGCGGCGGTTCTACCAGGCGATGGGCGGCACGGAGATCGGCGGCTTCACCGATCCGGGGCCGCTGTGGCGGTCGTCGAATATCGTGGTGAAATGGGACCTTGCCGGGACGGACGGCTGACTGCCAGAGGGTGGCAGCCGGGGGGTGACGGCCGATATCTGACGCTGGGATTGCGCCGCGCCTTGCGCGCGTCGCCCGGGGGGGGCGCGTCCGGCTGACGCCGGCCGCGCGGGCCATTGGCGAGCGTCGTTCCGATCAGCCTTCCAGCGCGGTGATCATGTCGACGCGGGTGGCATGGCGGCCGCCTTCGAATTCCGCATCGAGGAAGGCATCGACGATATCCAGCGCCAGGCCTTCGCCCACGACCCGGGCGCCGATCGACAGCATGTTGGCGTCGTTGTGCTGGCGGATCATCCGGGCGGAAAACGCTTCGGAACAGACGCCGCAGCGGATGCCGGGGACCTTGTTCGCGGCCATCATGATGCCCTGGCCGGTGCCGCAGAGGATGATGCCGAGCGCGCAGTCGCCGGAGGCCACCATGCGGGCCGCGGCCTCGCCATGTTTGGGGTAATGCGTGCTCTCGGTCGTGGTCGGGCCGATATCGACGGCGGTCCAGCCGCGTTCGGCGATATGCCTGGCGATGGCCTGCCGCAGGTCGATGGCGGCGTGGTCGCTGGAAAGGACGATGCGCTTGGGGTCGGTCATTGGGGGCGTCCTGTGGCTGTGTCAGTGGGATCGGGGTGAGGCGGGCATACGCGAAGGCCGGGCGGTGCGCCAGAGCGGGCGATGGTCCCTTCATCGGTCGCATGAGCGATGGCGCGCAACAGTCCGGACCGGATCCTGGCTGTGAACCAGCCAGCGGCGGGGGTGCTCGAAGCTGCAATTCGCCGGAATTCTATCTCGCCGAAGTCTGCCAAGGTCCGCTATGCGGGACCAAGCTGCCGTTCGCATTGCTGCGTCGAATGGCGGGTTTTGGATAAAAGCAGGAATTCCAGCCAATCACTGACCATGTTGGAAGGGGCAGTCCCCAACGTTGACGGAGGCTTTTGTAGGTGGTAGCGAGAATGCTCATATAATGGATGCGGCATCGTAGACGCCGAGAAAATATGACCCCCGAAGAAATGATCCAGCTTGTCGTGTCTGGCAGCGAGGATGACTACAGCCAAGAGCTGAACTCGGCTTTCCACAACGGCTTTCCGATTGAACACCTGAAGCCTCTACTAACCTCTAAAAATATTGAGATTCAAGGCCTTGGCTCGCACCTTGCATACGAGCTTGGTCCTAAGGTGCGCCCCTTGCTTGAAGAAATAGTGCCTTTGCTTGAGAGCGAAAGACCGCAAATCCGCTCGGATGCGATCATTATCTTACTCGATTGTGCAACCCGCTTCGATGCTGAACCGCTTGGCAAGGTATTCTGTCTTTTGGACGACCCAGATCCATTTGTGCAGCGGGGGGCTATGCGATTTGTTCAACACTGCGAGCGGGCGGAGTTGAATGTTGGTATCAACGCTGCGGCGCGACTATGCCCCGGCACAGTATTCGAGGATTTCCCCAGATTTTTGGGGAAGGACTTCTACAACTACCGTCCCATTTCACGCGCTATCTTGAGGCAACTTTTGTTGCATGAAAGCGTCGTCGCAAAAAGGCTGGCGGTTGGATTGGCTTCAAGGCCAAGGCAAGTTGTCGACAAAACCTTCTTAGACCTCGTGTCAGAGGCAACAGAGGAAGAGTGTCAAAATGTATTGCTGTGGGCGCGCAACCCAACCCGCTACTCGGGCACTATAGCTAGGTACCTTTGAATGGATTGACGAATTTCCGCTTTCAATATGGTGTCGACATTGACGCGTGACGCAGCTTTTGGTGGTTTGGGCTCGAAGCTGACCTGCGGCGGCGCGGCGCAATGGATGCCCAGGTGATCGGTCTGCCCGGCAGTGAAGCGGAACAAGGTCAACATCAACTTGTCGTTTCGCCCGGGGGCGCACCCCGGGCCGCGCCCGACCCTCCCCCCCGGGAGGGCGCATTGGTGACGTCCCGCCCCGAACTCAGGGTGAGAGGGACTACCGCGCCATGCATCAGCTCGGATTTCGTCTGCGCCCACCCAGGATTGGGCGCTGCCCTTTTTTCTCCGGCTTCAGATCAGAATGGCCTCGCACCCGATCTTTGCCGCGTGGTGTTCTGCCCCCCCAACTGAGCCAATCCGCCTGGTGAACCTGGCCCTGGCCGCCTTGTCGCCTTGGAAGGCGCGGTTCGGGACGATCTGGCTGTCTCTGGTCGGGGAGATGCTCACGAGAACTGGCGGAAAGGGCTGACGTCAATAGCCTGCCTGTCCGTTCGCGCAGCCGTCCAGCCCGTCGGCGGCAGGGCCCGGGCGCGGCGGCGGGCGAGGTGCCAGGTTTCATGCCAAGTCTCCGCCGCGGTCCCGTCATGGGTCGGGGCCATGTGCCAGCGGGTTTCGATCCCCTGCGCGCCGCCGTCGCCCGGGGTCAGCAGAAGGCCCAGCGGGCCGGGGAGGTCGGAGGCCTCGGGGGGCTGCATCGACTCGCGGACGCTCTGCGGTGCCGCGCGGCGGCTGGCGGCCAGTGTCTCGGCCCCGGTTTCGGCGGCCAGGTGCAGGCGGCGGACCGGGGTCAGGGCCGGCGGCGCCGGGAGGTCGACCACGACAAGGGGGGCGGCGCCGGACCGCAGCGCCTCTTCCGCGCACCACAGCAGATCCTCGCCCCGTTGCGGCGCCACGAACAGGAACCGGCCGGGCTGGGCGAAATCGGCCAGGCCTTCGGAATGCAGCCGGTCCGGCGACCAGGCGGGCACGATCCAGATCACCGGCCCGTTCAGCCGCCCCGCGACCCAGGCCGCGAAGGTGCGCCGGGCGGGGCCGCAGGCCTCGTGCACGCGCGAGGCCGCCAGGAACGGTGCGTCCCGGCCGGGGGCGAGGTGCAGGCCGGGACGCCGGTCCTCGGGCCGGCCTCGACCGGGGGAGAAGAGCTGAGTCGTCATGGGAACAGGATGGCATGTTCCTATTATGTTCTCAATTCTTTGTCCGCGGTCGGGGCTGGAACGCCCCGGACGGCAGGGGCACTGCCGCCCGGTGACGGGATCAGTCCCGGCCGGCGATCATGATCGCGTCCGCCAGTGCGGCGGGATCGCTGAAGCAGATCTCGTGGCTGCCGGGGATCTGGACCAGACGGAACAGGCCCAGCTTTTCCGACAGGCGCGGATGCCAGCCCAGGCTTTGCGGCAGGGCCGTGTCTTCGGTGCAGTTGATGTAGGACTTGGCGCATTCGAACTCGGCCGGGTTCTTCGACAGGGCGATCTTGTCGGTGAAGGTCGCGTAGGGGTGGGGGTTCAGCCGGTCGAAGGCGGATTGTGCCAGGTCCGCGGGGGCGTCGTTGATAAAGGCCTCGCGCCAGATCGGGTAGGGCAGCATCACGCTGTTGTCGTCGCTGGCGGCCGCGACCTGGTCGAACAGGTCCACGTAATGCGGCGGCACCATGTCGTTCAGGCATTCGCCGTCGCTCGGCACGAAGGCGTTCCAGTAGATCAGCCGCCGGATCCGGCCCGGCACGCGGTCGGCCACGCCGGTGATCACCATACCGCCATAACTGTGGCCCAGCAGGATCACGTCCGACAGGTCGTTGTCTTCCAGGTAGGTCACGATGGACGCGACGGCAGGGGCCAGCCCCTGCCGGCGGTCGTCGCCCGGCGCGTTGCCCGCCACGGTCGGGCAATGGACCACGTGACCTGCGGCGCGGATCGGGGCGGCGACATCCTCGAACAGCTCTCCTGTGTGCCAGGCGCCGTGGACCAGGACATATGTAGACATCGGGGTTTCCTCCACTCTAGTCTTCTCCACCGATCATAGCGGCGGAAGGAGCGCTGCGAATGGCCATCTCTCACAATTCCTGTGCTGAAACTCGGGCTGCGCCGCAGGTCTGGCAGACCAGCGACGTGCGCCAGGGCGAGGCGTTCGAGTTCTATCGCGAAGGGATCTGTGCTGCCTTCATGCCGCTGCGCCCGGAACTGGCGCGGGACCGGCGCGGGGCTTTCCGGGCCTCCATCGCGTCGCACCGGCTGGGCAGCGGCGTGCTGAACCTGGTCACCTCGCGCCCGCACGAGGTTCATCGGGGCCGGGCGGAAATCGCGGTCTCGCCGGTGCCGTGCTATTATGTGAACCTGCAACTGGGAGGGGCCTGCCAGATCGCGCAAGGAAGGCACGAGATGACCCTGCGGGCCGGGGATGTCGGCATCTTCGACGGGGCGGAACCGTTCCTGCTGGACCACGGGGATTGCGACGATCTGAAAGTGGCATCGCTTCTGGTGCCCAAGGCGACCTTCGATCCGCGGACGGACGGGGTCTGCAACGGGGTGCCGAAACGGCTGACGGCCCATGGCCGTGTCGGCGCGGCCCTGGGCGAAGCCATGCGTGCCCTGGCGATGTCCGCAGACAGCGGGGCAGGGACCGAGGCACGGGATCTGTATGACGTGGTGCTGTCGCTGGCGGTGCTGGCCGCGCGGACGACCGAGGAGACCGCGCCCGAGGATCGCCAGGCGGCGCAGCACCGGCGGTTGCAGCGGATCGTGGCGGCGGGATGCGCCGACAACGGGTTCACGGCGGCGACTTGCGCGGCCGAGGCCGGGCTTTCGGTCGGGCATCTGCACAACTTGTTCGCCCGGCAGGGGGATACGTTCGGATCCTGCCTGCGCCGGCACCGGTTACAACGGGCGGCGCGACTGCTGCAGGATCCGGCGCTGGCGCACTTGCCGGTGGCAGAGATCGGCTATCGTGCAGGGTTCGGCGATGCCTCGCATTTCGGGCGGGTGTTCCGCGAAGCCTATGGACGGACGCCTGCGGACTGGCGGAAGGGGCATCATCGTTAGTCGGGTCCTTCGACCCATCGTCCCGCCCGGCGGTACGCCGGACAGCGTCGGGCCCGTCCCGGAAGGGCGCCTTGCGGCCGTGCCGCGGGCCGGCCGCCGCGCTTCGTTCCCGGACGTTCGACGTCCCGCCGCGGCGGCGATCCGGCTCGGAATGTCTGCTACGGCGCCCGGTCCGGGTGACGGATCGCCAGTCCGGCGCCCTTGGGATAGGGCAAGGGTCCGTGCGCCGCGCTCATCCGGGCCAGGTTTTCCGCCAGCGCGCCTTCGGTCGCGCAGGGCTGCCGGGTCGCAAGGTCGACATGCAGCATGAAATGTTCGCCCGTGGCCACCGTCTTGCCGTTCACCTTCATCTTGTGGAACAGGTGCAGCTTGCGCCCTTCGCCCAGCAACATCTGGGTCCGGATCTCGATCCGGTCTCCGGCATGGACCTCTCCCAGGTGGCGCAGGTGGCTTTCGGCTGTGAAAAAGCTCTTTCCGCCGGCGATATAGTCGTCGTCCACGCCCAGCTTGTTCATGAAGCTGAACGTGCCTGCCGCAAAGGCCTCCTGATAGCGGGGTTCGGTCATGTGGCCGTTGAAATCGGTCCAGTCGAGCGGCACCGCCCGGGACACGGTCAGCAGCGGTTGGGACAGGTCTTCCAGCTCTGCCACGGTGCGGCCCGGCTCGGTCTCGCGCTTCCGCTGCGCGTCACGGTCGGCCAGCAGCTTGCCGGCCCCCCAGTTCCAGTGTTTCAGGCCGCGCAGGATCGACACCAGGTTCGCATCCCGGATCCGTTCCAGTTCCCGGATGGAATGATGGCCGGACTGCGCATCCGACTGGCCGGCGATGCGGTCGACCAGGTCGTCGTTGAATTCGGGGACGTCCATCAGTTTCGTCCAGGGCCATTCCAGCGCCGGGCCGAACTGGGACAGGAAATGGCGCATGCCGGCCTCTCCCCCGGCAATCCGGTAGGTCTCGAAGAGGCCCATCTGCGCCCAGCGAAGGCCAAAGCCCATGCGGATCGCCTCGTCGATCTCCTCTGTCGTGGCGATGCCGTCGCTGACCAGCCACAGCGCCTCGCGCCAGACGGCCTCCAGCAAGCGGTCGGCGACATGGGCGTCGATTTCCTTCTTCAGATGAAGGGGGTACATGGTCAGGCTGGACAGGATCGCCTTGGCGTCCTCGATCACCGGGCCCGGATTGGCGTCCGTCGTGACCAGTTCCACCAGGGGCAGCAGATAGACCGGGTTGAACGGGTGCGTCACCACGATCTGCCCGGGTCGGGCGCGGCCCGCCTGCAACTCCGACGGCTTGAAGCCCGAGGTCGACGAACCGACGATGGCATCGGCCGCGGCCGCGGCCTCGACCTGTTCCAGAACGGCCTGTTTCAGGGCCAGCCGTTCCGGCACGCTTTCCTGGATCCAGGCGGCGCCTTCGACGGCCTCTGCCACGGTCGGATGAAAGGTCATCCGGCCTTCTTCCGGCATGGGAAAACTGGTCAGGCCCGGCACGGCGCGGCGGGCATTGTCCAGCACGGCGCCGATCTTGCGGCCGGCCTCGGGATCCGGATCGAAGATCCGCACGTCCCACCCCGCCTGAAGGAACCGCGCCACCCAGCCGCCGCCGATGACGCCCCCGCCGATTATTGCTGCCGTTCGCGTCATTGCGTTGCCCCGTCCAGTTTCGTCATGTCATAGCCAAAGTAGTTCGCCACCGACCGCGCGGCGATCAGGTCCTTTTCCGGAACCTCCTGCGTGCGGCTGACGATCCGCGCGCGGTTCCCGTCCAGCTGCCCGATCAGGGCGGTGCGATAGCCGCTGTCCACCCACAGCACCCATTGCTTCGGAACCGGACCGGCAAAGTAGAGCTTGCCTGTATTCGCGGCCTCGAAGAGTTCCTGCCAGTCATCTCCGATGATCGTGCCGTTGCCGGTGCTGCGCTCCCTGCCGCCAAGCGCCTTCGTCTCGAAAAGCTTGTCGATCTGCGGCCGGACCGCCGGTTGCGGTTCGGTGCTGACCGTTGCCGCCTGATACCAGATACCGCCAAAGCGGGACGCGTCGATGCCTTCCCCCGGGACCGGGGGCTGATCCGGCACGACGCAGCCGGCCAGCGCCGACAGGGCGCCGCCCAGGACCGTCCGCCGGGTCCAGCCCGTCACACCGGGGCCCGCCTGGTCAGGCCCAGCTTCTTGCGGACCTCTTCCGGGCCGATGACGCGGGCGCCCATGTTTTCGATGATGGTCTTGGCACGGTCGACCAGCTGCCAGTTCTCGGCCAGGACGCCCTTGTCCAGCCACAGGTTGTCTTCCAGCCCCACCCGGACGTTCCCGCCCGCAAGGACCGATGCCGCGACATAGGCCATCTGGTTCCGCCCCAGAGCGAAGGCGGAAAAGGTCCAGCCTGCGGGCACGTTGTTGACCATCGCCATGAAGGTGTTCAGGTCGTCCGGCGCGCCCCAGGGCACGCCCATGCACAGCTGGACCAGCGCGGGGTCTTCCAGGATACCGTCGGCGACCAGTTGGCGCGCGTACCACAGGTGGCCGGTATCGAAGGCCTCGATCTCGGGCTTCACGCCCAGGGCGGTCATCTGGCGGCCCATCTCCTGCAACATGCCGGGCGTGTTGGTCATCACGTAATCGGCTTCGGCAAAGTTCATCGTGCCGCAGTCCAGCGTGCAGATCTCGGGCCGGCATTCGGTGACATGGGCCATGCGTTCGGTGGCGCCGGCCATGTCGGTGCCCGGGCCCGGCGGCAGCGGATTGTCGGTGCCGCCCAGGATCAGGTCGCCGCCCATGCCGGCGGTCAGGTTCAGCACCACGTCGACATCGGATGCGCGGATCCGGTCGGTCAGCTCGCGATAGAGCTTGGGGTCCCGCGACGGCGCACCGGTTTCGGGATCGCGGACATGGCAATGGACCACCGCCGCCCCGGCCTTGGCCGCCGCTATGGCGCTGTCGGCGATCTGTTCAGGCGAGCGCGGCACATGCGGGCTGCGGTCCTGGGACCCGCCGGATCCGGTCACGGCACAGGTGATGAAGACGTCCCGGTTCATGGAAAGGGGCATGGCGCGCAGCTCCGTAACTGTTTTCTGGTCGTACTCTTGCGCGGGGCCGGCAGCGACGGCAATCCCTGCCGCGGCGGCTTCATGGGACAAATGCGACACCGGTTTGACAAAGCGCGTGCCCGGGACGATGGTCCCTTCGATGACGAACCCTGCCGCCCCCGCCATATCCAGCACCGACGCCCGGGGCGTGGCCCTGATGGTCGCGGCCATGCTGGGCATTCCCGTCGTCGATGGCTTTGCCAAGTATCTCAGCGCCGATTATTCGCCGCTTTTCATCGCATGGGCGCGCTATGCGGTGGCATCGGGCATCGTGTTGCCGCTGGCCGTCCTGCGCTTCGGCCGCCATATCTTCCCGACCGAAAACCTGAAGGCCCATATCCTGCGCACGACCTTCCTGGTGGGGGCGATGACGCTTTATTTCATCGCGATTTCCACCATTCCGCTGGCCATGGCGGTGGGGGCCTTCTTCGTCGGACCCATCGTGGCTGTGGTCCTGTCGGTCCTGCTGCTGGGCGAGCGCATGACCACCCGCAAGGGCATCAGCCTGGGCCTGGGCGTGCTGGGCGCGGCGGTGATCCTGCGCCCGGGCGGTACGGTGGAGCCGGGGGTGATCCTGGCCTTCGCGGCCGGGTGCCTCTTTGCCTTCTACCTCGTGTCGACGCGCACCGCGTCGCAGAACACCGATCCCGTGAAGACGCTGGCCTTTCAATGCGTGCTGGGCAGCCTTCTTCTGGCCCCGCAGGCCGTCGTGACGGCCCAGGTGCCGGCTGCCGATACGCTGATCCTGTTTGCGGGGCTGGGGCTGTTCTCGGCTCTCTGCCACCTGATGTCGATTGCCGCCTTTCGCTGGGCCGATGCGTCCACCCTTGCGCCGCTGGTCTATCTGGAACTGGTCGGCGCCGCCGCCATCGGGATCTTCGTCTTCGCAGAGGTGCCGACCCTGCCGACGTTGGCCGGTGTCGCCCTGATTGCGGCCGGGGGGCTGGTCTTGATGGTGAAGGTGCCGCGCGCCTAGTCGGGGAAGCTCTTCACAGGCGGCCTGACCGCCCGGCTGCGGGCCGGGGAGCGACCGACTGTCCCGCGCCAGATGAATGGAGGGCCGCGGCGTTGCGCCAGTCCTGCGGATTGATTGCCTACCGTCTTGCCTTCGCGCGGCCCTGCCGCACGCCGGGGCCGGGGGTATCGGCAAAGCCGCAGTTGGCCTTGCCGGGCGACGGGTCTAAGACCTTGCCATACCCTTGAAAGGAACACGTACATGACCATCGTCGTCTTCGGAGGCACCGGCCAGATCGGCCGGGCGCTGGTCCCGCAACTGGTGGCGGCGGGCAAAAAGGTCCGCGTTATCACCCGCGATGCGGAAAAGGCCGCGGCATTGCCGGCCGGCGTGGAAGGCTTCGTTGCCGATCTGGACCGGGCCGATACCCTGCGCCCGGCTTTGGAAGGGGCCGAAGCGGTTTTCCTGCTGATCGCCAACAGCCCGATCGAAAGCCACCAGGGGCTGACCGTCCTGTCGGTGATCCTGGACGCGAAGCCCCGGCATCTGGTCTACCTGTCCAACGACATCTCGCAGCGCACGCCCATCGTGCCCCATGCCGGCGCCAAGCTGGGGATCGAAGCGGCGGTGCGTGCCGGTGGCGTGCCCTACACGATCCTGCGGCCGACCTATTTCATGCAGAACGACGCGATGGGAAAGGCCGCGATCATGAACGGGGCCTATGCCGTGCCCTGCGGGCTGAAGCCGCTGCACCGGGTCGACACGCGCGACGTCGCCGACGCGGCTGCCCGTGCGCTGCTGGACGGCACCTGCGAAGGCCGCGCGGTGCTGCTGTCCAGCGGCGAGGAACAGACGGGACCGGAAGCGGCAGAGCTCTGGTCGCAGGCGCTGGGCCGCACTGTGGTCTTTCCCGACCTCACGGCCGAGGAATGGGGCGAGATCGTGAAGCCCTACATGCCCGAATGGCTGCATTTCGATCTGATGCTGATGTACCGCAACCTGCGCGCCACCGGCAGCCCGGCGCGGCCCGCCGAAATGGCGGACCAGGCGCTGCTGCTGCCGGACGGCCCCCGGTCCTATGGCGCCTACATCGCCGGCACCGCCGCGGACTGGCTGGCCGAAAGCTAAAGCGTCAGGGTCCAGGTCTGGCCGATCAGGTCCGTCTCTCGCATCTGGCCTTCGGCCGGACCGTCCCGGACAAAGCCGATGGCCCGGTAGAGATCCCCGGCCGCCGTAAGCATCTCGTTCGTCGACAGCGTCACCGCGCGGTTGCGGCCCGCCCGGGCACACTGCACCGCCTCGTCCAGCAGGCGGCGACCCAGGTCCTGCTCCGGCGTTTCGGGGTCGATCCACAGAAGGCGCAGCCGTGCGGTCCGGTCGTCGTCATGGACGATCATCACCGATCCCGTGACGCTGCCGTCCAGCTCTGCCACCCAGGCGCGGTCGCGCGAGGGGTCGAAATCCGAAACGAAGCCCGCGACGGTATCGGCGACCAGCGCCTCGTAGGTCCAGTCCCAGCCGTGCTCTGCCGCATGCAGGCTGGCGTCGCGGTGGATGATCCAGCTCAGGTCGCCGGGGCTGGGCGCGCGCAGGACGGCGCGCGACGCCGGCACCCCATTGTCCAGCAGGCGCTGCACCCGGGCCATGGCCTGCACCAGCTGCCGCCGGTCGGCGGATGAGAGCGGCGCCAGAAGTGCCTCGACGCTGTCCGCGGAAGAGGGGCCCGGGCGATCCCAGCCGTCCCCTTGCATCGCGGCAAGGCCGGCGGCAAAGGCGCTGTCCAGCAGGCCCTCGCGCTGAAGCCCGGCCAGAATGCGGCCAAGTTCCCCGGGCGCGACCTGAAGGGTACGGGCCAGATCGGCAAGGCCGGGTGCCGCCGCATCCTGTTGCTTCCCGCCCGGCGGCCGGTCGTGACGTGGACGGTCGGCGGCCAGCGAAGCCAGAATACGCGCATGGAAAAGGTTGAACTGCCGCACGGCGGCGATGTCGCCGGGGGCGACAGGGATTCGGGACGAAATGCTCATGGATCCGGTCGTCAGTTAAATTGACTGAAATGATGGATGAAGGGCGGAATCGGCCATTGGTTAACGCTCTACGCGCGCCGCGCAGGTGCCGTGCCAGAGTCGTGCCCGTGCCGTGCCGACGGCTGGGAACGACGTCAGGACGCCTGTCCGGTTCCGGAAAAAAGCGGCCTAGACCAGGACGATGTCGTCCGCCAAGGCCGAGAGGCCGGTATAGCCCTGCAGCGTGACCTGGCCTGCGCCCTCGATATCGATCACCGTGTTCAGCCCGTCGACCGAGACGTAATCGGCCATGAACTGGTCCACCGTCAGGCCGTCCAGCGCTGCAATGTGCTTGAAGCTCAGCGTGTCGGAGCCGGACTGGAAGTCGGTGATCCGGTCGATGCCGAAGACGCCCCGGAAGACGAAGTCGTCCGCCCCGTGTCCGCCCGACAGCACGTCGTGGCCCTTGCCACCGACCACGGTGTCCTTGCCCTTGCCGCCCTGGACGATATCGTCACCCTGACCGCCGCGGGCGATGTCGTGGCCCTTGCCGCCCAGCACCGTATCGTTGCCGGTCTTGCCCAGGACCTTGTCATGGCCTTTCTGGCCCTTCACCAGATCGTCGCCGGACCCTCCCGCAACCGTGTCGGATCCCGATCCGCCGGATACCAGGTCATTGCCGGAACCGCCGCGCACGATATCCGATCCGCCTTTGCCCGAAAGCGTATCGTCGCCGCCGCCACCTGCCAGGAAATCGTCGTCCTCGGCGCCGGTCCCGATTTCGGGCCCGAGCCCGCCGAAATAGTTCCAGCCAGAGGCATTCGGATTGTAGGTGCTGGTGCCGCTGTGGGACACGTATGTCAGGTCCGAGAACGCGTAGACATCGCCCAGCGTGTCCATGTCCACAGGCGTGAACATGTCTTCGCTGTTGGCCGGGTCATAATATTGTTGCCAGTCATTGGCGAAATTCACCGCGGACTGGCCCGTCAGAACCTTGACGCCCGCCACCTGGATGAAGCTCCAGGCATCGGTCCCGTTGACCGCCTGGGTGAAGGCCACGACGGTGCCTTCCTGTTCGGAACCGGGCCCGAACTGTGCAAGTTGCCACTGCACCGGCTGGCTGTTCCAGTCGTCCGAGGACAGCGTCATCGGATAGGATCCCAGGTCCTCGATATACTCCCAGCCGATCACGGGAAACGTCGTGCCGACCTGATCAGCCGCGTAGCTGAAGCCGAACTGTCCGACATCGTCGGGCACGGTGACATTGATCTGCTCGAAGGTCGGATAGACGTCTTCGATATATCCGGCCGGCGTCGCAAGGCTTGCGAAATTGTAGGTTGTCATCGGTCCCATCCCCCTGGGCGTTCCATCCGAAAGCGGATCAAAGCCGCGCCGCGTCCCTTTTCAACCAAGCTGAAAAAAATGGCCGCATTCCGCAAGCGCAAGGCCGGGATTGGGAAAGATCGCAGCCGGATCGTGGCATTTCGTGACGGCGGCGGGGCCGGTTCGGGGGGGAGGGACGGCGATTTCGCCAAGGATTGCACAAAGATCGGGCGTCGGAGGAGCGGGCCGCGGCGTGGCCGGTCAGGGCCGGATCGGCAGGTTCACCCCGGTGATCTGCTCCCGCAGCCCCCGAAGGTATCGCGGCACGTCACGGGCGCCATAGGCGGCCTCGCGCACCAGCCGGTCGAAATGGGCCGTAAAGATCTCGATCCGCTCGCGGTCACGGAAGGCCAGGTAGTGGCTGCCGAGATAAAGCACCGACAGCAGAGGTCCGAAGATCGTGATGGGCGAGGAATACAGCCTGCGCGCATCGAAGAGCGACAGCCGCAGTCGAGGATAAAGCTGCGTCGACAGACGCTCCAGCCGGTCCAGCTGTTCCAGCCGGATCTCGCGGCTGACGCCGCTATAATAGCCTTCGGCGCGGGCGAAGGTGTCGATTTCGTAAAGCGGCAGCGCGATCTCGTAATCCGATTGCGCCTGCCGCATCCAGTCCAGCCGGTCCTGCGAGGCGCCGATGGCCTGGTCCGCCGTACGGCCCAGATGGGGCTTGTATTCCCATTCGATCAGCGCGCGTGTCTTCAGCATGTCGGGCAGGGCGGCCGGCACATGCCGGATCTTGTAGCCTTCGGCCTCGCGGTGCCAGGCGTAGATGCGTTCGTCGACCAGCGCCCGGGGCGCTTCCGTCAGGCTGAGAGAGGTCGACAGAAGCTGCGCGGCACTTTCCGGCCGGTCGGAGAGCGACAGAAGCCAGTCGGCGGATACGCCAAGCGCCGTGGCACAGGCGGCCACGACCTGCGCATTGGGCAGGCGGGCGGTATCGGGCGCCAGAAGCTGGGAAATCGTCGATCGGTCGACGCCCGCAGCCCGCGCCAGGGCGCTTTGACTGACCTCGCCGTCGCGCATGGCGCGGGCCAGACGGTCACGAAATTGCTGCGCGCGCAGTCGTTTGTCTATGAAATCCGGCATATGTTGATTTTGGTCACCAATCGCGGGTTTTGTTCACCATATACCAAATGGTCACGCTGTCGTGAATATGTTTCTGTTCGGGGCAGGAAACCCTGATCTTTCAATGAAGTGGAATGGACATGGCCTCGACCGAGGTGCCTGGACCCGTTGTCGTGCCCGGATTCGATACCGGCCGAACCCAAGCGATTGCAGGTGCAGCATCGCCCGGGGGCGGAACGTCGGCAGGTCTTGGTCGTCTTGCCGCGCCGAAGGTGCTGGCAGGGGCCAGGGTCGAATGGGGCACGCTGGGTCTGATGGTGGGCTGTTACGCCGTGTGGGCGGCCGGGCTGTGGCTGCTTTGGCCGGTGGCACCGGTCCTGGCGGTGATCGTGACGGCGGTGGCGCTGGGCTTTCATTCCTCGCTGACGCACGAGGCGCTGCACGGGCATCCGTTCCGGTCCGAGGTTGCGAACGAGTTGACGGTGGCCGCGGCGCTGGCGGTGGTCTTTCCCTATCGCCGTTACCGCGACCAGCATTTGGCGCATCACAACGACCCGCTGCTGACCGATCCCTATGACGATCCGGAATCGAACTTTCTGGATCCGGACAAGTGGGCGGTGATGCCGCGCTGGAAACAGGTGCTGTTCCAGTGGAACAATACACTGCTGGGCCGGATCGTGATCGGGCCCTGGATAGGGACGGCGATGTTCCTGCAGGGCGACTGGCGCCTGATCCGCGCCGGCGACCGGACGGTGATCCAGGCCTGGCTGCTGCACATCCCGGCGATGATCCTTGTGCTGGGGCTGGTGGCGCTGTCGCCGATGCCGTTCTGGGCCTACGGGCTGGCGATCTGGGCGGGGCTGGGTCTGATGAAGATCCGCACCTATCTGGAACACCGCGCGCATGAAAAGCACCGGGCGCGGACGGCCATCGTGGAAGACAGGGGGCCGCTGGCGTGGCTGTTCCTCTACAACAACCTGCATGTCGTCCACCATCAGCATCCGGCGGTGCCGTGGTATCAGCTGCCGGCGCTTTATGAGCGTAGCGGCGAACGCTATCGCGGCATGAACGAGGCTTACGTCTATCGCTCTTACGGCGAAGTGTTCCGCAGGTATCTGGTGCGGGCGAAGGATTCCGTGCCGCATCCCCTCTGGCGGTCCCGGTAAAAGAGGCGCAAGAGAGACGCCATGTCTCTCTGGATTCTGGTCTCTGTCTGCGCGGCGTTCTTCCAGACGCTGCGCTTCATGCTTCAGAAATGGTTGTCCACCGCGCGGCTGTCGGCCGCGGGCGCGACCTTTGCGCGGTTCCTGTATTCGGCGCCGTTGCTGCTGCTGGTGCTGGTGGCCTGGTTCGGCTGGACCGGGCACACGGTTCCGGCGCTTACGGGGCGGTTCTGGCTGTTCGCGCTGGCGGGCGGGGCGGGGCAGATCTTTGCCACGATCTTCGTCGTCCTGCTGTTCAAGCAGCGCAATTTCGCGGTGGGGATCACCTTCAAGAACGCCGAGGTGCTGCTGACCGCGATCATGGGCCTGTTCGTCCTGGGCGATGTGGTCAGCCCCCTGGGGTTCTTTGCCATCATTCTGGGCGTGATCGCGATCTTCCTTCTGTCGAAGCCGCCCGAGGGCGGCGGCAAGTGGTGGCAGAACCTGACCAATCGCGCGGCCGCACTGGGGCTGGGGGCGGGGCTTCTGTTCGCGATCTCCTCTGTCGGGTATCGCGGCGCGTCGCTGCAGATCGACGATCCGGCGCCCGTGGTGCGGGCGGCGGTGACCCTGTCGGCGGTGACCCTGTCGCAGATGGTGGCCATGGCGCTGTGGCTGTTCTGGAAGGATCGCAGGGAACTGGCCGCGGTCTGGGCCGCGCGGCGGTCGGCGGTGTGGATCGGGCTGACCAGCATTGTGGGATCCTTCTGCTGGTTCCTGGCCTTCACCCTGCAGACGGCCGCCTATGTGAAGGCGGTGGGGCAGGTGGAGCTGGTCTTCAGCCTGATCGCCTCTGTCCTGTTCTTCCGCGAAACGGTGACGAAACGGGAACTGTCGGGCATCGCCATGCTTGGCCTGTCGATCCTGCTGCTGATCCTGGCGATCTGAGCGGATCTGAACGCGTCCCGGTCGCCCGCCCGCGGCGGACCGCCCACCCACCCCCGGGCCCTGCCTGCGGCAGGACCCGTCCCGCCACGGGCGGGCGCCCTGCGGTGCGACGCGAGCGGTACGAAAATGCCGCGCCCCTTGCAGGACGCGGCAATCCGATCGGTTCATCGGCCTGACAGAGGCCGAACGGCCCTCAGGCCGGTGTGGGGCGCTGCATCGAGGCCGGGCGGTGCCCGTCCTCCATCGGCTGCTCATGGCCGTAGATCCGCAGGAACAGGTTCGCCTCTTCGTTGTTCTTGAAGAACGGGACGGAGGCGGGCGGTTCCTTTACGGCGGCGCGGGCCTCGACCTCGGCCAGGACGACCTCGGTGATGAAGGGCAGGTCGAAGCTGCGCGCCTCGGGCAGCGGGATCCACTGGAGATGCGAAAGCTCATCCGTGGCATGGGTGAAGTCGTCCAGGTCGCCCTGCACGTCGTCGGCATCCACCAGGAAGAAGCGCGCATCGAAGCGGCGCGGCCGGCCCGGGGGCGTGATCGCGCGGAACACGAATTGCAGCATGTCGCCCGCCGGCAGGTGGCCGGTGGCGGCGTAGCGGATCCAGTCTTCCGGCACATCGCCGTCCCAGGTGCCGGGGCGTCCCAGGATCAGGCCGGTTTCCTCCCACAGCTCGCGCACGGCGGCGGCGGCCAGTTGGCCTGCAAGGCCCGGCAGGCAGTCCTGTTCCAGCCGCGTGGTGCAGAGGCCCGGCAGCGGGGCCGCCAGCGGTATGGTGGCATCGGCCGCATCGACCGCACCGCCCGGAAAGACGAACTTGTTGGGAAAGAACGCGGCCTTGGCGCCGCGCTGGCCCATCAGGACGGCCGGGTTCGTGGCCCGGTCCCGCAGGACGATGACAGTGGCCGCATTGCGGATGGCGGTCTTGTCCGGCGCCGCGGCGCCGGTCGGTGCTTCAGTGGTCATTGATCCTCCCATTCCTCCGGGGCACGGTCGGGTTCTGCCCCGAAGCCCCCCATGCGGCGGGCCCATTGCAGTCCGATCATCATCCCCTTCAGCCTGGGCAGAAGGTAGAGGGACAATCCGACCGAGCCAACTGCAAAGATGGTGAAAAGCACCAGCGGGTCGGGACGGAACTCCACGAAGACGGTCAGCAGCGCCGGCGCCATCAGGTGACCCACGATCAGGATCGTCAGATAGGCCGGGCCGTCGTCGGCCCGCTGGGGGGTGAAGTCCTGCTTGCAGACCGGGCAGGCGCTGTTGACCGCAAGGTAACCCTTGAAGATCTGTCCCTGTCCGCAGCGCGGGCACTTGCGCCGCCAGCCGCGCAGCATGGCGGGCTTGGTCGGACGGTCGGTTTCCTTGCGCACCGAAGTTGCACGCGCAGGCAGGGTCTGGGTATCGGACGGGGTCATGGCAGGCATCCCGGGGTAAGTAGCGTACGAAACGCTCGACATATGCACCGTGCAGGGCGCACGGAAGAGCTGCGATTATCTGCCTCAGCTCGCCCGGTGAAAACTGCGCCGATTGCCCTTGCGGCCGGATGTCGCAAAACTGTCGTCTTTCGAGCCTGCAAAAATTTTCGACGGAACGTCGGCGCCTGCCCGTTTTAAGCACAGATCCGGCGGCAAGGGGCCGGCCGGGCAGGAAGGGAAGAACCAGATGATCAACAAGATCCATGTCAAGCCGATCGCCGCAATGCTCGCGCTGTCGGTCGGCGTGCTGAGCGCCGGCTCTGCCCTGGCATTCGGACCGGGGGGGCAGCCCGGATCCGGTCACGGTCCGCGGGGGATGGGCCCCGGACCGATGATGATGAAGATGACCTTTCAGGAGATCGACACCGACGGCAACGGTGTGATCACCTATGAAGAGCTGCGCCTGATCGGTCCTAACCGGGCGGCCGAGGGCGACACCGACGGCGACGGCGCACTGAGCCTGGAGGAAGTGCAGGCGATGGCGATGTCCCGCGCGGCCGAACGGGCGGCGATGATGTTCCAGAAGATGGACAAGGACGGCGACGGCCTGGTCCAGCTGTCGGAACTGCCCCGGCCCCGTGGCACCGGCATGATCTTCGACCGGATGGATCGCGACAATGACGGCAGCATCACCGAGGTCGAGTTCGAGGTGGCCAAGGTGCTGATGGCCGAGCACATGCAGGACCGCATGAAGAAGGGCGGCTCCCAGCACGGACCCGATGGCGGATGCCACGGTGGATACCGTGGGCATGGCGGTCATGGCGACCGGATGCAGCGCAATGCCCCCGGCAGTCAGGCCCCGGCCATGCCGGCGCCGGAACAGGACTGACGGGCGGCCTGACGGAGCCTAGACTGCGTGCGTATGAACGATGGCGCCAGCATAGCGACGGGACAGGCGGTCCGGGGATCTTCCCGGGCCGCCGGCCAGCCTTCGGACGATGCGCTTCTGGCGCAGTTGGCCCTTGGGCAGGGCGATGCCGCGCGGCTGCTGGCGGGCCGTCACCTGCCGCGGGTGCTTTCGGTGGCGGTCCGGGTCCTTGGGGACCGGGCCGAGGCCGAGGACGTCGCGCAGGAAGCGATGCTGAAGCTGTGGCGGATCGCGCCCGAGTGGGAGCCGGGGCGGGCGCAGGTGTCTACCTGGCTCTATCGCGTGGTGATGAACCTCTGCATCGACCGAAAGCGGCGGGCGCGCGGGGGTACGGTCGGCATCGATACGGTGCCCGAACCCGTCGACCCTGCGCCCACGGCGCCGGAGACGCTGCAGGCGCGGGCCCGAATGCAGGCGCTGGAGGCCGCGCTGGACTCGTTGCCGGACCGGCAGCGGCAGGCGGTGGTGCTGCGGCACATGGAAGGACTTGCCAATCCCGAGATCGCAGAGATCCTTGGGGTGGGCGTGGAAGCGGTAGAAAGCCTGACGGCGCGGGGCAAGCGGGCACTGAAGGCCGCTCTTGCCGGGCGTCGCGCGGAATTGGGGTTTGACGATGACAGATCGTGACCTGACGGATCAGGAGCTGGACGAGATGCTGGCCGGCCTGCGGATCGAGACCGCGCCGGACGACCTGATGGCGCGTGTCCTGGCCGATGCGGCCCGGACACTGCCGGTGCCACTGCCACTGCCGGTGCAGACTCGGCCACAAACCCAGCCGGTGGCACAACCGGTGCGGCATCCGGCCGATCTTCGCCCCAGGCGGGGCGCGGGGCTGCGGCGCCGGGCGGGTGGGACAGGGTCGATTACCGGCCTGAACATCCGTGCGCAGATCGGCGGGTGGCCCGCGATTTCGGGTCTGGCGGCGGCCTGTGCGCTGGGCGTCTGGCTGGGCTTCGCGCCGCCCCGGGGCCTGCCCGACCCGGTGGATCTGGTCTATCTGGCGCAGGCGGATATCGACCTGCTCGAACCCGACCTGATCGCGGCACTGCAGACAGAGGACGGATGATGACCGAGGACGATCAGGGCCTTCCGGCCCCCGACAGACAGGACCCCAACGCAGAGGCTGCAGGGAAACCGTCGCCCGATCCTTCGGCACGCCGGGCGCGGGCACCGCGCTGGATCCGGGTGGCACTGGCGGTGTCGCTGGCGCTGAACCTGGCCGTGCTGGGATCGGTTCTGGGGATCATGCTGCGCTTTGGCGGTTCGCCCGGCGCGGACGGCATCGGCGGTCCGCCGTCCCTGGGCATGGTGCTTTACCGCGAACTGCCGCGGGAAGAGCAGCGCGCGCTGCGCGACGAGATCCGGCGCGAGATGCAGGAAGACGGCATCGGCCGGCCGCCCTCGCGTCGGGATACCGCCCGGACACTGGATGCGGGCCTCCGCGCCGACCCCTTTGACCGTCAACTGCTGGAAGGGGTGCTGACCCGGCACAACGTCTGGGTTGCGGGGCAGCAGCATGCGCTGCAGGAAGTCTGGCTGGACCGCGTGACCGAGATGACGCCGGCCGAACGCGACGCCTATGCCGACCGCCTGCAAGCGGCCGCCGAACGGCACGAGCAGCGCCGGAAGGCGTGGCACGACAAGAAACATGAGCGGGGCGCCGGGGACTGACCGGCACCGGCACCCGCCCGTGCCGTGGCAAACCGCGATGGCCTGCTCCGGCGTCCTTGCGCGATGCCGGCCGCCTGACCGCCGGCATTCGTGTCCGGCGCAGGTGCCTTCCGGCCCTCGCATCGGTAGGTCGCGGTCTTGGGCCGCTGATGGCCTTGCCTCGGGATCCGGGCGGGTCTGGGGCCGTTGCGGACCAGCCAGTCGGGGCCTCGATTGCGGGGCCCCGAACGCGTATCAGGCGGCGAAGGCCATCTTCAGCCGCTCGATCGCCGCAGCGGGGTCGGGGGCGGTATCGTAGAGATCGGCCAGCGACGGGTCCGCGAAGCCCTGATCGATGATGTGGCGGACCAAACCGTCCAGCGGCCCCCAGAAGCCCGCGATGTCCAGCACCACGACCGGCTTCTGGTGCAGGCCCAGCTGCGCCCAGGTCAGGACCTCGAAGAACTCGTCCAGGGTGCCGGCACCGCCCGGCAGGACGATCACCGCATCGCTGTTCATGAACATGACCTTCTTGCGTTCGTGCATCGTCTCGGTGACGACGAAACGGGACAGGTCGGTCTTGCCGACCTCGCGCTTCAGAAGGTGGGTGGGGATGACGCCGAAGGTCTCGCCACCGGCGGCCTGAGCGGTGCGGGCGACGATGCCCATCAGCCCGACGTCGCCAGCCCCATAGACCAGCTGCCAGCCCTGATCGGCCAGGGCGCGGCCCAGTTCTTCGGCGGCATGGGCGTAAGCCGGGTCAGCCCCCGCTCGTGATCCGCAATACACACACACGGACTTGGCGCTCATCGTTCGGCCTTTCTGCATTTGCAAGGGGGGTGCGACCTGTTAACCCGGAACCGGGTTGGGGCTCAACAGTGTGCGACGGGATGTGGCACGCAGCAGGGATGCAAGATGGCGGCAGGGTCCGGGGCGGCTGGCAGCAAGGCAGTCATATGGATCGGCGCGCTGGGCGTGGCCGCGGCCGCGTCGGCCGGCATCTATTACTATGCCGATGATATACAAACGATGTTCGGCAATCCTCCGCCTGCAGCGCAGGATGTGGCATCGGCCCCCACACAGGACCCCGGTTCCGCCGCTGTATCGACGGCCGCAGCGCCGGCGAAGCCGGCCGAAACCCGGGAAAATCCCGCCGCCACCGCCACCGAATCGGCTACCGATGTGGCTGCGCAGGACGGCCAGGGGGCGACGACGGCCAGGGATCCGGCGACCCACGGGGCGGCGTCAGACGATCTGTCCGCCGCGCCTGAAACCATCGCCGCCCCCCTTGTGGCCACCGATGCGCCCGCGCCGGATGCGTCCGCACTGGCCGCCCCGCAGATCGACCTGATCCGGGTGGAACCGGACGGTGCCACGGTGATCGCGGGCAGGGCCGTGCCCGGGTCCGTCGTCATCGTTGAAATCGACGGGGCCGAGATCGACCGCCTGACCACCGGCGCCGATGGCAAGTTCGCGGGTTTTCCGGATGTCGGCACAAGCGCCCGGTTGCGGGTCCTGACCCTGATTGCGGAACTGGGTGGCCGCCGGACCGAGGCGCCGGACCAGATCATCCTGGCCCCAGTTGTCACCGCCGATGCCGATGCGGGTACAGTACCGGCCCCGGCCGCGCCGTCGATGGGGCAGGCGGGCCAGCCGCCGGCCGCCGACCGGACCGCCAGCGCCGTCGCTGTGGCGGAAACCGTGCCGCAACCTGCGCCGGCCGGTGCCACAAAAACGCCCGGTGCGGGCAGCTCTGCCGCGGACATACCGGCCCGACCGGCGGACGTCGTGTCCCAGACAATGCCCGGAAATGCCCCGGCAAGGCCCGTGGCCGACGGCGACAGCGCGCGGCCCGAGGCCGAGGCCGTGGCCGGGGCGACGCCTGCCCCGGGCCAGCTCGCCGTACAGATGCAGGCCGCCCCGGAGCCTAAATCCGAAGATACCCCCGCAGCCATCGCGGCGCCCGTGCAGGTGGCCGTGGCCGAAGTCATCGCAGACAGGCCTGCATCCTCGACCACCGTCCCGTCGCCCGGCGTGGCCGATGCCCCGGCCCAGCCGCTGACGGCGCCCGATCAGGGCGGCCGCCCGTCCGCGGGACCGGGCGGGGGACAGGCCGCCGCAGGACAGGCTGCCGGCATTGCCGTGCTGCGGGCCGGGCCCAACGGGGTCGAGCTTCTTCAGACCGGCGCGCCTGCGCGGCCGCGTGCCATGGACCGGATCGAGCTGTCGACCATAGGATACACCCGGCAGGGCGACGTCCTGCTGTCCGGCCGTTCGCGCGGGGCGGCGACGATCCGCGTCTACCTCGACAATGTCGCCGTGGCCGACCTGCCGGCGGATGCGCAGGGCCGCTGGGGCGGGCGCCTGCCCGGGATCACGCCGGGGGTCTATACGCTGCGCCTGGACGAACTGGACGAGGCCGGAAAGGTCACCAGCCGGGTCGAAACCCCGTTCAAGCGCGAACCGCCCGAGCGTCTGCAGCAACCGGGGCTGGACCCGTCCGTGTCCGGCGGCGACCTGCTGGCGCGGTTCGTGACGGTTCAGAAGGGCGATACGCTCTGGGCGATCTCGCGGAACCGCTATGGCGACGGGGTCCTTTACGTTCGCGTCTTCGGTGCCAATCGCGAACAGATCCGCGACCCCGACCTGATCTATCCCGGTCAGGTCTTCAACCTTCCCGACTAGGCCGTACGGCGGGATTGTGCGTCCGTGCAGGCCCCCCTGCGGCCGCGTGAACGCTGGTCTTTCGGCGGCACCGGCCCTATCTGGACAGCCTGTCCGACCGGATGAGGCCAGCCTGACATGACGAACCCAGCCAGCCCCGCGGCGCAACCCGTGCCGTCCGAACTGTCCGCCCGTGCCGAACGCCGGTCCGGCTGGAACGTGCTGCGTCGGGTGGTGCCGTATCTGTGGCCCGACGAACCTGCCTGGGTGAAGCCCCGGGTGGTCATTGCGATGATCCTGCTGGTCGTGGCCAAGGGGATCACGGTTGCGACCCCGTTCTTCTACAAGGGCGCCGTCGACGGACTGGCCAGGGATGCGGTGCCGCTGCTGGGCCTCAGCGCTGTGGCGCTGACCGTGGCCTATGGCATGGCCCGGCTGATGAGCGTGGGGTTCAACCAACTGCGCGACGCGGTATTCGCCCCGGTCACCCAGCGCGCCCTGCGGGCCCTGGCGCACGAGACCTTCAACCATATCCACCGCCTGTCGATGCGTTATCACATCACGCGGCGGACAGGGGGCCTGTCCCGGATCATCGAACGGGGCGTGAAGGGCGTGGAGTTCCTGCTGCGCTTCGTCCTCTTCTCCGTCGGGCCGCTGATCCTCGAACTCGTGCTGGTGGGCATCATCCTGACCATGATGTTCGACGTCTGGTATCTGGTCATCGTCGCCGTGACGATCGCGTTCTACGTGGCCTTCACCTTCATCGTCACCGAATGGCGGGTGAAGCTGCGGCGGCAGATGAACGACAGCGACACAGAAGCGAACCAGAAGGCCATCGACAGCCTGCTGAATTTCGAAACTGTCAAGTATTTCAACGCCGAACAGCGCGAGGCCGCGCGCTATGACGTGTCCATGGCGCGATATGAACAGGCGGCGCTGAAGACCTCGTACTCGCTGTCCTTCCTGAACTTCGGGCAGACCGTCTTCATCTCTGCCGGGCTGATCGCGATGATGGTGCTGGCCGCCATCGGCGTCCAGAACGGTACCCTGACCGTGGGCGATTTCGTCATGGTCAATTCCTACATGATCCAGATCACCGTGCCGCTGGGGTTCCTGGGCACCGTCTATCGCGAGATCCGCCAGGCCCTGGTCGACATGGGAGAGATGTTCGACCTGCTGGAACAGCCGGCCGAGATCGTGGATCCCGAAGATGCGCCCGACCTGAAGGTCGCCGGGGGCCAGATCCGGTTCCGCGATGTCCGCTTCGGCTATGACAGGGAACGCGAGATCCTGAAGGGCATCGACCTGACCGTACCCGCGGGCCAGACCGTCGCCATCGTGGGGGCCACGGGGTCGGGCAAGTCGACCATCGGGCGGTTGCTGTTCCGCTTCTACGACGTCACCGGCGGCGCGATCGAGATCGACGGGCAGGACATTCGCAGCGTCCGTCAGGACAGCCTGCACAGGGCCATCGGTGTGGTCCCGCAGGACACGGTCCTGTTCAACGACACGGTCCGCTACAACATCGCCTATGGCCGGGATGCAGCCACGCAGGAGGATGTGGAACGGGTGGCCCGGGACGCGCGGATCCACGACTTCATCCTGTCGTTGCCCGAAGGCTATGACACGCAGGTGGGCGAACGCGGGCTGAAACTGTCGGGCGGTGAAAAGCAGCGCGTGGGCATCGCCCGCACCCTGTTGAAGGACCCGCCGGTCCTGATCCTGGACGAGGCGACGAGCGCGCTGGACACAGCCACCGAACGCCAGATCCAGGAGGCGCTGGACCGCGCCGGGCAGGGGCGCACGGTGATCGTGATCGCGCACCGCCTGTCGACGGTGGCCGGGGCCGACCGGATCGTCGTCCTGCACCAGGGCGAGATCGTCGAGCAGGGCACGCACGAGGCGCTGCTGGCCCGCGAGGGGCGCTATGCCATGTTGTGGCAGCGCCAGCAGGCGGACGAGGCGGCCTGACTTGACCTGCCCTGACCGGGCCGCGCGTCGCGTCCCCGGCACAAGGGAAACCAGAGGATTTCGGGCCGGATCGGGCCCTTTTCGAAGTGGACGCACAGTCCCGCGATCCGGCATGGGATTCCTGTTGGCACCTGTGCCGGCGGCCTTTGCGGCGCAGCTTTCGTCCTGAAGGACCGTAGTCCTGCTGATTGCGCCCCGGCTGTCGGTCGACCGGATCGGGCGGGCAGGGATCCTCGGTCTTTACCATGGTTCAGGTCGCGCCTCTGGTCTGTGGCGATCCGGCAGCGATAGGCCCCGTTTCGGAAGGAACGAAGCGGTCGGAAACCGGCGACGCCCAAAGGACAGGGGCAAGGGCTGCGGTCGTGACGCCGCTGCGCCGGCCTCATGGTTTTGCTGATGGGGGTCGGTCCTGTCGGCTGGCGTCCGGGCGCATCCGGCCCGTCGCGGTTCCGGCCTTGCGCTGGTCCGGGGCGCGCCCCAAACGGACAAACGGGTGCGCGCCTTGCGGCACGCACCCGGCCGAGGTTGGCCTTGAAGGTCGGCCCCTCTGGAGAAGGGGCCTATTCGGCCGCACGAAGCGGCGAATGATGTCCGCGGTTCCGGTCGTCGCTGGTGTCCAGCGGCCGCAGGCGCGGATCGTGTTCGGGGGCGGTCACTTCCTCGCCCCAGACGATTTCGGTCGCGTCGAGCTTCCGAGCGCGGCGGCGGAGGCGCATGTCATTGGCGATCCGGCTGGAGGCCCCGCGCGTGATCCGCGCCAGAAGCCGGCCCAGGAAGGCCAGGATCGTGCCGGCCCAGACCCGCAGCGCCAGAAGCGAGGGCGTGACGATCAGCGTCAGTACGGTCGCCACGCCCAGGCCGAAGACCACCGCGGTCGCCAGCTGCTTCCACCACAGCGCCGTCGGGCTGTCGATGGAATAGCCGCCGTTGATGAAGTCGAGCGACAGCCCGAACATCATCGGTGCCAGGCCCGCCATCGTGGTGATGGTGGTCAGCAGCACCGGGCGGATGCGGCTCTCGGCGGTGCGGATAATTGCTTCGATCCGCGGCATGTACTGGGAATATTCCTGGTACGTGTCGATCAGGACGATGTTGTTGTTCACCACGATCCCGGCCAGCGCCACGATCCCGGTCCCGGTCATGATGATCGAGAACGGCTGGTGCATGACCATCATCCCGATCAGCACGCCCTGTGTCGACAGGATCACCGCCAGCAGCACCAGCACCGAGTTGTAGAAGCTGTTGAACTGGGTCAGCAGGATGATGAACATCAGCCCCAGCGCCCCCGCGAAGGCCTTGCCCAGAAAGGCGGCGCTTTCCTCCTGCTCCTCCTGGTCGCCGGTCCATTCCCATTCGATGCCCACGGGCAGGGGACTGTCTTCCAGCCACTTGGTCAGCACCTGGATCCGTTCGTTCGCGTTCACGGGAACGATCCTCAACTTCCCGCCTGCGTTGGCCTCTTCCTGGACCTGCGCCAGATCCACGGAAGGCGCCAGCTGATCAAGCTGGTAGTAGATCGTGTCCGGCGTGTTCGACAGGCCGATCGCGTTCATGACCTTCTGGAAGATGCTCAGCGTCACATGCCCTGTGACCGTCGGGGTGATGCCGTTCGCGACCTCTGCCGGCGTCAGCTTCTTGCCGAAACCGATGTCCCGAGGGGGGCCGGCAGGGCCGTCATCGGTCGGCGGCGGCACAAGCTGCACGATGTTCAGGCCGGGAATGAAGTCGGCCTTCACGTCATAAAACCGCTTCTGGTCGATCCTGCTGATCTTGGCGAGCTTCTTGACCGGCGTCCTTGTGATGAAGTTCGACAGCGGCACCAGCCCGTCGGCAGTGCGGACCTTCAGCGTGTCCAGCGTCGACAGCACGCGGTCCTGGTCGGGCAGGCGGACGCGGATGTCGATTTCCTCGTCCGAACTGTCGACCCGCATCGTGTCCAGCAGGATGCCGCGGGTCACCAGCTGCACCATGGCGCCCACGATGGCCACATCGGCGCCGAAGCGGCCGGCCTTTTCGACGTCGACGTTGATCTGCCAGTCGATACCGGGCAGGGGCAGGCTGTCCTCGATATCGATCAGGCCCGGGGTCTCGGCGAATTTCTCGCGTGCGAGGTTGGTGGCTGCGGTCAGGTTGTTCCAGTCGTTGCCCTTCAGGCGCAGGTGGATCGGCTTGCCGCTGCCCGGACCTTGCGCCAGCGGGTTCAGTTCGACCTTGAAGCCGTGGATGTCCGCCAGATCCGCCCGCAATTCGTCCAGCACGAAATCGCCGTCATATTCGGGGATCGTCGCTTCGCTGGTGAAGAGGCCACCGAAATAGTCGGTCTTGCTGGTCGGGCGGTCTTCCCACGGGATGATCTCGAACTGGACCTGTCCCACGGTGTCGGGGGGCGTCTGGCTGCCGGAGCGGTCGGTGTCCAGCCCGCCGTCGCCCGCAAAGGCAAAGACGTTGATCACGGCCGGGTGGGCGGCAATGATGGCCTCGGTCTCGCGCACCATGGCGTCGGTTTCGGCCAGAGACAGGTTGCCCCGCGCCCGGACATAGGCCGTGGCCTGTTCCGGTTCGCTTTCGACGAAGAATTCCACGCCCAGCTGGTTTTCCAGATAGCTGGTGAAGGTGACATAGACGCCAAACGCCACCATAAGCACGGCCAAGACCGGCATGACCGGGTTGCCGACCATCAGCTTGATGAACCAGCCGAAGGGTGTGTAGCCGTGCGTCGTGCGCACCTTCCGCGCCTGCCGTTCCACCTTGACCGACCCCATGAAGATCGATGTCAGGAAGGCCGACGCCAGGAAGACCACCGTCCCCAGGATCACGCCCGCGGGCTGGCCCGACGCGGTGTCCAGCCCTTCGGGCGCGGGCAGCAGGTAGAACGGGTTCAGAAGCTGCATCGCGCCGATGAAGATGCCGTAGGCGAAGGGGATCACCAGAACGGCACGGACGATCCAGGGCAGGGAATGGCGCAGCGCGTCCGAGGCCCGGCCGAAGGCCCGCGTCAGCCGGCCCGACACGCCGCCCATGACCGGCAGGTAGATCAGCGCCACCACCAGCGAGGCCGACAGCACGAAGATCAGCGTGACCGGCAGCATCCCCATGAACTCGCCCGGGACGCCGGGCCAGAAGAGCATCGGCAGGAAGGCGCAAAGCGTCGTCGCGGTGGACGACACGATGGGCCAGAACATTCGCTGCGCCGCCTCGACATAGGCGTGCATGGGGCCGACACCTTCCTTGATCTTGGCGTCCGCGTATTCGACGACCACGATGGCGCCGTCGACCAGCATGCCCACCGCCAGGATCAGGCCGAACATGACGATGTTGGAAATCGACACGCCCATCACCGCCAGGAACGCGAAGGTCAGAAGGAACGAGGTCGGGATCGCGAATCCCACCAGAAGCGCCGCCTGTGTCCCAAGCGCGCCCAGGATCACGATCATCACCAGCGCCACGGCGGTCAGCACCGACCCTTCCAGCTGGCTGACCATCGATCCCACCGTCCGGCTTTGATCGTTCGAGGTGCCGACCTCAACCACCGCCTGCAATTCGGGCGGCCATTCGGTACGGGCTTCGGCGATGGTCGCCTTGATCAGCTCGACCGTGTCGATGATGTTGTAGCCCTTGCGTTTGACCACCTGCAGGGCGACCGTGTTCTCGCCGTTGAAACGGGCGGTGCCTTTCCGGTCCTCGAAGGTAAAGTTGATCTCGGCCAGGTCGCCCAGCGTCACGACGCGGTCGCCGTTGGTCTTTACCGGCAGGGAGTAGATGTCGCTGGCAGTCTTGAACGACGCCGGGATCTTGACCGAAAACTTGCCCTGGTCGCTTTCGACCTCGCCCGCGGCGATCAGCTGATTGTTATTCTGGACGACGTTGATCAGTTCCGCCGCGGTGACATTGTAGGCCTCCAGCCGCAGGGGATCGATCACCACCTCGACCATCTCGTCCCGGTTGCCGGCCAGCCCCGCCTCCAGAACGGCGTCCAGAGATTCAAGTTCGTCCTGCAAGTCCTTGGCGACATGGGTCATCGTCCGTTCCGGCACCGGGCCGGTCAGGTTGACGATGACGATGGGGAATTCGGAAAAGTTGATCTCGGTGATCGTGTACTGCTCCGCGCCGGCGGGGAACTTGGCCTGGGCCGCGTTCATTGCGTCGCGGACATCGGCCATGGTGGCGGTCTTGTCCCAGCCGAACTCGAACTCCAGCGCGATGCCGGCATAGTTTTCCGCCGCGGTGGCGGTCATCTTGTCCAGCCCGTCCAGGTCGGCCAGCTCCGTCTCCATCGGTTTGACGAGCAGGCTTTCACTGTCCTCGGCCGAGATGCCGGGAAACTGGACCGAGATGAACAGCGCCGGGATCTCGATATCCGGCTCGCCCTCCTTCGGCAGGCTGACATAGGCCGCGCCGCCGATCACGATCGACAGTACGATGAAGGCGATGACCATCCGCGCCCGCGACGCGGCCCAGCTGACGATGCCGGTCATGGCTTGCTCTCCGACTGGTCTCCGCCTTTGTGGTTGGCGTGGATCTGGTCGTCATAGGTTACGGTGACGGGGACACCAGCGGTCACGAAGTCCTGGCCCACCACGATCACGTCGATCTCGTCCGGCAGACCGGTGACCCAGACGCCGTCGGGTTCGTCGCGAATCAGCTTCACCCTGTGAAAGCCCGCCAGCCCGTCGGCCTCGGCCGTTCGGACGCCCAGGGCGCCGTCATTGTTCAGCGTCAGCGCTGATTGCGGCAGCTTGTGGGCATGGCTGCCTGCCGCGGAAATCGCGATATCGGCGGTCTGCCCGTCGCGGATCTTCAGATCCTTGTTGGGAACCGTGATCTCGGTCAGGAAGGTGCGGGTCGTCGGGTCGGCCGACCGGCCGATGAAGCTGACCCGGCCGGTGACCACGTCGCCGTTGATCAGGCGGGCCTGGGCAGGGGCGCCCATCTCGACCCGGCCGATATCAGTTTCGGGGACGAAGCCCACCAGCTTGATCGGATCCAGCTGGATCACCGTCGCGCAAAGCGATCCGGGTTGCAGCAGGCTGCCCAGTTCGGCCGCGTCGGTTTCCAGAAGCCCGTCGAAGGGGGCCTCGATCTCCAGCCGCTCGATCTCGCGCTCGGCCTTGGCGAGCGTGGCCTTCGCGGCCTCGATGGCGGCCTTGTTGGCGTCCACGCCGCTTTCGGCCGCGGCGATCCGGGCTTCGGCCGACCGTTTCGTCGCCCGCCGCGCCACCAGCGTGCTGGTCGAGGCATAGCCGCCCTGCGACAGCTTTTCGGCCGCGTTCAGGTCGATATCGGCCTGTTCGGCCAGTGCCTTGGCTTCCTCGATCCGGGCCAGCGCCTCGGGTCCCTGACTGATTGCCTGGGTCAGGGCCGCCTTGGCCTGGACCAGATCCTCGGCCCGAGAGCCCGGATCCAGCCGGCACAGCACGTCGCCTGCCTTGACGAAAGCGCCCTTGCGCAGGGGTTCGGAAATCACCGGTGCCGCGATTTCGGCCCGGACCTCGACCTGGCGGGCGGCCTTGGTCTGGCCGCGCAGGATAACGGCGCTGTCCACGGTCTGGGCAAGGGATTTCAGGGCGACGACGGCCACCGCGCCTTCGCGGGGGGTGCCTGCAGCATTCTGGCCCGAAGGCTCGGCGGGCGAAGTCGCGGCCGGTGTCGCGTCCGTGGCGGTTGGCGACGCGTCTGTAACGGTCGGCGACCCGACGGCGGCTGTCCGTACGGGATCTTCCCCCGCGGAACCCGACTTGGCGTCGGCGGCGGCCTCGGCCAGGGTCAGCTCTCCGCGGGCGAAGGCCATCAACGCATCGCGCTGGAACACGCCCACGTAAAGCACGAACATCACCAAAGTGGCGGTGAGGATGGGAATCAGTCGCATATACGATGGTCCTGAAGATGTCGTTGGTGCGGTTCGGCCGCTTTTGCCAAGAGGTGCCCCGGCATTGCCAAGAGGTCGGCGCGGGCCGATGACATTCGGCTGGCGCGGACCCATATGGCCCCGGTGACGGCAGGCAGGCGCATGTTCCCGGGACGTTCTTGCCACGAAAACGTGCAAAATGCCACAGCGGACTCGCGCGCGATGCTGCGTAGCGGCGAAATGTCTGGGGATCGGCCGGGGCGGGGCGGCGTCAGGGCCTGTTGGCGAACCGTTGGTTCCAGCGACGTCGCGCCGCCCTTCCGGGCGACCTTGCGTGCGCTGGGTTGAGGTCGGTCGGTGCTGCGCTGCAGCAGGATCGCCCCGTCGTCGGAAGGCATGGTCAGATCACCCTGTTGCCGGCTTCTGAAATCGTCCGTGGCAGACGCAACCGGCGGTAGGCCCGCCGTGCCCGAAAGCTCTTGTCGCCATATAGGGGCCAATACGCTGAACTGAACAGTTCAGATCAAGAAAATTTCCCGTGCGGATTGCAATTGCCGTAAGGTCATTTCGCGGCAGCAATTCGGGACGGGACGATTTCGGCGCCTTGGCTTGGCCCGCATGGCAGAGTATGAGGGCCGGAACAGGGCGCCATTGGGCCGATCCGCACTTGGATCGTCAATGGCTTGCCTGTGAAGATGCGCGGAACCGGGCCGGTTCCGGATGCGCGCCAGGGACCAGATTCAGGGAGGCCCAGCCCCAGATGAGCGACGCCGACAGTTTCATCGACGAGGTGACCGAAGAGGTTCGCCGCGACCGTCTGTTCGCGCTGATGCGCCGCTATGGCTGGATCGCGATCCTGGCCGTCGTCCTGCTGGTGGCTGCCGCTGCCTATAACGAATACCGCAAGTCTGCGGCGGCTTCCTCTGCGCAGGCACTGGGGGATGCGGCACTGGCCGCGATGGAAGAACAGACGCCGGCCGGCCGCGCCACCGCGCTGGCACAGGTGGCCGACGATTTCGCGGCCTCGGATCCCGATGGCGCCGCCATCGTGCGGATGATGGCGGCCGGGGCAGAGGCCGAGGCGGGGGCATCGGCCGCCGCGATGGCCGGGCTCGACACGGTCGCAGCCTCTGGTGCGCTGCCGGAGATCTATCGCCAGATCGCGCAGTTCAAGGCGCTGATCCTGCCGGAATCGGGCCTGGATGCGGCCGAGCGGCGCGCCGGTTTCGAGGCGCTGGCCACGCCGGGCGCTCCGCTGCGTCTTCTGGCCGAGGAACAACTGGCGCTGATGGACATCGCCGAAGGCAAGCCCGACGTGGCAATCGACCGCCTGCAGGCCATTCTGGTGGACGCGGACCTTACCGATCGCTTGCAACAGCGCGTCGTGCAGGTGATTGTGGCCCTGGGTGGGACGCCGGACGGCGTGCCCGGCTTTGCGGGCTGACGCCGGGTGCTTGAGGTACGGGGCGCAGGCAAGCCGCATGGCAGGGGCCTTGACGGGTCGGTCGCCACCGCGAAACGGAATCCGGCAGCGACGACGGGGCGGGAAATCGCCGCAGGCGCAGCGCAGACGCGAACGATAACGGGCAGAACATGACAGGACCGACTTTGCTTTCGCGGACCGCCATGGCGGGACTGATCGCCGCGCTCATGGTGCTGGCCGCCTGCGAGGAGAAGGAAGTCATCCTTCCCGGACAGCGGCAGGACGTCCGTACCGTGGTTGGCGGTGGCGGCGCACCGGCGCCCGAGATGGGTGCGGTCGAGGCCGCCAACAAGGCCCTTCCGATCTCGTTGCCCGGTCAGGTGACGAACGCGTCCTGGGCGCAAAGCTTCGGCATGCCGGTCAATCGCGTGGCGAATGCGGCACTGGGGGCAGCGCCGCAGCAGATCTGGCAGGCCAATATCGGCAAGGCCGACACCCGCCGGCAACGGATCACCGCGACCCCGGTCGTGGGCGGCGGCATGATCTACACCCTGGATGCAGGCGCGCGGGTGACGGCGACGTCGCTCTCCGGGCAGACGGTCTGGAGCCGCGACGTGATTCCCGCGGGCGAATCCGAAGGCTCGGCCACGGGCGGCGGCCTGGCCCTGAGCGACGGGACGCTCTACGTGTCCTCCGGCTATGGCAACCTGACGGCGCTGGATGCCGTGTCGGGCCAGCCGCGCTGGCAAAAGAAGCTGGGCGGTACCGGCAACGGAACGCCGATGGTTTCGGACGGACTGGTCTATCTCGTGTCGGGGGACGACACCGGCTGGGCGGTCGAGACGAAGACGGGCCGGATCGCCTGGCAGTTCGCGGGCGCGCCGTCTGTGGCGAATGTCCTGGGCGGACCCGCGCCGGTCATCGCCGGACGCTATGCGATCTTTGCCTTCGGATCGGGCGACCTGGTGGCCGTGTTCCGGCAGGGCGGGCTTCGGCGCTGGTCGGCCTCGGTTTCGGGTCAGCGGCTGGGCCGCGCGGTGTCGCGGATTTCCGACGTGACCGGCAGCCCGGTGGTGGATGGCAACAAGGTTTACGCCGGCAACCATTCCGGCCGTCTGGTGGCCTTCGACGCCACCAGCGGCAGCCGCCTGTGGACGGCGCAGGAAGGCGCGCTGGGACCGGTCTGGCCGGTGGGTGGATCGCTGTTTCTGGTGACCGACCGTCACCAGCTGATCCGGGTGAACGCCTCTGATGGGGCGCCGATCTGGGCCACGGAACTGCCGGGCTATGTCAAGGACCGGCCCCGCCGGCGTGGCAAGATCTATGCAAATTACGGGCCCATCCTGGCGGGCGGGCGGATCGTCACCTCGTCCTCGGACGGGCAGATCCGGTTCGTCGATCCGGTCAGCGGCGCCATCACCCGCACGGTCGAGATCCCGGGCGGGGCGGCCACGGCGCCAGTCGTGGCGGGACAGACGATGTATGTCGTCTCGCGCAAGGGCGTGCTGCACGCCTATCGGTAAAGCGAAAGGGGGCGTCGGGCGGTCCGGTCCCGGATTGCCGCTCGGATTGCCGGATGTCGAGGGGCTCTTGCTCACCACGAAGAGGGGTCCTCTTCACGAACCCGCCATCGCTTTTGCTGCCTGAGCCATCCGGGGGAGCGCATCAAGGGCAGGCCGCGCGGGCCGCGCGGTGCTGCGCACCCTTGACGCTCCCCCCCTCGACGGCCCTTTCCGGCAGCGCAACGGCGGCTCCGCGAAGAGGACCATTTCGGGTGTGGGAAGGGGCGATGGTTTTGGGTGCTTTCCGTGGCGCATCTTATGCGGTATGGAGCCCGCCTGATCCCGAAGCTCCGGAAAGCGTCCGATGTCCTTTACCCTCGCCATCGTGGGGCGGCCCAATGTGGGCAAGTCCACGCTGTTCAATCGCCTGGTCGGCAAGCGGCTGGCGCTGGTCGACGACCAGCCCGGCGTCACGCGCGACCTGCGCGAGGGCGATGCGCGCCTGGCCGACCTGCGCTTTACCGTCGTCGACACCGCCGGGCTGGAAATGGCCACCGACGAAAGCCTGGAAGGGCGGATGCGCCGCCTGACCGAGCGTGCGGTTGACATGGCCGACATCTGCCTGTTCCTGATCGACGCGCGTGCGGGCGTCACGCCCGCCGACCGGATCTTTGCCGAGATCCTGCGCAAACGGTCGGCCCACGTGATCCTGGCCGCGAACAAGGCCGAAGGATCCGCCGCCGATGCCGGCGTGATCGAGGCCTGGGAACTGGGCCTGGGCGAACCGGTCCGCCTGTCGGCCGAACATGGCGAAGGCATGATGGAGCTTTACAGGCTGCTGATGCCCGTGGCCGACGAACTGGCCGCCGCGGCAGAGCAGGCCATGCCCGAGACCGATGTCGACCTGCCCGAGGATGACGGCAGCTTCGATGCGGAAAGCGATACTCCGGTGGTCCGGCCGATCACCGCCACGCGCCCGCTGCAGATCGCCGTCATCGGCCGGCCCAACGCGGGCAAGTCCACGCTGGTGAACAAGATCCTGGGCGAGGACCGCCTGTTGACAGGCCCCGAGGCCGGGATCACCCGCGATGCCATTTCCGTCCGGACCGAGTGGAAGGGCACGCATATGCGTATCTTCGACACCGCCGGCATGCGGCGGAAGGCGAAGGTGCAGGAGAAGCTGGAGAAGCTTTCGGTCGGCGACGGTCTGCGGGCGGTGCGCTTTGCAGAGGTCGTCGTGGTCCTGCTGGACGCCGCGATTCCCTTTGAAAGTCAGGATCTGCGGATTGCCGACCTGGCAGAACGGGAAGGCCGGGCCGTCGTCGTCGCCGTCAACAAGTGGGACGTCGAGGACGAGAAGCAGGAAAAGCTGAAGGCGCTGAAGGAATCCTTTGAACGTCTGCTGCCGCAGCTGCGGGGCGCGCCCCTGGTGACCGTGTCGGCCAAGACGGGGCAGGGCATGGATCGCCTGTACAACGCGATCATGCGGGCGCACGAGGTCTGGAATTCGCGCATCACCACCGCGCGGCTGAACCGCTGGCTGGCGGAAATGCTGGCCCAGCACCCGCCCCCCGCGCCGGGCGGGCGGCGGATCAAGATCCGCTACATGACCCAGGTGAAGGCACGGCCGCCTGCTTTTGTCGCCATGTGCTCGGCCCCGGAACTGCTGCCGGATGCCTATTCGCGGTATCTGGTGAACGGTCTGCGCGAGGCGTTCGACATGCCCGGCACACCGATCCGGCTGACGATGCGCAGCCAGGCGGACAAGAACCCCTACAAGAACCGCAAGAAGCCGGGGCCCAGCCGCCTGCGGAAGCACCTGAAGAAATAGCCTTTACCGCACCGTCATAGGCGGTGCGGTGAAGCTGTGCTAGATTTGTCCCCGATGCCGAGTCGCCGGGCAGTCTGAAAAGCTGCGTCAAAGCTGCGCCGGCCGGCGGTGGAGGGCGAAGCCATGCAGATCGTTCCTGTCATCGAACTTCTGGGCGGCCGCTGCGTGTCGCGTCCCGCCGGCAGCGCGGTCGAACCCACGCCATGGTCCGTCGATCCGGTCGAGATGGCCTGCCGCTGGGCCGCCGAAGGGGCGGAGCGGCTGCGGGTGACCGACCGCGGCGCCGCCATAGGCGAAGATGCCGACGATACCGTCATCGACGAGATTATCCGCCGCGCCGGCATCCCGGTCGACGTGGGCGGGGGACTGCGGTCCCGTGCCCGGGTCGAACGCCGGATCGACCGCGGCGCGGCCCGGGTGATCGTGGGCACGCTGGCCGTGTGGGAACCCGAGCTGGTCGCGGCCCTGGCCAAGTGGCATCCCGACCAGATCGTCGTGGCGCTTGACCTCTTCGACGGGAAGGTGGTCACGCATGGGCGGGCCTATACCTGCGCCATCGCCCCGGAAGAACTGATGGACTTCTATCGCCCCGTGCCGCTGGCCGGTATAGCCCTGACGGCGCTGGGGGCGACCGAGGACGTCGAGGCGCGGATTGCCAAAGTGGCCGACCTGGCCCGTGGCGCCTGGGCGCCGATCCAGGCCGATGGCATCGTCAACAGCCTGGATGACCTGTCGCGCCTGGCCTATGTGCCGGGGATCGCGGCCGCGCTTCTGGGCGATCCGCTGCTCCGCGGCACCTTCGACCTGGCCGCCGCCCATGCCGTGGCCCATGTCGACAGCGCCGGTGTCGCAGAGTTCATCTGACCGTTCCACCGGTGACATCCTGCAGACGAAAGTGCCGGCCGGCGGCGGTTTGCACGCGCGGCGAGGGTGCGGTCTTGCCCACCCCCGCGCCCACAGGGTAAGAGCGGGTGCTGAAACGCCAAGAACATGAGGGCAGGCCATGCGCAGAGTTGTCGTGACAGGGCTGGGGCTGGTGACACCGCTCGCCAGCGGGGTGGAAAAGACCTGGGAACGTCTGCTGGCCGGCCAGTCCGGTGGCGGTCCCATAACTCGATTCGACACGACCGGGTTTACCACCACTTACGCGTGCGAGGTGCCCCTGGGCGACGGCACGGACGGCACCTTCAACGCCGACGACTGGATGGAACCGAAGGAACGGCGCAAGGTTGCCGACTTCATCCTGTACGGTCTGGCCGCGGCCGAGATGGCATGCAGGGATGCGGGCTGGCTGCCCACGGCCGAAGAGGACCTGCTGCGCACCGGCGTGATGATCGGGTCCGGCATCGGCGGTCTGGGGTCCATCGAACAGACCTCGCTCCTGCTGGCCGAACGGGGCCCGCGGCGGGTGTCGCCGTTCTTCATCCCGGGCGCGCTGATCAACCTGATCTCGGGTCAGGTGTCGATCCGCTTCGGCTTCAAGGGCCCGAACCATTCGGTCGTGACCGCCTGTTCGACCGGCGCCCATGCCATCGGCGATGCGGCGCGGCTGATCATGCTGGGCGATGCCGACGTGATGGTCGCCGGCGGGGCCGAGGCCGCGATTTGCGGCATCGGCATCGCGGGCTTCAACGCCTGCAAGGCGCTGTCGACCAAGTTCGCCGACAACCCCCAGGCCGCCAGCCGCCCCTATGACGTCGACCGCGACGGTTTCGTCATGGGCGAAGGGTCGGGCATCGTGGTGCTGGAAGATTACGAACATGCCAAGGCCCGCGGCGCCAAGATCTATGCCGAGGTGCTGGGCTATGGCCTGTCGGGCGACGCCTATCACATCACCGCCCCGTCCGAGGACGGCAATGGCGGCGAACGGTCTATGCGCGCCGCGCTGGCGCGGGCGGGCCTGACGCCGGGCGATCTGGACTACATCAACGCGCATGGCACCTCGACAATGGCCGACACGATCGAGCTGGGCGCGGTGGAGCGGCTGCTGGGCAATGCGGCGGACAAGGTGACCATGAGCTCGACCAAGTCGTCCACCGGGCACCTTCTGGGCGCGGCCGGTGCGATCGAGGCGATCTTCTCGATCCTCGCGATCCGCGATCAGGTGGCGCCGCCGACGATCAACCTGGACAACCCCGCAGTCGAAACTCCCATCGACCTTGCGCCGAACGCCAAGCGCGAGCGTGAAATCAACTATGCGCTGTCGAATTCGTTCGGGTTTGGCGGCACCAACGCATCGGTGATCTTCGGGAAAACCGCCTGATGTGGCGCAGCCTCGCCTCGAACATGATCAGCTTCCTGATCGTGGGCCTGTTCCTTCTGGCGGGCACGATCATCTGGGGACAGCGTCAGTATGTGGCCGAAGGGCCGCTGAACCAGGCGATCTGTTTCCGCGTGCCCAGCGGGGCCAGCTTTTCAAGCGTGAGCGAAAGGCTGGCCGAGCAGGGCGCGATTTCCAGCGGGTCGCTGTTCCGGGTCGGGGCGGATTACCAGGGCAAGTCGGACGACCTGAAGGCCGGCAGCTACCTGGTGGAACCGGGCACCTCGATGGCGGCGCTGGTCGACCAGATCACCCGTGGCGGGGCCAATACCTGCGGGACGGAAATCGTCTACCGGATCGGCGTGGTGCGCACGACGGTTCTGGTCCGGGAACTGGACCCGCAGACCCAGCGCTATATCGAACGCACGGTGTTCGAGCCGGGCGCGGAGGATGTGCCGGCGGCCTATACCCAGGTGCGCAATGCGTCCGACACGCGGTTCCGCGTGGCCGTCGCCGAAGGCGTGACCAGCTGGCAGGTGGTCGAAGGGCTGAAGGCTGTCGATGCCCTGACGGGCGAGATCGCGGAACGCCCGGCCGAAGGGCTTCTGGCGCCGGATTCCTATGAGTTCACGCCGGGCACCGAACGGTCGGTCATGATCGAGGCGATGGAATCGCTTCAGGCCGAACGCATCACCGAGGCCTGGCTGTCCCGCAATCCGAACATCCCCCTGCAAAACCCCGAGGAGCTGCTGATCCTGGCCTCCATCGTGGAAAAGGAAACGGGTGTCCCAGAAGAGCGGGGCCAGGTGGCCAGCGTGTTCGAGAACCGCCTGAACCGCGGGATGCGGCTGCAGACGGACCCGACTGTGATCTATGGTGTGACGGAAGGCGTGGGCGTCCTGGGCCGCGGCCTGCGGCAAAGCGAACTGGCGCGGCCGACACCGTGGAACACCTATGTGATCGAAGGCCTGCCGATCACGCCGATCTGCAATCCGGGTCTGGACAGCCTGCTGGCCGCCGCCCAGCCGGCTGAAACGGAGTACGTCTTCTTCGTGGCCGATGGCAGCGGCGGTCACGCCTTCGCGGAAACGCTGGAAGACCACAACCGCAACGTCGCCCGCTGGCGCGAGATCGAGCGGCAACAGCAGAACTCCAACAACTGACACGGGCCGGCGGGGCGCGGTCTGGTGGGCCCGGCCCCGCCGCCCTGTCCCTTGTCCATGCTTGCCCACCCCGTGTGGACGGGACAGGGGAAGGGCTGCGCGACATTCGCCAAAAGCCTCCACAACGGAAGCCCGCCCCGAAGTCCTCTTCGCGGAGCCGCCGTCGCGCTGCCGGTTCGAGCCGTCGGATGCCGCGTGTCAGGGGTGCGCAGCACCGCGCGGCACGCGCGGCTTGCCCTTGATGCGGGGGAGCCGATGGCTCAGGCAGCAGAAGCGATGGCGGGTTCGTGAAGGGGACGGCGTGCCTCTTCGTGGTGAGCCAAAGCAAACGTGCGCTTATGAAGGCCAGGTACGGCTGCCTATCCGGGCCCCCGCGCGGCTGGCGACGAACCGCCACTTTTCCAATTGTTTCTGTTGCTTCGGTGGTTCGTTGCAAGCCTGGCCTGTCCGTGCTCAAGGCAGCGCAGGCCTCGTCGATCTCAGGCTCGATTTGTGGAAAAGTTAATGTTTTCCTAATGTTGCGGGCGGTACTTCGTCTCCGAATTCTTGACAAATCGTGCGGTTTCTTGTAGAAGTTTAAGCACGCTGGACGAAGGGTCAGACGACCTCGGGATGGTCTCCCGGGGTGGTTTTTCACCTCGCTCGTGCGGAGGCCCAATCCAATGCGATGAGGCCACCATGCAGAAGATCTTGAGCACCGAGAACGACCGGACGCAGCAGACGGAGGAGTTGCTGCGTTCACTGGAGGAGTCGATCATCCGGCTCCGTCAGCAGGCGGAAGACCTGCGGATCAGGCTCGAGACAGGGGAAGACTGGGACCAGACATCGTCAATCCGCCAGGTGGCGTCGGCCGAAGGGCTGATCCGCGCCTGCCAGAAAGTGGAGATCTGCCTTGTCGAACGACAGAACCGCGAGCGCGGGCTTGTCCGCGGGCACGCCCCCATCGACCTCGATACCGTACGATTTGAGATCGGGTGCCGCCTTGATCGCCTCCGCCAGTGCTGCGGTCAGGGATGAGTTCCTGTCGTCGCTGTCGGATCCGCAGGTCTTGGCCTTGCCCTATCTGTTCGAGTTCTGGGCGATGCCGCACCAGTTGCCGCCTGTGTCGGATATGGGGCGCGAGGACTGGCGATCCTGGGTGATCCTGGGCGGGCGCGGCGCGGGCAAGACCCGGGCCGGTGCCGAATGGGTCCGGTCGATGGTCGAGGGGGCACGCCCCCTCGATCCCGGCCGGGCGCGGCGCGTGGCCCTGGTGGGCGAGACATACGACCAGGTGCGCGACGTGATGATCCGGGGCGACAGCGGGATCCTGGCCTGTTCCCCTCCGGACCGGATGCCGGAATGGCGGGCCAGCGAGCGGCGCCTTGTATGGCCCAATGGGGCCGAGGCGCAGGCGTTTTCGGCCACCGACCCCGAGGCGATGCGGGGCCCGCAATTCGACGCGGCCTGGGCGGACGAGCTGGGCAAGTGGAAGAAGGCGCAGGAGGCCTGGGACCAGCTGCAATTCGCGCTGCGCCTGGGCGACCGGCCGCGGGTCTGCGTGACGACCACGCCCCGGAACGCCGAGATCCTGCGAAAGCTGCTGGAAGCGCCGTCAACCGTCGTCACCCATGCCCGGACCGAAGCCAACCGGGCGAACCTGGCCCAAAGCTTCCTTGAGGAGGTGCGCGCGCGCTATGCGGGCTCCCGCCTGGCGCGGCAGGAGCTGGACGGGCTGTTCCTGGGCGATGTCGAGGGCGCGCTCTGGACCGGGGCGATGATCGAGGCGACCCACGGGCGGGACATACCGAAGCTGAGCCGGATCGTCGTGGCACTGGACCCGTCGGTCAGCGGCGGGGCCGGGGCCGACGAATGCGGGATCGTGGTGGCGGGCGCCGTGACCGACGGGCCGCCGCAGGACTGGCAAGCCTGGGTGCTGGCGGATTGCACGGTGCAGGGCCAAAGCCCGGCGGGCTGGGCGCGGGCCGCGATCCGGGCGATGGAGATATACGGCGCGGACCGGCTGGTGGCCGAGGTCAACCAGGGCGGCAAGCTCGTCGAGGAGGTCGTCCGCCAGGTCGATCCGCTGGTGCCGATGAAATCGGTCCATGCAATGCGAGGCAAGGCGGCACGGGCGGAACCGGTGGCCGCGCTTTACGAGCAGGGGCGGGTGTTCCATGCGCCGGGTCTGGAGAAGCTGGAAGACCAGATGTGCCGGATGACCAGCCGCGGATATGCGGGGCAAGGCAGCCCGGACCGGGTGGATGCGCTGGTCTGGGCGCTGCACGAGCTGATCGTGGCCCCCGCAGCGGACTGGCGGCGGCCGCGGATCCGGATGGCGTGACGGTGAGCCGTGCGTGGCGAGTACGCACCCTGCGGATCGTGTGGCGGGCGGTGCGGTGAAGCCGGACCGGCGCTCTTGTCGGCGTGGTCCTGGGGGCGCTGCCCCCGCCGCGCGGTGCGCGGCCCCCCGGAGGTATTTTGGAAGAGAAGAAGATGGGGGCGGGCCTGCGGGGCCGCCCCTTTTCGTTTTGGGGACGGTGGGGTCGGGGGAGGACCGTACGGTGCTCTCAGGGATTGTTGGTGAATTTGGTTCAAAACCTCCTCAAGCGCGATGGAACCGGTTCGGGACCGTCGCGGATCCGGAAACGGCGAGGAGCGTGGAGCGATGGCACTGGATTTCCTGCGGCGCAAGTCGGGGCAGGCGGGCGGCGAGCCCGCAGGGAAGGCTGCCGGGGCCGGGGCGCCCGAGTTCAAGGCCAGTGCGGCCGGGCCGATGATCGCCTGGGGCGGCGCCGGCCGCGTGGCGTGGAGCCCGCGGGATACGGTTTCCCTGACCAAGCAGGGCTTTTCCGGAAACCCGGTGGGGTTCCGGTCGGTGAAGCTGATCGCCGAGGCGGCCGCTGCCCTGCCGCTGGTGCTGCAGGACCGGATGCAGCGTTTCGACGTGCATCCCGTTCTGGCGCTGGTCCAGCGGCCGAACCCGGCCCAGGGGCGGGCCGACCTGCTGGAGGCGCTTTATGCGCAGCTGCTCTTGTCGGGGAATGCCTATATCGAGGCGGTGGGCGGTGCCGACGGTGTGCCGGAGGAGCTTCATGTGCTGCGGTCCGACCGGATGAGCGTGGTGCCGGGGCCCGATGGCTGGCCGATGGCCTATGATTACGCTGTCGGCGGGCGGAAGCATCGGTTCGATGCCAGCGGTCAGCCGTTGCCCATATGCCATATCCGCAGCTTTCATCCGCAGGATGACCATTACGGCTTTGCGCCGCTGCAGGCGGCGGCGATGGCGGTGGACGTGCACAATTCAGCCTCTCGCTGGTCGAAGGCGCTGCTGGACAATGCGGCGCGGCCGTCGGGTGCGCTGGTCTGGAAGGGCGGCGACGGGCAGGGCTCCATGGCCGACGACCAGTTCCGGCGCCTGAGCGAGGAGATCGAGATGCACTATCAGGGGGCCCGGAATGCCGGGCGGCCGATGGTGCTGGAAGGCGGCCTGGACTGGAAGCCGATGGGGTTCAGTCCGTCGGACATGGAGTTCCAGAAGACCAAGGAGGCGGCGGCGCGCGAGATCGCGCTGGCCTTCGGGGTGCCGCCGATGCTCTTGGGGATCCAGGGCGACACGACTTACGCCAATTACCAGGAGGCCAATCGCGCGTTTTACCGCCTGACGGTTCTGCCGCTGGTCAGCCGGGTGACGGCGGCGCTTGCGGACTGGCTGTCGGCCTTTGCCGGGGTCGGGCTGGAGCTGAAGCCGGACCTGGACCAGGTGCCCGCGCTGGCGGCCGAACGCGATGCCCAGTGGGCGCGCGTGGCGGCGGCGGATTTCCTGACAGCGGGCGAGAAGCGGGCGCTGCTGGGCCTGCCGGCCGTGCCGGAGGGCGGGGTCGATGGGTGAACGGATCCCGACACAGGTGCTGGAGAGTTTCGAATGTGCGCCGGGCCTGCGGCTGAGTGCGCACGAGAAGCTGGCCGCGGTCCATCACGAGAACCTGTCGCGCCGGCTGGACCAGCTGGAAGCGGTGCTGGAGCGGCTGGAGAAGCGGATCTGGCTGACGGTCTATGGCGTCGTGGCCGTGATCCTGGCGCAGGCCTTCCAGTCGATCCTGGCGGCCGTGCCGCACCCCTGAAAAGCCAACAAGAAGGACAGGCAAATGCTTTTCCAGACAGAGACCGGGGCCGAATACGGGCTTGAGCACAAGTTCGCCCGCTTCGGCGACGGCATCACCATGACCGCCGAGGCCGAGATCGAGGGCTATGCCAGCTTGTTCGGCGAGACCGACCAGGGCGGCGACGTGGTCCAGAAGGGCGCCTATGCCGCGTCGCTGGCGCGGCTGGAGGCCGAGGGGCGGCGGGTGAAGATGCTGTGGCAGCACGACCCGGCCCAGCCCATCGGGGTCTGGGACACGGTGCGCGAGGATGCGCGGGGCCTCTGGGTCAGGGGGCGGCTGCTGGACGGCACCCAGCGGGGGCGCGAGGCCGCGGCGCTGGTCGCCGCCGGCGCCATCGACGGGCTGTCGATCGGTTATCGCACCCGGCGGGCCACGAAGAACGACAGGGGCCAGCGGCTTCTGACCGAGCTGGAGCTTTGGGAAGTGTCGCTTGTCACCTTCCCGATGCTGCCCAGCGCGCGGGTGGCGGCCAAGGGGGAGACGACCTCCGAGGCCGAGGACACCTTGCGCGAATTGGCGGCGGCCCTGACGGGCGCGCGGCTGGAACTGTCCCGCCGCTGAGGCGGGACCGATCGAGGACCCGAGTACAGGATACGCCGATGACGAAGACCGAAACCCCGGCCGCTGCCGGTCAGGGGGCACCGCTGCTGCGCGAAGTGAAAGAGGCCATGGCCGGTTTCGTGCAGGGCATGCGCGCCTTCCAGGACGACATCGAATCCAAATTCCAACAGACAGAAGAGCGACTGACTATGCTGGATCGCAAATCCCACTTCGCGGCGCGGCCGCAGCTTGCCGGCCCCACTGACCCGGCGGCCCCGCACCAGGCGGCCTTCGACGCCTATGTCCGCACCGGCGACGATGACGGGCTGCGCGGGCTGGAGCTGGACACCAAGGGCATGACTACGGCCGTGAATTCGGATGGCGGCTATCTTGTCGATCCGCAGACCTCGACCACGATCACGTCGATGCTGGAATCCTCGGCCTCGCTGCGGTCCATCGCGTCGGTGGTGAACGTGGAAAGCACGTCCTACGACGTGCTGATCGACCTGTCCGACGTCAGTTCCGGCTGGCAGACGGAGGCAGGCAGCGTCGCGGAAAGCGGCACGCCGCAGCTGGACCGGATCTCGATCCCGCTGCACGAACTGTCGGCCCTGCCGAAGGCGTCGCAGCGGCTGCTGGACGACAGCGCCTTCGATGTCGAAACCTGGCTGGCCGGTCGCATCGCCGACAAGTTCGCCCGGGCCGAGGCCGCGGCATTCGTCGCGGGCAACGGCACCGACCAGCCGCGCGGCTTCCTGGACCATACCATCGTGGCGGATGCGGCCTGGGCCTGGGACAAGATCGGCTATATCGCGACCGGCACCGCCGGGGGCATCGGCGACGGCGACGCGATTGCCGACGTGGTCTATGCGCTGGGGGCCGTCTATCGCGCCAACGGCACCTTCGTGATGAATTCGAAGACCGCGGGCCTGATCCGCAAGCTGAAGGACGGCGACGGCCGCTTCCTGTGGTCCGACGGCCTGGCCGCGGCGGAGCCGGCACGCCTGCTGGGCTATCCGGTGCTGATCGCCGAGGACATGCCCGATGCCGGCACCGACACGTTCCCGATTGCCTTCGGCGACTTCCGCGCGGGCTATACCATCGCCGAACGCCCGGACCTGCGCATCCTGCGCGATCCGTTCTCGGCCAAGCCGCATGTCCTGTTCTACGCGACCAAGCGCGTGGGCGGCGACGTGACCGACTTTGCCGCAATCAAGCTTCTGAAGTTCGGCACCTCGTAAGAGGTTCCGCACAAGGGGACGGCGTCATGCGCGCGCCGTCCTGACGGCGGGCGCGCGCCGACAGACCCTCCATGTTGTCTAGCTGCTCCCCTCCGTCCGAGCAACGTGGTGCGGTGTGCGTCCGTCCCCCTGATTGCCGTCGGCGGAGGACGGCGCCAAGCGACTGGACGGGGTCCGACCTTTCGGAGTGAAGCGATGATACTGAACGAAATCGAACCGATCCCGGACACCGCCCTGCCGGTCGACAAATTCCGGGCGCATCTTCGCCTGGGCACCGGCTTTGGCACCGAAAGCCTGCAGAACGAGGTGTTGCACGGCTTTCTGCTGGCGGCGATTGCGGCGGTCGAGGCGCGCACCGCGAAGGCGCTGATCCGTCGGGATTTCGAACTGGTGGTGACTGCCTGGCGCCATCCCGACGGGCAGGTTCTGCCGGTCGCCCCGGTGATGCAGATCTATTCGGTCGACCTGGAGGACGCGTCCGGCACGGCCGAGACGGCGGCGGCCAGTCTCTACAGGTTCGAACCCGACTTCCACAGCCCCTGCCTGCGGGCCACGGGCTATGACCTACCGCGGATCCCGACCGGGGGCCTGGCCCGCATCGCCTTTCGGGCGGGGCTGGCGGCCGACTGGGACGGCATGCCCGCCGACCTGGCGCAGGCGGTGATGATGCTGGCCGCACATTACTATGAAAACCGGTCCGATACGCGGCTGGACCAGGGCTGCATGCCCTTCGGCGTGACCAGTCTGCTGCAACGCTACCGGCCGCTGCGGATCTCGGTAGGGACCGGAAGATGAGCGCGCCCGCACCGCATCTGAACCGGCTTTTGACCCTGGATGGGCCGCTGCAGACGCCGGACAATTCCGGGGGGTTCATCGACGAATGGGTCGCCCTGGGCCAGCTCTGGGCCGAGGTGCGGCCGGGATCGGGCCGCGAGGCACGGGGCGTGGCCAGCGATCCCCTGTCGGTGGTCCACTACCAGATCGTCGTGCGCGGCGCGCCCTGGGGCAGCCCCGATCGGCCCGAACCGGGCCGGCGGTTCCGCGAAGGGACGCGCATCTACAGGATCCTGGCGGTGGCCGAACGCGATGCCAACGGCCATTACCTGACCTGCTTCGCGCAGGAGGAGCTGGCGAAATGACCTATGCGATCTCGCCCGCGCTGCAGCGCGCCGTGTTCCAGGCGCTAAGCGCCGATGCCGCCCTGACGGCGCTGGTCGGCACTGCCATCTATGACGCCGTGCCTTCGGGCGGGGTGCCCACAACCTTCGTCAGCCTTGGCCCGGAAGAGGTCGAGGACCGGTCCGATGCGACCGGGGCCGGCGCCGCCCATCGCTTCACCGTTTCGGTCGTCACGACCGAGGCCGGGTTCGAGGCGGCCAAGACCGTCGCCGCCGCAATCTGCGATGCGCTGACGGATGCAAGCCTGACCCTGACCCGCGGCCGGCTTGTCGGCCTCTGGTTCGAGCGCGCGGCGGCCAGCCGCGACGGCTCCAATGCCAATCGCCGGCGCGTGGACCTGCGGTTCCGCGCCCGCGTCGAAGACGACCAACCCGAATAGTGCTGGAGACCTGACATGGCAGCCCAGAACGGCAAGGATCTGTTGATCAAAGTGGACATGACCGGTGGCGGCGTGTTCGAAACCCTGGCGGGTCTGCGCGCGACGCGGATCAGCTTCAACGCGGAAAGCGTCGATGTCACCAGCCTGGAAAGCCAGGGCGGCTGGCGTGAACTGCTGGCGGGCGCGGGCGTCAAGTCGGCCTCGCTGTCCGGGTCGGGCGTCTTCCGGGATTCCACGACCGATGCGCGGGCCCGGGTGATCTTCTTCGACGCCGAAACCCCCGATTACCAGGTGATCATTCCGGATTTCGGTACGGTCGAAGGCGCGTTCCAGATCACCTCGATCGACTATGCCGGCACCCATAACGGCGAGGCGACCTATGAAATCTCGCTGGCGTCGGCCGGTGCGCTGACCTTTTCGGCGATCTGATCCGATGGCCAATCCTTGGACGGGGGAGGTGGCCCTGGTGATCGACGGGACACCGCGGGTGATGAAGCTGACGCTGGGTGCGTTGGCCGAGCTTGAGGCGAGCCTGGGCGAACAGTCGCTGGTCGACCTGGTGGAACGGTTCGAGCAGGGCCGCTTTTCCGCCCGGGACGTGCTGGCGCTGGTGCTGGCCGGGCTGAAGGGTGGCGGACAGCAGATCGACGCGGCCCACCTGGAGTCGGCCGAGATCGAAGGCGGGCCGATGGAAGCGGCCCGTGCCGCGGCCGAGCTTCTGGCCCGCGCCTTCACGCTGCCGCAGACGACATGACGGCCCGGCGGCTGGACTGGCCGGCGATGATGCGGGCGGGGATGCTCGGGCTGCGGCTGGACCCGGCCGCCTTCTGGCGGCTGACCCCGGCGGAACTGCGGCTGATGCTGGGGCACGGGGCGCAGGCCTCGCCCATGGGGCGGGCCGGGCTGGACGCGCTGATGGCGGCCTATCCGGACCTTCAGGAAGGAGATCCCGATGTGGGAGAAGTTTGACGAGCTGGAAGAACGCATCGATGCCCTGGGCACCAGCCTGGGCGGCACGTCGCAGATGGCGGCGGGCTTCGATGGCGAGCTGAAGCGGATCCGCGGCAGCTTCGAGCAGACCGGCAAGGAAATCGGCGGTGTCGAACGGGGCATGTCGAACGGGCTGCGCCGGGCTTTCGACGGGCTGCTGACCGACGGGATGAAGCTGTCGGACGCGCTGAAGACGGTGGCGGAATCGATGATCCGGTCGACCTACAACGCGGCCATGAAACCCGCGACCGAAGGGTTGAGCGGCTTTCTGGCCAAGGGCATCGGCAAGCTGGTGGGGGGCGTCTTGCCCTTTGCCGACGGCGCGGCCTTCGCGCAGGGCCGGGTTCTGCCCTTTGCCGATGGCGCCCCCTTCAGCCAGGGCCGTGTCGTGCCCTTCGCCGAAGGTGGCATCTTCTCGGGCCCGACGACCTTTCCGATGCGGGGGGCCACGGGCCTGATGGGCGAGGCGGGGCCGGAAGCGATCATGCCCCTGACCCGCGGACCCGACGGCAAGCTTGGGGTGCGTGCCTCCGGCGGCAGCGGTGGGGGTGGTGTCAACGTGACGATGAACATCTCCACCCCCGATGCCGGCAGTTTCCGCCGCAGCCAGGGCCAGATCGCGGCGCAGATGGGCCGCATGCTGGGCCGCGGACACCGCAATCGCTAGGGCGGCGGACCGGCGATGCCACGGCGCATCCCGGTCGCCGCCACCCCATGCCGGGGGCCGGATCCCCGGCATGACCAGTCGCTGACGGAAGGGACATCAGATGAGCTTTCACGACGTGCGTTTCCCGGCCAAGCTGTCCTTCGGTTCGGCCGGCGGACCGGAACGGCGGACCGAGGTGGTCACGCTGGCCAACGGGTTCGAGGAGCGGAATTCCCCCTGGTCCCATTCCCGCCGCCGCTATGACGCGGGCACCGGCCTTCGGGCGCTGGACGACATCGCCACCCTGATTGCCTTTTTCGAGGCGCGGCAGGGCCGGATGCATGCTTTCCGCTGGAAGGACTGGTCGGACTTCCGGTCCTGCGGGGCCACCGCCACGGTTGCCTGTACCGACCAGCCCATCGCCACCGGCGACGGTGCGACGGTGACCTTCCAACTGGCCAAGACTTATGTATCGGGCGTCTATTCCTATACCCGGCCCGTCACGAAACCCGTCGCCGGATCCGTCCGCGTGGGCGTGGACGGGGTGGAGCTGACGGACGGCACCGATTTCACCGTGGATGCCCTGACGGGAGAGATCCTGCTGGCCTCCGCGCCGGGCGTGGGGCAGGCGGTGACGGCGGGCTATGAATTCGATGTGCCGGTGCGCTTCGACACCGACTGGATCCAGGCGTCGGTCGCCAGCTTCCAGGCGGGCGAGGTGCCGAACGTCCCGGTGGTCGAGGTGCGCCTGTGATGTCCGCGCTGCCGCCCACCTTTGCCGCCCATGTCGCCACCGGCGCCACCACGATCTGCCGCGCCTGGGCGATCTTCCGGGTGGATGGCACGGTGCTGGGCTTCACAGATCACGACTGCACCCTGGATTTCGACGGCATCGCCTTCAAGGCAGATACCGGCCTGACGGCGATGGCGCTGCAGCAGTCGACGGGCCTGTCGGTCGACAATACCGATGCCATCGGCGCCCTGTCCGACGACGCGTTCCGGGCCGAGGATATCGAGGCCGGGCGGTTCGACGGGGCCGAGGTGAAGGCCTGGCTGGTGAACTGGCAGGACCCGTCGGTCCGCTGGCTGCAGTTCCGCGGCACGATCGGAGAGATCCGCCGCACCGACACCGCCTTCGAGGCCGAGTTGCGGGGCCTGACTCAGGCCCTGAACCGCAAGCTGGGGCGTGTCTTCCAGAAGCCCTGCACCGCCGTGTTGGGCGATGCTGCCTGTGGCGTCGACCTGGACCTGCCGGGCCTGTCGGACATCCGCCCGGCCGAGGTGGTCGAAGACGGCCGGGTCTTCCGCTGGACCACCTTTCCGGCGCCCGAACAGGGCTGGTTTTCCCGCGGCAAACTGTCGGTCACTTCCGGCCCGGCCACGGGCCTGTCGGGGCTGATCAAGGAAGACAAGATCAACGGTGCGTCGCGTACGGTCACCCTGTGGGAACCGCTCCGCGCGGCGGTGTCACCGGGGGACACGATCCGGCTGGATACCGGCTGCGACAAGCGGATGGAGACCTGCCGGACCAAGTTCGCCAACCTCGCCAACTTCCGCGGCTTCCCGGATCTGCCGGGCGAGGACTGGGTGGCGGCCGTCCCGCGTTCCGGCCCCGGCAACACGGGTGGGAGCCGCCGGGGATGAGCCAGCACGAGCCCGTGGACGGCAGCACGGTCTGTATCGGCGGTCCGGCGTCCGAGCTGGTGCATCGCGCCCGCGTCGTGGCGGCGGCGCGCGCCTGGCTGGGCACGCCCTATCGCCACCAGGCGGCGACTCTGGGCGCGGGCGCCGATTGCCTGGGCCTGATCCGTGGCGTCTGGCGCACGCTTCACGGCGACGAACCCGAAGCGATCCCGGCCTATTCCATGGACTGGTCCGAACCCCAGGGCGAAGAACGCCTGTGGGCCGCCGCCCTGCGTCACCTGAAGCCCGCCGAAGGGCCGCTGAGACCCGGGCAAGTGATCCTGTTCCGGATGCGCGAGGATGCGGTGGCCAAGCATCTGGGCATCCTGTCCGCCCCCGAACCAGATCCTTCCTTCATCCATGCCTACAACCGCCGGGGCGTCGTCGAAAGTGCGCTGTCCCAGCCGTGGCGCCGCCGTATCGCCGCCCGTTTCGAATTCCCGCAGGAGGCCCGCCCATGACCACGATCGTCCTGTCCGCCGCCGGTGCCGCCCTTGGCGGATCGCTTGGCGGCACCATCGCCGGGATCTCGACCGCGGCCCTTGGCCAGGCCGTGGGTGCGATGGTCGGCCAGTCCATCGACCAGCGCATCCTGGGCGCCGGCGCCGAGGCGGTGGAGGTCGGTCGCGTTGACAACTTCCGTTTCACCCGGTCGGCCGAAGGCGGCGCCGTGCCGCTGACCTTCGGGCGCACCCGGATCGGCGGGCAGGTGATCTGGGCCAGCCGTTTTCTGGAAACTGCCACGACCTCGGGCGGCGGCAAGGGCCGGCCCGCCCAGCCCCGGACCACGCGCTATTCCTATTCCGTGTCCATGGCCGTGGCGCTTTGCGAGGGCGAGATCGCGGGCGTCGCCCGTATCTGGGCCGACGGGACGGAAATCACGCCGACCGACCTCAACATGACTGTCTATCCCGGGACCCAGGACCAGGCCCCCGATCCGCTGATGGAGGCGGTCGAAGGCGCGGGCAACGTCCCCGCCTATCGCGGCACGGCATACGTGGTGATCGAGGAGATGGACCTGGGCCGGTTCGGAAACCGGGTCCCGCAGCTGTCGTTCGAGGTGGTGCGCGCCGAACAGGCCAATGCCCCGGGCTTTGCGAATGACCTGACGCAGATCGTGAAGGGCGTGGCGTTGATCCCCGGCACCGGGGAATTTGCGCTGGCCAGTTCCACCGTCTACTATTCCGACGGGCCGGGCAGCCAGTGGCCGGCGAACATCAACTCGATCCTCGGCAAGACCGACCTTGTCGCGTCGTCGGACACGCTGGCCGCCGAATTGCCGGGGGTGGAGACGGCGTCGCTGGTCGTGTCGTGGTTCGGCAACGACCTGCGCTGCGGGTCGTGCACGGTGAAGCCCAAGGTCGAAAAGCGCACCTATGAAGGGGCGAACATGCCCTGGACCGTGTCCGGGCTGGATCGTCCCAACGCCGACGAAATCGCGACCATCGACGGCCGCCCCGTCTATGGCGGCACGCCCGCGGATGCCAGCGTGGTCGAGGCCATCCGCCACCTGCAGGGGCAGGGCAAGCGGGTGATGTTCTATCCTTTCGTGCTGATGGAACAACTGGCGGGCAACACCTTGCCCGACCCCTGGACCGGCGCCACCGGCCAGCCGCCCCTGCCATGGCGCGGGCGGATCACGCTGTCCATCGCCCCGGGCGAAGCCGGGTCCCCCGATGGCACGTCGGCGGCGGACGCGCAGGTCGAAGCCTTCTTCGGCACGGCTGTCGCCTCCGACTTCTCCATCGGCGATGGCACCGTCACCTATACGGGCCCCGGCGAATGGAGCCTGAGCCGCTTCATCCTGCACTACGCGGCCCTGTGCGCCGCCGCCGGCGGGGTCGAGGCGTTCTGCATCGGGTCCGAATTCCGATCCCTGACCCAGATCCGCGGCGCCGCCGGGTTCCCGGCGGTTCAGGCGTTCCGCGCGTTGGCGGGCGAAGTCCGTGCGCTGCTGGGAGCGGGGACCAAGATCGGCTATGCCGCCGACTGGTCGGAATATTTCGGCTATCAGCCGCCAGGGACGGGGGACCGGCTGTTCCACCTCGATCCGCTCTGGGCCGATCCGCAGATCGACTTCATCGGCATCGACAACTACATGCCCCTGTCCGACTGGCGGGACGGGCAGGACCACGCGGATGCCGGATGGGACTGGATCTACGACACCGCCTATCTGGAGGCCAATATCGAGGGCGGCGAAGGGTACGACTGGTTCTATGCCACTGACGCCGACTGGGCGGCGCAGACGCGTACGCCGATCAGCGACGGGGCTTATGGCGAGCCGTGGATCTGGCGCTACAAGGACATCCGCAACTGGTGGGAAAACGCCCACCACGACCGCGTGGCCGGCGTGAGATCCGCCACCGCCACCGCGTGGGTCCCGCAGTCGAAGCCGGTCTGGTTCACCGAACTGGGTTGCGCGGCGGTGGACAAGGGCACGAACCAGCCCAACAAGTTCGTCGATCCGAAATCGTCCGAAAGCTCCCTGCCGCGCGGGTCGACCGGCCAGCGCGACGACACGATCCAGATGCAGTACCTGAAGGCGATGCTTGGGTACTGGGGCAAGGCCGCGAACAACCCGGTCTCGCCCGTCTACGGCGCGCCGATGATCGACCTGTCGAACGCCTATGTCTGGTCGTGGGACCTGCGGCCCTGGCCCGATTTCCCGAACAAGCGCGGCTTGTGGAGCGACGGAGCCAACCATGCCCGCGGCCACTGGCTGAACGGGCGGGCCGGGGCGCGGTCGCTGGCCTCTGTCGTGGACGAGCTCTGCCGCCGGTCGGGGGTGATGGATGCCGATGTGTCCAGACTTTACGGCGTGGTCCACGGCTTCGTCCTGGATAATGTCAGCGATGCGCGCGCGGCGCTGCAGCCCCTGATGACGCGCTATGCCTTCGACGCGGTCGAACGGGGCGGCGTCCTGTCCTTCCGCCATCGGACCGGCGTCGCGGGGGCCAGCCTGACACCCGCCGACATGGTACGCGAGGACGACGACAAGGGCGTTCTGGAACGGATCCGCGGTGCCGGGGCCGAAATGGCAGGCCGCGTCCGCGTCCGGTTCCCCGAGGCCGGAAGCGACCATTCCGTCATCGCCGAGGAAGCGGCGCTGGCAGACGATGCCACGCTGTCCGTCACGTCGACCGATCTGCCCCTGTCCATGTCCCGTGCCGAAGGCCGACAACTCGCCGAGCGCTGGCTGGCCGAGGCGCGTGTGTCCCGCGACACGGCCCGGTTCTCGTTGCCGCTCTCGCGGCTGGCGCTGGGCGCGGGCGACGTGGTGGACGTGGCGGGCGAGGGGCTCTTTCGCATCGACCGCGTGGAACAGGGCACCCATCAGCAGATCGAGGCAGTGCGCGTCGAACCCGATATCTATCGCCCTGCCGACTATCCCGACGATGCGCCTCTGCGCCCGGCCTATCAGGCGCCGGCGCCGGCGGTGCCGCTGTTCCTGGATCTGCCGCTGATGACGGGGGACGAGGTGCCTCATGCGCCCCACATCGCGGTCACCGGCCGCTTCTGGCCCGGGACGGTGGTGGTGCAGTCCAGCGACGACGATTCTGGTTACGTGGTGGATGCATTGGTGGAGACGGCCTCGACCGCCGGCCTGACTCGGACAGCGCTGCCGAAGGGTGTGCATGGGCTGTGGGATCGCGGAGCGGGGGTCGAGGTTCGGATGATCGCGGGCACCTTGTCGTCCGCGTCCGAAAGGAAGGTGCTGGGCGGCGCGAACCTGGTCGCCATCGGCGACGGCACGCCCGGCGGGTGGGAGCTAATGCAGTTCCGCGAGGCCGAACTGATCGCTGCGGACACCTGGCGCCTGACCGGCCTTCTGCGGGGGCAGGCGGGGACGGATGCGGTGATGCCGCACGAATGGCCCGAAGGGTCCTGGGTCGTTGCGCTGGACCTGGGCCCGGTGCAGCTGCCGCTGACGGCGGCCGACCGCGGGCTGGACCGCCACTATCGCGTCGGCCCGGCGGCAAAACCCCTGTCGGACCCGTCCTATGTCCATGTCGAACAGGCCTTCGACGGTATTGGCCTGCGCCCCCTAAGCCCCTGCCACCTGCGGCTGACGCAGGCGGGTGGCGATGTGGTGGCCGGCTGGATCCGCCGCACCCGCATCGATGGCGACGCCTGGGGCAAGGGCGACGTCCCCCTTGGAGAGGAGCGCGAGGCCTATCTGGTGCAGGTCCTCGACGGCACCACGGTGCTGCGCGAGGTCGAGGTGACGGATCCGACCTGGACCTATACCGCCGCCGACCGCGCGGCGGATGCGGCCGGACCGGGTGCAGCGATCGCGGTGGCGCAGATCTCGGCCCGGTTCGGTCCGGGGCCGGCGGCTGTGGCGGCTCTGCCATAGCCTGTGGATAAGTGACGTGTGTCGCGCCTGTTTCGTTCGCTTTTAACGATGTCTAAGGGGACCGGGCGCATACTGGTCCTGCCACTAAAAAGGAGGTTCCGCATGCGTCCCGTCCTTCACGGCGATGTCAGCTGCGCTGCTCGTGCCCTCTATGCAGTTCCCGAAGTGTTCCGCGTTCCCCTGGGGGTGCGCCTGATCCGCGAGGCCGAGGCCGCCGACCGTTTCGTCCAGCGCAACAATGCGCTGCACCCGTTCTGGGGCAACGGCTCGCTGATGTCGGCGGCCCGGGCGCATGTGCTGGCGGACGAACCCGGTTTCGACGATCTGGATTACTGCGCCTGTTTCGAACTGGTGCTGCAGGTCCTGGCCGACCACCTGGGCCGATAATCCTGCAGCGGCGCCCCGCAACGTCTGTGACTTGGGGCACGAAGGGTGGCCTTGCGGCGCGGGCGGGGAGCGCTGGGATCGCGCCTATCCAAGGCACAGCAACTCGAACGCTTGTCTTGCCATCTCGTATCTCGCATCGCTGGAAGAGAAGAACTCTTCGGCGATGAATTCGACGAGGTCATAGGTGTATTCGATCCGGATGCTGTCGTTTCCGTTGTTTTGAAACGACTCCATCCAGACTGCCGCGCCGTCACGAGGTGCCCCGGCGTTCTCGTACAACTGCGCCACGGCCTCTGCTTCCTTGCTTTGGCTTGAGATTTAGTGGCGCACCTGGCTTTCCTGGAAATCGGCGTCGCCGATGAAGAAGCTGCAGTCGCCGGGGTCGTCCTGAGCGCCCGAAGGGGGCGGGGCCGGCATGGCGAAATAGACCGTTGCCGCATTCTCGTCCATCTTCAGGTCCACGCTCTTGATGGCGTGTGTCGTGCTGCTGATTTCAAGAGATTTTTCAAGCGTTTCGGTGAATTTCGTGTCGTCGCGCACATCGTCGTAGATCATGCCCGCACCCAATACTGCCGCGAAGGTCGCGCCGAAGACGGCCGGGCCGATGGCATTCCGCCAGATGGCCGCCCGTCATCCGTGGCTCTTTTTCGTGCCCTGATACCGCCATTGCCTCTGAACCCAGGCCTCTCCGCAAGGCTAAAGGCGGATTTACCGCGGAAAAAACACTTCTAGGGAGAGTATCGCCCCTCCTTCTTGAAGAGCAAACAGAGAGAGAGAGACAGGCGCGCGGTGTCGCGGGTGTTCTCGGGGGCATTCCGAACCGCGATTCACCGCATCACGGATTTGCGTTTGGCAGGAAACCGACTACATGCCTATCCTGCCCGCAAGAAAGGGAGGCTGCCATGCCCGAGAGAAAGACCAGTATCGCGCCCGTCGACCCGGTCTGGGACCGCGTGACGCGCGAAGCGGAAGAGGCGGTTCGGCGCGAGCCGCTGATGGGCGGGCTGATCCACGCCTGCATCCTCCACCACCACAAGATCGAAAAGGCGCTGAGCTATCGCATCGCAGCCAAGCTGAGCTCGAACGAGATGTCGATGGTGATCCTGCGCGAGATCGCGGAGGAAGCCTACGAGAACGATCCGTCGATCGTCGAGGCGGCCCGGGCCGACCTGATGGCGATCTACGAACGCGACCCGGCCTGCCACCGGCTGCTGCAGCCGCTTTTGTACTTCAAGGGCTACCAGGCGGTGCAGGCCTATCGCGTGGCGCACTGGCTGTGGAAGAAGGGCCGTTACGACCTGGCCTATTTCCTGCAAATGCGGATTTCCGAGATCTTCGGCGTGGACATCCACCCCAATGCGAAGATCGGCAAGGGGATCATGATCGACCACGCCCATTCCATCGTCATCGGTGAAACGGCGGTCGTGGGCAACAATGTCTCGATGCTGCATTCGGTGACACTGGGCGGGACCGGCAAGGAAGACGAGGACCGTCATCCAAAGGTCGAGGACGGCGTTTTGATCGGGGCCGGGGCGAAGGTGCTGGGCAATATCCGCATCGGCCATTGCAGCCGGATCGCGGCCGGGTCCGTGGTGCTGAAAGAGGTGCCGCCCTGCAAGACCGTGGCGGGCGTGCCGGCCAAGATCGTGGGCGAAGCGGGGTGCGACAACCCCTCTGTCTCGATGGATCAGCTCTTCGGCGAACGCTAGTCCGGACGGCGTTTCGAAACGCTTTCCCCGGCGCGCATTCGCGCGCCGATCATGCGCGTTTCAAAGCAGATTGTGCGGGCCTGAGATCCGCGCAACATGCCGGCTGCAAGGCCGGCTTTTTCATGTGCGCCCCGTCGGACAAGAAAAAAGCCGCTTTGAAAGCGGCTTTCGCGCGGGCCGGTCGGCCCGCGCCCTGGGACGGAACCTTGACCGTCAGGCCAGCATGACCATCGGGCTTTCCAGGTTGTCCTTGATTGCCGCCAGAAGCTGGGCCCCCAGCGCGCCGTCGATGACCCGGTGATCGACCGACAGGGTCACGGACATGACCGTGGCCACCGTCAGTTCGCCGTCCTTGCCCACGACGGGTTTCTTCACGCCCGCACCGACCGCCAGGATGGCCCCATGGGGCGGGTTGATGACTGCGTCGAAATTGTCGATTCCGAACATGCCGAGGTTGGAAATCGCGAAGCTGCCGCCCTGGTATTCATGCGGCGCCAGCTTGCGGTCGCGCGCACGGGCGGCCAGGTCCTTCATTTCGGACGACAGCGCCGACAGCGACTTGGTGTCGGCATCCTTCAGCACGGGCGTGATCAGGCCGCCGTCGATGGCCACGGCCACCGCGACGTCGGACGGGCCCATCTTCAGGATCCGGTCGCCGGCCCAGACGGCATTGGCATCTTCCACCTGCTGCAGCGCCAGCGCGCAGGCCTTGATGACGAAGTCGTTGACCGACAGCTTCACGCCGCGCCCGTCCAGCTGCTTGTTCAGGTCGCCCCGGAACTTCAAGAGCGGGTCCAGCATGATGTCGCGCCGCAGGTAGAAATGCGGAATGGTCGACCAGGCTTCGCCCAGACGGGTCGCGATGGTGCGGCGCATTCCGTCCAGCTTGACCTCCTCGTAATCCCGACCCTCGTAGAGCTTCAGGATCTGTTCGGTCGACGGACCCTTCGGCGCCGCGGCTGCGGCCGGGGCCGCAGAGGCAGCCGGCGCGGATGCAGCGGCAGGTTTCGGTGCGGCCTGTGCCGCCTCGACATCCGCCTTCACGATCCGGCCGTGCGGGCCCGTGCCCTTGATCGCGGCCAGGTCCAGCCCCTTGTCGGCCGCGATGCGGCGGGCGAGGGGAGAGGCGAAGATGCGTTCCCCCGATGCCGACGCAGGCGCGGCGGGTGCGGGTTTGGCAGGTGCCGAAGCACTGCCGGCCTCGGCGGAGCCCCCTGCAGGGGCCGCCTTCTCGGCCGGTGCATCGGCCTTGGCCGCTGCCGGCGCACCTGCGGACGCCGATCCGATATCGGAGGCGGACTCGCCTTCCTCCAGCAGGACCGCGATGGGCGCGTTCACCTTCACGCCCTCGGTCCCTTCGGCCACCAGGATCTTGCCGATGACGCCTTCGTCAACGGCTTCGAATTCCATCGTGGCCTTGTCGGTCTCGATCTCGGCGATCAGGTCGCCGGACGAGACTTTATCGCCTTCCTTCACCAGCCATTTGGCCAGTGTGCCCTCTTCCATCGTGGGCGAGAGGGCGGGCATCAGGATCTCGATTGTCATCGTTCGTCCCTCAATATTTGAATGTCGGTTTGGAAGCAGCGGCTTGCTCTTCCTGCTCGACGCAGAAACTCAACATTTCGTAGCTGCCCGGTCCCCCGAAGCTGGCCACCTGCGTGCAATGAGCCCGAACGTTAGAAGAAATGGCATCCCAGCGAGCTTTCAGGCTGTTATAGGCAGTCTGTTCTTGCCGAACGCAGAAGTTGTACATTTCGCTGCTGTAGGTTCCGCCTGCACCCGCAATCTCATTGCAGTGCGCCTCGACATCGAACCGGACAATCTCTGCAAAGGCAGGACTGCAAAGAACGAGTGAAGTGGCAAGCGGCAGGCGGAACATGTCAGATCTCAGCGATACGTTACTTTCTTCACCGCCTCGATCACCTCTTCCGCGCTGGTCAGCGCCAGCTTTTCGAGGTTGGCGGCATAGGGCATCGGCACGTCCTTGCCCGTGACGTTGATCACGGGCGCGTCGAGCCAGTCGAAGGCTTCCTGCATCAGGACGGACGAGATGTAGGACCCGACCGACCCCTGGGGCCAGCCTTCCTCGACCGTGACGCAGCGGTTGGTCTTCATCACCGAATTGATGATCGTGGCGGTATCCATGGGGCGCAGGGTCCGCAGGTCGATGACCTCGGCCGAGATGCCCTCTTCCGCCAGCTTTTCCGCCGCTTCCAGCGCGAACTGCATCGAGATGCCGAAGCTGACGATCGTCACGTCCGTGCCTTCGCGCCAGACCCGGGCCTTGCCGAAGGGAATGGTGAAATCGTCCAGGTCCGGCACATCGAAGGAATGGCCGTACATGATCTCGTTTTCCAGGAAGACCACCGGGTTCGGATCCCGGATCGCGGTCTTCAGCAGGCCCTTCGCGTCGGCCGCGGAATAGGGCATCGCAACCTTCAGGCCGGGGATCTGCATGTACCAGGCGGCATAGTCCTGGCTGTGCTGTGCGCCGACGCGGGCAGCCGCGCCCGAAGCGCCGCGGAACACGATGGGCGAGTTCATCTGGCCACCGGACATGTAATGCGTCTTGGCGGCAGAGTTGATGATCTGGTCGATCGCCTGCATCGCGAAGTTGAAGGTCATGAACTCGACGATGGGTTTCAGGCCGCCGAAGGCTGCGCCGACCGCGATGCCGGTGAAGCCGTGTTCGGTGATCGGCGTGTCGATCACCCGCTTGGGCCCGAATTCGTCCAGAAGACCCTGGCTGATCTTGTAGGCGCCTTGGTATTCGGCAACTTCCTCGCCCATCAGATAGACGTTTTCATCCGCCTTCATCTCTTCCTGCATGGCAGAGCGCAGCGCCTCGCGGACGGTCATCTTCTTCATCGCGGTGCCGTCGGGCCAGTCGGGCGACAGGTCCACCTTGGGCGCCGCCGGGGCGGACGCGGCCTTGGCGGGCGCGGCTTCGGCCGTCTTTTCCTCGGACGCAGCCGGGGCCGGGGCAGGGGCGGCGGCGCCCGCTTCGGGCACGTCTTCGCCTTCCTCGACCAGGATCGCGATCAGGGCATTCACCTTCACGCCCTCGGTCCCTTCGGGCACGACGATCTTGCCCATGATCCCTTCATCGACCGCCTCGAATTCCATCGTGGCTTTGTCGGTTTCGATCTCGGCGATCACGTCGCCGGACGACACGGTGTCGCCTTCCTTCACCAGCCATTTGGCCAGCGTGCCTTCCTCCATCGTGGGGGACAGGGCGGGCATCAGGATTTCGGTTGCCATGGCTCAAGCCTCCCTTACGCGTAGATGTCGGTCCAGAGTTCCTCGAGCGCGGGCTCGGGGCTCTCCTTGGCGAAATCGGCCGCCTCGTTGATGATGTCCTTTACGTCCTTGTCGACCGATTTCAGGTCGTCCTCGGACGCGAAGCCGCCGTCGATCAGAAGCTTGCGGACATGGTCGATGGCGTCGTGCTCTTCGCGCATCTTCTGGACCTCGTCGCGGGTCCGGTACTTGGCCGGATCGGACATCGAATGCCCGCGATAGCGATAGGTCATGACTTCCAGGATATAGGGGCCTTCGCCCGACCGGCAGTGGGCCACGGCGCGCAACCCGGCCTCTTTCACGGCCAGGACGTCCATGCCGTCGACCATCTCGCCGGGGATGCCGAAGGCCTCGCCGCGGGTGTGGATGTCCTTGGAGGACGTCGCCCGCGCTTGCGAGGTGCCCATGGCGTAGCGGTTGTTCTCGATCACGAAGATCACCGGCAGTTTCCACAGGGCCGCCATGTTGAAGGTCTCGTAGACCTGGCCCTGGTTGGCCGCGCCTTCGCCGAAATAGGTCATCGTGACCCGGTCGCCACCGGTGTATTTCTGGGCAAAGGCCAGACCGGCGCCCAGCGGCACCTGCGCGCCGACGATGCCATGGCCGCCATAGAACTCCTTTTCCTTGGAGAACATGTGCATGGAGCCGCCCTTGCCCTTGGAATAGCCGCCCTCGCGCCCGGTCAGTTCCGCCATGACGCCCTTGGGGTCCATCCCGCAGGCGATCATGTGACCGTGGTCGCGATAGGAGGTGATCCGCCGGTCGCCGTCTTCCATCGCGGCTTCCAGGCCGACGACGACGGCCTCCTGCCCGATGTAGAGGTGGCAGAACCCGCCGATCAGGCCCATGCCGTAAAGTTGGCCCGCCTTTTCCTCGAATCGACGGATCAGGAGCATCTCGCGGTAGAACTCCTTGAGTTCGTCCCCCGAAACTTCCGGTTTCTTGGTGTTCTTTCGGGTGGTCATGGCCGCAGACTCCCCCTGGCTGGAAATAGTTTAGCGTTAAACTACCTCATAGCGGATTTGTAGCCGCATGACGAGGTCCAATCTGCCGCGGTCCGCAGAAGACGAACACAGCGGCAATCGCGCACGCCGTCCGGGAATTGACGGGGCGGTTTGGGGGATGTCTTAATCGGGGGTGGACGTGCACCCAGATGGCAGCGCGACCGACCTTCATCCTGTCCGGAGTTCCCATGTCCCAGCTTTCCAGATTTTCCCGTACCGCGGGTCTTGCCGTATCGACCCTGTTGCTTGCCGGTCCGGCGCTGGCCCATGGCGGGGCGGGCTTTGGAGGCGGTTTCGGTGCGGGCTTCACTCATCCGGTCCTGGGCTGGGACCATGTCGCGGCGATGGTGGCGGTGGGCTTGTGGGGCGCCTTCCTGGGCAAGCCCGCGATCTGGATCCTGCCGGTGGTCTTCCCGCTGGTGATGGCCGTGGGGGCCGCCATGGGCATCGCCGGCATTCCGTTGCCGGCGGTCGAACCCGGTATCGCCATGTCCGCCGTCGTGCTGGGGCTGATGATTCTCTTTGCCGTGCGCGCGCCGCTTTGGGTCGCGGCAACGCTGGTGGGTGTCTTCGCCATCTTCCACGGCTATGCCCATGGCGCCGAACTGCCATCGACCGCCAATGCCTTCGCCTTCGCGGTGGGCTTCGTGCTGGCGACGGGCCTGCTGCATCTCTGCGGTATCGCCCTGGGGCTCAGCATCAAATGGCCCGCCGGGCGCGTCGCCGTGCGCGGCGCGGGCGCCATCATCTCTTTGGCCGGGCTGGCGTTCCTGACCGGCGTGGCGTGACGGACCGCTGGCACCGCTGGATCTGGCTGCTGCTGGCGGTGCCGGGCACGCCCGCGGTGGCGCATGATGCGTCGTCAGGCCTAAGGGGCCTGTTCGCGGGGGTGGGGCATTCCTTTTCGACCCCGTCACAGGTCCTGTGCCTTCTGGCGCTGGGTCTGCTGGCCGGGGGACTGGTCCGGAGCGGCTGGTTTCCCTGGCTGGGCGGTGCCTCCGCCGCCGCATTTCTGGCCGGGCTGGCGGCCGGACACGCGGGGTTGCCGGTGGACGCGCCGCTCTTTGCCGCGGCATTCCTTGCGGCGGCCCTCGCGGCGCTTCTGCCGGGGCGGCTCCCGTCTGTCGCTATGGGGCTCCTTGCGGCCGGGGGCTTCCTTTTGGGCATTTCGGCCCTTCCCGACAGCGGCACACTGGTCGGGAAGGCGGTGACGATCGCCGGATCCGTCTTAGGTGCCGGGCTGGGGCTGGTCTGTATTGCTGCCGTGGCCGATGCGATCACCGCGAGGTTCGCGGCCCCCTGGGTTGCCATGGGCCTGCGGGTGATCGCGGCCTGGCTGGGTGCCATCGCGCTGGTCATGCTGGCCCTGACCGTGGCGCCGGCGGGCTAGGCGGATCACGCAAAAGCAGGAAGATCAGCGGCCGGCGGATCATCTGACCCGGTGTACCTATTGCTGACGGTGCGCTTCAGCGCAGCACGATCTCGTCCGAGCGCAGCAGGCCCAGGATCGACCGCGCCTGCTGGTCCAGCAGGTCCAGGTCCAGGAAATCGTCCGACATCCGGCGGGTCAGGTTTTCCATAGCCGCGATCTGGCCTTCCAGCCGTGCCAGGTCTACCTTCAACGCCTGGGCCTTGGCCGAGACTTCGACCCGGCGAAACAGCCCAAAATCCCCCTGTACGGCAGCAAAGGTGAAGTAGACGCCCAGGGCGAAGGCCAGGGCGAGGTATACGAGAACGCCAAAGCTCGGGCCGGCAGCACGCCGGGCGGTGCGGGACATGGATCGGATCTGCGCTTTTTGCCTCATGGCGCCCTTCGAAACGGGGCGTCCTCGGATACTATCGCAGAAACCGGAACAATAGGGAATCCCCCAAAAAACCGGAAAAGCGGCGATCCGCCATCGTCGGCGGGATACGCCTTGCGGATCTTTCCTGTATGATGCGGACAGGATGAGGTGCGAGTGACGCAGGAGGCGATTGCGATGACCCGCGACAACAGGGCGGAGGATTGGGCCAGGACGGGGTGTGCCGAAGGGGGGCTTCCCCCGCAAGGCACGCTGGGAACGCACGAAGTCGCCAACCAGCCGCCGATGCCGGCGGGACGCGACCTCTGGGCCTCGGACCGCGCGCTTCGCGACGCGGTCACGGCGGCGTTGGCGGCCGGATCCGACGACGCGGATCGCGATCCGGGGCAGCGGCTGGCGGCTCTGGCGGCGGCCGGTGCGCTTTACGGCTCCGAAGAAACCCATGTCGCGGCCGAAGATGCCCGCCGCGATCGCCCGCGGCTGAAGCTGTTCGACCGGTCCGGCCGTCGCCTGGACGAGGTGGCGTTTTCGCCGTCCTATCACCGGCTGATGGAACTGGGCGTGCGGCTGGGCTATGCCGCCAAGCCCTGGGACGGCAAGAAGGGCGGCCATGTCGCCCATGCGGCGCTGGTCTACATGCAAAGCCAGGTCGAACCCGGGATCGCCTGCCCGCTGACGATGACCTATGCCGCGGTGCCCGCACTGGCCGCCTCGCCCGAGGTTCAGGGCGCCTGGCGCCCGGGCCTGACGGCGCGCGTCTATGACCCGTCGATCCGGCCTGCGGCCCGCAAGGCGGGCCTGACCATGGGCATGGCGATGACGGAAAAACAGGGCGGATCAGACGTCCGGGCCAACACGACCGTGGCCGAACGGGAGGGCGCCCATTACCGCCTGACCGGGCACAAGTGGTTCTGTTCGGCGCCCATGTCCGACGGTTTCCTGACGCTGGCGCAGGCGCCCGAAGGGCTGACCTGTTTCCTGGTCCCCCGCTGGCTGGAAGGTGAGCGCAACGCGATCCGTCTGCAGCGACTGAAGGACAAGCTGGGCAACGTGGCGAACGCGAGTTCTGAAATCGAATACGACCGGGCGCTGGCCTACAGGCTGGGGGACGAGGGCGCGGGTGTGCGCACGATCATCGAGATGGTTCACCACACCCGTCTGGATACCGCGATGGCCCCCGCCGGCCTGATGCGCGCCGCGGTGGCCGAGGCGCATGCCTGGGTTTCCGGCCGCACGGCTTTTCAGAAGAAGCTGATCGACCAGCCGCTGATGCGGGCGGTGCTGGCGGACCTGGCGCTGGATGCCGAAGGCGCGCTGGCCGCCGGGATCTATGTCGCGCGGTCTTTCGATGACCAGTCCGAGAAGGCCCGCGCCTTTGCCCGGATCGGTGTGGCGCTGGCCAAGTACCTGTCGAACAAGCGCTGCATCGCGGTCACGGCCGAGGCGATGGAGGTGCTGGGGGGCATGGGCTATGTCGAAGAGACGCCGATGCCGATGCTCTACCGTGAAGCGCCGCTGAACGGGATCTGGGAAGGTTCGGGCAACGTGATCTGCCTGGACATCCTGCGCACGCTGGCACGGGACAAGCTGGCGGCAGAGGTACTGCAGACCCGGCTTCTGGCCGCGCGCGGTCATCTGGCAGACTATGACGCGGCCCTGGACGCCCACCTTGCCCGCTGGCCCGGTCTGCCGGAAGAGGCCCAAGCCCGGTGGTTCGCGGAAAGCCTGGCGGGGCTTCTGACCTGCATGGCGCTGATCGACACGGCGCCAGAGGCGATTGCGGCCGGCTATGCCCGGTCACGGCTGAGGGGCGAACGCGGGTCCCTGCCGGGTGCGGTCGCGGGGCTCGATACCGGGGCGATCCTGTCCCGGCTTGCATGACGGGGTTAAGGGCATCGGCGTTGCGGCGCTTCGGATCTCGCCACAGCTGATGGGGTGGATGGCTCCTGCTCCAACGGGGTCGCATGCGCCATAGTGCAGATGTCATTGTCTGCTGCGGACAGGAGCCATCCCGATGAAGGTTGCAACGGTCGGCCTGGATCTGGCCAAGACCGTCGTTCAGGGTCTACGGGATCACCGATGAAGGCGATGTCGTCTTCAACAAGCTGCTGGGCCGGGCTCAGCTGCTTGCGTTCTTCGGGGACCTCGCCCCCTGCCTGATCGGCATGGAAGCCTGTTTGGCGCGTCACCACCGGGTGCGGGCGCTGTCCAAGTTCGGTCACGAGGTGCGGCTGATCCCGCGGATCCACGTCAAACCCTACGTGAAGCGGGACAAGTCGGAAGGGGAGCCGGAACGTGGTCCCAGTGGGGCCGCTTAAGCCCGCGAAGGATGCGGAAGCGTTGTTTTTCAGAAGGGTATTCCCGATGCCCGTGGGCCTGCTCTGGTTCACCACAGAGATAGGCACGCCATTCTCCGTCCCCCGTCGCTATCGATACCTGAGACATCCGGGAACCTGTATCAAGGACGCCTGCGGCGCCGCCGGGGCGGTAAATCCTTGACACAGAACCCCGGATGCCTCCGAGGTGGTATCGCGACGGTGGCTCCGCAGAGATGGCTCGAAGCCCGTCTCCGAAGCGCCCGACGTCCGGACCGGGGCCCGCTTCCGTTCGGGACAGCGCGTCGCCGGCCCGGGATGCATTGCGGTATGATCGGGGCGGGCGGGGCCTGTCTTCGAAGCGGGCTTCTTCGGGCAACCGGAAAGCACCAGGCTGCATGTTGCGGCCTCCGCAGACGCTCCAGGGCCCGGTCACAGGAACTCGGTGGTCCGGGGGGCCGATCAGGCCTCCCGGAAACCGGTCTCGTCGATCCACGTCCGGTGCAGGAATGGAGGGCGACCGTGGCCCCGGCGGGGCCGCGAAGGCGCCCGGAATGCTCGTTTGCGCGCAAGGGCCGCGTTGGCCTGTTTGGCATCGCGCCGCGCGGCCAGGCGCACAGCCCGGGACCGCGGCGGGAACCGGCGTCTCGACCTGGACCCGCATCGCATTCGCCGCCTTGAACAGTGCCACCCGCAGGGCAGGGGCGCCGCATCTGGTGAGCGTCCCCGCCCGGTCCCTTTCGCCGGACCGGCAGCGGCGCGGCGTGAGGCCTGCGCAGGCGCCCACCTGCTTCGGGGACCGGAACCGCGCCGGATCGTCGATCGTTGCCACAGAGGTCGGCGCCACGACGGGGCCAAGCAGGAATGGCCCCCGGCGCCGTCCATGGCCTTTGGCACACCGGATCGTTCGACACTTCTTCCCGAACCCGGGCGGTCAGGTCCTCGACGGCGGGGCGCAGGCTCTCGCGCCCTGCGATCCGCGGGGACAGGGCAATCTCAAGGCCAGGATGCCCGGAGATGATGCCCGGAGATGATGCCCCTAGATCAGGTCCCGGATCTCTGCGTCCCACCGCCTGCGCAGGACCCGCCCGGGCCGCAGACCAAAGCCGCGCGAACCGGGCCGCGCACGCTGTTCCCGACATCGACCAGGTGCCCCTGCTGGGACTTGCGAGCCGACAGCGGCAGGCGCCTCTGGCGCGCTTCATGGCTCTCGAGGTGGACCGGACGGAACCGGCACAGCCGCAGGAGCCTGACGATCGCGCGCGCATCGTTGCGGCGGGTCTTCTCGATCTGGGCCGCACGGGCGGGGGCGACCCGGCGCGTCTCCGTCCGTGTCACGGAAAACCCTGCGTCCAGCAGGCCGCGGGCCAGCCGTTCCGACATCGGCCTGCTTCCAGGCCCAGGATCTCCAGGCCATCCCGAAAGGGCACCAGAGCATCGGCGATCATGCCCGAATGGTTCTCCACCGTCGCTTCGGACACGATCTGCCCGTCCGGATCGACAATGCACGACTGCCGTCGCCGACAACGAGACATCCAGTCCTGCAGGGGACTTCCTCGGCCATTCCCCCTGGTCAGAAACCAGGTCAGCCTGCGCCAACCTTCGATCAGGGCGCAAATCCCACGATGACCGCACCTCCGAAGCAGAAGCTGGGTGGGTGGGGGCGGCCTTTGGCGGGCCGCCCGGGTCTGTCAGCCGGCGACAGAGGCGGCGTGGGTCGCGGCGATGGTTTCGGCCAGCACCTTGTCGAAATCCGTATCCGACTGCTGGGCCGAGAGGCCTTCGGTCAGCGCGCGGCTGAACGAGGCGATGATGCCGCGGTTCCGGGCCAGCATCGCGTTGGCCTCGTCCCGGGCATAGCCGCCCGACAGGGCCACCACGCGCATCACGCGGGGGTGGTCGACCAGCGGCGCATAGTGATTGGCGACGGTGGGCAGCGACAGCTTCAGCATCACCTGCCGGTCGTCCGCCACAGTGTCGAGGCCCTTCAGGATCTCGGCCAGGACGATCTCTTCCGCCTCGGCCTTGTCGGGGATCGAGATGGTGACTTCGGGCTCGATGATCGGGACCAGGCCGTGACCCAGGATCTGGTGGCCGATTTCGAATTGCTGGGCGATGTTGGCGGCGATGCCGGTCGGGTTGGCCGCGTCGACCACCGAACGCATCTTGGTGCCGAAGATGCCCTTGGACACGGCCTTTTCCAGCAGTGCGTCCAGGTCCGGCATGGGTTTCATCAGTTTCACGCCGTCGGTGGTGTCGGCCAGGCCCTTGTCGACCTTCAGGAACGGCACGACCTTGCGGTTTTCCCACAGATAGGTGGCGGTGGGCGTCCCGTCGATGTCGCGGTCCATCGTCATCTCGAACAGGATCGCGCCGATGACCTTGTCGCCGGTAAAGGCGGGCGACTTGATGATCCGGGCGCGCATCTGGTGGATCAGGTCGAACATCTCGGCCTCGGAGGAATAGGCGTCTTCCTCGATCCCGTAGAGCTTCAGCGCCTTCGGCGTCGACCCGCCGCTCTGGTCCAGGGCGGCGATGAAGCCGCCGCCTGCGCGCATCTGTTCAGCCTGGGTCTGGTTGGGCATGGGTCGTCCTTCCAATAGCATGGGGTCGGTATGGGATGTCGTGGCGCGCGGCCTTCTGGCTGAATACGGCACCAGGGGAGCACCGCGCAATGTCGTTAGCGCGAACGGTTCTGCGATGCGGCAATCGGGGGCAGGTGGGGGCGCTGCCCCCCCGGCCGCTGCGCGGCCTCCCCCCGAGGTATTTGAAGACCGAAGAAGGAGGGGCGCGCGCCCCTGGCTTCTTCTCTTCCAAAATACTCCCGCCGGAGGCGGCACGCCGCCGAAGCGGTCGCAGGCCTTCGGGATCAGGCGCCGAGCGCCTTGACCCCCGGAAGGACCTTGCCTTCCATCCATTCCAGGAAGGCGCCGCCTGCGGTGGAGATGTAGGTGAAGCTGTCGGCTGCGCCGGACTTGTTCAGGGCCGCCACAGTGTCGCCGCCGCCGGCGACGGAGGTCAGCTGACCGTCGGCCGTGCGGGTGGCCGCGATGGCCGCGGCCGCGTTGGTGGCGGTGTCGAAGGGGGCGATCTCGAACGCGCCCAGCGGGCCGTTCCAGACCAGCGTGCGGGCCTTTTCCAGGACCTCCGCGAAATGTTTCACGGTTTCCGGGCCGGCATCCAGGATCATCGCGTCGGCGGGGACGGCGTCGATCGGGACGACCTCGTTCGCGGCCCCTTCCTTGAACTCGCGGGCGATGACGGCATCCAGCGGGAGAACGATCTCGCAGCCGACCTTTTCGGCCGTGGCCATGATGTCCTGTGCGGTGTCCGTCATCTCGTGCTCGCAGAGCGACTTGCCCACGGCAAGGCCCTGGGCTGCGAGGAACGTGTTCGCCATGCCGCCGCCGATCACCAGGTGGTCGACCTTCGACACGAGGTTGCCCAGGAGTTCGAGCTTGGTCGAGACCTTGGCACCGCCGACCACGGCCACCACGGGCCGGGCCGGGTGGCCCAGGGCCGCGTCCAGCGCCTTGAGTTCCGCCTCCATCAGGCGGCCGGCGCAGGCGGGCAGGGCGCGGGCCAGCGCCTCGGTCGAGGCATGGGCCCGGTGCGAGCTGGAGAAGGCGTCGTTGCAGTAGATGTCGCCGAGGGCTGCCAGTTCGGCGGCGAAGGCCTCGTCGTTCTGTTCTTCGCCCGGGTGGAACCGGGTGTTTTCCAGAAGCAGCAGCGTGCCTTCGGGCAGGGCGGCCAGGGCGGCTTCGGCCGCGGGGCCGCGGCAGTCGGCGCAGAACAGGATCGGGCGGTCAAAGGCCTTTTCCAGCACCGGCACCAGCTTCTGCAGCGACATGTCGGGCACGACCTTGCCCTTGGGCCGGCCGAAATGCGCAAGCAGGATCGGCGTGCCGCCGGCCTCGAAGATCGTTTCCAGCGTCGGCGACAGGCGGCGGATTCGCGTGTCGTCCGTGACCTTGCCGTCCGTCAGCGGTACATTGATGTCCACACGCACCAGGACCCGCTTCCCGCCGAGATCCATGTCGTCGAGCGAATTCCACGCCATCGTCAGTTCCTTCGTCACTATCCCTGTTGACGGGGTGTTTTCCCGTTCCCGGACCGGCCGTCAATGCGGCAGTTTCGAGCGCTCCCTTGGCAATTCGGCGCACTGGGAATAGATGTCTGGACAATTCGCAGACCCTGACAAGGACGGAGAGCCAGATGGCCGAGTACGAAGATCCCGAAAACACGATCCTGATGGAGCTGAAAGACGGCACGGTCGCGATCCAGCTGCTGCCGGACGTTGCCCCCAAGCATGCCGAGCGGATGAAGGAACTGGCCCGCGCCGGAGCCTATGACAATGTCTGCTTTCACCGCGTGATCGACGGGTTCATGGCCCAGACCGGCGACGTGAAGAACGGCAACATGGAAGACGGGTTCAACCTGCGCATGGCCGGGACCGGCGGGTCCGACCTGCCGAACCTGCCGGCCGAATTCTCGCGTCTGCCGCATGACCGGGGCACCCTGGGCGCCGCGCGGTCGGCCAACCCGGACAGCGCCAATTCGCAGTTCTTCATCAACTTCCAGGACAACCATTTCCTGAACGGGCAGTACACGGTCTATGGCCGCGTGATTTCCGGCATGGAACATGTCGACGCCATCGTCCGGGGCGAGCCGCCCGCGGCCCCCGACCGGATGATCAGTGTCAAGGTCGCATCGGATGCGTAGGCTGCTTCTGACCGCCGCCGTCGTGGCGCTGGCGGGGCCTGCCGCGGCCACCGGCCTTGATATCGTGATCGAGGGAGAGGGCGCCAACGGCACCGTGCATGTCGACCTTCTGGAAGACGTGGCGCCGGGACATGCCGCGCGGATCGCTGAACTGGCGGATGACGGCGCCTATGACGGGGTGGTCTTTCACCGCGTCATCGATGGCTTCATGGCCCAGACCGGCGACGTGCAATACGGCAAGATGGGCGGCGACATGCGCATGGCCGGCCGTGGCGGGTCCGACCAACCGGACCTGAAGGCCGAATTTTCGGACATCCCGTTCGAACGCGGCGTGGTCGGCATGGCCCGCGCGCAGGATCCCGACAGCGCAAATTCGCAGTTCTTCATCATGTTCGACGACGGTCCGTTCCTGAACGGCCAGTACACGGTCGTCGGCAAGGTGACCTCTGGCATGGACGTGGTCGATCAGATCAAGCGCGGTACAGGCCAGAACGGCGCCGTGATCGGCAAGCCGGACATGATGAAATCGGTCACCGTCACCGACTGAACGCCGGATCGCAGGCGAGATCGCAACACGGCCCCGCAGCGCTGCTGCGGGGCCGTTTTTCATACCGCGGACATGGGCGGGACCTTGCCGATAGATCAACCGCTTGCCCGCCGGTTGGGCGATGCGAGAGCGGGCCGGTCGGCGAGGCGCGAAAGGTGAGTCGCCAAACGAGAACGGCCCCGCAGCGGAACTGCAGGGCCGTCTGATTGGTCTTTGCGAAGGTCTTTTAGCCGTTCGAGGCGTCGTCGGCCTGCTTGCGGGCCGCGGCAGCGGCCGTTGCAGCCTTCGAGGTGCGGGCCGATGCGGCGCGGTTCTCGGCTGCGACGCTCTTCGACTCGGCTGCGTCGCCGGCCGGCTTCGGCTGGGCCGATTTCGGCTGCAGCGGGTCGTCCTGACGCTGGACCGAGCCTTCGAAATGCGCACCGCTTTCGATGGCGATGGTCTTGTGGATGATGTCGCCTTCGACACGTGCGGTGGCGGTCAGGCGGACCTTCAGGCCACGCACCCGACCGACGATACGGCCGTTGATCACGACGTCGTCGGCGGTCACTTCGCCTCGGATCGTTGCAGTCTCGCCGATGGTCAGCAGGTGGGCGCGGATGTCGCCTTCGACGGTGCCTTCCACCTGGATGTCGCCGGTCGTCTTCAGGTTGCCGGTGATGTGCAGGTCCGAGGACAGGATGGACGCGGCCGGCTTGGGCTTGGGCGTGGGGGTCGGAATCTGCTGCTCAGGCTTCGGCGGCGCCGGCCGTGCGGCGGCCGGGGCTGCGGGAGCTGCTTCCGAGGCGCGAGGGCCAGGTTCGTTGATCTTGCTCTTAGAAAACATTGTTCGCAGCCTTGAGATAAGTCAGAGGATTCTTTGGCTGACCGTTCACGCGCACTTCGTAGTGGAGGTGCGTCCCCGTTGAGCGGCCGGTGCTACCCATATCAGCTATGTGCTGCCCGCGCGAGACCCTTTGGCCCTTCTTGACGTGAATGCGCGAGGTATGGGCATAGCGGGTTTCGAGCCCGAAGGCATGTTTGATCACGACCAGCTTGCCATAGCCCGATTGCCAGCCTGCATGGGTCACGACGCCGTCGGCGGTGGCGAAGATGTCGGTGCCGTAGGGGCCGGCGAAATCCATGCCCGCGTGCAGCCTGCTGCCGCCGGTGATCGGGTCGCGGCGATAGCCGTAATTCGATGTCATCCTAACCGCGCTGTGCACCGGTTTGGCAAAGGGCGCCTGCTGGGCCGCGATACGGTAAAGGTTCAGCCGATCCATCTGGTCCAGGATGCGGTTGGCGCGGATTTCGTCGCCCGAAGGCTCCTCGCCCCGGGTCGAGAACGAGATCGGGGTCAGCGGGCCACCCTGGCCGTTATAGCCGCGACGGACCTGTTCGATGATCTTCTCGGGCGGCAGGCCCGCGGACTTGAACATCTTGTTCAGCGGTTCGACCGAAATGGCGACGGCCTCTTCCAGCTGGCGGAAGATCTGGTCGTTGCGGTCCCGCATGGCGATCAGTTCGTCTTGCAGGCGGTCGCGTTCGTCCAGCGCCACCTGGGCATCGGCCTGGATCTGGTCCCGCTGGGCCGCGGTGCGTCCCAGTGCCCGGGACATGAATTCGATCTGGCGGGGGGCGGCTTCGGCGGCCAGAAGCATCTGGCTTTCACCGTCGGTCTCGGCCCTCAGCGCGGCCAGCGCTTCGCGGGCGCCGTCCCGTTCCTTCATGACCGTCCGCAGCGTCGTCTGGATGACCTCGATCCCGGTTTCCAGTTCATGCCGCAGAGTTTCGGATTCCAGAAGGTCGGACTGCATGACCGAGATCTGTTCCAGTGCGGCGTTGAAGCGGTTCTGGGCGGCCAGCGCCTCTTCCGCGCGGCTGTCCCGTTCGGTGGACAGGATCTTCAGGCGTTCCTGATAGACGGCCTTGTCGCGTTTTGCCTGATCGCGGAAATTGCCCGAACCGATACTGTCCATCAACACGATTGCAGATGCCATGATGGCCCAGGAGGTCAGAAGGATCGCGGCGGAAACGGCAATAAGCTGGGTCGCAGGACGAAGCCGGATGAACCGGGTATCCGTATCAGACTTCAGAAATACGCGTCTCTCCGGGAACCTTTTCTCCAGAACTCTGTTTAGCCTGATAGCGAGCTTCGTTCGCACTTTTATTCCCCTATCCCATCCCCTTAAGGCGCGCAGTTCAGGGCTCCCGGCGCCTTGCGCAACTTCGTAGTCCACGTGTTCGCAATTGAGCAAGCCTTGTGGCCATGGGTAGAGGTAATCTGCCCGTCAGCTACAATAGATAGGCGAGTCTTCGCCTATTCAGCCGCAGGATATGGCCGGAAGGGGCCTGAAACCCTTCGAACCCTGCCAAGTTGTCGCAACCAAGGGTGCCTGCTCTTTTGCGCTTTTCCCACTTACCTACCACGAAATGCTGATTTGGGAAAATCAAATTCAACCAATGGTGGAAATCCGCTCTTGCTCTACAGCATGTGGCGGTTCAGCCGACGTCGGAATCGGGCGCTGACGTCGAATTCACGACATCTTTTGCCCGATCATCCAGCGCGCCCACTGGGCCGCTTTAGGTCAGCGGCCAGTAGAAGTCCGGCGGAAGCCCGGCATCGGCACGCTTTTCCTCGTTGAAGGGGGGCTTCAGCACGCCGTGGAAATAGCGGCGGACCAGGCTGTGGAACGCGTCCTTCGGATCGGTGTCGGTGCGCCCGCAGAGGAAGTTGAACCATTTCGACCCATAGGCGACATGGGCGACCTCTTCGGCATAGATCACCTTCAGCGCGGCAACAGCCTGTTCGGCGCCGGCCTTTTCGAAGATCGCGATCATGCCGGGCGTCACGTCCAGCCCGCGGGCTTCCAGTACCATCGGCACCACGGCCAGCCGGCCGGGCAGGTCGTCTGCCGTGTCGGCCGCCGCGCGCCACATGCCGGCATGGGCGGGCAGGGCGCCGTAATGGGATCCCATCGCCTCCAGGCAGTCGCTGACCAGGCCGAAATGCTTGGATTCCTCGTCCGCGGCCTTCACCCAGTCGTCGTAGAAGCCCATGGGCATCGGCACATGGCCGAAACGGGCAACGATGTCCCAGTGCAGATCGACGGCGTTCAGTTCGATATGCGCCACGGCATGAAGCAGCGCGATCCGGCCCGCAGGGCTGCCGGGACGGCGCCGCGGTACGTCGCGCGGGTTCAGCAGGTCCGGCCGTTCGGGGCGCGCGGGAAAGTCGGGCGGGCTGGCAGTGCCGACCGGGATTTCCGGCGCCTCGCCCCGGCGCGCGGCAAACCAGGCCGCGGCATTGGCCCGCGACAGCGCCGCCTTGGCGCGGCCGTCGGCGGTGGACAGGACCTCCACCGCCATTTGTGTCAGGGTCTTTGTCACGGGGGTCAAAGGGCTTTCACGGCCTCCAGCACCTCGGCCACGTGGCCGTCGACCTTCACCTTGGGCCAGACCTGCGCGATCTTGCCGTCGGCATCGATCAGGAAGGTCGACCGCGTGATGCCCATGAAGGTCTTGCCGTACATCTTCTTTTCACCCCAGACGCCGTAATCCTCGCACACCGTGCCGTGTTCGTCGGAGAGGAGAGGAACGGTCAGGGACTGCTTGGCGACGAACTTGTCGTGGCTGGCGACGCTGTCCTTCGAGATACCGAAAACCTGTGCCCCGGCCTCGGCAAAGGCCTGCGCGCTTTCGGAAAATCCGATGGATTCCTTGGTGCATCCGGGGGTATTATCCTTGGGATAAAAGAACAGAACAACAGGTGCGCCTCGCAGGGCGGACAGGGTCACATCGCCGCCGCCATCGCGGGGCAGGGTGAAGTCCGGGGCGGTATCTGAAATCTGGGGCATCGGGGTCTCCATCGCGGTGAATTCGGTCCGTGCTGCGGGCGGCAGGATCGCCGGCAGCCCGGCGTGCCGATGGTAACAGGCGGTTTCAATTCCGTGTGACAACGGGCTGCGGCGTCGCCATGGCACGGGTTTCATAATAGGTTGCCGACGGCAACTGAAAAGGCGGCGATAGGCTTGGCATGGCGTCGAAGGACGATGACGCAGGGACAGAAGGCAAGACGGCGCCGGTTCAGCGTCCGCGCCGCCGCGGCCATACAAGGGCCGAGATCCGCGCCATGCCGAAGGGCAAGCGCCGCCGTCACCGCATCTGGCGCGTCAGCCGCGGAACGCTGCACGGGCTGACGACCCTGTCCCTGATCGTGGGGCTTCTTGGCGTGCTGTTCGTGGGCCAGACCCTGCTGGCGCCGGGTTTCGTGCGCAACAAGATCGCCGAAAAGCTGGAGGAACAGATGGGCGGCATGGGTCTGTCCTTCGGCGAGATCGGTTTCATCCTGGCCAAGGGCGGTCGGCCCAACGTGACCTTCGGCGATGTCGTCATCACCGACCCCGCGGGCCAGGACCTGGTCAAGATAGACCGCGCCGACATCCCGCTGTCGATGCGCGCCCTGCTGCAGCGCCAGTTGCTGCCGCGGTCGGTCGCGCTGCACGGGGTCACCGGGTTCCTGGAACGTTCGACCGCGGGACAGTTGTCGCTGTCCTTCATGATCGGTTCCGACCCGCTGAGACAGGCGCCGAACCTGCCGGAGCTGATCGCGACCGTGGACGACGTGCTTCAGGCGCCGCTGCTGAAGGGCCTGCGCCGGGCGGATGTCGACGACCTGTCCCTGCGCTATATCGACCGGCGCGCGCGGCAGAACTACCTGCTGGAAGGCGGCCGGGTCAGCGCGGTGCGAAGCCAGACCAACCTGTCGATCAACGGCGGTTTTTCCGTTGCGGGCGGGCACTCCGGCACCTCGACCATGGAATTCAGCTTCGAAAGCCCGATCGGGCAGGAGCGTGCGAGCTTTGGCTTCAAGGTGCAGGATTTCGATGCCCGCGACGTGGCCGGGCAGAATGCCGCGCTGGCCTGGCTGGCGTCGCTGCGGGCGCCGATCTCGGGCGCCGTCCGGGGAGAGATGACCGAAAGCGGCGCGCTGGGGCCGCTGAATGCGACGCTGCATATCGGACGCGGCGTCCTGCAGCCGACCGATGCGACGCGGCCGATCCCGTTTCGGGGCGCGCGCAGCTATTTCACCTACGATCCCGCCGAAGGCACGCTGCGCTTCGACGAACTGTGGGCCGATACCGCCTGGGGCAGGGCCGAGGCGACGGGCGAGGCCTATCTGGACACGACCGAGACGGGGTGGTTCTCGTCGCTCATCGGTCAGATCACGATGTCCGAACTGTCGCTGAACCCGAACGGCATCTACCCCGAACCCCTGGACCTCGACGGGGCGGCGGCGGACTTCCGGCTGCAGCTGGACCCGTACCGCCTGACGTTGGGCCAACTGACGCTGGCGGACCGCGACAGCGCGCTGCTTCTGTCGGGCGAGGCGCGGGCGGATCCTGCAGGCTGGAAGATCGCTCTGGACGGGCGGCTGGACACGATCACGACCGACCGGCTGATCGAGCTGTGGCCGCCGCCCCTGGCTGCCAAGGCGCGGGACTGGGCCGCGGTCAATCTGGAAGCCGGCCGCATCGTCGAGGTCGACGCCGCCCTGCGCGCGGATCCGGGCCGTCCGCCGGCGCTGCATGTCGATTTCGACTTCGAGGGCGCGACCATCCGCTATCACCCGACGCTGCCGCGGATTCTGGACGGTGAAGGTCACGGATCGATCGAAGGCTGGCTGAACAATCTGAAGCTGGGCCCGGTGCAGGATGCGTCGGCCCGGCCTGCAGAGGTGCAGGTGGCCGTGAACGACGACCGGACGATGTCGATGGTGGTCGACGATATCAAGGCGCGGCAGATCGTCGACGACGCGACGCCGGGCCTGTCGGACTTCTATCCGGTCGGGCCGGGGGCACAGGGCGCGGATGGCGAGCGCGTGATGCGGCTGGCCGGCACGTTGACGGCCGGACGGGTCGAGCCGGAGCAGGGAGGGGCCATCGATGTGGCCGGCAGTTCCTTCGAGATCCCCAATGTCGATCAGCCCGATGCGCCCAGCCTGACACGGCTGCGGGCCGATGGGACGGTCACCGCTTTCCTGTCGGTCCTGAACCAGCCGCCGCTGGAGGTGCTGAAGACATCCGGCCTGCCGGTGGATTTCGCCGAAGGTCACGCGGTTGCCGAAGGATCGCTGCGCCTGCCGCTGAAGGACGTGATCCGGTTCGACGAGATCGGATACGATGTCTCGGCCCGGCTGACGGATTTGCGGAGCGGACAACTGGTGCCCGGCCAGATGCTGACGGCGGACAGCATGCTGCTGGTCGGGGACCCGACCTTCGTGTCGGTCGCAGGCGATGCGAAGGTGGGCGATCTGCCGGCAAAGGTGACCTGGCGCCAGCCGCTGGGCCCGGGGGCGGGCGGCGGCATGGTGACCGGTTCGGGCGAGTTGTCGCAGCGGCTGGTCGATACGTTCGGCATCGGCCTGCCGGACGGCAGTGTCTTCGGCACCGGCACGGCGGATTTCACCCTGTCCCTGCCGCATGAAGGGCCGCCCGTTCTGAAGGCGCGGTCGGACCTTGCGGGCGTGGGCCTGGCGATCCCGTCGCTGGGCTGGCGCAAGCCCACCGCCGGCACGGGCAGGCTGGAGGCGCAGGTGACCTTCAACGCGGTGCCGCGGGTCGACAGCGTCTCGGTCGCGGCGGCGGGGCTGACGGCCCAGGGCGCGGTCACGGTGCGCCCGGACGGCAACCTGGACGCCGCGCGGTTCAGTTCCGTCAAGATCGGCAACTGGCTGGATGTCGAGGCCGAACTGGTCGGCCGCGGCAGTGCCGACCCGGACATCCACGTGCTGGGCGGCCGCTTTGCCCCGCTGGAATCGACGATTCCCGAAGAAGGCGACACAGGCGACACGGGCGGTGCAGGCGGCGGGTCGGCCGGCAAGATGACGGCGGTGCTGGACCGGGTGAAGATCACGGACAGTGTCTCTCTGACCGGATTCACCGGCGATTTCGACATGGCGGGCGGGTTTCAGGGCAGTTTCAGCGGCCTGGTGAACGGCGGGTCGCGGATCGATGGCACGATCACGCCCCAGGGCGCCAAGAGTGCTTTCCGCATCACGTCCAGCGATGCGGGTGGCGTGGTGCGGTCGGCGGGCATGCTGACCTATGGGCGGGGCGGCGACATGATCCTGACCCTTTCCCCGACCGAAACGCCGTCGGCCTATACCGGGGCGCTGAAAATCACCAAGACGCGGATTTCCGGCGCTCCGGCGATCGCGGCCCTTCTGAACGCGATCAGCGTGGTGGGTCTGTTCAGCGAGCTGGCAGGCCAGGGGATCCAGTTTTCCGAGGTCGAGGCAAGCTTCCGCCTGACACCCGATATGCTGACGATCTACAAGTCGAGCGCGGTGGGGGCGTCCATCGGCGTGTCGATGGACGGAAGCTATGATATCGCGGCGGACCGGCTGGACGCCCGGGGCGTGATTTCCCCGATCTATTTCCTGAATGCCATCGGGTCGGTCTTTTCCCGCAAGGGCGAGGGGCTGATCGGGTTCAACTATACCATGAAGGGCAAGGCCGAGGATCCGCGGGTGACGGTGAACCTGCTGTCGGCGCTGACGCCGTCCGTGCTGCGCAACGTCTTTCGCGACGCGCCGCGGCCCCAGCCGCCGGCCAGCGAAGGCGAAGAAAACCGGATCGAGACCGTGTCCCCGCCGCAGGAACTGTTCCAGGGCGGCGACCGCTGAACCTGCGAAACATGTGTTCCGTCGCCGCCGTTCGCGCCCGTCCGTCGCCTTTCGTAAGCCCACACCGACTGCCCGACCGGCCTGGTGGGACCGGGCGGTCCCGCCGGCGGGCCGGGGACGTCTGCACCGGGTGCGCTTGGCCGTTTCCCTTCCCGCACGGCTTCGTTATAGGCGCGGTCCATGAAACTCTCCGATTTCGATTTCGACCTGCCCGAAGACCTGATCGCGACCCGCCCTGCGGTGCCGCGCACATCGGCCCGGTTGCTGGTGGCCGACGGCGCCGCGATCACCGATGCGCGGGTGTCCGACCTGCCGTCCTGGCTGCGGCCGGGCGACCGGCTGGTTCTGAACGACACCAAGGTGATCCCGGCGCGCCTGTCCGGGATGCGGGCCCGCGACAGCGGCCAGGGGCCGGTCAGCGCGAAGATCGAGGCGACCTTGCTGGCACCCCGGGCGGACGGGCAGTGGACGGCGCTGCTGAAGCCCCTGCGCAAGGTGAAGCCGGGCGAGGTGATCCGTTTCGCCGAGGATTTCGCGGCCGAACTGACGGCGGTGGAGGAGGGGCAGGCGGTACTGCGCTTTTCGACCGGGGGAGAAGCCTTTGCCGCGGCGCTGGAACGTGTGGGTGCGATGCCGCTGCCGCCCTATATCGCCGCGCGCCGGGCGGCGGACGCGCAGGACCGTGACGACTACCAGAGCGTTTTTGCCCGCCATGACGGGGCGGTGGCGGCGCCGACGGCCTCGCTGCACTTCGATGCCGACCTGCTGGCGCGGCTGGCGGCGATGGGCGTGGGCTTCTCCCATGTGACGCTGCACGTGGGCGCGGGAACCTTCCTGCCGGTGAAGGTCGAGGACGTGACCACGCACCGGATGCATGCCGAATGGGGCCGGGTCGGCGAGACGGCGGCGAACGAGATCCGGGAGACGAAGGCCGCGGGCGGGCGGGTGATCCCGGTGGGAACCACAGCCCTGCGCCTGATCGAGACGGCGGCGCGGGGCGGAGAGATTGCGCCATGGGAGGGGGAGACAGACATCTTCATCTATCCCGGCTTCCGGTTCCGGGCGACGGATGCGCTGATGACCAATTTCCACCTGCCGAAATCGACGCTGATGATGCTGGTGTCGGCCCTGATGGGGCAGGACCGGGTGCGGGCGATCTATGATCACGCCGTGCGGGAGAAGTACCGGTTCTTTTCCTATGGCGATGCATCGCTTCTGATCCCCGGGGACTAGGGGGCGCTGCCCCCGCCCGCCCGTTCGGGGCGGACTCCCCCGGAGTATTTCTGAAAAGAAGAAGAAAAGCGCGCGCGCCTGGCCGGGTCAGGCGCCGCGACCATGGGACGCCGGGCCCGATGCGGCCGGGGGTTCAAATACGACGCTGTCTGTCGCAGAACGGGGCGAGCGCTTTGCCCGCCCGGGCGAAGGCTAGGATCTTGTTGCGGGCGTGGGGCACGACCGGAGGCGCGAATGATACAGGTTTTGTCGAGCGCATGGGCCCTGCTGCTGGGTCTTGGGCTTCTGACCGTGGGCAATGGCCTGCAGACCACGGTGCTGGGTCTGAGGGGCGAGATGGAGGGATTTTCGACCCTCGACATGTCGTTCATCATCCTGGCCTATTACGCGGGCTTCCTGGGCGGGTCGCGGGCCGCGCCCGAGCTGATCCGCCGCGTGGGTCATGTGCGGGTGTTCGCGGCGCTCGCCTCGGGCATTTCGGCCGTGATGATCGTCTATCCGGTGCTGCCGGAGCCCGTCGTCTGGATCCTAGGCCGGGCGCTGGTCGGCTTCTGTTTCAGCGGCGTGTATGTCGTGGCCGAAAGCTGGCTGAACAATGCTGCCGACAACGCGAACCGGGGCAAGGCGCTGTCGCTTTACATGGCGGTCATGATGATCGGCATGATCTCCAGTCAGGGGCTGGTGCTGGTTTCGGATCCGGGCGGTTATGTCGGTTTCGTGATCGCCTCGGTGCTCGTCTCGATCTCGTTCACGCCGATCCTCTTGTCGATCAGCCCGACACCGCCCTTCGACACCACGAAACCGATGCCCCTGAAGACGCTCTTCAAGGTGTCGCCCCTGGGCTGTGTCGGAACCTTCATGGTCGGCGGCGTGATCTCGGCCCAGTACGGCATGGCGGCGGTCTTCGGGGCGGTGGCACAGCTGACGGTGGCCGAAATTTCGATCTTCATCGCCATGTTCTATGTCGGCGCGTTGCTGATGCAGTTCCCGCTGGGCTGGATGTCGGACCGGGTCGACCGGCGGATGCTGATCCTGGCGCTGTCGCTTCTGGGCGGCGGTGCGGCCATTGCGGGCTACGCCCTGGGCGACAGCTTTGCCGTGCTGCTGGTTGTGGCCTTCCTGTCGGGTGGCACGGCCAACCCGCTCTATTCGCTGCTGATTGCCTATACCAACGACTATCTGGGGCACGAGGATATGGCCGCGGCCTCGGGCGGCTTGCTGTTCCTGAACGGGCTGGGGGCCAGTGTCGGTCCGCTGCTGGTCGGCTGGCTGATGGGGCCCGCCGTGCTGGGGCCTGCGGGCTATTTCGTCTACATGGCCGTGCTGATGGTGGCACTGGCGGTCTATGCCGCCTATCGCGCGACGCAGCGCGCCGCTGTCCCGGTCGAGGAGACCGGCGCGATGATGGCGGTGACGGCCATCACCTCGCCCATCGCGGTCGAGGTCGCGCAGGAAGTGGTGATCGAGGCCGAGCTGGAAGCCGCCGAAGAGGCCGCGCAGGAGGAACAGTCGGCGGCCGGCTCTTCGTGATATGTGACGGCCTGTCGCAATTTTTGATCACAAGTGCCTGTTCAACGGGCGATTTGTGAACAATATCGAGGGTCCGTGAAGCGAGGAGAGTGAACCATGGTGGGCCCTCAAGAGGTGCTGGAATTCTGGCTGGACGAAGTCGGGCGAGAGGGCTGGTACAAGGCGGACGAGACGCTGGACGCGACGATCCGCGAACGGTTCCAGGAAACGTGGGAGGCTGCAGGCCGCGAGGCGCTGTGCGCCTGGAAACAGACCCCGCGTGACATGCTGGCCCTGATCGTGCTGACGGACCAGTTCCCGCGGAACATGTTCCGTGGCGACGGGCGGTCCTTCGCCACCGATGGGCTGGCGCGGAAATACGCCAAGTGGGCGATCGACCACGACTGGGACCTGACGGTGCCGGAGCCGGAACGCCAGTTCTTCTACCTGCCATTGATGCATGCTGAATGCCTGACCGACCAGGAGAGGTGCATCCGGATGATGAAGGAACGCATGCCCGAGACCGGCGCGGACAACCTGCTGCACGCCAAGGCGCACCGGCAGGTGATCCGCCAGTTCGGCCGCTTCCCCCATCGCAATGCCGCGCTGCGTCGGCCGTCGACCCCGCAGGAACTGGCCTATGTGGCCGACGGCGGCTATGGCGCCACCGTCCGGGCGCTGCAGTCCGCCGCCTGATCCTGGCCCGTGCGGATCCCCGACGGGGCCGCAGGCATCGTGGCGGTCAGGGCCCGGCCCCCGGCGGGCGGGCCTTCGGCGAGGTTGCGCGCGACGCCGGATCGCCGCCCGGCCCGGGCCCGAGCGATATGTCGCGTTGTCGGCGTCATTGCTCCATTGTCCTGCGCGCCCAGATAGTTTACCATTAAACCACTTTTTGACCCCAGATCGGAAGTGAGGGCGCAATGGCCGGGAAATCCTTCGACGTGATCGTGATCGGTGCCGGCCCGGGTGGCTATGTCGCCGCCATTCGTGCCGCGCAGCTGGGCCTGTCGACCGCCGTTATCGAGCGGGAACATGTCGGTGGCATCTGCCTGAACTGGGGCTGCATTCCGACGAAGGCACTGCTGCGTTCGGCCGAAGTGTTCCACCTGATGGAGCGGGCCAAGGAATTCGGGCTGTCGGCGGAAAAGATCGGCTATGACATAGGCGCGGTCATCAAGCGTTCGCGCGGGGTGGCCAAGCAACTGTCGGGCGGCGTCAGCCACCTTCTGAAGAAGAACAAGGTCACCACGATCATGGGGACGGCGAAACTGGCCGGGAAGGGCAAGGTTTCGGTCGCGACCGACAAGGGGACCGAAGAGCTGACCGCCAAGAACATCATCCTGGCCACCGGTGCCCGTGCCCGCGATCTGCCGGGGCTTGAGGCGGACGGCAAGCGGGTCTGGATGTACAAGCACGCGCTGCAACCGCCGCATATGCCCAAGAAACTGCTGGTCATCGGGTCCGGCGCCATCGGTATCGAATTTGCCAGCTTCTATCACACGCTGGGGGCCGAGACGACGGTGGTCGAGGTCATGGACCGCATCCTGCCGGTGGAAGACGCCGAGATTTCGGCCTTTGCCAAGAAGCAGTTCCAGAAGCAGGGTATGACGATCTTGGAGAAATCCGGCGTCAAGAAGCTGGACCGCGGGGCCGACAAGGTGGTCGCCCATATCGAGACCGGGGGAAAGGTCGAGAAGCACGAGTTCGACACCGTGATCAGCGCCGTGGGCATCGTCGGCAATGTCGAGGACCTGGGCCTGGAAGAGGCGGGCGTGAAGGTCGACCGGACCCATGTCGTGGTCGACGAATACTGCCGGACGGGTGTCGACGGCCTTTATGCCATCGGCGATATCGCCGGCGCGCCGTGGCTGGCGCACAAGGCCAGCCACGAGGGCGTGATGGTGGCCGAACTGATCGCGGGCCAGCATGCCCATCCGATCAAGCCGGGCAGCATCGCGGGCTGCACCTATTGCCATCCGCAGGTCGCCTCGGTCGGGATGACCGAGGCCAGGGCAAAGGAAGCGGGCTATGACATCAAGGTCGGCCGTTTCCCCTATATCGGCAACGGCAAGGCCATCGCCCTGGGCGAGCCCGAGGGCATGATCAAGACCGTCTTCGACGCCAAGACGGGCGAGCTTTTGGGTGCGCACATGGTCGGCGCCGAAGTGACAGAGCTGATCCAGGGCTATGTCGTCGGCCGGCAACTGGAAACGACGGAAGAGGACCTGATGGCCACCGTCTTCCCGCATCCGACGCTGTCGGAGATGATGCACGAAAGCGTTCTGGACGCCTATGGAAGGGCGATCCACTTCTGACCCATGCGCAGGTTGCGTGGCCCCCACGCACCCTTTGATGACGTCTGGATGGTGCGTGCAGAGCACGCACCCTACGGTCCCTGCGGTGGTGGTTGCCGGTAGGTTGCGTGGCCCCGCGCACCTTTTGATGACGCCGGGATGGTGCGTGCAGAGCATGCACCCTACGGCCTCCTCGGTCATGGTTGTCGGTCGGGTCCGTGGTCCCCGCGCACCTTTCGTTGCGGCAGCGTTTCGAACGACAGCATCTCTTGTCCGCCGCCGTCCCGCCGTGGCAAGGAAAGCCGTCACTTCAAACCGGTGCCTCCATGTCTGACCTCTGCCCAGAACGCTGTCTGCCCGACGACCCCCGTGTTCCCGACGTCCTGTCCCTGATCCAACGCTCCTTCGCCTTCATGGATGCCCGCATCAATCCGCCGTCCTCGATGGTGCGTCTGACGGCCGCCGATGTGGCCCGGCAATGCGAAACCGGCGAGGTCTGGATCATGGGCACACCGCCCGTGGCCTGCGTCTTCCTGACCCTGAAGCCGGATTGCCTTTATCTGGGCAAGCTGGCGGTGGATGCCTCGGCGCGGGGGCAGGGGCTGGCGCGGGTGCTGGTCGATCTGGCAGAGGAGCGCGCGCGGGATCTTGGCCTGCCGGAGGTGGAGCTGCAGGTCCGGGTGGAACTGATCGAAAACCACGCGGCCTTCGGCAAGATGGGTTTCGTCAAGGTCGGCGAGACGGCGCATGAAGGCTATGACCGGCCGACCTCGATCACCATGCGCAAGGCGGTGACGCCGTCGGGTTAAACGGTTGCCTGACGGCTGGCCCGCGGCGGGGCGGGTCGTTAACGTCGGCGACAACTGACCCTGTTGCGCGGATGACCCCATGCCCAATCTCGACTTCTGGTACTCCATCGGCAGTCCCTACAGCTATCTCAGCGTGATGCGGCTGGCGGATGTCGCCGATGCCTCTGGTGTGTCGTTCACCTGGCGGCCGTTCAACGTGCGCCATGTCGTACTCGCCGCGGGGGTGGCGCAGCGTTCACCCGAGAAGACCAGCTACATGTGGCGGGATATCGAGCGGCGGTCGCAGCGTTACGGGCTGACTCCCGTGCTGCCGGCACCCTATCCGCTGGGGGGGCTGGTCCTGGCCAATCAGGTGGCGATGGTCGGGGTCGAGGAAGGTTGGGTCGAGGAGTATACGCGCGTTACATTCCGCCGCTGGTTCGACGAGGGGCAGGCGGCCGGGGAAGAGCCGAACCTGTCCGACAGCCTGGAGGAAATCGGTAAAGATCCCGAGGCGGTGCTGCAGAAGGCGCAGTCGGCACGGTTCGAGAAGGCCCTTCGGGACCAGACCGAAGAGGCGATGGCGCTGGGTGTCTTCGGCGCGCCGACCTTCGCCTTCGGCGAAGAGCTGTTCTGGGGCGACGACCGGCTGGACGATGCCGTCCTGTGGGCCAAGGGAGAATGGGGCTGACGGCCCGGGAGGGGGGTGTCTACATTTCAGTTCCGTGACCGGTCGGGCCCTGCCGGTGTTGCCGCAGGGCCATCCATGTTAGGTCCCCGGCGAATCGATTGGGGGACTCGGGGAACGGGTCCCGTACCGGGGGAACGACATGGCACAGTTGAGTAATGCAGGTCAGGCGATCGTTCGCGATCTGGCGGCGCGGCACGGGTTCAGCGAAGATGCTGTGACGCACATGCTGATTGCCGTGAACAATGGCGGCGGCACGCAGGCACAGTTCGATCACTGGGAATTCGGCGGCATGGGGCAATGGTCCATGGGCGGGATGATCATGATTGGCGACATGTTCAACAACTTCCTGAAGGGCCGGGTCGACGCGCTGTGCAACGACCTGTCGAACGCGCTGCGGAGCGACAGCGTCTTCCAGCCGGTCGGCAGCTTTCAAAGCCAGAACCAGGGCGGGTTCCAGAACCAGGCCTATGGCAATTCAAGTTTCTTCGTGCAGGATCCGAAGCAAAGCTGGCCGGCGGATCTGGGCCAGCCTTCCAGCCAGGGCGCGCAGAACGACATGCGTTATGCGTTCTTTCCGTCGACCCGCCGGCTGGCAGTGTCCATCGGCGGTCGGACCACCGTCTATGACGCGGGCGATCACCAGATCGGCGGCTTCGGCCAGCAGCAAAGCGGGCTGGCGACGGACGGGCTGACCTTTTCCAGCCAGTTCGGGACATACCGGCCGTCGGACCTGCCGGTGATCTCTGTCGATGGCGTGGCGCCGGCCCCGCAGGCCGCCCCGCAGCCCCATGCGCCGCAGCCGACCTATCAGCAGCCGGACCCCGTGCAGCAGCCGGAGCCCGTGCAGCCTGCAGAATCCGCGCCTCAGCCTTCGTATCAGCCAGAGCCCGCGCCGGCCCCGGCCACCCCAGCCGCCCCGGCGGTGCAGTCCGAGGACGACATTCTGGAAAAGATCGAGCGTCTGGGCAGTCTGCGGGAACGGGGCATCCTGACGGACGAGGAATTCACGGCGAAGAAGACGGAACTTCTGGCCCGGCTCTGACGCCAAGCCTGGGGCCCTTGCAAGGGCCTTGGGAAGCGCATTGAAATGCGCTTTCAAGCCGGTTCGTAACCGGCTTGGCACCGGTCCCGGACGTAGAGCCGGGTTTCGAAGGGCAGGACGGGCCGCATGGACAGGACAGGCACAGCCTTCGGCACGGTGATCGGCCTATGGGCCGCGGGGCTGGGGGCGGCTGCGCAATTCGGCAAGGTGTCCGTCACCTATCCCGATCTTGCAGTGATCTATGGCGGCACCGGCGCGGCGCTGAGTTTCGCCGTTTCGCTGGTGGGATCCGCGGGGATCGTGCTGGGCGTGGTCGCGGGGCTGGTTGTCGCGCGCACGGGCTCGCGGCGGGCGCTTCTGTGGGCCCTGCTGCTGGGCGCACTGCTTTCGGCGTTCCAGTCCCTGCTGCCGCCTCTGTGGCTGTTCCTGGTTTCGCGTGCGGTGGAAGGGGCCTCGCATCTGGCCATCGTCGTGGCCGCGCCGACGCTGATCGCGCAGCTTTCCGCCCCGCGGCACCGCGGCCTGACCCTGTCGCTCTGGTCCACCTTCTTCGGCGTGGCTTTTGCGTTGCTGGTCTGGCTGGGCCTGCCGCTGGTCGCCGTGGGTGGGGTCGCGGCACTCTATGCCGCCCACGCCATCTACATGGCGGCGATGGCGGTCCTGATCTTCATCCTTCTGCCCAAGGACATCATCGGACCGGGGGCCGAGCCGCTGTCGATCCGCCGGATCCTGGCCGAACATGTGGAGATCTATCGTTCGCCCTTCCGGAATGCCGCGGCACTGGGATGGGTGTTCTATGCCGGGTCGTACCTGGCGATCATGACCATCATGCCCCCCTTCGTCCCGGAAGAGATCCGCGCCGCCACCTTCGCGGCCCTGCCACTGGTCGGCATCACCAGTTCGATGACGCTGGGAGTCTTCCTGCTGCGCCGGTTCCCGGCCGTTCGGGTGGTGCAGGCTGGCTTCCTGGCCAGTCTTTGCGCCGCGGGCCTGATCGCCGCGCTGCCGGGGCAGGGCTGGGCCTACCTGTTGCTGTCGGCAGCGCTGGGGCTTGTGCAGGGCGGGTCCTTCACCGCGATCCCGCAGATCAATCCGGATGCACGCGGGCAGGCACAGGCCAATGGCGCGCTGGCGCAGATGGGCAACATCGGCACCACCTTCGGCACACCGATCCTGGCCGCGCTGGTGGCCGGTGCGGGTCTTATGGGGTTCCTGGCCTTTGCCGTCACGCTTTTTGCCGGGGGCGCTGCCGTCCACGCCGCGATGGCGCGCCGGCGCGCGCGTCAGGCGCTGGCCTGACCCGGGCGGATCAGGCGGTCACCGTTCGCGCGTCCAGGTCGTGGACGGTGCCGTCCAGCACCATCCGGTCCGCGGTCATCCGCAGCGCCTTCTGGTCCACGTCCCGGCGGCCGATCAGCGTCACCTCGGTTCCGGGCTCCAGCATCTCGGCCGTCAGGCCCTCGGGCCAGTCCCGCCCGATCCCGGCCCGCCCAATCCCGGCCCGCCAGCTTTGGCCGTCGGCGTCGAGCGTCAGCGCGCCCTGTTCCGCCTTCGTGATCACCCCGATCAGTTCGAATTCGTTCTCGTCCGTCCAGCGCCATCCGTGATGGGCAAAGGCCGGTGCGCCGGTCAAGGCAGGCAGCAGGGCGAGGAGGCCACGTCTGCTGAGTTGCATGTCGATCTCCTTTTCCGATTCCGCTGTCGAGCATCGCAAAGACAACGCACACGGTCACATCATGGACGCGTGATCGCGGCCCGGTTTGCGGGCTTCTGCCGATGGGGGCGGCCGTGACCGCAGGCGATGCACGCTTTTCGTGCGCCTTTCGCCTGCGGCTCGCCTTTCCTATGCGCATCCCCCGAGTCGCCGCGCCGTTCATGATATGTTCGCACTTTTCGGTTGGAGACTCACCGGCGCTGACCTATGTCTGAACCATTCGACGAGGGTCTCATGAGCGAACAGAAGCACATCTCGGTCCGCGGCGCGCGGGAACACAACCTGAAAGGCGTCGACGTCGACATCCCCCGCGATCAGCTGGTGGTGATCACGGGCCTGTCCGGGTCTGGCAAGTCCAGCCTGGCCTTCGACACGATCTATGCCGAAGGGCAGCGTCGTTACGTCGAAAGCCTGTCGGCCTATGCGCGGCAGTTCCTCGACATGATGGAAAAGCCCGACGTTGACCATATCAGCGGCCTGTCGCCGGCGATTTCCATCGAACAGAAGACGACGTCGAAGAACCCGCGGTCCACCGTCGGCACGGTGACCGAGATCTACGACTACATGCGCCTGTTGTTCGCCCGCGCCGGCACGCCCTTCAGCCCCGCCACGGGCCTGCCGATCGAGGCGCAGCAGGTCCAGGACATGGTCGATCGGATCATGGGCATGGAAGAGGGGACGCGCGCCTATCTTCTGGCCCCCATCGTCCGGGACCGGAAGGGCGAGTACCGCAAGGAGTTCCTGGAACTGCGCAAGCAGGGCTTCCAGCGCGTGAAGGTGAACGGCGAGTTCCACGAGCTCGACACGCCGCCGACGCTGGACAAGAAGTTCCGCCACGACATCGACGTGGTCGTCGACCGGATCGTCGTGCGCGAGGGCATGGAAACACGGCTGGCGGACAGCCTGCGCACCGCGCTGGACCTGGCCGACGGCATCGCCGTGCTGGAAACCGCGCCGTCGGAAGGGGACCCGGAACGGATCACCTTCAGCGAAAAATTCGCCTGCCCGGTGTCCGGCTTCACGATTCCGGAAATCGAACCGCGGCTCTTCAGCTTCAACGCGCCCTTCGGGGCCTGCCCGGTCTGCGACGGTCTGGGGGTGGAGCTGTTCTTCGACGAACGGCTGGTGGTGCCGGATGCGGCGCTGAAGGTTGCCGACGGCGCGCTGGCGCCCTGGCGCAAGGGCAAATCGCCCTATTTCCTGCAGACCATCGATTCGCTGGCCAAGCATTTCGATTTCGACAAGCAGACCAAGTGGAAGGACCTGCCTAAGAAGGTGCAGGACATGTTCCTGTACGGATCGGGCGAGGAAGAGATCAAGTTCCGGTACGACGACGGCGGCCGGGTCTACGAAGTGACGCGCGTCTTCGAAGGCGTGATCCCGAACATGGAACGCCGCTATCGCGAGACGGATTCGAACTGGGTGCGCGAGGAATTCGAACGCTACCAGAACAACCGTCCCTGCGGCGCCTGCAACGGATACCGTCTGAAGCCCGAGGCGCTGGCTGTGAAGATCGGCGGCCTGCATGTGGGCCAGGTGGTCCAGCTGTCGATCAAGGAAGCGCTGGCCTGGGTCGAGGAGGCGCCGCAACACCTGTCCGCCCAGAAGAACGAGATCGCTCGCGCCATCCTGAAGGAAATCCGCGAGCGTCTGGGCTTTCTGAACAATGTGGGTCTGGATTACCTGACCATGTCGCGGTCGTCGGGCACGCTGTCTGGGGGCGAAAGCCAGCGGATCCGGCTGGCCAGCCAGATCGGGTCGGGGCTGACCGGCGTCCTGTACGTGCTGGACGAACCCTCCATCGGCCTGCACCAGCGCGACAACGACCGCCTGCTGGGCACGCTGAAATCGCTACGTGACCAGGGCAATACGGTGATTGTCGTCGAACATGACGAGGAAGCGATCCGCGAGGCCGATTACGTGCTGGATATCGGCCCCGGTGCCGGGGTCCATGGCGGCCAGATTGTCAGCCAGGGCACCCCGCAGGAAATCGCGGCCGACCCTGCCTCGATGACCGGGCAGTACCTGTCGGGCGCGCGCGAGATTGCGGTGCCCGCGGAACGGCGGCCGGGGAACGGCAAGGCCATCACCGTGGTGAAGGCCACGGGGAACAACCTGAAGGACGTGACGGTCGATTTCCCGCTGGGCAAGTTCGTCTGCGTGACCGGCGTGTCGGGCGGCGGCAAGTCGACCCTGACGATCGAGACGCTGTTCAAGACGGCCTCCATGCGGCTGAACGGGGCACGGCAGACGCCGGCGCCCTGCGAGACGATCAAGGGCCTGCAGCACCTCGACAAGGTGATCGACATCGACCAGCGCCCCATCGGGCGGACGCCGCGCAGCAACCCTGCCACCTATACCGGCGCCTTCACGCCGATCCGCGACTGGTTCGCGGGCCTGCCCGAGGCCAAGGCGCGCGGCTACAAGCCCGGGCGCTTCAGCTTCAACGTCAAGGGCGGCCGCTGCGAGGCCTGTCAGGGCGATGGCGTCATCAAGATCGAGATGCACTTCCTGCCCGACGTCTACGTCACGTGCGAGACCTGCAAGGGCGCGCGCTATAACCGCGAGACCCTGGAGATCAAGTTCAAGGGCAAGTCGATTGCCGACGTCCTCGACATGACGGTCGAGGATGCACAAGGCTTCTTTGCCGCCGTGCCGTCCATCCGGGAAAAGATGGACGCGCTGATGCAGGTTGGCCTTGGCTATATCAAGGTGGGCCAGCAGGCGACGACCCTGTCGGGCGGCGAGGCGCAGCGCGTGAAGCTGTCCAAGGAACTGGCGCGGCGGTCGACGGGCAAGACGCTCTATATCCTCGACGAACCGACGACGGGTCTGCATTTCGAGGATGTGCGCAAGCTTCTGGAGGTGCTGCACGAACTGGTGGAGCAGGGGAATACGGTCGTGGTGATCGAGCACAATCTGGATGTTATCAAGACCGCCGACCACCTGATCGACATCGGCCCCGAAGGCGGCGATGGCGGCGGGACCGTCGTGGCGACCGGCACGCCGGAGGAGGTGGCCAAGGTGACAGCGTCCCACACCGGGCACTATCTTGGGCCGTTGCTGGACCCCAAGAAAAAGCGCGTGGCGGCCGAATAGGCCGGTATCGCTGCGCGCAGAGGACGGACCCCAAGCCCGAGTGGCGGCGGGGTCCGTAGGGTGCGTGCTCTGCACGCACCGCCACCTCAGCGGGGGATCACGCCGCCCGGTCCCGGCCGGCGACCTGCCATCCGGGCCGTTGTTCGCGTTTCGTGCACTGTCGGGCGTGACTTGGTCCACCTCTGCCTGTATGGTCTGCGCCAAGGCCGAAAACGGCCAGAGCAGTAGATCACATCAGGTAATACAGGCTGATCCCATGACCGACCTTTCCCGGCCCGCGGCCGCCCCCCCGTCTCGCGCGCAGATGTCGCGCCGCTTTGCCCTTTTTGCACCCGCCGCGCTGGCGGGACTGTCCCTGGTTTCGGCCTGCGGGAACGGCGTCGGCAACTCTGCTGCCGCCACCATCGACGCCCGCGCCGACGCGACGCTGGCGGAGATGTACAGCAAGTACCCCAATACCAGGATCCTGGCCCAGAAGTCGTCCGGCATGCTGGTCATGCCGCTGGTGACCGAGGCCGGGTTCGGCCTGGGTGGCGGCTATGGCCGCGGCGTACTGCGGGTCGACGGCGTGACGGTCGACTACTACTCGGCCATCAAGGGCAGCGCCGGCTTCCAGATCGGCGCCCAGCAATATGCCCACGTGCTGTTCTTCATGACCCCGGCCGCTCTGTCCAACTTCCGCCGCTCCTCCGGCTGGACCGTGGGCGCCGACGCTGAATACGTCCTGGCCGACAAGGGCGATGGCGTGAAGGCGGATTCCGCCACGCTGAACACACCGGTGCTGGTGGCGATCTTCGGCCGCGCGGGCCTGCTGGTCGGCGCGACGCTGGAAGGCACCAAGTACACACGGATCATTCCCTGACCCGCATCCGGCGGGGCCTGTCCGGCCCCGCCAAGACGGTCAGGTCAGCCCAGGGCGCGGAGCCGCTTGATCAGGCTGGACGTGTCCCAGCGCCCTCCGCCCATGTTCTGGACATCCTTGTAGAACTGGTCGACCAGCGCCGTCACCGGCAGGCTGGCGCCCGTCTCGTTCCCCGTGGCCAGGCAGATCCCCAGGTCCTTGCGCATCCAGTCGACGGCGAAGCCATGGTCGAAATGGTCATCCAGCATCGTTTCATAGCGGTTCGCCATCTGCCAGCTGCCTGCGGCACCCTGGCTGATCACCTCGACCACCGCGCGACCGTCCAGGCCCGCCTTCTCGGCGAAATGCAGCGCTTCGGACAGGCCCTGGACCAGGCCCGCGATCGCGATCTGGTTGCACATCTTGGTCATCTGGCCGGCGCCCGGGCCACCGATCCGGCGGCAGATCCGGGCATAGGCGGCCATCACCGGTTCGGCCCGGTCGTACTGTGCTTCCTCGCCGCCGCACATGATCGACAGGACGCCGTTCTCGGCCCCGGCCTGCCCGCCAGAGATCGGGGCGTCGACGAAGCCGATGCCGGCTGCCGCCGCCACTTCGTGCAGCTCGCGCGTGACCTTGGCCGATACGGTGGTGTGGTCGACGAAGACGCTGCCCTTGTCCATCCCGGAAAAGGCACCGCCGCCGCCGGTGCAGACGTCCCGCAGGTCGTCGTCGTTGCCGACGCAGGCCATCACGAATTCGGCCCCCTTCGCGGCTTCGGCCGGGGTCGCGGCCCAGGCGCCGCCATGCTCGGCCGCCCAGGCTTCCGCCTTTGCCGTGGTTCGGTTGTAGACCGTGACCTCGTGTCCGGCCTTCGCCAGATGGCCGGACATCGGGAAGCCCATCACGCCAAGGCCCAGAAACGCCAGTTTCGCCATCGTCATTCTCCAGGATCCGGTTTATCAGTACCGCCACTTCTAGCCCACGGACCGGTCCTCTCCAAGTGCGGGCCGTCCATGTCCGACACGGCCGGACCGGGCGTATGGACGACAGGGGGACTTTCATGCCCGTGATCTTCAGATGGCTGCTTCGCATCGCCACGGGGCTGATCGTGCTGGCGCTGTTGTCTGTCTTTCTGGTCTACTATTTCGCATCCCGGTCCCTGCCGGATTACGACAAGACGCTGGAGGTCGCGGGCCTGACCGCCCCGGTCGAGATCGTGCGCGACAATGCCGACGTGCCGCATATCTTCGGCCAGGACGATCCGGACGTGTTCTTCGGCCTGGGCTATGCCCATGCGCAGGACCGGCTGTGGCAGATGACGACCCTGCGTCGGGTGGCCCAGGGCCGCATGTCCGAGGTCTTCGGCACCGCCACGGTCGATCTGGACAAGCTGCTGCGCCGGCTGGATCTTTATCGCCTGGCGCAAGAGTCCGTTGCGGCGCAGGACGATTACACCAAAGCTGCGCTGACCGCCTATTCCGCGGGGGTGAATGCCCGCCTGAAGGAAATCAACGACCGCGCCCTGGGCCGCGGGGCGCCGGAAATGTTCCTGTTCAACACCCCCGTCGCCCCCTGGCGCCCGGCGGATTCGCTGGCCATCATCAAGGTCATGGCCCTGCAATTGTCGAGCCACCTAGAGGACGAGGTGCTGCGCGCCCGCACCGCCCTGATGCTCGAAGACCCGGCCCGGCTGATGGACATCCTGCCCGACGCGCCAGGGGCAGGGATCGCGGCCCTTCCCGAATATACCGAACTGTTCCGGCAGAACTTCCCCGGTCTTCCCCGCTATGCCGAAGGCACCGACCTGTCCAAGGGCATGCTTTCTCCCTTTCCGCGCCGCGGGCTGGCGGGGGCGTCCAATGCCTGGTCCGCCGGCCCCTCGCGGTCGGCCACGGGGTCCACGCTTCTGGCCAACGACCCGCATCTGGGCTTTTCTGCCCCCACGATCTGGTATCTGGCACGTCTGGAACTGAGGACCGGCGGCGTCATTGGCGGCACGATCCCGGGCGTACCCACGGTGATGGTTGGACGCTCCTCGCGGCTGGGCTGGGCGATCACGTCCTCCTATCTCGACGACCAGGACGTCTATATCGAGAAGCTGAATCCCGACAATCGGGACGAATACCTGACGCCCGACGGCTACAAGCCGTTCGAAACGCGCCCGTCGATCGTCGAGATCAAGGGCGAGGCCCCGATCACCCTGACCCTGCGCTGGACCGAAAACGGCCCCGTCCTGCCTGGCACACATTACAATCTGGGCACCATCACGCCGCCCGGCCACGTCGCCTCGGTCGCGTGGACCGCGCTTAGCCCCGATGACACGACGATGTCGGCAGCCATCGGCATCATGACGTCACAGAACGTGTCCCAGGCATTGGAAGAGGCCGACCGCTTTGTCGCGCCGTCCCAGGTCCTGTCGCTGGTCGATCATGACCACAACGCGATGAAGCTGATCGGTGCCGTACCCCGCCGCGATCCCCGCCACCAGAGCGAGGGCCGCTTGCCCACACCCGGCTGGCGCATGGAAAACCGCTGGCAGGGAACAATGCCCTATGCGTCCAACCCGGAATTCGTCGATCCGGTGGGCGGTATCCTGGGCCATACCAACAACAAGATGGTCGAACGACCGTTCCCCAACCACATCTCCTTCGTCTATGGCGACACGCAGCGGATCAACCGCTGGCGCCGCCTGATGCAGGCGCGCGAGGTCCATACCCGCGAAAGCTTCATCGAGGCGCAGCTGGACACGGTCAGTTTTACGGCCCGGTCGCTGTTGCGACTGGTGGGCAGCGACCTGTGGTACACGCAGGAGGCCGCGCCCCCGGGCACGCCGGAACGCCAGCGGCAGATCGCGCTGGAACTTCTGGCCAACTGGAACGGCGAGATGAACGAACACCTGCCGGAACCGCTGATTTATGCCGCCTGGATGCGCGCCCTGCAGGAACGCCTGATCCGCGACGACCTCGGGCCCCTGGCAGACGAGTTCAAGCACCTGGACCCGATCTTCATCGAACGCGTCTTTCGCGATATCGACGGCGCATCGGCCTGGTGCGACGTGCGCCAGTCGACGATCGAGGAGACCTGTGCAGACATGGCCCGCATGGCGCTGGACGACGCGCTGCTGTGGATCGGCGAGAACTACGGCACGGCGCTGGAATCCCTGCGCTGGGGCGATGCCCACCAGGCCACGCACGACCACGAGGTGCTGGGCAATGTCCCGATCCTGCGCAACTTCGTGAACATTCGCCAGTCGACCTCGGGCGGGGACAACACGCTGATGCGGGGCCGCACCTCGGGCGAAGGCCGGAACCCGTTCCTGAACGTGCATGGCGCGGGATACAGGGGCGTCTACGACTTCGCCGATCCCGACAGTTCCGTCTTCATCACCGCTACCGGCCAGTCCGGCCATTTCCTGTCGCGACATTATGACGACCTGGGCCAGTTGTGGCGTCGGGGAGAATACATCCCGATGTCCCTGGACGAGGACCTGGCCCGCGCCGGTGCCGTCGGCATCACGGTGCTGAAGCCCGAGGAATGAAGCGGCGTCGCGGCGGGTCCTGATGCCGCACTGCCGGGGGCCTCGGGTGTATCTGGAAAGAATAGAAGGGTCCTGCGCGAAGGCGCGCGCCCGGCTTCCCTGATCCCAAAATCACCGGCCCGGCGTGGCACTCCCAACCCGTGGGGCCGGCGCCCCGCGGGAACCCGCCGATCCCGGCCGCCGCGGTCGCAAGGAACCGCCTGCACGCATCGGTGTGGGAACGGAAGTCCGGCCTGCCGCGTTATATTCGGGATAACGCGAATAACAGGAGAAGACCCATGTTCCGCATTCTCGGCGCCGCTGCCCTTGGCCTTGCCACCATCGCCATGCCGCTGTCCGCCGTGGCCGGACCGCAGGGATGCCCCCCGGGGCTCGCAAAGAAAAGCGCTTCCTGCACGCCCCCCGGCCACGCCAAGAAGTCCCACCCGCGCTATGACGACCGGACATACGATCGCGGGCACATCGACAGCCGGTACGAGCGTCTCTACAATCCCGACCGCTATGGTCTGGACCCGGGCTATGTCTATTACACCCAGAACGGCACGGTCTACCGGGTCGACAACCAGACCAACCAGATCCTGGCGGTGATCGGCGCGCTGTCTACGCTTCTGAACTGATGCACGAAGACGTGTCCAGGGTGCAGAACATGATCCAGATCATATTCACGAATCAAGAAGTGTCCTGAAGGTGATCCGCAGATCAATCTTCAGGAGATCCTCTCGTGTTCAGAAAGAACCTTGGAAACGTCGACCGCATCATCCGGGCGATCCTTGGGGCCGCACTGCTGGTCGTGTTCTTCACCGCCACCGGCTGGCTTCATTGGGTCGCCCTTGTGGTCGGACTGGTGCTGCTTGGCACCTCGGCCCTGGGCTATTGCCCGCCCTATGCGATCCTGGGGATCAATACCTGCCGCAGGTAAAATCGCGGCCGGGCGCCCGGAACGGTGGCCCGGCCGCTGTGACGTTCGAAGGCCCGGGCCTAAGTGCCTGAGATTCTGCCTGTAATACGCTGATATAAATTGAATTTCCATTTTTTTAACGCCCGGTGACGATGGGCCGGGCACAGGCCATAAACGCATCGCCCGGTTTTCGCCCGAGGCGGAAGGCGGGAACGCGCAGGCAATCCGGCGGGTTCGTGGCTGGTCAGATCCGGAGTGTGGCAGTGGCGGGGCCGCGCTCAACCCGGGGGGCCGGCCCGGACGCGCGCCCCGATCCCGTTCCGGCCCGCAGCGCCGGGGCCCGCGTTCAGACCAGCCAGTCAGACCAGGATGTCGTCCGGGTCGATCTGCGGTGTGCCCGAAAGCTCCAGCCGGAAATCGGTCAGCCGGTCGCTGTCGGCGTCATAGAAGATCTGCGTCCGATCCTCGGTTGTGGCGATCCGCAGCTCCCGCTCCGCGCCGGTGTAGGCGGCGCTGCCCAGAAAATGTGCGGTGCCGCCGGTCAGGGCCGTCAGGTCCAGCAGGTCGATGCCCGGGGTGAAGTCCCGGATGCTGTCGGTTCCGGTGGCGACGGCACTGTCGCGGGGCGTGGCAAAGACGAATAGGTCGCGCCCTTTGCCGCCGGCCAGCACATCGCGGCCCGGCCCGCCGACCAGAATATCGTCGCCCGGGCCGCCCAGCAGCCTGTCGTCGCCGCGGCCGCCGACCAGCAGGTTGTCGGCGGCGGTGCCGCGGATCGTGTCATCGCCGCGGCCGCCCATCGCCTCCTCGATCAGCGAGCGGGGATCGCCCCGGTAAAGCAGCGTGTTTTAGATACTGCCCGATGCGTCGGTGTTGTGTCCCAGGTCGGCCAGATGCCGGTCGGAAAAGACCGAATGCCCGCCCGGCCTGAGATCGATCGAGAGGTCGGTATCATAGGCCGACAGGTCATAGCGGTCGCGTCCGCCGCCATCCCAGATCGTGGCGAAGATCCGATTGACGCCCGGATCGATGGCGGTGGCGCCATCGACCAGCGTGTGCCCGCGATCCGGTTCCCAGCGATAGACGGTGCGCCCGGCATTGGTCGCAAAGTCGGCGCCGTAGACGTATTGAAGCGCGGCGATGTCGTACATCATGAAGCTTTGCGCAAAGCTCCAATCGCCGTTCTTCAGGCTTCCCGTGTCGGCATCGACGAAGGACCGGTAGGTCATCACGGAATATTCCATGAAATCCGTCGCCTTGGGCAGCTTGCCATAGTCGGTGTCGGCATGTCCGTGTTCCAGCCCCAGCGCGTGGCCGGTTTCGTGCAGCAAGGTCAGCCAGGCATAATTGCCAGGCCGGGGTTCGCCATAGTCGAAGCGCGCAGTGCTGAACCAGATGTCGCCGCCTTCGGTCACGGGGGCGGGCAGATAGGCCCAGGCGGTGCCGCTGTCACCATGGTCGCGGGTCTGGAAGACCCGCAGATGTGCGATCGGTGCGCCAGCCTGTTCAACCGCGGCGGCGGTCACGCCCTCGACCGAGAAGCCGTCATTGGCAGCGTTGCCGTCGTCCCGGTCCAGGACGGCGTGCGCCGCCGCACGCAGATCGGCGCTGGCGGTTATCGCCTTCAGGTTTTCGCGACTGCCATAGCCGCACAGGTCCTCCATCAGTGCGGCCTCGGGCGTGGCGTAAAGGATCAGGTCCGTGTCCCAACCGTCTTCGCCCAGGATACCGTCGATCCGGCTGTCGCCCGATGCACCGATCCAGCGTGTCAGATGACCCAGGCCCGACATGGCATCCCTCCGACCGTTGCGGGGCGGTTGCCCGGGCCAGGGAGTATTGCGGGACGCGACAGATCCTGCTTCGGCGCCGGGCACCCCCGTCCGCCGGTCGCATCAGTCTGGTCAGCGGACTGCAGGACCCCGTGCCCGAGGCCGCCGGTTGCAACCGGCGACGACGGGGTGATGCCGTTTCTTGTTTAAGATGGTCTTAAATGCGCGAGGATGTCGGCGCGGCGGGGCATCAGCCGTTCAGGATCTTCGCGGCCTCGGGCGCGAAATAGGTCAGAACCCCGTCACAGCCCGCGCGTTTGAAACCCAGCAGGCTTTCCATCATGATCTTCTCGCCATCGACCCAGCCGTTCAGGGCGGCCGCCCGGATCATCGCGTATTCGCCCGACACCTGATAGGCGAAGGTCGGCGCGCCGAAGCTGTCCTTTACCCGCCGGATGATGTCCAGATAGGGCATCCCCGGCTTGATCATCACCATGTCGGCGCCTTCCTCCAGGTCGCGCGCCACCAGGCGCAGCGCCTCGTCCGAATTGCCGGGGTTCATCTGATAGGTCTTCTTGTCGCCCTTCAGCGCGCCGGACGCGCCCACCGCATCCCGGAACGGCCCATAGAAGGCCGAGGCATATTTCGCCGCATAGCTCATGATCGTGACGCGGCTGTGGCCGGCATCTTCCAGCGCCTTCCTCATGGCGCCGATGCGGCCATCCATCATGTCGGACGGCCCGATGATGTCGGCGCCAGCATCGGCCTGGGCCAGGGTCATCTTCACCAGCGCCTCGACTGTCCGGTCGTTCACGATCTCGCCATCGACCACGTACCCGTCATGGCCGTTGATGTTGTAGGGATCCAGCGCGACGTCGGTCATCACCGCCATGTCGGGCACCGCGTCCTTGATCGCCCGGATGGCGGTGTTCGACAGGTTGTCGGGATCCCATGCGCCGGCGCAGTCCTCGGTCTTCAGGGCCGGGTCGATGTAGGGAAAGAGACAGATCGCGGGGATGCCCAGGCTCCACGCTTCCTTGGCGGCCTTGACGATCAGGTCGACGCTCTTGCGCGTGACGCCGGGCATGGAGACGACCGCCTCCTCCTCGTTCACGCCATCGCGGACGAAGACGGGCCAGATCAGGTCGTCGACGCTCAGCGTGTTTTCCTGGACCAGCGCGCGGATCGCGGGCGACTGACGCAGGCGGCGGGGGCGGGACGCGGGGAAGGGGGCAAGACGCGGGTCCATGGGTCATCTCCTCTGGCCGGGCCGGGCATGTGGGGCCCGGCGGGCGCAAGGGGCATCGGGTGCGGCCTGCCTTGCGCATCGCGGGACTGGGTGGCATGGATTGCGTCAACCCACAAGATCCAACGGGGCGAAGCTTGCGTAGGGCGGCCGAACCGCGCCCCGGCAGGCAGGCCGTGAACCAGAGGCAGAGGCAGGGCGACCGGATGTGTACATGTCGCTGAACGAACTGATCGACCTGCGGTCGTTTTCCAACCTATGGTTCTGGATCGCGCTGGCCGTCACCTGGGCGCTGGCCAGCCACTGGGTGATGGGCATCCCCTATGACATGCTGGTCCGCGCCCGGATGGGCGACACACAGGCGATGGACGACCTGCATCATCTGGCACGGATCAACGCGGCGCGGGTTCAGGCGGTGTCCTTCACCTCGGCCCCGTGGCTTCTGGCGCTCTGGTGCTTCGTCATGTCCGGGCTGGTGACGTTGGGCTTCTTCTATGGCGTGGAACTGGCACAGGCGGTGGCCCTGCTGGCCTTGCCCCTGTCCATCGTGGGTCTGCTGACGCTTCGCACCGCGCGCAAGATCGAAAATCTGGGCCTGTCGGGCCTGGATCTGTGCCGGCAACTGGCCTGGCTGAGGATGGAAATCCAGGGCATCGGGCTGGTCGCAATCGTCGTGACGGCGGTCTGGGGCATGTATCAGAACCTTTCCATCGGGGTCCTGGGCCACTAGAACGCGGAACGGACCGGAACGCCCCGAACAGGGCGTGCCGCGTCCGGCGATTCGACGACTGACAGGATCCGACACGATGAAAGCACCCCGGCACATCACGGTGGGCGGCGCGCCCGAAGGTTTCGACGCGCAGCTGATCCTGAACGAGATCGCAAAATCCGGCGGTCCCGTCCTGCATATCGCGCGCGACGACAAGCGGCTGGCGGCGATGCAGGCCGGCCTGTCCTTCCTGGCGCCCGACATGCCGGTGCTGGTCTTCCCGGGCTGGGACTGCCTGCCTTACGACCGGGTGTCGCCCAATGCCGATATCTCGGCCGCGCGGATGGCGACGCTGGCCGCTCTGGTCCACCGGCTGCCGGAAAAGTTCGTTCTTCTGACCACGCTGAACGCGGCCACCCAGCGGGTGCCGGCCCGCGACCTGCTGCGCGATGCGGCCTTCGTGGCCCGGGTCGGCCAGCGCGTGGACGAGGAAGCCCTGCGCCAGTTTCTGGTGCGCATGGGCTTTTCCCAAAGCCCCACGGTGATGGAACCGGGCGACTATGCCATCCGTGGCGGGATCATCGACATCTTCCCGCCGGGAGACGGCGGTCCGGTCCGGCTCGATTTCTTCGGCGATGTGCTGGACGGCGCGCGCGGCTTCGATCCGGTGACGCAACGCACGACCGAGAAGCTGGAGCGCGTGGAACTGGCGCCGGTGTCCGAGGTGATCCTGGACGAAGCCGCAATCATGCGCTTCCGCCAGAACTATCGCCTGGAATTCGGCGCCGCGCGGACCGACGATCCGCTGTACGAGGCCGTCAGCGCCGGGCGCAAGCACCAGGGGATCGAACACTGGCTGCCCTTCTTCCACGAGAAGCTGGAAACGCTGTTCGACTACCTGCCGGACGCCACGATCACGCAGGACGACCAGTCCGACGCGATGCGGGTGGCACGCTGGGACACGATTGCCGACCAGTACGAAACCCGCCGCCATGCGATGGAGCAGAAGTCGCGCATCGACACGGTCTACAAGCCCTGTCCGCCCGGGCTTCTCTACTTGGACGACGCGGCGTGGGAAGCGGCGGTGGGCGCGCGTAGGGTGATGGCCTTCACGCCCCTGCAGCGTGCGTCCGGTCCCGGGGTCATCGACGCGGGCGGGCGGATCGGGCGGAACTTCGCCCCCGAACGCCAGCAGGAGAACCTGTCGCTCTTCGGTGCGCTGGCCGATCACGTCAAGGCACGGATGGACAAGGGGCCGGTGGTCATCGCGTCCTATTCCGAAGGCGCGCGGGAACGTCTGGCCGGCCTGATCGAGGACGAGGGCTTGGCCGAGACGATCCTGATCCCGGATGCCAGCCGCATCGGCAAGCGTGGATTGTACCTTGCCGTCTGGGCGCTGGAACACGGGTTCGAAACGCCGACGATGACGGTGGTATCGGAACAGGACGTGCTGGGCGACCGACTGATCCGGTCGCCCAAGAAGCGCAGGAAGGCCGAGAATTTCCTGACCGAGACCCAGTCGCTGTCGCCCGGGGATCTGGTGGTCCATGTCGACCACGGCATCGGCCGCTACCAGGGGTTGGAGGTGATCACCGCCGCGGGTGCCGCGCATGAATGCCTGTTGCTGGAATATGCCGAAGGCGCGCGGCTCTACCTGCCGGTCGAGAATATCGAACTTCTGTCCAAGTACGGCCATGACGAAGGGCTGCTGGACAAGCTGGGCGGCGGCGCCTGGCAGGCCAAGAAGGCGCGTCTGAAGGAACGCATCCGCGAGATGGCGGACCGGCTGATCCGCGTGGCCGCCGAACGCGCCCTGCGCCGCGCACCGGTGCTGGATCCGCCGATGGGCAGTTGGGACGCCTTTTCCGCCCGGTTCCCCTATCAGGAGACCGACGACCAGCTGCGCGCCATCGAGGACGTGGTGGCCGACATGACATCGGGCCACCCGATGGACCGGCTGATCTGCGGCGATGTGGGCTTCGGCAAGACCGAGGTCGCGATGCGCGCGGCCTTTGTCGCCGCCATGTCGGGTGTGCAGGTGGCCGTGGTGGCACCGACGACGCTGCTGGCGCGCCAGCACGCGGCCAGTTTCAGCGAGCGGTTCCGCGGCTTCCCGGTCGAGGTACGGCAGCTGTCGCGGTTCGTGTCGGCAAAGGACGCGCAAGCGACCCGCGACGGGATGAGCCGGGGGACCGTGGATATCGTCGTCGGCACCCATGCGGTACTGGCCAAGGGGGTGCGGTTCAACAATCTGGGCCTTCTGATCATCGACGAGGAACAGCATTTCGGCGTGGCGCACAAGGAACGGCTGAAGCAGATGCGGACGGACATCCACGTCCTGACACTGACCGCCACGCCGATCCCGCGGACGCTGCAACTGTCGCTGTCGGGCGTGCGGGACCTGTCGATTATCGGCACGCCCCCGGTCGACCGCCTGGCGATCCGGACCTATGTCAGCGAATTCGACGCGGTGACGGTGCGCGAGGCGCTGTTGCGCGAACGCTATCGCGGCGGGCAAAGCTTCTATGTCGTGCCGCGGATCACCGACCTGCCGGAGATCGAGAGCTTCCTGAAGGAACAGGTCCCCGAATGCAGCTATGTCGTTGCCCACGGCCAGATGGCGGCAGGCGAGCTGGACGACAAGATGAACGCCTTCTACGACGGCAAGTACGACGTGCTTCTGGCCACGACCATCGTTGAATCGGGGCTGGATATTCCCACGGCCAACACGATGATCGTGCACCGGGCCGACATGTTCGGTCTGGCACAGCTTTACCAGATCCGCGGACGCGTCGGGCGGTCGAAGACCCGGGCCTATGCCTACCTGACGACGAAGCCCCGGGCCAAGCTGACGGCGGCCGCGGAAAAGCGCCTGCGGGTTCTGGGCTCGCTCGACACGCTGGGGGCGGGGTTCACGCTGGCCAGTCAGGACCTGGACATCCGGGGCGCCGGCAACCTTCTGGGCGAGGAACAGTCGGGTCAGATGCGCGATGTGGGCTACGAGCTTTATCAGCAGATGCTGGAGGACGCGATTGCCAAGATCCGGTCGGGCGAGATGGAGGGGTTGGCCGACGACGATGGCCAGTGGGCGCCGCAGATCAATCTGGGCGTTCCGGTCCTCATCCCCGAGGACTACGTACCGGATCTGGACGTGCGGCTGGGGCTCTACCGGCGTCTGTCGGAACTGACGACGAAGGTAGAGCTGGAAGGCTTTGCCGCGGAACTGATCGACCGGTTCGGGAAGCTGCCCAAGGAAGTGAACTCGCTGATGCTGATCGTGAGGATCAAGGCGATGTGCAAGCGGGCGGGGATCGCGAAACTGGACGGTGGACCCAAGGGGGCGACGATCCAGTTCCACAACGACAAATTCGCCTCGCCCGAGGGGCTGGTGTCCTTCATCCAGGACCAGCGCGGGCTGGCGAAGGTCAAGGACAACAAGATCATCGTCCGGCGGGACTGGTCGAGGGATTCCGACAAGATCAAGGGCGCCTTTGCCATTGCCAAGGACCTGGCTGAAAAGGTCGTGGCAAAGGAGAAGGCGGCCAAGGCTGGGTGAAGGAGCGGTGCGTGGGAACCACGCACCCTACGGATGCCCGGCACATGCGCCCGGGAACCGGGCCGGGCTGGCGCCGGGGACGGCGGGTGCCTCCGGCGGAGGTATTTCAGGACCGAAGAAGCCGGGGAGGGTCCTTCATCTTCTTCGATCCACAAATACCTCGGGGGAGTCCGTCCCGGAGGGGCGGGCGGGGGCAGCGCCCCGCTTCGCGCCGGCTCGGGGGCGTCCCGCGTTCAGGCCGTCGCTCCGCTTGCCGCTGGCGGGGTTCCCTTGTATTCAGCCCACCTGAACTAGGACCCGAAAGGCAGGACCCATGCGCGCCGAAATCCAGAACACGGTGGCCGAAATCGAGAAGAGCCTGGCTCTGCTGGCACAGCGGATGGATTACGAGACCGCGCCGCACCGCCTGGAGGAGTTCAACGCGCGGGTCGAGGATCCGGACCTGTGGAACGACCCCGAAGGCGCGCAGAAGCTGATGCGCGAACGCCAGATGCTGGTCGATGCCATGGGCACCTATACCTCGCTGAAGCAGGACCTGACCGACAATGTCGAGCTGATCGAACTGGGCGAGATGGAAGACGACGCCGAGGTCGTGGCCGATGCCGAAGCCGCGCTGAAGGCGCTGGCCGAAACCGCGGCCCAGAAGGAGCTTGAGGCGCTTCTGGACGGCGAGGCCGATGCAAACGACACTTTCCTGGAAATCAATGCCGGCGCCGGCGGGACCGAAGCCTGCGACTGGGCCGCGATGCTGCAGCGGATGTATGTGCGCTGGGCGGAAAAGCGCGGCTACAAGGTGGAACTGCAATCGGAAGAAGCGGGCGCCGAAGCCGGGATCAAGTCCTGCGCCTACAAGATTTCCGGCCACAACGCCTATGGCTGGCTGAAGTCGGAATCGGGCGTGCACCGGCTGGTCCGGATTTCGCCCTTCGGCAAGGGCACGCGCGAGACCTCGTTCGCGTCGGTCTGGGTCTATCCGGTGGTCGACGACAATATCGAGATCGAGGTGAACCCGGCCGACATCCGCATCGACACGTTCCGGTCGTCGGGTGCGGGCGGGCAGCACGTGAACACGACCGACTCGGCTGTGCGTATTACGCACCATCCGACCGGCATCGTTGTGACCAGTTCCGAGAAGTCGCAGCACCAGAACCGCGATATCGCCATGAAGGCCCTGAAATCGCGCCTGTACCAGCTGGAACTGGACAAGCGGAACGCTGCCATCAACGAAGCGCATGAAAGCAAGGGGTCGGCCGGCTGGGGCAACCAGATCCGTTCTTACGTCCTGCAGCCCTATCAGATGGTGAAGGATCTGCGGACCGAGCACGAAACCTCCGACACCAAGGGCGTTCTGGACGGGGACCTGGATGCCTTCATGGCGGCGACGCTGGCCATGGACGTCGCGGGCAAAAGCCGCGCCGATGCCCGCGCGGGCGACTAGGGTCAGGCCCCATTCATCCTGGGCTGTCGGTGCCAAATCCGCGAAAGATCAGGGGGTCGGGCGCGCCGGGAATAGTGGTTCTGTTTCCAGGCGGCCCGAGCCCCCGACATGAAGGGGGTGTGACGGGCCGCCCCTCTGGGGGCATCGCAAGATCTTGAAATGGCGCAGCTATTCCTGGGCACTTGTTCGTGTCCAGAGGGGAGATCTTTCAAACCCAGGGTGCTGGATGAATGGGATCAAACGCACAGGCCAGGTGGGCAAGGGCGCTGGCCGCGCCTGTTCCGCGCCGCCGCATGCCCGGCCCGCAAGGGCCAGGCGCGGCGCCTTTCAATCCACCCCTTCGGGCATCCTCGCTACAAGGCTGAAGCTCATCGGCACCTGGGCCTCGCGTCCTGCATAGATGTCGTATTCCGGCTCGCGGATCGTGTGCGGATATTCGGTCAGCCGTTCCACCCGCAGACCGGTCGCGGCGCATGCTGTGACCACGTCGCCCAGTGTGTGAACGAACCAGTACCCGGTCTTTCCCGGCCCGTGATCCGTGCCGTCATAGGTGATCAGCTCCGGCACCTCGAAGGGACGACGTTCGAAATAGCTGGTCGCCGGCGCGTGGGGATCGACGCCTGCGGGATCGAACATCTCAAGAACCGGATGGGTCTCGTAGACGACCAGTGCGCCGCCGGGCGCGATCAGCCCGGCCACGACCCGGAAGAAGGCCGCAAGCTCCGGCATCCATCCCAGCGCCCCGATGGTGATCAGGGCCAGGTCGTGCCGGCCCAGGTCCTGCGGCAGGGAGTAGACATCCGAGGCGACCAGACGCGGCGAAAGCCCCGCAGCTTCGGCCAGCTTCCGGCCCTGGTCCAGGAAACCGGCCGAGATGTCGATGCCAAGCGCCGGGCGCAACCCCAGCGATGCCAGCGAAAGAAGCTCCCGCGCGTTGTTGCAGCAGATCTGAACGGCACTGCCGCCGTCCAGGCCCAACCCGCCGACGATCCCTGTCAGATGCTCGTCCAGCACCGAAAACCCCGGCTGCGCCGCGGCCGCCAGAAGCGCCTCCCACGCGGCCCCCTGGCCGTGAAGCGGCGCCGATGCGTCCCATGCCTCGCGATTGGCGGCCGTATAGTCTTCCCTGCGCCTGCCGTTCATCTCGTCCTCCCGAACCGTTTAGCCGTCCCACCGACCGGGTCCCCGAAGTCCTCTTCGCGGAGCCGCCGTCGCGCTGCCGAAAAGGACCGTCGCTGCTGACGTGTCAAGGGGGCGCAGCCCCGCGCGGCTTGCCCTTGATGCGGCAGGTGGGACGGCTCAGGCAGCAGAAGCGATGGCGGGTGCGAGAAGAGGACGGCGTGCCTCTTCGTCGTGCGCCGGAGCCCGGCGCCGCACCGGAACGCGTCGTCGTCCGCCGGGTCACTGCATTCCGTGCTGGCGCCGCCCGCCGGTTCGGCTAGGCTGCACGCGGCTTCACATGTGACGGAATTCGAAAGGCTCTTCCATGTCCCTCACCAGTTCTTCGGCGGCAGATCTTCTTGGCTCGCTCCATTCCGGCTCGCTTTCCGCAGTCGAGTTGATGCGTGCCACGCTGGCCCGGATCGATGCCGTCAATCCGGCCACCAATGCGATCGTGGGTCTCAGGGATCGCGACGCGCTGCTGGCCGAAGCCTCGGAAGCCGACACCGTGTCGGTCGAGGATCGCGGGCCTCTTCACGGCCTTCCAATCGCGGTCAAGGATCTGGTTCAGGTGGCGGGGATCCTGTCGACGAACGGGTCGCCCATCTTTGCCAATCATGTGCCGGCAAAGGACGATATCCTGGCCGCGCGACTGCGGGCTGCCGGGGCCATCCTGATCGGCAAGACCAACGTGCCGGAATTCGGCCTTGGGTCGCACACTTTCAACCCGGTCTACGGCGCCACGCGGAATCCGTACGATCTGTCGCGCACCTGTGGCGGATCGTCGGGCGGGGCGGCGGTGGCCCTGGCCACCGGCATGCTGGCGCTGGCGGATGGGTCGGACATGATGGGGTCCCTGCGGAACCCGGCCGCATGGAACAATGTCTACGGCTTCCGTCCGTCCTTCGGGAAGGTGCCCAGCGAACCCCTGGGCGATACCTTCCTTAAGATGATGTCGACTTTGGGCCCGATGGGGCGCAGCCCCGCCGATATCGGCCTGTTGCTGGACGTCATTTCCGGCCCCGATCCGCGTCAGCCCCATGGCATGCCGTTCGAGCCGGCCCATCCCGTCAAGGCCGCGGCGCTGGACGGGCTGCGTGTTGGCTGGCTGGGCGACTGGGGCGGTGCCTTCCCGTGCGAGCCCGGGATCCTGGAGCTGTGCCAGAACGCGCTGGGGGTCCTTGCGGAAAACGGCGCCACGGTGGAACCGGTGGCGCCGCCGTTTTCGGCCGATGCGATGTGGGACAGCTGGATCACGCTCAGGTCCTTCCTGACAGGGGGCGGCCTTGCCCCGCTGCTGGAGCGGGGGATAGAGATGAAGGACAGCGCCATGTGGGAAATCGGGCGCTATCAATCGATGACCGCGGAACAGGTCTATGCCGCCAGCGTCACGCGCTCGGCCTGGTTCGAATGCGCGGCAAGGCTTTTCGATACCTATGACGTTCTGGTCCTGCCCACGGCGCAGGCCTGGCCCTTCGACATCGACCTGCCGTGGCCCACGGAAATCGCCGGCCGCAAGATGGACACCTATCACCGCTGGATGCAGGTCACGATCCCGGCCAGCCTGATCGGCCTGCCGGCCCTGTCGGTGCCTGCGGGCTTCGGACCGGAGGGTCTGCCGATGGGCATGCAGCTGATCGGACGACACGGAAACGATGGCCGTATCCTGTCCGTGGGCCAGGCCTATCACGAAGCGACTGAATGGCCGCAGATGCGCCCGCCCGCGATCTGAGAACGCCTCCGGGGCGTCGTCCGGAGGGGAGCGCCGGACACGCCTGGACACGGGGCCAAGGGACCAAGGAACCGAAGGGAGGAGAAAGACAAGATGCAGGACGCGACCCTGCCGGAACCGGCCTTCGGCGCGCCAGAGTTGCGCGCCGTCACGGCGGACGATCTGAGGCGGGCGATCCGCCTGGGCTGGCGCGACTTTCGCGCCGCACCCGGATTCGGCCTGGCCTTTGCCGCGGTCTATGTGCTGGCCGGCTGGGCGATGACCTGGGTCACGCTGGCCACCGGCACCTCGTTCTGGATGATCCTGGCCGCCATCGGCTTTCCGCTGATCGGCCCTTTCGCGGCCGTGGGACTTTACGAGGTCTCGCGCCGGCGCGAGATGGGGCTGAAGCTGAAGCCCGCCGCGATCATGGGCGTCGTCGTCCGTCAGGGTGCGCGGCAGCTGCCGTCGCTGTGCGCCGTGATCGTCGTGGTATTCCTGTTCTGGTTCTTCCTGGGCCACATGATCTTTGCCCTGTTCCTGGGGCTGTCGACGATGACCAACATTTCCAGCTCGGCCGAGGTCTTCCTGACCTTCAACGGCATGAAGATGCTGGGCTTCGGTACGCTGGTGGGGGCGGGCTTCGCGCTGGTGCTCTACATGATCTCGGTCCTGGCGATCCCGATCCTATTGGACCGCGAGGTCGACTTCGTCACCGCGATGATCACCAGCTTCGCCTATGTCCGCGACCACCCGGTGCCGATGCTGGTCTGGGCCGGGCTGATCGCCGTCACCACCTTTGTCGCGATGCTGCCGGGTTTCCTGGGCCTCTTCATCGTGCTGCCGCTTTGGGCCCATGCCAGCTGGTGGCTTTACGCGATCCTGGCCGGACACGCGAAAGCCACCATCGGCCGTCCCGCCAGCGCGGCGGCCCCGGTCTGATCAGCTGTCGCCTTCGGGCGGGGTGACCCAGGTGCGGGCCGTGGGGCTTGGCGGATGGCCCAGTTGGTCCATCAGGGCATAGCGGGGCGGTTCGTAATGGGTGCGCGCGTCGAAGGGCTCCAGGAACCGGTCGGCGGTCTCGGCCGCATCGACGAAGAAGGCGTTCACCCCCGACAGGTCGCAACCGACAAGCTGCGCGCCCTTCTGCCGGCCGATCAGTTCCAGCGTCTTCAGGCTGGCGCCATAATTGCTGGATCCGTCCCAGGCCGCATTCGGGTCATAGGGCACCTCCAGCGCCAGGGACGGCGGAATATTGGCATTGTATTCGATGCACATCGCCCGGGCGCGGCGGTTCAGCGTCCGCCAGACATGGCTGGTGTTCTGGTCGACATCCAGCGACAGGTAATCGAGCGTGGCAGGAACCCCGTTCGCGTCCAATAGGTCGTTGACGTTCTCGGCCGTGACGAAGCCCTGGACCACGGTCAGGGCGCCGCTGCGGACATGGTCGGCAAAGATCTCGGCCGCGCGGTCGGCCATTTCGGGGCTGCCTTCGACCCATGTGCCGTGCCAGCCCTGTTCCAGAAGAAAGCGGCTGGTGTTCTGCGTGCCGTCCTCGATCCCGATTTCCAGGAAGGTGCGCTGGCCTGCGCCGATCCGGTCGAAGATCTCGGCGATGTGGCCGTCCTCGCCGTTCTGGCTGTAGACCTGCGCGAAATAGGGGGCCAGCGACCGCGCGGGGCGGTTTTCGGTCAGGCGCGCCAGCAGGTCGAACTGGGCCCGTTCCTTGGACAGCCAGCTGTCGACCTGGATGTGACCCAGCAATTGTTCGGCGGCAGAGGGATGCTGCTCTGAATGGCCCCGGGACCGCATCCAGTCATTGACTGCCATTCTGTGTCCCCGATCCCGTTTCAATCCAAAAGAGTCAAGATGGACTAGTCCACCAGCTTCGTGGCCGCGTCAATGCACCAGCCGGTCGCGCCCGCGTGCCGCGACCCCTACCAGAACGGCGTGTTGGGCTGCAGGTGGCGGCGGTGCAGCGGCATGTGTTCGGCCAGATAGTCCTCGGTCACGAAGCCCATCAAGCGGCCGGCCTCCATGATTTTCGGCCAGCTCTTGTCGAGAAGTTCGTAGACCAGCCGCGTCGCGCGCGGGGAATCCGCCGTTTCCGGCACAGTCCGGGTGGTGTAGCCGACCCAGAAGTTGTTGTTGAACGACGCGGCCCGGGACAGGTAGTTGAACGAGCTGGTCATCGCGTTCTTGCGCGAGGTGATCAGCACGATCCCGTCCTCGTGCCGCGAGGCATAGCCGCGATATTCCCGCGTCGGCGGGTCGGTCGGCAGGTTCTGACGCCGCATCGCATCGCGCGATTCATAGCCGCGCACGAAGGTATAACCGCCGTTGCGGGTGACGTGCAGCAGTCCCACCAGGAACAGCGACTGGTTGGCAAAGCTGCGTCGGGTGAAGCGGTAGAAGCCGCTGGGAAACAGCGTTTCGGGCACGTTCGCCACGCCGGCACCGACATAGTCGCCCAGGAAGGGACCGCCCAGCAGGTCGTCGCGGGCGGCCAGACCGTCCACCGGTTCCAGGATGACGCGGGCGTCGACATCGAAATAGCTGCAGATCCGCTGCAGCACGTCCGGACGGGGGAAGCTTTCCCCGGACAGATACCGGTTGAACTGCGTCCGGTTGATGCCAAGTTCGCGCGAAAGTTGTGACACCGATCCGCGCGACCGGGTCAGCAGGCGCAGGTTGTCGCCCAGCATGCTGCGAAGCTCTTGCGGAGAGCGGACTTGATTTTTAGTTCCCGCCATGGTTGATGTAAGCGAAAATACGCCCCTCGCAGTAGAAAAGTTGTCTCTCATCCGATCAGGACCGTCCAGGACCAGGGGTGAGAGAGGGGTGGGTGACGCGGGTTCACGTCACATCTGACGCTACTTGGCTTCGGAACCTACAGGCGCTGACACAAATTGCAAGTGGCCGACGCGAATAAACCACTCGTCTGAGCGATCCGATTTATCCCATAATTTACGGGATTTAGAGGGAAGGCTTTGCGATGCTTGGCGTTGTACTGTGGCGTGACACATCCGACGAGAAGGCCCTGATCTGGTGCGAGGATCACGGCGATCTGGCCGTCTGTTCCCGCAAGGGCGAGGCCACGGAGCTTTCTCTTCACGTGGGAGATTGTGTCCAGTTCGATCTCGCGCTTGATTGCAATGTGCGGCTCGCGCAGAACCCCAGGGTTGTCCAGCCGCAGATGTACCCGGACATTGCGGACCGTCTGAAAGCGATGGCGCGGGGCGATGCACCGGCGGCACCGAAGGCGCGCAAGGGCAACGTGATCTCGTTCGCGGCGGCCCGGGCACAGAAGACGCAGCAGGAATCTGTCTGGCAGATGGCCTGACGCAACTGATCGGCGCAACCGGGGCGCTGCCGCCCTTTGCACGGGCAAGACGGCCCCAAGGATATCCGAGGCCCACGGACGCCCGAAGCGCGATGGCCGGGCTTTGTAGATTTTTGGCAGGTCGTCGTCGGGAAAACGGTGGATGACCTGGCTGAACACGGTCTGCGCGGCTGGGCGCGCTGGGGGCACAGTCCCCGCCTATCACTCCAGGATAGACACACCCCGATAACATCTGAAGACCGGGGACGTCGAAGGCTTCCGTACAAGTATCCGGATGCGGGGCCTTCGGATTTCCCTTCGCGCGGCCACGGACGCGGCGGGCGCGGCGCACGAGGTCAGCCGAAGACGGCGGGCGCGGCTGGTTTTCGCACGGCGCCAAGCGACCGGGTGGATCGCAGGTCATGGAAGCCGGGACGCTGTGGGCCCGGCTTTTCGTTTATGGCGTCAGTCGCCGCGCAGAAGGGCAGCGACGCCGGTGCGGGCCATTTCGGCCAGGCCCAGCGGGCGCATCAGGTCGGCGAAAGCGTCGATCTTGTCGGGCGCGCCGGTGATTTCGAACACGAAGCTGGACAGCGTGCTGTCGACCACGTTGGCGCGGAAGATTTCCGCGATGCGCAGCGCCTCGACCCGCTTGTCGCCCTGGCCGTTGACCTTCATCATCGCCAGTTCGCGTTCGACGGTGCGGCCTTCGACCGTCAGGTCGTGGACCTCGTGCACCGTCACGATGCGGCCCAGCTGCGCCTTGATCTGTTCGATCACCTGGGGCGTGCCCGTGGTGACGATGGTGATGCGGCTGCGGTGGCCGGTATGGTCCACCTCGGCCACCGTCAGGCTTTCGATGTTGTAGCCGCGGCCCGAGAACAGGCCGATCACGCGAGCCAGAACGCCGGGTTCGTTTTCCACCAGCACGGCCAGCGTATGACGCTCTTCCACGTCGGAGAAGGTGGAGCGTAGGTTGTAGGCGCTGTGGCTGGTCGCGCCTTTCTTGATGTGTAGCGGGGACATGGGGCGGTACCTCTGGTCCTGAAGGGGGAAGCGGCCGGTCGTCAGACCAGCGCCGCGCCCGTGCTGTCGATCACGCCCTGGGTGTCGGCTTCGCCCAGCAGCATTTCGTTATGGGCCTTGCCCGACGGGATCATCGGGAAGCAGTTTTCATGCTTCTCGACCAGGCAGTCGAAGACCACCGGACCGTCGTGGTTCAGCATTTCCATGATCGCGTCGTCGAGATCCTTGGGGTCCGAGCACAGGATGCCCTTGGCCCCGAAGGCATCGGCCAGTTTCACGAAGTCGGGCAGGCTTTCCGACCAGGAATGGGAATAGCGCTCGCCATGCAGCAGCTCCTGCCACTGGCGGACCATGCCCAGCCGTTCGTTGTTCAGGATGAACTGCTTCACCGGCAGGCGGAACTGCGCCGCCGTTCCCAGCTCCTGCATGTTCATCAGCCACGACGCCTCGCCCGCGACGTTGATGACCAGCGCCTCGGGGTGGGCGATCTGGACGCCGATGGAGGCGGGGAAGCCATAGCCCATGGTGCCAAGTCCGCCGGAGGTCATCCAGCGGTTCGGATCCTCGAAGTTCAGGAACTGCGCGGCCCACATCTGGTGCTGGCCGACCTCGGTCGTGATGTAACGATCACGGTCCCGGGTCAGGGCCTCCAGCCGTTCCAGTGCGTATTGCGGCTTGATCGTGCCGGTCGACGGCTTGTAGCGCAGGCAGTCGACCTTGCGCCATTCCGCGATCTTGGCCTGCCAGCGGGCGACGCCTTCGGCATTGGTCTTGCGGCCGCGGCTTTTCCAGATCGTCAGGATATCTTCCAGCACATGGGCCACGTCGCCGACGATCGGGATGTCGACATGGATGACCTTGTTGATGGACGACGGGTCGATGTCGATATGGGCCTTCAGCGACCGGGGCGAGAACGCATCGACGCGGCCGGTGATCCGGTCGTCGAAACGGGCGCCGATATTGATCATCAGGTCGCAGTCATGCATCGCCATGTTGGCCTCGTAGAGACCGTGCATCCCAAGCATTCCCAGCCAGTTCTTGCCCGACGCCGGATAGGCGCCGAGGCCCATCAGCGTCGATGTGATCGGGAAGCCGGTCGCATCGACCAGCTCGCGCAGCAGCATCGACGCGGCAGGGCCGGAGTTGATCACGCCACCGCCGGTATAGAAGACGGGCTTCTTGGCGGTTTCCATTGCCGCGACCAGTTCGGTGATCGCCTCGCGGTCGCCCTTGACCTGCGGCTTGTAATAGGACTTCTCCGGCGCCGGCTTCTGATAGGCGCCCGATGCGAACTGGACGTCCTTCGGGATGTCGACCAGCACCGGGCCGGGACGGCCGGTGGTGGCGACGTGGAATGCCTCGTGGATCGTGCCGGACAGCCGGTCGGGATCCTTCACCAGCCAGTTGTGCTTGGTGCAGGGGCGGGTGATGCCGACCGTGTCGGCCTCCTGGAAGGCGTCCGACCCGATCAGGAAGGTGGGCACCTGGCCCGTGAAGACGACGATCGGGATCGAGTCGAGCAGTGCGTCCGTCAGGCCGGTGACCGCATTGGTGGCGCCCGGGCCGGACGTCACGATGACGACGCCGGGCTTGCCGGTGGACCTTGCATAGCCTTCGGCGGCGTGAACCGCGCCCTGTTCATGGCGGACCAGGATGTGCCGGATCTCGTTCTGCTGGAACAGCTCGTCGTAAATCGGTAGCACCGCGCCGCCGGGATAGCCGAATACGGTGTCTACGCCCTGGTCCTTCAGGGCCTGGATCACCATTCTCGCTCCGGTCATCTCACGTGTCATCGGCGTTACTCCATCTGCGACACATCTGTTTTAGGCACAAAAAAACCCCCGAGAGTGTCGGGGGCGCATGGGTTCGATTATGGTTAACCGTTACCGGCCCATGCGCGTTCGTCCTACGATAATTACTAGTGCGGACACTGCCAGCTCCTTCGTGCGTGGCGCGGACGTTATGAGTCTCGGCCGATGGCGTCAACACGGAAAAAGTGCGTCAGGGCACATGCATTGCGTCAAACGGCGTGTTCCGGCAACTTTTTGTCGCTGCCTGGGGCCGCGAGGGTAACAAGGACAGCATTGATGACTTTTTGGGTCGGGCCACGGGGCGCCGAATAGGGGAAAGGCGCGCGGAACCGGTCGCGCTGACCCGATCTTTGGCGGGGCGAAGACACCCGCGTCGATCGCATGAACGGGTCCAGGGACCGCAGTCGCGGTGGATCGCGCGACGACGGTATCGGCCCGGGCGCAGCTATCGGGGCGGCGCCGATGGCGTCCTTGTTCACTAGGACGGAAGGGCGTTCTGCCACGGCGGGAAGGCGATGGGGATCGACGTCGGCAGGATCACCGGGCGCGAACGGACCTGTCAGGCGACATGCCGGGAATGACCTTTTGCCAGGACTGTTCCGTTTGCCAGGACGGTTCCGTCAGATGGGAACCGGCGCCATGAGCGAACCCGATACGCCAACACGCCGGGTGGTGTTACTGCCGCATCGATTTACGGATGTGCGGGGACGGGAAGGGTGGCTGCCAAAAGCATGACTTTGATTTCGAAATCGACGTCGGGATCAAAGACTTCTGCTATTGGAAAGCCCGTATCGTTTTCCAATTTCTTTAAGCCTGTACATACCAAGTTTACTGTTGTTCTTTAATGGCCGACCCCTGCAACTTACGTTGCAATAACCTTGTTAGATTCTTGAAACAGTTCGAATCGAACGGCGGATTTGCTGCGCCGCAGCGTGCCCGGGTAGCAGCCAAGCTGCTGCAAAACGGTTAGAAATTGGTGGCCCGCATACGTAGAATTACTACCTGCCATTTGTCAGTTCCTTCAAATTAACGTTTGCCCGCCTTGAAAGCCGCCGGCCTGCGCGTTCTGGGGTGTTCAACCGGATATCTCACCCGGTAGTCTCCGCGTCACTCGCACACGGGTCGCTCAAATCGCGGACCCCAATCAAGATGTGCAACATGCGGAGGAGAGAAGTATGGACCGTCGTTCCTTTCTGAAGACGTCTGCCATGGGTGGATCGGCTGCTGCGGCCACCGCTCTGGCGGCCCCGGCCTATGCGCAAGGCAAACGGACCCTGACCATGGTCACCACCTGGCCCCGCGGGCTGGCGGGCGTGTGGGATTCGGTCGAACGCGTCGCGAACAACATCAGCGCCGCCACCGATGGCCAGATCACCGTGGTGCCGAAGGCGGCAGGCGAACTGGTCGGCGCGTTCGAAGTCTTTGACGCCGTGACCGCCGGTCAGGCCGACATGTACCACGGCGCCGACTACTATTTCGTTGGCCAGAACCCGGCCTTCGCCTATTTCACCGCCGTTCCCTTCGGCATGACCGCGCCCGAGATGATGACCTGGTACTATGGCCAGGACGGCATGGCGCTGCACCACGAACTGGGCGAAATCTTCGGCCTGAAGTCGTACCTGGCCGGCCAGACCGGTGCACAGGGCGGCGGCTGGTTCCGCAAGCCGGTGATGTCGGCCGACGATTTCAAGGGCCTGAAGTTCCGCATGCCGGGCCTGGGCGGCCAGGCGCTGTCGAAACTGGGCGCATCGGTGCAGAACGTTCCGGGCGGCGAAATCTATCAGGCGCTGTCCACCGGCGCGCTGGACGCGACCGAATGGATCGGCCCGTGGTCTGATGAAAAGCTGGGCCTGCAGGAAGTCTGCCCCTACTACTATCCGGCCGGTTTCCACGAGCCCGGCGCGGCGCTGTCCATCGCAACCAACCTCGAAGTCTTTGAAAGCCTGACCCCGTCGCAGCAGAAGGCGGTCGAGATCGCGGCAGGCGATGCGCACCAGGCCAACTATGCCCAGTTCACCGCCAACAACGGCCCGGCGCTGCAGCGTCTGGTCGCGGGCGGCACCAAGGTCGAACAGTTCACGCCCGACATCTGGGACGCCTTCGGCGCCGCGTCGATCGAGGTGCTGGAAGGCTATACCAACGACGACATCTTCAAGAAGATCCACGACTCGGCCCAGAAGTCGATGCGTGAATCCTCGGGCTGGCTGTCGCGGGCGGAAAGCGCCTACACGTCCGAGCGCAACCGGGTGCTGGGCGTCAACTAAGATTCTATCAATAAAAGAAGGAGGCCGTGCGCGTATCATCGCGCACGGCGCCTTCGCTTATCGGGGACGGGGCGCATGGCAACCGCAATTCTCTGGTTCTTCACCCAGTTGGGCATGGGCTTCGTCAACCTGTTCCAGGCGATCTCCCATCCCGGACTGTGGCTGGACTGGGCCAACAAAGAAGCGATCATGCGCTTCATCTACTATGGCGGGTCGACAGAGTTCTTCTTTGTCGTCTTCGACATCTTCCTTGTGGTGACGATTGCCGGCTTCATCTTCCCCGCCTTCATGTGGGGATGCGTGCGCGGCCTGGAAGGCTTTGCCAACACGGTCGGGCGGATCGCCGCCTGGGCTGGCCTTCTGATGGTGCTGCAGCAGGTGATGGTGGTCTTCCTGCAGTCGATCTTCCGCATGGGCGACATCACCATCGCGCCCTTCGGTGTGGGCTTCACCCAATCGGTGGGCTGGTTTTCCGAAGAACTGAAACTTTACAACGCCATGGTCGTGGCGATGTGTGCCTCCTACACCTTCGTGCAGGGCGGACATGTCCGGGTCGACCTGGTCTATGCCGGCGTCAGCTATCACACCAAGCGCGTGATCGACATGTTGGGCTCGCTGCTGTTCATGATGCCGCTGGCCGTCGTGATCTGGATGTACGGCTGGTACTTCCTGTGGCGTCACCTTGTGGTGCCGAAGCCGTCGGCCTCGGACGCGCTGGACCGGCTTTTGATGAAGTCCCGCGCGCTGCGCTGGAACGTCGAGACGATCGCGTTCTCGCCCAATGGCTTCAACGGGTACTTCCTGTTCAAGATCCTGCTTCTGATCTTCGCCGCGATGATTTTCCTGCACGGGATCGCCTTCTTCTACCGCTCGTACATGGAGTGGAAGGAAGGCCCTGAAAGCGAAGGCCGCTACCTCGACCGGGACATTGTGGAACCCGGCGAGGAAGCCTTCGACCACGCCGAATTCTAAGGGGACGGGCACATGATATTCGGTTTGGACGGCATCGAGATCGGCCTGATCATCGTCTTTCTCTGCCTCTTCGGTGGGATCCTGTCGGGCTTTCCGGTGGCCTTCGCCATCGGCGGCGCCGGTGTCATCTCCTTCGCCATCATCGCGGGGCTCGATGCCTCGGGTTTGCTGGTGCACCAGGCCATCGACACCTCGTCGCAGGCCTATCGCGACCTCGTCGCCTCGGGCGTGAATGCCGAGACGATATCGATATTCCGAAACCCAGACCTGCCAAGGGTGGCGCATGCCGTCTTCCCGCAGGGGTGGGAAACGGCGCTGGACCGCAACGTGTCCTTCATCGTGAACCGGATGAACGAACGCGTGCTGGCCGGCCAGTCGATCGAGACGCTGCTGGCGGTGCTGATGTTCGTGATGATGGGCATCACGCTGGAACGGTCCAAGATCGCCGAGGATCTCTTGACCACCATGGCCCGCGTCTTCGGGCCCATGCCGGGCGGTCTGGCCGTTTCGGTGGTCGTGGTGGGCGCGTTTCTGGCGGCCTCGACCGGGATCGTAGGCGCTACCGTGGTGACCATGGGCCTCTTGTCGCTGCCCACGATGTTGCGCAACAATTACTCGCCCGAACTGGCGACGGGGGTCATCGCGGCCTCCGGCACATTGGGCCAGATCATTCCACCGTCCATCGTGATCGTCCTTCTGGGCACGCTGGCCGGTGACCTTTATGCGACCGCGCAAGAGGCGCGGGCAACGGCGGCGGGCTGTTCCGATGCGCTGACCTATCTGGGCAAGCCCGCGGTGGTGTCGGTCGGCACGCTCTTCCAGGCGGCGATGCTGCCGGGGATCCTGCTGGCGATGCTCTATGCGCTTTATGCCCTGGGTTTTGCCTTCCTGAACCCGTCCAAAGCCCCGCCCGTCGCGGTCGAGCCGGGCTCCGGCCCGGTGATCGTGCGGTCGGACGCGCTGGCCTGGTTCGTGGGGGCGCCGATTCTGCTGATCGGGGCGCTGGTGATCGCGGGGCAGTTCGGAATGGTCGGCAGCCAGACGATCGTGACGGATTCCCAGAGCCAGACGGTACGCATGGCAAGCCTGCGCACCAATGTCGGGCCGGAATGCAAGGCCGCGATGATCGAGCTTCACGGCCAGAAGGCGTGGGACAATGCCGTGGCCGAACAGGCCGCGATCACGTCGTCCGACAGTGCCGCGTCTGCGGCGGCGGCCTCGGGTGACCAGACCGCGACGCAGGCGGCCGTTGTTTCGGCGCCCGTGATCGGGTCGGGCATTGCGCTTCTGTTCCTGATCGGGGCGCTGGTCCTGACCACGGCGCGGGGCGTGATGGCGCTGGCCGATCCGCGTCCGCTGCTGGTCGGGGCCGTGGGGCTGGTGCTGCTTCTGGCGGTCGACATCCTGTTCATCGCGCCCACGACCTCGGCCGGGGCGACGGTGCTGATCATGGCGATCCCCGTGGCCATCGCGCTGGTGGGCCTGATCGAAGCCGGCAAGCGCATGGCGCAAAACGATCTTCTGCGCGTGGTCTTTCCGCCGCTCGTGCTGATCGTGGCCGTTCTGGGGTCGATCCTGGGCGGCATCACCAACCCGACGCCGGCGGCGGCGCTGGGGGCGGCGGGCGCCGTGATGCTGGCGGCCTATCGCAAGCTGAAGGACGAGGACAAGTCGGGCAAGATCATCATCAACTCGACCTTCGCGATCGGTGTGATGGTCCTGCTGGGCGCGAATTTCGACCTGCGGATCACGCAGGAGGTCGTCACGTTCGAGACCTGGGTGGCCTATCTGGTCGGGATCGCGGCCTACATGTACGCCTTTTTCGGCCTACTCTTCGCGCTCTGGACGCTGCTGCGGTCCCATGTGCTGGGCCCGGTGGTGCGCGAGACGGCGAAGGTCACGTCGATGGTCTTCACGATCCTGATCGGCTCGCAGCTTCTGAACCTGGTGGTCATCTCCTTCGGCGGTGAAGATTACATCCAGGACTTCCTGAAGAGCTATGACAACGAATTCACGGTCTTCCTGATCGTGATGCTTGTGCTCTTCGTGCTGGGCTTCGTTCTTGACTTCCTCGAGATCATCTACATCGTGATCCCGATCGTGGGGCCGGTGATCTATGGTGGCAGCTTCGACCCGAAATGGGTGACGATCATGGTGGCGGTGAACCTGCAGACCTCGTTCCTGACACCGCCCTTCGGTTTCGCGCTGTTCTACCTGCGAGGCGTGGCGCCAAAGGAAGTCACGACCAGCCATATCTACCGCGGGATCATCCCCTTCGTTCTGATCCAGGTCATCGGGCTGTCGATCCTGTGGCTGTTCCCGGGGATCGTGACCATCGTGCCGGACCTGATCCCGCACTGACCCGACGGGCGGGCCGGCAATCCGGCCCGCGCCCGGGAACAGGGGGAAGACCTTTCGAACGGCTTTGCCCTGCACCCGGATACCGACCTTTGGCATGTGTCGGCCGGTACGGGGGCGGGCCGCTGCGGCGCAGTGTCCACAGCCCGCTGGTCCCGGCCCGGAATGCCGGACGGACCTGCCGATCATTGGCCCGGGTCCGATTTCGGCCCCGGACCGGAACCGTCAGGCGGCAGAGCGGGTTTCCACACCGTCCGGATCGTCGGCGACGGTGAAGCGCGCGACCTGTTGGACCAGGCGTCCGGCTTCGGCGTCGAGGGCAGAGTTGGCGGCGCTGGTTTCCTCGAACATGGCGGCGTTTTCCTGCGTCGCCTGGTCCAGCTGGGAAATCGATGTGTCGATCTCTCGCAGGCCAATGGACTGTTCTTCTGCGGATCGGGCGATGCCGTCGACGTGGTCGGTCATGTTGGCCACGGCCTGGACGATTTCGTGAAGCGCGTCGCCGGCCGTCCGGACGAGATCTGCGCCGCGGTTGACGTGCTGGCCCGAGGCCGAGATCAGCTTGTTGATCTCTCGCGCCGAACCGGAGGCCCGCTGTGCCAGGGCCCGCACCTCCGAGGCCACGACTGCGAAACCGGACCCGGCCTCGCCCGCGCGGGCGGCTTCGACCCCGGCATTCAGGGCCAGCAGGTTGGTCTGGAAGGCGATGTCCTCGATCTCGTCGATGATGCGGGCGATTTCCAGCGACGATTGTTCGATCTGGCCCATGGCTTCGACGGTTTCCTCGACAATGGTCTCCGTTCGTTCCGCCTTTTCCCTTGCGGTCTTGGCCAGCGTGTTGGCTTGCGAGGCGCCCTGCGCCGAGACCGCGACCGACTGCGTCAGCTCGCTGAGTGCGGCGGCGGTTTCCTCCAGCGTGGCGGCGGCGTTTTCCGTCCGGCGCGACAGGTCGTTTGACGCGCTGGCGATTTCGCCCACGGCGGTGCGGATATCCTTGGCCGACAGGCTGATCGCGCGGATCAGGGTCGCCAGGATGCCCACGGTTTCGTTGAAGTCCTGGCGCAACTGGTCATAGCCGCCAGAGAAGCTTTCCCGGATTTCCGAATCCAGGTCTCCGGCGGCCAGGCTTTTCAGGCCGCTGGCCAGACGGGCCACGACATTGGCCTGTTCTGTTTCGCGCGCGGCGTTCTGGGCTTCCAGCGCCCGCTTTTCCATCAGGCCCAGGCGCAGCGCGTCCGTCTGCTCGGCAATAGTTCCGATCTCGTCCCTGCGGCCCAGGGTCGATATGTCCTCGTCGACCGCGCCCTCGCGGATCCGCTTGATCGAGGCGGCAAGCGCGTTCAGCGGCACGGTGATGGTGCGCGCGATCAGGTGGCCGGCCCCGACCAGCAGCAGCAGGACAACGACCAGCAGGATCACGGACTTGATCACCTCTTTCCGGATAAGGGCGTTCAGGTCGTCGACATAGACCCCGGTGCCGACCATCCAGTTCCAGCCCGGAACGATCGAGGAATAGCTGACCTTGGCCATCGGCACGTCTTCACCTGCGCGCGGCCACATATAGTCGACGAAGCCGCCGCCGGCCTGGCCCGCGGCGATCAGTTCCTGAATGACCATCTTGCCGTTCGGGTCCTCCAGTTCCCACAGGGATGCACCGACCATGTCGGGATTGGGGTGCGCCAGGGCGGTTCCGTCCAGCGTGTAGAGAAAGATGTAATCGTTGCTGTTGTACCGGATGGCCCCGATGGCGTGGATCGCCCGTTCCTGCGCCTCTGCCAGCGTCATTTCACCGGCTTCGGCACGCGCGGCAAAGCCGAGCGCGATGGAGATGGCGCTTTCCGTCTGCGAACGGACAAGATCTTCGCGGTTCTCGGAAATGGTGTTGCGGATTTCCAAGGTCTCGAGCGCGACCACGGCGATCATGAAGAGCCCGGCGAGCAGGTTCAGCAGAAGAAGTTTGCGGGAAATGGTCAGTGATGGCATCGGTTCGGGGCCTCGTCTTTTCCGCCGCTTGGTGCTGGGAGGCAGGGGCAGATGCCTGCTTCGGCCCCGGAATGCCACAGATACCTTTCCAGGATGCTAATTCGACCGAAATCCCCCTGGCGTTGATCCGGCGAGACGGCATACTAGGGGGCCGCTGCCCCCGGCGCAGCACGGCAAAAGGCCCGGTGCCGGCCCGGACATCTTCATCGAAATTTACGAAAATCGCCGGAAAAAACCCGTCAGGCGGTGCCGGGTTGCGGTTCAGCGCCGGGTGGGGCGGCGATCCGGAAGGTGGATATTGGCCACCTGCTCGGCGATCGGATCGGTCGACAGCGGATGCAGTTCGGCCTTGTATTCCTCGGGCCGTTCGACCGGCTGCCAGCGGCCGCCGGAATAGACCTCCAGGGCCGAAAAATTGGACTTGTAGCCCATCTTCTGGCTGCCCGGCACCCAGTAGCCCAGGTAGACGTATGGCAGGCCGCTTTCCCGGGCGATCTGGACGTGGTCCAGGATCATGTAGGTGCCCAGGCTGCGGGGCTGCAGGTCTGGTTCGTAGAACGAGTAGACCATGCTGACCCCGTCCTCCAGCACGTCGGTCAGGCTGACGCCGACCAGTTCGCCGTCCTCGGCATATTCCACCACGCGGCTGCGGATCGGGGTCTCCTCGATCATCGCGGCGAATTCGTAGACGTCCATGTCGGCCATGCCGCCATCGGCGTGGCGTTCGTCCAGGTAGCGGCGGAACAGCTGGTATTGTGCATCCGTGGCCCAGGGCGAGGTCGCCCGGCGGCCAAGATGGCCATTGCGCCGGATCGCGCGCTTCTGGCTTTTGGACGGCTTGAACCGGGACACGTCTATGCGGGCCGACAGGCAAGCCGAGCATTCGGCGCAGGACGGACGGTAAAGCACGTTCTGCGACCGGCGAAAGCCCTGCTGGGACAGGGCGTTGTTCAGACGGTCGGCGTTTTCGCCCTGTAGCGCGGTAAACAGCTTTCGTTCCATCCGGCCCTCGATATAGGGGCAGGGCTGCGGGGCCGTGACATAAAACTGCGGCGCGATGGGCAAGGTATGGCGCATGGGCGATCCGTAAAAAGCTGGACCGATGCTAGCGCTGGTCCCTGCGGCTGCCAAGTAGGGATCTGCAAGCGGCGAAAAGGCCGCCTGCAGGGGCAATTTCAGGCCATCCGGCGGTTCACCGCGGCGGTGCCAAGGATCATGTCGGTCAGGCCCTGGCCGCGGCTGGAGGTCAGCATGACGACGACCGAGACCACCTGAAGGATCGGGAACGAGACGCTGACCAGATAGCCCAGCGTGTGCAGGATCGCGGTGCCGAAATCGAAGCGATGGCCGAAGCGGTCACGCAGTTCCACCCCCGCGAACTGCATGCCCCACGTGGCCGAACCCGAGGCCAGCGTCAGCGTGCGGTAAAAGAAGGACACGGTCAGGTACAGGATCGGCCAGACCAGGGCGCCCAGGAAGGCTGTGAACACGACCAGGATACCGCTGACCAGGAAGATCAGCACGACGTCGATGATCCAGGCCAGAAAGCGCTTGGACGTGGTGCCCTGGTAGAACTCGGGCGAGAAGTCGGGGTCGGGAAGATGGGTCATCGTACGGTCCTGTCGGTTGCGCCGCGTCGGGCGGCCGGGTGCCATGCATCGCAGCGCGAAGGCACAAAGATAGGGGATCGGAGGGAAAGATGAAGATCTGTTCCCTTTCGGGAACGAAAAACCCCTGCCGCCGTGGGATGCCGGGGCAGGGGCCGTCGGGCGCAAGGCGCGCCCTTCGGGGTCGTGTGGGGGCCGTTCGGCGCCGTACGGCCCGGTCAGGCGAAGGGGCTGCTGCCGTCTTCGGGGTTGCCCTGTTCGGCCTTGGGGGCGCGGGCTTCGCGGGACCGTTCGTCCATGAACTGGTCGAACTCCGCCTTGTCCTTGGCGTCGCGCAGGCGGCCCAGGAAGGATTCGAAGTCCTGCTGTTCCTGTTCCAGGCGGCGCAGCGTTTCTTCCTTGTAGCTGTCGAAGGCGGTGTTCCCGCTGGAGCGGAAGTGACGCCCCTGGCCGCGGCCGCAGCCGCCCCAGGCGGCGCCATGGTTGCGGTGGTGCTTGTGGCTGCTGAACATGCGCTTGCTCCAGATCATGTAGGCGAGAAGGGCGAGGCCCGCGGGCCAGAAGAAGATGAAGCCCAGGACCATGAGCGCGATCCATGCGCCCTTGCCCTTGCTGTCGAGCCAGGCTTCGGACCGGCTGAGCCAGCCATAGGCCTGGTTTGTGACATCGGTTGTCGTCGTGGTCATTGACTGTGATCTCCGGAACGGGTGGCTCGGGTGTGATCGGCCTCCCTGTCTGGGTATGTAAATGCCTTTCACATCACATGAGATCGGTATCGTCCGGGGCTGTTGCAAGGGTTGATGTGAAAGTTTTTTACATTCTGCGCCGCGGCGCTGGGGAAAGTCGCGGGGGCGTCTTTCAAGTATTTGTAAAATATATGATTTCCTTTGGGTGGTTCACCCCAAAAGCAGCGACACGATCAGGGTCAGCGGGGTCAGGATGTCCCAGAAATAGATCGGCCCGGCATTGTTGATCGAGAAATTCTTCTCGCGGATCATCTCGTCAGTGTGGACCTTGGCGGCGCCCCACAGGAAGCAGCAGGCCATGATCGTGATGGCGATGGCGGCATCGCGGCCCAGGACGGCGGCGGCAATGGCGCCCAGGCCGATGCCAAGGTTCGCCCAGCCGATTTCCAGCTGGAAGGGGCTGGTGGCCCAGCCGATGGATTTCGCCACCATCTCGGACGCGGTCAGATGGCCGAAGGCGGACCAGAGGCTGCTGAGCCCCAGCGATACGGCCAGCATCCATGCGGTCAGGGGCGACAGGGTGTCGGCGGCAAGGGGCATGGGCACGCCCAGCAGGCCCAGCACGATGGCCAGCAGGTAAAGAATGACGGGAATGAAGGCGAGTATGGTCATGTCGGTGGTGTCCAATGATCTGACGAAAATTGACGCCACTTTAGCGCGAATTCCGTGTGTCGCAGCAGGATTGTTGGGAGCCGCCAGGCCAGTACCAACCCGTTCAGCGGAAGACGTTGACGGCCTGTTCGAACTGCGCCTCGGTCAGGTCGGGATTGTGCTTGCGAAGACAGGCGTACATCGCGGCGCTGTCGGCATCGCCCTGGGCCTTGGTCAGCTTGGTGCCAAGCCACACGTGGTCGGGCATGTCGCCCATGCACTCCATCGCGACCAGTCGGCCGACGCCGAGATCCGACAGGGCCGCGGCGACGCTGTCCTTGTGGGACGCGATGTCCGCCCCGTCATCGGCCAGGGCGACGGTGGCAAAAAGTGCGAAGGCGCCGGCAATCAGAGGCTTTGTCATCATTCCATAGATCTATCACAGGCTGTGTTCGAAAGCGATGGCGCAGGGCAAGAAACCCGCCTGTGCCGCGGGTCACCCGTATCCGTTGCGCTTTGTTTGCGCCGGGGCCACCGCACGTTTCGTGTCACGACAAGCATTGGCTCCGGTGCCCGACTGTATCTGCGCCGCGAACGGATGGATCCGGCAAGGCGCCGGTCACCCGCGACGGCCGCGGATGATCCCCTTGCTTTGCGCTTTGGACGCACGCACCGCAGCGCCGGTCAGTACCGCGACAGGCGTTCGGTCAGAAGCGTGAAGAACCCGTCGGCATCCACGTCCTTGATGAAAAGCGCATTGGCCTTGCGGTCGGTCACGCGCCACCAGTCCGCGACCGTCATGCCCAGCGTCAGTTCGGACCCGGTCTCGATCTCGACATTGATTTCGCGCCCCGAGAAAAGGTCGGGCTCCAGAAGCCAGGCGATGACGCAGGGGTCGTGCAGGGGCGCGCCGTTCGATCCGTATTTCTCCTTGTCGAAACGTTCGAAGAAATCGGTCATCTCGGCCACGGCGATGCCGGCGGGGGTGCCCAGTGCGCGGAAGGCATCGTTCCGTTCGGCGGTGACCAGCGCCTTGTGGGTCACGTCCAGCGGCAGGACCACGATGGGCACGCCGGACGCGAAGACGATCTTCGCGGCCTCGGGATCCACATAGATGTTGAACTCGGCCGTTGGGGTGATGTTTCCGACCTCGAAATAGGCGCCGCCCATCATGACGATCTGCTTGATCCGGCCGGCGATGTCGGGCGCGCGGTCCAGCGCCACGGCGACATTGGTCAGGGGGCCAAGGGTGCAGAGCGTGACGGTGCCCGCATCGTGGGCGCGCAGCGTGTCGATCAGGACGTCGACCGAATGTCCGTCCGACAGCGGCATGACCGGGTCGGGCAGGGTGGGCCCGTCCAGTCCGGTCTTGCCGTGGACATGTTCCGCGGTGATCAGCTTGCGTGCGATGGGGGCGTCACAGCCGGCGTGGACGGGAATGTCGGTCCGGCCCGCCAGTTCGCAGATGATGCGCGCGTTCTTGGACGTCAGATCCAGCGGCACGTTGCCCGCGACCGTGGTGATGGCCAGCACCTCCAGCTCCTCGGGGCTCGCCAGGGCCAGCAGGATGGCCACGGCGTCGTCCTGGCCGGGATCGGTGTCGATGATGATCTTCTGGGGGGACATGGGGACTCCGTGATTTTGGCGGCAGAGTGGATCGGCGACCGGGGGCTGTCCAGAGGTGGCAGGTCGCGGTTGCGGATGTGGCGGTCGGGCGGGGACTGGACGGGGGCCGGAGACGGTGCGTGCCAGGCACGCACCCTGCGGGTGGCTTTGCCGGCGCGGGGGAAACGGGTCAAGGGGCCGGCCAGATGGACCAGCCCGTCGGGTGCGTGCCTGGCACGTATCGTCTTCCCGTCGAGCCCGCCCGGACGCGATCAGGTGCAACAGATCGGACCGACCGCCTGAACCAACGCGTAGGGTGCGTGCTCTGCACGCACCGTAACCCGTCCGCACCTGCCTAGCCTTTCGCCGCCTTCTCCTGGGCCTTCACGGCATCCCAGAGCGCGTCCATCTCCTCCAGCGTACTCTCGTCCGGAGTACGACCCTCGGCGGCCAGGCGCGCCTCGACCCCGGCGAAGCGGCGGGTGAACTTGGCATTGGTGCGGCGCAGCGCCTGTTCGGGTTCCACCCCCAGGTGACGGCCCAGGTTCACCATGACGAAGAGGAGGTCTCCGAATTCCTCCTCGATCTCGTCCGGGCCCAGGGTGTCACGGGCCTCGACCAGTTCCTGCGCTTCCTCGGCGACCTTGGCCAGCACATTGCCGGCCGACGGCCAGTCGAAGCCCACCCGCGCGGCGCGGCGTTGCAGCTTGTAGGCGCGCAGGAGCGCGGGAAGGTTGCCGGCCACGCCGTCCAGCGCGCCCTGCTGCGCCTTGCCGGCGCGTTCGGCAGCCTTGATCTGTTCCCAGTCGGCCGTCTGCTGGTCGGCCGACTTGTCCCGCGATTCGTCGCCGAAGATATGGGGATGGCGCGCGACCATCTTGTCGGACACGGCCTTGACAACCGAATTGAAGGTAAAGCGGCCGTCTTCGGTTCCCATCTGGGTGAAATAGACTGTCTGCAGCAGCAGATCGCCCAGCTCGCCCTCCAGGTCGGCCCAGTCCTGCCGTTCGATCGCGTCGGCCACTTCATAGGCTTCCTCGATCGTGTAGGGGGCGATGGTGGCGTAGGTCTGTTCGATGTCCCAGGGGCAACCGGTCTGCGGGTCGCGCAACCTGCGCATGATTTCCAGAAGGCGGTCGATTCCGTCCTCCATATCGTGGATCGGGTCGCGATCAGGCATTGCGGCGGCCTCTCGGTCGGTGTCAGAGTGGGGGGCGAACGGTGCCGACCTGACCGCAACCGGCAGGCAGAGTCCAGCCCGGCCAGGACGGCACCGGCCGAGAGGGGAAGGGTCGTCCTGCGGGGGCAGGTGGCCCGTCGTTGTGCAAAGCCGCGGGGGCTGGGCAGACGTCCTTTCGACCGTCTCCCACCCGCCCGCCCCGACGCTCGAAAGGACGTCTGCCCGGATGGGACTGGAAGATGCTAAGAACCAGGTCGATCAGGCCTTCATGCGCCGCGACCCCAAGGGCCGCAGTTTCGAAAACACCTTCGGGGGCGCCACGTCGTTCCTGCGTTGCCGCTACACGAAGGATCTGACCGGGGTCGACATCGCCGTCACGGGCGTGCCTTTCGACCAGGCGGTGACGAACCGGCCCGGCACGCGGCTGGGCCCGCGCGCGATCCGCGAGGCATCGGCCCTGCAATCGCCCGACCAGCCCTATGGCTGGGATTTCGACGCGCTGGAGGAATTCACGGTCGTCGATTACGGCGACCTGGCCTTCGACTATGCCAATGTCCCGGCCTTTCCGGATACGCTGACGTCCCATATCGGCGGGATCCTGAGCGCCGGCGCGGCCAGCGTGGTGCTGGGGGGCGATCATTACATCAGCTTCCCGATCCTTAAGGCCTATGCCGAAAGGTTCGGGCCGATGGCGCTGATCCATTTCGACGCCCATTCCGACACCTGGGCCGATGACGACATGACCCGGATCGACCACGGCACCATGTTCTACAAGGCGGTGAAGACTGGCATCGTGGACCCGGCGAAGTCGATCCAGATCGGGATCCGCACGCACAATCCGGATCCCTTGGGCGTTCATACCATCGACGCGCGGTCCGTGCACGAGATGGGGCCGGCGGCCGTCGTGGCCAAGGCAAAGGAGATCGTCGGCGATCATCCCGTCTATGTCACCTTCGACATCGATGCGCTGGACCCGGCCTTCGCGCCCGGCACCGGCACGCCGGTCTGGGGCGGCCTGACATCCTGGCAGGCGGCGGCGATGCTGCGGGGCCTGGCGGGCATCAACATCCGCGGCGGCGATATCGTCGAGGTCTCGCCCCCCTTCGACACGACCGGCGCCACCGCCATTGCCGGTGCCCATGTCGCCACGGAACTCGTCCAGCTGATCGGGGCGAGGATGCGCGGATGACGGCAAGAAACCAGCCGATCAGCGGCAACGACCTGGCCAGGTTTTCCGGGCCCAACACCTTCATGCGGCTGCCGCAGGCCAACACGCTCGACGGGCTGGACGTGGCGTTCCTTGGGATCCCGTCGGATATCGGGACCTCGTGGCGGTCGGGCACGCGCTTCGGGCCCAAGCAGATCCGCGCCGAAAGCGCGATGATCCGGCCCTACAACATGTTCACCGGCGCCGCGCCCTTCGACAGCCTGAACATCGCCGATATCGGCGATCTGGCGATCAACACGTTTTCCCTGCCGCAGACGCTGCAGATCATCGAAGAAAGCTATGATGCGATCCTGGCCCATGATGTGATCCCGATGGCGATGGGGGGCGATCATTCGATCACCCTGCCGATCCTGCGGGCGATGGCGAAAAAGCACGGGCCCATGGCAGTGATCCACATCGACGCCCATGCCGACGTCAACGACGAGATGTTCGGCGAGCGCGAGACCCACGGCACCGTCTTCCGACGCGCGTACGAGGAAGGGTTGCTGATCCCCGACAAGGTCTACCAGATCGGGATCCGCGGCTCGGGTTACGGCCCCGAAGACTTTGCCGAAGCACGGTCCTGGGGGTTCCAGCAGTTCCAGGCCAATGCGCTGTGGAATCGCGACCTTGGGCCGCTGGGGTCCGAAATCCGGCGCGATATCGGCCGCCGGCCGGTCTATATCAGCTATGACATCGACAGTCTGGACCCGGCCTATGCGCCCGGCACCGGCACGCCGGAAATCGGCGGGCTGACCACGGGGCAGGCGCTGTCGCTGATACAGGCGCTGCGCGGCATTTACGTGAAAGGCTGCGATCTGGTCGAGGTGTCGCCGCCCTACGATTCCATGGGCACGACGGCGCTGACCGGGGCGAACCTGCTGTTCGAAATGCTGTGCATCCTGCAGCACGTGGAAATCCACCACTTCCCTGCCGCGCCCAAGGGCGAAACCAAATAGGCGCAGCGACGACCGGACGCAGCGGTTTCCACGGCCCTCCCGGGGCATGCTGACCCTGGCGCATGTCGTGTCGGGGAAGGACGGTCTGTACAGGGCCGCAGGGGAAACGCGTGGGATGAGAACGGTCTTGATGATCCTGTTCGTAGTGATTGTGCTGGTTGTCGTGGCGTTGGGCTATATCCGCCTGGCGCCCAGTGACGTGTCGCTTTGGGACGAACCGCTGGATATCTCGCAGGACGAGGATCTGCCGGGCGGGGTGAAGCGTGTGGTCGAAACCGGGCCGGACGGACTGGCGAAGCTGGATGCCGTCGCGATGGCCACGGCGCGCACGACGCGGCTGGCCGGATCGGTGGCGGCGGGGCGGATCACCTGGATCACCCGCACGAAAGTGATTGGTTTTCCCGATTACACCACGGCCCAGCAGGACGGGGACAAGCTGATGATCTACGGCCGGCTGCGTTTCGGCAAGTCAGACCTTGGCGTGAACCGCGCCCGCGTCGACGGGTGGATCGACCGGATCGAGTTCTGACGAGACACAGCCATCCTGGATCTCGCGCCACATCGGGACGTTCAGCGACATCTGGCACTGTGCGATGAAGGCGCGCCCGTCGACCCGCAGGCAGGAATATTCGCCCAGTTCGACCCGCGCGCCCTGACGGTCGGTGCAATAGCAGTCCTGAACCTTGCCCCCGGGGCCGACCACGTCGGACAGGGCGGGCGTTGCCAGAACAAGAAGAAGGGGCAGGGCTGTTATCCTCATGATTGCAGGTTAGCACGGTCGGGCGCTTGACCAAAGCGTTTTGATGGGGGAAGCACCGCCAATGATCCCTACGGACCGACTCGATCAGATCACCCAGCGCTTCGAATATCTCGAAGCGGCGATGGCTGCGGCCAGCGGCAGCGAAATCGCGGCCCTGGCGCGCGAATATTCCGACCTGAAGCCCGTGGTCGAACAGATCGCGCTGTGGCGCCGTCTGCAATCCGACCTGGCCGAAGCGCAGGCGATGCTGGCCGATCCCGACATGAAGGAACTGGCCGAGGAAGAACTGCCCCAGTTGCGCGCCCGCCTGCCCGAGGCGGAACACGCCCTGCAACTGGCGCTTCTGCCCAAGGACGAGGCCGATGCACGCCCCGCCATGCTGGAGATCCGGCCCGGCACCGGGGGCGAGGAGGCGGCGCTTTTCGCGTCCGACCTTCTGCGCATGTACCAGCGCTATGCCGAAGACCACGGCTGGCGGTTCGAAGTGATCGAGGAACAGGCGACCGAACTGGGCGGCATCAAGGATGTCGTGGTTCACGTGACCGGCGAAAACGTCTTTGCCCGGCTGAAATACGAAAGCGGTGTCCATCGCGTCCAGCGGGTGCCGGCCACCGAAAGCGGCGGGCGGATCCATACCTCGGCCGCCACCGTGGCGGTCCTGCCGGAGGCGCAGGAGGTCGACATCCAGATCAATGCGAACGACATCCGGATCGACACGATGCGTTCGTCTGGTGCCGGCGGGCAGCACGTGAACACGACCGACTCCGCTGTGCGTATAACGCACATTCCGTCGGGCATCGTCGTGACCAGTTCGGAAAAGTCCCAGCACCGCAACCGCGAGATCGCGATGCAGGTCCTGCGGACCCGACTTTACGACATGGAACGCCAGAAGGTCGACAGCGCGCGATCTGCCGACCGCGCTTCGCAGGTCGGTTCGGGCGACCGCTCGGAACGCATCCGGACCTACAACTTCCCCCAGGGCCGGATGACCGATCACCGGATCAACCTGACGCTCTACAAGCTGGACCAGGTGATGCAGGGCGACCTGGACGAGGTGATCGACGCGCTGACCGCCGACGACCAGTCGCGCATGCTGGCGGAGATGGGGCAGGGCGCGTGACCGCGGCAGAAGCGCTGGCCGCGGCCGCCGCAAGGCTGCGCGCGGCGGGCGTGCCCGATCCGGTCCGCGATGCGCGCAGGCTTCTGGCCCATGCCGCCCGGATCGACGCGGCGCGGATCACCCTGATCGCCCCGGATCCGCTGGACCCCGCCATCGCCGAACGGTTCGGCCATCTGGTCGGCTTGCGCGAAACCCGCGTGCCGGTGTCGCAGATCGTGGGCGAACGCCAGTTCTATGGCCGCACCTTCGCCATCAGCGGCGACGTGCTGGATCCAAGGCCGGAAACGGAGACCCTGATCGAATGCGCCCTGGCAGAACCCTTTGCCCGGGTGCTGGATTTGGGCACGGGGTCGGGCTGCATCCTTGTGACGCTTCTGGCCGAAAGGCCCGACGCGGTGGGCCTGGGCGTCGATCTGTCGGAAGCCGCGTGTTTCCAGGCCTCGGCCAATGTCGTCCGGCACGAACTGACATGGCGCGCGCAGATCCGGCAAATGGACTGGTACGGCGGCCAAGGCCAGACCTATGACCTGATCGTGTCGAACCCGCCCTATATCGCCGAGAACGAGATGGCGGGGCTGGACCCCGAGGTGCGCCTGTTCGAGCCGGCCATGGCCCTGACCGATTTCGGCGACGGGCTGGGGGCGTATCGCGCCATCGCGGCCGGGGCATCCGCGCACCTGGAACCCGGCGGGCGGCTGATCGTCGAGATCGGGCCGACGCAAGGGGCGGCGGTGTCCGCGCTGATGGAGGCGGCGGGGCTGACGGGGATACAGGTGATCGCCGATCTGGACGGCCGCGACCGGGTGGTGCTCGGACGGCACAACCCTGCATAAACTCGGCGTGATCACCTCAATTAGAGCGAAAAAACGCAATAGCGGCCCAATCTGCCCCTTGTATGGGGGCGCAAGTCGTGTTTATTCCATTGGTGTCGCCAGCAACTGGATGCCGGGGAACGGTCGACGACCATCCTGCGCACCGGGCGACGCCAAGCCAGAAAAAGTCGACGGACCGACAGAATCGCACGGATGAGGCGCATCCGGTCCGAACGGCAGCGAAGACAAGGCTCTCTTTAGCGATATGAGATCGTCCAAATCACGTACGCGGTCGAAGTCGAACCGCAACCGTCCCTCCGGCGGCAACGTCGTTAACCGCGTTTTCGACAGCTCGGGTCCGGAAGGCAAGGTGCGCGGCACGCCGCAGCAGATCATAGACAAGTACAACCAGCTGGCCCGTGACGCCCAGCTGGCCAATGACCGGGTTGCCACGGAAAACTTCCAGCAGCACGCCGAACATTACCTGCGCATGCTGAGCGAGGCCCAGCGCGAGCAGGACCAGCGCCGGGAAGAGCAGGAGCGGCAGAACCGCGACCGCCAGGCCGAACGCGACCGCGATCGTGATCGCGACCGTTCCAACAACAACCGGCAGGACCGCGACCCGTCGCAACAGAACCAGCCGCAGCAGCACCAGCCGCAAGGCGGACAGCAGCCGCAATCCGGCCCGCAGGAGCAACCTGCACCGGAAGCCGATGCCGTGACCGACGCAGCACCCGCACCCGTCCGCGAAGACCCGGTGCAGCAGGGATCCTTTGCGCTGGACGTGGTGGATGCCGGTGATGCCTCCGACAGCGACAGCAACCTGGTCGAGACCCCGGAAACCGCGCCGAAACCGGCCCGGAAGCCGCGCAAGAAGCCCGCGCCGAAGCCGAAGGCCGAAGGCGCCGAAGCCTCGGCCGACGTGGTTCCGATGCCGGCCAAGGAAAAGCCGGCCCGCACGCGCGCGCCCCGGAAACCTGCCGCCGACGTGGACAGCAACTCGTCGCCCGACGCGGCCGAGTAATCCTTTTCTCCGGACATGCAGTCGGTCCGGGCCCCAGGGCCCGGCATCCGGCGCTTCACGTGGCATTCAGACCGAGGTGAAGCGCATCGGGCCGGAAGTCGGCCCATCCCCTTCAGACATGAATGCCCGTGGAATGACCGTGCCGGGACCTTTGGTCCGGGGATTTGTCGTGCATGACGACCGCCCGCAGCGCTGATGCGCACGGACAGGGCCGGGTCATTATGATCGTGTCAGGCTGGGCCCCGGACGGTCAGTCCGTGAAGGTCCGGGCCAGCGCGCAGAACGCCTCCAGCGAGACCTGTTCGGCCCGTTCCGTCGGCTTGATACCGGCGGCGTTCAGGTGATCCTCGATATCCGGGGCCAGACCCTTCAGCGCGGCGCGCAGCATCTTGCGCCGCTGGTTGAAGGCGGCGGCCACGACGCGCGACAGGGTCGCAGGATCGGCCGGGTATCGGGGTTCGGGCAGCGCCTCCAGGTGGACGACGGCGCTGGTGACCTTGGGCGGGGGCGTGAAGGCCTCGGCCGGAAGGGCCATGGCGATCCGCGCTGTGGTGCGCCATTGCGACAGCACCGCCAGCCGGCCATAGGCCTTGGACCCGGGCTGCGCCACGATGCGTTCGGCCACCTCGCGCTGGAACATCAGCGTCAGGCTTTGCCAGAAGGGCGGCCATTCCGGCGGCGTCAGCCAGCGCACCAGAAGTTCGGTGCCGACGTTGTAGGGCAGGTTCGCCGCGATTCGCACCGGCTGCGTCAGCAGCGCGGCCGTGTCGACCGCCAGCGCATCGCCTTCGACGATCTCCAGCCGGTCGGGATAGGCTGCGGCGATCTCCTGCAGGGCGGGAATGCAGCGGCTGTCCTTTTCCACCGCCACTACGCGCCGCGCGCCTTCGGACAAGAGCCCGCGGGTCAGCCCGCCGGGGCCCGGGCCGATTTCCAGCACGTCGCAGCCCGTCAGGTCGCCCGCCTGCCGCGCGATCTTGGCGGTCAGGTTCAGGTCCAGAAGGAAGTTCTGACCCAGCGACTTGCGCGCCGACAGGCCGTGGGCGGCGATCACCGCGCGCAGGGGGGGCAGGCCGTCGATGGCGGTCATGCGGCCGTACTCCGTGCCATGGATTGCGCCAGCTTCAGCGCCTCGATCAGGCTGGACGGGTTGGCGATGCCTTGTCCTGCGATGTCGAAGGCGGTGCCGTGGTCGGGCGAGGTGCGGATGAAGGGCAGGCCCAGCGTCACGTTTACGCCGCGGTCGAAATCCAGCGTCTTGATCGGGATCAGCGCTTGGTCGTGATACATCGCCACCGCCGCATCGTACCTTGCGCGGGCCGCGGCGTGGAACATCGTGTCGGCGGGCAGCGGGCCCAGCAGGTCGTGGCCTTCGGAGCGCATCGTGGCGACCAGATCGTTGATCCAGTCCAGTTCCTGCCGGCCCATGGCGCCGCCTTCGCCGGCATGGGGGTTCAGACCCGCCACGGCGATCCGGGGCCGCGCGATACCGAACTGGCGGGTCAGGCCGTCGGCTGTGATCTCGATGGTTTCGCGCAGCAGGGCGGGCGTCAGCGCGCCGGGCACGTCCTGAAGGGCGATGTGGATCGTGGCGGGCACCACGCGCAGCTGGTCGCTGGCCAGCATCATCACCGCGCGGGGGGCGTTCCCCAGCGCCGCCAGGAATTCGGTATGACCTGGATAGGCAAAGTTCGCCCCGTCGATCAGCGCCTTCTTGTGGATCGGCGCAGTGCAGACCGCGGATGCCGCGCCGGACCGTGTCAGCGCCACGGCCCGTTCGATGGCCTGGATCACGCCAGCGGCATTGGCAGGGTCGGGCTGGCCGGGCGTGGCCTGTCCCGCGAAGTCGTGGCGGAGCACCGGGAAGCGGTCGGCCGGCAGGGCGGTCAGCTCGTCGGGACGGGCGATCTCGGCGACCGGAGTTCCGGTCGGCAGATGCCGGGGATCACCGATCCAGACGAAGGGACAGTCGGCCCCCAGCGCCCGCCAGGCGGCGACCGCGACTTCCGGGCCGATGCCCGCGGGTTCGCCGCAGGTCAGCGCAATCGGTGCCATGGCAGGGGCGGTCATTTCTCGACGATGATGGCGTCGGCCTTCAGCTGATCCAGAAGGCCGTTTGCCGCCGCCTCGACCCGCTGGCCGGCCAGAGCCTGGGCGACCTGGTCACGGGTGGCGCCTTCGTTGGCCTTGGCGGTCCGGCCGCAGAGCATAAGGAAGAGCAGCACCTGCCCGTTGTTGCGCGTCAGCTGGTAAGAGCTTTCGCCATCGTCCAGCTTGGACAGTTCCAGTGCAATGTCCTGCGGGATCTGCGACGGAGGCAGCGTTTCGCGCTGCAGCACGCTTTCGGGCTGGCCCAGGGCCACGCCGTAAAGATCGTTGCATTCGACCACGCGGTCCTGGATCGCCTTGGCGCGCGCCAACGCATCGGGCGTGCGGCCGCCGGGGATCGCGTAGGTGGCGTATTCGATGGCCGCGTATTGCGGTGTGCCACCTGCGATTTCCGCGATGTCTCGCATCTGGAACAGGGCCACGGCGCCTTCCAGCCCGATGGGCTGGGTCACCTGACCGGGCGAAAGGCCCAGGATCACCGGGCCCAGGGCCGGCGGCAGCCGGTTCAGGTCCAGCCAGGGCATCGCGCCGCCGTCGGCCGCGGTCTGGGCCGCCGAATACTGCCGCGCCGCGGCCGCGAAGGCGGGGACCGAGTCGATGGCAGAGAGTTCTTCGACCAGCTGGCTGACTTCGTCGGCGGTCTGGGGGGTGATCGGGATGATGATTTCCGACAGCAGGACGCGCACACCGCCGGTGGTGCCGGCCAGGCCCAAGGCGCGGTCGATTTCCGCGTCCGTCGGGCGGGATTGCTGCAGGAACATGCCGCGGGCCAGTTCGCGCCAGCCGACCGTCACGCGCATGAAGTCGCGCATCGTTTCCGGCGCCACGCCGGATTCGGACAGCACGTTCAGGAACTGTTCGCGGTCGATATTGTTGCGTTCGGCCAGCGTCTGGATGGCATCGTCGACATCGCTGTCGGGGACCACGACCCCGGCCTGCTTCATCGCCTGCATCCGCAGGCGGTCGTCGATCAGGGCGTCGCGGGCGCTACTTTCCGTGCTGCCGGGGGCGTTCATGACCTGCATCAGCCGGGCGCGCTGCTGCACCTCGTAATTCGTGATGACGTCATCGTTCACGATCACGGCGGGCGAAAACAGTCCGTTGGCGGCCAGGGGCCCGGCAAGAGCCAGGCCAAGCGCCGTAGCAAGGGCGCGCAGGGGTCCGCGACGGAAGCGGGAGAAGGTCAGGAACTTGTACATGTGCGCCTGTAGTTGCTGCTGTTCTGGACCGCGAAGCCGCCTAGCCGGACATTTATCCCGAAGGTCGTCGACGGATCGACATTCGCGGTGGACGTGTTGCGCCGGCTGAGCGAGAGATCGATCTCCACGCATTCGTTTCTGTAGAGAAGGCCCACGCCTACGATCGTGGGATCATCCTCGGTCACGTCATAGCGCAAGTTCGCGCTGGCGGTCCAGCCCGGCACCAGGTCGTAGCGCGTATCGAACCAGATCTCGGACAGGGGATCGGTCCGGTCCTCGACCGGATCGGTGTCCAGCCACAGGTAGGTTCCCACCAGATCGAAACGCCCGCCGGTCCAGCGGCCGCGCATTTCCGCCTTGGAAACCGAGAAGTCCGAGTTCAGAAGCGTGCGCCCGTTGAGCCACAGCTTGTCGGTCAGCGATATCTCGCCCGCCAGAAGCAGGTCCGACACGGTGCCGGCCAGCCCAGACGAGGGCGAGAAATTCGGATCCGCCGGCTGTCGCAGGACCTGGCCGAAGGCGGCCCAGCTTTCCCAGCCGGACCGGGCATAGCGCGCCCAGGTCCCGCCGTAGACGACGGTCGGCGCGCTTTCGCGCACGTCTGGGGCCGGGAATCGGCTGAGCGACAGCAGGTCGCCGCGGTCGAATTCGACGAAACGGCTTTCTTCGTTCGGGACGGGGCTGCCGGACATGTCGGCCCAGCCCAGTTGCAGCACCGGTTCCAGAAAGTGGATGGTGCCGTTCCGGGTCGTCTTCGTCATCGGCCGGGTAAAGCTGACCGCGGCGCGGGGCGTCGTGTGGTTCACGTGCTGGGGATAGTTGGGATCGTCCTTGATGCCGAAATTGTCGGCGGCAAAGCCCACCCGCACCTCGCTGCGGACGCCGCCCTTCAGGATCCAGTCCTTCAGCCAGGCCACATCCACCGTCGACCGGGCGATGTCGCGGCCCAGCACGTCCAGGTCCGAGGACCGCGAATGGCTGTGCAGGTCCACGCCGAAGCGGAACTGCCCGCCCAGCGGCCCGCCCGGATAGAAGCGGTGCGAATACAGCGCGTCTGTGATGACGGTGGGCTGCGTCGATTCCGTGTCGTCGTCGCGCAGCGACTTGAAATAGTTGACCTCAGTCCGGAACATGCTGGTGTCCAGGATCCGCTGCAGGCCGACCTCGCTGCGCAGCCGGTCCAGGTTCGGCAGGTTGTAATTCACCAGATAACTGTCGTCGGTGACGGTCTGGAGGTCGAAATCCACCGACCAGTCACGGTCGAGGTAGAAGATGCCGTTGCCGAACAGGTAGCCGCGCAGCTTGCCCGGGATCAGATCGTCGCTGGACAGGGCCCCTTCGAAGAACAGGTCCCCCCGCCGCAGCGCCTGGCGATAACGGAAGTTCAGCGTCCGGGTCCGGGTCGACAGGAAGGGGGTCAGCGTAATGTCGGCGGACGGCCCCAGCGGGATGAAATAGGGCAGCTTGATGCCGAAGCCCAGGTCGGTGGAATTCACGACACCGGGGATCAGGAAGCCGCGGGCGCGTTCGACCGTGGGATCGGGCAGGCGCATCCGCGGCAGGTAGAACACCGGCACGTTCAGCACGCGGAAGGTCGCGTTTTCGAAATAGAGCTGCCGTTCGACCTGGTCGTGGATCACCTTGCGGGCGCGGATCTGCCACAGCGGCGCGCGGCCTTCCTCGCATACCCGGCACGAGGTGACGGCGGTCTTGTAAAGCTGGGTATAGCGCCCGCCGACGCGGTTCATCTGCACGGCGGCGAGCTGGAGCTGCTGATCCAGCACCAGCCGCGCGCCGGTCAGAAGGCCGGTCTGCAGGTCGCTGTCCAGCTCTGCCATGTCTGCCAGAACCAGCGTGCCGGATCCCCGGTCGATGCGGATCGGCCCGTCGATCGACAGCTTGCCGGTTGTCCGGTCATAGGTGACCTTGCGCGCCCGCAGTCGGACATCGCCCTGGAAGGCTTCGACATTGCCTTCGGCGACCAGCGTGTCGGAATTGGCGACATAGATGCGGTCGGCCACAAGGATTGCCGGCGCCGGCCCGCCCGTGTCCAGGGCCGTCTGCGCACGGGCAGGGCCGTCCGGCAGAAGCATCAGCACCACCAGCCAGCCCAGCACCGCCAGGACCGCGCGCAGCCGCGAAAGGCCGCCGGAAAGGAGGCGTCCGGTCGTCATCCGTCTTCGGCGTAAAGAAGCAGGCCCGCCGTCAGCATGACGGCGGCCACCGGCGGCGCCCAGGCGGCCAGCGCCACGGGCAGCTGGCCGTTTTCGCCAAGAACCTCGGCGAAGTTGCGGATGAAGTAGAGCGTAAAGCCCAAAAGGACCGAGGCCAGCACCGCCACGCCGGTCCCGCCGAAACGGACATGGCGCATGGTGAAGGCGGCGCCCACCAGCACCATGGCCACCAGGAACAGGGGCCGGGCCAGTTCCGACTGATACCAGATCTCGAATCTCGTGGTGGAAAAGCCTGCGGCCTTCATCTGCCGGATCTTGGCAGGCATCTTGTAGATCGATGTGCCGTCCGTCCGGCCGACGCTGTCCAGGATCTGGTCCGGGGTCAGCGATGTGGGAATCGTCATTTCGGCGAAGGTCTCGCTCTGGTGTTCGGGGCTGGTGCCGGGGCCCAGAGGCCAGACCTTGCCGTTCTGCAGGATCCACTTGCCGTCTTCAAGCTCGGCCGTGTCGGCCTCGATCCGGCGGATCGGGCCGCCGCCGCGCTGGTAGGTCAGGATGCTGATCTGGCTCAGCGTATCTGCGTCCTGGTCGATCTTCAGCGCATGGACGACGGACTGGGTGTCGGGCCCGCTTTGCCGCAGCCAAAGGCCCTCGCTGGACAGCGACAGCGCGGCGGATTCGTCGTTCCGCCAGCGGGCCACCAGTTCGTCGTAGCGTTCGCTGGTCGCCGCGGTGATCGGGTTCAGCGTCGTCACCGCCAGCAGGCCGATCACCGCGGTCACCGAAACGGGTGCCAGCAGCGCGCGCAGGCCCGACCTGCCGATGGCCCGGGTGACCACCAGTTCGCTGGTCCGGGCCAGGCCCACGAACAGAAGGATCGCCGACAGGATGACCAGCAGAGGCAGGACGTCGCTCATCGACTGGGGGGCGTTCAGCAGCGACAGGCTTAGCAAGCGGACGATGCCCAGATCTGCGTCCTGGAACTTGCGGATCTGTTCGAACAGTTCCACCAGCACGATCAGCACAAGGAAGATCACGCCGACCATCAGGAAGCTTTGCACGAAGCGGCGTGCGAAATAGAAATCCAGCGTCATGTCGCCCCCGCGTCCGCTGCTTCCTCGGGCAGGCGGGCCAGTCCGATGCCGGCCAGCAGGATCCGCACCGGCCGCCCGGCCAGGGTCATGAAGACCCCCGACAGGGCCAGTCCGATCAGCGTCGGCACGTAGAGCAGAGGCCAGAGGTCCGCGTTCTTCAGCACGGGCGACGAGACGGCGCCGCGCAGTACCTCCAGCATGATCAGGAAGACGAAGCCGCCAAGCGCTTGCGGCCAAAGGCCGAAACGCGAATAGCTGCCCAGTGTCAGCGTCGAATAGGCGACCATCGCCACCGCCAGGCAGATCGTGGCCCAGGCGAAGCGCTGGTGCAGTTCCTCGACCAGGCGGCCTTCGGTGATGCCGTCCGTTCCGATGTAATCGTCGGCGCGGAAGATCAGGTCCAGCGTGGGCAGGGCGCGCAGGTTGGTCCCGCTACCGTCCGAGCCGGACATCATCGAACTGATATCATAGGAGAAATCGGCGAACTGCGTGACCGACATCGTCCGCGTGTTGCGGTTCAGTTGCTGGGCGATGCCATCGACCATGACCAGACTGGCCCGATCGCCGCTGCGCACCAGATAGGCCTCGGCCGAATTATAGATCACTTCGCGGGCGGGGTCGCGGCGGTCGGACAGGTAAAGGTCGCGCAGCGTGCCGTCGGGGTCGATCTGGCGGATGTAGAAGGTCACGTTTTCGTCCGGGTGCATGAAGCTGCCTTCCTTCAGCAGCCGGGCGGTGACGTTCTGTGCCACCTCCGCCTCGCGCAGGTCGAGCTGCGCCAGCGACGCGGGGCGCAGCACATTGGTCAGAATCGCCATCATCAGCGCCGCCACCAGTCCCAGCGCGAAGGCCGGCCGCGCCAGTCGCCAGGAACTGGAGCCCACGGCCTGCATCACCGTCATCTCGCTTTCCCGCGACAGGCGGTTGGTGACATAGGCCACGGCGCCAAAGACGGAAATCGGCATGACCGTGCGGATCAGCGTGGGCAGGATGAGCGCCGTGAATTCAAGGAAAACCATCGCCGACTGGCCATCGCCGATCAGCTGGTCGAACAGGCCGACGGCCCGATTGATCCAGAACACTGTCACCAGGATCAGCGCAAAGAATCCGAAGAACAGCAGATATTGCGACAGGACATATCTGTCGTATCGATGCACTGCGATCCCCCCGGAACGAGCGTGGTTGAGCGAGTTAGCATAACCGACGTGGCAGCCAAGGAAAACGGCCATGTGGTCAAGCCCCGGCCGCAGCTATAGCCTTGGTCTCGCGCGGCCGGAAGGGGCGTGCGTCCAACGGCTGCATTCTGTGGCGCCCGGGCGCCCATCGAGGGGGGCGGGATTCTCTTTTTTGCGGTGTTCCGCTGCGAAAGCGGTTCAATTCGGCGCGCGACTGGGCAATTGTCCGCGTCGAGATACCGTTGGACGGCATTCGGCCCGGGGCCTGCCGGCCGCGGTCCGATGCCAAGACGATGCAAAGACGATGCCAAGACCGGCACCAAGACTTGCGACGCAGGGACCCTGTGCCGCGCCTGACAGGAGACTGACATGACCGAACCGTCCCCGATCCGTTTCATCCCCGTTGACCTGCCGGCCCTGGCGACGGCGGTAGGCCGTCTGGCGATCCTGGTGACGCCCGAAGGCCGGATGGACCAGGCCGGCCGCCGCGTGAACCGGCTGACCCGCGGCGCGGTGCAGCGCCTGGTGGAAAGCGAACGCTTCACCTCGGCCAAGGTCGGCCAGGTCTTCACCCTGGCCTGGCCCTCCGGGATGGAGGTCGAAGCAGTCGATGTCGTGATCCTGCCGCGCAATGCCTCGGCGCTCGACACCCGCAAGGCCGGGTCGAAGCTGGCGGCGCTGAAGGGCAAGGCCGCGCTGACGGTGATGGCGGGATCGGCCAAGCACCCGGGCGAACTGGCCTTGGGGATTGCGCTCCGCGACTATGACTTCACCGCGCACAAGAGCGGCGATGCCCCGGCCGCTGGCGGCGCGGTCGAGATCGCACACAAGGTCCCGGAAGAGGCAGACGGTCTGGCGGCTGCCGCCCTGGCGCTGGCCTCGGGCGTGCACATGACCCGCGACCTTGTGAACGAACCGGCCAACGTGCTGACCACCACCGAATTCGCCGACCGCCTGGTGGAGATGGAGAGCATCGGCCTGAAGGTCGAGGTGCTGGACGAGGACAGGCTGGCCGAACTGGGCATGAAGATGCTGCTGTCGGTCGGGCAGGGGTCCGTCAGCCCGTCCAAGGTCGTGGTGATGGAATGGAACGGGGGCGAAGCCGGTGCCGCGCCCTTTGCGCTGATCGGCAAGGGCGTCGTCTTCGACACGGGCGGCATCTCGCTGAAGCCGGCCGCGGGCATGGAAGACATGACCATGGATATGGGCGGCGCGGGCGTCGTTGCCGGCACCATGCGCACGCTGGCGCTGCGCAAGGCCAAGGCCAATGTCGTGGGTCTGGTGGGGCTGGTGGAAAACATGCCGTCCGGCAATGCCACGCGGCCGGGCGATGTCGTCACCTCGATGAAGGGCGACACGGTCGAGATCGTGAATACCGACGCCGAAGGTCGCCTGGTTCTGGGCGACGTGCTCTGGTACGCGCAGGACCGGTTCAATCCCTGTGGCATGGTCGATCTGGCGACCCTGACCGGCGCGATGATCGTGGCCCTGGGGCATGAAAATGCGGGCGCCTTTTCCAACGACGATCCGCTGTGCAATGCCTTCCTGAAGGCGGCCGAGAAGGAAGGCGAGGGCGCCTGGCGCCTGCCTTTGGCCGAGGCCTATCGCGACGGTCTGAAATCGCGGATCGCGGACGTCAAGAACACCGGCCCACGCGCCGCCGGGTCGATCACTGCGGCCGAGTTCCTGCAGCGTTTCGTCAAGGACGACACGCCCTGGATTCACCTGGACATCGCCGGTGTGGCATCCGTCACGTCGGAAACCGCGTTTGCGCCCAAGGGTGCGACGGGCTGGGGTGTCATGGCGCTGAACCGCCTGGTGGCCGAGAAGTTCGAGGCCGAGTAAGGCAGGCAAGGGGGCGCCGCCGATGGGGGCTGTCTACTTCTATCACCTGACGCATCGGCCGCTGGAGGCGGCGCTGCCGCAGCTTCTGGAACGCGCGCGGGGGGCGGGCTGGCGCGTTGCGGTCCGCGGACGGGATCGCAAGCGGCTGGAATGGCTGGATGAAAAGCTGTGGCTGGGGCCCGAGGAAGGGTTCCCGGCCCATGGTCTGGCCGGCGGGGACCATGACGCCGACCAGCCGATCCTGCTGACGACCGAGGAGACCGCGCCCAATGGCGCGGCCTGCGTCATGAGTATCGACGGCGCCGAGGTAGACCCGGAAGAGGTTGCGGCGCTGGACCGGGTCTGCATCCTGTTCGACGGCAATGACGAGATGGCACTGATCCAGGCCCGCGGCCAGTGGAAGGTCCTTACAGGGGCCGGATGCAGCGCCCAGTACTGGTCCGAGGAATCGGGCCGCTGGGAAAAGAAAGCCGAACGCTGAAGAGCGTCCTGCGATGGTCAGGAACAGGCGCGCCGGAACGCCGGACCGGCACGGCGCCCCGACGCTCCACGGCGCGCCCGAAGCACAACTGACGCTGCCAGGTCGGCCGGGCAGGGCGCTTTGACTGGTGGATCTGACGACGTGCGCCGGCCCGGGACGGGATGTCAGCGGGACAGCACCATGGCGCCGTCCGCGATCTCGATCTTCGACCAGCGGTCCAGGTAGGACATGCCGAGGAGGGAGCCCGCCAGGTCGCCATCGTTGATCACCGCCGGCACGCGGCGGTCGATGTTGGGGCCGATCGTGACCTGATCCAGCTGGATCGGCGCCGTGCGCACGCGGCCGTTGGCGGTAGTGGCCCAGCCGGAATAGACCAGCTGGTCCGGGTCGATGCCCGCGCGGCGGGCATCGTCGTCGGTCAGCACCACCTGTGTCGCGCCGGTGTCGACGACGAAATCGACGGGCGCGCCGTTCACCATGGCGGTGACATAATAGTGGCCGTCGCGGCTGCGGGGGATTTCGATCCGCTGGGGGGCCGATATCGCGTCCTGCTTCAGGAACAGCTCGTTGCCGATGTCGTCCCACAGCGCATAGACAGCGATGACGCCGGCGAAGATCAGGACCCAGCCCACGGCCATCTGGGCCAGCTTGCCCCGCGACCCGCGGCTTTGTGTGACCAGCCAGCCGACCAGGACCGCCCCCAGAAGGGCGGCCCAGGCCAGCCTTGCATAGTCGTCGCCGCTCATGCGTTCTGCGCCGCCTCGGCCGCGTCGAGCTTTTCCTGCGCGTCGAGCCAGAGTTCCTCGGCCCGGATCATCCCGTCCTCGACCTCGGCGAACTTGCGCTGCCAAAGCTCGCGTTCGCCCGCCCGGTCGTGGTCATAGAGATCCGGGTCGGCCAGCTTTTCCGAGACCTTCTTGTGCATCTCGGTCAGCTTTTCCAGCCGGGATTCGCTTTTCCGGACTTCCGACCGCAACGCCAGGATCATGTCGCGGGTGGGGCGGCGCTGCGGCGCCGGGGTTGCTCCCTTGGCGCCATTGGCCGGTTTCGAGCCAGAACCCGACCCGGACCCGGACAGCAGCGTGTCGCGATAGGATTCAAGGTCGCCGTCCCACGGTTTGACCGTGCCGTCCGCAACCAGCCACAGCCGGTCGGCCACCAGCGTCAGGAGGTGCATGTCGTGGCTGACCAGGATCACGGCACCGGTATAGTCGGTCAGCGCCTCGACCAGCGCCTCGCGGCTTTCGATGTCGAGGTGGTTGGTCGGTTCGTCCAGGATCAGCATGTGCGGCGCGTCGATCGTCGCCAGCAGAAGCGACAGCCGCGCCTTCTGGCCGCCCGACAGGTCGCTGACCTTGGTATCCGCCTGCGCCGCCATCAGCCCGAAACCGCCCAGCCGCGCGCGCAGCTTGGCCGGCGCCTCGTCCGGGCGCAGCCGCCGCAGGTGCTCCAGCGGGGTTTCGTCGACGTCCAGCTCGTCCACCTGGTGCTGGGCGAAATAGCCGATCCTGAGCTTGGGCGACTTGACCATCTTGCCGTCCATCAGCGCCAGCCGGTCCGACAGAAGCTTCGACAGGGTCGACTTGCCCTGGCCGTTCCGCCCCAGAAGCGCAATCCGGTCGTCCTGGTCGATCCTGAGGTCCAGCCGCTTCAGCACCGTCCGGTCGCCATAGCCCGTCGCCGCACCGTCCAGGCGCAGGATCGGGGGCGACAGTTCCTCGGGTTCCGGGAACGAGAACGCGCGAAGCGCCGCCTCCTGCGGCGAGGAAATCGGTTGCATCCGGGCCAGCGCCTTCAGGCGCGACTGCGCCTGCCGAGCCTTGTCGGCCTTGTAGCGGAAGCGGTCGACATAAGACTGCAGGTGGGCGCGCCGCGCCTCCTGCTTCTTGGCCATGGCCGCGGCCTGCGCCAGGTTTTCCGCCCTTTGTCGCGCGAACTGGTCATAGGGCCCCTGATAGAGCGTCAGCTTGCGGTCTTCCAGATGCAGGATCGCGCCCACAGCCCGGTTCAGCAGGCCGCGGTCGTGGCTGATCACCAGCACCGTGTGCGGATATTTCGCCAGATAGCTTTCCAGCCACAGCGCGCCTTCGAGGTCGAGATAGTTGGTCGGTTCGTCCAGAAGTAGCAGGTCGGGGGCCGAAAACAGCACCGCCGCCAGCGCCACCCGCATCCGCCAGCCGCCGGAAAAGGCCGAACAGGGCTGCGCCTGTGCCACTTCGTCGAAACCCAGGCCGCGCAGGATCGTGGCCGCGCGTGCCTCGGCCGACCAGGCGTCGATATCCGCCAGCCGCGTCTGGATCTCGGCGATGCGATGGGCGTCCGTTGCCGTCTCCGCCTCGGCCATCAGGCTTGCGCGTTCGGTATCGGCGGCCAGGACCGTGTCCAGAAGCGACACGTCCGACGACGGCACCTCCTGAGCGACACCGCCGATCCGGGCCCTGGACGGCAGCGAGATGGAGCCCCCGTCCAAGGGCAGATCGCCCCGGATCAGATGGAACAGTGTCGTCTTGCCGGTGCCGTTCCGGCCGACAAGACCGACCTTGTGGCCGGTGGGAATCGTGGCGGACGCAGCTTCCAGCAGCGGCCGGCCGGCGATGGCGAAGGAGATATCCTGGATCCTGAGCATGATAAGATCGCCCTAGCAGAGGCCGCGGACAGGGACCAGAGGAACGAGAGCACCGCGCATCACCCATTCGCGACCCCGGCGGAATGGCCGCGGCAACGGCCGTCGCGCACCAGCGATACGTGCGGCAAAGCTGCGCGCCGCAATCAGAGCGCGTCCGATTGCGACGGAACACCCGATCTGTCACGTACCAGACGAGCGAGGGAGGATCGCGGCGCACGGAGATCGGCCAAATGTTTCGAAAACTTCTCTTCTGGTCCCACCTCGTGGCAGGGTTCACCGCGGGGATCTTCATCCTGATCCTGTCGGCGACCGGGGTCCTGCTGACCTATGAATCGCAGATCGTGGACGGCGTCGTGACGCGTGCGCTGGCGTCGGACCGGCCCTTGACGACGGATGCGCTGGTGGCGGCCGTCATAGACGGCGGGGCCGCGCCGGGCCAGACCCTGACCCTGCCGCGGGATCCGGGCGATCCGGCCTATCTGTCCGCCGGGCGCGGCAGCACGGCCGTCGATCCGGCGACCGGCGCTCTGGCGCCCGAAGCCGGGGCAGCGGCACGCGCCTTCTTCGTCGGGGTCGAACATCTGCACCGCTACCTGTCGACGACCGGCTCGACCAAAATCGGCAGCGCGCTGGTCGACGCGTCGAACCTGATTTTCCTCTTCATCGTGCTGTCGGGTCTCTACCTGTGGTTGCCGCCGGTCTTTCGCTGGACCCGGATCAGGATGCAGCTGTTCTTCCGCCGCGGCCTGCCCTCGGCGCAGGCACGGGACTACAACTGGCACCATGTGTTCGGCATCTGGGCGCTGGTCCCGCTCTTCCTCATCGTCCTGTCGGGCGTGGTCATATCCTACCCCTGGGCCAGTGCGCTCAGCTTTGCACTGGTGGGCGAGCAGGCGCCCGTCGGCCGGCCGCGCCCGTCGTCGGACGGCGGGCTGCCGAAAGGTCTGGCCGGTGCGACGCTGGACGGTGCCGCCGTCGACTGGTCCGCGCTTCTGGCGGCAGGAGCGGCAGGGGCCCCGGACTGGCGCCGGGCCGCTCTGGTGCTGCCCGCGGACGGCGACCGCTATGTTTCGCTGGTCATGGACAGCGGCAATGGCGTGCAGGCGGGGCTTCAGCACAAGCTGATCATGGACCGCGCGACAGGCGGGATCGCGGCCGAGGCATCGGGCTCGGCCACCTCGCGTGGGATGACGCTCCGGCGCTGGTTCCGCTTCGTCCATACGGGCCAGGTTTACGGTATCTTGGGCCAGACGGTGGCGGGCCTGACCTCGCTGGCGGCGCTGGTCCTGGTCTATACGGGCCTGGCGCTGGGGGTTCGCCGGCTGAAACGGATGTTCGGACGGAAGAGGCCGGCGCGGTCCTGATCCGAAGCGCGGGGCCGGGTTCCGGCCCGGCCACCGTCGCGTCCTCCGACCTGCCGGGACAGGCGCGTCCGGACGCGCGCGGCAAGGGTTTTCAAAAGCCGGGGCGCGTGCTACGGGCGCGCCATGTTTCCGGTCCGGGCGCAAGGGGCGCCGCGGGCCGCCATTTTTGAAGGAGCACCCCCATGGCCCTCGAGCGGACCTTTTCGATCATCAAGCCCGATGCCACCCGTCGCAACCTGACCGGCAAGATCAATGCCAAGTTCGAGGAAGCCGGCCTGCGCATCGTCGCGCAAAAGCGGATCCGGATGACCATGGAACAGGCCGGCCACTTCTACGCCGTCCACAAGGACCGCCCGTTCTACGGCGAACTGTGCGAGTTCATGTGCTCGGAACCGGTCGTCGTGCAGGTCCTGGAAGGCGAAAACGCCATTGCCAAGAACCGCGAGATCATGGGCGCGACCAACCCGGCCGATGCAGCCCCCGGCACCATCCGCGCCGAATTCGCGGAAAGCGTCGGTGAAAATTCGGTCCACGGCTCGGACGCGCCGGAAACCGCGGCGGAAGAAATCGCGTATTTCTTCGCTGGCATGGAAATCGTCGGCTGATCCAATTCGGAGCCGTCGGCAAACGCCCGGGCCCCGGTGCCCGGGCGTTTTGCGTTTGGGGACGGGCATCGCGACGACGGCGGCCCATGGTGCGTGGAAGCCACGCGACATGCCGCTCGACAGGCACTCGACAGGCAAGTGTGACCGTCGCCGGGGCATTGGGCGAAACGCTGCGTGGGGAACCACGCACCCTACCAACGGCATGCGCCCCGATCACCGTCCCGGGAACCTTGGACATCGGTCCCCGCTTCTTCGATCTCAAAATATCCTCGGGGGAGTCCGCCCAACGGGCGGGCGGGGGCAGAGCCCCCAACACATCCAGAATGGTCTCGAAACGCCCGAACATCCCCCGGACATACCCTGCCACACCAAGGTTCCGCAGACGCGGATCAACGCCTTGACGCGGGGTAGGGTGCGTGGTCCCGACGCACCGCGACGCACCCGGCCGCAAACGAAACCGCTTTCCCTACGCCCGCCGCTTCTCGATCACACCGATCGTGTCCAGCATCGCCTCGAAAGCCGAATGCGCCGGATCGTGGCGTTCGGCCTTCAGTGCGTCGAACCGCGCGCGCAGGGCCTCCTTCTCGGCCCCCTTGGCATCGTTCCAGGGGCGACCCGCCAGCGCCATCACCAGCACGAAATACCATACGAAATTGGGCTTGTAGCCCGAGGCCAGCAATTTCCGATAGGCCTCGTCCGGCCCCAGCGCATGCAGCTCCTCGGCGGAATGGATGCCCGCGCGCCCGCAGGCCTTCTCGAAGGCGGGACCCAGGTTCTTTATGGAGGAGACAGGCTGCGACATGGCCCCAGATTAGGTCCGCGCCCGGGCCCTGTCACCGGGAAAGCGCCGCGGAATTGACTTCCCCCGCCCGAATGATCACCCTTCGCGCAGGACGCGGGGCGGAGGGCGGCTGATGACCACCGAAACAGATACGATCCGGGCCTTCGACCTGGCCGCCCCGCCGCCGGGTTTCGTCGAGGATCCGTTCCCCTTCTACGACCGCCTTCTTGCCGTGGCCCCGGTGCTGGACCAGCCTGACGGGTCGATCCTGATCAGCCGCCATGCCGATCTGGACCGGATCTACCGTGACACGACGCTCTATTCCTCCGACAAGAAGGTGGCCTTCGTGCCCAAGTTCGGGACAGGCACGCCGCTTTACGAACATCACACCACCTCGCTCGTCTTCTCCGATCCGCCGCTCCATACCCGGGTCCGCAGGATCATGACCTCGGCTCTGACCCCCCGTGCGATCCAGAAGATGGAACCCGGGCTGATCGAGACGGTGGACCACCTGCTGGACACCATGGCCCAAAAGGGCCGGGTCGACCTGATCGAGGACTTCGCCTCCTCCATCCCGATCCAGATCATCGGCAACCTGCTGGACGTGCCAGTGGCCGAACGCGGTCCCTTGCGCGACTGGTCGCTGGCCATCCTGGGGGCGCTGGAACCCTCGCTGACGCCGGACCAGCTGGCTCTTGGCCACGCCGCGGTCGAAGACTTCCGCGCCTACCTTCGGGACCTGATCTCCCGGCGGAAGGCGAAACCGGGCGACCCGGAAACCGATGTCCTGACCCGCCTGATCCGCGGCGAAGGGGCCGACGCGCAACTGTCGGAGATCGAGCTGATTCAGAACTGCATCTTCATTCTGAACGCGGGCCACGAGACGACCACCAACCTGATCGGCAATGCGCTCGCGCTCCTGAACGACTACCCGGGCCAGAAGGCACGCCTGATGGAGGCCCCCGACCTGATCAAGCCCGCCATCGAAGAGGTCCTCCGCTTCCGCTCTCCCAATCAGCTGGGCAACCGTGAGACGACGGCCGAGGTCGGGATCGCCGGCCGCACGATCCCGAAAGGCACGAACCTCCACCTGATCATCGGCGCCGCCAACCGGGATCCGGCCGTCTTCGACGAGCCACAGAAATTCGACATCGCCCGCGTTCCCAACCGGCACCTGGCCTTTGCCGGCGGCCCCCATGTCTGCGTAGGCCTGACGCTGGCGCGGCTGGAAGGCCGGATCGCCGTCTCGCGCTTCCTGAACCGCTTCCCCGGGTACCGCATCGCCGAAGGCCGTCAGCAGGGCGGTCGGATGCGCTTCCGCGGCTACAAGGCCCTGCCGGCGGTGCTCTGACCCGATGGTGGGTTCGGCTCCCTGCGCGTTGATGGTGCGTGGAAACCACGCACCCTGCCGACTGCAGGCGCACCGATCTCCGTCACGGGACCCTGTGACGCAGTCGCGGGTCGGCACCATGCACCGTGCCTGGCGGCAATGCGTCGATCGCCGTCATGGGAAGCGATGGCGAAGCTGAGTGGCGCCGCCACGCACCATACCGACCGGCACGATACGTTGATCACCGTCCCGGGAACCTGTGGCGAAACGGTGCGCGGACACCACGCACCCTGCCAGGCGTCAAGGTATTGGACGCGGTCACGGGAACCCGGGGTTTCGGCCCCTCACTTCTTCGGTCTTCAAATACCCTCGGGGGAGTCCGCCCAAAGGGCGGACGGGGGCAGAGCCCCCGGGCGGGGTCGAACCGTTCCCGGACGCCCGTCATTTCCTGACCGCACCGCCGCACCGCCAACGTTCCGGCACCGCCAATCGCCACCCCAAGGCCGGGCAGGGTACGTGGTCCCCGCGCAGCGCTAGGGTCGCCAACACCTTTCGTCCAGCCGGTAGGCGGTGACGGTTGCACTGCGATAGGCCCCGGGCCCCGAAGACCATTCGGCCGCCGGTTCCGGCAGCGCCCCTGTGCACGGGTTTCCGCCGCTCATCGTGACATATAGGAACGGCCCCGCGCGGTCCTTCGGATAGGGATAATGCTGCGCATAGTAGTGCGGCGCATGGCCATTGGGGGGGACAGCATAGATCTCGATCCCCGCATCGCGGCCGGTGTGGAAAAGATCGGCCAGCAGGTCGCGTTCGTTGACCATGACGGCGCCAACCCCGGCCGCCTTCGCTCGGTCCAGGATCTGCATCGACAGGTTCGCGCGCCCCGTGAAGCGGCGCAGCACCGGTTGCGGATTGTCGCCCATGTGCCAGGTCGTGGCCTGGGTCGCGACCACCGGCAGGGCCACCACCAGCGCCGCGTTGATCGCAAGCCCGATCCACAGAAGCCGCGGCGCCGCGGCCCGGAGCGCCGGCACCGCCAGCATCAGCGCCGCCGGATAGGCCGCCAGCGCCCAGTTGCCATAGGCCTTGGACAGGATCGCCTGCGTGGACACCAGCAGGAAGATCGGCAGCGACAGGGCCACCATCCACCATCCGCTCCAGCCCTTGTCCTTGCGGAACAGCGCCCAGATCCAGGCGCCGAACAGCACCGGCCCCATCGACAGGAACTGCGCACCGATGAAATCGCCCAGTTCGTCGAAATGCAGGGTGATCCCGCTCTTTTCCTTGATCCAGCCGATATTGTCGCCGGTATGGCTGACCGTGGTCATGCCGTTCTGCAGGTTCCACAGCACGTTGGGTGCGAAGACCAGCAGGTAGACGGTAAAGGCCAGCGCGGCATCCTGCCAGCGGATCCGGGCGCCCGGGATCAGGACCACGCCGATGGCGGCGCAGATCCAGAAATACATCGCCGCGTACTTGCCCATCATGCCCAGGCCCAGGCACAACCCCATCAGGGCCGCGACGCCAAGCGACGGGGCCCGCACCAGCCGCAGCCAGCACCAGAGCGCCGCGGCCAGGAATGGCAGCAGCACCGTGTCGGTCGACATCAGCAGCGTGCCGATGGCGATGATCGGCATCGTGACATAGGCCAGCCCGACCAGGCCCGCCACGCCGGGCGACACGATCTCGCGCGCCGCGCGCCACAGCAGAAGACCGGTCGCGCAATGCAGCAACGGCCCGGGCAGGCGGATCCAGAAGGCGCTGTCGCTGCCGCCCAGTTCGGTGAAGGCGCGGATCACCCAGCCGATCAGGGGGGGCTTGGAATAGTACCCCCAGTCGAGGTTCTGGCCCCAGAGCCAGTACTGTGCCTCGTCCACGAAGAGGTCGATCGTGGCAAAGGGCAGAAGCGCGATCCGGTAGGCGGTCAGCGCCAGGATCGCCCAGACGCAGGCGCGGCCCAGAAGGTGGTCAGCCTCAGGGTCCGCGCCCCTCTCAGGCACGGTTCGCGCGCTTTTCGGCATAGAGCAGCCACAGGTTGCGGGCATAGATCACGACGCCGAAGCTCTGGCCCAGCAGGAATACCGGGTCGGCTCGATAGCAGGCATAGGCGAACAGGATCAGCCCCCCGCCGATGGAAAACCACCAGAACATTTCCGGCACGACCGATTTCTTCTGCCGTTCGGATGCGATCCACTGGATCAGGAACCGCATGGTGAACATCAGTTGCCCGAACAGGCCCACGACGACCCAGACAAGCTCGGCCGTTGTGGTGACGTGGAAGACGGAAATCAGCCAGTCGATCATGCCGCGCCCTCGTCGGTTCCGTGCAGGGATTCTTCGGTCGGACGCGCGGTCTTGGCCCGCTTGATCAGCCAGGCCACGCCCAGCAGATCGCGGACGCCCACCAGCGCGCGCTGCAGGTTGTTGTATTTCGATGTGCCCGCCGACCGTTCGCGGTGGGTCACGTCGACATGGGCGACGGTCCAGCCATCGCGCGCAAAGAGCGCGGGAAGGTAGCGGTGCATGTGGTTGAAGAAGGGCAGCGCCAGGAAAGCCTCGCGCCGGAATGCCTTCAGCCCGCACCCGGTATCGCGCGTTCCATCGTTCAGCATCCAGGCCCGCACCTTGTTGGCCAGGCGCGAGCCCAGCTTCTTCGACGCGGTGTCCTGACGGTCGACCCGCTGACCAGCCACCAGCCCCAGCGAGGCCGGGGCGGCCGGGTCCAGCAGCGGCGCCACCAGGTTCGGGATTTCCGACGGGGGGTTCTGGCCGTCGCCGTCCAGCGTGCAGACGATATCGCCCGTGGCCAGCATAACGCCGGAATGGACAGCGGCCGACTGACCGCCGGCCTTGGGGTGCTGGACCATCCGCAGCCAGGGCCGGCCCGGGGCCAGCGCGCGGATATTGGCGGCGGTGGCGTCGGACGATCCGTCATCGACCAGGATCAGCTCCATCCCCGGCAGGTCGGAACAGGCGGCCTCGATCTCGTGGACCATGGGGGCCACGTTCTCGGCCTCGTTGTGCATCGGGATGACGATGGAAACCTTCAAGGGACAGGCCTTTGCCTTCTGGGATCGCGGGTTGGAAGTGCCGCAAGCCCGCCGGTTTGTAAAGGCCCGCGGCTCGGCGGAGGATCGCCCTAGGCCGCGTTGGGCGGTTCGTCGTCGCGATACCAGCGCTTTGGCACCGTGGTGATCAGCACGATGGCCGTGGTGATCCGGACGATATGATGAACAGTCACGACCACGGGTGTCACGCCCAGCGACAGGGCGATCAGGCTCATCTCGGTTACGCCGCCGGGGGCATAGCTGACGAACAGCGTTTCGGTCGAGATCGGCACGAACGGCGTCAGGGAAAAGGCGAAGACGCAGGCCAGGCCCAGCATGACCGCCAGGGTCAGCACGCCCAGCAGGAAGGCGTTCAGCAGTTGGCGCGGATTGGTCCGTGCGAAGGTCGCGCCCAGGCCGGTCCCCACCACCAGCTGCGAGAAGTGCAGAAGCCAGGACGGGCTGTGGGTATCCATCAGCCCGGTCGCATGACAGGCCGCGGACAGGATCATCGGGCCCAGCAGCATCGGCGCGGGCAGGTGGATCCGCACCGCCAGGGGCGCGCCGATCAGCGCCACGGCGACGATCAGCACCACGTCCAGCGCGGTCCACGGTCCGACCGACAGCTGCTGGCCCGCTGCGCTGCCCACCGAATGGCCCGAGAAGATCAGGAACAGCGTCGGCACGGTGATCACGACCAGCACGATCCGGACGAAGTGCTGGATCGTCAGCACCTGCACGTTGCCGCCCTGCTGTTCGCCGATGGTGATTGCCTCGATCAATCCGCCGGGCATGGCAGAGAAGAAGGCGGTCGGCCCGTCGTATTTCCCGATGTAGCGAAAGATCGCGAAATTGGCGGCCTGGGTCACCGCCACGAAGGGCAGCACCGCCAGAAGCGAGGGCCAGAGCGCCGGGATCTGGGAGGCGAGGTCCGTGGTAAAGCGCTGCCCGATCATGACACCGATCACGCCGACGAACACCCGGCGCAGACCTTGCGGGAAGGCCGGCAACTGCCGGTCCATCGCGGTTGCAGCCATCGCGAAGACGCCCACGGACACCAGGCTGCCGATCAGGAATGGCATCGGCCCGCCAAGGAAAAGGATGATGAAACCGCCCACCGATCCGGCAAGCAGAAGACCAACGACATTACGGGCAGTAAGAACAAGAGACGTCACGGTCGGAGCTATGATCCTGACCGCGGTTCCTTGCAAGCGAAGATTTCCGCGCCCCGGTCCGGCCCCCGAACCGGGGCGCCGGCGCGTGCGTCGGGGGGCCGAATGCCCCGCGGCAGATGTCGGAGAACCCGAAAACACTGGCCGAAGTTCCGGTTGTCGGTGAAGCTGCCCATTCGTAGCTTCTGGACGGGGCGGCGAGGTCATGTGTTTTCCGGTCAAGAGTTCCGCCCTTCCACAAGAAGATCATGTCCGGAAAGGACAGGGACCCGAAGGGGGGATGGGGATGGTCGTCATGGCGCTTCAGGCAAGGCTCTTTTCATGCACGGCCCTGGTGGCGGCGGCATGGCTGGGCAGCAGTTCGCTTGTCCTGGCCGGACCTTCGACCCTGATCCAGGATCAGGGCGCGGACGGCATCGACGGCTACAGCGCCTTCTGGGAAGACGACCGGGACCAGAACGTGGCGCCCACGCCCGGTGCGGACGGTCCGGGGATCGATGTCACCTACCCGGGGGGCCCCGGCGGGGCCCTGACCGAGGGGGTTTTCCTGCAAAGCAGCGGCGGCACCGGCGGGGATGCCTATGAGCCGCAGAGTTACACTTTCTATCCCGACCCCGCACCGGTCGATGGCCAGCCCGGCGGCGATGGCGGCACGATCACGGTGGTTGCTTCGGCCGACATCTCGGCCCCCGGAAACGGTTCTCAGCCGGTCATGGGGATCGTGTCCAATGGCGGCAACGGGGGCGCAGGCCAGAATTTCGAGTTCGAGCAGACAGCGTCAGGGGACGGAGGCAACGGTGGCAGCGTATCGCTGACCTTCGATGCGCCGGAAGCGACGGATGGCACGGCATCCGCACAGCCGCAGGTCGGCCAGCAGGTGACGGCGGGTGCAGAGACCGTCACCGGCGTCACGGTTACCGCCAATGGCGGCATCGGGGGCAGTGCCGCGTCCTCGTCCAGCTTTGCGCCTGCGCAGGGCGGTGCGGGGGGCGATGGCGGCGACATCGCCGTGACCCTGAACGACGTCTATATCGGTGTGAACGACAACGGGTCCCGGTTCGGGATCCTGGCCCGCGCCAATGGCGGCGATGGCGGTGCGGGCGGTCCGGTGACCCGGCCGGCCGAGGCCACGTCGAATGGCGGCGACGGCGGACAGGGCGGGCAGGTCACGATCGACGTGGCTTCGGCCGCCAGGATCCTGGCGGACAACGGCAATTCCAATGACCGGATCGTCGGCATCCTGGCCGAGGCCAATGGCGGCGCCGGCGGTGCGCCCGGCGCATATGCCTATGACAGCGCGGCCGGGGGCAGCCGGGGCGGCGGCAGCGTCGCGATCGGCAATGCCGGAACGGTCGAGACCGTCGGCATCGGTGGCTATGGCATCGTGGGCCAGTCCTTCGGCGGCGGTGGCGGAGCAGGCGGGTCCCCGTCCGTCGGGTTTTTCGAGGCGGCGGGGACCAGCGGCGGCGCCGGGGGTGCCGGTGGCGATGTCACCATCGTCAACCGGACTGGCGGGACTGTGACGACCGCAGGCACGGGCTCGGCCGGGATCGTGGCACAGTCGGTCGCCGGCGGCGGCGGCAACGGTGCCCGAGCGGTCGGGATCGTATCCGTCGGCGGCAATGGCGGCAGTTCGGGCAATGGCGGCGGGGTCAGCGTGACCAATGCGGGCGCCGTGTCGACCGCGGGCCGGGGTGCCAGCGGCCTCATCGCGCTCAGCGCCGGTGGCGGTGGCGGCGTGGCCCTGGGGGCGGATGCGGCCGCGGCCGCGAAACAGCCCGCCGGTTCCGGCGGCACCGCCGACGGGTTCTTCTTCGGGGGCGGCGGCGATGGCGGGGCCGGCGGCATCGGGGGCAATGTCGGCGTCAGCCAGACCGGCAGCATTGCCACCGAAGGCTCCAATTCGCACGGTCTTCAGGCGCTCAGCATCGGCGGCGGCGGCGGTGTCGGCGGCGGCAGCTTCGCCGGCGCTCCCTTCGTCGATGTGACTGTCGGCGGACAGGGTGGCGCAGGCGGCGATGCGGGACTGGTCCTGATCAATGACGGTATTGCCCAGCCGCCCGCGACCCCGCTGGGCGGGATCGAGACGCGCCGGGTCGGGTCCACCGGCATCCATGCCGCGTCCATCGGCGGCGGCGGCGGCGATGGCGGCGGGGCCTTCGGCGTGGGCGCGGGCCTCCCGGTCGACGGTATCTCGGTCGCGATCAGCGTGGCCGTCGGCGGGACCGGCGGCGCGGCCGGCAATGGCGGCGCGGTGGCGCTGAACAATGTCTCGACCGTCACCACATATGACGACGATTCCATCGGGATCCTGGCCAAATCCGTCGGCGGCGGCGGCGGGGCCGGCGGGGCGGCCACATCCTATGCCGGAACGATTTCGGCCCGGGAGCTGAAGACGACGGGTTTCTCGGTCTCTATCGGGGTCAGCGTCGGGGGCGACGGTACGGGCGGCGGCGACGGCGGGGTCGTGACGGTGAACAACTGGGCCCCGGTCACCACCCATGGCGACCATTCCGTGGGGATCGAGGCGCATTCCATCGGCGGCGGCGGCGGCGTGGGGGCCAATGCGCTGGCCCATGCCTCGACCTACGGGATGGGCTATGGCGTGAATGCCGGGATCGACGTCGCCGTGGGCGGCAGCGGCGGCGTGGCCGGCGATGGCGGCCCCGTGACCCTGACCAGCACGCAGGCCGTGACGACCACCGGCAATTATGCCGATGCTGTCGCTGCGCGGTCGGTTGGCGGTGGCGGCGGCCGGGGCGGCACCGGAACGACCTATTCGACCCCGGCCGAGTTTGTCTTTGGCAAGAGCAACACGATCAATGTGGGCATCGGCGGTGCGGGCGCGGGCGGCGGCGATGCCGGGACGGTCACGATCACCAATTCCGGTGCGATCGCCACGGCCGGCACCGACAGCCGCGGGATCCTGGCCCAGTCGGTCGGCGGCGGCGGCGGGGCCGGCGGCGGCGCCCAGGACGACGGCAATGCCACCCAGGCAACGGTTCAGGTCGCGGTCGGTCGCACCGGCGGCGGCGCGGGCAACGGAAACACCGTGACAGTCGCGAACCAGGCCGGCGGCACGATTGCCACGGCAACCCATGGCGCATCCGGCATCATCGCCCAGTCGGTGGGCGGCGGCGGCGGGGTCGGCGGCACGGCGACCATCTCCAACACGTCCACCGGACTGGGCGGCGACGCGGACACGGCCCGCACCGTGCTGGGCTTTGCCGACAAGATCTATCGCCTTTACGACAAGGCCGGGATCCTGCCGGAGAAGGCCTACCCGTCTTCGGTCGACTTTTCCGTCGCGGTTGGCGGGTCGGGCGGTTCGGCCGGGAACGGTGGGTCGGTGATCGTTGAAAACGATGCGGCGATATCCACCGCAGGCGACCGGGCCAATGCGATCCTGGCGCAGTCCATCGGCGGCGGCGGCGGTGTGGCCGGCGCGGCCTCGGCCGCGGACGAGATCACGGGCGGCAATGTCGTGGTGGGCAGCGATGGTGGTGCTGGCGGCAGCGGCGGCAGCGTTTACGTCGGCAACAGCGCTGCGCTGTCGACGCAGGGCAACTTTTCCATGGGCGTTCTGGCGCAGTCTGTCGGCGGCGGTGGCGGCATCGGCGGGACGACGACCACTTCCGGCTCGCTCGTGAAGACCACGGCGCTGTCGGTGCGGATCGGCGGCAATGCCGGCGAAGGCTCGCCCGCGGACGAGGTCACCATCAAGAACAGCGGCGATGTCCAGACGCAGGGCCATTATGCCTATGGTCTGGCCGCGCAATCCATCGGCGGTGGCGGCGGTCTGCAATTCACCAACATCCAGAAGATCGACAAGGGTGGCAATGCGCAGACGGTCAAGGCACCGGTCTACGCCATGCCGGGCAAGCCTTCGGCCGCGGGCGGCGGATCCGGGGACGGGACCGTCGGCATCTCCTATGGCCTGGGCGGCACCGGCGGCGGCGGCGGGGTGGGCGGAGCGGTCAGCATCATCAACAGCGGCAACATCGTGTCCGGGGGGGACGAGGCTTTCGGCATCCTGGCCCAGTCCATCGGCGGCGGCGGTGGTGTCGGCGGCAGTGCGTCGGAATTCCTGAACGGTGCCTCCGACGCCAATGCAGGCAAGGGTGGGGCGGGCGGCAATGGGGCCGATGTCGGCATCACGCTGGAGGCGGGCAGTGCGATCACCACCCGTGGCACCGGGTCCAGCGCCGTGGTTGCACAGTCCATCGGCGGCGGTGGCGGTCATGTCGGCGGCGGGCAGAATGCCCAGACCCAGAACACCCAGCCGTCGATCACATGGGCCACCGATGGCCTGGCGGGGCAGGTCTCGATCACCACGGCCGAAGGGGCGGCGCCGTCGATCACCACCACCGGCTATGGCGCCCACGGGATCTTTGCACAGTCCAGTTCGGGCTTCGGCGGTAGCTACGGCACCTTTATGGGGATGCTGTCGGCCACAGACCTGACCCGGGCGGAGTTTCTGGGCGACGGTTTCGCATCCGCCACCAAGGGCATCACCATCGACTATAACGGGTCGATCCGGGCCACTGGCGAAGGCGCGGTCGCGATCTATGCCGAGGCCACGCAATTGAACAGCGGCAGCAATGCCAACCAGTACGGCGACGGACCGCTGCCGCACGATTTCTATGGCGACAATCCCAGTGCCGGCAGCGAAGGCAACGGCCAGATCGCGATCACGGTCGACGGCACGATCGCCGGGGGATCGGGCAACCGCGGCGCGGGCATCGCGCTGGTCGGCGGGCGGGGCAATACGATCGATATCGCCGGCGGCACCGTTTCCGCCGGGGATGGCGGCTTTGCCATCGCGGCGACCGATCCGCTGTTTCTGGGGCCGGGTGTGCCGGATGCGCTGGCCTATAACCTCTATGTCCGGAACGCGGGCACCGTCACCGGCAATGTCGATCTGGGTTATGGCAGCAACTGGTTCGAAAACTCCGGCACCTTCAATGCAGGAGAGTATGTCACCATCGATGGCGCGCCCCGCTGGGGGACGCTGTTCAGGAACGTGGTGATCGGCGGGGATGCGCGGGTGACGGGCACGTCCTCGAGCACCGACTGGTTCACCAATTCCGGCACGTTGAGCGTCGCGGGCACCGGCACGGTCGGCACCAGCAGCTTCGTCACGTCGATGTTCAACCAGTCGGCAGAGGGCACCATGATCGTCGACGTTGACCAGTCCGCGGGCATATCGGACGTGCTGTCGGTCAAAGGCGATGCCAGGCTGGCCGGGACGGTGACGCCGAACCTGATCGGCCTGGCCGTGGGGGGACAGCCCGCGGACGCGTCCTATACCTTCTTCCAGGCAAAGACGATCGATGCCGGGGATCTGCAGGTGGCAGACACCATCGCCGCGCGGTTTTCGCTGAATGTCGAACTGTCCAGCATCGGGCTGAAGGTCGACGCGCTTCAGTTCGACACCGAAGACCTGGTCGAACCGGGTGCCCGGGCCGTGGCACAGCACCTTGACCGGATCGTGGCCAGCGGGCAGCCGTCGGACCTAAACGACTTCATGGCCTCGCAGGCCAGCATCGCCACCGGTGGCTTGTCGACCTATTCGGCCAATTTCACGAACACACTGAACGATGCAGGTCTGCATACCGCCAACACGCTGGCCCCGATCCAGTCGGCCGCGCGTAACGACCAGCTTCATTCCTGCCCCGTCTTCGTGGGCGAAACGGCGGCCCTGACCGAAACCAACTGTTTCTATACTCGCGGGATCGGCGGCCATATCGACGGGAAAAGCGCGGTGGGCGGCGCCACCTACAAGACCAGATGGAACGAGATGGCCATCGGTGGCCAGACCGAGGTCTGGGACGGCGTCTTTCTGGGCGGGATGGTCAGCTATGGCAGTGCCGACACGACCCGCAGCGACGGGCGCATCAGTTCGGACACCGATGCTGTCTCGGTCGGGGGCGTGGTGAAGGTCCTGCCGACCAGCAAGCTGCAATTCGCCTTCTCGGGCGTCTATACGCGGAATTCGATCGAGACGGACCGCACGACCGACAGTGGCGCGGTGGCGAAGTCGAACTTCGACACGACCACCATCGGGCTGCGGGCGCGGGCGTCCTATTACGGCGACATGGGGGCGTTCTATCTGAAGCCGACCTTCGATCTGGACGCCGTCCGCGTCGACATCCCGGCCTATTCGGAAACCGGGGCAGGCGCGATGAACCTGCACTTCGGTGCCGCCGACGACTGGCAGTTCGCCGCCACGCCGATGCTGGAACTGGGCAAGCGTATCGAGGGCCGCAAGGGCACCTTCCGCGCCTTCGGACGGCTGGGCGCCAGCTTCTGGAGCTCTCAGAACCTGGCACAGAACGTGGTCTTCGAAGGCACGCCCGCGGGTATTCCGGGCTTCACCGTCGGGGGTGGCGGGTCGTCCAATTACGGTATCGGTGCGCTGGGGGCCGAATATGTCGGAAAGACGGGCCTCAGCTACGAGGCGCGGGTGACGTTCCAGGGCAACAGCGACGTGTCGGACACGGCCTTTACCGCGCGCCTTCGCTACGACTTCTGAAGGCGGGGAGCGGCGTCCCTGGGCGAGGCCGTTCCCCCTTTCACCGGTCGCCGGCGAAGACCTTCAGCAGTTCGGACGGTGGCAGGCGATAAAGCCTGAGCGCGGGCAGCGCCGCCGCCAGGGCCCCGGTTGCCAGCGCCAGCAGGAACAGCCGCAGCCAGTCGGCGGGGAAAAGGTACATGGGCAGGCGCCAGCCGAAGGCCTCGACATTGATCACGGCCAGCAGGGCCCAGGCCAGAAGCAGCCCGACCGGCAGCGCCAGCAGGGCGGTGACTGCGGACAGGGCGACGCTGCGCAGGATTTCCAGACGGGCCAGCCTGCCGCGGGTCATCCCCATGGCCCAGAGCGGCGCGATTTGCGGCAGGCGGCGGGTCCAGAGCGTGAAGAGACTGGTCAGGATCGCGAACCCCGCGACCCCCAGGGTCAGCGCGTTCAGCGCGCCGGTCACGACGAAGGTCTTGTCGAAGATGCCGATGGATGCGGCCTTCAGACCGGCCTGATCGACGACCGCGTCCGGGGGAAGGGCAAAGGTCCGGGCCAGATCGTCCGCGATCCGGGGCGCCGTTCCCGGGACCGCGCGCACGCCCATCTGACGGAACGGCAGATCCGGGCGCAGGCTTTCCAGCAGGGGCAGGGCGACGATGGCCTGATCGCCCGGGTTGCCGTAATCGGAATAGACCCCGGCGACCGGCAGGCGCAGCGTTGGCGTCAGGTTCACGCTGTCCCCGGGCCAAAGGTCGAGCCGCCGTGCCATCTGTTCGTTCAGCAGGATCGCCTGGCCTCTATGGACGCGGGGCCAGGCGTCGTCGCCAATCGCGACCAGCGGCCAATTCCGGGCATAGACCGGGTCGTCGACGATCCCGTACAGGCGCAGGGGCACGCCGTCCCGGTCGAAGGTCGCGGAACGGATCGGCAGCACCGCCTCGACCCGCGGCGCCAACCACTCGGCCATGGCCTGCGCCTCGGCATCGGTCGCGGCGGTGACATAGAGGTCGGAGGCAAGGCGCTGATCCAGCCAGCCGGTGAAGGTCTGCCGGAAGCTGGAGACCATGGTGCCCACGCCCACATTGGTCGCCAGCGCCAGCAGCAGGGCCATCAGGGCCAGCGAGAGTCCCGGTACCTGTGCGCGCATGTCGGCCCACAGCCACTGGGCCACCGGCCGCCGGGCAAGATGCGCGGCGGTGGCCGTGACGAGCCCCAGCAGCGGCGGGACCAGCGCCGCGGCGCCCAGCAGCAGGCCGCCCAGCAGGGCAAAGCCCGCGATCAGCCCGTCGAAGCGCCAGACCGCGACGATGCCAGCCAGGGGCAGCAGCAGGGCGGCCAGAATCTGGATCCGGGCGCTGCGCCGCGCGCGGGCGACCCAGCCGGCGGTGGTGGCCCCTTCAAGGATCGGCATGGTCGCCAGCCGCCCCAGCGCCTGCGCCCCGGCCAGACCCGTGCCGGCCAGTGTCATGCCAAGCCCCGCGAGCGCCCAGAGGGGCCGGAAGGACAGCCCGCCGCTGACCGGGGCGCCGTAAAGGCCGCGCAGGCTGGCGGCGACGTCCGGCAGAAGCGCTGCGGCGATCAGGTAGCCCAGCACAAGGCCCAGAAGCCCGGCGGTCAGGGCCATCAGCGCCAGTTCCGCCGCCAGGCACAACGACAGGGTGCGGACGGGCACGCCAAGGGCGCGCAATGTGCGGAAGACCGGGCGGCGCTGTTCGAAGGACAGGCCTATGGCGCCATGGACGATGAAAAGCCCCACCGCGAAGGCGAGAAGCCCGAAGGCCGTCAGATTCAGGTGGAAGCTGTCGGTCAGCCGGGCGGTGTCGGCCGCGGCTGCGCCGCGCTGTTCGATGCGCAGGTCGGGGGCCAGTTCCACAAGGGGCGCCAGCCCCATGGGCTGGTCCGGCAGGATCAGCAGCTTCGTCAGGGCGCCGGGACGGTCCAGCAGGCGTTCCGCCACCGCGATGTCGGTCAGAAGCGTGCCGGGCGGGATGGACGTGCTGGGACGGATTTCCGGCATGTCATCGGCACCCTCCAGCCGCGAGGCGGTCTCGGGATGGGCGAAGATCAGGCCGGCACCGGTCAGGAAACCGGTCAGTCCGTCCGGATCGTCGGGGCCCGGGGTGACGGGCAGCACCGGGTAGGACAGGATGTCGATCCCGGTGACCGTGACCCAGGTGCCGCCAATCCGGGCGCGATCCTCCAGCACCGGGGCCAGCTGCCAGCCGGCCCGGCGCAGGCGGACATAGTCGTCCAGCGCAATGTGTCCCGTGGCCGACACCAGCGACGGCAGCGTGCCCGATCCCAGCGCGGCGTCGGCGCGGGCATAGGCGCTGCGCGCCTCGCCATTGATGGCCTGCACCGCGGACCACAGCGCCGTGGCCAGTGCCAGTCCGGCGAGCAAGGTCACCAGCTGCACCGGCTGGCGGCGCCAGTGGGACAGCAGCGCGGACAGGACCGTGCGGATCATCCCAGCCGGCCGCGGCTCAGGTGGATATGGGCGCCAAGCGTGGCCGCGATCCGGGGCGAATGGGTCGCCAGAAAAAGGGCCGTGCCGGTTTCGGTCACCAGTTCGCGCAAAAGCTCCATCACCCGGTCGCCGGTGACCTCGTCCAGGCTGCCGGTGGGTTCGTCGGCCAGAAGCAGTCGTGGTCGCAGTGCCAGCGCGCGGCCGATGGCGACCCGCTGCTGCTGCCCGCCGGACAGCTGTTCGGGGTATCGTTCCAGCAGATCCGTCAGGCCCAGGCGGTCGGCCAGGTGGCGGGTGCGGTCCGGTTCCTCGCGATCCGCCAGACGGGCATGAAGCGCGAGGTTGGCACCTACGGTCAGCGAGGGGACAAGGTTGAACTGCTGGAACACCACCGCGATCGTGGTCCGCCGCAAGGCGGCCCGGGCGGCGTCGTCCAGGGGCGAAAGGGGGGCGCCGTCGATGCGGATTTCCCCGCCGTCGAAGTGGTCGAGGGCGGCGGCCAGGTGCAGAAGCGTGCTTTTCCCGCTGCCGCTTTCGCCCGTCAGCGCCAGGCTTTGCCCTGCGTCCAGCGTCAGCGAGATGCCGTCCAGCACGGGCGCGGGCGCACCGGGATAGGTCTTGGTCAGGTCGTCGATGGTCAGCAGCACGCTTGGGCCCCGGTCGGTTCCGTCGAGTGGAAACATTGGGGCCGGGGCCGGGATTGTCCACCGCGCTGATGCCGCGGGCGGGGGTCGACCTTGGAACCCGCATTGACTATCAGAACCGGCAGTCGGCGACAGGCGGAGAGCGACATGGGACTGACAGAACAGATCATGTGGGGCAGCGCGGTGCTGGTCCTTTGCATCGTGAACCACGTGTTCGGGATCGGCATCGCCATGCGGCTGCTGATGAAGATCGCGAAGGACAAGGACCATCCCTGGCTGCGGGACACCCTGTTCCTACTGGTGGCTGTCGGCGCGGTCACACTGCTGCACGTGATCGAGGTCTGGATCTGGGCCGGCGCAATGATGTGGGAAGACCTGTTCAAGTCGCTGAGCGAGGCGATCTATTTCTCGCTGGTGACCTATACGACCGTGGGTTACGGCGACGTGGTCGTGGGCCCCGAGGCGCGCGTCTTTGCGGCTTTCGCGGCCATGACCGGGGCGCTGAGCTTCGGGATCTCGACCGCGTTCCTTGTGACCTACATCTCCAAGCTGAGCCGCGCGGGCGGGCCGAGCTGGTCCTAGCAGGCTGCTGAAAAACTCTAGCCGCCACAGTTTCGACGCGAAAGCGCGTCACTTTTCGGGCTCTCACGTCGAGCTGATGAAAATCCGGGGCATCGGAGCATGACGAGCGGGCCGAGAGGCACGCGCCTGAGACCTTTTTCTGCGGCCTGCTAGAGCGGGCTCGTCGGCGGCGGGGGCTCCGCCCTAAAGCCGCGTCGATCTGCCCCGGTGGCGGTGCGGCGGGGTCCGCCCGGCTGTAGCCGGTCGAAATTCGCACCTACAGGTCAATGAAAGGCCTTCAGCCGGGCACGGGAGATCTGGACCAGATCCCGCACCTCGTCCCGGATCCCGCCCTCCCTCGGGGCGTCGGCCAGTGTCGTGAACCAGTGTTCGGGCGGGTTGCGTCCCGCCGCACGGCGGAAGGACAGGGCGCGCAGCACCGACTGGGCCTGCGTCGGCAGACGGTCGGGGATTTCGGCCCCCGACAGCGTCGCCCAGACCCCGGTCCACAGCCGCCCGACCGACCAAGGGTTGTAGCCGCCGCCGCCAAGGACCAGAAGCCGCGGCGTCAGCGTCCGCAGCGCGGCGACGGTCCGCCAGTGACAGCCATTGGACAAGGCCAGCCGCGACAGCGGGTCTTCCAGCACCGCATCGGCGCCACATTGCAGGATCACCGCATCTGGCCGGTGATCGGCTACGGCGGGCAGGACGACCTCCTGCAACAGCAGTTCGAACTCGGTATCGTTGAAGCCCCGGGCGACCGGCAGGTTGAAGGCCGATCCGCCGGCCGTGTCCCTGGCCGAGCCGGTAAAGGGCCAGCGCCGCGCTTCGTGGACCGACACCATGCGGACCCAGTCCCGGCCGGCCAGCGCCTCCTCGACCCCGTCGCAGTGATGGGCGTCGATGTCGACATAGGCGATCCGCTCTACCCCCAGCGCGCGCAGGCGCAGGATCGCCAGGACCGGGTCGTTCAGATAGCAGAAGCCGCCCGCCCGGTCGGCATGGCCGTGATGGGTGCCGCCGCCGGGATTGTAGACCACGCCGCCCCGGGTCAGCAGTTCCGCCGCAAGAAGCGACCCGCCCGCGGCGGTGGCGGGGCGGCGGTACATCAGCGGGTGAACGGGGTTCGACAGCGTGCCCAGGCCGTGGACCTCGCGGTCTTCGGGGGTCAGGACCTGCGTTGCCTCGACCCTTTGCAGCGCGTCCAGATAGCGTTCCGTGTGGAACAGGCGCAGCGCGGATGGCTTGGCCCGGGGACTGGTCAGATAGCGGCTGTCGTCCAGCCAGCCTATCGCCCGGGCCAGTGCGATCACCGTGGGCACGCGCGGGATGGCCAGCGGATGGACGCCGTCATAGGTCGGCCGCGCATAGACCTGGCTGCCGATGAAACGCGGCCGGTCCCGATCGCGATCCCGGGCCGGAGCCCGGCTCTGCGCCGGTACAGGGGCCGGATGGGCGGCGGTCACGCGGCGGGGTCCGGGGCCGGGTCCGCATCCGGGACGACCTCGTCTTCCAGCTGGGCCTCGATCTCGGGGTCGATGTCCTGGCCCAGGGCGCGTTCGACGGTCATCAGGCCGCGTTGCGAGATCAGCAGGACGATGGGCTGCATCGCCGGGATATGCGAGAAGACGATCAGGATGCAGACCGTCAGTGGCACCGACAGGAAGGCGCCGGTGATGCCCCAGACCGCAGTCCAGAACATCAGCGACAGCACCACCATGAAGGGCGACATGTTCAGAGACCGGCCCAGCAGCGTCGGGTCCAGGATGTTGCCGACGATGAACTGAACCACGCCGCAGCCCGTGATCACGATCAGGAACGGCCCGAACGTGTCGAACTGCACCAGCGCCATCAGCGCCGGCAAGAGCACGGCGACAAAGGACCCGATGGTCGGAATGAAGTTCAGCGCAAAGGTCAGGACGCCCCATGTCTCGGCGAAATCCAGATCGATCAGCTTGAAGATCGGATAGGAGATGCCGGCGGTCAGCACCGACACGAAAGTCTTGATCGAGATATAGCGCTGCAGGCTGTGGGAAATGGCGTGAAGCAGCTGGGCGATGTGCTCGCCCGTCTCGGGGTCGGGGGCGGCCAGCTGGATCTTGTCAGCGAAGGACTGCCGTTCGGCCATCATGAACCCTGCATAAAGGCAGATCAGAAAGAAGCCCGACAGCACCGCACCAGCGCCGCCGGCGGCGGTCAGCGCGAATTGCGAGGTGTCGATGTCCAGCACGATGGCCTGCAGCGAATCCGCCAGGTCCTCTCCCAGGACGCGGCCCATCCGGTCGACGATCTGGTCGAAACGTTCGGCATAGCCCGGCAGTTCGCGGATCAGGCTGCTGGTCTGGTTGACCATGATGCCGGTGATCGAAAGCAGCGCCGCCAGCACCACGAGAACGCCCAGAAGGTTGCCGAACCAGACGGGCAGCGGCCGGCCCGCCACGCGCAGTGTCGTGATGGTGTCGCTGACCGACAGGATCAGCACGAAGACCAGCACCGCAAGGACCAGCGGCATCAGGAATCCCGCGCCCCAGATCAGGCCGGAAATGGCCAGCGTCCCGATGATCAGCACATCGCGCCACAGGCCCAGCATCGCGTTGCGCTGCCGCTCTGCCGCCCGCACTTCGGCCGGCGTGGTGTCGGGGCCGTTCATCTGCGGGCGCCGCGGATGCGGGGCTGTGCGCAGGGGCGTGGGGCCGTTCGGCCGTGGCATGGCGGGGTCATGACGCTCCTTACGGGCGGAAATGGGCCTCGCGGCAGCGAAGGGGGCTGCACGGTCCGGCAGGCTTTGCTATGGAACCGATGTTGCAGCCTGCCGTGCTGCGGCGCAACTGTCTGCGGATGTGCGGGACCGGGGCCGGTCGCGTGCGGCGCCAGCCCGGGGGGTAGGACATGTCCGAAAACGCGGGTCAGTCGCGCGAAGGAACCGACGCGGTTCGCTGGTTCGCGCTGATGGTGGTGACGGCGCTGATCTCTGTCGTCTTCGTGCGCATGGTGGGCCATTTCCTGCTGGCGCTGATGCTGGCCGCCATCGCGGCGGACATGATGAAGGGCTTTTACCATCGGGCGCTGCGGCTGACCGGGCACCGGTCGGGGCTGGCCACGCTGCTGACGCTTTCGGCCTTCGGTGTGGCGATCATCGTGCCGCTGATCGGCATTGTGACCATGGCCGTGGAACAGGCGGCGAGCCTGTTGCCCGAGGCGCACCAGATCGTGTCCGATGTCAGCCAGGAAGCCCAGACCGGCCAGTTCGACCTGCCGTCCTGGGTGCCGGAACATGCCTGGCTGTCGCGCCAGATCGAAAACGCGCTGGCCAAACTGAGCGAACTGGCCGGCGGCATCGCGACCTTCCTTCTCGGCTCGCTCTCCGTGGTGACGCGGGGTGCGGCGGTGTTCTTCCTGCATCTGTTCGTCTTCATCTATGGATTGGCCTTCTTCATCTCGATGGAGGTGCCGCCGATCCTTCAGGTATTGCGCCTTTCGGGCCTGTCAACGGAAACGCAGGAACGTCTGTACGAACGCATGATCGGGACCAGCCGCGCGACGCTGAAGGTGATGCTGGTTATCGGCGTGCTGCAGGGCGTGGCCGGCGGACTGGCCTTCTGGGCCACGGGCATCGGTGCCGCGGCCTTCTGGTCGGTGGTGATGGCGGTCTTTGCCATGATCCCGGGGGTGGGGGCGCAGGTGATCGTCTTCTGCGGCGCGATCTATTTTGCGATCGAGGGCGACATGATCCGTGCGGGCGCCCTGGCGGTCTGGGGCGGCGTGATGGCGGTGCTGGTCGACAACATGCTGCGGCCTGCGCTGGTGCGCCGCGACAGCGGGCTGCACGACGTGCTGATCCTGGTGTCGACCCTGGGCGGTCTGGGGATCTTCGGCGCGCCGGGGCTGGTGCTTGGGCCGGTCGTGGCGGCCATCTTCGTGTCGATCTGGACCGACTGGGCCGAGGTCAACGGCTCCATCGAACCGGCCGGGGCACCGCCCAAGTCCCGGGCAAAGGCCGAAGATTCCGCCGGGTGAGGCACAGGAAGCACAGTCTGGCACTGGTCCGGCGGGGGCGTTCGCGCTAGGTACTGGTGGGTAACATTCCCGCTATCGGCAATATGACGCCGACCCGGGATCAGATGAAACGACCGGTGCCCGGTCCAATCTGCCAGCAGGACCCATGACACTGACCCTGAGCGACATCCTGTTTCCCCTGAAGGCCCTGCTGAAGGCCATGCAGCGGTTCAACAACAAGAACGGCTGGGTCTATTGCAGTCACATGGCGATGTCGCTTCTGATGGCGCTGTTCCCCTTCATCCTGTTCATCATCTCGCTGGCCGGTTTCCTGTCGCAGAACATCCCCGTCAGCGACGTGAACAACCTGATCTTCGGCGCCTGGCCCGATGCCATCGCCCGCCCGATCGAGGCCGAGGTGCGATCGGTGGTCGAAGGGGCCTCGACCAGCCTGCTGACCTTCGGCGGTCTATTCGCGATCTACTTTGCCTCGAACGGAATCGACGCGATCCGGCTGGCGATGACCAGCGGCTATCGCGAGACCGACCCGCGGCCCTTCTACAAGACGCGGCTGATCGCGATTGCCTTCGTGGTCGTGGGGGCTCTGGTTGTCGTGGTGTCGGCTGCGATGCAGCTGGCCCTGCCGATCTACCTGGAATTCTTCCAGAAGACGTTTCCCATCGCGGCTTTCGACAACCTGTCCGTGGGGGGACTGCGCTTTGCCAACTGGCTGCTGACGGGCCTGTTCCTGGTGGGGATGGTTACGGCCTTCCACATGTGGCTGCCGGGGCACCGGATCCCGCTGCGGCAGGCGCTGCCGGGCGTGGCGCTGACCATCTTCCTGTGGGTCGCGGGGGGCCGCGTCTTCGCCTATTACCTGTCGCATTTCGCGACCTATGGCGCGACCTATGCCGGTCTGGCCGGTGTGATCGCCACGCTGATCTTCCTGTACTTCATGGCCGCGATCCTGATCGTGGGAGCCGAGTTCAACGGCATCCTGATCGCCCGCGAGAAGGAGAAACAGCAGGAAGACGCCGGGGAAGACTGAGCGGTCCACTGCCGCGGGCCCGGATCCGGTCCTACTGCCCGCCTGCGCCGGACAGGATTCGGTAGCAGCGCCTCGATTTCCCTGGGTTTTTCCTGAAAGGGCCGGGCCGTCAGCCGCGGAATCCGGTGGCGACCACGAATTTTTCGGCGCTGTCGGACCGGGACGCGGGCGGCTTGACGTTGGCCACCTTCTCGAACTTCTGTTTCAGGATCGCCTGAAGCTCGCCTTCGGCGCCGCCGGCCAGCACCTTGGCCACGAAGGTGCCGCCCGGATCCAGCACTTCGAAGGCGAATTCGGCCGCGGCCTCGCACAGGGCGATGATCCGCAGGTGGTCGGTCTGGCGGTGGCCCGAAGACTTGGCCGCCATGTCCGACATAACCACATCCGCGGACCCGCCCAGCACGGCGCGCAGCCGTTCGTCGGCGCCTTCTTCCAGGAAATCCATCAGCAGGATCTCGGCGCCCGGCAGCGGGTCGACCTCCTGGATGTCGATGCCGATCACGCGGCCCTTCGGCTGGCCCGACTTCTCGCCCAGGGCATTGACCCGCGGCACTGCAACCTGCAGCCAGCCGCCGGGCGCACAGCCCAGATCGACGACGCGGGCGCCGGGCTTCAGGAAGTGGTATTTCTCGTCCAGTTCCAGGATCTTGTAGGCCGCGCGTCCGCGATATCCGTCGGCCTTGGCACGACGGACGTAGGGGTCGTTCAGCTGCCGTTGCAGCCAGCGGGTCGAGCTGAGCTTGCGGCCGCGCGCGGTCTTGACCTTGACTTTCAGGTCGCGTTCGCCGCGACCAGAGGTATTGCGGGCCATGGGATGTCCTGAATTGTGCCGGGTTCGGTCGTCTGCCTTAGCCTGACGGCAGGGCGGGCTCAAGTCCAGAGCTTTGGCGCAAGGTCGCCAGATCAGGGTTCCAGATAGTAGAACTGGTTCCGCTGCCAGATCTTTTCGCCCACCAGGCAATCATAGGCATCGGCCTTGCGGACCGTCTCTGCCTCTGCGGGCGCATCCAGCCCCGCGATCTCCAGCACGATCTTTCGGCGGACGGCATCGGCGAACTGGTCCCAAGTGGTGACCGGAATGACGAAGGCGCCGGGCCCGCCGATCACGCATTCGGTATAGTAGACGTCCAGATCGTCGATCCCCCAGCGGGCATAGGGATCGTTTTCCGTCATCAGCGGCAAGCCGTTGATGACAATGCCCCGGGACAGCACATCGGCCCGGGCCGACAGGACCGGGCGGCCTGCATTGTTGGGCCCGTCGCCCGAGACGTCGATGATCCGGCGCATCCCGCGGAAACTGTTCGTTTCGAACATCTCGGCCGCGTAATCGAGGGCGCCGGAAATCGAGGTGCGCCGCATGCCGCTGCCATAGTAGGCCGTCAGCCGGTCGGCCACGGCCTGCGCGGCCTCGGCCGTGTCGATCAGGGTCCAGGGGACGATCACGGTCTGCGACCGGTCGCCGGCCCATTCGACATAGGTCACCGCGATGCGCCCGATCATGCCGTTGGCGATCGTGCCCATCACCTCGTCGCTGGAGAGGGCCGCGGCATAGCCGTGGCGCTGGATTTCCAGTTCGGCCGGGGACATGGAACGGGACACGTCGACGGCCAGCACCAGTTCGACATCGACGTCGACCGGCCTTGCCGTCTGGGCCAGGGCCGGTGCGGCGCCAAGGAAGGACAGGCAGGCGGTGAGGGTTGTCAGACGCATGCCCCGATTGCGGCACGAAAGCGGGGACCTGTCCATTCAACACTTCGTCAGAAGGATTGGCCCAGGAGTGGCTGCGCGGAAACGGGCAGGGCGGGAGGGCCGTGCTGCCTTGTCTGGCGCGGCGGGAGGCGTGGCCGGTGGCGGTTGGGGGCTCTGCCCCCGTCCGTGCGGTGCGCGGACTCCCCCGAGGGTATTTGAGGATCAAAGAAGATTGGGAATGGTGCTGGTTTCCGGGGCCATGTGCAGGTGTTGTGCAGGCGTCGGGCAAGGCGGGGGCGCTGCCCCCGGACCCCCGGGATATTTGAAGACCAAAGAAGAGGGAGGGCGCGCCCTTTGTGGCGGCGCGTAAAGAGAGCGTGCGGAGCTTGTTTCTCGAGGCTGAGACAGGGCGCATCATGTAGAACGCGCCCAGGCTTTGGGGGCACGTGCTGGGTGCGTGGTTTTCCACGCACCCTTTGGCGGCGCGGGTCTAGAAACTGCCGGCCTGTTCGACCTGGTGCTGGCGGGCGAGGTTGCCGAAGCGGGTGAAGCGGCCTTCGAAGCTGAGTTCCACCGTGCCGATGGGACCGTGACGCTGCTTGCCGATGATCACCTCGGCCCGGCCGTGCAGGCGGCTCATCCTCTCCTGCCAGGAGGCCATTTCGTCCAGGCGGTCGTCCGACGGCTTTTCCCGTTCCGCGTAATATTCCTCGCGGAACACGAACATGACGACGTCGGCGTCCTGTTCGATCGATCCCGATTCCCGAAGGTCCGACAGCTGGGGCCGCTTGTCCTCGCGGTTTTCGACCTGACGCGACAGCTGGGACAGCGCGATGACGGGAATGTCCAGTTCCTTGGCGATGGCCTTCAGACCTTGCGTGATTTCCGAGACTTCGTTCACGCGGCTGTCCTTGGCGGTCGCAGGCCGCACGAGTTGCAGGTAGTCGACGATCAGCACGTCCAGACCATGGGTCCGCTTCAGCCGCCGGGCGCGCGCGGCCAGCTGTGAAATGGGCAGGGCGGGCGTGTCGTCGATATAAAGCGGGCAGCTTTCCAGCGTCCGCGCGGCTTCTACGAAGCGGCGGAATTCGCCTTCGTTCATGTCGCCGCGGCGGATCAGTTCCGACGGGACTTCCGCCGCCTCGGACAGGATCCGGGACGCCAGCTGTTCGGCGCTCATTTCCAGCGAGTAGAAGCCCACGACGCCGCCGTCGACCGTGCCGTTTTCATCCCGCTGGTATTTCTTGGCGATGTTGAAGGCGATGTTGGTGGCCAGCGAGGTCTTCCCCATCGACGGGCGCCCTGCCAGGATCAGAAGGTCGGACTTGTGCAGCCCGCCCAGCTTCTTGTCCATGTCGTCGAGCCCGGTGGAAATGCCCGCCAGACCGCCGGTCCGCTTGTAAGCGGCGGCCGCCACGTTCACCGCGTCTGTGACCGCGTTCAGGAAGGTCTGGAAGCCGGTGCCGGTCTGGCCCTGTTCCGACAGACGATAAAGCTGCTGTTCGGCCTCGACGATCTGTTCGCGGGGTTCGCTCTCGATATCGACCCGGCCGGCCTTGGCCGCGATTTCGCGCCCCAGGCCGATCAGCTCGCGCCGGACCGCCAGATCGTGGATCATCTGGGCATAGTCGCGTACCGCGAAGGAGCTGATCGCCGCCCCCGCCAGACGCGCCAGATAGGCCGGGCCGCCCAGTTCTTTCAGGCCTTCGTCGCCTTCCATGAAGGCCTTGATCGTCACCGGCGAGGCCAGCGCGTTCTTGGCGATCCGGGACGACGCGACCTCGTAGATGCGCGCGTGGACCGGGTCGTAGAAATGGTCGGCCTTGATGATCGCGGCAACGCGGTCGTAGACATCGTTGTTGGTCAGGATCGCGCCAAGAAGCTGCTGCTCCGCCTCGATCGAATGGGGCAGGGCCTGTGCCGTCAGCTCTGCATCCGAACCGCCCTGGCCCGCGTCAGATTGCGTCGTCTCATGCCCAGAGACCGACCTGATGGTCGCGAACTCGTTCATTACTGCCCTCTCACTCCCGGTGATCTGCCCAGTTAAGGGAAGCCGCCCGTGCTTGGCAAAATGTATATCCTGTGGATAGCTTGCGCATTGCCTGCGTATAGGCGCTTGCCCGTTGATATTGTAGCCTATTTGGCCAGGATATCAACATCTGGGTATGCGAACAGCTATTTCGGTCTTTCCCGCAAAAGTGTGGCAAGGACCGGGGCGCGGGCGGCGATCCGCCCACGGCCTGCCTATTTACGCGCCGCCTGCCAGGCGCGGGGATCGTTCAGGAACGCTTCCACGCCGTCGAGTGTCGAGGTCGAGAAGGCGCCCGATTCCTTGGCTTCGGCCAGCACGTCCCACCATGTGGCCAGGCTGTGCAGCGTCACGCCATGTTCGCCCAGCGTGGCCCGGGTTTCCGGGAAGATGTCGTAGTAGAAGATCACCGCCGTGTGGGCACAGGTGGCCCCGGTTTCGCGGATCGCGTCGACAAAGCTGATCTTGGAGCCGCCATCGGTGGTCAGATCCTCGACCAGCAGGACCCGGTCACCTTCGCCCATCACGCCTTCGATCCGGGCGCCGCGGCCGTGCCCCTTGGGCTTCTTGCGGACATAGGTCATGGGCAGCGCCATCCGGTCGGCGACCATGGCGGCAAAGGGGATGCCCGCGGTTTCGCCGCCTGCGATGTTGGTGAACGCCTCGAAGCCCGCGTCGCGCATCACGGTGACGGCCATGAAATCCATCAGGGTCGACCGGACGCGCGGGAAGGAAATCAGCTTGCGGCAGTCGATATAGGTCGGGCTGGGCAGACCCGAGGACAGGATGAAGGGGTCGTCTGCGTTGAAATGGACCGCCTGGACCTCAAGCAGCATGCGGGCCGTGAGGCGGGCAATTTCTTCGCGGGAGGGGTAGGTGGTCGGAATCATCGGGTCGCTCCTGGGGCCGGGTGACGTCGTCGGCCTCGGGTTAATCGAGAGCGCATCGAAACGCCAGCCCGCCGTTTCCGCAATCGACCCCGCGCGACCGTGACCGACAGGGGGGGCTGTCCCTTCGTTCCGGACGTCCGCTGCCGGACCGCGGTTTTCCCGGGCAGCAGGGCCATCGTCGGAACAGATGGGGAGGCGGCCGTGATGCAAGGGGCCCGTCGGGCGCCTGCGATGCGACCGCCATGTTCCGGAAGGGACTGCGGGTCCGTGCAGAGCCGAACCGGTTGCGCCGGCATCGCCCCCGGACCGGGCGGGGCGGCAAGGACAGGCACGAACCGGGCACGAACCGGGCCCGAGCCGGGAGCGGGTCTGGTGGGCCCGATCTTGCCTTAGAAGAGGAAGTCGTCGGCCGACAGGTCGCCGACCTTGACGCCCTCCAGAAGGATCGAGTTGCCGCGACCGTCGTCGATCAGGGCAAAACCGCCATGGGTCTTCACGTGATCGTTCATCAGGTCGTCGAACGAGGTGATGGTCTTCACGCCCTTCAGCACGATCCTGTCGGTCGTGCCGTCGACGTCGAAGTCGGTGATCGTGTCGTCGCCGAACTTGCCGCGGAACAGGAACCGGTCGGGCCCGGGGCCGCCGGTCAGGTGATCGTCGCCCTTGCCGCCGTTCAGCACGTCGCGGCCCGCACCGCCGATCAGGACATCGTTGCCACCCAGCCCCTTCAGCATGTCGTTGGCGTCCAGGCCGTCGATCCGGTTTTCCCCGTTAGACCCGATGATCCTGTCGGCATGGCCGGACCCCACGACGTTTTCGATGGTCTTCAGCTTGTCCTTGTTTCCCCAGCCGTCCACGGCCTTGCCCTTCGTCAGGTTGACCCGGACGCCCGAAGGATCGTTCTCGAAACTCACCAGGTCCACGCCCGCGTCGCCATGAAGCCGGTCCCGCCCGTCGGTCGAGAAGAACCGGTCGTCGCCAATCCCGCCGCGAAACCTGTCATCGTCCGGCGTGCCGTAAAGGATGTCGTCCTCGGTGATCTCGACCGTCTGGAAATCTGACCACCTGATCGGCCGCCCGGGGCGAAGAGCGCCCGTCGGCAGAGAGATGTCGGTGATCGAGGCGCTGAAGGCGGCCCAGTCGTCGGCCGTTTCGAACCGCGGCAGCGGGTCGCCTGCCAGTACGAAGTGCAGATTGATGTCGATGTCGTGACCGGGGTCGTTATCGGTGTCGTTGCCCACCGTCACGATGGTGGTGGACTTGCCGGCCCACTCGACCGTGAGGACCGAAAAATGGGCCTCGCCCCATTCGGCGACCAGGTTGGACCTGTTGATGTCGTTGATCGACCGCTGCATGACGGGGGACCGGATTTCGACGTCGGTCTCGCCGTTGTAGAGGTCCAGCAGCGCATATCTGAACGTGGTTCTGGCGCTTGGCGCGACGATCGTGGCCACGACCTCGCCGATCGGGCTGCCGGTCTCGCCGGAATAGGCGATCCCGACGCCTTTGATGCTGATTGTCGTCATGGTTGGCCGCCCCGTTCAGACCCGGATGTTCCTGTCGGGTCGCCCCGATCCGACAACCGATACATGGCGCGGCCCGTTTCGCAACAGTTTAGGGTCAGGATCTTAGGATCGGGATCCGTTCATCCTGCACCGTCTGCTTGACAGATGACCCCTCTGGTCACGAGCAAGTGCGCAGGAATAGTGTCTCTATTTCAAGCGCTTGTAAGGCCGAGATAGGGGGCATCCGTCAAATCCGAAGGACGTCAAATCGGCTTGATCTCAGGGGGCGGGCGGCTTGGAAACAGAACCACTATTCCCGGTGCGCCCCGACCCCAAGTGGCCTGCGGAAGCGCCGCTTTATGAAGAAAGGGCCGATCCTGCAGGACCGGCCCCCCGAAACTGTGTGCTGCCGCCGGGGGCCCCGGCCGCGCCTCAGAAGAGGAAGTCGTTCGCCGACAGGTCGTTGACCGCGACACCGGCCAGCAGGATCGAATTGCCGTTGTCGTCCTCGATCAGGGCCGAACCGTCCTGGTCGGTGACGTGGTTGTTCATCAGGTCCGAGAACGAAGTGATCGATTTCACGCCCTTCAGCACAACCGTCTCGCCCTTGGCCGAGATGTCGAAATCGGTGATCGTGTCGGTGCCGAACTTGCCCTTGAAGACGAAACGGTCGCCGCCATTGCCGCCGGTCAGGGTATCGTCGCCATTGCCGCCGGTCAGCATGTCCTTGCCGTCACCGCCGTTCATCACGTCGGCGCCGCCCAGGCCCTTCATCTTGTCCTTGCCGCCCAGACCCAACAGCACGTTTGCGCCATTGTCGCCGATCATCTTGTCGTTCTTGTCCGACCCGTGCGCGTTCTCGATATTGATCAGCTTGTCGCGGTCGCCCCAGCCGTCCTTGGCAAAGCCCTTCTTCAGGTTCACCGTGACGCCCTTGTCGCCGCCATAGCGGTAATCGATATCGTAGCGGACCGTGTCGCTGCCCTTGCCGCCGTTCAGCTTGTCATTGCCGTCAAGGCCGCGCAGGGTGTTGTCCTTCTTGTCGCCCATCAGCGTGTCGTCGAACATCGATCCGCGCAGAACCTCGATCTTCTTCAGCGTATCGGTGTCGCCCCAGCCGTCGGTCGCGGTCTTCTTGGCCAGGTTGGCATAGACGCCGTTCGGGTCGTTCCGGAAGCTGACCTGATCCCAGTTGCCCTTGCCGCCGTTGTAAAGGTCGTCGCCCATGGACGAACTGAAGTAATCGTCGCCCTGCTTGCCGAAATAGCGGTCGTCACGGGGCGTGCCCCAGAAATCGTCGTCCTGCGTGACGACGGCCGTTTCGAAGTCGGACCACTTGATTTGCTGGCCGGGGGCATAGGCGCCGGTCGCTTCCTTCAGCGCGGTGATGCTGTCGTCGAAGGCTTCCCATTGGGCCGAGGTGGTGATGGTCGGCAGCGCATCGCCCGACAGGACGAAGATCATGTCGACGTCGTTTTCGTCCTCGCTCTCGTTGCTCAGCATCATCACCGTGGTCTGATTGCCGGCCCACGACACGTTCACGACCGAGGTATAGATCTCGCCCCACTGGGCTTCGAGGTCTTGGGCCAGCATGTCGTTGATGACGATCTGGACGGCATTGTCCTTCAGGTCGACGACCGGGACGTCGCTGTCCCAGTTGTCAATGGAATAGCTGAAGGTGGAATTCTTGTTCGGAAGGATCAGCGAGACCACGGCCTCGCCGGTGGGGACGCCCACGTCTCCTTCGTAAGTCAGGGAGAAACCCGTGATCGTAAAAGTCGTCATAGTAGTATGTCCTCGAAACTAATAGGCAATTGGTGTCGGCTTACCCGTTTGAAGAGGGGGCACGGGTCTGGAAGTCAGGCAATAGTTGACGCTACGTAACCTTTTTGAAATGACTTCATTGTGTTGGCATATCGACGCTCCGACGCGTCAATTCGTATACAAATTTTGAAAATTGTCGGCATGCGAAGCCGCGTCGAAAATGACCAACGAATTTGCATAATATGCGATTTTTGCATCTTCCGGCGCCGTTTTTGTCCGGCCAATGCACTGCCATTCCGGGCCGTGCGCATGCCCGGACCGCATCCTCTTTCACGGGCAAAGGACCGTTTCAGCCGGTGACGGTCCAGTGGACCGGGAATCCGGGGTCGAAGACCGTGACCGGTCCGTCGCCGCTTTCGATCTTGGCCGGGAAGGTCGTGGCATCGCCCCTGGTCAGCGTGATCGTCGACGCGCTGACCGGCAGGCGATAGAACGCGGCACCGTGGCGTGAAACGAAGCCGTCCAGCTTATCCAGCGCGCCGGCGCGTTCGAACACCTCGGCCATCAGGGGGATGGCATTGGTCGCGGTGAAACAGCCGGCACAGCCACAGCCGCATTCCTTGGCCGGGTCGACATGCGGCGCGCTGTCGGTGCCCAGAAAGAACCGCGGATCGCCCGAAGTCGCCGCCTGCACCAGCGCCAGGCGATGGCTTTCGCGCTTGGCCACGGGCAGGCAATAATAATGCGGGCGGATGCCACCGACCAGGATGTGATTGCGGTTGATGATCAGGTGGTGCGCCGTGATCGTGGCGCCCAGTCCGGCCTCGGCCGAAGTCACATAGTCGACCGCGTTCGAGGTGGTAACATGTTCCATTACCACCCGCAGTTCGGGCACCGCGCGCCGGATCGGATCCAGCACCCGGTCGATGAACACGGCCTCGCGGTCGAAGATGTCGACCTCGGAATCCGTGACCTCGCCATGGACGCACAGCGGCAGGCCGATCTCGGCCATGCGTTCGAAGACGGGGCGGACCTTGTCGAAGTCCCGCACGCCCGACGCCGAATTGGTCGTGGCCCCGGCGGGGTAAAGCTTGACCGCATGGACCAGTCCTTCCGATGCGGCCACGGCCACGTCGGCGGGATCGGTCTCTTCGGTCAGGTAGAGCGTCATCAGAGGGGTGAAATCGGCCCCTTCCGGCATCGCCGCCATGATCCGCGCCTTGTAGGCGGCAGCGTCGGCAGCGGTAACGACGGGCGGCACCAGGTTCGGCATGATGATGGCCCGCCCGAAATGGCGTGCCGTCTCGGGCAGGACGGCCTTCAGCATGGCGCCATCGCGCAGATGCAGGTGCCAGTCGTCGGGGCGGGGAATGGTCAGGCTCTGGGTCATGAAATCCAGCTAGCACGCGCGGCAGGGCCGTGCCAGAGGACAGGATGGCCCCGCGCATCGGAAAGCCTATCGCAACGGGAGGCAAGGGGATGCGGCGGGCAGGGTGGCCGTTGCCGGGACCGGGGCGCGGCCCGGTCCAGTGCCCCGGAAACATGCCCGCGCGCACAGCCAGAAGGCGTTTCGCAGAAGCCTATCATGCAGAATGGGCGCCCGAAGGCGCCCGCTGCCCGTAACGATCCAGGTGTTTCGCCGTGTTTCGCCGTCAGCCGAAGTCCCAGCCGTCGGGCAGGGCGATCCAGCTGGTATTCGATGCCGCGAACTGGGTCATGCCGTCCAGGTCCAGCCCCCAGTCGGCCTGGCTGTCGCCGTTGGTGTCGATCTGGACCAGGCCATTCTGCATCCGGACCTCCATCACGCCCTCGGTCCCGGAAAAGGCCTTCTTGCCGATGTACACGATCTCGTCGACCTGGTTGAACAGCAGCGCTGCGTTCTCGGTCAGGTCCAGCTTGTCGCCCTGCCTGACCTTGAAATCCGTGACCGTGGTATTGCTGGTGCCATCCCAGTTCAGACTGGAGGCCTGAAACATGTCGCCGCCCTTGCCGCCGGTCCAGACGTTCTTGCCCATGCCGTCGCTCACGAAGGTGTCCTTGCCGCCCTGGCCGAGCAGGCGGTCGTCGCCGCCCTTGCCATAAAGCCGGTCGTTCCCCTTGCCGCCGAACAGGGTGTCGTTCCCGTCAAAGCCGTCGATCTGGTCGTCGCCGGCGCCGCCCTTGACGATGTCGTCGCCCTGGGACGCGTTGAACTTGTCGTTGCCGGCGCCCAGATTGATCTTGTCGTCGCCCACGGATCCGTTGGCCCAGTCCGCCTCCTTGGTCAGCGACCCGCGTACGCCGGTCACGGTCAACTCGTTCCAGATCAGGCCTGATCCACCCACGTTCATGACCCGGCTGATATCGACGCCGGACTTGATGTTGATGGTGCCGGCGACGTCGCCGTCGTCCAGGAACTGGACACGGTTGATGGTGCCGGTCCAGCCCGCATCGGTCTTGGAAAACTTGCCCAGGAACTTGTAGCCGACCTCGGCCGCATAGTCGGGCTGGTTGTGGATCTGGTAGGTGAAATCGGTGGTGACCGAAATCGCCTTGGCCGACTTGCCGCGCGGCAGGGCATCGGCCCAGTCGTCGGCGTCGAAGTAATAGAAGCCCTGCGTCGCGAATGAGAACACGTTCTCGTAATACGTAGGCTCAGGCTGAAGGAACTTGATGATGGACTGTTTCATGAAATCTTCTTTCCCGGAACTCGCCAGACAGGGTCGAAATGGCCTGTCTGACAGGAATTCTTGGTGTCAAAACAGGGATCAGGCAAGAAAAATGCGCATTTAATGTGCGGTTCGTGAACGCCATTTCATGGCGTTGGCTGGGATGTCATTTCCGAAATATTGAAAATGACGTTGAAATTCCGTGTGCTCTTGGGGCCGCTGCAACGAAAAAGGGCGCCCGAAGGCGCCCTTTTCCACGATGGCAGGGGGGTCACTTCGCATCCGGCCAGGCGGTCGGGTCGGTGTCGAGATCCGGGAATTTCTTCGGATCGAAGACCGGCTTCGCCACGCCGGCCGCCAGCTGGGCGCGGAAATCGTTGATCAGGCGCAACGCGATGGGGAACAGCATCATCAGTGCCAGAAGGTTCACCACCGCCAGAATGCCCATCAGCGGGTCCGAGAACGAGAAGACCACCGTCGCCCCCGGCGCGACGGCGCCCAGGAAGACGATGGCGACGATCACCCAGCGCAGGGTGTGGATCGCGACCTTGCTTTCGGTCATGAAGGACAGTGCATTCTCGCCCAGATAATAATTGTACATGATCGACGAGAACGAGAAGAGCACGATGGCTGCGGTCAGGTAATACTGCGTCCAGCCGCCCAGCATGCTGACCAGGCTTTGCTGGGTCAGGGCCGCACCGTCCAGGCCTTCGGCCCCGGGCTGGTAGACATCGCCCAGAAGGATGATGAAGGCGGTGCAGGAACAGACCACCATCGTGTCGATGAAGACCGAAAAGCTTTGCGTGATGCCCTGGCTGACCGGGTGCTTCACATAGGCGGTCGCGGCGACGTTGGGGGCCGATCCCAGGCCGGCCTCGTTCGAGAACAGGCCGCGGCGCAGACCGTTGGCGATGGCGGCGCCGACGCCGCCGGCCACGGCTTCCCTGAAGCCCAGAGCGTTCGAGACGATGTCCCAGATCACGCCGGGCAGCGAGGTGATGTTGACCACGATCACCAGCAGCGCCAGCAGGATGTAGCCCACCGCCATCACGGGGATGATCACGTCTGCCACCTTGGCGATGCGATGGATGCCGCCATAGACGATCAGGCCCGTGGCCACCGCCAGGAAGGCGCCGGTCCACAGGCGGGGGATGTCCATGCTGTCCAGCGCCGCGCCGGCGACGGTGTTGCCCTGGAAGGCGTTGAAGCCGATGGCGAAGGAGGCGATCAGGCAGACCGCATAGATCACGGCCAGCCAGCGATAATTTTCGCCCAAGCCGTGGATGATGGCCCGCGCCGGGCCGCCGCGATAGGTGCCGTCGGGTTCGGACCGCTTGAAGACCTGCGCCAGCGTCGATTCGACCAGGGCAGAGCACATGCCGACCAGCGCGATGGCCCACATCCAGAAGACCGCACCGGGGCCCCCGGCGGTGATCGCCACGGCCACGCCCGCGATGTTGCCGCCGCCCACCCGGCCGCCGACCGACACCAGCAGCGCTTCGCGCGCGGAAATCTTGCTGGGGTCGTTGCTTTCCTCGTCCCCGGTCAGGACCTTGAACATCCGGCCGAAGAACCGCAGCTGAACAAAGCCGCTGGCAATGGTGAAGAAGACCCCAAGGACAACCAGGAAGGGTACAAGCGCCCATCCCCACGTAAAATCATTGATCGCGTTGAAAATCGTATCGAAAAAACCCAAGACAGCACTCCTATTCTGCACTGCGGACCGGTGGTGTACGGTCTGCCGGGCCGACCACCCGGCATTCAACCAGTATAGTGTATCTTGGGCAAAGGTCGCCCCGCAGTGCAACGTTCAATACGACATTCGGGCCCAAACCGGGGGACCGGCGGGCCTAAAGTCTTGAAGTCGTGCTTAAAAATCGGACTCTGGCCGCGCCCCGGCGGGGAAGGGGGCGCCCTGTCCGTCGCCGCGGATGCGCGGCGCCGCTCAGCTGTCCTTGTCGTCAGGCTTGGCGGGCTGTTCCTTGGCCGGCTGCGGGCGCGCGGCGGGGAACTTGCGGGACCCGAAGCCCTTGCTGCCCGGGCGCTTCTTGGCCGGCGTGGCGAGGAATTCCTTGAGATCCAACGGCTTCTTCGGGGTCGAATAGCCCATGGTCTGGCTCCTCTTGTTTTGTCGCGGGGACGTGGTCTGCGGCAAGGCAAGCCTTGCCGCAGATCGTCCAGGCAAGGGGATTGCGGAACGGGCGACCCCTGAAGGTGCCCGCGCACTCAACGCGCCTGCCTGGAATTCCGATTGGTTCTGGGGTGGCGGCCGGTCAGTCCCGGTCGCCAGCGTCGCGCGCCTCGCGGGCGGCCTTCAGGCGTGCCGTCTTTTCGGCGCGCGCCTCGGCCTCTTCATCCAGAATGCGCCTGGCATTCATGGTGGTCTTGTCGATTTGCGAAACCGGCCCGGACGCCTTCGTATTGGCGGAAACGGTGGGCGTCAGAAGCTTCCCACCATTCCCTTCCTGAGCCGGAACACCTGCAAGCAGGTCTTCCAGCGAAGGCTTCACGCCAGCGCCAGGTTGCTGGCGGATTCACGGCCGTCGCGGCCGGTTTCGATGTCGAAGGTCACTTTCTGACCGTCGTCAACGCGGCTGATGCCGGCACGTTCGACTGCGGAAATGTGCAGGAAGATGTCCTTGCTGCCCGATTCCGGTTGAATGAAGCCGAAGCCTTTGGTGGCGTTGAACCATTTCACGGTGCCATTGGCCATATCCGTGGTCTCCTATAGAAATGCTGTCCGCAGAATCGCGACAGCCCGGCGAAGTCGATCCAAGTCGATCAACCGGAACCGGGTGAGCGGCAACAGCATGTCGAAGAGAAGAAACGTTAGCCCCCTGTACATGCGGGTCCACGCCGGTTTTTGCAAGGGGCTTTCCCGCCATTTGCCGATAATTCGCCAACAATTCGTATTCCTGGCGAATTCAGGCGGTCGCCGGGACCGGCGTTATTTCAAAATACAATTAGGGATTGTATTTTCGCCCGCCGGGCTCCGGCTGGGCCGGTGCGGTCGCCGCGCCGACCGTGGGCCTATGCCTCAACTGTATCGGTGCTGCGGTCCGGTTGGCCGCCTGACCGTCTGCCCGCGCCCATGACGAAGCGCAGATCGGAAGGGGATGCGCCGGCGGCTCGTTTCCGGTCCCGGACGGGTCCGGTGAACGGGGCAGGCGCGGCGCGGTCGGGCCGCTCCACCTCCTGCGGGCGATGCTGTCCGGGCGATGGGGTGCCGTCCGCCGGGCACGAAAACGCGCGCCCGGTGGACCGGGCGCGCGCATTTTTCGTTCTGGCTGTCGGGACCGCGGATTACGGCGTGTGACGGCCGACGCCGTTTTCGTCCATGATCTTCTTCATCGCTTCACGCGCCTGCGGGGCCAGGTCGTACATGGCCGGGTTGTTCGAGATGAAGCCGATCTTGAATTGCGGCGGATAGTCCATCAGGTCCTTGATATAGGCGCTGGTGGCACCGATCACCGGAACCGTCGCCGGGATGTGGCGGATGCCGATGTTCACGTCCTCCTGCGGGTTTGCATAAAGGTTGAACATCACCGCACCGCCCGTGTCGGTAAACAGCGACCCCGAGAAGCCGCCCCAAGACCCTTTCTGCACGATCGAGTTCTGGATCTCGCCGGTGAACATGTACTTGAACTCGTCCACCCGCATCGATCCGAAATACTGGTTGATCGTGTAGGGACGGCTGCGGCGGTTGGAATAGCCCTTGTCGGCGACCAGGAACGACAGCTGGTCGACGCCGTCGATATAGGTCTTGTCGTCGAAGAGCTTGACCAGGTCGGCGCCCTTGACGCCGTTCATCGACATGACGGTCGGCAGGATGTCGGCAAAGTCGAACAGCCCGTCGGACCGGCGCGGCGTGATCATGTCCTTCCAGTAGACGAATGTCGGAACCCGCACGCCGCCTTCCCAGTTGGACCCTTTGCAGCCGCGGAACGGGGTCCGGCCATGCGGCGGGACTTCGCATTCCGGACCGTTGTCCGACGACAGGATGACAAGCGTGTTTTCCAGCTGGCCGGTTTCTTCCAGCTTGGCCATCAGGCTGCCGAAGATGTCGTCCATTTCGACCATGCAGTCGCTGAACACGGTATGCGCGGCAGATTTGCCCAGGTAATCGTCGTTCGGGTAGTTGTCGAAGTGGCAGCCGCGGGTCGCGTGGTACAGGAAGAAGGGCTTGTCGGCGTCCTTCTGCTTGTCCAGGAAGTCCAGGCTGACGTCCTTCCAGTGCTGGTCCAGGTCCTTGATGTAATCAAGGTCGATCAGCTTGCCGTTGTCGCACTTGTCCTTGTCGGTGGCAGAGCAGGTGACTTCGTAGTGGTTGAAGCCGTCCTCTTCCATCATCTTGAAGCGCGACGGCGACAGGGCGAATTCCGGGTTCAGGTAGGTGTCGCGCCATTCGGTGTACATGTCCGACACGCCCAGGAAGCCGACGTAGTTGTCGTAGCCCACGTTCTGCGGCAGCGACCCCTTGTTTTCGCCCATGTGCCACTTGCCGACACCCATGGTCGTATAGCCCTTGTCCTGCAAAAGCTCGGTCACGGTGGTCGCGCCGTCCAGGCCGCCGGCTTCGCCATACATCGGCGGACGCAGGATGCCGTGGTGCAGCGGGTTCTGCCCGGTGTGGATCGTGGCCCGGCTGGGCGAGCACGACGGCGTCGAATAGGCCGAGGTCAGGATCAGCCCGTCATAGGCGAACTGGTTCATGTTGGGCGTGTCGTTGCCGACCGCCGCGCCACCGCCGTTGAAGCCGGGATCCATATAGCCCACGTCGTCCAGGAGGAAGAACAGCACGTTGGGCTTCTTGCCGGTCTTGGCGTCCAGGTCGGCCAGCTTCTTGGCCGCATTCGCGTCCTGTTCGGGACGCGACAGGACCGGGTACATGTTCGGCGCGGGCTTGGTGTCCGTCATGTGCAGCGAATTGCCCGGATAGTCGAAACCGGGGGCAGAGGTCGGCCCGGTCGACGATCCGCGGATATTGGTGCCGGCATCTTGTGCCAGCGCCAGTCCCGGGGCGGCGATGCCCAGCGTCACGGCCAGGGCCAGAAGGCCCTTCAGCCGCCCGCCGGAGCGAGAGATGGTTCGATACTCAGGTGTCACGTTTACTATCCTCCGTAACAAGGTCTCTGTGGATCGTTCCCTGCACGGCGGCGCCTCACGTCTGACGGTGAATGTCGCAATGCGCACAGGGCCGGGTTATCCGGAGAGCCGACGCAAGCCGCGGCCACGTGGTGGCCGGGGCAGGGCGCGCCCGTCCCGATGGGGGCTGTGTCTGGAATTGTCGCGCGGGGTGCCTGACCACGTTTGCCGCCGGGGGCATCTGGATGCCGGCTCCGGGCGGTCGGGCGACGGCACCGGTTCTGTCGGCGCGCCCTTACCTTCCTCCGGAACTCACACTCCGGCACACAAAAAAACACTCTGCCGAACCGCCGGCAGGACCTGAAACAAGGGCATCGGTCACGGGATCAGGCGCAGGAACCAGAGCTTCAGCCCGACCTTCCGGCGCCATGTCCCCGGTTCCGACCGGCGGCAGGGTCGGCCGCGATAATGACCGGTTTTCCGAAGATTTGCAAATGAATTTTAATTTATTGTCAAAGGGTTGGAATGTCCCTGGCGTTACAATTGATCGCCCGGAGGTCCGCGCCGGACCGCGCGCTCCGGTCCCTTGCGGGGGTCATCCGCGTCGCAGGGCCCGGGCCTTCAGCGCATGGCGAAGCAACCGGTCGGCCTCTTCCCGGGGCAGGGCCCGGGCCGGCGGCGTCATCATCAGCCGCCCGAACAGGGCCCGCCAGGGTTCTTCCAGCATCAGCGTCCCGAACCGCGCGTGCCGCCACTTCACCGCTGCCGCGTGAAGCTCTGCCAGAACCGGATCGGCCCCCAGCCGCGCCCGGTGTTCGGCCGTGGCCCCGGCCATGCGCGCGATGGATGTATCGACCTCGTCACTGAAATTCCGTTCGACCCAGTAATCCATCCTCAGTGGCGCATCGACGTTCACGCGGCCCCGGTCGGCCTTCAGCACGAAGCTTTCCATCGCCCCCAGCGGGTAATGGTTCAGCTGCACCAGCCCGTAATAATCCCGCCCCAGGGGCGAAAAGATCCGTTCCGTCCGATAGGCCGGGTCCAGCGGCCGGCCCGATCCGTCGACCCAGTGCGCCGTGTCCAGCCGCTGTGGCTTGGGATCGCGCGGCCGGTGGATTCCCAGCTTCCGGTAGGTCCCGTCGTTGCGGTAGAGTGTCTTGAACATCCCCGCCCGCCAGGGCCAGTTCAGGATCCTTGGTGCCGCGCGGGTAAAGATGTCCGGCACCGGCCGGTCCTCGTATTCCACCACGCCACCATTGCCGAACAGCCGCCAGGTCAGCGGAATGGCCGTCGCGGCCGGCAAGGCCTCCAGCAGGTCCGGTATGGTCCCGCCGCCTACGTGGATGTTCACGAACTCGTCGATGTCGCAGGGCAGGATCCAGTCGGCCCGCTTCACGACATCCAGCTTGTGGGCCCGGTTCAGCGCCGTGAACTGCTTGCCCCGCCGGTCATAGGGCCCGTCGTTGCGCAGATGGGTGACCAGCCCCATCTCGGCCAGCCGGTCAAGCAGCAGGTCCGTCCCGTCGTCGCAATCATTGGTGAAGGCCAGGACATGGGTGAACCCGCAGGCCAGGTGATGGGCCAGCCAGTCCAGAAGGAACGCGGCTTCGTTGCGCATGGTGGTTACGGCCAGGATTTCCATCCCGCCACACCGCCACCGAATACCCAGATTTGCAAGCCCGACACCCGCCGCAATCCGCAGGGTGCGTGCCCGGCAGACATCGCCGCGTCAAACGGTCAGATCGAACCGCTTTGCAATTGCCGTTGCCGTCTCGCGATACGCCCGAAACCCCATGGCCTCGTAATAGGCCTGCCCTTCCGCATTCCCCCGTCCGATGGTCGCATCGATGGCGATAAGCCCCTCGGCCTCCGCCGCGGCCCTGGACGCCGCGAACAGCGTCCGCCCCACGCCGCGCCCGGCGGCCGCCGCGTCGACATAGGTTCCGATGATCCCCCAGCCCGGTGCCAGACCGTAGGGATTGCCGGCCGTGGCCCGCTTCAGCGACTGAAACCCCAGCACCACTCCGTCCCCGACGGCCACCGAACAGGCCAGCCGGTCGGGATGCGCCACATATTGCGCCATCACCGTCGCCGCATCGCCGGCCCGCGCGCTTCCCCACCGCGCCAGGATCGGCGTCAGCACCAGGCTCATGGCCTCCGCATCCCGGGCTTCTGCCGCCCGCACAACGATCCCGCCCATCGCACCCTCCAAAGGCTGACGGTGCGTGGAAACCACGCACCCCACGGCTCTCCATACCGGCGCGCAGGCCCGCGCGGAACCCGGGGCAGCGCCTCCCGCCTTTCCCGCCCCTTGACGCGCCCCCGCCGGACAGGCCTTCTGCCCCCCGACAAGGAGTCCCCGATGCCCCGCCAGCCAATCCCCGCATCCATCGACGCCGTGACCCGGGCCCTGGCCGCCGAAGGATATGTCGCCGAACGACCGCTTGCGACCGTGACCTTCCTTGCCCTGACCCTTGGCCGGCCGCTGTTTCTGGAAGGCGAGGCCGGTGTGGGCAAGACGGAAATCGCCAAGGCGCTGGCCGCCATGCTGGGGCGCCGCCTGATCCGGCTGCAATGCTACGAAGGGCTCGATGCCGCGTCCGCCGTCTATGAATGGAACTTCCCCGCCCAGATGATTGCCATCCGCGCGGCCGAGGCCGGCGGTCAGGCCGACCGCGACGTGCTGGAACGCGACCTCTTCAGCGCCGACTACCTGATCGAACGCCCGCTGCTGCAGGCCATGCGCCCCGACGAAGCCGGCGCGCCGGTCCTGCTGATCGACGAGATCGACCGCACCGATGCGCCGTTCGAGGCGTACCTGCTCGAAGCGCTTTCCGATTTCCAGGTCACCATCCCCGAACTCGGCACGATCCGCGCGCCCGAACCGCCGGTGGTCATCCTCACCTCGAACCGCACGCGCGAGGTGCACGACGCGCTGAAGCGCCGCTGCCTTTATCACTGGGTCGACTATCCGGGGTTCGAACGCGAATTGCAGATCGTCACCGCCCGCGCCCCGGGCCTGTCCGACCGGCTCAGCCGGGAAGTCGTGGCCTTCGTCCAGCGTCTGCGGGACGAAGACCTGTTCAAGACCCCGGGCGTGGCCGAGGCCATCGACTGGGCGCAATGCCTTCTGGCGCTCGACGTCGTCGAACTGTCCCCCGCGGTCATCGCCGACACGCTGGGCGCGCTGTTGAAATATCAGGACGACGTCGTGGCCCTGTCCGGCTCCGAAGCCGCGCGGATCCTGGCCGAGGCCCGGGAAGGTCTTGCCCGGGGATGACCGACTTCGTCCCGCTGCCCCTGCCAGAGAACCCGCGCCTGGCGGCGAACGTGGTTCATTTTGCCCGCGCGCTGCGCCGTGCTGGGCTGCCGGTGGGGTCGGGCCGGGTCACCGATGCGATCCGCGCCGTGGCCGCCGCCGGCTTCACGCGGGCCGACGATTTCTACTGGACGCTCCATGCCTGCCTCGTCTCGCGGCCCGAGGAGACGCAGATCTTTGCCCGGATCTTCCGCCTGTTCTGGCGCGACCCGAAGTTCCTGGAACAGATGATGGCGGCGCTGCGCCCCATGGCCGACGCCGCGCCCGGAGACACGCCAGAGGCCGGCCGCAGACGCGCGGCCGAGGCGCTGCTGGATGGCCTGACCCCCGACGCGCCCCCCCGCGACCGGGCGACAGAGCAGGAGGTGGAGGTCGACGCCCAGGGCTCGATGTCTGCGACCGAGCGGCTGAAGACCCTCGATTTCGACCAGATGAGTGCCGCCGAAATGGCGGACGCAAGGCGGATGCTGGCAACCCTGACGCTGCCGGCGCGCCCTTTGCCCGCGCGCCGTGGCCTTCGCGACCCGCAGGGCAGCCGGATCGACGCGCGGGCCTCCTTCCGCCGCGCGCTGCGCACGGGCGGAGAGCTGCATCGCTTGGAACGCCGCGCGCCGGGGCTGCGGGCGCCGGATCTGGTCGTGCTCTGCGATATCTCGGGCTCGATGAGTCGCTACAGCCGGACCGTGCTGCACTTCGTCCATGCGGTGGCAAACCGCCGGGGCGCTGGCTGGGGGCAGGTCCATGCCTTCACCTTCGGCACGCGGCTGACCAACATCACTCGCGCGCTGGCCCGCCGCGACGTCGACGCCGCGCTGGCGGCCGCAGGGGCCGAGGCGCGGGACTGGGAAGGCGGCACGCGCATCGGCGCCAGCCTGAGGGCCTTCAACCGCGACTGGTCGCGCCGGGTGCTGGGGCAGGGCGCGCTGGTCCTGCTGATCACAGACGGGCTCGACCGCGGCGACCCGGCCCTGCTGACGGCGGAAACGGAACGGCTGCAGCGTTCGTGCCGAAGGCTCGTCTGGATCAACCCGCTGCTGCGCTGGTCGGGATTCGCGCCGAAGGCCCGGGGCGTGGCGGCGATGCTGCCCTATGTCGACAGCTTCCGCGCGGGCCATTCCATCGCCGCATTGGAGGAATTGGCCGCGGTCCTGTCCGCCCCCGACGACCAGGGCGAAAAACGCCGGCTGATGGCCGCGACGGGCCGCTGACGCGCGCCCGGACCTTTTGTACAAAACGGAGAAACTGCCTTGGGAGAGACGTACAAACCGAAAGAACTGCCCCCGGTGCCGTCCTTCGGACTGACGGGACGGGTGGCGCTGGTGACCGGCGCGTCGTCCGGCATCGGCGAAGGAGCGGCGGTGGCGCTGGCCGATGCCGGGGCCCACGTGATCTGCCTCGCGCGCCGCGAAGGACCGTTGCTGGACACGGTTGCGGCGCTGAAAGCGGCGGGATATTCGGCCGAGGCGCTGGCGCTTGACGTGGCCGACCTGGCGGCGATGGAAACGGCCCTGGCGGGGCGCGAGGTCGACATCCTGGTCAACGCAGCCGGAACGGCACGGCTGGGCCCGGCCGAGACGATCACGCCCGACGACTTCGACACGGTGATGAACGTAAACCTGCGGGCGGCGTTCTTCCTGTCGACAACCGTCGCCAAGGCACTGATGGCGCGGGGAAAACCGGGGTCCATCGTCCATGTCTCCAGCCAGATGGGACATGTCGGCGGACCTGAGCGGTCAGTCTACTGCGCCTCGAAATGGGGGCTGGAAGGCATGGTCCGTGCCATGGCGCTGGACTGGGGGGCGAAGGGCATCCGTGTGAACACCGTGGCCCCGACCTTCGTCCGCACGCCCCTGACGGAGCCGACCTTTGCCCGGCCGGAACGGCGCGAATGGATCGCCCGGAACATCCAGCTGGGCCGGGTGGCGGAAGTGGAGGACATCGCGGGCGCGATCCTCTACCTGGCGTCCGATGCATCGGCCATGGTGACGGGCACGTCACTGGTGGTGGATGGCGGCTGGACGGCAGGCTAGGCTTAGCAGGGGTGGGCTGGGCAGGCGACGGCGCGCCGGGGCATCGAGCCCCGCCGCGCCGTGCCACGGGTCCCATGGACCCGCGGCGGTGCCCGCGCCGTCGGTCGGAGAGTCGAAGAAACGAAGTGTGGAGTCCAACATGCTGACAGAAAACGACAAAATAATGCTGCGCCGAGCCTTCGATCAGGCCAGGCTGGGCTTTGACGAGGGCGGTTGCCCCATCGGTTCGGTCGTCGCACGGGGCGACAAAGTGCTGGGCGAAGGCCGGAACCGCCGGGTGCAGGAGGGCGATCCGATCGCCCACGGCGAGATGGACGCGTTGCGCAAGGCCGGGCGGCAGATCTCGTACAGGGACCTGACGCTTTATACCACGCTCTCGCCCTGCATGATGTGCGCTGGCACTATCGTCCAGTTCGGCATCCCCCGCGTAGTGATCGGCGAGAACGCGACCTTCGGCGGCAACGAAGCCTTCCTGGAAGAGCGCGGTGTCGAGGTGATCCTGGCGAACGACCCCGACTGTCAGGCGCTGATGGAGCGCTTCATCGCCGAGAAGCCGGCGCTGTGGGCCGAGGACATTGCCGAAGACCCGCCCGCCTGACCTTTGCCCTCCCGTCCTTTGCCGGACTGACCTTTACCGGACTGACCGTCCGCGGCGCGCGGCGCTTGACCGCGTGCGCCCGCACCGGGCAGGGTCGGTTCGAAACGGCAGGACCATCGGGGGGATCCGCAGGTGTCAGTAAGCGTCAGTGCCGGGGAGCGCCGCCGCGCGCTTGTCCTGGGCAGCCTGGGCGGCGGGCTGGAATTCTATGACTTCGTGATCTACGCGGTCTTTGCCGACGTGATCGGGCAGACCTTCTTTCCCAGCGGAAATGCGGTGGCGAACCTGCTGGCGGCCTTCACGGTCTTTGCCATAGGCTACCTGGCCCGGCCCTTCGGTGGGATCGTCTTTTCGCATTTCGGAGACCGGTTCGGGCGCAAGGGGATGTTGCGGCTGTCGATCGCGGGGATGGCCGGGGCCACGATCCTGATGGGCCTGATGCCGGGCTATGCCCAGATCGGGATTGCGGCCAGCATCATCTTTGTCCTGCTGCGCATCGTGCAGGGCCTGTCGCTGGGGGGTGAGATCCCGGGCGCCATGGTCCTGATCACCGAGACGATGCCCGAACGCCGCGGGCTGGCCTGCGGCTTCCTGTTTCTGATGATAAATATCGGCCTGCTCTTGGCCCATGCCGTGCAATGGGCGCTGGTCAGCGGACTGGACCAGGCGCAGATATTGTCCTTCGGCTGGCGCATCGGGTTCCTGGTTGGGGGCGCCATCGCCTTTCTGGGCTTCGTCATGCGCAAGCGCCTGTCGGAATCGCCGGCCTTTGCAGAGATGGAGTCCGAGGCCCACAAGGTGCCGCTGGCGCAGCTGCTCCAGAACAACATGAAGGGCGTCATAGCCGGCGTCTTCATCACCGGCCTGGGTGCTGCGATCGTGTCGATGTTCTACCTTTACTTCGACACCTATGCGACGACGCTTCTGAAGTTCCCGCAGGCCCCCATCGCAACGGCGAGCCTGGTGGGGATCATCGTGTTCTCGCTGCCCATGCCGATCGCGGGATGGATTGCGGACCGGACCGGGCGGCCCAAGCTTCCGACGCTGGTCGCCTCGGTCCTGCTGCTGGTTACGGTCGTGCCGTTGTACATGTGGATCGAGAAGGGTGCGGGTAACGTGATGGGGGCGATGCTGGTCCTGTCGGTGCTGGCAGCCTTTGCCTGGGGACCGACGCCGGCGGTCCTGACCGAGGTCTTTCCGACCGACGTGCGGTTTTCCGGCGTGGCCTTCACCTACAACCTGGGCTTCGCGGTCTTCGGCGGCCTGACGCCCCTGGTGTCGACGGCGCTGATCCATTGGAGCGGGAACATGCTGTGGCCGGCCTTTATCCTGGTCGTCTTCCTGGCGCTGGGGATCGTGGCGACTGCAATGGTGGAGCTGAAGGGGCGTTAGGGGGCGCGTTGGCGGCGCGGTTCGGGGCTCTGCCCCCGCCGCCCGTGCCGGGCGGCTCCCCCGAGGTATTTTCGGATCAAAGAAGTGGAGGCCGTGGGGCGGGGGCTGGTCGGTGTCAGTTCGCGGTGGCCTGGGTCGCGATGGCGTCGAATATGTCGTCCAGTTCGGTGGCCAGTTCAGCCAGCGGGGCGCCGCCTTCGTCCATGTAGGGGGCGAAGACGAGGCTGGGGGTCTTCCAGGACAGGGTGCCGGTGCCGTCGCGGTTTTCCGTCAGGTAGAAGCGGATCGGCGCCTCGATCCCGGCGGCGAGGCTGGCGTCGAGCATCCGTCGGGCGAAGTCGTTGCGGAAGACGCCGATGACGCGGTTGCCGGGGATATCGATCCCTTGCATCTGCGCGCCGTCCGAGGCGCTGGCCTGGGTGACGAGGCCCATCTTGTGTTCCGCGATGGCGGTGCGCAGGGCTGTGTGCAGTTCCTCGAAGGGAAGCGTCGTCGGCGTGACGACCCAGCCGGGGCGCCGGGTCAGATCGCCCGCGGCGAGAGGACCGGCCAGAAGGGCGGCAAGGCCGAGGACAAGGGGAGCGGGACGCATGGGCGGAACCTTCCGGGGCTTTGGGAAACAGTTGCAGGTGCGGGTGGCCCTGGCAACCTTGCCGCGATCAACCTCTGTCGATCCGGGCGTGAGCGAGGCCGGCCGCTTGCCCCGATGGCATGTTGTCCGCGGGAGCTGTCGAAGGGCTTTCCAAGCGGGCCGGGACTGAATAGCCTCGCGCCCATAACCACCAAAAGGGGAGTCACCGATGAAGAAGTTCCTGACGGCCACCGCTGCTGCCGCGCTCTTGAGTGCCGCGAGCATGGCGCATGCCGAAGACATCAAGCTGGGGATCCTGATCGGCTTCACCGGTCCGATCGAAAGCCTGGCGCCGGCCATGGCGGCCGCAGCCGAGATGGCCATCGATGAAGTGAACACCGCGGGCGGGATCCTGGACGGATCCATGATCGTGCCGGAGCGCGCCGATACCGGCTGCATCGACAACGGCCTGGCCGTGTCGAACGCCGAACGCCTGATCGCCGACGGCGTGAAGGGGATCATCGGGGGCGACTGTTCCGGCGTGACCGGCGCCATCCTGCAGAACGTGGCGCGTGCCAATGGCATGGTCATGATCTCGCCCTCCGCCACCTCTCCGGCGCTGTCGACGGCCGAGGACGACGACCTGTTCTTCCGTACGGCGCCCTCGGACGCCCGCGAAGGCCAGGTGATGGCGGAGATCCTGAAGGAACGCGGCATCAACTCCATCGCGCTGACCTATACGAACAACGATTATGGCAAGGGCCTGGCGGACGCGATCAAAAACGCGTTCGAGGAGGCTGGCGGCGAGGTCACCATCGTGACCGCGCACGAAGACGGCCGCGGCGACTATTCCGCCGAAGTGGCGGCCCTGTCGGCGGCTGGCGGCGACATCCTGGTCGTGGCGGGCTATCTGGACCAGGGCGGCCTGGGCATCATCCGTTCGGCGATGGATGCCGGTGCCTGGGACACATTCGGCATGCCTGGCGGAATGATCGGCGATTCGATCACCCAGGCCCTGGGCGACGACCTGAACGGGTCCTTCGGCCAGATCGCGGGTTCGGGCGGCGAAGGCTCCAGCATGATCACCGACATGTCCGCGGCCAAGGGCTTTGACGGCACGTCGGCCTATGCGCCCGAAAGCTATGACGCCGCGGCGCTGTTCATGCTGGCGATGCAGGCGGCAGGGTCGACCGATCCGGCTGTCTACGGGCCCAAGATCATGGACGTGGCCAATGCCCCGGGCGAAAAGATCCTTCCGGGCGAACTGGCCAAGGCCATCGAGATCCTGAAGTCCGGTGGCGACATCGACTATGTCGGCGCCTCTTCGGTCGAGTTGATCGGTCCGGGCGAGAATGCCGGCAGCTACCGCGAGGTCGAGGTCAAGGACGGCGCCTTCGCGACGGTCGGCTACCGCTAAGCGTCAACCACAAAGCCATCGGGGGCGCGTGTTCCGGCACGCGCCCCTTTTCGTTGCGGGACGCGGTGTGCGGAAACCACGCACCCAACGGCCCGGGACCCGGGTTCGCCGGCCCAATGTCTCTGGTCTTCAATTCCCGTGGGGGGAGGCCACGCATCGCGCGGGCCCGGGGCAGGAGCCTGTCACTGGTCACCGGTTCAGAGCGGCCGGATCTTCAGCCCCGTGATCCGGTTTCCCTGCCGTTCTGTCACCTCGAAGCGGAAGCCGTGGAAGGAAAACACCTGTCCCCGGGTCGGGATCATCTGGGCCTCGTGGATCACCAGTCCCGCGACTGTATTGGCCTCGTCATCCGGCAGGGACCAGTCCATCGCCCGGTTCAGGTCGCGGATCGTCATTGCACCTTCCACCAGGTACTGGCCGTCGTCGCCCATGGTCAGGGTTTGCGTCTCGGGCTGGTCGAATTCGTCGGTGATCTCGCCCACGATCTCTTCCAGGATGTCTTCCAGCGTGATCAGGCCGCGGAGCGAGCCGTATTCGTCCACCACCAGCGCGAAATGGGTCCTGAGCCGCAGGAATTCGCGCATCTGGTCGTCCAGTGCGGTCGTTTCAGGGACGAAATAGGGCGGCGTCGCCACGTCGCGCACGTCGAAGCTGCGCAGGATGCTGGCATCGCCATCGGGCCCGCCGATCAGCTTGTACATCGCGCGCAAGAGGTCCTTGGCATGGATCACGCCGATGATGTTTTCTGGGTCTTCCTTGTAGACCGGCAGCCTTGTGTGCGGGCTGTCGAGACATTGCGCCAGGATCGCCTCGGCCCCGGAATCGGCGTCGACCATTTCGATCCCCGACCGGTGCAGCATGATCTCTTCGACATAGCGGTCGCCCAGGTCCAGCGCGCCCAGGATCCGGTCGCGGTCTTCCTTCAGGACGACGCCCTCGGAATGGCCCAGATAAAGCGCGCCGGCGATCTCCTCGCGCACGGCCAGGACATGGCTGTCCGGGTCGATCCTGACACCGAACAGCCGCAGCACCGCGCGGACCAGCACCCGGACCGCCGATACGACGGGCGAGAACAGGCGCACCACCACGGCAATCGCGGGGGCCACGGTGGCGGCGGCCTTTTCGGCATTGGTGATGGCATAGGTCTTGGGCATGACTTCGGCAAAGATCAGGACCAGGAAGGTCATGACCAATGTGGCGATGGCCACGCCGCCGTCGCCGAAGACCCGCGTGAACAGCGCCGTCGTCAGCGAGGTGGCCAGGATGTTCACCAGGTTGTTGCCCAGAAGGACCGACCCGATCAGGCGTTCGTTGTCTTCGGTCACCTTCAGCGCGGTCGCGGCCCCGCGCGATCCCTTGTCGGCCTGGCTGCGCAGCTTTCCGCGCGAGGCGGCGGTCAGGGCCGTTTCCGACCCGGAAAAGAACGCGGACAGCACGATCAGCAGCAGGATACCCCCGCCGGTGACCCAGAACGCGGTGTCGAGATGCGATGCAGCTTGATCCATGGCTCACTCCTTGGCGCGCCGCTTATGCGCTGCCGGGGTTGGGGCGTTCAAGGGGGTGGGGCGCTCAGTCGCCGGACTTGTCGGCCAACGGATGGTGATTGAGGACCAGATCCGCCAGCCTGGCGTCCAGCACATGGGTATAGATCTCGGTCGTGGCCACGTCGGCATGGCCCAGCAGCGTCTGGATCGATCGAAGGTCGGCGCCATGGGCCAAAAGATGCGTGGCAAAGGCATGGCGCAGCGTGTGGGGCGTGACCCGGGACGGCGGGATGCCGGCCGCGACCGCGAATTCCTTGATCAGAAGGTAGAAGCCGTGGCGCGTCAGGTAGCCCTGCTTGCCGCGGGACGGGAACAGGAACCTGGCTTCCGGCGGGGGCGGTGTGGTGCGTCCGGCCTTGGCGGCGCGGGCCTCGAACTGGGCGTCGCGGATCACCAGCCATTCGGCCAGGGCCTCGCGTGCAGGAGGCGACAGGGGCACCATGCGTTCCTTGCCGCCCTTGCCCACGACAAGCAGCATCCGCGGATCGCCCCGGGCGGCGGCCACGGGCAGCGAGACCAGTTCGCTGACCCGCATGCCCGTGGCATAGAGGATTTCCATCAGGCAGGCGTTGCGCTGGCGGTCGGCCACGGTCCGGCCATGGGCGCGTGCGCCGTCAAGCAGGCGGTCGACTTCGTCCTCGGTCAGGGTGTCGGGCAGGCGCTTGGCACGGCCGGGGCCGCGGATCTCGATTGCCGGGTTGTCCTCTCGCCAGCCCTCCTCGAAGGCGAAGCGGTAAATCTGGCGGATCGCCGACAGGCGGCGGGCGCGTGTGGCCTGCGAAAGGCCTTCGGCATCGCAGCGCACCAGGTAGGCCTCGACCTCCTCGCGGGTCAGGGTCTGGAAGGCCAGGTCTTTGCCCGCCATCCAGGCCACCACGTCCTTCAGGTCGCGGCCATAGGCCAGCTGGGTATTGCGCGCGGCACCCTGTTCGGCGGCGCAGGCATCCAGGAAGGCCGATATCCAGTCATGGTCGCGGGAGGGGCCGGGCATCTGCGTCAAGTCCTCTTCAGGATCAGCGCCTGAAGGGCAGCGCGGCGGGCGGTGTCTTCCAGGCCCACGGCCCGGAACGTGGCCAGCGATTCGGTCAGGGCCGAGGTATCGCCGTTCAGACCGGCGGTGAAGCGGATCATCGCCTGAAGGATCGCCTCGCCCAGCCGGCCGCTGGACAACTGGGCGCGGGTGGCTTCCGGCACCAGCTGGGCCAATGCCTCGCCCGAGGCTGCAAAGCCGCGCGCGATGGCACGGGTGCGGGCGTCGGGCGCCGGAACGGTCTGGGGCTTGCCCTGCGCCAGCGCGGCCAGAAAGGCCGTCATCGGCTGATTGTCGGGCGGCGTCCGCGCCGCCAGTTCGTAATCGGGCGACAAGAGCTGCACCTGCCAGGCCAGCGTCTGCGCGCCGGCGATGGCGGGCAGGCGGATCTCGGCCAGGCGGTGGGCAAAGAGCGTGGCAAAGGGCACGCCCAGCCCTTCGGCGGTCAGCGCCTCCCAGACGCGCGGCAGGGCGGCGGCCACGGCGGCCCCGTCATGGGCCGACAGTGCCACGTCGAAACGCTGCACCGCTTCCGCCCGGTCCCAGACCCCGCCCGACGCCGACGGCATCTGCGCCGTGTAAAGCCCCAGAAGCTGGTTCGGGCTAAGTGCGCCGGACCGGGTCAGCCGTTCCGCGGCCTCGATCTGGGCCTTCCAGCCGGCGATGTCGTCCAGGTCGGCATTGGCGAAGACGCGGGGCAGGTGGCCCGTGGGCAGCCGTTCCCCGATGGCGGAATAGATGTGGAAGGTCAGAGGATCCGGACGCGTCGGCGGCGGCAGCAGGTTTTCCTCTTCCGCCAGGTCGGGATGCAGGAACCGGCCCAGCAGCTGCAGGTCGGCCTGGTCCAGAAGCGACAGCGTTTCGGCCATGTCGTAGATCAGCGCCGCAGTGTCCCAGTCGCCCAGCAGCGCGGCACAGAAGATCTGGGCCCGGTAATCGTCGGAAAGGCGGGGCAGGTCTGTCAGGATAGTGCAGGCCTGTTCCTCGCCCCCCGTCAGAAGCGCCGCGTCGAAGCGCAGGCGGAAGCGGTCGCGCAGGCCCTTCAGGGCTGCCTCGCTGCCGTCAGTGTCCAGGTCCCCGGCCCGGGTCGGTTCGCTCAGGTCCGCCAGCGCGCGCACCGGGTCGGCCGCGCCAAGGTCCATCAGCCGGACCATGCGTTCGGTCAGCACCGTGTTCTCGGGTCCGCTGGCCTGGGGCGGATAGGCCTCGGTCAGCAGCAGGGTGTAAAGCAGGCGCTGCAGCGCTGGGCTGTGGCGGACCTGTACCCGGCTCAGAAGATCGACCAGATCCTGCGGCCTGCTGCCTACCCACAGGTCCCGCGGCAGGCCGGAGACGTTCGGCGGCACAAGCCCCGCCGCGATCTGGGTCGACCCCAGCGGCTGCACGTCGACGGTGGGCACAAGGATGCCCCGCGTGACCGGCGGCTCGCCCGGGGGCAGGGCTGCCGGCGACGCACCGGGGGGAAGCGCCACGGACTGGCCCGGGATCCATTCCAGCGCCGGCTGGTTCAGCCAGCCGATGGCCGACATCGGCTGCCCGCTGGTGCGGGTGACGCCCTGTGCGGAAGCCGGTGTCGAAAAGACCAGTCCGACGGCCAGGGCCGCGGCCACGGGGCGGACCCGGGCCTTCGACCTTGACTGGACGGCGCGGTCGCGATGCATCGCGTTACTCCACCTCGAGCGTGACAGCTGCGGTCCGGGGCTGCACCGGGGCCGAGAAGTCGGCACCGAACAGCGGCCCCAGAAGGGCAAAGCCCAGTACGGCAATGCCGAAGACGATGCCCACCAGAACTGCCAGTTGGAACAAGATCTTGAACAGTCCTGCGATCAGTCGACGCATGTCGAATTCCTTTGCCTGCCTCGGTCCGTTTTCACCCGGTTCTGCCCGGGTGCTTTGCTCTTTTATATATGGCCTTTTCGCCCAGATCACGTCATTCACTCTAGGATGAGCGAAATTGAACCGCCCGAGGCGCGTCCGGCCGACATGGCGGCGCGGGGGGGAACCGGGAAATTGCGTAAGACGGTCGTGCTGGTGGGCATGATGGGGGCAGGGAAGACGGCTGTGGGCCGGGCCCTGGCGGCGCGATTGCGCGTGCCGTTCCGCGATTGCGATGCCGAGATCGAATCCGCCGCGAACATGACCATTGCCGAGATCTTCGCCCGCGATGGCGAGGCCTTCTTTCGCCGCAAGGAATCGCAGGTCCTGGAACGGCTGCTGGATGGCGCGCCCGGTATCCTGTCGACCGGCGGCGGCGTCTTCATGGCGGAATCGAACCGCCGGGCCATTGCCGAAAAGGGCGTGGGCGTCTGGCTGAACGCGCCGGCCGACGTGTTGTGGACCCGGGTCCGCCACCGCGCGCATCGCCCGCTTCTGTCCACTGCCAACCCGCGCGAGACGCTGGAACAGATCCTGGCCGCTCGCACGCCCGACTATGCCAAGGCCGAGGTCCATGTGCTTTCGGACCGGTCGTCGACCGTCGAGGATACGGTCGACCGGGTGATTGCCGCGCTGGACGCGCGCGACGACGTTTTCGGAGCCTGAAAGATGCGAACCACTGTCCACGTGCCCCTGGGCGACCGGGCCTATGACGTCGTGATCGGCCCGGATCTTCTGGCCGAGGCGGGCGCCCTGATCGCGCCCCTTCTGAAGCGCCCGAAGGTCTGGATCGTGACCGAAACGCGCGTGGCCGCGGCGCATCTGGACACGCTTCAGGCCGGTCTTCAGGCCCAAGGCATCGTGTCCGAGCCTCTGATGCTGCCGCCGGGAGAAAGCACGAAAAGCTGGCCGCATCTGACCGCCACGATCGACTGGCTGCTGGACCAGAAAGTCGAACGGCGCGACGTGGTCGTGGCCTTTGGCGGCGGCGTGATCGGCGACCTTGTGGGCTTTGCCGCCGCGATCCTGCGGCGCGGCGTGCGTTTCGTGCAGATCCCGACCTCGCTTTTGGCGCAGGTCGACAGTTCCGTCGGCGGCAAGACCGGCATCAACACCGCGCAGGGCAAGAATCTGGTCGGCGCCTTCCACCAGCCCGCGCTGGTGCTGGCGGACCTGTCGGTGCTGGCCAGCCTGCCGAAACGCGACTTTCTTGCGGGATACGGCGAGGTGGTCAAATACGGCCTCTTGGGCGATGCCGCCTTCTTCGACTGGCTGGAGGAAAACGCGCCGCGCCTTCTGGCGGGAGAGATCGCGGCCCTGGCTCATGCCGTGGCACGCTCGGTCGAGATGAAGGCCGAAATCGTCGTTCGGGACGAGACTGAACAGGGCGACCGCGCGCTTCTGAATCTGGGCCATACCTTCGGCCATGCACTGGAATCGGCGACTGGCTATTCCGACCGACTGCTGCATGGCGAAGGCGTGGCCGCCGGCTGTGCGCTGGCATTCGAACTGTCGTCGCGTCTGGGCCTGTGCCCGCAGGAGGATCCCAGCCGGGTCCGCGCCCATCTGAAGGCGATGGAGATGGTGACCGACCTGGCCGACATCCCCGGAGAGCTGCCGGACGCGGACGGTCTGCTGGAGTTGATGGCCCAGGACAAGAAGGTCGTCGACGGCACGTTGCGCTTCATCCTGGCACGAGGGATCGGCGACAGTTTCGTGACCTCGGACGTGCCGCGAGACACGGTGCATGGCCTCTTGGCCGAGGCGCTGGACGCCCGCTGAGACACCGCCCACTCCGGTGAAACGGGCCGGCGCGGCGCCCTTTCTGGCCGGGCCCTGCCGATCTTAGAGTTTTGGTAAAATTGCCTTGCTACCCATCTGGCAGCCCGCCGCGAGCAGGCGGCCAGCCGGATGGAGACCGCGATGACGGACGAGGTTCTTGTGCGCGAAAGCTGGGCGATGGCGGTTGTCGACCGCGATCTTCTGGGCCAGCGGTTCTATGCGGCGCTGTTCCGGGCGCAGCCGGAATTGAGGGCCATCTTCAGCTCGGACCTCGCGGCCCAGTCGCGCAAGCTGGTACAGATGCTGAACTTTATCGTCGACGTGCTGGACGATCCCGAACAGCTGATCCCACCCACGCGCGACCTGGCCATCCGCCATGTCGCCTATGGTGTCCTGCCGGACCACTACGACGCCGTGGGAACTGCCCTGCTGGAGACGCTGTCAAGCGTGCTGGGCGAAGGCTTCACCGCTGAAATGAACGCCGCCTGGGCCCGGATCTATACCGCCCTGTCGGACGACATGATCCGGACCGCCTATGGCCCCAGTGCCCTGGACAGCGAACCGGTTGCGGTGGAGACGGGCCGTTGACAGGGCAGCCGAGGCTGGGCTGCGCCCCAGGGGCTATACTTTGGTATAGACCAAATCCCGAAAGAGCGCAGGCAGCCCCCGGCGCGCCGGGTTAGGATCCGTTTCGTAGTATTCGAGAAGACGGAACATGCAGATCGACATCGTCGAAAGCGCCAGCAGCGATCCCGCGATCGCCGTATCCGAGCTGTGCGCGCAGATCGGTGACGGGACGGCGGATTTTGCTTTCGTCTGTGCGGATGCGGATCTGGACGCTGCGGCGCTGGCCGCGGCGGGACGCAGCCTTCCGGTGACCTTCCTCCATGGGGTGACATCCTGCATGGGGCCGATGACGGCCCGGTCGGCCGATCCGGGCCAGCGCGCGACGCTGGCGGCCTTTGTGATCCGCGATCCCGAAGGCGACTACGGCACCGGCTGCCAGGACCTGGGCGACGATCCGCGGCAGGCGGCGGTGCGGGCCACACTGTCGGCTCTGGCAGGGGCCGGCCGCTCGGGCGAGGTGCCGGACGTGGTCTGGCTGACCGCGACCCCGGGCACCGAGGAACAGCTGATCCAGGGCATCCAGGACGTCGTTGGTGACGGGGTTCCGATCATCGGCGGAAGCGCCGCCGACAACGACATGTCGGGCCGGTGGTACGTCTTCAGCGCGGGTGGCAGTTCGGCAGAGGGCGTGACCGTATCGGTCCTGTTCCCCAGCACGCAGGTGGCCTTTTCCTTCAGCAACGGACTGGTGCCGACGGCCCATCGCGGCACGGTGACCAAGGCGCGGGGCCGCAGTCTGATCAGCATCGACGACCGGCCCGCGGGACAGGTTTACGCCGAATGGCTGGCCGACCGGGTTTTGCCCCCGGGGGCGGCCGACAGCTGTTCCATGATGCCCGAACGGTTTGCGCTGGCGCCCCTGGGCCGGAGGGTGTCGGACCTGCGCGGCGTGCCCAACTATCTTCAGGTCCAGCCGCGCGTGACCGAGCCGAACGACAGTCTGACGCTTTATGGCGAAGTGGCCGAGGGCGAGCAGCTGACCCTGATGACGGGCGATCCGCGATTGCTGGCCGACCGCGCGGGCCGGGTGGCGGCCCGGGCCGTTCCCTTCGGGATCGGCCGCGACATGATCGCCGGGGCGCTGATGGTCTATTGCGGGGGCTGCATGCTGGCGGCGCGGGACCGGATGGACCGGATCGTGAACGGCACAGGCGCCGCCCTGGGCCATGCGCCCTTTCTGGGTCTGTTTTCCTTCGGCGAACAGGGGCCGGTCCTGGGCGCCGGCAACCGGCATGGCAACCTGATGATTTCGTGTCTTGTTTTCACGCGATCCGTCAGTGGGATCATCGCACCTGCAGCTTGAGCGCCGCGCAGCGCCGGACAAAAGTCCGTAAGTCCTTAACGTCATCGTAACCCTAAGGTAGAAAGTTCCTGTAAGAGTGGCACGGGGCCTTGTTACGCGTAATCGGCCCGCTCTCCGCGGAATGGCAGTCGATGCCGGAAGATGAACAACTTCGCGAAGTCCTGCTGGAGATGCAGGTTCTGCAGCAACGTGAAAGCGAGGCTCTGCGCGAAACCCGTACGCTTTACGCTGTGCTGGAATCGGTGTCCCGGGCCTCTTCCGTCCAGGACACGCGCGCGGCGCTGATCGAGGTCACGAAATCCCATCTGTGTGCCGATGTCGTTCTGGTCCTTGAAGATACCGGCACCGCCATGAACATCCTGGAGCCCGCGCCCAAGGGGTTGACGCTGCGCAGGTTGGGCCCGGCGCCGGCACTCTTCGAAAAGGCGCGCAACGTCGCCGACCTGTCCAGGTCCGCCTCCAGCGCGGAAATCCACGCCGTGCTGGGCGATGCCTATTCCAGCATGGTGTCTGCCCCGGTGCATCTGGGCGAAGGCCGCGTGGCAGCTCTGGCGGCCTTCCGGCACAAGCCCGCATCCTTCACCAATCACGACCGCCGGATCCTGTCGCGGATCGCGCGGCTGGCTGGGCCGGCGCTTCAGGCGCAGGAATTGGCCGCGCACAACCGGCTGCAGGCGGCGGTGATCGACGGCTCTGCCCTGGGGTTCATGATCTTCAAGGCGCACCCGGCCGAGAACCGTCCCCTGATCTTCGCCAACCCGGCCTTCGAACGTATCACCGGCTATTCGGTGGAGGAGGCGCTGGGGACGAACTGCAGGTTCCTGTTGGACGAGCCCGAGGATTCCACGGTGCTGGCACAGCTGCGCCATTCGGCGTCGACCGTCGTAGAAGGCACCTTCGTCCTGCGCAACCGCCGCAAGAACGGCGACCCGTTCTGGAGCGAGCTGACGCTGTTCCCGGTGGCCGACGAAAGGGGCGAGACGGAATTCGTGGTGGCGACCCAGTCGGACGTGTCGGAACGGGTGAACGCCCAGATCGAACGCGAAACTGCGCGGCGCCGCATGGACGAGGCGCTGTCCCATACCCGCGACGCCTTCCTGCTGCTGTCGCGAGAGCACGCGGTGCTCTTTGCCAATCCGATGCTCGGCACGATCTTTCCCGCGCCCAATGTCCGATGGGCGCCCGGCACCACGTTCGAACAGAACTGGGCCGATCACCTGGCAACGATCCCGCGGTCGTTCCATCCCCTGCCGGATCCGCTGGCCAGGCCGGACCTGGACCTGCTGGTCCAGCAGACGGCCGGGTGGGAGGCGCGGCTTCCGGACGGGCGGGTCCTGCTGGTCCGGGCGGTTTGTACCTCGGACGGCGGGATGGTGATTTCCGGCACCGATGTCACGCCGATGAAGACCGCGGAACGGATGCTGCGGCAGCGGATGGCGGCGATCCAGTCGGCCGCCGACGGGATCGGCATCACCGACGAAAGCGGCCGGCTGGTTCAGGCCAATCCCAGCCTTGTGGCCTTGTTCGGGGCGGGATCGGAAAGCCAGCTTCTGGGCCGCCCCTGGTGGCGCGCCTATCGCGAGGACGCGGACCGCGAGGTGCTGCACCGGCTGGAAAGCGACCTGATCAGGAACGGCAAGAGTTCGGCCCAGCTGCCGTGTTCCAAGGTCGAACCGGGCCGCGTGCACGAGGTGTCGCTGTCGGTCGCGCACAAGGTGGGCCGGATCCTGATCGTGCGGGACGTCACGACGGAAATCGAGGCGCAGCGCCGCAGGCGCGAACTGGCGGACCAGCTGGATCAGGCGCGGCGCCAGCAGGTGCTGTCGGAACTGGCGGCCCGGCTGGCACACGACTTCAACAACCTTCTGTCGGCGATCACCGGGTCCGCCGACCTGATCCAGGCCGACAAGGACGATCCCGAAAGGGTGATGCGCCATTCTGCACGGATCCATTCGGCGGGCCGTCAGGCGGCGGAACTGGTGAACCGGCTTCTGGACGTCGGCCGCGGCCAGCGCGAGGTAACGGAATTCGACCTGCGCGTCGCCGTGTCCGATGCCGTGGACCTGGCCGGGGCCAGCCTGAAATCGGCCACGACGCTTTGGACCGATTTCGCCCGTCACCCGATGAAGGTGGAAGGCTGCCAGACAGAGGTCGGCCAGATCGCCGTGAACCTGATCCTGAACGCCGAGGATTCGCTGGGCGGCAATCCCGGGGAAGTCGCCGTCTCGCTCTATCTCTCGCAGGGGAAAAGCCGGGTTCCGGTCATGGCCGGGCGGCTGGATCCCGACCGGCGCTATGCGGTGCTGGCGGTGCGGGACAGCGGCTCCGGCATCAAGCCCGACGTGCTGCCCCGGATCTTCGAGCCGTACTTTTCCACCAAGGGCAAGCAGGGCAACGGGCTGGGTCTGGCCAGCATCGCCCAGCTTGTCGTGCGACTGGGCGGGGCCGTGGCGGTCGATACCGCCGTGGGACATGGCAGCACCTTCCGCGTCTATTGGCCCCTGGCCGGGGAAGAGGCGGTGAAGCCCCGGATCCTTGGCGCCCAGGCGACCCCGGACAACGTGGCGCGGCTGGAAAACACGCTGATCCTGCTGGTCGATGACGATCCGCGGGTGACGGATGTCCTGGGTACCTATTTCGAACGGCTGGGGGCCGAGGTGGCCGCCGTCGATGCCGCGGACCTGGCGATCGACGCGATCGAGGACGATCCCGGCGCCTGGTCGGCGGTAGTGACCGATTACGACATGGGCGCCATGACCGGCGGCGACGTGGCCGAGGCCGCGGCCAGGGCCGCGCCGGACCTGCCGGTTTTCGTGGTGTCCGCCCTGGCGCGGACGCTGACGGATCCGCGGCTGTCCGGGCCCAACGTGCGTGGCGTCTTTGCCAAGCCGGTAGACATGAAACAGATTGCGCTGGCGGTGTCCCATGCCGTCGCGCGGAAGGGGAGAGTGGCGGAATGAAAGTCCTGATCGCAGATGACCACGAGCTGGTCCGGGATACGCTTGCGGCCTTCCTGGAACACGAACGAGACATCCAGACCGTCGCCGTGGCCGACCTGGACGAGGCCTGCAAGGCCGCCGAAAAGACGATGTTCGACCTGATCCTGCTGGATTACTCGATGCCCGGCATGAACGGGCTGGAAGGTCTGGAACGCGCGATCAAGGCCAGCGACGGGCGGCCGGTGGCGATCATGTCGGGCACCGCGCCCAAAGCGACCGCGCAGGCGGCGCTGGATGCCGGGGCCATCGGCTTTCTGCCGAAGACCATGGGGGCGAAATCGCTGGTGAACGCGATCCGCTTCATGGCCACGGGCGAGACCTATGTGCCGATCAAGTTCATGACCGCAGAGGAACCGGAAGAGGTGAACCCGGTGGCGCAGGGCCTTAGCCAGCGGGAGCTGGAAGTGCTAGGGGGCTTGTGCCGCGGGCTGGCCAACAAGGAAATCGCGCGCGAGCTGAACCTGCAGGAAGTCACGATCAAGCTGCACGTGAAGACCCTGTGCCGCAAGCTGGACGTCAAGAACCGCACCCAGGCCGCGCTGAAGGCGAAAGAAGCCGGGCTGTTCTGATCGTCCGGGCATCTTTCTGAAAAAGCGGAAGGCCGGCCTGCGAAAGCCGGCCTTCCTGGCCTGGATTGGTGCGGAACGGTCCAAAACGACCCGGTGCATCTGGGGGAAAACCTCGGGTCGCGTCCCACGCCAATCCGGCGTTCCGTGTTCAGAACAGGATCGAATCCGACAGCTCGCTGAACGTCACCCCGCCCAGGCCGTCCAGCACCAGCGCGCCGCTGTCGAAGGCGATGTGCAGGGCACCGCCCGCATCGCTCGTGGTATGGGCGGAAAGCCAGGCGTCCGCCGCCTTGCCGCCGACACCCAGCGAGAGGTCGCGGAAATCCAACACGTCGTTCTGGACTTTGAAGTCGGTGATGCGGTCGGTGCTGCCGTCCATGTCGGCTGTCCTGAAGACGAAGGTGTCGGGCCCGTTGCCGCCGGTGGCCGTGTCGGCGCCGGCGCCCATCCAGATCCAGTCCTTGCCGTTGCCGCCGTCGATCACATCGGCGCCGTTGTAGCCGGTCAGCCTGTCCTTTCCGTTGTCGCCCAGCATCGTGTCGTCGCCCGACCCGCCGTTCATCCTGTCCGACCCGTTGCCGCCGTCCAGGAAATCGTTCCCCCGGGCGCCGCGCATCCGGTCGGTGCCGTTCTCGCCGTGAAGCGTGTCGTCGCCGTCGTCGCCGTTCATAACGTCGTTGCCGACGCCGCCGAACAGCGTGTCATTGCCCGAACCGCCCGACAGTAGGTCGGCCGCGGTGCCGCCGTTCAGCCGGTCGTTACCAGACTCGCCATAAAGCTTGTCCGTCCCCGTGCCGCCATCCAGCGTGTCATCGCCGCTGTTGCCGCGCAGGACATCATTGCCGGTCTCGCCCTGCAGCCTGTCATTGCCCTTGCCGCCGAACAGAAGGTCGTTGCCCTTGTCGCCCGACAGGAAGTCGTTGCCCGAGTTGCCGTAAAGCCTGTCGTTGCCATCACCGCCCCACAGGATGTCGTGGTCGACGCCGCCGGACAGGAAATCGTTGCCCTTGCCACCGAACAGCGTGTCGTTTTCTGTCGCAAGCTGGGTGCCGTCCAGGGCCAGGCGGTTGCCGTATCCGTCATAGGTGAACGCGACGGGCAGAACGCTGCCAGAGATCGGGCTGCCGCCGCCATACAGGGTGTCGTCGCCCGAATTGCCGTCGATCGTGTCGTCGCCTGATCCGCCATAGGCGGTGTCGTTACCGTTGTTGCCGGTCACCGTGTCGTTCTGGCCCTTGCCCGCGAAGATCTCTGGCAGGGAGGAACCGGTCAGCGTGTCAGCGCCTGCGGTCCCGACAATGGTGGAAGGGGTGGTGAACATCTATTTTCTCGATCTCAGAGAGGGTTGGGTGCACGGGAGCCGGCCCCTGCAGCGAGGTCGGGTCGTTGCTTCGTTCGGGCGGGGTTACCAGCCGATGCCTTCGATGGCGGGATACATGTCCGTGTCGGGGAACAGGCGGACCAGGTCGATCACCGGACGATGGCCTGCCAGGGACACCGCGTCGCGATAGGCAGCGTTGGCATGGGTCACGATCACGGCCTCGGCCCGGTCGACGACGCCGCGTGGGTTGCTGCGCAGCATGCCGGCCAGCTCTCCGGCCAGCGACTGTAGTCCGGCAGAGCCATGGCGGACATAGGCCAGCTGACCCTCCAGCGGCGTGTCGGCGGTGATCGCGTGGTCGTGGATCTCGACCGCGACGCCGTCGGCCCGCAGGGCGGCGATCACGTCCAGGATCGGGCTTTCGCGCAGGTCGTCGGTGCCGGGCTTGAAGGCCAGGCCCAGCACGCCCACCTTGCGGGCGCCGGTGGCACGGACCATATCGACCGCGCGGTCGATATGGGCGGCGTTTGACTTGCCCAGGGATTCGATCAGCGGCAGGTCGACGCCCATCGACCGGCCGATATGGGACACGGCGCGCACCTCCTTGGGCAGGCACGACCCGCCATAGGCAAAGCCCGGCTTCAGGTAATAGGGGCTGAGGTTCAGCTTGGTGTCCTGGATGAAGATGTCCATGACCTTGTGGCTGTCGACCGCCAGGGGCTTGCACAGCCGGCCGACCTCGTTCGCGAAGGTGACCTTGGTGGCGTGCCAGACATTGTCGACATATTTCACCATCTCGGCCACTTCGATGGAGGTCACGATGATGTTGCGATCGACGGGCGCGAACATACTCACCAAGATGCCGGCGGTGCGGGCATCGGTGGCGCCTATGACGGTTTTCGGCGGGTTGTGGAAATCCGCCACGGCAACGCCTTCGCGCAGGAATTCCGGGTTAAAGGCGATGCCGAAATCCTGGCCGGCCATCTTGCCGGATGCCAGTTCGATGATCGGGGTCATGACGCCCAGCGTGGTGCCCGGCGGGATCGAGCAGCGCATGACGACGACATGAAAGCCGTCCTTCTGCGCGATGCCTTCGCCGATGGCGCGGGCCGCGGCCTCGATATAGCGGTAATCGCAGCCGCCGTCGGCCGCGGTGGGCGTGCCGACCGAAACGAAGGTCACATCGGTGTCGATGACCGCGTGGACCAGGTTGTCGGTTGCGGTGACCATGCCGTTTTCGACGCCTTCGGCCAGCAGCTCTTCCAGCCGGTCTTCGTGGATGGGCGAACAGCCGGCGGCAATGGTGGCGACCTTGGTCGGGTCGATATCGACGCCCACGACGCGGTGCCCAAGGCTGGCAAGGCACGCGGTCGAGACGGCTCCGACATAGCCCAGACCCACGACGCTGACGGACTCGCGCGGCGCCGTAAGAGGGAAGCCCACGGGGATGACATTTGCGGCATGCGGGGCGGTCAGGATTGGCAAGTACGCGGTCATGGCAGGGTCCTTCTGGACGATGTGTTCGATCTGCCAGGGGTTCTAACTGTCCCGTTAACCTTAATGTTTGGTAAGAATGGCTAAGACTTGGCACGAGAGGCGAGGTCGACTGCGCTTTGGTATAGTCGGCCGGCGAGAAGGAGAGCGCGGGTGCTGCGAAGGCGTTTGCGGACCCCGGGCGACGGCGGGAATCGCGCCCCTCACCGGCCCGGCCGCTGCTCTGCGGGAGGGTTGCTAGCGTCGGAATGGAAAAGGCCCGCGCGTTGGGCAAACGCGCGGGCCTCTGAACGGGGTCGATGGTCCTTTGGGCCGGGCGCCCGTGTCGGGCGTCCGTGAGGGGGTGAGGGTTGAACCCTTCAGGCCATCTCCCGTTTGCCGGTGTCCGGGGCCAGACGGGCAGTGCCCGGTCCCGTTCGCCGGGCAGACGCGGAATTTGGGGATGCAGGAAACGTGATCGGCCCGAACGCATCCGGTCGTCCGGTGATCCGGACCGTGCCGAAGATCCCGGTTCGCGTGGCCGGCTGCAGGGCCGGTGCGCTGGCCATTGCACGGCCGGGGCGGTCCGCCGACCGCTCCGACGGGCGGCAGGCGAGCGGTTCGCCGTCCCGGTCATCGCCGGTGCCGGCCGGACCCAGGGCCACGACCCGGACATCGGCGGGTGTTCCCAAGAGCACGGGATCGATCGAGGTATATTCCAGATCCGACCAAGGGCAATTGGCCAGCAGAAGCGCCCCGCAGGTCGGTGCCGCATGGTCCAGCGCGGCCCGGCAGGTGGCTTTCAGCGCCGGGGCGGCGGCGAAGAAGGCCGCCAGCAGCGTATCGACCCGCAGCATGTAGCATTGCGCATGGCCCAGATGATCGCCCCGTTCCAGCAGGGTCCGCACATGGACGCGGCCCGGCGGTTCGCAATGGCCGATCAGGGGCACCGGCCCGGCGGCACCGCGATCCTTGGCTGCGATGCGCAGGCATCCGTGGTCGAAGGCCCGGTCGTCGGGCAGAAGCCCGAAGGTCACGAGGCCGCCGGCCTCTGCCGCGGGCTGCCCGGTCTGGATCGCGGCTGCCAGGGCGTGGGCATCGGCGGCCAGGTCCGAGGCCCCGCAGACCAGCAGAATGGCGTCCCGCGCCATCTCCAGCCGCAGGGCGGCGGACAGGGCGGCCGGCGCGCTGCCCCGGGGCATGGGCGTGATCAGGATATCCGCATCGCCCAGCCCGGCTTCGGCCAGCTGGCGGCGGGCTTCGCGCTGCCAGGCGGGGCTGGTGACCACGATCGGGTCGGTGCAGCCGGCGCGGACGAGGCTTTGCGCGAGGTCCATCAAGGGAGAGCTTTCGCCGTCGCCGGGCAGGGACCGGCCCTGAACATTGCGATGAAGGGAAAGGCCGTCGTCACCGGCAAGAAGGATGGGCGTGATCATGATCCGGGTCTCCTGTGCCAAGTGGTCCTGAGGACGGCGGTCTTCAGACCATAGCACGCAGACGCAGCGCGCCCGGTCGTTCGGAAGAACAGGCCGGGCGTGCGTTGGTACAGACGGCGATACCGAAGGTTAGAAGTGGTGCGCGGTTGGGCGTCAGAACCCGGGGAATGTGATCAGCCCCATGTAGAGCGCCGCCGCGGCGACGAAGGCTGTGACCGCGGTGATCAACTGGAACTTGGCCATCGCACCCTGCAGCCGTGCGACCATGCTAGCACCGCCGCCCACGCTCTGGTTCCCGCGGTTGGACCACTTCTGCCTGGACAGGTGGAAGACCATGAACACCTTCACCAGTGCGTTGATGATCTGGTTGAAGTACAGGATGAAGGGCCAGCTCATGTCCACGGATCTTGCATAGCGGAACAGGAACAGGGTCAGCACAACGCGGCTGAAGACGACCCAGATCAGGCAGGTCCAGATATAGACCGGGTCCGTGGCCGAGGCGAGGATCGCCATGACCGGGCTGACCAGCATTGTCCACATCGCCAGCCGCTGATCGACGACGCACCACCAGATGAAGGGCTTCACGACGAAGGGCCCCAGGGCTATGGCGCGGGCGCCGTTGCGCAGCATGTTGCCCGACCAGCGGCGGAAGTTCTGCACCATGCGCTGCAGGCCTTTTTCCTTGATCACCTCGATCGTGTAGACGGTGGCGTCGGGAACATAGATCATCTTGGCCCGCTTGGTCAGCAGGTAGTACCAGGTCGACTTGTCGTCGCCCGACAGGAACCGGAACCGGCCCCACAGCCAGTGATCCAGGTGATCCGCCTCGATCGTGCGGATGAACTGGTAGGACAGGATGTGCTTGGCGCGAAAGACCGACATCCGCCCTGTCAGCGTCAGAACCTGCCCCGACAGGGCGTGGCTTTGCATGGCCAGCCGGCGCTGCGCAAAGCGCATGTTCAGCCAGGACTGGATCCATTGCGGGCCATAGCAGATGACCTCCTCGTCCGTCGTCAGGGCCTGCAGCACCGGGTCTGCGCCGAACATCGACAGGGTTTTTTCCAGCACGTCGTGCCCGTAAAGCGCATCGCCGTCCATAAAGATGACCAAGTCGTCCGGATGCACGTCGGACCGGTTGATCGCGCGCAGGATCAGGCCGATGGCCATGCGCTTGCCCGGCTGGTTCTGGCGGATGAAGACCAGTTCCGCCAGATCGTCGGGGATGTCCTGCGCATGAGTTTCGACGAAAGACCGGATGATCTCCTCGTCATAGGCCGAGCCTGTGCCGATATACAGCGTCGTGGGAATCCCCTCGCGCTTGATCTGGGACAGGATCGATCCGATGACCCGCTTGGTGATCGCGGCTTCCTCGAAATAGGTGGTCATCTGGATGTGGAGCCGCCGCGGTCTCCATCCGTCCTCCCAGAGGGCCGAGGCACGGGCGCGCATCGCCGGAAAGGCGGCGCGGGCATAGATCTCGGCGCGGATGGCGTGGGTGAACCACCAGCCGAAGCGCCAGATGCCAAGGGTGCCCAGGATGATCGTGATGTGCACGACACCCGGCTGGGTGAACCGGTTCTGGGTGTTGAACATCAGCCAGACCAGCCAGGCCAGGATGCCCAGGCCCAGGGTGACCTGTCCCAGCGTCCAGCGCGACCAGTAGGACGGGGCCGGCCCCTTCAGCGCGTCAAGGCGCGCGGTCAGGCTCTTGTCGAAGGCGTAGTCCGAGGACGGAACCGAGGTGGTCGGGGTCATGGCAATGGGTCCGGGCGCGAAGGGGATCAGCGGTCGGTCGTGGGCATGTGGACGACGATGCGTGTGTCCTGACCGGTGCCGAAGGGCATCGGCCAGACCCGGTCCGGCAGCACGCGGTCCAGGGTCCAACCGACGGACTGGGCCAGACCTTCGGCACCGGCTAGCATCCGCGTGCCCAACTGCTTTTCGGCGTTCAGGGCGACAGGGGCACCGGGGCGCAGCGTCTCGCGCGTTTCGGCCACGTCCATGCCATCGACGGCGACGGTCACGATGATGCCGAATTCGCCCTGACGGGTGGGATTTTCGCCTGTGGTCAGGTTCACGACCTCGCCCTGCAGCTTCTGGCGGTGGCCATTGACGTTGAAGCCCATTTCGGCCGGCATGCCGACAAAGAGCGTTTCCGCCATAGTGGGCGAGGCCCAGCCGATGGCCACGCGGGGCGCGTCGGTTTCCAGGTCCAGCACCGGCGTGCCGGCGCGCAGGAAATCCTCGTCCGCGACATAGAGCTGGCGGACGACGCCATCGGCCGGCGCGCGCAGGTCCAGCGCGCGGGCTTCGGAGGTCAAGGTGTCCAGCGCGGCCTGGGCGCGGGCCACATCGGCCGCGCGTTCATCGACCAGCGCCGCGATCTGGCGTTCGGTGATGGCGTCCGGGCGCAGCGAGTCGGCCGCGGCCGGGTCTTCCGTGCGCATGGTCAGCCACAGCTCGCGCGCCTCGTCCAGGCTGTCGTTTTTCAGGAATTCCGAACGGGCCATGGCGGCGACGGCAAAACGGCGGGCCATCGACGCTTCGGTATCCGCGACGGTGGCGCGGATCTCGTTCAGAGCGGCCTCGACCCGGGCCAGCTCTGCCTCGGCGGCGAAAAGGTCGGCCTGCGCCGCCTTCAGGTCGGCGTCCTGGCCCGGGGTCCGGAAGGCCACCAGAAGCTGGCCCCGGGCAACGCTTTGGCCGACCGCTACGCGCAGATCGGCGACGGTGGCATTGCCCGGTGCTGTCTGTTGCAGCATCGGCGCCACGACACGGCCGTGCTGGATGTCGACATTGTCGATCCGTTTCCAGACCTGGTTGCCCAGCACACCGAAGACGATGCCCGCCAGCGCCGCGTACTGCAGCAGCCGGCCGGCGATGCGGACGGCCCGCGGTGCCCTGCGGGTGGCGGTGGCGGCCTTTTCGTCGTCGGTTTCGCCCATCGGCACCAGATCGACCGGCGTGTCGAGGCTGGTGATGATGTCGGCGGTCGCCTCCATCCTGCCCGACAGCAGGTTGCGATAGAACAGCGCCAGCGTTTCCCGCTGCGGTCCCGTCAGGCCCGAAAAGATGACCCAGCCGTTTTCGTCCGTATCGCCCAGGGTGACGGTGAAGGACACGTCCGCGCTCTGGAACGGGATGGTCAGCTGCGCCTGGCGGGGCAGATCCGCGGCACCTTCGATCATCAGGCCGGACAGGGTCCAGCAGCCGACGGACCAGGACCGACCGATCGCATCGGTCAGGCGCAAGGGCGCGCGGACCGGGAAGGCCATGTCGGACATCGGACGTTCGTGACGGATTTTCATGTGGGCGACTCGCTTCGCAAGCGATGAATTTGGACGTCCGTTTGTTAACCTTGATGATCCGTTAACGGGGGAGGGCGTCGGTATGCGCGCGCTATCCGTAGGGATAGGACCCTGATCAAAGGAAAAAGGGCGCCGTGGTCGCGGCGCCCTTTCATTCGGTCGTTCAGGCCCTTGAAGGGGATCAGAACGGGATTTCGTCGTCCATGTCGCGGCTGGACGGGCCGCGGCTGCCGCCGTCGCCCGAGGAGGGCGCGCCATAGGGATCGTCATCGGGCATCCGGTCGTAACCGCCCGAAGAGCCATAGCCGGACCCGCCGCCATAGCTGCCGCCGCCCGCGCCCGCGCCTTCGCCGGCCCGCGGGTCGAGGAACGTCATCTCGCCCGAGAAGGGGCGCAGCACGACTTCGGTCGTGTAACGGTCCTGGCCCTGCTGGTCCTGCCACTTGCGGGTTTCCAGCTTGCCTTCGACATAGACCTTGGACCCCTTGCGCAGGAATTGTTCGGCCAGCCGGATCAGGTGTTCATTGAAGATGGCAACGGTATGCCATTCGGTCTTCTCGCGGCGTTCGCCGGTGGCGCGATCCTTCCACGTGTCGGACGTGGCGATGCGCAGGTTGCAGACCTTGCCACCGTTCGAGAAGTTGCGCACCTCGGGGTCGCGGCCAAGATTTCCGATGAGAATGACTTTGTTGATGGAGCCGGCCATGGCCTTCGCTGTCCTTCGTTGATGGGTCTTTGGTGTCGTGTGTCGAATCCGGGCAGAGCCGTGTTGACCGACCCTATACCAGCGCGCAGCGTGCGGAAACAGGATAGGGGCGGAAGCCCGCTTGCCGATGCGACAACCCGCGCGAAAGGCTGGATCTTGCGTGCGGGAAAGATATAATGCTCCAAATTTATGTGGATAGGGTTCCGGGCGAAACGAACCGGTCCACGCTGCGGTCGAATGCCTCGATCGGCGACTGCCGGGATCTGCCATTGGGGTGCGCAGGTCCGTCGCCGGAAAACGCAGCGCAAGGGCCGCATCAGACGGGTGGATCATTGAGCGTACGGGCAGAAACGGTGAGACCGGCAGTTGAGCCGGCGCGGCGCAGTGGCGGGTCCCGGATGGGCCGTGGCCTTGCGATGATGGTGGCGATGGCCGTGGGCCTTGGCCCGGTCGATGCCGTTGCGGCGGATCTCTTTGCGTCGAACAAGAACCGGGGCGACGTGTTCAAGGCCCGGACCAAGGTCCTGGATACCCGCAGCGCCACGCAATACGATTATTCCGTGCGCCTGACGCCGCAGGCCCAGCCGCTTTTGGGGGATGGCATCGGTGTCTCGCGCGCCTATTCGGGCAACTACCGCGGCGAATACCTGGACATGGCCCGCAAGGCTGCCCGCCGCCATTCGGTCCCGGAAGAGATGTTCCTGCGGCTGGTCCAGCAGGAAAGCGGCTGGAACCCCAGGGCGAAGTCGCACAAGGGCGCCCTTGGTCTGGCCCAGTTGATGCCCACGACCGCGCGGCGGCTGGGGGTCGATCCGGCCGACCCTTACGAAAACCTGGACGGCGGCGCGCGCTATCTGGCCACGCAATACCGGACCTTCCGGTCCTGGCGGCTGGCGCTGGCGGCCTACAATGCCGGGCCGGAAGCGGTGAAGAAGCACGGCGGCATCCCGCCCTACAAGGAAACCCAGAATTACGTCCGGGTGATATGGGGTAGCTGATCCGGCTTCGGCGCGTCGGGGTCGGTGCCGGGTCCGCGGCCATCCGGGCCGGTCCGGTCGATCAGGGCTTCGCGATGGCGAAGCTGAACCGCCCGTTGGAAAAGAAGTACTCCCCGCGTTCGTCCAGCGCATGCAGGTCGTCGCGCCACGCCTGAACCTCTGCCGCGGGGATGGCCCCACCGTCCTTTACGTAGCCTGCGACAAAGTCGATGGAGCCGCGGGAATAGCTGCCGTCGCCGATCCCGGTATTCACGATCGGAAAATAGCTGATGCCGGGGACCGCCAGCCCGGCCGCGCGCAGCTCTGGGCCCAGCGTCCGGGGAAGGTGCGGATCGGCGCAATGGGGCTCGAACGCCTTCATCACGCGGTCCATGCGGGCCGGGTCCGATGAATGCCAGACCAGCCCGCCCCAGTCCGTCGCCATGACCAACCCGCGCCCGCCGGGTTTCAGGACCCGCGCGATTTCGGCACACATGGCGGGGATGTCAGGGACATATTCGGCCACCTGGGTCGACACCACCACGTCGAAGGCCGCATCGGGCAGGGGCAGCGAGGTCGCGTCCGCCTGCAGAAAGTCCAGCCACCCGCAGGAGGCCCGGGCCAGGGCGCGCGCCACCATGATCGGGGACAGGTCGACGCCCGTCACCCGGCCATCCGGCCCGGTCTGGCGGGCCATCTCCTCGGCCAGGAATCCGGGACCGGAACCGATGTCCAGCACGTGTTCGCCGGGTTGAATCGCCAGCCGGGCCAGCGTGTCGGCCCGCTGTGCGATCACGTCCTTGCCCAGATAGGTCGCTTCCAGCCGGTCCGCCGCTGCCTCGTCATATTCCATGCCGGTCACCGCCTTTCCGTTTCCGCACGCGTATCATCGTAATGGGAACGACGGGCCGGTCTACGGCCGGCCGCGTCGTCAGCGGGACCCCGCGCTTATTCGGCGGCGATCTTGATGACCGGGGTCATGCGGGACAGGATATCTTCGGCCAGATGGCACTTGATCTGGTGGCCGTCCGCCATCTGGCGCATCGGCGGCACGTCCTTTTCGCAAAGCCCGCCCGGCACCTGGTCCTTCCAGCGGCAGCGCGTCTGGAACGGGCAGCCCGGGGGCGGGTTCATCGCCGACGGAATGTCGCCTTCCAGAACGATATGTTCCTTCTGGACCGAGGTGTCGGCGATGGGAACGGCGGACAGCAGCGCCTCGGTATAGGGGTGATAGGGCGGCGAGAAGACCTGATCGGTCGTGCCCAGTTCCACCACGTGGCCCAGATACATGACCATGACCCGGTCCGACAGGTAGCGCACGATGGACAGGTCGTGGCTGATGAACAGCAGGGTCGTCTTCTTCTCGCGCTGGATCTCCATCAGCAGGTCCGTCACCGCCGCCTGAACAGACACGTCCAGCGCCGACACGGGTTCGTCCGCCACCACGATCCGGGCGTCGCCGGCAAAGGCGCGGGCGATGCCCACGCGCTGTTTCTGCCCGCCCGACAGTTGCCGCGGCATGCGGTCGGCGAATTCGCGGGGAAGCTTCACGAGGTCCAGCAGTTCCAGCATCCGGGCGCGGCGTTCCGCGTCGTTCTTGCCGATGCCGAAGATTTCCAGCGCACGGATGATCTGACGGCCGACCGTCATCGACGGGTTCAACGTGTCGAACGGGTTCTGGAAGACCATCTGGATTTCGCTCACGGTCTTGGAATCCCGCTTCTCGATCGGCGTCATCTCGATATTGCGGTTGTCCAGAAGGATCTGCCCGTCGGTCGCCGTTTCCAGCCCCATCAGCACCTTTGCGAAAGTGGACTTGCCGCAGCCGCTTTCGCCCACGATGGCCAGCGTCTCGCTTTCGCGGGCCTCGAAGCTCAGCGTCTCGTTCGCCTTCACCACCTTGGTCCTGCCGCCGCCGAAAAGGGCATTGGCCGCGACCTCGTAGTATTTCTTCAGGTTGTCCATCTTCAGGACGACGGGACCGATCTCGCCCTTCTGCTTGGTCTCCATCAGTTCCATCGGCGCGTTCCAGTCGATTTCCTGGAACTTCAGGCAGCGGGTCCAGTGACGGTCGTCGCCCGCGACCTCGGCCATGCGGATATCGGTGACATTGCAGCGGCCGTCCTCGAAATAGTCGCAGCGCGGGCCGAAATTGCAGCCCTGCGGGCGTTCATGAGGTAGGGGGAAATTGCCCGGGATCGCCTTCAGCGGCCGCGCGTTCTTGTCGGCACCGGGCAGCGGGATCGACCGGAACAGCGCCTGCGTATAGGGGTGCTGCATCTTGTCGAAGACGTCTGCGATCGATCCGGTTTCGACGGCCTCGCCCGAATACATCACGCACAGCCGGTCGCAGGTTTCCAGCACAAGCCCAAGGTTGTGCGAGATGAACAGCATCGACGTCCCGTATTTCTTGCCCAGCTCCTTTACCAGCTGGACCACCGCGGCCTCGACCGTCACGTCCAGCGCAGTGGTGGGTTCGTCCAGGATCAGCAGGCTGGGTTCGGCCATCAGCGCCATGGCGATGACGATCCGCTGCTGCTGGCCTCCCGAAAGCTGGTGGGGGAAGCTGTCCAGGATCCGCTTCGGGTCCGGGAGCTTCACATCGGTGACCACCTGCAGCGCGCGTTCGTAGGCCTGTTCCTTCGAGGCGCCCTTGTGGATCATCGGCACTTCCATAAGCTGCTTGCCGATCTTCATCGCCGGGTTCAGGCTGGCCATGGGTTCCTGGTAGATCATCGCGATCTCGGACCCGCGGATATCGCGCAATTCCTCGTCCGACATGGCGCCCATGTCGCGGCCCTTGAACTTGATCGACCCGCCGACGATCTGCCCGTTCTTGCCCAGGTCGCGCATCACCCCCAGGGCCACGGTGGACTTGCCGCATCCCGATTCGCCGACAAGGCCTACGGCCTCGCCCGGCTGGACGGTCACGGAAAAGTCCATCACCGCGGGGATTTCCCGCAGACGGGTGAAGAACGAGATCGAGAGGTTCTCGATCTCCAGGATCGGGCCGTCGTAGTCATCCTTGGACATTTGCGTCGTCTCCGTTCAATCCCGTGGCGGGTGGGCAAGGGGCGAGGCCCGTCAGCCCTTCTGGCATGTGGTCAGGTCGAAGGGCGTGGCGGTGGCCGCCTGCCGCGTGGCGTCCAGGCCGAACATGTCGGCGCAGGTGCGGATCTGTTTCATCTGCCGGTTCCAGACATCCTGCGGCTGGCGCGTGCCCAGCTTTGCGGTCATGTCGCGCACGTCCTTCTGACCGCCCTCGATGGCGTCGGACAGAAGGCCCAGCGACCGGCATTCCAGCGTGTTGATCGTGATGTTCACCCAGCCGTCGCGCAGCGTGCCCAGCCGGTCCAGCTGGTCGTCGGTGATGCCCGCGCCATAGTTCTGCATCGCCTTGCCGAAGGCGATCAGGGCGGAAGCTTCGGCGATGCAGTCGCGCATCCGGTAGGGTGACAGGTCGGCCGCGGCCGCGGGCACCGCCATCGCCATCGAAATGGCGACAGCAGCGGCCCGGGCCAGGGTTTTGGGGTTTGTCTTCAAGATCAGTCCTTCAGGCTTTCTTCGCGCAACCCGTCGGCCAGCAGGTTCAGCCCCAGGACCAGCGACAGAAGCGCCAGCGCCGGCGGCAGCGCCGGGTGCAGATAGATCGACAGAAGCTTGCGCGCGTCGTTGATGGTCGACCCCCAGTCGGGGCTTTCCGGCGGCAGGCCCAGCCCGAAGAAGCCGAGCGTGCCCAGAAGGATCGTCGTGTACCCGATCCGAAGGCAGAAATCGACGATCAGCGGGCCGCGGGCATTGGGCAGGATTTCCCACAGCATGATGTACCACGGGCCTTCGCCCCTTGTCTGGGCGGCGGCGACATAGTCGCGGGTCTTGATGTCCATCGTCAGGCCCCGGACGATCCGGTAGACGGTGGGCGAGTTCACGAAGACCACCGACACGAACACGACCAGCGTGCCGCCGGCAATGTTGAAGAGGTCGATTGCATTGGGTAGCAGCGGGATCTTCAGGCCTTCCGTCCGAACCAGATACCCGTCGGTCGAGATCGCCGAGAGATAGATCCAGATCAGCACCACCAGCACCGCGCTCATCAGGGGCGTCCTGACCGAGGGCTGGGAATGGTAGCGCGAATTCAGCAGCACCGTGGCAAAGATGATCGGGAAGCAGAACAGGACCGTCGCCATGTAGTTCGGCACGCCCGCCGCCACGATTTCCGGCGTCACCAGCAGGAAGAACAGCAGGATCACCGGGAAGGCCAGGATCAGGTTCGCCATGAAGGACAGGAACACGTCCAGCCGCCCGCCATAATATCCTGCGGGCAGGCCCATGGTGATGCCGACCATGAAGGCGAACAGCGTCGCCAGCGGCGCGATCCCGATCACGATGGACGATCCCTTGACCATGCGGCTGAAGACGTCGCGGGCCAGGTTGTCGCCGCCCAGCAGGTACCACTGGTACTGGCCGGGGTCGGGGCTGGGCAAGGGCGATCCGGGGCCCTTGTTCTTCAGGCCCGAAATCTGGGACAGTGGGAGGTGCGTCATGATCAGGTCGAAGCTGGCGTAGATGCCGGTGAAGATCCAGAACATCACCAGGGCAAAGCCGATCATGCCGATGGGGCTGTCGAAGAGCTTGCCGTAAAGCCCCAGCCTGCGCTTGAAGCGCATGGACAGGGCGAAAAGCACGATCAGTGAAATCCAGACGGGCCAGAATTGCCACAGGATGCGTCCGGTAATGTCGATACCGCTTAGGGGTTCCATCATGTGCCTCTCTTACGACAGCCGGATACGCGGGTTCAGATAGACATAGCCGATATCCGATATCAGCTGCGTCACCAGCACCACCGCCACCGAGACGACGGAGACCGCAAGCAGGAGGTCGATGTCATTGTTGCTGGCGGCCTGTACCAGCGTCCAGCCGAAGCCCTTGTAGTTGAACAGGGTCTCGACGATGACCACACCGTTCAGAAGCCACGGGAACTGCAGCATGATCACCGTGAACGGTGCGATCAGCGCGTTCCGCAAGGCGTGCTTCAGGACGATGTTGCCGAAGCTGACCCCCTTCAGGCGTGCAGTCCGGATGTACTGGGCTGTCATCACCTCGGTCATGGACGCGCGGGTCATCCGCGCGATGTAGCCCATGCCGTAAAGCGCGATGGTCAGGACCGGCAGAAAGAAGTTTTCGAATGTCGGCTGGGACATGGCGCTGGTGGCCGTGCCCTTGAACCATTTCAGCCCCACGGCGGACGAAGCGAAGACCGCGATGAAGATCACCCCGGACACATATTCCGGCGTGGCCGTGGTGATGATCGAAAAGGTCGAAAGCCCCCGGTCCAGCGCCGATCCTTCCCGCATGCCCGCCAGGACGCCGACGATCAGGGCCGTTGGCACCATCAGCACCAGCACCCAGAACATCAGGACCCCCGTCAGGCCCAGCTTTTCGCCGATGATGCCCGCGACCGGTTCCTTGAAGACCGTCGACCGGCCCCAGTAGCCCTGGATGATGCCGCAATAGGCGGGGGCCTCGGCCGCGACCTCTGGCAGGACGTCGCCGTCGATGCAGCGCCCGCGGACCTTGCCTTCGGCGGCGTCCCGGGTCCAGCCGGGGGTCACGCCCAGCCATTCGCCGTATCTGAACAGCATCGGCCCCGAATAGCCGTTGTTGTCCAGCCAGCTGGCCACTGCCTCGTCCGACATCCGGAAGTTGCCTTGCGTCTTCGCAAGCTTTTCCAGGTTCGGATAGAGGTTCGTCAGGAAGAACACGATGAAGGTGAGGCACAACGCCGTCAGCACCATCACACCGGTTCGTCGGAGGATGAACAGTCCCAAGCTTCTTTCCCCTGTCGGTCGAAGGCTCGGTGGCCCCCGCTCGTTATCGTTATTTTAGTGCCTGTCGCGTCGTATCGTCTTCGGGTCGGTCCGCGTTGCGGGCCGGCCGGCATCGGGGCGCAATCGGTACAGGGCGGCGAAGCGGCATTGGTGTCCTGTCGTCCTGCCTCGTACCTGCGTGTTCGCATGTCTTGCCCGGTTGCGTAGGCGGTCACGGGTCCGGGACCGGGTGCATGGTCGCTATTCGGCACCAGTTCAACCCACGCGTCAATTCCCGTCGCCGTCACTGGAACGACAGAAAGCGACATAAGAACTCGCTGAATGCGACATTGACGGGCATTGGCGGGCGCAAATGTCGCAGGGGTGGGCAAGGCAAAGCCTGAAAAAGCTGCAAAAGATCAGGAGCTTTGCGTCAGGGGCGGTGCAGCCGGCGGAAGGCAATAGGGCTTTGGCCGACGTGGTGGCGCAGAAAGCGGCTGAAATAGGCCGCGCTGGCGAAGCCCAGGCCGGCCGCGATGTCCTGCGCCGGGCGGTCGCTTCCGATCAACTGACTGCAGGCCGCGTGCAGCAGCCGCTGGGTCAGCAAGGTGGCCGCCGTGTGGCCGGTTTCGCCCCTGCAGGTGCGGGTCAGGTAGGTGGCTGTGACCCCCAGTGCCTCGGCATGGTCGGCCATGGTGGCGCCCGAAGCGTAGTGGTCCACGATCCGTCGCGCATAGGCCCGCACCAGATGGCGCGCCGCGGTGGGATTGGGGTCTGGCGCACCACCTGTCCCAAGGTGCCGCGCCAGCCAGATCGCCGTCAGCATGGCGCGGGCGTCGACCGCGGCCTGCGTCAGGGTGTTGTCCTGCGCCGGGTCGTCCATCTGCCGCTGCTCGCGCGCGCCGGCCTCCATATGGGCGGTCAGGTCGCGCTGGTCGCCGACCTCGCGGATGCGCAGATGCTTGGGTCCGTCCGGAAGGGGCAGGGCCGCGGGCAGCGGCACGGCCATCACGTGACCCAGGGCACCGGGCCCCATGCGCAGCGCGAACAGGTTCCGCGCCGGCACGAACAGCGCATTGTGGGGGCCTACGCCGACCCGCGCCCCATAGAGCAGCGCCGTGCCTTGTCCGCGCGTGATCCAGATCAGCAGGTGCTGCGGACGGTCATGGGCAAGGTCGATCTGCCAGGCCCCGTCAGGGGCCAGACCGGACAGCGACAGGAAGGAAGGCCCGTCGGATATGCGCGGGGCGTCGAACATTAACCAATAGTGTTAACGAGGGGGCCTCAAACCGCCAATACCCCTTGCGCTGCGGCCCCGATGTCCGGCCGCCCGGTGCCGCAGCATTATGCAGCAGGCGGCGGGATCCTGCGCCATGCACCCATTCTGGAACGGAACCAGGTGCGCTGCCGCTTGGCGAACTGGCGGGTGGAAACGGTCGCCCTCTGCCGCGCTTCGTCCAGTGACAGGCGACCGGCGACATGGTCCATCAGCTCCGGCACGCCGATGGCCCGCATCGAAGGCAGGGCGGGATCATACCGGTCCCGCATCGCCGCCACCTCGTCCAGCGCGCCCGCCGCCAGCATGGCGTCGAAGCGGCGTTCGATCCGCGCGGTCAGCCAGTCCTTTGGCGCATCCATGACCAGCGGCAGCGTGCCGGACAACGGCAGAAGGGGCGGCGGCGTGTCGGCCTGCCAGTCTGCCATCCCCCGCCCGGTCGCGCGCTGCACTTCCCAGGCGCGCTGAACCCGGGCGCGGTTCCGGCGGTCCAGCCCTTCGGCGGTGCGCGGATCCAGGTCGGCCAGCAGGGTTTCCAGGGGAATCAGGTCGGCCTCGGCCCGGATTTCGGGCGGTGTGGCGGGGATGTCGGCCAGGCCCTGTGTCAGCGCGGTGAAATAAAGGCCCGTACCGCCCACGATGATCGGCCGCGGCCCGTCCGGCAGAAGCGGCGCCACCTCGCGCAGCCAGTGGCCCGCGGAATAGGGGGCGTCATGGGCGACATGGCCGTACAGCGCATGGGGCGCGCGCGCCTCCTCGGCCGCCGAGGGCCGGGCCGTCACCACCCGCCAGCAGCCATAGACCTGGCTGGCATCGGCATTGACGATCCGCCCGCCATGGCGCTCGGCGATGGTCAGCGCCAGTGCCGACTTGCCCGAGGCCGTGGGCCCGGCGATCAGGACGGGGCAGTCCGGTGGCAGGTTCCCCGGCACGATATCGTCCATCTTCAAGCCGCCGGTCCTTGCCAAAATGTCCCAGCCGGGCAGATCCGTGCATATCCGCCTGCCTGTCGCATTGAACCCTCAAGCCTTATCGTTCAGTTTGCGCGAAATTACCCCCATGACAGTCCGGAGCGCAACATGACCGCCTCACCCGAAACAGGATCCGATCCCTCGGGGATCAAGTACAAACGCGTCATGCTGAAGATTTCCGGCGAGGCCCTGATGGGCGAGCTGGGATTCGGGCTGCACCCGCCCACGGTGGAACGTATCGCCCGCGAGGTGAAGTCGGTCCATGAACTGGGCGTCCAGATCTCGATGGTGATCGGCGGCGGCAACATCTTCCGCGGCCTGTCCGGATCCGCACAGGGGATGGAGCGGACCACGGCCGACTACATGGGCATGCTGGCGACCGTGATGAACGCGCTGGCGGTTCAGTCGGCGCTGGAGAACATGGGCGTCTATACCCGCGTGATCTCGGCTATTCGGATGGACGAGGTGTGCGAGCCCTACATCCGCCGCCGCGCCGTGCGGCACCTGGAAAAGAACCGGGTCTGCATCTTTGCCGCCGGGACCGGCAACCCGTACTTCACGACCGACACCGCCGCCACGCTGCGCGCGAACGAGATGCACTGCGAGGCGATCTTCAAGGGCACCAAGGTCGATGGCGTCTATGACAAGGACCCCAAGAAGTTCGACGATGCCAAGCGCTACGACACGGTCAGCTATGACCAGTGCCTGGCCGACAGTCTGGGCGTGATGGACGCGACGGCGATTGCCCTTGCGCGGGACAACAAGCTGCCGATCATCGTCTTCTCGCTGGACGAACCGGGTGGCTTCCGGGGCATCCTGTCCGGGGAAGGCACCTATACAATGGTGCGCGGCTAAGGCTATAGAGCGGTCACCGGCCGATTGCCTCGGCGCCGGGCCCTGACGGTCCGGCGTTTCGCGTTGGACGGAACGCGCCGGCGCGGGGATCGTTGATCCGGATCAGGGCCGGGGAGGAACGGCCGCAAGGCTGGAACAGATCCGGGCGGGCCGGGAGACCGCGCCTGTCGGGGGCAACAACGAGAAGACCGCTATGTCCGACGAATTCGAACTCGACACCGACGATCTGCAGCGCCGGATGGACGGCGCCATGGCGAACCTGAAGACAGAATTCGCCTCTCTGCGGACGGGGCGCGCCAGTGGCTCCATGCTGGAACCGATCATGGTCGAGGCCTATGGCTCTCCCACGCCGATCAACCAGGTGGGCACGGTGAACGTGCCCGAACCGCGGATGGTCACGATCAACGTCTGGGACAAGGGCCTGGTCGGCAAGGTCGAAAAGGCGATCCGCGAAAGCGGGCTGGGCATCAACCCGCAGCTGAACGGCACCATCATCATGCTGCCGATCCCCGAACTGAACGAGGAACGCCGCCGCGAGCTGACCAAGGTTGCCGGCCAGTATGCCGAACATGCCCGCGTGTCGGTCCGCAACGTGCGGCGCGACGGGATGGACCAGATCAAGAAGGCCAAGGCCGACGGCATGTCGGAAGACGACCAGAAATTCTGGGAATCCGTGGTGCAGGACCTGACCGACAAGATGATCGCCGCGGTGGACGCGGCGCTGGAAACGAAACAGGCCGAGATCATGCATGTCTGAGGCCGGCGGTTTCCTTGGCAAGTTCAAGAAGGCCGGCAGCAAGAATGCCAAGGTCTTCGACCCGATCCCGGGGGCGCCACAGCACGTGGCCATCATCATGGATGGCAATGGCCGCTGGGCTCAGGCCCGCGGGCGGCCGCGGTTGTTCGGGCACCATGCCGGTGCCCGGCGCGTGCGCGAGGTGGTCGAGGCTTGCGAGGATATCGGCGTCAAGTATCTGACGATCTTTGCCTTTTCGACCGAGAACTGGAAACGTACCCAGGTCGAGGTCGCGGGCCTGATGAGCCTGTTCCGCCGCTACATCGCCAAGGAGACCCGCGAGCTGCATGACCGCGGTGCGCGGGTGCGCTTCATCGGCGACCGGGTAAAGCTGGACAGGAAGCTGATCGACCTGATGGACACGCTGGAGGCGCAGACCGCCGACAATGACGGGGTGAACATCACGGTCGCGCTGAACTATGGCGGCCGGGACGAGGTGGCGCGCGCCACCAAGCGGCTGGCCCGCGACGTGGCGGACGGCAAGCTGGACCCCGAGGAAATCGACGAGGAAACGCTGCCCAAATACCTCGATACCCACGTGCTGCCGGATCCGGACCTGGTGATCCGCACCAGCGGCGAGGCGCGGATTTCGAACTTTCTGCTGTGGCAGTCCGCCTATTCCGAATACGAATTCGTCGACACGCTGTGGCCCGACTTCACGGCCGAGGAATTTGCCCGGCTGTGCACCAATTATGCAGGACGGGAACGGCGCTTCGGGGCCGTGTCCGGATAGGGCGATGGCAGATCCAACCGACAGCGCAGGCAAGGTCGGGGCTGGGGGCAAGCGGACCTGGGGCGATCTCAAGGTGCGCGTGATCTCTGGTACCGTTCTGGCCGTGGCGTCCTTCGGCGCGCTGGGGATCGGCGGGTCGGTCTGGCTGTGGTTCGTGGGCATCCTGACGGGCCTTCTGGTGTGGGAACTGTTCACGCTTCTGGCGCCCGAGGATCCGGTGCTGGCGCGCCAGATGGGCCTTCTGTCCTGGGCCTGCGCGCTGTTCGCGATCTTTTTCCGGGCCGAAATGGTGGTGCCGACGCTTCTGGTGCCGCTGGTGGTCACGTGGATCACCCTGCCGGACAAACGCCGCATGGCGGTGCCGGCTGTGCTGCTGATCCTGCTGTCGGCCTTCGGCATGATGTCGGTCCGGAACGAATTCGGCGTGAACTGGATGTTCTGGCTGGTCCTGCTGGTCGCAGGCACCGATATCGCGGGCTATTTCGCCGGCAAGGCCATCGGCGGGCCCAAGACCTGGCCGGCGCTCAGCCCCAACAAGACCTGGTCCGGCACCATCGCCGGCTGGATCGCGGCGGCGCTGATCGGGGCGATCTTCGCCTGGATCATCCCGACGGGCTGGGGGCTGGTGGTACTGTCCGTCGCGGCCTCGATGGCCGCGCAGCTGTCCGACATCGCCGAAAGTGCGATCAAGCGCAGCGTCGGCGCCAAGGACAGCGGCACGCTGATCCCGGGCCATGGCGGCGTGCTGGACCGCTTCGATGGCATGATCGGCGCCACGGTGCTGGTGCTTCTGGTGATGACCGTCACGGGCTATCCGGCGGGGGCGGGCTGATGCGGCGCGTGTCGATCCTGGGGGCCACCGGGTCCATCGGGCAGAACACCATCGACCTGATTGCCCGTGCGCCCGATGCCTATGACGTCGTGGCCCTGACCGGGGCCGGGAATATCGACCGGCTGGCCATCGATGCGATCCGGCTGAAGGCCGATGTCGCGGTGACCGCCAATCCGGAGTGCCTTGGTGCGCTGAAAGACGCTCTGGCCGGTTCGGACGTGACGGCCGCGGCAGGCCCGCAGGCATTGATCGAGGCCGCCTCGCGCCCTGCCGATTGGGTCATGTCCGCCATCGTTGGTGCCGCGGGGCTTGCCCCGGGGCTGGCGGCGCTGGAACAGGGCGCGACGCTGGCGCTGGCCAACAAGGAATCGCTGGTCTGTGCAGGGCGGCTTGTGATGCAGACGGCCACGACCCATGGCGGCCGCATCCTGCCTGTCGACAGCGAACATTCCGCTGTCTTCCAGGCCCTGGTGGGCGAGGCGATGGAGGCGGTCGAACGTATTGTTATCACCGCGTCCGGCGGCGCCTTCCGCGACTGGCCCATCGAGAAGCTGGCCCATGCCACCCCGGCCCAGGCCACGACGCACCCCAACTGGGCGATGGGCGCACGGATCACGGTCGACAGTGCGTCCATGTTCAACAAGGCGCTGGAACTAATTGAAACCCGTGAGTTTTTCGGGGTCGATCCGGACAGGATCGAGACCGTCATCCACCCGGAATCGCTGATCCATGCGCTGGTGGGGTTCCGCGACGGGGCGCTGATGGCCCATGTCGGGCCGCCGGACATGCGGCACGCCATCGGTTACGCGCTGCACTGGCCGGAGCGGCAGGATCTGCCGGTCGCGCGGCTGGACCTGGCGCAGATCGGCACGCTGACCTTCCGGGCGCCGGATCCGGCGCGCTATCCGGCGCTGGACCTTGCGCGGCAGGTGATGGCGCGGGGCGGGCTGGCCGGCGCGGTCTTCAACGGGGCCAAGGAACGGGCGCTGGATGCCTTCCTGGACGGTCACATCCGCTTTACCGCCATGGCCGAAGTCGTGGCGCGCGTGCTGGACCGGATCGAAGGGCAACCGGGCCTGATGGACGCCGAAATGACCCTGGACAACGTGCTGGCGGCCGATCTGGCCGCGCGCGCGGCGGCGGATGCGGAAATCGCGGCGCTGGCGGGGCAGGCCCGCACGGGCAGCTGAAACCCTTGAAAACCGGACCCGCGACCGCAGATGCGTAAGGCGCAGTCCGGCGGGGCGGCCGGAACGAATACCAAGAACGGGGACGGGACGTGAATATTGTCGAGATGATGCCGCAGTTCGGCGGGCTGGCCTATACGCTCGTGGCCTTCGTGATCGCATTGTCGATCATCGTGGCGGTCCATGAATTCGGCCACTACATCGTCGGCCGCTGGACCGGCATCCATGCCGAGGTGTTCTCGCTTGGCTTCGGGCCCGTCCTGTTTTCCCGGGTCGACCGGCGCGGCACCCGCTGGCAGTTGGCGGCGCTTCCCTTCGGCGGTTACGTGAAGTTCCTGGGCGATGCCGATGCGGCTTCGGCCGGGGCGGACGCCGCGACGATGCGCGTGGCGGCGGAGGATCCGGCAGAGCTGCGCCGCACGATGCACGGCGCGCCGCTGTGGGCGCGGTCGCTGACCGTGCTGGCGGGTCCGGTCTTCAACTTCATCCTGTCCATCGCCGTCTTCGCGGCGGTGCTGATGCTGCGGGGCGTTGCCTCGGAACCGCTGACGGTGGGCGAGGAATATGCGCTGCCCAACGGTTTCTACGAACTGCAGGAAGGCGACGTCATCCTGGGGATCGAAGGCATCCCGACCCCCGATTTCAGCGACGGTGCCGCCTGGGCTGCCTTCACCGATGCGATGCCCGAACAGCCGGTCCTGACCTATACTGTCAGTCGCGACGGCCAGCGGATGGAGGTCGACGGCCCCTATCTGCTGCCGCCGCTGGTCCGTCAGGTCGCGCCGCGTAGTGCAGCGATGGATGCGGGCCTGCGGCCGGGAGACGTCATCACCTCGGTCGACGGGACGCCCATCGCGGCCTTCGACGAATTGCGGGACGTGGTCGAGGGCGGCGCAGGCGAAACCCTGCTGCTGGGCGTCTGGCGCGACGGCACGGTCAACGATTTCGCCCTGACGCCGCGGCGCACGGACGAACCATCGGCCGATGGCGGTTTCGTCACCCGTTGGCGGATCGGCATCGTGGGGGGCATGGCCTTCGACCCGGCGACCACTGTCGCCGGCCCGTGGGAGGCGCTGCAGGGCGGGGTCCTGCAGACCGGGGCGATCATCAGCGGTTCCCTGTCCGGCCTCTGGCACATGATCACGGGTGCGATCAGTACCTGCAACATGTCCGGTCCCATCGGCATCGCCGAGGCGTCCGGCGACATGGCCAGCCAGGGCGCGGGCAGCTTCATCCGCTTCATCGCGGTGCTGTCGACGGCAGTGGGTCTTCTGAACCTCTTCCCGATTCCCGTTCTGGACGGCGGGCACCTCGTCTTCTTCGGCTACGAGGCCGTGGCCGGCCGCCCGCCCAGCGAACGTGCGCTGCGCATCCTGATGACGGCGGGCCTGGTGCTGATTCTTTCGCTGATGTTCTTCGCGCTGTCGAACGACCTGTTCTGCTGACCGGCGTTCCGGACGGCTTTCCGATCCCGTCCGGGACAGACAGCCGCCCGGATCGCGGAACGACCCGGCCCCGGACGGCCGGATGGGCGTGCTGACAGGGCTGCCGGGGCCGGTTCGGCGCCGGCCCCCGCGGCGGAACCGATTCTGTTCCGGGACAGGTCCGCCGCAGTGCGGAAAATATCTTTTGCCGGTCGGCAGGTTCCCGCGACGGCAACAGGGAATTGGAAAGTCCCTGAAACAAGGGTGATAGATGGCAAAACCCCGGCCCGGCAGGATGCCGCAGCATGGCGGATCGGCTTTTCTGCGGTTTTGACAAGGTGTTGCAATACCGATAACCACATTGCTGATGTCTGCTGCTATTGGGTCGGGAATATGGTTTCGCTGAACCGCGAGGGGAGCGTGCGCGGATTTTCTCTGCGTCGCCCGATGAAGTCCGCGTTTGCGCGGCTGGTCTATGCGCTGGGTCTGGCCCTCGCATTGCTGCTGCCTATGGATGCCGCACTTGCCCAGAGCTATCGGTTCACGAACCTGAAGATCGAAGGCAACCAGCGGATCGAGTCGTCGACCATCGTCAGCTACCTCGGGATCGAGCGCGGGGCAGAAGTGACCGCGGCGCAGCTGAACGACGGATATCAGCGCCTTGTCGCTTCGAACGCGTTCGAGACGGTCGAACTGGTTCCGCAGGGATCGACCCTGGTTGTAAAGGTCACGGAATACCCGACGATCAACCGGATCAATTTCGAAGGCAACCGGCGCATCAAGAACGACGCGCTGTCCGAACTGATCGAATCCGAATCGCGGCGCGTGCTGAACCCGGCGCAGGTCGAACGGGATGCCGGCGTGATTGCCGAGGCATATTCCCAGCAGGGCCGGATTGCCGCCACGGTGCGTCCGCAGATCATCCGCCGCAACGACAACCGCGTCGATCTGGTGTTCGAGATCGACGAGGGCGCCACCATCGAGATCGAGCGGGTCAGCTTCGTCGGCAACCGCGCCTTCACCGACCGCCGCCTGCGGCAGGTGATGCAGTCCAAGCAGGCGACCTTTCTGCGCGCCTTCGTCCGCAACGACACGCTGATCGAAGACCGGATCGAGTTCGACAAGCAGGTGCTGCGGGAATTCTACCTGTCGCGCGGATATGTCGATTTCCGGATCAACAGCGCCAACGTGGAACTGACCCAGGAGCGGGACGGTTTCTTCCTGCTGTTCGACCTGTACGAAGGCAATCAGTTCAAGTTCGGCAATATCACCGTCACCAGCGATATGGCCCAGGCCAATGCCGACGATTACGCGGCGACCCTGCGGATCAAGCCCGGCGTGATCTACAGCCCGACCCTGATGGAGCAGGCGATCACCCGGATGGAACGCCTGGCGGTTCGTCAGGGCATCGACTTCATGCGGGTCGAACCCCGGGTCACCCGGAACGATCGCCAGCTGACGCTGGATGTCGACTTCGTATTGGTCCGCGGTCCCCGTGTCTTTGTCGAGCGCATCGACATCGAGGGCAACACCACCACGCTGGACCGCGTGATCCGGCAGCAGTTCACCACGGTCGAAGGCGACCCGTTCAACCCGCGCGCCATCCGGCAGAGCGCGGAACGGATCAAGGCCCTGGGCTATTTTGCCGACGCCAACGTGGAAACCCGCGAAGGGTCCTCGCCCGAACAGCAGATCATCGACGTGAACGTCGAGGAAAAGCCCACGGGCTCGCTGACGGTGGGTGGGTCGTACTCGATCGACAGCGGCGTGGGCATCAACCTGGGCTTGACTGAAGACAACTTCCTGGGCAGGGGCCAGCGGTTGCGCTTCGTGATCGCGACCGCTCAGGACGCCGACAACTTCCAGATCGGCTTTACCGAACCTTATCTTCTGGGCCGCGACCTGCGCTTCGACCTGGACCTGGGTCTGGGCACGACTTCGTCCAGCTATCGCAAGTACAACACCAGTGCGCGCTTCTTCCGTCCCGCGCTGACCTTCAGCGTGAACGAATTCAGCCGGGTTTCGTTCAACTACAGCTACAGCAACTCGGAGATGGAAGCGCAGAACAGCACGACCAACGGCCCGATCATCCTGAGCGAGATCGCACAAGGTCGTAAGACGTCCAGCGCGCTTGGCTTCAACTATGCCTTCGACAGCCGGACCAACGGCCTGGACCCGAACAGTGGTTTGCTGATCGAATTCGGGACCGAAGTGGCGGGCGTCGGCGGCGACAACAAGTACATCAAGTCGAACGCCAAGGCAGTTGCCCAGACCCGGGTGTATCACGAGGAAGTCGTGCTGCGCGCGACCTTCGAGACAGGTGCCCTGCGCTGGCAGTCGGATCAACCCAGCCGGGCCGAAGACCGGTTCACCCTGTCCACCAACCGGATGCGGGGCTTCGAACCCGCCGGTATCGGTCCGCGCCAGGAGTATGGCGACGTGAACGACCCGCTGGGCGGCAACCAGTTCGCCGTGCTGCGCCTCGACGCGGAATTTCCCATCGGCCTGCCCGAGGAACTGGGGATCCGGGGCGGCCTGTTCTATGACATCGGCACCCTGTGGAACCTAGCGGACGTGAACGTTACCGGGCCGGGCGTGGTCGGTCGCGACATGTCGCTGCGCCACGTGATCGGTTTCTCTGTGCTCTGGACGACGGCCATCGGCCCGCTGCGGTTCAACTTCTCGAAGGCGATCAAGAAGGAAGACTTCGACCGCTCGCGGAACTTCGACCTGACCGTCCAGGCCACGTTCTGATGTAGGCCATGCAGCCCGCACCCCACCGCAGGACAGATCGGACCCAGCCCCGGAAGCGGGCCGGGTCTTCCGCCTGGGCCGCTGCCCTTCTGGCAGCGGGCCTGTCGCTTCTGCCGGCCACCGTTTCGGCGCAGTCCGGTCCTCCCACGAACCTTCAGACCGGCGACGCGCCGATCAGCCCGCTTCTGACTGTCCGGTCGGAAGAGGTTTTCCGGAAATCGCTTTACGGCCAGCGGATCGAAAACGACTACAAGGCCCAACTGGCGGTCCTGGCTGCCGACAACCGCCGGATCGAGGCCGAACTGACGGCCGAGGAACAGGACCTGTCGGAACGCCGGGCCGAAATGGAACAGCAGGCCTTTGCCGACCTGGCCCGGGCCTTCGACACCAAGGTGCGCGAGATCCGGCGCGAACGCGACCAGGCGCTGACCGAAGCCAACCGCAAGCACGAGCAGGCGCAGAGCCGGTTCTGGACCGACATCCAGCCGATCCTGGGCATGGCGCTGCACGAAAGCGGGGCTGCCGCGATCCTGGAGCAGCAGTCGGTCATCGCGAGCGCACAGGCGATCGACATCACGGATCATATCGTAGCCCGGATCGACGCCACGCTGGCCGATGGAAGCACCCTGGCGCCGGCCGATGCCGGTCCGGATCCGGCCGACGACATGGGTCCCGCCATCGCCCCCGACGCCGCCCGGCAATCCGCTCCGGCTGCCGGGCAACCCTGAGGCGGTGCTTGCCTGCGACCGGCCGGGTTGCTAGTCACCGCATCAGCCGTACCAAGGACCGATCCGAATGACCGATACAGCCCCTGCGCTTCTGACCGCCGATATCCAACGCATCCAGCAGATACTGCCCCACCGCTATCCGTTCCTGCTGGTGGACAAGGTCGTGGACATCGACGGCACGTCGTCGGCAACGGGGATCAAGAACGTCACCATGAACGAACCGCACTTCCAGGGACACTTTCCGGATGTGCCGATCATGCCGGGTATCATGATCGTCGAGGCGATGGGTCAGACCGCGGGCGTGATGATCGGCTGCAGCGTCGAAATGGAAACGACGGACCTGCTGATCTATTTCATGGGCATCGACAACTGCAAGTTCCGCCGCAAGGTGGTGCCGGGCGACGTGCTGAAGCTGCACGTGACCACCGTTCGTGGCCGCCCCGGCGGCAAGGTGTGGAAGATCGCGGGCCGCGCCGAAGTCGACGGGGAAGTCGCAGCCGAGGCGGAGTTCACCGCCATGATCGACTGGGGCAAGGGATAACAGGAGCAGGCATGACCTCGATCCATCCGACGGCCATCGTCGAAGAGGGCGCTCGCATAGGGGCCGATTGCGTGATCGGCGCGTTCTGCATGGTCGGCCGCGACGTCACGCTGGGCGACCGTGTCGAACTTAAAAGCCATGTCGTCGTCACCGGCGAAACGTCGATCGGGGCGGATTCCGTTCTCTATTCCTTCGCCGTGATCGGCGAGATCCCCCAGGACAAAAAGTTCGGGGGCGAAAAGACCCGTCTGGAAATCGGCGAACGGGCCCGGATCCGCGAACATGTGACCGTCAATACCGGCACGGCGGGCGGCGGGGGTCTGACCAAGATCGGCGACGATGTCCTGCTGATGGCCGGCTGCCATGTGGCGCACGATGCCATCGTCGGCGACAGGGTGATCGTCGTGAACTCGGCCGCCGTGGCGGGGCATTGCATCCTGGAAGACGACGTGATCATCGGGGGCCTCTGCGGCATCCACCAGTTCGTCCGCATCGGCCGCGGCGCCATCATCGGTGCGCTGACCATGGTCACGAACGACGTCATTCCCTATGGCCTGGTCCAGGCGCCGCGCGGCGTGCTGGACGGGCTGAACCTTGTGGGGCTGAAGCGGCGCGGCGTGCCGCGCAAGGACATCACCGCGCTGCGGGCGGCCTTCCAGATGCTGAGCCAGGGCGAGGGCACGTTCCACGACCGCGCCCAGCGTCTGGGGGACGAGACGGAAAGCGACTATGTCCGCCATATCGTCGATTTCGTCCTTGCGGACAGCGACCGGCACTTCCTGACGCCGGGCAAGTAGGTCAGCCGGGGAGGGCACGCCATGCAAGCGCTGATTGCCGGGGGCGGCGGATTGCCTGCCGCCATTGTGGCCGCGATGGGCGCGCGCCCCGTGGTCTGTTCCTTCGAAGGGACCGTGCCCGAGGGGCTGACCCCTGACCTGACCTTCCGGGTGGAAACGCTGGGCACGCTGCTGGCGGACCTGAAGGCCCGCGGCGTGACTGAACTCTGCCTTGCGGGCAGCCTGACCCGGCCCGACGTCGACCCGTCGGCGCTGGACGCGGCGACGCTGCCGCTGGTGCCGGTGATCATGCAGGCGCTGGCCCAGGGCGATGACGGATCGTTGCGGATCGCCATCGGGGTCTTCGAAACCCAGGGGTTCACAGTCCTCGGCGCGCACGAGATCGCGCCGGACCTGCTGATGGCCGAAGGCTGTCCTACGGACCGCCAGCCGGCAAGGGCCGACATCGGCGATGCGGCCCGCGGCGCGGCCGTCGTCGGCGCGATGAGCGCCGTCGACATCGGTCAGGCCTGCGCCGTCCGCGCGGGCATGGCGATCGGGGTCGAAACCGTCTTCGGCACCGACTGGATGCTGTCCAGTCTCCTCAACCGGCCCGACTCGCTGCCGACCACGGGTGGTGTGCTCTACAAGGCGCCGAAGGTCGGGCAGGAACGTCGCGCCGACCTGCCGACGATCGGCCCCGAAACCGTCCGTGGCGCCGCCGATGCGGCGCTGGCCGGGATCGTGATCGAGGCCGGCGGCGTCCTGGTCCTGGACCGCGAGACGGTGATTGCCGAATGCAACCGGCTGGGCCTGTTCCTGTGGTCCCGCGCGGCGCGTGTGACATGAAGGCGTTCCTGATCGCCGGCGAGGCCTCGGGCGATGCACTGGGCGGGGCGCTGATGGCGGGCCTTCGGGAACTGGCGCCGGGCATCGCCTTCGACGGGGTCGGCGGTCCGCTGATGCAGGCGCAGGGTCTGGTCAGCCGCTTCCCGATGGACGAACTCAGCCTCATGGGGCTGGCCGAGGTGCTGCCCAAGTACTTCCACCTGAAACGCCGCATCCGTGAAACGGCGGATGCGGTGATCGCCACGAAGCCGGATGTGCTGATCACCATCGACAGCCCCGATTTCTGTCTGCGGGTCGCCAGGCTGGTCAAGGAGGCGCGACCCGATCTGCGCACGGTCCACTATGTCGCCCCGTCGGTCTGGGCATGGCGTCCGGGCCGGGCCGCCAAGATGGCGAAGATGATCGATCACGTGCTGGCGCTGCTGCCGTTCGAGCCGCCCTACATGGAAGCGGCCGGTATGGAATGCACCTTCGTCGGCCATCCCGTCGTGGCCCAACCCCAGGCGACCGAGGCCGAGATCGCGGCCTTTCGCACCGCGCACGATCTTGGCGAAGCGCCGGTGCTGCTGGTGCTGCCCGGCTCTCGCCGGGGCGAGGTCGGGCGCGTGGGGCAGATCTTCGGCACTGCGCTGAAACAGGTCCTGGCGGACCGTCCGGACCTGCGCGTCGTGGTGCCTGCGGCGCCGGGCGTGGCACAACTGGTGCAGGAGACGGTGGCCGACTGGCCCGGCCAGGTGCTGGTGCTGGACCCGCGCGGCACGGACGCCGATCTGGCGGCCAGCCACAAGCGCGCGGCCTTTGCAACGGCAGTGGCGGCGATCGCCACCTCGGGTACGGTCTCGCTGGAACTGGCGGCGGCGGGCACGCCGATGGTCGTGGCCTATGACTTCAACTGGCTGTCGCGCAAGCTGATCTGGCGGATGGCCCTGATCGACACGGTCACGCTGGTGAACCTGGTCACCGATACCCGCACCGTGCCCGAATGCCTGGGCGAGGACTGCCGCCCCGAGCTGATCGCCGCCGGCCTGAAGACGGTGCTGGCGGATCCCACGGCCCAGCTGGACGCCATGGCCCTGACGATGAAACGCCTGGGGCAGGGCGGCGAAGCACCCGGCCTGCGCGCCGCGCGCGCGATCCTGTCGGGTCTGTCAGGGGCGAACCCCGCCCATGGCGGCGCGTAGCGCCGCTTCGGCTTGCGTCAGGTGGGCGTGCAGCGCCCGCACCGCTTCGTCGCTGTCGCGCGCCTCGACCGCCGCGACAATGCGGCGATGGTCGTCGTTCCACTGCGTTTCCGACTGGCGCAGGTCGTCATAGACGGCGACGTGGACCTGCGCCGACAGGCGCAGTTCCTGAACAGTGGCGATCTGCAGCTCCATGCCAGACGGCGCGTAAAGCACCGCGTGAAAGCGCCAGTCGGCGGCCGGAAAGTCCGGGTGCCCGGCCTCGACCTCGCAGCGGTGCATCTCGTGCTTCAGCCGTTGCAGGGCGTCTTCGTCGTAACGGTCGATGGCATGGCGCAACAGGTCGGCCTCCAGCAGGTGGCGCATGTGGAAGACCTGGGCCAGCTCTTCTGCCGAAAAGCGGATCACCTGCGCGCCGCGGTTTCGGCGCAGTCGGACCAGCCTGTCGACGGCCAGCAGGTTCAGCGCATCCCGGACCGGCATTCGGCTGACCCCGAAACGCAGCGCGATCCCTTCCTGACGCAGTTCCGTTCCCGGCGGGATGCGGCCCGCCATGATGTCCGCCTTCAGTTCCGCCGCGATTTCGTCCGCTGTCATCGGTTGATCCATGTCCCACCTTGGATTAATGGATGAATGTATCCAATTTTGTGGGGGCTGGCAACATGGCCAAGGCGCACGATTTCACCACGCACGTGATCTGGACCGGCAACCGCGGGCAGGGCACGCAAAGCTATCGTGGGTACGACCGGACATGGGACGTGGCAGTGCCCGGAAAGGCGCCGATCCATTGTTCCAACGACCCGATGCTGGGCGGGGATCCTGCCAAGATGAACCCCGAGGACATGCTGCTGTCCGCGCTCTCGGCCTGTCACATGCTGTGGTATCTGCACCTTGCCAGCGACGCAGGGATCGCCGTCATGTCCTATCGGGACACGCCCGTGGGCCATGGCGAAACCGAACCGTCGGGTAAGGGCCGCTTCGTGTCGGCGGAGTTGCGGCCGCGGATCGCGGTGCCGTGGGGGACCGATCTGGCCGAGGCAGAGGCGATCCACCACCGGATCCACGACTATTGTTTCATCGCCCGGTCGGTGAACTTTCCCGTGACCTTCGCACCGGTGTTCGAAACGGTCTGATCCGGATCAGAAGTCCGGCAACTGCTGCTTCAGCACATAGACATTGGCCGGTTTCGAAGTCTGCACCGCCATGGTCAGCCCGTTCTTCAGCGTCGTCGCGTCCCGAACGGTGCAGTTGCTTTGCCCATCCGGCACCAATCCGATCATCTTGCGCATGTTTTCCGACACGTTCGTGCAGCCGGCCCCATAGACAACGATCCGCCCGCCCTGCACATCCGCCACCGACCAGGTGGAGAAATCGGCCGAGGTCAGCTCTCCCTTGTCGACCAGTTCGAAGAAGTAGCGGTTGCCGCCCGCCGGAAAGGCATAGACGAAGCTGGAGTTCACGGCATAGGCCGGACGCCCGTCGCGCAGGATCTTGCGCACAAGAACCACCGGGTCCGAGGGCCTGACCACCCCGTCCGGGCTGGTCTTCCAGTATAGTCCGGTCACGGCGGGCTGCACGCTGGCACCCATGCCCTGGCGGACCCGCGTCACGTCATCGCCGTTTTGGACGCGAAAGCAGCCCGTCAGAACCGTCAGGGCCAGGCAGAGCAGAACAATCGAACGGACCATGGAAAAACCTGCGTAAAAAAACGGGATTGAAAGGGTTTAGCGCATGAAATGAAGCGTGGCGAAACGCGCGCGGAAGGCGGTGACGGCTGGGGCCAGCGCTTCGGGATCGTTCCCGGTCAGGGACCGGGTGATCAGGTCGGCCAGTTCGTCCATGTCCGCGGGCCCCATGCCGAAGCGCACGATTTCCGGCGTCCCGATCCGCAGGCCGTTCAGATCGTCGTCGACCGGGGCGATGGGCAGGCCGATCCCGCAGGCCAGTATATTGCTGGACCTCAGCCGCTTTGACGCGGTCTGCCCGCCGCCGAATCCGGCGGCCTTCAAGGCGAACTGGTGCGAGGACGTGGCGCCAAGCGACGTGGTGAAGACCGGCAGCCCGCGGGCCTGCAACGCCTGCGCCAGGGCTGTCGAGGTGGCGACCATGGCCCGCGCGTAATCCGCGCCGTATTCCCGCCAGTCCAGCAGCGCGACCGCCAGCGCCGCCGATTTGGCCACGTCGAAATTCGCGGTCAGGCCGGGGAAGGCGATGGCATCCAGCTTCTGCGCCAGCCGGGCCTCGTTCGTGACCAGAAGGCCGCCGGCAGGGCCGCCCAGGCTCTTGTAGGTGCTCATCGTCATCAGATGCGCGCCTTCGGCCAGCGGATTCGGGAACGTGCCCCCGGCGATCATTCCGCACAGATGTGCCGCGTCGAACAGCAGCCAGGCGCCGACCTCGTCCGCCACCTTGCGCGCCGCCGCCACGTCCCAGGGGAAAAGGTTCAGCGAGGCGCCCAGCGTAATCAGCTTTGGCCGCACCGTGCGCGCAAGTGCGGCCAGCCCGTCGAGGTCCGGCGCATAGTCGGCCGTCACCGGCGCCTCGTGGATCTTCAGGCCGTAAAGCCCCGCAGCGCCGGCCGCATGGTGCGTGACATGCCCACCGATCGACGAGGGCGGCGCGATGATCGCATCGCCCGGCTGGCAGGTCGCCATGAAGGCGTAAAGGTTGGCCATCGCGCCCGAGGAGACGCGGATCTCGGCGTATTTCGCGCCAAAGATCTCTGCGGCCAGTTCGGCGGCGATGACCTCGATCTTCTCGATCGCCTCCAGCCCCATCTCGTACTTGTCGCCGGGATAGCCCAGCGAAGGCCGCGTGCCCAGGCCCGAGGCCAGCAGCGCCTCGGCCCTCGGGTTCATCACGTTCGTCGCCGGGTTCAGGTTCACGCACTGCGCTTCGTGGATCCGACGGTTTTCTGCCGACAGCTCCAGGATCCGCGCCTCGACCGCGTCACTGCCTGCGGCGGATGTCCAGCCGGCGATTTCTGCGACATAGTCTTCGACCCCGCCCGCAACCCAGCCGCGCCGTTCCAGACTGCCCATGCCCGATGCTCCCCAGCTGTGTGGCCCTGATCCAAAGGGATAGGCGATCCGGGATCGTCTGTCGATGTGTCGGACGGGCAGGGCAGCGGCTTGTGACGTGCCGATTGCCTTCGACGCATCGCCCGGTCGCGGCTAGGCTGGTCCGCAACGTCCGGGCGACGGAAGGTTTCGACCGGCAAAAGGGGGGGAAGACGATGACCGGACACCTGCCGGACTATCAGATCTATGCCATTCGCCACGGGGTCAACACGGTGCGGATCCGGGCGCAGAACTTCATCAACGATCCCGATCCGGCGGCGCTGCTGCAGATGGACTTCTATTCCTGGGTGCTGGTCGGGCCCGACCGGACGGTCGTCGTCGACACCGGAATGAAGGTCGAAACGGCGGCGCGGTACGGCCACACCCCGGTGATGGCCCCGCCGGAGGCCCTGGCCCAACTGGGCATCGACCCTGCGTCGGTCGATACCGTCCTTTTGACCCATGCCCATTATGACCATGTCGGCCACATCGATGCCTTCCCGCAGGCGCGGTTCTGGATGCAGGCGCGCGAGATGGCCTATGTCACCGGCCCTTGGATGGAACACGCGCTGTTCCGTCATGCCTATCTGGCGCCGGATATCGCTGCACTGGTCGGCCTGCTGCACGCCGGGCGGCTGCACCTGCACGGGCCGGACGCCGGGGTCGCCCCCGGCGTCACCGTCCACTGGGTCGGCGGCCATTGCGACGGGCAGGAGATCGTGCGCGTCCATACCGCGCGGGGCTGGGTGGTGCTGGCGTCCGACGCGCTGCACTATTTCGAGGAGCTGGAGCGGGGCAAACCCTATGCCGTGGCCTTCAACATCTCCGACATGATCGCGGCCCATGGCCGGATCCGGGAGCTGGCCGACAGCGACGATCACATCGTGCCCGCCCACGATCCGCGTGTGGCCGACTTGTGGCCGGCGGCGGGACCCGGCCTGGACGGCCGGATCCTGCGGGTGGACGTGGCGCCGGTGGCGGCAGGGTCCTGAGGGGCCTCAGCCCCTGTCCCTCACCAGGTCGAACCCTTCGTCCAGCCAGCCGGTGATTCCGCCGATCATCAGCTTCACCGGAAGGCCCAGCCGCGCCAGCCGGACGGCGGCCTTGTTGGCGCCGTTGCAATGGGGCCCGGCGCAGTAGACGACAAAGGTTGTGCCGGACGCGAATTCCGACATCCTGCGGCCGGTGATCTTGCCATGGGGCAGGCACAGCGCGCCGTCGATATGGCCCTGCGCGTAAAGCTGGGGGGACCGGACGTCGAGGACGACAAAGTCGGTTTCGCCCGACTCCAGCGCTGCGTGGGTGTCCCAGCAATCGGTTTCGAACTCCAGCATCGCCTCGAAATGCGCAAGCGCGCGGTCCGAGGGGGCGGCGGGCACTTCAGTGATCGGGTTGGTCATGGGCGAACTCCAGTCTGTCGCTGCAGATTTACGCCGGGACACGCCAATCGGGAATTGGCGGGAATGACAATCTGCGCTAGTATTCCGCCAAACGTGACGGGGACCCCCGATGACCTCCACGACCCGCGTCGTCTGCCTTGTCTATGATGGGCTTTGCACCTTCGAATTCGGCATCGTGACCGAACTTTTCGCCCTGCCGCGGCCGGAATTCGATTTCCCGTGGTACGATTTCGCCCTGGCGGGGGTGGATCCGGTGATCCGGGGCATGGGCGGTTACCGGATGCAGGTCGACGGCGGGCTGGATCTGCTGGACACGGCCGACCTGATCTGCCTGCCGGGCTGGCGGGACCGGAATGAAGCCCCACCGGCGGAGCTGTCGGCCGCGCTGGCCCGCGCACATGCACGCGGTGCGCGGCTGATGTCGATCTGTTCCGGCGCTTTCCTTCTGGGTGCGGCCGGCCTGCTTGACGGACGGCCCGCCGCGACCCACTGGCGCTATGCGGCCGACCTTCAGGCGCGGTTCCCGGATGCGCAGGTCCGTGACGACGTGCTTTATACCGAGGCAGACGGGATCGTGACATCGGCCGGGTCCAGCGCGGGCATCGATGCGGGTCTGCACCTGATCCGGACGGATCACGGGGCCAAGGTCGCCAATCTGGTCGCCCGGCGGCTGGTCATGCCGCCCCACCGCGACGGCGGGCAGGCACAGTTCGTGGATGCGCCGGTCAGGCTGCGGCCCGGGTCATCGCTGGCGCCGGTGCTGGACTGGGCGCGGGGACAGCTGGCGGGGCCCATGGGGGTGCCGGACATGGCGAAACAGGCGGGGCAGAGCGAACGCACCTTCCTGCGCCGCTTCCGCGAGGCGACGGGCCAGACCCCGGTCCAGTGGCTGCGCCGGGAACGCGTTTTGCGGGCCATGCGCCTGCTGGAAGAGACTGCTCTGACGCTGGAGGACATCGCCGAGGATTGCGGCTTCGGCTCGCAAGCCACCTTCCGCGCCACCTTCCACGAATTTGCCGGGACATCCCCCAGCGCCTACCGGGAACGGTTCCGGATCAAGCGTGCGGCGCTGTGATCCTGGGCGTCAGCGGCCGCGATAGACAGGCCGGCGCTTTTCCATGAAGGATCTTGGGCCTTCGACCGCATCCTCGGTCGCCAGAACGCGGTCCATGGCCTCGGTCTCGCGCTGGAACCCGTCGTCGAAGGGGCGGCCGATGGCATCCAGCGCCGCCATCTTGATCTCGCGCACCGCGACGGGGCCGTTGGCGGCGATCCTGGCCGCGATCTTCAACGCGCGGGGCAGGACCTCCTCTGCCGGAACGACGGCATTGATCAGGCCCAGGGCGGCCATCCGTTCCGCCGGATAGCTGTCGCCGGTCAGCATCATCTCCATCGCCAGCGCGGGCGGCAGTTGCCGGGGCAGTCGGGCCAGCGCGCCGGCAAAGGGCATCAGGCCCAGCTTCGCCTCGGGCAGGCCGAAGGTCGCGTGCGGCGCGGCAATGCGGATGTCGGTGCCCAGCATCAGTTCGAACCCGCCGGCCAGGCAGTGCCCGTTGATCGCGGCGATCACCGGCTTGGTCAACGGCCGGCCCTTGAAGCTTGCCCGGAACACGGTGTCCCGGTCTGCGGCGATGCGGCGGTCCCATTTGGTTTCGGGCGCCCGCGCGCCCGTCAGCAGCGGCAGCATGGTTTCAAGATCGCCGCCCGCGCAGAAGGCGGCGGATCCCGCGCCGGTGACGATGCAGACGCGCAGTGCGTCGTCCGCCTCGAACGCGGCAAGGGCGTCGTCCATGCGGCAGACGACCTCCGGGTTCAGGGCATTGTGCCGGTCGGGCCGGTTGAAGGTGATCGTGGCGACGGGGCCGTCGGTTTCGTAAAGCAGCGGCAGGGTCATTGCGGCACCCCGGCGCGGAAGGTCACGGTCAGCGGCATGGTGGCCAGCGCGGCCTTCAGCGCCGGCAACCGATCCTCGGGCGCGGTGACGGTGGCCTTCAGGTCGTCGGATACCTCGACCTCCACCTCTGTCAGGCCGGCGGTTTCGGCGGCGCTTGCGACGGCCCACAGAACGGCCTCCTGCCGCAGGGTTGGCTTGAAGATCTTGCCCACCGGGGTCAGGGGCAGGCTGTCCTTCACGGCAATGCGTTTCGGCAAGGCGACCGGATCTTCGATCCGGTCCTTCAGAAAGCCGATCAGGTCCGCCCCCGTCGCGGTGCCGCCCGCGCGTAGCGTGACGAAGGCCACGGGAAGCTCTCCGGCATAGGCGTCGGGCATGCCGACGGCGGCAGCATTCTCGACCTCTGGATGGGCCAACAGTGTGTCTTCGATCATCTGCGGGTCGATATTGTGGGCGCCGCGGATGATGATGTCCTTCTTGCGGCCGGTGATGAACAGGCGCCCTTCGGCATCCAGCATCCCGACGTCGCCCGACACCAGCCAGCCGCCGGGCAGGAAGGTGCCGGCATTGCGCGACGGATCGGAATAACCGGCCGAGACATTGGGACCGCGCAGCGCGATGATGCCCGTCTCGCCCGCCGGCAGGATCTTGGACGGGTCGGCGTCGCCATCGGTCTCTCCCAGGATCGCGACCTGCGAAAACGGGATGCGCAGGCCGCAGGACAGGGGCGTCCGGGGTCCGTGGACCGGTTCCACCGCGACGGTGCCTGCGCATTCGGTCATGCCCAGGATGTTGCGCACGCCCTTGCCGGTCTGCCGTTCGACCATGTCGGCCAGTTCCACCGGCAGCGGCGACCCGCCGGTCAGGAAATACCGAAGCGAGGAGATGTCGGCATCGATCGGATGGCCCGCGAAAGTGGTCATAGAGGTCGGAACGGCGCCGATCATGGTGATGCCGTGGCGTTCGACCTGTTCCCAGATCGAGCCGACGAAGGCCCGGTTCCGCATACCCTGTATGCCAGGGATCAGCAGCGTGCCGCCGACCGACAGGGTCGACAGCCCATAGACGAAGGCGCCGGCGACGTGGAACAGGGGAAAGCCGTTCAGCATCACGTCGGTGGCCCGCAGATCGTGCATCAGCGCGCAGGACCGGGCGACATGGGCCTGGTTCAGCCGCGAATGCAGCACCAGCTTCGGTGCGCCTGTGGTGCCCCCGGTGTGATAGCACGCGGCAAGCGCGGTTTCGTCCCCATGAGGCGTCGTCAGAGGCGCGGCCTCTTCCAACATCTTTTCCAGATGCCCATGGGCGCCGGGGGCCTCGCCATCCGCGTCGATGGCCAGGATCGGGATCGTGACACCTTCGGCCCGCAGCGCAGGGACGAGGGCGGACCAATAGTCGACCTCGGAATTGGGCCCGCAGATCACGGCCACGGCGGCATCGGCGGCCTTCAGCAGGACGGCGATATGGTCCGGCCGCAGCATCGGGTTGATCGGACAAAGGTGCCCGGCGCCCTGCGCGCCCCACAGCACCACCTGCGCGGACGGCGTGTGCTGGCCTAAAAAGGCCACCGATTTCCCGGGCTCCACGCCCAGGTCGCGGAAGACCTGCGCGGCACGGGCGATGCGGTCGGCGAACTGGGCATAGGTCAAGGTCACGTCGCGGGACGTATCGGTTGCATCGGTCAGATAGCGGATCGCCAGGCTGTCTGGCGCGCGCCCGGCCGCGTCGCGGATCAGGTCCCAGGGGGTCTTCACGGGAAAGACGGCGTCGAAGCCATGGGCTTCCAGCGCCTCGATATCGGCCAGGCTTCTGATGGTCATGTGTCGTCTCCGTTCCCGTCGTCGGAAAAGGCGCTGCGCAGGTTGCCGTCGATCTTCGACAGAAGCTGCAGCAGCCGGGTGCGGTCCATGGCGCTGAGGCCGGTGGTCATCATCGCCTCGTGGCGAAGCACCTCGTGCTCCAACCGGGCCAGGCGGGTCCGCCCGTCGCCCGTCAGAAAGACCTGCCGGACGCGCTTGTCGTTGGGGCAGGGGTGGCGTTCGATCCAGCCTTCCCGGGTCAGCGTTTCAAGGATCGGCACAAGGCTGGAACGGTCGAGGAAGATCGCCTCGGCCAGGCGGGCCTGGCTGATGCCGGGATTGGCCTCGACCATCTTCAGCAGGCCGAAATATCGCGGCGCGGTGCCGTGGCCCGCCACCACCCTCTCAAAGCTCTTGTAGGCGGCGATCTGAAGCAGGCGGATCCGGTAGCTGACGCTGTCGGTCAGTTCCGCCGGCTCGGTGATTTCGGATTTGCGACCGCCGTCTTCCATCGCTCAGTGCATCCCCGACGGCAGGAACAGCACGATGGCCGGGAAGGCGATCAGGAGCAGAAGGCGCAGCACGTCGGTCACCACAAAGGGCAGGACGCCCTTGAAGATCGTGACCAGGCTGACCCGCGTGGCGATGGAGTTGATGACGAAGACGTTCATCCCCACCGGCGGCGTGATCAGGCCCAGTTCCACGGTCATCACGATGATGATACCGAACCAGATCGGGTCGAAGCCCAGCTCCAGCACGACGGGAAAGACGATGGGAACCATCAGGATGATCATCGCCATCGCGTCCAGGAAACAGCCCATGACGAAGAACAGAAGCATGATCAGCAAAAGCGTGCCATAGGTCCCGGCACCCAGCCCCAGCAGGTATTCCGTCAGGTTCTGCGGCACCTGCGTGATCGTCAGGAAGTACCCGAACAGCGTGGCCCCGATCAGCACGACATAGATCGCGACCGAGGTGCGCAGCGCTTCGACCAGGCTGTCCAGAAGCATCGACCAGCTCAGCCGGCCGCGCGCCATGCCGATGATCGCGGTGACGACGGCGCCGACGGCCGCGGCCTCGGTCGCGGTCGCGATGCCGAAATAGATCGACAGGATCACCGCCATGAACAGCAGCAGCACGGCCCAGATGCCCCGCAGCGATTTCAGCCCGGCCTTCAGGCTGAACGTGTCGCCGGCCGGCAGGTCGCTGCCATACCACAGGCGCACGGTGGCCATGTACATGATCACGGCCAGGATGCCGGGAACGATGCCCGCCACGAAAAGCGTGCCGATATCGGTTTCTGTGATGAAGCCATAGATCGCCAGGACGACCGAAGGAGGGATCAGGATGCCCAGCGTGCCGCCCGCGGCGATGATGCCGGTCGCGGCCTCGTCCGAATAGCCGTTCTGCTTCATCTCGGGATAGGCGATCTTGGTCATCGTGGCCGCGGTGGCGACGGAGGACCCGCAGATCGCGGCAAAGCCCGCGCAGGCCCCGACAGAGGCCAGCCCAAGCCCGCCCTTCATGCCGCCCAGCCAGGCCCGCCCGGCGCCGAACAATTCGGACGACATGCCGGAATTGGTGGCCAGGACGCCCATCAGGACGAAGAAGGGGATCAGCGTCAGGTTGAAGTCGGTAATGGTCGAGATCGGGGACTGCGCCAGGAGGTTCAGCGCCGGGCCAAAGCCCACGATGGCGCCGAAACCGCCGATGCCCACTAGGCCCATGGCCACGCCCACAGGCACCCGCAGGATCATCATTCCGAACAGGGCGGCGAAGCCTGCGAAGGTCAGGAACTCGTTGCTCATTTTTGGGGGCTCATTCTTTGTGACCTTCGGTCTCGATGCTTTCGAATTCGCCCAGGTCGGTGCCCCGGGTCACGATCAGCCACAACCGAAGTGCGGTGGTGAACAGGGCCGCCAGAAGGCCCAGGCAGATCCCCAGGAAGAAGGGCCAGTGGGCCAGGCGCAGCTCCATCGTGGCATCGCCGCCGCCCATCGCGTCCATGGTGCGTTCCCAGATCTTCCAGGTCATCAGCGCGGTGAAGAACAGCAGCACCCCCCACGCGAAGGCGTTGATCGCCTTAAGCACGACGCGCGGCACGGCCTGGGCCAGCAGGTCGACCTTGATGTGGTTGCCGCGAAAGCCCAGGCTGGCGAAACCCCAGGCGATGGCGATGCCCAGCACCAGGCGCGAGACGTCGAACACATCCGGCACTGGCATGGCAAAGCCGTATCGCGTGATGGCCGACACCATGATCAGGACTGTGACAAGGCCAAGGATCACAGCGGCGATACGTTCGATCGCAAGGATCGCACGCGATACCGCGTTCCCCGTTCCAGAGCTTTTTTCCATGGAAAACCCGAAGCTGGAGGATCTGCGCGGCGTACCGCGCAGATCAGTGGCAGTGAAAAAGAGGATCAGTACTTGGCGTCGTTCGCTTCAAGCGACGCGATGTAGGCCGCCAGGATCGCGTCGGCGTCCAGGCCCTTGGCGTTGACCGAGGCTTTCCATTCCTCGATCAGCGGCTGGGACGCAGCGCGCCAGGCTTCGACTTCCTCTGCCGTCGGCTCGTTCAGGGTCTGGTCCGGGTCGGCGATCAGCTTGTCGCGGGCGGCCATATCGTCGTCGTTCCAGCCTTGGGCGACCTTGGCCGACCACTCTGGCGAGCAATGCTCGTCGATCACCTTCTTGTTGGCGTCCGACAGCTTGTCATAGCTGGCCTTGTTCATCACCAGCGACTGTGCCGACAGGTAGAACGGCATGTCGAGGTGCTGCGGCACTTCGCCGGTCAGCTTGAAGTCGTACATTGCCCCCCAGGGGAAGGTGACGGCTTCGGCCGTACCACGGGCCAGTGCCTCGCGCACTTCGGGAGCGGGCACCTGGACGGGGCCGCCGCCCAGAAGGCTGATGAAGCGGGCCATGGTGCCGTGCGCCGGGCGCACGTTCTTGCCCTTGACCTCTTCCGGCTTGGTGATCTTGGTCTTGGAATGCAGCGTGCCCGGCGCGTGCGGATGGACGAAGCAGAACTTCACGTCCTCCATTTCCGCGGGGGCGCCGTATTCCACATACCATTCGTGGATCGCCTTCGCGCCCCTGACGGAATTGTCCGCCATGAACGGGATTTCGGTCAGCGCGTAGACCGGGAAACGGCCTGCGGTATAGCCCGGATTCACCCAGGCGAAATCGACGATGCCCTGCTTGGCCATGTCATAGTGATCCGGCGCCTTGCCCAGCTGCTGCGCCGGGAAGATCTGGATCTTGATGCTGCCGTTCGACGCTTCCTCGACTGACTTGGCCCAGGGCTCGATCCCGGCCTTGGCGGGGGCGATGCCGGCCGGCACCCAGTGCGACAGGCGCAGGGTGACATCGGATGCCTGCGCGGCGAAGGGCACGACAGCAGAAATGATTGCGCCAAGCGCAATACGACGATTGATCATGATTTCCTCCCGTAAAGGCCTCTCCACTCGGCCTTCGACGATCGATGGATATCAAACATATCGGATTGCGCAAATGATTCCTCGCAGCGGCGACAAATATCTGAGCGCGCGGGCGTCGTCACCGAACCGGGGTGGCCCGAAGCGGTCGGGGGCGGTCCGGGGCGGGGATCAGATGTTGAAGCCCGCGAAGCGAAGGCCCTGCAGGAACATCTCGCGGTGGTCGTCCCGCCGGAACGGGTAGGAGGCGATGATGGCATGCGGATCCAGCGTCTGGCCCAGATCCGCCAGCCGCCGCGCGGCCGCCTGTGCCGCATCGCGGTTGCCGGTCAGGCCGGACAGGACCATCCGGCGCTGCAACGCGCGACCATAGGCCGGGTCCCAGCTTTGCGCCCGGGCCAGATGGTCGTCGGCCTCGGCCCAGTTGCCGTCCAGCATGTGCCACAGGCCCAGGTCCGCCTCGATCACCGCACGGTAGGGATAGACGGGATCGACGCGGCAGATCCGTTCCTGGTAGGTGCGCGCCTTGGTGGGATCGCCGGAAAAGCCTGTGATGCAGCCGCCGAAGTGATAGTTGATGGCGGCGCTGGGGTTCAGTTCCAGGGCCTTTTCCACGTGCAGCAGGGCGCGGTCATGGGTGCGGTTGGACCAGAGCTCGCCCACCGCGGTCAGCGCATGGGCGATCCAGGCGGTCTGGTCCACTTCCAGCGCGCGACGGGCGGCCTCCAGCGTGGGCTGGAAGGCCTGGCCACTGTCGGCCACCGAAAATCCCGACATCGCCTGGTGAAAGCGGGACATCGCGATCAGCGTATAGGGCAGGACCCAGCCGGGCGCGTGATTGGCGGCCGCCGTGGCCAGTGCCTCGGCCTCGGACAGGACGTCGGGGTTGCGCTGGCTCAGAAGCCAGGCCGCCCGCATCGACATGTCCCAGGCGGTCAGGTCGGCGGGCGCCTTGTGCATGATCCGCCGCGCCTCGGCCCCTTCCAGTTCGGGCGAGACGGCGGTGGCGATCAGGGCTGCGACCTCTTCCTCCAGGTCCAGCACGCCTGCCACATCCTGCGCGATGCGGTCGGCCCAGATCTGGGTGTCGGTTTCGGTATCGGTCAGCGTGACCTGCACCTTCAGGCGATTGCCCAGGTTCCGGATCGATCCCGACACCAGATAGCGCGCCTTCAACGCCGCGCCGATATCGGCGGCGCTCAGGGGGCTGCCCCGAAACCGCGCGGCAGAGGTGTGGGCGATCACCGGGAAATAGCGCCAGGCAGACAGGGCCGCCGACAGTTCCATCGTCAGGCAGTCCGCCAGCGGCGATGGCCGCCCGTCGGATGTCAGGTCGTCGAAGGGCAGGACCGCCACGGCGGGCCGTTCGAAGCTGTCGGGTGCGGGCTGGGGCGACGTCGGTGCCAGCGCCGGCGTCTGTGCCGCGACGACGCCCGGCACGATCTTTTGCGCGGCGCCCACGAAGCGCAGGCCGCGGCGCTGGATGGTGCGGATGTATTTCTGGGCCTTGCCATCGTCGCCGATGGCCTTGCGCGCATCGCGCACCCGGCTGGACAGGGCCGCGTCCGACACGATCCGGTCGCCCCAGATCCGGTCGAAGATTTCGTCCCGCGTCACGATCCGGTCGCCGGCCCCGACCAGCAGGTTCAGCAGATCGAAGACCTGCGGTTCGACCGGCACGACCTGGCCTTCGCGCCGAAGCTCTGCCCTGTCGGCATCCAGTTCGAAATCGGCAAAGACATAGCGCATGGCGGCTCCACCCCGGGCCTGCGACAGGGCCGGTGGACGCAACGTAAACTCAATTCCGCGATCTGGGAACACATTTGGCTGCCCCGGGCGCGCAGACGGGGCTTTCCGGCGCGTTGCAGACAGAAACCACGGCTTCTCCCGCAATCTGCAGAGGTTCTGCAGATCTCCTCCAAGCAACGGAACCGGGGATGGGCGATCAGTTGGGTACTGATCCACCCTGAACGATCCGACCCAAGGAGAACCCACAATGAACGTCGCAACCGCCCCCTTGCCCGATCTCGCCGCCGTCAAGGCCAGGCAACAGGCCACCTGGGCCACCGGTGACTATCCCGCCATCGGCACCACGATCCAGATCGTAGGCGAAAACCTGGCCGAGGCCATGGACCTGCGCCCCGATGCCCGCGTCCTGGACGTGGCCGCCGGCAACGGCAACGCCACGCTGGCCGCCGCGCGCCGCGGCTGCAACGTCGTCTCGACCGATTACGTCACCGACTGGCTGAAGGCCGGCATGGCCCGGGCCGAGGCCGAAAAGCTGACCGTCGCCTTCCGCGAGGCCGATGCCGAAAACCTGCCCTTCGAGGATGGCTCCTTCGACGCGGTGATGTCGACCTTCGGCGTGATGTTCACGGCCGACCAGGATACGGCCGCGGCGGAACTGCTGCGGGTCTGCCGGTCGGGCGGCAAGATCGGCCTTGCCAACTGGACGCCCCAGGGCTTCATCGGCCAGGTCTTCAAGACCATCGGCAAGCACGTCCCGCCGCCTGCCGGTCTGCGGTCCCCCGCCGAATGGGGCACCGAAGGCCGCCTGCGCGAACTCTTCGGCGCGCAGTCCCGCAAAATCGACGTTCGGCTGCGCGACTATACCTTCCGCCTGCGCTCGCCCGAATACTGGATCGAAAGCTGGAGCGTCGCCTACGGCCCCATGAACAAGGCCTTCCAGGCCGTGGGTGCCGACGGGCACAAGGCGCTGGCCGCCGACCTGATCGCGCTGGCCCGTGTCCATTCGTCCTGCGACCGGCAGATGATCGTCCCGGCACAATATGCCGAGATCGTGGTCCACAAGGCCTGACACCGGACCTGACAGGGCAGCCGGCCCTGCGTCCGGTCCTCTTCTGCCCGACCCCGGCGGCGATCCCGTTCCCCCAACCCCTCCCGGTCGCCGCCGGGCCTTTCCCCCAGATGCCCCATAGACGGAAGGAATGATGCCATGACCACTGCCGTAACGCGTTCCCGTTCCCTGCCGCTGTTCGAGAAATACGGCGGCATCCGGATGCTTCGGAACGTGATCATGGACTTCTACGACCGCGTCCTGGACAGCGACACGCTGGGTCCCTATTTCGACGATGTCGACATGACCCGGCTGATCGACCACCAGACCAAGTTCTTCGCCATGATGATGGGCGGTCCGGTCGACTTTTCCGACGACCGCCTGGCCCGGGCCCACGCGTCGATGGCCATCACCCATGCCGAATTCGACGAGATCGCGGCCCTTCTGACCGAGACGCTGACCGCCGCCGGGCTGGAGCCCGTCGATATCGTCACCATCCTGACCTCCGTAGAACGGCGGCGGTCCGTCATCGTCAGGAGATAGGCCGATGTTTCCCGAAACGCTCAGCACCCGCCTTCTGAAATCCATCGGCGTCGGTCTCTGCCTCCTGGACAGTGCCAGCCACCGGATCCTCTTCTGCAACAGGACCTTTCAGGGCTGGTTCCCCGACGCCGCCCCGGAAAGCCCCGTGGCCGCGGTCGTCGAAAGCCTGGGTCCCGAGGCGATGGAAGACGCCATCGCAAGCGGCCAGGTCGAGATCCGCGCCAAGGTCAGGCGCCGCACCCTGATCCTCGAGGCGCGCGTCGACCGGGCCGAACATGACGGCCGCCAGATGCTGATCCTGGAATGCCAGAACGTCTCGCGCCTGCGCGAGACGGAAGCCATGATCGACAGCTACGCCGCCATGGTCGACCGCCGCACCCGCGACCTGGAACGCGAGAAGGTGCAGGTCGAAAAGCTCCTGCTGAACATCATGCCGCGCACGGTTTATGAGGAATACCGCAGCTTCGGTTCCGTCGCGCCACGCCTGTTCGAACCGGTCTCGGTCCTGATGCTGGACTTCGTGGGCTTCACCGACATGGCGGCGGCCGCGGACCCGACGGTCACGGTGGCGGAACTGAACGACCTCTTCACCGCCTTCGACCGGATCGGCGAAATGCACGGCTGCGAGCGGATCAAGACCATCGGCGATTGTTACCTGGCGGTGGCGGGCCTGCCGCATCCGAACCCGGACCACATGCTGTCGGCCGCCCGCTGCGCGGCCAAGATGGTGCGCTATCTCGAACACCGTAATCGCACCCACCAGCACAAGTGGCAGGCCCGGATCGGCCTGGCCTCGGGCTCGGTCGTGGGCTCGGTCGTCGGGATCCAGAAATACATCTACGACGTCTTCGGCCCGGCCGTGAACCTGGCCGCGCGACTTCAGGACATTTCCGAACCGATGGAAATCACCGTCAGCGGCCCCATGATCCGCGAGCTGGAGCAGGAATTCGACCTCGCCTGTCTCCGCACTGAAACCCTGCGCGGCTTCGGCGACACCCAGATCGCCACGATGTCGGACCGCGCGCCCACCGCGGCCGTCGCCTGACCCGCGCGCGTCCTCGGCACGGGCCGGTCGACGCCTTGGCGGCGTGCCGCCTCCGGCGGGAGTATTTTCGAAGAGAAGAAGCCAGGGGCGCGCTCCTGCTTCTCCTCTTTCCCAAATACCTCCGGGGGAGTCGCGCCAGGGGCGCGGCGGGGGCAGAGCCCCCGAACCACGCAGGGACTGCTGCGTCGCTGGAAGTTTCCGCGCAGGGCGGGGTTTGCCCCGCCGTTTGCGCAAGACGCGGGCCGGCGCGGCGGGGCGTACCCCGCGCTAGGCGATCTTGGCCGGCGCCGTGGGGACCGGCATCGCCTCGACCTGGCGCAACATGTCGATGAAGCCCGCGACCTGGTGATCGGCGGTGGCCGCCCCTTTCTCGGCCGTGGCCAGGGACGCGTCGCCCACCGTGCCGTCCGGGTTCAGGTCGGACGCGATCCAGCCGCGGCTAATCGGGCCCGTGGGCGGGATCGGCATCGTCTCGGCCGCGGAGCGGAAGTTGACCGCCTTCGACATGTCCACCGTGTCAGGGCGGAATTCCAGCATCAGCGAGGTTTCGACATCGCCGCCATGGATACCGAAGCGCAGCTCGTGCGGTGTGTACATGCCGTCCGGGTGGCCGAAATTGCCCCACTGGCATTTGACCGCCAGCATCCCGGCCTCGACCCGGAGTTCCCGCGACAGGATCGAGATCAGGTCCAGGTTGCCGCCATGGGAATTCGCTATGACGATCTTCCGGACGCCGGCGCGGGCGACGGAGAGGCCAATCTCGGTCCATGCCGCCAGCGCCGTCGCGGCCGAAAGCGTCAGCGTTCCGGCGGCCCACAGATGTTCGTTCGACTTGCCGACCGCCATGATCGGCAGGATCGCCAGGTCCAGGTCCGCCGGGCAGGTGGCGCGCAGGCGGTTCAGCATGCCTTCCGCGATCAGCGTGTCGGTCCCCACCGGCAGGTGCGGCCCGTGCTGTTCCACCGCCGCCGTCGGCAGGATCGCGATGGTCTTCATCGGGTCCACGGCACCGAATTCGGGCGCGCGGCGCGCGGTCCAGTCCAGGGTTCTCATGGGGCGGGCTCCGTCTTGTAGGTCGCGTCGAGGCGCATCTGAAGATAGTCGGCGCCGGTCACGGGCGGGTATTTGGCCGTACCGGTGCCGGGCAGGGCGGTGATCACGCTGTCGGGGTTCGGGTCCAGGAAAAAGGCGATGGACCGCCGCGCACGTTTCGGCGGCAGCACCCGATGGGGCGTCGAGACATAGATGTCGTTGGTCCAGCGCATCAGGCAATCGGCGATGTTGATCACGAAGGCGCCCGGCACATGGGGTACATCCACCCAGCCCTGCCCGCGGGGGCGGACCTGAAGCCCGGCCTCGCCATCCGTCATCAGCAGCGTGATCGAGCCATAGTCGGTATGGGCGCCGGCGCCGATCTCGTTCGCCGCTCCGGTGCCGGGCGGGTAGGAGAGCAGGCGCAGCGTGGCCAGCGGCGCCGTGAAATGGGGGGCGAAAAAGTCTTCCTCCAGCCCCAGGTCGCGGGCGATGGCGCGGTGGATATCGACCCCCAGCGTCAGCACGGCGTCGAAATAGGCGGTCAGCGTCGTCCGGAAACCCGGCAGGTCGGGCCACAGGTTCACCCCCCGAAACCGTTCGCCCGCCACGACCCGCGGATCGTCGGCCGCAAGGTCGAGGCCGATGTTGAACGCTTCCTTCCGGTCGACCTGGTCGGAGCTGTCGTCCAGGTTCTCGCCCCCCGGCCCGGTCCAGCCGCGGTTGTGGGGGTTGCGGGCGATCGACATTTGCTCCTTTGCCGCGACCGGCAGGGCAAACAGCGCATCGCCGGCGGCAAAGGTTCTTTCGATCAGCGCGTCGGGGATGCCGTGGCCGGTCAGCAGGAAGAACCCGGTTTCGCGGCAGGCCTCGCCCAGGCACGTGGTAAAGACATCCGGGTCGGTGGCGAAGGTGCTCCAGTCCAGGACGGGGATCATGCGGCGGCCTCCTTCATTGATCGCCGGCCGGCCAGGAACCTGTCCAGCGTGCGGACGACGCGGGTCAGGTGCCGCGCCCGGCTGTCGGGGGTGGAACTGTCCATCCGGTAATGCGCGGCAAAGGCGGTGCGGCAGCGTTTGGCACACAGGATCCGCAGACCCCGCAGCAGCGTCCGCCGGCCCGGCGCGCCGATCAGCCGTGTCAGCCACCAGCTGGCGCCGCAGGTCGTGAAGACCGCCAGCCGGGTGATATGGGTCAGGCCCGGGCGGATGTCGCTATGTTCGGCGTCCGGCATCAGGAAGGCGCTGCCCGGCAGCAGCACCCGGTCCAGCCAGCCCTTCAGCATCGCCGGCATCCCGTACCACCAGGTCGGATAGACGAAGATCAGCGTGTCGCACCATTCCAGCGCCTGGACATGGTCCAGCACATGGGCCTTGCCCAGCGAACAGGCCAGGTAGGCCGCGTTTTCCGGCCCGTCCATCACCGGGTCGAAGCCTTCGGCGTAAAGGTCCAGCACCTCGACTTCGGCGCCCGCGGCATCCAGCCGGGCCAGGACGGTGGCCTTGATCGCGGCCGTGAAACTCTCCGGCCTCGGATGGCAGTAGACAACAAGGGCGCGCATGGTCAGAGCACTTCCATCTCGTGCCGGACCTTCGCCTGGAAGGCCGCGCGTTTTGCGTCGCTGGCGCGGTTCATGTCGTAAAGCGCCAGGTACTTCATCTTGTCGGGCCGGGTCGAATGCCAGACCGCGCGGGTCACCGACCGGCGCGGCGGATCGCCCGCGGTGAAGGCCCGCCAGCGGGTGCCGCCATAGGTGGTGACCGCCACCAGCGTCTTGATGTTGTCGAGGTTGGGCACGACCTTGCCGTCTTCCAGCCGGAACGACACGCCCGGCAGGAAGACCTTGTCGAAGAACCCTTTCAGGATCGCCGGATAGCCGAAGTTCCAGACCGGGAAGGACAGGATCAGCGCATCCGCCGCCCGCAGCCGTTCGACATAGCCCGCCACCCGCGTCTGGTTGGTCTGCACGTCGTGATAGCTGCGCCGGTCCTCGGCCGACATCACCGGATCGAAGCCTTCGGCGTTCAGGTCGCAATCGTCGACCTCCCAGCCGCGGCCCTGCAGCGTTTCGACGATCGTCGTGTGCAGCGCCGCGCCGTAACTTTCCGGCACCGGGTGGGCAAAGAGAACAAGGGCTTTCATCTGGGGGCCCTCATGCCGGTTTCGTCATGTCGGGATAGTGGTACATGCCCGCATAGTCGAAATCCGGGTTGTCCCAGCCGATCATCTTGCCGGGGTTCAGAAGGCCCTTGGGATCCGCCTCGCGCTTGAAGGCCAGCTGGGTGTCGTCGGTCATCTGGCGGCCGCCTTCCTCCAGCGTGTAGCGGTGCGGGTTGAAGATCAGGGCGCCGGCCTCTTCATGCAGCGCGATGATCTCGTTCAGGCGCTCCTCGGTCGTGTATTTCACCAGCGTCAGCCCGGCAAAGGCCGCCTTGCCGCCGGACCGCATGACCTCCAGGTGCTGCAGGATCTCGGGCGAGAATTTCGCGCGGATCTTTTCCACCAGTTCCTTGTGGTCGGGGAAGGCATAGCGGACCTGAAGATAGGTGATCGACGGATCGACCTTCAGCGCGCGCAGGGTGGTGTGGTTCCAGCCGTATTCGAACACCTTGCCCGGCCCCTTGGGCCAGTCGTGATCGTCGGACCGGTAGATCATCCTGGCCGCCGGACGCCGGCCCAGGAAGGTCAGGAACCCGTCCATGTTCTGCGGCGCCACCATCAGGCCCACAAGGTGCGTGCCTTCGGTGACATGGGGCTTCACCCGCTGGAAATAGTCATGTGCGATGGGCGCCTCGTAGACCGACGCGATCTTCAGAAGGATCCCGTCCTCGTTCGCGATGTCGTCGGCAAAGCTCATCGCCGCGCCGAAATCGTCGAAGGCCACGAAGATGTCGGTCCAGTCATAGGCCGGGGCCAGCGGCATCTCCAGTTCGGTGATGATGCCGTTGGTGCCGTAGGCGTGGCTGACGCGGGCCAGTTCCTCGCCCTTGAATTCCAGGATCCGTGGCTCGGCTTCCATCGTCACGACCCGCAGGCGGATGATGTTGCCCAGATCGCGCAGCGCGCCCCAGGTCACCGACCCTACGCCGCCCGATCCGCCCGCGATGAAACCGCCGATGGTCGCCGTCGCCCAGGTGGACGACACCATGCGCAGTTCCTGACCGGAATGCGCGATTGTGGCGGCATCCAGATCCTTCAGCAGGCAGCCCGGCTCCACGACGACGCGACCCGGTGCGATTTCCTTCACTGCCGTCATGTGGCGCAGGTGCATGACGCAGCCGCCCCGCATCGGCATGGCCTGGCCATAGTTGCCCGTGCCGGCCCCCCGCGTGGTGACGGGGACGTCATGGGCATAGCAGACCTTCAGGATCTCGATCACCTCGGCCTCGGTCCGGGGGCGGACGACGAAATCCGCCTCCAGGTGGTCCATGTGTTCCTTCAGCACGGGCGAGTACCAGAAGAAGTCCCGGCTGGCGGCCTTGATGCCTGCGGGGCTCTGTTCGATGTCCAGATGGGCCAGCGCGGCCTTGGCTCCGGCGATATCGGCAGTCATGTCGTCCTCAATTCGTCATCAGGTGGTCGAGTTCGGCGTAGTCGGGCAGGGTGCGGTCGATGGCCGTTCCCCTCCGCAGGACCACGCGGTCGGATTGCGGGCGGGCGAAGAATTCGGTCCACGACCGCGCCCGGAACAGGATCAGATCGGCAGGGGCGTCGGGGCTGAGGTCCGGGGCATCGAACATGCAGGCGGCGGCCGGGGTCGTGGTGAAGGCCTTCACCCAGTCGGTGCCTGTATGGTCCAGATGGGCGATGCGGGTCGCCTCTCGCATCACCTCGACCATGTCCAGATCGCCATAGGCATAGAACGGATCCCGCGTGTTGTCGGAGGCAAAGCTGACGGGGATGCCGCGCGCTTTCATCTCGTGCACCAGCGTCACGCCGCGGCGGCGGGGCGTGCGGCCCGGGGCGCGGTCCTGCAGGTAAAGGTTGCACATCGGCAGCGACACGGCGTTCAGACCGGCCTTGGCCACGATGTCGAGCGTGTCGAGCGCGCGCGCCTCCTCCTGCGTCGACACCGAACAGCAGTGGCCGACGACGACCGGCAGATCATAGCCCGTTTCCAGCACCGACTCGGCAATCATGCACAGCGTTTCGGACGTGGGGTCCATCGTCTCGTCCGTGTGGAAGTCGACATGCAGGCCCATCCTGCCCGCCATCTCGAAGAACCCGTTCAGGATGCGGGGCAGGTCGGGGATCGGATAGGTCACCAGGCCCAGAACGCCGCCCGCCTGCTGGACCACATTGGCCAGGTCGTCGAAGGCCGCGTCGGTGCCGAAGCGGTCGCAGCTCATGAGGGACACAGCCTGAAGGTCGATCCTGCCGGCCCATTTCTCGCGCATCTCGACCACCACGGGCCAGCTGCGTTGATACTGGCCGTCGACGCTGTCGATATGGGTGCGGATCCGGGCGGTGCCGTGAGCATAGGCGCAGCGCAGGGCGAAATCCATCCGGGCGCCGACGTCCTCGGCCGTCCAGCGGGCATGGTCGGCGCGCACCGTCGACAGCGCACCGTCGAAGGTGCCGTCGGGATTGGGGGACCGGGGCCAGATATGGCCCTTGTCCAGATGGGTGTGCATGTCGGTGAAGGTGGGCAGCACCATGGCGCCGCCCATGTCCACGTCCATGCCGCCGGGCGCTGCGATCTTGCCCGCGTCCACACCGATATCGGTGCGGACCAGGTCGCCCGGCTGGCCGATCAGACAGGCCGGAACAGATACGTTGCGCAGGGTGAAGCGCCCGGAAGGCAGGGTCTTGAAGTCCATGTTCATTCTCGTTTCAGGGCGCTTTCGTGCCAGCGGTACAGCGCCAGATAGGAAATCGCGCTCATCAGCGCGAAGATGACCACGCCCATGACCGAAATCAGGATCAGCGCGGCGTAAAGACGACCGAAGTTGAAGCGATAGGACGCCTCCAGCAGGGTCGAGGCAAGGCCAAGGCCCGTGCCCGCCCGGCCGATCACGAATTCGGCCACCACGGCGCCGATCAGCGCCAGGCCCCCCGCGATCTTCAGCCCGCCCAGGAAGAAGGGCAGCGCCGACGGCGCAGAAAGGTAGCGCAGCCGCTGCCATTTCGTGGCCCCGTAAATCGTGAAAAGGTCGCTCAGGTTGTGATCCGCCGACTTCAGCCCGATGGTCGTATTCGACAGGATCGGAAAGAAGGCGACGATCCAGGCGCACAGCAACGCGGCGACAAAGGCGTTTTCCACGTAGATCTGGATCAGCGGCGCCACCGCCACGACCGGCGTCACCTGCAGGATCACGGCGTAGGGAAAGAACGACATTTCCGCCCATTTCGACTGGGTGAAGGCCACGGCCAGCCCCACGCCGCCGATCACCGCCAGCGTCAGCGCCAGCACCGTCAGGCGGCCGGTCTTGATCATTGCGGGCCACAGGATCGACCAGTCCTCGACCATCTTCTGGGCCACCAGTGTCGGTCCGGGCAGGATATAGTGCGGGATTTCCCCGATGGTCACGTAAAGGTGCCAGGCCAGGATCGTCAGGACCATGACCAGCGACGGCAGCGTCCAGCGGGCGATTTTCATCACCCGTTCGGTGCGCGCGCGGGCGGCTTCCTCGGCGTCCAGTTCCGGGTGCACCACGGGGGCGCCGTCTTGGGCCAGGGTCATGCCGCTTCTCCCATCGCTTCGTGCAGCGCCTCGGAGGCCTGCCGGCAATAGGCGGCATATTCGGCCGAGGTACGGAAGGCCTCGTCGCGCGGATAGGGCGCGTCGACCTGCAATTCGCGGATCACCCGGCCCGGGCGGGCGGCCATGACGACGATCCGGTCCGACAGGAACACGGATTCAAAGACCGAATGGGTCACGAAGATCACCGTGCAGTTCACCCGCTGGCGCAGTTCCAGAAGGTCGTTGTTCAGCTTGTGCCGCGTGATTTCGTCAAGCGCCGCAAAGGGTTCGTCCATCAGGATCAGCCGCGGCTTGGTCACCAGTGCGCGGGCGATGGACACGCGCATCTTCATCCCGCCCGACAGTTCGCGCGGGAAGGCGCGCTGGAATTTTTCCAACCCCACCAGCTTCAGCGCCTCCAGCACGTCGTCCCTGACCTCGGCATAGGGTTTGCCGCGCAGGCGGAACGGCAGCCAGACATTGTCGGCCACCCGCGCCCAGGGCATCAGCGTCGGTTCCTGAAAGACGACGCCCAGGTCGTCCTTGGTCTGACCGCCGGCCCAGCGGATGGATCCGGACGTGGGCTGCATCAGCGACGAGATCAGCCGCAGCGCAGTGGACTTGCCGCAACCCGACGGCCCAAGCAGCGAGATGAAGTCGCCCTCGTTCACGTCCAGGTTCATGTCCTTCAGTGCCACGACATTGCCGCGGAATGTCTTTTCGACATGGCTCATGTGCAGCACCGGGTCGCGTTGCCCCAGCGGTTTGCGTTCCTTGGCCATAGCTACCTCCGAAAGGGGGCGGCGGGACATGTCGCCCCGCCGCAGGAACGTTTACTTCTTCAGGTCCATGCCGACCTGAGCGTTGACGAACTGGTTGTCATAGGCCGACTTCCAGTCGATATCGGCGTCGGTCACCTTGGCGTCGACCATCTTGTCGAAGAAATCCTTCACCTTCTCGTCCGTCATCGCGCCGATGCCCATCGTCTCGGCGTCGCCGGAATCGACGATGCCTTCGGACAGCATCTTCTCGATCGCGTAGTTGATCTTGTCCTGCGTCATCTCCGGATTTTCGGCCATGATCATCGCATCGGCGGCCGAATGATCGCCGTAAAGATAGTTGTACCACCCCTTGATCGACCCATCGACGAAGCACTGCACCTGCTCGGGCTTATTGGCGATGGTGTCGGCCATCGTCTCGATCGTGGTGGCATAGGTGGAATAGCCCGCATCGGCGATCAGGAACACGGCCGGGGTGAATCCGCCTTCCTTTTCAACCAGATAGGGTTCCGACGACAGGTAGCCCTGCATGCCCTTGTTGTCGTCCGCCAGGAAGGGGCCCGGGTTGAACGTGTAGGGCTGGCGCTGTTCGGCGGTGAAGCCGTAGGCGGCCATCATCCACTGGTAATAGGACTGATAGCCGTTGTCGCCGATCAGCAGGGTCAGGTTCTTCAGGTCCTCGAAGGTTTCGGCCTTGCCCGGGTGGGCCAGGATCACCTGCGGGTGCTTCTGGAAGATCGCGGCGACCGACACGACCGGCACGCCTTCCTTGACGGCGTTGAACGCCTGAAGCAGGTCGCCTCCCATGTGATAGTCGATCTTGCCGGCCAGCATCATGGCGCGGTTGTTCACCTGCGGGCCGCCCTGCACGATGGACACGTCCAGACCGCAGTCCTTGTAGGTGCCGTCGGCGACCGACTGATAGAACCCGCCATGTTCGGCCTGGGCCAGCCAGTTGGTGCCGAAGACGGCCTTGGGCAGGTCCTGGGCGGCCGCGGGTACCGCGGCCAGCGCCACCAGGGCGCCGGCGAGAGCTGTGGATTTCATTGGTAACCTCCGTGTTGGATCTTTGTTTCTTGAAGGCAATCCCGCCCGGCGCGGGTCATGCCGTTCAGCCCTGCCGATTGTGTCGAGGCAGATGAAGACAGGGCCATGGGGGCGCGGGACCGGACCCGCGCCTGCCGGATTTCGCCACGGCAGGCGGTCGCGTTAACCTTTTCGGGCAACCGCCTGTCGTGCATCATTTTTTTCCGTAATTCGCGCCAAGGCGCATCTGGATGTAATCGTGGCCAGTCATCGGATCGTACTTGCCGTCGGGACCGGCCAGCACGGTGTCCCTGTTGGCCTGGGCGAAGAAAGCCATGGAATAGCGCGGGCCCAGATATTCGTCGGACTTGGGCATCCGCACCCGGTGCAGCGTCGACTGCAGCCTGTCGTCGGACCAGCGCATCAGCATGTCGCCGATATTGCAGGTGATCACGCCCTCCAGCGGCGGCACGTCGGTCCAGGCGATGGCGCGGCCCCGGCTGTCCTTGAACGGGCACAGTTGCAGGCCGCCCTGACCGCCCTTCTGGTGCAACAGCGTCAGGCAGTCGAAATCGGTATGGGCACCCGACCGCCAGCCCCTGAAATCCTCGGGCGTGGCGTCTTCCATTCCCAGATAGTGCAGCAGCCGCAGGGTGGACTGGTACTGGTCCGATTGCGGATCGTGGCCATCGATGAAGGTGTCGGGATGAAAGCCCAGCCGGTCGCCGAAACAGGACAGGACCTTCATCGCCAGGGCCCAGTTCTGACGTTCGAAGGCCAGCATGGTGGCGCGAAAGCCAGCCAGGTCCCCTTCGGACGGCCAGAGGCCCCGCATCCGCGGCAGGGTGATCTGGAAGCTTTCCTTGCGGTCCGCCGTCCCCGTCGACGGGCGCACCTGCGCCATGTATTCCCAGCCCGCATTGGTGCCGGGGCGCAGGGGCATGGTGTCCTTCAGATCCGCGGGCAGATCGAAGAAGGCCGCCGACAGGGCGAAGGCCTCGTCGATCAGGGCCTGCGGGATGCCGTGGTTTTCCAGCTGGAAGAAACCGATGCCGGTCGCGGCCTGCCACAGGTCTTCGGTGATCTCCGCCTTGCGGGCGTGGAAGTCGGACATGTCGATCCGGGGGATGTCGCGGTCGACCTCCTCGCCGTAACTGCCCATCAGGGCTTCCTTTTCCAGCTCCGCCAGTTTCGGCGTGTCGCTCGTCATCTCAGGTCTCCTCCTGCAGATGGGGAGCAATGACCGACGCCCTTCCGGTGGCGCTGACTGCTTCTACTCCGGTTGGTGATCCGGTCGTGCATGGGCGGTCTGCGCCGCGTCCGGCCGCAGCGGCAGGCCGACGGGCGATGGTCCCGCATGCCCGTGCTTCCAATGTGGCAAGCGCGGACCCGGGCCCTGCCGGAACACTGCGCTCCGGCCGTGTCACCCGTCATCCGCTGGGCAATATGCGCTGTGAACATGTTGCCGCCGGACGGGGTTGCACCGTTGTTGCTGTCGAGCATGCGTCGCCTCACCACAATAGCCCAGTCGCTGCCGCTTTCGCAGGCAACCGTCGGGAATGGATGAGCAATGACCGAGCCTGGGGCCCTTCCGCTTCTACTCGCCCCGAACCTATGCCGCAGTGCGGAAAGGCGGCCAGAACTGTCGTGACATGAAAGGCTGTGCTGCGAATAGTTGCACAAAAAATGCACATATTCCAAGTATCGATGATGAAACCCGCAGCGCCGCGTGTGCGGATCCGGTCAGATCCGCAGCAGCACCTTGCGCAGGAATCCCCCCAGCGCGCCGCGCACGTCACCGGGTGTCAGCGACGGGGCGGGGGCAGTCCGGTCCAGCGCCAGGCCGGTGCGGAAGGCCAGGAACTTGCTGGCCTTGTAGGCGGGCTTGTTCATCGGCCGCCCCGCAAGATCCGCCAACCGCGTCAGGTTCCGGCCCAGCTGCACGTGATTGTTGCCGCAAAGCTCGGTATAGCGCGCGGCAAAGCTTTCCGACCGCGCGGCATGCAGCGCGAATTCCACCGCCAGCAGGCACCAGTCCTGGCTTTCGCCTTCCAGGTCATAGACGCGGATCATCCGGTTCAGTGCCTCGTTGAAGCTGCTGCCGGCGGTGGCGGAACGTCCGCGCGCGATCTCCTGCGCCAGGTGGTCTTCCAGCAGCAGGAAGAAGACGGCTTCCTTGCTGTCGAAGTTCGAATAGAAGGCGCCCTTGGTATAGCCGGCGGTTTCGGCGATCACATCGACCGATGCCCCGGCAAAACCGTGCTGGGCAAAACAGGTGCGCGCCGCGGCAATCAGCTTGCCGCGTGTCGCCTCGCGGGCTTTTTCTCGGGACAATCGGGTCATCGTTACCTGGTGAACGCCTGCTTACGGCCTTCCTGCTGTATAGCCTCCGAATATCATCCACAGGGGATGTTCAAAGAGGTTTCTGAATACCGAACGGTATGGTCGGCAGTTGAATCGCGTCCTGTGCAGAGGGCCTGCACGGATGGCCTGTTCCCGGCGCAGACGGGCGTTCCCCTTTAACGGACACCACTTTTCGATGCGGCCGCGCGCCATGGCCCGGTGTCCGGACCCCGCCCAGGACGCCCGACACGTGCCCACCCGCACTGCGAAACGCCCGGGACAGGTGCCCCGGGCAAGGCCACGCCGCCCGGCGCCTGCGTGACATGATCCGCCCCCGCGGGACGCGTGCGCCCCGGGCGCCGTCGGGGCGGGGGACCGCCTTTTGGATGGGCCGGTGCCGTCAGACCGTCGCATCCCAGGGGCAGGCGGCGCGGCGTTCGGCATCGGCGCGCTGGCTGGCGGCTTCCCAGTCGGCGGTGTCGGTGATCGCGTCGTTCGACAGGGGGCCGAAGATCCTGGACACGTCGACGCCGTTGCGCATGGGCAGCGCGGTTTCTTCCGCGTCGGCCAAGTTCCGGATCGCCTCGCGCAGCATGCGGCGGAACTTGATGATGCCGACATCGGTCTTGCCCAGATGCTCCTGCGTGCGGTCCTGGATCGTCCCCATGCTTTCCACCGCCCACTGGTCGTGCACGTTGATGTCCAGCCCCATGCCCGTATAGGTCTGCGTCGCCTGTTCCGCCGGGTCGAAGTTATAGTTGTTCGACTTGTTCTTCAGCGGCGCATAGTCGGGCAACGTGTGCTCCTTCAGCCGCTGTTCGCGCATCAGATCCTTGTTCACCGGTTTGGCAAAGCTGGTAAACATCGAATACCAATAGCAATTTTCATCGTCGATGGGCACGTGCCACTGGGTGATCGTCATCTCGCGGCTCATGGGAATGCAGATCGCTTCGGGGAAGATCTGGTTCGTGACGCGGACATGGGTCATGCCGTTTTCCATGTGCCGCAGGGCCGTCAGCTTCATGCCGAAATCGGTTTCCTCCACCCGGATCTCCGGGCGGGGATAGTCCCGCAGAAGCTGGGTCATGGGGATGTTGGTTTCGCCCGCGCTGTCGCGGAACTGCTTGCCATAGCTGTCTTTCGGGTCCTCGTCTTCCAGAAAGCGGTGCAGGAAGGATGCGTGCGCCGGGTCGATCCCCACTTCCAGCGCCTGAAGCCAGTTGCACTGCCACAGGCCCTTGAAGGCAAAGACATGGGTGTCGGGCGCGCGGAAACAGTCGAAATTCGGAAAGCTGGGCGGTTCGCCCGGGCCCATATAGGCGAAGACGATGCCGTTTCGTTCTTCAACGGGATAGGATACCGTCTTGATCTGCTTGTACATTTCCGAACCTTCGGGTTCCCCGGGCTGTTCCACGCACTGGCCGTTGCGGTCGAAGTGCCAGCCGTGGAAGGGGCAGCGCAGGCCGTTGTCCTCGCGCCGGCCGAAACACAGGTCGGCGCCCCGGTGCGGGCAGTGGCGGCCGATCAGGCCCAGATTGCCGTCGTTGTCGCGAAACAGGACCAGCCGTTCCCCCAACAGCGTGACCGGCACCACGGGCCTTTCGCCGGCCAGTTCGTCGACAAGTGCCGCCGGCTGCCAATAGCGGCGCAGGACCTCTCCGGCCGCCGTGCCGGGGCCGACCCGGGTGATCGTGTCGTTCAATTCCTGGCTGATCATCGCGGTCATCTCCCTGGGGCGGCGTGGTGGGCCGAGCTTGGTTGCCGTTGGCTGGGACGTGCGTTATACGCACATATGTTGATATAGTGAAATGCTACCGTGCTGGCGCGACCTGTCAAGGGTGGCCGGCGGAAAGGGACCGCATGCAGGACCGGAACATCGCCACGACCTTGTTGAAGGGGGTTGAGGTGTTGCGCGCCTTTCGCGGCACCGACGGGGACGTGACGCAGGCCGACCTGGCCCGACGGACAGGTCTGGACCGGGCGACGGTGCGACGGCTGAGCCTGACGCTGGTTCAGGCGGGGCTGCTGGCCGCGACCGACCGCGGCTATCGCCTGGCGCCGGGGGTGCTGACGCTGGCGGGCGCCTTCCTGCGCGCCAATGCGGTGGGCCATTCCGTCCAGCCGGTCCTGAACGATTGTGCGACCCGCATGGGGGGCGAGGTCAGTCTGGCGGTCCGCGACGGGATGCAGGCGATCTATGTCGCGCAGTCCGCCACGGCCGAGGCGCGGGTCAGCTTCGGCTTCACCATCGGCAGCACGCTTCCGCTGCTGCCCACCGCCGTGGGGCGGATGCTGCTGGCCGGTCTTCCAGAGGGCCAGCGCGCCGACCTGATCGCCGCCGCGCCGCTGGAGGCGATGACGGCCGACACCTGCCTGGACCGCGACGCGATTGCGAAGGCGGTGGAGGCGGCGATCTACGGCGGCGTCTCTGTCGTGCGCGGCGAATACGAAAGCGGCATCGCCGGGCTGGCCGTGCCCGTCGGTGCGACCGGGCCGGAACGGCGGGCGCGGGCGGTGCTTGGCACCTCGCTGCCGTTGGCGCTGCCGGACCTGATCGACCGGCAGGCCAAGGCGACCGTGGCGATGCAGATGGCCGCGGCCCGCCTGGCGGAACTGCCGGCGCTGGGGCAGTGGTAAGAGTTACTGCCGCGGGCCGTTCCAGCGGCCGATGCGGACGAACTCGCCTGGCGGGCCCATGCGGATATCCAGCAGGATCGCCAGCGCCCGCAGGGTGAAGGCCGCCAGAAAGGCGATGCCCTGCGCGATCGGGACGGGGATGTCGGTCTGCATCAGCAGCGCATAGGTCAGCGCGCCGACCAGGGCGGCCGTTGCATAAAGCTCGCCGCTCAGGATGATGGGCTGGGTATTGGTCAGCACGTCCCGGATCACGCCGCCGCCGGTGGCGGTCAGCATCCCCATGAAGACCGCGATCACCAGTGGCGTGCCGAAGGCCAGCGCCGTGTGGCAGCCGACCACGGCAAAGGCCGCAAGACCCAGGGCGTCGGCCCAGATCAGGCCGCGCTGGCGATAGCGTTCGGACGGGACGAAGAAGAAGGTCGTCAGGGCCGCCACCGCGCACAGTAACAGCTCTGTCGGGTCGTGGACCCACCAGATTTCGCGGTTCAGCAGAAGGTCCCGCGTGGTGCCACCGCCGATGCCCGTGATCGTGCCGACCAGCACGAAGCCCAGCACATCCATCCGGAACCGCGCCGCCGTCAGCGCGCCGCTGACGGCAAAGACGACGTCGCCGAAATACATGATCGCCAGGATGCTGGTACTGATCGGTTCGCCTTCAATGCCCATGATGTCCCGTCTGCCCCCTGGATGCCCCTTGGAATGCCCCGTGGCAGCTTTACCGCCCTGTGGCCATGCGGGACAGGGGCCTTGAGGGGGCCTTGAGGGGGGGGGCTGACGAGAGCAGGTTGCCACCGACAGGTCGTGTGGGCCAACGGGGGCTTTCCATTGGACCTGCGCGCTGCCGTCGCGCGGCGCGCAGGTCCGGGGCATGGTATCGCATCAGGGAACGGATCTGAAACGGGACGACAGGCATGGCTTCGGGTGAACAGGTGGACGTGATCGTGATCGGCGCCGGCATGGCCGGGGCTTCGGCCGCGGCAGAGCTGTCGCGGGATACCAGGGTCCTGCTGCTGGAGATGGAAGGCCAGCCCGGCTATCACACGACCGGACGGTCCGCGGCGATGTACGAACCGGGCTATGGCCCGCCGGGGATCCGGGCGCTGACCCGTGCCGCGGGCACGTTCTTTCACGATCCGCCCGAAGGCTTTGCCGAGGCACCGCTGGTCACGCCCCGGGGTGTGCTGATGATCGCGCGGGCCGACCAGTCGGACACGCTGGACGCCATGATCACCGAGGCTTCGGCCGAAGGCACGGTCGAACGGCTGGATGCCGACGCGGCGCGCAAGCTCGTGCCGGTGCTTCGCGATGGCTATGCCGTGGGGGCCATGCTGTCGAAAAGCGGGCAGGACATCGACGTGCACGGGCTGTTGCAGGGTTATTTGCGCGCCTTCCGTGCCCGGGGCGGGAAACTGGTGACAAAGGCCCCTGTCACCGGCCTGACCCGGACGGCCGACGCCTGGACGGTCGAAACGGCCGCCGGCACCTTCAACGCTCCGGTGGTCGTCAATGCCGCCGGGGCCTGGGCCGACCGGATCGGCGCGCTGGCCGGGGCCGAGACCATCGGGCTGACGCCCAGGCGCCGCACGGCCCTGACCATCGCGGCGCCCGAGGGCGTGGATGTCGACGGCTGGCCCATGACCTGCGACGTGGACGAGGCGTTCTACATGAAGCCCGATGCCGGGCGACTGCTGATTTCGCCCGCCAACGAGGATCCGGAGGAGCCGCAGGACGTCCAGCCGGACGAGTTGGACATCGCCATCTGTATCGACCGGATCGAGACCGCCTTTGACCTGAAGGTCCGCCGCATCGAAAGCCGCTGGGCGGGCCTGCGCAGCTTCGTGGCCGACGGGGAACCGGTTGTGGGCTATTCCGACGTCGCGCCGGGCTTTTTCTGGCTGGCCGGGCAGGGCGGTTACGGCATCCAGACGGCGCCCGCCCTGTCGCGGCTGGCGGCGGCGCTGGTGCTGGGCCGGGGCGTTCCGGACGACATCGCGGCCCAGGGGCTGGTGCCGGAAAAGCTGGCGCCTGGACGGCTGTGAGGCGTCAGTCTTCGATCACGCTTTCGGTGCGGGACCGGCGCCTGTAGATGCCGTGGACGCTGGCGACGGTCGTGTCGCCCACCACCATCAGCGCGCGGAAGAAGAACATCCGCCGCGTGACGCGGGTCAGTTCCGGCGTGGCCCCGACCTGATCGCCCTGTTTCACCGGCGCCAGGTCGTCGCCCGAGAGCGTGATCGTCGGGCCGGTCTTTTCGGACGAGGTCAGGTCCATCGCGCGACCCATCATGTCGGCGAAGACGGCCAGCGTGCCGCCATGGCAGAGGCCCGACCGGTTCAGGCGGCGTCGTTCGACGCGGAAGCCCAGCGTGCCGGGGCCGGTTGCGGCGGGCATCAAGTAGTGCGGGCCGTTGACGGCCGCCATCTCGGTCGGGTCTTCGAGGCGGACAAAGCCGGGCGGGACGGACATCGATTCTGGCAAGGGGACGGTCGTCATGGTCACTCTGACCCGGGTCCTGGTCCTGCCGGGACTGGTGGCCCGGGCACAAACATGCATGACTGAAGTCCGGGGGTCGCCGGGATATAAGACCGGAGTGGGCCGGGACAGGGAGATGACGATGACCGACCAGGTTCTGCAACAATCCACGGCAGACGGGGTGCTGACGCTGGCGATGAACCGGCCCGACGCGCTGAATTCGCTGTCGCGGGCCTTGAAGGCAGCGATGGTGGCGGCACTGAAGGTGGCCGATGCGGATGCCGGGATCCGCGCCATTGTGATCACCGGCCGGGGCCGTGCCTTCTGTGCGGGGCTGGATCTGAAGGAACTTGGATCATCGGGCGCGCCGGTCGGCACGTCCCTGGCGGCCGACACCAATCTGGGCGACACGCTGGCGGCGGTGAAAAAGCCGGTGATCGCGGCGGTGAACGGGCTGGCGGTGACCGGCGGGTTCGAACTGGCGCTGGCCTGCGACATGTGCCTGGCGGGGCGGTCGGCCTGGTTCGGCGACACCCATGCGAAATTCGGGCTGATCCCGGGCTGGGGCCTGTCCCAGCGCCTGCCGCGGCTGATCGGGCCGCACCGCGCCAAGGAGATTTCCCTGACAGGGCGCCGGGTGACGGCGGAAGAGGCGGAACGGCTGGGCTTCATCAACCGTTGTGTCGACGATGCGGATCTGGGGACGGAGGCACAGGCGCTGGCCGCTGCGGCCGCGGCCTTCGATCCGGCGAATGTGGCGGCGATGAAGAAGCTGATCGACGACGGCTATGCAATGCCCTTTGGCGAGGCCATGGAATTCGAGGATCGGGCGGCAGATGCCAACAATGGCGGGGTGGCAATCCGGCCGGGGGCCATCGGATCGAAGCCCTGACACAGAGCACATGCCGGACCGCGACGGCGTCCGGCATCGGTGGCTCGACAGGGTGAGGCCTGCAGGATCGGCCGTCAGAGGGCGGTCAAACGCGGCTGGCGTTCAGAGAAACCCCAGTTCCAGTCGCGCCTCGTCCGACATCATGTCCATGCCCCAGGGCGGTTCCCAGGTCAGGTCGACATCGACCTTGCGGACACCCGGCAGGGGTTCGACGGCATCGGCGACCCAGCCCGGCATGTCGCCGGCCACGGGGCAGCCCGGGGCTGTGAGGGTCATCAGGATGCGGACGTCGTTTTCTTCGCTGATCTCGATGGTGTAGATCAGCCCCAGCTCGTAGATGTTCACCGGGATTTCCGGGTCATAGACCGTGCGGCAGGCGTCGGTGACGGCCTCGTAAAGCGGATGGTCCGTGGTCGACGGTGCGATCAACGGTGTGCCTTCCAGCGGCTGGGTGCTTTCGGTCATTCCGGCCTCGTTCATATCCTGACCGAATATATAGGATTTTGCGCAGGTAACGTCCACCCCGCGGCTGGTATGGGGAGCGCGTCAGTCGTTGATGTCCCGGCGGATGATCCGCACCTGTCCGGTGGGCAGCGCAAAGAGCCGCCGCAGCACAATCCAGGCCACCAGCGCCACCACCGCGAAGATCACAAGCAGCGCCAGCGCGCCCACGGCCAGGGGCAGGATTAGCAGCAACAGCCCAACCAGCAGGGCGGAAATCGCGAAGCCCAGGAAGACGAAGCCGGGCACCAGCACCTCCAGCGTGGCAAGGACCAGCGCGGCGGCCAGCCAGACCCACCAGAGGACAAGAAGGTCCAGAAAGATCATCGCCCGGCCCCTGTCTTGCCCACGCCCCTGAGCATGGCGAAGGCGTCGCCGAAGGCATCCATCGCGTTGGCGGGCAGGACGATGGTCTGGCGGCCTTCGCCCTTGCCCAGCGCCACCAGCGCCTCGACCTGTTTCAGGGCGACCTGGTACTGTGCCGCCTCGATCCCGTGATCGCGGATCGCCCTGGCCACCACCTCGGTCGCGTAAGCTTCGGCATCGGCCTGGATGCGGCGCGCCTTGGCGATCTGTTCCGAGGAATAAAGTTCGGCATCCGCGGCCAGTTCGACCGCGCGCTTCTTGCCTTCGGCCTCTGTCACCTGGGCGCGGCGGGCGCGTTCGGCGTTCAGCTGCTGCAGCATCGCTGCGCGGGTCGCCTGGTCCAGGTTCACGTCCAGAAGTTCCGCCCGGGTGACCTCGATCCCCCAGTCGTCGACCACGGCAAATACCGATTCCTTGATCGTCGCGGTCAGGGTGGCGCGGTTCGACTGCACCTCGTCCAGTTCCATCTTGCCGATTTCCGAGCGCACGATGCCGGCCACGGTGGTCGCGATGGCCGCGTCCACGTCGCGGATCCGGTAGACGGTCTTTTCCGGTTCGATGATGCGGTAGAAGACGGAACTTTCGACTTCGACCAGCACGTTGTCCGATGTGATGGCATCCTGGCTCATCGTCGGAAGCTGCCGTTCCAGGATCGAAATCCGGTGCGCGACATAGTCGATGAAGGGCACGATCACGTTGATGCCCGGCCCCAGCACCGAATGCAGCCGGCCGAACCGTTCGACCACGTATTTTTCCGACTGCGGCACAATCTTCACGCCGCGGAAGATCACCACCACGACCAGCACGAAGGCCAGGACATAGACGAGGTTCCCGGCCAGAAGGTCGATCAGAAGTTGTTCGTCCATCGGTGATCCTCCTGTCCGTGGCACAACCTTCATGTAGGATGTGCCGGATCGGAAGTCACGATCCGACCGCCCCCAGCGGTTGGGGGTCGCGTTCATGATCTGCTCCATGATCGTGCCGGTGCCGGTGTCGGTATCGGCGCTGAAGCTGATCAGGCGCGGCGGGCAGGTCTGGAAGGTGTCCGCCAGTTGCTGGACGATGGCCAGCGCCGGTGACAGCGCCCAGGATAGGTTTTCCTGCCATTCGTCGAAACCGCGCGCCTCGTGAAAGCGTTCGAACGGGTCCAGGTCCAGCCGGGTGATCAGCTGGCTGACAACACCGTTGAACCACTTGTCCTGCGTCGTGAACAGGATTTTCCATTTGCCGTGATGCAGGCCGTGGAAGGGGGATTCGGTGAAATAGAAGAATTCCATGCGGTTGGACGGGCCGGTGCCGTTCAGGATCGGCCTCTGGTCGTAACCGTCCAGTTGGACACGATAATTCGTGCCGCCGATGTCGGCGCCGTCCAGCTGCCCGTCCTTCAGGTCGGGCTGGCCCGGAACGGACATGATGGTGGGCATCCAGTCCCCCATCGGCGTCATCTCGCCGGTGGTGGTGCCGGCAGGGATCACGCCCGGCCATTTCACCGCTATCGGCACCTTGAAGCCGCCTTCATAGCCGCCCAGCCCCTTTTCGCCGCGGAAGGGCTGGTTGCCGCCGTCGGGCCAGGAATGCGTCGCCGCCCCGTTGCCGGTCGAGAACATGGCCATGGCGTTGTCGGCCACGCCCAGTTCGTCCAGCAGGTTCAGCAGTTCGCCCACGTCGTCGTCCGGTTCGACCATCCCGTCGGCACAGACGTTGCCGGTGATGCCCTTCTGGTGGTCGTTCAGGTGGGTCTGGCAGTGCATCCGCGTCGCGTTGTGCCGGACAAACAACGGTTCCCCCGCGGCGACGGCGTCACGGGGGAAGCGTTTGGATGGGCTTTTTTCCCGGAGTGTAGAACAGCCTTAAGGCGAACCGTGCGGGAACCCGTGCGCTTGTGTGTCGATGAGAGCGTTCCGGCCTATGCGTCTTCCGACGCTGCGGCCTTGCGGCGACGCACCGGCTGCGGGCGCACGCGCAGCTCGATCTCGTCATAAAGCTTGCCGACGATGTCCTTGCCGGTCGCCGTCTCGATCCCCTCGAACCCGGGGGAGGAATTGACCTCCAGCACCTTGGGCCCGTCGGAGGATCGCAGAAGGTCGACGCCCGCCAGGTTCAGCCCGAAGGCGCGGGCGGCGCGCAGGGCGGTGTCGCGCTCTTCCTTCGTGATGCGGACTGCCGTTGCCGTACCGCCCTGGTGCAGGTTCGACCGGAAGTCGCCTTCGGCCCCGGTGCGCTTCATCGCCGCCACGACGCGGGACCCCACGACCAGACAGCGGATATCCTCGCCCGCGGCTTCCTTGACGAATTGCTGGACCAGGAAGTTCGCGCGCAGGCCCCGGAAGGCGGAAATCACGCTTTCGGCGGCCTTGGTCGTTTCCGCCAGCACCACGCCCTTGCCTTGCGTGCTTTCCAGCAGCTTCACCACCAGCGGCGCGTCGCCCACCAGTTCGATCAGGTTGTCGGTGTCCTTGGGCGACGCCGCAAAGGCCGTAACCGGCATCCCGATCTGGCGGGCGGCCAACACCTGATGGGCATGCAGCTTGTCCCGGCTGGCGGTGATGCCGGCGCTGCCGTTCACGCAGAAGGTCCCTATGGTTTCGAACTGGCGGATGACGGCCGTCCCATAGGGCGTGATCGAGGCCCCGATGCGCGGGATCACCGCGTCATAGCGGGGCAGGCGCTTGCCATCGTAATGCACTTCGGGCGCCAGGGCGTTGATCGCCATGTAGCAGCGCGCGGTATCGATCACCTCCACCACGTGGCCGCGGGCTTCGCCGGTTTCGACCAGACGCTTGGTGGAATAGTTGTTCTCGCGGCTCAGGACCGCGATCCTGAGCGCGCGTTTCGGCGCGGCGCGGCGGACCTGCTGGGAATGGTAGACGTCGTAGCTGAGTTCCGGCTGCAGGTTCCGTTCCGTGGGCGCGATGGAGATATGCTCGCTGAGCGCCTGCCGGCCCAGCAGCATGCGCGAGGCCATGCCGGACCGGTTGGTCAGCGTCACCTCGATCGGCCAGCTTTGGCCGGCGACGGTCAGATTGGTGCGGATGACATAGCGCAGTTCGGATTCCCCGTTGGACGACGTCACCTCGCGCCGGTCGACCAGTTCGGCGGAACAGGCGATGGCCAGATCGGTGCGGCCGGGGATCGGCTGGACGGAAAAGCGGACGCGCGGATGCGAGACGGGGCCGAACGTTTCGATATCCGAGGCATGGAGCGCCGAGGTCCGCGCCCCGGTATCCACCTTGGCCCGGATCGCGGGCAGGCCGAGATCGGGCAGGGCGACCCATTCTTCCCATCCGAAGGTCAGGGGCTTGGGCTGGAACATGTCGACTCCGTCAGATTGAGAGGCGGCCCCTATAGGGCCGATGCATGGCCGGCGAAACCCGCGAATTTCGGTCGGGCAGGGCGCTGCCGGATGAATCGCGTGCGTCGCCGTTCCAGTGTCGGAACTTGGTGAAGAATGTGTGAATGTCCGGGGCCAGTTCTGGCGCAACGCGGCGGCCCGACCCGATGACCCGACCCGGCCGGCCGACGCGCCGGATAGGCGCCCGTCCGGCGGCCGATACGGCCTGTCGAATGGACGTGGAGCGGGGCGAGGCAGGGCGCTGAAATGCGACCGGAGCGGGAACGCTTGCAGTCCCGGTCGCCATTTCACGTACTGCCTGCGGATTAATCACCGACCTCGGGAGTGTCGCAAAAGTGACATGTTCGCGACGGCCGGCATCGGGGCACTGCGGGCCATGTTGCTGCAACCGCAAAACGGGCGTGAAGATCGGCCCAGTTACCAGGACGACTGGTTTAATCATTGCATAGGGGACAGAACATGGCCGAAGGGATACCGCATCACGATCTGGTCTACGGGCTGGACGATGTGCCACCGCCACCGCAGGCGGCACTGGCCGCGCTTCAGCACCTGCTGGCCGCCATCGTGGGGATCGCCACGCCGACACTGATCATCGGGGGCGTGCTGGGTCTGGGCGAACATGTGCCCTATCTGATCGCGATGGCCTTCTTCGTGTCGGGGGTCGGCACCTTCATCCAGTGCCGCAGGATCGGGCCGGTAGGGTCCGGCCTTCTCAGCCTGCAGGGCACCAGCTTTGCCTTTCTGGGCGCGGTGCTGGCTGCCGGTTTTGCGGTCAAGGGCCGCGGCGGCACGCCCGAGGACATCCTGGCGATGATCTTCGGACTGTGCCTTGTGGGCTGTCTGGTCGAGGTGGTGCTGTCGCAGCTGCTGCCCTACCTGTCCAGGATCATCACCCCGACGGTGACGGGGATCGTGATCACGGTGATCGGTCTCAGCCTGCTGCGGGTGGGGTTCACCGACTTTGCCGGCGGTGCCACGGCGGGCGAAAACCTGGGCGCGCCGGAAAACCTGCTGATGGGGACGGTCGTCGTGGTGATCATCCTGGTCATGACCTTCCTGGGCAAGCCGATGCTGCGCATTTCCGCGATCATGGTGGGGCTGGTCGTCGGCACGATCATCGCCGCCTTCATGGGCATGGTCAGCTTTGCGCCGGTGGCCAATGCGCAGCTTTTCGCGGTGCCGATGCCGTTCAAGTACGGTTTTGATTTCGACCTGGGTCTCTTCATCCCGATTGCGTTCCTGTACCTGGTGACGGCGATCGAGACCTCGGGCGACCTGACCGCGAACTCGGTCATCTCGGGCCAGCCGGTGGAAGGCGAGCTTTACATGAGCCGCATCAAGGGCGGCGTGCTGGGCGACGGGATCAATTCGGGGATCGCGGCGATCTTCTGCACCTTTCCGAACACGACCTTCAGCCAGAACAACGGCGTGATCCAGATGACGGGCGTTGCCAGCCGTCATGTGGGCCTGTGGATCGCGGGCTACCTGGTGCTGATGGGGCTGTTCCCGGTGATCGGCTCGGCCTTCCTGATCATCCCAAAACCAGTCCTGGGCGGCGCGACGCTGGTCCTGTTCGGCACCATCGCCGTGGCGGGCATCCGCATTCTGGCGACGGAACCGATCGACCAGCGCCGGGTCTATATCATGGCGGTCAGCTTCGGCCTGTCGCTGGGTGTGGTCATGGTGCCGGACGCCACGCAGCACCTGCCGACCTTCATCAAGCAGGTCGTGGCCGCCCCCATCACCCTGGCCGGTCTGTCCGCGATCATCCTGTCGCTGGTCCTGCCGGAACACGAAGTGACCGATCCCGAGGAAGAAGAGGCGCTGGAACTGGCCTCCGAAGCAGACGCGATCTGACCTGGGACCCCACGGGGCCGGTCCATCCGGCCCAACGGTTCCCAGACGTTTTGCCGACACGTGCCAGACGCGCCCGGAGCTGTTCCGGGCGCGTTCTGCATGACCCGTAGGGCGGGGTTCACCCCTCTGCACCTGCCCTTGGGACCGGCAACGGCGGGGGGAGCCCCGCCCTGCCTTTGCGTCGCGGCGGTTTCGGGCGTAATCCCTGCTGCCATGACCGACCGATTCTCATTTTCGCTGCAGGCCACCGACGGGGCCGCACGTACCGGCGTGATCTCGACCCCGAGGGGAGAGATCCGCACCCCTGCCTTCATGCCCGTGGGCACCGCCGCGACCGTCAAGGCGATGCGGCCCGAAAGCGTGGCCGAAACCGGCGCCGACATCCTGCTGGGCAATACCTATCACCTGATGCTGCGCCCCGGGGCGGAACGGATCGACCGGCTGGGCGGCCTGCACAGGTTCATGAACTGGGATAAGCCCATCCTGACCGACAGCGGCGGCTTTCAGGTGATGAGCCTGGCCGAACTGCGCAAGCTGACCGAGGAGGGCGTGACCTTCCGGTCCCATGTCGACGGGTCGCGCCACACGCTGACGCCGGAACGGTCGATGGAGATCCAGCGCCTGCTGGGGTCCGACATCGTGATGTGCTTCGACGAATGCCCCGCGCTGCCCGCGACCGACGAACGCGTGGCCGAGGCCATGCGCCTGTCGATGCGGTGGGCGCTGCGGTCGCGCGAGGCCTTCGGCGACAGGCCGGGCCATGCGCTGTTCGGGATCCAGCAGGGCGGCGTCACGCGGGAATTGCGCGAAGAAAGCGCCAAGGCGCTGATCGAGATCGGTTTCGACGGCTATGCCCTGGGCGGGCTGGCCGTGGGCGAGGGGCAGGAGGCGATGTTCGGCGTCCTTGACTATGCGCCGGCCATGCTGCCCGCGGACAAGCCGCGCTATCTGATGGGCGTGGGCAAGCCCGACGACATCGTCGGCGCCGTGAAGCGCGGGGTCGACATGATGGACTGCGTGCTGCCGTCCCGGTCGGGACGGACGGGGCAGGCCTTTACCCGCCGCGGCGTCGTGAACATCAAGAATGCGCGCCATGCCGACGATCCGCGCCCCCTGGACGAGGCCTGCACCTGTCCGGCCTGCCGCAGCTATTCCCGCGCCTACCTGCACCACCTGTTCCGCGCGGGCGAGATCCTGTCGTCGATGCTGATGACCTGGCACAACCTGCATTACTTCCAGGAGATCATGGCCGGAATGCGCGGCGCCATCGCCGAAGGCCGGTTCGATGCCTGGGAGGCAGAGTTCCACGCCGGCCGGGCCGAGGGGGATATCCCGCCGCTGTGAGGCAGCTTTGATCCCCGACGGGCCGGTCCCCGGTCTGCGGCGTCATGAGGCCGTCATCGACAGGCCACGCGTTGGGCCCGATCCGAATATTGTGCGCGCCCGTCCGGGCGCGCGGCGGTGCCCCGGACCGTGGCCGTTTGCGGACCCGGTGTGCGGTGCCCCGCGGTGCCGGCGGATCGGGGCGCGGCCCTTGAAGGGCCGGGACGCGATGAATATTTCAGCACTGCGCCGGGAAAGGCGGCGCCCTTCGGCAGGCGGGCCGGGCTTCTCCCCAGACGGGGACGGGACGCCGGACGCGACTTGCCGAAAAGACCCGGACCGGCCACGCTGGTTCGGCGACAGTGTGGGATTGCCACGAACGGACCCGCCACCAACCGGACCTGAACGGTCCGGAGCCGACGCTTCCCGAGGATCGGATCGACCGGACCAGATACCCGGCACGCCCCATCCGAACGGCGAGAGCGGTTGACAGAGCCGGAACGGTGCCCCACCTATTTCGTTCGACCGGAGACGGCCACCGTGCTGCCGCCTTGCGGGGCCTCGGCCGTCTTGCCCAAGATAAGGAATGCCAATGGAAGCGCCTTCGTACACCACCACCCCGGTTCCGGTTCTGCCGCTTCGGGATATTGTCGTCTTCCCGCACATGATCGTGCCGCTCTTTGTCGGGCGGGAAAAGTCGGTGCGCGCCCTGGAAGAGGTGATGGCAGATGACAAGCAGATCCTGTTGTCGAGCCAGATCGACCCGGCAGAGGACGATCCCGACGCCGACGGCATCTACAAGACCGGCGTCGTGGCCAATGTCCTGCAATTGCTGAAACTGCCCGACGGCACCGTCAAGGTGCTGGTCGAAGGCCAGGAACGCGTGCGGATCACCCGGCTTCTGGACAACCCCGCCTATTTCGAGGCCCTGGGCGAGCCGCTGGAGGAAGTGCCCGGCGACGAGGAAGTGGCCGAGGCCCTGCTGCGCACCGTCGCGCAGGAATTCGAACGCTATGCCAAGGTCCGCAAGAACATCCCCGAAGAAGCCCTGGCCGCCGTCGGTCAGTCGACCGAGCCGGCAAAGCTGGCCGACCTGGTCGCGGGTCATCTGGGCATCGACGTGCAGCGCAAGCAGGAACTGCTTGAGACGCTGTCGGTCAGCGAACGTCTGGAGAAGGTCTATGGCCTGATGCAGGGCGAGCTGTCGGTCCTGCAGGTCGAGAAGAAGATCAAGACCCGGGTCAAGAGCCAGATGGAGAAGACCCAGCGCGAGTACTATCTGAATGAGCAGATGAAGGCCATTCAGAAGGAGCTGGGCGACGGCGAGGACGGCGCCGGCGAAGTGGCCGAACTGGAAGCCAAGATCGCCGAGGCGAAGCTGTCCAAGGAAGCCCGCGAAAAGGCCGAGGGCGAGCTGAAGAAGCTGAAGTCGATGTCGCCGATGTCGGCCGAAGCCACTGTCGTGCGCAACTACCTCGACTGGATGCTGTCGATCCCGTGGGGCACGAAAAGCCGCGTGAAGAAGGACCTGCACCGCGCGCAGGAGATCCTGGATACCGACCATTATGGCCTGGAGAAGGTCAAGGAACGGATCGTGGAATACCTGGCGGTGCAGCAGCGCTCGAAGAAGCTGAAGGGGCCGATCCTGTGCCTCGTCGGCCCTCCGGGTGTTGGTAAAACGTCGCTCGGCAAATCGGTGGCGAAGGCCACGGGCCGGGAATTCATCCGCATCAGCCTTGGCGGCGTGCGCGACGAATCCGAGATCCGCGGTCACCGCCGGACCTATATCGGCTCCATGCCCGGCAAGATCATCCAGGCGATGAAGAAGGCCAAGACCACGAACCCCCTCATCCTGCTCGACGAGATCGACAAGATGGGCCAGGACTTCCGTGGCGATCCGGCCTCGGCCATGCTCGAAGTGCTCGACCCGGAACAGAACGGGACCTTCGTGGACCACTATCTTGAGGTGGAATACGACCTGTCGAACGTGATGTTCCTGACCACGGCGAACACCTACAACATGCCCGGGCCGCTTCTGGACCGGATGGAGATCATCAGCCTGGCCGGCTATACCGAGGATGAAAAGCGCGAGATCGCGAAACAGCACCTGGTCGACAAGCAGGTCAAGTCGCACGGCCTTCGCAAGAAGGAGTTCGAGCTGACCGACGAGGCGCTGACCCAGACCATCCGCACCTATACCCGCGAAGCGGGCGTGCGGAACCTGGAACGCGAACTAGGCAAGCTGACCCGGAAGGCCGTGACCAAGATCGTCAAGGGCGAGACCGACAGCGTGACGGTCACCCCGGAAAACCTGTCGGATTTCCTGGGCGTGCCCAAGTACCGCTATGGCCTGGCCGAGAAAGAGGATCAGATCGGTGTGGTCACCGGGTTGGCCTATACCTCGGTCGGGGGCGAGCTTCTGTCGATCGAGGCACTGCGCCTGCCGGGCAAGGGCCGGATGAAGACCACGGGCAAACTGGGCGACGTGATGAAGGAATCCATCGACGCCGCGGCCAGCTATGTCCGGTCGGTCGGGCCGAAGCTTGGCCTGACCCCGCCGCAGTTCGAGGCATGGGACATCCACGTCCACGTCCCTGAAGGCGCCACGCCCAAGGACGGCCCGTCGGCCGGCCTGGCGATGGTGACCTCGATCGTGTCCGTGCTGACCCAGATCCCGGTGCGCAAGGACATCGCGATGACGGGCGAGGTGACGCTGCGCGGCAACGCGCTGGCCATCGGCGGATTGAAGGAGAAGCTCTTGGCGGCGCTTCGGGGCGGCATCACCACGGTGCTGATCCCGCAGGAAAACGCCAAGGACCTGCCGGAGATCCCCGACAACGTGAAGGAGGGGCTGACCATCATCCCCGTCAGCCACGTGTCGGAAGTGCTGCAACACGCCCTGGTCCGTGTGCCGGAACCGGCCGACTGGGACGAGGCCGCCGATGCCGAAGCCGCAGCCGCCCGCGCGGCCATGGCCTCGGGCAAGCCTGCGCCCGCGACCACGGCGCACTGATCGCGCCGGGGCCGTTTTTCGGGCCAGTGAACAGGATGCGGCCGGACCTTCGGGTCCGGCCGTTTTCGTGTCGGGATCGTCCGATTCTGCTTTGAACTCCGCCGGACGCCCCTGCTGCGCGTCCGGGGCTGGTCGCCCGGGGTGTAAATGGTGCCTGCGGGCCAGGATCGCGCAAAATATGTGTAAAATTGCCGTCTTTTGGAGGCATGGAGGCGCAACATTCGCCAAATTCCGTAGTGTTGTGACCTCATCGGGTGTAAGATTTGAAAATACTCAACCCTGTCGAGGACTGCAGATGAGCACCGACAAGACCCCTTCCAGCAAGACCGAACAGCGCGCCCCGCGCGCCAAGGTCATGGCAGCCGAAATCGACGGCGAAGACGCCGTGGCGACCGATCCGGCCGAGGTGGTGGAAGAGCTGAAGCGCCGCGACCTGATCGATATGATCGTGGCCGAAACAGGCGTGAAGAAGAAATTCGCGAAGCCGGTCATCGATGCGATGCTGGCCCAGATGGGCGCCACCCTTGCAGAAGGCCGTCCGATGAACCTGCCCCCGATGGGCAAGCTGCGGGTTAACCGTTCGACCGAGACGGAAGGGGCCACGACCTATTTCTGCCGCGTGCGCATGCCCAAGCTCAAGACGGAAGACGATGCCGTCGAGAGCGGCGAGACCGACGTCTCCTGAAAACGCCGGGCTTCGGCCCGTTTCGACACCCGAGTCGGAAAGGCCCCGGACGATGTTCCGGGGCCTTTCATTTTCCTGTCCGCAGGCTCTTGCGGACCCCGCCGCCTGCCGCTACATACCCGGTCCACGGCGGGTGATTAGCTCAGTGGTAGAGCGCTTCGTTCACATCGAAGATGTCGGGGGTTCAAATCCCTCATCACCCACCATGATTTCATAGACCGATCCATGATCTGCGAAATGTTCCGAAGTCCCCATAAGCTGTGGTCTCCCGTTTCCGGCATGCAAAACCCGGCACATCGACCGCGTCCTGCATATGTTCGGGCAGATGGCGCCCACATGCGGAAAACGTGACTCCCGTACTGGAATGGGCCAGGATCTGGGCTGTGGCGGGACAGGGGGTTTTTCAGTATGCGACACGCAGAGTTGCAGCAGAGACGTTGGGTTGTGGCGGCCGCCTTCTGGTGACGAACGCGTCTCGCCAGACCGGTATCGTCGGCAGCGACGCGTAGATCTTCACGAGGCGTCAGGTGAAGCCAAAACTATATCTGATGGGTGCTTCTTGCTCGGGCGTGTCGACGCTTGGCGCGGTCCTGGCCGAACGACTAGATGTCCAACAGATTGACGTCGACAATTTCTATTGGATGCCGACCGACCCGCCGTTCAGCGTCAAACGAGATCCCGAAGACCGTGTCCTGCTGATCAGCGAGCGCCAACGCCGGAGCGAGGGCTGGGTGCTGACCGGATCGTTCATCGGTTGGGGCGATCCGCTGGTCGTGAATGTCGATCTGATCGTCTTCATCCATACGCCAACCCCGTTACGCCTGAAACGACTGGACGCGCGTGAGGCGCTCCGTCATGGAAGCCGGATTCTTCCCGGCGGCGACATGCACCGGTCACATCTGGCGTTCCGTGACTGGGCCTCTCGTTACGACGATCCGTCATTCACCGGACGAAACCTCGCACAGCATGAACGGTGGCTGGCCACGCAAACCGCCCCGGTTCTTCGCCTCGATGGCGAACGCTCGCCCCAGGATCTTGCAGGCAGGGTCGTGGACGCGCTGCCCTGAGGTCTTCCCCATTTCCCGAACATATTTGGGCGTCGCCAAGCTAGCCTGTCGATCATGCTGCTGCCTGTCAGGCCGGCCATGCTGCCCTGTGCCTGCCGCTTCCAGGTGTCGATCGGCGTTTCATGCACGCCATTGCCGCCAGCTCGGCTTTCGTCGTCTCGCCACGAATGGTTCCAGGCGGCGCCTTCTGCCTTGAATTCGGCGCCGTGAATCTTCCGTTTGCCAGCCTCGCTGTTCGTCCTCGCCACGGTTGCTGGCAGGCTTGGCAGGGTGCCCGGTCTTCGGGGACGACCTCTGTTTGCAGGGCTGTTAATGGCGGACGCAACTTAATCGACTGGTAAGGTCACGGTGCTATTTCTGCGGGACGAAAAGATTCCTTTGGAAAGGCCGCAATGCGTGTCGTTGCAATGATATGTTTGGTCATGGGACCCCTGATCTCGGCGCCAGTGCTGGCTCTGACAGGGCGCCCTGTTCAGACGACAAGCACACTTCTTGTTATCGGGCCGATGAACGGTTTGCCTGACCTGGTCAGCCGCGCGGGCGGACGTCCCGTCGGACCGACGCGTGCACCGTTTGCCCTGCTTGCCGTGGCAGACACTCATCCTGAAGACTTTCCAGAGCGTCTGAATGCCGAAGGCGCTTGGTTGGTCCTCGACGGCGCAATCGCAGCGCAACTCTGCGGAGTTTAGAATGACCAGCAACACCTCCTCACTTGCGGTCGCGCAGGCAAATGGCCTCCGCGTAATCGGCTATGTCAACATCCTGCTGGCGCCCCTCCCGGCGTGCGGTGCCTGGTTGGCGGGCTTGTCGCCCTGGCCGTTTCTGGCAGTATCCTTGGCAATTGTCACAGTCGCCCTCGGCCTTCAGCGCCGGGGCGGGGGTATTGCTCGGATCGCAGTGTCGCTAGGGGCAATGGGCCAGTTGCCGCTGCTGACGGCAGCCCTGGCCGGAAACCCGTGGCAGCTCGACTCCCACCTCATCTATTTTGCCGTGCTGGCCGGTCTGGTTATCCTGCAAGACCAGCGGGCACTTCTCGCCGCTTCAGGGCTCGTCATTGTTCATCACGCGATGCTGACGTTCTTTCTGCCGACGCTGATTTACCCAAGCAGCGGCTTGCTGCTTGATCTGGGGCGCCTGGCGCTGCACGGCACCGTTTGGGTGGCGGAAACCATGGGTCTTTCCTACCTGCTGCACATGCAGCTGAAACAACGCGCCCAGATCGAGCAAGAGGCGACACAGCTGTCCGATGCGTTGACCAGCTCGCAAGAGTTGCAACTGAACCTGACGCGGAAGGAAGCCGAACAGCTCAATGTCATGGAACAGTTCAGCGCGGCTTTGACCAAATTGGCAAATGGAGACCTTGCAACACGGATCGAGACCGTGTTTCCGGAACAGTTCGAGCCGCTGCGAAACGAATTCAACAGCGCGGTCAATTCTCTGTCGGTTGCCATGACCCGCGTCCAGGATACCGCAGGCTCAATCAAGCTGGACACAATGAGTATCGCGTCGGCATCCGAACAACTTGCCCAGCGGACCGAGCATCAGGCGAACGCTCTGGGAAGCGTAACCTCGCGTATCGACAACATCAGCGAAGTCATGTCCGCCGCATCGGAAGACGCCCGGAAGGCAGCGGTGACGACAGCCGGGACAAGGGTGGATGCCGAAAACGGCATGAAAGTGGTCGACGGTGCGCTGGACGCGATGGATCAGATCAAGGAAAGCTCCGACCGCATCCAGCTGGTTGTCGATATGATCGAAGACGTGGCGTTTCAGACCAATCTTCTGGCGCTCAACGCCGGTGTCGAGGCCGCGCGCGCCGGGTCGGGGGGGCAAGGGTTCGCGGTTGTCGCTACGGAAGTTCGCGCGCTTGCCGGTCGTTCGTCGGATGCCGCCAAGGAAATCAGTGTTCTTATCAGCGACAGTGCGCGCCAGGTCCGAAACGGTGTGCAGCTTGTCGACAACGCGGGTGAGGTACTTCGCGGTGTTCTGGATGCGGTCCGCAAGGCATCTGACTCCATGCAGAACATCGCATCTACGGTGGGCACCCAGTCAAAGGGAATCGCCGATCTCAAGCACACCATGGGTGAGCTTGATCAGCTTACACAGCAGAATGCGGCAATGTTTGAAGAAACCTCTGCTGCAACGACGGCTTTGACCGACGCGACCAATTTGCTGAGCGAAGTTGTGGCGGAATTCCAGATTGCCTCGGCGCAGGATGCTTCAGTGCCACATCTCCGTAAGATCGCCTAGCTGATGCCCGCTTCCGCAGCCGGTTCATCTGGAAGCGGCGGACCGAAGCGGCGATGGGGGGCGGGCGCAGGAAGACGGGTAGGCTTGCGAAGTGCCCGTTGGGTCGCGAACCCAGGGTTCCGGGTTTCAGTCCAACGGGTCAGAGGGATCTGCAGCAGTCCGGTAGCCGGCGGTCCGGGTCGTCAGGCCGGGAGAAGGGGACGGACCTACGCGTAGCCGCCGCCGCCTTTTCGTTCAGTCCCAGACGTCGGGGGCATTGGCGACCCGCAGCTTCGACGCCAGGGCGCCCAACGCAATCCGATGCACGATCTCGGACGGCGCGGTGCAAAGATCGCCGATGACGGTTACATCGAACTTTGCCGCGGCGTCCGACATGGCTGTGAACACGACGCAATTCTGTGTCATCATCCCGCAGACCAGAAGGTCGGTGGCCCCCTCCAGATGCCGGGCGAGATCCGTATCCTGAAACGCATCGGCGAACGTCTTGGTCACGACCGGGGCGTCGCCGACGGCCGCCAGGATTGCCGGACGAATGGAAACGCCATCCCCGCCGGCGGCGAACAGCCCGGTCTCTGCCTGCGATACATGACGGATCGCGATCACGCGATCGCCGGCCCGCCGGGCACGTCCGATTGCAGCGACGACACGTCCTTCGACCGCCTCTGCATCATGCAGCGGCAGGACGCCGCCCGGGAAATAGTCATTCTGAATATCGATGACGAGAAGCGCGCGGCTCATCTGGGGCCTCCTTTTGGGTCCGGTATTCGACCTACTATGCCGATCCGGCGGTTTGCAGTGGCCCGAAGGTCATGTTTCAATTATTTTGGGCCAATGCGCATCGCCGTCATCGCCTACAAGGGCATAAGCCCCTTCATGCTCTCCGTGCCGCTCGCGGTCTTTGGCGAGCCCTTTCTGGCCATGGACCACGAAGTGATGGTCTGCGCTGAAGAACGCCGCATCCCGACGACGACCGGCGGTGTCCTGATCGAAACAGATCATGGGCTCGATGCCACGGAAACGGCGGATATTGTCATTCTTCCTGGTTGGCGGGATGCGGAGGAGCCGGTTTCCGGACCGCTGCTGGAGCAGCTCCGTGCCGCTCATGGGCGGAGCGCCATCGTGATCGGCCTGTGTCTCGGGGCTTTTGGTCTGGCCGAAGCGGGCCTGTTGAACGGCCGGCGTGCGACGACCCACTGGGCGAAGGTCGGGGAATTTGCCGCGCGCTTTCCCGCCGTTCGGACCGATCCGCAGGCGATCTTCGTCGATGAAGGTCAGGTGCTGACCTCGGCGGGCATTGCCGCCGGGCTTGATTGTTGCCTGCATGTGCTTGCCCGGCTTTCCGGCGTGGCAACGGCCAATCGGGTGTCGCGCCAGCTTGTCGTTGCGCCGCAGCGCGCGGCCGACCAGCCGCAGTTGCTGGACCGTCCTGCGCCGGCCTCCTCGGCGGAACGCCGGGTCGCCGGTATCCTCGAACGGCTCTGGTCCGACCCGGTGACAAGTCCCTGCCTGGATGCTTTGGCGGCCCAGTCGGGTATGAGCCGCCGCAGCCTGACCCGGCACATCCGGGCGCGCACCGGTGGCAGCCTGGGGGGATGGATCCGTCGGGCGAGGGTCGCGCGGGCCCAGGACGCCCTGTTGCAAGGGTCCCGGGGGATTGAACGGATCGCCGCTCTGTCCGGCTTTCCCGACGCCCAATCGCTGCGCAGGGCGTTTCGGAGCGAACTGGGCATGACACCCGTGCAGTGGCTCAGCCGGCAACGATTGGGCTGAGCTGCCACCCGCCGGCAGGTGCCAGAACAGGTCCAGGAGCCGATCCGGGACGACGCGGCCACCTGTCATCCATATCGACCGAAGCGCCTGCCGCACCCAGCCCACGGCGGTAGTTCGGGCGAGGCGCTGCGAACGATCCTTGCCGAAAAGGAATAGGGTTACGCCGCCTATTTCGAAATGAAATTTCGTCCAATGTACCCTCGCGCGAAGGACAGAAGATTTACGTCGAGATTGTAAGATTTCAGATAATATTCAGCCGCCAAATCGCTCGAATCTGATAAATTGAAACTGTCTTCGGCAGTGCGAATGGACATTGCAGATCAATGGAAATGACCTTTATTTCGAGTGTCTGTAGAAAGCGGGCTGCACCATCACCTGAGATAAGATCCAAGCGTAGCGTTTTCGGATCTGGATTGAGGCAAAGATGTGCCGAACGCGTCCGGAGTGCATCGAGCCTTCATAGGTGCAATTGACGGGGAGGAGCCGCGTCGGGGTTTGCAGCGCCGGGCCAATTGGGCTGCTTCACAGGATCGATACTTGATCGCTTTGGCCGGCGGCCGGGGATGCCTTGGTGTTGGGGACGGGAACGGTCGCTTTGCCGTGACGGAGATTTAATTTCAGATGCGCGTTTTTTTTTGGAACGTGGAATCCGGAATGGCAGTGTGACGCATGGGAATTTGGAAAAGTCTGAATTTCGCCGCCGTCCGTGTACGCTACGTATCATAGGGTTTTGTGAGGGGAATTGAGAAATGGCGGCAAATCTTTCCTGGAGTGGTTTCAACTGGGCGACACCGCAGGCGAATTTCATCAGCCAGGATTTCGTTGTCAGTGCCACGCATATGAATCACGGCGACATCGGCGTGGACTACTCCGGCTTTATTGCCTGCCTTTCGCCTGATGCGGTTTGGGACATGTCAGACAGCTTTGTCTTGGTGTCAGGGCTTGTCGGTCTGACTCCCGGTGCGTCGTACCGGTCCAACGTAGACGAGGCTGCCCATTTGCAATCCGGGCCGTTGCCCGGTGACTACTACATGCTGGTCGTGGCCGACGCGGATAACTACATCGATGAGGAGGATCAGACCGACAACCTGTTGGCAATCGGGTTCACGATCCTGCCAACATCTGATCTGGTCCCGACGGCCCATGACTTTTTCGAAACGCCGCCCCTGTTCTTCCGCGGCGACGGGACCGAGACATTGTCCCTGACCGTCTCAGACGAGCCCGCGCCCGCCTACGTCCGGATCGGTGTGGATGGAACGTCTGCCGACTATGTGGTGGCGGGCTTATGCGCCAGGGGGATCAGGACGAAGGCCAGGCGGTGGTCTCCGGCGTTGGGAGAGACCTGTCCCTGACGGGCAACGCGTGGAAATACCTTACGGTCGATGCGCAGATCACGGCGGACACAGTCCTGTCCTTCGATTTCTCGAGTAGCGATCCGGGCGAGATCGCGGCCATCGGTTTCGATGCGGACAGCAGATTCAACGGAAGCGGAAGGGATTTCCCGCATTTCTTCCAACTGGGCGGAACCGAATTCCGCAAGAACATGGCGGCGCATCTGGACTATGCCGGCAACGGCGACACCCGTCATTTCGAGATCGCGGCAGGCACGTTCTTCCAGGGTGATTTTGCCAATCTTGCCATGGTACCTGACGACGATGCGGACGGCTCCGGCATGGTTCAGTTCTCGAATATCGAACTTCTGCGCGATCCGTTCTCGGTGAATGTGACCAGCCAGGGCGGGGCGGCCAACGACAAGGGGGCCGCTCGAGAATTCGTGGGAGGCGGGGGCTCGAACTGGCGTCCAATGCCCGGAAGGCGATCCTGGCAGGGCAGGATCTGGAGGTCGACGCCAATACCGTGCTGTCGGTCCGGTTCCGCAGCGATGCCGAGGGCGAAATACAAGGTATCGGCCTGGACTGTGACACCGGTCTCGACAATGACCTCTTCTTCCAGTTTGCCGGGACGCAACAGTGGGGGCACTCCGGCGGCGAATACGAGATCGGCAGTGGTTACAAGACATTTGAGATCGATGTCGGCAGCATCCATCAAGGCACGTTCGACCGGATCGTCCTGGGCATGGGGAGCGACGCACCGGGCGAAGTCGGGAACGCCTATTTCGCAGATATCGCCCTGACAGGTCTGGGCAAAAGCGATGACACACTGGTGATCCTCTAGCCGGGACCGACCCGGAAGGTGCTCCAGCTGCGCGTTCAGCGGAATCGCCGTGACGGGTGCGCATGGCTTGACCGCCAGCGCGGTGCCCTGTCGATCCCCGGGCGTCGGGGCCGGCCTACGACGGTCGGTGATCGGCCTGCTTGCCACACTGGACCGGAACGCCATCCTGACGCCCGCTGAAGTCGGCGAAGCGGCGACAGACCTCGTGCCGGACGCCGAAGCTGGTTGCGGCTGGTGAGCGGTCGAAGAGCTCCGCCCGGGCTGCGGTTGCCCGCACTTCCGCCGGATGCCGGAAATCGAGATCCAGCCGCATTGCCGGAAACCGCAAGGAACGGGTCGCCGAGCCTATGTCGAAACGGACAATCATCGCTTCGAAATGCCGCCCAGTCGGCCGAACCGGAGTACGATAATTGCAATCGCCATCGGCAACTCATCGCGCCATGTCTCTCTTGGAATGGTCCATGTTGCTGGCACTGGCCGGCGTTTGGGGCGGGTCATTTTTCTTCAATGCGATTGCCGTACGCGAGTTGCCTGTCTTCACGGTGGTGGTCTGCCGCGTCGCCCTGGCGGCAATGATCCTGCTGGCGATCATGCGTCTAAGCGGTCAGCGCCTGCCGCGCGGTCGGAGGATCTGGGGGGCGTTTTTTGCAATGGGGCTCCTGAACAACGCGATCCCCTTTACCCTCATCGTCTGGGGGCAGAAGGACATAGCATCCGGCGTCGCCTCGATCCTGAATGCATCGACCCCAATGTTCACGGTGATTTTCGCGCACTTTCTGACCGACGACGAACGCATGACAGGTGGCAAGGTCCTTGGGGTCCTGGTCGGTTTTGCCGGTGTCGCTGTCATGATCGGTCTGGACGCGTTGCGCGGCATTGGCGCCGGTCTTTTTGCTCAGTTTCTGTGCCTGGGGGGCGCCATCTCATATGCTTTGGCCGGCATCTATGGCCGACGGTTCCGTGATAGGGGTGTCAGCCCTATCGGAACGGCCACAGGTCAGGTCATGGCCTCCAGCCTGATCATGTTGCCGCTTGTCGCCGTCGTGGACCGCCCCTGGACCCTGCCGATGCCGAGCCCTGAAGCAATCGGCGCCGCCATAGGTGTTGCTGCGATTTCGACGGCATTGGCTTACGTGCTTTACTTTCGCATCCTCGCCACGGCCGGAGCAACGAACCTGTTGCTCGTGACCTTCCTCATCCCGGTCAGTGCAATTCTTCTGGGCACGGCATTCCTTGGAGAAACCATGCTGCCGCGCCATTTCGTCGGGATGGCTTTGATCTGTGCCGGCCTGGTCGCCATCGACGGCCGACTGATTTCGACCTGGAGCGGCACTGCACGCGGGGGAAGGGAAAGACCCTGAGCTCAGGACCCATTGATTTGGGTGGGCGTCCATGAGCCACGGCTTGAAAACGAGCGGTGAGCATGTCTGGTCTACTCCGGTCGAGCGACGCAAAGATGGCGCGTCCGAAACCCTGCTTGCCGAAGCCACACGGGAAGCCACGGGGCGTTGATCGGCGTGTCCTGAGAGGAATTGTCCTTATCAATCGCAATGGCTTGGGTCGGCGCGAGGCCCCAAGGAAATGCGGCCCTCACAAGACACGTCTCGGAACCGTTGCAAGATGTGTAGCGATAAAGGCGTCTTCGCCCGGATCATGATGGGTTTGGCCTTTATGCTGGACTCCGCATGATGCTGGACACCGCATGGCACGGACCTCTCCTGAGGAGGAAGGTGGAACGCAACCATGATCCGCCGAGCCGGTTTAACACGTCGCTCGACAGATGAAGAAATTGCCTCCCGACGATGATTGAATTTCGTGCAAGCGCTCGGTGCAGTCTGTCGGCCGTGCCGCAGCGGTGACCCATGCGGGCAGCATCCGATGCGCCCGGCCTGTTGCCGCGAATAGAAACAGCACCCTCCCGCCGCACTGTGGCCCTTCGCAACGGACATTCACGACGGAGGACCGGCGTCGGCCTCGCTGAATGTCCGGAAACAACTTTTCCACGATGAACTCCTCGATCCATGTGATATTTCAACAGCATGGACATTGTTCTCATCACGACCGTCATTGCCTCGCTTTTCCTCGTCATCGGGCTTGCGGAGCCGTTGGCTGCGCGGCTGCGGCTGCCCTTCAGCGTGATCCTGGCGGGCATCGGCATCCTGATCGGCGTCGGCGCGACCTTTTTCCTGCGGACCCAGCTGACCGACGCGCTGAACCCCGTGGCCGAAGCGATCCTGGGTTTGCCGATCCGGTCGAACGCGTTTCTCTATGTCTTCCTGCCGACACTGCTGTTCCAGGCCACGCTGGGGATGGACCTGCGCAGGATGCTCGACGATTGGGTGCCGATCCTGATGCTGGCCGTCGTGGCCGTGGTCGCGGCGACGCTTTTCGTGGGCTATGCGCTGTCGTGGGTCAGCACGCTTCCGCTTGCGGCCTGTCTGCTGATCGGCGCGATCATTTCCACGACCGATCCGTCCGCCGTGGTCTCGATCTTCCGGTCGATCTCGGCACCGCGCCGCCTGTCGCGGATCATCGAGGGCGAAAGCCTGCTGAACGACGCCGCCGCCATCGCGCTGTTCGGGCTGTTCATGGGCTTCGTCATGTTGGGCGTACCGGACCCCGAACTGGGTGACGCGCTGGCGCGCTTTCCCTTCCTGATCGTCGGCGGTGCCGTCACAGGCTGGCTGGCCGCGCGGATCGCGGTCTGGGTCATGGGTATGTTCGGCCGTCACGAACTGGCACAGATCTCGATCTCGGTGGCGCTGCCGTATCTCACCTATATCGGCGCGGAACAGAGCGTGGGCGCGTCCGGCGTCATCGCCGTCGTGGCAGCCGGTCTGACACTGAACCTCAGCGGTCCCGGGCGTCTGCCGCCGCAGACCTGGACCAACCTGCGCGAGCTGTGGGACGTCCTGGCGCACTGGGCTGGCGCGCTGATCTTCATCCTGGCGGCGCTGCTGGTGCCCCGGCTTCTGGAAGAGGTCCGGATCGAGGATTTCGTGCAGGTCGGCGTGGTGATCCTTGCTGCCATTGCCGCACGGGCCCTGATCCTTTTCATCATCCTGCCGTTGCTGGCCGCCTTGAAGCTGTCCCCCACGGTCGAACAGCCCTATCGGGTCGCGATCCTGTGGGGCGGGTTGCGCGGCGCCGTGACGCTGGCGCTGGCGCTGGCGGTCACCGAAAGCTTCCGCGTCCCGGACGGGGTTCAGCGCGTGGTCGGCATCCTTGCCACCGGCTTCACGCTGTTCACGCTGATCGTGCAGGGCACGACCCTGCGCTGGATCATCGGCAAACTGGGGCTGGACCGCCTGTCGCCGATCGACGAGGCACTGTCGCGACAGGTGGTCGCTGTGGCCCTGCAGCAGGTCCGGGAAGACCTGGCGCGCACCACAGAGAATTACGACCTTGGCCGCGATATCGTCCGGTCAGAAGCCAAGCGTTTCGGCGAAAGGCTGGAGGACGCCGTCAGGGCGGCCGAGGATAGTGCCGACATCCTGGACCGGGACCGGATCACCCTGGGCCTGATTGCGCTGGCCGGTCACGAACGCGACACGATCCTTGCCCGGGTGAGGGAGCGTACGATCTCTGCCCGGATGGCCGAGCAGGTGCTGTCGGATGCGGATCGCCTGATCGAGGGCGCGCGCTCGGGCGGACGAAACGGGTATAACCGCGCCGCACGCCGCAGCGTGGCCTACGGCCGCGCCTTCCGTGCGGCCGGGCGCCTGAATTTCCGGCTGCGCATGTCGCGACCGCTGGCGCGTATGACCGCGGCCCATTTCGAACTGCTGCTGTCGCAGCGGCTGGTCCTGCGCGATCTGGACGGTTTCATCACCGGACGCATCCGCCGTATTCACGGCAAGAGGGTCAGCGACCTGTTGTCGGAACTGCTGTCGCGCCGGATCGAGATGGTCGAAACCGCGCTGGAAGGGCTGAGGCTGCAGTATCCCGGCTATGCCGAGGAACTGGAGCGCCGCTTCATTCGCCGGACCGCTCTGCGTCTGGAAGAGCGTGAGTATTCGACGATGCGCGAAGATGGCCTGATCGGGGCCGAAGTCTACACCAAGCTGATGGAGGACCTCGACCTGCGCCGGGCGGCGGCCGAGGATCGCCCCAACCTGGATATCACGCTTCAAAGGATCGAACTGGTGCGCCAGCTTCCGCTTTTTGCCGGGCTGGAGGAACGTGACCTGAAACGTCTGAGCCGCGTGCTTCGGGCGCGTTATGCGAATGCCGGGGACGTCATCGTCCGCAGGGACGGCGTTGCGAAAAGCGTGTTCTTCATTGCGTCGGGGGCGGCAGAGGTGGAAACGGCCGGCCAGACCTGGCGCCTGGGGCGCGGTGAAATGTTCGGCCAGATGTCCATCCTGATGAAAAAGACGCTCAGGACGGAAGTGCGCGCGATTGCGCCGTCGATCCTTCTGGAACTGGACGAGGCACGGTTCCGCCGTTTGCTAGGCCGCAGCACCTCGATGCAGGACGCCGTCCGTGCGAGCGCGAAGAAACGCGGGATCGCACCGGAAGATCTGTTCGCCGACACCAATGCCGCCTGACGGGCAACTGCCGGATGCCGACGCGCGTCTGTTGGTGATGGAACACGACCTGGCTGCTGGGATCGCAGTCTCTGTCGGCGGCATCATGACTGGGCAGGTCTCGTGACCTGGCAGGCCAATCGCCAACGCGCAAGCGAACGCTTCGCCAAGTGTTTGACGTTTTAGGTGACCTAAGATCCGGCTCTCCTCCGAATGAACGGAGTGTCCGGCAGGTTGATTGCGCTGCTCCCCCAACTCTGGACCGCCGAACACCGGATTTTTCCGGCTGTCTTATGATGGCGGCTGGTGACGCCATCGGGACGATGCAGGGCTATCGGGACTTTTTATCCGATCGCGCGGTCGGGCCGGTCACGACCACCTCTTCATCGGAAGCACTCGCTCGGTGTTGCCCGACCGCGCAAGGATTTCGGTCAGAAGCGGGCCGGACAGTTTGGCCGGTGTGGTGTCGCCCAGCAGCTTGTTGCTGGAAAAGGCGTTTGAACCGGCCTGTTCGGCTTCGTGAATATCGCTCAGAAAATCCTGGACGACATTCCGGAAGGCGATCAGGGCAGAATCGGGCCATTGTCCCAGAGACTTGACCGCGACGGTCGGCTGGTCTTGCATCTGTGCCATAAGCTGGTCGAAATCGGGATCCGCCCGGTCGTCTGGCCCTTCAGCATTGATGGACCGCAGAAAGCTCCAAAGGACCCATTGCAGGCTGTCACTCACGGTTGCCTCTCCGCGTTTGATCATATCTCTTCTACTTGACTAGTTAAGGTCGTAACCCCCTGTTCGGGAACCGATCTTTCGTATAGGTCCTATAGCCAGAATTGCTGGAAGGTCGGCCTTTTGGGGCATGCGGCCAGGTCCATGGCAAAGGGTCGGCCACAGCCGCCGGCACACGCGCGGCTGTTTCAGTCGCCGAAATCGGACCGCCAGAAATCACACCACCCGGATCGCCGGAAGTGTCCTGGCAGGCTGCGGATGGCATGCGAAATGCTGGCGCGGTCATGACCGGACGAAACTTCGCAGAATCGTCACGGCGTCGTGTCCCCGAACCGTCTTGTCGAACGGTCCTGCTGAAATGCGGCCGGGCGCGGGGGGCGTTGCGGTGGTGGGCTGGGTTGCCGGCATCGGCGCCGTGCGGCGTGATGCAGCGGCAGCGGTTTATGAGATCGCGGAAAGTAGCGCGCGGCCGATCTGGAACCAGACGGCAACGCCCCCGATTACGCTGGGCAGAAGCCACCAGCCACTGGGCAGGGACAGGACTGCGGCTTCGCCACGGGTGTCGGATGCATCGGTGGAAAGCGCGGGACGCAGCCCGGCCATGATCGCAATCATCATTCCAATCCTCCTCCCCGACAACCGTCTGTCAGTGCGCTTGGGGTCCATCACCCCTGCTGTGGGATCGTTTATTACCCCGGATCTGTTTCCAAGACATTAATTCAAGCGGCGAATGCCCCTGTACGAAAGGATAGTTCCTTTGTCGAAAGAGCATAACCTTCCATGATGTTGGAGGAAACCTGAACGCGGCGCAAAATATCCTGTGAAAGGGCGGGTTTTCGTTGCGCGAATACAATTCAGGATGGAACTGACCCGGGCCGGAAGGGTGCCGGCCCGAATTGGACCGCAATCGCCTTTGGCTTCAGGGCTGGTGTGCGGCCGGGCTGTCCGCCTGCTCTTTCACCCGGCGCAGGACGAACAGCCGGATGGCCGAGGCCAGGCCGATGTCCAGCCCGCGTTCCTCGTCGATCCGGGCGGCCAGGGCGCTGACCGACACGCCGTCGGCGCGGGCGATGGCGCGGAATTCGTCCCAGAATGGGTCTTCCAGCGAAACCGAGGTGCGGTGCCCGCGAAGCGTCAAGGATCGTTTGCGGGGGCGGCCAGTCATCGGGGGATCAGTCGTCGTCGCGGCGGTGGGCATCAAGGCGGCGCTCTTCGCGCTCTGCCTCTGCCTTGTCGCGCGATTTCTCGGCCTTGGTGCGGCCGAACTTCACGGCGTTCTCGTCTGCGCGGGCCTTTCGATCGGCCCGCGCCTTTTCCTTTCGAAACCGGTTCAGATTGACCGGTTCGCTCATCCCTTGGGGCCGATCATGTCCTCGGGGCGGACGACACGGTCGAAGGTTTCGGCGTCCACGAAGCCAAGGGCAATCGCTTCTTCCTTCAGTGTGGTGCCGTTCTTGTGCGCCGTCTTCGCCACCTTGGTCGCGTTGTCATAGCCGATGGTCGGCGCCAGCGCGGTCACCAGCATCAGCGATTCACGCATCAGCTTGCCGATCCGGTCAACATTGGCTTCGGTCCCGTTCAGCATCCGCAGGGTGAAGCTGTCGGCGGCGTTGCCCAGCAGCGTCATCGACTGCAGCAGGTTGTAGGCCATCATCGGGTTGTAGACGTTCAGTTCGAAATGGCCCTGGCTGCCGGCGAAGGAGATCGCGGCGTCGTTGCCCAGGATATGGGCGCAGACCTGGGTCATGGCCTCGGCCTGGGTCGGGTTCACCTTGCCCGGCATGATCGAGGAGCCCGGTTCGTTTTCCGGCAGGATCAGTTCGCCCAGACCCGACCGGGGGCCGGAGCCCAGGAACCGCATGTCGTTGGCGATCTTGTAGCAGGCCATGGCGACAGTTTTCACAGCACCCGACATGAAGACCATGGCGTCATGGGCGGCCAGCGCCTCGAACTTGTTGGGGGCAGTGATGAAGGGCAGGCCCGTGATCTCGGCCATGTTGGCCGCGACGGTGGTGTCCCAGCCCACGGAGGTGTTCAGGCCGGTGCCGACGGCGGTGCCGCCCTGCGCCAGTTCCAGAACGCCCGGCAGCGCCAGCTTGATACGCTCGATCCCGTTGCGGATCTGCTTGGCATAGCCGGAAAACTCCTGACCGAGCGTCAGCGGCGTCGCATCCTGGGTGTGGGTCCGGCCGATCTTGATGATGTCCTTGAATTCTTCAGCCTTGGCTTCCAGCCCCGCGGCCAGCACTTCCAGTCCCGGCAGCAGCGTGTCGTGCACGGTGGTGGCCGCTGCGATGTGCATCGCGGTCGGGAAGGTATCGTTGGACGACTGACCCATATTGCAGTGGTCGTTCGGGTGGACCGGATCCTTGGACCCGATCACGCCACCCAGAATCTCGATCGCGCGGTTGGCGATGACCTCGTTGGCATTCATGTTCGACTGGGTGCCGGACCCGGTCTGCCAGACGACCAGCGGGAAGTTGTCGTCGAACTTGCCCTCGATCACCTCGGACGCGGCCTGGATGATCGCGTCGGCGATCTTGGGATCCATCTTGCCGCTGGCCTTGTTGGCCATGGCACAGGCTTTCTTGATGACCCCCAGCGCGCGGACGATGGCCACGGGCTGTTTTTCCCAGCCGATCGGGAAGTTCATCAGCGACCGTTGGGTCTGAGCGCCCCAGTACTTGTCGGCCGGAACTTCCAGCGGGCCAAAACTGTCGGTTTCGGTACGGGTTGCGGACATGGGCGCCTCCGTCGCGTGAAATGTCGGAAATGGATTGACAAGCCGTCTACCGGCCCACGCGGGGGGAGGCAATGGCACAGATGGCGCAGGGGCGTTGTGTACCGATGCAATCGTGTCGAGCGCACGTCTTGCTGGCGGCACAATATAGTCTAGATAGGATAGCGGGGCTGCCGCCGTCTCGGCCTGTCCGGACTGGCGGCTGGCCCAATGGCAAGGAGGCAGGCCGTGACCGAACGCAATCCGAAAGCTGGACCGCGACAGATGCTGGATCAGGGGCACCGCAGGGCCGCGGCCACCCGGGCCGTCGTATCGGACCGGCGCGCGATCCTTCTGGCGGCGGGCGTTTTTCTGATGATGGCCTGGTCGGCCATCGCCGCCCATGCCGCGACTATTTCGGATTTCTACGGCAGCTATTCGGGATCGGCCGAAGTGGTATCGACCGACGGCGAGGTTCATCAGCGCGACATGAGCGTGAAGATCTCGGGCTATCCGCAGGACAAGAACCGCAAGGATCAGTTCACGGTCGCCTGGACGTCGATCAGCTATTTCGACGACGGACGCAGCAAGGAAGCGTCCTATTCCATCGATTTCAACCGGACCGACCGGCCGGACGTCTTTGCTGCAGCGATGCAGAAGAACGTCTTCGGGCACGAGGTGCAGGCCGATCCGATGAAGGGACAGCCCTTCGTCTGGGCCCGGATCCAGGGCAACACGATGACCGTCTTCTCGCTGTTCGTGGGCGATGACGGCGGCTACGAGATCCAGCAATACGACCGTACCCTGACGGATCTGGGGCTGGACCTGGCCTTCAGCCGTGTCCGCAATGGCGAGATCCTGAGGACCATCAACACGATTCTTGTCAGGGACTGACCGCGACTACCAGGCGCGGGCGGGGCGTTTGATCCCGCTTGCGCGGCCAGGGGAAATCCGGCCATAGTCCTGATCGAGGGCAGGCGATGGCGTCGCCGCCGCCGTCTGGCGCGCCCTTCATGTCCGTCCTGAACGCCGGGATCCTGCCTTGCCACCGCCGGTGGCCCGGGCCGGTCCGGCCCCGGGATCCGGCGGCGGCTCCGTCAAGGAGCGCCTCTTTGAACCGTCCAGACTTCTACCGCTTTCACCAGGGCGACCGGATCCTGCCGTTCGAACCCGCCGAATACGATGCCCGCCTGTCCGGTCTGCGCCGGTCGATGGTGGCCGAGGGTGTCGGCGCCTGCGTCTTCACCTCGATGCAGAACATCGCCTACTATTCGGGCTTCCTTTATTGCAGCTTCGGACGGCCTTTCGGCCTGGTGGTGACCGCGACCGACAGCGTCACGATCAGCGCGGGCATCGATGCGGCCCAACCCTGGCGACGCTGCCATGGCGACAACATCACCTATACCGACTGGCAGAGGGACAATTTCTGGCGCGCGATCCTGTCGGTTGCGGGCGCGGGCAGGGTGGTAGGCTATGAAGGCGACCACCTGACGCTGGCGCAGAAGGGGCCGCTGGATTTCTTCCTAAAGCCTTCGGCGACAGTCGACATCGCCCCGGCCACGATGCGCCAGCGCATGTCGAAGTCCCAGGCCGAAATCGCGCTGATCCGCCATGGGGCGCAGGTCGCCGATATCGGCGGATATGCCATGCGGGACGCGATCCGCGAAGGCGCGCGGGAAATCGACGTGGCCATGGCCGGCCGCGACGCGATGGAGCTGGAGATCGCCAGGCGCTTTCCCGAAGGCGAATACCGCGACACCTGGGTCTGGTTCCAGTCGGGCATCAACACCGACGGCGCCCATAACCCGGTGACGGGCCGCATCCTGCAACGCGGGGACGTCCTGTCGCTGAACGCCTTTCCCATGATCTCGGGCTATTACACCGCACTGGAACGGACCCTGTTTCTGGGCGAGGTCGACGATGCCTCGCTGAAGATCTGGGAGGCGAATGTCGCAGCCCACGAATACGGAATGTCGCTGCTGAGGCCGGGCCGGTCCTGCGCCGAGGTGACAGAGGCCATCAACGCCTTCTTCGCCGACCGCGACCTGCTGCAGTACCGCACCTTCGGGTACGGACATTCCTTCGGGATCCTGTCCCACCACTACGGGCGCGAGGCCGGGTTGGAACTGCGCGAGGATATCGACACGGTGCTGGAGCCCGGCATGGTCATCTCGATGGAGCCGATGCTGACCATCCCCGAAGGCCGGCCCGGCGCGGGCGGCTACCGCGAACACGATATCCTGGTCATAACCGAGAACGGGAACGAGGATATCACCGGCTATCCCTATGGGCCGGGGTTCAACGTGGTGGGCTGACCTGGGTTTTTCGGCCGGGGGGGGCCGGTCGAGCCGGACAGCCTTCCTGTGGTTTTCGCGTTGGAACGGCCTAGATTGATGAACAAAGAGCACGAGAACATTCAGGTGGACGTCCAAGCCCATGCAAAGCCAAGCGAAATCCAGAATTGCAGTCGTCGGGTTCGGCCCCCGCGGCCTTGGCGCGCTGGAAGCGCTGGCAGCCCGGCTTCCGCATGCGTGGCACCCGCTGGCGGTAGAGATCTTCGAACCGTTCCCCGCGCGCGGCGCGGGCCCGAATTTCGACCCGGCGGAAAGCCCTTTCTGCCGGCTGAACATTCCCTTGCGCGATATAGACATCCGCCCGCCGGACATCGGGGCCTGCGGGTCCTTCGCCGACTGGCTGCCCGGTCCCGTGGACCCGGACGTCTTTCCGCCACGGACCGAAATCGGCCGCTACCTGGAAGCGCGGGTCAGGGATCTGTGCAAAGACAAGGCGCTGTCCCTGACATTCCATGCAGATCATGTGCTGGCGGCCGAACAGGTGGGCACGGGCTGGCGGATGAAGGCGGGCGACGCTTGGCATGGCCCCTATGACGAGGTTCTGCTGACGGTCGGCCAGCCGAAGGTTTCGCCCGACGATCAGCTGGCCGAATGGCAGGCCCATGCAGATGAAACGGGCGCCGCGCTGGCCGATGCCTATCCCGCCCGCGATCTGGCCCGGAGGACAGAGGACTGGACAGGCAAGACCGTCGCGATCCGCGGTCTGGCGCTGTCGGCCTTCGACGTGCTGCGCGTCCTGACCGAAGCGCAAGGCGGCCGGTTCGTGGATGGCGTCTATATCCCCTCGGGGCGCGAGCCTGCGCGCATCCTGCCGTTCTCGCTGGACGGACGACCGCCGTTCCCGAAGCCGGAAACGGAAGGGATCGACGCGCTGTTCGAACCGACAGAGGCAGAGACCGGGTGCTTTCAGGACCATATCGCCAGGGCCGCGGCGGCAGATCCGGGCACTGCGCGCGAGCTGATAGGCGCGGCCCTTTTGCCGGTCCTGGAACGGATCTGGAAAAAGGCCGGCGGCGCGGCCGACAAGGCGGCCATCGAGGACTGGCTGAGGACCGAATGGACCGACCCCGGCACGCAGGAAATCGGCGGACCGGAAAAGATCCTGCACGACGGGATCGCCATGGCCGAAGGGCGCGTGCCACCCGGCATCGGCTACACCGCAGGTCAGGTCTGGCGGAAATGGCAGGACTCGCTGCGGTCGGGCTTCAACCCCGCCGACACGGCGCCTGAAACGGCCGAACTGATCATCGGCTTCGACGAGGGGCTGAAGCGCTATTCCTACGGGCCGCCGGTGTCGTTCAGCCATGAACTGGCTGCGCTGATCCGGGCCGGGATCGTCGATCCGGGCCTGTCCGCAGATCCGGGGATCGAGCTGGTCTCCAACGGCTGGAAGCTGAGCGCGGACGGGCGCGAAGCCGTGGCCGAGGTGATGATCGACGCTGTCCTGCCGTCACCCGATCTGTCCATCGTGACCGATCCGCTGGTGACCGGTCTGGTGTCCGACGGTCGCCTGTCCCCGGTTGCGGACGGTATGGGCGCCCGGACAACAGCGGATGGCACCGTGCTGGGCACGGACGGCACGCAATCCCGGGGGCTGACCTTCCTGGGCCGTCTGGCGCTTGGAAGCGTGATCGCCGCCGATTCCCTCCAAGACTGTTTTGGCGCGGCGGCCTCTCGCTGGGCCCTCGGGGTAATCGCGCGGATCGGGGCGCCTCGGACCGGCGACCGATAGAAGTCCGCGGAACGCCGGTCCGTCGCGTGCCTGTCAGGCCATGCCGTTTAGGTCCGCGGGCAGTCTCTGGCCCTTTGAGGCGTCCAGCAGGGCAAGGTCATTCCAGATCGGTCTGAATCCAGCGTGGCGAATGGTGGATGTCGATGGTCTGCAGCCGCCCAGGCCCCAGGTTGATAAACTTGTGGGGCAGGCCCTTTGGGCCGAACACGACCTCTCCGGCGCTGGCTTCGATCACCTGGTCGCCGACGAAGAAGCGGGCGTTGCCCATCAGCACCACGAAGGTTTCGTCATAGGGATGGACGTGCAGCAGCGGCCCTTCGCCCGGCGTGTCGTTGCCATAGGCCAGCACCGTGGTTTCAGAGTTCAGGCCTTCGCCGTTCAGCGACCCGCGCCAGGCGGTCTCGACGCCGGGATCGAACAGCCGCTCCTTGGTCGCGGGGCGGTCGTCGGCCGTGACCGTGGACGGATCGAAATCGTGGCGCGCCATCTATTCCGACCCTTCGCGCAAGGTGTCGGCCACCAACGCATTCGCGTGGCCGTGGCCCATCCCGTGCTCCTGCTTTAGCCAGGTCACCAGCTCCATGTGCTTCATCGGCCCCTGCGCGCGGATCAACGCCTTCCATTCCGCGATCGGGCGCCCGTACTTGGCCTCGATCGACGGAAAATAGGACGCGGGTCCCTTCACCTTGTCGGTCATGATGTCCCCCCATGCATGCAGGGGCAGACACAACCCGGAACTGTCTGCGGCGTCAACATCGGACCTGCGTACCCAAGGGGGGTCGTAAACATTCAGGCGCGGATGCAGTTTTGCCGCTGACAGTATAGGTTAAACCGGGACTGCGACCCACTCTCGCGGTCCGACGCACGTATTCTTCAGAAAGCGAGGGGAAATTGAGCCCAGCTGCAGACGATCATGGCAGGTCCCTTGGTGCCGCCCTGGTGGACAGCATCGCGTCCCCGGAAGGTATCGATGCCTTGGCGGCTGTCGCCGATGCCGGTGTGGATGCGGTGGTCACTTCTGGTGCGTTGGACGGGGTTCCCATTCTAGGGATCGTCACCGGCCTAGTGCGCGCAGGACGGAGTATCGGGGACGAATTGTTCCTGAGAAAGACCGCCAGGTTCCTGGCCGGCATGTCCAGTACGACACCCAAGGCAAGGCGGCGCTTCGTCGAAGACTTAAAGGAAATGAAGCGAGTTCATGAGTTCGGCGAGACGGTCCTTCTGATTCTGGAACGGGCCGATGACACGAAGAAGCCGCTTATCGTTGGGCGCCTCATGGCCGCGCATGTCGAAGGCGGGCTGACTTATGATCAGGCCATGCGACTGGCCGCAATGGTCAACAGATGTTACATGCCCGATCTGCTTTATCTCTTGAAGTTTCAGCCCGGTCTTCAAGGAAAGATGGAGGAGATTGCCGATGCTCTTCATTTCGCGGGGTTGCTTCGGAAAGCCGGAAGCGATGAGGGCCACCCCAGCGACCCGGAATCTGGCGGCACACAGTACGAACTGAACCAGTACGCCAAGCTTTTGTTGAAGTACGGCTTGGACGAAAGTCGGTCCTAGAACGTGCGCGTAGCGTGGCGCGGGCAGGTAACCTGGATACCCAAGACGCAGAACGCCGCGCTTTGGTTTGCGCGGCGCAGCTTTTTTCGCCTGTCACGCCGGCCGCCTCACTGGTGCACCCTGCGGAACTCGAAGACCCGTGCCGGGGGCAGGTTGTTCCAGACCATGCCGCGGTGGCGGCAGGTGATGCCCAGTTCGGCCCGCATGTCTTCCGCGATGGGCGGCGTCGGGCTGTAGGTGATCTGGGTGAAGAACCCGTCCTTCGCCATGACTTTCAGGGCCGTGCCCACGACCTCGCGCTGGATCTTGGGGCGCGCCAGCACCGGAACCCCGGAAATCACGGCCGAGATATCGGTCAGGCCTAACTGGTCGATTTCCTGCGCAGGGCGGTTCAGGACGGTCACGCCCGGGAACTTCAGCCGCAGCGCCTCGCAGAAGCGTTCGTTGGTCTCCATCAGCGTCACCCGCTCCGGTGCCACGCCGCGGGCCAGGATCGCCTTTGTGAAGCTGCCGGTGCCCGGCCCGATCTCGACGATCGGCCCCGTCGTGGCCTCCAGCCCTTCGGTCATCTTTCGTGCCACGGCCGCCGAAGAGGGCGCAATCGCCACCACCTCGGTCGGCCGGCGGATCATCTCCCCCAGGAATACCGCAAAATCGTTTGCCATGTGCGCAGTCCCGCTCCAGTTCCGTCGACATGACCGGTTGCCGGTCGATCCTTGATCGACTGCCTGCAGCACATCCCGGCCGTGTCTTATTAACGTTAATCTTTCGGAAAACTGTCAACCGGGCGGACGGCAAGTCCCCGCCGGTCGTGGCCGGTTCATGGAGTTGTCACATGCAAAGCGCCGGAGACACAGGTCACCGGCGCTATTGTATCTGTCCTGGAAAGGTCTTTTATTTCCGGAACTTGTCCAGCGAAACGATTTCGGCATCGGCGCGGGGACGGTCGGGATCGGTCGAACCGTCACCGTTGCCTTCGCCATCCTGACGATCCGCCGACCGCAGCGGGCGTTCGGTCACCAGAACGTCTTCGTCATCATCTTCCTCGTCGTCCTCGGGCGCCTCGAAGCGCAGGCCGAATTCGACGGAGGGGTCCACGAAGGTCCGGATCGCGGTGTAGGGGATATAAAGCGGTTCGGGCATGTCGCCAAAGTTCAGCGTGATGGCAAAACCGTCTTCGCCGACGTCCAGATTGTCATACCAGTGCTGCAGGACCACCGTCATCTCGGCCGGATAGCGGTCGGCCAGGCGGTCGGCCATCTGGACCCCGGGATGGGTCGTGTCGAAGGTGATGAAGAAATGGTGTGCGCCCGGCAATCCTTCGGCTTCTACGCCTTCCAGGACGGTTCGGATGAGCCCGCGCATCGCCGCGTGCATCAGGTTGCCATAGTCGATTTCGCGCGCCATTCCTGCTTCCTTCGGGTTCCGCCGTTCCCCACGCCGACCCATGTCACCAGTTCCTGACTGGCAGAATAGGGGATTCGGGTGAAAACGAAAGGGGCTGCGCACGGGCGCGAATGTCAACGCCTTGCGTGGCAGCTCGGCACGTCCGGACCGGACTAGACGACGCCGAAAATCCAGCCCGCCAGCGCCCCCAAAACGGCGCCTGCGGCCAGCGTTTCCCCCAGGCTGCGGCCCAGCCGCAACATGGCCAGTGCAGCCAGCGCCGTCAGCGCCAGGGCCAGCGGCTGCAGGCCGGACCAGGCCGGCCAGGGCAGGGACAAGGGGCCCAGGTCCAACTGGCCGACCTGCGCGAACAGGACATGCAGTGCGAACCAGACCGACAGGTTCAGGATTACGCCCGCCACCGCGGCGGTGATCCCCTGCAGGGCGGCCGACAGGCGGGGGCGTTGGGCCAGCGCCTCGACATAGGGGCCTGCGACGAAGATCCACAGGAAGCAGGGCACAAACGTGGCCCAGAGTGCGACAGCCCCGGCCGCAAGCGCGAGGCCCGGGCCGCCCTGCAACTGGCCTGCCAGCATGGCCACGAACTGGGTCACCAGGATCAGCGGGCCCGGCGTGGTTTCGGCCAGCCCCAGCGCGTCGATCATCTGGACGGTGGAAATCCAGTGGAAATCGGTCACCACGGTCTGGGTCAGGTAGGCCAGCACGGCATAGGCGCCGCCGAACGTGACGACCGCCAGCCAGGCGAAGAACCAGCCAACCTGCGCCAGAAACCCGGCGCCTGTGGTCGTCAGCAGCACAAGCGGCAGCAACCACAGCGCGGCCCAGATCGCGGCGGTGCGGACCGTTCGGCCATGGGACATGTCCAGGGGAGGGGGGGCCGTGGCCGATGCCGACGCGCCGGCATAACCCCAGACGGCCGCGGCGGCGATGATCGCAGGGAAGGGCAGGTCGAACAGGAAGATCCCCAGAAAGGCCAGTCCCGCGATCCACCAGGCCCGGGGCGTTGTCAGCGCGCGGCCGGCCATCCTGCGCAGGGCCTGAAGCACGACGACGATGACCGTCGCCTTCACGCCCACGAAAGCCGCCTGCACCAGTGGGACCTGCCCGAACTGCACGTAAAGCGCGGCCAGAGCGGCGATCACGACCGCCCCTGGCAACACGAACAGAAGACCCGCGATCAGCCCACCCGGGGTGCCGCGCAGGCGCCAGCCGGCATAGGTCGCCAGCTGCATCGCCTCGGGCCCCGGCAGCAGCATGCAAAGGCTGAGCGCGCGCAGGAATCCCTGTTCGTCCAGCCAGGGGCGGCGTTCGACCAGTTCGCGGTGCATCAAGGCGATCTGGGCCGCGGGGCCGCCAAAGGACAAAAGGCCGATTCGGCCGAAGACGGCGACAAGGTCGGACAGGGTCGGGGGCCTGGATCCGGTGGGCGGCGGGGTCATCGGGGGTGCTCCGTCTGGGCGGTCTGCGCGGCTTCGGTCCCCGTCTAGCACCGCCCGGTCAGCCCGGGGGGCCGCTAGATCGTCGCGCAACCGCGTCCTGGCCGGGATGCAGAAAAAAATCCTTCCATTCCGCGGTTTTGCGCTGTTGCAAAACTGCGGAATAAATGTCCTATGACCTCTAAGGCGCATGGCGGAACCGCGTGGATCGCGATAAAGTTGTGCCGTTCATGCCGAGATTACGGCAGCACCAGGAGGAAGATCCCATGGCAATTCGTAAATTCGCAGCCGCATTGGTCGCAGGCGCCGTCTGCTTCGGCGCGCAGTCGGCTGTCGCTCAGGACAAGTACACCAGCTTCGGCACCACCCAGGGCTGGGAGGTCCTTCAGGACAACGCCACCAAGGAATGCGTTATGCTGAAGGACAGCAACGGCGTGGCCGTGCAGCTGGGCCTGGCCGCGAACGACCCGACCAAGGGCTATATCGGTGTCTTCACCAACCTCGAAGGCGAGCTGAAAAACGGCAAGACCAAGAAGATCCACCTGCTGCTGGACAACACCGACTATGAGTACAAGTCGGTCATCACCGAGGTCACCGAAGGCGTGCGCGCGGGCTATTACGGCGCGATGATGGCAATCGACAACCCGCAATTCGTCAACGACTTCGCAAACAAGGAAGTGCTGGTCGTCGATGTCGAGGGCGGCAACATCTTCGGCTTCTCGCTGTATGGCACCAAGTCGGCGATGAACATGTGGTCCGAATGCTCGGGCGTGAAGCTGAACATCGACTGATCCCGGGTTTCACCGGATTTCGGGTCGCCCGTTTCGGTATGGGCGACCCGTCTTTTTACGCCGCGGGAACGCTTCGATTTTCGTCGAAGCATTCCCGCGGCGTTTTCCTTTGACGGCCTGCGGGCACCCGGGTCGCCGGCGGTGCCGGACAGCGGGCTGAACCTGACGGCGGATGGGCGGCCGGAATCGTGGTCCCGGGCAGCCGCAGATCGGTCTGACGCGATGGCCTGGACCGGTCGGACTGGTGGACGCACATGGCGGGGCACTGTCCGCCGTGTTTCCGGGCCAGGTTCCCGACAGCGGCCGGGCGCTGTACGACGGGCAGGCCCATGGCATCCGCTTCACCAAGCGTAGCGAGGCCGCGTTCCCGACGTAGGACGTCCAGATCCAGAGTTGCAGCACGTGGCCTGACCGAGCTCCGAAGACCGGAGGCCACAGGATGAAAGCGGGGAGGAAAGTGCAGGCTTCTGTTGCCAGGCGCCTGCGAACCCCGCCTTACGCTGCTAGGCGCAAGGACTTGAGTTTCGGTATTGGTTACTGCTTACGCAGCAACGGCCACCGGAGCACGATTGTCATTGGCAATTATGCTTAGCGGACCGATAACGGTGGTACCCCGCCGGGACAAAGCTAACCCCTTTAGACGTTCGTCGATCCTGTTTCGGCCCCATGACCCGCAATGATCGGGTTTTTGGTGGAGCCGCCGGGTACCGCCCCCGGGTCCGATCCGCTTATTACGAGCGCGTTTATGTCCATAGTCCCGAAGGACAGAGACGAATATAGGCCCAAGGTCCGGCCTGTGCAATGGAGGATAGAAAGACTTCTGCACACCACCGTGCCGTGTTAACCACTCTACCAGGTGCGGAGTTGACGTTGTGTCAGTTGGAAGTCCGCTCCGACACGACAATCGGGAGGGGAGCCGGACCATGGCATTTTCGATCATCTCGGTGGATACGCACCGCACCTACAACGGCAAGATCGCAAACTACCACGAAGACGTTTACGTGCTGGGCGGCGTGGCCATCACGTCGTCGCAGGAAAACGGCATCTACGCCCGGGCGAACAACGAGATCGGCATCGACGGCACGGTGGTCGCAGCCAAGAACGCGATCTACCTGGCGCACCCGAGCGGGACCTATGCGCTGCGCTTCGGGGCCGAGGCGATCGTACGCGGAGACAGTGGGGTCGACGGCCTGTCCCGTTTCCTGACCTTGCAGAATGCGGGCGAAATCTGGGGCGCCGAACACGGCGTGGACGTGCGGAGCGTCAGCGCGAAGGTTTCGAACGAGGGCAGCATCCATGGCGAAACCGGGGTGCGCATCGCGTCCAGTTTCCTGTCCTTCTGGAACGGCGGCACGATCGACGGAACCAGTACCGGCCTGTCCGTTTCCGGCAACAACGTGACAGTGATCAACGACGGCGCGATCTCGGGCCTGCAGGCGGTGCTGTTCAACGGTCTGGTGGCCAATTTCGAGGCGCGGTTCATCAATAACGGCACGGTCAGCGGGACCCGGCAGTTTGGCCCGAATGCGCCTGTCGATGCCGACACGGCGACCGTCGTCGGCACTGGCCACGCGTCGATGGTCAACCGGGGCATCGTTGACGGCAATGTCCTGTTCTCGGAATTCGGCAACACGCTGAAGAACCTGGGCGGGTCGATCAGTGGCAATATCGACATGGGGCTCGGCGACGACACGGTGATCAACCGTGGCGATATCGACGGCAATGTCGTCCTGGGGGGCGGTACAAATTCCTTCGTCAACCGGGGCGGCACGGTTTCGGGCGTGGTCGTCGGCGGAAACAGCAGCGATTTCTACCAGATCGACAGCGACGGCATCGTGATCCAGGAGGCGCTGAACGCCAAGGGCATCGATGTCCTGGTCAGCACCGTGTCGATCCAGATGGCCAACGGGATCGAGATCCTGTCGCTGGGCGGTGCCCGCGACATCGATGGAACCGGCACCGTCCACAACGACATGATCGGCGGCAACGAAGGCGACAACGTCCTGAAGGGGCGCGCAGGCGGCGACCGGCTGAACGGGCTGGAAGGCGACGATATCCTGCGGGGCAACCGGGGCGCAGACATCATGGATGGCGGCGACGACGACGACATTCTGATCGGCGGGCGCGGCGTCGACACGATGACGGGCGGCCTGGGCGACGACATCCTGATCGGCGGCAACGGGCGCGATTTCCTGAGGGGGGATACCGTCGCCGAAGGCGGCGGCGCCGATGTCTTCGTCTATCGTGGGGTCAAGGACAGCACGGTCCTTGAATATGACGTCATCCGCGATTTCGAGGTTGGGCAGGACAAGATCGACCTGGGCCGCCTGACCGGCAACCCAATCGAGATGAGCACGACCGACAGCTTCGTGCCCTATGGCTATCCCAGCTTCTTCATCCGCACCGTGGGCGGCGACAACCGCGTCCTGATCGATGTGAACGGCGATGCCTCGGCCGACATGCGCATCGACGTGGCAGGAGTCACGGACCTGGGCGAGACTGACTTCCTGTTCTGACCGGATACGCGGCATCGGTCGGGCCCGTGCCCGGCCGCAATCCAAATGCAATCCGACCGGGCGGTGGCGCGTCGGTACAACGCCCGCGGAGGCAGCGTGAACGAACGCGGGTTCGCGCGGAGCGCCGCGCATGTTAACCATTCGATAACCAATCTTTCCAACCTTGCCCTGATGCGGGTCAGATGGGTTTTGCAAGTCACGAGGACATCGCTATGACCACGACCGCCATTTTCAACTCCAGCGCCACTGCCGGCACCAACACCCTGGTCACCCAAGGGAACGACCTGTTCGTTGCCGACAGCGCGACGCTGGTTTCGACGGGCGCGATTGGTGTCTATGGCGAAGGCAACAACTTCCTGACGATCCAGGGATCGGTTCACGGAGAGGGTGCCGGCGTCTGGCTGGAGAATGCGGCAGCGGTGACGACCCGCATTCATCTGGGGCCCGAAGCCACGCTCAGCGGGATCTACGGCCTTCGTGCGGTGAACATCAACCTGCAGATGACCAATTTGGGGGACATCTTCGGCACGACCAATGGGGTCAGATTCTTCGGGGACCAGCTGGATGCGATGAATTCCGGCACGATTTCGGGCACGCGGGGGATGTCGATCAGCGGCACCCATGTCCGGATCCAGAACAGCGGCGACATCGTCGGCCAGGACTATGGCGTGCTGGCGATCGTCACCTCCTTCCACGCTGTCAACAGCGGCAACGTCAGCGGCACCGTGGGGCTGTATGTCGCGGTCGCCAGCCCGTCGGAAACGTCCCTGATCGTCAACACGGGTACCATTTCCACAACCGATACCTATGCCGTCGTCTTTGCCGGGTCCGGCACTGTCGTGAACCACGGCATGATCGACGGACAGATTTCGGGATCGGCGCTGGAAAACATCGTTCGGAACACCGGCACCATCAGCGAACAGATCGACATGGGCGGCGATGGCGACAAGGTCGTGAACAAGGGCATCATCGACGGCGACATCGAGCTCGGCCTGGGCGCCGATACCTTCATCAGCCGTGGCGGCGACGTGACCGGGACGATCTATGGCGGTAATGGCGACGATACCTTTGTCATCGACAACGACGAGTTGGTCATTAGCGAGAGCGCAGGCGCCGACACCGGGACCGACACGCTGCGCAGTTCGGTCAGCATCGACATGGCCGACAATATCGAGATCCTGAAACTGACCGGGTCCCGCAACATCGACGGGACCGGCACGGGCGCGGCCGATGTGATGACCGGGAATTCCGGCGACAACGTGCTGCGCGGCCGGGCCGGGTACGACACGCTGGACGGACGCGATGGCGACGACGTCCTGCGTGGTCAGAAGGGTGACGATACCATCGACGGGGAAGAAGGCGACGACAGGCTGATCGGAAATGCCGGCAACGACATCCTGACGGGTGGCGCGGGCGATGACATCCTGATCGGCGGCGTCGGCAAGGACAGGATGTTCGGCGACGGCACCGGGGCCGGCGACGCAGGTGTCGACGTCTTCGTCTTCCGCGGCGTGCGCGACAGCACCGTGGGCGCATCCGACCGGATCCTGGATTACCAGGTGCAGCACGACAAGATCGACCTGTCGATGCTGACGGATGATACGCTGACAATGACCCGGAACAGCTTTCTGGGCGGGAAAGAGGCCAGCTTCTTCACCCTTGGCGTGACGAACGGCAGCCGGGTGATGATCGACGTCGATGGCGACGGCGCCGCCGACATGCGCATCGACCTGATCAATGCCAAGGGTCTTCAGATCTCGGACTTCATCCTTTAACCCGACGCCACCGGGGCGCGACCGCAAGGGACGTTGTCTTGGGGCGGCCAAGCTGGCGTCACGGGCGTGCGACGCGCCCGTCCGTTACCGGCACGGGAGCCCCGGTCCCGCCGACAGGAGGCAGCGATGATCGACCCCGTCTATTGCCAGACAATGGCCCGCTACAACCGTTGGCAGAACAATCAGCTGGCCGACTATCTCTTGGCGCTGACCGAGGAAGAACTGGATCGCCCCCGGGGCGCCTTCTTCACATCGATCCGCCGGACGGCGAACCATCTCCTGTGGGCCGACGGCACCTGGATGTCGCGCTTCGACGGCGGCGACAGGCCGATGGGCGGCATTTCCGAAAGCGTGACGATCCAGCCCGATATTCAGGGCTGGGCCGTGGCCCGGTCGATGATGGACGACCGGATCGAGGACTGGTGCGAAGACATCGACCAGGACCGGCTGGACGGTGACCTGTCGTGGTTTTCGGGCGCGCTGGGGGCCGACGTGACGAAGCCGCTGGGCCTCTGCGTCGTTCACCTTTTCAACCACCAGACGCATCACCGGGGCCAGATCCATGCGATGCTGACGGCCACCGGGTCCAAGGCGCCGGTGACCGATCTTTTCATCCTGCCAGATTAGGGCCCACGAAAATCGAACAGGGACGGCCAAGGTTGCAGGCCGATCCGCCGCCTGAGGCCGGGCAGGGCAGGCGTGCCGGTGTACTGTCCGACTGCGCATTCCGGCCAGTAGCGCGTGCTGATGAAAACCGCGGCCGATTTACAGTTTCGTCGGGCCCGCCCTCTGTGGCTGTGCCGCGACGGACGGGCGGTGGGCTGATAGCACGATCTGTGCCGGGATGGACGCGGCCATGCGGCGGGTCCGATGGACGGGCCGGGCATCGACAGGCCGGCCCGCCTGATCGGACATTTCACACGGGGCCATTCCACACGGGGCGTCGTGTCGTTCCTGCGCGATCCGCGATCACCGCACACGTCCGTAATGTGGTGCCTGACCAACCGGACCAACCGCCTTGCGGCTGTCCCGGGCGCAAGACTCCAGGTTCCGGACAGTGCCCAACTTCCGAGCGCGGCGCAGGATCCGGGCCGGGCGCCCCCCGGCATCCCGGTCTTTCCGGATGTCCGGGCGGCCGCGACCCTCGACGCCGCGGTCCGGGCCAAGGCATAAGGGCGCGAGTGGAGTCGCGTGGGAGGCAATCAAATGTTCAAGGCACTTGTGGTCGACAAGGACGAGGCAACGGGCAAGACCCGGGCCGGAATTCAGACTCTGACCGAAGACCGTCTGCCCGCCGGCGACGTGACCGTGGCGGTCGAGTATTCGACCGTCAACTACAAGGACGGGCTGTGCCTGGGCTCTGGTGGCGGGCTGGTCCGGACCTATCCGCACGTGCCGGGGATCGACTTCGCGGGCACGGTCGAGACATCCGACGATCCCCGCTATGCCCCCGGCGACAGGGTGGTCCTGACCGGCTGGCGCGTGGGAGAGATCCACTGGGGCGGCTACGCCCAGAAGGCGCGGGTCAAGGCCGACTGGCTGGTGCCGCTGCCCGACGGCCTGACGACCCGGCAGGCAATGGCCGTTGGCACCGCTGGTCTGACGGCGATGCTGTCGGTCATGGCGCTGGAAGATCACGGGGTGACACCGGACCGGGGCCCGGTGCTGGTCACCGGCGCGGCCGGCGGCGTCGGATCGGTCGCCACGGCGATCCTGGCCAAGCTGGGCTTTCAGGTCGCGTGCGTCACCGGCCGGCCGGAAACCGAAACCTACCTGCGCGATCTTGGCGCCACACGGATCGTCCCGCGCGAGGAACTGGCCGAACCCGTCAAGCGCCCGCTGGAATCCGAAACCTGGGCCGGCTGTGTCGATGCCGTGGGCGGCGCGATGCTGGCCCGCGTTCTGGGGCAGATGATCTATGGCGGTTCCGTCGCCGCCGTCGGCCTTGCCGGCGGATCTGCCCTGCCGACCACTGTGATCCCGTTCCTGCTGCGAGGCGTGAACCTTCTGGGCATCGATTCCGTCATGTGTCCGGTTGACCGCCGCAGCAAGGCCTGGTCGCGCATTGCCACCGATCTTCCGCTGGACAAGCTGGAAGAGATGATCGTGCCCGCCACCCTGGCCGAGGTGCCGGACCTGGGCGGCGCCATCCTGAAGGGGCAGGTCAAGGGCCGCGTCGTGGTCGACGTGAATGCCTGATCCGACGCCCCGGGAACTGGCCGCGATCCAGGAACAGCGCCGGGCCATGTTCCGCCCGCCCTGGCTTCGCGACCTTGTCGCGGGGCGCCTGACCGTGGGCGAGACCTTCTGGGCCGGGCATCTGGGGTTGGAGTTCGTCTGCGTGCCCACCTGGTTCATCCTGATGATCGCCATCCGGGCGCTGCCGCCTGGCGGGGGACTGGCTGTCATGGGGATCTTCACGACCCTGCAGTCGGTCCTGTCCGTCCTCGTCACCCTGGGTGTGATCCGCTCTGCCTGGACCTCGCGCACGCGGGGCTGGCGCTGGGTTGCAGTGATCTTCAGTCTGATCTTCTCGGCCGCATCGGTCCTGATTTGCGCCGTCACGTGGACCGGCGAATACACCGGCTAAGGCCCAGCCGGGCTGCCATCCTTGGCGAGAAGCACCCCTGGGACGTCCCGTGATCGCAGGCGACCCGGGGCGATAATTTGCAACCAAAGCGTGCAAATTGTCGTTGATTTGCGATGAAGTGCCGCCATGGGACGTGCGGCCTTTCTTTGGGGGCGGTGGGTTGGACCCATAGCCATGATATGTTAGCCCAAGGGCCTACCGTCAAAAAACGCATTTAAATCAACAGCGAGGGAGTACGCGATGTTCAACAGGATCATGGTCCCCGTGGATCTGGCCCATGTCGACAAGCTGACCCGGTCGCTGACCGTCGCGGGAGACATGGCCAGCCACTACGGCGCCAGCTTGTGCTTCGTGGCGGTTGGATCGTCGGCCCCGGGCCCGACGGGACGCACCCCGGCAGAATTCGGCGACACCCTGGCGGCTTTTGCCGATGCCCAGGGCCGACAGCGCGGCGTGTCCGCCACTTCGCTTCCGATCTTGGCGCACGATCCGGCGGCAGACCTGAACCATGCGCTGCTGAAGGCGGTCAAGGACACCGGGGCGGATCTGGTGATCATGGCCAGCCATGTGCCGGGCATTGCCGACTATCTGCTGTCCTCGCATGGCGGCCACCTTGCGGCCCACGCCGGCGTCTCGGTCATGCTGATCCGCGAAGGATGATCTGCGCCATGACCCCAAACGATCGAACAGGGAGAGCCAACAATGGCCGATGAAACGACAAATCAGGGAATCCCGGAACCGGAAGGGGCGGTGGACCTGATCGAAACCGAATTCGAGATCGGTCAGGACAATGTCGAAGGCAGTGTCGGCCCCTTCGGCTTCGACGTGCACAACCCGGTCTTCGCCGTCTCGGCCGCGGCCATCATCGTCTTCGTGGCCTATGCGCTTCTGGCTCCCGAACAGGCCGGAAGCTTCTTCGGCTGGCTTCGTCCGGCGCTGACATCGAGCTTCGACTGGTTCTTCCTTTGGGCGGCGAACATCTTCGTCATCTTCTGCCTGCTGCTGGTGGTCACGCCCTGGGGTTCGGTCCGGCTGGGCGGACAGGACGCCACGCCCGATTACGGCTATGCCGGCTGGTTCGCGATGCTGTTCGCCGCGGGCATGGGCATCGGCCTGATGTTCTTCGGTGTGCTCGAACCGGTCTACTACTTCGCCACCCCGTGGGGGGACGCGCCCCTTGGCGTCGTGCGCCCATTTGCGGAAGACGGCACACTGATCCCCGAAAACATCGACGCCGCGCGCCAGATGGCACTGGCCGCGACCTCGTTCCACTGGGCGCTGCATCCTTGGGCGATCTACGCGGTGGTGGCGCTGGCGCTGGCGCTCTTCACCTACAACAAGGGTCTGCCGCTTTCGATCCGGTCGGCCTTCTATCCGATCTTCGGCGAACGGGTCTGGGGCTGGGTCGGCCACGTCATCGACATCCTCGCGGTCTTCGCCACGCTTTTCGGTCTTGCCACATCGCTGGGCCTTGGCGCACAGCAGGCCAATGCCGGGCTCGACTTCGTCTACGGCATCCCGGTCTCGACCACCGTTCAGGTCATCCTGATCATCGGCATCACCTGTCTGGCGCTCTTCTCGGTCGTCCGCGGCCTGGATGGCGGGGTGAAGCTTCTGTCCGAGATCAACATGATCATCGCGATCATCCTGCTGGCCTTCGTCCTGATCGCCGCCGGACCGGCCACGATCCTGACCGAATTCGGCGAAGGCCTGGTGGGATACCTGCGCGAGGTGATCCCGCTCTCCAACCCGCACGGCCGCGAAGATACCGGCTTTCTGCAGGGCTGGACCGCCTTCTACTGGGCATGGTGGATCTCCTGGTCGCCGTTCGTCGGCATGTTCATCGCCCGCGTCAGCCGCGGCCGCACGGTGCGTGAATTCATCATCTGTGTCCTTCTGATCCCGTCGCTGGTCTGCCTGTTCTGGATGGCCGTCTTCGGCGGCGCCGCGATCGAACAGGTGATCGCCGACCCCGCCGGCAGCGCGGTGAAGGCCCAGGTGATCGACGCGTACAAGCCGGAACTGTCGCTCTTCGCGATGCTGGGTAGCCTGCCGTTTGCCTCCATCACCTCGACGGTGGGGATCATCCTGGTGATCGTGTTCTTCGTCACCTCGTCGGACTCGGGCTCGCTGGTGATCGACACGATCACCGCCGGCGGCAAGGTCGATGCGCCGATGCCCCAGCGGGTCTTCTGGTGCACGTTCGAAGGGCTCGTGGCCATCGCCCTGCTGATCGGCGGCGGGCTCTCGTCCCTTCAGGCCATGGTGATCTCGACGGGTCTGCCCTTCACGGTGATCCTGCTCCTGATGTGCGTGGCCATCTTCAAGGGCCTGAAGACGGAACCCCGCTGACAAACCGGGCGCGCCTTCCCCTTCTTCGGTCTCGAAATACCTCGGGGGAGGCGCGCCAAGGGCGCGTCGGGGGCGGCGCCCCCAAAAAGGCCCGCGACAGGACCTCCTGCCGCGGGCCTTGCGACGCCCGGCCCTTGCGCTAAAACGGATCCGGGCCACGCAACAGGCCCGGACCACTGAAGGCGCAGACCCATGACCGCCCCGATGTTCGACACCGATCACGTCCGCTCGCTCTTCCCGGCCTTTTCGGCCCCGGAACTGGCGGACCTCGTGCATTTCGAGAATGCCGGCGGTTCCTATGCCTGCGGTTTCGTGATCGACCGGCTGACGCGTTTCTACCGCACCCGCAAGATGCAGCCTTACGGCGCCGCCGCGCCGACCCGGCTGGGCGGCGAGGAAATGGACGAGGCCCGCACGCGGCTGGCCGCGCTCCTGGGCATCGCCAGGGACGAACTCAGCTTCGGGCCGTCCACCACACAGAACACCTATGTCCTGGCCCAGGCCTTCCGGCAGTTCCTGTCCCCGGGCGAGGCGATCGTCGTCACCAACCAGGACCACGAGGCCAATACCGGCCCCTGGCGCCGTCTGTCACAGGACGGGATCGAGATCCGGGAATGGAAGATGGATCCCGCCACAGGCCATCTCGACCCCGAGAAACTGGCCGACCTCCTGGACGAGGACGTGCGGCTCGTGTGCTTTCCCCATGCCTCTAACGTGGTGGGAGAGGTCAACCCGGTGGTCGAGATTACGGCCATGGCCCATGCAGCCGGTGCCTTCGTCTGCGTCGACGGGGTGTCCTATGCGCCCCATGGATTGCCGGATATCGGCAGCCTCGGCCCCGACATTTACCTCTTCTCTGCCTACAAGACCTATGGGCCGCACCAGGGGATCATGGCGATCCGGCGGGAACTGGGTATGCTTCTGCCGAACCAGGGCCACGTCTTCAACGGCGACACGCTCTACAAGCGGTTCACGCCGGCAGGTCCCGACCACGCGCAGGTCGCGGCCTGTGCCGGGATTGCCGATTACATCGACGCGCTGGCCGCCCATCACGGCGTGGCCGGCGATGCGCAACCCGCGGCCCGCGGCGCCTTCGTCCATGACCTGATGCGGCAGCGAGAGTTCGAGGCGATGCTGCCCCTGCTGGATGCCCTGAAGGACCGCAACGACGTCCGCCTGCTGGGCCCGGCCGATGCAGAAAGCCGCGCGCCCACGCTGGCGCTGGATCTGGGACGCCCGGCGGAACCTGTCGCGGCCGCGCTTGCCGAAAAGGGCATCATCGCGGGCGGTGGCGATTTCTATGCTGGCCGCGCGCTTTCCGCCATGGGCGTGAAGCGGGAAAACGGTGTCCTGCGACTGTCCTTCACACATTACACTTCAGATGCCGAGATCGCGAAGCTGATCGGCGCACTCGACACGGTGCTGTGATCCGGGGCGGCGTCCCGTGCGTATACCTCTCGACAAGAGGTACAAAGTGACGACCGACAAGACCCCGATCCTGCTCTGGTTCAGGCGCGATCTGCGCCTGACCGATCATCCCGCGCTGACCGCCGCCTGCACGGCTGGCCGGCCTGTGGTCCCGGTATACATCCTCGACCCCGAAACCGACGCCCTTGGCGCTGCGCCGAAATGGCGGCTGGGGCAGGGGCTCGACGCGCTGGACGCTGCCCTGAAGGCGCAAGGCAGCCGCCTGATCTGCCGCAAGGGCCCGGCGCTTCAGGTCTTGCAGACCCTGATCAGGGACACCGGCGCCGGGTCTGTCTGGTGGACGCGCCTGTATGACCCCGCCGCCGTGAAGCGGGACAGCAAGGTCAAGTCTGCGCTGAAGGACCGCGACATCGACGCCCGCAGTTTCGGCGGCCATCTTCTGTTCGAGCCGTGGACCATCGAGACGGGGACCGGCGGGCCCTACCGGGTCTTCACGCCGATGTGGAAATCCGTCCGTGTCCGCGACGTCGATGCGCCCCTTGCAAGCGTGCCCGGGATCCCGGCGCCGGACACATGGCCGGAAGGCGACGACCGGGCGGGCTGGGGGCTGGGCAAGGCCATGCGACGGGGCGCTGCCATTGTGGCGTCCCATGGCCGGGCGGGCGAAGACGCCGCCCGCGACGCGCTGGACCTGTTTCTGGACGACCGCATCGACCGCTACCGCGACGACCGCGACGTGCCGGCAGCCGACGCGACCTCGGGCCTGTCGGAATACCTCTCGCTGGGCGAGATCAGCCCGCACACCGTCTGGCATGCCGGCCGGGCAAAGATGGAAGAGGCGTCACAAGGCGCCGAAACCTTCCTGAAGGAACTGGTCTGGCGCGAGTTCGCATATCACCTGATGCACCACTGGCCGCACATGCTGACCGACAACTGGCGCGAGGAATGGGATACCTTTCCCTGGAAGACGGATCAGGGCGACCGCAAAGTCATCGCCTGGCAGCGGGCCCGGACCGGGATACCCATCGTCGATGCCGGGCTGCGAGAGATGTACGTGACGGGCCGGATGCACAACCGCGTGCGAATGATCGTGGCCAGCTACCTGACCAAGCACATGATGACCCATTGGCGGATCGGTCAGGACTGGTTTGCCGATTGCCTGACGGACTGGGACCCGGCATCGAACGCCATGGGCTGGCAGTGGGTGGCGGGGTCGGGTCCCGACGCCGCACCCTATTTCCGGGTCTTCAACCCGGAGACCCAGGCCGCGAAGTTCGACCCCGAAGGCGCCTACCTGGATCGCTGGCTGGCCGAGGGGCGGGAAGAACCGTCCGCCGACGCGCTGTCCTATTTCGACGCGATCCCAGAAAGCTGGGGCCTGTCGCCGGGCGATGCCTATCCCGATCCGATCGTCGGCCTGAAAGAGGGGCGAGAGGCCGCGCTGGAGGCCTATGGCAACCGTGAAAGTGCGGCCTGAAACCATCCGGTCCGGTCCCGTGCCGGACCAGCGCCCCGGCAGATCCGCCGATTGGCCCATGGGCCGGGGCGCCGGCGTCCGTGCCCGCCCGCAAGCGGGGCATGGATGCCACAACTTTCGGCATTTCCGGGGTGTTTTCGTGCGTCAAGACATCCGGGCGCCTTGCAGCCCGGACCCCGACCGTTACGCTTGTCGACCTGCGAGGGACCCGAGGACACATGAGCACAATTCTGACAACCACCGATGGCCAGCGCGGATTGCCGCGATACTTTGCGGCATGTTTCGCGTTGCTGGACCGGCTGGACCGGGGCCAGATCGACGTGCAACTGCCCGATGGCCGCACCTTTCGCCGTACAGGCGCAGAGCCCGGTCCGGCGGTCCTGATCGAGGTGCACAATCCGGGCTTGTTCTCGCGCATGATCCGCGAAGGCGACATGGGCTTTTCGGATGCCTACCTTGACGGTTGGTGGAGCACGCCCGATCTTCTGGCCTTCATGGACCTGATCCACGCCGCCGACGATCAGCTGGCCTACAGCTTTCCCGGCATGGGGCTGGTGCGGACCTTCGAACGGGCGCGGTTCTGGCTGAAGCGAAACCACCGCAAACAGGCACGCAAGAACATCTCGTACCACTACGACCTGGGCAATGCGTTCTATCGCGAGTGGCTGGACGACACGATGACCTATTCCAGCGGCCTGTTCCGGACCGGTCAGGAAAGCCTGGAGCGCGCGCAGATCGCCAAATACGAACAGCTTGTCCAGCTGCTGGGCCTGCAGGCGGGTGACCATGTGCTGGAAATCGGCTGCGGCTGGGGCGGTTTCGCGGAATATGCGGCATCCGTTCACGGGCTGAAGGTCACCGGTCTGACGATCAGCCGGGAACAGCACGATTTCGCCCGCGCGCGTATCGCCAAGGCGGGGCTTCAGGACAAGGTGGAGATCCGCCTGCAGGATTACCGGGACGAGACCGGCAGCTATGACGGCGTGGCGTCGATCGAGATGTTCGAGGCCGTGGGCGAATGCTATTGGCCAGTCTTCTTCGAGGCACTGAAAGCGCGGCTGAAGCCCGGCCGCCGCGCGGCACTTCAGATCATCACGGTCGAGGACAAGCGCTGGGACAGCTACCGCAAGAGCGTGGATTTCATCCAGAAACATATTTTCCCGGGCGGCATGCTGCCCAGCCCGTCGGTCCTGCGCAACCAGATCGCCCAGTCCGGGCTGGAGGTGGGGCCGTCCATCGAGTTCGGGACCAGTTACAGTCTGACGCTGCGGCGCTGGCTGGAACGGTTCGACGCGGCGTGGGACCGGCGGATCGTGCCGCTGGGCTTTGACGAACGGTTCCAGCGGATGTGGCGGTATTACCTGACCAGCTGTGCCGCCGCCTTCGAATACGCGGCCTGCGACGTGACCCAGATCACGATCACCCGGCCCGAACCCGCGGCGGTGGCCGCCGGGGCCTGATCCGTCGGACCTGCCTGCGTTTGCGGCGCCTGTACCGGGCATTTTGACGCTGCACTGCGGCGAAGGGAAGGCCGGGCTTGCATCGCGGCCAGGCGCGGCCCTATGGCGCGGTCAATCCTTTTTCGACCGCCCCGGACGGAGCCCGCGCCGATGACCAAGCATGACAACGTGCCCCAGATGCAGAATGTTTTCGGGGGGTTCCGGGCTAATGGCCACGACCATGTCCGCACGATGGCCTTCTATGGCACGCTGCGCCATGTGCCGCTGCTGGAAACCGTGCTGAACAGGCCCTGCGCGCCGGGAACCCTGATCGAGGCTACGATGCCCGATCACGCCGTCTGCAAGGTGACCGAAGGCCATTGGCCCATGATCCAGCGTCAGCCGGGCGCCACAGCGGTCGTTCTGCTGATGAAGGACGCCAGCGCAGCGGACATCGCCCGGCTGTCGGATTTCGAGACCGGCTGGGGCTATACCCTGGAACAGGTCGAAGTGAGGATGCCCGACGGCACCGGTGTCATCGCGCAGATGTTTCTGCCGGGGCGTGACAATGCGGGCATGGCGCCGGACGGGCCATGGTCGCTGGCGGACTGGGTGCGCGAGGAAGGCGACCAGGCCCTGGCCGAGGCGCGCGAATACGCGCTGATGCACGGCCACCTGTCGCCGAAGGAGATGGCGGCCCGCGATCCCATCGTCGGCATCCGCGCGACCGCTCGCCTGGCGGCCGAGGCCCGGCCCGCCGATCCTGACCGGCCGCTGGACACCCATGTCGAACAGGTCTGGCTGAAGCGGTCCTATGTGAACTTCTTTGCGCTGGACGAGGTCTCGTTGCGGATCCGCAGGTACGATGGCACGATGGGAGCGGCCATCGACCGCGCCGCCTTCTGGGTCGGCGATGCGGTGGTCGTTCTGCCCTATGACCCGGTGGCCGACACAGTGCTGCTGGTCGAACAGTTCCGCGTGCCGGTCTATGTGCTGGGCGATCCCAACCCCTGGGTGTGGGAACCGGTGGCCGGCCTGATCGATGCGGGCGAAACGCCTGTCGAGGCCGCGCACCGCGAGGCAGCAGAAGAGGCCGGGCTGACGCTGAAGGCGCTGGAGCCGGTGGCGGGTGCCTACAGCTCGACCGGATCGTCCACCGAATTCCTTCATCTTTTCATTGGCATAACCGACCTTTCTTCAGTCGACGGGCATGGCGGCCTGGCGTCGGAAGGCGAAGACATCCGCAGCCGGGTGATCCCCTTCGACCAGCTGATGGCGGAATTCGACGCAGGCGCCTTCAAGGACCTGCCACTGGTGACCAGCCTTCTTTGGCTGGCACGTCACCGTGACCGGTTGCGCGACAGCGCTTGAGGTCCCCTTCGGCCGGGGCTACATCTGGGGCCCAAACCGCAGACTGGCCGGAACCGAGGGGGAACATCATGCACATCGCACGAGATCTGGCGGAAGCCGTCGGCAATACCCCGTTGATCCGGCTGCGCCGCGTCAGCGAGGAAACCGGGTGCGAGATCCTCGGCAAGGCCGAGTTCATGAACCCCGGGCAATCGGTCAAGGACCGGGCCGCGCTTTACATCATCCGCGATGCGGTGGCGAAGGGGCTACTGCAGCCGGGCGGGACCATCGTGGAAGGCACGGCCGGCAATACCGGGATCGGCCTGGCGCTGGTGGGCGCATCCATGGGGTTCAAGACGGTCATCGTCATCCCGGAAACCCAGTCCGAGGAAAAGAAGGACATGCTGCGCCTGGCGGGCGCAGAACTGATCCAGGTGCCGGCGGCGCCCTATCGCAATCCGAATAACTTCGTCCGCTATTCCGACCGGCTTGCGCAGGAACTGGCCAAGACCGAGCCGAGGGGCGCTATCTGGGCGAACCAGTTCGATAATGTCGCCAACCGCCAGGCCCATATCGAAACGACGGGTCCCGAGATCTGGCAGCAGACCGGCGGCAAGGTCGACGGTTTCGTATCCGCGGCCGGATCGGGCGGGACCATTGCCGGTGTGGCGGCCGCGCTTCAGCCCCGCGGGGTGAAGATCGCGCTGGCCGACCCGATGGGGGCCGCGCTTTATTCCTACTACACCACGGGCGAGCTGAAGGCCGAAGGGTCCTCGATCACCGAAGGTATCGGTCAGGCGCGGATCACCGCAAATCTTGACGGGTTCACGCCGGACTTTAACTATCAGATCACCGATGCCGAAGCCTTGCCGTATATCTTCGATCTCCTCCGCGAAGAGGGGCTTGTGATGGGGTCGTCGACCGCCATCAACATTGCGGGCGCGGTGCGCCTGGCGAAGGAAATGGGCCCCGGACACACCATCGTGACCGTGCTGTGCGACTACGGTACGCGGTATCAATCCAAGCTCTTCAACCCCGAATTCCTGCGCAGCAAGGATCTTCCGGTTCCCGACTGGATGACCGATGCGCCGCGCAGCATCCCCGGGGTCTTCGTAGACACGTGAGCCAAAGCATGACTGCACGCGCCCAAAAGGCACCCCGTTTCCCGCGCCCGGAGGTTCTCCGGGCGTTCTTCATTGGATTGACGGCGCTTGTGCTGTCGCTTGCATCGGTCCCGGCCTTTGCCCAGCTGGATACCAGCGACCCGCAGCAACTGATGCGGAACTGGGGCGCGCTGGCCGATCGGGCACAGCGGGTCGTTGCCAGCGAAGAGGCATCGGACTCCACGCTGGAGACGCTGCGGGAAGACATCACGGCCTATCGGACCGAATTCGGCCAGGCCCGCGATGCCAATACCGCGCGCGTCTCCTCGCTGGAGGCGCAGCTGAAGGCGCTGGGACCCAAGCCCGAAGAGGGCGTGACCGAGCCGGACGACGTGGCACAGTTGCGTGCCAACCTGACCGAACAGCTGGCCCAACTGAAGGCGCCGCAGATCATCGCGGACGAGGCCTATCTGCGCGCCAATGGTCTGGTGACCGAAATCGACACGATTCTGCGCAACCGGCAGACGGATGCGCTGATGAAGCGGGACCCGATCCCGCTTCTGCCGACGGTCTGGCCCGGGGCCCTGGCCGATATCCGCGATGCGACCGTCTCGCTCGTCAGCGAGGTGACCAAACAGGCCAACGACCCGAACGTGCGGAGCCGGGCGTGGAACAACCTGCCGGAATCCATCGTGCTGTGGCTGGTCGGCCTGATCCTGGTCCTGCGGGGCATCTACTGGTCGAAGCGGCTGGGCGCCTATGCGCTGACGCATGGCGGCCGCGGTGGCCCGGTCTGGAGTTTCCTGGCCACGCTCTTCATGATCGCCGGTCCCTTCGTCGGGCTTCTGGCCATTGTCGAAGGCGTGTTGCTCACCGGCTTCTACGGCGCGCGCACCAAGCTGTTGCTGGACGCGGTCCCGGTCTGCGGTCTGTTCCTTCTGGGATACCACTGGCTGGGTCTTCAGATGACAGGGCTGGCGGACGATGACGGGACCGCCATTATCCGCGTCAACCGGCGGTCCGAGCTGCGGCTTCTGATCGACCTGCAGGGTCTGATGCTGGCCCTGAACTACCTGGCCGATCTTTATGTCCGGACCAATGGCATCGATTCCGGGTCGAAGGCGGTGGTGGTCTTCCCGATCATCCTGCTGTCGTCGATGCTGCTTCTGCGGATGCTGCAACTGGGCCTGATGGACCTGCACGACGGGACCGACGACGGCACGCCCGCGCCGGCCGAACAGACGCCGTCGGCCTTCAGCGGCTGGGTGCCACTGCTGCGCCGCTTCGTCGTGGTCCTGGCGATCATCGCGCCGATCCTGGCGGGCGTGGGTTATGTGGCTGCATCGCAGGCGATCATCTTCCCGCTGGTCCAGACGCTGACCCTGATCGCGGTCACGCTGATCCTGCAACGCTTCATCGGGGCGATCTATGCCCTGGTCGCGGGCATTGACGACAGCACCGGCGACAACCTGTTCACCGTCCTGATCGGCTTCATCCTGGCAGTGGCCATGCTGCCGGTCCTGGCGCTGATCTGGGGCGCGCGGATTTCCGACCTGACCGAGCTCTGGTCGCGGTTCCTGCAGGGCTACGATATCGGCGGGGTCGTGATTTCGCCCACGTCGTTCCTGGTCTTCGTGGCGATCTTTGCTGTGGGCCTGACCGTGACGCGGCTGATCCAGGCCGCGATGCGCAACTCGATCCTGCCCAAGACCAAGATCGACCCGGGCGGGCAGGCGGCCATGGTGTCGGGCATGGGCTATGTCGGGATCTTCCTGGCGGCTCTGGTCGCGATCACCGGGGCAGGAATCAACCTGTCGTCCCTGGCCATCGTCGCCGGTGCCCTGTCCGTCGGTATCGGTTTCGGCCTTCAGACCATCGTGTCGAACTTCGTGTCGGGGATCATCCTGCTGATCGAACGCCCGATTTCCAAGGGCGACTGGATCGATGTGGGCGGTCAGATGGGCTATGTCCGCGACATCTCGGTCCGCTCGACCCGGATCGAAACCTTCGACAGGACGGACGTGATCCTGCCGAACTCGGACCTGATTTCCGGGACTGTGGTCAACTATACCCGCGGCAACACCGTGGGCCGGGTGATCGTGCCGGTGGGCGTGGCCTATGGCACCGACACCCGAAAGGTCGAAAAGGTCCTGCTGGAAATCGCGAATTCCCATCCGATGGTGTTGGCCAATCCGGGCGTGGTCTTCCAGGGCTTCGGCGCCGATTCGCTGAACTTCGAAATCCGGGCGATCCTGCGCGACGTGAACTGGATGCTGGTCGTGAAGTCCGAGATGAACCACACCATCGCCAAGCGCTTCGCCGAGGAAGGGTTCGAGATCCCCTTCGCGCAGCGCGACATCTGGCTTCGGAACCCCGAGGTCCTGCCCGGGGCGCAGGCCTTCCACGGCGGTTCGCGTCACAACTTCTCGGCCGAGGAAATTGCGGCGAACAGCACCTTGCCCACGGCTGTGCCACACCGCGATATCGAACCGGACGATCCCGATGGCGACAACGACCGCTGATCCGCTCTACGCCGCCGACGCCTATCTGCGCGAGGCGCCGGGCACGGTGGTGTCGGTGTCAGAGTCTGGCATCGTCCTGGACCGAAGCCTGTTTTATGCCACCGGCGGCGGTCAGCCCGGCGACGGTGGGCGGCTGGACTGGGTCGGCGGATCCTGCACCGTCCTGACGGCCGAGAAGGGCGAGGGTGGGATCGTCTTGGTCCCGGCCGGGGGCGAGGACCTGCCGCCGGTCGGCACGCCGGTCGTCCAGAAACTCGACTGGGACCGGCGCCATGCGCATATGCGCGTGCACACCTGCCTGCACTTGCTGTCGGTCGTGCTTCCGTTCCCGGTGTCCGGCGGGTCCATTGCCGCCGACAAGGGCCGGCTGGACTTTGCCATGGAAACCCCGCCTTCCGACAAGGAGGCGCTTCAGGCCGAGCTTCAGGCGCTGATCGACCGCGATCTGGCGGTTACCGAACGCTGGATCACCGAGGCGGAACTGGATGCGAATCCGGGCCTGGTCAAGACCATGTCCGTTGCACCGCCGCGGGGTGCCGGCCGCGTGCGGCTGGTCCGGATCGGGGACGAAGACACGCAGGTCGACCTGCAACCCTGCGGCGGAACTCATGTTGCGCGCACGAGCCAGATCGGCCGCATCCGCATTGGCAAGATCGAAAAGAAGGGCCGGCAGAACCGGCGGGTTTACGTGCATCTGGACGGGTGATCCTGTCGCGGCCTATGTCGCCTGCACTCAGGGCCGTCCACGCCGATCATGACTTGCAATGCAATTGGGTCCGAGGTGCGGGACGAAGCGGACGCCGGCACTTGATTGGCCAATGTCCGCTTCGTGTACCTTAGAGTTTGGTGATCGAATTTCCGCCATCCGCGATCATTGCGGTCCCGGTCACGAATGACGCATGATCGGAAAGCAGGAAGAGAGCCGCCTGCGCGATCTCGGATGGATCAGCCATGCGCTTCAGTGCATGAAAACTCCGCACGATCTCATGATAACCGGCATCCTCACCAGCCATCGGTGTCATGGTGCCTCCAGGCAGGAGCGCGTTGACGCGGATGTTCTCCGGCCCGTGTTCCGCCGCCAAAACCTGGGTCATACCGATCAGGCCCGCCTTCGCCGCGGCATAGGCGCCCATGCCAGGCAGCCCGATCGTGTGCCCAACGAAGGAGGAAGTGAAGACAATCGAGCCGCCGCCGCGTTTGCGCATCGCCGGTATCTGATGTTTCGCCGCATAGAATCCGCTGTTGAGGTTCACCGCCATCACTTTGTGCCAGTTGCTCTCATCCATGTCGGGGATTGGTCCCACGTCTCCTGTCGTGCCCGCATTGTTGAACGCACCATCAAGACCACCGAAGCGCTCTTCGGCGCGTTTCACCAACTCTTCTGCATAGCCGTTCTCTTCAACGTCCCCGACGATGAAATCCGCTTCGCCTCCATCAGCCGAAATCTCGTCTACGATTGACTCAAGCAGTTCAGCACGGCGCGCACCGAGGACAAGTCTTGCGCCCTCGGCTGCGAAAATCTTTGCTGCCGCGGCTCCGATGCCGCTGCTTGCGCCGGTAATGATGATTGTCTTGCCTTCCAGAAGCATTTCCGTCTCCGTCTGATGATGTGTCGGGAACTGCTTAGGCAATGGCCTGCTGTTCGAACGATCCGCTTCTTGCGCAAACGCGCTCGTTCGAAGGGCGAGATCAACTCGTCGCTTGTGGTGCGGTGTCCGGAAGGTTGGGCTTAACGTCGGACTTTTGCCGCGTCGGGCCTGCGCATCGGCTTTCCATCTGGCGCCCTTCGGGGCGAAGGCCTGACAGGAAGACTAGCATTTTCTTGGGCCAGACACATCGCGCGCTCCGTGCGGTCAGACTTGTCGATTGTCCCCAACGGATCGCCTGCTGCGGGACCTCCAGCCACCTCTTGATAATATATTCGCATATATATATGTGTTTCGCAGACGCCGCTTTGGCCTGCGGGCGCTGCCATCGTCAGGGGAGACGGGCAGGGACCACGCAGCGGGGCTTTGCGGCCGTCTCGCGTTCTCGGGGGTCTGACGACCCTCTGGCAGCGCGTTGAAGGAGAGTGAACGCACCCGAACCGCCCGGTCGGCGCATCAGCCTGCGACCGGGCCGCAACTGCCAGAGGCCTGCCATGGAAATCCGCTCGATCACGTCCGACCTGTCCGTCAGCCCGCAGATCGCGGCCGGTGACATTGCCGCGCTGAAGGATCGGGGCTTCCGCGCCATCATATGCAACCGTCCCGACGGGGAAGGTGCCGACCAGCCGTCCGTCGAGGAGATCGAGACCGCCGCCAGGGAGGCCGGGCTTGAGGTCCGCTATGTGCCCGTGACTGCCGGCATGGTCCGGGACGAGGATACGGCCGCCTTTGCCGACGCCCTGCAGGCGCTGCCGGGGCCGGTCCTGGCCTATTGCCGGACCGGCACTCGGTCGGCCACGCTCTGGTCGCTGATGCAGGCCAACCAGCTGCCGCTGTCGGAGATCCTGGCCAGGACCAAGGCCGCCGGATACGACATGAACGGCGTGGCGCGCCGCATTGCCAACGGCGGGCGCACGCCGACCGACGTGGCCGATGCCGAATTCGACGTGGTGATCGTGGGCGCCGGTGCTGCGGGCATTTCAGTTGCGGCCAGCCTAAGGGCCCGCGACACCTCGCTTCAGGTCGCGCTGATCGACCCGGCGGACATTCATTACTATCAGCCCGGCTGGACCATGGTCGGCGGCGGCGTTTTCCAGGCGGCCGATACTGCGAAGACCATGGGCAGCCTGATCCCCGCCGGCGTCCACTGGATCAAGGCCGCCGTTGCCGCCTTCGAGCCTGAAAAGAACGCCATCATTCTGGACGGTTGCCGGGTGGTCAAATACGCTCGCCTGATCGTTTGCCCGGGGCTGAAGCTGGATTGGGGGCGGATCGAGGGGCTGGAGGAAACGCTGGGACGGAACGGCGTCACCTCGAACTATCGCTATGACCTGGCGCCCTATACCTGGAAACTGGTGCAGGACATGAAGGGCGGCCGGGCGCTGTTCACCCAGCCGCCGATGCCGATCAAATGCGCGGGCGCACCGCAGAAGGCCATGTACCTGTCCGCCGATGCCTGGACGAAGGCCGGCGTTTTGCAGGACATCGACATCCAGTTCATGAATGCGGGCGGGGTGCTGTTCGGGGTCAAGGACTATGTCCCGGCGCTGGAGGAATACGTGAAGAAATACAGGATCGACCTGAACTTCTTCCACAACCTTGTCGCCGTCGATGGCCCCGCGAAGAAAGCGACCTTCGAGGTAAAGGCGCCCGATACCGAAGCCACCCGCGTGACGGTCGATTTCGACATGATGCATGTCAGCCCGCCACAGGTGGCGCCGGATTTCATTCGCGTCTCGCCGCTGGCCGATGAGGCCGGCTGGGTCGATGTCGACCAGGTGACGCTGCGCCACAAGACCTACGAGAATGTGTGGAGCCTGGGCGACGTCATGAACGCGCCCAACGCCAAGACTGCGGCTGCCGCGCGAAAGCAGGCGCCGGTGGTGGCCGAAAATGTGCTGGCCGACATCAAGGGCCACGGGCCCGCCGCGCAATACGACGGCTACGGCTCCTGCCCGCTGACGGTGGAGCGCGGCAAGATCGTGCTGGCGGAATTCGGCTATGGCGGGGTACTGCTTCCCAGTTTCCCCAAGTTCCTGATCGACGGCACCAAGGCCACGCGTGCGGCATGGTTCATGAAGGAACGCATGCTGCCGCCGATCTACTGGATGGCCATGCTGCGCGGGCGGGAATGGATGGCAAAACCCGAATCCATTTCAGCCGCCAAACACTGATACAGACCGACGCAGACCGGGCGAAACCCCGGCGCCACGAGGCACAAGATGATCGAGCGCATCAAGACCTACATGCCCATCCTGGACTGGGGCAAAACCTATACGCGGGAAACCTTCGGCAACGACATGATCGCCGCGGTGATCGTGACGATCATGCTGATCCCGCAGTCCCTGGCCTATGCGCTTCTGGCGGGCCTGCCGCCCGAGGCGGGCATCTATGCCTCGATCGCGCCGATCATCCTTTATGCCATCTTCGGCACCTCGCGCGCGCTGGCCGTGGGCCCGGTGGCGGTCGTGTCCCTGATGACTGCCGCGGCCGTGGGGCAAGTGGCAGAGCAGGGGACCATGGGCTATGCCGCCGCGGCGCTGACGCTGGCGCTTCTGTCGGGCGTCATGCTGATGGCCATGGGGATTTTCCGGCTGGGCTTTCTGGCCAGCTTCCTGTCGCATCCGGTGATCGTGGGCTTCATCACGGCCTCCGGTCTTCTGATCGCGGCCAGCCAGCTTAAACACCTTCTGGGCATCGATGCCGGCGGCCACACGCTGCCCGAGATGCTGTATGACATCGTCCTGCACCTGGGTCAGACCAATATCATCACCCTTGTTCTGGGCGCGGCCGCCACCGGCTTCCTGTTCTGGGTCCGCAAGGGGTTGAAACCGCGCCTGCTGGCCCTGGGCCTGAAGCCCAAGCTGGCTGATGTCCTGACCAAGGCCGGCCCCGTGGCCGCCGTCGTCGCCACTACCGTCGCCGTCTGGGTCTTCCGCCTGGACGAAGCCGGGGTGAAGATCGTGGGCGCGGTGCCGCAAAGCCTGCCGCCCTTCACGATCCCCGCGCTGTCCTTAGACATGATCGAGCTGCTTGCGGTTCCGGCGCTGCTGATTTCGGTCGTGGGCTTCGTCGAATCGATTTCTGTGGCGCAGACCTTCGCCGCGAAAAAGCGTCAGCGGGTCGATCCGGACCAGGAACTGATCGGCCTGGGCGCGGCCAATATCGGCGCGGCCTTCACGGGCGGCTATCCGGTGACGGGCGGCTTCTCCCGCTCTGTCGTGAACTTCGACGCGGGCGCCGAAACGCCCGCCGCGGGGGCCTATACCGCCGTGGGTCTGGCCATCGCGGCCGTGGCGCTGACGCCGCTGGTCTATTTCCTGCCCAAGGCGACGCTGGCCGCAACCATCGTCGTCGCCGTCCTCAGCCTCGTCGATTTCGGCGCGCTGAAGCGGATCTGGTCCTATTCGAAAAGCGACTTCGCCGCGCAGTTTGCCACCATCGTCCTGACCCTGGGCTTCGGGGTCGAGGTCGGCATCGTTGCCGGTGTGCTGCTGTCGATCACGCTCTATCTCTATCGCACCTCGCGGCCGCACTGTGCCGTGGTGGGGCAGGTTCCGGGGACCGAGCATTTCCGCAACGTCGAACGCCACCGGGTCGTGACCAGCCCCCGGCTCTACATGCTGCGGATGGACGAAAGCATCTATTTCCCGAACGCCCGATATCTTCAGGACCGGATCTACAAAGCGGTCGCGCAGGACAAGACGGTGCAGCATGTGGTCCTGCAATGTTCGGCCGTGAACGAGATCGATGCCTCGGCCCTGGAGGCGCTGGAAGAGATCAACCATCACCTGAAGGAGTCCGGCGTCACCTTCCATCTGTCCGAGGTGAAGGGCCCGGTCATGGACCGCCTGCTACGCTCGCATTTCCTTGATGCGCTCACGGGCGGGGTGTACCTGACCCAGTACGACGCCTTCTCGGCGCTGGAGCCCGAACTGGCCATGGAAACCCTGCGTGGCAAGCGTCTGGTCCAGGCCTGTCACGCGTAGGGTGCGTGGTCGCCCCGCACGGCTGGTAAACCGTGGGATGGTGCGTGCGGAGCATGCACCCTACCGCAAGCCCAGGCCGGAAGCCCTCTGGAACCCGTAGGGTGCGTGGTCTTCAACCGCCGTTGGCAAACCCGGGCAAGCTGCTTGGAAACCGCATGCCCCGCGGCGACGCCGACGCGCCGTAAGGTGCACCTCGGCCGCTATTTCTGCCGCTTCCAATAGCCGACCGAGATATCCGAACGATGCTCCAGCGTGTGGCGATAGACGCAGCTCATCGTGTCGGCATCCAGGATCACGCAGTCCCGGAACCCGTTCTCGTCCACCATGTAGACGCTTTTGTTGTCATGCCCGATCACGGCGACCACCCGCTCGATCCCGATCGGGTCGGGCCCCGACGAGACCTTGTGGTCCACCTCGTGCCCGGCCACACGCCGCCCGTCCTGCCGGTCGAAGTCAACCGTGCTTTCGAAAGTGCGAAACGCCGTCTCTTCGCTGACGCCGTACTTGTCGAAAGTGAAACCCACCGCTTCGGCCGTGAAGGTCCAGCGTCCGGTCAGGTCGGGGATCTCCTCCGCCCGGGCCGCGCCGACCGTCGCGAGTATCAAGCCGGCCGCAAGGAATAGTTGGCGCATTCGATCACCTCTGGATTGCTTGATTGCGGGCTCTTGCTGTCATGGCCGACCCTAAGGCCCCACCTTCTGCCAGGCAAGAAGTGGCATGCGGGAAGGCGGCGGCAGCCACGCCGGAGGTTGCGATTTTCCGGATCCGTTAACCCGGCGCCAAGACTATCGGCGGTACTGTCCGGTGGCTGCCCCAGTTGAATGTTCCGGATGCCGATCACCGTGTGGAAACACCTCAAGTCCAACCTTGGTTACCTGGCCATCGTGGCCATCACGCTGGTGCTTTGGCAGATTGCGGTGACGCTGGAACTGTTCGAACGGTTCCACGAATTCAGCCGCCAGCACGAAGACTGGGAACTGGACGAGATCGGGATTCTGGTCCTTCTCAGCTCCGTGGCCACGGGCGGGGCGCTGATCTGGCGCTGGCGCCATCTGTCCCAGGCCTTGCGCGAACGGGATGAGGCGCAAAGGCAGGCGGAACAGCATGCCTGGTTCGATCCGCTGACGGGGCTGGCCAACCGGCGCTATTTTCAGTCGCGGCTCAAGTCGTTGGCCGAAGCCGGGGCAGGGGCTTGCCGCATCGTCGCCATCATCGACCTGGACCGGTTCAAGCCCGTCAACGACCTGCACGGCCACGCCGTGGGCGATGCGGTCCTCAAATGCGTCGCCCGGCGTATCCAGGCGGAACTGGACGCCGAAAGCACCGTCGCGCGGCTGGGCGGCGACGAATTCGCCATCCTCTTCGGAGAGGAAACCGACACCAACGAGGCAGAGCGTATCGCCCGCCGGATCATCACCAGCATCGGGCAGCCATTTCGGGCGGACGACCTGACGGTGGTGATCGGCACCAGCATCGGGCTGGCGCGGGCCGGGGCCGACGCCTTGGTGACCGAAGGGCTGCAGCAGGCGGACAGGGCGCTTTACGTGGCAAAGCGGGCCGGGCGCGGCGCGCTGGCCTGGTACGATGCCGATCTGGGCCAGCGCTCGCGCGAGCGGGCGGAACTGGAAAACGACCTGCGTATGGCCCTGCGGAACGAGGAAGTGTTTCCTTTCTTTCAGCCCATCTGCGGCCTTGGCACGAACGAGATCCGGGGGTTCGAGGTGCTGGCCCGCTGGACCCATCCGCAGCGCGGCCCGATTTCTCCGGACGTTTTCATCGAGATTGCCGAGGATACGGGTCTGATCAGTGAACTGGGCTGGACCATCCTGCGCCAGGCCTGCCGCCGGGCCCGAAACTGGCCCAAGGACCTGACATTGGCGGTCAATATCTCGCCCAAGCAGTTCCTGGACGGTGCGCTTGTGCAGAAGATCGGCGATATCCTGCGGGAAGAAGGCTTTGACCCGCATTGCCTGGAGATCGAGATCACCGAGAACGCGGTGATCGTCGACATGGACTTTGCCGGCAGCGCGATCCGCGAATTGCAGTCCATGGGCGTGACCGTGGCGCTGGACGATTTCGGGACCGGCTTCTCCAGCCTGTCGAACCTGCGCCGTCTGCCCTTCGACCGGCTGAAGATCGACCGCAGCTTCATCACCAATATCGCGGCCGATCCCAGCAACCAGCGGATCGTCGAAGGCATCCTGTCGCTGGCCCGCGGCCTGAAGATCGGCGTCACCGCCGAAGGCATCGAAACCGAAAGCGATCTGGAATTCGTCAGCGCTCTGGCCTGCGAATACGGGCAGGGGTTCTATTTCAACAAGGCGATTTCGGCCGATGAAGTCGATTGGCTGCTGGACGCCGTCGAGGACTGCGAGGAACGGCCGAAGGTCCATTTCCCGGCGAGCAGGCAGGCCTGACCGGGCAAGCCTGGGGCTCTCGGGCACTATGTGTCTCTCGCAGGGCTTTCCGGGGCAAGGTGTGTGGGGACCGCGTGGCTTGCCGACCGTCGGGCGTCGATCGGCGTGGCGGGAACATCGGCCATGGATCGATGTGGTCGATGTCTTGGTGCCCCTGGCGCTTGCTCTTCAGTTCTTTCAACCGTTGATCGTCCCGGCCCATCGCCCCTGGCCCGGCGTGGCGGAACCTTGGCGCAAGGTGCGTGGTCCCCACGCACCGTTCCCCGGCTCTCGGCTCTTGACGCAGGACGGCACCTCCTTCTATGTATATGAACAAGTGTTCAATAAATGCCCGCGCATCGCGGTAGCAACCGGCGCAGGCGGGGGCTATCGTTGGGCGCAGAACGCCACCACGGGGAGGGGAAGATGTTCAACGCAAGCATGCAGTTCGATCTGGGCGAGGACGTCAATCAGCTGCGCGATACGGTCCATCGCTTCGCGCAGGAGCGGATCCGCCCCATGGCCGGCGAGATCGACAGGACCAACGCCTTCCCGCCCGCGCTTTGGCGCGAACTGGGAGAGATGGGCCTTCTGGGCATCACGGTCGAGGAAGAATATGGCGGCGTCGGCATGGGATACCTGGCCCATGCCGTGGCGGTGGAAGAAATCGCCCGCGCTTCGGCCAGTGTCTCGCTCAGCTATGGCGCGCATTCGAACCTCTGCGTGAACCAGATCAGCCTGAACGGAACGCCGGAACAGAAGTCAAAGTACCTGCCGCGCCTGGTCAGTGGCGAACATGTCGGTGCGCTGGCCATGTCCGAAGCGGGCGCCGGATCCGACGTCGTGTCGATGACGCTGAACGCGGAAAAGCGGAACGACCATTACCGTCTGAACGGCAACAAGTACTGGATCACCAACGGCCCCGATGCCGACACGCTGGTGGTCTATGCCAAGACCGACAAGACCGCCGGGTCCAAGGGCATCACCGCCTTCCTGATCGAGAAGGAGTTCAAGGGCTTCTCGACCTCACCCCATTTCGACAAGCTGGGGATGCGGGGATCGAACACGGCAGAACTGATCTTTGAAGACGTGGAAGTCCCGTTCGAGAACATCCTGGGCGAGGAAGGCCGCGGCGTGGCCGTACTGATGTCGGGGCTGGATTACGAACGCGTGGTGCTGGCGGCGATCGGGCCGGGCATCATGGCGGCCTGCATGGACGAGGTCATGCCCTACATGGTCGAGCGCAAGCAGTTCGGCACGCCCATCGGGTCCTTCCAGCTGATGCAGGGCAAGATCGCCGACATGTACACGGCGATGAATTCGGCGCGCGCTTATGTTTACGAGGTCGCCAAGGCCTGTGACCGGGGCGATGTCACGCGCCAGGATGCGGCGGCGTGCTGTCTCTATGCGTCGGAACAGGCGATGGTGCAGGCGCATCAGGCGGTGCAGGCCTTTGGCGGCGCGGGCTTCCTTGCCGATGCGCCGGTTGCACGGCTGTTCCGCGATGCCAAGCTGATGGAGATCGGCGCCGGCACGTCGGAAATCCGCCGCATGCTGATCGGACGCGAATTGATGGGCACGATGGGCTGATCCCATGGTGGATCTGCAGTCGTCGACCCGTGCGCCGGAAGATCTGGGGCTGGGCGGTCTGGTCCATGTGCTCGACTGGCTGGCCACTGCAATCGAACTGATCGCGGTGGCCATGATGCTGCTGGGCACGGCCCGGTTCATCCTTGCCATCGTGCGGAACGAACTTCGCATGGACCCGGACGCGCGGATACGGAAGATGAACCAGGTCCGGATCCAGCTGGGCGGCTACATCCTGTCGGCGCTGGAACTGATGATCGTCTCTGATCTGATCCACACCGCGCTGAGCCTGTCCTTGCAGGATCTGATCTTCCTGGCCGCACTTGTGGCGATCCGGTCGGTCGTCAGCTTCTTCCTGGATCGCGAGATCCGCACCCTGAGACAGGAGATCGAGGAATGACCCTGATACGTATGTCCATCCTTTCCGCGGCGCTTGTGACGCTTGTGACGGCGGTTGGCGCATGGGCCGATGACGTGCCCGAGGTGCCCTTGTCCAGCACCGCCACCGCTGATTGCTATGCGACCGCCGAAGGCGACGACGCGCGGCGTCTTTGCATCGGGAAATCGACAAACGAATGCATGGATGCGCCGGGGGGCAGCACGACCATCGGCATCGGCGCCTGCCTGCAGGACGAAGCCGGCTGGTGGGACCGGTTGCTGAACACAACCTACAAGGACGCGATGGGCCGGGCTGCGACCTCGGATGCGATGATGAAGGAAGACGGCATCGACGTGCCCAGCCAGGCAGAAGCGCTGCGGACGATGCAGCGCAGCTGGATCGCGTTCCGGGACGACAAGTGTGCCTATGTGGCCTCGCTCTGGACCAATGGAACCGGTGCGTCGACGGCCTTTGTCGATTGTCTTCTGCGCACGACCGCCGAACAGGCGATCTTCCTTGGGTCGGACCCGTTCTGACGCGATGGAGGGCTGGCCGCATATCCCGGTTCCGGTTGCCGCCAGCGGGAGGCGGTCCCCGATGGGGGCCGCCGTAGGTCATGCCTTCTTAGAAGCGATGGACGTAGGACACGCCCAGTACCACCGGATCGACGTCCACGTCCGTAAGGTAGGTGCCATTCAGCGTGGCCTTGGTGCTGATGTCGATATAACGCACGTCGAAACGGATCGCGTCGTTGTCGGTGAACTGGAAGTCGGCACCGGCATGGAGCGCATAGCCCCACGAGTTGTCGAGGCTCAGGTCACCCAGGGAGCTCTGCGTGTCCCAGAAGGTGGTATAGTTCACACCGACGCCGACGAAGGGCTTGAAGATCGTCTGGGTCGGGAAGTGATAGTTCAGCGACACCGTGGGCGGCAGCTGCTTGGTAGAGCCGATATTGTTGCCCCCCAGCGAGATGTCATGCTCGAACGGGGCGGCAGCCAGAAGCTCGATCCCCAAGTTGTCGCGGATGAAGTATTCGACGGTCAGCGTCGGGCGGGTGTTGTCGCCTACTTCCAGCTTGGAACCGCCAACCGTGGCGTTCGTGGATTTCGGATTCACATAGCCAAGCCCGATGCCGACGGTCCAGTCGCCCTGGTTCTGGGCGAAGGCGGGGGCAGCGACGGCGGTCAGCGCGGTCGCAAGGGTCAGTGCAACGATTTTCGTGGTCATGGGTCTGTCCAGTCTTCGATTGGTGCCCTCAGTCTCCCATGTCCGGACTTGTCCTACACTGATCTGGATCAAGAAAGTTGTGGGATTTCCGCAGGATGACCCGTCAAGTTCACATACCCGGTTTGCGTGATGGGCATGCCTGGGACATTCCCGACCGTCTGAACATGGCTGCGCAGGCGCTGGCCGGACCGGCGGACGGCTTGGCGATCATCGACCTGACCGGCGGTGCGCGCCGGGATGTTCCGCGGGGCGAACTGGCGGCGATGACCCAGGCCCTGGCCCGGCGGCTGATGCGAGAGGTGGAATCGGGCGACCGGGTCGGCGTGCTGCTGTCGCAATCGCCCTGGTGCGCGGCCGCGCATCTGGCGATCTGGACCGTTGGCGCGATTTCGGTCCCGCTGTTCAAGCTGTTCCAGCACGACGCGCTGGCCAGCCGGATCGGCGATGCCGATCCGGTTCTGGTGCTGACGGATCTGGATGGCGCGGTGCAGCTTGGCGACCTGGCCCCCGCGGTGATCGTGTCCGAAGCAGGGGAAGAGGGCGCGCCGGTGCCCTTCGCCGATACCGGGCCCGAGGATCCGGCGGTTCTTATCTATACCTCCGGCACGACGGGTTCGCCCAAGGGCGCGCTGCACGGCCACCGGGTGCTGACCGGTCATCTGCCGGGCGTCGCGCTCAGCCACGATCACCTGGGCCAGCCCGGCGACGTGATCTGGACGCCGGCCGACTGGGCCTGGATCGGGGGCCTGTTCGACGTGGCTATGCCCGGGCTGGCGCTTGGCGTGCCGGTCGTGGCCGCGCGGATGGAGAAGTTCACCCCCGAAGGCGCGGCACAGGTCGTGGACCGGGCAGGGGTGCGCAACGTCTTCTTCCCGCCCACTGCGCTTCGCATGCTGAAGGCCGCGGACCTGCTGATCCGGGACCTGCGGTCGGTCGCCTCCGGGGGAGAGCCGCTGGGCGCCGAGATGCTGGACTGGGGCCGCCGCGCCTTTGGCCTGACGATCAACGAATTCTACGGCCAGACGGAATGCAACATGACCGTGTCCGGCTGTGCGGTGGACGATCCGGTGCGTCCGGGATCCATCGGCAAGCCGGTCCCGGGGCACGAGGTCGCCGTGATCGACGAGGCGGGCCGGGTGACGGATGGCGAGGGCGATATCGCCGTGCGCCGCGGATCGGCCTCTATGCTGCTGGAATACTGGAAGAAGCCCCTGGCCACGGCCGGGAAGTTCCGGGGCGACTGGCTGGTGACCGGCGACAAGGGCGTGATCGAAGACGGATACGTGCGCTTCGTGGGCCGCGAGGATGACGTGATCACCTCGGCCGGTTACCGCATCGGCCCGGCCGAGATCGAGGACTGCCTGCTGACCCATCCGGCCGTGGCCACCGTTGGTGTGGTGGGCAAGCCAGATGCTTTGCGGACCGAGATCGTGAAGGCCTATGTCGTCCTGAAACCCGGCGCCGCGGCCACGGGGCCGGAGCTGTCGGACTGGGTCAAGGCGCGGCTTGCCAGCTATTCCTACCCGCGCGAGGTCACCTTCCTCGACGCGCTGCCGATGACGGTCACCGGGAAGGTGATCCGCAAGGAACTCAAGGCCCGCGCTGCGGCGGAGGGGACGGCATGACCCGTGCCACCGCTGCCGGCGCATGGGCAGGAACACTCTGTGGGAGGACCGCATGAAAATCGCATCCAAGGCCATTCCGTCGTCCGAGGCCTTCCAGGCCAACCGGGCCGCGCATCTGGAGGCCCTGAAGCAGATCTCGGAGGCTGCGGCACTGGCCGCCGAGGGGGGCGGCGCCAAGTCCAGGGAACGCCATGTCGCGCGGGGCAAGATGCTGCCGCGGGAACGTGTGGCGAACCTGCTGGATCCCGGCGCGCCGTTCCTGGAGATCGGGGCGACGGCGGCCCATGGCATGTACGGCGGCGATGCGCCTGCCGCGGGTGTCGTGGCCGGTGTTGGCCGGGTCGAGGGGCGCGAGGTCATGGTGGTCTGCAACGACGCCACCGTGAAGGGCGGGACCTATTACCCGATGTCGGTGAAGAAGCACCTGCGCGCGCAGGAGATCGCGGCGGAATGCAACCTGCCCTGCATCTACCTGGTGGATTCGGGCGGGGCGAACCTCCCGAACCAGGACGAGGTCTTCCCGGACCGGGAACATTTCGGGCGCATCTTCTATAATCAGGCCAACATGAGCGCGCGGGGCATTCCGCAGATCGCCGTCGTCATGGGGTCCTGCACGGCGGGCGGTGCCTATGTGCCGGCGATGTCGGACGTGTCGATCATCGTGCGCGAACAGGGGACGATCTTCCTGGCCGGCCCGCCGCTGGTGAAGGCCGCGACGGGCGAGGTGGTCTCGGCCGAGGACCTGGGCGGCGGCGACGTCCATACACGCCTGTCCGGCGTCGCGGATTACCTGGCCGAGGACGATGCCCACGCGCTGGCCCTGGCGCGCCGCGCGGTGCGGTCGCTGGCGGGTGTGGGCGGCCGGGTCAAGCCCGAGCTGCTGGCTGCTGGCTGGGAAGAGCCGGCCTATGACCCGGAAGAGATCCTGGGCGTCGTGCCCGGCGACCTGCGTACGCCCTACGATATCCGCGAGGTCATCGCCCGGGTGGTCGACGGATCCTATTTCGACGAGTTCAAACCGCGCTTCGGCGAGACGCTGGTCTGCGGCTTTGCCCAAGTGAAGGGGATACCCGTCGGCATCATCGCCAACAACGGAGTCCTGTTTTCCGAGAGCGCCCAGAAGGGGGCGCATTTCGTCGAGTTGTGCTCCCAGCGGAAGGTGCCGCTGGTCTTCCTGCAGAACATCACCGGCTTCATGGTGGGCCGGAAATACGAGAACGAGGGCATCGCGCGGCACGGGGCCAAGATGGTGACCGCCGTTGCCACGACCTCTGTCCCGAAGATCACCATGCTGGTGGGCGGCTCCTTCGGGGCTGGCAACTATGGCATGGCGGGCCGGGCCTATCAGCCGCGCTTCCTGTGGACCTGGCCGAATTCCCGCATTTCCGTCATGGGCGGCGCCCAGGCTGCGGGCGTTCTGGCGACCGTGCGGCGCGATGCGATCGAGCGGAGCGGCGGCAGCTGGTCGGCCGAGGACGAGGCCGAGTTCAAGCGGCCCACGATCGAGATGTTCGAGGAGCAGTCGCATCCGCTTTATGCCTCGGCCCGGCTGTGGGACGACGGGGTGATCGATCCGCGCAAGAGCCGGGACGTGCTGGCCCTGTCGCTGTCGGCGGCGCTGAACGCGCCGGTGGAGGACACGCGGTTCGGCGTGTTCCGGATGTGATGGGCCGGTCTTTCGGGTCGGGGGCCTCCGGCGGGAGTATTTTCGAAGAGAAGAAGCCGGGGGCGCTGCGATGAGCGGCGTGGAGCAGGTTCTGGTGCGGTATCCGGGGGCAGTGACCTTCACCTTCGGGGACAGTGCTGCCCTGAACGCGCAGATCCTGCAGCTGGTGCGGGCCGGGAAGAAAACGGTGACCTGCGGGGCCGCGGCGGCGTTCGAGGTCGGGGGCGAAGCGCTGCCGGAGCCGGGGCGGGTGGATATCTCGCTTGACTGGGACGGCCGGCCCACGCTGGCGGTGGAGACCGTCGAGGTCACGCTGGTGCCGTTCGATGCGGTGACGGAAGGCATGGTGTCGGACCAGGGAGAGTTCCGGGATCTGGCGCACTGGCGTGCCGGGTACCGGGCCTATCTGGAGCGGGCCGGACATTTTGCACCCGATGCGCTGATGGTGATCGAGCGGTTCCGGGTGGTCGAGGATTTTGGGCCCGCGGCAGGCGGGGCGGAGGAGTAGCGCATGTTTGACACGATCCTGATCGCGAACCGGGGCGAGATCGCCTGTCGGGTGATCGAGACGGCGCGGAAGCTGGGGGTGGCCACGGTGGCCGTCTATTCCGACGCCGATGCCGCGGCGCGCCACGTGGCGCTGGCCGATCGCGCGGTGCATATCGGGGGCGCGGCGCCCAAGGACAGTTACCTGCGGGGGGATGCGATCATCGCCGCCGCCAGGGCCTCGGGGGCGCAGGGGATCCACCCGGGATACGGCTTCCTTTCGGAGAACCCGGAGTTCGTGGACGCGGTGGAGGCCGCCGGGTTGGTCTTCATCGGGCCGTCGGCCAGCGCGATCCGGGCCATGGGCCTGAAGGATGCAGCCAAGGCGTTGATGGAGGAAGCCGGGGTCCCGGTCGTGCCGGGATACCATGGCGAGAACCAGGATCCGGAGCATCTGGCCGACGCTGCGGACCAGATCGGCTATCCGGTGCTGATCAAGGCGGTCGCGGGCGGCGGCGGCAAGGGGATGCGGCTGGTCGAGGCGCCGGGCGCCTTTGCCGAGGCGCTGGAAAGTGCCCAGAGCGAGGCGCGGAATGCTTTCGGCAACCCGGCCGTGCTGATCGAGAAATATGTCCAGAAACCGCGGCATATCGAGGTGCAGGTCTTCGGCGACGGTTCGGACGCGGTGCACCTGTTCGAACGGGACTGTTCGCTGCAGCGGCGGCACCAGAAGGTGATCGAGGAGGCGCCGGCGCCGGGCATGACGGCCGAGATGCGCGAGGCGATGGGCGACGCGGCCGTGAAGGCGGCAAAGGCCATCGGGTATTCGGGCGCCGGGACGGTGGAGTTCATCGTCGACGGGTCCGAGGGGCTGCGCCCCGACCGGTTCTGGTTCATGGAGATGAACACGCGGCTTCAGGTCGAACATCCGGTGACCGAGGAGATCACGGGTGTCGACCTGGTGGAATGGCAGCTGCGGGTGGCCAGCGGGGAATCGCTGCCGGCGCGGCAGGAGGATCTGTCGATCACCGGTCACGCCTTCGAGGCGCGGGTCTATGCCGAGGACGTGCCGGCGGGCTTTCTGCCGGCCACGGGGACGATTTCGCACCTGGTCTTCCCGGAAGGTACGCGGATCGATTCCGGCGTGCGGGCCGGCGACACGATCAGCCCCTGGTACGACCCGATGATCGCGAAGGTCACCGTGCACGGGCCGAACCGCGGCGCGGCGCTGCGGCAGCTAGAGCGGGCGCTGCGCTGGACCGAGATTGCGGGAACCGTGACCAATGTCAGCTTTCTGCGGGCGCTGGCCTCGGAGAAGGGATTCGTTGCGGGCGATGTCGATACCGGGCTGATCGCACGGGAACTGGACAGCCTTGCGCCGGCGCCTGTGGCCTGCCCCAAGGCCCAGTCGGTCGCGGCCCTGGCCGCGCTGGGACTGTGGGACGGCGCTGCGGGCGTGGCGGATGCGGGTTTCACGCTCTGGTCGCCGCTGGTGCGTTCGGTGGTGCTGGAACATCGCGGCGAGGAGATCGCGGCCAAGGTCGCGGCCGCAGGTCCCGGGCGGTTCGAGATCGACCTGGGCGAGGTGCGGACGGTCGTGACCTGCCATGACGGGCTATGGTGGGTGGACGACACCAAGGTTCTGGCGCGCACGGTGCGGGACGGCGAGGATCTGACCGTGTTCTGGGGCAATGGCTATCCGTTCAAGATCGTCGATCCCCTGGTCCGGGATTCGGCGGCCGGCGGGTCCAGCGATGTCGTCGAGGCGCCGATGCCGGGCCTGGTGAAATCGCTTTTTGCCGAGGCCGGGCAGGAGGTGAAGCAGGGCGACCGGCTGGCCGTGCTGGAAGCCATGAAGATGGAACACGGACTGCTGGCCGCGCGGGACGGCGTGGTGGCAGAAGTCCTGTGCAAGGCCGGCGACCAGGTCGAGGCCGGCGCGCCGCTGATCCGTCTTCAGGAGACGGAAGAAGCGTAGCCAGGGCCCTTTGAAGGGCCTTTGCCGGATCCGGGACCTGTGGCCCGGATCCGGCAAGCCGGTTTTGGTCGGCCTTGGCCCCGGTTTGCCGCGGCATTCTTTGCCTTGGAAATCAGATCACTGGCTGTTAATCCCGATGCAATACACCTGCGGCGATCCGGCCCGCAGGGAAGGGGCAGGGTCGGTTGACCCGTCCGGGCGGCAGGAGTAGACAAACTGCATGGCCCGGCTCATGCGCGGCACCCGAAGAGGTGCCGGGAAAGGATGTCAGTCTTGCAGGATCTGCTTAGGGAATATCTGCCCATCCTCGTCTTTCTGGCTGTGGCCGTCGTCATCGCCATTGCCTTGGCTGCGTCTGCCATCCTGATCGCGGTGCGCAATCCCGATCCGGAAAAGGTGTCGGCCTACGAATGCGGCTTCAACGCCTTCGACGACGCGCGGATGAAGTTCGACATCCGTTTCTACCTGGTCTCGATCCTGTTCATCATCTTCGACCTCGAAATCGCCTTCCTGTTTCCCTGGGCCACCGCGTTCAAAGACATCTCGATGGTGGGCTTCTGGTCGATGATGATCTTCCTGGGCGTCCTGACCATCGGCTTTGCCTACGAATGGAAAAAAGGAGCGCTGGAATGGGAGTGATGACGGGTCCCAACACCGCCGGTACCGATCCGGAGGTTGCCACCCAGGCCCTGAACCGGGAACTGGAAGACCGCGGCTTCCTTCTGGCGGCCAGCCACGACCTCATCAACTGGGCGCGCACCGGCTCGCTTCACTGGATGACCTTCGGCCTGGCCTGCTGCGCGGTCGAGATGATGCACACCTCGATGCCCCGCTACGACGCCGACCGGTTCGGGATCGCGCCGCGCGCCTCTCCGCGCCAGTCGGACGTGATGATCGTGGCCGGCACGCTGACCAACAAGATGGCGCCCGCGCTCCGCAAGGTCTATGACCAGATGCCCGAACCGCGCTACGTGATCTCCATGGGGTCCTGTGCCAATGGCGGCGGTTACTATCACTACAGCTATTCCGTGGTGCGCGGCTGCGACCGGATCATCCCGGTGGACATCTATGTGCCGGGCTGCCCCCCGACCGCCGAGGCGCTGCTTTACGGTTTCATGCAGCTGCAGCGGAAGATTCGCCGTACCGGTACGCTGGCGCGATGATCCCCGTGGTGGAAAATGTATCGGTCTGCGAAGCTGCTGTGGTCGCGATCGCGGCTGACCACGGCGGCGCGGACGTGTTCTGGGAATTCGCCAACCCGGCAAACCCGCATTAGAAGATGAACGACCGGATACCGGAAAGGGAAGCCAAGTGAGCGACGCACTGAACGAGCTGGGAGCCCATATCGAATCCAGGCGGCCCGATTGCGTGCTGGCCTGGGACGTGTCCTATGGCGAACTGAACGTCGATGTGGCGCCGGCGGGTCTGGTCGCCTTTGTCGAGTTCCTGAAGGTCGACCCGACCTGCAAGTTCACGACCCTGATCGACATCACCGGTGTCGACCACCCGGACCGTCCGAAACGGTTTGACGTGGTCTATCATTTCCTGTCGATGCAGATGAACCACCGCATCCGGCTGCGCGTCTCGATCCGGGACGACGACATGGTGCCGTCGATCATCAACGTCCACCCCTCGGCCAACTGGTTCGAGCGCGAGACCTTCGACATGTTCGGCATTCTGTTTTCCGGCCACCCGGACCTGCGCCGGATCCTGACGGACTATGGCTTCCGCGGCCATCCGCTGCGCAAGGACTTCCCGACCACGGGCTATGTCGAACTGCGCTATGACGAGACCGAGAAGCGGGTCGTCTACGAACCGGTCGATCTGGTCCAGGAATACCGTCAGTTCGATTTCATGAGCCCCTGGGAAGGTGCGCAATACATCCTGCCGGGGGATGAGAAGACGGGGACCTCCTGACCATGGGGTTCCTTTTCTGGCTTCTCCTGGCTTCGATCACGGTGCCGATGCTGAAGCTTTTGCCGCATTTCGGCATCAACAAATACTGGGCGTTCGCCTGCCTCATCCCGATCGGCGCACCGGCGCTGATCTGGTGGATGGGGGTCAAACTGCAAGAGCTGGAGAGACTTTGATGGACGGCTCCAAGGGTTTCGAAGACGCGCTGACCGGCGAACAGAAGATCCGCAACTTCAACATCAACTTTGGTCCGCAGCACCCTGCGGCCCACGGCGTGCTGCGCCTGGTGCTGGAGCTGGACGGCGAGATCGTCGAACGCTGCGACCCGCATATCGGCCTGCTGCACCGCGGGACCGAAAAGCTGATGGAGACGCGGACCTATCTCCAGAACCTGCCGTATCTGGACCGTCTCGACTATGTCGCGCCGATGAACCAGGAACACGCCTGGTGCCTGGCGATCGAGAAGCTGACCGGCACCGTGGTGCCGCGCCGGGCCTCGCTGATCCGGGTGCTTTATTCCGAAATCGGCCGGATCCTGAATCACCTGCTGAACGTGACCACACAGGCCATGGACGTGGGCGCGCTGACGCCGCCGCTCTGGGGCTTTGCCGAACGTGAGAAGCTTCTGGACTACTACGAACGGGCCTGCGGCGCGCGCTTTCACGCCGCCTATTTCCGTCCGGGCGGGGTGCACCAGGATCTGCCGGCCGGCCTGCTGGACGATATCGAGGCATGGTGCCACCAGTTCCCGGCCAAGCTGGACGATATCGACGGCCTCTTGACCGAAAACCGGATCTTCAAGCAGCGCAATGTCGACATCGGCGTGGTGGACGAACAGATCGTGCTGGATTGGGGCATGAACGGCGTCATGGCGCGTTCGGCCGGCTTGGCCTGGGACCTGCGGCGTTCGCAACCCTATGAATGCTATGACGAATTCGACTTCCAGGTGCCCATCGGCAAGAACGGCGACTGTTACGACCGTTACCTGATGCGCATGGAAGAGATGCGGCAGTCGACCAGCATCATGCTGCAGGCCATCGCCAAGCTGCGGGAACCGGATGCCCAGACCGACGTACTGGCGCGCGGCAAGCTGACGCCGCCCAAACGTGGCGAAATGAAGACCAACATGGAATCGCTGATTCACCACTTCAAGCTGTACACCGAAGGCTTCCACGTCCCCGCGGGCGAGGTTTATGCCGCGGTCGAGGCGCCGAAGGGCGAATTCGGAGTCTACCTGAAGGCCGACGGGTCGAACCGGCCCTACCGTGCGAAACTGCGCGCGCCGGGCTTCCTGCACCTGCAGGCACTGGAATACATCACCAAGGGCCACCAGCTGGCCGACGTTGCCGCCATCATCGGCACGCTGGACATCGTGTTCGGCGAGGTCGACCGCTGATCCCCTGTCGGTTCGGGCCCGGACGGGCCCGCGCCGGCAAGACGAAATCTGATTGAACGGGTACCGAAATGCTCCGCCGCCTTTACCATGAACAGCCCGAGAGCTTCGCCTTCACCCCGGCCAACCAGGCCTGGGCGGATGCGCAGGTCCAGAAGTACCCCGAAGGCCGGCAGGCATCGGCGATCATCCCGCTTTTGTGGCGGGCGCAGGAACAGGAAGGCTGGCTGTCGAAGCCGGCCATCGAGTTCGTGGCCGACATGCTGGGCATGGCCTATATTCGGGCACTGGAAGTGGCCACGTTCTATTTCATGTTCCAGCTGCAGCCGGTGGGAACCGTGGCCCATATTCAGGTCTGCGGCACCACCACCTGCATGATCTGCGGGGCAGAGGACCTGATCGCCGTCTGCAAGGACAAGATCGCCCCCAATGCGCACCAGCTGTCGGGGGACGGCAAGTTTTCCTGGGAAGAGGTGGAATGTCTCGGCTCCTGCTCGAACGCGCCGATGGCGCAGATCGGCAAGGACTATTACGAGGATCTGACGACCGAGAGCTTCAGCCAGCTTCTGGACGATCTGGCCGCCGGGAAGGTGCCGACCCCGGGCCCGATGAACGGCCGCTTCTCGTCCGAGCCGAAGGGCAAGCTGACCTCGCTGACCGAATGGGAAGCCGACAAGCTGCCGCTGAACGCCTCTGCCCAGCGGGCGGTGGACATCGGCGACACGATCAAGCGCATCGACGGGACCGAGGTTCCGCTGGTCGCGCCGTGGATCAAGGGCGGTCTGCCGGAAACGCCAGTGGAACCCACCCCGGAACCGGTCCCGACCGCCGCGCCGGCGCCTGTCCATGACACGCAGGCGGAAGAGCCGGTCCCGACGTCGGAGGCACCCGTTGACAGCGATGACGTGAACCCGCTGGACGGGGTCGAGGAAAGCCAGCCGATGACGCTGAACCAGGCCAACGAGGGCGGTCCGGACGATCTGAAGCAGATCAAGGGCGTCGGTCCGAAGCTGGAAGAGATGCTGAACGAACTGGGCATCTATCACTTCAGCCAGATCGCCGGCTGGTCCATGAACGAGATCGCCTGGGTCGACAATCGCCTGAGCTTCAAGGGCCGCATCCTGCGCGACGACTGGGTCGCGCAGGCCAAGGCGCTGATGGAAAACGAATAACGAAAACCAAGACGCAGAGATGAGCGAAGAACTGGATCAGAAAATCGCCCGCAAGGGGCGTCACGTTGCGCTGGTGATTGCCGGCTCGATGACGCTGTGGGTGCTTCTGAACCTGTTTGGCGGGCCGGTTCTGGGCCTGCCGGGGCGCTATGCGCTTCTGTTCGACTTCGCGGCGCTGGCGGCGCTGATCTATGCCGCCGTCAACATGGTACAAATCTGGCGCATGCGCCGAGAGAGCCAGGGGTAACGACATGCTCAAGGATCAGGACCGGATCTTTACCAACCTTTACGGGATGAATGATCGTTCCCTGAATGGCGCGAAGAAACGGGGCCACTGGGATGGCACCGCGAAGATCATCGCCGATGGTCGCGACAACATCATCCAGAAGATGAAGGATTCTGGCCTGCGCGGCCGGGGCGGCGCGGGTTTCCCGACCGGCCTGAAATGGTCCTTCATGCCCAAGGAAAGCGACGGTCGCCCGGCCTATCTGGTGATCAATGCCGACGAATCCGAACCTGCGACCTGCAAGGACCGCGAGATCATGCGCCACGATCCGCATACGCTGATCGAGGGTGCGCTGATCGCGTCGTTCGCGATGGGTGCGCACGCGTCCTACATCTATATCCGCGGCGAATACATTCGTGAGCGCGAGGCGCTGCAGGCGGCGATCGACGAATGCTATGAAAACGGTCTTCTGGGCGCGAATGCGGCCGGGTCGGGCTGGGACTTCGACCTCTATCTGCATCACGGCGCCGGCGCCTATATCTGCGGCGAGGAAACGGCGCTTCTGGAAAGCCTGGAAGGGCGCAAGGGCATGCCGCGGATGAAGCCGCCGTTCCCGGCGGGCGCGGGCCTTTACGGCTGTCCGACCACGGTGAACAACGTCGAATCCATCGCCGTCGTGCCGACCATTCTGCGCCGCGGGCCGGACTGGTTCGCCAGCTTCGGCCGTCCGAACAACGCGGGCACCAAGCTTTTCGCCATCACCGGCCACGTGAACACGCCCTGCGTCTTCGAGGAATCGATGTCCATGTCGGTCCGCGAGCTGATCGAGGTGCATGGCGGTGGCGTTCGTGGCGGCTGGGACAACCTGAAGGCCCTGATCCCGGGCGGTGCCTCTTGCCCCGTCCTGCGCGCCGATCAGCTGGACGAAGCGATCATGGATTTCGACTGGATGCGCGAGAACAAGTCGAGCTTCGGCACAGGCTGCATGATCGTGATGGACAAGTCGACCGACGTCGTGAAGGCGATCTGGCGGCTGTCGAAATTCTTCAAGCACGAAAGCTGCGGCCAGTGTACGCCCTGCCGGGAAGGCACCGGCTGGATGATGCGGGTCATGGAGCGCCTGGTCGCGGGCGAGGCATCGGTGGAAGAGATCGACATGCTGTTCGACGTGACCAAGCAGGTCGAAGGTCACACGATCTGTGCCCTGGGCGATGCGGCAGCTTGGCCGATCCAGGGTCTGATCCGGAACTTCCGGGACGAGATCGAGGACCGCATCAAGAAGGGCCGGGCGATCGCCGCCGAATAGGCCGGCGCGCCCCGGCGGCGCGCGAACAGATCGGGGGAGGTCTGGCCATGGCACTTTCATCCAGGTTTGGCGCGCTGACCCTGCTGGCGATGGCCGCGGCCTGTACCCCCCGGCCGCCGGCGATAATGCCGGCGGAAGGCGCCACGGCGAAACAGGCGGTCGACAGCTTCATGCGGACGGTTGCCATCGCCGACGGGCTGGCCGAGGCTTGCGCCGATTATGGCGTCCTGCCGGCCTACAAGGACCCGGTCCAACTGACCCAGGACTACGTCGTAAAGCTGGAAGGCTTGGGCTATGATCCAGCCGAGCTTGCGGCTGCTGCGACCATGCCGTCGCCCGGAACACAGCTGAAATGGGAAATCGGTTATGTGAACGCCCGTGGCGCCAGCCTGGGCGACCGTGTCTCGGTCTGTGCGCTGGCCCAGTCCGAGATCGAGAAGGGAACACCCGTCGGATCCCTGTTGCGGATGGGCTAGGCCCGCAAGCCTGACGTTCCATATTGCCAGGAATGCCGTTCGCGCGGCATGATCCTTTCATCGGCTGCCCAAGGGAAGACATTGATGGAACAGTTCGCCGCCTATTCCCATGCCCTGGCCGCAATGGGTCTTTTCGCCCTGATCATCCTGCTTCTGGGGCCGGCCTCGGCGATGCCCAAATCAAAGGCGGGAATTCCGGCCGGGGGCACGCCGGTCGAAAGCTATGACAATCCGTCCTATCGGCTGCATCGGGCCTACATGAATTCGGTCGAGATCGGTGTGTCCTTCGCGATGGCGACCACGGCCGCGATGCTGACCGGGGCCAGCCCGGGCTGGGTCAATCTGCTGGCATCTGCCTTCGTGGGGCTACGGCTTCTGCATACGGTGATTCACGTCACCGGAATCGGCGGCGAGAACATGGGTCTTCGCTCTGTGATCTTCACCCTGGGATGGGCCTGCTGCGTCATTCTGGCGATGATGGCCGTGATTGGCGCGTTTTCCGTTTGAACGCGGGCGGAACAGGCGCCCCGCAGGGTCACGAGTCGGGGCCTTGGGTCCGCGAATTGGGGTGCGTCTTGCCGCAAGCCTTGGTCATTGCTTGAATATCTTGCCGTATTGGGGCATCCCCGTCCGGCGGGATGGACCGCGCTTCGGCGGGGCCGGGAACCGGTCGGGACATCCTGCACGACGTTCGTAAAGGAGGGCGGCCGATGAGGCCTGGTCCAGTAGCGCTTATCTGCCTGTTGTCGGCGATGGCCGCGGGGTGTTCGTCCCTGAGCAACAAGGAGCCGATCCTGTTCGAGGGCAAGCAGTTCCGGGCCAAGGCCAAAGGCACGTCCAAGGAAAGCCTGTCCCCGTTCCGAGTCGAAGTTAAGAACCCCAGCCAGTCGCTGGAAGGCGCACGGCAGGCGGGGATCTACGAAGGCACCCGCTATTGCATCGAGAAATTCGGCACCTCGCAGATCGTCTGGGAGAACAATGCCAACAGTCCGGAGGCCCAGCCCAAGATCGTCGACGGCAAGCTGGTGGTCAGCGGGCAGTGCGATCCTTGACCGCGGGCAGGGGCTCTCGCCCTATTGGATCCGGGATGTTATTGCATAACTTGCTGCGGTCATGGCCTCTGGGGGCCGACCAAAACAAGGAGTTCGCAATGTCCCTTACCAAGTCGAACGCAGCTCGTCATTCTACCAAAGCCGCCGCAGGCGCTGCCTTGGCCGCGATGCTGGTCGCCGCGCCGGGTCTTGCTGCCGGCAAGCCGTCGCTCCGCGACATTCCGGAGATCGAGGATCCGCTTTTCGCCGTTGCCGTTGCCAACGAGATCCGCGAAACGTGTCCCACGATTGCCGGCCGTGTGACGAAAGGCATCGGCGTCTTGTGGAAATTGCGCGCGCGGGCCAATCAGTTGGGCTATACCGATGCCGAGATAACCGCCTATGTCCGGTCGCCCGACGAAAAGGCCCGGATGCGGGCGAAGGGGATGAAAATCCTCGCCAAGTACGGGCCGGTCAACGACCCGCAAACCTATTGCGCCTATGGGCGTTCGGAAATTGCCAAGGGAAGCGCCATCGGTGCGCTGCTGAAGGAGAAATAGGACCATGTCTGACCTCCGCAAGATCGTGATCGACGGGCAGGAAGTGGAAGTGGACGGCGCGATGACGCTGATCCAGGCCTGCGAGCAGGCCGGGATCGAAGTCCCCCGCTTCTGCTATCACGAGCGTCTTTCGATCGCCGGCAACTGCCGGATGTGTCTTGTGGAAGTCGTCGGCGGCCCCCCGAAGCCGGCCGCGTCCTGCGCGATGCAGGTTCGCGACATGCGTCCCGGCCGCAATGGCGAGCCGCCCGAGATCAAGACCAACTCGCCCATGGTCAAGAAAGCCCGGGAAGGGGTGATGGAATTCCTCCTGATCAACCACCCGCTGGACTGCCCGATCTGCGATCAGGGCGGTGAATGTGACCTGCAGGATCAGGCGATGGCCTATGGCATCGACATGTCCCGCTATCGCGAACCCAAGCGCGCGTCGGAAGACCTGGACCTGGGGCCGCTGGTCGAAACCCATATGACCCGCTGCATTTCCTGCACGCGCTGCGTGCGCTTCACGACCGAAGTCGCAGGCATCCACCAGATGGGCCAGACCGGCCGGGGCGAAGACGCGGAAATCACCAGCTATCTGAACCAGACGCTGCATTCGAACATGCAGGGCAACATCATCGATCTGTGCCCGGTGGGCGCGCTGGTGTCGAAGCCCTATGCCTTCACCGCCCGCCCGTGGGAACTGACCAAGACCGAAACCATCGACGTGATGGACGCGCTGGGGTCGAATATCCGCGTGGACACCAAGGGCCGCGAAGTGATGCGGATCCTGCCGCGCAACCATGACGGCGTGAACGAGGAATGGATTTCGGACAAGACGCGCTTTGTCTGGGACGGCCTGCGCCGTCAGCGGTTGGACAAGCCCTATATCCGCAAGAACGGCAAGCTGGTCCCGGCGACGTGGACCGAGGCGCTGGCCGCCGCTGCTGAAGGCATCAAAGGCAAGAAGCTGGTCGGCCTCGTCGGCGATCTGGCCCCGGTCGAAGCCACCTTCGCGCTGAAACAGCTGGTCGAAGGGCAGGGCGGTGTTGTCGAATGCCGGACCGATGGCGCGAAGCTGCCTGCGGGCAATCGCGGTGCCTATGTCGGTACGGCGAGGATCGAGGATATCGACCACGCCAAGATGATCCTGCTGATCGGCACGAACCCGGCTGTTGAAGCGCCGGTGCTGAACTCGCGCATCCGCAAGGCGTGGGCGGCGGGTGCCAAGGTCGCGCGCATCGGAGCGCCGGTGGACCTGACCTACGATGTCTCCGAGATCGGCACCGACCGCGATGCGCTGAGCAAGCTGTCGAAGATGGATCATTCCGACAAGAAGGACATCCCCGGTGTCGTGATCGTGGGGCAGGGTGCGCTGCAAGGGGAAGACGGGGCCGCGGTCCTGGCGACCTGTACCGCCATGGCCGAAGCGGCCGGGGCGAAGCTTCTTGTTCTGCACACCGCCGCCTCGCGCGTGGGTGCGATGGACGTGGACGCGGTGAACGATGATGGCATGAACGCCGTTTCGGGGGCCGAGGCGATCTATAGCCTGGGCGCCGACGAAGTCGAAATCGCGCCGGGCGCCTTCGTGGTCTACCAGGGCAGCCACGGCGACCGCGGCGCGCACCGTGCCGACGTGATCCTGCCGGGCGCGGCCTACACCGAAGAGCAGGGGCTGTTCGTGAACACCGAAGGTCGTCCGCAGCTCGCGCTGCGCGCGGGCTTTGCGCCGGGTCAGGCGAAGGAAAACTGGGCGATTCTCAGGGCCTTGTCGGCCGAACTGGGGGCGACGCTGCCGTTCGATTCGCTGGCACAGTTGCGCCAGGCCCTGGTTGCTGCGGTCCCGCACCTTGCCCAGATCGACTCGGTGCCCGAAAACGAAGTGGGCGAGATCGAGGCAGGCGAGCTGATCGCCTCGGACTTCGCCCCGGCCCTCACGGATTTCTACCTGACCAACCCGATTGCCCGCGCCTCGGTGCTGATGGCGGATCTGTCGGCCAGGGCCGCCGCGCGCAACGGGGAAAAGATCGCCGCTGAATGACCGTCGGGCGCGGAGCGAGCGTGGTCATGACGATAGCACTTGCAGCCTGCTCTCCGGGTGAGCCGAAAGGCGACCCGGAGGTTCCGATGGTCTACAGGCCGGTGGAAACACGCAAGCTGGACGAAGATCTGGTACAGCTTTTCGTGACGGTCGAGCATCCCAAAGGGCTGGCCGACATTGAAGCTTTTGCCGATTGTGCAGCAGCGCAGTATGCTCTGATCCGGGGCTACGGTTTTGCGCGGCATTTGCGCACAAATCTGCAGGAAAAGGGTGGCGTGTGGACGGCAGATGCGGTTTACACGATCTCGCCGGCACTGCCCCAGGGGCTGCGCACCATCGACGCCAAAACGGTGGTGGCAGCTTGCCAGGAACATGGAATACCAACGGTGTGAGGACCAATGGCTAGCTTCTTTTCCGACACCTATCTGGGTATCGCTCTGGTCATCATAGGACAGATCCTGCTGGTCCTGTTGCCGCTGCTGGTTGCGCAGGCCTTCATCATGCTGGCCGAACGCAAGATCTGGGCAGCGGTCCAGCTTCGGCGCGGCCCGAACGTCGTGGGGGCCTTCGGCCTGCTGCAGAGCTTCGCCGACTTCCTGAAGTACATCGTGAAAGAAGTCGTCTTTCCCGCCGGCGCCGATCGCTTCGTCTTCATCCTGGCGCCGATCATTTCGGCCGTCATGGCGTTGGTCGCCTGGGCCGTGATCCCCTTTGGCGAGAATCTGGTCGTCGCCAATATCAACGTGGCCATCCTCTACGTGCTCGCCATCTCCTCGATGGAGGTCTACGGCGTGATCATGGGCGGCTGGGCCTCGAACTCGAAATATCCGTTCTTGGGCTCGCTGCGGTCGGCCGCACAGATGATTTCCTACGAAGTATCGATCGGCCTGATCATCATCGGTGTGATCATCTCGTCGGGCTCCATGAACTTCGGCCACATCGTGGACGCGCAGAAGGGTTCCTACGGTCTCTTCTCGTGGTACTGGCTGCCACACTTCCCGATGCTGTTCCTGTTCTTCATTTCGGCCCTGGCCGAAACCAACCGCCCGCCCTTCGACCTTCCCGAAGCGGAATCGGAACTGGTTGCCGGCTACCAGGTCGAATATTCGTCCACGCCCTTCGTTCTGTTCTTCCTGGGCGAACTTGTGGCGATGACGCTGATGTGCGCGCTTGTTTCGCTGCTCTTCTTCGGTGGCTGGTTGTCGCCGGTGCCGGGCCTGCCCGACGGGCTGCTGTGGATGCTCTTGAAGATGGTCATCGTCTTCTTCTGCTTCTCGATGGTGAAGGCGATCACCCCGCGCTACCGCTATGACCAGCTGATGCGCCTGGGCTGGAAGGTCTTCCTGCCGATGAGCCTGGTCTGGGTGGTCTTCGTTGCCTTCGCGGCCAAGTTCGACTGGCTCTGGGGCACCTATGCCCGCTGGGCCGTGGGGGGCTGACAGGCATGGCGCTCGACTACGCATCGGCCAAGCAGATCATCCGTCTGGCGGCATCCATGCCGATCAAGGGCGAGGTTCTGATGCTGGGCCGGCAGGCCATCCAGGTCAGACCGAAGCACGCCGCGGCGCTGGACGGGATCCTGGCCGGTGCCGGTTACGACTTCACTTTCGCCGACCTGCTGCAGGAAGACGGCTTTTCGGAGACGTTGTTCCTGAAGCTGGGCTTCCCGTCGGTGCTCAGCATGGACCTGTCGGACTATGAAGGTGCCGACATCCTGCACGACCTGAACGATCCGGTGCCGGACCATCTGTACGGCCGGTTCGGGATCGTCTTCGACGGCGGCACCACGGAACATGTCTTCGACGTGGCGACGACCATGGCCAATGTGGACCGGATGCTGGCGCCGGGCGGGATCTTCGTGTCCTGCGCGCCCGGCAACAACTGGTTCACCCATGGCTTCTATCAGTTCAGCCCTGAACTGGTGTACGGCTACTGGAAACATGGCTGCGGCTACGACGTGTGTTCGTGCCTGATGCTGCCGGAAATGCCGCGCGACAAGGCGCGGGAGATTCCGGATCCGGCAGGGCTGAATCACGACGCGGTGGCCGGGACTGTCGTCCCTAATCAACGGGTCTACCTGTACTATGAAGTCCAGAAGGGGCCTTGGGCCCATCCTTACCGCCGGGCATTGCAGACCGATTATGTCGCCCGGTGGTCCCAGCACGACGTCGCGCAGGGGCGTTACGATTCACCGATCGTGGCGCGCCGGCATGAACATGAAGCCAGGTCTTGATAAGGGGCGCATCCAATGACGCAAATCGACTATGCCCGCGCCGCCAAGTACTTCCTGCTGGCCGACTTCTTCAAAGGGTTCAAGCTGGGTCTGAAGTACTTCTTCAGCCCCAAGCAGACGATCAACTATCCCTACGAGAAGGGCCCGCTGAGCCCCCGTTTCCGGGGCGAGCACGCGCTGCGCCGCTATCCCAACGGGGAAGAGCGCTGCATCGCCTGCAAGCTGTGCGAGGCGATCTGCCCGGCCCAGGCAATCACCATCGACGCCGAACCGCGCGAGGACGGCAGCCGCCGGACGACCCGGTACGACATCGACATGACCAAGTGCATCTATTGCGGCTTCTGCCAGGAGGCGTGCCCGGTGGATGCCATCGTCGAAGGTCCGAACTTCGAATTCGCCGCCGAAACGCGCGAAGAGCTGTTCTATGACAAGGAAAAGCTGCTTTCCAACGGCGAGCGCTGGGAAGCAGAGATCGCCCGCAACCTGGAAATGGATGCACCTTACAGATGACCGCCTTTTCGGGACAGATCGGAATGGAAGGCACCGCGGGGACGATCCCCGCGGACTGCTTTGGTGTTCCCGGCTCCCGCGTGGCGGCTAGCGTCCGGCGGCATGGGGGGCTGTCATGAACGATCAGCCGAACAACCCGTTCGAGGCGATGGTGCGCCAGGCGATGGACATGGCCAAGACGGTCAATCCCGCGCTGGTCAGCTTTTCGACCAAGGATTTCGAAACTCTCTGGCCGACCATGCCGAAAGAGATGATGGAATTCTGGTTCGGCAACGCTGTGAACAAGGACGGGCTTGATGCCCGCACCCGCCTTCTGCTGACGTTGGCGGGCCTTACGATGCAGGGTGCGCAGGCCGACACGGCGATCCGCCAGACGGTGCGCCACGCGATCGAGGCCGGCGCGCGCAAGCAGGAAATAATCGAGACAATTGGCCAGATGTCGGTATTCGCCGGCGTCCCGGCCATGACCCGTGCGCTTGATCTGGCGCGCGAGGTTCTGGACAAGCCAGAGGAGCAAGCGACATGATCGCCTTTTCCTTCTACCTTTTCAGCATCTGCGTGCTGGTCGGCGGGTTCTTCACCGTCGTCTCGCGGCAGCCGGTCCATTCGGTCCTGTGGCTGATCCTTGCCTTCCTGTCCTCGGCGGGGCTGTTCGTCCTTCTGGGGGCGGAATTCGTGGCGATGCTGATGATCATCGTCTACGTCGGCGCCGTGATGGTGCTGTTCCTCTTCGTGGTCATGATGCTGGACGTCGACTTTGCCGAACTGAAGGCAGAGATGGCGAAATACATGCCCCTTGCACTGGTGATCGCGCTGGTCCTGCTGATGCAGTTCTTCCTGGCCTTCGGCGCCTGGGATGCGAACTCGGCCGCCGAGACGCTGCGCGGCAACGTGACCCCCGCGGACATTCCCAACACCAACGCGCTGGGGATGATCCTCTACGACAAGTACTTCCTGCTGTTCCAGCTGTCGGGCCTGATCCTGCTGGTCGCGATGATCGGGGCCATCGTCCTGACCATGCGTCACCGGACGGACATCAAGCGCCAGAACATCCTGACCCAGATCTATCGCGATCCGGCCAAGTCGATGGAACTGAAGGATGTGAAGCCGGGACAGGGCGTCTGACCCGGCGCCCTTTGGGCGACTGAAAGTGATGCCAGCCCCGGCGAGGGGCACAGCAAAGCCAAACGTTCGGGGCCGACGGTCCCCGCGCGATCCAGAAGAACCGAGGGACGACATGATCGGACTGGAACATTATCTGACGGTGGCGGCGACGCTCTTCGTCATCGGGATATTCGGGCTCTTCCTGAACCGGAAGAACATCATCATCCTTTTGATGTCGATCGAACTCATGCTGCTCTCGGTCAACATCAACATGGTCGCCTTCTCGAGCTTTCTCGGGGACCTCACGGGGCAGGTGTTCACCCTGTTCATCCTGACGGTCGCCGCCGCCGAGGCCGCCATCGGCCTGGCAATCCTGGTGTGTTTCTTCCGCAACCGCGGCTCCATCGCGGTGGAAGATGTCAACGTGATGAAGGGGTGAGCCCATGGAACTGATCATCCTCTTCGCTCCCCTGATCGGCTCGCTGATCTGCGGCTTCGGCTGGCGGGTCATCGGCGAGAAAGCCGGCATGGTGATCGCGACCGGCCTGCTGTTTCTGGCGGCGCTTCTGTCGTGGATCGTGTTCCTGTCCTTCGACGGCACGACCCAGATCATCACGATCATGCGGTTCATCGAAAGCGGTTCCTTGTCGACTGACTGGGCGATCCGCCTGGACCGGCTGACGGCGATCATGCTGATCGTGGTCACCACGGTCTCCAGCTTGGTGCACCTCTATTCCTGGGGCTACATGGCCGACGATCCCCAGTTCCCGGACGTGAAGTACAAGGCGCGCTTCTTCAGCTACCTGTCGTTCTTCACCTTCGCGATGCTGGCGCTGGTCACCTCGGACAACCTGGTTCAGATGTTCTTCGGCTGGGAAGGCGTGGGCGTCGCGTCCTATCTGCTGATCGGCTTCTACTACAAGAAACAGTCGGCGGGTGCCGCGGCCATGAAGGCCTTTGTCGTCAACAGGGTCGGTGACTTCGGTTTCGCTCTGGGCATCTTCGCGCTGTTCTTCCTGTCGGACAGCATCGACTTCTCGGTCATCTTTGCCGACATGCCGACGATTGCGGAAACCCGGCTTCATTTCCTGTGGACCGACTGGAACGCGGCAGAGGTCTGTGCCTTGCTGCTGTTCATCGGTGCCATGGGCAAGTCGGCCCAGCTTTTCCTGCACACCTGGCTGCCGGACGCCATGGAAGGCCCGACCCCGGTGTCGGCGCTGATCCACGCCGCCACGATGGTGACGGCCGGCGTCTTCCTGGTCTGCCGGATGTCGCCGCTGTACGAATTCGCACCTGACGTGAAGCTGTTCATCGCGGTCCTGGGCGGCACCACCGCCTTCTTCGCGGCGACCATCGGTCTGGTGCAGAACGACATCAAGCGCGTCATCGCCTATTCGACCTGTTCCCAGCTGGGCTATATGTTCGCCGCGGCCGGGTCGGGCGTCTATTCGGTGGCGATGTTCCATCTGCTGACGCACGCCTTCTTCAAGGCGCTGCTGTTCCTTTGCGCCGGTTCGGTCATCACCGCGATGCACCACGAACAGGACATGCGGAACTATGGCGCTCTGCGGAAGAAAGTGCCCTTTACCTTCTGGGCGATGATGTTCGGTACGCTGGCCATCACGGGCGTGGGCATTCCGTTCACGGACATCGGCTTTGCCGGCTACCAATCCAAGGACGCGATCATCGAATCCACCTGGGGCGCGGGCAACATGTACGCCTTCTGGATGACGGTCATCGCCGCTGCGCTGACGGCCTTCTATTCCTGGCGGCTGGTGTTCATGACTTTCTACGGCAAGCCGCGCGGCGACCGTCATGCGCATGACCATGCCCATGAAAGCCCGCTGAACATGCTGATCCCGCTGGGGGTCCTGTCCCTGGGGGCGATCTTCTCGGGCATGATCTTCCTGAACAGCTTCTTCGGTCATACCGACCAGGTTGCCAAGTTCATGGGCATCCCCGTGGCCGAAGCGTCGGCGGTTGCCGGCGGCGATCATGCCGCTGCGGATACCGGCCATGGCGAGACCGACAGCCATGCCACGGCCGAGGCAGGTCATGGAGAGGCGGCGGAAGGCGATCACGGTGCGGGCCACATGGTCTTTGCCGGCACGCCGGGCGAGGGGGCGATCTATATCGCGCCGGACAACCACGCGCTGGAACGGGCGCACGAAATCCCGTGGCTGTTGAAGTTGTCGCCGACGATCGCGATGCTGCTCGGCCTGGCGATGGCTTACCTGTTCTACATCGTGAACCCGAAACTGCCGGTCCGCCTGGCGCAAAGCCAACCGGCCATCTACCAGTTCCTGCTGAACAAGTGGTACTTCGACGAGATCTACAACGTGATCTTCGTCAAGCCCGTGCTGCTGCTTGGCAAACTGTTCTGGAAGCGGGGTGACGGGTCTGTCATCAACGGCTTCCTGAACTGGCTGGCCATGGGCGTGGTGCCGTTCTTCACCCGCCTCGCAGGCCGGGCGCAATCCGGCTACATCTTTACTTACGCCTTCTGGATGGTGCTCGGGCTTGCATTCCTGTTCACCTGGATGTCGCTCAGCGGAGGGGCGCACTGATGCTGACGGACTCGATCCTTTCCATCGTCACCTTCATCCCGATGGTGGCGGCCGTGATCCTCGCTGTGGTCCAGCGCGGCACGGACGAGGCTGCGCAGCAACTGGCCAAGTACTACGCGCTCTTCACCACCACGGTCACTTTCCTGGTCTCGCTGGGCATCCTGTTCCAGTTCGACCCGTCCAACACCGGCTTCCAGATGGTGGAAGAGGGCGAGTGGCTGATGGGCCTGACCTACAAGATGGGCGTCGACGGGATCTCCGTTCTGTTCGTCCTTCTGACCACCTTCATCATGCCGCTGGTCATCCTGTGCAGCTGGGAAGTGAAGACCCGGGTCAAGGAATACATGATCGCCTTCCTGCTGCTTGAATCGCTGATGCTTGGCGTGTTCATGTCGCTGGACCTGGTGCTGTTCTACCTGTTCTTCGAGGCCGGCCTGATCCCGATGTTCCTGATCATCGGCATCTGGGGCGGGGCGGACCGTGTCTATGCCTCGTTCAAGTTCTTCCTCTACACCTTCTTCGGCTCGGTCCTGATGCTGGTGGCCATGGTGACGATGTATTCGATCTCCGGCACCACCGACATTCCGACCCTGATGGGCTGGCAGTTCGCCAGCGACTCCTTCAGCGTGCTTGGCATCCATGTCATTGGCGGCCTGCAGACCTTGCTGTTCCTGGCCTTCTTCGCCAGCTTCGCGGTGAAGATGCCGATGTGGCCAGTCCACACCTGGCTGCCCGACGCCCACGTTCAGGCGCCGACCGCGGGTTCCGTGGTTCTGGCTGCCATCCTTCTGAAGATGGGCGGCTACGGCTTCCTGCGCTTCTCGCTGCCGATGTTCCCGGTGGGCGCGGACGTCATGGCCCCGGTCGTCCTATGGATGAGCGCTATTGCCATCGTGTACACCTCGCTGGTGGCGCTGGTGCAGGAAGACATGAAGAAGCTGATCGCCTATTCGTCCGTCGCGCACATGGGCTTCGTCACCATGGGCATCTTTGCGGCGAACGAGCAGGGGATCGACGGCGCCATCTTCCAGATGCTCAGCCACGGCTTCATCTCGGCGGCGCTCTTCCTTTGCGTCGGCGTCATCTATGACCGGATGCACACGCGCGAGATCACGGCCTATGGCGGCCTGGTGAACAGGATGCCGGCTTATGCGACCGTCTTCCTGTTCTTCACCATGGGCAATGTGGGCCTGCCGGGCACGTCCGGGTTCGTCGGCGAATTCCTGACGATGATGGGCACCTTCCAGGTCAACACCTGGGTCGTCTTCGTGGCGGCATCGGGCGTGATTTTCTCGGCTGCCTATGCCCTGTGGCTTTACCGTCGGGTCGCGATGGGCGACCTGATCAAGGAAAGCCTGAAGACCATTACCGACATGACCCCGCGCGAGAAGTTCATCTTCACTCCGCTTGTCGTCATGACCCTTTTGCTGGGCGTCTATCCGTCGCTGATCACCGACCTGATCGGGCCCTCGACGGCGGCGCTGGTCCAGCACTATGACACCGCGCTGGAAGCGGCGAAGACCGCGACCCAGATCGCATCCCACTAAGGAGCCAGACGCGCGATGGAACCGAACCTGCAGGCCGATCTGGCCGTCATCCTTCCCGAGATCGTCCTGGCGCTCTTCGCGATGGCGGCCCTGATCGGGGCGGTCTACACGAAGAAGGACGCGCTGGCGCCGGTGCTGGTCTGGCTGACCGCGGCGGTGATGGCGGTGCTGGCCGTATATGTCGGCGCTGTCGAATCCGGCACGCACATGGCTTTCGGCGGCATCTTCATCGATGACGACTTTTCCCGCTTCGCGAAGTTCACGATCCTGATCGCCGCCGCGGTGGTCCTGATCATGAGCCAGGAGTACATGTCGAAGCACGGGCTGCTGCGCTTTGAATACCCGGTGCTGATCTGCCTGGCCGCCGTTGGCATGATGGTCATGGTTTCGGCCGGCGACCTGATGACGCTTTACATGGGGCTCGAACTGCAATCGCTGGCGCTCTACGTCGTGGCTGCGCTGCGCCGGGACAGCATCAAGTCGACCGAGGCGGGCCTGAAGTACTTCGTTCTGGGCGCGCTGTCGTCGGGCCTGTTGCTGTTCGGTGCATCGCTGGTCTACGGCTATTCCGGGACGACGCTGTTTTCCGGCATCATCCAGACGACACAAGACGGCGTTTCCATCGGCATGTTGTTTGGCGTGGTGCTGGTGATCTCGGGCCTGGCGTTCAAGGTTTCGGCCGTGCCGTTCCACATGTGGACGCCAGACGTCTATGAAGGCTCGCCGACGCCGGTGACCGCCTTCTTCGCAACCGCGCCGAAGATGGCCGCTATGGCGCTTTTCGCCCGCGTCCTTTACGACGCGTTCGGCGGTGCCGTAGGCGACTGGCAACAGGTGCTGGTGCTGCTGTCGGTGGCATCGATGCTGCTGGGCTCCATCGCGGCCATCGGCCAGACCGACATCAAGCGCCTGATGGCCTATTCGTCCATCGCCCACATGGGGTATGCCCTGATGGGTCTGGCCGCCGGCACCGAAGCCGGGGTCGAGGCGATGCTGGTCTACCTGGCCATTTATGTCACGATGAACGTGGGCGCCTTTGCCTTCATCCTGTCGCTGGAACGCGACGGCCAGCCGGTGACCGACATCAAGGCAATGGGCGGCATGGGCGCACGTGATCCGGCCAAGGCCATGGCGATGCTGATCCTGCTGTTCTCGATGGGGGGTGTGCCGCCGATGCTGGGCTTCTTCGCCAAATTTGCGGTCTTCACGGCAGCCATCGAATCCGGTCTGTACTGGCTCACGGTGATCGCGGCGATCTCCTCGGTCATCGGTCTCTTCTACTACCTTCGCCTTGTTTACATCATGTATTTCGGGGAAGAGGCCGAAGAGCTGGACCATCGCACCCAGCCCGTCCTCTGGGGGTTCCTGATGGTCTCGGCTGCGGCCATGGTCCTGGGCGTGTTCAACATGTTCGGCGTGGACACCGCAGCAGCCGCGGCGGCGGCTACTCTTGTCCACTGAGGACTGGCCCACGGGCTACGACCGCCGTGTCCTGCACGAGGTCGACAGCACATTGAGCGAGGCGGCCCGCGTGGCCGCCACGCTGGACCGGCCGACCTGGATCCTGGCGCATCGTCAGACCGCGGCCCGGGGCCGGCGCGGGCGCGCCTGGTCGACGCCGGTCGGCAACTTTGCCGCCACCCTGATCCTGACCCCGTCCGAACCCGCCGGCGATGTGGCGCTGCGCAGCTTTGTGACCGCGCTGGCACTCTACGATGCCGTGGCCGAGGTGGTGGGATCCGACACGGGCCTGCGGCTGAAATGGCCCAATGACGTGCTTCTGAACGGTGGCAAGCTGGCGGGCATCCTTCTGGAAAGCAGCGGGCTTGGAACGAAAGTCACGCATCTGTTCATTGGGATCGGGGTGAACCTCGCCTCTGCCCCGCAACCGTCCGAGGTGGAAGCGCGCGCCCTGCGGCCCGTGTCCCTTCTGGGAGAAGCGGGCGTGGACATCGGCGCGGAAGCCTTCCTTGACGCGCTGGCCCAGTCCTATGCACGGCAAGAGGCGCGCTTTGTCGCCGAAGGCTTTGCCCCGATCCGAGCGGCGTGGCTGGCCCGCGCCGCGAAGCTGGGAGAAGTCATCACCGCGCGTACCGGCAAGGACGAAATCATCGGCCGGTTCGACACGGTGGACGAGCAGGGCAACCTTGTTCTATCCACGCTCGGCGGTCGCAGGGCGATCCCGGCGGCCGAGGTCTTTTTCTGACCGCATAACTGATTTTGGGGGGAGGGAGCGATGCTCCTGGCCATCGACTGTGGCAATACGAACACCGTGTTCTCAATCTGGGACGGCGAGACGTTCCTCGCGACTTGGCGGACATCGACCGACGGCAGGCGGACGGCGGACCAGTACTATGTCTGGTTCTCGGCCTTGCTGCAGCTTCATAAGATCGAGGCGCAGATCTCGGACGTGATCGTGTCGTCGACGGTGCCGCGGGTGGTTTTCAACCTGCGCGTCTTCGCCGACCGTTATTATCACACGCGCCCCCTTGTGGTCGGCAAGCCGGACTGCCATTTGCCGATAGACGTCCGCGTCGATACCGGAACGGCCGTTGGGCCGGACCGGCTGGTCAACACGGTGGCGGCCTATGACCTCTTCGGCGGCGATGCGATCGTCGTCGATTTCGGCACCGCCACCACCTTCGACGTGGTGGGCAATGACGGCGCCTATGTGGGGGGCGTGATCGCGCCGGGTGTGAACCTGTCGCTGGAAGCGCTGCACATGGCGGCGGCCGCGTTGCCGCATGTCGATATTTCGAAGCCCCAGCGCGTGGTGGGCACCAATACGGTGGCCTGCATGCAGTCGGGGATCTTCTGGGGCTATATCGGCCTCGTTCGCGAAATCTGCGCGCGCATCAAGGCCGAACGAGACCGGCCGATGCGTGTCATAGCTACAGGCGGGCTGGCGCCGCTCTTCCAGCAAAGTGTCGATCTGTTCGACGAATTCGTGGACGACCTGACGATGCACGGACTGTCCGTGATCCACAGGTACAACAAGGAAACGACCTGACTTAATGACTGATGAAAACCGACTGATCTACCTGCCCCTGGGCGGGGCCGGCGAGATCGGCATGAACGCCTATGTCTACGGCTATGGCAAACCGGGCAAGGGACGCCTGATCCTCGTCGACCTGGGGATCACCTTTCCCGACATGGACACGACCCCGGGGGTCGAACAGATCCTGCCCGATATCGCTTGGCTGAAGGAACGCCGCGACCGGCTGGACGCGATCTTCATCACCCACGCACACGAAGACCATGTGGGCGCGCTGGCGCATCTCTATGCCGATCTCGACGTACCGGTCTATGCCCGTGCCTTCACGGCCAACATCGCCCGCCGCAAGATGGACGAACAGGGCCATCCGGAAAGCGCCGTTCATGTCGTCGATCCCTGGCCGCACCAGGTGAAGGCGGGCCCGTTCCGGGTGGGCTTCCTGCCGATCGCGCATTCGATTCCCGAAAGCGCCGGTCTGGTCATCGACACGCCGAAAGGTCGCCTGATCCATTCCGGCGATTTCAAGCTCGACCCCGAACCGGTGGTGGGCGAAGCCTTCGATCCCGATCTCTGGGCTTCGGTCGCGGCGCTTGGCGTTCACGCGCTGATGTGCGATTCCACCAACGTCTTTTCGCCCAGTCCGGGCCGGTCGGAATCTGAACTGTCCGGTCCCATCCAGGACCTGCTGGCCGACGCGCCCGGCATGGTCGTGGCCACGACTTTTGCCTCGAACATCGCGCGCCTGGTGACCATCGCCGAGGCTGCGCAGAAGGTCGGCCGGTCCGTCGTCCTTCTGGGCCGTGCCATGCGCCGCATGGTTGAGGCCGCGGTCGAAACCGGCATCCTGACCGATTTCCCGGGCGTCGTCAGCCCGGAAGACGCGGCCCAGATTCCCCGCGAAAATCTGCTGGTGCTGGCCACCGGCAGCCAGGGCGAACGCCGCGCGGCCTCGGCCCAACTGGCCCGCGGCAAGTTCCTCGGGATCGAGATGAAGGCGGGGGACACGTTCCTGTTTTCGTCCAAGACCATCCCTGGCAACGAACGCGACGTGATCCGGATCATGAACCAGTTGTCGGAACGCGGCATCGACGTCGTGGACGACAGCGGCGGCCGCTACCACGTCTCGGGCCACGCGAACCGGCCCGACCTGCAGCGGCTCCATTCCATCGTGAAGCCGAAGATGATCATCCCGATGCACGGTGAACACCGCCACCTGCGGGAACATGTGAAACTGGCGGAAGAGGCCGGCTTTGCCTCGGCCATCGCGGTCAACGGCACCATGCTGGATCTGACCGGCGACACGCCGCAGGTGCTGGAGCTGCTGGAAGCCGGGCGCACCTATGTCGACGGTTCGGTCAAGATCGGCGCCTTCGACGGCATCGTCCGCGACCGGATCCGGATGGCGCTGAACGGCCACGTGACGGTGAACATCATCATCGACGAGGAAAACCGCCTGCTGGGGGATCCCTGGTGCGAACCGATGGGCCTGCCGCCGAAAGGCCAGTCCCGAAAGCCCGTGGCAGACCGGATCGAAAAGGAGCTGTCCTCCTTTTTTGCCCGCGCCGACCGCAAGCTGATGAAGGACGACGGCAAGATCGACGATGCGATCCGCCGTATCGCGCGGCAGACCGCCAATAGTGAAATCGGCAAGAAGCCCGAAGTCACCGTCATCATCTCGCGCCTGGAATAGCGCGCGCGCCGCCACTTCTTTGATCTTCAAATATCTCGGGGGGCCGGGGGGCAGCGCCCCCCGTCTGCCCGGGACGCGTGGCGGTCGGCTGGGTTCCGACAGAACCGGTCAGGCCTTCCGGCGTCGGGTTATCCGACCGCATCAAGAAGCGGCCGGCGCCGCACTCCGTCAAAAGTTCTTCATGTTCTTGAAAAACAGATCGCCGGCGGCTGGTCGCGCGTGCCCGGATGCGGGCGACAGGACCGTCGTTCGACGGGCGGTCGGCGGTTATGGGGGCGCCGGAGGCGCCCTTCGGGCGATCTCGGGCGGATCCGGCAATCGGCAATGCGATGGCGCGCCGGATCCGACATTTCCTCAGCTGGCGCGGCGTTCGTCGAAGCTCAGCGCGATGAAGCTGGGCATGTGATCGCCCATGCCCACCACGGGACCGCCACTTCCGCCATCGGACTTTCGTCCCCGGCCACTCGAGGACCGCGACCTGCTGTCGGACCCCGACGCGGCCTTCTCGGACGGTTTTTCGACCGTCTCTTCGACGCTCTTGTCCGATCCCCTGACCTGGCTTTTGTCGGAGCGCTTGTCCGACCCTTTCTCCGAACCCCTGTCCGAACCCTTGTCCGAAGACCCGCGCGACGAACCCGAGGCACGGGTCCGCGTGCGCGACCGGCCGCTGCCGGAGGTCGAGGTTTCTGCCTCTTCCGTCTCGGTCTCCGGGGCGGAGCTCTTCAGCGGGTTCTCGATCCGCGGGATTTCCTTCTGGATCAGGGCTTCCACCTGGGCCATGTTCTTCTCGTCGCGCGTGGCACAGATCATCATCGCCTTGCCTTCGCGGCCGGCGCGGCCTGTGCGGCCGATCCGGTGCACATAGTCCTCGGCATGGCTGGGCACGTCGAAGTTGAAGACGTGGCTGACGCTGGGGACGTCCAGGCCGCGGGCGGCGACGTCGGATGCCACCAGGAACCGCAGTGTCCCTTCGCGGAAACCGTCGAGTGTCCGGGTCCGCTGGCTCTGGTCCAGGTCGCCATGGATCGGCGCCGCGTCATATCCGTATTTCTTCAGCGACTTGGCGACGATATCTACGTCCGTCTTGCGGTTGCAGAAGATGATCGCATTGGTGCACTTGTCGCCTTCGGCGTCGATCAGTGCACGCAGCAGGTTGCGTTTTTCCGACCCTTCGCGGTCGCGGCGCGAGCCCTTGAAAAGCACGACCGACTGTTCGATCGTTTCCGATGCGGTGGCCTGACGGGCGACCTCGATGCGTTCGGGTGCGGACAGGAAGGTGTTGGTGATACGCTCGATCTCTGGCGCCATGGTGGCCGAGAAGAAGAGTGTCTGCCGGGTGAAGGGCGTCAGCGAGAAGATGCGTTCGATGTCGGGGATGAACCCCATGTCCAGCATCCGGTCGGCTTCGTCCACGACCATGATCTGCACGCCGGTCAACAGCAGCTTGCCGCGTTCGAAATGGTCCAGCAGGCGGCCGGGCGTGGCGATCAGAACGTCGACGCCGCGATCAATCAGTGCGTCCTGTTCCTTGAACGAAACGCCGCCGATCAGCAGCGCCTTCGTCAGCTTCAGGTATTTGGTGTAGGTGTCGAAGTTTTCCGCCACCTGGGCCGCCAGTTCGCGGGTAGGGCAGAGCACGAGGCTGCGCGGCATGCGCGCCCGGGCGCGGCCCTGGGCCAGCCGGGTGATCATCGGCAGCGTGAAGGACGCCGTCTTGCCGGTGCCGGTCTGGGCGATGCCCAGCACGTCGCGGCCTTCCAGGGCGGGCGGAATGGCCCCGGCCTGGATCGGTGTCGGCGTTTCATAGCCTGCGTCGGCGACAGCCTGCAGGACCTTCGGATTGAGGTTCAGATCAGAGAACTTGGTCATATGTGTCCGTTGCTTGCGGACACTGACTTGGCCCGCACGTCTGGGTTCATGCCGACCCGGATGGCCGCGGCGGAGCGCCGGCTTGTGCACATGTGGCCGGGCCATAGCAAATTGTGGCGCCGGGGTCAAATCCGCGTGTACTTGCCGGGGGGCCGCATTCCGGCGGATCGGGGGCGTTGCCGCGCCGAAAGTTCACCTTGCGGCGTTTTCAGATTGAAGGAGCCCCTGGGAGAGAGCCACGATGGTTCACGCTCGGCGTGCGGTGAACCGGGGCCGCTGCTTCCGCACCCCCGGGATTACTTGAGGACCGAAGACGTCAGGGGGACAGCGCTTTCCGCATCTACCGTGGTCCGGGCGGTCGGGGGGGTGCCAAGCACGCGCCGCTTATTCGTCGGTGGACCGGTGCTTCTTGAAGCGCTGCAAGCGGGCGAAGACGGTGCGTCGTTCGGTCATCAGAAGCCGCAGCAAGCGGAAGCCCAGCGGGCGCAGGAGCGGGTCTTCTTCGGCCAGGCGCCAGAGCCGGGCCAGGATCAAACGGTCCATGTCGCCCGTGTCCAGCGCATAGGGTGTCAGATCGAAGGCGATGGGATGACGCGGGCGTTCTGCCTTTTTCGGGAAGGCCTGATCATTGCGGCGTCCGGACAAGCGGCGTTCGCTGTCGTGCAGCTTGATCATGTCGAAAAGCATGGCGATCCCCATGCCGCCCGACACCTGGGCCTGGTTTTCGCCATGGGTTGCGAAGGTCACGCAGGCCGAAACCAGCCAGCGCACCGGCAGGACGTTCGCCATCGCATCGCCCTGTTCGGCCCAGATGCGACGGAACAGGCAGAGCGCCTCGCGCGGGGGATCCCTGCGGCGAAGCACGGCCACGCACATCGCGTGGACCAGCGCCAGTTCGTTCATGCCGTCCAGTTCCGCCGTCAGCGTCGCATATTTGCGTTTCGCATCCTGCGCCTCGTAGGGGCCCAGCGGCGACGTATCGGCGCGCACCGTGCGCGCAGCCAGTTCGGAGAGGTCCACATCGACCGGCGGCAGCACCGCCAGAGGATCGTCGTAGGGGACTTCCTTGGCCTCTAGAAACCGCATCAGGCTATAAAAACCGCCTGGATAGATCGTATCATCTAGGTCCATCTGGGCAGGTCAGTCATCCCGTGCATCAGGTCATCATCTCCTTGGTCGCCGACAGTGTGACGTCCGGGTAGTCGCGTACAACGCGGTCGATATCCCATTGCAATCTTGTCAGAAAAACGATGTCGCCATCATGGTCGTGGGCGATGTGCTGCTTGTTGGCAGCGACCAGTTTCTCGACTGCAAGCTTGGGGCCATGTACCCATCGGGCAGAGTTAAATTGTGAACTTTCGAACCGTACAGGCAGACCGTATTCCAATTCGATCCGGGATGCCAAGACCTCGAATTGGAGTGCCCCCACGACACCTACGATGAAGCCGGACCCGATCGAGGGCTTGAAGACCTTGGCCGCGCCTTCCTCGGCGAATTGCATCAAGGCCTTTTCCAGGTGCTTTGCCTTCATCGGGTCGCCGGCGCGGCAGCTTTGCAGCAGCTCCGGCGCGAAGGACGGGATGCCGGTGACGCGCAGGGCCTCCCCCTCGGTCAAAGTGTCGCCGATGCGCAGTTGTCCATGGTTCGGGATGCCGATGATGTCGCCGGCCCAGGCCTCTTCCGCCAGTTCCCGGTCGGAGGCGAGGAAGAGCACGGGATTCGACACCGTCATCGGCTTTTTCGAACGGACATGGGTCAGCTTCATGCCGCGCTTGAAATGGCCGCTGGCCATGCGCAGGAACGCCACCCGGTCGCGGTGTTTGGGGTCCATGTTGGCCTGCACCTTGAAGACGAAGCCTGCGACTTTGTCTTCCTCGGGCGCGATCTTGCGCGGTTCGGCATTCTGGACCTGGGGTTCGGGGCCGAAAGCGCCGACACCGTCCATCAGTTCCTTCACCCCGAAGGAATTGATCGCCGAGCCGAACCAGATCGGCGTCAGCGTCCCGTCCAGAAGCGCCTGCCGGTCCAGCGGCGGCATCAGCTCGCGCACCATCTCCAGCTCTTCCTTCAACTGCTCCAGCAGCTGGGCAGGGACATGTTCGGCCAGCTTCGGGTCGTCCAGCCCGTCGATCCGGATCGATTCCGCCACTTTGTTACGGTCGGCGCGGTCCATCAGTTCCAGCCGGTCGTGCAGGATGTCGTAACAGCCGATGAAATCGCGGCCCTGGCCGATGGGCCAGCTGGCGGGCGTCACGTCAATGGCCAGGTTTTCCTGGATCTCGTCGATGATCTCGAACGTGTCGCGGCTTTCGCGGTCCATCTTGTTGCAGAAGGTCAGGATCGGCAGGTCGCGCAGGCGGCAGACCTCGAACAGCTTCTGGGTCTGGCTTTCCACGCCCTTGGCGCCGTCGATCACCATGACAGCCGCATCCACCGCCGTCAGCGTGCGATAGGTGTCTTCGGAAAAGTCCGAGTGACCGGGCGTGTCGACGAGGTTGAACCGGTAGCCGCCGTAATCGAAGGACATGGCCGAGGCGGAAACCGAGATGCCGCGGTCCTTTTCCATCTGCATGAAGTCCGACCGGGTGCGCCGCGCCTCGCCCTTGGCGCGGACCTGTCCGGCCATCTGGATCGCGCCGCCATATAGCAGGAATTTCTCGGTCAGCGTGGTCTTGCCGGCATCTGGGTGCGAGATGATGGCAAAGGTCCGGCGCCGGGCGATTTCCGGCGGCAGCGCGGGACGGTTGGAGCGGATTTCGGGCATGTCGGTCATGCGCCTGCCCATAGCGTCGGGGCGGGTCCGGCGCAACGGGTAGCAGAGGCCCGCCCGCGGCCCGAGGGGCTGGTCTAGGACGACGCGGGGTGTTTAGGTGGCGCGAGGGGCCGCCGAAGGACCGGCGCGCCTAGGGACAGGACTATCGGAAAGGGTCGGCCATGGATCTTGGAATCGCAGGCAAACGCGCGCTGGTCTGCGCGTCGAGCAAGGGCTTGGGCCTGGGCTGTGCGCAGGCGCTGGCGGCGGAAGGCGTCGACCTGGTGATGAACGCACGCGGGGCAGAGGCGCTGGAGGCTTCGGCCGAGGCGATCCGCAGGGATTACGGTGTGACGGTCACCACGGTCGCCATCGACGTGACCTCGCCCCAGGGCCAGGCCGAGGTGCTGGAGGCCGCGGCAGGTGTCGACATTCTGGTGACCAATGCGGGCGGGCCGCCCCCGGGGATGTGGTCCGACTGGGACCGCGAGGATTTCATCAAGGCCCTGGATGCCAACATGCTGACGCCCATCGCCTTCATGAAGGGGCTGATGCCGGCCATGATGGACAGGGGCTGGGGCCGGGTGGTCAACATCACCTCGCAATCCGTCCGGGCGCCGATTGCGCAGCTGGGCCTGTCGAATGCGGCGCGTACCGGTCTGACCGGCTATGTCGCGGGCACCGCGCGTCAGGTGGCGCCCTATGGCGTGAACATCAACAACCTGCTGCCGGGGATCCATGCCACGGACCGGGCGGTCTCGCTCGATGGCGGGGTGGCCGCGGCGCAGGGTATCACGGCCGAGGAAGCCCGCGAACGGCGCGAAGCCACGATCCCGGCCCGGCGCTATGGCACGGCCGAGGAATTCGGCAAGGCCTGCGCCTTCCTTTGTTCGCAGCACGCGGGGTTCATCGTGGGGCAGAACCTGATGCTGGACGGCGGCGCCACGCTTCTGACCATGTGACAGGGTGCCAACCCGCCGCGTTGCAGGATCCTGTCCGGGTTGCTATTCGGTCGGGATCCTGACCAATTCTATCGGACAAAAGGCAAGAGGCCCGTTCGTTGCAGCAGCCCAATCCTCCGCTGGCGCCGCGGCTTGAAATCCGCAACCTGACCCGCCGGTTCAACGGCCGACCAGTGGTCGACAATGTGTCGCTTGCCGTCATGCCGGGGCAGGTGACCTGCCTGCTGGGCCCGTCTGGCTGTGGCAAGTCGACGACGCTGCGCATGGTGGCAGGGGTCGAGATGCAGGAGCAGGGCGAGATCTGGGTCGACGGCCGCCTGATTTGCGACACGATCACCCGCGTGCCGCCCGAGGAGCGCGAGATCGGCCTGATGTTTCAGGACTTCGCGCTGTTCCCGCACCTGTCGGTGTCCGACAACGTGTCCTTCGGTCTGAAGGGCCCGCGCGACAAGCGCCGGGCCCGGGTGGTCGAACTGCTGGAGCGGGTGGATCTTCTGCGCCACATCGATGCCTATCCGCACCAACTGTCGGGGGGCGAACAGCAGCGCGTGGCATTGGCCCGCGCGCTGGCGCCGCGGCCCCGGATCATGCTGATGGACGAGCCGTTTTCCGGCCTGGACAACCGTCTGCGGGACGGGATCCGGGACCAGACGCTGGATCTGCTGAAATCCGAGAACACGGCCGTTCTGCTGGTGACCCACGAACCGGACGAGGCGATGCGCATGGCGGACGAGATCGCGCTGATGCGCGACGGGCGGATTGTGCAGCGGGGCGCGCCCTACAATGTCTATACCCACCCGGTGGACCGGGCGGCGGTGGCCTTCTTCAGCGACGTTAACGTGCTGGAAGCCAAGGTGGACGGGGCGCTGGCCGATTCCGCCTTCGGCCGTTTCCTGGCGCCGGGGATCCCGGACGGCACGGCCGTCGACATCGTCTTCCGGCCCCAGCACGTCCGGCTGGATTTCGACCGCAACGGGCATGGGCCGCGACCCACGCCGACCGATGGCGTGGCCGCCCGGGGTCGGGTCGCCCGCGCCCGGTTCCTGGGCCACGAAAGCCTGATCGAGTTCCGCATGGACCACGACGGATCCGACCTGAAGGCCACGGTCCCGGGCGTCTTCCTGCCGTCGGCCGGCACGCCGCTATGGCTGACCGTCCGTCGCGACCGCTGTTTCATCTTCCCGGCACAGAATCGGGCCAACGCCTGATCTGCCGCGACCCGGTTCATGAAACAAAGATCCGATCGCGCCCGGTCTGCAAAAGGCCGCGCGCGTCTTGCGGTTGAAGATGCTTTCACCACGTAAACTGTTGGGCGCTGCATCGGTCGGTTCCCGCTCATGCCTGGCACAAGTTTCTGAAATTTCTGTGAAAGGCAGCTCGGGGGATTTTCTCTTTTTCCCGAAGTTCTGATATCCGGCCCTGCCGGTCGTCGGGCATCCGATGACCGGGTTGCATTCGTAACATCCGGCGCCGGGACTTCCGCGCCGTCTGCGTCAGGAAAACTATCGATGGTCGTTTCGTTCTGGGCCCGGACAGATAACAGCAACGCGAAGAACCCGGGCGTCAATCTGACGCCCGCCGGCGCGATCCGGATCGAATTCCTGCCGCTGACGCCTTCGGGCGACCCGGGCGACCTGGTGCTGCAGCAGCCGGGGGCGGGGATTCCCGATCCCACGACGGTGATCAGCATCGACGGCGAAACCTATTCCTTCGTCTACGAGTTCACAGGCACCCTTCCGACGCGGAAAAACCTGGGCGGCAACCAGATCCCGGACCAGTACAAGGGCGACGTGATGAACCTGATCACGGTGATCGACTATCCCGCGCCGGGCCAGTCGGCCCGTCTGGTCTTCCTGCCGAAAAACAGCGCCTCGCAAGAGGACATGGACGATTTCGGAAACGGCGCATTCCGGGTCCAGGATATGGATGGATCGCCCACGCCGGAACCGCTGTGTTATCTGGCCGGCACCCTGATCCGGACGCCCGAAGGCGACCGTCCGGTTGAAGCCTTCCGTCCCGGCGACACGGTTCTGACGGCCGATGGCCGCGTGGTGCGGGTGCGCTGGCTGGCCACCAGTATCGTGGACCCCTTTGCACGGCTGCGCGATCCGTCCCTCCGGCCGGTGATGATCGCGCCCGACGCCCTTGGGGCGGGCCTGCCGAACCGACCGCTGGGCGTGTCGCGGAACCATTGCCTGCGGATCACGGGCTATGCCGTGCAGCTGGTCTGTGGCGAGGATGCGGCCTTTCTTCCGGCCAAGCATCTGCCCGGCAGCCTGCGCCTGCCTGAACCGCCGGTTGCCCGCGATCTGCACTATCACAACCTGCTGCTGGACCGGCACGAGGTCATCGTCGCAAACGGCGTCGCCGCCGAAAGTCTGTATCCGGGACCTCAGGCCGTCGCCGTCCTGGATCCGGCCGGGCAGAAGGTGCTGGATGCCATCGTCGCCCGCCGCGGCTATTATGGCCCGACCTGCCTGCCGGTCCTGCGCCGGTACGAGGCGGACGTGGTGGCCAATGAGTTGGACGGGATCCGGACTGTCGCTGTCCGTCGCGCGCTTTGCGCGTGATCCGACCGTCTCAGTCTCAGTCTCAGTCTCAGTCTCAGACTTGACCGGATCGGTAATCCGCCAGTGTCTTGCCGGGCTCGTCCCGGAACAGTTCGGGCAGGGCGGTTGCCTCGACGATCAGGTCCAGTCGGAAGCGGCGGAAATCCCGCCGCCATTCGCACCAGGCCAGCAGGGTCCAGAACCGTCCCAAGCTTTCCAGCGTTAGCGGGCGCACGGTCCGGTCCGTCCGGGTTCCGTCCGTGTGCAGCGTTGCCAGCCGCAGCTTCTGCCTGCCGTTGATCGCCGCCCGGATCCGCGCCAGCTGTCCGACGCCGCGCGCGGTGTCTGCAAAGGGCGTCAGCGCCGTGCGCCAGCTTTCGGATTCGGGCAGGACATCCACCGGCAGGACGGCGTCGATCCTTGAGGCCAGCGCCTCGGCCGCTCCGCGCAGCCGGTCGTCCGCGGCTTCGGCCACGATGGCCAGCCCCAAGGTCAGCGCCTCGGCCTCGGCCGGGGACAGGGTCAGGGGCGGCAAGGTCACGGCGCCGGTCGCACGATAGCCCGCGCCCCGCGTGCCTTCGACTGGCACGCCCGCGGCCATAAGCCGGTCCATGTCGCGATAGATTGTGCGTTCCGACACATCCAGCGCCAGCGCCATGTCGCCCGCACGGTGGCGTTGTCCGTCGCGCAGGATGTCCAGGATCCGAAGCAGGCGATCGGGGCGGGTCATGGGGGTATTTACTGACAAAAACATGTCAGGAGTCAAGTCGCAGCGCCAAGCGCCCCAGAAACCCGCGGCTTTGGCCCGTCCCGAAGCCCCGTCGCGTCTTTCGCCTGCCGCGGCCCCGTTCTAGACCGGGCCGGACAGAGCACATTTGCCGACCGCGCCCGCCTTTCGTGCGCGGCGGCCCCAGCGAAGGGAGACTGACATGCTCAACAACATCGGCCTGCCGGGCCTGCTTCTGATCGCCGTCGTGGTCCTGGTTCTCTTCGGCCGCGGCAAGATTTCGTCGCTGATGGGCGAAGTCGGCAAGGGTATCACCGCGTTCAAGCGCGGCGTGAAGGATGCCAACGACGAGATCACGGACGATACGGGCGAGACCGCGCGCGACATCACGCCGGAACCCGAGAAGGACAAGGCCTGATCGCGCCATGTTCGACCTGGGCTGGACCGAGCTTCTGCTGATCGGCATCGTCGCGCTGATCGTCGTGGGCCCGAAGGACCTGCCGGTGCTGTTCCGCAGCGTCGGCCAGTTCGTCGGCAAGGCCCGTGGCATGGCGCGCGAATTCACCCGTGCGATGCATGACGCCGCCGACGATGCCGGCGTCAGCGACATTTCCAAGACCCTGCGCGCGGCCACCAATCCGATCAACACCGCCATGGACGGTGTCCGGAAGGCCGCCGGCGACCTGACCGCGGATTTCGATCCGCGCAAGCTGGATAAGGACACCGCGTCCCAACCGGCAAAGAAGCCGGCCTATGACCCCGACAGCGAAACCGGCAAGCTGGCCGCCCAGAAAGAGGCGGAAAGAGCCGAAACCGCCAAGCGGATGGAAGCCATCGCCGCCCGCAAGCTGGCCGAACGCCGCCAGCGCGAGGCGGACGAGGCCCTGCAACGCGCCCAGGAAGCCGAAGCGCGCCTGACGGCCACCGACGACATGCCGGCGGACCCGGACAAGAGCTGATATCACCTGATGACCAGTGCCACCGACGACGACATCGACGATTCCACCGCGCCCCTGATCGAGCATCTGGCCGAACTGCGCCAGCGGCTGATCTATTCCGTGATCGCCTTCATCGTGGGGATGGTGATCACATTCACCTTCGGCTCGACGATCCTCGATTTCCTGCTGATGCCGATCGAATCCTCTCTGCGGGCGCTGGGGGATCCGAACCCGACCATGCAGTATACCGCGCCGCAGGAGTATTTCTTTACGCTGGTGCGGATCTCGATGGTGTTCGGCCTGGCGCTGTCCTTTCCGGTGATCGCCTACCAGTTGTGGCGTTTCGTGGCGCCGGGGCTCTATCGCAGCGAAAAGAACGCGTTCCTGCCGTTCATCATCGCCTCGCCCTTCCTGTTCATCCTGGGCGGCAGCTTCGCGCAGTATATCGTCACGCCGATGGCGATGAAGTTCTTCCTGGGCTTCGCCGACGCCAGTTCGCTGGTGGCACCCCTGCTGCAGGACACCGGGCTGGCCGATCTGGGCGCCACCGCCTCCGATCCGATCCAGATGCCCACGACGCCCCATGGCATCGCCATCGTCTTTCAGGGCAAGGTCAACGAAACCTTCGACATCACCCTGAAACTGATCGTGGCTTTCGGCCTGTGTTTCCAGCTGCCCGTTCTTCTGACCCTGATGGGCAAGGCTGGCCTGGTGACAGCCGCAGGCCTGGGATCGGTGCGCAAATATGCCGTGGTCGCGATCCTGATCCTGGCCGCGATCATCACGCCGCCGGACGTGATCACGCAGGTCATTCTCTTCGTGGTCGTCTACGGTCTTTACGAAATCTCGATCTTCCTCGTGAAACGTGTCGAGAAGAAGGAAGAGGCACGACTTCGTGCGGAAGGGTATTTCGAAGATGACGACCTCGGAGAGGATCCGCTTGCAGCCGAATTCGGCGACGATGCCGGAGAAGACGAAGGGGACGACACCCGTGACCGCTGATGGAACCGATGCACACGGATTGCTGCAGGCGATGGCCGGCGAACTGGGGTTGGAAGGCGACGGTCTGACCGCTGCCGCCGAACGGATCGCCGACGCGCTGGAGCGGATGTCGCCGCCGCCGGGGCCCGCCCCGGATTTCGGCCGGGCCTCGGCCTTCGTGTGGCATGTGGACCCGGACCGGCTGGAACCGGTCGATCAGGTCGCCCACGTTCACCTGACGCTGCTGCACGGCGTCGACCGGGCCCGGGACACGCTGCTGGACAACACGCTGCGCTTTGCCGAAGGTTTCATGGCGAACAACGCGCTTCTGTGGGGCGCGCGCGGCATGGGCAAGTCGAGCCTGGTGAAGGCGATCCATGCCGATGTCGCCGAAGGCCATCCCGACCTGAAGCTGGTCGAACTGCAGCGCGAGGATCTGCCTTCGGTGGGCCGGCTGCTGGACCACCTGCGCAACGCCCCGCAGCGCTTCATCCTGTTCTGCGACGACCTCTCGTTCAGCCAGGACGACCAGCATTACAAAAGCCTGAAGGCCGTCCTGGATGGCGGCATCGGCGGTCGTCCTGCCAATGTGGTGCTTTATGCCACCTCGAACCGTCGCCACCTGATGCCACGGGACATGATCGACAACGAACGCTCGACAGCGATCAACCCGTCCGAGGCGGTCGAGGAAAAGGTCTCGCTTTCGGACCGTTTCGGCCTCTGGCTGGGCTTCCATCCCTGCAGCCAGGACGAATACCTGACCATGATCCGCGGCTATTGCGACGCCTGGGATGTGGCGGTCGACCCCGATGTCCTGACCGCGGAAGCCATCGAATGGCAGGCGACCCGCGGCGCCCGTTCCGGCCGCGTCGCCTGGCAGTTCTTCACCGACCTGGCCGGCCGCCACGGCGTCCGCCTGGGCTAGTCGGGGTTGGTCTAGGCCGGTCTGCCACCGGGTCCGCTACCGGGCACGCCGCAAGGCTTGCCCGGCTTCTTTCCCGAACCTGCCATGTGCGCGCTGACACCCGAAACCCCGGTGCGGGCCCTCACTTCTTTGGTCTCCAAATACCCTCGGGGGAGTCGCGCCAAAGGTGCGGCGGGGGCAGCGCCCCCAATGCGAGCCTGAACACGATCAAGACGCCGGACCTTCGCCCGACCGGTAGGGTGCGTGCTCTGCACGCACCGTTCCTACATCACTGAAGATAGGGCATCGGGTCCACGCTCTCGAACCCCTTGCGGACCTCGAAGTGGACATAGGCATTGTCGCCGCTGCGGAGCTGGGCGATCGATTGGCCCTTGGACACGGTGTCGCCCTTCTTGACCTTGATGTCCTGCACATTCGCGTAGACGGTCAGGACGTTGTCCGGGTGGCGCAGCACCAGGATCGGCACCTGGTCGGCATCGGCGGTGATCGCCGCTACCGTGCCGCCTTCGGCCGCGTGCACGGCGGTTCCGGGCGCCGCCGCAATGTCGATCCCGTCGTTCTTGCCCTTGCTGTAGGGCCGCACGATGCTGCCCGACACCGGCATCGACATCCGGGCCGAGGACTTGGCCGTGGGAGTCAGCGCCACGGTCGAACTGGGTTTCGGCGCCTCGGCGATGGGCGTCGTGGCGATGGTCTCGGCCGGCAGCGGCTTGGCGGCACTCGGCGGCAGCGGCGTGGGCGAGCCCTGGCCGGGCTGCGTTGTCGATGCGGCCGCGGCCTTCGGCGCCGCGGCGGTCGTCACCGGGATCAGCAGGTACTGGCCTTCTCGTACGGTGAATTCCGCATCCAGCCCGTTCCAGTCCGCCAGAGCCTTCACCGGCACGTTGTAAAGCCGGGCGATTGTATAGGCCGTCTCGCCCCGTTCGACCTTGTGACGGACAGGTTCGCTGCCGGCGGCGGTGGCCGCGGCGGTGCCGGTCGTCGTGGCCGCGCCAGGCGTGGCGGGCGCCGTGTCGATGGCATTGCCGGCCAGGGTCGCGATATCGACCGACCCGGGCGCCGCCACTCCGGGACCGACGCGGCGGGGCAGGGCCACCACCTCGCCGGCGCGCAGCGGGTCGCCCACCTGCAGGCCGTTATAGGTCGCGACCTCGGCCGGGGTCAGGCCGATCCGGTTCGCAAGCGTGGTCACGGTGTCGCCGGTCCGGGCCACCGCCACCTGGTAATTGGGGTACGAGATGATGCCGTTGGCATCGGGCTTGGGCCGCGCCTCGGTCGCGGTGCGCGCGGCCTGAGAGGTGGAAAATCCGCCCATCTTGCCCCGCAGGTCATAGTCGAAGGGTTCCGAGCAGGCGGCCACCAGGGTCAGTGCCACAAGGCAGGACCCGATCCGTGCAGTGCGGATATCGTTCATTCGGATCATGCTTTCCTCGTTCCCACGATTGCGGGACCGCCAGCCGAGGCCAGCCGGTCCCCACTATGTCCCCTGGTCCGGTCCTACCCGTCCTTGCCCAGCCCTTCAAGCAGCGGGACGAAACGGACGGGCCGTATTTCCTGATAGTCGTATCCGTCGGCAAGCCGCCGCACACGGATCAGCGTCTGCACCGCATCCGACTGCCCGACAGGCACGACCATGACGCCGCCGGGCTTCAGCTGGGCCATCAGGGGGCCGGGCGGATCTTCGGCCGCGGCTGTGACCAGGATCTTGTCGAAGGGCGCCTGTTCCGGCAGTCCGCGGGACCCGTCTGCGGTGATCGCGGTCACGTTCGACAGCCCGATCTCGGCAAAGAGATCGCGGGCCGCGCGGACCAACTGCGGAAAGCGATCGACGGTATATACCCGCCGCGCCAGCCGCGCCAGCACGGCCGCCTGGTAGCCCGATCCGGTGCCGACCTCCAGCACCTTGTCGCGGGGCGTTACCTCCAGCGCCTGGGTCATAAGGCCCACGACGGACGGTTGCGAGATGGTCTGGCCGCAGGCGATGGGCAGCGGCAGGTCTTCATAGGCGCGTTCGGCAAAGATGCCGCGCACAAAGCGGCCGCGGTCGACGCCTTCCATGGCGGTCAGGACGGCCTTGTCGGTCACGCCCTTGGACCGCAGCGCGTAGAGGAACTGCATCAGCACGTCCGGGCCGGGGCCGGTCATTCGATGGATTTCAGCCGGTCGATCATGTCGTGAGCGCTGAGATCGGCGCGCATCGGCGTGATCGAGACATGGCCGTCCAGGTTGGCATCGACATCCGTACCGGGCGCCGTGCGGATCTGCTGGTTGACGCCCTTGATCCACAGGAACCGCCGGCCCGAGGGCGACAGGTGCGGTTCCACCCCGAAGGCGGTGTCCCGGCGAAAGCCCTGCGGCACGACGCGAAAGCCCTGCACGTCCGCCGCGGGAACGGGCGGAAAGTTCACGTTGTAGAACAGGCGGTAATCGACCTGGTCCTCGGGATCGTGGGCCAGGATCCGGCGCACGACTTCGGCCCCGTGAACGCGGGCGGCCTCGAACGGATCGGGCGCGTTGAAGATCCTGGGGCCCAGGAACTGCGACAGGGCGATGGCGCGCAGGCCCTGCAGCGCGCCTTCCATGGCCCCGCCCAGTGTGCCGGAATAAAGCGCGTTCTCGGCCGAGTTGTTGCCGCGGTTCACGCCAGAAAGCACGAGGTCGGGCATCAGGCCTTCCATGACATCGTGGATGCCGGCCAGCACGCAATCCGCCGGCGCGCCTTCGGCGGCATAGCGGCGGTGGCCCAGCTTGGCGATCAGCATCGGGTGGGTATAGCTGATCTTGTGCGCCACGCCCGATTGCTCGAAGGCGGGGGCCACGACCCACACCTCGCCCTTGGGGCCCGCGATCTCGGCCGCGATCTCTTCCAGGACGGCCAGGCCCGGGGCCGCGATGCCGTCGTCATTTGTGACCAGAATACGCATGAAGGATCCTTTCCGCGTCCTTGATACCCATGGGGCAGGGGCGGAGCAACCGGGCCCGCGCCCAGCAGGCAGCGACAGGTCGGCGCCCCTTGATCGAGGCAGGGGATCGCGCCTCTCGCACCCGACCCGCCCGCCCCGACGGTCAAGACGCGATGCGCCGCCCCGGTGGGGGGACGCGGACTTGAAGACCTTGGTGGTGTTCGCGCGCGCCGTCAGGCGGCGGTCACGGTGGCGAGTTCCGCCAGAAGCTGTGCTGCGGCCTGGGCCGGGGGTGTCAGGCGCGTCCGATCCTCGCCCGGGTGGAACCGGCCGCGCAGCGCGGTCGGCATCGGCGGCGGCGTCAGGATCTTGATCCGGTCGCCGAAAGCCGCCTGTTCGTTCGCCCAGCTGCGGGCCAGCGCGATCTGCGCAGCCTTGGTGGCGCCGTAGATGCCATAGAATTTCTCGCCTGCGTGGACGTCATCGAAGAAGACCGCACGTCCCTCGGTCCCCAGAAGAGGCGAGACATAGGTGATCAGGCGCGCGGTGGCATTGGTATTGGTCTCGATCGACTTGGACCAGTCCTTGTCGTCCATGTGATCGACCGGGCCCAGTGGGGCTGCGTGGATGGCACAGTGATACCAGGTCGACACACCGCCCCAGCGATCCCAGATCCCGCGGCAGAGCGTGGCCATGGCTTCGGGTACGTTGATGTCCATCGGCGCCAGCGTGGCCCGGCCGCCCCTGGCCTTGATACGGTCGTCCAGCTCTTCCAGGCCACCGATGGTGCGGGCCACGGCCACGACGTGGTGATCGGGGGCTAGCGCTTCGGCCAGGGCAAAGCCCAGGCCGCGGGACGCGCCGGTCACCAGAACCGGTTTCGGGCCGGAAGGCGCGGCAGCGGAGGGAGTGTCGGAGGCGTCGGGCAGGGTGCTGGTCATGGACCGCGATGTGCATCGCCGGCGCGGCGCCGTCAAGTGCGGCGCAGCGCCCAAGAGTGTGGCGGCCTCAGCTGCCCGGCATGTGCAGCCGTTTGGTGCCGGCGCCGGTCCCCAGCGTGATGCTGTCGTCGCCGATGGCTGAAACCTGACGGCCGGCGACACGGTCGCCCGGTCGCACGGTCACGATCTTGCCCGAGGACAGACGCAGAAGGGCCGAGGGCGCCTTGGGAGAGCCCAGAAGGCCGATCAGCGTGGTCGTGCGCAGGTTCAGGTCTGTTTCGTTGGTGGCCAGCTTGGCCACGTTCTCGGGCGTCAGGCCCTGACCCGGAAGGGCATTGGTCATTTTCGTTTTCCCCAGCCGCGGCAGAGATCCGCCACGATCATTGTCCGTTTTCGGTGTCCGACGCGCAGGCGATGACTGCGTGTCGGGCGGCGGACATAGGTCTGGCAAACGGGAAAGGAAAGGGGCCGGCGCTGCACTCGGCAGCGCCTTGCCGTCAGTCACGATCTATTCGGCAGCCTTCAGCTGGAATCCCTGATCGATCTGGTCGCTGGGCTGGACCGGGTATTCGCCCGAGAAGCAGGCATCGCAATATTGCGGATGCCGCGTGTCCCGACCGCCTTCTTCGCCCAGTGCGCGGTAGAGACCGTCGAGCGAGATGAACTTGAGCGAGTCGACGCCCAGATGGTTGCGCATCTCGTCTTCGGTCATGGTCGCGGCCAGCAGCTTTTCCCGTTCCGGCGTGTCGACGCCATAGAAGCAGGGCCAGGCCGTGGGGGGCGAGGCGATGCGGAAGTGGACCTCGGCCGCGCCGGATTCCAGCAGCATTTCCTTGATCTTGCGGGTGGTGGTCCCGCGCACGACGGAATCGTCGACCAGGATCACCCGCTTGCCCTTGATCAGGGCGCGGTTGACGTTCAGCTTCAGCCGGACGCCCATGTTGCGGATGTGTTCCGTGGGTTCGATGAAGGTCCGGCCCACATACTGGTTCCGGATGATCCCCATGGCATAGGGAATGCCGGATTCGTGGGCATAGCCGATCGCCGCGGGCGTCCCGCTGTCGGGCACCGGGCAGACGATATCGGCGTCGACCGGGGCTTCCTGGGCCAGGACGCGGCCGATGGATTCGCGGCTTTCATAGACTGACCGCCCCTTGATGACCGAGTCGGGGCGCGAGAAGTACACGTTTTCGAAGATGCAGAAGCGCGAGCGTTTCTGGCGGAACGGGCGGCGGCTGTCGACGACGCCGTCCTCGATCACGACCATCTCGCCCGGTTCGATCTCGCGGATGAACTCGGCGCCGATGATGTCCAGGCCGCAGGTTTCCGAGCTGAGGGCGTACCCCTCGCCCAGCCTGCCCAGGACCAGCGGGCGCACGCCCAGCGGGTCGCGGACGCCGATCAGCTTTGTGCGGGTCATGGCGACCACGGAAAAGGCGCCCTCGACCCGGCGCAGCGCGTCTTCCATCCGTTCCGGGATGGTGCGCTGCAGCGACCGCGCCATCAGGTGGATGATGCATTCCGTGTCGGACGAGCTCTGGAAGATGGAGCCCATCTCGATCAGTTCGCGCCGCAGCGCCAACGCGTTGGTGATGTTGCCGTTATGAGCGATGGCCGCACCGCCCATGGAAAATTCGCCGAAGAACGGCTGCACGTCGCGGATCTGGGTCTGGCCCTTGGACCCGGCCGTGGAATAGCGCACGTGGCCGATTGCCAGGGGCCCCGGCAGGCCGGCCATGACGTCGGCAGACGTGAAGTTGTCGCGGACATAACCGAAGCGACGGTCGGAATTGAAACCCAGCAAGGGATCGTGGGTGACGATGCCGCCGGCCTCTTGTCCGCGGTGTTGCAGGGCATGCAGGCCAAGCGCCACGAAGGTGGCGGCATCCTGCAGTCCGGTCACACCGAATATCCCGCATTCCTCCTTCAACTTGTCATCGTCGAAAGGATGGGCAGGCGGCATGGTCTTTGGGAAATCTGACGCGCGCAAGTCGGTCTCCGAATCCGGTACTGTCGCTGAAACCGTCTTACGCTGTGACGCGGTCCATGTCACGAAAGGATCACAAATGCGATCCGGTCCCCCGGCACGTGTTCCGCTCCAGGGCATCGTGGACTCGTCAACTTACGCAAGACGGTTGCTATATAGCCGTTTCCGGCAGAAGTTCAACGGCCGCAGGTTCCGACCAGGACCTCGTATTGCGAGGTGATCCAGCCCAGGGCCTTTGCGGGGTCGTCGTTTTCGATCTGCGTGGTCAGGCGTTCGAAGACCTGCGCGGACCGGCTTTGGTCGACGACGGTGAAGCTGTCGGTCGCGGCGACCGTCTGGTAGATGAAGAAGGCGATGGCGACCAGCAGGATGCCGCGGGCCACGCCGAAGAAGAAGCCCAGGCCCTGATCGACGCCGCCGAAGGCAGACCGCTGCACCACGGTCGAAAACAGCGGCGTGAAAAAAGACACCACGATCAGCGATATCGCCAGCACCGCGCCGAAGGCCGCGATGATCGACAATTCGCAGCTGTCGGCGATGTACTTTCCGATGACCGGGATTTCTTTCATCAGCGGCTCGACCTGAGGCGCGAAGATGAAGGCCAGGACGGCCGCGGCGATCCAGCCGGCGATTGCCATGGCCTCACGCACAAAACCCCGCGAATAGGCCAGAAGCGCGGAGATTACGATGACAACGGCCACAGCGCCGTCGATGATGGTAAAACCTTCCATGGTGACGCTCGCCAGTCCCCGTTTTTTCGTCTCTGATTGCCGGGACGCCACGATGGTGCCGCCGGTTCCTGCTCGGCCTTGCGGCCCTGTTGCTGCCGGGTCCGGGGCCCGGATGGGCCCGTTCGCCGCTCGTCCGGGGGTCGCCCCGGCACGCGTCTGGCTGTCGGTGTCAGCCGGCCCCGAAGGTTTCCCCCACGAAGCTGGCCAGATCCGCCGGTACCGTCACCGTGATCGCCCCGTCCAGCGGGGTCTTTCCCGCTGAAGGCGCGATCGCCTGCGAGAAACCAAGTTTTCGGGCTTCTTTCAACCTGTTTTCTGTTTGCGACGCCGGACGAAGCGCGCCGGACAGGCTGATTTCCCCGAAGACAACCGTCTCGGCCGGCAGCGCGACATCTTCGCGCGCGCTTAAAAGGGCAGCCGCGACGGCCAGGTCGGCGGCCGGTTCGCTGATCTTCAGACCGCCCGCGACGTTCAGGTAGACATCAAGCCCGGTAAAGGGGATGCCGCAGCGTGCCTCCAGCACGGCAAGGATCATCGCCAGTCTTCCACCATCCCATCCGACGACCGTTCGGCGCGGCTGGGCCTGGGGGGTGGGCGCGACCAGCGCCTGCAGTTCGACCAGCACCGGCCGGGTGCCTTCGATCCCGGCAAAGACCACCGATCCGGCGGCGGGCTGACCACGGCCGGACAGGAACAGGGCGGACGGATTGCGCACCTCTTCCAGCCCGCGGCCCGTCATCTCGAACACGCCGATCTCGTCCGCGGGGCCAAAGCGGTTCTTGACCGCGCGCAGGATCCGGAACTGGTGGGCACGCTCGCCCTCGAAATAGAGCACCGTGTCGACCATGTGTTCGACCACGCGCGGGCCGGCGATCTGGCCGTCCTTGGTGACATGGCCGACCAGGATGACGGACACGCCGCGCCGTTTGGCAAAGGCGGTCAGTTCATGGGCCGCGGCGCGGACCTGGCTGACAGACCCGGGCGCCGATCCCACCTGGTCGGACCACAGCGTCTGGATGGAATCGATCACGGCAAGCCGCGGCTTCACCTCGTCCAGGGTCGTCAGAATGTCGCGCAGATCGGTGGCGGCGGCCAGTTGCACCGGGGCTTCCGCAAGGCCAAGCCTGCGCGCGCGCATCTGCACCTGCGCCACCGCTTCCTCGCCCGAAATGTAAAGCGTGCCCAGACCTTGAGACGCGAAATGGGCCGTAGCCTGCAGCAGCAGCGTCGATTTGCCGATGCCCGGATCGCCGCCGACCAGGATCGCGGAACCATCGACCAGCCCGCCGCCCAGCACGCGGTCCAGCTCCTCGATCCCGGACATTGTCCGGGGCGGGGGCGCGGCACGGGTATTCAGGTCGGTCAGGGGCAGGGCACGGCCGCGTTTGGATCCCAGCGAGGCCGTGGCGGGCCCGGCCGACAGGGGCGTATCCTCGACGATGGTGTTCCATTCGCCGCATGCCTCGCACCGGCCCGACCACTTCGAATGGACGGCGCCGCAGGCAGAGCAGGAAAAACTGGGCGACTTGGCCATGGGGCGACCCTGTGCCTTAATCCGCCGGTGCAAGCAAGGGGGCCGCATGCCGATCCAGTACGCGTTCGGTCAGGTGGCCCACGACGATCCCGGCAACGACGCAGAAGGTGAAAAGGTATAGGCCCCAGCCCACCTCGATCCGGCCGATGCTGATCGACTTGAAGATGGTGACGTATAGCGCGATCAGGAAAATGTCGGCCATGGCCAGCCGGCCCAGGAAATGGGTGGCGGGCAGCAGCCACCGTTCGGCACTGTGCATCTGAAGCAACAGCAGCGCCACGGTCTTCACGATCGGCGCAACGATGGCGAAAAGCGCCACGGCAAGCGCCAGGAAAAGGTCGGTCTGCCACAGCTTCTGCAGGCCGCTGACCACCGAGATTTCGGACATCCCGAACAGCGGCAGCAGTCCGGCCCGGATCAGCGGCGCGAACCAGGCCAGCGGGTACAGGACCAGCAGCGCTGCGGTGAAGATGCGAAGGAACAGCAGCATGTGACCCCATCGTGGCGGATATGCCGGCGACATGTGGACGTGAACTGGACCGGGCACAAGATGTGGCGCCCCATCCCGGGCGCTGGGTGACCCGGACCAGGGCCGGATTTCGCGCAGGATTTTCCGGACCCGTCCGCAAAGGCGGTTCTGTCGGTCAGGTGCAAACGCCGGTCCGGCTGTCGGCGGTCCGCGCGGCAGAATGCGCCGCAGCGGGATCGGAGGAGAAATGCCGTTCGATCAGCCACTTACCAGTTATAGGCAAACCCCAGAACAACGCCGGTCGCGTCCAGAAAGCTGGCTCCGGGCTGGTCATAGGCGAACTGGCGATACCCGGCATAGATCTGCATATTGCCGTCGGCCACCCATTGGGAAACCCCCACGCCCCAGGACGAGGATTCCGATCCATCGGTGACAAAGTCGTTGCCCCGGTAATAGTCGACCGCCAGCGCAGTGGTGCCGGCGTGCAGCCAGTCGGCGTTGTAGCCCAACTTTGCATAGCTGAAACTGCCGCTGCCGCTTTGGGTGCCGGCGCCAAGGGTGAAGACGACGTTGCCGGCCGACAGGTAACTGGCAGAGCCATAGGTGGCGGTGAAATCGCCGTTGCCGGTGTCTTCGGCGCGATACGTGGCCAGCGCCGCGCCGATCTGTCCGCCGGCCAGCTTGGCCTGGTAAGTCGCGGCCGCGGACAGGTAGGTGGTGTCGTCGTCCGGATCCAGGATGTCCTGACCCCACGAGACGCTGAACTGCACCCCGCGGGTGGTCGGCGTGTCATATCGGACGCGGCCAGCCGCGATCCAGTCGAAGGTCGGGAAGGCATCGTTCACCGTCACCTCCGACAGCGCTCCGGCGCCGGTTCGGAAGGCATAGCCGCCGAAGTTCGAATCGAAGGACAGCTCGGTCACGTTCACGGTCTGGCCGAAATCCGTGCCCGATGCCCCGTAGCCTGCCAGCTTTCCCTGGCCGGCCGACAGCGTGCCGAAGGCGCCCGACAGCGAAAACGCCAGGATCTGGATATCCGTGCGGTCCCAGTCGAGCGGTTCGGGCACGTCGCCCTGGCCGATGTCCGAAGACGACCTGAAGCCGAAATAGGTTTGGAAATCGAACCCGAAGGTCAGCCCCGCGCCCAGCGGCTGGGTGACCTGCATGTTGACGAAGCTGTCGTTGGTGGCGTTGTCCGCAAGCTCTGTATAGCTGCCGACGCCGTCGTCGAAGCGGAAATAGCCCGGGTTGAAACTGCCGCTGAATGTGACGGACCCGCCAGAGGCGCTCTTGAAGGTCGGCCCGCCCAGCGCCGGCGTGCCGATGGCACCCGCGATCAGCAAAAGCGGGGCAAGGCGATGGTGTCCATGGAACATGCAGCTTAGGTCAGTTATTTGAAAATGGGCACTAAGTGCGACTTATCAGGACCATACGAGGCGGAGCGGCCCGATGGCAAGTCCAGGGACGGCCAGTGGCCCTGCATCGCCCGTCTTGCACGAATTGCAACCTGGCTGCGGCGGCGAGAGCCGCGAAATCCGCTGTTTGTTGGTGGGGCAGTTGACGGTTCAGGGTTGACGGTTCAGGGAGGTGCGCCGCAGAAGCTGACGCGGTTCTGCCGACCACAGGCATGATGCCGCATTGGCCCGTGGAATTGTTCACGAATGTCCGTGAAGATTTTGAAATATATTATTAAATTACTTGATCTGGTGTTCGCACCTGGGACTGCTGCACCGATCCGGTCCATATCCCGCGGTGGGGCTTCGCCTCGGACGACCAATGCTGTCCGGCGGAACCTGGGTCGCACGAACGGAAGCATAGGAGGGTGGCTGTGGCTTCGATTTGGAGGCTGTCCATGACAAGGCGATCCCGGGGCGGTAAGCTGGCCTGTGCAATGCCGGGCGGTCGCGATGTCCTGACGACCTTCGCGCCGGTCGTGGGCGGCACGCCGTCCACGACTGTGGTCGATGTCGACACATCGCATTCGCTTCAGATGAAAATGGACGACTGGCAGCGATCCTGAAAGCCTTCAAGGCTCGTGCCGAAGCGGGGTGAACCCTAGCGCACCGCCTCGATCGGGCCTTCGGCGCGGCCGTTGATGAACTGTTCCAGATAGGGATCGCCGGAATGGTCCATCTCCGCCACTGGGCCGGTCCACTGGATCACGCCGTCGTGTAGCATGGCCACGTTGTCGGCAATCGCCCGGACAGAGGACATGTCGTGCGTGATGGTCATGGCCGTCGCCCCCATTTCCGTCACGATCTCGCGGATCAGTTCGTTGATCACGCCCGACATGATCGGGTCGAGCCCGGTGGTCGGTTCGTCGAAGAAGATGATCTCGGGATCGGCCGCGATGGCGCGCGCCAGGCCCACGCGTTTCTGCATGCCGCCCGACAGTTCCGCCGGGAACCGTTCGGCGACGTCTGGCTTCAGCCCCACGCGGCGCAGCTTTTCCACTGCGATTTCATAGGCTTCGGCCTTGGGCCGCTTCAGGCTGCCACGCAGCAGGCGAAAGGCCACATTCTGCCAGACGGGCAGGGAATCGAATAGCGCCGCGCCCTGGAACAGCATGCCGAAGCGTGCCAGGAACGCGTCACGGTCGCCCTTGGACGCGTCCTGGCCATCGACCAGGATCCGGCCCTTGTCCGGCGTTACCAGTCCCAGGATGCATTTCAGCGCCACCGATTTCCCGGTGCCGGACCCGCCGATGATCACCATCGACGTGCCTGTTTCGATGTTCAGGTTCATGCCGCGCAGCACGCGGTTGGACCCGAAGGCCTTGTGGATGTCCTCCATCACGATCATACCGAGAAGAACACCCCCGTGAGCAGGAAATTGGCGGCCAGGATCAGGATGGCCGCCGCCTCGACCGAGCCCTTGGTGGCCCGGCCGACGCCTTGCGCGCCGCGTCCCGAATTCATGCCGTAGAAGCATCCCATCAGCGTCGCGATCAACCCGAAGGCACAGCCCTTGACCAGCGACGAGATCACGTCGAGGCTTTCCAGGAAGTTGACCGTGTTCTTCAGATATGTCGCCGAGTTGAAATCAAGGCTGTAGACCGCCACCGCGTAGCCGCCCGCGATGCCGACGATGTCGCCAATCCCCACCAGCAGCGGCACGGTGACGATACCGGCCAGAACGCGGGGGGCGATCAGGTATTTCATCGGATGCGTGGACAGCGTCACCAGCGCGTCGATCTGTTCCGTCACTTTCATCGTGGCGATTTCGGCCGCGATGGACGAGGTGACGCGCGCCGCGATCATCAGGCCCACCAGCACGGGGCCCAGTTCGCGGACCATGCCGATGGCGACGATCTGGGGCACGACGGCTTCGGCGCTGAAGCGTGCGCCGCCGGCATAGATCTGCAGCGCCAGCGCACCGCCGGTAAAGATCGCGGTCAGCGCCACCACCGGCAGCGACAGCCAGCCGATATTCAGGAAGGCATTCCCGATCTCGCGCCAATAGAAGGGCGGGCGCAGGATATGACTGATCGCGCCGAAGGCGAAGATCGCCATGCGACCGACGGCTGCCACGGCCGAGATGGCCCAACGGCCAAGGGCCGCCAGAAGGGCCAGTGGGTTCAGGGAAAGGCCTTCGGAACTCATCCGGCATAGCTCCGGGCATAGCGCGCACCCAGCGCGGTCAGAATTTCATAGCCGATCGTGCCGCCGACGGCCGCCACTGCATCGACGCCCTGACGGGCGTTCAGCAGGGTCAGCGTGTCGGGGTCGTGGCCCAGGTCGGTGATGTCGACGGTGATCAGGTCCATCGACACGCGACCCGCCACCGGGCAGGCGACGTCGCCGGAAAAGACCATCAGCCCGTTCCCCAGTGCGCGGTGCAGCCCGTCGGCGTAACCCGCTGAAATCGTGGCGATCCGGCTTGGCCGCGTCGCGGTGAAGGTATTGCCGTAACCCACCGTTTCGCCCGGGGCGACGTCGCGGGTCTGAATCACGGGGATGTCCAGCGTGACGACCGGGATCGCCGCGTCGAAAGGTGCCCCGCCGTACAGACCGACGCCCGGCCTGGTCATGTCGAAGTGATAGTCCGGGCCCAGCAGGATGCCGCCCGTCGCCGACAGCGACCGCGGCGCATCGATATCGGCCGTCATCTCGACGAAGGCGGCCAATTGCTGGGCATTCATCGGGTGCGACGGTTCGTCGGCGCAGGCCAGGTGCGACATGATCAGCGCAGGCTTCAGGTCCAGCGCGATGGCGCGCAGGGCGGACCATTCCGACGGCTCCAACCCCAGACGGTTCATGCCGGTGTCCAGCTGGATCCCGAAGGGATGACCGGGCAGCGCTTCGACATGGCGCAGCATCTGGTCGACCGAATTGATTAGCGGTGTCAGGGCGTTATCGCGAACAAGCGATGTGTCGCCGATCATGTGTCCGGAAAAGACATAGATCGCTGGGCCGGGTCCGATGGCGGCGCGGACGGCCGCGCCTTCTTCGGTTGCCGCGACGCAGAAACTGCGCGCGCCGGCAGCGGCCAGCTTGGCGGCCACGCGTCCGGCCCCAAGCCCGTAGGCATCGGCCTTCACGACGGCGGCGGTTTCGCTGGCGGTCTGGGCGTCCAGCGACCGCCAGTTGGCGGCGATGGCGTCGAGGTCGATGGTCAGATGGCCGGTGCTCATGGCGACGTTCTTGACAGGATGGCCGGCAGGGTCAAGGGCCAGTGCGCCGCACAGCGTGCGTCCGCCCGTCCCAGCCCCGTTCCAATGCCGGCAACCCGGCAGGTCGCCGGTGGGGCGACTGGATCAGAACTCGACTTCCAGTTCGATGATCTCTTCCGGTTCGGCCAGGGCGCCCTCGGTCCATTCCTTCATCAGCGACCAGTCGAGGATGGTGGCGACATAGGCGTCCAGCGCCTCGTCCAGCTCGACCGAGTAGGTCTTGAAGCGGGTGCAGACCGGGGCATACATGGCGTCAGCCACCGTCGGCGTCGCGCCGAACAGGAACGGCCCGCCCGATGCGTTCAGGCACTGGTGCCAGATTTCCTTCACACGCTCGATATCCGGCCGCGCGCCCGAGAAGATCTTGAACCGCTGGTGCTGGGATTTCAGGTTCATCGGCAGGGCCGAACGCAGGTTGTGAAAACCGGAATGCATCTCGCCCGAAACCGACCGGCACAGGGCGCGGGCCGCGACATCGGCCGGATAGAGGCCTGCGTCGGGGAAGCTTTCGTTCAGGTATTCGGCAATCGCCAGCGTGTCCCAGACGGCGACATCACCGATCATCAGGCGCGGCACGCGGACCGAAGGGGACAGCAGAAGTAGCTCCTGCCGGTTGGCGGCATCGTCGGGATCCACGTGTTCAGCCGCGAATCCGATGCCCGACATCTTGCACAGCAGCCAGCCGCGCAACGACCAGGAGGAGTAGTTTTTTGATGAAATAGTGAGCGTTGCGTCGGCCATTGGTCCCCCTTATCGCGGCACTGCAGCGATTTTCCGATTTTTGTTGTCGCACTCGGGTCGCCGTCTGGCTAGCGTTTTTTCAGAGAACAGGAGCAAAGAACGCCGTGCTTTACGCAATTTATCAAGGGCTTGATGATTTCGTCACCCCTTTGCGAACATCTGCCCAATTCGGCCTGTCCTTCAGCCCCAATTCGGCCGGCCCGTTTGGCAGCGTTCTGCGCCGCAATGCAGCAATGATGGAGATGCTGACGCGGTTCCGGCTGACCCATACGCGGCCGTCCTTCGGGATCCGGTCCGCGAGCGTCGGCAACCGCGAGGTTCCGGTGACCGAGGAGGTGGTGCTGGACATGCCGTTCGGCCAGCTTCTGCGCTTCAAGCGCGACATGGACACGCCCCAGCCCAAGGTGTTGTTGACCGCACCGCTGTCGGGCCATTTCGCGACGCTTCTGGCCGGCACCGTCAAGACGCTGCTGCGCGATCACGACGTCTATATCACAGACTGGAAGAACGCCCGCGATGTCCCGCGTGCGGCGGGCACGTTCGGGGTGGAGGAGTATATCGAGTACATCATCCGGTTCATGGAGGAACTGGGCCCGAACAGCCACATCGTCGCCGTCTGCCAGCCTTGCGTGCAGGCGCTGGCGGCCGTGGCGGTCATGGCCGAGGACAGGAACCCGGCAACGCCCCTGTCCATGACGCTGATGGCGGGCCCAATCGACGTGCGCGAAAGCCCGACCGAGGTGAACAAACTGGCCTTCGACAAGCCGCTGGACTGGTTCAAGAAGAACGTGATCGCCACGGTGCCGTTCCGCTATCCCGGTGGCGGGCGAAAGGTCTATCCCGGCTTCGTGCAACTGACGGCCTTCATGACCATGAACATGGACCGACACAAGGCGCAGCACCGCAAGCTTTACGACTGCCTGGCCAAGGGCGAGATCGAGGAAGCCAGGAGGATCAAGGACTTCTACGACGAATATTTCGCGGTCCTGGACCTGACCGAGGAGTTCTATATCGAAACGATCGACCGGATCTTCCAGCAGGCGCAACTGGCGCAGGGGACGTTCCAGTACAAGGGGCGTACCGTGAACCCGGCCGCAATCCGGAACACGGCGCTTCTGACGGTCGAAGGCGGGCGCGACGACATCTGCGGCATGGGCCAGACCAGCGTGGCCCACGACCTGTGTTCGTCCCTGCGCCCGCACCTGAAGCGGCACCACCTGCAGGCCAATGTCGGCCACTACGGCGTCTTTAACGGCCGCAAGTGGGACAACGAGATCTATCCGATCGTCCGCAACACCATCCTGGCAATGCACTGACAGATCGGGGCCGGGGGCTTATGCGCCCCGGCTTTCGATGAAGCAGGTCGTGGTCCCCGTGGCCAGCAGACGGCCGTCCATGTCGGTCACGCGCGCCTCGGACGTGGCGGTCCTGCGGCCGCGGCTCAGCACCGTTGCCACCGCGCGCACCTGCCCGGTCTTGTGGGTGACGGGGCGGTTGAACTTCACCTCTGTCCCCAGGCTGGAAAAAGTTTCGCCCGGCGCCAGCACCGTGTGGACGGCGCAGCCCAGTGCGCTGTCCAGCAGCGCCATGGTCCAGCCGCCATGCACGATCCCCATAGGGTTCAGATAGGCGACGGCCGGGTTTCCCCTGAATTCCGCCAGTCCGTGGTCCAGGTGATGGATCCACTGCTGCATCGTCTGTGCCATCGGCGGGGCGGGCAGGCGCCCTTCGACCACCGCGCGCAGCGTTTCCAGCCCGGTCATGCCGGCCACCTGCTCCGGGCGGGCCACGCCGAATTCGATCTGTGGGAAGGGCGCCGGGGTAAAGGCGGGTTCTGTCTGGGCAAGGGCGGGCTGGGTCATCCTTGGATCTCCGGCTGGATGGGGCGTCGATTGTCCTTTTAGATTATGGATGCAATCTAATCCGGGTCAAGATAGATTTGGATCATCATCCAAAGAGGGGGGATGCCATGCGTGTCAGCCGGGATGTCGCCGAAGGGAACAGAAAGCGCGTGGTCGAGACCGCGTCGCGGCTGTTCCGCGAACAGGGCTATGACGGGATCGGAATATCCGGGCTGATGAAGGTCGCGGGCCTGACCCATGGCGGGTTTTACAAGCAGTTCGCGGACAAGCAGGCCCTGGTGGTCGAGGCGACGCGCGCCGCCCTGGCCGAGAACCTGCGCCGCTGGTCCAAGGTGATGGCCCGGAACGGCAAGGATCCAGTGCGCGCCTTCCGCGACTTCTATGTCTCCAGGGCCCATGTCGACGATCCGGCCGACGGGTGCAGCCTGGCGACCCTGGCCGCCGAAGCTGCGCGGCAGGGGCCAGAGGTCCAGTCGGCCTTTGCCGGTGGAATTGGCGCGATGGCCGGGCAGCTTCAGCTCGCGGGGCTGGACCGCGACGCAGCGCTGCACCAGCTGTCGACCATGGTCGGTGCCGTGATCCTGGCCCGCGCCGTGGGCGAAGATCCTCTGGCGGACGAAATCCTGAACGCCGCACGGACAGACGAGGGTTCCGGCCGTTAGGGGCCAGGAACGGTCCGACGCGACGATGGCGTATGGCATGGCCCGGCAAATGCAGTATGACCGAAGGATGTCCGGCGTCGCACGAAGGTCCGACGCTTTTTCCGGGTGAGTTCAATTGCGCCATGTCCTGCCGCCGCTGCCGTCGCTGACCGCCTTCGAGGCGGCGGCGCGCCATGGAAGCTTCACCCGTGCGGCGGAAGAACTGAACATGTCCCAGTCCGCCGTGTCCAAGCGCATCGCGGGGCTGGAAGACTGGATGGACATCAAGCTGTTCGAACGTGTCCGCCAGCGCATCGTCCTGACCGAGGCGGGCGAGCATTTCCTGGCCCGCGTGCGGACAGCGCTGGAGATCATGGACGAGGCGACGGTGGAAACGCTGTCGCTGCGGCCGCACGCCACCACCTTCAACCTGGCCACGCTGCCGTCCTTCGGACATTACTGGCTGGCCCCGCGTCTGGCGCGCTTTGCCGACAGCCATCCGCGGATCTCGCTGAATGTCACGGCGCGGAAATGGCCTTTCGATTTCCGGCAGGAAAACACCGACGCTGCGATCCTCTACAGTCCCGCACCCTGGCAGGGCGGACCGTCGGTTCGGCTGTTCGGGGAAGAGATGATCACCGTCTGTGCGCCGGGGCAGGTGGTGCCCGGGGACCTGTCCGCCCTGGGGCGCCTGCCGCTGCTGCACCACCGCGCGCGGCATCACGACTGGCAGAACTGGCTGAATGAAGGCGGGATCGAGGACGTGAACGCCTTCCGCGGCAGTCGCTTTGAACAGTTCGACATGATTATAAGATGCGTCGCCAACGGGCACGGTATCGGGCTGGTGCCCACTTTCATGGCAACTGAAGATCTGGAAGCCGGCAAAATCGTCCAACCCTTCCGCCGCGGCATGACCTCCCCCGCAAGCTACTATCTGGCCTATCCCGAGGGGAAAGCCCATCATCCGGCACTTCTGGCCTTCAAAAACTGGCTGTTCGGCGAAGTCATCCCGCGGCCGGATGAACGTACCACCGATTCCGGTCATTCCATTCGGGAATGAACTTGCGCTGTTTTATCGTTTGGCGCTTGGCCGCACCAAGGGCTACGGATTCAGGACAGCGGCAGGCGAAATCGGCCTGCCTGCAGCCGGAGCTGCCCCCAGGTCGCTGACCGGCAGGTAACGGAACCCGGTGCCCGGGAACGGGGCGGGACCGCCAACAGGAGAACCAAATGAACGACTTCGCCGTCGCGCGGGGGTCTTTGGGCATGCGAGCCCGCAAGCCGTCGCGTCTTGTTCCTTTCGCTCTCACCGCCGCGCTGGCCGCGGCGCCGCTTGCGGTATCGGCCGAAGGCACCGTGACGCTGGGCCGGACGCTGGACGCCGACCGCTATGATCCGCACCGCAGTTCCGCCCTAGCAGCTGCCGAGGTGCTGCAGATGATCGGCGACACGCTGGTGACGCTGAGCCCCGACCAGAAGACCGTCCTGCCGGAACTGGCGGCAAGCTGGGACGTGTCCGAGGATGGCCTGACCTATACCTTCCACCTGAAGGACGGCGTGACCTTCTGCGACGGCAAGCCCTTCACCGCGAATGACGTTGTGGGCACGATGGACCGCTGGCTGAAGCCGGACGCGCCCCATGTCAGCACCTGGCGCGCGGGCGAAGTCGACAGCGTGACCGCGGCCGACGACCTTACGGTCGTCTACAAACTGAAGGTACCGTCGTCGAACCTGCTGTACCAGATGGCCAATTTCAACTTCATCATGATCGACCCCGACCAGGCCGCGGCCCTGGGCGACGATTTCGGCGTCACCGGCTTCAACGGCACCGGGCCCTTCTGCCTGGACAGCTGGAAGCCCCGGGACGAGGTCGTGCTGACGAAGCATGACGGATACAACTGGGGTGCGCCGGAACTGGGCAATGCCGGACCCGCTTACGTCGACAAGGTGATCTGGAAGATCGTGCCGGAGGCCGCGACGCTGGTCGCCACGATCCCCGCGGGCGAGGTCGACGCGTCCTATACTGTGCCGAAATGGGCCATCGCCCAGTTCGAGGCCGACCCGACCGTGCAGATCCTGACGCCGGAATCGTCCTATCGGACCAGCTATATCGGCTTCAAGACGTCGCGCCCGTTCATGGACGATATCCGGGTGCGCGAAGCCGTGGCTCATGCCATCGACCAGGAGGCCCAGGCCGAGGCGCTGTATTTCGGGCTGGCCCAGCCGACCGAGTCCTACTTCGCCAAGAACGTGTTGGACTATCCGGCGGACACCGATACCTCGGCCTTCACCTATGACCCGGAAAAGACCAAGGAACTCTTGACCGAGGCGGGGTTCACCATGGGCGCCGACGGGATCTGGGAAAAGGACGGCCAGCCGCTGAAGCTGACCTACTATGGCTTCAACGAGGCGCTGTCGCTCGATATCGGGCAGGCGGTGCAGGGCGACCTGGCCAAGGTCGGTATCGCGCTGGACGTCGAGAACTACGATTCCACCGCGATCTGGGGCAAGCTGCGGGAGGAGACATATGACCTCTACGAGATGTCCTATCCCTATGTCTCGGCCGGCGATGCGCTGAACCTCTACTTCAACTCGGCCTCGATCCCGTCACCCAACCGGATGATGTGGAACGACCCGGAAACGGACAAGCTGATGGCTGCCGGCAACGCGGCGATCACGCCGGAAGACCGCGCCGCGGCCTTCGAGGAACTGACGCGCCACGTACACGAAGCCGTGCTGTGGAAGCCCACGGTCGAGGAAACGCCGATCGTGATCGCGGGTCCCCGGCTGGAGGCCTTCGTGCCCGCCGGCCTGTCGGGCGCCGTCTTCGACAGCGGCCTGAACCTGAAGCTGAAGTGACACGACCCGGGACCGGGCAGCGCGCCCGGTCCCGGTTTCCACGACTAGAGGTAAAGACATGGCCGGACGCCTGGCCCATCGCCTTCTGATATCGCTTTTCGTCCTTCTGGGCGTTCTTCTTGTCGGCTTCCTGATGCTTCAGGTGATGCCGGCAGATCCCGCCGCGGCCATCGCCGGTGCCCAGGGCACCGAGGCCGAGATCGAGGCGATCCGCCGCCACCTGGGCCTGGACAAGCCGGTCATGGTGCAGTTCGCCCTTTATCTGTCCCGTGTGGTGCAGGGGGATCTTGGGCAGTCGATCATCAACTCCGCCTCTGTATTCGAACAGATCATCGGTGCCGCCGGCCCAACGCTGGAACTGATGTGTGCCGCGATGATCTGGTCCTTGCCACTGGGCCTGTGCCTGGGCATCGTGGCCGCCCTGCGGCGCGGTGGCATGCTGGACAGGGTGGTCATGGCCGTTTCGGTCATGGGCGTGTCCATTCCCGTCTTCTGGGTGGGTCTTCTGCTGGTGCAGTTCGCGGCCAAGACCCGGGCCTTTCCGATCCAGGGCCGCGCCGGTCCGATCTTCACGCCCGACGGCTTTCCCCACGTGATCCTGCCGGCCACCGCGCTTGGGCTGATCCTGCTGGGGCCGGTCGCGCGGATGACCCGCACGACATTGTCCGAGGCGCTGAATGCCGACCATGTCCGCACCGCGCGGGCCAAGGGGGCAGGGCCCGTGCGCGTGGTGCTGGGCCATGCGCTGCGCACCGCGCTTTTGCCGATCATCACGCTGGTGGGCCTTCAGGTCGGATCGCTGATGGGCGGGGCCGTGGTGACGGAAACCATCTTTTCCTGGCCCGGCGTCGGCCGGCTGGCCGTCAACGCGATCACCACCGGCGACTATCCGATGGCGCAAGGGGCGATCCTGTTCCTGGCCACCGCCTTCATTCTTGTGAACGTGGCCGTCGACGTCCTGTCGGAACTGGCCGACCCGCGGCTTCGGGGGCGATGATGAGCGATATGTCCATGACCGAGGTGGCCGCCGGGTCCGCCGGCCGCACCTGGCGCCGCATGCGCGCCAACCCGACCATGCTGATCGCCGTGACGGTCCTGCTGGCAGTGCTGTTGTTCGCCCTGATCGGCCCCATGATCAGCCCCTATGACCCCTACGAGACCGCGCTGCGCATGCGGCTGAAGCCGCCCAGCGCCGCCCATTGGCTGGGCACGGATTCGCAAGGCAGGGATCTGGCCACGCGGCTGATGTACGGCGCCCGGACGACTCTGATGCTGGGGCTGGCGGGCGTGACTTTTGCCGCCCTCGTCGGCGGGACCATCGGCCTTCTGGCCGCGTTTTACAGCCGGCTCGACAATCCGTTGATGCGGCTGGTGGACGTGATGCTGTCCTTCCCGTCGATCCTCTTTGGCCTGTCGCTGGCGGCGATGATGGGCCCGGGCCTCGACAGTCTGATCCTGGCCATCGGCCTGTCGATCATGCCAGGTATCGCCCGGATATCGCGCGGGGCCGCGCTGTCGGTCATGGCGCAGGACTATATCGACGGCGGCCGCGTGATCGGCCTGCCGGACCGGACCTTGATGAGCCGCTATCTGCTGGCCAATGCCTATGCCCCGATCCTGACCTATACGACGCTGGCCTTCGGCGACGCCGTGCTGTTGGCCGCCGCGCTGGGGTTCCTTGGGCTGGGTCTGCAACCGCCCACGGCGGAGCTGGGCTCCATCGCCGCGGAAGGCCGGTCCTTCCTCTTCATCGCGCCGCACGTGTCCTTCGCCGCCTCGGCGCTGATCTTCCTGATCGTGCTGCCGGTGAACATGCTGGGCGATGCCCTGCGCGATGCCGCCGACCGGAGGGCCTCATGAAGCACATGCCCCAGGACACGATGCTGACCACCGACATCACCCGACCCGACCCGCTGCTTGTCGCGCAGGGGCTGACGGTCACCTTCGCGACCGACCAGGGCCCGCTGCGCGCGCTGGATGCCGTCGACCTGACCCTTGCCCCTGGCGAAACGCTGGCCGTCGTCGGCGAAAGCGGATCCGGCAAGTCCGTCCTGTCGCTGGCCCTGATGGGCCTGCTGCCTGGCACAGCGCGGATCGAGGCGGACAGCCTGACCTTCGAAGGCCGCGACCTGACCGCCATCACCGAACGCGACTTTCGTGCGCTGCGGGGCACGGGCATGTCGATGATCTTCCAGGAACCGGCCACGGCCCTGAACCCGGTCCGCCGCATCGGCGACCAGATCGTCGAGGCGATCCGCCTGCACGAGGACATCCCCGTCCGGAAGGCCCGCACCCGCGCCATCGAGGCGCTGGCCGCCACTGGCATCCCGGCGCCCGCCGAACGGGCGGAGGCGTTCCCGCACCAATTGTCGGGCGGCATGCGCCAGCGCGCGCTGATCGCCATGGCGCTGGTCCATCGCCCGCGGCTGCTGATCGCCGACGAACCGACCACGGCGCTGGACGTGACCGTGCAGGCCCAGATCCTGGACCTGATCCGGGACCTTGCGCGGGAGACGGGTACGGCCACGCTCTTCATCACCCACGACATGGGCGTGGTGGCGGAAATGGCCGACCGGGTGGCCGTGCTCTATGCCGGACGTCTTGTGGAAACCGCGCCGTCGGCGGCGCTCTTTTCCAGTCCCGAACATCCCTACACGGTGGGGCTGCTGGGGTCGATGCCGCAGATGAACGCCCGTGGCGAACCCATGCTGCCGATCCAAGGCACCGTCCCGGACCCGCGGGTCATGCCGCCGGGCTGCCATTTTCACCCGCGCTGCCCCTTTGCAGCCGGTGCCTGCTTGACGGACCGGCCGGCCTTGCGCCAAGTCCGCCCCGGCCAGATGTCGGCCTGCCACAACGCGCCCCTGATCGAAACGCTTGGAGGTGCCACATGACCGCCCCGCTGCTCGAACTTCGCGGCATCCGCAAAGAATTCAACCTGGCCCGGGGCTTCTTTGCCAGCAAGCGCATCCTGACGGCGCTGGACGGCATCGACCTGGCGGTCGGGCAGGGCGAAACGCTGGCGCTGGTCGGCGAATCCGGCTGCGGCAAGTCCACCCTGGGCCGGATCGTGGCCGGCCTTTTGCCCGCCACCGTCGGCACGATCCTGTTCGACGGCGACCAGCCCGGCCGGGGCAAGGCCCGCGCGCGGCAGATCCAGATCGTCATGCAGGATCCCTTCGGCGCGCTGAACCCGAAGATGAGCGTGGGCGAGCTGATTGCCGAACCCGCGCTGCTGCATGGCCTCGCCACTCGTCGCACGGCGCCCGCGCGTGTCGCGGAACTGTTGCGCCTTGTCGGTCTGCCCGAAGGCGTGGCCCAGCGCTACCCGCACGCGCTGTCGGGCGGACAGCGCCAGCGCGTGGCCATCGCCCGCGCCCTTGCGACCGATCCGAAGCTGATCGTCGCGGACGAAGCCGTGTCGGCCCTCGATGTATCGGTCCAGGCCCAGATCGCGAACCTGCTGAAGGAAATCCAGGCGCGGACCGGCGTCAGTCTTCTGTTCATCTCGCACGGTCTGTCGCTGGTTCACCACATCTCGGACCGGGTGGCGGTCATGTATCTGGGCCGCATTGTCGAGGAAGGCCCGGCCGCGGATCTTTTTGCCCGTCCGCGCCATCCCTATACCCGCGCGCTGATCTCGGCCACGCCGGAACCGGTGCCGGGCGCCGCCCCCGACCGCCTGGCCCTGACGGGCGAGGTGCCAAGCCCCCTGGCGCTGCCCACCGGCTGTCGGTTCCGCACCCGCTGCCCCCATGCCACGAAACTCTGCGCCGAGGTCGACCCGCCGCTGACGGGCGAAGGCCCGGTGCGCGTCGCCTGCCACCTGGCCGACTCGTTGCCCACCTACCATGTGCAGAAACCCCGGCCGGCCGCGCGCCTGCAGTCGGCCATCGACCTCTACCGCGCAGCCGCTGCCGCACAGACTGCCGCCTGACACCACCCGGAGCCCCCAATGTCAGAGACCATCGCCCTCAAGGCCCGTCCCATCCCGCTGGAACATCTGCCCGAAGGTGCCGCCCAGCCCCAGTTGCCCGACCAAGCCCGTATCAGCGCTGTGGCCATCACCGGCCCCGACGGCGCGCCCCTGGCCTGGGCTGTCCTGCGTCAGCGCCGGACGGCCGAGGTCATCCATGTCACGGGCTGGTCCGCCCCCGCCGACATGGGCGAAGCCCTGGCCCGTGGCGTGGTAGACGAAGCCACGCGCCGCGACGCCGCCCTTCTGCGCGCCACGCCCGACCAGTCCGCGGCGATTTCCGCGCTCAAGATGGAAGACACGGGCCGCAACTATGCGCAGCGCTGGCTGATCGCTCCGATCCCGCTGGTCCATCCGGTGGCGCAGTACAACCAGTCGACCGGCTTTACCTGCGGACCGGTCGCGCTTCTTTCTGCCCTGGCGCCAGAGGTCAGCCGCCACGATGAAATCGCGCTCTGGCGCGAGGCGACCTCGGTCGTCAGCCTGAACGGCCCCGGTGGATGCGATCCCTACGGCATGTTGCTGGCGGCGACGAAGCGCGGGCTGACGGCGGAACTTTTCTTCGATGCCCCGGGCCCGATCCTGCTGGACCGCGTGACGTCGGAAGAAAAGCGCGACCTGGTGACCTTCGTGCAGAAGGAGTTCAAGGAACAGGTGGCGGAACAGGGCCTGAAGGTCACGGCCGGTCACCTGCCGCTGGCGGACCTGACGGCGGCCGTCGAAGGCGGGGCCATGGCGATCTTGCTGATCGACCAGATCCTGACCCACGACCACCACGCGCCGCACTGGATCCTGGTCCACGCTGCGCGGGACGGGCTGTTTCTGGTCAACGATCCATGGCTGGAACCCCGCGACCTAGAAACTCTTGCCGATGTCGACTGCATCCCGATCCGGGGCGAGGTCCTCTATCGCATGGGGGCCTGGGGCGATCCGGCCCGACACGCGGTCCTGATCCTGCGCTGATCCCGCGCGCGCCCGGCACCATCCCGGGCGCAGCACAGGCCCGCCCGCATCTGCACTCTTTGTCGGGGAATGGTGGGCGATGATGGGCCAGCCTTCGCGCAGGTATCAGTCGAACCGACTGTCGCTCCGGCGGCGCCCCAAACTACCGCTGCAGCTAATAGCTCAGCAGGCTCAGCTCACCTGTACGTGGGCGGGATCTGCCTCCAGTTTCCCTTGTCCATCGACGAAGCAGACCTTCTGAAGCTGATCCGTGGTGCGGGGCAGGCGGCGGGGTTCCTTCTTTGCCAACAAAGCAACAGAAGCGCCCAGTTTCCAATCGAATGTGAACCAATCTGTTTAGTATTTCCGGAGTTGGTTCGATTCCGTTTGAGGTTTCCATTGTGGGGATCTACGGGTCGCTCATCGTCTCGCCAGCAATGGGCCACGTCCCGCCTGCAAAGGCGCATTAGAACCAGAGATGGCATTTTCAGATGGCTTTAAGAGTATTCAAGTGTCGTGATTGCGGCCACAGGATGAGGCTTCGACGCGACCATTGCGGCAAGTGCTTCGCGCCGAAACCGCCCTACCAAACCCGCGCCTTCTTCACGTTGGTCAGTCTCGGGTCGCTGGTCGCACTGGCCGGTTTGGCGGTTGTTGCTCTGTAACAGCTCGTCCTACTCTCGGCTCTCGGCTCTCGGCTCTCGGCTCTCGGCTCTCGGCTCTCGGCTCTCGGCTCTCGGGCTGAGCGAAATCGCTCGAGTAGCGGGCGAAAATCGTCTGGCCGATGGACCAGACGCCCCGGCGCCTGCCAGCGTCGGGGTGCCATTTCCGCCGTTCGACCTGCACCAGCTTTTCCGCACCGTGGCCCGTCGAACCGGCTGTTCGTCTCACACCCGGGATCGCAGGCGGTCGCAGCGTCTGGTGTGCAGGAAATAGTCCTGATCGTTGCACTCGCAGCATGAAATGGGCGGAGCGACGGCTGTGCGCAGGAAGTGGACATGCAGCAGGGCGTGCTGCGGCTCCAAAGCGAACATTGGTCTGAACTATGGAGCCCGTCCTCTGTATCCTCCGAAGCGGACATTTGTGGACGTCTGTAGCTTTCACCTCTTGATCGGAGATCGGCTGGCCTGGCAGGGAGCCGGCACAGTTTTTTCGAGCCAGCACCCTGCCGAACAGCTTCCCCTCAAGGCCAATAGGTAACTTCAGCTTGAGGCCCTATTGCTTTGGAAGTGTCTCCTGGTCGGCTTGCGTCAGTACCTGGATGTGTCCCGAGATCGCAGTCCCCGGTGCTGCGCAGGAGTTCTCAAGTCCAGTGGCACGGTTTTGAGGGCACGCCGTATGAGTTGTGTGGAGGCCGATATAGGCATTTCCATCCAAGATTTCCTGGATCACGAAGGCGGCCGTCAAACCTCTCTCTTGGCCGACCATTGGCGCATCCATCTTCCAGTCGGTGACTTCCAGCCTGAGGCCGCGTTCCGTGGCCGAGATCGTGCCGGGCAGTTGCTGGACAAAGAACTGAGGACCTCCCTGGGGGTAGTTGTGAAAGTGGATCGGACCGAGGGCGCCATTTGGACCCGCATGCGCAAGCTCGTCAGGTGCGAGGCCGTCCACGTCAACGCGAAGATACCGGAGGATGCCCGTGGCCGGTTCAATCTCGATCATTGCCTGGCCGCTTGCGGCAAGCGAGGACCCCCAATGCGCGGCAATTTCGTGATCGCTCGAAAGGTGCGAGTTCGCATGCACAATTTCGGCGGCGAGCAGATGAGGTGCGAAGACTGAAAGTGCAGGTATCGCGAGAACTCGAAGAACAGACTGATGGCTTTTCATGATCAGCTCCTGGGGTAGCCTGTGTGGCCTCACATCCTGATCTTGAAATGTTTAAGAAATCGTCTTTGCCACAGTATGACGGCCGTGACCCACACCCCTTAGATGTCAGCGGGTGAGGCTTCGTCCAGCCTGATGCACCATAGGCACGGCGAGGAGCAGATAGTGTGTTTGTCAGGTCGGAATTGGCTGAAGGAAGAGGCCTGAAGATCGAGGGCATTTCAGTTGGCCGACCACGCCGCACTGGACACGCGCCTGGGCCTGGGCGATTGGGCTCGGCCCTCATACGAAGGGGCCTGAGTCCGCAGCATCGGCTTCAGATATCAACAGCTGACGTCGAGCGGCCCCCCGGCCTGTGCCATGCGCCGCCCGGACAGTTGAGCGTCTTCGCCCGGCAGACCCCGGCCCGAAGCCGACCTTGGCCAGGATCACCGTTGCCGCAGCGCGGCTTCCCCATACCTGATGGAGTGGATGGCTCCTGCTCCATCGGCGTCGCAATGCGCCATAGTACAGATGTCATTGTCTGCTGCGAGAGGAGCCATCCGCATGAAGGTTACAACAGTCGGCCTGGATCTGGCCAAGAATGTCTTTCAGGTTCACGGGATCACCCATGAAGGCCATGTCGTCTTCAAC
>NZ_VOPH01000005.1 GCF_009765275.1 Chachezhania sediminis
CAGAGCTTCAAGCTCAGTGCGGTCGGCGGGGCCAAGGTAAAGGCAGATATCCGAGCGTCTCATCTCCCACTCATGCCACGAGCGAGCGGCATTGGGAATCCTACGTCAGACGGGGAACACTAGGCGTTGTGATTGCTCGAGCCTCTCAGAACACGCTACGGTCAAAACTGCTTCATAGCGGGGCCGTTCTTCTTCGCGCTCTTCCCAGGGCTGGACGAACCTCTCTGTTGTCAGCTCTGGCCGCCGAAATGGACGATGGTTCAGCAGTGATGTCGGGGGAGCAGCTTGTTTGCATGTCGCATCAAGAAATCCAAACTGCATTCAGCGGGAGAGTCCTGTGTGTCGACGCAATAGATGGGGCGCAAGTACCAAGAGTAGAATCGATTATCCGCTCATGCACCGAACACCAGCGTTCCGCGCCCAGGTTCATTCTAGTGGGCCGAAATGCAAAGACAGATCAAATACTTAGTAGTGCACTGATTGGGATAATGACAGACCTGGAGCTTACGCCGATCCAAGTCATAGAACATTTAAACGATTGCAAACCGCTGATGACTACTCAGGGTCCGTCGAGCACCACGGCCCCTCAAGCCCAATCCACCAATTCGCCCGTGTGGAGCAAAGAAGCCCTTTGGCTACGCGGTGGACTTCCCGAGAGTCTATACGCAGATAGTGACGAGCAAAGCTTCAACTGGAGATTGGATTACCTTGCTTCTCTGCTCAATCAAGATCTGGACTGTTGGGGCATCGATGCAAGTGATCGTCTCCCTGATGTCTTTCAGTATGTCGCCAATACCAACGGCGTGCAATTTGACGATGCGAACTGTGCAAAGAACCTTTCGGTGAAGAGAGAGAGTATCAGAAAGTCACTAAACCTACTTGAAAGGACAGGCCTCATACGTCGCTTGCCGAACTGGCCAGCCGGAAGCAATCAAAGTCTTAACTCCATGCCGATTTTCTACGTCAGAGACTGTGGTTTGCTGCACGCTGCTCTTGGCATTCGGTCCACGGAACAGCTTTGGAGGCACGACGCTCTTGGACACAGTTGGGAGAGCTTCGCAGTCGAGGCGATCGTCAATGCATCAAATGGCAATGCGACGCCTGCGTTCTATCGAGACAAAGAGAAAAACGAGATCGACCTCGTCCTGAGGTTTTCGAGCGACGCGATCTACGCAATCGAGATTAAGGTGAATTCAGATGCGAGGGCGAAAAAAGGTTTTGCGATTGGATGCAATGCAGTTGGAGCAACACAAAGGTTGGTAGTCCACTCCGGCGAAACGGATATCACTTCAGATGAGGGTGTGCCTCGGCTCAAGCTTGTTTCCGCGTTAAGGCAATTGCCACTGTAGCGACTCGCGCCAGGGTCCACTCAATCCAAAGTCTGCTTGTGTAGCGCAGAACCATCAGTGATGCACCCGCAGCGAACTTCCGCTCCCCGCCGATTCTGTGGAAAAACACCCGTTCGCGAGCGCAGAATATCGACGGCTGAACATGGCGCGAGCGCTTTTTCCGTCAGACGTTTCGCGATTGCTGCGGTTCGGGAATGACCTTGGCCAGTTTGCGGAGGTTCTGGGCGGTTGCTGCGAGGAGGAATTCGTCATTTGCGCCGCGTGGACCACGTAATCGCAGCCTGTTCACGCCAAGGATCCGTTTGAGGTGGGCGAAGAGCATCTCGACCTTCTTCCGCAGCTTCATGGAGATGAGGTATTGTTCGGTTTTGGCGATGTCGCGGGCGACCTGGCGGGCGTCTTCATATTCCTCGCGGGTGATCTTACGTGCATCGCCCAGGTGTCGATCATGGAGTTCCCGCAAGCTCGGATTGGACTTCGTCGCAGTTTCCATGATCTCGATGGCTTCTTCGAGCGTCTGGTCCTTGAAGACGGTCATGCTAAGGCGGGCTTCCATCACGGCGTCTTCCCCCTCAACAAGCGCAGGATGCGCGCTGTCCAAGCGGGTCCATCCGAGATCTTGTTGCCGGTCGAAGCGCCTCACTGGACCAGCTGCCCTGAGGAATGACTGAGTAGCCCAACGAAAGTGGGATGCATCCCAGCCCTTCGAAACAGACCCTGGCGGCCTCCTGTGGTCTCATCATCCACAATCTGATCCCGAACTACACGGGAGGGCGCAACACCAACATATGGAGAAGGCGCCCATTGGGCGCCCTACATGGTGATCAAATCTTGGCTTCGCGGGATCCTTGCCCCGATTCCGAGACAACTTTGCCCCGATTTACACAGGGTCTGTAAATCGGGGCAAAGTTGTCTCCATGTGATCCAAAAAACCACCTGTATTCAATGGTTTAGTTTACGACATTTCAGGCTGGGAGCAAGGATTTCGCGAAAATCGGGGTAAGATCCCGCGAAGCCTTGAAATCAAAAAGGAAAAGCCCGCCGAAGCGGGCTTGATCTCCAGATCTACGATGTCTGTTCAGGCCGCGTATTTCGAGCCGACCACGGTGCCGACATCGACAAGGGTGGCTCCGATTCCTGTCCGGTCAGGATTTCGAAATGCCGGGATTTTCCCCTGAAGGACTTCGGTGAAGAGGTGTTCGAAGCGACCGGCTCCATGCTGGCAGGCGTAGGAAATCGGGTGGAGATCGCCGTCGCAGAAGGGATCGGCTTCCGGCAAAGAGGCAATCCTGGCCAGAAGTTCATCCAGATGTTTCCGGCCGAAGACAACATGGCGGACTGAGCCGGGTCCGGATCTGGGCACTAAGGTCGGCAGCGCGGATATTGCGAACGCTCAATCAGAGATTAAGGGGCTCTGTCTCCGTTGCTTCGTCCGCCACGATGGCGGCTTGCTCAAGCAACCTGCGGACGGCCTTGTCGCTCAGGCTCCTTTCCTGCTTGGAGTCACCTTGCGTCAAGGCGCCGATTTGGGTGATCAGATCGAGGCCGATCGCGCCACCACCTTCAAGGTGCTCGAGCATCAGCGCGTTCAAGCGCAGGTTGGTCGCCTGCGTCGGCCCCGGATTCCGATAGGAGCTGAAGCGCCCACGTAAGTTGACGCTCTCGCCGATATAACTGCGCGACGTTTCTTCTGCTGTGATCCGGAAGCGGTAGACCCCGGCCTCTCTAGGGACATCCGGGAAGGCCAATTTCCCGTCCTGCGAAAGTTTGACCTCTCCGCTCGGAAGCCATTCCGCGGTCAACGAGGTCGCAATCGAAGCACCAAAGATAGTGGGAGGAGCCGGCTCGGTTATACGCACGAAACTGACTTCTTCCATCTCCAGAGCGAGACCTTCAGTACGCCATCCAGCCTTCAGCCAGGCAGATGAGTGCCTCTTCCCGCCTTGGTCGTTGTTTGCCCACCACGCGGAATATTTTCTGGAGCTCGGAGGCAGGTCTTGACCGATGATCTCTTCGATGTCGGTAAAGCTCATCCTTACTGTTGTGACATGCAGGGACGAAAGGCGCTCATGCAAAGGATCATAGATGCTCAAGGATTTACTCCAAATGGGTGCGGCTGAGAGCATGAGGCTGAACATCGACGCGATCGTCAATGTCAGGTTCGTATGCGAAGTCGTCTTACGGCGATGCGGCAGGCGGCTCCGCCGTGCCAGATCACTATGGGACGCGCCTCCGGCCCACAGGCAACATTCGCCAGGCAGGCCATCGCTGCGTCGCAGCTTCCCCGAACCGGCCCTTCGTGGCAAGGTGCAGCATCTTCTCCTGGCCCATGTTCCGTAGTGTGGAACGAAGCACCATATCGCTCCGGACGCACATGGGTCCGCTTGCTATTCGCGCTTTGGTTTTGCCCCTACATTTATGTGTCCGCGACGCAACTATTCCGTCTGCGGAGGCGGGGGGGGAACAATAGCTTCTAGCGCTTCGAGGATCGACCGATCTCGCTCTTGTTGCTGTCGGAGCAACTGTTCGATTGCGCGTAGCAAGTCGGTATTCGTATCGCCGATTGTCTGGACCGCGCCCGTAACATCGGCGGACATGCGCTCTAACGCGGTTTGCGAGGCACCAAAGTCGCCTACGATTGCCGTTTGAAGCTCATCTATCTCCCCTCGAACGCTCGCTAGAGCTCTGTCCATGGCTGCAGAGTCTTGAGGTACTCGCCAATACTCTGTGTAGGCGATTTGGGCGACCGAGAAGACGATTGCGAAAATACCAACCAGAATAGCTTTGTTGGCAGCTTTGCTGTTCTTCTCTGCCTCTGTCGAGAAGTTTTCAAGAAATTCCGCTGCCGCAACTTGTAGACCATTCATAATCCTAAGAGCGTTTTCCCCAAAGCCGACGAGATTGCTCAGGCGCTCGGACATGTCGCCAAGGCGCTCATTCGTCTCGTGGGCCGGATGTGGCGGGATATCTATATGTTTGAATATCGCGGGTGAAGGCTCCAAAGCGCTCGGCTTTGGACCATAAGTGCTCTCAAGTCCCTCGCTCTGCTCGAAAAGGTCTTCGCTGACGCTCCGGATGCCAAGATTCTTGCTGCTGCGAAGCCCCCCAAGTGTGTCTTTTATGCCTGCGAACATGTCGGCCATCTTGGCACTCAGTCTTTTGTTCTCGGCCTCAAGAATGTTGAGCAAGTGTTCCGCATCTGGTTGATCTTCGTCTTTTTTTTATTTCCACGTTCGGCTCGAACGATTTGTCATTATAGACAAACTCGCGTGAGAATTGATTCACATCATCCTCGGTGAAAGCGGAAATCTCAGCCTCCGTCGGCTTGCTCGATTTGTCTTCGCCCTCTTGATCCTCGAGGTGCTTCGAAAGTATTATCCCCATAAGTTCACGGATTGCCTCGATGGCATTTGGGGATTCGTCCTTGAAGTGCTTCTCCATGGCAGCGGCGGCTTTAATGGAGTATGAAAATACGTCCCATTCTCCGTTATTCTCTGAGCGAAAGACCCACTGGGGTTTGATGAGCTCTGTCAAGTCCATTCGAAATTCTCGGCCTCTTTGGCTGTATACGCTTCCGTCTTCCTCTACCTTACCTCACTTTCAGTCGTCGAGCAGCAATGGATAGCACTCCGCCGCCCCGGGTAACGCTGCTTTTGTCATTTCCAGAAAGCAGGGTGTTTCCACCCTTGGCGGCACCGTTTGCCATGGATCGCGACTTAAGTACCGCTGCCGTTCGTCTATTAGTCGCGAACGATCGGTTTGCCATCCTCTGTGCCGAGCAACGCAGGTCTGGTGGCGTGGGCTTGGTGAATGTCAGCATCTCGCGATGCGCCTTGGTGAAGGCGCGCATGCGGCAAATGGCCGGAATCCGCCCTTTCGAACCAGGGCAGATCATCATTCAGCGCCGGGCGTGGGCGGTGACTATGGTCCCCTTGAAGCAAACCATGCGCTCCCAAGAGCGATGAGGCTTCATGATCGTGTCTGGTGTTGAGCCCAGTACCCCAGGAGGGCTTCGGGCGGCGTCACTCAGGTCTGATCTCGCGCTGATGGCGAGCAAGAAGCGTGACCAGTCTTCGGCCGGAAATCACCTTCGGGCGATTCAGGTGGATGAGGCCCCTTTCAGCCGGGTCGAGGTCAACTTCGTCGCCACAGACGCGAGCAATGGCGTCGGCGTAGGCATCTGTTGCTGTGACGGGCACCTGACAATTTCTCCAACGCTGATATCGGTTCAGTATCGTAGCGACAGCTTGCGTTGACTTCATCGTCTTCATCGGAGTTCCCACCGCTTCCAAGCGACCTCGTGTCCAGGGTCTCACTATCGCAAGCCAGCCCCACTGCGCCATGCTCAGGCTCGTACGGGGAGAGCACAACGGCACTCCGCCGGATCCGTGGCCCCATGCCGCGAACCGCCGGATCCTCTCCATACGCGAAAGGCGCCGGAGCATCAGCGCCAGCGCCTCTATCACCGTCTTTCAGAAAGCAGTCCAGGGACACCTAGGCGGTACGTTTCGCCCCTGACACCGCTTGCGCAGAATTATGCTTCCGTTTGCGCATTCATCTTCTTTCTCTGACTACGCCTCGCCGAAGCGATCGGCCTCTCATTTCAGTGGCTTCAACAAGCGCAGCATGCGCACCGTCCAAGCCAGTCGATCCGAGAGCCCATGGTCGGTCGAAGCGTCTCACTGGACCAGATGCCGAAAGGAATAACCGCGAAGCCGCCTGAAAGCGGGTACATCCACGCCCTTCAAAATAGACCTCGGCCGGATCTTGTGGCCCATTCGGCCGCAACTTGATCCCGATTTACAACAGGGTCAGTGGGTCCAGGGACCGCGGCGGTCGGTGGCGAAGTTTTCGCCATAGCCGCGGGGGCGGATGTTCGCCTTGCGGGTCTTGGGCTCGATCACCACGGCCTCGATGCCGTGGGCCTCTGCATAGTCGATGGCGGCTTCCTTGGTGGGAAAGCGCAGGTGCACCTGGCTTTGCATGTCCGACGACGACGTCCAGCCCATCAGGGGATCGACCTCGCGCTGCGAGGCGGGCGCGTATTCCAGCGCCCATTCATGGGTCTTGGCCTGGCCCGAGGACATGGCCGTCCGGGCCGGTTTGAAGATGCGGGCGGTCATGGGACGATCTCCAATTTCTGCGGCCCTTGTATCCCTTATGCGCAGCTTTCGGGCAAGTCCCCAATCGCCGCAGGGCCGTGCTTGACCCTGCCCCGCCCCAACTCCCATATGGAACCCGGAGGTCGCCGCCCATGCACAACAACCGCCCCGATCATCTTCCCGTCCTGCACGCCCCTGCCCCAGACGTCCGCGAACGCGAGAAGCTGGAAGGCGGGATCCGTTTCCGCATGCAGACGGAATTCCAGGCCGCCGGCGACCAGCCCACGGCCATTGCCGAGATCGCCGAGGCAATCAAGGCCGGCGAACGCAACCAGGTCCTTCTGGGTGCGACCGGGACCGGCAAGACCTTCACCATGGCCAAGGTGATCGAGGAGACGCAGCGCCCGGCCATCATTCTGGCCCCCAACAAGACGCTGGCGGCCCAGCTTTATGGCGAATTCAAGGGATTCTTCCCGGACAACGCCGTCGAGTATTTCGTGTCCTACTACGACTACTACCAGCCCGAGGCCTATGTGGCGCGGTCGGATACGTATATCGAGAAGGAGAGCCAGATCAACGAACAGATCGACCGGATGCGCCACTCGGCCACCCGGGCGCTTCTGGAACGCGACGACGTGATCATCGTGGCCTCGGTCTCGTGCATCTACGGTATCGGCTCGGTCGAGACCTATGGCGCGATGACCCAGGATCTGAAGGTCGGGCAAAGCTATGACGTCCGCGCCGTGATCGCCGATCTGGTGACACAGCAATACCGCCGCAACGATCAGGCCTTCCAGCGCGGGTCGTTCCGCGTGCGGGGAGACGTGCTTGAGATCTTTCCGGCCCACCTTGAAGACCGGGCGTGGAAACTTTCGTTCTTCGGGGACGAGCTGGAATCGATTTCCGAATTCGATCCGCTGACGGGCGAACGGACCGACAGTTTCGACCAGATCCGCGTCTACGCCAATTCCCACTACGTGACGCCCCGTCCTACGATGAACCAGGCCGTGATCGGCATCAAGAAAGAGCTGCGCCAGCGCCTTGATCAACTGGTCGGCGAAGGCAAGCTGCTGGAAGCGCAGCGGCTGGAGCAGCGGACGAATTTCGACCTAGAGATGCTGGAGGCCACCGGTGTCTGCAACGGGATCGAGAACTACTCCCGCTACCTGACCGGCCGCGCCCCCGGCGAACCGCCCCCCACCCTGTTCGAGTTCATCCCCGACAATGCCATCGTCTTTGCCGATGAAAGCCACGTCTCGGTCCCGCAGATCGGCGGCATGTACCGGGGCGACTATCGGCGCAAGTTCACGCTGGCCGAACATGGATTCCGCCTGCCCTCCTGCATGGACAACCGGCCCCTGAAGTTCGAGGAATGGGACGCGATGCGGCCCCAGTCCGTCTTCGTTTCGGCCACGCCGTCCAGCTGGGAACTGGACCAGGCGGGCGGCGTCTTTACCGAACAGGTCATCCGCCCGACCGGCCTTCTGGACCCGGTGGTGGAAATCCGCCCGGTCGAGATGCAGGTCGACGACCTGCTGGACGAGGTGAAGCGCGTCGCCGCCGCCGGTTACCGTGTGTTGGCCACGGTGCTGACGAAACGCATGGCCGAGGACCTGACCGAATACCTGCACGAACAGGGCGTTCGAGTGCGCTACATGCACTCGGACATCGACACGCTGGAACGGATCGAGATCCTGAGGGACCTGCGCCTCGGCGCCTTCGACGTTCTGGTGGGGATCAACCTGCTGCGCGAAGGGCTCGACATCCCGGAATGCGGTCTGGTGGCCATCCTGGACGCAGACAAGGAAGGGTTCCTCAGGTCCGAAACCTCGTTGATCCAGACCATCGGCCGGGCGGCGCGGAATGCCGAAGGCCGGGTCATCATGTATGCCGACCGCATCACCGGATCGATGGAACGAGCGCTGGCAGAAACCGACCGCCGCCGGGCCAAGCAGATGGCCTACAACGAAGAACACGGCATCACGCCCGCAACGGTGAAGAAGAACGTCGAGGACGTTCTGGCCGGGCTCTACAAGGGCGACACCGACATGTCCCGCGTCACGGCCAAGGTGGACAAGCCGCTGCACGGCGCGAATCTGGAAACGGTGCTGGACGGGTTGCGGACGGACATGCGCAAGGCGGCCGAGAACCTGGAATTCGAGGAAGCGGCAAGACTGCGGGACGAGATCAAGCGGCTGGAAGCCGTGGACCTTGCGGTTTCGGACGATCCTCTGGCGCGCCAGTACGCGGTGGAAAAGGCCGCCGAAGCGGCGGTCGGATCCCGGGGGCGTTCCACCGCCGGCCGCCCCGGCCAACGCGGCGGCAACGTGCAACGGCGGAAGAAGCGGTAGAGCGGGGTTCGCCCTGCCGCTCGCCGACCGATCGAAATGCATCCGGCACCGCACCCCATGCAGGGCCGGGCCTTCTCCTCAGCTATACAGAATATCGATCCCCGGATCGAAGCTTCCCGCCACGCCTTCCAGCAGCACGCTCTGCCCGCCGGCAAAGTCGACCGACAGCAGCACGTCATTGCCCTGGGTTGTGGTCGTCACGTCGTCTTCCGTGATCCCCAGCGCGAAGACGATGCCGTCGAAACCGACCTCGAAATCGGTGATCGTGTCTTGGCCGAAAGCCGCCTCGAAGATGAAGTTGTCGGTGGTCTTGTCGCCGCCCGCCAGACCGCCATTGCCCGAAAGCGTGTCGTTGCCGCGACCGCCGTTCAGGAAGTCCGGGTCGATCCCCGACATCAGCAGGTCATTGCCCGCGCCGCCGTTCAGGTAATCGGTGCCGTCGCCGCCCAGCAGCCGGTCATTGCCCTTCTGGCCGAACATCTGGTTCGTGCCGTCTGCCCCGTCCAGCAGGTCATTGCCGCGGCCCCCATACATGAAGTCGGACCCGTCCTCGCCATAAAGCTTGTCGTTGCCGGCATTGCCGCGCATCGTGTCGTCGCCCTTGCCGCCATACATGACGTCCTTGCCGGCCCCGCCATAAAGCTCGTCCGTACCGCCATTGCCGTCGACCAGGTCCGTGCCGCTGCCGCCACGGACGATGTCGTTGCCCCGGCCGCCCACAAGCGTGTCGTTGCCCTGGTTCCCGAAGAGGATGTCGTCGCCGGCACCGCCATTGACCACGTCGTGGCCCTTGCCGCCCTTGGCATAGTCGTTGTCGGCAGCGCCTTCGATCAGGTCGTGCCCATTGCCGCCGTAAAGCTCGTCATTGCCTTCTGCGCCCAGCAGCCAATCCGCGCCCTTGCCACCATACAGCTTGTCGTTGCCCGTCAGCCCCTCGAACGTGTCATCGCCTGCGTGGCCGCGCGCGATGTCGTCGAAGGACCCGGTGATGTAGACGTCGTCATATTCGCCGCCGAGATACTTGTAGCGCAGCGGGATCACGAGCAGGTCCGGGAAAGTCACGTCCGGATCCGAAGCGTTCGAGTTCAGCGTGTCCAGCGACACGTTCAGGTTCGAGAAGGACCAGGCGTTTTCCGGCGCGTCCAGTTCGTAGGCGAAATAGGTGTCCACCCGCCCGGAATAGCGGCCGGTATCTTCATCATAGGAAAAGCCCGTACCGAACAGCAGCTGCACATAGGTGATCGAACTGTCGAACCCGCCCTGGAAGGTCAGCGTCGCCTGGGTATCGGACAGGACCGTGTATTCGTTATCCTGCTCGGCCAGGCCACGCACGAAGTTCGGGCCGACGAAATAGCCATAGATGGTGACGGTGGTGAAATCTGGCTGGAACTCGCTTGCCATGGCAGCTGCCCTCCCTGTCCTGATGCGGGCCCGTCCGGGCCATTCCGGTGCGCACCGCGGCGGGGACGCAGCGCGAAGTTAACAGCAGACGTCCGAAAAAGTACAGAAAACCCGCGATCCAAGCACCTGTCCCCGGGGACTAGCACCGCCGCGACGCAGGCCGCAAGAGACTGAAATCTTGTAAATTTTTGCGATTCTGACGAAATCTGCGCAAATGTCGCCCGGCGATTGATCACCCCATCGGGGATCCTGGGCGGCACCGCCCCGGCCGGATATTCCGTGGCGGGAAACATCATGTCTGGAATGGGGGCCGAAAGGCTTTGCCGGCCCGCCTTGGGCCCGCGCCGGCACCAACCCGCCGGAGCGTAGCAGATCCCGCAGAACGATGCGGGGCAAGACTTGCCCCGCCACCACGTCCCGGACGTCGACAGGCACGGCGGCCCCCCCCCCCGCCGTGCGCGACGTCAGCGCGCGAACTTCTTGTACTTCAGGCGCTTGGGCTCCAGCGCGTCGGGGCCCAGGCGGCGCTTCTTGTCTTCCTCGTAATCCTCGAAGTTGCCTTCGAACCATTCGACATGGGCGTCGCCCTCGAAGGCGAGGATATGGGTGCAGATCCGGTCGAGGAAAAAGCGGTCGTGGCTGATGACCACGGCGCAGCCGGCGAAATCGACCAGCGCGTCTTCCAGCGCCCGCAGCGTTTCCACGTCCAGGTCGTTGGTCGGTTCGTCAAGCAGCAGCACGTTGCCGCCCGACTTCAGCAGCCGCGCCATGTGCACCCGGTTGCGCTCACCGCCCGACAGCAGGCCAACCTTCTTCTGCTGGTCGCCGCCCTTGAAGTTGAAGGCCGAGCAGTAGGCACGGGAATTCATCTGGGCATCGCCCAGCTCGATGATCTCGGCCCCGCCGGAAATCGCTTCCCAGACGTTGTGGTCCGGGTTCAGGTCGTCGCGGGACTGGTCGACATAGGCCAGCTTCACCGTGTCGCCATATTCCACCGTGCCCCCGTCCGGCGCCTCCTGCCCGGTCAGCATCCGGAACAGGGTCGACTTGCCGGCGCCGTTCGGCCCGATCACACCCACGATGCCGCCCGGCGGCAACGAGAAGGACAGATGGTCGATCAACTGACGGTCGCCATAGTGCTTGGACAGGTCCGTGACCTCGATCACCTTGCCGCCCAGACGGGGCCCGCGCGGAATGACGATCTGGGCCCGGGTGATCTTTTCCCGTTCCGACTGGCCGGCCAGTTCCTCGTAGGCCTGGATCCGCGCCTTGGACTTGGCCTGGCGCGCCTTGGCGCCTTGCTGCATCCATTCCAGTTCGCGCTCCAGCGTCTTCTGGCGCGACTTGTCTTCGCGCGCCTCCTGCGAAAGTCGCTTGGCCTTCTGTTCCAGCCAGGCGGAATAGTTGCCCTCGTAGGGAATGCCCCGCCCGCGGTCGAGTTCCAGGATCCAGCCGGTGATGTCGTCCAGGAAGTACCGGTCGTGGGTGACGATCAGGATCGTGCCCTTGTATTCGATCAGGTGGTTCTGCAGCCAGGCAATGGTTTCCGCGTCCAGGTGGTTGGTCGGTTCGTCCAGCAGCAGCATGTCGGGCGCTTCCAGCAGCAGCTTGCACAGCGCCACACGGCGCCGTTCGCCGCCCGACAGCGACGCCACCTGCGCATCGTCCGGCGGGCAGCGCAGCGCCTCCATCGACACGTCGATCTGTGCGTCCAGGTCCCACAAGTTTGCGGCGTCGATCTTGTCCTGCAGCTCGGCCATCTCTTCCGCCGTCTCGTCGGAATAGTTCATGGCCAGTTCGTTATAGCGGTCCAGGATCGCCTTCTTGTCCGCCACGCCCAGCATGACGTTTTCCCGCACGGTCAGGTTTTCATCCAGCTGCGGTTCCTGCGGCAGATAGCCGACCTTGGCCCCTTCGGCCGCCCAGGCCTCCCCCGAGAAATCCTTGTCGATCCCGGCCATGATCCGCATCAGGGTCGATTTACCGGACCCGTTGACGCCCACGACACCGATCTTAACGCCCGGCAGGAAACTCAGCCGGATGTTCTCGAAGCACTTCTTGCCGCCCGGATAGGTCTTCGAGACCCCGTCCATGTGATAGACATACTGATAGGCCGCCATCGACGTGCTCCCTTGCGCATTGCGGTTGCACCTCGTGTCTTAGTCGCGCCCCGGCGCGCGGGCAACCGGGTTCGGCATGGTCACGCCGCGCGTAGTTCTGCGGACAGGCGATTGATTTCGTGGCCGGTTCATGTGCAATGGCGCCCGACATGGAAATACGCTTGCCCTATCTTGCCCCTGGCCAGTCGGTCGGCCTTCTGGGTGGATCCTTCGATCCCCCACACGAAGGCCATGTCCACATCACCCGCGAGGCGCTGAAGCGGTTCGACCTGGACCGGGTCTGGTGGATGGTCTCGCCCGGGAACCCGCTGAAGGCCCACGGGCCGGCGCCGCTGGAACAGCGGATGGACGCGGCCCGGCGGATCATGCAGCACCCAAGGGTGACCGTGACGGCGATCGAGGCCCGCCTGGGCACCCGGGCCACCGCCGACACGCTGGCAGCGCTGCTGACGCTTTATCCGCACGTGAACTTCGTCTGGCTGATGGGCGCCGACAATCTGGTGCAGCTCAATCGCTGGCGTAACTGGACCTCGATCATGGAAACCGTTCCGGTCGGCGTCCTGGCGCGCCCGGGCGATCGTATCTCGGCCCGGACTTCGGTTGCGGCGCAGCTTTACGCCCGTTACCGGCTGCCGGCCGAGGCAAGCCATCTGCTGGCCCGGGCCAAGGCGCCGGCCTGGTGTTTCGTCAACGTGCCGATGCGGGACCAGAGCTCCAGCGCCATCCGCGCCCGGGGCGGCTGGACCGGCGGCAGCGGCGCCGCCCCCTGACGGCTTACGGAATCGCAACGGGCTGAACGGTCCGTTGAACCCACAGTTGTCCCCCCGCCCCGAACCGGATTATCTGTTTCCCATGCAACCCGTTCAATCGCGCCCCGTTTCGCGCCGCCGGATGATCGGCTCCCTGGCCGTGCTGGCCACCCTGCCCGGCCTGGCCCAGGCCGGCGCCCCGCGCACCTCGCTTCGCCCGCAACTGCGGGGCGGAATCTCCGCCCTGTCCCCCGCCGCCCGCCAGGCCGAGATCAAGACCGGCGCCGAACAGATGGTCAAGGGATCGGGCCTTGCCGGCCGGGTCGGCGTGTCCGTCGCCGACGCGAAGTCGGGCCTGAAACTGGAAAGCTACGAAGGGGATGCGTCCCTGCCGCCCGCCAGCGTCGCAAAGATCCTGACGACGGTCTACGCGCTCGACAGCCTGGGCCCCGACTACCGCTTCCAGACCCAGCTGATCGCCGATGGCGCGCTCTCGAACGGCCGGCTGAACGGCAATCTGATCCTTGCGGGCGGCGGCGACCCGACGCTCGATACGGACACACTGGCCCGCATGGCCGGCTCGCTGAAGTCCGCCGGCGTCCGGGAGGTCACGGGCAAGTTCCTGGTTTATGACGGCTTCCTGCCCTTCACGGCAACCATAGACGAGGAACAACCCGACCATGTCGGCTACAGCCCCGCGGTGGCGGGGATCGCGCTGAACTACAACCGGGTGCATTTCGCCTGGAACCGCACCGCCAAGGGCTATGCCGTTTCGATGGACGGGCGGTCCGACAAGTACCGCCCCGATGTCCAGACAGCCACGATGCAGGTCGTGAATCGCAGCGCCCCGGTCTACACCTATGGTCGCAAGAACGGCATCGACCAGTGGACCGTCGCACAGACCGCCCTTGGCAATTCCGGGTCCCGCTGGCTGCCGGTGCGCAACCCGGCCGACTATGCCGGCGATGTCTTCCGCACCTTCGCCCGCGCCCAGGGCATCGCCCTGCCCGCGGCCAGCGAACTGAACCGCCTCTCCGGCAACAAGCTGACCGTCCTCGTCACGAACCAGAGCGCCCCCCTGCGCGAGATCCTGCGCGAGACGCTGAAATGGTCGAACAACTTGGCGGCAGAGATGATCGGCCTCACCGCCTCGACCGCGCGCGGCGGCAACCCCCGGTCGCTGAAGGATTCCGCCCAGGACATGAACCGATGGCTGGCGGCGAAATTCGGGGTCAAGAACACCAGGATGGTCGACCATTCGGGCCTGGGCGCGGCCTCGCGCACAACCGCCGACGACATGGTCGCGGTTCTTGTCGGCGCCTATCCCGCCGGCCAGTTGCAACCGCTGCTGAAGGACATCCCGATTCGCGACGACCGCGGCCGCACCCTTAAGAACGCACCCTTCGGCGTGGTGGCCAAGACCGGCACACTGAACTTCGTCTCGGGCCTCGCCGGCTATGAAACCGCCCGCGACGGCACCGTCCTGGCCTTTGCCTATTTCTCGGCCGACCTGCCCACCCGCGACCGCCTGACCCGCGCCGAACGCGAACGCCCCCCCGGCGGCCGCGCCTGGAATACCCGCTCGAAAAAACTCCAGCAAAACCTGATCGAACGCTGGGACGCGCTCTACGGCCACTGAACGGGCCCACGCCCCTACTTCTTTGGTCTTCAAATATCTCGGGGGCAGCCCGAAAGGCGTGGGGGCAGAGCCCCCGTCCACCGTCATACCGAAGCGCCGGCCCCGAAAGGCCATAGCCTTCAGGTCATGAACCGCGCCCGTGCGCCCCGTTCGATGGCCGCCGCGTGCAGGCGGTCGATGTCCAGTTCATAGCGGATCTCCTGCAGGATCCGCAGTTCCGACGGCGCCAGTTTCCCGTCCGAGGCCGCAACCTCGCAGGCCAGCGCATAGCCCGTCTCGAAAAGCCGCTCCGGCAGGTTCTCGCGGACCAGCCCGAACAGCGCATCCAGCCCGTCGACCTGCTCGAACAGGTCAAAGACCACCTGCGCCACGACCTTCACCCGGTCGATGTCATAATCGGCAAAGACCGGAAGCATGTTGATGGCGGATTCGATCTGAACCAGCTCGGCCGTGCGCATGTCCTCGTCCGAGGCCGACACGGCGATCATCAGCATCACCAGGCAGTCCTGCGGGCTTAGCACATGGGGTTCGGTCTGGGTCTGTTCTTCGGCCAATGGGTCTGTCCCTTGCATCAGGCTGTGGTCTTGCGCACCGGCAAAATATTGACGGCCCGGGACGAGCACAATAGGTAGCGGCCGAAACCATGTCGGGCGCCCGCGTTTGGGCGCCCTTTCCGATTCGGAGCCCCACCAACATGTCCGACCTTCGCGACGCCGCAATGAATTCCAAAGCCTGGCCCTTTGAAGAGGCCCGCCGGATTCTGAAGCGGTACGAAAAGAAGGCGCCGGAAAAGGGCTATGTCCTTTTCGAAACGGGCTACGGCCCCTCGGGCCTGCCCCATATCGGCACCTTCGGCGAGGTCGCGCGGACGACGATGATCCGCCGCGCGTTCCAGATCATCTCGGACATCCCGACGCGCCTCTTCTGCTTTTCCGACGACATGGACGGCATGCGCAAGGTGCCCGGCAACGTGCCGAACCAGGAGATGCTGCAGGAACATCTGCAAAAGCCCCTGACCGCAGTCCCGGACCCGTTCGGCGAATATGACAGCTTTGGCCACCACAACAACGCCATGCTGCGCCGCTTCCTCGACACCTTCGGGTTCGAATACGAGTTCATCTCGGCCACGGAATTCTACAAGTCCGGCCAGTTCGACCCGATGCTTCTGCGCGCCGCCGAACGCTATGACGACCTGATGAAGATCATGCTGAAGTCGCTCCGCGAGGAACGTCAGCAGACCTATTCGATCTTCCTCCCGATCCATCCGGAAACCGGCCGCGTGCTTTATGTCCCGATGAAGGAGGTGAACGCCAAGGACGGCACCATCACCTTCGACGACGAAACCGGCCGCGAATGGACCCTGCCCGTAACGGGTGGCAACGTGAAGCTGCAGTGGAAGCCCGATTTCGGCGCCCGCTGGGCACAGCTGGGCGTCGATTTCGAGATGTACGGCAAGGACCATTCCACCAACACGCCGATCTATGACGGCATCTGCCGCACCCTTGGCGTGACCCCGCCGGAACATTTCACGTATGAGCTGTTCCTGGACGACAAGGGCGAGAAGATCTCGAAATCCAAGGGCAACGGGCTGTCGATCGACGAATGGCTGACCTATGCCTCGGCGGAAAGTCTTTCGTACTTCATGTACCAGAAGCCCAAGACGGCAAAGCGGATGTTCTTCGACGTGATCCCGAAGGCTGTCGACGAATATCACCAGCAGCTGCGCGCCTATGCCGACCAGGATGCCAAGGCGCGGGTGAACAACCCGGTCTTCCACATCCACGGCCACAACGTGCCGACATCGGACATGGTCGTGTCCTTCGCGATGTTGCTGAACCTCGCCTCCGTCTCGGGCGCCGAGGACAAGGAGACGCTGTGGGGCTTCATCCGCCGCTATGCACCCGACGCCGGGCCCGAAACGCATCCGGGCCTGGACCAGGCCGCGGGCTTTGCCGTGCGCTACTTCAACGACTTCGTGAAACCGACACGGGTCTACCGCGCGCCGACCGATGCAGAGCGTGAAGCGCTGGAAGCGCTGAAGGCAGAACTGCTGGCCTATGACGGCCCGCTGGATGACGAGGCGCTGCAATCCGTGGTCTATGCCGTCGGCCGCGACCGCTTCGATCCGCTGCGCGACTGGTTCACCGCGCTATACGAGGTGCTGCTGGGCGCGTCCCAGGGCCCGCGTTTCGGCGGTTTTATCGCTCTTTTCGGCGTTCAGGATACCGTCGACCTCATCGATCAGGCACTGGCCGGCAAGCTCGGCTAAGGTCTGCCGAGCGCCCGCCTGCCGGGTGCCATGTCGCAACGAATCGCTTATCCCTGCCCTTGCCGACCCGCCCGGGCCGGCAGGGGTCCATTTCATTGGGGGGGGGCACCATGAAGGTCTACGATCCCCTGGATCGGCTGAAGCCGGTAGCTGACGACATCTGGCTGATCGACGGCCCGACGATCCGCTTCTACGGCCTGCCCTTCCCGACGCGGTCGACCGTTATCCGCCTGGCCTCGGGCGAGGTCTGGGTTCACTCGCCCATCCGGCTGACGCACGACCTGGCGAACGCGGTCCGCGCCCTGGGCCCCGTCCGCCACCTGATCGCCCCGAACGAGATCCACTATGCCTATGTCGGTGACTGGCAGGTGGCCTTCGACCAGGCGACGACCTGGGCCGCGCCCGGTGTGGTGGAACGCGCCGCATCGCGCGGGATGACACTGCATGTCGACGACATTCTGGACAATTCCGCGGCGCCCTCCTGGTCGGGCGAGATCGAGCATCTGCTGGTCGAAGGCAGCGCAGTTCACCGAGAAGTCGTGTTCTTCCACCGTGCCTCGCGCAGCCTGATCCTGACCGACCTGATCGAGAATTTCGAACCGTCGCGGGTCCCGTTCTGGTTCCGCCCGCTGGCCCGGCTGGCGGGGATCGCCGATCCCCATGGCAGCATGCCACGGGACATGCGGGCAACCTTCGGCAGCCACCGGGACCAGTTGCGGTCGGCCATCGACCAGATGCTGGCATGGGAGCCGGAACGCGTGATCCTGGCCCATGGCCGCTGGTATGCGACCGACGGCACCGCCGAATTGCGCCGGGCCTTCGATTTCCTCTACTGACCTGATCTGTATCTGAAAAAGGGAACCGCGCCGGGCCGCGCAGGCCGGCGAGGCATGGGCGTGGGACGAGGCCCGGCGCAGTTCGTTAACCCATCGTTAAAATCCCGCTGGACAGACTTCCGCGCCGCGCTAGATATCCAAAGTCATTCTTCTGACGGAGCACACGCGCTTGATCCTGCGCCGCACTTTTCTGACTGCTGCCCTGCTGTCCGGCCTTGCCCTTCAGGGCGCGGCTCAGTCGTTGCCGCTCTCTCCAGCCATCGGCATCCACTCCACCATCACGGCGCAGATCGATGCCTTCCGCGCCGACGACTTTCCCCGGGCCTTTAGCTATGCCAGTCCGACGCTTCGCAAGGTCTTCCGCACGCCCGACAATTTCCGCGCCATGGTCCAGTTCGGCTATCCCATGGTCTGGAAGCCCGCCGACCTGCGGTTCCTGGAATTGCGCGAAGCCGGGGGCCTGTACTGGCAGCGGGTCATGATCACGGACGCTGCAGGCGACGTCTACCTTCTCGACTACCAGATGATCCGGTGCGCCGAGGGCTGGCGGATCAACGCCGTTCAGCCGCTGCCAATTCTTGAACCCGCGGTCTGACACCCGGCGAACGTGACCGGCGTTCCGGAGGCAGCCGACCGCTCAGCCGTTGCCCCAGCGTGCCCTTGCCCAGGTCCTGCCAGATATCGACCCGCAGGCCCACGCTCGACTCGCCACCGAAGTGGCGGAACTCGACGCCCAGAACCCAGGTCTCCTTCCGGAAGCCGCGGATCATCAGCGACGGCACGAAGGACCCGCCCGTGCCTTCGTCGGGAATATAACCCGTCTCCAGCTTCAGAAGCGGCCGCAGCTTCATCCCCGAAGATTGGCCCAGCGCGATGTCCAGCTTCCACAGCGGCTCCGGGTTGCCCAGGCGCCGGTCATAGCTTGCATCCACCGCCCACCAGGCATTGCCCCAGCGATTGGTGAACCCCTGCCCCGCGCCATAGCCCACCTTGTAGAAGCCCCACCAGTCCGGCCCCCAGTGATGTCCGCCCAGCCCGACCTCTATCGCCTGCCGGATCGCGGCATCCTTCCGACCCAGCGGCAGACGCGCGAAGATCAGCGCGTGGCCCGTCACTGTCGGCGTCTCGTTCACGTCGACGCCCATGGTCCACCAGTCGGTCAGGCCGTATTCCAGATAGATCTTCTGTTCGTTGTTCGGCACGATCCGCGATGGACGCAGCGTCGCCCCGAAGGACAGGAAGCCCGCGCCCTTGTCCCGCAGCCACGCCCCCGCCAGCACCGGCGTACCCATGGCCAGCCAGACCAGCATTCCCAGCACAAGACATGACGGACCTCTCACCACCAGCCACCTCCCCCGGCAGGGTCGGACGGTAAGGTTAACAAAGAATTAGCCGGCGCCCGGAACATTCACGTTCCCGTGGACGTTTTCCCGGTGTCGCAGTAGGCCATGGGCAGGGACAAAAGGCGTCCGGCCCTGCTTTGGTCCGACGCGACGGGACAGGAGACCGAAAATGACCCTTACAGCGCTTCTTACCATGCTGGCCATCGGTCTGGTCGCCGGATGGCTGGCCAGTTTCATCGTCGGCGGGCGCGGCTTGCTGAGCTATCTTGTCTCGGGCGTGATCGGGGCCTTCGTGGGACCGGTCCTTCTGGGCGCACTTGGCATCAGCTTCAGCATCGGCAGCCCGCTGGTGACTCAGATCCTGGTATCCGCCATCGGCGCCATCGTCGTGGTACTAATAGCGCGCCTTGTCGCCTGATATGCAGTCGCCTGACATGATGGCCTGACCTGCCACGACACCCTGGCAAGACAACGGCCCCCCGTCGGGGACTGGGCCGGCAGACCGCCCGTGCTGCCGGAGGTTTTTCCGAAGTCTTCCGCACCTCAACCGGACCCGCGTCTCAATCGGAAAGGAACCGACATGAAATGCCCGATCGATGGAACCGAGCTTCTGATGACCGAACGCTCCGGGGTCGAGATCGACTATTGCCCGAAATGCCGCGGTGTCTGGCTGGACCGGGGCGAGCTCGACAAGATCATCGAACGGGCCGAACCGCAGGCGCGGCCCGCGACGCGCCCCGAAGATCCAAGACAACCCGAACCGCAGCCGCAGCCGGATTTTCGCGACCCGGAACCGGCACCGGTATGGGCCCGAGAGGACTTTTCCGGCTCCGGCTCCCGCTCAGGCAAGCCCTACCGCAAGAAGAAACGGGGCGGCTTTCTGGGAGAGATCTTCGACTTCGACTGATCGCCTTCCGGCCCCAGCCGGGGTGCGCCAAAGCGATCACGCCTGCGTGGTTCCTGCGCGGCGCGGATTGACCTTGGCGTCAACTGCTGGAAACTTGTTTTCGGCGAACGAGATACCCAGACCGGGAAACCATTGGGGGACACGATGATCAACCGTCGCACATTCATTGCCGCTGCGGGCGCTGCCACCGCTGCCGCGGCCCTGCCCGAAATCGCACTTGCACAGACCTTCGACGCAACGCCTCAGGTCGTGGATATCAAGTCGACCTATGTGCCTGGCCAGCTGCTGGTCCTGCCGCGGTCCTATTACCTGTACTGGGTGACCGAACCCGGCAAGGCGATCCGCTATGGCGTCAGCGTCGGCAAGGCCGGGTTGGAATTCACCGGTCAGGCCGTGATCGGCGCCAAGAAGGAATGGCCGACCTGGCGACCCACGCAGGAAATGATCCAGCGCGATCCGGGTACCTATGGCAAGTTTGCCGGCAACAACTATGTCGAACCCGGCGGCCCAAACAACCCGCTGGGCGCCCGTGCGCTCTACCTGTTCCAGGACGGGCGTGACACCTACTTCCGGATCCACGGCACCAATGCGGTGAACAGCATCGGACGGTCCGCCTCGAACGGATGTATCCGGATGATCAACGACCACGTCATCGACCTTTACGGCCGGGTGCCGCTGGGAACCCAGGTCACCGTACTCTGATCCTGCCAATCAGGGGGCCGACCAGTCGACCCCCTCGGCCTTTTCGACCGACAGGCGCCCGTCCGGCCAGGGACGGAACAGGTGGTCGACCTCCTCCTCGCCCGACAGCCACAGGCCCACGTCTTGGCGGTCCAGTATCACGGCCATGCGGTGATGCACCGGCGCCACGTCCCGTGACGGCGCGCAGGTGATGGTGGCCAACTGGTGGACCTCCACCCCGCCCGGGCCTTTCCAGACATCGGTGATCGCCGCGAACAGAAGCAGACCGCCGCCCTTGGGTGAGATGCGCCAGGCCGTCTTGCGGCGTTTCTCGCCCGTCCATTCGTACCAGCCGTTCACCGGCAGCACCGCACGCCCCGTGCCTTCGAAGGCCGACTTGCCCAGCAGCGTTTCGGACCTGGCGTTGATGATCGTCTCCATCACCGGGCGGCCGCGGGCGTTGACGCGGCCCACCGGGATCATCCCCCAGCGCATCCGGGTCAGGCCCTCGGCGGTCAGGGCCACGACCTCCTGCCCCGGCGCGATGTTAATGCGGGGCCTTTCATTGGCGATGGGATCGGACGGCACGCCCAGCGCCTGCCCCAGTTCCGCCGGTGTCGCGGTCAGGAAGACGCGGCCGGGCACGGGATCACCTTCCGGCTTCGCGGGCGGCGTCGATCAGGTCCAGCACCGCGGGGCCGATGTCCTGAACCACGAGCGTGACCCCTTGGGCATTCGGGTGAAGCCCGTCCGCCTGGAAGTACCGACCCTGCGCTTCGGCAAAATCCGGAACCTCTGCCGCGATGCCGTCGAAGAAACCCGGCACCAGCGGCACGTCATGCACGGCAGCCAGGTCGGGATAGATCGCGTCGAAGGCTTCCTTGTAGTCCGGGCCCCAGTTGCCGGCGGCTTCCATCCCCACCAGCAGCACCTCGACCCCGGCATCGTCCGCTGCGGTCAGGATCTGGTCCAGGTTGGCCCGCGTCACGGCCGGGTCGATGCCCCGCAGCATGTCGTTGGCGCCCAGTTCGACGATCATGGCGCCGACCTCGGGCGTCAGGGTCCAGCCCACGCGAGCCGCGCCCCCTGCCGAGGTATCGCCCGACACGCCCGCATTCACCAGAACCGCGTCGGCGCCCTGATCGTTCAGCCAGCGCTGCAGTTGCGGCACGAAGCCCTGATCCGCCGGCAGGCCATATCCCTGCGTCAGACTGTCGCCAAAGGCCGCGATGGTCAGCGGATCGGCCCAGCCGGCGCAGGGAAAGGCCAGCAGAGCGGCCGATACCGCGCCGATCATTTTCTTGCGCATCTCGTTTCCGGCTCCATATCCCAAGGGCACACCAGGTGAATGAGGCCACATGTCCGACCCCGTCCTGTCCCTTCAAGATGCGGCTTTGTGGCTGAATGGCAATGCCGGGCGCGTGGATATCCTCCGCGGCATCACGCTGGAGGTGATGCGGGGCGAAACGCTGGGCCTGATCGGTCCTTCCGGGTCAGGCAAGTCGTCGCTTCTGATGCTGATGGGCGGCCTTGAACAGGCAACGGGCGGCACGATCACCGCCCTGGGCCGGGACCTTACGGCGATGGACGAGGACGCGCTGGCCCGGTTCCGCCGCGACCACATGGGCATCGTGTTCCAGAGCTTTCACCTGATCCCCACCATGACCGCGCTGGAAAACGTGGCAACCCCGCTGGAACTTGCCGGCCATCGCGACGCCTTCGACCGCGCCGCGGCAGAGCTGGAGACCGTGGGGCTGGGCCACCGCGCCGGGCACTATCCCTCTCAGCTGTCGGGCGGCGAACAGCAGCGCGTGGCGCTGGCCCGCGCCTCGGCACCGCGGCCGGATATCCTACTGGCGGACGAACCGACCGGGAACCTGGACGAAACGAACGGCGCTGCGATCATGGATATGCTTTTCGGTCTGCGCGACCGGCACGGCGCCACGCTGGTGCTGGTCACCCATGCGCCCGACCTGGCCCGACGCTGCGACCGGGTGATCCGCCTGCGCGACGGCCGCATCGCCGAAGACGATGCCGCGCCAGAGGCCGCCGCGGAATGAGCCTGCCCATCGCCGCCCGTCTCGCCACCCGCGAACTGCGCGGCGCGTTCCGCAGCGGCGTTCGGGGCTTCCGCATCTTCCTGGCCTGTCTGGCCCTTGGCGTGGCCGCCATCGCCGCCGTCGGATCGGTCCGGTCGGCCATCGAGGAAGGCCTGGCCCGCGAAGGCGCGGCCCTTCTGGGCGGCGATGCCGAGATCGGGCTGACCTATCGTTTCGCCACCGACAGCGAAAAGGCCTGGATGGACAGCCATGCAGACGCGGTATCGGAAATCGTGGACTTCCGGTCCATGGCGACCGTCCCCCGCGATGGAACCGAGGACCGCGCCCTGACGCAGGTGAAGGCCGTCGACGGCCTCTATCCCCTTGTCGGTGCGGTGGACCTGCAACCCGCGATGGACCTGAAGACAGCGCTGGCCGGACAGGACGGCATCCCCGGGGCGGTCATGGAACCGGTGCTGAGCGACCGTCTGGGGCTGGACCCGGGCGACAGGTTCCGGCTGGGCCGGCAGGATTTCGTCCTGACGGCAACGCTGCAGGCCGAACCTGACGATGCCTCTGCCGGGATCGGCCTTGGCCCCCGGACCATCGTCCTGACCGAAGACCTGGCGCAATCCGGCCTGCTGGCGCCCGGCACGCTGTTTTCCACGAAATACCGGCTGGACCTGCCGCCCGGCGCCGACCTGGCAACGGTCGAGGCGCAGGCGCAGGAGGCCTTTGGCAAGGCGGGACTGGACTGGGCCGATGCACGGAACGGCGCGCCGGGCATCACGCGCTTTGTCGAACGGCTGGGCGCCTTCCTGATCCTCGTGGGCCTTTCGGGGCTGGCCGTGGGCGGCGTCGGCGTTTCGGCGGCTGTCCGGTCCTATCTGGCCGACAAGACGGCCGTCATCGCCACACTGCGGACGCTGGGCGCGGATCGCGGCACCGTCTTCCTCACCTATTTCCTTCAGATCGGTGCCCTTTCCATCGTCGGCATCCTGCTGGGCCTGGCCCTAGGCGCCGCCCTGCCCCTGGCTTTCGCGCCCATCATTTCGGCACAGCTACCGATTCCGGCGGTCTTTTCGATCTATGCCGGGCCGCTGGTCGAGGCCGCACTTTACGGCATCCTGACGGCGCTGATCTTCACCCTGTGGCCCCTTGCCCGGACAGAGGAGGTGCGCGCGGCGACGCTGTTCCGCGATGCCCTGTCCTCGGCCCGGTTGCTGCCGCATTGGCGGTATCTGGTGGCGACTGCCGTCGGACTGGCGGCCCTGATTGGGCTGGCCGCGTGGTTCAGCGGCGCGGTATTGTTGACGCTGTGGACCACGGGCGGGATGGTTGCGGCGCTGATCGTTCTGGCTCTGACCGCCGGCCTGGCGCGGCTGGCGGCCCGGGCAGGCAGCCAGCTGGCGCGGGGGCGGCCGGTGCTGCGCTGGGCCCTGGCCGCCATTGCCGGCCCGCGTGAAGGTGCGGGCGCAGTGGTCCTGTCGCTTGGGCTGGGCCTATCGGTCCTGTCCGCCGTGGGGCAGATCGACGGAAACCTGCGGGGCGCGATCACCGGGTCCCTGCCCGAAGTCGCGCCGTCCTATTTCTTCATCGACATCCAGAAGGACCAGATGCCGGCCTTCATGGCGCGGCTGGAAAGCGATAATGCGGTCCACCGGGTGGAAAGCGCCCCCATGCTGCGGGGTATCATCACGCAGATCAATGGCCGCCCCCCGGCCGAGGTCGCAGGCGACCATTGGGTCCTGCAAAGCGATCGCGGCGTGACCTATTCCGCCGCACCGCCCGAAGGCACGACGATCACGGCGGGCGAATGGTGGGACGAAGACTATGCCGGCGTTCCCCAGATCAGCTTTGCAGCCGAGGAAGCGGCCGAGATGGGCCTGAAGCTGGGCGACACGATGACCGTGAACATACTTGGCCGGGACGTGACGGCGACGATCACCAGCTTCCGCGAGGTCGATTTTTCCACCGCTCGGATGGGTTTTCTGATCGCCATGAATCCGGGCGCACTGCAGGGGGCGCCCCACAGCTTCATCGCCACGGTCTATGCCGACGCCCCGGCCGAAGCCGCGATCCTGCGCGACCTGGCGGGACAGTTCCCCAACATCACCGCCGTGCGGGTACGCGACGCGATCGACCGCGTGGCGGACCTTCTGTCAGGACTGGCCGCGGCCACGTCCTATGGCGCGGCCGTCACCCTTCTGACGGGGTTCCTGGTCCTGATCGGTGCCGCGGCCGCAGGCACCGGCGCACGCACCTACGAGGCGGCGGTCCTGAAGACGCTGGGCGCCGGGCGCGGCCGGATCCTGGCAAGCTTTGCCCTGCGCGCGGCCCTTCTGGGGGCCACGGCCGGTGCAGTCGCCCTGTGCGCCGGTCTGGCCGGCGCCTGGGCGGTCACGCATTTCGTGCTGGAAACCGGGTTCTCGGTGATCTGGCCCGCCGCCATCGGCGTCGTGGCCGCAGGGGTCCTTGCCACGTTGCTGGCCGGACTGGCCTTTGCCTGGGCTCCTCTGGCCGCGCGGCCTGCGCGGGTCCTGCGCGCCCGGGAGTAAGACCTGCCCGATTACGGCGGGCAGGCACCTTCGGTCAGCTGCGCCATCAAGCCACCGCCATTGTGCAGCAGTTCGGACAGAGGGACATCATCCAGCGTCTCGTAGAAGGCGCGTTCGGCATTGGCCAGCGCCATCCGCAGGCGGCACGACGGCACCGCATCGCAGGACGCAGCTTTGCAACTGAAGCACTCGGTCAGCGGCACGCCACTTTCCAGGGAACGAAAGATATCGCCCAGACTGACGTCGCCCGCGGACCGGGCCAGGGCAAGCCCACCGCTGCGGCCGCGCTGCGTATCAAGGTAACCCATCTGCCCCAGGGCATTGATCACATGCGCCAGATGGTTTTCCGAAATGTTGCACTGCTCGGCGATCTCGGACTTCGTCACGCGACGACCCGGCTGGCTGGCACAGTAAAGCATCAGCCTTACAGCGATATTTGTTCTCTTTGTTATTCGCACGTCAATTGATCCTCTTGAACAGATTGAGTCGAACGACTCCACCCTAGAGGGCGTGATGTTGTTCTTGCACACGGGAGGAAAAGCCGATTTGACATACATCAAATTTGCCGGAAAAACATTCCGAGGAAATGAATGAATAGGCCAAGACAGATGAATGACCCATATTTCTTTGGTTATGGAAGTTTAGTTAATCGAAATACGCACACCTATCCCGGGGCCGAAAAGGCGCGGCTGAAGGGCTGGCGACGGGCCTGGGTGCATGTCGATCCCTGGCCTTCTGCCGTGCTGACGGCGGTGGCCGATCCCGAAACGGAAATCGATGGGCTGATCGCCAGTGTCCCCGGCGCCGATTGGGCGGCACTGGACGCACGGGAACACAATTACGACCGCCTGCCCGCCACCCATCAGGTCACCCACGGCCTGGACCGTCCGCTGGACGTCGCCGTCTACGCCGTGCACCCGGACCTCCACGCACAGCCGGAAAGGCGGGCGCCGATCCTGCTCAGCTATCTGGATGTCGTGGTACAGGGATATCTGCGGGAATTCGGGCCCCAGGGCGCGGCACAGTTCTTTGCCACGACCGACAACTGGGACACGCCGGTTCTGGATGACCGCACCCTGCCCCGCTATCCGCGCCACAAGGTGCTGACCGACGACGAACGCGCCGTCGTCGATCGCTGGCTGGCCGAGATCGAGGCCGTGATGCTGGCGCTGGACTAGGGGTCCGGCGAAGCGTCAGCCCTTCGCGCGGATCACCTGCAGCAGCGGCATCAGCTGGGCCATTTCCGGCCCCCGCTCCAGCCCCGTGACTGCCTTGCGCAGCGGCATGAACAGGCCCTTGCCCTTGCGGCCCGTCGCTTCTTTCACGGCGGCGGTCCAGGTCGACCAGGTGGTCTCGTCATAGGGCGCATCGGGGAGCAGCGTCATGGCTTCCGCGATGAACGTGCGGTCCTCGTCAGCGATCAGGGGCTCTGCTCCGTCGCGGCACAGGACCCACCACTGTTCCAGATCGGCCAGCGTCGCGATGTTGTCGCGCGCGACCAGCCAGAACGCCTCGGCCTTGTCGTCCGGGACACCGGCCGCGGCAACGGCCCCGGCCACCTCGGACAGGGGCTTGGCCTGCAGGACGCGTGCCGTCAGCGGGAACAGGTCCTTTTCGTCGAATTTCGTCGGCGCCGAGCCGAAATGGTGGATGTCGAACCCCTCGATCAGGTCCGCCATGTCGGTGCGCAGCTCGATCGGATCCGAGGAGCCCAGACGCGCCATCAGCGACAGGACCGCCATCGGCTCCACCCCTTGGGCACGCAGATCGCGCAGCGACAGGGTGCCAAGGCGCTTCGACAGCGCCTCGCCCTGCGGACCGGTCAACAGCGAATGGTGGGCGAAGTTCGGGACATTGCCGCCCAGCGCGTGGATGATCTGGATCTGGGTCGCAGTGTTGGTCACGTGGTCAGAGCCGCGCACGACATCGGTCACGCCCATTTCCGTGTCATCGACGACCGAAGCGAGCGTGTACAGGATCTGGCCGTCCGCCCGGATCAGCACCGGGTCCGACACTGATGCGGCGTCGATCGAGATGTCGCCCAGGATGCCGTCGGTCCATTCGATCCGTTCCTGATCCAGCTTGAAGCGCCAGACGCCGGGGCCGCGTTCGTCACGCAGCTTCGCCTTTTCGTCGTCCGACAACGCCAGGGCCGCGCGATCATAGACAGGCGGGCGGCCCATGTTGAGCTGCTTCTTGCGCTTCAGGTCCAGTTCGGTCGGCGTCTCGAAGGCCTCGTAGAAGCGGCCCATGTCGCGCAGCTTCTGGGCGGCTTCCTGATAGCGGTCCAGGCGCAGCGACTGGCGTTCGATCCGGTCCCAGGTCAGGCCCAGCCATTCCAGATCCTGCTTGATCCCGTCGACATATTCTTCCTTCGACCGTTCCGGATCGGTGTCGTCGATCCGCAGGATGAAGGTACCGCCCGCCTTGCGCGCGATCATGAAGTTCATCAGCGCGGCGCGCAGGTTGCCGATATGCAGATAGCCCGTGGGCGACGGGGCGAAACGGGTCGTGGTCATCGTGATCTCCTGTCGTGCGCGCTTTGTCACGCACGGGGCCAATTGTCCAGAACCGGCCTGCAGGGGCCTTCATCGGCCCCCGGGACCGCCGAATAGGGCGGCTGCAGGATTTGTCCAATCAAAGGCCAGCAATTCCTGGCGGTCATGTCGCCATCCTCACCGCGACGTGACTACTGTCGCGCCGGGAAATCTGGGATGATCCGCCTCGGCAGGGGGCATGTGCCGCCCGGCCCAAGGCAACCGACTGACGGAGGAGATTTCCATGACGGATCCCGTTTCCCGCCCCGCCGGCCTGACCCGACGCGCCGCCCTTGGCGCCGGGGCCGCCCTGCCCCTGGCCGCCGTGGCCGCCCCACTGGCCACGCCAGCCGCCGCCCAGACGGTCGCCGCCGGCCTGCCCCATGCCCGCACCTTCAAGCTGGGCGATATGACGGTGACGACGCTCCTGGATGGGTCCATGCCCCGCGAAGGGGTCAAGGACATCTTCGGGGTCAACGTATCGGCCGAAGATTTCGCCGATGTCGCGGCCGCGAACTTCATCCCCGCTGACATGGCGCAGTTCTATTTCACGCCGACGCTGGTCGATACCGGGTCGGAACTGGTCCTGTTCGACACCGGCCTGGGCCAGGGCGGGATCGCGAAGGCGCTGGCCGAGGCCGGCAGCAGCACGGATGCCGTGGATGTCGTGGTGCTGTCACACATGCATCCCGACCATATCGGCGGGCTGATGACCGATGGCCAGCCCACCTTCGCCAATGCGCGCTATGTCACCGGCCGGGCCGAATACGATGGCTGGATGGCCACCGGATCGAACGGCGTGACCAACCTGATGGCCAAGAATGTGGAACCCCTGAAGGAAAAGATCACCTTCATCGGCGACGGGGCCTCCATCGCGCCCGGCATCACAGCGCTGGACGCGCCGGGCCATACGCCGGGCCACATAATCTTCATGGTGGAAAGCGCCGGTGCGCCTCTGATGCTGACGGCAGACTTGGCCAACCACTACGTGTTCCCGTTCCAGAACCCGGACTGGCACACCAGCTTCGACACCGACAAGGAACAGGCCAGCGCCACGCGCCGCCGCGTGTTCGACATGCTGGCCGCCGACCGCGTTCCGATGATCGGCTACCACATGCCCTTCCCCGCCGCAGGCTTCGTCGAGGCCCGCGGCGACGGCTTCCGCTTCGTCCCCGTCAGCTACCAGATGATGGGCTGACACGGGGGTCCGGGGGAGCGCTGCTTCCCCGGGCGGGGGGGGAGCGGGGCAGCAGCCCCCCGTTCAGCCCCGGCGACGCACGCAGGTGCGGCGCAATTCACTTGGGCTCGCGCCACCGGTTCGCAATCGGATACCGCCGATCCAGCCAGAACGCCTTGCGCGACAGCCGCGCGCCGGGCGCGGCCTGGAACCGCTTGTACTCGCTGATATAGACCAAGTGCTCGACCTTGCGCGCGACAGCCTCGTCGATGCCGGCTGCCACGCAGTCGCCGACCGATCCTTCGTTCTCGACCAAAATCTCCAGGATCTTGTCCAGCTCCGGGTAGTCGGGCAGCGAATCGCTGTCCTTCTGGTCGGCACGCAGTTCGGCGCTGGGGGGCTTGTCGATGATCGCCACCGGGATGACCTCTCCGCCCGGGCCCTTCATCCAGTCACGGTGATTGGCGTTCCGCCAGCGGCAGGTTTCGAACACCCGTGTCTTGTACAGATCCTTGATCGGGTTGTAGCCGCCCGCCATGTCGCCATAGATCGTGGCATAGCCCACCGCGACCTCGGACTTGTTGCCGGTAGTCAGAAGCATCTCGCCGAACTTGTTCGACAGCGCCATCAGCAGCAGGCCGCGGATCCGGGACTGGACGTTTTCTTCTGTCAGGTCCGCCTTCCGGTCCGCGAACAGCGGCGCCAGGGTCGAGGTCACCGCGTCCCGCGTTTCGGTGATCGGCACAAAGTCGTAGGTGCAGCCCAGCCGTTCGGCCAGGTCTTTCGCGTCGTCCAGGGAGCCTTGCGAGGTGTATTCCGACGGCAACATCACGCAGCGGACGTTTTCCGCCCCCAGCGCATCGGCCGCGATTGCCGCGACCAGCGCCGAGTCGATGCCGCCCGAGAGGCCCAGCAGTACCTTCGTGAACCCCGTCTTCGCCATGTAGTCGCGCAGCGCCACCACCATGACCCGGTATTCCATTTCCCAGTCGTCGGGCCGCGGGGCCTTTTGACCCTCGGCAATGCGCCAGCCATCCTGCCCGCGCTCCAGATCGACATGGGCGATCGCTTCTTCCAGGAACGGCATCTGCACCGCCAGCCCGCCGCCCGGGTTCAGCGCGAAACTGGCCCCGTCGAAGACCTGGTCGTCCTGGCCCCCGAACATGTTCAGGTAGATCAGCGGCAGCCCGGTTTCGACAACGCGGGCGACCATCAGGTTCAGCCGCGTGTCGTGCTTGCCCCGGCTGTAGGGGGATCCGTTGGGGACCAGCAGGAATTCCGCGCCCGTCTCGGCCAGTGTCTCGGCAACATCCGGATACCAGGCATCCTCGCAAATGGGCGACCCGATGCGGGTATTGCCCACCGAATAGGGACCGCCCAGGGGACCGCTGTCGAAGACGCGGACCTCGTCGAAGACGTCGTTGTTGGGCAGGTGGTGCTTCAGCACGCTCGACGCGATCTTGCCGCCCTTCAGGACGTGATAGGCGTTGAACAGCTCGGCACCTTCGACCCATGGGCCGCCGATGGCCAGCGCCGGACCGTCCGCGCAATATTCCGCCAGGGCCTCGATCTCGGCAATGGCAGCGGCCTGGAAGCTGGGCTTCCGGATCAGGTCCTGAAGGTTGTAGCCGGTGATGAACATCTCTGTCAGCGCGACAAGGTCGGCGCCGGCGGCCTTGCCTTCTTCCCAGGCCTTGCGGGCTTTTGCGGCGTTTCCGGCCAGGTCGCCCACGGTCGGGTTCAGCTGCGCCAGGGTCAGGCGGAAAGTGTCGGCCATCTTTGGTCGTGCCTTCTTGCTTGGTTCGTTTCGCGGCGGTTCGGGGCGGACCGGCCGTGTCGTCGGGCCCAAGCCATGTAGCAGATCGCCCACAAAGGAAAAGTGTTAAGGGTCGACAGCGTTGCCCGCGCGCGCGCGCTGACTTAGTTTTCGGCAGACAGCGGGAAATTATGGCCCGGGCGCCCACCCCGCGGCGTTCCGAGGGGGACGGAGAATGAGACAGTCCATCACAGCACGTATCGCGCCGGCCCTGCTGGCCGCGCTGGTACTGCCTGCACCGCTTGCGGCGCAGGATGGCACTGTCCAGACGGCGCAGGACGATATCGGCGGCATCTACGAAGGCACGTTCCGCGGCGGGCTGCAGCACGGCACAGGCACCTACCGGCTACCCAACGGCTATGAATACACCGGCGACTGGGTGGACGGAGAGATTCGCGGACGCGGCACAGCGCGCTTTCCCAACGGGTCGGTCTATGAAGGCGAATTCGCCAAGGGCAAACCGAACGGGATCGGCAAGATCGTCTTTTCCGACGGCGGCACCTATGACGGCGAATGGGTCGATGGCGTGATCGAAGGCCAGGGTGTGGCCGTCTATGCCAATGGCGTCCGCTACGAAGGCGGCTTCGGAAACGCCCAGCACAACGGTCGCGGCGTGATGCAGATCCCCGGCGGCTATGTCTATGACGGCGACTGGGTCGACGGCCAGAAACAGGGCACGGGCAAGATCACCTATCCCGACGGCGCGGTCTATGAAGGCGGCATCGAACAGGGCGAGCTGTCGGGCGAGGGCCGCCTGACCCTGCCCGACGGGCTGGTCTATGAAGGTCCGTGGCGGAACGGCCAGATCAATGGCGTGGGCCGGCTGGTCCAGCCCAATGGCGACGTCTACGAGGGCGAGCTGGTCGACGGCAAACGCCAGGGCCAGGGCAAGGTCGAATATGCCAATGGCGACGTCTACGAAGGCGGATTCCGGGACGACCTGCGCGACGGCCAGGGCACGTTCACCGGGACCGACGGCTATGTCTACACCGGGGCCTGGGTGAACGGTCAGATCGAAGGCCAGGGCCGCGTCACCTATCCCGACGGCGCGGTCTATGAAGGCCAGTTCCGCAACGGACTGGCCGAAGGCACCGGCAAGATCACCTATTCCGACGGATCCAGCTATGACGGCGAATGGGTCGAAGGCGTGATCGATGGCCAGGGCACGGCGACCTATGCCAACGGCATCGTCTATGTCGGCGGCTACAAGGCCGGGCTGAACCACGGCCACGGCATCATGACCTATCCCGACGGCTATCGCTATGACGGCGACTGGCTGGACGGCAAACGACATGGCGAAGGCACGGTCACCTATGCCGACGGCGCGGTCTATACCGGCCAGTTCATCAACGACCAGCGCGACGGCACCGGCCGGATCGAGACGCCGGACGGATTCGTCTACGAAGGCCAGTGGGTCGAGGGCAACATCGACGGCACCGGCACCGCGACCTATTCAAACGGCGACGTCTACGAAGGCGAATTCCAGGACGGCAAGCGCCATGGCCAGGGCACGATGCGCTATTCATCCGGGACCGAACGCAGCGGCACCTGGGAAAACGGCACCCTGACCGAAGGCGGCTGACACCTGCCGTGCCGACCGGAGTCCTTCCGGACAGTCGATATTGCGACCCGCGCGCCTGCCGATGCAGCGCCGCGGGTCGGGACCCGCGGCCACACGGCCCGGCGCCTGCCCCGGCCCAATGCGATCACTGGGCGGTCGGGTCAGCGTAGCTGCCAGCGCATCCAGTCATCGTGCGAGCCATAGAAGACGTTGATGTCCACGTCCCCCCGGATGCCCGGGACGATGCCGGTGCTGGTGTACTGCCAGAACCGCCAGTGTTTCCGGCCATAATGTTCATGCGGCATCTTCGTGACCGAGCGCACCCAGAACTCTGTATCCGCAAGCTGCCCGATGCCGGTGTCGTCGAAGAAATCCGGCGTGGTGTAGATGATCGGGCGAGAGCCGTAGTGCTGTTCCAGGATATCCAGGAACTTCTTCGCCTCGGCCCGGACGGTCGCCCCCGGCGGGCGGATCGTGCAGGTGGGCGAAAACGGCGTCCATTCCATGTCCAGCACATGGGTCAGCGCGCGCGAATCCCGGGGCACGTTGCGGATGAACCAGCGGGCCTGCTCCTCGGCCGGGCGGCACCAGTAATAGAAATGGTAGGCCCCCCAGGGGATGTCCGCGTGCCGGGCGCCCTTGCGGTGCTCGTCGAACATCGGATCGAACAGGTCGCCGCCTTCGGTCGCCTTGATGAAGGCGAAGCGCACGCCGGCCGCCCGGGCCGCGTTCCAGTCGATGGCGGACTGGAAGCGCGAGATGTCGATGCCGTGGATCGGATAGGCCGACGGCCCGTTCCGGCCCCAGTCCACGGGATCGCTGTCGCCGAAAGCGTTGTCGCCGTAATCCACCGGGATTATCGATGGCACACTGCCCCGCCCGCCGCCGCAGGCCGCAAGGACCAGGCAGGTAAGGAACATGAAGATGCGCGCGGTCATTGCCTGACTCCGTTTGTCGCCTGCCCGTATGTCAGTATATCCGGTCTGTCCCCCGCCCCGCCAGACATTCGCTGCGGGACCGGCAGAACCGCCCGCGACGTCCGGCGGTTCGGTCGCCGCATCGATCGCGCAACAAAAATGTGCCAACCCCGGGCAATTCGCGCTTTTCTTCCGCGGCTGGTCCGGTATAGCGTGCGCCCATGATCGACCAGGTTGCATATCCTGCACAGGCAATTCCTGCCCGCCGCCCCGCTTCGGGCGGTGTTTCCGGTCTACTGCTAGTCCGCCTCTGAGCGTGCCATAGGCGCGCCCGCTCAGAGGTTATTGCCTGCGCGCCCCCGGCATCGGATCACCACACAGCCAGACCTGAACCCGCCCCTGACAGGGCAACTGGCCCGATCCAATGCCGGTTCACAGAGGCTTTTGGACAAACTAGGAACCGACATCATGACCGCATCCATCGCAGCACCCGGCGCAACCGACGGCGACCGCGTCCTCATCTTCGACACCACGCTCCGTGACGGCGAACAAAGCCCCGGCGCGACCATGACCCACAACGAGAAGCTGGAGATCGCCGAGCTTCTGGACCAGATGGGCGTCGACATCATCGAGGCGGGCTTTCCCATCGCCTCCGAAGGCGACTTCCGCGCCGTGTCGGAAATTGCCGAACGGTCCCAGGACGCCGTGATCTGCGGACTTGCGCGCGCCAACTACGCCGATATCGACCGCTGCTGGGAAGCGGTGAAGAAGTCCCGGCAGCCCCGGATCCACACCTTCATCGGCACCTCGCCGCTGCACCGTGCGATCCCGAACCTGACCATGGACGAGATGGCGGAACGGATCCACGACACCGTCAGCCACGCCCGCAACCTCTGTGATAATATCCAGTGGTCGCCGATGGACGCGACGCGGACCGAATGGGACTATCTTGCCCGGGTGGTGGAAATCGCGATCAAGGCCGGTGCCACCACGATCAACATTCCCGACACCGTGGGCTATACCGCGCCCGTCGAAAGCGCCGACCTGATCCGGCGGCTCATCGCCGAGGTGCCTGGGGCCGAAGACGTGATCTTTGCCACCCACTGCCACAACGACCTTGGCATGGCGACCGCCAACGCGCTTGCCGCTGTCGCGGGCGGTGCGCGCCAGATCGAATGCACGATCAACGGCCTGGGCGAACGCGCCGGCAACACCGCCCTGGAAGAGGTCGTGATGGCCCTGAAGGTGCGCCACGACATCATGCCCTGGCATACCGGCGTCGACACGACGAAGATCATGCACATCTCGCGCCGGGTGGCGACGGTGTCGGGCTTCCCGGTCCAGTTCAACAAGGCCGTGGTCGGCAAGAACGCCTTTGCCCATGAAAGCGGGATCCACCAGGACGGCGTGCTGAAGAATGTCGAGACCTTCGAGATCATGCGCCCCGAAGACGTGGGCCTGTCGTCGAATGCGCTTCCGCTTGGCAAGCATTCGGGCCGCGCGGCGCTGCGCGACAAGCTTCGCCAGCTTGGGCACGATGTCGGGGACAACCAGCTGAAGGACATCTTCGTGCGGTTCAAGGAACTGGCCGACCGCAAGAAGGAAGTCTACGACGACGATATCGTGGCGCTGGTCAGCGATACCGCCGAAGCTGCCGGCGCGGCGCATCTGAACCTCGTCTCGCTTCGGGTCACCTGCGGCACCCATGGGCCCGCAGAGGCCACGATCGAAATGGAAGTGGCCGGCAAAGAGGAAATCGCCACCGCCCAGGGCGACGGCCCGGTCGACGCCTCCTTCAAGGCGGTGCGCGCGGTCTATCCCAACAAGGCGCGGCTGCAGCTTTACCAGGTCAGCGCGGTGACCGAAGGCACCGACGCCCAGGCCACTGTGACCGTGCGCCTGGGCGAGGACGGCGTGATCGCCACCGGCCAGTCGGCGGATACCGACACGGTCGTGGCGTCCACCCGCGCCTATATCGCGGCGCTGAACCGGCTGATCGTGCGCCGGGACAAGACCGGCCCGGGCGTCGACGCGCGCGAGATCTCCTATAAAGACGCCGGCTGAAATCAGGCGCGGGACAAGGCCTTTACAGCAAGGGCCTTGTTCCCTGCCCCAACCGGCAGGGCGCTAACCGTTCCGGAGCATGCGCTGCAACAGACCCGGGGCCAGACGGTGCAGCACGCGCGCGGACCGCGCCTTGCCGATCCATATCTCGTCTTGTCCGGCCTCCACCCCTGACAGCAGCGCCTCGGCCGCCTGTTCGGCCATGATCTTACCGGCCCCCCGCCCGGCCGTCATGTCGGTCGCGACCAGCGGCATCACCGCATCGATGACGCGTACCGGCAGACCGGCATCCTCCACCTGATACCGCAGACCGCGGGTGAAGCTGCCCAGCCCGGCCTTCGACGCGCAGTAGACGACGGCCGACCGTTTCGGCGCAAGCGCGAGGCCGGAATTCACGTTGACCAGCACCGCCTGCGGCCCCCGACCCAGCACCGGCAGCAGGCCCGCCGAAAGGTGCATCGGCGCGGCCAGGTTCACCGCCAGTTCCGTCTCGATCCTTTCACCTGCCCCGGCAAGACCGGCTGTCAGGTCGTCCTCGATCTGGATCCCCGCATTGTTGATCAGCCCGTCCAACCGCCGCCCGTCCGACAATTGCTCAATCAGCGCCGTCCGGGCGACAGGGTCCGCCAGATCGCAGGTCAGACGCTCCACCCTTTCCCCAGGCAGCGCCGCCAGCGCGGCGCCGTCCCGCGCGATGGCCACGACACCGGCGCCCCGGGCCAGCAGCCCCAGGACCAGCGCCCGACCGATCCCGCGCGAGGCGCCGGTGACCGCGATCCGCGTGCCCTCAAGCCGCATCGCCCGAGGCCTCGAAGGTGCGGTATCCGTCCTCGAAGGCCGGGACGATCTCCACCACCTCGAAGTGACCGTCGGCGATCAGGGGCGAATCCCGCAGCCGTTCCATCGCGAAGTACCAGGTCTTCGGATCCCCGGCCTCGATCATGGCCACGTCGCTGACCCGCGCATTGAAGGCCTCGGCATCGAAGAAGCGCAGGCTCAGGCCCTTGTCTCCGAACTCTCCGAAGGCCTCCGCCAGGGCCGCCTCGCCGATCCGGCTGCGTTCGTGTCGCGGCAGCGCCAGCCAGGACGGGTTCGCCCGCAGCATCAGGAAAATCGTCAGTTTCATATCGTCTCTCCGACCGAAGTTGATCTGATGGCAAAAATGTGAGTATGTACTCACATTCTCAACTCGCCTTCCGGTCCCATGGTCCCAGTCGAAAATCTGCCAAGGAAATCAGCACGTCAGGCCCGGGCAAAGGCGACGCAGGACGCGATTGTGGAAGCCGCCGCTCGCATTCTGGAAGAGGCGGGACGGGACGGGCTGAACACCAATGCCATCGCGGCAAGGGCCGGGGTCAGCATCGGGTCGCTCTACCAGTACTTCCCGAACAAGGAGGCGATCCTGGCCACGCTGGTACGCGGCAAGCGCACCGACCTGATCGTCCGGATGCGCGCGGCGGTCGAGATGGCGCAGGACCTGTCCCCCGAGGACGCGGTCGAGACGGTGATCGATGCCGGGATGATGCACCACTATACCCGCCCCCGCCTGACGCTGGAGCTGGAGGCGATGGAGACGCAACTGGCCATCGGGGACGAGACCCGGGCCCTGTCGGCCGAGATGGCCGACCTCGTGCTGGACACGCTGCGCCGCGTCACCCCTGCCGCCGGCCCGCAGGAGGCAGCGGACGTGATTGCGATCTGCAAGGGCCTGATTTCGGCAGCGTCGATCCCCGAGGGAGCGGACGGGCCCGCCCTGGTCCGCCGCTGCCGGTGGGCCGTGCTGGGATACCTCGACAGAATCGATTCGCGGGCATCTGCCCGAAATAGCCGCACGGCCGCGACGCCTTCCCCGACGATTCAAGCGGAATAGCGCCTTAGGCCAGCTGACCCCCCTTTCGCCCCCGTGGGCAGGCGCCTATAAGACCACAGCCCAGCGGCGCGGGAGTCGTCGCACGTACTATTCGCTTGCGGGACAAATCATGGGGATGCTGGACAATCTCGGCGGCCTGTTCTCTTCGGACATGGCCATCGACTTGGGGACTGCCAATACACTTGTTTACGTCAAGGGGCGGGGGATCATCCTGTCAGAACCATCCGTGGTGGCCTACCACGTGAAAGACGGCGTCAAGCGGGTGCTGGCCGTGGGAGAAGACGCCAAGCTGATGCTGGGTCGGACCCCCGGCTCCATCGAAGCGATCCGCCCGATGCGCGAAGGCGTCATCGCCGACTTCGACACTGCGGAAGAGATGATCAAGCACTTCATCCGCAAGGTGCACAAGCGGTCGACCTTTTCGAAGCCCAAGATCATCGTCTGCGTGCCGCATGGCGCGACACCCGTTGAAAAGCGCGCGATCCGCCAGTCGGTCCTGTCGGCCGGCGCGCGTCGCGCGGGCCTGATCGCGGAACCCATCGCCGCAGCCATCGGCGCCGGCATGCCGATCACCGACCCCACGGGGTCGATGGTCGTCGACATCGGCGGCGGCACAACCGAAGTCGCGGTCCTGTCCCTGGGCGACATCGTCTATGCACGGTCCGTCCGCGTCGGCGGCGACCGCATGGACGAGGCGATCATCAGCTACCTCCGTCGCCAGCAGAACCTGCTGATCGGCGAAAGCACGGCGGAACGCATTAAGACCTCCATCGGATCGGCGCGGATGCCGGACGACGGGCGCGGCGCCTCGATGGAGATCCGCGGTCGCGACCTGCTGAACGGCGTGCCGAAGCAGATCGAGATCAACCAGGCGCAGATCGCCGAGGCGCTGGCCGAACCGGTGCAGCAGATCTGCGAGGCCGTGATGGCGGCTCTGGAAACCACGCCGCCCGACCTGGCGGCCGATATCGTCGACCGCGGCGTCATGCTGACCGGCGGCGGTGCCCTGCTGGGCGACTTGGATCTGGCGCTGCGCGAACAGACCGGCCTGGCCGTGTCGATTGCCGACGAAAGCCTGAACTGCGTGGCGCTTGGCACCGGGAAGGCGCTGGAATACGAAAAGCAGTTGCGGCACGCTATCGACTACGAAAGCTGACGGGGATCCGGAATCCGGGGGCTTGACGCTTCCGGACCCGGTTCGAACGCAACGGGACGCCCCTTTTGGCCAAGGAACGCGCACAGACCCACGACTATGCGGGGCCGCTTCGGCGTCTGCTGCTGATCGTCGTCTGCGCGATGCTGCTTGCACTGTTCCTGTTCTGGCGGATCGACAGCCCGCGGGTCGAACAGTTCCGCGCCAAGGTCGTCGACCGGATCGTGCCCAACATGGACTGGGCCATGACGCCGGTCACGGGGCTGGTCAACCTGGCCCGCGATTTCAAAAGCTATCGCCGCCTGGCCGAGCAGAACCAGGAACTGCGCAGCGAATTGCGCCAGATGCAGGCCTGGAAAGAGGCCGCGTTGCAGCTGGAACAGGAAAACGCACGTCTGCTGGACCTGAACAACGTACGGCTGGACCCGCGGCTTACCTTTATCACTGGGGTAGTGATGGCCGATGCCGGATCGCCCTTCCGCCAGTCGGTGCTGCTGAACGTCGGCACCCGTGACGGCATCGTCGACGGCTGGGCCACAATGGACGGGATCGGGCTTGTTGGCCGGATTTCCGGCACGGGCCGGAATTCGTCCCGCGTCCTGCTGATCACCGATGCGGCCAGCGTGATCCCGGCGATCATCCAGCCTTCGGGACAGAAGGCACTGGTGGCCGGCGACAATACCGCCGCCCCCGTCATCGATTTCCTTGAAAACCGCGACCTTGTCCGCCCGAACGACCGGGTCGTGACCACCGGCGACGGCAAGGTCTTTCCCGCGGGCCTGCTGATCGGCCACGTGGTCGAGGATCGGTCGGGCAACCTGCGAGTCCGTCCTTCGGCCGACCTGTCACGGCTGGAATACCTGCGCATCCTGCGCCACCACGGGACCGAGGCGATCACCGATCCCGGTGGCGTCGTGGCGCCCGAAGCGCCCGTAGCCCCCCTGCCCGGGGACGGCGCCGAAACCGACGCGCCAGAGACCGGCCCACAGGCCAGCGCTGGGGATGGCTGAGCGATGGAACCGATCTCTCCCGGGCGGATCTGGTCGAGGCGGGCGATCTATGTCTGCGTTGCGCTGGTGATCCTGTTCACCCAGCTTCTGCCGCTGGACACGGCGCCGCGCGGCTGGGCTGCGCCGGACATGCTGTTGTGCGTGACACTGGCCTGGTCGATCCGCTGGCCGCGTTATGTACCGATGCTGCTGGTCGCCGGCGTGGCCCTGATCGCGGACTTGTTACTGCAGCGCCCCCCCGGTTTGATGGCACTTCTTGTTGTGATCGCCAGCGAATACCTGAAAAACCATGCAACCGGCCCCAATCAGGCCGGATTGACGGTCGAATGGATAACGGTGTCACTGGTCATGGGTGCGATCTTCTTGGCGTATCGGTTGGTTCTTGGAATACTTGGGATCGGCCAGGCTCAGGTCAGCCTGATGTTGACACAGATTGTGGGAACGATGCTGGTCTATCCCCTTGTCGCTGTTCTGTCGCGCCTGGCGCTGGGCGCCCCGGCCCCGATCGGCGGCGACCCCGACGGACGTGGAGGCCGCGCATGAGACGACCGCCACGCGAACTCGAACTGCTGAACAAGAAGACCAACCGCCGGGCGCTGATTCTGGGCGGCGCCCAGGCGGCCGTGATCGGCACTCTGGCGCTCCGCATGCGCTATCTCCAGGTCGAGGAAGCGGACCAGTTCCGCCTTCTGGCCGAAGAAAACCGCATCAACCTGCGCCTGATCCCGCCCGCCCGCGGCCAGATCTATGACCGGAACGGCATCATCCTGGCCCGCAACGCCCCCAGCTATCGCATCGTCATGGTGCGCGAGAACGCGGGCGACGTCGACGCGGTGATCGACCGGCTGTCGAAACTGGTCGAGCTGGACGAGGAAAAGCTGTCCCGCGCGGTGGAGGAGCTGAAGCGCAGCCCCCCCTTCCTTCCGGTCACCCTGGTCGACCAGGTCAGCTGGGACGTGGTCAGCCGCGTCGCCGTGAACGCCCCGGCCCTGCCCGGCATCACGCCCGAGGTCGGCCTGACGCGGATGTACCCGCAGTCGGAAGAATTCGCCCATGTCGTGGGCTATGTCGGCCCCGTCTCGGACTATGACCTGTCCAGAATGGAGGACCCGGATCCGCTGCTGACGATCCCGCGCTTCCAGATCGGCAAGCTGGGGGTCGAATCGAAGCAGGAAGAGCTGTTGCGCGGCAAGGCCGGCACCAAGCGGGTCGAGGTCAACGCCACCGGCCGCGTAATGCGCGAGCTCAGCCGGCGCGACGGCGAGGCCGGCGCCGACCTCCAGCTGACCGTCGATGCGGACCTTCAGGGCTATGTCCAGGCGCGCCTGGGCCAGCAAAGCGCCAGCGCCGTGGTGATCGATGTCGAGAACGGGGACATAAGGGCGATCTGTTCGACCCCGGGCTTCGATCCCAACCTCTTCGTACGGGGGATCTCGGTCGCGGACTACAAGACCCTGATGGAAAACGACCATCGGCCGATGGCCTCGAAGGCGGTACAAGACCTTTATCCACCCGGATCCACCTTCAAGATGATCACGGCGCTGGCCGCACTCGAAGCGGGCATCATCTCTCCGGAACAGACGGTGTTTTGCGGGGGCTACCTGACCGTGGGCAGCCGCCGCTTCCACTGCTGGAAGCGATCCGGCCATGGCCATGTGAACCTCCACGATGCGCTGAAGGGCAGCTGCGACGTCTATTTCTACGACGTGGCGCTGGAGGTCGGCATCGACAGGATTGCCGAGATGGCCCAGCGGTTCGGCCTGGGGCTTCGGCCAGACGTGCCGATGTCGGCAGTGGCCGAGGGCCTGGCGCCCACCAAGGACTGGAAACAGAAGAGCTATGGCCAGGAATGGCTGGTGGGCGACACGGTGAACGTATCGATCGGACAGGGCTACATGCAGGCCTCGCCCCTGCAACTGGCCATCATGACCGCCCGTATCGCCACCGGCCGCAGCGTGACGCCGCGGCTGGTCCGGTCGATCGACGGGGTCGAGACTCAGTCGGGCGCAGGGACCGACATGGGCATGAATGCCCGCAGCATGCGGATGATCCGCAACGGCATGTTTGCCGTCGTGAACGAACGCAGCGGAACCGCCAACCGCAGCCGGATCGTGGCCGACGGGATGGAGATGGCCGGCAAGACCGGGACCAGCCAGGTCCGCAACATTTCCGAGGCGGAACGCCGCGCCGGCGTTGTCCGGAACGAGGACCTGCCCTGGGAACGACGCGACCACGCGCTGTTCGTCTGCTTCGCGCCCTATGACAAGCCGCGTTACGCCGTGTCGGTCGTGGTCCAGCACGGCGGCGGCGGGTCGGCCGTGGCGGCCCCGATCGCGCGGGACGTGATGCTTCAGGCGCTTTACGACGGCACCCCGCCCCTGACGGCCTATCCCAGTGCCGACCGGTCCAAGGTGAAGGCCCAGCAGGAACGGCTGCACCGCGAACAGTTGCGCCGCAACAGCGAACGGAGCAGTCAGGCATGAGCTACCTGGAATATGCGGTCAAGACGATGCCGTCGGGGCCGCGCAAGATCCTGTACCTGAACTGGCCGCTGATCCTTCTCTTGATCTCGGTCGCGGCGATGGGCTTTCTGATGCTCTATTCCGTGGCCGGCGGGCGCCTGTCGGTCTGGGCGGAACCGCAGATGAAGCGGTTCGCCATGGGCTTCGCGGTGATGATCGCCGTGGCGCTGACGCCGATCTGGTTCTGGCGCAGCATGTCGGCGGTAGCCTATGCGATCTCGGTCCTGCTGCTGATCGCGGTCGAGGTCATGGGCTCGATCGGGATGGGTGCGCAGCGCTGGATCGACCTGGGCTTCATCATCCTGCAGCCGTCCGAGCTGTGCAAGATCGCGACCATCATGCTGCTGGCGGCCTATTACGACTGGCTTCCGGGCAAGAATACGTCGAAACCCCTTTGGGTCGCGGTGCCGGTCCTGCTGATCCTGCTGCCGGTCGGTCTGGTGCTACGCCAGCCCGACCTTGGGACCGCCATCCTGATGGTGACCGCTGGCGGCGGGCTGATGTTCTTGGCCGGCGTCCACTGGGCCTATTTCGCGGCCGTTATCGCCATGGTCGGGGGCCTTGTGACGGCCGTCCTGGAAAGCCGCGGCACCAGTTGGCAGTTGATCAAGGACTACCAGTTCCGCCGCATCGACACTTTCCTGGACCCGGCGTCGGACCCGCTGGGCGCGGGCTATCACATCACCCAGTCGAAGATCGCGCTAGGGTCCGGCGGCTGGACCGGCCGCGGCTTCATGCAGGGCACCCAGTCGCGTCTGAACTTCCTTCCCGAAAAGCACACCGACTTCATCTTCACGACGCTGGCCGAGGAATTCGGCTTCATCGGCGGCTTCTCCCTTCTTGTCCTCTATGCGCTGATCATCGTCTTCTGCGTCGCCACGGCGATGTCGACGATCGACCGGTTCGCCTCGCTGCTGTCGCTGGGCGTGGCGATGACGTTCTTCCTGTTCTTCTCGGTCAACATGCTGATGGTGATGGGGCTGGCGCCGGTCGTCGGCGTGCCCCTGCCGCTGGTCAGCTATGGCGGGTCGGCCATGCTGGTCCTGCTGGCCGCCTTCGGGCTGGTCCACAGCGCGAATATCCACCGTCCCCGCTGAACGAACACCGACCGAAAGGCCCCCGATGACTTTGAATATCCTCTTCCACGCCGATTCCGATCACTGGGACGAATACCGACAGCCCCTGCCCGCCGCACTGGAGGCTGCCCTTGAAGGCACCGGCGAAACGGCGGATCTGCGCACCGCCGGCGGCTTTGCGCCGGAAGAGGTCGACTTCATGGCCTATGGGCCCACCAACGACCCGCTGGATTTCACGCCCTACACGCGGCTGAAGCTGGTCCAGAACCTCTGGGCCGGGGTCGACAGGGTGATCGGAAACAAGACGCTGACCCAGCCGCTGGCGCGTATGATCGACACCGAAGGCCTGACCGCCGGTATGGTGGAATGGGTCACCGGTCACACACTGCGCCATCACCTGGGCATGGACACGCATATCCTGGGCCAGGACGGCATCTGGCGGAACGATACGCCCCCGCCGCTGGCCAAGGACCGCCCCGTGACGATCCTGGGCATGGGTGCGCTGGGATCGGCCTGTGGCCAGACGCTGGCGCGCCTTGGCTTTCCCGTCACGGGGTGGAGCCGCAGCCCGAAAAGCATCGATGGCATCACCACGCACCACGGCCCGGAAGGCCTGCGGACCGCACTGTCCGGCGCCCAGATCGTGATCCTGCTGCTGCCCGACACGGCCGAAACGAAGAACACGCTGAACGCCGACACGCTGGCCCTGCTGGCGCCGGGTGCCATGGTCATCAACCCGGGCCGCGGGCCGATGATCGACGATGACGCCCTGATCGCGGCGCTGGATTCCGGCCAGCTGAGCCATGCCACGCTGGACGTCTTCCGGGTGGAACCCCTGCCGGCAGACCATCCGTTCTGGGCGCATCCCAAGGTCACGGTCACGCCGCACATCGCGTCCTGGACCCGACCCGACAGCGCTTCGAAGATCGTGGCGGAAAATGTCCGCCGCCTGGCGGTGGGCGAACCCTTCATCAACCTGGTCGACCGCAGCCTCGGCTACTGACCGCCACCCTTCCGACCCAGGCATGCGCCCGGGTCGGAAGGGGTTTTGCGCTCGCCGCAAAACCCCTTGGGCGGGGTGAACGGGCAGCCCGGGCGCGCCGCCGTCAGGCGGCTGTCCCCGGCCCGTCCAGGACCATCAGGCCGCTAGTCCCCTGCCCTTCAGCAGCGCCTCGACCCCCGGCATCCGGCCGCGGAACTCGACATACAGCTCCTCGGCCTCGACCGATCCGCCGCGGCTCAGGATCGACGCTTCCAACGCCCGGGCCCGTTCCGGGTCGAAGGCATCGCCCGTCTCCTCGAAGGCCGCGAAGGCGTCGGCGTCCATCACTTCCGACCACATGTAGCTGTAGTAGCCGGCCGAATAACCGTCGCCCGAAAAGACGTGCGCGAATTGCGGCGTCGCGTGGCGCATGGCGATGGCGGCGGGCATGCCGATCCCTTCCAGCACCTCGGCCTGTTTGGCCATCGGATCCGCGGGCGGGGTGCCTTCGTGGAAGGCCATGTCGACCAGCGCCGAGGCCACGTATTCCACCGTCTGGAAGCCCATGTCGAAATTCGCGGCCGCGATCACCTTTTCCACCATCTCGGGCGGCATCGCCTCGCCCGTTTCCGCATGGGTGGCGAAACGCGACAGGACCTCCGGCACGTCCAGCCAGTGTTCGTAAAGCTGGCTGGGCAGTTCCACGAAATCCCGCGCGACCGAGGTACCGGACATCGATTCATAGGTCACGTCCGACAGCATCTGGTGCAGCGCATGGCCGAATTCGTGGAACAGCGTCCGCGCCTCGTCCCAGGACAGAAGCGCCGGATCGCCCTTGGCGAAGTTGCAGACATTGATCACGATCGGCGCCTGCGCCTTCGGGAACCGCGCCTGCTGCTGCATGGCCGAACACCACGCGCCCGACCGTTTCGATCCGCGTGCGAAATAGTCGCCGATGAACAGCGCCACATGTTCGCCCTTCCGCGTCACCTCCCACGCCCGCGCGTCCGCGTGATAAAGTGGCAGATCGACGGACTTGAACTCCAGCCCGAAAAGGCGATTGGCACAGTCGAAGGCCGCCTCGATCATCCGGTCGAGCTGCAGGTAGGGCTTCAGGTCCGACTCGTCCAGATCGAAGGCCGCCGCCTGCCGCTTCTGCGCGTAGTAGCGCCAGTCCCAGGGCGCCAGCGCGCCGTTGATCCCGTCGGCATGAAGCATTTCCTCCATCGCCGCGGCGTCTGCCTCGGCCCGGGCCCGCGCCGGCTGCCAGACGGCCATCAGAAGGTCCTTCACCCGGTCGGGGCTGCCCGCCATCTCTGTCTCCAGCTTGTAGGAGGCGAAATCGGCATAGCCCAGCAATTCGGCCCGTTCCTTGCGCAGGGCCAGGATCTCGGCCGCGATGGGGCGGTTGTCGCGGAGGCCCTCATTGGCCCCGCGGGACGTGAAGGCGCGCCAGACCTTTTCGCGCAAGTCCCGCCTGGGCGAGGTTTCCATGAAAGGCACCGCCAGCGAGCGTGACAGCGTGATCACCGGACCGGCACTGCCCCGTTCCTTGCCGGCATCGGTCGCGGCCTTCACCAGGAACCCGGGCAGGCCTTCCATGTCTTCGGGCGCCAGCCCCATCTCCCAGTCCCGTTCGTCGCCCAGCAGGTTCTGGGTGAACGCGGTGCCGAGTTCCGCCAGACGCATCTTGATCTGCTTCATCCGCGCCTCGGCAGTGCCGTCCAGCGCCGCGCCGGCACGGACGAAACCGCGGTGGCTGAGATAGAGCAGCCGGTCCTGCTCCGGCGACAGGTCCAGCCTATCGCGGGCGTCCCAGACGGCCCGGATCCGGGCATAGAGCGCCTTGTCCGAAGTCATTTCCGCGTAATGCGCCGCAATCTTGGGGGCGAAGGTGCGCTGCAGCTCCTCGCGCCGGGGCGAACTGTCGGCGCCCGATAGCGTGTAGAAGACCGACAGCACCCGGTGGAGCGCTTGGCCGGACGTCTCGAGCGCCTCGACGGTATTGGCGAAGGTCGGGGGTTCGGGGTTGTCGCGGATCGCGGCGATCTCCGCCTTGTGATCGGTCAGGGCGGCGTCGAGCGCCGGGGTGAAATCCTCGTCCGAGATCCTGTCGAAGGGCGCCAGCGTGAAGGGCGTCTCCCACGGGGCAAGCAGCGGGTTGTTCATGGGTATTCTCCATCCAGTTGGGCCAAAGCTATGTGCGGGTGGCGTCATGGTCCAGTGGGGGCGCGGGAATAACCGGTCCGGCGCCTGAGACCGGGTTGCACCGCGCATTGGCGTTGCGCTTTAGGATGGCGGTTACTGGGGGCTCTGATTCACCACAAAGAGGGCCCGTCCTATTGGCAGAACCACCGTCGCTGACGATGCCTGAGCCCCTGGCCATCCCGTATCAAGGGCAAGCCGCGCGGAACGCACGGGGCATGCGCACCCTTGAAGCGGGATGGCCGGAAGCTCCGGGACGCCATCGCGACGGTGGCTCCGCGAAGAGGATTTCGGGGGCGCGGCGGGTCCTCAGACGTGGCGGTGGCCGCAAACCTGGCAGTCGGGGTTGCGGCCGAGACGGATCTGGCGGGTTTCGCCCCAGAGCGCATCGTATATCAGCATCGAGCCGCGCAGCGGCGCGCCCGCGCCAGTGATCAGTTTCACCGTCTCGACCGCCATCATGGCACCGACCACGCCCGGGAGGGGGCCCAGAACGCCGGCCTCGGCGCAACTGGGCGCGAGGCCCGGCGCCGGCGCTTGGGGGAAGATACAGGCGTAGCAGGGAGCACCTTCCGCCGGGTCGAAGACCGAGAGCTGACCTTCCCATTGCGAGAGAGCGCCGGAAACCAGGGGTTTGCCCAGCGCCACGGCCGTACGGTTGGCAAGGTAGCGGGTGTCGAAATTGTCGGTGCCGTCCAGAACGATGTCGTAGTCGGCGAAGAGCGCCTGGGCCACGTCCCCGGTCAGGCGGCGGTGATAGGGGCGGACGGTGACGAAGGGGTTCTGCGCCATCATCGCGGCCTGGGCCGAGAAGACCTTGGGCGTGCCGATGGCGGCATCCGCGTGGATCACCTGGCGCTGGAGGTTGGCGTTTTCGACCACGTCGCCGTCGATCACGCCGATGGTGCCAACACCGGCCGCGGCCAGGTACTGGAGCGCGGGCGCGCCAAGACCGCCTGCGCCGATCACAAGGACACTGGCCTGTTTCAGCCGCTTCTGGCCCGGGCCTCCCAGTTCGCGCAGGACGATGTGGCGGGCATAGCGGTCAAGCTCTGCCTCGGAAAAGGTCCCGGCGGATTTGGGTTCTTCCGGGGGGGTGGCGACGCGGCGCTTCAGCCAGGCGACGCCCTGCCCGTAGACCAGTGCCACGGCGGCAAAGCCCAGCACCATGAACCACAGCGCGGGAGATCCTCCGGTCGCGACCCGCAGCGGATGGCCGTCGGGCAGGACCAGCTGGGCGATCAGGACGCCCAGGAACAGCATCCCCACCATGACGACGCGCTGCCGGGACGGGATCTTCAATAGAAGCCCCAGGCCCCAGATCCCGGCGGCCAGGATCAGGACCAGAAGCATCAGCCGCGCCCCGTGGAGCCGAAGCCGCCCTCGCCCCTTTCGGTGTCCGACAGGCTGTCGACAAGGTCGAAGCGGGCCTGCAGCACGGGGGCCACCACCATCTGCGCGATGCGGTCGCCATGGGCGATGGTGAAGGGCTCGGGCCCGGCGTTCATCACGATGATGGCAATTGGCCCACGATAGTCGCTGTCGATGGTGCCAGGACTGTTGGGCAGCGTGATCCCGTGTTTCAGCGCCAGGCCGGACCGCGGGCGGACCTGCACCTCGTACCCTTCGGGGATTTCCATCCGAAAGCCCGTGGGAACCAGCGCGCGGGCACCGGGCGCCAGCTCCACCGTGCCGCGATCGGGCAGGTCGGCGCGGATGTCGGCACCGGCCGCGCCCGCCGTCTGGTAGGAGGGCAGCGGCAGGGACAGGTCGGCCTCGGGCAGGCGTTGCAGGCGGATCAGGACAGGTGTGGTCATGCGGTCAGTGTCTCGGCAATGCGGTCGGCCAGGCGGCGGGCGACCTGGTCCTTGGTCATGCGGGGCCAGTCCTCGGCGCCCGCGTCCGAGATCAGGGTCACCGCGTTCTCGGTCCCGCCCATGATGCCCGTAGCGGGGCTGACATCGTTGGCCACGATCCAGTCACAGCCCTTGCGGGCGCGCTTGGCGGTGGCATGGGCCACGACATCGGTGGTTTCGGCCGCGAAGCCCACGACAAGACCCGGGCGTCCGGTGGTCTTCTGCGAAACCGTGGCCAGGATGTCCGGGTTTTCGGCGAATTCCAGCACCGGCAGGGCGCCGGCGACCTTCTTGATCTTCTGCCCGGCTTCCGAGGCCACGCGCCAGTCGGCCACGGCGGCGGCGAAGATGGCCGCATCCACGGGCAAGGCGTCCTCGACCGCGGCCAGCATCTGGGCGGCGGTCTGGACCTTCACGACCTGCACGCCTTCGGGGGGCGGCACGTCGGCCGGACCGGTGACGAAGATCACGTCGGCGCCCAGCCCCGACAGGGCCGATGCTATGGCCGTGCCCTGCGCGCCGGACGACCGGTTGGCGATATAGCGTACCGGGTCGATCGGTTCGTGTGTTGGGCCAGAGGTCACGAGGATCCGGCGCCCCTTCAGGGGCCCGTCGCGCAACGCGGCCTCGATGGCGGCGACGATCTCCAACGGTTCGGACATCCGGCCCGGGCCGAATTCGCCGCAAGCCATGGTGCCTTCGTTCGGGCCCACGAACAGGATTCCGTCGCCCGCCAGCCGTGCCCGGTTCCGGACGGATGCAGGATGGTCGTACATGCGGACATTCATCGCCGGCGCCACCAGCACGCGGGTGTCGGTGGCCAGCAGCAGGGTCGAGGCGAGATCGTCCGCCAGCCCGTTGGCCATCTTGGCCATCAGGTCGGCCGTGGCGGGCGCCACGACGATCAGGTCGGCGCTGCGGCTCAGTTCGATATGGCCCATCTCGGCCTCTTCGGTCAGGTCGAAGAGGTCGCGATAGACTTTGTGACCAGCCAGCGCGGCAACCGACAGGGGGGTCACGAATTCCTCGGCCGCGCGGGTCAGGACCGGCGTCACCTCTGCCCCGCGTTCGCGCAGCCGGCGGATCAGGTCCAGGGACTTGAAGGCCGCGATGCCGCCGCCGATGATCAGAAGGATGCGCTTACCGCCCAGCATCTGCGTCACTCCCGCGCTTGGTGCGGGCGCACCTTAGAAGCGGTCGCCGGGAAGGACCAGCGGGTTTCGCGCCGCTCACTCCTTGCGGAGCGGTTCGCAGGCATCGTCCCGTTCGACCCCGGGACTGGAGAGGACGGCGTTGAACCGCCCCTCGATCCGGCCGTCCTCGGCCTGGCCCAGAGAGAAGACCTTGATCCCGGGCTGCGCCAGTTCCAGGGCCGCCGGGACGCCCCAATCGGAGCGTGCATGACCGTTGCCGGCAATGACGACGACCGGTCCCCCGGTGGCTTCCAGCGCACGCAGCGCCGCATCGGCCAGCGCCGCATCCCGGGCGCGCTGCACCTCCACCATGGCGGGCAGTTGTTCGTCGGGAAGCATGTCGCAATGGGCGGCCTTCTGCAGCGCCTCGCGTTCTTCCTGCTCGGCCGGGGGCAAGGGATCGCCCAAACGGAACCGCAGCGCGGTAGGCAGCACGGCAGCAGCCCCCCGGCGATAGATGTCCATCAGATCCTCGCGGGCGATTTCGGCGCCATAGTGCTTTGCCGCGGGGGCTGCCTCGATGATCGGATAATAAAGATCAAAGCCGGGCCAGCCGGAGTTTTCCCAGTCCAGCGCGGTGGCCAGCGCGTCCTTGTCGCCGATCAGGTCCGGCGTGATCAGCACGGCGTCGGTGGGCGACATCATTTCCCAGACCACGGCCCTGGGCTTCAGCTCGGCCACCACGGCGGCCTGACGGTCGTGGTGATGAACGTTGTCGTGGTTTTCGCCCACGATCACGATATTTGCATCAGTCATGGCCTGTTGGGCCGGGGGCTCCAGGCCCTCGACCGCATGAGCCCCGACGGGGACCAGACCTAACCAGAGACACAGCGCGACTCGACCCTTCATACGAGAAGGTTCTGCACCTCGCGGGACTGGCCTTCAAGGCACTTGCGCATCTTCTTGAAGGCGGCGGCTTCCAACTGCCGGACACGTTCCTTGGACAGGCCCAGCTCTGTTCCAAGGCATTCCAGCGTGCGTGGCTCTTCCTTCAGCTTGCGTTCGGCCACGATGAATCGTTCCCTCTCCGACAGTTTGGACAGGGCCATCACGAGCCATTCACGCAATTGTTCATTATCCAGGTCGTGCTGGACCCGGATTTCGGCCCCCGGCGTCTCGTCTTCCAGCAGGTCGATCCATTCGCGGCCGTCCTCCTCCTGCACCTGGGTGGCGTTCAGCGAGAAGTCGGAACCGGACAGCCGGCCATCCATCATCTCGACGTCCGAGGCAGAAACGCCGATCTCGGCCGCGATCATCGCGTGAAGCGCACCGCGGTCCAGTTCAACGCCTTCCGACGCCGCCTCGCGCTCCAGCTTGGCCTGGACACGACGTAGGTTGAAGAACAGGGCCTTCTGCGAAGAGGTGGAACCGGTCCTGACCAGCGACCAGTTCCGCATCACGTAATCCTGGACAGACGCGCGGATCCACCAGACGGCATAGGTCGAAAAGCGCACGCCGCGGTCGGGGTCGAATTTCTCCGCGGCCTTCATCAGGCCCAGCCCCGCCTCCTGGATCATGTCGTTCATCGGCGCGCCATAGCGCCGGAACCGGGCCGCGACCGAAATCGCCAGCCGCATGTAGGCCGTGATCAGCCGGTGCAACGCGGCTTCGTCGCGGTCATCGCGCCAGGCCCGGGCCAGAACCATTTCCGTTTCGGCATCAAGCAACTCTGCCCGTCGGGCAATACGCGACAGGTCAAATGAAAGGGGGTCTGCAGTGGCCATCTGAAGCTCCTATCTGTCATCGCCCCGGTTGCCGCCGCCTACGGGCTTGCCCGACGCTGTTGCATTGACTACGCACGGGAACGCAAAACGGATCATGACCGGGACAATTTGCCCCACCCGGACCCGCACGGGCATCCCGGCCCGGTCGCAGAACGGAGTTTCCTCATGCTTCCCAGCCGAACCCTGGTCATCGGCGGGGCCGCGTCCGGCAAGTCGGCCTATGCCGAAAGCCTGGTCGAGGCCGCGCCGCGCCCGCATCTGTACCTTGCCACGGCCGAAGCCCAGGATGCCGAGATGTCGGCCAAGATCGCGCGCCATGTCGGCCGCCGCGGGTCAGGCTGGCAGACGCTGGAATGTCCCTGGGACACCGAAACATGCCTTCTGGGCCTGCCCCAGGGGGCGGTGGCACTGCTGGACTGCGCGACGATCTGGCTCAGCAACCGGATGATGAAGGATATCGACCCCCAGGTCGCCGTGTCGGATCTGCTGGCGGCCATCGACGGCTGCAAGGCGCGGCTTGTCGTGGTGACGAACGAACTGGGCCACGGGATCGTTCCCGCCGATGCGCTGTCGCGCCGTTTCCGCGAGGCCCATGGCCGGATGAACATCGCGTTGGCAAAACAGGCCGACGCGGTCACGCTGGTCACCGCCGGCCTGCCCCAGGCCCTGAAGGGAGAGCTGCCATGACCCGCCTGCACCTTGTCCGCCACGGGCCGACCCATGCCAAAGGCATGGTGGGCTGGAGCGATCTTCCCGCCGACCTCAGCGACATGCGCGCCGTGGCGCGGCTGACCGCCTTCCTGCCGGAAGACGCGGTCATCGTGTCGTCCGACCTGAAGCGCTGCGTTGCCACCGCCCAGGCCATCGCCGACGACCGGCCCATGCTGCCGCCGCAGGATGCCCTGCGCGAAATCCATTTCGGTGAATGGGAATTGCGCAGGCATTCCGAGATCACCGAAACCCACCCGGAAACCAGCCGCGCCTTCTGGTCCACCCCCGGCGACGTCCGTCCCCCGGGTGGCGAGACCTGGAACGAGATGCGCGCACGGGTCGATCCCGCCATCGACGCGCTGATCGCGGCGCATGAAGGCCGGGACATCATCGTCGTGGGCCATTTCGGCATGATCCTGGGCCAGGTCCAGCGCGCCCGCGGCGTCACCCCGCGCGAGGCGCTGGGCCAGAAGATCGACAACCTTTCCGTCACCGAGATCACCTGGTCCCCGGACGGCTGGACCGTCGGCCGCGTCAGCCACCTGCCCTGAAAAACTAACGTCTGCTTTCGTCCGTTAACCAATCGGTAACCGTGATCCGTCTAGCCATGAGGGGTCATGCGGGGAGAAGGCGGCCATGGTCGCACGGGCCTACACGGTCGCATTCGAAGGGATCGAGGCACAGCCGGTCGAGGTGCAGTGCGCCCTGTCGCCGGGCATACCCGGCTTTTCGGTCGTGGGCCTCCCGGACAAGGCGGTGTCCGAGGCGCGCGAACGGGTCCGCAGCGCGCTGGGGTCCATGTCGATCGCCCTGCCCTCGCGCCGGATCACGGTGAACCTGTCCCCTGCGGACCTGCCCAAGGAGGGCAGCCATTTCGATCTGCCCATCGCGCTGGCCCTGCTGGCCGCGCTGGGGATCGTGCCCCCGGATGCGGCCGAAAGCACGATGGCCCTGGGCGAGTTGTCGCTGGACGGGCGCCTGCGCCCCGTGCCGGGCGCCCTGCCCGCCGCGCTAGCGGCGGCGACCGACGGACGGACCCTGCTGTGCCCGAAGGAATCCGGCGCCGAAGCCGCCTGGGTCGACGCGGCCGAGGTCATCGCCGCCCCTGACCTTGGCGCGGTGGTGCGCCACTTCACCGGCCAGTCGCTGCTGTCGCCCGCCAGGGCGGGCGAGGTCACGAACGCGGTCCCGGGCCTGGGCGACCTGCGCGACGTGAAGGGACAGGAACGCGCCAAGCGTGCGCTGGAAATCGCGGCAGCCGGGCGGCATCACCTGCTGATGGTGGGCACGCCCGGGTCGGGCAAGTCGATGCTGGCAAAGCGGATGCCGGGCCTTCTGCCCCCGCTCGATGTCGCGGAGGCGCTGGAGACGTCGATGATCCGTTCGCTTCGGGGTCTCCTGGGCGATGGCGGGATCGACCGCGGGCGGCCCTATTGCCAGCCGCATCACACGGCCTCGAAGCCCGCGATGATCGGTGGCGGGCGCGCCGCGGGACCGGGCGAGATCAGCCTGGCCCATAACGGCGTGCTGTTCCTGGACGAACTGCCCGAATTTTCGCGCGACGTGCTGGACTCCCTGCGCCAGCCGGTCGAGGACGGAGAGGTCACTGTCGCCCGCGCCAATGCCCACGTGACCTATCCCTGCCGCTTCCTGCTGGTGGCCGCGGCCAATCCCTGCCGCTGCGGCTACCTGCCCGATGCCGCGCGCGCCTGCGCCCGCGCGCCAGTCTGTGGCGAAGATTATCTGGGCAAGATCTCGGGGCCGCTGATGGACCGATTCGACCTGCGGATCGAGGTGCCGCCGGTAGCCCTGGGCGACCTGAACCTGCCGGCCTCGGGCGACTGTTCGGCCGCCGTGGCCGAACGGGTGACCCGCGCCCGCGCGGTGCAGGCCGACCGCTATGCCGGCATGGATGGCCCCCGCCTGAATGCCGATGCGGAAGGCGAACTGTTGGACCTTGTCGCCACGCCCGATGCCGAAGGACAGGCCCTGCTGGCGCGGATGGCCGAACATGCAGGCCTGTCGGCCCGCGGCTATCACCGGGTGCTGCGGGTTGCCCGCACCATCGCCGACCTCGACGAAAGCGGGCCCGTGCGCCGGCCCCACGTGGCCGAGGCGCTCAGCTACCGGCTGACGGTGCCAGGATCCCGCTGAGCCAGCCGGTCAGGTCCTCCAGTGTCCGTTCGGCCTCGGGCAGGCGCCCCTGGAACAACGGCCAGGCATGGGGCAGATCCGGCATCCGGTGCAGGTGGATATAGCGCCCCTGCTCGGCCAGGCGTTCGGCCAGCCGCAGGGTGTCGTCCCGAAGGATTTCCGTTTCGGCCACCGACAGCCAGACCGGCGGCGCCTGCCTGTGGTCGGCAAAGAGCGGCGAGGCGCGCGGGTCCCGCGGGTCGGCCCCCTGGAGGTAGAAACCGCCCAGCTCGGCCGCGCGCTGAGCTGGCAGAAGAGAATCCTTCGTGGCGTTGTCTTGAATGCTGGCGCCGGAAAAGGTCAGGTCGGTGAAGGGAGAAAAGGCGAAAAAGCCGTCCGGCACCGGCAGGCCCTGCCGCGCAATCTCTCCCAGAAGGGCCAGGGCCAGACCGCCGCCCGCGCTGTCGCCGCCCAGGATCAGGCGACCGTGGGGACGTTGTCGGCGAAGCGCACGCCAGGCGGCCACCGCATCGTCGACCGCGGCCGGAAAGGCATGTTCCGGGGCCAGCCGGTATTCCGGCAGGCAAAGACAGGTCCCACTGTCCCGTGCAATTCGGGCGCCCAGCGCAGAATGGGTGCGGGGGCTGCCCATGATGTAGGCCCCGCCGTGGAAGTACAGGATCGTGTCTGCCGCCCGGGAATCCCCGCACCACAGCGCGGACAGATCGCCCAGCGGCGCCTCGGTCACCGAAACGCCGCGGGGCTGGCGAAAGATCCAGGGCGCACGGCGTTCGAAACTGGCGCGCACCTCAAGCGGGTCATCGGCCCGGGCCAGGGCACGCTTTTCGGTGTGGCGCAGCGCGAAGGACAGAAACCGGGCCTGCCAGCTCACGCCAGGCGGGCCTCGATCGCCTCCCACACCTTTTCGGCGATGTTCACACCGTCGAAGCGCTCCAGTTCCTGGATGCCGGTGGGCGAGGTCACGTTGATCTCGGTCAGGTAGTCGCCGATCACATCGATGCCGACCAGGACCTGGCCCTTTTCCTTCAGAAGCGGGCCGATGGTGGCGCAGATCTCTAGGTCGCGGTCGGTCAGGCCAACCTTTTCGGGGCGGCCGCCGACATGCATGTTGGACCGGGTCTCGCCTTCCGCAGGCACGCGATTGATCGCGCCCACGCATGCGCCGTCGACCAACAGAATGCGCTTGTCGCCCTTGGAGACGGCGGGCAGAAACTTCTGCACGATCAGCGGTTCGCGCGAGAAGCCGGTGAAGAGTTCATGGAGCGAGGCGAGGTTCCGGTCGCCCGTGTCCAGCCGGAAGACCCCCGCCCCGCCATTGCCATAGAGCGGCTTCAGGATGATGTCGCCATGACGCGCGCGGAAATCGCGGATCGTGTCAAGATCCCGGGCGATGGCGGTGGGCGGCGTCAGCTGCGGGAAGTCGAGGACCAGCAGCTTTTCGGGATAGTTCCGGACCCAGAACGGATCGTTCACCACCAGCGTCTGGCCCTTCAGACGGTCCAGAAGGTGTGTCGTTGTGATATAGTGCATGTCGAAGGGCGGGTCCTGCCGCAACCAGACGACATCGAAATCGGCCAGGTCGACCTCGCGCTCGGGCGTCAGGACGGCCGGGTTGGTGGCCACCCGCTGCACGGTCATGTCATGGCCGCGCGCGGTGATGCGCCCTTCCTGGTAGGCCAGCTTGTCCGGGCTGTAATAGAACAGCTCGTGCCCCCGGGCCTGCGCTTCCTCGGCAAGGCGGAAGGTGGTGTCGGCATTGATGTTGACGGCCCCGATCGGGTCCATCTGAAAGGCGATCTTCACGGCAAGGTCCCCCGGCTGGCGAAGCAACGGTTCCTACATGACCTTCCGCCGCCCGGGGTGCAAGCGGGGTTCAATCCGTTTCAGAAGTCACCGAAGGCATTTTCGATGATCCGAAACTGTCCCTGCCCGTCGACCAGCGCCACGTCGAAGCGCATTTCTGTCAATTGTCCCATGGGTTCGCCGGCCAGGAATTCCTGGGCCGTCCTGCAGATCCGTTCCATCTGGCGCGGGCCCAGCCGTTCGGCGGCACGGTCGAAGGTGCGGCTTTTCTTCACCTCGATGAAGATCAGGCCCGCGCCGTCCCGTGCGATCAGGTCGATTTCACCCGCCGTTCCCCGCCAGCGCTGCCGCGCCACCGGCAGGCCGCGGCGTTCGTAATCCTGCGCGATGCGCTGTTCGGCAGCCAGCCCGGCCCGGTATTCCCGCGCGCCGCGGCGCGACCGGGCAGTTGCATATCCATGTTCCTGGCCAACTTCGTTTCGCATCAGTCTTTTCCTGCGTTCGCGTTCAGCTTCAGCGCCATCTGATAGACCTTGCGCCGGGGCATCCGGTGCGCGGCCGCCACGGCATCCGCCGCATCGCGCACCGACATGGTCTTCAGGGCATCTGACAGCACCTGTTCTAGGTCAACGGCGTTAACACCGTCTGAACGCGTGCGGTCGATGACCACGACGATCTCGCCCTTGGGCGGATCGGCGGCCACGCCCGCCGCCAGCTCCTGCAAGGTGCCGCGGCGGACCTGTTCGAACTTCTTGGTCAGTTCCCGGCACAAGGCCGCCTGGCGGTCCGGGCCCAATGTATCGGCCATGGCGGTCAGCGCCGCCTCGATCCGGTGCGGCGCCTCGTAGAAGACCAGCGTCGCCGGCACGCCAGCCAGGGTTTCCAACCGGCTTTGCCGGGCGCCGGCGGAAGATGGCAGGAAGCCTGCAAACAGGAAGGCGTCGGTCGGCAGACCCGCCAGCGACAGGGCCGTCAGCGCAGCAGACGCGCCGGGCACCGCCGTCACGGTCAGGCCCGCGGCCGCCATGTCGGTCACCAGATCATAGCCGGGATCGGCAATCAGGGGCATCCCCGCCTCTGATGCATAGGCGACCGAGGCGCCGGCGGCGATCTCGGCCAGCAGGCGGGCGCGCGTCTCAGCCCCGGAATGGTCGTGATAGGCCACGATCCGCCGACCGTTCAGCGGAACGCCGTGGATGTCCATCAGCCGCCGCAGCGTCCGCGTATCCTCGGCCGCAAGCACGGCCGCCGAGGCCAGAACGTCCAGCGCCCGCAGCGTGATGTCACGCGCGGTTCCGATAGGTGTGGCAACGAGGTAGAGCCCCGCCGGCAAGTTTACGATCTGGTGATTCAAGACTGGACCCGGCACCCATGCCCTCTATGATCCCGCCCGCGAGCCCTAACCCGCAGGACGAGGAGTATCTGCCCCATGTTTGCCGTTTTCAACCGCACCCGCAAGGCAGCCCTCGCCGTCGTGGCCGCCATCGGGACGTTCGGGCTGGCGTCCTGCGACATGCCGATGGTCGGCAACATGGCCGGCGGCCCCTCGATCGACCCGAACGCGCCGGTGCCCGTGGCCCTTCTGGTGCCCAAGGGATCCAGCGAACGCGGCATTTCCGTGATCGGGCAAAGCCTGGAGAATTCGGCGCGCATGGCGCTGGGGGACCTGCAGGGCGCCCAGATCGACCTGCGCGTCTATGACACGGCCGGCGATCCGGCCCGGGCCGCGCAGCTGGCCACCCAGGCCGTGAACGACGGCGCCAAGATCATCCTGGGTCCGCTGTTCCAGGAATCCACCGCCGCCGTGGCCGCCGCCACCGCCGGGTCGGGCGTGAACATCCTGTCCTTCTCGAACAACACTTCGGTCGCGCACTCGGAAGGCAACGTCTTCATCCTGGGCCCGACCTTCGAGAACACCGCCAACCGGATGGTTCGCTACGCCGCGCGCAACGGCAAGGGCAACATGCTGGTGGTCCACAGCCAGGACGTACCGGGCCAGCTGGGCTATGCCGCCGTCCAGAGCGCGATCAGCAGCACCGGCGGTGCCCGCCAGGTGGGCGAGGTCTCCTATTCCCCGTCGCAGGAATCCGTCGTCGCCAGCGTCGAAGGCATCAAGGCCGAGGTCGCCACGGGCGCGCCCAACGCGATCTTCTTCACCTCGAATACCCAAGGCGCCCTGCCGCTTTACGCGGAAATGCTGCCCGATGCCGGGATCCTCTCGCCCAATCCGCAATATATCGGCCTGACCCGCTGGGACGTGCCGCCGGCCACGCTGGGCTATCGCGGTGTCGAAGGGTCCTGGTTCGCCATTCCCGATCCGGCCAAGACGGCCGCCTTCCAGTCGCGTTACCAGGCGGCCTATGGCGCGGCGCCACACCCCGTGGGCGGGCTGGGCTATGACGGGATCGCGGCCATCGGCGCGCTGGTCGCCAGCGGCAACCGCAACGCGCTGTCCGGGGCCGCGCTGACCCAGTCTCGCGGCTTCCAGGGGACGGGCGGCATCTTCCGCCTGATGCCGGACGGCACCAACGAACGTGGACTTGCGGTTGCAACCGTGCGGAACAAATCTGTAGTTGTAATCGACCCCGCACCACAGAGTTTCTCGGCCTTTGGCTCCTAACAACACGCCCCGTACCCCGCTTCCTCAATCGGTCCGCCCCGCGGTGCCCGGTGACACGCTGCCGTCTGCCAGCCGTCTTCCGGGCCCGCTGGTCGCGTCCTCGACCGGGCCGTCGCCAGCCACGGTTGCGGGTCCGCCCGCGCTGATCCTTCCCACGGACGAGATCGTCGATGGCGAGGCCCTGCGGGCCGCGATCCGCGCCGCCGCAGCCGCAATCCAGACCCGTGGCGGGGACGATACAGAGATCCGCGCCGCGGTGCTGCCGCTTCTGCGCACGGCGATGAAGGACGGCCGCGCGGCCATCGCCGCGGCCTTCACCGCCCGCCCCCGCGCCGCAGGCGAGATGGGCCGGTCCTATACCTATCTGACCGACACGCTGGTCACCGCCGCGCTGGAAATCGCCCGGACCTGGATCGCGCCCCTGCCGCCCCGGGCCAAGAAGGACGCATTGGCCCTGATCGCCGTGGGCGGCTATGGCAGGGGCGAGATGGCGCCCTTTTCCGACGTCGACCTTCTGTTCCTGACCAAGGGCCGCATCACCCCCGCCGACGAGGCGGTGATCGAGGCGATGCTGTACCTGCTGTGGGACCTGAAGATGAAGGTCGGCCATTCCAGCCGCACCATCCGCGACTGCATGAAGCTGGGCGCCGAGGATTTCACGATCCGCACCGCGATGCTGGAAATGCGCTTCCTGACCGGCAACCAGGCCTTGGCGGAAGAGTTGGAAGAGAAGCTGCGCACCAATCTCTTTGCCGGCACCGAGCGCGAGTTCACCGAGGCCAAGCTGGAGGAACGCGACGCCCGCCACCAACGGCAAGGCGAACGCTACATGGTCGAACCCAACGTGAAGGAGGGCAAGGGCGGTCTTCGCGACCTGCAGTCGCTCTACTGGATCGCGAAATACATCCACGGTGTCCGCGCGGCCGCCGAACTGGTCCCCCTGGGCGTCTTCCGGCGCGAGGAATACGAGACCTTCGTGAAGGCGGAGAAATTCCTGTGGGCCGTTCGGGGGCACATGCATCTGGCCGCCGGCCGCGCCGTCGAACAGTTGACCTTCGACATGCAGGTCGAAGTGGCGGCGCGCATGGGCTATACCGACCTGCGCGGCCGTCGCGCGGTCGAGATCTTCATGCAGGACTATTTCCGCCAGGCCACGGCGGTGGGCGACCTGACCCGGATCTTCCTGGCCAAGCTGGAAGGCGAGAACGTGAAGCAGCAGCCGCTGCTGGAACGGTTCTTTAACCGGCCGCCGCAGGTGAAGGACGGCTATGTCGTCATCCACAACCGCCTGGGCATCGCGGACCCGGACAAGTTCCTGAACGACAAGCTGAACATCCTGCGTCTGTTCGAGGAAGGCCTGCGCACCGGCATGCTGATCCATCCGGACGCGATGCGTCTGGTGACGGCGAACCTGCATCTGATCGACAACGCGATGCGCAACGATCCCGAGGCGCAGAAGATCTTCCTGGGCCTGCTGCTGAAGCATGGCAATCCCGAACGTGCGCTGCGGCGGATGAACGAACTGGGCGTGCTGTCCGCCTTCATCCCGGAATTCGAACCCATCGTCGCGATGATGCAGTTCAACATGTATCACAGCTATACGGTGGACGAGCACACGATCCAGTGCATCGCCCAGCTGGCGATGATGGAAAAGGGCGACCTGGTCGAAAGCCTGCCCGTCGCGACCGAGATCCTGAAGGACGGCGTGAACCGCAAGGTCCTGTACGTCGCCCTTCTGTGCCACGACATCGGCAAGGGCCGGGCCGAGGATCACTCGATCCTGGGCGCGCGGATCGCGCGGACCGTGGCGCCGCGGCTGGGCCTGGACCGCGAGGAAAGCGAAACCGTCGAGTGGCTGGTGCGCTATCACCTGCTGATGTCCGACACCGCGCAGAAGCGCGACATCGCCGACCCGCGGACGGTGCGCGACTTTGCCAAGATGGTGGGATCCGTGCGCCGGCTGGACCTGCTGACGGTGCTGACCGCCTGCGACATCCGTGGCGTGGGTCCGAACACCTGGAACAACTGGAAGGCCGCGCTTCTGCGCGCGCTCTACCGCCAGACGCGCCGCGCGCTGGAAGACGGGATGGAGGAATTCACCCGTGCCAACCGCGGCGTGGAAGCCAAGAAGGCCCTGCGCGCCGCCCTGCCCGACTGGCCCAAGGCCGACCTGCGGGAAGAGACGCGCCGCCACTACGCCCCCTACTGGCAGGGCCTGCATGTCACGGCCCATGTCGTCTTTGCCCGGATGCTGCGGCAACTGGCGGCCAAGAACGATCCGTCGGCAATCCAGATCCACCTTTATCCCGACGGCGACCGCGACGCGACGCGGGCCTGTTTCGCCATGGTCGACCACCCCGGGATCTTCGCGCGGCTTGCCGGCTCGCTGGCGCTGGTCGGTGCGAATGTCGTCGATGCCCGCAGCTACACGACCAAGGACGGCTATGTCACCGCCGCCTTCTGGATCCAGGACGCAACCGGCCGGCCCTATGATGCCGACCGCCTGCCGCGGCTGGAACAGATGATGCGCAAGACCCTGGGCGGCGAGGTTGTGGCGTCCCGCGCGCTGGAACCCCGCGACAAGCTGAAGAAGCGGGAGAAGGCCTTCAAGGTGCCGACCAATATCAGCTTCAACAACGACGCCTCGGACATCTATACCCTGATCGAGGTCAACAGCCGCGACCGGCCGGGGCTGCTTTATGATCTGGCGCGCACGCTGACAATGTCCAACGTCTATATCGCCAATGCGGTGATCGCGACCTATGGCGAACAGGTCGTCGACACGTTCTATGTGAAGGACATGTTCGGCCTGAAATACCATTCCCGCAGCAAGCAGCGCTTCCTTGAAGCCCGCCTGCGCGAGGCGATCGAGGAAGGCGCGAAACGGGCCTCCGAATAACCCAACCTTCGCCAGGCGTTCCGCCAGATAGGGCACAGACTTGAAACCGATACGCCTGATCAGGGGCTTTTTCACCGTGGGCGGCTGGACCATGGCCAGCCGGGTTCTGGGCTTTGCCCGCGACGTTATGATCGCATCGGTCCTGGGCGCGGGCCCGGTTGCCGAGGCGTTCTGGATCGCCTTCTCGCTGCCCAACATGTTCCGCCGCTTCTTCGCAGAAGGCGCCTTCAACACCGCGTTCGTGCCGATCTTTTCGGAAAAGGTCGAAAAGGGCACCGACCCGGTCCGCTTCGCCTCCGACGCGTTCTCGGCACTGGGGTCGATCCTGATCCTGTTCACGCTGGTGGCCTCGGTCTTCATGCCGGCGCTGGTCTTCGCCATGGCCTCGGGCTTTCTGGGCGACGACCGCTTCGACCTGACGGTGCTTTATGGCCGGATTTCCTTCGGCTACATCCTCTTCATCTCGCTGGCGGCGCTGTGTTCGGGGGTCCTGAACACGATCGGCCGCTTTGCCGCCGCAGCGGCCGCACCGGTGCTGCTGAACGTGATCCTTGTCGCGACGCTGTTCCTGGCGCAGCTCGGCGCCTTTCCGCAGGACCTGGCCTTTGGATCGCTGGCGGGCGAGGATCTGGCCCGCGCCAATACCGGCACGCTTCTGTCCTGGGGCGTTCTGGTGGGCGGTGTCGGACAGCTGGCGCTGGTCTGGTTCGCAGCGGCCAGGGCCGGCTTCCGGATCCGTGTGCATTTCCCGAAGATCACGCCCGACCTGATCCACCTGGCCAAGGTCGCGGCGCCCGCGATGCTGGCGGGCGGCGTGCTGCAGATCAACCTGCTGGTCGGCCGGCAGGTCGCGTCCTTCAGCGACGGGGCCATCGCCTGGATCGGCTATGCCGACCGGCTTTACCAGCTTCCCCTGGGCGTCGTGGGGATCGCGGTGGCCGTCGTGCTGCTGCCGGACCTGTCGCGCCGTCTGGCGGCGAAGGACGATGGCGGCGCCCGCTGGACCTTCAACCGCGCGAACGAGATCTCTCTGGCGCTGACCCTGCCCGCCGCGGCGGCGCTGGTGGCGATGCCGACGGCGCTGGTCTCGGTCCTCTATCAGCGCGGATCCTTCACGGCGGAAGATACGCAGGCCACGGCACTGGCGGTGGCGCTGTACGGTCTGGGCCTTCCGGCCTTCGTGCTGCAAAAGGTCTTTCAGCCCCTGTTCTTCGCCCGTCAGGACACCAAGACGCCGTTCCGCTATGCGGTCGTCGCCATGGTCGTGAACGCGGTGATCGCCATCGCCGGCAGCCTGCTGATCGGCTGGGTCGCGGCGGTCATCGCCTCGACCATCTCGGCCTGGGTCATGGTCTGGCTTCTGATGCGCGGCAGCCGCCCGATGGGCGAGGTCGCGCAGATCGACGACCGTTTCCGCCGCCGGATCTGGCGCATCTGCCTGTCGTCGGCGATCATGGCCGTGGTGCTGGTGGCCGGCGCCTGGCTACTGGGCCCGGCGCTGGTCATGGGGGGCTGGCGCTATCTGGCGCTGGCAGGGCTGGTGGCGCTTGGCATCGTCACCTATTTCGTCGCCGCCCATGTGACCAATGCCCTGCGCCTGTCGGAAATCCGTTCGGCCATGCGCCGCGGTCACTGATCCCGTCCAGACGCTTGAACCGCCAGCCACAGCCCGCACGCACCGGATCGCGCCCGGTGCGGGTCAGCAGAGACCGCAGGCTTGAGCCGCCATTCCTGTCGAGGGCGCGATTGCTTCGCCCGCGACGCGCCCGACGCCTAGGCCTGGGGTCAGGACCCTAGTCCCGCCGGATCCGCGCGACGAAGGCGCGCCAGCCGCCCGGCGCCAGTATCACGGACATGGCAAAACCGGTGGCAAAGGCCGCCAGGTCGGCAATCCAGCCGTTCCCGATCTCGAAGAACAGGCCGAACAGCAGCTGCACGCCCATCAGCATCGCGATCAGCGTGAAGGCCCGCGTCTGGTTCGCACCAACCGAGGCCAGCGACCGCCACAGCAGGTAGGTAAACCCGCCGATCAGGCCGTAGACCGGCGGAAAGGCCCCCAGCAGCGGGTAGGAATCCCCCGACAGCAGCCCATAGGCCAGCGCGCCCACCGCGCCGGAAACGACGAAGATCGCCAGCATCTTCACGCTGCCGAAGGCCTCGGCCACCATCTTGCCCATGGCCAGGAACATCACGCCGGCCAACAGCGCCTGGCTGAAGGCCGCGGACACGAAGGGATAGGTGACAAAGCGGATCAGGTGCTCGACCGGCCAGCGGCCCGTGTCGATCATCCACCACAGGATGTCGCCGGAAAAGCCGAAGCGCTGCACCGACATCAGCCGCCAGCCGATGGCAGCGGGTCCGCCGATCAGGCCCTGGCTGCCCAGGAAGAACGCGCCCTCGATCCCGATCAGCACGATGAACAGCGCCGCCACCGCGGGCGGCAGCGGCATCACGGCCGGGCCCGGATCGTGGTCGTGGTCGTTATGCATCCTTGCACTCCCAATGCCTGCGCACAAAGGGCCGCCCCGCCTGCATCGCTTGACGCCCACCGCCGGCATGGGTAAGCGAAGCGCGCCCGATTGGCCAGAGCGCCAGACCGGTTCCGCCACCTTGACCCGCAAAGCATCCGGACCCGACATGACCGACACCGCTGCCAATCCCGACGCCAATTCCGCAATCAAGCCCGCAACCAGGCCCAATGCCAACTTCACGCCGCGCGTGTTTTCCGGCATCCAGCCTTCGGGCGGTCTGACCCTTGGCAACTACCTGGGCGCGCTGAAGCGCTTTGCCGAAATGCAGGGCGAGGCCTACCAGACCGTCTATTGCATGGTCGACCTGCACGCGATCACGGTCTGGCAGAACCCGGCCGACCTGCGGAAGAATACCCGCGAACTTTGCGCGGGCTTCATTGCCTCGGGGATCGACCCGGAACAGTCGATCCTGATCAACCAGAGCCAGGTCCCCGAACACGCCCAGCTGGCCTGGATCTTCAACTGCGTCGCCCGCATGGGCTGGATGCAGCGGATGACCCAGTTCAAGGACAAGGCCGGCAAGAATACCCAGAATGTCTCGCTGGGCCTGTTTGCCTACCCGGCGCTGATGGCGGCCGACATCCTGATCTATCACGCCACCCATGTGCCGGTGGGCGAGGATCAGAAACAGCATCTGGAACTGACCCGCGACGTGGCGATCAAGTTCAACCATGACTATGGCGTCGATTTCTTCCCCATCACCGAGCCGGTGATCGAAGGTGCGGCCACCCGTGTCATGTCGCTGCGGGACGGGTCCAAGAAGATGTCGAAATCCGACCCCTCGGACATGAGCCGCATCAACCTGACCGACGATGCCGATGCCATTGCGCAGAAGATCCGCAAGGCCAAGACCGACCCAGACCCCCTGCCCGAGACGCTGGATGGCCTGGCCGACCGGCCCGAAGCGCGGAACCTGGTCAACATTTACGCAGCCCTGGCCGACATGACGGCCGAAGCGGTGGTGGCGGAATATGCCGGCCAGCAGTTCGGCGCCTTCAAGCCGGCGCTGGCGGACCTGGCGGTCGCAAGGCTGTCGCCCATTTCGACCGAGATGGCGCGTCTGATGAACGACCAGGCCGAAATCGACCGCATCCTGTCCCGTGGCGCAGAACGCGCGCGCGAGATCACGGCGCCGATCCTGAAAAAGACCTACGACATCGTCGGCATGGTGCCCCCGGTCGTCTGACCGGCCGGCACACCGCCGGCTGGCGTCCGCCCTGCGCATGGGGCGGACAGTGTCTCCCGCCGCGGGAGCACCGTGGGTGGGCGGCACGATCCTACGTGATCCGACAGGGGGGTGGGCTGTCCCGTGCAAAGAACGGGCGCGGCACATCCCGTCGCGGAACTGTCACGCCGCGGCGCGGAACCAAGCTGGACCGTCCGGGCCCCGGCCGATAGGCTGGCCCCGCGCGAACACAATCGACAGGGCGAAACATGGCAGTTGGCACAAATATCCGGACCTATTTCGAAGGCACCTGGCATGACGGCAATCCGGCGATCATGCGGGCAGCCGATCATGGCACGTGGCTCGGCTCCACGGTTTTTGACGGGGCACGACTGTTCGATGGCATGACCCCGGACCTGGACCTGCACTGCGCCCGTCTGAACCGGTCTGCCGAGGCATTGATGCTGACCCCAACGGAAGACGCGGCCCGCATGGTCGAGATCGTGAAGGAAGGCCTGGAGAGCTATCCCGCCGGTGCCGCGGTCTATATCCGGCCGATCTACTGGGGCATCGACGGGGATGACACCGCCCTGGTGCCCGACGCGTCGGAAACCGGCTTCGCCATCGTCCTGGAAGAGATCCCGATGGCCCCCGCCGCGGCCAGCTCGACCCTGACGCGGACCTCGTTCCGCCGCCCGGTGCTGGCCGACAACGTGGTCAATGCCAAGGCCGGCTGCCTCTACCCCAACAATGCCCGGATGCTGGCGGAAGCCCGCCGCAAGGGGTTCGGCAATGCGCTGGTCACCGATGCCACCGGCAACGTGGCGGAAACCGCCTCTGCCAATGTCTTCATGGTCAAGGACGGCGAGGTCTTCACCCCCATCGCCAACGGCACCTTCCTGGCCGGCATCACCCGCACGCGCCACATGACCAACATGCGCGCCGAAGGCATGAAGGTGCACGAGACCGTCCTGAAATACGAGGATTTCGAGGCCGCGGACGAAATCTTCCTGTCTGGCAACATGTCCAAGGTGACCCCGGTCACGGCCTTCGACGACATTTCCTATCAGGCAGGCCCCGTCACCGCCCGCGTACGCGAGATGTACTGGGACTGGGCCGCGTCGCAGCGCTGACCGACGCGAAGGCCCGGTGGCGCCTCCGGCAACGGGGACGCAGCAGGGCCGATTGTCTTTGCCCGCCACTCTTGTCATGATCGGGTTCCCGGCAGTCCGTCCGGGCCCGCCCGTCGCGGGCCGGCGGTGACTGTCGGCAGCGGGAGGGCGCAATGCGAAAATTCCTGGTCGTGCTCGATGACAGCCGCGAATGTCTGAACGCGATGCGGTTTGCCGCCATGCGGGCCGCAAAGACCGGCGGCGGCGTGACGATCCTGTCGGTGATCCCGCCGGACGAATTCAACCACTGGATCGGCGTGGCCGATCTGATGCGGGCCGAGGCGCGCGAACGGATCGAGGTTCATTTCGAGGTCTTCGCAAAGTGGATGCGGGACCGTCAGAACGTCGACCCCGAACTGGTGATCCGCGAAGGCGAGGCGGTGGACCAGATCCTGGCCCAAGTCGAGGCCGATCCGATGATCGGCGTCCTGGTCCTGGGCGCCGGGGCCGAAGGCAAGGGCCCGGGCCCACTGGTGGCACAGCTGTCGCGGTCCGCCGGTGACCTGCCGATCCCGATCACGATCGTCCCCGGCAACCTGTCCAAGGAAAAGCTGGAAGAGATTACCTGAGGTCAGGACAATCCTTCGGGTCTCCACTGGCGCAAAGCCGCTTTGAAAGCGGCTTGGGCACGGGCCGAGTGGTCTGTGACAAGGCATTTGGGAAACGCCTTCCCTGCCCCGTCCGGTGCCGCGAAACCACAGACGGCGCCATCTTAAAACCGTTCTAAATCTTGACTTGGCCGCCCCCAGCCCGCATATCGGCGTAAACCATGTGGGAGATGCCCTGATGTTCATCCAGACGGAAGCGACTCCGAATCCGGCCACGCTGAAATTCCTGCCAGGCCAGACGGTTCTCGACGCCGGCACCGCCGACTTCCCCTCTGCCGAAACCGCCGGCAAATCGCCGCTGGCGTCCCGCATCTTCGATGTCTCGGGCGTGACCGGCGTGTTCTTCGGCAACGACTTCGTGACCGTGACCAAGGCCGACAGCGTCGACTGGGATCACATCAAGCCCGCCATTCTGGGCGCGGTGATGGAGCACTACCAGTCCGGCGCCCCGGTGCTGGAGGGCGAGGCGCCTACCGCCGCCTCCGGACATGCCGCCCACAGCGGCGAGGACACGGAAATCGTGGGCCAGATCAAGGAACTGCTGGACACCCGTGTGCGGCCTGCCGTGGCGCAGGACGGCGGCGACATCACCTTTCACGGCTTTGACCGCGGCGTCGTGTACCTGCACATGCAGGGCGCGTGTGCCGGCTGCCCCTCGTCCACGCTGACGCTGAAGATGGGGATCGAGAACCTGCTGCGTCACTACATCCCCGAAGTGACAGAGGTCCGACCCGTCCTTGCCTGACCGTTCGACGATCCTGGCTTTCGACACATCGGCCGCGCATTGCGCGGCCGCTTTGCTTGACCGTGGCGAAATTCGCGCCCGGGTGCACGAACCAATGACCCGCGGCCAGGCCGAACGGCTGATGCCGCTCCTGGACGAGCTGATGGCGATCCACGGCCTGACCTGGGTGGATCTCGACGCCATCGGCGTGGGCGTGGGGCCCGGCAACTTCACCGGCGTCCGCATTTCCGTCTCGGCCGCGCGCGGGCTGGCCATGGGCCTGGGCATTCCCGCCATCAGCGTCAGCCTGTTCGAGGTGCTGCGCGGTCCCGACAGCCCCCGCGACACGGACCCGGAACTGGTCGTCCTGCAATCGCAGCGCGCGGGCCTTTATACCCAGTTCTTCACCAGCGGCCGGCCAGCCGGCACGCCGGAGCCCGGCGCAAACGGATATGCCGCCTGGTCCGACATCCCTGCCCCCTCCGCAGACCGGATTCGCGGCGCCCATGCGACAGAGATCGCGAAAGCGCTGACCGCCACCGGACAGGGCGTGTTCACCGGCACCGATGGCACCGTTCCATCCGACGGCGGGGCCGAGATCATCGCCCGCATCGCCGCGGCGAAACTTGCGCTGGGCCAGACGGGCACGCCCCCCGCCCCGCTTTACCTGCGGCCGGCAGATGCGGCACCGTCCAGCGACGTGCCCCCCGTTCTGATCGACGGATGACCCCCGCCGCCATGGCCCGGCTGCATGCGGCGGCGTTCACCCGGTCCCGCCCCTGGACCGAGGCCGAGTTCGCCGACCTTCTCGACGGCCCCGGCACCTTCGCTGCCGGCGACGACCGCGCCTTTGTACTGGCCCGCGTCATCGCGGGCGAGGCAGAGCTTCTGACCATCGCCACCGACCCCGCCCTGCAACGGCAGGGGCTGGCCCGGACATTGATGGACGAATGGCAGGCCTTGGCCATGGCCCGGGGTGCCACTCAGGCCTTTCTGGAGGTCGCGGCGGACAACGATGCTGCACGTGCGCTCTATGCCGCCTGCGCCTATGCCGAGGCCGGGCGGCGCAAGGGATATTATCACAGGTCGGATGGCAGCCGCGTGGATGCGCTGGTGATGACTCGGGCGCTCTGACGACCAGCCCTTCGCACTCTCCCATCGCGGCAAAGGGCCCACCCGGCCATAGGCCGGGCAGCGACCGGCCCGCCCCCGCCGTTTCCGCAGAGGGCGGCCTTCCCCTTCTTGCATGATCGTCAATCCTCACGCCAAGGCGCGAACAGGCCCGGCGCAGTCCGCAACTGGCGCGGCCGCAGAAGCCCCTATCGTTCCTTCACGTAGGGCTCGCCCCCTGCCCGCGGCGGGATGGCCTTGCCGACGAAACCGGCCAGGATCACCACGGTCAGGACATAGGGCAGCGCGTCCATTACCTGCACCGGGATGACGACTCCGCCCAGGTTGATGTTCTGATACCGCAGCGCCACGGCCTGAAGCAGGCCGAACAGCAGACAGGCCCAAAGGGCATACCACGGCCGCCACTTCGCGAAGATCAGCGCCGCCAGCGCGATATAGCCACGGCCCGCCGTCATCTCGCGCACGAAACCTGCCTGCAGCGCAGTGGCCATGTAGGCCCCCGCCACACCGCACAGCACGCCACAGATCGCCACCGCCGCAAACCGCAGGCCCACGACCGAGATACCGGCCGTATCGACCGCTGCCGGGTTCTCGCCCACGGCCCGCAGGCGCAGGCCGAAGCGGGTCCGGTACAGGATCCACCACGTCGCCGGAACCGCCAGGAAGGCCAGGTAGACCAGGATCGAATGGCCCGAGATCAGTTCCGCATAGATCGGACCGATCACGGGGACCGGCTCCAGCGTCTGGACGAATGGCAGGTCGAGCCCGGTAAACCGCGCCTCGTTCGGCAGGGACGGCGTGCGCCCGCCCTGCCGGAACCAGTCCTGCGCGATCAGCCCCGTCAGGCCCGAGGCCAGGAAGTTGATCGCCACGCCTGAAATCAGTTGATCGCCCCGGAAGGTGATCGACGCCAGCCCGTGCAGCGCCGCCAGCGCCAGCGAGGCACCGATCCCCGCCAGCAGCCCCAGCCAGACATTGCCGGAGACATAGGCCACCGCCGCCGACAGGAAGGCCGCGGCCAGCATCTTGCCCTCCAGGCCGATGTCGAAGATGCCCGCGCGTTCTGAGTAGAGCCCCGCCAGACAGGCCAGCAGCAGGGGCGTGGCCAGGCGGACGGTAGAATCGAGGACCTGAAGAAGAACGTCGAAATCCATGCCTCAGCTCCGCGACAGGGCCAGTTTCACGGCGAAGAAGGTGAAGCAGACGCCCAGCACCGCCTCAATCCGCCGCCGGGCCCTTGCATAGACCGCACGGATCGGCTGCGAGGACAGAAGGATCGCATAGCTCATGTGGCCCGCCAGCGACATCAGTCCGGCCCCCGCCAGGAACAGTGCGGTAACGGCCAGCGGCGCCCCTTCCGTCGCGCCGACCGAAGCGATGGCGATCCAGAAGACCACGGCCTTGGGATTGGTGATCTGCAGAAGATAGCCGGTGACGAAGGCCCGCAGCGGCGCCAGCGGCGGCATCGCCATGGGTTCGATCCGGGGCGGGTGAATGGCCTTGCGGAAGGCGCCCCAGGCCAGCCAGGCTAGGTAGGCGGATCCGATCAGCCGCAGGACAGTAACGGCCCAGGCGGCCTCCTGCATCAGGACCCCCATGCCGGCAAAGGTCAGTGCACCGATGGTCGAAGACCCGGCCGCGATGCCGAAGGCGGTCAGAACGGCCGACCCGCGCCCGCGCGACAGGCCGATGCCCAAGAGCATCGCAACCGCAGGACCCGGCGACAGGACCGCCACCAGCAGGATCGAATAGGCGGCAAGGATGCCCGGAAGGTTGTGGGCGAACATCTCAGCTCTCCTTCCGGCGCAGGGCCATGAAGATCTGTTGCAGGGGCGTCCGCACCATGTTGTCGAGCGCCCCGGTAAAGAGGATCACCAGCGCCTGGATCACCACGATCAGCTCACGCGGGATCGAGGTCCAGAGCGCCAGTTCGGTTCCGCCCTGGTAGAGGAAGCCGAAGAGGATCGCGGCCAGGAACACGCCCGCCGGATGACCGCGGCCCATCAGGGCCACGGCGATCCCGATAAAGCCCGCGCCCTCGGTCGCGTTCAGGACCAGCCGTTCGGCCTCGCCCATCACGTTGTTGATGCCCATGAGGCCCGCAAGCCCGCCCGAGATCAGCATCGTGATCACGGTGATCTTCACCGGCGAAATCCCGGCATAGACGGCGCCGGTCTCGGTATGGCCATAGGCCCGGATCTCGTAGCCAAGCCGCGTGCGCCAGATCAGCGCCCAGACGGCCAGGCAGGCCAGGATGGCAACGATGAAGCTGATATTGGCGGGCGGCGCCTTCGAGAACGGAATGCCGAAGGGCAGAAGGATCTCGTGCAGTGTCGGCAGGTGGATGGTCTGGGAAAAGCGCTCGGTCGCCGGGTCCATCGAGCCCTTGGGGCGCATCACGTTGACCAGCACGTAATTCAGCACCGCCGAGGCGATGAAGTTGAACATGATCGTGGTAATCACGATATGGCTGCCGCGCTTGGCCTGCAGCCAGGCGGGGATCGCGGCCCAGGCCGCCCCGAATACCGCGCCGCTGATCGACGCGGCGACAAGCGCGATGCTCCAGTGCGGCCAGGGCACGTAAAGACAGGCAATGGCCACACCCAGCCCCCCGAGCATCGCCTGTCCCTCGCCGCCGATATTGAAGAGCCGTGCATGGAACGCCACCGTCACCGCGAGGCCGGTGAAGATGAAGTTGGTGGCATAATAGAGCGTGTAACCCCAGCCATAGGTCGACCCCAGCGCGCCCGTGACCATGAGCTTCAGCGCCTCGGCCGGACTTTGACCGATGAAGAGAATGACAAGGGCCGAGATGAAGGCCGCAAGGACAAGGCTGATCAGCGGAATCAGGATGACGTCGGCCCAGGCGGGCATCTTTTCCATGTTTACGCGGCCTCCCCGCTGGCGCGTGCGTCCATGCCGGCCATCAGCAGGCCCAGCTCTTTTTCATCGGTTTCGTCGGGCAGGCGTTCGCCCATGATCCGTCCGTCGAACATCACCGCGATCCGGTCCGAGAGCGACAGGATCTCGTCCAATTCCACGCTGACCAGCAGGATCGCCGCACCGGCATCTCTCAGGGCCACGATTTCCTTGTGGATGAACTCGATGGCGCCGATGTCCACCCCGCGGGTGGGCTGGCCGACCAGCAGCAGCGCGGGTTTGCGTTCGATTTCCCGCGCCAGAACGATCTTCTGCTGGTTACCGCCCGAGAAATTCTTGGCCTTGAGCCAGGGATCAGGCGGGCGGACATCGTAGCGGTCCATCTTGTCGGCGGCCTCGCGCCGCAGTGCGCCATTGTCCATGAAGAGACCCGAGCGCTGGTAGGCCGTATCGGCATGGTAGCCGAAGGCGATGTTCTCCCAGGCGAAGAAATCCATGACCAGGCCCGCGCGCTGGCGGTCCTCGGGGACGTGGCCAATTTGGGCGGCGCGGCGGGCCTTGCCGTCGCCGGCAGCACCCGTCAGCGCCAGGTCCCTGCCCTGCATCCGGATCGACCCGGTGACGGTGCCCAGGGCGGGCAACATGCCGCCCAGTACTTCCAGAAGTTCCGACTGCCCGTTGCCGGCAACGCCAGCCAGGCCCAGGATCTCGCCCGCGCGCAGGGTCAGGTCGATGCCCTTCAGACGCAGGACGCCGGCCGGGTCCGTGACCTTCAGGTCGTGGATCGCCAGCACCTCGGCCCCCGGCCGGGCCGGGGTCTTGTCGACGCGCAGCAGGACCTTGCGGCCGACCATCAGCTCGGCCAACTCCTCCGGTCCGGTCTCGGCGGTCTTGCGGGTCGCCACCATCTCGCCCCGGCGCATGACCGAAACGGTGTCGGTCGCCTCCATGATCTCGCGCAGCTTGTGGGTGATCAGGATGATCGTCTTCCCCTCCTCCTTCAGGCGGTGAAGGATGCGGAACAGCTGGTCGGCCTCGGCCGGGGTCAACACCCCCGTGGGTTCGTCCAGGATCAGGATATCGGCCCTGCGATAGAGCGCCTTCAGGATCTCGACCCGCTGCTGGAAGCCCACGCCGATCCGTTCGATCACGGCGTCGGGATCCACGTCCAGACCGTATTCGGACGACAGCGCTGCCAGTTCCTTGCGTGCCTTGGCCAGCGACGGCCGCAGCAGCGCGCCATCCTCTGCGCCCAGGATGACGTTTTCGAGAACGGTGAAATTCTCCACCAGCTTGAAGTGCTGGAAGACCATGCCGATGCCGGCGGCGATGGCGGCCTGGCTGTCGCTGATGTCGGTCTTCCGGCCGTTGATGAAGATCTCGCCCCTGTCGGCGCGGTAAAAGCCATAAAGGATCGACATCAGCGTCGATTTTCCGGCGCCGTTTTCGCCAATGATACCGTGGATCGTTCCGGGAGCGACCCGGATCGATATGTCCCTGTTCGCCTGCACCGGGCCGAAGGCCTTGGAAATTCCTATTAATTCAATAGCCGGCTGCGCCGACGACATGTCCCGCGCAGCCGCCTTCGGCGCCTGCGCGGTGCGGGCCGGGCTAACGCCCGGCCGCTGTGTAGTTGGGGGACCGGATCGGTCCTGCATCAGAACTGCAGATCCGGGCAGCTGTCGTCGGAGGTGTAGTCATGCACCTTCAGCGAGCCGTCGGCGATGGCGGCCGAAGCTTCGTCGACCGCCGCCTTCATTTCCGGCGTGATCAGCGCCTCATTGTATTCGTCCAGCGCATAGCCCACGCCGTCGTTGGCAAGACCCATGACGAAGATCCCGGTTTCCATGTCCGGGCCCTGGCTGAAGACATCGTAGACCGCATTGTCGACGCGCTTGGTCATCGAGGTCAGGACCTTGCCGGGATGCAGGTAGTTCTGGTTGGAATCGACGCCGATCGACAGGATGTCCTCGTCCGCGGCGGTCTGCAGGACACCGACGCCCGTGCCGCCGGCCGCGGCATAGACCACGTCGGCGCCCTGGCTGATCTGAGCCTTGGTCAGTTCCGAACCCTTCACCGGGTCGTTCCAGGCGGCGGGCGTGGTGCCGGTCATGTTGGCGATGATGGTGGCATCCGGGTTCGCGGCCTTGACGCCCTGGGCGTAGCCGCAGGCGAACTTGCGGATCAGCGGCACGTCCATGCCGCCGATGAAGCCGACGGTCCCGGATTTCGAGGCCTCGGCAGCCAGCATACCGACGAGGTAGGACCCTTCGTGTTCGTTGAAGACGATCGAGCGTACGTTCGGCGCATCGACGACCATGTCGATAATCGCGAATTTGGTGTCGGGATAATCGGGCGCGACCTGGCTGAGCGGATCGGCGAAGCCGAAGCCTGCCATCACGATCGGGTTCGCGCCGCGTTCCGCGAAGCGGCGGAGCGCCTGTTCGCGCTGCGCTTCGGACTGAAGCTCGATCTCGAGAAACTCGCCGCCGGTTTCGTCGACCCAGCGGGTGACGCCGGCGAAGGCGGCTTCGTTAAAGCTTTTGTCGAACTTGCCGCCCAGATCGTAGATCATGGCCGGTTCGGCCAGGGCGGCGCCTGCGGTCAGTGCAATTGCGGCGCTGGCGCCAAGAAGGGATTTCTGAAAGGTCATGCGGGCTCTCCCAAGCCAAAAGGTTCAAGACGCCCGCTTTCCGCGGTTCGGCCGGCCTGGCGCGGCGACCCGCGCAATCGAGGCCCGTCGGCCCGCGGTTGCGGACAGGTCTCAGGCGATGGACCACAGTAAGGACGAAGGCGCGCGGCAGGGTCAACGGGTTTTTGCAGCGGCACGAAAGGCTTCCGTGCCGCCATGCAGGCAAGTGCCCAAAGCGCCGGCGAAACGGAAACGCGGACGCCGGCGGCGGGTGTCAGTCGATGAACAGGTTGCCGGTCTCCGCGATCTCGACGCGGCCGATCTCCACCCCGCCGCTGTGGACGTCGCGCACTTCCACGCGACCGTCGCCGAAACCGATGACCACCTGGTCGCAGATGTCGATGAACAGCCCGTTCTCCACCAAGCCCGGCACCTGGTTCAGCAGCAACGCCAGCTGCCGCGCATTGCCGATCCGGCCCAGATGCAGGTCCAGGATGAAATTGCCCCCTTCCGTCCGGTAGGGCCGACCGTCGTGCATCCGCGTGGTGACCTCGCGGCCCAGGACGTCGACGCCGACCAGGATCTCCTCGATCAGGGCCTGGGTCATGGCCCGGCCGAAGGGGATGACCTCGACCGCCAGCGGAAAGGCGCCCAGGGTGTCGACCTCCTTGGCGATATCAGCGATCACGACCATCCGTTCCGACGCGGTGGCGACGATTTTTTCCTGCAAGAGTGCACCGCCGCCGCCCTTGATCAGGTTCATCTGCCTGTCGAATTCGTCGGCCCCGTCGATGGTCAGGTCCAGCCAGCGCGGCCCGTCCAGCGTCGTCAGCGGGATCCCCGCCGCAACGGCCAGCGCGGCCGTCTGGCGAGAGGTCGGAACCCCCTGGAACTGCAGGCCTTCTTCCTGCACCCGTTCGCCCAGGCAATGGATCAGCCAGGCGGCCGTGCTGCCGGTGCCCAGACCCACGCGCATGCCGTCCTCGACCAGGTCCGCCGCCCGGCTTGCGGCCGCGAACTTGGCCCTGTCGATGGGCGACAGCTCTCCGAACATGTCCGGCCTCCACACACCTGTTCGATACATCATACCGGCGGGCCACCGTTGCGGCGAGAGGGTTGTACCGCCCGGAAATGTCGCAGCACCCCGGTCGTTATGTCGTCTTCGAACGCGGCAACGCCTTGGCGGGCGGCTAGGGTCGATCCTATGATGGACCCGATACCCCCAGCCCCCGCGCCCTATCGCCTGCATTATGCACCCGACAACGCCTCGTTGATCGTGCGTCTGGCGCTGGAGGAACTGGGCGCGCCGTACCAAACGGTGCTGGTCGACCGCGGCCGGCAGGCCCAGAAGGCGCCGGCCCATCTGCGGCTGAACCCGGCCGGGCAGATCCCGGCGCTGGAATGCGCCGAAGGCCCGGTCTTCGAAACCGCGGCCATCCTTCTGCATCTGGCCGACGCCCATGGCGCGCTGGCGCCGGACCCCAAAGGTCCGGACCGGCCCGCCTTCCTGTCATGGCTCTTCTTCGTGTCGAACACACTGCATGCCGACATGCGGATCCTGTTCTATCCTGGCCGCTATGTCGCGGACGCAGATATCCCCATCCTGCGCGCCCGGCTGACCGGCCGGATCGCGCAGCACCTGGCGCTGATCGAAACCATGGCCAGCGCCGCTCCAGGGTGGTGCCGCGCCGATGCGCCGTCAGTCCTGACGTTCTACCTCGCCTGCCTGCTGCGCTGGCTGGCGCTCTATCCCACCGACATGAACCGCAGCTGGTTCCGGCTGGACGTCTTTCCGTCCCTGCATGCGATCTGCGCCGGGCTGGAAACGCGTCCCGCCACCAACGCCGCCCAAGGGGCAGAGGGGCTTGGCCCCACGCCCTTCACCTGCCCCGCCTACCCTGTTCCGCCCGAAGGAGTGGCTCTCTAACCCATGTTCGTTTCGGTCCTAGACATGTTCAAGGTGGGCGTCGGCCCGTCCTCCTCGCATACGATGGGGCCTATGGTGGCCGCGGCCCGGTTCCTGGACCTGATGCGCGCCTCGCCCTTCCGGTTCTCGGGCCTGCGGGCGTCGCTGCACGGATCGCTCGCCTTTACCGGCGTGGGCCATGCCACCGACCGGGCGACGATCCTGGGGCTGGCGGGCTTCCGCCCCGAAACTTATGACGCGGCCGAAGCCGAGGCGGCGCTGGCCTCGATCCGGGCCGATCATGACGTGCATCCCGAAGGTCTGGGCAGGCTGCGCTTCGACCCGGAAACCGACCTGATCTTCGACTATGACCGCAAGCTGCCGGGCCATGCCAACGGCATGATGCTGATGGCCACCGACGCGCAGGGCGACGTGACGCTAAGCCAGGTCTACTATTCCATCGGCGGCGGCTTCGTGATGACAGAGGAGGAGCTGGCCGCCGGCAAAGCCACAGAAGAAGGCCCCGCGATCCCCTTCCCCTTCCAGTCCGCGGCCCAGATGCTGGAAATGTCCGCGTCCTCGGGCAAGACCATCGCCCAGATGAAGCGCGAGAACGAGACGGTCCGCATCGGCCGCGATGCCATGACCCGCGGCACCGCCCGGATCTGGGAGGTGATGGCCGACTGCATCGACCGCGGCCTGTCCGTGGATGGGCGGCTGCCGGGGGGCCTGAACGTCTCGCGCCGGGCCAAGGCGATCCACGAGGCATTGCTGGCCGAACGCGGCCAGAACCTTGCCCCGCCCCACACCGTGAACGACTGGATCGCCACCTATGCCATGGCAGTGAACGAGGAAAATGCCGCCGGCGGGCAGGTCGTCACGGCACCGACGAACGGGGCGGCCGGCGTGATGCCGGCGGTGATCCGCTACTATCTGGACCACATCCCAGGCGCGACATCCGCCCGGATCGAGGACTTCCTGCTGACCGCAGCCGCCATCGGCGGCCTGATCAAGTACAACGCGTCGATCTCGGGCGCCGAGGCAGGGTGCCAGGCAGAAGTCGGCAGCGCTTCGGCCATGGCCGCGGCCGGGCTGGCGGCGGTGCTGGGCGGCACGCCCGCCCAGATCGAGAACGCGGCCGAAATCGCGCTGGAGCATCACCTTGGCATGACCTGCGACCCGGTCCGCGGGCTGGTGCAGGTGCCCTGCATCGAACGCAACGGCCTGGGCGCGATCAAGGCGGTCGCCGCCGCAGGCCTGGCCCTGCGCGGCAATGGCACCCACCTCGTGCCGTTGGATGCCTGTATCGAGACCATGCGCCAGACCGGCGCCGACATGAGCGAGAAGTACAAGGAAACCGCCCTTGGCGGGTTGGCCGTGAACGTGCCGAACTGCTGACGCGCCGAACGATTCCGGAACGAAGCCGAACCTAGAGATACCTCTTCGGTCGTTTTCAAAATATTAAAATCAACCATTGCTTGCACCTCGGAAGTGACTCGCCTAGCGTGCCGCGCATGGCAAGTGATCGACCGACACTCGGTCTTGCCCTGATGCTGGCCTTCTGCCTGATCGCCCCCTTCGGCGAGACGCTGGCCAAGCTGGTGGGTCAGACGGTTCCGATTGGGCAAGTTGTGCTGGTGCGCTTCGGGCTTCAGGCGCTTTTCCTGATCCCGCTGGTCTGGACCTTGGGGAGTGCCTGGCGCCTGCGTGGCGAGGTCCTGCGCCTGGCCATCCTGCGCACGCTGTTCCAGATGGCCGGGATCGCTCTGATGTTCACCGCGCTGCGCTACCTGCCTCTGGCCGACTGCATCGCCATCTGTTTCGTCATGCCCTTCGTTCTGCTGGTTCTTGGCAAGCTGCTTCTGGGGGAAGAAATCGGGCCCCAGCGCCTGTCGGCCTGCCTGGCCGGTTTCGGTGGTACGCTTCTGGTGATCCAGCCCAGCTTTAACGACATCGGCTGGCCGGCGCTTCTGCCGCTGGGTGTGGCGGTGACGTTTTCGTTCTTCGTGCTGACCACCCGCAAGATCGCCGCGCGGACCGACCCGGTCGGCCTGCAGGCCGTGACCGGTGTGATGGCCTTTGCGGGCACCCTGCCAGTCCTTCTTCTGGGCGAAGCCGCGGGACTTGGCCCGCTGGAAATCGTGTCCCCCACGCGCGCCGACTGGATGCTGCTGCTGGGCCTGGGGGTCGTCGGCACCAGCGCGCATCTTCTGATGACCTGGTCCCTGCGCTTTGCGCCCTCCGCGATGCTTGCGGCCCTGCAATACATCGAGATCCCGATTGCCGCCGCCATCGGCTGGATGATCTTCGGCGACTTCCCCAATGCACAAGCCACCTTTGGCATAGTCATCACTGTGACCGCGGGCCTGTACATCATGCTGGTCGAGCGCGCCAAGGCCCGCGCGGCCGAATCGGCACGGCTCAGCGACCTGTTGCCAGGGGAACAGGCCCAAGCGATCTGATCGCGGCATCCAGTGCCGCGCGCGGGAACATGGCCACCATGCCCGGCCCGTCCATCGCGATGTCCACAGTTCCGCCGCTCGCACGGTTCGACGTCCCGATCCGCGCGCCGGGCGCGAAATGCAGCCCGTCGATGGGCCAGTCAAGACCGGTCGACCGCCCGGTCACCGGCTGCATCGGGAAAAGCGACACAGGATCGCCCGCATCCAGCGCGATCCCGAACTTCGGTGGCAGGTGCAGGACGATCTCGGAGCGGCCGATCAGGATACAGGCGCGGTCGGCGTGGCGGACCAGAACGTTCAGGGCTGCCAGTTGATGGTCCAGCCGCCGGCCAAGAAAGCCCACGGCCAGCACCAGCGGCGTCTGCGTGCTGCGCAGGGCCTTGTCAAAATCGGTGCTGTCCTGTTCGGCAATGTGGAAACGGCGGTCTTCCGGGATCTGCGCCAGAAGGTCCGGCGACAGCGAATCGAAGTCGCCGATCACCGCATGCGGGACATGGCCCGCCGCCAGCGCCGGCCCCGCGCCGCCATCGGCCGCCACCAGCAACGGCGCCCGCGCTAGCGCCAGCGCGATATCGTCGTCCGACACCGAACCGCCCCCGATCAGCGTGACCGGATCGCGGGACGTCACGATGGCCGTCCTGCCGGTTTTGTCCCCTGTCTTATCCACAGCGCGCGTCCCGTCGTTCATCAATTGCTAGACATATCAATACAGAATCGCCCCACTTCCGGGACCCCGGTCCCGTTGACGCGTCGAATGCGCATAGAGGGGGCGAACCGTCATGGTCAACTCTGCCAGCGGGCTGCGGGCCCCCTGCGGTCTGTTTTCATGTACCGTCGACCGGGTGGCCCGACCGCGCTCCGCTGCCGGCAGCGTCCACAGCGAACCGGACCGTGCCGAAGCCGAGGTCGCCCGCCTGATGACCGCCGCGGAAGCCCGGCTGTGCCGGACGGATGCCGGGTCTGGCAGGGCCACCTATACGCACCTGCGCGCGGCACGTGCCGCAACCAGTGACGGCGGGGACCATGCCCGGCGCCCCCGCCCGGCCGCGCCAAAGGTCGAGATGTACCGCGCAGACCTTGCCGCCGCTCTGGTTCGGGACGGCGCGACGGCAGGATGGGTGGCCACGTCAGGGGATGTAACGCAACCGTCAGGGCAGCCCAACGCTCAGGCCGGCCGGCCGCATCCGGGAACGGCCAAGGTAGGTCTGGCGGCGACCTTGGTCCGGACCGCCCGGACAATTGCGCAAGGGACATGTCTGCGGATCTTCAACTGCCCCAATCCGCTGGGCCGGTTGCGCGGCGTCCTGGGGGCAGCCTTCAAAAGGTCCCGGCATCCGCAGGAGGTCGGGCATCCGGTCGCCCTGGGTCTGTCGACCTGCAAGGACCGGAACCGCCTGCCCACAACGGACGGGCTGGACCCTTCCGGCATGGACCGGCCCGCAGATCAGGCGTCCGGGTCTTCCCGTCCGACACCCCGGAAAACGAACCGCAAGGGAAAGGCCCAGGCGACACCCAGCGCCGCATAGACCAGGAATTCCACCCAGATCGGCGGGCGGTTCAGCAGATTCATGATCGTGACCGCGACCACGATATAGGCCGGAAGGCCCACCACCAGGATCAGCATCGACCAGCGCCGGCGGGCCTTGTAGGACAGGCCCCCGGACTTGGCATCGGACGTGGCGTCGGACGTGGCGTCGGACTGGGGCTGGGCGTCGGGCGCAGCTTTGGACGCGGGTTTCGGATCTTCTGCCATCAGTCGGCGAAGGGGTCGGTGACCAGGATCGTGTCCTCGCGCTCGGGCGAGGTCGACAGCATCGCCACCGGGCAGCCGATCAGCTCTTCCACGCGGCGCACGTATTTGATCGCGTTGGCCGGCAGGTCCGCCCAGCTGCGCGCGCCTTCGGTCGATTCCGACCAGCCTTCCATCTCTTCATAGATGGGCGTGCAATGCGCCTGCTGATCCGCCGCCGTCGGCAGATAGTCGTAGCGTTCGCCGTTCAGTTCATAACCCACGCAGATCTTCAGCGTCTCGAACCCGTCCAGCACGTCCAGCTTGGTCAGGGCGATACCGCTGACGCCCGAGGTCTGGCAGGTCTGCCGCACCAGGCAGGCATCGAACCAGCCGCAGCGGCGCTTGCGGCCGGTGGTGGTGCCGAATTCGTGGCCACGGGTGCCCAGGCGTTCGCCGTCGTCGTCCAGCAACTCGGTCGGGAACGGGCCTTCGCCGACGCGGGTCGTATAGGCCTTCACGATCCCCAGGACGAAGTCGATGGCATCCGGTCCAAGGCCCGTGCCCGTGGCCGCCTGCCCTGCGATGACGTTGGACGAGGTGACATAGGGATAGGTGCCGAAATCGATGTCCAGCAGCGCACCTTGCGCGCCTTCGAACAGGATCCGCTTGCCGGCGCGGCGATGCTCGTTCAGCACCTTCCAGACCGGGGCCGCGTATTGCAGGATCTCGGGCGCGATGGCCTTCAGGTCGGCGATCAGCGCCTCGGCGTCGATGGGTTCCAGCCCCAGGCCCGCCCGCAGCGCGTTGTGGTGGACCAGAGCCCGGTCGACCCGCAGCCGCAGCGTGGCATCATCGGCCAGGTCCGCGACCCGGATCACCCGACGGCCGACCTTGTCTTCATAGCAGGGCCCGATGCCGCGACCGGTGGTGCCGATCTTGGCGACCGAATTCTGCGCCTCGCGCGCGCGGTCCAGTTCGCCGTGGAACGGCAGGATCAACGGCGTATTCTCGGCGATCATCAGCGTTTCGGGCGTGATGGAGACGCCCTGTGACCGGATATTCGCGATCTCGCCCACCAGATGCCAGGGGTCCAGCACGACACCGTTGCCGATGATCGACAGCTTGCCTGCGCGGACGACACCGGACGGCAGCGCGTGAAGCTTGTAGACCTCGCCATCGATGACAAGCGTGTGGCCGGCATTGTGCCCGCCCTGGAAGCGCGCGATCACGTCGGCTCGCTCGCTCAGCCAGTCGACGATCTTGCCCTTACCTTCGTCGCCCCATTGGGCGCCGACGACGACGACATTGGCCATTTCGGTACTCCCCGGTTTTGGTCCGGGGCCCCCTATACGCTTGTCGTTGCGTTCCCGAAAGCTGCTTTTCGCCGCGCATGGCCCCCATGCATCTGCCGAAAGGTCATGCCTGCCCTGCCGGCGTGTCCCGAAGGGACGCGCCGGCATCGTGTGCGCCGTAGGCGCGCCTTTGGATCAGGCGCTGGCCTGCAGGTGTACCGGCTCGCCATGGGGCGTCGCCAGGTACGCGGCCTCCCACGCCGCGCGGAATCTCTCTACCTCGGCCGGCTCCGCCTGCCCCAGCTCCGCAAGGTAGCCTTCCAGAACCTCCAGCCAGACCGAGAAGTAATCCTCGCCCCCGTCCAGTTCCTTCGCCAGCCCCCGCGCCTTCAGCCCGGCGCCGAACCGTTCGGCCCAGTCGGGCCAGGCGAACAGGCCGCTTTCGTTCAGGTGCACCGTCAGCGCAAAGACCTGCGCGTGCCAGGGCGCTGCGAATACGGGTTCCGGCCTGTCCGTCATCTGGCCGGTCATGCCGGCTCCAGATAGCTTTGCCACATGTCGATGATGACCTCGTCGCCGGGATGTTCCGGGTTCACCCAAAGTTCCGCCGCCGGGAAGGCCACGGCGTAAAGCGGCTCCGGCGCCTCGCCCAGGCCATGGGCGTTGGAATCCGGCAGGACATGGGAGCCGTGCAGCCGCAGGATGCGCCCCGTGGCCCCCGCGGCATAGTCCGGCAGGCGCGTATGTCCGCCCGGCACCAGCCGGTTCCCCGCCAGCCGCAGCGCCTTCACCCTCTCGCCCACCGCAAAGCGGACCGGGACAGTGCTGGGCCGGTCGGCAGGCGCCCCCTTGGCCAACGCCCCCGGCACCGTGTCCGGCGTCAGGCGGCGCGCGCCCTCCAGCGGGCCGTCGGACGCGCCCGCCGCCAGTTCCGCGCGGGTCACGACACCGGTTTCCACCGCGATATCGGCCAGCCCGGCCAGCCATTTCTCGTAATAGGTGAAGGCCATGTAATCCTTCGGCACCACCGACTCGCGCGCTTTCCGCGACATGTCGATATTCCACTTGCCGCAGGCCCCAGCCGCCACGGTCAGCGCCATGGCGCGTGCCTGCCAGGCCTCGGGGTAGTGATCGGCATCCTCCGGCTCGGGCAGCACCGGCCCGTCGAAGAAGCGCCCGCCCATGTCGTGGACCTTGGTCATGCGGCATCCTCCGGCACGCGGGCGAGGCCCGTACCGATCATGCTGTCGCGGGTGACCAGCGCCGCCAGGCGTTCGACGTCCCAGCCCTCAGTGCCTGCGGGGCGTTCGGGGATGACCAGATACCGGATCTCGGCCGTCGAATCCCAGACCCGCACGGCCTTGCCTTCGGGCAGGGTCACGCCGAAATCCGCCAGGACCTTCCGCGGCTCGCGCACGGCGCGGGACCTATAGGCATCGGACTTGTACCAGGCCGGCGGAATCCCCAGCAGCGGCCACGGGTAGCAACTGCACAATGTGCAGACCACCATGTTGTGGACCTCGGCCGTGTTCTCGACCGCCACGATATGTTCGCCCTGCCGACCGAAGAAGCCCAGGTCGGCCACGACCGGCGTCGCGTCCTCCATCAGGCGGGCATGAAAATCCGGATCAGCCCAGGCACGGGCGACGACCTCGGCCCCGTTGCGGGGGCCGATCTTCGTTTCATAGGTGTCTATGATAACGTCCAGCGCCGCCGGGTCGATGACTCCCTTCGCGGTCAGGATGGTTTCCAGCGCCTTGACCCGCAGCGCAGGGTCCGGCGGCAACAGGGCGTGGGCGTGGTCCTCGGCCCCATGACGATGGTCGTGGTGATGATCGTGTGGCATGAACCGGACCATGCGCGCGGCGCGCCCACCTGTCCAGTCTCGTTGAAACAGCTAGCGCCCCGCGCGGGCAATCGCCACGGGTTCTTGACCCTATCTTGCCTTGCGCCCCCGGGCGATCTTGCCTACATACCGGCCGATCATCGAACACGCCCCGACCGGGGTGCGTCCCCTGTTGAGGGAAGCATCCGGGCAGATGGGCCAGAACTGCCGCGGATCGTCCAGATGGAAAACGTCGTCCTCATCGTTCACCTGCTGCTGGCCCTCGGGCTGGTCGGCGTGGTGCTGCTGCAGCGCTCCGAAGGGGGCGGGCTGGGCATGGGATCCGGCGGTGGCGGCGGCGGTGTGATGACCGGCCGGGCCGCGGCGACCGCGCTTGGCAAGGTGACCTGGGGGCTGGCGATCGCCTTCCTCTGCACCTCGCTGACGCTGACGATCCTGGCCGCCGAAAAGGCATCGCAGGGTTCGGTCATGGACGTGATCGGCCCCGAGGACCCGACCCCCTTCGAGGCACCGGCCGTCCCCGGCCTGCCGTCCGGGTCCGACCTGCTGCCCCCGACGCCCGAAAACACCGGCTCGTCGGTCCCGCGCGCCGACTGATCCGGCGCGCCGCATTCCGAACTGTCCCGCCGGCAGCGACGCCCCTGCGCGCTGCTGCCGTCATTGTCCCGGCACGGCACTAGGTCTTGACCGACGCCGTTTCCGACCAACATCATCTTGCGTTTCTCTTGCGCTCGGGCTCCGAATAGGTTACTGATGGAGTCCCGTGACCAGCGGATTTTTTCGCCGGGCATTCATGCGAATCGCACGCCTTCGGGCGCTCATCACGGGAGGTCTCCGACCGACATGGCGCGTTTCATCTTCATCACCGGTGGTGTGGTGTCCTCGCTTGGCAAGGGGCTGGCCTCGGCCGCCCTGGGCAGTCTGCTTCAGGCCCGCGGGTTTTCCGTCCGGCTGCGCAAGCTGGACCCCTACCTCAACGTCGATCCCGGCACGATGAGCCCCTTCGAACATGGCGAGGTCTTCGTGACCGACGACGGCGCCGAGACGGACCTGGACCTGGGCCACTACGAACGCTTCACCGGCGTGGCCGCGCGGAAGACGGACTCCGTGTCCTCCGGCCGGATCTATTCCAACGTGCTGGAGAAGGAGCGCCGCGGCGACTACCTGGGCAAGACGATCCAGGTGATCCCGCACGTCACCAACGAGATCAAGGACTTCATCCACATCGGCGAGGACGAGGTCGACTTCATGCTGTGCGAGATCGGCGGCACCGTCGGCGATATCGAGGGCCTGCCCTTCTTCGAGGCGATCCGCCAGTTCAGCCAGGACATGCCGCGGGGCCAGTGCATCTTCATGCACCTGACGCTGCTGCCCTACGTCCGCGCCTCGGGCGAGCTGAAGACCAAGCCCACCCAGCACTCGGTCAAGGAACTGCGCGCCATCGGCATCGCGCCGGACATCCTGGTCTGCCGGTCGGAAATGCCGATCCCGCAGAAGGAACGCGAAAAGCTGGCGCTGTTCTGCAACGTGCGTCCGGATTCGGTGATCACCGCGCGGGACCTCGCTTCGATCTACGAGGCGCCCCTGGCCTATCACCGCGAAGGGCTGGACCAGGCGGTTCTGGATGCCTTCGGGATCAATCCGGCACCGCGGCCGCGGCTGGACCGCTGGCGCGACGTGGCCGACCGGATCCGCAACCCGGAGGGCGAGATCACCGTCGCCGTCGTCGGCAAGTACACGCAGCTGGAAGACGCCTACAAGTCCATCGCCGAGGCGCTGACCCATGGCGGCATCGCCAACCGGGTCCGGGTGAAGACCGAATGGGTCGATGCCGAGCTCTTCGAACGCGAGGATCCGGCGGCGCACCTGTCGGGCTACAACGCGATCCTGGTCCCCGGCGGCTTCGGCGAACGCGGAACCGAAGGCAAGATCCGCGCGGCCCAGTTCGCCCGCGAACACAACGTGCCCTATCTGGGCATCTGCCTCGGCATGCAGATGGCGGTGATCGAGGCGGCGCGGAACCTGGCTGGCGTCAAGAACGCGGGGTCCGAGGAATTCGACCACGAGTCGGGCGAGAAACGGTTCGAGCCGGTCGTCTATCACCTGAAGGAATGGGTGCAGGGCAACCACACGGTGGCGCGCAAGGTCGACGACGACAAGGGCGGCACGATGCGTCTGGGCGCCTATGACGCGATCCTGTCGGAAGGCAGCCGCGTGGCGCAGATCTACAATTCGACCCGGATCGAGGAACGCCATCGTCACCGCTACGAGGTCGACAACCGCTACCGCGAGGCGCTGGAAAGCGTGGGCCTGAAGTTCTCGGGCATGAGCCCGGACGGCCGCCTGCCCGAGATCGTGGAATGGTCGGATCACCCGTGGTTCGTGGGCGTGCAGTTCCACCCGGAACTGAAGTCCAAGCCCTTCGCGCCGCATCCCCTGTTCGCCGATTTCGTCCGCGCCGCGAAAGAGACCTCTCGCCTGGTCTGACATGCCGTCCCGCGGCGGGCGCATCCGCCGCGAATGTCTCCGGTTGGGTGCGTGGTCCACACGCACCTTCAGACCGGCAATGGTGCGTGGAAACCACGCACCCTACCCCGAACACCTGCCGGCAGAGCCTGGTCGTACCTGTCGGATGCCTCCGGCGGGAGTATTTGGAAAGAGAAGAAGCCAGGGGCGCCTTCCCTTTTCTTCTCTTTTCCCAAATACCTCCGGGGGAGTCCGGGCCGCAGGCTCGGACGGGGGCAGCGCCCCCCAGCCCGCCGCCACGCGATATCCCGGCCCGTAGGGTGCGTGCTCCGCACCCACCATCCCCGGAGACACGACGGCCTTCACCGCCCCCTCTGTTTCCGCTATTTACGCACATGGCCCTGACCTTCGACTCCCTTTCTGCCCTTCTGAACCACGGCTATGACTCCGTGATCGACGTGCGCAGCCCTGCCGAATTCGCCGAAGACCACGTGCCCGGCGCGATCAACCTGCCTGTCCTGGACAACGAGGAACGCGCGCGGGTCGGCACGATGTACAAGCAGGAAAGCCCGTTCAAGGCCCGGAAACTCGGCGCCGCGCTAGTCTTTCGCAACATCGCGCGCCATGTCGAGGAAACTCTGAGCATCCATGGCGGCAGCTGGCGCCCGCTGGTCTATTGCTGGCGGGGCGGTCAGCGCTCAGGCACCTTTGCCTGGACGCTGAAGGAGATCGGCTGGCGGTCCGAAGCCGTTCAGGGCGGCTACAAGACTTATCGACGGCTGGTCCACGCGATGCTTTACACCCGGCCCCTGCCCCACAGGCTCGTGGCGCTGGACGGCTATACCGGCACCGCCAAGACCGACCTGCTCCACCGGTTGCAGGCCCGCGGCGTGCAGGTGGTGGACCTGGAGGGCCTTGCCAATCACCGCGGGTCGGTTCTGGGCGACATGGGCGGCCAGCCCGACCAGAAATGGTTCGAATCCGGCCTCGCCGCCGCGCTGACAGGTATGGACCCGACCCGACCGGTCCTGGTCGAGGCCGAATCGAGCAAGATCGGCGCGCGGATCATCCCGCCGAAGCTCTGGGCCGCGATGTGCACCGCCCCGCGGATCGAGGTGACGGCCCCGCTGGACCAGCGCGCCGCCTATCTGGCGCGCGCCTATGACGACATCCTGTCCGACGCGCCGCGGTTGCATGAAACGCTGCTGCCCCTGGTCGAGCACCGCGGGCATGCGATCGTCGAAGGCTGGCTGAAGCTGATCGACGCGGGCGAGAAGCGCGCCTTTTCCGAAGCTATGGTCGTCCAGCACTATGACCCGGCCTATGACAAGTCGCGCAAGGCCGTCGGCGCGCGGGTCGCGGCGACCGTGGCCGCCGAAACGCTGGACGATGCGGGGCTGGAGACCGCCGCCGCGGGGATCGAGGCGGCGCTGGAGACGATCGACCTGACGCCTCAGACCACCGACAGAAGCGGCGGGCCCTCGACCAGCCGCCCAACCCGCGCCGCGGAATAGCCTTCGGCCCGCAGTCTGGCCACCAGCTCGTCCGCGACGACGGCCGGCACGGCGGCGAGCAGCCCGCCCGAGGTCTGCGGATCGAAGAGCAGCGCCGCCCGGCCCCTGTCCGGCAGCTGCGCCAGTTCGGGCGCCAGGGCGCGGTTTTCGTCGAAAATCGTGGACCGGACGCCCTGTTCCGTCAGCACCTCGGCCCCTGCCATCAGCGGAACGGCATCCAAAACGATCTGGGCCCCCGTCCCGCTGGCCTCGCAGATGTTCAGGAGGTGACCGGCGAAGCCGAAGCCCGTGACATCGGTCATCGCATGCGCCCCGGCCAGCAGCCGCGCCGCGGCGCCCTGCCCCTGGCACATGAGCTGCCACGCGGCCAAGACATCGGCGCCGCGGGCCGCGCCTTCCATCTCTGCCGCCATCAGGGTGCCAGAGCCCAGCGGCTTCGTCAGGATCAGTGCATCGCCCGGCTTGCCACCCGCCAGCGTGATCGGGCCCTTGGCGGCAAGGCCCGTGACAGTGAAGCCGATGGTCAGCTCGTCGCCCACGGTGGTGTGGCCGCCCACGATCTCGGCCCCTGCCTCGGCCATGACGGCGCGGGCGGCGCTCATGATCTCGGCCAGGGTGCGAGCCTGGAGCGTGTCCGACAGGCGCGGCAGGATGATCGTGGCCAGCGCCGCCTGGGGGGCAGCGCCCATTGCCCAGACATCGCCAAGCGCGTGATGCGCGGCGATGCGGGCCATCATGTACGGATCCTCGACCAGGGCGCGCAAGTGGTCGGCACTGATCACCTGCCGGGTCTGGCCCATCTGCAAAAGCGCCGCATCGTCACCCGGCAGGGTCACGATATCGTCCCGTCCCGCCAGCCGTGCCGGACCAAGGGCGGCCTGAAGGGCACGCCGGCCGACCTTGGATCCGCAGCCGCCGCAGAGCGGACGTTCGCCCAGCGCCGCCTCCACGCCCAGGGCCCGTTCGCGCGGCAGTTTCGGGGCGAGCATCCTGGGCAGGTCCCGGAACCTGTCCATGAATTTCTGGTCGATCCGGTTCTTCCAGGCCCAGATCGCCCGGCCGTGAAAGGTGCGGCCCCATTTCTCGCCCAGCGCCCGCCTGTCGCCCAGCGAGATCAGTTTCAGGTAGTCGTCCTGCGGTTTGTAGATCTTCAGCGATCCGCCCGTCAGCAGCGCCTTCAGGTTCGCCAGCAGCACCGGCGCCTGCCGCACCGCATAGACCCCGGCCTTGGGCCGCGGGGCATGGCCCATATGTGCACAGTCGCCGGTGGCGAAGATCTGGGGATCGCTGGTCTGCAGCGTCTTGCCCACGGTCAGGAAACCGTCCGTCACCTCCAGCCCCGTGGCCGCCATCCATGGATACGGCCGTGCCCCGGCCGAGCCGGTGATGAAATCGGCCTGCACGACGCGGCCATCGGCCAGGTGCAGGGCACCGGCCGCGATCCGGGTGACGGGGCTGTCGGGCAGGATCTCGACCCCGGCCTTCTCCAGTTCGTCCAGCAGGATCCGGCGCGCCGTCTCTCCCAGAACGGACAGGGGCGTGGCGCTGTCGATCAGGGTCAGGGTGGCGGTCCGGCCGGCCGACTTCAGGGCATGGGCCATGGCCAGCGCCAGTTCGGCCCCGGCGACACCGCCGCCCAGAACCGCCACGCGGGCCGGGTCGGTGTCTGACAGGTACGCCGCCCAGCGTTCCGCGAAGGGACCAAGCGGCTTGGCGGGCACGGCATGATCGGCGAAACCGGCCAGGTCGGGCATCGCCGAGGTGATGCCTACGTCGACGGAACAAAGGTCGAAGCTCACCGGCGGCCGGCCGGGGACCGAGACTGTGCGCGCGGCAAGGTCGATCCCGTCCGCCGCACCCACGATCAGGCGGGCGCCGGCGAAACGCGCCAGCCGGACAAGGTCGATGTCCAGCTCGTCCCGGCGATAATGGCCGGCGACATGGCCCGGCAGCATCCCGGAATAGGGCGCGGTGGGGCCGGGATTGATCAGCGTCAGCCGGGCCCCGGGCAAGGGGGCCATGCCCCACATCCGAAGCACCAGCGCATGGGTATGCCCGCCGCCGACAAGGACGACATCGCGGGTCTGGGGAAGCGGCGCCTGTTTCATGGCGCCTGTTCTAGCGGCCGCCGCGGCGCCGGCAATGCACGATTGCGGGTTGGGGCCGAAGGCCGCCTAGTCCTCGACCAGGCGCTCGATCAGCTGGGCCCCCGCCGCACGGTTCGAGTTGACCGCGGGATCGACCCGCCACCAGTCCAGCAGACCGGCCTTTCCGGGGTGCATCAGCCGTGCGGCGCCGCGCCCGGCCTCGCCCAGCCACATCGGCCAGTCCGCCTGTTCCACGATCATGGGCATACGCTCGTGAATCCCGGACAGGTCGGTATTCGCGGCCGTTGTGACAATGGCGCAGGTGGGTCTCGGATCGTCCCGCCCCCAGTCCTGCCATATGCCGGCAAAGATCATCGGCGCGCCGTCCTTGCGCGAGATATACCAGGGCAGCCGCACGCCTTCCGGCGTCCTGGTCCATTCATAGAAGCCGGCGGCCAGGATCAGGCAGCGCCGCTCGCGGCAGGCCAGGCGAAAGGCGGGTTTCTCGGCCACCGTCTCGGCCCGGGCGTTGATCAGCAGCGGCCCGTCGGTCGGCGACTTGTACCAGTGCGGGATGAAGCCCCAGCGCATCGGCATAAGACGCCGCCCCGAGGCGCCGCCGGTCACGACGTGGACATTGACTGTCGGACAGACATTATAATTCGGAACATCCGGCAGGTCGTTGGCGGGGCTGGCCTCGAACAGTTGCGCCATGGCATCCGGAGGCAGGGTTACGGCAAAACGACCACACATACCGTTAGGTTAACAGGGATTCCCCCCATTATGCCAGACTGCCGGACAAACAAGCTCGGGATCGTGATTTGCCCTGGCGCCGGCGCGGCCTATGGATCCGCCCGATCCGGGCCGTGGTGGATGGCTTGCATCAAGCCGCTGCAGGCGACCTGTGGACCGGCCGGCCCACAGCTTCCTCGGCCCACCCGCTGGCTTTCCCTGCCGTCCGCGGCCGGTTGGACTGGCCCGTTACGTCCGGTGGCCGAATGCCCCGGCTGACGGCACCTGCCCCCGAAACGCGAACACCCCGCGCCGTCGGGCGCGGGGTGCTGCAGATCCGAAGGACCGGATGGGTTATTTCTTGACGATCCGACCGTCGATATAGGGCGTGTACGGCCCGTTGGCGGCCAGGTACTCCGCCGTCACATCCGCCAGGTCGGGTCCGAAGTCATAGGCGTTCTGGGCATCGACGAACATCTTGTAGCCGTCGCCGCCGCCGCGGACATAGTTGTTCGACACCACGCCATAAAGCTTGTCCATCTCGATAGGGGCGCCGCCGACCATCACGTCGCTGATACGGCTGCCGACCTCGGCCGTGGGATCGAAGGCATAGCTCATGCCCGCGACCTGCGCAAAGCGGCCGGCGCCGTCTTCATACTGGCTGACGCCGTTTTCCAGGGCTGCCACCAGCGTCGCACCGGTGACCTGGAAGGTCGACAGCGTGTTCTGGAACGGCAGCACGGTCAGCACCTCGCCCATGGTGACGGGGCCCGCATCGATGGACGCCCGCAGCCCGCCGCCATTGGTGAACGCGATTTCGACCCCCTGGTCCTTCACCCGGTCCAGCATAGCGTCGGCAACAAGGTTGCCCATGGTGCATTCCGCCGCCCGGCATGACCCGCGTTCGCCATCGATGGGCGCGGCCGTTTCGGCCACGACCTTGCTGCGGATTTCGTCCAACGGCTTGGCGGCCTCGGCGATGCGGTCGACGGTGGGCGCGTCCTCGGTCACGGCGGCATCCATCAGAAGCGGCTGACCCGAAGCCGAGATGATCTTGCCGTCGTCGTCAAAGGTCACGTTCAGCTCGCCCAGGTATTTGCCATAGGCATAGGCCTGCACGATGGCGGTGTCGCCGACCATGGTCGGGTACGGCCCCTTGGCGCCGTCCATGTCCCCCAAGAGCGAATTGTCGTGGCCACCCACGATCACGTCGACGCCGGTGGTGCCGGCCGCGACTTCCTTGTCGACGTTGTAGCCCGAGTGCGACAGCACGATGATCTTGTTCACGCCTTCGGCGGTCAGCTTGTCGACCTCGCCCTGCACGGCGGCGACGGGATCGCTGAAGGTGATGTTCGGGCCGGGGCTGGCCAGTTCGTCGGTATCCTCGGGCGTCAGGCCGATCAGGCCGATCTTCTGGCCGCCCTTTTCGATGATCGTGGACTTCATCAGCTTGCCGGCCAGCGCCGGTTCGTTGCTGACATCCGCGTTCGACATCAGGACCGGGAAGTCGACCGCGGACATGAACCCGGCCAGAACCTCGGGGCCATCGTCGAATTCGTGGTTGCCCACGGTCATCGCGTCATAGCCTTCCTTGTTCATCATCTCGGCGGCCAGCTTGCCCTTGTAATAGGTATAGAACAGCGTGCCCTGGAACTGGTCGCCGCCGTCGACCAGGATGGAATTCCCGGCCCGCGCCCGTGCGTCTGTGATCGCGGTAACCAGCCGGGCTGACCCGCCGAAACACTTGCCTTCGGTGTTGTCCTCGGCCGAACAGCCGCTGTCGTACTTGCTGATCGGCTCGAACCGCGAATGGAAATCGTTGGTATGCAGGATCGTCAAATTGTACTCGGCAGCCGCGGCGCCGGCAGACAGCGCCAGTGCGGCAGCGGACAGGAAAAACCGGGTCAACATGAAAGTGCTCCCTGATGATTGATCCCGCGATGCTGCGATGCCGCGCGCAGGTTGTCAAAGTGTCTTGCTACGTCACGGGCACGGGAATCCGCTTGCGCACTGCGCCGCAACGCGGCATCTGACGCGCATGCTGATCTACAAGATTTTCCGGGCCGACGAATGGGCGGCCTTTGACCGCGCAGGCGAGACGCTGGGCGCCCCCGTGGACCTGGAAGACGGGTACATCCACTTTTCCACGGCCGAACAGGTCGCCGGGACCGCCGCCAAGCATTTCGCGGGCGAAGACGGCTTGGTGCTGCTGGCCTGCAAGGTCCGCCCCTTCGGCGACAAGCTGAAGTGGGAAACCTCGCGCGGGGATGCGCTGTTCCCCCATCTTTACGCACCACTGAAGCGCGAGGACGTGGCCTGGTGCCGCCCCGTGCCGCTGGAAGCCGGCCGCCACGTCTTCCCGGCCGAGATGGCCTGACATGAGCACGGGTGTCGAACGGTTCGGGCTGAAGACCCTGCACAAACTCGATCCCGAAACGGCGCATGGGCTGGCGCTGAAGGCGCTTCGCCTCCGGCTGGTGCGCCTGCCTGGCAAGCTGACCACGCCCCGGCTTCAGGTGAAGCTGGCAGGGCTTGACCTGCCGAACCCGGTCGGACTGGCCGCGGGCTTCGACAAGAATGCCGTGGCGCTGGCGCCACTGGGCCAGGCCGGTTTCGGCTTTGTCGAGGTGGGCGCGGTCACGCCCCGCCCGCAGCCCGGCAATCCGAAGCCGCGGCTGTTCCGCCTGACCGAAGATCAGGCCGCGATCAACCGCTTCGGCTTCAACAACGACGGCATGGCCATCGTCGCCGCACGGCTGGCCCGCCGGCGCAAGCACTGGGGCATCGTCGGCCTCAACCTGGGCGCCAACAAGGACAGCGAAGACCGCGCCGGCGATTTCGCCCGGGTCCTGGCGACCTGCGGCCGGCATGTCGACTTCGCGACCGTCAACGTGTCGTCGCCCAATACCGAAAGGCTGCGCGACCTGCAGGGCAAGGCGGCCCTGTCTGCGCTGCTGACGCGGGTGATGGATGCCCGCGCCGCCCTGCCCGTCCATATCCCGGTCTTCCTGAAGATCTCTCCCGACCTGACCCTGGACGAGATCGGCGATATCGCCGACGTCGCCCTGGAACAGAAGCTGGACGGGATCATCGCCACCAACACGACCCTGTCGCGCGAAGGGCTGAAAAGCCCGCAGGCGGCCGAGGCCGGCGGGATTTCCGGCGCGCCGCTTTTCGACAAGTCCACCCGGGTCCTGGCGATGCTGCATGCCGAAACCGGGGGCAGGATCCCGCTGATCGGTGTCGGCGGCGTCCGGTCGGCCGAAGACGCCTATGCCAAGATCCGCGCCGGGGCGACCGCCGTTCAGGTCTATACCGCCATGGTCTTCGAAGGCATGTCGCTGATCCCCCGCATCGTCGAGGGACTGGACAAGCTGCTGGAGCGGGACGGCTTTTCATCCCTGACGCAGGCGCGGGGCGTGGACCGGAACCTCTGGCTGTAAGGCCTCAGGCGGGGCGTTCGGCCTCCGCCTCCAGCGCGGGATAGCGCAAGGCCAGCGTGATGCCACGCGCCACGAAGGAAATCAGCAACGAGATCCAGAGCCCGTGCGCGCCCATGAGTGGGACAAGGATCGCTGCGGAGATCGCGTAGATGGCCAGGCTGATCACCATCATGTTGCGCATGTCGCGGGTGCGGGTCGCGCCGATGAAAATGCCGTCGAACATCCACGCCGCCGTCCCCAGCACCGGCGCCAGCACCATGTAGACCAGGTATTCCCGGGCCGTATCGCGGACCGGCTGGGACGTGGTCAGGATGTCGATCACCGGCCCGCCCGCCAGGGCATAGGTGATCATCAGCACAACGCCGATCCCGAAGCCCCAGATGCTGGTCACCACCGCCGCGCGGCGCAGCGTCGCCCGCTGCCGTGCGCCAAGCGCCTGGCCCACCAGCGCCTCTGCCGCAAAGGCAAAGCCGTCCATGGCGAAGGCGGTGGTCATCAGGAATTGCAGCAGCACCTGGTTGGCCGCCAGCACAACGTCGCCCATGCCGCCGGTGACGAAGAGGAACGACACGAAGGTCGCCTCGAGCAGCAGCGACCGGATCAGGATGTCGGTGTTGACCGACAGCATGTGCTTCAGCCGTGCGGCAGCAAAGACCACAGGCCAGTTGCGCCAGTCGGGCACGTTGAAGGCCCCGCGGCAGAACCACAGGCCCAGGGCCAGCCCGGTCCATTCCGACAGGAATGTGGCAAAGGCCACCCCGTTGACACCCCAGCCCAGGCCCAGCACGAACCACAGGTCCAGACCCATGTTCATGCCGTTCATCCAGACCTGGATCACCAGCACCTCGCGCGTGCGTTCCTGTGCGATCAGCCAGCCTGTGATGCCGTAGATCGCGATTGCCGCGGGCGAGGACCAGATCCGGATCCCCATGTAGGACCGCGCCAGGGCCTCGACCTCGGGCGACGATGGCGACATCTTCAGCGCAAGCCAGAACAGCGGCCCCTGCAGCAGGATCAGCGCCAGCCCGGCTGTGGCACCGATCAGCAGGGCCCGGGTCAGAAGTGCCGCGACCTCACCCTTGTCGCCGGCGCCCAGGGCCTGGCCGGTCAGCCCGACCGTGCCCATCCGCAAGAAGCCGAAGATCCAGTAGATCGTGGTCAGGATGATCGCGCCGATCCCCACGGCGCCGATGGGCGCGGCCAGCCCCATCTGCCCCACGACGCCGGTGTCGACAGTGCCCAGGATCGGCACGGTGGCATTCGAGATGACGATGGGCAGCGCGATCTTCAGCACCCGCCGGTGGGTGATGTCGCCCGGCCCGGTGATCCGACCGCCGCCCGGCGCCTCCTCGATGGTCGAGGCTTCAGCAGCCAGCGAGGCCGCGCCCGACGGGACCTGCCCGTCCAAGAATTTGTCAGTCATCCGAGGTCTGACGCCCCGTATTCGGCGCCTCTTCCGCCAGCTTGGCAAAGAGGTTCGGCCGCGGCACGTCCGGGCTGACGCCGCTGTCGGTCCGCTCAGGCATCAGGAAATGGCCCGTGGCCTGCGCGAACAGCCGTTCGCGGTTGTCCTGCCAGGCTTCGACATGAACCGACGCATAGCGCCGGCCCAGCCGGTCGATCCGCGCCCTTGCATAGGCATCCCGGGGAAGACCCGACCGCAGGTAGTCGACCGTCATGTCGATGGTCTTGGGCAGCCGCGGCAGGTCGCCCGCCTGCAACTGCGCCAGGTCGATGGCGCCGCTTTCCACATCCGCCCAAAGATGCGTCCAGCTAAGCGAGATCATCGCCGTGACCTCCAGAAAGGCCGCCGTGGCCCCGCCATGCAGCGCCGGCAGCCAGGGGTTGCCGATCAGCCCGTCCCGGAAATGCAGGACACCGGTCAGTTCGTCGCCGCGGCGGTCGAAGGTGATGCCCAGGTAACCGGCATAGGGCACGCCTTCGACCAGCGCCGACAGTGCGGCATCCCGGCGCTGCTTGACCACCTGAACGGGTTCGGGGCGCTTGGCATTCATTTCGCGGGCTCCACAGTGAAGGTGCCGGTGGCGGTGGCCAACGGCGTCTCGCGGTCGTCGTCATAGGCCAGGGCTCGCACGAAGGCGACGCTGCGGGTCGCGTGATAGCAGGTGGCCTTGACCGTGATTTCCTGCCCCGGGGCGGCGCCCCGCAGGTGGTCGATGCGCAGACCGATGGTCGCCGTGCCGCCGCCGCCGGCCGGGTGGCACAGCACGGCCGCGCCGCAGCAGCTGTCCATCAGGGCCGTCAGCGCGCCGCCATGGATCACGCCGGTCCTTGGGTCGCCGATCAGGCGGGGATCGTAGGGCAAGGCCATTTCGGCCCAGCCTTCGCCGATCTCGATGAACCGCATGTTCATGTCCCGGCAATGGGCAATGGCGTCGATATAGCTCTTGGCGAACTGGTCCTTGTCCATGGTCCCGTGTCCCTTCGCGGCCGGCCTGGGCATTCCTGTCCCCTGCTTTATGCAAGCCGGATGTCACGGCGGCAAGGCCGGCCCCCCATACCGTCAGGAAGGGAAGGCCCCGTGCCCTTCGGCCCGCATCCCTTGCGCCGGCGATGTTGCACAGCCCGCCGCAAGCGCATAGGTTCCCCGCGAAGACCGGAGGGGGCAGACATGTCGGATACACGCCTGACATTCAAGGAAATGTGCGCCGAGTTCGACGTGACGCCGCGCACCCTGCGGTATTACGAATATATCGAGCTTCTGAGCCCCGACCGCGAGGGCCGCTCGCGCTTTTATGGCGCCCGCGACCGGGTCCGGATGAAGCTGATCCTGCGGGGCCGCAGGTTCGGCTTCCAGCTGGAAGAGATCCGGCAGTGGCTGGAAATCTACGAGAAGCAGGGAAACAAGGCCCAGGCCGAAGCCTTCCTTGAAATGGCCGACCGTCAGCTTGTGGCCCTGGACGAACAGCGCCAGCAACTGGTCGAGGCCATCGCCGAACTGGGCGAAACCCGGGCCGAAATCGCCAGGACGCTTTCCGACAGCTGATCTTCACGATGCCCGAAGTTGACGCAACGTACAAGTTACGTAAACGTCAAAGCTGTGTTTGACTGCCGCCAGAACGAAGAACAGATTCGCGAAATTGATGACCGATAGAAACTATGCACACCAAGACGCCCACGCCGGATCGGCTGCGGGCAACACCGGCAACGCAGATTCCGAACGGACCATGAGCGAGCTGACCTCCATCCCCGGGTTCTTTTCCGACGACGGGGACGACCGCCGGAACGCCGCCGGCGTGGCCGCTGGTCATGACGGTTCGTCCTTCGACGATGGCAACGACGACACGCCCGGCGACCTGATGACCATCCGCGAAATGAGCGATGCCTTCGAGGTCACCCCGCGCACCCTGCGTTTCTATGAAGCGAAGGAACTGCTGTTCCCGATCCGCAAAGGCCAGAAGCGGCTGTTCACCCGCCGCGACCGTGCCCGGCTCAAGCTGATCCTGCGCGGCAAGCGGTTTGGTTTCCGCCTGGAAGAGATCCGGCAGCTGCTGGAACTCTATCACATGGGCGACCAGCAGCTGACCCAGCTGTCGCGGACCCACCGGATCGGCCTGGAACGGCTGGCGGACATGGAACGCCAGCGGGACGACCTTAATCGCACCATTGCCGACCTGAAGGAACAACTGGCATGGGGCGAACGCATGATCGCGACGCTCAGCGCCCGCCAGACCGACGACAGCGACGCCCGGGACCCGGACGTCTCGTGACCCGACCGAAACGCGGGCCGTGATCCCACGGCCCCCTGAATGACGTCAGTGCGGGGCCCGGCCCCCGCGCGACAGAATCTCTGTCTTGAAATCCGGCACGGTTGTGCTGACCCGCCGGAACTCGCCCGCAAGTCACGGAGGAGTGACCGCATGCCCCGCTATACCGCCCCCACCAAGGACACCCAGTTCCTTCTGCACGATGTGCTGAAGATCTCGGCCTCGGACATTCCCGGCTATGCCGATCTTGAGCCCGATTTCACCGCCGCCATCCTGGAAGAGGCCGGCAAGCTGGCATCCGAAGTGATGCAGCCGCTGAACACCGTGGGCGATGTCGAAGGCTGCACCCTGGAAAACGGCGTGGTCCGAACGCCCGAAGGGTTCAAGGCAGCCTTCGAGCAGATGAAGGAAGGGGGCTGGTCCGGCATCGATTTCCCGGAAGAATTCGGCGGTCAGAACCTGCCCCACGTGGTCAGCTCTGCCATCGGCGAATATTTCTCGGCCGCCAACCAGGCCTTCACCATGTACCAGGGTCTGACCCATGGCGCGGCCTCGGCCATCCTGGCGCATGGCTCGGACGAACAGAAGCAGACCTACCTGCCCAAGATGGTGTCCTGCGACTGGACCGGCACCATGAACCTGACGGAACCGCATTGCGGCACCGATCTGGGCATGATGCGTACCAAGGCCGAGCCGCAGGGTGACGGGTCCTACAAGATCACCGGCCAGAAGATCTTCATCTCGGCCGGCGAACACGACCTGGCCGACAACATCATCCACCTGGTGCTGGCCAAGATTCCCGGCGGCCCCGAAGGCATCAAGGGCGTGTCTCTCTTCATCGTGCCGAAGTTCCTCGTGAACGAGGACGGCTCGCTTGGCGCCCGCAACGGCGTGAGCTGCGGCAAGATCGAAGAGAAGATGGGCATCCACGGCAATGCCACCTGCGTCATGAACTATGACGGCGCGACCGGCTGGCTTCTGGGCGAGGCCCACAAGGGCATGCGCGCCATGTTCACCATGATGAACGAGGCCCGCCTGGGCGTCGGCATGCAGGGCCTGTCGCAAGCGGATGCCGCCTATCAGAACGCCGTCGACTACGCCAAGGACCGGCTGCAGGGCCGCGACGTGACCGGCGCCAAGAACCCGGACGGCCCGGCCGATCCGATCATCGTCCACCCGGACGTCCGCCGCGCGCTGATGGACCAAAAGAGCTTTGCCGAGGGCGCGCGTGCCTTCGTGCTCTGGGGTGCCACGATGATCGACAAGGCGGTGCGCACGGGCGACAAGGACGCGGACGGACTGATCTCGCTCCTGACGCCGGTGATCAAGGGCTTCCTGACCGACCAGGGCTACGACATGACCGTGAAGGCCCAGCAGGTCTATGGCGGCCACGGCTACATCGAGGAATGGGGCATGTCGCAATATACCCGCGACGCCCGCATCGCGATGATCTACGAGGGCGCAAACGGCATCCAGGCGCTGGACCTCGTGGGCCGCAAGCTGGCCTCGGACGGAGGCAAGCACGTGATGGCGTTCTTCGACCTGGTGAAAAGCTTCATCAAGGACAATGCCGGCAGCGACGAGTCCTATGACAAGGCGTTCCTGGACCCGCTGAAGGCGGCGTCGAAGGACCTGCAGTCGGCCGGCATGTACTTCATGCAGAACGGCATGACCAACCCGAACAACGCGCTGTCGGGGTCCTATGACTTCATGCACATGTTCGGCCATGTCTGCCTGGGCCTGATGTGGGCCCAGATCGCCAAGGCGGCCAAGGCTGCCCTGGATGCCGGCACCGGCGACACCGCGTTCTACGAGACCAAGATCGCAACCGGCCGCTACTACATGGCGCGCCAGTTGCCGGCCACCGCGCTGCACCTGGCCCGGATCCAGACCGGTGCCGACACAGTCATGGCGCTGGACGCGGCCAACTTCTGAAATGGTCAGGCACGATCGGTCGGGACATGTTCCTGACCGGTCCTCGTCCGCGGCCCGGCGGATGCCTCCGGCGGGAGGTATTTGGAAAGAGAAGAAGCCGCGAAGCTTTTTCGGGGCCGTCCACCCCGCCGCCGAAGCGCGATCTCGCTAGGCGGCACTGGCGCGGGCGGCGGGGCTTCTCCTCTTGCGGTCATCGGCGCTCCCGCCTGTACCGCGGCGCCAGTGAAACACCGTTAACGTTAATGTGGGGTTACCAGGACAGGCACTTTGGGGTTTCTTCTCTTTGAAAATACTCCGATCCGACATCGGATCCTTGCGCCTGAGGAGGCCAGTACATGACCATCAAGCTCTACTGTTTCGGCGAAAGCGGACATTCCTACAAGGTGGCCCTAGGGCTGGCCCTGGCCGGGCTTGAATGGGAGCCCGTCTATGTCGATTTCTTCAAGGGCGAAACGCGGTCGCCCGAGTACCGTGAGGCCGTCAACGAGATGGGCGAATGCCCGGTGCTGGTCGACGGCGACCTGACGTTGACACAGTCCGGCGTGATCCTGGATTACATCGCAGAGAAGACGGGCAAGTTCGGCGGCAGGGACAAGGCCCAAGAACGCGAGATCCTGCGCTGGGTGCTGTGGGACAACAACAAGTTTTCTGCCATGATCGGGCCCACCCGTTTCATCATGAACTTCCTGCCCGAGGCGAACCGGTCGAAGGACGTGATCGGTTTCCTGCAGGGGCGCAATGCGGGCGCCTATGCGATCCTGGAAAAACACCTGGAGGGGCGCGACTGGATCGTGGGCGACGGGATTACCGCGGCCGACCTGTCCTGCTGCTGTTACCTGTACTACCCCGAACCCTTCGCTTTCGACCGCAAGGATTTCCCCAATATCGACGCCTGGCTGGACCGTATCTCGGCCCTGCCCGGCTGGAAGCACCCATATGACCTGATGCCCGGCAATCCGTCGGATCGGGCCTGACGACCGCCGCGTTCCCCGCGGCGACAACGAGAGAGAGGACGGACTCCATGACCGATGCCTATATCTACGACGCCATCCGCTCGCCGCGGGGCAAGGGTCGCAAGGACGGCGCGCTGCACGAGGTGACGGCGCTGCGCCTGTCGGCACAGATCCTGAACGCCATCAAGGAGCGCAACAACCTGGACGGCCACGCCGTCGAGGACGTGATCTGGGGCAATGTCACCCAGGTCATGGAACAGGGCGGCTGCCTGGCACGGACCGCCGTGCTGGCCTCGGACCTGGACGAACGGATCCCGGGTCTGGCGATCAACCGCTTCTGTGCGTCCGGCATGGAAGCCGTGAACCTGGCCGCGAACCAGGTCAAGGGCGGCGCGGGCCAGGCGTACATCGCCGGCGGGGTCGAGATGATGGGCCGTGTCGCCATGGGGTCGGACGGGGCGGCCATTGCCGTCGATCCCACGGTCGCCATGAAGACCTATTTCGTGCCGCAGGGCATTTCGGCCGACATCATCGCGACCGAATACGGGTTCACCCGCGACCAGGTCGACGCGCTGGCGGTCGAAAGCCAGAGGCGCGCCAAAGCCGCCTGGGACGACAACCGGTTCGAGAAATCCGTCGTCGCCATCAAGGACCAGAACGGCCTGCCGATCCTGACGCGTGACGAATACATGCGCCCCGGCACCGACATGCAGAGCCTGGGAGCGCTCAACCCGTCCTTCCAGATGATGGGCGAGCAGATGCCGGGCTTCGACAAGGTCGCCCTGCTGAAATACCCGCACCTGGAAAAGATCAACCACGTGCACCATGCCGGCAATTCGTCGGGCATCGTCGACGGTTCGGCCGCCGTGCTGATCGGCAACAAGGAATTCGGCGAGGCCTATGGGCTGAAGCCCCGCGCGCGGATCAAGGCCACCTGCAAGATCGGCACCGATCCCACGATCATGCTGACGGGCCCCGTCCCCGCCACCCAGAAGATCCTGGCGGATAGCGGCATGGCCATCGGGGACATCGACCTTTTCGAGGTGAACGAGGCGTTTTCGTCGGTCGTGCTGCGCTTCATGCAGGCCTTCGATGTCGACCATGACAGGGTCAACGTGAACGGCGGTGCCATCGCAATGGGGCACCCGCTGGGCGCCACCGGCGCAATGATCATCGGCACGCTGCTGGACGAACTGGAGCGGACCGACAAAGAAACCGGCCTGGCCACGCTCTGCGTCGCTTCGGGCATGGGTGCGGCCACGATCATCGAGCGCGTCTGATGGGCAAACTCGATCTCAGCCGGATCGAACCCAGGACGGGCTCCTCCTACCCCGCGCGCTTTGCCGAGGGGTTTGAGGGCCGGACAGTTCTGGGCGTCGGTGCAGCCTCTGGTATCACCCAGTTCGGCGCCAATATCGTCACGCTGGCACCCGGGGTCCAGTCGTCCTTGCGCCATTGGCACATGGAGCAAGACGAATTCCTGATCGTGCTGACGGGCGAGTTGGTGCTGATCATGGACGGTGGCGAAACGCCGATGCGTCCGGGCGATTGCGCGGGCTTTCCGGCCGGGGTCGAGGACGGGCATTGCCTGGTCAACCGGTCGGAGGCGCCGGCAAGCTTCTTCGTCGTCGGCACCAACACCCCGACCGAGACTGTCTATTACTCCGACATCGACATGATGGTGGCGAATATCGACGGCAAAGGCAGTTACGCGCGGAAGGACGGCAGCCCGTTCGAGAATCCGAACTGACATCACAGATTATCGCCGGGGCCTGTCCGGACCCGGTTACAGTTTGAGTTTCCCATGAAAGGGAGAGAGCAAATGACCGATTTTACCATGCAGAAAGGCGACGATGGCGTCGCCGTGATCACCTGGGACGTTCCCGGCAAGTCGATGAACGTGATGAGCTTCGACGGCCTGGAAGAGCTGAGCGCCTGTGTCGACGACGCGCTGGCCGACGACGCCGTGAAGGGCATCGTCATCACCTCCGGCAAGGACGGCAGCTTTGCCGGCGGCATGGACCTGAACCAGCTGGGCCGCGCCCGGGAACTGGCCGGCGACAACCCGGCCCAGGGCCTGTTCGACGCGATCATGAACATGCACAAGGTGCTGCGGAAGATCGAACTGGCCGGCATGGACCCCAAGTCCAAGAAGGGCGGCAAACCGATTGCGGCCGTCCTGCCCGGAACGGCGGCCGGCATCGGATACGAACTGCCGCTGGCCTGCCACAGGATCTTTGCCGCCAACAACCCCAAGGCCCGGATCGGCCTGCCGGAGGTCCTGGTGGGCCTCTTTCCCGGGGCCGGCGGCACCACCCGCCTGATCCGCAAGTTCGGGGTCATGGGCGCATCGGAATACCTGCTGCAGTCCAAGATGCTGGCGCCCGACAAGGCCAAGAAGGCCGGTCTGATCGACGAAGTTTCGGACGATCCGATGGCCGATGCCAAGGCCTGGGTCCTGTCCGCCAAGGATGCGGACCTGGTGAAGCCGTGGGACGCCAAGGGCTACAAGATGCCCGGCGGTGCGCCCTATCAACCGGCAGGTTTCATGACCTTCGTCGGCGCCTCGGCCATGGTGCACGGACAGACCCAAGGGGCCTATCCGGCACCGAAGGCGCTGCTGTCGGCCGTCTATGAAGGCGCGCTGGTCGATTTCGACACCGCGCTCCGGATCGAGGCGCGCTGGTTCACCAATGTGCTGATGAACCCGTCGTCGGGGGCGATGGTGCGCTCGCTCTTCCTGAACAAGGAAGCGCTGGAAAAGGGCGCCGTGCGTCCCGCCGGCGTGGCGGACCAGCGGGTCAAGACGCTGGGCGTGCTGGGCGCAGGCATGATGGGCGCAGGCATCGCGCTGGTGTCGGCCCAGGCGGGGATCGACGTGATCCTGATCGACCGCGACCAGGAAGCGGCCGACCGCGGCAAGGGCTATGCCGAAAGCTACATGGACAAGGGCATCCAGCGCGGCAAGGCCACCGAAGAGAAGAAGGCGGCGCTTCTGTCCAAGATCACGGCCACGCCGGACCTGGACGCGCTTAAGGGCTGCGACCTGATCATCGAGGCCGTGTTCGAGGATCCGGGCGTCAAGGCCGAGATGACGAAGAAGGTCGAGGCGATCATTCCGGAGGACTGCATCTTTGCCTCCAATACCTCGACCCTGCCGATCACGGGCCTGGCCAAGGCGTCGGTGCGGCCGGAGCAGTTCATCGGCATCCACTTCTTTTCACCCGTCGAACGCATGGCGCTGGTCGAGATCATCAAGGGCAAGGAAACCGGCGACCGGGCCGTGGCCAAGGCGCTGGATTACGTGCGCCAGATCCGCAAGACGCCGATCGTGGTCAACGACGAACGGTTCTTCTATGCCAACCGTTGCATCATCCCTTACGTGAACGAAGGCGCCCGGATGGTGACGGAAGGGGTCGCTCCGCAGCTGATCGACCACGCGGCGGCGCAGCTGGGTTTCCCCGTGGGGCCGCTGCAGCTGACCGACGAGACCTCGATCGAGCTGGGCGCCAAGATCGCGCGCGCGACCAAGGCCGCGATGGGGAACGCCTATCCGGCGTCGCCGGTCGACGACCTGCTGTTCTGGATGGAGGATCTGGGCCGCCTGGGCCGCAAGGCCAAGGCCGGGTTCTTCAACTACGACGAAAAGGGCAAACGGCTGGATTACTGGAAGGGCATCCAGGACAGGTTCCCCGAAGCCGAGGACCAGCCCGAACTGCGTGACGTCCAGCACCGGCTGATGTTCAGCCAGGTCCTGGAAGCGGTCCGCGCGCTGGAAGAAGGCGTCCTGATGGACATCCGCGAAGGCGACGTGGGCGCGATCCTGGGCTGGGGCTTCGCGCCCTGGTCGGGCGGCCCGTTCTCGTGGCTGGACATCGTCGGCGCCGACTTCGCGGCCAGGCGCTGCGACGAGCTGACGGCAGCCTATGGCGAGCGCTTCGCCTGCCCGCCCCTGCTGCGCGAGATGGCGGAGAAGGGCGAGACCTTCTATGGCCGTTTCGGGATGAAGGACGCGGCCTGACCGCAGGGTGGGTTTTACCCCGCCTTTTCGAACGACGTGGCGTGGCCGCGGGGTGAGCCCCGCCCTACGCTGACGTTCTGGCGGAGCCCCCGGTGTCGATGTTGCCGGGGGCTCTGCCCCACCGGTCCCTGCGGGACCGGTTCCCCGAGGTATTTGAAGACCAAAGAAGTGGCAGGCGCGCCCGGTCAGTCGAAGGTGTAGCCGAAGCGGGCGATGTCGGTGGCGCAGGCCGATGCGATGGCGGCCGCGGCTGCGTCGGAGTAGTAGGCCCGGTAGTCGGCGTGCCGGTCCGAGGCATTGGCCCGGGGCAGATCCAGGCGGAAGCCCAGATGAGCCCAGAGGGGGGCTGCGTCCTCCTCCAGATGTTCGATCCTTATGTAGGCCGCGCATTGTTCTGACCCGTCGATGCGGCGCATGTAGGCGACCGCGGGCGATCCGGCCAGCGTGGCGCGCGTGTGCGGATGCAGGACGAAGGCTTCGAAATCCAGTTGCTGTGCCAGCCGCACGGCCTCGTGCGTGAAGGTCTGTCCCTTCAGCCAGTGGTAATAGCTGACGGTCCGGTCCCAGGGATTGCGGACCAGCGTGAAGGCGAAGAGGCGCTCCAGCTCTCCCGGTTTCAGCAGGCCGCCGATATCGGACAGGCGGCTGTGCTTCCACAGGCGGCCCGTGGTCGCCAGCCCTTTCAGCCGCCGCTTGCGCCGGCGCGCCTTCGGCGTGTCGCCGACCAGGATGTCGTCCTTCATCGCGCGTGCCTCCAGCGCCAGCGCCATCGCGGTGCCGGCGGTTTTCGGGATGTGGACGAAGACATAGCCGCGGCCGGGCGAGACGATCATGCCCCGACCCTAGCCCCTGCGACATGCGGCCGCCAGCGGCTGCAGGATATGCAATGGTATGCACTTCTCATTGCCCGCGCCCCGTCGCATAGTCGCGCCGACCCGTTTTTTCTTATGGCATGGAGGATCCCTCATGGGCTGGCTGGCAGACGAGACCGGACTTGAGCGCAACCCTGCAAACTATGTTCCGCTGACGCCGCTGTCCGGTCTGCAGCGGGCCGCGCATGTCTTCGCGGCCGAGACCGCCGTGGTCTATGGCACGCACCGCAAGACCTATGCCGAATATTATGACCGCTGCACCCGGGCCGCGTCCGCGTTGGCCGCGATGGGCGTGGAACCCGGTGATGTGGTTGCCACGATCCTGCCCAACATCCCCGCCCAGGCCGAGGCTCATTTTGCCGTGCCCGCCACAGGCGCGATCCTGAACACGATCAACACCCGCCTCGATGTCGGCACGGTGACCTATATCCTGGAACATGGCGGCGCCAAGGTGGTGCTGGTCGACACCCAGTTCCTGGCCCTGGCCGAGGCCGCGATCGAGGCGATGGAAGGCGACGGCCCGCTGGTGATCGAGGTGCCCGACGAACAGGCGGGCTTCCTCCCGTCCGGGCGCTATCCGGCCTACGAGACCGTCATCGGCAATGCGCGGCACGATTTCGACTGGATCCTGCCCAAGGACGAATGGGAATCCATCGCGCTGAACTATACCTCGGGCACCACCGGCCGGCCCAAGGGCGTGGTCTATCACCATCGCGGCGCCTATCTGAACGCCATCGGCCAGGTGATCAGCTGGCGGATGCAGTTGCGGCCGACCTATCTGACCATCGTACCGCTGTTCCACTGCAACGGCTGGTGCCACACCTGGCTGATGCCGATGGTCGGCGGGACCCTGGTCTGCTGCCGCGACATCACGGCCCCGGCCGTGTTCAACGCCATCGCGGACGAGGGCGTGACCCATTTCGGCGGCGCGCCCATCGTGCTGAACATGCTGGTCAACGCGCCGGAGGAGGAACGCCGCAGCTTCGACCACGTGGTCGAGGTCTTCACCGCCGGCGCGCCCCCTGCCCCGGCGACGCTTGCCAAGATCGAGCCGATGGGCTTTCACGTGACCCAGGTCTACGGTCTGACCGAATGCTACGGTCCCGCGACCGAATGCATGTGGGGCCACCAGTGGGCCCACTTGGAAGGCGACGACCGGGCGAAGATCAAGGCACGCCAGGGTGTCGCCATGCCCCAGTTCGAACATGTCACCGTCATGGATGCCGAGATGGCACAGGTCCCGATGGACAGCCGCCACCAGGGCGAAATCATGATCCGCGGCAATGCCGTCATGAAGGGGTACCTGAAGAACCCCGAAGCCACGTCCGAGGCCTTTGCCGGCGGGTATTTCCATTCGGGCGATATCGCGGTGCAGCATCCCGACGGCTATATCCAGATCGCCGACCGGGCCAAGGATATCATCATCTCGGGGGGCGAGAACATCTCCTCGGTCGAGGTGGAAGGCGTGCTGATGGCGCACCCGGACGTGCTGCTGGCCGCCGTTGTGGCGAAGCCGGACGAGAAATGGGGCGAGGTGCCTTGTGCCTTCGTCGAGCTGAAGGCCGGGGCCGAGGCGGACGAGGCCGGGCTGATCGCCTTTACCCGGCAGACGCTGGCGGGCTTCAAGACGCCCAAGGCGGTGGTCTTCCAGGAATTGCCCAAGACCTCGACCGGCAAGATCCAGAAGTTCGAGCTGCGCAAGGTTGCGGCGACGCTCTGACGGTCTGCCGGACGGACCACCGCGCCGCGCCCCCGGGTCGGACGGCAGAACCCGCAGGAGCCTGCCGGGCTGGGGGCCGGATCCTTGCAGGATCCGGCCGGCTGGTCCGTCGGGCCGTCTGCCCGACGGTCGGGCCCGACGCAGCGAATTGCCGCCGGTCCCGGCGACTGTTATCTTGTGCCGAAAAGAAGAATAGAGCAGCGAACACTTCATGACGGCGCTGAAGCGATACGAGCGACTGGAGGCCACCGGTCTCTGGCGTGCGGGACCCAGGTCCCAGCGGCGCGAGGTCGTTGTGTCCCTGGGCGAGGCGACGCTGACCATCACCGACATGCGCGACCGGGTGCTGGCGCACTGGTCGCTGGCCGCCCTTGAACGGCGCAATCCGGGGGTGCTGCCAGCCATCTACGGACCGGACGGCGACCCGGACGAGACGCTGGAGTTCGAGGGCAGCGAAAGCGTGATGATCGATGCACTGGACCGCATCCGCAGCGCCATCCACCGCACTCGTCCCCGCCGTGGCCGTGTCCGCACCGCCGTCGTGACCGGGATCGCCGCCGTGCTGGGCCTGACGCTGCTGGCCTGGGCGCCGGTCGGGCTGCGCCGCCATGCGCTGGCCGTGGTGCCGGCGGTGACCCGGATCGAGGTCGGGCAGGAATTGCTGCGCCGGGTCGCGCGCCTGACCGGGCCTCTCTGCGCCGGGACATTGCGCAACACGGGCGCGCCGGCGCGGGACGGCACGAAGGCGCTGGCCCTGCTGGCCACCCGCACCGGGGCGCGCCAAATCGTCCTGCTGACCGACAGCCCGCAGCCCAGCCTGCACCTGCCCGGCGGACTGGTCGCACTGGACAGCCAACTGGTGGCCCCCAGCGAAGACCCTGCCGTCGCCGCCGGTTACATCCTGCGCGAACGCGTGCTGGCCAATGAAGAAGATCCGCTGGACCTGGTCCTGCGCAAGGCCGGGCCGCTGGGGGTCCTGTCTCTTCTGACCCGGGGCACCTTGCCCGCCCGCGCGCTCGACCGCTATGCCGAGACGTTGCTGACCTCCGCCCCCGAAACGCCCGATCCAGCGGCGCTGGCGCAAGCCTTCGCCGCGGCCCAGATCCCGCCGGGGCCCTTTCTCGCGGCCGAGGCTGCAAGCGGCAGGCCGCTGCCGGATATCGCGGCCTCCGGCACGGCAGAGGTGCGGCCTGTGCTGGAAGACCAGGACTGGGTGCAGCTGCAGGGCCTCTGCCCCACGGGCTGAGGCCCGGTATCGGGTCGCATGGGCCGCGTCCCGTCGGACCCTGTCCCAAACACCCTGACGTCTGCTCTAACGGTTGCTGCCGCCATCCGGCACCCAGGGCGCGTCGTTCCAGGGCTTGACCCGGGCGCCGCGGGGTATGCCGGGCTGCGGCCGGGTCTGGACCGTGATGACCACCGGATCCGCGGTTACGGGTTTCAGCGTACGGGGCACGGTCCGGCTCCAGATCTGGTCGGTCGCCGCGACCTGGGACTGGGTCCGCGGGCCCCGTTGCGTGTTCAGCCGTCCGTCGTCCCAGACCGACACGAAACCCCGCGGCGTCGTGAACGTGTTCGATGGTTGCGCCGGCACCAGCGTGCGTTCGGCACGGTGCGGGTTCAGGCGATCATCGTCCCAGACCGGGACATAGCCGCGGGGCGTGGTCATGCCGGTCGTGTTCTGACGCTTTTCCCAGATATGGCGTTCCACGACGCGGGTGTTCGGGCTGACCGACAGCCGGCCATCGACACTGACCACCCGTCCCGACAGGATCGGGGCAGAGGCCGCTCCCATCGGCGCCGGCGGCACCGCGACACGAACCGTCTCGGCCGGGGCGCCGGGCCGCTCCACGATGACCCTGGACGCGCGACCGGGCACCGGGGCAGACACAGGGGCCGCGACCACGCGGACAGGGCGCGAAGATGATGATGCCGGTTGGGTCGCCGCCACCGTCGTCGTCGGCGCAGGCGCCCGGACCGCGGGCACCGGCGCCGGGACCGGTGCGGACCGCGGGGCCGCGACCGGTGCAGTGGCGGTCTGCGATCCCAGATTGATCTGCGGCCCGTTGTCGGGCAGCGGCTTGGTCGGCGTCGTGCCGGCGACCTGCGTCTGCTGATATCCGCACAGCTGCTGCCGGTTGCGCATCACCCGCGGCACCCAGGTGACCGCCCCGGCAAAACCCGCGCGGATATAGACGCAGCCGCGGCTGTCGACGTACTGGCTACCGGTATAGGAATTCGGCGGATATTCTGCGGGCGGCGGCAGGTTGCGCAAGGATTGCGCCGCCGACGCGGTCGCGCTGGCGAGGACGCCGGCCGCAACAATGGCCAGGCAGGTAACAGGAAACCGGACGAAACGCATCAAACCCTCGCGAAAATTGGCAGAAAATGCCCAAAACAGGGTGCTAGTAAAGCGTCGCGGCCCCGGGCGGAACCGCCAAACCGTTCAAGTTTCCGGAAAACCGGCCCTACTTCGTTCCGAACATGCGGTCGCCCGCGTCGCCCAGGCCCGGCATGATATAGCCGTTCTCGTTCAGGCCCTGGTCGACAGCCGCCGTCACGATCTGGACGTCCGGATGCGCGGTCTGCATCCGCTCCACCCCTTCGGGGGCGGCCAGCAGGCACAGGAACCGGATGTCCGAGGCCCCGGCCTCCTTCAGCAGGTCGATTGCCGCGACCGAGGAATTGCCCGTGGCCAGCATCGGGTCGACCACGATGACCAGCCGGTCTTCCAGCCCGTCGGGCACCTTGAAATAGTACTGGACCGGCTGCAGCGTCTCCTCGTCCCGGTAGAGGCCCACGAAGCCCACCCGGGCCGCCGGGATCAGTTCCAGAACGCCGTCCAGCATGCCGTTGCCGGCCCGCAGAATCGACACGACCGCCAGTTTCTTGCCCGCCAGCGTCGGCGCATCCATGTCCATCATCGGCGTCTCGACCAGGGTCGAGGTGATCGGCAGCTCGCGCGTGATCTCGTAGGCCAGGAGCAGCGTGATCTCGCGCAGCAGTTGCCGGAATTCCGAGGTTGGCGTGCGCTTGTCCCGCATCAGCGACAGCTTGTGCAGGACAAGCGGGTGTTCGACGACGGTCACCGGGGCGGGTTTGGGCATGGGCGCGGTCTCCGGGCTTTTCTTGTGCATTGGCGTTCTGGCTGGCCCCCAGTATTCGGCCAGGGACGGCTGTCCTGCAAGACGCCGCAGACCGGAATCAGGGCAAAAAGCTGCGGCCAGGGCCGACAGGCGGCAGATCTAGATGCGCCGCGACCGTCGCCGCGACGTCGGCGAAGTCGACAAGCCCCGCACTGCCCGCCCCGATTCCCGCCGCCAGCACCGGCACCCGTTCGCGGGTATGGTCGGTGCCGGGCCACGTCGGATCGTTGCCGTGGTCCGCGGTCAGGATCAGCAGGTCCCCGTCCCGCAGCCGGCCCAGCGCCGGCGCCAGCCCCGCGTCGAACCATTCCAACGCGCGCGCATAGCCCGATACATCGCGGCGGTGGCCATGAAGACTGTCGAACTCGACGAAGTTGGCGAAGGTCAGGCTGCCGTCTTCGGCCCTGCCGATCAGGTCGTGCAGATGGCCCATCAGGTCGGCGTCCGGCCCCTTGCGGACATCGTCGATCCCCTGCCAGGCCAGGATATCGCCAATCTTGCCGATGCCGTGAACCTTGCGGCCCGCGTCGTGGGCAACATTTGTCAGAAGAGGCCCCGGCGGCGTCAGCGCATAGTCGCGGCGGTTGCCGGTGCGGGTGAATCCATGTCCGGGCGACCCAACGAAGGGCCGGGCGATCACGCGGCCGACCTTCATGTCGTGCAACAGCGGCGCCACCGCTTCGCAAAGCGTCAACAGGCGTTCAAGGCCGAAGGTCTCCTCGTGCGCTGCGATCTGAAAGACACTGTCGGCCGAGGTATAGCAGATCGGCCAGCCCGTCCGCATGTGGTCAGGCCCCAGCCGCGCGATGATATCGGTCCCCGAGGCGTGGCAATCGCCAAGGATGCCTTCGGTCCCCGCAGCCAGCGCCACGGCGGCGGACAGGTCGGCCGGGAAGGCTGGCACGGTTTCGGGAAAGAAATGCCAGTCCCAGGTCACCGGCAGGCCCGCCAGTTCCCAGTGGCCGGATGGCGTGTCCTTCCCTGCCCCGTGTTCGGTCCCCGCGGCCCAAAAGCCGGTCGGTGCAGCGGTCAGACCCGGCGCGTCGAATCCGGACGCCGCGCGCACCGCCGCCCCCAGCCCCAGCGCATCCAGCGTGGGCAGGCACAACGGCCCGCTGCGCCCCTCTTCCGCCCTTCCGGTCGCGCAGGCGGCGGCGATGTGGCCGACCGTGTTGGCACCGGTGTCGGGAATGTCCCCGTTGAAATAGGCCCCTGCGTCCGGCGCGCCGCCGATCCCGACGGAGTCCATGACCACAAGGAAGGCCCGGCCCATCAACCGACCGTCGCGTGGACAAGCGGCGGAACCTCGACCGGCTTGTCGGCAATCACGAAGGCCGCGCCGACGGCCGCGGCGGCCCGGTCGGCGGCGTCGTCGCGGCTGGCGTGGATCGTGGCCAGGGGCGCGCCGGCCTCGACCTTCGTACCCAGCCGCGCGATGCCGGTCAGGCCCACGGCCGGGTCAATCGGGTCGGTTTCGACCTGACGCCCGCCGCCCAGCCCCACGACGGCAAGGCCCAGCGCCTCGCCATCGATGGCGGCGATGTAGCCATCCGCGGGAGCCTTCACCTCGCGGATATGGTCCGCCTCCGGCAGGCCATGGCGCCAGCTTTCGATGAAATCCGACGGACCGCCCAGCGCGCCGATCATCTGGGCGAAGCGTTCGGCGGCACTGCCATCCGACAGCGTGGCCAGGATTTTGGTCTGCCCCGCCTCGGCCGTGTCGGCCAGCCCGGTCTGCGTCAGAAGCGCCCCGCCCAGAAGGGCCGCAATCCTTGCCAGGGGCGAATCCATCCCTTCGCCTGTCAGCACCTCCATCGCGGCCACGATCTCCAGCGCGTTGCCGGCCACGGGGGCCAGCGGCTGGTTCATGTCCGAGATTATGGCCCGGCAGGGGCAACCGGCGGCATTGGCGGTTTCGACCAGCGCGGTGGCCAGTGCCTTCGCTTCCGCTTCGGACTTCATCAGCGCGCCGGAGCCGACCTTGACGTCGAGGATCAGGGCCTGCGGCGCGGCCGCCAGTTTCTTCGACAGGATGGACGCGGTGATCAGGTCCAGGCTGTCGACGGTCGAGGTAACGTCGCGGATCGCGTAAAGCCGCCGGTCGGCAGGGGCGATGTCGCCCGTTGCACCGACGATGGCACATCCCACCTGCCCCACGATCTGCTGCAGCTTTTCCGGCGGGACCTGCGTGCGCACGCCCGGGATCGCTTCCAGCTTGTCCAGTGTCCCGCCGGTATGCCCCAGGCCACGGCCCGAGATCAGCGGCGCATAGGCCCCGCAGGCCGCCAGCGCGGGCGCCAGTACGAAGGAGACACAGTCGCCCACACCGCCGGTGGAATGCTTGTCCACCACCGGCCCGTCCACGTTCCACGTCAGGACCTGTCCGGTGTCGCGCATGGCCAGTGTGAGTTCGGCCCGGAATTCGGCGTTCAGGCCCTGCAGGCAGACGGCCATGGCAAAGGCGCCGGCCTGTGCGTCGCTGACGGTGCCGTCGGCCAGGCTTTTCGCCATCCAGCTCATGGCGCCACGATGCGGGGTCTCTCCCTTGCGCAGGCCGGCGATGATCGTGCGGGCATCCATGGGTCAGGTATTGGCCATGTGGCCGGCATCGAAGGCACCGGGCAGCAGTTGCGCGACGGTGGTCTTGTCCTCCATCCCCGACAGGGTCGACATGGTCACCGGCACGTCACCGTCGGAAAATTCCGCCAATTTCTGACGGCAGCCGCCGCAGGGCGGGACCGGCAGGGGCGCGTCGGCCACGACATAGACCTCGACGATCTTGCGCGCGCCTGCCGCGGCCATGGCGGCGATGGCGCCGGCCTCGGCACAGGTGCCTTCGGGGTAGGCCACGTTTTCCACGTTGCAGCCCTGAAAGACTGTCCCGTCCTCTGTCCGGATCGCGGCCCCGACCTTGAACCTGGAATAGGGCGCATAGGCGTTTTCATAGACCGCCAGGGCGGCGTCGCGCATGGAGAGGTCGGTCATGCAAGCTCCGGTTCTGGGACGGTTTCGGTGGCGAAGGTCCCCGGGAGAGAAACCTCCAGCAGTTCAAGATCGGCCGTGGGCTCCGACAGGCGCGTGCCCATGGCGGGCGGGATGACGAAGGCATCGCCCTTTTCCAGCCGGAAGGGATCGCGCCCCTCGCCCTCGAGCGTCACGCCGCCTTCCATCACGTAGGTGAACAGGATGTCGGCATCGTGGCGCGTCCAGGCGGGCGTGCCGTGCCCTGGACGGACGACCTGCACGCCGGCCACGTTCTGTGTGTTCGCGGCAATGGTCGTGTCGCGGCTTTGAAAGCCCGGCAGACGAAAATCGCCCCATGTCGCACCTTCCGCCAGGTTGTGGACGAAACGCTGCCCCTGCCATTCCCGGTCGGGGCGCATGTGGGGCGTGGGCAGGGTCAGGTCGTGATCGATCTCGGTCACGTGTTCCGCCGGGACCCCGATCTCGATCACCTCGACATTGTCGGAGGCTTCCATGACCCGGTGCCGGATCTCGGGCGGCTGGATGAAACAGTCGCCGGGGGTCAGGCGGCGCAGGCCGCCCTGATCCTCGTAAAGGACATCGACCCAGCCGCGGACACAGAAGATCAGCTGGAATCCCACCTTGTGGAAATGGACCATGTCCGGCACCGGACCGCCATCGGGGATGCGGATGTGGCTGGCGATGATCGACCCGCCCAGACGGTCGGGGATCAGGTCGCGGTATTGCATGCCTGCGCGGCCGACGATCCAGGGCGCCTGGTCGGCCAGTCGGCGGACGACGAAGGAATGCAGCGTCGTGGGCAGGACCAGCGGCGGGTTTCGGTCGACGATTTCCACCCTGGTCCCGTTGGGCGCGGTCAGGTTTCGGGCGCCGCCGGCGAACCCGTCGGGATCGTCGGTCAGGATCCGAATCGTGCCGGGAGCTTCGGTGGCATCGCGGTCGATGCGCAGGCGCAGGCCGTGGCCGGAAAAGACCCCCACCCGCGGGTCGTCGGCCGGATAGATCATGTCCATCCGCATCCCCAGCACCCTTGTGAAGAAGGGAATGTCGTTGCGCAGTTCCTGCGTGGGCAGGCGGATCTCTGCGATGATGTCGTTTTGGGTCGTCATGGCGGGCCTCTCGTCCTGCCCAGACAGTGGCGCGACGGGGGCGTATTTTCAAGCCGAAGCGCGGCGGCACGGGTAGGCCCAGCGGGGCTTTGCCTTTCCACCCAAGCCCGCTAGGTTCGTCGCGGACAAGAATTTCCGATTGCCCTTCTCGCAGGGGCACCGGCCGTCAGGCGCCGGGTGCCTGGCCGGGCAGACCTGTTCCCATGCGGGCCGTTCCGCCCGCGCACCGATGAAGGAGTGCTGCCCATGTCGGACGGCGAAAATCTGCGCCAGGCGTCGCTTTTCTATCACGAATTCCCGCGCCCCGGAAAACTGGAAATCCGGGCGACCAAGCCGCTGGCCAATGGCCGCGACCTGTCGCGGGCCTATTCCCCGGGCGTGGCCGAGGCCTGCCTGGAAATCAAGGCCGACCCGCAGAACGCGGCGCGCTATACCTCGCGCGGAAACCTGGTTGCCGTGATCTCGAACGGAACGGCAGTTCTGGGGCTGGGCAACATTGGCGCGCTGGCCGGCAAGCCTGTGATGGAAGGCAAGGCGGTCCTGTTCAAGAAGTTCGCCAATATCGACTGTTTCGACATCGAGGTGAACGAACCCGACCCGGAAAAGCTGGCCGACATCGTCTGCGCGCTGGAGCCGACCTTCGGCGCCGTGAACCTGGAAGACATCAAGGCGCCCGACTGCTTCATCGTCGAAAAGCTGTGCCGCGAGCGGATGAACATCCCCGTCTTCCACGACGACCAGCACGGCACCGCCATCGTGGTGGGGGCTGCGGCCACGAACGCGCTGCATGTCGCAGGCAAGAAGTTCGAGGACATCAAGATCGTGTCCACCGGTGGCGGAGCGGCGGGCATCGCCTGCCTGAACATGCTGGTGAAGCTGGGCGCCAAGCGCGAGAATATCTGGCTGTGCGACGTGGCGGGCCTGGTCTATGAAGGCCGCAAGGAAGAGATGAACCCGCACAAGGACGTCTTTGCCCAGAAGACCGACCTCCGGACGCTGGACGACGTGATCGACGGCGCGGACCTGTTCCTGGGCCTGTCGGTCGCGGGTGCGCTGACGCCCGAGATGGTGAAGCGGATGGCCAAGCGGCCGATCATCTTCGGCCTGGCCAACCCCACGCCCGAAATCATGCCGGAAGAGGCCCGCAAGGTCGCCCCCGACGCGATCATCGCCACGGGGCGCAGCGACTTCCCGAACCAGGTGAACAACGTCCTCTGCTTCCCCTTCATCTTCCGCGGTGCGCTGGACGTGGGCGCGACCACGATCAACGACGAGATGGAAGTGGCCTGCGTCAATGGCATCGCGAAACTGGCGCGCGAAACGACGAGCGCCGAGGCCGCGGCAGCCTATCGCGGGGAACAGCTGACCTTCGGGCCGGACTACCTGATACCGAAACCCTTCGACCCGCGGCTGATCGCCATCGTGTCGTCCGCCGTCGCCAGGGCCGCGATGGAAAGCGGCGTGGCCACCCGGCCGATCGAGGACCTGGACGCCTATTTCGAGAAGCTGGAGCAGTCGGTCTTCAAGTCCGCCCTGCTTATGCGGCCGGTCTTCGACGCCGCCGCCTCGACCTCGCGCCGGATCGTCTTTGCGGAAGGCGAGGACGAACGGGTGCTGCGCACCGCGCAGGCCGTGTTGGAAGAGATGAACGACGCGCCGATCCTGATCGGCCGCCCCGACGTGATCGCAGCCCGGTGCGAAAAGCTGGGCCTGACGATCCGTCCCGGAGAGAACATCGACATCGTCAACCCCGAGCAGGACGAACGCTACTACGACTACTGGACCAGCTATCACGAGATCATGGCGCGGCGCGGCGTGACGCCCGACGTCGCCAAGGCGATCCTGCGCACCAACACGACCGCCATTGCCGCGATCATGGTGCAACGGGGCGAGGCCGACAGCATGATCTGCGGCGCCTTCGGCGAATACCGCTGGCATCTGAACTATGTGACACAGGTGCTGGCCAATGACGCGCTGAAGCCCGTGGGCGCGCTGTCGCTGATGATCATGGAGGACGGGCCGCTGTTCATCGCGGACACGCAGGTCCACCATGAACCCGATCCGAAGGCCCTGGCCGACATCGTGCTGGGCGCCGTGCGCCACGCGCGCCGTTTCGGGGTGGAGCCGAAGGTGGCGCTGTGTTCGCAATCGCAGTTCGGCAACCTGTCCAAGGGGTCTGGCGTGCGGGTGCGCGAGGCTCTGGCGATCCTGGACAGCCAGCCGCGCGACTTCGCCTACGAGGGCGAGATGAACGCGGACACGGCCCTGGACGGAGAACTGCGCGCCCGGGTCCTGCCGCAGTCGCGGTTCGAGGGGCCCGCGAATATCCTGGTCTTCGGCCAGGCGGATTCGGCCAGCGCCGTGCGCAACATCCTGAAGGCCAAGGCCGGCGGGCTGGAGGTGGGGCCGATCCTGATGGGCATGGGCAATCGCGCGCATATCGTGTCGAACTCGATCACCTCGCGGGGGTTGCTGAACATGACCGCCATCGCGGGCACCCCGGTCGCCGTCTACGAATAGCGGCAGGGCCGGGACAGGAAGGCCCTTTCGAAGGGCCTTCCAAAGCGGATTTGGATCCGCTTCCCCAAGCCGGCACCCGGTCGGACGATTCGCCCCTGGCCGCCCCGGAGGACCGAAAAAAATCCTTGCACTTTGCGCTGCGTCAACGCGGCATGCATATCAGCCTTGCAGAAGGCCCATGCTCTGGCGACAACCGCCGGAAAGGTATTATCCCGCATGACGGGAGTTAACAGGCACGGAGGAGAACCCTGATGAGCTATGCCGATCTGATGAAACGCTGGTCCTCGGACCCCGAGGCGTTCTGGATGCACGCGGCAGAAGCCATCGACTGGGTCGAGCCCCCCACCCGGGCGCTGCATGACGAGAACGCGCCGATCTACGAATGGTTTTCCGACGGGATGGTCAACGCCTGCTACAATGCCGTCGACCGCCATGTCGAAGCCGGCCATGGCAACCGCGTGGCGATCATCCACGACAGCCCGATCACCCACACCAAGCACGAGATCACCTATGCCGAGTTGCAGAAGCGCGTGGCCTCGCTGGCCGGCGCGCTGCGGGCCAAGGGCGTGGAAAAGGGCGACCGGGTGATCATCTACATGCCGATGGTGCCCGAAGCGCTGGAGGCAATGCTGGCCTGCGCCCGCCTTGGCGCCATTCATTCGGTCGTCTTCGGCGGCTTTGCCGCGCACGAGCTGGCGGTCCGGATCGACGACTGCACGCCCAAGGCGATCATCGCTGCCTCCTGCGGGTTGGAACCGGGCCGCGTCGTCCATTACAAACCGCTGCTGGACGGCGCTCTGGCCCAGGCCAATCACAAGCCGGATTTCTGCGTCATTTTCCAGCGCGAACAGGAAGTCGCCCGGCTGGAGGAAGGCCGCGATTACGCCTGGCACAGCTTCCAGTACGGTGTCGAACCGGCGGAATGCGTCCCGGTGGAAGGCAATCACCCGGCCTATATCCTGTACACCTCCGGCACCACTGGCGCGCCCAAGGGCGTGGTCCGCGCCACCGGCGGCCACCTGGTCGCGCTGAACTGGACCATGCGCCACGTCTATGGCGTCCAGCCGGGAGAGGTCTTCTGGGCCGCGTCCGACGTGGGCTGGGTCGTGGGCCATTCCTATATCTGCTATGGCCCGCTGATCCACGGCAACACGACCATCGTCTTCGAAGGCAAGCCCGTTGGCACGCCCGACGCCGGCACCTTCTGGCGCGTGATCGCGGAACATAAAGTTGCCGCCTTCTTCACCGCGCCCACAGCGATCCGCGCCGTCAAGCGCGAGGATCCGAAGGGCGAGCTGATCGACCAGTACGACCTCGGCAACCTGCGGACCCTGTTCCTGGCCGGCGAACGCGCCGACCCCGACACGATCCAGTGGGCACAACGGAACCTGAACGTTCCGGTCATCGACCACTGGTGGCAGACCGAACTGGGCTATCCCGCCGTGTCAGTCCCCATGGGGATCGAGGAGCTTCCGGTAAAGCTGGGCTCTCCCGGCGTGCCGATGCCGGGCTACGCGATGAAGATCCTGGACGACCAAGGCCGGGAACTGCCCGCCGGAGAGCTGGGTGCCATCGTCACGCCCCTGCCCCTGCCGCCCGGCACGCTGCCGACGCTGTGGAATGCCGAAGACCGGTTCAGGAAGTCCTACCTGACCAACTTTCCCGGCTACTATGAAACCGGCGACGCGGGCTATATCGACGAGGACGGCTACCTCTACATCATGGCGCGCACCGATGACGTGATCAACGTGGCCGGGCACCGCCTGTCCACCGGCGCGATGGAGGAGGTTCTGGCCGGACATCCGGACGTCGCCGAATGCGCCGTGATCGGGGTGACCGACCAGCTGAAAGGCCAGATGCCCGTGGGCTTCCTGTGTCTGAACGCGGGCGTCAATCGCGACCATGCCGAGATCGTGAAGGAAGTCGTGGCCAGCGTCCGCGACCAGATCGGCCCGGTCGCCGCCTTCAAGCTGGCGGTGGTCGTGAACCGTCTGCCCAAGACGAGGTCGGGCAAGATCCTGCGGGCGACCATGGTCAAGATCGCGGACAACGAACCCTTCAAGATGCCCGCCACGATCGACGATCCCGCCATCCTGGACGAGATCCGCGAGGCGCTGCAGACCATAGGCTACGCTGCCGCCTGACCTCTTGGTCGCAGGCAATTGCGTCGGGGCGGCCTTGCCACTGCCGCCCCGAGGACTACTGTGCCGCCGGTTCCCACCCCGGCACAGGAGAAGATCATGCCCGACAAGCCCCTTTGGCAGCTTGGCGCCGTCGAACTGACAGCGCTGACACGGAAAGGCGAGGTTTCGGCCTCTGACGCTGTGGGCGACGCCATCGCGCGCATGGACGCGGTCAATCCCGCCCTGAACGCCGTGGTGGCCGACCTGCGGACCGAAGCGATGGAGCGCGCCGATGCGCTGGACGCAGCCCTTGCCGCCGGAAACGACCCCGGCCCGCTGCATGGCGTGCCGGTGACGATCAAGGTCAATGTCGACCAGAAGGGCCATGCCACCACCAATGGCGTGGTCGCGCTGAAAGACGTCATCGCCCCCGACGATGCGCCGTTGGTCAAGAACCTGCTGGATGCCGGCGCCGTTGTGATCGGGCGCACGAACACGCCGGAATTTTCCTTCCGGGCCGATACCGACAACGAACTTTACGGGCGCACCCATAACCCCTGGGGCAAGCACATCTCGGCCGGCGGATCTTCGGGCGGGGCCGGGTCGGCCGTGATGGCCGGGATCGGCGCACTGGCCCATGGCAACGATATCGGCGGGTCGCTGCGGTTCCCGGCCGCGGCCAATGGTGCCGTGACGGTGAAGCCTGGCCTGGGCCGGGTCCCTGCCTGGAACCCGTCGCAGACCGCCGAACGGGGGATGCTGTCGCAGTCGATGTCGGTGCAGGGCCTGCTGGTCCGGTCCGCCGCCGACCTGCACCTGGCGATGCCGTCGATGATCCGGAACCGTGCGGGAGATCCGTTCCATGTGCCCCTGCCCTGGCGCGGCGACGCGCTGGACGGCCCGATCAAGGTCGGCTTCACAAAGGAAACCTGCGGCTTCGATCTGCACCCCGAAGTCGAGGCCGCGCTGGACAACGCGCGCGACGCGCTGGTCGATGCAGGTTATGACGTGGTCGAGGTCGAGCCGCCGCTGATCAAGGAAGCGGGCGAGATCGGCTATCGCGCCCTGATGGGCGAGACGAAGGCCCTGACCGAAACCGCGATCCGCGCCACGGGGTCGAAGACGATCAACCAGATCTTCGACGTCTATTTCGACATGTTCCCGCCCTATGACGGGGTCGAGCTTCTGGAAATGATGGCCAAGCGCAGCCATTTCGCGCGGACCTGGTCCTTCTTCCTGCAGGACTATCCGCTGGTCCTGTCGCCGTTCCTGCCGCAGCCCTTCTTCGCACCGGACCGCGATGCGGAAGGCGAAGACGGCGTGAACGAGGTGCTGGGCGCCGCGATCTGGTCCTATGCGATGAACTTCATGGGCCTGCCCGCGGGATCGGTCCCGACGCGCCTGGCGGACCTGCCCAAGGGCCGGCAGCCGATCAGCGTCCAGATCAGCGGCCGCCGCTGGCGCGAGGACCTGATCGTCGATGCCATGCAGGCGATCGAGGCGCGCGTGGGCCGGATGTGCCTGCCGCTTTGGCAGCAGATGGGCTGACCGTCTGACCCACTGGCCGTGGCGGTTCCGCCGCGGCCGTTTCCCTCCCCTGTCCACGCCTGCGATGGCCCCTGTTGACAGCGCCCGGCGCTGCCATGAAGGTCATGAAAAAGATGATGGATCCAAAGGCTTGGGGAGGGCCGAAAGACCATGCAGATTTCTGCAATTCTTCGTCGCGCAGCGCAGATCAATCCGAACGGGCTTGCAACCCGGTTCGAAGGCCGTGACCGGACCTGGGCCGAGTTCCGGAGCCGGGTCGAACGGCTGGCCGGGGCGCTTCAGGACCTGGGCATGGGCCCGGGCGACCGCGTGGCGATGCTGTCGCTGAATTCCGACATCTACCTGGAGTACTTCTTCGGCGTGACCTGGGGTGGCGGTGCGGTGATGCCGCTGAACATCCGCTGGGCGCCGCCGGAATGCGCCTATGCCCTGAACGACGGCGAATGCAGCGTCCTGATGGTCGATGCCGCCTTCGCGCCGACCGTCGAAAAGATCCGGGCCGAGGTGCCGGGCATGAAGCACGTGATCTATGTCGGCGACGGCGAAACGCCCGCCGGCATGCTGAACTACGAGGCGATGCTGGCCGCAGCCACCCCCGCCCCGGATGCCGGCCGCGGCGGTGACGACATGGCCGGGCTGTTCTATACCGGCGGCACCACCGGGTTCCCAAAAGGCGTGATGCTGTCGCACACCAATTTCTTCACCGGCGGCATCGCCAATTCCGAGGCCATCGGCATCCTGGACGGTACCGTCTATCTGCACGCCGCACCGATGTTCCATATCGCCGACTTCCTGTTCTTCATGGCGATCACCTTCGCGGCGGGCACCCATGTCGTGATCCCGGCCTTCACCCCGGACGCCACGCTGGAGGCGATCGAACGCTACCGGCCCAGCCATATCCTTCTGGTGCCGGTCATGCTGCAGATGATCCTGGCCGCGCCGAAACTGGCGGACACCGACACCTCGTCGCTGGAACTGATCGCCTATGGCGCCTCGCCCATCACCGAGGCGACCCTGATCGACGCCTTCGGCAAGTTCCCCGGCGTGAAGTTCCTGCAAGCCTTCGGCCAGACGGAACTGAGCCCCGTCGCCACGATCCTGGGGACGGAATACCACGTGACCGAAGGCCCCAAGGCCGGCAAGTTGCGGTCGGCCGGCCGGGCCACGCGGATCGACGAGATCGAGATCCGCGGCGAGGACGATACCGAACTGCCCCGGGGCGAGGTCGGCCACATCGTGGTCAAGGGCCCGAACGCGATGCTGGGCTACTGGAAAAAGCCCGACATCACCGCCGCCACGATCAAGGACGGCTGGGTCTATACCGGCGATGCCGGCTACATGGACGACGAAGGCTTTGTCTTCCTTATGGACCGGGTGAAGGACATGATCATCTCGGGCGGGGAAAATGTCTATTCCACCGAAGTCGAGAATGCCCTGGGCCGTCACCCCGCCGTAGCCACCAGCGCCGTGATCGGTATCCCGTCCGAGAAATGGGGCGAGGAAGTCCACGCCATCGTCATCCTGAAGCAGGGAGCCCAGACCTCGACGGAAGAACTGATCGCACACTGCCACACGCTGATCGCTGGCTACAAGTGCCCCCGCTCGATCACCTATCGCACCGAACCGTTCCCGCTGTCGGGCGCGAACAAGGTTTTGAAGACGGAATTGCGCAAACCCTTCTGGGAAGGACGCGACCGGCAAATTTCCTGAAACGGGAATTACGGAATTAATGAAACAGGCAGAAGCTTCGGCTTCTGCCTTTTTTCGTCATCGTGCGATGTCGAATAGAGATTTTGGCACAGGCTTTGCGGGCGCGATGGACCACCGCGCCCGCTTCGGGCGAAACATGCCAACTCTGAAGGAAAACTCGAACAACCGGCACACAGCGACACGGTCGGCAACTTAGACAAACGTCTAATTTGCGACAAGAATATATAAGTTTGTTAACAGATCATTAACATAATGCAATACCCAATTACGCGTATTGAGCCACTTTAAGTAAACTGCTCGGCGATCAACCGTTCTTCCAGCCCATGACCCGGGTCGAAAAGAATTCTGTGGGTAATGGAAGGTTCGGATCGAATCTCCACCCAATGAACATTCGATATCGAAATGGAATCGGCATCCGCATGCACCGGCCGCTTGTCCGCCTCGATCACGTCGAAACGGACGCGCGCGGTCTTCGGCAAAAGCGCACCCCGCCAGCGCCGCGGTCGGAAGGCCGCGATGGCCGTCAGCGCCAGCACATCCGCCCCGATCGGCAGGATCGGCCCGTGGGCGGAATAGTTGTAGGCGGTCGATCCCGCCGGGGTCGACACCAGCGCCCCGTCGCAGACCAGTTCCGACAGGCGCACCCGCCCGTCGACGGAAATCCGCAGCTTCGCCGCCTGGGGCCCTGCCCGCAGCAGCGACACCTCGTTGATCGCCAGCGCCTCGTGCGTGTTGCCGGCCTGGTCGACCGCCAGCATCGCCAGCGGGTTCAACAGCTCTTCCTCGGCCGCGGCCAGGCGTTCCGGCAGATCGGCCTCGGAATATTCGTTCATCAGGAAACCGATGGTCCCGCGGTTCATGCCATAGACCGGGGCGGGCAGCGCCTCGGTCGCGTGCAGCGTGCGCAGCATGAACCCGTCGCCGCCCAACGCCACGATGACGTCGGCCTTTTCGACCGCCACGTCGCCATAGCGTCCGATCAGCGCCGCGCGGGCCGTCTGTGCCACCGGGGCCCGGCTGGCCAGGAAGGCAATCTTTTGCACCATGACCGATGTTTCCTGTCCGCAGCGACCGGTTCCGAAACAAGCACAGCTTTCCTCACAAGGCCAGCCGTCGCAGGAAATTGACGTGGATGTCGCATCCATGCGCCAATACGACCCTCTACGGGCTTTATCCCGTGCCGCACCTCCGCTAGGAGAGCCCGACACGCCCCGAACAGTGGAGCACGCCATGACCGTCACTCATCGCGACAGCGGTTTCTTTTCCGAGTCTCTCTCCTCCCGCGATCCCGAGATCTTCGGCGCCATCACCAACGAACTCGGTCGCCAGCGCGACGAGATCGAGCTGATCGCCTCGGAAAACATCGTCAGCGCCGCCGTGCTTGAGGCACAGGGCTCTGTCCTGACGAACAAGTATGCCGAAGGCTATCCGGGCAAGCGCTACTATGGCGGTTGCCAGTATGTCGACGTGGTCGAGACGCTGGCCATCGAACGCGCGAAAGAGCTGTTCGGTGCAGGCTTCGCCAACGTGCAGCCGAATTCCGGCAGCCAGATGAACCAGGCCGTGTTCCTGGCGCTGCTGCAGCCGGGCGACACCTTCATGGGGCTCGACCTGAATGCTGGCGGTCACCTGACCCACGGCAGCCCCGTCAACATGTCGGGCAAGTGGTTCAACGTCGTCTCCTACGGCGTACGCCAGCAGGATCAGGTCCTGGATATGGACGAGGTCCGCGCCAAGGCGCTCGAACACAAGCCCAAGCTGATCCTGGCCGGCGGCACCGCCTACAGCCGGGTCTGGGACTGGGCCAAGTTCCGCGAGATCGCGGACGAGATCGGCGCCTACCTGATGGTCGACATGGCCCATATCGCGGGTCTGGTTGCCGGTGGCGTGCACCCGTCGCCCCTGCCCCATGCCCATGTGGTCACCACGACGACCCACAAGTCGCTGCGCGGTCCGCGCGGGGGCATGATCCTGACCAATGACGAGGCGATCGCCAAGAAGGTGAACTCTGCCGTCTTCCCGGGTCTGCAGGGCGGTCCGCTGATGCACGTGATCGCAGCCAAGGCCGTGGCCTTCGGCGAGGCGCTGCGGCCGGAGTTCAAGACCTACGCCGCGCAGGTGGTGGCCAATGCCCAGGCAATGGCAGACCAGCTGATGAAGGGCGGGATCGACATCGTTTCGGGCGGCACCGACAACCACCTCTGCCTGGCGGACCTGCGTCCCAAGGGCGTGACCGGCAAGGCGGCCGAGGCCGCACTGGGGCGCGCACATATCACGACCAACAAGAACGGCGTCCCCTTCGATCCGGAAAAGCCCTTCGTGACGTCAGGCATCCGCCTTGGCGCCCCGGCCTGCACCACCCGCGGCTTCGCCGAGCCGGAATTCCGGCTGATTGCCGACTGGATCGTCCGCGTCGTCGACGGCCTGGCCACCAATGGTGAAAACGGCAATGCCGAGGTCGAAGAGGCCGTTCGCGCCGAAGTCGCAGAACTCTGCCAGCGCTTCCCGATCTACTGATCCCGTCCGCGGGCGCGGCTGACCGGCCGTCGCCCGCGACATCTGCCCTGAACACTTCCGCCGGGGCCCGTACGCGCCCCAGCCCGCCCGACCCGGCGAGGGCGCGATCCCTGCCCCCCGAAAATCCTAACTGTCCAGGAAGACCCTGACCGCCGCCTCGAATTCGCGCGGCTTGTCGGCATGCAGCCAGTGCTGCGCCCCCGGAATCTTGGCAAAGCGGGCTTTCGGGAACAGCGACCGGATCAGCTCCCGATGCTCCGGCTTTACATAATCTGATAGGGCGCCCGTCAGGAACAGGGCCGGCCCGTCCCAGTGCGCGTCGACCTTCGGAAAGCCCACCAGGTCGTCCATGCCGGCCGCCAGTGCGTCCAGGTTCATCTGCCAGCGCTTGCCTGCCAGATCCAGCGACTGGGTAAAGAACGCCTGCAGGGCCGGATCCACCCCCTGCGCCGCCAGTTGCTCCCGCACGTCCGACCGGCGCTGGACCTGGGACAGGTCCACGGCCTTCATCGCCGTGATGTACTGCATCTGGCTGTGCCCGTAGGCGACCGGGGCGATATCCGCCACGATCAGCCGCCGCACGGTTTCCGGATAGGTCAGCGCCAGCATCATCGACGCCTTGCCGCCCATCGAATGGCCCAGCACGTCGGCCGGGCCGCCGATCTTGTCGATCACCTGGGCCAGGTCGCCGGCCAGCGCGGCATAGGAATGATCGTCGCTCCACGGCGAATGGCCGTGGTTGCGCATGTCCACGGCGATCACCCGCCGCGTCTCGGCGAGCCGTGTCGCTATCACGTTCCAGTTCCGGGCCGAGCCGAAGAGCCCATGCGCGATCACCAGCGGCGGCCGCGCATCCGCGGGCCCATATGCGTTCCAGTTCAGCATGGCCCGTTGATACCGCCCGCGCCGCCCGGCCGCCAGTACCACTGACCGCACCGGCCTCAATTCGCGGTTAACGATGTTCCCGTACGGTCCCCCTCAGCCCCGGCTTCAGGAACACAGCGCCTTGCCCAGACCGATGCCCGCCCCAAAGCTTCCCCGTACCCCGTCGCATCCCGCCGCCGATCTCGTCGCGACGGGAAAGTTCGAGGCCGCCTTGACCGTGCTCCTCCCCCTTCTCGCCGCGGCGCCACAGGACCGGATGCTGCTGGACCTGGCCGCCACCTGCTACTGGAACCTGGACGCGACCGATGCGGGGCTTCAGCTGATGCGCATCGTGGCCGACACCGGCCCGAAAGATGCCGCCGCCTGGGGCAGGCTGGGCGCGATGTGCCTGGCTGCCGGCGACCGCGACGGCGCGATCCAGGCGTTCGAGACGCTGCTGTCGCTCCGCCCCCGCAACGTGCCGGCGCTGGCCTCGCTGAACCGTCTGCGCCCCTTTGCCCCCGACAGCGCCCGCGCCCGAACCTTGCGCGACCTTGCCCGCGCAAAGAAGACGCAGGCCTCAGACCGCACCCTTGCCCTGAACGCCATCGGCCGGATCGAGGCCGCATCGGGAAACCACCACCGCGCCTTCCGCGCCTTCCGACAGGCCAAGGCCCTGGCCCCGCCGCCATATCCCGCCGCCGCCATCGACGCCCATGTCGACGGGCAGATCGCAACCTTCGACCCTGCCCGCTGGCCTGCCCCGCACCGAGCGCCGGACAGTGCCGAACCGCGCCTCTTTTTCATCGTGGGCCTGCCCCGCTCCGGCACGACGCTGGTGGAGGCAATCCTGTCCCGCCACCCGAAGGTCCGCAGCATCGGCGAGCACCCCGTTCTGCAGGACCTGTTGGCCGACCTACGCCGCGCCGCCGTGCGCAGGACCGGAACATTGCCGCCGGACCAGACCAGCTGGGACTGGTTCCGGGCGCTGACGCCGGATGACCTGGCGCGCCATCGCACCGCCTTCTACGCCCGCGCCCGCATCGCGCTGCCTGCGCCCGACAGGATCGTGGTCAACAAGCTGCCCCTGAACCTCTTCGACCTGGGCTTTGCCCACTGCCTCCTCCCGGAGGCCCGCTTCGTCTTCATGCTGCGCCACCCGCTCGACACCGGGCTGTCCTGCCTTTCGACCCATTTCGGCAGCCCTCAGGCCTTCTCCTATTCCCTCGACCGGATCGCCCACATGACCCTGGCTGCGCATCGCTCTCTCGACGACTACGCCACCAAACTGGGCCCCATGCTTCGCCAGCAATCCTACCGTGCGCTGGTCGAGGATCCGGAGCCCCAGATTCGCGCCCTTGTCGCCCATGCCGGCCTCGATTGGGATCCGGCCTGCCTGACCCCTGAAGATGCCGCCGGCGCTGTCCGCACGGCGTCCGCCCTGCAGGTCCGCGAACAGATCAACCGCAGGGGCCTCGACACCTGGCGCTCCCATGTCGACGATCTCTCCCCCCTGGTCTCGGCGCTCGGCGGTTCCGACTGGCTGACCGGTTGGGAGGCGCGGGACAAACAGGCTACCGAGGCCGGACCGCCCTGACCTCACCCGCCCGCTCTCCTGGGCCCGGAACTCCGAACGCCCCGGCCTCCGCAGGAGCGCGACTTCAGTCGCGACCCCGTTCCACCCCGTTCCCTTGCCCCGGCGAACCCGGTATGGTCCCGCGGCACGGCGGGAATCGAACATGCAAGCACAGGCGGACATCGCGCAGGAACTGCAGGCGCTCAGCCAGCTGGCCCATGAAAAGCTGGGGACCAGCGGTAAGACTGTCGCCGAAAGCTTCCGTCGCACCCGCGGGTTGTTGCCGCGACGGCTTCGCGCCAAGGCCCGCGTCCTTGCTGCGGCCGAACCCCTCGCCTCGCACCCGAAACTGCACCTGATGCTCGACACCGCAAGCCTCGACCGCGACGCGAAGGAAATCCGCGCCCATCTGGCCTCTGTCGATCCGAAGGAACGGCACAAGGGCTGGTGGCTGGGCTGGGCCGCCGCGCTGGCCTTCAATATCCTGTTGGTGATGGTGCTGCTGATCGTCGTCCTGCGCTGGCGCGGGCTGATCTGACCCTGCGCGTGGCGTTCCGTCCGCCGCGGAGGCCTCACTTCATCAATGCAAGCGTCCAAAGCAATGTCCCGGGATGCTTGCTTCCCAAAAGATTAGTGGCATTCGCCCCCAATTGGCTTCACGCCCCAGTCTGGCGGCCGCTGTCGACCGACCGATCCGGACAATGCCGCATGCTTGTCGCCGCCCCTTCAATAACCATACCATTTGAAACGAACTTAATTGCTTCCCCGCGAATGCACCGACGGCAATTCCGGAATTAAGAAAATGCGCATCTGTCCTTTTGCCAATGACAGAGTGCGGGATTGGTTAATCTTCCGAAGGGTCAGCTTACCTTTTCCAACGGGCCTTGCAGCTTCTCGACCACTCCGGCTGTGGAAAGCCCGGACCCGGATCGACAACGCAAAGCTTCCGGGTTCGGGCAGATGTTGCCAGCGCGAACATCGCGTCAGCCTACGCCCAACCGAACTGAACCACCGATCCGGCCGAAGCCCGATCATTTCAGGGTCCGCAGGATCAGGTTGGTCTGCGCACTGGCCACCGCCGGCATGCGGAACAGGAATTCGTCCAGGAACCGGTTGAAGCCGTCGATATCGGCGCAGACGACATGCAGGTGGTAATCCGCCTGCCCGGTCGTGGCCCAACAGGCCCGGATTTCGTCCTGCAGGTGCATCGCCTTCACGAAAGGTGCGAAATCGTCGTGGGCATGGCGACGCAACTGGACATGCACAATCGCCTGAAAGCCCATGCCCATTTGTTTGTCGTCCAGCTGGACCGTGTAGCCTGCGATCACGCCGCTGTCCTCCAGCGCGCGCACCCGCCGCCAGCAGGACGATACGGACGTGCCGACCGTCTCGGCCAGTTCGGCGTTCGAGATGCGGGCGTTCCGCTTCAGCGCCTGAATGATCTTCAGATCTATACGGTCCACTTCTGGCATGATCGACCGGATCTCCCACCTATTCTGGCAGATCATTTCATATTTCTAGGGTCTGACCAAGACACACGGTCACATTTTTCAGATCCTCCGGTCTATCCTTCCATCCAGCAGCCGAAGGGAGGCACGCCGATGACGAAGCAGGACCGCCGGATCGAAGGCTACAAGCTGACGGACCGCAACGCGCTGACCGAAGGCCGGGTGTTCCTGACCGGAACGCAGGCCCTGATCCGCATCATGCTGGACCAGGCCCGGCGCGACCGGGCCGCAGGGCTGAGGACCGCCGGATTCATCTCGGGCTATCGCGGCTCGCCGCTGGGCGGCGTGGATCAGGAACTGTGGCGGCTGAAGTCCCGCCTGGCCGAAGACCGGATCGAATTCCTGCCCGCGGTGAACGAGGACCTGGGCGCCACTGCCGTCCTGGGGGCCCAGCAGGCGGCACTGGATCCCGCGGCAGAGGTCGAAGGCGTCTTTTCCATGTGGTACGGCAAGGGCCCGGGCGTCGACCGGTCCGGCGACGCGCTGAAGCACGGCAACGCCTTCGGATCGCACCCCAAGGGCGGCGTTCTGGTCGTGGCGGGCGACGATCATGGCTGCGTGTCGTCGTCCATGCCGCACCAGTCGGACGTGGCCTTCATGTCCTGGTTCGTGCCCACGCTGAACCCCGCTTCGGTCGGCGAATATCTGGAATTTGGCGAATACGGCATTGCCCTGTCACGGTTTTCCGGCCTGTGGGTCGGGTTCAAGGCAATCTCGGAAACCGTGGAATCCGGACAGTCGATCGATCTGAAACCGGACCGGACCTTCAGCCATCCGCCCATCGACGTGCCGCCCGGCGGCCTGCACATCCGCCCGCTGGAGATGCCGTCGACCGAAATCGAGGTCCGCATGGTCGCGAAGCTCGCTGCGCTCCATGCCTTTGTCGAGGCGAACCCGATCGACCGGCGGATCTATGATATCCCCGACGCGCGCTATGGCATCGTGACGACCGGCAAGGCCCATCTGGACCTGATGGAGGCCCTGCGCCTGCTGGGCCTGGACGAGGCCGCCTGCCGCCGCCTGGGGATCGACATCTACAAGGTGGGGCTGGTCTGGCCGCTGGCGCGCCGGGACGCGCTGGACTTCGTGTCCGGCAAGGACGAGGTTCTGGTGGTCGAGGAAAAACGCGGCATCATCGAAAGCCAGTTCAAGGAACACTTCTACGACTGGCCCGGCGCCAAGCCGCAGCGCATGGTCGGCAAGCATGACGAGACTGGCGCCGACCTGCTGCCCTGGACCGGTGAGTTCAGCCCGCTGAAGCTGGTGCCCGTGCTGGCCAAGCGCCTTGCCCCCTTCTTCCCGGACGAGAACCTGCCCGCGCGGGCCCGCGCCCTGACGGAAAACCCGACACCTGTCCTGAACGTGCCCGGTGCCACGCGGACGCCGTACTTCTGCTCTGGCTGCCCCCACAATTCATCGACCAAGGTACCCGACGGCAGCGTCGCGATGAGCGGCATCGGCTGCCATGTCATGGCGGCATCGATGAACCGCAACACGCTGGGCTACGCTCAGATGGGCGGCGAAGGCGTGACCTGGTCCGCCGGATCGCGCTTTGTCGCGGGCAAGCCGCACCGGTTCCAAAACCTGGGCGAAGGAACGTGGTATCATTCCGGCTCGCTGGGGGTCCGGCAGGCCGTGGCGGCCGGGGCAAACATCACCTTCAAGATCCTGTTCAACGACGCCGTCGCCATGACCGGCGGCCAGCCCGTCGACGGGCCGATCAGTCCGCAGGCCATCGCCATGTCCTGCCGGGCGGAAGGGATCGAGCGGATCGCCGTCGTCTCGGACGATGTGACCAAATTCAATCCGTCCGACTTTCCGGCCTTCACCACCTTCAACGACCGTGCCGATCTGGACACCGTGCAACGCGAAATGCGCGAGGTCCCGGGCGTAAGTATCCTGATTTACGAACAAACCTGCGCGACAGAGAAGCGCCGCCGCCGCAAGCGCGGCAAGATGCAGGACCCGGATACCTTTGCCTTCATCAACGACCTCGTCTGCGAGGGCTGCGGCGACTGTTCGGTCGAAAGCAACTGCCTGAGTGTCGAACCGAAAGAGACGGCATTCGGCCGCAAGCGCAAGATCAACCAGTCGTCCTGCAACAAGGACTATTCCTGCCTGAACGGGTTCTGCCCCAGCTTCGTGACTGTTAAGGGCGCCACGCGGAAGAAGCCAAGGCCTATCAGCATCGATCTGGACGCCCTGAAGACCGACCTCCCGCGCCCCACGTCCGCCGACCTTTCCACGCCCTACAACCTGCTTGTTGCCGGCGTCGGCGGCACGGGCGTCGTGACGGTCGGTGCCCTGATCAGCATGGCCGCACATCTGGAGGGCAAGGGTTCCAGCGTGCTGGACTTCACCGGCTTTGCCCAGAAGTTCGGGACGGTCCTGGGCTATGTCCGCATCGCAGCGACGCCCGACCAGATCAACCAGGTCCGGATCGAGGAGCGCGCGGCCGACGGCGTAATCGGTTGCGACGCGGTGGTCTGTGCCTCGCCCAAGGCGTCGGCCCACTATCGGCCCGGCACCAGGGTCGTGCTGAACCGGGCCGAGATGCCGACAGGCGACCTGGTCCTGCACCGCGATGCCGACCTGAAGATCGACGCCCGCGAACGGTTGATCGGCCGGACCGTGGGCGCCGAAAACATGCTGGCCTTCGACGCCAACCGCGTTTCGGAAAAACTGATGGGGGACAGCGTCTTCGCGAACATAATGGCCATGGGCGCCGCCTTTCAGCAAGGCATGGTGCCGGTCAGCGAAGTTGCTCTGAAACAGGCGATCCTGCTGAACGGCGTGGCGGTCGACAAGAACGCCATGGCCTTCGACCTGGGCCGCGTTCTGGCCGCACGGCCGCAGGCGCTGGCGGAGTACCTGGACGAGACGCCGAAGGCCGCGGAAACGGCCCAGGACCTGATCGACGCCCGTGCCGCCTTTCTGGAGGACTACCAGAACAGGGCCTATGCCGACCGCTACCGCGCGCGGCTGGACCGGTTCCAGTCCGCGCTGCCTGCCGATGCGGGCGACGCCCCGGTGATCTCTGCCGCGAGATCACTGTTCAAGCTTATGGCATATAAGGATGAATACGAGGTCGCGCGCCTGATGACCTCGACCGGGTTCGCCCGCGAACTTCACGATACGTTCGAAGGCGACTTCGCGGTCAACTATCACTTTGCACCTCCGCTTCTGAACACGGGCCAGGACGCCCGCGGGCGACCGCTGAAGAAAACCTTCGGGCCGTGGATGCAAAAGCCACTGAAGATGCTGGCCCGGATGAAAACCCTGCGCGGATCGGCCTTCGATCCGTTTTCCTACACCGAGGATCGCAAGCTGGACCGGGCGCTGCTGGACTGGTTCGAACGCGTCCTGACAAGGGTCGAACAGACCTACGCGGCAGATCCGCAGGCCGCGCGGGCGCTGTTGGCGATGCCGATGGACATCCGGGGTTACGGCCCCGTCCGACATGCCGCCGCGGAAAAGATCATGACGGACAGCGGCTTCTGACCCGCATCGGAAGGCGGCAGTCTTGCACTCGGGTGCCGCAGGGGTCAGACTCCGGACAACACGCGCAGAAACGGAACGTCTCATGGCTATCGGAAGCACCATCGCAACATATGTCGACGGCAAATGGGTGGACGGAAGCGCCCCTATCATCACGGCGGCGGACCACGTGGCCTGGCTGGGGTCGCAGGTCTTCGACGGCGCCCGGCTGTTCGACGGTGTCACGCCGGACCTGGACCTGCACTGCGCCCGCCTGATCCGGTCTGCCGCCGCGATGGGGATGAACACGTCGATCGAAGGACCGGAGATCGAGGCCCTGATCCGCGAAGGGCTAAAGCGCTTCGCCCCCGATGCCGAACTCTATATCCGGCCGATGATGTGGGCCCGCGATGGCAGCCCCGGCCTGATCGACATCGACCCGGATTCGACCGCCTTCGCGATCTGCCTGGAGGACATGCCGATGCCGCAGGTCGGCTCCTACACGTTGACGGTGGCACCCTACCGCCGGCCGCGGCAGGACATGGCGATCACCGAAGCCAAGACCGGCTCTCTCTACCCTAATAATGGCCGGATCATGGCCTGGGCGCGGGCGCGCGGCTTTTCCAACGCTCTGTCGCTGGATATCGACGGCAATGTGGCCGAGACGGCCAGCACCAATGTTTTCGCGGTCAAGGACGGCGCCGTGTTCACACCGGCGCCGAACGGGTGCTTCCTGAACGGCCTGACCCGGCAGCGGGTGATCAAGCTTCTGACGGCCGAAGGGGTCGAGGTGTCGGAAACCACGATGACCGTCGCCGATTTCGAACAGGCGGACGAGATCTTCATCACCGGCAACATCGCCAAGGTCATGCCGGTGGTGAAGTTCGAAGACCGCGATCTTGGCGTCGGTCCGGTCGCGTCGAAGGCCCGTGAGCTTTACATGGACTACGCCCACTCGACGGCTGCAGCCTGACGCGGCCGGCGCAGACCGCCGGGGCCAAGCGGGACCGCCGCGAACGAACCTGGCCCCCTGCCGCCGGCTGGATCGCCACCCGATCGGCGAAGTCCGTTGCCAGGGACAGCCGGCCGACGGATGGGTCGGGCCGGCAGCGTTCCGGCGGTCACGCCCCGCTAGGCGCCAGGACTTGCGCCAACCCGGCGATGCCGGCCTCGATCAGGTCCAGCGCACCGTCGAAATCCCGCGTGTAATACGGGTCGGGCACGGCCAAGGCGCCGCAATCCGGCGCATAATCCGTCAGGCGCGTGACCGGCGTCTTGTTCCCCGCCGGGCGCACCCGTTCCAGCCCGGCCACATTGTCGGCGTCCATGGCGACGATCAGGTCGAACCGTTCGAAATCCGCCGCCACCACCTGCCGCGCGCGCAGGTCGCCCAAGTCGATCCCCCGCGCGCCCGCGGCCCGCTGCATGGGCCCGTAGGGCGGCTCTCCCACGTGCCAGTCGCCGGTTCCGGCGCTGTCGAACGTCACACCGGGCAGCCGCGCCCGCGCGACGCCTTCGGCCGCGGGCGACCGGCAGATGTTGCCCAGGCAGACAAAGAGGACTTTCATGGCCCACCTCCGAAATCTAAAGTCACCAGAGGGTAGCGGAGCGGGGTTCCATGGAAAAGATCGTCATCCTGACCGGCGCCGGCATCTCGGCCGAAAGCGGCATGGGCACCTTCCGCGACAAGGACGGATTGTGGACCCAGGTCCGGCTGGAGGACGTGGCGACCCCGGAAGGGTTCGCCCGCAACCCGGCGATGGTGCAGGAGTTCTACAACTTCCGTAGGGTCAAGGCGGCCGAGGCCAAGCCCAATGCCGCCCATGTCGCGCTGGCCCGCCTGCAGGCCCATCACGCGGGCGAAGTCGTGATCGTCACCCAGAATGTCGATGCCCTGCACGAAGCCGGCGGCGCCGCGGGGGTCATCCACATGCACGGGCGGCTCGACAGCGCGCTCTGCGCGGGCTGTGGGCACCGCTGGCATGCCCCGGACACCATGGCGCCGGACGAGGCCTGCCCGGCCTGTGGCGGCCCGTTCGGGCGCCCGGACGTCGTCTGGTTCGGCGAGATGCCCTATCGGATGGGCGAAATCTATGACCACCTGGCCTCGGCCGACCTCTTCGTGTCGATCGGCACCTCGGGCGAGGTCTATCCGGCGGCGGGTTTCGTGCAGGAAGCCCGCGCCAACGATATCCGGACGCTGGAACTGAACCTTGAACGCTCGGCCGGGTCGCGCCTGTTCCACGAGACCCGGCTGGGACCGGCGACAGAAATCGTGCCGGCCTGGGTCGACGAACTGGTGCGCCGCAACTGACGGTTCCCCGTCAGCCGTCTGGCCCCGTCACGTCCGACAGCAACCGTTCAGTTTTCCGGCTTGCGCTCGTTGTCGACGGGGACGTCGACCGCGATCTCTCCGGCCTTCTCGAAGACAAAGACCATGGGCACGGCGTCACCCTGCGCCAGGGGGGCGGAAAGGCCCATCAGCATGACATGGTCGCCGCCCCGCGCCAGCGCATGATCGCCGCCGGCGGGCACCGCAAAGCCGTCCTCGACCGCCATCATCTGCATGACGCCCTGGTCGTTTTCCTTGTGGGTGTGCAGCTCGGACTTCGCGGCCGCCTGCGTGCGGACCGCGATCAGCCTGTCGTCGGTGTCGCCGGTGTTGCGCAGCACCATGAAGGCCGCCCCGGACATCGCCGTGGGCGAGGCGACGCGGGCATAGGGATCGACGATCTCGATCACAGGATCGGCCCAGGCGGCAGTGGCAGAGAGGGCGGCAAGGGCAAGGCCGGCCATTTGATTTCGAATGTTCATCGGGTGCTCCGTGTGTTGTCGGGCGTCAAGGCAGGAATGGTTCGCAATCACACGGGCAACGGGGGTCCTCTTGGCAGAATATGCGGAACCGCGCGGGACGCCATGCGCACATGTGCGACCCTTTCGGAAGTCTCTTCGGACAGATGAACCAGCTCTGGAAGCAGCGGCAGTGCAACCGCAGCCAGAAGCAGCAGCGCCTTGTCCGGGCAGAAATGCGGCGGCCCGACAGGGTTGCCGTCCGCATCGACAAAGACGGCAACGGGACCGGCGCCGGAACACAGCACCATCCGCCCCGCCGGATCCGGGGCCGTGCGTGCCGCGGCCAGCCCCGCGCCGGTCAGGACCAGCAGCGCGGCAAGGCTCAGGGCCAGATATGTCCGGAAACGGCGCATGGTGGGTCACTGGTGCCACGCGGGGCAAGGGACCCACAAGACGAAAACGCCCCGCCAATGGCGGGGCGCTTGATCACGATAGTGCGGCCGGAAGATGCGGCGCGAGCGGCCCTCAGGCCGAGGCTTTCGCCTTTTCGATTTCTTTCTTCACCTTCAGCGCGGTGTCCGACAGTTCCGCATCCTTGGCCTTGGCCAGGAAGGCGTCCAGGCCGCCGCGGTGGTCGACGCTGCGCAGCGCATGGGCCGAAATGCGCAGCTTCACGCCACGGCCCAGCGTTTCCGACTGCAGCGTGACATCGTTCAGGTTGGGCAGGAACCGACGCTTGGTCTTGTTGTTGGCGTGGCTCACGTTCTGCCCGCTCATCGGGCCTTTTCCGGTCAGTTCGCAACGACGCGACATCGGTTCATCCTTCGCATTGTAAGTACGCACAGATCCCGCTGAACCCGGCGCCAAAGGTCAAGGGCGCCGCCTGTGGCCGCGCCCGGAAACTGGTCGGAGCCAGATAGGGGGAATCGCGGCCGCCGTCAAGCGCAATGGCTAGGACTGCTGTTCTTTCAGGAAGGCCAGCATCCGGCCCGCAGCCGCCCCCGGCAGAAGCCGCCCTTCGGCGACCTCGTCCGACAGTTCCGCCATCAACTCCCGCGCCGCTGCGGTGTCAAGCTGCGCCAGCAGCGCCTCGGTCACGTCGGTCCTGAACCAGTGCCGCGCCTGCGCCGCGCGCCGCCGGGCCCAGTGCCCCTGTTTCTTTCGCCAGGCAGCAAGGTCGGTCATCGCGGCCCAGGCCGTGTCCAACCCGATTTCCTGCATCGCCGAAACCGTCATCGCCCTGGGATAGCCATCGGGATCCTCGGCCCGCTTGCGCAGCAGGCGCAGGGCGCCGGCATAGTCGGCGCAGGTCCGGGTCGCCTGGGACTTCAACTCTCCATCAGCCTTGTTCACCAGGATCAGGTCCGCCTGTTCCATGATGCCACGCTTGACCCCCTGCAGCTCGTCGCCGCCGGCCGGGGCCAGCAGCAGCACGAACAGGTCCGACATCTCGGCCACCATGGTTTCGGACTGGCCGACGCCGACCGTCTCGATCAGGATCACGTCAAAGCCGGCGGCCTCGCACAGGGTCACCGCCTCGCGCGTGCGGCGGGCGACGCCACCCAGATGGGCCTGACTGGGGGACGGACGGATGAAGGCCCTGGGATCGCGGCTCAACCGTTCCATTCTGGTCTTGTCCCCCAGGATCGAACCGCCGGACCGGGCCGAGGACGGATCGACCGCAAGCACCGCCACCTTCAGGCCCTGCCCCGTCAGCATCATGCCGAAGACCTCGATAAAGGACGACTTGCCCACGCCCGGCGTGCCGGACATCCCGATGCGGATCGCCTCGCGCGGGTCCTGCGCCAGGGTGGCCAGCAGCGCCTCGGCCTCGGCCCGGTGATCGGCGCGGCGGCTTTCGACCAGCGTGATCGCCCGCGCCAGCGCGCGGCGTTCGCCCGCCCGGATCCGGTCTGCCAGGTCTGATGTCATGTCTCGCTTCCCCTTCGGCCCGTCGCTTGATGGACCATCCCCGCGCCGGAAGTCCAGACCCGGCCACTGGACGCAACCCCGCGCAGGCGCGATAAGGCCGCGATGACCGACGCCCTGCCCATCGACGACGCATTGCCTGCGCTGCTGGAGGCCCTGCACAGCCACGGTCGTGCCGTGCTGCAGGCGCCGCCCGGGGCCGGCAAGACCACCCGCGTGCCACTGGCCATGCTGGCGGCCGGGGTGACGGACGGCCGGATCGTGATGCTGGAACCCCGCCGGCTGGCCGCCCGTGCCGCCGCCCAGCGCATGGCCGACACCCTGGGCGAAGAGGTCGGCCGTACCGTCGGCTACCGGATCCGGGGCGAGGCCAGGACCTCTCGCCAGACGCGAATCGAGGTGGTGACCGAAGGTATCCTGACCCGGATGCTGCAGACCGACCCGGACCTTCCGGGCGTCGGCGCCGTGATCTTCGACGAATTCCACGAACGGTCCCTGAACGCCGACCTTGGCCTGGCCCTGTGCCTGGAGGTCGCGGGCGCGCTTCGCGACGATCTGCAGATCCTGGTCATGTCCGCCACCCTGGATGCCGAACCGGTGGCCGACCTGATGGGCGCGCCCATCGTCACCTCCGAAGGGCGCAGCTATCCGGTCGATCTGATCTGGCGCGACCAGCCCGTGGGGCCCCGGCCCGCCCTGCTGCCCGCCCTTGCCGACACCGTCGAACGCGCCGAGGCCGAGACGCGATCCACCGGCGGTGCCATCCTTGTCTTTCTGCCCGGAGAGGGCGAGATCCGGCGCGCGACCACGCTTCTGGGGTCCCGCCTGCCCCCCGCCTGCCGGCTGCTGCCGCTCTATGGCGCCCTGCCCTTCGCGGCCCAGCAGGAAGCGTTGAAGCCGCTGGCCCGGGGCCGAAAGATCGTGCTGTCGACCTCCATCGCCGAAACCTCGCTGACGATCCCGGACGTGCGGGTCGTGGTCGATGCCGGCCAGGCACGCCGCGCGCGGTTCGATCCCGGTTCCGGCATGTCCCGGCTGGTCACCGAACGCGTCACCCGGGCCGAGGCGACCCAGCGCGCCGGTCGCGCCGGCCGGGTCGCCGCCGGCGCCTGCTATCGCCTTTGGACGAAGGGAGAGGAAGGCGCCCTGGCGGCCTTCGCCCCGCCGGAAATCACCACCGCAGATCTGACCGGTCTGGCGCTGGAACTGGCGCAATGGGGCGCCGCCGCCGGGGACCTGTCCTTTCTGACCCCGCCCCCCGATGGCCCGATGGCAGAGGCGCGCAAGCTTCTGTTCGATCTTGGCGCGCTGGACGCAAAAGGTGCCCTGACCGCCCACGGCCGCGTGCTGGCCGAGATGCCGCTCCACCCCCGCCTTGCCCACATGCTGGCAATCGCGGGACCCGATGCCGCCCCGATTGCGGCGCTTCTGTCCGAACGCGATCCGCTGAAGGGGGCGCCGGTCGATCTGACTCTGCGGCTTCGCGCGGTACAGGGACGGTCCGGCCCGCACGAGGCCAACCGGGGTACGCTCGACCGGATCCGGGCCGAGGCCAAGCGGCTGGCCCGCCAGGCGCCGAAGACCGGGGGCGACCTTTCGGCCGCCGCGATGGCCGCCCTGGCCTATCCCGACCGGATCGGCCAACGACGCAAGGGCGATGCACCGCGCTACCTTCTCTCCGGCGGCAAGGGCGCTATCCTGCCCGATGGCGATCCGCTGGCCGGCGCGCCCTATCTTGTCGCGCTGGATCTGGATGGCGACCAGCGCGAGGCCCGGGTCCGGCTGGCCGCCCAGATCGCCGAATCCGAGTTGCGGGCCATCTTCGCCGACCGGATTGCCTGGGTGGACAGCTGTACCTGGTCGAAGCGGCATCGCCGGGTCGAGGCACGTCAGCAGGAACGGCTGGGCACCATCGCGCTGGACGACCGGGCCTGGAAGGACGCGCCCGAGGAGGCCGTGGCCGCCGCCATGCTGGATGGCGTGCGCGATCTGGGGATCCGGCTGGATGACAAGTCGCGGCGGCTGGCGGCTAGGGTCGAACTCCTTCGTGCGGACGGTCGTGACCTGCCGGATTTTTCCGAATCCCTGCTGATGGAAGACATCGAAGCCTGGCTGACCCCGATGCTGGGCGGCGTGCGTTCGGCCGAGGACTGGCGGTCTTTCGACCTCTACCCCGCGCTGGAGGCCCGGCTGACCTGGCCCCAGCGGCAGGATCTCGACGCCCGCGCGCCGGCCCGGTTCACCACGCCGCTAGGCCGTCAGATCGCCATCGACTATGGCGAGGAAGGACCGGAAATCGCCGTCCGCCTGCAGGAGTTGTTCGGCGTCACGACTCACCCGGCCGTCGGGGGAACGCCCCTGAAGATCACGCTTCTGTCGCCTGCCCAGCGCCCGATCCAGATCACCCGCGACCTGCCCGGCTTCTGGACCGGATCCTATGCGGACGTCCGCAAGGACATGCGCGCCAAGTATCCGCGCCATCCCTGGCCCGAAGATCCCACGGTCGCCGACCCCACCTTGCGCGCAAAACCCCGCACCTGACGCGCAGCCGGGCGCGCGGGGAGCGGCCGCCCCCCGCGTTCCGGGCGACGCGGCATGCGGCGCAACCCTAGCCGGTCATCTCTCCCGACGCCCAGTCCGCATGGACCGGCCCGCCGCCGTCGGTGCGTTCGAACCTGTGCGCGCCAAAGAAATCCCGTTGCGCCTGGATCAGGTTCGCCGTGCCGCGCGCCTGGCGCAGGCTGTCGTACCATCCCAGTGCCGCCGCCAGACCCGGCACCGGCAAACCGGCCGCAACCGCCGCCCCGACCGTGGCCCGGAGGCCCGGAACCGTCTCCGCCAAGGCGATCTGCATCGCCGGCGACAGGACCAGTTCGCCTTCCGGCGCACCGGCACGGAAGGCGCCCGCGATCTCGTTCAGAAGGTCCGACCGGATGATGCAGCCGGCCCGCCAGATATCGGCGATCTGCGCCGGGTCCAGCGACCAGCCATACTCAACCGAGGCCGCGCGCAGGATGCGAAAGCCCTGCGCATGGGCCAGGATCCGCCCCGCCCTCAGCGCACCCGCCAGGACATCGGCCGAAGGGATCCTTGCTGCTGCGGCCCCGCCCGGGCTCAGCACATCCGCAGCGACCGCACGCGTCGCCGCTTCCGAGGACCAGTTACGCGCCGCCACGGCCGCCTCGATCGCGCTTGCCGACTGACCCAGATGCAGCGCCTCGATCACGGTCCAGCGGCCGGTGCCCTTCTGGCCGGCGGTGTCGCGGATCAGGTCGACCAAAGGCAGGCCGGTTTCCCGGTCTGTGGTCGCCAGGACATGCGCAGTGACTTCCACCAGGAACGAGGCAAGCGGCCCCGTCGTCCAGTCGCCGAAGAGCGCACCAATCCGCGCAGCCTCCCATCCGGCGCCATCGCGCAGCAGGCCATAGATCTCTGCGATCATGCCCATGTCAGCGTATTCTATGCCGTTGTGGACGGTCTTGACGAAATGCCCCGCGCCGTCAGGCCCCACATGGGCGACACAGGGAAAATCGCCGTATTTCGCCGCGATCTTCTCGGCCATTGGTCGGAAGGTCCGCCAGCTGTCGTCGGACCCGCCGACCATCATCGACGGCCCGTGGCGCGCGCCCTCTTCCCCACCCGACACACCCATGCCGACGAAATGCAGCCCCTTGGCCGCCAGGGCGTCGCTGCGCCGCCGGGTATCGTGGAAATCGGCGTTGCCGCCGTCGATGATCGTGTCGCCCGGTTCCAGAAGCGGCGCCAGCTGCGCGATCATCTGGTCGACCGGATCGCCGGAGGGAATCATGAACAGGACCGTCCGCGGAACCTGAAGTCCTGCCACCAGGTCTTCCAGCCGTTCGGTGCCCCGGATCCGCTCCGCGAGCGGCCCGGCCGCGCGGATGAAGGCTGCGATCTGGTCCAGTTCGCGGTTACCGACAACGACCGAAACACCATTCTCCGCGAAATTCAGGGCCAGAGCGCGGCCCATCGTACCGATGCCATAAAGTCCGATTTCGGCCTTCTTCATCGCGCCCTCGTTATTTTCGCCCTGTCGCGAACAGTGCTAGCAGGCAGGCGTGGCGAGGCAAAGCGGAACCGCAAGAGCAGGTTTCGAAAGGCAAAGACGGCTTTCGCGCCCGTAGACACTCCGGCCCCCATGACACGATGCCCCAGAGTCCGAGGCCCCTTGTCCGAAGTCCCATGTCCGAATCCCGCATGTCCGAAGCCTCGACAGCGGCCCCGTGACAGGTCCCACGCCACAGCCCCCGGGCCGGGTCACACGGGTTCAAGGCAAAGGTTCAAGGGAAGCTGGTGCCGACCAAATCGCCGGCCCGGGGCGCCATGGCGGCCCCGGGTGCCCCGACACCGGGCCGGCAGGCGCACTCGGCCCGCCGGATGGCGCCAGAAGCGGACCGAACCTGCACGGTCGCCCGCGGCCCACATGGCCGGATCGAAAGGTAGGATCAGTAGATGTAACGGATCTGGTCGGTCCAGTACCGTTCGACCCGGCGCAGGGACCCGGTGATGCCGTCCATCCCGTCGATGTCGATGACGTCCCTGTCTTCCAGTCCCTGCGCGTGGCGCGCGAACAGGCCGGACACGATGTCCCGGATCTCGCGCCCGCGGGGGGTCAGCCGCACGCGGACCGAACGGCGGTCGATCTCGCAGCGCTGGTGGTGCATATAGCCCATCTCCACCAGTTTCTTCAGGTTATAGCTGACATTGCTGCCCTGGTAATACCCGCGCGTCTTCAGTTCGCCTGCCGTCACCTCGTTGTCGCCGATGTTGAACAGAAGCAGCGCCTGGACGGCGTTGATCTCCAGCACACCCACCCGCTCGAATTCGTCCTTGATCACGTCGAGCAGCAGGCGATGCAGCCGTTCGACCAAAGCCAGCGTTTCCAGATAGCTGGTCATGAACCCGCGTTTGGCGGGGTGCCCAATCGGCATTTCGACACTCATGCGCGCCTCCGTCTCACTCCGCCCGAGTGCAATTTGCGCGCAATTCCCGAAGAATCGGTTAAGTGTTTCAGCGATTATTCTGAATAATGACGGCAATCTCTTCCAGCATGTCGGACAGGTAAGCGGGCGGCGTTCCGCGCCCGCAGACCCAAGCGTAGAGGTCCTGGTCGTTCTCCTCCAGGAGACGGTCATAGATATCCAGCCCGGCCTCATCCAGTTCCGGCAACCGCGTGTCGGCATAGGTCGACAGCAGCAGGTCCATTTCCTTGATCCCGCGCCGCATGGAGCGCATCTTAAGCCGCTTCAACCGGATCTCGCGCGGTTCGACCGTGACGTTCATCTCACTCTGCCTCTTCCATGAGTTCCAGGCGACGCAACCGCTCCTCGATCCGGGCCAAACGCTCGGCCGCGGCCGCAAGCGTCTCTCGCACATCGGAAATCTCGCCGATCAGCGCGATGGCCTCGGGCATTGTGGTCCCCGTGCCGGGGGCACGCGCGCCCTCGCCTTCGCCCGTCAGCAGCCAGGTGATCGAGACATTCAGCAGCCCCGCCATCATCTGCAGCCGGTTCGCGCGCGGTTCGCTCAGGTCCTGTTCCCAGCCGCTGAGCGTGCTTTTCTTGATGCCGATCCTGCGTGCCAGTTCGGCTTGGCTTAAGCCCGCGGCCTCGCGGGCCCCGGCGATACGGTCCCCGAAGGTCGCTGAGTCCGGTCCGTACCAATCGGTATCGCCGTCACCGTGCATGGCCTCTCCTCTTTCCCTTGAACGGGTTTGGTGCGGACCTTATGACAGATGCGCTCAACATACAAACCGAGGCCGCCATGAGTTTCCTGTCCGCGACGCTGTCCCGCGTCAAACCGTCTCCGACGATGGCCGTCTCTGCCAAGGCGCGCGCGCTTAAAGCCGCCGGCGTAGACGTCCTGTCCCTGAGCGCGGGCGAACCCGACTTCGACACCCCCCAGAACGTGAAGGATGCGGCCAAGGCCGCCATCGACGCGGGCAAGACCAAGTACACCGATGTCGACGGAATCCCCGAGCTGAAGAAGGCGATCTGCGCCAAGTTCCAGCGCGAGAACGGCCTGACCTACACCCCCGAGCAGGTCAGCGTCGGCACCGGCGGCAAGCAGATCCTGTACAACGCCCTGATGGCGACGCTGAACGAAGGCGACGAGGTGATCATCCCCGCGCCCTACTGGGTCAGCTATCCCGACATGGTGCTTCTGGCCGGCGGCACGCCCGTCTTCATCGAGGGCACGCTGGAGAACAACTTCCGCATCACGCCGGAAACCTTGGAAGCGGCGATCACCGACAAGACCAAGTGGCTGATCTTCAATTCGCCGTCGAACCCGACCGGCGCGGGCTACAGCAAGGACGACCTGAAGGCCCTGACCGACGTTCTGGTGAAGTATCCGCATGTCTGGATCATGACCGACGACATGTACGAACACCTGGCCTATGACAACTTCACCTTCTGCACCCCTGCAGAGGTGGAGCCGGCGCTGTACGACCGCACCCTGACCTGCAACGGCGTGTCCAAGGCCTATGCCATGACCGGCTGGCGCATCGGCTATGCCGCGGGCCCGGTCGAGCTGATCGCCGCCATGCGCAAGGTGCAGTCGCAGTCGACGTCGAACCCCTGCTCGATCAGCCAATGGGCCTCGGTCGAGGCGCTGAACGGCGACCAGCAGTTCCTGGAGGAACGCCGTCAGGCCTTCAAGCGCCGCCGCGACCTGGTTGTCAGCGCGCTCAGCGCCATCGACGGCATGGTCTGCCCGACGCCGGAAGGCGCCTTCTATGTCTATCCGTCCATTGCCGGGCTGATCGGCAAGAAGACCCCGGATGGCACGGTGATCGAGAATGACGAGATCTTCGCGACCAAGCTTCTGGAGGATACCGGCGTGGCAGTGGTCTTCGGGGCGGCCTTCGGGCTCTCTCCGAACTTCAGGATCAGTTATGCGACCTCGGACGAGGTGCTGACCGATGCCTGCGCCCGGATCGCCAAGTTCTGTGCCAGCCTCGGCTAAGGCGCCGTCATGACGGCAGAATTGCCCGAATACTATTTCCGTGTCCGCGAGAACGGGGCCTTCGTGTTCCGCGTGGACACGGATAACCGGCAGCGCCGGATAGAGATGGAACAGATCGCCGTGGTGAACATCCGCAACGGCGAGATCAGGGCTCATGGCGATCGGGCCCTGACCGGGGAAGACATGACCCGCATCCGCGCCTGGATGGAGGAGCGTACGGCGCTCCTCGCCCGGCGGGACATCGACGATATCCTGCGGGCAGTGGATTACCTGAACACGACGGCCCACTGGGTGCAGTCCAAGGCCACCGACAGGCAGCTGGACCAGGTGACCGATCAGCTGCTTCTGGCCATGCACGACCTGCGCACGGTTCTGGTCCGCAAGAAGGCCGACCGGTTGACCAAGGGCTGAGGGGTTTCCAGCTTCAGGCCCGGTCTCTCTCTGGCAAGAAATTCACAAGCAAACCGCCCAAGCGGAACGTCTGCCGTTCCCGAAAGAAGGGGGCCGGCCGGCGGGGTGGTCCCGATGCGCCAGCCCCCGGGGGGGAGCGTCTGCCGCTGCCCGGTCTGCGGCCGGGCAGGACATCTTTTCCTGACGGTTGAGATCCTCAGGCCGCGGCCGTCCGCGGCCCGGGGGTCGTGCTGGCCACCCCGAAGGTCCAGAACCGCCACATCAGCAGCACAGCCGCAGCTGCCAGCCCCAGGACCAGCCCCGACCAGATGCCGACCCCGCCCAGGCCGAAGGGAAAGCCCAGAAGGTAGGACGCCGGTATCCCCACGCCCCAATAGGCCAGGGCCGCGATCAGCATCGGCATGGCGGTGTCCTGCACGCCCCGCAGCAGGCCCGTCGCAATGGCCTGCGCCCCGTCGGCCAGCTGGAACAGCCCCGCAACCGCGAACAGCCCGACGCCGATGGCCAGGATCTGGGCCCGGCCGGCCGCATCCGGTTCCATGAACTGGTTCAGGATCGTTTCGGGCATGGTCAGGAAGATCGCCGTCGTCACAAGCGCCACAACCACCGACAGCGCGATGACCACACGGGCGCCACGCTTCAGATTGGCCCGGTCGCCCCGGCCGAAGGACTGGCCCGCGCGAATCGTACCGGCATTCGACAGGCCCATATGGACCATGAAGGTCCCGCCGCTGACGGTGATGACGATACCATGGGCGGCCAGCGTCTCGGTCCCCAGCCAGCCCATCATGACGGCCGAGGCGGAAAACATCGTGACCTCGCTCAGCACCGTCAGGCCGATGGGCAGGCCCAGGCGCAGGACGCGGCCGAACATTTCCCAGTCCGCGCGCCATATCCGGCGGAACAACGAATGCTCTGGCAGCGCCAGCGCGGCATAGATCCCGGCCGCCAGAAGCGACACGCATTGCGTCACGACGGATCCATAGGCGGCCCCGCGGATCCCCAGTTCGGGCATCCCCCAGTGGCCGAAGATCAGCGCATAGTTCGCGAAGACGTTGCAGATCGCCGCCAGCACCGTGATCCAGAAGACGACGCGGCTGCGCTCCAGCGCGGCCAGATAGGATTTCAGCACCATCACCAGCAGCGCCGGCAACATACCGAAGCCCGCGACGGCCAGATATTCCGCACCCAGCGCCGCGACCTCCTCGGTCTGGCCCAGCGCCTTCAGGATCGGCTTGGCATAAAGCATCGCCGGCAGCGCCAGCACGGCATAGATCACCGACAGCCACAGGCCCATGCGGGTGGACCGGCGCACCGCCGTTTCGTCCCCTGCGCCTTCGGCCGCCGCCACCATGGGCATGACCGCCCAGGCAAAGCCGCAGCCGAACAGGAACACCGTGAAGAACAGGCTGCCCGCCAGGGACACAGCAGCCAGTTCGGACACGCCGTACCACCCCATCATGATCGTGTCGCCCAGACCGATCGCGTACTGCGCCACGTGCCCGCCGATCAACGGCAAGCCAAGTGCAACTGTGGCGCGAACATGCGCTGAATATGACAGCAATTTGGACATGGCCTCCCCTTAGTCGGCGCGCCAGGATCTGGCAAGCGGCCCGGACGACCATTCGGGCAGACCCGCTTCCCGATCCGGTCATGGCGGCGCGCATGCGACGCAAGGTCATTGGAACGGGCGCCTCGCAGGCCGGCCCCGGCGTGTTAGCCTTGCCTCGGGGAGAGAGACAATGACCGAGAGCTTTACGGCGCTCGTGCCAGAGGCGCGGCGTTTCCTGGCCGACCTGTCGCGGAACAACAGCCGCGACTGGTTCCAGGCACACAAGGCCGATTACGACCGGATGCTGAAGCGCCCGGCCGAACATCTGCTGGACACCGTCGCGGCCAGGATACGCCGGACCCACGACATAACGCTGAAGCCGAAACTCCTCCGTGCCCAGCGCGACGTGCGGTTCTCGAAGGACAAGGCGCCCTACACCACGCATCTGCACCTGATGTGGGCGATGGACGGCACTGCGGCGCCCGGTCTCTTCTTCGGCGTCTCGCCCGATCATTTCCGCGTCGGCGGCGGTGCCTTCGCCTTTGGCAAGGACGCGCTGTCCGTCTGGAGGGACGACCTGACCCGGGCGGACGGCGAACGGATCGCCACCATGATCGCGGTCCTTTCGGCCGCGGGGTTCACCCCGGGCGAACCGGAACTGAAACGTGTCCCCGCCCCCTGCCCGGCCGATCATCCCCGGGCCGATCTCTTGCGCCGGAAGGGCCTGACGCTCTGGCGCGGTCCCGATCCGGCAGAACTGTCGGACCTGCCCGCCCTTCTGACCGCCACCTTCGACCGGCTGCTTCCCGTCCTTCGATACCTCAACACACTGCCCTGACCCGTCACGGAGCCCCACATGATCACCGAAACCGTCACCCTGAACGGCCACCCCTTTTTCCTGCGCCGCTGGGGCGACCCTTCCCTTCCGCCGCTTCTGATGCTGCACGGCTTCCCGGAATATTCCGGCGCGTGGGAGGATCTGGCGCCGCTGCTGTCGCACCGCTTCCACTGCGTGGCCCCGGACCAGCGTGGCTATGGCCAAAGCTGGGCGCCCGACGGCGTGGAAAACTATGTCGTCCCCGAACTGGTCGGCGACATGTCCGCCCTGATCGACCACCTGGGTGGCAAGGTCACCCTGCTGGGTCACGACTGGGGCGCGGCGGTGGCCTATGGGCTGGCCTTCTTTCACCCGGAGAAGATCGAGAAGCTGATCATCCTGAACGGCGTCCACCCCGGCCCCTTCCAGCGAGAGCTGGCCAAGGGCGGCGCGCAGACCGAGGCGTCGCAATACATGACCTTCCTGCGGCGGGACGGGTCCGAGGACATCCTGGCCGCCAACGCCTTCGAAAAGCTGCATTCGCTCTTCTCGGCCAAGATGGACACCGGCTGGCTCGAAGGGCCGCGCAAGGCCGACTATGAAAAGGCCTGGACCGGCCGGCTGAAGACGATGATTCATTGGTATCGCGCCTCTCCCGTGAAGGTGCCGCTGCCGGGTGAGGCGATCGACGTGCCCGCGATCCCGCCCGGCCGGATGATGGTACGCTGCCCGCACCTGCTGATCTGGGGCCAGCGCGACACGGCTCTTCTGCCCGAAAGCAATGCCGGGCTCGAAGACTTCGCCCCCGACCTCACCCGGGTCGAGGTTGCCGATGCCGACCACTGGATCTGTCACCAGCAACCGGCACGCGTCGCGAACGAAATCCTCGCCTGGGCCTGAAGCCCGGCGCCCCGAGAGGAGTGCCACGTGCCCCCACGCGGGAGCACGCGGGGTTCTCGGGGGGGCGGCAATCCCCCGCTTCCACGGGCGACACGCCCACACGGCGCAAGCCGGATGCCCTCCAATTCCCCCGGTGCCCAGAACCTGCTCATGGACCTTTGGGGGCGCCCCCCCGGACGACCCGTCCCCTTCCCTCGGGGGCCCATCCCTGCCATAGTCGGGGCCACCAAGAAAAAGAGCAGCGCCATGCCCGAAGACCTTCTGCCCGAGACGCCCCAGGGCGATTACAACGCCTCTTCCATCGAAGTCCTGGAAGGCCTTGAACCGGTCCGGAAACGGCCCGGCATGTATATCGGCGGGACCGACGAACGCGCCCTGCATCACCTGGTGGCCGAAATCCTCGACAACTCCATGGACGAGGCCGTCGCCGGCCACGCCAACCGGATCGAGGTCGAGCTTCACGCCGATTACGCCGTCACCATCCGCGACAACGGCCGCGGCATGCCCTTCGACCCGCACCCGAAATTCCCCGGGAAATCCGCGCTGGAGGTCATCCTGTGCACGCTCCATGCCGGCGGGAAGTTTTCCGGCAAGGCCTATGAGACCTCGGGCGGTCTGCACGGCGTCGGTGCCTCGGTCGTCAACGCACTGTCGGATTCCATGGTGGTCCAGGTCGCCCGCGACCGGAAGCTGGTGGAACAGCGCTTCTCGCGCGGGATTCCCCTTGGCCCCCTTAGGGAGGTCGGCGCAGCCCCGAACCGGCGCGGCACCACGATCACCTTCCACGCGGACGAGGAAATCTTCGGCTCCCACCGGTTCAAGCCCGCGCGGCTGTTCAAATCGATCCGGTCCAAGGCCTATCTGTTTTCCGGCGTCGAAATCCGCTGGAAGTCGGAAGTGGACGACGGCCAGACGCCCACGGAGGCCACGTTCCACTTTCCGGGCGGCCTTGCCGACTATCTGACCGAAACGCTGGGCAAGGCCTCGACCTATTCCGACAAGCCCTTTTCCGGCACCGTGGATTTCCGCGAGAAGTTCGGCACCGCCGGCAAGGTCGAATGGGCGATCAACTGGACGCCGTCCCGCGACGGGTTCATCCAGTCCTACTGTAACACCGTTCCCACGCCCGAAGGCGGCACGCACGAGGCCGGCTTCTGGGCCGCAATCCTGAAAGGGATCCGCGCCTATGGGGAACTGTCGAACAACAAGAAGGCCGCGCAGATCAACCGCGACGACCTGCTGACGGGCGGCTGCGCGCTGGTGTCCTGCTTTATCCGGGAACCGGAATTCGTGGGCCAGACCAAGGACCGCCTGGCCACGACCGAGGCGCAGCGCCTGGTCGAAGGCGCGGTGCGCGACCACTTCGACAACTGGCTGGCGGCCGACACCAAGGCTGCCGGTGCCATCCTGGACTTCCTGATCCTGCGGGCCGAGGAACGGCTACGCCGCCGGCAGGAAAAGGAAACCGCCCGCAAGTCGGCCACCAAGAAGTTGCGCCTGCCGGGCAAGCTGGTCGACTGTTCCGCCACCGCCCGGGACGGAACGGAAATCTTCCTGGTCGAAGGCGACAGCGCCGGCGGGTCCGCCAAGATGGCCCGCGACCGCAAGACCCAGGCCCTGCTGCCGCTCCGCGGCAAGATCCTGAACGTGCTAGGCGCGGCCTCGTCCAAGCTGAGTTCGAACGCCGAAATCTCGGACCTGTCGCAGGCCCTGGGCGTGGGACTGGGGACGCGATTCAACATCGACGATCTACGCTATGACAAGGTCATCATCATGACCGACGCCGATGTCGACGGCGCCCATATCGCGTCGCTGCTGATGACCTTCTTCTTCACCCAGATGCGGCCGCTGATCGACCACGGGCACCTCTATCTGGCCTGCCCGCCACTGTTCCGGCTGACGCAAGGGGCCAAGCGCGTCTATTGCATCGACGAACGCGAACGCGACGAATGGATGGCCAAAGGCCTGGGCGGGCGCGGCAAGATCGATGTCAGCCGCTTCAAGGGCCTGGGCGAAATGGACGCCAAGGACCTGAAGGAAACCACGATGGACCCGAAATCGCGCAAGCTGATCCGCGTCACCATCGACGAGGACGAGCCGGGCGAAACCGGCGACCTGGTGGAACGGCTGATGGGCAAGAAGCCGGAACTGCGGTTCCAGTACATCCAGGAAAACGCCCGTTTCGTGGAAGAACTGGACGTCTAGGCACCGCCCGCGATCATGCCGGGAACGATCCGTGGCGCCCTGACCGCCGCCGGGGCGTTGCGGCTGTCGGTCGGCATGACCGTCTATCGGGGACGGCTGGTCGGCGCCGGGCACCTGACGCTGAATGCGGCGGTTCTGCTTGTGGCCGAGGTCGTGGCAACCGGCGGGCCGGCACTCGGCTGCGAAAGGGTGGCATCCAAAAGCTCCGCGCAGCTCCGCAGAATATCATTCGGCCGAAACGCAAGATCCGGCAGCCCCTACCCGGGCCCTACCCGGGACTATGCCCTGAAACGCGCCGGCAGGTCGCCGCATTTCGGTTGGGCAATCGCGCCGAGCCATGCGGTCCCACCCGCCAACACATGCTCTGGCGGGTCCATGACGCGATGCGCATGATGCACCAACCCGGGACGAAATCACGTGTCTGCCGGGCTGGCAGGATCCGGTCGGACAAGCTGGCCGCAGGCAACCGGCGGACGTGGATCTACTGGGACACCGTGCCGGTGTTCACCGTGGTCGATGCCGTCGTACCCGGCATCAGGATCTGCGATCCAACGCCATTCCGGGTGGTCTTGGTCCAAGGCGTATTGCCGTCCCAGACGCCTTCAGCGCGGCGGTTCTCGGCCATGATGTGCCCGATCTCGGAACACATGGCATAGTCCCCATCCATGCACTGAAGCTTCATATCCCGAAGCTCGCCGGACAGCCCCGGGGTGCCTCGCCCGAACCCGCCCTCACATGCAGCCAGCGACATGACGGCCATGGACACGGCACCCAACATGCCGATGCGAAGGGTCACTTTCTGCATTTCTCAGGTCTCCTTGGCCTGTCTTCCGAACTTGATACCACAAAACGTTGCCCGACTTTGCGCCAGTACCCTTGGAATGCCAAGCCCGGACGAGTCAAGAAGATTGCGCGCCATGTCCAATTGAACACGTTTTCGGGCCGATTCTGGGCGATCCATTCACGAAGAGCGCCGACAATCCGCCCCATAACGGCCACTAATGGCATCGGCGTGACAAAGGTCGCCGTTTTCGGGAATATCACCGCGGCGATATCGCCAGGGGTGTTCGCCACCTCGATCACCGCCTGTTCCCAGGCCGTAACCTTCAGGGCAGGCAGCCCCCCCGGCAACCGGCCCCAGGGGTCGGATCAGGCCCCGCGGGCGCGGTTTTCCCGCCACATGATCACGCCACCCGCGACGACGATCAGCAAGACGCCCGGGAACAGCTTTTCGACCGGGAACTCTCCGAACACGATCCAGCCGACCAGGAAGGCGGTCAGAAGGCTGAAATAGGTGAAGGGCGCCAGCACCGCTGCAGCCGCCATCCGGTAGGCCAGCATCATGATCAGGACCCCGGTCCCGCCGATGATGCCCATGGCAAGGACCAGCGCCAAGTCAACCCAGCCGCGAATGGGCGAAAATTCGGTCGTGAATCCGGCCAGGATCACCGCCCCCACCGCTGCCGCGGCGGAGGAATAGAGGTAGATCATGGCGTTCGACGTTTCCGGCGTGAACTTGCGGACCGTGACCATGGAAAAGGCATAACAGGCCGCCGCCAGGATCGGCAGCAGCGCATACCACGAAAAGGCATCGCTGCCGGGCTTCAGGATCATCAGCGCGCCGGCAAATCCCAGGCCTACCGCCAGCCAGCGCCAGGGCCCGACCTTTTCCCCCAGGACGACGATGGACAGCAGCACCACGAAAACGGCATTGATCTGCGACAGGGCCGACACGGTCGCGATCTCCAGCACCGCCAGCGCGCCGTAAAAACTCCATTGAGCGCAGGCCACGGCGATGCCGCGCAGGATGGCCAGCGGCCATTGTTCGATCCGGAAGGCGCCTTTGCGAAAGCTCAGTTCGCCAGTGTAGACCAGCAGCGCCAGGCTGGGCAGGACCCCCACCACGTTGCGATAGGCCGAGAGCTCGGCGGGCGAGTAATGATCCGACAGGATCCGCACCAGGATCGACATCGCGTCGAAGCACAGGATCGCGCCAAGCAGCAGCGCCACGGCCTTGGCCACCTGGGTGCCATGCTCGGTCAGGGTGCCGGCACCCGCGCTGCCCGTCGTCATCTTCTCGTCCTGACATGAATGCCCGGACAGGTCGTGTCCGACCTGGCGATCAAATCGAAGGACCGGTGCCGGCGCAAGCACGGATATCCGCCGCTGCCGGATTACCCAAGCGGCATGCGGCAACGCGTGGTGGCCGCGCACCAGCCGACCGTTTTAACCGGCACCCGGCAGCGCTTGCGCTTGAGAGCATGGACACCGCCACGCTAGGCCTGTGACGTGATTACGATTTCCGACCGGAGACATTGCCCATGGCCGATCGCCCCGACGCAGAACCGAAGGAGACGCGGCTTCAGACCTTTGTCTTCTTCTTCCTCATCATCGGTGTCGGCATCGCCACCGGCAGCGTTGCCTCGGCCCTGCATGCCGCACTGGATCTGATGTCCAATCTCCGGACCTACCTGGACACGCATGATACGCTGATCGGGCTTCCCACCTGGGTCGTGGCCGTGGCCGGGGCCGCCACCATGACGACGCTGGGCACCTGGATCGTGCGGACCTTCGCGCCCGATGCCGCGGGCAGCGGCATTCCCGAGATCATTCAGGCCCTGGCCACCGACGGCAAGCTGAACTGGCGCCGGATCCTGCCGGTGAAATTCGGGGCCGGCGTGCTGGGCATCGGTTCAGGCCTCGTCCTGGGCCGCGAGGGGCCGACGATCCACCTGGGCGGTGCCATGGCCGCGATGATTGCCGAGCTCTCGAAGATGAACCACCGCAACACGCTGGCCGCCATCACAGCGGGTGCCGGGGCCGGCCTGGCCGCGGCCTTCAACGCGCCGCTGGCCGGCATCATCTTCGTGACCGAGGAGATGCGCCGCGTCTTCGACTTCCGCTTCCGTTCGTTCCAGTCGGTGATCCTGGCCTGTGTCGTGGCCACGATGGTCAGCGACCAGCTGTTCTCCAGCGGCCCAATCCTGGACATCCCGCACTACAGCGACCCGGCCATCCTGAAGATGTGCCTGTTCCTGCCGCTGGGGATCTTCCTCGGCGCCTTCGGCGTGGTGCTGAACGCGGGCATCGTGAACCGGGTGAAGGTCTTCGGGAACCTGCCGCAAAAGGTCCCCTATCTCTGGGCTGCGGTCGTAGGCGGGGCGGCCGGTGCCTTCGTGGTCATGACCCCCAGCTATACTGGCGGGGGCGAAAAGCTGGTCGTGACCGACATCGTACTGCACCCCGGGGCGATGACGCTGCTGATCCTGTTCCTGTCACGCAGCCTGATGCTGATGGCCAGCTATTCGGCCGGTACGCCCGGCGGCCTTTTCGCGCCGATGCTGTCCATCGGCACCGCCATCGGCCTTCTCTACGGCGTGCTGCTGTCCAAGCTGGGCATCATCACCGACATTCCGCCCGGCGTCTTCGCCGTGGCCGGCATGGGCGCACTCTTCGCCGCCATGGTCCGCGCGCCCCTGACCGGCATCGTCATCGTGGTCGAGATGACGGGGGCCACCGACCTGATCCTGTCGATCATGACGACATCGATCCTGGCCACCTTCACTGCCGAAGGCCTTGGCGGCAAACCGATCTATGCCCAGCTGGGCAAAGGCAAGATCCCGGAAGAATGACGGGGTGTGGGGGCAAGCCCCCCACGCAAGGGGAACGGGGGGCGGCGGCCCCCCGCTTTCCCGGCCGACGCGGCACGCGGCGCAATGCGATCAGTCCGTATCCCGCAGATATTTCAGGATCGCCGGCCGCACCGATTGTTCGCCCGTTTCCCGGGCCTCGGCAATGATATCCGCCACCTGTCCCAGATCCGACCGCAGCAGCAGGCTTTTCACCGGACCGATGGAGGCCGGGCGCATCGACAGCGTCCGCAGCCCGATGGCAGCCAGGCACAGGGCCTCCAGCGGCCGGCCCGCATCCTCGCCGCAGAAGCTCAGCGGCGTGTCGCTCTCCTCGCAGCGGCGCACGATCTGTTCCAGAATGCCCAGGAAACTGACGTTCAGCGTGTCGTAGCGCCGGCGCACCCGCTCGTTCTCACGGTCGGCGGCAAAGAAGAACTGCTTCAGATCGTTGCCGCCGATCGACAGGAACCCGACCTCGTCAAAGAACTTCTGCGGCGCAAAGGCCAGCGAGGGCGTCTCCAGCATCGCGCCGACCTCCAGAGAGGACGGCAGCGGGTGGCCCAGGATCTTCTCTCGTTCGATGGCCTTGTCGACCTCGGCCTTGGCGGCGCGGTATTCCTCGAACTGGGCGACGAAGGGGAACATGATCGTCAGCGGCCCGCCAGCGGCTGCGCGCAGCAGCGCCTGCAGCTGCATCCGCAGCACTCCCGGCTTGTCGAGCCCCACGCGGATCGCCCGCCAGCCCAGCGCCGGGTTCGGTTCGTCGGTGGCCTTCATATAGGGCAGGACCTTGTCCGACCCGATGTCCAGCGTCCGGAACACGACCCGCTTGCCGCCCGCCGATTCCAGTACACGCGCATAAAGCGCCGACAGTTCCGACCGGCGGGGCATCTGGTTGCGGACCAGGAACTGCAGTTCGGTCCGAAACAGGCCCACACCTTCTGCCCCCGAACTGTCCAGCGACGGCAGATCCGCCATCAGGCCCGCATTCATCATCAGCGTCACGCGCTGTCCGTCCCGCGTCACCGCCGGTTCGTGCCGGATCGAGGAATAGCGCTTCTGCGCCTGGGCCTGCATCGCGATCTTGTCGCGGAAGGCGGTCGCCACCGTCTCGTCGGGGCGCAGATGCGCGGCGCCCCGGTCGCCGTCGACCAGGATGTGATCGCCGTTCAGGGCCTCGGTCGTGATGCGTTCGGCGTGGACGATCAGCGGGATCGCCAGCGCGCGGGCGATCACGGCGGCATGGCTGCCGACCGATCCGTCTTCCAGCACGATGCCGCGCAGGGTCCGCCCGTACTCCAGCAATTCGCCCGGGCCGATGTTCCGCGCGATCAGGATCGGGTCGCCCGGCATCTCGGCCCCCGTCGCCTGGCCCTGCCCGGTCAGCAGCCGCAACAGCCGGTTCGACAGGTCGTCAAGGTCGGACAGCCGTTCCCGCAGATAGGCATCCGCCACCCGCATCATGCGCGTCCGCGCCTCGGACTGTTCCTTTTCCACCGCCGCTTCGGCACTCAGGCCGCGGCTGATGTCGCCTTCCATCCGCCGGATCCAGCCCTTGGAATTGGCGAACATCCGATAGGTTTCCAGAACCTGACGGTGGTCCTTGTCGGTGGTGCCGGCCATTTCCAGCATCCGGTCGACATCACCACGCAGACGTTCGACCGCCGTATGCAGCCGCTCGGTCTCGCGCGTGGGGTCCTCGGCCACCGGGTTCGTCACAACCACGCGGGGTTCGTGCAGCCATACATGACCTTCGGCGGCCCCTTCCTGCGCCGCAGTCCCCTTGATCATGACCGATTGCTGGTGCAGGCGTGCCAGCGCCTTTTCCTCGCCCACGAAGGCGCCCAGCTCGGTCATCTCGGCGATGACCATGGCCACCACTTCCAGACCATAGACCTCGTCCGCGGAATAGGTCCGCGCATCGCGGGACTGGACGACCAGCACGCCCAGCACCTGCCCCAGGCGCTGGATCGGGATGCCCAGGAACGAGGAATAACGTTCCTCGCCCGTCTCCGGCATGTAACGGAAATTGGGTTCCGCCGGCGCATTCGGCGTGTTCACCGCGGAACCGGTCCGCGCGACCCGGCCCACCAGGCCCTCGCCCAGCCGCATGCGGGTCTTGTGCACCGCCTCCGGCTTCAGGCCCTCGGTTGCACAAAGTTCCAGCGTATCCTCGTCGCGGAACAGGTAGACCGAGCACACCTCGGTCCCCATGCTGTCCGCGATCAGATGCGTGATCATGTCCAGCCGCGCCTGGCCGGCGGCCTCGCTCGCCATGACGTCGCGCAGCCGCCGCAGAAGCTTGCGGCTTTCGGTCTCGAAACGATCCGGTGTCACGGCGCTGAAAAGCCCCTCACTGTCGTTCGGTGGGGCGCGGTGCCGATAACCCTAGTCCGCGCGCTCCAGTTCGAAGGCATCATGCAGGGCCTGCACTGCAAGTTCCATGTATTTCCGATCGATGAGCACGGAAATCTTGATCTCCGAGGTCGTGATGACCTTGATGTTGATGCCTTCCTGGCTCAACACGCGGAACATTTTGGCAGCCACGCCCGATTGCGAGCGCATGCCGATCCCCACGACCGACACCTTCGCCACCCCGTCATCGACCACCAGGTCGGCATAGCCCAGGACGCCATCGGCGCGGGCCTTGTCCAGCGCGTGTTCGGCGCGCTTCACCTCGTTGGTGGGGCACGAGAAGGTCATGTCGGTGCGTTCGTCCTCGGCGATGTTCTGGACGATCATGTCGACCAGCACACCGGCATCCGACAGCGTCCCGAAGATCGAAGCCGCCACGCCGGGCCGGTCGTCCACGCCGATCAGGGTCAGCTTCGCTTCCTCGCGCGAAAAGGCCACGCCAGCCACAACCTTGGATTCCATGATTTCCTCCTCGTCGCAGACCAGCGTCCCCGCGGTGTCGGACGGTTCCTCGAAGCTGGAGAGCACCCGCAGCTTCACTTTGTAACGCATTGCCAGTTCGACGGACCGGGTCTGCAGCACCTTGGCGCCCAGCGAGGCCAGTTCCAGCATCTCCTCGAAGGCGATACGGTCCAGCTTGCGGGCCTTGGCGCAGATCCGCGGATCTGTGGTGTAGACGCCGTCGACATCGGTGTAGATGTCACAGCGTTCCGCACCGAAGGCGGCGGCAAAGGCCACCGCGGTCGTGTCGCTGCCGCCCCGTCCCAGCGTGGTGATGCGACCTTCGGCCGACACGCCCTGGAAACCGGCCACGACGGCCACGCGCATGCCTTCGGCGAACTTGGTCGTGATGCCTTCGGTGCCGATCTCCTCGATCCGGGCGACCGAATGGGCGGACGTCGTCTTCACCGGCACCTGCCAGCCCTGCCAGCTGCGCGCCGGCACGTCCATTTCCTGAAGCGTCAGCGCCATCAGCCCGGCGGTCACGTTCTCGCCCGACGATACGACGGCATCGTATTCCCGCGCATCGAACAGGGGCGACGTCTCGTTCACCCAGCCCACAAGCTCGTTCGTCTTGCCGGACATGGCCGAGACGATGACGATGACGTCATAGCCCTTGGCCACCTCGACGCCCACGCGTTTCGCCGCCCGCCGAATCCGGTCGAGATTGGCAACGGAAGTGCCACCGAATTTCATGACGAGAACGGGCATGGTCTTGGCCTTAGCTTGGTCGAAAATACCGGGGCCGTTTACGCCCAACCCACCCGGGGTGCAAGGAGTGTCAGAAGGGGACGGGCGTGCCGTCCCAGGTCTGGAAACAGCCTGTCGTCTCGGGGCCCAGCGCCGCGAACCGGTCGAAAAGCCCGGTCGCGGCCTGATCGACCGTGATATCGGCACTGCTGCCGCCCATGTCGGTTCGCACCCAACCGGGATGGTAGATCCCGACGGAAATGCCTTCGGCTTTCAGGTCCTGCGCCAGATTCCGGCCCAGGTTCAGCGCCGCAGCCTTGGACGCGCGATAGATATAGCTGCCGCCCGGCGCCCGCTGGTCAGAGCCCATGGCGGAGGAGATGATGGCGATCCGTGCGCCCCCTGCCCGCCGCAGCGCCGGCAGCAGCGCCTGCACGGTCAGGAAGACGCCGGTCACGTTCACCGCAAACGTATCGGCCCACATCTGCCCGGGAAAGCCGCCCTGCAACGGCTGCCCCTTGTCCAGGTAGATGCCCGCATTGCAGACCAGCAGGTCCACACCGGTCTCGCCCAGGCGGGTTTCGACTTCTTCCGCGAAGGTCGCGAAGGCGGCCGGATTGGCCACGTCCAGCGTGAAATCGCAGGATCCGTCGCGGGCGGTGCCCAGCACGGAATGACCGTTCGCGGCACAGGTCCGCGCCAGCGCCGCACCGATCCCCCGGTTGGCGCCCGTGATCAGGGTCTGCATGGTCAGTTTGCCTTTCGCGTCGGCATGAAGGGCAAGGGGGCGACGGGCACGCCATCCTCGATCAGTTTGCGCGCCTCGTCATGGCGCGCCTCGCCATAAATCGACCGGTGCGGGGTCTCACCCTCGTGCATGGCACGCGCTTCGTCCGCGAAGCTCAGCCCCACGTATTCCGAGTTTTTTTCCACCTCGCGGCGCAGTTCTGCGATCGCCTTCTCCATCTCGGATTGCGGCTCGGCCAGGTCGCGCCGGGGCTTGGCAGCCTCTTTCTTGGGGGCCGAGACGGACGGCGCCATCAACGCCTTGGTCACATTGCTGTCGCCGCACATGCTGCATTCGACCAGCCCGGCCCCAAGCAGCTTGTCGAAAGCCGAAGCCGACTGGAACCAGCTTTCGAAATCATGGCCTTGGCTGCACTTCAGGGCGTATCGGATCATTGTCCACTCCAGCGGGATCGCCCCGGAAGAAGGCCGATCACCGGCCGTTTCAAAGGACACTCCAATAGATATCCACGGTCCGGCGCCGGTCAAGATCTCCGCAGGGCGTGACGCGCTGTCAGCTGCGCGAGGTCGGATCGAAATTCTTCAGGATGCGGCGCAGCTGCTTTTCGCCCACCTTCTCGGCGGCCTTGCGAAGCGAAAACCATTTGCGGCGGCGCTGGCCTTCTTCCGGGTAATCGTCCGACATCTTCTGGACCTTCAGCGGATAGACGGAAATCCGGCACTGGATATCGGCCTCGCCCTGGTCCTTCACGTAATCGAAGCTGCCCAGGCTTTCGTCATGAACCTTGCCTTTGACGCCCGCCTCTTCCCAGGCTTCCTGTTGTGCAGTTTCGGCGGGCGACCGATCTTCCATCGGCCAGCCCTTGGGCAGAATCCATCGGCCGGTCCCCCGGGAGGTGACCAGCAGAACCTCGGGCTTGCCTCTCACCATCCGATAGCAGAGGGCAGAGAACTGTGTGGAATTCGTCGTCGGCATTTCAGTTCTGACCTTCACGGGGTCTTCGTTACCCATCTTCAAACTCAGTGCACCATACTCGGTAAAAATAAAGTAAATGTATAGTTGTCGGCCAGCGGCAACCTGGTCAAGTAACGAATTCCGCACAGTTTTGTTCCCGTGAACGACCGAAACGTTCGAACACTGCCCGAAAAAGATCCACCGGCGATTTCAGAGCTCTGGAACAGGCAATTAAGGGGTCAGCGCGAAGATGCCCTCAGCTTGTCCACGAAGTTATCCACAATTTCGCTGTGCGAAATATCGGCTTCTATGGACAGGCGTCGCAGGGCAAAGCCCACATGCGCCATCTCCTGATAGTAGCGGGCGTAGATGAAGTTCGTGGCCGCCCCGGTCGCTGCCCCCAGCACCGGCACGGTGCGGGTCGCCAGTTTGCGACCCATGGCTTCGGAAAACCGCGGCAGCACGCGCGAGACCAGGGATTGAACCGCCGATCCGGTCAATGTCAGACGCGCGGAATAGAAGCCGGCATCGGCACCGTCGTCCTCGGCCAGGGGGCCGGCATCTGCCAGGATCCGGACACAGTCGAACTGAACCGCCTCGGAGGCGGGGTCGAAGCCGTGCTGTACGGCCACCCCCTGGATGGAGCGCAGGAACATCGTGGTCGTGGCCGGAAGCTCGATCAGGGCGGTGGAGAGGCCACCGATGCCGCCGGCAGCGCCCATGGCGGCAGCGGCCAGAGCATTGGTGCGGGGCGACTTGTCCGGAACGGCGCGTCGGCTGAAATGCGCGGCTTTCATCGAACTGCGCAGCGCGGCCTCGGTGATCGCGCCCATCCGGTCGCGCACGCCGTCGGGCAATCGGTCGATCAGCGTCTCGGCCTTCAGGCCAAGCGCGTTCAACATCAGAAGGCCCGGCCCGGACGCGCCACGATATCGGTCGGCCAGCAAGGCCAGTTGCGACTGGACAAGGGCGTCGTTGACTTCCGGTCTTTGGATCAGGGCCTGGGACATGGTTTCTCTCCTGCCCTTTTACTTGGGGCGTCCGGCCGTGGGATCAATGGCGGGGCCGTGTCAGGCCCAGCGTTCGACCGGCCCCGCGATACCCTTCCACGCCCCCGGCACCAGTTCATGGCCCAGCACCCGGTCGGGGTTCGTCGGCGGCGGCATGGTGACATCGGCCAGCCGGGTGAAGCCGAACCGGCTGTAGTATGGCGCATCGCCCACCAGCATCACGCGCTCCCACCCGTCGTCCTGAGCGATGGCCAGACTGTCGATGATCAGCGCGCCGCCCAACCCTTCGGACTGGTGGGTCGGGTGGACGGCAACAGGGCCCAGAAGCAGGGCCGGCACACCGCCGGCCCGAATCGGCCAATAGCGGATCGCACCGGCGACCTGCCCCGTTTCGTCCCGGGACAGGCGGCACAGCCGCGCCACCGGCGGAACGCCATCGCGCAACCGGTACGAGGAAAGCGCCTCGCGCCCCGGTGCGAAACAGGTATCGTAAAGTGCCTCGACCTCCCACCAGTCGGCCTTGGTTTCCATCTGAAATGCCAACGGTGGCCTGCCTTCTTTCCAGCGTCGTCCTTTGCGGTGGCGTCCGCCCTATCATGGCGCTACCCCTTGGGCAAACAGCAGGAGTTGCCACATGTTCTATCGGCCCGAAGACGGACACGGACTGCCGCATAACCCGTTCAACGCCATCGTGACGCCCCGGCCCATTGCCTGGATTTCCACCCAGGACAGGAACGGTGTCGCGAACCTGGCGCCCTATTCCTTCTTCACGGCAATGTCCTATGTCCCGCCCCAGATCGCCTTCGGCAATACCAGCGCCAAGGGCGATCAGGACCACACCAAGGACACCGTCGCCAATATCCGCGAGACCGGCGTCTTCTGCGTGAACATCGTCGAATACGCCATGCGCGACGCGATGAACCGCAGTTCGGAAACCCTGCCCAAGGACGTAGACGAATTCGAGATCGCGGGCGTGACCAAAGCCGCCTGTTCGGTCATCGACTGCCCCCGCGTCGAAGGTGTGCCGGCATCGCTGGAATGCCGGATGACCCACATCATCGACACGCTGGGCGACGCCAACCAGGTCGTCCTGGCCGAGGTGGTGGGCGTTCACCTGCGCGACGACTGCCTGCGGGACGGGATCTTCGACATCCTGACCTTCCAGCCGTTGTCCCGCCTTGGCTATCGCGACTATACCAAGGTCAGCGAAACCTTCTCGATCACGCGGCCGGACGAGGCCAGGGCGGATCAGGAGAAACAGAAGAAGTAACCGGGTCTGATGGAGGCCAGCATGACGGAAACCGTGATCGGTGTGATCGGCGGGTCGGGTGTCTATGACATCGACGGACTGGAAGGCGCGACCTGGACCGAAGTTCAGAGCCCCTGGGGCACACCGTCGGACCTTCTGCTGGTGGGCCGGCTGAATGGCATGAAGATGGTCTTCCTGCCCCGCCATGGCCGCGGCCATGTCTACAGCCCGACCACTGTGCCCTACCGCGCCAATATCGACGCGCTGAAGCGGCTGGGCGTGACCGACGTGGTCAGCATTTCCGCCTGCGGGTCCTTCCGCGAGGAGATGGCGCCGGGCGATTTCGTCATCGTCGACCAGTTCATCGACCGCACCTTCGCGCGGGAAAAGAGCTTTTTCGGCACAGGATGCGTGGCCCATGTCAGCGTCGCGCACCCGACCTGCCCCCGCCTGAGCGAGGCCTGCGCTACCGCTGCGCTGGCCGCCGGCATAACCGTCCACAAGGGCGGCACCTATCTGGCGATGGAGGGGCCGCAGTTCTCGTCCATCGCGGAATCCAAGATGTACCGGGAAAGCTGGGGCGCCGACGTGATCGGCATGACCAACATGCCCGAAGCCAAATTGGCCCGTGAGGCAGAGCTTTGCTATGCTTCAGTCGCGATGATCACCGATTTCGACAGCTGGCACCCGGATCACGGGGCGGTCGACATCAACACGATCGTGGCCACGCTGACGGGCAACGCCGAAAAGGGCCGTGCGCTGGTCGCCGGTCTGCCGCAGCTTCTGGACGCCGAACGGGCGCCCTGCCCCCATGGCTGCGACCGCGCGCTGGACTTTGCCATCCTGACGGCCCCGGACAAGCGGGACCCGGCGCTGCTGGCGAAACTGGATGCGGTTGCGGGGCGGGTGCTTAACGCCTGACAACGGCACCCGGGCACGGCGCTACTTCTTGCCGTTCTTCTTAAGGAAGCTGCGAATGAAGGCCCGGATTTCCCGGGCCGCGCTCGTGTCCATCTCCTTGCAGAGATCGACGAAGGCATCCCGTTCGGACTTGTCGAGCCGAAGAACCAGCTGGCTGTTCTTCTTGCCGGATTTCACGTCTTTCTTGGTCACGTCACTGCTGTCCTGGTCGGGCGCCAAAGGCTGTGGCCGAGTTGATATAGAATTGGAAGTCAATGTCGATAGCGCTCGGGCAATGGTGGCACAGCCTTTGAATATACAGAAAAGGCCTTGAGCGGAATGCGTTTTTCTTCGGTGCCGTTCTGGCCGGTGCAGCATGCTTGCCTGCATGCAGCGCATGTGTCACACCCGTGCGGGCCTCAGATTGCAAGGGTAGCGGCGCCATGACCAAACCGACCTCTGTCCGGGACTACGTGCGGACCATCGTAGACTTCCCGCATGAAGGTATCATGTTCCGCGACGTGACCACGCTGTTCGGCGATGCGCGCGGGTTCCGCATGGCCATCGACCAGCTGCTGCACCCCTATGCGGGCATGCGGATCGACAAGGTCGCAGGGCTGGAGGCCCGCGGCTTCATTCTGGGCGGCGCAATCGCCCACCAGTTGAGCGTGGGCTTCGTGCCGGTGCGCAAGAAGGGCAAGCTGCCGGCGGCGACCGTCAGCCAGGAATACAAGCTGGAATATGGCGAGGCGGTGCTGGAGATCCATTCCGACGCGATCCAGCCGGGCGAGCGCGTTCTGGTGGTCGACGACCTTCTGGCCACCGGCGGTACGGCCGAGGCCGGTGTGCAGTTGATCGAACGGCTGGGCGGCGAGATCGTCAGCTGTGCCTTCGTGATCGAGCTGCCCGAACTGGGCGGCCGCAAGGTGCTGGAAGCGATGGGCATGGACGTCCACGCGCTGTGCGCCTTCGAAGGACACTAAGCTTCGGTCCCTGTCAAAGAAAAACGCCGAACAGATGTCCCACCCGGCCACAGGCCGGGTAATGGCCGACCCGCCCCCGCCGTTCAGGCGGGAGGGCTGCCGCTACCCGTCTTTCTGCAGCATCTGCCGTCACGCGGCCGCGGAACCGTGCTCGGGTCAGGCCCGCAGCACCGCGCCGGGGTTCATGATCCCCACCGGGTCCAGCGCGGCCTTGATCGCCCGCATCGCGGCCAGTTTCACCGGGTCGCCATAGCGTTCCAGTTCCCCCACCTTCAGTCGACCGATCCCGTGTTCGGCACTGATCGATCCGTCCATCTCGGCCACCAGGTCATGCACCGCCTCGGTCAGGGCCTGCTTCCGGTCGGCATAGTCGGCCCGGGTGCGCCCCGGCACGGGAAAGAAGTTGTAGTGCAGGTTCCCGTCGCCCAGATGGCCGAAGCAGTTGATCCGCACGTCCGCGATGGCCGCCGCCCGCTGGGGCATCCGGTCGATGAATTCCGGCACCCGCGACAACGGCAGGGCGATGTCGTGGCTGGCAATGGCGCCGATCAGGCGGTTGGCCTCGGGGATGTTCTCGCGGACGTTCCAGATGTCCATCCGCTGTGCCTCGGACTGGGCGATGATACCGTCCGACACCAGCTCGCGTTCCGCCGCTTCCTCGAAGAGGTCGGCCAGTGCCGCGACAGGATCCATGCCGCGGGCCAGGCCGATCTCGATCAGAACCTGCCATTCGGGCTGCTCCGCGAAGGGCTGACGCAGTTCCGGCAACTTCTCCGACAGGAATTCCAGCCCCTGCCGGTGGATCAGTTCGAAGGTCGACACCATTTCGCCCAACCGGTCGCGGGCCAGCGACAGAAGGTCCAGCGCCGCACGCGGATCCGGGACGACCAGCGCGGCCGTCCCGATCTCGGCCGGGATCGGCGACAGCTTCAGGGCGGCCGCGGTGATCACCCCCAGCGTGCCTTCGGCCCCGCACAGAAGATCGCGCAGGTCATAGCCAGTATTGTCCTTCCGTAGCCGCCGCAGCCCGTGCCAGATCGATCCGTCGGGCAGCACGGCTTCCAGCCCCAGGCACAGTTCCCGCGCCGTGCCATAGCGCAGGACGTTCACGCCGCCGGCATTGGTCGACAGGTTACCACCGATCCGGGCCGACCCTTCGGCGGCCAGCGACAGCGGGAACAGCCGGTCCGCGTCCCGCGCCGCCGCCTGCACGTCGGCCAGTATGGCCCCGGCCTCGGCGATCAGCACGTTCTCTTCCGGGAAGATGCCACGGATGGCAGTCATGCGTTCCATCGACAGGATCAGGGGCGACGGACATTCCGCCGCTTCGGGTGCGACCTGGGCACCGACAAGGCCCGTGCCCCCGCCATAAGGGATCACCCCCACCCGCGCCCCGGCCGCCGCCTTTATGATGGCAGACACGTCCTCGACCGTCCGCGGCAACGCCAGGAGGCCGGCCGCACCGGCATAGTGGCCGCGGGGTTCATCCAGGTAGCGGGGTTCGACGGGGCGCAGCACGTCCTTGCCCACACGCGTTTCCAGCGCAGCGGCAAAGGTGGCATCGGCGGGTTTCAGTTTCATGTGCAATGCATGCCGAAGCCCGGCCCCCCCGGCAAGTCCTGTCAGTCGGAGTCGCGCAGGTAGGACGGCATCAGCACCACCACCGTCGGCCGCCTGGGCAGAGTCCGGAGCGAGACCTCGTAATCCGATCGCCCGGTCAGGTCGATCTCGAACTCCTGCTCCATCCCGTCCAGAAACAGCCGCAGCGCGTAGGAGGAAAACCAGTGGCTGGGGATCACGACCGAGGATCTCAGCCGCTGCAGCACCTGCACCATTTCCGGCAGAGGCATGGTCATACCGCCATCGACCGGCGCAATCACCACGTCCAGCCGCCCCAGCGCCGCGAACTGCTGGTCGTTCGGCACGTGATGCAGGTGGCCCAGATGGCCGATGCACAGGCCCCCCACCTCGAAGACGAAGATGGAATTGCCGTCCTCCTCGACCCCGCCATAGGGCGAGCGGATGTCTGTCGTTACATTCCTGACCAGCATTTCGCCTAGGTCCAGGTTGTGGTCGATGCCTTCGCCGAAGGGGCCCCAGCCGGGCAGGACATGGGGGATCGCCGGATCGGGCGCATTGGTCCAATGCGAATCATGGGCGTGGTTCATCGTGACCACGTCCGGCACAAGCGGGGTCGTCCCGATGAAGCCGGTATAGTCCGTCACTGCGTTCAACCCGCCGGGCGTCTGGATCAGGAAGGACGCATGCGCGATGTAGTGGATCCGGACGGTGTAGTCGTCGGGCAGCGGATCGGTCCAGGCCGCCTTGTAAAGATATTCGATCCCCGGTGCCGCATCGGCAATGGCGATGCAATGGCTGGGACGTCTGGACTGCGCGTCCGCCACGGCCGGCGCGGCCAGCACGCCGAGGGCTGCAAGAAGCAGGCGATACATCGTCAACACTCCCCGGGGTTTTCCGGGAAGGGTACAATCGGTGCCCCAAGGCGCAAAGCACAACGGCGCCCCGGGCAGTCACGGTCGCGTGTACGGACCCGTCGCTCCGGAAATGCGCATGGGCCGTGGCCTAGCCTGCGTCGGTGCGGCCGCGCCGGTCCATCCGCAGCGCGGAATAAAGCACATGGGTCCGCCAGCGCCCGTTGATCTGCAGATAGGACTGCGCCACCCCTTCGTACTTGAACCCAGCCAGTTCCAAGAGCCCGCGAGAGGCCGCGTTTTCCGGCAGGCAGGCCGCCTCGATCCGCGACAGATCGAGCCTTGTGAAGGCGCAATGGACCACCGCCCCGATCGCCTCGCGCATATAGCCCTGGCGGGCAAAGCGCTGGCCGGTCCAATAGCCCAGCGTCCCGGCCTGGGCCGGTCCGCGGCGGATATTGTCCAGCGTGATCGCGCCCAGCAGCGCCTCGTCCGACCGTCGGATCAGGAACAGCGGCACCGCCGTCCCGGCCGCGACCGACCGTTGCGACCAGTAGACCCGGTTGGTGAACGCCTTCCGGCTAAGATGATCCGCCGCCCAGGCAGGTTCCCAGGGCGTCAGGTAATCCTTGCTTTCGCGGCGCAGCGCCGTCCAGTCGCGATAGTCGGAGTGAATTGGCGGCCTGAGGGTGAGACGCTCGGTCTCAAGTCTCAGCTTCCGTTTGGCCAGCAGCATCAGGCAGCACGCCTCTCCTGCAGTTCGGAGAGAGTCGGCGCGCCCTTGATCGGTCCGTACAACGCCAGCGCTGCCGGCGCGTCCTGCGCGACATGTTCGGCAAAATGCCGGACATCGCCGGTGGTGACCGCGTCGATCCGGGCAATCGTATCTTCCAGCGGCGGCACGCGGTCCCAGATCTGCACCAGCCGCGCCAGACGTTCGGCGCGGGACGACGGGCTTTCCAGCCCCATCAGCAGGCCGGCCTTCATCTGGACGCGGGCGCGGGCCACTTCTTCCGGGCTCATGTCGGATGCGGCGCGCTTCATTTCATCGAAGGTGATGTTGGCCAGCTCTCCGATCTGTTCGGCCGAGGTGCCGGCATAGATCGTCGTGGTGCCCGTATCGGCATAGGCGCCGGCCTGGGCAAAGATCGTATAGCACAGGCCGCGGCTTTCGCGGATTTCCTGGAACAGGCGGCTCGACATGCCGCCGCCCAGGGCGCTGGCATAGATCTGCGCGGTATAGATCGCATCGTCCCGGTAGCCCGGGCTTTCGAAGGCCAGCGCGAAATGGGCCTGTTCCAGCTTTTTGTTGCGGCGGAATTCGCCGCCGGTGAAGCGGGCCGGGATCACCACGTTCTCGGTGCCGGGCTTCAGGTGGCCGAACATTTCTTCCGCCATCTTCATCAGCTGATCGTGATCCACGGCGCCGGCTGCTGCCAGGATCATCCGTTCGGGCCGGTAATGTTCCGACACGAAGGTCGACAGGTCTTCGCGGTTGAAGGCGCTGACCCGTTCGGACGGGCCCAGAATCGGCCGGCCCAGCGGCTGGTCGCGATAGCTTTCCTCCTGCAGCCAGTCGAAGATCACGTCGTCGGGCGTGTCGTTGGCCTGGCCGATCTCCTGCAGGATCACGCCGCGCTCGACCTCAATCTCGCGCTTGTCGAAGACCGGGTTCAGGACGATGTCGCCGATCACGTCCAGCGCCAGCGCAACGTCCTGTTCCAGGACACGCGCGTAATACGCCGTGACCTCGCGGCTGGTATAGGCGTTGATATAGCCGCCCACATCCTCGATGGCCTCGGCGATCTGCAGCGCGGTGCGCCGCTCGGTCCCCTTGAAGGCCATATGCTCAAGGAAATGAGCTATGCCGTTCTGTTCGACGCGTTCATGCCGGCCGCCCGCCGTCACCCAGATGCCGATGGCCGCGGATTGAAGGCCGGGCATGTTCTCGCTGACGATGCGAAATCCGTTGGCGAGTTGGTCTTGCTGTACTGTCACGTAGGCGTCACCCGGAAATCCGGTCCCTGATAAGCGTCTCGATGGCACCAAGATCGTTGTCGACCCGGGTCAACCGTTCCGATCTGTCATACAGGTCTGCCATCCGCGGGGGAAGAGGCGGATGCACGCCCGCGGCCGCTTCGACCGCCGCCGGGAACTTGGCCGGATGGGCCGTGGCCAGCGTGATCATCGGCACCTCCGGCACCCGCAGTTCAGAAGCGACCTTCACCGCCACGGCGGAGTGCGGGCACAGCAGTTCGCCGGTAGCCTTCAGCGCGGCACTGATCGTGGCCGAAGTCTCGTCCTCGCTGGCGCGACCCGAGGCATAGCTATCGTGCAGCACGTCCAGTACGCCCTGCGACAGGTCGAACCCGCCCTTGGTCTGCAGGTCCTCCATCAGTTGGCTGACGGCCTTGCCGTCCCGGTCATAGGCCAGGAACAGGGCACGTTCGAAGTTGGAGCTGACCTGGATGTCCATCGACGGACTGATCGACGGCAGGACGGTGCCCTTGTGATAGCCCCTGCCCGTCAGGCAGCGGTGCAGGATGTCGTTCTGGTTGGTGGCTACCACCAGCTTGTCGATGGGCAGGCCCATGCGGCGGGCGATGTCGCCCGCGAAGACATCGCCGAAATTGCCGGTGGGCACCGTGAAGCTGACCTTGCGGTGCGGCGCGCCCAGGCTGACGGCCGAGGTGAAGTAATAGACCACCTGCGCCATCACCCGCGCCCAGTTGATCGAGTTCACGCCGGCCAGCCGTACATCGTCCCGGAAGGCGAAGTCGTTGAACATGTCCTTCACGCGGGCCTGGCAATCGTCGAAATCGCCGGTGACCGATAGGGCATGGACGTTCGTGGCCGTGGGCGTCGTCATCTGGCGCCGCTGCACTTCGGACACGCGGCCATCGGGGAACAGGATGAAGACCTCGACCGCGTCCAGCCCCGCGAAGGCTTCGATGGCGGCAGAGCCGGTATCGCCCGAGGTCGCGCCGACGATGGTCACCCTCTCGCCCCGGCGCTTCAGGGCCACGTCGAACATCTGGCCGATCAGCTGCATGGCGAAGTCCTTGAAGGCCAGCGTCGGCCCGTGGAACAGCTCCAGCAGGAAATGGTTGGGTGCCAGCTGCACCAGTGGCGCGCGGGCCTCGTGTTCGAAGCCGTGATAGGCGCGGGCGATAATCTGGGCGAATTCGTCGTCCGTGAAGGTGTCGCCGACGAAGGGGCGCATGATGCGAAAGGCGGTTTCCTCGTAGGAAAGGCCCGACAGCGCGGCGATTTCGTCATGGGACATCACCGGGATCTCGGCCGGCACGTACAGGCCGCCGTCCCGGGCAAGCCCGGTCAGCATCGCTTCCTCGAAGCTCAGTTCGGGCGCCTGCCCGCGGGTCGAGATGTACTTCATCGGTCCTTGCCTTTGTCTGTCCGCCGGGCCCGTGTCTGCCACAGGAAATATGCCGTCATCGCCACCCAGATCGCTGCAAGCGAGAACCAGGTGATCGCATAGTTCAGGTGATCGTTCGGTATGCCGTCCGTGTCCACAGGGTCTGGTTCAATCCCGGCAGCTGTTGGCGAAGATGCAACGATCAGGATGGGTTCGGTGCCCAGTGCCTGCGCCATCGCCGGCACGTCGCGCGCATACCAGATGTTGCCGGCGGTATCGGGGGCCGGCGTGAACTTGTCGGCCTCGTTCGGCCAGGCCAGGTTTCCGGTGACGGTCATCGGCCCAACGGGCCGGATGTCGTTCTTCGCGCCCGCGGGCACGATGCCCCGGTCGACCATCAGCACGCGCCCGTCTTCCGTGCGGAACGGGGCCACGATGCGATAGGCCGCGCCACCCTGCACGGGGATGAAGACGTCAATCTCGCCCGCCAGGACCTCGCCCTTCTCCGTGACGGGAAGATAGCGGTCGGCCTCGGGGTCCGGGGCCGCCGGGACAGCCACGGGCGCGGCCGAGATGCGGCTTTCGATCTCGGCCAGCATGTTTTCCTTCCAGCCCAGCCGCTGCACCTGCCAGACACCAAGCCGCAGAAGGATCGAGGTTCCGACAAGACCGAACAGCACGATGAAGAACAGGCGTTGCATGGCAGGATTCCAGGAGGTCGGACGGAAAAGGCGCGCGGGGATCCGCGCGCCTTGGATTTTCGCGGTGAGGGACCCCGCTTAGTGCATGACCGCACTGCCCCACAGGTAGACTGCGAAGAACAGGAACAGCCAGACGACATCGACGAAGTGCCAGTACCAAGCCGCCGCTTCGAAGCCGCCGTGCTTGTCGGGCGTGAAGGCGCCGTTGATCGCACGGATCAGGCAGGTGATCAGGAAGATTGTCCCGATCAGGACGTGCAGGCCGTGGAAGCCGGTCGCCATGAAGAAGTTCGAATAGAACTGGTCGCCGCCGAAGGTCCAGCCGTCCTTGGTCAGCAGCAGGTGGTATTCGTAGGCCTGGAAAGCGGTGAAGACGATGCCCAGCGCGATGCCAAGGGCCAGCCCCTGCACCAGCGACTTGCGGTCGTTGTTGTGGACCAGCGCATGGTGCGCCCAGGTCACGGCACAGCCCGACAGCAGCAGCAGCAGCGTGTTCATCAGCGGAATGCTGAGCGGGTCGGCAAAGTGGTAGTGGATCTTGTGATAGACCGTACCCGGGTAGTCGTACATCGGGTAGATGGCGTGCTTGAAGAACGACCAGAACCACGCGAAGAAGAACATCACCTCGGACATGATGAACAGGATGAAGCCGTAGCGCAGACCCAGGCGCACAACGGGCGTGTTGTCGGCGCTTTCGCCTTCTGCAGCCATCTCGCTCCACCAGGCGAACATGGTGTAGAGAACACCGATGAAGCCGATGGCGAAGACGAACCAGTCGATGCCGTGCATCCAAAGGACGCCGCCCGTCATCATGATGAAGGCCGAGATGCCGCCCAGCATGGGCCACATCGACGGCGCAATGATATGGTAGTCGTGGTTCTTAGCGTGAGCCATGGATGTCCCTCACCTCTTGGCGCAGTTCAGGTTCTTTTTGGTTCAGTTCAGGGACGTCTGCGTCCCGGATCCGTTGTCTTCCAGATCGAGCGCGGCCTGGTTTTCGGGCAGGTCGATCTCGTGGAAAGTATAGGACAGCGTTATCGTGTGAACGAACTTGCCGTCCAGATCGTTTAGGATGTCGGGGTCGACGTAAAATGTCACGGGCATCTCGACCCGCTCGCCCGGCTGCAGCACCTGTTCGGTGAAGCAGAAGCATTCGATCTTGGTGAAATAGCCGCCGGCCGCATAGGGCACGACGTTATAGCTGGCCTGACCGGCGACGGGCCGGTCGGTCGGGTTGTACGCCTCGTAGAAGGCCAGTCCGGTTTCGCCCAGCTTCAGCTTCATGGACCGTTCCATGGGCCGGAACTCCCAGGGCATGCCCCGGTCCTTCGATGCGTCGAAGCGGATCGTGATCTCCTGATCCACCACTTCGGACGAGGCGGCCTCGGCCACGGCCGGGGTGCCGCCGAAACCGGTCACCTTGCAGAACAGGTTGTAGGCCGGCACCGCAGCCCAGGCCATGGCGCCCATGAAGACCACGACGCCCACCAGTTTCACCACCGTCTTCTGCTTGGGATCCATGTTCCTCATTTCGCCTCCTGCTGCACCGGTGCCATACCGAAATCGGTGTTGGTCACCTTCACCACAGTCAGCCCGAAAACCAACGCGACAAAGGCGCCAAGCACCAGTCCCACGCCAAGGTTGCGGCCAAAGCGGCGGCGGTGCAGTTCATGAGGTTCGCGAAAGCTCATCCCCAGCCTCCCAGCCCATAGGGCTTCAGCAGTGCCTCGACCATGATCGCCGCGAAATGAGCGAACAGGAAGATCAGCGACAGACGGAAGAACCGACGTTCCACGCGGAAATTGTCGGCCTCGGCCATGGTTTCGTCCCGGCGCCAGATCCGGAAAGCACCGGCCAGGAACAGGGCGTTCAGCACCACGGCGACGGTCAGGTAGATCGGGCCGCCGACCGCGGTGAAGGCGGTGCCGATGGCCAGCACGGCCATCAGCACGGTGTAGACCAGGATATGGATCCGCGTCGCGCGGCGCCCATGGGTCACGGTCAGCATCGGCACGCCGGCATCGTCGTAGTCCGAGCGCATGAACAGTGCCAGCGCCCAGAAATGCGGCGGCGTCCAGATGAACGTCAGCAGGAACATCAACCAGGGTTCGACCGACATCGACCCGGTCGCAGCCAGCCAGCCGATCACAGGCGGGAAGGCCCCGGCGGCACCGCCGATGACAATGTTCTGCGGCGTCGTCCGCTTCAGCCACATGGTGTAGATGACGACGTAGAAGAAGATGGTGAAGGCCAGCATGGCGCCGGCCAGCCAGTTGGTGGCCAGGCCCAGCATCATGACCGACAGACCCGACAGGGTCAGGCCGATGCCCAGCGCCTCTTGCGGCAGGACGTTGCCCTTGGGAATCGGCCGGCCGCGGGTCCGCTTCATCACCGCGTCGATATCGGCGTCCCACCACATGTTCAGCGCGCCCGAGGCGCCGCCGCCCAGGGCGATGAACAGAATCGCGCAGAAACCGATGAAGGGGTGAATCGGGACCGGCGCCGCCACCATGCCGACAAAGGCCGTGAACACGACCAGCGTCATCACACGCGGCTTCAAAAGCGCGAAATAGTCGCCGAACGAGGCCTCTGCCTCGACCGGCCGGCCGGCCGATTGCGCCTGCGCGCTGGAGTAGCCGATGTCGCTCATCGTCGTCCTTCTGTCAGGTCCCGTCCGGGCCCCCCTTTTCCCCTGACCGCCGCGCGGTGGCGACGTCTTTCAGAGGCGGCAAACGCCGGAGGCTTTGATCCCCCGGCGTCACGTCACGTTGTACTGCTGTGCGGCGCCGGGGTCAGTCCGCCGCGGCCACGTCGTAGGATGCCGGGATCCCGGCATATTCTTCCTTCGCGCTGGCCAGCCACTTGGCATACTCTTCCTCGCTGACCACCTTGACGGTGATCGGCATGTAGGCGTGGTCCTTGCCGCACAGTTCCGAACACTGGCCGAAGTAGATGCCTTCCTTCTCGGCTGCGAACCACAGCTGTGCCAGGCGCCCCGGGACACCGTCCTGCTTCACGCCGAAGGCCGGCATCGCCCAGGAATGGATCACGTCCGACCCGGTGACCTGCATCACGATGACCTTGCCGATCGGAACCACAACGGCGGTGTCGGTCGCCAGCAGGTATTCGTCGTCCTGGTAGCCGTTCTTTTCCAGGTCTTCGCGCGCCAGAAGGTAGCTGTCGAAGCCGAAACCTTCGTCCACGTATTCATAGGACCAGTACCACTGGTTGCCGGTCACCTTGATGGTGATGTCGCCGTCCGGGATTTCCTGCTCTTCGAACAGGACCGGCAGCGAGAAGGCGCCGATGAAGACGAGAATCACGATCGGAACCAGCGTCCAGACCATTTCCAGCGGCGTGTTGTGGGTGAACGATGCCGGCTTCGGGTTGGACTTCCGGTTGTAACGAATGGCGATCCACGCCAGCAGACCGACAACCAGGACGCAGATGGCGATCATGATGGCCATCATCATGCCTTCAAGCCACTGCTGATCCTCGGCAATCTTGGTCACCGGCGTCTGGAACCCGGTGCCGCCGTTATGCGGCCGCCCGATCACTTCCAGCCCTTCCTGCGCCCATGCGGGCAGAGCGGAGAGGGCAGCGAGTAGCCCCGAAAGCGTCAGTACATTCTTCATGTTCGGTTCCTGATCGGTTGATCACATATTCTGATCCGTGCGCCGCGCCGCATCGTGCTCCCTCAGCCCGTTCGCGTCGGCCTGGCCCGCGGATCGCTTCGCCACGCTTTGGCACGCCACGCTTTCGGCGCGCGCACCGTTGTCTTTGTTGCAGGTAGAAATCATATTCTGCGAACCAGATAAAGACATATGCTTGCGTCAAACAGACGCTTGCCGCCCCCGCGGCGACCCAACCCAAGCGCCCGCAACGAAAGTTTTCCGCCCATGTCCGATACCGCCGCCCCCTTCCGCCCCTTCGAGGACACCCTGCCGCTGGATGACGCCCTGCGGGTGCTGCAGGACGCGACCAATGGCGCCGATGACGGAGAGATCTTCGCCGAACGCCGCCAGTCCGAGGCGCTGACCTTCGACGACGGACGGCTGAAGACCGCCAGCCACGACATGGGCGAAGGCTTCGGTCTGCGCGCCGTACGGGGCGAGGTGGCCGGATATGCGCATTCGACCGAGATGAGCATCGCATCGCTGCGCCGGGCCGCCGAGACTGCGCGCCTGGCCGTGGGGGCCGGCGGCGGCACGCTGGCCGATGCACCGCGGGCGACCAACCGCAAGCTCTATTCCGGCGAAGCGCCGGATGCCGGCATCCCCTTCCCCGTGAAGGTCGAGACGCTGTCGGAGATCGACGCCTATGCCCGCCGGCTGGACAGGCGCGTGGTGCAGGTGACGGCCTCGCTGGCCGCGGGGTTGCAGGAGGTATCGATTCTGCGCCCCGACGGAACGCTGACGGTGGACAGCCGGCCGATGACCCGGGTGAACGTGTCGGTCATCGTCGAGGAAAACGGCCGCCGCGAGGGCGGGTCCGCCGGCGGTGGCGGGCGCGTGGCGCTGGACGGTCTGATCGAGCCCGCCGACTGGCAGGCCAAGGCGCAGGAGGCGCTGCGCATCGCGCTGGTGAACCTGGGCGCCGAACCGGCGCCGGCGGGCATCATGGAAATCGCGCTTGGGCCGGGCTGGCCGGGGATCCTGCTGCACGAGGCCGTGGGCCACGGACTGGAAGGCGACTTCAACCGCAAGGGCACGTCCGCCTTTGCCGGGTTGATGGGTCAGCAGGTCGCCGCGAAGGGCGTGACCGTCGTCGACGACGGCACCATCCCCGACCGGCGCGGGTCGATCACCGTGGATGACGAGGGCACGCCCTCGAACCGGACTGTGCTGATCGAGGACGGCGTGCTGACCGGGTTCATGCAGGACCGCCAGAACGCACGGTTGATGGGGGTCGAGCCCACGGGCAACGGCCGCCGCCAAAGCTATGCCCATCCGCCGATGCCGCGGATGACCAACACGGTGATGCTGGGCGGCGACGCGAACCCGGGCGATCTGGTGGCGGACATCAAGGACGGCATCTGGGCCGTGGGCTTCGGCGGCGGTCAGGTCGATATCACCAACGGCAAGTTCGTGTTTTCCTGCACCGAGGCGTACCGCGTTAAGAACGGCAAGGTCGGCGCACCGGTCAAGGGCGCCACGCTGATCGGCGACGGCCCGACCTCGCTGATGAAGATCCGCGGCCTGGGCAACGACATGGCGCTGGATCCCGGAATGGGCAATTGCGGCAAGCAGGGTCAGTGGGTGCCCGTGGGCGTGGGCCAGCCCACGGTGCTCATCGACGGGCTGACCGTGGGCGGGTCCGCGGCCTGAGTCGCCCGGACCTGGCCCCCGGCCCCGGGCGCCGGCCTGCCTGCGGAATTCGTGCATAGAATTGTCATTTTTCCGCAGCCGGCGCCCGACCCATCCTTCCGGATATGCAAGATGTCCGGAAGAAATATGATCCAAATCAAACGCATAAAGCGATTCATGGGGAAGTTTTCGCGAATTCGTTGAAAACCGCCGCCAATTTACCACCCGTTAACCTGTCCCGGGCTAAACAAAGGGTGCAACAGGCGGAGCGAAGGATGACTGAGAACCACAGTTCTTCCACTCACCCCCCACTCCCACCCACCACGGAAGAAGATCGGTTTTCCTGGCTTCGCCTGCTGCGCTCCCGCAAGGTCGGTGCGCGCACGTTCCACCGGCTGATTGCGGAACATGGCACGGCGCAGAACGCGCTGGCCGCGTTGCCTGAAATGGCGCGGGACGCTGGGATTGAAGGATATGAAATATGTCCGGCTGGCGTCATCATTGCCGAATTCAAGGCCGCAAAAGCCGCAAAAGCGCGGCTTTTGTGCTTTTCCGACCCTGACTATCCCGCAGCCCTGACAGACATCCCCGACGCGCCGCCGGCGCTTTGGGTAAAGGGCGATACCTCGATCCTGTCGACACCGATGGTGGCCCTTGTGGGCGCACGGAACGCGTCATCGCTGGGGCTGCGCATGGCGCGCGACCTGGCCCGCGGGCTGGGAGAGGCCGGATTCGTCGTCGTGTCGGGCATGGCCCGCGGGATCGATACGGCCGCCCATACCGCCGCACTGGACACCGGAACCGTCGCCGTCCTGGCCGGCGGGGTCGATGTTCTTTATCCGCCGGAAAACACGGACCTGGCGCACCAGATCATGAATGGCGGGCTTTGCATGTCGGAACAGCCTATGGGGCTTAACCCGCTGGCGCGGCACTTCCCGGCGCGCAACCGCATCATCTCCGGGCTCGCCCAGGCGGTCGTGGTGGTGGAAGCCGCGGCGCGGTCCGGCAGCCTGATCACCGCACGCGACGCGCTGGACCAGGGTCGAGAGGTGCTGGCGGTGCCCGGCCACCCAATGGATGCGCGCGCCGCCGGGTGCAATATGCTGATCCGCGACGGCGCCACCCTGATCCGCGACGTGACCGATATACTGGAGGCCCTGCCGGCCCGTCCTACCCGTGCGACACGGCCGCAGCTGCCGCCGCAGGACCCCGTGCGCGAAACTTCGCCACAGGCCGCACCGGCCCGGGACTTCGACGACACCATCGACCTGCACCGCGCGATCCTGTCACGGCTTGGCCCCTCGCCCGTGACCGAGGATCAGCTGATCCGCGACCTGGCCGTCCCGGCCCGGATCGCGGCCCCGGCCCTTGTCGACCTGGAACTTGACGGGCGCATCATGCGGCAGGCAGGCGGGTTGCTGTCCCTGCCCGCGGGGCGCCCGCACTGACCCGATTCCCACCGGCCCCGACCGCGGCGTCCAGCGCTGCACCGGGCCCGAAAGGTGCCCGAAAAGCCATCCAGATGGCCTGTCACCTGTGCTCAAACCGCACGGATTGACAATCGCCGCTTGCACCCCACATGTTCGCCCGCCATAGACCGCGCCTAGCGACTATCAGGAGGTTCCGGCGTTAAATGCCCGTCGTTGTTGTCGAATCCCCAGCCAAAGCCAAGACGATCAATCAGTATCTCGGCCCCGGCTACACCGTGCTTGCCTCTTACGGGCACGTACGCGACCTGCCGCCGAAGGACGGTTCGGTCGACACCGAGCACGATTTCGACATGAAGTGGGAAGTCGCCGCGGACAGCAAGAAACACATCAAGGCGATCGCCGATGCGCTGGCCGAAGATGGCGAACTGATCCTTGCCACCGACCCCGACCGCGAGGGCGAGGCGATCAGCTGGCACCTTCAGGAAGCCCTGACCAAGCGCAAGTCGATCAAGAAGGACACCCCCGTAAGCCGGGTGGTCTTCAACGCCATCACCAAGTCCGCCGTGACGGAAGCGATGGCGCATCCCCGCAATGTGGACATGCCCCTGGTCGAGGCCTATCTGGCCCGCCGCGCGCTGGACTATCTTGTGGGCTTCAACCTGTCGCCGGTCCTGTGGCGCAAGCTGCCGGGTGCCAAATCCGCCGGCCGCGTTCAATCCGTCTGCCTGCGCCTGATCGTCGAGCGCGAGATGGAGATCGAGGCCTTCAAGGCCCGCGAATACTGGACCGTCAAGGCGATCCTGTCGACGCCCAAGGGCGACGAGTACGAGGCGCGGCTGGTCTCTCTCGACGGTTCGAAACTGGACCGCTACGATCTGGGGGACGAGGCCGCGGCCACCGCCGCCGTGAAGGCCATCGAAGACCGTGCGCTGAAGGTCGCCTCGGTCGAGGCGAAGCCGGCCAGCCGCAATCCATCGGCGCCCTTCATGACCTCGACCCTGCAACAGGAAGCCAGTCGCAAGTTCGGCATGGGCGCCCGCCAGACCATGAGCGCCGCGCAACGCCTGTATGAAGCCGGCTATATTACCTACATGCGGACCGACGGCATCGACATGGCGCCCGAAGCCGTGACCGCGACCCGGGAAGAGATCGCGAGGCGCTATGGCGCGGAATACGTGCCTAAGACGCCGCGCATTTACAAGAACAAGGCCAAGAACGCGCAGGAAGCGCACGAATGTATCCGTCCGACCGATATGGGCCGCGGCGTGGATGACCTTAAGGTCACCGATACCGACCAGCGGCGCCTGTACGAACTGATCTGGAAGCGGACGATTTCCTGCCAGATGGAAGCCGCGCGTCTGGAACGCACCACGGTCGAAATCACGAGCGCCGACAACAAGGTCGGCCTGCGCGCCACCGGTCAGGTTGTGCTGTTCGACGGCTTTCTTCGCGTCTACGAGGAAGGCCGCGACGACAACACGGACGAGGACGACAAGCGCCTGCCCAAGATCGAGCAGGGCGAACCGGCCGAGAAGCGCAGCCTGCTGCCCGAACAGCATTTCACCCAGCCCCCGCCCCGCTATACCGAGGCAACGCTGGTCAAGAAGATGGAAGAGCTGGGGATCGGCCGGCCGTCGACCTATGCCTCGATCGTGACCACGATCCAGGACCGTGGCTATGTCCGCAAGGACAAGAACCGACTGATCCCGGAGGACAAGGGGCGGCTGGTGACGGCCTTCCTGGTCAACTACTTCCAGAAATACGTTGGCTACGACTTCACCGCCGGGCTGGAAGACCAGCTCGACAGCGTCAGCGCGGGCGAGGCCGACTACAAGGACGTGCTGAACCGGTTCTGGCACGATTTTTCCGCCGCAATCGCCGACACCGCAGAACTGCGGATCACCGAGGTGCTGGAGAAGATCAACGAGGTGCTGGAGCCGCACCTGTTCCCGCCGAAGGAAGACGGGTCCGATCCGCGGCTGTGTCCGAATTGCGGCCAGGGGCGCCTGTCGATGCGCACCGCCCGGTCGGGCGGCGCCTTCATCGGCTGTTCGAACTATCCCGAATGCCGCTATACCCGGCCCTTCGGCCCCCCGGGCATGGAGGACGAGAACGGGTCCGGCATTCCGCCCGAAGGCAAGGTCCTGGGCGAGGACGCGGGCGACAAGATCTATGCCTTCAAGGGCCGGTTCGGGCCTTACGTCCAGCGTGGCGAGGCGACGGACGAACAGCCCAAGCCACCGCGCCAGTCGATCCCCAAGGGCTGGGCGCCCGAGGAAACGACGCTGGAACAGGCGGTCAAGCTGCTGAGCCTGCCGCGGGCAATCGGGCCGCACCCGGAAGACGGGGTGATGGTCTGGTCGAATATCGGCCGCTACGGACCCTACCTGAAGCATGCCGATAGCATCTCGGACCGGGGGGGCACGAATGCCAACCTGGAAGATGTCGAGGAAGTCTTCACCATCGGCATGAACCGCGCGGTGGAGGTCCTGGCCTCGAAACCCCGTCGCGGCGGCAAGGCGGCCCCGGCGGCGCCCCTGCGCGAACTGGGCGACCACCCCGAAGGCGGACCCGTCTCCGTCATGAAGGGCCGCTATGGGCCTTACGTGAAGTGGGGCAAGATCAATGCCACGCTGCCCGAGTCGATCGAGGTCGACACCGTTACAATGACCCAGGCTCAGGAACTGCTGGACGCCAAGGCGGCCAAGTCGGGCACCAGGAAAAAGCCGGCAGCGAAGAAACCCGCTGCCAAGAAGGCCCCAGCAAAGAAAGCCCCCGCCAAGAAGGCGAAGGCCCCTGCCAAGGCTGCGGCTGCCAAGAAATAGGCTGGGAATGGACAGTCCCCGCCCCGGCAAGGCCATGAGCCTGCCGGGAGCGTCCCCAAACATCGGGGCAGCCTTTCTGCGACGTGCCCGGTGCGGCCCGTGCATCGGGGACCTTCGCGCCATCCGGCCAGGACCCGCCCGGACCGGCAAATCGCCAGGATTTGCCGCCCCCTGGCCGCGGGTCGTATTGATGCTTTCAGGTCGGCCCGCACACACGGACAGACACGCCAGCGCAGCACCCTGCCCCGATAGATGGGACTGGAAAAGCGCCCTTGCCGTGGCTAAAAGACATCGGGCCTTGCCGGTCAAGATTTCTTGATTGGAACTCCGTTCCGGCACCGGGGATTGTGTCGGAAATCAGGAAGACCACCAAGAATCCCCCTTCAAGACCCAATAAAAACACTTCATCGAGCAACGTTGAAAGGTAAGGCAATAATGTCTCGTTCTTTCGATCGCCGTCTGTTCCTTGGAACGGCGGGCGCGGCACTGACCCTTGGCGCCACATCTGCGCGCGCGCAGATGAACGCCATCCGCCCGCCGGAACCGGAACCGCCGGTCAACCGCAACATCTCCAGCTTCACGGGCCAGAACTGGCAGGACCACTTCCAGAGCCTGGGCGTCGCCAGCATCGTGGCCGATACCCGGTCGCGTGCCCTGCACTACTGGTCCGCCGACGGCACCGATTACCGGGTGTACCCGACCTCGGTCCCCCGCTCGGAAGAGCTGACCAAGCGCGGCTATACCGAGATCGTGCGCAAGAAGGAGGGCCCCAGCTGGACCCCCACCGCGTCGCAGCTGGAACGTTTCCCGGACTGGAAACCGATCCCCCCGGGCCCCGACAACCCGCTGGGCACCCATGCGATGTACCTGGCCTGGCCGGCTTACATCATCCATGGCACCCACGACACGCGGAAGATCGGCCGCCAAAGCTCGGACGGGTGCATCGGCCTGTTCAATGCCAATATCGCCGAGCTGTTCGAACTGTGCCCGGTCGGCACGCAGGTGCGCGTCATCTGACGCGCCCTTCCCCCTTCGGGCCCTTTCCGGTTGCCGCATGGCAGCGAACGCGCCTGCCCGTCTTGTTGACTTCACATGGGACGGGCGGCACAAGCTGGTTAACACCGTGCTCATAGGGAGAGGTTCATGAAGAAAGTCTACGGTTCCGCCGCCGAGGCGCTGGACGGGCTGCTGTTCGACGGCATGTTGATCGCGGCCGGCGGGTTTGGCCTTTGCGGCATCCCCGAGCTTCTCCTGCAGGCGATCAAGGATGCCGGCACAAAAGACCTGACCTTCGCGTCGAACAATGCGGGCGTCGACGATTTCGGCATCGGCATCCTGCTGCAGACCAAACAGGTCAAGAGGATGATCAGCTCCTACGTTGGCGAGAACAAGGAGTTCATGCGCCAGTACCTGGGCGGTGAGCTGGAGCTGGAATTCAATCCCCAGGGCACCCTGGCCGAGCGCATGCGCGCCGGCGGCGCCGGCATCCCGGGCTTCTACACCAAGACCGGTGTGGGCACGGTCATTGCCGAGGGCAAGGAACACAAGGATTTCGACGGCCAGACCTACATCATGGAAAAGGGCATCTTTGCCGACCTTTCCATCGTGAAGGCATGGAAGGCCGATGCCACCGGCAATGCGATCTTCCGCAAGACCGCCCGCAACTTCAATCCGCCTGCCGCGATGTGCGGCAAGGTCTGCGTGATGGAAGTAGAAGAGATCGTGCCGACCGGCTCGCTGGATCCCGACCATATCCATCTGCCCGGCGTCTACGTGCATCGCGTCATCCAGGGCGATCACGAGAAGCGCATCGAACAGCGCACCACCCGTCCGGCCGCGTAAAGGAGAGCATCATGCCCTGGGATCGCAATCAGATGGCCGCTCGGGCGGCGCAGGAACTAGAAGACGGGATGTACGTGAACCTTGGCATCGGTATTCCGACGCTGGTGTCGAACTACATTCCCGACGGCATCGATGTGATGCTGCAATCGGAAAACGGCATGCTGGGCATGGGCCCCTTCCCCATCGAGGGCGAAGAGGATCCGGACCTGATCAATGCCGGCAAGCAGACGATCACCGAACTGCCGATGACGTCCTTTTTCGACAGCGCCATGTCCTTCGGAATGATCCGTGGCGGCAAGATCGCCATGGCGATCCTGGGCGCGATGGAAGTGTCCGAAGAAGGCGACCTGGCGAACTGGATGATTCCCGGCAAGCTGGTCAAGGGCATGGGCGGCGCCATGGACCTGGTCGCGGGCGTGGGCCGCGTGATCGTTGTCATGGACCATGCCAACAAAGCCGGCGAATCCAAGGTCCTGAAGGAATGCACCCTGCCGCTGACCGGCAAGGGGGTGGTCGATATGATCATCACCAACCTGGGCGTCTTCGACGTTGTCGAAGGCGGGCTGAAGGTCAAGGAACTGGCCCCCGACGTGACCATGGAAGAGGTCGAGAAACTGACCGAGGCCACCCTGGTCTGACCTGATTTCACCGTCGCCCGCGATCTGCGGGCGACGGTCTTGGCGCCCGCCTTGCCCGGGCGCAGGCCTGCGGGCCTGATCCCGCCTTCCCCCGGAATTGCCGCAAATCCTCTGCACTGCGCCGGCCGCGCGGCACAGTCCTTCACGATTCCTGCCCCACTGCTGCCCCAATCCGGGTGTCTAACGACACTGCGGCAGCCTGCGTGCCCCAAGAAGCGGCCCCGCTGCCCGGAAACCAAGGCAGGCTTGATCCGTTGGAGGGACAGACATGCGCAAATTCCTGGAAACGTTCCTGAAGGACGAAAACGGCGTCGTCGCCATCGACTGGGTCATCCTGACCGCGGCAGTCGTGGCGCTGGCCGGTGCGGCCTATACCTCGATCGACGGCGGGTTGTCGGCGATGGGCAGCGAAATCGAAACCGAAATCGGCAGCAGCCTGTATTCCGGCCAAGGCGGGCATACCGGCGGTGGCAGCTGACCGGTGACACATCGCGTTTCACCCGATGCCATTTCAATGGAAATGCCGTCAAGCGCAACGCGGTGCGAAACAATCCAAGGACGTCATTGCGGACTGCCCGGCAGGCACGGCAAGCACGGATGCAGCCACCCGCCATGGCGCAAAAGGGCCCAAAGTCCCGCCGCCGGCCGGCGTTCAAAACATCTTTGGGTTGCTATTTCACTTGTTGACCAAATCGAATTGAATGGCGCTTCAATCGCCACTTCTATCCCTGTGGCAAATTGGAGATCCTTATGCGGCTTCGACGTGGAAAGCACCAGAATGCACGACTTTCCGAAAATCCTCGTTAAAATGTCCAGACAAGGAGGATGCGTGCAATCCTGGCAGCTTGGTACACTTTATGTGCGATAAATCGACAGGTTCAGACATTTTCGACGACGGTTTCCGCCCCGCAACGCCGCGGCGTGAAACAGGTGCGAAGTCATACGGCTGCCGGAGCAGGGCATACGGAAGATGATCGGATTGGCAGGATGTGGACGGATGGGGGCGCCCATGCTGCGCGCGCTGCGCGCCATGGGCCTTGCCGCGACCGGCTTCGACGTCCGCCCGGCCGCCGATTTCGGCGACATGCGCCTGATCGTGACCAATGATGCGCCCGGCTTTGCCGCAGGGATCGAAACGCTGATCACCGTGGTCCGCGACATCCCCCAGACCGAGGATGTGCTCTTCGGCCCCCAAAGCTTTGCCTTTGCGCCCCGGCTGGAACGGATCGTCATCTGCTCCACCCTCTCGCCCGCTTATGTGACCGGGCTGCGGCCGCGGATTCCGGCCCATGTCGCGCTGATCGATGCGCCCATGTCCGGCGCCCAGGTCGCGGCCGAAGAACGTCGGCTGACCTTCATGGTCGGCGGCAGCGAAGCCGACATCGACGACACGATGCCCCTGCTGCTGGCCATGGGTCGCCGCGTGCACCGGATGGGTGGCTATGGTGCTGGCATGCAGGCCAAGGTGCTGAACAACCTGCTGGCGGCCTCCAACACCGCCATGACGCGGCTGGTGCTGGACTGGGCCGATGTGGGCGGGGTCGACCGTCACCGGCTGCTGTCGCTGATCGACAATGCCTCTGGCCAGAACTGGTTCGCCTCCGGGTTCGAGCAGATCGAATTCGCCCGGGACGGCTATGCCCCCGACAACATGATCGGGATCCTGGTCAAGGATATCGACAGCGCACTGGATGCTGCGCCTGCCGGGGCGGATACCAGCCTGCCCGAGGCCATCCGCGCGCTGCTTCTGCACCTGCCGAAGATGGACTAGCGTGCCTCGCGGGACTAGCTCTGTGCCATGGCGCAGCTTCCCTCTTCGATCACCGACTGGTTCACATCCCGCGGCTGGGCGATCCATCCGCACCAGCAGGCCATGTTCGACCAGGCCGGCGCCCCCGCCACCCTGCTGATCGCCCCCACGGGCGGCGGCAAGACCATGGCGGGCTTCCTGCCCACGCTGGCGGAACTGGCCGTGGACCCGCGGCCCGGCCTTCATACGCTCTACGTCTCGCCCCTGAAGGCGCTGGCCGCCGACATCAAGCGCAACCTGCGCACCCCGGTGGCGGAGATCGGCCTGCCGATCCGCATCGACGACCGGACCGGCGACACAACGGCGACCCGCAAGAAGGCCCAGCGGGCCGACCCGCCACATATCCTGCTGACGACGCCGGAAAGCCTGGCGCTGCTGACCTCTTACGAAGACGCGGCGCGCACCTTCGCCGGCCTGCAACGCATCGTGGTGGACGAAATCCACGCGCTGGCCGAATCGAAGCGGGGCGACCAATTGATGCTGGCGCTGGCGCGGCTGCAGACGCTCTGCCCCGGCCTGCGGCGCGTGGGCCTGTCCGCCACGGTCGAAGACCCGTTGGCCATCGCCCGTCTTCTGGCGCGCCACCCGGATCCTTGCACGATCCTGACCGCCGATCCCGGCCCCGCCCCCGACATCACGATGCTTGCCACGAAGGAACGTCCGCCCTGGTCCGGCGGCGGGGCTGCCTATTCCATCCCGGCCGTGCTGGACCTGGTGAAACAGCACCGCATCACCCTGATCTTCCACAATACACGCGCGCAGGCGGAAATCTTCTTTCACAACCTGTGGCTTGCCAATGACGAAGGCCTGCCCATCGGCATCCACCATGGGTCCCTGGACCGCCAGCAACGCGAAAGGGTCGAGGCCGCGATGGTCCGCGGCGACCTGCGGGCCGTGGTCTGCACCGGGTCGCTGGACCTGGGGATAGACTGGGGCGACGTCGATCTGGTGATCCAGATCGGGGCGCCCAAGAACGTGAAGCGACTGGTCCAGCGGATCGGCCGCGCCAACCACCGCTACAACGCACCGTCGAAGGCCGTGCTGGTCCCCGCCAACCGGTTCGAGGTGGTGGAATGCGTGGCAGCCCTGGAAGCCGCACAGGCCAATGATCTGGACGGCGATCCCCGTGGGCCCGGGCCGCTGGACGTCCTGTGCCAGCATATCCTGATCGCCGCCTGTTCCGGCCCTTTCGACGCGGGCGAACTGTTCCGGGAAATGGCCTCGGCCGGTCCCTATGCCGGGCTGTCCCGCGCGGCTTTCGACGATTGCCTCGATTTCTGCGCAACCGGCGGCTATGCGCTGCGGGCCTATGACCGCTACCAGCGCCTGATGCAGGGCGCCGACGGCCGGTGGCACCTGCGCGACCCGCGCGCGGCGCAGCGGATCCGCATGAACATCGGCACGATCCAGGACACCGACACGCTGAAGGTCCGGCTGAAGCGCGACCGCGGCGCCAAGCCCCTGGGCGAGATCGAGGAAAGCTTTGCCGCCTCCCTCACCCCCGGCGACACCTTCCTGATCGGCGGAGAGATCGTGCGTTACGAGGGCCTGCGCGAAATGACGGTCGAGGTCACACGGAACGCCGCCCGCAAGCCCAAGATCGCGACCTTCATGGGGTCGAAGTTCTCGACCTCGACCCAGCTCAGCACCCGGATCCTGGACATGTTCGCCACGCGGGACTGGTCGGCCCTGCCGGGCCACACGGCCGAATGGCTGGACCTGCAGGCAGAGGTCTCGCGCCTGCCGGAAAGGGACAGCCTGCTTGTCGAAAGCTTTCCCCATGACGGGCAGGAATACATCTGCATCTACGGGTTCGCCGGGCGCAACGCGATGCAGACGCTGGGCCTTCTGGTCACCAAGCGGCTGGAGGAGACAGGCCACAGCCCACTGGGCTTCGTCGCCACCGACTATGCCGTTCTGATCTGGGGGCTGGACCCGGTGCACGATGTCGAACCGCTGTTCGACCGGCAGGCGCTGCGCCAGGGACGCGACGACTGGCTGGCGGGCAACATGATGATGAAGAAGACCTTCCGCGCCTCGGCCACCATCGCCGGCCTGATCGAACGCAACACGCCCACGGCCCGGAAGACCGGGCGGCAGGCTTCGTTTTCAACCGACATCCTGTACGACACGCTGCGCAAGTACGATCCCGACCACCTGATCCTGCGGATCACCCGGACCGAGGCCCTGCGCGGCCTCGTGGATTTCGGCCGGATCGAGGAGATGCTGGACCGGATCGGAGACCGGATCGAACTGCGACGGTTGGAACGGGTTACGCCCCTGGCCGCACCCCTGTTCCTGGAGGTCGGCAAGGTCCCTGTGAAGGGCAGCGCCGAGGAGCGCCTGCTGAGGGAAGAGGCAGAACTGCTGATGCAGACCTCCGGTCTTGCGGATCTGACCTGAGGGGGCTTGCCTGTCCCTGCCACTTGCGCGAAGAACGGACCATGAACACGATGACGGCCGATCCTTCCATCCATGCCTTCACCCTTGCCGGCGCGCAGCTGATGGCCATGGGGTCCGGCGCGCTCTGGTGGCCGGATCAGGCGCTGCTCTGCGTGTCGGACCTGCATTTCGGCAAGTCCGAACGGATGGCCCGCCGAAGCGGCGCGACCCTGCCGCCCTACGAAACTCGGGACACGCTGGCCCGGCTGGCCGACGATCTGGAAAGGACGTCGCCCCGCCACGTGATCTGCCTGGGCGACAGTTTCGACGACCTTGCCGCGGCCGAGGCCCTGCCGGAGGCAGAGCGCCTGTGGCTCTCCACCCTGCAGGCCGGACGCGACTGGACCTGGATCGAAGGCAACCACGACGCCGGCCCCATCGATCTGGGCGGTACCCATCGGGCGCAGGTGGTGCTGGGCCCCCTCACCTTCCGCCACATCGCCGAAGCCGGGGCATCGGGCGAAATCTCCGGCCATTACCATCCAAAGGCCAGGGTCCGCACCCGCGGCGGCAGCATCCGCCGCCCCGCCTTCCTGGTGGACCGCCAGCGCCTGATCCTGCCGGCCTACGGTACCTATACAGGCGGGCTGGATACCGGGTCCGAACCCCTGTCGGGTCTCATGCAACCCGGCGCCATCGCGATCCTGACAGGCCCCCGGCCGGCGGCCGTCCCGATGCCGCGCGGCTGAATTCCACCTCGTAGGGTGCGTGGTTCCCCACGCACCATTGCCCGACCCTCCCGCGGGGAGGTCGCAAAGCGACCGCCCCCCACCATCAATCGGCGGGGGCGGGCCGGCCTCTGCCCGGCGTACCGCCGGGCGAAACGCCGCAAGCGCACAGCAAGAGCGACATCCCGTAGCGTGCGTGGTTCCCACGCACCGCTCCGTCCCCGGGATCAGGCTGTCAGCCCCTCCGGTTCCGGCAGCCCGGCGATCCGGCAGCAGGCGGTGACAGTATTCGCCAGCAGGCAGGCAATGGTCAGCGGTCCGACCCCGCCCGGCACAGGCGTCATGGCCCCCGCGACCTCCTTCACCGAGTCGAAATCGACGTCGCCCACCAACCGGGTCTTCCCCTCGCCCCGTTCCGGCGCGGGGATACGGTTGATGCCCACGTCGATCACCGTGGCGCCCGGCTTGATCCAGTCGCCCGGCACCATCTTCGGCCGGCCGACGGCCGCCACGACGATATCCGCGCGGCGCACGACCTCGGCCAGGTCCCTGGTTCGCGAATGGGCGACGGTCACGGTACAGCTGTCCCGCAGCAAAAGCTGCGCCATTGGCTTGCCCACCAGGTTCGACCGGCCGATCACCACAGCATCGAGTCCCGACAGGTCCCCCAGCCGGTCCCGAAGCAGCATCAGGCAGCCCAGCGGCGTGCACGAGATCATGGCCCGCTGGCCGCTGGCCAGAAGGCCGGCATTGGTCACGCCCAGCCCGTCGACATCCTTGGCCGGATCGATCCGGGCGACGATATCGCGTTCCGACAGGTGGTCCGGTACCGGGAACTGCACCAGGATCCCGTGGACCTCCGGATCGGCGTTCAGCTTGTCGATAAGGGCATAGAGCTCGGCCTCCGGCACGTCGGCCGGCAGCTTGTGCTCGAAGCTGGCCATGCCGGCCTCGACGGTGGCAATGCCCTTGTTGCGGACATAGACTTGGCTGGCCGGGTCCTCGCCCACCAGCACCACGGCCAGACCGGGCGTCAGCCCGTGGTCGCCCTGAAGCCGGCCGACCTCGCGGGCCACCTGTTCGCGGATCCGGGCCCCGAAGGCCTTGCCGTCAATGATCTCTGCAACCATTCCCGTTCTCCATTGCTCGTCCGACCGGCCGCACCTTGCGCGACGCCGCCCCGCAGGGGCTGCGAGCGGGGCGGGCGGGGCTCGATGCCCCGGCCGGCCCGCGCCCCCTGGCGCCTGCCCTGCCGGTCAGAACAGACCTTCCACCTGACCGGCCGCATTCAGCCGGATCGATTCCGCAGCCGGCACCCGTGGCAGCCCCGGCATCGTCATGATCTCGCCGCAGATCGCCACCACGAATCCGGCGCCCGCGCTCAGCCGCACCTCGCGAACCGGCAACACGTGCCCTTCCGGCGCGCCGCGCAGGGTGGGATCGGCCGAGAAGGAATACTGCGTCTTCGCCATGCAGACCGGCAGCGCGCCATAGCCCTGCGCCTCCCAATCCGCAAGCTGCTTGCGGATCCTGGCATCCGCCACAACCTCGCCCGCGCGATAGATCTCGTGCGCGACGCATTCGATCTTTTCGAACAATCCCGTTTCATCCGGGTAAAGCGGTGCGAATTGCGACAGCCCCGCATCCGCGATCTGGGCCACGCGCGCCGCCAGCGCCTGCGCCCCCGCGCCGCCATCGGCCCAGTGCGTGCACAGGAAGGCCTCGGCACCCTGCCCGGCCGCGAAGGCCTTCACGGCCTCGATCTCAGCCCCGGTATCGCCACTGAAATGGTTGATCGCCACCACCACGGGCACGCCGAACTTCTTCAGGTTGGCGATGTGCCGGCCCAGGTTGGCGCAGCCCGCGGTGACCGCCGCCACATCCTCGGCCGCCAGTGCATCCTTGCCCACGCCACCATTCATCTTCAGCGCCCGGACCGTCGCCACCAGTACCACGCAATCCGGCGCCAGCCCCGCCTTGCGGCACTTGATGTTCATGAACTTCTCGGCGCCCAGATCGGCGCCGAACCCGGCTTCGGTCACCACGTAATCCGCCAGCTTCAGCGCCGTCTTCGTGGCGATGACGGAATTGCAGCCATGGGCGATGTTGGCGAAGGGCCCGCCATGGACGAAAGCCGGGTTGTTTTCCAGCGTCTGGACAAGGTTCGGCTGCATCGCGTCCTTCAGCAGCACCGTCATCGCCCCGTCTGCCTTCAGGTCGCGCGCCGTGACCGGCTGGCGGTCGAAGGTCTGGGCCACGATGATCCGGCCCAGGCGTTCTTCCAGGTCGGTCAGGTCCGCCGCAAGGCACAGGCAGGCCATCACTTCGGACGCCACGGTAATGTCGAACCCGGCTTCCCGCGGGAAGCCGTTCGGTACGCCGCCCAGGCCCACGACCATGTCGCGCAGCGCCCGGTCGTTCATGTCCATCACCCGCCGCCAGGTCACGCGGCGGACATCGATCCCCAGCGCGTTGCCCCAGTGGATGTGATTGTCGATCATCGCCGCCAGCAGATTGTGCGCCGCCGTGATCGCGTGGAAATCGCCGGTGAAGTGAAGGTTCATGTCCTCCATCGGCACGACCTGAGCGTACCCGCCCCCGGCCGCCCCGCCCTTCATGCCGAAGCACGGGCCAAGCGAGGCTTCGCGGATACAGACCGCCGCCCGTTTCCCGATCCGGTTCAACCCGTCGCCCAGGCCGACGGTGGTCGTCGTCTTGCCTTCGCCCGCCGGCGTCGGGTTGATGGCGGTCACCAGGATCAGCTTGCCGTCCGGCCTGCCGGCCAGCCCGTCGATGAACCCCTGGCCCAGCTTGGCCTTGTCATGGCCGTAGGGAACCAGGTCGGCGGCGGGTATCCCCAGCTTTGCCCCGATCTCCTGGATCGGCTGCTTGGTCGCGTCTCGGGCAATCTCGATATCGGATCTGGTGCTCATCGGGTGGCTGTCCCTTTCGGTTGGCCCGGGACACGGCAATCGCCTGATGGTCCTGGGCAGTCCTTATCCGGTCCGGGCCGCGTCGGAACAGGCTTTTCCGACGCAATCCGGCCTTCCGGCGGCGTGGATTGTTTCTATTCGGAAACGGCTGTCGCCTCTCCGACCCAGGCGCGCTGCGCCGGAACATGCAGTGCGAACCGGTCCCCCAGGGCCAGAGTGCCCGGATGTTCGACCCAGGCCGTGACCCCCCGCCGCCCCATGGCCGCGGGCTTGAACTTGGGCCCATAGCCGGCATGCGCTTTTTCGACCTCGCGCCCCGGAAGGACGCAAGGTTCGTTTTCCATGTCCACGGTCAGGGTCAGGCCCGATCCGGTCTGCAGCCGGGCCGAAGGCGGGATATGGGTAAAATCGGGAATGCCGCGCACGACGACAGTGGCGCCCAGAAAGGACGGGTCCAGCCTCTCCATCCCCATGTCGGCCGCGATCGCCTCCATCTCCTCGGCCGACAGGATGGTCAGCTGGCGGACGTTCCGGATCTGCGTGCCTTCCTTGTAAAGCTGCTTTACCCGCACGCAGGACGGCCGGAACGTGCCTTCGTGCCGTTCGCCGGCCAGGCCGTCGAAGGTCAGGTCCATCGCTTCGACCGGTTCCGCGGCAATGCCCTTTCCGGTAGGCACCTTGCCCAGCCAGACCACCTCGGCCGTCATCCCGGTGTTGCGCAATGTCGCCATGTCCGTCTCCTGTTCCCTGCCGGGTCAGGCCGGCAGTTGCACCGTAAAGAACAGCCGCCGGAACGGGAACAGGACAGATCCGTCCGCCTCGCGCGGATAGATCCGCGCGGCCCTAAGGTCATAGGCCGCGATCAACTGTTCCGCCTCGTCTTCCGACAGCACGTCCAGCACCGGCCGCGCGAAGGTGGACGAGGTGAAAAGCCGCACGGGATGCGCATCCGCCGCCGGGGGCAGGACCTGGAAATACTCCGTTTCCCACAGCGACAGGCCGCCCAGCGGCGACAGGATCCGGTGATAGTCGGCGGGTTCCAGGATCCCCGGCGCCGTCGACGGATCGAAGCGGCCGGGGAAATGTTCCGCGACAAGATCGTGCCACAGCCGGTGCGACGGCGCGGGATTTTGATGCGGCACCTGCACGGCCAGCATGCCACCCGGCGCCACGAACCCCGCCAGCCGCGGCAGCAGCGCGGCATGGGCTGGCAGCCAGTGGAGCAGTGCGTTGGAAAAGATCAGCGCCGGCGGCGCATCCGGCATCCAGGCCGTGGCATCGCCTTGCCGAAGATCGGCATAGGCCCCCGTCGCCCGGGCCTGTTCCAGCATCGCCGGAGAGCTGTCGATGCCCACAACGCGCCTGTCCGGGAACCGTGCCGCCAGCACCGGGCCCACGGCCCCGTTGCCGCAGCCCAGGTCGCAGATTTCACCCGGGGGAAGGTCCCCCACCTGCATCAGCAGGTCCAAGGCGGGCCGCAGGCGCAGCCCCGCGAATTGCGCATAAAGAGCAGGATTCCAGTCCATCCGCCAACCTTTCGATCCGAGTCGCGCGCGAACGGTATACGACGGCATACAGAAATATGTCACGCGGAATCGAAAAGGCCGGGCATTGGCCCGGCCTTCCTGTTTTCCACCCTTGGGTCCTCAGACGCTGGGTTCAGGTTCCATCCCGCCGCTGGGCGGGGCCTTGGGCTTGGTCTTGGGGATCGACGTGATCGAGGACGTGTCGTCATTGCCCGAGGCACTGCCACCTTCGCCATCGCCCGTCTGGGGCGGCTGGCCGTCGATCACACGCTGGATCTCCTCGCCGGTCAGGGTCTCGTATTCCAGAAGGCCCTGTGCCAGCCGTTCCCATTCCGCCTTGCGGTCGGTCAGGATCTGGAAGGCACGTTCATAGCCGCTCTGGATAAGGCGTTTCACCTCTTCCTCGATCAGTTCCTTCGTGTGGGCCGAAACCGAGAAGCCGCCGGTATTGCCCTGATAGCCTTCATGCGCCTCGGCATAGTCGATGTTGCCGACCTTGTCGGACATGCCCCAGCGCATCACCATCGCGCGGGCCAGACCCGAAGCCTGCTGGATATCGCCCGCAGGACCGTTCGACACGGCACCTTCACCGTACTTGATGATCTCGGCGGCCTTGCCGGCCATGGTCATCGCCAGCTTCTGTTCGCATTCCGACTTGTGCCAGTTCAGGCGGTCAATTTCCGGCAGCGAGACGACCATGCCCAGCGCACCGCCGCGCGGGATGATCGTGGCCTTGTAGACCGGATCGCATTCCGGAAGGGTCAGACCCACGACGGCGTGGCCGGCCTCGTGATAGGCGGTCTTTTCCTTCTGCTCGGGCGTCAGGACCATGGACCGGCGCTCGGCCCCCATAATGACCTTGTCCTTCGCGTTCTCGAAATCTTCCATCGTGACGAAACGCCGGCCCACGCGGGCGGCCATCAGCGCCGCCTCGTTCACCAGGTTCGCCAGATCGGCGCCCGAGAAGCCGGGCGAGCCGCGAGCGATGATGCGCAGGTCGACGTCGGGGCCCAGCGGGGTCTTGCGCGCGTGTACGTTCAGGATCTTCTCGCGGCCCTTGATGTCGGGGTTGCCCACGGTGACCTGGCGGTCGAAACGGCCGGGACGCAGCAGCGCCGGGTCCAGCACGTCCTTCCGGTTGGTCGCGGCCAGGATGATGACGCCTTCATTTGCCTCGAACCCGTCCATTTCCACCAGAAGCTGGTTCAGCGTCTGTTCGCGTTCGTCATTGCCGCCGCCGTAACCGGCACCACGATGGCGACCGACGGCATCGATTTCGTCGATGAAGACGATACAGGGCGCGTTCTTCTTCGCCTGTTCGAACATGTCGCGCACCCGGGACGCGCCGACACCGACGAACATTTCCACGAAATCCGAGCCGGAGATGGTGAAGAAGGGCACGCCAGCCTCGCCCGCAATGGCACGGGCCAAGAGCGTCTTACCGGTGCCCGGAGGGCCGACCAGCAGCGCGCCTTTCGGGATCTTGCCGCCAAGGCGGCTGAATTTCTGCGGATTGCGCAGGAATTCCACGATCTCTTCCAGTTCTTCCTTGGCCTCGTCGATACCTGCGACATCGTCGAAGGTCACGCGGCCCTGCTTTTCGGTCAAGAGCTTGGCGCGGGACTTGCCAAAGCCCATGGCCCCGCCCTTACCGCCGCCCTGCATGCGGTTCATGAAGAAGATCCACACGCCAATCAGCAGAAGCACCGGCAGAAGCGTGATCAGGAAGGACTGGAAGCCCGACTGCTGCTGCTTCACCGCCTGCACGGGAATGTTGTTCTGGATCAGCAGATCCGTGATCGCGGCGTCCTGCGGCTTGATCGTGACATAGTCCTGTCCGTCAGAGCCACGGAATCGGACCTGTTCGCCGTCCAGCGTGACCTTGCTGACTTCGTGTTTCTCGACCCGTTGGACGAATTCCGAATAGGGCATCTCGCGGCTTTGCAGCGATCCGCCGGAGCCTCCGAAAATATTGAAAAGCGCAAGGATCAGCAGGAACAGCACGACCCAGAAGGCGATGTTGCGCGCATTGTTCAAGGATGTTCTCCCGACATACTGGGCAGGGGCCGCAAGCGGCCCCGGGGTTGCACATAAGATAGAGATGCTGCCGTCAGGTTCAATGCGATAATGGGAAGGAAGAGAACGGTCCTCGCCCTTCGGAGGTCAGGACATGGCGTCCGGGCAGGCCCGCAAGCGGCGCCGACAGCACTTTACCGCCCAGCCACAGCGCCGGCGAGGCCATCAGCGCCTCGCGCGGGCGGCGGGTGTCGCGCCAGGTCTTGACCTGGCGAAGCCCTTCCGGACCAAGGACCTGCACCCGGGCGCCGGGCACGACCGGCCCCTCGAATATCCATCGCCCATCCCAGAGCGCCCCGGCCTCTGTGTCAAGGCCCGCGACCGCCTTCAGTTCACGGCAGAGCCGCGCCCGGTCGCCTTCCGGCAACAGCAGACATCCGCCGAGCGTCATGCGCTCCCCGGCCTTCACTGCCTCTGCCAGTTCGGCCAGCGGCGCGCGGCGGGGCGGATAGCCGGGTCCCGCGATCCAGGCCAGCGCCGCAGCCAGAAGCCTGCGGGCGATCTCTTCCGGCAGGTCGGCTAGGGCCCGGCGGCCAAAGATCAGATCGCCCCCGTCCACTGTGACAACGGCGTGCGCGGCCTGACGGGCCGCCCAGTCCAGCGCCTGCTTCGCCCGGGCCATGTTGGCCGCAACCTCGGACAGCGCCAGCGCGTCGACCCCCAGGGACGCAAGATCCGGCAGGGCCTGACGCGCGCGCACCCGGGCAAAGCGGCTGTCGTCATTGCTGGGATCCTCGCACCACCCGATTCCGGCCCGGCGCAGATGGTCCCTCAGTTCGGTGCGGGTGAAGGTCAGAAGCGGCCGGATCAGCAGGACCCCCCCCACCTCCCGGGTCGCGGCCATGGCGGCCAGCCCGTCGACGCCGGATGCACGGCCCAGTCGCATCAGCACCGTTTCCGCCTGATCGTCCATCGTATGGCCCAGCGCCAGTTCCGGCAGGTCGTGCACATGCGCCCAGCGCGTCAGCAGCCGATAGCGTGCCTGCCGCGCCGCGCCCTGCAGGTTGCCGCTGGCCGTTCCGCCGTTCCAGTGCAGCATATCGTGCTCCACGCCCAGCTTGCGGGCCAGGGCGGCGACATGCGCCGCCTCGGCCGCGGCTTCGGGCCTAAGCCCGTGATCGACCGTCGCGGCGCGCAGGCGCACATCGGTGCCGTCCAACGCCCGGACCAGAAGATGCAGAAGCGCCAGCGAATCCCCCCCGCCCGAGACCGCAACGCCGATGGCGGGCGGCAGGGGCAGACCAAGGGCGGCCCGCAGACGGTCGACCGGATCGCCCCGGTCGCCCGCTTGGCCGGTCACTGGCACTGAAGGCGGGACATCTCGGCCTGGGCCCGGGACACGGCCGCCGCGTTCGGGAACCGTGCCGCGACCTCGCCCAGCGTGATGCAGGCCTGGTCCCGCTGTCCCAGCTGGCCCAGCGCCGTGCCCAGATTGACCAGCGCGTCAGGCGCCTGCGTGCCCTGCGGGTCGGCGGTGAAGGCGGCCAGATAGGCCCGCGCGGCCTCGCGCGTGTTGCCGGTGGCTTCCAGCGCCTGACCGCGCCGCATGTCGGCCTCGACCGCCAGCGGGCTGCCGGGGTAGGTCTCGTTGAAGCGCTGAAAGCGGTCGGCGGCGTCCTGGTAATCGCCTTTGGTCGCAGCCTCGACCGCGGCATCGAAATCGGCCTGTTCGCCCACCGCCAGCGCCGCGCCCGACCCGCCGCCCTGCGGTTCTGGCGCCACGGGCACCATGGGCGCGGGCGTCGATGTGCCCCCGCCAAGGGTCGGCGTCTGGCCGATCTGGCCCAGATCCCCGCCTTCCAGTTCCACCAGACGGAACTCCAGGTCGCCCAGACGGTTGGTGCCGTCGGCCACGATCTGCTGGATGCGGTGATCCAGCTCTTCCGTCTTCGAGGTCAGGCGCGTCAGTTCCGTCTCGATGGCGTCGACGCGGCCCTGGATGCTGGTGCCGGAAATGCCGGCCGCGGGGCCTGTCGTCGACAACTCCCGCTGAAGCTTCTTCAGTTCGGTGTTCAGAACGGTCAGTTCCTGGCGAATGTCAGCAAGGGTCTGGGCCCGGTCCTGCGCCAGCGCGGGGCCGGCGCACAGGGCCGCCACCAGAAAAACGACTTTGAAGGTCCCGCGCATCGCCGCTTACCCCGACAGGCCGCCCGCCAGCACGGTCACCGCGCGGCGGTTCTGGGCATAGCAGCTTTCGGCGCTGCAGATCTCGATCGGGCGTTCCTTGCCGTAGCTGACCGTGGTCAGGCGGCTGCCCGCCACGCCGCGCGAAATCAGGTAATCCCGCACCTCGTTCGCGCGGCGCGCGCCCAGGGCCAGGTTGTATTCGCGCGTGCCCTGTTCGTCGGCATGGCCTTCGATGGTCGCCGCGTACTGGGGATTGTTGCCCAGCCATTGCGCCTGCGCGTTCAGCGTCTGCTTGGCGGCGTCGGTCAGGCTGGACTGGTCGATCACGAACAGGACCCGGTCACCGACCGCCTGCTGGAAATAGGCCGGCGTGGTCGGGTTCGGCAGCCCTGCCGCCCCGCCCACCTGCGTGCCACCGATATCGGTATTGTTGAAGGTGTTCGTCTTGCTGCAGGCCGCAACCGCAAGAAGGGCGGCGGTCAGGACGGCAATGCGGAGAGGGGTCATGCAAGGTGCCTCGTGTCGGACTTTTGGCCGGATCCTAGCACAGGGCCCGGAAGGTGTGAACGTGCCGCGATCACGGCTGGAGCGGCGACCAGGACGCATCCGACGCGCCGTCGGGCGTGGGCACGGCCCGCAGGTTCCGGCCGCTGACGTCGATGGTGTAAAGCTTGGACTGGCCGCCCTCGCCCCTTGTCTCGCGGGTGAACATGATCACCCGCCCATTGGGGGCCCAGGTCGGACCTTCGTCCAGGAACGATGCCGTGAGCAGCCGTTCGTTCGAGCCGTCCGGGGCCATCACGCCGATGTGGAAGCGCCCGCCCGCCTGCTTGGTAAAGGCGATCAGGTCGCCGCGCGGCGACCAGACCGGCGTGGCATAGCGGCCCTCGCCGAAGCTGATCCGCTGCGCCTCGCCCCCGTTCGCGCCCATGACATAGATCTGCTGCGTGCCCGACCGGTCGCTTTCGAAGACGATCCGGCTGCCATCGGGGGAAAAGCTGGGCGATGTTTCGATCGACGGCCCGCTGGTCAGCCGCCGCAACGCGCCGCTGGCCACGTCCATGATGTAGATGTCGGTATTGCCGCCTTCGGCCAGCGAGAACACGACCGACCGACCGTCGGGCGAGAAGCGGGGCGAAAAGCTCATCGTGCCGGGCTTCTGTTCCAGCACGCGCTTGCGAACCTGACCCACGTCCAGCACGTTGATCCGCGGCACGCCGCTGTCATAGCTGGTATAGAGGATCTGCTGCCCGGTGGGCGAAAAGCGCGGGTTCAGGACTATGGTGGAGCTGTCGGTCAGGTACTGCACGTTCTGGCCGTCGTAATCCATGATCGCCAGCCGCTTGCGCCGGTCGGCCTTGGGCCCGCTTTCCGACACGAAGGCCACGCGGCTGTCGAAATAGCCGCTTTCCCCGGTGATCCGGCTGTAGACCGCATCGGCCACCTTGTGCGCCACGCGCCGCCAGCCATCGGTCGTCGACACGAATTGCAGGCCGGTGCCCAGTTCGGACCCGGCGAAGACGTCGTAGATGCGGAACTGCACCGTCAGGCGGCTGCCCGACACGGCAACCGATCCCGTCACCAGCGCCTGCGCGTTCACCGCCTTCCAGTCGCCATAGCGGACGGGTGCGGAAAAATCCGTGACCGGGCTGATATGGGCGCTGGCCGGGATTTCCCGGAAAAGCCCCGTCCCCGTCAGGTCCCCCGCCACCACGCTGGCGATGTTGGTCGCAAAGGTGGACGCGGCCGAACTTGTCGGCACGAAAGCGGGCACCGCGATGGGCATCGGCTCGATCACGCCTTCGGTGATCTCCAGCCGCAGGGGCTGTGCCGCCGCTGGCAGCGTCGCCGCGGCGACGCCCGCGAATGCGGCCAGTGCCGCCATGATACCCGCAAAACCCACCTTCATCGGATCCGCATCCTTTCAGGATTGAATGTCATTTCGATGTCGCGCCACTGATCGTACTTGTCCGCAGGCAACTTGTAACCACTGGCCCCGCACCGGATGATGGCCCGTCTTGCGGCCTCGAAGGCCTGTTTCGCCGCGTCGGATGTCCCGCCCTCGCTGGAAATCATCCGGATCGAGTTCGCATCGGGCCGTCCGTCGCGGCCGAGTTTCATGCCGACGACCACCGTCGTCTGCAACGCGGCCGAGGACAAGGACCCAACGTTCCAGCACGACGCCACCGCAACCCGCAGCGCATCGGTTTCCTGCGCCGTCATCCGCGGCCCTGTGGGCACGCGCACCGGATCGGCCGGGGCCGGCGTGTCGGACGGGGTCTCGCCGCCCAGGGCCTCGGCAAGGGCCGCGTTCACCGCGTCCTCGCGCGGGGCGGCGGGCGTTTCGGGCCGGGCCGTCTGGGTCGGCGGCGGCGGCGCCGGTCGCGTCCTGGGCCTGACCGAGGACAGGGGCGCCGTGGGACGCGGAGCCTCTTCCGCTTCCTCGACCGCGCGGTCGATGGCGGCTTCGGGCACCGTCTCCTCGCGATCCGGAACCGGCGTTTCCGCGGCTTCGGTGTCGCTGACGGCGGGCTGGGCCACCTCGTCGGTCGTCGTCTGCTCGGGCGGCACCGGCGCAGGTTCGGGCGCGATACGCTCGATATCCGGCTGGGCCGGGACCGGGTCCGGCAGGATCTGGGGTTCGGGCTGCGGCTCGGGCCTGGGCGGCGGGACGACCTGCGGCACCTCGACGACCTCCGGTTCCGGCTGCGGTTCGGGGATCGGTTCAGGTTCGGGCTCCGGCACGGGTTCCGGTTCGGGCGCAGGTTCCGGTTCAGCCACCGGCTGGGGCTCCGGCTCCGCCACCGGCGGGGTCACCTGTTCGGGTTCCGCCTGTTCGGGCGCCGCGGCTTCCGGCCGGGGCGTTTCTTCCGTCGGTTCGGCCTCCTGCGTCGCGGGGGCCGGCGCCGTGGTCATCGCGGCGAAGACATCGGCCGGGATGATCGCGACTTCCTGCACCTCGACCGGAGGCATGTGGTCCGGCGCGAACACGCCGCCCACAAGCGCCCAGCCCACGAGCACGGCATGGGCCCCGACTGAGATCTTGGTTCCGGTCTGCATCCGGCCCACCAAAGCCATTCTGGTCTATTCTGACTGGGCATCCAGCGTCGGACCGCCGACGTCCGTCACCAGGCCCACATCGGAAAATCCGCCCGCGTTCAGGGCACCCATCACTTCCATCACGTCCCGGTACGGCACTGCCCCGTCCGCTCTCAGGAACACCCGGCGCGAATCGCGTTCGCCGGCAATCGCCCGAAGGCGGCTGATCAGTTCCCCCCGCGGGGTTTCGGTCGTCATGATCTGCACGGTCCCGTCCGGAAGGATGGTAACGCTGAGCGGTTCTTCCTGTTCCCCGGGCAGCGGATTGGCGGCGGTCTTCGGCAGTTCGACCGGCACGCCCACCGTCAGCAGGGGCGCGGCCACCATAAAGACGATCAACAGCACCAGCATCACGTCCACGAAGGGCGTGACGTTGATTTCGGCCATCGGCTGCATCGCACGCGTGCGGCGCCGGCCGCGCCTGCGCCCGCCGCCCCCGCCGCCTGTCTGGACACCGGCGCCCATGGCCTATCCGCCCGTCTGGCGCGACAGGATCGTGGCGAATTCATCGGCGAAGGCTTCGTAGCCCGCGATGATCTTGCCGCTGTCGGCGTTCAGCTTGTTGTAGAAGATGACCGCCGGAATGGCCGCCAAAAGGCCCAGGCCGGTGGCAAACAGCGCCTCGGCAATGCCCGGCGCCACGACGGCCAGGTTGGTATTCTGCTGCTCTGCGATTTCGATGAAGGCGTTCATGATGCCCCAGACGGTGCCGAAGAGGCCCACGAAAGGCGCCGTCGCCCCGATCGTGGCCAGACCGCCCAGCCCGCCCTGCAGCCGTTCCGCCTCGCCCGCCAGGGTCACATCCATGGTCCGGTCGATCCGGGACATCGCCCCCGGGATCAGCCCGCCATCGTTCAGGTGGCTGCGCCGCCATTCGATCATGCCCGCCGCGAAGATCCGTTGCGAGCTGCCCCGCGGATCGGGTCCCAGCGACTCGAAAAGCGAGTCGAGTGGTTCGCCCGACCAGAACGCCTCGTCGAAGCGGGCGGCCTCGCGCCGGGCGGCGCGATAGGTCAGGTGTTTCTGGATGATGACCGACCAGGACCACACCGATGCCGCAATCAGCAGCATGATGACCAGCTTGACCGTGATCGTGGCCCGGGCGAACAATCCCAGGACCGAAAAATCGATGCTCTGCGCCTGTACCAGCAGTTCCGTTTCCATCGGTGTGCCTGCCCTTGTTATCCTGCCGGGGCTGTACCGCCCCTTCCCCGATTGCCATGCGTGCATCTGGCACGCACAAGGACCGGGATGGCAACAGGCTATCCCGGATCCGCGGCAATGGCCATGCGAGGCCCGATTTACGCCTGTGCGGTTACGCCCGCAATGCGCAAATCTTTGCCGGAAGACCAACGGGCCGCCCCGCCATGGTCATGCAGACGGCGGTCACTTCGGCCTTGAAAAGAAGCTGTTCGCCACGGAACACGGATTGCGTCAGGCCCATTTTCACGCGGGATACCGATGACAGTTCCGTGACCACTTCCAGCCGGTCCTCGAACCTTGCCGGGGCAAGGTAGTCGGCCTCGATCCGTCGGACGACGAAGACCAGACCGTCGTCGCGCATCGCGTTCTGGTCCAGGCCCAGACTCGACACCCAGTCGCTGCGGGCCCGTTCGATATAGCGCAGGTAGTTGGCGTGGTAGACGATCCCCGCCATGTCGGTGTCTTCGTAATAGACTTGAACCGGAAAGCGGTGGGTCATGACGCGCCCTGCCCCATCCGGGCCGCCAGGCGCAGCGCATGGGACGGGTCGGTCGCCACGGTCGGCAGCACCGGGTCATAGGCGGCGCGGATCAGGTCCGCGATCTCGGGCCGCAGGATCGTGGTGTCATCGGCCCGAGCCAAGGGCGAGCGGGTGCGGAAGGCGCTGTCGGACCAGGTCAGCATGGTCTGCACGACCTGCGTCAGCGCCAGCACGTCCGCGGGCACCTGGGACAGCTGTTCGTCGATCCGCAGGAAAAGAAGCACGGCCCGGATCGCCCCCGTCTCGTCGAAGCGAAAGACGCGGTACTGGTTGGCATCCGATTCCCGCAGGCGTTCGGTCAGGGCCGCAATTTCCGGCACCAGCTTGACCATGTGATCGGCATTGGCCAGCTCTTCCCAGTCGGCCACGCAGAAGACCGGGGCATTGGTGCCCATCTCGGGGTCCATTTCGATCATCTTGTGACCGGCAAGCGTGACCACCGCCTCGAACGCGCCCTTGAAGACGCTGATGGTGGCGTCGTCCACCCCGAAGACAGAAGGCGCGATCGGATAGGCCCAGCGGGCGAAACGGAAGCTGCCGTCATCGGCGGTGAACAGCGACTGGATCTCTTCCGGGGTCAAGGCGTCTCTCCTTCGGGGGTGCAGGCGATGATGCGGCGCCACGCTATCCCGAAGGGCGGCCGGGTCCAACCCGTGGGGTCAGCCCAGGGCCTGCGACACCAAGGCGTAGCGGCGGAACCTCTCCGGCACAGGTGCAGACGCGCCCCGGACCATCGCGACCTCTGGCGGCAGAACGGTCAGGCCCGCGCCGGACAGGACCGGCGCAAGGTCGGCATCGTCCGTGACGTCGATCCGCAGGAACTGGCCCGGTTCCGCGAAGGTCGCGATCAGCGCCAGCGCCGTCGAGCGATCCGCGGCCACCACAGGCCCGATCAGACGGCCCTTGCCGAAGGTCCGGACGGCACCGAACCCGGTTTCGCCGATCAGCACGCGGTCATTGGCCAACAGCTCTGCCAGCAGGCCGCGCCGGTCCGAGCCGGTGGCGTCGCGGTCCATCGCGCAGATTGTGTCCAGATCGTCCGCCGTCGCGGGACGCAGGGCGACATGGGGCGCCACGGGAATGGTCTGGACATGGCCCTGGCATTGCAGCACCTGCCCCACCGCGACGAAGCCCAGCTTTTCGTAAAGCGGCCGTCCTTCGGCCGTGGCCGTCAGTTGCAGGTCCCGGTCGCCGGCCAGGGTCAGCGCCGCCTCCATCAGTCGCCGGCCCAGCCCCTGCCCCCGCAGATCCTTTTCGACGATGATCATGTTGATCCCGGCCCGGTCGCCCATCGGCGAACACAGTGCCGTGCCCACGACCCTGCCATCGGCCACCGCCGCGAAACCGCCCGAAACCTTCAGCGTGAAGGCCCAGTCCTCGATTCTGTGGGGCCAGCCAGCGGCAGCGGAAAGGCGCTGTGCGGCGGTCAGGTGATCTGTGGTGAAAGGAACGATTTCGATGGATGTCATGACCCTGCCTCCGCTGGGACGGGCGTCCAGCCGACGGTCGGGCGCACCGGATGACACCGTTCTACGCCCCCGAAGCGCCATTGCCCATCCCGGCCCGAGCCGGTTTCAGCCGAAAAGGTCCCCCTGCGGCCTTGGCGGCGCCATCCCCAGATGGGTCCAGGCGGCCTGGGCCAGCATCCGGCCCCGTGGCGTGCGCTGGATCAATCCCTGCTGCAGCAAGTAGGGTTCGATCACCTCTTCCAGCGCATCGCGGCTTTCCGACAGCGCGGCCGACAGCGTCTCGATCCCCACGGGCCCGCCCTGATAGCTTTCGGCGATCAGCTTCAGATAGCGCCGGTCGGCCCCGTCAAGGCCAAGACCGTCGACCCCCAGCCGGGTCAGCGCGTTGTCGGCCAGACCCTTCGTGATGCGCCCATCGCCCTCGACAACAGCAAAGTCGACGACCCGCCGCAGCAGCCGTCCGGCGATCCGGGGCGTGCCCCGCGCCCGGCGCGCGATTTCCCGCGCGCCTTCGGGGTCTGCCGGCGCGCCCAGAAGGCGGGCATTGCGGGTGACGATCTGAAACAGCTCGTCCTCTGTATAGAACTGCAGCCGCGTCGGGATCCCGAAACGATCGCGCAGCGGCGTGGTCAGCAGGCCCATCCGGGTCGTGGCGCCCACCAGCGTGAAGGGCTGAAGCTCGATCCGTACCGTTCGCGCCGCAGGTCCCTCGCCGATGACAAGGTCCAGCTCGAAATCCTCCATCGCGGGATAAAGGACCTCTTCCACCGCCGGATTCAGCCGGTGGATCTCATCGATGAACAGAACGTCGCGCGCTTCGAGGTTCGTCAGGATCGCCGCCAGGTCCCCCGCACGGGCCAGAACCGGGCCGGACGTCATGCGGAAGTTCACCCCCAATTCGCGCGCCAGAATCTGTGCCAGCGTCGTCTTCCCCAGACCGGGCGGGCCATAGAACAGCGTGTGGTCCATCGCTTCGCCCCGTTGCCGGGCGGACTGCACGAAGACCCGCAGGTTCGCCCGCGCCTCGGCCTGGCCGACGAAGGCGTCCAGCGATTCGGGGCGCAGGGCCGCGCCCATGCCTTCGGCATCTTCGGGCATGCGCTCTGCTCGCAGGGTGGGATCGGCGTCGGTGGTCATATCTTATCCCGCCGGCGCCAGCTTGCGCAAAGCGGCGCGGATAAGGGTGGCGGAGTCGGCGTCCGGCGTCTCTCCCAGCACCTCGGCCACGGCGGCGGCGGCTTCGGACGGGGAATAGCCCAGGTTGGTCAGGGCCGACATCGCGTCAGACTGGGCAAAGGCCGGCGGCGGCGCGACGGCCGGGGTGGGTTCGGCGACGGGTTCGATGACCGCATCGTCGTCGCCCGGTTTCGATTTCGCTGCGACAGGGGCCGCCATGGCCATGATCGTAGGTGCCTTGTCCTTCAGGTCCAGGACGATCCGCTGTGCGGTCTTGGGGCCGACGCCCTTGGCGACCTTCACCGTCGACCAGTCGCCCAGCGCGATCGCCCGGCTGACACCGTCCGGGCCCAGCGCGCCCAGGATCGCCAGTGACATCTTCGCACCGACCCCCTGCACGCCCGTCAGCAGCCGGTGCCATTCCTTTTCAACCAGCGAGGGAAAGCCGAAAAGCTGGATCAGGTCCTCCCTCACCAGCATCTCGGTATAAAGCGATACGGGCTCTCCCGGCCCCGGCAGCGTCGCCAGCGTGCGAGAGGAACAATAGACGATGTAGCCCACGCCACGGACGTCGATCAGGATATGATCCTCGGCCCGGTAGCCCAGGATGCCGGACAGACGACCGATCATGCGCGGATCCTCAGGGCAGCGTCAGCCCTTGCATAGAACGCGTGGCAGATCGCGACGGCCAGCGCGTCGGCTGCGTCCGGCCCGGCCGGTTCGCAGCCCGGCAGTTGCAGGCGCACCATGTGTTCGACTTGCCGCTTGTCGGCATGGCCCACGCCGACCACGGTCTTCTTGACCTTGTTCGGGGCATATTCGCCTACGCTCAGCCCTGCCTGCGCCGGCACCAGCAGCGCCACGGCCCGCGCCTGACCCAGCTTCAGCGTGCCCACGGCGTCCTTGTTGACGAAGGTCTGTTCGACAGCAGCGGTATCGGGCCCATGATCGCCCAGCACCCGGGTCAGTTGGTGGTAAAGCGACAGCAGCCGCTGAGCCAGATCGTCGCCTTCGGACTGGCACAGCCCGTTGGCCACGTGGCGCATCCGCGGTCCGTCGGTTTCGATCACGCCCCAGCCCATGGTCCGAAGCCCCGGGTCGATTCCCAGTATCCGCATGCCCGCCTGCCTCGCTGCCCGTCCGAAGGCCCTTTGGGGCGCCCGGCATCGTCTTCCGGCCCGATTATGTGCCCGCCTCCGGGCCCGGACCGGCAGTCCGACCCCGGCGGATGGGCTGTTATTCGCCGGCTTTTGAGTCAATAGCACGAAAGGCGAACATCCGCCAAGGCCGCAACCGCAGTTCACAAATTGCGGAGAGAATGCGCAAAACCGGCCGCAGCCCCGCTTGCGACGACAGAAACCGACGGAAACGACATCGGCCCGCCTGTCCGCGACACACGAACCCAACAGGAATTCTTGAAAGATTTACAAACACTTCCGGAAAATGCGGACCTATGCAGCAGACGCATAAGGAACATGCCATTTCAGCCATTGCCGGTTTTCATTCCGCTCAATAGATGACCGATCGTGAGACACGAGGGACGGCCAGCTGCCGTCCGCAACAACAGTTTTGCAACCGGCAAACCTAAAGGAGAACGGCTATGGCTGCTTTTGACACCACCCGCACCGCACACCGCGTCGGCCTGATCGGCCGTGTCGGACACATGTTCACCACCCTGCGCGGCGCCTATGCGTCGTGGGTCGATGCCCGGACCACCCGCGATGCACTGTCGCGTCTGTCCGACCAGGAACTGGCAGATATCGGTCTGCTGCGTGGCGACATCGATTCCATCGCAAACGGTCGTTGATCGACCGCAGGGGTCGCGGTCCCGCACTTGGATCGCTGACCGACGGAACAGGGAACGGCGCGGCGGAGTGATCCGACGCGCCGTTTCTCTGTCCGGCGTTCTTGGGGGAACAAGCTCTAGGCGAACCGGACGGAGATCGGTGCAGGCCCCGAAGGCCGGCACGCATGACCAGATCCGTTGACATGGGTGCGGCAGCCGCAGTGATCGGCCGCGTCCCGAACTTCAGGGCCGTGTCCCGCGACTCGTGAAATTCAGGTCGAACTGTACAGGCAATATCGCCTGCAACAACAGGAACTTGCGCGCCAAAGCGATCACATTCGCGAAACCGTAATCCCAGAAACTTGGACGGAATCGAATTGTTCAACCTTTGTAACGCAGTAGCAGCGTCGTCCAGTCGCCGATGACATTGCGTTCCGCCAGTTCGGCCCCAAGCGCCGTATAGGTCGAGATCACGTCATCGGCCTGTTCGTTGAGAATGCCGGACAGAATCGCGGCCCCGCCCGGCGCCAGGCTGGCGACCAGATCGGGGGCCAGCGCGACCAGCGGGCCTTTCAGGATGTTGGCGAAGATCAGGTCGTAAGGCGCTGATGCGGCAAGCGCCGGCGCGTCGAAGCCCGCGGCCTCCAGGCATTCGACCTGGCCTGCCAGACCGTTCGCCTCGACATTGGCGCGGGCCACATCGACGGCAACGGGGTCGATGTCGCTGGCCAGGATCGTGCCCTGCCAGATCCGCGCCGCGGCCATGGCCAGCACCGCCGTCCCGCAGCCGATATCGGCCACGCGGGATGGCGAAAACCCTTCGGTCACAAGGTGATCCAGCGCCTGAAGGCAGCCCAGCGTGGTGCCGTGATGACCGGTGCCAAAGGCCATCGCGGCCTCGATCAGCAAGGGTTCGGCATCTTCCGGAACGGTGTCGGCATCATGGCTGCCATAGACATAGAAGCGCCCGGCCACCACCGGCGACAGTTCCCGCTTCACATGGGCGACCCAGTCTGTTTCCGGGATTTCCGAGACGGTGAAGGGCTTTGCCCCGTGCACCGCAGCCAGAAGCGCCAGGCCGACCTCGTCGGGGGCTTCCTCGAAATAGCTCCCGACTTCCCAAAGGCCGGACCCATCCTCGATCTCGAACACACCAACGCCGCCGGGTGCCGGATCCAGGTTTTCCATCGCTTCGCCAAGCGCTTCGGCCGCAGCCTTGCCGGGCAGGGTCGTCAGGGCCGAATAGGTGGGCATGGGGTCTTCCTTTGTCGCGGTGCCTCAGCCGACGGGATCGACCGAGGCAGGTGCCGTGGGAACAGCCGCCGCGGCCGTCATCTGGCGGCTCAGCTGCCGCACATAGCGCCACCCGGCATAGCCTGCAATGCCGCCGACCAGCACGCTGGCCACCGCCTGGGCATAGATCACGCCATTGGCGCCGAACCAGGCCGCGAAGGCCAGGCCCAACGGCAGGGTGATGATGCCGTCGCGGATCCAGTTGAACCCGGTCGACCACAGCGGCCGGCCCAGCGTGTTGAAGGCGGCGTTGCTGACGAACAGGGCCGAAACGAAGAAGAACGCCACCGCGGCATAGTCGGTGAAGGCATGAACCACCTTCCCCGCCTCGGGCGGCAGGCCCAGACCGTCGATCACGCCGTCCGCGGCCCAGGCCAGCAGAACCCACGTGATCAGCGTGTAGCAGGCGCCAAAGATCATCGCGTCGCGATAGGCAGACCGCAGCCGCTCGGGGTTCCGGGCGCCGTAGTTCTGGCCGAAGATGCCCCCGATGGCCCCGGCGAGCGAGAAGATGCCGGCAAAGGCCACCACGGTCATGCGGCCGATCACGGTCCAGCCGGCGATGGCGGCATCGCCGAAGGGCGCAATCACGGCGGTCAGAAGCGCGTTGCCCACCGGCGTCGACAACTGTGTCGCGATGGCGGGAATGGCCACGGCGAAATGCGCGCGGGCATTGTGGATGACGTCGTGCAGGTTGGGTTTCGCCATCAGGTCATGGACCCGGATGGTAAAGCGCAGCGCCTGGATGCACATGATCCCGCGGAACAGGTTCACGCCCAGCGCCGCCCCGTCGACGCCCCAGCCCAGGACGTAGATCATCAACGGATCCAGCACCATCGCCACGATACCGGCCGACAGGGTCACCATCAGCGACCGCCGGGCATCGCCCTGTGCCCGCAGGGTGCCCATTCCGACCATGCCGAAGGCCATGATCGCGATGGTGGGCAGCGAGATCACAAGGTAGCGGGCCGCGATGTCCGCGGTTTCTCCGGATGCGCCAAGAAGGCCCAGAAGCGGATAACGAAACGCGATCAACCCTGTTGCCACCCCGGCCTGCACAATGAAGGCGGTGATCGCGGCACTGGTGGCCAGGCGCCGGGCGCGGTCCATGTCCCCCGCTCCGATGGAGCGGGAAATCAGCGCCACGGCCCCGATCATCATGCCCACGCCAGTGGAAACCGACATCAGCTGCAGCGCGAAGGCAAACCCCATCGCGGCCAGAAGCTGTGGGTCGCCCAGAAGCGAGATCCAGAATAGGTTCGCCGCATCGACGACGAAGACGAAGGTCATGCCGAAGGCGCCGGTCAGCGTCATGCGCGCGACGTGGCCCATGGTGGATCCGGTCAGAAAGCGCGCCTGCTGTGTCATCGCCCGATCCTATTCCGCCAGCGCCGGCACGGCGACCGAAAGGCGCGTTTCATTCCCCGGCGCCGGGTGGCGCGGGATCAGCAGCGCCAGGCACAGCGACGTGGCCGCCATGCCGGCCGCCAGTGCAAAGACCGACGACGGCGAGGCCATCCACAGAAGACCCAGAACCACCGGCAGGACCACCGCCGCGATATGGTTGATCGTGAAGGCCACAGCCGCGGTGGGGGCGATGTCGCCCGGATCGGCGATCTTCTGGAAATAGGTCTTCAGCGCCAGTGCCAGGCCGAACAAGATGTGATCGATCACGAACAGCGTCGCCGCCAGCGCCACGCCCCACCCAAACCAGTAGATCCCGCCATAGGCCAGGAACACCAGGACCAGGCCGGCATATTCGCCGATCAGCACCCGCCGTTCACCATACCGGCCGACGATCTTGCCCAGGAAGGGCGCCACGCACATGTTCACCACGAGGTTGAAGAGGTAGAGTCCGGTCAGCTCATGGACCTGAAAGCCGAACTTTTCGACCATCATGAAGCCCGCGAAGACCATGAAGATCTGCCGCCGCGCGCCCGACATGAACTGAAGCGCGTAATACAGCCAGTATCGCTTGCGCAGGATGAACTTCTTCAGCTGCGGATGCGGGCTTTCGAATTGCGGGAACAGCATCAGGCAGGCGGCCGCGATGGCGGTCGTGATCAGGCCCGAGGTCATGAAGACCACGCTGTAGGTCAGGTTCAGCACGTCCCACAGCATCACGATCAGCACATAGACCACGACAGTCGTGGCGGCCGCCGCCGACATGATCCAACCCAGCATCTGGGGCGCCCGTTCCTTGGGCAGCCATTGCAGTTGCAGCGACTGGTTCACCGTCTCGTAGTAATGGAACCCCAGCGAGCTGAGGAAGGTCAGCAGAAGGATGCCGCCCAGATCCGTGAACCAGCCGGTGAAGGCCGTGGCCAGCCCCAGCAGCATCAGCGATGACAGCGCCAGGACCTGTTCCCGCACGAAGATGATGATCGCAATCACGCCGATCGCCAGAAAGCCCGGGATCTCGCGCACCGTGTGCAGAAGGCCATTGTCGGCGCCATTGAATCCGCCGACCTCGACCACGAAATTCGTGATCAGGGCATACCAGGAGTAGAAGGCGATCGGCATGGTGAAGGCCATGACGAAAAGCAGGGTGACCGGTCTGCGCCAGCGCGGCAGCGACTCGGCCGCCGCGATGGGAACGATCCGTGTCATGGATTGCCCATACATGCGTCAACTTGCTTTGGATAGTGTCTTAGCAAGTTTGCATAGCTGATCTGCGTCAAGGCACAGAAGGCCCGATCCGGCACACATATTCGAATGTGATTCGGGAAAGATGCGCACATGGACACTCTCGATCAGGTTGTATCGCTGGCCGAGCGGATCGGCGAAGGACCGACGGCGGCGCTGTTCGGTCTGGTGACCGGCACGATCTTCGGTGTGGCGGCACAGCGGTCGCGGTTCTGCCTGCGTGCGGCAACGGTGGAATTCGCCCGCGGACGGCTGGGCGACAAGGTGGCGGTATGGCTGCTGACCTTTTCCACCGCCATGGTCTGGGTGCAGGCCGCCGGCCTTGCGGGGCTGATGCGGTCGGCCGATGCGCGGATGATGGCGGTGCCGGGCAGCTGGTCGGGGGCGGCCATCGGCGGGTTGATTTTCGGGATCGGCATGGTGCTGGCCCGCGGCTGTTCCGGCCGCCTTCTGGTGCTGGCCGCCACCGGCAACCTACGGTCGGTCGTGTCGGGCCTGATCTTCGCCGTGGTCGCACAGATGAGCCTGTCGGGCATGCTGGCCCCCCTGCGGGAGCGGCTGGCGGGGCTGTGGATCACGTCGGGCGGGCGCAACATGGACCTGTCGGCCTGGATCGGCCTGCCCGACTGGGGCGGGCTGGTGCTGGGCGCCGGGACGGCGGCGGTGGCGCTGGTGATCGCGCGGCGGAACCGGATCGGCGCCGCCCGTCTGGTCTTTGCCTCGGGCGTGGGCTTTGCCGTGGCGGTCGGCTGGGTCCTGACCTACGCTCTGGCACAAGTGGCGTTCGAGCCTGTGCAGATCGAAAGCGCCACCTTCACCGGGCCCTCCGCCCATACGCTGATGTTCTTCCTGGTCCGCGACCCGGTGCTGGAATTCGACATCGGGCTGGTTCCAGGCGTTTTCATCGGCGCGCTGGTCGCCGCAGCCCTGGCCGGAGAGCTGAAGATTCAGGCCTTCGACGGTCCCGTCGCGATGCGAAAGGCGATGATCGGGGCGGCGCTGATGGGCTTTGGCGGCATGCTGGCCGGCGGCTGTGCCATCGGCGCGGGCGTGACCGGATCGTCGATCTTCGTGGGCACCGCGTGGCTCGCACTGTTCATGATGTGGGTCGGCGCGATGGGGACCGACCTTCTGGTCGACCAGCGCAGCCTGGCCCCGGCGGCCTGACACTTCAGCCGCCTGCGATATCCTTGGCAATGGCCTGGGATTCCATCCGGATCTGGCCCAGCTGCCCCATGGACGACGGGTTGTAGGCGCAGAAATAAAGGCCCTTCCAGGCCGTCGGTCCGCCGCAGACCTGTGGCCGCCCGTCATCGGTCAGCACCTCCGGCGCCGGGCCCAGATAGGGGCGCAGGTCAACGCGATAGCCGGTTGCCATGATGATGGCGTCATAGGACCCGGTAGAGCCGTCCTCGTAATGCACCACCTCGCCCTCGACCCGTCGGGCCCCCGGGCGTACCTTGATCCTGCCCTCGCGGATCGCGTCCAGCGTGCCGATGTCGATCAGGGGCACGCGCCCCTCCTCGCGGATCTGGGTGACGGGGCCGTGTTTCGATTTCCGCAGGCCGTACTTCGTATAGTCGCCCAAGGCGCGGCGCAGAATCGGCCCGGTGATCGCGTCGGCCAGCCGGTGGGGCAGGATCTTCTGCAACAGGCCCATGGACTGGATCGGCCGCCCGAACAGTTCGCGGGGCAGGATGTTCACCTCGTTCCGGACGCAGATGTCGACGGCATTGCCGAACTCCGCCATGTCCAGTGCGATCTCTCCGCCGGAATTGCCGAACCCCACCACCAGCACCCGCTGCCCGTCGAACGGCACAGGGTTGCGATAGGCCGACGAATGGACAACCGTCCCCGGGAACCCGTCCAGCCCCGGCCAGTCCGGCACGAAGGGCTCCTGCGACAGACCGGTGCAGAAGACCACGATCTCGCCCGTTTCCGTTCCCTTGTCGTGCTGCACCTCCCACCCGCCGGGCGTCTGCTGGACGGACTGGACAGAGGTTCCGAAAACCGGGTCCACACCCTGGGCCATGGCATAGTCTTCCAGATAGGAAATCAGCTGCAGGCGCGACGGATAGCGCGGCCAGTCGTCCGGCATCGGGTGATCCGGCAGGTGCGACAGCCAGCGCGGGGTGTGCAGGTGCAGCCGGTCATAGTGCCGGTGCCAGCTGGACGCGACCCGATCCGACCGTTCCAGCACGGTAACCGCGGCCCCGTCCCGTTTCAGGCAGGCCGCAACCGCCAGCCCCGCGGGGCCTGCCCCGATCACGATTGCCTGCACACCCTGTCCCCTCTCCTTGTCGCGACGCCAGACTGGCCCGGATCGCAGCGGCGGACAAGCACGCGAAGGGGGCCGGTCCAGCGGATCGCGAGCTGTCACGCCCATCCGGTCGCCTTGCCTGGTCCACTTCGGAACACCCGCCGGCAGGGCCAACCCAACGGCCGGCCCCTGATCGTCAAAGAAAGCTTTGCGGGTCGATGTCGACGGCCAGCCGCAGATCGCCCTTTGGCCGCACCGGCGCCAGCCAACGGGCCAGCGCGGCCTGCAGCGGCGCCCCCTTGTCGGCCTTGACCAGCAACCGCACCCGGTGCCGTCCGCGGATCCGCGCGATGGGCGCAGGCGCGGGCCCGAAGACCTGGGCCCCGATCTGGCGCATCGGCGCGTCGTTGCGGGCCAGCGCTTCGCCCAGGTCGAAGACCTGCGCCACGTCCGTGCCCGACAGGATGATCCCGGCCATCCGGCCATAGGGCGGGACACCCGCCTGCTGGCGTTCGGCAGCCTCGGCGGCCCAGAACGCCTCCTCGTCGCCGCCCAGGATGGCGCGGATCACCGGGTGTTCGGGCTGGTACGTCTGCAGAAGCGCCACGCCCGGCCGTTCCGCCCGGCCCGCGCGCCCCGCCACCTGGCGCATCAGCTGGAAGGTCCGTTCCGCCGCGCGCAGGTCGGACCCCTGCAGACCCAGGTCCGCGTCGATCACGCCCACCAGCGTCAGCAGCGGGAAATTGTGCCCCTTGGCCACCAGCTGCGTGCCCAGGATGATATCGGCGCTCCCCGCCGCGATCTCTTCGATCGCGGCCTTCAGCGCGCGGGCGGACCCGAAGAGGTCGGAACTCAGCACCGCCTGTTTCGCATCCGGGAACAGCGCCGCTGCTTCCTCGGCCAGCCGTTCGATACCCGGGCCTACGGCGGTCATCTTGCCTTCGACCTTGCAGGACGGGCAGACATCGGGCACCGGCATGGTGGTGCCGCACTGGTGACACATCAGCCGCTTCAGGAACCGGTGCTCCACCATCCGCGCGTCGCAATGGGGGCAGGCCACCTGTTCGCCGCAGGCCCGGCACAGCGTCACCGGCGCAAAGCCGCGGCGGTTGATGAAGAGAAGCGACTGTTCCCCCTTCTCCAGCCGCTGTGACACCGCCTGCCGCAGCGTCGGGGAAATCCAGTGCCCGGGCTGAAGCCGTTCGGCCCGCATGTCGATGGTCCGCATTTCCGGCAGCTGCGATGCCCCGAACCGCGCCGGCAGGTCCAGGCGGCGGTATTTCCCGGCCTCGGCATTGGCCCAGCTTTCCAGGCTGGGCGTGGCAGAGGCCAGCACCACGCGCGCCCCGCAGATCGCGGCCCGCAGCACCGCCATGTCGCGCGCGTTGTAAAGAACCCCGTCCTCCTGCTTGTAGGAGGTATCGTGTTCCTCATCCACGACGATCAGGCCCAGGCGCTGGAACGGCAGGAACAGGGCCGACCGGGCGCCGACCACCAGATCGGCCTCCCCCTCGCCCACCATGCGCCAGACACGACGGCGTTCGGTCATGGTCACGCCGGAATGCCATTCGGCCGGCCGCGCGCCGAACCGCGCCTCGACCCGGGTGATGAATTCGGCGGTCAGCGCGATTTCCGGCAGCAGCACCAGCGCCTGCTTGCCCGCGGCCAGCGCGGCCGCCACCGCCTCAAGATAGACCTCGGTCTTGCCGGACCCGGTGACGCCCTTCAGCAGGGTCGTGCCGTAGGTGTCGGACCGGGCTTCCTCCCGCAGGACCTCGGCCGCCGCTTCCTGGCCTTCGGTCAGGTCCTTGCTGGGGCGGGACGGGTCCAGGCGCGGGAACGGCATGTCGCGGGGGCTTTCCTCTTCCCGCACCGCACCGGCATCGACCAGCCCCTTCACGACAGACGGCGTCACGCCCGCCAGTTCCGCCAGTTCCTTCAGCGTGAAGGCCGGGCCCTGATGGCCGCCATGTTCCTCCAGCACCTCGATCACGCGGATGCGGGCATCGGTCATCCGGGCCGGTTCCCCCTCGCCCAGGCGATAGACCTTGCGCATCGACGGCGGATCGCCCAACCCCGGCGCGCGGGTGGCCAACCGCAGCATCGCGGGCATCGGCGTCAGCGTGTAATCGGCAGCGCGCTGCAAGAATTCCCGCAACTCGTCCCGCATCGGCGCCGCGTCCAGCACGCGGGACACGGTCCGGATCTTCGATCGGTCGAAATCCCCCGCCCCCGGCCCCCAGACCACGCCCAGCACCTTGCGCGGGCCCAGCGGCACCTCGACATAGGCGCCCAAGCGCACCCCGCCTTCGGGCGCCTTGTAGTCCAGCGTGCGGTCCAGCGGCTGTGTCGTCTGCACCGCCACCAGCGCGCCGGGCGGGAAGACGTCGTCGTCCCAGGCCCCGGACGCGCCGACGTCCGCCGGATCCGGGCCGAACAGCGGCCCAGGCCCGGTCATGACCGGCCCCGCAGCGGGACAGAGAGGTGGCAAGGGGGTTTCGGCATCACGCGTCCTGCGGTAAAGCGCGCGCAAGTCCGTGCCAAGCCCAACCCGAGGATGCACCCTATGAAATTCTTCGTCGACAGCGCCGACATCGCCGCCATCACCGAGCTGAACGAGCTTGGCATGGTCGACGGTGTCACCACCAACCCGTCCCTGATCATGAAATCCGGGCGCGATATCCTGGAAGTGACCAAGGAGATCTGCAGCATCGTGTCGGGCCCCGTCTCGGCCGAGGTGGTGGCCACCGACGCCGCCACGATGATCGAGGAAGGCCTGAAGCTGGCCGCGATCGCCGACAACATCGCCGTCAAGGTGCCGCTGACCTGGGACGGGCTGAAGGCCTGCAAGTACCTGTCGGACCAGAACCACATGGTCAATGTCACGCTCTGCTTCTCGGTCAACCAGGCGCTTCTGGCGGCAAAGGCGGGGGCCACGTTCATTTCGCCGTTCATCGGCCGGCTGGACGACATCAACCTGGACGGGATGGAGCTGATCGAGGACATCCGCACCGTCTATGACAACTACGACTTCCAGACCCAGATCCTCGCCGCGTCGATCCGGACGGTCAATCACGTGGCCGACAGCGCGCGTATCGGCGCCGACGTGATCACCGCCCCGCCGGAAGTGATCCGCAAGCTGGCCGATCATCCGCTGACCGACAAGGGCCTGGCGGCCTTCCTGGCGGACTGGGAAAAGACCGGCCAGAAGATCCTTTAGGCCAGGCAGGTCCAAGAGGTCCCGGCGCCACACCTGCGGGCGCCGGGTGAAATAGTTGAAGATTTTGGCCTAGTCCCCTGTTACGGTGTCGCAAATGCTGGCGGGACCCCACCTGCACGGCATCGCACGACAGATTGCGGGGACCAAATGAGCAGTACGGCCAAGATTGACCCGGAAACCCGGGACAAGTTGTTGACCCGTCCGGATGTGATTCTGGACGATCCCGACCTGATGCGCGCCCTGGTCAGCGCGACCGAAGCGGCGCGCGGCGACAATATCGTCGACATGCGCGGCATGGCCATGCAGCGGTTGGAATCGCGGCTGGACCGGCTGGAAAACCTCCACCGTTCCGTGATTGCCGCGGCCTATGACAGCATTTCCGGCACCAACCAGATCCACCGCGCGGTGCTGAAGCTGCTGGATCCCGACACCTTCGAAGGTTTCGTCACGGGCCTGGGCAGCGACGTGGCCCAGATCCTGCGGGTCGAGGCGATCCACCTGGTGCTGGAATCGGCCCAAGGTGACGAGGCCGCGACCCTGGGCCGCCTGGGAGACGTGCTGCGGGTGATGGGGCCGGGCTTCGTCCAGACCTACATCTCGCGCGGGGACACCGGCAGGCAGGTGGTGCTGCGCCAGTTGCGCCATGCCGGCGCGGACATCTACGGCGCCAAGGCCGGCAGGGTCCGGTCCGAGGCCTGCATGGTCCTGGACCTGGGCACCGGGCGGGCGCCGGCGCTGCTGGTGATCGGGTCGGGCGATGCGAAACAGTTCTCGCCCCAGCAGGGCACGGACCTTCTGGCCTTCTTCGCCGGGGTCTTCGAGAGGACCATGCGACAATGGCTGAAACGGGCCTGATCTCTCCTGCAGCGCGGGATGCGTTGCAGACCTGGCTGGAGGTCATGGCCGCCGTCGACGGCGCCAGCCCCGCGACCGTGACGGCCTATCGCACCGATGTCGTGGGCTTCCTGTCCTTCATGACCCTGCACCATGGCGAGCGCGAGGGGCTGGGGGCGCTGGCCAAGATCACCGTCACCGACATGCGCGCCTGGATGGCCGAAGAACGCAAGACCGGGATTTCCGCCCGGTCCCTGGCACGGCGGCTGTCGGCGGTGAAAAGCTTCTATCGCTGGCTGGCCCGGCGCGAAGGGTTCGAACCCACGGCCGTGCTGTCGACACGGTCGCCCAAGTTCCTTAAGAAACTGCCCCGCCCCCTGAGCGAAAGTGCCGCCAAGGAGATGCTGGGCGAGGTCGAGATGGACGCGGCCGAGCCCTGGATCGCCGCACGCGATGCGGCCGTGGTGACGCTGCTTTACGGCTGTGGGCTGCGGATATCCGAAGCGCTGGGCCTGACGGGCGATGCGGTCCCGCTGCCGGCGACGCTGAAGATCCGCGGCAAGGGCGGCAAGGAACGGATGGTACCTGTGTTGCCGGCCGCCCGCGACGCGGTCGACCGCTATGTCACCCTGTGCCCCTACCCTGTCGAACGCGGTGTGGCGCTGTTTCGCGGCGCGCGCGGCGGGGCGCTGAACCCGCGGCTGATCCGGGGCGCGATGGCCCGGGCGCGGCTGCGGATGGGCCTGCCGTCGACCGCCACACCCCATGCCCTGCGCCACAGCTTCGCCAGCCACCTGCTGGCCAATGGCGGCGATCTGCGGGCGATCCAGGAACTGCTGGGCCATGCGTCCCTGTCGACCACGCAGGTCTACACAGCCGTCGACACAGCGCGGCTGATGGAGGTCTATGAAACGGCCCACCCAAGGGCGCAACGGCGGGCCTGAGGGCAGCAAGGCGCTTCACCAAGCGCCTTGGCCCGGGTTGCAGGCGTCGGTCAGAAAACCTGGTCCAGCATCACGTCCTTGCCGTTGAACGCAAAGCTGTCGCCTTCCGCCAGGCCCTGCATGGCGCGGTAGATCGGGCTTTGTTCCGAAATTCCCATGTAGCGCTCTCCCCCGACCTCGAAGGCGTCGGTCGATACGGCCACGACGAAGTTCTTGCCCGAGAATGACACGACCGCGCCGGCCATCACCTCGGACTTCAGGCCGAAATCCAGGTTTTCCAGCGCATCCACCTTGGCCTGGTGCGTCTGCACCGGGTGATCGAAGGAATGGGCCAGGTCCAGGCTTTCCGTCGCCTCGGCCACGGCGGACCGGTCCTGCTGTGCGCCCTCGCCCATCACGGCGTCGCTCAGGTAGGCACGGTAATGTTCCTTCGCCACCTCCAGCTCGTGCGCTTCCAGGGCCATCATGCGGTCATAGATTGCCGCCTTCAGCGCGGCCCGGTCTTTGTTCGTGTCTTGGGTCGGGCTCATCGCTCCGCTCTCCTCCGTCTTCCGATTGTCCAATGATGTGATCGCAATGACGGCAGAGTTCAATCCCGCCGCGACGCGAAGGCCTTCAGATCAGGAACCCGCCGGCCTTTTCGTGGATCAGAAGCTGCACCTTGGTCTCAACCCCTTCGCCGCCGGAAAAGCCGGTCAGGCCCCTGGCGCCCATCACCCGGTGACAGGGGATCACGACCGCGATCGGGTTGCGTCCGCAGGCCTGGCCCACTGCCTGGGCGGGATGGCCCAGTGCCTTGGCGATATCGCCATAGGTCCTTGTCTCGCCGAACGGGATCGCCGACATCTGCGCGCAGACGGCCTTCTGGAAATCGTTGCCGCGGACCGCAAGCGGCAGATCGAAGACCTTCAGTTCCCCGGCCTCATAGGCGCGGATCTGGGCCACGGCCTCGCGCAGAAGCGCCGTCGCCGCGTCATGCGTGTCATCGGCCCAGGTCAGGCGCACGATGGCGCCGTCGTCCTCGGTGACGCACAGGGTTCCGAAACGGGTATCGACAGCGACGCTGGGCATGGCATCAAGCTGACCGGGACCGCGGCCCGGATCAACCCGGTTCGTGACATTTGCGGCAACGCGACTGCCTTGGCACGACATCCCGCTCAGGCGGGATGCAGGACGGAACACCCGGCGCCGGGCATGGCCCGGCGCAAGGCAATCAGGATAGCGCCGCGTCGCAGCGGCCGCAGACGCCTTCGTGCCCGTGCTGGCCGACATCGGGCAGGATCTTCCAGCAGCGCTGGCACTTCTGCCCTTCGGCCTTTTCGAACACCACGCCCACGCCTTCGACCTCTGGCAGGCGGAAGGCCTCGGCCGGGCTGGGATCTGCGGTCAGGGTCAGGGCCGAGGTGATGCAGAGATCATCCATCGGCATCGCCTTCAGCACCGCCAGAACGCCCGCGTCCTCGACATGGACGACCGGCGCGGCCTCCAGGCTGGCCCCGATGGTCTTTTCGCGGCGCTGGATTTCCAGCGCCGCGGTGACCACGCGGCGGACCTTGCGCATGGATGCGATCCGCACCGCCAGGTCGTCGTTCCGCCAATCCGCCGGCGTGTCCGGCATGTCGACCAGATGGACGGAACTGTCGTCGCCCGGATAACGTTCCAGCCAGACCTCTTCCATGGTGAAGACCAGGATCGGCGCCAGCCAGGTGGTGATGCGGTGAAACAGCAGGTCCAGCACGGTCCGCGCCGCGCGGCGGTCGACCGTATCGCCGTCGCAGTAAAGCGCATCCTTCCGCACGTCGAAATAGAACGCCGACAGATCACCGGTTGCGAAGGTGAAGACCGCCTGGAACACGCCCTGGAAGTCGAAGGCGGCATAGCCCTTGCGCACCACCTCGTCCAGTTCGGCCATCCGGTGCAGGACCCAGGCGTCCAGGTCCGGCATGTCCGACACGTCGATCCGGTCGGCCTCGGTAAAGTCCGACAAGGACCCCAGCATGAAGCGCATGGTGTTGCGCAGCCGGCGATAGCTGTCGGCCACGCCCTTCAGGATCTCCGGCCCGATCCGCTGGTCGGCGGTGTAATCCGTCTGCGCCACCCACAGCCGCAGGATATCGGCGCCGTACTGCTTGACGATCTCGTCCGGCCCGATGGTATTGCCGAGCGACTTGGACATCTTGTTGCCCTTCTCGTCCAGCGTGAAGCCATGGGTGACCACGTTGCGATAGGGCGCGCGGCCCAGCGTGCCGCAGGCCTCCAGCAGCGACGAATGGAACCACCCGCGGTGCTGGTCGGTGCCTTCCATGTAGACGTCGGCGATGCCGTCCGCGGTCCCGTCTGCCCGGTCGCGCAGCACGAAGGCATGAGTCGAGCCGGAGTCGAACCAGACGTCGAGGATATCGTCGACCTTGTTCCATTCCGCCGGGTCGTAATCATTGCCCAGGAAGCGTTCCTTGGCACCGTCCTTGTACCAGGCATCGGCGCCTTCGGCCTCGAACGCCTCGGTGATGCGGGCGTTGACCTTCGGATCGCGCAGCAGGAAATCCGGGTCGGTCGGCAGCGCGCCCACCTTGGTAAAGCAGGTCAGCGGCACACCCCAGGCACGCTGGCGCGACAGCACCCAGTCGGGGCGCGTTTCCATCATCGAATGCAGGCGGTTGCGGCCAGACACCGGCGTGAATTTCACCAGGTCCTCGATCGACTTCAGCGCGCGTTCGCGGATCGTCTCGCCATAGGTGTCCTGCCCGTCACCGATCTTGCGGTCGATGGCGGCGAACCATTGCGGCGTGTTGCGATAGATCACCGGCGCCTTGGACCGCCAGCTGTGCGGGTACGAATGCTTGATCTTGCCGCGGGCCAGAAGACCGCCGACCTCGGTCAGCTTGGCGATGACGGCGGCGTTGGCGTCGCCTTCCCAGCTGCCGTTCTTGGCCTTGGCGCGCAGGATCTTCTTGCCGCCGAAGAAGGGCAGATCCGCACGGAACGACCCGTCGTCCATCACGTTGTAGGTGATGACCTGCTCCAGCATGCCGAGGCCACGATAAAGCTCGTATTCCTCCATCCCGTGGGACGGCGCGCAGTGGACGAAGCCCGTGCCTTCCTCGTCGGTGACGAAGTCGGCGGCGCGGAAATCGCGTTCGACATTCCACTCGCCATTTGCACCTTCAACATTGGCAAGTGGGTGCATTACCCAAGCGATTTCGTTGGGATCAACATCGCTAACTCGACGATACATGCCCGGTTCCAGACGGGCGCGCTTCATCACTTCGTCCGCAAGCTTATCGGCAAGAACGAACTTTTCGCCAACCGCTGCCCAGCATTCTTCCGGAGTGCCAGTAACCTCATAAAGTCCATAAGCAATGTCGTCGCCGAAAACGACGGCCTTGTTAGAAGGCAGTGTCCAAGGTGTAGTGGTCCAGATTACGACAAAGGTTTTCTGCATGTCGGAAAGCGGATGCTTTTCCAAGTCAGGCCACACATTGCGATCATTACTAAGCCCGCCTACCCGGAACTTCACCCAGACCGTCGGGCTTTCCTTGTCGTGGTATTCGACCTCGGCCTCGGCCAGCGCGGTTTCCTCGACCGGCGACCACATCACGGGCTTGGATCCCTGGTAGAGCGTACCGTTCATCAGGAACTTCATGAATTCCTCGGCGATGACACGCTCGGCATGGAAGTTCATGGTCAGGTAGGGGTCGGCCCAGTTGCCGGTGATGCCAAGGCGCTTGAACTCCTCGCGCTGGATGTCGACCCAGCCTTCGGCGAACTTGCGGCATTCCTGCCGGAATTCGACCACCGGAACGGCGTCCTTGTCCTTGCCCTTGGCACGGTACTGTTCCTCGATCTTCCATTCGATGGGCAGGCCGTGGCAGTCCCAGCCGGGGACATAGCCGGAATCGAAGCCCATCATCTGGTGCGAGCGGACGATGATGTCCTTGATCGTCTTGTTCAGCGCGTGCCCGATATGCAGGTGCCCGTTGGCGTAGGGCGGGCCGTCATGCAGCGTGAAGGGCGTGCGGCCCTGCTTTTCCCGCAGGCGGTCATAGACGCCGATCCTGGCCCAGCGGTCCAGCCATTCCGGTTCGCGCTTGGGCAGGCCCGCGCGCATCGGGAAATCGGTTTTCGGCAGGTTCAGCGTATCTTTGTAATCGACGGTCTTCGTCTCGGTCGGCGTGTCGGCGCACATCGGGTGGCGTCCTCAGGTTCGGAAAGTCGGAAAGCAGGGTGGACGCAAAGCCGGACCGAATGGGTCGCGCGGCCGGGCGCCCGGCAAGGATGACCCGGCCGCTCTGACGGATCAGAGCGCCGGGACGCTAATTCGGATCAACATGCGCAGTAGGCTGTTCATGGCGCGGGTTATAGGCAGGTGGCGCAGCAGGGTAAAGAGACCGGTCAACGCTGCCCCGGGGCAAGACCCCAGAGGCATGGGCCTTCGCGGCGGCGGCCGGCCCCGCCGCCTTCAGACCTGGAACAGGGTTCCCACGACATAGGCCAGCCCGGCCGCCACCCCGCCGATGGCCAGAGTCTCGGCCCCGGACCGCCACCAGGGCGCAAGCGACCACAGGCTTTTCAGCGCGCCGATGGCGAAGAAGACGACCAGCGTCAGCCCGGCAGACACCCGGAATGCGTCCGCAAGGCCGAAAAGGAACGGCAGCATAGGCACCATGCCCGCGGCCAGGAAGGCGCCGAAGGTCGCAAGCGCGGCACGCAGCGGTCTCGGATCGACTTCGCCCAACCCGTATTCGCCTTCGACCATCAGGGCGATCCAGGCCTCGCGGTCGGCACAGATCGCGTCGGTCGCGGCCTCCAGCACCTTGCCGGTCAGCCCCTTGCGCCGCAGGATCTCGCGAACTTCCAGCCGCTCGCCATCGGGATAGAGGTCGATATGCCGCTTCTCGATCTCGCGCACGCGGGCGACATTGTCGACCTGCGCCTTGGTGGCGGAATAGTTGCCCACCGCCATCGAAAAGCCGTCGGCCAGCACATTGGCAAAGCCCAGCGCCAGGACGATGAACGGGGACAGGCCGGCGCCCGCGACACCGGCCACGATCGCGAAGGTCGTCACCGACCCGTCGATCGCCCCGTATACGACATCGCCCAGCACACCCTTCCCCGGCGGCGCATCGATGCGCGCCGCCACCTCTCCGGGCGTGTGTCCATGCTCTGGCGTGTCGGGTGGCTGAAGCATTCGGGGATCCCGGGAACCATGGTTGGGTCGGGCCACATTGCGTCAGATCATTGACATGCACAATTCGCAATATGTTCGCATGGACACTCTGACCGCTCCCGAACCGGCAAGACGGGACGCGCAGGCGCCCCGGCGGGGTGGGCGGACGGGCCCACGACGGGGCGATGCGGGACTCAGCCCTCCCGCTCGGCCCGGGAAAACAGGCCCGTCAGCGCCGCCTTCACGATGGCCCGCGACGACGGGCGCAGGCCGGGCGAAAACGGCAGCGGCCGGCAGACATCCATCGCGGCCAGCCCCACCCGCGCCGTCAGGGCACCGTTCACCAGCCCTTCGCCGAAGCGGCGCGAGAGCTTCGACAGGATCGTCCCGCCCATCACCGGCTCGATCATGTCATCGAGCGCGGCCACCGCACCGGTCGCCAGCATGTGCCCCAGCACGGCGCGGGTCAGCCGCCAGCTGCCGATGACACCCGACCGCCCGCCATAGATCTCGGCGATCCGGCGGATCATCCGCAGCGCATTGGCCAGCGCCGCCGCCACATCCGCCAGCGCCAGTGGCACCAGTGCCGTCACCATCGCCACCTGCCGGGCCGAGCTTTCGATTTCCAGCACCACGGCCCGGTCCAGCGGCGCCAGCAGGTCCTGTTCAACCAGCCGCAGGGTGTCCGAGGCCTCGAAACTGTCGCCCAGACGATCGGTGACCCGGGTTCTTCCATTCCCCGTCTCGGGCCGGTGGGCATAAAGGGCGACAACCCGCTTCGCCACGCCGCGCGCGCCTTCCAGATCGGCCGTCTCCAGCACCTTGGCAGCATCGGCGCGCAACCCGTCCAGCCGCGCCAGCCGGCCGATGGCCGCAATCTCGCGCAGAGCGATCAGGATGACGACCACCAGGAACGCCACCAGAAGGCCGGTCACGATCCAGCCCAGCACCGGCACGCGGGTCATCAGGTCCTCGGCAAAGCGCCAGGCGGCAAAGGACAGAAGCGCCGTCACCAGCGCCCCCAGCAGCGACCAGAACAGCTTGGCCAGGCGCGAGGCGCGCTGTCGTCGCCCGGCCAGCCGGGCCGCGGTCAACATCGCGGCGCCCTGCGGCACGCCGGGTTCCGGCACCGGCGGCGCCGCCGCCACGTCCAGCGCCGGCCCCTGCCGGTCATCTTCCAGATCGAAGATCACGGGTCCCCTGGTCATCTCGCATCCTCCGCCTGCCATTCATACAGAAAGTCCGGCAACCCTTCTTCGTTTCCGGTGCCGTCTCCGGTCCCGGCTTGCCGGAAGCCCTGCGCCCGGTAAAAGGCCTGGGCCCCGGCATTGACCTGGAAGCAGCGCAGCCAAAGCCGGTCCTGCCGCCCCTTGGCATCCGCCAGAAGCGCCGCCCCATGGCCCTGCCGCCGCGCCGCATCGGTGATGTAAAGCGCACAGATCTCCGCGCCGTCCCGGGCGATGAAACCTGCGGGCACGCCTTCCCTCTCGGCCACGCGGACCCAGCCGCGGTCGATCAGCGTACCGCAGAAGGCCACCGTCTCGGCCCCGCTGTAAAGCTTCGGCATCCAGGGCGTCCGCGCCTGGAAATCGTGCAGGATATCCCCCAGCACGCCCGCATCCAGCGGCCGTGCCGGCCGCAGCGTGCCGGTCACAGCCGGTCCCCGATCAGGAATTCCGCGGCGCGGTCCAGCCGGATATGGGGCGGACCGTCGCCGGGTTTCAGCGTCAGCGGCGACGGGGCAAAGGACATGTGCCCGAAATCTTCCTGCAGCCAGCGGTCCTCGCCCGCCCGCGCCGGCGACAGGATCCGCGCCGGATCCTCGGGCAGTTCGCCCGGATAGAACGCCACCTGCCGCCCCGTGCCGGCGACGATGCCGCGGACGCAAGGCAGCTCGCGGCCGTGATGCTCGCGCATCTCCTCGGTCGTGGCACGCAATGCGGCGATGGACATGGCGGCGGTCTCGGCGCCGGCGAATTGCGCCCGGTCGCGCGCCTCGCGCGTCAGCGCCTCCATGATCGCGGTCAGGCGGGGGTGTTGCAGGTGATGCAGGTGATCGGCCTTGGTCGCGGCGAAGAGGATCCTTTCCACCCGCCGCCCCATCAGGATCTGGGTCAGCCAGGAATTGCGGCCCGGCCTGAAGGCGCCTAGGATCTCGGCCATGGCCAGGCGCATGTCTTCGACCGCGCGGGGGCCCGAATGGATCGCGCCCAGCGCATCCACCAGCACGATCTGCCGGTCGATGCGCGAAAAATGGTCCCGGAAGAAGGGCCGCACGACCTGGCTCTTGTAGGCCTCGAACCGCCGCGCCATCTCGTGCAGCAGCGTGCCCCGCTTCGGTCCGGCATCCCGCGGCAGGGGCGCGAAGGTCAGCACGGGCGACCCCGCCATCTCTCCCGGCAGCAGGAACCGCCCCGGCGTGCAGTCATAGTACCCGGCATCGCGCGCGGCCTGCAGATAGGCGGCAAAGCTTTCGGCCAGCCGCTTGGCCACCGGTTCCTCGAAGCGCTGTGCGGCGTCGGTCTCGCGGACCAGCGACAGATAGGCCGCGCCCTCGGGCCGCCCCTCCAGCCGGTCGAGGACGTCGGCCGACCAGTTGTCGTAGCTGCGGTCCATCAGGCCCAGGTCCAGCAGCCATTCGCCCGGATAGTCGACGATGTCCAGGTGCACGGTCCGCGGGCCCTGAAGCCCGCCCAGGAAGCCGCCGGGCTGGACCTTAAGCGACAGCCGCAACTCGCTGACCGCCCGGGTGCTGTCGGGCCAGTGCGGGACCGGCGCGGTCAGGGCGTCGCGATGCGTCTCGAAATCGAAGCGCGGAATCGTGTCGTCGGGCTGGGGCTGGAGATACGCCGCCTGGATCCGACCGTCCCGCGCGGCCACCAGCCCGGGCATCCGGCCCCGGTCCAGCAGGTTCGCCACCAGCGAGGTGATGAACACCGTCTTGCCCGCGCGCGCCAGCCCGGTCACGCCCAGCCGGATCGTCGGATCGGTGAACGCGCCCGTGACGGCATCGCCGACGCTCTCGACGCTGCGCACAAGCCCGTCGGCAAGTGTAGAGATGACCACGTCCGGTTCTGCCCCTTCTGACCTCGCAATCTACATAAGCCCCTCCGCAGCCGCTCGCCAGTGGCAGGACCGCGCGGGACCCTGACGGGCCGTCCGGTCGCGGGGCCGGTCGCGGCAGGACAGGTGGGGGCGCTGCCCCCACACCCCCGAGATATTTGAAGATCAAAGAAGGGAAAGGCGCAGTCCCTGGCTGTGTTGGACGGCGCGGTTCACAGCCTGCAGCGCCCTGCGGGGACGACTTTCCGGCGCCTGTCCGGGGGCCGCCTGCCCCCTTCTTCTCCTTCCAAATACTCCCCTTTGCACCGCTTGCGGCAGGGGGGCGGACCACAGGGATCGCGCACGGGCCTTGCCCGGCAGCGCGGCGCGGACTAGGAGGCGCGCATGCCCCGTTATGCCCTTCGTGTCGAATATGATGGCGGCCCCTTCGCGGGCTGGCAGCGCCAGGCCGACCAGCCGTCGGTCCAGGGCGCAATCGAGGCCGCACTGGCGAAGCTGGAGCCGCGCGCGCACACGATCGCCGCGGCCGGCCGCACCGATGCTGGCGTCCATGCGCTGGCACAAGTGGCGCATTGCGACATGGAGAAAAGCTGGGATCCATTCCGATTGTCGGAAGCGTTGAACCATCATCTGAAGCCCGCGCCGGTTGCCATCACCGTCGCCGCGGCTGTCGATGACGACTGGCATGCAAGGTTCTCGGCGGTGGAACGGCGCTATCTCTACCGGATCCTGCTGCGCCGGGCGCCGCCGACGCTGATCCACGGCCAGGTCTGGAAGATCGGTCACGACCTTGATGCCGAAGCCATGCAGAAAGGTGCGAACCATCTGCTGGGACGGCACGATTTCACGACCTTCCGCGCCTCGATCTGTCAGGCGAAAAGCCCGGTGAAGACGGTCGATGCCGTGGACGTGGCGCGGGTCGATGGCTTTTTCGGGCCTGAAATCCAGATCCGCGTCCGGGCGCGGTCCTTCCTGCACAACCAGGTGCGCAGCTTCGTCGGCACGCTCGAGCGCGTCGGCCGAGGCGCCTGGGCCCCGGACGATGTCCGGGCCGCGCTGGAGGCCCGCGACCGGGCCACCTGCGGGCCCGTGGCGCCGCCGACTGGGCTGTACCTGGCCGGCGTCGGCTACGACACGGATCCTTTCGCCCCGTAGCCGGCCCCGACCTTACCCCTTGTCGGGCAGCGGCGGCAGCGTGCGCAGGTAGGCCACAATGGCGTCCAGATCCCCGGGTGTCATGTGGGCAAGGTAGCCATAGGGCATCGGCGGCATCATCGGGCTGCCGTCCGGACGCGTGCCGTTCACGATCATCGCCTTCAGTTCGTCATCCGAGTAGCGGGCCAGCCCGTCCGCATGGCTGGTCAGGTTCGACGCGACCGAGGTGCCCCAGGGCCCATGGAACTCGAACCCGCCGCGGCCCAGGTCGGTGTCGACCATCGGTCCCTGCGGCCCCATCGGCGTGTGGCATTCCAGGCAATGGGTCACCGGGCCGGCCAGGTAGGCTCCGTATTCCACCGTGGGTCCCCGCGGGATGTCGGCCACCCCGGCGACCGGGGGCCCGTAGGCCGGGGGCAGCGGGATATTGTAGTGCGAGATACCCGGATCGTTCTCGATCCCCGGCAGGGTCCGCAGGAAGGCCACGATGGCCGCAAGGTCCGTATCCGAAAGACCGCGGTAGAAGGCAAAGGGCATCGGCGGGCCGATGACCGAACCGTCGGGGCGAATGCCTTCGCGGATCGCGCGGGCCAGTTCCGCATCGGACCAGCCGCCTATTGCGCCTGCGGGCGTGATATTGGGGGCAATGGCGGTGAAGGCCGGGTTCTTCTCGACCAGGCGGCCGGCCAGCTCCATGTTGGCGACCGGGCCATCGGGACCGATGGGCGTGTGGCAGTTTCCGCAGCCGGCGGGCCCGCGGACCAGGTATTCGCCGCGCTCCTGCAGGGTTTCGGCCGATACGGCCCCTGCGCCGGCCAGCACGGCGGCGGCCAGGCACATCGTCATCCGGTTCATGTCTTCCATTCCTCCCGAACCGGTTTTCCGGCCCTTGTTCTTGGTGGATTGCACCCGACCTGGGCTGCGACTCGCACGCTTTCCCTAACGTCAAGAATATCACGGAATGTACGATCCGGTGGGGAATTTCGTGGGCCCGGCGCGGCCTCCCCTGCCCGGCGCCGCCGCGTCCGGGCCTTGGCAGGGGTCATGTCGATCTGGACGCCATGGCTCAGTGCCGGATGGATGCGGGCGGCGCAGATGCTGGCGCCGGCCTGCACCGCGGTGTCACGATCCGGCCGCGGAAACATGCGATGATCAGGGAAGCAGGGCCGCGGCGTCTCAACCTCGCCCGGCGGCTGTCGTGCCACCGACGGAAAGCAGGGCGCGCGCGCCCCTTCTTCTCTTTCCAAATACCTCCCGCCGGAGGCATCCGACCGCAACGCCCGCGCCGCGGTCGGGAAACCGGCGGGCACCGGTCAGACCCGATCTGGCCCCATTGGCCCGGTCACGCCGGCCGGCGATTACTCAGCCGCGTCGGCATAGGCTTCCATCGGCGGGCAGGTGCAGGTCAGGTTGCGGTCGCCCCAGACATTGTCGACCCGGTTGACCGGCGGCCAGTACTTGTCGACCCGGAAGGATCCCGGCGGAAAACAGCCCTGTTCGCGGGAATAGGGCCGGTCCCAGTCGCGGACCAGGTCCTCCATCGTGTGGGGCGCGTTCTTCAGCGGATTGTTGTCGCGGTCGATCCGGCCCTCCTCGATATGCGCGATCTCGGCCCTGATCGCCAGCATCGCGTCGCAGAAGCGGTCGAGTTCGGCCTTGGTCTCGCTTTCCGTGGGCTCGACCATCAGCGTGCCCGCCACCGGCCAGCTCATCGTCGGCGCGTGGAAACCGCAATCGGCAAGGCGCTTGGCGATGTCGTCCACCGTCACGCCGGCGCTGTCCAGGAAGGGCCGCGTGTCCAGGATGCATTCATGCGCCACCCGCCCCTTGCCGCCCTTGAACAGCACGTCGAAGGCGCCTTCCAGCCGCTTGGCGATGTAGTTGGCGTTCAGGATCGCCACCCGCGTCGCCTGGGTCAGCCCCTCGCCCCCCATCATCAGGCAATAGGCCCAGGAGATCGGCAGAAGCGACGGCGAGCCGTAGGGCGCGGCGGACACCGGGCCGGTCTTGCCGCCCGTGGCCGGGTGGCCCGGCAGGAACGGCGTCAGGTGCGCCTTGACGCCGATCGGGCCCATGCCGGGGCCGCCGCCGCCATGGGGGATGCAGAAGGTCTTGTGCAGGTTCAGGTGGCTGACATCGCCGCCCAGGTCGCCGGGACGCGCCAGACCCACCATCGCGTTCATGTTGGCGCCGTCGATATAGACCTGTCCGCCATGTTCATGGGTGATGGCGCAGACCTCGCGCACCGTTTCCTCGAACACGCCATGGGTCGAGGGATAGGTGATCATGCAACCGGCCAGATTGGGCCCGTGCTTTTCCGCCTTGGCGCGGAAATCGTCCAGGTCGATATCCCCGTTCGCCGCCGATTTCACCGCCACCACGTCCCAGCCTGCCATCTGGGCCGAAGCCGGGTTGGTGCCGTGCGCGCTCATCGGGATCAGGCAGACCTTGCGGTGCCCTTCGCCATTGGCGATGTGGAAGGCGCGGATCGTCATCAGACCCGCGTACTCGCCCTGCGCGCCCGAATTGGGTTGCATGGAAAAGGCGTCGTAGCCGGTGATCGCGCAAAGCTTGGCCGACAGGTCGTCGATCATCTCCTTGTAGCCCAGCGCCTGGTTCGCCGGCACGAAAGGGTGGAGCGATGCGAATTCCGGCCAGCTGATCGGCATCATCTCGGCAGCCGCGTTCAGCTTCATGGTGCAGGATCCCAGCGGGATCATCGCGCGGTCCAGGGCCAGGTCGCGGTCGGCCAGGCGGCGCATGTAGCGCATCATCTCGGTCTCGGCCCGGTTCATGTGAAAGACCGGGTGGGTCATGAAATCGCTCTCGCGCTTCAGACCTTCGGGCAGGCGCTCGGCCTCGCCCTTCGCATCGTCGCGCAACGGGTCGTCCTTGGGCGCATCGATGCCGAAAGCGCGCCAGACGGCCTCGACCGTTGCCGCACGGGTCAGCTCGTCCAGCGTGATGCCGACCCTGGTCTGACCGACGCGGCGCAGATTCAGGCCCTCGCGTTCTGCCGCCTGCAGGACACCGCGCTGCAGCAGCCCGACGTCGACCGTGATCGTGTCGAAGAAAGCGCCCGGTGCCACGGCAAAGCCCGCCCCTTCCAGCCCGCGGGCCATGCGTGCGGTCAGGCGGTGGATGCGGTGGGCGATGGCCTTCAGGCCCACCGGCCCGTGGAAGACGCCATAGAAGGACGCCATCACCGCCAGCAGGGCCTGCGCGGTGCACACGTTCGACGTGGCCTTCTCGCGCCGGATATGCTGTTCGCGGGTCTGCAGCGACAGGCGATAGGCGCGGTTGCCCTGCGCATCGACGCTGACGCCGACAAGGCGGCCGGGCATCGACCGGACATGGGCCTGTTTCGTGGCCATATAGGCGGCGTGCGGCCCGCCATAGCCGATCGGCACGCCAAATCGCTGGGTCGACCCAACGGCGATGTCGGCACCCATGGCGCCCGGTTCCTTCAGCAGGGTCAGCGCCATCGGGTCTGCGGCGACCACGGCGATGGCCTTGGCTGCGTGCAGTGCGGCGATTTCGGGCGTGAAATCGCGGATCTCGCCATGGGTGCCGGGATACTGGAAGACGGCGCCGAAGACGGTTTCGGGGTCCAGCGCCTCGGGCGCGCCGACGATGATCTCGATCCCCAGCGGTTCGGCCCGGGTCTTCATCACGGCAATGTTCTGGGGGTGGCAGTTTTCATCGACGAAGAACGCCTTCGACTTCGACTTCGCCACGCGTTCGGCCATGGTCATGGCTTCGGCACAGGCCGTGGCCTCGTCCAGCAGGGACGCGTTCGCGACCTCCAGGCCCGTCAGGTCGCCCATCATGGTCTGGAAGTTCAAAAGCGCCTCCAGCCGGCCCTGGCTGATCTCGGCCTGGTAGGGCGTATAGGCCGTGTACCAGGCGGGGTTTTCCAGGATGTTGCGCTGGATCGCGGGCGGCGTGACCGTGCCGTGATAGCCCTGCCCGATCAGCGAGGTCATGACCTTGTTCTTCGCCGCCACCTTGCGCATCCGCGCCAGGAGGTCGCGTTCGGACAGGGGATCCTCGAAGACCAGCGGATCGACGGCGCGGATCGATCCCGGGACCGTCTCGTCGATCAGGGCGTCCAGCGTGGGGGCGCCCACGACATCCAGCATCGCCTCCATTTCCGAAGGCGACGGGCCGATATGGCGGCGGTTGGCGAAATCGTAGGGATCGTAGTCGGTGGACAGGTCGGTCATCGCGTCTCTCCTTTGCCGGGCCGTCATCGTGCCGGCGGCACGGGCCCCAAGGTCCGACCGGCCACGGCAATGGCCGCGGCGCAGGGCCGGCGTGAAATTCCGTTCGGATCGCGGGCAGCCTTCGTGGCCGCCGCGGGAATGCAAGTGCAGGATCGGCGCCGCGAGGGGACGCGGCACCCGGGACCTGGTCGATCAGCCTACTCGATGAACTCGTTATAGGCGGCCTCGTCCATGTAATCGTCCATCGGCGACATGTCGGAGACCTTGATCTTGAAGAACCACGCCTCGCCCATCGCGTCCTCGTTCACCAGGGACGGGTTGTCAGGCAGGGTCTCGTTCACCTCGACGATCTCGCCGTCCAGCGGCGCCAGGATGTCGGACGCGGCCTTGACGCTTTCGATCACGACACATTCGTCGTCCTTGGTCACCTCGGTGCCGACTTCGGGCAGTTCCACGAAGACGACATCGCCCAGCTGCTCAGCGGCATAGGTGGTGATTCCGACGGTGACGATGTCGCCGTCGGCCAGAAGCCATTCATGTTCTTCGGTGAATTTCATTTCTGGTCTATCCCTGCTGTCTTATCTCTTGAAGTTTGCCGGAACGAAGGGCAGCGCCGCAACTGTCACGGGCTGGCGCTTGCCACGAAGCTCGCCGAAAAGCTGCGTCCCCGGGGCCGCCAGCGCGGCAGGGACATAGCCCATGGCCACCGGTCCCCCGACCGTCGGCCCGAACCCGCCCGAGGTGATGGTGCCCACCGGCGCCCCGCCCTCGGCCGTTTCGAAAAGCTCCACACCTTCGCGCATCGGTGCCCGGCCTTCCGGCTTCAGGCCCACGCGTTTCCGGGCCGCACCGTCGGCGAACTGGCCCAGGATCGTCTCGGCCCCGGGAAAGCCGCCTTCGCGCTGGCCGCCCGCGCGGCGGACCTTCTGGATCGCCCAGGTCAGCCCCGCCTCGACCGGCGTGGTGTCTAGGCCGATGTCGTGGCCGTAAAGGCAAAGCCCCGCCTCCAGCCGCAGCGAATCCCGCGCGCCCAGGCCGACCGGGCTGACGTCGTCGTTCTCCAGCAGCTTCCTCGCCACCGCCTCGGAGGCCGACGCAGACACCGAAATCTCGAACCCGTCCTCGCCGGTATAGCCTGACCGCGAGATCCAGACCGGCACCTCTTCCCGGCCCATGCCCAGCGACAGGTCCGCCGCGATCACGTCCATGAAGCGCATGTCCGTGACGGCGGGGCACAGCGGCGCCAGCGCGGCTTCGGCAGCCGGCCCCTGCAGCGCGATCAGCGCGCGGTCGGTGATTTCGGTCAGCGTGACGTGGTCGGGCAGCGACGCGCGCATATAGGCGATGTCGTCCGCCTTGCAGGCCGCGTTCACCACCACGAACAGGCTCTCGCCCATGCGCGCGAACATCAGATCGTCCCGGATGCCGCCATCGTCCGAGGTCAGCAGCCCATAGCGCTGCCGCCCGTCGCCCAGGCCCACCACGTCCATCGGCACCAGCGCCTCGAAGGCCAGGGCCACATCGGTCCAGCCGGCGCCGTCCAGCAGCACCTGGCCCATGTGGCTGACATCGAACAGACCGGCCCTGTCGCGCGTCGCGGCGTGTTCGGCCATGATCCCGGCGAACTGTACCGGCATGTCATAGCCGGCAAAGCCCACCATCCGCGCGCCAAGCGCGCGATGCAGGCCGTTCAAGGGTGTCGTTTCAAGTTCCGTCATCGGCAATACCCCTACCAGCGGGGAAAACCCGCCAGCCGATGCCCCCTCTGTCCCATGTGCCTGAGGCCTCTCGCCCTTCGGCGGGCACGCGGGTCATCCCCCGTGCCACTCTCCAGAGTGTTTCAGCGCATCCGGTCCGGTTGGCCTGAGAGTTTCCGGGGCGGTTGCTCCTTCGGCACCGACAAGGTCTGCGGTTGCCCGCGGTCCTGCCGGTTCTCCCGACTGCGCTTTCTTCCCTTGTCCTAGCGTCCCCCGGGCCGTCAGACAAGCACTTGGCGCGTTCGCAGGACAAAGCGTCGCTTTCGGGTTAAAAGATGCTGAAATATTCAGCCTGCTCCCATTCCGACAGCGCCGCCAGATACCGGTCCCATTCGAACCGCTTCAGGTGCAGCAGGTAATCGGCCACGTCAGGCCCCAGGGCGCCCCTGAACGTCTCCGACGCGGCGAAGGCCTCGATGGCGGCGCCCAGCGAAGCCGGCAGAGGCGTGGCGGTCCCGTCATAGGGTGTTTCGGTCGGCGGCGGCAGGACCAGGCCCGCCTCGACCCCGCACAGACCGGCATGGATCTGGGCGGCCAGCGCGAAATAGGGGTTTGCCGCGGTTTCGGGGGCACGGTTTTCCACCCGGCTGGCCGTGTCGCCGGGCCTGGCCAGCACCCGCAACATGGCGCCGCGGTTGTCGCGCCCCCAGGCGATTGCATTGGGTGCCAGCTGGTTCGGCTGATACCGCTTGTAGCCGTTCACCGTCGGCACATTCATCAGCGAAGCCGGTGCCGCATGGGTCAGAAGCCCTGCGATCCAGCCCTGCGCCACCTCGCCCAGGGCTCCCTCGGCATCGGGCAGGAACAGGTTCCGCCCGGTGTCGCGGTCCAGCACCGACTGGTGGATGTGCCAGCCCGAAGCCGCGACATTGGCCAGCACCGGCTTCGACATGAAGCTGGCATGCAGGCCCCGGCGCGCCATCACTGCCTTGGTCGCGGCGCGGAACAGGACCATGCACTCGGCGGTCTCGGCCGGGCCCGCGGGCTCGAAGGTGACCTCGTACTGGCTGGGGCCCATCTCGATCTCGATCGACCGCAGCGGCAGGGCCAGGCCTTCGGCCGCGCGGCGGATCTCGTCCAGCATGGGTTCGGCCGCATCATAGATCCCGTCGGACAGGAACTGATAGCCCTGCCCTGTCGGCCGCGTGGCCGGCGGCGCGGGCGGCATGGTCGTGTCCGCGTGGCCGGGTCCCGGGCCGGTCTTCTCGAAGACATGGAACTCGACCTCCAGCCCGAAGACGGCTTCCATCCCCGCGTCGTCCAGCCGCGCCTCGGCCTTGCGCAGCACGGCGTCCGAGGCGAAGGGGACGGGTGTTCCGTCCCGGAAATGCGGGCTGCACAGGATCCAGGCCGAATGCGGGGCCCAGGGAAGCCGCCGAAAGGTCTCCGGCCGCGGCACCAGCAGCACGTCGCCCGCCCCTTGCATCGGCCCCGCGGCGATGCCCGTCTCGGCCGACCAGACCGGAAAGGCGGTCCGCCCCGACGGATCCTTCAACAGCAGGGTCGACGGCACAGCCATGCCCGACCGGAACACCGAACGAAGCGACCGCGCCGCCACCGCCTTGCCACGCAACAGGCCGTGGGGATCCACGAACAGGAACCGCACCGTCTCGATCCCGAATTCCTCAACCCGCCCCAGCACGGAACGGGCCGCTTCCATGTCGGTCTCGGTCCAGAGCCCCGACAGCGCCAGCTCGCCATCGCGCAGACGGCTCACCATATGAAAACCATTTTGTACAAACCGGTCATCCTGCAGTCGCGAACATCTACAAACCGGACGATCCGCGCCCCTTGCGGCGGCGAGGCCCGATCCGGGACATGTTCTTTTCTGCTCTCACGATCTGCAGGCGGCAACCGGGATGTCAAGGGACGGCCCCCGCCGCCACCCGGTTTCAAATTTCGAAGACAGCAGTTGAAACGCCGCCGCCCCTAGGCGACAGAGACGGCACAGGACAGACTGGACCTATCGCCAAAGACGGAGAAAACCATGGCCACAGACGATTCGTCCGGCGTCACACGCCACTATGCCGGGCCCATCGCAGGCCATCCCGGGCAGGACCAGCTTCTGACCGGAAGGGCCGCCTTTACAGAGGCTTACGCCTTCATCCCGCGCACAACGATGCGGGATATCGTGACAAGCGCCCTGCCCTTCTGGAACGGCACCCGGCTCTGGATCCTGGCACGGCCGATGTCGGGCTTCGCCGAGACTTTTTCGCATTACATCATGGAAGTGGCCCCCGGCGGCGGCAGCGACCGGCCGGAACCCGAAGACGGTGCCGAAGGTGTCCTCTTCGTGACCGAAGGCCAGCTTGCCCTGACCATCGGCGACACTGACCATGTTCTGGCCCCCGGCGGCTATGCCTACCTGCCCCCCGGCTGCGCCTGGAAGGTCAACAATACCAGCGACCTGGCAACCCGCTTCCACTGGATCCGCAAGCTCTACATCCCGGTTCCGGGCCTCGACGAGCCAGACCCCTTCGTCAGTTCGGATCTCGAGGTCGCGCCCGTCTCGATGCCCGGCGTCGACGGCCGCTGGTCCACCACCCGCTTCGTCTCGCCCGAAGACATGCGCCACGACATGCACGTCAACATCGTCACACTGCTGCCCGGCGCGGTGATTCCCTTCGCGGAAACACACGTGATGGAACACGGTCTTTACGTGCTGGAAGGCAAGGGCGTCTACCGCCTGAACCAGGACTGGGTCGAGGTCGAGGCCGGCGACTACATGTGGCTGCGCGCCTTCTGCCCCCAGGCCTGCTATGCCGGCGGACCGGAACCGTTCCGCTACCTGCTTTACAAGGACGTGAACCGCCACGCCGCCCTGGGCGGCCCCTGGGCCCGTCGCTGACTCACCCCGCCATCGGCATCGCCGCCGAAGGCTCGATTGAGTATTTGGAAAGAGAAGAAAGGGGCGCCGCGATCCAGGATCCGGCGCCCCTTTCGAATTCCGGGCCCGCGGCCCCCACTTCTTTGATCTTCAAATATCTCGGGGGTGTGGGGGCAGAGCCCCCACGCGACGCCCGCGCCGGGATCACTCCTTCGGAAGAACCCGCAGCGACAGCTCCATCAGCTGGTCCGAGGTCGGTTCCGACGGGGCGCCCATCATAAGGTCCTCGGCCCGCTGGTTCATCGGGAACATGATCACCTCGCGGATGTTCTGTTCGTCCGCCAGCAGCATCACGATCCGGTCGATGCCGGCCGCGCAGCCGCCATGGGGCGGGGCGCCATAGGTGAAGGCATTGACCATGCCGCCGAAGCGACGTTCGACCTCGGACTTGGGATAGCCCGCGATTTCGAAGGCCTTGAACATGATCTCCGGCTTGTGGTTCCGGATCGCGCCCGAGATCAGCTCGTAGCCGTTGCAGGCCAGGTCGTACTGGAAGCCCTTGACCGCCAGCGGGTCTCCCTGCAGCGCCTCCATGCCGCCCTGGGGCATCGAGAACGGGTTGTGCTCGAAGTCGATCTTGCCGGTTTCCTCGTCCTTGGCATAGATCGGGAAGTCCACGATCCAGGCAAAGGCGAACCGGTCCTTGTCGACCAGGCCCAGTTCCTCGCCGATCACGGTGCGGGCCTTGCCGGCCACGCGTTCGAAGGCTTCGGGCTTGCCGCCCAGGAAGAAAGCCGCGTCGCCGACACCCAGGCCCAGCTGAACGCGGATGGCTTCGGTGCGCTCGGGACCGATGTTCTTGGCAAGCGGACCTGCAGCTTCAAGCTCTTCGAAAAGATCCCATTCGAGATTGCCGGCATCCTCTTCGCGGCCCATGCGCCGCAACTCGGCGACGACTGCGAACATGAAGGCCGCAAACTCTCGGCTCGTGTCTTCTTTGAAAAGTTTGTCTTTCGACGTGAGGAAGCGCTTGGATTCTTCGATCAGTTCAGGCTTCCTGCTGTCGGACTTCCATGCCGCCACCGCGTCTTCGGCAAACCCATAGTCTAAAGTAGACAGGGCCGGCGCTTTCTTGAATCGCCAGAAGATATACCCCATGCCCGGCAGGCCTTCGCTTTGGGCGAAGCTGTTCATGCGGTCGCAGAACTTGCGGCTGCCGCCGGTGGGGGCGGGGATGGCGCGGATCTCGGTCCCGTCCTGTTCCAGCAGTTTCGCGAAGATCGCGAAGCCGGAGCCGGCGAAATGTTCCGACACCACCTGCATCTCGATCGGGTTCCTGAGGTCCGGCTTGTCGGTGCCGTATTTCAGCGCCGCTTCCTTGTAAGGGATCTGCGGCCACTCGGCCGGCGCATCCACCTTCCGGCCGCCGCCGAATTCCTCGAAGATGCCCGCGATCACCGGCGAGACGGTGTCGAACACGTCCTGCTGGGTGACGAAGCTCATCTCCAGGTCCAGTTGGTAGAAATCGGTGGGCGAACGGTCGGCGCGCGGATCTTCATCGCGGAAGCAGGGCGCGATCTGGAAGTACTTGTCGAAGCCCGACACCATGATCAGCTGCTTGAACTGCTGCGGCGCCTGGGGCAGCGCATAAAACTTGCCCGGGTGCAGGCGCGACGGCACCAGGAAGTCGCGCGCGCCTTCGGGGCTGGACGCGGTGATGATCGGCGTCTGGTATTCGCGGAATTTCTTGTCCCACATCCGGCGGCGGATCGAGGCGATGACGTCCGACCGCAGGGTGATGTTCTTCTGCATGACCTCGCGCCGCAGGTCGAGGTAGCGATACCTAAGCCGCGTTTCTTCAGGGTATTCCTGATCGCCGAAGACCATCAGCGGCAGTTCCGGGGCCGAGCCCAGGACCTCCAGCTCGCGGACATAGACCTCGATCTCGCCCGTCGGCAGCTTGGGGTTCACCAGTTCGGGTGCGCGGGCCTTCACCGTGCCGTCGATGCGGATGCACCATTCGGACCGGACCTTTTCCAGCGCCGCGAAGGCCGGGCTGTCGCCGTCGCACAGGACCTGTGTCACGCCGTAATGGTCGCGCAGGTCGATGAAAAGGACGCCGCCGTGATCTCGCACCCGGTGCACCCAGCCCGACAGGCGCACGGTGGCGCCAACATCGGCCGCGGACAGGTCGGCACAGCTGTGGGTACGATAGGCGTGCATCGGAAAGCTCCTTGCGGGCATAATTTCAAAGGCGCGGGAACGCGTGCCGCATACACCGCGGACCGCAGGCCAAGTCAAGGGCAGTCTGGATACCCTACCGACAAGGGCCGGAACCGGCCCCATCGCGAGCCCGGAGCGACCCGGAAGCCACGTCGCCTGCACGATTCGTTAACTTCGCAGCAATGCACAGCTTCCTTGCCCTTTCGGAAGGAACCAAAATGTTTAGCAAATCGTTAAGCTCGTGTATGATTCGTTCAGCTGGCCGGTGGCCATCTGACGACGATAAGGGGGACATCATGTGGGAAACTCTGTTTCACCGGATGGCCATGCGGTTGCTAAAGACGGGTACGCTGCGTATCACGTATCCCGACGGAAACACCAAGACCTACGGTGACGGCCAGGCGCCGCACGCAGACATGAAGGTCACGCAAACCGCGGCACTGAAGGCGCTTTGCCTCAATCCCGAGATGGGGTTCGGCGAAGGTTACATGGACGGCACCGTCCTGACCGACGACCTGCTGGGGCTTATGCAGCTCTTGCAGCGCAACTACAAGACAGAAAGCCTGCCAGGATTTGCGCGTTTCGCGTATTGGATGCGTTTTCTTCTCCGCAACTTCGCAATGAAGAACAACGCGCGGTCCTCAAAGAACAACGTCGCACATCACTACGACATCTCGGACGATCTCTACCGGCTCTTCCTGGACGAGGACATGCAGTATTCCTGCGCCTACTTCGCCCGGCCCGAGATGAGCCTGGAAGAGGCGCAGGCGGCCAAGAAGGCCCATATCGGCCAGAAGCTGCGGATCGAGCCCGGCATGCGCGTCCTGGACATCGGCTGTGGCTGGGGCGGCCTGTCGATCACGCTGGCGCGCGATTTCGGCGCGCGCGTGGTTGGCGTGACCCTGTCGGAAAACCAGTTGGCCACCGCGAAACGGCGGGTCCAGGACGCGGGGCTTTCCGACCGTGTCGAACTGCGCCTTCAGGATTACCGCACGATCACCGATCCCTTCGACCGGATCGTGTCCGTGGGCATGCTGGAGCACGTAGGGTCGCCCCATTTCAGCGAGTACTTCGCAAAAGTCGCGGAACTGCTCGGCCCGGACGGGATCGCGCTGATCCACACCATCGGGCGCAGTTCCCCCCCTGCCCCGCAATCGCCGTGGCTGAACAAGTACATTTTCCCCGGCGGCTATGTCCCGTCCCTGTCGGAACTGGCGGTTCCGATCGAGGATTCGTGGCTGATGCTGGACGATATCGAGATCCTGCGCCTGCACTATGCCCTGACCCTTCGGGAATGGCTGAAACGTTTCGAGGCACAGCTTCCGGCCGTCCGGACAATGCATGACGAACGGTTCGTCCGGATGTGGCGGTTCTACCTGATCGCCAGCATCATGACCTTCGAGGAACAGAAGCTGACCGTGTTCCAGGTCCAGTTGAGCCACAAGAACAACGTCGTGCCGATCACGCGCGATTATCTGTACCCCTCGCCGCTGGCGCAGCAGCAAGCGGCGGAATAGGCGATTGCGCGGTGCCGGGACCGGCGCCGCGCGGCATGGGAAAGGACGTCGCGGCGTTTGCGGCGCTTCTTCCGGGACTGACCCCTTGCACCTTTCCGGCCCGTGCCTATAACGCACGACAATTTGTGCGCCCTTGGGCGCGTGCCGAACTCAGGGGAAAAGAAGATGCCGAAGCGCACCGATATCCGCTCGATCATGATCATCGGGGCGGGGCCAATCGTCATCGGCCAGGCCTGCGAGTTCGATTACTCCGGTGCCCAGGCCTGCAAGGCGCTGAAGGAGGAAGGATACCGGGTCATCCTGGTGAACTCCAACCCGGCGACCATCATGACGGACCCGTCCCTGGCCGACGCCACCTATATCGAACCGATCACGCCCGAAGTGGTGGCCCGGATCATCGAAAAGGAACGGCCCGACGCCCTGCTGCCCACGATGGGCGGCCAGACCGGCCTGAACACCTCGCTTGCGCTGGAAGAAATGGGCGTCCTGGAAAAGTTCGGGGTCGAGATGATCGGCGCCAAGCGCGAGGCCATCGAGATGGCCGAAGACCGCAAGCTGTTCCGCGAAGCGATGGACCGTATCGGGCTGGAAAATCCGAAGGCCACCATCGTGTCCTCGCCCAAGGGCGAGAAGGGCTATGACATCGAGGCTGGCGTGAAGATCGCCATGGACGCCATCGATGACATCGGCCTGCCCGCCATCATCCGCCCCGCCTTCACCCTGGGCGGCACCGGCGGCGGCGTGGCCTATAACCGCGAAGATTACGAGAACATCTGCCGCTCGGGCCTCGACGCCTCGCCGGTCAGCCAGATCCTGGTCGACGAAAGCCTGCTGGGCTGGAAGGAATTCGAGATGGAGGTCGTCCGCGACAAGGCGGACAACGCGATCATCGTCTGTTCCATCGAAAACGTGGACCCGATGGGCGTCCACACCGGCGATTCGATCACCGTGGCGCCCGCGCTGACGCTGACCGACAAGGAATACCAGATCATGCGCAACGGCAGTATCGCCGTCCTGCGCGAGATCGGGGTCGAAACCGGCGGGTCGAACGTCCAGTGGGCGATCAACCCCGAAGACGGCCGCATGGTCGTGATCGAGATGAATCCTCGGGTGTCGCGGTCGTCGGCGCTGGCGTCCAAGGCCACCGGCTTCCCCATCGCCAAGATCGCAGCCAAACTGGCCGTGGGTTATACGCTGGACGAACTGGACAACGACATCACCAAGGTAACGCCGGCGTCCTTCGAGCCGTCCATCGACTATGTCGTGACCAAGATCCCGCGCTTCGCCTTCGAGAAGTTCCCGGGCGCCAAGCCCGAACTGACCACCGCGATGAAGTCGGTCGGCGAAGCCATGGCCATCGGCCGGACCTTCCACGAATCGCTGCAGAAGGCGCTGGCCTCGCTGGAAACCGGCCTGACCGGCCTGAACGAGATCGCGATCCCCGGCGCGCCCGACAAGGCCGCGATCACGCGCGAGCTAACGAAGCAGACGCCGGACCGGCTGCGCACCATCGCGCAAGCCATGCGGCACGGCCTTTCCAACGATGAAATCCAGGCGGTGACCAAGTTCGACCCCTGGTTCCTCGACCGCCTGCGCGAGATCGTCGACATGGAGGCCGAGCTGCGCAAGGACGGTCTGCCGATGACCGAAGCGGGCCTGCGCATCGTCAAGATGATGGGCTTCACCGACGCGCGGCTGGGCGAACTGACCGGCCGGGACGAGGACAATGTCCGCCGGGCCCGTCACAACCTTGACGTCCGCGCCGTCTTCAAGCGGATCGACACCTGCGCCGCCGAGTTCGAGGCGCAGACCCCCTACATGTACTCGACCTACGAAGTCCCGGTGATGGGCGAGGTCGAATGCGAGGCCCGTCCCACCGACCGCAGCAAGGTCGTGATCCTGGGCGGCGGCCCGAACCGGATCGGCCAGGGGATCGAATTCGACTACTGCTGCTGTCACGCCTGCTATGCGCTGACGGATGCGGGCTTCGAGACCATCATGATCAACTGTAATCCGGAAACGGTGTCGACCGACTATGACACGTCCGACCGGTTGTACTTCGAACCGCTGACCTTCGAACACGTGATGGAAATCCTGACGACCGAACAGCAGAACGGCACGCTGAAGGGCGTGATCGTCCAGTTCGGCGGCCAGACGCCCCTGAAACTGGCCGATGCGCTGCAGGAGGCCGGGATCCCGATCCTGGGCACCTCGCCCGACGCCATCGACCTGGCCGAAGACCGCGAACGTTTCCAGAAGCTGGTGCAGGACCTGGGCCTGAAGCAGCCGCGGAACGCCATCGCCTGGTCCGATGCCGAGGCCCGCACCCATGCCACCACGCTGGGCTATCCGCTGGTCATCCGCCCGTCCTACGTGCTGGGCGGCCGGGCGATGGAAATCGTCCGCGACGGCGACCACCTGGAACGCTACATCGCCGAGGCGGTCGTGGTCTCGGGCGACAGCCCGGTGTTGCTCGACAGCTACCTGGATGGCGCCGTGGAACTGGATGTCGATGCGCTCTGCGACGGCACCGATGTCCACGTGGCCGGCATCATGCAGCACATCGAAGAGGCCGGCGTCCATTCCGGCGACAGCGCCTGCTCGCTGCCCCCCTATTCGCTGCCCCCCGAGATCATCGCCGAGGTCGAAACCCAGACCCGCGCCCTGGCGCTGGCCCTGAACGTCGTGGGCCTGATGAACGTCCAGTTCGCGGTAAAGGATGGCGAGATCTACCTGATCGAGGTCAACCCGCGCGCCTCGCGCACCGTGCCCTTCGTGGCCAAGGCGACCGATTCGGCCATCGCCTCCATCGCCGCGCGGCTGATGGCGGGCGAACCCCTGTCGAACTTCCCGATGCGGGCTCCCTACGCCGATGTCAGCTACGATTCGGTGCTGCCGTTGGCGGATCCGATGACGCTGGTCGACCCCAAGATGCCCTGGTTCTCGGTCAAGGAGGCGGTCATGCCCTTCGCCCGCTTCCCGGGCGTCGACACGATCCTGGGGCCCGAGATGCGGTCGACGGGCGAGGTCATGGGCTGGGACCGCAGCTTCGCGCGGGCGTTCCTCAAGGCCCAGTTGGGCGCGGGCATGGTCCTGCCATCGTCGGGCTGCGCCTTCATCTCTATCAAGGACGCCGACAAGTCGCCCCAGACGCTGGAAGCGGCGCAGGTGCTGGTGGCCCAGGGCTTCACCCTGGTCGCCACCCGCGGCACGGCCGGCTGGCTGGCGGAACACGACGTGCCCTGCACCACGGTGAATAAGGTCTACGAAGGCCGCCCGAACATCGTCGACATGATGAAGGACGGCGGCGTCGACCTGGTGATCAACACCACCGAAGGCGCCCAGGCGGTCGAGGATTCGCGCGGCATCCGTTCGGTGGCGCTCCAGGACAAGATCCCCTACTATACAACTGCCGCCGCCGCCCACGCCGCGGCCCTGGCCATCCAGGCCCAGGCGGACAATGACCTGGACGTGAAACCGCTCCAGGCCTGACGGACTTGACCGGCGCCTTCTCCGGGCGCCGGTCGCGATACCGCACACCTCAACGGAAGGAGCATCCAACGTGCGCCTGATCCTCACCGCCGTAGCCCTTCTGTCCCTGACCCTGCTCGCCGCCTGCGACGTGCCGCTGGTGCCGTTCATCTGACCCGTCCCTGGGGCTTCTTCTCTTCCCAAATACTCCCCTTCCGCGACGCCCGCGCCGTTGAACCCCGCCCGGGCGTGACGCATACGTGCGGCCATGGCCAAGCTCTTCTTCAACTACTCGACGATGAACGCCGGCAAGTCGACGGTGCTGCTTCAGGCGTCCCACAACTACCGTGAAAACGGCATGCAGACCTACCTGATGACCGCCGCCATCGACGGCCGGGCAGGCAAGGGCCGGATCGCCTCGCGGATCGGGATCGGTTCCGAGGCCGACACTTTCGCGCCCGACGAAGACCTCTTCGCCAAGATCGCGGACCGCCTGGCCCAGGGCCCGGTCGCCTGCATCTTCGTGGACGAGGCGCAGTTCCTGTCGAAGGAACAGGTCTGGCAGCTGGCCCGCGTGGTCGACGACCTGAAGGTCCCGATCCTGGCCTACGGCCTGCGGGTCGATTTCCGGGGCGAACTCTTTCCGGGCTCTGCCGCCCTCCTTGCCCTCGCCGACGAGATGCGTGAGGTCCGCACCATCTGCCATTGCGGCAAGAAGGCCACCATGGTCGTCCGCCGCGGCCCGGACGGGGAAGTCCTGCACGACGGCAACCAGGTGCAGATCGGTGGGAACGAGACCTATGTCTCGCTCTGCCGCCGCCACTGGCGCGCGGCGATGGGAGAGCTACCGGACGACAGCCCCGCCTGAGGCCGCGGCCCGGGCAAGACGTCGCTCTTCAGCGCCCCTCAACCGAACCACCCCGCCGCCCCCGGGCGGACGGGAGGCGGGCCCGGAAGGATCCGCCGAGGGGCGGGGTGGGTGGGCCGGCCGCCCGGGGGCGGCGGCCCCGGGATGGCACGTCAGCGCAGGCGTTCGCCGGTGGGCACCACCTGGTCTGGCGAGACAAGGACGATCCCGCCTTCAAGATCCGCCAGGCCCAGTACCAGAACCTCGCTCATGAAGGGCCCGATCTGGCGCGGCGGGAAGTTCACCACCGCCAGCACCTGCTTGCCGATCAGCATCTCCGGGTCGTAATGCGCGGTGATCTGGGCAGAAGACCTCTTCTCGCCCACCGTCGGCCCGAAATCGATCCACAGCTTGATGGCGGGCTTGCGTGCCTCGGGAAAGGGTTCGGCGCGCAGCACCTCGCCCACGCGGATGTCGACCTTCTCGAAATCCTCGAACGTGATCTCTTCAGCCACGCGACAGCTCCTTCGACCGTGCAGCCGCCGCAGCGACCGCCTTTTCCATCAGGGGCGGCAGACCCTCCGCCCCGTCCATCAGAACCTCCAGCGCCGCCGCCGTTGTCCCGGCCGGGCTGGTCACGTTGATCCGCAGCTGGGCCGGATCCGCGTCGTGGGGCAGCGCCAGCGCACCGGCCCCGGCCATGGTGGCCTTGGCCAGCCGCATCGCCAGGTCCGCAGGCAGCCCCTGGGCCACGCCCGCGGCCGCCATCGCCTCGATCATCAGGAAGACATAGGCCGGACCCGATCCGCTGACGCCGGTCACGGCATCCATCTGCGCCTCGCTTTCCAGCCGCACAGTCTCGCCCACTGCCTGCAGCAGCGCATCGGCCTGGTCCAACTCTGCGGCACTGACCTTGGCATTGCCCACGATGGCGGTGATTCCCCGCCCGATCGCGGCCGGCGTGTTGGGCATGGCGCGGACGATCGGCGTGTTCGCGCCAAGGATCTCCTCGAACTTCGCAAGAAGCGTTCCGGCCGCGACGGAAATGAACAGCGTCGCACCCCCGCCCAGGTCGGAAATCGACGGCAGCGCTTCCGTCATCATCTGCGGCTTGACCGCGATGACCACGATGGCGGGCGCCGGTGGCATATCCGCGTTGACGTGGACCCCTTGCGCCTTCAGCCAGTCGGACGGATGCGGATCCTTGACCCAGACGGCCTCTGCCGGCAGGCCGCCCTTCAGCCAGCCGTCCAGCATGGCCGATCCCATGCGACCGCAGCCCAGAAGCACGAGGCCCCGTCCGGCAATCTCTGCAAAATCCATGTCGTTCTCCCGTGGCCCGCATCCGTGGCGCGCCGCCGGGAGATCGGTCGGGCCCTGCCCCGGCATCACCCTGCCGGGGCCGGCCACCGTTCAGGCCCGGCGACGTGCACCGGACCAAGACTTACGCGCGGCCGTAGGCCTCTGCAATCGCGACCTGCAGGGCTTGTGCCGGGGTCTTGTCGCCCCAGATCAGAAGCTGCAGCGCCGGATAGTAACGCTCGGCCCCGGCCACAGCCGCGTGGATCATGGTGTCGATCTGGTCGGGGCCGGCCATCTGGCCCCCCGACAGCACCAGCCCGTAGCGATAGACCATCAGCCCCTGCGCCGGCCAGTACGAGAAGGCACCGACCCAGCTGCGATCGTTGATGTCGTTGACCAGTTCGTAAAGTTCGGCCCGCTTCTCCTCTGGCGGGTCCAGTTCGAAGGTGCAGACCAGTCGCAGCGTCTCGTCATAGGCCGACCAGGCCAGAGTCAGCGAATAGGTTCGCCACTGACCTTCCACCGCCATGGCGATCTGGTCGTCGCCCAGACGGTCGAAATCCCAGTCATAGTCCGCCGCAAGGGTCTCGACCATGTCGATGGGGTGGATGTCGATGTCGTGATCCAGCTCGAGTAGGGCCATCATGCCACCTCTTTGTAGGCTAGAGGTTTGCTGCGCTTGTCGCCGCAAATTCTAGGTGCCTGCTCAATTGGGCGGGGCGCGGGAGCCCTGCCCACACTACATATGGTGCTAGCAGTGCAGTGGTCTGGCAACCCTTTATTTGGGGATATCTCGTTTAACTTGTGGATGGTCCGGGATCTATCCACAATATGCCGCATTCGAAGGCAATCCGGGATCCTGCCCCGAGACGGCAATGCGGGCCCCGAACCGGGACGGGGCACCACAGATCGTGCCGTCATCCCGAAACCGGGACTGGCGCCCGGCGGTCCGAACGGTCAGGATCGTCACAGGCGATTTTCGCCCCCCGGTTGTTCGCCGGGGCACGACCCCGGCAACGGACAGGAGCCGCCCAATGAAACATCTTGCACTGATCGCCGCTGCCACGCTGGCCGCTGCATCGCCCGCCCTGGCCCAGGTGGACGGGCCGACCGTCACCATCTCCCTTGACCTGCAGCCGCCGGTCAATGTCATCCCGACCGACTATGATTGCGGCGACGCAGGGACGCTGTCGGCAACCTATGTCAACGCAGACCTGAACGAACTTGTGGTGCTGGAGCTGGAGGATTCCACCCTGCTGCTCACTTCGGCCATCTCGGCTTCGGGCGCGCGGTACACGGCGGGTGTCTATGAATGGTGGGTCAAGGGCGACGAAGCCACGATGCGCAACCAGATAGCGGCCGAAGATGCGGATCCGATCCTGACCTGCAAGGCACTGGCGGACGAATGATCCACCGCGGCGCCACGGAATGGCGCCGGGCTTGGGCTGTCGGCGTGGCGGCGGGGTAGCCCCCCGCCCTACGCGTTACTTGCGGGCTTCCAGCGCGGCGATGCGCGCCTCCAGCGCCGCGTTCTCTTCGCGGGCCTTCTGGGCCATGGCGCGCACGGCGTCGAATTCCTCGCGCGTCACCAGGTCGCGGTCGGCCAGCCAGCGGTCGAGCATCGACTTGACCGCGTTTTCCGCCTCGTCTCGCGCCCCCTGGGCGACACCCATGGCATTGGTCATGAGGCTCGAGATATCGTCAAAGATCTTGCTGCGGGTCTGCATATGTCATCTCTCCGTCAGGTTGGTCCCTATATGGGCAGAACAGACGCAGCCGGCAAGGTTGACTTGCCCCCGATCCTGAAGGCAATGACGCGACCATGCAGGCCGTACTGACGTTCCCAGACATCTCGCCCGAAGTCTTCTCGTTCACGCTGTTCGGGATGGATTTCGCCCTGCGCTGGTATGCGCTGTCCTATATCGCGGGCATCGTGGTGGCCTGGCGGCTGTGCGTCATGGCGCTGAACCGCCCCCGCCTGTGGCCGGGCGAGACGCCACCGATGACCGCCCGCCAGTTCGAGGACATGCTGACCTGGGTCATCCTTGGCGTGATCCTGGGGGGACGGCTGGGTTTCGTCCTGTTCTACCAGCCCGCCTATTACCTTGCGAACCCGGTCGAGATCCTGAAGATCTGGCACGGCGGCATGTCGTTCCACGGCGGCTTCATCGGCACCATCGTGGCAGTGTTCCTGTTCGCGCGAAAGCAGGGGATTTCCTTTGCCAGCGTGGCGGACCTGTGTACCCACGCCACGCCCCCGGGCCTGTTCTTCGGCCGCATGGCCAATTTCGTGAACGCCGAACTGTGGGGCCGGCCCTCGGAGGTGCCCTGGGCCGTGATCTTCCCGGGCGAGGCCGCGCAGTTCTGCCCCGATGTCGTGGGGGTCTGCGCCCGCCACCCGTCGCAACTGTACGAGGCGCTGCTGGAGGGCGTGTTGCTGGGGGCCGTGCTGCTGTGGCTGGTCTATCGCCGGGGCGCGTTCCGGATGCCGTTCTTCGTCAGCGGCGCCTTCCTTGCCGGCTATGGCGTCGCGCGGTTCTTCGTCGAATTCTTCCGCCAGCCGGATGCGCAATTCGTCAGCCCCGGCAATCCGCTGGGCCTGGCCTTTCACGTCGAAGGCTGGGGCGTCACAATGGGACAGACCCTGTCCACGCCGATGATCCTGATCGGGGTCGCGGCGATGCTGGTCAGCTGGTCCCGCCGCCCGAAGACGGCATGAGCCTGCAAGACGCCCTGATCGCCCGGATCCGTTCTGCGGGCCCGATGACCGTGGCGGACTACATGGCGGAATGCCTGTGGCACCCGACATCGGGCTATTACAGCACCCGCGACCCGCTGGGCGCAGGCGGCGATTTCACCACCGCACCCGAGATCAGCCAGATGTTCGGCGAACTGGTGGGTCTGGCCATGGCCCAGGCCTGGCTGGATCAGGGGGCCCCTGCCCCTTTCACGCTGGCCGAACTGGGCCCGGGCCGCGGGACACTGATGGCCGACGTCCTGCGCGCCACGCAGCGGGTGCCGGGCTTCCACGCCGCCGCCCGGGTCGTGCTGGTCGAGGCGTCCGAGCCCTTGCGCGCAGAACAGGCGGCCTGTGTGACCGACGTCGCGCCGAACTGGGCCGACCGGACCGAGGACCTGCCCCAGGCGCCCCTGTTCCTGGTCGCCAACGAATTCTTCGACGCCCTGCCGATCCGGCAGTTCCTGCGCGATGGCGACGGCTGGCGGGAACGGCTGATTGCCGCGAACGAGGATGGCCTGCACTTCGCCCTTGGCCCCGCAAGCCCCCAACCCGCGCTGCAGCACCGGCTGGCCGACACGCGGGACGGCGATCTGGTGGAACTGTGCGAGGCCGCGCACCCGGCCTTCGACGCCGTCGTCAGCCGCATCGCCGCCCATGGCGGCGCGGCGCTGGTGATCGACTATGGCGGCTGGCATTCGCTGGGCGACACGTTGCAGGCGCTGAAGGCGCACGCCCCCTGCCCCCCGCTGGAAGATCCCGGGCAGGCAGACCTGACGGCGCATGTGGATTTCGAACCGCTGGCGCAGATGGCGCAGGCCGCCGGTTGCGCCGTGGCGCCCCTGACGCCGCAGGGCGTGTTCCTGGAACGGCTGGGCATCACGGCGCGGGCACAGACGCTCGCGCGCAATCTTGCCGGCCCGGCGCTGGACGACCATATCGCCGCCCATCGGCGGTTGACGCACCCGCAGGAAATGGGAAACCTGTTCAAGGTGCTGGGCCTTGTCGCGGACGGGGCGGCACCGATTGCGGGAACAAGTTCATGACCACCTCGACGCTCGACATCGTCACGTCGGACAGCCTTGCGCCGGTCCGTCACGGCTTCTTCACGCGCCGGGGCGGGGCCTCGTCGGGGATCTTCGCAGGGCTGAACTGTGGCCTGGGATCTTCGGATCAGTCGCAGGCCGTGGCCATCAACCGCGCACGCGTGGCCGAGGCGATGGGTGTGGCCCCGGATGCGCTGGTCACCGTGAACCAGGTCCATTCCCCCGACGTAATCGTCGTGACCGGCCCGATGGAGGACCGACCCAGGGCCGACGCCATGGTGTCGAACACGCCCGGCCTGGCGCTGGCGGTGCTGGCAGCGGACTGCCAGCCGGTCCTTTTTGCCGATGCGCAGGCCGGCGTGATCGGCGCGGCCCATGCCGGCTGGCGCGGGGCCTTGGGCGGCGTACTGGAAGCGACGCTGGACACAATGGAAGCCCTGGGCGCGGACCGCGCCCGCATCGCCGCCGTCATCGGTCCCTGCATCAGCCAGCGCGCCTACGAGGTCGGCCCCGAATTCTTCGAGGACTTCATGATCGAGGACCCGGAATATGCCCGCTTCTTCGCTGGCGGCTCCGCAGACCGGATGATGTTCGACCTGCCGGGCTTCGGGCTTTACCGCCTGCGCCAGGCCGGTGTCGGATCGGCCGAATGGACCCGGCACTGCACCTATTCGGATCCCGCCAGTTTCTATTCCTATCGCCGCGCCACCCATGCGGGCGAAGCGGATTACGGCCGGCTGATCTCCTGCATCCGGCTCTGACCTGCTGTAACCCGGGATCACGGGTCCCGCGACACGCCCCCTGCCCGCACAGGATCGGCGTGATGCCCGTCCGGGGAAGTCCCCGAGCCACGCTTGCCGCCGTCAGGGCGATATCCTGTCCGGGTCAACGCGTTTCACTGCCACCGTCCGACAGGTTGTCCGGCTGAACGGCAGGCACTGACCCGGGAACAAAGAACGCCCGGTTATGCCTTCCGGCATGCCCCGGCGCTTTGGGACTGGAGAAAGAAAGGGATCAGGCGGTCCGGCTCAGCCGGTCTTCCATGACCTCGAAAGGCACGCCGGGCTCGTCCTTGGCGGCCCGGATCACCAGCGAGGTCTTCACGCTGGCGACGTTGCGGGTGGTCAGCAGTTCATCGGTCAGGAAGGCCTGGAAGCTGGACAGGTCCGGCGCCACGCATTTCAGGATGAAGTCGACCTCGCCGTTCAGCATGTGGCATTCACGGACCAGCGGCCAGTCGCGGCAGCGTTCCTCGAAGGCGGCCAGTTCGACCTGGGCCTGGCTTTCCAGACCGACCATGACGAAAACCTGCACCTCGAAGCCCAGGTCGCGGGCGTTGACCTCGGCATGGTAGCCGCGGATCAGACCCTGCTCTTCCAGCGTGCGAACCCGCCGCAGGCAGGGAGGTGCGGAAATGCCCACCCGCTTCGCCAGTTCGACATTGGTCATCCGCCCGTCGGCCTGCAGTTCGGACAGAATCTTGCGGTCGATCGGATCCAGACGGGCGTCGGGCATTCACTACTCTCCAGGGTTTTGCGTTTCTTATAGGTTGGAGCAATGCTGCGCAATATTGTTTCGCTGCAGCGCAAAAGCTTGCGGCTCCTGCGTCAGCTATTGCCGTGTCTCGCCGGGGGCTTCAACTCTGTAAGTCACCTCTCTATATCCTCTGTCCGACCCAACCGCTTCACCCATCGAAGCCACGAGGCCCTTTGAGCCACGAGGATTGTGCAATGTCCGACCCCCGCCACGTGAAACTGCTGATCATCGGGTCCGGCCCGGCCGGCTATACCGCGGGCGTCTATGCGTCGCGTGCCATGCTGGAACCCGTGCTGATCCAGGGCATCGAGCCCGGCGGCCAGCTGACCACCACGACCGAGGTCGAGAACTGGCCGGGCGAGTCCGAGATCCAGGGCCCCGACCTGATGGTTAAGATGGAAGCCCATGCCCGCGCCATGGGGACCGAGATCGTCAGCGACATCATCACCGAACTGGACCTGCAGGAACGTCCGTTCACGGCCAAGGCCGACAGCGGCGCGGTTTACAAGGCCGATGCGGTGATCCTGGCGACCGGTGCCCGCGCCAAATGGCTGGGCCTGCCGTCGGAAGACAAGTTCAAGGGCTTCGGCGTCTCGGCCTGCGCAACCTGTGACGGCTTCTTCTATCGTGGGCAGGAAATCGTCGTGATCGGCGGCGGCAACACTGCCGTGGAAGAGGCGCTGTTCCTGACCAACTTCGCGTCGAAGGTCACGCTGATCCACCGCCGCGATGAACTCCGCGCCGAAAAAATCCTGATCGACCGGCTGATGAAGAACCCCAAGATTGAACCGATGTGGTTCCACGAACTGGAAGAGGTCGTGGGCCAGGACAACCCGATGGGGGTCGAGGCGGTGAAGGTTCGCCATGTCCAGACTGGCGAAATCACCGAGATCCCGGTCAAGGGCGTCTTCGTCGCCATCGGCCACGCCCCGGCCAGCGAACTGGTGGCCGATCAGCTGGAAACCCACATGGGCGGCTATGTCGTGACCAAGCCCGACAGCACCGCTACCTCGATCCCCGGCGTCTTTGCCGCGGGCGACCTGACCGACCACAAATACCGTCAAGCCGTTACCAGCGCAGGGATGGGGTGCATGGCAGCCCTTGAGGCGGAACGGTTTCTGGCCGAAAACGAATAGGCCGCCCTGCCCGCTGCAGGACACACTGCGGCGGGCATGGAGAGGACCTGGCGTGTGAACGCTCTGTGGCATGGGAACTGGGCGACACGGGCGCGGATCGTTTCCGGGCTGATCCTGTTCCTGTTCGCGCTGACCCATTTCCTGAACCTGGGGCTTGGGCTCTTTTCGTCGGAATGGCTGGAAACGGCGCAGGTCTGGCGCAAGGCGGTGACCCGCAGCGGGCCCGGGTCGGCCATCCTGGCGCTGGCGGCGCTGGTCCATGTCGGCCTGGCCTTCCGGCACGTCCTTCGGCGGCGCAGCCTGCGGATCCCGTTCCGGGAATGGGCCCAGATCGGCCTGGGCTTCCTGATCCCGGTATTCCTGATCGCCCATGTGGTCCACACCCATGTCGCGGCGGCGATGTTCGATGTCGACGACCAGTATGCCTATCTGATCGCGCTGATCTGGGGCACGCGTGACGGGCTTTACCAGACGCTGCTGATCCTGATCGTCTGGACCCACGCCTGTATCGGCCTGCGCATGTGGCTGCGCGCGGCGCCGTGGTGGGACCGGGCTGTTCCCTATCTCAGCGCCGGCGCGGTCATGGTCCCCGCCTTCGCCATGACCGGCTATCTGGTCGAAGGCCGGCGCATTGCGCCGCTGAAGGCCGACCCGGACGCTTTCTGGGCCTATGCCGAGACAATCAACTTTCCCGATGCCGAAGCCTTTGCCACGCTGGCCCGAATCAGCGGCACCGCCTTCGACATCTTCCTGGCGCTGGTCGGTTCGACATTGCTGTGGCAGCTGGTCCGCCAGATCGCGACCCGGCGCCGGTCGGTTCGGATCCGCTACATCGACGGGCCCGAGGTGCTGGGGCGGCGCGGCGCGACGCTGCTGGAGATGTCGCGCGCCAATGGCGTGCCGCATACGGCGCTGTGCGGAGGACGCGGGCGCTGTTCCACCTGCCGGGTGATCGTCGAGGATGGCGCCGCCTTCTTGCCACCCCCCGACGAGGCCGAGGCGCGGACCCTGCGCGCGGTCGGCGCGCCGACCAATGCGCGTCTGGCCTGCCAGATCAGCCCCGAAAACGACCTGGCCGTCTTTCGCGTGTTCCAGCCGGATGGCAAACGCGGCCGGGCCCATGCCAGTCAGGGCGAGGAACGGCGCCTGGCGATCCTGTTCCTGGATATGCGCGGCTTTACCGCCCGCACGTCAGGTCAACTGCCCTATGACGTCGTCTTCCTTCTGAACCGCTTCTTCGATGCCGTGGTGCCCCCGATCATGCGGTCGGGAGGCACCGTCGACAAATACCTGGGCGACGGTTTTCTTGCAGTTTTCGAAGCGCCTGACGCCGCAACTTCGGCCAGGGACGCGCTGGAGGCGGTGCGCCAGATCGGCACCGCGCTGGAGGCGTTCAATGCCGGACTGGCCCGTCATGGCGATACCGAGATCAAGATCGGCGTGGGCCTTCATCTTGGCCTGCTGGTCCTGGGCGAAATCGGCGCCGCCGGAAATGCCCCCCGCACCCTGATCGGCGACACCGTCAACATCGCATCGCGGCTGGAAGCGATGACGAAGGAAGCCGGGGTCGAGCTGCTGGTCTCTGCCGAAGTGTTGACCGCGGCCGGGTTCGATCCGGCCGACCTGCAGATGCAGGACTTCGAACTGCGCGGCCTGGACCACCCCATGCCGGCCCTGCCAGTACCCCGCTGTGCCGGGCTGGACGAGTGCCTTGCCGCTACGGCAGGCACGGCCGAGCGCACGAGTTGACGCCGACATTGCTGCGATGCGGTAAAACTTTTCGCACCGGCAGCATTCCGCCGCTTTTGAAAGGGACAAATGCACGCATCGAAGGCCCTTCCGGCCTTGCATGCTGGACAATTCGAGGCTGACCGGTCTAAGGCTCAGCCGGCCGCGCCGCCCCATCGGCCCCACAAAGCACAATTTTTTCGAGAGACGTTATGACCATGCTGAGCAATCTGGCCCCGGTCCCGGAACTTTATGTTTCCTACGAGTCCGCGCAGAAACTGAAAGTCGAGGCCGCAGACCTCAAAAGTCACGATCTGTCTCCGCGCCAGATCTGCGATCTGGAACTGCTTATGAACGGCGGCTTCGCCCCGCTCAAGGGCTTCCTGACCGAGGCCGACTATAACGGCGTGGTCGAGAACATGCGCACCGCCGACGGCACGCTGTGGCCGATGCCGATCACCCTGGACGTCACCCAGGCGTTCGCGGACTCGATCGAGATCGGCGAAGACATTGCGCTGCGCGACCGTGAAGGCGTGATCCTGGCCACCATGACGGTGACCGACCGCTGGACCCCAGACAAGGCGAAAGAGGCCGAACTGGTCTTTGGCGCCGACGACGACAAGCACCCGGCGGTCTATTATCTGCACAACCAGGCCGGCCCCGTGTACCTGGGCGGCCCGGTGACCGGCATCCAGCCGCCGGTGCACTATGATTTCCGGGCGCGTCGCGACACGCCGAACGAACTGCGCGCCTATTTCCGCAAGCTGGGCTGGCGCCGCGTCGTGGCCTTCCAGACCCGCAACCCGCTGCACCGCGCGCACCAGGAACTGACCTTCCGCGCCGCAAAGGAAGCCCAGGCCAACCTGCTGATCCACCCGGTCGTCGGCATGACCAAGCCGGGCGACGTCGACCACTTCACCCGCGTGCGCTGCTATGAAGCCGTGCTGGACAAGTACCCGGCATCGACCACCACGATGTCGCTGCTGCCGCTGGCCATGCGCATGGCCGGCCCGCGCGAGGCCGTCTGGCACGGGCTGATCCGCAAGAACTATGGCTGCAGCCACTTCATCGTGGGCCGCGACCACGCGGGCCCCGGCTCGAACTCGAAGGGCGAAGACTTCTACGGCCCCTACGATGCACAGGACCTCTTCCGGAAGCACCAGGAAGAGATGGGCATCGAGATGGTGGACTTCAAACACATGGTCTGGGTCCAGGAACGCGCTCAGTACGAGGCCATCGACGAGATCGAGGACAAGGATAAGATCACGATCCTGAACATCTCGGGCACCGAACTGCGCCGCCGCCTGGCGGAAGGCCTGGAAATCCCGGAATGGTTCTCGTTCCCGGAAGTGGTCGCAGAACTGCGCCGCACCAAGCCGCCGCGGTCCAAGCAGGGCTTCACCGTCTTCTTCACCGGCTTCTCGGGGTCGGGCAAGTCGACCATCGCGAACGCGCTTATGGTCAAGCTGATGGAGATGGGCGGCCGCCCGGTGACGCTGCTGGACGGCGACATCGTCCGCAAGAACCTGTCGTCGGAACTGGGCTTCTCGAAAGAGCACCGCGACCTGAACATCCGCCGCATCGGCTATGTCGCGTCCGAGATCACCAAGAACGGCGGCATCGCGATCTGCGCCCCCATCGCGCCCTACGCGACCACCCGTCGCGCCGTGCGCGAGGACGTCGAATCCTATGGCGCCTTCGTCGAGGTCCACGTCGCGACCACGATCGAGGAATGCGAAAAGCGTGACCGCAAGGGCCTGTACAAGCTGGCCCGCGAAGGCAAGATCAAGGAGTTCACCGGGATTTCCGACCCCTACGACGTGCCGGAAAACCCCGAACTGCGGCTGGAAACCGAAGGCACCGATGTGGACAACTGCGCCCACCAGGTCATCCTGAAACTGGAAAGCATGGGCCTGATCGCCGCCGAGTGATTGCCTTCACGCTGACGATTTCCGAAGCCGCCCCGGTTCATCCGGGGCGGTTTTCTTGTTCTTCGCCCCCTGCTTCTGATAGAGCGCCATGGAAGACCCGATGGATCCGCACCGCATGAAACTGGCAACGTTCTGGCATTCCGGCCGAGTTCACAACCTGGGCGCGCTCTGCCTTGCCTCGTGGCTCGACCACGGGTTCGAGGTGGACCTCTATTCCTTCGACACGCCCGACAACGTGCCCCCGGGCGTGACCGTGAAGGACGCCGAACCGGTCCTGTCGCGATCCTATATCGACCGGCTGAAGCCGGTCCTTTACGCCGAACGCGGCCCCGGCCAGTCGATCGTCAATTTCAGCGACCTGTTTCGCATCCGGATGATGGAAGACGGGCTGGGCCTGTGGCTGGACACCGACATCCTGCTGTTCCGTGGGTTCGAAGTGGATCCCGCGAAGCCCTATTTCGCGTGGGAGGACGGGCACCGCATCGGATCGCCCGTGTTCTATCTTCCGCAGGGCAGCCCGATGATCCCCGACTACAAGAAGGTCTTCGACGATCCCGACCTGATGCCCCACTGGCTGGGCTTCCGGCGCCGCGTGCTGAAGCCGATGCTGTGGCGCTTGCAGGGGAAGGAATATTCGCCCCGCGATCTGGGCATGACGATCTACGGCAACGATGCCTTCACGCGGCTGGCCAAGAAGCACGGGCTGCTGAAATATGCACTGGGGCCGAAACCGTTCTATTCCTGGAACGGCAAGGAAACGAACAAGTTCTACATGGCAAACAGGCACTGGGAGATCGAGGACGACCCCGAGGTCATCGGCATCCACGTCCACCGGAAGGAAATCGCCCACCTGCGCCCTGCCCCAGGTAGTCTTTACGAACGGGCCATGGCACGCTACGCGGATCACTTGCCGGCCGACATGGTCTGGGAAGACCCCGCCCCCTAGGAGCTGGGCCAAAGCGGCCCGAAGACTGACCAGCCGGAAGCGACAGGCCCGCCCGTCGCTTAGCCGACGCCCCAAGGACCCAAAAGCAGCCCCATGATTGTTGTTTCCCTGTCGACCATCCCCCCCCGTTTCAACATGCTGGGCGGTGTTCTTCAAAGTCTTCTGAACCAGCGTCAAAAGATCGACGAGATCCGGGTGAACATCCCGCGCACCTATCGCCGTTTCCCGGAGCACGCATTCACGGAACCGGACCTGCCCGAAGGCGTCACCCTGCGCATCTGCGACGAGGATTTCGGCCCCGCGACCAAGGTGCTGCCCGCGCTGCAGGACTATCGCGGGCGCGAGGACGTGCGGATCTTCTATTGCGACGACGACCGGGTCGCGCATCCGACCTGGGTGGAAGAGTTCGTCAGGATCTCGAAATCGCGGCCCAGGGACTGCATCGTCAATTCCGGCCTGGACCTGAAGCAACTGGGCTTCGACACGATCAAAGGCCGGTCGCCCTGGAATCTCTATGTTCCCGGGCGTCGCCGGTTCGACATGGTCTATCGCGGCCGCCGCATCAAGCAGCAGGTGAAACAGCTGTGGACCGGAAAGAAGCTGCCCAAGCCGCCGCGCGGACCGGCCTATGCCAAGAACGGCTATATCGACATCGCCGAAGGCTGCGGCGGCGTCCTGGTGAAGCCGCATTTCTTCGACGACAAGGTCTTTGACGTCCCGGCCAAGCTGTGGTCGGTCGACGACATCTGGCTTTCCGGGATGCTGGAACTGAAGGGCACCGGCGTCTGGATCAACCGGCAGGGACAGATCCCCCCCGAGATGAAGGCTGCCACCGACTCGGCGCTCTACATGGCCGTGATCGAAGGCTATGACCGGACCGAGGCGAATGCCGCCTGTGTCCGCTATCTGCAGGAAACCTACGGGATCTGGCCGAACCGGGAAAAGCCGGCCGCCTGAAGGTCACCACCCGAACGTTTTGCGCCCCGGGCAGGTCCCGGGGGCGCGTGTTCAGCGAAAGGTCAGTGCACCGTGACCGGGGTCAGGTCGTGCTGGCGGGCCAGCGCGAAAGCCAGGTTGCGGTCGGCGACCAGCGCCAATTGCTGACCGTCGGCGTCATGCACGGCATAGACGCGGGTCAGGTCTTCCATCTGCGACTGGACCTCTTTCGGCAGGTCCTTGGCTTCGACCGCCTTCACGTAAACGATGGACTTGCCCGTGGGCAGAAGATCGATGGGCGTATTCATAAGACTTACCCCTTTCTGATATTGATCGTCTGGACGACCGGTTCCTGAACCGCGCGCGTCAGGTCGACATGCAGCAGGCCGTTTTCCATCACCGCCTCGCCCACCTCGACTCCGTCGGCCAGCACGAAGGTGCGCTGGAACTGTCGGGCGGCGATTCCGCGGTGCAGGAACACCCGGCCGTCACTGTCGTCGGCCTGCCGTCCGCGGATCACCAACTGGCGGTCCTCGACGACGATCGACAAATCGCTTTCGGAAAACCCGGCCACGGCAAGCGTGATCCGGTACGAACGATCGGAGGTCTGTTCGATATTGAACGGCGGATAACCTTCGTTGCCCGACTTGGAGGTACGCTCGAGCAGCCGTTCAAGCTGTTCGAAGCCAAGCAGGTGCGGATACGCGCCCAAGGTAAGTTTCGACACCGGTTTCGTCCTTATGTCAAAAGCGACGGAACGCACGGTCCCGTTCTGGCAACCGTGCAGGGGTTAATATGGGTGGAAATCATCACTGTAACAAGGGCTAGGCTTGTCCGGTTTCGCCTCGTATTATCGTCACTGCCGAATTCGTTAACCGGCCCGACAAGGGGCCGCTGCAGGTTCCGGGAGCAGCAATGAACGCGCCAACCGATCTCTCGATGAAGACCGAAGAGGTACTGCGGTTCGAACTGGAAGTCTTTCGCCAGCAGCACCGCGACCTGGACGAGGCGATCCATGCCCTGGTCGAACGCGGCACCTCGGACCAACTGACCCTGCAGCGCCTGAAGAAGCAGAAATTGCAGCTGAAGGACCGCATCGCCCGGATCGAGGACTGGCTGACCCCCGACATCATCGCCTGAGCGGTTTTCACGGCCGCCTGATCGCGACTCCGCATTTCGCTGCCATTGCGTGCGGGTGGGCTTTGGCTTAAGCCTCCGACTTCCTTTCGTTGCTGAAGCGGGACAAGTGCATGGCAGATGTGCAAGTGGGCATCATCATGGGCAGCCAGTCGGACTGGCCCACCATGAAGGAGGCGGCCCAGATCCTGGATGAACTGGGCGTGGCGCACGAGGACCGCATCGTGTCCGCCCACCGCACGCCGGACCGGCTGTGGGACTATGGCAAGACCGCCGTCGACCGTGGGCTGAAGGTGATTATCGCCGGCGCCGGCGGGGCCGCGCACCTGCCCGGCATGATGGCGTCGAAGACCCGTGTGCCGGTGATCGGCGTTCCGGTCCAGACCCGTGCGCTGTCGGGGGTCGACTCGCTCTATTCCATCCTGCAGATGCCCCGCGGCTTTCCCGTTGCCACCATGGCCATCGGGTCCGCCGGTGCCGCCAATGCCGGCCTGATGGCCGCCGGGATCCTGGCCCTGACCGATCCCGCATTGGCTGCCCGCCTGGACGCCTGGCGCGAGGCGCTGTCTGCGTCGATCCCCGAGGCCCCCGTCGATGACTGATCCCCTTCCCTCCGGTGCCGTGATCGGCATCCTGGGCGGCGGCCAGCTGGGCCGCATGCTGTCCGTCGCAGCCTCCCGTCTGGGTTTCCGGACACATGTCTACGAACCCGCCGCCAACCCGCCTGCGGGGCACGTGGCCGACGTGGTGACCACCGCCGACTATGATGATGCCGAGGCGCTGGCGCGCTTCGCGGCATCGGTCGACGTGATCACCTATGAATTCGAAAACATCCCGACCGAAGCCCTGGACCTCCTGGAAGCCGCCAAACCGATCCGCCCGGGGCGCGAGGCGTTGCGGGTCAGCCAGGACCGGCTGACGGAAAAGAGCTTCCTGAAGGATCTGGGCCTCGCTACGGCCCCCTTCGCGGATGTGACCTCTGCCGCCGGCCTCGACACGGCACTGGCCGACATCGGGGCGCCCGCGATCCTGAAGACCCGCCGCTTCGGCTATGACGGCAAGGGGCAGGCGCGGATCATGTCCCCGGACGATGCCGCACCCGCGCTGGAGTCGCTGAAGGGCGCCCCGGCGATCCTGGAAGGCTTCGTCGACTTCGACCGCGAGATTTCCGTCATCGCGGCCCGCGGCCTGGACGGGGCGGTCGCCTGTTTCGACCCGGGCGAGAATGTCCATGCCGAAGGCATCCTGCGCACCACGACCGTTCCGGCCTCGCTGACGGCTGCGCTGCGGACCGATGCGGTGCTGCTGGCGGCCCGGATCCTGAACGCGCTCGACTATGTCGGCGTCATGGGGGTGGAGCTGTTCGTGACCCGCGCCGGTCTGGTGGTGAACGAAATCGCGCCCCGGGTCCACAATTCGGGGCACTGGACGCAGAACGGCTGCACCGTGGACCAGTTCGAACAGCACATCCGCGCCGTGGCCGGCTGGCCGCTGGGCGACGGGCAGCGCTATGCGGACGTGGTCATGGAAAACCTGATCGGCGCCGATATCGACCGCGTTCCGGACCTGGCCAAGGCCCCCGACACGGCCCTGCACCTTTACGGCAAGGCGGAAATGCGCCCCGGCCGCAAGATGGGGCACGTCAATCGGATCGTGCGCGGCTAAGCACCCGGGCGGAACGTCGAATGTTACGGCAAGAAGGGTAGCGGCCGTCCCGCCGGACTGCCGCGAAGCGCCCGCCCCATAGGGCGGGCGAACCGTTACCCGGCCTGCGGCAAGGTGGGACGACTCGTTCGACAGCTCTACCCGATCAGCCGTGCCGCCAATTCGCCGGACAGGTAGCTGATCCGCCCGCCGGCCATCGTGCCGGCCACGCGGCGCGTTTTCTCATCCAGAATGGTGATGTCCGCCCGAAGTCCCGGTGCCAGCCGGCCACGGTCGGACAGACCAAGCGCCTTTGCCGGTCCCTCGGACAGCATCCCCCAGGCTTCGGCAAAGGAACAGATCCCTTCGTCCGACAGCATGAAGGCCGCGCGGCGCATCGACGGATAGTGGTAGTCCGACGCCAGCGCATCCACCAGCCCGGCGCGGGCCAGGTCGCGCACGCCGATATTGCCCTTATGGGACCCGCCCCGCACCACATTGGGAGAGCCGCCGATCACGGTGGAGCCGCTGTCCTTCGCCGCCGTTGCGGCCTCCAGCGTCTCCGGGAACTCGGCAATCGTGGCGCCGCGGGCAGCCCAGGTGGCGCGGTCCTCGGCCGTGGCCTCGTCATGGCTGCCAAGGCGAACGCCCGCGGCGGCCAGCGTCGCGGCCAGTTCGGTCACGGCGGCCGGCACCTCGGCCTTGCGGTCGTGCAGGCGCTGCAGCAGCGCCCAGTGGTCGTCGGGGTTCCGCCCCGCCTTCAGCGCCTGACCGGTCAGCTGCTTGGGCCTGCGCCCTGCCGCCAGGCGGTCGTGCTGAAGGTGGTCGTTGAAGACGACGTAAGGCACCTCCCACTCCGCCACCTTGGCGGGGATCGCGGGATAGTCGTCCATCAGGTGGATTTCGAACCGCAGTTGCGGGATCAGGGTCGACGGCACCTGCCCCTTCACCCGCTTGATCGACCGAAAGACCGTGTCGGCGAATTCGGGACCGCGCAGGCCGCCTTCCCACGAATAGAACTGCGCCAGCACGCCCGTCGTGATGCCGGCGGCTGCCAGTTCTGCCTCGGCTGCGACAATGCCGTCGTCCACGTTGGTATTGGCGCCGCGGCGGGGGGCGACATGGCGTTCGAAAGCGTCGCCGTGAATGTCGACGATGCCCGGCAGGACGATGAAACCCGTCAGGTCCACCGCCCGGCCCACGGGCGTATCGACGATCAGACCGTCGGCAATGGACAGGGTGCCCGGTTCCAGCCCGGCGCCATCGGGCGACAGGATCGGGGCGTTCGTCAGATCGAGGGAAAGCGCACTCATCGGTCCGGCACCGCCATCATCGGGGAAGATGGCGCAGGGCTTACAGGGGACCGGCGGAAAGGGCCACCCGCCCGCGGCGTCGCAGGCGGGTGAAGCCGGTTCAGTAATAGTCGCTGCGGACCATGTTCGGGAACAGCCAGGCGATGATCCCGCCGATACCCACCAGGAACAGGAGCATGTAGAAGATCCAGCCGAAGAACGGGATCAGGCAGATCAGGCCCGCGACCAGCGCGCCGACACCCGCCGAGATCGCCCGCTGACCCGTGGTCGTGGGTTCGCCCCGTCCCACGATTTCCAGAAGCTTCACGCCCAGCGCATAGGCGCCCACGACCTGCCCCAGGAAGGCCGCCAGGAAGGCCAGCACCACGACGGCGGGCAGAAGCAGGATACCGATCAGGGTCATGACCAGCAGGACGCCGCCGCCGATGATCGTGCTTTCGGTGACGAAGCCACGCGCCAGCGACCGGCCGGGGGCGGCCAGGATCGACCGGCGCATCTTCGCCATGGCCTCGGGCATCAGGGCCGCGATCAACGCTGCCACGATGGCGATGGACAGGACGCCGCCCAGGAAGGACCAGATCATCGTCGACTTCGACGGCAGCACCTCGGTCGGGTCCGGCATGTCGTCCGTGTCCAGTTCCTGCCGTTCGATATTGTGAAGCGCCGCGATCCGTTCCGGGATCTTCAGCTGGCCCTTCTCGGGCTCGTGCAGGCGCACGGTGCCTTCGACCTTGGCATTGGGCCCGAAATCCATCGACCGGCCGGCAAAGACCAGATCGCCCGAGATCACGCCGTTCACCTGCAGATCCTCAGCGAAGATCAGGGCGTAGCCGCCGACATTCCCGTCCAGCACGATCTTGGAGCCGCTGGCGCGGATATTGCCCGCCACGTCGTCCTTCACGTCGACATTCATGCCGAAGGCGGTGACGTTCCCCGCGACCGGGCTGGCCACGGTCACGTACTGACCCATGGAATAGATGTCGCCGCCGACCGCGCCGTTCACCGTCACCTTGCGACCGAACAGATGCGCCGTGCCGCCGATATCGGCGGTCGCCGTGATCGTCTCGCCCAGCGCAAAGACATCCTGCTTGCCCGGCCTGTCCAGATCGACGGTGGCGCCGGCCTCGAACACGTCATTGGCGATGTCATAGATGCTGGGCGCATCGTCGTTGTCGTCGGCCCAGGCGGCCGTTCCCAGCACGGTCGCCACAAGAATACCCAGAATTGCACGCATATTGTCGTCCCCCGGAACACGGCCCGTCTTTGGCGGGTCGATGCTACACTTGCTTGCACGGAGGCACGGTGCAAGCCGATCCTTTGCCGCAATGCGGCAAGACCGAACGAAAAAGGGGGCCACGAAGGCCCCCTTTCCCATCGGTTCTGCAGGCGCAGATTACATCATGCCGCCCATGCCGCCCATGTCGGGCATGCCGCCGCCGGCCGGAGCGTCTTTCTGCGGCTTGTCGGCCACCATCGCTTCGGTGGTGATCAGCAGGCCAGCGATCGAGGCTGCGTCTTCCAGAGCGGTGCGGACAACCTTGGCCGGGTCGATCACGCCGAACTTGAACATGTCGCCATATTCTTCGGTCTGCGCGTTGAAGCCGAAGGTCAGGTCGTCGGACTCGCGGACCTTGCCGGCAACCACAGCGCCGTCGACGCCGGCGTTTTCGGCGATCTGGCGCAGCGGCGCTTCGATGGCACGACGCACGATGGCGATACCGGCGTTCTGGTCGCTGTTGACGCCTTCCAGGCCTTCCAGGGCCTTGCCGGCCTGAACCAGGGCAACACCGCCACCGACGACGACGCCTTCCTGAACGGCCGCGCGGGTCGCGTTCAGCGCGTCATCGACACGGTCCTTGCGCTCTTTCACTTCGACTTCGGTCATGCCGCCCACGCGGATGACGGCAACGCCGCCGGCCAGCTTGGCAACACGTTCCTGAAGCTTCTCACGGTCGTAGTCCGACGTGGTCTCTTCGATCTGGTTGCGGATCTGAGCGACGCGCGCTTCGATCTCGGCCTTCTCGCCAGCACCGTCGACGATGGTGGTCTCGTCCTTGGTGATCGCCACTTTCTTGGCCGAGCCGAGCATGTCCATGGTGACGGACTCGAGCTTCATGCCCAGGTCTTCCGAGATCACCTGGCCGCCGGTCAGGATCGCGATGTCCTGCAGCATGGCCTTGCGGCGATCGCCGAAGCCCGGTGCCTTGACGGCTGCGATCTTCAGACCGCCGCGCAGCTTGTTGACCACCAGGGTCGCCAGCGCTTCGCCTTCTACGTCTTCGGCAATGATCAGCAGCGGCTTCTGCGACTGGATCACCTGCTCGAGCAGCGGAACCATCGGCTGGAGCGACGACAGCTTCTTCTCGTGCAGCAGGATGATGCAGTCTTCGAGTTCTGCGGTCATCTTGTCGGCATTGGTCACGAAGTACGGCGACAGGTAGCCACGGTCGAACTGCATGCCTTCGACGACGTCGGTTTCCGTTTCGAGACCCTTGTTCTCTTCGACGGTGATGACGCCTTCGTTGCCGACTTTCTGCATCGCGTCGGCGATCTGGCGGCCGATTTCGGCTTCGCCGTTGGCCGAGATGGTGCCGACCTGTGCGACTTCGTCGCTGTCGGTCACGTCACGGGCCGCGGCCTTGATCGCTGCGACGACCTTGGCGGTTGCCATGTCGATGCCGCGCTTCAGGTCCATCGGGTTCATGCCCGCTGCGACCGACTTCATGCCTTCCTTGACGATGGCCTGGGCCAGAACCGTCGCGGTGGTCGTGCCGTCACCGGCTTCGTCGTTGGTGCGGGAAGCGACTTCCTTCACCATCTGTGCGCCCATGTTCTCGAACTTGTCTTCCAGTTCGATTTCCTTGGCGACAGACACACCGTCCTTGGTGATGCGCGGTGCGCCGAACGACTTGTCCAGCACCACGTTGCGGCCTTTCGGGCCCAGCGTCACCTTGACCGCGTCGGCCAGGATGTTCACGCCCTTGAGCATGCGGTTGCGGGCGTCCGTATTGAACTTGACGTCTTTAGCAGCCATGTTGCGTTCTCCTAATCAGATCCTTGGGTCAGACGATGCGAAGCGTTCAGGCAGCTTTCGCTGCAGCCGCGTCCGACATGATGCCCAGGATGTCGCTTTCTTTCATGATCAGCAGCTCTTCGCCGTCGATCGTGACTTCGGTGCCGGACCACTTGCCGAACAGGACGCGGTCGCCTGCCTTGACGGTCATCGCGATCAGCTCGCCCGAGTCCTTGCGTGCGCCTTCACCGCATGCGACGACTTCGCCTTCCGACGGCTTTTCTTTTGCGCTGTCGGGGATGATCAGACCGCCCTTGGTCTTCTCTTCGCTTTCCACACGGCGCACCAGCACCCGGTCATGAAGCGGAGTAAATGCCATCTTTGCAGCTCCTTGAGGCTCAAAGTTTCTCCCTAGCGCCCGGTCGGGTCCGGAAATGTCCGGTCGGCTCCGGGCGATTAGCACTCGGCTTGGGTGAGTGCTAATTGATCGGCTAGTTAGGCAACGCCTGCCTGCGTGTCAACGGGCCTGCGCGGGATTGTACGGAATTTTTCGCGTCTCCCTGCCAGTCGCGGCGTTGCTCTGGATCCGTGTCCTAACCGGGCATGTAGGAAGCTCGCGCCGCCCCTGAAACCCGACCCGGCCCAAATCGGCGGATAATGGCGGGTGGACCGTCAGTCGCCCCAGCTATAGGCCCAGTGCTTCAGGCCGTCGCGGCCCTTGTCTGTGATGCCATAGATCCCCGTCGCGACCCGTTCGAACCAGCCGTAATGGTTATCGGCCATCACCCGCGTCGCCGCCTTCACGCCCGTGGCCCTGGCCACCATCGCGCCCTTGCAGGGCCCCTCGCCGGCCAGATGTGCCGCACAGCGCAGCGCGTCCTGCCGGTAGGCGGTGACAATCCCGTGCCGGGTGGCGCCGCCATCGTTCGGATCGCCCTCCAGCCGTTCGAACTCGCGCAGCAGGCGGGCCTTCTTCTGCTTCGACTGCCGGGGCGCGTAAGGCCCGGGATCGCACTGCACCTCGGTCCGGCCGTCGGGCAGCACGGTGATCAGGCCCAAACCCAGGCGGCGGCACAGGCCCGTATTGTCCTTCAGTGCACGCCGCGCGGTGCGTCCTGCGGGCTTCGGGACCGCGATATAGACATGATCGGTAACCTTCAGCCGCTCCATCGCCTGCAGGTAGAGCGCCAGCGCGAAGCCGCGCTTCAGCTCCACGATCACCGGATCTTCTGCGCCGCGGCACGCCACGATATCGGCCGCGCCGACCTCTCCCTTCACGACATAGCCCTGCCGCTCCAAAAGCGCCTTCACCGGTGCGTATAGGTCCGTTTCCCGCATCGATTTCGATCCTACCGTGCTCGATTCCACCGTCCAGAGCCGATGCAGCCCGGAGTCCTGCCAAAATCGGCCCAAAACGCGTCCATTTGACACCGAACCGGCCGCTTCGCGACCGTGACAAGGCCCAAGGGCACTCCTATAAGGCGCCAAATTTGCTGCAAGCGCGACAGGATCCTGCCATGACCACCCTCGTTCTGGGCCACAAATCCCCCGACACCGATTCCACCGGCTCTCCCATCATCTGGGCTTGGTATCTCAACACCGTGAAGAACGTTCCGGCCAAACCGGTGCTGCTGGGCGAGCCCAACACCGAAGCGGCCTTCATGCTGACCCACTGGGGCCTCGACAAGCCCGAGATCGTGTCGGGCCTGGACGCTGGCACGCCGGTCGTGATCGTCGACACCAACAACCCGGCCGAGCTGCCTGACGGCATCAACGACACCGACATCCAGGCCATCATCGACCACCACAAGCTGGTCGGCGGTCTGGAAACCAAGGGCCCGATCGACATCACGATCAAGCCGGTCGCCTGCACCGCGACGATCATGTACGACCTGATCGGCGACGACTATGCCAAGATGCCGAAAGAGGTGAAGGGCGCGATGCTGACCTGCATCCTGTCCGACACGCTGGCCTTCCGCTCGCCCACCACCACCTCGCACGACACGGATGTGGCACAGAAGATCGCCGACGACCTGGGCGTGGACATCGAGGCCTATTCCACCGACATGTTCGCCGCCAAGTCCGACGTTTCGGCCTTCTCCGAAGCGGAACTGATCCGCATGGACAGCAAGGCCTACGACGTGGGCGACAAGTCGTTCCGCGTTTCGGTCCTGGAAACCACCTCGCCCCAGACCGTCCTGTCCCGCAAGGCCGCCTTGATCGAGGCGATGCCGGGCGTGTCCAAGGAAGACGGTGTGGACGACGTGCTGCTGTTCGTGGTCGACATCCTGAAGGAAGAATCGACCCTGCTGATCCCCAGCGACCTGACCAGGGCAGTAGCCGAGAAGAGCTTCGGCGTTTCGGTGTCGGGCGACGAAGTCGTCCTGCCCGGCGTCGTCAGCCGCAAGAAGCAGATCGTCCCCGTCCTGGCGATGTGATCCCGGCGGATCTGTTCAACGATACGCTATTGCACATGCCCCGGCGCGGGCATGTGCCCCCCTTTGGGCCGGAAGGCCCGTCCCGGATCCCCGCGGATTTGGACAAACACGTGCCTCGCGGTGTAGAAGGTCAACCGACCTCGTCTTTTTCCGGCAACCGTTTCCATGATGCAATTCGGGCCCGACCTGTGGCTGTTCGACGGCCCCGCAGTGACGGGGGCCGGCGGCTTCCGGTTTCCCACGCGCATGGCCGTGGTCCGCCTTCCCGGCGACGGCGGGCTCTGGGTCTGGTCCCCCGTGGCCCTGACGGCCGAGATCCAGGCCTCCGTCGATGCGCTCGGCGCTGTCCGCCACCTGATTGCGCCTAACAGCCTGCACTACACCTTCCTAAAGGAATGGGCGCAGGCCTATCCCGACGCGATTGTCGAAGCGGCCCCCGGCCTTTCGCCGAAGACCGTCGGGACAGCGATCCATGCGCCCCTTGGGAACACCCACGATCCCGCCTGGGCCGGAGCGGTGGACCAGGTGACCGTACCCGGCAACCGGATCACGACCGAGGTCGTATTCTTCCACGCCGCGTCTTCGACCGTGTTTGTCACCGACCTCGTCCAGCAGATCCCGAACGACTGGTTCAATGGCTGGCGGGCGCTTGTCGCACGGTTGGATCTGATGACGGCCGCCGTCCCAAGCGTGCCGCGCAAGTTCCGCATGGCGACGACGGACAGGGCCGCGGCCCGCAAGGCCGTGCGCCGCATTCTGGACTGGCCCGCCGACCAACTGGTCATGGCTCATGGCACACCTTTGCGGGAGGGCGGGCAGCAAACCCTTCAAAACGCCTTTCGCTGGCTGACCGACTAGAACACCCCGCCTTTCAGAACCCGCCACCTCCCGACACAAGGTTCCGCCTTCGGGTCGGCGAGGAGGATCGCGCAGGCGACCCGACGGGGGATGGGTGAGCGGGCCAGCCCGGAGGCGGGGCCGCAAGGCGTTTGACCGGGAGTTCAGACGGCCCGGCCCAAAGGCGCCACTGTGACCCCGGCCGTCTCCAGCCCGTCGCGCACGGCGCGGGCCAGTTCCACGGCTTCGGGGGTGTCGCCATGGACGCAGATCGTGTCGATCGAGGTCGGGATCTCCACGCCCGTTTCGGTGATGATCGCGTCGGATTTCACCATGTCGACGATCCGGGCCGCGGCTATTGCGGGGTCGTGGATCACGGCGCCGGGCTGGCGGCGGTCGACCAGCTGGCCGTCTTCCCTGTAGGCGCGGTCGGCAAAGATCTCGCCGGCCCAGCCGCAGCCCAGTTCGCGCACGGCCTGTTCCATCGGGGTGGCGGCCAGCACCATGATGATGATGTCGGGGTCAATGTCCAAAGCGGCAGAAAAGAGGCTCTTGGCCATTTCCACATCCTCGGACGCCATGTTGGACAGGGCGCCATGCAGCTTCAGGTGCCGCACATCGGCGCCCATGGCCTTTGCCATCCCCAGCGAGGCCGCGAACTGATAGCGGACCCAGTTCTGCAGCGTGGCCATCGGCACGTTCATCCGGCGCCGGCCAAAACCCTGCAGGTCCATGAACCCGGGATGGGCCCCGATGCCGACCCCGTTCTGATGGGCCAGCCGCATCGTATGGGCCATCACATCCGGGTCGCCCGCATGGAAGCCGCAGGCGATGTTGGCCGAGGTCACGATCTCCAGCAGGGCCGCGTCGTTGCCCATGGTCCAGGCGCCGAAGCTTTCGCCCATGTCCGCATTCAGATCCACAGTCCGGGTCATCTTCCCGCTCCTCTAGCTGTCCGTTAAGGGATCGTCCCAGGCCGACACCGCCCCATCGATCAGGCGATAGGCCAGAAGGTCCGACATCTCGTGCACATTGCGCACCAGCGGGCGCATGGCGCGGCGCAGGTGTCTGGCGTGGTCGCGCCGCTTTGCCTCGATTTCCAGCGCATCGTCCAGCGTCACGAAGCGGAAGCGCACGGGCGCGCCCTGCTGCGCCTGCGCCACGCGGGGCAGATCCGCCGGGATCACCGTCCCGATCCGCGGATAGCCACCCGTGGTCCCGCATTCCGGCAGCAGGACGTAAGGCAGCCCCGTCCCGGTCATCTGGACGTCGCCGGGCACGATGACCTCGGACAGGATGTCCAGCTGCCCGTCGGCGGCGAAACCTTCGCCCTCCGACAGCATCTCTACCCCCATCCGGTTGGCACGGCCGCCGCGTCTGAATTCGGTCGCCTCGAACCGGGCCAGGGTGTCTTCGGCAAAAAGCGCTGTCTGCAGGCTGGCCACCACCCGGATCTCGCCCCCGTTGAAGCGGTCGGTGCCGTCCAGCAGCTGCCCCGACAGGCCCGCACCACCGCCGGCCGGCAGGAAGGCGCCGCTGGAAACCGGTTTGCCCAGCCCTGCGGCCAGATGCGCCGACCGTGCGCCCATGACCAGAGGCATATCGATCCCGCCGCCCAGATGCAGGTAGCCATAGACCCCGGCCCGCGCGCCGCCGATCTGCAGGACCTGTCCGGGTTCCATCGCGTGCGAGGCATTCCAGGCCAGCGGCCAGTCGTCCAGCGTGGCTGCCATGGGGGCGCCGGTCAGGGCGATGCGCAGGGGGCCTTCGGCCACGAAGCGCCCGCCGGTCGCCGGCATCTCCAGAGCGGCAAGGTCCGGCCCCTGCCCCAGCAGCGCCGCGCCTTCGGCCAGGGCCAGCAGGTCGGCCGCGCCGCCGGGCGACAGGCCGCGGTCCCGGAAACCCGGCCGGCCCGGATCCTGCACCGTGGCCGCCGGCCCGATGGATTGCACGCGCAGGCCCGGTTTCATGCGATCTCTTCCACTTTGGCCCCGCCCATGCCCGTCGCGTTGTCGGCCCGGATCGCTTCGAGATCCGCCGGCCCGATGGCGGTGAACCGCATCTCGTCGCCGGGCTGCAGGGCAAAGGGCTCCTCTGCCTCGGGCCGGAAGCCGCGGAACGCGGTCTGGCCGACATGGCGCCAGCCGGTGGGGGTTTCCGAGGTGAAGACGATGACCTGCCGGATCGCCAGCACCAGCGCGCCTTCCGGGACCTTCGGCGTCAACGCCTTCTGGCGTGGAATGTCCCAGGCGGGCGTCAGCGGACCCATGTAAGGCATCCCCGGCGCAAAGCCGATGGTCAGGACACGCACGGTCTGGGAAGTCAGGCTTTCGATAGCCTGATCCTCGGTCATGCCGGCCTCGGCCGCGGCCTCGCCCAGCTGGGGGGCCAGGTCGGTCCCGAAGACCACGGGCACGGTCCACAGCCGGCGACCATCTGGCAGGGGCGCATTCATCCAGTCGCGACCCGCCAAAAGGCCCTCCAACCGCCCCCGGATGGCGTCGTGCGGCACGTACAGCGGATCGAACCGCACATGGACCGAGGTCAGCGTCGTGGCCGTTTCGATGACCCCGTCCCATTCCGCCGCATCGACGGCGGCACGAAAGGCCAGGGCGGCACAATTGGCGCGATCTTCCAGAACCGGGGCGAAGGTCACAAGCATGCCGTCGATCCCGACTGTCCGGATCAGCGGAAATGTCCCTTGCGTGCTGTCTGTGCCCATGTCGACCCCTTCGTTGGCGCCGATCCTGCGCGCGGGGGTCAACGCCTGCAACCGGCAATCGTGCCGCGGCATCAACGCAGATTAACGGCACCCTTTTCAGGGCACGTATTTGCCGCACGCGCGTTGCCAAGGTAGGAAGGCTGCGACACAAGCCCCAAGGTCAATGCCGGAAAGGACGCCATGACCCGCATCATCTCTGCCCTGAGCGAGATCGCCAACCAGTACGACGCTCTCTATGTCGATCTGTGGGGCTGCCTGCACAACGGTATCGAAGCATTTCCGGACGCGGTCGCAGCGTTGCAGGCCTATCGCCGGAACGGCGGGACGGTGGTCCTTGTCACCAACTCGCCCCGCCCGCGCAACAGTGTGGCCGCCCAGATCAAGGGCTTCGGCGTGCCGGAAGACGCCTATGACGCCATCGCCACCTCTGGCGACAGCGCGCGGGCCGCGATGTACCAGGGCGCCGTGGGACAGAAGGTCTGGTTTATGGGCGAATGGGAACGCGACGCCGATTTCTTTCACCCGCTGAAGATCCAGGACAACCCGGTGGAAATCGAACGGGTTGAACTGAAGGACGCCGAAGGCATCGTCTGCTGCGGCCCCTTCGATCCGCTGGCCGACCCGGCGGTGAACCGCGCGGATTTCCTGTGGGCCAAGAACGAAGGCATGAAACTTCTGTGTGCCAATCCCGACATCGTCGTCGACCGGGGCGAGGAACGGCAGTGGTGCGCGGGCGCGCTGGCCCGGCTTTATGCCGAAATGGGGGGCGAAAGCCTCTATTTCGGAAAACCGCATCCGCCGATCTATGACCTGGCCCGGCGACGGCTGGCGGCGCTGGAACGGGACGTGCCCGCGGACCGCATCCTGGCCATCGGCGACGGCGCCCATACCGACATCGACGGCGCCATGGGAGAGAACATCGATTCGCTTTTCATCACCGGCGGCCTGGCAGCGGCCGAGACGAAAACCGCCGATCAGCCGGATCCCGACGCGCTAAGCGAATATGTGGCAAAGGAAAACGTCGCGCCCACCTACGCGATCGGGTTTTTGCGATAGCTGCAATTGCAGCTTGCTTTTCTGCGCCTGCGAAGTAATAAAGTTGCCCACCATGGTCGCCAGACAGCATTTTGTTACGCGACCGATTTCAGCGAGGGTGCCATGCTGGACAATCAGCCGCGCGGAACGATCTGTATCGAAGATCTCGAAATGGGAATGTCCCGTTATCTGCAGAAAACGGTGACGGACGAAGACATCGAGCTGTTCGCCAAGGTATCGACGGACCACAACCCGGTGCACCTTGACGACGACTATGCCAACCACACGGTGTTCCACGGCCGGATCGCCCACGGGATGCTGACCGCGGGCCTGGTGTCCGCGGTGATCGGCGAACAGCTTCCGGGTCACGGCACGATCTACATGGGCCAGACACTGAAGTTCCTGGCGCCGGTCCGCCCGGGCGACACCGTCCGGGCCGAGGTCACGGTGACGGCCATCGACCACAAGAAACGCCGCGTGACGCTGGATTGCGTCTGCACCGTGGGCGACACCAAGGTGCTGGCGGGCGAGGCGACGGTTCTGGCGCCGTCCCGCAAGTTCGACTGACCTGAACGAAAGATGGCGGGCCTGCGCCCGCCCCGTTCCCCGTGCGGCAGCGGCCATCCGACGGCCTGCCGCTGCGCCGCCCTGCCGGGCGGGACGTCAGGACCGACACGCGTTTCCGGCGGTTTGGCCACTGCCGACCGGCATCCTTCTTTGCCGCAGCGGCCACCGTCTTGATCCTGCCGCGCACAGCCGCTACGCAGCACCCATGCGCATCATCCGGGACTATCGTTACGTCGCCCCCGAAGATCGCGGCGCGACAGTCGCGATCGGCAATTTCGACGGGGTGCACCTTGGACACCGCTCGGTCATCGAGCTGGCGCAGAAGGCACGTCCGGACGCACCGCTGGGCGTCATGACCTTCGAGCCTCATCCCCGCAGCTATTTCGCACCCGGCGCCCCGCCCTTCCGCCTGATGAACGCGGCCGCCCGGGCCCACCGGCTGACCAAGCTGGGGGTCGAACGGCTGTACGAGCTGAACTTCAACGCGGCCCTGGCCGGCCTGACGCCCGAGGCCTTTGCCCGCGACATCATCGCGAACGGGCTGGGTCTGGTGAACGTCGTCGTCGGCGCGGATTTCCGTTTCGGCAAAGACCGCGCCGGCGGGGCCGAGGACCTGATCCGCTTTGGCGAAGAACTGGGCTTTGGCGTGACCATCGCGCCGCTTCTGGAACAGTCCGACAATGTCGTGTCGTCGACCGCGATCCGCACCGCCCTGACCGAAGGCCGGCCGCGCGATGCCGCCGCGATGCTGGGCCACTGGCACCGGATCGAGGGCACCGTGGTATCCGGCGAACAGCGCGGACGCGAACTGGGCTATCCCACGGCGAATATTTCGCTGGAAGGCCTGCACCAGCCGGCCTTCGGCGTCTATGCCGTGCTGGTCGACGTGCTGGATGGCCCACATATGGGCCAGTATCACGGTGCCGCCTCGCTGGGGATTCACCCGATGTTCGGGATCGACGTGCCGAATGTGGAACCGCATATCTTCGACTTCTCGGGCGATCTCTACGGTGCCCATGTCTCGGTCGCGCTGGTCGAATACCTGCGCCCGGAACAAGCCTTCGACGGGCTGGACCCGCTGATCCAACAGATCGAGGCCGACTGCACCCGCGCCCGAACCATCCTGGCCAGCCTATGAGCCGCGAACCCGACGACGACCCGATAGAACGCGCGGGCCTGCCCCGGCGGTTCTGGGAGAAGAAGACGCTCGACCAGATGACCCGCCCCGAATGGGAGGCGCTGTGCGACGGCTGCGGCAAGTGCTGCCTGAACAAGCTGGAGGATTTCGACACGGGCGAGGTCGCGCTGACCCGCATCGCCTGCCGCCTGTTCGACGATTCGACCTGCCGCTGCAGCCAGTACGAGATCCGCCATCAGTTCGTGCCCGACTGCATCGTGCTGTCGCCGGAAACGATCAAGGAACACGCCTACTGGCTGCCGCAGACCTGCGCCTATCGACTGCTGCATACCGGCCGTCCCCTGCCGTACTGGCATCCGCTGATCACCGGCACCGCGGCCTCGGTCCAGGCGGCCGGCGTATCGCTGCAGAATGCGACGATCCCGGAATACGACGTAGACGAGGACGACTGGGAAGACTTCATCATCGAGGAGCCCGTCTGATGTATTTCGCCTCCGACAATTCCGGCCCCGTGCACCCGGAAGTCCTGGCCGCGCTGGCACGGGCCAATGACGGCTATGCCATGGGTTATGGCGCGGACGCGATCATGGACGATGTTCGCGACCGCATCCGCACCCTGTTCGAGGCGCCGGAGGCCGCGGTCTACCTTGTCGCAACCGGCACGGCGGCGAATTCGCTGGCGCTGGCGACGATGTGCCAGCCCTGGCAGACGGTCTTCTGCACGCCCGTCGCGCATATCCACGAAGACGAATGCAACGCGCCCGAATTCTTCTCCGGCGGGGCCAAGCTGACACTGGTGCCGGGGACCGACAAGATGGACCCGGCCGCCCTGCGCGCCACCATCGAGGCAGAAGAAACCCGCGGCGTCCACGGTCCCCAGCGCGGGCCGGTGTCGCTGACGCAGGTGACGGAACGCGGATCGGTCTATTCCCTGGCGGAAATCGAGGCGCTGTGCGCCGTGGCCAGGGATTATGCCCTGCCCGTCTACATGGACGGCGCGCGGTTTTCGAATGCGCTGGCACGGCTGAACTGCTCCCCGGCCGACATGACCTGGAAGGCGGGCGTCGACATCGTGTCCTTCGGCGGCACCAAGAACGGGCTGATGGGAGTCGAGGCGGTGATCCTGCTCGACCCTGAAAAAGCCTGGGAATTCGAGCTGCGTCGCAAACGCGGCGCGCACCTGTTTTCGAAGCACCGGTATCTTTCGGCGCAGATGCTGGCCTATCTGGACGGCGACCTGTGGCTGCGCTCGGCCCGGATGGCCAATGCGGCGGCGGCGAAACTGGCGGACGGCCTGCGCGCCGCCGGCATCGGTTTCGCGCATTCGCCCGATGCCAACATGCTGTTCCCGACCATGCCCCGACGCGTGCATCAGAAGCTTCACGCGGCCGGTGCGGTCTATCACCTCTGGTCCGGCACGCTGGACGGCGGCGACCCGGAAGAGCTTCTGACCGCCCGGTTGGTCTGCGACTGGTCCGTCACGGACGACGCGGTTGCCACCTTCCTGTCGCATGTCAAGTAGAGCGAAAGCGGTCCTTTTCGCCGCAGGGCTGTGCACTTCGCAAGACGCGTCCGATCCGGATGCGACACTCTTAGCCAGACCGCCACGACAGGGGCCGCCTCTGCTTTGCCCCGGCGGGTCACCATGCTAAGCGGGACCTGCATCACGATTCTGTCACACGCGGCACGAGACAGGGACTTCACGTCATGACGACCTTGACCGAACCCAAGCTGATCGCTGGGAATGCCAACCTGCCTCTGGCCGAAGCCATCGCCCGACGCATGACGCTCCACCGGGGCGTCCATACGGGCCTGGTGAACGCACGGGTGGAGCGGTTCAACGACGGCGAGATATTCGTCGAAGTCTTCGAAAACGTCCGGGGCGAGGACATGTTCATCGTCCAGCCGACGTCGAACCCGGCCAACGACAACCTGATGGAGCTGCTGATCATCGCCGATGCACTGAAGCGATCGTCGGCGTCGCGCATCACCGGTGTCATCCCCTATTTCGGATATGCCCGCCAGGACCGGCGGACCAAGGCGCGGACGCCGATTTCGGCCAAGCTGGTCGCCAACATGCTGGTCGAGGCGGGAATCGAGCGGGTCCTGACCATGGACCTGCACGCGGCCCAGATCCAGGGCTTCTTCGACATCCCGGTCGACAACCTCTATGCCGCGCCGATCTTCTCGCTGGACATCCGGACCCAGTTCAAGGGCCGGATCGGCGACGTGACGGTGGTGTCGCCCGACGTGGGCGGCGTGGCGCGGGCGCGGGAACTGGCCAAGCGGATCAATTCGCCCCTGGCCATCGTCGACAAGCGCCGCGAGAAGCCGGGCGAAGTGGCGGAAATGACCGTGATCGGCGATGTCGAGGACCGGATCTGCCTGATCGTCGACGACATGTGCGACACGGCCGGGACGCTGTGCAAGGCGGCCGAGGTGCTGCTGGACGCCGGTGCGCAGGAAGTGCACGCCTATGTCAGCCACGGCGTGATGAGCGGCCCGGCGGTGGAACGGGTCACCAACTCCAAGCTGAAGACGCTTGTGATCACCGACACGATCCAGCCGACCGAGGCGGTGAAGGCCACGCCCAACGTGCGCATCATCCCGACGGCCCCGATCTTTGCCCAGGCGATCATGAACATCTGGAACGGCACGTCCGTATCCTCGCTGTTCGAGGACCGGTCGCTGACGCCGATCTACGAATCCCTATACACGATGGACTGACCTTCGGGTCAGGGTCCGCGGTGCCTTCCGGCACCGCATCGCGCCCAAGGTATCCCGGCGACGCCGCAGGCAGGCGGTGGGGCGGCGAATGCGCGATCCCCGGGCCGGGGATGACGTGACAGCGTCGCTTGGGGGCTCTGCCCCCGCCGCCCGTGCCGGGCGACTCCCCCGAGAATATTTGAAGACCAAAGAAATCAGGGCCCCGGGCCCTGACTCAGCCGCAGGGCGCGTGCGTCGTACCCAGCGCCCTAGAAGCGTTCGAGCAGCCGTTTCAGATAGTCGCGCTCCACCTCCGGGCGCTCGCCGTCGCCGGATCGGCGGCGGATCTCATCCAGAAGTTCGCGGGCGCGTCGATAGACGTCCTCGCCCTGCAGCAGGCCATCGTCCGTCGACAACTGCGAGCCCGAACCGTTGGGGCGGCCCAGCGGGTCACGGTTCCGGGCCTGGCGATTGCCGTCTTCCTGGCCCTGGCCGGGCTGGCCCTGCTGCTGTTCCTGGGCCAGCGCCTCGCCCAGCTGTCGCATGCCTTCGCGAAGGGCCTCCATGGCTTCGGCCTGGCGGTCGATCGCTCCGGCCAGGTCATCGTTTTCCAGCGCATCTTCCGCGCCCTCCATCGCACGTCCGGCCTGGTCCAGCGCATCGCGCGCCGCCTGACCTTCCGACGTGCCGGCGCCGGGCAGGGTGCCGCGCTGGCGGTCCAGTTCGTCCCGAAGCGCGCGCTGGCGTTCCGCCAGGCTCCGGGCGTCGGGAGCGCCGTTGCCGGCCCCTTCGTTCTGACCGCCTTCGCCCTGCCGGTTGCCGCCCGGCTGTCCCGACTGCCCCTGCTGACCGTGCTGCTGGCCGCGGCCCTGGTTGCCGTCACGGCCCTGGTTGCCCTGCTGCTCTCCGGCGCGCGCATTGGGGTTGAACTGTTCCTGCAGGTCGCGGAACGCCTGGTCCGACAGGCCCTGCTGATCGCGCAGCGTTTCGGCCAGGCCCTCCATCGCCTGCTGCCCCGGGGACTGGCTGCCCTGCCCGCCCTGCCCCTGGGTGACGCGCATGTTCTCCATCATCTGCTGAAGCTCGCGCAGGGCTTCCTGCGCTTCGGCCATGCGGCCCTGTTCCATCAGTTCCTGGATCCGGTCCATCATCCGCTGCAGGTCGTCCTGCGTCATGGTCATCGCGTTCTCGGACAACTGCTGTTGATCGCCCTGCTGGCCCTGTTGCTGGGCCTGCCGCGACAGTTGCTGCAGATAGTCTTCCGTCGCCTCGCGCAGGTCCTGCATCAGTTCGGCGATTTCCTGGTCGCTGGCACCGTTGCGCATCGCCTCGCTCAGGCGCTCCTGCGCGCGGCGCATCCGCTCCAGCGCATCGCCCAGATCTCCGTCCTCCAGCAGCACGGCCAGATCCCACAGCGCCACCGCCAGTTCTTCGCGCTGGGGTTCGGTCAGGCCGTGCCTGGCGAAGGTTTCCAGACGGCGCAGGATCATCCGCAGCCGCAGATAGGCGGTTTCCGAGCGGAACACGTCCTCGGGCCGGTAGGACACGGCCCGCAGGATCATCGCCACGTTTTCCGCGTTCGACATCGACCAGAGCAGGTCGCGCCGCATCTCGATCACCGCTGCCGCCATCGGGTCGAAGAAGCGCCGGCCGACCAGGCGGGTTTCAAACGGAGCAGAACTCCCGACCTGACCCAGGTCGTCCACCGCTTCCAGCGTGACCGTCACCGGCATGTTGGCCCAGGGATGCTGCGAGAAGTCCTCGATCAAGGCCTCGTCGAATTCGGCACGGCCGCCGGTCAGGGGCATCGGCAGGTCGACCGCGATGGGCTCGCGCGGGTCGGGATCGGCCGCCAGGCCGTAGCGGCGGTCGAGGGCTTCCATGTCGAGAGCGATGGTCGCCCGGGCCGAAGCCACGCCATGATCGTCAGAGGCCGTGAAGGGCAGCTTCATCGCGCCGGTCGGTTGCACTTCGGCCGGGCCGGTGGCGTTGATGTCGGGTGGCGTGTCGTCATCGACCACCACGTTCCAGCTGCGCCCGCCGGGACCCTTGATCGTCAGCCGCCCGTTCTGGGCCACGTCGAAGCTTTGCTGCGCGTCCGCGGCCGACGGCACTTCCCCGGTCCGGCCGGACACGGTTTCGGCGACCGTCAGGTCCCCCACCTGCCCGTAAAGTCGCAAGGTGATGCGGCTGCCTTCCGGCACGTTCAGCGTGGGTCCGCCGATATCGGCCAGGTACAGCGTGGGCAGCCCGGTATAGCGCGGCGGTTCCACCCAGCCTTCCCAGGACGGTCCGCCGGCCACGACGGCAGATCCGGGCGTCAGGCGCGCCACGCTTTCCACCCGCCAGATCGACCCGAAGATCAGGGCGATCGACAGTGCCAGCAGTGCCATGTAGCGCAGGCCGTAAGGGTCCTGCCGGTTCAGCTTCAGGTCGGGTTCGACCGGCCTGGCACCGGCGGCGCGGGCTTCCATCCGTCGCTGGTGGGCCTGCCACAGGGCGCGGGATTCCGCGTCGTCGGCCCCGGTCGCCTGCGCGTCCAGCATCGCCTGGATCGGGCGGCCCGGCATCGTCGCATCCAGCCGCGCCAGCGCATCGGCCCGCGAAGGCCAGCGAAGTTTCCAGATCCCCCAGCCCAGCGTCGCGGCCAGACCCACCAGAAACAGCACGCCCAGGGACCAGACGGCCTCCAGCGGAAGCATGTCCTGCACGCCCAGCATGGGCAGGGCCGCCAGCAGCATCAGCAGGGACAGCAGCGGCCAGAAGGCCCGCAACAGCCGTTCGGCAATCAGGCCGGCATGGGTCAGACCCAGCGCCAGCCGAAGCGGGCGCAGGCGGGAATCGGAACCGGGGCGGTCTGCCATCAACTCTCCCGTGAGTGGGCGGAAGCCCCGGGTCGAAGGATCCGAAGCGTCACGCGGGGCGCAGAGGATGCGCCCGATGACGCACTATAGCCATGACGGTACGCTATCGCGATTAATGATCTCGTCAATGGTGGGACGTGCGCGGATAACTGCGAATTGATCGTCTTTCACCAGGACTTCAGGAATAAGCGGTCTTGTGTTGTATTCGCTCGACATGACGGCGCCATAGGCCCCGGCCGAGCGGAAGGCGACCAGCGATCCGGGCGGCACCGGCGGCATCATCCGCTGGCGGGCGAAGGTATCGCCAGTTTCGCAGACCGGGCCGACGATGTCGAAGGCGCGCTGTTCGATGCCAGCGGCCGGTTCTTGGACGGGCACGATGTCGTGGTGGGCGTCGTACATGGCCGGGCGGATCAGGTCGTTCATCGCCGCGTCCAGGATCAGGAAGTCCCGCCCCTCGCCCGATTTCACGTAGACGACGGCGGCTACCATCAGCCCGGCATTGCCGGCGATCAGGCGGCCCGGCTCGATCTCGATCTCGCAGCCCAGGTGACCCAGCGTCCGCTTGATCAAGGCGCCGTATTCCACCGGCAGCGGCGGCGCGCTGTTGGCGCGGGTATAGGGAATGCCGAGGCCGCCGCCCAGATCCAGCCTGCGGATGTCGTGGCCGTCGGCGCGCAGCGTCTCGGTCAGCTCCGCGACCTTCTGATAGGCCTGCTCGAAGGGCTCCAGTTCCGTCAACTGGCTGCCGATGTGGACGTCGATGCCCACGACCTCGATCCCCTCCATCCGGCTGGCGATGGCATAGACCTCGCGGGCGCGGGCGATGGGGATGCCGAACTTGTTCTCCGACTTGCCGGTGGCGATCTTGGCATGGGTGCGCGCGTCGACATCGGGATTCACCCTGACGGTGATCGGGGCCTTGGTGCCCAGTTCCAGCGCGACGCGGTTCAGGACGTCCATCTCGGGTTCGGATTCGACGTTGAACTGGCGGATGCCGCCTTCCAGTGCGGCGCGGATCTCGGCTTCGGTCTTGCCAACGCCGGAAAAGACGATCCGTTCGCCAGGAACGCCCGCGGCCTTGGCGCGCGCGTATTCGCCGCCCGACACCACGTCCATGCCGGCGCCCGCATCGCCCAGCGTCTTCAGGATCGCCTGGTTGCTGGCCGCCTTCATCGCATAGCAGACTAGGTGGTCCATGCCGTCCAGCGCCTCGTCGAACAGGCGGTAGTGGCGCAAAAGCGTGGCCGTGGAATAGACATAGAAGGGCGTGCCGACCTGGGCCGCGATCTCTGTCAGCGGCACGTCCTCGGCATGCAGGACGCCCTGCTTGTAGGTAAAGTGATCCATCGTAAGACGCCCGTCCCTGTCCCTGTTTCCGGGCCCGACCGTCACCGCCCCGCACGGGGCGCGCGCACGCGCCCCATCGCGCCCGAGCCGGTCGGCGGCTGCCGCAGGCAGGCGCCGGGGCGGGCGGGCGGGGCCGGCAAGGGCGCGATTTCCCGCCCCGTGACACTGGCCTGACCGTTCATTCCGTCAGCGCCCCGGACTAGACCGAATGCCCCTGCCGCTCAAGCCCCTGCGCGGGGCCTCTGGCTCAGGGCCGGATCACCACGGCGACATTGGCGCGGCCCGCCTGCTCGGCCATGCGGAACAGCGTCGCCGCATGCTCCCGATGCAGCCGGATGCACCCGTGCGAGGCCGGCCGCCCAAGCTGCGCCACCTGGTCGGTGCCATGGATCGCATAGCCGCCGTGAAAGAAGATCGAATAGGGCATCGGCGCATTGTTGTACTTGCGCGACCGGTGATGGCGGGAAAACCGCGTCGCCCGGTAATCGCCCGTGGGGGTCAGATAGCCCTGCCGCCCGCTCGACACCGGCCAGTCATAAAGCCACATGCCGTCACGCATCACCGTCATCCGCTGTTCGGAGAGATCGACATAGGCGGTCAGCACATAGGCCTGCGCGACCGGGGCCTGCAGCGAAAGGAACAGCAGACCGGCCGCCAGCCGGACGGAAAAGGACATGGGCTTACCTCTGGCCGGGACATCCGGACCAGAAGGCGAAAAAAGCGGGCACCGATCAACCGAAACCCAGCCACAGGGTTTCCCGGCCGTTAAGCCCTGCCGAGTCTTACATGGCGCCCAGGCCGTCCGTCAGGTCTGCCGGCGGCGGGGTGCTGTCAACCGGCCGTTCCGGTTCGCCATCCGCGCCACAGCCCGCCAGGACACCGGCCAGGGCAAGGGTCAGAACGAAGCGTTTCATCATCCCAGCATCTCTTTCCAGCGTTCGACCTGCGCGCGCACCTGCGCCGGGGCCGTGCCACCATAGGACATACGCGAATTCACCGAATTTTCGACCCCAAGGACCGAGAAGACGTCTTCGGTGATTCCGTCATGAACCGCCTTCATGTCCTCCAGCCTCAGGTCCGGCAGATCGCAGCCGCGCTTTTCGGCCACGGCCACCAGCGAGCCGGTCACATGGTGCGCATCGCGGAACGGCAGGCCCAGCACCCGGACCAGCCAGTCGGCCAGATCCGTCGCGGTGGAAAAGCCCGACCCGGCGGCGGCGGCCAGCGCGGCCCGGTTGGCGGTCATGTCGCCCACCATGCCGGTCATCGCGGCCAGCGCCAGCGACCAGTTGTCGGCTGCGTCGAAGACCTGTTCCTTGTCTTCCTGCATGTCCTTGGAATAGGCCAAGGGCAGCCCCTTCATCACCATGGTCAGCGCCACGTTCGCACCGAAGATCCGGCCGATCTTGGCCCGGATCAGTTCTGCCGCGTCCGGGTTCTTTTTCTGCGGCATGATGGACGAGCCGGTCGAGAAACGGTCCGACAGCGTCACGAAGCGGAACTGGGCCGAGGACCAGATCACCAGTTCTTCCGCCAGCCGCGAGAGGTGCATCGCCGAAATCGAGGCGACCGACAGGTATTCCAGCGCGAAGTCGCGGTCGCTGACAGCATCCAGAGAATTCGCCGCCGGCCGGGCAAAGCCCAGCGCTGCCGCGGTCATCTCGCGGTCGATCGGGAAGGACGTCCCGGCCAGGGCGGCCGCGCCCAGCGGGCATTCGTTCATCCGTGCGCGGGCATCGCGCACACGGGACAGGTCGCGGCCCAGCATTTCGACATAGGCCATCATGTGATGACCCCAGGTTACCGGCTGCGCGGTCTGCAGATGGGTGAAGCCCGGCATCACCCAGTCGGCTCCGGCCTCTGCCTGGACCAGCAGCGCGCGGATCAGCGCCTCGATCCCTTCGGCCGCCTGGTCCAGCTGGTCGCGGACCCACAGCTTGAAATCGGTCGCAACCTGGTCATTCCGGCTGCGGCCTGTGTGCAGGCGCCCGGCCGGTTCGCCGATCACGTCCTTCAGGCGGGCCTCCACGTTCATGTGGATGTCTTCCAGCGCCTTGGAAAAGGCGAACTCGCCCGACTCGATCTCTGACAAGACCGTGAGCAGGCCTTCCCGGATCGCTTCGGCATCGCTATCCGTAATGATGCCCGTGGCGCCCAACATGGCGGCATGGGCCCTCGAACCGGCAATATCCTGTGCGGCCAGCCGGCGGTCGAAGTCGATCGAGGCATTGATCGCCTCCATGATCGCATCCGGCCCGGCGGCGAAACGGCCGCCCCACATCTGGTTCGAGGTTTGCTCTGACATGTCTTGCTACCCTTGGGAGGACGCCTCTTGCGCCTGGTTCGGTCCGCCGCTCTTTATCTCTCGATCGCGCTCGGTGCAAATGCCGCCGCCGCCGCCGACATTGACACGCTGGAAGGCCTGCGCGACGGCGACCTGAAGAAACTGACCTTCGCGGACCCGAAACCGGTGCCCGATATCGCCTTCTTCCTGCCCGACGGGTCGGAAACGACGCTGGAAGCCTATCGCGGGAAATACGTGCTGGTGAACTTCTGGGCCACCTGGTGCGCGCCCTGCCGCAAGGAAATGCCCGAACTGAACGCGCTGCAGCAGGAATTCGGCGGCGACAGGTTCGAAGTGCTGACCATCGCCACGGGCCGGAACTCTCCCGCGGGGATCAACAAGTTCTTCGCGGAAACGGACATCACCGCACTGCCCAAGGCCACCGACCCGAAATCGGCGCTGGCGCGCGAGATGGGCGTTCTGGGCCTGCCGATCACCGTCCTGATCGACCCCGACGGGAACGAGATCGCGCGCCTGATGGGCGACGCGGCCTGGCATTCCGACAGCGCCCGCGCCATTGCAGCCGAACTGGTGGCGACGCCCGAAGGCTGATCCCCCTGCCCTTCCGTCTGCCAATGGCCCCGCGCGGGCCGGGCGGCGAGGGCGGAAACCGCAGGTTTCCGACCGATGGGCGGGCGGGCGGGCCGCCCGGCCCGCGCGGGGCCCTGCCCTGCCGTCCCGTCTAACGCACCGCCAGCTTCGCCACCGGATCGTGCCGATGACAATTCAGCGTGTGGTCGTTGACCATGCCAACGGCCTGCATGAAGGCATAGACGATGGTCGGCCCGCAGAACCGGAACCCGCGCTTCTTCAGGTCCTTCGAAATCCGCGTAGACAGATCCGTCGCCGCCGGCACTTCTGCCATGGTGGCTAACCGCGACTGCAACGGCGCGCCGTCGACGTAATTCCACAGGAACCGGTCGAAGCCCCCGTCTTTCTCCATCTCCAGCCAGATCCGGGCGTTGGAAATCGTGGCCTCGATCTTGCCGCGGTGGCGGATGATCCCGGCATTGGTCAGAAGCTTGGCCACCTCGTCCTCGCCCCAGCCTGCCACGATCTGCGGTTCGAATTCGGCGAAGGCCTCGCGGAAGTTCTCGCGTTTCTTCAGGATCGTGATCCAGCTCAAGCCCGCCTGGAACCCGTCCAGGATCAGCTTTTCCCACAAGGCGCGGCTGTCCCATTCGGGAACGCCCCACTCTGTGTCGTGATAGTCGATGTAGATCTGTTCCGATCCCACCCAGGCGCACCGTTCCACGCAACTCTCCTGCCTTGCAGACCTTGTCGGCGTCCTTTTGCACACAACTCTTGGCAAATCCAAAGCTTAAGCCGCGCTTGACAATTTTGCGCCATGTCTCTGGGGCACCGACCCTGTTTCCGATTGCCGCTGGATGCACCCATGCCAAAGACACGACTGTCCGAACCGCTCCCCGACCCGGACGAGGCCGCCTGGATTCGCGATGCCGAAGACGATGCGCGCGCCGGTCTGCGCACCGGCACGGACCACCTGGCCGAACGGACCCGGCCCGGCATCAGGCGCGACCGCGGCAACCCCCTGGACGAGGCGGTGGCGCTGCGCGACCACGACCTTATGAACATCGTCGAACAGGCCGTCCGCCACCGCGACTGTGTCCTGGCCTACCAGCCGGTGGTCGAGGCGCGACCGCCCCACCGGGTGGTCTTCCACGAAGGCCTGATCCGCGTGCTGGACCCGACCGGCCGGCCGATCCCGGCCCGCGAATTCATGCCCATCGTGGAAACCAGCGAGATCGGGCGCGAACTGGATTGCGCATCGCTGTCGCTGGGTCTGAAGGCGCTGGAACGGCATCCATCCCTGCGGCTGTCGGTGAACATGTCGGCCCGCACCGCAGGCTACCGCCGCTGGATGCAGATCCTTGACCGGGCGCTGCGGCGCGACTCCGGCATCGGACCCCGCCTGACGCTGGAGATTTCAGAACCTTCGATCGCGGCCGTGCCGGACCTGATCCGCGATTTCATGGAGCGGGTCGCCTCCCGCGGGGTGGCATTCGCGCTGGACGATTTCGGCGCCGGCCCGACGCTTCTGCGCGCGCTGCGCGACAGCCTGTTCGACGCGGTGAAAATCGATGCGCGCTTCATCCGCGGCATCACCTCCAACCAGGACAACGAGGCTTTGGTCCGGGCCATGACCGGGATCGCACACGCTTTTGGAATGGGCCTGATGGCTGTCGGCGTCGAATCGCAATCCGATACGGATTTCCTTGCCGCCATGGGGGTCGATTGCGTGCAGGGCTACGGGTTCGGCGCCCCGACTCTGCGGCCGCCCTGGGAAAACTAGCCCTGGCCCGTCCTGCGGTCCGCCCCCATCGGCAGTGAGCCGGCCTGCCGCGGCCGCAAGATAGGCCATGTCACGCCCCGCGTCGGTCCGCCGCCGCAAGCCCCACGCCACAGCGCAGTTGCCGCAAGTGCAGCATTCGGATAACACCGAGATCGTGGGCGTGGGAGGACCGTCGCCCGGGTGCTGTCCCGTACCGTCGAGAACGCAGGGCCGGTGTCCGTGCACGCGCCCAAGGTATCCTGACCCCAGGCTGGCAGAGGACAACAATCATGACCAATGTAGTTATCGCATCCGCGGCACGTACGGCCGTCGGCAGCTTTGGCGGCACGCTCGCCGGAACCCCCGCCCACGACCTGGGCAAGGTGGTGCTGGAAGCCGTGGTCGAGCGCGCCGGCATCGACAAGGCCGACGTCGACCAGACGATCCTGGGCCAGGTGCTGACCGCCGCCCAGGGCCAGAACCCCGCGCGCCAGGCCCATGTCAACGCCGGCCTGCCGGAATCCAGCGTCGCTTGGGGCATCAACCAGGTCTGCGGATCGGGCCTGCGCGCTGTGGCGCTGGGAGCCCAGCACGTGGCGCTTGGCGATGCCGACGTGGTGATCGCCGGTGGCCAGGAAAACATGTCGATGAGCCCCCATGCCGCCAACCTGCGCAACGGGCACAAGATGGGCGACATGTCCTATATCGACACGATGATCCGCGACGGGCTGTGGGACGCTTTCAACGGCTATCACATGGGCCAGACCGCCGAGAACGTCGCCCAGCAATGGCAGATCAGCCGCGAAATGCAGGACGAATTCGCCGTCGCCTCGCAGAACAAGGCCGAAGCCGCGCGCAAGGCCGGCAAGTTCGCGGACGAGATCGCGGCCGTCACCATCAAGACCCGCAAGGGCGAGGTGGTCTTCGACGCCGACGAATACATCCGCGAAGGCGCCACGATCGAGGCGATGCAGAAACTGCGCCCCGCCTTCGCCAAGGACGGCTCCGTCACCGCGGCCAACGCGTCCGGCATCAATGACGGCGCGGCCGCTGTCCTGCTGATGTCGGCGGACAATGCCGAAAAGCGCGGGATCACACCGCTGGCGCGAATCGTTTCCTTCGCGACCGTGGGCCTGGACCCGTCGATCATGGGCGTGGGGCCGATCTATGCGTCGCGCAAGGCGCTGGAAAAGGCCGGCTGGAAGGCCGACGACCTGGACCTGATCGAAGCGAACGAGGCCTTCGCGGCCCAGGCCTGCGCCGTGAACAAGGACATGGGCTGGGATCCGGCCAAGGTGAACGTGAACGGCGGTGCCATCGCCATCGGTCACCCGATCGGCGCCTCGGGCGCGCGCGTCCTGAACACCCTACTGTTCGAAATGCAGCGCCGGGATGCCAAGAAGGGTCTGGCGACCCTGTGCATCGGCGGCGGCATGGGTGTGGCAATGTGCGTCGCACGCGACTGATACAGATCAAAGTCCACGTCATATGATGGTGGTTAATGGAACCTGCGGCAAATGCCGCAGGTTTCTTTTTTTGTCCGCGAAATAATATTGCGCAAACAGCCCATTGCGGCTTAACAAGATTATGCTGACTTTTTTGGAGGAACGATCAGAATGTCTCGTGTAGCCTTAGTGACCGGTGGCAGCCGGGGGATCGGCGCGGCCATCAGCAAGGCCCTGAAGGGCGCCGGTTACACGGTGGCCGCCAGCTATGCCGGTAACGATGAAGCGGCAGCCAAGTTCACCGAAGAAACCGGTATCAAGACCTACAAGTGGGATGTGGGCAACTACGAGGCGTCGAAGGCCGGGCTGGCGCAGGTCGAATCGGACCTTGGCCCCATCGATGTGGTCGTGGCCAATGCCGGCATCACCCGTGACGCCCCGTTCCACCGGATGACCCCGGAACAGTGGCACGACGTGGTGAACACCAACTTGACCGGCGTCTTCAACACCGTGCACCCGATCTATCCGGGCATGCGCGAACGCGGCTTCGGCCGGGTGATCGTCATCAGCTCGATCAACGGGCAGAAGGGCCAGTTCGGCCAGGTGAACTATTCCGCAACCAAGGCGGGCGACCTGGGCTTCGTGAAGGCGCTGGCGCAGGAAGGTGCTGCCAAGGGCATCACCGCGAACGCGATCTGCCCCGGCTACATCGCGACCGACATGGTCATGGCGGTGCCGGAAAAGGTGCGCAATTCGATCATCGCGCAGATCCCCACCGGCCGCCTGGGCGAACCGGAAGAGATCGCGCGCTGCGTGGTCTTCCTGGCCTCGGACGATGCGGCCTTCCTGAACGGGTCGACCATCACCGCGAATGGCGGTCAGTTCTTCGTCTGAGCCTTGAAATCCGGCCGGCGGGGGATCACCCCTCGCCGGCCACCGCCTCCCGCCGCGGTTCGGGAAGCGGTGCGGTGCCGATACGCCGCGGGACCAGGCCGCACCAGGGGTCGTGATTATTTCCGCCGGGCCTGCTATCGGGCGGTCATGACCCGCTCCAGCGCAACATTCATCGGCTTCATTGCCGTCCTTCTGTGGTCGCTGCTGGCCCTGTTCACCGTGGGGTCTGCCCCGGTGCCGCCCCTTCTTCTGAACGCGCTGTGCTTTGCGATCGGGGGGGCCATCGGCTTGGTGTGGACCGCGATGGACGGCGGCCTGGGCCAGCTGCGCCGGGTGCCGCTGAAAGTCTATGCCTTCGGGACGCTGGGCCTGTTCGGCTATCATGCACTCTATTTCTCGGCCCTGCGCCTGGCGCCCGCGGCCGAGGCCGGGCTGATCGCCTATCTGTGGCCCCTGCTGATCGTGCTGCTATCCGGCCTGCTGCCGGGCGAGCATCTGCGGCCCGGTCACCTGGCTGGCGGGCTGCTGGGCTTTGCCGGCGCGGCCCTGATCGTGTCGGGCGGAGCGACCGGCTTCAGCACCGCCTACCTGCCCGGCTATCTGCTGGCGCTGTGCTGCGCCCTGACCTGGTCGGGATATTCCGTCCTGTCACGCCGGCTGGGCAATGCGCCCACGGCCTCGGTCGCGGTCTTTTGCCTGGCCACGGCGGTGCTGTCGGCCGCCCTCCACTTGGGGGTCGAAGAAACCGTCTGGCCCGAAGACACGCTGGGTTGGCTGGCCACGCTGGGGCTGGGCCTGGGGCCGGTGGGCCTGGCCTTCTATGTCTGGGACATTGGGGTAAAGCGGGGCGACATCCAACTTCTCGGCACGGCATCCTATGCCGCGCCGCTGCTGTCGACGCTGATCCTGGTGGCAACAGGCATTGCAGCACCCAGCTGGACGCTGGGGCTGGCAGCCGTGCTGATCACAGGGGGCGCCGCGCTGGCCGCCTTGGCAAGCCTGCGCGCCAATCCCCGCCCTTCACCGATCCCCTAGACCCCGACCCGCGACGCGGGCGGGGCCGTCAGGCCATCAATGCGACAGGCGCTGGATCTGATCCTTCAGCCGAAGCTTCTTCTTCTTCATTTCGTTGATTTCAAGGCGATCGGTACTTGGCGATCGTTGCGCAGCTTCAAGTCGTGTTTCCAGCGTCTGATGCTTCTTCTTCAGCTCGACCAGATGCGATTCCGTGCTCATAGGACTCTCCATTCCGTTTGCTGCAAGACCAGTGGAGCACAACGTCATCATTCTGTCACGCGGCGCGTTGAGTTGCGACTAAGAAGGCCATACCAGCTTTGCCCCGCGTCGTAGAACTGCTGCAATTTCAGGCACGTAGTCGTCGGCGCCATCCTGCACATGGGCAAAGCCCACATGCAGGACCAGGGGTGCATGCAGCCGGAACGGCGCCCGCCCGTCTTTCCGCATACGGAGAATCACCAAATCAGGGGATCTACCTAAGCGTGCAGAGATCGGCAGCACTTCAATCGAGCCGAGTCGTCCTTCCGCCGCCGACAGCATCTCTGGCAGGCGGTCGGTGCGGTTGATCATGTGCAGATAGCCCCTGGGCTTCAGCCTTTTGGCTGCAATCCCAATCCACTGCGACAGGGGTGTGGCTCCCCCCAGCGCGGTGGCCCGACCGCTGTCATCGGCAGGCTGATGCGCCCCGGCCCGGAAGTAGGGTGGATTGGCCAGGACATGGTCGAAGCTGCGAGCCCGTACATCGGACGGCAGGGCCGCCAGATCGGCGGTCACGACCTCAAGCGGCAGATCGTTCCGTCGGGCATTGCGGTGCGCCAGCGTGGCATAGTCGTCCTGAAGCTCGACCCCCGTCAGGGCCAGCTCCGGCACCCGGCGTCCAAGACACAGGATCGCGGCCCCTGCCCCGCATCCCAGTTCCAGAACGCTGTCACCCGGCTCTGCCGGCACCGCGGCGGCCAGCAACACCGGATCCACCCCGGCGCGATAGCCCTTGCGGGGCTGCGACAGCATCAGCGCGCCGCCCAGGAAGGCGTCCAGCGTCAGGTCGCTGTCGGCGAAGTCTGCCACTCAGGCCCGGGGAATTTCGTTGTCGACCAAGACACGGACGGCACGGTCGAAATCCTGGTCGCGCACCATCAGCCGGCGCGGCAAAGCGCCTATGCCGCCTTCCAGTACGCTCATGTTTACGTCCAGCGGAAAGGCCTCTATACCCTCGCCTTGGAGAAGGGCGGAGGCGAAGGCCATCACGGTTGGATCGGTGGTACGCAGAAGTTCTTTCATGGGTCTGGATCTAGGCCGCCCCGGTGCAAGTGTCGAGCCCCGGGCCCCAATCCGGCAACAGTCTGGTCGCCAAATGGCGGGTCGGGCCTTTGCAGGGGGGCAGCGGCGTCCTAAGCCGGACATGCTCGGGCGGACTCCGCCCCGTAAGATTTTATTGCGGAGGTAGGATGGATTCCCGCACGGTTGCAAAGCCTCAGGAACGTCTGGCCGCGGCACTGTCTGCCGACATGGGCCGCGTCAACGATCTGATTCGCGTCCGCATGGCGTCCGAACATGCGCCCCGCATCCCCGAGGTGACGGCCCATCTGGTCGAGGCCGGCGGCAAGCGTTTGCGCCCGATGCTGACGCTGGCTGCGGCCGGCCTGTGCGGGTACGAAGGCCCGGATGCGGTGAAGCTTGCCGCGACGGTGGAATTCATCCACACCGCCACGCTTCTGCATGACGACGTCGTCGACGAAAGCGCCCAGCGGCGGGGGCGGCCGACGGCGAACCTTCTGTGGGACAACCAGTCCAGCGTTCTGGTGGGCGACTACCTCTTTGCGCGGTCCTTCCAGCTGATGGTCGAAACTGACCGGATCGAGGTGCTGGGGATCCTTGCCAACGCCTCCGCCACAATTGCGGAAGGCGAAGTGCTGCAGCTGAGCGCGGCGCAGGATCTGGCAACGACCGAAGCGATCTATATCCAGGTGGTGAAAGGCAAGACCGCGGCACTGTTCTCGGCCGCGATGGAAGTGGGCGGTATCGTCGCCGACGCGGATCCCGCGGCGATCGAGGGCCTGCGCGCCTATGGCGAGGCACTGGGGATCGCCTTCCAAATCGCCGACGACCTTCTGGACTATCAGGGCGACAGCGCGGCCACGGGCAAGAACGTCGGCGACGACTTCCGCGAACGCAAGCTGACCCTGCCCGTGATCAAGGCCATCGCCGCGGCCGATGCCGACGAACGCGCCTTCTGGAAGCGCACCATCGCCGACGGCAGGCAGGCCGACGGCGACCTGGAAACGGCGCTGGACCTGATGAACAGGCACGGCACGCTGAACGCCACAAGGGATCAGGCCTACCGCTGGGCCGAGACTGCGCAGCAAGCCCTGGCCCCCTGCCCCGAGCACGAGCTGCGGGACATCCTGCACGACCTGGCGGGCTACGTGGTGTCGCGCCTCAACTGACCCTGTTCCTGTCCCGGATCGCGTGCGGGACGGGGCACATGGTCCCGACCATGCGCCGGGGTGGGAGCGAGGATCCACGTGATCCGAACGGGGTGGGCCTCCGCGGAGCACGCTTCAATTCAGGACGGTTTCAGCCACCCACCAGCCGGGATGCGCCTCGCGCAGCGACGCCGCGCAGGACGCCGCCTGCCCTTCGTCCGAGAAAACGCCGAAACAGGTCCCGCCGGACCCGCTCATCCGTGCCAGCAGCGCACCAGAGCCGCGGAGCGCCGCCAGCACGTCCCCGATGACCGGGGCTACTTCCTGCGCCGGCGCCTCCAGGTCGTTGCGCTGACGGCCCAGCCAGTCGACCGTCGCGGGCACGTCGCCCCAATCGGCCGGAACCGGATCCATCGGTGCGTTGTGGCGGCTGGCAAGGCGAGAGAACACGGCCCCCGTGGGCACGTCCACACCCGCGTTGACCAGAACTGCCGGCAAGGGGGGCAGGCCCCCGACCGGGGTCAGGATCTCTCCGATTCCCGCCATCCGGCAGGCCCTCGCCAGCACGCAGACCGGCAGGTCTGCCCCCAGCGGCAGCGTATCCGGCACCTGGGTCCCGAACCGCACGGCACAGGCCCGCAAGGTCGCCGCTGCATCCGAAGACCCGCCGCCGATCCCGCCTGCGGATGGCAGATGCTTTTCCAGTGAAATCGCCGCATCCGCGACGCCTGCAAAGACCGCAGCCTTCAGCACCAGGTTTTCCGGCCCCGCCGGCACACCCGCCGCGCGCGGCCCGCTGACCGTTAGCGACAGGCCCGGGCCGTCATCCACGAAGACCCGATCGCCCACATCCGCAAAGGCCACAAGCGAATCGAGCAGATGGTATCCATCTGCCCGACGCCCCGTCACATGCAGTGCCAGATTGACCTTCGCCGGGGCGAAGGCTTCAGTTCTTGCCATCGGCCACCTTCAGCGGCGGCGATCCTTCCTCGGCCAGCGTAGCGTCGAGCCCGATGGCCAGCTTGCGCCGCATCCGGTCGGGGTCGGCTTCCGATCCCTCTTCGGTCGGATCGACGAAGGACAGCGCACGCTTCCACTGGAATTCCGCCTCGCGCTTGCGGCCCACGGCCCAGTAGACGTCGCCCAGGTGGTCGTTGATCACAGGATCCACGGCCTCCAGCGCCACCGCACGCTCCATATGCGCAACCGCTTCTTCATAGCGGCCCAGCCGGTACAGCGCCCAGCCCAGCGAATCGACGATATAGCCATTGTCGGGACGGGTCGCGACGGCCTCCTCGATCATGGCCAGTGCCTCGTCCAGATTCTGCTGCTTTTCGACCAGGGAATAGCCTAGGTAGTTCAGCACCATCGGATGGCCGGGCTGAAGGTCCAGCGCCAGCCGGAAATCCGCCTCGGCATCGTCCCAGCGCTGCAGGCGTTCGCGGGCGATCCCGCGGGCGTAAAGATACGCCCAGCGCCGCCCGCTGTCCTCTTCCAGGTACTCCAGCGCCCTGTCATAGGCCCCCGCCGCCTCGGCAAAGCGTCCTTCGGTCCGGTAGAAATCCCCCAGCGAGGCATAAACCGACGGCAGCGTCGGGTAATCCTTCGACAGCCGCTCCAGCACCTCGATGGCGGCATCGGGCTTGCCGGCGCGTCCCAGTGCCTCGGCCCGGCCCTGCTCGGCGGCATAGAAATCGGGGCTGTCCTTCGACACCTTGCGGTAGGTCTCGACTGCCAGATCGTACTGTTCCAACCCTTCCAGCATCTCGGCGCTCATCAGGATGGCGTCGACATGATCCGGCCGCAGATAGCCCGCCAGCCGCGACTGGATCAGGGACAGAAGCACCGTGTCTTCGGAATCCAGCATCAGCGACAGGGTAAAGTGCAGCTCGGCCAGGCCTTCTTTCGCATCCGCGACCGTATCGAAGGGGATCGTCTCGCCGGATGCCAGCCGGTCCGCCATCTCCGTCAGTCCGGGGTCAAAGCCCGACCGGAACGCATCGGCCAGCCTTTCCAGCGCCTCGTCGTTGCGGCCCAGCTGCGACAGGATCTCGGCCCGTGCCATCGCGCCGCGGCGGGTCCGGAACAGGCTCCGGTCCTCTTCGTCAAAGATCGCCTCGGCGGCCTCGAAATCGCCCAGCGCTGCCAGGGCGAGCGCCTTGTGATAAAGCGCCAGCACCTTCAGCCCGGGATCTTCGCCCACGGCATCGAAGCGCGCCATGGCGCCGTCGCGGTCGCCCTTGCCGACCAGCGCCCAGCCGGCCACCAGGCTGCCGGTGATCGGATCCGTGTCGGGGGCAGTGGCCGCGATCTCCAGAACGCCGTCCCAGTCGCCCGCCTGGGCCTTGTCGGCCAGAATCGTCAGCCGCGCCAGCGGCCGGTCGCCACCGGCCGACTGCAGGATATTGGCATAGGGCAGCGCCTTGCGCGCCTCACCCAGCGACAGAAGGGAAATGATCGTGCTTTCGAGCAGGTAGTCGTTGGTTGTATCCGTCTCCAACGCGCGCGCGTAATGATCTGCGGCGGCAGCGAAGTCGTTCATGATCAGGGCTTGCCGACCGGCCAGGTAGGCCCCGGACAGACCCTCGGCCGGGGCCGTCTGCGGCAGCGCGATCAAAGCGAAGACCGCCGCAGCGGCCGCACGTGCGAAACCTGTGGTCACCAAAGTCTCCCTGCGAGCGATAACATGCCTGTCAAGATTACAAGCTAGGCCCGCGAGGCGGCAGCCGCAATGGGGGCTCTGCGACTTCGCCCGCCGCTGCGCGACAATTTTCGGCAGATTCGCCTTGTTTCACGCGTATTTCATCGGGATCATCCGCAAATGCCCCCCCGGCAGGCCGGAAAGGGATCGGCGGAAAAGGACCGGACCGGATCGCCGGCACGGCGGGCCACCGGATCCCGCAGGGATCCGGTGAGGGTCGGTGGGCGGGGCGCCGTCACCCGGGTCGGGCCCCGGCGATCCAGCCCACCGCGTACCGGTTTACATGTTGGGATAGTTCGGCCCGTCGCCGCCCTGCGGACAGGTCCAGTTGATGTTCTGGCTCGGGTCCTTGATATCGCAGGTCTTGCAGTGGACGCAGTTCTGGAAGTTGATGACAAAGCGTGTGGGCTTGCCCTCTTCCTCGACGAACTCGTAGACGCCCGCCGGGCAGTAACGTGCCGACGGCCCGGCGAAGTCCGGAAGGTTCACCGACACCGGGATCTTGGGATCCTTCAGCTTCAGGTGCGCCGGCTGGCTTTCCTCGTGGTTCGTCATCGAAAAGCTCACGTTGGTCAGCCTGTCGAAGGACAGCACGCCATCGGGCTTCGGATAGTCGATCGGCTTGTGCCATTCGGCCCGTTCCGTTGCCTGCGCATCGGTTTTGCCATGCTTGACCGTCCCGAACAGCGACGCGCCACCGAAGAGCGTCTGGAACCACATGTCGAAACCGCCCAGCGTCAGACCGCCCAAGGGGCCCAGCTTGCCGTTCAGCGGCGCCACATTGCGCACCGTCTTCAGGTCCTTGCCGACCGGACCTGCCTTCAGCGCGGTGTCGTATTCGGTCAGGACATCGCCCGCCCGGCCCGCGCCGATGGCGGCAAAGGCGGCCTCGGCGGCTTCGATGCCGGAATGCATGGCGTTGTGGTTGCCCTTGATCCGCGGCAGGTTCACCAGCCCCGCCGAACAGCCCAGCAGCGCACCACCGGGGAAAGCCACCTGGGGGATCGACTGATAGCCGCCCTTGGTCACCGCCCGCGCGCCATAGGCCACGCGTTTGCCGCCCTTCAGCAGCTCCGCGATCTTCGGGTGATGCTTGAACTTCTGGAATTCCATGTACGGGTAAAGGTACGGGTTCTTGTAGTTCAGGTCGACGATATAGCCGACATAAACCTGGTTGTTGTCCAGGTGATAGACGAAGGATCCGCCGGAATTCTTGAAGCCCAGCGGCCAGCCCATGGTGTGGGTGACCTCGCCTTCATTGTGCTTGGCCGGGTCGACTTCCCAGATTTCTTTCATGCCCAGGCCGAATTTCGGCACGTCGCAATCCTTGGCCAGGTCGTACTTGGCCAGCACCTGCTTCGACAGCGATCCCCGTGCACCTTCGCCCAGGAACACGTATTTGCCGTGCAGCTCCATCCCCGGCTCGTAGGACGGGCCCGGCGTGCCGTCGGGCTCGCGGCCGAACTCGCCCGCGACCACGCCCTTCACTTCACCGTTCTCGCCAAAGACCAGCTCCGAACAGGCCATGCCCGGGAAGATCTCGACCCCCATTTCCTCGGCCTGCTCGGCCATCCAGCGGCAAACGTTCCCCATGGAAACGATATAGTTGCCGTGGTTGTTCATCAGCGGCGGCATCATGAAGTTCGGCAGCCGCAGATGCCCCGCCTCGCCCAGGATATAGAAGTTGTCTTCCTTCACGGGCACGTTCAGCGGCGCGCCCTTTTCCTTCCAGTCGGGCATCAGCCGGGTCAGCCCCGACGGATCCAGCACGGCGCCGGACAGGATGTGCGCGCCCACTTCGGATCCCTTTTCCAGGACCACGACGTTCAGATCGGCGTCGAGCTGCTTCAGACGGATGGCGGCGGACAAGCCGGCCGGTCCGGCGCCCACGATCACCACGTCGTATTCCATTGCCTCGCGTTCGATCTCGGCCATTCCGGCATTCCCTCCTGTGGCGCCTGACATGTGTCAGTGTCAATCTAGGTCGCATCTGACTATCGTTGCTTCCTTGCTAAGGTCAATTGCCCTGCGCAACATTCCTGCGCGGCAAACGGCCCTAACTTGGCGCCCGCCGGCAATCCCGCGGGCGCCCGCCGATTCTTTGGTCTTCAAATATCCTCGGGGGCAGAGCCCCCTCCCCGGTCGCGGCGTCACCCCCCACAAGGCTTTGACCCTTCCCTTCCGGTGCGGCAGAGTGCGCCCAGCCGGCCATCAGATCCGGCAGAGACCGGAGGAACCCATGTCCGCATCCATGCAAGTCATCTACCCCGCGACCGAGGGTACGACCTTCGACTTCGATTATTACATGGACACACACATGAAATTGGTGGCCGACAGCTTTGGGCCCCACCTGGACCAGACGCTGGTCACCCGCGGGCTCGCCGGCGGCCCCGGCGTGCCGCCGGGCTATCACGCCATCGCCACCATGGTCTTCAAGGACCAGGCCGCAATGAACGAGGCGCTGAAGGATTCGGCCGATGCCGTGAAGGACATCCCGAACTTCTACAACGGCAAGGCCCAGATGCTGTTCGGCGAAGTCGCCGGCTAAGGCACCCGACCCATCCAGACACCGGGGCGCGACGTCAGCCGTCGCCGCGCCCCTCTTCCTTTTCCAGCACGTCTCCCAGCAGGAATCTCGGTCCCGCACCGCGAGCTCCCATCCGGTCCTTGGGATTGTGCAGGGCGCAGGTCGGCAGGCTCAGGCAGCCACAGCCGATGCAGCCGTCCAGATTGTCCCGCAGCAGCTCCAGCTCCGCGATGCGCGCATCCAGATGTGCGCGGAAGGCGGCCGCCATCCGATCCCAGTCCGCCTTGGTCGGCGTGCGCCCGCCGGGCAGCGTTTGCAGCACCGCGCGGATTTCCGGCAGGGACAACCCGACCCGCTGCGCCACCATGACGAAGCTCAACCGCCGGATATCCGCCCGCTGGAACCGCCGCTGACCGCCGGCGTTGCGCCAGGGCCGGATCAGCCCCTGCGCCTCGTAAAAGCGGATCGCCGACACCGCCAGGCCTGTCCGCGCCGCCAGCGCCCCGATGGGCAAACCGTCCGATACCGCCATCCGCCGCCTCCTCATTTTTCCTTTGACCTAAAGTTCGGTTGAGGAATTACCACGGATTCGCAGACAGGACAAAATCAGGAGGTTCCCAATGACTGCCGCCCTTGAACACGTCAATTTCACCGTCTCGGACTGCGATGCCACCGCGGCCTGGATGTGCGACATCTTCGGCTGGAAGATCCGATGGTCCGGGCCGGCCCGCGACGGCCGAACGGTCCATGTCGGCACCGACGACGCCTATCTGGCGCTTTACACCGGCCCCGGCACGGAACCGCGCGACGGGCCGGCGCCCCGGGGCATGTCGATGATGAACCATGTCGGGGTCGTGGTCGGCGATCTCGACACGACCGAAACGCGGCTTCGCGCACATGGCTTCGAGCCCCACAACCATGACGACTATGAACCCGGCCGCCGCTTCTATTTCGACGATACCGACGGAATCGAATACGAGGTCGTCTCCTATAGCTGAACCGGTCCGAAATCGCCGGTTTACGCAGGAAACCGGCCGGAAATCGCCCTGGTCGGGGAACGGGGGGCGCCGCTCTCCCCTTGCAAATCCCCGTCAGACTTGATCAGGTCGTTCCTGACCCAAATCCGCCCCGTCGCAGTTCCGCGGCGGGGCGCACCATTTGCGCATACAACACAGGACGCGTGGGAAGAGAGAGGGAATGGAAAAGATACCGATGACCCGCAAGGGCCACGCCGCGCTCGAGGCCGAACTGAAGCAGCTGAAATCCGTCGAACGGCCCGCCATCATCAAGGCGATCGCCGAGGCGCGCGAACATGGCGACCTGTCGGAAAATGCCGAGTACCATTCGGCCCGCGAGAAGCAGTCTTTCATCGAGGGCCGGATCAAGGAACTGGAGGGCATCCTGAGCCTGGCCGAGGTGATCGATCCTGCCAAGCTGTCCGGTTCGATCAAGTTCGGCGCCAGGGTCACGCTGGTCGACGAGGATACGGATGAAGAGAAGACCTGGCAGATCGTCGGCGAGCACGAGGCCGATATCGAGAACGGTCTTCTGAACATCAAGTCGCCCATCGCCCGTGCCCTGATCGGCAAGGACGAAGGCGACAGCGTCGAGGTCCGCACCCCCGGGGGGCAGCGGTCCTATGAAGTCCTGAAAATCGTCTACGCCTGACCGGGAAGAAGGGGCCATGACCGACGACGCCCCCCAGTCGACGTCACAGTCGATCTCGCAGCCGACATCGCCACGGGATTCCGCGCTGGGGATCACCGCCGCCACGACCCGCCGCGAGGTGGCGTCGTGGCGGGCGCTGGCATTCGCATTCAGCGTTCTCTGGCTGGGGCTGTGCGGCGGTTTCCTGCTGCTGACCGATGTCGCCTGGCGCGAAAGCTTTGCCGGGCTGGGTTTCGTGGTCGCCGTGCTGGCGGCCGTGATGCCGCTGGGCGGGATCTGGGTCCTGATGGCCATGGCCCGCGCACAGGAGGAGATCCGCCGCGACAGCCACAAGCTGCAGGAGGCGCTGGCCACCATTCGCCAGACCGCCATTGCCCAGCAGCAGCGCCAGTCCGCCGGCCTGGAATCGAAACTGGCGCGCAAGCTGGACGATATGATCGACCGTCTGGACCGGGTCGAGCTGATGCTGATCGAGGCGACCACGCCTGAAGACATCGCGCCGGAATTCTCCGTCGCGACGGCCCCGGCCGCGGCCCCCGCGCCGGTCGCGGTCGATGCCCCCAGCCTGCCGGCCGGGGACGACATCGCCCCCGACGAGGACGACGAGGCCATGCATGCCGCCCTGGACGCCGCCGAATCCGGCTTGCTGGCCCGCCTGACAGACGTGTCCGATCCGGCGCCCCCCGCAGATGGGGCAGAAGACGCGCCGGAAGGCAGGTTGGACCAGCTGCCGGAAGAACCGGACGCGACGGCCCCTGCCAGAGAAACCGACGCCCTGCAAGGCGCGCTGGCCTTCGACCTGCCAGAGGTCGCAAGGCCGCCCCGCCCCGCGGCTTCGGATTACGTGCGTGCGCTGAATTTTCCGGAAACGGCGGATGACAAGGAAGGCTTCGGCGCGCTGCGACGAGCGATGCGCGACCGGCAGACGGCGCAGATGATCCAGTCGGCCGAGGACGTGCTGACCCTTCTCAGCCAGGAAGGCGTCTACATGGACGACCTCCGCCCCGACCAGGCGCGGCCAGAAACATGGCGGCTGTTTGCAAAGGGCGTGCGCGGGCGGGCCGTGGCGGATCTGGGTGGCATCCACGACCGCGAGCTTCTGGCCCGGATCACGCTGAAGATGCGGCAGGACACGATCTTCCGCGATTCCGCGCACCATTTCCTACGCCTCTTCGACCGCGCGGCCGCCGAATTCGAACCCGGCGCCTCGGATGCCGAGATGGCGGCCTTCGGCGACACCCGTACCGCCCGCGCCTTCATGTTGCTGGCCCGCGTCGCCGGCACCTTCGATTGAGGTCTGAGCTCTGAGGCGCCCGGTGCGGCGACGAAGGCAAGTGATTTACCCCCCGATGGCCGGGCTGTAACTGCGCCTCTGGCCGTGGCCATAGCATGGCATCGCGGCTCTTTCCGCCTGCCAACTGCTTTACCTGCCATGGGGTTGCCGGCCCCGCGCCGGCAGCGAATCCTGCCGACCTGCGGACAGGACCTGCCACAGCAGCCCGCGGGCCGGCCCCGCCCCCGGGCCCCCGGATCGCGCCCGGCGCGGGGCGGGGGATGCGGCACCTATCCCCCCGGGGTGGGAGGAAGGATCCGGCCGGGGTGGACCGCGGCGCACGCGATCCGGGGGCGCGGCGATCCAGCTGCCCCGCGCGACAGGCCTTTGGAAACCGGTTAGGTTGAAATCCGGCTCCCCGAACGGATCACCCAGATGCTTGCCATTCTCGCCAATCCGGTATTTGCCCGCCTTTTCTCGGCCCAGTGCATCGCGCTGGTGGGCACCGGGCTTCTGACCGTGGCCCTTGGGCTTCTGGCCTATGACATCGCCGGGACAGGTGCGGGGGCCGTTCTGGGCACCGCCTTCGCGATCAAGATGGTGGCCTATGTCGGCCTGGCGCCCCTGGCCAATGCCGCGGCCGACCGGCTGCCGCGCAAGGCCGTGCTGATCGGCGCCGACCTGATCCGTGCCGTCGTGGCGCTGGCCCTGCCCTTTGTCGACGCGGTCTGGCAGATCTACCTGCTGATCTTCGTCCTTCAGGCGGCCTCGGCCACCTTCACGCCGACATTCCAGGCCACCATCCCCGATCTCTTCGAATCCGAGGCCGACTATACCCGCGCCCTGTCGCTCTCGCGGCTGGCCTATGATCTGGAAAACCTGCTCAGCCCGGCGCTGGCCGGTGTGCTGTTGCTGGTGACGGGCTATCACAACCTGTTTCTGGGCACCGTCGTGGGATTCGCGGGATCCGCCCTTATGGTCGCCAGTGTGGCCCTGCCCTTGCGCAAGGCCGCGACCCGGACCCGCAGCTTTGCCGAACGCGCGACGCGCGGGCTTCGCATTTACATGGCCACGCCCCGGCTGCGGGGCCTTTTGGGCCTGTCGATGGCAGCCGCGGCGACCAGCGCCTTTGTCCTGGTCAACACCGTCGTCCTTGTGCGCGCGGGCTTCGGCGGGGCAGAAACCCAGGTCGCGGTGGCACTGGCCTGCTATGGGGCCGGGTCTATGCTGGCCGCGCTGGTGCTGCCTCAGCTCCTCGACCACATGCCCGACCGGCCCGTGATGGTGACGGCAGGCACGGCAGTGACGCTCTGGACCGTGGTGCTGGGTCTCTGGACCTGGCTGGCGGGCCTGCCCGCCTGGCCGGTCTTCCTGGCCCTCTGGGCGCTTGGCGGGTTCCTCTATTCCGCGATCCTGACCCCCTCGGGGCGGCTGCTGCGCCGCTCCGCCCGCCCGGAGGACCGGCCGGCGCTCTTCACCGCGCAGTTCACGCTGTCCCATGCCTGCTGGCTGATCGCCTACCCGGTTGCGGGCATCGGCGGCGAGGCTCTGGGCATGCCCGCCACGCTGCTGATTCTGGGCGCCATGGGGCTGGCAGGCGCCGTCCTGGCCCACATGACCTGGCCACCGCACGATCCCGAAAGCCTGGCCCACGATCACCCGGACCTGGCCCCCGGCCACCCGCATCTGGAAGCGGACGGCCAAGGCGGCCATCGCCATGCCTTCGTCATCGACGACGAACACCGGCGCTGGCCATCACCGCCGCGGGCACGGCGCACCGCGCCCGAGCGTTGATCAGAACAGGAAGTTGTCGGGATCCTTGACCTGATCCAGCGTCATGTCCGCGAAGAAGATAGAGACGTTGGAAAAGCTGACCTGGACGCCGTCCTCGAACGCGTCGAAGACCAGCTGGCCGAACCTGTTGGCGCCCTTCGCGATCTCCACCATGTCCAGCCCGGCCTCGAAGTCGTAGATCGAATCGGCGCCGCTGCCGGTCCTGAAGCAGAAGACGTCGCCATCGGCCCCGCCCATCAGGTTGTCGTTGCCCTTGCCGCCGTCGATAAAGTCCGCGCCGTCACCGCCGCTCACCAGGTCCTGCCCGCCATTGCCGAAGAGCTCGTCGGCGCCCTTGCCGCCGAAGACGCGGTCATTGCCCGCGTCGCCCCGGGCCTCATCGGCGCCGTTGCCGCCGAACAACTTGTCGCGACCGCCGCCACCGTCCATGTCGTCCGCGCCCTTGCCGCCGAATAGCTTGTCCTTCCTGCCGCCGCCGCTCAGATCGTCATTGCCGGCGCCCCCCTTCAGCAGGTCCTTGCCGCCTCCCCCGCTCAGCTTGTCCCGGCCGCCGCCGCCCGTCATCTCGTCGTCACCGGCCCCGCCTTCGGCCACGTCGTCGCCGCCCTTGCCGTCAAACACGTCGTCGCCATCGCCCAGGTCGACCTGATCGTCGCCGGTCGTACCGTCGAAATCGTTGTCGTCGTCCAGATCCTCGACCGCGCCGGGCAGGACCTTGACGTTCACCACGTCGAATCCGGGCGAGCCGCCCAGGGTGTCCAGGCCGACGATCCTGACCTCGTTCACGAAGCCCTTCCAGCCGATGTCTGCCAGATCGAAGGAGCTGGTCGTACCGCCGCCGGCATTGCCCAGATAGACATAGGTCCCGTCGCCGCTGCCGACCCAGACCTCCGCGTTCTCGCCATTTCCCGCGATCTCGGTGATGAAGATGTCGTCGCCTGTGCCATCGACCACCACCTCGTCCAGGAACCCGACCGAGACATGGGAGCCCTGGGGCAGCGACAGGAAGTCGACGGTCGCGTCCGGGTCGTCGCCCAGCACGACGCCCAGGCCCACCGTGACCGGGAAGGACCCGGCCAGCGTCGTTTCGTTATAGGTGCCGCCGTAAGGCGCATCGTCGATCGGTCCTGTGCCGGAATTGTGGAAATCCAGCACGACATCCGCATAGCCGAGGACCGGCGTGATCTGAAAAAGGCTCATTTGTTCATTCTCCCCTCACGCCTGTCGGACCGGCGCGTTGCTGGGAAAGCGTGCCCCGATCCGCACAACCGGACAAGTCGGGAAAACCGGCCCACGCCAGCTTTACGGCCCCGGGCGGCAGACCGGGCCGCTGCGTGCCGTGCCCCTAAGGCCCGAAGCTGCCGAACGGCAAGAAACGCACCGGGTCGCCCGGGCGAACATGCGCCTCTCTGTCCGGGAGTTCGACGAAACCTTCGGCCCAGCTAAGGCCGCTGACCCGGCCCGACCCTTCAGAGGCAAAGGGTTCCGCGCGTCCGTCCCGGATGCGCGCCCGCAGGTATTCGCGGCGCCCGGGCTTCTTGCGTTTCTCAAAGGCGGCCGGCACGTCGAAACCCTGCGGTTCGACCCAGCCGGCTCCGGCCAGAAGCGACAGTGCGGGGCGCGCAAAGATCAGCGCACAGGTGAAGGCCGCGACCGGGTTCCCCGGCAGGCCGAAGACCGGAACGCCCCGCCAAAGACCCAGCGCCAGCGGCCGGCCCGGCTTCATCGCGATCCGCCAGGTCTCGATCGCGCCTTCGGCCGACAAGAGCGCCGAGACATGATCCTCCTCCCCCGCCGACGCCCCGCCGGAGGTCAGGATCGCATCGACCCGCTTGCCCTTCACCGCATCAGCCAGGCAGGCGGCCAGCGCCGCGCGGTCGTCCCGCACCCGGCCCAGATCCACGGGAACATGACCAAAGCGGTCGACCAACCCCAGAAGCATGGGCCGGTTGGCGTCGTGGATGCGGTCGGCGCCGATCTCCTCCCCGGGTTCGGCCAGTTCGTCGCCGGTGGACAGGACACCCACGCGCAAGCGTCGCCTGACCGTCACCCGGCCGATCCCCACGGCCGCCAGCAGCGCCAGGTCCTGCGGCGCCAGCACACGCCCGGGACCAAGGGCCACGTGGCCTTCGGCCACGTCCTCGCCCGCCTTACGGGTATTGGCGCCGCGCTTCAGCGGGCCGTTAAACGCCACGTGCCCGGCGGACAGGGCCACGTCTTCCTCCAGCACGACGGTATCGACGCCCTCGGGGATCTGCGCGCCAGTCAGAATCCGCAGCGCCTGGCCTCGCCCGACCCGGCCCGCATAGGGCTGCCCGGCGGCAGAGCGGCCCGGCAGCAGTTCCAGCACCTGCCCGCCGGCATTGGCACCGCCAGCAAAGCCATAGCCATCGACCGCCGAATTCGCCGCCGGCGGATGCGACCGCCCCGCCACCGCAGGCGCGGCCAGCACGCGGCCCAGCGCATGTGTCACCGGCATGTCTTCGGTCCCCGTCACCGCATGAAGACCCGACCGCAGTCGCGCCAGCGCCATGTCGACCGGGGTCCAGTCGACACCCGGCGGCAGGGCGAAACAGTCGTTGGTCAGCCGCGGCGGGCGGGGCAGCGCAGGCGTCCGAACCTCCAACACCTTGCGCGCAGCCGCGGCCAGGGCGGTTTCGTGGCCCAGCCCCAGGATCCAGCCTTCCTCGGGCGCGTCCAAATCTGCGATCCTCGCCAGATCCTTCGCGCCCAGCCCCGCCAGCGCCGCCGCCACGATCTGCACCTGCAGGGCGTCGCGGATAGGGGCCTGCCCGGCGGCCTCGGCGCTTGCCGTTTCCTCGGCCAGAACGTCGGACAGAAGCGAGGGCCAGATCTCCATCACCGCGACAGGGCGGGTCAGGGGCTCGAACGGCCAGACGGCCAGCGCATCGGCAAAGCGGCGGCGCAGGCGCGTCAGCACCGGCAGGCCTGTCATGACCTGCCCGCCCACGGCGCCGGCGCCCGCCATCTGCCAGCAGGTGAAGGTGCCTGTCGCCCGCGCCTCCGCCGCGCGGCGGTCGGGAAAGGGGTTGGCATAGCCGTGCTTGGTCCGCGGCAGCCCGTCGATGTCGCGATTACGCAGCCCGTTGGCCCAGAACGGACCGCGCCCGCCGCCCAGCGCACGGTTGATCTCTCCCGCCACATCGAAGCGGGTGTTGGCCCGGGGGCTGTCGGATATGCGGTCCTCCAGCCAGTCCCAGACAGCGAAAGGATCTGCCGAGCCGGTCAACGCCTGCGCGAAGCCTTTCGGGTAGGCGAAGGGGAAATCGAAGCCGATACACAGCCGCCGTCCCGCTTCCAGCTCCTCCGCGATCAGGTCGGCGATCCAGCGTTCCGCGAGGTCGCGGTTCCGGAAGTAAAGCGGCGTCTCGACTCCGCTGGCCGAGGCCAGGCAAATCCAGATCGCGTCCTTTCGCGGGCGCGGGCCGGTGTCGTTGCCGCCGGACCAGTCGACCATGGCGAAGGTGTCGAACCGCATCAAAAGCCAGCCTCGGCCAGGATGAAATCGGCAATCGCGCGGGTATCGTCCAGGGCGAAGACCGGCCGGTCCAGGTCCAGCGCCACGTCGCTGGCCACGGCGCGGACCGACGGGTCGCCGGGGGCGATCAGGGCATGGCCGGCCTCGGCCCGGAACGCCTCGACCTTCGGATGGGGCTCGCGCTTGAAGCCTTCGACCAGCACCAGGTCCACGGGTCGCATCCGGCCCAGCAGTTCCGTCAGCGTGGGTTCGGGCGCGCCGCGCAGTTCGGCCATCAGGGCAAAACGGTCGGCGCCTGCCACCAGAACCTCGGCCGCGCCGGCCTGGCGGTGGCGGTAGGAATCCCGCCCGGGCTGGTCGACGTCGAAGGCGTGATGCGCATGCTTGACGGTCGACACGGTCAGCCCGCGGCCCGCGATTTCGGTCACCAGGCGGGTGACGAGCCCGGTCTTGCCGACATTCTTCCAGCCGGTGACACCCCAGACCTTCATGCCATCACCTCCAACATCTCCTCTGCCCGGGCCAGGTCTTCGGGCGTGTTGACGTTGAAGAACGGATCATAGCTGCCGCCGGAAAAGACCGCCGTCGCCGCGTTGTGCGCATCCGTCCACAGCACGACCTTGCGCAAGCCCCCTTCCAGCGCCGTCCGCAGGTCGTGACGCAGGGCGACGGGCCAGAGGCCGAAAGTCGGATGCCGCGACATGCCACGTTCGGGGTCCGGCGTGGCGGCCAGGGCAAGGGGCACGTCCATGTCAGAACTGACATCGACCAGCCGCGCGACCAGATCGCCCGGAAAGAACGGGGTGTCCGCGGCGGCGGTCACGATGGCCTCTGCCCCCTGCCCCGCAGCCCAGTCGAGCCCCGCCAGAACCCCCGCCAGCGGCCCGGGATAATCGGGCAGCGAATCCGGGATCACCGGCAGGCCCAGACCCGCGAACCGGCCCGAATCGCCATTGGCGTTCAGCGCCAGGCCGGAGACCTGCGGCCCCAGCCGGGCGATCACGCGGTCCAGCAGGGTGCCATCGCCCAGCGGCAGAAACCCCTTGTCCCCGCCCCCCATGCGCCGCGCCTGTCCGCCGGCCAGGATGATGCCCGGAATCGTCATGTGCGGGACGCCGCGTACCAACTGACGATCTGACGGCGCAGATCGGCGACGTCTCCGACCTGGGCCAGAAGCCGGTCCGGAATCGCATATCCCACCGCGCCAACACGCAAAACGATCATGCGCTTTGCTTCTACAAGGTCGTCGCAATCGGCCCAAGCGTTGAACGCTTTGCTGCGCCCGTTGGTCATGGACAGGCCCTGACTGTCGATCGCCATGCGCCATGCCCCATCGTCCACGACTTTTGTCGTCACAGCCAAGCGACGCCTTTCGTTCCGTTGGATCAGCACGACCAGAATCCCACCGATCACGAGGCTCAGAAGCAACCATTCCCTGGCATTGGCCTCCGGGGTCGCTCCCGCCGCGGTGATAATGAAATAGCCGGCAAGGAAGGGAAGAACCCCAATTCCGACGCTCACGCTGGCCTGTTGGGCGATCCACCCGATCCGCGCGCCGCCGGAATAGATCGACCTCGAAACCGCCTGCCCGCCGGTCTTCACTTCGGCCTTGGTCAACCGGTACCCGAATTCAATCATGACGCACCTTTCCGGCGAGAGCTTCGCCCCTCCTCCGGAACCTGCGCCGGATCCGCGTCGCGGACCAGCCTTTCCTCTCCCGCAAGGCAGACGAAGCGCGCGCCCTTCATGCGGCCGATCAGGGTCAGGCCAACCTGACGTGCGATCTCCACCCCCCAGGCGGTAAAGCCGGAGCGGGAGGCAAGGACCGGAATCCCCATCAGCGCCGTCTTGATCACCATCTCGGACGTCAGCCGGCCTGTTGTGTAGAGGATCTTGTCCGCAGCAGGGGTTCCGGTCGAAAACATCCAGCCCGCGATCTTGTCGACAGCGTTGTGGCGGCCGACGTCTTCCATGTAAACCAGCGGTTGGTCCTGTTGGCAGAGCACCGTGCCGTGGATCGCCCCGGCCTCCAGGTACAGCGACGGCGTACGGTTGATCTGGTGGGACAGGGCGTAAAGCCACGATGTCCGCGCCTCTGCCGCAGGCAGGGTCAGCCCCTCCAGCCCTTCCATCATGTCGCCGAAGACCGTCCCCACGGCACAGCCCGAGGTGCGCGTCTTTTTGGCCAGTTTCGCCTCGTGCGAGGTTTCGACCTTCGTCCGCACGACCACCGCCTCGACCTCCTCGTCATAGTCGACGCCCGTCACCTCGTCCGCGGTGCCCAGCATGCCCTGGTTCTTCAGGAACCCCAGCGCCAGGTATTCCGGGTAATCGCCGATGGTCATGGCCGTCACGATCTCACGCGAATTGAGGTAGATCGTCAGCGGACGTTCCTCGACCACCGAAAGGGCGACCTCGGCCCCGGTCTGGTCGTGCCCGATCACTGCCCGCGTCAGCCCCGCGGCCTGCGGATCCGGCGCGATGATCCAGCCCCCGGTCGCATCCAGCCTGGCCATGGTCATCCCCCCGTTTGCATCGCCCGTTCTTCGCCGCTAAAGCTTGCTGGCCTACCCTAGGAAGTTTGCATGTCCTCCTCCACATCCTTTTCCGATTTCCTTCGCGGTGCGCGGGACAGCATACCCTTCATCCTTGTCGTCGGTCCATTCGGCGCGGTTTTCGGAGTGGTCGCCGCCGGTTCCGGGCTGAACCTGTTCCAGATCATGGTCTATACCGGGTCGATCTTCGCGGGCGCGGCGCAGCTGACCTCGCTTGGCCTTCTGCAGGAACAGGCGCCGACGATCATCGCGCTGTTGTCCGGTCTGGCGGTGAACCTGCGGATGGGGATGTATTCTGCCTCGCTGACCCCCTACATGGGCGACGCGCCTCTGTGGAAACGCGCCATCGCGGCCTACCTGATGGTCGATCAGTCCTATGCCCTGTCGCTGGCCCGGTTCGAAAGGGACCGGGACATGCCGATGCCCAACCGCTATGCCTATTTCTTCGGGACCGCCGCGGTCATCGCGCCGCTCTGGTGCGCGGCGACGCTGGTGGGGGCCCTCGTGGGGGTGCAGATCCCCGACAGCTGGAACCTGGACTTCATCGTGCCCATCGCCTTTCTCAGCCTGGTGGCGCCGATGCTGCGCACACCCGCGCACAGGATAGCGGCGCTGACGGCCGGGCTGGTATCGCTGCCGGCGGCATTCCTGCCCTATAACCTGGGGCTAATCGTGGCCGGGGCGCTGGGGATGATCGTAGGCGCCAGAGTAGAACTGTCGCTGCGGCGCAAGGGAAGCTGGACCGATGCCTGAGGAAACCGTGGTCGTTGTCGAACGCGCCTTCACCGATGCGCAGTTCTGGATCATCTGCGCCGGGCTGGCCGTCGGCAGCTTTGCCCTGCGCTTCGGCTTCCTGGCACTGATGGGCGGGCGCACCATGCCCGAAGCCGTGCTGCGCCACCTGCGCTATACCGCCGTGGCGATCCTGCCGGCGCTGGTGACGCCGCTGGTGATCTGGCCCGCAGCGACCGACGGGGTCTTCAGCCTGCCGCACCTTGCAGCCGGGGCCATGACGGTGATCGCCGGGTACGTGACCCGCAGTGCGCTGGGGGGAATCCTGGGCGGGATCGTGACACTGTATCTGGTACAGTACCTGTGATCGGCGGCTGAACCGCCGACCGGCAGGCGTCAGTTCGTGAAGGGCTGGGCCGCCTTGGCCGCTTCGGCGGCGGCCTTCTGGGCATTCACCGCGGCCACGCCATCCTGGATGTTGCCCTCGTCATCCTCGAAATATTTCTCGGTCGTGACGCCGGGGATCTGGGCGAACTGGTTCATAAGGGCGTTGGGCTGCATCACCTGCTTGATCTGGCCGAAGCCCGGCACCCGCCGCAGCACGCCGGATGTCGAATTCGCACAGAACAAGGCCGCGACATGGCCTTCCCGCTGCGCCAGTTGCAGCGCGGTCTGGGCCTGTTCGGGCGTCACCTCGACCGTCTGCAGGACGACGTGGAAGGTCGACCGCGCATGGGCGCTTTTGTAATAGGCCAGTTCCTGCGGAGTGATGCCGTACAGCACGTCGTTGCGTTCCGGCACACCGTCCAGAACGAAGGATCCGGCCGGGTCGAACATGACCCGTTCGCCCGGTGCATTGATCAGCAGGGCGGAATGCGCCCCGTTGCCGGTCCGGTTCGACACCATGGTGATCAGTGTCAGCGTGTTCGGACCCGGTTCGCGGTAATGCGACGCCGCCATTTCGGCATCCGTGGCATAGCGCTGTCCCGGCGTGGCACAGCCGGCCAGCGCCAGGCAAGCGATGCCCAGGCACAAAAGCGGAACTCGCATCGGACGGGTTCGGCTCAGGTCCAGAAGATGGCCATCAGGATGATCAGGACCACGACGACGCCAACGACACGCGTGGATGCGCGAATGAAACCGTCGAAGGTCTCGTAGTGCTCCGTCATTTCCATTTCGCCGTGCTTGTATTCCGCCATCTTGGCCCTCGGTCATCTGAGTGGATCGGGTCAAAGACGTCCCTACCCCATCGTCACGCCCTTGTCATCCCGCCACAGACCCGATCCGACGCGGCGATTTGCCCGTGTGTATTCCGTGCCTTGCATCGGGAAACGCCCCGCGCGCGTGGCAGGAACGGTGGGTGCGGCGCGCATCCGCCGGGGGCGGAAGGGCGGACCCGCAAAATCCGGGTGGAGTCCTCCCGCCACACGCGCCGACGGGAAGGCTGACGTCAGGTCCCGGGCACGTCTTCCCCGGCCTGGTCAGGGACCCCGTCGTCGATATCCGCGGACAGCCGGAACCCGATCCGGTTCGGCGGCGCCTCGGGCTTGGGCTTCGGCACCGCACGCAGCATCACGTTCAGCTGGGTCACGTGCTGGACCAGCTGTGTCCGCGAACCCGACGGATCGGTGCCGTAAAAGGTCACGATATCCGGGTCGAAATAGCCCATACCGGCAATCCGCATGACACCCATGTCGCCGCCCGCCAGGCCCATCGCCACCTCGTGTTCCGCATCCAGCTGTGCTTCGAAACTGCGGATATAGAGGATCATGCGTTCATAGGCCCAGCGCGCCGGGCTTTTCCCCGCCGCGGCCTTGGCCAGCCTCTCCGGCACGCCCTCGCACGGGGGACAGGCCGACGGGTCGGTCTGTACATCGTGCTTCACCGGTATCTGCGGCCCGATCAGGGTGTCCGTGTCGTGCGTGTCGCTCATGCCGATGTCCTTCCCGATTTCTCGTTCGGGGCAAACCCGGCCGCGCGCGTCAGGCCCGATGGTTCAGGCCCGCGTGTAATACCAGGCGCCGTCCGGCCCCATCTCGCGCGTGGCCTGCCCCGTTACGTACAGATGGTGCACATGGGCCATGGCTTCAAACAGGGCCAGCCCATATTCGCTGTCCCCGATGGTCCGCTTGAACAGCGGAGGAAAGCAGTCCGACGCCGTCTTCGGCGTGTCCAGGTGCTTCACCAGCCGGTTCAGCCCGCCGTGGTGATTGTCGATCAGCTGGCGCAGCCGGGTCGGAAGGCCGGTGAAGACCAACTTGTGCCCGCCCAGTACCAGATGCCGCGGTTCCGCCAGTGTCGCCAGCCGTTCGCAGCTTTCCAGCCAGTCGCCCACCGGGTCGGCCCCGGGTTCGTTCGCATGCAGGCTGAGATTGGGCGAGATGGACGAGATGATCTGGTCCCCCGCAATCACCAAGTCGTCGTCGCGGCTCCAGAACGTGGCGTGTTCCGGCGCATGGCCGTTGCCGATATGGATGTCCCAGGTACGCCCGCCCATGCGGATCGTGTCGCCCTGTGCAATACGGGTATAGCCCGGCGGCAGCCTGGAACAGACGTCCTTGAAGTGCCAGCCATTGTCCTTGATCCGCGCTTCCAGGATTTCCGGCTTCATGCCCGCAGACCGCCAGAAGGCCACGACTTCGTCGGGCGGCGTGACATGGACGTCCAGGCTCAGCATCCGGGCCATAAGCCACGAGGTGCGGGTCGTGACCAGTTCGGCACCGTGCTCGGTCTGGAACCAGCCGGCATTGCCGATATGGTCGGGATGGTGATGCGTGACCACCACCCTTGTGACCGGCTTGCCGCCCAGCGGTCCCGCCATCAGCGCGGTCCACAGATCCCGCGCGTCCTTGGTCTTGAAACCGGTGTCGACGATGGTCCAGCCATCGCCGTCATCCAGCGCGAACACGTTCACATGGTCCAGCCGCATCGGCAGGGGCATGCGCATCCACAGGACTCCGGGGGCGACCTCGATCGCCTCGACGCCTTTCGGGGGCGTCTCCCAGGGATACCTCAGGCCACCGCCGGTCGTGCTGCCATCCATGCGCTCAGGCCGCCAGATCGTCGGTGCTGATGGCGTAAAGCCCTTCGGCCCCAGCCCGCGCCGACTGCAGCAGGCTTTCGTGTTCCGGCAACAGGCGATTGACGTAGAAGGCCGCCAGCTTCACCCGCGGGCCTGCCGGCTCGGCCGCCGCCGCCTTCAGGTGATAGTGACCGCCCAGCACCCGGGCAAAGGCGCGGGCAAAGGGAACGGCCCCGGCGAAACGTTCGTTCATCTCCTGCCCCACCAGCCATTCAACGGCCTCGCGCAGCGTCTCGGCCGATTGCCAGACGGCCTCGGCCAGCTCCGGAAGGGTGCCACGAACGGTTTCGGCATGGCCCTGGATCTCGTCCAGCAGGCGGAAGGCGGCCTCGCCCCCGTCCATCATCTTGCGCGCGACAAGATCCATGGCCTGGATGCCGTTGGTGCCTTCATAGATCGCGGTGACGCGGACATCGCGGGCATATTGCGCGGCGCCCGTTTCCTCGATGAAGCCCATGCCGCCGTGGATCTGCACGCCGGTTTCGGCCACGGCCATGCCGGTATCGGTGCCGAAGGCCTTGGCCAGCGGCGTCAGCAGCGCGGCCCGCGCCGACCAGTCCGCATCGCCCGTGGCCTTGGTCATGTCGATGGCCACCGCACAGGCCAGCGCGATCGCGCGCGCCGCCAGGATATCGGCCTTCATGGTGATCAGCATCCGGCGCACATCGGCATGGTCGACGATGGTCCCGGTGCCTTCGGGCTTGCCAGACAGCGGCGTCTTGCCCTGCTTGCGCTCCATCGCGAAGGCCAGCGCGTGCTGATAGGCGCCTTCCGCAGCGCCGACCCCCTGGGTGCCCACGCCCAGGCGGGCGTTGTTCATCATGGTGAACATCGCGGCCATGCCGCCATGCTCGTGGCCCACCAGCCAGCCCTTGGCCCCGTCGAATTCCATGACGCAGGTGGGCGAGCCATGCAGGCCCAGCTTGTGCTCCAGGCTGACCACCTTCAGCGTGTTGGCCACGCCCGGCTTGCCGTTTTCGTCCGGCAGGTATTTCGGCACCAGGAACAGGCTGATCCCCTTGGTCCCGGGCACGCCGTCCGGCAGGCGCGCCAGCACCAGGTGGACGATGTTTTCCGCCACGTCATGGTCGCCCCAGCTGATGAAGATCTTCTGACCCGACACCGCATAGGTCCCGTCGCCGTTCGGCACAGCCTTCGACGACAGCGCGCCCACATCCGAACCGGCATGGGGTTCGGTCAGGTTCATGGTCCCGGTCCACTCGCCGGAATTCAGCTTGGGCAGGTACAGGTCCTTCAACTCGTCGCTGGCGTGATGCTCCAGCGCCTCGATCTGGCCATGGGTCAGCAGCGGGCACAGCTGCAGCGACAGGCAGGCGCCCGACATCATGTCGTTGACGGCGGTGGTCACCGCCATCGGCAGACCCATCCCGCCATATTCCGGGCTGCCGGAGATCCCGACCCAGCCGCCTTCGGCAATCGCCTTCCAGCCTTCCGCGAAACCGGGGGACGTCCGCACGACCCCGTTTTCCAGCTTGGCCGGGTGAAGGTCGCCATTGCGGTTCACCGGCGCCATCACTTCGTCCGACAGCTTGCCGGCCTCGGCCAGGATCGCGCTGACGGTCTCGGGGCTGGCCTCCGCGAACAGGTCGGTGGCCGCGACGCGGTCGAAGCCGACCACCTCGCGCAGAAGGAATTCGTGTTCCGAGACAGGGGCGCGGTACGGCATGGGCCTCTCCATTGGCTGGACGTTGGGGGCGCGCGCGGCGCGGCCCGGTCTTGGCAGGCTGCCCGCACGCCTGTTATGAACGGCGCTCGGTGCGGGTATCTAGCCGCGGGCCCCAACCGATCAACCGAAACGCGGCGTCACGATCCCGCAGAATGGAAGTTCGCCCCGAATGGCGCCAAACCTGTCAGATGTCAGCCAAATTTCCGCGGTGACCGAGCGCCTTGCGGCAGATGACCATGGCTTGGCCCGGGCTGCGCAGCTTTTGCGCGACGGGGCCTGCGTCGCCTTCCCGACGGAAACGGTCTATGGTCTGGGCGCCGATGCGCGGAACGGTGAAGCGGTGGCCGGGATCTATGCCGCGAAGGGCCGGCCCAGCTTCAACCCGCTGATCGCCCATGTCGCCGATGCCGCGTCGGCCCAGCGTCATGTGGTCTGGTCCGACCTGGCCGAAAAGCTGGCCCGGGCCTTCTGGCCCGGCCCCCTGACGCTGGTCCTGCCCTTGGCCCCGGACCACGGGATTTCTTCCCTGACCACTGCAGGGCTGGATACGCTGGCCGTCCGCGTCCCGGCGCACCCGGCGGCACAGGCCCTGCTGCGGGCATTCGACGGGCCCCTGGCCGCGCCTTCGGCCAATCCTTCCGGCCGGATCAGCCCCACGACGGCGGATCACGTGCTGGCAGGCCTGTCTGGCCGGATCGCGGCCGTGCTGGACGATGGCCCCTGCAGCGTCGGCGTCGAAAGCACCATCGTCGGGCTGGCCGACGGCGTGCCGCGCCTGCTGCGCCCCGGCGGGCTGGCCACGGAACCAATTGAAGCCGTGCTGGGCCACGCCCTTGCCCAGCCTGCCAGCGACGACATCACCGCCCCCGGGCAGTTGTCCAGCCACTATGCCCCGGCCGGTGCGGTCCGCCTGAATGCCGAAGCGTCCCAAGGGGACGAGGTCTTCCTGGGCTTCGGCCCCGGCCCCTGCGACCTGTCCCTGTCGCCCGACGGGGACCTGGCGCAGGCCGCGGCCCGGCTCTTCGACTGCCTGCACCGGCTGGATGCGACCGGCCGCCCCATCGCTGTGGCGCCCATTCCCGACAGTGGCCTGGGCCTTGCCATCAATGATCGCCTGCGCCGGGCCGCGGCGCCGCGACCCTAGAGTCAAAGCCCCAGGCCCCCGGTTATCATTCCGCCCTGCGCCTGCTAGTCTGCGCCCTGACACCATCTGCCCGTTCGTCCAGGTCATAGGTTCCGTGCCCCAGGCTTCCCTGCCGTCCTTCGTCTGCCAAACTCCGGAATCCGCCTGGCAACCCACGTGGCCGGGAACGGTCGGCCGGGTCGCGCGGAGAGCCGGACTGTCCGGGCCCGCGGGCCGTCCGCGGGCGCGCAGGATTGCCGCCCTGACCATTGCCCAGCCCGGAAGAGAGCACCCATGATCCGCCTCGGCGCCGCCACGCTCCTCGCCATCCTCGCCGCCGGCACCGCAGCCCGGGCCGACCCGCTGGCCAGCTGTCAGGCCGCGAACCCGGATTTCCCCGAAATCTGCCCCTGCCTGATCGAGCGTTCCGCAGGCGAAGGCTTCAGCGACGAAACCCTTGGGAAGCTGATCGCCCACGATTATGCAGGCACCTCGCCCGAGGACGTCCAGCGGTTCGGCAGGGTCTTCGTGGACTGCACGTCCGCAGCCGTCACCGTGCAGATCGCGGCCGGAGCGGCCGAGGCGGAGACGCCCCCAGTCGAGGACCCGGCTGATCCAAACCAACCGGCCCGAAACGCCCCGACAGAAGCGCCCCCGCCGCGCGAGCCCACAGGCTACCGGCTGTCGATCCCGGGCGGACCGCCCCCCGTCGGTCAATGGGCCCACCGGACGGAAATCCTGCGCCCCGACCGTCCCGGCCTTCCGGACCTGACCGTCGCCCGCGGCGGGCTTGTCGTGGACGAGGCGGGCCACCTACTGACGGCCGGCTGCTTCGGTCGCGGCCAGGCACAGATCGTCTTCGGCCCCGTGGCCCAGCGGGACGACTGGGCCCGGATCACGCTCGACGTGCAAGGCGCGGACGGCCCGCTTGTGACACAAACCGCCGTACCCAGCCGGATCGAGGTCGACCTTCTTCATGCCGAGTTCCCGCCCGACCTGATCGCCGCCCTTCGGAAGGGGAACAGCGTCACGCTGACCGCCGAAACCGCGGAGGACACGGCCCCCCTGGTCACGGAATTCGCCCTGAACGGCTCCGCCAGGGCGCTGCAGAACGAACGCTGCTATGGCCCGGATCCGGCACAGGCCACGGGCGGTCCGGGGATCCTTGTCAATGGCGCCTGGCAGTCCTCGACCCGGACCGACGCGCAGGACCGGACGGTTCCTGCCATGACATTCGGCGATCCCGACACGGCGATCGAGGATCTGGTCCTGACCTGCGACCACCGCTTCGGAATCGCGCCCCTGCCCCGCTATGCCCGTCCCACCGCCGTCACGGGTCAGCCCATGACCTATGGCTACGAGCTTCAGGTGGATGACAATGCGCCTTACCAGATCGGGCTGACCCTGCCGGACGCACAGACCGCCGAAAGTCTGACCGACCGGCCGCTGCAACAGGCCCTGGTGCACGAGATCGCATCGGGCGACGTGCTCCGCATCCGCGCGCTCGACATGGAACCGGGCGACGGCATCTACCGCAGCTACGAACTGCGCGGCACGGGTGCGCTGCTGGCAGGGCTGACCTGTCCGTAGATCCCGCGGACCTGACGTCCGGCCCGGACCACATTTTGCGGGCCATTGCGAACACGCGCCCCCAAAATGGCCCCATGCCCCCGGACACGCGAACACGCCGCAGCCTGCGCGGTCGCCATAAGCCCCCGTCCCCCCTGGCGCGTTCCCCGGCCACGAAGCGTCGCCCACCCTTCCCGGTGGCGGGCGACAAGGCCCGGCAGATGCCATCGAAGATGGAATTGGCAGCCCTGGACGCCTCTCGCGCGGTCCTGCACGGTTGCGTCGCCCGCCCGCCGCACCGGACGGCGGACACCGACGGGCGAGGCAGGCCGAAACCCTGTGGGCCCGGGTTTCTTCATGCCGGCCGGGCAGCGCGGAACGACGAAGAGCGGCGCATGCAGATGTAAGGGACAAGCCGCCCCCGTGCCCCCCGTCGCGCCCGAAGCACCAGGCGCGGGGATTCCGGTCCGCGTGGGGCTTGGCGAGTGGGCCGTGAAAGGCGCGATGCGCGGCGCACCGGTCAGGAACTCGTCAGAAGCTCAAGGCGAAAAGTCTGCGATCAGGCCCGACCCGCCTCTGCCGAAAGGCTCAGAGGGTCGATCCCAAGTGCGTTCAGCGCGGCAGACCATTTCGTTTGGTCCGGTTGCGAGAAGACAAGGTCCGGCTCTGCATCGCCGGTCAGCCAGCCGTTCTGGGCGATCTCGCCCTCCAGCTGGCCGGGACCCCAGCCGGCATAGCCCAGGGCCAGGATCGCCTCGCCCGGGCCCACGCCCGCGGCGATATCTTCCAGGATATCGACCGTGGCCGTCATCGCGAAACCGTCATTGACCTTCATCGAACCGGCCCGATTGCCGTTCCCCGGCGAATGCAGCACGAAGCCCCGCGCCGTTTCCACCGGACCGCCGAAATAGACAGGCGCATTCGGCACCGAAGGCCGCGCCTCGATATCCAGTTGCCCCAGCAGGTCGAAGACCTTCAGGTCCTGCGAAGGCTTGTTCACGATCAGCCCCATCGCCCCGTCCTGGCCATGCGAACACAGGAAGACAACGGAATGACCGAAACGGGGATCCCCCATGCCGGGCATCGCGATCAGAAGTTTGCCGGTCAGGTCCATAGACATCGATCCTATCCGTCTGGCCGGACAAGGCCCCGCGGGCCCTTCCGACCGGTTCATTCGGCCATGCAACCACTGGACATCTAGTCCGGTCGCCCGTCCCCGCAAGGGACCGGTTGTCGTCCGGCCCGACGTTCCGGGCCTGCCGCGCGTCCCCATGTCCTGCCCTTTTCCTAAGGGCAGCGCCGGAAGCGCAACGGGAAACGGCGTCGAATGCCACCGGCCCCGGTGCCAGTGGTCCCTTCGGGGCCCGCCGGATGCGGGCGTAACCGGGATGGCGTGCACCCGACCACGGAGGGAAAGATGGCGAGCCGGTTCCGGCCACGCAAGTAACTTCTGGCCGCGGCGCCGGTCCATGCCTAAACGTGAACCGTCCGGACACGGAACGCCTGCCCTTTCATCCGCCCGGCCCCATCCTATTGCAAAGGGCTGAACGGAACGTGACCACGTGACCCTTGGCTTTTCACCCGCTGCCCCCCAATTCTGGGGACATGACTCGCATCCCGTCCCCTTTCCGCACCCTGCGTCCGCTGGTCCTTGCCGCGGGCCTCGCCTCGGCCGCGCTGTTGCCGCAGGCGGCCCGGGCCGACAGCCTGGACGACCTGGTCCGGATCGAGGTTCTGGACGGCGGTCAGACCCGCGACGGTGCCTATGTCGGCGCAATCCGGCTGGTGCTGAAGGACGGATGGAAGACCTATTGGCGCGCACCGGGAGAGGCGGGCATCCCGCCCCGCTTCGACTGGTCCGGGTCGCGCAACCTGGCCGGCGTGGAAATCACCTGGCCCACACCCAAGGTGATCGAACAGGACGGGCTGACCACCATCGCCTACGAACATCAGATGGTCCTGCCGATCGAGATCGTTCCCCGCCACCCCGGCCAGCCGGTGGTTCTGCGCGGCCGGATGGAATTCGGGATCTGCAGCGATGTCTGCATCCCCGGCACGCTGGATTTCGACCGGCAGATCGACGGCACTTCGGCCCGGAACCCGGCCATTGCCGCAGCCCAGGCCGACCGCCCCTATTCCGCGCGCGAGGCCCGGGTGGCTTCGGCCACGTGCACGGTCCGGCCGACGCGCAACGGTCTGCAACTGACGGCCGAGATCCGCATGCCTTCGGCCGGCGGTCGGGAGGTTGCGGTGATCGAACCGGGCGACGGTCCCTATTGGGCCGCAGGCACCCGGACCGAACGGCAGGGCGACCGGCTGATCGCGTCTAGCGAGGTCGTGTCGGAAAACGGCGCGTTGCCGATGATCGACCGCAGCCAGGTCCGGATCACCGTACTGGGCCAGCGCCACGCCGTCGACATCCGGGGCTGCAGCGCCGGCTAGGGGTTCCCCGGGGCCTGCGCCACCTTGGACAGATGACAGTCGGGCCTGGCGGGCCTAGACCGCTGTCCATGACCGAGCTCCCCTCTCCCCACCGCCCCTGGCCGCGCCTTGGCGCACTGGCGGTCGTCGTGCACGACGACCGGGTCCTGCTGGTCCGCCGCAGGAAGGACCCCGATGCCGGTCTCTGGGGGTTTCCCGGCGGCCATGTCGAGGCCGGGGAAACGGTCCTGACCGCAGCCGCCCGCGAACTGGCGGAGGAAACCGGCGTCACGGCAACCCCGCAAGGTTATCTGACCAATATCGACCTGCTGCGCCACGGCGCGCGCGGAGAGATCCTGGTGCACTATCTTCTGGTCGGCGTGTTGTGCGTATATCGCACAGGCTCGCCCGTCGCGGCCGACGATGCGCTGGATGCCCGCTGGTTCGACGTGGCCGCGATCCGGACCCGCAGCGTCGCGATGAGCGAGCACGTGGTCGAGCTGATGGAGCTGGCCCTGACCGGCGCCTATACGCGCCTGGACAATTCCGCCCCATAGCGCAGCGCGGCCACGGCATAGCTGACCAGGCAGACCAGTGCGGTGCCGGCCAGGAACAGCAGCACCGCCAGGCCCAGCCCGCCGGGGCCGGTCACCGCGGCGATGGGGGCGGGCAGCGACCGGAAGACCAGTGTCCAGCCGACCGTCACCGCGAACCACGCAACGGTCAGCGCCAGCGCGGCGGTCAGCGGCCGGCGCACCTGGCGCGCCTTGGTCCGAAGCCCGCGGCGGTAGGCGGCCCAGGGGCGGGCCACATCCTGCTGGATCGCGACCAGCGCCGGCACCACCAGAAGCACCAGCACCATGCCGAAGCCCAGGCCATAGACCAGCGTGATCACCGTGGGCTTCAGGAACTGCGCCTGTTGCGAACGTTCGTAAAGCAGCGGCGCCAGACCCAGCACCGTCGTCAGCGTGGTCAGCATCACCGGCCGCAGGCGGTCGGCGGTGGCATCCACGATGGCGGGCCACAGGCCCCTCTCCTTGGCGTACTCGTCGATGGTGCCGACCAGCACGATGGAATCGTTGATGATGATCCCGACCATCCCCAGCAGCCCCACGACGGTGAACATCGACAGGGGCGTGTCCCAGATGTAGTGACCCCAGATCGCGCCCACCAGGCCGAACGGTATGACCGCCATCACCACCAGCGGCCGTGTCCAGCTGGCAAAGACCCAGGCCAGCACCAGATAGATCCCCAGCAGCACCAGGGTCGTGCCGGTCCGCGCCTCTGCCAGGAAACGGTTCTCCTGCTCCGAGAGGCCCGACATGCGCCAGTCGATCTGACGTTCCTCGGCGATTTTCGGCAGGATCTCCTGCTCCAGCGCGCGGTTGATCTCCTCGGCCCGGGCCGGATCGTCCTCGGAGATGTCGCCGCTGACGGAAACCAGACGGATCCCATCCTCGCGCCGGACGGTGGAAAAGCCGGTCTTGCGGGTGACGTTCACGATGTCGGCCAGCGGCACATAGATCCCGTCGTTCGTGCGCAGATAGGTCCGTGACAGGAAATCGGCGGTCTGTTCGCTGTCCGGCAGTTCCACGCGGATCGTGGCGCTGCGGGGGCCTTCGGGATAGGTCGCCGCCTCGATCCCCGCCAGCCGTGCCCGCAGGATGCGGCCCAGTCCGTCGGCGGTGAAGCCCAGCGCGGTGCCCTGCGCCGTCAGTTCCAGCTGCAGCTCTTCCTTGTCATAGGCCAGCGTATCCTCGACCGCCGACACTTCCGGATAGCGCAGGACAGCCTTCTTCAGGTCCTCGGCCGCGGCCTTCAGCGTGTCGACATCGGCACCGAACAGCTGCACGTCCAGCGCATCGCCCCCTGGCCCCGACCGCCAGCTGCGGAAGCTGAGCTCCTCCAGCAGCGGGTGCTGGACGACGGTATTCTGCAGCTCTTCCACGAAGGCATAGCTGGAATAGGGGCGCAGGTCGGGGTCGATCAGCTCGATCGAAATCGCGCCCAGCAAGTCGGCGTCCTTGCCTTCGGCACTGGTCAGGGCACGTCCCGAATTGCCGCCAATCTCGGCAATGACAAAGTCCAGCGGGGTGGTGCCATGACGGCCCTCGTAGTCCTGTGCCAGCGCCTCCGTCGCGCGCTGCAGTTCGCGCATCATCTCCAGCGTGTCTTCCCGCGTGGCGCCTTCCAGCATCGAGAAGTTGGCGGTGACCGACCCCTGTTCCGGAGAGTTGAAGAACCGCCACTTCACGCCGCCTTCGATGAACAGCGCGACCTGCGAGGCCAGAAGGGCGATGGCCGCGGCCACGACGGCGTAGCGCGCCCAGATCACCCAGGCGATCATGGGCCGGAAGAGGAATTCGCGCGCCCGGACGAAGCCCTTGTTCACCTGCCGGTTGGGCCAGTCGTACCAATGCCTCTTGCCGCGGTCCGCCACGGCATGGGCCATGTGGTTGGGCAGGATCAGGAAGCATTCCACCAGCGAGGCCAGAAGCACCACGATCACCGTGAAGGGTACGTCCATGATCATGTTGCCGAAGCGCCCGCCGATGGCGGTCAGGCCGAAGAAGGCGATCACCGTGGTCAGGGTCGATGCGAAGACCGGCATCGCCATGTGAAGCGCGGCCCGTTCGGCCGCCAATACGGGATGTTCGCCCAGCGTCCGCGCGCGAAAATCGGTGTGCTCGCCCACCACGATGGCGTCGTCGACCACGATGCCCGTGGTGATGATCAGCCCGAAGAGCGAGATCATGTTGAGCGTGATGCCGAACGCGTACATCAGCGCCACGGCCGCGAACATCGACGCGGGGATACCGGCCGCCACCCAGATCGCGGTGCGCGCGTTCAGGAACAGGAACAGCAGCAGCACGACCAAGCCCAGCCCCATCAGGCCGTTATCGACCAGGATGTTCAGGCGGGCGGTGATCGCCTCGGCCCGGGTTCGGATCAGTTGCACCGTCACGCCCTCTGGCAGGGTCGACTGCATTTCCGCCGTCACGCCCTCGACCGTGTGCTGGATGTCGATGGCGTCGCCCAGGTCCGAGCGGTCAACCCGGATCGAAACGGCCGGGTTCGGCCCCACGAAATAGGCGCGCGACCGGTCGGTGCCTTCCACGCGGACGGTGGCGACATCGCCCACCGTCAGGGTGGACCCGTCCGGGTTCGACCGCAGCACGATGTTCAGGATGTCGTCGGGCGTGCGCTTCTCCCGCCCCGTACGTACACGTGCATTGGCGCCCGAAACCTCGCCGGCCGGGTCGGCGTTGACCTCTGCTCCCACGGCGGCAGCGATGTCGGCCATGCCGATATCCTGCGCAATCAGGTTGACCGACGGCACCTCGACCAGGGTCTGGGGGGCGGCGACGCCGCGGATCGTGGTCCGGGTCACCCCCGCCGCGAACAGGCGCAGTGTCAGTTCGTCGGCGTAAAGCCCCAGCTGCTGGGGCGAAACCGGGCCGGTGATCACCACGTCGGTCACACGGTCTCTCCACCCGCCGCGGCGGACCGTCGGCTCCTCTGCCTCTTCCGGCAGGTCGGTGACCTCATCCAGGGCGGTCCGCACGTCGTCGGCCGCGCGGCTCATGTCCCAGCCGGGTTCGAATTCCAGCTCGATACGGGCCCGCCCCTCGCGCGAGGTTGATTCCGACGTCTCCACGCCTTCGACCGCCAGAAGGGACGGTTCCAGCAGCTGGACGATGGCATTGTCGACATCCTCGGGGCCGGCATTTTCCCAGATGACGGTCACATTGATCGTGTCGACCACGTTGTCTGGCAGGAACTGCGCCCGCATCCGCGGCATGGCGGCGACGCCCAGCGCCATCATCAGCACAAGGACAAGGTTCGCGGCCGTCCGGTGACGGACGAAATAGCTGAGGACGCCACCCGCCCCCTTCGGCATCTCACGCATCGGCACCGTCCTTCGGGAGGTCCGGCCCCTGACCGGCGAAAGGCGTCGCGGGCCGGATCATGCGCTCAGCCCCCCATCCGCGCTTCGATGCGTTCGACCAGCTGCGACGGGACCTGGTCGCGGCTGAGCTGGGCCAGGACCACGGCCTTCATCTCGGCCGGCATGCCGTTGCTTTGTTCGACAAAGTCGATCAGGCGCGCACGCCGGTCGTCGGTCAGGGCGATGGTGCCGCCGGATGCCCCGGTCGCAACCGCCGCGGCAGCGGTGGCCGCCACCGTCTGCGGCACACCGGCCCGACCCGCTTCGCTGCCCGTTTCGGTGGGCGCCAACGCGGCCGCGTTGGTCGCCTTGGCGGCCGCAGCCGCCGATTCGGGCGCGGCATCCGCCGTCGGCCGCAGCGGACGGACCTTGATCCCGGCCCCCAGAAGCGGCGTGCGCCCCTTGACCACCTGCCGGCCATCCAGGCCCGCGCCGGTGACCAGGATATCGTCGCCCTGCCGGCGGACCAGCGTCACCGGCACCGCCTCCAGCCGCATCTGGTCATCCGCGACCAGAACGGAACCGTCGATGCCCAGCGCCGTGGCCGGCAGGCGGACGACATTGTCGACCGGCGGTTCCTCGACCATCACGGACACGAAATCGCCGGGCTTGAAGCCGCGCGGGTCGTTCAGATGCGCGAACAGCAACCGCCCCGTCTGGCCGTCGCCGGCCGCGGCACTGTCGCGGATGACGTGGCCGGACGCACGCAGGTCGTCACCGGCCGTGTCCAGCGACACGGTCACTGGAACCGACAGCAGGCGCCCCTCGTCGTTCAGCAGCCGGATGTACTGCCCGGTCGAAATCCGGAAGGCCACTTCCAACGCCTGCGGATCGACCAGATCGGCCAGCTTTTCGTTCGCGGATTGCAGGCGGCCTTCGACCAGTTGCACCTCGCTTAGGGTGCCGTCGAATTCGGCACGGATCGTGGTATCGTCCAGCACGCGCTGCGCCTCGGCCTCGGCGATGCGGGCGCGCTGCAATCGGGTGGCTGCCTGATCGACGCGGGCCTCGGCCGTGGCTTCGGCCTGGCGGCTGGACAGAACCGCCTGCCGCGCGGCGGCGGCGGTCAGTTCCGCCTCTTCCGCCTGGGCCGCGGTGCCCACATTGCGCGCACGCAGATCCTGCTGGCGCTGGAAGGCGCGCACCCGCAGGTCCGCCTGATCCTGCGAGGCCTTGACCGCATCGCGCGCGATCACAAGGGCCCGGTCGGCATCGCGGACCTCGGCCTCGGCATCCATGCGTTCGGTGCGGGTCCGGTCCAGCACCGATTGCGCATCGGTCGGGTCCAGCTGGACCAGAACCTCGCCTTCGGAAACCTCGCCGCCTTCGACGAACTGCCGCGACAGCCACAGGACCCGGCCGCTGGTGGGCGCGCGCAGTTCCAGCGTGCGGCGGCTCTGGATCTGGCCAAAGGCCGGCATCTGCGGAGAGACCGTTTCAAGTTCGGCCGTCATCAGGTCGACGGCAAAGACCCGTTCCCTCGCCGGCGGCGCCTTGTATTCGGCGTTCATCTGCGTCTCGACGGCATCGCGCACGCGATCGACGGCGAAGGCCAGAAGGGCCAGGGTCACCGCCAGAAGAAAGAGCCCGCCAAGACCCCTCCGCAGAAATCGCATTGCGCCTTACCCTCCGTGCCGTCGGCGAGTGTGAACTTTAGACCCGTCCACATTAAAGGAAACCCACAGGACCGCGACGGCAACGCGGCATATTCGGGATCTTTCCGGATGATACGGTCGAACCCTAAAGTTCCGACGCGAGATCACGGATTTGTCATAAGCGGAGGCCCACAGGCCTATTTCCGGCGCTGCCCTTCTTCCAGGCGCGGGAAGATCTCGACGAAGTTGCAGGGCATGTGCCGATAGTCGAGCTGTTTGACCAGGATCTCGTCCCAGGCGTCCTTGCAGGCCCCCGGGCTGCCCGGCAGTGCAAAGAGGTAGGTTCCCCCCGCCACGCCGCCGGTCGCGCGGCTTTGCACGGCCGAGGTGCCGATCTTCTGCATCGACACGATGGTGAAGACCGTACCGAAGGCGTCGATCTCCTTTTCATAGACATCGCGATGCGCCTCGACCGTCACGTCGCGCCCCGTCAGCCCGGTCCCGCCGGTGGAAATCACGACGTCGATATCGGGATCCGCCACCCAGGCGCGCAGCTGGTCCGCGATCTCGGTCCGTTCGTCCCGCAGGATGGTTCGCGCGGCGATCACGTGGCCCGCGGCCTCGATCCGGTCGACCAGCACCTGGCCGGAGCGGTCTTCGTCCAGGCTGCGGGTGTCGGAAACGGTCAGTACCGCGATCCGGACGGGAATGAACTCTCGGGTCGTGGTCATGTCATGCACGCTCCATCAGGGCCAGGCGCAGGGCAAGCGCGCCAAAGATGCCGGCGCTGATCCGGCCCAGCCAGCGGGACACGCCTTCATTGCCCGCCAGCCGCCGGCCGATGCTGCCGGCAAAGACGCCGACCAGACCGTTGACGATGAAACCGCCCAGCCCCAGCACCGCGCCATAGACCAGGAACTGCGGCAGGACCGGGTGATCGGGGCTGACGAATTGCGGGATGAAGGCCAGCACGAACAGGATGACCTTGGGATTGGTCAGGTTCACCACCAGCCCGTCGCGGAAGGCATGGTCGCCCCCGCGCGTGGTCGGTCGCACCGGCCCGGCCCGCAGGGATTGCGCCGCCAGCCACAGAAGATAGGCCACGCCGGCCCAGCGGATCACGTCGAACAGCCAGGGCTGCGCCGCGACGACGGCGCCCAGCCCCAGCCCTGCCAGTGTCACGTGGATGGATGACCCTGCGGAAATCCCGGCACTGGCCGCCCAGGCCGCACGGCGTCCGTGCTGCAAGCCCTGCCCCATGCAGAACATCATGTCGGCCCCTGGCGTCAGGTTCAGCGCCAGCGCCGCCGGCACGAAGGCCAGAAGGGTCAAGGGCTCGACGATCACCTGGCGATCTCGAACCAGTTCACCGTGGGGCCCAGGTTCACGACGCGGGTCGCGCCGATGGTGCCTTCCTTGCCCCAGCAGTCGTGGATATGACCGCAGACCGCCAGTTTCGGCTGGATCCGTTCGATGGCCGCATAAACCGACGTCGATCCGATCGACAGGCCGGTGCCGGTCACGTCGGCGATTCCCTTGGGCGGCGAGTGGAAGACCAGCAGGTCGGCGGCGTCGCACCTGGCCAACATCGCCTCGGCCTCGTCCTCGTCCAGGTCGCAGGACCACTGCCCGAAGGGCGTGCGCGGCACGGCGTAGCCCAGACCGAAGATCTTCAGCCCCCCGACCTCGGTCCCGGAGCCATGCAGGACCTTCATCCCGTCGAAGGCGGCAGCCTTCAGCTCGGCCAGGCTTTCGGCATTGCCGGGAACCACGACCATCGGCGCCTCGATCCCTTCCAGCAGTTCCATCGCGTCGGTCAGGCCCTGCCGCATGTTGCAGAAGTCGCCGGCGCCGATGACCAGGTCGGCATCCGCGCTGGCGGCAACCAGATCGGCGGCGCGGGCGCGCGCCAGGTGAAGGTCGGAAAAGGCCAGGATCTTCATCGTCATCCTTCCAGAGGCACCGTTTGGACTGTCATCCGCCCGTTATCCGCCGGACGCAAGGCGCGCCTTCAGCGACAAAAGGTCGGCCCAGGCCTGCCGTTTCTGCGCCGGCTGGCGCAGCAGGAAGGCCGGATGGAACATCGGCAGGACCGGCAGGCCCCAGGCCTCGTCCCAGGTGCCGCGCATGCGGGTGATGCCCTTGCGGCCCAGCACCGTTTCCAGGCTGATATTGCCCATCAGGACCAGCACCCTGGGCCTGGCCAGCACGACATGGCGCTCCAGGAAAGGCTTCATCATCGCCCGTTCCTGCGGTTCGGGATCGCGGTTCTGCGGCGGCCGCCACGGCAGGACATTGGTGATATAGACGTTTTCGGTGCGGCTCATACCGATCTCGGCCAGCATGCGGTCCAGAAGCTGGCCGGCGCGGCCGACGAAAGGCTTGCCCTGCCGGTCCTCGTCCCGGCCCGGCGCCTCGCCGATGATCATCACCGGCGATCCGGCCACCCCGTCCGAAAAGACAAGGCTGTTGGCCCCGGCCTTCAGGCTGCAATGGTCGAAGGCCCCCAGGGCGACCTTCAGTTCGGCCAGGGTCTGGGCGCCGGCGGCCATGGTCCGGGCGACCTCCACCGGGTCTTCTTCCGGGATCGGGAGCGGCACCGGGGCGGCCGCCTTCGCGGCGGCGGCTTCGCGCACCGGACGGGGGGCCGCGGCTTCCAGTTCATAGCGGTTCACCGGCACATCGCCGATGGCATCGGTGGCCCCCAGTTCGATCTGCCAGTCCAGCAGCGCCAGCGCGGCGGCCGGGTCGAGGTCGAGAGAGAGGGAGACGGACGATTCCATGCCGGCAGAGTACCCCCCTCCTCCGTCCGCCGAAAGGGCCGGACCCGCGCAGGGGGCGGAAGCACCGGTCCCGCAGCGGCGCGCGCGTCGGACGGGTTGGGCGGATCCGTTCCGGATCCGGACGGGGTGGACTGGCCTGGGCGCGGATTCGCGGCGGCGTGCCGCCTGGGACCTTCATGCCCTTTACGCAGAACGGCCCCCTTCCTATAACGCCCGCGACCCATCCCGCCGCTTGGGCCACTACAGCCAGGACAGGACATGAGCTTTCCCCACCGCCACCTTCTCGGCATCGAACAGCTCGCCCCGCGGGACATCGTCGCCCTTCTCGATCTGGCCGAAACCTATGTCGACCTCTCGCGCAGCCGCGGGAAACACTCCGACGCTCTGTCCGGCCTGACCCAGATCAACATGTTCTTCGAGAACTCGACCCGCACCCAGGCCAGTTTCGAACTGGCCGGGCAACGACTGGGCGCCGACGTGATGAACATGGCGATGCAGGCCTCGTCGATCAAAAAGGGCGAGACGCTGATCGACACGGCCCTGACGCTGAACGCCATGCGCCCCGACCTTCTGGTCGTACGGCATCCGCATTCCGGCGCCGTGGCGCTGCTGGCGCAGAAGGTCAACTGCGCCGTCCTGAACGCGGGCGACGGGCGGCACGAACACCCGACGCAGGCGCTGCTGGACGCGCTGACGATCCGCCGCGCCAAGGGGCGGCTTCACCGGCTGGTGATCGCGATCTGCGGCGACATCGCCCATTCGCGCGTCGCCCGGTCAAATCTGCTGCTGCTGGGCAAGATGGAAAACCGTATCCGCCTGATCGGCCCCCCCACCCTGATGCCGTCGGGCATCGGCGAGTTCGGTGTCGAAGTCTATGACGACATGCGCGAAGGCCTGAAGGACGCCGATGTCGTCATGATGCTGCGGCTTCAGAAGGAACGGATGGACGGCGGCTTCATCCCGTCGGAACGCGAGTACTTCCACCGCTACGGGCTGGACCGGGACAAGCTGGCGCTGGCTAAACCCGACGCCATCGTCATGCACCCGGGCCCGATGAACCGGGGCGTGGAAATCGACGGCACCATCGCCGACGACATCAACCGGTCGGTGATCCAGGACCAGGTCGAAATGGGCGTGGCCGTGCGCATGGCCGCGATGGACCTTCTGGCCCGCAACCTGAGGGCCGAAGCCGCATGACCGATCCCATGACACCCGAGATGACCCATGTCGCGGCCTTCGAGGCCGGCGCGATCCGCGTCTATGCGCTGCAGATGCCGGCCGAACAGGTCCGTTTCCTGTCGGAACCCGGGGCCCTGGAACAGGTGCTGGGCGTGGCGGAACTGGACCGCGCACAGGTCGACATCTTCCAGGTCAGGGACCTGGAGGAAGTGGGCATTGCCGGCTACCTCGTCGACGGCTGCGGCGTGCCCGAGGAGCAGGTGGCCGAGGCCGCCCCGCGGCTGAACGCGCTGGACGGCGCGGTGATGATCGTCCGCTCGCGCGCTTTCGGGGGCAAGCCAGCAGACCTGACCCTGCATGCAGGCGTTGTGCCGGTGGCCTTCTTCACCGAGCCCCCCGCGGCCGGGGCGGAACCGATGCCCGACTTCGAAAGCGCCCGCCCCGGCGGCGCGCCGGCGCGCGAGGCGCCCCGCACCCGTCGCAAGACATCCCGCGAGGCGGGGATCGCACTGCTGATCCTGTCGTTGGGCCTGCTGATCGCGCTGGTGACGCTGGCCACCCATTTCCTGTGAGGATGTCGTGACCGGGAAGACACCCAGATGACCGACGCCGGACCAGAACCGCAGGCCGCCGCGCCCGCGGGCGCGCGCTTCGCGCCGGACCGGTCGACCTATATCCGGGCCCAGGCCTGGCTGGCGGCCCTTGCAATGGCCGGCGGCATGGCGGTCCTGTGGATGATGGACAGCCCCTACATATGGACCGGCGCAATTGGCGGGCTGGCCGCCATCGCGCTGCGGGGCTGGTATCTGGCGTCAGACGAACTGTCCGCCGAATGGCACCTGCAGGGCGACACCCTGACCGGCCCCGGCGACACACGCCTGCACCTGGACCGGATCGAAACGGTCCGGTCCGCCGGGCACATGGTGCAGGTCATCACGACCGACGGGAACAAGTACCTGATCCGATACCAGGCCGACCCGAAGGCGGTCACAGACCGGCTGACCCAACGACACCGAACCATGCGAGGCGTGGAATGACCGACCTGATCTTTTCCAACGCCCGCCTGATCGACCCGGAGGCCTGTTCCGACGACGCCAACGGCCGGACCGGGCATCTGCTGGTCTCGGACGGGCGGATCGTGGGGATCCTGCCCGCCGACGCCCCCGCCGCCGACATCGCCCGCGAACGGGGCCTGTCGGCCGAAGTGGTCGACTGCCGCGGCGCCTGTCTGGCGCCGGGGATCGTCGATATCGGCGTGAAGGTCGGAGAGCCCGGGGAACGGCACAAGGAAAGCTACAAGTCCGCCGGTCAGGCCGCGGCCGCGGGCGGTGTGACGACCATGGTCACCCGGCCCGACACCCAGCCCGCCATCGACAACCCGGAAACGCTGGAATTCGTCACCCGCCGCGCGCAGGCGGAAACGCCGGTGCGGGTGCTGGCCATGGCCGCCCTGACCAAGGGCCGGCAGGGCCGGGAAATGACCGAAATCGGCTTCCTGATGGATGCCGGCGCCGTGGCCTTCACCGATTGTGCCCGCGTCGTGGCCGACACCAAGGTCTTTTCCCGCGCCCTGACCTATGCGCGCTCGCTTGGCGCGTTGGTTATCGGCCACCCGCAGGAGCCGATCCTGTCGAAGGGCGCCGTCGTGACCTCGGGCAAGTTCGCGTCGCTGCGCGGTCTTCCCGCCGTGTCCCCCATGGCCGAGCGGATGGGGCTGGACCGCGACATCGCCGTGATCGAGATGACTGGCGCGCGCTATCACGCCGACCAGATCACCACCGCCCGCGCCCTGCCCGCGCTGGAACGCGCCAAGGCCAACGGGCTGGACATCACTGCCGGCATTTCTGTCCATCACCTGACGCTGAACGAACTGGACGTCGCCGACTATCGCACCTTCTTCAAGCTGACGCCGCCCTTGCGGTCCGAAGACGACCGCCGCGCCGCGGTCGAGGCAGTGGGATCCGGGCTGATCGACATCATCTGTTCGATGCACTCCCCCCAGGACGAGGAAAGCAAGCGCCTGCCCTTCGAGGAAGCCGCCAGCGGCGCCGTGGGCCTGGAAACGCTGCTGCCCGCCGCACTACGACTCTACCATTCCCGGGACCTGACCCTGGCGCAGCTGTTCCGCGCCCTGTCGGCGAACCCGGCAAAACGGCTGGGCCTGCCCTGTGGCCGGCTTGCATCGGGCGCGCCCGCGGATCTGGTGCTGTTCGATCCGGACATTCCCTTCGTGATGGACCGCTATACGCTGAAGTCGAAATCGCTGAATACGCCTTATGACGAACAACGGATGCAGGGCCGGGTGCTGGGCACCTGGGTCGGGGGACAAGAGGTCTGGCGCCGGGCATGATACCGAGTTTCGATACACCGCTGCCGATCATCGCGCTTTGGGCCGTCATCGCCTACGGGCTGGGGTCCATCCCCTTCGGCCTGCTTCTGACGCGCGCCATGAACCTTGGCAACCTGCGCGAGATCGGATCGGGCAATATCGGCGCAACCAACGTCCTTCGCACCGGCAACAAGGCGGCCGCCGCGGCGACGCTGCTGCTGGACGGCCTGAAGGGTGCGGTGGCGGTTCTGGCCGCGCGCTGGTTCGCGGGCGAGGAAGCCGCCCAGGCGGCCGCGCTGGCCGCCATGCTGGGCCATTGCTATCCGGTCTGGCTGATGTTCAAGGGCGGCAAGGGCGTGGCGACCTTCCTGGGCGTCTGGCTGGCGCTGGCTTGGCCCGTGGGCCTGGCCTGCTGTGCCACCTGGGCGATCGCGGCGCTGGTCACCCGGGTCTCGTCGCTGGGTGCACTGGCGGCGGTTGCCAGCGCCCTGGTCTGGGCCCCGGTCTTCGGCCGGTCGGACACGCTGGCGCTGGGGGCGATCCTGGCCGCGCTGGTCTACTGGCGGCACCACGAGAACATCTCGCGCCTGCGGTCGGGGACGGAGCCCCGGATCGGCGGCTGAGCGAACCGGGCGGACGAAGACGGCGCGCAACAGCCGACAGATTGCCCTCGGCAATGCGCCGGTTGCCCGGCCCTTGCCGCATCTACCCCCAGCCGCACAGAATTGCTTCTTTACCGTACCAAATCTCCACAGTCGCATCCTTTTGCCGTTTCGCGAAGCGCATCTCTCCCCTAGATTGCGCGCGCGCCACGGGGAATTCCTCGACTATTTCAAGGCAAGACATTGGGGAAAATCATGATGACATTGCCGACTGCCGTCAGGCAGGTCTATTCTCGGTACTTCGAATTCAGCGGCCGCTCGTCGCGGCCCGAATTCTGGTGGTTCGCACTGTTCAACGTCATCGCAGGGGTGGTCCTGGGGATCATAGACGCTCAGGTTCTGGGCTTTACGATGAGCGGCCCCGTCCACCCCTTGTCGAATCTCTACGGGCTGGCGAGCTTCATTCCCGGTCTCGCGGTCAGCGTCCGACGCCTGCACGACACGGACCGCACCGGCTGGTGGTTGCTGCTGGGCCTTATCCCCGTGATCGGGATCATCGTGCTGATCGTGTTCTGGACCAAGCCCGGCACGCCCGGCCCGAACCGCTTCGGCGACGAGTGGTTGAACGGCTGAGACCACCGGCAAGGACCGGCGCAAGGCACTTTCTTCAAGCGCCCTTCTTCCATCCGGCCGTTCAGGACCATCGCCCGAAGACCTGACCGGGGAAGGCGCTTGCAGAAAGCGCCTTCGCCCACCGCGACCTGCAGGTCAGTAGCTGTAGTCGGAGTAGACGCGGGTCAGGTCGCCGCCCCAGTCGCCCGCGTAACGCTCCAGCATCTCGTCCGCCTGGGCCTGGCCGCTTTCGACGCTTTCCTTCAGCGTATCCAGGAAATGCGTCTCGTCCGGGATCAGCCCGCCGGCACCGGTCCGCGCCCGGGCCTTCAGCCCGGCATCCGACAGCGCCACGGCCTGACGCGCGATGTCGAGAAGCTTGAGACCGCCGGCCTCGCCCTTCAGCCCGTCCTTGGCCGCGGCCTGGCGCAGGCCCTCGCGGGTTTCCGCATCCCAGTCCTTGACCATGTCCCAGGCCGCATCCAGCGTTCCCTGGTCGTACATCAGCCCGACCCAGAAGGCAGGCAGCGCACAGAGCCTGCGCCACGGGCCACCATCGGCACCGCGCATCTCGATAAACTTCTTCAGCCGTGCCTCGGGGAAGATCGTGGTCAGGTGGTCCGCCCAGTCCGACAGGGTCGGCGTCTCGCCCGGCAGGGCCGGCAGCTTGCCATCCATGAAGTCCCGGAAGGACTGGCCCAGCGCGTCGATATACTTGCCATCGCGGTAGACGAAGTACATCGGTACATCGAGCGCGTATTCCACCCAGGCCTCGAACCCGAAGCCCTCGTCGAAGACGAAGGGCAGCATGCCAGTCCGCGCCGCATCCAGGTGCTGCCAGACATAGCCGCGCCAGCTTTTGTATCCGTTCAGCTTGTTCTCGAAGAAGGGCGAGGTGCCGAACAGCGCATTGGCCACCGGCTGCAGCGCCAGCGCCACGCGCATCTTCTGCACCATGTCGGCCTCGGACCCGAAGTCGAGGTTCACCTGCACGGTGCAGGTCCGGCGCATCATGATCTGCCCCGTGGTGCCCACCTTCTGCATGTAGGCATCCATCAGCTTGTAGCGCCCCTTGGGCATCAGCGGCATGTCTTCATGCATCCACTGCGGCGCAGCACCCAGACCGATGAAGCCCACGCCGATCTTGTCGGCGATGTCCTTCACCTGCGCCAGGTGGCTGTTCACCTCGTCGCAGGTCTCGTGGATCGTTTCCAGCGGGGCGCCCGACAGTTCCAGCTGCCCGCCCGGTTCCAGCGAGATGTTGGCGCCGTCCTTGGTCAGCCCGATCAGGTTGCCGCCTTCGGTCAGCGGGTCCCAGCCGTGGTTGTCCCGCAGCGCTTCCAGCACCGCCAGGATCGACCGTTCGCCTTCATAGGGAAGCGGCTTCAGGCTGTCGCGGCAATAGCCGAACTTCTCGTGTTCGGTCCCGATCCGCCAGTCGGCCTTCGGCTTGCAGCCCGCTTCCAGATATTCGGCCAGCTGGGCGCGATTCTCGATCGGACCGCCGCCGGATTGGGGAATGGACATCGCTTCACCTTCCGCAGTCACTGTCGAGGCCATGGGTGACTTCCCGGCAGGGGGGTGTCAAGCGCGGATCGGTGCGGGCCTGCGCACATCCCTGCGCGCGCGGCGAGGATGGCCTACGCGCAATGCGCCATCGGCCTGCCAGAAATGCGTCATCGGTCCGGGGCGATGCGCCGCTCTGCCGCGCGCTCCGTTCCCATGCCCCGCAGGAAAATCCAAGGGGCCTGCCCGCAAACCGGTCACGCACGCCACGCAATCTGCACGGCGCGTCCCGGCTCAGTTCAGCCGCCGCCGGTCCACCGTTTCGGCATGGCGCTCCCAGATCACCGTCGGGATACCGCCCTTGCGCTCCATCCCGGACCTGAGTTCGCTGAGAAGGCGCGAGGTGCGCAGCCCCGGCAGCGCCGCGAACGCCTCGAAAAGCTCGTCCGCGCCGTCGGCATTGACCGGCACCTGAAGGATCCCGTTTGCGCGGTCCACCATCACCCAGCAGGGCGGCCGCGACGTCGGGTCGAGAATCAGCCGTTCGATCTCGCCCGTGGACACGGATCCGCCGTTCAGGGGGCCATAATAGGTGATCTCGCCCTCGTCGATCTCGACCACGCCGGGGCCATCATGGCCGGTGTCGAAGCGCGCGCGCTGGATGCCCACGACGCCCAGCGCCACCCCGGCACCCGCCAGAGGCCAGCCGATCCAGCCCACAAGGCCGCCAAAGCCAAGACTGCAATAGACGCCAAGGGCGGCCAGGGCCGCACCGCTCAGCGCGAAGCGCCAGCGCCGCAGCGCTTCCTGCGCCTCGGGTCGGATGAAGCTCATTGCCCGGTCCCCCTCATGCGGCCCTGTCCTGCCACGACAGATGCGGACACGGGCCACGAAACATCCCTGCAGGACCGAAAGATCATGTCCAGTCCCCCAGCCGGGACTGCCACAGCGTCAACGCCGCCACCGCCGCCGTATCGGCCCGCAGGATGCGCGGGCCCAGCGCCACGGGATGGGCCAATGGCAAGCGGCTCAGCCGCGCACGTTCCGCCTCGGCAAAACCGCCTTCGGGGCCGATCAGGATCGCCCAGGGACTGCCATCGCGGTCCGGCAGCGAAAGTCCCTGCCCCGCCGCGGTCTCGTCGCAGAACAGCAGGCGCCTGTCGGCAGGCCACTGGTCCAGCAGCCGGTCCATGCGAATCAGCTCTGCCACGTCCGGAACAAAGGTCGCGCCGCATTGTTCGGCTGCCTCGACCGCATGGGCCTGCAGCCGGTCCTGCCGGATCCGTTCGGAATTGGTGTGCAGCGTCTGCATGGGCTGGATGCGGCGCACCCCCATTTCCACCGCCTTTTCGACGATGAAGTCGGTCCGGGCCTTCTTCACCGGCGCAAAGCACAGCCACAGGTCCGGCGGCATCTGAAGCGGGCGCAGCTGCTCCACGCAGTCCAGCGCCCCGCCGCGCTTGCCGGCCTCGACCACCTCGGCCCGCCATTCGCCGTCCTGTCCGTTGAACAGTTCCACGGACACACCGACCGTCAGCCGCATCACCCCGAACAGGTAATGCGCCTGAGGCTGTGACAGGGGAACCGATTGCCCCTGCCCCAGCGGGTGATCTACATACAGTCTGACCGTCGATGCCATGGAGCCTACATATGCCTGCCACCGGTCCGAAACCAGCCGATCCGTCGCTTCGCGTGCACGGTGTTGCGGATGCGGTCGCAGATGCGGTCGGCGGCAACTGGGTCGACACGCTGGCGCCGGCTTCCACCCGCCCCTATCTGCGCCTGTCGCGGGCAGACCGGCCGATCGGCACATGGCTTCTGCTGCTGCCATGCTGGTGGGGGATCGCCCTGGCCATGCTGGCCGGCGGCAACCCACGCTGGGGCGATCTGTGGATCGCATTGGGCTGTGGCATGGGCGCCTGGCTGATGCGCGGCGCGGGGTGCACCTGGAACGACATCACCGACCGCGACTTCGACGGAGCGGTCGCGCGGACCCGGTCGCGCCCGATTCCCTCGGGCGCCGTCACCGCGAAACAGGCGCTGGCCTGGGGCATCGCGCAGTCGCTGCTGGCCTTCTGCATCCTGCTGACCTTCAACACCCCGACCATCGCCCTGGGCGTCCTGTCGCTGGTGCCGGTCACGATCTATCCCTTCGCCAAGCGCTTCACCTGGTGGCCACAGGTCTTCCTTGGGCTTGCGTTCAACTGGGGCGCCATCCTGGCCTGGACGGCCCATTCCGGCGCCTTCGATCCGCGGTCGCTGATCCTCTATGTCGCCGGCATCGCGTGGACGCTGTTCTACGACACGATCTATGCCCATCAGGATACCGAGGACGACGCCCTGATCGGCGTGAAGTCCACCGCCCGCCTCTTCGGCGAACACAGTCCCCGGTGGCTCCGCGCCTTCCTGGCGATCAGCGTGGCCCTTATGGCGCTGACGATCTGGCTGGTGCTGCCCGCCGATGCCCCGTCCCTGCAGACCGTCGTGACCATGGCCGCGCCGCTGGCCTTCGGCGCGCATATGGTCTGGCAGCTGGTGCGCTTCGACCCCAACGATCAGGACGGGCTTCTGGTGCTGTTCAGGTCGAACCGGAATGCAGGCCTTATTCCGCTCATCCTGCTGCTGTTGGCGGCGGCACTGTGATTGACCCCCGGCGACGGCAGGGCTTAAAACACCCCACCGACTGAACGGCTAGGCCGGGAAAGGATATCCAGGTACATGCGTATCTCTTCTCTCGCCATCGTCGCAGGGGCTTTTATCTGCGCGGCAGGGCTTTCGCTGGTCGCCGCCCGCTTTGCCGTGACGGTGATCGAACGCAGCAGCGAGATTGCGACCCGCGACGCATTGGATTTCGAGGATCTGGGTTGGGCAGAGGTCCATGCCAACGGGCTGCAACTGGTCCTGCACGGCCTTGCCCCGGACGAGGCGGAACGCTTCGACGCGATCTCTGTCGCCGGCGGGGTTGTCGACCCGGCCAGGGTGATCGACCGCATGACGGTCAAGCCCGCAGCCGACATCGCCCCGCCCAAGTTTTCCGCCAAGATCCTGCGCAATGAAAGCGGCATCTCGGTCGTGGGGCTGATCCCTTCGGCCACGGACCGTGCCGGCCTGATCGGCCGCCTGTCCCAGATCGACGGTGCCGCCACCGTCACGGACCTGCTGGAAACCGCGGCTTATCCAGTCCCCGAAAACTGGAACGATTCGATGGCCTTCGCCGTTTCCGCGCTGGCCAAGCTGCCCCGGTCGAAGGTGGCGGTCAACGATGGCGTGATCGAGGTGACGGCCATCGCCCAGTCCGCCGCCGACAAGGCAAGACTGGAGCGCGAACTGAAGCGCGATGCCCCGGCGCATGTCCGCGTGGCGCTGGACATCGCGGCCCCCCGCCCGGTGATCACGCCCTTCACCCTGCGCTTCCTGATGGACGAGGACGGCGGCCGTTTCGACGCCTGTTCCGCCGCGACCGAAGAAGGCCGCCGCAAGATCCTGCGCGTCGCGGAAGAGGTCGCGGGCCCCGCCCGGCGCAACTGTACTGTCGGCATGGGCGTGCCCTCGCCCCGCTGGGCCGAGGCGGTTGAAAAAAGCCTGCGGGCCCTGCGCGACCTGGGCGGCGGCTCGATCACCTTCTCGGACGCCGACATCACGCTGGTGGCCCTGCAGAATACCGATGCCAGCCGGTTCGACCATGTGGTGGGCGAACTGCAAACCGCCCTGCCCCCGGTCTTTGCCTTGCACGCCGTCCTGCCCGAACCCGAGGTCGACGGTCCGGCAGAGATCCCGGAATTCGTGGCCACCCTGTCCCCCGAAGGCCAGGTGCAGCTGCGCGGCCGGGTGAACGACGCGCTGCTGCGCGAAACCGTGGACAGCTTCGCCCGCGCCCAGTTCGGCAGCGGCAATGTCCACGTCGCGACCCGCATCACCTCGGACCTGTCGCCCGACTGGCCGCTGCGCGTGCTGTCGGGGCTGGAAGCCCTTGGCTATCTTGAAAATGGCGCCCTGGCCGTCACCCCCGATTCCATCGCGCTGTCGGGCGTCAGCTTCGACGAGGACGCCACCGCCACCATCGCCGGCCTGTTCGCGGAAAAACTGGGCGGCAAGGCGCAGTACGATCTGAAGATCACCTATCGCGAACCGCCGAAGACGGCCGACAACCCCTATTCGCTGGCCGAATGCTCGTCCCAGCTGCGCGAGGTGCAGCATGACGAGAAGATCCTGTTCGAACCCGGCTCCGCCAAGATCGCGGCGGATTCGGCCACCACGCTGAACCGGGTCGCCGACATCCTGACCGCCTGCGGTCCCGTGGCACTGGAAATCCAGGGCCACACCGACAGCCAGGGCCGCGAAACGATGAACAAGCAGCTGAGCCAGGAACGCGCCGATGCCGTCCTGGCCGACCTGCGCGCGCGGCGCCTGTTGACGGCGAACTACACCGCCGTGGGCTATGGCGAAGAAAACCCAATCGCGTCCAACGACACTGCCGAGGGGCGCGAGGCCAACCGCCGGATCGACTTCGTGATCGTCCGTCCGGAACCCGAGGCTGCCGATGACGGCGAAGAGACGGTCGACGAGACCGCGCTGGACGCGTCCGAGGAGGACATGGTCAACGACGGGGCCGAGGCGACAGACGACATGAACGGCGACCTTTCTGACGACTTGTCCGAAGAAATCTCAGACGGCGAGACGGACGGGATGGACGACATGCCCTCTGGCGACCTTGACGACACCGCGGACGCGGACGAAGAAAACCAGGATGGCAAGCTGATGGAGGTCACAGAATGAACCGTACCGAATTCATCCTGATGACGGCGATCGTCCTTTTCGTGGCCTTCCTGCTCGGATGGTTCGCCTATTGGCTGGTGCACCGATTCACCCGCATCGGGCAGAACGACCTGTCGGAAATGGACCGGATGAGCCAGGAGCTGCACGAGGCGGAAGAAACCCGTGACCAGGCGATCACCTACCTGCAGCAGCGCGAGGCCGAGCTGACCAACCAGCTGACCCAGACCGAGGCCGAACTGGCCGCGGCCATGGACGGCCTGCGCGATGCCCGCCGCGAGGCCGAAGAACTCCGCGCCTATATCGAGCACCTGGAACCGAGCGGCACCTGACCGCGCCGTCGGAACGGCAGCCAGTCGGGCCTTGGCTGTCGGTTCCGCGCCGGACCGCACGTGCCCCAATAACGGCACGGCGATCCACTGATCGCATCGCACCACCGCGGTCGGCCCCTCGGAAACTGCAGCCGAAGCCTCCACGCCAGCCAGACGTTTCAGTCCGTGAACAGTTGAACAGCAGGACAGCGGCACGCAGCCCTTCCCGACGGCTCGGCAGCCGGCCTGCGACGACGGGCGCCGGAAGATTTCGGCACCACGTCCGGAAATGCGCTGTCCGCATCTCCGCGGTCTTGTCCACGCCCCCGCCAGATCCGTTGAAGCAATCGTACGGCCGCCTTGGGTCTCAGTCAGCCTGTCCCGAGCGCGGGTCCTGCCCACCGCCCCCTCGTCCGGTTCTGCAAGCGTCCACGGGTGGGGGGGGCACCCGCGGCGTGCCTCATCCTCCACCGATGCCATCAATGCCCCGCGCGCCTTGGCTGGACGCCCCGCCGGATGCGGCACGGATCCGGCGGGTTGGCCGTCCTGGCGGGGGGGCAGCCGCCCAAGGCAGTTTGTCAGCTCTCGCCCTGCCAGCGCTCCAGCGCTTCCTCGTCCTCTGCCCGGGCCTCGACCCAGGCCTCGCCGGTGGCCACGAATTCCTTCTTCCAGAAAGGGGCGCGGGATTTCAGGTAATCCATCAGGAACTCGGCCGAGGCAAAGGCATCGCCCCGATGCGGTGCGGCGGTGGCGACCATCATGATCGGCTCGCCCAGTTGCAACCGCCCGAACCTGTGCACGATCAGCGCGTCGGTCAGCGCCCAGCGCTCCATCGCCTCGGCCGCGATCTCGGTCAGGGCGCTTTCCGTCATCCCGGGATAGTGCTCGATCTCCAGCGCATCCAGCCCCCCTTCGGGCCGGTCCCGGACGATACCGGTGAAAGAGACCATGGCCCCCGCGCCCTGCAATGACCGGGAAAAGGCGTTCACCTCCTCGCCGGGATCGAAGATCTCTTCCTGAACGCGGATCTGCACCATCTACATGTCGTCCCTCACCCGCCGGTCATCGGCGGGAAGAAGGCAACCTCCCGCACCCCGTCCAGCGATGTCCCGAAATCGGCCAGATCCTGATCGACCGCCACCCGCAGCGCCGACAGGTCGGAAAAGGCGATGGCATAGCGGTCTTCCCGCGCACGCAGCTCCTCCACCAGGTCGGCGACGGTCGCGGCATCGGTCACGACCCGTTCCCGGGGCAGGCCGATCCGTTCCCGGACCCAGGCGAAGTACAGCACGTCCATCAGCTCTTCTCCCTCAGATGCGGCAGCGCCTTCCGGAAGTAATCGACGCCCGAGATCAAGGTCAATGCCGCGGCCAGCCAAAGAAGACCAAGGCCCAGCCAGGCCAGAAGCGCTGCCCCGAAGGGAACGGCGGCCGCCTGCCCCGTCAGGCCCGGATCCAGCACGACGCCTCCGGGCGTGGCGCCCCCTGCGCCACCGGCAAACAGCGCTATACCTTGCGCGAACAGGACGGCAATCGCCACAAGCTGGACGGTGGTCTTCCACTTGGCCAGCTGCGTCACCTTCAGCGTGCCCGCCGTCTGGCCCAGGAATTCGCGCAGGCCGGACACGAAGACCTCGCGGAACAGGATGATCATCCCCGGCATCAGCAGCGCCAGCCCAAGGGGAGAGAACACGGCCAATGTGAGCAACGCCACCGCCACCATCGCCTTGTCCGCGATCGGGTCCAGCATGGCGCCCAGTCGCGTCTCCTGCTTCCAGCGCCGCGCAAGATAGCCATCGAACCAGTCGGTCACCGAGGCGCCGACGAACAGCACGAAGCCCAGCACATCCGCCCCCAGGCGCGGCAGGACCAGGAACCCCACCGCCAGAAGCGGCGCGGCCAGCAGGCGCAGAACGGTCAGAAGGGTCGGCAGGTTCATGACATCACCTCGTATCCCCAGACGCGGCGAAGGGGAAGAGACGTGACGTCCCATCCGCGCCGAGCCGCCACAGCCCGGACCCGGGGGCGCGGGATCGTCCGAAAAATGCTCATGATCGTCCTCGCCATTCCCGCCAGCCGGGCGACAATAGCATCCCCAGGTTAACAGGTCCGGCTGACCCGGACGCGCAACAGCACGGCCCTGCCCTTGCCGTGGGCACCACGGTTCGCAAATTTTGACTTTGACTTTGACGGTGCCCCGATCGCTTTTCCCGGGGCTGTCGCCTGCGCCCCGGGCCATCTGCGCGACTGATCGCAGGCCGTCCGGAGCGCTGGCAACCCGTTCCCGGCGCTTCCCGCTTCTTCGGTCTCCAAATACCTCGGGGGAGTCGGGCCTGAAAGGCCCGGCGGGGGCAGAGCCCCCACTGCGCCGGACGCCTCAGTAGCCGACGGTGAACCGCGACCGCACATGGGCCGGGGTCTCGATCTCGTCCACCATCGCGATGGCGAAATCCTCGTAGGAAATCGACGAACCTTCGTCGGTCGCCAGCAGGGTATCGGAGCCCAACCGGAACGTGCCGGTCCGCTCACCCGGGAAGAACACGGCCGACGGCGACAGGAAGGTCCATTCCAGGTCGTCCGCCAGGCGCAGCCGTTCCAGGAAGGTGCAGCCGGCGCCGGCCTCGGTCATGTATTCCGCGGGGAAGTCCGGCGTGTCGATCACCCGCATGCCCGGTGCGACCTCCAGGCTGCCGGCGCCGCCGACGACCAGATAGCGCTTCACGCCCGATGCGCGCACCACGCCGATCAGGGCTTCCGGGTCGACCGATGCGAACATGACGGTGCTGATGACGGCATCGTGCCCCTTCAGGATCTGGGCCAGCGCCTCCGGCGCGGCGATGTCGCCGGCCATGGATGTGACGCCCGGCAGATCGGCCACCTTTTCGGGGTGCCGCGCGATGCCCGTGACCTCGTGCCCACGGTCCGAAAGTTCCTTCACCAGCCGGGTGCCCACGTTCCCCGACGCCCCGATTACAGCCACATTTGCCATGGTCCATTCCTCATGCTAATCAAATCCAGGTATGAAATTCGGACCTGGTCCGAATTTCACACCAAAGACCTAGGGACAGTCGCGACCGGCCACAAGAAGTCATCTTCCGGCGACAAGGTCACCGCGGAATGACCGCCCCCAATCGGGCACAGACGGGAAAGAGACGAGATGCAGCACGAAAGCGCCTTCCAGTTCGACCAGCCCTGCCCGATCCGCGACGTGCTGGACCGGATCGGCGACCAATGGAGCCTTCTGGCCATGACCGAACTGCAATCCGGCACAAAACGCTTCAACGCGCTGCAGCGCGATATCGGCGATGTGTCGAAACAGATGCTGTCGAAGACCCTGCGCCGGCTGGAACAGGACGGACTGATCCGCCGCACCGTCTATCCCGAAGTGCCGCCCCGCGTGGAATACGAACTGACGGATATGGGGCGGTCCTTCATGGAACCGATGGCAGCGCTGACCCGCTGGGCGGACGAGAACCACCGGACTATCGTGCTGTCGCGGCGGCGCTACGCGCAAGGGACGCAGGCGGCGGGGTGAACCCCGCGCTGCCGGCGTGGGTCCGGCGTTGCGGTTGCCCGGGGGCTCTGCCCCCGCCGGGCCCTGTGGGCCCGCCTCCCCCGAGGGTATTTGAAGATCAAAGAAGCGGGGGCCGCGCGAGCGCGGGGGGCGGGGTTCACCCCGCCGCCGCGCCAGTTCAGCGGGCCGTCAGGCCGCCACAGGGTGCGCGCACAGCACGCGCCGATCCCGGATCGGCTCAGCCCTTCTCGTGGAAGAAATCGTAGATCTTCTGGGCCAGGGAGGCAGAGATGCCGTCGACAGCCTTCAGGTCGGCCAGGTCCGCGCGGCTAACCGCCTTGGCAGAGCCGAAATGCGCCAGCAGCGCGCGCTTGCGCGAGGCACCGACGCCCGGGACCTCGTCCAGGGGCGTGGCCCCCACGGCCTTGGCGCGTTTCGCGCGATGGGTGCCGATGGCGAAACGGTGTGCCTCGTCCCGCAGACGCTGGACGAAATAGAGAACCGGGTCGTTGTGGCGGAGCGCGAAGGGACGAAGCGCGCCGGGGCGATGGAACTCCTCCTTGCCGTGGTCTCGGTCGATGCCCTTGGCAACGCCGATCACGGCCAGGTCTTCCACCCCGTGTTCGCGCAGGATCTCTGCCACCGCGTTCACCTGGCCCGCGCCGCCGTCGATCAGCAGCAGGTCCGGCCAGTGCCCCTTGGTCCGGTCCGGGTCTTCCTTCTGAAGCCGCGTGATCCGGCGCGACAGGACCTCTTTCATCATGCCGAAATCGTCGCCCGGGGTCAGATCGTCGCCCTTGATGTTGAACTTGCGATAGGCGTTCTTCATGAAACCGTCCGGCCCTGCGACGATCATGCCGCCAACCGCGTTCGTGCCCATGATGTGAGAGTTGTCGTAAACCTCGATCCGGTTCGGCGCCGCATCCAGCCCGAAGGCCTCGGCCAGGCCGCGCAGCAGCCTGCCCTGCGTGGCGCTTTCCGACATCCGCCGCGCCAGGCTTTCCGCCGCGTTGCGCTGCGCGCTTGCGACAAGTTCCGCCTTCTCGCCCCGTTGCGGCACCAGGATCTCGACCTTGCGGCCGGCCTTTTCCGACAGGGCCGCGACCATCAGGTCCAAGTTCTCGATCCCGTCCGACAGGATCAACTGCCGCGGCGGTTCCTTGTTGTCGTAGAACTGGCCCAGGAAGGCCTCCATCACCTCGGCCGCCGACACCTCGGTCCCCGCCCGCGGATAGAAGTCCCGGTTGCCCCAGTTCTGGCCCGACCGGATGAAGAACACCTGCACGCAGGCCTGCCCGCTTTCCATGTAGAGCGCGATGATGTCGGCCTCGGTCACGCCTTTCGGGTTGATCCCTTGCGTGCCCTGCACATGGGTCAGCGCGCGGATCCGGTCGCGCAGCGCCGCCGCGCGTTCGAACTCCATCGCGTCCGAGGCCTTCTGCATTTCGACCGCCAGTTCCTCCTGCACCTTGGTGGACTTGCCGGACAGGAAGCGTTCGGCATCGGCCACGGAGGCGGCATAGTCGGCGCGCGAGATCAGGCCGACGCAGGGCCCGGAACAGCGCTTGATCTGGTAGAGCAGGCAGGGCCGGGTCCGGGCGTCGAAGGTACTGTCGGTGCAGTTGCGCAGAAGGAATGCCTTCTGCAGCTGGTTCAGTGTCCGGTTCACGGCGCCGGCGCTGGCGAAGGGGCCGAAATAGGTCCCCTTCTCCTTCTTCGCGCCGCGGTGCTTCTTGATCATCGGAAAGGGATGATCGTTCGGCACCAGGATATTGGGGAAGCTCTTGTCGTCGCGCAGAAGCACGTTGTACTTGGGCTTCAGCTGCTTGATCAGGTTCTGTTCCAGCAGCAGCGCTTCGGTTTCCGTCCGCGTCGTCAGGAACATCATCGACGCGGTTTCGCGGATCATCCGGTCGATCCGTCCCGAATGATTGCCCGGCCGGGAATAGTTCGACACCCGCGCCTTCAGGTTCCGCGCCTTGCCGACGTAAAGCACCCGCGCCTGGGCATCCAGCATCCGGTAGACGCCGGGCGAGCCGTCCAGTGTCTTCAGATATGCCTGGATGCAGGCATAGCCTAGGGGCCGCTCCGGATCGTCCTCGGAAACGGCTTCAAAAGGCTGGGAAGGGTCGGACTCTGTCATCATGGCGTATAGCGGATTGATTCCCCGTTCAGCTGCAACCGGTGCCAGAGGAATTCAAGCCGGAATGAATCCACGGAATCTGTGGATAACCTTGCGGACAAGTTTTGGGCAGACCGGATTTTCGCTGACTTTTCGTGGCCTTCATTGATTTGAGTAATTTTTGAGCGATTTTCCAAGACATTGATATCAAAGGAAAGATTTTCAGGTCCATGGCAAGGCGATGAAATCAAAGCGATTTTTGTAACGGCTGGGTAACAAAGATGTACGCGGTGAACAACTTTCCCGCCCATCCGTCATTCCAGCCCCGCGATGTCCGGTGTCTGCCAGGCCAGGTGCTGCCCGCCATCGGTGCACAGCAGCTGCCCGGTGACGGACGGCGCATCCAGGAAATAGCCCAGCGCGGCGGTCACGTCGGCGGGGCTGGCGCCGCGCTTCAGGATCGTGGCGGCGCGCTGGCGCGCAAAGTGGTCCTCGCTCTGCCGTGCGCCTTTCAGGGTCGGGCCGGGCCCGATCGCATTGACGCGGATCGCGGGCGCCAGTGCCTGCGCTGCGGTCTGGGTCAGCGCCCACAGGCCCATCTTGGCGACGGTATAGCTCATGAAGAAGGGGGTCAGCTTGCGCACCCGCTGGTCGATCATGTTGACCACAAGGCCGCTGGCCAGGGGTTCGCCGTTTTCGTCGACCAGGGGCCGAAGGCCCTGCCCCGCCATTGCCTGGATCAGGACGAAGGGCGCGCGCAGGTTGCTTTCGATATGCCGGTCCCAACTGGCGCGGGTCGCGGTGCGGAAATCGTCATGTTCGAAGATCGAGGCATTGTTGATCAGGCATGTGATCGGCCCGCCCAGCGCCGCCGCGGCGGCGGGCAGCAGGGCATTCGTCTGGGCCTCGGCCAGCAGGTCGGCCTGCAGGGCCACGGCCTGCCGGCCCATGGCGCGGATCTCCTCGGCCGCGCTTTCGGCGCCGTCGGCCGAACTGGCATAGTGCAGCGCCACATCGAAGCCGCGGGCGCCAAGGAACAGCGCCATGGCGCGGCCAAGGCGCTTGCCGGCGCCGGTCACCAGTGCGCGGGGCGGATAGGGGTCTGTCAGGGGGGCCGTCTGGGTCACCCGGTCCTCCGGTCGTCTGTGGGGGTCTTGCACGGTCCTCAGATCAGGACCGACACCACGTAGACCCCATAGAGCGCGGTCAGCACAATCCCCCAGATGCGGGTGATGTTGCAGCGCAGGAAGACGAAGGGGATCAGGATCAGCGAGGCGGCAAGCATGACCCACAGGTCGAATTGCAGGAACTCGTCGGCGACATCGATGGGTTCGACGAAGGATGCCAGGCCGATGATGGCCAGAAGGTTGAACATGTTCGACCCGATGACATTGCCCAGCGCCACGTCGGCCTGCCGACGGATGGCGGCCATCACGGTCGTCGCCAGTTCCGGCAGCGAGGTGCCGACAGCCACCAGCGTCAGACCGATCACGGCATCGCTGACGCCATAGGTCTGGGCGATGACGGTGGCGTTTTCCACCAGCAGGCTGGCCCCGGAGGGCAGCCCGATCAGGCCCAGCGCCAGGAACAGGAAGACCCGCCAGTACGGCATGTCGGGATCGGCTTCTTCCAGCGCCTCGTCAATTTCGGGCGTGGCTTCGCCCGCACGCTTGTGGGCCATGGTCAGGCGGTAGGCATCGCCCAGAATAAGGGCAAGACCGGCCAGCAGGACGATGCCCGACACCCAGATGAACTGACCCCGCCAGGCCAGCGCCATGAACAGGACCGTCGCCAGCATCATCGCGATGTAGTTCCGGCGCGAGTCGCATTCAGATGTGTGCAGCGGCCGCAACAGTGCCGGAATGCCCAACACCAGTAGCACGTTGGCGATGTTCGACCCCACCACGTTGCCGATGGCGATACCGTCGGCATCGTCCCAGACCGCCTGAACCGAAATCAGAAGCTCGGGCGCCGAGGTGCCGAAGGCCACGATGGTCAGGCTGACGATCATGGCAGGCACGCCCAGCCTCAGGCTGAGGTTGACGGCGCCGCGCACAAGCAGATCGCCGGCCAGGAGCAGGATTGCCAACCCCACGGCCGAAAAGATCCATGGCATCATGTGCGCTTACTCCTGTTCTTCCCGGCTTTACCGCAGTCGCAGGGTGTCTTGCCAATCCGGTATCGCCCGCAGGAAGGGCATTTCAGGGCCGTTTCGACCCGCGATCCCGGCCGGGTCCTTCCCCCTGTCGCGCCTGGCAGGCGCAGCTTGCCGAACATGGCCAGCACGCCCATGGCGATCAGGAAGAGTGTGACGGCCTTCAGGATCACGTCAGAGGCCGAAACGCGCGAAGGACGCGCGCTCCTCGATCCCGGCGATGGCGTCCTGCGCCAGCGAGGTGCCGAAGCGCGACCAGATCGGTCTGCGCATGTCATAGCGGCGGATCTTCACCTTCGCCCCGTAACGGGCACGCAGCGTGGCGCGGATATGGCCGATCCCGTCGATCAGGCCCAGTTCCACGGCGCGACGGCCTAGCCACACGTCTCCGGTAAACAGATCCTTGCCGGACACCAGCTTGGCGCCCCGGCGGTCGGTGACATGCGCCTTGAAATTCGCGTGGATCTCTTCCAGCAGGTCCTGCAGGCGGGCCACGTCTTCCTCGTTCTCGGGGACGAAGGGATCCAGAAAGCTCTTGCTTTCGCCGGCGGTGTGGACGCGCCTTTCGATCCCCTGCCGGGCCAAAAAGACATGCGCCCCGAACCCCGAGGAGATGACGCCGATCGATCCCAGCATCGAATTCTCGTCGGCCAGGATCTCGTCCGCGGCAACGGCCAGCCAGTACCCGCCCGAGGCCGCGACGTCTTCGACGAAGGCGATGACGGGAACGCCGGTTTCTTCGGATAATGCACGGATGCGCGACGCGATCAGCGCCGACTGAACGGGCGACCCGCCGGGAGAGTTGATCTCCAGCGCGACGGCCTTGGGCTTGCCGCGCTTGAATGCCTTTTCCAGAACCGGGGCGATGCCGCGGTCGGTGATCGATCCCCGGCCCATGGAGCCGATTGCCCCTGCCAGACGGACGACGGCGACGACCGGCGGGCGGTCAAGAAATGGTATACGAAACCCCATGCAGCCTCATGTAGATAGCGCCTCCGCCCGGCACAAGGTGCGATCCGCGGTCAAAACGCGCAGGTCCCGCTTTCGCCTGCATCGCATGTTTTCCGGCCCGTAGGTCCGGCGCCATCAATCGCGGATGCGCCAGCCGGTGCGAAAGATCCAGGCCACGACCCACAGGCAAACGCCGGTGAAAAGGGCAATGGCGCAAAGGCTTAGCCCGACCGGCACATCGGCTGTGCCGAAGAAGGCCCAGCGAAAGCCCGACACGAGGTAGACCACCGGATTGAACAGCGTCACCGTCTGCCAGAACGGCGGCAGCATGGAAATGGAATAGAAAGAGCCCCCCAGAAAGATCAGGGGTGTGATCACCATCATCGGCACGATCTGCAGCTGTTCGAAGTTCTTGGCCCATATGCCGACGATGAAGCCCAGCAGCGAAAAGCTGATGCAGGTCAGCAGAAGGAAGGCGATCATGGCCAGGGGATGCTGGATCGAGATATCGACGAACAGGGCCGAGGTCGCCAGGATCACCAGCCCGATCAGCAGCGACTTGGTTGCCGCTGCCCCGACATAGCCCAGCACGATCTCGACATAATTCACCGGAGCCGACAGGATCTCGAACACGGTGCCCACGAATTTCGGGAAGTGGATGCCGAAGGACCCGTTCATCACCGACTGGACGATGACCGACAGCATGATCAGGCCCGGCACGATGAAGGCGCCATAGCTGACACCTTCGACCTGTTCGATCCGCGACCCGATCGCCGCGCCGAAGACCACGAAATACAGCGAGGTCGAAATCACCGGCGACAGGAAACTTTGCTTCCAGGTCCGGAAAAAGCGCGTCATCTCGAACTTGTAGATGGCGGCAACCGCGGTCCGGTTCATGACGCTTCTCCCGCGCTGTGTTCTTCGACAAGACCCACGAAGATGTCCTCCAGGCTGGATTCCCGCGTCTGGACGTCGCGCAGGACCAGCCCGGCTTCGGCCACGTCCTGCAACAGCCGGGTGATCCCGGTCCGTTCGGCCTTGGTGTCATAGCTGTAGACCAGCCTTGTGCCGTCCGCCGACAGTTCCAGGCCCGGACGGGCCAGGCTTTCGGGCAGGGCATCGACGGGATCGGTCAGGATGACGTCCAGCTGCTTCTTGCCCATCTGGACCATCAGCGCATCCTTGTCCTCGACCAGCAGGATGCGCCCGCCGTTGATCACGCCCACACGGTCGGCGATGGCCTCGGCTTCCTCGATATAGTGAGTCGTCAGGATGATCGTCACGCCATCGGCGCGCAGACCGTCGACCACGTCCCACATGTCCTTGCGCAGCGCCACGTCGACGCCGGCGGTGGGTTCGTCCAGGAACAGCACGCGGGGTTCGTGGCTCAGCGCCTTGGCGATCAGCACCCGGCGCTTCATGCCGCCGGACAGTTCCTTGATCTGGCTGTCCTTCTTGTCCCACAGCGACAGCTTCTTCAGCACCTCGCCGACAAAGGCGTCGTTGCGCGGCTTGCCGAACAGCCCGCGGGAAAAGGACACGGTGCGGTACACCGTCTCGAACGGTTCCAGCGCGATGTCCTGCGGCACAAGGCCGATCAGGCTGCGGGTCTTGCGATAGTCGCGGGCGATGTCGAAGCCGCCGACCGTGACCGTGCCGGAGGTCGGCACCGTCAGGCCGCAAATTGTGGAAATCAGGGTGGTCTTGCCGGCGCCGTTGGGCCCCAGCAGAGCCAGGATCTCGCCCTGCTCGATCTCGAGCGTCACACCCTTCAGCGCCTCGAAGCCGCCGTCATAAGTCTTGCGCAGATCGCGCACAGAAAGGATCGGTGCCATGCCCTGCCAGTCCGTTCATGAAAAAATGTCCCGCCGCCCCTGAACGGGCGCCGGGTGCGGTCTGGTTCTGCCAGGCCCCTTAGGAGGCCTTTCAGGTCAGGCGGTCAGCTCTTGCCCTTCAGGCGGGCCAGGAACCCGGTCTTGGCCGGTGCGGCCTCTTCCGCCGGGGCATCGCCTTCGGCCGGGCCTTCCAGTTCCGCCTGCAGCGTCTCGAAAAAGCTGTCGGCCATCTTCTTGGCAAAACCGTCGATCAGGCGGCTGCCCAGCTGGGCCAGCTTGCCGCCGACCTTGGCCTCGACCTCGTAGGACAGAAGCGTGCCCTCGGCGGTCGGTGCCAGCGTCACGACGGCGCCGCCCTTGGCGAAACCTGCCGCGCCGCCCTTGCCCTCGCCCGAGATCGTCAGCTTCTCGTTCGGGACCACGTCAGAAATCGTGACCTGTCCCTTGAAGGTCGCCTTCACGGGGCCGACCTTCTGGACCACGGTCGCCTCGAACCCATCCTCGGGCGAGCCCGAGATCTCCTGGGTGCCCGGCACGCAGGCCTTCAGGACCTCGGGATCGAGAAGGGCTGCAAAGACGGTTGCCGGATCGGCCTTGATCTCGCGCTGGTCGCTCATCTGCATTGGCCGGTCTCCTGCATATCGAATGGATGTGTCGTGCCCCTTGGCACGCAAGCGCCTGTCTACCGCAGCCGGGGCCACGGGCCAAGTACCATCCGCCGCCCCGGCTGTGAGAACGCGGAGGGGCCATTGTGCAGGACCCCGGAATTGACTAGCGCAGGAAGAACGGGCCAGGGTCCGGGCCAGAAGGTAATCCGCATGACGTCCCCCGCAAATTCCAGTCTGGGCCTGCCCCCGTCCGGCACGCTGGCGGGCGTGGGCTTCCTGCTGGTGGGCATCGTGGCCATCTCGGTCCAGGACATGCTGATCAAGTTGTTGTCGGGGGGCTATCCGCTGCACCAGATCGTGATGGCGCGGTCGGGGATCGGGATCTTCTTCAGCCTTCTGCTGGTCCAGTACGAAGGCGGCTGGTCTATCCTGCGGACCCGTCGGCCGGGCCTCCACGCGATCCGCTGCCTGGCGGTGGTGCTGGCCAACATGACCTATTTCGTGGCCCTGTCGGTGATCCCGCTGGCGGATGCCACCGCGCTGTTCTTCGCAGCCCCCCTGTTCATCACCGTCCTGTCGATCCCGATCCTGGGCGAAAAGGTCGGGCCCTGGCGCATGGGGGCCGTCCTGGTCGGCCTGATCGGCGTCATACTGATGCAGCGCCCCTGGGCCGAGGGCGAGGCGCTGGGGGCCAACCGCCTGGTCCTGCTGCTGCCGGTGATCGCCGCGCTGGGGTACGCGCTGTCCCAGATCATGACCCGACGGCTGGGGGTGGAAAGCAAGGCCTCGGCCATGACGATCTACATGCAGGCGACCTTCATCCTTGTATCGTTGGCCTTCTGGCTGGTGGCCGGCGACGGGCGGTTCGTCGACGGCAGCACGGATCCCAGCCTGCGCTTCCTGCTGCGCGCCTGGGTCTGGCCACGGCCCGGCGACTGGGTGATCCTGGGCAGCCTGGGGCTGATGACGACGTTGATCGGCTATTGCCTGAACCAGGCCTATCGCCTGTCGGATGCCGCCGTGGTGGCGCCCTTCGAATATTCCGCCCTGCCGCTGGCCGTGTTCTGGGGCTGGTGGATGTTCGGCGACCTGCCGCTGCCGCCGGTCTGGCTGGGCATGGGTCTGATTGTGAGCGCGGGCCTTGTCGTATTCGTCCGCGAACGCATCCTGGCCCGCCGCCTGGCCCGCGGCCCGATCAAGTCGCGATACTAAGCGTCGGTTCTGGTCCGTTTCCGGCGAACATCCTTCCCCCGGCGCCAGAAGGTCCAGCGCGCCACCGGGGCCCAGCCACACCTCTGTCACCCGGGCCACGATCCACAGAAGGGCGCCGCGCCGCCGACCCGAGAGATGTTCGAACGCCGCCGCGGCCTGCGATACGCGCGCGGCCCGCTTCGCGGCAACCGGCGCAGCAGGACGATGGCCCCAAGCCTCTGGCGGACGGGCGCGCCCTGCCGGGGCGGCCCCCGTGTTCGGGCCGCCGGCGGTCCTGCCCCCGGCCCGCGGCCGATCATGTTTTCCAACTGCGCTCTCCCGCATCTGCGGCCGGGCAAGACCAGGTCAAAGGAATGGACGATCCGTAAACGCCCTGCCCCTTTCCGCAGACCGCGTCTTGCGCTAAGGCGGGGCATTCCCGGGAAAAGACACATGTTCGACGACGACGACGCAGACGCCGATATCCATCCGCTGTTCCACGGCGCCCCCAAGACGACATCGTTCCGCAAGCTGCGGAAACGGCTGGTCCGCTATGTGCGCGAAGCGGTGGACCAGTACGGCATGGTCGAACGCGGCGCCCGCTGGCTGGTCTGCATGTCCGGTGGCAAGGACAGTTACACCCTGCTTGCGATCCTGCACGAACTGCAGTGGCGCGGGCTGCTGCCGGTCGACATTCTGGCCTGCAATCTGGACCAGGGCCAGCCGGGCTTTCCCGCCACGGTGCTGCCGGCCTTCCTGGAAAAGATGGGCGTGCCGCACCGGATCGAATACCGCGACACCTATTCCATCGTCACCGACAAGGTGCCCGAGGGCCGGACCTATTGCGCGCTTTGCTCGCGCCTGCGCCGCGGACATCTGTACCGCATCGCGCGCGAGGAGGGCTGCTCCGCCATCGTGCTTGGCCACCACCGCGACGATATCCTTGAGACGTTCTTCATGAACCTCTTTCATGGCGGCCGGCTGGCAACGATGCCGCCGAAGCTGGTGAACGAGGAAGGCGACCTGTTCCTCTATCGCCCGCTGGCCCACGTGGCCGAGGCGGATTGCGAGGCCTTCGCGAAGGCCATGAACTATCCGATCATTCCCTGCGACCTTTGCGGGTCGCAGGACGGGCTGCAGCGGCAGCAGGTGAAACAGATTCTCGACGGCTGGGAACAGCGCAGCCCCGGGCGGCGTCAGGTGATGTTCCGGGCGCTGATGAACGCGCGTCCGTCGCATTTGCTCGACCCAAAGCTGTTTGATTTCGCGGGCTTGCAACTTACACCACATGAGCAGCCCGAATTTCGCCCCAATTTGGACAAAGTTCCCCGCCTGCGTTAACGGACCGCTCAGGTCCGCGCATTACCGTCAGTGCCTGAAACGGTAATGCGAGGCTGCGCCATGCGAATGCCCTGTACCGGCCGGCGCGATGCAGGCTGGTTCCTTCCCGGATTGCCCCGGCGGGCAGGCGTACGGCTGGTTGCCGTGGTCACCTGGTTCATCGGTCCGGCCGGCCTGGCCTTCCTGCCGGCGCTGGTGCTGGGCGCATTCTGGCTGGGGGGCGAGGCGGCGCTGGTCATCGTGGCCCTGGGGCTGCCGCTGGTCATCGCCCTTGCCGGCGGATTCCACCCCGCCGACCCGCAGCGCACGACCGCCCGCGACGGCGCCAGCGGCCTGATGCTGCGCGACGGATTCGAGGATTCGATTGCCGACATCTACCTGGAAACAGCGGCGCCCGAACTGCGGTCGGCCTGCTTCGTGCTGGAAATATCCGACTGGGCCAAGCTGACAGGCAGGCTGGGGACCAGCGCGGTGGACGAACTGGTGCTGCGGGTCGGCGAACGAATCCTGGCTGCGCTGCGGCAGGGCGACGTGGTCGCGCGGATCGGGGAAAACCGGTTCGGCATCTGCCTGGCCGCGGGGCGAACCGCCGACCTGGAACTGTGCGTCCAGATCGCCGGCCGCCTGCAGGCCACGGTAGAGGACGGATACTCCGTCGAAGGCATGGCCATGCATCCGTCCTGCGCCATCGGTTTCTGCCTGCGCAGCCGCGTGCCGGGGCCGGACGGTCCGCTTCTGGCCGTGACGGAACGCGCCAGACCGGGCGAGGCAGCGCCGCGGGCCCACGCGACGCGCATGCCGCTGCGCCCCGGCCGGGGCCGCGACGTGCCCGGCGCCGTGAACTGGCTGGGCGCGGCCGAAGCCGCCCTGGACGAGGCGCGCGTGGCCGGCCCCTCTGCCATCCGCGCCTATACCACCGACCTGCACCGCCGGACACGCGCGCGCACCTCGCTGCGCGCCGACGCCGAAAACGCGCTGGAGAACGGCCAGATCCTGGCCTGGTTCCAGCCCCAGATTTCCACCGATACCGGCCGGATTTCCGGGTTCGAGGCGCTGGCGCGCTGGGAACATCCCGAACAGGGCGTGCTGTCGCCGGAACGGTTCATGCCGGCGCTGGCGGCGGCAGGCCGGGTCGAACGGCTGGGCCGGGTCATGCTGTTCCAGTCGCTGAGCGCACTGGCCGGATGGGACAAGGCCGGAGTCGAGGTGCCGGGCGTCGCCGTCAACTTCGCCACGGAAGAGCTGCGCAGCCCCGGCCTGCTGGACCGCGTACGGTGGGAACTGGAACGGTTCGGCATCGCGCCCGAACGGCTGTGCATCGAAATCCTGGAGACCGTCGTCTCGGACCGGCCTCAGGACACTGTGGCCCGCAACATCTCTGGCTTGGCCGCGATGGGCTGCCGGATCGATCTGGACGATTTCGGAACCGGTCATTCCTCGATCGCGGCGATCCGCCGGTTCGACGTATCGCGGATCAAGATCGACCGCTCTTTCGTCACCAGGGCCGACCGCGACCCGGAACAGCAAAAGATGATCGCCGCGATCCTGACCATGGCCGAGCGGCTGGAACTGCGCACACTCGCCGAAGGGGTGGAAACGGTCGGCGAACACGCGCTGCTGTCTCAGCTGGGTTGCGACCACGTGCAGGGCTTCGGCATCGGCCGCCCGATGCCCTTCGCCGAAACGCTGGTCTGGATCGACCGCCACAATGCCAAGATTCAGGACGCCCCGATCATCGGCCGCAGCGTCGGCTGACCGGGTTCGCGCATCGCGTGGCGTTCGCCCGCGGACGAGCGAAGGTGACGGCGCTTGCGACCGATCCTGGTCCGCAGCCCGGAACCGGCCGCGCGCCCAGTGCGGAGCCCGCCGGACGTCCCGCCCGGGCACTATGACCCCACCACCCTTGATTTCCCCCTGAAATCCGGCCGGAACGGCCAATTACCTGACCCGGCTTCGCCGGACCTCACGGTCACGTTCCGCCGCCGGACCGGGAAACCGCTTGACCTTGCCAGCCTTCCCCTGTTGAACGCGGGCTGACTTTCCCTGCCCGATAGGTGTGGTGTTCCGCATGGACGATCAGAACAAGAACCTCATTCTGGCCACGGCTTTGAGTTTTGCGGTGATCCTGGGGTGGTTCCTGCTGTTCCCGCCACCGGAAGCCCCGCCAGAAGACCCGGCGACCGCCGAACAGGCCGCGCCGCAGGGGTCCGTGCCCGCAGCCGCGACCACGCAAAGCGGCGTTCCCGCCGCCTCGACCCCCGGCGCGGCCGCAGCCGCCCCTGCCCCGGCCGAAGCAGATGCCCCCCGCGTCCCGATCGAAACCGGCCGCCTGAAGGGCTCTCTCTCGCTGGTCGGCGGCCGCATCGACGAGCTGGCACTGAAGGATTACCGCGAGACGATCCAGCCCGACTCACCCATCGTCACCCTGCTGAAGCCCACCGGCACGCCCAACGCGTATTATGCGCTTTATGGCTGGGCCCCGGGTGGCGGTCTGGATTTCGACCAGGTCCCCGGCGCCAATACCGTCTGGACCCTGGAACAGGGCGAGACGCTGACCCCGGATACCCCGGTCACGCTGGCCTGGGACAACGGCAACGGCCTGACCTTCCGGCGCGAAATCTCGATCGACGACAACTACATGTTCACCGTGGCCCAAAGCGTCGAGAACGCGACCGACAGCCCGGTGACGCTGCAGCCCTATGGCATCATCTCGCGCCATGGCGAACCGGCCGACCTGAAGAACTTCTTCGTCCTCTTCGAGGGCGCGATGATCATGAAGGACGGCACGCTCGAGGAATTCAAGTACAAGGCCCTGCGCAAGCTGGACAACGTTCCCCGCGAAGGCGCCCCGGCGGAGGTCACAGAGGCCGAGAAAGACGGCTGGATCGGGTTCACCGACCACTACTGGATGACGATGCTGATCGCACCGGACGGCGCGCCGGTCACCCAGGTCGCCAAGTACTTCGAGAACCGCGACGTCTATGAGACGCAGGCCCGGATGGAAACGCAGACCGTCGCCCCCGGCGAAAGCGCCACCGTCACCTCGCGCCTGTTCTCGGGGGCCAAGGAATGGGCCACGATCCGCGAATACCAGAAGCAGGGCGTGGTCAAGTTCATCGATTCCATCGACTGGGGCTGGTTCTTCTTCCTGACCAAGCCGATCTTCTGGCTGCTGCACGAGATGCATAAGATCATCGGCAACATGGGCTGGTCGATCATCGGCCTGACGCTGATCCTGAAGGCGATCCTGTTCCCGCTGGCGTTCAAGTCCTATGTCTCGATGGCGAAGATGAAGGAACTCCAGCCCGAGATGGAGAAGCTGAAGGAAAAGGCGGGCGACGACCGCCAGAAGCTTCAGCAGGGCATGATGGAGCTGTACAAGACCAACAAGGTCAACCCGGCGGCCGGCTGTCTGCCGATCCTCCTGCAGATCCCGATCTTCTTCTCGCTCTACAAGGTGATCTTCGTCACGCTGGAACTGCGCCAGGCGCCCTGGTTCGGCCCGTTCCAGGACCTGTCGATGCCGGATCCGACCTCGATCATGAACCTGTTCGGGCTTCTGCCCTGGGCAGGACCCGAGCCGGGGACGATGCTGGCCACGGTCATGATCGGCATCCTGCCGCTGTTCCTGGGCGTCTCGATGTTCCTGCAGCAGAAACTGAACCCGGCGCCGGCCGATCCGACGCAGCAGATGATCTTTGCCTGGATGCCGTGGGTGTTCATGTTCATGCTGGGCAACTTTGCCAGCGGCCTCGTGATCTACTGGATCACGAACAACACGATCACCTTCACGCAGCAGTACATCATCATGCGCAGCCAAGGGTACACGCCGGACGTTTTCGGCAACATCAAGTCGGGCTTCAAGCGGACGCCAAAAGACAAGGCCGCAAACAAGTCTGCCGAACCCAAGGGCAAGAAGTGACTTCGCTTCCCTTTCCGCTGGCCGAAGAGCCGGAGGAAGACGCACGCGAGGCGGGCCGGCTTCTGTTTGCCGGCCCCTCCGAATTCCTGAAGGGCGTCGTCGCGATGGACGGCATGCCGCCTGCCGACCGGGTCGAGGTCTGCTTTGCCGGCCGGTCCAATGTCGGCAAGTCCAGCCTGATCAACGCCCTGACCGGGACCAAGGCGCTGGCCCGCGCATCCAACACGCCGGGCCGGACACAGGAAATCAACTTTTTCACGCAAGGCCCCGACCTCTATCTGGTCGACCTGCCCGGCTATGGCTTCGCCAATGCGCCTGTCGCCGTCGTGGAAAAGTGGCAGCGGCTGCTGAAATCTTACCTGTCGGGCCGCCCGTCGCTGCGGCGCGTCTTCGTTCTGATCGACGCGCGCCACGGCGTGAAGAAGGTGGACGAGGAAATCCTGTCGCTGCTGGACAAATCCGCCGTGACCTTCCAGGCGGTGCTGACCAAGTCCGACAAGATGAAGACCAAGGACCTGGAAAAGGTGCTGGAACAGGTCCGTGGCGCCCTGTCCAGGCACCCCGCAGCCTTCCCCGAGATCGTCATGACCTCGTCCGAGAAGGGCGAAGGCATCGCGGTGCTGCGCTCGATCATCGCCAGCATCGATTAACCATCCGCTTGATATGCGTCCGCCTTGGCGATAAGCCCCGGCGGGTCATATTCTACGGGAGGGACCGTCATGAACCGCGAATGGATTGCGACTGCGAACACGCTGGCACGGGCCCTTCCCTACCTGCAACGCTATGATGGCGCGACGGTCGTCATCAAGCTGGGCGGTCATGCCATGGGCAGCGATGCCGCGATGGACGATTTCGCCCGCGACATGGTGCTGATGCAGCAGGTCGGCCTGAACCCGGTCGTCGTCCATGGCGGCGGGCCGATGATCACCGAGATGCTGACCAAGCTGGAGATCAAGTCCGAGTTCGTGAACGGCAAGCGGGTGACCGATGCCGCCACGATGGAAGTGGTCGAAATGGTCCTGTCGGGCCTGGTGAACAAGCGCATCGTGCAGGCGATCAACCGGCAGGGCGGCAAGGCCGTGGGCTTGTCGGGCAAGGACGCGAACCTGATCCTGTGCGAAGCGACCGATCCCAAGCTGGGCTTCGTGGGCACCCCCACCAAGGTCGATCCGTCTGTCCTGCGGGTGCTGGGCCAGGCCGAGATGATTCCGGTGATCGCGCCTCTGGGGGCCGACGTGACCGGCCAGGGCTACAACATCAATGGCGACACCGCTGCCGGTGCCATTGCCGGTGCGCTGAAAGCGGATCGGCTGCTGCTGCTGACCGACGTGTCCGGCGTCAAGAACGCCGAAGGCAATGTCGTGACCAACATGACCGCCGAGCAGATCGAGGCGATGACCGCGGACGGCACCATCGCCGGCGGCATGATCCCCAAGACCGAAACCGCGCTGGAGGCCCTGCGCGCCGGTGTTCGCGCCTCGGTCATCCTGGATGGGCGCGCGCCCCATGCCTGCCTGCTGGAGCTTTTCACCGAGCACGGCGCCGGGACCCTGATCCGGCTGAACTGACGGGTCGCGGTCGAACGATCGCGCCTTCACATCCCCCCTCCCCTGTCCCAGCTGGCCGCGTTCCGTGGCGGGTGCGCTATGCGCCGCCCAGCAGGCGGCGCATAGCGCACCCGCCACGGAATCGTTGTCCCCCCTTCCCCCGTGTCGGTAGAGTGCCGCCATGGGCAATGCCGCACTTTCCAGACCTGTCTTTCAGGATGTCCGGTTTCGCGCCGAAGCGGCCGGGCTGATCGTGATGGGCACGGTTCCGGCAGGCGCCGACATGCCCGGGCCGATCGTCCTGCTGGGCGCCGGGCCCGGGTTCTGGCAGGCGTTCCGGACGTCGCCCGAAGGCGCCGACAACGCCCCCGACCCGGTCGACCGCTGGTCGGTCCGGGTGATCAGCGCCCTGGCCCGTGACCTGAAGGCAGATCCACACTTTCCCTTCGGCGGTCCACCCTACGAGCCCTTCATCGCCTGGGCCAAGGCCTCGGGCCGGGCATGGTCCAGCCCGACGGGGATGCTGGTCCACGATACCGTGGGGCTAATGATCTCGTACCGTGGGGCGCTGGCCTTTGGCGGCCCGCTGTCGGGCGTGCCGCAGGCCTGTGCGGCCTCACCCTGCATCGCCTGCGACAGGCAACCCTGCCTGACAGCCTGCCCGGTGGATGCGCTGGGGGCGGACCATGCCTATGACGTGCCCGCCTGCCACGCCTTCCTGGCCACGCCCGAAGGCACCGATTGCATGACCCGGGGATGCGCGGTCCGCCGCGCCTGCCCCGTCAGCCGCGGCGCCGGGCGCAGTCCCGCACAATCCGCGCATCACATGAAAGCGTTCCACCCGTCATGACCCGTACCCTGATCCTGATGCGCCACGCAAAATCGAGCTGGGACGACCCGAGGCTGGACGACCATGACCGCCCCCTGAACAAGCGCGGCCGCAAAAGCGCCGTGGCCCTGGGTGACTGGCTGGCGCTTGAAGGGATCGCACCGGACCAGGTGCTGTGTTCCACGGCCACGCGCACGCAAGAAACCTACGAAGGTCTGAAGATCCCGCTGCTGCCGCAGTTGCGCGCCGATCTCTACCATGCCGGCCCGGCCGAGATGCTTGAGATCCTGCGCGAGGCTTCGGGCGCGAACGTGCTGATGGTCGGCCACAATCCCGGCATCGCCGCCTTCGCCGAACGTCTGGTGGCCGAGGCCCCGGATCATCCGCGGTTCCACGACTATCCCACCGGTGCCACGCTGATCGTCCGCTTCGACATCGGCCACTGGGCCGACCTGACGCCCGGCACCGGAACGGTGCTGGACTTTGTCGCCCCCCGCGAACTGACCGACATCTGAAAGAAAAAGGCGCGGCACGGCCGTGCCGCATCGCGCCCGAGACCGCCAGGGGCGGGTACGTGGGGCGGCGAGGGCGCGATCCCCCGCCGACGAAAGGTTCAGTGCCCCAGGATCTGGCTGAGGAACAGCTTGGTGCGTTCGTTCTGCGGGTTGTTGAAGAACTCTTCCGGTTCGTTCTGCTCCACGATCTGCCCGGCATCCATGAAGATCACCCGGTTCGCCACCTGACGGGCAAAGCCCATCTCGTGCGTGACGCAAAGCATGGTCATCCCCTCCTCCGCGAGGCTGACCATGGTGTCGAGCACCTCCTTGATCATTTCGGGGTCGAGGGCCGAGGTCGGTTCATCAAACAGCATGATCCGCGGCCGCATGCACAGCGACCGGGCGATTGCCACCCGCTGCTGCTGACCGCCCGAAAGCTGGCCCGGGTACTTGTTGGCCTGTTCCGGGATCTTCACCTTTTCCAGGAAGTGCATCGCCGTGGCTTCGGCTTCCTTCTTGGGGATCTTGCGGACCCAGATCGGCGCCAGCGTGCAGTTTTCCAGGATCGTCAGGTGCGGAAACAGGTTGAAGTGCTGGAACACCATTCCGACTTCGGAACGGATCTTGTCGATGTTCTTGACGTCCGACGACAGGACCGTGCCGTCCACCTCGATCCGGCCCTGCTGGTGTTCCTCCAGCGCGTTGATGCAGCGGATCATGGTGGACTTGCCCGATCCAGACGGCCCGGCGATGACGATGCGTTCGCCCCGGCGGACCTTCAGGTTGATATCACGCAACACGTGGAAGCTGCCGTACCACTTGTTCATGTTGCTGATGTCGATCGCGATTTCGTCCGAGACCATCAATTCCTGTGCTTGTGCCATGTGCCTATCCTTACCTGTGATCCGTGGCGAGACGACGCTCGAGCCACTGCGAGTATTGCGAGATGCCGTAGCAGACGACGAAGAACAGCAGGGACGCGAAGCCCAGCAGTTCCCAGTAGACCCCGTTCCATTCGGTCGAGGCGAGGATGGGCCCTCGGATCATGCCGATCAGGTCGAACATCGAGATGACCGAGACGAGGGTGGTATCCTTGAAAAGACCCACGGCCACGTTCACGATGCCCGGGATCGAGATTTTCAGCGCCTGCGGCAGGATGATCAGCCGCATCGCCTGCGGGTAATCCAGGCCCAGGCTGTCGGCCGCCTCGAACTGGCCCTTGGGCAGGGCTGCCAGACCGCCGCGGATGACCTCGGCGATATAGGCGGACGAGAACATCGTGATCATGATGACCACCCGCAGGAACAGGTCGACGGTGCTGTCCGGCGGGAAGAAATAGGCCAGCATGACCGAAGCCACGAACAGCAGCGTGATCAGCGGCACGCCGCGGACGAACTCGATGAACACCACGCAGATGCCCTTGATCAGCGGCATGTCCGATTGCCGCCCCAGCGCCAGAACGATGCCCAGCGGCACCGACAGCGACACGCAGGTGACGCCCAGCATCATGTTCAGCATGAAGCCGCCAAGGTCACGGCTGGGCACCGGAGTCATCCACGGCGTTTCCGGGCGCACCAGGTCGACGACGAAGCCACCGACGCCCCATACGACGAAGGCCGTGGCAATCCCGCCGAAGAAGCCCGCGGCGAAGTTGCCCTTGCCGTAGCGGTTGAACACGACATAGCCCGCGCCACAGCCCAGAAGCGCCACGATCGGCGTGAGGATCGGACCACCCCAGATCAGGTAGAACGCGATGAACGGAAACAGCGCCGTGACGATCAGCAGCTTGCGCGGCAGATCGAAGAACAGCACCGGCGCGATGGCCACCAGCATGATGGCGAAGGCCAGGACCGGCCGCCAGTACAGGTCACGCGGGTAGGAATAGCCGAACAGAAGCTGGTTCCAGCGTTCGGTCAGGACCGCGAAACAGGCGCCCGTCCGGCCGGCCAGGATCTCGCGGCATTGGGTCAGGCTGTCGGCATTCCAGACCCCGTTGAAGATCCAGGGCAGGATTGCCGACAGGATCAGGTAGATCAACCAGGCCGCGACAAGCGTCAGCAGCGTGTTGGCCCAGCTGGAAAACAGGTTGTCCCGCAACCATTTCATCACGCCGGTCTGCTGTGCAGGCGGCGGGCTTTGCGGGATCACCTCGGTCCGCACGAAGGCGACACTATGGGCATGTGCATCGGACATGGGTCAGCGCTCCTTCAGCTTCACGGAGTTGTTGTAGATGTTCATCACCGCCGAGATCGACAGCGAGATGGTGAGGTAGAACAGCATCAGCAGCAGCACGCATTCGATCGCACGGCCGGTCTGGTTCAGCGTGATGCCGCCCAGCGTCGCCGTGACGTCGGCATAGCCCACCGCAATTGCAAGCGAGCTGTTCTTGGTGATGTTGAGGTACTGCGAGATCAACGGAGGGATGATGACCCGCAGCGCCTGGGGCAGGATGACCAGGTTCATGATCCGGCCCGGCCGCAGACCCAGCGACGCCGCAGCTTCGGTCTGGCCCTTGGAAATGGCCTGGATACCGGCGCGCACGTTTTCGGCGATGAAGGCGCCGGTATAGATCGACAGCGCAAACCACAGCGCGATCAGCGGCCCGCCAACCTTGATGCCGCCGGAGAAGTTGAAGCCCTTCAGCGCCGGGATCTGCCAGTGCAGGCCCATGATCGCCAGAAGGATGCCCGCCGGAACGAACCAGATCGCCAGCGTCCAGTACCAGGTCGTCGGCCGGACGCCGGTGGCTTCCTGCTTGGCCGTGGCCCAGGTGCCCAGCGCCCGTCCGCCGAACCAGGATCCGACCAGGAACAGCACGACCAGGAACCAGTTCAGCGCCGTGGCGGCAAAGAGAGGGCTGGCCAGTTGCGGACCGGGCACATAGACGCCGCGGTTGGTGAAGGCGAACAGGCCCAGCAGCATAGTCGAGTCCGGATCCTCGCCGCGGAAGGCACTGGGCGCCGGCATCACTGCGGTCATGATCGTGAAGATGATGATGATCCAGATCAGGACCGGGATGTTCCGGAAGATCTCGACATAAACGGCCATCAGCTTTCTGATCAGCCAGTTCTTCGAAAGCCGCAGCACCCCGGCCGTGACCCCGAAGATCGTCGCCGTCACGCAGGCCAGACCCGCGACCAGCAGTGTGTTCAGCACCCCCACGATCGCCGCCCGCAGGTTGGTCGACTGGCTGGTGTACGGGATCAGCGTCTGGTTGATGTCATAGCCGGACGGCTTGAACAGGAACTCGTAGCTGATGCTCAGCCCGGCCTGTGTCAGGTTCTGGATCAGATTGCCGGCCAGGTAGGCGATCGCGAAGATCAGCACGACCAGCGCAATCCCCTGGAACGTCAAGGAGCGATACCGCGTATCGCTGAGCAGCATCGAAATGCGGAACTGCTCTTCGGGCGGATCTGTTAGTATTGTCATTTGGCATTCGCCCCCTGTTGAACGGCACAGACGGTGCTCTTGGCGGCAGGGTTGACCCCTGCTCGCCACCCCCTGGCTCGGTGTGGTTCAGCGAAGTATCTTGAGTATTCTAAAATCGAATAGGGCGCAGGAGTTTCCCCCTGCGCCCCGAGCCGTTTAACGGAACGGCGGTGCGTACATCAGACCGCCTTCGGTCCATTGTGCGTTCAGGCCGCGGGCCAGACCGATCGGCGTGTCGACACCGATGTTCTTGGCGAAGATCTCGCCATAGTTGCCCTGGGTCTGGATCGCCTTCAGCGCCCAGTCGGCCGGCAGGCCCATCATCGCGCCCAGGTCACCTTCGGTGCCCAGGATACGGTTGACTTCCGGGTTGTTGGTGCCGGCGGCGAGTTCGGACGCATTGGCCGAGGTGATGCCCAGCTCTTCGGCTGCGACCAGTGCGAACAGGGTCCAGCGCACCACGTCACCCCACTCGCTGTCGCCGTGGCGGACCAGCGGGCCCAGCGGCTCTTTCGAGATGATTTCGGGCATGATCACGTAGGCGGTCGGATCTTCGAAGGTGGCACGGGTTGCGGCCAGACCGGACGCGTCCGTCGTATAGACGTCGCAGGCCCCTGCCAGGAACTGCTGCTGAGCTTCGGCGTTGGTTTCGATCGGAACCGGCTCGTAGCTCATGTTGTTGGCGCGGAAGAAGTCGGCCAGGTTCAGTTCGGTCGTGGTGCCGGTCTGGATGCAGACGGTTGCGCCGTCCAGTTCCTTGGCCGAGGTCACACCCAGTTCCTTCGGAACCATGAAGCCCTGACCGTCATAGTAGTTCACGCCGGTGAAATCGAACTTCAGGTCGATATCGCGCGAGAAGGTCCAGGTGGTGTTCCGGGCGAGCATGTCGATCTCGCCAGAGGCGAGCGCGGTAAAGCGGGTCTTGCCGGTGGTGGGCACGAATTCGACGGCGGTCGGATCGCCAAGGACGGCGGCCGCCACTGCGCGGCAGACTGCAACGTCAAAGCCGTTCCATTCACCGTTCGCGTCGGGAGCGGCAAAGCCCACGAGGCCGGTGGTCACGCCACAGTTGAGCTTGCCGCGCGCCTTGACGTCGTCGAGAGTCGATGCAGCGGCTCCCCCCGCAGCAAATCCGGCAACGGCGAGGGCGCCGAAAAGAATGGATTTCTTCATGTCTACCTCTTCCTGATTGTCCGCCTCAAACACGGGCGGTTATCCGACATTGAAAATGCCGGAGCGAAAGGCCAAACAGGGTGTTCCCCCCCATCTGTACCCGGATTGTGGGGGTATTCATGAAGCGGCGTCAAGGGTTGGATCAGTCCCAACCGCTGCAGCAGAGGGCAGTTAACGAGCGGTAATGCCTGTTTTTTGGCGTATCTGCCGGGCTATTCAGCGCCAGCAAGCTGAAAAAACAGCATGGCATCGAGGAAGCCGTTTCGACGGGCCAGCGCGGCCTCTGCCGCCTCGTCGTCGGCACCCCATTGTTCCTGCTGCCAGGTCTCGTCCACGCGGGAAATGTCCCAGATCTCTTCCGGGGTTTTCCAACCTGCGGTTGCAGCCAGTCCCAGCACGAGGGATCCGGAAAGGGTCACCAGATCGTGAACCCCGGTCAGCTGGAAATGGTCGAATGCGGCCAGCCGTTCTTCCAGCCGCGCCAGAGCCTTCGGGTCCTGCGGCCGGTGCATCAGCCCGGTCCGGGGCTCCAGCCGCGCGCCCAGGGTCTGGGCCGCCCAGTCCAGCGCCGGATCCCAGGCCGCCTTCTGCCGTTCGACCAGCCCTTCCGGGTGGTCGGCGCGATAGCACAAAAGGTCTGCATCGCCATAGGCGGCCAGCATCTCGACCACGCCGTCCTTCTGGGGCGCGACCTTCTCGATCGAGGAATTGGCCCGGCGGGTCATCGGCATCCGGTCTGGCAGAACCAGGGTTTCAACGGCGTTCCATTCGTCCGCGACGGCCTGCGCCATGGCACGGGTCGGAACACGGAGAAGGGATTTGCCCGGCGTCCGCACCGGCCGTCCGTCCAGCGCGACGCCAAAGCCCGCGGCGCCGTCGATAACTTCGGCCGATTTCCAGAATCGTTTCGGGGCCCATTCGCTCATGCCGGGATACCCCACAGGGTTTGCAGGGCCGGGCCCATGTCGTCGGCCGAATGTACGACGTGCCGCGCCATGTGCAGCGCGTCGGGCGCATGATAGCCCCAACTGACGCCCAGCCCTGCCACACCGGCCGCATGAGCCATTTCCATGTCGTAACTGGTATCGCCCACCATCACCGCGTCATGTGCATCGACCCCGGCTTCGACCAGGGCGGTCAGCACCATAGACGGATGCGGTTTCGACGGGTGATCGTCGGCGCATTGCCGGGTCACGAAGTACCGTTCCAGCCCGTGCCCTTCGATCAGCGCGTCCAGCCCCCGGCGCGACTTGCCCGTGGCCACGCCCATCAGGATCTCGTCCCGGACCGCCAGTGCATCCAGCAACTCGCGGATGCCCGGATACAGGGGCGAGGCCGCTTCGGCCGCGCCGGCCTTGCGCTGTGCGTGGAACGCATCCTTGTAGCCGGCGACGACCCGGGCGCGCAGGCCGGCGTCCAGTTCGGGCAACAGGCGCGCAACGGCATGGTCCAGCGACAGGCCCACGATGGACAGGATCGCGGCCCGGTCGGGCACGTCCAGTCCTTCGGCGTTCAGCGCCGCGGTCATCGCGCCCACGATGGCCCCCTGGCTGTCGACCAGCGTGCCGTCGACATCGAAGATCACCAGTTTCAGCGAGGTCATTTCAGGCTCCCCTCGAAGGGATCGTCGGCCGCCAGGTCCTCGGTCCAGCCCAAGGTTTCCCAGGTTTCGGCCATATGCGGCGGCAGCGGCGCCGTCACGGTCACCGCCCGATGCGTCACGGGATGTTCGAAAGTCATCGATCGCGCATGCAGGTGCAGCTTGCGGGAAATGATGCCCCCAAGCTGCGCACCCCATCCGTCGCCCAGGTTTTCCTGCCCCGACCCGCCATATTTCCCGTCGCCGATGATCGGATGCCCGATCTCGGCCATGTGGGCGCGCAACTGGTGGGTCCGGCCGGTGATCGGCTCCATCGCGACCCAGGCCGCACGGCTGGCCACACGGTAGAGCGTGGCATAAAGCGTATGCGCCCGCTTGGCGCCCGGCGTGCTGTCCATCTCGCGCGGGTGGACACAGCGCATCTTCTCGTTCTCGCCAGCCTTGCCGTGGCCCGGCGCCTTCACCAGCCCATAGCGGATCTCGCCCAAATAGGGCGTCGGCACACCGGCGACCAGCGCCCAGTAGATCTTGCGCGTCTCGCGGTGGCGGATCGCGGCGGTCAGGGTCTGCGCCACGGCGCGGGTCCGCGCCAGCAGCAGGACGCCGGACGTGTCCTTGTCCAGCCGGTGGACCAGCCGCGGCTTCTCGTCGAAGCCGAAGCGCAGCGCCTCGGCCATTCCGTCGACATGGCGCGTCTGACCGGATCCGCCTTGCGTCGGCAAACCCGCGGGCTTGTTGATCGCGATGACGTGGTCGTCGCGGTAAAGGACGGTCGACTGGATCAGCTTCGTGTCGGCATCCGAAACCCGTGGTTCAGGTTTCGGCGCCGGCGTCACGGCCTCTTCCACCGGGATCGGCGGGACGCGCACCTGCTGGCCGGCTTCCAGCCTTGTATTGGCCTTCACCCGTCCGCCATCGACCCGCAACTCGCCCTTGCGGCACATCTTCTCGATCCGGCCCTGACTGACATGGGGGAACTGCCGGCGCAGCCAGCGGTCCAGGCGCTGGTCGCCCTCCCCCTCTGCCACAGTGATCGTCTGAACGCCGCTCATGATGCCAATCCTCTTGCCAGTGCCATGCCCAGCGTCAGTGCAAGCACCGACACGCCGACCGACAGCGCGATGTAAAGTCCGGCCAGTCCGAACTGACCCTTGTCCAGCAGGTCGACCGTTTCCAGCGAGAAGGACGAAAACGTCGTGAACCCGCCCAGAAAGCCGGTCAGGATCAACGGGCTGAAATGGGTCAGGCCGCGGCCCGCGAAGGTGACGAACAGCACGCCCATCGCGAAGGAGCCCAGCACATTGGCCGTCAGCACCCCCATGGGAAACGCCGTGCGCCCCAGAAGCTGAAGCACGCCAAGCCCAAGCAGATAGCGGCACATGGCGCCGGTCGCACCGCCGGCGGCAACCTGAAGAAGCGTTGTAAACATGGGCCTCCTGTCGCGCGGCGGCCCGTCGCTGTCAAGCCGGGCTTGGGGGCAGGCCCCCCTCCTCCCGCTCTCTTGTCCCAGGGCGCCAACGGAACGGGCCCGGTGCCCGTCGTCTGCTGCCCAAAATCGTGGGTCGGCCCGGGCGCGATCCGCGCGACCGGCCGAAGCCCCGCCTAGTCTTCGGCCTGCCGTTCCGCCCGAAGCCGGGAAAAATAGTCCAGCCGTTTGCGCAGATCCCGTTCGAACCCGCGTTCGACGGGCTGGTACAGGTCCGCCCGCGCCAGACCTTCCGGGAAATAGTCCTGCCCGGAAAACCCGTCCTCGGCATCGTGGTCATAGGCATAGCCGCGACCGTATCCCTGTTCCCGCATCAGCCGCGTCGGCGCGTTCAGGATATGCTTGGGCGGCGCGACCGATCCGGTCTTTTCCGCCAAGGCCATCGCCGCCTTGTACGCCACGTAGCCGGCGTTCGATTTGGGCGCCAGCGCCAAGTACAGCACCGCCTGCGCCAGCGCCAGTTCCCCTTCGGGAGAGCCCAGCCGTTCGTAGGCTTCCCACGCGCCAAGGCAGATGGTCTGGGCCTGCGGGTCGGCCAGGCCGATATCCTCGACCGCCATCCGGGTCAGCCGCCGCGCCAGAAAGCGGGGATCCTCGCCCCCCTTCAGCATCCGCGCGAACCAGTAGACCGCGGCGTCGGGATCGGATCCACGGACCGATTTGTGAAGAGCCGAGATCAGGTTGTAATGTTCGTCCCCGGTCTTGTCGTATTTCGTGGCCCGACGCGTCAGCCGCGCCGACAACTGCGCCCGGTCCAGAGGCTCGCCGACCTTCCAGCCCGCCACCTGCTCGATCAGGTTCAGCGCCGCGCGTCCGTCGCCATCCGCCATCTCGAACAATGCCGCCCGCGCCCCATCGGTCAGGGGCAGTGTCTTGCCCAACTCCGCCTCGGCCCGGGTGGTCAGGTCTTCCAGATCGGCGTCGGACAGCCGTTCCAGCACCAGAACCTGCGCCCGGCTGAGAAGTGCAGCATTCAGTTCGAAGGACGGGTTCTCGGTCGTGGCACCGACCAGCAGGATCGTTCCGTCCTCCATGTGCGGCAGGAACCCGTCCTGTTGCGCCTTGTTGAAACGGTGGATCTCGTCGACGAAGAGAAGCGTCCCCTTCCCGTTCGTACGGCGCATCTTCGCGGCTTCGAAGACCTTCTTCAGGTCCGCCACCCCGGAAAAGATCGCGCTGATCTGGACGAAGTGCAAGTCGGTTTCCGCCGCCAGCAGCCGCGCGATGGTGGTCTTGCCCACACCCGGCGGCCCCCAGAAGATCAGGCTGGAGAAGTTCCCCGACTCCAGCATCGCGCCCAGCGGCGCCTCCGGCCCCAGAATCTGGCGCTGGCCGATCACCTCTGCCAGAGTCGCCGGCCGCAGCCGATCTGCCAAGGGTCGCGGAGGAGCCTTCGCATCGCCCGCGGCCACGGGACGTTCGGGTTCCGACCCCGGCGCGCTGTCGAACAGATCGGCCATCCGTCAGGTCCGGAAGGCCAGCGAATACCGGCGCCCTGCCCGCTCGATCTCCAGCCGGACACGGCCGTTCCCGCGGGACAGGGCGGTCGCGACGTCGACGCTGCGATGGATCTCGCGCCCATTGGCCTCGATCAGCACATCGCCGGGTTGCAGGCCGGCGCGCGCACCCAGCGGGCCCGGGTCCAGCACCGCCACGCCATCGGCCTGCATCGACAGGTCATAACGCGCGATGATTGCGGGATTGATCCGCCCGACTGTCAGGCCCGGCAGGGCGCTCGAGTCGTCCAGGACCGTTTCCTCTGCCGGCGGGTCGTCGGGGGCGTCGATCATCTCGACCGCAATATCCTCGGCCTTGCCGTCCCGGACGCGGGTCACGATGGCCGTGTGCCCCATCCCGGCGGTGGTCATGCGAAAGACCATCTCGGGCGGGGAATTCACGTCCAACCCGTCCACGTCCGTGATCACGTCGCCCACGGCAAAACCCGCTGCCTTGAAGGGGCTGGCATCGTGGAGGTCGGAAATAAGCACACCGCCCGGCAGGTCCAGACCCAGCACGCCGGCCATGTCGCCGTCGACGTCTTGCCCGGCGATCCCGGCCCAGGGACGGTGGAACCGGTCCCGCCCGGCCTGGGCCTGCGCCAGGAATTCACGGACAAGGTTGGCGGGAATCGCGAAGCCGATCCCGTTCGACCCACCCGATCGGGACAGGATCGCGGCGTTGATGCCGATGAGGTCCCCGTTCACGTCCACCAGCGCCCCGCCCGAATTGCCCGGGTTGATCGGCGCATCGGTCTGCAGGAAATAGCTCCACGCATTGCCGCGGATCACGCCGGACCGGGCAAGGCCCGAGACGATTCCGCTGGTCACGGTCTGGCCCACGCCGAAAGGGTTGCCGATGGCCAGCACCAGTTCACCCACCTCGACCGCATCGCTGTCGCGCAGGGACAGGGCCGGCAGGTCATGGGCATCTTCCATCTGAAGGACAGCCAGGTCGGCCTCCTGATCCGCTAGCAGGACGGTCGCCTTGAATTCCCGACGGTCGGTCAGGACGACACGAATGTCATCGGCGCCCCCCACCACGTGGTAGTTCGAAACGACCAACCCGTCGGATCCCAGGATCACGCCCGACCCCAGCGAGTTTTCCACCCGCGGGCGGGGCGTACCGAAGCCGCGGAAGAAATCCTCGAAGAACGGATCGCCTGCGAAGGGGCTGGTCGTGCCTTGGGTGATGCGCCGGGCATAGATGTTGACCACGGCCGGCGCCGTCTTCTTCACCACCGGGGCGAAGGACAACGAGATTTCGGCCTGTGAGGCAGGAACGCTTGTGTCGGCCCCGGCAGGGGTGACCGCCAGAACGGTCAGACAGAATACGACAAGTCGGATCATCGAACGGGTCCTTTTCTGCTTCGGATATGCGGGGGCCGCCCGGGGGATGCAAGTCACCATCTCCCGAACGGCAAAACGCCCCGGCCAGGGATCTGACCGGGGCGTTTCGGAATTCCGTGGCACCGAAGGATTACTCCTCGGCGGCCTCTTCTGCGGCGACGCGGGCCTTGTCGGCGGCGCCTTTTGCGTTCGGATCGCGGTCAACCAGTTCGATGATCGCCATCGGCGCCATGTCGCCATACCGGAAGCCGGCTTTCAGGATCCGGACATAGCCGCCCTGACGGTCCTTGTAGCGCGGGCCCAGGACTTCGAACAGCTTGGCGACGTCCTTGTCTTCCTTCAGGCGCGATGCGGCGTTGCGGCGGGCGTGCAGGTCACCGCGCTTGGCGAGGGTGATCAGCTTTTCCACGATCGGACGCAGTTCCTTGGCCTTGGGCAGCGTCGTCTTGATCTGCTCGTGCTCGATCAGCGAGCCGGCCATGTTGGCCCAGAGAGCCTTGCGGTGTTCGTGGGTACGGTTGAGGCGGCGGTATCCGCGGGCGTGACGCATGGGTTTATCCTTTCACGTGTTTTGCTTTGTCCGGCGGTGCCTGCGTACGGCCCGCTCTCCTTGGGGCGGAATGCCCGGTCTTTCCCTGGTCGAAAGGTGCGTTCAGACCACGCACCCTGCGGCTCTGTTTTGCGTTGGGCGGGGTTCACCCCGCCCTACCGGTCGGTCTTGCGGTAGGGTGCGTGGTTCCCACGCACCGCTACATCAAAACGCGTCGTCGAACTTCTTCGCCAGATCTTCGATGTTGTCGGGCGGCCAGTCCTCGACATCCATGCCGAGGTGCAGGCCCATGCCGGACAGCACTTCCTTGATCTCGTTCAGCGACTTGCGGCCGAAGTTCGGGGTGCGCAGCATCTCGGCTTCGGTTTTCTGGATCAGGTCGCCGATATAGACGATGTTGTCGTTCTTCAGGCAGTTGGCCGAACGGACCGAAAGTTCCAGCTCGTCCACCTTCTTCAGAAGCAGCGGGTTGAATTCCAGCCCGTCGTCGTCGTCCTGGCGGCCAGCCGATTCCGGCTCGTCGAAGTTCACGAAGACCGACAGCTGGTCCTGCAGGATCCGCGCGGCATAGGCCACGGCGTCGTCCGGCGTGACCGATCCGTCCGTCTCGATCTTCATGGTCAGCTTGTCGTAGTCCAGCACCTGGCCCTCACGGGTGGGCTGCACTTCGTAGGAGACCTTCTTGACCGGCGAATAGATCGCGTCGATCGGGATCAGGCCGATGGGCGCATCTTCCGGCTTGTTCTTTTCCGCCGATACATAGCCCTTGCCGGTGTTGACCGTCAGTTCCATGTACAGCTCGGCGCCGTCGTCCAGGTGGCAGATCACGTGATCGCGGTTCAGGATCTCGATCCCGGCGCTTTCGGTGATGTCACCCGCAGTCACGACACCCGGGCCACGCTTGGTCACGGTGACCCGCTTGGGGCCTTCGACGTCCATGCGCAAGGCGACGGCTTTCAGGTTCAGGATGATGTCGGTGACATCTTCCCGGACACCGGCCACCGACGAGAACTCGTGCAGGACGTTGTCGATCTGAACCGACGTCACCGCAGCACCCTGCAGCGACGACAGCAGGATCCGGCGCAGGGCGTTGCCCAGCGTCAGGCCGAAGCCACGTTCCAGCGGTTCAGCGACGACGGTGGCCTGCCGCGCCGGGTCGTTGCCCGGCCGCACGTCCAGCTGGGTCGGTTTGATTAGCTCAGCCCAGTTCTTGTGGATCATGTGTATCCCTCCATTCCTGATCGTTTCCCATGTCCGGCAAGAAACGATCGCCCGAGGTGAATTCGTCGACGGCCAAAGGCCGCGCAATCGGCGCGGCCTTCGAAAGTTGGGTGAAAGGTCAGACGCGCCGACGCTTCGGCGGGCGGCAGCCGTTGTGCGCGATCGGCGTCACGTCGCGGATCGAGTTGATGTTGAAGCCGACGGCAGCCAGGGCGCGCAGGGCGCTCTCGCGGCCCGAACCCGGCCCCTGCACTTCGACGTCCAGCGTCTTCACACCGTGTTCCTGCGCCTTGCGGCCGGCATCTTCGGCGGCCATCTGGGCGGCGTAAGGGGTCGATTTGCGCGAGCCCTTGAAGCCCATGGTGCCAGCCGACGACCATGCGATCGCATTGCCCTGCACGTCCGAGATCAGGATCTTGGTGTTGTTGAAGGTCGAGTTCACATGAGCAACGCCGGTGGCGATGTTCTTGGAAACCTTCTTTTTGCCGCCTGCGCGGCGGGTATCGCGTGCCATTGTCCGATCTCTCCCTTACTTCTTCTTGCCGGCGATCGGCTTGGCCGGGCCCTTGCGGGTCCGTGCGTTCGTGTGGGTCCGCTGACCGCGCACGGGGAGGTTACGGCGATGGCGCAGACCGCGGTAGCAGCCCAGGTCCATCAGACGTTTGATGTTCATCTGCGTTTCACGGCGCAGGTCGCCTTCGACCGTGAAGTTCGCGTCGATATGTTCGCGGATCTGCAACACTTCGGCGTCCGAGAGTTCATTCACGCGACGCGCCGGGTCGATGCCCACCGCTTCGCAGATGCTCTTGGCCGAGGTGTGACCGATTCCGGTGATGTAGGTAAGCGCAATGGGAACCCGCTTGGCAGTCGGGATGTTTACGCCGGCAATACGTGCCACGTGGTCTTATCCTTTTTCGTTGCGGTTCCGTAACCCCAGAACCTTTTTTCACAACGCCGGGTGCAAGCACCCGAGCATCTGTATTGAGACGAATCGATCCGTCCGGCCGCGACCGGCAAAAACCTGATTCTGTTGCGAGACACCGGCTCTTAAGAGGATTGCAACAATTCGTCAAGGCCGGTGGATCGGCGGCGTGGTCAAATCGCCGCCAAATCGGTCAGATTGAATTCAAAGCAATTCAAACAACAAATAAAAGAGGTCACGCCTCGTCCATGACTTTCGCGATGGCGGCACGCACCGCCGCCATGTCGGCCAGGCCGTCGACAGTCGCCAGAAGGCCCTTTGCATAATAGTAGCCGATCAGCGGGGATGTCTTCTTGTAGTATTCCATCAGCCGCGTCTTGAGGCTTTCCTCGTTATCGTCGGCACGGCGCTTGAACTCGGTCCCGCCGCAGTTCGTGCACTTGCCATCGGCCGGGATCGGCTTGGTCTTGTCGTTGTAGACCTCGCCGCAGGTGCCGCAGGTCGACCGGGCGGTGATACGTTCAACCAGCGCCTCGTCATCGACTTCCATGGCGATGGCGGCGCCCAGCTCCTGACCTTCCTCGGCCAAGAGCGTGGCCAGCGCATCGGCCTGCCCCAGCGTCCGGGGAAAGCCGTCGAAAATGAAGCCGGCGCCCTTCACGGTTTCCAGCTTCTCGCGGATCAGGCCGATCACGATCTCGTCGGTCACCAGCTGACCGCGGTCCATCACATCGGCCACGATCTTGCCCATCTCGGTGCCGCTGGTGCGGGCTTCGCGCAGCATGTCGCCGGTGGACAGCTGCACCATGCCGCGGTTTTCGACGAGGTAACGCGCTTGCGTTCCCTTTCCCGCACCCGGCGGGCCCAACAGGATAATGTTCATGATCTTCCCCACTGCCCGTGTGCGGTCGGCGCCGGTCAGCGCCGCACGGGACTCCGCTTCGTTCGCTTCTTGCTTTTACCGCGCAGTTGGGACTTTTCAATCAGCCCCTCGTACTGGTGCGCCAAAAGGTGGCTCTGGACCTGCTGGATCGTGTCCATCGTGACCGACACCACAATCAGCACCGAAGTACCGCCGAAATAGAACGGGATCGAGAACTGGCCCCGCAGGATTTCCGGGAAGATACAGATCGCGGCCAGATAGGCAGAACCCAGCACCAGAACCCGGTTCACCACGTATTCGATATACTCTGCCGTCCGCTTACCCGGGCGGATACCCGGAATAAAACCGTTCTGTTTCTTGAGGTTATCGGAAACGTCGTCCGGCTTGAACGAAACATTGAACGTGTAGAAGTAGGTGAAGAACACGATCATCAGCACGAAGAACAGCAGGTAAAGCGGCTGCCCCGGGCCGAAATAGGCCAGCAGGGTCGACATGATCGGGCCCGTCGCCGTCGTCGCCGAGAAGGTCGAAATCGTGACCGGAAGCAGCAGAAGCGACGACGCGAAGATCGCCGGGATCACGCCCGCGGGGTTGACTTTGACCGGAAGGTGCGACGATCCGCCGTCATAGACTTTCATGCCGACCTGGCGGCGCGGGTACTGAATATGGATCTTCCGCAGGGCGCGTTCCATGAAGACCACGAAGGTGATCATGGCGATCACGGCAATGATCACCCCAATGATCACGCCGGGGCTGACGGCACCGGATCGGCCCGAAGCCAGGAACTGCGCCAGCGCCGCCGGGATCTCGGCGATGATACCGACGAAGATGATCAGGGACACGCCGTTGCCTACGCCGCGGGCGGTGATCTGTTCGCCCAGCCACATCAGGAACATCGTGCCGCCGACCAGTGTGATCATGGTCGAGACGATGAAGAACATGCCCGGCGTCGTCACCAGGTCGCCCGACTGAAGCGACACGGCCAGGCCGTAGGCCTGCACCGTCGCCAGAAGCACCGTGCCATAGCGGGTGTACTGGTTGATCTTCTTGCGGCCTTGTTCGCCTTCCTTCTTCAGCTGCTCCATCGCCGGCACCATGGCCGTCAGCAACTGAACGATGATCGAGGCGGAAATGTAGGGCATGATGCCCAGGGCAAAGACACCCATGCGGCCCAGCGCGCCGCCGGTGAACATCGACACCATGCCGCCGATGCCCTGTCCGGCCTCGGCCATGAACTGGCGCAGCGCCACCGCATCGATCCCCGGCACCGGAATGAAGGTGCCCAGCCGGTAGACGACCAGCAGGATCAGCGTGAAGATGATGCGCTTGCGAAGTTCCGTTGCCTTGCCCAGCGCAGCCCAGCTGGTGTTTGCGGCCATCTGTTCGGCAGCTGATACCATGGAGAGGTCTCTTCTAACGGCAACGCCGCCCGGAGCCGTTTTCCGGCACGGGCGGCGTCTGGGAAAACTAGGAGGTTAGATAGACCGCGTTCATGCGGCCCACAACCCGTCAGGCCGTCGCGGCTGCTGCCGCCACGGTGAGCGAGCCGCCCGCCTTCTCGACAGCCGCCACGGCCGCGGCGGATGCCCCGGTCACAGTCAGCGTCAGAGCTGCGGTCACGTCACCCTTGGCCAGCACGCGGACGCCGTCCAGCTTGCGGCGCACCAGGCCAGACGCGACCAGCACATCCTCGGTCACCGGCTGACCGGCGTCGATCTTGCCGGCGTCGACGAACTTCTGGATCAGGCCCAGGTTGACGACAGCGTAATCCTTGCGGTTCGGCTTGTTGAAGCCACGCTTGGGCAGGCGCTGGTAGAGCGGCATCTGGCCGCCTTCGTAGCCGTTGATGGCCACGCCCGAGCGAGATTTCTGACCCTTGATACCGCGGCCGGCGGTCTTGCCCTTGGACGAACCCGGGCCACGTGCAACGCGGCGGGCCTTTTTGGCGGCGCCGGGATTGTCGCGCAGTTCATTCAGTTTCATGTCGCTTCTCCTGACCGGAAGCGCCCCTCGAAGCGATATGGGGCGAACACGGCTTTTCTTTGTGTTGATTCCATGGCCCGACGGACCACCGGCCGCGTATAGGACCTGTCCGCCCCGCGTGCAAGTCCACGCCGGGCTGCGACACTGCCAAAATCATGTGTCAGCGCGATTCAGGCACCGGGATTCCGCTGCCAAGACGGGCGGCGGGAGGGCCTGATCGGGCACGCAGCCCTTGCAGTTTCACGCAGGCCTTGCAGATTGTCGTACCGCGTGTCTCCGATTGCCCCAGATCAACACCTGCTTCTTGTCTGCCTTCGAAGGTTCAGCGGCTTGGCGCTCGCTCCTCACCCCCTGCCCCGAAACGCGAAACGCCCCGCTTTCGCGGGGCGCCTGCCGATCTTGCCTTCCGGTGTGTGGGATCCACGCACCGATCGAGGAATGCGATCACTCGCGCTCTTCGATGATCTCCACCAGGTGCGGGATCTTGGCGACCATGCCGCGGATCGCGGGCGTGTCTTCCAGTTCGCGCGTCTTGTGCATCTTGTTCAGGCCCAGGCCCACCAGCGTCTGACGCTGGACGGCGGGGCGGCGGATCGGGGAACCGATCTGCTTGACGACGATCGTCTTTGCCATGGTGCGCTACTCCTTACGCTTCTGCCGGCTCGGCAGCTGCAGCGGCGGGGGCCTCATCCTTCTTGGACAGGATGTCGGCGACCTTCTTGCCGCGGCGCTGGGCCACCATGCGGGGCGACTGCTCTTTCTGCAGGCCGTCGATGGTGGCGCGGATCATGTTGTAGGGGTTCTGCGAACCCAGCGATTTCGACACGACGTCCTTGATGCCCAGCATCTCGAACACGGCGCGCATCGGACCACCCGCGATGATCCCGGTCCCTTCCGGAGCCGACCGCATGATGACCTTGCCGGCGCCCCAGCGGCCCGCCATGTCGTGGTGCAGCGTACGGCCTTCGCGCAGCGGCACACGGATCATCTTGCGCTTGGCCTGTTCGGTGGCCTTGCGGATCGCTTCCGGAACTTCCTTGGCCTTGCCCTTGCCAAAGCCGACGCGGCCCTTCTGGTCGCCAACGACGACCAGAGCAGCAAAGCCGAAGCGCTTGCCGCCCTTCACGGTCTTCGACACACGGTTGATCGCGACCAGGCGGTCTGCGAATTCCGGAGTTTCGTCGCGGTCGCGACGGTTGCCCCGGCGGTTGTTATCACGTTCTGCCATGCGGCATTCCTTCAATCCTGGCGCCCGTGCGCCGGTTCGGGTCGATCACAGTGGACCGCGATCTGGCGCGGGCCCTCGATCATCGAGGCAGGCAAAGCTGCCTACACGAAAGGTGCGTGGAGACCACGCACCCTACAGTCCTTGTGCCCCCGGGACGGACCGAAACCCGTACCCAAGGCCGATCTGCGCGGCAGGGTGCGTGACGACCACGCACCGCAACCGTCCTCAGATCCTCAGGCCGCCTTCGCGTGCCGCATCGGCCAGCGCCTTGACTTTCCCGTGGAACAGGAAGCCACCGCGGTCGAAATAGGCCTCTTCGACCCCGGCCGCCTTGGCGCGTTCGGCAATCGCCGCGCCGACTTTCGCCGCCGCTTCGACATTGTTCTTGCCGACGAACCCCAGGTCCTTCTCCAACGTCGAGGCTGCCGCGATGGTGCGGCCTGCCACGTCGTCGATCAACTGGACCGAGATGTTCTTGTTCGAACGGTGCACCGACAGCCGCATGCGGCCGGCGTTCACCTTGCGAAGCTTGTTCCGGACGCGCATGCGGCGCTTCAGAAACAGTGTACGTTTGCTGTTTGCCATTGTGCGAGCCCTTACTTCTTCTTGCCTTCCTTGCGGAAGATGTACTCGCCCTTGTAGCGGATGCCCTTGCCCTTGTAGGGCTCCGGCCCGCGCCAAGCGCGAATGTTCGCGGCAACCTGACCAACTTCCTGCTGGTCGATGCCTTCCACGACGATCTCGGTCTGCTTCGGCGTGGTCACGGTGATGCCCTGGGGCACCGTGAAGTCCACGTCATGGCTGTAGCCGAGGTTCAGCTTCAGGACGTTGCCCTGCATCTGGGCGCGGTAACCCACACCCTGGATCTCGAGCTCTTTCTTGAAGCCTTCGGTGACGCCGGTGACCAGGTTCTGCACCATTGTGCGGCTCATGCCCCACTGCTGGAGCGCCCGCTTGGACTTGCCGCGCGGCTGAACCGACACGGCATTGTCTTCAACGGCGATGGTCACGTCGTCCGTGGCAGTGAAGGCGCGGGTGCCTTTCGGACCCTTCACCTCGATCGTCTGGCCAGACACCGATGCGGACACGCCGCCCGGAAGCTCGACCGGTCTTTTCCCAATCCGAGACATTTCCGACCTCCTTAGAAGACGGTGCAGAGCACTTCGCCGCCAACATTCTGGCTGCGCGCGCTTGCATCCGACATCACGCCCTTCGGCGTGGAGACAATCGAGACGCCCAGACCCTGGCGGACTTCCGGCAGGTCTTTGACGCCCATGTAAACGCGACGACCGGGGGTCGAAACACGCTTGAGTTCACGGATCACCGGAGCGCCTTCATAGTACTTCAGGCTGATTTCCAGTGCCGGGTGGCCGTTCTCGCCGGTCACGTGCTCGTAGCCACGGATGTAGCCTTCGTCGGCCAGCACATCCAGGACCCAGGCACGCAGCTTGGACGCAGGGGTCAGAACAGTGGAGCGACGACGCATCTGCGCGTTGCGGATCCGGGTGAGCATATCGCCGATAGGATCGTTCATGATCTGCCCTCCCTTACCAGCTGGACTTCACAAGGCCCGGGATCTGACCGTTGGAGCCCAGCTCCCGCAGCATGATCCGGCTGACCTTGAGTTTGCGATAATACGCGTGCGGACGGCCCGTCAGCTGGCACCGGTTGTGCAGCCGCGTGGGCGAGCTGTTGCGCGGCAGCTTTGCCAGCTTCAGCCGTGCCTTGAACCGCTCTTCCATCGGAAGGCTGTCGTCATTCGCGATTTCCTTCAGCGCGGCACGCTTGGCAGCGTATTGGGCCACCAGCTTCTCGCGCTTCTTTTCGCGTTCGATCATGGATTTCTTAGCCATGTGGTGTTCCTTCCGCGCTTACGAGTTGAAGGGCATGTTGAAATGCTTCAACAGCGCCTTGGCTTCGTCGTCGGTTTTCGCCGTGGTGGCAATAACGATGTCCATCCCCCAGTTCTCGTCGACCTTGTCGAAGTCGATTTCGGGGAAAACGATGTGTTCCTTGATGCCCATGGCATAGTTGCCACGACCGTCGAAGCTCTTGCCCGGGACGCCGCGGAAGTCGCGGATACGGGGCATCGCCACGGTGGTCAGACGATCCAGGAATTCGTACATCCGGTCACCGCGCAGGGTCACCTTGGCACCCAGCGGCATCTCTTCGCGGACACGGAAGCCGGCGATCGACTTCTTGGCCTTGGTCACGACGGCCTTCTGGCCGGCGATCTTGCTGAGATCTTCCTGGGCCGACTTGGCCTTCTTGGAATCCCGCACGGCCTCGGCGCCACAGCCGATGTTCAGAACGATCTTGTCCAGCTTGGGGATCATCATGTCGTTCTTGTAGCCGAACTCTTCCTTCATCGCTGCGCGGATGGAGGTCCGGTACAGCGCCTTCAGGCGCGGCGTGTAATCAGCGGCATCAAGCATCGATCACGTCTCCCGTGGTCTTGGCGAAACGCACCTTCTTGCCGTCTTCCAGCTTGAAGCCGACACGGGAAGGCTTGCCGTTGGCATCCTTGTAGGCGAGGTTCGACAGGTCGATCGGCAGCGCCTTCGGAAGGCGGCCGCCCTGGCTCGTCTGGCTTTGACGGGTGTGGCGGATGGCCATGTTGATCCCTTCGACCACGGCCTTACCGGCCTTGGGGTCGACAGACTGGATCGTGCCTTCCTTGCCCTTGTCGCGCCCGGCGATCACGATGACCGAGTCGCCTTTCTTCAGTTTAGCAGCCATCTCACAGCACCTCCGGGGCGAGCGAAATGATCTTCATGAAGTTCTTCGCGCGCAGCTCGCGGACGACCGGGCCAAAGATCCGGGTGCCGACGGGCTCGTTGTTGTTGTTGAGGATGACGGCGGCGTTGCGATCGAAGCGGATCGCAGTACCGTCTTCACGGCGGACTTCCTTGGCGGTGCGCACGACGACGGCCTTGCGGACATCACCTTTCTTCACACGGCCGCGCGGAATGGCTTCTTTCACCGACACCACAATGATGTCGCCGACAGAAGCGTACTTGCGCTTGGATCCGCCAAGAACCTTGATGCACTGAACACGGCGAGCGCCGCTGTTGTCAGCAACATCCAGATTCGTCTGCATCTGGATCATGAGGTTACTCCCGACCTTTGGGGACCAGGCCTTTCGGCCCCAGGGTTTCGTTCAAACCGGGAAATGTCCCGGCCAGACGACAGAAAAAGCGCCCCCGTTCCGAGGGCGCCAACTGCCGGTCAGGCTTCGTACACTTCCCAGCGTTTCGTTTTCGACTTCGGTGCGCATTCGATGATGCGGACCTTGTCGCCGACGTTGTAGGTGTTGTTCTCGTCGTGGGCGCGGTACTTCTTCGACTTCCGCACGGTCTTCTTCAGAACCGGGTGCGTGAAGCGACGCTCGACAGAGACGGTCACCGTTTGTGCGTTGGCGTTCGAGGTCACGACGCCTTGGAGGATGCGTTTGGGCATATCAGGCGTTCCTTACTCGGCAGCCGCTGCGGCTTTTTCGTTCAACACGGTGATCACGCGCGCCACGTCGCGGCGCACGGTGCGGATGCGCGCCGTGTTTTCCATCTGGCCCGTCGCCTGCTGGAAACGCAGGTTGAAGGCTTCTTTCTTGAGTGCGACCAGGTCCTCGCGGAGCTGGTCCGCGGACTTGTTCCGCAGATCGGTGGCGTTCATGCGCCCGTTCCTTCTTTCAACATCACTGGAGAGCCCCGAATGCCTCGGGTCACCCTGATTCCAGTGGAGGTCTTGGATGAGGGGGCCGGATACTCTGCAAAGCCCTGCATGGCAAGCCCTAAAGCTCGGAATCCTCGGTCAGGGCCCAAGACTCCCCTGCCCTGGCGGGAAATAGCCCCGGATCCCTGCCGTGGCACCCCCTATCACGCTGCCGTAGGGTGCGTGGTCCCCACGCACCACTTGCGGCTGCAAGCACCCCGCCCTGCACCATTTCGACGGAACCCCGGCGCACAGTCTTGTAAAAACCGTAGATATCCGCCGACTCCCTGCCGCCCGGACATTTTCGCCGGGGCCGGCTCGCGTTCACAAGGGGCCCCCATGTTTTTCCGTTTCCAGGTCATTCTTCGCACCATCATCGCAGCTCTTTTCGCAGTCCTCCTGCTGCCCGTCCCTGACGCGGCCGCACAGACCACGAACCGCGAACTGCGCATCGGGACCCGAGACGCCCCGCCCTTCGCGATGAAGGATGCCAACGGCGACTGGAACGGCATCGCCATCGACCTGCTGGAGCACCTGTCGAACGACCTGCATTTCGACTATCGCCTGGTCGAGACGTCGTTGTCCGGCATGGTCGACAATGTCGCGAACGGATCTCTCGACGCCTCCATCGCTGCGATGACGATCACCCCCACCCGGGAGGAGGTCGTCGACTTTTCACATCCTTATTATCGCACCGGGCTGGGTGTGGCAGTGGCAGACACTCAGCGCGGCGGCTTTGCCACGCTGCTTGTCGCGCTGACCTCGCCGACCTTTCTGGGCACGCTGGGCGTGCTGGTCACGCTTCTGTTCATCGTAGGCTATGTCGCCTGGCGGGTCGAACGGCGCGCCAATCCCGAGCAGTTCGAGCCCGAGATGAAGAAGGGCCTGCTGTCCGGGTTCTGGTGGGCCGCCGTAACGATGACTACGGTGGGCTATGGCGACAAGGCGCCGGTCACCAATGCCGGACGGATCGTGGCCATGGTCTGGATGTTTTCGGCCCTGATCCTGACGGCGGTCTTCACCGCACAGCTGGCCGCCAGCCTGACCGCTGCATCCATGGTCAACCCGGTTTCGGCGGTGACCGATTTGCCCCGTGTCCGCGTGGGCGCGCTCGCCGGCGCTTCCTCTGGCGGGCCGCTGCGCGAACTGCACGTCCGCCCGACCGAATTCGACACTGTGGAAGAAGGGCTTCAGGCCCTGGGCGAAGGCTATATCGATGCCTTCGTCCACGACCGCCCGGTGCTGGCCTGGAACGTGCAGAACTTTCACACGTTGCGCATGACCGACCTGCAGTTCGCCGATCAGGACTATGGCATCATCCTGCCGGAAAACAGCCCGATGCGCGAACAGGCGAACCGCGCGATCCTATCCTTCATCAACACCCAGGATTGGGCCCGGATCCAGTCCAACTATCTGGGCCAATAGCGTCAGGGTCCATGGCGGGGGCGGTGCCGAGGGCACCGCCCGTCAGGCGCCGGGCGGATCTTGCCGTCCCGGCAAAGGGCAGGCTGTCGCTCGTGGGGGCTGATTGCGCCCCCAACGCCGTCAGGCCCAGCTGTAGTTGAAGCTGACGCTGATCCGGTCGTCTTCGGCCATGTTCATCGGCACCTCGTGCCGGAGCCAGCTTTCCCACAGCAGAACGTCGCCAGGTTTCGGCTTTTCATAGATGAACGTCTTCAGCTCGCGCCGCGCGTCCTTCTTCCGGGTCGGCGCCGCCATCATCATGGCCGACCGCGGATCCTCGTACTTGATGGCACTGGCCCCTTCCGGCACGGCAACATAGGTCGTGCCGCTGATCACCGAGTGCGGATGGATGTGGCTGGTATGGATCCCGCCTTCCGGCAGGATGTTGATCCAGATATCTTCCAGCTTGACCTCGCGGCCGTCCAGATCGAATTCCAGGTCCGCGATGAAGGCCGCGACATGCTTGTCCAGGATCGCCACCAGGTCGGCGAAAATCGGGAACCGCCAGGGCAGATCCGTCAGCGAGGCATAGGACGTGTACCCGGCATAGTCGTTCTCCTCGCACCACTCCTGCCCCGCCTCGTCGTCGTCGGCGATGGAATAGCAGGAATTCTCCAGCTCTGCCGGATCGAAGCTGTCCCCAAGCTCGGTCAGGGACGCGCGGTAAAGACGGGTGACGAAAAGGGAATCGATCTGTGCCATGGCCTGCCTGATACATCCCCCGCACGCTTCGCGCGAGGGCCTATCGCCCTCCTCCGCCGCGCCGGCGCCCGTCGCACTCGCCTGCGACAAGGTCCCGAAACCTGCCGTAGGGTGCGTGGTTCCCACGCACCGGTCGCCGCAACCGAAAACCAATCGCAGCTACCGCACGTACGCCCCCTGCGCTAGCATCGGTGCAAACCTTCACAGGCATGTCCGCGTCCCGATGAACCGCCCGCCCTATTCCTACCCCGAAACGGACGAAGTCCCTTATCTGGAGTGGTTCGGCCGCGACTTCGTGTCCGTCTTCGTGGCCCTGCCTCCCTTCCTGCGCGTTATCGGGCACTCAAGGTGGAAAAACGGGAACTGGATCCCGGACGACGTCCTGGCCCATGCGTCCCGTCATCCCGAAGAATGCGCCGTGACCTGGTCCGAAGTCGCCAGGAACTGCGAATTCCCTGACATTAGATACGTCAACCGCGCCCTTAGGCTTACGGGGTCAAGAAACCTGGCCCCCGAACTTTCGGCCCCGGGCGACACGGCCCGCCTGATGTCGGACTGCGCGGCGCGCGACATCTATCCCCCGGACGAAGGCCATTCGACCCCGCCCATGGATCTGGCCACCTTCCATTTCCTGACGGCCCTCGACCAACCAAATGTCAACATCGCCGACCATTTCGGAAGCGACACCGGCCACATGCCGATCAGCGCCTTCCAAGATCGCGCCGACCTGTACAACCCGGCGCAATGGTGGACCGACGACCATTCCATCTTCGCCACGATCTACATCGACTATCACTACACACTGGTCTGCCAGACCGCGCAAAGCCTAGAGCGGGCCTCTCCGGCCCAGTACTTCGAAGGCTTCTTCGCCAGTGAAACAACGAACGACTTCTGGGGCCTGCCGTAGGGTGCGTGGTTCCCACGCACCAGTCGCCGCAACGAAAAACCCCCGCCGATTTCTCGGCGGGGGTTCCTTGATCTTGTCGGTCAGGGGGCGTGGGATCCACGCGCCGCCTTACCAGTCCTCGCGGACCACGACCCGGGTCTTGATCGGCAGTTTCATCGCGGCCAGGCGCAGGGCCTCGCGTGCGATGTCTTCCGACACGCCGTCCAGTTCGAACATGATCCGGCCGGGTTTGACCTTGGCCGCCCAATAGTCGACGGAACCTTTACCTTTACCCATCCGGACTTCGGTCGGCTTCGACGACACCGCGGTGTCGGGGAAGATCCGGATCCAGACGCGGCCCTGACGCTTCATGTGACGCGTCATGGCCCGGCGGGCGGCTTCGATCTGGCGAGCGGTGATCCGCTCCGGTTCGGTCGCCTTCAGGCCGTAGGTGCCGAAGTTGAGGTCCGATCCGCCTTTTGCCTCGCCGTGGATACGGCCCTTGTGCATCTTGCGGAACTTGGTGCGTTTTGGCTGAAGCATTTTCCTGTCTCCTCAGCTCAGCGATCGCGGTCACGGTCGCGGCGATTGCCGCCACCAGCACCGCGCGGCGCCGGCCCGTCCTGCAGCTCTTGCGTGCGGCGGTCGCGTGCGGACGGATCGTGTTCCATGATCTCGCCCTTGAAGAGCCAGACCTTGATCCCGATGATCCCGTACGGCGTCGATGCCTCGGCGGTCGCATAGTCGATGTCGGCCCGCAGGGTGTGAAGCGGCACGCGACCTTCGCGATACCATTCCGTCCGTGCGATCTCGGCACCGCCCAGGCGGCCGGCGACGTTCACCCGGATGCCCAGCGACCCCATGCGCATCGCGTTCTGGACCGAACGCTTCATCGCACGACGGAAGGACACGCGGCGTTCCAGCTGCTGCGCGATCGACTCGGCCACCAGCTGAGCGTCAAGCTCGGGCTTGCGGACTTCGACGATGTTCAGGTGCAGTTCGCTGTCGGTCATCGAGGCGAGCTTCTTGCGCAGCACTTCGATGTCGGCGCCCTTGCGGCCGATGATGACACCGGGACGTGCCGTGTGGATCGTGACGCGGCACTTCTTGTGCGGACGCTCGATGATCACGCGGGCGATACCGGCCTGCTTGCACTCTTCCTTGATGAAGTCACGGATCCGGATGTCTTCCAGAAGAAGATCACCGTAATCCTTGGTGTCGGCATACCAGCGGCTGTCCCAGGTGCGGTTCACCTGCAGGCGCATGCCAATCGGATTGACTTTCTGTCCCATTAGGCTTGCTCCTCGACCTGACGCACCTTGATGGTGATTTCCGAGAACGGCTTTTTCAGCGGCCCGAAACGGCCACGTGCCCGCGGACGGCCACGCTTCATGACCAGGCCCTTGCCAACCCAGGCTTCGGCGACGATCAGTTCGTCAACGTCCAGGTTGTGGTTGTTCTCGGCATTGGCGATGGCGGACTGAAGGCATTTCTTCACGTCCAGCGCGACCCGCTTGTTCGAGAAGGTCAGGTCCGTCAGGGCCTGTTCCACCTTCTTGCCGCGGATCATGGCGGCCACCAGGTTCAGCTTCTGCGGCGAGGTACGGAGCATGCGCGTCTTGGCCATTGCTTCGTTGTCTGCCACGCGGCGGGGGTTCTTTTCCTTGCCCATGGCTTACTTCCGCTTCGCTTTCTTGTCGGCGGCGTGACCGTAATAGGTCCGCGTCGGCGAGTATTCACCGAACTTCTGACCGATCATGTCTTCCGTCACCGAGACGGGAATGTGCTTCTGGCCGTTGTACACACCAAAGGTCAGCCCGACGAACTGGGGCAGAATGGTGGACCGACGGGACCAGATCTTGATGACGTCGTTACGACCCGATTCGCGCGCCGCTTCGGCTTTCTTAAGCACGTAAGCGTCGACGAAGGGGCCCTTCCAAACAGAGCGAGTCATGGATTAGCGCCCTTTCTTCTTGGCGTGCCGCGAACGGACGATGAGCTTGGACGACGCCTTCTTGCGATTGCGCGTCTTCGCCCCCTTGGTGGGCTTGCCCCACGGCGTCACAGGGTGACGGCCGCCCGAGGTCCGGCCTTCACCACCGCCGTGCGGGTGGTCGATCGGGTTCATGACAACGCCGCGGACATGGGGACGACGCCCCTTGTGCCGGTTGCGGCCAGCCTTACCGATGTTCTGGTTCGAGTTGTCGGGGTTCGACACTGCACCGACGGTGGCCATGCATTCCTGGCGCACCAGACGCAGTTCCCCCGAGGACAGGCGGATCTGCGCATAGCCGCCATCGCGGCCGACGAACTGCGCATAGGTGCCTGCGGCGCGCGCGATCTGGCCGCCCTTGCCGGGCTTCATCTCGATGTTGTGGACGATCGTACCGATTGGCAGGCCCGAGAACGGCATCGCGTTGCCCGGCTTGATGTCTGCCTTCTTGGACGAGATCACCTGATCGCCGACCGCCAGACGCTGCGGGGCCAGGATATAGGCCAGCTCGCCGTCGGCGTATTTGATCAGCGCGATGAACGCGGTCCGGTTGGGGTCGTATTCGATGCGCTCGACCGTGCCGGCCACATCGAACTTGTTCCGTTTGAAATCGACGATCCGATAGAGGCGTTTCACGCCCCCGCCACGGCGGCGCATCGTGATCCGTCCGGTGTTGTTACGGCCGCCCTTGCCAGTCAGACCCTGGGTCAGGGCCTTGACGGGGCGTCCTTTGTACAGCTCCGAACGGTCGATCAGCACCAGCCCGCGCTGGCCCGGCGTCGTCGGCTTATACGACTTGAGTGCCATGCTTTCTGTCTTCCGTTTAGCGTTGGGGAACTTGCGTCCCCCTATGTTTGCGGCCCTGCCCTTGCAGGCGTCGGCCGAGGGTATAGGGCCCCGAAGGTCCCCGGTTACAAGGCGCCCGTTTCCGCGCGCCGGTCGGTCCAGCCATGGGGTGCGTGGTTGCCACGCACCATGACCTGACCAAAACAACGAACCCCGGATCGAATCCGGGGCCGTGGTGGTTGGCGGGACCTAGCAGATGAAGAATGTAAGGTCTAGGGCCTAATCTGGCCGTACTGCGAACGCCGGACGGGGACATGCGGCATCCGCCGATCCGATCGTTGGATCTGCGGCATCACCAGAGTTCGCCGAAGCCCAGAAAAGCCCCCCAAAGTATGCCGGTATAGCAAACAGGAAGCAGCGCCACAGCCAACAAGCAATCGTGGCCAGAAGCCCCGGAACGCCCATATCGCTGTAAGGCCCACCAACGGAATTCCGAACAGATACTCAAGTTCGGGTGGCCAGCGGAGACGCACCTGTGCAGATGCATAAGCAAATTCGATCAGGATCGCCGCCGCGAACGCAAACAGGACAGCGAGGGCCAGCCTACCGACCACCGTCAGAAGTGCATAAGGATTGATCTTTGCCAAATCGTCCGCCGACAAACCAAACACCGGTTCGCCCCCACTGTCGCCGGAACTGCGCCAGCCCGTTTGCAGTAAGGAGCGTGGCCCCCCACGCATTGTCTTCCAGGCCCGATCCGGCCCAGGAACGATCCCCGGGCCATGCGGTTGGTCCCCTCTGCAGAGAGCGCCCCGCCCTACGCGGTCAGGTGCCCAGCACCTTAGCCTTCTGCGCCTGGAACTCCTCTTCCGACAGGTGGCCATTGTCCTTCAGCTTGGCCAGACGCTCGATCTCGTCCGCCGCAGACACATTGGCGACCGACCGGATGTATTCCTTCTGCGCCGTCTCCATCTCCTTCTGGAAGTCGAGCCGGTGCTGCTCCATCTTGCCGCCGCGGACGATGATGTAGGCCAGAACCCCAAGCCACGGCAGCAGGATGACGAACGCCACCCAGAGCGCCTTGGCGACGCCCGACAGGTCCTTCGAGCGGAAGATGTCGGCCACCACCGAAATCAGCACCCAGAACCAGGCGATCATCAGGAACAGCCAGAAGATCGACCAGAAGACGTGAAAAATACCGAAACCGTTTTCCATTGCGCACCCATTTCCCTGTTCCGCGCCGAACCGGCGCTGTCGCATTCACGTATTACCCGGTCCGTGGAACGGAGGATACCAAATCCTGAACCGTTCATGGCGGCGGAACACCCCCCTACCATACCGCCTGACGCCCGTAGGGTGCGTGGTCCCCACGCACCATCCCAGCCGCAAGCGCCTTCGTCGGCGTCCAGGATGTTCCGCCCGCTTTCGGGACAACAGGCTTGAGCGGCAGTAGCGCAATCCTAATGATGAACAACTGCTTGCCTGCACCACCTCGCAACAGAAGTGCGCCATCGCGGACCATGGGGCAAGGCCTCGCAAGAGCGGACCGCCGTGCTGATGGATACAGAGAGCGGCAGGTTCTTGGAACAGGCGAAAAACGGCCTCATGTTTTCTGAGGCTATTGGCTGCGGAAGGGCGCGCGGGGATCGGCCAGCCTATCGCTCCTCCATGTCCGATCCACGAAGGCCCAACTGTTCGCGCAACTCGACCACTTCTTCGTGGACGTCGCCATGACCGTAGCTGTCGATCCAGAAACCGATGTGCAGAGCTGTGGCGCGTTGCTGGTGCCTGAAATCGAGTTCCCAGCTGAAAGACTGGTATGAGTAACTGACACATACAAACTGCAAATGCCCCAATGTCGACGCCTGCAAGACACCTGAATAGCGACGCTCAAGCCGAAACAGCAGCGCCTCCAGATGATCGTCCAGAAGACGTGTGTCATCCAGACCGCTGCCCAAAGTCCATTTAGAACTGTGACGGGAAAACGAGCGTCCGTTCCGGCTGTATTTGTCATCGACGGCCCAGGCTTCAGTGGGTTCGATGCCGATAGCCTTTGTCACATCGGCCGGATCAAACAAGCCAGTGACACGGAAGTAGGCATACTGCCGATCCAGAGTGGGAGGCCACATGAAACGAGCACCTTTTCTACAGACCACCAGTGTGCCCCGCAGGGCTACGTGTGGCAATGCGTAAAGCGGGGTTTACCCCGCCGCGACCGGGGGCGGCGGGGTAAACCCCGCCCTACGATGCGTGTACCGTTGCACGGATAAGGCCACGCCAATGGAAAAGGCCCCGCCGTTGCCGGCAGGGCCTTCGATCTTGTTCGCAACGGCGGATCTCAGAGACCGGTGGTCACGTCGATCGTGTTGCCTTCTTCAAGCGTGACATAGGCCTTCTTCACGTCCTTGCGCTTGCCGGGACGGCCGCGGAAGACCTTGTTCTTGCCCTTGGTGATCGCGGTGTTGACCGCCTTGACCTTCACGCCGAACAGCGCCTCGACCGCTTCGCGGATCTGCGGCTTCGAACTGTCGATCGACACTTCGAAGACCACTGCGTTGTTCTCGGAAGCCATCGTCGCCTTTTCGGTGATGATCGGCTTGCGGATCACGTCGTAATGTTCCGGCTTCGCGCTCATTTCAGACGCTCCTCCAGGGCTTGGACAGCTGCCTTCGTCAACACCAGGGTGTCGCGACGCAGGATGTCGTAAACGTTGGCCCCCATGCTGGGCAGCACGTCCAGGCCCTCGATGTTGCGCGAAGCCTTCAGGAAGCCTTCGTTCACGGCAGCACCGTCGATGATCAGCGCGCGCTTCCAGCCCAGGTTTGCGACCTGCTTGGCCAGCGCGGCGGTCTTGCCTTCGGCTTCGGCCGCTTCGATGACCACCAGCTCGCCCGCCTTGGCCTTGGCCGACAGCGCGTGCTTCAGGCCCAGCTTGCGGAACTTCTTCGGCAGGTCATGCTCGTGGCTGCGGGGCGTGGGGCCCTTGTAGATGCCGCCCTTGCGGAAGATCGGCGCCTTGCGCGAGCCGTGGCGTGCGCCGCCCGTGCCCTTCTGGCGATAGATCTTCTTGGTCGAGTACGACACTTCCGACCGGCCCAGCGTGCTGTGCGTACCGGCCTGTGCCCGGGCGCGCTGCCAGCGGACGACACGGTGCAGGATGTCGGCGCGCGGCTCAAGGCCGAACAGCTCCGCGTCCAGCTCGATGTCGCCGGCCTTGCCGCCGTCGAGGTTGATCACATCGAATTTCATGCTTCACCCCCTTCCGCGGGCGCTTCCTCGGCCGGTGCGGCTGCAGCTGCGACAGCTTTCAGCCCCGCCGGGGTCGGCAGACCTTCGGGAAGTTTCTTCTTCACTGCATCCTTGACGGTGACCCAGCCACCCTTGGAGCCGGGCACGGCGCCCTTGATCATGATCAGGCCACGCTCGGCGTCGGTCTTGACCACTTCGAGGTTCTGCGTGGTGACACGCACGGCACCCATGTGGCCGGCCATCTTCTTGCCTTTGAAGACCTTGCCCGGATCCTGACATTGACCGGTCGAACCGTGCGAGCGGTGGCTGATCGACACACCGTGGGATGCCCGCAGGCCCCCGAAGTTGTGCCGCTTCATGCCGCCCTGGAAGCCCTTACCGATCGAGGTACCCGACACGTCGACCTTCTGGCCGGCCAGGAAGTGCTCGGCCGAGATCTCGGCGCCGACTTCGATCATGTTGTCTTCCGTCACGCGGAACTCGCACAGCTTGCGCTTGGGCTCCACCTTTGCGGCGGCGAAATGGCCCCGCATCGGCTGGCTCACGCGCTTCACCTTGGCGGTGCCGGCGCCCAGCTGGACAGCAGTATAACCGTCCTTGTCCTTGGTGCGCTGAGCGACGACCTGAAGGTTGTCGAGCAGGAGAACGGTGACCGGGATCTGCTTGCCGTCTTCCATGAAGAGGCGGGTCATCCCGACTTTTTTGGCGATAACTCCGGAACGCATGTTCATGTACCTCCGGCCTTACGACTGCAGCTTGATCTCGACGTCCACGCCGGCGGCGAGGTCGAGCTTCATGAGCGCGTCAACGGTCTGCGGGGTCGGATCGACGATGTCGAGAAGACGCTTGTGGGTCCGGATCTCGAACTGGTCACGCGACTTCTTGTCGACGTGAGGGCCACGCAGAACGGTGAATTTCTCGATCTTGTTCGGCAGCGGGATCGGCCCGCGCACCGTGGCACCGGTCCGCTTGGCGGTGTTGACGATCTCCTGGGTGCTGGCGTCCAGCACGCGGTAATCGAACGCCTTGAGCCGGATACGGATATTCTGGCTTTGCATTGTTCTCGCCCTTTCAGGCTGTTGGAGTTGATAGGACGACCGGCGGATTTCTCCGCCGGCCCTCGTCGAACCCGAGAGCCGGGTTGCCCCGACCCTTCAGAGTCAGTCTTCCGGATGTGCCTTGCGGCGGCCCGGTATCTGGTGCCCGTTCAGGCGAGGTAGACCCCCGCCCGACGCGGTCTTGGCCGTGGTGCCTGACGTTCCGAAGGCGCCCTGTCGTCGATTTCCCTGCGGAAGTCAACGACTGTTTGCACATCGCAGCGTCGGGCGATCCCGATTACTCGATGATCTTTGCGACGACGCCTGCGCCGACGGTGCGGCCGCCTTCGCGGATGGCGAAGCGCAGGCCGTCTTCCATGGCGATCGGCGCGATCAGCTCGACCGTGAAGCCGACGTTGTC
>NZ_VOPH01000006.1 GCF_009765275.1 Chachezhania sediminis
TGACCATCGCCCTGGGCTTCATCCTGCGCTTCGCCGTGGGCACGATCTGGGGCTATGAACCGCAGGTGCTGCAATCGCCCCTGAACTCGGGCGAGATCGACATCGGCAGCGCCGCGGTCGGCGTGATCGACCTGGCGATCATCGGGTCTACGCTGCTGCTGACCGGCATCTTCTACCTGTTCTTCCGCTTCACCCGGCTGCCGGAGCGCCATGCCGAACAGAACTTTCATGGACAGGCACGTCTGGACTGCCGCATCGCTGTAAGTCTTCTGGCGGCTACGCGTGCCGGTCGGCGCGGCTTCCCTGCTCATCTCGGGGTCGAACCAGATCGTCAGCGACCCCCGGAGTTTGAGCGCTTCGTTATAGGCCGGCCAGCTCCCGGTTTTGTAGTCCGGGGGAGTCGGCCTGCTGATGCAAACCAGCGACCACGCTGGATTCACGAGATGAATCCCCAACAGGATTTGTGCAACAAAGCGGCTCTCGACACCCAAGAAGTGAAGAGAGGGCTTTCTGTCCTGTCAGCCCGCAACCTGGCTGGAAGCACAGACGACATGGCGCATCAAAGCCCGAAGCACGGATGCGATATCCCACCACAAGCCCACCTCCGGGAGGCCTTGAACCTGATCGGCAGCGAGATTGAGAACCGGCCTCTCACAAGCTCGTTGTTCGCTCGGATCATGCGCGGTCGTATCATAGCAGCGATGCCGGGGGCGCGTGGTCGCGGCTTACCCGTGACGAACTTGTCCCATGATGCTTCCTTCCAAGCTTGGGAAGGGATCACACCATCAGACCGTGGGATCAAACACCTGTTCCGAGGGGCTGCATGAACCGCCGCGCTGAGGCGCCCGGGGCAATTCGGTGCGAGGCGGTTCAGACCTGGCCGTTTGGGGAAGGGCAGGGGGCGGGTCCGGTGTTCGGTCAGCCTATGCGCAGATGGGCAATCGCCTTTTTCAGCTTCTGGGTGGCCGCGCGCCCAAGGGAAACGGGATACCGGACGCCCCGAAGATGGACCTGCGAGCCGTCGCTGCCTTGTCCCTCGATCCGGACCATGTGGTCGAGGTTCAGGATGCACGACCGCCCCACCCGCATGAACGGCGGCGTGGGGAGGCGGTCCTCGAACTGGCCCAGCCGGCGGCAGACCAGGTGATCGCGTCCGTCGGTCCGCAGGATCCGGGTAAAGTCGCCGTCGGCGTCCAGCAGGCCGATCATGTCGAAAGGCACGATCGTGGTGTCCGACCCTTCGTGCACGAGAAGCCGGTTGGCCTCCACCTCGCCCGCGCCGGCAATGCGGCGCGGGCCTTGGCGCGCTGCCACATTGCGCACCCGCTCCATCGTCACGGCCAGGCGCTTGGGTTGGACGGGCTTGAGCAGGTAATCCAGGGCGCCGACCTCGAAGGCGCGAATGGCGTGGGACGGACAGCCCGTGACAAGGACCACCAACGGCGACGCGGCCGTATCTTTCAGCAGGTCGAACCCCAGCCCGTCGGTCAGGGCGACATCGAGGAAGACCAGATCAGGCTTCTGGTCGGCGATCAGGACCCTCGCTTCGCCAAGGCTTTCCGCGGTGCCGACCACCATGACATCGGGATAATCCGGCAGCAGCTGGCGCAGGCCCCGGATGGCGTGCGCTTCGTCGTCGACCAGGATCACGCGAAGCATGGGATGCCTTCGATCCGCAGGACGGCGACGACAAAACCGTCGCTGTGCCGGATCTCGAACCGGTGGCGGTCGGGGTAGTGGATATCGAGCCGTCGTTTCAGGTTGACCAGCCCAAGCCCCCCCGCCGGTGCGCCGGTCGTGCCGGGCTCTGGCCGCAGTCGGCCGCAATTCCTGACCGAGATCTCCAGCGCGTCGCCTACCAGCCGGGCCGAGAGATCGACCAGCAGACGCCCGTCGGCTCCGCGCTGCCCGTACTTTATGGCGTTCTCGACCAGTTCCTGAAGCATGAATCGCGGGACCTGCCTGTCCAACACCGCGTCGTCGCATTCCAGTCGGTAGTCCAGCCGCTTGTCATAGCGAAGGTATTGCAGCCGGAGGTAATCGCGCAGGTGGTCAATCTCGTCTGCCAGTGACCACAGGATCTGGCTGCCGTTGTACATCCTGTCCCGCAGGACATCCGCCGCGGCGTGGGTCATGTCGACGGCGGCACCTGCATCCTCTGGTATTTCGGTGGCAATCGCGTTCAGGGCGTTGAACAGGAAGTGCGGATCAAGCTGCGTCTGCAACCGCTGCAATTCTGCCCTAAGGGCAGCGGTCTGGGCTTCGGCGCTGCGCAGGCGTTCTGATTGTACGGCGGCATTTGCCGCCAGCCAGAAATAGGCGATGGTCCAGCCGGTGACGATCAGCCCGTAGAACAGGACCGTGGCGAACGGGACGTTGTATCCTTCGCGGTAAAAACTGTTGGTCACGACACGGACGATTTCGGCGGCCTGCATCTGGCCCAGGCCGGCGACAAGGCCGGCAATGCAGGCGATCAGCACGACGACCCAGATCCGTCCTGCGGGGATCGTCAACTTTTGGAAGCAAAGGTGCAGCACGCCGGTATAGGCATAGGCCAGCGTATCCAGGGTCAGGGTCAGGGCGACGATGGAATAGGGGGCTTCGTACAGGGCTGCACGCAGGGCCATGCCGAAAAGGCCAATGACCACCCAGACCACGGCGTTGTTCCGCCAGAACGCCGGAAACCTCGTGGAGTCCACGCGCAAGGTCATTGGTCAAATTCCCCCCGCGGCCTGCACAAAGCAGCAGCGGGTAATTCCCCAGCCCGCCGTTCTGCCGCTGCTTTCAGCTAGCCACGCCTTCAAGTCCTGTCAAGACTTCCGCGGCCACGGCGCTTTTACACGTCAGGCGAGCAATGCCCGGACTTGCAGACTGCCGGGGTCCGCGATCGGTCAGAAATTGTAGGCGATCCGCAACTCGATAGAATCCGACCGGTAATCCTGGCCGAAATCATGCTGATAGGTAAACTGTCCCTCGAAACGGTCCAGGCGGAGTACTTCCAGACCGAGTTCGAGCTGACCGATCAAATTCGGCACGTCGCTTTTCACCTGGAAGGATCCGGCATCGGCCGAAACGCCCTTGATGCGCGCTTGGGTTGTCCAGACATCATTGCTCATCCAGGCCATCCCGGCGCTTGCATAGGGCCGCAGCACCCAGTCGTCGGAATAGTTCACTCGGCCACCGACCTCGACCGCGGGCGCGAAACTCAGGATGGTTTCGGTCTGGTCGTCCACGGTCAGGGCCAGCCCGTCGGGGCCCTTTTCGCTGTAGCCGGGAATGCTGGTGCGGATCACGTCAAAATCCGCGCGGGGCCGCAGAAACCAGTTCGCGAAGGGCTGTTCGTATTGAAGCCGAAAACGCAGACCTGTCGTCGCCACATTGGTTTCGCTGCTCATGGTCTGGGTCTTGCCTAGGACGTTCACGGTCCGCAGATTGTCGTACTGGCCGTATCCGAAATGCGCGCCCAGGCCGAAATACCACTGGCCCTGCACCTTCTTCAGGGCGATGGCACCCTCCACCCGGTCCCCATGGCTGTTCGACAGTCCCGCATCGGGATGCACCGACGTGGTGACATAGGCGAGATTGGCCCCCAGGAACCAGTCGGGCGCGATTTCGCCCTGTCCGCCGATGCGATAGCCGTAATCCTTCAGGCTGTAGCCCTGGATCCCGTCGCGCGTGCCCTGCCGGGTGCTGCTGCCCTGCGCCTTGGCCCAGAAGCACGAAGTTTGCACGATCAAGGTACTGTCGCCTTCGAACACCGGGCAGCTGAAGGCGCTGTCCAGCCCCTTGCGCGCGGCCAGGGCCTGTTCCTGGGCCTGGAAGGCGGTCGTCTCGCCCGACAGCTGGGACAGGACCTGCTGGTAATCCGCGGCCGTTACGTCGGCGGCCGACAGTCCGCCATAAAGCGGTGCCAGCGCTCCTTCGCCGCCGCGGTCCCAGGTCAGCTGCAGATAATCCGCGACCGAAGCCTGGTTGGTGCTCAGCGTCGTGCCGGCCGGTTTGAAATCTGCATTGGGCGTTATCGCGACGGATGACTCTGCCGGGACGATGTCCCAGTCGAAGACGATCGAGCGTTCGACGGACAAGGCCCCCAGATTGTTGCCCGTCAATGTCCCGTCCTGGGCTTCGATGAACTTGTAGTCTCCGGGCATCAGCGCCGCGGCCAGGGGCGAGATCGTGCCGCCGAAGTCGACCTGCGCGTTCCCGTCCAGCCAGATCATGTCGGACGGTTGGTCCGTAAGCCGTGAGTCGATCTCGATGGCCAGGACGCTGTCGGCGTCAAGGATCAGGCCCTGCGCCCCCAGCGACAGGCTGGTGTAGGTCGGCGTTCCGGTCGTGTCTCCGATGGACCAGTACCCGCCATTCGTGAACGAGGCCGCCTGGATGTAGTTCCCGCTGAAAAGCTGACCGCTGCTTTCGTTGGTGAAATCGCCTTTCGGCCCCAGTTCGACCGATCCGCTCACGGTCCCGGAATTCACCAGGTCCACCGACCCGTCGGTCGCATAAATCGCCCGTCCGCCCACGCCGTCTTGGGTCGACACCAGGCCTCTGTCGCCGATCTTGATGATGTTGATTGGCGCGGCCGTCCCGTTCTGATCGTATCTCGTACCATCGGTGCCGCCCGACACCCAGAGGCCCGTCCCATCGGCCCCGGTCCCGCCGATGACGGTGCCATCGATCATCATCGAGATCTGGTTGGAATAGTCGATACCGCTGGCCGTGTCGGTGGCGACCGTGCTTTGGGCCAGAATACCAATGGAATTCATGCCATAAGTCACGATCCGGGACTCGGTGTTTTGCGTGACGAAGACGCTGCCGCCATACCCGGATGCCGATCCGGAGCCCTGGCTGCCCATGACCAGCTTGCCGTTGTTCTGGGTGAAACCGCTCCCCCCGGTGCCCGAGGACTGCGCGACCACGCCATGCGCATTGGTCCCGTATGTGGTGATGTCGCCATCGACGCCGATGGTCTGCGCACTGGGGACAGAGGGTGACTTCACTGCCGCGGTGGACAGTGCGCGGGACGCGACATTCTGCATATCGATATCCAGCGACGGGTCGCCGGCAAAGCCCCCGCCCGATGCGATGGACTGGGCCAGGATACCCCAGGCGCCGTCGCCGTGGGTCGTGATCGAGGCATCGGCTTTCAGGGCCAGCTCCAGCTCTTCCGTCGTGCTGGTGCCCGTGGTCGTCGTGGCGCTGCTGGACTGCAGGTTCTTGGAGCTGGCTGACATGAAGCCGCCGCTGCCGCCGATGGTCTGCGCCACGATCCCCATGGACCGGCTGCCGGTCGTCACGATGCTGCCGGCCGACTTTTCGACGATCACGGTGCCGCCACTGCCGCTTTCGGTCGACCCGGTGTTGCCGCCCAGGGTCACGGTGATGTCCGACAGGTCGGTCCAGTCCGCCACCGACACGCCGTTGTCCGTGGAACTGTCGCTGTCATCGCTGGACGACGTGTTGCCGTAGCAGGTGCTGGCCACGACATCGGTCGAGGCCGAGCTGGCCGAATTGGTGCATCCTGCGGTTCCCAGCCCGCCACCGCCGCCGATGCTCTGTGCAATGATCGCGGGGGCGTCGTCCCCCGCCGTCAGGATGGTCCCGGAATCCTGCACGTCCACGTTGCCGCCATTGCCGCGGTTGCCATCCGTCCCGTTGTCGACGACGCCGATATGGAACTTCGACGTGTTGTCCACCGTCCCTTCCGAGGCATAGCCGCCGCCGCCGCCGATGCTCTGCGCAAGGATTCCGAAGGCCCCGTAACCGGCGGTCGCGATCGTGCCGCCCTGGTTGTCGACGGTGACAGCTCCGCCGTTCGACCCGTTCCCGGCATCGCCGCCGATGGTGACATCGGCGCTTAGCGTGCCGGAGGATTTGTCGTCGTCTTTGCTGTCGCCGCCGTCATCGTCGTCGTCTTCGCCATCGTCTCCGTCCAGGGTAGAGGTAGCGGCCCCGGCATTGCCACCGCCGCCGCCGACGCTCTGCGCCTGGATCCCGATGGCCCGGTGCCCATAGGTCTGGATGCTGCCGGTGTTCGTGACCTCGACCGTTCCGCCGTCGGCGCCGTCGCCTCCGGACCCGCCGATGTTCAGCGTCGCCGAATAGCTGTAGTCGGACCAGCTTGAGCTGTCGGAGTCGTCCTTCGACGAGTCTTCGTCCTCATCGTCGTCATCGCTGCTGACCGCAGACGAGGCATCGGAGTCCCCGGCGATGCCGCCGCCGCCGCCGATGCTCTGTGCCAGAATGGCCACGGCATCGCTGCCGATGGTACGGTGCGTCCCGTCGGCATTTTCGACCACGCCGCCCGTCTGGATCGTCCCGGCATTGGTGATCGTCACAGTACCGCCCGTGTTCCCTGCTCCGCCGTCGCCACCCACGGTCATGTTCAGGCTGACCGCCAGGTTGTCGCCCTTGGCATCCGTCGTCCCGCCCGAGGCGAGGCCGCCGCCGCCGCCGATGGACTGGGCCAGGATCCCGAAAGAGGCAGAGCCCATCGTCACGATGCTGCTGCCGGCGCCGTTCGACAGGGTGATGCTGCCGCCGGACCCGCCGCCGCCGCCATTGCCGCCGACCGCGGCGGTCAGGCCGAAGGCCTTGCCGGCATCGTCGTTTTCTGACCCGCCGTTGACGGTCGCGTCGCCGGTCCCGCCGGTGCCGCCGCCCCCGCCTATGGATTGAAGCAGGATGCCCGTGGCGGTGTTACCGTAGGTGGCAATGACACCGGTGCAATCCGGGCATTCGTCCGAGATGCCGTTGGCGACGACGATGTCGCCGCCGTCGCCGGCCGCGCCGCCCGTGCCGCCGATGGCGACGCTGGCCTGGATCGTCGGCATCTCGCCGCTGACGGCATAGGAGGCGGCGGTGGAATCCCCGGCATTGCCGCCGCCTGCGCCGATCGACTGGGCCATCATGCCATGCGAGGTATCGCCCGCCGTCGCCACGGTGCCGTAGTTGTTCAGGGTGATCGCGCCGCCACTGCCGCCGTCGCCGCCGCTGCCGCCCGAAGCATAGTCGATGGTGATCGTGGGGATGTCCTCGGCCGGCAGCCCCAGCGTCTTGGACGCCGCCGATCCGCCGGATCCGCCACCGCCGCCGATGCTTTGCGCCAGGATACCGACGGAATCCGCCCCATCCAGGGCCGTACCCTTGTAGGCAAGGCTGCAACTCTCGGCACTGTCGCAGCCGGTCAGGATGGTGTTGTGGTTGTCGACTTCGACGCTGCTGCCGTCACCGCCTTTGCCGCCGCTGCCGCCCATCGACATGGCGATGGAAATCACGCTGGCCGAAAAGCCCTGCGCGGCCCCGCCGGTGCCGCCGCCGCCGCCGATGCTCTGCGCCACCACACCCCAGGACTGGTTACCCTGGGTGACGATGGCGTTGTCGATCAGGGCGGTGACCTTGCCGCCATCGCCGCCATCGCCGCCGCTGCCGCCCATGGCGCTGCTGATCGTCACCCCGAAGGATTTTCCGAAACCGCCGTTGCCGCCGCCGCCGCCGATGCTCTGCGCGACGGTCCCGGCGGCAAAGTCTCCGGCTGTCAGGATCGACCCGTCCGGGCTTTGATCCGTTGAGCCAACATCGCCCAGGTTGACCGTGACGTCGCCAGCATTGCCGCCGTAGCCTCCCGCGCCGCCGACCGCGGCCACGATGCCCCAGGTGTTGCCGGCCTGACCGCCGCCGCCGCCGATGGACTGGGCCAGGATACCGATGGATTGATCGTCTGCGGTCGAAACGCTGCTTGCCGCCTTCGTCACCACCGAAACCGTACCACCGTCGCCGCCGCCGGTGCCGCCCTTGGCGCCGATGATGCCGACCCCCTGGGCCGCGCCGCCGCCGCCGCCGATGGATTGCGCCACGATGCCGATCGAAACCTCGCCGGAGTTCAGATCGTCGGGCTTGCCCGTGATGACGGTGCCCGCGTTCACGACGCTGACGGTGCCGCCATTGCCACCGGCGGCCGTGTCGTCGGTCGACTGCGTCACGGTTCCCAGGACAACCTGGCTGCCTTCTTCCACGGCATTCAGCAGCCCGCCGCCACCGCCGACCGATTGCGCCAGCAGGCCGTGGGCCGAGGTGCCGTAGGTCGTGACAGTGCCGGTATTCGTGATGGTGGCTGCCGCTCCGCCATAATCGGCCGCGACGGAGCCGCCGTCATTGCCCAGCGTGTTGCCAGAGCCCGACCCGTTGGTGACGATGCTCGACCCGCCGATGCTGAGCGCCGCGATGCCCACGCTCAGGCTGCCGGTCGTGGCGATGGTGCCGGCATTGTTCACCGTCGCCGCGCCGGCATAGCCGGAATGGGCCAGGCTGACTGGCTGCACCATGGACGGCGCCACCTGCCCGATGGACCCGGCGCTGACCGCAAGCACCCCGAAGGACAGCGAGTCGTTCGTGGCCGTGGTGTCCACCGTCGCGTCCTGGTTGATGGCGACGCCTGCCGTCCCGCCGGTCCCGACACCGTTGTTGTTGGCCTGGCCGCCGGCGCTGAAGGCCAGGACCCCGATCCCGTGACCGCCACCGACGGTTACCGTGCTGCCCTTGCCCAGGGACACGCTGACCGTGCCGCCGTTGCCGGCCCACGAGGAATCGTCGTTCGCGGTCAGGATGTCCGTGAAGAAATTCGTGCTGCCCCCGAAGGAGTTGGCCGATATCCCGATGGCGGCCGGCCCCCAGACCGAGATGTCGCCGCCGTTGTTGGCAGAAACGTCGCCGCCATTGCCGGCGCCGGCGACCTTCCAGGTGGTCCGGTTGGATCCGATGCCGCCCATGGACAGGGCAAAGAGCCCGTTCGTGATCACGGGCTTGGAGTCGACAATCTGCGTGGTGGTCGACGTGTTGCGCAGGACGATCGTGCCGGTGTTGGCAAGCGTCACGCTGCCGCCGTCGCCGCCGGTGCCGGCGTGGTCGATATTGTGGTTCTTGTCGGCAATGCCGTCGCCGCCCAGCGAATAGCCGGCCACCGCATTCAGGGCGACGGGGATCTGCACGACCGGATTGACCGTCGCTTCGACGTCATACTGATAGTAGGTATAGGTGCCGTCGCCGGTCAGGTTCAGCGTTCCGAACTGGTCGATCTCGACATCGCCGCCCTGGCCGCCGTCATAGTTCAGGTCGGACGTGCTCTTGGTGCCGTAGACATAGCCCTGCGCGCCCTGCGAATAGGCCATGATGGCGCCGCCGCCCTTGGCCACATAGGTGAATTGGTCGCCGCTGGTTTCGCCCTGCGCGTTGACGGCCGGGTTCGCGATCACCTCGATATTGCTGGCCAGCATGCCGCTGACGGTCAGGTCGGCCTGGTTGGTCAGCGTGACCGGACCGCCATTCACAAAGCCCGGGATATCGCTGGTGTCGTCGTCGTCGACCGGCGCGTGGTATTCGTCATTGGCGCGCTGCCCGAAGCCTGCCGCGGAAAAGACCGACGGTGTCGCCGAAAAATCGGACGGGCCGGCGAAGGTCGCGGTGCCATCCAGCGTCACGGTCAGCCCATAGGCATCGACGATGGACGGGCTCTGACCGTTCGAGACCGTGGCTATCGCGGGTTCGAGGCCGGTCATGGAAAACCCGCACGAGAAGGTTTCCGACGCCAGAAGCCCACAACCCGTATCGGCCAGCCCGGACGGAAAGGTGGTCAGTTGCGGTTCGAGTTCGACCGAAGCGACGTCGGCGTGCGCGGGAAAGGCGTACAGCATGAAGACCGGGGCCACCGCGATGATGGGCCCCGTCCAGCAGATGGGCTTGCCGAGCCTGACAGAGAGGTTTCGCACCGTTTTCATCGCCGTCGTCTTTCCTGACCAGGCATCGCCGAAACGTCCGGTGCGCTGGACTGACCCCGCCGGGCAAAGCCGGGAAGATCCAATCCAAAGCGAAAAGAAGGGCGCGGCAACAGCCAGTTTTCGTCCGGAAAATCATGTGGCGTGCCGCCGCGGGCACGCAAGTTGGACTCGACGAACGTGTCAATCCACTCGACAAAGCCGTGCCTGGGGGCTGCCCTCCGGGACGCAGGTGGGCTGGACGCAGGGCCGGCCCTGTCATGTCGCTTGGCGCAGCCGCACGCCACCGGTTCATGTTTCGCGCATCCGAACGGCTTCCGCTCTGTCGAACGGACCCTGTGGCGGACCTCGCATGGACCGCGCTCTCGGCGATGAAAGTCATCAGATCGGACGCCACCGAACGGCCCGACCGAGGGCGTGACTGCCTTGCGCATGTCAGACGGAGCGATCCGAAACCGGGGCCGAGACAAAATGTGCTTGATCCTCTCCGATCCGGCTGGCGAAGCAATGTGAAGACAGGACGCGGCCGTCGCGCGTTTCCCGGGGTGCATCCGGCATCCAACCCCGGTTCGATCAAAACGTCGCCTGCATCGAGGCACGGCGGATAGCTCTGAAGTATGACAAGACCGCTATTTTCCGCGCCGCGGCCTAGGTGCGGAAAGCAGTGGACCGTGTCATGGGGTGTTCCGGCCGGAAGGAGATGGCCGCTTGGGCTGCCGTTTCCTGTCGCGGTGCCATCATGCCATTCGGCACAGCTGGCGGCCAGCTACGGGACGCTCGGCACGACGGCCCTTTGTCGCCATTGACCCGGGCGACCAGTCGCTTCACCGCGGCCTGTCGGACCGGCGGTGCGCCGCGTGTACAAGATCGGAAGTCGCCTCAACGTCAGGAGAGCGGGCCCTTCCCGCCTTTCGCGGCCGTGGGACGCCAGGCGCGCCTGGCGCGGTGGAAGACCCGCGTGCCGTCGGGCTGGCGGAGCGTAGCACTCGGGGCCAGGCAATCTGACAAAGCCTGCGTGTCAGGTCACATAGATTCAGCATGACCCTTCGCTATCCGGCGATCGGTCCGTCTGCAGCCTGAACAATGCCCCCAACCAGCGGTTGACCGAACCGGGCAACCGGAACACCCCGGACAGGCACATGGGCCGACATCAACCGTCCCTCCGATCGTTTGCCACCAGCGTCGCGCGTCAGTCCGGTCAGGAATAGCGTTTGTCCGTCCGCTCCACCGAAGCACGGCATGGTGGGGGCGTCCATCCCGGCCGGGATCCGGTCCAGCAGGCGCCCGTCCGGCGCGTAGACGTGGACGCACCCCCCTGTCACGCCTGCAATCCAATAGTTGCCGTCCGTATCGACAGCCGCACCGTCTGGCAGGCCTTCGGCCTCGGTCGGCGCGGCGAAGGGCTGCGGGTTGCCGATATCTCCCGTCAATGAATCGAAGGCCCAGGCGGTGACGGACGGCGCGCGGCTGTCGGCGTGGTACATCACCTTGTGGTCGGGGCTCCACGCCAGCCCGTTCGACACATGCACGTCGTCTATCATCAACCGGCATCCGCCGTCCGGTGTCACGCGGTAGAGCGCCGCCGTCGGCTGCGCGGGGCGTGTGGCGTGCATCGATCCGATCCACAGCGCGCCATCCGGGCCGATCTTGCCATCGTTCAGACGGTTCATCGGGCGGTTGGGTTCGGGCGTCACCAGCGTGTCCAGTACTCCGGTCGTGGGATCGAAGAAGCAGACCGATTTCCTGAGCGAGATCAGCAACCGGTCATCCCCAGTCAGGCTGACCGAGGTGATGAGGTCCGGCATCTCGTAGCGGTCAAGCCGCGCCGTGGCCGGGCACCAGGACAAAAGGGCCGGGGCCAATATGTCGACCAGCCACAGGAGGTTCCGGCGGTCATCCCAGACCGGACCTTCGCCCAGCAGGGTCTCGGTCTCGCAACAGGGCGTGAAGGTCAGGGCGGCATAATCCATGGCGGTCTCCAGCACGTTTATTTGGCATATCGAACCACCAGAACTATCGCGACGTTTCGCGGCCGATCCGGTGGGTTCTTGCCTCATCTGCAAATTCTAAATATCATATATCAAAAGCACCCCGGAGAAGACGATGCAAGGATCATTACGGCAGCACATGGCCGCGGGCGGGCCGATCATCAACGGTTGGCTGTCGATGCCATCGGCCTACGGCGCCGAACTCATGGCCCGCGCCGGTTGGGACAGCCTGACCGTCGATCTGCAGCACGGCGTGCAGGACTATTCCTCGATGGTGCAATGCTTTCTTGGCGCCAGCGCGTCGGGCACACCGATGCTGGCGCGCGTGCCGTCGCTGGAGCCCGGGATCGTCGGCAAGGTGCTGGATGCGGGCGCCTGGGGCGTCATCTGCCCGATGGTGAACGATGCCAGAAGTGCAGCGGCCCTTGTCGAGGCATGCCTCTATCCGCCTCTGGGTCAACGTTCGAACGGGCCCAACCGTGCCGCGGCATTCGGACGACCTGGCAAGCCCTACCAGAGTATTGTCAATGACGAGGTGCTGGTCCTGCCGATGATCGAGACCGCGACGGCGATGGCGGCGCTGGACGACATTCTCGACGTGCCGGGCGTCGGCGGTGTCTATGTCGGCCCGACGGATCTTGCCTTCTCGATGGGCCTTCCCCCGGTCTTTGACAGCGAGGACCCGCGGATTCTGGACGCCTTCGCACGGGTTGTCGAGGCCACGCAGGCCCGCGGGATCGTGGCGGGCGTCCATTGCGGGTCGCCCGACTTTGCCGCGCGGATGATCGCGATGGGCTTTGGACTGGTGACAGTGGGCAGCGACGCGAGCCTTCTGGCTGGCGCCGCGCGGGATGCCGTGGCGCGGGTGCGGGCGGCATGACCGAGCGACCGTCGCAGCGCCTGTCGGCCCTTGGGCTGGTCTTGCCGCCCCTTCGCACCCCCGCCGGGCATTTCGCCTTTGCCCGCCGCCATGGCGACCTGCTGTTCCTGTCGGGTCAGGGTCCCGGAACGCCGGACATGGCCTCGCCCACAGGTCGGGTCGGTGCCGATGTCAGTGTCGAGGACGCCTATGGTCATGCCCGTCTTGTGACGCTGAACCTGCTTGCGGCAGCCGCGGCAGAGCTGGGCAGCATCGATAGAATATCCTGCATCATCAAGGTTCTGGGCTTCGTGAACGCCGTGCCCGATTTCGACCGCCACCCGGCGGTGATCAACGGCTGTTCCGACCTGCTTCTGGAGATCTTCGGCCCGGATGCCGGTCGTCATGCGCGGTCGGCCATCGGCGCGGGCAGTCTGCCCGGACAGATCACGGTCGAGATCGAGATGATCGTCGCCATAGCAGACGAGCCCCGGTGAATGGAGACCCCGACCGGCACGTTCCGGCCCAATGCCTCCAGCCTGTCGCAGCAGATCTACCAGCAGCTTCGCGCGCGGTTGATGGCCGGGCGTTATCCCCAGGGCACGCGGCTGGCGATTTCGGCGCTGGCGGGAGAATTCGGGACCTCTGCCACGCCGGTGCGCGAGGCGATCTTCCAGCTTGTCCGCGAACGTGCACTGGAGTTCAGGGCAGGGCATCAGCCCCGCGTGCCGGTGCTGGAAGTCTGGCAATACATGGAGTTGCGCGAGGTTCGGATACCGCTGGAACGCCTTGCGGCGGAGCTGGCGGCCGGCAACATGACGCCGGAACAGATCGACGACCTGGCGGCCGCGCATCTGTCCTATGTGGACTGCGAGACCCGCCAGGACTGGATCGGCGCGCTGGCCGCGAACCAGACCTTCCACTTCGCCGTCTACCGCGGCAGCGGCAACCCGGTTCTGGCCACGGCGCTGGAAAACTACTGGCTGGTCTCGGGCCCGTTCGTTGCCCGCCAGTACCCCGCGATCCTGAATTCGCAGCAGGATCCGCACCCTCACAACTTGCTGGTCGATGCCCTGCGCGCCCGGGATTCCGCCGCAGCCGGGGCCGCGCTGGTGCGCGATATCCTCGAGGGGTCCCGCGATCTGCTCGACTGGATCGCCCGAAATCCCGCTCAAGCCTGACCTACAAACAACCGGATCGAACCATCCGCCCCAGAAAACTGTTGCGACTCGTTTTTTGATAGATCATATATACTATATCAAAATGAGGTATTTGCCCCGTGCTGAAGCTGGCGTTCAAACGCATCCTGATGACCGTCCCGGTGATGTTCCTTGTGGCGTTGCTGGTCTTCAGCCTTCTCTACCTCGCGCCCGGGGACCCGGCCGTCGTCTTTGCCGGCGACCAGGCGACACCGGAACAGATCGAGATGACGCGGCAGCGGATGGGGCTTGACCAGCCCTTCGTGCAGCGCTTCGGGACCTGGCTCCTGAACCTCGCGCAGGGGGATCTGGGCACGTCGCTCATCAGCAACGTCCCGGTCGCCAAGCTGATCGGGCAGCGGCTGGAGCCGACGCTGTCGCTGACACTCCTGACGCTGGTCTGGTCGGCGCTGGTGGCAATCCCCCTGGCAATCCTTGCCGCGTGGAAACGCGGGTCGCTGATCGACCGAGGCGTGATGCTGCTGGGGGTCGCGGGCTTCTCGATCCCGATCTTCGTGCTGGCCTACATCCTCAGCTACGTCTTCGCGCTGGAGCTTCGCTGGCTGCCGGTGCAGGGCTACAAGCCCCTGTCGGACGGGCTCTGGCCATGGTTCCGCAGCCTGATCATGCCGGCGGCGGCCCTGGGGGCAGGCTATGTCGCGCTGATCTCGCGCATCGGGCGGACCGCGCTGGTCGAGATCATGCAGCAGGACTACATCCGGACCGCGAAATCCAAGGGCGCTAATCCGCGGATCGTCCTTTTCCGCCATGCGCTGAAGAACGCGGCCGTGCCGATTTCGACGGTGATCGGCCTGGGCGTCGGCCTGCTGATCGGCGGCGCAGTGGTGACAGAAACGGTGTTTGCCCTGCCGGGTGTCGGACGCCTGACCGCCGACGCGATCCTGCGGCGCGACTACCCGGTGATCCAGGGCGTCGTGCTGCTGTTCTCTTTCTCCTACATGCTGATCAACCTCGCCGTCGATCTGCTCTATCCGATCTTCGACCCGAGGATCCGCTACTGATGACCCTCCGCAATCCCCCCATCGCCGAAGCCCTTCCCCCGGTCTTCGAAGAGCGCACGCCCCGCACCGGCCTGGCCGCGCTGATCCTTGGCAACCTGTCGACCTCCATCGGCCTGTTCGTCCTGTTCCTGCTGCTGCTGATCGCGATCTTCGCGCCCTGGCTGGGGACCGTCGATCCGTTGGCGATCGATCCCACGTTGCGCACCCGTCCGCCATCGGCCGACCATTTCTTCGGCACCGACAAGCTGGGCCGCGACCTGTGGAGCCGGGTGCTGTTCGGGACCCGCGTGTCCCTGATCGTGGGCTTCGCCGTGGCCGTTGCGGCGACCCTGCTGGGCGTCCTCCTGGGGATGGTGTCGGGCTATGTGCGGGTGCTGGACGGGCTTCTGATGCGGGCGATGGACGCCGTGATGTCGATCCCGTCGATCCTGCTGGCCATCGCGCTGGTCGCCCTGACCCGGCCATCGGTCCTGAACGTCATCATCGCGATCACGGTGGCCGAAATCCCCCGCGTCGCGCGCCTTGTCCGGTCCGTCGTGCTGTCGCTCAGGGATCTGCCCTACGTCGAGGCGGGCGTCGTCTCGGGCTCGTCGTCCGCGAAGATCCTGCGGCGTCACATCCTGCCCAACGCCATCGCCCCGATCATCGTGCAGGCCACCTATATCTGCGCCTCGGCCATGATCATCGAGGCGACGCTGTCGTTCATCGGTGCGGGCACCCCGGCGTCGATCCCCAGCTGGGGCAACATCATGGCCGAAGGCAAGGCGCTCTGGCAGGTGAAGCCGATGATCGTGCTGATCCCTGCGGCCTTCCTGTCGGTCACCGTGCTGGCCGTGAACATGGTCGGCGACGGTCTGCGCGACGCGCTCGACAGCCGGCTGGTGAAGGATGTCTGAAATGTCGCTTCTGGATGTTCGCAACCTGCAGACGCATTTCCGCACCAGGGGCGGCGTGAACCGCGCGGTGGAAGGTGTCAGCTTCCATGTCGACGCGGGCGAGACGCTGGCCATCGTCGGCGAAAGCGGCTGCGGCAAGTCCGTCACGTCGATGTCGATCATGCGGCTGCTGCCCGAAAACGCGGCCCGCAGCGCCGGAGAGATCCTGCTCAATGGCCGCAACTTGCTGGACCTGTCCGAGGCCCAGATGCGCGACGTCCGCGGGAACGAGATCGGCATGATCTTCCAAGAGCCGATGACCAGCCTGAACCCGGTCCTGACCGTCGGCGCGCAAGTGAAGGAGACGGTCGCGCTCCACCAGTCCATTCCGTCGGCCGACGTGCATGACCGCGCGCTGCGAATGCTGGAACTGGTGGGCATTCCCGATGCCGCGCGGCGGATGACGGAATACCCGCACCAGCTGTCAGGCGGCATGCGACAGCGGATCATGATCGCGCTGGCGCTGGTCTGCCAGCCGAAGCTCTTGATCGCGGACGAGCCCACCACGGCGCTGGACGTCACGATCCAGGCCCAGATCCTCGAACTCCTGCGGGACATCCAGCGGGAACAGGGGACCTCGATCATCCTGATCACTCACGACCTGGGCGTAGTGGCCGAGGCGACGGATCGCACCGTTGTGATGTATGCCGGCCGCAAGATCGAGGAAGCGCCGACCGCCACGCTGCTGGCCGCTCCGCGCCATCCCTATACCCAGGGCCTGCTGGCTGCCGTCCCCCGGCTGGGCGGCGACGGCTCGGGTCGTCTGGCAGAGATCCCGGGACAGGTCCCCGATATGCGCAAACCCATGACCGGATGCGCCTTTGCCAACCGCTGCGCGCAGGCGACCGATTTCTGCCGTGCCCATGCCCCCGCGCTGGAACGGAAGGCCCCCGGCCACATCGCCGCCTGCCACCTAGCCGAACCGGAGATCCTGGCATGACACCTCTTCTCAGCGTCCGGGGCCTGTCCAAGGAATACGAGGTCGGCCGCAGTCTTTTCGGCAAGACCACGAAGACCGTGAAGGCTGTGCAGGACGTCAGCTTCGACATCGCCAAGGGGGAAACCCTGTCGCTGGTGGGCGAAAGCGGCTGCGGCAAGTCCACCGTTGGCCGGGCCATTGCGGGCCTGCACGCCGCGACCGTCGGAGAGGTCCTGCTGGACGGCAGGTCCATCGCCGACACGCCCTCTGCCGGCTGGCACAGCCGGGTGCAGGTCGTCTTCCAGGATCCGTTCTCCAGCCTGAACCCGCGGATGCGGGTCCGGGACATCATCGCCGAACCGCTGACCAATTTCGGCAGCACGCGTGCGAAAACCGAGGCCCGCGTCAAGGAACTGATCGACCTTGTCCGCCTGCCCCGCGACGCGGGCGACCGGTTCCCGCACGAATTCTCGGGCGGTCAGCGCCAGCGGATCGGCATCGCCCGGGCGCTGGCGCCGAAACCGGAACTGGTGATCTGCGACGAGGCGGTCAGCGCGCTCGACGTTTCGGTCAAGGCGCAGATCGTGAACCTGCTGGCCGACCTGCGCGCCGAGCTTGGGCTGGCGCTGCTGTTCATCAGCCATGATCTGGCCATCGTCGATCACATCACCGACCGCGTCGCCGTCATGTACCTGGGCCGGATCGTCGAGATCGGGACGCGAGACGATCTTTTCGGTGCGCCGGTCCATCCCTACACGCGCGCGCTCTTGTCGGCGGTTCCGGTCGTCGACCCGGGCCAGCGGCGCGACCGGATCGTACTTCAGGGCGAACTGCCTTCGCCGCTGTCGCCGCCATCGGGCTGCGCCTTCCGCACCCGCTGTCCGCTGGCAGAGCCGGGCTGTGCTGGGAATGTCCCGGCGCTGACGGATGTCGGCCCGGGCCGGCAGGTTGCCTGCCCGGTCGTGACCCGAACGACCGCAGACGTGAACTGAACAAGAAGCACATCCAACAGGAGAAACGCCATGATGCGCAGAAGGCAATTTCTGAAAGGAACCGTGGGGGCTCTGGGCGCGATGGCTGCGCTGGGGGTCAGTGCGGCCGGTGCCCAGGACAAAAAGGTCCTGAAATTCGTGCCGCAGGCCGACCTGGCCGTGATCGACCCGCACGGCACGCCCGCCTATGTCACCCGCAACCACGCCATGATGGTCTATGACACGCTGTGGGGCGTCGATTCCGCCAACGTGCCGCAACCGCAGATGGTGGAAAGCGCCGAAACCTCGGGCGACGGGCTGACCTGGACAGTGACGCTGCGTGACGGTCTGATGTTCCACGACGACACGCCTGTGCGTGGCGCAGACGTGGCGGCCAGCCTGAAACGCTGGATGGCCAAGGACGGGTTCGGCAAGGCCCTGGCCGACGTCCTGACCGACCTGTCCGCGCCCGACGACAAGACCGTCGTCTTCAGCCTGTCCAAACCCTTCCCGCTGCTGCCGGACCTGCTGGGCAAGACCGCGTCCTATTCGACCGGCATCATGCCCGAACGGCTGGCCGTGACCGATCCAAACACGCCCGTGGCGGAAATCGTCGGCTCCGGCCCTTACCGCTATGTCGCGGAGGAGCGGATCCCCGGGTCGCTGAACGTCTACGAGAAGTTCGAAGGCTACGTCCCCCGCAGCGAACCGGCCGACAACATCGCGGGCGGCAAGGTCGCGCATTTCGACCGGGTGGAATGGTACACGATCCCCGATCCCGCCACCGCTGCCGCGGCGCTGCAGACGGGCGAGGTCGACTGGTGGGAACAGCCCACGCCCGACCTGATCCCGATCTTCGAAGGCACGGACGTGGACGTGAAGGTCAAGGACCGCAGTGGCAACCTGGGGCTTCTGCGGATGAACTTCCTGCAGCCGCCCTTCGACAATGCCGCCATCCGCGAGGTGGTGCTGAAGGCCGTGAACCAGACCAACTTCATGCTGGCGGCCGTGGGCGACAACGAGGAACTGTGGTCCGTCCCGCAGGGCATCTTCAATCCGGCCTCGGCCCTGGCCAGCACCGAGGGGTTGGAGACCTTCGTAGAGGAAAAGGACTATGAGGCGCTGAAGCAGGAACTGGTCGATGCCGGCTATAAAGGCGAAACCATCGTCCTGATGTCGACGACCGACTACCCGGCGATCCAGGCCTTCGGCGAAGTGGCCGCGGACATGATGCGCAAGATCGGCATGAACGTAGACCTGCAGGTGCAGGACTGGGCGACCATGGCCAGCCGGATGAAGAACAAGGGCGACATCGCCTCGGGCGGATACCACGCCTTCGGCAACTTCTCGGCCGGGGCTGGGGCGATGAACACCATGGCCCACACGTTCCTGCGTTCGGGTGCCACCGCCTTCGATGGCTGGCCGGACATCCCGGAAATCGAGGACCTGCGCATGGCCTGGCTGTCGGCAGAAACGACCGAAGAACAGGCCGAGATCGGCCGAAAGATCCAGGAGATCGCCCTGAAGCAGGTGCCCTTCGTGCCGCTGGGTCTGTTCTACTTCCCGACCGCCTACAAGGCGAACCTGGAAGGCATCCTGGAGACTCTCCCCGTCTTCTGGAACGTCGACCGCGTGTGACGCCCCCGCCGGTCCGGGTGTCCTCCCCGGACCGGCCCACTTTGCAGGACCCATCCCGATGCTTCGAACCGATCCGACGACGGCGCATTATCCCGTCGATCCCGCCCGGCTGGACCTGGCCCGGGAATTCCGCGCCGCCCCGAAGGGCCCGCACGGCCCCGAACTGCGGAAGCTGGTTCACCGCTTCCGCTGGTCCGGCATCGGCGGCCGCTGGTGCCTGATCACGGTCGAGGCCGGCGCCCGCTGGATGCTGGCCCTGCTGCCCGACATTCGTGGAGAGGAGATCCGGACTTTTCCGGACACTACATTCACCTCGCTCGAAGATGCCGAATGGCACGTCTTCCGCATCCGCTGGAAGGCGCACACGGGGCAGGACCTGCCCGAAGATTTCTCTGACACGGACGCCTGAGCCATGATCGATTCCACCAAGGTCGTGGGCTATGCCAGCCCGTGGAGCGTCGCCCCCGGCGATACCGTCCGCTTTCACCTGTCGTCCGAAGTGCTGGACCGAGCGCAAGCCCGGATCGTCCGCATTCGCTGCGCCGACAGTGACCGGAACGGGCCGGGCAAGAAGGTCGAACACGTCCTCTCGCCGCTGGATGGCGAGATCGCGCTGACCGATTGCCCGACATACAACGGCAGCTGGGGCAGGGTGCCCCCGTCGCCGACCCTGCGGGGCCTGAAGGAATTCAGCCTTGGCCTGTGGCTGTTCCCCACGCGCGTCACCGGTGCCGACCAGTCGGTCATGGCCCGCTTCGACGCCGCAACCGGCCACGGCTGGCGACTGTTCCTCGATTCCACCGGCCGCCTTGCGTTCCAGGTCGCGGCGGACGGCGAAAGCACCACCCTCACCACCGCCGAGCCCGTCTGCATCCGCGAATGGATCTTCGTTTCGGCAAGCTTCTCGGCCCCGGGCGGGCGGCTGGTGCTGGCGACCGAAAGCCTGGCCCCCGACGGTGGCCGCGCCAAGGCCGAAACACTGGAGGTTGAAATGCGGGTCCCCGCGCTCTGGCCCGATGACCTGGCGCTCAGCTTCGCCGCCTGCCTGTCGGGCCAGCCGGACGGGCCTGAAACGGTCCAGCATTTCAATGGCAAGATCGACCGGCCGCGCCTGCACGCGACGGCACTTGCACCGGCCGCGATCCGTGCCCTGGTCGAAACGGCCCACCCCGCCATTGGCGATCCCGACCTTCTGGGCGCCTGGGACTTTTCGCAGGACATTCCCGGGGACCGGATTGTCGACCTGTCGGCCCATGCGCTGCATGGGCACGTCCACCGCCTGCCCATGCGCGGCGTGACCGGCGCCAACTGGGACGGCACCCGCCGCAGCTGGACCGAGGCACCGGCCCAATATGGCGCGATCCATTTCCACGACGACGACATCGATGACGCGGCCTGGCCCGTCGCGGCGGAGTGGACGGTGCCCGAAGGCACGCGGTCGGGCTTCTACACGCTGGAAGCCAGCGCCGACCACGATGGCATCCGCACCGAAAGCCACATGATCTTCTTCGTCCGTCCGCCCCGGGGCACGACCACGGCCAAGGTCTGTGTCATTGCCCCCACGGCGACATACCTGGCCTATGCCAACAACCGGTCCCGGATCGACCAGACCCATTTTGAAGTCATGGCCGACGGCCTCATGGTCTTTGCCCCCGACGACATCTACGGGCAGAAACACCGGGAATACGGCAGTTCCGTCTACGACACGCACATGGACGACAGCGGGGTTTGCTATTCTTCGGCCCATCGTCCGATCCTGAACGGGCGGCCGTCGAACTATACCTTCAACTACGTCAACGACACGCACCTGCTGGACTGGCTGGAAGAGCAGGACATCGCCTACGACGTCGTGACGGACGAGGACCTGCACCGCGAAGGCGCAGGCCTGCTGGCGCCCTATCCGGTCGTCCTGACGATGACCCATCCGGAATACACGTCGAAACAGATGCTGGACGGGCTTCAGGCCTACCAGAACGGCGGCGGCCGGCACATGTACCTGGGCGGCAACGGCTTTTACTGGCGGATCGCCTTCCATCCGACGCGGCCGGGCATCATCGAACTGCGCCGCGGCATCACCGGCCTGCGCAGCTGGGAGGCCGAGGCGGGCGAGGATTGCCTGTCCTTTACTGGCGAGCCCTCCGGCCTCTGGCGCTCCGTGGGGCGTGCGCCGCAGCGGCTCACAGGTGTGGGCTTCTCGGCCCAGGTTTTCGACCGCTCGACTTTCTACCGCCGCCTGCCCGACAGCGATCTGCCCCGTGCCTCCTTCGTCATGGAAGGCGTGGATCCCGACGAACGGATCGGCGATTTCGGCCTGCGCATGGGCGGGGCCGCTGGTTTGGAGATCGACCGCGCCGACCCCGATCTGGGCACCTCGCCCGACGCGATGATCCTGGCCACTGCCGACCGCACCGGCCCCGGAGGCATCCCCGCGCCCGAGGAACTGCCGGCACTCTACCGCGGCTTTTCGGGCGAGGAGAGCAGCATCTCCCGCGCCGATATCGTTCTGACGCCGACGGCACGGGGCGGGGCCGTCTTTTCGGTGGGCTCCATCGCGTGGTGCTGTTCGCTGTCCCACAACGGCTATGACAACAACGTCTCGCGCATCACCGGCAACGTGCTGCGCCGTTTCCTCGATCCGGAGCCCGTCTGACAATGACCCCCTTTTCCCCCCGCCCGTGGGAAGCACCGCTTACCGCGCTCGACAAGGGTATTCCCTTGTTAGCGGCCCCCCTGCCGCTGGATCGGGTCGCCGCGCAGGGTTGGTCGCTGGCGGCCGAGGATCTGCCCTTGCCGGCGGCCCTCCTGCGCAGCTCGGCACTGGAAAACAACAGCGCCTGGATGCGCAGGTATCTTGACCGGACCGGAGCCTCAATCGCGCCACATGGCAAGACGTCGATGGCGCCGGCACTCTTCGACCTGCAGATGCGGGACGGTGCCTGGGCGATCACAGTCTCGACCCCCCAGCATGTCGCGGTGGCGCTGGCCTGCGGCTATGACCGTATCTTCATGGCCAACCAGTTGGTCGGGCGCCGCGGCATCGCCGATGTCCTGTCCGGGCTGAAGGCGCATCCCGAGGCTGACTTCTTCTGTCTTGTCGACGACCCGGCCAATGTCCGCGCGCTGGCACAGGCGGTGCGGGACATCCAGCCGGGACGGCCGCTGAAGGTGCTGGTGGAACTGGGCTATGACGGCGGGCGCACCGGCTGCCGCAGCGTGGTGCAAGCGCTGGACCTGGCGCGGCTGGTCCATGCCCAGACTGGAATGCTGGAGCTGGCGGGGATCGAAGGCTTCGAAGGCCTTCTGAAGAACGACGGCACGCCCGAGGTCCTGGCCCAGGTGGAACAGTTGCTGTCCGGCATGGTCGACCTGGCCCGCATGGCCGATGCCGAAGACCTGTACTCCGGGCCCGAGGTACTGCTGTCGGCCGGGGGATCGTCCTATTACGACATCGTGGCGGCGCGGCTTTCGGCGGCGAACCTGTCGCGTCCGGCCCGGGTGCTGATACGGTCGGGCTGCTACATCACCCATGACAGCCACATGTATGTCCGCGCCCGCAATGCGCTGGCCCGGCGAGATCCGGACCTGGCCTCGACCGGAGACCTGCAACCGGCACTGGAGGTGTGGGCCCTTGTCCAGTCCCGACCCGAACCCGGCAAGGCGATCGTGGCATTCGGCAAGCGCGACAGTTCCCACGACGACATGCCGATACCGCTGAAATGGCTTCGGCCGGGGCTGCACGACCAGCCGGTCCCGGCGCCGCCCGGCGCACGGGTCGACCGGCTGAACGACCAGCACTGCCACCTGATCATTCCACCCGACAGCCCGCTGCAAGTGGGCGACATGCTGGGGTTCGGCATCTCGCATCCCTGCCTGACCTTCGACAAGTGGCGCGTGTTGCTGCTGGTCGACGATGCCTACCGGGTCACCGGCGCGATCAGGACATATTTTTAAGGGCCCCGACGCGGGCGAAGGAAGGAAGACCATGACGGAACGACAGGTGGTGATGATCACCGGCGGGGCCAGCGGCATCGGCGCCGCGACCGCTGCACAGCTTGTGGCGCAGGGTGCGCGGGTGATCATCGCCGACATCGACGCCGACCGCGCCGCCGCGACGGCCGCACAGCTGGGATCGTCGGCCCGGGCCCGGACGCTCGACATTACGTCCGAAGCCAGCTGGACCGCCGCGCTGGACGAGATCTGGGCGACCGAAGGCCGGCTGGACGTGCTGGTGAACAACGCGGCCATCGTGCACCCTGGCTGGGCGCGGGACCTTTCGGTCCGGCAACACATGCAGACGATGCAGACGAACTGCATGGGAGCAATGACCGGCATGATGCTAGCCCTGCCGCGGATGACGGCACAGGGCTTCGGCCATTTCGTTACGGTGGCCAGCATGGTGGCCTTCCTGCCCTATCCGGGCCTGTCCAGCTACGCCGCGGCCAAGCATGCGCTGCGCGCCTTCCATGTCGCCCTGGCGCTGGAAGAACGCGACAGCCCGCTGGATTTCACGCTGGTTTACCCGGGATCCACCGAAACGCCGATGCTGGATAAGGAGTCGCACTTCGACGCTCTCGCCCTGGCCTTCGCGGGCACGCCCAGCCTGCCCGAGGTCGTAGCCGAAGAAATCGTGACCGCAATCCAAACCCGCCCGGCCGAGGTCTATCTGCCGCCCGAACGCGGCGCGCAGGTGCGCAGCCTGGGGACCGACATCGCCGCGCTGGACCGCTATGTCACGGACTCGGTCGCCGTAGGGATGCAGAAACTGCAAGACCGTCGCCGACGGACGAGTATCGCGCCCTAGACGGCGTCGCGCTTGCGCCCCTTGCGCGCCTCGTCCCGGGCGCGCAGGTGATTCAGGATCCGGTTCGACCCTTCCATCAGGTCCTGCACCAGCTGTTCGCCCGCCTCGGACGGGGATCGGCGGCGCAGCGCGTCGATGATCTGAAGATGCGGGTTCGCCGCGGAAGATGCCTGCCGGATCGCCGGGTACTGTGCGTTCACGACGGGACCGGCCAGCAGCCACAGCGTTTCGATGGTGCGGACCAGAACGTCGTTCTGGGTGGCAGTGTAGATCGCGAAGTGGAAGTTCTGGTTGGCAATCAGCGCCGCGCGCCAGTTCTCGTCTCGCTCGCCCGCCTGGAAACGGTCGTGGAAGGCTTCCAGTTCCGCCAGCTTGTCCTCGGCGATCCGCGCCGCGGCCAGTTCGCCCGCCAGCCGTTCCAGCGGGATCCGGGTCTGGCGGATCTGCAGGTAGCGCTCAACGTCGATCTCGGGCACGCGCGGCTGGTACCCGGTCCGCAGTTCCAGCGCACCTTCGCGGACCAGCTGGAACACCGCCTCGCGCACCGGAGTGGCCGAGATGTCGAGACTGGCCGCCAGCTTGCGGATGGACAGCTTCGTGCCGGGTGCATGCAGCCCGGACATGAGCTCCAGCCGGAGATGCCCGTAGACCTGTTCCGACAGGCTGTCCCTGCTGAGGTCGAGTACAACCTTCGGCGCATCCGGTTCGTTTGTCACAGAAGATACGTCGGCCTTTGGTCCGGGTGATTTAGGTATCCCGAACTTATATCAGCCATGCAGGGCAGGACAAACCAAAGATGCTACCAGCCCGTCATCGTGAAACAGCCGGGAAATTCCAGCTTCCGGTGGCCCAACGTTGGGGAGCAGGGCAGTCATCGGTCGGTGTGCTGGCCCCGGCTTGAAGTGGATGTCGCGGGGCAATCGCGGGTCCGGACCGGGGGCAAGTACCCCGGCCCGGTTCCTGCATCAGACGTAGTGAAGGTTCAGCACCTTGGCCGTTGCACTCCGGCTTGCGCGGCAGGCATCGGCGTCCTGCTTCAGATCGATGCCATAGGTGGGAATGATGGTCTTCAGCTTTGCGGCCCAGCCGTCATGGGCCAGCTTGTCGTCAAAGCATTTCTGCAGGACTTCCATCGCGATGAAGGCCGCAGTCGATGCGCCGGGCGAGGCGCCCAGAAGCGCCACGAAGGACTTGTCGGCACTGGCCACGATCTCGGTCCCGAATTCCAGCTTGCCGGTGTGCTGGGGGTCGGGCTTGATGATCTGGACCCGCTGACCGGCCACCGCCTCGGTCCAGTCTTCGCGCTCGGCCTGCGGGAAGAAGTCCTGCAGCACCGCGAACTGGTGGGCCGAGGTCTGAAGCACCTGGCCGACCAGGTATTCGCTCAGCTCCACATTGTCGCGGGCGACGGCCAGCATTGGCAGGATGTTCCCGGGACGCACGGATTCGAACAGGTCGGCATAGGACCCGTGCTTCAGGAACTTCGTCGAAAACCCGGCGTAGGGTCCGAACAGGATCGACCGCTTGCCGTCGACGATGCGGGTGTCCAGGTGCGGGACGGACATGGGCGGGGACCCGTGCGCGGCCATGCCATAGACCTTGGCGTGGTGGCGTTCGCTGACGGCATCGACATCGCAGCGCAGCCAGATGCCGCTGACCGGAAAGCCGCCATAGCCCTTGCCTTCCGGGATGCGGGATTTCTGAAGGATCTCCAGCGCGCCGCCGCCGGCCCCGACGAAGACGAAGCCGGCCGTGATTTCCTTCAGGGTGCCGTCGGCGCGGTCCTTGACCTTGATCATCCAGTCCTTGTCGCCCTGCCTTTCGACATGGACGACGTGGTGCTTGTAGTTCACCGAAACGCCCGGCTGCTTTTCCAGGTCCGCCATCAGCAGGCGGGTCAGCGAGCCATAGGACACGTCCGCCCCGGTGATCATCCGTGTCGCCGCCATCGGTTCCGACGTGTCGCGTCCTTCGATGATCAGGGGCGCCCATTCGGCGATCTGGGCCGGGTCTTCGCTGTATTCCATGCCGTGATAGCAGTGATGTGCCGACATCTCTGCATGCCGGGCCTTCAGGAAGGCCACCCGGTCGGCGCCGTGCACAAAGCTCATGTGCGGGCAGGCATGCAGGAATTCCTGCGGATCGGGGATCGCGCCCTTGGTCACAAGATAGGCCCACAACTGGCGGGACAGGTCGAATTCGGTGTTCACTTCCAGCGCTTCCGAGATGTCGATGCTGCCATCGGCGCGCTGGGGCGTATAGTTCAGTTCGCAATTCGCAGCGTGGCCGGTGCCGGCATTGTTCCAGCTGGCTGAACTTTCCTGCGCGCAGTCGGCCAGGCTTTCATAGATGCCGATGTCCAGCGACGGCTCCAGTTCCTTCAGGACGGTGGCCAGGGTTGCGGTCATGATGCCCGCGCCGATCATGACAATGTCGTGGGTGTCGGATGCCATCAGGAATCACTCCGCCGGTTTGAATTGCAGGTCGACGCCGTCTTCATAGACGACATAGGCGCGCCGCCAGGGTTCGTCGCCGATCAGCTTCCAGGTATGGCCGCTGCCGCCGTTGTCCTGTGCCAGAAGGATGTCGCCCGGCTTGATGATGAAGGTCGCGCCCGACTTCACCTGGAATTCCAGCGTGCCGGACAGCGTGATGACGAAGCGCGGCACCGGGTCCTGGTGCCATTCGAAGGACCCGCCGGAACTGGTTTCCTGAAACGATACTTCCTTGGCCGGGACAGGCAGGCCCACGGCGTCGCCGCGCATGCCATCCTTCATGTCGATGAAGCCTTCCTCGAACAGCGAGTTTCCGTCCTCGCCCGTCCACATGCGCACGCAACGTATCATTCCGAACCTCTTTTGTGACCTGGAAACAGATGGGATGGCAGGGCCAGCGCCATGCAGAGGCCGATGGCGATACCTGCGGTGACAAGGATCGCGGTGACCATCAGCGACGCGGTTTCCGCGACCAGCGGCAGGGGCGCGTCGGCCCCGGCCTTCATGATCGCCAGCCCGCCGATGCCGGCGCGGAACCCGAAGGCACCGGGGATCATCGCCACGACGCCCGGGAAGGCAAAGGCCACGGGCGGCATGTCGAAATGGCTGCCCGCGGCCCTGGCCAGCAGGCTGGCGGCGAAAGACCCCACCAGCGAGGCCGCGGCCAGGTCCAGCCCGTAATGCAGGACCAGCGTCCTGAGGCCATGGCCTACCATCGCGGCCAGCACGCAGGCCCAGGCGGCCCTGAGCGGCACGTTGAACAAAAGCGCAAAACCCACGCCGGCCAGGGCGGAGAACAGGAAATCCTCTGCCACCGGCAGCAGGGTCAGGGTGCCGCCCACGGGGATCTGGTCGCCCGCCAGGCTGGCGGCCAGGAACAGGCCGAAGGCGATGGCCAGGATGGTGGCCGCCCCCATGGTCAGGCGGGACAGGCCAAGCGCCACGTGGTTGTCGAACAGATCGCGGACCCCGTTGATCAGCGGCGCGCCGGGCACAAGGATCATGCCCGCGGCCACCAGGACCAGCGTCGGCGCTGCTTCGGGAAAGGCGCGCATCGCCAGCGCGCCGGTCAGCCCGCCGCCGAAGGCCGCGATCGCCGACATGGCCAGCGGATGCGTCCCGCGGCCGTTCATCCACTGGCGCAGGAACTGTGTGACGACGCCCACCAGGACCGAGACCGTCACCACCGCCCAGTCCGCCCCGAAAAGGCGGGCCAGTGCGGCCGCCGTCAGCCCCATGCCGGCCATGACCAAAAGCCGCGGATAGTGGTGCCCGTGGTTTTCCACCCGGTCGAAGGCGGCATCCAGCGCCCGAAGGTCCGGCCCGTCGGGCCAGGGGGCGCGGCGGATGTGCTGAAGTTCGGCCAGCACGCCCATGTTCACGGCCATGCCCTTCAGGTGATGGCCCATCCGCGTGTGAAAACCTTCGGGACCTTCCACCGTCAGGATCAGGCCTTCGGCGGTGACCATCACCCGGCAGTCCTGCCCAAGGCGTCGGGCAAAGACCGTGACCGCGTCCTGCACGCGTTCTGCCCCTGCGCCATTGGCCAGCATCAGCCGGCCCAGGCGCAGGGCAAGGTGGGCGATCTGGCCCTGCCGGTCCATCAGGCGCCCGCCAGGCCCTTGCCCACCATGCCCAGCGGATTGACCGTCTTGTCGAACAGTTCCTCGTCCACGTGACCGGATGCCAGCGCCGCCTGTTTCAGGGTCAGCCCTTCGGCAATCGCGGTTTCGGCGATATGGGCCGCGTTCTGGTAGCCGATGACCGGCGACAGCGCGGTGACCAGCATCACGCTGCCGTCGACATAGGCCTGGATCTTGTCGCGGTTCAGCTCGGTCCCTTCGACCGAGTATTCGCGGAACTTCTCGCACCCGTCCGCAAGGATCCGGGCGGAATGCAGGAAGTTGTTGATGATGACGGGACGCATCGCATTCAGTTCGAAATTGCCCTGGCTGCCGGAAATGGCGACGGTGCTGTCGTTGCCCATGACCTGGATGCAGATCATCACCATCGCTTCGCATTGCGTGGGATTGACCTTGCCCGGCATGATCGATGACCCGGGTTCGTTGCTGGGCAGCAGCAGTTCGGCAAAGCCGCAGCGCGGGCCCGAGGCCAGCCAGCGCATATCGTTGGCGATCTTCATCAGCGCCACGGCCAGGTTCCGAAGCGCGCCATGGGCCCGGACCATCGCGTCGAGCGAACCCTGCGCCGTGAACTTGTTTGGCGCGGTGATGAAGGGCTTGCCTGTCAGCGTCGCGATTTCGGCCGCGACATCGGCGGCAAAGCCCGCGGGCGCGTTCAGGCCGGTGCCGACCGCCGTGCCGCCGACCGCCAGCTTGTAAAGGCCCCCTCGGCTCGCCTCGATCTCTGCGATGGCATCACGGATCTGGCCGGCCCAGCCGTGCCATTCCTGCCCCACGGTCAGGGGCACGGCGTCCTCCAGATGGGTGCGGCCGATCTTGACCACGTCCATCCAGCCATCGGCCTTCTTCTCGATGCACTCGACCAGCGCGGTGACCTGCGGGATCAGCACCGCGTCGATCTGGTCGACGGCGGCGATGTGCATGGCGGTGGGGAAGGTGTCGTTCGACGACTGGCCCATGTTCACGTCGTCATTGGGGCCCACGGGATTTTGCGTGCCCAATGTTCCCCCCAGCAGCTGAATCGCCCGGTTGGAGATCACCTCGTTCACGTTCATGTTGCTTTGCGTGCCGGACCCGGTCTGCCAGACGTACAGCGGATAATGATCGTCCAGATCGCCCCTGATGGTTTCGTCCGCCGCCCGGATGATCGCGTCGCGCTTCCAGTCGGGCAGGCGGCCGGCCTTGGCGTTGACCAGCGCGCAGGCCTTCTTGACATAGCCATAGGCGTGATAGACCGCCTTGGGCATCTTGTCGTCGCCGATGGAAAAGTGCTGCAGCGACCGTTGGGTCTGTGCGCCCCAGTAGCGGTCGGCGGGGACTTCCACGTCGCCCATGCTGTCGAATTCGCGGCGTTTGCCTTCGGCGGACAGGCCGACAGGCAGGTCCAGCAGGGCAGGGGTATCCGAAGTGTCCGTCATGTCGTCCCTTTCCAGTGCATCGGGCGGCAAAATCTGCCGGTGACCGTGACCAGCGGCGCTAGGCATCGGCGCGGCCGGTCCATTCCGTTCAGCGAAGGACAATCCGGCGCAAGGCCGGACCGCGTGATCTGTTCCCTGTCATCTGTGCCTGTGTCCTCCCATGTGCCGTGTGTCTTCGGTCCGGATCATGGATTTGCCTGAACCAGAACCGGCCGTGACCCTTTTCTGACATGCACGCTATAGAAGCACCGGGCGGCGCGCCAGTAAGGCGAACATACAAACCTATGCTTTTTCCCGAAATCGGGGAATGCCATGAAGTCAACGGGATAGGCCTTGCGCGGGCGGTCTCCATGCCCTTTTCCGGCAAGGCGTTGGCGGGGGCGAAAGGCCGGGGTCACGGCCATCCCCCGGCCTGCTGCCGCAGTTTCGACCACGCGACATGATCGCGTGGCCAGGCCAGCATCCCGCGCCCCTGCCGTCGCGGGCTGCAGCAGGGATGACAGGGCAACGATCACCGTTTCCCGAACAGCCCCGTCTGCCGCAGGTTGGTGCGCGCGATCTCGACCAGTTCGTCGCCCCGGCCGCTCATCACCGCCTTCAGCGCGAACAGGCTGAAGCCCTTGGCCTGTTCCATTTTGATCGACGGCGGCATCGACAGTTCCTGCTTGGCGGTGCGGACATCCAGCAGCACCGGCCCGTCATGGGCCATCGTGTCCTTGACCGCCTGTTCCAGCGCGTCGGGGTGTTCGACCCGGATGCCCTTGATCCCGATCGCCTCGGCCATGGCGGCGAAGTTCGGGTTGTCGAGATCGGTATTGGCGTCGAGATAGCCCGAGGCCTTCATCTCCATCGCGACGAAGCCCAGTGTGCCGTTGTTGTATACCACCAGCTTCACCGGCAGTTTCAGCTGGCGCAGCGACAGCACGTCGCCCATCAGCATGGTGAAACCGCCGTCGCCCGACATAGACACGACCTGCCGGTCGGGAAAGGCCGCCTGCGCGCCGAGGGCCTGCGGCATCGCATTGGCCATGGAACCATGGTTGAACGATCCCAGCAGCCGGCGCTTGCCGTTCATCTTCAGGTATCGCGCGGCCCAGACCGTGGGCGTGCCCACATCCGCGGTAAAGATCGCGTCCTCGGCCGCGTGCTCGCTCAGCAGCCGGGTCAGGTGCTGGGGGTGGATCAGCGGGTCGTCCTTGCCGGCATAGGCCAGGTCGTCCAGGCCTTTGCGCGCCTTGGCATAGTGCGCCTTGGCATTGTCCAGGAAGGTCCGGTCGTCCTTGCGCTTCAACCTTGGCATCAGCGCGGTCAGGGTCGACTTCACGTCGCCCACCAGCCCAACATCCACGGCACGGCGGCGGCCGATGGCCTCGGGCCGGATATCGATCTGGGCGACCTTGGCCTTTTCCGGATAGAAGGGCCGGTAGGGGAAATCGGTCCCCAGCATCAGCAGCGTGTCGCAGTTTTCCATGGCGTGATAGCCGGAGGAAAAGCCGATGAGCCCAGTCATGCCGACATCGAAGGGATTGTCCCATTCGATATGTTCCTTGCCGCGCAGCGCATGGACCGAGGGCGCGCCCAGAAGGTCGGCCAGGGCCACCACCTCGTCATGTGCGCCGGCGGTGCCGCTGCCGCACAGAAGGGTCACGGCACCCGCATCGTTCAGCAGATCGGCCAGCAGGTCCAGGTCGGTATCGGCCGGGACGATCCGGGGCGGCTTGGCGAAATTGATCTTCGCGGGTTTCGACGGGGCGGGCTTCAGCGATACGTCGCCCGGCAGCACGATAACCGCCACGCCCTTCTTGTCGACCGCGGTGCGGATCGCGGTCTCCAGGACGCGCGGCAGCTGCGCCGGATTCGACACCAGTTCCACGTAATGACTGCACTCGCGGAACAGCTCCTGCGGGTGGGTTTCCTGGAAATACTGCAGGCCGATCTCGGTTGAGGGGATGTGCGAGGCGATGGCCAGCACAGGCACGTGGTTCCGCTGGCAGTCGAACAGACCGTTGATCAGATGCAGGTTGCCCGGACCGCAGCTGCCGGCGCAGACCGCCAGCTTGCCGGTCACCGCGGCCTCGGCCCCGGCGGCAAAGGCGCCCGCCTCCTCGTGACGGACATGCATGAACTCGATCTTGCCTTGCCGCAGCAGGCTGTCGTTGATCCCGTTAAGGCTGTCGCCCGTCACGCCCCACATGCGGGTGACGCCGATCTGGGCAAGAACGTCGGTGATGTAGTCTGAACAGCTGGTTCCGGCCATCGCGGGCTCCGTTCTCTGGTGTTGTGGACCCGCGGGCGGCGGCGCCGTCCGGATCCGGTTGTCTGCCTTGGGTCCCGGGCCCGCACCGGCACGGCCTGCTGCCATCGCGAAGCGGGCCGTACGGAACCGGCTGATTTCCTAGATACGCGCCGCAAGTGTTTAGACAAAGTGAAAGACGGCATGCGCCGCGTGCATGGTGCACGGTAGGCGCCCAATAGTGACCGGCCGGCCGTGGGGGCCCCGCGCCGGTCCGCGACGGGCGTGGGTATTCCCCGGCCGTACTGTTCCCGGTCGCGTCCGGTGCCGAAAGCCTTGCTTCGGAATGAGATTTGCGGGCACAAAGGGTTATCAGAAGACATCCGCGCGGCCCTTTTCCCGACAATAGATTTCACGTTGTCGCCGGTCTTGAACAAAGAAATTTCGGAGGATCCGTGGAATTCGATCCTGTCATCCTGTCGAGACTGCAATTCGCATTCGTCGTCAGCTTTCACATCATCTTTCCCGCTTTCACCATCGGCCTTGCCGCCTGGCTTTCGACCATCGAAGGCATGCGGTTCTTCACGGGCAAGCCGGTCTATCGCCGGGTCTTCGATTTCTGGCTGCGGATCTTTGCGGTCAGTTTCGCCATGGGGGTCGTGACGGGGATCGTCATGGCCTTCCAGTTCGGCACGAACTGGAGCGTTCTGGCCGAAAAGACCGGATCCATCCAGGGCCCGCTTCTGGGTTATGAATCCTTCACCGCCTTCATGCTGGAGGCGACATTCTTCGGCGTGATGCTGGTCGGCCGCCAACGCGTCTCGCCCGGGTTCTACCTGTTCGCCTGCTGCATGGTGACGCTGGGCACGATGTTTTCGTCCTTCTGGATCCTGGCCAACAACACCTGGATGCAGGTACCCGTGGGCTACGAGATCGTGGACGGCAGGATCATCCCCACCGATTGGAAGGAAATCGTGCTGGGATCGATCATGATGATCCGCTGGCCCCACATGCTGCTGGGGGCCTTCCTGACCACCGCCATGTGCGTGGCCGCGACCGGCGCTTGGTACGTCCTGCGCAATGTCCACCGCGAGGAAGCGCGCGTCATGCTGCACTGGGGCCTGGGTCTGGCCGCGGTGCTGATCCCGGTCCAGATGTTCTTTGGCCACCTTGCGGGTCTCTACGTCTACGAGCACCAGCCTGAAAAATTCGCCGCGATCGAGGCACGCTGGGAGGACGAGACCCCGGGCAGCGAGGTCTGGATCGCCTGGCCCGACCGCGAACAGAAGCGCAACCTGTTCGCCATCCAGACCCCCGGCATCGGCAGCCTGATCGCCACCGGCAGCTGGGACGCGCCCATGAAGGGCCTGGAATCCTTCCCCGAGGAGGACTGGCCCCCGGTGGTCATCCCGTTCTTCGGCTTCCGCATCATGGTGGGGATGGGTCTTCTGATGCTGGGCATCTCGTGGCTGGGGAACCTCCTGCGCCTGCGGGGACGGCTGGAAAGCAACCGGCTGTTCCTGTGGGGCACCTTCCTGGCCTTTCCCAGCGGATTCATCGCCGTCCTGACAGGCTGGTACACGGCCGAAGTCGGCCGCCAGCCTTGGGTCGTCTACGGCCTGCTGCGAACCAGCGACGCGGTCACGCCGTCGCTGACGACAGGGGATGTCGTGATCTCGCTGATCCTCTACATCTTGGTCTATTTCATCTTCGTCAGCTTCGGGATCTGGTACATCTACAAGCTCTTGCGGGCAGGGCCGATGGGGCCGGTCCAGCCGGTCGATGGTGCACCGGGCGCGCGCCCGCTGGCCTTTGCCGGCGATGCGGACCGGCGGCAGGGAAGGGACTGAGACCATGGAAGCCAGCACCCTCGCCCTGGTCTGGGCCGGCGTCATCGCCTTTTCGATCCTGGCCTATGTCATCCTGGACGGGTTCGACCTTGGGGTCGGGATTCTGTTCGGCACCACCCGCGACAAGGAGATGCGCCACCGCATGATCGGCAGCATTGCCCCGGTCTGGGACGGGAACGAAACCTGGCTGGTCGTCGTCGGCGCCAGCCTGTTTGCGGCTTTCCCGGCGGTCTATGCGGTTTTCCTGGGTGCCTTCTACCTTCCGGTCCTTCTGATGCTGATCGGCCTGATCTTCCGCGGCATCGCGTTCGAGTTCCGCGAACAGGGCGACGAACCGGGTGGCCTGTGGGACGTTGGCTTCTTCCTGGGATCGGTCGTCGTGGCCTTCGTGCAAGGCGCTGCGGTGGGCGCGCTGATGCGGGGTCTGCCGGTCACGGACGGCCAGTTTTCCGGCACCAGCCTGACCTGGCTGCATCCGTTCCCGGTGCTGACCGGCGTGGGCCTTGTGATCGGCTATGCGCTGCTGGGCGCGGGCTGGCTGCGGATCAAGTGTCCGGGCGCCCTGCGCATCTGGGCGACCGAGCGGATCCGCTGGCTGGGCATCGCCCTGTTCGTCGTGCTGGGCGCTGCAACCGTTGCAGCGATGACCGTCGATTTCAGCGACGGTCTGCGCGACACTGCCGCCCGCTTCAACGCATTGCACGCCGTTCTGCTCCTGATCGCCGTGGGCGCACTGGCGGGCGCGATCTACAGCACGCGGGCGCTCCGGACATGGCTCCCCTTCGCGCTGACCGCGCTGCTGTTTCTGGCGGCCTTCGCGACGCTGGGCACGATGATGTGGCCCTACATGATCCCCTACCAGCTGACCGTGGCCGAAGCCGCGGCGCCCGAAGCTTCGCTGAAGTTCCTGGTCTGGGCCGGGGTCATCGCCCTGCCGCTGATCCTGGCCTACACGATTGCGGTCTACTGGATCTTCGCGCGCGATACGGAAACGTCCTACCACAGCGGCGATTGAGGGGCTGAAGGGAGGCGGCGGCGGTCGAGGCTGCCGCACCTGCACAATCTGGGGCTGCTCAAGGGTTCTTGTTCTTGAAACTTGGCGGCAAGTTCTTCATGGCCAATAGTGTGGCCCCAAACGATCCGGCTGCGCGTACGTTCAGGTTCCAATCTCGGCGGAGTTTCATCATGGCCCACTCCACTGCAAGATCTGCACAGCACACCGAAGGTCTCAAGCCGTCGTTGGTGCCGCTTCTCGCCCCGATAGGCGGGCTGGTCGTCTGGGGGTTGGTGGAAACCGTCTTCCATGCCGATACGCCGACGATCCTGTATCTGTTTGCCGTCCCGCTGCTGTTCGTTTCGGTCTTCGTCGCGGTCCACCATGCCGAGGTTCTGGCCCACCGGATCGGCCAACCCTTCGGGTCCTTCCTTCTGGCCCTGTCGGTCACCCTGATCGAGGTATCGCTGATCGTGTCGATGCTGCTGTCCGATACGGATGGCGACAGTGCCGTGGCGCGGGACACGGTCTTTGCTGCGATCATGATCGTGCTGAACGGGATCGTCGGGCTGTGCCTGCTGATCGGCGGCCTGCGCTATCACATGCAGGAATTCCGTGGCCACAGCGCCACCGCCGCCCTGGGCGTGCTGGGCACGCTGGCGGCCCTGGGCCTGATCCTGCCGAACTTTACCCAGGCCGTGGCGGGCCCGGTCTATGCACCGGGGCAGCTGATCTTCGTCGCGATCGTGTCGATCCTGCTTTATGGCCTGTTCCTGTTCGTGCAGATGTACTCGCACAAGGCCGATTTCCTGGAACAGGACGATGTCGATCCACAGGCCCACGCGGCTCCGGCCAGAGGCAAAGCGCTGGTCCTGTCGATCGTGGCGCTGCCGCTGTCGCTGCTGGCCGTCGTCCTTCTGGCCGAGATGCTGGCCGACCCGATGCGCGACAGCATTGCCGCCATCGGCCTGCCCGAGGCGCTGGTCGGCGTCGTCATCGCGCTGGTCGTCCTGATGCCCGAGGGCATCGCCTCGATCAGGGCGGCGATGAACAATCACATCCAGACCAGCCTCAACCTGGCGCTGGGGTCGGTGCTGGCCTCTCTCTGCCTGACGATTCCGGTCGTGGCGCTGCTGTCGGTGGCGCTTGGCCAGACGCTGATCCTTGGGCTGGAGGGCGAGCATATCGTGCTGCTGGTCCTGTCGGTTCTGATGAGCACCCTGTCCCTGGCCATGGGGCGTACCACAGTCCTGCAGGGGGGCATTCACCTTGTGATCTTCGGGGCTTTCCTGACGATTTCGGCCCTTCCCTGACGCCGGACGGCGCCCTGCGACAACGGAACACGTCAGAAACCGGGTCTGGGGGCACTTTCGGCATGTGCCCGACATCGCAATGACAAGTTCCTGTTCCACTGGCCATGCGGACAGACCGGAGTATCTTCATGACCAGTACAGAGACCGACCAGCCCCTGCCGGATACGGCCCTGGAACTTGCCCTGCCGCAGCCGCGCACCGTTCCGATCGGGGCCACCTGTGCGGAGGCGACCGCGTTGATGTCCGAGGGCAGCGCCGGCGAGCCGACCGTGATCTGCGTTCTGGCGGAAGACGGGCGGCTGGTCGGGATTGCTACGTTGCGCGACTGCCTGAAGGCCCCGGCAGACGCACCCGTAGACCGGGCGATGACGGCTCGGCCGCCCGTGGCCCGCGCCGACTGGGATGCCGAGGACGCAGCCCGACTGATGCTGGACCGGGATCTGTCCCTGCTGCCCGTCGTGGACGGTGCGGGCAAGCTTCTGGGCGTGGTGACGCCCCGCCGGGCCTATCGCCACCTGCTGGGTCAGGCCGAGGACGACGCACAGGATTTTGCCGGTGTCATTCCGATTGTCGAAGACGACTATGGCGCGATGTCGATCACGGCCGACTTCCTGCGCCGCGCACCCTGGGTTCTTGTCCTGGCGGTTGCCGGACTGGCTGCGGGCTATGTGGTGCATGTCTACGAGGACGCGCTGGATGCGCTGGTAATCCTGGCGCTTTACATGCCGATGGTCGCCGATACCGGTGGCAACGTGGGCACACAATCCTCCAGCCTCGTGACGCGGGCCATCGGCAGTGGCATCGTGGATATGCGCGGCTGGGCAAGGGTCCTGTGGCGCGAGGCGCGGGTATCGCTGATGATGGCGGCGGCGCTGTTCCTGTTCGCCTACCTCAAGGTCCTGCTGATCTCGAACCCCCAGGATGTGCCGATGGGCCTGACCATAGGCCAGATCGCGATTGCCATCGGCACGGCACTGGCGGTGCAGGTGGTCAGCGCGACGATGATCGGGGCGATCCTTCCATTGGGCGCGGTCGCCGCGCGGCTGGATCCTGCGGTGGTCTCCGGTCCCGCCCTGACCACGATCGTCGATCTGACCGGACTGATGCTTTATTTCTTCATCACCACGCATATGCTTGGCCTGTACGCAGGTTTTTGACGAGAGGATCCCGATGACGCTGCCCCTGTTCCTGACCGCGGGATACGCTGCCGCGCCGTCGCTGGCGCTGTTCGGCAGCTATTTCCCGGCCTGGCTGATCAGCCTTGGCGCGGCAATCGTTCTGACCGTCCTGATCCGCGTGGTCTTCGTTCTGACCCGCGTGGACGATATCCTGCGCTGGCGCGTGCCGGCCTATTTTGCGCTGGCGCTGGCGCTGACCTACCTGATCCTTTCCCTTTTCTTCGGACGCTGAGCTCATGCCATCCAAGACCGTTACCCGCGTTGCGGCCGTTGCCGGTGCCGTGCTCAGCCTTGGCATCATCGCCGGTGCCGTGGTGCTGGGCATACGCAACTATCGCCATTCCCAGATGAACCCCTTGTCCGACGACGCCTCTATCGGCGCCGAGGTGATCCAGATCTCGACCTCCGTCCCGGGGCGGGTCAAGGTGCTGAACGTGCGGGAAAACGGCATGGTCCGGCAGGGCGACGTGCTGATCGAGCTGGACGATGCTGCCTATGTGCTGGCGGTCGAGCAGGCCCGCGCGGACCTGGAGATCGCCTTGGCCGCGGGCAGCGACCAGGCCCGCAACATAGAGGCCGAGCGTGCCAATGCCGACATCGCCGCCGAACAGGTGGAACGGGCGCAGGCCAACCTGGAACTGGCGACCCAGTCGCTGGATCGTCTTCTGCCGATGGAACAGAAGGGATTTGTGTCGACCCAGCAGGTCGACGACGCCCGTACCCTGAAGCGCGGGGCCGAGGTCAGCCTGCGCGAGGCGCTACGCCAGCAGGATGCGGCGCAGGCACTGGTCGGCGACGAACAGGGTGCCGACGCGCTGATCCGCGCACGGCAGGCGGCGCTGGCCATTGCCGAACACGAATTGGAACAGACCGTGCTGCGGGCGCCGCGGGACGGCTATGTCGTGGGGGTGACCGTGGCGCCGGGCAACGTTGTGCTGGCGGCGGCGCCGCTGTTCACGCTGATCCCGGACGACGACTGGCATGTCGACGCGAACTATACCGAAACCATCCTGCCGCAGATCACGGCCGGCAACTGCGCCACGGTCTTCGTGCTGTCGGACCGCCGGCGGCTGATCCGCGGCAAGGTCGAAAGCATCGGCTGGGGCGTCAGTTCGAAGGACCTGATCAACCTGCCCATGGCCCTGCCCATCGTGCCGAAATCGCTGGAATGGGTGCGGGTGCAACAGCGATTCCCGGTGCGGGTGTCGCTTATCGATCCGCCGGCCGACCTTATGCGGGTCGGCGCCTCGGCCGTGGTGACCGTGCACCAGACCGATGACGACTGCTAGCGCGCGGTCCGCGACGTCGCCGCTGCAGCGGTTGCTGGAACAGGCCTGGGCCGATCTGCAACCCTTCGAAGGGCGCATGGGCCAGACCTGGCGGGTGGCGCTGCTGTGCGCGCTCGTGACCGGCACGGCGATGATCTATCACATCCCGGAAGCGTCGATCAGCTGTTACCTGATCATCTTCCTGATGAAGCCGGATGCGGTGATGAACTGCCTGATGGGCGTCGGTCTGATCGGTCTCGCGTCCACCGTCGTGCTGCTGATGATCCCGGTGATCAACTTCAGCATCGACAGCCCCGTGTTGCGGCTGGCGATCATGTTCGGCGCCTCCTATGTCTTCATCTTCCTCAGTTCGACAACGCCCCTGGGCGAACAGGCAGCTATCGTCGGCCTGATCGTGGCCTTCATCATGACGCTGGTCACCGACGTGCCAATTGGCGAGATCGCCGACAAGGGCCTGATGGCGGCGTGGAAGATGGCCTGCATGCCGATGGCGCTGATGGTGCTGTTCAACCTGTTCCTGGGCATCCCCGCGCATACCCATGTGCGCTCCCTGATCGCCACACGGCTGGACGCGGCGGCGGCCGAGGTCGAGGCGCCGGGGTCGTCGCACGCGATGCCGGAGCTTCTGGCCCAGGGCAATGACCCGTCGCTGCAACAGATGCTGCTGGTCCGCCTGCTGCATCTTGTCCCCCGCGCGCAATCGCGCTGGCTGAACGGTGCGCTGGAGAGCAGCTATCGCCTGATCCTGGCCGTGCAGGTCCCGCCGGGCGCGATGGACGCGGACAAGCGGACGGCGTTGGCGCCACAGATCCGGGACTACGCCGCGCAGGTCCGCCGCAAGGAAGTGCCAGCGGCGGTTACGCTGGACGAAGCCCTGCCGGGCCCGATCCGCGACGCGCTGACCGGACTGACGCAGGACGACGGCGGGGCCGATCCAAAGCCCGCGGCGCAGGTTCTGTTCGCGCACGATGCCTTCACCAACCCACGCCACCAGCGCTATGCGCTGAAAACCTCGGTGGCGGCGATGCTGTGCTATCTGATCTATACCGGCATCCAGTGGGACGGGATCCATACCGCGCTGATCACCTGCTATGTTGCGGCTCTGGGCACCACGGGCGAGACGGTGAGGAAACTGACCTTGCGGATCGTCGGCTGCCTGGTCGGCGCGGCCATGGGCTGTGCGGCGCTGCTGTTCGTCATGCCCTGGCTGACCTCGGTCGGCGGGCTGATGATCCTGGTCTTCCTGGCGGTCATGGTCGGCGCCTGGGTCGCGTCGGGCAGCGAGCGGATTTCCTATGCCGGTGTGCAGATCGCGCTAGCCTTCCTGCTGACCACGTTGAATGGCTTCGGTCCCAGCTTCGACTTCTCGCAGGCCGGCAACCGGATCATGGGGATCCTGCTGGGCATCGTTGTGATCTATGTCATCTTCACCCAGTTCTGGCCGGCCAGCATCGCGGGCGAAATCCGCGAGAAGCTGGCGGACACCATCGCGCAGCTGAAAGGGCTGGCAACCCGGCCCGCCACGGAACGCGAGACCGACATCGATATCTCGGCCGAGGTCTACAAGACCATGGCCGAGCTGGAGGAGAAGCTGTCGATGGCCGCCTTCGAACCCCGCCACCAGCGCGCCGATGCCGCAACGCTGCAGCGGTACGACACGATGCGGGCCGACCTGGGCCGGCTGTGCCGCGAGATCCGTTTGGATCGTCGGGTGCAGCCGGAGGTGGTCCAGAGGCTGTCGGACATGGAACGAGAGATTTCCACCTGAAGGTGACCATGCCTTTGCGACAGGAATTTGTGCCGCAGGTACACGCAAGGGAATCGAAGGTGCCGCATGCCTTGCCAAGGGTGGCTTTCACAAAACCGCTGCTATACTAATTCTGCCAGTGATTGCTAAACGATAGGCAGTTTTTCCGGAATTAAGGGGAAGTGGAATGTGTACCTCGCTTGTCTATTTGGACACGTCGAACAAGGTCTATTTCGGCAGAACGCTGGAGTTGACTTCGGACCTGCCTTATCAGCTTGTCTACTATCCGGCGGGCCTTCCCTTTGCCTCGCATCTCGAAGGTCATGCGCCAACTGAATACAAGTCCGTTCACGGAATCCTGGCGGTGACCATGCCGGGCCGGATGCCCACGGCCGAAGCGCCGCTGGGCTATCAGGACCTGAAGGTGCTGGAAGGCATGAACGATCAGGGCCTGACCTTCAGCCTCTTGTCCTATCCGGCCGCCGGCGGCAGCCAGGCCAAGGTTGAGACGACGCAGGCGGTGCTGTCGGCATCCGACCTGGGCACCTGGGCCCTGGGCCAGTTCGCCACCGTGGCCGAGGTCAAGGACGCGCTGGCCGCCCAGCCCGTCCTTCTGGAGGCGCTGAAGCTGCTGGGCGGTGTCGAATCCCCGTTCCACTATGTCGTCCACGATGCGTCGGGCGCGTGTTTCGTCATCGAGTTCAACAAGGGCACGATGATGACCTACGACAACCCGGTCGGCGTTATGACCAACGGACCGGAATTCCCGTGGCACCTGACCAACCTCGACAACTACACCTTCCTGACGAATGTGGATCAGTCGAGCGGTACTTTCGGCAGCTACAAGGCCTCGCAACCCGATTCCGGGATCGCGACGGCGGGCCTGCCCGCATCGAATACCTCGGTCGGGCGGTTCGTGCGGGCGGCATACTATGCGCATTACACCGAAAAGGCGGATACGCCGGACATGGCGGTGCTGACGCTGGCGCACATCATGAACAATTTCGACCGCCCCCGCGGTGCGACCATCGACTATCCGACCGAAGGCGGCGGGCACCTGGAAGTCGCGGGCCTGTCGCAGGGTGCGGACGAACCCTATGCCACCGAATATACCTGCTGGACCAACCTGTCGGACCTGGACCGCAAGCGGTTCTACCTGCGCACCTATCGCAGCCTGAACTATGCCAGCTTCGATCTGGCCCAACTGGCTGCGGCCAAGGGCCTGTTCGTCCTGCCGGTTACGCATCTGGACAACCTGTCCGGCGATGCAACCGAAATTCTGAAACAGGCCAAGGCCGCCTGATCCAGAGCTGACGCCGCGATGCCCACCGGCGCCGGTGGGCGCCAGTCAACCCTTCCCATCATCGAGAGGCCCCATGACCGATATCTCCGCAAGCGAAGACGACGAAGTCTACGGCTCGTCCACACTGTCCCGTGCCCTGCCGAAATCCCGGTTCCCCGCAGCCGAAAGCAATCCGCGCCGCGTCTTCACCGCCGTCAAGGACGAGTTGATGCTGGACGGGAACGCGCGCCAGAACCTGGCCACCTTCTGCCAGACCTGGGAAGAGCCCGAGATCCACGAGTTGATGGATGCGTGCATCGACAAGAACATGATCGACAAGGACGAGTATCCGCAGACCGCCGAGATCGAGGCGCGCTGCGTGCGGATGCTGGCCGACCTGTGGAACGCACCCGAAGGCCCGGCAACGGGCTGTTCGACCACCGGATCAAGCGAGGCGGCGATGCTGGGCGGCCTGGCGATGAAGCGCCGCTGGGAGGCCAGGCGCAAGGCCGAGGGCAAGCCCATCGACAAGCCGAACCTGGTCACCGGCCCGGTGCAGGTCTGCTGGCACAAGTTTACCCGCTACTGGGACATCGAACACCGCGAGATCCCGATGGACGATGGCCGTCTGCTGATGACGCCGGAAGAGGCGCTGAAGTACTGCGACGAGAACACAATCGGCGTTGTGCCGACGCTGGGCGTGACCTTCACCGGTGAATTCGAGCCGGTGAAGGCGGTCAGCGATGCGCTGGACCAGCTGGAAAAGGACACCGGTCTGGACATCCCGATCCATGTAGACGGGGCTTCGGGCGGGTTCCTGGCGCCATTCTGCGCGCCCGACCTGGAATGGGATTTCCGCCTGCCGCGCGTCCGGTCGATCAACGCCTCGGGCCACAAGTTCGGCCTGGCGCCGCTGGGTGTGGGCTGGGTCATGTGGCGGGAAGAGAAAGACCTGCCGGAAAGCATGATCTTCTGGGTCAACTACCTGGGCGGCAACATGAAGGACATTGCGCTGAACTTCTCGCGTCCCGGCGGGCAGATCGTGTGCCAGTACTACAACTTCCTGCGGCTGGGCCGGGAAGGCTATGAAAAGGTGCACGGCGCCTGCTATGACACGGCCACCTTCTTGGCGAACGAGATCGCGGCCATGGGCCCGTTCGAGATCGTCTTCGATGGTGACCGGGCCCGCGGCATCCCGGCCGTGTCCTGGAAAATCAAGGACGGCACCGATCCGGGCTTCACTCTCTTCGATCTGGCCGACCGGCTGCGGGTGCGCGGCTGGCAGGTGCCTGCCTATACCTTGCCGGCAAACTGCCAGGACCGCGCGATCCAGAGGATCCTGGTGCGGAACGGGGTCAGCCAGGACCTGTGCGCCCTGCTGGTCGAGGATATGAAGGCTGCCCTTGATCATGTCGCGGCCCATCCGCGCAAGGAACCCCTGTCCGAGGCCGATGCTTCCGGCTTCCACCACTGACGCACGAAACGGAATGGGGCGGCGACCGGTATCCAGCCGGCCCCGTCCCGGCGCAGTCATGATGCACATGAAGACCATGGGCGCGGGGCGGTTCGTCACCTTCCGCAGCTATCACCGGGATGGCCGGCACGTGTTCTGGCGCGCGCGCCAGCACCGCAAGGGGCTGTTGCGCCATCCAGGCCAGAGGGTGGTGCCGTTCTGGCAGCTGCCGGCGTACAACTGGTGGACCGGCCTGTCCTTTTCGATCGGGTCATGCCTCTTCGCGCTGGGATCGATCCTGTCGCTGGTGCCGAACCCGCTCAGCGCGTTCCAGATCGCCATCGTCTTCTTCATGGGATCGATCCCCTTCACCACCGCCGGGTTCCTGCAGAACTTCCAGGCGGCGAACGGCACCGATTTCTCGCCCGATCCGGCAACGCCGCCGAAGCGGCTGCGGATCCTGGGCTGGCGGCCGCATGAGCTGGGCTGGTTGTCGACCGTCACCCAGTTCGCGGGCACCGTGGCCTTCAACTTCAACACCGGCGACGCCATCCACCCGGCGTCGGAATGGTACATGCAGGACCTGACGATCTGGGTGCCCGGCATGATCGGATCGGTGCTGTTCCTTGTCTCTGGCTATCTGGCCTTCGTCGAGACCAGCCATGGCTGGTGGTCATGGAAGCCCCGCGATCTGGACTGGAACATCGTTTTCATCAACTTCCTGGGCTGCGTCTTCTTCATGGTCGCCGGGATCGCGGCCTTTGTGCCGAAGGGCAAGGAACCCGGCTGGATCCCGGACCTGGCGAATTTCCACCTGCTTCTGGGTGCGGTCTGCTTCCTGATCGGGGCGGTGCTGATGATGGTGGAAAGCCGCCGGACCGAGATCCTGGGCCAGCAGCCGCAACCGGCCGGGACCGTGCCGGACCCGGTCTCAAATCGGGCCTGACGTCCGGCACGGGACCAAGGGCGCGCGGCCCCGAAGGGCGGGGGCTTGCTCGGTTACAGCTGATTCCGGACGACCGCGCCGTCCTTCATGATCAGCGCCAGCGAGGACGCCGGATCGCCCAGCCAGTCCAGCCCGGTTTCCGGGTCGCCGTCGACCACCAGCATGTCCGCCATCGCGCCGGGCCGGATCACGCCCAGCCGCCCGGGATAGGGCGCGCGTTCGCCCGACATCGCCAGCAGTTCGCCCGCATTGCCGGTGGCCATGCGCAGCGCCTCCAGCGGCGACATGAAGCGGGTCAACTTCGACAACTGCCGCCCCTGCGAGGCCGTGCCGGCCGGGTTCAGCAGGATGTCGGTCCCGAAGGCCATCTTGACGTTGTACTGCCGGCCCATCTCGAAGGCTGTTACCGTGCCGGCCTGTACCAGCTCCTGTTTTGCCCGGGCGGACGGCTCGGTCTTGGGGTTCGCGTCCTCGTCGTTCAGGAAGGGCTGGATGCTCCACCACACGCCGGCATCGGCCATCATGCGAACGGTTTCCTCGTCCGCCAGCTGACCGTGTTCGATCGACCGGACACCGGCCCGCAGGCAGCGCTGGATGCCTTCGGACGTATAGACATGGGCACAAACATAGGTGCCCCAGTCGGCTGCGGCCTTCACGGCGGTGCGCATCTCGTCCTCGAAGAACTGCACGCTGTCCAGCGGATCGTAAAGCGAGGTCACGCCGCCCCCGGCCATGATCTTGACCTGGCTGGCGCCCTTCATGAGCTGCTCGCGCGTCTTGCGCAGGACCATCGCATCGCCATCGGCGATCAGGGCCACGCCTTCCTTTTCGAACCGGTCGGCGGGGGTGTCGGGCATCCGGGGGAGGGCGCTGAGCAGGCGGAAATCGCCATGCCCGCCGGTCTGGGTCAGCATTGCGCCGGACGGGAAGATCCGCGGCCCCCGGATCACGCCGCGGTCGATGGCCATCTTCAGCCCGAAGGCCGGGCCGCCCACGTCCCGCACGGTGGTAAAGCCACGCAGCAGCGTCGCGCCCGCCTGCTGTCCCGCGACCAGCTGGACGAAGTTGATGTCACCCATCAGCGCCGCCTGTTCGGTCACGCCGCACAGCGTCGCGTGCCAGTGCGCGTCGATCAGGCCCGGAATGACGGTGCGTCCGCCGCAATCGATGACGGTCGCGCCCTCGACGATGTCGCCCGCGGGGATCAGTGCCTCGATCCGGTTGCCCTGGACCAGGATGTTGCGACCGGCCTGGATCTCCAGCGTCTCGCCGTCGAAAAAGCGCAGGTTGGTCAGAACGACGGGGGGCTGTGCGCCCTGTGCGCGGACCTCGCCCGGGGCCAGGCCGAAACCGGCGAACATGGCCATGACGGCCGCTGTTCCACCCAGCATCTGACGTCTGCTCAGGTCGGCCTCGACACGGCGGAAGGCGGCCTGAGTCTGGGGCGCGCCGCACAGACAGGGGGAAAGTCCGACCTTGGGGTCAATCGCGTGGGCGTTGCTGCAGATCTGGCACATCTTGGGTCCCTCGGTACGGTGAGCGTATTGCTTTGGTAAAAGTTTACTGGATGGCCCGGGCCGGCGAGGCGCGAGAGGTCATGTTCCCCAGCGAAAAGGCCAGGGTCGATGCCGCGATGAGTGCGGCGGTATGGGCATCGACCTGCGCCAGCCGCGCGTCCAGCAGACCGTTTTCGGCGGCCGAGACGTCGGTCAGCGTGCCCAGCCCGTTGCCATAGGCCTCGAACGCGGCATCATAGGTCGTCTGGGCGGCGGCCCGCAGTGCGGTCGCCGCCTCGTAGGAGGCCAGCGAGGACTGCAGCGAATTGGACGCCACGATGATTTCCCGCGTGGCGGCATTGACGGTCTGCTCGTGGGCGGCGCTTGCGGCCGCGGTGGCGGCCTGCGCCTGCTTGCGGCGGTTTTCGCGGATGCGGCCGTCATAGATCGGGATCGAGGCACCCACGACCACACCTGTGGTCGTCGACTGGAATTCTGCCCCGGGCAGGGTCCCTGTCTGGATCTGGCCGTTGTTCGCCGCCGCTACCGCACCCAGATAGACCTTGGGCCGGAACGCGGCTTCGGCCGCGACCTCGTTCGCCTCGCTGGCTTTCACGCCGGCATAGCTGGCCAGCACGTCGGGTCTGCGCGACAGTGCCTGTTCGATCAGCTGGTCCGTGGGCAGTGCCCGTGCACGTGGCAGGCGGCGCGCGGCACTGTTGTCCACCTTCAGCTGCGACCGTGGTGACACGCCGACGGCGCCCAGCAGGTCCTGATAGCTGTCGCTTTCGCCGTCGCGCGCGGCGACCAGCCGGAACCGCGCCTGCGCGACGATCTGCTTGGCCTGCGCCACCTCGATCGACGTCCCCAGACCGTTGGCATAGCGTGTTTCGGCCGCCTCCAGCAGCTTCTGGCTGTTGCTCAGGTTCTGCCCGGCGATGGACAGGTTCTGCTGGGCTGCGCCGTATTCGTAATAGGCGCGCGAGATGTTGTAGATCAGCGTCTGGTGCGTGCCGTTGAAGGCGACGTTGGCGGCAAAGGCATTCTGCTTGGCGGCAGTGCGCCAGGCCTGTCGTTCGCCGAAGTCGAACAGCAGCCATTGCAGCGCGATGTTCGGCACCACGGCATTCGAATGGGTGCTGATATAGTCGGTCCCGCCTTGCAGGTTGGTGATCGGGGTCACCAGATCCTGGTAACCGCCGATGACGTTGGCGGTGATCAACGGCAGGAAGGTGCCTTCGACCATGCCCTGCGCCGCCGCGGCCTGCCGCGCCTCTTCCCAGGCGATGCGGGTCGCGGGGTGGCTGCGCTGGCCCAGGTCGATCAGCTGCTGCAGGTCCAGCGCCTTGCCCGAACGGACCAGTTCGTCCGGGCTGGGCGTCCCGATCTCGCCCGAGACGGCGAAATTGTTGCCGCCCTGACCGCCGGGCCCCCAGGCCTGGTCGGGCGAGGAGGACACTGCCGGACCCTTGTCTTCGGAGCAACCCGCAAGGAACAGGGCCACGCCGGCCGCAATCGCGATCTTCACGGTTCCCGTGCGGGGTCGTTCCATTCCGGCCGCGGTCATCTCGGGGGCACTCGTTCCATCAGGCGGGAAATCCATCAATTTAAAATCGTTTTTACTTCAATACCCTTATGCAAGATCGCTTGGTGCGAATGCAAGATTCGGGGAACCTATCGTTCCGGTTGACCTTGGGGCCCGGTTCCCCGCGTGCGGGCCTCGGTTGCAGGTGGGCGCATGTCCGGGCAAGACCCGGCTGCCATCCCGTGCGGCGGGCAAGGGGGACAGACCGCAGCGGTCCCGTCGCAATGGCGTGTCGTCGCGCGGGCGGAACGCAGTCTTCCCAAGATCGGTCCTGTACCATTCCCCGTGTCCTGGGGCGTGCGGCAGTGCTATCCGGAATACAAGGGCAGGCTGACCGCTGCTTGGAACCCGGCATCCATTCCCGGCCTTGGGGACGCGAAAGTCAGGGTTCCGCCCGCCCTTTCGGCTATCGCCGCGACGATCGCCAGGCCCAGGCCGCTGCCCTTGGCGGTCGATGCGGCCCGTTCGAAGCGATGTGTCAGCCTGTCGAGCAGGTCCGGGGGCAGGGCCACGCCGTCGTTGGCGACGACAAGGCGGCCACCCGCGGTCAGAGTGACCTCGACCTTTCCGTCCGCAGTGCCGTGGCGCAGGGCATTCTCGACCAGGTTCCGGCAGATGATCCCGAAGGCATCCGGGTCGAGCAGCGACAGGACCGGTGCATCGGGCAGCGACAGGGCAATACGGTCGGCGTGACCCGCCCGCCGGATATCGTCGATCACCAGCCGGGCGATGGGACACAGGTCCTGCGGCATGTCGGTGGTCATCCGCCCGCCCTCGGCGCGGGCCAGCTGCATCAGCCGTTCGGACAGGCGGGTCAGTCGCTTCAGGGTCGTCTCGATGTCGGCGGCCCGTGCCCGTGCGCTGTCGTCGGCGGTTTCGGACTGCAGTCGCTGCGCCTGTGCGATGGCCCCTGCAAGGGGTGTGCGCAGTTCGTGCGCGGCATTGGCGGCAAAACTCCGTTCCGCCTCGAAGGCTTCGCGCAGTCGATCCAGCAGATCGTTCAGTGTGGCGGCTACAGGGGAGATTTCGGACGGAAGGTCATCGGTCGGTAAAGGCGAGAGATCGCGCACCCCCCGGCTCTGGATCCGCTGGCGAAAATGACGCAGGGCCTTCAGGCTGTTGCGGACTGCCACCGCGATCGCGACAAGCGCTAGCGGAAGAAGGATCAGAAGTGGAAGGCCCAGGGCGAATTGCACCTCCCTAGCGACGGACCGGCGATGCGCCAGCGGTTCCGCGACGGTGATCCGGACCGTGCCCTGCAGCGCCTCGTCGCTGTAAAGCCGGTGCGTCGCCGTTTCTTGGAATCCAGGCCCGTCCCAGGGGGGGAAGACCCCGGAATCCGCGGCATGAGATTCGACCAGCACACGGCCCATGTCGTCGCGGACCACATAGGTGAAGAATTCGTCATGGGCCCGGATCGGGGACAGTCTCTGGGTGATGCCTTCCTCTTCCCGGTCGATGATGTCCGCGACCGCAAGGGGCAGGATCCGCTCGGCCGTCTCGCGCAGGGCGGAATCGAAGACCTCGTCCAGTTCGCGTCGCACAAGAAAGGCCGTCGTGCTGGCTGCGGCGATCCAGAGCACCGCCAAAACGAAGCCGACCGACAGGGCGACCCGCGACTGAAGGCTGCGCGGCAGGGTCATCCGTTGCCGAGCCGATAGCCCATGCCGCGTTCCGTCACGATGACCTGGGCCCCCAGTTTCTTGCGCAGGCGGCTGACATGGACCTCGATCGTGTTGCTCTCGATCTCGGTATCGAAGGCATAGAGCTTCTCCTCCAGCTGGGCCTTGGACAGAAGCTGGCCGGGGCGTGACAGGAAGGCTTCGAAAAGCGCCCATTCCCGCGCCGTCAGCTGCACCGGCCGGCCGTCGCGGCGGATGCTGCGCGCGGCAAGATCCACGGACAGGGTGCCATGGGTCACGATCGGGTTCGGGTTGCCGCTGTAGCGCCGTGCGACCGACCCGATCCGCGCCGAGAGTTCGGCCAGGTCGAAGGGCTTGACCAGATAGTCGTCGGCGCCTGCGTTCAGCCCCTCGATCCGGTCCGACACCTGGTCGAGCGCGGTCAGGATGATGACAGGGGTGACGCTTCCGCGCCCGCGCAGGGATTTCAGGAAGGGAATGCCGCGGCCGTCGGGCAGCATCAGGTCCAGCAGGATCAGGTCATAGGACGCCCCGCGTTCCGCGTCGGTCGCCATATCCAGCCGCTGCACCCAGTCGACGGAATGGCCGTCCGCGGCGATCTGGTCCCGGACCGCCGCACCCAGAACCGTGTCGTCCTCGATCAGAAGGATGCGCATGATGAAGTCCGTTCCGCTGCAACTTGGCCACAATGTGATCGACTTGGCTGACGACAGGCTGAAGACCGGCCCCAAACCGCTTCAGGCTGCTGTCAGCTTTGACCTTTAAGGATGGTGGCCACCAAGCCGCTGCAGGGAGTTTGGCCGATGAAGAAGGCATTGACAACGATCGGGTTTCTGGCGGTTTTCCCCGCCGGCGCTGCGATGGCCGGCGACGATTGCTTTGTCCCGATGGCCGACTGGAAACCGCGCGGCGCGGTCGAGCAGATGGCGGGGCAGAACGGCTGGACCATCCGGCGGATCAAGATCGACGACGGCTGTTACGAAATCAAAGGCCGCGATGCACAGGGCCGCCGGATCGAGGTCAAGGTCGATCCCGGCACACTGGACATCATCAAGATCGAATACGAGGACGGGCACGGCAAACGCGAAGGGCGCGACGACGACTGATGCAGCGCCCGGACAGCCTCCGGTCCACCCGTCCCATGCGCCTTGTTCCCCGGATTTCGCCCGGCCGCCTGTGCCCCGCGCCCCGCCTTGCCCCGCCCCGTGGCGGGGTCATTCTTTCCTGACGCAAAGCTGAAGCGGAAAGTGGCGGCCCGTCAGGAAGCGCTCAGGTCCGGTCTCCAGATTGATCGCAGCAGATGAAAGGAGACCTGCAATGAAGAAGACCCTGACCTTTCTCTTGGTGTCCACGACCCTGACTGCCGCCGTCGGCGTCCCGTCCTGGGCGGCCGTGCAGTCGATGGCGACGTCCCGAGAGCACGACCCGAACGCATTGGCGGATGACGCGGTTGCAGGCGGGTCCCTGATCCTTGCCAGCGCAGATGAAGACGAAGACGACGATCATGGGCGCGGGTTCTTGTCGAAGTTCCGGATGGGGCATGACGACGATGACGAGGATGACGACGATGATGATGATGATGATGACAGCTATGGCAGCGCCCAGAGCCCCGCACCTGCGGGCTCCGTCGCCCCGCCGCAGAACGGGCTGTTCGGCAACGGCGCCCCGCCCAAGGTTCAGATGAACTGATCGACGCTGCGCTGCCGCGGACCCCATCACGGCGCGCGCATGACCATACCCGGCACGGAGAACTTCGATGAAACCGCTTTTGGCTGCCCTTGCCCTTGGCACCGCCCTGACGGCCCCCGCTCTGGCGCTGGCCCGCCCGGTGACCATGACAACCACCCTGAACACCTACGGAGGCGACGGGGCCTATCTTGCCCTCTACGTCACGGACCAGTCCGGTGCCTATGCCGGCAGTCTTTGGATGGCAGGGGGAAAGTCGAAATACTACAAGCACCTGAGCGGCTGGTATCGGGCCACCGGCGGTGACACTTCCCAGGTCGACGGCATCACCGGGGCCAGCGTAGGGCAGGGCCGCACGCTCGAAATCACGCTGGACCTGGCGGATGCGCTGTTCGACGCGGGCTATACCCTGCACATCGACGCGGCGGTCGAAGACATGCGCGACAGCCCGAACGAGATTGCCGTGCCGCTGACAACCGGGAACTCCGGTACGCCGGTTGCGGGGCGCCGCTACATCTCTTCCTTCGTCTACGACATGTAAGGGGCCTGGGGATGATCCGTGCGCTTCACCGCTGGCCGGGGCTGATCGCGCTGGCGCTGGTCACCGTGCTGGCCCTGAGCGGCGCGGTCCTGTCCATCTTTCCCGCGGCCGAGCGCCTGTCGGCTCCGCAGGCCGATCCCGGGCTTTCGGTGGCTGCGTTGGCCGAGAGGATACAGATCGCCTATCCGGGTGTGGAACAGATCCGCCGCGCACCGTCGGGCCGGATCACGGCCTACTGGTTCGATGCGGGCACGCCCGGGTCGGCGGTCATCGACCCGGCGACCGGCCGGGGCGTTGCGGATGTCGATCCGAACCGCTTCAGGCGCTGGATGACGGTCCTGCACCGGTCGCTGTTCCTGGGCGACGGTGGGCGCATCGCCATGGCGGGCGGGGCGGCGGCGATGCTTGTCCTTGCGATCTCCGGCGTGGCGCTTGTGGCACGGCGGACCGGCGGCCTGCGCTTCTGGTTCACCCGGCTGCGCGGTCCGCTGGCCGGGCGATTGCACGTGGAAATCGCAAGAGTCGCCATTGCCGGGCTTGCGTTTTCGTCGGTCACTGCGTTGTGGATGACCGCGTCGACATTCGGCCTCCTGCCGGATACCCGCGGCGGCCCCGCCTTTCCGGAAGAGGTCAGCGGATTGACCGGGGTGTCCCCGAGCGGCGTCGCCCTGCTGTCGGAGACGCTGGTCCCGGATCTGCGCGAACTGAATTATCCCTATCCGGGGGACGCCACGGATGTCTTCACGCTTCAGACCGACCGGGGCACCGGGTACTTCGATCAAGGCACGGGGGATCTGCTGGCCTGGGCCGACCTGTCGGGCTGGGACCGGATCTCGGAAACGATCTACATGCTTCACACCGGTGAAGGCGCGGCACCGGTCGCGATCGTGCTTGGGCTGATGGCGCTTGGCGTGCCGGCATTGGGCGCAACCGGCATCGCGATCTGGCTGGCCGGACGGCGCGGGCGCCTCCGGATCCGGGGTAACCATCCGGCCTCTGCCGCCGAAACCATCGTGCTTGTCGGCAGCGAGGGCGGCAGCACCTGGGGTTTCGCAGCAACGCTTCATGCCGCGCTGACAAAGGCGGGACAGACCGTGCATGTCGGGCCCATGTCGGCCTTCGACCCCGGACGCTATCGCAAGGCGGCCCGGATCATCCTGTTGGTGGCCACCTATGGCGACGGTGCCGCGCCGGCGTCGGCCCGGGGGTTCCGCGACCGGCTTGCCGGGCTCGGTGCACCCCCCGGCGTTCCGCTTGCCGTTCTGGGGTTCGGCGACCGAAGCTTCCCGGCCTTCTGCGCCTATGCCGAAGACGTCGCCAGGGCCGCGCGCGACGGGGGATGGGCCGAATGCGTGACCTACGACACCGTCGACCGCCAGTCGCCACAGGATTTTGCACGCTGGGGCCGGTCCCTTGGGCAGGCCATGGGAATAGAACTGGAGCTTTCGCACCGGCCGGTCGCACCCGGGACCGTGGATCTGACCCTGGTGTCCCGCCGCGACTATGGGGCTGGGGTTCAGGCCCCGACCGCGATCCTGCGCTTTGCCCTGCCGACCCGGACGGTCTGGCAGCGGCTGACCGGGGCAGGGTTCGCCCGGTTCGTCGCGGGGGACTTGCTGGGCGTCCTGCCGGAAGGCTCGGCTGTTCCGCGTCTTTATTCGTTGGCCTCTGGCCGCCGGGACGGGTTCGTGGAGATCGTGGTCAGGAAACAGCCGGGTGGCCTGTGTTCGGGCCAGCTGACGGGGCTTCGACCGGGCGATACCGTGCCGGCCTTCCTGCGCCGCAACCCGTCCTTCAGGCCGGGACGGGGCACCGCGCCGCTGATCCTGATCGGTGCCGGCACCGGAATCGGGCCGCTTGCAGGCATGATCCGGGCCAATGCGCAGCACCGCCCCCTGTACCTTTTCTTTGGAATGCGGCACCCCGACAGCGATTTCCTTTATGGCGAGGACATGCCTGGCTGGCGATCCTCCGGCCGTCTGACGCGCCTTGTTACCGCTGTCTCGCGCGGGGCCAAGCCGCTTTACGTGCAGGACGCGCTGCGGGCAGAAGCGGCCGAAGTGGCACGTCTGATCCGCGACGGCGCGCGGGTGATGGTCTGCGGCGGGCGGGGGATGGCCGCCGGCGTGGCCGAGGCCCTGACAGAAATCCTGCGCCCCTTGGACCTGACGCCGGCCAGCCTGAAAGCCGAGGGACGTTATGTCGAAGATGTCTACTGACCTGAACCGGCACGCCCTGAACGGACCGACCATGGGCACACGCTGGTCGGCCCTGTTCTTCATGCCGCCGGGTTTCGACCCGGAACCGGTGCGCCTGGCCCTGCAGGCCGCCGTCGAGGAGGTCGATGCCCAGATGTCGACATGGCGGCCGGACAGCGCCCTGATGCGCCTCAACGCCGCGCCGGTCGGCGACAGGGTCGCGTGCGCGTCCGGCCTGATCGGGGTTCTGAGGCTTGGCGTCATGATCGGACAGGCGTCGGCCGGGGCCTTCGACATCGGATTGGGGGATGCGGTGACTGCCTGGGGTTTCGGTCCCGATGCCGCCACGCCGGACGGTATCCGGCGCGCCATGTCGGCGACCCGCCGCCCGGCCAGCGAAACGCTTGTCTTCGGCGAAACCGAGGTCTGCAAGACCGCCCCGATCGCGTTGGACCTTAACGGCATTGCCAAGGGCCATGGCGTCGACCGGCTGGCCGAGACGTTGCGCGACCACGGCATCACACAGGCCCTGGTCGGGATCGACGGCGAAATGCGCGCTCTGGGTCTGCGCCCGGACGGCACGCCCTGGTCCATCGCGGTCGAGGCACCCGATGCCGGCCGTCGCAGCGTCCATTCGGTCGTAACGCTCGAGGATGCGGCCATCGCGACCTCCGGTGATTATCGCCACTGGGTCGAGATCGGGGGAAAGCGCCTGTCGCACACGATGGACCCCGCCCGCGGCGCACCGCTGGTCGCGTCGCCCGCGTCGGTCACCGTGGTTGCCGCGACCTGCGCCACAGCCGATGCCTGGGCCACCGCGCTGATGGTTCTGGGGGTCGACAAAGGTACCGCCAAGGCGCGCGCGCACGGGCTCGACGCCCTGTTTCTGGTGCGCAAGGGCGACGGCACGGTCGAAAGCATCGGGACGGGCCCGCTTTTCGGCGATGCCGCTGTGGGGGCGGCGCTCTGGGATCAGGGACCGGCGGCCTGATCGGACCCGGGGCCATTTCGGGGCGGGCAGGTCATCTGCACCGTCCGGCTGGTTCCCCCGCACGCCCACGATTCGGACCGTTCATGAACCGTTCGGGGAACGACCTTGATCAGGCTGTTGCCAACAGGTTTTTGACCAGCTTGGGACTGTACGGACCGGATCCGGCATCTGCAGGGGTTACAGAGAAGCGCGCCGGGATATGTCCGAGTCCACCGGGCGTTCCGGCATCCAAAATGCAGGCTTGCGCGGAACGGGATGCTGTCGCCCGCGGGTCTTGTACGGCGGCATCGGCCCGGACATGAAGGCGCCCGTGACAGGCGGGGCAGGTCAGCTCGACACGTCCACCACGACGTCCATCTCGTGCAATCCGCCGTCTGTTCCGAAATAGCTGCCGGTCACGGGGGCGGCCTGTTCGATCCGTCGCGCCACGGCGACCGGGACCAGATTGGCAGAACCGACAGAGCGATTGGTCGGATCGAAGGGGATCCAGCCGGCGCCGGGAACGAAGACCTCGGCCCAGGCATGGGTCGAACCGGACCCGGCCGAACCAAGGTGGCTGCTGTTCGGATCGTAGAGATAGCCCGAAACCAGGCGCGCGCCGAAACCAAGGGTGCGCACGGCCTCGGTGAAGAGAACGGCAAAGTCGCGGCAGGAGCCCCAGCCGCGATCCAGCGTTTCCAGCGGACCCTGCGTGCCCTCTGTCTCGCGGCTTTGATAGTAGACGGCGCTGCTGACTCCGTTGGCGATGTCCTTCAGCAGCGACAGCGTGTCCGTCGGCCGGGACAGGATGAAACCGTCGGCCCAGCGGGCCAGCCGGCCGGCGACATCGGCATATTGCGGCAGGGTCAGCAGACCCAGATCGGCCAGATCGTCGGAGGAGTAGCGGAACGGAAACTCGGTCGCCGAGGCCGCGATGGAAAAGACAGGCCAGGTCGGTGCCGTCAGGTCGACGATCATCCGCGATTGGATGACCAGCGTATCGGTGGGATAGGCGAAGGTCGCAGTTGCCACCGCATTGCCCGCGACATCGTGGGACCAGACGACCTCTGCCGCGGGCGAGATGTCGAGATCGAAAGCGATAAGGCGCAGATCGCGGGTTTCACGCGGGCGCAGCATCATCCGGTGCGTCCGCAATGTGACGGCCGCTCCGTAGCGATAGGCCGTCCGGTGGCGGATCTCGATCCTGGGCATGTGCCGAACCTAGGACGCGCCGCCGGAGACGCGGCGGCGATCCATGCCGAACCCGGACGGTGCCGCGCTGCGCCAGACGGACGATCCCTTGCAACGTGCGCAGATCCGTTGCCCGAAGCCGTCGCTGGCAAACGACGACTGGCAGCGCAGGCAGGTCCGCTGTGCCGGGATGTCCTTCTTTGCCTTGTCCCGCTCCGGGAAGGTTTCGTTTTCCCTGGTCATGCGCAGGCTCCCCCGGTGATGGCGGGGCTGCCGTAATGTGTGCCGCTGCCATCGTAGAGCATGCGGATTTCGGCCTCCGAGACGCCGTCGGCCGCCATGACCAGCCGGATCAGAGGATCGGTCAGCATTTCGTTCAGGAAAGTCTTCGTCTCGGCGTTCCGGGCACGCTCGCCGCGCGGGGGGTCCTGTTCCTGCCCTTTCAGCGGATCGGTCTGGATAGGCGACGGACCTGGTTGAGATTGGACCGGGTGTGATTGGCGTGGAGGAACGTTCATCCGGACCGGCGGTAGCAGGCCCGTGTGCAGGCCCGCGCTGGCCGGTGGGCGAACCTCGATCCGGTAGCGACCCTGGGGCCGAATCTTCAGGGCGCTGTTCAGCTTGAGGGGCTGCTGAAACACTCGGCTGGTCTTGGTCGGTGCGGTCATTGTCGGTCCTCCCGGACAGTGTTTCGGATGCCGGACCCCCGGTGGGATCCTGGGCAATATGTGCGATGCCGCAGGTCCCTGATGGCCGCGGCAGAGATCAGCCCGGTGTGCCGTGGTCCGGCGAAAGCGGCGGTGCCTCGTCCGTCCAGACATCAAATGCGGTCAGGGTATTGGGGCCGAAAGTCTGGGTCAGGGCGACGTCCGCCGCATCCCGGCCCCGGGCCATCAGGATCCGGGCCGTCCGCCGGGCATTGTTGCGCGGGTCGAAGACCCACCACTGGCCGTCCAGGAAGACTTCCATCCAGGCCGCGAAATCCCCCGGCGGATGCGGTTCCGGCAGGCCGATATCGCTCAGGTATCCGGTGCAATAGCGGGCGGGGATGTTCACGCAGCGGCAGAACGCGATGGCAAGGTGGGCGAAATCGCGACAGACGCCCCGACCCCCGGACAGGGTTTGAGACGCCGTCCGCGTGGCATCGGCCTGCATGTAGTCGAAAGCGATGGCCCCGTGCACGAAATCGCATATGGCCTGCACCCGCGCCCAGCCGGTCAAGGTTTCCCCGAACAGTCGCCAGGCCTGGTCCGACAGGATGTCCGTGTCGCAATACCGGCTTCCCTGCAGGAAGATCAGAGTATCGAACGGCAGTTCCTCGACCGGATGCTGCGCAGCGCCCGGCGCCACCGGATCAAGCTCGCCGGAATCGCGGATCACTCCGTCCGTCGACAGGGTGAAGTCCCCGGCCGGCGCGACCATCCGCGTGCACCAGTTGCCATAGCTGTCGCGATAGCTTTCCAGCGGCACGCTGGGCGATGCGACCAGATGGTCTGCGCGTTCCAGGTCGCCAAAGCGCGAATAGTGGACGTTCAGCATCGCGATCAGCGGCGTCGGCTGCGAGAAGCTGTAGTTCAGGCGGCAGCCGATGCTTACGCGCATGTCGGTCTCCTTGTGCGTTTTCCAAATCGTGGCCCTGTCGGGTTTTTGTCGCGACGATCCATCAACGGGCCGTCACCGTGCCAGCACACAGCGGGCGCCGTCCTGGCGAAAGCCGGAATCGCAGCGCCAGCCGTTACCGCTTCGGTCGAAATGCGCATTGTCGGGCAGGGCGACGGCAACACATTCGCCGCGCCTGGCGTCGAAGCCGCGGTTGCAGCGCCATCCGGGCCCGAACGAGTCGCTGGTCAGATAGGCGTTTTCCGGCACGACGACCGGGTCACATCGGTCGCCTGCCTTCAGGAACCCGCGTTCGCAGGCCCAGGCCGGGCCATAGCTAGCATTGGTCAGATAGCCGTTTTCCGGAACCTCGATCCTGCTGCACATGTCGCCGTCGACAAAGAAGCCGCGGTCGCATTCCCAGCCCGACCCGCTGTCGGAATCGGACAGGAAGGCACGATCCGGCAGAACGATCACGTCGCAGGTGTCGCGATTGCGCCTGTAGCCGCGGTCACAGCGCCAGGAATAACCGGTTTCCTCCAGATACGCGTTCTCGGGCATCCGGATCGGGGCACAGATGTCACCCTTGGCCTGTTCGAATCCCCGCTTGCATTCCCAGCCAGAACCATAGGATCGACCCGTCGGATAGGCGTTGTCGGGCAGGGCGATCGGAACACATTCCCGGTCCTTTTCGCGATAACCCCGATCGCAGTCCCACCCGCTGCCATAGCGCTGCGGCTGGGCATTTGCGGGCGGCGTTCCGGTCCCGTCCTGGGCCGAAGCGGGCAGCGCCAGCGCCGCGGCAAGCAGCAAGGCGGCCAGACCGCGCACGGCCCGCACGATTCCGGCGGCGTTCTTCGGACGAAGCATTGATCCTCTTTCAGGTCATTCACTGACCCGGCTGTGGCCTGCAAAGATGGTGGCAAGCGATAGGGTGGTCGGGCCGCACCGGTGCGAACGGTCCCTTCGTGGGACGACCGCACAGAACTCTCGGTTCCAGAGTTCCGCCGGCCCGCGGGCTTCCAAAGCGACTTGTCTGAAGTTTCGCCTGCATCTGCGGCGTTCGGGGCCCCACGCCTGGCGAAGGGTTCATGACTTCGGAGACAACGAAACTGTGTCTGCCCAAACACATGGGGCTGGACTCTGATATTGTCAATCGCAACCTGTGGTCGTTGCGGATTGCACCCAAACAGAAAAGACGCTTGCCATCTTGCCCTGAGGGCCGTCTGGGTGCATAATGAGAGCGCTATAGAAGTTTCTTTCGAACCTCTGCCTCCGTCTACCGGCTCTCAGTTGATCGATACGGACTGACTTTGCCGGGTCGTCGCATCCTGTGGACGACACCAGAACAGGAGACACGGACATGGCCACTGGCACCGTGAAATGGTTCAACACTACCAAAGGCTTTGGCTTTATCGAGCCGGAATCCGGCGGCAAGGACGTTTTCGTCCACATCTCGGCTGTCGAGCGTTCGGGTCTGACCGGCCTGGCCGACGCCCAGAAAGTGACCTACGATCTGGAATCCGGCCGTGACGGTCGCCAGAATGCGGTCAATATCGCTCTGGCCTGACCTCGGCCTATCGGGCGCTCGGAAGAGCGCCCGAACTTCCTGACCCTAGTATCGGCCACGCTTCTGCCCTCTCGGGCAGAGGGCATACTTAAGGGTATTGCGTCCCGCCGCGTTTCGAGCGCTCCGGTACGCGCCTGTTCGTTGTGGCTGTTTCCGCAGCAGTCCAAATGGCGACGTCAGTCAGCCTCTGGTTTGAACGGGCGTACGGCCCCCCTAAATAAATAAATTCAATGAACCGGAACAGACGCTTCTTGGACGTGTCGAGGACCAGTGAGTTCTGGCGTCGGACGCATGCGATTCCCCTAAGACGACCATAGATCGCGACCTCCGCTGCACCGTTGGCCTTTCGGACTTTGGCTTGCCGTATGTCTTGCCCAGATCACGAGGCAGGCAAGAGCCCAAACAATCTGTCCCTCAATCGTCGTTCCGTTCCACATTTTCATCCTGCAGAACAGGATGGGTCAGGCCCGGCCGCCCGAACAGTCTCTGCCTCGTAGCCTGCCTGAATGCACAGCAACCCAGAACTTGCCTTATGTTAATTAAGTGTGTGGCGGAGCCGGGATGTGGGTCCTTCGCCCCTCGACATTGGCGATGTGGGGCGTCAAGACCGTGCCGGGGCGCAGGTCCCGGATGATGACCCAAGAAAGAGGTGGACTGGTGGAGAAGATCGGACTTGTCGGCGTGGGCCTGATGGGCCACGGGATCGCGAAGAACCTTGTCACGAAAGGCTGGGCGCTGAATTACGTCGACCATCCGGGCAACCAGCCGACGGATGACCTGGATGCGGCGGGCGCCGTGAAATGGAACTCGGCCGCGGACATGGCTGCAGCCTGCGACGTGGTAGTCCTGTGCGTCACCGGATCGCCCCAGGTCGAGGATGTGCTGATCGGGTCCGGCGGCGTTCTGGCGGCGCTGAAGCCCGGCACGGTGATCGTCGATTGTTCCACCGCGATCCCTGCATCCACCCAGAAGCTGGCCGCACAGGTCGAAGCGCAGGGCGCTCATTTCGTCGATGCCGCAATGACCCGCACGCCGAAAGAGGCCGAGGAAGGCCGCCTGAACCTGTTGGTCGGCGGCGCACCGGAACTGGTCGACCGCCTGCGGCCGATGCTGGGCGCCTTCGCGGAAAACATCTTCTATGCCGGGGCCACGGGCACCGGGCACCAGCTGAAGCTTCTGCACAACATCGTTTCGCTGGGCAGCGTGACACTGCTGACCGAGGTCTTCGCCTGCGCCCAGAAGGGCGGCGTCGATATGGGCGCGCTGGTCGACTGCCTGCGCAAGGGCGGTGGCAGCGGCGTGGCGCTGGAACGGGTCGCGCCCTACGTGCTGGACGACGGCGCGCTGGACCAGATGCGCTTCACCGTGTCGAACGCGGCCAAGGATGTGGCGTATTACAGCCAGATGGCCAGCGATCTTGATGCAGAGGCCGCAGTCGCCGCGGGCGTGAAGACCGTCGTCGACGGCCAGATCGAAAAGGGCAATGGCGGCGCCTTCATGCCCGAGCTGATCAAGCTGCTTCAGGGCTGATGGCCTGCGTCCCGGTCTGCCCGGGACGCGATACCGATCCCCGCGTCAGCACGCCTGACGCGGGTTTCTCAGACCGGCCGTTTCGCCGCCGTCGACGGGCAGGACGACCCCGTTCACGTAGCGCGCGTCGTGGGACAGCAGCCAGGCGATGACATCGCCGATTTCGTCCGGACCAGCAAAGCGTTCCAGCGGGATTCGCATTTCGATCGGCTTTCGGCGTAGCTCGTCGTTCAGGATCGCCCCCATCATCCGCGTCGCAACCTGCCCCGGACACACGGCGTTGAACCGGACCTTCGCCCCCAGCTCCAGCGCCAGCGCCCGGGTCATCCCGATCACCGCGGCCTTCGACGCGGTGTAGATCGCCAGGTTTTCCTCGCCCAGGTGCCCGGCGACCGAGGCGACGTTGACCACCGCCCCCTGCCCCGCGATCAGCCCTTCGATGCAAAGCCGCGTCATCAGGAAAACGCTGCGCGCGTTCAGGTTCATGACCCGGTCCCAATCGTCGGCGCTGGTCTTCAGGAAGTCGTGGCGTTCGCCGAAGCCTGCGTTATTCACCAGGCCGGTCAGTTTGCCCTGGCCCATCGACAGCGCGGTGTCGACCAGCGCCCGGCATTCGTCATCCGACCCGACATCGGTGCGCTGAAAGGCGATGCCGGGCGTTGCCGCCGCCACCGCTTGCCCCGCCTCCTCGTCCCGCCCGGCGATCAGGACGGTATTCCCGTCCCGCGCCAACCGTTCCGCCGTGGCCCGCCCGATCCCGTGGGTTCCGCCCGTGACGATGATCATGCCGCAGCCTCGGCCACGCTATAGTCGACCGGTGTCGCGTGCCAGCCTTCGGCGCGTTTCGCCCAGAACGTTTCCTTCAGCAGGGTCGAGATCGGGCCCGGCCGGTCGTTGTTCATGATCCGCCCGTCGATGCGAGAGGCGGGCATGATCCCGCCCGCCGTGGTGCAGGTGAATATCTCGTCCGCGTCGCGGAATTCCTGTGCGGTGATGTCCCGTGCCTCGGCCGTCAGGCCCAGTTCGGCGCAGAGTTCGAAGACGGATTTCCTGGTCACCCCTTCGAGCGCCCCGCGGGCCGGGCAGGAAACAGTTTTTCCCTTGACCATGAAGACGTTGAAGCCCGCTCCTTCAGTGATGTTCCCGTCGGCATCCGGCAACAGAGCATAGTCGCCGCCCTTGTCTTCGACCTCGAACAGGCTGCGGGTCAGGTCGCCCCAGTGGAAGTTCTTCACCGTCGGATCCACCGCCTTGGGAGAGATCCGCTCCACCTCGGAAATGATCAGGTGCATGCCGCGGTCGAACATTTCCTCTGTCGCGACCGACACCCAGGGCGAGGCAAAGCAGACCAGGTAGCTGCGGCAGTTCGACGGGTGGCGGGTCTTGCCCGGGGGCGGCGCCGCGCGCAGGCACTCCATCGAGACATAGGTGTTCGCAAGCCCGGTCAGGGCCACCAGCTTGTTCAGGATCGCCCTAAGATCCTCGTCCGATTCCGGCGGATACATCCGCAATTCCTCGCGCGAGCGGTGGAAGCGCGCGATGTGATCGTCGAGGCGGAAGAAATTGCCGTCGGCGGTTCCAACCACATCATATGTCACGTCCGACCGGCGATAGCCTGAATCCATGATCGGAATCGCTGCTTCTCCTACGGGCATGAAGCGGCCGTCGATATAGGCGGCGCCATTTTCGAAACCGGGAACCGGCGGGAAGATGCGGGCTTTGGGGTCCATCCTTAATCCTTCCTGGACGAGCGGCACGGTCCGGGCAGAGCTGTCGCGGATGCCCCGGTCAGGGCGATCCGCCAGCCACGCTCGCCGGGCGCTTTGACCGACATCCTTGGGCGCACAGCCATCATGGGGCAAGTCTGACGACACCGCCCGCACCGCGACAAAGGGCATCGTACCGGTTCGGATCGGTTGGTTTATCTGGTTTAGATTTTGATATTATTCATTTGTTCTAAAATGGTTTTCTGGATTTGAGATCGGTCTGTCCGCCCGGCTGGCGACGACCGGTCTCCAATACTCCTGTCGTCCCGGCCGATCCAGGGCTTCGCATACGGTATCGTCTGACGGTATTGTCATTCGGTGGATCGTTGACTAGTCTTGGTCCAGACAACAACGACAGATCCGGACACGCACATGATCCCCGAGAAATCCCAGAAGGTCCTGCGCCTTGAAGCGCAGCTGCACGCCTTCATGGAGGCACATATCTATCCCAACGAGGCGCGGTACTATCGCGAGTCCGAGGATGTCGGCCCCTGGGGTGTGCAGCCCGTGGTCGAAGAGCTGAAGGCCCTGGCCAGGGAAAAGGGTCTGTGGAACCTGTTCCTGCCCGAAAGCGACCGCGGTGCCGGCCTGACCAACCTGGAATATGCGCCGCTGTGCGAGATCATGGGCCGCAGCCACCTGGCGCCCGAGGTCTTCAACTGCTCTGCCCCTGACACCGGCAACATGGAAGTGCTGGAACGTTATGGCACTGAAGAGCACAAGAAACAGTGGCTTGAACCGCTGCTGAATGGCGAGATCCGATCCTCCTTCGCGATGACGGAGCCGGCGGTCGCGTCCTCGGATGCGCGCAATATCGAAAGCGCCATTGTCCGGGACGGCGATCACTACGTGATCAACGGGCACAAGTGGTACACGACGGGCGCCACAGATCCGCGCTGCAAGATCCTGATCTTCATGGGGAAATCAGATCCGACAGCCGAAACCTACCGCCAGCAGTCGATGATCCTTGTGCCCAAGGACACCCCCGGCGTGACCGTGAAGCGGTCGATCCCGGTCTTCGGCTTCTACGGCGTGCCTGATCGGGCGGCGGAGGTCGTGTTCGAGAATGTGAAAGTTCCGGCCTCGAATATGCTGCTGGGAGAAGGTTGCGGTTTCGAAATTGCACAGGGCCGCCTCGGGCCGGGCCGCATCCATCACTGCATGCGGCTGATCGGTCTGGCGGAACGGACCCTGGAAAAGATGGTCGCCCGGGCCGAAGACCGCGTGGCCTTCGGCAAGAAACTGTCCGAACAGTCGGTGACCCGGGAACGGATCGCGGAAAGCCGCATCCTGATCGAACAGTCCCGGCTTTTGACGCTGCGTGCCGCGCACATGATGGACACGGTCGGCAACAAGGAAGCCAAGTCCGAGATCGCGATGATCAAGGTCGCCGTGCCCAACATGGCCTGCAAGGTCGTCGACTGGGCGATCCAGCTGTTTGGCGGCGGCGGCACTTCCAACGATTTCGGTCTGGCCGCGGCTTATGCCACTGCTCGGCTGTTGCGACTGGCCGACGGCCCGGACGAGGTGCACCGCGACCAGATTGCCCGGCTGGAATACAAGCGCCAGGCGGCGCGGAATTCGGGCCGACCCATGACCGACTGGTCGCCGGCCGTCAGCACCGTGGCACTTGGGCCCCTAGCATGACACACTCCGTGCCGGCGCCCGTGGACAGCGGAACGCCGGCACTCTAACTTGCCGCGACCTAGACGAAGAGACAGCGTGACAGACGTGAGCGCAGAACCGGACGAGACGCCAAGTGCCGCCGAAATCATCGTCCGCGACATCCTGCGCGGGCTTTACGAGGGGCGCTATGTCTCGGGGCAGCGGCTGGTCGAACCGGACCTGATCGAACGCTATGGCGTCAGCCGCTCGACGGTGCGCGAGGCGATCAAGCGGCTGGCCGCGCAGGGCGTCGTGGAAACCCGCCACCAGCACGGGGCGCGGATCCTGAACGTCACGCGCGAAGAGGCGCTGAACATCCTTTCCATCGCCGAGTTGCTGGTGGGACTTGCCGCCCGCCAGGCGGCCGAGCACATCGACGAGGGCGACGGCCGCAAGGCCCTGCAGGACGCGCTGGACTACGTAACCGAGGCGGCGGCGGCCGAGGACCGGTTCACCTTCATCCAGGCGCGAAACCGCTTTCACCGCGCGCTGGCGCGGATCGCGCGCAGTCGGGTTCTGGAACAGACTCTGGCCAACCTTCATGTCCATCTTGTGCGCAACAAGCTGGTCATGACGCCGGAAGAGCGCGCCACCTCCTACCGTTGGATCGCCGACGCCGTCTTTGCCCGCGATCCCGAACAGGCCGAAGCCCGCGCCCGCGCCCATGTCCGCGCCATGTCGGACAAGCTGGGCCAGGGCTGAGGCCCGGTTCCCTGCTCCCACGAACGCAGACCCGGACACCGCGTCACCTGCATATCTTCTGCCGCCGGCAGCATCTGCGCCAGCGGCAAGGGCGGTCGCCTACCCGTTCGGATGGATCATCAGCTTGATCTGGCTGCCAGGTTTCCGCAGTGCTTCGAAAGCGTCCGGCAGACCTTCAAGGTTGGTCGTGTCCGTGATCATCGACTTCGCATCGATCAGCCCACGGCCCATCATATCCAGCACCCGGGCGAAATCGGCCTCGGCATAGCCCAGCACGAACTGCAGCTTCAATTCCTTAAGCGTTGCCGAAATCGGGATGATCTGGTCGGGTTTCATGCAGACGCCGACCAGCACGATGGTGCCCCGGACAGGCGCCAGATCGATGGCCTGCTGGATGATACCCGGCACGCCGACACAGTCGAAGATCACGTCCGGTGGCCCGCCCGCGGCTTCGGCAAAGGCCGCCCCGACATCCGGCGTCTGGCCCGGGTCCAGCACCGTGTCGGCGCCGAAGGCCGCCGCGGCCTCGCGTCTTGCCGGGGCGTATTCGGACACGACCACCGCCCCCGCCCCGCGCAGGCGCGCGAAGGCCGTGACCGCCAGGCCGATGGGCCCTGCCCCGATCACCAGCACCCGGCCGCCCAGCGGGATGTCGGCCCTGTCGACCGCATGCAGGCCCACGGCCAGCGGCTCCACCAGCGCGCCCTCGTCGTAGGAGACGCCTTCGGGCAGGGGCACGACCTGCTTTGCCCCCACCCGGATCGTCTGCGCATAGGCACCGGGGACGGACAGGGCCAGACCGGTGATCCGGTTTTCCGGGCACAGGATGCCCAGGTTCTTGCGGCAGGAACCGAACCCCATCTGGCGGCAACTGTCGCAGGCATTGACCGGCACCGCGGCCGCCCGCAGCCCCACCGGGACGTCCGGATCGTCAGAGGCGATAACCTCGCCCGCGAATTCGTGGCCCAGGATGGTGCCCGCCTCCTGCAGGAAGACGCCTTCCTGCGTGGCGTGAAGGTCCGATCCGCAGACTCCGCAGGCCTGGACCCGGATGACGACATGCCCGCCGTCGACCACGGGTTCAGGGACCTGTTCGATCGACAACGGCTGTCCCGTTCCGTGAAAAACGGCTGCTTTTCCCATGAAGAATCCTCCCGTTTGCATTGTTGGTCTTTTTTGTAGGACAATAATGTGTGTATGTCTATAAAGGGCATCCCGGGGAGGGGATGTCGAACCGATACGGGAGGACCAGGAATGGACCGTTTGAAGGACAAGGTCGCGCTGATTACCGGCGCCGGCACCGGGGTGGGCCGCGCCTGCATGGAAATCTTCGCGAAGGAAGGCGCAAAGGTCGTGGGGGTTTCGCGCACGCAAGGAAATCTGGACGAAGCGCTGAAGGCCGTGACCGATGCCGGCGGCGAAGGGGCCGTTGTGGCAGCGGATCTGGCCACGCCGGAAGGGGCGCAAAAAGCCGTCGACGGGGCGCTGGCGGCCTTCGGGCGGATCGACGTGCTCGTGAACTCGGCCGGTGTGGGCTACAGCTTCCAGGACGCCAACCCGGGCACGATGGAGGATACCGTCAACACCACGCCCGACGCCTGGCACAAGGTGCTGGCGATCAACCTGGACAGCGGATTCTACATGTGCCGGCTGGTGATCCCGCTGATGCAGAAGCAGGGCGGCGGATCCATCGTCAACGTAACCTCGATCTCGGGCTATCAGGGCCTGCCGGGCGCACATACCTACACGGCAGCGAAGGGCGGCATGATCAACCTGACGCGGTCGCTGTGCGTGGCCTACGCCAAGGACGGGATCCGCGCCAATGCCATCGCGCCGGGATTTATCGCCACGCGGATGGTGGAAAGCTTCCTGCCGCTGTTCGAGGACGAGGCCGTCGCCGAATCGATCACGCCCATGCGGCGCCCCGGCACCCCGGAGGAGATGGCCTATGGTTGTCTTTACCTTGCCAGTGACGAGGCCGGGTATTGCAACGGCACGATCCTGACGATCGACGGCGGCACCACCGCGCGGCAATGAAAAGGCCCGGCCTCGGCCGGGCCGGATCCAGGTCGGCGCAGGGTAAAACCGCGCCGACCTTGTAACAGGGTTCAGACCAGCGCCGGACGGGCTTTCCACAGGGCGGCGGTGATGCCTGCGGTCAGCACGGCCTTGATCACGTCACCCGGCAGGAAGGGCAGCGCGAAGGTCGTGGCCTTGGCAAGCGACACACCCATCGTCACCGACATGCCGATGATCCCGCAGATCGTCATCACGATGATGCCGCCGACGACGGCGCCAGTCAGCGCCGGGACGAAGGCCATGCGGTTTTCGAACCGTTCGGCCGTGTAGCCGGTCACGAAGGCCCCAAGCACGAAGCCCACAAGGTAGCCCAGCGTCGGGCCCACGAAAACGCCCAGGCCGCCGCGGCCGCCGGCCAGAAGCGGCAGGCCAAGCGCCACCAGCAGCAGGAACAGCAGCACCGCCAGCGCGCCCTTGCGCGCGCCCAGGATCGTGCCGCACAGCATGATCCCCATGCTTTGCGCGGTCAGCGGAATGCCGGAGGCCAGCGTCAGTTTCGGCATCAGGCCCAACACTGCGATCAACGCCGCGAAAAGCGCGATACGGGACAGGTCACGTTCCAATTGAATTCCTCCCACGGGTCACTTTGGGGTCAGTTCAGGTCGGCACGGGCGCGCAGGGCTTCGGCTGCCCGGTCGGCTTCGTCCAGCGCCCCTATCGCAAGCGGCGGCAGGATGCGCCAGCCCGGCCGTTTCGGGGACCGGCTGCGATGGGCGTCGGTCAGCCGGCCGGCACGCTCGGAGAGGGCCGGAATGAAGCGCAATGTCAGTGCGACCGCAAGGGCCAGCCTGCGGCGCGGTCTTTCCGGGACACCCAGCCCCCCCAGCCAGCGGTCGACCGTGTCCAGAAGCTCGGCCGGAGAGGTCGTGCGAGTCAGCATCATTGCGGCCCCGATGCAGGACAGAAGCCCGCCGGCGACCGCGACGCCCTGCATGGGGTCGCCAAGAATGGCATGGAAGATCGCGATCAGCGCAGCGATCACCACGGCCGGCCTCAGGTCCGACAGGATCAGCTTCAGGAACCAGCCGCCCGCAACGACAGCCATTCCCAGAACGACAACCAGCCCGACCCAGCCTGCGAAAGGCCAGCGGAGGAAACCGATGACCGTGCAGAACACGCAAAGCGCGATCAGTTTCGCCCCGGCCGGCCAATCGTGATAGCGCGTCTTCCGCGCCGACAGGGCCCCGATCACAGCGCGTCGGGCGGCAGGATGCGCCCTTCCATCGCGTCACGATAGGCCGGCAGGATCTGTTCCGGCGTGCCGGTCGTGCGGACCGTGCCCGCGTCTATCCAGATCAGGCTGTCGTTTCGGGCAAGGGCCGCAAGGTCATGGCTGGCCGCAATCTGCGCGACGCTCAGCCGCGACAGCATCCGGTGCAGGCTGGTTTCCGTCGGCAGGTCCAGTCCGGCAAAGGCCTCGTCCAGCAGCAGCAGCCCGGGCCCGGGCGCCAGGGCGACCATCAGGCACAGAAGGTGCTTCTGGCCCTGGGACAGCGAATGAACCAGCCGGTCCGGCCAGCCGGGCACGCCGAAGCGGGCAAGGATCCTGTGCGCCTGCGCCTCGGCCTCGCGCTTGCCCATGCCGTGGGCTTTCAGGCCAAAGGTGAGCTCCTCCAGCACCGTTGGGAAAAGCAGCCCGTGTTCAGGGTTCTGGAAGACGAAGCCGATCTCGGTCGTGGCCCGCTTGCGGTCGGCGGCCGGGTCGAAGCCGTTCACCGTCACGTTGCCGCTGTCGGGTTTCACCAGCCCCGCGACCAGCCGCAGGAACTGGGACTTGCCCGCGCCGTTCCGTCCCACGAGCCCGGTGCGCGAAACGTCGACATCAAGGCTGAGGCCATCGAAGACCACCCGGTCCTCGAGCTTCAGCGAAACATCCTCGAACCGGATCCGCGCAGGCGTGATCTCGGCCTCCAGGAACCGGTCGGGGGTCTCGCTTCGGCTCATAGTGCCGCTTCGTCCAGATCGGCCATCAGGGGCGATTTGGCCATGACCGGCGCCAGCCAGGCCGCGACCTGGGGCAGTTCGAAGCCCGCGAAGTAGCGGCAGGCCAGGCGCTGGCCTTCGCCCGCGGCCGGCAGGCTTGCCAGATCCAGCAGCAGCCAGCCGGCGACCAGGTGCCCCACGGCCGACAGCATCGGCGTCGCATTGGCCAGCGCTGCGGCGGGGTCGTTCATGCCGTGGGCCGTGGCGACTGCGGCCTCTACCGCTTCGCGCGCGGATCGCAGGGCGGTGGCGCAGTCGGCCAGCGCCTCGGGTGCCTGGTCCTCGGTCGCGCGGATGCGCTTCGCCAGCAGGTCGAAGCCGCCGGTCCGGTCGAACAGCATCTTGCGGCCCATCAGGTCGATGGCCTGGATACCGGTCGTGCCTTCGTGGATCGGGTTCAGGCGGTTGTCGCGATAGATCTGTTCGACTTCGAAATCGCGGGTATAGCCATAGCCGCCGTGGATCTGGATCGCATAGTGGTTGGCGATCAGACCCATTTCCGACGGCCAGCTTTTCACCACCGGAGTCATAAGGCTCAGCAGAACCTCTGCCTCGGCATCGCCAGCCCCGGCCAGGTCGACCAGTCGTGCGGCGTAAAGGCAGATGGCCAGGCTGCCTTCGGCAATCGCCTTCTGCGCCAGAAGCATACGGCGCACGTCAGGGTGGCGGGTCAGGGGCACCGGCGCAGGTGCATCGCGCGCGTCCAGCGGACGCCCCTGCACCCGTTCCTGCGCATATTCGCGCGAGGTCATGTAGCCCCGCCAGGCCAGCGCCGCGGCGCCGATGCCGACACCGATCCGGGCCTCGTTCATCATCTGGAACATGATCGGCAGGCCCTGCCCTTCGGCCCCGATACGCCAGCCCAGGGCGCCGTCGGTTTCGCCAAAGGCCATCACGCAGTTGGGCGTGCCCCGCCAGCCCATCTTGTGGTTCAGACCCGCTACGACCACGTCGTTCGGCGTGCCGTCCGGCAGTACAGCGGGCACGGCGAACAGGGACAGGCCTTTCGAGCCTGCGCTGACCGTGCCGTCCGCAGCCTCTGCCTTTGCCAGTACAAGATGCATGGTCTCCGGCACGACGTCCTGACCGCCGACGCTGATCCACATCTTGGTGCCGTGCACGCGGTAGCGGGGACCAAGCGCATCTTCTTCCTCGAACCGCGCGCGCGTCGTCACGTCCCCCAACGAGGATCCGACTGCCGGTTCCGAAAGGCACATCGTCCCAAGCGCGCGGCCTTCCAGCTGGGGAACCGCGAAGGCCTCGATCTGGGCGGGCGTGCCGAAGGTGCGGATCACCCGGCAATTGGCGACAGACAGCATCGGGAAGGATGCGGCGGCAATGTGGCTTGCCATGCTCATCGCCATGGTTGCGGCCGAAACGGTAAAGGGCAAGGACATGCCGCCCTGATCTTCCGGCACGGCGGCGAGGTGCAGCCCCGCCTCCAGCCAGGCACGGACGGCGTCGCGGGTACCGGGTTCGACCCTGACCTGACCGTCGGCCAGTTCGGGCTCCACCTTGTCGGACGCCCGCCAGGCCGGCGCGAACCGCTCTCGCGAGACGCGGTCGGCCAGATCCAGCACCGCGCGCCAGTCCTCTTCGGTCTGGCCCCGGTGTGCGGGCAGGTCGGTCAGGTCTCCGGTCTTAAGCCAGTCGAACAGCAGAAGATCCAGGACGTCCCGGTCGAAGGGCGCCGCCATCAGACGCGCCGGACAGTGTTCAGCGACGCCGAGATCAGCGCAAGGATCAGGATCCCGCCCTGCACGATATATTGCCAGAAAGTTGCCACACCCATCACCGAAAGCCCGTTGTTGATCACACCAATCAGCAGAACGCCGACCGCTGTCCCGATAATGTGGAACTTCCCGGGTTTCAATGTCGACGCCCCGATGAACACGGCGACGAAAGCATTCAGAAGATAGACGTCCCCCACCCCCTGCGGTCGCCCGGCGCCCAGATTTGCGCCGGCCACCAGACCGCCAAGCGCCGCGCAGGAGGCGCTGATGGCCATGGCGATCAGCGCATGGCGCGCGAAGGAAATGCCGGAAAGCCTTGATGCTTCACGGTTTCCCCCCAGGGCATACATGTTGCGGCCCGTCTGGGTGTGTTCCAGGAAGACCCACAGCGCCAGCCCCAGCAGCAGCAGGATCAGGATCGGGTTCGGGATGCCCGCGATCTTGCCCTGGCCGATGATCGTGAACGCCTCTGGAATGTCCGTCGAATAGACGGTGCGCCCGCCGGAGACGCCAAGGATGACGCCGGTGGCAACGAAGCTCATCGCCAGGGTTTCGACGATGGCGGAGATCCCGAGATAGGAGATCAGCGCCCCGTTCAGCATCCCGATCACCGCCGACAGCGCCAGCACGGCCAGGATGACCAGCGCAACGACGATCCCGCTTTCGGCACCCAGTTCCGCCAGGAAGCGCGCCGCGAAATAGCCGCCGAAGGTGGCCATCGCACCGATGGACAGGTCGAACAGGCCCACGACCAGACAGATCGTCAGGCCGAAGGCGATCATGCCCAGGATCGACACCTGGTTCAGGATGTTCAGCATGTTGCGAAGGGTCATGAAGACCTCGGGCCGACCGATGGAAAAGAGGACAATCAGGAGGCCCAGCGAGATCAGCGTGCCCCAGCGCGACAGGAATGTGATCCAGTCAAAGCCCTGCCGGTCAACGGCGGTGCCCTTGGCGGTATCCGTAGTGCTCATGCGGCGAGTGCCCCTCCGGCGGCGAGTGTCATGATGTTGGGTTCGGTCACCTGGTCGCCGGTCAGTTCGCCCACCACCCGTCCGGCGGCGAAGACAAAGACCCGGTCGCAGACCAGCGCGTATTCTTCCAGTTCGGTCGAGGCGAAGACGATGCCCTTGCCCTCGCGGGCCAACTCGTCGATCAGGTCGTAGATTTCCTTCTTGGCGCCCACGTCGACCGCCGCGGTGGGCGAGTTCAGAAGGAAGATCCGCGCGCCGGTGGTCAACCACCGGCCCAGCACGACCTTCTGCTGGTTGCCCCCGGACAGAGAGTCGATGGACGCCCCGATCCCGGCCATACGCACGCGCATCTTGGCGGTGACCTCCTCGGCCGCCGCATCCTCGCGGCCCCGGTGGATCAGCCGCAGGACCGGTTCCCGCAGGTAATTCGCAAGACTGGGCAGGGTCACGTTGGCCCGCACGCTGTCGGCGTGAAAGATCGCCTCGGCCAGCCGGTTCTTCGGCACGTTGGCGATCCCCGCCGCGATGGCATCGGCCGGATCGCGCAACGGCACGGGTCGCCCCTCGACCTCGATCCCGCCGCCGGTCGGGCGGTTCCGGCCGAACAGCAAGTTCATCGTCTCGTCCGCGCCCGATCCGGGCAGGCCGGCCAGCCCCACGATTTCACCCGGGGCCAGGTCGAAGGAGATGCCGCGCGCCCGCTGGCCCGACAGGTCCCGCACCTTCATCAGGGTCCCGGTGCGCGCATGGCTGGTGCCCCGGCGTTCGGCCAGCGAACCGCCACGGCCCACGATAGCCTCGACAATGCCGGAATGGGTCATGTCCGCCCGTTCGAAGGTGCCCGCATGGCGACCGTCCCTCAGGACGGTGGCGCGGTCGGCGATCTCGAACACCTCGGACAGGCGGTGGCTGATGTGCAGGAACGAATGCCCCCTGGTCGCCAGGGCGCGCATCTGTTCGAAAAGCCGTTCCACCTCGTGCGGCAGAAGCGCGTTCGTCGGTTCGTCCAGGATGACGATCCGCGCATCCGCCGATACGGCCCGCGCGATGGAAATCATCGCGTGCTGTTCCGGCCGCAGGTCCCCCACGATCGCCGTGGTCGGCACGTCCAGTGCGACGCGGTCCAGTACCTCGCGCGCACGGCGGTGGACCTTGCGCCAGTGAAGCAGACCAGCCCGGCGGGGTAGCCTTTCGCCCAGGTGCAGGTTCTCGGCCACGCTGAGTGTCGGCACCAGGTTCATGTGCTGGTGCACCACGGCGATGCCGGCGGCCGCGGCATCGGCGGGCGACGTCATGGTGACAGGCCGCCCGTCGATCAGGATCTCGCCGCCGGTCGGCGCATAGGCGCCGCAGACGCATTTGATCAGGGTGGACTTGCCGGCGCCGTTCTCGCCCAGAAGCGCGTGGATCTCTCCCGGGCGGACGCCGAAGGATACGGCGTCCAGCGCCAGCGTTCCGGGGAATTGCTTGGTCAGACCGCGGATCGTCAGCACCTCTCCCGAAGGATCGGAGGCGCCGGTCGCGGCCGGGTGATCTGTCGATGTCATGGGGTCCGTCCCGCGGAAGGGGGTCCGGGCGCAGGGCGCCCGGAAAGCTGGTTCAGTCAGTTCGTGCCGACGCCTTCGCCCGAGAAGAGCCCGCAGGTATCGAAGTCCAGCGGCTGGCCCTTGGCCGGGGCGGTGGCCTCGGTCACCAGGCAGGGGCGCAGTGTCAGAAGCGACGAGGACGGCATCTTTCCATCCAGCGCATCGGCGATCACGTCAACGGCCACGACGCCCATCCGTTTCACATTATAGGCAACGGTCAGTTCGACCGGCCCGCCCTGGCGCACCAGCTCCAGCACTTCCGGGATGCCGTCCTGGCTGACGACGAAGACCTCGTCCGCCTTGCCCGCCTGCTCGATCGCGCGGGCCACCGGTGCGGCCAGTTCGTCCCAGCCGACCCAGATCGCCTTCAGGTCGTCATTGGCCAGTAGCAGGTTCGTGGTCTGCGCATAGGCATCGTCGACCTGGCCCGGGACCTTGATCTCGATATTGGTAACCTCGATGCCGGGGAAACCGACCATCACCGCCTCGAACCCGCGCTGGCGTTCGATCAGTGCCGGCAGGACGTTCCAGTTCAGCGCCGCGACATGGCCCGTACCCTGGATCCGGCCGGCCAGTTCCGTCGCCGCGATCACCCCGTCGGCGGTATTGTTCGACCCGATATCGGCCGTGATCCCCGGGACCAGACCCGAGAACGTGGACACGAAGGGAACCTCGTTTTCCTGAGCGTACCTGATGACGCCCGACATCTGGGTGTTGGCCGAAGCCACGTTCAGGATCGCGTCGAAGCCCCGGTCGATGAAGGCCATGGCCGCGTTGTTCGTCGCCACCTGGTCGCCCTGGCCGTCGAACAGCTCGACCTCCCAGCCAAGGTCCTTGGCCCGTGCGATGCCGCTGTCGGCCTGCAGCTGGATCGAGGGCGAGTTGTAGTTCACCGCCACGACGCCCAGCTTTACGTCCCCGGCCGCGGCCGCGGTCGCCAAGGCACCCAAGACGACGGCCCCGGCGAGCCTGGTCATGTAATTGATCATTTTGTCCTCCCTGTGCGCCCCTCGAGGCGCATCGTGTCGCCCTGCGGTGGCCGGGCTCCCCACCCTTGGCCGCCTGGGGTCGATGGGGGCGAGCCTAGCCATGAAGCTCAATGTTGGTCAACGTTTTTGCAGTACAAGATTGTCAAACAATATTGGGAGACGTAAACTCGGCCCGTTCCACGTTCTGCCGTGGAGCGGAGAAATCTAACCATCAGCGGACCTTACCGATGAGCCAGCCCCGCCGCCTTCCTTTCGAAGGAGCCATCAACTTTCGCGATCTGGGCGGATATCCCGCAGGTCCGGGCCGGCAGACGCGCTGGAGCCGGATCTATCGCAGCGATTCTCTGGCCGAGCTGACGGACCCGGACCTTGAGCGCCTGTCGGCTCTGGGTCTTTACGGTATTTGCGACTATCGCTTGCCCGGGGAGGCCGCGAAGAATCCCGACCGCCTGCCGGACGGCCACGGAATGCGGGTGACGAACCCCGGTTTCCTGCCGCGCGGCACCGAACGGATGCTGGACGGCATCGCCGCCGGAACGATGACCGCCGGCGCGATCCAGACCGAGGTCATCGGCCACTATCGGCTTTTCGCGCAGGAGCACATCGCCGACTACATCCCCTTCTTCCGCATGCTGCTGGAGGCCGACGGGCGCCCGGTGCTGATCCATTGCACGTCCGGTAAGGACCGGACCGGCTGGGGGTCCGCCCTGGCCCTGCTGGCCGCGGGCTGTGCCGACGGGACGGTGATCAGGGATTATGTCCTGACCGACACCTATCGCCGCGACGTGGGCTTCATGTTTCCCGATGGCGTGGATGCCGGGGCGATGGACATGCTGACCAGTGCCCGCCCCATCTATATCGAGACGGCCCTGTCCGAACTGCGCCGACTGCACGGGACCGGCGACGGGTGGATGGATCTTCTGGGCCTGGACGGGTCCGAACGGGCACAGTTGCGCAATCTTCTCAGCGTCGCGGGGTGACGTAGCGCGCCCCTCGCCCCCTCGCCCGCGCGGGCGGCCAGACCCGTTCGTCGCCGGGGGCTCTTCCCCCACCCGCCCGTTCCGGGCGGACTCCCCCGGAGGTATTTTCGAAGAGAAGAAGCGGGCTCAACCGTCCCGGCGGTGGCCTGCAAGGCCCGCGACACAGGGGCGATGCCGGCCGTCTTGGCGTTGCGGTTTCACCCGGTGGGCATCCTGTCATTCGCCGCGCCGTCGAGGCCATTTCGCAGGACCTGCGCCATCCCGTGACCCTGCCACGGGAAGGCCTGCGGCAGGAGGAAGCGGCGGGCGAGTTCCGCTTCGAGTGAGGGCGAAACATGCACGGCCGTCGACCGGCCGCGCGCCCCTGACCCTTACACGGTGGTCCGGACCAGCGACTGCCGATCGATCTTGCCGGTGCCGGTCTTCGGCAGCTCGGCGACATAGATGAAGGTCCGCGGCGACTTGAACGGCGTCAGCTTCGCCTTGACGTAATCGCGCAGCTTCAGCGTCTGCACATCGTCCCCGGCCACGCCCGCCATCAGGCTCACCACCGCCCGCAGCGCCATCCGCTTGTCCGGCAACTGATGCGCCAGCACCGCGCATTCGTGAACGTCGGGATGTTCGTTCAGGCAGCGTTCGACCTCCAGCGGCCAGACCCACTGGCCCGAGACCTTGATCAGGTCGTCCGCCCGCCCCTGGAAGTAATAGTATCCGTCCTTCTCGACGAAACGATCGCCGGTATAGATCCAGTCGTCGCGCATCGTCTCGGCAGTCTTGTCGGGGCGGTTCCAGTAGCTGGGGGCCGAAGAATGGCCGCGCACCAGCATCACGCCTTCCTCGCCCGGGCCCGCGGGCGCCCCTTCCGGCGTTTCCAGCCGGATCTCGTATCCCGGCACCCGGGCGCCCGCCGCGCCGGGGCGGTGATCGTCCAGCCGGTTCGACAGGTAGACATGCAGAAGCTCGGTCGAGCCCAGGCCTTCGGTCGGCCCGTGGCCGGCAAGGTCTTTCCACGAGGCATAGACGTCTTCCGACAGGATTTCGGCCGCGGACATCGACTGGCGCAGGGACGAGAGGTCGAATGTGCCCTGCTTCGCCCGCCGGACCAGCGCGGTGTAAAGCGTGGGCAACCCGTACAGCACCGTCGGCCGCCAGGTCTGGATCGCACCCAGCACGACGTCGGGCACCGGTTGCCCCGGCATCAGCAACGCAGTGGCCCCGACCGAGGCCGGGAAGACGATGGAATTGCCGAAACCGTAGGCGAAATAGGCCTTGGGCACGGAATAGCAGATATCGTCGGCGCGCAGCTTCAGCACGTGGTTGCCAAAGCTTTGCTGGATATAGGCCACGTCGTGGTGCAGGTGGACGATCCCCTTGGGCCGCCCGGTGGAGCCCGAGGAATACATCCAGAAGGCCATGTCGTCGGGGCCGGTATCCGCGCAATCCAACGTGCCCGGCTGCCCGTCCAGGAAATCGGCCGCGGCAATGGCACCCTCGGCCGCGCCGTTGGCGACGATCACCTGCTCCAGCGCGGTGCCGGTCGTGGTCTCGGCCCCGAACAGTTCCATCAGGTCGGCGTCGGTCACCGCCAGCCGCGCGGCGCTGTCGGCCAGGAAATAGTTCAGGACATCCGGTCGGGTCTGGATGTTCAGCAGCACCGGCACGAACCCGGCCCGCACCGCCCCCCAGAAGGCCGCGGGAAAGGTTGGCGTGTCGTCCAGGAAGAAGGCGATCCGTTCGCCCCGGGCCAGCCCGAAGGCTGTGAAGGCATTGCCCCAGCGGGCCGCCTCGGCGATCAGTTCTGCATAGGTCAGCTGGCCCAGCGGGCCGGTCACGGCGACCTTGTCGGGATTGCGGGCCAGATTCTGCCACAGGACCTGCGAACAGTTGGGATGGTCGGCCTTGACGAAGCCGATCTCGTCGGCGCCGGGTGTGGTCGAGCCGACCGGATCTGCCAGGGCGCCGCTGGCCGTCTGGATCGTCATGTGAGTTTCGTCTCCTCCCAAAGATCTGCGTCGGCGGACCTCCTCCGGTCCGCCTGCCCCGCCGGGTCTGCCGGGCCTTGTCAGCCCTGAGCGGTGCTCTGCGCCTCGTAATCGGCCGCGAATTTCGGCGCGATGGCGCGCAGCCGGTCCGGGGTCATCCGGCCTGACCGCATCAGGTAGTCATGGGCGAAATCCATCGGCGCCAGCCGCATCTTTTCGCCAAAGTTTTCGTACCACGTGGCCGATGTATTGGCCGCGTCCACGATCTTGCGCGCAATCGGCGGGCGGGCCGCGTCATAGGCCGCCAGCGCTTCGTCCACGTCGTCATACTGAAGCAGCGCATTGATCAGCGCGATCGCGTCCTCCAACGCCAGTCGCGTGCCCGACCCGATGGAGAAATGCGCGGTGTGGACCGCATCGCCCAGCAGCGCATAACGCCCGGCCACCCAGCTGTCGCACCAGAGCCGCGGGAACTGCCGCCACATCGACTTGTTCGTGACCAGTTCTGTGCCCTTCAGCACCTCGCCGAACAGCTGGCTGCACAGTTTCGCGCTTTCCAGCTCGTCCATCTGCCCGAAGCCCCAGGCCTTGTAGGTGGCGTCGTCGCATTCGACGATGAAGGTGCTGAGGTTCGGCGCGAAGCGGTAGTGGTGCGCGTTCATCGGACCGTTTTCGGTCCGGATAAAGGTCTGGGTCAGCGTGTCGAAGGGGATGGTCGCGCCGAACCAGGCGAAGTGATTGTCGAAATATTCCAGCGTTGGCCGGAACCGGTCTTCGTAGGTCGCCCGCATCAGCGAATTCAGGCCGTCCGCGCCGATCACCAGGTCGGCCTGCAGGTCGTCCATGGACCGGACGACGGTGTCGAACCGGATCTCGACCCCCAGGGCCTGGGCGCGTTCGCGCAGAATCTCGATCAGTTCCAGGCGGCCGATGGCGGTAAAGCCCACACCGTCCAGGGTCACCTGTCCTTCGGGATGGTTCAGGGTCATGTCCTGCCAGCGTTCCATGTGCGGCACGATCAGGTCATGAGTTTCCGGATCGTCGGCCTTCAGGAAATCCAGCGCTCGGTCGGAAAAGACCACGCCGAAGCCAAAGGTTGCACCTTCGGGGTTCTGTTCCGTCACCCGCACCTTCACGTGCGGCAGCAACCGGCGGACGAGGATCGCGGTGTAAAGCCCCCCCGGGCCTCCGCCCAGAATCTCGATGGTGTTCAGCTTCGTCATGGCTCCCCCCAAGGCTTGCTGCAGGATCGTTTCCTACGCAATTCCGCCCCATCGTGCAATCGTTTTTATAATGGACAAATCTCGTACAGCCGTTGCACCTTTGGACAGGGGCGCAAACCCCGCCGCCGTTCCAAGGGGAAGTGCCCGCGCCGCTTGCCAAACAGGGCCTTCGCGGACGGAATAGGGCCACCACCTGCGACAGCCGGCCTTGTATCCGGGGCTGTCCGGATCGCTTCGAGCCAGTAGTGCATCGCGAAACGGTCCATCGATGGCAGCGCTCGGACGCACAGGCGGCCCAAGTGGGGGCCAAGGCCATCCCGATCTCGGACCTGGCCTGGGACCTTGCACGCCGGCACGGCGTCTGACCCGAACCGGGAATTCCCATTTCCAAGCTCTTCCCTGTCTACGGCCAGACGCCGTGATCACCGGATCCTCGGGCGGGACCAGCCACGGCATCAGGACGATCATGACACTGACAGGTGCGACGCCTGAAGGCCCGCGATCAGCGGGACCGGGGGGCGCCAATCCGCTAACCCATGGACGGCCGGCTTGTCGGGCGCCGGGGCCCTGAAGGCACTTTTGGCTCTTGCAGGTGTCACCTTAGGCCGCGCCGGCACCCGGAACCGCCGTTTGATCCGTCAGTAACGGCCTAACGGCCTTTCCAGACCGCCGCGCGTTTCTCGACGAAGGCGCGGGATCCTTCGGTGGCGTCCTCGGATGCCTCGATCTCGGGCCAGAGACGGTCGTTCATCGCCCATTCCGCCACCTCGTCCCCATCGTTGGCCATTTTCGACAGCGAAAGCGAATGACGTAGCGACAGGGGAGCATTGGCGGCAATGGTGCCGGCCAGTTTCAGGGCCTCGTCTATAAGCGCATCGGCAGGGACCACAGCATTGATCATGCCATGAGCCAGCGCGGTCGCGCAGGCGATAGGATCGCCGGTCAGCAGGATCTGGTTGGCCAGCACATGGGGCAGCCGCCGGGTCAGGCGGAAGGCACCGCCGGCGCCGGCGACCAGACCGCGCTTGGCCTCCGGCAGACCGAACAAGGTTCCTTCGGCAGCAATCACCATGTCACAGGCCAGCATGATCTCCAGCCCGCCCGCCAGGGCCGCGCCATGAACGGCCGCGATCACGGGCTTGGTCCGTTCCGCGGCAACAAATCCGCCGAAACGGCCCTGCCCCCGCAGGATCTCCTCTGCCTCGCCGGAGGCGAAGGCGGCCAGGTCCATGCCCGCGCAGAAGACCTTGCCCCGCCCCGACAGGATGCCGACCCGCAGCTCGGGATCGGCCTCGAATTCCGCCAGAACGGCCCGCATCTCGCGGGTCATCGCCCCGTCCATGGCATTACGCCGGTCGGGACGGTCCAGCGTGATCAGGGCAATGTTGCCCCGCTTCTCCAACACTACGGGCATGTCCGGTACTCCCTTCCCGTTGACCTCGAAAAGCCCTGCTGCCGCTGATGAGCATGGTCACGTCAGGCACCGCCCTTGATCTTCACGTGACTGCGGCACCGACACGCCACGGGGATGCCCGGCAGGGAAACCGTCCCTGCCGAAGACGGGACCGCTAGGGCGATGGCGGCATCGCTCATGCCGGATCGCTCATGCCGGATCCTGGTGTCCCTGCATCATTCCCGGCGCCAGTCAGTCAGGCTTGCCCTCGCCTCTGCCAGTTGCCGCAGCAGGGGCGAGACGGTCCAGTATCCATGCGGATCGCCATCCCGGGCGGCATAGTGGTCCATCCGGGCGACGATCCGGTCCAGCCCGATCTCGTCCGCCATGAACAGCGGCCCGCCACGCCACGCAGGAAAGCCATAACCGGCGGTCCAGACGACATCGATGTCCGACGGGCGATAGGCGATGCCTTCGTCCAGGATCATCGCCGCCTCGTTCACCATCGGGAACAGCAGCCGCTCCAGGATCTCCTGATCCGGGATCGCGTCGCGGCGGGTCACGCCGTGCTTGGCCGCCATCTCCTCGGCCAGGGCCGCGGTCTTTTCCGACGGCACCGGCTGGCGATTTTCATAGCGATAGTACCCCTCGCCCGTCTTCTGTCCGTGATCCCCGCGTTCATAAAGCGCGCGGCACATGGCGCGGTAGCCGGGGTCAGTCGGCCCTTCGCCGCCTGCGATCCATTCGACCACGGTGCGCGCACCCACGTCGACGCCGGCCATGTCCAGCATCCGGTTGGGTCCCATCGCCATGCCAAGATATTCGGTCGACTGCACCACCCCGTCGATCTGGCTTGGCGACGCGCCCTCCATCTGCAGCGCCTCGCTTTCGCGCATGTAGACCTCGGCCATGCGGTTGCCGATGAAGCCGTAGCAGACGCCGCTGACCACGGCCGTCTTGCCGATTTTCCGCGCCAGCCCCATCACGGTCTGCAATGTGTCCGGCGCCGTTTCCGCGCCGCGCACGACCTCCAGAAGGCGCATGATATGGGCCGGGCTGAAGAAATGGGTGCCGATCACGTCCCCCGGCCGCGCTGTCGCCGCCGCGATCCGGTCGACGTCCAGGGTCGAGGTATTGGTGGCGATGATCGCCCCCGGCCTGCAGATCGCGCCCAGTTGTGCCGCGATGTCCAGCTTCAGGGCCATGTCCTCGAACACGGCTTCGATCACCATGTCGCAATCGCCCACGGCGGACAGGTCCAGCCCCAGAGTCAGCCGGTCCAGCGTCTTCGCCGCCTGCGCCTCGGTCATCCGGCCGCGCTTCACGGCCGAGGCCAGATTGCCCTGGATGATCGACAGGCCCCGGTCGAGGCCTGCCTGCGTCGCATCCGTGACGGTCACGGCAAAGCCCGCGTTCAGAAAGGCCGTGGCGATGCCTGCCCCCATGGTCCCCGCGCCGATCACGCCCACGCGGGACACGTCCCGCGATGCCGTCTCGCGCCCCAGTCCGGGGATCTTCCGCGCCTCTCGTTCGGCAAAGAACAGGTGCCGCATGGCACGCGACTGGGGGCTGGCGACCAGTTTGGCAAAGCGGGCCTGTTCCAGTTCAACCCCGGCGTCATAGGGCATCGTCACGGCGGCAAGCATGGTGTCGTGGATCGCCCGCGGTGTGGCCAGCCATGGCGCCGCATCGGCCGCGGCTTTCAGTCCAGCCAGGACATCGCCGGCCTGGTCGCGATCGGGAACGGGCAGGTCCTGCGTGCGTCGTGGGGGACTGCCCGCCAGCTTCCGCGCCAGCGTTCTTGCGCCCTGCCCCGGATCGTCTGCCAGCGCGTCAATGATCCCGGCCTCCAGCGCGGCCTCGGCCCCGATGGGCTTGCCGTCGGAAATCATCCGTGCGGCGGTCTTCAGCCCCGCCAGGCGCGGCAGGTTCTGCGTGCCAAGGGACCCCGGGATCAGGCCCAACGTCACCTCCGGCATGCCGAACCTGGTGCCGGGCGCCGCGACACGGCCGTGGCAGGCCATCGCCAGTTCCAGACCGCCCCCCAGCACCGTACCGAAGAGCGCCGCCACCGCCGGACGGTCCATATCAGACAGGCGCTGCAAGGTGGCATTGAAAGGGCCGGCCGTGAAATCCGGGCTACCGAATGCCGCGATGTCGCCGCCCGCCACGAAGGTCGACCCCGCACATTCCACCACCAGCGCCACTGCGTCCCCGTCGGCCTGGAACGCATCCAGCGCCGCGGCCAACTCCCGCGCCAGCGCAGGGCCGATGGCATTCACCGGCGGGTTATCGATCGTGATCACGCCGATATCGGCGTCGCGGCCGTAGCTTACGATTGTCATCTGCGCGCTTTTCCCCAACCTTGCATCTGCCCCGCCGAACGGCCGGGCATCTGGCGCCGCCCCCGCAGGCGCCGGCATCCATCCCAGATCGTCCGCCGATTTCGTCAGACCTTATGAGGCTCGGTTTGGGAATGTCAATTGCCGGCCCGGAAGGTTACCCAAAGAGCCGGGCCCCGGAATTCCATTCAGTTTCGCTTGGTTGCCCGGCCGACAGGCAGTAAGGATCGGTGGATTTCAGTACGAGGGCCCTATGACCAAGGACACAAGCACGCGTCGCGGCATCCAGTCGGTCGAAATCGGCATGCGTGTGCTGAAATCCGTCGCTCGGATGTCCGGGCCGTCGACCCTGACCGGCATCGCGCAGGCTGCGGGCCTGTCGTCCAGCCAGACCCACCGTTATCTGTCCAGCCTGATCGTCAGCGGCATGGTCGCCCAGGACCCGCATTCGGGGCTTTACGACCTTGCATCGGGCGCGATCCATCTGGGGCTGGCGGCGCTGGGGCGGATCGATGCCTTCGCCACCGCCGAACAGCACATGAAGTCTCTGGTGCTGCAGACCGGGCGGACCGGACTGGTCACCGTCTGGGGCGACGCCGGCGCCACCGTCATCCGCCTGATCCCTGGCGTGCCCCGGGTCGTGACCAACCTGGCAGTGGGAACCACCCTGCCCCTGCTCACCTCTGCCAACGGAATGATCCACTTCGCTTTCGGCGACCCGGCCGAGATGGACGCCCAGGCCGCCGTCATCGCGGCCGGGGATCCGGACATGGCGCCGAAAGACCCGCAGGCGCTGCGTAACGCGATCCTGTCGGAAGGCTTTGCCGCGGTATCGGGCGATTTCATCCCCGGCCTGCGAGCCGTGGCCGCCCCCGTGCTGGACGCACAGGGCGACCTTGTCCTGACCGCGTCGCTGATCGCCAGCCGCGCGTTTCGCAAGACTGGCGACAGCGAGGCCACCCGCAACCTGATCGAAACCGCATCCACAATCTCCGAGGCGATCGGCTATCGCGCGGGCCCGGCCGCGACCCCGACTTAGGGTCCGAACAGCCGTTTCCCGTTGTCGGTCCCTGTCAGGCAGCGGTGGCCAGGGCGAGCCCGTCGACCACCGCGGTAAAGGCTTCGGTCCGGGCCACGACGGCATCGGGGCAGACCACCCGCATCTCGCGCTCGATCAACTGCATCAGGCTGGAACCGCCGACAAGGACGATGGTGTCGATCCGCGTGACGCCGGCCATCTGCAGCGTCTCGGCCGCGGCCTTGCGCAGGGCTTCACCGAAACCGGTCAGGCAGTCGTCCAGCGAAGCGGGCGTGACCGGGGCCGTCAGCCCTTTCTCGATCAGGCCCATGGCGATCCTTGCGTCGTTCTCGGCTCCGTTCGCCGCGATCTTTCCGCGTTCGACGGCAAAGGCCAGGTCGTGGCCCAGCTCCTCCTCCAGCACGGTTGACAGACGGCGCAGGACACGCGGCTTTTCCGCCAGCTTCACCATCCGTGCGACGTCCCGGCGGATTTCGGCGGTGTAAAGGAACGGGATCTTGGCCCAGGTGGCCAGATCGGCATAGATCGCATTGGGCATGGGCAGCAGGCCTTCGCCCATCTCGCGCTTCAGGGCACCGCCCTGCCCCAGAAGCGGCATCGCGTGGGCCATCGACACAGCATGATCGAAATCGGTGCCACCCAGCCGGATCCCGTGGCTGGCCAGGATGCGGACCTCGCCGTCCTCTGCCCGGAATACCGAGAAGTCCGATGTCCCCCCGCCGATGTCGACGATCAGCCCCGTCCCGCCGGCGGCATTGGCGCCGTGGCTGGCCAGCGCCGCAGCCTCGGGTTCGAACAGGAAGTCGACCTGCGCAAAACCCGCCGCGTCATAGCAGGCGCGCAGGTCCGCCTCGGCCCGGGCATCGCGGTCGGGGTCGGCGGTATGAAAGTGGACGGGCCGGCCCGACAGCGCGCGGGTGAAGGTGCGCCCCGTTTCCCGTTCCGCCCGGCCTTTCAGTTCGACGAGAAAGGCCGTGACCACATCCGTCAGCGTCCGCCGCTTGCCAGAGATCAGGCGTTCCTCGTGGAACAGCGAAGTGCCCAGCACACTTTTCAGCGCGCGCATGTAACGCCCCTCCTCCCCCGCGACCAGCGCCCGGGCGGCGGCGGCACCGATCTGCATGGCGCCACCCCCTGCGGGGAAGAACACGGCGGTGGGCAGCGTTTCGGCCCCGGCCTCGATCGGCAGGCGGCGGGGACGGCCATTGTCCAGGACGGCAGCGGCGGAATTCGACGTGCCGAAATCGATGGCAAGCGTGTCGGTCGACATGGGCAAGACCGTCTCAGGGCTGGGAATCGGGAAGGGGCACCGGGTAGCCAATCCCGCGGACGGCTGCAAGGCGGGAGACGGCGGGTTTTTTTGGGGGCCCGCCCCCGGTCCGCACGGGGTGCGACCTTCCCCCCCTGAGGTACTTCAAAATCAATTCGGCGGGCCGTCCCGCCTATACGGCGCCGTTGCAAGGCCGCTGGGATACCCGGACCCACCCTGCGGCGGGCGTCACATTTGGTCCCTATATCCAGCGCGGCGATAGGTGTGACCTGGCGCATCGCCTGCCGGACATGGCGGCCCTTGTTGGAAGTGTCGTTCGGATCGGGCTCTGTTGTACAAATCAGCCGTTGGCCGGAGTTCCCCTTTCCCCGGACAGGCTGATCCCACGGCTTCCGTGATAGGGATGCCAAGCGCGGTGTAGCCCTTCAGGACGGTGATGCGGACCTGGAGTTCGGGGACCTGACGGTCGAAGTCCCGAGCCATAAGCCGCTGGCCCAACGGAGCGGCCGTGCGTGGAAACCCGGTTTCCCCGCCGCGATCTTGCGCAATGAGAGCCTGCGAGCGACCAGATTTCTGGTCCGGGCTCTCTGGAAAAAATGGACAGGCTGTCATGCCCGAAGCCGTATCGAGACGCAAATGGACTGCCTCAAGCTCTCCGGCGAACGGATCATGTCACGCGATCACGGCCGCCAAACCGCCGAAATCCAGATCCGCATCGCTATCATGAATCGCTGCTCGGCCCTCGGAAGAGCCGACACCGAAGTCGTCGCCTGGCCTTCGTCGGTTTGCGGTCATGGACGGCCTGCTCGAAGGCATCCAGGACGAACCCACTCTGCGCCGACGCGTTGACGCGCCAGCCAGCGATCTTGCGCGCATAGGCCAACCCGAACCAGTACAAGGAGATGAAGGCCTCCCATGGGTCAAGAGCGTGCCCCTGACCTTTGCATCCTGAGGGGCGCATCCAGTCCGTCAGGGGCGGCGCTCGAGTCCTTTTCCACAGGCAACCAGGCCTCCGTCAGGGGAGCCGGCGGGAAAACTGAAGACCGGCACGGCGGAACATGTCAGACAGGAACTCGGCCAACGGGGTCAGCGGCAGATCGGCCCGGCGCACGATACAGATCGGCGGGGTTTGCAGAACCGCATTCGGCAGGAGAATTTGGAGAAGATCGGTGTCGAGAGGAGTCCTGATGATCGCCGGAGGAAGATAGGCCAACAGGTCGGTGCTGGCGACGGCAACGAGGGCGGCGATCGAAGAGCCTGTTTCCATGACGACCTTGGGGGGCGGCAAGTTCTGTTGTTTGAAAATAAGATCGTAGTCCGCTTCACTCGCCTGGTTCAAAGGGGCAGCCTTGACCCATTCCGCATCGACGAGATCCTTAAGATCACTGGCACCGGAAAGGGGATGCCCTTTGCGGGCAATGACAGCGCGGAAGTTGCGGTGAAGGCATTCGCACTTGAAACTCGGCTGGATCGTCGTCTCGTTGAAAGGCCCGACAAAGAAATCGATCTGTCCACGCAGCAGCAGCTGCTCGACCGACTCGAACAGGGACTCCGTGACCTGTACCTGGGCCCGAGGATACTGTTTTCTGAAGGCGCTCAATGCACCAGGCATTAAGTTGAACATGGTCGCCGGTGACATCGCGATCGAAACTAGGCCGGTCAGGTCACCGTTGATTTGCCGTACCTCTTCTTCGGCCTTGCGCAGTTCGGACAGAACAGTCTGAGCACGCAGAACAAAGGCCCGGCCCGCCGAGGTCAGCCGTATCCCCTGTTGATGCCGTTCGAAGAGCGGGGCGCCAAGACTCCGCTCGATTTCATTCATGCTGCGACTGATCGCGGGTTGTCCGATTCCGAGTTTGCGTGCGGCGGCGCGCAGGCTTCCCTCTTCGGCCGCGGCAACCACATAACGCAATTGGGCAAGCTTAAGTGACATCTTTCCCCTCCTTCTACTCTCCACCTGCAGCCAGATCTGCGGCCGAAACGAGAACTCGCGAACCTTCGGCTCAAATCGCCTTTCCTGTGGAAGAGTGAGATGGCGATCCTCCCGAGTAGCATACTTGTTGGTCATAGGGCTGCATAGTCATGATGCTTGCAGGGCATCATGATCACCGGTCTGCCATCTGCCCTCCGACCGGCGCCTGATCTCTTCTCAGATCGGGGCTTCATGCCGCGGAAGATGTCCACGGCTGAACTTGGAGGAAGAGATGGCTGGCACTCCGGCTGATTGCGACGGGTTGATCTTAGGCGCAGGACCGGCCGGTCTCGCGCATGCAGCACAAATGGCGCTGCGCGGTCACAGCTTTGCAATTGTCGAAAAAAGCGAGCCTGTGGGCCATCAGGCCCCTGCCAAGACGATCAACGTGTGGTCGATTGCGCCTATCCCCCGATGGGGATCAGCGATACCCGCTCGCGAACGAGCGACCTTTCCTCCGGCCTTCTTCAAGCGCATCCGGTTTCGGCTTCACCCATATAAGGCATGGGGCGGAAGATACGACGCTGGAAAGTGCTCTCACCACGGCCTGCCGATGGGGCTTGCCCAGATTTCACGAAAAGAAATCGCCGGCCTTGACGGCGCCGATGTCCCGCCGATCCGGCCGGATCGGCAACTCGTTTGGCGTGGGAACAGGATCACCACCCCAACAGCCCTGGTCGACATCATGCGCCAAGCGACGGCGTCAAACAGTTCCGTTGAACAAAGAGGATAAGAAGTGGCAGCCAAATCTGAGAAAGTCATAATCACCTGCGCCGTGACCGGTGGCATTCATACCCCGACCATGTCGGAGCATCTGCCCGTCACTCCAGAAGAGATCGCCACGCAGTCGATAGAGGCCGTCGAAGCCGGTGCTTCGATCATACACCTGCACGCCCGCAATCCCGAGGATGGGCGACCCACGGGCGATCCTTCCGTGTTCATGAAGTTTCTGCCGCGTATCAAACAGTCTACCGATGCCATCCTCAACATCACCACAGGGGGCGCACCGAACATGAGTGTCGAGGAGAGGCTTGCGGCGGCTCTCGCGACCAAGCCAGAAATGTGCTCGCTCAACATGGGCTCGATCAATTTTGGCCTTTTTCCGCTGGCCTCGCGCTATTCCGAATGGAAACATCCCTGGGAGAAACCAGCCCTCGAGTCGACGGACGACGTCGTATTCCGAAACACTTTCAAGGACATGAAATACATCCTTCAAACATTGGGGGAAGAGCACGGCACCCGCTTTGAACATGAATGCTATGATCTTGGCCATCTCTACAACGTCGCGCACTTTCTTGATCGCGGCCTGATTCAGCCGCCGTTCTTTGTTCAGATGGTTTTCGGCATCCTGGGCGGCGTCGGAGCGGATCTGGACAATCTGATGTTCATGAAGCGAACGGCAGACCGGTTGTTCGGCGACGATTATCGCTGGTCCGTGCTGGCGGCAGGTCGCTTTCAGATGCCCTTCGCAACGCAGGCCGCGATGATGGGCGGATCGGTGCGCGTCGGGCTCGAGGATTCCCTGTCCATCAGCCGAGGGAAACTGGCCAGATCCAACGCAGAGCAGGTTTCGAAAGTCAGGAGAATCCTGACTGAACTGGGCCACGAGATCGCCACCCCCGCCGATGCCCGCCGGATGCTGGCTCTGAAAGGAGTCGACAACGTCGGCTTTTGATCCTGGCGTTGACCTTGCAACGTACAAATGTCCGACTGTAAGGGCGACTTCATACGTTGTGCGGCAGGACTTCCTGGGATTGACCTTCCTTGAAGCCGGAGGCGGATGAAATTGGGCGCCGTCGTCTTGTTCTGTGCGCTTCGCTCTCCGGGCTAGAACCGAGGTGCACCTGGTTTCCGAGACCCCTGCGTGGTTCGGTTTCTGCTGCCGGATCTCGAAGTCAACGGGCGACAGCATGCCGTTGTTCGTGTGCTTGCGCTTCGGGTTGTGGAACAGCCCGATGTATTCGAACACGTTTCGACGCGGGTCTTCACGGGTCGGATATGTCCGCTGTCCGATCCGGTCCCGCTTCGACAAATGGAGAGTTTTGTGCGACACCATAGTCAGGGCAGTTGCCGCGCCGGCTCATGCCGGGTTCGGGGTCGTGCTGGCGCAGGACTATCCGCCAGTCCTGGCTTGTGAACTGGGGGTCCTGGTGCGAATGCACGGCGGCCCGGCCCAAAGGCTTTCGTGGCCAGATCGCCATGGGAAGAGCCTGGAGCGCCGGGTCCGGCGTCATGCGGGATAGTGCGGACCGACCGACGACACGACAGGAAAACAGGCCGATGATAGCACACGGATCCAGCCATCCTTCGTGCGTTCTCAGGCAGGTGATGTCGGTCCCCCATTCCCGCCTGACCTCAGCGCTGCAATTGCTTGTCCCCATTTCGGCCTCCTCGCCTCAGAGTCAGGCAGCAAAGCGTCTGCAAATCCAGGGGCACCTCGGCGTGGTTCCGTGAGCAGCCCAGTTCTGCGGAGAGATTGACCCCGACCCGCGATCAACATACCGGCCAGCGGTCGCACAGGTAGGTCTGACAGAAGACCGCACTCCATCTCCAAGCCGGGAAGTTGGACGGAATTGCACAATGGGCGGCAACCACGGAAGTCGCTAGAAAAGAAGATTGATGTTTCCGGCCGGTGCCCGCGCCTTGAGGAATTCCATCGATGCAGCGCTGATGGTCTCGACCTGAGCCTTTTGCGGACCATCCAGATAGGACATCGTGAAGCGCAGCTCAGGCAGCGCCATCGTGATGTCGAGCACCACCAGATCGCCGCGCGCCAGTTCGTCCTCGACCGCGGCCAGCGGCACGTGGCCGATGCCCAGCCCTTTGCGCGTCAGCAGGATAACGCTGTTCAGCGCACTGATCGGATTGAGCTTCGCCGAAACGTTGTGCTGTTTCATCAGCCGTCTGAGGCTCTCGTAGGGACGGGTGACCTTCTCGGATGTCAGCAGGTTCATGCCGGCAAGATCCCCGGGCCCAAGGCGCCGTCCGTGCAGCGCAAGCGCCGGGGCTGCGACAAGGGCCATGGGACAGTCGCAAAAATCGATATTGGTGGCGTCGGCGTGCAGGATCGGCGCCAGCGTGAACGCCGCGTCTATCGTTTGGCTCAGCAGGTCTTCCTGCAGCAGTGGCGAGGCGCGCACGATCAATTCGATGCCAAGCCGAGGATGGCTGCGTTCTAACGTCATCAGGAAGTCGGCCAGCCAGATCGAAATCATCGGGTCGACGACGCCGATGCGGATCGTCCCGGACAGCTCCTCGTGACACTGGAGATCGTGCAGCGCGGCGCGTTGCAGCTCCAACATCCTTTCGGCATAGTCGAGAAAAGCCCGTCCCTGCGGGGTCAGTGCAACACGATAACCGCTGCGATTAAAAAGCTTGGTCTGAAGCCGGTCCTCCAGCGCCAAGATTCGGGCCGAGATCGTGGGTTGGCTTGCATTCAGCCGTTCGGCCGCCGCCTGATAGGTCCCGAGCTTGGCGACCATATAGAAGCTGTGTATCTGCGAGAACCTCATCGCCTTCTCCACCCCATGCCTGTCCCCGCCGGGGGGACGCCTTCGTTTTTATGCATCGGCTCACCGCACCCCCTGACGCCTCGGCCAGAACGGCCGCGGGCGGGGTTGTCCAGTTCGGAATAATTCTTGTGCATGCCCTGAAGCGACAGGATGGGTTGCGCCGTCATGACGGCCTCCGGGTTGCGGCGATCCGACTGACGCCAGATACGGCCCCATTCCGCATCTGCCCGCGTGTCATGGGATCACTGATCGCATTGTGGAAGCTGATATTCCGCCGTCCGGTCGACACCGGCGCGGAAATTTTTGCCCGAGGCGATGGGGCCCGACCATTCCATCAGGGCGGGGGCCAAAGTCAGGCTGATCCTCTCGGTGGCGATTTGCATGACCTTGCTGTCGTAGCCGATCAGCCTGCCGTCCTGCCAGTTGGAGCCGGGCATGTCGCCGGTGAATGCCACGGTCAGCGTGCGGTTCGCGACAAACTTGGACGCCGCAGCATCGTCCCCGACCGCGACCAAGGCAAGCCCCGGGGCGCGACAGGCGCAAGAGAGATTCTGGGGAAGCACCATGCGGAGAAGGGCCTAGCTGTCGTGTGGAAAAACCGCGTCTTGATTGTGTTAGCATCTGCAGAAAAAGCGTGGCACGTATTTCAGAATTCGGCCAATATCGGCAGAATTCGGACAAGACCGGTTTATCTTCATGCCACAGTCGCAAAAGCTGGAGCCAGGGTCGGGCGACAGCGACCATGTCGGACCGCTCGACCAGATCTGGGAGCGGCGCCTGAAGACGAAGCGCCCCGGCCGACCGTCGCTGTCGGTCGGGATTCTTGTCTGCCCGAGCTTTTCGCTGATGTCGCTGACCGGGATCGTCGAAAGCCTGCGCCATGCCGGTGATTTCGGCGATCAGTCCCGGCAGATCGACTGTCAGTGGGAAATCCTCGGGACCGCGAAATCGTCAGTCCGTTCGAGTTGCGGCATCGCGATCGCCACGACGCGGGACTATGTCAATCCGAACGACCTCGACTATCTCTTCGTTGTCGGCGGTCTACTGGAGCAGGCGGAATACCTTCCTGCCGCGCACCGGCGCTATCTGCAGGCCGCAAAGGCGGTGGACGTCACCATCGTTGGCGTCTGCACCGGCATCTTCCTGTTGGCCGAGGAGAGGCTGCTGGCGGGCAAGACGGTGTGCGTCCACCCCTATCACTTGCAGGACTTCGCACTGGCCTTTCCTGGCCACAAATGCACCACCCGCAATGATTACGTGGTTGACGGCAGGATCATCACGGTCCCCGGCGGCATATCTATCCTTAGCCTGATGGCGGCCATCATAAAAGCGCACCTTGGGCCGGATCGGGCCTCCAAGGCGGTGCACCAATTGTCGGTGACCGGGAAACGGTCGCTCAGCGAGTTCGAACGCACAGGTCTGATGCGTCAGGTCAGCGTCTCCGATCCGCGGATTCAGAAAGCCCTGGTTCTGATCGAGAACGATGTAAAGGGGCGGTTGTCGATCCCTGATCTCGCGGCCCAACTGGGGCTGAGCCCGCGCCATTTTTCGCGCCGCTTCGCCGAGCAGGTGGGACATTCGCCGAAGGCGTACATCCAGCAGACGCGGCTGCGCTACGCCATGTGGATGCTCAGCAATTCCAGCAACTCGATCACTTCGATTGCCTATGCGGCCGGATTTTCCAGCAGCTCGCATTTCTGCTCGGCCTTCCGCGAGCGGTTCGGCATTTCCCCGGGCTCTGTCCGCGCCCGGCATGACATCGGGGAAGAACAGTAATGTCGCTGGTTCAACAAGGAACGCGGATCACCGATCGATGGCGGGACAGTTAGGCGCGGTTCCGCGGCCGGCAATCGGTGCACGGAATGGCGAACGGCATTCGGCTCCAGACTTGGGTAATGGGTCTCTCTGAGTCACGAGATTCCGGCTACGCGACTTGACGCCTCCGACAGGCTGGTCCTGCCCGGTCGATCTGCCCGGCGTCTTGCGGCTCTTTCGGGAGCCCTTCCATTGCGCCGAAGAGGCCGAGTTGCTCTGGCGCTGATCTTCAGATGCCGTGGACGGTGCGGTTTCCGACGGGGGCGGTGTGCTTCTGGATGCGTGCGAGCAGGTCGGGGGCCGTGCGGAAGGGGGCTTGCCGGATGGCCCGTGGCTTCAGGCGCATGCCCATGACACAGTACAGGACCTGCGCAGGAAAGCAGATCTGGGGATGGGCACCAAGGGGTCAGCCAGCCGGTGATGAACGGGCCAATCTCGCTGTTTCTTTTGAGAACGTGGGACCTGAGCTCAATATTGACAAGGCTTTTGAAGCCAGCGGCCACCACGGCAGGGTGTAGATCAGCGGCATTTGTCAGCAGGGCGAGCGTGCCATCCAAGGACTCGGCCCAGGCAACGGCGTCTTCATCGACACCCTGGGTGTTCAGTCCCGGCATTTGACGGATCGGATCGAAGATGCGGGTCGACACGGCTGCGGCGACGGCGTGCGAGAGCTGGTTACAGGCGCCGTGGTCGGAGGCCCTGCACCTGCGGCCAGTCTGGCCGCCTTCCCGTCGGTCGAGGTTCGCCGCCATGTTTTCCGCCTTCTCCCCGCGTTCAAGGATGCGGTCGCGGCACCTTTCACGCTGCAATCCGGCACGGAGGGGATCGAGGGCGACGATCAGTCGTTGCGCGGCGAAGCCGGCCTCTGCCTTGGCCTCGCCATGGATGCGCACCGTGGTCGGGTCGTCGAAGACGAGGGCGAGGTGGACCAACGGCCGGACGGGGGGCAAGCGCCCCTCCTCGACAGCCCCGGTATGGTCCATGAACTTATCCGTGGCGCGGCGCAGATGCTGTTGGGTTGCGGTTTCCGGCCTGGGGAGATGGCGACCGTCTCCGGCCAGCTCAGGCGGTCCAGCTAGCTGACCCTGACACAGAGCCAGTTGAACACCATCGCCCGGATCAACGCATCGGCATCGATCTCCTGCCATTCGGATCGAAGCGCGCGGCTGACAACGAGGACCGCCATGACGCTCATCATGATAGGAAATTGCATCGGTTTTAGACCAATCATCAGAAAATTTTCCGATTTGCTTTGCATTCGGCCGCCACGCACCATGCCGTTACTCCACCACTGACCCGATTGCCGCATGACACCCAGAACTTTTTCGACGCGCCTGCTTGCAGAGGAGGCCGCTTGCCTTCCTGTGCCCGGATGGCGCCGCAGGTCCTGTTGCAGACAGAGCGCTGCATTCCCGACTTCGCGGGATATGCCGCCGAAGGCAGGGACAACGAAGTGTCCGCCGCCGTCCGAAGTGTGGCCGTCGCGTTCCGGCGAAAACAAGTGATGGAACAGCCGAGTCAGGCGACGTTCGTGCCGAAAGACAGGCGGCCTAGAGAATGTTGGCGAGTGAAATCGGACAAGGCTGGCCTGAGAAGGCGGACCTCGCGAAGGGGGACGCTCGTCAGAAGCGGTGCAAGTGAATCTGACAGCACATTACAAAATTCAGCGAAAGCGGCAGAGCATTGATCAAGGAACTCAAGGTACTTCTCGTGACCGGTTCAGAGCGTCCTTGCGCTGCGAGCCGAGCACTTTTCCGGGACAATGGCGAGCCGGCCACGCCGCGTTTGTTGAAATTGTCAGTATCGGTTGTTGCCTTGATCGCTGCGGCGCCCGCCCTCTTGGGCAGTCCCGCTGCGGCGCAGGTTGTCGACATGGTTCAGTATTTTGAAGGCCCGACGGGTCAGACAAATGAGAACCAAGACAATATCACGATGGATGTTTCCGCCAACGGCGTGAACACATTTTCTATTTCCGAAACGGTCGACAGTAGCGACACGGATTGGATCGGGGCCTTTACGCTGACCCAGGCGCAGATCGGGACGGACAATTCGGACGATCTGCCATATTCCAGCAACGGCACGTCAACATTTACGGTGGATGGCACGATAACCAACGCGATAACGAATGGTTATAGCGATTCAATCACCAGTTCGAACGAGTACATTTCGAGTGTCTTTGCCCTGCATTCCGCCGGGCAGCAGGCCAACGAAACCTACGGCTACGAAAAGAAGACGACGAATTACGATCCCTATCCCGGCGCGAATGCCCCGGACGTCACGTTGACAGTCGAGGCGGGCGATGACAGCCCGCTTCTGGACTATTCCCCTGTATTGGTGGGCAAAGCTTCCGTCCAGGTCACGATTGGCGAGTACAATGACGGCGACAGCATTACCTACGCCTATGGCGGCAATGGCGCGCTGAGCGCAGTTTCCATCGGGGCGCCGGGGTCCGTCCAGAAGGCAAAGGATTCGACGAACCAGGCCGAATACTATGGCGGCAACGGCGGCGATGTCACCCTGTCGAACGAGGTCGACATCACGGTCGAGGGATATGCTGGCGACGCCACCGTGGGGAGCGACGACGCGCTTTTGGCGCTGTTTGGCGATAAGGCCTATATTGGCGCAATCACGGCCTATTCCCTGGGAGGTCAGGGCCAGTACGAGGGCGGCGTCGGTGACGATTACGCAGGGCCGGGCGGACCCGGCGGGGACGTCTCGGTCACACAAAGCGGCGATGTCGACATGCATGGAATTTCCAATCCGGATGGATCGAATTTCATGCCGTCGATCGGGCTTTGGGCGATTTCGAGCGGCGGCCCCGGGGTGACCTTCGAAGGGAACGGCGTAGGAAACGGCGGCGACGCGGGCGACATAACCGTGTCCTGGACCGGCGGGCTGACCACCGGCGATGATGTGGTTAATACCACCGGCATCGTCGCGGGGTCCGTGGGGGGGAGTGCCGATCTCGAATCCTCGAACCCGGCCGCTCCCGGAAATGGTGGGGATGTCACAGTCGACATATCGAACGACTGGAACCTCGCGGTGGGCAGCGACGGGTACGGTGCCATTGGCGTTTTTGCCTTTAGCGCCGGCGGTCAGCAATCGCAGAGCAACGATGCGAGTGGCTATGCAGGCGATGTGTCGATTTCGGCCGATTCCGATACAAACATGTCGATCACGGGGAACAATCTGGGGTTTGGCCTTCTCGGACTCAGCACCGGCGATATCGCCAACTTTCTTTCGGATGAATCCGGCACGGGTGTCGGCAATGCCGGCGAAGTATCGATCGAGAATGACGGGTCAATTTCCGTTTCCGCCCAGTCCACCGGCGCCGCCTTCGGTATCGTCGCTCTCTCCGCAGGCGGCTACTCTCAGATCGATACGTTTTCCGAAGCGCCGTCAGGCGGCTCTGTTCTCGGTTTCTCGGGGGACGGTAACTCGAACCTAGGCAGCAACGGGGTTTCCGGCCAGGCCGTCTCGGTCACCAATACCGGGACGGTCACGGTCAGCGGCCCGACCTCGAGCGCCATTATGGCCATGTCGGTCGGCGGAAGCGGCGGGCTCGCGCTCTATCTGGCAGATGCTGCAGAAGGCATCACCGATGGCGGGTTCATGAATCTCGGCTCGCAGGCCAGTTCCGGCTTCGCTGGCGGGGGCGACGGCGGTCCGGTGAGAGTCGACAACACCGGCACGGTCGTCTCGGGATCGTCCGACTGGGTCGATGACGAGACCGACCAGTACAACAACGCCATGTCCTTCGGCATCGTGGCGCAGTCCATTGGCGGCGGTGGCGGCGCCGGCACATCCGGCCGAAACATCGGCGGCAGCGATGTCGGAGGCCAGGGGGGCGGTTATGGCAGCAGTGTCAGCGTGACCCATGGGACGGGGTCGGTCACGACCTATGCCGCGGCCTCCTCGGCGATCATCGCACAGTCCATCGGCGGTGGCGGCGGGGCCGGCGGAAACCGCAGCGGCATCGGCGGGGCGACAGGTGGGTCGGGCGGCAATGGCGGCGACGGCGGCAAGGTCACCGTCGACATCAACAGCGGCGACGGCATCTATACTGTCGGCGATTTTTCGTTCGGCGTGGTGGCCCAGTCCATCGGCGGCGGCGGCGGGGCCGGCGGCTCTGCCACAGCAGACGGGCTGCTGGTGGACCTGTTCTCGATGGCGACGGGCGGGTCGGGCGGCTCCGGCGGGTCCGGGGACAGCGTGACGGTCTCGCTCGATCAGACTTTCGTTTCGTCGGGCGCGCGTGCGGTCGGCATCGTGGCCCAGTCGATCGGCGGCGGCGGCGGCACCGGGGCCCAGGGCACCGCCCAGGGCGGATTCTTCGGCGGCGTCAGCTATGCCGTTGGCGGATCGGGCGGCGACGGCGGGAACGGCGGGACGCTCACGGTCACCAATGAGTCGAACGGCGTCATCATGACAGGCTGCGACGCGCAGGATTCCTTTGAATGCTCCGAGCTCAGCAGCTTTCTTGACGAATTGGACGACGATTCCTCGGTCGAAGATCAGAGCGACACGGTCAGCGACTGGACCCCGTTCGGAACAATCAACCTCCAGGGCGCCGACGCCATTGGCATCATGGCCCAGTCGATCGGCGGCGGCGGCGGCGATGGCGGCACAGCGACCTCCGGGTCCAGCGACGACGATAATGACAGCGACGATAACGATTCCGACATCAGCTTTAGCATCGGTATCGGCGCAACGGCCGGCGCGGGCGGCGCCGCGGGTGTCGGCGGGACGGTCACCATCGACAATGACGGCGCCATCATAACGGCTGGCGACCAGGCCTATGGCATTCTCGCCCAATCCATCTCGGGCGGCGGGGGCAATGGCGGCGATGCAACAGCCTCCAGCTTCGCCAGCGGATTGCCGGTCGGCTTCTCGCTGAGCGTCACGCTTGGCGGAGATGGCGGCGCGGGCGATCAGGATGCAGGCGATGTGACGATCACCAACGGCAGCGGCAGCTTCGACGGGGCGGCCGGTTCCATCGTGACCTTCGGGCAATATTCCACAGCGATCCTTGCTCAATCCATCGGTGGCGGTGGCGGCACCGGCGGGGCGGGAAGCTCGTCTTCCACCGCCGAAAGCTCTGCCGACGGCGACGACATCTCGATTTCGGTCGGACTGTCGGTTTCCATCGGTGGCAGCGGCGGAACCGGCAACGACGGCGGCGACGTCTCGGTCAGCAACGAACTGGGCGCGGCGATCCGCACGCTGGGTGCCGGATCGCGTGGGATCCTGGCGCAATCCATCGGCGGGGGCGGCGGCAGCGCCGGCGCGGCCGATGCCGCCGCCAGCAGCTCTGCGACAGGCGAAGTCAGCGCCACGATCTCGGCAAGCGCCTCGGTCGGTGGGTCGGGCGGCGCGGGCGGCGACGGCGGCGCGGTCACGGTCGTCAACGACGGGCTCATCTATACCGGTGGCATCCTGACCGGCAGCGATGGCAGCACTTTGACCACTGGCGGCGACGGGGTCGGCATATTTGCCCAGTCGATCGGCGGCGGCGGCGGCACCGGCGGCTCCTCGACGGCAGAGACGACGGTCGGCGCCAGCGAGGACGATTCCGACGACGTCAACGCCACCCAGTCCTCGGTCGGCAGCTATTCGGCGAACGTGTCGGTCGGCGGAGCCGGCGGCGCCTCGGGCGATGGAGGCACGGTCAGCGTGACCAACACGGGTCAGGCGACGACGACCGGCATGCGCGCCCATGCGATCTTTGCCCAGTCGATTGGCGGCGGCGGCGGGGCCGGCGGTTCCGCCACATCGACGGCCGACAACAACGCCTCCGACGGCAGCGAGGATGACGACAGCGACAACGGCACTGCCTATGCCGCCAGCATCGCGGTCGGCGGCACAGGCGGCGGCAGCGGCAATGGGGGCGAGATCGACATCACCCAGAGCGGGGCCATCGTGACCTACGGCTATGGGGCGGCCGGGATCAACGCCCAGTCGATCGGTGGTGGTGGCGGCCAGGGTGCCGATGGGACTGTCAGCAACAACGTGGACATCCAGATCGGTTTGAACGTCAGCAGCAGCGGCGGTGCCGGCGGCGATGGCGGGACCATCGACATCACCACCCAGACTGCGAATTCTTCGGTTTCGAACCCCGGTTCTGTCGCAACGATGGGCGACGATGCAATCGGGATCTTCGCCCAGAGCATCGGCGGCGGCGGCGGGACCGGCGCAGGCGGCTGCACCAACTCGAGCAACTCTGCCGTCGGCGAACTTCTCGATGCAGGTGTGAGCTATCTGGAAGACGAAAGCGCCAGCCTCTGCTTTGGCAACACCGAGGTCGACGGCGACTTCTCTGACGGCACCAGCCTGTCCCTGAGTATCGGCGGCAGCAGCGGCAACACGGGCGACGGCGGCACCGTGACGATAGATCACCAGACGGCCATCACAACGTTCGGCGACCGGGCCATCGGCATCGTCGCCCAATCCATCGGCGGCGGTGGCGGTTTCGTCATCAGCGCGAACGACCAGATCGAGTCCTCGACGGTGATAAGCAATACCAGTACCTCTGAAAGCGGCGTTGGCGGGCTTCTCAGCATGAGTGTCGACGCTGGCGCCACCATCCAGACCTTTGGCGATGGCGCCTGGGGCCTTCTTGCCCAGTCGATTGGCGGCGGCGGTGGCTTTGCGGGCGACCCGTCGGTCGGACTGCCGACCGCGCTCAGCGGGGCATCGGTGCAGAACGGCACGACCAGTTCGGGGATTGCGAGCAACGCATCGGGCTTCGACATCTCGGTCTCTGGAAAAATCGAGACCTCCGGCACCGCGGCCCACGCGATCTTTGCCCAGGCTATCGGCGGTGGCGGCGGCTACCTGACGGATTCTGACGGGACGCTGACGATCGGCCTCGACCTGCCGGGGGTCAATTTTGAGGATACCTACTACGCGGTCAACGGCGCCTCTTCGATCACCATCGCGGACGGCGCGTCGGTTCTTGCAAATGGCGCCTCCTCGGTCGGGATCTTCGCCCAGTCAGTCGGTGCGGTCGGCCCCAACCCCGGAACCGATGTCACGATCACCGTCGACGGCACGGTAAGTGGCGGCACCGGCGGACTTTCCGATGCCAGCGGCGTCGCGGCGGGCATCTATGCGCAAACGGCCAACGGCGGGACGATCACCATCGGTTCGACGGGGACGCTGACAACGGCCGATGGTGTCGATGGCTATGCCGTCTACACTCCAAGCAGCGATGCATGGACCATCACCAATGCGGGTACACTCACCGGCGCCGTGTTCACCGGCGCACCGACCGGGGGCGGTGACTTCAACCTCACGGTAACCAATACAGGCACGTTCAATTTCGGCCAGGAATTCACCAGCAGCTATCTCATCAATCAGGGCAAGTTCAGTATCGGCGGCGACGGCAACATCTATCAGTCGACGGCGTACGACCAATCGTACTTCGATTTGACGGACAGCAATTCCAACTGGCTGGTCGACATCGACGCCACGGCAAGCGACGGCGTCTTGAACGACGTCCTTTGGTTCGGTTCGGATAGCCTCAGTTATTCGACGGCGGCGATCGGCGGCACGATCACGCCCAACGTCATCGGTGGCCTGCTGCCACAAGGCTACGGGATCATAAACGCGCCTGACGGGCTGACGCTCCCCGAAGGGTCGGCCGTCATCGATAGCGACACAGTGGTGACGGGCAGCTATCTCTATTCCTGGGATCTGGCGATGAATTCGGACAATACCGCGCTCGACCTGACCCCGTCGGCCGATTTCACGCCAAGCGACGCAGATCTCACGAGCAACGAAGAGAACGCGGCGAGCTACCTGGGCGACGTCTGGGACGCGCTCGACGAAGGAGAGACGCCGACATCGAGCGACGGAACCAACGAGACCGACGCGTTCGCCGCCATGTTTGGCGCGCTCTATCAGGTAGACTCGGCGTCGGATTACGAGGACGCCCTGAGCGGCATGACAAATGCCGCCTTTGGCGCCATGACCTATGGCGCGGTTTCCGGATCGCAGACGGCCATGTCCTCGAGCCTCAGTTGCCCGCAGTTCGAAGGCGAAAGCATGCTGCTGCGCGAGCACAGCTGCTATTGGGGAAAGGCAAGCGGCGGTCGAACCGAGCTTCCCGGCGACAATGGCGCGACGATCAAGAGCCAGGACTATCGCGTTGGCGGGCAGATCGCCTTTGCGGATAACTGGATCCTGGGTGGCAGCGCCGCTTATGTCCAGAGCCAGACGTCGAATGACGATGGCTCGTTCCACAGCGATGGCGAAGGCTTCAACCTTGCCGCTGCCGTGAAATACGATGCGGACCGGTGGTATCTGGCGGCTGTCGGCACCGTAGGATACATGTGGAATGACAATCAGCGGAACGCCAGCATGCCGGGTCTGGGAGCGGCGACCGTCACGAGCCACAGCGATACCCTGGTCCTGGGCACGCGCTTTCGGGCTGCTTACGAATTTCCTTTCGAGCGTTGGTATGTCAGGCCAAGGGCGGACCTGGATATCCTTTATGCCCATACGCCTGGCTATACCGAAAAAGGCTCGGACACGCTGGCAATGCAGGTTGGAGACACCGATTACTTTGGTGTGACCGTCCTGCCGGCTGTGGAATTCGGTGGACAGGCCGACCTTTCAAAGAATTGGACGGCACGTCTGTTCGGAACTGTCGGAGCTTCCATTTCGGCTGCGGGATCGATCAAAAATGATCTGTCCTTCGTGATGGCCCCGGACAGTGTCGGGCCGTTCACAATCGAGACTGAAACTCCGAAATATCTCGGAAATGTCGGTCTTGGCCTTCAAATCTACAGCACGGAAGGGTTGGATTTGAGAGCGGACTATAATGCATCTTTCGGAGGCGGCTTTGAGAACCACTCAGTATCTTTGAAATTGAGCTATGTCTTTTAGGCGTCGGATTCGATAGCGGAGGGGCAATCTGAACGATGGGCAAGTCCGAACAGATCTCCGGCTATGCGTTGGCCAGCCTTAAGCTAAAAAGGGCTCCACGTTTTCAGAAGCAGACAATCACTGAACACAATCGACGGCCAGAGCAGTAAAGTGGATCAAATTCATGAAGGCAGTAAATTTCTCAAGTCTGCAAAACAGCCAAGGATGCGAGAGTGGTGCAGATAAGGGATACATTTCTTGCGACAATCTTCTGAGTTTGCCTACCGCCCTTGAAACGGGGGCTCGTTCCACTGTCGATCTTGCGGGGACTGCGGCTGCGGCGCGGCTCAGCATAAAAGGCAAATGGACCTTTTCTGGCAGATGCCTTTCCTTTTTCGGGTGGCTGGCATCGGCTGTCATGATTTGCTCTGCCGCGTGGTCCGACGAATTGAGTGGGCCCCCTGATGCCACCCAGCCGACGATCGAAATTGGCGGCGCCCAACTGCCTCCACAGCCCCAGCCTTTCAGGGGGGAGATCAAGACGCTCGCAAGTGAATCCAGACCGTCGTGGCCAGCTCGGATCGTGCCGCCACAAGGTGCGCCGAATGTCTTGCTCATTATGACCGACGACGTCGGGTTTGGGGCGCCGTCCACCTTTGGCGGTGTCATTCCCACCCCGGCTCTTGACAGAATTGCCGCTGAAGGCCTGCGCTACACAAACTTCCATTCCACCGCCCTATGCGCGCCGACCCGGGCAGCCCTGCTGACCGGGCGCAATCCGCATATGGTCGGGTTCGGCGTGGTCCCGGAGATGTCCACCGGCTATCCTGGCTATGACGGCGTGATCACGAAGGACAAGGCGACAATCGGCCGGGTGCTGCGCGACAACGGGTATCGCACCGCCTGGTTCGGCAAGAACCACAACACGCCGTTTTCGTTCACGGAACTTTACGGACCGTTCGATCAATGGCCGACCGGGCTGGGCTTCGACTACTTCTATGGCTTCATGGGCGGCGAATCCAATCAGTGGCGGCCGGGCGATCTAGTCCGCAACACCACCTATATCCAGCCCTTCCTGGCCGATCCGGATTTCAACCTGATTACGGCCATGGCCGATGAAGCGATCACATATGTCAGGGCGGCAGACACGCTGGCACCCGAGCAGCCATTCTTCATTTATTATGTCCCCGGAGCCGCGCATTCACCCCATCATCCGACAAAGGAATGGATCGAAAGGGCCGACAAACTTCACCTATTCGATCAGGGCTGGAACGCGCTGCGCGAGACGATCTTCGAAAAACAAAAGGCGCTCGGCGTTATTCCGGACAGCGCCCGGCTGACGCCTTGGCCGGACGGTTTGCTCAAGCGCTGGGAACAGCTGTCGGCCGATGAACAAAAGCTGTTCAAACGTCAGGCGACGGTATTTGCAGCCTATCTTATGTATGCCGATCACGAGATCGGCAGGGTCATACAGGCCATCGACGATCTGGGGCGGCTCGACAATACGCTGATCGTCTACATCAGCGGCGACAACGGGACGAGCGCAGAAGGGACCATGAACGGCACCCCCAACGAAGTCGCGTCGGCCAATCTGATCGACGTCCCGGTGGCGCAACAGCTCTCGGATTTCTACGATATCTGGGGATCAGAGGCGACCTATCCTCACATGGCTGCCGCCTGGGCATGGGCATTTGACACGCCTTTTTCCTGGACCAAGCAGATCGCATCCCATTTCGGCGGCACGCGGCAGGGCATGGCCGTCGCGTGGCCCCGGCGGATCAAGGACAAGGGCAGCATCCGTCACCAGTTCCACCACGTCATCGACATTCTTCCGACCATTCTCGACGCATCTGGGATCGCGGCCCCGACAGAGGTCGACGGGATCAGGCAGGCGCCGATCGACGGGGTCAGCATGACCTATACCTTCGATGCGGCGAATGCCGATGCGCCATCGGCACGGAAAACCCAGTATTTCGAGATGCTTGGTGACCACGCCCTTTACCATGATGGCTGGATCCTGAGCACCAAGGTCATGCGAGCGCCGTGGGAAAGTTCGGGTGCCGGTAATTCGGACCCGACCAGCTACCCCTACGAGCTCTTCGACCTGAGCAAGGACTGGACACAATATGAGGATGTGGCGGCCGCTCATCCCGGCAAGGTGGCGGAACTGACAGCCCTTTTCTATCAAGAAGCGGGGAAAAATCAGGTCTTCCCGCTCGATGCATCCGTCGCGACCCGGCAGAACGCATCGAAGCCAAGCATCGCAACGGGCCGCGACATGTATGTCTGGACCGGCCCGCTTACCGGCGTGTCGAGCACCAACGCGCCCTCGGTCCTCAACACGTCCTACAGGTTCACAGCCGAGATCGAGGTGCCCGAGACCGGCGGCGCGGGCATGCTGATCACGCAAGGCGGCCGCTTTGCCGGTTTCGGCTTCTACTTGCTCAAAGGCATCCCGACCTTCAGTTGGAACCTCGCCGGTCTCGATCACAAGACGTGGCGGGGCGCCACGGCACTGAGCCCAGGCAAACATGTCCTGGTTTTCGACTTCAAGTATGACGGGCTGGGCGCGGATACGCTGGCCTATGGCTCGATCGCCGGTTTCGGCCGGTCTGGCACCGGAACCCTGCAGGTGGACGGCAAGATCGTCGACAGCAAGACGATGACCAGAACGATCCCCTTTACCCTCGCCTGGGATGAACATCTCGACGTCGGCTCCGATACGGGTACGTCGGTCAACGTCGCCGATTACGACATCCCCTTCGCCTTTGACGGCAAAATCGAAAAGATCACCCTTTCGGTCGATGCTCCGACACTGTCGAGCAATGACATCGCCAAGCTTAAGGCGGCTCAAGCCAAAGCGGCGGACGGCGCCGTCCCGCCGGTGCCGCCAGATTCCGAGAACAAGCGATGATCGCGCCCGGCGCCTGTTGGAATTCTGCGACAATGCTCGGTCGACGATCATTTTGTATGGTCGACAGTTCCGAAAACGAAGAACAATCTCGATCCAATTATGGAGAGTTAGCATGAAGATGGAACAGGTCAGCAATAATTGCTATGCAGTTCTGAATGAAAAAAACAGAGTCTGCGATGCCAATTCCGGGCTGATCAATATCGGCGGCGGCATGGTGATCGACACGCAGTCCGATCTGCCGCATGCCCAGGCAATGATCAACATGTTCAGCAGAGTCTGGACGGGCATGCCGGAAAAGGTCGTCAATACTCATGAAGATTCCGATCACGTATACGGAAACCAGCTGTTTGGCAGCGCCCAGATCATCGGGCATCGCAGCCTGCCCGAGCGAATGAAGTTGGTGGCAGACCCTGATGAATTTCAACATATGATCGATGCGGCCCAAAGCGTCACCATCGGTTCGCAATTGAAAGCCGCTCACCCGGGTGTATTTGCCGCCGCGAAACAGATTGCCGAGGATTATGAATTCCGGGGCGTTCACCTGGTGCCGCCAAGCGTCCTGTTCGACGATCGTCTCAAAGTCGTTCTCGATGACGTCGAGGTTCACATCATTCACGTAGGACCTTGTCACCAGGCCGGGGATTCCATCGTTTGGCTTCCTCGGGAGCGCGTTCTTTTTGCCGGAGATGTTCTGTTCCGTTTGTGCACACCGATGGGCTGGGTGGGTTCTTTTAACAAATGGTATCAAGCCCTGGACATGATAATCAACGAATTGAAACCCGATGTCATCGTACCCGGCCATGGTCCGGTTTGCGGACTGGACGGGGTGCATGAGATGAAATCCTACCTGCAGTATGTGGAAAAGGAATCGCGCATCCATTTCGACGACGGGCGCAGTGCCAGCGAAGCCGCGCGCAGGATTGACCTGGGGCCTTATGCAGACTGGCTCTGTCCTGAACGAATCTACATGAACGTCGAACGGGCCTATCGCGAGTTCCGATCGGAACCGCAGGACAAACCGTGGGACAAGCCCGAAACCTTCGACGAGATTTACGGCGTCGCCATAACACGCGGCCTGACGCCAACATTCTGATCTGTCTTCGAATCGAAAGAACATCCCATGAAAATTGCACGCTTTCTCCCACCGGCATCTGAAGTTCCCGTTTTCGGAGGCGTGATCGGCACGCATGTCGTTGGCTTCGGGACGCTGCTGAAACGGTCCGGGCTGGACACTGACATTGTCAGCAACAGCAGGATATACCTTTCGAATTTGCCGGATAGCGAAGACATGGCCCGTAAGCTTCTTGATTGGGGCGCAGAGCATCTGAGTGAACTCGGAGACGACGAAGTTTTCAGTCTGGAGTCGGTGCAACTTCTGGCACCGGTGGAAGTTGCAGCCCTGTTCGATTTCGGACTTACACCAACCCACCTGCGGAACTCTCTGGAAACGTTCTTAAAACTCGAACACGGAAATCCAAAAACAGAGCCGATTCTGAACTCTTTGAAGGCTGGCCTTATTTCTGAGCCGGAGGATAAGCCCTCTGCCGGACCTCAACCACTCTCTTACTACAAATGCAACATGAACTCTATTGTCGGGGACGGGCAACATGTTCCATGGCCGACATACACCGCTCGTCTGGACATCGAGCCGGAGCTTGCCGTGATATATGGAAATACTCGACAACCCGTTTCCGGCTACTGCATCTTCAACGACATTTCCGCACGAGACGTTCAGGTCCCCGAGTTCATTGGCGGCCTTTGCCTTTCAAAGGACATGGGATTTGGAAATCAGCTTGGCCCGTTTCTTGTTACGGCTGACGAGGTCGGCAACCCGTTTGATCAAGATGTCGATGTGATCGTAAATGGCAAGGCGCGTTTCAAAGGTTCAACATCCGAGATCAGCCACGGCGCTGAGGACATCTTTCAGTGGATGGAAATGATTGGCCCCATCCGTCCTGGCACAGTTTTCGGGTTCGGAACCACCCCCGGATGCACCGGGTTGGATTTTGACGACTTTCTGGATCCGGGAGATACTGTCGAGATCAGGTTTTCCCGACTGGGAGCGTTGAAGTGCACTCTCGAGGAGCCAAAATCGAAGCTGTCCAGAAGCCGTTGGCCGGTTCGAAAACCCCTGGAAAGGTTCTATGAGTAATGTGTCGCCTCTGAGCATCACACTGTCAGCGCGCAGAGACGATCCAACCATCTGTTGCTGGGATCGGGCTTGATACTGTAACCGCCTCCCTACGGCATCGACGCGCCAAAGTTGGGTCGCATCATTCCATATCGGGAGGCGGTCATGTCGGAGATTATCACGGTCGGATTGGATCTGGCGAAGAATGAGTTTCGGGTTGACGGTTCAGACAGGAATGGCAGTGCCATCTTGCGCAGGAAGCTTAGAAGGGCCCCGATGCTTGACTTCTTTGCCAAGTTGCCGCCCTGCCTGGTGGCGATAGAGGTCGGCGGCGGCGCGATTTTTCTGGGTGCGGGAATTGTCCAAGATCGACCACGATTTCAGGCTCATCCGGCAGCGCACCTAGGCCGTCAATGCAATACGCGGACATCTTACTGAATTCGGCTGCGTCGTACCTTAGGGCGCAACGAATGCCCGGCGCCTGTTTGCCCTTGTCGCGGGCGAACAATTGGTCCTCCCTGATGGTCCGGACTGTTATGCTTGCCCAACCCGACGGTCGGATCGAGACCCTGGATGCCGACATTGGCCGGGGCACCAAGACAGATGAGGTTCCCCGTCGTCTGATGTCGATCCCAAGCATAGGCCCGTTGATCGCCGCAGCCATCGCCACTATGGCTCCGCCGCCGAAAGCGTTCCGGAAGGGCCGAGACTTCGTGGCATGGCGCGGCCTCACCCGGCGGCAGCGCGCAACAGGCGGCAAGCACGCACCCGCCGCGCCGTCATGTTTGCCAAGCACGATCTCTCCACCGTGCCGGTTCCAGCCCTGTCGTGCCGGTCATCACGCCATGCGATCTATGAGTTGGGCAAAACGCTCGGCAAAGGCTGCAATGAAGTCACGCAGGTCCTGATCCGCAATGACGCCGTCTTCGGAGATCATTTCGGGAGTTCTGAAACTGATATAGGTTTCCCCCGGCATGACAATGCTGCCCTGTACCGCCATGATTTGTCGCAGATGCTGTTGCCCGATTGCTGTTCCTATCGAGCCGGGGGACGCACCCGTCATGGCGAAGACCTTGCCATTCCAGACGTTTTCCGAAGGAGGTTTTGATCCCCAATCGATGGCATTTTTCAGGAGAGCGGGAATCGATCGGTTGTACTCCGGCGTCACGCAGCAAACGCCATCCGCTTCCCTGATCGCGTTGGTGAAGTTGCGAACCGCGTCGGGCCGGTCAGGTTCGAGATCGCCGTTGTAGAATGGCATGTCGTCCATACGTATGTAACGAAAGGCCATCGAAGCGGGCGCATAAAGTTGGATGGCCTTCGCAAGCCTGAGGTTGATCGACTGTTTGCGAATGCTGCCAACGAGCATGGCAATTGATTTTCGGGACATGGCTTCTCCTATCCTAGCTTTTCTTCCAGTTTGATCCGAAACTCAGCTTCTCCGTCGCGCACGCACCGGGCCCTCCGGGACGATCGCCATCGACAGCGAAATTCCTGCCTTCACGCCTGCGTCCAGCACGACGTTCGGGACAACACGTTCCCGCGATGCCGCGACCCGGCTTTCAGCAGAAATTGGTGCCGGTTTGTGGTCGCGGATTGACATTGCCGGTTTCGGGACAAGGCCGCCCAAATCGAAATTCCGCGCGGCCTTTTTTCAGCTCATTCCCCTTTGAGGAGGCCAAGGGCTTGCTGGAACCCATCCAGGTTCAGCACCGATGCGTCTCGCCAAAGAACATGTCCGTCGGGACGAACCGTGACCGCGCCGCTTTTCTCGATACCAAGCAAATCAGAGGCGTTCGGGCCGAAATTCGCATCGGCGCCGATGGTCAGCACCGTGACAGGGACTCCCGTCGCTGCCACCGCGGATTGCGCTGCCTCGTGCCAGGCCGGATCCAGGGCAAAGAGCGTGATGCCGACTGGCGCCACTCGCCCAAGAGTGGATGCCGCAAAACTACCGTCCGGGGAACTGAACGGAAGCCGTGCGCCGGGATGGGCGTCCGGGCGATACCGCGAAATGTCGCTTGGCCCAGGCGCGCATCCATCGTGCGCGACAAGTCCCTCATCATAGATGAACCCAAGGTCCATCCCTGCTCCCTGATCGAAGTGCTCCGCCTGGTTTTCGATTGCCGCCTGAACCGCCGCGCGGCGCCTCTGAGCCATGGCACCGTCCCCGTCGATTCCGACAACCGCGGCGTCATGCTGCCGCACGGGTCCCCGGATGTCGTCGAGCGAGACCGGCGCCAGAAGTGGCACCCCCAGGGCCTCGTCGATCTGACCCATTTTCATCATGTTCTTCACGCTTTGATCGGTATTGCGCTGCGCAATCGCACGACGCTCGACCTGATAGCTGTCCAACAGCGCAGACGGGGCCAAGCCGGAGACGACGGCATCGAGCTTCCACGCCAGGTTGTGCGCGTCCTGAATGCCGGTATTCATCCCCAGCCCACCCATCGGCGGGAACCGGTGGCAGGCATCCCCCGCCAGAAGCACATGCCCCGCCCGATAGGACTGGGCCACCTGCGCGCTCATGTTCCATGTACTGATCGAGTCGATCTTCACTTCGATGTCGAAATCGCCCATCGCCTTGTTGAGGATCCGGGTGGCGTCTTCATTGCTGAAATCCTCGACCCGGGCATCGCCGATAGGCACAAGCATGGCCCAGCTGCGACCATGCTTGTCGAAGTTCAGGAAGACCCCGCGCGCATCCGTGCCGCCGATCCAGTACAAAACGGCCTTGCGCCCTTCCCGATATCTGTCGAAATCGGCATGGAAGTAGATCGTCATGAACCGCGCCAGCGAAGGCGGGCCATCCATATCGATCCCGACCGACCTTCGCACCATGCTGCCGGCACCATCGCAACCGATCAACCAATCGAACTTCATCACCTGCTGGCCATCCGCGGTATCGACCGTTACCTCGCCTTCTGTTTCGTCCTGCCGCAGATCGCTAACGCAATGGCCATAGCGCAAGTCGCCCCCCAGCTCCATGAACCGTTCGGCCAGGATGCGTTCCAGATGCGTCTGCGGAAGGTTCAACGAGCGATACCGGCTGAGGGGGCCGCGGTCGTCCTCGGCCGCCCCCCGGACAGACAGCACTCCGTATTCACGACCGGCCATGCTTTCGACCCAGACGATCTTTCCGCTCATTGCCGTGTTGTCGCCTTCCGCCCACATCCGTTCGCCAACGCCCAGTTCGGCCATGATTTCCATTGTGCGGGTGTTGACAACATGGGCCGCGGGATAGCCGATCTGGTCGTGCCGACGCTCCAGAACGATCGGGTTCAAGCCACGCTGGCGCAGAAGGATGCCAGCGGTCAGCCCCGTCGGCCCACCGCCGACAATGATGATTTTCGAATCCCTCGACATTTTCGAGCTCTCCTCCCCTGTGACGGCCAGCACGGCCGAACCGGGGGACTTGCCCCCGGTAACGCGCCCGGGCCTCGAATGTGGTGCTGTGAGTGGCCTCGCCGGGGGGTAAGTTCCACAACCCCCCGCCAGGTCCGGCCCGTCGCGCGATGCGCGACAAGCGGTTGAGATTCTTGTCGCGCGCGCCCTCAGCCCGGCAAATGCATGTTGCCGGGGACCTCTGGTTGGTATTCGCCTGCCCGCGACTTCTTCAGCAGCTCCGACACCGACAGGCCGCCTTTCAACGCAGCGATCAGCTTGGCCGGGTCCACCATGACGCCGATCGGCTCGCGGGCGAAATCCTCCGAGGTCCGCATCCAGTGCGTCGAATGAATCCAGTTGCCGAAGTTGTCGCTTTGCAGCTCGACCAGATTGCCGTCCGGATCGACGTAATAGAACGACATGGTCGCCCCATGGTCAAAGCAGACGTCTGGCAGGATGCCGACCTCGGCCAGACGCTCGTAATTGTCCACCAGGTCCTCGAGCGTGCCGAATTCGAAAGCCGTGTGATGGATGCCGGTATGGGAGATCTTTTCGGGGTCGTCCTTCATCGCCGGGCTGGTCAGAAAGGCGATGCGGTGGTTCGCGGTGTCGTTGGTCGTCCAGCCCGCGCCCTCGAAGGTAAAACCTGCGGTGCAGCCCACGACGGCCTCATACCAATCGAGCATTTCCTGCAGACGCGAGGTCTTGAAGGTGACGTGATGCAGAACAGGTTTGCGCGCGAGCGGCCTGGGTTGTTTCATGATGTCAATTCCTTTTGGGTGGAGTGCTGGTGATGGGCGCCCGGATCGCCTTCCTCCTCACGGCAGATCGGGACGTCGGGGGTTTCCCCGGAAGACCGAAGCCCGGTGACGGGCCCGCCTGTTTCCAAGCCCGCAAAGTGCGGGGACCTTTCGAAGGCATGTTTCCGTTACCGGGCCGCCTCTTGCTTCAACGCCGCTTCCAATTTTGCCCATTTGGGGCGCACGGCGGCGATGCTCCGCGCCTTGACCGGGCCAAAGCCGCGTATCCCGTCTGGAATCGCTGCAAGTTCGAGAGCCGTCTCCATCGTCTCGGGCGACAGGGTGGCAAGGATGAGTTCGATGCTCTGCCTGAAGTCCTCGATCAACTGACGTTCTTCCCGCCGTTCCACCGTGTGGCCGAAGGGGTCGAGCCGCGTGCCGCGCAGGCATTTCCCAATGGACATCAAGCGCAAAAGGGTGAAGATCCACGGCCCAAATCGCCGCTTTGCAGGTTCGCCCGTCGCCGGGTCGACCCTAGCCAGGATCGGTGGCGCGAGATGCAGATACATCCGTCCCTGCGCTCCGAAAGCCTCGTCGATCATGGCCTTGAAAGAGCTGGCGGCGTAGAGGCGCGCAACCTCGTATTCGTCCTTGTATGCCATCAGCTTGAAAAGCGACCGGGCCACCGTCTCGGTTAGCGGGCCCTCCTGTCCCATTGCCGCGGTCTCTCTGGCGCGAACCCTTTCAATCGTCTTGCGATAGCTCTCGCCATAGCGGCTATTCTGATAGCCGGTCAGGAAGTCGACCCGCCGCGCGATGGTCTCGTCCAGTGTCCGCGACGGCAGGCGATGCGCCAGTCCGGGCGCCGGAGACTCGTCCAGGAACCCGGAAAGCCGTTCCGGATGTTGCGCCGCGACACGGCCCAGACGGAACGCCGTCTCGTTCATCTCGATCGCCACCCGGTTCAGGCGGATCGCGTTCAGGATCGCCGCCTCGGAGAGCGGGATCAGCCCTTTCTGGAAGGCGTAGCCGACAAGGAACAGGTTCGCACCGATTGCGTCGCCAAGGGTGCGCTCGGCCAGCCTTGTCGCACTGACGAGATCGACATGATCGCCACCCGCATGGCGCCGCACCGTATCCGCGAGCTTTTCCGTCGGAACATGAAAGGCGGGATCCCGGATGAAGTCGGACGTGATGGGTTGCTGTGCATTCAGGATCACGCGGCTGCGGCTGCCCGAGACCACCCCCAGCGCCTCCCGGCTTGCGGTCACGACCGGATCGCCACCGATCACCAGGTCGGCCTCGGCATCGGGAATGCGATGGGCCAGCGCGGTATCCGGCGAGGCGCAGAGCCGGATATGCGAGGTGACGGCGCCCCCTTTCTGGGCCATGCCGGTCATATCGAGGGTTGAACAGCCCTTACCCTCGGTATGGGCCGCCATCGCGAGGATCGCGCCGATGGTTATGATCCCCGTTCCCCCAACGCCGGTCACCATGATGTTCCAGGGTTCGTCCAGCGCCGGCAGCGCCGGCATCGGCAGATCGGCCGACAGGATGTCACTCAAAGCGTCCTTCAACGGCTTGCGCAGCTCGGCACCTTCCAGGGTGACAAAGGAAGGGCAGAAACCGTTGACACACGAATGATCGAGATTGCAGGACGATTGATCAATCCGCCGCTTACGCCCGAATTCCGTTTCCATAGGCGTCACGGAAAGGCAGTTGGACTTTTTCGAGCAGTCGCCGCAGCCCTCGCACACGAGTTCGTTGATAAACACGCGGCGGGTGAGCGTCGGCGTGGGGGCCGCGCGCTTGCTCCGCCGTCGCTTTTCAGCCGCGCAGACCTGATCATAGACAAGGGCCGTCACGCCCTCGACCTCGCGCAGCTCTCTCTGAACGGCGTCGAGCTCTTCGCGGGGATGGATCGTCACCCCCTCTGCGAAGCGCTTTTGCCCGCGGTACTTTGCGATGTCATCGGACGCCACAGCGATACGTTCGACGCCTTCGGCACGCAATTGATGCGTGATCCGCTGCGGATCCAGGGGCCCGTCATGCGTCTGGCCGCCGGTCATCGCCACTGCGTCATTATACAGGATCTTGTAGGTAATATTGACCTTCGCGGCCACGGCAGCCCGGATCGCCAGAAGACCCGAATGAAAATATGTGCCATCGCCGATATTCTGGAAAACATGGCGGGTCGGAACATATGGCGCCTGGCCGATCCAGTTCGCGCCTTCTCCGCCCATATGGGTGTAGGTCGCGGTGTTCCGATCCATCTTCTGGGCAAGATAGTGGCAGCCGATCCCGGCGAAGGCGCGACTTCCCTCGGGCACTTTGGTCGAGCTGTTATGTGGGCAGCCCGAGCAGAAATAGGGGGTTCGTTCCCAAAGCGGCACGTCCGGCAAAGCGGCACGTGCGTCCGTCGCCTGCCGCAACCGTTCGCCCAGATCGGGTGCATCGATCAAGGGCAGAAGACGCTGCGCCAGCACGGCAGCGATGCGGTCGCTCGACAGATCGCCATGCAAGGGGAACACGATTTGCCCCTGCGCGTCACGCTTGCCCAGAACCCGCGGGCGGCGGTCGGCCGGCATATGAAAAAGCTGATCCTTGATCTGGCTTTCGATCAGGGGGCGTTTTTCCTCGATCACCAACAGCTCTTCCAGCCCCTCGGCAAAGGCATGAAGACCTTGCGGTTCGAGAGGCCAGACAAGGCCCACCTTGTAGACCGAGATCCCCAGCTCCGCGGCACGTTCGAGAGGCAGCCCCAGGATTTCCAAAGCCTGCAGAAGGTCGAGATAGGATTTGCCCGTTGTCACGATGCCGATCCTTCGGCGCGCCGTGGCCCCTTCGACCCGGTCGATCCGGTTGGCCCGCGCAAAGGCGCCAACGGCCGGGATCTTGTGATTGTGCAGGCGGCGTTCCATTGCCTGCGGGCTGTCCGGCCAGCGAATGCTGAGCCCGCCGTCAGGCAGTTCGATATCGGTCGGCGTCGCAAAACTACGAAGGCCCGGAACGGCAATGGAGGCAGAAGAATCCATCGTGTCTGCGACCAGTTTCAAGGCCGCCCAGGTCCCGGAAAATCGGGATAGAGCCCATCCGAAGAGACCGAACTCCAGAATCTCCCGAACCCCCGAAGGGTTGAGCACCGGGATCATCGCGTCCACCAGCGCGTATTCGCTCTGGTGCGATGTCGTCGACGATTTGGCCGTATGATCGTCACCTGCCAGAACCAGAACGCCCCCGTGGGGTGCGGTGCCAGCCAGATTGCCATGTCGGAGAGCATCGCCCGAGCGATCGACGCCCGGCCCCTTGCCATACCACATCGAGAAGACACCGTCGCGATGCGCCCGCTCCATCAGATTTATCTGCTGCGTCCCAAGAACGCTGGTCGCGGCGAGGTCTTCGTTCACGGCGGGATGCAGCGTGATGTCCTGAGGATCAGTGAAGCTCCGCGCGCGCAGGAAAGTCTGGTCAACCCCACCCAAAGGCGAGCCTCGGTAGCCAGTTACAAATCCTGCGGTGTTCAGGCCCGCAGCCATATCTGCCCGCTTCTGCATCAGCGTCAGCCGGACCAAAGCCTGGGTTCCGGTCGTAAAAATGCGATCTTCAGAAAGATCGTACTTGTCATCGAGTTCTATTGTCTGGTCCAGCATTTCGGGCCTCCTGTGACGACAGAATATTTTCCCAAAAGCGCAATTTCTTGACTTTTCTTGACCTTTTTTGATATCTTAATGACAAATATTATCAATGTTACGCGAATTTTGGACATAAAATGACCGAGCCACTGAGCCCCGTAGATTTGAAGATCCTTGAGGTGCTGCAGCAGCAGGGGCGCATCAGCATGACCGAATTGGGAGAGCGCGTCGGATTGTCGACGTCCCCCTGCGCCCGCCGTGTCAAACGGCTGGAAGACGAGGGGCATATCACGAAGTATGTCGCGCTGTTGAACCCGGAGTCGCTGGGAGCATCGCTGATCGTCTTCGTCAACGTACGCCTTGGCAGCCAAACCCGAGACGCCTTCAACCGCTTCGAAGCGGCCGTGCAGAAATTTCCCGAAGTCGTCGCCTGCCATCTCCTCGCCGGCGGTTTCGACTATCTGGTTCAGGTTCGGGCACGTGACATCAAGGAATTTCGGGATTTCATGCGGAACAGTTTCACGGTGATCGAGGGCGTGGCCGAAACCCAATCCAGCATTGTCCTGGAAGAACTGAAATCGACCACGGAAATTCCTTTTGCACACCCCTAGCGGGACAGGCGTGCGCGCCATGGGCCCGCCTTGGGAAATCAAGCACCTTGCCGACACGTTCATTCGCCAATTTGCCGGCCGACGATGAACAGACAGGGACAGTCGGTGCCGCGAAATCGCCAGATCAAGCTGGGCGCCTTCGCCCCGGTTTGCTGTGATCTTGCCCCCGGTCGACCTGCGACACAGCCCGGCTGCCCGGAACGCCCAGGGCCCGACGTGACCTCTTCCGGAAGATAAGGCATTATTCTTGATCGCGATTGTCACGTTTCAGAAATCCTGATCTCTTTGTCTTGGCCGTGGTTATTGCCGCGTTTCGCGGCCTTGGCCGGGGCAGGTGACGGGGCGTTCTGTGGTGAAAGAAGGCACAGATCCGCACGTCTCATTTCCATGAGCGTCGATTGTTCCGGTCTTTTGAGAAAGCGGCGTAAACCGGGGTTGTGCGGGTTACGCCGCCGATCATGCAGTGCGCTTGCGCTGACCTATTTTTCGGATGTCGTATGTGGCGGTTCAAACAGATATTGCGTCTGGTTGGTTGCAACAATTTTCTGAGAGAGCCCGGTGTACCAGTAGATATCGTAGGCAGCCCGGCAATGCTCCCAATCAGCTTTCAATTCTGCCAGCTTGTCTTTCCGCTCCGCTGCAAGGTCTTGTCTCTCCACCGGATCATTCCCAAGGTCGAACAATTCGAAATCGCCGGCGCCCCATGGCGCGTTGCTATGGACAATTTTCCAGCCGTCCTTCCATACAGCCACCCTTCCAAACAGCTCCGTGCAGACTGGATCCTGTTGGGGGCGCGGCACGTCCTGCACACCTTGCAGCCAAGGCATCAGGGAATGTCCCGTCATCGGCTTCAGGTCGGGAGTGTCAATTTCAGTGACGCCGGCAATGTCCAGAAGGGTGGGCGCGATGTCGGTGATATGCACGAAATGGTCCTGTCGACCCCCCGCGCCCCAACCGGGATACGAGATGAAAGCGGGCGACCGAGTGCCGCCTTCGTACGTGAATCCCTTGGTCATCCGGAACGGCGTCTGGCTTACCGCGGCCCAGGACGGCCCATACCCGAAATACGACCCCCGTCGACCCAGGTTTTCCAACGAATTATCGAATGCGCGACTGATGTACTCGCGGTTCCGACCGCCAAGGACCTCTCCGGGCAACGTTCCTTCGGCGCCGTTGTCAGAGAAGAAGATGAAAACCGTATCGTCGTATTCGCCCTTCTCTTTCAGATAGGTAACGAGGCGACCGACATTCTGGTCAATCTCGTAGATCATCGCCGCATAGACCTCCATCTTGCGGGCTTCGATCTTGCGCTGTTCCGCATCCAGTTCGTTCCAGTGCGGCCAGAGGTCGGGTTCCAGGTTGGGCTGCACATCCGGCCCGATCAGTCCGATCTCCCGCATGCGTTCGAGCCTGGCACCCCGGATTTCATCATATCCCCCATCGTACTTGCCCTCGAACAGAGCGATGGAGTCGTCCGGTGCCTGCAGTGGCCAATGCGGTGCCGAGAAGCCGAGAAAGGCAAAGAACGGTGCATTGTCCGTTGCGGCTTCGATCTGATCGATCAGGTGCGTCGTGAAATACTCGGTCGAATAGGTGAAATCCTCGCCGAGATCGACCAGCTCCCCGTCACGCGTATAGGTCGCCTTGGGTAGGGCCTCGATCGCGCCCGTCTGGTCGAAATGATGGGCGGCACCGTTTATCAGGGCAAAGGAACGTTCAAACCCGCGTGCGGCAGGGCGCTGTTCTTCCCGGCCGCCGAGATGCCACTTTCCCGACATGTAAGTATGATATCCATTGTCTCGCAGCACCTGGGGAAAGCTGACGACACGGTCGTTCAGAAAGCCCTCGTACCCCGGAAGACCGCGCTGTTCATCAAGGATTTCCTCGGCCATGGTGCCCAACCCGGCCACATGATTGTCCGTGCCCGACATCAGCATGGCCCGGCTGGGCGAGCACGTCGGTGCCACGTGGAAATTGGTGAACCTGGTGCCTTCGCGCGCAAGCGCATCGAGAGAGGGGGTAGGGATTTCCCCGCCAAATGCGCCGATGTCCGAATAGCCCATGTCATCAGCGACAATCAGGACAATGTTCGGTCGCCCCTCCTGCGCCTCTACGGGCTGTCCGAGCGCCAGCGTCGCGGCTCCAAGCATGAAACACGCCGCCGATCTGTTTGAAAGAAACCCTGTCATTGCACTCCTCCATTGCTGACAGATGCGGTACTGGCTCGTGTCCGAGCCATTCGCATGGCCACCGCGACGTACTCCTCGACGTGGCGGGGCTCTCGACGTGTCCGTCCGTCGTTCATTCGCTGACAGCTACGTTCCGGATATGCCCAAGACCCGTGATCGCGGCATGCATCACGTCGCCCGGCTTGACGAAGGTCGGCGGCTGCATGGCGATGCCCACCCCGCCGGGCGTGCCGGTCGCCAGGATGTCGCCTGGCTTGAGCGTCATGACCTGCGACAGGTAGGACACTTGCTCGGCGATGCTGAACACCATGTCCCGGGTATTGGCGCTTTGCCGGATCTCGTCGTTGATCCGCATCTCAAGGTCCAGGTTCTGCGGATCTTCGATCTCGTTGTCGAAGGTCAACCAGGGACCTGTCGGTCCGTGCGTGTCAAAAGACTTGCCCAGCGTCACGCTGGGGGACCTCATCTGCCAGTCGCGCGCGGAAACATCATTGGCGACCATGTAACCGCCGATCACGCTGCGCGCCTCGGCTTCATCGACATATCGGCAGCTCTGCCCGATCACGACGGCAAGTTCGACTTCGTAATCGACCTTTTCGCTGACCGAAGGAATGACCACCTCGTCTACCGGACCGACGATGCAGGACACTTGCTTGTTGAACCACACCTGCGTTTCCGGCGGCTTTAGGCCCAGCCGCTCCGCTTCCGCGCCGTGCGCCTTGTAGTTCAGCCCGATGCCGAGGAACTTCTCGGGAGCCGGGATCGGAGCAAGGAGGCGCACATCTTCAATCGCGATCCGGCCCGGCGCATCCGGCCCGATTGCATCGAAGCCCGCACGGGCTTCCGAAGCCGGGTCGAGATAGGCCACGATTTCGCGAGGAAGATCCGGCGCGGCGACGGAGAGATCCACCATGAAGCCGTCGAACACCTTTGCAAGTGCCGTCGCTCCATCGGATTTGCAAATGCGGGCAATAGGCATGCTCTGTCCCTCACCCTTCCTGCGCCAGCATGGCGTTGTGACAGGTGTTCAAGAGCCACCGTCGATCCTGCTTTCGCCAGACCTGGGTGGACATTGCGGTTGCCGACAGGCGCTGTCCGGTGTCGTTGGCCACTATGGTCTGGCGCAGCTCGCCGATCATGACGGCGAACCCATCGTAGACGCGGATCTGCAACGGACCCCGCTCGATGTGTTCGACGCTGAACTTCGTTCCCACACTGGCCAGATAGCCCACCTTGTCATCAAGCACGCCGTTCAGGTGAACATGCGCAAGATCGTCGCTGAGCATTGGGCCAAGCGCATCAAGATTGGCGGCGAGAATATAGTCGCAGCGCTCCCGTTCCCGGGCTTCAAGCTCTGCGGTTTCGGTTTCCTCCAACATGCCTGTCCTCCCTGACGCATGCCCCGTTCATTGCGGGGGGGCTGTGACAGCCATTACTTCCCCGCGTCGTCAAACCTATGCCCGCGGCAACCGGTTTGCCTCGATACCAATATCCCCGCCACGATGCCCCCAAGGCATCGCAACGGCCTGTCAGTCAGACTGATCTAGACACCGGCACTGAACTGATGCGGTGGATGCCCCCACGGAACGGCATCTCATATGCCCTGATCGTTCCATCGGAACCAAACGGAGGGCGCATCGATGACGACGAAGATCGGTATGCTGGCGATCGACCTGGCGAAGGGCACCCTCCAGGTCTGAGCAAGCGGAGCGGATGGGGGGTTCTATACAACCGAGTATTATCACGGACGCGCCTGATGACGCTTCTCGCCGGGCAGCCGACCTGCATTCTTTGCGATGGACGCTTGCGCCCCGTCGCATCGCTGGGCCCGAGTGGCGCTTTCGCACGGTCACGAGGTGCGCCTGGTTCCGGCGGCGTATGTGAAGCCGTTTGTCAAACGGCAGAAAGACGACAAGGCCGAAGCTACAGCGGAGGCAGCCGCCCGAGGCCATCTCGATGTCTACGAGTTCGCCGACGGGCGCTTGCGGGTCTGGCCTGCTGCCGGTTTCGTGTACGGCAGTTTAAGCGCTCATATCCCGCTGCGCCCACAGCCTCCGGCCATAATGCGCGAAGCCGCTGGGCAGCCGATAGGCGCTGGTCGAATCGGGACGGATCAGACCTTGGCGGTCTCGGTGATCTCGACCATCAGGCGGTCGTTTTCCACCTTCACCGGATAGGTTTTCAGCGGCCGCTTCGCAATGCGCGACCGGGCTTCGCCCGTGGGTACGTGGAACAGCGCCTGGTGGACCGGGCATTCGATGCAGTCGTCTTCCAGATACCCGTCCGACATCAGCGCGAAGGCATGGGTGCAGATGTTCGAGGTGGCATAAAACACGCCTTCGATCCGGTAGAGGGCGATCATTTCCTCGCCGATGGTCACGCCCAGCACCTGGCCTTCGGCCACTGCGCTTGTTTCGGTCACGTCATGCCAAGCCATGGGTCTTCGTCTCCGTCAAATCCAAATGTTCACCAGGCCACCGCCGCGCCGTCCTTGCGGCTGTCGGTGGCGGCCAGCCAGGCGTCGTCCAGACGCCACAGCATCTGTGCGGACCCGAAATCCATGTAGCCGGGCACCGGCGGCACGATCTTGTGCCCACGTTCGGCCAACGCCGCTACGACATGGGGCGCGATGCCCGCCTCCAGGTTGATGTCCAGCCCGGCGACGTGGCGGTGGCGCGGGCCGTCGATGGCAGTCTGGGGTTCGCCCCCCGCCGCAAGCAGGCGCAGGGCCAGCGCGATCTGCACCTGCGGCTGCATGTTGCCGCCGGATACGGCGACAGCGGCCTGTCCCAGTCCGTCCACCGTCAGAAGCGACGGCATCAGCGTGTGCAGCGGCCGTTTCCCTGCCACCAACAGGTTCGGATGACCGGGTCGCAGGGAAAAGCCGCCCATCCGGTTGTGGAAACTGATCCCCGTACCGGGCACCACGACGCCGGATCCGAAGCCCACGAAATTCGACTGCAGGAAGGACACCATACGCCCTTCGCGGTCGGCGGCGACCACGGCCACAGTGCCGCCACGTCCCGGCAGGCCAGGCTTCCGCGCCGCGGCCCTGCGTTCGACCCGTGCCGCCCGCCTCGCTGCATGGTCCGGGTCGCGCAGTTCGTTCAGCGGCAGCCGCTGCCCGGCCGGATCGCCAAGAGCCGCGGCAACATCGGCCGAGGCGCATTTGAACGCCTCGATCTGAAGATGCCGGCCTTCGACGCTGTCGGGGTCCTGCAGGGGCGCATCGAAATGCGACAGGATTCCCAGCGTCAGTTCGATCACCAGCGCCTGCGTGTTGGGCGGTGCGACGTGCATCACGGCCTCGGGCGCGCCCGGGGGCGTGGACGACAGCGCCACACCCCATTCGGACCGGTGTTGCACCAGATCCTCGTGCCTCAGAAGGCCTCCATGTTCCACCGCGTGCGCCACCATCGCATCGGCCAGCGGACCCTCGTAGAAGGCGCGCCCCCGTGTGGACGCGATCAATTCAAGGCTGGCGGCCAGGTCGGGCTGGCGGAAGATCGCGCCGGGTTGTGGCACCAAGCCCTGCGGCAGGTAGGCCTCGGCAAAGCCAGGCTGGTCCTTCAACCCGTCGACCTGGATCTGCCAGCGGCCCCGGACGCCCGGGGCCAGCGGCGCGCCTTCGCGGGCCCAGTCGATGGCCGGTTCGAACAGGGTCTCGAACGGCAGACGGCCGAAACGCTCCGACAGGTCGACCCAGGCCGCAACGGTGCCGGGCGTGGTGACGCTGCCCCAGCCACGGGGTGGGATCCTGTCCAGTGCCGCGACCCGGTCTTCGGTCCAGGCCAGGGGGGCCCGGCCGGTGCCGTTCAGAACGACCGGATCCTGACCCGGTTCGGACACCATGGCAAAGGCGTCGCCACCCAGCCCGGTCGACACCGGTTCCAGCACGATCAGCGCGATACCTGCCGCGAGCGCCGCATCCACCGCGTTTCCACCGGCGCGCAACATCGCAAGCCCGGCCTGCGCGGCAAGCGGGTGCGATGTCGCGACCGCGTCGCGGCCGATGGCGGGCGCCCGGGCGACGGTCTTGCGGCTGTCCCAGCGGACGTCCTTCACGTCAGGCGCTCCGGTCTTCAGGCCCGGTCGAGGATTTCCTGCGGGGTCGAAACCACCACCTCGACATAAAGCGGCTTCATCGACGCCGGGCCATCCGCCAGCAGCGGCGCGTAGTCGGGCTTCAGTTCGGCGATCAGGGGCAGGATTTCCTTGTGCTCGGCGATGCTTTTCCATTCGCCGATCAGGAAGAACCGGTTGGGATCGTCCGACGCCCGGCACAGCACGCCGTCACGGACCTGCGCGGGGGACTTGTGCATCGGGTTCTCGTCCGAATAGTCGAACTTTTCGAACCGCTTGATGAACTCGTCGCCCATCCCGTCCTTCACCTTGAAGTCAAAGATGTGGAGAATGTTGCCCTTGTCGGCAAGTGCGGTCATGGCCATGGGTTCTGGTCCTTCAGTTTGATATGGGTGGGATCACGCCTTGGCGTCGCTGGCGACGGGCTGTGCGACAGGTCCCTTGGCGGGCTTGGACGGGGCGGTCGGCCGGGCATGGCTGCGGCGGCTTTCGTGCCAGGGGATCAGCTTCGCCTCGGCATATTCCATCATGTAGTAAAGCGCGGTGCCGATGGCGGCCAAAACGATGATCGAGGCATAGACACGGTCGGTCCGGAAGGCGCCCTGCGACGACAGGATGACGAAGCCCAGGCCGTTCTGCGCGGCCACGAATTCGCCCACGATGGCCCCCACCAGTGCCAGCGAGATGGCGACCTTCATGCCGGCCAGGATCGACGGCATGGCATTGGGCAGGCGCAGCTTCATCAGCACCTTGAATTCGGACCCGCGCATGGCGCGGCCCAGGTCGATCAGGTCGGGATGAAGCGAGCGCAGGCCCAGCACCGTGTCGATGACGATGGCGAAGATGGAAATCAGGACGCCCATCGCGATCTTGGACGCGTTCCCCGTGCCCAGCCAGATGACGAAAAGCGGCGCCAGCGCCACCTTCGGCACGTTGTTGACCGTCACCAGCAGGGTATAGAGCGTCTTTTCCAGGAATTTCGAATAGACGATGCCGATGGCCATGCCGACGCCCGCGACGACGGAAATGGCAAAGGCGATCAGTGTATTGCCCAGCGTATGACCGCCGTGGCGCAGGTAGAGGCCGAAATTACCGAAAAGTTCACCCAGAACCTTGGGCACGGGTGGCAGGATGATCGGCTTGATGTCCAGCACCATCACGCAGGCCTGCCAGACGGCAAAGATGCCGACGATGGTCCAGACCTGCATCGGGATATAGGCCAGAGGGTTCTTCTTCATGGCTCAGGCCCTCCGGGCGCTGTGGCCGTCCAGCACGCCGCGCAGGTGGCGGGCGATGCGGCCGAATTCCGGTTCTTCCCGGATTTCAAGCGGACGGGGACGTTCGAAGGGAATTTCCGTAATGTCGACGATCCGGCCCGGCTTGTCGGAAATCACGACGACACGGTCCGACAGATAGACGGCTTCGTTGATCGAGTGGGTGACGAAGACGGCGGTCTTTTCCGGATCGGGCCACAGGGCCTGCAGTTCGAAATTCAGGTCGTCCCGGGTCAGCGCGTCCAGCGCGCCGAAGGGTTCGTCCATCAGCAGAAGCTGGGGATCGTCGATCATGGCGCGGCAGATCGCGGCGCGCTGGCGCATGCCGCCCGACAGTTCCCACGGGTTGCGATCCTCGAATTCTGCAAGACCGAAGGTGGCCAGCAGGTCCCTGGCCCGCTGATATGCGGCTTTGGTCCGGCGGCCCTTGAATTCCAGGGGCAACAGCACGTTTTCGATGATGGTGCGCCAGTTGACCAGAGCATCGCGCTGGAACACGAAGCCCAGGCCATCCAGCCCCCGACCCGGCAGCCAGATGCTGCCCTGGGTCGGGTCTTCAAGCCCCGCGATCATGCGCAGAAGCGTCGTCTTCCCGCAGCCCGAAGGGCCCAGCAGGCTGATGAATTCACCCTTGCGCACGTCCAGGTTTACCAGGTCGAGTGCCGTCACCGCACCGTCGCCAGAGCCGTAGGTCTTGCCCACGCCGTCGATCTCGATGGCGTAACGCGGGTGCGTTTCGGGGGCGGGTGCGGTGAGGGTCTCGGTCATGGTCCCTTGGTCTTCTTACTGGCCGACGATGCTGCGGCCGTAGTCGGCATCGTTGTAGGTGGTGGCGATGTAGTCCGCCGGATCGGTGCTGGCGTCGATGATGCCGGCGGCCTTCATCTCTTCCAGGACGGTGGCCCATTCCTCGACCGACATGGTGCCGGGGAAGGCGCCGTCGCCGGCATAATAGGGCTTGTTCAGGTTGAATTCGGACACCAGCCGTTCGACCGAGGTCGGCGCGTCGGGGCGCTGTGCCATCACCGCTTCGGCGGCTTCCTGTTCATGGCCGTCCAGGATGTATTCCCAGGCTGCCGAAACCACCGAGGTGAAGCGCTTGATCGCGTCGCCCTTGTCGGCCAGCGAATCCGTGTTGGCGATGATGCCGAAGGCCGGCAGGTTCAGGCCGTGATCGGCAAACAGGAAGTAATCCGAGTCACGCTCTTCTTCGACGTGGGGCATGTCGCCCGGCACGGTGGTGATGAAGGCATCGGCATTGCCGGTGGCATAGGAAGAGATCTTGGCCGACGCCTCGACGCCCACCAGTTCGATGTCCGACGGGTCGATGCCGTTCATCTTGAAGAAGGGTTCGATGAAGGGCGTTTCGAAGGACCCGGGCGTGTAGATGACGGTCTTGCCCTTCAGGTCTTCCAGCGTCTCGATGCCGGCATCCTCGGCATATATGATCCCCAGCGGGCTTTTCGCCATGTAGGAGGCAAGCGCCGTCACGTCGAGGCCCGCGGCCGCACCCACGGCTGCAGACGACAGCGCGGCATGGCCCAGGTCGAACTGGCCGGTCCCGACCAGGTTGACGGTAGTGGTGGATCCGTTGCCGTCCTCGATCATCACGTCAAGGCCGGCATCCTTGAACCAGCCCTTCTCGACCGCCAGATGCAGCGGCAGGTGGGCGACGAAGGCGGTCCATTCCAGGCGCATCGTCAGCGGATCGAGGTCCTGCGCCCTGGCCGCACCCGGGATCGAGGCCAGCGGCAGCATCGCGGCCAGGCCGGCCAGCAACGTCCGCCGGCCGAACCGGCCGGAAAGGAAGGAATGTCTGGTCATTGCACGTCTCCTTGTTGGCCAGTCTGGCCGGTCCAGTCCTGGTCGATTTTTTCTTGTTGTGAGTGGTGGCCCGGACGGGCCGGGGTCGTTTCGAGTTTAAGGCGGAAACACGACGCTGACCGGCACGCAGACCGTGTCGTAAAGCGCGCAGCGTTCCTTCAGCAGAAGCGTTTCGCCATCCAGCGCGAACCGGTCGTGATAGCTGCCGACCTGCAGGATCCGGGTCGGTTCATCCACATGGGTTTCGAAGATGACATAGTTGGACCGGGCCGACAGGATGTTGCCCTCCAGCCCAAGGATACGGGTGTTCGTCACCTGGTGCTTGCTGTAGCGGGGGCCGAACATCTCGGTATTCTCGATCGCATAGGCCCGGTCCTTCAGCATCCCCCGGCCGTTGCAGTACATCAGCGACAGCGGCAGCCCGGCTTCGGCATTGTCCCGCGCCAGCAGGCGATAGACGCCGTCTTCGGTGAAGAAATCGGGCCAGTCCGCGATCCGCCCGGCATCCAGCACCTCGGCATAGAGGCTGTTGAACTCCTCGACCAGGAAGGTCAGGCGGAGGCGTTCGTCGACCGGCAGGGTCGAAATCACGGAAACGGGTGGCTCCATCTCGGCGATGTTCACAGGCCCATCTCCTTGCGATACCACGCGTACATGCCGCGCAGGGCACGGTCGGTGATGACGGTGTCGTCGGGCTCGTCGTCCTTGCCCAGAGGGATGACCCCGTCGCGTTCCGACCCGCGCAACGCGCCGTCGGACACGAACTTGATCACCTCGTTGTCGTCGATCCCGATGAACCCGCCCGGGCCGAAGATGTTGTTCTGTTTCAGCCGGTGTTCCTGCATCGCCTCGTCATCGTCGGCATAGCCGTAGCTGGCCCAGATCAGCATGAACTTGTCCGGCCCCATCGGCACGATCTGCCGGGCGGAAAAGATGTTGGTCTGCCGGATCAGGATCATGTTCGGCCAGATCGTCAGCGCATTCGACGTCCAGGGGCTGTCGGATTCCTTGACGATGTTCAGCACAGACGGATCTTCCAGCTGCATCGCCGAATGGAAGGACCCGATTTCGGCCGTGGTCTCGTCGTTTTCGGGGCGGCCTTCAGGGCGGCGGTTGCAGGTCGCGCTGTGGCGGCCGGCCTCGTCGGTGATCACGAATGTCTCGTTCGATGCCACGAACAAGCCGAAGGTCGTCAGGTAGGTGTGCAATAGCGTGGCGTGGTACGTGTCCTTCAGGTTTTCCTGGTACAACTTCCAGTTGCCTTCCAGGATGTTCCGGTGGACCCCCAGCAGCCGCAGCGGACGTCCGTCCATCGCGGTGTCGAACTGTTCCAGCATCTGCGGACCCAGATAGTCTTCGAAGGGTTCCATGTCGTCATGGGCCGACACGAAGATCGCACCGTTGCGCGTCGTGACGTTCAGGCGGCGCAGCGAATTCGCCCCCATATCGAAGTCCTTGGGCATGCCGCCCTTGCCCTTCACGCCACGGCGGAACGGGACCGACTGCAGGCTGCCGTCCAGACCATAGTTCCACTGGTGGTACGGGCAGGTAAAGCTTTCGGCCTTGCCGCGATAGCTGCGGCAGAACTCGGCGCCGCGATGGGCACAGCGGTTTTCGAAGGCGCGGATCACGCCTTCCTCGTCGCGGACGACGATGATCGGCATGGATCCCAGATAGGACCGGATGAAGCTGCCGACTTCGGGCACCTCGACTTCCAGTCCGGCATAGTTCCAGGTGCGGCCCTGGAAGATGCGCTGCTGTTCCAGCTCGGCGATGTATTCGTCCGTATAGATCCACTCGGGCACATGGTGGGGATCTTCCGGCCACGTGTAGTCCTTCAGCCGTTCGGCATCCGGGGCAACCTTCGAGCGGTCGGGGAATTGGGTCATGTTGCCCATGGCAGTCCTCCGCATCGGTACGCCCGTCCAGAACGGTCGGGCGGCCTGTCGTTCCGGGATCAGACTGCGGCCCGCAAAACGTCCTGTCAAAGCAAACCGTACGAATTTTGAAACTTTTCGTATTTTTGGTGAGGCTGAGCAAATCTTATGCGCACCCACCCCATGACCTCGCCCATTCCGTGTGGGTTGCCGAAGAATCAGGCGAATTCTTGAGAAACGGAGATGGAAACGGGGCCGCACCGACCCTGCATCCTGCCGGGACCGGTGCAGATTCGCCGCGCTCGGCGCACGGGCGGATCAAATGTAAAATTTCCGGAACAAGTACCGAAAACAGAACGTCCCGACCGCGATACGCGATCAATGACCGGCGCGGCGCTGCTCCCACGCGTTTCGGGCCAGGGCCATGCCGCGATAGATGCCGTGCACGAACTTGCCATAGGGCATGGTCAGAAACAGCGTCATCACCGCACCCAGATGCAGGACCAGCATCGGCCCCATCGCAGGGGTGTGACGCAGGAAGGCCAGCAGCAGCCCGGTCAGACCCGTCGCGAACAGCATCGCGATGAAGGCCACGTCCATGCCGCGGCTTTCGGTGTCCCACAGATGGGCCGGGCGCTTCATCTTGGCCAGGAACAGGCCCACCGGCCCCACGACCAAACCGATACCGCCCAGCGTGCCCAGCACGACGGGCAGATCCCAATAGGGATAGGGCGCCTCGCGCCCCAGCAGGTAGTGGTACAGCGTCGCGATGCAGGTCGCGGCAAAGCACAGGCCGAAGCCATAGAAGGTAAGATGGTGCCACAGCTTGCGCGGATCGCCCCCCTGCCCTTCGTTCCCGGCACAGCCCGGCCCGCCCCCGTCCAAATGGGTTAGCCGCGCGGCCTGGTGCCCGGCGCGCGCCAGGTCGATCGCGGCGGGCGCCCCGCCCGCCAGATCGCGCCAGAAGGCCAGCGCCCCCATGCCGATAGCCACCAGCATGTACAGGAACGCGGCCCCGAACAGCGCCGCCATCACGTTGTGGGGCATCAGGGCATAAAAGTTCTCGGGGTGCAGATAGGCGGTGAACAGGTCGCCGCCATGGACCACGATCATGCCCAGCAGGAAGGCCGAGACGACGACCAGGAAACCCAGCCCGATCCACAAGCCGTTTCGCCTGAACACCGGCTGCAGCGCGGCGGGCCAGGCGTATTCGGCGTAGCTGTCGTTCCTGACCTTCGCCAGAACCTGGGGCACGTTCACGTCGAATTCGTGCGGGGGCGAAAACTGGCACGCATCGTGGCAGGCCCCGCAGTTGTGGCAGAGGTTGGCAAGATAGCGCAGGTCCGCGTCGTGGAAGGCACGGCGCAGTTCCATCGCCGGGAAGACCGGACAGATCCCTTCGCAATAGCGGCAGGAATTGCAGACCGTCATCAGGCGGTCGGCCTCGGCCAGCATCGGCGTGGCGTGGGGCAGGATGGGTGCTCCGGCGTCAGACATGGGCCGCGGCCTCCTCTCCGGCGATGCGCCCGAAGACGCTGCCGATTGTCATGCCGATCCCGGCGGCATAGCCCTGCCCCAACACGTTTCCGGCCATGATCTCGCCCGCTGCGAACATGTTGTCGCTGGGCGTGCCGTCGGCCATCAGGATCCGCGCCTGCGCGTCCACCCGGACGCCCAGATAGGTGAAGGTGATCCCCGGCCGTACAGGATAGGCATAGAAAGGCGCGGATTCGATCTTCTGCGCCCAGTTCGTCTTGTCGATGTCCAGCCCCTCGGTCCGGTTCCCGTCGGGTTCCGTGTGATCGAAGGGCTTGCCACCCACGACATGAGCGTTGAAGCCTTGGATCTCGGCCATGAAGGCCACGGGATCCAGGTCCAGCTTCGTGGCCAGTTCGGCCAGCGTCGGAGCAGAGATCGGCGGGTAAAGCGACGGCATGAACCGTTCCAGGTTTGGCGCATCGAAGACGATATAGGCGATCTGGTCGGGCTGGTTCGCCACCAACCGGCCCCAGATGGCATAGCGCTTGGGCCAGATATCTTCGCCCTCGTCATAGAAACGCTTGGCGTGCTTGTTCACAACGACCCCGAAGACGACACAGTCCAGCCGGGTGATGATGCCCCCATCGAACTTCGGCGCACGGGCGTCGATGGCCACGGCGTGGCATTGGGTCGGGTCGCCGATCTGCTGCATGCCGCCGTCGATCAGCATCCGCGTGACCGTGCCCCGGTTATAGGGCGTGCCGCGGATCAGGAAGTTCTCCGCCTTCTCACCCCAGCCTTCCTTCAACCATTCGACATTCGCCTCGAACCCGCCGCAGGCCGCTACGAAGACCGGAGTTTCCACGCGATGATCCGCACCGCCCTGGCGCACGGTCAGTGCCCGGCAGGTGCCCCCGTCGATATCCAGGCCCACGACTTCGGCATCATAGGCAATGTCCACCCCAAGGCTTTCGGCCGTGCGGTAAAGCGTGTTCAACATCGACCGACCGCCACCCAGGAAGAAGGAATTGGTCCGCCCAAGGCTGAGCGTTCCGCCCAGCGAGGGCTGAAACCGCACGCCCTGCTCCTGGATCCAGGTCAACATGTCCTTGGACAGGTGGATCATGTGCCGCGCCAGCGTCTGGTCGGTGTTGCCGCCGGTGACGCGCAGCAGGTCGTCGAAGAACTCCTCCTCGGTATAGGGCCCGGTCAGTGTGTCGGTGGCGTGGTCATGGGCGCAGCGCATGTTGCGGGTATGACGTGTGTTGCCGCCGCGATAGAATTTCGGTGCAGCTTCCAGCACCAGCACGCGCTTGCCCGCCCGCCGCGCGGCGATGGCCGCGCAAAGCGCGGCATTGCCCCCGCCGGCCACGATCACGTCGCGGGGCACCAGGAAATCGACGGCATCAGTCACGGGGCGGCACCAGCAAGACGCGGCCCCTGGCCTTGCGGGACAGAAGATCGTCCAGCGCCGTAGCCCAGTCCTTCAGCGGGTAATGCACCCGCGACCCGGCCTTGATCCGGCCTTCGGCGGCCAGCGAGAGGATTTCGGTAAAGGCGTCCTGCATCAGTTCGGGCATCCGTTTGCGATAGTCCGAAACCTGGATACCAGAGACTTCCATGTTCTTCAGCATCAGGTAGTTCGCCTTCACCTCGGGGATGCGACCCGCGGCAAAGCCCACCACCACGACCCGGCCGCGCCAGGCCACGGTCCGCAGGGCGGCGTCGAAGACGTCGCCTCCGACGGGATCGATCACCACATCGGCGCCCTTGCCACCGGTCTGGGCAAAGACCTGTTCGCGGAAGGAATTGCGCAGATCCGGCTGCGACAGGTCGACGATGCCGTTTGCCCCGGCCTCCATCACCTCGGCCGCGCGATCGGGGGAGGACACGGCCGCCAGCACCTTCACGCCACGGGCCCGGGCCAGCTGGATCGCGGCATTGCCAACGGCGCCGGTGGCGCCCAGGACCAGGACGGTTTCGCCATCCGCCAGGCGCCCGCGTTCGAAAAGCGACACCCAGGCGGTGTCAAAGGCCAGCGACAGCACGGCCGCGTCTTCGCAGCTGACACCATCGGGCAGCTTATAGGCGGTGATGGCCGGCACGATAGCCGCACCCGCGTAGCCGCCGCTTTCCGCCATTGCCAGCACCCGGTCGCCGGGGGCAAAATCCGTCACGTCGGGCCCCACCGCCAGAACGGTTCCGGCCGGACCCTTTCCGGGGGTAAACGGACGTTCGGGCAGGAACTGGTACTTGCCGGTGAAGACCAGCGTGTCGACGAAGTTCGCCGGGACGAAGTCGACCTCGATCAGAAGCTCCCCTGCTCCGGGCTCCGCAAGGGTCACATCCCGGAAATCGGCGGCTTCGATGGGGCCGAAATCGTCGATGACGACAGCCTTGGTGGTGATGCTCATTGCGCACCTCCGGTATTGGTGAAATTTCCCCGGGCGATGGCCACAAGGCTATTGTCGGCGTGGATCTCGACATCGACGCGCAGCAGCGACCGGCCCAGCCGCCGGACCGTCGCCGTGGCGATCAGATCGACCGGCGACGCGGGGCGCAGATACTCGATGTGCAGCCCGATAGTGGGTGTCCGGCCCCCGGTCGCGATGGCCGACACGGCGTAGCCTGCGACATCGGCCAGACTGGCCAGGATCCCGCCGTGAAAGAGGTAGGGATCGGTGCCGCCCGCCAGTTCCGGCCGGAACGGCAGTGCGACCTGGACCCGGTCCGGCTCGACCGTGACCGCGCGCAGGCCCAGCCAGGCATTGAAGGGCGGGCGGGTCAGTTCCTCGGTCAGGCGGGCCAGCGGATCCATCACGCGGCCCCGGAGAACCGCACCGGCACCGGCTTCAACCGGCCCGCGTCGATATCCGGCAACAGCGCGCGTTTCAGCATCTTGCCCGAGGCAGAAAGCGGGATTTCGTCCACCTCCAGATAGTATTCCGGCATGTCGTATTTCGACAGGCCCGCGTCATGCAGGTGTGTCAGAACGTCCTGCGGATCCAGGCCCCCGTTCTTGGGCATGACCACAAGGCAGACCTTTTCGCCCAGCCGTTCGTCCCTGACGCCCAGGGCCGCAACCCGCTCGACACCGGGATGGCGCATGGTCAGCTGTTCGATCCGCGCGGGGTGGATGTTGTGACCGCCGCGGATGATGATTTCCTTCAGGCGGCCCGTCAGCGTCAGATAGCCGTCCTCGTCCATCCGGCCCAGGTCGCCGGTCATGAACCAGCCATTGGCGTTGAAGGCCCGTTCGGTCGCGTTCTGGTCGTCGAAATAGCCCATCATCAGGCTGGCCCCGCGCCCGCCGATATGGCCGATCTCGCCCGCCGGCAGTTCGCGGTTCGGGTCGTCGATCGCAAAGACCTTCACCTCGTAACCCGGACAGGCCCGGCCCGAGGTGCCCACCACCCGTTCCGGCGCATCGCCGGGATGGGTGTAATGGTGCGAACAGGCCTCGGTCATGCCATAGCCGGACTGCGGGGTGATGCCATGCGTCAGCAGCCGTTCGACCACCCAGCCCGGCACCGCCGCACCGGAAATGCGAAAGCCCTTCAGGTCCGGCAGCACCGGGCGGGCGGTTTCGGTCTCGATCTCGACCAGCAGGTCCATTGCGTGGGCCGGCACACCGAACAGGAACGTGGCCCCCAGTTCGCGCAGCCGCGGCAGCAGGGCCTGGCCCCGGGGCAGATCGTGGATCACCAGCTCTCCCCCGCTCAGAAGAGTCAGGACCAGCGCGCCAAAGCCCAGATTGTGGCTGAGCGGACCAAGGGTGTAGGTCACGCTGTCCGCGTCGAAGCCCCAGTCGGCGGCGATGGCGCGGGCATTGGCCAACAGCGTGTTCGACGAGTGCATTACGCCCTTCGGCTCTCCCGTCGTGCCGGACGTGAAGGCGAGGTAGACGATATCGGTCCCTGTGCGCGACGCGGGTTCTGCGCCTTCGCCCAGGTCCAGCGCCGTGGCGATGTCGTCCGCGGTCCGGGCGGCGGGACGCGACAGCAGGCAGGTATAGGCCAGGTCCGCGATCTCTGCCGCGCCTTTCAGGATATCGTGGCGGTCGGCATCGGCGCCGAAGCCGGCCTCGACCACCAGGGCGCGGGCGCGCATCCGACCCAGAAGGATGCAGATTTCGCCCACGGTGTGATTGCGGTGCAGCGACGGGCACAGGACGAAGCCCCCGGCGGCACAGGCCGACAGAAGGACCGCAAGCTCGGCACGGCTGCTGATCCAGGCGGCGACCCGATCTCCGGGCTTCAGACCCGCGGCGGCCAGGCGGGCCGCAAGGCCTCTGGCCAGATCGGCCAGATCGCCGTAGGTCAGCGCGATGCCCTGATCCCGCACGGCAATGGCATCCGGCCGGGTGGCGGCCCGGTTCAGTACACAGTCGTGAATGGTGTCGTCGGACCAGAAGCCGGCCTTGGTGAAGTCAGCGACCATATCGGGCGTCAACCGGGTAAGCATGTTCTGGGGGGAACGAGGCTGATCTGCTGCCATCTGGCCCTCTTGTTCGGGATCGGGGCGATGCCCGACTAGAGTTCCATTTCTGGTACTTCACCCCCCGTATCGTTTCAATAATAAAATGCCGGGACAAAAAATTCCGTTTCCTGAACGGCGCCCGTGCCTATTTCCGCGGCTGCTCCAAGGCCGGCACGCTCAGCTTCGCAGCGTCTCCAGCCAGCGGGCGGCGTCCAGAAGTTGAAGATCGCTCCAGGGACGCGCCACAAGTTGCACGCCCAACGGAAGGCCCCCCGTGCCGGTGCCGAAGGTCACGGTCACGGCCGGGCAGCGCAGGGTGCTCCACAATTCCTGCAAGCGCGGGTCGCCGGTGGACCCCAGCCCCACTGGCGCCACGCCGGGTGTGACGGCGGTCAACAGGATGGCATGGTCGCCGAACAGTGCATCCAGGTCGGCCCGGGCCCGGTCCAGCGCGGCGGCCGCAGCGATGTAGGACGCGCCGTCCACGGTCAGCCCGCGGGAAAAGACTTCCTGCGATTCGGTGCGGGCGCTGCCGATGGCCCCGGCCCAGCCTTCCATGTTCGCGGCACGCTCGAAGGCGTTAACCAGCCTGCGATGGGCCGTCAGGGCGGCGAATTCCTGGGGAAGCGGCACATCGGCAACCCGCGCGCCCGCCCTGGAAAAAGCCTGCGCGGCGGCCTCGACCACACGTGCTGCCTCTTCGGAAACGGTGTCCCACAGATGCGTACGGCACAGGCCCACCGACGGCACCGTTTCAGGGGCAGAGGGGACGGGCAGGCGCATCATGGCGGCGTGCACCTCGGCCAGGTCATTGGCGGAACGGGCAATCACGCCCACGGTGTCGAAGCCATGGGCGGCCGGCAGCATGCCCGAAATGGGCCACGACCCAAAGGTCGGCTTGAACCCCGCAACACCGCAAAAGGCGGCCGGACGCATGACGGATCCCCCGGTCTGGGTGCCCAAGGCAAAGGTCGCCATACCCGCCGCCACCGCCGCGGCCGACCCGCTGGACGATCCGCCCGGCGTGCGCGACGGGTCCTTCGGATGACAGGTGGCGGCAGGTGCCGTGCCCGCGAATTCCGCCGTCGCGGTCTTGCCCAGGACGATGCCCCCGGCATGGCGCAGCCGCGCCACCGACCCCGCGTCGAAGGGCGGCTGGTAGTCGCTGTAAAGTGTACTGCCCTGTTCGGTCGGCATGTCGGCAGTATCCAGCACGTCCTTCACGCCAAAGGGAATTCCGGCAAGCGGCCCCGCGGGTCGGGCCAGTGCCGCCTGCCGCGCGCCATCCGCGTCGACATGGACATAGGCGCCGATCCCGGCGTCCAGCGCGGCGATCCGGTCCAGGTGCGCCTCGACCACCTGCGGCACCGACAGACGGCCACTGCCGATCTCGGTCCGAAGGGTGGCAATGTCGGCCTGGGTCACGTCCATGACAGAATCCTGTATCAGTTCCGTTTCTGGTACGGTTTCCGGCATTCCGCCCGGACGCAAGCGAAATGCGTTCCGGTGCCGGTTCCGATTGCCCAGGCGCGCCGCATTTGCTTCATTCCCGGAAACGATACAAAATCAGGCGAGGGTCCACCGTGACAGTGCAATACGAGGAAATCGGCAAGCGGCTGCGCGCCTTTCGCCTGGGATCGGGCATGAGCGCCGAGGAAGTGGCCCGCCGCATCGGCATCTCTCGCACCGCGGTCTATCGCTTCGAGAAGGGCGAAGTGGTCAAGATCGAGGCGCTGACCGGTCTGGCCGACCTGCTGAACGTCTCTCTGGCCACGCTGCTGGGCGTGGAAATCGAATATATCCCGTCCGCCGTGACCTATTTCGAACGGCTGCGGCAGCTGGAGACCGAGGCGAACCAGATCATCGTGCTGGCCGGGCCGATCTCGTTCCTGCTGGCGTCCGACACGTTCCACGAGGCGCTGGAACGGCTGCTGAAGGAAAGCGTGCCCGAAGGCGCCGACCACCGGGAACGGACGCTGGCGGATATCGACCGGATCGTCGAAATCCTCCATGAAAGAAAGCGGAACTACCTGTCGCGACGCCCCACCATCGTCAACCTGATGTCGGCCCATGACATCGTGCGGCTGCTGCGGTCAGGCTTTGTCGGCCAGCCCTTCGTGCCGCCCGACGATCTGGAAGAACGCCGCGCCCGGGCACGTCACGAGGTGATGCACTTCATCGAACTGATCGAAAGCGAGCCGATCGGCATCCAGGTCGGCCTGATCACCGGCACCCTGCCCCACACCAGTTTCCAGATCTTCCGCAAGGGTGACGCCAAGACCCTGTCGATCAGCCCGTTCCGCCTGGGGGAACAGCCCAATGTCCGCCTTGGCGTGGCCACGATCACCAATACATCCGAGGCCATCGCACTGCACGAAGGCATCGTCGACCAGATGTGGCGCGAGGCGCTGAAAGGCCGCGAGGCCGCCAATTACCTGCGCGGCCTGCTGGAGGCCGTCGACCGCGAAAACGGCCGCATCACCAACTGAGTCCCCCCAAGGGACTATGGGTTGCCCGAGTTTTGGGCAATCCAGCCGCCATTTCGGGCGAGGCAGACCGCGCTCAACCCCCGCGGGCAGCCCACAAAAGATAATTTGTACCATTTTTGAGATTTCTCTGGGCCAGGGTCCAATCCTGTGCTTCGCTGAAGTCGAGACATGGAATGTTCATGTCCCACTCCGCCATCGGAGCCATCGAACCCGCCAGATTTCCAGGCGGGCACAAATGACACTCAGACAGGGTTGGAATATGAAATTCTCCGCGATTGCCACCACCACGGCACTGTGCCTCGGCACTGCCATCGCTGCGCCCGCCATGGCACAGGACATCAACGAATCGGTCTGCGGTGCCAGCCCGGGCGGCCTTTGGTCGCTGGTCGGAACCGGCCTGGATGCCGCCGTTAAGGAAGAGCGTCCGGGATCGACCATCACCTACCAGACCTCGTCGGGCGGGCTGGCCAACGTGGTGCAGGTCACCAAGGGCACCTGCGCGCTTGGCATGGCCAATGATGGAGACCTGGCCTTTGCCAGCGCCGGCACCGAACCCTTCAAGGCCCCGGTCGAAGGCCTGCGTGCCCTTGCCGTCCTTTATGACTGGGCGCCGGTCTGGTGGATCGCCCGCCGCGACTTCGCCGAGGAATACGGGCTGGAAGACCTGTCCGACCTGGCAGAAAAGAAGCCGCCGGTCCGCCTGGTCTTCAACCGCCGCGGGCTGCTGACCTCGGCCATCACGGAATCCACGCTGGAGGCGCTTGGCGTCAGCCTGGACGATATTGAGGACTGGGGCGGTTCGGTCCAGTTCCAGGCATCGGGGGAACAGACCGGACTGATGCGCGACGGCCGGGTCGACCTCCTGGCCAACACGCTGTTCGAAGGCCATTCGTCGCTGACGCAGATGTCCGAGGCGGTGGACCTGAAACTGCTGGCCGTGCCGGACGATGCCGCCGCCGCGGTGATCGAGACCTACAAGCTGAAGCCCTGGACCATCTCGGCCGATGCGAACCCTGGCGGGGACGGCGACGTCAAGACCGTCACCACCTCGATCATCCTGTTCGCGACCCAGGATCTGGACGACGACACCGCCTATGCCGTGACCAAGGCGATGCTGGACCATCCCGATGCGATGGCGGCCGTCAGTTCGGCCATGTCGCGGTTCGCGCCGGCGGGCATGATCGATCAGGACGTGGTTCCGTTCCACGAAGGCGCCATCCGCGCCTACAAGGAGGCCGGTCTGATGTGACCCGGCCTGCCCCTGCCGACCTCTCCCCCCGCAGGGGCACCCCGTTTCCCACGCCAGCCACGATCAGATCGCACGCATGACCCAAGACCGCCCCTCGCCCATGTCCAGACTTCTTGCCGCCAGCGTGGGAACCGGCCCGCGCCGCGATCTTGAAGGCCGACTGGGTTTGGCGATCAAGGGTTTCGCCGTGCTGACCGCGCTTTACACCGTCTATGCGGCGACGATGTCGACCTGGGACGTGCTGGCCCGGACCATTGTCTTTCTGTGCCTGATGCTGTGCATGCTGTTCCTGGTGGTCGGATCCGGCCCAAACGCGCGCACCGACCGGCCCACTGTCCCCGATCTGTTCCTGGCGGCCTTCAGCCTGGCCTGCCTGGCCTTCTTCACCATCGAGATGGAGGAGATCGCCCAGCGGATCACGCTTTTCGACCCGATGCCCCTGTCCTACTGGATCTTCGGCTATGGCCTGCTAGCCCTGTCGATCGAGGCCGCGCGCCGCACCGTCGGTCCGGGCCTGACGCTGCTGGCGCTGGCCTTCATGGCCTATAACCTCTGGGGTCACAATTTCGACGGACCGCTGAAGCACGGTCTGATCACATTCGAACACTTCCTGGACGTGACGATGTTCACGACCGACGGCGTCTTCGGCGCGCCGATCCAGGTGACGGCGACCTATGCCTTCCTGTTCGTGATGTTCGGCACGCTTCTGGAAAAGGCCGGCGGCGGCGCGTTCTTCTTCAATATCGCGGCCGCCCTGACCGGTCGCCAGGTGGGCGGTCCGGCCAAGGTGGCCGTCGTTTCCTCCGGCCTGTTCGGGATGCTGTCCGGCAGCCCCACGGCAGACGTGGTCACCACCGGGTCCGTCACCATCCCCGTCATGAAGCGTCTGGGCTATTCGCCGACGCTGGCCGGCGCGGTGGAGGTGGCGGCCTCGACCGGCGGGTCGATCCTGCCGCCCGTAATGGGGGCCGCCGTGTTCATCATGGCGGAATTCACGGCGATCCCCTACCTGACCATCGTCTTCGCGGCGGCGGCTTCGGCGATCCTTTATTACATGACCGTCTTCCTGCAGGTCGACCTTCGGTCGCGCAAGGAAGGCGTGGGCACGCTTGACCCGTCGACCCTGCCCCGCGTCGGCGCAGCCTTTGCCGCCGGCTGGATGTTCCTGATCCCGCTCGGTGTCCTCTGCACCGCGCTGGTGATGCACTACAGCCCGACCTATGTGGCACTTTACGGCACGGCGGCGCTGCTGCTGACCTGGCTGGTGCGCTGGCGAACCTTCACCCTCGGAGCGTTGTTTGACGGAATCGCCCAGACGACGCTGTCGATGGTCGCCGTGACCGGCGCCTGTGCCGCTGCAGGGATGGTGATCGGCGGCATCACAATGACCGGACTGTCGGGCAAGGTTTCGGAACTGCTGGTCCTGATCGCCGGGTCGAACGAGCTTTTAACGCTGATCTTCGCCGCGATGATGACGATCCTTCTGGGCATGGGGATGCCCACGCCCGCGGCCTATGCGCTGGCGGCCGCACTGGTCGCGCCCACACTGGTCGCCGATTATGGCTATAGCCTGATGCAGGCGCACATGTTCCTTCTGTACTTCGCCGTGCTGTCTGCCATGACCCCGCCGGTTGCCGTCGCCGCCTATGCCGCGTCGGGCATTGCCGGGGCCAACCCCGTTTCCATCGCCGGGCAGGCCTGCAAGCTGGCGGTGGCCGCCTTCGTCCTGCCCTTCGCCTTCATGTACGCGCCGGGTCTGCTGCTGCAGGCGTCCCCCGTATTTATCGTGCTGGACATCCTGCGGGCGCTGGTGCTGGTCCTGGCCATGGCCGTCGCTGCCGAAGGATACTGGCGCGCACCCATCCCGGGGCTGGGCCGGCTGGCGCTGGCCCTTGGCGGGCTGGCGATGATTTCGCCCCAGCCGCCGATCGTCGCGGCCGGGCTGGTGCTTCTGGCGATCGGCGTCATGATGGCCCGCAACACCAGTATTGCCGCCGCATCCGTGGCGAAGGACTGAAGACATGACTGCCCCCAAACTGCCGAACGCCCGCCGATCTGCCTGGATCGGGCAAAGCGTCCCCCGACTGGAAGACCGCCCGCTGGTTGCGGGCCTTGGCCGCTTCGTCGCCGACCTGAACCGGCCGCGACAACTGCATGCGCGGATCGTCCGGTCTGCCCATGCCTGCGGCCGCATCGCAGAGATCGACACCTCGGACGCCCTGGCCATCCCTGGCGTCACCGTCTGGACGGCCGAAACCCTGGGCGATGTCCCCCGCATCCCCTTTCGCGCGACAAGGATCAGCGGGCTGGAGCCCTACGTCCAGCCGATCCTGGCAGTGGAACGCGTGCGCTACGTGGGCGAGCCGGTGGCCGTGGTCTTCGCCGAAGACCCCTATGTCGCCGAAGACGCCACTGAACTGGTCATGGTCGACATCGACGAAGACGTGGCGCCGATCCTGGATGCCCGGGCCAAACCGGGGGAGTTCCTGCCGGGCATCGGCAGCGAACCCACCGTCGTCCGCAAGGGCTATGGCGATGTCGAGGCCGCCTTTGCCGCCGCGGCCCATGTCGTCGAACTGGACCTGGCCACCGGCCGCCATTCCGGCATTCCGATGGAACCCCGCGGCGCGCTGGCCGACTGGGACGCCGGGCGCCAGCATCTCGACCTCTGGGGCGCCACCAAGCGTCCCCACTGGAACCGGGACCGCCTGGCCGAGATATTTGGCCTGTCGCCCACACAGATCGACCTGCACGAACCCCATGTCGGCGGCGGCTTCGGCATCAGGGGAGAGCTTTATCCCGAAGACCTGCTGGTCTGCCTTGGCGCGATGCGCCTTGGCCGCCCGGTGAAATGGATCGAAGACCGGCGCGAGCACATGATGGCCGCGAACCATTCCCGCGAACAGCAGCACCTGATCCGCGCCGCCGTCGATACCGATGGCCGGATCCTTGCCATCGACGAAACGCTGCACCACGATCAGGGCGCCTATGTCCGGACCCACGGCGCGCGGGTGGCGGACATGTCCATCGGCCTGCTGTTGGGCCCCTACCGCGTGCCGGCCTATGCCGCTCGCGCCCATTTTCGCCTGACCGCCAAGACCCCCGCCGCCACCTACCGCGCGCCGGGGCGCTTCGAAGGCTCCTTCGTGCGGGAACGCCTGATGGATGCCATCGCGCAGAGGCTGGAGATGGATCCGCTAGAACTGCGTCGCCGCAATTTCATTCGCGCAGATGAGATGCCGTTCGAACGCGGCCTGACCGCGCTGGAGTCCGAGGTCGTGCTGGACAGCGGCGACTATGACGGGCTGCTGAGCAAGGCGCTGGAGTTCTGCGGCTGGTCGGACATGCACGCCAAGGCCGCGAAACGCCGGGCGGATGGCGAAGCGGTGGGCGTCGGCCTTGGCTTCTTCGTGGAAAAAAGCGGCCTTGGCCCGTCCGAGCTGGTCCGTATGTCCGTCGCGACCGATGGGTCTATCGAGATCGTGACCGGTGCCGCCTCGCTTGGTCAGGGCATGGAAACCGCCATTGCCCAGATCGCCGCCGACACGCTGGGCGCGGACTATCGGACATGCCGTGTGATCCACGGCCAGACGGCACGGATCGACCATGGCTGGGGCGCGCATGCCAGCCGGGTGACGGTGATGACCGGGGAGGCCACGCGCCGCGCCGCGACCGAGCTGAAGGACCGCGCGCTGGACATGGCGGCAGAGCTTCTGGACACCGAAATCACCTATCTGGTGCTGGACGACGGCCTCGCCACCGATACCGCGACCGGCCATTCGGTCACGCTGGCCGAAATCGTGAAGGCGCTGGACCCGGTCTCGCCGAAACGCGGCCACCGTACGCCGGGCCTGACGGCAGAGGCGTGGTTCCACAACACCCACATGAACTATCCCTATGGCGCCCATATCGCCATGGTCGCGGTAGACCGCGACACCGGGCGAACGTCGGTCGAACGCTATGCGATCAGCTATGACGTCGGCCGCGCCGTGAACCCGGCGATGATTGAAGGGCAGATCATGGGCGGCCTGGCCCAGGGTCTGGGCGGCGCGCTGCTGGAGGAGTTTCGCTATGACGAGGACGGCCAGCCCCTGTCGGTGACCTTCGCCGATTACCTGATGCCCACCTCGGCCGAGATGCCGGAGGTCGCGATCCAGATCCTTCAGGACGCGCCGTCGCCGCTCAATCCGCTGGGCCTGAAGGGCTCGGGCGAGGCCGGTGTGACCGCCGCCGGTGCCGCCATCGCCGCGGCGGTGGACGATGCCCTGCAACGCCCCGGTCTGGTGAAGCGCCTGCCGGTCACACCGCAGTACCTGCACGCCCGGATCGCCGAATACGATGCGGAGCGCGGCCAATGACCCTTGTCGGCACCTCCCTTCCCCGGATCGAGGACCGGAAGCTGATCACCGGCCACGGCCGCTATCTGGACGACATCAAGGCGCCTGGGGGGCTGCACGCGGCCTTTCTGCGCAGCCCCTATGCCCATGCTTCCATCCGCGAAACCGACCTGTCTGCGGCGCTGGCCATGCCCGGAGTCGTCGCGATCTATACCGCCGCAGACCTGGCCGCACTCCTGCCCGGGGGCGACCGGCTGGCAACGGGGCTGCCATCTTCAGCCATCGCCTTCCCGCTGGACCGCCCGATCCTGCCTGCGCGGGAAACCGTCTTCGTCGGCGAACCGCTGGCCCTTGTCGTGGCCACAACGCGAGCAGAGGCCGAGGATGCGGCCGAAGCCATCGAGATGGACATGGACCCCCTTCCCGTCGCCGCAACGCTGGCCGATGCGGTCGCCGAAGGCGCCCCGCCCGCGCATCTGGATGCCCCTCACAACAAGCTGGCGCAGTTCGGCTTCGACTATGGCAACGTGGATGCGGCCTTTGCAGATGCGGCCCATATCGTCCAGGGCACCTATGAGATCGACCGTGGCGGCGCCCATTCGCTGGAAGGCCGCGGCGTGCTGGCCGCGCCCGACCCGATCGGCGGGCGCCTTGCAATCTGGTCTTCGACCCAGACGCCACATGCTCTGAAAAGGCACCTCTGCCGCCTGCTGGACATGGCAGAAGATACGGTGACCGTCACCGCCCCCGACCTGGGTGGCGGCTTCGGTCCGAAGCTGGTCACCTACCCCGAGGAAATCGCCATCGCCGCCACGGCGCGCGCGCTGGGTCGCCCCGTCAGATGGGTCGAGGACAGGCGCGAACATTTCCTGTCCGCCTGTCAGGAACGCGAACAACTGTGGCAGGCGGAAATGGCCGTCGATGCCGAGGGCCATATCCTTGGCGTCCGCGGGACCCTGATCCATGACCACGGCGCCTGGACGGCGCGGGGGCTGAACGTGCCCTATGCCTCAGGCATGATGCTGCCGCTGATGTACGATGTCCCGGCCTATCGCCTCGATATCTGTGTCGCGGTGACCAACCGCGTGCCCGTGACCCCTGTCCGGGGCGCCGGTCAGCCCCAGGCGACCTATGTGATGGAGCGTCTGCTGGACGCCGCCGCAAGGGCCACGGGGCTGACGCGCGAGGAGATCCGGCGGCGGAACCTTGTCACACCCGACCGCATGCCATGCCCGCGTCCGTTGCTGCTACGGTCTGGCCTGCCGGTGGTACTGGACAGCGGGGATTATCCGGCGACACAGGCGGCCGCGCTGGAAGCGTCCGACTGGGCCGGTTTCGAAGCCCGCCGGGAAGCTGCGCGCAAGGACGGCCGCCGGCTGGGGATCGGCCTTGCGAACTATGTCGAGGGCACGGGCCGTGGGCCTTATGAAACCGTGACCGTCCGCGTCGCGCGGGACGGGCGTATCAAAGTGAACACCGGCGCCGCCGCGATGGGACAGGGTGTCGGCACCGTGCTGGTCCAGATCGTCGGCAGCCACCTGGGCGCCGACCCGTCCCGCATCGACCTGACCCTGGGTGACACGGCCGAGCCCTACGGGTTCGGCGGGTTCAACAGCCGCCAGACCGTGGTCGCTGGCGCCTCGGCCGAGGCGGCGGCGAAGACCGTCCGCGCCAAGGTCCTGAAGGTCGCGGCCCATATCATGGACCTGCCGACCGACGGGCTGGAGATCGACGGCGACCGGGTGGTCATCAAGGGCAGCAATTCCGGCCGGTCCCTGACACTGGCCGAAATCGCGGGCGCGGCCGAAGGGCTGCCCGGCTACCGGCTGCCTGGGATCGACGTGCCGGGCCTGATGGCGACCGAGCGCGTGGTGATCGACGGAATGGCTTTCGCCAACGGCTGCCTTGTGGCCGAGGTCGAGGTCGACGTGGAAACCGGCCTCGTCCGGGTCGAGCGGTTGGAGCTGGCCCACGATTGCGGCCGGATGGTCAACCCGGTCATGGTCGACGGCCAGATCATGGGCGGGCTGGCACACGGGCTGGGCAATGCGCTTTACGAGAAGATGGTCTTCGACGAGGAAAACCAGCCACTGACCGGCTCCTTCGCCGATTACCTGATGGTCACGGCGGCCGAGATGCCGCCCGTTGGCATCGTCCATTCCGAAACCCCCAGCCCGATCAACGCATTGGGCCTTAAGGGCGTCGGCGAAAGCGGCGTGATCCCCACCGCCGCAGCCATCGCGAGCGCGGTCGAGGATGCGTTGAAGGATCTGGGCGTGACCATAGACACCGCCCCCCTGACGCCCGCCGCCCTGCGAGCCGCCATCGTGGCTGCAGAGGCTTCGACATGACCCTGAAACGCCCAAACGACCTGCTAGCCGACATGGTCACCGCGACCCGTATCCTGATCCACCAGGGGGTTCTTGACGTCTTCGGCCACCTCGCCGTCCGCGATCCGAAAAATCCGGAGATCTTCTGGCACCCCCGCGCCGTGGCACCCGCCCGGCTGACCGCCGAGGATATCCTGCCCTTCGGCATGGACGGCGAACCGCTGGTCGCCACGGACGCACAGCTTTATTCTGAACGCGTCCTGCACCCCGCCCTGCTGGCGGACCCGACGAAGAACGCGAGCCTTCACTGTCATGCCGCCGACCTGATGCCCTATTGCATGGGGAGCCGGCCGCTGGTGGCGCTCAGCCAGACCGGTGCGTGGATGGGGGCCGAAGTGCCGCTGTGGGACAGCCGCGCGGCATTCGGCGACACGAACATGCTGGTGACCGATACGGCACAGGCGCGCGACCTAGCCGCCACTACGGGTGCCGGGCACATCGCCCTGATGCGCGGCCATGGCGCCGTGATCACCGGCAACAGCCTTCTGGCCGTCGTCTTCCACGCAATCCATGCCGCGCGCGAAGCAGCGACGCTGACCCGGGCGCTGGCGCTTGGCCCCGTCACGCCGCTGTCGGCCGGAGAAATTCAGAAGGCCGGCACGCCGGCACCCGCCGCCATCCGGCGCGGCTGGGACCACTGGACGGCGCTGCTGCCCGGTGACGCAGAAGGACAGACCCGATGAAACCCGCCCCCTTCGCCTATTACCGCCCGACCTCGCTGGAAGACGCCGCCGCCAGATTGGCCGAAGGTGTCGACGACGGCGCCATGATCTTGGCCGGCGGGCAAAGCCTTGTGCCGATGATGGCCCTTCGCGTGGCCTATCCGTCCGAACTGATCGATCTGAACGTCCTGCCTGACCTGGGCACGCCCTTCATCGACGGGACCGCACTTGTCGTCCCGGCCCTGACCCGGCATGCGAGCTTTCACAAGGCGGATCCCGCCTTCGGCGTCACGGGCCGGATGATGGCCGAGGTTGTCCGCCACATCGCCCACTATCCGATCCGCCAGCGCGGGACCTTCTGCGGCAGCCTGGCCCATGCCGACCCTTCGTCGGAATGGGCACTGACCGCGAACGTGCTGGGCGCAGAACTGGAACTGCTGTCGACCCGGGGCACCCGCAGGGTTCCCATCGCCGACTGGTGCGACGGTGCGATGTCCACGACCCGCGAACCGGACGAGATCCTTGTCGCCACCCATCTGCCGTTGCTGTCCGAAACGACCCGGACGGGTTTCTGCGAAATATCGCGCCGCGCCGGCGACTTCGCCCTGGGCATGGCGCTGGTGGCCATAGAAGTGCAGGGCGACACCATCACCGCCGCACGCGTGGGTCTTGGCGGGATCGAGGATGCGCCCCGCCGGATCGCCGAGGCCGAGGCCGAACTGATCGGCCAGCCCGCCACGCCCGACACCTTCGCGAAAGCCGCAGACGCCGCGATGGCGGTGGTCGAGGCGATGGGCGACGCCACCACGCCGCCCGAATACCGCCGCGACCTTGCCGGCACCGTGATCCGCCGCGCCCTTGCGCAAGCCATCGCCTGAGGAGATCCCAAGATGACCGACAAGACCAAGATCACCCTCACCGTCAACGGTACAGGTCACGCCATAGACGTGGCGCCGCGGAAAACGCTGGCCGATGCATTGCGCGAGGATTGCGGGCTGACCGGCACGCATCTCGGATGTGAACACGGCGTCTGCGGCGCCTGCACCATCACCGTCGACGGCGCACCGGTCCGGTCTTGCCTGATGTTCGCCGTGCAGGCCGAAGGCGCCGACATCCGGACGGTCGAAGGGCTGGCCAACGGTCCCGACCTGTCCCCCCTGCAGCAGTTCTTCATCGAGGAACACGCGCTGCAATGCGGCTTCTGCACACCCGGGTTTCTGATGCTGATCGACGGCACGCTGAAGCAAAGCCCCGACATCACCGACGATGAACTGACCGAAATCCTGTCGTCGAACCTGTGCCGCTGCACCGGCTACCGCAACATCATCCGCGCCGCCCGCCGCGCGCTGGACCATGCCCGCACCACGACGGAGCCCGCCGCATGACCCTTCTGAAACTGCGCTATCACGACCGCTATGACTACAGCCCCCTGCCCGACCGGCCGCAATTCACCTGGCCCGGGGACAAGAAACTGGCCGTCTCGATCTGCAACAATATCGAGGTCTTCAGCTTCTGCGACGGCATGGGCAGCGACAGCGCGCAGGTGGGTGCGCCGCAGACCAGCCGGAATTATGCCTGGCGCGACTATGGCAACAGGGTGGGGCAGTGGTATCTCTTCGATCTGCTGGACGAGATGGGGATGCCTGCGTCCCACAATTTCAACTCGCTCCTCTTCGACACCTGCCCGCAGATCGCCGACCGGATGCTGGCCCGCGGCGACGAATTCGTGGGCCACGGCCGCACCAACGGCGAACGGCAGGACACCCTGCCCCGAGGCGAGGAACAGAAGCTGATCGAGGAAGCCTATGCCGCGATCACGGCCTATACCGGCACCTCGCCCGCCGGCTGGCTGGGGCCCTATCTGGCCCAGACGGACGAAACGTTGGACCTGCTGCGCGAGGCAGGTTTTTCCTATGTCCTCGACTGGCCGGCCGACGACCAACCCTTCTGGATGCGCACCCGGACCGCGCCCATCCTGTCGGTCCCCTATTCGATCGAGGTGAACGACAGCCCCGTCATGGTCTTCCGCCAGCAGGGCGCGGAAAGCTTTGAACGCATGATGATCGACCAGTTCGACGAGATGCTGCTGCAAAGCCGGAAATACCCCTTGTGCTACACCGTCGTCCTGCATCCTTTCGTGATCGGCCATCCCTATCGCCTGCGGGCGCTTCGGCGGGCGCTGACCCATATCGCGGCCCATCGCGATGACATCTGGATCACGACCCCGGGCGAGGTAGCCCAGCATTATGCCAGGCTTTTCCCCGCGGTGACCGCATGACCGCCAAACCCTGGGACGCCTTCATCACGGACCGCGACCGCAAGGTCTTTGCCGCCGCGGGTTATGGCGTGCGGGGTGCATTCCCCCGGCGTCCGGCCGTTCTGCTGGTCGACTTCATCGCCGCCAACACCGAACTGCCCGGGTTTCAGGCCGCGATGGACAAGGCGACCGACCTGGCGACGGCGGCCCGCGGGGCCGGCCTGCCGGTCATCCACGTGGGCGGCGCGGCACGCCCCGATGGCTGGGACCGCCCCGGCATCGACGGACAGGTCTTCGATCGCGATCCGGTCCGGGCGACCGGGCTGGTCATGGCCATCGAACCGCAGGACATCGTGGTCCGCCGCCAGGCACCGTCGGGATTTTTCGACACCGACCTGATGAGCTTTCTGAACCTTCTGGGGGCCGACGGCATCGTCGTCGCGGGCGGCCAGACCGCAGGCGCGGTCCGGGCGACCGTGATCGACGCCTTCTCGCTGAACCTGGGGGTGACCATGGCCGCCGACGCCTGCTTCGACGCGTTCGAGGCCAGCCACGCCCTGGCACTGTGCGATCTGGATGCGAAATATGCGGATCCGCTGGAAACGGCCCCGATCCTGGACTGGATCGCCACGTTTCCGGCAGATCTCTTCGACCTGCCCAAGGGCGCGCCCGACCGCCGCCTGAACCTGATGCCCGGAGAGACCACATGATCTGGGACGACTACCTCTCCCCCGCCGACCGGGCGCGTGTCGACAAGACCGGCCTGACCGGGCCCGACGGGCTGGGATCGAAACCGGCCCTGATGATCATCGACGTCAGCTGGGGCTTTGCCGGCGACGACCCGGCCGAGGACATACTGGATGCGATCCGGCGCTGGCCAAATGCGTGCGGTGCCGAAAGCTGGGCCGCGGTCGAAAAGATCATGGCCCTGGCCGAAACCGCCCGGGGCTTGGGCGTTCCGGTGATCTATTCCACCGGCCGGGCCCGGAGCGATGCCTGGGACATCGGATCCTGGGCGTGGAAGAACAACCGCACGGCGGAACAGATCCCGGCCACGCCGATGAACCGCGACGCCAACCAGATCGTGGCGCCGCTGACACCTGGACCTCAGGACATCACGGTCTACAAGCGCAAGCCATCGGCCTTTTTCGGCGCGCCGACGGCCACCCATCTGCGGCGGCTGGGCTGCGACAGCGTGCTGATGACCGGCACCACGACCTCGGGCTGCGTCCGGGCCAGCGCCGTCGACGCATTCAGCCACGGTTTCCGGGTCGCCGCGATCAGGGACGGCTGCTTCGACCGCTCGCAATCCAGCCATGCCGTGGCGCTCTTCGATATCGCCATGCGCTATGGCAGCGTCATCGACACGGAGGCCGCCAATGCCCACCTGAACGCGCTGCCAGATCCGGCCAGCGCCACGCTGCCCTCCGCCTGACGGGGGGCGTCCGCAATACCCAGATTGACTTGTTCATGCCCCGAAGCAAAAGAATGACGGCAGGACAGGTCCATTTCCCAGGTACGGCGGTCAGATATGCCCAGTTCGACAAGTTCCGATTCCTTCGCGATCCTGAAGACCTTCAGCTACAACAGCCATTCCTACATTGTCGTCTACGCCCCCGACGGCGTCACCTGGGACGCAGCCCAGGCCCAGGCCAGCAGCCTGAATGGCCAGCTCACCTCGATCGAGACCGAGGCCGAGAACGACGCGATCTTCGGCGCCCTGAACGGCATTGGCCTGGCCTGGTACGCGGAAAGCGGGACGGTCCAGGTGGGGCCCTAGATCGGCGCCACCGGTACAGTCGACGGCGGCTTCACCTGGCTCAGCGGTGCCGCGATGACCTATGCCGCCTGGGCCAGCGGCGCGCCCGACGATTTCGGTGCCGATGAAACCGCCCTGCAGTATTTCTCGCTGACACCGGCGAATGCACTTGAAGGCACCTGGAACAACGCGCCGGTGGATGGCACGCCGCCCGCACTGGCGCAAAGCTTCGTGGTGGAATTCGACAGCCCCAACCCGCCGGTGCCGAACGTCATCCGGGGCAACAACCGACCCAACGATCTGATCGGCACGTCCGGCCAGGACGCCATCTATGGCTATGGCGGCAACGGCAACGACAGGCTCTTTGGCGGCAAGGGCCGCGACGTGTTCCTGGGGGGCAAGGGCGCGGACCTCGCGAAAGGCCAGGCAGGGAACGACACGCTGGAAGGTCAGCGCGGCAAGGATACGCTTTTCGGCAATACCGGCAACGATACCATCGTCGGAGGTACCGGGAACGACACGATCGTCGGCGGCACGGGCAAGCATACGCTCTATGGCGGTGCCGGCAAGGACACCTTCGTCTACAACGACCTGAAGGAAGGCCGCGACCAGATCGGCGCCTTCCAGGTCGGTATCGACGCGCTTGACCTGGACCGGGGCATGTCGATCACCCGCATCAGGCTGATCGACGACGATCCCGACCACGCCTACACCAAGGTCGTGCTGTCCTCGGGCACGGTGATCGAACTGCTGGACCTTACCCAGCACGTCACCGCCCAGGACCTCCTGATCTGACGCCCCGATCCGACCCGGGGCGCGGCCCCCGCTTCTTTGGTCTTCAAATACCTCGGGGGGAGTCCGCGCGTCAGCGCGGGCGGGGGGCAGAGCCCCCCTCCCCGGCCCAGCCGGCGCAAGCCGCCCGTTCTACTTCCGCACGCGAACGCACGGAATTCTTCCGCCCTGCCTGACCGGCTGCGGTGGGCACTGCCGCCACATTCGCGCTGCAAGATACCGGCGATCGGTCCTGCCAGGACGGGATCAGCAGCAAGGATGCCCGCGCAAACTCTGCGGCCGGGTGGGTCAGGCGGTGACCGGATCGACGGCCAGGCCTTCGAACCGTGCCTTCAACTGCAGACCCAGAACCCCGGAATAGAACCGCGCCTGCGCAAGGTTGCCGCCCATGAACCACAACCCCTCTTCGGCCGTGGGCTTCCACATGTTCCGCAACTCGCCGACCCATGGGCCTGGATCGCCCTTGGCGCCGGACCCATAGCCCCAGCAGCGCCCGATCTTCGCAGCCGTTTCCCCATCGATCAGCCGGGCGACCCATTCCTCCATCGACCCGAAGCCCGTGGCATAGACGATCATGTCGGCCGGGATCAGTTCGCCGGTCTCAAGCTCCATCCCCTCGGGCGTCAGCCGGGCGATACCCGCACCGGAGCGGAGGCCGATGCGGCCGTCCACGATCATCTCGCAGGCGCCCACGTCGATGTAATAGCCCGAAGCCGACCGCTGATACTTCATCAGCCCGGTCCCGTCCTCGCCGAAATCGATGGCGAAGCCTGCCGCGGAAAGACGGTCATAGAACGGCGCCTCGGCCTCGCGGATCCGTTCCCACAGGACGCGGTGGTGCGCCTCCTGCATCCGTATCGGGACCGAGGCGTTCAGCAGGTCCGCCATGTCCGTCGTGATGCCGGCATCCACCGCGTCCTGCGAATAGATCGGCTTCAGCAGGACATCGGTCATCGTGTGCTGCCGCAGGATCAGGGTCGAAGACCGCTGGATCATCACGGGATGCGCGCCATTTTCGACAAGGTTCGCGGCGATGTCGTGGGCCGAATTGTTGCTGCCCACCACGATCACCCGCTTGCCCGCAAGACCTTCGCCATCGGTGAAGGCGCTGGAATGAAGCTGCGGGCCGGGGAAGAGGTCCTGCCCCTCGAACTCGGGCATTCGGGGGAAGCCCGCATTGCCCAAGGCCATGACCAGGTGTGTCGGCCGCAGCGTCACCCGATCGCCGTCGCGGACCATGTCGACGGTCCAGGTCTCGCCCATCTTGCGGGCGCCGATCACCTCGGTCCCGGTCCAGACGGCCAGTTCCAGCATGTTGGCGTAGGTTTCCAGCCAGTCCCCCATCCGGTCCTTCGGCGTGAAGACCGGCCAGAAATCGGGGAACGGCAGATAGGGCATGTGGTCGTACCAGACCGGGTCATGCAGCGTCAGAGACCTGTAACGCGACCGCCACTGGTCGCCGACCCTGGGGTGCTTGTCGACGATCAGGTAGGGCACGCCCTGCATCTCCAGCCGGGCGCCAAGCGCCAGCCCCCCCTGCCCCCCGCCGACGATCAGGACGTAGGGCTGTTCGGTCACCCCGAAGGCCGAAGTCTTATCCGCCAGCCGTTCGGCCCAGTTGCGGGGATCGCCATCGTTGTACAGCCCGCTGGGGCGGCGGCCCCGCAACGGTTCTTCGAATCCCTTCAGCTCGTCCAGCGTCGCAAGGAAGGTCATGCCCAGCCCGTCTTTCAGGCGGACATAGCCGCGGCCGCGGGCCTGCGCCGTCTCGATGGTCAGGAAACCTTCGGATTCGGCATCGGTCACGGCGGTGACGGTCAGGCCGGCGGCAGGCGCGGCCTTGGCCGCAAAGGCGCCGATGGCATCCGCACCTTCGACGGTCTGCAAGGTCCATCCCAGCGCCAGGAAGTCGCGCCACAGCCCGTCCGGCTGGAACAGCGCGGCGATGTCCGCCGCGTCGCCCGCGGCCAGCGCTTGGTTCAGCTTTTCCACCCAGGTGGCAATGGACATGACAGGGCTCCTTGTCGAACGGGCCCACGAACCGGGGCAGACTGACCCGAATAGTCATATGAAATTCGATCAGATCAAGAACTATTCGCCAAACAACCGAAGACTTGGCTCAAATAATGCAAGATTATTCGATTATTCCCGTCACTGTCGGCTCCTCGGCCGGGCGCTGGGGCAAAAGTTCGGGCAGGTAGCTGCGCAGATACGCGACCGATGCACGGGTGGATTCGTCCAGGAAAGCCCCAGTGATGCAGCGGTGGCGGCTGTAGGACAGCGCCCAGACCCCGTCCATGATGGCGATCGAGGTGGCCAGCATGTCCTCCAGCGGCAGCCCTTCCCCGATCACGAAGTACTTGTGGAACAGTCCGACATAGGCCTGCGCCAGTTCCGCGTTGCCGGTCAGGTCGGTATTGCGCACCTCGACACTGACGCCCGCGCCCAGGAACAGGCGCTGCGCCGCCGGGTTCGCGTTCAGGAAGGCCGAGCCCTGCCGCTGGCGATAGGCGATGATATCCTGCCATTTCTGCGGACGGGGCACGATCTCGTGCTGGACACGTTCGGCCATCCAGGTGTTGAAGCGTTCCGCCAGCATCACGAAGGCCGCGTTGCGGTTCGGAAAGAAGTGATAGACCGAGGCCAGCGGGATATCCGCCCGCGCGGCAATATCCGCCAAGCTGATGTTCTCGTCCTGGCGTTCCTCCAGCAGGGCAGCCGTAGCGTCCAGCAGTTCCTCCAGCCGCTGCTGCCCGCGCTTGCGCAACTTTCGCGGCTTGCCGTCGATCTCGACTTTCTTTTCCATTCGCCCATTCAATCCCGGTGCGGCCCCATCTGGCCCCAGGCGCTGGGAAAATCAACGCAATCGGCCCGCGCGCCGGTTCGCTCCGGAACAGGATCGGACCACAGGTTGACCACAGAGGCGCCCTTTTAATCGAATTTATAATCACCTTCCTAAATGAATCAAACACGAAGAAAGACCAAACCCAAGGCGCGGAGACGCAGAGTACACCCATAACAGGCAGGAAAACCCTTGTTACCCTTCATCATCCGGGCCTCCTGCACCGGCCGTCTCGCACAGCGAAAGTTATTCGAAATTTCTCTTGCCAGCTATTTCGAACAATCCTAGCCTCCGGACAACTTGATCCCGGAAAAGGTGTGCCATGTGGACCAATGAGAAGGACAAGGCCCTGCGCGAACGGGCCGCGGAAGTGATCCCCGGCGGCATGTATGGCCACCAGTCGACCTTGCTGATGCCGGAGGACTTTCCTCAGTTCTTCACGAAGGCGCACGGCACCCGGATCACGGATGCCGACGGCAACGTCTATATCGACTATATGTGCGCCTATGGCCCGAACCTGCTGGGCTATGGTCAGGCGGATGTCGCGGCCGCCGTCACCCGCCAGCAGGCGCTGGCCGACACCTGTACCGGCCCGGGGCCGGTCATGGTCGACCTGGCCGAGGCAATGGTCGGCATGATCAGCCACGCCGACTGGGCGATGTTCTGCAAGAACGGTGCCGATTCGACGATGATGGCGCTGATGATCGCGCGAGCCTATCGGGGCAAGCGCAAGGTGCTGGTCGCCAACCAAGCCTATCACGGATCGATGCCCTGGAACACGCCGCGCCCCGGCGGTGTGGTGGCCGAGGATCGCGCCCACATCATCTATTTCGACTATAACGACACGCAGGCGCTGGCCGACGCGGTAAAAGAGGCCGGCGATGACCTGGCGGGCATCTTTGCCGCCCCCTTCCGGCACGACACGTTCCACGACCAGTCAATGCCAGATCCGGAATATGCCCGGGTCGCTCGCAAGCTGGCCGACGAGCACGACGCCCTTCTGATCGTCGACGACGTGCGCGCGGGTTTCCGCATGACGCGCGACTGTTCATGGGAAACCGTGGGCGTGCAGCCGGACCTGTCCTGCTGGGGCAAGGTGCTGGGCAACGGCCAGCCGATTTCGGCGCTTGTCGGCAACAACCGGGCGCGCGAGGCCGCCAGCAAGATCTTTGTCACCGGATCCTACTGGTTTTCGGCCGTGCCGATGGCCGCGGCCTTGGAAACCCTGCGGATCATCCGCGAAACCGATTACCTGGAACGCATGGAAAAGGCCGGCGAAGGCTTCCGCGCCGGTCTTGTGAAACAGGCGGCCGATTTCGGCTTCGGCCTGCGGCACACCGGCCCCGCGACCATGCCCATCGTCCTGTTCGAGGACGACCCCGATTTCAAGATCGGCTACGGCTTCTGCAGGGCGGCGATGAAGCGGGGCGTCTACATGTCCCCCTACCACAACATGTTCATGAACGCGGCCATGACAGACGCAGATCTGGAAGAAACCCTTGAAGCGACCGGCGCCGCCTTCGAGGAGATCAAGAAAAACCGGGCGTCGTTGAAGCCGTCGGCTGTGCTTGCCGCGCTTGCCGACGCGTGACCCGAAATAACAAAATCAACAGGGAAGACAGAACATGAAACACTTCACACTCAAGAGAGGGCTGGCCGCGGCCTTCCTCGCCTCCTCGGCGCTGATGGCGCCGCCCGCACTGGCGCAGGGTAGCGACACGCTTGTGATCGCCCGGTCGATGGACGTGAACTCCCTCGATCCGGCCCGCGCCTTCTGCGACACATGCCAGTTCTACCTGACGGCCGTCTACGAGACGCTGGTGACGCTGGGCGCCGACAACAAGACGCTGGTTCCGAACCTGGCGACCAGCTGGGAAATGAACGACGACCTGACCGAATTCACCTTCCATCTGAAGGACGCGACCTTCGCCGACGGATCCCCGGTGGAGGCCAAGGACGTCGTCTGGTCGATGGAGCGTCTGAAGAACCTGAAGGGCTCGCCCTCGTTCCTGGTGGACGACCTCGTTTCGGCCGAAGAGGTCGACCCCAAGACGGTGAAATTCACGCTGGGCGCGTCGAACTCCGAATTCCTGAACAAGATCTCGGCCGCCTATACCGGCGTGATCAATTCCGACGTGGCCAAGGAACACGGCGCGCTGGATGGTGTGGACGCGGCCGAGAAGGATTCGTCGGAACCGTGGTTTCTTGAGAACTCCGCCGGCTCCGGCCCCTTCATGCTGAAAAGCTACTCGCCCGAGGCCGAGCTGCGGATGGCGCGGAACGATGCCTATTACGGCGACAAGGCGGCCTTTTCCGAAGTCGTCGTGACCCAGATCCAGGACGCCGTCAGCCAGGCGCAGGCTCTGGAAACCGGCCAGGTCGACATCGCCATGCAGATCGACCCGGATACCGCGGCCTCGATCCGGTCGCCCGACGTGAAGACGGAAATCGTGCCGTCCTTCAACTTTGTCTACATGGGCTTCATTCCGGGTGCCAAGGGCATGAAGGACGTGCTGACGCCCGAAGTCCGCCGGGCGCTGGCGCTGGCGATCGACTATGAAGGGATGCTGGACTTCACCGTCGGCGGCAACGGCGCCCAGCAGGCGGCACCGATCCCGAACGGCTTCCCCGGCACAGAAAACCTGGTGCCCCGCACCTATGACCTGGAAAAGGCCAAGGCGATGCTGGCCGACGCCGGCGCCACGGACCTGAAACTGGTGGCGGGCTATCCGAACGACAACGTCTATGGCGTCGACTTCAACATCATGATGCAGAAGGTCCAGCAGGACTTTGCCAAGGCAGGGGTCGAGCTTGAGCTGAAGCCGCTGACCTGGGCCGTCTGGCGGGACGAACTGGGCGCCGGCGAATGGCCGGTAACCGCGGTCTACTATGCGCCGGACTATTACGGGTCCGCACAATACGTGCAGTATTTCGGCATGATCGATGGCTACCCCTGGGCCAAACGCGCCAGCGTGGGCGACTTCCCCCTGGTCGTGAACCCGGCAGAAGGTCCGCTCTACGAACAGGCGCTGCGGTCATCGGGTGCGGATGCCGATGCGGCCTATGCCAAGCTCGGCCAGCAGATGATGGACGACGCGATCATCCTGCCGCTGGTGTCGCCGAACCTGGTCCTGGCCTATCGCGACGATATCGAGGGCGTGCGTTATTCCGCATGCTGCAACCTGCCCCTCGCCGAAATCTCGCGGAAGTAAGACATTGCTCGCATACATTCTCAGACGGTTGATCTCGATCCCCTTCCTTCTCCTGGGTGTGGCGAGCGTCTCTTTCCTGCTGTCACAAATGACCAAGGGCGACCCGCTGGCCGCCCTGGTCCCCGAACGGCAGATGTCGAACCCCGAAATCGTCAATGCCGTGAAGGCGCAGTGGGGACTGGATGAGCCCATGCCCATCCGCTACGTCCGCTATCTGGGCAACCTGCTGCAGGGCGACATGGGCACGTCCTTTTCCACCCGCCGCCCCGTCGCGCTGGACATCGCCGAACGCCTGCCCGCCACGCTGGAACTCGTGATCGCCGCGATGATCATAGGCACCGCGATGGGGCTGGCGCTGGGGCTTCTGTCCGCGCGCTTTCGCGGGACGGTCATCGACAGCCTGGCGCGGATCTTCGCGCTGCTGGGATCTTCGCTGCCCGTCTTCTGGTCCGGCCTGATCCTGCTTTACGTCCTGTCCGTTCGTTTCTCGATCGTGCCCGGCACCGGGCGCCTGCCGCCGCGGGTAGACCCGCCCCCCGATGTCACCGGGTTCTACACCGTCGATGCACTGCTGGCCGGTAATTTCCCGCTCTTCCTTCAGGCCCTGTCCCATCTTGCGCTGCCGGCATTCGTGCTGGGCTGGGCCGTCACGGGCATCATCACAAGGCTGGTCCGGTCGTCGCTGGTCGAAGGGCTGTCGCTGGACTATGCCCGCACCGCCCGCGCGAAGGGCGCGCCCGAACGGGTCGTTCTGGTCCGCCATGCGCTGCCCAACGCGATGATCCCGCTGCTGACCATCCTGGGCTTCACCTTCGCCTACCTCATCACCGGCGCAGTGCTGACCGAGGCGATCTTTTCCTGGCCCGGCATCGGTTCCTATGCCGTGCGGGCCGCGGCATCGCTGGATTACCCGGCCATCGGGGGCGTGACCATCGTGGGCGCCGTTGCCTTCCTGCTCGCAAATCTGGTGACCGATATCGCCTATGCCTGGGCCAACCCGCGGATCAAGGTGCACTGATGGCCGATACAACTGCTTCCCTGCCTGGTCAGACCAGCGGCGCAATGCGTCTTGTCCGCAAGTTGCCGCCCACCGCAATGATCGGCGCGCTGATCCTGCTGTTCTGGATCTTCACCGTGCTGACGATCCAGTTCTGGCCCCTTGCCAACCCGCTCGACATGGTGGGCCGCCGGCTGCAACCGCCATCGGCCGCGCACTGGCTGGGCACCGATGCCCTGGGCCGCGACGTCTTTTCCCGCACCATGCACGGTGCGGTCTGGTCGATCCCCATCGCATTCCTTGTCGTGGCCTGCGCCGTGGCCGTGGGATCCGTGCTGGGCGCCCTGTCGGGCTTCTTCGGCGGCTGGACAGACGGGATCATCATGCGGCTGGTCGACGTGACCGTGGCCTTCCCGCCGATCCTGCTGGCCATGGCCGTTGCCGCCATGCTTGGGCCCGGCCTGACCAATGCCTCCGTCGCCATGGTGATCGTCTGGTGGCCGATCTATGCCCGCCTGATGCGCGCCCAGGTGCTGGAGGTGAAGGAACGCGAACATGTCGAGGCCGCCATCGCCGGTGGCGCCGGACCCTTGCGCGTGCTGCGGGTCCATGTCCTGCCGCTCTGCTGGACGCCGACGCTAATCAACGCGACGATGGATTTCGGGCAGGTCGTCCTTCTGGCCGCTTCCCTGTCCTTCATCGGCCTGGGGGCCAAGCCGCCATCGCCCGAATGGGGCAGCATGATTTCGGAAGGCGCCACCCGCTTCTATTCCTGGTGGATCGCATTCGGGCCCGGCATGGCCATCCTGACCGTGGTTCTTGCCACGTCGTTCCTGGGCGACGGCCTGCGCGACGTCTTCGACCGGAGGTCGTCATGAACACCCTGCTGGAGACCAAAGACCTGCGGATCGAATTCCCCGCCGGAGATGGCAAATGGGCCGAGGCGCTGTGCGGCGTCGACCTGAGCCTCGACCCCGGCGAGGTCCTGGGCATCGTCGGCGAAAGCGGATCGGGCAAGTCAATCGCGATGATGGCGCTGCTGCAACTGCTGCCCAAGGGCGCACGCGTCACCGGCAGCGCCCGTTTCAAGGGGAAGGAGCTGATCGGCATGGCTCCGTCCCGGATCCGGCAACTGCGTGGCAAGTCCATCGGCTGCGTCTTCCAGGACCCGCTGTCGGCCTTCAATTCGGTCCTGCGGATCGGCGACCAGATCGCCGAGGCCATCACCCTGCACGACCGTTCGATTTCGAAACGCGCCGCACTGAAGGAAGCGGAACGGCTGTTCGAACTGGTGGCCATTCCCCAGCCGGCCAAGCGCGTCAGCCAATACCCGCACGAATTCTCGGGCGGGATGCGGCAGCGTGCGATGATCGCCATGGCGCTGGCCAACCGGCCCGAGCTTCTGATCGCGGACGAGCCCACAACCGCGCTGGACGTGACCGTGCAGGCCCAGATCCTGGACCTGCTGCGCGACCTGCGCAAGGACCTGGGGATCGGTCTGGTGCTGATCACCCACGACCTGGGCGTGGTCGCGGGCCTCGCCGACAAGATCGCCGTCATGTATGGCGGCCGGATCGTGGAACGGGGAACGACCGACGACGTCTTCTATCACACGGCGCATCCCTATACCGCCGGCCTGATCGGCGCCGTGCCCTCGCTGGATGGCGACGGGCCGCTGCAGCAGATTGACGGCACGCCGCCATCGATCTTCAACCGTCCCGCGGGCTGTAGCTTCCATCCCCGGTGCTCGTACACGCAGCCCGCCTGCCAGGCCGGGGTGCCGAGCCTTATGAACACCGGACATACCGACTGCGCCTGCCATTTCCCGCTGGTCAAACCCCGGGCCGAGGTGGCGGAATGAAGGATACCATGCCCTACGAAACCGTCCTGAGCGTCCGCAACCTGATCAAGGAATTCCCCATGCGGGGCGGCCTGCTGGGCGGCGAAGTCGGCGCCGTTCAGGCCGTGTCCGACATCTCCTTCGACATCCGCGCGGGCGAAACCTTCGGCCTTGTCGGCGAAAGCGGCTGCGGCAAGTCCACGCTGGGCCGGTCGATCCTGCGGCTGATCGAGCCCACGTCGGGCACCGTGATGCTGGGGGACAAGGACGTGACCGCCGCGGGCAGTGAAGACCTGCGGCAGTTGCGGCGCGAAATGCAGATCGTGTTCCAGGACCCGATGGGCTCGCTTCATCCGAAGATGACCGTCTCGCAGATCCTGGCGGAAGGGCTTAGGCTGGCGAACCTGCCGCGCAGCGAACTGACCGCCCAGATCGCCCGCCTGATCGACATGGTCCGCCTGCCCGCCGACATGGTCGACCGCTATCCGCATGAACTCTCGGGCGGGCAGCGGCAACGGATCGGGATCGCCCGCGCCCTGTCCCTGAACCCCAAGCTGATCGTTCTGGACGAACCCGTTTCGGCGCTCGACGTGTCGATCCAGGCGGGGGTCCTGAACCTGCTGGAGGAGTTACAGTCCGAACTGGGCTGCGCCTACCTCTTCATCGCGCACGACCTGGGCGTGGTCCGGCACATCTCGCACCGGGTGGCGGTCATGTATCTGGGCCGCATCGTGGAACTGGCCCCGGTACAGGACCTCTATGCCAACCCGCAGCACCCCTATACCCAAACCCTGCTGTCGGCCATTCCCCGCGCCGATCCGCGGCTGGAACGGGAACGCAAGCGGATCGTGCCGAAAGGCGACCTGCCGTCACCCATGGATCCGCCGCCGGGCTGCCGGTTCCACACCCGATGCCCAAAGGCCACGCCGCTTTGCGCGATGGAAACCCCGCCCCTGGCTGCGAAGAACAGCGCCGATGCGCTGGTGGCCTGCCACCATCCCGGCCCTGTTGCCTGACCAGGAAGACCTTACGCGCCGGCCCCCAAGGCGGCCGGCGCGGTGCAGGCATCCAGCCGCGCCATCGTCCGGTCCAGCGTGCGATCCCCGCCCGCAGCGATCAGCACCAGGCAGGGCTCCGGGCTTCCGTCTGCGGGACTGACGGTCAGCCGCCGGCCCACCAGCTGGACCAGGGCCCCCTGCCCCGTCGCCGCATCGGTGACAAAGCCCTTCGCCCGATGCACCTTCGGCGGCAGGTCGCGCAGCACCGCCGCCAGGGCCGCGACATCGACCGGACCGTCGGGCCGCCAGGTTCGGGTCGTGAAATGCGCGTGATCGTGGTTGTGAGCCTGCCCGGAAAGCGCGCGCGCGGCTGTCCCCGGCCCGATCATCAGGTCGGTCGGAACGCGGCCCTGCGGGGCCGAAACAATCCGTGCCTCGGGGTCCATGTTGCGCAGCCATTGGACGACACGCTCCAATGCTGTGTCCGACACCAGATCGCCGCGCGTCAGGACGACGATGTCCGCGGCCTTCAACTGGCTGCGGACAAGCGTTCCGACGAACTTGTCCTTGGCCCGCGCCTCGACGGTTTCGGCATCGGCGGCGACAAGCACCGCGTCCAGTTCGAACCCCGGCCAGTGGCCCACGGTCATCGCGATCCGTCCGGGCTGGGCCACGCCGCTGGCTTCCAGGATCAGCCGTTCGGGCGGGTCGGGCCAGGCGGCGACGGCGGTCAGCGTATCGCCCAGGTCGTCGCCGATGGCACAGCAGACACAGCCGTTCGACAGTTCCATCACCCGGTCGGTGCGGCTGCGGACCAGTTCGGCGTCGATGTTGACCGACCCGAAATCGTTGATCAGCACCGCAATCCCGGCCGAGGACGGGTCCGACAGGACATGGTTCAGGATCGTGGTCTTGCCGGCGCCCAGATAGCCCGACAGGACCGTGACCGGGATCCGGGTCATGACCGGATCGGAAAAGGCCGGCCTTCGAAGACCGTGCCCCAGATCGGGATGTCGCGCAAAGCTTCGGGCGCGACCTCGTAGGGGTCCTGTTCCAGCACCGTGAAATCGGCCTTCTTGCCGGCACGGATGGACCCCACCTGATCTTCCATTCCGATGACATAGGCCGCGTCGATGGTGATCGCCCGCATCGCGGCATGGACGGAAATCCGCTCCTCGGGGCACAGCACCGCGCCCGACTCCGCGATCCGGTTCACCGCCACCCAGGCGGAGTTCAGCGGCATCGCCGGCGCCATGGTGAAATCCGAATGCAGCGCAAAGGGGATCCCCGCCCGTTCCAGCGACCCCATGCGCGCCATCTGGCTGGCGCGTTCAAAGCCGATGGATTTCTTCCAGTAGGCTTCGCCCAGTTCGTGCAGGTAGTAGACATTAGCCGAAACGATCGCGCCCAGATCCTTGATCCGCCGCACCTGTTCGGGGTTCGACACGCCGAAATGTTCGATCGTGAAGCGGTGGTTGAAACGGGGCTTTTCGTCCTGCAGCTTCTGCAGGACGTCCAGCGCCAGCTCCAGCCCCATGTCGCCGGTGCAGTGGACGTGTATCTGCTTGCCCCGCAGCCACAGCATCCGAGCATAGGTTTCGAAGGCTTCGGGCGCCATCAGCCATTCGCCGTCATGCCCGTCGATGAAGCCCGGATCGCGCATCTGCATCAGTTCCGCAAAGAACCCGCCATCGGTGAAGAGCTTGACCGCGTTGCCGAAGAAAAGCCGGTCGGTGTTGCGGTCGGCATAGGCCTCGATCCTGTCGGCGTCTTCCTCGGCGTTGGCTCTCAGGTCGCCGCGCTGGACGGCGCGGGGGACCATCTTCATGCGGAAGGGCGTGTCGTCGTGGTCCAGTGCCAGCTTCAGGATCTGCCATTCCATCTGGTCGTTCATCAGCGGATAGGCCAGTTCGCCGATGGTCGTGTGCCCGCCCAGGTGGACCGTCTGCTTCACCAGATCCAGCCCGCGCATGTAGCGCTGGGGCGACAGCAGGACCTTGTTCATCCCCGCCACCGCCACGGCCATGCCGGTTTCGAAGAAACGGCCCGTTTCGACATCGATCTGGGGATGGCGTTCCAGATCCTCGCGCGCCGTGCCCAGCCACCGGATGGCCGCGTCGTTCGCGATGATCTCGTGGAAGGACCGCTGCCAGACGAAGATCGGCTTGGTGGCGGATACCTCGTTCAACCGTTCCCGGTTGATGTCGCCGTGCCAGATCCGGTGGAAGCCCCAGGTGACGACGATTTCGTCCTCCTTGCCATCGCCTTCCACGATCTCCGTCAGGCGTGCCAGATAGGCCTCTTCCGACGTCACGGCCGCGCAGATCCGGTCCGGCAGCTTCCATTCCATCGCGGTGATGAAATGGGTCGTCATCAACGTGGCGCCCAGCGTCGGATGCAGGTGGGGGTCGATGAAGCCCGGCATCAGCACGTGGTCCCTGAACCGGTCGTCCACCACATGCTCGTGGCTGTCCAACCAGGGCTTCAACGTCTCGAAGGTACCGACCTCGACGATACGCCCGTCCCGTACCGCAACGGCGGTGCCTTCGGGCATCGGGTCGTTCATCGTGATGATCTTCCTGGCCGTGAAAACCGTGATGGGTGCCATCGGGCCGCTCCCTTCAAAGATGTGGTCTCAGAACTTCGTCGAACCGAAACACCAGACGATGACGGCATCGGTGGCGCCGGGATTGCGGCAGCGGTGATGGCCCTGTCCGGCCAATTGGAAACTGTCGCCGGCCTCCAGCAGGATGGTCAGACCGTCGACCACCAGCTCCAGCTGGCCCGAGACGACGAAGCCGCCTTCGTCGCCCTTGCGCGCGCGCCCTTCCTCCCCTGTGCCGCCGCCGGGGCCGAAGGTGGTCAGGACCATCTGGATCGAACCGCTGAGGTTCGGCGACAACAGTTCCTCGCGCAGGCCGGCCGAGCTCAGGTTGATCTCGCGCCGGCCGCCCTTGCGGATGACATACCGGCTTTCCGGCGATTTTTCGGCCGAGGGCGCCGAGAAGAACCAGCTGACCGACACGTCCAGCGCATCGGCGATCCGCGACAGCGTTTCGATCGTGATCGGGGAAATCCCGCGTTCCAGCTCGCTCAGGTGGCCGACCGACCGGCCGACCTTACCCGCAAGCTCGGTCAGGGTCTGGCCGCGCGCCTTGCGCAATTCGCGAATCTGCTTGCCCACCGCACTTGCGGCCCGGTCCTGGCCCGGGATGTCGTCGTCCTTCAGGTCCGTGTCTGTCTTCATCGCTTCCCCTGCCATTTCCGCAGAAATTTCGTGCTTGCGAAATTCTTGTTGCTTTTTTTCAGCATTGCCACAATCAATGAAAAATCAAGATCAAATTTTCAGCCGCCCGAACGGCTATACATCGACCATCAGGGGGTCCCAATGTTCGCAAAGCCAGCAATACCATTTAATCGAATTGTGTCTGCGGCCTTTGCCGCGACGATGGCAACGTCCGCCCTGGCGGATGGCGGCACGCTGACGGGGTACACGTCGGGCTATCGCACGTTGAACCCGGCGGTGCAGTCGGGTGCGGCCACCGGTGCCCCGGGCTCGCAGATCTTTGCCGGGCTGGTGCTGGTGGGCAAGGATTACGAGATCCAGCCCTACCTGGCCGACAGCTGGACCGTGGCAGACGACGCGCTGTCCGTGACCTTCAACCTGGTCGACGGCGCCACCTTCCACGATGGCGAGCCGATCACCTCTGAAGACGTGAAGTTCTCGCTGGAGGCGGTGAAGGCCAACCACCCGTTCGGCAAGGCGATGTTCGGCAAGATCACCGAAATCGACACGCCCGACCCCGACACCGTGGTCGTGCATTTCAGCGAACCGGTTCCCGGCTTCCTCTATTCCCTGCAACCGCTGCTGATGCCGATCATCCCGGAACATATCTATGGCGACGGACAGGAACTGAAGACCCACCCGCGCAACATGGAAAACGTCGTGGGATCGGGGCCCTTCAGGGTGGTCGAAAACAACCCGGCCGAACGGTTGGTACTGGAAAAGAACCCGGACTTCTTCATCGAAGGCAAGCCCAAGCTCGACCGCATGGTCTATCCGCTGGTCAAGGATCCGCTGACCCGGATGCTGATGCTGGAAAAGGGCGACGTGGATTATGCAGCCTTTGCCGGCATTCGACCGACCGACTGGCCGCGGCTGGAACGCGCCGACGGGGTCGAGGTGACGACCGACGGCTATGACGCCATCGGTTACGTGCACTATCTGGAACTGAACCTGCGCGAAAAGCCCTTCAGCGATCTGGCGGTCCGCAAGGCGCTGGCCCATGCCATCGACACGGATTTCCTGGCCAAGGTCATCTTCGGCGGCAAGACCGCGGCCGGCACAGGGCCGCTTCACACCGGCAACCCGTTCTATACCGCAGATGTCGAAATCTACGAACCCGATCTGGATCTGGCGGCCAAAATGCTTGACGAGGCCGGGTACCCAGTGGGCGCGGACGGCAAGCGGTTTTCCTTCGTGCTGGACGTGCCCAGCTGGGCGCCCCAGGCTCATGTGCCGATGGCCGAATACATCCAGGCCCAGCTGGCCAAGATCGACATCGCCGTCGAACTGCGACGGGCGCCCGATTTCGGCACCTGGGTGAAACGCATCGCGGCCTGGGACTATGACGCGACCATGAACGGGTCGTTCAACTATCCCGACCCGATCATCGGCGTGCACCGGCATTTCGACTGCGACAACATCCAGAACGTGATCTGGTCCAACACCCAAGGTTACTGCAACCCGGAGATGGACAAACTGCTGGATGCCGCCGCCATCGAAACCGACCCGGCCAAGCGGATGGAGCTTTATGCCCAGATCCAGAAGCTGGAGACCGAAGACCTGGCGCTGATCTACATGCCGCAGGACTTTTCGGTCACCGTCTACCGCGACGACGTGAAGGGCCTGCCCGACACGCCCTTCGGCGCGCTGGCCCCGTTCCTCGACGTGACCGTCGGCGAATAATCCGATCGATTCAGGCATAGGGGCCGGCCCGCCGGCCCCCTCCCCCACTTTCCAAGAGGATCCGACGTGCTTCAGGGAACGTTGAACAGGCTGGTCAATGCGGCGATCCTGCTGGTGGCCGTGCTGGTCTTGAACTTCACGCTGATCCACATCGCCCCCGGCGACCCGGTAGAGGCCATCGTGGGCGAGATGGGCGGCGCCACGCCCGAGATGATCGCCCAGATGCGCGCCCAATACGGGCTGGACCAGCCCTTCATCGTCCAGATCGGCACCTATCTGGGCAATGTCCTGACCGGCGATCTGGGCATGTCGACCTATTACAGCCGCCCCGTGACCGGCCTGATCGCCGAACGGATCGGTGCAACGCTGCTGCTGGTCGTGACCGCCCTTCTGGTCGCGCTGATCCTGGGGACGGTGCTGGGCGTCTTTTCCGCCCGCAAGCGCCGATCCGTCCTCAGCCACCTTGTCACCGTGATCGCGCTGGCAGGGTTCAGCGCGCCCGTGTTCTGGGTCGGCATCATGCTGATCCTGCTTCTGTCCGTGTCGATCCCGCTGCTGCCGATTTCGGGCATGACCAGTTCCAGCGCGGACCTGACCGGCATTGCGCATGTGCTGGACGTGCTGCACCATCTGGTCCTGCCGGCGCTGACGCTGGCCACGATCTATCTGGCCTTCTACAGCCGCCTGTCGCGCGCCAGCATGCTGGAGGTTCTGGGATCGGACTATATCCGCACCGCACGGGCCAAGGGCCTGCCGCAGCGGATGGTGATCTACAAACACGCCCTGCGGAACGCGATCCTGCCTGTGGTGACCTTCGCCGGACTGCAATTCGGCCAGCTGATTTCTGGCGCGGTGCTGGTCGAAACCGTCTTTGCCTGGCCCGGCCTTGGCACGCTGGCCTTCGAATCCATCCTGCGGCGGGACACACCGACGCTGCTGGGGATCCTGTTCTTTTCGTCGATGATGGTCGTGGTGATGAACCTTCTGACTGACGTCGTCTATCGCCTTGTGGACCCAAGGATCCAGGCCCGATGACCGACACCACCCTTGCCGCCCCGAAGCCCGTTTCCCCATCCACCCAGGCCTGGCGGATGTTCCGCCAGAACCACGCTGCCGTCCTTGGCCTGGCGATCCTGCTGGCGATCATCGTGATCTCGCTGGCCGGGCCTTTCATCTATACCGTGGCGCCCCGGGAAATGGTCTGGATGCCCCTGACCCCGCCGGGCCAGTCCGAATACGTGCTGGGCACCGACTATCTGGGCCGCGACCTGCTGGCCGGACTGATCAACGGCGGGCGGGTGACGCTGGCCGTGGGCTTTACCGCGGCACTGATCACGGTGGCCATCGGTATCACCGTGGGCGCACTGGCCGGCTTTTTCGGCGGCCGGGTCGACAACCTGCTGATGCGGGTGACCGAATTCTTCCAGGTCCTGCCCAACCTGCTGTTCGCCATGGTCGTGGTGATGCTGTTCGGCGCGGACCTTCTGAACATCTCCATCGCCATCGGCATCGTTTCGTGGACCTCCACCGCGCGGCTCACGCGCGCCGAGTTCATGCGCATCCGCGAGATGGACTTCGTCAAGGCCGAACGCTCCATCGGGGCCGCCAACGGGCGGCTGATCTGGAAGGTAATCCTTCCCAACGCCGCCCCGCCCCTGATCGTGGTCAGCGCCCTGTCCATCGGCACCGCCATCCTGTTCGAGGCCGGCCTGTCCTTCCTGGGCCTTTCGGACCCCAACACCACCAGCTGGGGTCGGATGATCGGCGACAACCGCCCCTATATCCTGGACAGCCCCTGGGGCGTGACCTTCCCCGGTCTCTGCATTTTCCTGACCGTTCTGGCGATCAGCCTGATCGGCGACGGCATGAACGACGCCTTCAACCCGAAACTGAGGGAACGCTGATGACCGCCCCCCTCCTGTCCGTGCGGAACCTGGAAATCGCCTTCCGCAGCGGCCGCGACGACATCCCCGTGGTGCGCGACCTGTCCTTTGACCTTGGCGCCGGAGAAACGCTGGGCATCGTGGGTGAAAGCGGCTGTGGCAAGTCGATCACCGCGCTGTCGCTTCTGGGCCTTGTCCCCTCCCCTCCCGGCCGGGTGACCAGGGGCCAGATCCTGTTTCAGGGCGAAGACCTGGTGCAGGCCGGCGAACGCCGCCTGAACGAGGTGCGCGGCAACGAGATTTCGATGGTGTTCCAGGAACCCATGACCTCGCTCAACCCGGTCTATACGATCGGCGAACAGATCGCCGAAACAGCACGCGTCCATTTCGGCCTGTCGCGGGCGAAGGCCTGGGCGCGCGCGGTCGAAATGCTATCGCTGGTCGGCATCCCCTCGCCCAACCGCCGCGCGCATGACTATCCGCACCAGTTGTCAGGCGGGATGCGCCAGCGGGTGATGATCGCGATTGCACTGGTGTGCGAGCCCAAGATCCTGATCGCGGATGAACCAACCACCGCGCTGGATGTCACCGTTCAGGCACAAATATTCGATCTTTTCAATGACTTACGACGCGACTTCGGCGCGGCGATCATCCTGATCACCCACGATATCGGCGTCGTGGCCCAGATGACCGACCGTGTCATGGTCATGTATGCCGGCCGCAAGATCGAGGAAGGACCGGTCGCGGATTTCGTCCGCGATCCGCGCCATCCCTATACGTCCGGCCTGGTCTCCTGCATCCCGCGCCTGACCATGCCGCCGTCGGACGATCCCGAACCTTTGTTCGAGATCCCGGGCGTTGTCCCTGCGCCCAGGGACCTGAACCGCCCCGGCTGCCCCTTCGCGCCCCGCTGCGCCCGGGTAATGCCCCGTTGCCGGGACGAAAACCCCGGGCTGGAACCCCTTGCCCCCGGCCGCATGGTCGCCTGCTGGCAGGAACAGGAGGTCGCGGCATGACCAACGTGCTGGAGGTTCAGGACCTGAAGGTCCATTTCCCGATCAGGAAGGGCGGTAAGGTTCACGCGGTCGACGGCGTGTCCTTCACATTGGCGCCCGGCACTGCCTTCGGGCTGGTGGGCGAAAGCGGATCCGGCAAGACCACTGCCGCCATGGCCTGTGCCCGCCTGACGCCGATCACGTCCGGCACCGTCCGCCTGAACGGCCGCGACATCACCCATGCTGCTGGGGCCGAACTGAAGGCCGCGCGGCGCGAGGTGCAGGTCGTCTTCCAGGACCCCTATGCCAGCCTGAACCCCCGCGAACGTGCAGGCGCCATCGTCCGCCGCCCCATGGACCTGCTGGACATTGGCACACCTGCGGAACGCGAGGCGCGGGTCGATGAACTCTTCGCGCTGGTGGGCCTGCGGCCGGACCAGAAGGACCTGTTCCCGCACCAGTTTTCCGGCGGGCAACGCCAGCGGATCGGCGTAGCGCGGGCGCTGGCCACGCGCCCGGGGCTGATCGTCTGCGATGAACCCGTGTCCGCGCTTGACGTCGCCATCCAGGCGCAGATCCTGAACCTGCTGGGCCGGCTGAAACGCGACCTGGGCCTGTCGTACCTCTTCATCAGCCACGACCTGGCCGTGGTGCAGCACCTCTGCGACCAGATCGCCGTCATGTACCTGGGCCAGGTCGTGGAAATAGGGTCACGCCGGGAACTCTTCACCCGGCCAATGCACCCCTATACCCACGCCCTGATTTCCGCCGTGCCCAGCCCTGAACGCATCGGGATGGAGGCCGGCGCCCGCATCCGCCTGCAGGGCGATCCGCCCAGCCCGATCTCTCCACCGCCCGGGTGCCGCTTTGCGGGCCGCTGTGACTTTGCACAGGATCGCTGCCGCCAGACCGCACCGCAGTTGCAAAGGAAGGATGGCAGCCATGCTGTCGCCTGTCACCGGGCAGAGGACCCCGACGTGATGGCCGCTGGCACAGCCCAAGCGCTGGCACTGCAACCGGGCTGACACCGCCCTGCCCTGAATGCTTCACCGGCCCCTTCCCCACGGGGCCCGGCCCCCGGAACCGTCTGCCGACCCGGCAAGGAGATCACCCCATGACCAAGACCCTGCCGACCCGGGCCCGTGCCGTCATTATTGGCGGCGGCATCGCCGGATGTTCCGTCGCCTATCACCTGGCCAAGCTGGGCTGGAAAGATGTCGTCCTGCTGGAACGTAAACAGTTGACATCTGGCACCACATGGCATGCCGCCGGCCTGATCGCGCAGTTGCGGGCGACCAAGAACATGACCCGCCTGTCCCGCTATTCCCAGGAACTCTATGGAACGCTGGAGGCGGAAACCGGCGTCGCCACCGGCTTTCGCCGCAACGGGTCGATCACGCTGGCCCTGACCGCGGAACGGCGCGAGGAGATCTTTCGCCAGGCGTCCATGGCGCGGGCCTTCGGTGTGGAGGTCGAGGCTTTGTCAGAGGCAGAGCTTCAGGCGCTGCATCCGGACCTGAATACCGATGGCTTCCAGGGCGCGGTCTATCTGCCGAAGGACGGGCAGGGCGATCCGGGCAACATCGCGCTGGCGCTGGCCAAGGGCGCGCGGATGAACGGCGCGCAGGTCTTCGAACATGTCCGCGTGACGGCCGTCACTGAAACCCAGGCGGGCGGTCAGCGGCGGGTGTCGGGCGTCGAATGGATCAGCGACGAAACGGGCGAGGGCGGCACCATCGCCGCCGATTTCGTGGTGAATTGCGGCGGCATGTGGGCGGCCGAGCTGGGCCGGATGAACGGGGTCAACGTGCCCCTTCAGGCCTGCGAGCACTTCTACATCGTCACCGAAAACGTCCCCGGGCTGACCCAGCGCCCCACGCTGCGCGTCCCCGACGAATGCGCGTACTACAAGGAAGACGCGGGCAAGTACCTGCTGGGCGCGTTCGAGCCGGTGTCGAAACCCTGGGGCATGGATGGCATCCCGGCCGATTTCTGCTTCGATCAGCTGCCCGAGGATTTTGCCCATTTCGAGCCGATCCTGGAACAGGCCATCGCCCGGATGCCCCTTCTGGAAAGCGCCGGGATCCACACGTTCTTCAACGGCCCCGAAAGTTTCACCCCCGACGACGCCTATCACCTGGGCGAAGCGCCGGAACTGCGCGGCTACTTCGTGGCGGCGGGTTTCAATTCGGTGGGCATCCAGTCTTCGGGCGGGGCCGGCATGGCGCTGGCCCACTGGATGGAACACGGCCACCCCCCCTTCGACCTGTCGGACGTCGACATCCGCCGGATGCAGCCCTTCATGGGCAACCGCACCTACCTGGTCGAACGTGCGAAGGAAACGCTGGGCCTGCTTTATGCTGACCACTTCCCCTATCGTCAGAAAGCCACGGCGCGGGGTGTCCGCCGGTCGCCGGTGCATGACGCACTGATCGCCCGCGGCGCCGTAATGGGAGAAACCGCCGGCTGGGAACGGGCCAACTGGTTTGCTGCGCCGGGGCAGGAGGCGTCCTATGACTATTCCTGGAAGCGGCAGAACTGGTTCGAAAACTCTGCCGCCGAACACCGTGCGATCCGCGAAGGCGCGGGGCTTTACGACATGACCTCCTTCGGGAAGATCATCGTCGACGGGCGCGATGCCCAGGCTTTCCTGAACCACATCTGCGGTGGCGACATGTCGGTCGGGGCGGGCCGGATCGTCTATACCCAGTTCCTGAACGACCGGGGCGGGATCGAGGCCGACGTGACCGTAACCCGACTGTCCGAGACCCGTTATCTGGTCGTGACACCGGCCGCGACAGTGGTCCGCGACATTTCCTGGTTGGAACGTCACCGGGGGGATCACGCGGTTTCGATCCTCGACGTGACGTCCGGCGAAAGCGTGCTGGCGCTGATGGGTCCCGATGCCCGCGCCGTCCTTCAGGCCGCGGCACCCTGGCATGACTGGTCGTCGGACGGGCATCCCTTCGGTTCGGCGCAGGACATCGATATCGGCCTGGGCCGCGCACGGGCCCACCGCGTGTCCTATGTCGGTGAACTGGGGTGGGAGATCTATGTCCCCACCGACCAGACCGCCCATGTGCTGGAAACCCTGCTGGAGGCCGGGGCCGATCACGGCCTGACGCTCTGCGGTCTGCATGCCATGGACAGCTGCCGGATCGAAAAGGGCTTCCGCCATTTCGGCCACGACATCACAGAGGAAGACCATGTGCTGGAGGCCGGGCTGGGCTTCGCCGTGAAAACGGCCAAACCCGCCTTCATCGGCCGCGAGGCAGTGCTGAGGAGAAAGGAACAGGGGCTGGCCGCCCGCATGGTCCAGTTCCGTCTGACCGATCCGGAACCGATGCTGTATCATGCCGAACCGATCCTGCGGGATGGGCAAATCGTGGGCTACCTGAGTTCCGGGGCCTATGGCCACACACTGGGGGCAGCGGTCGGGCTGGGCTATGTCCCCTGCCCCGGCGAAGACGCCGCCGGCGTCCTTGCCTCGACCTACGAGATCGAGATCGCCGGCACCCGGGTTCGCGCCGAAGCCTCGCTGAAGCCGCTCTATGACCCGACCGGCGCTCGCATGCGGGTCTGAACAGCCGGCCCGATACGCCAAAGACAAAGGGCGGTAACCCGTGGGTTACCGCCCTTCTCATTTACGCCGCCGGGTAACCCGTGGGTTACTCTGCCTCGTTGATCACCGCGTCGAAGGCTGCGATGGCGCGTTCCAGCTTTTTGCGGTCGACGGATGAAAAGTCGGTCCGGGACAGGATCCGGCATTCCCCCTTTCGGGCGGTGACCTTGGACGATCCCACGTGGAATTCGTACTTCACGCCCTTCTCCCTCACCGGCTTCGAACGTTCGGACACGACGGTTTGCTGTGCCAGGAAGCCGCGCAGCACCTCGGCCTGCGCGTCGGCATCCGCAAGCCCTGCCAGCGCGGCCTTCAGATCCGCCGCACGTCCCGGCTCTGCCTGCAGCCGTCGCGCCACGTCCACACCCAGGTTCCGCGACACGGCCTTGGGAAACGGCAGCGCGTCCCCCAGCTGCGACAGCAGGAACACAAAGCTGCGGATATAGGACCGTTTCATCTTGTGGAGCGAGGCATAGATCCGGCCCACCAGCGCCTCGGCATCGCTTTCGCCCAGGCCCGCATCGGACGCCGCCGACAGCGCAACCTGCGCCATCTCGGCAAAGGACAGGTCCTCGCGGATCACATTCTCTTCGACCATGTCGATGTAAAGATCGATCCGGCTCGACTCTCCATGCGCCACCCGCGCTACGACCGAACCGAAGGCCGCGTCCCCGGTTTCCAGGTGCAGTTGCCGCAGCGCGGTCAGCCGGCGCCAGCCCTTCTTTAGCTGATAGACGCCGGGCGCGGATTCATAGACTTCCACCGGTTCCTTCTGGCCCCGCGCCCGGATCGAGGCCTTCAGTTCCTCCATTTCGTCCGAGGCCGCGACGGCATCCAGGTCCAGGCGGTCGCGGGGCAGGTCGTCGGCCAGAATCCGGTCCAGAGGCAGGCGGACCAACACCAGCCCTTCGTCCTGCGCCGCACGAAACGCCTTGGCATCGGCCGCGTTCCTGCGGCGCTGCTCCACCAGGTTCTCGGTGCTTTCGTTCACGCTCGACGCTGTCTCGCGCACGGCGGCACCCATGGGGCCGACCTCCCGCCGGCGCGGGCGTTTCATGTCGCTGTCGTCGATGGGGCCGAAACCGAACTTGTTCTTGCCGCTCATGCCTCAAGCTCCTCGACCAGGGTGCGTTCCTTCCACGACTTCAGGACCGTCGTCTTGAACTCGGCATAGGCATTGTCGAAGCTCAGACGCGCGCGCTTCCACGTGTCCCGCGTCATCTGGCGATAGTCCTGCTCATAGACCGACATCTGGAAACGTCCCGACTGTTCGACCGCGCGCGTCATTTCGATCGGGTGCTGGCAGACATCGGCGCCGAAGACGTTCCGGAACGCCTCCATCATCGCCAGGTGCAGCGGGTTCGACGCCTCGAACCGAGTCATCAGCAGGCGGATGTCGTCGAACCGTTTCGGCAGTTTGATCCCGGCATCTGCCGCAACCTTCTCGAACCCGTCCGAGATATCTTCCAGCGCATCGCCAAGCTGCCCCAGGAAACTGGTGGTCGAGTCGTATTCCCAGTAGCCGGGGCCGGACGGGATATAGAGGATGTCGGCCGCGAAGGCCGCGTTCAGCGACTGGTAGCCGATAGCGGGCGGACAGTCGAAGATGATCAGGTCGTACTGATCGTCCGGCAGCTCTTCCAGATAGCGGGCGACACAGCCAAAGAAACTCCACGCCTTGTGGATCGACCGGTACTGGGCCGACGCGAATTCCACGAAGGCCGCGTTGGCGCAGGACGGGATGATGTCGATGGTGGGCCAGGCGGTCTTCTGGATGAAGTCCTGCGTCCGCTGCGCTCCGATGGATTGCACGTCCTCAGGCAGTTCGTCCGAGGTGGGGTAGGGGCAATCGGCCGGGTCGTCATAGGCCGCGGCGATGCGATCCGCCTCGCGGCACAGGTCGCGGCACATGATGCCCCAGACGGTGTTCCATTCCTTCACCTCGACCAGGCCCATGGAATGGGTCAGCGTCGCCTGCGGGTCGAAGTCGACGACCAGCACGCGGTATCCGTCCAGTGCCGCCGCATTGGCCAGGTGCTGCGCCACCACGGTCTTGCCGACGCCGCCCTTGAAGTTCGACACGGCCACCCGCATCGCGCGCCCTTCGGGACGCTCCGGTTGCAGTGCCTTGCCCCGGAACCGCAGGCGGCGGCGCAGTTCGTTGATCTCGGCCAGCGAGAACCAGCGCTGGCGGCCGTCCTCTTCCACGGTCCCCTGCGGCAAGGACGGATCGTCGGCCAGTTTCTTGCGCAGGGTATCGGCGGGGACATCGAACATGAACTGGCTTATCTCCCAGATGGAGAAGGGGCGCAGTTCCTTCACCTCTGCCGGAGAAAAGGTTGCCCGACGCACGGCGGCCTGTTGCGCCAGGCTTCTTTCGTTCATTCTTTGCAGGTCGGAATGGTCACGCATTTGCACTGCTCTCGTTTTATGGTTCTATGCAGTGAATAACGCGAATTCGGGAACGGGCCAAATGAAATTCCCGATTTTTCGCGTTTTTCGCGGAGGTTCGGGAATATGCGGGACCTGCCCTGTCGGAACGGGGATTTTTTGGTGACACGACCGGCACAGACAGGCATCCATTGGTGACAGATGGCCCGTGTTGGGGTGACGCCCTGGCTGACACCCTTATCCTATTAACCAATATTTTCCTTGAATTGGATTGCGGGACCATTTTTCCCGTAATTTACTTCCTGTTGACAGATCACGGGAATTCGCCACACTCAGGGTCAATACAGGAATCGGTGAACAACACCGGACCCGGCAGGCAAACGAGCAGAACAGAGACATGGACGCAAAACGTTTCACCGGGCCACAGGCCGGGGCGCAGAAGTATGACCTTCTGACCGCTCTTTCGGTCATCGGGCTGCGCGGCACCGTGACCGAACGGATGTCGATGCTGCGCCTGATCGCCCTGGTAACGGCCCGCTACAACTGGGCCCGGGACGAGGTGACGGTCGGACAGCGCGACATGGCCCGACTGTGGGGCGTGGACGAACGGACCGTCAAGCGCGAGGTAAAACGGCTGGTGACTGCGGGCATACTGTTGCAGTTGCGGCCCGGGCAGCGGGGCAGGGTGGCTGCCTATCGCCTGAACCAGGCCGAAATCGCCCGCAGGTCGTCGGAAACCTGGTCCGAGGTCGGGCCCGACTTTTCCGCCCGGATGGAGGCACGAACGCTAGAGCCGGAGGAGAAGGTCGTTCGCGTAGATTTCGGAACCCGCCCGCAGGCCGAGGTCAGCGGGAACACGCCCTGGGGCCGGGTCCAGCAGCGGCTGCAACTGTCGGACCCTGGCCTTTACAGGAACTGGTACGCCGGCCTGACCTTCGAGACTGTCGAGGACGGAACGTTGCGGGTCCGCTCTCCGTCCGCCTTCGTGGCCCAGTACATTGACACGCACCACCTGCGCCCGCTGCATGGTGCGGCCGAGCTGGAATTCGGGCCGCTTCGTCGCATCGTTTTCGTCTAAGTCCGGACTGCCGCGGCAGGGATCGATTTTACATGCGTCAAGTAACGGAACGATATCCGGTTTTTCGTTCGTTGAAAGTGCGAAGGGGACTGAAACCATGTTGCGACATTTGGATGCCCGGACTGCGGGACAATAGGACAGGGGACAGTCCCGCGACGCCGCGGGATGGAGACGCAGCCGGACAGGTTCAGGCGCATCTAGCCGGCACCTTCAAAATTCTGTAAACGCTGCATAGTTGCCCGGGCAGGGCCTGCCCGTGTCGGCGGGGCGGGCTAGGGAAATGGTAATTGTCCATCGCTAAAACCAAGGTTCTCCGGGACGTACAACGTGGTCGTTCCGGTTGCGGGCTTGTCTGTCGGCAAGGCCTGCCGTTACCGTCGGGAAACGAATGATGACGCAACGATGACGGAAACCCAGCTGATTTCCTCCGAAGCGCCGGCGGCGGAACACGCCGCCCGGTCTGACGCCACGGGACTCGTGGCCGGGCTGAAACGCAATGCGCCTCGCATCATCACGGTGCTGCTGTTCCTGGCGGGGGCCTGGGCGCTTTACCACCTTCTGGAACCTCTCGACCTGCGGACGGTGCTGCACCAGGTACTGAACACGCCGCCCCATCTGGTTGCCGGCGCGCTTCTGGCGACGGTGGCCAGCTACGCCTCGCTGATCTGTTACGACTGGTCGGCCCTGCGCTACCTGGGCAAGACGGCACCGGCGTCCTCGGTCGCGCTTGGCGGGTTCCTGGGCTATGCGCTGGGGAACACGATCGGGCTCAGCCTCGTGTCGGGGGGCGCGGTGCGCTACCGGATCTATTCGGCGCTGGGAATGAACGCCTACGAGGTGGCGGCGATTTCCACATTCGCGGCCACGGCCTTCGGCGTGGGATCGACCCTGATCGGCCTGGTGGCGCTGGCCGCGATGCCCGATGCGCTGGCAGACCTGCTGCCCTGGTCCGAAACCACGATACGCAGCGGCGCGCTGACGGCCACGGCGGTGATCCTGGCCATTGGTGCCGTGGTTGCCGGACGGCGGGGCACGCTGAAGATCGGTCATTTCAGGCTGACGGCGCCGGGCCGCGGCGACATGGTGCGTCAACTGCTGATCACCTTCGCCGATATCGTGACCGCCGCGCTGGCGCTTTACATCCTTCTGCCCAACGGCGCGTTGCCCTTTGTCGAGGTGCTGGCGATCTTCTCCATCGCCACCATCATCGGCGTGGCCAGCCACGTGCCGGGCGGCATCGGCGTCTTCGAAAGCATCTTTATCGCGGCCATGCCCGCCGCCGTCCCGGTCGAGGACGTGGTGACGGCGCTGCTGCTTTACCGGCTGATCTATTTCCTGCTGCCCTTCATGCTGGCGCTGGTGCTGCTGTCGGTCATGGAAATCTGGAGCGCGGCTGGCGCGCGGGTGCCGCAGGTCAAGGCGCTGGCGCCGGTGGTCAAGGCCGGCCGGTCGATGATCCCGGCCGCGACCGGTACGCTGGTGCTGGCTGCGGGTCTCTTCATGATGTTCGCAGGGCTGTTCCCGGTGTTCGATCGCAGGTTCGAGGAACTGGAGACGCTGCTCCCCCTGGCCATGGTGGCGGGCGGTCCGCTGATATCGTCGGTGGTGGGGGCGCTGATGTCGGTGCTGTCGATCCCGCTGATGCACCGGTCGCGCATGGCCTACTGGATCGTGCAGATCGCCCTGCTGTTCGGTATCGTCCTTGCGGTCGTGCAGACCCACGATGCGGGACGCGTGGCCACGCTTGCGGCGGTGGCCGCGATCCTGTGGCCCTGCCGGCGCGAATTCTATCGCACTGCGCGGCTGTCCCGGGGGGTGCTGTCGCCACGCTGGTCGTTTCTGGTCGGGTCGATCCTGGCCTCGCTGGGCGCAGCCGTGGTGCTGGTAGAGACCGGTTTCGTGCCCCAGAACACGGTCTGGTGGGCGCTTGCGGGCGGAAGTCCGACGGACACCGCGGCACGGGTCGCGCTGGCGGTCTGCGTGGTGCTGGCGGCAATCCTGATCTTCACCGGTCTGCGGGTGGCCCGCGCCACCACAGTCGCCCCGGACGAGGAGGCGTTGCAGCGCGCCGCGGCGATCATCGGCCAATTCGGCGACGGGTCCGACATGATCAAGGTGACCGGCGACAAGACCCTGATGTTCGGTCCCGCCGGCCAGTCGGTCCTGGCCTACGGGGTCAAGGGCGGATCCTGGATCGCCATGGGCGCCCCCGTCGGCGCGGCCGAGGACGTGGAAGACCTGTCCTGGGAATTCCGCGATGCAGCTCGCGCGGCCGGCGCGCGGCCCGTCTTCTACGAGGTGCCCGCGAACTATGCGCCGCAGGCCATCGACATGGGCCTGTCCCTGCACAAGATGGGAGAGGAGGCACTGATCCCGCTGGCCCAGTTCTCGCTGGACGGGCCGGACCGCAAGCGACTGCGCACCACGCATAACCGCGCGCAGCGGGACGGCCTGACCTTCGAACTGGTGACGCTGGATCGTGCGCCGGAACTGATCGAGGATCTGAGGCGCCTGTCCGATGCCTGGCTGTCCGAACAATCCGCGCGCGAAAAGAGCTTTTCCGTCGGTCGCTTCGATCCCGCCTGGCTGAACCGGACGCGGATCGCCGTGGTGCGACTGAACGGGGCGATCTGCGCCTTTGCGAACATCATGGAATCCGACCGCAGCGCCGCCATCGACCTGATGCGCTATGGCTCGCCCGCACCCACGGGGGCAATGGAGTTCCTGTTCATCGAATTGTTGTTGGCCATGAAGGCCGAAGGCAAGGCAGAGTTCAGCCTGGGCATGGTGCCCTTCGCCGGGCTGCCGGGCCGCAAGGGGGCGACGTTGTGGGCGCGGTTCGGGAACCTGATCTATGCCCACGGGCACCGGTTCTACAGCTTTGAAGGGCTGCGCCGCTTCAAGTCGAAATTCGACCCGGAATGGCACCCGCGCTACTTCTGCTGTCGCAGCACGCTGCCGCCCGTGGGGCCGTTGTCGGAAGCCGCCCGGCTGATCGCCGGGTCGGCCCGCGGGGTAATCGGGAAGTAGATGCGGTCAGCGCCAGCCAAGTGCCGGCGCGACATGGGTCAGGATGCTTTCCATCACGTGGACGTTGTATTCGACACCCAGCATGTTCGGCACCGTCAGCAGCAGCGTATCGGCTTCGGCAATTGCCTCGTCCTCTTTCAGCTGCTCGATCAGGCGGTCGGGTTCGTCGGCATAGCTGCGGCCGAAGATCCCGCGGAAGTTGTCGATATGGCCGACCTGGTCGCTGTCCTTGCCACCGCGGCCGAAATACATCCGGTCGGTGTCGTTCATCAGCGCGAAGATCGACCGGCTGACCGACACGCGCGGTTCGTGGGCGTGCCCGGCTTCGGCCCAGGCCTTGCGGAAGGCGTGGATCTGCTTTGCCTGCTGGACGTGGAACGGCTCGCCGGATTCGTCCACCTTCAGGGTCGAACTTTGCAGGTTCATCCCCATCTGGCCGGCCCAGACCGCCGTCGCGTTCGAGGCAGAGCCCCACCAGATGCGGTTCCTGAGGCCCGGCGAATGCGGCTCCAGCCGCAGAAGGCCGGGGGGATTGGGGAACATCGGGCTGGGATTCGGCTGGGCGAAGCCTTTGCCATCCAGGTGCTGCAGAAAGATTTCCGCATGGCGGCGGGCCATGTCGGAAGGATCCTCGCCTTCGGCCGGGCCATAGCCGAAGTAGCGCCAGCCTTCGATCACCTGTTCGGGCGAGCCGCGGCTGATCCCCAGCTGCAGCCGGCCCCCCGCGATCAGGTCGGCCGAGCCCGCGTCCTCGATCATGTAGAGCGGGTTTTCATAGCGCATGTCGATGACGCCGGTGCCGATCTCGATCTTCGAGGTCCGCGCGCCCACCGCCGCCAGAAGCGGGAAGGGCGAGGCAAGCTGCCGCGCGAAGTGATGGACCCGGTAATAAGCGCCGTCGACGCCAAGTTCCTCGGCCGCGACGGCCAGCTCGATGGATTGCTTCAGCGTCTCGCCCGCGGTCTGCAGGGGCGAACCCGGTTCGGGGTTCCAGTGCCCGAAGGACAGAAAACCGATCTTTTTCATAAATGTATCTCCGGTGACGCGGACAAACTTCGTTTCTCGTTGCCTTCCAGCTAGTCACCCGGACCGCCCACGGCAATCTCCGCCATCGCGCAGGACCCGTTCTTTCAAGCGCAGAGCCTGCACGGTTTTCGCGGCTGAACGCGACTCCAAGATTGACATGTGATATATCGCATTGCACATATCGTGTATCGACAAGGCCTGCGCCTTCGTGACCGGGCATGGGCCGGACCACAGGTCACAACACAGTGAGGGTGAAACCATGAGAATGCGTCTTCTGACGACGATGGCCGCCGTGGTCGGGCTGACCGCCACCGGTGCCGCGGCCGCGGACCTGCTGGACGAGATCAAGGACCGGGGCGAGCTGACCTGCGGCACGCTGGATTACCTGGCGGGCGTCGGCTACCTGGACGACAACGGCAACTGGAGCGGCTTCGACGTCGACTTCTGCAAGGCTGCATCGGCCGCGATCTTCGGCACGCCGGACAAGGTCAAGTTCGTCGCCGTGACCGGTGCACAGAAATTTCCGGTGCTGGCCTCGGGCGAAATCGACATCCTGTCGCGCAGCGTCACGGCTACCATTTCCCGCGATACCACGCTGGGCTTCGACTACATCGGGCCGAACATGCTGTCGGGGCAGGGGCTGATGGTCCACAAGGAAACCGGCGCCACCGACTATGACCAGATGGACGGTGCCACGATCTGCGTCCTGGCGGGCACGGTGACCGAACGCTACCTGGCCGATTACTTCGCGGCCCACAACATGTCCTTCACGCCGGTCGCGGCGGAAAACGGCGACCAGCTTTTCGCCATGTATTTCGACAACCGCTGCGACGCCGTCACGATGGAGCCGCCCTACCTGGCGATCCGTCGCAACAAGATGGCCGAAAACCCCGAGGACCATGTCATCTTCGAGGACGTGATCGCGAAAAGCTTCGAGGCACCGTTCATCCGCGAAGGATCGCCCCGGTTCTACAAGCTGCTGCAGTGGATGCACTATGGCATGGTCACGGCCGAGGAACTGGGCGTGACGAAGGAGAACGTGGACGACATGGTCGCCAATTCGACCGATCCGCGGGTCCAGCGCCTGCTGGGCGTGGATGGCAATATCGGGGCCGACATGGGCGTCGCCAACGACTGGATGGTCAACGTGATCAAGGCGGTCGGGAACTATGGCGAGTTCTACGACAACAACCTTGGGGCCAACAGCCCCCTGCAGGTTCCGCGCGGCCTGAACGCGCTGGTGCGTGACGGCGGTGCCATGACCGCCCCCGGCTGGCAGTAATGAAGGCCGGGGCCCTTCTCCTGGGCGCATCCAACGGGATGCGCCTGACCGCCCTCTTGCGGCAGCGCGACGTCCAGGCGCAACTGGCCTTCGTCGCGCTGGTCGTGTTGGTGGTCTGGGGGATGGTTCAGAACGCGGCGTCCGTCGAAGGACGCGACGCCGTGCAATCCGGGTTCGGCTTCCTGTGGGACCGGGCCAGTTTTCAGCTGGGCGAAAGCCTGATCCCCTATGGCGCGGGCGACACCTATGGCCGCGCCTTCCTGGTCGGGATTCTGAACACGGTGAAGGTCGCGATCTGCGGGATCGTCCTGTCGACCGTGCTGGGGCTGATGATCGCGCTGGGTCAGCTGTCGCCCAGCGTCCTGACCGCGCGTCTTTGCCGGCTGTATATCGAAATCTTCCGCAACATGCCGTTGCTGCTGCAGCTGATCTTCTGGCACACCTTCCTGATCCGCGGCCTGCCCGTTGTGCGGCAGGCGCTGTCGCCGGTCGATGGCGTGTACCTGACAAATCGCGGCCTTTTCATTCCCGGCATCGTGGGTCACGTCGCCTATGGCTGGATGGCGCTGGCCCTGGCCCTTGGCGTCGCCGCGGCCGTGATCGTCTCGCGCATCGCCCGCCAGCGCGATACGCAAATCTCCGCCGGCTGGCGCGCCGCGCTGGTGCTGGTTCCGCCGCTTGCCGTGTTCCTGGCCTTCGGTGCGCCGCTGAGTGTCGATCTTCCGCATCTGGCGGGCTTTAACTTCAAGGGCGGCTGGACGCTCAGCCCCGAATTCGCCGCCATGGTGATCGGCCTGACGCTCTATACTGCGGCCTTCAACGCGGAAATCATCCGCGCCGGCATCCAGGGCATCCCGAAGGGCCAGACAGAGGCTGCGCTGGCCCTGGGCCTGCACCGTCGCCAGATCATGCGGCTGGTGATCATCCCGCAGACCCTGCGGATCATCACCCCGCCGATGACCAATTCCTACCTGAACATTACCAAGGAAAGCTCGCTCGCCGTGGCCATCGGCTATCCGGAGGTGGTCCGTGTCGCCAACATCACGCTGGCCGAAACCAACCGGTCGATCGAATGCATCGCGCTGATCATGATCATCTACCTGACGCTCAGCCTGATCATCTCGGCGCTCCTGAACCTCGCCAATGCGCGCGTCCAGCTGGAGCAGCGATGATGCAACAGGTCCGGACCCATCCGCCGCTGATCGCAGGCCTGAAGGAACTGGTGAAGACGCCGACCGCGGCGCTGATGAACCTCGTGGCGCTGGTGGCCTTCATCGCGATCCTGAAGCCAATCGTCGAATGGGGCCTGATCGACGCGGTCTGGAGCGGCACCGACGGCAGCGCCTGCCCGCAGGGGTCGGGGGCCTGCTGGGCCTTCATCCGGGACAAGAGCCGGCTGATCTTCTTCGGCCGCTTCCCGCTGGACCAGCAATGGCGCGCGGGCGTGGCCACGGCGCTTCTGGTCCTGCTGGTCGCGGCTTCGCTGACGCCGACGTTCTGGGGGCGCAAGCTGGGCGTGGCCTGGGCAGTGGGCCTTGCCACCTACTTCCTGCTGATGGCGGGCGGTGTGCCTGGGCTGACGCCGGTCCCCAGCGCCGAATGGGGCGGTCTGCCGCTGACCATCCTGCTGACCGTCTTCGGGGTGGGCTTCGGTCTGGTCCTGTCGGTTCCCGTGGCGCTGGCCAAGACGTCGAAACTGCCGGTCTTCAAGGTGGCCGCCACGATCTATGTCGAAGCGATCCGCGGCGTTCCGCTGATTTCCGTCCTCTTCATGGCGTCGATCCTGCTGCCGGTGATCCTGCCCGAAGGGCTGACCCCCGGGGGCATCGGCCGGGCGCTGGCCGGCATCGTCGTCTTCTTTGCCGCCTACATGGCCGAGGTCCTGCGCGGCGGGCTGCAATCGCTGCCCAAGGGCCAGTACGAGGCCTGCGCATCGCTGGGCCTGCGCTATTGGCCGATGATGCTGAAGGTGATCCTGCCGCAGGCCTTCGTGATCGTGCTGCCGGCCATCGTGAACATGATCATCGCGGCGCTGAAGGGCACGTCGCTGGTGGTCATCGTGGCGATGATGGACTTCCTGGGCACCACCAAGGCCTCTCTCGCCGACCCGGACTGGATCGGTTTCTATGTCGAAGCCTATGTCTTTGCCGGTCTGGTCTACGGGATCATGTGCGGGGCCATTTCATGGTACGGCCGCCGGATCGAAAAGCGCTTTGTCGGTGCGCGCGAACACAAGAACTGAAGAAAAGGGGGCAGGAGTGATGGCGGAAAATCTGGAACAGATGCTGCGGTCCGTGATCGAGACGCCGGGGATGCAGACGGTGGACCGGGCGGCGACGCTAACGGAACAGGTCTATGACCGGCTGCGGCAGGGTCTTTTGATCGGCATCTGGGAGCCGGGCGAGAAGATCACCGCCCGCGGCGTCTGCAAGGACCTGGGCGTCAGCCTGACACCTGCGCGCGAGGCGATGATGCGATTGGGCAACGAAGGCGCGCTGGATGTCTCGGCCCACCGGACCTACACGGCGGCCACGCTCACGCTGGAGGAATACCGAGAGATCGCAAAGATCCGTCTGGCGCTGGAACCCATGGCGGTCGAGGCGGCGGTGCCCCTGATCACCGACGCCCAGATCGATGTGTTGGAAGAGATCAACGAGACGCTGGCCGAGGCCATCCGCGAGGACCGTCTGCGCGACGCGCTGCGGATGGATTCCAAGATCCACCTGACGGTCTATCGCGCGTCGGGCCTGCCCACGCTGATGGGGATCATCGATCGGTTGTGGTTGCGGGCCGGCCCCACTCGGAACCGGCTGTCGCCCACCTATCGCCGGACGCTGGCGGGCTATGACAACCACGCTGCCCTGTTGAAGGCCCTGCGGGCCCGCAATGCCGCCCAGGCCCGCGCCATCATCACCCGCGACCTGCAGGACGGCACGCAGCGGATCATCGAATACCTTTCCGACCGCGCCTGACGCGCGCCTTTCCCAAAAGACCAAGGACGACCGGACATGACCGACCGCACCCCCTTTCCCGCCACCGGCCGCAGCTGGGACGATCTTCAGGCCGAAATCCGCAGCCGCTCGGCCGGGGATCTTGCCTGGAAAGACGGGCGTTCGCCGGTCTTCGTGTTCCGCAACGACGAGGAAACCTACAACGTCGGCCGCGACGCCTTCTTCGAATGTTTCAGCGAAAACGCCCTGGGCCGGACGCGCGCCTTCTTCGGCATCGCGTCGATGGAAAAGGACGTGCTGGATTTCGGCCTTGGCCTGTTCAGCGCGCCGGACGGCGCGGCGGGGGCCTTTACCTCGGGCGGCAGCGAAAGCATCTTCATCGCCATGAAGGCGGCACGCGACGCATTCCGCGCCCGGACGGGCAAGGGGCGCGAGGCGGCGCTGAACATGGTGGTCCCAATCACCGTGCACCCGGCCTTCGACAAGGCCGCGAATGCCATGGATATCGAGATGCGCCGCGCCCCCCTGCGCGAGGACAAGCGCGTCGACGTCGCCGCCATGGCCGACCTGATCGACGAGAATACGATGACGCTGGTGGGCTCCGCCCCGTGTTTCCCGCATGGCGTCATCGACCCGATCGACGAACTCAGCGCGCTGGCGCTGAAGGCGGGCACATGGCTGCATGTCGACGCCTGCGTTGGCGGATGGATCGCGCCTTTCTTCACCCGAAACGGCCGCCCGACCCCGGATTTCGACTTTCGTTTCGAAGGGGTGCGGTCGCTGTCGGCGGACCTGCACAAGTTCGGGTTCTGCCCCAAGCCGGCCTCGACCGTCTTCTATCGCCGGGCCGAGGATCTGGACCGCGCGACCTTCAGGGCTGACGCCTGGCCCAGCGGTGCCTTCGCGACCCAGACGCTGGCCGGCACGCGGCCCGGCGGCGCCGTGGCCGGGGCTTGGGCGGTGCTGAATTTCCTGGGCGAGGACGGATACCGCGATGCCGCCCGCCGGCTGGCCGAGATGGTCGACGGCTATGTCGCCGGGATCACGGCCATCGAGGGGCTGGAGATGTGGGCGAAGCCCGACGTTTCGATCATCAACTACGGATCGACCGGCCTGAACATCCTGGCGGTAGCCGAGCGGATGTATGACATGGGCTGGCTGCCGGGTCTGACCAAGGCGCCGCGCGGCATGCATGCGATGCTGTCGATGATCCACGGCGGCCAGGCGCAACAGGATTATCTGCGGGACCTGCGGGTCTGCGTGGAAGAGGTCCGGAAGGATCCGATGCAGGCGTCCAAGCTGGAAGCCGTCTACTGATCCGGCATCGACCGGATCGTCACGTCCCTTGCATCCCCCCGGCAAATGCACCTGCCGGGGGGTGTTTCATGCCCGATCAGTGCTTGAAGGCCCTGATTTCGCCGCTCTTCAGGCGGGCGGAGTAGCTGTCGAGTTCCGCTTTCACGAGCTTCATCAGCGGGTAAAGTGCCGCGATGTTGACCACCGCCATGGCAAAGATCGCCGCGTCCGAGAAATCGATGACCGGACCAAGGCTGGCCGCCGCGCCGATCACGACGAAGACGCAGAAGATGATCTTGAAGAGCAGCTCCGTCGTCTTCCCTTCGCCGAACAGGTAGGTCCACGCCTTCAGGCCATAATAGCTCCACGAGATCATGGTCGAGAAGGCGAAGAGGATCACCGCGACGGCCAGCAGGTACGGGAACCAGCTGATCGACGATCCGAACGCGGCCGAGGTCAGCGCCACGCCGGTATTGCCGCCGACGGTGGCGATGCCGGTTCCGGCCTCGTTCATCAGGTAGTGGCCCGATGTCTCCTCCATGATCAGCTGCTGCGAGATGATGATTACCAGCGCGGTCATGGTGCAGATGACGACGGTATCGATCAGCGGTTCCAGCAGGGACACGAAACCTTCGGTGATCGGCTCCTTCGTCTTGACGGCCGAGTGCGCGATGGCGGCGGAACCGACCCCCGCCTCGTTCGAGAAGGCGGCCCGCCGGAAGCCCTGGATCAGCGCGCCGACCATGCCGCCGGCCACGCCCAGCCCGGTAAAGGCGCCGGCGAAGACCTGGCCGATGGCCCAGCCGATCAGGTGATAGTTCACGATCAGGATGACCAGTGCGGACCCGACATAAAGGATGCCCATGAAGGGCACGATCTTTTCGGTCACGTTGGCGATGGATTTGATCCCGCCCACGATCACCGCATAGACGATGGCGGCAAAGACGATGCCGGTGATCCAGCCGGGATAGTCGCCGACGATATTGGCGATCTGCGCATGGGCCTGGTTGGACTGGAACATGTTGCCGCCGCCCAGCGATCCCAGGATGCAGAAGATCGCGAACAGGACCGCCAGGATCTTGCCGCCCGGCAGTCCCAGCTGGGTGAAGCCTTTCGAGATATAGTACATCGGCCCGCCCGAAACCGACCCGTCGGCATATTCGTTGCGGAACTTCACGCCCAGGGTGCATTCGGTGAACTTGGACGCCATGCCCAATAGGCCCGCAAGGATCATCCAGAAGGTGGCACCGGGACCGCCGATGCCGACAGCCACGGCGACGCCCGCGATATTGCCCAGGCCCACGGTGCCCGACAGGGCGGTGGCCAGGGCCTGGAAATGGCTGACCTCGCCCGCATCGTTGGGATCGGAATAGTCGCCCTTCACCAGCCGGATCGCATGGCCGAAGAAGCGGAATTGCACGAAACCGAAATAGATGGAAAAGATCGTGGCGGCGGCCACCAGCCACAGCACGATCCAGGGAAAGCTGGTCCCCGGGATCGGGGCGAAGATGAAGTTGACGAAGGGCCCGGTGACGGTGGCGAAGGCCTCGTTCACCTTGGCATCGATGCCCTGGGCCATGGCGGCGGGTGCAAGAAGGGTGGTGGCGGCTGCCGTCGAAAAGATCTTGAAATGGTTCATGAAAGTCCCCTTACACCACGACCGTGACCGGCACCGAGGCCATCACGACCAGGTTCTGCGATGCGCTTCCGAAGATCCGCTTGGTGATGCTGCCGCTGGAAGTGCGGCCCACGACGATCTGCGAGGCATTGTTGTCCGCCGCGATCCGGTTCAGCGTCTCGGCCACGTCGCCATGCTTGACGACGCCGCTGGCGTTGAACCCCGCCTCTTTCAGTGCATCCACGGCCGGGGCCACGATCCGCGTTGTCGCGATGGATATCTCCTCTTCCCGCCGCTTGTGACGCTTTTCGTTTTCTTCCGCGGTCTGGAAGGTGAAGGGGGACCATTCGATGACATAGGCGACGGTGATCTCGCAGGCCTCGTAGTGGGACGCGAGGTCCCGGGCAAAGGCCAGGGCGCGTTCACCCGTCTCCGTGCCATCCAGTCCGACTATAATCCTGACTGACATGACAGTGGCTCCGTTCTGGAAGGTCTTTTGTTCAACATCGCCGGCCGTGCGGGGGCCAGGCCGGCGCTTATGGGTTCAAGGCAACGATCTTTCGCCGCGGGCCGGGCACGCGGCCCGGGTGTAATTCCCGGGAAAGACAGTTGGGGGGTCGAAATCTGCGCATTTCATTTCATGATGATACGCATTCAGGGTTGTGATGCAAAACTTATGGGTCCGATTGGCGTAACCTTTCGGACGAGTGACCCTGAAATCACCCTATGGGCGAATATCTGTGCGGATGCTCACTTTGCGGACAGTGCATCGTATGTCGAGACAGGGCGTGGTGGTACCGTCCGCTTTACGGTCCAAGGAGGGTGAAATCGTTGGAAACAACAGGAAACAGGGACAATTTGCCCCGGGACGGTTTACATTCCGGGTCGGAGTTGCCAGCTTGTGGGCCGAAGCACCGAGCAACCCGTGCGCTGCGCGACCTCGGCAAATTCACGCTATTCCCGAAAGGACACCACTCTATGACCCAGGCAAAGCCGGGCGATACGCTGCATCTTCACTACAAGGGCTCTCTCGACGACGGGTCCGTCTTCGACAGTTCCGAAGGGCGCGATCCGCTGACGTTCCAGCTGGGATCGGGCCAGATCATTCCGGGGCTGGATTCCGGCGTGACCGGAATGACCGTGGGCGAAAAGCGCACTGTCCGGGTCGAGGCGACAGAGGCCTATGGCGCGCATCAGCCCGACCGTGTCCATGCCGTTCCCCGGGACAGCGTGCCCGATCACATCCCGACCGATCCGGGCACCCAGCTGCAGGTCCAGACGCAGGACGGTCAGGCCATGAACGTCGTCGTGGCCGATGTGACGGAACAGGAGGTCATCCTGGATGCCAACCATCCGCTGGCCGGCAAGGACCTGACCTTCGAGGTCGAACTGGTCGCGATCGCCTGACAGGCGACAGCTCCGGCCCGTTGGGGCCGGGGCCCTTCAGGCCGGGTGCCAGCCATCCGCATCCCGCGTGAAACGCACGGTGCGGTCCAGCTGGTAGCCGCTGCCATCCGGTCGGCTGGTGTGCCGGTCGATCCGCGCCTTGTTTCCGTCCAGCGTCAGCAGGTTGAAATCGTTCGGTTCGCCGCGCAGGCGGTCGGACAGGACGGTGCCGGCGTGCAGTTGCAGGACCGATCGGGGCCCCGGATCGTTATCAGCGTCCGCCCGGAAGATATCGGCGCGCCAGCTGTGCAGGTGACCCGACAGCACGACATCCGTCTTTAGATCCGCCAGTGCGGTCCGCGCGGCGCGCGCCCCGCGGGTCAGGGCCTTGTCGTCCTCGGGCCGCTGGTCCAGCGGGTGATGCGCCACGACGATGCGGAATGCATCCGGCGGGGTATCGGCAAAGCCCGCCTCCACCAGCTTGATCGCGTGATGGCCGAAGTGGCCCCGCTGCCAGCTGAGATGGTCGACCGAGTTCACACCGATCACGGACCAGTCCGCGTCATGCACCTGCGGTTCCAGGTCCCGCGCGATCCACTTGCGATAGCGGCGCCAGGGGCGGAAGACCCGTTCGACCAGGTGGTCCAGCGGTGTATCGTGGTTGCCGGGCACGATTAGGCAGGGCGCGGCGATCCGGTCGATCAGTTCGCGCGCGCGCATGAACTGCCAGTTCCGGGCGCGCTGGGTCAGGTCACCGGACACGGCGACAAGATCGGGGTCCAGGCCGTTGACTTCCTCGATCAGCGGGTCGAGCAATTCGGGCCTTGTGCGGCCGAAATGCAGGTCGGAAAGGTGCAGCAGTCGTTTCAACGTACGGTATTTCCGAAGTCCCCGGGCACGATCACGTCCAGCGGTTCCCGGCTTAGCGTCAGGCGGAACGGCCCCGGCATCCGTGTCCGTTCGCCGTCCCTCGCCACCAGAAGTTTCTTGCCGCCCGCGCGCAATTCGATGTCGTCGCCGCAGATCATGTGGAAATCGCGGTCGCGTTCGGCCTTGCCCGTCAGCACCGCCAGGGCGCTGCGGATCATGCCCAGCCGGCCGCAGTTGGGGGCGATCATCAGGACCATCTTGCCGTCCTCGATACAGTCCACGCCGTCCAGCCCCATTTCGTTCAGTTGGAAGGCATTGTTGATGGCGAAGACCAGCGGCGTCCGGACGGATGCGGGCTGGCCGTTCGCGATGATCTCCATTTCCAGCGGGCGGGGCCAGCGGAAAAGAACCTTGATCGCCGACCAGTAGGCGGCGGCGCGGCTGCGGCCCCAGAATTGATAGATCTCCTCGCGCGAGCGGAGGATGTGGGGGTAAAGTCCAAAATTCGCGTTGTTCAGGAAGACCTTGTCGTTCAGCATCGCGACCCGCAGGGCATGGGTGTGGCCCGCGGCGATGATTTCTGCGGCCTCTTCCACGTCTTGGGGGATGCCAAGCGACCGGGCGAAATAGTTGAAGGTCCCGCAGGGCAGGATACCCATGCGCGTCTTGGTCCCCTTCAGGGCCTGTGCCACGCCGCAGATCGTCCCGTCGCCGCCGGCCGCGACCACGGTATCGTACCCCTTTCCGACGACCTCGCGCACCGTGGCGGACAGGTCGATGTCGGGGTCCAGCTCCACCATGTCGGGGCTCAGGCCGCGGGCCTCGAACATCCGGGCCAGCCCGTCGCAGGCGGACCTGGCGTCCTTCTTGCCGGACTGCGGATTGCACAGGACGCACATGCTGGCAGTCCCGGGGTCGCTTGCGGTCGGGGTCTTGGCGTCGAACATCTGCTTCTTTTCCCAGTGGGGCGTACCATCGCGCCCATTCGGGACAACCGCCCCGCCCGGGGAAAGTTCCATCCGGTGAGGCGGATCAGGACCGCGCAGGCGGGGGCGGGCCGGCACTGCCGCCGGGGATGAACTCGACCTCGATCACCTCGGACGGGCCGGTGCGGGTGCCGGTTTCGATCATGGACAGCAGCAGTTCTGCCGCGCGGACACCGATATGGGTGCGCGGCTGGCGGATCGTGGTCAGCGCGGGGCTGAGGTGCTGGGCGATCTCGATATTGTCGAAGCCCACGATGGACAGGTCCTGTGGCACGCGAATGCCTGCCCGCTGCACTAGGCCCATGAACCCCGCCGCCATCTCGTCCGAGGCGAAGAAAAGGGCCGTCGGCCGATCCTCCATCGTCAGCCAGGCGCGGGCGGCGGCGGCGCCGGAATCCATGGTAAAGTCGCCTTCCAGGATCCACTCCTCGTGCAGGGGCAGGCCAATGGCTTCCATCGCACCGCGGAACCCCTTCAACCGGGTTTCGGCCAGAACATTGCCCTGCGGCCCGGTGACATGGCCGATGGCCCGGTGGCCGAGGCGTGCCAGGTGGCCCACGGCCATCGCGGCGCCCCGGCCGTTTTCCACGCGGACAGACGGCAGGTCGCGCCCCATCCATTCGCAAGCCATGACCACGGGGGGCCGGCCCGGGATCTCCAGCGCTTCGGGCGACAAGGTGCCGTCCAGCAGCACCAGCCCGTCCGCCTGGCCCGAGGTCAGGTAATGCGTCAGCCGTTCGTCCGGGTCGGGACCCGACTGGGTGTCGGCGATCAGCATCCCGTATTGCGCTGGCGTCAGGACCGAGGCGAGGCCCGCGAGGATCTGGGCAAAGAACGGGTTGGCGATGTTGGGCAGCAGCACGATCACCGATCCGGTCCGCTGCCGGCGCAGGTTCGATGCCGTCGCATTCACGCGATAGCCGGTTTCGGCCACGGCGGTCAGAACGGCTTCCCGAGTCGTCTTTGCAACCACGGATGGCTTTGCAAGGGTCCTGCTAACCGTAGCAGTTGAAACCCCCGCGGCCCGCGCAACATCCTGAATCGTAGTGACTTTCCGGTCCATGCAGCTCCCTTTCCGGGGCGCAGAATGGCCCGTGAAAAATTCCTTGTAAACGATTTCATTCTTTGCCACCTTCCCATGCAAACGATTACATGCTGGTCCGGCGCAGAAACGGGCACGCAGGGAGGATGCTGTGAAGACCATCAAGGGACCCGCGCTGTTCCTCGCGCAGTTTGTCGGTGCGGACGCTCCGTTCGACAGCTGGGACGGGATCACCGCCTGGGCCGCGCGGACCGGCTATGCCGGCGTGCAGGTGCCCAGCTGGGAATCCAGGCTGATCGACCTTCGGCAGGCTGCGGAAAGCCGGGATTATTGTCAGGACTGGGCCGGCCGCGCGGCGGAAAACGGTGTGGCTGTCACGGAACTGTCCTGCCACCTTCAGGGCCAGCTGGTCGCGGTCCACCCCGCCTATGACGCGGCCTTCGACGGGTTCGCAGACGCATCGGTCCGCGGCAATCCCGCGGCGCGGCAGGCCTGGGCTGTGGAACAGGTCCAGCTTGCCATCCGCGCTTCGGCCAATCTGGGTCTGACGGCGCTGCCGACCTTTTCGGGCGCGCTGGCCTGGCCCTATGTCTACCCCTGGCCGCAGCGCCCCGCGGGCCTTGTCGAAATGGCCTTCGACGAACTGGCGGCCCGCTGGCGGCCGCTCTTGGACATGGCGGACGCGCACGGTGTCGACCTCTGCTATGAAATCCACCCGGGCGAGGACCTGCACGACGGCGCCAGTTTCGAGATGTTCCTGGACCGCGTCGATCAACATGCGCGCGCCAGGATGCTTTACGATCCCAGCCACTATGTCCTGCAGTGCCTGGATTACCTTCAGAACCTCGACATTTATGCCGACCGGATCGGCGCCTTCCACGTGAAGGACGCGGAATTCAACCCGACGGGGCGGCAGGGTGTCTATGGCGGCTTCCAGTCCTGGGTCGACCGTGCTGGGCGGTTTCGGTCGCTGGGCGACGGGCAGGTGGATTTCGGGGCAATCTTCTCGAAACTTGCAGCGATGGATTTCGACGGCTGGGCCGTGGTCGAATGGGAATGTGCGCTGAAGCACCCCGAAGACGGCGCCCGCGAAGGCGCGGCTTTCGTCAAGGACCACATCATCCGCGTTACCCCCCATGCCTTCGACGATTTCGCCGATGGCGGCGCGGACGAGGCCGCCAACCGCCGGATGTTGGGGCTGGCGGGATGAGCCGGTTTGCCGACCGCACGGGGCCGATCCGCCTGGGCATGGTCGGCGGCGGGCAGGGGGCCATGATCGGGTCCGTCCACCGCATCGCCGCGCGACTGGACGGACAGTTCCGGCTGGTCGCGGGGGCGCTGTCCTCGACCCCGGACAGGGCGCAGGCCTCGGCCGCCGAGGTCGGGCTGGACCCGGACCGGACCTATTCCGACTTCGTCGAGATGGCGAAACGAGAGGCGCGGCTGAAGGACGGGATCGAGGCGGTATCGGTCGTGGTGCCGAACCACATGCATCTTCCGGTCGCGCGGGAATTCCTGAAGCGCGGGATCCACGTGATCTGCGACAAGCCGGTGACCGGCACGCTGGCCGATGCGAAGAAGATGAAGGCGGCGGTGGACAGGTCCGATGCACTGTTCTTCCTAACCCACAACTACACGGGCTATCCCTTGGTGCGCGAGGCGCGGGAAAGAGTCGCCCGCGGCGATCTGGGCGACATCCGCCTGGTCCAGGTCGAATATGCACAGGACTGGCTGGCCGAAGTGCCGGCCCGGGACAACAAGCAGGCCGCCTGGCGGACCGATCCGACGAAAAGCGGGGCAGGCGGTGCCACGGGCGACATCGGCACCCACGCCTGGAATCTGATGCGCTTCGTGACCGGTCTGGTGCCGCAGGCCATAGCTGCCGATCTCCAGAGCTTCGTTCTCGGCCGGGCGCTGGACGACAATGCCCATGTGATGATCCGCTTCGACGGGGGCGCGCGCGGGACGCTGTGGTGCAGCCAGGTGGCGGCGGGCGAAGAGAACGGGCTGCGGCTGCGGGTCTACGGCACCAAGGCCGGGCTGGAATGGCGGCAGGAAAATCCGAACCAGCTGTTCGTGACGCCGCTGGGCGGGGCGAAAGCCATCGTCACCCGCGCCTCGGCCGTGACAACCGATGTCGCGCGCGCCCTGACCCGGATGCCGCCGGGCCACCCCGAAGGGTTCTTCGAGGCCTTCGCCAATATCTATGGGGCGGCAGCGAAGGCGATCCGTGCCGCGCGCGCCGGCACGGGGGTCGCGGATTTTCTGGTTCCGGGCATCGATGACGGCGTCGAAGGCGTGGCCTTTGTCGAGGCCTGCGTCCGGTCGTCGTCGCGCAACGCCGCATGGGTGCAACTGTGACCGCGATTCTGGAAGCCCGCGGCGTCACCCGCAGCTTCGGCCCGATCGAGGTGTTGCACGGCATCGACTTCGCGCTGGTCCCCGGCGAGGTGCACGCCCTGATCGGCGAAAACGGTGCCGGCAAGTCGACGACGATGAAGATTCTGGCCGGCTATCTGCCGCCCTCGGGGGGCGAGTTGCTGCTGGACGGCCAACCTGTGACCTTTGCCGACCAGAGGCAGGCGGAAGAGGCCGGGATCCTGATGATACATCAGGAATTCAACCTGGCCCTGCAGCTGACGGTCGAGGAAAACCTGTTCCTGGGCCGCGAGAAGCGGCGCGGCCTGTTCCTGGATCGCAAGGCCATGGAGGCCGACGCGCGCGAATGGCTGGGCCGGCTGGATTGCCGTGTCGACCCGCGGGCGCGGATCCGCGACCTGTCGGTTCCGGATCGCCAGATGGTCGAAATCGCCCGGGCGCTGGGGCGGAAGGCACGGGTCCTGATCATGGATGAACCGACCGCTGTGCTGACGGGGCGCGAAACGGACGTGCTGCTGGACCAGATTGCCCGGCTGAAGGCACACGGGACCGCGATCCTTTATACCTCGCACAAGCTGGACGAGATCGCGCGGATCGCCGACCGCGTTACCGTCCTGCGCGACGGCAGCCATATCACCACCCGTCCGGCCAAAGGGTTCAGCGAACACGCGATGGCCGAGACGATGGTCGGCCGCGAACTGACCGACCTGTTCCCCGACAAGCCGCCCCATGCCGACGACGTGGTTCTGGAGGTCCGCGGCATGACCGTTCCGGGCAAGGTCCGCGATGCCAGCTTCACCCTTCGCAAGGGCGAGGTGCTGGGCTTTGCCGGGCTTGTGGGTGCGGGGCGGACCGAACTGATGGAAGGTGTCGTGGGCTTGCGCCCCGCATCGGGCACCGTGACGGTGAACGGCAAGGCCATCCGGACCGGATCGGTCCTGGCCGCGCGTCAGGCGGGGCTGGTCTATCTGACCGAGGATCGGAAGGACAAGGGCCTGCTTCTGGGCAAATCCCTGACGGAAAACCTGACCCTGCTGGCCTTGGACAAATTCGGAACCGTCACCATCGACAAACGGGCCGAAGACGACGCTCTGACCCAGGCCATCGAAGATTTCGACATCCGCGTGAAGGACCGGGACATGGTCGCGGGCTCGCTGTCGGGGGGCAACCAGCAGAAGCTGCTTCTGGCCAAGACCATGCTGGCGGACCCGCAGATCGTCATCATCGACGAACCGACCCGTGGCATCGACATCGGCACCAAGCAACAGATCTACGATTTCATCGCCGCCCTTGCCCGGGCCGGCAAGAGCGTCATCGTCATCTCTTCCGAACTGCCCGAAGTGATCGGCCTCGCCTCGCGCGTGGTGGTCATGGGGCGGGGCCATATCGCCGGCGAACTGACCGGGGACGAGATCACCGAAGACGCGATCCTGCGCCGCGCCATGGGCGTGGGCGAACTGACCGGAGCCAGTTCATGACCGACACCAGCGCCAATGCAACCCGAACCCGGGGGCGGCCGCGGATCAGCCTGCACGCGCTTGGCCCCGTGCTCGCGCTGATCGCGCTGGTCATCCTGGGCGCCTCGCTGAATTCGAACTTCCTGGGCTATGGCAACGTGACCAACGTGCTGGCCCGGTCGGCCTTCATCGGCATCATCGCCGTGGGCATGACTTTCGTCATCACGGCAGGCGGCATCGACCTGTCGGTCGGATCCATGGCGGCCTTCGTGGCCGGCGTCATGATCCTGGCCATGAACGCCCTGATCCCCGTCCTTGGCATCGGCGTGCCGCTGGTCCTGGCCGGCATGGCCGTGGCCCTTGTCGCGGGGCTGGCGGCGGGGATGATCAACGGCGTCCTGATCGCCAAGGTCGGGATCGAACCTTTCATCGTCACCCTCGGGTCCATGGGCATCTACCGTTCGCTGATCACATGGCTGGCGGATGGTGGCACCCTTTCCCTGAACTTCGAGGCGCGGGGCTTCTACCGACCGGTCTACTACGACGGGATCCTGGGCATCTCGTGGCCGATCATCGTCTTCGCGGCCGTTGCCATCCTGGGCGAGCTGGCCATGCGCAAGACGCCCTTCGGCCGTCACTGTTCCGCCCTGGGCGCGAACGAACAGGTGGCGAAGTATTCCGCCGTCAAGGTCGACCGGGTGCGCATTGCCACCTATGTCCTTCTGGGCATGCTGGTGGGTCTGGCGACCATCATGTACGTGCCGCGGCTGGGCTCTGCCTCGGGCTCCACCGGGGTCTTGTGGGAGCTGGAGGCCATCGCCGCGGTGATCATCGGCGGCACGGTCCTGAAGGGTGGCTTCGGCCGGGTCTGGGGCACCGTGATCGGCGTCCTGATCCTGAGCCTGATCGACAACATCCTGAACCTTGCCTCGATCGTGTCGCCCTATCTGAACGGCGCGATTCAGGGCGTCATCGTCATCCTGGCTGTGGTCCTGCAGCGGGAAGGCAAATCCGCCGACTAGGCGGCAATACCGGGAGGAACGTATCAAATGAAACGCAGAGACATCTTCAAGGGCGCAGCCCTGGCCGCCGGCATGGGCCTGACCCTGGCCGCCGCGCCCGCCGTTGCGCAGGAAAGCTATACCATCGGTGTGGCGATCCCTTCGGCCACCCATGGCTTCATGGGCGGGCTGAACTATCACGCGCAGGCCGCCATCGAGCGGCTGGAAAAGACCTATCCCCAGCTGTCCTTCGTCCTTGCCACGGCGGGTGACGCGGGCAAGATGGTCAATGACATCGAGGACATGGTCGCCACCCGCAACATCGACGCGCTGGTCGTCCTGCCCTTCGAGAGCGAGCCGCTGACCTCGCCCGTGATGGCGGTGAAAGAGGCCGGGATCTGGGTGACGGTCGTCGACCGCGGTCTGTCGGTTCCGGGGATCGAGGATCTGTACGTCGCCGGCGACAACACCGGGTTCGGCCGCGTGGCGGGCGAGTACTTTGCCGAAACGCTGAAGGAAGGCGACAATATCGTCGTCCTGCGGGGCATTCCCACGACGCTCGACAACGAACGGGTCGATGCCTTTCAGGCCGCGATCAAGGGGTCCGGCATCAACGTGCTGGACATGCAGCACGGCAACTGGAACCGCGACGACGCTTTCAACGTGATGCAGGACTATCTGTCCAAGTATCCGGATATCGACGCCGTCTGGGCCGCGGATGACGACATGGCCATCGGCGTGCTGGAGGCGATCAGCCAGGCCGGCCGCGAAAAGGAAATGTGGGTCGTCGGCGGCGCCGGTATGAAGGAAATCGTCAAGCGCATCATGGACGGCGACCCGCAGCTGCCGGTCAACGTCACCTACCCGCCCGCCCAGATTGCCACAGCGATCGAGCTGACGGCCCTGGGACTGGTGTCGCCGACCCCGGTGTCGGGCCGCTTCATCATCGGCAGCCAGCGCATCACCAGCGAAAACGCGGCGCAGTTCTATTTCCCCGAAAGCCCGTTCTAGGGGCATCCGCCACCCGGGTGCCGCTGTCGGTGGCGCCCCGGCCGGAATGTGCCGATGCAGGCACGGACCGTTCCACCCATGCCGGGGGCGAGAGATCGCCCCCGAACGCGTTCCGGGACCGCCCGTGCAAAGGCTCCGCGGGCGGTCCGGCGCTTCCTGTGCGTGGTGCTGGGACGGACGGGGTTCCAGGCAACCTTGCGGAAGCGCGAAGGGATCCGCCTGGTTTCCACCTTGACACGTAATTTGATCAGATGATCAAATGCCGGATGAAATCCGGAATAGCGGATCAGGTCGCCCCAATGGGTGACGCCCAACCCTGACAGAGAGGTCCACGTGATGTTCCATAGCCGTCTTCTGGCGAGTGCCGCCCTTGGTGCGCTGCTGCTGGGTGCCACGCCCGCAGTCACCTTTGCCGAAACCCCGCCCGACACCCTGATCCAGGCCTGGTCGATCGACGACATCATTTCTCTCGATCCCGCCGAGATCTTCGAATTCACCCCGGCCGAGATGGCCGGCAACAGCTATGAAACGCTGATCGGCTATGACCCGATGAACGTGTCCGACGTCTTCGGCAAGGCCGCCGAAAGCTGGACCGTGTCGGACGACGGCAAGACCCTGTCCTTCACCATGAAGCCCGACCGCACCTTTGCCTCCGGCAACCCGATCACGGCCGAAGACGCCGTGTTCTCGCTGGTGCGTGCGGTGAAGCTCGACAAGTCGCCGGCCTTCATCATCGGCCAACTGGGCATCACGCCCGACAATGTCGAGGACATGATCGTCCAGACCGGCCCGATGACCTTCGACTTCAAGATGGACAAGGCCTATTCGCCGTCGCTGGTCCTGTACTGCCTGACCGCGACCATCGCGTCGGTCGTCGACAAGCAACTGGTGATGCAGCACGAGGTCGACGGCGACTATGGCTATGGCTGGCTGAAGACGAACTATGCGGGATCCGGCCCCTTCACGATCAAGGACTGGCGCCCGAACGAAGCCGTCATCATGGAGCGGAACCCGAACTATTCCGGTGATGCCCCCGCGATGGCGCGGATCATCTATCGCCACATCCCGGAAACCGCGACCCAGCGCCTGCTGCTGGAAAAGGGCGACATCGACATCGCGCGGAACCTGACGGCCGTCGACATCGCGGCGCTGGAAGACAATGCCGACATCAAGATCGAGAACGGCGTCAAGGGTTCGCTCTATTACCTGGGTCTGAACCAGAAGAACGAATACCTGTCCAAGCCCGAAGTCCGTCAGGCGATGAAGTACCTGATCGACTATGACACCATTGCCAACACGATCATGGCCGGCAAGGTGAAGGTCCACCAGGCGTTCCTGCCCGAAGGTTTCCTGGGCGCGGTGAACGACAACCCGTTCTCGCTGGACGTGGAAAAGGCAAAGGCCCTGCTGGCCGAGGCCGGGCTGGCCGACGGTTTCACCGTCACGATGGACACCCGCAACACGCCGGAAATCACCGCCATGGCGCAGGCCATGCAGCAGACCCTGGCGCAGGCCGGCATCAAGCTGGAAATCATCCCCGGCGACGGCAAGCAGACGCTGACCAAGTACCGCGCGCGGAACCACGACATCTATATCGGCCGCTGGGGCCCGGATTTCCAGGACCCGCACACCAACGCGTCGACCTTTGCCTACAACCCGGACAACGCGGACGATGCCGCGTCCAAGCCGCTGGCCTGGCGGAACGCCTGGGATATCCCCGAGCTGACCGCGGAAACCGATGCGGCCATGCTGGAGGCAGATGCCGACAAGCGCGCGGACATGTACGTGGACGAACAGAAATACGTCATGGAAAACGGCCCCTTCGTGATCTACGCGCAAGAGATCGAGGTCGCGGGCCAGCGGGCGAACGTGAACGGCATGATCATCGGGCCGTCGTTCAACGACAACAACTTTGCCGGCGTGACAAAGTAAGGTGGCCGCGCAGACAATCAGGGGGCGCCGCGGCGCCCTCTGGACCCGCAAGGCAGCATCGGTCCTGGGAACGGTGGCGATCACCTTCCTGGGACTGCTGTTCGTGACGTTCCTGATCGGCCGCGTGGTCCCGGTGGACCCGGTCCTGTCGGTCGTGGGCGACCGCGCGACCCAGGCACAGTACGATGCCGCCTACAGGGCGCTGGGTCTGGACAAGTCGCTGATCGAACAGTTCTGGATCTGGCTGACCAAGGTCTTCCAGGGTGATCTCGGCACGTCCAACCTGACGACCCGTCCGATCACGCAAGACATCGCCCGCGTGTTCCCGGCGACGCTGGAACTGGCAACCGTGTCGATCATCATCGGCACCGTGGTCGGCATCCCGCTGGGCGTCTGGTCCGCCGTACGTCAGGGCCGGCCCATCGACCATATCGTCCGCGTCATCGGCCTGGTCGGCTATTCCGCGCCGGTCTTCTGGCTGGGGCTGATGGGCCTCTTGCTCTTCTACTTCAAGCTGGACCTGATCTCGGGCCCCGGGCGTGTCGATATCGCCTATGAATATTCCTTCACGCCGAAGACGGGCCTGTTTCTGATCGACACGGCGACACAGGGCGCATGGGATGCCTTCGGCAATGTCCTGTCCCACATCATCCTTCCCGCGTCCTTGCTGGGCTATCTGTCGCTGGCCTATATCAGCCGGATGACCCGCAGCTTCATGCTGAACGAACTGGCGCAGGAGTACATCACAACCGCCCGTGTGAAGGGTGTGCCGGAATGGCGGATCATCTGGGTTCAGGCGATGCGCAACGCCGCCGTGCCGCTGGTGACCGTCGTGGCGCTGAGTTACGCGAACCTTCTGGAAGGATCCGTCCTGACCGAAACCGTCTTTGCCTGGCCGGGGCTGGGTATGTACCTGACGAATTCGCTTCAGAACGCCGACATGAACGCGGTGCTGGGCGGCACGCTGGTCATCGGCGCGATCTTCGTCGGCCTGAACATGTTTTCGGACCTTCTCTATACCCTGCTCGACGCCCGCACGAGGAAACGGTCATGACCACCACGCGCGACTGGCTGCTAAGCGACCGACCGGCATCCCGCCGGCAGGCCAAACTGGGGCAAAGCTACCGGACATGGCTGGATTTCCGCACCAATGCGCTGGCCTTCCTGGGTCTTCTGATCGTGGTGGCGCTGGTGCTGATGGCGATCTTTGCACCCTGGCTGGCGCCGCACGATCCGCTGGTGGGCGACCTGAACCACACCCGCCTGCTGCCGCCGCTGACCGAAGGCTACTGGCTGGGGACCGACGATCAGGGGCGCGATATCCTTTCGCGGCTGATCTACGGGTCCCGCATCACGCTGGCGGTCGTGGCCCTTGTGGCCGTCATCGCGACGCCGGTGGGGCTGCTGGTCGGCACGACCGCGGGATATTTCGGCGGCTGGGTCGATACGGTCCTGATGCGGATCACCGATATCGTGCTGGCCTTCCCCAAGCTGATCCTGGCGCTGGCCTTCGTCGCGGCGCTTGGCCCGGGGATCGAGAACGCGATCATCGCGATTTCGATCACCGCCTGGCCGCCCTATGCCCGCCTTGCGCGGGCGGAAACGCTGACCATCCGCAATTCCGACTTCATCGCGGCGACGAAGCTTCAGGGCGCCTCGTCGCTTCGGATCATCTGGAAGCACATCGTGCCGCTTTGCATGTCGTCGGTGATCATCCGGGTGACGCTGGACATGGCGGGCATCATCCTGACGGCCGCGGGGTTGGGTTTCCTGGGCCTGGGCGCACAGCCGCCGCAACCCGAATGGGGCGCCATGATCGCGGGCGGGCGGAACTTCCTGGTCGATTACTGGTGGGTCGCCGCCATGCCGGGGATGGCGATCTTCATCGTGTCCCTTGGCTTCAACCTGCTGGGCGACGGCCTGCGCGACGTCCTTGATCCGAAGAGGCAGAAATGAGCCTGCTGGAAGTCGAGAACCTGCGCATCACCTTTCCGACCCGTACCGGTCCGGCCGAGGTCGTGCGCGGCGTGAACTTCACGCTGGGCCATGAACGGCTGGCCATCGTGGGCGAAAGCGGATCGGGCAAGTCCCAGACCGGCCGCGCGATCCTGGGCCTGACGCCCCAGCCGGGGCAGGCCACGGCCGACCGGCTGTCCTTCGACGGGACCGACCTGCGGTCGCTGTCGGCGCGCAACTGGCGCCGCCTGCGGGGCACCCGGATGTCGATGGTCATGCAGGACCCCAAGTTCTCGCTGAACCCGGTCATGCCCGTCGGCAAGCAGCTGATGGAGCCCCTGACCACCCACGGCACCCCCAAGCGCGAGGCGAAGCGCCGCGCGCTGGAGATGCTGGAGGCGGTGCAGATGCGCGACCCCGAACGCGTCTTCCGGGCCTATCCGCACGAACTGTCGGGCGGCATGGGCCAGAGGGCGATGATCGCCATGATGCTGGTGTCGGAACCCGACCTGCTGATCGCGGACGAGCCGACCTCGGCGCTGGACGTGACCATCCAGATCGAGGTGCTGCGCATCCTGGACCGGCTGGTGGCGGACCGGGGCATGGGGCTGATCTTCATCAGCCACGACCTTCGGCTGGTGTCGTCCTTCTGCGACCGGGTGCTGGTCATGTATGCGGGCCGCGTGGTCGAGGAACTGAATGCCGCCGACCTGCACAAGGCCCAGCATCCCTATACCCAGGGACTGCTGAACTGCCTGCCCCAGATCGACGAGGACCGCCACCCGCTGCCGACACTGGACCGCGACGCGGCATGGGCGGGGTAGGAACATGCTGAAAATCGAGAACCTCGAAGTTTCCTTCGACAACGGAGAGACCGTCGTGAACGCCGTCCGCGGCGTCAGCTTCGACGTGAAACAGGGCGAAAGCTACGGGATCGTGGGGGAGTCCGGGTCGGGCAAGTCCACCGTCCTGCGGGCGATCTGCGGCATGGCGCCGACCACCGGGGGCCGGATCCTGCTGGACGGCAAGCCCCTGCCGGACCCGCGCACGCCGGATTTCTATCGCCGGGTGCAGATGGTGTTCCAGGACCCCTATGCGTCCCTTCACCCCCGGCACACGATCGATTCCGTGCTGTCCGAACCGCTGTCGATCCAGCGCTTCGACCGGCGGGACCAGCGGATCGCGCAGGCGCTGGACGATGTCGGGCTGGGGCAGGGCTTCCGCTTCCGCTATCCGCACCAGCTGTCGGGCGGGCAGCGCCAGCGCGTCGCAGTGGCCCGCGCGCTGATCCTTGAACCGCAGATCATCCTTCTGGACGAACCGACCTCGGCCCTCGATGCCTCGATCCAGGCAGAGGTCCTGAACCTTCTGGAACGCCTTCGGTCGGAACGGGGCCTGACCTATGTCATGGTCTCGCACGATCTTGCCGTCATCTCGCACATGTGCGAGCGGTTGCTGGTGATGGAACAGGGTCTGGCGGTCGAGGAACTGACCCGCGCCGATCTTCGTGCCCGCCGCGCGCGCACCGACTATACCACCAAGCTTCTGAAGGCTTCGGCCGGCTATACAGCAACGGAATGAACGACATGACGGATCTGATCCCGGTTTTCGACGGGCACAACGACGTGCTTCTGCGCCTGCTGCGCGATCCCGACAATCGCGCCACCACCTGGCTGACCGATACCGGCAAGGGCCACCTGGACGTGCCGCGCATCAAGGCGGGCGGTTTCGCGGGCGGGTTCTTCGCGGTCTACATCCCCTCGCCGCAGGCGCATGACGATGCGGATTTCGAGGCGATGATGAGCAATCCGCCCTACACGCTGCCGCTGCCCGACCTGATCCCGTTCGAAGACGCGGTGCCCGTCGCCATGAAGATGGTGGGCCACCTGCAATGGATGGAACGGCAGGGGTCGCTGAAGATCTGCCGGTCGGTTGCAGACATCCGCACCGCGATGGCGGCCGGCCAGATCGCGGCGATCATGCATTTCGAAGGGGCCGAACCGATCGGTCCGGATCTGGATGCGCTTCATGTCTGGCACGCGGCGGGCCTTCGGTCGCTGGGGCCGGTCTGGTCGCGGCCGACGGCCTTCGGCAACGGCGTGCCCTTCGCCTTCCCGTCCTCGCCCGATACCGGCGACGGCCTGACCGAGGCCGGCAAGCGGCTGGTAGCCGAGTGCAACAAGCTGAAGATCATGATCGACCTCAGCCACCTGAACGAAAAGGGCTTCGACGATGTCGCGGCGCTGTCGGACGCGCCGCTGGTCGCGACCCATTCGAACGTCCACGCGATCTGTCCGTCGTCGCGGAACCTGACCGACCGGCAGCTGAAGGTAATCGCCGAAACCGGCGGGATGGTCGGCCTGAATTATGCCGTAGGCTTCCTGCGGGACGACGGTCAGAAGACCGATACCGGCGGTTTCGACCCGCTGATCCGCCATCTGGACCACATGATGGGCATCCTGGGCGAGGACGGCGTGGGCCTGGGGTCCGATTTCGACGGGGCCGAGATCCCGGAGGACCTGCACGACGCCGCGGGCCTGCCGCGCCTGATCGACGCGATGCGCAGCCATCAATATGGCGAGGCGCTGATCGCCAAGCTGGCGCAGGGCAACTGGCTGTCGGTGCTGGAACGGACCTGGGGCGGCTAGGCCACCCTTTCCCGTCGTCCGGACATGAAAACACCCCCGCGCCGCCGCGCGAGGGTGTCTTTTTCAGTCGATGCGCTCGGTTTCAGCGGTAGGGATAGCCCGCGGCTTCCATCGTGGCCGCGTACTTCTTGAACGCGTCGACGACCCGTTTCGGACGGTCGCCCTGTTCGGCGATCTGGTCCCAGAAGACCTGGGCATCCTTGACGACCTGGTTCCATTCCTCGGGCGGGATCGAGGTCAGCTCCATTTTCTCGCCTTCGACGCGCAGCTTGGCCTCGCCACCCCAGTACCAGCCGGCCCGGTAGTAATGCGACTGGTCGATGGACATCAGGTACAGCTCCTTCAGGTGGGGCGGCACCTTTTCCCAGCTTTCGGTGTTGGCGAAATAGGATCCGAACCATGCCCCGGTGACCGAGTTCGTCAGGGCATAGTTGCACAGGTCGGCCCAGCCCACCTCGTAGGCTTCGGTGAAGCCGCACCAGGCGACGCCGTCCAGTTCGCCGGTCTGCAGCGCGACTTCCACGTCGTCCCACGGGATGGTGACCGGGATCAGGCCGTATTGCGACAGGAATCGGCCGGCGGTCGGCACGCCGAAGACGCGCTTGCCCTTCATGTCGGCCAGCGACCGGATCGGATCCTTGGTGAAGATATGCAGCGGGTCCCACGCCCCGGCGGACAGCCAGGTCACGTTGTCGACTTCGCCATAGGCCTCTTCCCAGATTTCCTTCAGGCCGTAATAGCGGAACAGCGCCGGCACATCGAGAGAGTAGCGCGTAGCGAAGGGGAAGTAGCCGCCGAAGACCGCGATATCGACGGGTGAGGCCATGGTGGCTTCGTCCGACTGGACCGCGTCGATGGTGCCGTTCTGCAGCGCGCGGAACAGTTCCGCGGTCGGGACCAGCTGGTCGGCGTAATAGAGTTCAATCTCCATCTCGCCGTTCGCGGCCTCATTGAAGGCGTCGATCTGCGGCTTGATCACGTGGGCGCCCAGCGGTGCACCGGAATAGGACTGAAGGCGCCACTTGATCGGGCCCTGCTGGGCGATGGCGGCCGGGGCGGCCAGCGTGGATGCGGCACCGATGGCCGAACCCGCCAGGAATTTCCGGCGCGTGCTCAGGATCTTCTCGGAAGGTGTCTGTTTCTTGTCGTCCGTCATTGCTTACACTCTCTGCTGAATTTGTTTTTGGTTGGGTCGTCGGGTCATCGCGTGGCCTGCGGCAGCCACAGGGCGATCTGGGGGAAGAACATCACCAGCGCGATCGACAGCGCCATCATCGCCGCGAAGGGCCAGATGGAACGGTAGATGTCGGGCAGGGTGATGTCCTTCGGCGCCATCGAGCGCATGAGGAACAGGTTATAGCCGAAGGGCGGCGTGATATAGGCGATCTGGCAGGTCATCGTGTACAGCACGCCGAACCAGATCAGCTGGGCGCTGCCGCCGCCCATGCCAAGATCCAGCGTCTTGACCAGCGGCACGTAAAGCGGTGCGACGATCACCAGCATGGCGGTGTCGTCCAGGAACATGCCCATCACGATGAAGGACAGCTGCATCATGATGATGACCTGCCAGGGCGTCAGTTCCCACCGGGTGATGAAGAGGCTTTCAATGGCCCGGACCGCGCCGATCCCGTCGAAGACCGCGCCAAATGCCAGCGCCGCCAGGATCAGCCAAAGGAACATGCAGGACACGCCCAGCGTCTTGCGTGCCGTGTCGTGCATCATCCTGAAGGAAAACCGTCCCTTGACGATCGCAGCCAGCGTCGCCGCGGTGGCCCCCACGGCCGAACTTTCGACCAGGCTGGTATAGCCCATGATGAAAAGGCCGGTCATGGCAAAGAAGATCAGGAAGGGGATGATGCCGAAGCGCAGAAGCTTCAGCTTCTCGGACAGGGGCATGTTCAGCTCTTCTTCCGACACGGTCGGGGCCAGGCTGGGGTTCCGCCTGGTCCGGATCACGACGTAGATCACGAACATCGCCGCCATCATCAGCCCCGGCAGGACGCCCGCCAGCCACAGCTGCGACACCGGCTGGCGTGCGATCATGCCGTAAAGGACCATCACGACCGACGGCGGCACCAGGATGCCAAGCGACGACCCGCCCTGCACCACGCCGGTGATCAGCACCTTGTCGTAGCCCCGCCGAAGCATTTCCGGCAGGGCGATGGTGGCGCCGATGGCCATGCCCGCCACCGAAAGCCCGTTCATGGCCGAGATGATGACCATCAGAAAGATCGTGCCGATGGCCAGCCCGCCTGCTACGCGCCCGAAGAAAACGTGCAGCATCCTGTAGAGGTCTTCGGCGATCCCCGCCTCGGACAGGACATAGCCCATGTAGATGAACAGGGGCAGCGTCAGCATCGGGAACCAGTTGAACAGCTTGAACGCGGCCGAGAACGGGATTTCGATCCCGCCGGTGCCGTAGAGCGTCAGCACCATGGCCGCACCCACGGCGCCGATGGCGGCAAAGACCCGCTGGCCGGTCAGCAACAGCACCATCGTGGTGCCGAACATGGTCAGGGCGATCAGTTCGGGGTTCACGACCACACCTCCCCGCGGAGCGCGGCAATGTGCTTGAAGAACTCCGATACCGTCTGGGCGATCATCAGGAAGATGCAGCCCACCATCAGCGACTTGATCGGGATCATCGACGGATTCCACATGGAAAACCGGTGTTCGTTCGTCTGGATCGCGTATTCCAGGGACGAGATCGAACCGATCATCAGGACCACAAGGTAGAACATCAGGCAGGACAGGGTGACGATGTCCATCTTGTGCTTGCCGCGTTCCGACAGGCGGTCATACAGCAGGTCCATCCGGACATGGTCGCCGTCCTTCATCGTCTTGGCGCCGCCCATGAAGTAATAGGCGGCCAGCGTGAACTGGGCCGCCTCGATGCACCAATGCAGCGGGATGTCGATGACGTTCCGGGTGATGGCGTCCAGCAGCAGGATGCCGACCATCAGGAAGATCAGGTACATGGCGATCACGCCGATCCAATCGGCGATCCGGTCGATGACCTGGCAATAAAGGCGGATGGGCTTTGGCATGCGGTCCTTCGTAAATGCATTGGTGCGCCCCGATCCGGTCAGAGCAGCGTGACTCCGGCGGCTTTCAGGGCGGAATAGTGGGTCGACGGCGGCGTTCCTTCGGTCAGCACCACCGATACGTCCTCCAGGTCGCAAACATGGAAGCCCGCGCAGCGCCCGAATTTCGACGGAACGGTCAGGAAGCAGACGCTCTGCGCGCCCTTGATCATCGCACGCGCGACTTCTGCCTCGTCCGGGTCGGCATCGGTGACGCCCATTTCGGCATCGACGCCCGTGGGGGTCAGAATCGCATGGTCCGCCCGGAAGCGGCCGATCTGTTCGACGACCATGGGCCCGACGGTCTGGCTGTTGGACTGCCCATAGGCGCCGCCCAGCAGATAGACCCGGGTGTTGCCAGTTGTCGTCAGCGCATCGGCCGCCGCGACCGAATTGGTGATCACGGTCAGGCCCGGGATGCCTGTCAGCACGGAACAGGCGATCAGGGTGGTCGATCCGGTATCCAGAAAGATCGTCTCGCCCGGGGTGACGACCTGCGTCAACTTCTGCGCCAGGTGTTCCTTGGCCTCGCGTTCCTCGTCCATCCGGGCCTCGAACGGGGCCTCGACATGCAGGCGCTGGCGGCCGGGGATGTGGCGTGCGCCGCCGTGGACCTTTCGCAGGACGCCCTGTTCTTCCAGCTTGGTCAGGTCGCGCCGGATCGTCTCGACCGAGACCCCGGAACGCAGGGCAAGGTCGTCGACGCTGACGTCGCCCTCTGCCGCCACCAGATCGGCAATCTTTTCCCTGCGGACCGAGCCTTTCACGGAATCCTGCATCCCTTACGTCTGAATTTGCGCCATTTGCACAAGTGTGAAGCGGGTCTGTCAAACAAAATGTGACTGATCGGGCAAAAATGACGATCTAAATTGACTGATCAGGCATTTATTGGCTACAAAAGATGCAGAATGTGACCGCAACGGGCCGTCGGCGGCCGGGATCCCTTGATGAACCAGGACTATGATGCAGCCATCATCGGCGCCGGCGTGGTCGGCTGCGCGATCGCGCGCCGGCTGACGCTGGACGGCGCGCGGGTCGTGGTGCTGGAAAAGGGCGCCGACATCCTGGACGGCGCGTCCAAGGCCAACAGCGCCATCCTGCACACCGGCTTCGACGCGCCCGAAGGATCGCTGGAACTGGCCTGCGTGCAGGAAGGATACCGCGAATACGAGGCGCTGCATGCACAGATGAACCTGCCGCTGGACCGTTGCGGCGCGCTGGTTCTGGCCTGGACGGACGAGCAGGAGGCGCGCCTGCCCGCCCTGATCGCCCAGGCGCAGGCCAACGCGGTGACCGACGTGGAGCTGTTGTCCCGCGACCGGGTCCTGACGCTGGAGCCGAACCTGAACCCCGCCTTGCGTGCCGGGTTCCGGGTGCCCCGCGAAAGCCTGATCGACCCGTGGTCGGCGCCCCACGGTTACCTTCTGCAGGCGCTGCTGAACGGGGCAGAGTTGCGGCGGTCCTGCGAGGTGACGGGCGGCAGCTTCGACGGGTCGCAATGGACGCTGACGACCTCGCAGGGGCCGGTCAGCGCCGGCCGAGTGGTGAACGCCGCCGGCAACTACGGCGATCTGATCGACAAGATGCTGCTGGGCCGGACCGATTTCCGCATTCGTCCCCGCAAGGGGCAGTTCCTGGTCTATGACAAGACCGCCGCCGCGCTGGCCCGGCACATCCTGCTGCCAGTCCCGACCGACAAGACCAAGGGCATCGTCGTCTGCCGCACCATCTGGGGCAACCTGCTGGTCGGCCCCACGGCCGAGGATCAGGACGACCGTGTCACCGCCAGCCTGGAAGAAGCGACGCTTCGGATGCTGGAACAGAAGGGGGCAGAGATCCTGCCGGCGCTTGCGGGCGAGGAGATCACGACGATCTATGCGGGCCTGCGCCCTGCCTGCGAATTCAAGGACTACCAGATCCGCGAACACGCGGAGAACATGATCACCGTCGGCGCGATCCGGTCCACGGGGCTGAGCGCGGCGCTTGGCATCGCGGCCCATGTCGGGCGCATGATCGGCGCCACCGCGCCCTTGGCCAGCCCGGCAGTCCCCCGGATGGCCATGCTGGCCGAGGAACGGACACGCGACTGGCAACTTGCGGGCAACGAAGGGATGCTGTGTCACTGCGAACGTGTGACCTTGCGAGAGGCCAAGGCCGCCCTGACCGGCCCGCTGGCCCCGCATAGCTTTGCCGGTTTCAAGCGGCGGACGCGCGCGGCGATGGGCCGGTGCCAGGGCTTCTATTGTGGCCAGGCGGTGCAGGGCCTGCTGGACAAGGCGGGTGCGGACCGTGGCTGATGTCGATGTCATCATCGTCGGTGCGGGCCCTGCGGGCCTGTCGGCGGCAACCGAGCTGAAGCGCCTGGGCGTGGCCCGCGTGCTGGTCCTGGATCGCGAAGCCGCCGCCGGCGGCATTCCCCGCCACTGCCTGCATTCCCCCTATGGCATGCGCGAATGGCACCGCGTGATGTTCGGCCCCGCCTATGCGCGCCGCCTGACCGATGAAGCGCAGGCCGCGGGGGCAGAGATCCGTTGCCGCACCACGGTCACCGCCCTGCGTCCGGGGGGAAAGGTCGAGGTATCCACGCCCGACGGCCTGCAGGTCCTGCAGGGCCGCGCGGTCCTTCTGGCCACCGGCGCGCGGGAAACGTCGCGGGCGGCGCGGCTGGTTGGCGGGACGAAGCCCGGCGGGGTCATGAACACCGCGACGCTGCAAGGCTTTGCCGCCTTTGCGGATCATCTGCCGTTCCGACGCCCCGTGATCGTGGGGACGGAGCTTGTATCCTTTTCGGCCATGATCACCTGCCTGACCCATGGCGCGCGGCCCGTGGCGATGATCGACGCAGGCCCGGGCCCCACGGCGCGGGCGATCATGACGCTGGCCCCGCGGATGCTGGGCATTCCCCTGCGCTTCGGCACGAAGATTGCCGCCATCCACGGGCGTTCCCGGGTGGACGGGATCACCGTCGAAGCGCCGGAAGGCCCGCAGGACATCGCCTGCGACGGCGTCGTCTTCACCGGGGGCTTCCGGCCGGAAAACGCGCTGCTGCGAACCTCTGCGCTGCAGGTCGATCCGGGCAGTCTTGGGCCCTCCATCGACCAGTACGGCCGCCTGTCCGACCCGGCCTATTTCGCCGCCGGCAACGTGCTGCACGCCATCGAGACGGCAGGCTGGTGCTGGGACGAAGGCCGCAAGGTCGCCAGAACCATCGACGCCGCCCTGCACGGCGCCCTTCCGCCGCGGGCGGAGGTCGGGATACGGACAGAGGGCGCGGCGATCAAGTATGCCCTGCCGCAGGTGATCAGCCCCGTCGGTGAAACGCCCCCGGCCTTCGACCGGATGCAGCTGCGCCTGACCCGGCCCTACAGCGGGGACGTCGGGATCGGCGGCACGTCCCACCGGATCGATTCCCGTCCCGAACGCCGCATCCTGCTGCCGCTGCCGTTATCGGGGCAGGGCGCATGAAGATCCTGGCCGTCGACCAGAGCACCAGCGCCACCACGGCCTTCGTATTTTCCGCCGACGCGCCCCCGGTCGAGGTCTTCCGCCGTCCGCACCGCCAGATCTTCCCGCAAGAGGGCTGGGTCGAACACGACCCGGCAGAGATCCTGCAGAACATCCGTACTGCCATCGCCGCCGGCAAAACTGCCGGGGCGACGGTCATGGGGCTGGCCAACCAGGGCGAAAGCTGCCTGGCTTGGGATACGGAGACCAAGCAGCCCCTGACCCCGATCATCGTCTGGCAGGACAACCGCACGGCCGATACCTGCCGTGCGCTTGCCGCAATGGGACACGAAGCGCTGGTGCTGGACCGAAGCCGGTTGCGCCTGTCGCCCTATTTCTCGGCCACGAAACTGGCGTGGTGCTATCGCAACGTCCCCGATGCCACGGCCCTCCTGGCCGCCGGGCGCCTGCGGCTGGGCACGACCGACGCCTTCTTCCGCGATGCCCTGACCGGACGGTGCGAAACGGATGTGGCCACGGCCTCGCGCACCTCGCTGATGAACCTTCAGACCTGCGCGTGGGATGCGGAACTGTGCGACATCTTCGGTGTGCCGATGGCGGCCCTGCCGCCCATTGGCGACTGCAACGGGGACATGGGAACCGTGGACGGCCTGACGCTGGCCAGCAGCATCGTCGACCAGCAGGCGGCCCTTTATGGCCACGGGATCCGCAATCCCGGCGGAACCAAGATCACCGTGGGCACGGGGGCGTTCGTCCTGACCCTGACGGGCGGTGAGGTGCCGGCGTCAGGTCATGCGACGGTTCCTTCGGTCGCGTGGCGCCGGAAGGGAGAGCCCGTGCAGTACGTCGTCGAAGGCGGGGTCTTCACTGCCTCGGCCGCGCTGAATTGGGCGAAGGACCTGCGTCTGATCGACGATTTTTCCGATATCGCGACCTTTCTGGAACCCGCGATGATCGACCGGGGGCTGGCCTTTGTCCCGGCATTGTCGGGCCTGGGCTGCCCGCACTGGAATGATGCGGCGCGGGGCGGGTGGCTGGGGCTGGGCCTGTCCCATGGCCGGGCCGAGCTGGTGCAGGCGGTCTGCGAAGGCGTGGCCTTGCGGCTGGCCGAGGTGGTGGGCGAGATCGGGCAAGGCTGTGACGTGGCCGATCCGGTCCATGTCGATGGCGGAATGACCCGCAGCCCGGGCTTCTGCCAGTTCCTGGCGGAGGTTCTGGACAAGCCGCTGCGCCTGTCGGCTTTCGATGAACGCACCAGTCTGGGCACCGCGGGTCTGGCCGCCGATGCGCTGGGGACGGACCTGAAAGCGGTGGAGCCGGGCCGCGACATGATCCCGGCCCGGGACCGTCGCGAAAGCCTGCAGGCCTTCCGCCATGCCGTCCGTCTGGTCGAAAGCTGGGCCGGAATGCGGGACTGACGCCGGACCTGCGTTCCGACGGCTGAACGCCCTGCATCAGGGACGGATTTCGGCACGGCCAAGGCCACGACCCCGGGGCGACCGCCGCCGTATTGCCGGGCGGGGGGCAGGCCCCGTGCCGGGATCCGATTGCAAGGTTTGCGCAGAATTGGTCTGAATTCATCTGTGGACCGGGAAATCGGGAAGTTCCTAATAATCCGGATGTAGGTCCGCCGGGTTTCCGGACGTTCGTCGTGCCCGGCACCGCAGAAGGACACCGGTCGCGTTGCGGCATGATCGGACAGACCCCGGAGGAAAGCCCATGTCGATCCGCCCCGAACGGAGCGCCGCGCGCGTCCCCACCGCCCTGCCGACCCGCCCCCGGATCGGCACGCTGTGCGGATCGACCTCGGTCTTGGCGATCGCACTGGCGGTTCCGGCCCTTCTGGTCGGATCCAACGCCCGGGCGCAGAACATCTACAGTTGCCCGACCCCGACGGAAATCTTCACTGGCCTCGTCTACTACGAAGGCAGCTGCACGGTGCCGGAGAGCGAAGGCTATACTGGCGCCAGGGCCGATTTCACCCTTGGCCTGCCGGCTGAATACACGGTCACCAACGGCGCATCGTTGACCGGGACCGCGCCGAACCAGACAACGGGCCTTTACGTCTACTTCCAGGGCACGAACGGCAGCAGCGACGGAAACAGCTTCGGTCAGGCCGGCGCTGAGGTGACGGTCACCAATACCGGAAACATCCACCTGGAGGGCGGCAGCAGCGCGTCGGAAAATGGCGCGGCGGCCCTGATCGACGTGCAGTCCAAGGGCGGCACCGGCGTGAACGGCAGCCGCTATGACAACGGTGGCAACGGCGGCGGCGGCGGGCCGGTGACGGTCACCAACAGCGGCTATATCCAGATCGACGGGTCCGTCGGCGCCTCCCTGCCGGGCGAGGCGGTCTTCGGCATCCGCGCCCGCAGCCTGGGCTCGGACGGGGGCGACCAGGGCGACGCCAATGTCGGCGATCAGAACGGCGGGGCCGGGGGGGCCGGTGGCGACGTGACCGTTACCAACGAGGCCGCGATCGCCATCGGCGCGTCGAACTCGCTTTATGCCGCCAAGGGCAATGCGCTGGCGATCACGGCGCAAAGCTATGGCGCGACGGGCGGCAACAACAATGGCGCTGGCGGGACGGGCGGCACGATCACGGTTACCAATACCGATGACATCAGCGTTTATGTCGACGTGGAATCCGGCATGACGGGCTTCGTGTCCGGCATCAACGCGCGCAGCATCGGCGGCGACGGGATCTTGTCCCAGGACAATTCCAATAACGGTGGCGCCGGGGCCAATGCCAACACCATCACCATCACCCATACTGGCACGCTGACCATCGGCGGCGATATCGAGGCTGCGAACCTGACCGAAGCCGGCGACTATTCCGCGGGGATCTACGCCATTTCGCAGGGCGGCGTCGGCGGCCAGGGCAATACCAAGAGCAACGGCGGCGTCGGTGGCAGCGCCTCGGTCGACAGCACGACCACGGTGACGCTGGACGGCAGCGCGGCCGCGTCGGTGATCAACGTGTCGGGCGACACCGTGATGGGTGTCCTGGTGCGGAACCTGGGCGGGAATGGCGGTGCAGGCGACGGCGACAAGTCCGATTACGGCGGCGCGGGCGGCCATGGCAATGCCATCAAGGTCTCGATGATTGGCGATGCCTCGATCACCACGGATGGCGAGGCGGCCTATGGCGTGGTCGGGCAGTCGGTAGGCGGTATCGGCGGCGGCAATGCCGACCAGGCCGGAGCCGGTGGCACGGGCGGTGCCGTGACCTTCGACGCGGATGCCGGCACCTCGATCAAAACGACGGGCGATTTCGCCGGCGGTGTCACGCTGCACACGGTCGGTGGCGGCGGCGGCGTGGGTGCCGATTTCACCCGCGTCCTGGCCGGGGCCCAGGGCGGGGACGGCGGCAATGGCGGCAATGCCGGTGCGGCCGAGATCACGTCGGGCGCGACGGTGATCACCAGCGGGAAATATGCGCACGGTCTGCTTGGCCAGTCGGTGGGCGGCGGTGGCGGGGCCGGGGGCATCGGCACCTCGCTGACCGTGGCCCTGGGTGGCAATGGCGGCGAAGGCGGCGCCGGCGGCAACATCACCATCAACCATACCGGTGTCGTAAACACCTCGGGCTATGGCGCGATGGGCATCGTGGCCCAGACGCTGTCGGGCGGCGGCGGTGCGGCGGGCATGTCGGGCGGCATCCTGTCGGTCGGCGGCGATGCGGGCAGTGCCAGCAACAACAGCGGTAGCGCCAACGTGAACCTGGACGGTGACGTGATCACCGAAGGCGATGCCGCGACCGGTGTCCTGGCGCAGTCGATCGGCGGTGGCGGGGGATCTGCCGCCGGATCGGCCGGCGTCATCGCGATCGGCGGCAGCGGCTCGGCCGGGGGCGGCGCGGGCGTGGTCGACGTCTACCAGGTCGGCGGTCTGATCCAGACGTCCGGCACCCATGCCCCCGGCATCCAGGCGCAGTCCATCGGTGGCGGTGGCGGATCCGGCGGCGATGTCATCGACGCCTCGGTCGGGCTGGGCGTGGGCGTGGGCGGCACCAGCTCCTCTGGCGGCAATGGCAACGCGGTCTGCATCGCGAACAATTACGAGAATTGCGGGGCAGGCCCGACCGACAGCAGCAACGCGCCCACGGGGACCAGCCTGCCCATCGTCGCGACCGAGGGCGACCATTCCATCGGGATCCTGGCCCAGTCCGTCGGCGGCGGCGGCGGGTCGGGCGGCAGCGCGTCCGGCGCCAGTGCGGGCGAGATCATCAACATGCAGGTCGGGGGCAGCGCCTCCACCGGTGGCAGTTCCGGCTATGTCGACGTCTCCTATGTCGGGCTGACGGCCATGACCGCGGGCGACAATGCCCACGGGATCGTGGCGCAATCCATCGGCGGCGGCGGCGGCACCGGGGGCGACGCTTCTTCGGTCGGCGTCCTGGACATCGTGCCGCTGCAGGTCGGGGGCTCCGGCGGGTCGGGCGGCTTTGCCGCGGGCGTGATGGTGGACCTGTCGACTAGTTCGGTCACGACCACGGGCGCGCAGTCGGCCGGGATCGTGGCCCAGTCCATCGGCGGCGGCGGCGGCACAGGCGGATCGGCGTCGGGCTTCGATGCCAGTGCGGGCCTGGCCATGGACGTGGCGGTGGGCGCCAATGGCGGGTCGGGCGGCAATGGCGGTTTCACCAACGGCGCGGGCGACGACAGCGTGACCGAGGTCACCCTGACCGACAGCACGGTCCTGACCGGGTTCAACACGGACCAGACCCCGAACTATGACGCCACCACCAGCTTTGGCCTTCTGGTCCAGTCGGTCGGTGGTGGCGGCGGCATGGGCGGGTCGTCCTCGGCCCGGGCGATTGCCGTGGCGGTCCCGGATTTCGAAGGCCAGTCCTTTGCCTTCACGGCCACCGCATCGGTCGGTGGGTCCGGCGGGGCCGCGGGCGCGGGCTATGACGCCAAGGCCACGCTGAACGGTACGTCGATGGTCGCGACCGGCGGCGACGGGTCCCACGGGATCGTCGTGCAGTCCATCGCCCACGGCGGTGGCACGGGCGGCGATGCTTCCGCTATGGGTGGAACCATCGGCGACATGGATACGGTGTCGGCCACGGTCAACGCGGCCATCGGCAACAGCGGCGGTGCCGGCGGCACGTCGCGCGATGTCACGGTGGAAATCAACGACACCGCCCGGGTGGCGACCATGGGCGATCATGCGAATGCCATCGTGGCGCAGTCGATTTCCGGCGGCGGCGGCGACGGCGGCATGGGCAGCACCAGCCACAACCAGATCGGCGGCGGCTTCAACCTGACCGCGGGCCTGGGTCTGGGCGGCACCGGCGGCAGCGGTGGGACTACCGGCGCGGTCGCCGTCTATACCGAAGGGAGCACAACGCTGACCACCACCGGATCGGGGTCGCGCGGTATCGTCGCGCAGGCCATCGGCGGCGGCGGCGGCACCGGACAGGGCGGCACGGTCGGCCTGACGGCCAGCGATTCCACCGCAGGCGGCGGCGATGACGGCGAGGACTTGGCCGACGATCCGGATGACAGCGGTGATGATGATGACGACGGCCTGTCGGCCAAGGTCACCGTCGGCGTGGGTTCTACCCCGGGGGCCGGTTCGGTCGGCGGCAACGTGACGGTCGGGGCCGATGGCGACATCATCACCTCGGGCGACGATGCGGACGGGATCCTGGCCCAGTCCATCGGCGGGTCGGGCGGCCTGGCGGGGTCGGTCGGCAATGACGCCGGCGATCACGACAGCAGCTTCGGCGGCGATGACGAGGATACCGGATACGAGCTGACGGCGACCATCGGTGGCGCCGGGGGCCAGGGCAGCAACGGCGCCACGGTCAACCTGTCCTTCACCGGCAGCACCATCACCACGCGGGGCGACTATGCCGACGGGATCATCGGCCAGTCCATCGGCGGCGGCGGCGGGGCTGGCGGCACCTCGACCGCCGACGGCAGCGAGGCCGAGGCCTCGATCACGCTGGGTGTTGGCGGTCAGGGGGGGCAGGGCGGCAATGGCGGCGCCGTTGCCGGCTACTTCGCGACAAACACGGTCCAGACCGGAGGCTATGCGGCCCATGGCGTGCTGCTCCAGTCGATCGGCGGCGGCGGCGGCCAGGGCGGTGACGGGTCGGAACAATCGGCCGGCCATATCACCGTCGGCGCGGCCGTGGGCGGCGCCAGCGGCGACGGCGGCAATGGCGGCACGGTCACCTTCGGGTCCGACACGCAGGGCGTTGTCGCGATGCCCATGATCCAGACGCTGGGCAAGGATGCCTATGGCCTTCTGGCGCAGTCCATCGGCGGCGGCGGGGGCATCGGCGGGGCAGGTACGGCCGAAACCGACGATGGCGACCTGTCGCTGGAGGTCACCGTGGGTGGCAGCGGCGGCGCCTCGGGCAACGGGGGGGCGGTCGCCGTCGACACGGCCGGCACCTGGACGACCGACGGCGACCGCGCCTTTGCCATGGTGGCGCAGTCCATCGGTGGCGGGGGCGGGATCGGCGGTGCGTCCGATGCCGACAACATTTCCAGCATCACGCTGGGCGGGCGCGGCGGCAATGGCGGCAATGGCGGCCAGGTCGACGTGACGGTGGAAGAAGGCATCGTCGTGGCGACCACCGGCGCCGGAAGCCATGCCATCGTCGCGCAGTCGATCGGCGGCGGCGGCGGCATCGCGGGCGATGCCTCGGGCGTGCTTCTGGGCAGCGTCTTCGACCCGATCAGCGACGGATCCAATGGCAGTGGGGGCGAGGTCACGGTCACGATGAACGGTGGGTCGGTCACCACGACGGGCGCCAATGCCTACGGGATCCTGGCGCAGTCCATCGGTGGCGGCGGCGGCATCGCGGGCACCGCGGACGGGGTGACCATTGGGTCCTTCGGAACGGGAACTTCGGGGTCGGGCAACGTGACCGTGACCCAGATCAGCAGGATCAGCGCGACCGGCGAAGGGTCCATAGGGATCTTTGCCCAAAGCGACAGCGGTGGTAGCGACGGCATCGTCAAGGTCCAGGTCAATGGCCATGTGACGGGCGGCTACGGCGCCGGTGCCTACGGTGTGATGGTCGCGGGGGACAATACCTCGAACGTGCTCATGGTCGGCAGCAACGGGGAACTCGTCGGCGGGTACACCGGGGCCAATCTGGGCGCCGAGTCGAACGCCGCGTCGGCGGATGCAGGGGCGAATACGCCGGGTACTGGGGCCGTGTCCTATCGCGGCGACGGGCGGCTTCTGGTCGACAACCGTGGAACGGTCACCGGCGACATCCGGCGCGAGGACAAGAAGACGGGCCTGGGCGTCGCGGGCGATCCGGCGATCCGGGTTCGCAACCGCGGGACGGGAACGCTGGCCGCGGCGCTGAACTACGACGCGGACATCGTCAACGAGGGCCGCGTGATCCTGGGCTTCGGCACGGGGTCCAGCACGGTGCGCGTGCGGGGCGACTATGACCAGCGTTCCGGAGGAGAAACCACGCTGGCCGCCGATTTCAACCTGGGCCGGGCCGATGCGCTGAAGATCGACGGCACCGCCACCCTGGCGGGCCGGCTGACGATCGAACCGCTGACCGCGATCAAGGGGCGGCGGATCTCGATCCTGTCGGCCGATGGCGGGATCGTGGGCGGTTTCGACAGAGTGTCCTCGTCGCTGTTTTCATTCGAGCACGGGGCGAGTGCCGGTGGTTACACCATCACCATGGCGGGGCAGAGCTTTGCCGATCCCGGACGCGGGCTGGACTCGCAGCAGTCCGGCGTCGCGGGTTATCTGGGCCAGCTTTACGATCTGGGCGACACGGGCATGGCGGCGGCCTTCGGGGCGCTGGATACGGCCGCGTCGAACGGGACCTATACGCAGACCCTGACGGGGCTGACCCCGGGGGCCGCGCTGGCGGGCGAAGCCGCGACCTTCCAGCTGGCGCAGGACCGTCTGGCGACGCTTCTGAACTGCACCGTCACGCGGACCGCCGTCAGCAACGGGCAGACCTGTCTTCAGATGCTGGGGTCGGGCCGCTGGATCGACCAGTCTGGCGGATCGAACGGCGCGGGTTATGACGGGCATGCCTACACGATCGGCCTGGCGGGCGAGATCGCCAGCGAAAGCGGCTGGCGCTTCGGCGGCATGGCCGGATACGAGAACAGCAGCTATTCCGGGCAGGGCACCTCGACCACCACGGCGAAGGGCGGCACGGCTTTCGTGGGCCTCTCGGCCTCGCGCGACTACGGGGCGATGACCTTGTCGGGCGCTGCGGTCTACAGCCAGGGCCGCTTTGACACGGCCCGCACGCCGGGCCTGACGGCGGGCACGGCGCAGGCCACGGCCAGCCATGACGTATCGAGCCTGGCCGCCCGGATCCAGGCCAGCTGGCGGCGCGACTACGGCGTGTCCTATGTGCTGCCGTCGGTGGCGCTGGACGTGATCGACACCCGGTCGGACGGCTATACCGAAACCGGCGCGGGCAACCTGTCGCTGGACGTCGCCGGATCGGACGAGACGGCGGTGATCCTGACCCCGGCGGTGGAGCTGGGCCGGATCTTCGCGCTGAACGGGGGCCAGCAGATGCGGCTTTACGGCCGGGCGGGCGTGAGCCTGTCGTCCATCGACCAATACACCACCACGGCCGCCTTTGTCGGCGCCAATCCGGGGGCCACGCCGTTCCTCAGCGCCATCGCGGTGCCGGAAACGGTCGGGCTGGTCTCGGCCGGGGTGCAGATCTTGGGGACCGAGGCGTTCGAGATGGACCTGCGCTATGACGGCGCCTTCGGCGACGGGCTGAAAAGCCAGCAGGCCAGCCTGAACCTGACCTTCCGGTTCTGATCGCGAGGCCGCGCCGGGCGGGTGTCACCCCGCCGCAGCCATTGTGGATCCGAACGGCGGGGCAGACCCCGCCCTACCGGATGCTGACCGGCGCGGTGAAGGTATAGCCCACGCCATAGACCGACCGGATCGGCGCCTCGCGCCCGGTGCCGTCGCCGATCTTGCGCCTGAGGCGGCTGACCACCGCATCGAGGTGGCGGTTGTCGAACTGCACCTTGGGCCGGGCCAGCCGCGCCACCAGATCCTCGCGGCGCGAGACGTCCTCGGTCGAGGTGCAGAGCGCGTTGAGGAAGGCGAATTCCGTGGCCGTCAGCTTCAGCGCCTGCCGGTCAGGGTCGAACAGCAGCCATCCCCGGCTGTCCAGGATCCAGACCGGTTCCTCGATCGCGGCCGCCGGCATCGTGGCGGCCGGCGGGGTTTCGCCCGTCCGGCGCAGCAGGCTGCGGACGCAGGCCTCGATTTCCCGCAGGGGCGTGTCCTTGACCAGATAGACATCGGCGCCGCTGTCGAAGCCGCGGATCCGGTTTTCCGTCCCTTCCAGGCCCGTCAGCATGACGATGCCGCAGGAATGGCTGGCCCGGATCTCGGTCGCCAGGTCGAAGCCGTTGTCGTCGGGCAGGCCCACGTCCAGGATCAGCACCCGCGGCGGGGCCTCGCCCGCCATTTCCTGCCGCAGTTCGGCGGCGCTGCCCACGCCGGTCGCGTTCAGCCCGGTCAGGCACAGGAAATCTACGATGTCCATGCGCAGGCGGTCCTCGTCCTCGACGACCAGTATCGGGCTTAGGGACATGCGGTGGCCTTTCGGTCTTCGGGCAGGGCGTCGATGGGTAGCGGCAGCCGGATTTCCGCCAGTGTCCCCCCTTCGGGCAGGGGTTCAAGGACCAGTTCGCCGTCGTGGTAGGCGACCAGCCGCCGGGCCGCGTAAAGGCCCATGCCGGTGCCGGTCCCGGGTTTGGTGTTCGACGCCCGGAAGTAGCGCCGGCCGACCAGCGCGCGGTCGGCTTCGGGAATGCCGATCCCCCGGTCCGCCACACGGATCGCAACATGGTCGCCCCGGGCCGCCACGGTCAGGGTCACGGGGCTGTCCTCGGGCGAGTATTTCAGGGCGTTGTCGACCAGATTGATGATGGCGGTCAGCAGCATGTCGGAATCGGCCACGATGAAACCGCGCCTTTCGCGCAGGTCGACATTCAGCCGATGGCCGCCCACGGTCATGTCGAAATGCAGCATCACGTCGGCCATCAGGTTCGACAGGGGCAGCGGTTCTGGGTGAAAGGCGCCTTCGCGGTCGCCGGCCAGAAAGCGGTCGATCAGCGACGACAGCCGGTCCAGCGCCTGACCGATGGCCGACAGCCTTTCGCGCGCCGCCGGGTCGATTCCGTGGCCGGTCAGAACGATCATCTCGGCCGCGTTGCGGATCGTCGCCAGGGGGGTGCGGAATTCATGGCTGACGAAACGGGTGAAATCCGACTGTTCCTCGCGCAGCAGCTTTTCCGCTTCCAGGCTGGCGCTCAGCTTGCGTTCCAGGCGCTTGCGTTCCTCGACCTCCTGCCGCAGGGCGGCGTTGTTGGCCTGAAGGTCCGCGGACAGGCGCCAGCTGACCATCAGGATCAGGCTGGCGAAAAGCCCGGTCAGGAAGATGTTGCCCTGCATCAGGAACCAGGCGTTGCGGTCGCCCAGCGTGGCCAGCCCGTCGATCCGGAGAGGAAGCCCCAGCCCCTGCACGACCGATACGATGGCCGCGATCATGTAGAAGCACAGGACCCCGATGGTGACCCCGCGCATCAGCCGCGGCACGCTGCCGTCGCGCAGCAGGGCCAGGCTCATCAGCGACATCATCACCACGGTGAAGACGGCCGAGGCCAGCAAGCGCGGGTACAGGTCCCCCGGTGCGGTCGCCACCGCGGCGCCCCAGCCGGCCATGACCAGGGCCAGCAGCCCAAGCATCAGCCGGGCGCGCCGCGGTTGGCCCAGAAAGCGGGCCAGCCCGGCGGCGATCAGGACCAGGCCCAGCTTGACCAGGACGTTGTCGACGGTGATCCACCAGATCGCGGGCTCCGCGCCGCGCAGCATCATCATGCACAGGCCCGCCGAGATGATGGCAAAGCCCCCCGCGAAGTACTTCAGCGCATCCATCCGGCGCCAGGCCAGCCAGAACAGCAGCCAGGTGATCGCCTCCAGCCCGGCGCCGGCCACGCCCAGGGCGAAGATCGTCCGCAGGTCCAGCATCTGGGTCATGGCGTCACCGCCCGGGGCCCCGGGTCTGGCTTGCGTCTCGCCTCACGTCGGTCCCCCGTTCATGCAATGGCCTCGTTTCGTCGTCGATCATACTGTCCGGCGTGGCAGGTTCCAACGGGCATGGCGGCCTTTGCCGGGGGGCCGCACCCGATCCTGAAACCTGTCTCGCGGGTCCGGCGCCCCGGGTCGCGCGGTCTCTTGGCCAGAGGGTCTTGTTGGCATATATTGCCATGAACCGATGGAGGCCCGCGATGACCACCCGCAATGTCGTGCTGACCGGAGAGCAGGACGAGCTGTTGAAGCAGCTTGTCGCCTCTGGCCGCTACCAGAACGCCAGCGAGGCGATGCGCGCCGGCCTGCGTCTGCTGGAACAGGAAGAGGCGCGGTTCCGCGATCTGGGTGCCCGCCTGACGGCCGGGCTGGAGGAAGCCCGCGCCGGTGAACGTGCGCCGGGCAGCGGAGCCGACGCGGTGCGCGCGGCCTTTGCCGAGGCGCGGCGGCGCCACGGCGCGGGATGAAACCCTGGCGACTGACGCCGCGTGCGCAGGACAGTCTGGTCGATATCGCGCTCTGGACCATCCAGACCTTCGGGCCGGCACAGGCCGAGGCCTACGAGGCCGAGGTGCTGGACCGGTGTCAGGCGGTGGCGGCGGGCCATGCCCTGTTGCGCGACTGTTCGGTCTTCGTGGGCGAGGCCGGGGCCCTGTCCTATGCCCGCGCGGGGGAACATTTCCTGATCGTGCACGAGATGGCGGACGAGATCGTGATCGTCGACATCCTGCATTCCCGTAGCGACCTGCCACGCCGGATCGCAGCCCTGCACGCGATGCGGCAGGCCTGAGATCGGGTCACAGCCGGGAAACGGGGGCCTGTTGCTGCACCCCGCCCGAAGCTGGCAGATCATCAAGTCCAGACCTGTGCCGCGCCCCCGGGCGGGCTTGTCGGCTTGCGCCCGTCCATGCGGTTTCCGGATCGTATCCGAATATAATAGTTCTTGCTTGTAACTAATTTTCGGTCTCTTGTGGCGGCAGGAGGAATCACCATGCAGGATCGGCACAAGGCCGCAGTGCGGGCGACGTCGGCGGACATGTCCGAAGGCGGCGCTGACACCGACGACATCATGCGCAGCTTCATCGGCTACAGCCTGAAACGGGCCTATCTGGTGGTGCACCGGGTCGCGCAGGGCGCGTTGCAGCCCTTCGATCTGAAGATCCGCTCGTTCTCGGCCCTGTCGCTGATCGTCGGCCGGCCCGGCATCACGCTGACCGAACTGGCAGAGGTGCTGCAGGTCGAACGGTCGAACCTCGTTCTGATCATGGACGAACTGGAACAGCGGGACCTGATCGCCCGTGTGCGCGATCCAAAGGACCGGCGCCGCTATTCGCTGCATGCCACGATCCGCGGGCGGCGCCTGCTGGAAAAGGCATCCGCCGCCACGTCCGCCGAAGAAGGCCGGCTGACCGCCAACCTGACCGATGACGAACTGGACACGCTGCTGAAGCTGCTGCGCAAGCTGGAAACCGGCGCCTAGGGCTGAGATCCGTCGCACCAATGCAGGGGCCGACAAGCCCGCTACCGGACGAAGAAGAAGGAACGACCATGTCGAAAGGCATCTATACCGAAGCCTCCTATGACGGCCAGATCGCCGAGCTGGAGATGATCCGCGAGGACAAGCGCAACGCGATGTCCGAAGGGCTGATGAACGAGATCGAGCAGTTCTACATCTCGCTGCCGAAGGAGATCCGCGTCGTGATCCTGCACGGGCGGGGCGGGCACTATTGTTCGGGTCTCGACCTGGCGGAACATGCGGAACGCACGGCCGAGGAGGGCGTCTATCACTCGCGCAACTGGCACCGGGTGATGGACCTGATCCAGTTCGGAGGCCCGGTCACGATCAGTGCCATGACCGGTGCGGTGATCGGCGGCGGGCTGGAACTGGCGACCGCGACCCATGTGCGGATCGCCGAACCGTCGGTGATCTTCCAGCTGCCCGAAGGCCGCCGCGGCATCTTCGTGGGCGGGGGAGCGACGGTGCGGGTGGGCCGCATCCTGGGAGCCGACCGCATGACCGAGATGATGCTGACGGGGCGCAAGTACAACGCCGAACAGGGCGAACGGCTGGGTCTGGCGCATTACGCCGTGGGCGAGGGCGAGGCGCTGCCGATGGCCCGGGACCTTGCCCGCAAGATCGCGGCCAACGCGCCCATGTCCAATTACTTCATGGTCCAGGCCCTGGCCCGGATCGAGGACATGTCGAAGGCCGACGGGCTTTTCACCGAAAGCCTGGCTGCCTCGCTGGTCCAGACCACGCCCGACGCCAAGGAAGGGCTTCATGCCTTCCTTGAGAAACGACAGCCCAAGTTCCGCTGACAGAGATGACAGAAATGGAGGGAGGAGCCATGATCGCCGATACCGTCGCACCCGTGCCCGAAGCAGCACCGGCGGACCCTACTGCCCGTGCAGACTGGGCGCGCCGCCACACGCTGACGCGCTATGCGCCCCACAAGGTGATCCGCGAGGATCGCGCCGACGGCACGATCCTGCTGCGTTCGGGCTACGACCTGCCCGAACCCGTCGCCAACACCGGCGTCTGGCTGCACAAGTGGGCCGAACGGGAACCTTACCGTGTGGCGCTGTCGGAACGGCCCCAGGAAGGCCCCGGCTGGCGCAACGTGACCTATCTGGAACTGTTGCAGCAGGTCCGCGCCATAGGCTCCGCCCTTCTGGCCCGCGGGCTGGGGCAGGGCGACACCATCGCCATGCTGTCCGGCAACGGGCTGGACCACCTGCTTCTGTCCCTGGCCGCGCAATATGTCGGCGTGCCGGTCGTGCCGCTGGCGGAACAGTATTCCCTGATCCCCGAGGCCCATGGCCGCCTGATCTATGTCCTGGACAAGGTGAAGCCGAAACTGGCCTTCGTCGATGATGCGACCCGCTATGCCCCGGCCATCGCGCTGCCGGAACTGGCAGGGGTGGAGGTGGTGGCGGCCCGGGGTACGGCGGACCGGCCGTTGACCATGATGGCCGAACTGCTGGAAGGGGCCGACACGGATGTCGACGCGGCCCATGCGGCGGTGGGGCCGGATACGCTGGCCAAGATCCTGTTCACCTCGGGCTCGTCCTCGGACCCGAAGGGCGTGCTGACCACCCACCGCATGATGTGCGTGAACCAGGCGCAGATGGGCGTGGCGCTGCCGTTCCTGTCGGACCACGCGCCCAGGATCACCGACTGGCTGCCCTGGAACCACGTCTTCGGCGGCAGCCATAACGTGAACATGATGCTGTGCCATGGCGGCACGCTGACCATCGACAGCGGCAAGCCCACGGGCCCCGCCTTCAAGACCACGCTGAAGAACCGGTCCGACCGTCCCGGCACGCTGGCTTTCAACGTGCCGGTGGGCTGGAACATGCTGGTCGAGGCGATCAAGGACGATCCCGCCCTGCAGCGCCACCTGTTCAAGGACCAGCAGCTGCTGTTCTATGCCGGCGCCTCGCTGCCGCAGGACGTGTGGGAGGCGCTGGAGCAGATCTGCTTCGAAGCCCGCGGCGGGCTGCCCATGATGATTTCGTCCTGGGGTCTGACCGAAACCGCGCCGGCCTGCCTGATGGTCCACGAACCCATCGGCCGTTCGGGCGTGATCGGCGTGCCGCTGCCCGGGGTCGAGGTGAAGCTGATCCCGGACGAGGACATGCGCTGCGAGGTCCGGGTGAAGGGTCCGAACGTCATGACCGGTTACTTCGGCGATCCGCAGAAGACGGCCGAAGCCTTCGACGACGAAGGGTATTTCATCACCGGGGACGCCGTGCGTTTCGTGGACCCCGCGGATGCCGATCGCGGCCTGGTCTTCGATGGCCGCGTGTCCGAGGATTTCAAGCTGGACACCGGCACCTGGGTCCAGGCGGGGAATCTTAGGATGACCGCCCTGAAGGACCTGAAGGGCCTGGCGCAGGACGTGGTGATCTGTGGCCACGACCGGGGCGAGGTCGGTCTGTTCATCTTCCCGCCGGCGGGCACCGTGGGCGACAACGTCACCCGCGGCGCCGTCACCGATCCCGACCTGATGACCCGGATCGAACTACGCCTGCGCGAGATGAACGCCCATGTCACTGGATCCGCCAAGCGGATCACGCGGGCCATGGTGCTGGCGGAACCGCCTTCGCTGGAACATCACGAGATCACCGACAAGGGCTCGCTGAACATCAAGAAGATCCTGACCCGACGGGCCGACCTGCTGGAACGGCTCTACGACAACGAAGACCCGGCGCTGATCCGCGTCTGAAGGAGGCTGCAATGGTCGATTTTACCAAGGTCCGCGCGATCGACATCCACACCCATGCCGAAGAACCCTGCGGTTGCCATGCCGATGACGGCTATGACGAACTGCAGACGACGATGGCCAAGTACTTCGGCGCGCCCTGGTCGCACCCGCCCACGATCGAGGCAACGGCGGCGCATTATCGCGAACAGAACATCGCCGCGGTCATCTTCCCGGTCGATGCGGAACGCGAGACGGGCTATCGCCGCTATTCCAACGACGAGGTCCTGGCCGAGGTCGCGAAACACGACGACGTCCTGATCCCGTTTGCCTCCATCGATCCGTGGAAGGGAAAGATGGCCGTGCGCGAGGCGCGCCGCCTGATCGAGGAGCACGGCGTCAAGGGCTTCAAGTTCCATCCCACGATGCAGGGCTTCTACCCGAACGACCGGATGGCTTATCCATTCTACGAGGTGCTGGCTGAACATGGCTGCGTCGGCCTTTTCCACACCGGCCAGACTGGCGTGGGATCGGGCATGCGGGCCGGCAACGGAATGCGGCTGAAATATTCGAACCCGATGTACCTGGACGACGTGGCGGTGGATTTCCCCGACATGAACATCATCGCGGCGCATCCCAGCTTTCCCTGGCAGGAAGAGGCGCTGTCGGTCGCCCAGCACAAGCCCAATGTCTATATCGACCTGTCGGGCTGGTCGCCGAAGTACTTCCCGCCGATCCTGGTGCGCTATGCCAACACGATGCTGAAGAAGAAGATGCTCTTCGGGTCCGACTGGCCGATGATCGCGCCGGAAAAATGGCTGGACGCCTTCGACAAGGCCGAGTTCCGGGATGAGGTCAAGCCACTGATCCTGAAGGAAAACGCAATGCGGCTGCTGGGCGTGTCATGACCGCATTCCGTGCCCCTGTCGACGATATCCTGTTTTCCCTGCGCTACGTGGCGCGGGCCGACCGCCTGCCCGACTGGGACGACGACCTGGCGGCCGAGATCATCGGCCACTTCGCGTCCTTCGCCGAAGGCCGGCTGGCGCCGCTGGACGCGGTGGGCGACGTGCAGGGGTGCCGGCTTGAAGACGGTCGGGTGCGGATGCCGGACGGTTTCGGCGCGGTCTACAGGGAACTGGCCGAACAGGGCTGGCAGGGCCTGACCATCCCCGAAGAACACGGTGGCCAGGGCCTTGGCGCCGCCGTGCAGGCCGGCGTGTCCGAAATCTTTTCGGGGGCCAACCATTCGCTGCAGATGATCTGTTCGTTGGTGCCGGGTGCGGCAGGGGTGATCCGCCGCTTCGGCACCGACGCGCAGAAGGTGGCACTGCTGCCGCCGCTGGCCTCTGGCCAGTGGGTGTCGACCATGGCGCTGACCGAACCCGGCGCGGGATCGGATCTGTCGGCGATCCGCACGAAGGCAGTGCCCGACGGCGACCTGTGGCGGATCAGCGGCGAGAAGATCTTCATCTCCGGCGGCGATCAGGACATGAGCGAGGGGATCCTGCACCTTGTCCTGGCCCGGACAGGCGATGCGGCCTCCGGCGTGCGGGGCCTGTCCCTTTTCGTTTGCCTGTCGCATCTGCCGGATGGGTCGCGGAACAGTGTCAGCGTCGCCCGGATCGAAGAGAAGATGGGCCTTCACGCCTCGCCCACCTGCCAGCTGGTCTTCGACGGCGCCCGGGCGCAGCTGATCGGTGAGGAAGGCGGCGGGCTGAAGGCGATGTTCACGATGATGAACCACGCACGGCTGGACGTGTCGCTTCAGGGCGTGGCCCATGCGGCGCGGGCGGCCGATCTGGCCCGGACCTATGCAGCCGAACGCAGCCAGGGCCGGGACGTTGCCGGGCAGCCCGTCACCATCGACCGCCACGCCGACGTGGCGCGGATGATCGACACCTGCGACCGGCTGGCGCGCGGCGCCCGGGCGCTGTGCCATATCACGCTGGTGGCCGAGGCGCTGGGGACGGACCGCGATTTCGTCGATTTCATGACCCCGGTCTGCAAGTACTTCTGCACCGATGCGGGGATCCGGGCGGCCGACCTCGCCATCCAGGTGATGGGGGGCTATGGCTACCTGCGGGAATACGGAGCCGAACAGAACTGGCGCGATGCCCGGATCTGCGCGATCTACGAAGGCACCAACGGGATTCATGCCCGCACCACCGTTACCCGCGGGCTGACCGCCAATGGCGGCGCCGGGGCAAGGGCCTTCGTGGCCTTCCTGAACGACAGCGGGCCGGAGCTGCAGGAGGCCGCGGTCGATTGGGGCGCCGCCGCCCGCATGGTGGCCGAAGCCGGGGATCCGTCGGATCACGCCCACGATTTCATGGAACTGACCTGCAACCTGGCCTTCCGCGCCGCGCTGGTGCGCCTTCACGCGGCCGAGGCCGCGCTGGCCGGTGCCGGCGCCGAACGGATGTCGGCCGCGGGAGTTTGACAAACGCAAATGCCCGGCCGGGGGGAGAAGCCGGCCGGGCATCGCGTCACGCCGGGGCGCTTACTGCAGCAGCCAGCTGTTCCAGCGTTCGCGCAACTCGTCCCGGTGCGCGCCGATCCAGGCGAAGTCGGGATCTACCAATTGTTCGTAGTTGGCCGGGTAGGTGGCATAGAGCTTCTGCTCGTCCTCCGGCAGCTGGCTGAGCCCGATGGTCGACGACGTGGCATACCCCACGGTCCGGATGAAGCCCGGATGGCCGTCGGCCTTGCCATAGAAGAAGTTCAGGAACTTCAGTGCGCCGTCGAGATCGGGGGCGTCCTTCATCACGGCAAAGTACCCGGTGTCGCGGATCGCGCCGTCCCAGGCCATGGCGAACGGGCGGCCTTCCTGCACGACCTTCAGAGCCCGGCCGGAATAGGCCATGGCCAGCGCTACCTCGTCATCGCGCAGGATCTGCTGCACCTGGTTGCCGGTCTTCCACCAGACGTCGATATGGGGCTTGATCTCGTCCAGCTTGGCATAGGCGCGGTCCAGGTCCAGCGGGAACAGGTCTGCCTTCGGAACGCCATCGGCCAGCAGGGCCACGACCGGCAGCCACCAGTCGCGGTCGCCGGTATCGGGCAGGCCGCGCGGGCCGGGATAGGCCTCGACATCCCAGAAATCGGCCCAGGTCGTGGGCGGATTGTCCCCGAAGAGGTCGGTATTGTAGGTCAGCACCATGCCGCCGGTGGTCCGCGCCAGGCCCTTGGGCTGGCAGGCGCCGGGCAGGGCGTATTCCTTGACGTTCGCCATCTCGTCGCAGGGGATGGTCAGCAGGATGTCGGCCTTGTCGACAAGGTCCGGGCCCGTGGCGGTGACGATGTCGAATTCCATATTGCCGGTGCGCGCCATGCCTTCGGCCCGGGCCCACTGGTCGGGGACCTCGATGTCGAAGGGGATGACCTCGATCCCGGTTTCCTCTGCGAAGGGCGTATAAAAGTACTCTTCCATGGTGTTGCGCATCTGGCCGCCGGTGGTGGCGATGACGATCTCGTCCGCATGGGCGGCCGTGATGGTCGTGGTGGCCATGGCGAGCGCAAGCACGCCCCCGGCCGGACGAAGGAATGTTCGAAGATTCATTGCGGGTCTCCTGTTGATTGCTCTGTTGTCGTTTTCCGTCTTGAAGGCCGCGCGCGTCAGGACCTGCGCCGCGCCTCCACCCGCCGCAGCAGACCTGCCGCGACAAGAACAAGGACTGCCATCGCGGTCAGCAGCACCGCGATGGCGGGAATGGTGGGCGTCAGGCTTTGTTCGATATTGTCGAACATCATCCGGGGCAGGGTCTTCTGCCGGATGCCGGCCAGGAAGAAGGTGATCACCGGTTCGTCGAAGGACAGGATAAAGGCGAAAAGGCCCCCCGACAGCACGTTGGGCAGGATCAGCGGCAGCGTCACCAGCCGGAAGGCCGAAAAGCGGCTGGCGCCGCAGCTCATCGCCGCGTCTTCCAGCGTCGGGTCGACTGCGCTCATCGCCGCGGCGATGGTGAAGACGGCGAAGGGCATGGCGATGACCGAATGGGCCATGACATAGCCCGCGACGGTATTGGCCAGCCCGGTCCGCTGGAAGAAAAGGTAAAGCGCCACGGCCAGCGCGATATGCGGCACCACGATCGGCATGATCAGAAAGCCCTGGAACAGTGCGCCCAGCCGCCCGGCGCCCCGGACCAGCGCATAGGTCGCGGCGGTGGCGATGGCGGCGGTGATCACCGCCGTCAGGGCCGCGATCTTCAGCGAAAAGCCGGTGGCCTTCATCCAGCGGGAATTGCCGAAGTAGTCCCCGAACCAGTGCAGGGTGAAGCCTTGGGGCGGGAAAGTCAGATAATCGGTGTCGCTGAAGGCCATCGGCAGGATGATCAGGATCGGCAGGATCAGGAAGGCCAGGATCAGCGCCACATAGGCGTTCATCAGCAGCTTGGCCGGATCGAGTGCGGGTTTCACAGCTGGCCCCCCATCATGCGGTCGAAGCGGAAGACCTTGGAAAAGGCCAGGGTGATTGCGGTGACGAAGACGGTCAGCACGCCCACCAGCGCCGCGGCAAAGGGCCAGTCCAGGAACTCGCGCAGCTGCTGCGAGATCAGGGTGGCAATCATCTGTTCCTTGGGCGAACCCAGCAGGGCGGGGGTGATGAAGTACCCAAGTGCCGTCAGGAAGACGAGGATCGCGCCGCCCATGACGCCTGGCAGGGCCAGGGGAAAGGTCACCTCGAAAAAGCGCCGGATCGGGCCTGCACCGCAGATCGCGGCCGCGCGGCCGTAATCGGGCGGGATGTTCCGAAGCGCGCCATAGATCGGCAGCACCATGAAGGGCATCAGCACATGGGTCATCGCGATCACGACGGCCCCTTCGGTATAAAGAAGGCGCACGGGTTCAGATGTCAGCCCGACCCATTGCAGCAGCCCGTTCACGATGCCGTTGCGTTGCAGCAGCACCGACCAGGCCGCGGTGCGCACAAGAACAGAGGACCAGAAGGGCAGAAGCACGCAGGCCGTCAGCAGAAGCGCCATCGCGCCCCGGGCCTGTGCCATCGCCATGGCCAGGGGAAAGGCCAGAAGCAGCGAACAGACCGTCACCACGACCGCGATCCACAGGGTGCGCATCAGGACGGTGGCGTAAAGCGGATTCTCGACGATCTTGGCATAGTTGCCCAGGCCCGGCTGCGGTTCGGTGACCGACAGCGACAGCAGGCTGAGGATCGGATAGAGGAACGCGAAGACGATCAGCATGAAGAACGGCGCCATCAGAAGTGCCACGACAGGCGGCGGCAGGTGACGCCCGCGCCAGGCGAAGAACCCGGCCATCACGCGGCCCCCCCGGCATAGACCAGCATCGCGTCCGGCGGACAGACCAGCGCGATGGCGGTGCCGCCCGCGATGTCCCGCGATCCGGCAGACGGCACGCGCGCGCGGATTTCCGTCCCGTCGGGCATGGCGGCGATGATCAGCGTGTCGGCCCCGGCATAGACGACCTCGCGGACCGTGGCGGGCAGGGCGCCCGGCGTGCCCGCCGGTGCCAGCGCCAGCCGTTCGGGCCGGAAGGCCAGAAGGGCCGCGCCCGGGGCCACCGGTTGGGGGAAGGCCTGCGGCGGCGGCACCAGACTGTCCCCCGAGGCAAGCGTTATCGTCGCGCCGTCCCATTGGCCGGGGATCAGGTTCATCTCTCCCACGAAGCTGGCGGCAAACAGATTGGCGGGGCGTTCGTACAGCTCGCGCGACGGCGACAGCTGCTGGATCTTCCCGTCCCGCAGGACCGCGACCCGGTCGGCCATGGTCAGCGCCTCGCCCTGGTCGTGGGTCACGAAAACGATGGTGATGCCCAGTTCCGAATGCAGCCGCTTGATTTCCAGCTGCATCTCCTCGCGCAGGTTCTTGTCCAGCGCGGACAGCGGTTCGTCCATCAGCAGAAGCTTGGGTTCGTAGACAATGGCGCGGGCCAGGGCGACGCGCTGCTGCTGGCCGCCCGACAGCTGTTTCGGGCTTCGGTCGCCGTAACCGCCCAGCCGGACAACTTCCAGCGCCGCATCGGCCCGGCGGCGGCGTTCGGCGGCCCCGATTCCGCGCATCTTCAGCGGAAAGGCCACGTTGTCGCGCACGTTCATGTGGGGGAACAGGGAATAGTGCTGGAACACCATGCCGATATCCCGCTTCTGCGGCGGCAGGCGGGTGCAGTCGCGCCCGTCGATCAGGATCTCTCCGCCCGTGGGCAGCTCGAATCCGGCCAGCATCATCAGGACGGTGGTCTTGCCCGACCCCGACGGGCCGAGCAGCGCCACGAACTCACCGCTTTCGATGTCCATCGAAACGTCGGTGACCGCTGTCACGGATCCATAGGACTTGCCCAGCCCCCGTATCGATACACGCGCGCCTGTGGCCGAGTCCGAGGTCCGTGCGGGTGAGGCTGCTTCTGCAATCATCAATCGGTCCGTTGATCTGGTGGTGGTGTCGAGCGACATGGCCGCAAGCTATCTGATATACCGAATAGCGCAAATCTTTCTGTGCTCCGCCAGAAAAAAATCGAATAATTTGGGCAAAATTTTGGTTGCTCCGCCTAAAATACAGCGGATTCCGCGGTCCGGAAACAAGAAAATCGCCCTTTTGTTTATGATCAAAACCCGATTCTTAGGTGAATCTTGAGGTTACTGGCAGGCGGCTGCGAAAATTGAGGTCAATCGATCATGTCTACTTGACGAAGGGGTCTGAACGCGTGTTCTGGTATATCAAGTATGCAGTGCGCCGCTTCCGGCCCTGCCACACGACACAGGAGATTCTGGATGACGGCCTCGATTCCCGGCTTGGTCCTGCACAAGGACGCCGCGCTGCGCCAACGGGCGGCACATGTGATTCCGGGCGGGATGTGGGGGCACATGCGCGCGGCGGCGGTGCCGGCGGGCTATCCCCAGTTCTTTGCCGGGGGCTACGGCGCGATCGTCACCGACGTGGACGGCAACGATTACATCGATTTCATGTGCAGCTGGGGTCCGATCATCCTGGGCCACAACCGGCCAGAGGTGGACGCGGCCGCCCGCGCGGCGATGGACGCGGGCGACATCCTGAACGGGCCCAGCGAACATGCGGTCGAACTGGCGGAACTTATGGTCGACACCGTGGCCCATGCCGACTGGGCGCTGTTCCAGAAGAACGGATCGGACGCGATGACCACCTGCGTGACGCTGGCGCGCGCGGGCACCGGCCGGCGCAAGGTGCTGGTGGCGCGCGGCGCTTATCACGGGGCGGTGCCCTGGTGTTCGCCTTCCGTGCTTGGCGTCACGGCCGAAGATCGGGCCCACCTGGACTATTTCGACTATAACGACGCCGCCAGCCTGGAAGCCGCGGTCGAAAAGGCGGGCGACGACCTAGCTGCTATCGTTGTGTCGTCCTTCCGCCATGATCTGGGAAAGCGGCAGGAACTGCCGGCACCCGATTTCGCCGCCGCCGCCCGCCGGCTGGCCACGGGAAGGGACGCGGCGCTGATTTTGGACGACGTGCGCGCAGGGTTCCGCCTGAACCTGGCCGGCAGCTGGGAGGGCGTGGGCATCCGCCCCGACCTGACCGCTTTTTCCAAGGCCATCGCAAATGGTTATGCGCTGGCCGCCGTCACCGGCAACGAAAGGTTCCGCATGGCCGGAGCCGAGGCGTTCTTTACCGGGTCGTTCTGGTACGGCGCGGCCTCGATGGCGGCAGCGGTCAAGACTATCGATATCCTGAAACGCGAAGACGGCCCCGCGCGGATAAACGCCGCCGGTATCCGCTTTCGCGACGGGCTGATCGCCGCCGGGGCGCGGAACGGGTACACCGTGGACATGTCCGGCCCGCCGGCCATGCCGATGATGCAGATCGCGGGCGACACCGATCACCGGATGGCCGAGGCGCTGTGCCAAGCGGCCCTGGCCCGCGGCGTCTATCTGCATCACAAGCATAACATGTTCCTGTCGCTTGCGCATGACGACGCGGTGATCGACCGTGCGCTGGCCGCCATCGACGACGCATTCGCAACCCTGGCCCGCGACGGACTTGCCATCGCCTGACCTCCAGCCCCGAGGGATTTGACCGCCATGCCCAAGACCACTTTCCCCTACCCCGAAAACGGCCCCCACGCGATCCGGCCCTGGGCCGTCCGCAAGGGCCACGGGGACGAACATTTCCTGTCGGACTACCGCTATATGGGGCCGCGCGAGGACCCGGACCTGCCGGAGGCCTTCGTCTACACGACGGCGATGTCCTTCGACCCGGGCGAAACGGTGGAGTTCCACGGATCGTCCACGGCCAAGACCTGGAACCTGCAGATCTACCGTGACGGCCATGTGCCGGAAATGGTGCACGAGGCCTTCGACCTGCCGGGCCGGTTCACGCCGACTTCTCCCACGGCCTACATGGACGGCTGCGACTGGCCGGTGGTGCACAGCTGGACGATCCCGAAGGACCAGAGGCCGGGTTTCTACCTAGTCGTGACGTCCTGCGTGCGTCCGTCGGGTGAACGCTTCCTGTCGCACCATTTCGTTGTCGTGCGGGCCACGCCGGAGACACAGCGGGGAAAGATCCTGCTGATGCTGTGTACCGGGACCTGGACGTCCTACAACGACTGGGGCGGCGCGAACCATTACTTCGGGACCTGGGGGCCGAACGGCAACGAACCGTCGCCGCACCTGTCGCTGCACCGGCCGTGGACCCGGGGCTTGCTGTGGTTGCCCAAAGGCGCCGCGCGGGTGGCCCAGCCCCACGCGCCTGCGATGAACGACCTGACCGGTTATCCGTCGAAGGAATGGGGCTATTCCCAGGGCTTCGGCCAGTACTACGCCGCCGCCGGCTGGGCCCAGTTCGACCGTCACTTCGCGGTCTGGGCGGAAAAGGAAGGGTACGATTTCGACATCATCACCCAGACCGACCTGCACTACCGGCCGGAAATCCTGGACCGTTACAGCTGTCTGGTGACGGTGGGCCATGACGAATACTGGTCCTGGGAAATGCGTCAGACGGTAGAGGACTTCGTCGAGAAGGGCGGCAATTTCAGCCGCTTCGGCGGCAACTTCCTGTGGCAGATCCGGCTGGAGGATGACGGCGCAAGGCAGGTCTGCTGGAAGGTCAAGGCGCCAGAGCACGACCCGATGGCGAAGGACCCGGCGACGAAACACCTGGCGACGGCTTCTTGGGAAAGCGGCATCGTGAACTGGCCCGGGGCGTCGACCACGGGCGTGAACGGCTGCCACGGCATGTATGCCAGCTGGGGCGGGTTCGCGCCGCGCGGATCGCGCGGGTTCACCGTCTACCGGCCCGACCACTGGGCCTTCGACGGGACCGACCTGCGCTATGCCGACGTCTTCGGGGCCGAAGCCGGGATCTTCGGCTACGAGGTCGACGGTCTGGATTACACCGTCACCAAGGGCTTGCCGTACCCCGTGGCGGCCCCCGGCGTGCCGGACAATATCGAGATCCTGGCGATGAGCCCCGCGACCCTGTTCGAATACGAGCACATGGGCCCGGGCTATCGCTATTATGTCCGGGATTCCGATCTGGTGGGCCTGGCCGAACTGGCGGAACCGCCCTACGAGGAGGCGCGGCGCAACTTCCAGTACGGCGCTGGCATGGTGGTCAGCATGACCCGCGGCAAGGGGGAAGTCTTCTGTGCCGGGACCTGCGAATGGGTCATGGGCCTGACGCGGCGGGACAGTTTCACGGAAGAGATCACCCGAAATGCGCTGGACCGCTTTTCGGCGTCCTGATCGAAGACATCCGCCCTTCCGCGACCGGGCGGGAGGGTGGGCGCTCCGGCCGAACGGGCAGCGGCCGCCCGCAGTCCTGAAGAATGGGGCCTGAAGAATGGGGCCCGACAGCGGGGTCGTCCGCTGTCCGGCCAAGCAGCCTGCCAGTGCAGGATCCGGAACGCCGTTCCGAAAGGCCCGCGAGGGTCCCGGTCAAAGCGCCCATTCCGATCCGCGGGCGGCTGTGACGCCATTTGGAACATTGTTCCAAACGGCCCGCGCCGGCATATCATTCCTTGCGCTTCTTCCGTCCCGCGGGTGCCGGTGGCTTTGCCTCGATCCTAGCCAGGTGCATGCTCAGCGCCCGGCCGCCTTCGATCAGGTCCATCTTGATCGCCTCGCGCAGGGCATAGGCGTCGCCGGCTTGGATCGCGTCCAGGATGTTCAGATGCTGGTGCCGGTCCGCATAGGTGGGCGCGGCCTGCGGATACAGTTCGGACAGGGTCGGCCCCAGCCGGATCCACAGGCCTTCCAGAACTTCTGTAAGGGTGGGCATTCCCGAATGCGCATAGATTCCGAAGTGGAAATCGAAATTCGCCTGCAGTGCGGTGGTCCAGTCGCCGCTTTCCTCGGCCTCGCGCAGGGCGCGGTGGGTGTCGCGCAGCTTCTCCTGCACCTCCGGTGTCAGGTGGGGCAGGGCCTTCTCGGCGGCCAGCGGTTCCAGCTTCATGCGGATGTCGCGGAGTTCCAGGTATTCCTTCGCGGTCAGGCGTCGCACGCGGATATAGTACCGCGGCCGGATCTCGATCGCGCCGTCATGGGCCAGCTGGAACAGAGCTTCGCGCACCGGGGTTTCGGATGTTCCCATCTGCTGCGCCAAATCCCGCACCTTCAGGCGTTCGTGCGGCTTCAGTTCCGCCCGCATCAGCGCGGTGCGCAGCCGCAGATAGACGGTCTCGGACAGCGAGCCCTCTTCGGTGGCCGGTTCGACGGGCGTGCCGGCTGCGGGATCGGCGGTCAGCATAGATGTCCTTCCTGGCCTAGGCGTCATGGCATCCCGCCCGCCTTGGGGCGCGGTGGTGCACAGACTGCCCGCATCGGCCGGGGTAATCCAGTGCCGCCGGTCATCCGTGCGCAACTGCGTGGGGGTCGTGTCGGGCCGCGTGGCGTTCCGGTCAAGCTCTTGCCTCTCTCTGCCTCCGGGATGCCGACAGGATTTGACCGGTTGGTCAAGATTTCGCGTTGCGGGCCCAGATCTGTCGTCCACCATAGCAAATTCCCATTCAAGATATATCAAAATATGCAGAAAATGCACTGCATTCGCGAGAATCTATTGATTCTGGCCGAAGATGGGTCGATTGTCGCGTAATATGATATATCCGAAACCAGATCCTGCGGGGACCCGGAATGCCCGAACCATCCAATGTCAGCCTTGAAGTCCTGAAGGACCGGGCAAAGTTCATCCGCACGGAAACCGTCCGCCTGTCGCGCATTGCGGGAGCGGGGCATTATTCGTCGACCTTCTCCTGCGCAGAGATCCTGTCGGCGCTCTATTATTCCCAGCTGAGGATCGAACCGTCGCGCCCCGACTGGGACGACCGCGACCGGTTCGTCATGTCCAAGGGACACGCGGCCATCGGGCTTTACCCGGTGCTGGCGGACCTGGGCTATTTCGACCCGGCGGAACTGGAAACCTACACGAGGCTGGGTTCGAAATACGGCGATCACCCGGACATGAAGAAGGTGCGGGGGCTGGATTTCTCCTCCGGTTCGCTTGGGCACGGGCTGTCGGTGGGTCTTGGCATCGCGCTGGCCGGGCGGGTGCAGAAGAAGAATTACCGCACCTATGTCCTGCTGGGTGACGGAGAGATGGCCGAAGGCCAGATCTGGGAAGCGGCGATGGCCGCCGGTCACTTCAAGGCCGGCCACCTTGTGGCGCTGTTGGACCGCAACGGTCTGTGCATCGACGGTCATACCGAGGACATCATGTCGATCGAGCCCATCACCGACCGCTTCGCCAGCTTCGGCTGGGGCGTGCAGCGGTGCGACGGGCACGATCTGCCCCAGGTGCTTGATGCCTTTGCGCGGCTGCCGGACGGGACGACCGGCAAACCGCAGGTCATAGTCTTTGATACGGTCAAGGGGCGAGGGGTCAAGCGCATGGAAATGTCGCTCGACTGGCATGTCGGAAACCTCGTGGGCGAGGACTACGACGACGTGATGGCGGAACTGGACGCCGGATTGAAACCCTATGAAGTGGAGCCGGCGGAATGAGCACCGAGATGCAGAACGAGGCCGAGATCTTTCGCGGCACCACTGAAGGAAGCACCAGTTTCAAGGACAGCCGGTCGGTCCGCGGCACGCCCAAGGCCGGGATGCCGGCCTTCGTTCTGGGCGAGGAACTGGCGCAGATGGCTGCGACCGACGACCGGATCGTGGTCGCCACGGCGGACCTGGCGTCGGCCAACCGCACCAACGACTTCCGCGAGGCGTACCCGGAACGGTTCTTCGACTTCGGCATCGCCGAGAAGAACATGATCACCTCGGCCGCGGGCATGGCCGCCTGCGGGCTGGTGCCCTATGTGGCGACCTTCGCCAGCTTTTCGGCCATCCTGGGCGCGGAACAGATCCGGACCGATTGCGCCTATCCCCGGATGAAGGTGCGGGTCGTGGGCACCCACTCCGGCATGTCGATGGGGTTCTACGGCACGTCTCATCACGCGCTGGAAGATCTGGGGATGATGCGCACCATCGCCGATCTGACGGTGGTCTGTGCCACGGATGCCAATCATCTGCGGGCGATCCTGCGCGTTTCGGCCGATCATCCCGGGGCCATGTACATCCGCCTGGGCCGCGGCCGCGATCCGGTGGTCTATGACACCGTACCCGACATCACCATCGGCAAGGCGATCCGCCTGCGCGAAGGCACCGACCTGACGATCATCGCGACCGGCAGCCAGGTCCGCGCCAGCCTGGATGCGGCCGAGGTGCTGGCCGGCAGGGGCCTGTCGGTCCGGGTCGTCGACATGCACACGATCAGCCCGCTGGACCGGAAGGAAATCGCGGCCGCCGCGCAGGAGACGAAAGCGATCCTGACCGTCGAGGAACACAACATCACCGGCGGACTAGGCACCGCGGTGGCCGAGGTGCTGGTCGACCTGCCCCGCGTGCCCTTCCTGCGCCACGGCGTGCCGGATCGGTTTGTCGAGGTCGGGCCACCGGCGGCGCTTTATGCCCATTACCGGCTGGACGCATCCGGACTGGTCGCGGTCGCGACGGAGTTCCTGGGGCTTTGAGCCCCTCCGCGCCGGGGCAGGTCCTGCCCCGGGCCGCGCGGGGCACCCGCAGGGCCCCATGCCCTTCTAGGCGGTCTTCTCGTAGCCGCCGTTATAGGCTTCGCTTTTCCGGCGTATCTGCGAATGCTCGACGATCCGTTCGCGCGCGATGCCGCGGAATTCCTCGATCGAGGAAAAGCCCTTGCGCTCCAGATATTCGGCCATGTCGTCCTTCAGTTCCTGGATCAGCCGGACGCCGATGCCGCCGCTGCCCTTTTCCTCCATCGCCGCGGTGCAGACCTGCAGGTTGCCGGCGCCGTGCACGATGAAATTGAACGCCTCGTGGAACCCCTTGATGCCGCCGATGCCGGAAATCGCCTTGTCCGGGAACGCGCGGGAAATGTCCGAAACCCGCTGCAGCGCCTGGTTCAGGATCGCCAGCCCGCCCTGGCCGCCCGAGGTGACATAGCCGTCGACCTCGACCTCGAACTTGAACGTCTCGGGGTCCATCAGGGGGATCGACGGGAACGTGTTGCAAAGCGAGATCGACGCCGCGCCCGAGGCATAGGCGACCGCGGCCGCATCGACCAGCGTCGATGTCGACGGCGTCAGCTTGACCCAGATCGGAACGCTGACCGCGCTGGTCACCGCCTGCAGGATGGATCTGATGATGTCTTCATCGTTGGCGATGTTCGCGCCCATGTCCTTGCGGTCCATGTGCGGGCAGGACAGGTTCAGTTCCAGCGCGTCGCAGCCGGCATTCACGCAGGCGACGGCCAGCTTGCGCCAGTTGCTCATCTCCTCGACATTGCCGGCGCCGGCCATGATCGATGCGATCAGCATGCGGTCGGGATAGGTGGTCTTGATCTCCTCCAGGTCCGGCAGCCACAGCTCCAGCGGCTGGTCCGAGATCAGTTCCCAGTTCCACGAGGAATGGGACACCGTATCGGCCCGCTTCATGCGCGAGACATAGGGTTTGTCCTCGCTCGAACGCTGGAAGATCGTCCGGGGACCGGCCACGTTTTCCACGGGGTGCAGGCCGATCGTCTTGGTGACTACGCCGCCCCAGCCGGATTCGAAGGCCTTCAGGATCTTGCGTTTGCTTTCCGTCGGCGGCGCAGAGGCCAGGACGAAAGGGTTAACAAAATCGAGACCCGTAAAATTTGTAGCAAGATTGTTCGGCACAGCAGACCCAGTCTTTTGTTCGCATTCCGAAGCGTCCGCATGAGACGTTGGAAAGTCAACATTCTTTCGCACCTGCCCGTAAAACACGCGCGATTAACACGGCATGTAGGCCGGAGTTCGCGCCCGGACAGGCCGGATCCGGCAACCCCGGTCGAATTCGGCCGGCGCGGCACCGGGATCAAATCCCGGTGCCGCGCCGCAGCCCGTCCGCCCGGATCGATCGGGCAGGGCCGGTTCAGGCCGCTGTGCAGGGCGCAACCCTGCGGCCTGCGCGCCCGTTCCGGCCACCCTGCCTGCCATCCCTGCCGCGTGGCACGGTCCAGGGACGGGGACGTATAACATGTTCCCATCGGCATCCCGCGGCGCGCTTCCACCCGCAATAGCGGACGCCGGGTCCCTTCGGAGGGAGCCCAAACGACGTTCGCAAGTGCAGTTGTGCCGAGAGCTTCAATGCCACGCCACCGGCCCGAACATGAAGCGTTTCAGACGTCGATCTGATCGGTAGCGGGGGGCTTTCGTCCGGGCCGCGATGTGTCTGCGACAGGATCCGAAGATCCGGGGGGAAACGGCGGCGTCGGCCCTGCCCTTGCGATGGGACACCCAACTGGGACGGCGGGCTGTAGTCCGGGTGGAACGATGCCGGAAATGCGGGCGCGGCGCGGATCGAAAAGCGGGTCGGTTGGGGAGAGTGCCGGTAGGGCGTCGTGTTCGTGATCGGGCGGATCTGGAACATGACTCTTGAAAATTGCCGGGAAGCCGGCGCGTTGCGATGCGGGATGCCGTGGGCCGGATTGGCCACCGCGGAACCATCGACACGCTGGTCCACCTTAAACAGAGCGTTCCGGTCCATTGGACCGGGTTCCCCCGACATCCAAATGGGCTCTGGCAGGATCGCGGACGGGGCGATGTGCGGTCAGGCGCTTTCCCGGGCCGCTGCGTCGGGGGGCGGATGCGGGGCGTCCCGACCCTGCCGGTCTGACATGAACCGGCCGACGCGGCCACGGGTCGCGGGCCATGGCAGGCGCCGTGCGAAACCCAGCGGCCAAGCCTGACGACGGTACTGCCGTTCGGTGACGGCGGACCCAATTCCGGAAACAGGGAGTGACAAGGCATGGAC
>NZ_VOPH01000007.1 GCF_009765275.1 Chachezhania sediminis
TGACCATCGCCCTGGGCTTCATCCTGCGCTTCGCCGTGGGCACGATCTGGGGCTATGAACCGCAGGTGCTGCAATCGCCCCTGAACTCGGGCGAGATCGACATCGGCAGCGCCGCGGTCGGCGCAATCGGCGTGATCGATCTGGCGATCATCGGGTCTACGCTGCTGCTGACCGGCATCTTCTACCTGTTCTTCCGCTTCACCCGGCTGGGTCTGGCGATGCAGGGATCGTCGCAGAACGCGCTGGCGGCCTATTACATGGGGATCCCGGTCAAGACGATCCAGTCGCTGATCTGGGGGGCTGCCGGCATGACCGCGGCGGTTGCGGGGATCCTCTATGCCTCGAAGGGATCCATCGACCCGTCGATCGGGTTCCTGGGGATCAAGGCCTTTGCCGCGGCCGTCATCGGCGGCATGGGCAGCCTGCCCGGCGCCATCCTGGGCGGGCTTCTGATCGGCGGGCTGGAACCGCTGGCCGGGCGCTATGTCGCCGCCGGCTACAGCCAGATCGTGCCCTACCTGATGATGTTCCTGGTTCTGGTCCTGCGGCCCGACGGGCTTTTGTCGACGACCATGGCCAAGAAGGTCTGATCCGATGCGCATCCATTTCCGCACTTCCTATGACCGCGACATCGACCTGTTCGACGGGCCCGGCCAGCGCATCCTCTATGCCCTGTTCCTGTGCGCGCTGGTCGCCATGCCCGTCCTTCTGGGCCCCTATCTGCTGGGCGAGCTGACAAGTCTTCTGATCTGGGCCATGGCCGGGCTGGGGCTGATGCTGCTGGTGGGGCAGACCGGCCAGATCTCGCTGGGGCATGCGGCCTTCATGGCGCTGGGGGCCTATGCCGTGGTGCTGCTGGAGGACCGGGCCGGCCTGCCGTTCCTTGTGGCCTTTCCGCTGGCCGGGCTGATCTGCGCGGGCGCCGGGATCCTTCTGGCGCTGCCCACGATGAAGCTGCGCGGCATCTACCTGGCCATCGCGACCATGGCCGTGGCGATCATGTTCGAGGACATCCTCCTGCTGTTTCCCGGCCTGACCGGCGGCGCGGCCGGGGTCTTTGCGCCCACGATCACCATCCTGGGGGTCGAGATCGACCGCTATGTGTCGCCCGGGCGGTTCTATTGGCTGGTGCTGCTGTGCACCGTGCTGGCGACGCTGGGCTATCGCAACCTGCTGCGGTCGCCCCGGGGCCGCGCCTTTGCCGCGATCCGCGACAGCCAGGTGTCGGCCAGCGCCATGGGGATCAGGGTCGCCCGTTACCGGGCCATGGCCTTCGGCATCTCGACCTTCGTGACCGGGCTCGCCGGGGCGCTGATGGCGCATTTCACCGGCATCGTGTCGTTCGAGACCTTTACCATCATCACCTCGATCATGCTGCTGATGCAGATCGTAGTCGGAGGGTTGGGATCGATCCACGGAGCCTTCATCGGAGCGGCGGTGATCGTGCTTTTGCCGCAGGTCGTCAGCGCCGCCCGCAGCGGGGTGACCGACATGCTGGGGCTGGGATCCATCGCCATTCCCGGGCTGGACAGCGCGCTTTTCGGGGCCTGCATGATCCTGTTCATCCTGTTCGAACCGCGCGGAATCTACGGGATCTGGCTGAAGGTCTACACCTGGATCGACCTGCTTCCCCTGTACCGGCGCGACACGTTCAAGCGCCAGACCAGCTATGCCAAGTCGGAGCGCGTCCATTGAGCCTTCTGGAATTCGACAACGTCACGCTGCGCTTCGGCGGCGTCACTGCCATCGACCGGCTGTCCTTTTCGGTGGAAGAGGGCGAGGTTTTCGCCATCGTCGGTCCCAACGGGGCCGGAAAGTCGACGGCGTTCAACCTGATCTCGCGGCTCTATGATCCGGCCGAAGGGCGGATCACCTTCGACGGGACCGACCTTCTGGCACGGGGGCCGGATGCGGTGGCCAAGCTGGGCATCGCCCGCACCTTCCAGAACATCGAGCTGTTCGAGCAGGCGACCGTGCTGGAAAACCTGCTGGTCGGCCGCCATCGCTTCGGCGCGCCGTCGCTCTTGTCGGAGCTGCTGTTCCTGCCGTCGCTGCGGCGGTCGGAAAGGGTCCATCGCGAGGCGGTGGAACGTGCCATCGACTTCCTGAACCTCCAGCCCTACCGGCATTCGCGGATCTCGTCCCTGGCCTATGGCGTGCGCAAGGTCGTGGAACTGGCCCGCGCCGTGGCGATGGAGCCGCGGCTGATCATGCTGGACGAACCGTCTTCGGGCCTGTCGCCGGAAGAGACGCAGGACCTGGTGTTCTGGGTTCAGGACATGCGCGATCACCTGGGCATGACGGTGATCATGGTCGAACACGACATGCACCTGGTGTCCACCGTGTCCGACCGGGTGCTGGCGCTGGCCGACGGACGCCAGCTGGCCCTGGGCACCCCGCCGGAGGTCCAGTCCCATCCGAAGGTGATTGAGGCCTATCTGGGCGCCGACGAGGATGCGGCCGCATGAACATGATATCGCACCCTTCCCTGTCCGGTCAGGACGCATTGCTGACGGTTGCCAGTCTTGAGACCTACTACGGTCCGATCATGGCGTTGCGCGGCGTGTCGCTGGTGGTGCCGAAAGGGCGGATCGTGACCGTTCTGGGCGCCAACGGTGCCGGCAAGACCACGCTGATGAAGACGATTTCCGGCGCGATGACCCCGGCCAAGGGCCGCGTCGTGCTGGGCGATCTGGACATCACCGGGCGGGAGCCGAACCTGATCGTGCGTTCGGGTCTGACCCATGTGCCCGAAGGGCGGGAGGTCTTTCCGCTGCTGACGGTCGAGGAGAACATCGCCCTTGGCGCCTATGTCCGCCGGGATCCGGCGGCGGTCCGGCAGGACCGCGAGATGGTCTATGACTATTTCCCGATCCTGCGTGAGAAGCGCCACCAGATGGCCGGGACCCTGTCGGGCGGCCAGCAACAGATGCTGGCCATCGGCCGGGCGCTGATGGCGCGGCCGTCGCTGATGCTGCTGGACGAACCCAGCCTTGGACTGGCGCCCCGCCTGATCAAGGAGATCTTCGCGATCATCCGCCGTCTGAACCGAGAACAGGGCCTGACCGTGCTTCTGGTGGAACAGAACGCCCGGATGGCGCTGGGGCTGGCGGACCTGGGCTATGTCCTCGACTTGGGCCGGATTGTCATGGACGGCACGTCCGAGAAGCTGTCGCAGTCCAGGGACGTGCAGGAATTCTATCTGGGCCAGCACGGCGAAACGCAGCGCGACCAGAAGCGCTGGAAAACCAAGAAGACATGGCGCTGACGGGGAGCGACACGGTGAACTTTGCAAGCGAGCTGAAGCCCTGCATCGACGTGAACGGCGTGGCCGTGAACGGCGATCTGACGGTCGGTCCCTTCCTGATCGACGGCCACGACACCCTGCCCAAGATCCTGCAGGCCCGCGCCCGCGAACTGAAGGATCGCGTCGCCCACCGCGAGAAGATCCTGGGCATCTGGCGGTCGGCTTCGTGGCGGGACTATTACGAAAAGGCGCGGCTGATCGGGCTGGGGCTTCAGGCCCTGGGTCTTGTACGCGGCGACCGGATCTCGATCCTGTCCGAGGCCCACAAGGAATGGCTTTACACCGACCTCGGCGCTCAGGCGATGGGGGCCATCGTGTCCGGCGTCTATACCACCGACAGCGCCAGCCAGCTGACCTATCTGGTCGAGGACAGCGGCAGCCGCTTCCTGTTCCTGGAAAACGACGAACAGCTGGACAAGTTCTTTTCCGCCCGGGCCCAGATGCCGGCGGTCGACAAGGTCATCGTCTACGATCCCGAGGGCCTGCATGGGCTGAAGGACGACCAGGTCCTGTTCCTGGACGATCTCTATGCCCTTGGCGCCGAACGGCTTGCCGCGGATTCCGGCGCCTTCGACCGGGCCATCGCGGCCGGGTCGGGGTCGGACGGGGCGATCCTGGTCTATACCTCGGGAACGACGGGCCGGCCGAAGGGCGCGCTTCTCAGCCAGCAGAACCTGATCGCTGCAGCATCGTCGATGCTGCAGGTGACCGAGATCCACCCCGACGACGACCAGTTCTGCTTCCTGCCGCTGTGCCACGTTCTGGAAAGGCTGTTTTCGGTCGTGGCGCCACTGGCCGCGCGGGCGACGGTCAACTTCGTCGAAAGCCCCGAGACCGTGTTTTCGGACATCCAGGAGATCAGCCCGCACACGATCATCTTCGTGCCGCGGGTCTGGGAAAAGCTGTATTCCCGTGTCCGCATGATGTCGGACGACGCGCCGCGGCTGCAGCAGGCGCTGCTGGCCCGGGCGGTCAGGCTGGGACTGGACCGGCAGGATATGGCGGAACGGGGCCGGTCCTTTGGCGTTCTGAAGGGGCTGGAATACCGGCTTCTGGATTGGCTGGTGCTGGCCAATCTGCGCCGCATGCTGGGGCTGGACCGGATCCGCCGGGCCGGATCCGGGGCGGCGCCGATTTCGGCCAGCCTGCTGAAGTGGTTCCATGCCATCGGGGTGAAGGTCTATGAAGGCTACGGGATGACCGAAAGCGGCGGCGTCATCTCGATCTGCGGGGCCGGGCGCAGCCGCATAGGCAGCGTGGGCCCCGCCGTGCCCGGCTGCCGGATGCGCATCGCCGAAGACGGCGAGATCCAGACCCTGAGCGCCACCAATTTCGTCGGCTACTGGGGCAGGCCCGAGGCCACGGCCGAAACCTTTACCCAGGACGGCTGGCTGCGCACCGGCGATACCGGGCGGATCGACGAGGACGGGTTCCTGTGGATCTCGGGCCGGCTGAAGGACATCATCATCACCGCCGGGGGCAAGAACATCTCGCCCGCCGAGATCGAGAACGCGCTGAAGTTCTCGCCCTATATCGCCGACGCGCTGGTGATCGGCGACCGCCGCAAGTACCTGACCTGCCTGATCATGATCGACCAGGAAAACGTCGAACGCTTCGCACAGGACAAGCGGATCCCGTTCAGCGATTTCCGTTCGCTGTGCAACGCACGCGAGGTGGTGGAGCTGATCCGCCATGAGGTCGGGGAGGTTAACGGACAGTTCGCCCGGGTCGAGCAGATCAAGGACTTCCGGATGATCGACATCCTGATGACGGCCGAGGACGAGGAGCTGACGCCGACGATGAAGCTGAAGCGTGGGGTCATGGAAAAGAAGCACCGCGACATGATCGAGCAGATGTATCGGCCGGCCTGACAGGTAAACCTTGGGGAGGAGACCCATGAAACACACAGTGAAGACGATGCTGACCGTTGCCGCCTTCGGCGCTGCGATTGCAACCGGCGCCGCGGCCCAGCAGGGCGTGAGCGATGACGAGATCGTCATCGGATCGAACGGCGACCTGTCCGGTCCCTTCGCCCCCTTCTTCATTCAGGCCGTGAAGGCCGTGCAGATGCGGGTGGACCAGGTAAACGACGCCGGCGGCATCAACGGGCGCAAGATCCGCTATATCGTCGAGGACCACGGCTATCAGGTGCCGAAGTCCATGGCCAACTTCAACAAGCTGATCAATTCGGACAAGGTCTTTGCCATGATCCTGAACCTGGGGACCTCGCAGGTCATTCCGGGCTTCAAGATGATGGAAGCGCGCCAAGTGGCCAATATCTCGCCCCTGTCGACCGCGGTTCCGATGCTGGAAGGGGACCTGGAGTTCAAGTACACCTCGTATCCGCCCTATCTGGACCAGATCAACAAGGGCATCCACTACCTGCGCGAGGAACTGGGCGCCGGCGACAAGCTGTGCGCGATGTACATTCCCAACGATTACGGCACCGAGGTGCTGGAAGGTGCCACGCTTGGGGCAGAGGAGACCGGCATGACGCTGGTGGCGCAGTCCACCCACAAGCCGGACGAAAGCGAGTTCGTGGGCGCCCTGTCCAAGCTGAAGGATGCCGACTGTGACGTGGTGGCGACGGCGCTCAGCGTCCGGCAGCTGATCATAACGCTGGGCACCGCCAAGAAGATCGGCTGGACCGACGTGAAGTTCCTGGCCGGCGCGCCGTCCTATCACGAGGCGGTCGCGGCGCAGGTCGGCGTGACGGACGGGCTTTATGTTGCCTCTCCGGTGACGATGTACACCGAACGGATGGACCTGCCCGAGGTAAAGGCCTGGTATGATGCCTTCACGGGCCTTTACGACAACGAGCAGCCCGGCATGGCCGCGATGCTGGGCCATGTCGGCATCGACACGCTGGTCCGTGCGCTGGAAGCGGCGGGTCCGGACCTGACGCCGGAAAGCCTGCGTTCGGGGATGGAGTCGCTGAACTATCGCGACGACATCGTCGGCATCGATGTCAACTATGCGCCCGAGCGTCATATCGGGTCCGAGGCGATCTTCCTGACCGTGGTCGAAAACGGCGCGTACAAGACGCTGGGCCAGAACTGAGCCTTTCCGGGGCGCGGCGGGTCCACGCGTCCCGTTCTTCCGGTTGTGGCCGGACCGCAAGTCGGCAGGACGCGACCGCCGGCCCGAACGCGGCTCCGGCGTCGCCGCGGTTCAGATAAGGGCGGCCGTCCCGGCGGGTCGGCCAATGCCGGCAGAGGTGTGCCACCGAACGGCCTGTTCCTGCCTGTGCGGTGTTTTGGCGGTCAGCGCCGGATCCCGCTCACCACCAGATCGTAGACGAAACTGGCATAATTCTGCTTCAGCTCCGGCGATACCCTGTCGATGCCAAAGGCGGCGGACAGGGCGCTTCGCCGAGCGAAAAGGTGGTCGCAGGCCCCGACCAGCAGGAAATAGAAGGCCATCGGGTCGATATCGCGGAATACGCCCTCTTCCCGGCCCTGTTTCAGCAGATCGTTGTAGAACCCCACGACAGGGCGCACGATGACGCGGCCGATCTGGTTGGCCGTCTGGGTCTGGCCGTCCCGCATCAGGGCATCCAGAAGCCGGTTCAGATAGGGGGCTTCGTAGAAGGTGTTCACCATGCCGTGGACATGGTGGCGCAGCTTCTCCGTGGCGGGCAGGTCGCGTTTCATCAACGCGACGCTGGCCTCGACGGCTCGTGTCGCCTGTTTTTCCGCCAGCGCCATCAACAGCCCTTCCTTGCTTCCGAAATGGTATTGGACCAGGGCCGCCGCCTGGCCTGTACGCTCCGCGACCTCGTTCATCGAAATCTCGACCGTGTCCTTCTCGATCATCAGATCGTTGGCGGCCGCCAGAAGCATCGACCTCGTGTCCGGCCGCAGGGAGAGTTCTGCCAGCGTGGGACGACCGCGTTTCGCCTTCGGGCGCTTTTGCGGCCCGGTCACGGTGCGTACGACCCGGGGGACTTGGTCGCTCATGTGCAGGGCCTGCTCCTGATAGATCCGGACCCGCCGAGCCTAGAGAACAAGACTGGCGGTCGCAACTCTGCCCGCGCGCGGGAGCATGTCCCCACGCCGTGGGACAGAAGAAGCTTGAAATTGCTGGGATATGTCCGGGCAGGCCCGGACAAGACAGCAAGGCAGGACTGATGCCGCACATTACCTATATCTCGCCCGACGGAAACGAACATGTCGTCGATGTCGCCGTCGGCAGGACGGTGATGGAGGGTGCGCGGGACAACAATGTGCCCGGTATCGTCGCCGACTGCGGCGGCGCCTGCGCCTGTTCGAGCTGTCACGTCCATGTCGACGCGGACTGGGTCGACCGCCTGCCCCAGAAGGCCTCGATGGAGGCCGACATGCTGGACTTGCCGTCGATCCCGATCTCGAAACGTCCCGACTGTCCTGTCAGATCAAGGTCGATGACAGCATGGACGGGCTGTTGGTGCGGATCCCCGACGAACAGGCGGTCTGAACCCGCTCATCGCGGTGCCGGCCGGTGCGGGCCCTTGAGCTGGGCACCCGGATCGGAAATGATGCGCCTGCCTGGCGGTGCACGCATAGGACAATGACGGGGTAACGCCATGGACCACAGTTCCAGCCTGCAATTTCCGTTCGAAACGATGCCGGAGTTCGGCGAGGTGGTCGAGATCGCGGACGGCATCCGCTGGTTGCGCATTCCGCTTCCCTACCGGCTGGATCACGTGAACATCTACCTGATCCGCGACACTGACGGGTGGGCGGTGATCGATACCGGCATCAAGACCGATCAGGCCATGGCGGCCTGGGACGATCTGCTTTCGGGGGCGCTGGCGGGCACCGTGCTGTCGCGGGTGATCGTCACCCATCACCACCCCGACCATATCGGGCTGGCTGGGTGGCTGTGCGAACGGTTCGATGCCCCGCTTCTGACCAGCTATTCCGCGTACATGGGCAGCAAGGTGATCTCGTTCGGCTCGAACGAGCGCCAGACCCGGACCCATTTCGACTTCTATGTCAGTCACGGGATGACGCCGGAAGGGGCGGGTGTCGTGGCGATCCAGGGCAACGACTATCTGCGCCGCGTGGGCGAGCTGCCGGATGCGTTCCTGCGTCTGCTGATGCCCGACATTCTGGAGATCGGCGGGCGCACCTTCCGGGTCCTGACCGGCGACGGTCATGCCCACGAGCAGGTGCTGCTTTATTGCGAGGACGAAAGGCTTCTGTTCGCCGCCGATCAGGTGATCGAGAAGATCACGCCCAATGTCAGCGTCTTCGCGGATGAACCGAACGGCGATCCCCTGGGGCATTTCCTGCGGTCGCTGCGGTTCCTCAGCGCCGAGATCCCGAACGACGTGCTGGTCCTGCCGGGCCACCGCCGGCCGTTCTTCGGCCTGCAGGAACGCTGTGCCGAACTGGAGGCGCATCACGAGGAACGCTGCGACATGATCCGCACCGCCTGTGCTGTGGGACCGCAGACGGTGGCGGACCTGGTGCCGGTCCTGTTCCCGCGGACGCTCGACCCGCACCAGATGAGCTTTGCCTTCACCGAGACGTTGGCCCACGTGAACCGCCTGGTGCGCCGGGGCGAGGTCGAGACCGTCAAGGAAGGCGGCAGGCTGGTGAACCGGCGCTGCGGCTAGCGCCGGTCGGGGTCGCGTTTCAGACCCGTTCGATGATGATCGCCGGCGCCATGCCGCCGGCGGCGCACATGGTCACTAGGCCGGTCTTCAGATCGCGGCGTTCCAGTTCGTCCAGCAACGTGCCGACCAGCATGGCGCCGGTGGCGCCGATCGGGTGACCCAGGGCGATGGCGCCGCCGTTCACGTTGACCCTGTCGCGGTCCAGCTTCAGGTCGCGGATGAATTTCTCGGCCACGACGGCGAAGGCTTCGTTGATTTCGAACAGGTCGATCTGGTCCAACGTCATGCCGGCCCGGGCCAGCACCTTGCGGGCGGCGGGGATGGGGCCGTTCAGCATCAGTTCGGGACTGTCGCCGACATTGGCCATGGCCACGATCCGGGCGCGGGGCGTCCATCCGTTTTCGGCGCAGGCCCGTTTCGACGCCAGCAGCATCGCCGCCGCGCCGTCGACCACACCGGACGACGTTCCGGCATGGTGGATGAAGTCGATGTCCAGATCGGGCAGCACACGCCGGATCAGGTCCAGCTGCGTGGTCCCGTCCTCGTCGACCGGGGAATGGGCGATGCCCTCGAAGACCGGCTTCAACCCGGCCAGTGTCTCCAGCGTGGTGGACGGCCGCGGATATTCCTCGTGATCCAGCAGGACCTGACCGTCCGCGTCCCGCACGACGATGGTGGAGCGCGCGAAAAGCCCGGCCTTGATCGCCGCATCCGCGCGGCGCTGGCTTTCGACCGCCAGTTCCTCGGTCGCGCGGCGCGAGATGCCCTCCATCGACGCTATCGCATCGGCACAGATGCCCTGCGCGACCTGCGGATGCAGGCGGCGCAGGTTCATGTTGTCGGAATCGAAGAGCTTCGTCCGCGCGGCCTTCTGGTTGCCATAGTTGAACGACATCATCTCGGACCCGCCCGAGATCACGATGTCCTCCATCCCCGACATGACCGAGGCGGCGCCGAAGTGGATGGCGGTCAGGGCCGATCCGCAGAACCGGTCCAGCGTGACGCCGGACGCCTTGACGTCATAACCCGCCGCCAGCGCCGTCATCCGGCCCAGATCGTTGCCCTGCAGGTTCTGCTGGTTCGAACACCCCCAGACGATGTCGTCGACCCTGTCGGTCGGCAGATCGGTCCGGTCCTTCAGGGCGCGCAGCACGGTGGCGCCCAGTTCCTGCGGGTGAAGCCCGGACAGGGCCCCCTTGCCGATCCTTCCCAAGCCGCGGGGCGTGCGGCAGTGATCGACGATATAGGCGTCCGCCATGACGGGTCTCCGATATTGCTGGCAGTCTTGAAACTGGTCGGGCCGGCCCCGCAAGGGACCGGCCCGGTGCCCGTCGATCAATCGACAGGGACGTAGCTGAGCGTGTCGTAATCGGCGCGCATGACCGTCACCTTCGAGTTCGAGAACCGGTTGTCCGGCCCGAACTTGATCGGCGACATGACACCGGTATCCACCGCTGCATCGTTCTGCATCTTCTCGATGGTGCAGGCCCAGGTCAGGTCCTCGGCACAGTTCTTCATCGCGTCCAGCAGCGCCACGGTCGAGGAATAGCCCGTCATCGTGTAGCGGTTGACGCGCTTGACCTCGTCCTCGGTCAGGTACTTGGACGCCAGTTCCAGGAACGCCTTGCCGGCCTCCGACTGCAGCGGGACGACATAGTCGACGCTGTAGATGCCGTCGCTGGCCGGGCCGATGGCCTTCAGCACCTCGGGCACGCGGCCGGGCCAGAAGGTGGCGATGACCGGATCGATGCCCAGCTTCTCGGCCTCCTTCACCATGGCGATGTTTTCCGAGATGATGCCGCCGGCGATCAGGACCTCGACACCGGCATCCTTGACCCGCAGCATCTCGGACGCGAAATCCTTCTGGCCGCGGGCATACTTGGTTTCATAGACGACATCGATCTGTGCCTCTTTCCCGGCCTCGGCCAGGCCGGTGGCCAGCGATTTGCCATAGTCGTCGTCCTGCAGGATGACGCCCCATTTCTTGCCCGGATAGGTCTTGGCCAGGTAGAGCGCCAGCTGGCGCATGCCTTCGGTATAGGACTGGCCGACGACGAAGATGTTGTTGTTCGGCGGCTCGTAAAGCGGCGGCAGCGGGCCGATCGGGACCATGGCGGGAATGCCGATCCCCTTGACCACGGGCATTGCCGCCAACGCCTGGCCCGATCCCGACAGGGCGGTCAGCGCGAACACCTTGTCGACGCCCACCAGCTTGCGGACCGACTGGATCGTGCGAGAGGTGACATAGCCGTCGTCTTCCGCGACCAGCTTCACCTGCCGGCCGCCGATGCCGCCATTGGCGTTCACCTCGGCCAGGGCCAGCCGCACACCCAGGTTGTGGGCCACGCCCAGCAGGGCAGGGGGGCCGGTCAGGGGCTCGACCTCGCCCAGAAGGATTTCATTGTCCGTCACGCCCTGGTCGGCGGCGTACAGCGCGCCGGGCGCGGTCAGCAGCGTCAGGGCTGCAAGCGCGTTCATCAACTTCATGGTTTCCTCCCTCGTCGATGATGTTGGTGTCAGTAGCGCAGGGGCCACAGCGTCCACACGCGCCGGGCATCCTGCCATAGCCCCATCAGCCCGTGCGGCTGCAGCCTGAGGAACAGGATGATCACCAGACCGTAGAGAAGCCCCTTGATTTCATGGGCGCTGGTCGACAGCAGGCCCTGTGCCCCGTCGCCCAGAAGCGAGAAGATCATCGACGTGACCTCGGGCAGGCCGACCAGGAAGATCGCGCCCAGGATGGCGCCGGCGATGCTGCCGATGCCGCCCACGATCAGGATCGCCAGTGCCTCGATCGCCAGCAGGAACGGGAAGCCGTCGACCGTCACGAAGCTGAGGAAGATCCCGTAAAGCGCGCCCGAGATGCCGACGATGAACGAGCTCGTCATGAAGGCGTAGATCTTGTAGGACCGCAGGTCGATGCCCATCACCCGCGCGGCGTTGTCGTTGTCACGGATGGCGACCAGCGCGCGGCCGATGCGCGACCGGCGCAGGTTCAGGCAGGCCAGAACCGTCAGCAACGCCACGCCGATGCAGAGGTAATAGAACTTCTGATCGGTATCGAAGGCAAAGCCCAGGATCGTGGGCCGGTTCACGAAGATGCCCGACGACCCGTTGGTCAGCCCGTCGAATTCCAGCACCAGGTGGTTGACGATGAAGGCCGAGGCCATGGTCGTGATCGCCAGATAAAGCCCGGTCAGCCGCAGTGACGGGATACCCACCACCACGCTGGCCAGTGCCGGCACGATCCCGGCCAGCGCAAGGCCAGCCAGCGGCGGCCACCCCCAGCTTTCGGTCGAAATCGCATAGGAATAGGCGCCCAGCACCATGAAGGCGGTCTGCCCCAGCGAGATCAGGCCGGTCCAGCCGGTCAGCACGTTCAGGCCCATCGCTCCGACCGCGGTGATGGCCATGAGGGTGATCAGCGACAGCCCGTAATAGTCGAAGTAGAGCGGCGCGAGCGCCAGGGCGGCCAGGGCGATGGCGATCCAGACCCGCTGCGACAGCGCATCGGTCAGGTCGACATGCCGGGCGATGGTTTCCTTGTAGTATCCGCTGCGCATGTCAGAGCCTTTCGATGCGTTTTTCGCCAAAGAGGCCATAGGGACGGATCATCAGGATCAGGATGATGATCACGAAACCTGCGACTTCCTTCAGGCCGGAGCTCAGGTAGCCGCCGACCAGGTTTTCGGTGATGCCCACGACCAGCCCGCCGACGGCGGACCCGATGATCGCGTCCAGCCCCCCCAGGATGGTGGCCGGGAAGGCCTTCAGGCCCAGGGCATAAAGGCTGGGGGACAGTTCCGCGCCGATGGCGAAAAGCACCCCGGCCACGCCGGACAGCACGGCCGCCGCGCCCCAGGCCGCCATCTGGACCTTGCCGCTGTTCACGCCCATCAGCTGTGCGGTGCCGTCGTCCGAGGCCACTGCCCGCATCGCCACGCCGAAGCGCGAGTAGCGGAAGAAGGCCCACATCGCGACGATGGCGGCGAACAGGAACAGGATCACGCCGATCTGGGCGACCCGGACGCGGACGTCGCCAAGGGTCACCAGCGCGTCGCCGGCGGGAATGCCCATGCCGTGGGGCAGGCCGTCCCAGACCAGGATCACCAGCGATCGGAAGATCACCGACAGACCGATCGTCACCATGATCTGCGACAGGATCGGTTCGTTCATCATCGGCCGGATCGCGATCCGTTCGACCGCCAGCGCGAAGACGATGGCGAACAGGATCGACCCCGCCGCGACGATGAACGGATTGCCGTCGACCGAGGTCGAGATCGACCAGGCCACATAGGCCGTGATCATCGCCATCTCGCCCTGGGCGAAATTCAGAAGGCCCGTCGACTTGTAGATGATCGCGAAACTCATCGCGATCAGGCCGTAGACGGCGCCAACGGCCAGTCCCGAGGCCAGCAGGTTCACAAGATAGCTCATGCCGGGGCCTTTCCGTAGATCAGTTCCAGTTCGCGGGCGAACTTCTTGTCGATCACCGACCGGCGCACCTTCTGGGTGGCGGTCAACTCGCCATCGTCGTGGTCCAGTTCCTTTTCCAGGATCACGAACTTGCGGATGTTCTCGACCCGGGCGAACCGCTGGTTGGCCTCGTCGACGATGTCCTGCACCAGGTCCCGCACTTCGGGCAGCTGCGACAGGGACTTGTAGGTCGTGTAGGACAGCGACCTGTCCGAGGCCCAGAGCCCGACATTGTCGAAGTCGATCACGATCAGCGCGCCCAGGTACTTGCGGCCGTCACCTGTGACGATGACCTCCTTGATGTATGGGCTGTCCTTCAGGGCGTTCTCGATTTCCGAGGGCGCGATGTTCTTGCCGCCCGAGGTGATGATGATCGCCTTCTTGCGGTCGACGACCGAGATTTCGCCATTGTCGAAGACGGTGACGATGTCGCCCGACAGCAGCATGCCGTCCTGCATCGTCTTCTGCGTTGCCTCCGGATCGCGGAAGTACCCCTTGAAGATCGCGGGGCTGCCGATCAGGATTTCGCCGTCAGGGGCGACGTCATAGGTCGTGCCCTCCAGCGGCAGGCCGCAGCCGCCCAGCCGGAAATGGCCCGGGGTCTGGATGAACACGCAGCCCGCGACTTCGGTCATGCCATAGCCCTGGCTCAGCGGCAGGCCGATGACAGAGAAGAACCGGATCGTTTCGGGCGACACCGCCGCACCGGCACACAGGCGGTGATAGGTCCGGTCCAGCCCCATGAAGCGCTGGATGTTGCGGAACAGAAGCCAGTGCAGCAGCCAGGCCTGAAGCCTGCGCCCGGCCGGCAGCCGGCCGTCATTGGCCTGGCGCAGGTCGTCCAGCGCCCGGCCCTTTTTCAGCAGCCAGCCCGCCACCCGCTTCTGGATCGGTCCGGATTCCTTCAGCCGGAATTCGAAGCCTTCCTTCATCTTTTCCCAGATCCGGGGAACGCCGACCATGAAGGTCGGGGCGATCTCGCGCACGTTCTCGTTCACCGTGTCGATGCTTTCGGCAAAGCTGACCGTGCCGCCGACACAGAGCAGCATCGCCATGGAATAGCACCGTTCCGCCGCATGGCAGAGCGGCAGGTAGCCGACTGCATCGATCCGGCGCGTATCGGCGCCGACCGCGCGGGCATAGTTGTAGGTGGAATAGATGATGTTGCGATGGGTCATCATCGCCCCCTTGGGCGGACCCGTGGTCCCCGAGGTATAGACCATCAGCGCGACATCGTCGGGCGAGGTATCCTCGATCAGCGCGTCGATGACCGCTTCCGCGTCGGGCTGGCTGGCGGCCCAGGCATCGCCCCTTGCCAGAAAGTCCTCGAACGAAGACAGGTAGGGCTGGGCATAGTCGCGCATGCCTTTCATGTCGACGCAGACCACGCTTTCCAGGTCGGGCAGGCCGCCGGCATTGACCTGCGCGTCCAGCACCTTGTCGGTCTGCTCCTGGTCGCCGCAGACGGCCAGCCGCGCGGCGGAATGACGGACGATGTACTGAAGTTCCGGCCAGGGGTTCGTGGGATAGATGCCCACCGGGACCGCACCGATCAGTTCGGCGCCCAAATCCGAGAAATACCACTCGGGCGAGTTCTCGGAAGCGATGATGATCCGGTCGCCCCGCTTGATGCCCGCGGACAGAAGCGCGAAGGCAAAACGTTTCGCCTGACGGTAGTAATGGGCCCAGTCGTGACGTCGCCAGACGCCCAGATCCTTTTCGCGCAAGGCCAGCCCGGTCGGATGCCGGCGCGCATGTTCGCGCAGAAGCCGCGGCAACGTACCCGTGCCGGCCTTCAGGTTGGCGGGATCGAACGGGTCGAACCGCGCCGGCAGGCGCGCCGCGGCGTCGTCGAACAGCGTGGCCAGTTCGATGGTCGGAGGAGAGGCGAGATCGTTCATGCGACGGCTCCGGTCTGGATCGGGGCAGCGGCGGCCGGGCCTTCGCCCGAGCCATGGCCCAGATAGGCCTCGATGACGCCGGCGTGGCTTTGCACCTCGTGCGGCAGACCTTCGGTAATCGTGCTGCCGAAGTTCAGCGCATGGACCCGGTCGGAAATGTCCATCACCAGATGCATGTCGTGTTCTATCAGCAGGATCGAGACGCCCAGGTCGTCGCGCGTGTCCAGGATGAACCGGGCGATGTCCTCGGTCTCTTCCTGGTTCATGCCGGCCACGATTTCATCCAGCAGCAGCACCTTGGGCGAGGTTGCCAGCGCCCGGCCCAGTTCGACCCGCTTCTGCAGGCCATAGGGCAGGGTGCCCACGGTCTTGTCGCGGATATGTTCGATTTCCAGGAAGTCGATGATCTTTTCGACCGTGTGCCGGAACGCGATTTCCTCGCGCCGGGCCCGGCCGAAATGAAAGGCGGCCTCCAGGACCGACGTCTTCATCCGCCAGTGGCAGCCGACCAGCAGGTTGTCGACCACGGTGCCGTGCTTGAAAAGGGCCAGATTCTGGAAGGTGCGTCCGATGCCCAGCTGGGCATAGCGGTGCCCGGGCACCCGCGCCAGGTCCTGCCCTTCAATCGAGATCTGTCCCGACGACACCGGCAGTACGCCAGAGATCAGGTTGAACAGCGTCGTCTTGCCGGCGCCGTTGGGACCGATGATCGACACGATCTCGCCCTTGTCGACATGCAGTGAGACGCCGTTCACGGCCGAGATGCCGCCGAACTTCTTCGTGACGTTCTCCAGCTGAAGTAGGTGCCGGGTCATGACAGCCACCTCTTGCGGCGCTTGTAGTGCTTGATGTCGCGAAAGCTCTTCCGATGCTCGCCGCCGCCCGAAAACCCGAGATAGTATTCCTGAACGTCGAGGTTCGACCGCGTCTTTTCGGCCGGACCGTCCAGCACGACGCGGCCGTTTTCCATGATGTAGACATAGTCGGCGATTTCCATCGCCTGGGTGGCGTTCTGTTCGACCAGAAGGATGGTCATGTTCAGCTCGCGCCGCATCCGGGCAATGGTGTCGTAAATCCCGTCGATGATCAGCGGCGCCAGGCCCAGCGACGGTTCGTCCAGCGCCAGAAGCCGCGGTTCGGCCATCAGCGCGCGTCCAACCGCCACCATCTGTTGTTCGCCCCCTGACAGATAGCCCGAGATCTGGTGACGCCGGTCCTTCAGCTTGGGGAACAGGTCGAAGACCGCATCGCGCTGGAATTTCATCCGCGCGGTGTCCTTCAGATGTGCGCCCATGGTCAGGTTCTCGTCGACCGTCAGGTTGGCGAACAGGCGCCGCCCCTCGGGCACCAGGATCAGGCCGGCGCGGACGATGTCCTCGGTCCGGGCATGACCGATGTCACGGCCGCCATAATGAATCGTGCCCTTCTCGATTTCGCCCTCTTCGCGGTGAAGCGATCCGGTGACCGCTTTCAGCAGCGTGGACTTGCCCGCCCCGTTCGATCCCAGCAGCGCCACGACACTGCCTTCGGGGACCGAAAGCGATACGTCGCGCACCGCCTCGACGGCGTTGTCATAGACGATCTGCACATTGCGCAGTTCCAGCAGGGTGGCGGCGATCTGCGCTGCCGTATCGGGCATAGCTGACGGCATCAGCACGCGCGCCCCGCTGATCGGGGCGCCGCGGTGCGGCTACAGGCTTGCATTGCCAGGCTCCTCTCATTGTCGGTCGGGACCCTTGTGAATGGCCGCGTCCTCTCGCGGAATAATCACAGTCCAGTTGACCGGTTTATATATAGTTGCCGATTAGATCTACCTTTGCAAGACGTTTCGTGTCAAAGCAGACTGGATAACCGGTTTTAGATGTTCGATACTTGCAGGGCCGGAGCGGAACGGGTCGGTATCGGAAAATTCTAACGGTTTTATCAGTAGTTCTGCTTTTCATGCGGGGGTTCGGGCTGCTTCTTGTCGATTGGCGTGCTGCGCGGCGCCGAAAATGAACCGGACATTCGTATGGGGTAAGGACCAGTCAACACAGGTCACGATTCGGATTGCATCGCGACGAAGCCTAATAATAAAACCGGACAGACGGCTTTACTTAGGATGTCGGCTTCGGCCGGCAGGGAGGATAAAATGACGGCAAGCGGACCACTTTCCCATTTGAAGATCGTCGAGATGGCGGGGCTTGGCCCCTGTCCCCTTGCCGGCCAGCTGATGGCCGACCTGGGGGCCGAGGTCATCGTCATCGACCGCGCCTCGGGGTCGCGGGACCCGGCCGAGATCAACCGGCGCAACAAGAAGTCGGTGGCGCTGAACCTGAAGTCCGAGGCGGGCCGCGAAGCGGCGCTGCGGTTGATCGGGCGGGCCGATGCCGTCATCGAAGGGTTCCGTCCGGGCGTGATGGAAAAGTTGGGACTGGGACCGGCGGTCTGTCAGGCACGCAATCCTGGACTGGTCTTCGGCCGCATGACGGGCTGGGGGCAGACGGGGCCGCTGTCGAAACGTGCGGGCCATGACATCAACTACATGTCGCTATCGGGGGCGCTTGCGGCGATGGGGCCCCGGGACAGCGTGCCGAGGCCGCCCCTGAACCTGGTGGCGGATTACGGCGGCGGTTCGATGTTCCTGATCTTCGGGGTCCTCAGCGCACTGCTGGAACGACAGGTGTCCGGCCGCGGTCAGGTCGTGGATGCCGCCATCGTCGACGGCGTCCCGGCGATGATGGGGGTCTTCTTCCATCTCATGCAGGCTGGCATCTGGGACACGCAGCGCGAACACAACATGCTGGACGGCGGCGCCCCCTACTATCGCTGCTACGAGACGTCGGATGGCAAGTGGATCTCGGTCGGGCCGATCGAGCCGCAGTTCTTTGCCGAACTCTGCCAGAAGGCCGGACTGGAACATGTCGGGCCGCACGATCAGGTCGACAAGGCGAACTGGCCCCGGCTGTGCCAGGACTATGCCCGGGTATTTCGCACCAAGACTCGGGACGAATGGACCGCGGTCTTTGTCGACAGCGATGCCTGCGTGGCCCCAGTGCTGACGCTGGACGAGGTCGAGAGCCATCCCCACAACGCGGACCGCGGGATCTTCTTCCGTCAGGACGGCATTCTGCAGCCCAGCCCGGCGCCGCGGTTCGATCGGTCTGCCCCAGGGCCGGTCCGTGCCCCGGTCGCGCCGGGGGCAGATTCGGACGCCGTTCTGGCTGCGGCCGGATACTCGGCGGACGAAATTGCTTCGATGAAAGCGGACGGGACCCTGACCTGATGCGGGCGACAGGGCCCGCAGACAAGCAACGTCCCCCCGGCTTGGGATTAGAAAACCAGCCGTCCCGATTTATTTTCCTACAGATCTCAATGAAGAGGGTTCAGACCACATGACCGATACTCTGAAATTCGACGCGATCGTCATCGGCGCCGGTGCAGGTGGCTGCCATGCGGCGGCGCGCCTTGCGGCGGCGGGGCAGCACACGCTGCTTGTCGACGATCACGACTATCTTGGCGGTCGGGCCGGGACCGAGATCATCGACGGTCACCGGGTGAACATTGGGGCCATCGCGCTGGAACCGGGCGGCGCGTTCGAGGACACCTTCGAGCTGTGCGGCGCAAAGCTGGACATCCGCGAGCCGTCGCCGGCGGCGGTGTTCTTCATCGACCGAAAGGTAGTCGATGTGCGCAAGGGCGGGCTTGGCTTCCTGTTGAACGGGCTGACCAAGCAGGCTTCGCGCGTGCTGGACCAGTTCGCCAAGGCGCGGACCGGAAACATGCCGGATGGAAGGGAATCCACCGAGGACTGGCTGCAGCGATACACCAAGAACGAAACGGTCCATGCCGTCTTCCGCAACCTCTGCGCGGCGATCTTCGCGATGAATTCGAACGAGATCCCGGCGCGGGCCTTCCTGACCTATTTCACCCAGAAGGGCGCCTTCAAGCGGTTCGGCTTCCATCCCGAAGGCACCATGGGCGCCTGGACCGCGCTGGCCGGCGCGGTCGAGCGTCTGGGTGGCGAGGTCTGGCTGTCCAGCCCGGCCGAGAAGATCGAGGTGTCGGGCGGCCGCGCGCGGGCCGTCCTGATCCGTCGCAACGGCGGCGATGTCGTCAGGGTCGAGGCCCGGACGATCATCTTCAACGGCGGCCCGAAGGCGCTGGTCGGTCTTGTCGGCGAGGACGCTCTGGGCGCCGATTATGTGCGCCAGACCGCCGAGATCCTGAAGCCCTCTGCCAATATCGTGTTCAACTTCGCCTCGCGCGAGGACCTGATGCCGGGGGTTCCGGGCATCATGACCTTCGGCAAGACGAAACACGGCCGGCTGTGCAACATGGCCAACCTGACGGCGACCTGCCCCGAAATCGCGCCGGAAGGCTGGCACCAATATGTCGGCTATGCCGTGCCGCACCCGGCCATCGGCGACTTCGACAGCGATGCCGAAGTGGCGCTGTCGCACGAGGATCTGCGCGACCAGTTCCCGGGGTTCGACGACAAGGTGAAGATGCTGTCGATCCGGGTCATGCGCGACGACTGGCCGGCACAGCGGACCGGCGCCGGCTATGACATGGATGTCGCGACCCCGGTTGCCGGCCTCTGGTGCGTGGGCGATGCGGTCAAGGACTATGGCAACGGCGGCACGCAGGCCTGTGCCGTGTCGGCCAGGATCGCCGTCGACGCCGCGCTGGATGCGCAAGCTGCGGCTGCTCAGGCCGGCTGACCCCGATGACCTTCCGGTTGCCGTCCGAAGCCGGCGGCCGGACCCGGAACGTGTTGGCAGGCAAGCCCTGCCGACACCTCCCGGCAGACGATTGGACTGGCGGCTCCTGCCGCCCCCGATCTTCTGTCTGCGCCCCGGCCTGCCCCTTCTCCCATCCCTGCCGGCCGGGGCGCCCTATTCATCCCTGAATGACCGCTCTGCTGCCTGTGCGTGCGATTGTTCCCGGCTTGCGGGACGAATTGCTCCCAGGGTCACACTCTCTGGGGACAGGAGCCCGCGCCGAAGCGGTATAGGCTTGCCCTGCAGGCTGATGCATTGATCCGGACGGGCATCGGCAGACGCTTCCGACGCAGTGGCCCAGGGACTTCAGTGGCACCAGAACCGAACAGAACCCGCACCAAGGCGCCCCGCACCCGGCGCGGCCGTCCGTCGAAAGTCGAACAGGAACGTCGCGGCGACATCAGGGAGATCCTGCTGAGCGCGGCCCATGACGCGATGATCGCAAAGGATTCCATCGACGTCTCGATCCATGAGATCGCGGATCGCGCAGGCCAGAGCCCGGCCGTCGTGCAGTATCACTTCGGCGGCAAGGAAGGGCTTCTGCACGCCCTGCTGAAACGTGGCACGGATCGCGCGGTCACCCAGCTGGCCGATCTAGCGCAGATGGAAATGTCCGCGGACCGCAAGCTGCGGTATCACATCCGGGGCTTGATCAAGGCCTATTACGAGGCGCCCTATGTCAACATGCTGATGCGTCACCTGTCCGAAGGCGTCCCGGCCGAGGAGGGCGAGGCCGTCTTTCGCGAATTTGCGCGGCCCTTGGCGGACTTCTATGAAGTTGTAATTGCGCAGGGTGTTTCAGAGGGCACGTTTCGCCCGATTTCGCCGCCGCTCTTCTACATGATGCTGGTGGGTGCGTCGGATTACATCTTTGCACGCCGGCGCATGCTGCCCGCGCTGTTCGCGATCCCGGACATGACAGATACCCTGCGGCAGCAATATGCCGAATTCCTGGCGGAAATCGTCCTGACCGGAATACGCCCCTGAAGGCGCGCCGGATCGGCGGCTGCGATCAGGCGGCCGGGCGCATCAGCTGCGCGTCATAGCAATCCAGATACCAGATCAGCAGCTCGCGCTGGCTGCTGATGACCAGGCGGCGATAGGCGCGTTTGCGATAGGTCACGACGCTTTCCTTGCCGATCCCCAGATCCAGAGAGATGCCGCAGGTCGACATGCCGTAAAGGATCCGCGCGCAGACCTGGCTTTCGCGGGCCGTCAGTTCCCCGCTGGCGGCAATGCAGGCTTCGATCTGGTCCAGCGCCTCCAGCGGCGCCACGCTTTGGTGGCGTTTGTGGGCCAGTTCGACATGGCGCGCGACCAGCGAATGGAACACCGCCGAAAGATGCCGCAATTCACTGATTTCGACTTGCCGCAGCTTCCTTCGCTCGTGCGCGCGCAGGATGTGCAAGGCGCTGAGAACCCCGCCCGAGCGGCCGACGATGGTCACGTGATGCAGCCGCTCGCGGCTTGGTGCAGTATCGTCGGGCGAAGACAGGACGACGGCACCCGGTTCGGTATCGTTCAACAAGGCTTTCAGGCGCATTGGCGTAAACAGCCGGTCCGGGACGTCGTCCGGCCCTGACTGCCCTGCCAGGCACAGCCTTCCGCGATCTTCATAAACGATCTTGCAGGCGTCGACTTCGATCACCGATCCCAGCGAAGACAGGACGCAGTTGGCGAAATCCGGTGTTCCGATCTTCTGCACCGCCGACGCGATGGCAGCCAGGGGCGCTGCCCGCCAGTCGGGTGTTCTGGAGTTGCGGAATTCCGAGTCGTCAAGCATGTCGAAGTCCTCCCGCAGCAATAATGCGGACGGTCGGTCTGATTATCAACAAAATAATGTATAATAGTTTAATTTTATCGGTCAAATCTTCTAGGCTAATGTATTTGTTCTAAATTTTGGGGCGATGACGCGGCCTTACGACCGAGCCGTGACAGAATTCGATGCCAGAAATGGCCGCAAGGTCGTGCTGTCCCCATGTTCGGGGACTTAAAATGAATGAACGGATAATTATTCTGCCGGGACCGGAATCGGGCTTTCGACGGGCGCCCGGTGCGGCCCTTGTCACGACAACAGGAACAAATCTCATGGATGCCAGGCTGGGGGATACACACGTGCGCTTCCGGCAGGAAGTGCGTGCCTTTCTGGACCGGGAACTGACCGGGGACATCCGCGAAGGCGCCCGGCGGCAGGCCGGGATTGCGGCCGATCCGTCGGTGGGTGTGGCCTGGCAGAAGAAGCTGAACGCGCATGGTTGGGGCGCCCCGGCCTGGCCGAAGGAATATGGCGGCACCGGATGGGATGCGGCCCAACGCCAGATCTTCGACGAAGAGTGCATTCGTGCCGGCGCACCTTCGGTCTGGGTTTCGGGCCTGCAGTTGCTGGGCCCCGTCGTCATGCGCTTCGGCACGTCAGAGCAGAAGGCCTTCTTCCTGCCCCGCATCCTGGACAGCGAACATTACTGGGCGCAGGGCTTTTCGGAACCGGGCTCCGGCTCGGACCTGGCATCGCTGCAGATGCCGGCGGTGCGCGACGGCGACGACTATGTCGTCAGCGGGACCAAGATCTGGACGTCGCATGCGCACTGGGCGAACTGGATCTTCCTGCTGGTCCGCACGGAAAAGACCGCGAACAAGCGCGACGGCATCACCTTCATGGTGACCCCCGCCGATGCGCCGGGGATCACCGTGCAGCCCATCATCTCTATGTCGGGCGAGCACGAGACCAACCAGGTCTTCTTCGACAACGTCCGTATCCCGGTCCGCTACCGGATCGGCGCGGAAGGGCAGGGCTGGGACATCGCCAAGTACCTGTTGGAGTTCGAACGATCCGGCGCCTATGCGGCCCTGTCCCAGAGCTATCTGGACATCGCCCGGAGAAACGCCCGGATCCCCGACCCGGTGACGGGCGAGCGTCTATGGGACGATCCCTGTTTCCGACGCGATTATGCAGACGCACAGCTGCGTGTCACCGCGCAAAGCTGGACCGAAAAGCGCGTGATCTCGGCCCTGAGTTCCGGGAAGAACGCGGGCGATGCGCTGGCGTCGATCCTGAAGGTCCGCGGAACCGAGGCGCAGCAGGCAAGTTTCGAGGTGTCGGTCACTTCGCTTGGCGCGTTCGGCATGGCCGACCAGCGCGAGGCGTTGCGGCCCGGGTCGAACACGCCGCCGATCGGGCCCGAAGGCGCCCTGCAGCCCACGGCGCGGCATCTGAACGGGCGGGCGGCGTCGATCTACGGCGGCTCGAACGAGATCCAGCGCAACATCCTGTTCCGCTTCATTGCCGACGGCCGGATCCCCTAGGGGACCGGTCGGGCCGATGACGGGTCATTGAAGGGGAAACCGATGCAGACCACCGACCTGATCGACGGGATGCGGCCGATGGCGGCGACAAGGACCGCGCGATCTGACGTCCTGCCCCAAGGAAAGCCAAGACCATGAACTTCGATCTGTCGGAAGAGCAGGTGATCCTGCGGGACGCGCTGGCGGGCTATCTGTCCCACCACTGGGACCAGCAGCGGCACAACCAGGGCGGCGTTCCGGCCCGGAAGGCGCTGTGGGACGGCATTGCCGGCGAACTGGGCCTGATGGCCATCGCCGTGCCCGAGCGGGCAGGCGGTTCGGGTGGCGGCCTGGACGACATCATGGTCGTGGCACAGGAGCTTGGCCGGTGCCTGGCGCTGGACGGGTTCATCCCGACCGTGGCTTATGGCGGCAACCTTTTCACGGCGACCGGTGACCTGGCCCGGCTGGAAACCATCGCGTCCGGGGCAATGGTGCTTGCGCTGGCCCATGCCGAAACCGGACTGCTGCCGGACGGGCGGGCCGTGGCCACGACGGTCACCGACACGGGGTTGACTGGCGTCAAGGTCATGGTGGCAGGCGCACAACTGGCCAGCCATGTGATCGTCTCGGCGATGGAGCCGGGGCAGACCGCCTATTCGCTGTACCTGGTGCCGAACGATGCCCCGGGGATCGCGCGGCAGGATTTCAACATGATCGACGGCCAGCCTTCGTCCGAACTGACGTTGGGCGGGGTCGCGGTGGGGGCCGACATGCGGATTGGTGCCGCAGGTGCCGGGCCGGACCTGCATCGCAGGGCTGCCGACATCGCCACCGTCGCCCATTCGGCCGAAGCCGTGGGCATGATGGAAACCCTGATCCGCACGACGGTGGACTATCTTCAGGGCCGCAGCCAGTTCGGCCAGAAACTGGCCGCGTTCCAGGTGCTGCAGCACCGGCTGGCGGACATGGTCCTGCATCTGGAAGACGCGCGGTCGATGCTGTTCCAGACCGTGCTGGCCGATCAGGGCGACCGCGACGGGTTCGAACGGGCGGTCACCGGCATGAAGGTGAAGGTGGCCGAGGCGCTGCGCTTCGTCAGTCAGCAGGCGGTGCAGCTGCATGGCGGCATGGGCATCACCGACGAGTTGATGGTGGGCCATTTCTTCAAGCGCGCCATGACCGTGAACGAAGCCTACGGCGGGCCCGCCGCCTTCCGCAAACGTTACGAGAAATCCCTGGGCTGAACCTTTCAGGACCGGTCCCGAAAACGGAGAATGCCGATGGCAGAGGCTGCCTTTATCTATGATGCGCTCAGAACGCCCCGGTCGAAGGGCAAGCCGGACGGGTCGCTGAACCAGGTCAAGCCGATCGACCTCGTGGTGACGCTGTTGCGGGAAATGCAGTCCCGCCACGATCTGGACACCGCGCGGGTGGACGACGTGATCATGGGCTGCGGCAATCCCCTGAAGGAACAGGGCAGCGTGATGTCGAAAAGCGCGCTGGCCATGGCCGACTGGGCGGAAAACGTGCCTTCGGCCCAGGTCAACCGGTTCTGCGCCTCGGGGCTCGACACGTTCAACATGGCGGCGGCCAAGGTGGCGTCGGGCTGGGATCACCTGGTCTGCGCCGGCGGCTATGAAAGCATGAGCCACGTGCCCATCGACAGCGCGACCGGGCCCCTGGCGGACGATCCGGAGACGGTGCTGAAGACCGTGTCGGTGCCGCAGGGCATTTCGGCGGACCTGATCGCCACCATCGGCGGCTGGGACCGCGAGACCTGCGACGAAGTCGCGGTCCAATCGCAGGCCAAGGCGGCGCGGGCGCGGGATGCGGGCTGGTTCGACCGCTCGGTTGTCCCGGTCCGCGACGATACCGGACTGCCGATCCTGGTGCGCGACGACTTCCTGAAGCCCGGCACCGACATCCAGACCCTGGGCGCGCTGCCGTCCAGTTTCGCCCGGATGGGATCCATGGGCTTCGACCAGTTCGCCCTGACCAAGTACCCGGAGGTGGCCCGGATCGACCATGTCCACACGCCGGGCAATTCGTCGGGCATCGTCGACGGCGCCTCGCTTGTGATGCTGGGCAGTGAAGCTGCCGGCAAGGACCTGGGTCTGACGCCCCGCGGGCGGGTCGTGTCGACCGCGCTGACCGCGACCGAACCCACGATCATGCTGACGGGTCCGGGTCCGGCGTCGAAGCTGGCGCTGAAGAAGGCCGGCCTGTCCATGGACGACATCGATCTGGTCGAGATCAACGAGGCCTTCGCCTCGGTCGTATTGCGTCTGCAGCAGGATCTGGATGTCCCGGACGAAAAGCTGAACGTCGTGGGCGGGGCCATCGCCATGGGCCACCCGATCGGCGCCACCGGCGGCATGCTGGTCGGCACGATGCTGGACGAACTGGAGCGGCGCAACCTGAAGCGCGCGCTGATCTGCATGTGCGTCGGCGGCGGCATGGGCATCGCCTCGATCATCGAAAGGGTCTGACATGACGTTCCACTACGACAAGGATGCGCAGGGCATCGTAACGGTCATCATGGACATGGACGGTCCGGCGAACACGATGGGGCCGGACTTCGTCACCCTGATGCGCGGCACCGTCGACCGGCTGGAGGCCGAAGAGGGCCTGACCGGCGTCGTCATCGCCTCGGCCAAGCACACGTTCTTTGCCGGCGGCGACCTGAAGGCGATCCTGGCGACGGAAGAGGCGGACGCCGGCTATCTGGACTTCCTGACGGAAAACAAGGGCCAGCTGCGCCGCCTTGAACGGCTGCCGGTCCCGGTCGTGGCCGCCATCAACGGTGCCGCCATGGGGGGCGGGTTCGAGATCTGTCTGGCCTGCAACCACCGGATCGCGGATGCAAGCGCGGGAACCGTGGGCCTGCCCGAGGTGACGCTGGGCCTCTTGCCGGCCGCCGGTGGCATCGTCCGCACCATCGCGCTGATCGGTCTGGAAAAGGGTCTTCCCTTCGTTCTGGAAGGCAAGCCCGCGAGGCCCGCAAAGGCGCTGGAGCTGGGTCTTGTCGACGCGCTTGTCGACAATGGGGCCATGCTGGTCGAGGCCGCCAAGACCTGGATCAGGGCCAACCCGGACGCGCATGTCCAGCCCTGGGATCGCAAGGGCTTCACCTATCCGGGCGGCAATTCCGAAACGCCCGCCAACCGGATGATGATCGCCGGGGCCCCGGTGATGCTGTTCAACAGGACCCGTGGCCGGCTTCCCGCGCCCGAGGCGGTGCTGGACGTGGCCGTCAACTCGACCCGGATGGGGTTCGATGCGGCGCTGGACATGGAATCCCGCCGCTTCCTGCCGCTGGTCGTATCGCCACAGGCGAAGGCCGCGATCACGACCTTCTTCCTGGGCATGAACGGGATCAAGTCGGGCAAGTTCCGTCCCGAAGGCGCCAAGTGGGCGGCGACGTCCTCGGCCGTGCTGGGCGCGGGCATGATGGGGGCGGGGATCGCCTGGTCCCATGCCGCGCACGGCCTGCCGGTCAGCCTGAAGGACATGTCGCTGGCGAATGCCGAGAAGGGCAGGGCCTATTCCGAGGCTCTGGTCGCCAGGCAGACCGCCCGGGGGAGCATGACCGAGGAGGCCGGGGCCAGGCTGCTGGCCGCGATCACGCCCACCGACAGGAACGACTTTGCCGGCGTCGACATCCTGGTCGAGGCGGTGTTCGAGGACATCGCCCTGAAGGAAAAGGTCATCGCCGACACCTTCGGCCTGATCGGGACCGACGGGATCTATGGCACCAATACATCGACCCTGCCGATCACCGAACTGGCGAAGGCCGCGCCCGATCCGTCGCGCTTCATCGGCATCCACTTCTTTTCGCCCGTCGACAAGATGCAGCTGGTCGAGCTGATCGTGGGCGAGAAGACCTCGGAAGAGACGGTGCGCAAGGCCTGTGACTACTGTGTCCAGATCGGCAAGATCCCGATGGTCATCAACGACAGCCGCGGGTTCTTCACCAGCCGGGTGTTTTCAACCTTCCTCGACGAGGGGCAGGCGCTGGTGCATGACGGCATGGCGCCTGCGGCGGTCGAACGGGCGGCCTGGATGGTCGGCATGCCGGTCGGACCGCTGCAGGTCATGGACGAGGTTTCGCTGATCCTGATCAGGAAGGCCCATGACACGAATATGGATCTGGACAGGCGGCTGCCGGACAACCTCTACAAGACCAAGAACGCCTATTCCGAGTCCATCGCCTTCGACATGATCGAACAGGGCCGTGGCGGGCGCCAGTACGGGGGCGGGTTCTATGACTATGCCGCCGACGGCCAGCGGACGCTGTGGCCGGGGCTGAAGGATTATGCCCGGGGCAACAGCCGCGTGGGAATGGAGGACGCGATGGACCGCATCCTCTATCGGCAGGTGATCGAGGCCCTGCGCTGCATGGACGAAGGCGTCCTGCGGTCCGAGGTCGAGGCCAATATCGGGTCGATCTTCGGTATCGGTTTCCCGGCCTGGACCGGCGGCGCGCTGCACTATGTCCGCTTCGTGGGGGTCGAGACCTTCGCCAAGCGCGCGGATGAACTGGCCGAACGCTATGGCGAACGCTTCGCGTTGTCCCGTGACGTCTATGCAAAACTGCTGGACGGTTCGGGCTTTCGGGTGGGCCAGGCGGACAAGGTCGCACTGGCCGACCCCGAAGCGCAGAGCGCCTGACATGGTGCCCGATCCGGACAACCAGGTTCCGGGTCCGGACGACATCCATCCCTTCGATCTGAAGGTTCCGCTGGCCGATGTGCTGCTACATCATGGCTGCGGACTGGCAGAAGACATCTGCCGGGCCGCCGCCCGGCGCACCTGATCCTGTTTTCGGCGCTGCCCTACTGAAGCTTCGTCCCGGCCGTCCGAACGGCCGGGACCCGTTGGCAGCGGGCAGTTTCGCATCGCCCGCAGCATCGGGTGGCAATAGGCCTGCAGCATCGTGGTGCCATGCTCGCGCCGTGCTATCTCGTCGAAAGTGTGGGCATGACGCAGGTCAGCACCGCCACAGAACGCCCGGCCGGCACCGGTCAGCAGAAGCACGCGCGCGCCACAGGCGACGGCATCGTCGAAGGCGGCTGCCAGCGCGTTCATCGTCAAGGGCGCCAACCCGTTCATGCTGGCCGGCCCGTTCAGCGTGATGGTGTAGATGCCCGCTTCGTCCACGCTCGTCTCGACTTCGGCATGGTCCATGTGGGGTCCTGCTATCCTGCGGTTTCGGCTGCCGGGCGTCAGTGCCGCGCCCGGGCCGATGCGACGGTCCCCCCGGACGGGGGCAGGCAGGACCAGAGGCGCTACATCCTCTTGGCGACCTCCTCCAGCATGACCTCGGTCGCGCCGCCGCCAATACGCAGGATCCGCGCGTCGCGGGCCATCCGCTCGATCGGGGTGCCGCGCATGTAGCCGGTGCCGCCATGCAGCTGCAGGCAGCCATGGACGACCTCGTGCAGGATCTCGGGGCCGACCGACTTGATCATCGCCGTCTCTCGGCTGACGGGCTGGCCGGCATCCTTGGCGGCGGCGGTCTGATAGGTCAGCGCCCGGATCATCGCGACCTTGGACGCAAGGTCTGCCAGACGCAGGCGCGTGGCCTGCTGGTCCCACAACGTCTTGCCGAAGGCGCGGCGCGTGCGGACGTAATCCAGCGTCAGCTCGATGGCCTTGGCGCCCTCGCCCGCGCAGAAGGCGCCGATCATCAGCCGCTCCTGCTCGAACCCGCGCATGATGGCGTGAAAGCCGCGATTTTCCTCGCCCAGCAGGTTGGCATGCGGGACGCGCATGTCCTCGAACACCAGCTCTGCCGTGTCGGAACACAGCCAGCCATGCTTTTCCAGCTTCGAGGCCACCTTGAAGCCTGGCGTATCCGTGGGGACGATGAACAGGGTGATCCCCCGCGACCCCGTCTCCGGCGCATCGGTGCGCGCGCCAAGGATCACGACGTCGCCGTAGACGGCATTGGTGATGAACATCTTGGTGCCGTTGATCACCCAGTCGTCCCCGTCCCTGACCGCCTTCGTCCGGATGCCGGCCACGTCGGATCCTGCGCCTGCCTCGGTCACGCCGATGCAGCAAACGGTCCGGCCCGCGATCATGTCCGGCAGCCACCGGGCCTTCTGTTCTTCGGTCCCGACCCGGGTGATGTGGCTGGCCGACATGTCGGTATGTACCGTCACGGACGAGGTGAAGCCGCCATAGGTCGAGCGCGAAAGCTCTTCCCCGAACACGACCGACGCCAGCGCGCCCATCTGGGTGCCGCCATGGGCCTCTTCGTGCTGCATGCCCAGAAGGCCCATTTCGCCCAGCTTCAGGAACATCTCGCGCGGGATCTTGCCTTGGGCTTCCCAGGCGTCGGCGACGGGCACGACCTCGCGTTCGACGAAGCGGCGGACCTGTTCGCGCAGCAGTACAAGGTCTTCGGTCACGGACTCGGGGTCGTTGAGACGGAAGCCGGCGTTCCCCGCGTCGATTGTGGAATTGATGTTCATCGGTTCCTCCCGGGATCATTCCTGATGTCTTCGGGCAGGATTGCACGGGCTTCGGGGGAAGGCTAGATTAAACAATCGGACAGCCGGTTAATTATTTGGAGACCGCCATGGCAGGTGTGGAATATGCAGAAGACGGGGGGCTGGTGCGGATCACGCTGAACCGGCCGGATCGGCGGAACGCCCTGACGGCAGGGGACTGGCTTGACCTTTGCGCCGCGGCGCGTCGGGCGGCACGCAGCACCGCGCGGGCGGTGCTGTTGCAGGGGGCGGGAGGCGCGTTTTCCGCGGGCTTCGACATTTCGGAAATCGAGCCCGGCAAGATCGACGCCCTGGATCTGATCGACCGCAGCGTGAACCCTGCGCTGCGGGCGGTTCGCGACATTCCGGTGCCAACCATCGCTGCGGTCGACGGCGCCTGCGTCGGCGGCGGCCTGGGCATAGCCGCCGCCTGCGACATCGTCATGGCCAGCGAACGCGCCCGGTTTGGTGCGCCGTACGTGAATATCGGCATCATGGCCGATGCCGGCCTGCATGTCTTCCTGCGGGACGCGATCGGCTATCAACGTGCCGCCTACCTGATCATGTCGGGCAGGATCCTGTCTGCCGCCGAAGCCCAGGCCATGGGCTTGTGTGCAATGCTCCTGCCCTCCGATGCCTTTGACGCCGAGGTCGAATCGCTGGTGAGTCGGCTCGCCTCTGGACCGACGCAGGCGATGATCCGGTCGAAGCGGATCCTGCGCACCGCCCCCTCGGCCGAGGTCGGCTTCAACGAAGAAGCGCGCCTTCAGGACGAAGTTTTCGCCACTGCAGACGCGTCCGAAGGGATCGACGCCTTCATCGCCGGACGTCAGCCGAACTTTCGCGGCCAATGACGCCGGACCGCGCCACGTCGGGTTTGACAGCGCGCCCTGGGCAAATTAAAAAGATGACTGTCCGGTTTTAGATTGCGACGGAAACCCGTCCTGCGATCCAGGCCACCGACCCAGCGAGGGAGCATGTCATGGACGGAAATTTCAAATCGAAGTGGGACGAGCTGATCCAGCCCGGCATGGTCCACGGGTCGCTTTACTATGACGACGCGATCTTCAAGGAAGAGGTCGAGAAGATCTGGTTCACGACCTGGGTCTATATCGGCCACGAAAGCGAAATCCCGGACAGGAACGACTTCGTCACCAAGTCGATCGGGCCGATGCCGGTCCTGATGGTCCGCGACAGCAACGGTGAAATCCAGCTGCTGCTGAACCGCTGCCCGCACCGCGGGAACGCGGTCTGCGTGCAGGAGAGGGGCAACCGGGCGCGGTTCACCTGCCCCTATCATTCCTGGACCTTCTCGAACACGGGCGATCTGATCAACTATGCTTTCCCCGAAGGCTACAAGGGCACCGACAAGTCCGGGCTGGGCCTGGGCAAGGTCACCCGCACGGCCAGCTATCGCGGCTTCGTCTTCGGGTCGATGGCCGCCGAGGGCCCGACGCTGGAAGAGCACCTTGGGGGGGCGAAGCGCTGCATCGACCAGCTGTGCGACAACTCTCCGACCGGCGAGATCGAGATTTCGGCCGGCTTCCTCAAGCACCGGACCCGGGCCAACTGGAAGTTCATCCTGGAAAACGAATGCGACGGCTATCACCCGGCCTTCGTGCATTCGTCGATCTTTTCGGTCGCCGACAGCGCGATCGGCGATCTGTACGGCAATGATGCCGTCGCAGTGACGCGCAGCTTCGGCAATGGCCATGTCGAGGTCGACCCGCGGCCCGAATTCCGCCGCCGCGACAAGCCGATGAGCTGGTTCGGCACCTCAGCCGAGAAGCTGCCCGACTATGTTGCCCAGATGAATGCGGCCTATGGCGAGGAACGGGCCCGTCAGATCATGATCGACGGGTCGCCGCACACGATGATCTTTCCGAACCTGTTCATCGCGGAAATCCAGATCTTCGTGATTCAGCCGGTATCGGCCAATGAATCGATCCAGCATTCTACCGCGATCCAGTTCAAGGGCGCGCCGGACATCAACCGCCGCCTGCGCCAGCAGACCATGGGATCGGTCGGTCCCGCCGGGTTCCTTCTGGCGGATGACACCGAGATGTACGAGCGCAACCAGCGCGGCCTGGAGATCCGGCAACCGGAATATCTCTATCTCAAGCGCGGGGACTTTCGCGAACGGCGGGACGAGGACGGTTTCCTGATCGCCCATTCCACCGACGACATGCCGTCCCGGGAAATCTGGAAACACTACCGCAAGATGATGGAAGCCAAATGAGCACCGACACCGCCGAAATCGAAGGTCCGGACATCCTGAAGGAATGGGTCGGCAAGACCCGCACTTATGAAAAGTCCTTCAATCCCGAGCTGTATCACGAGGTCCAGCAGTTCATTTTTCGCGAGGCGCGGCTGCAGGATATCCACGACTATGACGCCTGGGAAGATCTGTGGACCGACGATGCGCTGTACTGGGTGCCGGCCAACGGCACGGATACGGATCCTGAACGCCAGATGTCGCTGATCTATGACAACCGGTCCCGCATCGCGTTGCGGATCCGGCAGCTGAAGACCGGCCGCAGGCATTCACAGACCCCGCCGTCCCAACTGGCGCGCGTGGTCTCGAATTTCGAGTTCCTGAAGTCCGAGGCCGACGACATCAAGGTGATGTGCAACGCCCAGATCTTCGAGACCAACCTGCGCGGCGACACGATGTGGTCCTCGCGCAATGAATACTCGCTGCGGCGCGTCGATGGCGAGCTGAAGATAGCCTACAAGAAGGTCGTCCTGATCAACAACAACAAGGCGATCTATACGCTGTCGTTCCTCGTCTGAGGACCGGAAGGGGGAAAACGTGTTCCAGGGCGAAGAAATGCTGGTCGGCGAAGGGCCGGTCCTGCTGACCTATGGCGAAGGGATCGCCAACATCCAGCTGAACAGCCCGTCGACCGGTAACGGTTTCGACGTGGGCCTGATGACCGCGCTGCAGGGTGTCATCATGCAGGTCCACGGCGATGCCCGGGTCCGGGCGGTGATCCTGTCCGGCAACGGCAAGATCTTCACCGGCGGCGGCAACGTGAAGGATTTCGCGTCCAAGGGCGACGGGCTTCCGCATTACCTGCGGATGGCCACGGCCTATCTGCAGATCTGCGTTTCGGGTCTGGTGAACCTTGAAGTGCCGGTGATCTCGCGCGTGCACGGCTTTGCCGCGGGCGGGGCGGGGATGGGGCTTGTCTGTTCGTCCGACATCGTCGTCTGCGGGCACAGCGCGCGCTTCATGGCGGGCGCGACGCGGGTCGGCATGGCGCCCGACGGCGGGGCCACGGCAACGCTGTCGAAGATCGTGGGCTTTCGCCGGGCGATGGACCTGGTGCTGACCAACCGGATCGTCGACGCGGAAGAGGCCGAGCGCATCGGCCTGGTCACGCGGGCGGTTCCGGACGAGGATCTGGATGCCGTCGTCCTGGACTATGCGCGGCTTTTCGCGGCCGGGGCGCCAAGGGCGCAGTCGGCGGCCAAGCGGCTGATGTGGAACGGTCTAAGCCGCGGGTTCGAAGCTGCGTTGCCGGACGAGGCGCGCGAAACCTCGGCCCTGTCGGGCACGGCCGACAGCATGGAGGGGCTGGCCGCGGTGATCGAAAAGCGCAAGCCCGTGTTCCGCAACGCATGACCGGGCTGGACGACAGGTTGGACGGCCTGCGCGCGGTGGTCACCGGCGGTGCGAAGGGTATCGGTGCGGGCATAGTCCGGCGGCTGGCCAGGGAAGGGACGCACGTCCTGATCCTGGATCTGGACGCGAACGCCGCGCAGGATCTGGCGGCCGAGTGCGGCCACCTCGTGTCGGTGGCGGCCGTCGATCTGACCGACCTTGGGGCCGTGAACTCGGTGATTGCCGATCATGGCCCCGTCGACATCGCGGTGAACAATGCCGGTGTCGACCAGCACGCCTTCTTCACCCGAACCACGCCCGACGACTGGCGCCGGCTTCTGGCGATCAACCTCGAAGCGGTCTTTGCCGTGACCCATGCCGTGCTGCCCGGCATGCAGGCGGCCGGGTTCGGGCGGATCGTCAACATTGCCTCTGAAGCCGCGCGCCTGGGATCGCGCGGCGGGGCCGTCTATGCCGCGGCCAAGGGTGGCGTGGTGGCCTTCACCAAGTCCATCTCGATCGAGAACGCCCGCTTCGGGATCACCGCCAATTGCGTCATGCCGGGCCCGATCGATACGCCCCTGCTACGGTCCGCGGTGGACAAGGGCGGCGAGGGCCTTCTGAAGGCGATGGAGGGCGCAACCCTTCTGGGCCGTCTTGGCACGCCAGACGATGTCGCTGCCGCTGTGGCCTTCCTGGCCTCGCGCGAGGCCGGTTATGTCACGGGCGAGGTTCTGGGCGTCTCGGGTGGCATGGGCGTCGCCGCGGGCTGACCCGCGGCACGGCCTGCCTATCCCAACCGCCTGCGCAGCCAGGCCCCGATCCCGTCCAGCGAGGCGCGGGCCTCGTCCAGTTCCGGGAAGACCTGGAAGTGATGGATCATGCCGTCCCAGACCACGACCTCGACGCTGGTCCCTGCGGCCGCGGCCCGGTCCGCCAACAACTCGCTGTCGCCCAGCACGGTTTCGTGCCCGCCGACATGGACCAGGATCGGCGGAAGCCCGGTCATGTCGCCATCGATGGGCGAGGCGAAGGAATCCGTCGGATCGCCGTCCCGGCCCAGATAGGTCCGGACCATGGCCGCGACCTTGCCCCGCTGGGTCAGCGGATCCAGCGGGGCCTTCGTGTCGTAACTGTCGGATCGTGCCTGCATGTCCAGCCAGGGCGACAGGAACACCGCCGCCGCCGGCAGGGGCAGATCCTGGTCGCGCATCCGCAGCATTGCCGCCAGCGCCAGCCCTGCGCCCGCGCTGTCGCCGGCGATGGCCATGCGGGACGGTTCGATTCCCTGATCCAATACCCAGCGATAGACGGCCAGCGTATCGTCCAGCGCCGCCGGATACCTGTGCTCGGGCGCAACGCGATAATCGAAGCCCAGGACCCGTGCGCCTGAACCTTCTGCCAGATCCGCCATAAGCGGTCCGTGCGAGAGGATGGACCCCATCTGATAGCCGCCGCCATGGCAATAGAAGATCACCGTGTCCCCCGGTTCGGGCGGACCGCCGAACCAGGCCCCGGGAATGCCGCCGGCATCGACCGCCGTCTGTGCAGGCCGCCGCCCGGCCGAGACGAGCTCGGCGAAGCCTGCGCGCATCTCTTCCAGCGTGGTGCCGCGGCCCCAGTCGCCAATCGTCGCCGCGATGCGGTCACGGACCGCATCCATCTGTTCTGTTGTCATGTGGGGAATGTCCTTCTGATCGGCCGGATCAGTGCGGTGCGGACAGGAACCCGTTCAGAAAGACGTCGATCACCTGATCTGCATAATCCTCGGCCGAAACCGGGCCCTTGGGATCGAACCACGCGTAGGTATAGTTCAGCGATCCCAGAAGCGACATCGCATAGCTTGTGGCAAAGCGCGGGGTCATGCGGTGTTCGTGGTCCAGCCGCGAAAGAATGTCCCGGATGAGCGCGACGATCCGGCGTTGCATCGCACCGATTTCCTGCCGCTTCTTTTCTTCCAGCTGGTTCCAGTCGTTCAGCAAGACGATCTGTTCGGATTGGTTTTCCGAATTCATCCGCATGATCGTCCGGGCGACGGTCCGCAGATGGTCCTTGGGCTCCAGCCGCTGTTCGCCGACGTCCACGAGCACGGTCAACATGGTCGAGACATGCTCTTCCAGGATCCGCGTCAGGATTTCCTCTTTCGAGGCGAAGTAGTGGTAAAGCGCCCCGCGCGAGGAATTGCAGGCCTCGGCCAGGTCGACGATGGTGGTCGTCGAAAAGCCCTTGCGCGCAAAAAGTTCGGCTGCCGATTTCAGGATGCCCTGTCGGATTTCCGGGTAAAGCTTCGACTGCGTGCGGGCCATGAATTCTCGAACCGTTCGGACGGATTGCGATAGGGGTATCAGCGTGCCCGCCGATCATCAAGCACCCGTCGCGCGATGGCCTGAATGTTATGTCGGTTTTCATAGAAAATCCGGCCAGATGGTCAAATATTTGTCATGCCAGCATGCCGGCGACCGCCCGATGGCGTGCGACGACCTCTGCCACCATGCGGCCGATCAGGTCTGCGCAGGTCGGCAGATCGTGGATCAGGCCCATGACCTGACCTCCCCAGACGATGCCGCCGTCGATGATTGCGCGGCGACAGTCGTCATAAGGTACTGGATTGATCGTCGGCAGGATCGACAGGTTCACCCCAAGGGCCGGTCCGTCAGGTCCCGGCAGCGCTTGATCTCGCGCGACAGTGCTTCGGGCGAACCGGCCGTCAGCATCCCCAGACCACCCGCATTCGATACCGCGGCTGCCAATTCCGCACGCCCATAGAATGTCAGCCCGCCCATGACGATCGGCGCTTCGATCCCCAGAAGCTCTGGTTACGCGTGTTGTGATCTGCATCGTGGTCCTCCTCGCGTCTTCGGTCATTACATAAACCGGTTATCCGGTCCAATAATAATTCAGCCCGGCCACAGGTTTTGCACCCAGGTCGATGAGCCCAGTGGTCTGGACCTGCGGTCCCGCGATGGCAGTATCCTGAAGGCCGGGGCGGGGTGCGAATGGCAACGCGCGCGCCTGTCCTGGACGGCAGCTCCTGCGATCCTAGTCGGTCGCAAGGCCCAGGTCGTGCGCCTGGCGGGCCAGATCCTCGCGCAGGTCGGGATGGGCGATGTCCACCATGGCGCGCACCCGTTCCCGCAGGGTCCGGCCGCGCAGGTCCGCCATGCCGAATTCGGTGACGATAATCCCTGCATCCGCGCGCGACAGGCTGACGGGGCCGGACAGTGCCGGCACGATGGACGAGATCAAACCGCCCCCGCGCGTCTGCCGCGCGGCGGGCAGGGCGCAGATCGGCAGACCGCCGGGCGACATGGCGGCACCCCGTGCGAAATCCGGGCCGCCGCCGACGGCGCCGACATAGGACGATCCCGCGACTTCGGCATTGGTTTGGCCGGTCAGATCCACCTCGATGGCAGAGTTGACCGACACGAAGGCATTCAGCCGGGCCAGGTGATCAAGCGCATGGGTATGGGACGTGGGCGCCAGCCGGATCAGGTCTGTGTCGCGGCACATCCGCAAGGTGTCGGCCGTGCCGGTGATCAGACCGGCCACGGAATAGCCTGCATCCATGCCCTTGCGGCTGTTGTCGACGGCGCCGGCCTGGATCAGCCGGGTGAAGCCGTCGACATAAAGCCCGGTATGTATGCCAAGCGCCCGGTGCCCTTCCAGCGCATCGAGGATCGCGGCCGGGATGGCGCCAAGCCCCACTTGCAGCGTTGCCCCGTCCGGGACCTGATCGGCGATGATCCGGGCCATGGCGCGATGCTGGTCGGTCACCTCGGCCGCGGGTGGCACCGGAATCTCGACCGAACTGGGGACGACGATGTCGATGTCGGCCTCGTCGATCTGGACCAGCCCGGGGGTCGATGGCGCCCGGTCGTTCACTTCGGCGATCACCAGCCGGGCAGAACGGACCAGCGGCCACAGGTATTCGCAAGCCAGGCCGAAGCTGTAGGTTCCGTTTCTGCGCCCGGGCCCAAGTTGCAGGAACAGGACATCGATCCGCGGCGTCAGATAGCGGCCGAAATCCGAATAGTGCACCGGCAGGATATCCAGCTTGCCAGCGCCATGGAGGCTTCGCGTGCGGCCGGCCCCGCAATAGGACCGGAACCGGATGGCATCGGCATGGGACGGGTCCACCGTGTCGTTCCAGCTGACGCCGACAAAGGCCTCGACCCCGCCAAGCGCATGGCGTTGCGCCATCAACGCGCGGGTCAGCGTCAGGGGTTCGGCCGAGGCCTGTCCCCAGCAGATCGTCTCGTCCGGGAGGATCAGCCCGGAGAGGTCCAGCGCCCCGGGTTCGACGACCCGCGGCATCACGCGGCCTCGAAGATTGCGGCCATGCCTTGTCCGCCGCCGATGCACATCGTTTCCAGGCCAAAGCGCGCCTTGCGGCGGCCCATCTCGTGCAGCAGCGTCGTCATGATCCGGCTGCCGGTGGCGCCGATGGGATGGCCCAGCGAGATCCCGGATCCGTTGACGTTCAGCCGCGGATCGTCGTGACCCATGCCCCATTCCTGCAGGACCGACAGGACCTGGCAGGCGAAAGCCTCGTTCACTTCGATCAGGTCCATCCGGTCAAGGCTCAGCCCGGTCCGTGCCATCACCCTTGCCGTCGCCGGCACCGGGCCGATGCCCATATGCGACGGCGCGCAGCCGGCCGCGGCCCAGCCCACAAGGAAGGCCGAAGGCGTCAGGCCCAGATCGGCCAGCCGGTCTTCGGCCACGATCAGGCAGGCGGCGGCGGCATCGTTCTGCTGGCTGGCATTGCCGGCCGTGACAACGCCGTCCTTCATGATCGCGCGCAGCTTGCCCAGGCTTTCGGGCGTCGTGTCCGCGCGGATGCCTTCGTCCCCGGTCACCATGACGTCCTCGCCGCGCCGTTGGGGCACCGATACCGGCACGACCTCCTGCGCGAAGCGCCCGTCCGACCAGGCGGCAGCGGCCTTCACGTGACTTGCGGCCGCGAAGCGGTCGCAGTCCTCGCGGCTGATGGCATAGTCGCGGGCCAGGTTTTCCGCCGTTTCCACCATGCCCGAGATCACGCCGAACCGGTCCACCGGCTGCGACCGTTCGCGGCCGCGGTCCAGCCGGTCGTGCAGCGTGCTCGACCCGGCCCGTTTGCCCCAGCGCATGTCGGTCGTGTAATGTTCGATCCGGCTCATGCTTTCTACACCGCCGGCCAGCACCACGTCGCAGGCCCCGGTTTCGACCATCATCGCCGCAGTGGCAATGGACTGAAGCCCGCCGCCGCAGCGCCGGTCCAGCTGCATCCCAGGCACCTCGATCGGCAGGCCGGCCGACAGCGCCAGCCAGCGCCCGATGCAGGGGGTTTCGCTGTTGGCATAGGACTGGGCAAAGACCAGATCCTCGATCTGCATCGGATCGATCCCGGTCCGTTCGACCACGGCGCGCACAACCGTGGCGCCCAGATCTTCGACCGGAAGGTCCCGGAATGCGCCGCCAAATCTGCCGATCGGCGTGCGCAGGGGGGCCACGATGGCGGCGCGTCGGGTCATGGCAGGCTCCTTAGTAGCTGCGTGGCATGCCCAGCACGTGCTCGGCGATGAAGGACAGGATCAGGTTGGTCGAAATCGGGGCGACTTGATACAGCCTTGTTTCCCGGAACTTCCGTTCGACGTCGTATTCCTCGGCAAAACCGAAGCCGCCATGGGTCTGGATGCAGGCATTCGCCGCCTCCCACGAGGCATCGGCGGCCAGCATCTTGGCGATGTTGGCCTCGGCTCCGCAGTTTTCGCCGGCCTCGTACCTGCGAATGCCTTCACGCACCATCAGTTCGGCCGCGCGCATGGCGGCATAGGACTTGGCGATGGGGAACTGGATGCCCTGGTTCTGGCCGATGGCACGGCCGAAGACATGGCGATCCTTGGCGTAATCGACACCGCGCTTGATGAACCACTTGGCATCGCCCACGCATTCCGACGCGATCAGCAGCCGTTCGGCATTCATGCCGGTCAGGATGTACTTGAAACCCTTGCCTTCCTCGCCGATCAGGGCGCTGGCGGGAATCCGCATGTCCTTGATGAAGATTTCGGTCGAGTTGTGGTTCATCATCGTGCGGATCGGCCGGATTTCCAGCTGGTCCTCCGGGATGTCCCGCATGTCGACGATGAAGGTGGATATGCCGTCGGTCTTCTTCGATACCTCGTCCTTCTTCGTGGTCCGCGCCAGCAGGATCATCAGGTCCGAATGTTCGGCCCGGCTGGTCCAGACCTTCTGGCCGTTCACGACATAGCTGTCGCCGTCCCTTGCCGCGAAGGTCCGGATCGAGGTCGTGTCGGTGCCGCTGGTCGGTTCCGTCACCCCGAAGGCCTGCAGGCGCAGGTCGCCCGAGGCGATCCCGGGCAGGTACTTCTGCTTCTGCGCGTCCGAGCCGTGGCGCAGGATCGTGCCCATGACGTAAAGCTGGGCGTGGCAGGCGGCGCCGTTGCAGCCCATTTCCTGAACGGTCTCAAGGATCGCCGCGGCCGCAGACAGGCCAAGGCCGGTGCCGCCGTACTCCTCGGGGATCAGAACGGACAGATAGCCCGCTTTGGTCAGCGCATCCACGAATTCCGACGGATATTTCCGTTCGGCGTCCAGTGTCCGCCAGTATTCATCCGGGTAATTGGCACAAAGCTTGCGCACTTCGTCCCGGATCATGTCGTAGTCGTCGCTCATCGGATGTCCTGTCGGCTGCGGGGGCGGTCAGACCGGGTCCCAAGTGAACACATGCTCGGACCGCTCCAACGGACAGAACTGCGCCGCCATCGCCGGCAGGGCGTGGTCCAGCACGCTGTCCGCCGTCCAACCGTCGCCGGAATGGACGGACCGGACCGGGCGCGGCTGGCTCATCAGCATGATCTCGTTGTTGCGGACGCAGAAGATCTGGCCGGAGGGCACGCGTGCGTCGCCCGACAGAAGCGAGATCGCAAGCGGCGCGATCTTTTCCGGGACCATTTGTTTGAACTTTTCGACGCGGGCGATCTGTTCAGGCGTGTCGGTGGGCAGCGAACTGGTCATCCGGCTCCATGCGAAGGGGGCGATGCAGTTCGATTTGACGCCGAAACGTTCCATGTCCAGCGCGATCGACTTCGACAGCGCCGCGATGCCCATCTTGGCGGCCATGTAGTTGGCCTGCCCGAAGTTGCCGATCAGGGCCGATGTCGACGTCATGTGCACGAAGGCGCCTGATCCCTGTTCCTTGAAATGCAGGGCGGCGGCGCGACTGACATTGAAACTGCCATAGAGATGGACTTTCAGCACGGAATCGAAGTTTTCGAAGCTCATCTTGTGGAAGAAGCCGTCGCGCAGGATGCCCGCGTTGTTGATCACGCCATCAATCCTGCCGAACGTGCCGATGGCCGTCTGAACGATGGCCTGCGCTTCGCCCGGATCGGACACGCTGTGGTTCGAAGCAATGGCCCGTCCGCCCGCGTCCTTGATCTCGCGAACGACCTTTTCTGCGGCGCCAAGGTCATCCGTTTCGCCCGACAGCGACACGCCGATGTCATTGACCACGACGGCCGCACCGGCCTGGGCGCATTCGACGGCAAGCGCCTTGCCGATGCCGCCACCGGCGCCGGTGACGATGACAACTTTATCTTTCAGCACGGGATTCCTCCTTGTTCTGAGTTTAAATAAGACGGACGTTTGGGATAAGCAAGGCGCGGTTGGTCGGTTTTGCAGGCCCCCTGTCCCAGTGAGAGAGGACAGATTATTGTGAAAAATTAGGTGTTGCCCGGTCGCACCTATTGGCTTCACAGTACTTCGGCGTTTATAAACCGGACGTACCGCTTAAATAAAGCGCGAGACAGACCCGGAAGGAGGATGGCAGTGACATATCAGGCGGCCGGGACAGGCACGGCAGATCGCGACGTCTGGACCTTCGCACGGTTCGAAGCCGGCCAGGACTTCGGTACGGTCGAGGTGGAAATGGATGCAGAACGCCACGCCAGTTGGGAACGTATCTTCGGGCCGACCGGAGACCGGTTGCCCCGGGGTATGCTGGTGACTGCGATGATGGAGGCCTATATCCGCGCGATCCAGCCGCGCCCCGACGGAAATATCCATGCCTCGCAGGAACTCGATTTCCGGGAGGGCGCTGTGGTCTGGGGCGATACCGTCGCGATCGAGGTCAACTGCGCCGGGAAGGAAGAGCGCAACGGCCGCTTCTGGGTCCGTTTCGGCATCGTCGCCAGAACCGCCGGCCGCGTCATCATGACCGGCACGATCCGGTCCATCTGGGCAGCCTGAGGTCAGGGGCATGAAACTTCGCGAACTTTCGCTGGAAACCAGTCCCGACGTTACGGCGGCCTATGCGGACCTGTCGAACGACTTCAACCCGCTGCATGTCGATGCCGTCTTCGCGGCGAAGACCCCGTTCGGGGCACCCGTGGCCCACGGTGCGATGGCGCTGGACCTGCTGTTGAACGCCATAGAAGCCACGTTCGGCACCTCTGGCCGTCAGCATCTGGACATTCGCTTTACCGCGCCCGTGAAAGTGGGCGAGCGGATCACGACCGGAGGCGTACCGGCGGGGGACGGGTGGTCGGTTTGGGTGCACCAGGACGACGGAACCCAGGTGCTGAAAGGCACGCTGCGGCTTGGCGGTCCGGAATGACGCCCCTGACCCCGTGTGATTTCCCGCTGTTCGTCCCGGCTTCCCGGCCGGAACGGTTCGAAAAGGCGCTGACCGCAGCCCATGACGCGGTGATCTTCGACCTTGAGGATGCAGTGGCGGCCGATGCCAAGACCAGGGCGCGGGATGCCCTGGCGGATCATTTTCCGGGGATCGCCCGGCAGGGCAGGGCATGTTTCGTGCGGATCAACGCGCGTGACACGCCATGGCATAGCGACGATGTCGCCTTGTGCGCGGATCTGGATCTTGCCGGCGTCATGCTGCCCAAGGCTGAACGCGCGGATGACATGACGGCCCTGGCGGCAGCGCTTCCACCGGGCCGGACGCTGCTGGCGCTGATCGAAACGGCGGCCGGACTGGTCCATGCGGCGGCCATAGCACGCTCTGCGGGTCGGTTGGTCTTCGGGTCGGTGGATTTCTGCGCCGATCTGGGCTGCGACCTTGATCGCCCGCTGCTGCTGAGGCCGCGGCAGGATCTGGTCATTGCCTCGCGCCTCGCCGGCCTGCCGGCGCCCGTCGACGGAGTGACCACCGCCCTGAAGGATCCGGACCTGATCCGCGATGATGCCGCGCATGCCGCCGGGTTGGGCATGGGGGGCAAGCTTCTGATCCATCCGTTTCAGATTCCGCCCGCGCTGCAGGGCTTCGCCCCGTCGTCCGAAATGGTGGCCTGGGCCGGGCGCGTCCTGGCGGCCAGCGCCGGCGAGGCGGTGGCCGTCGACGGCATGATGATCGATGCGCCGGTCCTTGCACGTGCGCGGTCCATCCTGGCGCGGAATGCCTCTGCGACCGATCTCAAGCTGGAAGGATAGGACATGAGCTGCCTGATCGAAATGCTGGAGGATGACGGCATCCTCCACCTTGTTCTCAATGTTCCCGAAAAGAAGAACGCCCTGACCGATGACCTGCGCGCGGCCTTCCGCGATGCGACTTTGCGGGCCCAGACCGACGCGGGGGTGCGGGCGATCCTGATTTCGGGCGCGGGCGGGGCGTTCTGTTCGGGCGGTGACATCGCGGCCATGACCGGCGATCCGGAGATCGCGCAGCGGCGGATGCAGGTTCTGCATGACGTCGTGAAGCTTCTGATCGCGGGCACCAAGCCCACGGTCGCCGCCGTCGGCGGGGTGGCTTTCGGTGCCGGTTTCTCGCTGGCGCTGTGCTGCGATCAGGTCGTCGCGGATACGAGTGCACGGTTCTCGGCTTCGTTCGGCCGGGTCGGCCTGCCGCCCGATCTGGCCCTGTCCTTCACGCTGCCGCGTCGCACCGGGGATGGCATTGCCCGGCGCATGCTGCTGTCGTCGACCATTTTGGACGCTGCCGAAGCGGCTAAGGCCGGGATCGTCGACGATCTGACCCAACCCGATGACCTTCTGGACAGGGCCCGCGCCGCGGCGCGCGACTTGGCGGGCTTCGGACAGGAATCCAAGGCACATGTGAAGGCCTTGGTCACGGCGGCGGCCGGCGATCTGGATGCATTGCTGGCGCGGGAAATGTCGTCCTATCTGGCCCTGCTGAATTCGCCCGAACATGTCGCGGCCCGGACCGCCTTCATGTCCCGGAGCGGGAAAACATGAGCCGGAGGTCTGTCCGTTCAGAACATGACGCGCGGCAACAAAAAACCGGGTCCGGGCCATTCAGGCGTTCAGCGGGGGCTGTCAAAGATTGAGTTCGGGCAAGGGCAGAACTCCGGTGGGATGCCGTGGCGATGTAGCGATACAGATCGTCCAAGTCGGCCTTTGCTTCAGGTGCACAGGCGCCGTCACACGTCCCCCTTGAGGTCTGCAGCGTGCCGCCATCGAACACGTCCTTGGCCGGAACGGCGCGCTCCGGGTCGGCTGCATGACGTCATAGACCGGCACGACCTTCTTGCGCAGCCAGGGTACGGCAGCCTGGTTGCGATGCTGAAGCGCATGCAGACCGACGCATACAACGTCGCTGGCCGAGGCATGGGAGCCGGTCGCGACCTGCTGATCAATGATCAGCGCATGCTCGGGCGAGAGGCTGAAGGAGCGTTTTTCGGCGCCCGATAATTGAAAAAGAATGCACGCGGTTTGAATTCTTCATTCCAATTTCCTGGAACTGCGAAATCGCTCAGGGCTCCGCCCTCGCACGGTCAAAGGGGTGCTTGCATGCAAGCATACTGCGCGTGGCTCTGCTGCCGCTGTGCGCCCTGGCTAGCCCCCTCTCGCCCAGGGGCAGGCCGGCAAGGAATATCTTTCGGGCTGCCCTGTTCGGAAGGGCGCATCCCGCGTTTATGTGTCCGGCTGCACCGGCCTCTCCGGGACAAGCGTTCGGAAGCTTGCCGGCTGAAACCGGCAATCCCGTTCCAAGGCCAGCCGAGAAGCCAGCCAGAGAGCGAGGCGGCCAGATGGCTGAGACAATCCATGACTGCTTGCACAGTCACGATGTCAGCCTGCTTGAAGAGGATCTGGACCCCCTCGAACCCATCGCTGGCGACGACGACAACATGTCCTGCGGCAGTATTGTCAGAGTTCAGGTCAGGTATGGCGACTACCACACGGAACTCACGGACGATGGGAGCGATGAACTCAGGGATATGCCGATGTATGCCCGGGTGTCGGTCGTGGATTTGCATGGCTTTCCGGAGACCTTCGTTGACGACCCCGAGATCATCGCACGTGTCAAGGACCTGCCGCCGCGGTAGCTACCGGGCGCTTACCGAAAATCTTCCCTGAACCTGTCGATCTGATGCATGCGCTCATGGAGGATCGCGACGATGCCGATATCGCCGTCGGACAGCCGGCGCCAATAGACGACGTGGTGCTCGTACCTGAAGAAGAACCCGTCGACGCCGAATTCTGCCGGGACAGGCTTCGAGGCGACGCCATGGGCCTCGATCCGTTCGAACGCCTCGAACAAGCCGGTGACATAGCGATCAGCCTGGGCTTCGCCCCATCGGTCGCGCGTATAGCGGTAGATGTCATCGAGGCGGAGCGCGGCCGCCTCCTGAACCCGGATCGCCATCCGGTCAGGCGCGGTTGCGGGCGATAATCTCGGCCGCCGTCAGCGGCTTGTAGCTGGTTTCGGGCGCGGCGAAAGCGCGGGTCAGCTCGGCCTTCAGCCGATCGAACGCCTCCTGCTCGGCCCGCTCCTTGTCCCGCCGGATCAGGTCGCGCACGTATTCGCTGATGTTCTCGTAAGAGCCGTTCTCGCCGACGTTGGCCGCCACGAAATCGCTGAGCGCACCGCTGAGGCGGACGGTCATGGTTGTGGTGCGGGACATGGCAGGATCCTCGTGCGTGACGTGTATTCAATATAATCAAAAATCACTACGCCTCAAGTCTGGCGGCGGCGACCCAGTTGGGACACGCCACGGCCCCTTGCCAGCCTTGCACGCGGCACGCTCGACGACCTGTCGGGTCTTATTCTGCCTGGCGCAGACCAGGACAAGCCGCAATGACATCCTGGTGCGACAGCAGCGCCGGGGGACAGACGGCCGCGGTGCGATCCGGTCAGGTGACTGCGACAGCCCTGGTGGAGGCGCATCTGGACCGAATCTCGGCCCGAAACCCGTCGCTCAACGCCATCTGCACCCTGGCTGCCGATCAGGCAATTGCAAGGGCAGGGGCCATCGACAGCGCGCATGCAGCTGGTCTGCCTCTGGGTCCGCTTGCCGGGGTGGTCACGAGGATCAAGGACGTGACCCCGGTGCGCAACATGCGCACCACCTACGGATCGCCGCTTTTCGCCGATCACGTCCCGAGCGAAAGCGCGCTGGTCGTCCGGCGGCTCGAGGCTGCGGGGGCGATCGTGATCGGAAAGACCAACTCGCCCGAGTTCGCCGCCGGCGCCAACACGGTGAACAAGGTGTTCGGAGCGACGCACAATCCATACCAGCACGGCCTGTCGGCCGGCGGCTCTACCGGCGGCGGCGCGGTTGGCGCGGCGACCGGCATGATTGCCTTGGCCGAGGGCACGGATTTCGGCGGCTCCCTTCGGGTGCCGGCCGCCTTCTGCGGCGTCTACGGCCTGCGCCCCACGGTCGGCCTGATCCCCAGCCATCCCGTGCCCGATCCCTGGGACACCGGCAGGGTACACGGGCCGATCGCTCGGACCCCCGGCGACATCGCGCTGGCCCTTGACGCAATGCGGGGCCCCGCATCTGAAAGCGCCATCGCCGTGCCCGACCACGCAGATCACCACGCAGATCCGGGTACGCCCCCGGCAGAGGCGCTTCGGATCGGCTTCGCGGCGGACATCACGGGTATCGGGATCGATCCGGGCCCCGCCCGGGCCTTTGCGCTGGCAATGGAGCGCATCAGCGCCCTGGTTCGGACGGAAGACTCCGGATTCTTCGTGCCTGAAACCCGCGATGCATATCGCGTCGCGCGGGCGCTCTGGATGGCGGTGCAGTACCGCGATCTTTTCGACCGGGGCCACACGCTTGCACCGGCCCTGTCCCGCAATATCGCCGCTGGACGCAGCCTGACCGGCGACCAGATCGCCAAAGCCCACGCAACGCGTGCCGCTCTATGGCACCGGTGGCAGGACCTGTTCGCCCGGTTCGACGTGCTGATCACGCCGACTGTGCCGGTCGACCCGTTCCCGATCACCCAGGGCTGGCCCTGCACCGTTGCCGGCACCGAGTTGGACGACGACGTGGACTGGATCGCCCCGACCTATGCCGTGACGCTGATGGGCCTGCCCGCATTGCAGGTGCCCTTCGGCAAAACCCCGGCAGGATTCCCTTTCGGTCTGCAACTGATCGGGCCGCGCTTCCTCGCGAACGCATAGGTCGGGTGGCAACTGCTGTGCCCGCGCACTCATGACCAGAGCAGGTGTGTCCTTCCCAACTTGGCCCAGGGCTTGACCCGATCTTGCCAGGCCGACCTGCCGCAGACCCGACGCCAATACCCGCCGGCCGACTTCCGCATGGCAGCGGCTCAGCGGCCCAGGGCGAGGCGGCGAAGCCAGCGCGACAGAACATCGATCATGGCAACTGTCGGCAGGATCAGAAGGATGATGAAGGCCGCGTCGCTCCAGGCGCTGACGCGGATCCTGTCAGCCAGGAAATAGCCGATGCCCCCTGCGCCGACGACGCCCAGGATGGTGGCCGAACGCGTGTTTGCCTCGAAGAAATAGAGACTGTTGGAAATCAGCACCGGGAACACCTGCGGCAGGATTGCCAGGCGGGCGACATCGGCCTCGTCCCCTCCTGCGGCGCGGACAGCCTCGCTTGCCTTGCGGTCGGCGTTCTCGATCGCTTCGGCATAGATCTTGGCAAGAACGCCAGTGTCGTTGAAGGCGATGGCAAGGATACCGGCGAAGGGGCCCAGCCCGACCACCGACACGAAGATCAGCGCCCAGACCAGCACGTCCACCCCGCGGACGACATCGAGCCCCCGCCGGAGGCTGAAATGGATCAGCCAGTTCGGAATCACGTTGCGCGCGCCCAGAAAGCCCAGCGGCAGCGAGATCAGGCTGGCGGCCAGCGTGCCGAGAAACGCGATGGCCAGCGTTTCGCCCAGGGCGCCCAGGTATTCGGGCAGGAACCCCTTGTGCGTCGGCGGCCACATCTGGCCGGCGATGATTCCAAGATCGCCCAGTCCAGCCCAGAACCGCAATGGGGACAGCCCGAGATGGGCGGACGCGGCCAGGAAACAGGCTGTGAAGCCGATCCAGAACAGGCGGCCGCGCCACAACGGGCCCGGCAGTGGATAGACAGTGCCCCTGTAGCGGGCATGGAGCGCTTCAAGCCTGGCTTGCGGCAGCGGGGACATGGGCGACCTCGGAGGAAATGATGCGGTGACGGATGGCTTCGCTGACGATATCGACCAGCGCGACGGTCAGGATCAGCAGGGCAAGGATCGCGCTGATATCGTGGTAGATGAACTGGTTGATGACGAACATCAGCTCCTGCCCGATCCCGCCTGCGCCGACGAAACCGATGACAGATGCCGCGCGGACATTGATTTCAAAACGCAGCAGGACGTAGCTGATGAAGGCAGGGGCAACCTGTGGCACGACGCCAAGTCGGATCACCTGGTCGCGCGTGGCACCGGCCGCGACGATGCCTTCCAGCGAACGGTCGCTGACCGTCTCGTTGATCTCGGCGAACATCTTGCCGAGGACCCCGGCGGTATGCAGCGTGATCGCCAGCACGCCGGCCATCGGCCCCAGCCCGAAGGCGAAGACGAAGAACAGCGCGAAGACCAGTTCGGGCACGGTGCGCAGAAGTTCCAGGAACCGTCGTACCACTTGGGCCGTCACCGGGCCGAATCCGAGGTTCCGCGTGGCCGGGAACGACAGGAAGAAACCGATCACGGCGCCCATCACGGTGGACACGAATGCGATGAGCAGCGTGTCGAAAAGCAGCGAGAGCCATGTCGGCAGGTTCCACATCCAGTCGGCGAGGTCCGGGCCGAGACTGCGAAGGGACAGGTCGGGCAGGATACGGCCGATATAGGTCCCCAGCCGCGGCAACCCGTTGACCAGCTTGGACCACGACACTTCGCCCTGGTATGCGGACAGCGCGACCAGTAGGGCCAGAATTGCGCCGAACAGCAGCGTCCAGCCGCGCTTGCGGCGCATTTCGGCGCTGCGCAGGGCCTCGATCCGGGCGACGGTTCCGGACGCCGCAGTCATTGCGGCGCCGCGCCGTAGATGGTCCGGATCGCTTCGGCGTCCAGATCGTCGATCGCCCCGTCGAAGACCACCCGGCCCGCAGCCACGCCTACGACACGGCGGCAATATTCGCGGGCCAGTTCCAGATGGTGCAGGTTGACCAGGACTGTCAGCCCGTCCTCGCGGTTGATGCGGGCCAGCGAGTCCATGACCAGCTTCGTGCTGTGCGGATCGAGCGAGGCAACGGGTTCGTCGGCAAGGATCAGTTGCGGGTTCTGTACCAGCGCCCGGGCAATGGCGACGCGCTGCTGCTGGCCGCCCGAAAGCTGGTCGGCCCGCTTCAGGGCAAGGTCGGCAATGCCCAGCCTGTCCAGCGCCTCGATCGCGACGGCACGATCGGCCGGGGGCCAGGCCATGGTCCAGCTACGCCAGCGGGGCAGCGACGCGGCCCGCCCGACCAGCACGTTGTCGAGAACGCTGAGCCGATCGATCAGGTTGAACTGCTGGAAGATCATGGCCGACCGCCGCCGCCAGTCGCGCAGTGACCGTCCGCGCAGGCCGCTGACCGTTTCACCGTCGAAACGGATTTCTCCCCCGGTCGGTTCGACAAGCCGGTTGATCAGCCTCAGAAGCGTCGACTTGCCGGCGCCGGACCGGCCGATGACGCCCACGAATTCCCCGGGGGCGACCGACAGCGACACCGCGTCTACCGCCCGGACATCGGCGAAGCTTCGACTGAGAGAGCAAAGCTCAAGCATGGGTGGGATCCAGTACGTATTGCATCTGTTCGGGGTTCTCGGGCTTGGACCCGGCCGCGCGGATCGTGGCCAGCGCGGCATCGGGCGCCAGGCCCAGGTCCCGCATCACCATCACGGCAGCCAGGCCGGTGCGCCCGACCCCTGCGGCGCAGTGGATCGCCAGCCTTTCGGCGCGTCCCAGACGGTCGGCCAGGTTCTTCGTGAAGGCGGCAAAGGCCGCCGGATCGCCAGGTGTTCCGTAGTCGGGGATGGCGAAGTCCAGCAACTCCATCGCCAGCCTGCCATCGGCCCGCGCCGCGGCATAGTCGGGTGACGCTTCCGGCAGGTGATCGGGATCGACAAGACAGACCAGCCCCGAAATCCCGACCTCGGTCGCGGCCGACACGAAATCCGACATGAGCGCGAACCGTCCCGGCATTTCGGTCAGCCACAGCCCGCCGGATATGCCGGCGGGCAACGCGACGCGGCGCAATGGCCATTCGGATCGGGAGAGTATCGGCCTGCCACTCATCTGCATGGCTCCTGCGGGGTCTTTGCGTCGGTCACGTGTCGGTCGCAGTCGTCAGTTGCTGCCGCGGGTCTTCAGCATCGCCTTGCGCATCTCGATGCTGTCTTCGTAAGCGTCCCGCCCGACCGGCACGATATCCGACCACGAACCGGCGCTGACAACCGCGAAGGACTCCGGGTTGGCTTCCGCGAAGCCGGTCATGGCATCCGACAGGGCGGCTTTCAGGTCGTCCGGCATCGAAGCGCGCACCGACCACGCGTCCGACGGGATCAGCGGGCTTTCCCATATGACCTTGGTCGCTCCGGGTTCGATCTCGCCGCGATCGGCCATCCGCTGCACGGCGCCGCTGGCTTCGGAATAGTGCCAGGTGGCAGCGGCGTCATAGGTCCCGCGCACGACGGCAAGGATGCTGTTCTCGTGCCCGCCCGAGAAGCCCGTCGAGGCGAAGAACCCGTCGCCCATGCCCAGTTTGCCCAAATAGAAGCTGGGAACAAGATAGCCCGACGCCGAGTTCGGGTCGGCATAGGCAAGTGTCTTGCCTTTAAGGTCCTCCAGCTTTTCGATATCGCTGTCGGCGCCTACGATGATCACGGCATAGTAGCCACGGTTGCCAGCGGACGACACCGCGTGGGCCAAGGGCTCCAGATCGCCGCCCAGCACGTCGTCGGCAGCAGCAAAGGCGGCCGCACCGAACATGGCCATGTCCACCTCTTCAGCGTCCATGGCCTGAATGATCCCGCTATAGGCACTGGCCATGCGCAGGGTCACCGGCACCCCCAGCACGTCGGACAGGTACTCGGCCAACGGGGCATAGCGGGCCTGGCCTTCCTCGGCGTTCTCGATCGGCGGTACGCCGATGGTCAGGCTGTCGTGGGCGTCGCGCCAGTCGGCCGATGCGGCGCCGGCAATGATCGACGCCAGGGTGGCTGCTAGGATCGTCTTCTTCATGTCGTTTCTCCGCTGTGGGATTGGGGTCTGGTTTTTCTTGGTCTTCACGTGTCCCTGCAGGGCAGCGAGGGGCTGAACTGCATCAGGCTAAGGATTTCGAACAACACCTGGGCTCCGGCCTGGGCGGTATTGGAGGTCGGGTCGTACTGAGGCGCTACCTCGACCACGTCTCCACCCACGAGGTTGATGCCCTTGAGCCCGCGCAGGAGTTCAAGGATGTCCCGGGTCGACGGACCGCCGATCTCGGGGGTGCCGGTCCCGGGGGCAAAGGCCGGATCAAGGCTGTCGATGTCGAAGGACAGGTAGGTCGGTCCGTCGCCCACCACCTCCCGCGCGCGGCGGATGATCTCGGCCGTGCCAAGCGACGGCATGTCCTCGGCATGGATCACGGTCATCCCGGACTCGGTCGAGAATTCCCAAAGATAGTCCGCCGCACCCCGGATTCCGATCTGGATCGTCCGGGTCGGATCCAGCACGCCATCCAACACCGCGTTCCGGAACGGACCGCCGTGGTGAAAGCGGGTCAGGTCATAGGCGCCGCCGGTGTCGCAATGCGCGTCGATATGGATCATCCCGACCGGCGCCGTGCGGCCGACGGCCTTCAGGATGGGATAGCTGACGGAGTGGTCGCCGCCGACCGACAGTGGAAGCACCCCGGCATCGACGATCAGGTTCACATGAGCCTCGATATCCTGGTGGCTCAGTTCCAGCTCGTAGCGGCTGCGGAACGGGACATCGCCGATGTCGGCCACCTTGGTCTGGTGAAGGGGGGCGCAGCGCAACACGTGGTTGTAAGGCCCGATCCGTTCGATCATACGCAGCGCCCGGGGTCCGAACCGGGCACCGGACCGGTTGGTCACGCCCAGATCCATCGGCACGCCGAGGAGCGCGACCTGCAGGTCCCTGAAGTCGGGATCGGTCCAGTCGATGAGCTGGTACGGGGCGCCAAGTAAGGTTGGCACACCGCTCCAGGGGGCGGGGCGTTTGCCACCTTCCGAGAAAATGTGATCTGCAACCGCGCGGAAGTCCGGCCGGAAGATGTCACCGCCTTGCGCATCGCCGAAACGGGACCGGAGCGCCGCAAGCGCATCCTTGGAAATAGGCATGTTATCAGATCCTTGAGCCGCTTCGGCACGCTTGGGGCAGGGCCGATTGTTGTCCCGGTTCGGGAAAGATTGCGCCGTTGAACATGAAAAAACAATTGATATAGTTTCACGGGTTATTGTAAGTTTTTTTGACATATAAGGAGCTGGGAAATGAGCAGGCTGCCGCCATTGAAAGCCTTGCGGGTTTTCGAGGTGACCGCCCGACAGGGTTCCATGACCCGTGCCGCGCAGGAACTTCACGTGACCCACAGCGCGGTCAGCCACCAGATCACGACCCTTGAAGATGCGCTTGGCGTCCGCCTGTTCGATCGTGTGGGGCGCCGGTTGAAACTGACCAGCCAGGGGCTCGATCTCCTGCCAGCTGTCACCCATGCGTTCGAGGCGATCACGTCGGCAACGGAACGTATGGGGCGGCCTGTCAACTCCGGCAAATTGTCGATCGCCTGCATGCCGGCCTTGCTGTCCTTCTGGATCATGCCGAGGCTTGGCGAATTCACGTCGCGCTATCCCGGGATACGCTTGACATTCGATTCCGCAAGCGACCAGGAACAACGCTGGAACGGCGGTGCCGATATCCAGATCGTCTACGGCGAAAGGAACTGGACCGGGTACTGGTTCCGACGGTTGTCGGATCTTGCGCTCTTTCCCGTGGTAAGCCCGACGCTGATGAACAACCAGCCCATCCGGACCGTCGGAGACCTTGGCAAACAGGTTATCCTTCATGCCGACGAAGGGCGGGAGTGGCGTCAATGGCTGGCGTCGGCGGACGCACTGTCGCTGCCTCTGCATGCCGAACATGCCATGGGTGACGCGCGCCTCGCGATCGAGGCCGCTGTCCACGGGCACGGTATTGCCATGGGGGATTCGATCTCCACGGCGGATCTTCTTGCACGGGGGCAACTGGTGGCGCCATTCAGGATGTCCGTGCCGGCGGCCAATGTCTTTTACATCGCCTGCCGAAGCGAGGTCCGGCAGGTGCCGGTGGTGAATGCCTTCACGGAATGGATGTTCGACGAACTGGAACGGGAACCGCAGTTGGCGCCTGGGCGCATGTCCAACTGGCCGATCCGGCGCAGTTCCTCGCGCAGCCGCAGCAGATCCACGGTCAAGTAGTGCCGGGTGCGTCCCGGCGCCTGCCGGTCAAGGTTCGGGCCCGGTTGCCATTTCTGCAGTGCCGCGCGACATATGTGGAACGGCCCGCATGGCAAGAGCTTTCTCAGCCGATGGTGATTTGGGAGCGGTGCGGTCATATGTACGGCCTTTCGATGCGGTCCATGCCGCTGGCCTCGATGAAGACCGCGATGCTAGCTGATCTGGAACAGCGACTTTAGGGTCGGGTCCTGGATCACGAGCCCGTTCGCGGGCCGACCGGCGCCTGACGCAGCGTGGCATTGATCATGAGGTATCTCCCTGGGGTGCCCGGCATTGCGGCTGCGCCCCCAAGGCGTCTGGCTGTGACAGGGATGATGAAAACCATGCGCGATTGCAAGTTGGCGGCATGATCGCCTCCGGCAGTGTCTGCACGTCGCCATCGTCGAAACGGGCAAGCGCCTGCAGCGCGGCAATGGGCGTATGGCGCGTGCCATGGGCCTCGTGGGCGTCGACCAGCATGGCTTCGAGCGTCATGTCCGCCTGGTGGATCCTGGCATGCAGATCGTGGTAGCCTTTCTTTCCGGCGCGCTGCTGGATGACCGTCAGCTTCGACACGGCCAGGTCTCGCAAGGACGTGACCGGCAAGTCGTGAGCACCTGTCTGCATGGGCGGATTCCGGACCCTCTTGGCACGTGCGAACGCAGCCCTTCCAGAAAATGGAATGAACATTCCGCCAGGTTGATGCCGCCGAACCCGGTTCGACCTGAGCGGAGGGCGCATCGACGTTCGCAGGGACTTTGCGGGAACACCAAGTCGGCCGGCCGGCAGACATTCAAACTCGCAGCTTTCGCTCGAACCCCTCATGACGCGGGGACTTGAGAGGCGGTCCCGGATTTTCGACCAATCTGCCGCCGGGCCAAGCCATCGCATCGGTTTGACGTCAGGCGGCAATCTTCAGGTTCGGCGTCCGGCTGGCCTTTCTGGGTCGTTGGGAAGCTCTCGACCCCCGGGACCTGGTCGCGATCATCCACGACGGCAGCGACATGAAGGTCCTTGTGCGTACCGCCTCCCATTGGGGCACATATGTCTTCGAGGAAACCGCCACCGTTCCCCAGCTGCGCCGGGCCCCCTTCGGTCCCGATCCTTCGCCGATCGGGCTGCACCAGCTGTCGCCTGAAGTGGTGCCCGGCTGGGTCCGGCGCCCGTCCGTCAGACAGGGCTGGCTGACATGTGCACAGGTCCAGATCATTCTATCGCGGCAGCGGCCCGGAGAACCCGCGCCCGAGTGCTTCGGCAATGGCGCCGAAGACGCGTCTGGCCGGCAAAGCGCAACTGATGCCCGTCGGATTGTCTGGCAGCACGGGAGCACCGCTGCAATCGCCCGACTTGATGTCACTGTTGGCCTGCACGACAACCGTGAAGTCCGACTCCGTATCGTAGAACACGGCCGTGTTGAAGCCGGGCAGATCCCCGGTATGGCCGACCCAGCCCTCCGCACAGCGCATGCCAAGCCCATAGCCTGCAGGTTCGGCGAAGGACGTCAGGCGGATTTCCTGTGTCTCGGGCTTCAGCAGACCCTGCCCTGTCCCATAGGCCCGCCCATAGGTCATCAAGTCACCCATGTTCGAAATCAGCGCACCCGCAGCCCCCAGCCCGGACGGGTTCCAGTGCGTCGTGACGACAGGCGCAGCAGACGCATCCGCGTTGCCCTGCAGGGTGATGCCCTGAGGAAACGGTTCCGGCATCTCCGTACTTGTGCCCGGCCACGAGGTGTTGTCCATGCCCAGCGGCTGGAAGATCCGGTCCGCGAAGACGTCGGCAATGCTCTGGCCGGTCACCTTCTCGATCACGAGGCCCAGCAAAATGGTGTTGGTGTTGGAATAGTCATACTCCGCACCCGGCTCGAAGATGGGAGAGCCCGGCAGAGCGAAGCCCAGCAGATCCTCAGGCGTGTAGACAAGACCAGGTTGTTCCAGGTAGCGCATGAAGAACTCTTCCGACGCGGTATAGCTCAGGACGCCGCTGGTCATGTTCGCAAGCTGGCGCAGGGTCACGCGATCGCCGTTGGGCACGCCGTCAACATACTGGTCGATCGTGTCTTCGAGCGACACTTTCCCCTCTTCCACAAGCTGCAACAGCGAAGTGACCGTGAAGGTCTTGGTGACGGAACCGATGCGGGTATGCATGCCCACCTCCATCGGCGCGCCGGTGTCCGGATCGGCCACACCCCAGGCCCCCGTCCAGTATCCGTCGGGCGTGAGGACGCCCGCGATGATGCCCGGCGCGGCGGCCTGGCCCAGCGACGCGCGAACGGCGGCGTCAAGTTTGCTGGCCATGGCATCGGGCAATGGCGTGGTGGTCATGGCCGCGGTCACCGGGTAGGCCGTGACCGCGGCGGGATCTGCCACGCAGGCCTGTGCCACCACCATATCAGCCGTAGAGACCATCAGTGCCGACACGACAAGCACCACGCGGGCCAGTTGCCTGGATCTTGAACCTGATCCCATACTCGTCATCACCGTGCTCCCATCCATCGCTGATCTCGCGTGACAGCCCTACATTTTCCCTTGGGGGGAACAATCTGGCATACGGTTCAATACTGGTATAAACGCAATCGGCATTGTGATGGGCGTTGTTGAAGAACGCTGTCTGCGAAGGATACACATCATGAAGCCCTGCGGTTAGAGGGGGGCGATGTCGTGAAGCTCTTTTCGGGTCTACATCTGGTCCAGTATCGCGGTCGTCGCCCCGTCACTGATCAGCGCGGCATCAAGCCGTTCTAAGCTCCTCCCCATCACCTGGACAGTTTCCGGGGTTATTTAAGCTACTCTCTGCCTCTGCTGGCCGATTTCGATCTGGTTGAAGTTGACCACGGCGGGCGGCTGTTCGCCATGGGCGGCGTGGGGCCGTTGGTTGTTGTGGAAGGTGATCCATCGGCCGGCGCCGGCCTTGGCTTGCGAGCCGGTCTCCCAAGCGTGCAGCTAGACGCACTCACACTTCAGGGACCGCCAGAGGCGCTCAATGATTATGTTGTCGAGGCAGCGCCCCTTGCCGTCCATCCGTCGCCCGGAAGGGCATTGCGAAGCAATGTCCCGAGAGGGGGGATCCGGACGCCGATCCGTTTCAGCTGGTCGGCCCAGGCGAAGGACGAAAACTGCGAGCCTTGGTCCGTATTCAAGATCTCGGGCGGGCCGAAGCGGTAGTCCGGGCACATTCGCAGCCGCGACCGTCGTCATCCGGTCCTGCGTTACCTGGCTCAATACCTCGATCCGGTTCAACGCGCGCTCGCTCATCGCAATCCATCCCACCGCCACGCTCCATTCCTGCACCGACAGGGAAGTGTCACACTTCTACTTTGCACATGTGGGACATTCTAACGTTGCGGTCACACTTTCCCGTTCTGGAATCAGTCTTATGTGAATTATAGAGAAACGATTTCTGCCGATGCTTTTCGCGGCCCATAGCACCGACGCCGCATCGACCCCTCTGCAGCCAGGGGAAGTTTTGCGGAGAATGGTAGCGCTGCTGACCTAAATTCGGTATACTGTATGTATGGTTTTCCCACCGCGAATAGCTCTGTTGCACAAATCCGGTGCGGGATTCACCCCATGAATCCAGCGTGGTAGCTGGGGTGCATGAGCAGCCCCACACTCCCAAACTACAAGACCAGGAACTGGCCAGCCTACAATGAAGCGCTCAAGCGCCGGGGCTCGCTGACGATCTGGTTCGATCCCGAGATGAGTTGGGAGGCCGCGCAGACAGGCAGGCGTGGCCGCCAGCAGAGCGACACCGATGCCGCCATACAGACGTGCCTCTCGATGAAGGTGCTGTTCCAGATGGCGCTCCGACAGACGACCGGGTTCGTCGAAATCTGCTGCGGCTGGTTGGCCTCGACTGGACGGTGCCCAACTTCAGCACGCTGTCGCGCCGCCAGAAGACTCTGGCCGTCAATATCCCGTATCGCGGCTCCAAGGGGCCGTTGCACCTGCTGATCCCTCTCGGGACATTGCTGCGCAATGCCCTGCCCGGCAGTGGACAGCACCGGCCTCGAGGTCGAGGGCGAATGGCACGCCCGCAAGCATGGCGGTCCCAAACGGGTTCGCCATTGTCGCTCGGACCAATGGCGCGACAAGGCTCACCTGGCGCAAGATCCATCTCGGGACTGATGAGGAAACACTGGAGGTCCGCGCTGTCGAGGTCACTGGGATACCGCTGTAGACAGCGGTCAATGCTGAGAGTGTCAGGTGCGGGATGGACGGCTGAAGGCCATAGAGGCAGTCATCAAGCGCAGCAGCGTGTGGCACCGAAACGCGACGATGGCCGCCTCCTCAGCCTCCGTGAGGACCGTCGAACGTGGCTCCTTTGGGCCGGTCTTGAGATCATCGACCGTCTGCCGTTTACGCCACTTCGCAACCGTCTTCGGATTGATCCCGAGCTCCCTGCTCAACGCCGCGAGCGAGGCTTCCGATCACTGTTTTGCAGCTCTGACGACGTACGTGCCCTCTCATGGCTTGCTGCGCAAACCACCGCCGGGTGACAGCATGTGGCGCTCCCGCGCCGAACTTGTCCCGAAATGCTTCCTTCCATTCCGAAGAAAAGATCACGCCATCAAACCGTGGGATCAAACACCTAGGGTTCGACAATGGCGAAATTGCCGAAGACCGGCGCCATGCAATCGAACAGACCCTTCAGGGCTGCGGGGTTGCCGGCGATCCGGGCCCGGCCGTCGGCCATCAGGTCCGGCAGGGTGACCGCACGCGCGATCAGCTGGTTCAGGTCGGACCGCCGAATATCCAGCACCACGTCGGCCACGGCCCCGTTCCCCTCTGAAGCGCTGATAGGGACATGGGTCAGGGCGCAATTGCGCAGGGTGGCCCGCCGCGCCCGGTCCAGGTCGGTGAACCGGAAGTCCAGCACCAGCGACACGCCCTCTGCCTTCGACGGATCGACCCAGGTGCCCATCAGGTCGAACAGCTGCGCCTCGGTGATCGATTGCAGCGCCGATCCCGGCCGGGCCGCTGCCTTGGGCATCTCGCGGATCCCGTGGCGCAGCTCCTGCGCGCCGAACAGGTAGCTGTTCCGCCAGGTGGCGCATTCCGACAGATAGCCCAGCTGTTCATAGGCATCCGCCAGCAGTTGCCGCGCGCCGTCATGGCCGGGATCGGCAAAGACCGCGTCGTTCATGACCTGCGCCACCCAGCGATAGTTGCCTGCCTCGAAATCCGCCTGCGCCCGGGCGACGACCGCGTCGATGCCGCCCATGTATTCCATCAGCTTGGCCCCGGTTTCCACCGGCGGCAGCGGGTCCAGATGCGCCGGCACCGCATCGTACCACCCCATGTAGAACTGGTAGATCGCCTTCACGTTATGCCGAAGCGAGCCGTAGTAGCCCCGCGCATGCCAGTGCCGCGCGATGGAATCGGGCAACGTGATCTGGTCCGCGATCTCGTGCGGGGTCAGGCCCTGGTTGATCATCCGGACGGTCTGATCGTGCACGAACTTGTACAGGTCGCGCTGCACTTCGAGGTAGTCGCGCACCGCGTCCCTGCCGAAGACGGGCCAGTGGTGCTGGCCGATCAGGACATTCGCCCCGTCGCCCCACATCTCGAGCGCTTCCGAGATGTAGTGCGTCCAGTTCAGCGCGTTGCGCACCTGCGCGCCACGGAAGGGCAGCAGGTTGTGAAAGTTGTGGACCGCGTTTTCCGCCAGGTTCAGCACGCCCAGGGCCGGCAGGAAGATGTGCATCTCGGCCGGCGCCTCGGTTTCCGGGGCCATCTGGAATTCGAAGGTCACGCCGTCGATCTCGCGCGTGTCGCCGGTGGCACAGATCAGGTCCGTAGGGGCCACCAGCACCGCCTGCCCGCCCGCATAGGTCTTGCCAAGGCCGTTGTCCACGTGGCCCTGCTGCCCCGGCGGCAGGAAGATCCCGAATTGGTAGAACGCGCGCCGGCGCATGGCATTGCCGGCCAGCACGTTTTCCGACACCGCGTGTTCCATGAACTGGTCCGGCGCGATCAGCGGGATGCGTCCGCTGGTGAAATCCTCGCGCCCGGCCACGCCCAGCACGCCACCCCAGTGGTCGGTATGGGTATGGGTCAGGATCACGGCCGAAACCGGCCGGTTGCCCCGGTTCCTGCGATAAAGTGCCAGCCCGGCCTGCGCGCCTTCGACCGTCGAAAGGGCGTCGATGACGATGACCCCGGTCTTGCCTTCCACGATGGTCATGTTGGCCAGGTCCATGCCGCGGATCTGGTAGACGCCTTCCACCACCTCGAACAGGCCGTGAATCATGTTCAGCCGCGCCTGCCGCCACAGGCTGGGATTCACCGTGTCGGGACAGTCATCGCCATCGATGAAGCCGTAGGGCGCCAGCGACCAGGCAGTCTTTCCCGCCTCGTTGTCATAGGCCGCGTCCGGCAGGGCATCCATCCGCCCGCGGATCGCATCGTCGAAATCGCGCGTGTCTTCCATCGGAAGCGTCCGCGCAAAAGCCGCCTGACGCTGGATCGTCGTGGCACTTGCAGGTTGTGAAGTCCGGGTCACGGTCTTGTCCTCCCATCCCCGTCGCCGCCGTTCCGCGGCGCGATCATGTTTCGCACCGAAGAACGGTGTTGCTTTTGACGCACGAATCCTTAACATGAATCCGAATTCAGGTTCAATGCTCATCAAATTGAATCGTGATTCAGGTTACGGAGGGGGCCAGACGACATGCAGGACAGCGCAAGCGATTCAGCCGACAGGGTGCGCCCTGCCCTGCAGGCCCGCAGCCAGGAAAAGCTGCGCCTGATGCTGAAGGCCGGTCGCGACCTGATCGAGGAGAAGGGTTTCGCCAAGACCCATATCGGCGACATCGCGCAGCGGGCCGGCTGTTCGGTGGGGATCTTCTATGAACGCTTCGGCAACAAGGAGACGTTCTTCACCTACCTGCTGGAAACCATCAGCGACGACACGACCCGTCAGATCCACGACTTCCTGACGCCCGAGAAATGGGATGGCGTCGCCACGCGCGAGCTGATCCGCCAGGTGGTCCGCGGCTATGTCCGCTGGTTCCGCGAGAACCGCGGCCTTTACACCGCGGCCCTGTCGACCCCGATCGAGGGCGGCCAGAACTTCACCCCCTTCCGCCGGCAGTTCGTGGCGCTCAGCACCGCGCTGGCGGCCCTGCTGGAAGACCGGCGGGCCGACCTGGACTGTGCCGACATCACCGCCACGGTCTGGTTCCAGATGCAGATGATGAACGGCACGCTGGCGGTTGCCGGCTTCACCCAGCTGGTCATGGCCGACGGCGCCCGGGTCGAGGGCGATCGCAGCATCGGGATCGACGAACACGAGATGGTGACGCAGCTGGTCGCCTCGTTCCTCAGCGGGCTGGGCCTGCGCACGCAGACGGAGACACGGCCATGACGGCCCCGGCCCACGCCTTCGACTACATCGTCATCGGGGCCGGTTCCGCCGGCTGCGTGATGGCCAACCGGCTGAGCGCCGATCCCGCCGCCCGCGTCCTGCTGCTCGAGGCCGGCGGCCCGGACAAGAGCCCGTTCATCCACATGCCGGCGGGCATCAACCGGGTGAAGGACAACCCCCGGACCGACTGGATCCACCAGACGACACCGCAGGACGGGCTGGCCGACCGCGTGATCCCGATCCCGCGGGGCAAGGGCCTGGGCGGATCGTCCAACATCAACGCGATGGTCTATATCCGTGGGCAAAGGCAGGATTACGACGACTGGGCCGCCGAAGGCTGCGACGGCTGGGGCTATGACGATGTCCTGCCCTATTTCATCCGGTCCGAGGACAACCGCTGCGCCCAAAAGGACGCGGGTTTTCACGGCACGGACGGTCCGCTGACCGTGTCGGACCGGCCCTATACCCACCCGCTGTCGGACATCTTCGTCGAAGCGGCGGTCGAGGCCGGCCTGCCCTACAATGCAGATTTCAACGGCCACCACCAGGAAGGGGCCGGCCGCTATGCCGTGACCCAGCGGGACGCGCGCCGGTGCAGCGCGGCGGTGGCCTATCTGCGCCCCGTGATGGGTCGCGGCAACCTGACGGTCGAGACCGGCGCCCACATCACCGCGCTGGAGATGCAGGGCGACAGGGTCACCGGTGTCACCTACCGGCAGAACGGAAGGATGATCACCGCCAGCGCGGCGGGCGAAGTCATCCTGGCCGCCGGGGCGATCAGCTCTCCCCATATCCTGATGCTGTCGGGGATCGGACCGGCCGACGATCTGCACACCATGGGCATTCGGGTCCATCACGACCTGCCCGGCGTGGGCCAGAACCTTCAGGACCACCTGAACCTGTCGCTGCTCCACCGCACGAAGGACCCGGTCACCCTGGCCGGCATCGGCAAGGGGGCAAAGGCCATCGGCGCGCTGGCGCAGTACCTGTGGAACAGGACCGGCCCCGGCACGACGAACGGCGCGGAATCCGGTGCGTTCTGGGCCTCGCCCGCCAGCAACGGCCGGCCGGATATCCAGATGCATTTCATCCCGATGATGCTGGGCGAGAACATGCAGGACGTGGGCATCCACGGGATCACCATCCATGCCTGCAACCTGCGCCCGGCGGACCGTGGCACGCTGACCCTGCAAAGCGCCGATCCCTTCGCCGCACCGCTGATCGACAACCGCTTCCTGCACAGCGACCGGGACATGGAAAAGATGCGCCACGGCCTGGACTGCGCGCGCGAAATCGCGGCGACCGGTCCGCTGGCCCGGATCCTGTCGGACGAGTTCGCCCCCGGCGCCGACGCCCGGGGTGCGGCGGAACTGGACGCGTTCATCCGCCGGACGGCGGAAACGGAATACCACCCCTCGGGCACCTGCAAGATGGGCGTAGACGACATGGCCGTCGTCGGCCCCGACCTGAAGGTGCGGGGGATGGCCAACCTGCGGGTGGCCGATGCCTCGGTCATGCCAAGCCTTGTCAGCGGCAACACCAATGCCCCCTGCATCATGATCGGCGAAAAGGCGGCCGACCTGATCCTAGGGGCCGCCTGACCCGACACGCAATCTCTAGGAGGAGAGAATGAAGTTGAAGTCCCTGGCCGCCCTTGCGGCTCTGATGACCAGTGTCTGCGCGGCATCGGTCGCCACCGCGACCGAGCTGAAATATGCATCGTCCGCGCCGTCGAATTCCCCCTGGGCCAAGCTGATCGATGTCCTGGTCCAGGATACCGATACCAGGACCGGCGGCGACCTGAAGATCGTGCCCTTCCTGAACAGCCAGCTGGGCGACGAGGCCACGGTGATCCAGCAGGTCGCCCGCGGCCGGGTCGAGATGGGCGGCTTTTCCATCACCGCCGCGGCGGTGGTCGTGCCGGAACTGGGCCTTCTGAACGCGCCCTTCCTGTGGGACAGCACCGACCAGGCCGCCTGCGCGCTGGACGAACACCTGCAGACCTCGCTGCGGCCCTATTTCGAAAAGCGCGGCCTGGTTAACATGTCCTGGGGCGAAACCGGGTATCAGCGCATCTTCGCGGACACGCCCGTCGAAACGGTCGAGGACCTGCAGGCGCTGAAGATCCGCGTGTCCCCGGCCAAGGGGTCGGTCGATGCGTTCAAGGCCATCGGCGTCAACGGCGTGATCCTGCCCCTGACCGAGATCAACTCGGGCCTGCAGACCGGGCTGTTCGACGCGGCCGAACTGAACATCACCTTCGGCGTGATGACCGGTGCAGGCAAGCTGGCCCCGGTGGTGACACGGACCGACCACGTCTACCTGCCGTCGCTGACCGTGGTGTCCAAGCGCGCCTTCGACAAGCTGCCGCCCGAGCAGCAGGAGGTGCTGATGACCGCCTCGGTTCCGGGCCCTGAACAACGCCGGACAGTTCAGTCGGTCGAAGCCGCGCTGACGCAGAAGCTGGTGGCCGAAGGCGGATCCATCGTCGACATGGCCCCGGGCGAACGCGACAGGCTGCGCGACGAGATGGTGAAATCGTGGCCCCAGCTTGTGAAGGACATCGGCAATGACGCGCCCGAGGTCTGGCAACTGATCCAGGACGCCAAGGCGGCGTGCAGCGACTGACGCGACACCAGCCGGGACGAGGTCCATGTTCAAGAACATCCTGATCTGGCTGCGGCGCGTCGAAGGCGCCGTCGCAGCCCTGGCCTTCGTCATGGCCGCCGGCGCGGTGCTGTCGGATGTCGTGGCGCGGGAAATCTTTGCCAGCAGCCTGTGGGGCGCGACCAAGTTCGCGGTCTTCTGCGCCGCCGTCGCGGGTTTCCTGGGCATCGGCCTTGCCACCGACAACGGCATGCACCTGCGCCCCAGCTTTGCCGACGGGCTGGTCCCCGCAGGGCTGGAGCCGGCGATGGCACGGCTGGCACCCTGGCTGACCGCGGGCTTCTACTTTGCCGCGGCCTGGGTCAGCTATCTCTATGTCCGGGAAAGCTACGAGTTCGGGCAGGCCGCGCCCGTGCTGGACTGGCCGCTCTGGATCATCCAGGTGGTCATGCCCTATGCCTTTCTGTCCAATGGCATCCGCCAGACGATCTACGGCATCGACCCGCGCCTGGCGCCCGAAACCGCGGGGCTGTTCTGATGCCCCCCTATGTCGTGATACCGCTGATCATCGCAGGGCTTCTGCTGCTGCGCCAGAACATCGCCGTCATCCTGATGGTCGTCCTGGCCTACCTGCAGGTAGGCCTGGGCGGCGGCCAGCTGACCTGGATCGCCGAGGACGTCTGGAACGCCATCGACAGCGAGATCCTGCTGCCGATCCCGCTGTTCATCCTGTGCGGCGGGATCATGACCCGCGGGTCCATCGCCGCCAAGCTGATCCGCATCATCCGCGTGCTGACCTGCCCTCTGCCGGGCGGGCTGGCGGTGGCCGCGATCGTGTCCTGCGCCGTCTTTGCCGCTATTTCCGGTTCCTCGCCGGTGACCATGCTGGCGGTGGGCACCGTGCTCTATCCCGCCTTGCTGAACGAGGGATACGACCAGAAATTCGCCCTTGGCGCGCTCGTCTCCTCCGGCACGCTGGGGATCATCATCCCGCCGTCGATCCCGATGATCCTCTACGGCATCTCGACCGAGACCTCGATCACCGACATCTTCACCGCCGGCATCCTGCCGGGACTGCTGCTGACGGCGACGCTGTCGGGCTATGCCCTGTTCGTGAACCGCAAGATGACCGGCACGCCCTGGGTCCTGGCCGACATCGTCGACGCCTTCCGCGACGGGATCCTGGCGCTGCTGATGCCGGTGATCCTGCTGGCGGGCATCTTCTCGGGCTTTTTCACCGCCACCGAATCCGCCGCCGTCGCCCTGGCCTATGCGGTGCTGATCGAGGTGCTGGTGTTCCGCGAGCTGTCGGCCAGGGACTTCCTGAACACGGCGATCCGCACCACGGCCCTGCTCGGAACCCTGTTCCCGGTGCTGGCCCTGGCTCTGGGCCTGAACAAGTTCCTGATCGCCGAAGGCTTCCCCCAGATGGTGGCCGAATGGCTGAACGCCCATGTCGAAACCTCGACCGGGTTCCTGATCCGCTTCAACCTGCTGATGCTGGTCGTCGGCTGTTTCATGGATGCCGGCAGCGCCATCCTGATCTTGGCACCGATCATGAACGTGATCGCCTCCAGCTACGGGCTGGACCCGGTCCACATGGGCATCGTCATGGTGATGAACCTGGAAATCGGGTTCCTGACACCGCCCATGGGGCTGAACCTGATCGTCGCAATGACGGCCTTCGGGGCGTCGTTCGGGAATGTGGTGCGATCTTCGCTGCCGTTCCTGGCGCTGATCGTCCTGGTGCTTCTGGTCGTGACCTGGGTGCCCTGGCTGTCGCTGGCGTTGCTGTGACCCCGCTGCATTGGAAGAGCTGAGATGACCGACCCGTCGACCCGTCCCTACCGCCCGTTCGCGCGCCGCGCGCCCGACATCCGGATCGACCGCCGCGCCGACGGCACGATCCTGATCGACGCGCCTACGCAGGGTACATGCGACATCGCCAGCATCGGCGAGGCGCTGCGCCGCAATGCCCTTGCCCTACCCGACCGCATCTTCCTGGCCGAGCGCGGCCCCGACGGCGGCTGGTCCGAGCTGACCTATGCCGGCGCCTGGCAGCAGGCGGCCAATGCGGCGCAGTGGATGCTGGATGCCGGGCTGGGGCAGGACACGCCGTTGATGATCCTGTCGGGCAACAGCCTGGCCCATGCCGTCATCACGCTGGCCGCGCACCTAGTGAACGTGCCGGTCGTCCCCGTCTCGCCCCCCTATGCGCTGGCGAGCCCCGGTTGCGAAAAACTGCTGGCCTGCGCCCGGGTCGTGCCGCCCGCCGCCGTCTTCGTCGAGGACGCGGCCCGCTTTGCCAATGCCCTGGAAAAGCTGGACCTGCCCCCGGCGCTGACCATCGCCGTTCAGCCGGCAGGCCGGGCGGTGGCCCTTGCCGATGTCGTGGCCACGCCCGCGACCCCGGCGGTCGACAGCGCCCTGTCCGCGATCCGGGGCGACGACGTTGGCAAGATCCTGTTCACCTCCGGTTCGACCGGCGCGCCCAAGGCCGTGATCAACACCCAGTTCAACATGGTGGCCGTGCCCTTCGCGCGAAAGACGGTCCTGGCCGAACCAACGCACGAGATCCTGCTGGACTGGCTGCCCTGGCACCACACCTTCGGCGGAAACGCGGTGCTGAACGGGGCGCTCTACAACGGGAACACGCTCTATATCGACGACGGCAGACCCCTGCCCGGCCAGTTCGCCGCTACCGTGCGCAACCTGGTGGAACTGCGGCCGACCCAGTTTTCGTCGGTCCCGGCGGCCTTCGATGCGCTGGCGCAGGCGCTGGAAGGGTCCGAGCCGCTGCGTCAGGCCTTCTTTTCCCGCGTGAAGCTTCTGACCTATGGCGGTGCCGCGCTGGGGCAGAAGACGCATGACCGGATCCAGGCCTGCGCCGTCGCGACCTGCGGCGAACGCATCCATTTCGCGACCGGCTGCGGATCGACGGAAACCACCAGCATGACCACCGCCGTCTACTGGGACATGGACAGGATGGGCGCCATCGGCCTGCCCTTGCCCGGCAGCACGGTCAAGCTGGTCCCCGAAGGCAACGAATACGGGCTGTCGGTCAGGGGCGACCAGGTCGCGGCGGGCTATGTCGGGCAGGACGGGTTCCTGGACGACGAAGGCTTCTTCGACACCGGCGACGCGGTCAGCTGGCTGACCCCCGACGATCCCGGCCAGGGCCTGGTCTTCCGCGGGCGTTTGTCCGAGAACTTCAAGCTGCTGAGCGGCACCTGGGTCCGCGCCGGTGCCGTCCGAGTCCGGCTGGTCAGCGCGCTGGCGCCCCATGTCCAGGATGCCGTCATCGCCGGCCAGGACCGTGACCGCGCCACGGCGCTGGTCTGGCTGAAGCCGCAATATTCCAGGGACGACCCGGAGGTCCGCGATGCCTTGGCCACGGCGCTGCGCGCCTACAACGCGGATGCCGCGGGCGCGGCCGAGCGGATCGACCGGCTGGCGATCCTGACCGAACCGCCGTCGCTGCAACAGGGCGAGATCACCGACAAGCACTACATCAACCAGCGCGCGGTGCTGAACCATCGCGCCGCCGCCGTTTCGGCCCTTTACGACGATGCGGGCAATCCCGGGCTTGTCCTTGTCAGCCCCCGGGATCAGGCATCATGATCAGTGGGTAACAAGAACAGAGAAGGCGGAGAGGTAGACCCGGGACTCCGATCACAGCGTCCTTTCAAACGCGCCAATCCATGAGCCAGCCGAACATGACCCGGTTGCGGAGTTTTCTATCCGTGACTTGGCATTTTCGTTGCTATCCGCCGGGGGTGCAGGCACGTAACCCCGTGTCTTTCGCCCCATCCCAGGACCAGTCGGCGTCGTAGCCGCGGTCCTGGGCGGCGTTTTGGACGCCCGTCAACGCGCTCGAAACAGTCCTCCGAGGATGCCGCGCACGATGCGGCGGCCGGTGGTGCCTTTCAGTTCCTTGAGCACCACCGAACCGATGGCAGCACCGAAACTATCATCCGTTTCCACGCGTACGGACGAGGATCGGGTCACACGTGTTCCGGTGTAACGCCAGGCCGCGCGAAATTCGCGTTCACCCGCCACAGGTCCGTCTTCCTCGGTCTCGGCCCGTTCGGCGGCAACCGCGGCATGTTCTGCCCGTGCACGGAGGATCTCGTAGGCCGACTCCCGGTCGACAGCCTGCTCGTATTTCCCCGCGACCGGCGAGGCCGCGATGACACGTTCGCGCGCTTCGGAGCCGAGCGGCCCGAGCTGCGACGAAGGAGGGCGGATCAGCGTCCGCTGGACCATGCCCGGCACGCCCTTGTTTTCCAGAAGCGACGTGACCGCCTCGCCTGTCCCGACTTCGCGGATTGCGGTCTCGGTGTCGAAGGCAGGGTTCTCGCGATAGGTCTCGGCTGCCTGTTTCAGCGCCTTGCGGTCGCGTGCCGTGAAGGCACGAAGCGCGTGCTGCACCCGGTTTCCCAGCTGCCCGAGCACGTCTTCGGGCACGTCGGCCGGGTTCTGTGTCACGAAGTAGATCCCGACCCCCTTGGACCGTATCAGGCGTGCCACCTGTTCGATCTTGTCGACCAGCGCCCTGGGCGCGCCGTCGAAGAGCAGATGTGCCTCGTCGAAAAAGAACACGAGCTTCGGCTTATCGGGATCGCCGACCTCGGGCAGTTCCTCGAACAGTTCGCTCAGAAGCCACAGGAGAAAGGTCGCGTAGAGGCGCGGGCTGGCCATCAGCGTGTCTGCAGCGAGGATGTTGATGCGCCCGCGGCCTTCCTGGTCGGTCTGCATGATGTCGGACAGCTCGAGTGCAGGCTCGCCGAACAGCCGGGCGCCCCCCTGGTTCTCCAGCACCAGAAGCCGCCGCTGGATCGCGCCGATGGAGGCCGGTGAAACGTTGCCGTAGCGCAGCGACAGCTCGGCTCGGTTCTGACCGACCCAGACCAGCAGTGCCTGGAAGTCCTTCAGGTCGAGCAGGGGCAGCCCCTGTTCGTCCGCAAGGCGGAACGCAATGTTCACGATGCCTTCCTGCGCTTCGGTCAGATCCATCAGGCGGGCAAGAAGCAGCGGCCCCATCTCCGCGACCGTGGTGCGGACCGGGTGGCCCTGCTCCCCGAAGAGATCCCAGAAGGTAACCGGGAAACCTTCGTAGCGATATCCATCAAGGCCGATTTCCGTGGCGCGCGCACTGAAGGCCTCGTGCAGCTTGAAGTCCGTACGGCCCGGCGCGGCGAGGCCGGACAGATCGCCCTTCACGTCCGACAGGAAGACGGGCACACCCGCGGCAGAGAAGCCTTCGGCAAGGATCTGGAGGGTGACGGTCTTGCCGGTACCCGTCGCTCCGGCGACCAGACCGTGCCGGTTGGCGTAGTCGAGCCGAAGGACCTGTGGCTTGCCGTGGTTCGCACCACCGCCACCCACGAATAGCGTGCCGTCCATGAGGTGCCTCCTTACCCTCTGCCAATGCCCTTCGACGTTACCCGGGTTCCGTCGTGATGGAAGCGCAAACCGGCAGCTCGGCGGCGGCGGTATTTTCCGGTCGCGACGGAAGCTTCGGGGCAAAAGCGCCCCTGCCTTCAGATGTTTCGGCCGGCACCCGACATGTCGCGCGGGAAGGTGCGGGCCAGATGATCGATGAAAAGGCGCACGGCGGGCGGAAGGCCGCGTCGGGTGGTGAAAACAAGGTGCACCGTCCCCATTTGACCCCGCCAGTCCGGAAGCACTCGGACCAGGCTGCCGTCGTCCAGCGCGTCGCGGCAGACATGGTCGGGAAGCAGGGCCACACCCAGCCCCTGCCTTGCCGCGGTACGCGTCGCGGCGAAATCCGCGCATCCCATCCGTACCGAAGCCCTCACCTGGTGCTGTTCGGCCGTCCCGCTTTCCAACTGCCACGAGACCTCCTCGGCCGTGTCGTCGGTGGCCAGCAACGGGACCTGCGCGAGCGCCTCCGGGGTGGCAATCCTGCTGGCCAGCGTCGGACTGGCCACGAGGATCCGGGCAGAGGTGCCCAAGGTGCGTATGATCAGCGAAGCATCGCTTTCCAGCGAGACCCGCACCCGCAGCGCCAGATCTATCCGCTCTTCGATCAGGTCCAGCCGCCGGTCGCCCGTCACCAGTTGCAGGCGCACCTTCGGGTGACGCGCCAGGTAATCGGTGATCAGCGGCGCGACCACCTCGACCAGGCCGCTCGGGCAACCGAAACGCACAAGGCCGTGCGGCTCGGCCAATGCCTCGACCACCAGCGCTTCCGCGCGCTCGGCCTCCTGCTGCATGGACCGGCAGCGTTCATAGAACTCCCGGCCGACATCGGTGACCCGGAAGCGGCGACTGGAACGTTCGATCAGGCGCACGCCCAGGCGGTCCTCCAGCCCCGCGATCCGGCGGCTGAGTTTCGACTTCGGCTCCCCCAGCGCACGGCCCGCTGCAGCGAAGCCGCCATGGGTCACCACCTCGGCGAAATAGGCGAGATCATTCAGATCGGTCCGCATCTATCGTTCTCCTGATGGAACGCTGAGTGTGAATATCGCTGACTATCAGCAAGTTCGTTCCACAAACATGTTCAAGTCAACGGCAAACACGCCGTCAGACAGGAGCATGAACATGACCCGCAATTTTCAGGACAAGGTCGTCGTGATCACCGGCGGCACCAGCGGCATCGGCCTTGCCGCGGCCAAGGCCTTTGCCGCCGCCGGCGCGGCGGTCTTCATCACCGGCCGCCGGCAGGACGCCCTGGACGCGGCTGTCAGGGCGATCGGCGGTCGCGTGACCGGCGTGCAGGCCGACATGTCGGTGCTGGCCGATATCGACCGGCTCTATGACGCGGTGCAACAGGAACACGCTCAGATCGACGTGCTTTACGCCAATGCGGGCGGCGGCGACATGCGGCCGCTGGGCGAGATAACCGAAGCACAGGTCGACGACATCTTCGGGCGCAACGTGAAGGCCGTGATCTTCACCGTGCAGAAGGCGCTGCCGCTGATGACCCGCGGATCTTCGGTGATCCTTGCCGGGTCCACCGCCGGGACCGAAGGCACGGCCGCTTTCAGTGTCTATTCAGCGTCGAAGGCTGCCGTCAGGAACCTTGCCCGGTCGTGGATCCTGGATCTGCAGGGGACCGGGATCCGGGTCAATGTCCTCAGCCCCGGCGCGACCCGTACGCCCGGTCTCGTCGGTCTGGCCGGCGAGGATGCCCAGGCGCAGCAGGGGTTGCTCGACCATCTGGCCAGCGCGATCCCGCTGGGGCGCGTCGGTGAGGCCGAGGAAATCGCCAAGGCGGCGCTATTCCTTGCTTCGGACGACGCAAGCTTCGTCAACGGTGCCGAACTTTTCGCGGACGGCGGCCAGGCCCAAGTCTGACGCCCACGGGCTGGCTTCGGCCGGCCCGCCCTTCCGGCCGAGGGCGAAATCCAGAAGTGACCGGAACAGGCGACGGCATCTCCGTTGCACGAGCCACGCATCCCGCACTCCATCGTCATCGTAGTGGCGAAGGTGAAGCATGTTCCCCGTCAGACGTCGAGGCAGGAGTCTCTCAGCGGCCCGTTAACGAAAATGACGTCGGTGACCGTTGTGGACACGGTCATGGTACTGGAGACGCCAGCGGCTTCCGGAACCTGACAAAACGCGATCCCTTCAGCGGCTGAGATACGGAACATGTCGGGCGCTCTCGGCTTCCCCCCGGTTCTACGGTCGGACATGCGTCCGGATCTCAGAACCGGTAGGACAGGCGCAGGATCCCGCCGTGGCTTCGGAAATCGTTCCCCGTGGTCAGGCCGTATTCCGCGCGGATGTCCCAGCCCTTGGTCTGATAGACCTGCAGCCCCGCCGTCACGCGGCCGACAAGGTCGGGCGAATAGATTTCGGTCCGTATGTCGCCGCCGCTGACGAAGGACGCGTCGATCTGCCGGCCGCCGGTGACGGTGCCGGTCGCGCCAAGGTTCACGAAGCCCCGCAGGACCCCGTCCCTCTTCAGGTCGCGGCGGAGACCGAACTCCACCGCCGGGGACAGTGCGACATTCGTATCCGTGTTCTTCTTCACCGACATCGCGAAGGGGGACGCGCCCTCCTCGGCATAGGCCGGCGTCCTCACGGCATAGAGATCGAGATCCGCCATCGGCCGGATGTAATGCCGGCCCACGGCGATATCGTAGGCCGCGCGGAGCCGTACCCCCATGAAGACCGGGCGCTGCCTGCTGCGCAGCGTCGCGGGCCCCCCCAAGGGTTCGCGCCGCTCAAGATCGTGCTCGCCCACGCCCGCGGCCAGCGACCCGGCAAGAAGCCAGGGACCCGAGACCCGCTTCAGCGCGACCGTCGCGAAGTAATTGGTGCCGGACCCGCTGGCATAGCGGCCGTTGGCGCTGACGAAATCTGCCCTGAAGGCGCCGCCCAGATACCAACCATCGGCGATCTGCGTCTGGCCGCCCAGGCCGGTGACCGTCCGGCCGATTTTCGTCGCCAGCCGGTCGTAGCGCGTGGAAAAGTCGCCGCCCTGGATCCAGACACAGCGTCCCTCGGCCAGTTGCAGCGACTGGCCCCGGAATTCCGGACAGCTGAGCGCGGTGCCCAGCACCTCGCCGCCCGTGTCGCTGAAGGCCGTGGTCAGCGTGTCAAGTGTCTGGGGCGAGATCGAGGCCAGCGCGGACTGATAGTTCTCTCCCTTCGGTACGCCATTGTAGAGTGCTGCGAAGATCCCGGCATAGTCCGGATTGGCGGCAGTCCAGTTGGCCTGCAGGTTCTGGGACAGGGCCACGGCATTGGCATCGGACCCTGTGGGCGCGGTCAGGTCGGCCGTGGCAAGGATCGAGACAGGGTCGTCGGACAGAATCTGCGTCCAGGCGAACAGCGGGCTGTCGCTGGTCACTGTTGCGAAGGTGCCCGAAAGCCCGATACCGGGCGCGGACAGGACCGGGACCGCCTTGGGCAACAGCCAGTCGCCGACCACCGGCTGCAGGGTGCCGTCCAGCACCGCGGTACCCGAAACCGAAACCGGCGCCGTGGCACCGCCAATCGGAGCGATCAGCGCAAAGCTCAGCGTGCCGCCCGGCTGCTGGACGAAATTCCCGTTCAGCGACAGGCCGCTGCCTGCATCCAGAAGGCCGGCATTGGTCAGCGTCCCGTCGTTCAGCGCGACGGCAGACCCCGAGAGCGTGCCCATGTTGGTCACGTCCAGCGCGGCCGTACCACTTTGCAGGATGACATTGCCCGACACGGCCGAAAGTGACGCGCCTGCCCCGATGGTCAGCGTGCTGGCCCCGTCCGTATCCGCCCAGAGACCATGGCTGTTGCCGGTGACCGTGCCGCCGATGGTGACGTCGAGCCCGGCCGACGTCTGGGCGAAGATCGCCGTCGATCCCGTTCCGGTCGTGGCCAGCGATCCGGCCTGCGTGATCGTGATCTGGCCACCTGTGTCGGTTCCCGGCGCTCCGGCACTGCCGGCATGGACCGCGCCGCCATAGGCGATCAGCCCGCCGCTTCCCCCCACGGACTGGGCCAGGATCCCATGCGCGCCGGCCCCCGTGGTCAGGATCGATGCATCCACGTCGATGTCCACACTGCCGCCCCGTGACGTGATGACCGAACTCTGACCCATGCCCGGGGACAGGGTCCCCGGCGCGCCAAAGCCCAGGATACCGCCGCCGCCGCCGATGGACTGCGCCACGATGGCATGCGCCCCGTCGCCGCCCGTGACGATGCCGGACCCTGCGTCCAGCGTGATCGACACGGCGCCGCCCGGGGACATGTTCGGCTGTTCGTAACTGTTCACGTTCAACGACACATCGGCGGCCATCGCCGCGTCCTGCGCGAAAATCAGGCCCCCGCCGCCGCCGATGGATTGCGCCAGAAGGCCATAGGCATTGTCGCCCGCGGTCGTCACGGTCAGCACGGCATTGCTGACGGTAACATTGCCGCCCGCCCCGTCCGGGTAGACGCCCGCGATTGACAGGTCGACCGTCCCGGCCCCGCCGGTATTCGCGCTGCTGCCCTGGCCGGCCACGCCGCCGCCGCCGCCGATGGATTGCAACACTACGGCATGGGCCGCGTCGCCATGGGTCGCGACGCTGGCCTGGCCGGTCAGTTCCACCAGCCCCCCGGCCCCGCTGCCTGACCCACCAAGCGCGACAGCGCTGCCCTTCGCCGCGCCGCCATCGGTCTGCGCCATGGCCAGCCCGCCGGCCCCGCCGATGGACTGTGCCAGGATCCCGAAGGCGGCAAAACCGGTGCGAGTGGTGATCCCGTTCACGACAGTCTCGGACCCGGTGACGATCCGCGAGCCGGCACCATCGGCCAGGTCGACCTTCACCGTACCGCCATCGCCCCAGCCGAACTGCGTACCGAAGCTGCCGACACTGACCGTCAGGTCGGTCATGACGCTGGACGTCGTGTAGGCCGATCCGATCCCGCCCGACCCGCCGACGGACTGCGCCAGGATGCCGTGCGCCCAGTCGCCCCGGGTGGCCAGCTGGCCCGTATGGCTGACCGTGACGGCGGCCCCCGCCGCCTCGGTCGCGCCGTCGGTGTCGCCCCCGAAATCGCCGCCGACCTTGATGACCTGCGTGGCGGTGCCGGCCTTGCCGCCACCGATGGTCTCGAAGAAATCCGTGCCGCCGCTGCCGATGCCGCCCCCGCCCCCGATCGATTGCGCCACGATGGCCGACGCACCGGTTCCGGTCGTGGCCAGCACTGCCGAATTGGTTACCGTGACGCCGCCGCCGCCAGTGGATTGGGTCGGCGCGTTCGACATGGCCTGGCCCACGGCGATGGTCAGATCGCTGTCCATGGTCCCGTCGAAAGCGGTGCCACCACCGCCGCCGATGGACTGCGCAGCCAGCGCATGGGCGCCGTACCCGGTGGTGACCACCGTGCCGCCATTGGACAGGTCGACCGTTCCGCCCGTCCCCAGTGCACCGTTGCTGCCGCCGGTGGTCAGCTTGACGGTATAGGTTCTGAGGTCGATGTCGGTCACCGGATAGATCGGCGTCGCCGACCGCGACGTCGCGGTGGCGGCAGCCCCCTGCCCGCCGCCGCCGCCGATGGATTGGGCCAGCACACCATAGGCCCGGCCGCCATCGGTGGCGATGGTGCCCGTGCTGGTCACGGTTACGGCGCCGCCGTCGCTGCCGATGCCCCCGGCGCCGCCGACCGACACGTCCAGATTGTAGCTTTGCGTCCCACCCGTCGCCCAGCCCTTCACGATGGCGATGCCGTGATCGTAGGCCTCGTAAACCCCCAGCGCCGAAGCCGATGCATTCGCCGTGCCGCCCGATCCACCGCCGCCGCCCACCGACTGCGCCAGGATGCCATGCCCGCTGCCGCCAGTCGTGGCAATCAGCCCGCCGTTCTGGACCGTCACGTCCTGGCCGGCGCCGCCCGACCCGCCGGCGCCGCCGACGGCCACCACGGCGGTGTAGGTATCGCCGCCCCCGGTGGCCGAGGCGCCACCGGCATCTCCGCCACCGCCGCCGATGGACTGGGCCAGGATGCCATAGGAGGTGGACCCCGTGGTCAGGATCCGGCTGCCGTTGTAGTTGTAGGCAAAGACCGATCCGCCATCTCCTGCGCTGCCGCCGGCACCGCCAACGGAATAGGTCAGGTCCAGCGACCGGCCGGTCTCGTTCTGGAAGATCGGCGTGGCCGAGCTGGAGCTGCCGCTGCCCCCGGTCCCGCCGCCGCCGCCGACCGACTGGGCGACGATCCCGGCGGAAAACTGGCCCCCGGTGCGGATCGTGCCGTTCTCGGACCCGTCATCTGTGCCGTTGAAGGCGGTCACCGTGCCGCCATCACCGTTACCGCCGCCATCGCCGCCCCCGCCGATGGCATATTGGATGGAAAAGCTGGCGCTCTGGATCGCGGTTGATACGGCGGTGCCGTCGCCGCCATTGCCGCCGCCCCCACCGACGGATTGGGCCAGGATGCCCCGGGAATAGTCGCCCCAGGTCGTGATGGCGGCATAGTTGCCGGCCGTCACGCCGCCGCCGTCGCCGCCATCACCCCCCTGTCCGCCATTCGCCAGCGAAAAGCCGAGCGACGGGAAGACGACGTCGGACACCAGCTTCAGGCCCACGACGGGCAGGACCGTCGACTTGGCCATGGCGGTTCCGCCGATCCCGCCGCCGCCGCCGATCGACTGGACGACCAGCCCGTCGGAATCCGCCCCGTTCACCGCCGGCCCGCCGGTGGCTGCGGTGAAGCGTCCGTCCAGCATCAGGCCGGTGACCGAGGCGCGGGTCGTGTCGGTGCCCACCGCCTGGAAGATCCCGCCATTGGTCATGGTGCCGGAGAAGCTCTCGCCCGTGGTCTGGACCGTGCCGGACACCGTCGCACCCTGGACCGTGACGCCAGTCAGGACGGTGCCGTCCGTCAGCGTCACGTTGGACAGGGTCGCGCTGACCATGCCTTCGGCAATGTCGCCGTTCCGGATGTCGGCGGTCAGCTGCGTGCCGTCGTCCAGGCTGCCATAGAAGATGCCGCCCGATCCCAGGCCGATGTTCTGAAGCGCATCGGGCGACAGGCCGGTGGTGATGTGCCCGTGATTGATGCCGGTGGCATAGGTCCCGTCGCCGCCGGCCCCTCCCGCGCCGCCAAGCGCCACGGCGATGGTCCGGATCAGGCCCGCGGCCTGGGCCACCGCCGCGCCGCCGGTGCCGCCACCGCCGCCGATGGACTGGACGACCATGCCCGACGACCGGTTGCCCAGCGTGGAAATCTCGCTTTGCCCGTTGTTGTAGCCGCTGGCGACCCCGCCTGCACCACCGCTGCCCCCTGCCCCGCCGATGGCCGTGGCGACAAGGATGGAGCTGCTTTGCGCATAGCCGCCATTGCCGCCACCGCCCCCGATGGACTGGATCAGCACGCCCTGCGATCCGTTGCCCAGTGTCGCGACCGAGGTCGCCCCGCTGGTGTTCAGCGTGATCGTGCCGCCGCCGCCGCCATTGCCCCCCGCGCCGCCGACCGTCGTCGCCGCGCCATAGCTGTTGGTCGCACTGCCGCCGCCACCGCCGATGGACTGCATCAGGATCCCGACCGAGGCCGCATCCCGCGTCAGCACGTTGGCCCCGCCTGTCAGGTTCACGGTGACCGTCGCCCCGTTCCCGCCGCCGCCGGCCGCGTCGCCCAGCCGCGCGACAGCCTCGGTGCCGCCGACCACGCCGCCACCGCCGCCGATGGACTGCGCGACGATGCCTATGGCGCCGATCCCGCCGCCCTGCCCGTCGCCGGTGGTGACACTGCCGGAATGGTTCACCGTGATCCCGCCGCCATCGGTGCCATCCACGCCGACGGCCGGACGGGACCCGACCCAGGTGCCGGCGGTCATCTCTCCCATGCTGTCGAAAGCTATGGCCGTGTCGTTATGCGCGATCCCGCCCCCGCCGGAGGAGACCGCGGCAAGCCCCACCGACCCGGTCCCCAGGGTCATGACACTGCCGGTGTTGTTCAGGGTCACGTCGTTGCAGCCCGACGGCGACCCGCCGCAACCCGCGGTGACCGTCGCGCTGTTGCCGACGACATTGCTGCCTGCCGAATAGGACCCGACCGTCGTCGTCCCACCCACCGCCAGCGCCGTCACCCCGAAGGCCGACGCGCCATTGGTCCTCACCGATCCGGCATTGCCGACGGTCACTGTGCCCGCCACACCCGTGCCCTGCAGGTTCGGGTCCGAGGTCAGGCCCGACACGATGCGCGCGCCGGTGCTGAGCCCCAGCACCCCGATGGCCAGCGGTCCGGGCGCAGGCCCGGCACTGCCGGTCGCGATGACAGCAGTTCCGCCAACGCTCACGTTTACGGTCCCGCCGGAGGCCAGGTAGGTCTGCCCGACCGGCGTCCATGCACCGGCCTGGCTGGAAGCAAAGACCCCCATTCCACCGCCGGACATGTCGACCGCGCCCTGGACCGTCACGTTCACCGTACCGCCATTCGCCGGTTGGCCAGTATAGGCAGGAGTCTCCAGATCGCTGTCCGCCCCGTTGCCGCCGATGGAGGCGGCAAGGATCCCGGCGCCGCTTGCCGCATCGACCGCGATCGCGCCGCCATGGGTCACGTCGACCGCACCGGCCGCCCCACCGATGCCGGCCGTGTAGGTCGCATCGCTTTCGCCATCGAAGTAGAAGCCCGCAGCGCCGCCGATGGCCCGCGCTTCGATCCCGGCGGCACTGGCATCCGCACCGCTTGCGGTGACCCGGATCGTGCTGCCCGCGGCCGTCGCCACAGCGACCGGCTCTGCGTTGCCGCCGGCGCCGACCTCACCGAATTCCTTGACGACGATCCCTTCCAGCCAGAAGAACGCACTGCCACCGCCGCCCTCCGACAGGGCCTTCGCGCCGACCAGCGACGGCGCGCCATCGACCGCGGCCGCCCCCGTTCCGCTGACCGAAATGGCGGCCGAGGCATCCAGATCCAGCATGACCGATCCTGCATCCGTGCCATAGACCAGTTCGATCGGCGCCGCGTCCTGCCCGTCGATCTGGACCTGTGCCCCCGCGCCGCCGAACCCGTCTCCGCCGCGAGAGATCGCGGCAAGTGCTCCGGGTCCGACGGTGCTTCCGGTAACGGCCGTCGCGGTGATCGCATCGGTGCCCGTCGGCACCGTGCTGCTGCCCAATGTGACCGACAGGTCGCCGGCGCTGACACCGGGCTGAAACAGCATCGTGCAGGGTTCGTTCAGGAAGCAATCCGCGGTCGTCTCGAAGCCTACGACGGAGTAGATGGCCGGCCCGGGCCCGAATGGCAGACCGTCGAAGGTCAGCGCGCCGTTGACCGTCACGTCGATGCCCGTGCCGCTTCCGGTGACAAGATAGCCGGGCAGATCGTCGCCGTTGCCAAGGGATCCCGTCACCAGATCAGAGGACGACTGATAGGTGAAATCGCCCGCCTGGCACGCCAGGACCTGCCCGCTCAGCGCGCCCGTGTTGGGACCTTCGCAGGCTAGCTCCTGGGCGGGCAGGATTGCGGGCCACCCAGCCAGGACAGACCCGAAAAGACCAAGAGCGACCAGCCCGCCGACCGGACGCGGATTCACGACCGGCCTGCTGGCGCAGGCACGCGGCGTTACTCCATCATTCATGTCTGAACCCAGAACTCTCGCCGTCCCCTATACGCGCGGTCCTGTCCCTCCACCCGCAGAGTGACAGCATCCGACAAGATCGCAACCCCGTCGCGTGGCACGCTTCGGCGGTCAGGCCAATTTTGCCTTGAGTTGCGCATCTGCCACTGGGACTGGTCCGCGTCGGATGCCTCGGAACCATATTGGGCCCGGACAGCCGGAGAGTTTGGCAAACGGTTCTTTCCCATGGTCTGCCGTCAGCATGCGCCGCGTGGGTCTGGCAAGAAAGAGACGGATCGGCTTACACGTCGCTCAGAAGCTCCTGCGCCACGGAGGGTTTCTTCGCGATCAGGGCCAGAAGTACCTGAGCCGGGCCCGTCGGATGGCGGCGGCCGTGCTCCCAGCTCTGACATGTGCCCTTTGCGACACCGATGCTTCGGGCAAAGTCCGCGTGGGACAAATCGGTTTCTTCACCGGTGATTTCAGGGGCGGCGCGTTTGTAGGACGTCACCGCTGCGCACTTGTCGGCCAGGATTGACCCGGACTTACGGAAAATCTCGAAGAGCTCGCATGCCTCGGGGATGGAGCCTGCCACGAGCATGGCGTTGCCCATGCCCGCATTCAGGCGCGGCTTCATCTCCAAGTCCAGGATGATATCGTTGGCGATCTGTTCCAGCCGGTCACGGCTCGACAGTACACGCTGAAGCGTTCCCCAGCGTTGCTTGAGCGTCGCCTTTGCGATCGGGGTCATGCCGTCATCCCGCCCCGCAAGAACGCCAAGCGGCACCCGGCTTGAAGCTCAGGCCTCGCGCAGGGCAAGGCGCAGGGCGTCCAGGAAGAAATCGACCTCTGACGCAGAGAGGCAAAGCGGTGGGCGCAGTTTCAACGTCTCGCCCGTGCGTCCGGCGGCTCCGATCAGGACCTGTCGCTGGCGCAGGGCATCGATCAGCCGCGCAACGCCTTCACCTGCCGGGACATCCGTTTTGGCGAGCTCGATTCCGATGAAAAGCCCCGTGCCCCGAAGCGCCCGGATCCGGTTGTTTTCCGCTGCGATGCTTGTCAGTCCTTCCATCAGCAATCTGCCGGAACGCGCGGCGTTGCCGATCAGATCCTCTTCGCCGATGCAGTCCAGCACCGCCATGCCGGCGGCTGCCGCCACCGGATTGCCGCCGAAGGTGTTGAAATAGCCTGTGTCCTCGCAGAACTGCGCGAACAGTTCATGTCGGCCGACCAGACCGGCCATCGGGAAACCGTTCCCCATGGGTTTGCCCATGGTGACGATGTCCGGCGCGACCCCGTGGCGGGTAAAACCCCACATGCCATGCCCCAACCGTCCGAAGCCCGGCTGCACTTCGTCCGCGATGTAAAGCCCCCCAGCCGCATGAACCGCGTCGATCGCCGGGGCCAGGAAGCCTTCGGGGTCCGCGTGAATCCCGTCGCTGGAAAAGACGGAATCGCAGATGAAGGCGGCAAGACCGTACCCGGCTTCGCCCAGGTCCCGCGCAGCATTGGCCACGGCGGCGGCAAAGCCTTCGGCCACGGACGGCCCATATGCATCGGCCGATGGCGCGGGAACCAGCCGGACATGGTCGGGGACATGCCCCGACTTCCAGGACGAGGGCGAGACATCGGCCACCGCGGCGGTGTTCCCGTGATAGGCGGCCTCGGTCACGATGAATCCGCGGTTGCCGGTGGCGCGGATCGCCATGCGCATGGCAAGGTCGTTGGCTTCGCTGCCTGAACAGGTCAGGACCGCATGGGCCAGGTGTTCGGGGAAGGTGGCCAGCAACCGTTCCAGATAGCTTTCGACGATCTCGGTCAGATAGCGGCTGTGAACGTTCAGCAGGCCGATCTGGCGGCTGACGGCCTCGACCACCCGCGGATGGCAATGCCCGACCGAGGGCACGTTGTTGTAGCAATCGAGATATCGCGTGCCGTCCGTGGCCTCGAGCCAGGCGCCCGAGGCGCGCTGAAGCTCCAGGGGTTCGCGGTAGAACAGAATTGCGGCCGGCCCCATGTTGGCCTGCCGCCGCAACAACAGGGGGCTGGTCTCGGTCCCGCCCGAATAGGCGTTCATCTCGAGGATGGAGCGGGATGTGTCGGTCATCGGAAATACCTGTTCGTCGGGCGCCTTGGCGCAGGCAACAGCCATCCGGTACACGGCCCAGGGGCCGCGCGGGGTGGCGTGTCGAGGGAGTTTCGTTAAACGGCGCGGAGCTGCGCGATCAGAGTTTCGAAAGCCAGTAGTTCCAGCGCGTATCGTTGAAGACGGCACGGGCGCGGGCGTATTTCCAGATGCCGTATTTCTGGTAGTCGAAGTCCCATTCCGACAGCTGCCGCTGCTGGACGCCCCAGGACCCCCACTTCATGTCGGCCACGGCGCGGGCGACCCAGACCCGGGCCACCAGATCCTCGCGCAGGGCTCCGTAGTACTGTTCGATCATCTCCAGCGTCGCGGCTTCGTCCGCGAAGATCTCGCCCAGGAAGACGCCGATCTCGTAGGCACGTTCGTTGTTCGACGCGAATTCGAAGTCGATCAGCTTCATGTCCAGAAGCCGGTCGTCGTCGGACAGCTGCACCATGAAGTTGCCCGGCATCGGGTCGTTGTGGCAGGGCGCGAGGTCGAGGCCCGAGGCCATGAAGGCCGCCCTGGCCCGCTTGTACTGCTGTTCCAGGAAGGCGAAGTCGGCCGGGCGGATCGCGCCGACCTCGTTGCCCTGCTCGATATGTTCGTCGGTCATGGCGAAGACGTCCTTGGTGACCGGCAGCGCCTCGCCCGCGTTGTACTGACGATAAAGGCCGATCACGGCGGACATGAAGTCCTTCCGGACGAAGTCGGCATTGGTCGAAGCACGGTGGCTGGTCAGGAATTCGAACACTTCCACCCCGGCATCGCGGTCATAGTGGACGACCGCCGGGGCAACGCCCAGGGCGTTGGCGGTGCGGGCGGCCTGGATCGACAGTTCACGGTCCACAAAGTTGTCCGACCCGATGCCGAAGACCTTCATGAAATAGGTCGTGCCCTGATGCTCGACCAGCCAGTTGGAGTTGAGAAGCCCCCCCACCAGCGGCCGGACCTTCACGGTCTCGGGTGTCCAGCCGGGCACGCTGACAATGGCGCGGGCGATCTGTTCTTCGGTTGCGGCACTCATGTCTGGGTCTCCTTCAGGCGGCCCGGCGCAGGCGGTCGGAGGCCTGCGAGCCAAGGGCCATGGTCGACAGGCGGAGGAACCGCCACGACGCGTATTTCGCGAATTCCAGCGCCTTCCGGGGCGAGGTCACGGCCATCACCGATCCGATCAGCCCCCAGCGCAGGTCGTCCGCCATGCCGTAAAGCATCGCGCGCTGGAACAGGCCTTCGTCGAAGCGGCCTTCCCATTCCTCGAATCCTGTGCGCGCCTCGGGCTCGCAGTCGAAGAATTCCATCAGCCAGCAGCCAATATCCTCGTAGGGGTCGGTGTCGGCAGCCAGGTCGAAATCGACCAGCTTCACCTGCACGTCCGGGCCGATCATCAGGTTGGCGGTGTTGCCGTCCCGGTGGCAGGGCTTCAGGTCCCGGTCCGCCGCCCTGATCCGCGCACCGGCGTCGCCGATCACGGACAGGAAGGTCGCCAGATGGGGGTGGGTCGGGGCCTTGAGCTTCTCTGCCATTGCAGCAAGGCTGTCGATTTCGTCGAAGATCGAGGCCGAGAACCCCAGCGCCGGCCCAGACTGGAACGCCTTCTTGGCCGCGATGGTCGCGGCGCGAAGCTTCGGCACGACCGGGTCCTGGAGACCGGCGCAGCGCCAGGGCGCGGGCAGGATTTCAAAGGCGACCAGGCCGCTGTCGGCGTCATCGGCCAGCACGGCGGGACCGGCGCCGGTTTCACCGGCATGGCGGGCGGCAGCGATGGCTTTCGCGGCATCGACATAGAAGGCGGTATCGGGGTGATAGTGCTTGACGATGGCCGTGGCGTCGCCGGCCCCTGCCCGCCAGATGTCGCCTTCAACCCCGCGCCATGCGGGCGAGGCCAGCACGGTCAGCGGGTTCACAAAAGTGGTGGGCGGGGCGCCCAAGGCCGTTTCGGCAAAGGCTTTCGCCTGGCTTTCCCTGTCGGACATGGATCTATCCTTCCTGTGTGCAGCCAAGATCAATGAGAGACGACGGGCGTCGTGGGCCAACTGCGGCCCCCGGCGTTCATCGCGTCCAGTTCGGTTTCCAGAAGCGTCGCCAGCGCCATCAGCCGCCGGTCGTCCAAGCGGTGGCCAACCAGTTGCACGCCGACCGGCAGCCCGTTGTCGTCAAAGCCCCCCAGAAGCGAGATCGCGGGATGCCCCGACTGGTTGAAGGGCGCGGTGAAGGTCGTATGGCGCAGCGGCATGCCGAAGACGGGACCGCGATCTTCCGCCGGCCAGTTGACCAGAGGCATGACCGGGGTCAGCAGGAAATCGACCCCGTCCAGCAGGGCGACCGTTCCGGCAACGCCGCGTTCGATGCCGGTTTCGAATTCGCGGATGCGGGCCGGGGTCCAGTCGCGGGCCTCGGCGAACCAGTCGACCAGCTCGGTGGGCGCCTTGGCGCGGTGTTCGCCGTCCGCGGCGGCGTATTCGTACCAGCCGCGCAGCTTCAGCGAGTCGTCGATGGGCAGGTAGGCGTCGAAGCCATAGGCCGCCGTCACCGGCTGCACCCTCCCGACGATGCGTTCCAATGCCTGCAGGGCGGTGTCGAAGACTGTCTGCACGGCCGGCTCGACCGTGGGGCCGAAGCCGAAATCGGCACAGGTGCCCACGGTCAGGGCCTTTTCCCAGCCCGGCGCGGGATCAGTGCCCAGCAGGGGCACGGAATAGCGGTCGTCGGCGTCGGGCCCGGCCAGAACCGTGGTCCAGACCAGCAGATCCTCGGCCCGGCGGGTGATCGGCCCGGCCGACCGCACGGTCGAGGCCGGGGCGTGGGGGATCAGGCCTTGCGTGGGCTTCAATGCGGCGAGCCCGCAATGGCAGGCCGGCAGACGCACCGATCCGGCAATGTCCGATCCGACCGACATCATTCCGATGCCGGCGGCGATGGACGCCCCTGCCCCGGCGCTGGAGCCGCCGGTATTCCACGCCGTGCCCCAGGGGTTTCGCACGGTCCCGTGGGACCCCGACACGCCAGATCCGCTAAGCCCGAAGTCGGGCATCGTGCCCTTGCCGATGATGATCGCGCCTGCCGCCTTCAGCTTGCGCGTCGGGATGCCGTCGGCGGTGCCCAGGATGCCATTGCCATGCAAGGCAGACCCGTGGTGCCAGCGCATCCCGGTCGCGGGCACGCTGTCCTTGATCGTCACGGGCATCCCGTCGACGGGGGACAGGGGCGTGCCGGCCTTCCAGCGCGCCTCGGCCGACCCTGCCTCGGCCATGGCGGCGTCCGGGCGCAGGTCGTAAAGCGCGTGAAGCGTGTCGTTCACGGCCTCGGCCTGGTCCAGCATCGCGCGGGTCACGGCCACGGGGCCGGTCTGACCCGTACGATAGGCTTGTTGCAGGGCGGAAAGGCTGAGGTCGGCCAGGTCTGCGATCTGGTTCATTGGATGTCCTTCGAGGTCTTCAGGCCGGCGCTCCGGTTCCGGCCAGCATAGCGCATCAGGTCGCGGAACCGACCCACAAGCCCGTTCGGCAAAAGCACGATCGAAGCGGCGATGATCAGGCCAAGGCCCAATGTTCGGAATTCACCCACTTCGCGCATCAGCTCGTCCGCGCCCATCAGGACCAGGGTGCCGACCAGCGGTCCCCAGAAGGTCCCGGTGCCGCCGATTACCACGATGGCGATGATGAACATCAGTTGCGGCAGTTGCAGGATCGTCGGCCCGATCACCTGGAAATGCGCAGCATAGACACCCCCCGCCAGCCCGGTCAGGAAGGCCGAGAGGCCGAAGACCAGAAGCTGCACGCGAAAGCGGTTGATGCCACGGGCGACGGCATAGCCCGGATTGTCGCGGATCGCCCGGAAGGCGTGGCCCATCGGCCCCTTCAGGATCACCCAGGTCACGACCATGATCACCACGAACAGGGTGCAGACGATGGCATAGTTCCCGATCATCCAGTCGCCTTTCAGCAACTGCCGCGTACCGAAATCTCCGAACCGGGAAAAGCCGCCGGGCCCGCCGGTCAGCTGACGGCAGACGGATCCGACCTGCACGAAACATTCCGTGTCGGTCACGATCAGCAGATACATGACCTGCGTCACCGCGAGTGTCAGAAGCGCCACATAGACACCCGTCAGGCGCAGGCAGGCCAGCCCGATCAGGACCGAGAAGACGGCGGCCACAAGTGCCGCCGGCAGCAGCGCCGCCCAGACCGACCAGCCGAGGAAGAAGCACAGCATCGCCGTGGCATAGCCCCCCACCGCAAAGATGGCGACGGGTGCCAGAGAGAAGATCCCGGCGAAGCCGAAGACCAGATTCCACTGGGACGCGATGCAGGCATAGAACAACGCCAGCACGATCTGTCCCAGCACGTAGCGGCTGTCGATCTGGAAGGGGATGGCGATGGCCACCACGATCAGGACCAGCGCGATCAGCAGGTCGGTGCGTCCGGACGTCTTGGTCATGCGCGTGGATCCTTCTGTGCCGTGAAAAATGTCGGGCTGGTCATCACATCCGCCTCACTTCCGTCTTGCCCAGCAGGCCGCTGGGCCGCCAGATCAGCACCACGACGACAGCGCATAGCAGCAGCGGAAAGCCCCAGCGGGCGCCGAACTGGTACTGGACCCAGGCTTCCAGCAGCGCGAGGCCGAAGGACACCAGAACCGCACCCGGCAAGGACCCAAGCCCGGCCACCACGCACATGATGAAGGCCTTCAGCATCGGGTCGTTCCCCAGCGAGGGCGACAGTTGAACCATGGCCGACAGCAGCAGGCCGCAGATCCCGGCCACCGCGCCCGACAGCATCAGCACGATCAGATAGACCCGGTCGGCGGCGACGCCCATCAGCCGGGCGGCATCGCGGTTCTGGGCAGTGGCCCGGATCGCGCGGCCCATGCGGGTGTAGTTCAGAAGCGAGGCGATCACGGCCATGGCCAGAACCGCCGCCACCATGATGATGAAGTTCTGCCAGGGCACGATCAGCGGCCCCAGTTCGAAAGATCCGCTCACGGTCACCGGCTGGCGTAGGGGCTGGCCGCCGAACACAAGCAGAATGCCGTTTTCCAGCGCGATGGCGGCCCCGACGGTGGCGATCATCACGTTGGCCTCGAAATCTGCCTTGGCCTGCCGCAGGACGTTGCGGACGATCAGGACATAGATCAGTCCGCCCGCCAGCGCGCCGAAGGCGACCGAGGCAAAGATGCCCAGGGGCACGGGCAGGCCCAGCCCGGTGATCACCCCATAGGCCACATAGCCCCCCAGCGTCAGCATCGCGCCATGGGCCATGTTCAGGACGCCAAGTGCCCCCCAGACCAGCGACAGGCCGATGCTGGCAATGGCGTAAAGCGCGCCGACGGTCAGTCCCGACACAAGGACGGCATAGAAGGTGTTCATGACTCAGCCCCCCAGATAAGCGGAAATCAGTTCGTCGCTGGCCAGAAGTTCGGCCGGCGGGCCGGACCAGATGAATTCGCCGTTGTCGAGCAGGAACAGACGGTCGGCGAGATCGGCCACACGAGCCGGGTTTTCCTCGATCAGCAGGATGGTGCGGCCGGATTTGCCCAGCTGGGCGATCACCTCGTAGATCTGTTCGATCACGATGGGGGCCAGGCCCAGCGAGGGTTCATCGATCATCATCAGACGTCCGCCCATCATCAGGCCGCGACCGATCCCCACCATCCGGCGTTCCCCGCCAGACAGCGTCGACACCTGCTGGTTCCGCCGTTCCGCCAGTTTCGGAAGCAGGGTCAGCACCTCGTCCATGCGGCGGGCCAGTTCGGTACTGTCGGAACACAGGAAGGCGCCCATCAGCAGGTTTTCATGAACCGACATCTGCGGGAACAGCATGTCGCCCTGTGGCACATGGGCCAGACCGCGGGCAGCCGTGTGATGGACGTGGCGGTCCAGTGCCCGGCCTTCGAACCGGATCTCGCCGCCGCGCAGGGGCACGAGGCCCGAAATCGTGCGCAGCAGGGTCGACTTGCCATGGCCGTTCGGACCCACGACCGTCACCAGTTCGCCCGCCTCGATAGAGAACGAGACACCACGCAGTACCTCGACCCCTTCATAGCCCGACCGGACATCTTCAAGTTCCAGAACGGCGCTCATGCCATGGCCTCCGCGTTCAGGCTGAAATGCTTCTTCAACCGGTCCTTGGTGCCCTGACCCAGATAGACCTCGACCACCTCGTCGTTCTCGGCCACCGCGTGGGGCGGGCCTTCGAACAGTTGCGCGCCATGGTGCATGATGATCACCCGGCTGGAGAGCGCGAGGAGAAAGCGCATCACGTGCTCGATCAGGACGATGGTCAGCCCGCCGGCCGCCAGTCGTTTCACCAGGTCCATGACAAAGTCGATTTCATCGGTGTTCAGGCCGCCGACAGGTTCGTCCAGGAACAGTATCCGCGGATCGGTGGCCATTGCGCCGGCGATCATCAGAAGCTTGCGATCGAGAACGGGCAGTTCGGCGACCGTCATCCCGGCCTTGTCAGACAGTCCCACCAGATCCAGCGCGTCCCGGGCGGCACGTTTCGTGACGGATCCCAGCCGCAGGCCCGGCAGAAAGCGCGGACGGCGGCCGTAATAGGCGGCGATTTCCACGTTCTCCAGAACGGTCATGTGGTCGAAGGCGGCGTTCAGCTGGAAGGTCCGCGCCATGCCCATCTGGCAGGCCCTGTCGGCGCCCAGCGTGGTCACGTCCTGCCCGTCGAAGACGATCCGCCCGTCCGAGGCCGGGGTGATCCCGGTCACCACGTCGAAGAAGGTGGTCTTGCCGGCACCGTTCGGGCCACCGATGCCCAGGATCTCGCCCTTCTCGACGCTGACCGTCATGCGATCCACGGCGACCAGCGATCCGAAGCGCCGGGTGACGTTCGTGCACTGCAACAGGGGTTGGAGGTCGGTCATGGGCAGGCCTTCATTCCTTTGGGTGGCACGGGCGCAGGTCGCCCGTGCCGGTCGTCAGTGGATCACGACAGCCAGGGCGGCAGCATGAACTGCGAGTCCGCGTAAAGCTGCGGTCCGATCAGTTTCGGATCGGTGCGATAGTCCTGGTGCTGCAGGAACTGGTGCGGCAGGCCCAGCGAGGGGTCCTTCGTCTCGGTCGGATAGCTGTAGGCCACCAGCCCCTCGGGATCGAAGCGGAAGGACCCGCTCATCCCGCGGTGGACCATGCCCTTCAGGACGCCGGCGACCTTGCGCGCCTGTTCGCCGTTGAAAGGTTCGCCCGGGCCGCCGGCCACGGCGGCGGCGGTGGCATACATCCACAGCGCATCATAGGTCTGGGACCCGGTCAGCCAGGATGCCGTGTCGCCGAAATTCGCCCGGTAATCCTCGCGGTACTTGGCGGCGAACGCGTCCGGCAGGCCGCCGATCACGGTGGAATAGATCACGCCGTTGATTGCCTCGCCGCCGATCTCGCGGAAGACGGGCAGCGAGGGGCCGTACTGCATGTAGATCAGGCTGGGCGTCGGCTGGGTCAGGAACTGGGTCATGAATTGCGCCAGGTCCTGGGCCAGGAAGTGCGTGACCAGGATCGCGGCGGGCGGATCTTCCCGCAGCTTGGCCAGTACCGGGCCCCACTGGTTGGTCGGGAAGGGCACGGTTTCGTAGACCGAAACCTCCCAGCCGAATTCGGCAGCCTTGTCCCGGATCGCATTTCCGATGACGATGGAGTATTCCACCGCCGAGGCGACGATGGCGATCTTGCGGTTTGCCGGCTTCCACTGGCCCGCGTCCACCAGTTCGTTCAGGAAGTTCAGGCAGCCGGGCCCGTACCAGTATTCAGCAGGGTCGGTCTGGAAGCCGCCGTAATAACGTTCCGGATCGGACTTCACGCGTTCCTGATGGGCGATCTGGGTGTTGTTGTGCAGAACGATCACGTCATTGTCGGCCGCCACGTCCAGTTCGACCATGTTGGCGCCCAGGTTGTAGCCGTTGACGATGGCGGGCGTGTTGTAGCGGTCGATCAGGCGCTGCATGGCCTGGCCCACCAAGTCTGCACCCATTTCGCGGGTGTCCTCGATATGGATCTCGACCGGGCGGCCCAGGATGCCGCCGGCAGCGTTGATCTCGGCCGCGGCCAGGTCGAGGCCGTTCTTGAACTCGATCCCGTCGCCAGCAGACGGGCCGGACATGGGCAGCGCCGCCCCGATCGGGATCGGGTCGCCGGTTTGCGCATGGGCCGCGCCTGCGTTCAGGGCCGAAAGCGCCGCCGCGCCAAGCCCACCGGCGCCGAGGCCGGTCAGAAGTTGCCGTCTTTTCATGGGTCCACCTGTTGATTGCGTTATTGCTTGTCTGTTGCGGGCAACAGTTCTTCGTCCCGGGCCCGTCGAGGGGCCCGGAGCATGGATCAGGTTTTCGGGTTTGCCGGGCGGTCAGGCCCCGGGTTTAGGTCTCGAATTCAGGCCCCGAACTCAGGCCCCGAACTCAGGCAAAGACGCCCAGGGTCCAGCCACCGTCGACCAGCAGGCTTTGGCCATGCATGTGGGCCGAAAGGTCCGAACACAGGAACAAGGTCGCATCCGCGATCTGCTGCGGCGTGCCCCACTGGCCGTCGGGCGTCTGGCCGGCCAGCGTGGCCTTGACCTCGGCATTGTAGATCTCGGTCATCGGCGTGGTGATGAAGCCCGGCGCCACCGCGTTCACGTTGATGCCGTGGGCGGCATAGTCCATCGCGACCTGCCGGGTGAAGTTCAGCGCGCCGCCCTTGGCGGTGCAGTAGGCATTGAAGCCCTGGTTCGCCCGGTAGCCAGAGATCGAGCCGATCGACACGACCTTGCCACCCCGTCCCTGCGCCATCATCGCGCGGATAGCCTCGCGGGTGGTATAGAAGAGCCCGTCCAGATTGACGGCCATCACCTTGCGCCAGGTCTCGTCATCGGTGTCCAGGATCGTGCCGGGCATCAGGACACCGGCCGACATGACTGCGATATCGATGCCCTTGTCGGCCGCGACCCCGGCGAATACTTCGGTCACCGCGGCGCTGTCGGCCACGTCCAGTGACCTGAAATCGACCTTCGGGTCGTCGTACATCGTGGCCTCGGCGTCGGAATAGGCCCGGCTGCGCGCCAGCACGGTCACGCTGGCGCCGGCGGCGGCCAGGGTGCGCACGACGGCAGTGCCGATGCCGGACGATCCACCGGTGACGACGGCATGCTTTCCGGTCAGGTCGATGTTGGTCATGGGAGATGTCTGTCCTTCGATGGGCCGGACGGGGACGACCGGCGGGTCATGATCGTGGTCGCGCCGGCCGGAAACCGGCCGATGCGTAACGAAAGTCTGCAGACCGTCGCGCCTGTGTAAAGACGGTCAACCGGCGGTCACGGCACGGCCATCGGTGCCGACCCTTTCCAGCGCCCATTCCTTGGGCGCCGGTCCGGAGCTTCTCCACCCAGAGCGGTGCAGCCCCTTGAATTCCTGCGCTTCCGACTGTGAAAACAGATCGGGGGACATGTCTCCGGGATTGTCCTGCGCCCCTGTCCCTGCGCCTTGTCGATAAGAGGACGGTAGCCACGATTCGCAATTGCCGCAAGAAAAACTGTGGATCTTGCCAACATTTCTGGGTCAAGTCGGGCATACTATTCACAATTTGGCCATAACTTCGGCAAGTGAAGCCCCAACCCGCACAACACATGACCATCTTCGGTCACAGATATGTCGTAACTCGGGCAGTGTCGGCAACAATGCGTCGGCAACAATGCAAGGAGGCATCGTCAGTGCTTCAGCAAGTCCAGTCAGAAGTCACGGCAGTTCCTGGGGATTCTGACCGGTTCGGGATGACATTCGGGCAGCACCGTGCCATGACCGGGAAAACTGACTGGAACCGGTCAAGTTCTGTGTAACCTCGCAGCGGAAACCGCACTGGAAGGCCCATGACGGATAGCACCACGCCCTCGCAGCCCGGGACCCGGATGCGAAAGTCGGCCCGGCAGGACCTGATCCTGTCGCTCCTGGGCTCGAACCCGACCCTGCGCGTGAACCAGTTGACCGAGAAGCTGAGCGTCTCGGCCGAGACGATCCGCCGGGATCTGGCGGAACTGGACGAGGCCGGCCGCATCAACCGTACCTATGGCGGCGCAATGCGCAGCCAGCGGTTCGAGCCGCACCTGGCCGAACGGCAGGCGCTGCATGTTGCCGAACGGCAGCAAATCGCCCAGGCCTCGGTCGAGGAAATCGGCGATGCCGACGCGGTGCTGATCGGTGGCGGGGCGACCGTGCTGCATTTCGCGCGCGCGCTGACCGGGTTCGACCGGCCGCTGACAGTCATCACCATGTCCCACAGCATTGCGCCTGAACTGGCCGCCAATCCGCATCTTCAGATCGTGTTGCTGCCCGGAATCTATGACCATCGCGAAGGCATCGTCGCCGGCGCCGACACGATTGCCGCCATTGCCCGCTTTCATGCCCCGGTGGCGGTGCTGGGAGCCTCGGGCGTCGACGCATCGGGCGTCAGCGAGGCGATGCTGACGGCCTCGCAGGTCTATTCCGCGGTGGTGGAGCATTCCGACCGGCAGTTGATCCTGGCCGATCATTCCAAATTCGCACGTCGGGCGCTTGTGCTGGTCAGCCAGTGGCGTGACAGCATGGTACTTTGCACGGACAGTGCCCCACCGTCGGACGTGCTTACCGCGATGGACCGGAACGGCGCCCAACTGAAGCTTTGCCCATAAGGTCAACGCTGGATACCGGCGGTGCGGGTTGCGGCCGTCCGGGGTTCATCTGCCGGTGAAGCAGTTGTGCAATCCTGCCGGCGCCGTGGCCTGGCATTTCTGACCCTGTACCTCGCCCTTTGGGCCCAGACAGAGGTCTGGCCGATCCGCCGGCAACGAGCACGTCTTTGGGCATTGTTGCAGAGCTCTCTAACGAGCGGGTTTCGTCGAGGTCTACAACAGCCGCCGCCGGCACTCAGCCTCGGGGTCTCTCAGCCCGCCCAGTTCCAAGACAACCGCACCCGAGTCATGGTCAAAACCGCCGCCTGACAATGTCCACCCGCGGGGGCGCACTCCATCCTTCATTGCGGCCCGTGTCGGATCCTCGCAAAGAGGGGACATGCCTGCTGCTCCCATGCAGCAGGCATTTAGTCCGATGGACCGGATTTGCCCCGACGGGAGTGAGATCCTCGCAGAACACCCGCCATCCGCCTGTCAGGTGGACCAGAAAAGGCGGGAAGCCGGGAAACCTCTGGCCGATGCGCTGGTTTGATAGGGGCTAGCGAACCGCGCTGGAACGGTTACTCGGCCGCAACGGCGGCGGTCGCGTCAGGGCGGTAGTTCAGGATCGGGGTCAGCCAGCGTTCGGCCTCCGCCAGTTCCATCCCCTTGCGCTGCGCATAATCGGCCACCTGGTCCCGTTCCACCTTGGCGACGCCGAAATAGAACGCCTCCGGATGGCCGATATAGATCCCCGACACGGACGATCCCGGCCACATCGCCATGCTTTCCGTTAGCGTGACACCCGTCGTCGCTTCGGCATCCAGCAGGCGGAAGAGCGTCGTCTTCTCGGTATGATCGGGCTGTGCGGGATATCCCGGCGCGGGACGGATGCCGCGATAGGGTTCGCCGACCAGCTCGTGCGGGGCAAAGCTCTCGTCTGTTGCATAGCCCCAGTAATCGCGGCGGACGCGCTGGTGCAGCATCTCGGCCATGGCCTCGGCATAGCGGTCGGCCAGCGCCTTGACCATGATCGCACCGTAATCGTCGCCAGCCTTCTCGAACTTCTCGGCAATGGCGATCTCTTCGGGACCGGCTGTCACCACGAACGCGCCAATCCAGTCGTCGGTGCCTTCGGGTGCCACGAAGTCGGCCATGGCCACGTTGGGCCGGCCCTGCCGCTTCGACGTCTGCTGGCGGAGGGTGTGGAGCGTGGCCAGCTCTTCCGACCGGTCAGCGCCGGTGAAAAGGCGGATATCGTCGTCCCCTGCCCTGTTCGCGGGCCAGAAGCCTACGGCGGCGCGGGGACCGAACCATTTCTCGCCGATGATCCGCTGCAGCATGGACTGCGCATCGGCGAACAAGCTGCGCGCAGCTTCGCCGTATTTCTCGTGCTCCAGGATCCGAGGGTAAGTGCCGCGAAGCTCCCAAGTGTGGAAAAACGGCGTCCAGTCGATGTAACGGGCGATTTCCGCCAGGTCCCAGTCTTCGATCACCTTCGTGCCGGTGAACCTGGGCGCCGGAACGGAATAATCCGTCCAGTCGATCTGCATCGCATTGGCCCGCGCCGCCGCCAGCGGCAGGCGCTGCTTCGCGGCCTCGGCCCGTTCATGCGCTTCGGCGACCTCGGTATATTCCGCGCGGATGCCGTCGATATAGGGCTGGCGCTGCGTCGCGCTCAGCAGCAGAGACACGACCCCGACCGCCCGGCTGGCGTCGGTCACATAGATCGCCTGGTTCCGGGTGTACTGGGGCGAGATCTTCACCGCCGTATGCACCTTGGACGTGGTCGCGCCGCCGATCAGCAGTGGAATGTCAAAGCCTTCGCGCTGCATCTCGCTGGCCAGGTGCACCATCTCGTCCAGCGAGGGCGTGATCAGACCCGACAGGCCGATCACGTCGACGTTGTGGGCCTTCGCCTCTTCCAGGATCTTCTGCGGCGGCACCATTACGCCAAGGTCGACGATTTCATAGTTGTTGCAGGCCAGAACGACGCCCACGATGTTCTTGCCGATGTCGTGGACATCGCCCTTCACGGTCGCCATCAGAACCGTCCCGGCCGTGTCGCGCCCGCCGCCACCGCCGCTTTTGCGCTTTTCCTCCTCCATGTAGGGCAACAGAACGGCCACGGCCTGCTTCATCACGCGGGCCGATTTCACCACCTGGGGCAGGAACATCTTGCCCGCGCCGAACAGGTCGCCCACCACGTTCATCCCCGCCATCAGCGGACCTTCGATCACCTCCAGCGGCTTGTCGGCCTCTTGCCGCGCGGCTTCGGTGTCTTCTTCGACGAACTCGGTGATGCCGTTGACCAGCGCATGTTCCAGCCGCTTCGCGACCGGCCATTCCCGCCAGGCCAGATCGCGCTTCTTCTCTTCCCTGGCGCCGCCCTTGAAGCGTTCGGCGATTTCCAGCATGTTTTCGGTCGCGCTGGCACCATTCTTCGGCTTGCGGTTCAGCACCACGTCTTCGCAGGCTTCGCGCAGGTCCGGGTCGATCTGGTCATAGACCGCCAGCTGGCCCGCGTTCACGATGCCCATGTCCATTCCGACCTTGATGGCATGGTAGAGGAACACGGCGTGCATCGCCTCGCGCACGGGTTCGTTGCCGCGGAAGCTGAAGGACAGGTTCGAGACGCCGCCCGAGATATGGCAATAGGGCAGGTTCTGGCGGATCCACTTCGTCGCCTCGATGAAGTCGACGCCGTAGTTGTCGTGTTCCTCGATCCCCGTGGCCACGGCAAAGACGTTCGGATCGAAGATGATGTCTTCCGGCGGGAAACCCACCTGTTCGGTCAGGATCCTGTAGGCCCGTGCGCAGATTTCCGTCTTGCGTTCGAAGCTGTCGGCCTGCCCTTCCTCGTCGAAGGCCATCACGACGACCGCCGCGCCATAGGCAAGGCAGAGACCTGCATGGTGCAGGAATGCCTCTTCCCCTTCCTTCAACGAGATCGAGTTGACGATGGGCTTGCCCTGGACGCATTTCAGCCCGGCCTCGATCACCTCCCACTTGGAGCTGTCGATCATGATCGGCACGCGGGCGATGTCGGGTTCGGCAGCGACGAGGTTCAGGAAGTCGACCATCGCCTGTTTCGAATCGATCAGGCCCTCGTCCATGTTGATGTCGATGATCTGGGCGCCGTTTTCCACCTGGTCCCGCGCGACATCCAGCGCCGCGGCATAGTCGCGGTTGGTGATCAGCTTCCGGAACCGGGCCGATCCCGTGACATTGGTCCGTTCGCCGACATTGACGAAGGGAATGTCCTTCGTCAGGACAAAGGGCTCCAGTCCCGACAGGCGCAAAAGGCGATCACGCATCGACAGTCTCGTCCAGTTTGCGCGGCGCGTAGGCGGCCACATGTTCGGCAATTGCACGGATATGGTCCGGGGTGGTGCCGCAACAGCCGCCGACCACGTTCACAAGACCTTCTTTCGCGAAGACTTCGACCTTGCCGGCAGTGTCTTCGGGGGTCTCGTCGTATTGACCGAAGGCATTGGGCAGGCCCGCATTCGGATAGGCGCAGGTCATGGTTTCCGCAACGCCGGCAAGTTCCGCCAGGTGTGGACGCATCGCATCGGCACCAAGGGCGCAGTTCAGCCCGACGGTGAAGGGCCGGGAATGGCGCACCGAATGCCAGAAAGCGGTCGGCGTCTGCCCCGACAATGTCCGCCCCGACGCATCGGTGATCGTGCCCGAGATCATGATGGGCAACCGCCGCCCGACCTTGGCGAAGCTTTCGAAGGCGGCAAAGATCGCGGCCTTGGCGTTCAGCGTGTCGAAGATCGTCTCGATCAGGATCAGGTCGGACCCGCCTTCGATCAGCCCGTCGATCTGCTGTCCATAGGCCACGCGCAGGTCGTCGAAGGTGACGGCGCGATAACCCGGGTCGTTCACATCCGGAGAGATCGAGGCCGTCCGGTTCGTCGGCCCCACGGCGCCGGCGACCCAGCGGGGCTTGCCATCCTTCGCGGTCGCGCGGTCGCCCGCGCGGCGGGCCACCCGCGCCGCGGCGACGTTCAGATCGTGCACCGCCCCTTCCAGCCCATAGTCCGCCTGTGCGATGGTCGTCGACGAAAACGTGTTGGTCTCCAGGATGTCGGCGCCCGCCAGGGCGAACTGCAGCTGGATCTCCTCGACCGCGTCGGGCTGGGTCAGCACCAGCAGGTCGTTGTTGCCCTTCTGCGGATGGTCCGTTGCGTGATGCCGGCAGCCGGGCCCGTGGATGTGACCGTTCGCGGTAAAGTCCTCTTCCGTCATGTTCAGCGTCTGGATCATCGTCCCCATGGCGCCGTCGAGGATGAGGATCCGTTCCCGCGCCGCCCGTTGCAGGGCGGCGAAAGTTTCGGTCGGGGGAAGGCCAAAGCTGATCATGTCGTACTCGCGGGTTCTGAACCCCCGACCTAGTCGCACAGACGCCAGCATGCAAATTCATGTTTCGCGGGATAATTATGAAACTGGCTCACGTTCCCGCGCATGGCAGGGACCGCTACAGCATCAGGCGCCGCGCGCGGGCGCCGCCACGCCGGCGGGGTTGGGGCAGATTCAGGTCCAGATCGGCCAGCGGCCCGGCCATGGACTGGCGGACAAGCCTGCAAAACACGCCAATGGCCGGATCCGTGGGCTGGAAGGGTGCGGCGAGTTCAAGGGCCCGAGCGGCTTCGGCCGGAAAGCTCGCGTCGGGCTTCAGCCAGGCAAGCCACTGGATGAAGCCAAGCTTTCCCAGTTCCTCGGCCCGTTCCGGCGTTTCGGCCTGGGTCTGTAATGTCGTGATCGTACGTTCCAGAAGCATCGCGCCCTCCGCGCAGAATGGCCGGGGCAAGGACGGGCAGCGACGTCGTCGGACAGGAATGGTCCATCTTCGATCCTCTGCGCCCCGGAGCGCCCCGCCCGGGTCAGGGTGACTGCGGCACGAACATCGCGCCGGAGATGGCAGGTCTCCTGACTTGCGGGTCGCGGCGGATCCGAACCTTCCCGGGCAGGATGCCCAGTGGCGCTTCTCGGAACCGCTCTCCGCTTACAGTTGCGGGGGCAGTCGCGGCCTTGGGCAGTTGCCCGCACCGCGTTCCCTTTTCAGCCGACCTTTACGGGCCGGCACCATCGGGGATGTGCTTGGCATATCCCCCGCCACCTGTCCATCGGTCAAACATGCCTCGGGGGGATGGCCGGAGTGACCTGCAAAGGCAGGAATGCGAATAGGTCCTGAGAGCTTTCGGGGGCGGCACCAACACTCGGTTTGGGGCTCATTCGCAACGAAGCCGCGTCAAACGATATTGGATCCGAAACTGAAAGGGCCGATCCTGACGGCGGCTTCCGTCCTGGCTTTCATCCGGTGATCCATCCGGATCCGGCGCGCGTCGCGCGAGATCTGAGAGGCAGGTTCGCTGGCAGGGGCGCAGCGGCCCTGCCCTTGTCCGGTCAGGCGCGGCGCGGGTTCCATTCCGGCGCCACCGAGGCCGCGATCGTATGGTCCAGCGCCTCGAATTCATTCAGGCCGATGGTCTGGTAAAGCTCTTCCCGCGTCTGCATTTCGGGCAGCATGGCGGTGGTGGCCCCATCCCGGGCCAGCGTCGCGTAAAGCTTTTCCTGCGCCCGGTTTGCCACCCGAAGCGACGACACCGGCCAGATCACCATATCATAGCCCAGCTCCTGGAACTCCTGTGCGGTCAGCGCCGGGGTGCGTCCGAACTCGGTCATGTTTGCCAGAAGCCTGACGCCGGGAAGCGCTGCGCGAACTTCCTTGAACATTTCCACGTCCGTCAGCGCCTCGGGGAAGATCGCATCGGCCCCGGCCTCGACATAAAGCTTCGCCCGCGCCACGGCGCCTTCTATCCCTTCCGAGGCCGCGGCATCGGTGCGCGCGACCACCACCAGATCCCGCGATGCCCTGGCAGCCGCCGCGACCTTGGCCGCCATGTCGGACGCCGGGGCCAGCTTCTTGTCGTTCAGATGCCCGCATTTCTTGGGCAGAAGCTGATCTTCCAAATGGACCGCCCCGGCCCCGGCCTCTTCGAAGCTGCGGACCATATGCATGACGTTCAGCGCCTCGCCATAGCCTGTGTCGCCATCGACCAGCAGCGGCAGGCCCGAAGCCCGCACGATCTGGCGAATGAAGAAACAGACGTCGTCCACCGTGATGATGCCCAGATCCGGCAGACCCATCGAGGCGGTCATTGCAGCCCCCGACAGATACAGCGCATCGAAACCGGCGGCCTTGGCCTGCAGTGCGGACTGGCCATTATGGGCACCGGGCAGCCGCAGGATGCCCGGTTCGTTCAACATCCGGCGGAACCGGCGCCCGGCAGATTCGCCGGGCAGATCCCCTGCAACAAGATACGTCATCCGGTCACTCCGCCGCTGCAGAAAGGGAAAGGCCGCGCTTGTCCAGCGGCACGAAGGGCCGGTTGTCCGGCCCGGTATAGTTCGCGGACGGTCGGATGATCCTGTTGTCCTCGCGCTGTTCGATCACATGGGCGCCCCAGCCTGCGGTGCGCGAGATCACGAATAGCGGCGTGAACATCGCCGTGGGCACCCCCAGCAGGTGGTAGGAGACGGCCGAATACCAGTCAAGGTTCGGGAACATCTTCTTGGCGTCCATCATCACAGTCTCGATCCGCTCGGCGATGGCGAACATCTTTGCCGACCGCGCGGCCTCGGACAAGGCGCGCGCCACGCGCTTGCTTACCACATTGCGGGGGTCGGACACGGTATAGACCGGATGACCGAAGCCGATGACAACCTCTTTCCGCTCCATCCGGGCGCGGATGTCGGCTTCGGCCTCGTCCGGGCTGGCATAACGCTTCTGGATCTCGAAGGCGACTTCGTTGGCGCCGCCATGCCTGGGTCCACGCAGGGCACCGATGGCCCCGGTGACGGCTGAATAGACGTCAGACCCCGTGCCCGCAATGGAGCGCGCCGTGAAGGTCGAGGCATTGAACTCGTGCTCGGCATAGAGGTTCAGCGTGACATGCATCGCGCGGACCTGTGCCTCGGTCGGCTTGTGGCCGTGCAGCAGGTGCAGGAAGTGGCCGGCGATGCTGTCGTCGTTGGTCTCGACCTCGATCCGGCGTCCGTTCTGGGCATAGTGATACCAATAAAGCAGCATCGACCCCTGAACGGCGATCAGTCGGTCGACGATGTCCCGTGCGCCGGGGATGTTGTGATCCGACGCCTCGGGCAGCGTACAGCCGAGCGCCGACACGCCGCACCGCAGGACGTCCATCGGATGGGCCGCCGCCGGGATCGCCTCCAGCGTAGCGCGCACTGCCTTGGGCAGGCCGCGCAGGCCGCGCAGCCTGGCCTTGTAGGCCGCCAGTTCCGGCGGCGTCGGCAGGGCGCCGTGGATCAGCAGATAGGCCACCTCCTCGTAATCGCAGGCCTCGGCCAGGTCCAGGATGTCATAGCCGCGATAATGCAGGTCGTTCCCGCTCTGCCCGACGGAGCAGAGCGCGGTATTGCCTGCCGTGACGCCCGAAAGCGCCACGGATTTCTTCGGTTTCATTGTGGAACCGTTCATGGTTCGTCCTCCTCAGCTCCAGTCGAAAATGCCGTGGGGCCGCGGGGTCCCCAGCTTGTCGGCGTCCACCGCGAAGTTCAGCTGTCCCAGATCCCCGGCCCCCAGGTCGGCCAGGCCCTGAGCCGCGGCAAGGAATCGCTGCTGTTCGGCACCGGTCAGGACGCCTTCGGACAGGCTCAGGAACTTGCCGACGTAATGTTCGCGCACGAAGGGGCGCGCGCCGTCCGGGTGGGCATCGGCCAGCGCCAGCTCGTCCACGATCTTGGATCCGTCGTCCAGCGTGACGGTCACCCGCCCCCCGAACGCTTTTTCCTTCGGATCGCGACTGTGATAGCGGCGGGTCCAGTCCGGGTCCTCGGCAGTCGAGATCTTGTGCCAGAGCGCCACCGTTTCAGGCCGGCCGGCACGTTCCGGGGCATAGCTTTTCTCGTGATGCCAGCCGCCGTCTTCCAGGGCCACCGCGAAGATGTACATGATCGAATGATCCAGCGTTTCACGGCTGGCCTTCGGGTCCATCTTTTGCGGATCCCCCGCCCCGGTGCCGATGACATAGTGGGTGTGGTGCGAGGTCTCGATCAGGATCGACTTCACCCTGGAAAGATCGCCGATCAACGGACCCATGCGCCGCGCAAGGTCGATCAGGGCCTGGCTTTGATACTCGGCCGAATGCTCCTTGGTATAGGTGTCCAGGATCGCGCGCTTTGGCTCTCCCTTTCCGGGCAGCGGCACGTGATAGACGGCCTCGGGCCCCGAAAGTATCCGGGCGATGAAGCCATCCTCGCCCTCCCATGCCGGGCTGGGCGCACCTTCGCCGCGCATCACGCGGTCGACCGCCTCCACCGCCATCTTGCCCGCGAAGGCCGGGGCAAAGGCCTTCCAGCTGGAAATCTCGCCCTTGCGGCTTTGCCGCGTCGTGGTCGTGACATGCAGCGCTTGCTGAATCGCCTGATAGATCACCTCGGTCGGGAGTTTCAGCGCGGCGCCGATGCCGGCCGCCGCCGATGGCCCCAGATGGGCGATGTGGTCGATCTTGTGTTCGTGCAGGCAGATGCCCTTCACCAGATCCACCTGAATCTCATAGCCCGTGGCCAGACCGCGGACCAGGTCGGCGCCGGACAGGCCGCAATGCTGCGCCACGGCCAGAATCGGCGGGATGTTGTCGCCGGGGTGCGAGTATTCGGCGGCAAGGAAGGTGTCGTGAAAATCCAGCTCGCGCACGGCAGTGCCATTGGCCCAGGCCGCCCATTCCGGGCTGACGCGGGTGCCGTCGCCCATGCCGAAGACGGTCGCACCCGGCGCAAAGGGATGGCACAAGGCCTGCGCGCGGGCCGACGCCACCGGGCGCCGCGCGACCGAGGCTGCGGCCACCGCGGCGTTGTCGATCACCCGGTTGATGATCATCTCGGTTACGTCGGCATCGACCGCGACCGGATCGGCGGCCACCTCGGCCATCTTCCACGCCAGTTGGTCTTCGCGTGCCAACTGTTCGGCGGACTTGTAGGTCCGCACCTCATGCATCTTCATGCGTTTCTTCCTTGCTTTGAACGTCCTTCACGATGGGACGGGGTCGCCCGGCCTCGTCCACCGCGACCATTTCGAACAGGCCTTCCAGCACCCTGCGGCGCTGGCCCGTGCCGGTGTCCTGCGCCTCGCCCGTGACCGCGACGGTCATGGAACTGCGGCCGACGCGGGTGACGCTTGCGTGCAACTCCAACAGTTCCCCGACCCTCACCGGGGTGGCGAAAGCCACCCGGTCGGACCGGGCCATCACCACCGCGCCGCCAGCCCGCCGCACCGCCGCGACAAAGGCCGCCTTGGCCAGCAGCAACAGGGCATTTCCCCCGAACAGTGTCCCGTAGTGGTTGGCCTGTTCGGGAAAGATCATCTCGACCGTCACGGTCGGGTCTGTGACTGGCTGTGACATCGGCTTCGATCGCTCCGGCCTGTTCGCAAAATTGGCAGGACGACCTTTCCACAGATCAGCATCGGCCCTAAACTGCTGAAAATGTGTAGTCTTGCGAAGGGCGTTTGCAAGGGTTGCGAATTTTGCAAAGGACGGGTGATGAAAAAGGCATTCATGGGCGTCCGGCTGCGTCGCCTGCGCGAAGAACGCCGGTTGAGCCAGGCGGCCCTGGCCCGCGCGCTGGAACTGTCACCCAGCTATCTCAACCAGATGGAGCGTAACCAGCGGCCGCTGACGGTACCTGTCCTTTTGAAACTGAACGCGGTTTTCGGACTCGATGTGCAGCTGTTTTCCGAAGCGGAAGAGGCGCGGCTGATCCCGGATCTGCGCGCGGCGCTGATGGATCAGAGGGCCGATGCCTCGCTGGCAGAGATCCGCGAGATCGCCGCCAGCATGCCGGGCGTCGCCCGCGCCATCATCGCGATGAAGTCGCAGCTGCGCGATACGGCCGAACGGCTGGATCTGGTCAGCGGCCACATCACGGGCGAGATGGGCGCCACCCTTGCCCCCTTCGAATCCGTCAGGGATTACTTCTATCACCGACGGAACCATGTTGCCCTGCTGGACGATGCCGCCGAAAGCATCGGCCGCGGCCTGCGCCCCGGTCGCATGGCCGAAGGCCTGGCCGACCGCCTGGCCGGGCGTCACGGCATCCGAGTGGCGCTGGACAACAACGCCTCGACCCTTCGCCGGCATGACCCGGCTTCGGCCATCCTTCACCTGTCGGCGCGGCTGTCGCCCGGGCAGCGCGCCTTCCAGATGGCAACCCAGATCGGGCTTCTGGAACATGGCGCGGAAATCGACCGCCTGACAGACGAGGCCGGCATGGACAGCGACGAGGCGCGCAATCTGCTGCGGATCGGGTTGGCCAACTATTTCGCGGGCGCCCTGATCCTGCCCTACCGCGCCTTCTTCGAGGCCGCCGAGGCCGAGCGTTACGACATCGAACTCCTGTCCCGCCGCTTCGGCGTTGGGTTCGAGACGACCTGCCATCGCCTGTCCACCCTGCAGCGGCCCGATGCGCGGGGCGTGCCGTTCTTCTTCATCCGGGTGGACCGGGCCGGAAACATCTCGAAGCGGCAGTCGGCGACCGATTTCCACTTTTCCCGGATTGGCGGCTCCTGTCCCTTGTGGAATGTCTACGAGGCCTTTTCCCGGCCCGGAGAGGTTCTGACCCAGGTCGCCCAGATGCCGGACGGGCGGTCCTATCTGTGGATCGCGCGGACGGTCAGCCATGGCGCCGGCGGTTATGGCGCGCCGGTCAAACGGTTTTCTGTCGCGCTGGGATGCGATCTGGCCCATGCTGAACGGCTGGTCTATTCGCGCGGGATCGATATGCGGCAGCCGGATCTGGCGACGCCGATCGGCGCAGGCTGCAAGATCTGCGAACGCCCGGCTTGCCCCCAACGTGCCTTCCCGATGACCGGCCGCCGCGTGCAGGCCGATCCCCAGCGGGCCAACTTCTCTCCCTATGCTGCCGAGACAGGCCTGCGGAATGTGAAATCCGACTGAAGAAACCAGCCTTCAAATCCTGATAAATATATCAACCATCTGTTTTATATACTTATTCTTGATGCCGGCGTGCAGGCATCCTATCTGGCATTTCAAGACAGGCAGCCAGCCTGGCGCCAGCCCCCCATCAGAACATGCAGCCTTCGCTCGTGGCAGGTCGCGCGCCAGTCACCAGCGACCGGACGAGCATCCGTGCCACGGACAGGCAGCCGGATTTTCGCCAGCACCCCATTCCGGCCCCGATACCCGGCGACCTTTCGGCAGCCAGGCAGATTGGCCCCGAACCCCAGGTAGTCCCTCCCGAATATCCGGATCGCCATGGCCCCGGAACCAACCGGTTCCGGGGCTTTTACGCTTCACGGCCCGTTGGGGCCGCGCACCGGCTTGTCGCACCAGGGGTGCGCTGCGCCGCCTACTCGGCTGCGAACTGGTTCATGGTGTTGGCCTCGCCGCCCGCTTTCAGCGCACGGTCGCCGCCGACCATTTCCTTGAACGTGTCGCCCAGATCGGAGCCCACCTCGTGCTGATGCTTCACGGCCGAGATCCCCCGGCGGATTTCCTCGCGCTGGACGGTGGCGACATAGGCCAGCATCTTGTCTTCACCGAAATATCCGCGCGACAGCTCGTCCACCGACTTGGCGGTCAGGTGGAAGGTCGGCAGCGTGATCAGGTTGTGGAACACGCCGGCCCGCGCTGCGATGTCGGTCTGGAACGCGCGCAGGCGGGCGTCAGCCTCCTGCCCCAGTTCGGTCGCGTCGAAATCGGGCTTCATCAGCTCGTTGCCGTCCGGATAGTCGCCGGCCGCGATCCTGCCCTCTTCCAGCCACTGGGCGCGGACCTGCTTGCGCAGATTCAGCGTCCAGTTGAAGCTGGGCGAGTTGTTGTAGGTCAGCTTGGCCTGCGGCGCCTTCTTTCGGATCTCGTTCACCATCGAGGCGATCTCGTCCACGTTCGGCGTATCCGTCTCGATCCACAGCAGGTCGGCATTGCCGTTTTCCAGAACCGCAACGCAATCCTCGATCACGCGGTTCCGGCCGGTGCCTTCCTTGAACGGGAAGAGACCGTTCGGCAGGCGCAGCGGCTTCACGAATTCGCCGCCCTGATAGAGCGCAAGTTCCCCTTCCTGGATCGGGTTGGCTTCGGTGATCGGTTCGGTCTTCAACCACTTGATGTACTGCGAGGCATGATCGCCCGGCGCCTGACTGACCGGAACCTTCTGCGTCAGACCCGCGCCAAGGCTGTCGGTCCGCGCCACGATCACGCCGTCATTGACATCCAACTCCTCGAAGGCCAGGCGGCAAGCGCGCAGCTTTTCGATGAAATCCTCGCGCGGGACGGTGACCTTGCCGTCCTGGTGGCCGCACTGCTTGGCGTCCGAGACCTGGTTTTCGATCTGCAGCGCGCAGGCGCCCGCCTTGATCAGTTCCTTGGCCAGCAGATAGGTCGCGTGTTCGTTGCCGAAGCCCGCGTCGATGTCGGCGATGATCGGCACGACATGGGTTTCATAGGCATCGATTTTCGCGATCACGTCGGCCCGGGCGGCGGCATCCGGGGCCGTTTTCAGTTCCTTGAATAGATCATTCAGTTCGACCTCGTCGGCCTGCCGCAGCGAGACATAGATCTCGCGGATAAGGTCGGCGACGGCAGTCTTTTCGTGCATCGACTGGTCCGGCAAGTGGCCCCAGGTATTTCGCAAACCGGCAACCATCCAGCCCGAAAGGTAGACATAGGTTCCCTTGGCCGTGCCGCGCATGCGCTTGACTGCCTTGATCATCTGCTGGGCGTGGAAACCGGACCAGCAGCCCAGCGACTGCGTGAACTTGGACGTGTCGGCGTCATAGGCCGCCATGTCCGCGCGCATCACCGTTGCCATGTCACGGGCGATGTCCAGATGCGAGTCCCAGGTGTTCTGGATCTTCAGCTGGACGATGTCGTCGACAGACACGCCGCCCGGGGCCTGGCCCGACGGATAGCGGGCGATCACCGCGTCGCGGATCGCGGAATAGGTTTTCGGTTGAGCCATGATCGGTCTCCTTCTTGGCAGATGAAAGGCCGCGCCCGGAATCTCCGGGCCGCCGAAAGGGGAAGCAATGTGAACGGGCAGCATCAGTCGAGCGCGTTCAGCACCGCGTAGGCGGGTGTTGTGATGAATTCGGGGGGCGTGTCCGCCAGCACCGCTTCCTGGAAGATCCGCGCGGCCGAGGCATAGCGGCCGCGGTGAAAGCCGGGCATGCCCAGCCGCCCCAGGATGGCGCCGATTTCCGCCTGGATCAGTTCGGCCAGCCAGTCCGCATCGGCGACCCGCATGCCGCCGGAGTCCAGCCGAACTTCGGCGCGATGGCGGATCCACTGCCAGATCTGGCTGCGCGAGATCTCGGCCGTGGCGGCATCTTCCATCAGGTTGTGAATCGGCACGGCACCACGGCCCTGCAGCCACTGCGCAAGGTATTCGATGGCAACCGAGACATTGCCGCGCAACCCCGCTTCGGTCACGGCACCGTCATGCGGATGCAGCAGCATGTCCGGCGTTACCCGCGGATGCTGACGCGGCTGGCGGATCTGGTTGGCACGCGGCATGTGGGCGTCGAAGACCTCCATCGCGATGGGCACCAGATCCGGGTGGGCAACCCAAGTGCCGTCGTGACCGGCCGTCACCTCGCGCAGCTTGTCGGCCCGAACCTTGTCGAAGGCCGCGGCATTGGCCGCGTCATCGCCCCTGACCGGGATCTGCGCAGCCATGCCCCCCATCGCGTGGATGCCTCGGCGGTGGCAGACGTCGACCAGACGCGCCGAATAGGCGGCCAGAAACGCACGATCCATCGTCACTTGCGCACGATCAGGCAGGATATAGGCCGCGTGGGACCGCAGGCACTTGATATAGCTGAAGATGTAGTCCCATCGCCCGCAGTTCAGACCGGCGATGTGATCGCGCAGCTCCCAGACGATCTCGTCCATCTCGAAGGAAGCGCGCAGCGTCTCGATCAGGACCGTGGCCTTGATCGTGGCATTGGGCATGCCCAGCCTTTCCTGCGTGCAGACGAAGATATCGTTCCACAACCGCGCCTCGCGGTGGTTTTCCAGCTTCGGCAGGTAATAGAATGGGCCGCGGTCGGTTTCCGCCAGCGCCACGGCGTTATGGTAGGCATGCAGCCCGAAGTCGAAGAGCGATGCCGCGACAGGATTGCCGTTCAGCATCACGTTCGCCTCGTCCATGTGCAGCCCGCGCGGACGGACGATCATCACCGCCGTCTCGTCCCCCGTCGCATAGGACTTGCCGGTTTTCGGATCCTCGTAGGCCAGGCAGCCGTCGCGATAGTCGAGCATGTTGACCTGGCCCGCGATCATGATGTCGAAGCGCGGGGCCGAGGCATCCTCGAAATCCGCCATGAAGACCTTGGCGCCGGAGTTCAGGGCATTGATCATCATCTTGCGGTCGACGGGGCCGGTGATTTCGACCCGGCGGTCGGCCAGCACATCTGGCACGGGCGCTGCTTCCCAGGCGCCGTTGCGGATATCGGCGGTTTCCACCAGGAATTCCGGTAGAAATCCGGTGTCATAACCGTGCTGACGGCCGGCCCGTGCGGTGCGCAGGGCATTCAGACGCGGTCCGAATTCCACCTGCAGAGCGGCCAGGAAGGCCAGCGCCTCGGGTGTCAGCACACGGTCGATGCCCGGCCCGTCGCGCAGCACCATGGGTTGAAGGCTTGCAGCCGGTGCCGCGGCAGAGATCGGTTGGGCAAGGGTCATCACATCGGCCTTTCTGCTGGATTCGATGGCATGTGTGATGCTAGTAATGTCACCTATACAATTGAATATCGCATTGTAATTATTGAGTTATTATGTATTCTTTGTAAGGATTTGACCTGCACATCTGTAAGGTTTGTAATGACGGAACGCGGCGAGAAACTGATCATCGGAGCCCGGTTGAAGCGGCTTCGTCGCACACTGGGATTGACCCAGGCGCAGATGGCACAGGACCTTGGGGTCTCGGCCTCCTATGTCACGCTGATAGAGGCGAACCAGCGGCCGGTCAGCGCCAAGCTTCTGGTCAGGCTCAGTCAGGTCTACGATTTTTCGCCCGGAGAGATCGCGGGCGCCAGCGATCTGCAGCTGCAGGCGGATCTTGAGGCCGCGCTGAAGGATCCGCTGTTTGCGGAGTCCATTCCACGCTCCGAGGTGGAGGAGGTCGTGAATGCCTCGCCGGCGCTTGCGCGGGGGCTGCTGCGCCTTCATGACAAGTACCGCGCCATGGCGATGGCCGCGATTTCCGAGGCAAATCCCTTTTCCGATCGCGACAAGGTCGAGCTTCTGGAACAGACTGCCCGCCCGGTCGACGAGGTCCGCGCGCATTTCCATGCCCGTCGCAATCACGTGGACGCGCTGGACCGCGCAGCCGAGGATCTGGCGGATGAGTTGAAGATCTGGCGGACCGAACCACAGATCGTGCTGAATGACCGGCTGCGGGAACGGCATGGCTATCGCGTGCGGATCCTGCCGCAGGATGTGATGCCGGGGCAGCTGAGGCTGCTGGACCCGCATCGGCGGCATCTGAACCTGTCGGAACGGCTGGACCAGCCCGGCCGCCGCTTCCAGATCGCCGTGCAGATCGCCCGTCTGGAATACGATGTCCTGATCGCGGACGAAGCGCAGGCGGCCGGGTTTTCCGGCGCCGCGCTGCCGCTGGCGCGCGCGAGTTTCGCCAATTACTTCGCCGCCGCTCTCCTGATGCCCTATCGCCGGTTCCTGAAAGCCGCGGAAAGCGAACGCTACGATGTCGAGCTTCTGTGCCAGCGCTTCGGCACCAGCTTCGAACAGGTCGCCCACCGGCTGACGACACTGCAGCGCCCCGAGGCGCGGGGCGTGCCGTTCTTCTTCGTCCGCATGGACCGCGCCGGGAACGTGTCGAAACGGTTCAGCGCGGGGCGCTTCCATTTCTCGAAGTTCGGCGGGTCCTGCCCGCTCTGGAACATCCATTCCTGTTTCGTGACGCCCGAGCGGGTGCAGACCCAGGTGATCGCAATGCCCGATGGGACGACCTATTTCTCGATCGCGCGGACGGTGACGCGGCAGATGGGCACCTTTGCCAACCCGGCGGCGCCCTTCGCCATCGGGCTGGGATGCGACATCGCCTATGCGCCACGGCTGATCTATGCGCAGGATCTGGACCTTGATGCTGTGCTGCCCGTCGAGATCGGGGTGAACTGCTATCTGTGCGAACGCCCGCACTGCCCGTCCAGGGCCTATCCGCCAATCAACCGTCCGTTCGTCTTTTCAGAGCGCGAACGGGGCGTATCGAGCTTCGGCTTCGCGTCGGACGAGGCGATGGGGTAATCCCCGCCCTGTGCCCCGGATCAGGGGCCGCCAGCATTTCGAAGGACGCTGGCAACCTATGCGGAAAAACAGCGCGATGTAGCGGCCGAGATCACACCGTCCGCCGGGTATGCCGTGTTCCAGAAGCAAGCCCGTGCAGTCGACCCGGTCACCATCGAGGCCCAACCTTGCCGCTGCGCCCTCGTCCAGTCCCGGCACGGCAGGCAGCAGGGTCCGGATGCAGCCTGTCCGTGGAAAGAGGCTGGTCCAGGACCCAGTCCCAGTCAAACCACGGTCCAACCGGCGCTGGGTCAGAAATCCCAGTCTTCGTCCTCGGTCGCCACGGCCTTGCCGATGACATAGGACGACCCCGAGCCCGAAAAGAAGTCGTGATTTTCGCTGTCGGGGCTGAGTGCGGCCAGGATCGCCGGGTTCACTTCGCAGGCCGCGGGCGGAAACAGCGCCTCGAAACCCAGGTTCTGCAACGCCTTGTTGGCGTTGTAATGAAGGAAGGCCTTCACGTCCTCGGCCAGACCGATCCCGTCATAGAGTTCCTCGGTATAGTGCGACTCGATCTCGTAGAGGTCGAACATCAGCGCGAAGGCGAAATCCTTCAATGCGTCGCGCTCAGCCTGCGGCAGACGTTCGGCGGCGCGCTGGAACTTGTAGCCGATATAGTAGCCGTGGATCGCTTCGTCGCGGATGATCAGGCGGATCAAGTCGGCGGTGTTGGTCAGCTTGGCGCGGCTGGACCAGTACATCGGCAGATAGAAGCCGGAATAAAACAGAAAGCTTTCCAGGAAGACCGAGGCGATCTTGCGTTTCAGCGGATCGGCATCGGCGCCGTATTCGTCCAGGATCAGCCGCGCCTTGGCCTGCAGGTGCGGATCCTCTTCCGACCAGCGGAAGGCCTCGTCGACCTCGCGCGTCAGGCAGAGGGTCGAGAAGATCGAGGAATAGGACCGCGCATGGACCGCCTCCATGAAGGCGATATTGGTCAGGACGGCCTCTTCGTGCGGTGTCTGGGCATCGGCCAGCATGGCGGGCGCGCCGACGCTGTTCTGGATCGTGTCCAGAAGCGTCAGCCCGGTGAAGACGCGGATGGTCAGTTCGCGTTCCTCGGGGCGCAGCGTCGCCCAGCTTTGCACGTCGTTCGACAGCGGCACCTTTTCCGGCAGCCAGAAGTTCACAGTCAGACGGTTCCAGACCTCCAGGTCCTTGTCGTCCTGAAGGCGGTTCCAGTTGATGGCGCGGGGGATGGGGCGCCGGGCGGTCATGTCCTTCACAATCAATTCCTTTCGGGCGGCGGCGGGTGAACCCCGCCCTGTGTATGCAGGAACCTGCGCGCATCCGGACGCCGCCTGGGGCCGGGGTCATCCCCCCGGCCTGCAACGTCGGGGAACGGGCGCTGTCCCATGTCGGATGGTCTTTCAGCGGGCGGTGCCTGGGGACCACGCACCCTGCGGATGTGTCACGGTCGGGTCTGGCGTCGGGCGGGGTCTACCCCGCCGCCACCGGTTACAAAGTACAGGACACGCAGCCCTGAACTTCGGTCCCTTCCAGCGCGGTCTGGCGCAGGCGGACATAGTAGATCGTCTTGATCCCTTTCCGCCACGCGTAGATCTGGGCGCGGTTGATGTCACGGGTCGTGGCCTCCGCCGGGAAGAACAGCGTCAGCGACAGGCCCTGGTCCACGTGTTCAGTCGCGGCGGCATAGACGTCGATGATCGCCTCGGGCCCGATCTCGTAGGCGTCGCGGTAATAGCCGAGGTTCTCGTTCGTCATGAACGGCGCAGGGTAGTAGACGCGGCCGATCTTGCCTTCCTTGCGGATCTCGATCTTGGACACGATCGGGTGGATCGAGGAGGTCGAATTGTTGATGTAGCTGATCGAGCCCGTAGGCGGCACCGCCTGAAGGTTCCGGTTGTAAAGCCCGTCCTGCATCACCGCATCGCGCAGACCGGCCCAGTCCGCGCGCCTAGGCAGCGCCACGCCCATCCGGTCGAACAGCGCCTGCACCGCCTCCGTCTCCGGCAGCCAGTCCCGGTCGACATATTTCCCGAAGAACGACCCGTCGGCATAACGAGACGTCTCGAACCCCTTGAAGGTCGCCCCCTTTTCGCGCGCCAGCGCGTTCGAGGCGCGGATCGCGTGGAAGGCCACGGCAGCAAAATAGGCACGGGTGAAGTCCACGCCCTCGGCGCTGTCGTAATGGATCCGCTCGCGTGCCAGGAACCCGTGCAGGTTCATCTGGCCCAGCCCCACCGCATGCGCGTCGTCGTTGCCCTTACGGACCGACGGCACGGACTCGATGGCCGACATCTCGCTGACCGCCGTCAGCGCGCGGATCGCGCTTTCCACGGTCCGCCCCAGATCGCCGCCGTCCATCGCCTTCGCGATGTTCAGAGACCCCAGGTTGCACGAGATATCGGCGCCCATCTTCGCATAGCTCAGGTCGTCGTTGAATTCCGACGCCTCGTTCACCTGCAGGATCTCGGAACACAGGTTCGACATCGCGATCCGGCCCGCGATCGGGTTGGCGCGGTTCACGCTGTCCTCGAACATGATGTAGGGATAGCCGCTTTCGAACTGGATCTCGGCCAGTGTCTGGAAGAACGCCCGCGCGTTGATCTTCTTCTTGCGGATCCGCTTGTCGCCGACCATCTCGTCGTATTTTTCGGTCACCGAGATGTCGGAGAACGGCAGGCCATAGACCCGCTCCACGTCGTGGGGCGAAAAGAGGTACATGTCCTCGTTCTTCTTAGCCAGGTCGAAGGTCACGTCGGGGATGACGACACCCAGCGACAGGGTCTTGATGCGGATCTTCTCGTCCGCGTTCTCGCGCTTGGTGTCCAGGAACTGCAGGATATCCGGGTGGTGCGCGTTCAGATAGACCGCCCCCGCCCCCTGCCGCGCGCCCAGCTGGTTGGCATAGGAAAAGCTGTCTTCCAGCAGCTTCATCACCGGGATCACGCCCGAGGACTGGTTTTCGATCCCCTTGATCGGCGCGCCGTGCTCGCGGATGTTGGTCAGCATCAGGGCCACGCCGCCGCCGCGTTTCGACAGTTGAAGTGACGAATTGATCGCCCGGCCGATGCTTTCCATGTTGTCCTCGACCCGAAGCAGGAAGCACGAGATCAGCTCTCCGCGCGAGGCCTTTCCGGCATTCAGGAACGTGGGAGTTGCGGGTTGGAACCGGCCGGAAATGATCTCTTCCATGAAGGACATCGCCAGCGCCTGATCGCCGCGCGCCAGCGTCAGGGCGACCATGACGACGCGATCCTCGTAGCGTTCCAGATAGCGCTGCCCGTCGCGGGTCTTCAGCGTGTACGAGGTGTAGTACTTGAAGGCGCCCAGGAAGGTCGGGAACCGGAACTTGCGGGCAAAGGCCGCGTCCCAAATCCGTTGGATGAACTCGCGCGGATACTGCGCCAGCACCTCGGCCTCGTAGTAACCTTCGTCGACAAGGTAGCCCAGCTTCTCGTCCAGCGAATGGAAGAAGACGGTGTTCTGATTCACATGTTGCAGGAAATACTGCCGCGCCGCCTTGCGGTCGGCATCGAAACGGATCTGACCGGCCTCGTCGTAGAGGTTCAGCATCGCGTTCAGCGCATGGTAGTCGAGCGTTTCGGCCCCGTCGCCCTTCATGCCGCCCTTCACATCGTCAAGCATTCCGCTCTCCACAGTTTTTCCAGCCCGGCGCGAACGCGGGCGATATCGGTTTCGGTGCCGGCCAGTTCGAACCGGTAGAGCACAGGCACCCCGCACTTCCGGGCGATGACATCGCCGGCCAGTGCGAAGGTCGTGCCGAAATTGCGGTTGCCCGCGGCGATGACGCCACGCAGCAACGCCCGCCGGTCGGGATCGTTCAGAAAGCGGATCACCTGTTTCGGCACCGCGCCGCGGCCTTCGCCATCGGCATAGGTGGGACAGATCAGGGCAAAGGGCATGTCCGGGCGGGGCATCTTCGTGTCCGTCCCCAAAGGGATGCGCGCCGCGGGCAGACCCAGCGCCGTCACGAAACGGGCCGTGTTGCCCGACCGCGACGAGAAGTAGACGATCCCTCCCAAGGCGCTGTCCCCCTGCCCCGGATCAGGCCAGACGGCGGATCAGGTCCGGACGGAAACCCGCCCAGTGATCGTCGCCCGCGATGACAACCGGCGCCTGGCGATAGCCCAGTTCGGTCACGCGGGTCATGGCAGCGGCGTCCACGGTCAGGTCGACCAGGTTATAGGCAATGCCCTGGGCCTCCAGTGCACGGGTGGTTGCCGTGCACTGCACGCAGGCCGGTTTGGAATAGACGGTGATCGACATTGCTCTGTCCTCTCTGTTGCGCGTATCGAGGACAGGGGACAACGGATCGGCGCTGGCATCCTGATGCCAGCCCTTTCGCGTACACCCCGAGGCCCTCCGCCTGCGGTCGTCATGGTCGTGCCCTGGCAGGTTTCCTGGCTCGCGGGTTGTCGCTCGGCTGGCCTTCCCGGGTGGATCCGGTGGCGTGATCAGCGTCGCTCGCCGCTTACAGTTGCGGGGGCAGCGCCGGAATGGGTCCATCGGACCGCACCGGCTTCCCTCTTAGCCCTTGATTTGAGTCGCGGGCACCAAAGCACCTGTATCTTGTGGCACTTTGGGTGGGAAGGTCAATATCTGGATTGCATGCCCCGGGCCATACACCGCCATTTCGGGCTTGCCGTAGATGAAACCGGCCGGCCGGCTCACGCACGGTTGCCAAATCCGTGGCCGTGGGCTAGCGCTTCGGGTGTCGGTTTCCACCCGGAATGAAAAGGGAATCCGCCGCCGGTCCGCCGGCGAAACGGAACTGCCCCCGCAACTGTAAGCGGTGAGCGCGCAGCACCCAAGGCCACTGAGGACAGGCTCCTCGGGAAGGCAGCTGCAAGCCATGACCCGCCAGTCAGGAGACCTGCCGACGCTGTCAGCAACGCGGCCCGGACGGGGTGTCCGGGGAGGTGTCGAATGAAGATTTCCCCTGTGCGGCCCGACCGGGTTGCCTCTGCCATCGCGCTTGGTACGGCCGCCCCGGTCCGTCCGGCCGAAAGCCTCCGGGACGGCGTGTCCTCTCCTGTTCGGGTCGAAACACCGATCGGAGACGACCCATGTTCCTGAAGATTGCCGCGGGTGCCGCCCTGGCATCCGCAACCCTTGCCGTGCCCGCCACGGCCGGGTCCACGCGGTATCCCCTGACCATCCACAATTGCGGGATCGATCTGACATTCGACAAGGCGCCCGAAACCGTCGTGTCGTTGGGCCAGCGCGGGACCGAAATGCTGTACCTGCTGGGCCTGGCCGACAAGGTCGTGGGCACCGCCGTCTGGCGCAGCCCGGTCCTGCCGCAATTCGCCGAAGCGAACGCCCGCGTCGAACGCCTGGCCGACAACGACCCGTCCTTCGAGGCTGTGATCGCCAGGAAACCCGATTTCGTCACCGCCGACCTGCAGTTCCATATCGGACAAAAGGGCGTCGTCGGCACGCAGGCGCAGTTCGCCAAAGTCGGCATTCCCGCCTACAACCTGCCCTCGGACTGCGCCGACCGGCCCAAGATGCAGACCTCGGACGGGCCGCGCCCGATCCCGTTCGAGATGGACCTGATCTACAACGACATCACCGAACTGGCCCTGATCTTCGATATCCCGGACCGCGGCGCGGAACTGGTGGCCGAACTGCAGGCACGCGAAGAAGCTGCGCTGGCAAGGATCGCCGATGTCGATCTAAACGGCGTCTCGATCGTGTTCTGGTTTTCGTCCGCCACGAAGGAGGCCGATCCCTATGTCGCAGGCCGGAACGGCACGCCGGGCTACATGATGCGGCAACTGGGGCTGACGAACATCATCGACAGCACCGAAGACTGGCCGACCGTGGGATGGGAGACCATCGCCCGGGCCAACCCGACCTTCATCGTGATCGGCGACATGACCCGCCGCCGCTATCCGATGGATTCGACCGAGGCCAAGATGGAGTTCCTGCACACCGATCCGGTGGCCAGCCTGATGGATGCCGTCCAGCAGAACCGCGTAATCGCGATGGACGTGATGCCGATGGGCGGCTCGACCCGCGTGATCGACGGGCTGGAAACCCTGGCCGATGCGCTCACCTCGATGAATGCGGGCCAGTGATGGCCTCCGGGTTCCGGAGAAGCTTCGGACCCCCCTCCCCTAACGCAAAGGACTACCGATGAAGCCTGCCCTATTGATGATCGCCACCCTTCTGGCCGGTCCGGCCCTGGCCGAAACCCACGAAGTGGCGATGTATACGCGAAACGACCGCGGCCCGATGATCTATGAACCGGACTTCCTGCGGATACAGCCCGGCGACAGCGTTCGCTTCGTTCCGGTCCAGCGCAGCCACAATGCCGCCACCATCGACGGCATGATCCCGGCGGGAGCCCAGCCCTTCAAGGGCAACATCAACGAGGACTTCACCGTCACCCTCACCGAACCGGGGATCTACGGGGTCAAGTGCAGTCCGCACTACATGATGGGCATGGTCATGCTGATCGCCGTGGGCGATGCGGGGAACCCGGTCTTCCCGGACGACCTGCCGCCCCGCGCGCGCCAGCGCTTCGATCAGATCATGGCGGCGCAGCAATGACCACGAACCGGGATCTGACAGACGAGATCAAGGACTACTGGTCGCGCCGGTCAAAGACCTTCGACCTGTCTTTCGGCCACTACATCCCGCCGGGGCCCGAGGCCGAGGCCTGGGCGCAGCCGATGCGCGATCATCTGGGTCCGGCGCCGCAGCGGGTGCTGGAACTGGCCTGCGGCACCGGTGAAGTCACCCGGCTGGTCCACGACCTGGGCCACGACGTGACGGGCCTAGATTTCTCGGAAGACATGATGGCCGTGGCAAAGGCCAAGCACGCAGGCAAGCCGCGATTGCGGTTCATCCTGGCCAATGCCTGCCAGACGATGGAGCCCGACGCCAGCTATGACGCGATCCTCTGCCGCCATCTGGTCTGGACGCTGGTGGAACCCGAGGCCGCCTTTACCGACTGGTTTCGCGTCCTGCGCCCCGGCGGGCGGCTGTTGATCTACGATGGCGACTGGGCCCGCCCGGCCAGCCCGCTGGCGGCAAAACTGCTGGCGCTCTGGGCGCGGCTGTCGCCCGAGCCTAGTGCGGACGAGACGGCCGCAAAGGCCCATGCCGACATCATGGCCCGACTGCCCTTCCGCGGCGGGCTGACCGTCGACAGGATCCTGCCCCTGCTGGAACAGGCGGGGTTCGAAGATTTTCGGCACCTGTCCCACGCCCCGATTTCGCGCGCGCAGCGGCGCGCCAACGGCCTGCGCAACAGGCTGAGAACCCGGGTCTGGAACCGCTTCATCCTTGTGGCCCGGAAACCGGGCCCGACCGACACTCGCACCTCACCGGAGACTTCAGCATGACGACAACCCTTGGACGCCCTGCCTGGATCGCGGCTCTGAGCGCGGTCAGCATCCTCATCAGCCTGGCCCTGACCTGCGGCATGCCCTTCGCGGCCCTTGGCGCCGTGGCGGCCCTGGCCCTGCCCCTTCGCGACGGCGTGGCCGCGGTCCTGCTGGCGTGGCTGGCCAATCAGGCCATCGGGTTCGGTCTTCTCGGCTATCCGACCGATCCCGAGACCATCGCCTGGGGCGTAGCACTGAGCCTTTCTGCGCTGGCGGCCCTCTGCGCCGCCCGTTTCACGAAGAGCGCCCTGAACGGGTCCGCCCCCGCCCTGCGATGGATCCTTGGGTTCGCAACCGCATTCTGCGCGCAGCAGGCGGTGATCTGGACGGTGGGCCTGGCGCTGTCGTCCCATCCCGGGGCGATCTCGCTGCCGGTTCTGGCCTATGTCGGCTGGACCAATGCCCTGGCCTTCACCCTACTGGCCGCGGTGCAGTGGGCCGGAGTGGCCGCAGGTGTCGCCCCGGCCCCGCTGCGTCAGCTGCGCGGATAGAAGATCGCCCCCGGCAGATAGGCCCGGGGCATGTCCATCCCTACCGGCGTGGCCCGGCCCGACGACAGAAGGTCCGGCAGAAGGTGGGTATGCGGCCCCACGGGCGACTGGCCGCCCGGCGCCGGGATCGGGGCCAGCACCTCGACCCGGCCCAGCGGGGTCTCGATCACCCGGGCCGGGCTTTCGGCCAGAAGCGCGTGGCCGATGGTGCCCATGCAGGCCGGGAACGCGATGCCCAGGGCGCGGTCCATCGCCTCGTGCGCCGGGCCGGGGGCGACACGGACGCAGAACCGGGCCTCTTTCCGGCCCAGACCCAGATCGTAGAGCGCGCACCGGCGGTCGACGCTGTCGATCGCGTTCCGGTCCGGACCAAGAGCCGCGATCCCGTCCGCCACCGGCGGCCGGCCGCGTTCGCGCTTGACAGCCAGGACGATGCGCGCCCGTTCCGGCGGGATATCCGGCGCCTCGAAGGTCAGCGCGCGCACGGCATCGTCGATCAGGAAACGCAGGCGCGCGCCTTCGGTGCGGGCAATGATGTTGTCGCCGTCCTCTTCGACCTCGATCGCTTTGCCCGGAGCGGCACAGAACTCGCCGACGCCGCCCAGCACGCCGGCCACCCATGTGCCCCGGGCGCCCTCCAGCGTGCTCCGCACGAAGGTGCGCACCTGATCGGTGGTCCAGTCAAGCCGCCGGCAGGTCACTCCCAGCCGTTCCAGCCGCGCCGGCAGCACGTCCCAGATGGCGCCCCGCGTGGCGGCATCGGCCAGTCCCCAGCCGGCGATTTCCTCCGTTGTGCGGGCGCAGCCCAGGCAAAATCCCGTCGTGGCATCCATGGTGCAGTTTCCGACACAGGGGCTGGCCAGGTTCATGTCGCGACCTTCGTCTTTGCAAGATAAGGGAAATCCGGGGTGGTGGCCCGCCCCGCCGCAATCCCGGGCGTAGCGCGGTCTCCGGATTGGAAGCGCATGATCCGCGCGCCATCCACGGGATCGGTCAGGAACCGCGCACGGACGTCGAAAATCTCGGACAGAATGGTTTCGGTCAGGACCGCGTCGGGCGCTCCCTGATCCATCAGCCGACCACCGGACATGACCGCGATGCGGTCGCAATCCATCGCCTGGTTCAGGTCGTGCAGCGCCACCACCACGGTCACCGGCAGTGCGCGGACCAGGTGCAGGATTGACAGCTGGTGATGGATGTCGAGGTGATTGGTCGGTTCGTCCAGCATCAGGATCCGGGGCTCTTGCGCCAGGGCGCGGGCGATATGGACCCGCTGGCGTTCGCCCCCGGACAGGGTGTGCCAGTACCGGCCGGCCATGTGCCCCATCCCGACATCGTCCAGCGCACGGCCGACGATGGCGTCATCCTGCGAAGACCAGGGCTGAAGCGCGCTCAGCCAGGGTGTCCGGCCCAGTTCTACGGCGTCGCGGACGGTTATGCGGTTGCCTGTGTCGGCCTGCTGTTCGACCAGCGCGATGTTCTGCGCAATGGCGCGCTGCCCCATGTCAGCCATGGGTCGGCCATCCAACCGGACCTGCCCCCGCCCCGGCCGCCTGATGCCCGCCAGCATCTTCAGCAGCGACGACTTGCCGGACCCGTTCGGACCGATCAGCCCCAGCGTTTCGCCTTCGCGGACCGACAGGCAAACCCCGTCGACGATGTCGGCGCCCGAGACCGACCAGCCCAGGTCCTGTGCTTCGAGGATCATGTGCCGCGTCCTCCACGGATCAGGATCAGGGCGAAGGCCGGCGCACCCACCAATGCGGTTATGACCCCGATCGGCAGGACCTGCCCCGGGATCAGCACGCGCGAGATGATATCCGAGGCAATCAGGAAGACGGCACCGGCCAGCGCCGATGCCGGAACCAGTCGCCCGTGACGGACCCCCACGACAAAGCGCATCGCATGGGGGATCACCAGTCCGACAAAGCCGATGGAGCCGACCATTGACACCATGCAGGCGGTGACCAGCGCGGTGGCGGCGATCAGGATCACCTGGACCTGCCGCACCGGCACGCCCAGTGCTGCCGCACTGTCGGCCCCGAATGTGAAGGCATCCAGCGCACGGATGAACCAAAGGCAGATCCCCAGTCCGCCGAACGCGGCCGGTACGGCCACAAGGGCATCGTCCCAGCGCACCCCCGACAGGTTGCCCAGAAGCCAGAACATGATGCCCCGCGCCTGTTCGGCATTGGCCGACTTGGCAATGATAAAGGCCGTCAGCGCGTTGAAGAGCTGCGAGCCCGCGATGCCGGCCAGCACTATGACCCCTGCGGCCTGCATCCCGGGACCGCCCCCCGCGGCGCGTGCCAGGATCGCGACCAGCGCAAAGGCCAGGACGGCGCCCGCAAAGGCCCCCGCCGAAAGCGAAATCGCGCCCGCCCCCAACCCGGCCACCGTGACCGCGACCGCCCCGGTCGATGCCCCGGCCGAAATCCCCAGCAGGTAAGGATCGGCCAGCGCGTTCCGCAGCAGTGCCTGCAGCACCACACCCGACAGTGCCAACCCCGTGCCGCAGCAGGCCGCCACCACCGCCCGCGAGGCCCGGTAGCTCCAGATGATGCCGGCGTCGATCCGGTCGACGCCCAGGTCCATCCCGAAGATCCTGGCGCCCAGCACCTTTATCACGGTCTCCAGCGGGATCCGGGTCTCGCCGATGCAGATCCCGGCCAGAAGCGCCGCAGCCAGCACCGGGGGGGCGATCCATCCCCAGTGCCAGTGCGGGCGCCGCGCCCGGACGAGCGCGGCGTCGCTCATTGACCTTGCAGCCCGGCCAGCGCGTCGGCGACCGCTTCAAGCCCGAAGATCGATCGCATCGTGGCGCTCATCGCGTGTGCGTCCATGACCACGATCCGGCCTTCGCGGACGGCGGTCATTTCCTTCGCCACCGGATCCGTGGTCAGGAATTCCATCTTCTTGTCGATGTCATCCGCGGGAAAGCGGCGACGGTCCATCTCGGCGACCACGATCACAGTCGGATCGGACCGGGCGATGCTTTCCCAACCCACGGTCGGCCATTCCTCGTCCGACTGGATCACGTTGGTGACGCCCAGATTCTCCATCATGTAGCCCGGCGCGCCCTTCTGACCGGCAACGTAAGGATCGACATCCGTGTCGGCGGACGAGAACCAGAACACGGCCGACACATCCTTAAGCCCCAGCGCTTTCGCCTTTTCGATGGCCGCAGCCTCGCGGGCCTTCAGGTCCGTGACCAGTTCGGCGCCGCGGTCTTCCACATCGAAGATCTGCGCCAGCTGGGTGATGCCCTTGTAGACGCTGTCGGTGGAAAAGGCGGATGTCCGCGTGCCGTCGCCGCCGGTCGTGTTGTCCTTGGTATCGCAGTCGGCCGGCATCACGTAGGTCGGGATGCCCAGGTCGTGGAACTGGTCGCGCGTGCCTACGATGCCCTGCGGGCCGACATGCCATTCGTACTGGATCGCCACCAGCCCCGGCCGCTTGGCGACCACGGATTCGAAGCTGGGATCGTTGTCCGCCAGCCGCTCGACCCCATCGTTCAGGTCCCTGAACTGGGGCAGGACGTCGTTGAACCAGACCGAGGTCCCGGTGACCTTGTCACCCAGCCCCAGCATGTAAAGCGTCTCGGTCGCCGACTGGCCGATGGTCACGGCGCTTTCGGGGGCCGCCTCGAAGGTGACACTCTGGCCGCAGTTCTCGATGGTCAGCGGATAGTCAGTGGCCAGCGCCATGGTCGGGGCCAGCAAGAGCCCGGCGGCCGCGCCGAACAGGTTGATTTTCATGTCAGTCTCCAGATCGATTGGATCCGATCCGGGGCGCGCGACGACACGGCTGGCCCGCCGGAACGGCAGGCTGACATGCATCGACAGAGGTGTCGCGACGAGCGGTATTCATCGATATCCTCCCCGGGCACCCCGCCCGGTGTTACGGTTGCAAGTGTCGGCAGGTCTCCTGACTGGCGGGTCATCACCATGGTCCGGCCTTCCCGGGAAGATCCCAGTGGCACGGTTCGGACCAAGGCTCGTCGCCTACAGTTGCGGGGGCAGTTCCGGTTCACCGGGCACGAGGCCCGGCGGCGGATTCCCTTTCAATCTCCGGGTGGAGAACCGACGGCGGCACTCAAGAGCAGGCCGCGCAGACTGTCAATAGAAGGTCGCCTGCAAAGGCCCTTCCAAACCCGGCAGGTATCCGCCGCGGCCCGGATCGGAATCCGGATCGCGCGGCCCTGACCCTGTCCGGATCCGGCCGGAACATGTCCGTCGAAATCGCCCACGCGTGTACTTTCCGCCAATTCTGCAAATCGCTGTCGAAATCCCGGACCACGTCTTCGACGACATTGCCGGCGCATTGTTCCAGCAGGCGCGCCTGGGCCTTTTGCAGGCTTGATTGCAGCCGCGCATCGCTCCCTAATCCACGATCCCGATCTATTGCCCGAGACCTGAAGGAACAGACAGGCGCAAACGGCATCCCCACCCTTCGCCGTGCAGTAGGCCAACCGGCGCATGCAGGCGCCCGCTCCGCGGTCAATGGTGGGAAAGCCTCCAACCGGTGCAATTTGCGACCGGCGCATGTTGCCCAAAGAAATGCCTGCGCTCCAAAGATTGACGGACCCCGGTCAAGCTGCGACTACGGGCGGGACATTCCTGAACCCGGTTGCTGTTTCTTGATTTCCCGGCGAACCATATCCCCCCTTCGGCGCTTCGGACTGATCTTTCCGGCGCTGACATGGCTTGCGATCCAGTTCGCCATGGCCGGCGGGCTGCAGGTATCGCAGGCCACGGGAATGATCGTCGAACTGTGCGGGGTCTTCGGCGAAGAACCGGTCCTGATCGACCTGGAAACCGGCGAACCGGTCGAACAGACCCATCTGTCGACCGGCTGCGATTGGTGCCACAGCTTCGGCAGCGCCATCGACGCGCCCCCGCGCACGGGCGTCGACTGGCAGAAGATCGCGCTCGACTTTTCCCACCGGCTGGAATTGGCACCGCCGCCCCACCTGGCATTGCGTCTGGTGGGCGACGCCCAAACCCGAGGTCCACCGATCCTTTAAGGTCCCCAGAATCCTGTCCTTTCCGACCTGCTCCCCGCCCGGGGCGGCAGCCGGAGATCTGTGAACCTGAAGGAAATCCCATGTTCAATCCTGTACTGCGCGGCCTTGCCGCGGCCGCTTTCGTGGCATCTGCCGCTCTGCCTGCATGGGCGGAAACCGTAACCGACACGATGGGGCGCACCGTTGACGTGCCCGACGATCCGCAGCGGATCGTCCTTGGCTTCTACTACGAAGACTACATGGCCGTGGCCGGGCCGGACGGCATCGACCGCCTTGCCGGTATCTCGCGCGGGCCGTGGGAAGGCTGGCGCAACCTGCAATGGAAGAACTATGTCAGCGCCATGCCGAAAATTGCGGACCTGCCCGATGTCGGCGACACCGGCGACGGGACGTTCTCGCTTGAATCCGTGGTGGCAAGCCGGCCGGATCTGGTCCTGCTGGCCAGCTGGCAATACAAGGCCCTTGGCGAAATTGCCGACAGGATCGAGGCTGCGGGAATCCCGGTGGTCGTCCTGGACTACAATGCGCAGACAGTCGAAAAGCACGTCGAATCCACCTTGCTGCTGGGCAAGATCCTGAACCGGGAGGACCGCGCCGAACAGCTGGCCGGCGAATACGAGGACGCCGTCGCGGCCGTGCTGTCGCGGCTGTCGGACATTCCTGCCGAAGACCGACCGCGGATCTATGTCGAGCTGGGGCGCAAGGGCAAGGACGTCTACGACAACTCCTACTCCGGGACCCAGTGGGGCGCCGTGATCGACCAGCTGGGCGCAGAAAACATCGCCAATGGCCAGGTAGAGAACTACGGGCCGCTCAGCGCCGAATACGTGCTGTCGCAGGATCCGCAGGTCGTTCTTCTGGCCGGCTCTGGCTGGATGGGACAGGACCAGGCGATCCTGATGGGGCCCAACGTGGACGAGACCACGACCCACGAGCGGATGCGCCCCTATATGGACCGTCCGGGTTGGGACGAGTTGGAAGCGGTCAAGAACGGGCGCGTCTTCGCTGTCTACCATGGCGGAAACCGGACGCTTTACGACTATGCCTTCCTGCAGTTCCTGGCCCAGGCGATCTATCCCGAGATCTTTGCCGACCTGGACCCTCAGGCGGCACTGGACCGGTTCTTCGACACCTACATGCCAGTGCCGATGGTCGGCACCTACATGACCCGGCTACCGGTCGGTCAGGACGGATGACCACCACGGTTCGGGCGGGGGCGGCAGATGCCGGCCCCGCACTGCCATCCGCGGGCGATTACCGCGCGCTGGTGCGCAGACGTCTTTTGTGGCTTGCCGCCGGGGTCGCGGCCTTCCTGATGCTGACCGTGGCCGACATCGCCAGCGGGCCGTCGATGCTGGGCATACCGGACGTGGTACAGGCCCTGCTTTCGCCATCCCGCGCCAGTTCGATGACCCGGATCATCGTCTTCGACATCCGCCTGCCGGTGACCTGCATGGCGATCCTTGTCGGAATGGCCCTTGGCATGGCGGGCGCCCACATGCAGACCATCCTGGGCAACCCGCTGGCCAGCCCCTACACGCTGGGCTTTTCTGCCGCGGCCGGTTTCGGCGCGGCCCTTGTGATCCTGACCGGGCTGTCGCTGCCGTTCCTGCCCTGGCTCAGCATCCCCCTGGCCGCCTTCGCCATGTGCCTGGTTGCGGGCGTCGTGGTCTACTGCTTTGCCCGCATGCAGGGCATGAGCCCAGAGATCATGGTCCTGGCCGGGATCGCCACCCTGTTCATGTTCCAGGCAGCACAGTCGCTGGTCCAATACCTTGCCGCGCCCGAGATCCTGCAGGCCATCGTCTTCTGGCTGTTTGGATCGCTGGTCCGTGCCAGCTGGTCCAATGTGCCCATCGTCGCAGCCGTGGTCGCGATCTCCACCGTCGCGGTGCTGCCCAGCCTTTGGCAGTTGACGGCCCTGCGTCTGGGCGGCGCCCGCGCCGCCGCAATCGGCGTGAATGTCGAGGCGCTGCGGATCCGGATCTTTGTCGTCGTGGCCCTTCTGACCTCGGGCGCGGTGGCCTTCGTCGGCACCATCGGTTTCGTCGGGCTGGTCGCGCCCCATATCGCCCGCATGACCGTGGGCGAGGATCAGCGCCTTCTGCTGCCCATGGCAGCGCTTGCCGGGGCGGATATCATGTTGGCAGCCTCGGTCCTGTCCAAGGTGGTCTCGCCCGGGGCCATCGTGCCCATCGGCATCGTCACCGCGGTGATCGGGGTGCCGTTCCTCTTCTTCCTCATCCTCCGCGGTCAAAGGAGAAACTGGTGACACTCGGCATCGAAACCCTCACTGTCCGCTACGGCGCGGCCCGGATCATCGAAGATGTCAGCGATACATGGCAGGGCGGCGAACTGACGGCCCTGATCGGCTGCAACGGCGCGGGCAAGTCCACTTTCCTTAGGGCCGTTGCAGGGCTTCTGCCCTCGACCGGACGCGTGACGCTGGACGGCGCGGCCGTGAGGCAGGAAGATCGCGGCGCACAGATTGCCTATGTCCCGCAGGACACCGGCGCGACCTCGTCCCTGACCGTGCTGGAGGTCGTCCTGCTGGGACGGCTACGATCGCTTGGCCTGCGTGTTCCGTCCGGTCTGATCGACGAGGCAGCCGCCGCGCTGGACCTTTTCGGGCTGGCCCGACTGCAGACACGGCGCCTGGACGAGATCAGCGGCGGCCAGCGCCAACTGGTGTACCTGATCCAGGCGCTGTTCCGCGCGCCCCGGGTCCTGTTGCTTGATGAACCGACCTCTGCGCTCGACCTGCGCCACCAGTTGCTTGTGCTGGAAAAGCTGAAAGAGGTGACCGCAGCCACCGGCACTGTTATCGCGCTGGCGCTGCATGACCTGAACCTTGCAGCGCAGTTCGCCGACCGGCTGATCGCCCTGCATGATGGGCGGATCCGGGCCTCGGGACCCGCCGAGGAGGTTCTGACCGCCGGCAACCTGAATGCCATGTACGGCGTCGAGGCCGATATCGTCCGATTGCCCCCTGCCCGGTTGCAGGTCATGCCGATCCGCGCCCCCGCACGGTGACGCCCGGGCGCGGCCGGACCGGGCCCGGACCGGATTGGGCCGCGCAAAGTCACGAACAGACAGGATCCGGCCTGACCGCGTCTTGGACAACCGGGGGATCAGGTCCTGCGACCGCAACCTGATAGCAGAGCTGTCTGAACGCGAATCGGAGTTTTGTTCCGTCGCACCGAGTGCAGCGGCACTTCCACTGCCTAACCCTGCACCTTCCGGCGATGGTCAAGCGGACGTTCTTGACCGGTGCCGCCGCTCATTTCCTTGCGGGGGCGGCCCGGACCGTCCCGGAATCATCCGGAACGGCCCCTGCCCTCTTCGGGATTCGGAGCGTGTTGCACAATCCAGTTGGATTTCCAGGTCAGGCGGCCCGCCGGTTCAATCCCCCTCTCAAAGGGCCGGGCGGCCGGTCAGGTCGAAACTTCCCGCGCAAGCGGCTAGAATATAAGGCATTTATCAAGCGATCACTGGCAAACAATCCGAGGTGTTCTTCGCAAATAATCCCGTGCTCAACAACTTTATATAGATTTTCCCCCTCGGGTCGTTGTACCCCTTCAAAAAACGTAAACGAGGAAGAGCATGCCGAAGATTCGAGGCTCGCAAGCGATGCGGGGCTACAGTGATACTATTCGCGATGCACTGTCCCGGCAGAACGCACGGCTCTTTGCCCCCGACGAACGCAAGTCCGACAAGGAGTTGCGGCGTCTTTCGGTGCGCGAGACGGCCGAAGCCCTCCGGATCAATTATAACACGCTGCGCCACCATCTGAAGCACATGGATGGCTTCCCCGACGGCCGGCTGGAACCCGGCAACCGCCGGACATTCTCGGTCGAAGAGATCCACGAGATCCAGCGCATCCTCTACGAGGCCGGAAAAATCCCGCGGGAGTTTTATCCGCGCAAGGGCGAAACCGACCTGCCCGCCACGATCGCCGTCTACAACCTGAAAGGTGGCGTGGCCAAGACAAGCCTGACCAGCAACCTGTCGGAATTCCTGGCCGTACGCGGATACCGTGTGCTGCTGATCGATCTCGATCCGCAGGGCAGCCTGTCTGACCTGTTCGACGTCAAGGCCGACATAGACGATCTGCCGTCGATCTACGACGTATTGCGCACCGAAGGGCCGGTCCCCATTACCGAGGCAATCGCCCCCACCTATTTCCCGAACATCGACATCGTGCCCGGGTCGCTTTCGATGACCGAGTTCGAATTCGAGACCTCCGCCTCGTTCCGGCTCGCCGACGGGGTTGGCACGCCCTGGCACCGCAAGATCGTCAATGCGCTGGAACTGGTCGATTCGTACTACGACGTGATCCTTTTCGATACGCCGCCGCACATGAGCTTTGCCGTCATCGCCGCCGTCTTCGCGGCAAACGGCCTTCTCATCCCCGTCTCTGCCGGGATGCTAGACGTCGTCAGCCTGGAAAAGTTCCTCGATCTCGGGGCCAGCACGCTCGAAGTCGTGGAACAGGTGGAGCAGGAGAAGGAATACGACTTCATGCGCTTCATCCTGACGCGGTATTCCCCGCACGATCAGGCACAACTGCAGCTGAGTTCGTTCCTGCGCTCCCAGCTTGGGCCGGCGATGCTGAAAACGGACTTCCTGAACTCTGCCGCCATCGGCGACGGGTCGAATGCGATGCAGCCGATCATGGAGCTTGGGCCCCAGGCGGCCGGCACCCGGAAGACATACGACCGCATCTTCGAATGCCTGCAGAACATCACCTACGAGGTGGAAGAAGAGATCATGGCCTCGTGGGGCTTCAAGTTGCCCAAGATGGGGGGTGAATGATGGCCCGGAAGCTTCTTGGCGATGTCGGCGGCCCCGATGACCGCGACGAGACAGAGACGTCCCCTGCCCGCCCCCGGCGGCGGAGTTCGCTGATCCAGGGCGGCGCCGCGGCGCCGAGGTATATCGAGGCCTCTGCCCGGTCACAGTCCGAACGGACGCACCAGGACATCCAGATCGATCAGATCCAGCCCAGCCGGATCGAGGACCGTATCGACGTGAACGAAGGCCTGGACGAGCTTGTCGATAACATCGACAAGAACGGTCAGCAGATCCCGATCATCGTCCGGATCGTCAACCAGGAAAAACCCTACGAGATCGTTGCAGGCCGCCGCAGGCTGGCCGCATTGCGCAAGCTCGGCCGGACGACGGTCAAGGGCTACATCACCCGGATGTCCGACAAGGAAGCCTTCATCGCGCAGGGGATCGAGAATTCCGCGCGACTGGAGACCAGCTTCATCGAACGTGCCCGCACCGCGGTCAAGGCGTCCGAGGCCGGGTTCCTGCAGGACGATATCTCGGAGTTCCTGGCCATCAGCCAGCCGCTCGTTTCGGCCATGGTGCGGACCTACAAGTTCTTTGACGAGGACTGCGTCGTGGCTATCGGCCCCGCCCGCGGCATCGGCCGCCGGAAATGGGACCAGTTGATGACGCTGTGCAAGGACGGCAAGATCGGGCCCGACCAGATCCAGCCGCTGATCGACCCGACGATTGCCGAAAGCTCGGACCGGTTCGAGGATCTCTTCACCAAGGTCGCGGCCGGGGTGGAGGGCAAGGCAAAGGCACCCTCCTCCCGGTCGAAACCGGGCGCACGCGGCGCCGTGAAGACGACATCGAGAAGCTATGTGAATGGCAGCTACGCATCGCAGCGCATGTCGCGGCAGCTTCTGATCAAGGCCGGGAAATCCGCGGACGAAGGTCTACTCGACTACATCTCGGACCGTCTTCCGCAGCTTATCGAGGACTTCAGGGCAACAAAGGCGCCGCCGGAAAAGTGAACTCTCAACCATATGATCTAAAACGGTAATTTATGTATTACCGCGGTTATATGGCACCAGGAACAAAAAGACAGGCCAACAGCAACACAGGAGCAGACGAGCAGGCAAGAAAAGACCCCCCGAGATCGAAATCCCGAGAGGCCTTACCGTACTTGTAGCAAAGATGGTTTAGCCCTTTTGTGATCCTCTTTCAACACCGGACTCCGGTGAACGGTCTATTTTTGCCGTCTGAAATCAGGATGACACCACAACTGCCCGCGGCCAGGCCGCGTAGGCAAACGGAATATGTTTGCCAGAATACAGGTCCCGCCCCTTCGCGCGTGGACCGCTGGGACCTATTGTCCGTCGTCACGGCACTTCGGAAGGAACTGGGGCTGGCCGACCGCGACATCATGGTCCTGCGCGCCCACCTTTCGGTTCTGCCCCACGGTCTGCTGGATCCCACCCGGCTGAACATATCGTTCATGAGCGTGTCCGAGATTCTGGGCCGTGCCTGCGGGATGGACGAACGGCGATTCCGCCGCGGCGAGGCCCGCCTGGAAGCCGCGGGTCTTGTGGCGCGGCGCCTTAGCGCGAACGGCCGCCGCTTTCCCGAACGCAACGTCGAAGGGACCATCGTCAATGCCTATGGCATCGATCTGGCGCCGCTGCTGGCATGCTATGGCAACCTGCTCGATCAGCACCGAAGGATCGAGGAGGATCGCCTTGCACTTCGCGCCTTGAAGAACGCGATCAGCGCCCGGTTCACCGCGGTGATGAAAACCCTTGCCGCCAGCGCTGCACCCCTGCCCCACTGGATCGACGACCTTCGCGAGCACCTGCGCAATGCCATCCGGCGCAAAGCGACGCCGCAGCATGAACTGCGTGCCATCGATGCCCGCATCAGCGAACTTGAAAACAGCATACCCCCCATCGTAGACGACGCGCCTTCTCCGCGTCCTGCACCAATTCGCGCCGATAGCCACGCGAGCGGCACGGTGCGTATCACCACGGAATCGGAGCCCCGATCTGCTCCCACGACAAGCCAGCCGGACACGCCCCCCGACGATGACGGTCAAACTGTCCGGCACATAGAGTCGAAACAAAAAGAAAGAAATTCTCCGACGCCATGCCACGGATTGGAAACAGGTATCGACGGCAACTGGCAACAACTTCACACAATGGCAACGTATTATCCGGCTCCGCCCTCGTCCCCACATCAAACGGCAAAGATCTTGTTCGAGTTCTCATCCTTTCTGGGACTGGGCACGAACACGGTCGAAAAGGCTATCGAGAGTCTTGGTCTTTTGGGTGCCCTGATCGCGATCGACTACGTGGCAGAAAACATCTCGAAGATCGGCAAACCTCAGAGCTATCTGATGTCAATGCTCCGATGCAGGGAACAAGGAGAGGCAATCGCCGGCGGCCGTCTTCCTCCGGTTAATGTCCGCAGGGCTTCAGGTCGGGACCAGATGGCGCGAGCAATGTATGCAAGCAAGGATATGCCGTCACCCGAACAGGTCTTGTCCCCCTATATGACCGGACGGCACTACACCCGCGCCAATACCGAGATGCTTGGAGCCCCTGCATGATTGGTCATCAGATGATGAGCAATCTGATCTTTGGTCCAGCCTGAAACCTTGTCGGGCTCGACAAAGTCATCTGCACTGCTTTTCGCGAACCCGCGTGGAGATCAAGATAGATGCGCGGACCAAAGCGGGCCGTCAGGGAAAAGCTCACCGCATTCCGTATCACCTGGATCCTCTGTCCGGCATCTACTACCATTGCCGGCATACCAGGCCATATAACCGCGGTTATATCCTCCGTCCCATACCCGGGGTCCGACGAAGACCGACCGTTCAGCCAAACCATCATCTTGGTTCGGACATGTCCGCCATCCCAACTCCGGGTCTGCAGACCTCTGACAGACCGCCGCCGCGGCGCGGGTATAGCCGCGGTTATACGAAGGCAAAACCGGGGGAACGCCTGCACTGCCATGAGCTGTCGATGCTGACCAAGCTAATCCCGGTCGAAAAGACAACCCTTTATCAAGGCAGCCGACTCCATCGTGTGTTCACGTCACGACCTTGGCATCCGCTCCAAACCGCGTCCAGCCGGCCTTGATAATGCAGGCCGCTGTCGGGCCCGATCTGCTCGGTTCCATGACAACGACGTCGGCGCCAGGGAGAACAATGCGAGTGCAGGGCAGGGGTCACGGAATGCAGACATAGCTTTCTGTTGGCCACTTGCCTCCGTCCACGGCATAAAGTATCAGAGCGAAACGTTATATCATAACACTTGTCTGTTGAGCCAAGCACAGAGAGGTCCCGACTTGAATGACGCTTTCGGTCTCCGAAAGCGACCTGAGCACCTGCGCCCAATCCACCCGGAGGATCAAGAAATCTCCCTCTGAGGAGAGAGAGCCGCCGGAAGGACGAGTGGAACTGATCAACGAACCGCCAGCCACGCGCCAACCCTTTCAAACCGTACATCACCAGGACCAGAAAAAATGAGACGACCCTTAGCCTTCCTGGCCGCCGCACTGATTTGTGCGGCCATGCCAGCGCTGGCCGACGATACGCTGGACGTTGTCGCCCAGTTCGAGATCAAGTCGCCCGAGCCGTCGACTTCAGGCTATATCTTCACCCGGATGGGCGTGGCCGAGACGCTGACGAACGCAGATCCGAAGGGCGCCCTGATCCCCGGTTTGGCTGCAAACTGGTCCGTCAGCGATGACGGCCTGGCGTGGACCTTTGTCCTCCAGGAAGATGTGCGGTTCCACGACGGCACGCCCATGACTCCCGATGCCGTGGTCAATGCCCTGAACTTCGCAAGGTCCAAGCCCGGACCCTTGTCCAAGACGCCGATCTCGGCCATCGAAGCCGGGGACGGAACAGTCGTCCTGACGCTGTCCGAACCCTTTGCCGCGCTGCCGGCCTATCTGGCGCATTACACGACCCAGATCCTGGCGCCAGCGGCATATGACGCCGACGGGGCAGGGGTGCAGGTCATCGGCACCGGCCCGTATCGTGTCACGGATCTGGCTCCGCCGCTGAGCCTGAAGGCCGAGGTCTTCCCGGAATACTGGGGCGCAGCGCCCAATGTGCCCAATGTCAGCTATTCGGGCGTCAGCCGGGCGGAAACCCGGGCGTTGATGGCGGAGTCGGGCGAGGCCGATTTCGTCTTCGGACTGGACCCTGCTTCAGTTGCGCGGCTGGGAATGCTGGACGGGGTCTCGGTACATTCCGTGGCGATCCCGCGCACCTTGCTGTTGAAAGTGAACGCCGGTCATCCCGCGTTGTCAGAACCCAAGGCACGTCAGGCGCTGAGCCTTGCGATCGACCGCGAAGGCATCGCACGCGCCGTTCTGCGCTATCCCGAAGGGGCCAGCCAGCTGTTCCCGCCGTCGGTCGGGGACTGGCATGATGCGTCGCTGCCGCCGCTGGCCTATGATCCCAAAGCCGCGAAGGCGTTGCTCGCTGATCTCGGCTGGGTGCCGGGCGCCGACGGGATCCTGAGCCGCGACGGGCAGCCCTTCGCGATCACGCTGACGACCTATCCCGACCGTCCCGAACTGCCGTTGGTTGCGGCCGTCCTCGAACAGCAGTTCCGCGCCATCGGCGTGGATCTAACCATCGACACCACGAATTCGTCGGAAATCACCTCGCGTCATGCCGACGGTTCGCTGGACCTGGGCCTGATCGCGCGGAATTTCGGGTTGATCCCGAATCCGATCGGAACGGTCCTTTCGGATTATGCGCCCTCGGGCGACTGGGGTGCCATGGGCTGGGACAACGCCGAGATGGTGGATCTGGCCCATAACGTCGCCCGCGGCGACGGTGGCTATGCCGAACGCTCCCGGATGGTGGCGATCCTGCAGGCCGAATTGCCCGTGATCCCTATTGCCTGGTACATGCAGACGCTTGCCGTGAACGCGGCTGTCGAGGGCACGGTCATCGATCCGTGGGAACGGTCCTTCGGTCTTCAGAACCTGCGGCTTGCCGAATGAAGACACTTGCGACACGTGGTGTCCAGGCCGTGATGGTCGCCCTGCTGATCGGGGCGGCCACATTCGCGATGATGCGCAGCCTGCCGGGCGACGCAGCATATCGCATCGCCGCCGGGCGCTATGGCTATGACAATGTCGACACGGCCGCCGCCGATGCGGTGCGCGAGGAACTGGGCCTGGGCGGCCCGGCGCTGCCCGCCTTCCTATCCTGGCTGGGCGATCTGTTCCGGCTGGATTTTGGCCGCTCGCTGGTGTCGGGCCAGCCCGTGATGGCCGAGATCGGTCACCAATTGGGTGCCTCGCTGGCACTGGCCGGGGCGGCGGTGCTGCTGTCGCTGATGATCGGCCCGCCGCTTGGCATCCTGGCGGGGCTGCGGCCGGGGGGCGCGCTCGATCGTGCGCTGCTGGTGGTGTCGACCGGGCTGAAGGCGGTGCCGCAGTTCCTGATGGCGCTGCTGCTGATCCTGCTCCTGGCGGTACAGTTGCGCTGGCTTCCGGCAGCGGGATATGGAGATGCGCGCCATTTCATCCTTCCAGCCCTTGCGCTGGCGCTTGGCCTTGCGGCGGTCAATGCCCGCATCGCGCGCGACGCGATGGCGCGGGTCGGGGCGATGCCGTTCTACAGTTTCGCGCAGTGGAAGGGCCTGTCGCGCCGGCAGGCGCTGCTGCGCCATGGGCTGCGCAATGTCTCGGTTCCGCTGCTCACCTATCTGGGCCTGCAATTCGTGACGCTGGTCGAAGGCGTCGTGGTTGTCGAGTCGATCTTCGGTTGGCCCGGCATCGGCCATGCGCTGGTCCACGCGATCTTTTCGCGCGACGTGCCGATGGTTCAGGGCACGGCGCTGGTCTTGGGGCTGAGCTTTGTCCTTCTGAACGCGCTGATCGATCTGGCCGTCGCGCGCATCGACCCTCGGGGGACGGCATGAGCGATATCGCAGTTCCGATGCACGCGCCCGCGAACTGGGGCAGGATGACCGGTGCGGCGCTGGTCGTCGCCGTGCTGGCCTTCGCGCTGTTGGGCCCCTTGATCGTGCCCGGCGATCCTTTCGCGCAATCCCTGATGAAGGCGCTGGCCGGGCCCGATGCGGCGGGACCTCTGGGCTATGACCATCTGGGCCGGTCGATCTTCCACCGTCTGGCCTATGCCCTGCGCCTGTCGCCAGCCATTGCACTGGCCGCTGTGGTGACGGCCGGTGCCGCCGGGCTGATGCTTGGCACGCTGGCGGCAGGCCGGGGCGGGTGGACCGACCGGATGCTGACGGTGCTGGCCGACGCGTTGCTGGCGTTGCCGGGGCTGCTGCTTGTGCTGATCGTGCTGGCCATGGTGCCGGGCACGGCGCTTGGCTTCTGGGCAGGGCTATCGCTGGTGCTGTGGGTCGAATTCTTCCGTCTGACCCGCGCCGCCACCCGCGACACGCTGGCCTCGTCCGCGGTCGAGGCATCGCGGCTGCTGGGCTTCGGGCCGGTCTACATCTTCCGCATCCATGTCTGGCCCGAGATCGCGCCGATGATGCTGACCGCCGCGGCCTTCGGCACGGCGACGGCGATCATGGCCATCGCGGCCCTTGGCTTTGTCCATGTCGGCATGCGTGCGCCCACGCCCGAGCTGGGGCTGATGATGGTCGACCTTCTGCCCTATTGGCGCGAGGCGCCGCTGGCGCTTCTTTCGCCGGTGATCGCGACCTTCGCCCTGCTGCTGGGCCTGACCCTTCTGGCGGGGAGCCGTTCCGCATGACCTTGCTGAAAGCCGAACACATCGCCGTTGCCGACGGTGCGACGACGATCCTGCAGCCACTGAGCCTGCACCTGGAGGCGGGCGAGCCGCTGGTGATCCTGGGCGAAACCGGATCGGGCAAAAGCCTTCTGGCGCAGGCCGTCATGGGGACGCTGCCGGCCGGGCTGGCAGCAACGGGGCGCGTGTCGCTTGGGAACCGGATCCTGGACGCGGCGCGGGCGCAGGACTTTCGCCGCCTCTGGGGGCGCGAGATCGCGGTCCTGCCGCAGGAGCCGTGGCTGTCGCTGGACCCGTTGATGCGCGGGGCCGCGCAGGTGGCCGAGGCGCACCGGCTGGTGCGCGGGCTGGATGCGGCCGGGGCACGGCGGCGGGCCGCCTCGGACCTGGAGCATCTGGGCCTGGCCGGGGCCGGGGACCGCTATCCCCACCAGCTGTCGGGGGGCATGGCGCAGCGCGTTGCCATCGCGGCGGCGCGGGCCGGGGGCGCCCGGATCGTGATCGCGGACGAACCGACCAAGGGGCTGGACAGTGCGCGCCGGGACGATGTGGCCGAATTGTTGCTGGCCGAACTGGCGCGGGGCGGGGGCCTGATGGTCATCACCCACGACCTGGCACTGGCACGCCGGATCGGTGGCCGGATGATCGTCCTGCGCGAGGGCAGGGTGGTCGAGACGGGGCAAACCGCCACCGTGATGGCCGCCCCGCGCGAGGCCTATGCACGCGACCTGATCGCGGCGGATCCCGAAAGCTGGGGCCGGCGCCCCGCCGGGCCCCGTGGCGCGCCGGTGCTGGCAGCCAGCGACCTTGCGGCGGACCGGGGCGGCCGGCGGGTCTTTTCCGACCTGTCCCTTGCCCTCGCCGAAGGCGAGATCCTGGGCGTCACCGGTCCGTCGGGCTGTGGCAAGTCCACGCTGGGCGACACGCTTCTGGGTCTGGTCATGCCGGTATCCGGACGGGTGGAGCGCCAGCCGGGCCTGCCGCGGACGGCGTTCCAGAAGCTCTACCAGGATCCGGTCGCGGCCTTCCCGCGGCATCGTACCCTGGGCCGCACGCTGCGGGATACGGCTGCCCTGCATGGCCAGACATCGAACCGGATCGACCAGCTGCTGACCCGCTTGCGCCTGTCACCGTCGCTGCTGGCCCGCAGGCCCGGCGCCGTGTCGGGCGGAGAGCTTCAGCGGCTTGCGGTCCTCAGGCTGCTGCTGACCCGGCCACGGTTCATCTTCGCGGACGAACCGACCTCCCGCCTTGATCCGATCACGCAACGGGAGGTGATCGGGCTTCTGACGGAAACGGCTTCGCAGGAAGGGTGCGCGCTGGCCCTCGTCAGCCATGACACGGCATTGGTCGGCAAGACTGCGGACAGGGTGATCTCACTCGATTCATGCCCGCCCGCAGAAGATCGGACCGGGAACAGACCTGTTCCGGCTGCGGTGTAATGATCCCCAGTACGAGCATGGCACGCCCCGCACCGGACGGCACGGGCGCCCGTGCCGTCCCGACTGCACTGCCCGGGCAGGTTTCTGCCCGGGGGCCGATATGACCCGCGCGGGCCGGCGCTACGCCTGGGAAGTTTCCGTTGCCCGTCGGGAAAACCGGCGCCCGGAGCACGCGGCCGCGCGCATAAAGGTCGGAAAATTTAATGTATCGACATACGTGAAGGCGGTTGTCTTGAGGTGAGGTGAAAGCCGAATTCACCCAGTCAAATCGAGCTACCTCCCATCTCTTGCTCAGGGTCTGGCCTGATGTTCGCCAGCCTTGTCGTCGTTGTGCTGTTTGCCGGACATCTCCTGATCGCCGAGCGGACGGGGAGGCTCTTTAACAGCCGTCGTGCGCGTCGTCGCATGGGGTATGCGGCTGGCGGCTCCATGATCGGCGGCAGCGCGGTGACGGCGGTCACGGGCTAGCCGTCGCTTCATGGCCGGGCAGGGGGCCCGGAAGCCAGTCGCGCAGACTTCCGGTCGCGGTCGCGGCTTCCTCTCCCATGCGGGAGACGAAATACTTGGCCCATTCCAGCGGAACGGCAACGGACGCGAGACACGGCACCTTGCCTGCAGCAACCTCCCGCGCAGCCAGAAGCCGCCGCGCAATGGCAACGCCCTGAAGGCTCTGCCGCTGGGCTCCGTTCGGGATCAGTCTGCGTCCTGCCGGAGCTGCGTCACTGCGATTGTCCTGCCCGGGCCTCAAGGGCGCGGATCACGGTTATCATGTCCTGCGCGTGGTATCCCATCTTCTCTGTCGTCTCGTACAAGCCTGCGCAAATCTCCATCAGCGGATGGGCGGTGCCGGCGGCCTTTGCGGCCTCGACGACCAGACGGCTGTTTTTCAGCACGTCCGAAATGCCAGCCTGTCGGCTGAAGTCGCGGCGGCAGAGCTTGTCGATCTTCACGCGGGAGACGTCGCTGGCCATCGGACCGGCGTTGAGAATGTCGGCGAAGCTGTCCATGTCGAGCCCATGGCGCGCGGCGAAATGCGCGGCCTCGGCAAGGCCGGTGACCATGGTGATCAGGAAGGTGTTGACCGCCAGCTTCATCTGGAGGGCGGCGGGTACCGCGCCGCAGTCGAAAAGCTGCTTGCAGATCGGCGAGAGCAGGGGGCGCAGGCGCTCGATCTCCTCGCGCGGGCCGGCGAGCATGCCGACAAGCTGTCCCGCTTCCGCCGGTTTTCGAGAGCCCGAGACCGGCGCCTCGACAAAGCACCCGCCTGCCGTGGTGATGTCTTGCGACAGGTGAAAGGAGTAATCAGCCGCGGTCGTACCCATCGAGACGACGCAATGCCCGGCGACGCGGTGTGCAAAGGCCTCGGTGCCGCGGCCCAGCACGGCATCGGTCGCGGCCGCATTTTCCAGCATCAGGAACACCGTGGTACAGCGGTCGAAAAGGTCGCCCGCATCGGCCGCCACCACGGCCCCGGCCTCTCTCAAAGGCGCGGTTCGCTCTGGCGTCCGGTTCCACACCATCAGCGGCTGTCCCGCACGGCAGAGGTTGAGGGCCATCGGCCCGCCCATGGTTCCCAGGCCGATGAAGCCGATTTGGTCCTGTGGTTTCATGACTGTCTCCATCCGCCTCGGGAGGCAGGCTAGCTGACCTGGACCCGTTGGAATAACGAAATGATCTGAACTTCGGGTTCCGAAATTCGGGTAGGTTGGCGCGTCGGATATGTTGACATCGGCGCGTTTGCCGCGCAGCTTGTCGACACTCACCCGGGGGGTCTCGACAAGAGGCTGAGATACTGATGGCCGGACGCCAAGTCCGCGCAGCGCAGTGACCCGATGAACCTGATCCAGTTCACACTGGCGTAGGGATGGTGCACTGGCCGCGCGGGCCCCGACTGCATTTTCGTGGCAGGGGCGTATTCCACACCGGCAATCCCATTCGACGCGGAACTGGGTCTCCAACGCTTTGAGCTATGGAGGCTCCGACCGATGAAAGACCTGACTCCGACTGTCACCACGGGCGCGCTGCCCGCCTCGCGCCGCGTCTGGCACGCGGGTGACCGCCACCCCGATATCCGCGTCCCCATGCGCGAGATCGACCTGCACCCCACGGCGGGCGAGCCGCCTGTCACCGTCTACGACAGCTCCGGCCCCTATACGGACCCGGACGCGGAGATCGTCATCGACCGTGGCCTGCCGCGCCTGCGCGAGGCCTGGATCGCGGCCCGTGGCGATACCGAGACCTACGAGGGCCGCGACATCACTCCCGCCGACAACGGCTTTGCCGAAGGCGCGCGGCTGGTGCCGGAATTTCCCGTTCGCAATGCCCCACGCCGCGCAACGCAAGGCCGTGCCGTGACCCAGATGGCCTATGCCCGCGCCGGGATCGTCACGCCGGAGATGGAGTTCGTGGCGATCCGCGAGAACCTTGGCCGCAAGGCGCAGGCCGAGAAGCTGCCTCGCGACGGTGAAAGCTTCGGCGCGGCGATCCCGGACTTCATCACGCCGGAGTTCGTCCGCGATGAAATCGCCCAGGGCCGCGCGATCATCCCCGCGAACATCAACCACCCCGAGGCCGAGCCGATGGCCATCGGGCGCAACTTCCTCGTCAAGATCAACGCAAACATCGGCAATTCCGCCGTGACCTCCTCGATGGCCGAGGAAGTCGAAAAGATGGTCTGGGCGACGAGATGGGGCGCCGACACGGTCATGGACCTGTCGACGGGGCGCAACATCCACAACATCCGCGACTGGATCCTGCGCAACAGCCCCGTGCCCATCGGCACCGTGCCGCTCTACCAGGCGCTGGAGAAGGTCGGCGGCATTGCCGAGGACCTGAGCTGGGAGGTCTTTCGCGACACGCTGATCGAGCAGGCTGAGCAAGGGGTGGACTACTTTACCATCCACGCGGGCGTGCGGCTGCACATGATCCCGATGACGGTGAACCGGGTGACGGGGATCGTCTCGCGCGGCGGCTCGATCATGGCCAAGTGGTGCTTGCACCATCACCGCGAGAGCTTTCTCTACGAGCATTTCGACGACATCTGCGATATCGCCCGCGCCTATGACGTGTCGTTCTCTCTGGGCGATGGGCTGCGGCCGGGCTCCATCGCCGATGCCAATGACGAGGCGCAGTTTGCCGAGTTGGAGACGCTGGGAGAGCTGACCCATATCGCCTGGGCCAAGGATTGCCAGGTGATGATCGAAGGGCCGGGCCATGTGCCGATGCACAAGATCAAGGCCAACATGGACAAACAGCTGGAGGTCTGCGGCGAGGCGCCGTTCTACACGCTCGGGCCGCTGACCACCGATATCGCGCCGGGCTATGACCACATCACCAGCGGCATCGGCGCGGCGATGATCGGCTGGTTCGGCACGGCGATGCTGTGCTACGTGACGCCTAAGGAACATCTTGGCCTGCCCGATCGCGACGACGTGAAGGTGGGTGTCATCACCTACAAGATCGCGGCCCATGCCGCAGACTTGGCCAAGGGACATCCGGCGGCACAGATCCGCGACGATGCGCTGAGCCGTGCGCGGTTCGAGTTCCGCTGGGAGGATCAGTTCAACCTGTCGCTCGATCCCGAAACCGCGCGGTCCATGCATGACGAGACCCTGCCGAAAGAGGCGCACAAGGTGGCGCATTTCTGTTCGATGTGCGGGCCCAAATTCTGTTCGATGCGGATCAGCCACGACATCCGTGCCGAGGCGCAGAAGGAAGGCATGGCGCGCATGGCCGAGAAGTTCCGCGAGGGCGGCGATCTCTACATGCCTGTGGAGGACGTGAAATGACCCAGGCCCCCGAAACCCTTCTGACCGCGTTGCGGGCCAGCACGCCACTGGTGCAGTGCATCACCAACTACGTAGCCATGAACATCGCGGCCAACGTGCTGCTGGCGGCGGGCGCCAGCCCCGCCATGGTCTCGGACGTGGAAGAGGCCGAGGAATTCGCCGGGATCGCGGGCGCGGTGACGGTGAACATCGGCACACTGTCGCCGCCCTTCGTGGCGGGGATGCAGGCGGCGATCCGGGGCGCGCAGGCGGCCGGGCGCCCCTGGGTGCTGGACCCGGTGGCCTGTCAGGCAACAAGCTATCGCCGCGTGGTGGTGCAGGCACTCGTGGCGCGGCACCCGACGATCATCCGCGGCAATGCCTCGGAAATCCTGTCGCTGGCGGGCGAGGCCAGCCAGGGGCAGGGTGTCGACGGCCGCGACCCTGTCGAGGCGGCGGAGGAAGGCGCGCGTCGGCTGGCCCGCTCCAGCGGCGCGGTGGTCGCGGTGACAGGTGAGGTGGACTACGTGACCGACGGCACGCGCGCGGTGCGGATCGAGGGCGGTTCGCCCTTCATGCCGATGAACACCGCGCTCGGCTGCTCGCTGACCTGCCTCTGCGGGGCCTATGCGGCGGTGGCCGACGATGCCTTCGATGCCGCCGTGGGCGCACTGTCGCATTTCGCCGTGGCGGGTGCGCGGGCGCATGACGGGGCCTTGGGGCCGGGCAGTTTCGCGCCGCGGTTCCTGGACGCGCTGGCCGCGGTGACGCCCGAAGCGCTGGCGGGCGCAGTGATCCACGACGCGGCGGTCCCGGCATGAGACGTTGTCCGGACCTGTCGCTTTACCTCGTGCTCGATCCCGGCCTCTGCGCCGGTGTCGGCATGGTCGCCACGGCCCGCGCCGCCATGGCGGGCGGGGCCACGGTGGTGCAGCTGCGCGACAAGACGGCCGATACCGCGCGGATGATCGAGACGGGGCGCGCGCTGAAGGCCGCGCTGGCGGGGACCGGTGCGGCGCTGATCGTGAACGATGACGTGGAGGCGGCGATCCAGATCGGCGCTGACGGACTGCACATCGGGCAGGGCGACATGGCTGTGGCCGAGGCACGGGCACGGATCGGCGCGGCGATGGTGTTGGGCCTGTCGGTCGAGACGCCGGCTCTGGCCGCAGCGGTCGACCCGGCGTTGGTCGACTACATCGGTGCAGGCCCGGTTTTTGCCACGCCGTCCAAGCTGGATCACAAGACGCCGGTGGGCTTTGACGGGCTGGCGGCGCAGGTCGCGGCCAGCCCGGTGCCTGCCGTGGCCATCGGCGGGTTGAAGGCCGACCACGTGGCGCAGGCCCTGAAGGCCGGGGCGCGGGGCGTCGCGGTGGTTTCGGCCATCTGCGGTCAACCGGACCCCGAGGCCGCCGCTCGCGCCCTTAGGGACAGGATCGACGCCCTAACCGCCTGAGCCCCAGAGCGCGTGGAAGTGATGCACCGGCCCGTGGCCGTGGCCCACGTCCAGCGCGTCGCTTTGGGCGAGCGCGGCGTGCAGGTAGGCCTTGGCGCGTTCCACGGCCTCGGGCATGTCGTGATGCGGCAGAAGCGCGGCGATGGCCGAGGACAGGGTGCAGCCGGTGCCATGATCGTTGGTCGTGGCGATGCGCGGGGCCTTCAGTGCCCGGGTGCCGTCCGGCCCGGCCAGAAGGTCGGTGCTGTCCGCCCCCGCCAGGTGCCCGCCCTTGAGCAGGACATAGTCGGAGCCGAGCGCCAGGAGGTCGGGCAGGGCGGCCTGCATCGTCTCGGCGGTCCAACTGTCGTCGCGACCCAGCAGCACGGCGGCTTCGGGCAGGTTCGGTGTGATGACGCGGGCCAGCGGCACAAGCGCCTCGCGCACCGCCGAGACCGCCTCGGGGTCGAGCAGCGCGTGACCGCTTTTTGCCACCATCACCGGGTCGAGCACGATGTTGCGTGCCCCGTGATGGCGCAGCCGGTCGGCCACGGCGCGGGCGATCCCGGCATTGGCGATCATGCCGATTTTCACCGCGTCGATGCGCACGTCGTCCAGCACCGCATCGATCTGATCGGCGACGAAATCCGGATCGAGCGCCTGAAAAGACCGGACACCGCAGGTGTTTTGCGCGACCACGGCGGTGACCACCGAACAGGCATAGGCCCCAAGCGCCGACATGGCCTTGATGTCGGCCTGGATGCCTGCGCCGCCCGAAGGGTCGGTGCCTGCGATGGTCAGGACATTGGCGATCATGACGGCACCTCCGACATCAGGGCGGCGGCTTGGTCCGCGACCTCGGCCACATCGAGGCTTAGCGCGAGGCTGGGGTCGTTCAGCGCGCCCAGATCGAACCACCGCGCCTCCAGCGCGTCGTCCCCCGCAACCGGCTCTCCGGCCGTCCATCGCAACAGCACGGCAATCAGGATGAAGTGTCTGCGCAGGGTGCCGGCGTCGTCGTGGTCGAACGCGTCGACTGCCGTGAACACGCGGAGCGGCTTTGCGGTAACGCCGGTTTCCTCCGCCAGTTCTCTGGCTGCGGCGTCGAATAGGGTCTCGCCCTGATCGATCTTTCCACCCGGAAATCCCCAGCGTCCCGCATCGGGCGGATTTGCGCGGCGAACAAGAAGCACCTGGTTGTCGCGTATGACGGCGGCGATGGTCGCCGAAATCGGGCGAGGGTCTATGGGTGGAGATGGCAAGTCGGCCTCGTGATTCTGAGGCCGGCAAGGGCAAGAGAGCGCTGCGATCCTGTCCCTTCGCCGGCATGATCCGGATCAGGTTCAAAGGGTCACCGCGCTGCCCGACGATCCTGCGACCGACGCGCCAGCGATATCTCAGCCCCTTGCCGGGACACCCCTAGGTGGCGCGCATCCTATCAGGATGGCGCCCGAAATCAACGCTGCCCGCGCTGCGTATTCCCGGGGCCAGATGCTTGAGTGTCTCTTCCCGCAGCACTTGCGCGAGCCTTTCTGCAAAACGCGACAGGTTCGGCGCCCGCAACAGGCGCACCTCGATATTCGGCAATTCCGGCAGGCCAAGGGCGGGGCCGACGCAGGCGATATCCTCCGGTCTGCCGTGATCCGTCCGCACGGCGATGCCCAGCCCGCTGCGCAGACCGGCCCAGACGGCGGGCAGGCTCGGCGTGGTGAGCGCGGCGCGCCAGCGTGTCTGGCTGTGGTCCAGCGCAGCAAGCATGGCCTGACGAAACAGGCAGGGGTGGTTGAACATGATCAGGGGCAGGGGGTCTGCGGCGTTCCTATCCATCAGATCGCGATGCGCCAGCCAGCGCATGGGGTGGTCGCACAGGGTTTCGCCTTCGGCAGAGCTGCCCGGTCGGAAGAAGGCGATCGCGGCGTCAATGCGCCCTGCACGGACCTCTTCGGCGAGCCTGTGGTTTTCTCCGGCCTGCACGTCGACATGCACGTTTTCCACCTCCTGTCCGAACCTGCCAAGTGTTGCTGGCATCACGTCATCGAAGAAATCCTGAGGTAAACCAAGTCGAACGGAGGCCGAGCCTGCCGCCGCGCCAACCGAGAGCGCGGCTTCGTCATTCAGCGCGACGATACGTCGGGCATAGGCGATGAAAGCTTCACCCGCTTCGGTCGGGACCAGGCCGCGCCCCTTGCGTACGAACAGTGTTGTGCCCGCCTGCTGTTCCAGCTTCTTGAGATGCATGCTGACGGCGGATTGGGAGCGGCCGAGCTGAACGGCAGCGCGCGCGAAGCTTCCCAGGTCCGAGCCAACGACGACCGTCCGGAGCGCGTCCATGTCAAAGCTGGGCATGAGTTTCGCTTTTCGAAAGCTGAGGTGTCGATATATTTGTTATTCTTAAGTCATAGCCCGGCGTACTCTACCGCTCAAGAGAACGCTGCTCTCGCAGCACGCGATTTCACTGCAGTCGAAGTAGAACTTATGGCGGGGCTGTTGCGCAAATACTGCGATGGATTCATCTCGTGACGCCAGTACGGTGGCTGGGGTGCGTGAGCACACCGACACTCCTGCCCTGCAAGAGCAGGAGCAGGCCAGCCTTGAACCAAGCGCTGAAGTGCCGTGGCTTGCGGATGATCTGGTCCTGACCCTGGTTTCCCAGACGCCCACCTCGGTTGGTTTCGGCTGTCTTGTCTGGAAATCAACGGGCGATAGCATTCCGTTGCTCGAATGTTCGCGCTTCGCGTTGCAGAATAGTTCGATGTATTCGAACACGTCCTGCCTGGCCGCACCGCGGGTCGGGTGACGCTGGTATTCCGAAGAACGCTCCACACTGAACACTTGAAATGTACGTCGATTGGGCGTACATGCTGGGCAATGAAACTGGAGGCGGCCATGCTTGGTTTCCACGACACCACGCGCGCGATCGACGAGCGGAACGAGGCCCGGATGAACTTTCGGACCAAGCCGCGTATCAAGAGCGCAATCCAGCAGGCCGCGGCGCTGTCTGGTGTGGACGACTCTGTCTTCACGATGAATGCGGCTTACCAGGCGGCTCTGGCGACGATTTCGGCGCACGAACGCACGGTATTGCAGCCGGTCGATCACGACGCGTTTTTCACCGCCCTGGACACACCTGCCGAACCTACCGATGCGTTGCGTGGGGCGTTTCGTCGGCATAGCGAGTCTGTCACTTCGCGATAATGGCGGCACCAGAGTCTGCGGGCAACGTCATCGAGCCTTTCGATCCTTCCCGGCATGATCGAAAGGCCTTTTCTTGCGGCGTCGAACAGGTCGACAACTATTTCCAGAAGACGGCGAACAAGCTCGCCAAGGCGGACAACGTTCGTCTCTATGTCATGGTTGCCGCCGATGGTGCCGTGATCGGCTTCTACGCCCTCAACGCCCATGCCGTCGACTATGGTGAACTGCCCGCAAAGTATGCTCGCACCCGTCCGGCGCATGGTAGCATTCCCGCAGCCTACATCTCGATGATCGGGCGCGACCAGAAGTTCCGCGGAGGCAGTTACGGCGGTGATCTTCTGGTCGACGCCTTGCGCCGGATCTCTGCAGCTGCGGACGCGATCGGTGTCGCGGTCGTCATGCTGGACGTGCTCGATTGTGGCGATCCCGAAAGGGTCGCGCGCCGGAAGGCGCTCTATGAAAGTTACGGGTTTCAGTCGTTGCCTTCGAATCCGCTGCGGATGTTCATGCCTGTAAGCGTCGTGCGGAAGCTTATCGCCGAGGCGAACGGCATCACGACCGATCGGCCCTGAGGTCCCGGCACAGCTCCCGTTTCTGCAGCGAGCTTTGCCGTTGCTGGTGGCGGCTGTCCTATACCCCGATGGTGGTACTGTCCGACAGAGGTGGTCGCTGGATTTCGGACCAGGTGTTAGGCTGTAGCGCCTGACGAAGACTGACCCGAGGTGACGAAACGGAAACGCTATTCAGCGGCGTTCACGGCGAAGGTGGCGGTGGCTGCGATCAAGTGCGGGAAAACCTTGGTCGAGCTGGCGCAGGATTTCGACCTGCACCCGAACCAGATCAAGCAATGGAGGGACCAGCTTCCGGAGGGGGCGACCGGCGTATTCGGGAGACACCGAAGGGTGATCCCGCCCCGAAGCTCGACGTAAAGACCCTGCATGCGAAGATCGGAGAGCTGACGCCGGAGAATGATTTTTTGTCCGGCGCGCTCGGCAAGGCGTGTCTGCTGCCGAGCGCAAAAAGATGATCGATCGAAAGGCGAAGCTGAGCCTGTCACGCCAGGCCGAGGTCCTCGGGATCAGCCGCAGCAGTATCTATTACAAGCCGCAGCCGGTCGCGGACGCCGATCTGAAACTCATGCACCGGATCGATCAGCAGCAAATGGAGTTCCCCTTCGCGGGGAGCCGGATGCTGAAGGGACTGCTGGTCCAGGAGGGGGTCGTCGTGAGACGCCTGAACGTTGCCACCCTGATGAAGCGCATGGGCATCGAGGCACTGTACCGAAAGCCCAACACCTCGAAACCTGCGCCGGGCCACAAGATCTGCCCCTACCTGCTGCGAAATCTGGCTGTCACGCGTCCCAACCCTGTCTGGGCAATGGACATTACCTACATACCGATGGCCCGGGGCTTCATCTACCTCGCGGCGGTGCTCGACTGGGCCACGCGCCGCATCCTGGCATGGCGAGTGTCGATGACGCTGGACGCGGGCTTCTGCATCGAAGCGCTGGAAGAGGCCTTGGCCCGGCACGGTCGCCCGAGATATTCAACAGCGATCAGGGCAGTCGTTCACATCTACCGACTTCATCAAGGGTCTGTCTTCGCGCCAGATCAAGATCAGCATGGACGGAAAAGGCGCATGGCGCGACGAACGTCTTCGTCGAAAGGCTGTGGCGGAGTATCAGGTACGAGGAGGTCTACCTTCGGGCCTACGCCAGCGTCGCGGAAGCACGAGCTGGCATCAGCCGTTACATCGCCTTCTGCAACGGGCGCCGCCCCCATTCATCGCTTGACGGCTGGACACCCGATCAAGCCTACTTCAACCCGCTGCTGCCCGATCTGGCAGCGGCATAACCGAGGCGGAAAACCACTTGGAAAACGCCAGGAACCTGTTCAGAAAAAAACGAGCCACCTCTTTCCTCGCTGGACAGCCCCGCCGCAATCGACATGTTCCGGCAGCAAACCGTGGCACCTGCGTCTGTTGTGTCGGTCCGTGCATGTTTCATGAAGGGCATGGGCCTAGACCGTCAGCGAAAACCCGGCCGGAATTGGAATACGGTACTTGCGGATAAACCGGCGCCAAGACGACCAAGACTTAACAGCTGTTAAGTCGCCACTTCCCGGTTCCTCAAGGCCAAGATCACGGGGCCGCAAGAGAACGCTCCGGCCGTCGCCTTGGCGCTGAGAGCACTGAGAAAGCCGCCCGGATTTCGGATTTCGGCGAAGCGTTCCAGCATGGCGGCCACGACCACCGCTGCCTGTTCCGGACCCATCGCGTTTTGCGCCTCTTTCCACGCTGACCGGGTGATCCCCATTGCCGGTCCAACCACGGCGGCCGCATCGAACAGCTGATGCCAATGGCGGATCGGACCGTCATGGTAATCCAGAACGGCACGGCAGCTGTCTCCGGTTCGTCCAGAAGGGCGCTGACGCGGTTCAGGGTTTCGGTCAATTCGGCGCGGATCGCCTCCAGATCGGCTTCGGACAGCTTGCGGCGCAGGGCACGAGCGGTGAGGGCGGCCATGTCCTGACATTGGTCCCACAAGCCAAGTTCCGGCCTGACCTGTGCGCCGTAGGTGGCCACGGCGACAAGGTCGCGGCGTACCAGGCTGACGGCTTCGCGCAGGCGGCGCAGGCGATCCTCGGCGATCTGCAACTGCCGGGCCGCGTCCGCGATTTCCGCGGCACGGCGGGGCAGGGGCGCCAGGTCAAGGCCATAGGCAACCTTGCCGGTGGAATCCGATCGGGCATAGCGCTCGCCGTTGGGGCTGTCGCGGCGGTCGACCAGGCCGGTCTCGATCAGGCGCGACAGATGCCGGCGCATGGTCGAACAGGCCATGCCGTTCAGCCGTTCGCACAGTGACCGGTTCGACGGAAAGACGACGATGGCGCCGTCCCCCAGCATGTCCTGCGGATGAAAGCTGAGAAGTGCCTGAAGCACCGTCAGTTCGGGATCCGACAGGCCGAAGATGCGGCCCGCCTTCGACAGATTTCGCAGCAGCTCCCACTTGTTGACGGCGGGTCCAGATGCGCGGGCAGCACGATCCCGCCTGGCCACCAGATGGGCGTGTTAGATCGGCCGCTGAAACGGCGACAGGGGAACATAGCCCATTCTTCGTTCACGAAGGCAAAACTCTAGAGGTCCGCGAATCGCTTTGGCTTGCGGGTTGGCCATCTGCTCGCTACTGCCAGAGGTGCCAAAACTGAGTTTGGTTGCGAGCTGATGCCGTGACGAAACCCTGTGAAAAGGTCTCGTGAAGCTGGCTTTGCGGGGCTTTTTTCTATTCTGCCTGTATCGTGCCTCCTTGTTGTTGACTGCTCATGCTCAATCTTGCGCCGCTTTCCAGCGGTCGTGAAGCTCCTTGATCAGGGCCGGGGCATTGCCTTCCAGCCAGCTGACGAATTGCTTTTCCTGGGCTTGCAGTTGGATCTTCAGCCGTTTGCCGCGTCCGGACGACCGGACATTGGCCGTGCCGACGCCGGGAATGGCGATGCCGTCCGCAGACGCGGGGGCAGGGGCCCGGGGCGCATCCGCGCCTTGCGCGGCCACCAGCGTATCCAGGAAAGCCTTGTCGGACACGGTATCGGCGGGACCTTCGGCAGACCGGGCCACGGCCGCGGTGCCGAACAGCAAAGCGGGGTCCGCGCCATCGGAAATCGCGCGCTTCAGGTCTTCCCACCGGGGGCGGCCGATACCCGGTGCGGCACCGATGGCGCGGACCAGTTCATCGCCCACGATGCGGACCACGCTCAGCATCTGCGACACGCCGGCCTCGGTCAGGTTCAGGACCTCGGCCACGGCCTTGTTGGTGCGTTCGCCCGCGGGGAGGTGATCGCCTTCCAGCAGGGCCTGCGCCACCAGCGCCCGTTCGATGAAACTCAGGTCGCAGCGGGCCTGGTTTTCCAGCAACTGGTCCTTCAGCGCCTGGTCATCTTCCAGTTCGGTGACGATGGCGCGGACCTTCAGGCCCAGCTGGCGGCAGGCCTCCAGCCGCCGCCGCCCGTAGATCAGGCCGTACCGGTCGCCTTCGGTGGGGCGGACAAGGATCGGCACCCGCTGCCCGTTCCGCTGGATGGACGCAGCCAGGTCGGTCACGTCGATGTCCAGACGGTCGGCCAGCCGGCCGGTGACGTCGATAAGGCCGGTGTCGATCTCGGCGATGCCGCCACGCAGTCGGCGGTTTTCGCGGACGTCGGGCGCGTTCTACAGCGTGCTGAGCGCCGGGTTCAGCTTGTCCTTTCTTACCATCTTTGCCCCCGTCTCTGCCCCATGTGGCCTGGATCAGTGCGCCGATCTCGTCATTCACGGCGTTCATGGATTCGATCGCCCGGTCGAAGGTCGTGCGGGTGAAACCCTTGCGGTCGACCTCGTACAGCGTCTGCTTGGTCAGGCCGGCATCGGAAATCGCTGTGGATTCCACCATGTGATTGGTCAGCACCGACCGTCCGAACAGGCCGCGGATGAAGGTGATCATCTCGGTCTGGGGGCATCGCCGACCTTGTAGCGGGTCGGCAGGAATTTAAGCCATTCATAGCGCAGGTTCGCGCCCGCATCCCGGATCACGCCCAAGAGGTCCGAGGTCATCCGCAGGAACTGGCTCATCGACATGAGGTCCAGCATCTGCGGGTGGACTGTCACCAGAACGCCGGTCGACGCAGACAGCGCCGACATGGTCAGAAAGCCCAGCTGCGGCGGGCAATCGATGACCACGACGTCGTAATCGGTCCCGACTTCCTACAGCGCATCGCGGACCCGGGCAAAGAAGGCCCGTGCGCCGCCGTTCTGGATGGCTGCCGGTGTCTCGTGCTCGAACTCCATCAGTTCGAGGTTGCCGGCGATCAGATCCAGGCCGCGGATATAGGTCTTGCGGATCACGTCCTGGATCGGCACCTGGTCGCCGTAGCGGACGGCATCGTAGAGCGTGCCGCCTTCCATCAGGTCGATTTCAGGCTGGATGCTGTGCAGCACCGACAAAGAGGCCTGCGGATCCAGGTCGATGGCCAGCACGCGATATCCCTTCAGGGCCAGCCGCTGCGCCAGGTGGGCGGATGTGGTCGTCTTGCCCGACCCGCCCTTGAAATTCACGACCGAGATGACCTGGAGCGCATCGCCTTCCCGCCGGCCGGTAACATAGGAATGGGCCCGCTTGGCGTTGCCTTCAAGGGCCTGCCGGATTTCCCAGATATCGTCGATCGTATAGCGGCGGTGGTTGCCGGCCGTCATCTCGACTTCGGGAATCTTGCCCTCGCGGTGGAGCTTGCGCAGGTAGGTGTGGTCGACGTCCAGAAGTTCCGCGGCCTCGCCACTGGTCAGGCTCCGCATGGTCTTCTGTGCGTCGGGGGGGAATGTGCTTCTCTCTGCGCGTGCAGATTCGCCGCGAGAAGTTCCGCGTAATGCCCGATGGCGATGTCTAGGTTCTGGTCGCTACCGCTCACGTCTGCCCGATCCGTGGTCACGGTTTTTTGTGAAACTCGCGGATTTTTTCGAGACTATCGCCCGGGCATGCGGAATCGCGCAAGAGTTGTCCACAGTCTCGGTCCGACAAGGTTCTGACGGAACGTACATTTCGGGCCGGGACACGGTTCCCTGTCTATCAGAACGGGCCCATGGTGGAAGTGTTTGCCATGCTGAAACGGCAAACTGTTGGCGGCCCATGGATGGCATCCCGGGTGGTTCTGTGCGTCCGCCATGTCCGGGCATCGGCCGTTTCGCAGTGAAGCTTCGGGTCGATGGCGACAATGTGTGTCGGTAAGACCTATGTTTCACGGACTGACCCGGCGCGGAAGGCCGCCTCTGTTCATGCATGAGTCATGACCCGGGTGCGGCGTGGATCGGAAACTGCTATAACCGAATGAAGCCGGATTTTTTGTCCCGCAAAGGCGGGGAACCATTTTTGAGACAACTGCTGCATGAAGCTCCCCGCCGGGCGGGGGGATCCGATGTTTGCTGCGGCGTTCGCGCCCGGGGCAGAGCCAGTATCGGATCGGCACGTCATTCGCTGCCCGCATTCCAAGCCCAACCATCCGTGGACCAATGGCCACCCCTCTCGGCAGAATTGGCTATGCCAAATCGCCTGCCGGGCAGCGGTCGAGCGTATGAACCGGACAATCAGGGAGGCGACTGTCAAACGCTTCCACTACGACAGTCACGATCACCTTCGTGGCCACCTCGCCGACTTCATGGCCGCTTACAACTTCGCACGCCGCTTCAAGACGCTCGGCGGCCTGGCGCCCTACGAATACATCTGCAAGATCTGTACTTCAGAGCCAGATAGATTCACCGTCGATCCGATCCACCAGATGCCGGGACTGAACACCTAGGTCAACAGGATCCAGCCAAGGGCCAGTGCCATGCAGATCAGCGACACGGGGATGCCCGCGCGGCAGAACTCGCGCATCGAGATGTCGATATTGAAGCGCGCCGCCTGTTCAACCACGATGACGCCGGCCAGACTGCCGAAGATGACCGCGTTGCTGGAAAACCCGGTGCCAAGCGCCAGGGCCGCCCCGACGGCATTCATGTCGCCGGCATGCGGAAGGAAGGGCACCAGCAGCATGACGGCAGGGCTGTTGCCGACGATGTTGCTGAGCACGCTGGAGACCAGGAAGATGACCGAGGGCTTGCCCAGATCCAGTCCGGCCGACTGAAGGTCATGTACCAGTTTCTGGGGCAGTCCCGTGTCCGCCAGGGTGGCATTCACCACGAACAGACCCGCCAGCAGCAGAAGCAGGTTGCCGTCCACCGTGCCCAGCACGTCCTTGGACGCGACCCGCCGGCTGACCAGGATGACGGCGGCCGCCGACAGGGCGATCAGTTCCCTCCTCCAGTCCGAGAAGACGAAGGCGGCAACCACGGCGGCGGTAATGATCGCCGCCTTCGCCGTGCCGCCGATGTCCAGGGCGTGGCCGGCTGATGTACCGGCAACGGGTTGCGTCGCCTTGGCCTGGATCGTCCAGCGGCCACGATACAGGACGCAGATCAGCCCCCAGATGATCGGCAGGGTGGCCAGGGCGGGCACCAGCACCACCTTCATATATTCGGTGAAGGACAGGCCCAGCGTCTGGGCGATGATCATGTTCTGCGGGCTACCGATGATGGTCGCGACCGATCCCGTGTTGGCGGCAAAGCAGAAGCCCAGGATGAACGGCACCGGATTGAGCCCGCGCGAGATCGAGATCGAGACCAGCAGCGGCGTCATGGCGATGACGACCACGTCGTTGGTCAGCAGGGCCGACAGGCCGCCTCCAAGGCCGATGATCAGCATCAGCAGCACCTGCGGCAGCACGTCCAGCGCGGCGACCTTTCGGGCCAGCCAGTCGAAGAAGCCGGACACGGTGAAGGCACCGGACACGATCATCAATCCGAACAGGAGCCCGACCGTCTGATAGTCGATAGCGTCCCAGGCTGCCTTGGGCCCGATCAGGCCAAGCCCGATCATCGCCATCGCGCCGATGACGGCCGCACCCGTGCGATCGACCCGGAATCCGGGCAGATGCCCCAGGGCCAGCGCGACATAGACAAGCAGGAAAATGATAAGACTGGGGCCCATGGTGGTTCCTGTATGGCGTCGCCCGTGTCGGGGCGATTGCCCCGGTCACGCTGCAACTCGATGCGCCGGGAGCAATTCCCGTACCGATGATTCTGTCCGGACAAGTACCCTGCCAGGGTTGTCGGGTGACAGTGTTTCCGAAGACCCGATCCGGCTGCCGCCGGCGAGGCGGTGGCGGGTGTGCTTTTGAAAGATCTGGCGCAGATGTTCGCCGCCGTCACCTGTGCAGATGGTGGATGGGGCGGTCAAAGGGCCTTGGCTGGATCGACTCTCAACCGGGCGTTGCCGGTTTGCGTAACGCGCCGGACTGGCCCGATCACGTTCGCGTCATGGAGACGCCGCTCGACACCGTTTGGACCCCGGATTGACCCAATCTTGTGATTGCACAAGGCCCGCCTTGGCGTCAGTCTGCGCTCGGTACAATCCGCAATAGGGGCGAACCGAAGGCAGGCAATAGCTTCTGCACAGGCCGGGTGTCCACAGGAGAGGAAGACCACGTTGACCAGTTTCACTTTTGGTCGCTCCCGCCGCCCCGGCGCCTTTGCGACGCTGATGGCCGGGACAATCCTTGCCATGCCTTCGGTCGCCCCGGCACAGATCTATTGCGGGATCGTGGGTGGTGTCTGCACCTTCCCCTCGGAAAATGAGCCCGCGGTCTACAGCGTCACCGGCAACAGCGGCAGCGACGCGACGCCGGGCGAAAGCCTGCCCGACACGGTCTTCGTCGTTCCGTCGGACATCGACATCGCCCTGCCCTATAACACCGCCTACCAGGGGATCTACCTGCGGCAGGTCGGGGGCGACGGATCCTACAGTGGACCGTCGGCCGGGGGAAACGGCGGCAACATCACCCTGGACGGGCCGACATCCGTCACTGTCTCCATCCCCAACGACATCGATATCGGCGACTCTGCCTCGGGGCTTCTGATCTGGACCCAGGGCGGGCCAGGGACGGACAACAACGAGAACAACGGCAGCAATGGCGCGCCCGGCGGGTCCGGCGGCGTGATTTCGCAGCAGGCCAACTCTATCCTGACCGATGTCTCGCTTCTGGCGGGCACGGCCAATGTCAGCAACACCAATGATTTCGTCGCGATCGAGCTTCGGTCCTATGGCGGCATGGGCGGCCGCGTGAACGAGAGCATCACCCAGGCACGCGACGGCGGCAATGGCGGCGTGGCCGGCGCCATCACCTGGACGACCGGATCGGTCGTCACGGGGACCGCGGCGGCGCCTCTGGTCGGTGCCAACGTCATTGGCATCCGTGCCCGGTCGATCGGCGGGGCGGGGCCGGACGCCTACAACTCGCACGATGACGAAACCCAGGGCGGCGGTGGCGCCAGCAACGGTGGCAACGGTGGCGCGGTGACGATCCGGAACGATGGCGCGATCTCGGTTGTGGGGCGCACCAACGCGACTGGCGCGACCCATGGCGTCTATGCGCACAGCGAAGGCGGCGATGGCGGCTGGGCCTTCAACGTCGGCGTGACGGAATACCTTCAGGACGGCGGTCCGGGTGGCACGGGCGGCACGACCACGGTGAACGTGAACGACACGATCAGCGTGACCGATACCGGCACCGGCACGGCCCATGGAAGCACGGCGGTGACGGCCCTGTCCATGGGCGGCACCGGCGGGAGCGGGCAGTCGCAGCACACCGCGGGCGCGGGCGGCAATGGCGGGGCGGTCGCGGTGAACGTCCTGTCGAACGCAGCCACGTCGATCACGGCGACCGGCACCAATGTCGACGCGATCTATGCCCGAAGCCAGGGCGGGCAGGGCGGCGCGGGCCTGTCGAACGCCAACCAGTCCACCGGCGGGGCCGGTGGCAATGGCGGCGGCGTGACGGTGACCGTCGATCTTGAGGACGACCAGACCATCGCGGCCACCAGTTCGGCGAACGGGACCGACAGCGGACGGGGCATCGTCGCGCAGTCGCTGTCGAATCTCGGCGGCCTCGGCAGCGCAGGGAACGAGTTTGCGGGCAATCCCGGCGACGGCGGTGCGGGCGGCGACGGCGGGTCGGTCACGGTCACCGTGAATGGCGGCACGATCACGACCGACGGCACCGACGACGCCGGATCCGGCCTGACCTTCGCGGCCGGCATCTTCGCGCAGTCCATCGGCGGCGGCGGCGGCGACGGTGGCGAGTTCAGCGGCTTCCTGGGTGGCGAGGGCGGATCGGGCGGCACCGGCGGGACCGGCGACACGGTCACCATCACCAACAACGGCGTCATGCGCACCAGCGGCACGCAGGCCTATGGCATCATGGCGCAGTCCATCGGCGGCGGTGGTGGGGCCGGCGGCGCGGCGGACGGCCTGGTCCTGGCCCTTGGCGGATCGGGCGGCGCGGGCGGCACCAGCGAGACCGTCAGCGTCACGAATGGCGGCACGATCGCGACCACGGGCTACAACGCGACGGGCATATTGGCCCAGTCCATCGCGGGTGGCGGCGGTGCTGCGGGCGTTTCCGGCGCCACGATCAGCATCGGCGCCACCGGCGGCGACGACACCAATACCGCGGCGGGCGCGGTGCGGATCGCCAATACCGGGTCGGTCACTACGGTGGGCGACGCGGCCCCGGCGATCCTGGCGCAGTCCATCGGCGGTGGCGGCGGCAGTGCCGCGGGCGATGCCGGACCGGACGACAGTTCCAGCACCGGCGTCCTGGCCATCGGGTCGAGCGGCGGCGGCGCGGGCCCCGGCGGCGTGGTCAGCGTGAGCGATGTCGGCACCCTGTCGACCCAGGGCGAATTCGCCTTCGGCCTTCAGGCCCAGTCCGTGGGCGGCGGCGGCGGCGCCGGCGGTAATGCCTTCGCGGTGGGCATCCTGAACATCCCCGCGGGCGCCGTGGGCGGCCAGTCGGGCGGCGGCGGCAATGGCGGCACCGTGACGGTGACCAATGCCGATACCGTGTCGGTGACCACCAACGGCACCAATTCCGCGGGCATGCTGCTGCAATCCGTGGGTGGCGGCGGCGGGTCGGGCGGCAATGCCCAGACCGACGCGGTACTGGACCTGATGCAGTTCGCCATCGGCGGATCGGCCCAGGCCGCGGGCGCCGGCAACACGGTCACCGCGACCCTGTCGGGCGCCACGATCGAGACGCGGCAAAGCCTGTCGGCCGGCATCGTCGCCCAGTCCATCGGCGGCGGCGGCGGGTCCGGCGGGTCGGCCACAAGCAAGGCCGCCAGCTTCCTGAACATCGGCCTGACGGCGGGCGGGCTTGCCAATTCCGGCGGCGACGGGGGCGCGGTTTCGGTCACCGTCACAGACGGCAGCGCGATCCGCACCTCCACCGCCAATGACCGGCCCGAGGCCAACGATTCCATCGGCATCATCGCGCAGTCCATCGGCGGCGGCGGCGGCATCGGCGGCGCCTCGGCAGCAAGCGCGATCACCACGGGCGTGCCCATCGACCCCGAGGATCCGGATTTCACCGTCACCCTGAACGCCCAGTTCGCGATGGGCGGACGCGGCGGCGCCGGCGGCGCGGGCGAGGCGGCCTCGGTCACGCTGTCGGGCGGATCCTCGATCACGACGCAGGGCGCCGGCTCTCACGGGATGCTGGTCCAATCCATCGGCGGCGGCGGCGGCAATGGCGGCGATGCCTCGACCGCTACGACGACGATCCCGGATTCGACCGAACAGTACGGCCTGACCATAAACGGCTCGGTCGGCGGGGCGGGCGGCGACGGTGGCAATGGTGGCGCGGCCAGCGTCACCATCGGCAGCGCCACGCCCGCCTCCACGGCCTCGGTCATCGCGACCTCGGGCGCCTATGCGAACGGGGTCATCGTGCAGTCCATCGGCGGCGGCGGTGGCAACAGCGGCGTGCCCACCACCAAGACCAACACGATCCGGGGCGCAGCAACCGTCCATCTCAGCTTCGGGGTCGGGTCCACGGGCCTGCTTGAAGGCGGGGAAACCGGGGCCGAGGGCGGCACGGCCGGACTGACCCTCTATGGGGACGCGCAGATCGCCACGACCGGGGCCGGCGCGCGCGGCGCGGTGGTCCAGTCCATCGGCGGCGGCGGCGGCACCGTGCAGGGCGGCGAAATCCAGCTGGGCGCCGACATCAAGAGCGGTGGCGGCGGCGAGGAAGTCGCCGGGGACGACGGTGGTGACGACGGGGGCGACGACGACAAGGAATACCAGGGCACCGTGACCGTTCAGGTCGGCATGACCGGCGGGCAGGGCGGCGCCAGCCAGCTGGTCACGGTCGAGACCTACGAGGGCAGCACGATCAGCACCGCGGGCGTCGATGCGGACGGGATCCTGGCCCAGTCCATCGGCGGCGGCGGCGGTCTTGGCGGCACCATGGGGTCGGACAACGATACGGCCGACAGCAGTTCCGACGATGCAGTCACGAGCGACGACGACGACGATGATGACGATCCCGTAGACGTGACGATGACGGTGACGGTCGGCGGCTCGGGCGGGACCGGGGGTGACAGTGGCGGGGTCGACCTGACCTTCGACAGCCGCGTCACGACCACCGGCGACTGGTCCGACGGCGTCGTCGTGCAGGCCATCGGTGGCGGCGGTGGCACGGGCGGCACCGCCATGTCCTCCGGCACGGGCGAGACGGCGCAGCTGGACATCGGCGTCGGCGGCTCCGGCGGGACGGCCGGCAATGGCGGGACCGTCACCGCAAGCTTCAACGACAACGGCAACAACGCCGTCACCACCGGCGGCTTCATGGCCCATGGCGTGGTCCTGCAGTCCATCGGCGGCGGTGGCGGCCAGGGTGGCGACGGGTCCGACATGGCCAGCGGCAGCCTGACAATCGGCAGTGGCGTCGGCGGGTCCGGCGGATCGGCCGGAGACGGCGGCACGGTGACCATTGCCGACACGGGGGCGAACTTCGTCAACCTGACCACGACCGGCGACGATGCCTACGGCCTGCTGGCCCAGTCCATCGGCGGCGGTGGCGGCATTGGCGGTGTGGGCAGCGCCGCGGCGCAGGACGACAGCGACGGCCACGCCATCGACATCGTCGTCGGCGGGCAGGGCGGATCGGGCGGCAACGGGTCGACCGTCGATTTGAACATGGGCGTCAATGTCCACACCTTCGGCGACCGCGGCTTCGGCGTTCTGGCCCAGTCCATCGGCGGTGGCGGCGGCGTCGGCACCTCGGGCCAGGCCAGCGGCGTCGCCAGCGTGCAGGTCGGCGGCTTCGGCGGCAATGGCGGCAATGGCGGCGCGGTCTCGGTCGACCTGACCGCGGGCACGCTGGTCCAGACCTTCGGCACCGGCGCCCATGGCGTCATCGCGCAGTCCATCGGCGGCGGCGGCGGTATCGGCGGCGACATCTCGGTCGGACCCTTTAACACGACGCCGGGCTTCGTCGCGGGCGCGGCCGGCACCGGCGGCACGGTCGAGGTGTCGCTGGACGGCCAGATCCTGACCTCCGGCGCGATGGCCCATGGCATCGTTGCGCAGTCCATCGGCGGCGGTGGCGGCATCGGCGGCGGTGGCGGCATTGGCGGCGGTACCGACGGGGTCTTCGCCGGTTCGACTTCGGGCCTTCAGGGCAATGCCTACGGCGCGGGTGACGTGACCGTGACGACGACGGGCGAAATCACGACAACGGGCGAGAACGCCATCGGGATCTTCGCGCAGAGCATGGGCGGCGGAAACAGCGGCGAGATGCTGGGCACCGTGGCCGTCACGGTGTCGGCCGATGTGACCGGCGGGTCGGGGCAGGGGGCGGGGATCGTCATCGCCTCGGGCAACGCGAACACGGTGACGGTGCTGGACGGCGCGACCGTGTCGGCCCTGTCGGGCACCGCGATCACCTATACCGCCGACAATGGCACCACCACGGACGGCAGCACTGCCGACGTGATGGTGGCGGAAGGCGGCAGCGTGATCGGTGACATCCTCTTGCGGAACGCCGATGGCCGGACTGCGGGGACCGTCACCAACAACAGCATGACCTCGCTGTCCGGTGCACAGGTCTATCAGGCCCACGTGGTCAACAACGGCCGCATGGTTGTGGGTGGCAGCGGCGCGGGCGACCGGCTGCGGATCGCGGGCGACCTGACCCAGACCGCCAGGGGCACCATCGTCATGGGCGTCGACTTCGCGAACCCCGGCACCAGCGACCGCCTTCGGGTCCGGGGCGACGCGGCCCTTGACGGCACGGTCCAGATCGAAGCCGCGACGCTTACAACGTCCGGCAGGGTCCGGCTGATCACGGCGGATGGGGCGCTGACGGGCAACCTCAGCGTCGCGAACTCGCGCGCGGTGGATTTCGAGTCGACCCGCAGCGGGAACGGGATCAGCGTCGGCGTGGCAGGCACCCATTTCGCCCGGGCCTTCGACGCGCTCTCGGCCTCTGAACGCAGCATGGGCGCACACCTGGATGCGATCTTCGCCAACGGCGCTCCGCAATATGCGGGTCTGCTGGGCGGCATGAACGCGCTGGCGGGTCCGAACAGCGACGGCACCGCCTATGCGCAGGCGCTGTCGGCCATGGGCCCCGGCGCGTCGCAGGCCATGGCCGCCGCGCAGGTCGCCCTGTCCAAGGGCCGGCTGGACAGTGCGCTGCGCTGCCCGACCGGGCTGGATGCCAATGTCGCTGTCGGGCCGGGCCGCTGTGCGTGGCTGGATGGCGGCACCGCGCGCATGGGCCAGTCCGGCGACAACGGCTATGACGGCTCTGCCTCCGGGCTGAGCGGTGGTGCGCGGTTCGAATTCGCGGACGACTGGATTGCCGGGATTTCGGCGGGTTGGGAACAGTCGAGCTATGACGGCGCCAATGGCGTGTCGGGCACGGAAGGCGATACGGGCTTCCTGGCGCTGGCCATCGGACGCGAGATCGGCGACCTGACCCTGTCGGGCGCGCTGGCCGGGTCCTGGGGCAATTTCGACACCACCCGCAATGTCTCGGTCCCCGGCTATGCCGGCACGGCCACGGGAGACACGGACCTGTCGAGCCTTGGGGCGCGTCTTCGGGCCGCCTACGCGATCACAACCGGGACCGGATACGTGACGCCGATGCTCGACCTCGACCTCGTTCGTACGCGGATGAGCGGCTATACCGAAACCGGCGCGGGGATCTACAACCTGGACGTTGCCGGAGAAACCCAGACGGCCGTCGTGGTGACACCTTCGGTTGAGATCGGGACCGGCTGGCAGACGCGGAATGGCTGGTCCACCAACCTGACCACCACGCTGGGTGTCAGCGCCTCGTCCGAGGATCACTGGACCACCACCGCCCGCCTGGCCGACGCCCCGGCGGGGGCCGGCACCTTCGGGACCGACCTTCCGATCGCAGACCTGATCGGCCGGGTCGGCATCGGCGCCTCGTTCGTCAACGAAGAGTCCGGCATCGACCTGAAGGTCGAATATGACGGTGCATTCGGCGACGGTTACAGAAGCAACGGAGTGGCATTCCGCCTGATCAAACGGTTCTGACCGGCGGCCGATACCGGCAGTGCACGGAGGAATTCCCCAATCGGCCAAAAGCGGGCCCGGGGATCACCTCCGCAGCGCTTCCCGTCCAAGCCTGAAGAGTCGGGGCAATTGACCTGCCCCTTCGACGATACCGCGAATTCCCCGGCTTATCCGCCGGAGAACCGGTCAGGTGGCGTCCAGCGCGGTGCGCATCTCGCGGATGGCATCACCGATCCAGTCGCCGTAGCGCAGGAGGCTGCCGCCCAGAAGGTAGACACAGTCTTCGCCATAAAGCTGCATCATGTCCGGCAACCGGTCGAGGCTCATGCCGCCACCGGGGCTGGGCAGGATCGGGAGCCCCGGGCCATCGCCCCGGCAGGCTTCCACGATTTCCTCGCATTCGGCCAGCGAGAAGCCGAAGCGCCCGCCATGGTTCGGAAAGACCGAGATATCGGCGCCGGCCAGCCGCATCAGCGTGCCGAAGAGCATGCCGTGAGCATAGCCGGCCTCGGGCGACAGCACGTAGGGGCCAAGGTGGCTGGGATGCGCCATGATCGGCAGCGTGAAATCCGGGTCCTGCGCCAGCCGGTTCATCGCGTCGAAGCCGAAGAGGCCGGGGATCAGCAGGATGCCGGAAGCGCCGGCATCCTGCGCGTACATCGCCAGCTCGCGCACCTCGTCGCCATGGCCGCCGATGCTGGGGAAATAGAGCGACTGCGCAGTATCCCCCTCTGTTGCCCTTTCGACATTGGCGCGGGCCACGGCCTCGGCCGCCAGCTTGACCCGTTCGCGGAAGGGCGCGGCATCCTGGTTCGAAAGACCGTGATCTTCCTTGACGATGTCGGCGCCCGCGCGGGCGGTCAGATAGCACAGGCGCGCCAGGGTTTCCGATGACGAGCCCTGAGGCTTGATCACCGGGCAGACATAGCCGCCCGTGGCACGACCGGTCAGTTTGCGCAGTCCCTCGACACCGTATTGCGCGCCGGGAAAGCGGTCCAGCACCTCGGCATTCGGGGTCAGGGCCACCGCCTTCACCCCGTGCAGGATCGAGGCATTGCCCAGCACCACGTTGAGGAACTGGGGCAGTTCCCGGCCCACCGCATCGATGTGATAGCCGATGCGGCCAAGCCACGTGCCTTCGTCCTCTGGAACCACGCTTTCGACGCGGCCCAGCACGACGTCCTCGACATAGCCCGCGGGGACCACGTCGCGCGGGATCTCGACCGTGTCTTCCAGCGCGATGTTGGCCGCCCGCGATTCCGCGTCGGACTGGTCGTCGGCGAAGATCCGGTAGGTGACCTCGAAGCGCTCCATCAGAGCGCCTCTGCCTTGACCAGCGAATGCACGTCATCGATCCGCGCGGCATCCAGATCGTTTTCGGAAATGCCGAATTCCTGACCCATCAGCCCTTCGATGCCGCGCACCAGCGCCAGCGCATCCAGACCGTAATAGCGCATCAGGTAGGGCCGCGATCCGCCATGGGCATAGGTATCCTTCAGCCCCAGCCGCACCAGCCGCTTGCCGACACCGGCATCCGCCATGGTTTCCGCCACGAGGCTGCCGATGCCGCCTTCGGTCACGTGGTTTTCCAGCGTGACCACGCCATGTTTGACCGAACCGATATGGTCCAGCAGCTGCCTGTGATCGAAGGGCTTGATCGTGTGCAGGTGGATGTGCCGGATGGACAGGCCCGCATTGGCAAGGGCCGAACGGGCCCGCATCGCCTCTTCGGTCGTGATACCGGCGGTCACGACAAGGATGTCGTCGCCTTCGGACAGGACCCGCATCTCGCCGACCTTGATCGGCGTATCGAAAAGCCGCGGGACGGAACCGCGCAGGACCCGGCACCAGACCGGCCCGTCGATGCTGTCGGCGGCTTCGCAGATGCTTTCCACCTCTGTCGCGTCGCCGGTTTCCAGGATCGTCATGTTCGGGATCGACCGCATGACCGAGATATCCTCGATCGACTGGTGGGTCATGCCGCCCGGCGTGGTGACGCCCGGCAGGAAGCCCATCAGCCGCACCTTGCGCCGCGGGTAGGCGATCGAGGCCATGAGCTGATCATAGGGCCTGCGGTACATGAACACCCCGAAGGTGTGGATGAACGGCCGGAACCCGGCAAGGCCCAGGCCGCCGGCAAAGCTCAGCATGTTCTGTTCGGCCATGCCCATCGAAACGAACTGGTCCGGGTAGCGGTCGCGGAAGCCGTCAATCTCGCAGGAGGAGGTCAGGTCGGCCGACAGGCACAGGATATCGGGATTGCCGGCGGCGAACTTCTCGAAGGCCGTGGCATAGGGGCGGGACACCATTTCAACCATGTCGCGTGCTCCTCAATGGGCGTAGTCGATGGGATCGACACCGAGATCGGCGGCGATCGAGGTGTTGAATCGGGCGCGTTCGTCTTCCGACTTGAAGCGCACGTAGTGCAGGCGCGGGAAACGTTCCTCGAGGATCGACATGGTGTGGAACGGCGAGGTCCGTGCCAGGATGATCAGCGGCCGCCCTTCATGGGCTTCCTTGGCGGCATCGCGGATGGCCGACAGGTCGTGTCCGTCCACCTCGACGCAGGCGGCGCCGAAGTTGCGGAACTTGGTGGCGATGTCGCCCACTTCCATCACGCTCGACATCGCGCCGTCGCATTGCTGGTCGTTGACGTCCATGATGGCATAGAGGTTGTCGATTCCGTGAAAGGCGCAGGCCTGCACCGCTTCCCAGGTCTGGCCCTCCTGGACCTCGCCGTCGGACATGAAGACCCAGGTGCGGCCCGGTTCGCCCCGGCGCTTGCGGCCCCAGGCCAGCCCGGCGCCCGTCGAAAGGCCGATACCCAGCGTGCCGTTGTGCACTTCCATGCCCGGCGAATGCTCGGCGCCGATCATCTCGACCGAAGAGCCGTCCTTGTTGAACATCTCCAGCCCTTCGGGCGCCATGCGGCCGGTTTCGATCAGCGTGGCATAGGCCACCAGCGCATAGTGCGCCGGTGCGATGAACAGACGGTCGTATTCCGGCGTGAACGGGCCGTTATAGCCCGCGCCGGTGTGATAATCCGGGTTGTCCGCGGACGGCACTCCCTGGAACGGCTCCGGCACGGGGGGCAGCGTGGGCGCACCCAGGTTCAGTTCCTCGTTATAGAGCCATGCCAGCTGCTCGGCCGCCGAACAGGCCTGGCTGAGATAGCCGCCATTGTTGCGCATCGCATGTTCGAACACGCGCCGCCGGATGCCGAGCGCCACCTCCTCGGTCGTCTTTTCATTGCGCATCGCAATACTCCGTTCGTGGCCCGGCCGGTCGTGCCGGGCGCATTGCAAGTGTGTCTGTTGCGGGCGGGACTGCCCGCCGGAATTCCGTCGACGCCGTCAGAAGACGACCCCTTTTCTCAGGATGAAGCAGCCATAGGGCCGGGCCTCGGCCGTCAGCACGACGGCGAAGGCCTGCCGCGCATGTTCATAGAATGCCAGCCGTTCCAGGCTGGACAGCCCGCCGCCTTCGGGCAGCCGCGGTTCCAGCACGTCCCAGGCCGCCTGGTGCACCTCGCCGACAGTGTCGGCGGCGCCGTCGATCTCCATCCTGAGCGCGGCATAGTCCGTGAACCCGTCCAGCGGCATCAGGGTCGTGATGACGTCGATGGCTTCGACCGCGTCGAGGCCGGTCAGCGGCAGCGCCTCTGTCACCTGGCAGTGCCGGGCGATGGACGAGGCGGGAAAATTCGCGTCGGCGATGACGATCTCGTCGCCATGGCCCATGCGCGCAAGGCAATGCAGAAGGGCCGGCGAGATCCGTCTGTCGATACCGTTCAGCATTGTTTTGCGTCCTTCTTGAAGGGGGCCGGCCCGCCCCGGGGGGCGGACCGGCGGAAACGATCTTACCGCGCGGGCAGGGCGATCCAGTCCGCCGTGGCCACGTCCGCATGCTGGAACTGGGGCATCTTGGAGCCGAGTTCACCCATGTTCTTGACGTCGTTCTCGTTCAGGAAGTCCTGGGTGATCAGCGTCGGCGGGACGACGACGTTGTGGCCCGGGTCCTCGCCCGCCAGCATCAGTGCCAGCGCCCGGACCGAGACTTCGCCGACAACCGCCGGGTTCGTCGCCACGGTCGCGACCCAGGCCGAATCCGGTTCGCGCATGGCCGCGATGTCGGCGGTCGAGACGTCGGCCGAGTAGATGTCGATGTCCTGGCTCAGGCCGGCTTCGTCCACGGCGATCTTCACGCCCTTGGCGAATTCGTCAAAGGGGGCGATCATCACGTTGATCGTCGGGTTGGCCTGCAGCACGGACCGCGCCTGGTTGGCCACCGCGTTGGCGATCGGGTTGTCGAGCGTGCCGAACTGCGCGGCTTCGGTGATGCCCGGGTTGGCGGCCTTCACCTCTTTCCACGCCACGTCGCGACGGTCGAGCGGGGCGATGCCCGGGACATAGACATAGCCCGCGGTGAAGTCGTCGCCATGGTCCGCGATGGCCTGGTCCAGCGCCAGCTTGGCCAGCATGTAGTCCGACTGTTCGATCTGCGGGATCGCGTCGTTTTCCACGTCCACGTCGAAGGCCACGACCTTGATGCCCGCATCCACGGCGCGCTGTGCCGCGGCCTTCATGGATTCGGTCAGACCGTGCTGGATGATGATCCCGTCCACGCCAAGCGCGATGGCCTGGTCGACCATGTCCGCCTGAAGTGCGGCGTCCTGGCGGCTGTCGAGCACGCGCAGATCGACGCCCAGGGCGGCGGCCTGCTGTTCCACGCCCGACAGGTAGGACTGGAAGAAGTCGCCGGTGGAGAGATAGCGCACCAGCGCGATCTTGACGTCGCCGGGGTTGTCGAAGGGTGCGGGCGCGTTCTGCGCCATCGCCGGCAGAGCCCCGAACGTGAGCGTGGCCGCCCCGGCCAGTTTCAGAAGATTGCGTCTGAGCATTAGGAAATTCCTCCCTTGAATCCCTGTTTCGTTCATTTCCCGCCCGCGCTGCGGCGCGAGGAGAGGTAGAAGGTGAAGACAAGCGCGATGACCAGCACCGCCCCCTTGACGAAGTCCTGCGTGTAATAGGGCGCGTTCATCATCGTCAGGCCCTGGAGCAGGATACCGACGAAGAGCGCGCCGACGGCGGTGCCGAAGGCGTTCGGACGGGCCGCGCCCAGCACGGCGAAGCCGATCAGGGCCGCCGCCACGCTGTCGAGCAGCAGGTTGGTGCCGGAGGCGATGTCGCCCCGCCCCAGACGTGCCGCCAGGAGGATGCCGCCGATCGAGGCCATGACCCCGGAGATCATGTATGCCATGATCTTGTAGCGGTTCACGGGTGTCCCGACGAGTTCGGCTGCCCGTTCGTTCGACCCGATCGCGTACATCAGCCGCCCCTGCCGGGTGAAGCCGAGGAACAGCCAGATGCCCACGGCGATCAGCAGGAAGATCACCACCGGCACGGGCAGGAGGTTTTCGAGGAAGAAATCCATGCGATGCCGGCCCAGCCACAGGAACGCGGGCGAGAACGTGCCTTCGGCCGTGCTGCCGTCGGGCAGCGCCATACCGGTCGCCACGGAATTGCCCTGGGTGGGAATGCGTTGCAGGCCGATCAGCAGGAACATCATGCCCAGCGTCGCAAGCAGGTCGGGCACCTTGAACTTGACGATCAAAAGCCCGTTCACAAGGCCCACGAACGCGCCCATCAGCAGGCAGAGCAGGATCGCGCTGCCTGCCGAAAGCTCCAGCACGACCATGGCATAGGCCGACAGCATCAGCGACGACGTCGCGACCGAGCCGATGGAGAGGTCGAAACCGTCCACCACCAGCGTGCAGGTCACGCCAAGTGCAAGGATCCCGGTGATCGCCACCGATTGCAGGATGAAGACCGCCGACCGGGCCGAGCCGAAGCCGTTGGTCGAAAGGCTGAAGAAGATCACCAGCCCGGCCAGCAGGATCAGGAAGCCGTACTTGATCGCGAAATTCAGGAAACGCTCGTTACCCATGTTGTTGTCCTTCTGTCCCGACCCCTGTTCCGGGTTGTCCCGGTGCGGTGCCGGTTGCCTGCCCGGACACCTGAGCTACCACCAGGCCAAGGTCGATGTTTCCGCTGACATGCTCGCCCGCCACGGCGCCTTCGTGCAGCACCACGATGCGGTCCGCGATTTCCAGCGCCTCGTCGATTTCGGAAACGAAGACGACGGTGGCGCGGCCCCTGGCCGTTTCGCGGATATGATGTCCGATGTCGCGCCGCGCGCCGATGTCGACGCCCTGGAATGGCTCGTCCAGCAGCAGCACCCGACAGGGTTCGATCAGCCAGCGGCCGATGATCACCTTCTGCTGGTTGCCGCCGGACAGCGTCAGGATGGAATCCGTCCCGCCCTGGCAGACCACGCCGATGCGGCCGATCATGTCGTCCGATGCCTGCCGCTGACGCCTGCGGGACAGGAAGGACAGTCGGCTGAAGGCGCCAAGGAAGGGCAGCGTCATGTTGTCGTTGATGTCGAAATCCGGGATCACCGCGTTCGACCGTCGATCCTTGGGCGTCATGAAGACACCGCGGGCCACGGCCTCGCGCGCGTGTCGGGGCGCATAGGGCTTTCCGTCGATCCTCATCGTGCCTTCGGGCGCGTCCGCAAGGCCGAAGATGATCTCTGCCAGCCTGGTCTTACCGCTTCCCAGAAGCCCGGTGACCGCGACCACCTCGCCATCCCGCGCGGTGAAGTCCAGCTTCGGACCGTCGGCGGTCAGGCGCATGGCCTCGATTTCCAGAATCGGGGCGGTGCCGGCCTGTGGCGCGATGTCCACGTCGGTCATGGCATGCCCCAGCATGGCCGAGACGGCACCTTCATAGTCCAGCGGTGCGTCGGCGAAGATGCCGGAAATGGCGCCGTCGCGCATGCAGACGATCTTGTCCGCGACGCGGCGGATGTCCGACATGCGGTGCGATATGTAGAGGACGGCCACACCCTGCGCACGCAGCCGGTCGATCAGCTGGAACAGGCGTTCCGCCTCGGCCGCCGAAAGCGACGATGTCGGTTCGTCCAGCACCAGGATCCGGGGCGCGCGGGCCATGGCGCGGGCGATGGCGATCATCTGCCGGTCGGCCACGTCCAGGTCCCCGACCCGGGTGCGCACGTCCATCGTCAGGCCCATGCCCTCGGCCACCTTGCGCGCGGCCTGGCGTAGCTGGCGGTCGCGGACGAAAAGCCGGGCACCCGGCGCGGTCAGGCGGTCCAGAGTCAGGTTGGTCGCGACATCCAGATCCGGAATGACGCCGTCGTCGATCGACTGGTGGACCGTGACCACGCCATTGGAAATCGCATCGGCCGCGTCCGTCGGATCGTAGGGGTGCCCGCCAAGTTCCAGGGTGCCCGCATCCTTGCGGTGATAGCCGCAAAGCACCTTGACCAGCGTGGACTTGCCCGCGCCGTTGGCGCCCATGAGCACCGTCACCTGCCCGGGCGCAAGGTCCAGATCGATCCCGCGCAGCACGTGATTCTGGCCGAAGGATTTTTCCAACCCACGGATCTTGCAAGCAATTTCGTTCATCCGTCCTCCGTCGTCCGACCTCTTCCTCCAAGGCTGGACGGGGCACTTATTTCGCCGCTTGTGACGAATGTCAAATCCATTGACTATTGCCAAGCCCGGTGTGATGTTCCCGGAAAAAAGGAGGAATCGATCCATGTCAGCAGAGGCCGCAGGCACCGAATACGGTGCCCTCAGCGTGGAAACCCTGGGCGAAAGGCTGTCCGGGATCGACCGGCTGGAAGAGCGTGTCGGCGCGGATCCGTCACTCTGGAAGGTGCGCGAGGTCGGCGACGGGAACCTGAACCTCGTGTTCATCGTCGAAGGCCCGAAGGGAACCGCGATCGTCAAGCAGGCCCTGCCTTACGTCCGCCTGGTGGGCGACAGCTGGCCCCTCCCGCTCTACCGCGCGTTCTACGAGTACCATGCCCTGATCCGGCAGGCCGAGCGCGATCCGGGGTCCGTGCCAGAGATCTATCATTTCGACGAGGCGCAGGCGCTGATCGTCATGGAATTCCTCAGCCCCCACGTGATCCTGCGGCGCAAGCTGATCCTGGGAGAGCAGGTCGGGGGGCTGGCCGAGCGGCTGGGTCTCTTCTGCGCCCGCACCGCCTTCCGCGGGTCCGAGCTGAGCATGGAGAGCGGCCGCAAGAAGGCCGATGTCGGCCTGTTTTCCGGCAATGTCGAGATCCCGGCGATCACCGAGTCCCTGGTCTTCACCGACCCCTATTTCGACGCCGAGATGAACAGTCATACCCCGGGGCTGGAGCCGATCATCGCCACCCTGCGCGGCGACGCCCGGATGAAGGCCAGGGTCCAGCGGATGCTGATGACGTTCGCCTCCAACACCGAAACGATGCTGCACGGCGATCTGCATTCCGGTTCGATCATGGCGACGGAAACGGAAGCCAAGGTCATCGACCCGGAATTCGTGCAGTACGGCCCCATGGGCTTCGATATCGGGATGCTGACCGCGAACTACCTGATGGCCTATTTCAGCCAGCCGGCCCATCGCGGCGCGGACCTGGAAGCGTACCAGGAGTGGCTGCTGGAGGTCATCACCGGCACCTTCGCCGCCTTCAAGGCGGAGTTCGCCCGGCTCTGGCGCGAGGAACGGACCGGGATGCTGTATCCTGCCGCATTGTTCGAGGATCAGGGTCAGCCTTCGGACGAGGCACGCGACGAGTTGCTGCGCAATATCTGGCAGGATGCCATGGCGATCTGCGGGATCGAGATGCATCGCCGCTGCCTGTCGCTGGCCCACAACGCCGATTTCGAAGAAATCGAGGATGTCGCAATGCGTGCGTCGCTGGAGGTGCGCAACCTGATGATGGGCCGGGATCTGATCCTGAATGCCGAGACTATCGCCGACCCGGCCGCGCTGTGCGACATGGCCCGGGCCTATAACGGAAAGGACGTGCTATGAAGGTCAATGGAACTCCCTACCGCTCGCTCTGGTGGGACGAGACCGCTGGCGCGCTGCAGATCATCGACCAGCGCTGGCTGCCGCATGATTTCCGCATCCAGCAGCTGGACACGCTGGAAGACTATGCCGTCGCAATCGTCGAGATGCGGGTGCGTGGCGCGCCGCTGATCGGGGCGACCGCCGCCTACGGCGTGGCCTTCGCCATGTCCGAGGACGCGTCGGACGCCAACCTGGACAAGACCTGGGACCACCTGCACGAAACCCGGCCGACCGCGATTAATCTTCGCTGGGCGCTTGACCGCTGCCGCCGCGCGCTGCGTGCCGTGCCGGAAGCCGAACGGGCGGCCTTTGCGCTGCAGATGGCACACGAGATCGCCGACGAGGACGTCGAGATCAACCGTGCCATCGGCCGGAACGGGCTGGAGATCATCCGCCAGATCGCGGCCAAGAAGCCCGCCGGGGAGCCGGTTCGCATCCTGACGCACTGCAATGCCGGCTGGCTGGCCACCGTGGATTTCGGGACTGCCACCAGCCCCATGTACCACGCCCATGACGAAGGCATCCCGCTGCATGTCTGGGTGGACGAGACGCGGCCCCGCAACCAGGGCGCGCTGACCTCGTGGGAGCTTGGCAGCCACGGCATCCCGCATACCTACATCGTCGACAATGCGGGCGGCCACCTGATGCAGCACGGGCTGGTCGACATGGTGATCGTCGGCACCGACCGCACCACCCGTCGCGGCGATGTCTGCAACAAGATCGGCACCTACCTCAAGGCGCTGGCGGCCCATGACAACGGCGTGCCGTTCTATGTCGCGCTGCCGTCGCCCACCATCGACTGGACGGTGGACGACGGCGTGGCCGAGATCCCGATCGAGGAACGCAACGCCTTCGAGACCACCCATATCCAGGGCGTCGGCGACGACGGCGAAATCGCCTGGGTTCGCGTCTCGCCCGAGGGAACGCCCGGAGGCAACCCGGCCTTCGACGTTACCCCCAACCGGTTGGTCACCGGCCTGATCACCGAACGCGGGGTCTGCGCTGCCACGCCCGAAGGGCTGGCCGGACTGTTCCCGGACATGGTGCAGGCCGCGGAATAGGGGCATGAGCCCGATCTCCACCTCGCGCGGCCGGACGGTTTCGGACCCGGACGGCCGCGGTGCCCGGCAGGACGAGGCCATCGTGGAAGCCGCCTGGTGCTACTACCACGAGGGGCTGAACCAGAACGAGATCGCGCAGCGCCTCGGCGTAAGCCGTGCTTCGGTCGTGAACTACCTGGCCGAGGCGCGGCGCCGGGAATACGTGCGGATCACCCTCGACACAGAGGTCTTCCGGACGAGCGCCCTGGCCACGCGGCTGAAGGACCGGTTCGGGCTGACGGAAACGCTGATCGTGCCGGCGGGCGACGCCACGCGCGGGATCGGCCGGGTGATCCGCGCCGCCGCCGACTGGCTGCCGGAACTGCTGGAACGCGGGGACCGGCTGGGCGTCGCCTGGGGCGAGACGATCTATCGGCTGGCCGAAGCCTCGCCCCGCACTTCCGTGGGCGACCTGACGGTGGTGCAGCTTCTTGGCTCGCGCTCCGCAAATCTGGGCTTCGCGGCAGAAGCCTGTTCCTCGAACCTCGCCCGCCGGCTCGACGCGGCCTGCATCAACCTGCACGTGCCGCTTCTGCTCAGTGACCGCGACCTTTGTGCCCGGCTCAAGGCCGAGCCGGTGGTGGCTGAGCAGCTTCGCGCCGTCGCCGAATGCAACAAGGTGGTCTTCGCCGCCGGGACCTGCGGCCCGGACAGCCACATGGCCCGCACCGGGCTTCTGAGCGATGCCCAGCTTGCCGACATGCGCGCCCGCGGTGCCACCGGGGTGATCTGCGGGCAGCTCATAGACAGCGAAGGTCGTCCCATGCCCTCGGGCAACGAGGACCGGATGATCGGCGTGACACTCGACCAGATGGCAAACAAGCCCATGGGCCTGCTGGTTGCCGCCGGGATCGACCGTGTTGCCGCCACCCGGGCCGCTCTCAGGGGCGGTTTCGCCACCCATCTCGCCACCAGCTCCGATATCGCGGCTGAACTTCTGGAAAGCGACACGTGACCCGATACGAAGACACGACGGAAACCCGCCAGGCCATCATCGATGCCTGCCGCTGGATGAATGACCGCGGCATCAACCAGGGTACGTCGGGCAACATTTCCGTCCGTGTGCCGGGCGCGATCCTGATCACGCCTTCGGGCGTGCCCTATGATCGGATGACCCCGGACATGATCGTCCGGCTGGTGACCGAGGGCGAGCCCGACATGAGCGGCGACCTGCGGCCCTCGACCGAATGGCGCTTTCATCAGTACCTGATGGCGGCACGGCCCGATGTGTCGGCAGCCGTCCATGCCCACCCGGCCCATTGCACGGCCGTGGCCATGCAGGGGCAACCGATCCCGGCCTGCCACTACATGATCGCCGCCTTCGGCGGGAACGACGTGCCGATCACCCCCTACGCGCTGTTCGGCAGTGCCGAGCTGGCGGGCTACGTGGCCGATGCGATGCGCGACCGTCACGGTTGCCTGATGGCCAGCCACGGTGCGACGGTGGTCGGCGAAAGCCTCGATCGGGCGCTCTGGCGGATGGAGGAGCTGGAAAACCTTGCCCGGGTCTACCTCCTGTCCCGCATGAGCGGCGAGCCGGTACTCCTGACCGACGCGCAGATGGAGGAGGTGATCGCGGCCTTTTCCAATTACGGACCGGGGAAGTGAAGCCACCCGGGCTTGGGTGCCATGCCTCTGCCGCACATCATGGCCTTCGACCGATCTGGCGTGGGGTGTTCCAGAACATGCGCGGCCGGGATTTTCCGGTCCTGAATGGCCGCGTGTATCGCGCGCCTGTTCCTGGTCCGGTTTCTTCAGTCGCCTGAAATCGAAGGGGGACTGCAATCTGTTCCGGGCGTGCTTGCGCTCGAAACTCGACCTTGCCCGGATGCACCGAGTGGGCCGGATCGCGCCCAGCTTTCTGCGCGGGACAATTGGCTGCGACGAAATCCGGATCCTGCCGCTGGGTGAGGGGATGTTTTTTGGCTTCTCCTGCCCCCCGAAAGGGTGCCGCCCGGTCTGGCCCGTGTTGGACGGGAATGGGCGGACCGATATGCCGACGGGGGACGCCACCCGTCACCGCGCGTCCAGAACCTTGTCGATTTCGACCATTCGGCCGGCCACTTCGCGTCCGATTTCTGCGAACATGGCGGCGGGCACATGACCGAACTGGTTCGCACGGCCGGCCCGGGTGCGTCGTGGTCGAGATCGGCGCCGACGTCGTCATTTTCATTGGCGACACGCAGGTGCCGCCATGCCGGGACCGCGCAGGCTGGCCTTTGGCCAGGTTCGATCCGGTCGCGCGGCAGCACGATTGCCGTGAAGGCGCTGAATTTCACGAGCCAACGGACTGTCGTGTGATGGTGCGCGGCGGGGAGATGTCCAGCCATTGCATTGCTGGATGCCACTCTAGGTTGTATGATTTTATTGTACTGCAAGTTGTACAAGAGAACCGATGTAGTGCGACAACAACACGGGCGAAAGTGGGCCGGCGGCCAGGGCAGGCCACAACTGCTTCATACCATATGGTATTTGATTGATGGTCCACAGTTTCGGCCTTTTCATTATGTCCGATTTCCAACGAGTTCAGGATAACTCCCCATGACGACCCGCTGCGCCCAATCCTCTGCGCTGACGATGCTGCGCGGATGCGCAAGCGTGCTTGCCATCTCCGTGGTCCTGTCCGGCAGCGGCAGCGCATTGCATGCCGAAGACATCACGATCTCGGATGATCAGGATATGGCGCTGATCCGGTCCACCGTGGGGCAGGCCGGCGACCAGATGGCGGGTACGGAAAGCCAGAAGACCGACGGGCAGGCGGCCGAGGCGATCGACGTCACGATCAGCGCCACCGGGACCGTGGGCGACACATCCGGCAGCACGCAGACCCAGATCCACCTGTCATCGACGGGGGGCACGGCCGGACGGTACGGACCCAACGACTGGACTCAGAGCAAGGCCGGCGTGGGCAGCAACGGCGGCGATGGCGGGAGCCTGACCTTGACGGTCGACGGGACCATACGGGTTGCCGACACGGGCGCGCAGGATGGCGACGACAGCCACCCGCTGATCCTGCTGGAAACGACCGGGGCGGCCGGCGGCAACCCGGGTCGCGGAACGGAAGACAATGCGCAGTGGCACAAGGCGCGGAAAGGCGGGAACGGCGGGAAGGGTGGCGATATCGGTGTCACCTTGGGGGCCGCGGTCCAGACGATAGAGGACGCCAATCCGCTGGTCGTCGCGGTTTCGACCGGCGGCAAGGGCGGGCCCTATGTCAAGGGCGATCCGGCGAACAACGGAGGCAACGGCGGCACCGTGGCGGCACGGCTGGCCGCGGACGGTTCCGGCAAGACCTTCACGGTGGGCACCAGCGGTGACAACGCGCAGGCCTTCGTCCTGAAAAGCGTGGGCGGGGCTGCGGGCACATCCGGCAGCGACATCGGGAACAGTTCGAAGCGGGGCAAGGGCGGTGACGTGACCTTCACCGCCGAGGCCGGCACCCGGGTCCGGACCACGGGCAATGCCTCGACCGCGATCCTGCTGCAAAGCGTGGGCGGCCGGGGCGGCGACGGCAACTCGGATGCAGAGGACGCCGTCGCCGGGGGCGATGCCGGGAATGTGACGGCGACGCTGGACGGCAGTGTGGAGACGACGCAGGACTATGCCTTCGGGATCGTCGCCCAGTCTGTCGCGGGCGACGGCGGCGACGGGTATAATGCCTTTGCCGCCAGTGGCGGCGACGGCGGCGATGCGGGGGCTGCCGGAACGGTGACCATCACCAATGCCGGCGACATCGGCACCCGGGGCGACGGATCGACGGCCATCGTCGCGCAGTCGATCGGCGGCGGCGATCCGATGGCCGCGTTCGATTCCACCAAGGGCACCTATGTGGCCGGTGGCGGCGGGGATGGCGGCGGCGGCGGCTGGTGGTTCTGGTCCCATGGCGGCGACGGCGGCCGGGGTGGCGCGGCCAACACGGTCACGGTCAGCAACTACGGGACGATCGCAACCCAGGGCGACGGGGCCTATGGCATCCTGGCCCAGTCCATCGGCGGCAACGGCGGGAATGGGGGCGGCGATACGGACGCCAGCTTCTTCGTCTCCGTCTCGATCGGTGGGGACGGGGGCCCCGGCGGCGACGGGGCCGACGTGGAGATCGGCGAATACGACGCCTTCGACGACACGGACGAAATCGCCCGCCATGCGGGATCCAGGATCGAGACCCGGGGCAATACCGCCTACGGGATCCTGGCACAGTCGGTCGGCGGCGGTGGGGGCAACGGCGGCGCGGCCAACAGCAATTCCCTTGGTCCCGTCATCTCGGTTTCGGTGGCCGTGGGCGGGTCCGGCGGCGACGGTGGCCATGGCGGCGCCATCTCGGTCGCCAACATGTCGGACATCACGACCAATGGCGACGCGGCAACGGCGATCCTGGCCCAGTCGGTCGGGGGCGGCGGCGGGGCCGGGGGCGGCGCCAAGGCCCGTTCGATCAGCGTCGGCGTGCCAAAGTTGCCGTCGATTTCCGTCTCGACGGCCATCGGCGGCACTGGTGGCGGCGGCGGTGACGGCGGCACGGTGCGGATCCGCAACCGCGCGGCGGTCACCACGCATGGCAGCAATGCCAACGCGATCGAGGCGCAGAGCATCGGCGGCGGTGGCGGCGCGGGCGGGAACGCGACGGCGCAGACCCTGGCGGTGCAGTACGCAAGCACGATCGACGCCGTGTCGGTCGCGGTGTCGGTGGGCGGGTCCGGCGGCAAGGGCGGCCATGGGGGCGACGTCGAGATCGAGGTCGCGGACAGCAAGGTCGAGACCACGGGCGACCAGTCGTCCGCCATCGTTGCCCGCAGCATCGGCGGCGGTGGCGGATCCGGCGGCGCGGGCAGTTCGCTGTCGCAGCTGATGTCCTATGCCAACGCGGTCACGACATCCGTGGCGATCGGCGGCACCGGCTCCTCCGGCGGCGACGGCGGCGCGGTTACGGTCGAGGCCGGGAATTCCGACATCACCACCTATTCCGATTTCTCCTATGGCATCTACGCGCTGAGCGTCGGCGGCGGGGGCGGCGACGGCGGGTCCGGGACCGCGTCGGCAAAGAAGGACTATTCGAACAAGTGGCTGAAGGACTCGGGCCTGAGCAATTTCGTCAGCCTGCTGAAGATCAAGGCCGACGATTTCGGGGTCGGCGTGGCGGTCGGCGGATCCAGCGACGGCGGAGGTCACGGCGGTGACGTGACCATCGACCAGTCGGGCAGCATCCTGACGGTGGGCGACAACTCTGCCGGGATCGTGGCGCGGTCCATCGGCGGGGGCGGCGGCGACGGGGGCGGCTACAATGCCGGCGCCAGCGCCCAGGCGGCAATCACCACCTCGGTCGGGGGCAGCGGCGGGGCCGGCGGCGATGGCGGCAACATCGCGATCACGCATAACGGATCCGTCACGACGCAGGGTGGCGGGTCGCATGGAGTCTTCGCCCAGTCGGTCGGCGGCGGTGGAGGGACCGGGGGATCGTTCTCGGGCTCCGTCTCGCACGGGCTGGGCGACGAGCTGAACGCGTTCGAGGTGTTCATCGACATCCTGAAGGACGTCGACAGCTGGAACGACCTGTTGTCGACCTTCGCGAATTCCGACGACAAGGACAGCATCTTCAACGGCAACTCGAAGACCCAGCACGCGTTCGAGACGATGGATTCCCTGATCGAGGTCGTCGAGGCGGTCGAGGACCTGGCCACGGCCGACGCGGACGAGTTCTGGAAGGCGCTGGCCAACTTCATGTCCGTCGAGATCGTGTCGCTGATCAAGGTCGGCAAGCGCGAAGCGCTGGAAGCGTTCCAGAAGCGCCTGAAGGACAAGCTTCTGAAGGGCGACCGGGACATCATCGCCAGCCTGCCCAGCGTGTCCGAACACTTTTCCTTCGGCGGGTCCGGCGGCAAGGGCGGCCATGGCGGTGACGTGCAGATCCACGCCGACGGCGGCAGTGTCGTCACGTCGGGCGTCAACGCCTTCGGTGTCTTCGCCCAGTCCATCGGCGGCGGCGGCGGGGCCGGCGGCAGCTCCTATGCCAGCGGGTCGAACACCTTCAACCTCGACATGTCGATCGGGGGATCGGGCGGGGTGGGCGGCAAGGGCGGCACGGTCACGATCGAGAACCTGAACGGCACGGTCCTGACCACCGGCGACGGGTCGCACGCGATCTATGCCCAATCGGTCGGCGGCGGTGGTGGTGTCGGCGGGGCGTCCCAGACGTCGAACTCGATCTCGTTCTCGGCCAACCTGGTGATCGGTGGCGATGACGGGGCGCAGGGCGACGGCGGCGATGTCTCCGTGACCAACGGATCCCGGCTTGGGACCACGGGGGCCGGGGCCCATGGCATCGTCGCGCAATCCATCGGCGGCGGCGGCGGTCGAGACGATCCTGATCAAGTCGGGCGCGATGACCCAGGAAGAGATCGACGCGCAGAAGAGCACGGATACCGACAGCGACGACCAAATCTATGACCAGCTGACCAACGCGACCTATGATGACGGGACCTCGGTCCTGCCCAAGCCGTCGCTGAGCGTGGTGATCGGCGGCAGCGGCGGCGCCGCAGGGAACGGCGGCAAGGTCGATGTCACCCATACCGGCGACGTCTCGACCGCCGGCGACGGGTCCATCGGCATCTTCGCGCAGACGGTCGGCGGCGGCGGCGGCACCGGCAAGAACGCATCGAGCGGCGGCACGCTGGGCCTGTTCACCGGCATCTGGCCCAACAGCTTTGCCTTCGGGGGCAGCGGCGGTGCGGGCGGCGACGGTGGCGCCATCGACCTGATCCTGGGCGATGCTTCGTCGATCACGACCGCGGGCACCGGGTCCCATGGTGTCATGGCGCAATCCGTCGGCGGCGGCGGCGGCTACGGCGGCATGGTCAAGAACCGGCTGCTCTACAAGACCTACAGCTTCACAGCGGCCTCCGAGGATGCGGCGGTGACCGGCCACGGCGGCAACATCGTGATTTCCATGGACGGCAGCGGTGCGACCCGCACCGACGGCCAGGCGCTGATCCGGACCACGGGCGATTATGCGCATGGGATCTGGGCGGCCTCGCTGGGCGGCGGCGGCACCAGCAGGATCGACACGATCTTCGTGCGGAACGGCAGCCTGCGACCGGGCGGCGACGGCGCCGGGAGCGTCGAGGTCCAGGCGGGCGACGACGGCGGCGGCGAGGTCTACACCAAGGGTCACCTGAGCCACGCGGTCCTGGCGCTGTCGGTGGCCGGCGGCGGAGGCGAGTCCGGCAGTTTTTTCCAGGGGCCGGTCGATGTCGACTCGATCTTTCTGACCAACGGACGGTCGGGCATCGTCGGCGCTGGCGGCGGTGCCGTCACGGTCGGAAACACCTTAGGCTCGGAACTGACGACCCGGGGCGTGCTGGCCCAGGCCATCGTGGCCGCGTCGGTCGGCAACAGCGGCGGCGCGATCGGGCTGGTCATGGACAACCTGGTCGATACCCACGGCATGATCCTGACCAATGGCGCCAGCGGGCAGGCTGCCGGGACCGGTGGCTAGGTGACAGTCACCAACACGTCCTATGTCGACACCTATGGTGCGTTGTCGGCGGGTATTACCGGCCTGTCGGTCGCCGGCAGCGGCGGCGTCACCGGCTTTGCCTTGACGCCGGACGCAACGATCGGGACCCTGTCGGGGCCGATCTTCCATGACCAGGGCAAGCAGGGCGGTCATGGCGGAACGACGCAGGTCGTCACCGTGACCAACGGCAAAGACAGCGAAGGCACCGGCGAGATCACGACGCGCGGCTTCGGCGCCACGGGGACCGCCGCCCAGTCGGTCGCGGGCAATGGCGGGGCCGGCGGCATCGTCCATGCCGGCATCCTGGACGCGACCCAGCCAAGCCTGTCGCTGTCGACGGCCAATGGCGCGGGCATCGGCAATGGCGGCACGGCCGGCGCGGTGACGGTTTCCAATGACGGCCACGTCACCACGTCGGGCACCTACGCATACGGGATCCTGGCCAGTTCGGTCGGGCGCAGTGGCGGCAGCGTCGTTGCAAGCTATCAGGTGACCAACCCGGGGCAGGAGCGCGGGTCCGTCAACGCGATCGACGTCGTCAGCACCCTGGGCAGCGGCGGCAGCACCGGTGGCAGGGGCGGTGACGTCACCGTCGCCAGCAGCGGCCAGGTGCGGACCTCCGGCGTGAATGCGCACGGCATCTGGGGCCAGTCGGTCGGCGGCAACGGCGGTGCGTCGGGGACGGCCATCACCTATCTTCTGGACAATTACTGGATCGGCGGCGGCCTGAATGTGGGCCTGTCCGTCGGCGCGGAAGGCGGCAGCGGCGCGGTCGGCGGGGCAGTGAGCCTGGACAATGCGGGCGGCGTGACCACCGGGGCCGACACCTCCTATGGGCTTTACGCCCAGTCCATCGGCGGCAGCGGCGGCGATGCCGGCAACTTCGGGACCGTCTTTGCGGGCTACACGCAGGGGCGCAACGTCGTTTCGGACACCACCTTCAACCTGTCCGTCACCGTCGGCGGAGAGTTCGGCGGGACCGAGGCCGGAGGCACCGGCGGCGCGGTCACGGTCAACAACCGGGCGGGTGCGACGGTCACCACGGCAGGGGCCGCGTCCTACGGCATCTTCGCGCAGTCCATCGGCGGCAATGGCGGCAATGCCGGCAACGGCCGGATGGGCACGGCAAGTTCCACGGCGGTTCTGGCCAATGCGCCGACGGATGTCGACGCGGTAGCGGACGTCAGCACCTACAGCGTGAAGGTGACCGGGACCGGCGGGGCCGCCGCGGCGACAGGCGGGGCCGTGACGGTTACCAACGACGGGGCGATCTCGACCAAGGGGGCCAGCGGCACGGCGATCTTCGCGCAGTCCGTCGGTGGCGGCGGAGGCAATGCCGGCGACGGGTCCGGCGAGCTGATGACCGATTTCAGCCTGGAAGCCTCGTCCGGGGGCGGTGGCGCCGGGGGCGCGGTCAGCGTCGATGGCGCAGGCTCGATCACCACGACCGGCGACGGCGCGATGGGGATCTTCGCCCAGTCGGTCGGCGGCGGCGGCGGCACCGTCGGCGATTTCGAGGTGCTGCCGGACATGGCGATCGACAGCTTCGGCAAGACCACTTTCGGGGCGGGGGCCCTTGGCGGCGGCAATGGCGGGGCCGGTGGCGATGGCGGCCGGGTGACGGTTGCCCTGCCCCGGGGCGGGTCGATCGCGACCTCGGGGCGGAATGCCCATGGCATCTGGGCGCAATCCGTCGGTGGCGGCGGGGGGGCGGCGGCCCGGACGAAATACGTCTTCCGCAAGGTCCGGGCCGCCGGCAGCTGGGGCAATGCGGGCGATTCCGGGCTGGTCGAACTGGATATCGACGGGACCGTGTCGACCACCGGCGCCGGGTCGATGGCGGTTTTTGCGCAAAGCGTGTCGGGCGGCGCGTCAAGCAGCGTGTCCGGGGGCGTCCTCGCCACCATCTCGGGCACCGTGACGGCGGGTGGCGCGAATGCTCGGGCGATCCTGTCGGTGGTCGACGGCACCGCCGCCGGTTTCGGCAATTCCGGGGTCTGCGCCAGCAAGACCACGACCATGTGCCGAAGCACGACCCATATCACGGTCGAGGAAGGCGCGGTTGTCCGCACGACCGACCGCGCGGCCTACGAGACCATCGGCATTTACGGCGGATTGCAGAGCTTCCGGTCCAACGGCGCGATTTACGCGTCCAACCTGATCTCGAACGCGGGCACCATCGCGTCGGCCGACCCCTACAGCCTTGTCATCGGGACGCCCGGCGACGCGGCGCTGCGGATCTTCAACAACGACGGTGGCGTGATCAGCGGTTCGATCGACCTGACGCAGACCTCCATTCCGGGCGGGAACTTCTACAGCAACCCCGGCATGCGCAACCAGTTCGAGAACCGCAAGGGCGCAGTCTTCGAACCCGGCCAGCAGGTGAACCTGGGCAGCCTTGGCCACTACAAGGGTCTTGAAGGCAGTACGATCCGGCCCTTCGGCAACGACAGGACCGGAAGCAGCACGTTCTATCTGGGCGGTTCCTATTCGGAGAAGGGGACCTTCGACGTGAACCTCAGACCGGTCGCGTCGGGGGTCGCCAATGACAGGATCATCTTCAACACCGGCCGCTACACCCCGACGGTGACCTTCGCGGCCAGGATCAACCCCGTCTGGATCGACGTGCCCACCGGCAGGACCCGCCTGTCGGGCCGGACGGACATTGCCTTTCTGACCGGCAGCGGCACATTCGATGCCAGCGGTGCCACGGTCGTCGACACGGCCACCGTCGACTACAGCCTGGATTCGCGGTCCGAGCGCAACGCGCTGTTCCTGAACTACAGGGTCGACTTCAGCGGGGCGCTGAAGGGCACGCGGATGCAGGCCAATGCGCAGGAATACGCGACCTATTTCACCAACGCGCTTGCCGGGGCACAATCCGACCAGACCACACGCCAGGTCCGCAAGGAGCTGAGGGCGCTGGCGCTGACCTACCTGAACGCGACCTCGGCCGAGGGGCTGGAAGATCACTATCTGTCGGTCGTTCCGGAAGAGGCGCTGATCGCCACGTCCGCCGCGGTACAGGCCGCGCTGACCATGCAGGGCCGCCTGAACAGTTGCCCGCAGCTGGACCCGAAGGATGGCCTGGCCTTCCTGCAACAGCGTGACTGCGCGTGGATCAGGGGCATCACGTCGAACCTGACCCAGGATGAAACCGACCAGACCCCCGGCTATTCGGAACGGGCCGGCGGATTTGCCGGCGCCGTCCAGCGCGAGATCGCGGAAGACATATTCCTGGAATTCGGCGGCGCCTACGAGGGCGTGTCCGTGTCGGGAGAGAGTTTCTCGCAAAGCGGGGAACGCTATGCCCTGGGCGCCGCCCTGAAGAAGGAGATCGGGCGCTATACCCTGTCCTTCGGCCTGGCCGGCGGGGTCTACAGCTTCGATCAGAACCGCAGCTATGCGCAGTCGGGCACGACCCGCACCGCCTCAGCCAAGGTGAAGGGCAACTTCCTGTCGATGGAGGCGCGCGCCTCGGGCGTCTTCCAGAAGGGGGGCGGTCTTTACCTCAAGCCGGTCGGCGCGCTGACCCTGACCCGGGTCTGGCAAGACGGCTTCACCGAATCCGGGACCGGCTCGATGAACTGGGACGTGGCCGGGACGGCCAATACCGCGGTCGATTTCACGCCCTCGCTGGAGATCGGGCAGGCGTCGACCTTCCGCGGCCGGTCGATGGTCAGCTACCTGCGCGGTGGGGTGACCATGGCGCTGACGGATCCGACCTACGGGATGTCGTCGGTTCTGGTGGGGGGCGATGCCGGTCTGGACACGATGGACATGACCCTGTCGGGCGAACGCTATCGCGGGAACCTGGCCGCTGGCGTCGACATGGACCTGGGTGACAAGCTGACCTTGTCGCTGGCGGCCGAGGCCGGACTGACGCAATCCAGCAGGGCCTATGGCGGGTCGGTGCGGCTGGAGTTCCGGTTCTAGGGGCGGACCTTCCCGCTGCCGAAACGCCGTGACCTGCCCCCCGGATCCGTCAACGGACGTGGAGCGGGGCCGCATGTCCTGACGGTGGCGGAACGTGTCAGGCCACTGGTCCCTGCCGACGGGTGTTCCCATTTCGGCATCTCTGCCTCTACGTCATCAGGCGCGACTGCTTGGCACCTGGTCCGACATCCCGCGCTCACTCCTGAACCGGGCGGTCCGCCGCTTCGGCCCAATCACGTTCATGCAGAGCGATCGGGGCTCGCAGTAGGCGGCACAGCGTTCCTGCGGGTACTGCTTGGCGGCAACCTTCTCGTGACGGTCGTCCGGTCCGAGGCCCGTGCAACCCTACGTCGACGCCCGGTAGGCCCCGGGCTGCAGGTGCACCGCGCCCCCGTCCAGCGCATCATGCGCGGCCTCGACCAGCGCTTCCGACAGGGTCGGGTGAGGGTGGATGACCTGCACGAAGGCGGCGAGCGTAATCTCCATCTCGACCGCCAGCGTCGCCTCGCCCAGGAGGTCGGCGGCATGGGCGCCCACGATGGTGACGCCCAGGATCTGGCCATAACGGGCGTCGGCCACGATCTTGACGAAGCCCTCGGGCGCGCCGTCGACGACGGCCCGGCCATTGGCGGCGAAGGGGAAGCGACCGATGCGGATGGGGCCTTTCGCGCGGGCCTCGGCCTCGGTCAGGCCGACGCTGGCGAGGCCGGGCATCGTGTAGACCGCGTGCGGCATGGCCCTTTGGCCTGTGGGGACGGCAGGATGGCCCAGGATGCCGGCCATTGCGACCTCGGCATCCGCGGCGGCCCGATGCGCCAGAAGCGCCCCGCCGCAGACATCGCCCACGGCATATGTGCCGGGGATGTTTGTGCGTTGCTGCGGATCGACCTTCACGGCGCCGTTCCCAACCGCGATCCCGGCAGCGTCCAGGTCAAGGTCTGCGATGTTCGGCCGGCGCCCGGTGGCGACAAGGACAAGGTCGGCCTCGGCGCTTCCGCCGGGAAAGGTTGCCGACAGGCCCGCCGTGCTGCGTTCGATGCCGGTCACGCCCGTCCCTGTGTGGATCTTGACGCCCTGCGCCTTCAGGGTCGTGGCAAGAACGGCAACGGCCTCGGGGTCCTCGGCGGGCAGAAGCGTCGACGCCATTTCGATCAGGGTCACGGCGCTGCCGAGACCGGCGAAGATCTGCGCGAATTCAACGCCGATTGCGCCGCCGCCAAGTATGGCGATCCGTTCCGGAACGGTGTCCATCGCAACGGCCGTATCGCTCGTGATCACGCCGGGAAGGTCGATGCCCGGTAGCCGAGGCAAAGCCGGGACGGATCCGGTGGCGATGACGACCAGATCGGCGGCAATCTCCTCTCCGCTGGTTTCAAGCCGGACGCGGCGCGGGCCGGTAAAGCGGGCACGGTCGGTTCTCAGGGTGATCCGGTTGCGGCGCACCAGAAGGTCCACGCCGGACACCAGCCGGCGGACGGCCGCGTCGCGGGTCCGGGCGATGGTCGCCATGTCGCCACCGGGTCGGGCGTGCAGCAGGAGGCTTTTCGTAGGGATGCAGCCGACGTTCAGGCAGGTCCCCCCAAGGGCCGCCTGTTCGATCAGCGTCACGCGCAGGCCCGCCCGCGCCGCGCGGATCGCGGCCGTATAGCCGCCGATGCCGCCGCCGATCACCAGCAGGTGCCGGGGAAGATCGCTCACGCGGCGGGAGCCGGAAGGGTGCAGTGGCCCGAGATCACCGTCTCGTCCCGCTGGTTCAGGCAGGCGAAGTCGACCCGCAGGATGCCATCGGTGCCGTCGGCCGTGGCGGCCGTCGCCTCCAGCCGGATCGTGTCTCCGGGCTGCGAGGGGCGGTGATAGCGTAGCGACATCCGCGTGTCCTGCGGCAGGTCGGGACGGCCCAGCCAGTGCTGGATTGCCTGGAAGATCGGCTCCATCGGGATGCAGCCATGGGCGATGGTGCCGCCGAAGGGCGTCTTCGCCGCGGCCTCCGGATCGACATGGAGCGGGTTGAAGTCGCCCGACAGGCGCGCGTAGCCGTCGATCATCGGTTGGGTGATGGCGATCCGGGCGTGGGGCAGGGCGGTCATGGGCACCTCAGGGAACGATGGCGGTGAAGGCTACCGAACAGACCAGCGCACCGGTCCTGTTGCGGGTCTCCATCCGGTAGGTCAGGAAGCGCCGGCCCTTGCGTTCGAAACGGTCGGTGACGGTCAGGTCGGTGACCAGCTCGTCGCCCGGGCGGGCAGGGACACCGTGGATGTTCTCGTCGCCCATGCGGATGGCGCCGGGCGGGAAGACGCTTTCTTCCCATCCCAGGCGCAGACCATAGGTCAGCCCCATCGACGACGGGGCGATGGCGCCGCCCGGCGCGTCCGCGCGATAGGCCGGGTCGTCATAGCCCATCAGCGCGCAGAAGGTGTCGATGTCGGTCTGGGTCACGGTCATGCGGCCTTCGCAGACCTTGCGGCCGATCTCGGCCGCCTCGAACGTGGTCAGGGGGTTTACACTCATCGCTGGGTCACCGTCATCAGGGCAGGGGTTTCAAGCCGTTCGCGCAGGAGCGCCCGGAACCGGCCGGCGGTGGCGCCGTCGATCAGGCGGTGGTCGAAGGTCATCGACAGCATCATCATCGGCCGCGCCACGATGGCGCCGTCGCGCACGACGGCTTCGTCCGTGATCCGCCCGATCCCCAGCAGCGCCGATTGCGGCGGGTTCAGGATCGGCGTCTCGAAATCCCCGCCGTAACTGCCGAAATTGCTGAGCGAGAAGGTCCCGCCATCCACATCCGCCCGGGACAGCGTCCCGCTGCGGGCCCGGTCGACCAGCCGCATTCGGTCCTGCGCAATCTCGACCACCGACTTGCGGTCGGCATCGCGGATCACCGGCACCACCAGCCCGTCGTCCAGCGCCACGGCCAGGCCGATATGGACCCCGCGCCAGGTGACAACCTCGTCGCCGATGATCGAGGCGTTGATGGACGGCATTCCGGCCAGCACGCCGGCTGCCGCCTTCAGGACCAGATCGGTCACGCTGATCCGGACCGCCAGTGCGTCCGAATGGGCCAGCGCATCGCGGCGAAGGTCCATGATGGCGCCCATGTCGACCCGCGCGAAGGCGGTCATCTGGGCGGACTGTTGCAGGCTCTGCGTCATCCGTTGGGAAATCGCGCGCCGCATCCCGGCCAGTGGGCGCCGGTCTGCGATCGCCGGATCCTCTGCAGGTCGGGTCTGAAATACCTCGACATCCCGCTTCAGGATCGCGCCGTCGGGGCCGGTTCCTGTGATGTCGTCCAGCGTCAGCCCGGCTTCCGTCGCGATCCGCCGGGCCACGGGCGAGACGAGAAGGCGGCCGTTGGCGGTGTGCACCGTCAGCGACGGGGTGGCGGCGACCGGTGCCGGAGCGATCACCGGGGCAGGGGAGGTGGCCCCGGGCGGCGGAGGGGGCTCGGCATCCTCCAGGGCCGCCTCTGCGCTTGGATGGAGGAGAGCCACCAGCGCGCCGACCGGCAGGACGCTGTCGACCGAGGCCATGCGGCGCAGCCAGCCGTCGCCATCGGCCTCGATCTCTGTCGCGATCTTGTCGGTCTCGATGGTGCAGATCACGTCGCCCTTGGCGACCCGGTCGCCATCGGCCAGCGCCCAGTCGACCAGCGTGCAGTCTGTCATCGTCAGGCCAAGTTTCGGGATCGTCACTTCTTGGGGCATCGCATTTTCCCTCAGGCCAGCAGCGACCGCACTTCGGCCGCGATGGAGGTGGCGTCGGGGTGCAGGAACGCCTCGAACCCCTTGCCGAAGGGCATGGGCGTGAAGGGCGGCGTCAGGCGGCGGACGGGGGCGTCCAGATGGAAGAACGCCTTTTCGGTGATCTCGGCCGACACTTCCGACCCGAAGCCGAAAGGCTTCAGCGACGAAGTCACCACCAGCGCCCGGTTGGTGCGGCGGACGGACTCCAGGATCGTGTCGATATCCAGCGGGCTGATGGTGCGGGGATCGATCACCTCGACCTCGATCCCGTCGGCGGAGAGCGTCTCTGCCGCCTCCAGCGCGCGGGCGACCATGAGGCCTGTGGCCACGATGGTCACGTCCCGCCCGGGCCTTCGGATCGCGGCCTGTCCGAGGGGGATCAGGATCTCTCCGTCCTCGAACTCCTCCTTCATGCGGTGAAGGGCCAGATGTTCGATGAAGATCACCGGGTTGTCGTCCCGGATCGCGGCCTTCATCAGCCCCTTGGCGTCACGCGGCGTGGCGGGCATCACGACCTTCAGGCCGGGCACATGGCCGACCCACGCCTCCAGAAGCTGCGAATGGTGCGGGCCGATCCCCATCTCGACCGCGGTCGAGGTGCGCACGACCAGCGGCATGCGGAACATCCCGTCATAGATGTAATGCGTCTTGGCCGCCTGGTTGAAGATCTGGTCGAGGCAGAGACCGAAGAAGTCCATGAACATGATCTCGACCACCGGCCGGAGGCCGGTCATGGCCGCGCCGACGCCGAGGCCTGCGATGATCTCCTCGCTGATCGGTGTGTCGCGGACGCGGATGGGCCCGAACGCGTCCAAAAGCCCACGCGAGCCGCCGAAGGCACCGCCCGCGGCAGCCACGTCTTCGCCCAGAAGCATCACGGAAGGATCGCGCTCCATCTCTTCGCGGATCGCGTCGATCAGGGCCCAGCAATAGGTGCGTGTCGGCATGCCTGTCCCTCCTTAAGCCGCGAAGACCTTGGCGAGCGCCGAGGACGGTTCGGGCTCCGGACTGTCGAGCGCGAAGCGGATGGCGGCGGCGACCTCTTCCGTCAGCTCGGCTTCGATGGTGTCGAGTGTCGCGGCATCGGCGCGGCCGTCCAGCAGCACCTCGCGCAGACAGCGGAGGGGGCAACGGTCCATCCATTCCACCTCTTCCTCGCGGCTGCGATAGGCCTTGGGATCGCCTTCGAAATGACCGCCCCAGCGGTAGGTCTTCAGTTCCAGAAGCGTCGGGCCCTTGCCGCTGCGCGCGCGTTCGACGGCGCGGGTGGCCGCTTCGGTCACGGCCAGCACGTCGTTGCCGTCCACAATCTCGCCCGGCAGGCCATAGCCGGTGGCGCGGGCGGCGATGTCGGGTGCGGCAGAGGTGTCGGCGAAGGGGGTCATTTCGGCATAGAGGTTGTTCTCGCAGACCATCAGCAGCGGCAGGGACCAGGCGGCGGCGGCGTTCATCGTTTCGGCGAAGGACCCGTTGTTGCTGGCGCCCTCGCCGAAGAAGGCGACCGCGACGCGGCCCTTGCCTTCGACCTGCGCCGAAAGGGCTGCGCCCGCCGCGATGGGCATGCCCGCACCCACGATGCCGTTGCCGCCAAGGATGCCCTTCGTGGGGTCAGCCGCGTGCATTTCTCCGCCCCGGCCGCCGCAGATGCCGGTGGCGCGGCCGAACATTTCGGCCATCATGGGCTTCAAAGCCATCCCCTTGGCCAGATAATGCCCCCGCCCGCGATGGGTCGAGACGATCCAGTCGCTGTCTTCCAGCGCCGCGCAGACGCCCACGGCGCACGCCTCCTGACCCAGGTAGGAATGGATGTAGCCGGGGAAGAGGTTCTTGGCGAAGGCATCGTTCAGCTGGGCTTCGCATTGCCGGATCAGCATCATCCGGCGCCAGAGGTCGAGCGGATCGGGGTTCATGGCACGTCCTCAGTAGGATTTCGGCAGGCCGCAGCCGACCTGCGCGATGAAGTTGCGGTTCATCTCGTTGGTCAGGGGGGCGAAGATCAGCTGTCGGATGTCGCGGTAGTAGCGCTGCATGTGGTAATCCATGGTGAAGCCATAGCCCGCCAGCACCCGCATGCCCCGGTCGGTGGTCCGGAACGCGGTTTCCGAGGCGTAGTACTTGGCCATGGCCGCTGGCAGCGCGCAGTCCTGGCCCCGGTCCTGCATCCACGCGGCCTTGTAGGTCATCAGCCGCGACAGCTCGATCTCGGTCAGGCTGTCGGCCAGCATCGACTGGATCGCCTGGAACTGCCCGATCGGCCGGTCGAAGGCGCGGCGCTCCTTTGCATACTGGTTCGCGTCTTCGAAGGCGCCCTGCGCCAGCCCCACGCAGGTGGCCGCAATGAAGATCCGTTCGTTGTTCAGCGTGTCGAGGATCGCGTGCCAGCCGCGCCCTTCCTCGCCCACGATGGACGATTTCGGCACTCGGACAGCATCGTACCGGACCTCGTAGGAATGCAGGAAGCGCGAGCCCAGCTTCTCGATCTTGCGATAGGAAATCCCGGGCGTGTCCTTGTGGACAAGGAAGACGGTCAGCCCGCGACTGGGCTTGTCGGGATCATGCCCGGTGCGCGCCACGACGAAGAGCCACGACGCAATGTTCAGCCCGGTGGTGAAGACCTTGGAGCCGGTGATGACGAAGTCGTCGCCGTCGGGCTTCGCCACCGTCTTCATCGCGCCAAGGATATCGGTCCCGCCATCGGGCTCCGTCAGGGACAGCGCGAAATGGTGACGGCCCGTCGCCAGCCCGGGCAGGAATTCGCGTTTCTGTTCAGCGGTCCCGTGCCGTTCGATGGTCACGGCGCCGAAGGACACGTCCAGCCCATAGGCCAGCGCCACGGTCGAGGAATGGCGGGCCAGTTCCTCCAGTACGATGGTTTCCTCCATCACGCCGCCGCCTGATCCGCCGTATTCCTCGGGGATCGTGGCGCCCATCAGCCCGATCTCGGCCATCTTGTCCAGAAGCGCCATCGGCAGCTCGTTGTCGCGGTCCCAGGCGGCAATGGTGTCCTTCGCCATCTCCTTCTCGACGAAGCGGCGGGTCAGGTCGCGCAGCGCGCGCTGGTCCTCGGTGAACTCGAAATCCATCTGGGTCTCCTGAAGGTCAGATGTCGCGGCGGATCAGGCGGCCGATGGTGCCGACGATGCCGGCGCGGAAGGCCAGGACGCAGAAGATGAAGATCAGCCCCTGCGTGACCGTCAGCCACGAGCCCAGCCCCTGCATGTAGTTCTGCATGACCCCGATCACCGCGGCGCCGACCATGGGGCCGAAAATCGTGCCCATGCCGCCGACCAGCGTCATCAGGATCGGCTCTCCCGACATCGACCAGTGGACATCGACCAGCGTTGCCACCTGGAAGACGATAGCCTTGGTCGCCCCCGCCAGCCCGGCGATCCCGGCCGACAGGACCAGCCCCAGAAGCTTGTAGCGCTGCGTCCGGTAGCCCAGCGAGATCGCGCGGGGTTCGTTGTCGCGGATCGCCTGCAGGATCTGGCCGAAAGGGGAATGGATCACACGATGGATCAGAAGCATGCCCCCCATGAAGATCGCCAGCACCATGGCATAGAGCGTCATGTCGTTGGCCAGATCGAAGATCCCGAAAAGGTACCCGCGTGGCACGCCCTGCAGCCCGTCTTCGCCATGGGTGAACTTGGGCGTCTGGATGGCGAAGAAATAGACCAGCTGCGCCAACGCCAGAGTGATCATGGCGAAGTAGATGCCCTGGCGCCGGATGGCGATGGCACCGAAGACCAGTCCCATCAGTGTGGCCGTGGCGGTGCCCAGCAGGATCGCGATTTCCGGCGTGACGGGCCAAAATTTTGCCGTGTATGCGGCGACATAGCTTGCCATCCCGAAATAGGCGGCGTGGCCGAAGGACAAGAGGCCCACATAGCCGAAGAGCAGGTTGAAAGCCGAGGCGAAGAGCGCGAAGCACAGGATCTTCATCACGAAGATCGGATAGGCGAACCACGGCGCGGCGCACAGGAACAGGAACAGCCCGACGAAGATCCAGCGTTGCAGCTGCTTGGGATCGCGTTCGGCAGCGGGCGTGGCGCGGGCCGCGGTCAGGCCGATCGGCGCGGAAGTGTCGGTCATTGGGCGCTCCCAAAGAGGCCTTCGGGTTTGATCATCAGGACGACGACCATGATCACGAAGATCACCACGTTGGAGGCTTCCGGATAGAAGACCTTGGTCAGCCCCTCGATGAGGCCAAGCCCGAGGCCGGTGAGGATCGAGCCCAGGATCGAGCCCATGCCGCCGATCACCACCACGGCGAAAACGACGATCAGAAGGTCCGCGCCCATTTCCGGCTGGACCGAATAGATCGGTGCGGCCAGCACGCCGGCGAAGGCGGCAAGCGCCACGCCCACGCCGTAGGTCAGCGAGACAAGGCGGGGGACGTTGATGCCAAAGGCCTCGACCAGGCCGGGGTTTTCCTGCGCGGCGCGCAGGGTCGACCCGATCCGCGTGCGTTCGATCACGAACCATGTGGTCAGGCAGACGACGACAGATATGGCCAGGACCCAGCCGCGGTACCAGGGCAGGAACATGAAGCCCAGGTTCTTGCCGCCGGCCAGGTCCGCTGGCACCGGATAGCGCAGGCCGGACGAGCCGTAGAAGTTGCGGACCAGCCCTTGCACGACCAGCGCCAGCCCGAAGGTCAGAAGCAGCCCGTAAAGCACGTTCAGCCCGCTGATCCGTGCGATCAGCAACCGTTCCACCGCGATGCCGGCCGCGCCCACGATCAGCGGCGCCAGGACCAGCGCCGACCAGTAGCCGATGCCGAAATGGGTCAGCCCGAACCATGCCGCAAAGGCCCCCAGCATGTAGAAGGCGCCATGGGCGAAGTTGATGATGTGCAGAAGCCCGAAAATAACCGCCAGCCCCAGCGAGAGCGTGGCGTAGAAGGACCCGTTGATCAGGCCCAGGAACAGCTGCCCCAGCAGCGCCTGCGGCGGTATGCCGATCAGTTCGAACATGGCTTGCCCCCTATATGCCCAGATAGCCGCGCAGCCGGCCCATGCTGGCGCCGATCTGATCGTTGGGAATGGTGTCGACGACGCGCCCCGTTTCCATCACCACGTGCCGGTCGGCGACCGCGGCGGCGAAACGGAAGTTCTGTTCGACAAGGATCACGGTGAAGCCCTGCGCCTTCAGCGCGGCGATGGTGCGGCCGATCTGTTCGACGATGACCGGGGCCAGGCCTTCGGTCGGTTCGTCCAGCAGCAGGAACCGTGCGCCGGTCCGCATGATCCGCCCGATGGCCAGCATCTGCTGCTCGCCCCCCGACAGCTGTGTCCCCCGGCTGAAGCGGCGTTCGCGCAGGTTGGGGAAGAGGCCATAGATCTCCTCCTCCGACGCACCGCCGGGGGCGATTTCCGGCGGCAGGAACAGGTTTTCGCGGACCGAAAGGCTGGCGAAGATCCCGCGTTCTTCCGGCACGTAGCCCATACCCAGCCGGGCAATGCGGCGGCCGGGCAGGCCAATAGTCTCGACCCCGTCGAAAAGGATCGATCCCATCCGTTTCGGCAGCATTCCCATCAGGGCGCGCAGCGTCGTGGTCTTGCCGGCACCGTTCCGGCCCAGAAGGGTCACGACCTCGCCCGGGGCCACGTCGAAGCTGACGCCGAACAGGACATGGGACGGGCCGTACCAGGCGTTCAGCCCGTCGACGGTCAGGCGGGGAGGGCGGGTTCCGTCAGGCATGAAGACCCTCGCCCATATAGGCGCCCACCACCTGCGGGTCCTGGCTGACGCTGGCATAGTCGCCTTCGGCCAGAACCTTGCCGCGGGCCAGAACGGTGATCCGGTCGGACAAGGATGCCACGACCGACAGGTTGTGTTCGACCATGAGAACCGTCCGCGACTGTGCCACGTGGCGGATCAGGTCGGCGATCCGGTCGATATCCTCGTGCGCCATTCCGGCCATGGGTTCATCGAGCAGCAGGACCTTCGGATCGACGGCCAGTGTCGACGCCAGCTCCAGCGCGCGCTTGCGGCCATAGGGCAGGGCGGCGGCGGGCGTATGGGCGAAGCCTTCCAGCCCGACTTCTTCCATCAGCGCCTCGGCCTCATCGTCGAAGCGGCGCATGCGGTTCTCGGTCTCCCAGAAACGGAACCCGTCGCCGGCCTTGCGCTGGAGCGCCACCCGCAGGTTCTGCAGCACCGTCAACCGGTCGAACACGGCCGAGATCTGGAAGGACCGCACGACACCAAGACGTGCCACCTCGGCCGGTTTCAGGCCGGTTATGTCCCGCCCGTCAAACCGGATCTGGCCCGAGGTCGGCGTCAGGAACTTGGTCAAGAGGTTGAAGAGCGTCGTCTTCCCGGCGCCGTTCGGGCCGATCAGCGCATGGATGGACCCGCGGCGGACCTGCAGCGACACGCCATCGACGGCGTAGAAGCCCTTGAACCCCTTCACGAGGTCGGTGCCCGACAGGACGATGTCGTCGGCCGGCACGTCGGATACGGGTTCAGGCGACATGGCGTGGCGATGCGGTCATGGTGGTCCTCCCTGGTGTGAAGGATGCGGGTCAGGCGCCTGCATTTCCACTGCCGGATGCGTTCGGCCCGGCCTTTCCACATGTGTGAATTCCGCCTGTTGATGAGCCTGCCTTCTTTCCGTATCCGCAAAGTACAGGCTTGTGGAAAAGCGCACAGAAAGGGGTTTGATGGTGGACAGTCGCCTGTCCCTTCCCAAGGCTGTGCCCGGATGCCAGAAGATATTGAGTAGAGCTCAGGATGGACTTTTCGCTGACGGAAGACGAGACGACTTTCCGCGCCGAGGTGCGCGCGTTCCTGCAGGAAAACCTGCCCGTGGACATCGCCCGGCGCTTTGCGCGGGGCTATCATCCGCCGAAGGACGACCTGAAACGCTGGCAGGCGATCCTGCACCGCAAGGGATGGTCCGCACCGCACTGGCCGGTCGAACACGGTGGCCCCGGCTGGACGGCGATGCAGCAGTTCATCTTCGATGACGAATGCGCGCTGGCCGATGCCCCGCCGCCCAGCCCCTTCGGCCTGCGGCTGGTGGGGCCTGTCCTTTACACCTTCGGCTCGGACGCTCAGAAGGCGGAACACCTGCCGAAGATCCTGTCGGGCGAGGTCTTCTGGTGTCAGGGCTTCTCCGAACCCGGTGCCGGGTCGGACCTGGCTTCGCTGGTGACGCGAGCGGACAGGGACGGCGACCACTACATCGTCAACGGTCACAAGATCTGGACGACCGAGGCGCATTTCGCGGACATGATGTTCTGTCTGGCCAGGACATCGAAATCCGACCGGCGGCAGGACGGGATTTCCTTCCTGCTGCTCGACATGTCCGATGCGGGCGTGACCGTGCGGCCGATCCCGACGCTGGACAGCGGACACACGGTGAACGAGGTCTTCCTTGAAAACGTCCGCGTGCCCGCGACCGATCTGGTGGGCGAGGAGGGCAGGGGCTGGAGCTATGCCAAGTTCCTTCTCGACAACGAACGGACCTTCAATTCCTTCGTCCACCGCTCGCGCCGGGATTTCCGGCGGATGATGGCGATTGCGGGGGCGGAGGGCGGGGCGCTGCTGGAGGATCCGGCCTTCCGCATGGCCGCCGCGCGGGTCGAGATAGACCTGAAGGCGCTGGAATGGGCCGTGTTGCGGATGCTGTCGGGCGAGGTGCCGGACCCGGTCGCCGCGGCCTCGGCGCTGAAGCTTAAGGGTTCGCAGATCCAGCACGCGATCCTCGACCTTGCCGCCGAGGCAATGGGTCCCGAGATGACGCCGCTGTATCCCGATCCCGAGGACGGCAATGGCGGCGCACTGCCGTTCTGGACCCCGGACGAGGCGCCGGGGCTCATGGCGCAGTACCTCTATCGCCGGGCGGGCACGATCTATGCCGGCACGTCGGAGGTGCAGCGGTCGATCATCTACAAGCAACTTTCACGAGGCTAGGCGCATGGATTTCACCCTGACCGATGAACAGGCACTGCTGCGCGACAGTGCCGCGCGCCTGCTGCGGGACCGGTTCGACTTTGGCCGTCGCGGGGCGCTTCTGGGCGAAGGCGGCGCGGCCTTCTGGCCCGACATCGCGGCTCTGGGCTGGCCCGCGCTGGGACTGCCCGAGGCGGTGGGCGGCATGGACGGCACGCTGGTCGACCAGGCGATCCTGATGCAGGAACTGGGCCGCGCGCTTTATGTCGGGCCCTATCTCTCGACGGCGGTCACGTCCGCGTGGTTGTTGTGCAGCGTGGACGGGAAACATGCCGAAAGCCTGCTGGAGGGCATCGCCGCCGGCACCCTGACCGTGACGCTGGCCCATGGAGAGCCGGGCGGGCGCGGTATCCTTGATGTGCCGGGGACAAAGGCTGTGGCTTCGGGGCCGGACACCGTCCGTCTGACCGGGCGAAAGCGGCTGGTCCCGGATGCGGCGACGGCCGGCAAGGTGGTTGTCACGGCACAGGGCGACGGCGGTCTCGTGCTGGCGCTGATTGACCCGGCCGGGCAACGGCAGGACTACCGGACGCTCGACAAGGGCTTCGTGTCGGATCTGGACCTGGACGGGGTCGACGGGACGGTGCTTGCGACCGGAGCGGCTGCCGAGGTTGCGCTGGACGCGGCCATTTGCGCGACCCTGACGGCGCTGGGGGCCGAAGCTGTCGGGGTGGCCGAAGGTGCCCTGCAGCACACGCGGGACTATGTCGCCGGGCGGAGCCAGTTCGGGCGGAGGCTGGGCGACTTCCAGGTGGTGCAGCACCGCCTTGCCGACATGTTCGTCGAGATCGAGCAGTTGAAGGCCCTGCTGCTGCATGCCCTGTCGGTCGCGGATCAGCCGGGGCCGGACCGCCTGCGGGCCGCCGTCGGGCTGAAGGTGCTGGCGGGCGACGTGGCGAAACGGGTCGCGGGCGACGGGCTGCACCTGCACGGGGGCATGGGCATGACCGAGGAAATGCCGATTTCCCACTACTACCGCCGCGCGCGGGTGCTGGAAGCGCAGTACGGCAACACCGGCTATTTCACCCGGGCTCATGCGCGGGGCCTGACCTGAACGGTCAGGCGATCTGGCGAAGCTCTGCCGCGGGCAGGTCCCGGGGCAGGGGAGCCGGAGACTGGATCTCGCGCACGACCGACCAAAGCAGGGCCGTGATGTGCGCCCGGTCGGGTTCCATGTCTTCGGCGGGGCCCACGATGCCAAGGGCCGCGACCTGGCCCGTGTCAGCAATGCGGATCGGGGCGGCGGCGGCGGCAAAGCCGTCGTGGAAGGCGTGGCCCGCGAAGACCGTGCCGGTGTCGCGGACCGTGGCGATTTCGGCCCGGATGGCGGTCAGGTCCACCGGGTCCCGGTCGCAGGGCCGTTCGGCATTGGCGCGGCGAACCAGCCGTTCGATGGCGCGGTCGTCGTCGCCGGCCAGCAGGCTCCTGCCCATCACCGTGTCGACCAGCCGCTGACGGCTGCCCACAGGCAGCGCGAAGGGCAGGCCCCGGCTTTCGACCTTCACGTACTGGATGCTGAAATCGTTCCGGACGCCCAGGATTACCGCGCGCCCCGTCTCCTCTGCCAGCCGGTCGATCGCGGCGTCGAGCCGCCCGAACCCTTCGCTGGCGCGGTGCATCCAGCCGCCCAGGAAGCCCACCCGCAGGCTGACGCCATAGATCCGCGACTGACGGTCGAAGACCAGATACCCTTGGCTTGTCAGGCTTTTCAGCAGCGCGGCCGTGCTGGAAATCGGCAGGTCCAGCAGCATCGCGATGTCCGTCGTCGACATCTGCCGCCGCTCGCGGCCGAAAAGTTCAAGGATCAGCAGGGCCCGCCGGGCCGACTTTACCGTTGCGGTTTCCGGCTCCTCCACCAGATGCGCGATGTCCATTTCGGGTCCTCCCTGACCGATCCTCTCACATCCCGTGCCGGCGCCCGTCTCCTTCCGCGCGGCCGGCCGAGTCTGTATTAGTGAGTAGTGCTCACTAATAGGGGAACATCAAGGCTATTCTCTGTCAATAACCTATTCCATGTATGTGGAACGAGGCCAGAAAGGCCCTTTCCGAGTGTCGCAAGCCCACAATTGCCTACGGGAAAAGCCGTTGGTGAGCTATGCTTATTAAGTCGAAGCCGGAACGTCAGGAGGGGCGGGCCGGCGGACCAAGGGAGGAAAAGAAGACATGACCAGACATTCCCGACTGGCGGCCGGCACGGCTGCCATCGCGTTGGCGGCGGGGCTTGCCGGCCCGGCGGCGGCCGAAGGCGGCTTTTCCGGCGACACGATCAAGATCGGCATCCTGAACGACATGAACGGGCCATATTCGGATACGGTGGGTCCGGGCCTGAAATCGGTGGTGCAATGGGCGGTCGACGATTTCGGCGGTGCCGTGAACGGCGTGCCGGTCGAAGTGCTGAACGCCGACACGCAGCTGAAGACCGACATCGCCTCGACCACCTCGCGCCGCTGGATCGACGAGGATGGGGTCGACGTGCTCGTGGCAGGCTCGGGATCGCCCATCGCGCTGGCGGCGATGGAAGTCGCGAAGGAAAAGGGCGTGGCGGTGCTGAACACCGGCGGGCTCAGTTCCGACCTGTCGGGCAAGCTTTGCACCGATACGGCCACACACTGGAGCATCGACACCTATGCCGCGGCCCGGATGGGGGCCAATGCGGGTAAGGTGCTTGGGGCCAAGAAATGGTTCTTCATCACCGCCGACTACTCCTTCGGTGAATCGCTTCAGCGCGACACGGAGGCCGAACTGGCGAAGGGCGATGCCACGGTCGTGGGCAGTGTCCGGGCGCCGCTGGGAACGACGGATTTCAGTTCGTTCCTGCTGCAGGCACAGGCGTCGGGGGCGGATATCGTCGCCATGGCCAATGCCGGCAACGACACGATGAATGCGCTGAAACAGGCCAATGAATTCGGTCTGGCCGCGGGCGGGCAGAAGATCATCGGGCTTGTCACCTCGATCACCGACACCCATGCCATCGGGCTGGATGCCGCCAACGGGCTGATCGTGGCGGAAAGCTTCTACTGGGACCGCGATGACGAGACGCGGGCGTTTTCGAAGCGGTTCTCGGATGTCTATGGCCGGGTGCCCACGCAAAGCCAGGCGGATGCCTATTCCGCCGTGACCCACTACCTGCGCGCGGCAGAGGCGGCGGGGTCGGACGACGGGCGCACGGTCACGGCGCAGATGAAGACCATGCCGGTGAAGGACTTCTTCGCCATCGACGGCGTGGTGCGGCCGGACGGGCGGATGGTGCCGAAATACCTCTACATGCTGGAGGCCAAGGCGCCCGCGGACTCGCAGGGCCCCTGGGATCTCTACAAGGTGGTCGAGATGATCCCGGGCGACAGCGTCTATCGCCCGCTCGAGGAAAGCCCATGCCCGCTGCTGGGTGGCTGAGGCGTCATGACAGTGGGCGTCCGCGGACAGCGGGCGCCCTTTTGTCCGGGTCAGGCGGTGCCGAAGGCGGTGTCGTCCATCCTGGCCCCGGCCCGATCCTGGGCTTCCAGCATCTCCAGCATCGGGGCGTAATAGGTGCGCATTCCCGCCACGAAGATGTCGAAGGGCACGTCGTCGAACCCGCCCCGGTCGGCCACGTATTCCATATGCTGCCGGCCGGCGCTGTCGAACGGGTGATAGATCGAATCGTGCACCCCGTCGAAATCCAGCGGGGCAATCCCGAAGCGGGTGCAGAGCCCGATGTCGAAGGCCGGCGTCGCCTTCACCCAGCGCCCGTCCAGCCACAGCAGCGTGTAGCCATGCCAGCGAAACACATCCGTCCCCATCATTGCGGTCAGCTTGGGCGAGCTCAGGTGATTGCGCACGTCGGCGAAGCCCACCCGCGACGGGATGCCGACCGCGCGTGCCGCGGCAGCCAGCAGGATCGCCTTCGGCACGCAATAGGCCGAGGGTGCATCAAGGCAGTGCGAGGCAACATAGATCTCCGGCGCCAGCCGGAAGCTGTATGGATCGTACCGGATCCGGTCCCGCACGGCGTGGCACAGGCGCACGGCCTTGTCCCGGTCGGTGCCATCACCGGCCGCGTCCACCGCGAAGTCCTGCAGGCTTGGCGTGGTCCAGTCCAGGAACCGGGTGGCGGCCAGCGAGGCGTCGGTCGGACCGTCGGATGGCCCGTCAGATGGCCTGTCGTTTGCGTCTGGCATCTTGTGCGTCCTTTCGGTTTTCTGGTCCTGGCGCGACAGTGCGATCCTGTCCGGCCGATGGTGGCTGGGAATGCGGGGGCTTGCAATGTGCGCTAGACGCAGGGCGATCCCGGCCCGCACCGGGAAAGGAGCGAACGCGATGTCCGAACGACCACAGCGCCGGCGGCGCCTCGACAAGGAAAGCCGCCAGGCCGAAATCCTCGACATCGCCGCCGAGGTCTTCAGCGAGAAGGGTTACCAGCTGACCTCGACCGCCGAGATCGCCGAAAGGGCGGGGATCGTCGAAGGCACGATCTATCGCCATTTCGCCAGCAAGCGCGAGCTTCTGAACAAGGTCGTGACCCGCGCCTACGAAGAGGCGATCGCCGATTTCGAGGACCACCTGGCCGGGATACACGGGACGTGGAATCGCCTGCGCTATCTGATCTGGCGGCACCTGAAGACGATCCACGACGATCCGGCGCTGGCGCGGCTGGTGCAGTACGAGGTCAAGACCGACCCCGACTATCGCGAGACCGTCGTCTTCGAGCTGAACCGCAGCTATACAAGATGCACGACCCGGATCATCGAAGACGCCATCGCCGCGGGCGAATTCCACGCCGACATCCCGGTCAGCATCGCCCGCGACATGGTCTATGGCGGCATCGACCACCAGACCTGGAGCTATCTGCGGGGCGAAAAGGATATCGACGTCGACCGGATCGCCGACCATATCGCCACCCTTGTCTACCGCGGTCTTGCCCGGGGTCCGGCGCCCGCCGCTGACGACACGCTGGCGCGGATCGACGAACGGCTGGCCCGGATCGAGACCCTGCTGGAGCATTGACGGTTCCTAGAAGGACACCGTGGTCCCGGCAGCTTCTGCCGCCTTGCCGACAAGGTTGCGGTTCTGCTCGAAGGCATTCTGCATCGTGTGCAGGTGCCCGGTGTCGCAGATCCGGTCGAAATGGGCTGCCACGCCATCGGGCGTCAGATCCGGGCCGGTCAGGTTCACCGCATCGGTCTCGTTCAGGACGATCCGCGCGAAGCTGCCGGCCGCGGCGCCCAGGATCACGCGGGACGGCGCATCCTCGCTGAGAAGGTAAAGCGCACCGGGGGTCACCGCCTCGGGCCGCATCAGCGCGATGGCGTCGGCGGGCAGCAGGTCCTCGGTCATCCGCGTCACGGCAGAGGGCGCCAGCATGTTCACCCGGATATCGTCGCGCATGCCTTCAAGGTGCAGCACGTTCATCAGGCCCAGCATCCCGGCCTTGGCCACGCCATAGGCTGCCTGTCCGAAATTGCCGTAAAGGCCCGAGGTCGACGAGGTCAGCAGGATCCGCCCGTATTTCTGGTCGCGCATGATCGGCCAGACGGCCTTGGTGCAGACGACGGTGCCCCACAGGTGGACGTCCATCACCTTCCGGAAATCGCCCAGGTCCTGCTTGGCAAAGGACTTGTCCCGCAGGATTCCGGCATTGTTCAGCAGGATGTCGATCCGGCCCCATTCGGTCATGGCCCGGTCGACCATGGCCGCGACCTGATCCTCGTTCGACACGTCGGCGCCGTCGGCGATGGCCTGGCCTCCGGCGGCGCGGATCTCCTCGGCTACCAGCTCTGCCGCGCCCGGCGATCCGCCGGACCCGTCCGTGGCGCCACCCAGGTCGTTGACCACGACCCTGGCGCCCAGCCGCGCCAGCCCCAGCGCATGGTGCCGGCCCAGCCCGTTGCCGGCGCCCGTCACGATTGCCACGCGGTTGTCGAAGCGAATGGTCATTCCTGCTCTCCCTAGGCCTGTTCCGCCGCTGCCAGCAGCGCGCGGTTCTGTTCGAATGTGTCGGTCACGGTGTGAAGGTGCTCGGCCGCCGACATCTCGTCGAACCGGGCGGCCAGCGCCTCGGGGGTGCACTGGTCGCCGGCAAGGTGAATGGCCGCGCCTTCCACCAGCTGGATCCGCGAGAAGCTGCCGGACCCGGCCCCGATGATCACCCGTTCCGGCGCGTCCTCGCCCAGCAGGTACAGCACCGCCGGCGTGACCAGTTCGGGGCGCATCCGGTCCAGCATCTCCTGTGGCAGCAGGCCCGCGGTCAGGCGCGTCGCGGCCCAGGGGGCCAGCATGTTCACCCGGATATTGTGATGCCCGCCCTCAATCTGGAGCACGTTCATCAGCCCCAGCATCGCCGATTTGGCGGCCGCGTAATGCGCCTGCGCGAAGGCGCCATAAAGACCCGAGGTCGAGGAGGTCAGCAGCACTCGCCCGTACTCCTGATCGCGCATGATGTTCCAGACCGCGCGGGTGCAGATCATCGATCCGGTCAGGTGCACGTCGACGACCTTGCGGAAATCCTCAAGCGCCATCTTCCCGAAGGAGGCATCCCGCGTGATCCCGGCATTGTTCAGCAGGATGTCGACCCGCCCCCATTCCGCCATCGTCCGGTCGACCATGGCCTGCACCGCCGCCGGGTCGGACACGTCCGCGCCATCCGCGATGGCCTGTCCCCCGTTCGCGCGGATCTCTTCCGCCACGGCTTCGGCCGGACCGACCGATCCGCCGTCGCCGCGCCCGTCGCCGCCCAGGTCGTTCACCACGACCCGTGCCCCGCGGGCGGCCAGTCCCAGCGCATGCGCCCGGCCCAGCCCGTTGCCGGCCCCCGTAACGATGGCCACGCGCCCGTCGAACCTGATCATGCTGGTCATCCGATCCCTCGTCGCTGTTTGATAAGTGAAACTCATTACACCGGCATCATGTTGCGTCAATCCGGGGGGGCTTCGACCGACGGCGACCGATGGGCGATCCGGTGGCAAAGACAGGCCAATTTCCGTCATTTCAACTGCATTTCTACATACGTGTAATGGGAACCTTGCGGCCTTTACCCTGTAACTTCCCGGCCGGATCCGTTTGACAGTCCATAATGAGTAACGCACATTAATCGTCAAGAGAGTGGCCCTCATCACGTCTGGGCCGCGAGGATTAGGAGACGCAGATGGAAGAGATCATCCTGGCCGGAGGCGTACGCACGCCCTTCGGCGACTTCGGCAAGAGCCTCCGCGATGTGCCGCTGCAAGATCTGGGCGTTCATGCGGTGAAGGCCTCGCTGGCGCGGGCCGGCATCGCGGGCGAAAAGGTCGACAGCCTGAACTTCGGCAACGTGACGCCGGTGGACAAAGAGGCGGCCATCGTCAGCCGGGTGATCGCCGTGAAGGCGGGGCTGCCGGTCGAATCGAACGCCATGGGGGTCAACCGCGGCTGCGCGTCGGGGCTGCAATCCATCGTGTCTTCGGCGCAGGACATCCGGACCGGCGGCGCGCGGATCAGCGTCGCGGCGGGGGGCGAGAACTTCAGCCGTATTCCTTATGTCGCCCGTGGCATGCGCTGGGGCAACACCAAGGGCCATGTCACGCTGGAGGACGGGGCAGACGTGATCTATCGCTGCGGCTTTTCCGGAGAGCTGATGGGCGAGACGGCCGAGAACGTGGCGGACCGCTTCGGCTATACCCGCGAAGAGATGGACGAATGGGGCCTGATGAGCCAGCAGCGCGCGCAGGCGGCCATCGAAAGCGGGTTCCTGGCGCAGCAGATCGAACCGATCGAGGTGCCGGAGGGGCGGGGCACCCGCATGCTGGAACAGGACGAATTCCCCCGCTTCGGCATCACGGCGGAAAAGTTGGCCGCGCTGCGTCCGGTCTTCCGGCGCGAGGGCGGGCGGGTGACTCCCGGCAGTTCCAGTGGCGTGACGGACGGGGCTGCGGCCATCGTCGTGGCCTCGCGCAGTGCCGCCGAAGAGGCAGGCATCGCCCCCGACGCCCGGCTTCTGGGCTGGACCGTGGTGGGCGTCCCGCCAGAGATCATGGGCATCGGCCCGGTGCCGGCAACGCAGAAGCTGCTGGAACGGTTCGGCCTGTCCGTCGACGACATCGACTATTTCGAGATCAACGAGGCCTTTGCCCCGGTGAACCTGCATGCCGAACGCGAACTGGGCATCCCGCGCGAGAAGACGAACCTTTACGGCGGCGGCATTTCTCTTGGCCATCCGCCGGGGGCGACGGGGCTGCGGATGACGATGACGGCCATCGACCACCTGAAGAAGACCGGCGGGCGCTATGCCGTGATCACCATGTGCATCGGCGGCGGTCAGGGCATGGCCGGGCTGATCGAGAACATTCATAGTTGAGGAACGCTCAATAAACGAGAATAGTCGGATCAGGCCCTGAATCCCCGGAAAGCCGGGACGCATCGACAGGAATGCAGCCGGGGCCCGATCCCAGGGAGGAACCTTAATGTACCTTACTCAGTCTCTGCGGCGCATGGCCCAGATCGCACCCGACCGCCTTGCCACCGTGGACGGCACCGACCGCCGCACATGGGCCCAGGTGACAGACCGAACCGCCCGGCTGGCCGGCGGTCTGGCCGGTCTTGGCGTGGGGCAGGGGGATCGCGTGGCGATCCTTGCCCTGAACTCGGCCCGCTACATGGAGGCCTATTTCGCCATTCCGTGGATCGGTGCCGCGGTGGTGCCCTTTAACACCCGCTGGACGCTGGAAGAACTGTCCTATGGCCTGAACGATGCGCGCCCCGATGTGCTGATGGTCGACGCGCAGTTCCTGCCGATGCTGCCGGACCTGCGCCGCCGCTATCCGGGCCTGCGCCATGTGATCTTCCTGAATTCGTCGCGGGCGCCCGATCCCGGGTTGCCGGCCGATGTGCTGGACTACGAAGACCTGGTGGCGCGGAGCCGCCCGGCGCCTGTCCTTCCCGTGCCGGGCGAGACCATGGCGGCCATCTGTTACACCGGGGGCACGACCGGCCTGTCCAAGGGCGTGATGCTGTCGCACCTGGCGATCTGGGCCAGCTCGGTGGCGCTGTCGACCGACTATGCCGACCTGGCGTCCGAGGGGACGATCTTCCTGCATGCCATGCCACTGTTTCACAGCGGCGGGTCGGGGGTGCTGTTTGCCACGACCATCGCGGGCGGTATCCACATCTTCCATCCGGGTTTCGATCCGAAGGCGATCCTGCAAACGATCCAGGACGAGAAGGTGACCCATACCCAGCTGGTGCCGACCATGGTGCGCATGGTGCTGGACCAGCCGGACTTCGACAGCTTCGACGTGTCGACCCTGAAGACGCTGATCTATGGCGCGGCGCCGATGACCCAGGCGCAGATTTCCGAGACGGCGGCGAAGCTGCCCCATGTCGGGCTGCAGCAGGGTTACGGCCAGACAGAGATGGCGCCCTATATCTCCAGCCTGCTGCCGCGGCACCACAAGGACCCGACGAAGCTGCGGTCCGCCGGGGTGGCCGGGCTGTGCACGGACATCATCGTGGCCGATGACGCGCAGCGGGAACTGCCGCGCGGCGAAGTGGGCGAGGTGCTGGTGCGCGGTCCCCAGATGATGCTGGGGTACTGGGAAAAACCGGAAGAAACGGCCAAGGCGATGGTCGGCGGCTGGATCAGGACGGGCGATGCGGGCTTTATGGACGAAGACGGCTTCGTGTTCCTGATCGACCGGCTGAAGGACATGATCGTGACCGGGGGCGAAAACGTCTATTCCACCGAGGTCGAGAATGCCGTCGCACTTCATCCGGCGGTGGCCAGTTGCGTGGTGATCGGCGTGCCCAGCGACAAGTGGGGCGAACAGGTCCATGCCATCGTCATCGCGCGCAAGGACCATGCCGCCACGCCGGACGAGATCATCGTGCATTGCCGGCAGCACATCTCGGGCTACAAGGTGCCGCGGTCGGTGGAGTTCCGGACCGATCCGTTCCCGGTGTCCGGCGCGGGCAAGATCCTGAAGCGCGAGATCCGGAAACTGTACTGGGAAGGGCGCGAGACGAGCCTCGCCTGACCCGACGGGAGACCAGCCATGATTGCCACAGAAACACGCGGCGCCGTCCGCGTGCTGAGCCTTGACGTGCCGGGAAAGAAGAACGCGATCTCTCGCGCGGTCTGCGGTGCGCTGCTGGAGGCTTTGGACAGTGCCGCCGCGGATCCGGGCGTGGGAGCGGTCGTGATCACGGGTGCTGGCGGGACCTTCTGCGCCGGTGGCGATTTCGACGACATGGGCGGCAAGGACCTGACCGGCTGGCGGGACCATTTCGACCACATCGCGCGGCTGCCCCGGCGGCTGGCGGGGTTCCCGAAACCGGTCGTGGCGGCGGTCGAAGGCTGGGCGGTCGGCGCCGGGCTGGGCCTGGCCTGCCTTTGCGACCTGATCGTTGCGGCAGGCGACGCCCGGCTGGCCTATGGTTTCGACCGGGTCGGCGTCCTGCCCGACCTGGCCCTGATCCACACCCTGCCCCTGCGGGTCGGCCCCGTGCGCGCGCGCCAGATCATGATCTGGGGGGAAGGTTTCGATGCCGCCGCAGCGCAGGCGATCGGCCTTGCCGACCGGGTGGCACCCGCGGACGGTGCCCTGGACATGGCCGTGGATCTGGCGGGACAGGCGGCCGCGACGGCGCCGCTGCCGGTCAGCTACCTGAAGGACTACCTGGCCCATGGCATCGACCGGGCGCTGGGGTTCGAAAGGGACTGCGCGGCGGTCCTTTTCACCACGGACGATCATCGGGAAGGCGTTCAGGCCTTCCGGGAACGGCGGGTCCCGGCCTTCACGGGACGCTGAGCGAAAGGAATAACCATGTTCAGGACCGATCTTCTGGCGGGCAAACGCATCCTCGTCACCGGGGGCGGCACCGGGCTGGGCCGCAGTATGGCCGAACGGTTTTCCACGCTGGGCGCCGATGTGGTGATTGCCGGCCGCCGGCAGGAGAAACTGGACACCGCCGCGGCCGAGATTGCGGCCGTCAGCGGCCGCCCGGTCACACCGATCCGGCTGGACATCCGCGAACCCGATATGGTGGAGGAGGTGATGGACCGGATCTGGCAGGACGGTCCGCTATCGGTCCTGGTCAACAACGCCGCCGGCAACTTCATCGCCCAGTCCGAACGCCTGTCCCACCGCGCCTTCGACAGCGTTGCGTCGATCGTGCTGCATGGCACCGCCTATTGCTCGCTGGCTGCCGGTCGGCGCTGGATCGAGGCCGGGGACCCGGGCACGATCCTGTCCATCGTCACCTCGGCCGCATGGACCGGCCAGCCCTTCACCGCGCCCTCGGCCGCGGCCAAGGGTGGCGTGCTGGCGCTGATGCGGTCGCTGGCCGTCGAATGGGGGCCGAAGCGCATCCGCACGGCCGCAATCGCGCCGGGCTATTTCCATACCGCAGGGGCCTGGGACCGGATGTATCCGTCGGGGGCCCTGTCCGAACCCCTGCACGAAGAAATCCCGGCGCGGCGGATGGGTGATCATTCCGAACTGGCGAACCTCGCCAGCTATCTCGTCGCGGACGAGGCCAGCTATATCACCGGGGAATGCGTGGTGATCGATGGCGGGCGCTGGATCGGCGGCACCAATGGCCACGCGATCCGGCCGCTGTTCGACTGGGACAATGCCCGCTGGGACGAGGCAAGGGACGAGATGCGCGGCGCCCGTTAGGGCCCCGTTAAGGCCCGGTCAGGCCCATTCCATCACGCCGCCAATGATCACGGGCAGGTTCCGTTCCAGCGCTGTTGTCCGATAGGAGACCAGCCCGGCCTCTTCCCAGATCTCGGTCCGGAGCGTCTCGCCCGGGAAGACGGGCGCAGAAAAGCGGGCGCGGAGGCTTTTCATCCGGGACGGGTCCCATCCGCAGGCAGCCTCCAGCAGTGCGCGGCCGGCGATAGCATAGGTACAAAGCCCGTGCAGGATCGGCATCGGAAAGCCCGCGGCGGCGGCGACGTCCGGGTCGGCATGCAGCGGGTTGTCGTCGCCGTTCAGCCGGTACAGCAACGCGGCCCGGGGCAGGGTCGGCAGGTCCAGAACGTGATCCGGGGCGCGTTCCGGGGGATGATGCACCTCGCGCCCCCGCCCGGCCGGACCGCCGAAGCCGCCGTCCGCGCGGTTGAAGGCGGTGGCATAAACCGATGCGACATGCGTGCCCCCGGCATCGAACAGGTCGTTGCATGTGGTCAGGATCGACCCTTTTCCGGCGCCCCGGTCGATCAGGCTGTCGACCCGCATGCGCCCGGTGATCCGCCCCATCGCGGCCAGCGGCCTGTGCCAGACGATCTCCTGCTCGCCATGGAGCGACTGCTGCCAGTCGATCCCGGTCCCCGGATCCCGGATCCAGAAGCCCTGTCCCGCCAGCACCGCCGCCATGGTCGGCAGGGCCAGCATGTTGTCCTCGTAGACGAAGCGCAGCTGGTCGCGGGCCATCGGGTCGGCGCCCAGCCCCACCGACAGCGCATAAAGCGCCGTGTCCTGCCAGCGATAGTCCTGCACGACCTCCGGGAAAGCCCAGTCGATCAGTTGCCTGTAGTTGATGGTCATGCCCGGATTCCCCTTTCGCCCAGAACCTTCCAGATGCCGTTGCAGGTCGCGACCACCCGGTCGCCGACGCGGCATTCGCCCCGCATGAACATCAGCGACCCCGTGGCGCGGACGACTTCTGTCACCGCCTCCACGAATTCCCCGGTTTCGGCGCCAGAAATGAACTGGCAGTCGAAGGACACGGTGAACAGCACCCGCCCCGGCCGCGCCAGCATCGCCGTCGATCCCAGCGCGTCGTCGCAGAAGGTCATGATCATCCCGCCATGGGCGCGACCTTGCGAATTGTCGTGATGCGGGCCAACGCGGAAGCCGAAGCGGTGCCGGTCCCCGTCCGCCTTACGCCAGACCGGGCCGACATGGCTGGAAAAGGCCGCATGGGTCTCGTTCCGGATCCAGCCTCGGGCTTCGAGGTCCTGGTGGTCGATGTCGTCTCTCATACCGACGGGGTCTCCGGGCCTAGGAATTGCATAAACTCGATGACGGTCCCGTCCGGGTCTTCGCAGCAGAAGACCCGGATCAGCGACCCGCCAAGCGCCGTGTCGACCGGCGCGGAATAGCTGTCGTACCCTGCCGCCTGAAGCCGCGCGTGAACGGCCAGCGCGTCGCGTGTCGCAAGGCAGATCCGCGCCATGCCGGGTTGCGCCAGCGTGCGCCTGGGCGGCGCCTCTTCCTGCGGGACACGCCATTCGATCAGGTCCAGCCGCATCGCCCGCGGATCGTCCGACAGGGTCAGCAGCGCTGCCCGGCCGTCGCAGTCGGCGGGCAGGTTCAGGACGGGGCCCAGGCCGATTTCGCCGAAGGTCCGGCGCGGCGGCGGGGCGTCCTCGAAATCCAGCAGGACGCGGAAGCCCACGGTTTCATAGAAGGCCAGCGAGCGGTCGAAGTCCGAACAGTTCACGTTGATGTGGAAAAAGCGCTCCACGTCGCCGAAGGAAGTCATGCGCGCCCCTCAGTTCACGAGCCCGCCGGCCACGTGCAGCACCTGGCCGCTGACGTAGTCGGAATCGGGCGAACAGAAGAAAAGGGCCCCGGCCGCCGCTTCCTCGGGCGTGCCGATGCGGCCCAGCGGGATCATGCGTTCGGTGGCTTCGCGGAAGCCCTCGCTGATGCCGATGGGGACGTCCCGGCCGTCGAATTGCAGGGGCGGGGCGTTGCCCTCGACCACCCGGTTCAGGCGGGTGTCGATCAGCCCGAAGGCCACGGCGTTCACATTGACCTTGTAACGCCCCCAGTCCTTGCACAGCGTCTGCGTCATGCCGACCAGACCCGCCTTGGCCGCGGAATAGGCGAACTGCCCCGCGACGCCCCCGGTCCCGGCGAGGGAGGAGATGTTGACCACCTTCCGCAGCACCTCGCGCCCCTCGGCGCGTTCGGTGTCGGCGAAGGCACGGATCGGGCCGATGGCAGCCCGCAGCAGCCGGAACGGCGCCATCATGTGGAGCGCCACCATCGTCTCCATCTGCTGGTCCGTGGTCGTGGCGCAGGTCCCGTACCAAGTATAGCCGGCATTGTTGACGATGATGTCCAGCGCGCCGAATTCGGCCAACGCAAGGGCCACGAAGTCTTCGGCAAAGCCGTCTTCCACCACGCTGCCGGGCTGCGTCACCACTCGCGCGCCGGTGTCGACGGCCGCGGCTGCCACCTCCTCCAGCGGGTCGGTGTCGAGGTCGTTCAGCACCAGTTGCGCGCCCTCGGCCGCCAGCCTCAGCGCCAGCGCCCGCCCGATGCCACGACCTGCGCCGGTCACCAGTGCTGTCTTGCCGTCCAGCCGTCCCACGGGCTCCTCCCTGCGAAAATCCGTTAGTGAGTTGTCATCATTTGAATGGGATACGCAGGGTCGGGTCAACGATCGGAATCTCTTCCGAAGATCCGGAATGCGTTCTCTTCATTCGTGGAAACTGGCTTGCTGCGGTCGTCCCGCGGAAGTGAGCGATGCCTCCTAAGCCGGAACCTTCGCGACGTGCCGTGCGATCTCGGCCCGGGCGAGCGCTTCGCGGTGAACCTCGTCCGGGCCGTCGCCGATCCGCAGGAAACGGGTCTCGGCGAAGGCCTCGGCCAGGAACAGGTCCTGCGACAGGCCGGCGCCGCCATGTACCTGGATCGCCCGGTCCAGGATCGTCCCGACGATCGAGGGCACGGCGATCTTGGCCACCGCGATTTCGTTGCGTGCAGCCTTGTTGCCGTGGCGATCCATCGCCCAGGCGGCCTTCAGCGTCACCAGCCGTGCCTGTTCCAGCTCGCAACGCGACTGGCCGATGACCTGCCGGATCCCGCCCATGTCGGACAGCCGGCTGCCGAAGGCGGTCCGCGACGCAGCCCGTTGGCACAGGATCTGCAGCGCCCGTTCCGCCAGACCGATGAAGCGCATGCAGTGATGGATCCGGCCCGGCCCCAGCCGGCCCTGCGCGATCTCGAACCCGCGGCCTTCGCCCAGCAGCATGTTTTCTGTCGGCACGCGCACCGCGTCGAAGGTGATTTCGGCATGACCCAGCGGCGGGTGGGCATAGCCATAGACGGTCAGTGGCCGTTCGATGGTGACCCCGGGGGCGTCCATCGGCACAAGGATCATCGACTGGGCGCGGTGCTTCGGCGCGGAAGGATCGGACTTGCCCATCACGATAGCCACGCGGCACTGGTCCGACATCGCGCCCGTCGTCCACCACTTGCGGCCCGTCACCACGTAGTGGTCGCCATCCCGGCGGATCTCGGTCTCGATATTCGTCGCATCGCTCGACGCCACGCCGGGTTCGGTCATGGCGAAACAGGACCGGATTTCCGCCGTCAGCAACGGCGCAAGCCAGGTCTTCTTCTGCGCCTCGGTGCCATAGGCGGCCAGGATCTCCATGTTGCCGACATCCGGCGCGTTGCAGTTGAAGACCGAAGGCGCGGCCAGCGACCGGCCCAGCACCTCGCACAGATGGGTGTAGTCATAGTTCGACAGTCCCGCCCCTTCTGGCCCATGGTTCCAGAACAGGTTCCAGAGCCCCTGGGCCCGCGCCTTGGCCTGCAATTTCGCCAGCAGGGGAACGGGCGACCACAAGCCGGGACCCGCAGGCCCTTCCAGCAGGGCGCGTTCGTTGGGATAGATCTCGGCCTCCATGAAGGCTTCCAGCCGATCCTTCAGCGCGCGGGTCCGTTCCGGCATCTCGTCGAACATGTCATTCCCCCTCAGGTCTTCTCGGCCCCGCCTCGGGCGATCTCGGCAAAGAGCGGCTTTTTCACCTGCCGCATCTCGATCTCTGCATCGTCATGCATGTGCCGGCGCAGGACGGCCCGGGCCGCGTCCGGGCCGGGCGTGTCGGGTCCGAAGACCTGCCGGACAAGGGCGCTGATGATGCTGTCCAGCCGGTCCCGTTCGGCCAGCAGGTCTTCGGCCGATGCCGGCGGCACGGGATCGGGCAGTGCGGGCAGGTCCATCAACCCATGCACCGTGTCGATGCACGCCCGCCGCCGGGCGATGGCATCCTGCAATGGCGCATGCCTCCATTCCAGATGCGCGCCGATATTGTTCAGCAGGTCGACGACGCCGATAGCCTGCCCCCTGGCATAGGGATTGTCGACATGGGCGATCACCTCGGTCCGGAGCGTCGCGATGATCCCGGCCACCAGCCTGTCCAGCGAATTGTTCATGACGCCCGCTCCACCGCCGCTTCAAGCTGCAGCAGAAGCCGAGGGATCTGCGCGCCCATCCCGGCCATACGGGTGTCGTTGAAGCCGCGCGCTTCATAGCAATGGGCGGCGCCCAGATGCATGACGGCCAGCTTGAAGGTCCCGAACGCCTCCCACCAGGCCAGGGCCTTCGGGTCGACATGGTATCCGGTCAGGGCTTCGTAGCGGTCCGCCAGGTCCTCTCTGGTCAGCAGATGGCACATATGGGGCGACCGGCCGCGCCAGGCCTGCAGGCAGATCCAGCCCAGGTCCTCCATCGGGTCGCCGGGATGGACCAGTTCCCAGTCGAGGATCGCCGTGATCCGCCCGTCGCGTTCCAGGAAGTTGCCGATCCGGAAGTCGCCATGAACCAGCGAAATCCGCTGCGCCACAGGCGCCGTCGACCGGAACCACGCGATGGCCCAGTCGAGCATCGGGAAGCGCCGCGCCGACCATTCGCCCATGCGGTTTTCCCAGGCGTCGATTTGGGCCACAGCCGTCCGGGTCGCGTCGCGCGTTCCGTCCAGTGCCCCCGCCTCCGACGCCTGCCAGTCGAATTCGTGCAGCGCGGCCAGGGCCTGCAGGAACTGGTCGGCCAGGATCTCTCGCTCAGGCTCGGCAAAGGCAGGGCCCCCGTCGGCGGTCCAGGGGATCGGTGCCTGGCCCTGAACAAGGTCGACGACCAGGAAGGGCGCGCCGAACGGACCCGGGCCCTCGTCCCACAGGTGGACGACCGGGACCGGGATGCCATGGCCGGCCAGGCTGCGCAGGACCAGCGCCTCGGGTGTTGCGCGATAGGGGGCGAAGACGCCATTGGCCGGACCGATCCGAAGGACCAGCGCCCTGCCGGCGGCGGCAAAGCCGTAGGTGATCCAGGAAAAGCCCACCGTGAAGCGACGCAGATGGGTCACGGCAACGGGGTACCCGGCGCGATCCGTCAGGACCCGCTCCAGCGCCGTCCGGACGGCGGCCGTGTCATAGGGGTCGACGGCGCGGTCGGGCGGATGGTGGACGGTCATCGAGGCCTTCCCTTCGAAATGCGGAACGGAGTCCGTGATGAGTGGATCTCATCACGGATCTTTCTGGCATCCGTGTTGCGATGGGACAACGCCGGCGCAGTCCTGAAGGGGTTGCGGCACAGACTTTCCAGAGACGTGGAAGCGTCTCCGCATTTGATCGGGGACCGTTCAGATAGAACAGTGAGCGACCCTCAACAGGTCAGGTCCTGGCCTGCAGCGCGCTGATCGCGCTTTCCAGGCGGTCGACGACCGACGCGATGGAGGCTTCGGCCTCCGGCGCCTTCAGCCCATTCCACACAAGGGCCACCACGCTGTCGGCCAACTGTTCCGGGGCAAAGTCGCCTTCGTGCCGCAGGAAGGCCCAGGTTCGGTGTTCGATTGACCCGAAGACGATGTCGCGGACCAGGGTCGGCTCTACCCCGGGCCGGATCTCGCCCGAGGCCATACCGTCGCGGATCACGGCCGTGACGCGGGCGGTATAGGTCCGGTTCAGGTCGAACAGCTTGGTCTGACGATAGTCGGGATCGGGGCGCAGGTGCTGGAACACCAGCCGCGACAGGTCGGGTTCGTTGTGGATCGACAGAAGGTGCCGGTGGATGATGAAGCGCAACCGGTTCTCGACGCCCGAAATCGACTGCAGCGTGGTCTCGTCCGACAGGATCATCTCCTCGAACCAGTCCTCGGCCATGCGGAACATCAGGTCGCGCTTGTTGCGGAAATAGCGATAGATGCTGCCTTCGACGATGCCTGCACGTTCCGCGATCTCGGACATGATCGTGTCCTGATAGCCGCGTTCGGCAAAGACCTCGCGCGCGGCTTTCAGGATGTCGGCCGTCCGTTTTTCTGGCGAAAGCCGGCTGACACGCCGTTTCGAGGCCATGGATGCGCTGCTCCGCTTGTAACCGGCCAAAAGAACCAGCTTTGCCGGGGCAATGCAAGGCAGGCTGCGGTCACGCCTCCAACCCGAGGCGCCAGCGCAACTGGGGCAGTCGGTCGACCCCGAAGAAGGGTTCGCCGTCCAGAAGGTAGAAGGGCACGCCCACCGCACCATCCGCCAGCGCCGCGTCAATGGAGGTGCGCAGCCCGGCCTTTGTCGCGTCGCTTTGCATCGCGGTACGCGCGGCCTCCGCGTCGTACCCGGCTGCAAGGGCCACATCGACCAGGACCTCCGGGTCGGTGATGTTCAGCCCCTCGCCGAAGCGCGCCGCGAAAAGGCGGCGGCCAAGCTCGGCACCCGTCGCGATGTCGCCACCGGTCAGCCCCAGCCACATCCGAAGCGCAAGATGCGCCGAGATCGCCAGCGGCTCCCGCGGGGCATAGGGCAGTCCGTGGAATGCGGCCGTTCGCGGCATGTCCCGCGCCATGTAGGCCTGCCGGGCGGGCCGCTCCAGCGGCGGCATGATGCCTTGCGCCTTGAGGATCGCCCAGACCATGGCCGGGCGAAGCTCCAGCGTGCATCCCGCTTCCTCCGCCAGTGCCACGGTCGCGTCGAAGGCGGCATAGGCATAGGGCGAAGCGAAGTCGAAGCAGAAGACCAGGCGGGCCATCAGAAGCGGAAGACGCCATAGCCCGGATCGGGCAGGGGCGCGTTCAGCGATGCCGAAATCGCCAGCGCCAGCGCGTTCCGCGTGTCCACCGGATCGATGATCCCGTCGTCCCACAGCTGCGAGGTGGCGTAATAGGCGGACAGCTGATCCTCGTACGCGCGGCGGGTGTCCTTCCACAGGGCCTCGATCTCGGCCGCATCGACGGTGTGGCCGTTGCGGCGCATCTGGTTGGCCTTCACCTCGGCCAGCGTGTTGGCGGCCTGATCGCCACCCATGACGCCGATCTGGTGGTTGGGCCAGGTGAACAGGAAGCGCCCGTCGAAAGCCCGTCCGCACATGCCATAATTCCCGGCCCCGAAGGACCCGTTGCACATCACGGTGAACTTCGGAACGTGGGAACAGGACTGCGCCATGATCATCTTGGCCCCGTCCTTGGTGATCCCCCGCCGTTCGTATTCCCGCCCGATCATGTAGCCGGTGATGTTCTGCAAAAAGACCAACGGCGTGTTGTTCTGATTGCAAAGCTCGATGAAATGCGCCCCCTTCAAGCTGCTTTCGTTGAACAGCACGCCGTTATTGGCCAGGATCCCGACCTTGTAGCCCCAGATGTTCGCGTACCCGCAGACCAGCGTCGTGCCATAGGCCGGCTGGTATTCGTGAAAGCGCGACCCGTCGACCAGCCGCGCGATCACCTCGCGCATGTCGAAGCTTTTCTTGATGTCGTCGGGCAGGATTCCATAAAGCTCGGCCGGGTCATAGGCCGGGTCTTCGGGCGTCTCCTGCTGGCAGGCCCATTTCGCCGGCCGGTCCCATTGCGCCACGATCTCGCGCCCGATGCGGATCGCGTCGGCCTCGTCCCGCGCCGGGTAATCGCAGGTCCCGGACACCGAGGTATGCATGTCCGCGCCGCCCAGCTCCTCGACCGACACGGTCTCGCCGGTGGCGGCCTTGACCAGCGGCGGGCCGCCCAGGAAGACGGCGCCGGTGCCGCGCACGATGACGGAATAGTCCGACAGGCCGGGGATATAGGCGCCGCCCGCGGTGCAGTGGCCGAAGACCAGCGACAGCTGCTTGATGCGCTTCTTCGACAGGATCGACTGGTTGCGGAAGATCCGCCCCGCTGCGTACTTGTCGGGAAAGACTTCGGACTGCAGCTGCAGGAACCCGCCGGCGCTGTCGCACAGATGAATGACCGGCAGGTGGTTCTCCATCGCGATGTCCAGCGCGCGGACGATCTTCTTGACCGTCAGCGGATACCACGCGCCGCCCTTGACCGACGGATCGTCGGCGCGGATCAGTACCTCGCGCCCCGACACGGTACCGATGCCCACAATGGAACTGGCCGAGGGCGCCTCGCCGTCATAGTCGCGGTTGGCGGCCAGCGAGGACAGTTCCAGGAACGGCGTGCCGGGATCCAGCAGCATCTCGATCCGCTTCCGGGGCGGCATCTTGCCCTGCTTTTCCAGCCGGTCCATGTCGCGCTGCGGGCGCAGGTGGCGCGCGGCTTCCTGTTTGGCGCGGAACTCGGCCACCACGCGGCGGTTATGGGCCATGTTCGCCCGGAAGTCGGCCGCGCCGGTGTTAATCTTGGATTGCAGTCTACGCATCGGCGTCGGTTCCTTCCCGGGCTTCGAGGCTGACCAGAAGCTGGTCCTTGTCGAAGGTCTGCCCTTCGGTCACGTGCACTTCGGCCACCACCCCGTCGCGGGGCGCGCCCAGAACGGTCTGAAGCTTCATGCTTTCCATCGTGACCAGCGCGGCCCCCCGGTCGACGATGGCACCGGCGGCGACATGGATTTCCACCACGGCACCCGGCATCGGCGCACGGATCTCGGCTTCGGCCGCGTCGTCGGGGCCTTCGCCCTCGACCAGCAGCGTCGCGTGATGGGTTCGCCCGGCGATCCGCAGGGACTGACCTTCCGTGCCATCCGCGCGGGCCACGGTGACGGACTGCCCCGCGACGGTCAGGTCGATCAGGCCGTCACCGTCCGGGCCTGCGTCCTCGACCACATGGGTGCGGCCGTCGACGGACAGGACCAGGTGCGGGCGGCGCTGCAGGATGTCGACCTGCCGCTCCACGCCGTCAAGAAGGATGCGAAAGCTCATATCTCAGTTCCTCCAGTACCCGATGGCGGCCTGCAGGGGCGGCACGTCGAAGATCATCCGGCGAAAGTCGCGGAAGCCCAGGGCGGCCGCGATCAGCGCGCGGTCGGTGGCGGCGTCGTCCATCGGTGGCGGCAGCAAGGCTTCGGCCTGTTCCTGGAGGAAGCCGGTGTGGATGTCGGCCGCGCGGAAGGCCGCGTTGTCCAGAACCCGCGCCAGATAGTCGACATTGGTGGTGACACCCAGGATCGACAGTTCCCCCAGGGCACCGATGGCCCGGTCGATGGCCTGCGCCCGGTCGGCGCCGTGGACGACCAGCTTGGCCAGCATCGGGTCGAAATCCGCCGTCACCCGCTGCCCCTGATCCAGCGCATGTTCGAAACGAAGCCAGGGCGCTTCGGGGACGTGCAGGAAATCGATGCGGCCGGTTTCGGGGCGGAAGTCCTGATCTGCATTCTCGGCACAGATCCGGCATTCGATGGAATGACCGTTGCGGCCGATCTCGCCTTGCGGACAGGGCAGACCGCGCCCGGCGGCCACGTCGATCTGGGCCTTCACAAGGTCGATGCCGGTGATCATCTCGGTCACCGGGTGTTCGACCTGAAGCCGCGTGTTCATCTCAAGGAAGAAGAAGCGCCCGTCCTGCCCAAGGATGAATTCCACCGTCCCGGCATTGCGGTATTTCGCGGCCTCGGCCAGCCGCACTGCGCTGGCGCAGATCTCGGCCGCGACGTCGGGCGACAGGTTCGACGACGGTGCCTCTTCCACGATCTTCTGGAACCGCCGCTGCACCGAACATTCCCGTTCGTGCAGGTGCAGCACCCGGCCCTGACCGTCGCCCAGTACCTGCACCTCGATATGGCGGGGACGTTCGACGTAAAGTTCGGCATATACCCGTCCGTCGCCGAAATACCGCTTCGCCTCGCTGGCCGCCAGCCGCGCGGCGTCACGGAGCGATGACGCTTCGCGCACGATGCTCATCCCCTTGCCGCCGCCCCCGGCCGAGGCCTTGATCAGCAGCGGGAACCCGATCTGCGCCGCCGCCTCGGCGAAGGCGTCCAAATCGTCGGTCGGCAGGACGGATGGCGCCACGGGCACGCCATGGGCTTCGGCGAAGGTGCGGGCGGAAATCTTGTCGCCCATCAGCGCGATGGTGTCGGCGTCGGGGCCGATGAAGACCAGACCGGCCTCGGCCACCGCCCGGGCAAAGCCCGCGTTTTCCGACACGAAGCCATAGCCCGGGTGGATCGCCTGTGCGCCCGTGGTACTTGCCACAGCGATCAGCTGCGGGATGTCCAGATGGGCGGCGACGGGCGTGTCTCCGGTGATCTCGACGGCCTCGTCGGCCTCGCGCACATGGCGGGCACTGGCCTCGACCGCGTGGTGCACGGCGATGGAGGTCAGGCCCATCTCGCGGATGGCACGGATCACGCGGCAGGCGATCTCGCCCCGGTTGGCGACAAGGATGCGGGTGAAGGGATAGTCTTTCATGCCGGTACGGCCTCCTCGGCATAGGCGGACAGGGGGCCGCCGGGGGCGATCCAGTCCGCGGGCACCTCGACGGGCAGGTCCAGGAGCACCTGCGCCAGTGCCTTGCCCTGCGGGTCATGGCGCAGCGAAGCGACGCCGCCGCCGCCAAGCGCCCGGTCCATCAGGAAGTTGAAGCCCTGCAGCCCGGGCCATTCATATCGGGTTACGCTTCCCTTGACGAAATGCCCGAACCACTGGGCCACGGCCGCTTCGGTGACCGACCGCCGGATCCACGGCAGATAGGCCGGATCGCGGGCCAGCACACCGATATTGGCCTTGTCCCCCTTGTCGCCACTGCGCCCATGGGCCAGCGCGATCAGCGGAACGCGGGCCAGCGAACCTTTCGGCACGGCCGTTTCGCCCGTGGGGACCGTCGCGGCTTCCGTGTCCTGCCCTTTTGGATGTGGCACCGCGATTGTCCGGCCTTCGAGGTCGACGGTCACGGGCACAAGGTCCCGGTCCACAAGGCAGGAAAACAGCCGGATGACAGGTTGCGGGGCAGGGCGCCCGCCGGCGAAACCGGTGATGCCCTGCGCCATGGAGCAGGCGGCGGGATAGATCTCGCCCGCGAAGATGTTCAGCGCCTTGGCGTCGTCATGCCGGACCGCCAGCTTCAGCACCACCTCGCGCGCGGAGTGGGTCATAGGATCCGCGCCATAGCTGGCATCGGCGCCCAACACCTCGACCATGGTTTCGGAAAACGGTTCGATGTTGCGCTCCGCCAGCAGCCGGCCAGCGCGTTTCAGGATCGCCTCGCCCGTGGCCTGCGCCTTGGCGGCGGCGCTGCGGCCGGCGATCATCATCGTCACCGCAGACCGGAACCCATCCGGGTAGGTCGCGCTGACCTTCAGGCTTTTGCCGGGTGCGCGCCCCTTCGCGCCAGCGACGCGGACCACGTCCGACCCGGCTTGGCTCAGGGAAATCCCGCTCCAGTCACAGGTCACGTCGGGCAGAAGGTAGCTGGCGGGATCGCCGACCTCGTAGCAGACCTGTTCGGCCACGGTCCGGGGCGAGACCAGTCCCCCGGTCCCGGGCACCTTGGTCAGGTCGAAGCTGCCGTCCTCGCGGCAGATCGCGATGGGAAAGCCTGTATCGTCCCAGCCCGGCACGTCCTGCCAGTCGGTGAAGATCCCACCCGTGACCTGAGGCCCGCATTCCAGCAGATGCCCCGCCAGGCTGCCGCCCGACAGCCGGTCGAAGTCGCTCGGCCCCCAGCCGAATTCGTGGATCAGGGGACCCAGCACAGTGGCGCTGTCCACCACGCGGCCGGTCAGGACCACGTCCGCCCCTTCGTCCAGCGCCTTCGCGATCGCGCCGGCCCCCAGATAGGCGTTCATCGAGCTGATCCGCTCCGGCATCGCGGCGCCGGAAAACATCTCGGTCACGCCATCGGCGCGCAGCCGGTCGGCCAGGGCCGAGATGTCGTCGCCTTCGACAATCGCCACCTTCAGCGCCACGCCGGCCTGGGCAAAGACGGCCTCCAGCGCGGTCCGGCAGGCCGCGGTGTTCAGCCCGCCCGCATTGGTGACGACCTTGATGCCCTTGTCGGCGATCTGGCGCGCCAGCGGTGCCATCACGCGGGTCACGAAATCGGGGGCATAGCCCTGACCGGGATCCTTGGCCTTCATCCGGGCCAGGATCGACATGGTGATCTCGGCCAGATAGTCCATCACCAGGTAATCGACATCCCCCCGTTCGACGATCTGGCGTGCGCCTTCCGGGCTGTCGCCCCAGAAGCCGCCGCCGCCTCCGATGCGGATCTCGCGCCCCATGGTCAGCGCCCCGTCCATTCGGGCGCGCGCTTTTCGACGAAGGCGCGGAATCCTTCGCGGGCATCTTCCGTCCGGGCCATGTTGGCCAACATGAAGGGCGCGTATTCCAGGGCCGCGTCAAAGCTCATCTCGCGGATCTTCGACAGCGCCTGCAGGCCAAGCCGGACGCCGGTGGGCGATTTTGAGATGATCCGCTCCACCAGCCAGTCGGTCTTCGCGTCCAGATCCGCGACCGGCACGGCATAGTTCACCAGCCCGTGGGGCAGACCTTCGGCTGCGGTGATGGGCTCTCCGGTCAGGCACATCTCCATCAGCAGGCGGTTGGGCGTGTTGCGCATCAGGAAGGGCAGGATCATCATGGGGAAGATCCCGATCTTCACTTCGGTCACGCCGATCAGTGCGTCTTCGCGCGCGACCACCAGATCGCAGCCGCAGACCAGCCCGAAACCGCCGGCCAGCGCATGCCCGTTCAGCCGTGCGATGATCGGCACCCTGGCGTCATTCATCGCCCGGAAAAGGTCCGCGACATAGTTAACCGGGTGCGCCTCATCAAGCTTGAAGGGCGTGCCTTCGGCGTTCGGCTGCAGGTCGCCCCCGGCGCAGAAGGCGCGGTCGCCGGCGCCGGTCAGAACCAGCGCGCGGATGTCGGGATCGGCTTCGGCACGGGAAATCGCAGCGATGATGCCCTCGGCGACCTGCGCGTTCAGCGCATTGCGCCGCTCTTCCCGCGTGATCGTGGCCGTCAGCACGGCCCCGTCCTGCCGGATGTTCACGGTATCGTTCATCGCGCTCCTCCTGATGCCCGCACTCGTTCGCGGGCCGCTTTCCAATATTAATGATCGCAACTCAGTAAGGATGTCAATACGGCCATCAAGGGCCTCCGTCAGGCCTAGCGTTATTTTCCATACGCGGAACTTTTCTCTTGAGTGGCGAACGCATCAAGGCGATGCTGACAAATGAAACCACCTCATTATTCTGCGGATGCAAAATGAGCCTGGTTCAGGAGGAGACCCCGAAGATGACCGCGAACTATCCCGAAACCTTCGAGCTGGACGCCGAGCAGAGAGAGATTCTGAATCAGGCGGACCGCTTTGGCCGGAACGAGCTTTTTCCGCTGGCGCAGCGCATGGATGACGAGGAGTGGTGGCCCGACACGGCCTTTCCCGCCATTGGCGATGCAGGCTTCTTCGGCGCCACGATTCCGGAAGAGTTCGGCGGGGCAGGGATGGACCTGATCTCCGCCGGGCTGGTGCTGCAGGGCTTTTCGCGGTGGAATCACGCGATGGCGCTGTCGGTCGTGGCGCATGACAACCTGTGCGCCAACAACATCTATCGCAACGGCAGCGACGCGCAGCGCGCGAAATACCTGCCGGACCTGTGTTCGGGGCGGAAGATCGGCGCGCTTGGCCTGACCGAACCCGGCGCCGGGTCGGATGCGCTGGGGTCGATGCGGACCGTGGCGAAGAAGGACGGCGACCACTACGTGCTGAACGGCGCCAAGATCTACATCACCAACGGGCCGGTCGCCGACATCGTGCTGGTCTATGCCAAGACCGATCCCGAAAATGGCGCGCAGGGCATTTCCGCCTTCATCGTGCCGACCGACACGCCCGGCTTCAAGGTGGCGCAGAAGCTGGTGAAGATGGGTTATCGCGGCAGCCAGACCGCCGAACTGGTGTTCGAGGACTGTCGCGTCCCGGCCGAAAACCTGGTGGGCGCCGAAAACAAGGGCGTCGGCATCGTGATGAGCGGACTGGACCTGGAACGGGCCATGATATCCCCCATCTGCCTGGGGATCGCGGAACGGGCGTTCGACCTGTCGCTGGACTATGCTCAGACCCGCAGGCAATTCGGCAAGCCCATCGCCAGTTTCCAGATGGTCCAGTCGATGCTGGCCGAGATGTATGTTCTGCTGGAGACGATGCGCACCTTCACCTATCGCGTGCTGGCGGCGGGCGCGAAGGTCGAAATCGGTGCCGGCGGACGTGGCGACATCCACAAGCTGACCGCGGCCTCTGTCATGTACGCGGCACAGACCGTGAACAAGATCCTGGACCTTGGCGTCCAGATCCACGGCGGCACCGGCTATATCTGGGAGTCCGAGATCAACCGGTTGTTCCGGTCGACCAAGCTGCTGGAGATCGGTGCCGGTACGACCGAGGTGCGCAAGATGATCATCGCGGGCGAGCTTCTGAAGGATATGCCCCGTGGCTGAGCCGGAACGTTTCGGCCTGACCGATGCCCAGTTGAAGGACATGCCCAGCAGCTTTGCCGCGGATGCGCTGGCGGGGCAGGTGGCCGTGATCTCGGGCGGGGCCGGGGGGATCGGCCGGGCCACCGCCTGGCAGTTCGCCCGGATGGGCGCGCGGATCGTGATCACCGGGCGGAAGGCCGAGAAGATCGACGGGATCGTCGCCGCGCTGACGGAGGCCGGGCATGACGCGCGGGGAGAGGTCGTGGACATCCGCGACCGCGCGTCCGTCGATGCGTTCTGGGACCGGGTGTGGCTTCAGGGCCCGGTCGACATCCTGATCAACAGCGCGGGCGGGCAGTTCCCGCAGGCGGCCATCGACTTCACGCCGAAAGGCTGGGATGCGGTCATCAACACGAACCTGAACGGCACCTGGCACATGATGCAGGCCGCGGCGCTGAAATGGCGCGCGGCCGGGCGGGGCGGGTCGATTGCCAATATCGTTGTGGTCACGACCGGGGGCCTTCATGGCGTGGCCCATACCATCGCCGCGCGGTCGGGGGTCGTGGGCCTGACAAAGGCCGTAGCCGTTGAATGGGCGCCGCTGGGGATCCGCGCGAACTGCGTGGCCCCCGGCGCGATCGAGACCGACGGCTGGAACGTCTACACCCCCGAAGCGCGCAATGCCTATCCGAAAAGCAACCCGATGATGCGGGTCGGCACCGCCTGGGACGTGGCCGAGGCCTGCGCCTATCTCTCCGCCCTTTCGGGCCGGTTCGTGACCGGGGAAGTCCTGACCGTCGACGGCGGTAGCCAGCACTGGGGCGAGACATGGACAATCCCGAAACCATCCTATTTCCAGACATGAGGGCCGGCACATGGACCTGACGCAAGGCGCCCGCTACCGGACCGAGGCGCGGACCATAACCGAGACCGATATCGTCGGTTTCGCGGGGCTTTCGGGGGATTTCACGCCGATCCACACGGATGCGGAATTCGCCCGCACCACGCCCTACGGCGAACGTACCGCGCATGGGCCGCTGGTCCTGTCGGTGGTCATCGGGCTGGCCACGCGGCTGGGGATCTTCGGCGAACGGGTGATCGGGCTGCGCAATATCGGCTGGGATTTCTCGGGCGGGGTGCGGATCGGCGACACGATCCATGGCGAGGTCGAGATCGCCGGGATCCGCCCGTCGTCCAAGCCCGGGCGCGCGGTCGGCACCTTCGCCTTCCGCGTGCTGAACCAGCGGGAGGAGACGGTGCAGACCGGCCAGATGATCGTCGTCCTGAAGGACGGCTGACATCCGGGCCTTGGCCGGGCCGCCTATCGGCCCGGCAGTTCCGCTTTCAGCTGCGCCTCGATTTCGTGCCGGACGATCTTGCCGGTCGTGCTGCGGGGCAGGGCATCATAGTCGACGAACCGCACCTCGCGCGGGCGCTTGTAGCCGGCCAGGTGCGCGCGGCACAGGGTTTCGACCCCGGCCGCATCCAGCGTGTCGTCCTGACGCGCGATGAAGGCCACCGGGATTTCGCCCCATTGAGGATCGGCCTTCCGGACCACGACGGCATCGCGGACGCGCGGGTCGGCCAGCAGGACGCGTTCCACTTCGGCGGGATAGATGTTCTCGCCCCCCGACTTGATCATGTATTTGGCCCGGTCGACGAAATCATAGCTGCCGTCCGGATTGCGCCGGAACATGTCGCCCATCCGGAACCGCCCGTCAGCGAAGTCCTTCGCGTTGGCGTCTGCAGCGTTCCAGTAGCCGCTGAAGATCGTGGGCCCGCGGACCGACATCTCTCCGGGATCGCCGTCGGAGACGGGCTGGCCGTCCGTGTCCACGAGGTTGATGGTCACTAGCGAACTTGGCCTTTTCGAAAGGTTGCCATGCAGCAGGTCGTCGGGTGACATCAGCCGACCGGAACAGGGCGGCAGCCCCGTTTCGGTCGACCCGAAACTGTTGAGATAGGGCGCCCCGGTCAGCCGCGCCAGATCGGCCGCAACCGCGCGGGGGACAAGGTCGATCATGGCGCCTATTGCCCGGATCCCTGCGACCTGCGTGCCTTCGGCCTTCAGGATCGCCACAACCGGCTCGATCGACCCGGGCATGAGCAGCAGCCAGCCCAGCCGGTGCGTACCCATGATGTCGACGATCCGCCGGGGGTCCAGCCCGTCGATGACATGGACCGTGCCGCCGAACATCAGCGTCGCCAGCACCTGATCGGTCGAACCCATATGGAACATCGGCGCCCAGGCGATGAAACCATCCGAAGGCCCCACAGTGAAGTCTGTGCGATATACGCACATTCGTGCGATTTCCGCACGATGGCTGATCAGCGCCCCCTTGGGCAGGCCAGTCGTGCCGCTGGTGTAGAGGATCACCAGACCGTCCTCCGGATCGACGTCCGGCAGGTCCGTGGCGGGGACGGGCAGGTCGTTCAGGTCCCGGTCGATGACCAGCGCGGGCAGGTTCAGCCCGGTGGCCTTCCACGCCTCTTCGTGACGGGCCGAGACCAGGACCAGCCCGGGCGTCACCATGTCGATGCAGTGGCGCAGCTCCTCGCGGTTCAGCCGCCAGTTCTGGCAGGCTACGATCAGTCCAAGCGCGGCGGCGGCCAGCTGGATCTCGACGAAGGCGCGGCGGTTCTCGGACAAAAGCGCGATCCGGTCGCCGCGGACCAGCCCGCGGGCACGGAACAGCGCCGCCAGCCGCAGGGCGCGCCGTTCCAGTTCGGCATAGCCGACCGTGCCATCGGCGTCCGACAGCGCCACCGCATCGGGTGCCGCGCGCACCTGCGCATGGAACAGGTCGAAGACACTGGCCATTCCGGCCCTGGCTGTCGGTACGTTTGCCATCGCGATCTCCCCCATGTCACCCAAGCCCGTTGACCGCCGCCTCAAGCCGCGTTGCCAGCGCCTCCAGCCGGTCGATCGGCAGGTCCTCTGCTGCTTCCTCCGGACGGGCGCACAGCCCGTGCAGGACCAGGTCGACGATGGCATCGGCGGTGGCATCGGGATCTATCGTCCCTTCGCTGCGCAGATAGGCCCAGCTTCGATGCTCGACCCCGCCATAGATGAAGTCGCGTACCATGGTCAGGTCCAGGTCCTGTCGAACCCGCCCGGCGGCCATCGCTTCCTGCACGATCTCCAGCGTCCGCAACGTGTAAAGCCGGTTCAGGCGGAACACGGCCGTATCGCGATAGTCCGGCGCGCTGCGGACATGATCGAACATCAGGCGACACATCTCCGGGTCGTCGTGGATCGTCTTCAGGTGCCGCCAGATCATGTAGCGCAACCGGTTCCGCGTCCCCGCGATGCACGAAAGCTGGCGGGCATAGTCGGCCAGCATGTCCTCGTACCATTGTTCGACGACCTTGGTCAGCAGGTCGTGCTTGTGGGTGAAAAAGCGGTAGATGCTGCCCTCGACGACATTGGCGCGCCGCGCGATGCTGGCCATCGACGCCCCTTCAAAGCCCGAGATGCGGAATTCCTCGCTGGCGGCGGCCATGATGTCGGCGATGCGTTCCTCGCGCGGGCGGCGGGTGGCCGGGGCTTGCGGGCGCGTCATCGCGGGGCCTTCACGGCAAAGGCGGGCGGGCGTTTTTCGACGAAGGCCGTCATTCCTTCCCGCGATTCCGCAGTCGAGAAGGTCTCGAAGACTGCATCCAGCGCGATGGCGTCGGCCTCTTCGGGCGATGCGGTTTCGGTGCGATAGGCCGCGCGCTTGGTGGCGGCGACGGCGCGGGGCCCGCAGACCAGGAAGCGTTCGGCAAAGGTCAGCGCCGCGGGCAGAAGTGCGTCGGGCGCGTGGACGGCGCCGACAAGGCCCATGGCCAGCGCGGCCTCGGCCGTGATCGAATCGCCCGACAGAAGCAGGTCCAGCGCCGCCGGCCGGCCGACCAGCCGCTGCAGTTGCTGAACGCCATTCCCTCCGGCGGCAAGGCCCAGCCGGACTTCGGGCTGGCCGATGCGGGCCGACGCGCTCATCAGGCGGAAGTCGCAGGCGATGGCCAGTTCCATCCCGCCGCCCAGGGCATGGCCGTTGATCGCCGCGATGACCGGGCAGGGGATCCTGCGGAGCAGTCCGAAGACGTCCAGCACCCGGCGGACATACACGTCGCGTACGCCGCCCGGATTGGCGGTCATCGGGCTTTCTGGGTCCGTGAAATAGGTCAGTTGCGCCCCGCCACAGAAGGCGCGGCCCCGTCCGGTGACAATCACGGCGCGCGGTTCGGCGCGGATCATGGCGCGGAAGGCCGCCTCCATCGCGTCCATCATCTCCCACGTGAGCGTGTTCATCGTGGCGTCCCGGGCCAGCACCAGCCGGGCGATGCCGGGCGCCGGCCAGTTGGTCAGGATGGCGTCTTCCTGCGTGTCGGTCATTCCTGAACCTCCCTCACTCCGCGTCGAAAAACCGTTGACAGCCCCCGGGGGTGCCCCTGTAATGAAGATAGTTCATTAAAGATGATCCAGACGCAAGAGGGTAACTCCGCGAAACGGATCGCTGAGCGCAAGCGGAGGGGATATTGCTAGTGATAAAAGGTAAGAACCTCGGTCTTATCAGGCTGGGTCAGGCTTCCGCGAAGGGCGCGCAAGTAATAAATGCAATTCATTTGCGGCGACGCAGCATCCTGTGCCGCAAGTGCAATGCTTGAGCTGCGGAACGTTCAGGTTCTGTATGACCGCGCCATCGAAGCGGTGCGCGACGTGTCGCTTTCCGTGCCCGAGGGGCAGATGATCGCGCTGCTGGGGTCCAACGGGGCCGGCAAGTCGACGATCCTGAAGGCGATCAGCGGCGTGCTGTACCAGGAAGACGGCGAGATCGTGTCGGGTTCGGTCGTGCTGGACGGCGCCCCCCTGGGCAGCCGGTCGCCGGCCGACATCGTCCGCCGCGGCCTGATTCAGGTGCCGGAGGGGCGCGCGCTGTTCGCGCCGCTGACGGTCGAGGAGAACCTGCTGATGGGCGGCTTCACCCGCAACCGGGCCGAGGCGCGCGATGACATCGAACGGGTCTATGCCCTGTTCCCGCGGGTGAAGGAACGGCGGCACCAGATCGCGGGATATCTGTCGGGCGGGGAGCAGCAGATGGTTGCGATCGGGCGCGCGCTGATGGCGCGGCCGCGGATGATCATGCTGGACGAACCGTCGCTGGGTCTGGCGCCGCAGATCGTCGACGCGATCTTCGATGCCATCGTCGACCTGAACCGGTCGGCCGGACTGACGGTGCTGCTGGTGGAACAGAACGCGCAGCTGGCGCTGGATGTGACCTCCTACGGCTACATCATCGAAAACGGGCGCATCGTGCTGGATGGGCCGGTCGAGGCGCTGCGGGCCAACAACGACGTGCAGGAATTCTATCTGGGCATGGCCGGCGGCGAACGGCGGTCGATGCGGGACGTGAAGCACTACAAGCGCCGCAAGAGGTGGCTGTCATGAGTTTCCTGAAACTGGACGGCGTGACCAAGACCTTCGGCGGGCTGACCGCGGTCAATGCCGTCGACCTGACGGTCGAGAAGGGCCAGATCTACAGCCTGATCGGGCCCAACGGGGCGGGGAAGACGACGCTGTTCAACCTGATCAGCTCGATCTTTCCGGTCAGCGCGGGGCGCATCACCTTCGACGGGCAGGACATTACCCGGACGCCGACCCATGCGATGGCAGGGCTGGGCATGGCGCGGACCTTCCAGAACCTGGCGGTCTTCAAGCACGAGACGGTGGTGAACAACATCCTTGTGGGCCTGCATTCCAGCCTGCGGACCGACCTGTTTTCGGCCGCGATCTTCTGGGGACGCGCCCGTAGGGAAGAGATCCGCGCGCGGGAGAGGGCGGAAGAGATCATCGAATTCCTTGAAATCGAGGACCTGCGCGATCTGCCGGTGGGGACGCTGTCCTATGGCCAGCAGAAGCGGGTCGAACTGGGCCGGGCGCTGGCGGTGGATCCGAAGCTGTTGCTTCTGGACGAGATGGTGTCGGGCATGAACCAGGAAGAGCGCGAGGAGATCGGCCGCTTCGTCCTGGACCTGAAGGAGGAGCTGGGGATGACCGTCTTCATGGTCGAACACGACATGGGCATCGTTATGGACATCTCGGACCGGGTCTGCGTGATGCACCACGGATCGAAGATCGCCGAGGGCACGCCGGCCGAGGTGTCGGCCGATCCGGTGGTGATCGAGGCCTATCTGGGCAGCCGGAGCCGTGCGGCATGACCCTGACCCGAGACGATATTCTGGGACTGACCATGCCGCAGGTGCTGCAGCGCCGGGCGGAGGACCATGGCGCGCGGCTGGCGCTGCGCGAGAAGGTCCGCGGCCTGTGGCGGCGGACGACCTGGGCCGAATACTTCGCCAATGCGCGGCGCGCGGCCATCGGGCTTTACGCCATGGGCTTCCGGCCCGGCGACCGGCTGGCGATCGCGTCCGAGGACACGCCGGAATGGTACTATTGCGATCTGGCGGCGCAGATGCTGGGCGGGGCGGGTCTGGGGATTTATCCCACCAACCCCTGGCCGGAACTGCAATATGTCGTGCGTCATTCCCGCGCCCGGGTGATCGTCTGCGGCGACCAGGAACAGACCGACAAGGTGCTGGACGCACAGGCCAACGAAGGCGGCCTGCCGGACCTGGAACGCGTCATCTGCGTCGACATGAAGGGCATGCGGTCCTATGACCGCGCCGGGCTGATGTCCTGGGACGACCTGATGGCGCTGGGGGACGAGAACGAGGCCACCCACGGTGCCGAGGTCGACCGTCTGATCGCCGGCGGGAAGCCCGACGATACGGCGATCATCGTCTATACCTCGGGCACGACCGGCATGCCCAAGGGCGCGATGCTGAGCCATCGCAACATGCTGGCCTCGGCCTGCGAGATCTCGCGGATCCACGGGCTGGACGCGTCCTGCTATTCGGTGCTGTGCTATCTGCCCTTGTGCCACGTGGCGGAACGCAGCTTTTCGCTGGTGCAGCAACTGGTGACGGGCTGCGCCGTGTCCTTCGCGGAATCCGTCGACACCGTGGTGGTGAACCTGCGGGAAATCGCGCCGCTGGGCTTTCTGGGCGTGCCACGGATCTGGGAGAAGATGCAGCAGAGCATCGAATACCGGGTCCGCGACACTACTCCGCTCCAACGCCGCGTCTACAATGCCACCCTGACCCGCGGGCGCGAGATCGCCCGGCGACGGCTGGACAACGGCGGCAGTTTCGCGTCGCTGGCGGACCGGCTGGCCTACTTCGCCCTGTGGATGGTCTGTTTCCGCAGCCTGCAGCGGTTCCTGGGCCTGAACCGGGTCCGGACCGGGTTCTGCGGCGGGGCCTCGATTTCGGAAGAGGTGCTGCTGTTCTTCTGGACGCTGGGCGTGCCGGTCTTCCAGATCTACGGCATGACCGAATGCGCCGGCGCCTCGCACACGCAGCGCCCCGGGTTCACGAGCCTTGGCAGTTCCGGCCCGAACCTGGCCTGCGTCGAACAGACCGTCGCCTCGGACGGAGAGCTGCTGCTGAAGGGCGACAGCTGCTTTCAGGGCTACCTGTTCAACGATCAGGCCACGGCCGATGCCTATGCAGGCGGCTGGCTTCATACCGGCGACATCGTCGAGATCGGCGAAGGCGGGGACACCCGCGTGCTGGACCGCAAGAAGGACATCCTGATCACCTCGGGCGGCAAGAACATCACGCCGTCCCTGATCGAGAACGCGCTGAAGGACAGCCCCTATATCCGCGAGGCGATCCTGCTGGGCGATGGGCGCAAGTTCCTGGCCGCGCTGATCCAGATCGATCTGGAGACGACGGGAAAATGGGCCCAGGCCAATGCGATCCAGTACACGACCTATCGGACACTTGCCGAAAACGCGGCCGTCCGGGACCTGATCGCGGAAGAGGTCAGCCGGGTCAATGCCCGTTTCGCCCGGGTCGAGAACATCCGCAAGTTCGAGATCCTGCGCAAGGAACTGGACCATGACGACGGCGAGCTGACGGCCACCATGAAGGTCCGCCGCAAGGCCATCGAGACCAAGTTCAGCGCCGAAATCGACATCATCTACGGGAGTGCCGCGTGATGGACCTTTTCCTTCTGTTTGTCTCGACCGGGCTGGTGATCGGGGCGTCCTACGGGCTGATCGCGATGGGTTTCGCGCTGGTCTACAAGGCCACGGGCGTGGTGAACTTCGCCCATGGCGAGCTGGTGATGCTGACGGCCTATGTCGCCTTCAGCCTGACGCAGGCCTTCGATCTGTCCTTCATTCCGCTGATGCTGGTGACGATCCCGATTTCCATGCTGATCGGACTGGCGCTGGAGAGGATCTTCATCCGTCCGATGCTGGGGGAACCGGTCTTTTCCATCGTCATGGTAACGATCGGGCTGGCGGTGATCCTGCGGGGTGTCACGATGATGATCTGGGGGCCGGACCCGCACAACCTGACCGCCGGCGTCACCACCCGCGTGATCATGATCGGCCATCTGCCGTTCTATGCCGCGCAGCTGATGTCCATCGCGGCACTGGCAATCTGTACCGCGCTGGCCTGGGCCTTCCTGCGGTTTTCCCGCATCGGCATCGCCATGCGGGCCGTGGCGGCGCATGAGACGGCTGCGCTGCTGGTCGGCATTTCGGTCAAGCGGATCCATGCCATCGCCTGGGCCCTGTCCGCGGCACTGGCCGCCGTGGCGGGCGTCCTTTTTGCCATGAACTTCAAGCTGGCGCCCGATCTGTGGTTCCAGGGACTGAAATCCTTCCCGGCGGTGATCCTTGGCGGGCTGGATGCCATCCTCGGCTCGGCCATGGCCGGTCTGATCATCGGCCTGATCGAAAACCTGTCCCAGGGCTATATCGGCCAGGGCCTGCGCGAGACGTCCGGCTTCATCGTCATCATCGTCGTCCTGATGGTCCGTCCGTACGGCCTGTTCGGCGACAAGGACATCGAAAGGGTCTGAGCCATGCGCACCGGACATTTCCAGGAAACCACTGGGCAGCTGATCGCCCTGACCGACAGTCCTGCCGTGATCGGCTGGACCGGCGTCCTGATCGCGGGCCTGCTGGCCGCGCCGTTGGTGGTCGGAAACTATGAACTGACGCTGATGGTGACCGTCCTGATCGCCGTCGTGGGCGCCGTGGGTCTGAACCTGCTGACGGGGACGACGGGCCTGATCTCCTTGGGGCAGGCCGGGTTTCTGGCGGTGGGCGCCTACGGCAATGCCGTGCTGATGGTCGATTACGGCTGGCCGGTCTGGCTGTCGCTGCCCGCGGGGGGCGTGGTGTCGGCGCTGATCAGCCTGCTGGTGGGCATCCCGTCCCTGCGGCTGAAGGGGCTTTACCTTGCCATCACCACGCTGGCCTTTTCCTTCATCGTCAGCCACGTGATCCTTTATGCCGAACCGATCACCCATGGTCCCAACGGCATCTTCGTGAACGGGGCCAAGATCCTTGGCGTCAACGTCCAGAAGGGGCCGGCGCTGTACTATCTGACGCTGTTTGTGGCGGTCTGCGTGGTGCTGATGGTCCTGAACATGCAGCGCACAAGGCTGGGCCGCGGGTGGCTGGCGATCCGCGACCACGACATCGCGGCGCGGGCGATGGGGATCGACCTGACCCGCTACAAGTTGCTGGCCTTCGTGGTGTCGTCCTTCATCGTGGGCATCGCCGGCGGGCTTCTGTCGCTGCAGATCCGGTTCATCAACATCGACGTCTTCGGCCTGATCCTGTCGATCGAGGCGCTGGCGATCATCATCCTGGGCGGCATGGGATCGGTCGCGGGCGCGATCATGGGGGCGGTGTTCCTGACGCTTCTGCCCGAGGCGATCCGGATCGCCTTCAACCTGATCCTGACGCCCGGGTCGGCCTTCTATTCCACATATGTCTACGAAATCCGCGGCGTCGCCTATGGGGCGGTGATCGTCGCGTTCCTGCGCTTCAAGCCGGACGGGCTGATCGGCCTCTGGCGGGATGCGCGGAAGTACTGGAGCAACTGGCCGCTGGCCTACTGAGCCGGCGGCCGCACAAGCGGAGGAGGAGAGAAATGAAACATCTCGCAGGCGCGGTCATCGCCGCTCTGATGGGAAGCGCGGCCATGGCCGCCGATCCCGGGGTCACCGATACCGAAATCAGGATCGGCGACGTGAACATCATGACGGGGCCCGCGTCCTTCATCGGGCGGGCCGTGTCGATCGGATCGAAGATCGCCGCGGACGAGATCAATGCCGCCGGCGGCGTGAACGGGCGCAAGATCACCATCGTGACCGAAGACGACGGTTACATTCCGGCGCGGTCGTTCCAGGCGCTGACCAAGCTTCTGGAAGTCGACGAGATCTTCGCGCTGAACGGCACGTCGGGCACGGCCAACGTCCTGGCCATGATGCCGCTGATCGAGGAAAACAACCTGCCGACCATCGTGTCGACGGCCCCGAACGAGCTGGTCTATGACCCGGTCCGGCCGTCCGTCTTCACGCTGGGTGCCAGCTATTCCGACGCCTTCTATGCGCAGCTGAAATACATCCACGAGAACACCCAGCCGGAAAACCCGGTCTATGGCCTGATCCGGCAGGACGACGATTTCGGGCTGGCGGTGGAACATGGCTATGAGCGTGCGGTGAAGGATTTCGGCGTCAAGGACGGCGGCATCGTGCGCTTCAAGAAGGGCACGTCGAACTTCGCGGCCGAGATGATCCAGATGCGTGCGGCCGGCGTGAACGTTCTGGCCAATGGCGGCATCATCTCCGGCGCGGCCAACATCCTGAGCGAGGCGCGCAAGCTGGGCATGCCGCTGGAATCCGCACAGGTCTGGAGCGAGGACATGCCGCTGTCGGTGAACCTCGCCGCGCAGGCGGGGTACGATTACTATGTCGGCGACTACGTGGCACTGACCGGCGACGACTATGACGCCTTTGTCGAGAAGGCAAAGCAGTATGTCACCGCCGACGACATCGCCGCGATGAACCGCTACACGCTGGTGACTTATGCGGCGCTGCATGCGATGGCCGAGGCGATGGGACAGTGCGGCCAGGACCTGACCCGCGCCTGCACCGTCGAGAACCTGCGCAAGCTGAAGGATTTCGAGGTCGGCGGCATCATGGCGCCGATCAGCTTCGACAACGACAAGCAGCTGTCGGGCACGGCCATCGCCGTCTACCAGCTGGATGCCGCGTCGAAGACCTTCACCCGCAAGACCGATTTCGCCGACTACTGATCCCAGCCGGTGCGGGGGGCTTGCCTTCCGTACCGGTCCATCCCGGACGCATCCCCATGACCCTGCCCAAGGACTGGCATGGCCGGCTGTCGGTGCCCGTGATCGCGGCGCCGATGTTCCTGGTCTCGACCCCCGAACTTGTCACGGCCTGCTGCCTGAACGGCGTGCTGGGCACCTTTCCCGCCCTGAACCAGCGCACCACCGACGGCTATGCCCTCTGGCTGGACCGGATCGAGGAGCGGCTCGACGGACAGGACGCGGCACCCTTCGGCGTGAACCTTGTCGTCCATCGGTCCAACGCCCGGCTGGCGGCCGATCTGGAGGTGACGGTCCGGCGCCGCGTGCCGCTGGTGATCACGTCTCTGGGGGTGGAGCCCGAGGTCATCGCCGCTGTCCACGAAACCGGCGGGCTGGTCTTTCACGATGTCACCACGCGGCGCTTCGCGGAACGGGCGATCACGGCCGGCGTCGACGGGCTGATCGCAGTGGCACAGGGGGCGGGCGGGCATGCCGGGGCGCTGAACCCCTTCGCGCTGGTGGCCGAACTGCGCCGCGACTTTGCCGGTCCGCTGGTCCTGGGCGGCGCCCTGACCCATGGCACACAGGTCGCGGCGGCGCAGCTGATGGGGGCGGACATGGCCTATATCGGAACGCGCTTCATCGCCACGCCCGAAAGCAGTGCGCAGCCCGGCCACCGCGACATGATCCTGGACGGCGGGGGCGGCGACGTCGCGCTCAGCGCCGCGGTCAGCGGGGTCCCGGCGAACTTCCTGCGGGCGAGCCTGGCTGCGGCAGGCATCGACCCGGACGGGGCCGAGATCGCCCACGAACGGAACTTCGGCACTACCGGCAACCTGCGCCCATGGCGCGATATCTGGGCAGCCGGGCAGGGGATCGGCAGCATCGGCAAGGTAGAGCCTGCCGCCAAGATATGCCGCGAGATGGCCCGCGACTATCGTGCGGCGCTGGAACAGGCCCCGGGCCTGGCCGCCGGTCTGCGGACCTGACAGGACATGCGGTCTGGCGGGATTGCAAAGACGGTCGACAATTCGGGCAATGGCGGGTCGGGCCGCTGCGAAGCGAAGGAGGGCCGCACGAAAGCCGGCGGCGCCGCCCTCTTCAACCTGGCGTTCCGCGACCGACGCTGCCAGGCCGTCAGTAGGGACCCCGTGTCGCCGCCCCTTTGCCATGGCCTGGACCCGGCTGCATGCAGGCGTCCGTGTCAGACGGCCTTTATGTCCCGCAATGGCTGCTCCGGGTCGCAAAGATCGGCCGGGTTCGGCGACAGTCCGCGTTCGATCCAGCGCTTTCCGGTCATGTAGGCGCCTGGGTCGTTTGCGGCATCGACGGCAATCAGTTCGTGCCGCCGGAAATACCAGACGGACATCGCGCCCGGTCGGTCGCCGGCCCGCAATACGGTATGGTCGTGGCCTTTGTTCAAACCCGCAATCTGCAGCTTGACGTGGAACTGATCGGACCAGAACCAGGGCCGTGCACGATAGGGTTCCGTTGAACCAAGTATCGCATCGGCCGTGGCATTCCCCTGGTCGATGGCATTCGGCACGCTTTCCAGCCGCAGTCGAGTGTTGCCGAAGGGAAAGGATGCGCAGTCCCCGACCGCGTAGATGTCCGGGTCGGAGCTTTGGCACAAGGCGTTGACCTTGATGCCGTTGTCGATCTCGAGTCCGGCGTCCTCGGCCAGCTCCGTGCAAGGCGTCACGCCGATTCCCGCGACAACGAAGTCGACGTCGATCCGCCGTCCGTCGGCCAGAACCGCACCGTCCACACGCGCGGATCCGGTCAGACGTTCCAGCCCTGCGCCTTCGATCAGCCGCACGCCTTGCGCCTTGTGCAGGTCGCGAAAGAAGTCGGCCGTTTCCGCGGCGGCGACCCTTTGAAGGATCCGGGGCGCCGCTTCGACAACCGTGGTGTCGAGCCCGAGCTGCGCGGCGACGGCTGCCGCTTCCAGCCCGACATACCCACCTCCGACGATCAGGATCCGGGCACCCTTGCGAAATTCCGCCTGCATGGCGTCGACATCCGCCAGTGTCCGGACCGAATAGACACCCTGCAAATTGCCGCCCATCGCATCGGGGAGGTGAATTGGGCGGGCGCCCGTCGCAAGGACCAGCGTGTCGAAGGGGATGTCCCGCCCGCCTGTCAGGCAGACGGTCCTGCGGGTCCGGTCGATGGCGGTGACCCGGCTGTCCAGCTGAAGGTCGATGTCGTTGTCCCTGTAAAAGTCATCGGGGCGGAACCCAAGCCGCTCGCGGGTCATTTCGCCGGTCAGGTACTTCTTGGACAGCGGTGGACGCTGGTACGGGGGAAACGGTTCCTCGCCAATCAGGACGATCCGGCCGTCGAACCCCTGTGCGCGAAGCCGGGTTGCAACTGCAAACCCGGCCTGGCCCGCGCCAACGACAACAATAGTCCGAGTCATCCTGGTCTCCTGTCCGGCTCATGCGCTTATTTAAAACCCGGACGGTCGGTTTATCAATAACGTATCGACGCATTCCGGGCGACAGGCTTTCGCCCGGCCGGGAACCACTTGCAACAGGATCCGGAGGCCAAGGGGAACGACCCGGATCCCGACGGAGGTGCCCTTGCCATGGGACATCCAACGGGGATGGAGCGCAGTAATCTGGTGCGAACGAAGCCGTACAAGCGGGGTCGGCACGCAGCGCATCGCGGGCCGACCCCGGTGCGGGCGGCAGGGGAGAGTGCACCGTGCTCGTGATCGGGAGGGTCTGGACCATGAGGCTTGAACGTTGCCGGGAACCCGGGCGGCCACGGGTCGCGGGCCATGGCAGGCGCCGTGCGAAACCCAGCGGCCAAGCCTGACGACGGTACTGCCGTTCGGTGACGGCGGACCCAATTCCGGAAACAGGGAGTGACAAGGCATGGACTTCATTCAGCTGCTGATCGGCGGCCTGTCCAACGGATGCATCTACGGCTTGATCGCCCTGGGCTTCGTTCTGATCTACAAGGCGACCGAGGCGGTCAGCTTCGCGCAGGGCGACCTGATGATGCTGGGTGCCTTCCTGACGCTGGGGCTGACCAACGACGGCTACCTGGGCTGGTCCTTCTGGATCGCTGTCCCGGTCGCTGTCGTGCTAATGGGTGCCTTCGCGACCGGCATCGACCGCTTTCTTGTTCGCAGGCTGTTCGGCGAGGGCCAGATCGCGGTGGTTATCCTGACCATCGCCCTGGGCTTCATCCTGCGCTTCGCCGTGGGCACGATCTGGGGCTATGAACCGCAGGTGCTGCAATCGCCCCTGAACTCGGGCGAGATCGACATCGGCAGCGCCGCGGTCGGCG
>NZ_VOPH01000008.1 GCF_009765275.1 Chachezhania sediminis
GCGGGTTCGCCGCGATCTTGGCCTTGATCGCCTCGGGCTCGAACTCGGTCCGCTGAATCGGGCCGATGATGCCCCAGCTGTTCCGCGTGGGCTTCAGGAAGACCGGAATGGCACCGGTCATGATGATCGAATGCAGGATCGACTTGTGGCAGTTGCGGTCCACGACCACCACGTCGCCCGGCGCCACGGTGTGGTGCCAGACCATCTTGTTCGAGGTCGAAGTGCCGTTGGTCACGAAGAAGCAGTGATCGGCGTTGAAGATCCGCGCGGCATTGCGTTCGGATGCCCCGATGGCGCCGTTGTGGTCCAGAAGCTGGCCCAGTTCCTCGACCGCGTTGCAGACATCGGCCCGCAGCATGTTTTCGCCGTAAAACTGGTGATACATCTGCCCGATGGGCGACTTCAGGAAGGCCACGCCGCCGGAATGGCCCGGGCAGTGCCACGAATAGGATCCGTCCTCGGCGTAATCCAGCAGCTGCTTGAAGAAGGGCGGCTGGATGCTTTCCAGATAGTACTTGGCTTCACGGATGATCACGCGGGCAACGAACTCCGGCGTGTCCTCGAACATGTGGATGAAGCCGTGAAGCTCGCGCAGGATGTCGTTCGGCAGGTGGCGAGAGGTCTTGGTCTCGCCATAGACGAAGATCGGCACGTCGCTGTTCTTCCAGCGCACTTCCTCGATGAAGGTGCGCAGGTTGACGACGGCAGCGTCCAGGTCGGGACCCGTGGTGAATTCCTCGTCATCGATCGACAGCACGAAGGCCGAGGCGCGGCTTTGCTGTTGGGCGAACTGGGACAGATCGCCATAGCTGGTGGCGCCCAGCACCTCGAATCCTTCTTCCTCGATGGCCGCGGCCAGCGCGCGGATCCCCAGGCCCGAGGTGTTCTCGGACCGGAAATCCTCGTCGATAATGATGATGGGGAAACGAAACTTCATCGACCTCTCCCGAGGATGCGTGGCTTTCGCCGCGTTGTGGTCATTGCTCGCCGCCGCCGTCAAGGCCGTTGTGCGGCGGCTTGGCCGGACCACTGCGAATGCACGTAGGGCCGCCATCATTATAAGGTGTGTCTATTGATGACGTTGGCAAATGCCGGCTGACCCGCCGGGGCCGACGGGCAACTCTTGTTCGGCCTTCCGACAGCTTCCGACCGGGGCGAAAGGACGACGTCGCGGGCGGTCCGGCCATTGCCCGCGACTTCAGCCAATGTCACGGGGCCGCCGCCCTAGGCCGCCCCAGCCCCGATCTCTGCCTCTGCCCGGACGGCGACGCGGTGACCCTTTCCGGCCTCGATCAACCGGTACGGATCGTCCACCCGTGTCGCGTCGTAATACTCGAAGGCATTGTCGGACAGGTCCGGCGCCGGATCTTCGGCCAGGCGCAGTCCCTCGGGCCCCTTCTCCAGCCGCGGCGATGCACCCAGAAGCCTGCGCGTATAAGGATGACGCGGCGCGGCGAACAGGTCCGGTGTCGCCGCTTCTTCCATCAGGCGGCCCTTGTGCAGGACGTAAAGCCGGGCGCACAGCTGTTCCACGATGTGCAGGTCGTGACTGATGAACAGGCACGCAAAGCCGAATTCGGCCTGCAGGCGCTTCAGCAGTGCCAGGATCTGCGCCTGGATGGTGACGTCGAGTGCCGAGACGGGTTCGTCCGCGATGATCAGGTCGGGCTGGGCAATCAGGGCGCGGGCGATGGCCACCCGCTGGCGCTGGCCGCCCGACAGCGCATGGGGGAACCGGTCGGCCATGTTCCGGTCCAGCCCCACCGCCTCCAGCATGTCATGCGCCGCGGTCTGACGTTCCGCGGCCGTCAGGCTGCGGTCGTGGCGCAGGCCCTCGCGGACGATCTGCCCGATCCGCATCCGCGGGTTCAGGGACGAAAACGGGTCCTGGAACACCATCCGGATCCGGCGGCGCAGGCGGCGTTCCCCGGCTGCCGGCAGCTCTCCGAAAGCCTGCCCGTCAAAGACCACCCTGCCCGCCGTCATCGGCGTCAGGTCACAGATCGCCCGGCCGATGGTGCTTTTGCCGCTGCCGGATTCACCCACAAGCCCCACGAACTCGCCCGGCGCCACGGTTAGCGAGACGTCGCGTACCGCGTGATGAACGGTTCGGCCAAACAGCCCCATGAGCTTCTTTTCGGTAAAATCGACGCTAAGGCCTTCCACCGTCAGAAGCGGCACGCCAGCGCGGCCCGCGACCGGGGTGGGCGTACCCAGCTGCGCCGCATCCAGCAGGCGGCGGGTATAGGGGTGCTGCGGCCGGGCCAGCACCGCGCCGGTGTCGCCGCCTTCGACAAGATTGCCTTTCTCCATCACCGCGATCCGGTCGGCATAGCGCGCGACCACCGCCAGATCGTGCGAGATCAGGATGACGGCGGTCCCGCTGGCGCGGGCCACGTCCTGCATGATGTCCAGCACCTCGCGCTGGACCACGGCATCCAGCGCGGTCGTGGGTTCGTCCGCGATCAGAAGCCGGGGTTTCAGCATCATGACCGAGGCGATCATGATCCGCTGCCGCATGCCGCCAGAAAATTCGTGCGGATAGCGGTTCAGGAGCGTTTCCGGCCGATCCAGCCGCACCTGCCGCAGCATATCCAGCGCGTGGTCGCGGATCTGTGCCTCGGTCAGGTCGGTGTGCAGGCGCATCGCCTCGAACATCTGCTCGCCGATGCGCATCGACGGGTTCAGCGACGACAACGGTTCTTGGAAGATCAGCCCGATGGACCGGCCGCGCAACAGGCGCAGTTCCTCGGCGCTTTCGGGGGCCGTGATCTCGTGCCCGTCGAAGCGGATCCGCCCGCGGCTGACCCGACCCGCCTTTGGCAAGAGGCCCATGATAGACCGGCCGATCATGCTCTTGCCGCTGCCGGATTCGCCGACCAGCGCCAGCACCTCTCCCGGCTTCAGGGTCAGGTTGACGCCGTTCACCACGGACACAGACCCGAACGAGATATCCAGGTCCTCGACCGTCAGCAGGTCGGCCGGTTTCGCTTGCCCGTTCATCTCAGATCGTCTCCTTCGACGGGGCGGCGGCCGATTTCGGATCCAGTTCGTCCCGCAGCGCATCGCCCAGCAGGTTGACCCCCAGAAGCGAGATCGAGATGCAGATGCCCGGCAAAAGGCCCAGCATCGGATGACGCATGAGGTGGGCCTTGGCCTCGGACAGGATGTTGCCCCAGCTGGGTTCCGGGGGCGGCACGCCCAGCCCCAGGAAGCTGAGCGCGCTTTCCGCCAGAAGGACCCAGCCGAACATCATCGTGGTCAGCACGATCAGCGCCCCGACACAGTTCGGCAGGATGTGCACCACCAGCGTGTAAAGCCGCGAATTCCCCATCGAGGCCGAGGCCTCGACGAATTCGTTCTGGCTGATCGACAGGACGGAACCGCGGACCAGCCGCGTGACCGCGGGAAGATAGGCCACGGACAGCGCGATGATGACGCCGAAGCGGTTCGCCCCGATCACCGCCATCAGGCCAAGGGCGATCAGCAGGCCCGGAAAGGCCATGAGCGCGTCCAGCACCATGATCAGCAGCCGGTCGAACCAGCCGCGGAAGAATCCGGCGGCGGCGCCCAGCAGCGTGCCCAGCATCACCGGGATCACCAATGTCGCCAGCCCGATCGAGACAGAGACCCAGGCCCCCCGCATCAGGCGGGACAGCACGTCGCGGCCGAACATGTCGGTCCCGAACGGATGCGCGGCGCTGGGTTGGGCGAAGCGGTTCAGAAGGTCGGATTTCAGCGGGTCGTATGGGGTCCAGACCGCGCCCAGGAAGGCGGTCGCCAACACGGCGGTCAGCAGGACCATGCCGATGAGGCCATTGGGTTTGCCCAGAAGGCGGGACAGGAAAGTCACGACAGGCGTACCTTGGGGTCGAAGAAGGAATAGGCGATGTCGATCAGCAGGTTCGTCACGACATAGATCATGGCGATGAACAGCAACGCGCCCTGCAGGACCGGATAGTCCCGGCCATAGATCGAATCCACCAGAAGCCGGCCCAGCCCCGGCAGGGTGAACACGGTTTCGGTCACCGCCGCCCCGGCCAGAAGACCGGCCATCGCGATGCCGACCATGGTCAGCGTCGGCGCGAAGGCGTTGGGAAAGACGTGCCGCCACAACACCTGCCGTTCCGGCAGACCCTTGGCACGGGCATGGGTGATGTAGTCACGGTTCATCACCTCCAGGCTGCCGGCCCGCATCATCCGGGTCATGACCGCGATTTCCGACAGCGCCAGCGAGGTGACGGGCAGGATCAGGAAGGTGATCCCCAGCCCGAAATCCTGCGACATCGACACGAAGCCGACCGTCGGCAGCCAGCCCAGCATCGCGCCGAAGACCACCAGCAGCATCAGGCCGACCCAGAAGCTGGGCATCGACAGCTTCAGGATCGTCAGCACGACGATGGCATAGTCGGTGCGCGAATTGTGACGGTGCGCCGCGATCTGGCCCAGCGGCACCGCCACGATCAGCGCGGTGGCCATCGACAGCAGCACCACCGTCGCGGTCACGCCGAAACGATCCCAGATCAGCGCGCCCACCGGCTGCCCGGTGCGGACGGAAACGCCCAGATTGCCGGACAGCAGTTCCCGCAGCCAGGCCAGGAACTGCACCGGAAGCGGCTGGTCCAGGCCCAGCTGCTGGCGCATCATCTGCAATGTCGCCTCGTCGTCGACATTGCCGCCCAGCATGATCATCGCCGCATCGCCCGGAAGCGCCCGGACAAGGCAGAAGACGATGACGGCCACGATGATGAGGGTTGGAACCGACATCAGCAATCGTCTGAGAACGAAGGTGATCATGGCCGTCTACTCCCGGTCGCCGCGGATCAGTCCGACACCCGCAGCATCCAGCCGCGCAGGACGCCCGCGCCCCAGTTCTGGAAGCCGTCGACCCTGTCCGACATGCCGGTGAACAGCATCCGGTGCCCCAGCCCGATGGCCGGGATCTCCTCGTTGAACATGCGCGACAGCTGGTCGATGATCTCCTGCAGGCGCTCGGGATCGCCGGTCTGAAGCGATTCATAGACCAGCGCGATCGCTTCGGGGTTCTGCCAGGCCTTGCGGGGGGCATCGCCGGTGAACATCTCGAAGCTGAGCCCCGGATGAAGCCGCGGCGAGAAGGTGAAGGACTGCATCACGTAGCCTTCGCCGGACTGATAGGCCTCCAGCTGGGTGCCCCATTCCACGACTTCCAGCGTGGCGTTGAAGCCGGCATCCATCAGCATCGCCTGCGCCATCAACGCGCGTTCGTAATAGGCCCCGTTCCGGCGGGTGGCGAGGATCTTGATCTCTTCCCCGTTGTAGCCCGCATCGGCCATCAGCGATTTCGCCAGGTCGACGTCATAGGCGGGGTATTCGGCCTCAACCGCGGTGAAGTTCTTCGACATCGGCGGCACGGGCGACGGCGACGCCGCGCCGAAGCCTTCGGTAATCGCGGCCATGATCTGGTTCGGGTCGATGGCATGGGCCATCGCCTGCCGGATGCGCACATCCTGAAGGATCGGCGCGCTGGGACTGAGGAGATAGGTATCCCACACCGCCGACTGGGTCGCATCGATCTTGAAGCCGGGTTGGCCGTCAAGCTCTGCCGCCGCAATGGCATCGAGTGCCACAAGATCCAGGTCGCCGGCCTGCAGCGCGGTCTTGGCCACGGCACCTTCGCTCACGATCTCGAAGCGCAGCGTGTCGACCTCGGCATGCTTGCCGCCGCCCAGGCCGTTCGGTTCCCCTTCACGGCTGGAATAGTCGACAAAGCGGTCCAGTTCGACATAGCGGCCAGGCTTGTGGTCGCCCATCATGTAGGGGCCGGTGCCGATGGGCGCGTTCCACGACCCGTCGGCATTCACCGAATCCGGGTGAAGGATGCCCATGGACCCGCAATCGAACCGCGCCATCGTGGCCAGGAACACGGCAAAGGGACGGTCCAGCGTGACGACGAAGGTGTCATCGTCTACGGCTTCCGCCGATACGACCTTCAATCCGTTCGTCCCGTTGAAGTAGGTCTTGCAGTGGCTTTCCGAGGCCTCGCCCGCCAGGCGGTTCCACGACCACTCGACGTCCTGCGCCGTCATTTCCGCGCCGTTGTGGAACTTGACCCCGTCGCGCAGGTGGAAGGTATAGGTCAGCCCGTCGTCCGAGACGTCCCAGCTTTCGGCCAGCATCGGGATGATCTCGAAATTGTCGCCATAGGTCACCAGACCCTCGACGTACTGGCTGTGCACGATGTCGGTGTTGCCGTCGCGGGTGACGCCCGGGTTGGTGCCCCGGATGTCGGCGTTCAGCGCCATGCGCACCATGCTGTCAGCCATCGCGGGCGTGGCCAGGGCCAGCCCGGCAGCGGTTGTTGCAAGAATGGGCCCGAAGAGTCTGAGTTTCGCGTTCATGGTGGATCCCTGTGGTTCTTATGGGTTGCGGCACCGACGGGCGGTGCCGGAATGCCGTTTCAGTGAAGGGTGAAACGGGTCGTCGTCGTGTCGGCATAGGGCAGCTGGCGGATCCGCATCTCGCCCGCGCCCGCATCCATCAGGACCATCGCCACGGTGGCCGACAGATAGGCGTTGGTTTCACCCTCGTTGCCTTCGGGCGTCCGGATGATCCCGCGCGGCGCGCCGAACCTGTCGTCCAGCGCCCCGGCCAGCGTATCGAGCGTATGGGCCTTGCCGCCCGCCTCGATCAGTTTCCGAAGACGACGGTCGCGGAACAGTGTGTCGGCGCCCCGCGCGATGCCCACGTCACGTTCCCGCACGCGGGCCGCGGGGCTGGTGAAATGATTCGAATGGGTCAGACAGGGGCCGTCCGGGGCCTGCCAGTAGATCTGGTCGGGCGTGGTTTCGAAGTTCAGGCAATCGCCGCTGGTGGCACAGCTGACAGTCATGTTGTTCGAAACCGTCCGCGGCAGGCGGTAGAGTTCGGTCAGAGCCTGGGAATAGCCGCCCGCTTCCAGCACGCGCCGGCGGATCACCGACAGGGGCACGCCGAAGGGCGCCGTGCCGTCCTGGCCCGACGCCAGGTTGTTGCCGGTGATGGCCACGCCTTCCGAATTGAACCCGGCCCGGGCCAGCCCGCCCGCCTCGACAAAGGTCAGGACATCGGGGCCGTGTTCGCGCCTAATGCGCAGGACAACGGTGCTGTCGGCGCAGTCGGGCAACCAGTCCCAGTTCTGGACATGCAGCAGCCGCCCGCTTTCCGTCATCTCCGGCAGGACCACCGCGGCGGTACAGCCGTCATCCAGCTTCGACGGATCCTTCGGCCGCTGGGCGTGCAGATTGATGATCTCGCTCCGGCCATTGATGACCAGCACTTCCCCCAGCTGGACGCCTGCCCCTTCGGCGATGCCTTCCAACTCCTCCACCGCGTCGGGCGCCCGTGCGGCAAGGCTGTCGCGCAGGCGGGCAGCATAGGCCAGCACGCTGTCCCAGCTCAGCCCCGCTTCCTCGAAGAGGCTGCGATAGACGCCCAGCCCGTGGCGGATCTGCGTATCGGCGGCACGGCCATAGGCAAGGCCCCGGGCACGGGGCGTGCCCTCGATCTCGACCAGTTTCGGAACCGGGGCCATCAGCGCACGCCCGGCGCCGGCAGGCGGTCCGTCAGCACATCGGTGAAGAAGCGTTCGACATAGGGGAACACGCCCCGCATGTCGTGGGGCACACCCGGCGCGATGTCGTGCCAGACGTCGACGCCGCGCGATTGCAGCGACTGGCGCAGGCTGTGCAGCCGTTCGTTCCGGTCCTTGCCGGCGCTGTTGGCGCCGGGGATGAAGCGCGGCGAATCCTCGGGGAACGTGATTTCCCAGCTCTCCAGGTCCTGCGCGCCGACCGACAGGTGCACCTTGACCTGCTTCAGCGCGTCGAAATCAATGCCGCGCCCGAAGACGTCGGCAAAGTTCCGGATGCCCGGCCACCAGTCCATCGTCTCGTCCAGAAGCGTGACCGACCCGGGAGCCCCGACCGAGGCTGCCTTCAGCCGTTCGGGATGCAGGTACAGGAATCGGTGCGTGAAGTGCCCACCCCCCGAGAAACCGAACAGCATGAACTTCTCGAAGCTGCGCTTCAGCAACGCGCCCGCTTCCTCGACCATGGCCAGCAGCACCTCGTCATAGCGGATCTCGCCCTCGATGATGTACTTGTAGCCGCCGGATTCCATGTCGCCGCGCACACCGACCGGGAACAGCGGCGCCAGGATCACGCAGTTGTTGAAGCGGCCAAAGCCCGAGAACGCATCGCGATACAACGACTGAAGCCGCATGGTGCCGTGGACCGCGACCAGCATGTCCAGATCACGGTCCGGTTCGTCCCAGGCGCTTTCGGGGATGTAGAGCGTATAGGAAAAGCGCGGATCCGCCTTGCAGGCGATGATGGTCGTCTCTCCGGTCAGGTACAGGGATCTGAGGCGGTCCTGGGGGCTGTCCCCAACTCTCGGCAACATTCTTGGCGGTCTCCGGCATGCGATGTGAGGGCGAGACTAGGCCCCGGAATCGGTGGCGTCAAAATATTTTAACAATTTGGCGCCAATTTTGTGGAAGATATTGAGCGGCGCCTCGCAGATGCGTAAGGTGATCCTGAAACAGCGGGATACGGGCAGCATGAGTGCATCAGAACTAGAGACCGGCGCCTCGCGGCGCTCCTCGGACGAGATCGCGCAGCAGATCGTGACCGACATCAACAAGGGGGCGCTCAGCCCCGGGGAATGGCTGAAGCAGATTGACCTTGAACGGCGCTATGGCTGCACCCGGATCAAGGTGCGGGATGCGCTGACCAACCTGCATTCCAAGCGGCTGGTCGAACATATCCCGAACCGCGGCTACCGCGTGCCCATGCCCGATGCCCAGAGGCTGCGCGAGGTGGGCGAGGTGCGGGTGCTGCTGGAATGCCGGGCCGCCGCCGACGTGATCGAATACGCGACCGATGACGATATTGCCGAGCTGCGCCAGTATGCCGAGGACTTCCAGCACGCGGCGTATCACGGCACGTCCTTCGCCCAGATCGAGGCGAATTTCGCCTTTCATTCCAAGTTCTACAACCTGTGCCGCAGCGCCGTGCTGCGCGAGCTGCTGTTCGACCTGCGCCAGCGCGGGCCCGCAGCACCCGTCGGCCAGTGGCAGACGATGTTCCAGCTGCAACAGGCAACCCAGGGCCATTTCGACTTGGTCGACGCGATCGAGAGGCGCGACCTTCCGTTGCTGCAGGCGACCATCGCCAGCCATATCGGCGGCACGCCAAAGCCCGCGCCCGGGCAGCCGGACTGACCCGGGCGCCCGCACGCGGACGACGCGCACTCAAAGGACGGGACCGACATGATGACCTATGACACCGCAACTGCCGCCGACCTGGGCCTGATGCAGGGCTTCCCGCCCCCGCCCGACAAGCAGGTGACGCTGGAAAACGGGTTCTGGATCCCCCCGTACAACCGGTGGGCCTATCAGAACATGCGCCGGCTGATGCCCAGTGCGCCCCTGCGCCCTGCCGACACGCCGATCCCGCTGGACCGTGCTCCCGACAACCGGATCGCCGCCCTGACGATCAAGCGGCCCGACGGATCTGCCGCCGATTTCGACAGCTTCCTGCGCGAGACCTTCACCGACAGCCTTGTCGTCATGGCCGGCGACCGGATCGTCCATGAAAGCCTGCTAAACGGCATGACCGCCCGGACCCCGCACCTGATGATGTCCTGCACCAAGTCCTTTGCGGGCCTCTTCGCGCTGATGCTGGTGGACGAAGGCCGTGCCGACGAAGGCGACCGGATCGCCGATCTGCTGCCCGACGTGGCGCTTGGCTCCGGCTTTGCCGAAGCGACGCTGGGACAGGTCCTGGACATGACCAACTCGCTTCATTTCAACGAGGATTACGCCGACACCCGGTCCCATATCCACGACTATGCCCGGATCACCGGGCTGGGGGACCGAACCGGCCATGACGGGCTGCCGCGCACGATCCAGGACTACCTGTGCCAGATGGAACAGGAAGGCGGCATCGCCCATGGCGCCGCCTTCCATTACCAAAGCCCGAAGACCGACATGCTGAACTGGGTCAACTCGCGGTTGGCCGGGAAGCCCTTCACCCGGCAGGCCGAGGACCGGCTGTGGTCGCCCCTTGGCACCGATGGCGAGGCCTATGTCCTGCTGGATCCGGCCGGAACCGAAATCGCGGCGGGCGGGCTGAACGCCACACCCCACGACCTGGCACGCTTTGCCGCGATGATCGCCGCGCGCGGGGCCTGGAAGGGCCGGCAGCTGGTCCCCGCCCGCGTGATCGATACCATCGCCCGGGGCGGTTCGACCGACCTCTTCATGGCAAGCCGCGAAGGCGCGGGCCTGATGGCCGACGGACACTGGAGCTATCGCGCCCAATGGTGGGTGCGCCGCACCCCGGGGCGCGAGGCGATCACGGCACAGGGTATCTATGGCCAGTGGCTCTACTGCGACATCGAACGCGGCATCGCAATCGTCAAGCAAAGCTCGCAACCCGTGGCGGTGGAAGAGGCCTTCGACGACTACACGATCACTGCCTTCGACCGGATCGTCGAGACACTGACCCCCTGACCGGGCGGCGCCCGGTCGCGTCCTCGACAGATTGCCCGGATCCGTGGGGCGTTCTGCACATGCCGGGACCCGTCGCTGCAGAATACCGGGTAGCGCGTGGCCGGTATGGCATGACGTGCAGGATCCGGCCTTGGCCCGCGCCCCGCGGTCCTTGCTGACGCTGCCCGCCACCGGCATGGCGCGGACCTCGCGCAATGCGACCGGCAATCCGGTCAGTCGCAGAGTTTCTTCAAATCGGCAGGGGCTTCGCTGTGGCGGTGGCAAAGACCGCGCGGGCCCCCTGCCCCGCTTCTGCCGACACCGCCGGCACGGCGGGTGGCGCCCCTGGCCGGGTTACCGGTGCCGCCTATGCCGGTGGCACCGGCCCTTTGCATCGCAACCCGCCCACATGTGGCTGCCGACCCGGATCGCCGAGCTTCGGAAGACGCGAACTTACGGCACGGGCGACCGTGCCGCACCAAGGCATCAGAACCTAACAGAAAACGCAGAAAAGAAGCGCCGCGACCGACGCCGAGAGCGTGACGGCCGCGAACAGGCACGGCCCGAAGGCGCGCTTGTCGATGCGCAGGACGACCAGCTCGCGGTCGCTTGGCCGTCCGTCCCATTGCCGGACGGAAACAAGCTCGGTCCGGCGTTCCAGCAACGGAACGAAATCCACGAACTCGACGCGGTGATAGGGCCCTTCAATTCTGTGCTCTGGATACATTGGGTCGCCTCCTGAAGCAGGTCCACTCAATCTTCGGTTGCAAAAGACAATCTGTCCAGTCGGTTTCTTCTGCGGGCCGGCAAAATACCGCGCGCCCCTTCTCCAATCATGGCAAGGGCTTGGCCATGCTGCCTGAACGCCGTGAGCCGCTTGCGGTCGGGATAGGAATAGGCGTCAGGGTTGCGGGGATCGAACGGGATGGTGCGTGCAGTCACGTTGCCGACAGCCATGGCATCGGTCAGGATCGCCTTCGTCCGGTCGTCGGGCGCGAAGGGCTGCCCCTTGCGGATCCCGATCGCAACAAAGAGCCCGACCTTGTCCGGGTCGACCCAGTCGGCTGGTTCCGCCTGCACGACCTGGTTCAGTTGTTCGAAGAAGCTGAAGTCGTTGGCGCTGATCGTGTTGAACCGGACGCCCGAGGCGTTAAAGAATTCGGCTTCCGGCGAGGCGCACCCCCCGTTCGTGGCGCCATGGTGAAAGAGCTTTGTGCCCTGCATCATCTGGTCGACCGCCGCAGCGATGTCGCAGTCCTTCACGAAGGCACGGAAGAAGTAGAAAAGCGTGTTCGTGCGCAGTTTCTGGACGAAACAGCCTTGGGTCGGAAGCTTGCCGTCATGGCCCGGGGGCAGGAACAGGTACTTACCGCCCTTGCCGGCAGCCGGCCCGGTCAGGCCCACATACGTCACCCAGCGAAAATCGGCATCATCGACCGGCCCCAGGACACCGGAGGGCACCTCCAGCGCGACCGGCCCGTCCGAAAGGTCGAGACAGGCCAGACCGCAGACCGTCGTGGTGTTGGGCGTCAGGAGCAGCGACCGCGCGTCGATCAGGTCTTCGGTGATGTTGACGCCCCGGTTCGGCTTGATCCCGATACTGTCCAGACCGCTGCAGATCGCGCGGACCGAGGTCGCGGAAATGCCGGTCAGGAACGCGTCGACCCCGCGCATGAAATCGATGTGTCATAGACCGCCTGAACGGTCCGGTCGTCTGGCGCCCCGTTTGCGACGGACAGCGTCCCGATCCGGGTTTCGACGCTGTCGGAGATCGTGATCCTTGCCGGCACGTCCGCGGAACAGGTCTGCCCCGACTGCGCCGGCGCCGCCGGTCCCGTAAAGCGCGATCGCCCCGACCGTCGCGGCGTACCTGATCATCAGTCTCATAAAATTCCACCCTTGCGGCATTCCCTGATCCGCCTGGAACAAAGGATGCACGTCCGGCGGCCATTCCCCTATCGGTTTCTGGCGCCCCCGGTCATCGGGACGGTGGCTGGCGGCGACGCACCGTCCCGCGGGCCTTCCAGTCCGTCCCACCTTGCCGGCCACCGGGCTGCGCGATGCCATCGCGGCACAGGCCGGTGTCGCAAGGGCCCAGGTCATCGTCGGCACCGGCGCCAAGCAAGTGCTGGCCGATGCGATGCTGCCGACGCTGGATAGAGGGAACAAGGTGATCATGGCCGCACCCTACCGGACCAGCCAATACGACATCGTGGCGCTGGCGGGTTGGCATGGCTTGCGCACTTCCCCGGGGCCGATGATATAGCGGGCAGGACGCCCGATCTCAGCGAGACTGCGCAATGACACCCATGACCAACCTCTGGACCCATTCCAACACCGAAACCGCAGCGACACAGCCGCTGACGGCGGACGCGGTGGCGGACCTCGTGATCATCGGCGCGGGCTTTACCGGCTGCGCCGCCGCGCTGGAAGCAGCGCGCGCCGGCAGGAAGGCCGTGGTGCTGGAGGCGCAGACCATCGCCCATGGCGGATCGGGCCGGAACGTCGGTCTGGTCAATGCCGGCCTGTGGCTGAAACCGGACGAAGTCGTCGCCCAGATGGGAGAGGCCGCAGGCTCCCGCCTGACCGAGGAACTGGGCAAAGGCCCGGCCGCGGTCTTTTCGCTGATCCGCGAATACGACATGGATTGCGAGGCGACGCCCGCCGGGACCCTGCACCTGGCCCATTCCCAGGCCGGGCTGGCCGATCTTCAGGACCGGTTCCGACAGGGCAACCGCCTGGGCGCACCGGTGCAGATGCTGGACCGCGACGAAACCATCCGGCGCACGGGGTCGCAGGCCTTTCACGGCGCGCTGCTGGATCCGCGGGCGGGTACGGTCCAGCCGCGGGCCTATTGCACTGGGCTGGCCCGGGCCGCGATCTCGCTTGGCGCGTCGATCCACGAGACCAGCCCGGTGACCCGGATCCGGCATGTGGACGGGACCTGGCAGGTCTCGAGCAATGGGCACACCGTCACGGCGCCCGCGCTGCTGGTGGCGACCAATGCGTATCACCAGCTGGCCAGCGGCGCCTATGCGCCGCAATACGTGACCGTGAACTACTGCCAGTTCGCGACCGCACCGATGACCGACGCGCAGCGTGACCAGGTCCTGCCGGGTGGCGAAGGCTGCTGGGACACGGCGCTGGTGATGTCCTCGGTCCGCACGGACAGGGCCGGGCGGCTGATCGTCGGCGGCATGGGACAGTCCGACGGCCCCGGCGGCGCAATTCATGCCGGATGGGCCCGGCGAAAACTGGCGAAGCTCTATCCCGAGCTGGCCGACCTGCCTTTCGAACATGCCTGGTCAGGCCGCATCGCCATGACCAGCGACCATGTCCCGAAGGCCGTGGAATTCGGGCCATCCGCCTATGCCGTCTTCGGCTTTTCCGGGCGCGGCATCTGCCCCGGCACGGTGATCGGCACGGCCGCCGCGAAGGCGCTGACCGGCGCGGGCGCCGACGCGATGCCGATGCCGGTGGTCCGGGGCTACAGCGAACGGTTCACCGGGCCCCGGTCGGCCTATTACGAATTCGGCGCGACGCTGACCCATGCCCTGAACCCCGGGATCCTGGGGTAACGGCACCATGACCATCCCCCCGCGCAGCGCGCTTGCGGATCTGCGCCTGCTGCAGACCTTCGAAAGTGCGGCGCGGCACGGCAACTTTACCCGCGCGGGCGAGGAACTGGCCCTGACCCAAAGCGCCGTCAGCCGCCATATCCGCGAGCTGGAGGCGCAAGTGGGTCAGCCCCTGTTCGAACGCGTGCGCGGCCGTGTCGTCACCACCCCGGCCGGAGAGATCTTCCGGCAGGAGGTCGTGGCCCTTCTTCACATGGCCGAAGTCACGATGCGCCATGCCCGCGCCGGCGCAGGGGAACGGCGCCTCTTGTCGGTCAATGCCCTGCCGACCTTTGCCCTGCGCTGGCTGTCGCCGCGGCTGCCCGCCTATCTGCAGGATCATCCGGAAATCCGGCTGGACCTGACCACGCGCACGGGCATGTTCGATCTGGTGCAGGCGCGGTGCGACCTGGCGATCCATTTCGGCGACCCGGTCTGGCCTGGCGCCACCTGCACCTACCTGTGTTCCGAAATCATGGTGCCGGTCGCCGGCGGCGCCCTGCGCGACCGGACCGTTCGCACAGCCTCCGACCTGCTGGAAACGCCGAAGCTGCAGCTTTCGGAACGCCCCGGACTCTGGGGCGACTGGTTCAGCCGCTGCGGTCTGGAACCTCCGGTGGGCGAGGACGGGCATTGGTTCGACCAGTTCACCCTGAAAATCGAGGCAGCGAAGGCCGGCCTGGGCTATGCCCTTGTCCCCCGCTACTTAATCGAGGAGGAACTGGCCTCGGGCGCCTTGCGGATCGTGCTGGATGCGCCGCATTCGACCAGCAAGGCCTATTACCTGGTGGTGCCCGAAGGGCGCGAGGCCGGCGTCAGGCCGTTCTGCGACTGGCTGATCGAACAGGTCCAGTTCCGGCCCCTGGCCCGCTAGGTGGCCGCAAAGGGTCTGCCTCCTGTGCCGCGACCCCTTCCCTTCAGCCGATGTCGAAGACGACGCCCTGCGCCAGCGGAAGGTTTTTCGAATAGTTGATCGTGTTCGTCGCCCGCCGCATGTAGGCGCGCCAGGCATCCGACCCGGATTCCCGGCCGCCGCCAGTTTCCTTTTCACCCCCGAAGGCCCCGCCGATCTCGGCACCCGAAGTACCGATGTTCACGTTGGCAATTCCGCAGCCAGATCCCCGGGCGGACAGGAACACCTCCATCTCGCGCAGGTCGGTGGTGAAAATCGACGAGGACAGGCCACCGCCGACATCGTTATGCAGCTCCAGCACCTCGTCGAAGTCCGAATATTTCATCACGTAAAGGATCGGCGCAAAGGTTTCGCGTTTCACCGGGCCGCACTGTTTAGGCATCTCGACCAAGGCGGGCTTGGCATAGAAGGCCGTGTCGGGACCGACCGACACACGCTCGCCGCCATGGACGGTGCCGCCCAGCCCGGCAGCTTCGGTCAGGGCGTCCTGCATGGATGCGAAGGCCGCCGCATCGATCAGCGGGCCGACCAGCGCCTGGCTTTCCAGCGGGTTCCCGACCGACACGCTGGCATAGGCGTTCTTCAGCGCCGGGACCAGCTGGTCATAGATGCTGTCGTGCACGAACAGGCGGCGCATCGTGGTGCAGCGCTGGCCCGCTGTGCCCATGGCGCCGAAGGCGATGGCCCGCAACGCCATATCCAGATCGGCCGATGGGCAGACGATACCGGCATTGTTGCCGCCCAGTTCCAGGATGCACTTGCCGAAGCGCGCGGCAACCTTCGGGCCCACGATCCGGCCCATCCGGGTCGACCCTGTGGCCGAGATCAGGGCGACCTTGTCGCTTTCGACCAGCGCGGCACCGACATCCGGCCCGCCGACCAGCACCTGGCTGAGGCCGTCGGGGGCGTCCGCGCCAAAGCGTGCGACAGCACGGTCGAAGACCGCCTGGCAGGCCAGCGCCGTCAACGGGGTCTTTTCCGACGGCTTCCAGATCACCGGATCGCCGCAGACCAAGGCCAGCGCCGCATTCCAGCACCAGGGCGCGCAGGGGAAGTTGAAGGCGGTGACGATACCGACCACACCCAGCGGGTGCCAGGTTTCCATCATCCGGTGACCGGGACGTTCCGTGGCGATGGTCAGCCCGTAAAGCTGCCGCGAAAGGCCCACGGCGAAGTCGCAGATGTCGATCATCTCCTGCACTTCGCCCAGACCTTCGGACGGGGATTTGCCCGCCTCGATCGAAACCATGCGGCCCAGGTCTTCCTTCGACTTTCGCAGTTCTTCGGCGAACAGCCGCACCAACTCGCCCCTGCGCGGGCCCGGCACCAGCCGCCAGGCGCGGAAGGCGATATTGGCCAGCGCGATGGCGGCCTCGGTATCCGCGGCCGAGTGGGTGGCCAGGCTTGCCACGGCTTCGCCGGTGACGGGCGAAACAACCGTCATGCCCCCGGCGACATCCAGCGGCGCCGTGACCCCGAAGGCATCCATCGTACGCGCGGTCAGGGTGGAGAGGTCTTCGGTCATCCTTGTCATCCTTGTCCTGTGATGCAGGGGGGCCATTACCTGGCGAGGTATGGCCAGGGCGCAGGAAGCGGCTTCGGCCCCGGCATTGCTTTGGTGAAGATCGGTGATGGGGGTGTCCCGGTCGGCTTTGAACCGGGCACGGCTGGAAATGGCGCTGAGCCTATGCACAGACCCGTCCCCCAGTTTGACCTGGAAGACGCCCGCGGCAGACCCCGGCAGGAGATCCTCGCAGGTGAAAGGGGTGGTTCGGCCAAGGCGGACCTCATGGACGGGCAACTGGCGGCAGACTAGACGGTCTGCTCTCCCGCGCCCAACGATGGGTCCGACTACCCCCATACGCTTTCGGAATGATTGCCCCCACCGTGGCCGGTCCCGACGCATGACCAAGATCCGGACGGACGCACGCATGGGGGCAGACCGACCCGCCCTGCCCTGCCAATGTTGCGCACGGGTCTGTGACCGGCCGGGTCGGGCAAAGCCCGGGCGCGCGAGGCCCGGCCGAGCTGCCGAATCCCCCGGGGAATCAAAAGCACGCGGGCGGACGCATATTGGGATCTTCGGGTTGCACGTCCGGGCGGAAGGCAGATGGCCGGAAACGGACGCCATTTTGGCCCCGACACGGTCCGCTTCGTCTGTGGATAAGCCGTGGAAAAAGCCATATCATTATATTTCAATGATTTACGAGGCAAAGCTCATTGGTGCTTCATGATTGGGAACGCTTGCAGGCCGGATTTCCATGGTCCAGCGTCCCGAGACAATGGAACAAACTGTTGTCATTGGAACATGATGCGGGCATAGACTGGACGGAAGAAGACAAAAAATCGGGGATCAAGCGTTCCTTACCCCAAAAATGACCCGGGCAGACAGATGGCAGAAGCTCTTCATGAGCACCTTACGGGATTTGCAAGCGACCTGACAGCCGCCCTGAAGGCGCTGTCGGAAAGTTCATTTGCCCCCCACGAGGTGAAGACCTTACGGAGTTTTTCGGCTGGCGAAGCCAGCTATTATCTTGGCGTGGGCGACGGATACCTGCGCAAGGCCCATCACGAGGGCCGGATCCCCGATGTCGAGATGGGGCCGGGAAACCGGCGCAAGTACACGGCGGAACAGATCGACCAGATCCGGCACGTTCTGGCCGAAACTGCGAAGAACCCGAACCAGTTCCGCCCCGGCCGCCGCGATCTGGCAACAGAAGACATGCAGGTCTGGGCCTTCGTGAACTTCAAGGGCGGCAGCGGCAAGACGTCGACGGCCATCCATACCGCGCATGCGCTCAGCCTGCGGGGCTACAAGGTGCTTGTTGCCGACTGCGATCCACAGGCCTCGTTGACGACATTCTTCGGCTATCAGCCCGAAATCGATTTCTTCGACAGCGGCTCGCTTTACGACGCGATCCGGTATCGCGATCAGGAGACCGGCGAAGGTCCGAAGCCGATCACCGATATCATCCGCAAGACCTATTTTCCGAATCTCGACCTGGTACCCGGTGGCATCCAGGTGGCCGAGTTCGAGCACGAGACACCTTCGGCGCTCAGTCGGGGCGAATTGCCGGTCTTCTTCGACAAGATCCGCGACTGCTTGAAGCCGGTCCGGGACGAATACGACATCGTCATCCTCGATTGTCCGCCTCAGCTTGGCTATGTCACGCTTTCGGCGATCTGTGCGGCGCGAAACATCCTGATGACGATCATTCCGGAACGCGTCGACATGGCATCGGCCGCACAGTTCCTGAACATGGCCTCGAGCCTGACGGAGGTCCTGCACGAGAATGCCGGTGTCGGGCTATTCGACAATTTCCGGTTCCTCCTCAGCCGCTACGACACGTCGGTGGCGACCCAGGTCGATCTTGCGTCCTTCCTGAAGGACCTGTTCGGCGATGCCGTGATGAAAGCCCCGTTCCTGAAATCCTCGGCCGTCAGCGAAGCCGGGATTTCCCAGCAGACTGTGCTGGAGGTCGACCTGACCGAGGTCAAGAACCGCAAGACCTATGAACGCGCCATCCACTCCGTCCACGAGATCGTCGAAGAGATGGAGACGATGATCCAGGCCAACTGGGGACGAAGCGCATGAGAAAGGATCTTCTTGCCTCCAGCCTCAAGGCCGTGAAGGACGGAAAGCAAAGCCCGCAACCGGTGCCGGACGCGCCGCGCAAGATGTCGGGCGTGCGTGCGGTTCAGAAGGGTCTGGACCATCTCGCCTCTGGTGCGGCCCGCGCGATTGCGACGGACCAGATTGCCGACAGTGCAGTCCAGGACCGCTTCGATGTCAGCGACGGGATCGACGACCTTGTCGAATCCATCCGGGCCTCGGGCCAGAAGTTGCCCGTACTGCTGCGACGTCGGCCGGAAGCCGTACGACCCTACGAGGTGGTCTATGGCCGCCGTCGGATCGAGGCGTGCCGGCGTCTGGACATCGACGTTCAGGCCTATGTCGTCGATATGGACGACCGCGAGGCACTGATCTCGCAAGGTCTGGAAAACGCCGCACGGCTTCAGCGCAGCTATATCGAACAGGCCGTCTATGCCGAACAGCTTCTGGATCACGCCTTTACTCGGGAAGAGATCATGGAAGTTCTGGCGGTCGACAAGACCACGATCAGCCGGATGCTGGGCGTCGTGACGGGCATCCCGCGTCAGGTCATCAATGCGATCGGTCCGGCGCACGACGCCGGACGGCGGCCCTGGCTGCAGTTGCGGGACGTTTTTCAGCAGGATCCGGGACTGACGACCGATCGGGTTCTGCCGCTTGTCGACGGGTCCCTGCCCAGTGGAGAAAGGCTCCCTGCCCTTCTGAGGCAACTGACCGCCAAACCGACACCAGCCCCCCGCCCTGCCCCGGTCAAGCGCGATGTCGCCGACGGCAGGCTTCGGCTGGAACGTCATGCCGACCGCGTTTCGGTCTGGGTACGCGACGATGCCCTTAGCGGTTTTTCCGAGTTCCTCGACAGCCGCATGGATCAGTTGCTGTCCGAGTTTCATAACGCCCGGTCCGGCGACTGACGCGCGATCCGTCCGTTGACCACTGGTCAATTTAGGGTTTAGGCCGGACCTAAATTGACCAGTGGTCAACTCTCAAGAAGAAGAACCACTTCCCGGTCAACAGCCGCGGATCCGAGCAGCAAACAGAAACAGGAGCAGACATCCGAGCAAAAAGAAACCCCCCGAAGGCGGTGCAGCACTCCAGAGGGTCCCTGTAACTTAGACACTTACTAGGTAGCCCGAAAGTTCAGTCTCTGCAACACCGATTTCGGTGAATGGCTTTTCTTTGCCGTCTGAAAATCGATGTACACGGACAACGCCACGGCACTTTCGGTCGAGGCGCAGGGCAACTGCGCGCTTCATGACCCTCACCTGGAAACCTATGGCGCCATCGCCACCCAACCGCATTTCAGGCCTGTCCTGCGGCGCGACCTGATGATTGCGCTGAACCGGATCTCCCGCGATCTTGGACTGCGTGCGCCCACGGTCATGGTGGTCGAAGCACTTTTGAGCTGCTTGCCCTGCAAGGACCCGAAGACCGGACGCGACATGCCAATCACTCCCCTGACGCTCCTTACGGTCTTCGCTGCGAATGACACGCTCTGCTTTCGCTGCAAGGGCATCACAGACCGTCAACTGCGCCGTCATCTTCAGAAACTGGAGGACGCGGGCCTTGTTCACCGCCGGGACAGCGCCAATGGCAAACGCTTTCCCATCCATCAGGGCGGTCAGATCGTCGGCGCCTACGGGATCGACCTGTCCCCCCTTCTTGCCCGGTCCGCGGACATTCTGGACCGGGCACAGCGGCACGCGGAACAACAGGCAGAGCTTCGCGGTTTGAAATCCCGCATCCAACGCCTGCGGGCCGAATGCCTGCGCCACGACCCCGACGCCCAGACCATGGCCCTTATCGAAGACACCGGCCGAATCCTTCGGCGCGTGACATTGACCATTGCCATCGCCCGGTCCGTCCTTGAACGGCTGGGAAACATCCTTCTGGCCCTCGCTCCCCAAGCCACCACGTCAGAGGTCAAGCCAACCCCTGACCCGACCCTTGATCCCGTGGCCCCGCCCCGGCCCGCAGATGAAATGACCGCCACAGACGGACAGAATGTCCGGCACAAAGAACACCCAAAATCAGAATACAAAAAAGCCCGGATGCGAAAGGAACCATTCCGCTGGTCAGAACTGAAAACGATCTCGCAGTTCTTTCCCAAAGAACCAGGGTCCGAGTCCTCCTTGCAAGCGATCATCTACGACTTCGGAGCAATATTGCACGTCACGACCCAAACATTGACTACGGTCATCGCCAGAATGGGCAACGAACAGACCCTGCAGCTGCTGGATCGCATAGCAGGGAAGGGCGACAGCATCAGATCCCCCGAAGGCTATCTTCGGTCTACCCTCGACAGGGATTACCATCCGTCCTTCCAGACGCAGCGACCCTGTTCCCAAACTGCAGGATATGCCTGACTGGTTACCGCTCCATGTGCCTGTTCCGAAGCCCATGCCGAAGCTCCGTCCCTCGAACAGATGCGCTGAAGTTCACTTTCGCTCAGGGCTGTTCCCTGAGCGTGGTTACTGAGCATTTGACCAATTCCAGGCGGACCAGTCTTGCCGAGATCTCCGCATGGATGTGAGTTCAGCAGTAGTAGTCCATAGTCCGTAGCTGAAGCGTCGGACCAGCGAGCCGGGCATTCCGCTGTGAGAAGCAACATTGGATCGTGTGCTCGGAACTAGCGAAGCTGAGCGTGTGAACGAAGACCAAGAAGTGCCCGTCTATGACATGTCGGCAGGACGCGATGGTGGGAAGCACTCTCTGCTTGCGACAGTTGGTGGCAATGGACAACGCGGCTGCGCTTGCTCGGACCGGCTGCGCCAGTCCTACGGAGAATCCGGTCGTAGAACTTGTTTCGTTCCTTAGGCACAGGTTGCACCGTTCGATCAGTAGCGGCACGCAACCGATGTCTGGCCTTCGGCGGAAGTACAGCTTGAGCGGGGCGGTTGATGCGATGTGATCGACACGAATCCGCCGCAACAAAAGAACAGCCCTGGGTCATTGACCGGGGCAAAGCCTACATCGGGCGCGCGATGCGGATACTCCTGGGCCCGACACGTATGTTCAGAGCTTTGGTGCGGTCATCTGTCGTGACCCGCTATGCGGTTGGCCTGGCCCAGATCCCGGATCAAAATGCGCGCGTCCGGAAGACCAGATGGCGGCAACAGCCGGACAGGGCGCATAGTTCCAATAGTTGGCAAAGCTCCAACAGTCGGCGCTGGTCACTGATTTGGACGGAGCAATCGGTTGTCACCGGTCACGGACCCGACAGGCGAACATGCAGGGTCCGGAATTGACGGGTAAAGGGCCGTCTGCTGCTTCGATAACGGAATAAAGTGTGGGATTTCGTTCTGTTATTCTGTCTATTCCATTCTCATAAGTGGACTCTGAAGGCCCGGGCCTAATGTCGGGACTCTCACCAACTCGCCAGATCGGTTCCCTTGCTTCCCATGCAGAGGGTCAGAAGCGCAGCACATGACGGGCTTGATCGTTTTTCCCTGCGGCGTCCTTGATGTGATCCCGAGTGGCCCGACTTGGACCAGGGACCACGTCGTCTTTGGCAGGGCAGGGCGACCACCCGGAAGCAAATATGCAACCTGAGGCTGTAATTTGCCGCCTGCTCGACCCTGAAACCGTTCGCGCCGATCCGGCGCATTCAAGCCGTGGCCCGGAAAGTGTCAGCGCCGTACCCTCCCGATGTCCAGAAGATAAAATGCGTGCGGGGCAGCCGACGAGCCGAAAGAAGCGGCAGGACTGCCGGTCGGGCGTCACAGGCCGGGAGAGCTGCGCCGACAGTGCCAAGATCAAGTCGCGGGATCGGGGCGGTTGTCTGCTCCGGACCGCAGGCGGCAGCTTCCCTTACTTCGTTGCCAGGGCAGGGCAGCTTCGCTGTGTAACAGGGGGTCTTGCCCCGAAAAGCAGGGCGAAGACAGGACGACGCGATGGCGCCCTGCCTCAACTGTTCAGACGGCTTCCAGCCCGCACCACTCGGCGATAAAGAGCGCGATGGCCCCGGTGATCCGGCGGACCGAGGTCAGGTTGACCCGTTCGTCGAAGCCATGGATCGATTCCGAGTAGGGCCCGTAGACCAGGCACGGGGTTTGTCCGTAGATCACGAAGACGCGGCCATCCAGGTAGCCGGGCGTCACGAAGGATTCCAGCGGCTGGTCATAGCTGGCAAGGTGCGCCCGGCCCAGCGTGGCTTCGGCCTCGGACCCTTCTTCCAGCACATAGCCTTCGGCGAAGAAGCCGTTGAAGGTGACTGCGGGCGGGTTGTTGGCCAGAAAGGCGTTGGCTTGCGCCGCCTGTCGCAAACAGTCCTCGACCTCGCGCGCGGCGGTAGACGGGTTGTCGCCCGGAAAGATCGCGATGCGGCAATGGAATTCGCACCAGGCCGGGACCGAGGACGCCCAGTCGCCGCCCTCGATCTTGCCGACGTTGAAGTTGATCGGATGGTCGAGATCCTCGAAATAGCGGTGGTCTGCCTTGCGGGCGTTCCAGTCCTCTTCCAGACGACGCAGGGCGCGGATCAGGTCATAGGCGGCCTCGATCGCGTTGGCGCCGCTGCCTGCCTCGCGCACATGGACGGGGGCCCCCTGCACGCGGACCTTGAACCAGAGGACGCCCGTGTTGGCGCGGACCAGCTTGTCGTCTTCGGGTTCGGGGATGATGGCGGCATCGGCGTTGTAGCCGCGGAGGAGGGCGGCCAGCGCGCCGTTGCCGGTGCATTCCTCCTCGACCACCGATTGCTGGTAGAGCGTTGCGGCCGGCCGATAGCCCAGCCGTTTCAGCGCATCGACGGCAAAGATATTGGCCGCAATCCCGGCCTTCATGTCGGCGACGCCCCGACCGTAAAGCCAGTCGCCGTCGCGGCGCGGCTCGAAGGGTGGGGTGGTCCACATGTCCTCGGGCCCGGTGGGCACGACGTCGATGTGACCGTTCAGGACCAGCGATTTCCCGGTCTCGTTCTTCGGGCGCAGGGTGCCCACGACATTGATGGCATTGGAATAGTCGACATCGACAGGCGAAAACCCGGGATGGTGCTCGATGTCCTTCACGTCGATGGTCCAGCGATCCATCGTGTAGCCGCGGTTCTGCAGTTCGCGGTGCAGGAAATCCTGCGCGGTATGTTCCTGCCCCCGAAGCGAAGGATAGCGCGTCAGGGCCTGGGTGAAGGCGATCTGGTCCTCGAACCCGTCATCGACGGCCGAGAGGATCTTCTGCGTCAGGTCCGCGGACAGGGTCATGTCTCAGCGCCCCAGATAGCCGGTCATGAAGCTGACCAGCGAGGTGGTGAGGTCTTCGGACAGATAGCCGCCTTCCTGCACGATCACGGTCGGATAGCCCGCGGCGGCGATCAGGGCTCCGGCGCGGCGGAAGCCGTCCCAGCTGACCGCCATCCCCTTCAGCGGATCGCTTTCATGCGCGTCCAGCCCAAGGCTGAGCATCAGCGCGCCGGGCCTGAATTCCGCGATCCGGGCCAGCCCGGTTTCGATGGCGGCGATCCAGGCGTCGTCGGTCGTGGTACGTGGCAGGGGGATGTTCAGGTTGTACCCTTCGCCGGCGCCTTCCCCGGTTTCCGAGGCATAGCCGACGAAGAAGGGATAATAGTCGACCGGATCGGCATGGATCGAAACCGACAGCACGTCGTTCCGGTCATAGAAGATGCCCTGTGTGCCATTGCCGTGGTGTACGTCGATATCCAGCGTCGCGACCTTGTCGAAAGCGGTGCGCAGACGGGCCGCGGCCAGGGCGGAGTTGTTCATCAGGCAGTGCCCGGCGGCAATGTCGGCGGTGGTGTGATGTCCGGCCGGACGGCACAGCGCATAGGCGGCCCTGTCGCCCGCGATCACCGCATCGGCGGCGGCGATGGCGCAGTCGGCCGCGCGGCACGTCGCTTCCCAGCTGTGGGGGCCGATCGGGGCCGAGGTATCGCCCATGTGCCAGCCGGCCTTGCCGACGACACTGGTGGGATAGGTCGAACAGGACGCGCGGGGGAAGACGTTCGGCACCACTTCCGGCCCCGGATTGGGAAGCTTCTGCCAGTCGTCCCAGGCGGTTTCCAGGAAGTCGAGAAGGGCAGGGGTGTGCACCGCCTCCAGCGCGGCGCGGTCGGCCTCGGGCGGTTCCTCGGTGCCCAGCGACAGCTGGTCCAGGCCCGCCAGCAGAAGCCGGGCACGTTCGGCCTGTTCGGCATTGCGCAGGATCTTCCCGTGGGTCAGGCGAAAAACCGGATCGTGGGCTTCGGTCGCCCTTGCATAGAAACACTTCATGATTTGCCCTGTCTTTCCTCGATCTTGCGGAACTTGGCGGTGACAAGCTTGCGCGCCACCCCGATGTGAAACCGCAGCGCGCCTTCGGCCTCGGCCTCGTCGCCCTTGCGCAGGGCGGCCAGGATGGGGGCGTGGGTATCGGCCATGCGGTGCGGATCGTCGTAGATATGGCCGACCACCATGATCGAGAATTCCGTCTCGATCGCGATCTGCCGGAACACGTCCTGGAATTTCGGATTGCCGCTGCCTTCGCAAAGCAGGCGGTGGAACTCCATGTCGGCCTCGACCTGGGTCAGCACGTCGGCCTCGGCCTCGGCCACGCGGTGCATTTCTGCCATCTGGGCCTGAAGCCGGTCTATGGTTTCTGCGGCGCCCCGCCGGATCAGGCGGCGGGCGGCTGCCACCTCGATCACGATGCGCAGTTCGTACAGGTGATCCAGCGCGTCGGCCGACACCTGGCGGACGAAGAAACCGCGGTTGGGCTGGTATTCGATCAGGCCCGAGGCTTCGAGCAGGCGGGCGGCTTCGCGGACCGGGGCGCGGCTGACACCCATCTGTCGCGCGATCACCGATTCGGACACCCGCGATCCCTGGGGCAGTTGCCGGGTCACGATGGCCTTCGACAGCACCGTGACCACGCGGCTGACCAGCCCTTCACGGTCAAGCGGCTGAAATCCGGTTACGGTTTTTGGAGGCTCCATCTGAACCGGCCTGTCTGCTGCATCTCTAGGCACGCTAATTGTAGTTTTGGCGATTGTCGACAATTTCCTTGACCCGGACCGCCCCTCTGCCTTTGGATTGTGCAAGGAGCGGTCGCTGACCGTTCGATTTGCGGATCGAAAGGAAGTCTTGTGCCGGACGGAGCATTGGAAACCACCCTTCGGGACCTGCGGCGCGACCTGGCGGCAGCCTATCGGCTGATCGCGCTGGAAGGCATGGACGACAGTATCTATACCCATATCTCGGCCCGGCTGCCGGATGGCCCGGACGGAGAGAAGCGGTTCCTGCTGAACCCCTATGGTCTGCGCTTCGACGAGGTGACGGCCGCCAATCTGGTGACCGTCGACGAAACCGGTGCCGTGGTGGACGACCCCTATGGCGCGGGCGTGAACGCGGCAGGCTTCACCATCCATTCGGCGGTTCACATGGCGCGCCACGATGCCGTCTGCGTGCTGCACACCCATACGGTGGCGGGTGTGGCCGTGTCGTCTATCCAGGAAGGTCTCTTGCCGCTGAACCAGTGGTCGGCCCAGTTCCACGGCCGGATCGCGTTCCACGATTACGAAGGGATCGCGCTGAACCTCGACGAACGCGCCCGCATCGTGACGGACCTGGGCAGCCGGAACGTGATGATGCTGCGCAATCATGGTACGCTGGTCCTGGGCCGGTCCGTAGCCGAAGCGGTGAAGCTGACAATGAACCTGGAACGGTCCTGCAAGGCGCAGATCGCGGCCCTGGGGATGGGGCTGACGCCCGTGGTCCTGCCCGACGAGGTGGCCGAGCACACGGCCAGCCAGTATGCCCGCGCCTACGACGCCATGGAAGCGGGGGGCAGGCCCGATCCGGAATGGCCCGCGATGCTGCGCAAGCTGGACAAGTACGATCCCGATTACACGGGCTGAGCACCAACCGCGCCGGAAAGAGCGCGGGCCGGAAAACGGGCCAGTCAATCGAACCCATTAAAACCAACAGGGGAAAAAGATGAACTTTCTGAAAACGACGACGTTCCTGGTTGCGGCCGCGCTGGCGGCGCCCTTGGCCGCGCAACAGGATGGCGGACGGCTGGACATCGTGGTCCAGCCCGAACCGCCGGGGCTGATGCTGGGCCTGGTGCAGAACGGCCCGACCCAGATGGTCGCCGGCGATATCTACGAAGGCCTGCTGCGCTACGACACCGACCTGAACCCGATGCCGGGACTGGCCGAAAGCTGGACCATTTCGGACGATGGCCTGACCTATACGTTCAAGCTGCACGACGGCGTGAAATGGCACGATGGCGAGGATTTCACCGCCGATGACGTCGTTTTCAGTGCCGATGTCTTCCTGCGCGAAACCCATGCGCGCCTGCGGGCTTCGCTGGCCTATGTGGACACGATCACCGCGATCGACCCGCTGACGGTCGAGTTCAAGCTGAAGGAACCCTTCGGTCCCTTCATCAGCGTCTTCGAGACCGGCACCATGCCGATCGTGCCCAAGCACCTCTATGAGGGCACCGACTATGCCACGAACGAGGCGAACGCGACGCCCATCGGCACCGGTCCCTTCAAGTTCGACAAGTGGGAAAAGGGCAGCTTCATCCACCTGGTGAAGAACGAGGACTATTACGTCGAAGGCCTGCCGCACCTGGACGAGGTCTATTACCGCGTGATCCCCGATGCGGCGTCCCGCGCCGTGGCCTTCGAGACGGGCGAGGTCGACGTGCTGCCCGGCGGGTCGGTGGAAAACTGGGACGTGCCGCGCCTGACGGCGATGGACGGCGTCTGTTCCACCGGCAAGGGCTGGGAATTCTTCGCACCGCATGCGTGGATGTGGATGAACAACCGCGAAGGTCCGACCGCAAACCAGAAGTTCCGTCAGGCGGTCATGTACGCGCTGGACCGCGACTTCATGAAGGACGTGGTCTGGAACGGTTTCGGCAACGTCGCCACGGGCCCCGTGTCGTCGAAGACCAACTTCTATTCGGACGACGTGACAATCTACGATCACAACCCCGACAAGGCCAAGGCGCTGCTGGCGGAAATGGGCTATGACGGCGAACCGGTCCGCGTTTTGCCGCTGCCCTATGGCGAGACCTGGCAACGTTGGGCGGAGGCCGTGCGTCAGAACCTGGCCGAGGTCGGCATCAACGTTGAAATCGATAGCACCGACGTCGCCGGCTGGAACGAGAAGACGGCCAATTGGGACTATGATCTGGCCTTCACCTATCTGTACCAGTACGGCGATCCGGCCCTGGGCGTGTCGCGGAACTATACCGCCGACCGCATCAAGAAGGGCAGCCCGTGGAACAACGTCGAAGGGTACGAGAACCCGGAACTCGACGCGAAATGGGCCAAGGCGGCGACACTGGTCTCGGCCGACGAACGCACCGCGCTCTATGCCGAGATCCAGAAGGAAATCGTGGACGACGTGCCCGTGGCATGGCTGATGGAGCTGGAATTCCCGACCATCTATCGCTGCAACATCCATGACCTGGTGACCACGGGCATCGGCGTGAACGACGGTCCGCGCAACGCCTGGATCGAAGAGTAACCCCCTCTTCCCGGCGGGCCGTGCGCGGCCCGCCGTTTCCAACCGCTCCTGAAGGGAGCCGGCACCTCAAGGGCATCCAGGGGGCACATGGATACTTTCATCGCCGTTCTATCGCGCATCGCCAAGGCGGTCCTGACGCTTTTGGCCATTGCCGTTCTGAACTTCTTTCTGCTGCATGCGGCGCCGGGCGATCCGGCCGTCGTGCTGGCCGGCGAAGCCGGGGCCGCCGACGAACAGATGATCGCACAGCTGCGCGAACGGTTCGGGCTGGACCAGCCGTTCTATGTCCAGCTGGGCAAGTATGTCTGGGGCATCATGCAGTTCGATCTGGGCTATTCCTTCCGGCAGGGCATGCCCGTTTCGCAACTGATCATGGAACGTCTGCCCGCCACGCTGATCCTGACGCTGACGGCCTTCTTCATCTCGTTGGGGATGGGGATCTGGCTGGGCGTCGCGGCATCGGCCCGGGTGGGCCGCGCGTCGGACAGCCTGCTGACCACGCTGGCGCTTCTGTTCTATGCCACACCGCTTTACTGGGCCGCATTGATGGCGGTGCTGGTCTTTTCGGTCTGGCTGGGTTGGCTGCCCGCCTTCGGGTTCGAGACGGTGGGCGCCAACTATACCGGCCTGGCCCGGGTGCTGGACATCGCCAAGCACCTCGTACTGCCCGCGCTGACGCTGGGGCTGTTCTTCATGGCCGTCTACATGCGGATGACCCGCGCCAGCATGCTGGAGGTCAGCCAGATGGATTTCGTCAAGACCGCCAAGGCCAAGGGTCTGGGCGGCGCCGCGATCCGGCGCCGGCACATCCTGCGGAACGCGATCCTGCCAGTCGTCACGCTGGCCGGGCTTCAGGCGGGCCAGCTGGTGGGCGGTGCTGTTCTGACCGAAACCGTCTTTGCCTGGCCCGGGATTGGGCGGCTGATGTTCGAAAGCCTGGCCGCGCGGGATTACAACACGATCCTTGGCGTCTTCATCGTCTCTGCCGCCATGGTGATCCTGTTCAACATCATCACCGACATCGTCTACCGGATCGTCGATCCCCGTATCGGCGCGAGGAGCTGAGCCATGTGGAAACGCTTTGCCTCGAATATCGGTGCCATGGTGGGGGTCGTCCTGCTGATCGCCGTGATCGCAATCGCGATCATCGCGCCGATGCTGTATCCGGGCGGGCCCTGGCAGATGGTCCAGCGCCCGTTTCTTGTGCCTTTCACGATGGAGGCCTATCCGCTGGGCACCGACACGCTGGGCCGGAATGTGGCTGCGCAGCTGGCCTACGGCGCGCAGGTGTCGCTGCTGGTGGGGCTTGTCTCGACGCTGGTGGCCCTGCTGATCGGGGTGCCGTTGGGCGCGGTCGCAGGCTTTTATGGCGGGCTGGCGGATGAAGGCGCGATGCGCTTTACCGAATTCTTCCAGACCATCCCGAACTTCGCGCTGGCCATCGTGCTGGTCGCGATCTTCCAGCCGAACCTGACCTCGATCATTCTGGCCATCGCCATCGTGTCCTGGCCCCCCGTCGCGCGGTTGGTCCGGGCCGAGGTGATGTCGGTCCGCAAACGCGAATTCGTCGATGCGGCGACGCTGGCCGGTCTGTCGAAGCCGCGGATCCTGATCACTCAGGTCCTGCCCAATACCGTGTCGCCGATCATCGTCATGGCCTCGCTGATGGTGGCCACGGCGATCCTGCTGGAAAGCTCGCTGTCCTTCCTGGGGCTGGGCGATCCCAACGCGATGAGCTGGGGGTACATGATCGGCGCCGCGCGCACCGTGATCCGGTCGGCTTGGTGGCTGTCCTTCTTCCCGGGCGTGGCGATCATCATCACCGTGCTGGCGCTGAACCTGATCGGCGAGGGCCTGAACGACGCGCTGAACCCGCATCTGAGTCGGAAGGGCAGGGCATGAGCACGCTTGTCATAGACCATCTGAGCATCGGCCTGCCCGAAGGTGCAGACCGACCCCTGGCCGTCGAGGACGTCAGCATGGCGATCGAGATGGGCCAGATCCTGTGCGTCGTCGGCGAAAGCGGGTCGGGCAAGTCGATGACCGCCAATGCGCTGATGGGCCTTCTGCCGCCGGGTGTCACGGTCGAGGCGGGCAAGGCCGTCTTCAACGGCCAGAACGTGCTGGACCTGCCGGAATCGCGCAAGCAGGCCCTGCGCGGGGCCGAGATCGCGATGATCTTCCAGGAACCGATGACGGCACTGAACCCGCTGATGCGGATCGGCGACCAGATCGCCGAAGTCTTCGCCGCCCATGACCGGTTCACCCCGTCCGAACGGCGGGAAAAGGCGCTGCACCTGATCCGCGAGGTGGGGCTGCCCGACCCGGAAAAGATCATCCGTGCCTATCCGTTCCAGCTGTCCGGCGGCCAGCGGCAGCGGGCGATGATCGCCATGGCGCTTGCGCTGGAACCGAAGCTTCTGATCGCCGACGAACCGACGACGGCGCTGGACGTCACGACGCAGGCCCAGATCCTGAAGCTGATCCTGGACCTGCGCGACAGGCGTGGCATGGCGGTGATGTTCATCACCCACGATTTCGGCGTCGTGGCAGAAATCGCCGACCAGGTCATCGTGATGCGCGAAGGCAAGGTTGTCGAACGGGGTGTGGCGGCGGATGTGCTGGGCAACCCGCAGCACGACTATACACGCCGCTTGCTGGACGCGATCCCGACCGGCAAGCTGCCTGCCGCCCGCGCGCCTCGCGACGTGCCGGCGCTGGAGATCAAGGGTCTGAGAAAGATCTATCGCACCGGCGGCGGCCTCTTCAAACCGGTGCGCGAGGTCCGGGCCGTCGACGACGTGTCCCTGACCGTGGCCCGGGGCGAGGTGCTGGGCCTGGTCGGCGAAAGCGGATCGGGCAAGTCGACGCTGGGGCGGACGGCGGTGCGGCTGGTCACGCCTGATGGCGGGCAGGTCATGGTCGGCGGCACCGATCTGGCGGCTCTGTCGGACGAGGAACTGCGCCGCGAACGCCACAAGGTGCAGATGGTGTTCCAGGATCCCTATGCCTCGCTCAATCCCCGCCAGCGGATCATGGGGGCGCTGACCGACGGACCAATCACCAAGGGCGTGCCGAAGGCACGGGCGCAGGAGCGCGCACGGGAACTGCTGGAGATCGTGGGGCTGGGGGCCGAGGCCGCCAGCCGCTATCCGCACGAGTTTTCCGGCGGCCAGCGGCAGCGGATCGGGATCGCCCGCGCGCTGGCGATGGACCCGGAACTGATCATCGCGGACGAGGCTGTATCGGCCCTGGACGTGTCGATCCAGGCGCAGGTGCTGGACCTGCTGCGCGATCTGCGCGAACGGTTCGACCTGTCGATCCTCTTCATCACCCACGACCTGCGGGTCGCGGCGCAGCTTTGCGACCGGATCGCGGTGATGCAGAAGGGCCGGCTGGTGGAAATCGGCACCGTCCACGACATCTTCCTGGCGCCGCAGCAGGACTATACGCGCCAGCTTCTGGCCGCCGTGCCCGGCGCGGGCTGGTCGCAGGAGTCAGCCGGCGCGTGATCCCGGCGACGGGGTTTGCCGGTCCTCCCGCAGCGGGCCGGCAAACCGGGCCCGGCACTGACAGCGCAGCCCGACGGCATATTTGCCTCCGGCCTTCCGAACGCCGGGCGGTCCGGCTGTAATGCCCTTGCACGATGACGACCGGGCGGTCCTGCTCAAGGTCTGGCATATCCCTGAACAGTCGCTGACGCCCGGCATGACCCGTGGCATGGGCGGCCACGCCCGCCCGCGATGGCAGTAGCCGCATTTGGACTTGGGCCGGCCAGCGATGCCGTTTGCGCCCGGCCGAGGGTCTGACAGTTCCGTTTTCGACAGAATGGCCCGGCCGAACCCGGGTATATGGGACAGAGGCGGCCGCCGAGCCTGTAAATAATTAGCTTGCAGATTATAAGCTTGATATCTATATGAGGAGACACTTCGGGAGGACATCATGATAGACTATGCTCGGCTCAAGTCCCGGCCTTTCCCGGCTGTGGAACAGACCTATACCCGCAAGGACACGATCCTTTACGCGCTTGGACTGGGGCTTGGCGCCGATCCGCTGGATCCTGCCCATCTGCGGGCCACCTATGAACGCGATCCGGGGTTCTGCGCGCTTCCGTCCATGGTCAATGTGCTGGCGGGGCCCGGCTTCTGGGCGATGGAACCGGACACCGGCCTGGTCTGGCAAAAGATCCTGCACGGCGAACAAAGCTTCACCCTGCATGCGCCGCTGCCCGCCGAGGGTACGCTGATCGGCAACACCCGCATTGTCGAGATCGTCGACAAGGGCGAAGGGAAGGGCGCCCTGCTCTATTCCGAACGGACGCTGACCGACAAGGCGACCGGCACCCTGATCGCGACGGTCGAAGGGACGAGCTTTGCCCGTGGCAATGGCGGCTTTAGCGGTCCGACCGGCCCGGTCAAGTCGGTCCATGCCCTGCCCGAAGGGGACCCCGACACCATCTTCGAACATAAGACGCAGCCGGGGCAGGCGCTGATCTATCGCCTGTCCGGCGATGAAAACCCGCTCCACGCCGATCCCGAGGTGGCGCGCGGCGCCGGTTTCGACCGGCCGATCCTGCATGGCCTGTCGACGCTGGGCGTCGCGTCCTGGTCGATTACGGCGGCTCTGGCAGGTGGCGATCCGTCCGCGCTGAAGCACCTGCAGCTGCGCTTTACCTCGCCGGTCTATCCGGGCGAGACGATCCGGACCGAGATGTGGCGGTCGGGCGACGAGATCAGCTTCCGCGCCCGCGTGGTGGAACGTGACGTGGTGGTCCTGAACAACGGTCTGGCGCGTCTGGCGTAGGACGCCGGCGGCAACCGGACGGCGCAGGGAGGGCAATGCGTTGAGACGGAGAAGCGCAACCATCGCGGCATGGCTCGCCGGCATAGTCCGGGGGCGGCCGCACCCGTGCGGCACGTCCCGGACCCGCACGACGTCCGGGGCGGGCATCGACAGCCCCCGGGCCGGGATTCGTGACATGGTGCCGACGACCCATCCGCAAGCCGGCCTGCAAGCCACTGCCGACCCGATGCCCTTGGGGCAGGTATTCACGCGCCTTCAATAGTCGCGGCGTGACCGGCCGGGCGGGGAACTCTTGCCCGGGCCAACAGGAAACAGGCCGGATCTGCGGGCCGAAACGAGGAGAACGACGATGGCGGACAGACCCTTGCCGACCATTTATCCCGAAACCCAGTTCTACTGGGACGGCGCGGCCGAGGGCCGGCTGCTTCTGAATGCCTGCACGTCCTGTGACGGCAAGGCCTATTTCCCGCCGCGCCCATTCTGCCCGACCTGCGGGTCCCGGGACGTCACGGTCATCGAAGCCTCCGGCAAGGGGCGGCTTTATTCCTACATCATCAACCACCTGCCTGCGCCGGGCTATGAACCGCCATTCACCGTGGCTGTCGTCATGCTGGACGAGGGCGTGAAGATGGTGGCCAACATCCTCGACTGCCCGGCCGAGCCGGAGGCGCTGGTGATCGACATGCCGCTGGAAGTCACCTTCGAGACCCGGGGCGACATGAAGATCCCGCAGTTCAAACCCGCAGGGGGGCCTTCCGCATGAGCCGCGCAAGCATCGCCATCGTCGGCGCCGCAGAAACCACCCGGATGGGAAAGGTGCCCGAACTCAGCCAGACCGGCCTTCATGCCGATGCCGCGCTGAACGCCATGGCCGAATGCGGCCTGACGCCGGCGGATATCGACGGCGTCGCGACCGGCGGCCACGACGTGGCCGAGATCTGCCAGTACCTTGGCATCACGCCGACATGGTATGACGGCACTTCGGTCGGGGGCTGTTCCTTCATAACGCTGGTGCGCCATGCCGCGGCGGCGATCCAGACCGGTCTGTGCAGGACCGTGCTGATCACCCATGGCGAAAGCGGGCGGTCGAACAACCGCAATCACCGCCCGATCTTCCCGTCTATGCAGCAGCAGGAATTCGAATCCATCTACGGCCCGTTGTTCCCGCCGTCGCGCTTCACGCTGCCGGTGATGCGTAAGATGAAGGATGACGGCCTGACCGAGGAACAGCTTGCCATGGTCGCCGTGGTCCAGCGGGAATGGGCTGCCTTCCATCCGCGCGCCACGATGCGCGATCCGATCACCGTGGACGACGTCCTGAATTCGAAGATGATCGCCTATCCGTTCCGGCTGATGATGTGCTGCCTGGTGTCCGACGGTGGTGGCGCGCTGATCCTGACCAGCGCCGACAGGGCCAAGGATTTCGCGACCAAACCCGTCTATCTGCGCGGCATGGGTGGCGAAAGCGCCGAAGGGCCGATGATTTCCCAGATGGAAAGCTTCACCTCGTCCAAGGCCTTCCGGGTTTCCGGCAAGCAGGCCTTCGACAGCGCGGGCATCACCCATTCGGATGTCGATCACCTGATGATCTACGACGCCTTCGCGCATCTGCCGATCTACGGGCTGGAAGACCTGGGCTTCGTCAAGCCGGGCGAGGGCGGCGCCTTCATCGCCGAGGGCAACACCCGTCCGGGGGGCAAGCTGCCGCTGAACACCAATGGCGGAGGTCTCAGCTACATGCATTCGGGGATGTATGGCATGTACGCCCTGCAGGAAGGCGTGCGCCAGATGCGGGGCGTTTCGCCGGCGCAGGTACAGGATGCCAAGCTGTCGGTCGTCCATGGCGTCGGCGGCATGTTCTCGGCCGCGGCCACGGTCGTTCTGACGACGGAGAACCAGTGGTGACCGGGTTCGCGGGCAAGACCGTCTTCGTGTCCGGCGGGACCAGCGGCATCAACCTTGGCATCGCGCAGCATTTTGCGCGGTGCGGGGCCCGGATCTTCGTGATCTCGCGCGATCCGGCCAAGGTGACGGCGGCAGTCCAGGGCCTGATCGATCTGGGCGCAGAGGCCGACGGCATGTCGGCCGACGTCCGCCATTATGACCAGGTCGCCGCCGCGATGGATCGTTGTGCCGAGCTGTTCGGGGAAATCGACATCCTCGTCTCCGGCGCGGCCGGCAACTTTCTGGCGAAGGCCGAAGACATCACCTCCAACGGGTTCCGCGCGGTGATGGAGATCGACGTGCTGGGCACCCATCACGTCATGCACGCGGCCTTTCCGCACCTGCGCAAACCGGGGGCCTGCATCCTGAACATCTCTGCCCCGCAGGGCAGCGTTGCCATGGTCGGTCAGTCCCATGTCTGTGCCGCCAAGTCGGGGATCGACATGCTGACCCGGGCGCTGGCGCTGGAATGGGGGCCGAAGGGTATCCGGGTGAATTCCGTCTCGCCGGGGCCGATCGCCGATACCGAAGGGCAGAAGCGACTGGTCCCGAACCCCGCCGCGGTCGAGGAGCGCGTGAACGCCATCCCGCTGAAACGGATGGGCACGCTGAACGACGTTGCCGAACTGTGCGCCTTCCTGGCATCCGACAAGGCCAGCTACATCACCGGGGCCATCATTCCGGTCGACGGTGGCACCACGCTCAATCCCACGCCGACACGGATGGCGCAATTCCTGGAGGACTGACGATGGCCGGAGCACTTGAGGGGCTGCGCGTTCTGGATCTGACGGACTGGCGCGGGGTGATGACCGGCCGGATGCTGGCCATCATGGGCGCGGATGTGCTTCAGGTCGAACCCGCGGAAGGGTCGGACGCGCGGGCCATGCCGCCCTTCGACGATGCGGGCGGGTCGCTGTTCTGGGCCGCCTACGGGGCCGGGCGCCGGTCGCTGGTCCTCGACCGTCAGACGGAAGGCGATCGGGTGATGGCGCTGGCAGCCGTGGCCGATGTCGTGCTGGAAAGCGGCGTGCCCGGGCGGGCCACCTTTCTGGATACGGATGCTCTGCTGGCTGTAAACCCCGGCGTGATCCACTCCATCGTGACGCCCTACGGGCTGACGGGTCCGAAGGCGGGCTATGCCGACAGCGACCTGACGCTTTGGGCCGCCGGTGGCCCGCTGAAGCCCACCGAAAGCCAGGCCGGGATTCCCACGCGGCTCAGCCTGCCGCAGGCCTATCACCACGCCGCGGCCGATGCGCTGTGCGGCGTGATGGTCGCGCTGGAGGCGCGGCGTCTGGGTGGGCGGGGCCAGCAGGTCGTGACCAGTGCGCAGGCCTCGGCCACGCAATGCACGCTGTCTCTGTCGATGGCCGCGGTGATCGGGCATCCGAACTATGTCTTCCGGGCCGAGGTGAAATCCAAGAAAAAGAAGGAACTGGACCTGTCGGGGTCCGGGGCGCGCACGCAGCGGTCGAAATGGCCGGTCAAGGACGGCCTGGTCGAGATGCACCTGGCCCTTGGTCCGGCAGCGGGGCGGTTCACCAACAACCTCTTCGCCCTGATGCACGCGCGCGGCGCCTGTTCCGACAAATTCGCGGAATGGGACTGGATCACCCTGCCGCCCAAGATCGAGAACGACGAGATTTCCGAAGAGGAAATGGAACAGGCCCGGACCGAGGTCGCAGCCTTCCTTGCAGGCATGACCAAGCGCGAGACGGTGCAGATGGCGCTGGACCATCGCCTGATGCTGGCACCGATCATGACGGCGGCCGATCTGGCCGACAGCCCGCATGCGGCGGCGCGGGACTTCTTCGCCACGGCGGGCATGCTGAAGCTGCCGGGCAAGCTGGCTCTGGGCTTCGACGAAGGCTTTGCGCCGCTGACCCCGGCCCCGGGGATCGGCGACGGCGGGGCAGAGGTCGAGACACGGTGGTTGACCAGCCGCGAATGTGGCCCGTTTCCCGCCGCGACCGTGTCGGCCACGGTGGCGCGCCCATTGGAACACCTGACAGTCCTGGACCTGTCCTGGGTCGTGGCGGGGCCGATGATCGGGCGCAACATGGCGGATTTCGGAGCCCGGGTGATCCGGGTCGAAAGCCGTAAGAAGCCCGAAGTCGCCCGTCTGACAGGCCCGTTCCCGGAAGGCGTGCGCGATCTGGACCGGTCCGGCCTTTACGAGAACTGCAATGCCGGCAAGGACGGCCTGACGCTGGATCTCGGGCAAGAAGAGGCGAAGCAGATCCTGTGCCGGCTGGCCGGGCAGGCTGACGTGCTGGTCGAAAGTTTCGCGCCTGGGCAGATGGACAAGTGGGGGCTGGGCTATGATGTGTTGTCGGCCGGCAATCCTGGACTGATCATGCTGTCGACCTCGTTGATGGGACAGTCCGGGCCGTGGTCGGCGCTGGCGGGCTTCGGCAATATCGGCGCCGCGATGTCCGGGCTGCAGGTGTTGGCTGGACGTGAAGGCGCCGATCCGGTGGGGCCTTACGGGCCTTACACCGATTTCGTGGCGCCCCGCCTTGCGCTGCCGGTGCTGATGGCAGCGCTTGAAATGCGGCGCCATACCGGGCGGGGGCGCCAGCTGGATGTCAGCCAGGCCGAGGCCGGGATGCAGTTCATCGCGGAAGCCTTCGCCGAATACCAGGTCACCGGCCGGGTGCCGGTGGCCCGCGGCAACCGCGATCCGCTGGCCGTCCCGAACCAGGTTTACGCCTGCGCGGCCCCCGGCGACGAAACCGCCTGGGTCGCGATCTCTGTCACCTCGGACGCGATGTGGCAGGGCCTGGTCGCCGAAACCGGCCTGTCCGCACTGGCCGACCCGGCGCTGGCGACCCGCGAAGGCCGCCCCGCGCACGAGGACGGGATCGACGCGCAGCTGGCCGACTGGTGCCGCGGGCAAAAGGCGGGTGCGGTCGAGGCGCGGCTGCAGGCAAGAGGTGTGGCCGCCCATGTCGCCGCCTCGCCCGACGACCTGGCGGCCGACCCTCAGCTGGCGGTCTGGAACCATTTCCAGACACGCCCCCGCGTCGACGGCACATCGGCGCATCACGAGGCCTGCCGTTTCCGGCTGAGCCTGACCCCGGCTGACACGCGCCGCGCGGCCCCGGCCTATGGTCGGGATACCGAAAAGGTACTGACCGAAAGGCTGGGCCTGGACGCGGCCGAGATCGCAAGGCTGGAGGCTGCCGGCATCCTGACCTGACGGTCGGCCGATACCGGCGCCGTCCCGCGAATGAAGCCGGGTCGCGAATGAAAAATGCCAGGGGATCGCTCCCCTGGCGTTGTCGTTTGGTCCGTTCGCCGGCCGCCGGTCAGTGAAAGTCGAACTTCGGCGCTTCCTTCCGTGTGAAGCGGTCGATGGCGTCCTTGTGATAGCCGCTTGTCAGGCAGATCGACTGGGCCTGCGCCTCCAGCTGCAACAGCGCGTCGCTGTCCAGCTCCATCGCCCGGGCCGAGATCGCCTTGGTCATGGCAAAGGCCGTGCGGGAACTGTTGCACATCATCCGCGCCATGTCCTGTGCCCGGGGCAACAGCGCCTCGGGAGTGGTCACTTCCATGCAGATGCCCACGCGCAGCGCCTCGGCCGCTTCCAGCGTGCGGCCCGTATAGAACATCTCGCGCGCGCGCTGGAGCCCGATCATCCGGGGCAGGGAATAGAACAGATTTCCGTCCGGGACCGCGCCGACCCTGCAGAAGGACGCGTTGAAGGAGGCCCGGTCCGAGGCCAGGATGATATCGCCCGTAAGCGCCAGACCCAGCCCCGCGCCATAGGCCGGGCCGTCCACGGCGGTGATCACCGGAACAGGCAGGTCCCGCAGAAGACGGATCCAGCCGTGCAGGTGCTTCATCCGGGGCAGGATGTCCTCGGCCCCCGCCACCAGTCCTGCCTTGTGGTTGGCCAGCATCTTCTTCAGGTCGCCCCCGGCGCAGAAGACGCCGCCCGTTCCGGTCAGGATCACGGCGCCCACCGTGTCGTCGCGGGCAATGCCCTGCACGGCTGCCGACAGACCTTCGCGCATCGCGTCCGACAGCGCATTGCGCGAGCCCGGTTCGTTCATCGTCAGGGTGACGACCCCGTCGTCGCGGGTGATCAGGATTGCGTCGGACATCATGCGTTCTCCCGTGCCAGTTGCTTTTTGATGGCGTTCTTGTCGATCTTGTTGGTCGCGGACAGGGGCAGGGCCCCGTCCCAGACCATGACCCCGCGCGGGGCCTTGTAGTCGGCGATCCTTTCGCGACAGAACGCGATCAGATCGGCTTCGCTCACCGACTTGCCATCGTGAAGGGCGACGACCGCAAAGACCATTTCTCCCCACTTCTCGTGCGGTACGCCGATCACGGCGGCCTGGGCCACGGCGGGATGCTTGGAGAGCGCATTCTCCGTCTCGATCGGATAGACGTTTTCGCCGCCCGAGATGATCATCTCCTTCGTGCGGCCGACCAGGGTCAGATAGCCGTCCTCGTCCAGGAAACCTGCGTCGCCGGTGTGGTAGAAGCCGCCGCGCATGGCTTCGGCGGTTTCCTCGGGGCGGTTCCAGTAGCCGTTCATCACCTGCGGCCCCCGCACGACGACCTGTCCGGGCTGGCCGGTGGGCACGGGATTGTCGTTGTCATCGACGATCCGCACATCGGCATAGATCACCGGTTTCCCGACCGAGCCGAGCTTGCCGATCATCGGGTTGCCCGGAACGTGGTCCGCAGGCGTCAGCACGGTCAGCACCGGCGAGGTTTCGGTCATGCCGTAGCCCTGGCAGAAGACGACGCCCGGCACCGCCGCGATCGCGCGTTCCATCAGCGACACCGGCATCGGCGCCGCGCCATAGGTCAGGCAGCGGATCGACGAGAAGTCGAAATCGCCGAATTTCGGGTGGTCCATGATCATGCGCAGCATCGTCGGCACCAGCGTCATCGTTGTGATGCGCTGGTCCTGGATGATGCGCATCGTGTCCTCGACCTCGAACCGGGGCTGGATCACCATCGTCGTGCCATAGGCAATCGCGGTATAGACCCGGCTGCCGGTCCCCAGATGGAACAGAGGCCCCGACAGAAGCAGCACGTCGGTGTCGACATAGCCATACAGATGCCCGGATCCGGTCGCGTTGATCAACAGGTTCGCATGGCTGAGCATGACGCCCTTGGGCACGCCGGTGGTTCCCGAGGTGTAGAAGATGATCATCGTGTCGTTGCTGTGGCTGGCCACGGCGTCGAATGCGTCGTCCGCCACCTTGCCCGCCCCGGCGACCAGTGCATCATAGCTGGGCGTGCCCGCGGGCAGTTCCGGGGCACCGTCGTCCCAGTCGGCGAAGATCAGATGCTTCAGCGTCGGGCAGCGATCCATCAGCGCCGCGGCCCGCGGCACGAAGTGACGGTCGACCACCAGCACCTGGGGTGTGCAGTCGGCGATCACGTCGACCATCTCGTCTTCCGACAGGCGATAGTTCAGCGGCACCAGGATCCCACCGATCACGCAAGGTACATAGTACATCTCGACCAGCCAGTGGGAATTCTGGCCCAGATAGGCCACCCGGTCGCCGGGGCGGACGCCCAGATCGGAAAGAACCCGGGCCATGGCCTGGATCCGGTCGCGGAACTGGGCATAGGTAAAGTCGCGGCCCTCGAAATGGGTGGCCTTCTTGTCGGGATGTCTGAAGGCATATTTCCGGATCAGATCGGGAAACCGGTTCATTTCCGCCTCCCCAGAAGCGACCGGCCGATGATCTCGCGCATGACCTCGCCGGTGCCGCCGGCGATCCGGCCGACGCGGGCATCGGCCCAGGCGCGGGCGATGGGGTATTCCCACATGTAGCCATAGCCGCCGAACAGTTGCAGCAGGTCGTCCAGGCACCGGCACAGCGTTTCCGAGGTCAGCATCTTGCCCATGGCGGCATCGACCGCGTCCAGTTCGCCGGCCACGTGCATTTCCAGGCACTTGTCGGTGAAGACGCGCAGCATCACGGACTGTGCCTTGATCTCTGCCAGCTTGAAGCGGGTGTTCTGGAAATCGGCGATGGTCTGGCCGAAGGCCTTGCGTTCGGTCACATGGTCGACCGTCCATTGCAGCGCGGCTTCCAGGGCGGCGGTCGCGCGGACGCATTGCAGCAGGCGTTCCTGCGGAAGCTGTTCCATGAGCTGGACGAAACCGCGCCCTTCGGTGCCGATCAGGTTCGTGACGGGCACGCGGACATTATCGAAGAACAGCTCGGCCGTGTCCTGCGCCTTCCAGCCCACCTTCTCCAGCAGCTTTTCGCCCTTGGTGAAACCGGGCGTGTCGGCAGGGACCAGGATCAGCGAGGTGCCGCGCGCGCCCTGGGTCGGGTCGGTCTTGCACGCCAGCACCAGGATGTCGCAGTTGCCGCCATTGGTGATGAAGACTTTCTGCCCGTTGATGACGAAGTCGTCGCCGTCACGGATCGCGGTGGTCTTGATTCCCTGTACGTCCGACCCGGCCGCCGGTTCGGTCATGGCGACGGCGCCGATTGCCTCGCCCGCGGCCATCTTCGGCAGCCATTCCTTCTTCAGCTCTTCGGTGCCGTAATGCAGGAGGTAGGGCGCCACGATATCGGAATGCAGCGAAAAGCCAGGGCCCATGGCACCGGCCGCGGCGAGTTCTTCCATGACCACCATGGAAAACAGGAAATCCGCGCCGACCCCGCCATATTCCTCGGGCATCGCGGCGCACAGCAGGCCGTTCTGACCCGCCTTCTTCCAGGCCTCGCGGCTGACCCGGCCGTCCTTTTCCCACTGTGCGTGATATGGCGTGATTTCCTCGGCCACGAAGCGGCGGACCTGGTCGCGGAACATCTCGTGGTCTTCGTTGAATACGGTGCGCTTGAACATTGCGGCGATTCCTCCCTCGAAACTGACGGCTGGCGCGCCGTCTGTTGCACCAACTGATAATTAGCTTGCAAACTTTTATCAAGCTAATTACAACGAGGGCAGTTGCAGGAGGAGAACACCATGCTGGAAGGCAAGGCAGTCATCGTGACGGGCGCGGGCCGGGGGATTGGCCGGGACATCGCGCTGATGATGGCGTCGCGGGGCGCAAAGGTCATCGTGAACGACCTGGGTGGCGCGGCCGATGGCGGGGGCGCGGATGCGACCCCGGCGCAGGAGGTCGTGAACGAAATCGAGGCCGCGGGCGGCGAGGCGATTGCCAATTTCGGCAACGTGGCCAAGCCCGAAGATGCAAAGTCCATGGTCGAACAGTCGATGGACACGTTCGGCACCATCGATGTGATCGTGAACAATGCGGGCATCCTGCGTGACGTCATCTTCCACAAGATGACCGAAGCGGACTGGGATTCCGTGATCGCCGTGCACCTGAAGGGCAGCTTCAACATGGCCAGCGCCGTGGCGCCCCAGTTCAAGATGCAGGCATCGGGCAGCTTCATCAACTTCACCTCGACCTCGGGGCTGATCGGGAACTTCGGGCAGGCGAACTATTCCGCCGCCAAGATGGGGATCGTCGGCCTGTCGAAGTCGCTGGCGCTGGACATGGCGCGTTTCAACGTGCGGTCGAACTGTATCGCGCCTTTTGCCTGGTCGCGCCTGATCGGCACCATTCCGGCCAAGACCGAGGCCGAAAAAGCCCGGGTCGAGCGCATCAAGGAAATGACCCCGGCCAAGATCGCGCCGCTGTGCGTCGCGCTGGCAGATCCTTCCTGCGACGTGACGGGCCAGATCTTCGGTGTGCGCAACAACGAGATCTTTCTGTTCAGCCAGCCGCGTCCGATCCGGTCGGTTCACCGGGGCGAGGGCTGGACGCCCGAAACCGTCCTGGAACACGCAATCCCGGCCATGAAGCGGGATTTCTATGAACTGGAAAGGTCCGGCGACATCTTCACCTGGGATCCGGTCTAACGGTCTTGGCGAGCCGGGGCATATTTCGTAGGCTTGTCCTCCGCCCCGGCGAGCCGGTCGAAAAAAGGTATGGATAACGTGCCACAAGATGCTGCCGCCTCGAAGAAGCAGACTTCGCTGAGCGAAGACAACAATCCTGTATTCCAGGACATCGCGCGCTTCCGGGCCATCCTGTTCGACGCCATGCTGAAGCCCCACGACATGACCATGTCGCAGGGCTGGGTCCTGGTACACCTGGTGCGCGAGAACGGCTTGCGCCAGTCCGAACTCGCGGACCGGCTGGAGGTTGCGACCGTCACCACGTCCAAGCTGATCGACCGCTTGGAAGCGCGCGGCTATGTCGAACGGCGGTCCGACCCGAATGACCGTCGGTCGAACCGGGTCTATGCCACGCCCCAGGCCAAGCAGCTGGTCAAGATCCTGACCAAGACCATTTTCGAGGTCGACGAGATCGCCAATGCCGGCATCCCGGAAAAGGATCTGGCGACGACCCTGCGGGTGCTTGCGCTGATGCGGACGAACCTCAAGGCCGCCCTCAACAACAGGTAAGCGGTTTCGGCGCCTTAGGACGCCGCCGCGCCCCATCCGGAAAGGACACGCGCGATGCCAGCAGACGCATCGGCGCCCCCGCTTGCGGGGCTGCGCATCATTGAATTCGCCGGGATCGGCCCGGGCCCCTTCGCCGGCATGATGCTGGCCGACATGGGGGCCGAGATCGTCCGGATCGAACGCCCGGGTGCTGCTTCGCCAACGGGGCAGGGACGGCACGAGCTTGAATTCCTGGCGCGCGGGCGCAAGTCCATCGCGCTGGACATGAAGAAGCCCGGCGCGCTGGACCTGGCGATGCGCCTGATCGACAGCGCCGACGGGCTGATCGAAGGCTTTCGCCCCGGTGTGATGGAGCGCCTGGGGCTGGGGCCCGATGTCTGTCTGACCCGCAACCCAAGGCTGGTCTATGGCCGGATGACGGGCTGGGGACAGGACGGCCCCGTCGCTAAAACCGCGGGCCACGACCTGAACTACATCGCACTGTCCGGCGCCCTTCACGCCAGCGGCGAGGCGGATCGGGCGCCCACTTTTCCGCTGAACCTTCTGGGGGATTTCGGCGGCGGCGGCATGTTCCTGGCCTTCGGCATGGTGACCGGGCTGCTGAAGGTGGCGCGGACCGGGCAGGGCGACGTGGTCGACGCGGCCATCGTCGACGGCACCGCCGCGCTGATGGCGATGATCTACAGCCGCCGCTCCATGGGCGTGTGGCGGGACGAACGGGCCTCGAACGCGCTGGACGGCGGGGTGCCGTGGTACGGCGTCTATGAATGCGCCGACGGCGGATGGGTTACCATCGGATCGCTGGAGCCGCAGTTCTGGGCCGTTCTTCTGGACAAGCTGGGCCTGACGGCCGAGGAGATGGGGGATCGCGCGGACCGCAGCGCCTGGCCGGCGATGCGCGTTCGTCTGACCGACATCTTCCTGTCCCGGCCGCGCGACCACTGGGTCGGCCTGCTGCAGGACACCGACGCCTGCTTTGCCCCGGTGCTGAGCATGGCCGAAGCGCCGGATCATCCGCACAACAAGGCGCGGGGCATCTTCTCGGACGGGCCGGTGCAGCCGATGCCCGCCCCGCGTTTTGCCCGCGCCGCCACGCCGTTGCCGTCGACGCCGCCAGCCCCCGGCCGCGACAGCCGGAGCGTGCTGGAAGACCTTGGGCTTGGCGCCGGGGACATCGACGACCTGTTCAGCGAGGGCGTGGTGTCCTGACGGACCCGCGCGGAGGAGAGACCATGACAACACCCGCAATCCTGCAAGGCCTGAAGCTGCCGCTGATCGCCAGCCCGCTTTTCATCATCTCGACCCCCGATCTTGTCATCGCGCAATGCAAGGCGGGCGTCGTCGGGTCTTTCCCCGCGCTGAACGCGCGCGAGAAGGATGGGCAGAGCCTGGACGAATGGCTGACCCGCATCCGCGAGGAACTGGACCGTCACAACCAGGCCAATCCCGACAATCCGGCCGCGCCCTTTGCCGTGAACCATATCGTCCACAAGTCGAACACGCGGCTGGATCGCGATATCGGGCTGTGCGTGAAGCACGAGGTTCCAATCTGGATCACCTCGCTGGGCGCGCGGACCGAGGTGAACCAGGCGGCCCATTCCTGCGGCGGGATCGCGCTTCACGACGTGATCAACAACCGCTTTGCGCACAAGGCCATCGAAAAGGGTGCCGACGGCCTGATCGCCGTGGCGGCTGGGGCAGGGGGCCACGCCGGGGCGCTGTCGCCCCTGGCGCTGATTCAGGAAATCCGCAGCTGGTTCGACGGTCCCCTGTACCTGTCCGGTGCGATTGCGCGGGGCGACTCGATTCTGGCGGCGCTCGCCATGGGGGCGGATGGCGGCTATGCCGGATCGGCCTTCATCGCGACCGAGGAAGCGAATGCGATCGAAGGCTACAAACGCATGATCGCGGACAGCGGCGCGGACGACATCGTCTATTCGAACCTCTTTACCGGGGTCTGGGGCAATTACCTGAAACCGTCCATCCGGGCGGCGGGCATGGATCCCGACTCGCTGGAACAGTCCGACCCGTCGAAGATGAACTTCGCCGAGGACCGCGAGAAACCCAAGAGCTGGAAAGAGATCTGGGGATCCGGCCAGGGGATCGGCGCGGTGGACTCGGTCGTGCCGACGGCCGATCTGGTCGACCGGCTGAAGCGGGAATTCGACGCGGCGCGCGTGCGGCTGGACAGGCAGCTTGCGGGCTTCTGAAATTGCGAGCGCGCTGGTTCCGCAGAAAGTGATCCAGCAAATATATTGCTAGATAATTATTATCATGCTACCTAAAGCCGTGGAGAGGAGTCACGATCATTGCAGATCGTGATCCTGACGGGAGGAAATCGAAAATGAAGAAAACCATCGGGACAGCTGTGCTTGCAGCTACCGTTTCGGCACTGGCGTTTCCGGCCTTCGCCCAGATGACGCTGATTGCGAACGAGCCGGGACCGAACCGCGGCGTGCGCGCAGAGGCGGTGAACTACATCGCCGAACAGATCGGCGAACGGACCGGCGGCGACGTGCAGGTGGAACAGAACTGGGGCGGCGCCCTGTTCAAGACCAGCGCCGCGCTGCAATCGCTGGGCATGGGCGTGGCGGATCTGGGGGTCATCATCGGCGCCTATTCCGCCTCTGAATTCCCGGAACTGCAGATGGCGGGCCTTCAGTTGAAGCCGGCGCACCCCTGGGTGATGATGCAGGCCATGTACGAGCTGTTCACGACCAACGAGCAGATCCAGCAGCGCCTGGCCGACATGAACATCGAGTACATTTCGACCTATGCGCTGACGCCCGGCATCATGGCCTGTTCTGGCGAAGGCATCCGGTCGCTGGACGACGTGCCGGGCACCAAGTTCGCGCATACCGGGTCCTCGACCGACATCTTCGGCGAACTGGGCGGCAACCTCGTCTCGATGCCGATCTACGACGTGTATCAGGGCATGGAAACGGGCCTGGTCGAATGTTCGGTCACCTATGCGTATTATGCCGTCGCCTCGAAGCTGAACGAGCTGACGGACACGGTTACGGACCTGCATCTGTCCAGCCTCGCCAGCCTTGCCACGGTGATGAACAAGGACACCTACGACAGCCTGTCCCCCGAGGATCAGGAGACGATCAAGCAGGTCGGCCGGGATGCCATGGACTTCTACGGCGAACGTCTGATGGCCTCCGACATCAAGGCGATGGAAACGCTGGCCGCCGACAACGACATGATCGAACTGACGGATGCGGAATATGCGCGCATCCATGAACTGGCGCAGCCGTCGATCGACAAGTGGAAGGCGGACATGAGCGCGGTCGGCAGCGATGGCGATGCCACGATGGCCGAGCTTTACCAGCTGATCGACAAGTGGACCGCCGTCATGGAGTCCCAAGGTCTTCCTTGGGACCACAACTGACCGGAACCAGCCGCTTCGGCGCATAGTGCGCCGAAGCTTCCGACCAGGCCAACCGACAACACGGGATTTCCCATGAAACGCATCGAGCATGTCCTCGATACGATGGCGGCTGTTTCCATAGTGCTGCTGTGTATCCTGATCACTGCCAACATCTTCGCCCGTGAGGTGATCAAGACAGGCGTTCCGGACATCATCATCATGGTGCAGGAGCTAATGATCCCGGCGATCCTGTTCCCGCTGGCCTCTGCCACGGCCGCGCGGGGGCACATCGCCATCGAAGTGATCGCCAATTACTTTCCCGCTCCGCTCAAGCGCTGGATTGCCGTCCTTGCGGTGCTGATCGGACTTCTGATCGCGACCGTGCTGCTGATGGCCGGCTGGATGGAATTCTGGAAAACGGTGCATTCGAACGCCCATTACGGCGGCACGTTCATGTGGCCCAAATGGCCCGGCCGCGCCCTGTTCGTGCTGGCCATCGGGTTCTGCGTCCTTCGCCTTCTGCATGTCCTGTGGGTCGACCTGCGCGCCGCGATCAGCGGCCGGCCGGCGCCCGAAACGCTCTGAGCGGAAAGTCCCGTCATGGATCTTGCAACCGTTGGCTACGTGTCCTGCGCGGCCGTCATCTTCCTGTTGGCCATCCGCGTCCCGATTTCCTTCGCAATCGGCGGGGTCGCCGTCACCGCGATTTTTGTCGTCTTCGCCTTCCGCACCGGCACCTTCATGCCTGAGCGGGCGTTCTGGACGACCCTGTCGCTGGCGTTTTCGTCCAGCTTCGACCTTGTCCACAGCTATGACCTGTCGATGATCCCGCTGTTCATTGCGCTGGGTCACATCGCCTACAAGGCCGGCATCACGACAGAGATCTACGAGGCCGCGCGCGTCTGGCTGGCGCGCCTGCCCGGCGGTGTGGCCATCGCGTCCATCGCAGGCTGCGGCGGGTTCTCGGCCATTTCCGGCTCTTCGATTGCCTGTGCCTCGACCATGGGGCGGATCTGTACGCCGGAAATGCTTCGGCTGAACTACGACCCGCGCCTGGCCACCGCCTCGGTCGCGGCGGGCGGTACGCTGGGATCGCTGATCCCGCCGTCGGTCCTGTTCATTATCTACGGCATCTTCACCGAAAGCTCGATCAGCCAGCTCTTCCTTGCGGGCTTCCTGCCCGGTGTCATCTCGATGCTGGGCTATGCGCTGGTCGTGGTGCTGTGGGTGAAACGCGATCCCGCCATCGCGCCGCGCCCGGCAGAGATCGTGCCATTCCGCCAGAAGATGATGGTCGGCCTTCGGTGCTGGCCCGCCGTCCTGCTGTTCATGACCGTGATCGGCGGCATCTACGGTGGCTTTTTCACCGCGACCGAGGCGGCGGCGATCTCGCTCATGTTCGCGACGATCCTTGGGATCTTCCGCGGCCTGATCAGGGTCCGGGACATCATCCCGCTGCTGCGCGAGACCATGGCGACCACCGGCGCGATCTTCTTCATCGCCGCCTGCGCCAAGATCTTCGTCGCCCTGATCGCGCTGACGGGCCTGTCGAATTCGCTTGTCGGCCTGCTGGACAACGCCGCCATCGGCCCGTGGCTTTTCATCGCCATGGTCTGCCTGATCTACCTGGTCCTGGGCATGTTCCTGGATCCGGTCGGCATCATGGTCCTGACGCTGCCTCTGATGATCCCGATGGTCGAAAGCTATGACATGAACCTGATCTGGTTCGGAGTGGTGGTCGTCAAGCTGCTGGAAATCGGCCTGATCACGCCGCCGGTCGGTCTGAACGTCTTTGTCCTGGCCAGCGTGCTGGAAGACAAGGTCGACATCGGCAAGATCTTTTCAGGCCTTTGGCGGTTCCTGGGCATCGATCTCGTGGTGCTGGGGTTCTTGATCGCGATCCCGGCCCTGTCGCTCTACCTGCCGGCAACCATGAACTGACGGAGCGGTCATGCAGTACTTCACGCCCCCTGACGTCGCGCACGAGACATTCCTGGATTTCGGCGCCGCACTTCAGGCGAATGCGCGCCGGAACGGGCAGGTCCCGGCGGTCGTCCTCGACGACCGCACGGTGTCCTGGGCCGAATTCGGCGATATGGTTGCCCGGGTCAGCGGCCAGCTGAAGGCACTGGGCATCGGGCGGGGCGACTTCGTCGCCTCTCTGTCGGAAAACTCGGTCGAACATGTCTTGCTCTACTGTGCCGTCGTGTCGGCCGGGGCGTGCATCGTGCCGTTGCCCTTCTCGGCTACGCCCGAGGCGCTGGCGCGCATGGTCGCGGACAGCGCGCCGAAACTGCTGTTCGCGTCGCCGACGCAGGCCGGTGTGGCCGCGACGCTGCGAGCGCGCAAGGTGGAGGACCTGGCCGGGCTGATGGACTGGGCTGCGGCGGTCGAACCGGCCGCGCCCGCTGAAATCAAGCCCGACGATCTGTTCAACATCATCTATTCGTCGGGTACGACGGGCCAGCCCAAGGGCATCGTCCACGACCACCGCTTCCGGTCCCGGCAGTTAAGCCGCATCACGCGCTTCGGTCTGACCGGCGACGACCGGCTGGTGATTTCGACCCCGATCTATTCCAATACGACGCTCTTCGGGATGCTGCCGACGCTGGCCCTGGGCGGGACCCTGATCGTAATGGCCAAGTTCAGCACGGTGGGTTTCCTGGAGCTGAGCCGGAGGCTGAAACCCGACTTCGCAGTGCTGGTGCCGGTCCAGTTCATGCGTCTTATGGCGGAACCCACCTTCGACGATTACGACCTGTCCAGCTATCGCGGCAAGTTCTCGACCTCTGCCCCGCTGCCGGGGCCGCTGATCGCCCAGGTGATGAACCGCTGGCCCGGCAATCTGGTCGAGGTCTATGGCATGACCGAAGGCGGCATATCCACAGCCCTGAACTGCGAGGCCTTCCCGGACAAGTGGGATACGGTCGGCCGTCCGGGCGACGGGGTCGATATGCGGATCATCGACGAGCAGGACAAAGAACTGCCGGCAGGCAGCTATGGCGAGGTCGTCGGCCGCGCGCCGTCGATGATGCAGGCCTATCACAACCTTCCGCAGGTCACGGCCGACCTGCGGTGGATCAGTCCGGAAGGGCTGGATTTCATCCGCACCGGCGACATGGGCCGGTTCGACGAAGACGGGTTCCTTCACCTGCTCGACCGGCGCAAGGACATGATCATCTCGGGCGGGTTCAACATCTATGCTTCCGATCTGGAGGCGGTGCTGCGCGATCATCCCGATGTGACCGACGCCGCGGTGATCGCGATCCCCAGCGACGAATGGGGCGAAACCCCGCTGGGCCTCGTCGTGCTACGCGACGGGGCGGATGCGGACGCCCAGGCAATCCGCAGCTGGGCCAACGAGCGTCTTGGCAAGACGCAGCGCCTGTCGGCCATCGAGCTGAAGGACGACCTGCCGCGGAGCGAGATCGGCAAGATCCTGAAACGCGACCTGCGCGCGCCTTACTGGTCTGCCACCGGCTGACCGGGGCCGCCCGGTCCGCCGATGAAAGACTGGCGGGGCAGGGGGATCGTGCAGGGCCGCGTCCTTTCGGGGAAAGCTCTGCAGGTGTGCGTGGCGTTTCAGATCTTCGACCGGAACGGCCGGGATTGCCGCCGCCGGGGACCTGGATCGGACGCGGGGCTGCCGACGGAAATGCAGGCAACACTGGCCGGCCTGCCAAACACCGTTTGCGGCGACGCCTGGGCCATGGCGTGAATCCCGCGCGCGCCTGAGCGAGACGGCCGGTGGATCCGACAATGCGGGCCCCGTTTGGAACCGGTCACTTCACGAATTCGGGCCGTACCGTTCGCTCAGGGCGCCAGCGCCCGGCCGGGGGGGGCGCCCCGGGCTAGCTGTTCAGGACAAGCAACAGCAGCTCTGTTCCGCCGGGACCGCCGCTCAGCACGTGCCGCATATGGCCCGGGAATTCGATGAAATCGCCGGTTTCCAGCCGGACCTCGCGGTCTTCAAGCTGCACCGTCAACGTACCCTTCAGGACATAGAGCGCCTCGCAGCCCGAATGATAGGCTTCGGAGCTGTGGACCATGCCTTCCGGGCAGGTCACGATGAAGGCCGCGTATTCCGGCCGCCCGGGCATGGTGCCGTTCAGGGACTGCACGATCAGGCCGCCATCCTCAGCGTCCGACACAAGCTGCATCCGTTCCGACTGCCGTACGATATGGATATTGTCGGTGGACTGGACCTCTCCCAGCAGGGCCGCGACCGACATCTCCAGCGCCTCGGTTAGACGCAGCATGGCGGCCATGCTCAGCGACTTCTCTCCCCGTTCGAAGCGCGACAGGTGGCCCTTGCTCAGCCCCGCGGCGGATGACAGGTCGTCCAGCGTCATCTTGCGCCGCTTGCGCATCTCGCGGGCCCGCAATCCGATCTGGACCAGATGTTCGTTGGGTTCCATCGTCTTTCACCGTGTTTTCACTGGGCAGATCGGTTGCCCAGTTGTGCTTCCCGGCCGATCTGAACTTTGAGTTTATAAATTAGGCGCTTGTGTTCTGGCCAGAACAATCCCGCCCTCAGGTACAGAAAGTAATTGCCCTGAGGACAACATGTTGTCATGGTCACGCCACCGAAGACACAAGGCCCGGCGACACGACCGGGGCACCCCAGCACGGAGACACCAGATGAAACGCAGGACTTTCCTCGGCGCGGCCGCGACGATGCCGGCTGCCCTTGCGGCACCGGCCGTCGCCACGGCCCAGACCACCGTGCGGTGGCGCATGCCCACCAGTTTTCCCAGCAGCCTGGCCACCATCCAGGGCGGCGCGGTCCGACTGGCCGAAAAGGTGGCGGAACTGACCGATGGCGGGTTCGAGATCCGGCCCTATGCGGCAGGCGAACTGGTGCCGCCGCTGGGTGTTCTGGAGGCGGTCCAGACCGGCACGACCGAGGCAGGCTTTTCCCCGGGCTTCTTCTATGTCGGAAAGAAACCGGCGCTGGCCTTCGATGCCGGCGTGCCCTTCGGCATGACGGCGCGCCAGCACTATTCGTGGTTCTACCACGGCGGCGGACAAGAGCTTCTGGACGGGGTCTATGGCGCGTTCAACGTCGTGTCTTTCCCGGCCGGCAATACCGGCGCGCAGATGGGCGGCTGGTTCCGCAAGCCGATCGACAGCATGGCCGATCTGAAAGGCCTGCGCATTCGCGCGGCGGGATATGTGGGCTATGTCTTCGCCGACATGGGGGCCGTGCCGCAGCAGATCGCCATCGGCGACCTTTACCCGGCGATGGAACGCGGCACGCTGGATGCGGTCGAATTCACGTCGCCCGTCGACGACGAGACGCTGGGCCTGAACAAGGTTGCCAAGTACTACTATGCCCCCGGCGTGCTGGAACTGGGCGCCTCGCTGGGGATGATGGTGAACCGGGATGCGCTGTCCGCGCTGCCGCCGGCCTATGCCGCGGCGCTGAAGGCGGCCTGTTCCTGGAGCTATTTGGACATGCTGGCGCGCTATGACAGTCAGAATGTCGCCGCCCTGCGCAGGCTGATCGCCAGCGGCACGGAGCTGCGCGCTTGGTCGCCCGACATCCTGGCCGCGATGCGCGTCAGTACGGACAAGCTGCTTGCCGAACAATCGGCGGCCGATCCGGATTTCAAGACCATCTATGCCCATTGGAAGGCCTATCTGGACGATCAGCTGCGCTGGATGTCGGTCAATGACGTCGCGGCCGAAAACGTGCTGATCCGGGGCTGACCGGAAGGTGCGGTTTGCCGACATTGTCGACCGGGTCACCCGGGGGATCGGCCGGGTCTCGGCCTGGCTGGTCCTTGCCGCGGCCCTGCTGAGCGCGGGCAATGCCCTGATGCGGAAAGTTTTCGCCGTCAGCTCGAACGCGATGCTGGAGGCACAATGGTATCTGGTCGGCATCTCGGTGATGCTGGGCGCCGCCTGGGTGCTGCAGGACAACGCCCATATCCGGATCGAGCTGCTGTCGTCGCGCTTCTCTGCGCAGCTCAGGCGGCGGATCGAGATCCTGGGCCACCTGCTGATGCTGTTGCCCTTCGCGGGGCTGATGCTTTGGCTCTGTTGGCCGTATTTCGCGCGATCCTTCGCGCAGAACGAAACTTCGATCAACACCGGCGGCCTGCTTGTCTGGCCGATGCGGGGGGTGATCGCGGCGGGGTTCCTTCTGCTGTGTCTGCAGTCGCTCGCCACGCTGGTGCGCCTGCTGAACGGCGGCGCGGCCCCGGCCCCGACGGACCAGAACGACCTGCCCCCGGAATGAGCCGACCCGGAATGAACGGGAATGAACCGATGATGAAAACGGACGGATAGCGGATCCAAAACGTGCTGCATCTAATCGCCCAGAACCTTGCGCCGCTGATGTTCTTCTCCATCATGCTGCTGCTTCTGCTCGGCTTCCCGGTCGCCTTCACGCTGGCGGCGGGCGGGCTGGCCTTCTTTGCCCTGGGCACGGCGCTCTCGGGGTTGGCGCCGGGCGATATCTCGCTGGCCTGGCCGCTTCTGCAGGCCCAGCCCGACCGGATCTTCGGCATCGTCAGCAACGACGTGCTGCTGGCCGTGCCCTTCTTCACCCTCATGGGGGCGATCTTCGAAAAGACCGGCATCGCCGAGGAACTGCTGGCCACCGTCGCCCGCCTGTTCGGCAGCCTGCGCGGCGGGCTGTGTTACGCCGTGATCCTGGTCGGCGCGCTCCTGGCGGCCACGACCGGGGTCGTTTCGGCCTCGGTCATGACGATGGGGCTGATCGCGCTGCCGATCATGCTGCGCAGCGGGTATCACCCGCACCTGGCGGCAGGGGTGATCACCGCATCCGGGACCCTGTCCCAGATCGTGCCGCCGTCGCTGGTGCTGATCGTCATGGCGGATCAGGTCATGGTCCCGGTGGGCGAGATCTATCGCGGCGCGCTGGTGCCTTCGGCCCTGCTGATCGGGGCCTACCTGCTGGCGATCCTGGTCCTGTCGGTTCTGTTCCCCAAGATGGTGCCCGCCTCGGCCGAGGCGGCGCCGGCGCGGCATGACTACCTGTCTTTCGTCCTGCTGGCCCTGCCGGGCATAGCGGTCGGGCTGGCCGGCCACCTGGTCTTCACCAACATGGACTCCGGCCCGCGCACCATTGCCGCCATTGCTGCCGGTGGCGTGACGTCCCTCCTTCTGGCCTGGCTCGACGGTATCAGGCCGCGCCCTGCCACCAGCAACTTCGCCCGGCAGGCGGTCCTGGCCATCGTGCCGACGCTGGGCCTGATCTTCCTGGTGCTGGGCACGATCTTTCTGGGCGTGGCGACGCCCACCGAAAGCGGCGCATTGGGAGCCACCGGCGCGCTGCTTCTGGCGCTGGTCCGGGGGCGGATGTCGAAGGCGGACCTGACCCAGACCGTGGAACGCACGGCAAGGCTGACGGTCTTCGTCTTCTTCATCCTGATTGGCGCCAAGATGTTCAGCCTGACTTTCTACGGGCTGGGCGGCGACGAATGGCTGCACAGGGAGCTGACCTCGCTGCCCGGGGGGCGGACGGGGTTCATCGTCATCACGATGATCCTGATCTTCGTCCTGGGCTGTTTCCTCGACTTCTTCGAGATCGCCTTCATCGTCATCCCGCTGTTGCTGCCCACGGCCTATGCGCTGGACATCGATCCCCTGTGGTTCGCGCTGATCATCTCGATCAACCTGCAGACCTCGTTCCTGACGCCACCCTTCGGCTTCGCGCTGTTCTACCTGCGGTCCGTCACCACGACCAATGGCCCGAACCGGCTGTCGAACGAGGCGATCTATTACGGCGCGCTGGGGTTCATCGCGATCAACGTGGTGGTGATGGGTCTCTTGATCGCATTCCCGGAACTGATCTCTCCGCCCACGCCCGATTTTGTCCCCGGTGCCGAAAACGCCGTCGACTTCGGCACCCGGTCTTCCGATTTCGGGGCCCCGGCTTCGGGCGACACATCCCAGAACCTGAACGATATCTTCAAGTAGGACCCCATGCCCGATCTACTTCTTTACGATTTCCCGCTGTCCGGCAATTGCTACAAGGTGCGCCTGCTGTGCGCGATGACGGGCATCAAGCTGACCCTGAAGAACACGCGGGTTCTGGAGGGCGAAACCCGCACCGAAGAGTTTTTCCGGTTGAACCCGATGCAGCAGATCCCGGTCCTGAAGGACGGCGATTACGTCGTGCAGGACAGCCAGGCGATCCTGGTCTACATCGCCCTGAAATATGCGCCCGACTGGATCGATGGCACGCCCGAAGGGATGGGCACGATCATGGAATGGCTGTCCTTTGCTGCCAAGGAAGTGTCCAACGGCCCGCAGATGTCGCGGCTGCATTTCCTTGACCCGCACGAGAATATCGACATCGAGCGTGCACAGGCCGTGGGCCGCAAGGTGCTGGCGCTTCTGGACCGGCTGCTGACGTATCGCGACTGGCTGTGCCTGGGCCGGCCGACCATCGCGGATCTGGCGGTCTTTCCTTATGTCGGCCTTTCGGAACAGGGCCAACTGCCGCTGGCCGATTGCCCCAACGTGCTGGCCTGGCTGGACCGGATCCGGTCCCTGCCCGGCTATATTTCCATGCCCGGCCTGAAGGAGGCGCTGTGATGGCAACCTGGACAGGAACAGTCGAACATCTGCACATTGTGCCCCGGTCCTTCCTGCCGATGCGCAGCATGGACAGGATCGAGCTGGTCGCGGGCCGCGGCATCACCGGCGACCGCTATTCCACCGGCGACGGGTTCTATTCCGACCGGCCCGAGGAAGGCCGCCAGGTGACCCTGTTCGAGATCGAGACGCTGGAAGCGCTTCAGCGCGATCACAAGGTGACGCTGCTGCCGGCCGAGCACCGGCGCAATGTCACCGTGCGGGACGTGCCGCTGAACCACCTGGTGGGACAGCGGTTCCGGATTGGGCCGGTGCTGCTGGAAGGCACGCGCCTGTCGACCCCCTGCCGCCATATCGAGCAGATCACCGGACAGGAGATCTTCACCATCCTGCTGCACCGTTCGGGCCTGCATGCCCGCATCCTGGAAGGCGGCGAGGTGGCCCTTGGCGACACGATCAGACCGGAGTGAGACCATGCCCAAACCGATACACCGCGTCAGCGCGGTCATCCGCACCCTTACCGACCTGCCGGGCGACATCCGCCTGATCGAGCTTGCCGACCGGGACGACTGGGACCTGCCGCCCTTTACCGCCGGTGCCCATATCGACCTGCACCTGCCCAGCGGCCGGATCCGGCAATATTCACTGGTGGGCGATCCGGCCGTATCTAACCGCTATGTCATAGCCGTTGCACGGGACGAGGCCGGGCGCGGCGGCTCGCGCGAGGTGCACGACGGCCTGGCGGTCGGGGACGAGGTGATGTTGTCCCTGCCGCGCAACCACTTTCCCATGGCGGACGAAGGTCGCGTTGTCATGGTGGCCGGCGGCATCGGTCTGACGCCCTTCCTGTCGATGCTGCCCGCGCTGCTGGCGGAAGGCCGGGACTTCGCGCTGCATGTCTGCAACGGCAGCGTGGCGCGGCACGGGCTGGCCGACCTGCTGGATGGCGTTCCGCCGGACCGGCTTCACCTTCATTTCAGCGATGCCGGCACCCGGCTGGACCTGGCCGAACTGGTTGCCACGCTGGGGCCCGACGACCACCTTTATGTCTGCGGCCCGGAACGGATGCTGGACGCGGCGCAGGCGGCGGGGGAAGGCCTTGGCGACAGGCTGCACATGGAACGCTTCGGTGCGGCGATCCTGGCCGGGCAGACCGCCTACGAGGTCGAACTGGCGCGCAGCGGCGAGGTCATCCGCGTCGGCGCGGCGCAGACGATGTTGGAAGCCCTGCGCGAGGCTGGGGTCGAAGTTCCGTCCTCGTGCGAGGCGGGGGTCTGCCTGGATTGCAAGACCCGCTATCTGTCTGGGACGCCGGTCCATCGCGATCTGATCATGCCGCAAGGGGAACGTGGCGAGTTCCTGACGCCCTGCGTGTCCGGCTGCGCCAGCGAACGGATCGTCCTGGACCTGCCTTTGCCATAGCGGCCCGTCTCCCGTCGCGGCCCGTTACGAAGGGCAACAATGCCACGCTGTCCGGCCTCTCTGCGGCCGGACGACATGCGGGGTCCTTCATCCCGGCTGGTGCATGTGGGCGCCTGCCCGGCGGGTCACTCGTCGGCTCCGCTCCAGTCCGTGTCCTGCCAGTCGTCGGGCAGCTTGATCGCTTCGAGTTTGCGGAAGACCCATTTGGTGCCGAACAGCACCGACGATGCCGTCTGGTAGGACTGTCCCCCGCCGGTGTAATCGTAGTTGCGCAGGCCCAGGTAGAACTGCAGGTTCAGTTGGTCGATGTCCTGCACGATCCCCAGCCCATAGGACATCGCCTCGGACCCGTCCTCGACCGTATCCACGCCGCGGTAAAGGTCGACCGACAATGCGGTATCGCCCCAGTCGGACCACCGTCGCGTCAGGCCGATCTTGGAATAAAGGTAATGTCCCTCGTTCGCACGGGCACCGTATGCGGCGGTCAGGTTTAGCCCCGACGGGTTGTGCAGCAGGCTGAAAGACCCGGCCAGCTGTCCCGCCGTGGCGGAGGTGATGTCGGCCAGCGACGTCCCCAGCGAGGTCTTCACCTCGAAGTCGCCCAGCGTATTGCGATAGAACAGCGCCGCGTCGGCCAGTGAATCGTTCAGGACCACGTTGTCGTAGGTTATGTCGAGACCAGCGGCCACGGCCACGCGGAAATAGCCAAGCTGGTTCAGCGCCAGTTCCGGGCTGTCCCAGCGGACCCGCGGCGCGCGGCCGCCGTCGAAGGTCGGATAGGCATTCGCAATGGTGACATTGGACAGCGCGCCGCTTGCGTCGCGGAACGCAAATCCGCCGGCAGTGTCGGTGATGCCGACATAGGCGGCCAGTTGCGTGCCCGACAGATCGGATTGTGTCACGCCGTCGGTCGCCATGCTGCCCTGTCCGAAGGCGAAGGTGCCCATCCGGTCGGTGTCGAGGAAAAGTTCCACCTTGCGCAGCGCCGCGGCGTTCAGGTCGATCAGCGGCGGCGTGTTGACCTGCGACATGGCCGCGGATTGGCGCAGGCCCAGCGACGTCTCGATGTTGAACCGCAGTTTCCCGTTTCCGGCCGGCAGGTCCAGCCATAGCCCAAGGCGCCCCCCGGAATAGGAGTTGTCGGCGACGTTGGAATACTGTTTCTCGCCGTCCCCGAAGGACACGATCGCCGGGGTGAAATGCCCATAGAAGCGAATGTCGTTGATCGGAAGGGACTGCGCGGACAGCGCCGCGGGAAGAAGCGTTGCGGTCAGAGCCGCCCCGGTCAGACCGGAAAAGCCGTTGAAACTGGTCATGGGATCAAGGGGCCGAACGGTTCGCGTTTCGGTTTGGCGTTGGGATCGATGCCCGCGCCCCGCGCTTTGTTTGTTTCGAAAGAATGCACTGGCCCGCCCGTTCCAATTTCACGTCCTGCACCGCGTCCCGGAGCTGATCTGCCGAAGGGTTCCGGCCTTCGGTGCTGCCCCGAAAGCCGGATCATCGCAGAACGCGCATGCCCGCGGCGTTGCGGCCCGGGTCGCCGTGCCGGAGCAGGCTAGCATGGCCGGGGGCTGTCTGCCACCGGTTGAACTGCCTCTTCGGCCTTCATTGCGCGATGGCCCGGCCGCGGCCGGGCCGTCCCACGGCACCCGCCGCCATTCCGGCGGCAGAAGGCGCGCCCCAGCGGCGCTTGCGATCCTGCACCTACAGCATCCATTCGACAGGTAGCCAGCCGACGACATGGACCATGAGCCGCTGAAACAGGCTGGTGCGGGGATCGGCGTCATAGGTCCGGGTGGTGCCGTCGGGCAAGGTCTCGGTCCAGTCGAGGTGGCCCTTGTCGTCCAGTCCGACCCTGTAGGCAAAACCGGGCGCATCGAGCTGGGCCGCGAGCGAGGCTGCCATGGTCGGACTGTCGATCAGGACCCCCATCTCGGTGTTCAGTCGTGCCGACCTGGGGTCCAGGTTGTACGATCCGACGAAAACGCGTTTTCCATCGAAGCCGAAGACCTTGGCGTGAAGCCCCGATGCCGATCCCGCCAGGATTTCCGGCAGGCTGCGGGCGACATGTTCCTCGCGCATGGACCTAAGTTCCAGAAGCTCGACCCCGCTGTCGACGAGGTCCTGTCGATAGGCCACATAGCCCGCATGCACCGGCATCACGTCCGTCGACTCCAGCGCGTTGGTCAGGACCCGGACGCGGACGCCCTGTCGCGCCAGCGAGGTCAGGACCTCGGTCCCGCGGTCACCCGGGATGAAATAGGCGGAGACCAGATCGAGGGAAGTGTCCACATCTGCCGTCAGCGCCAGCAGCCCTTCGTTGACAAGCCGGTCGTCCGCGACCTGGCCGAACCCTTTCAGCGGATCGTCGACGTAAAGAACCGCGGTGCCCCATTCGAACTGCAGGTCACGGGATTCCATCGCCTTGATCAAAAGGCTGTCCCGGATCGCATCCCGGTAACCTGCGCCGATGGCGGTGTCGCGCGCCTCGGCCGCGAGGGCGGCAATCGACGGTGTTCCGGCCGGGGTGAGCAACTTGTCGGCTGCCCAGACCGCATCGCTGTTCCAGTAGGCGTCGAAACTGGCGGCGACGTCACCCACGATCGGGCCGACGCCGATGACGTCGACATCGAAGTAATGCGTGCCTTCGCCATAGCCGAAATAGATGTCGCCGATGTTCCGGCCGCCAAGGATCGTGGCAACGCCATCCACCGTCATCGACTTGTTATGCATCCGGCGATTCAGACGGCTGAAGGCAAAGGCATAGGACAGAAGCTTGGGATTTCGCAGGGCGAAGGGATTGAAGATGCGCACTTCGGCCGAAGGCATCGCATCCAGTTCGGCCAGCAGCGGGTCGAGGCCGGGAATGCCGTTGTCATCGACCAGAAGCCGGACGCGCACACCGCGCGCGGCCGCCGCCCGCAATTCGTCCAGCAGCAGCAGCCCCGTCGTGTCGTCCTGCCAAATGTAGTACTGGGCATCGATGGACGATACCGCCTCGCGGGCCAGTATCGCCCGGGCGGCGAAGGCGCCGCGTCCGTCCGCCAGCGGCCGGATCCCGGTTTCGCCGGGATGACGTTCCGTGGTTGGAAGGATCGCCTGTGCCAGCGGGCCGTCCCGGTCCGGCGGCAGCCGGTGGCTGCGCGCGGCGAAATGTTCGGAGGGCAACGGGAAAAGGATCATCAGGCCGACAAGGGCGACGGCAAGGGCAATCACGATCACGGCCAGGAATTTCAGGATTCGCATCGGTCGACGTCACCAGGTTTGTTGTCGGTCGGGGGGGAGGCGCAGCCGGCCTTGCCGGGGCAAATTGAACACACAAGGCGCCCGGCTCCAAGTTCGGATCGCGCTGCGACGGGGCGCGTAGGGCCCGGACTGCCGCAGCCGGAACCAGGTGCCGAGAGGGCGGCAGGTCCGTCTGGTCACGGCATCTGCCCCGTGGCGGCGATTTCTCTTGGAGAAATTTTTCAACTGGAAGTAAAATGATCCGGGGCGCGGCCGGGGGCCGCTTTCCGTTCGTTTTCAGAGGTATGCCATGCAGAATGATCTTCTCGGCGGGGACGTCTTTGTCCGCAATTGCTGGTACGTCGCCGGGCGCAGCGCGGATTTCGGGCCGTCGCTGTCGGCGATGACGCTGCTGGGCGAGAAGGTCGTGATCTTCCGCGGGGCAGGGGGCGAACCCATCGCACTGGAAGACGCCTGCCCGCACCGCAAACTGCCGCTGTCAAAGGGGCAGGTGAAGGGCAGCACCGTGGTCTGTGGCTATCACGGGCTGACCTTCGATTGCACCGGCGCCTGTGTGGCGGCGCCGACGCAGGAAGACGCGATCCCCGGGCGCGCGGTGGTGCGGCCCTACCCGGTCGAGGATCGCTGGGGCTTTCTGTGGATCTGGATGGGCGATGCGGCAAAGGCGGACCGGGACGCGATCATCGACATTCCGCATTTCGACGATCCGACCTGGGGCCGGACGGCGCTGGGTGCGCTGAGCATCGCGTGCAACTACCTGTACGTCACCGACAACCTGCTGGACCCCAGCCACGTGGCCTGGGTGCATGTCACGTCATTCGCCGGGGCCGGGACGGACAATCGCCCGCTGGAAATGGAGGAAAGCGACGATCACGTCACGATCTATCGCTGGATCCCGTCGCAACCCGCGCCGCCCTACTACAAGGCACTGATGGATTTCGGGGACAATTGCGACCGCAAGCAGCACTACGAATGCCGGGTGCCGTCCACTGCGATCAACAAGTCGATCTATACGCCGGCCGGGCAGGGCGGCGACGACGCAGCCCTGCCGGCAGAGTCCTTCATCAACATCTCGTACAACTTCATCACGCCGGTGGACGGCGAAAGCTCTCTCTATTTCTGGTTCCAGCACCGGAACGGCCATGCGGGGGATGCAGAGATCGACCGGAAGATGTTCGAAGGTGCGACCATGGCCTTCAACGAGGACAAGGAAGTCCTGGAAGAGGTGCAGAAGGGCATGGCGGGGCGGGTGACACCCTATCTGAACCTCGGGCTGGACAAGGGCGCGATGCGGTTCCGCCAGAAGGTCGCCAGGCGGGCGGAGGCGGAGCGGGCAGAGTAAGGCCGGCCACGCTTCGGAGCTGAAGTCCCACCCGGCGGCACGCCGGGCACCGATCGACCCGCCACCCCGGGAGCGGCCGTTTCGCGACCATCCCTGGGGACTGTCGCCATCCGTCATGTCGAGACACCGGACGTCCCGCTTCTTCCACCCGCTGCCCGGCCTGCGGCCCGGCGGGACATTCGATGTACCTGCGTACCCCTTCAGTGCCCCAGCAACTGGCTCAGGAACAGTTGCGCGCGGTCGGTCCTGGGGGCGTTGAAGAATGTCTCGGGCTCGGCGATCTCGACGATTTCGCCCTCGTCCATGAAGACCACGCGGTCGGCCACCTTGCGGGCAAATCCCATCTCGTGCGTGACGCAGATCATCGTCATGCCGTCCTCGGCCAGCTCGATCATCACGTCTAGGACGCCCGCGATCATCTCGGGGTCCAGGGCCGAGGTCGGTTCGTCGAAGAGCATCACCTTGGGCTTCATGCACAAGGCCCGCGCGATGGCGACGCGCTGTTGCTGGCCGCCCGACAGCTGTGTCGGGAACTTCGCGGCCTGTTCGGCGATATGCACCCGTTCCAGATAGTGCATCCCCAGTTCGCGCGCCTGGGCCTTCGACATCCCCCGGTTCCGCATCGGACCCAGCGTCAGGTTGTCCAGGATGGTCATGTGCGGGAACAGGTTGAAGCTTTGAAAGACCATGCCGACCTCGCGGCGGATCTTCTCGATATCCTTCATGCCGGGAGTGACATCTGTCCCGTCGACGCGGATCGTGCCCTTCTGGTGTGCCTCCAGCTGGTTGATGCAGCGGATCATTGTCGATTTGCCGGACCCCGACGGCCCGCAAACGACCACCTTTTCGCGTTCGTGGACCGTCAGGTTGATGTCGAACAGCGCGCTGAAATCGCCGTACCACTTGCATAGGCCCGCGATCTCGACCAGCGGCCTGTTGGTTGCGTCGGACATGAAGGCTCCTATCGGCGGGTGCGGGCGGCGCGGCGTTCCAGCCAGCCGAACAGCAGCGCAAAACTGTAGCAAAGGGCGAAGTACATGGCGCCGACAAGGATCCATGTCTCGAACACGCGGGTGGTGGTCGATGCGACCTCGGTCGCCAGGAACGTCAGCTCCTGGATGGAAATCAGCGAGACGATGGCCGAATCCTTGATCAGCGAGATGAACTGACCCGCCATCGGCGGCAACACCTTGCGCAGCGCCTGCGGCAGGATCACGTCGCGCAGGACGTTCAGCGGCGACAGGCCGATGGCCTGCCCGGCCTCCCATTGGCCCTTGGGGATCGACTGGATGCCGGCGCGGACGATTTCAGTCACATAGGCGCCTTCGAACATCGCAAGGCACAGAAGGCCGGCCAGGAAGTTCCCGAACAGCTCTGGGCGGCCGAAGAGCACGCGGAAGACGGAGTTGTCGACGGCGGGGCTGTGGGTGTCGATGTTGTCGACACCCAGCAGCGGAAAGATCTGGCTGGTGACGAAGAAGAAGAAGATGAAGATGAAGACGACCGGCGGGATGTTCCGGATCAGCTCGACATAGCCGCGGGACAGGATCTTCAGGGTCAGGTTGTCGCTGGTTCGGCAAAAGCCCATCACGACGCCGATCACCGTGGCCAGGATCGTGCCCCAGACGGCCAGGCGCAGCGTGGTGAACAGGCCCAGCAGCAGCAGGTTCGCGACCCAGTGGCCGGTCTCCGGATCCCAGCGGATCACGAAGCCCAGGACGCGGGACCAGTTCCAGTCATAGACTAGGACGTCGTTCACCTTGTAGACCGCATAAAGGACCAGGGCCGCCACGGCGCCGAACAGGATCAGGTCGACGAAGGTCAGGCGCTTCCTTGGCGGCGCGGGCGGCGGGTCGGTGCGGTTCATGCGGGGTCTTTCGTGGAAAGGGCCAGAGCGCGCGTGCCGCGCTCTGGTCTGTGTCGGGTCACTGGTTCGGGGCGACCATGTCCTTCCACGCGGACTGGTCCTTGAACCAGTAGTCGTGGGTTTCCTGCAGCCAGCCGTTCGAGATGTTCACCAGGATCCAGTTGGAAAAGAAGTTCAGCGCGTCCGGGTCGCCCTTGCGCAGGGCAAAGGCCTCGTCCCCCTTGGACAGGTTCTCGCCATTGTTGGCGACGAAGACCTTGTCGGGATAGGCGTCGGCCCAGAACCGCGGCTTGGGCGCGGACGAGATCGTGGCATAGGCGTTGCCGTTCACGACCTCCTGAAAGGCCTGGGCATCGTCGTCGAACTGGCGCAGCGTGGCTTTGGGGAACCGCTTCTGGGCGAAGTTGCAGGGCGTGGCGCCGCGACGGCAGGAAATCGTCACTTTCGGATCGTTGTATTCGTCCATCGAGGTGAAGCCGCCCGCCAGTTCGGTATTCGCGGCCATCTGCTGACCGGAATGGGCGTAGGGGATGGTGAAGTTGACCGTCAGGTTCCGCTGCGGCGTGATCGACATGCCGCCGATGATGATGTCGAACTTCTTGGCCAGCAGGGCGGGGATGATGCCGCTCCACGCCGTGGGGACGAATTCGACCTCGACCCCCATGTCCGCGGCCACCTTCTTGGCGACCTCGACTTCAAAGCCCATCAGGTTGCCATCCTTGTCGCGCATGGCCCAGGGCACGAAGGTCGACATGCCGACGATCAGCTTGCCGCGCTTCTGGATGTCGTCGACCACGCTGTCGGCGGCGGCCGGCACGGCAACTGCGGCCACGGCGGTGGCCACGACGGCGAACAGCATGGCCTTGACGGATTTCACGAACGTCATTGTTTCCCTCCTGTTGGAACGATCTTCGGTTTTTATGAACACTTATCGCCGGCCCCTGTTCAGGCGGCGTTCGAACAGGCTGACGCAGACCGACAGGGTGACGGTGATGACAAGGTAGATGCCGGCGACGATGAACCAGATCTCGAACGCCATGAACGTGTCGGCGATCAGGTTCAGCCCGGCAGTGGTCAGTTCGGCCACGGCGATGACGCTGACGATGGCCGAATGCTTGACCAGGGAAATCAGCACCCCGGTCAGCGGCGGCAGGATCAGCGGCAGCGATTGCGGCACCACGACAAAGCGGAACTTGTCGAAGGCGTTCAGGCCGATGGCGTCCGCCGCCTCGTACTGGCCCTTGTCGACGCCCTGGATCCCGCCGCGGATGATCTCGCAGGCGAAGGATCCTTCGAACAGGGCCAGGCACAGGACCCCGGTCCAGAACCGGTCGATGCCAAAGATCGGCGACAGCACGAAGTAGAACAGGAACAGTTGCACCAGCAACGGCGTGTTGCGGATGGCTTCGAGGTAGACCGACGAGATGACCCGCGCCGAAATCAGCGTGGACATGCGCGCGAAGGCGGTGACAAAGCCGATCAGAACCGCAAAGACGGCGGCAAGACCGGCCAGCTTCAGCGTCATGATCAGGCCCCGGACCAGCGGGCCCCAGATGATTTCCCCGTCGATGACGCGATAGAAGAAGGGCGTGATCCGATACCACTGCCAGCGATATTCCATCGCCGCGGCTCCGCGCCAGATCAGGTAGCCAAGGGCGGCGAAGACGATCGCCGCCTGCGCGACCTGCCAGGTCCGGCGGGACGTGCCCGACAGATCGAACCGGGCCCGGTCCGGCAGGCGTTCGTCACGGGGCGTGGATGCCCAGACCTGCCGCTCCATAAGTGTCCCCCTGGTTCCCGGTCGCTGAACTTGGTGCTGAAACTATCGGCATTGATGTATAGTGCTGTCAATCAAATGGGGCATACGGATTTCAGAAATACTATGGATGGCTTAAACATTGCGCAGATGCAGCATTTGCAGATGAGGGGGCGATGAAGATCACGTTCAGGCAGGTTGATGCCTTCAGAACCGTCGTGTCGACCGGGACCGTCACCGAAGCGGCGACGATGCTCGGGATATCGCAACCTGCCGTCAGCCGGCTGATTTCCGACCTGGAGGCCGAGGTGGGGTTTCAGCTCTTCCAGCGGTCCGGCCGGGTTCTGGTGCCCACGGAAGAGGCACGGCTGCTGGCGGTCGAGGTGCGGCAGGCCATCAGCGGGATGGAGCATATCAAGGAAACCGCCCGGGCCATCGGCGAATACGGTCACGCACGGCTGAACCTTGTCACCACGCCCACATGTTCGCTGCAACTGGCGCCCGACCTGATCGCGGCCTTTGCGGCGAAACGGCCGAACACCCTGGTCCAGCTGGAGATCGAGGCCATCGACGACACGGTCGAATGGCGCGTGTCGCAGAATTTCGACTTTGGCCTGACCACCAGCGAACCGCCCAACCCGTCTTTCGAACGTCTGATCGTGCGCCGCGACGATGTCTGCTGCGTGCTGCCGCTGGGTCACCGGCTGGCGGACCGGGACATCATCCGGGCAAGGGACCTGGCGGGGGAAAGTTTCATCTCCTATGTTTCGTCTTCGCGCTTCCGGTTCGAGGTGGACGAGTTCTTCGAAGCCGAAGGGGTCGAACGGATCACCCGGCACGAGACGCGGACAACGGACGCGATCTGCCGTCTGGTGGCCCGCGGTCTGGGCGTGTCCGTCGTGGGCTGCAGCAAGAGTTACCTGGAAACCATGCCCGGCTGTGTGGCCCTGCCCTTCGAGGCGCCGTTGTCCTTCCGGGCTGTCATGTTCTGGTCGAAGAACAAGCCCCTGTCGGCCGTCGCCCGGGACTTCCTCGACATCGCCCGGGCCTCGGTCAGCGGATAGGGCGGCGATCAGGCCTGCCCGGCCAGAAAGGCCGCGATGGCGTCGCGGGTGGCCTGCAGTTCGACCGGCAGGCCCAGCGTGATGCGCAGGCAGTCGGCATAGGCCGGCGCCGCCAGCCGCCGGACCACGATGCCTTGCGCGCGCAGCGCCGCATCCGCCGCTTCGGCGGAACGGCCCGGATCGGGAAAGCGGACCAGCACGAAATTCGCCTGACTGGGGACGACCTGCAGGCCAAGGGCCTGAAGCTCCCCGGTCAACCAGCGGCGGGACCTGGCGGTTTCGGCGCGGACAAGGTCGGTGTGTTCGCGATGTTTCAGCGCGGCGATGGCCGCCGCGACAGACGGGGTCGCAACCGGGAAGGTGGTGCCGATCCGGCGCACGGTATCGACCACCGCATCGGGACCGTACATCCAGCCGACCCGTGCCCCGGCCAGCCCGAAGATCTTGGAAAACGTCCGGACCATGACGACATTCGGCGCCTCCTGGACCAGCCGATGCGCGGGTTCGTGATCGGGGGCGTCGACATATTCCTCGTAGGCGCAATCCAGCACCAGCAGCACGTGGTCGGGCAGCGCGGCGTGCAGCCGCCGGATCTCGGCGCCCGACAGATGGATGCCGGCAGGGTTTTCGGGATTGGCGACATAGACGATCCGGGTGCGGTCGCTGACCGCGGCGATCATGTTGTCGACGGACGGCCTGAAATCCTCGTCCGGGGCCGAAACGACCTCGGCATCGTTGGCATGGGCATAGTTCGGCACCTTCAGATAGCCATTGGCGGTGCGCAGCAGTTCCGTCCCCGGCCCCAGATAGGCGCGGGCCAGCCGCGCCAGCAGGTCGTCGGACCCGTGTCCCACGGCGATATGGTCGCCGTTCAGATCAAATCGGTCAGCCAGGGCCGGCGCCAGAAGCCGGTCCGGATCTTCCAGATACCGCTCGATCCGGTCCACCGCCGCGCGGGCGGCAATCCGGGCCAGGGGGCTGGGGCCATAGGCGCTTTCGTTGGAATTCAGCAGGATCGTCGCGGGCGTCTGGGCTTCTTCGCCGCGGCCGATCATGTGTGGCCGGATCCTGTCGATCCCGGGCTTCGCAAGGGCTATGGTCACGGTGTTCTCTCCCGACCTGGGCATGCTGGATCTATCACATCCGTGAATATTCGCTGCCGTTTACTTCAGAAAAAACTATGTTAACAATCCGCTTGCGGGTCAACGTGCGCAGGCGGGGCGGGATGGTGCAAAGCAGGCTGAAGATGACGATCGACCTTGCGGCTGCAGGCCGGCAGGTCGGCGATATCATGTTGCGCTGGTCGGACAACGCGACGCCGCTTGGGTATTACCCGGTGCCCGTGATCAGCATCCGCGGGGGGACGGGCCCCACGGTCCTGATCATCGGCGGCACCCATGGTGACGAATTCGAAGGCCCTGCCGCGATGATGCGCGTGGCCGAGTCGCTGGATCCGGCCCGGCTGGCCGGGCAGGTGGTGATCCTGCCTGCGCTGAATGCCCCTGCCTTCTTCGGGTCTTCCCGCGTGTCGCCGCTGGACGGGGCCAACCTGAACCGGGCCTTCCCGGGCGACCCGGACGGTGGCCCCACGGCGATGATCGCGGATTTCCTGGAGACGGAGCTTCTGCCCATGGCCGATGCCGTCTTCGACCTGCATTCGGGGGGCAAGGCGTCGTTCTTCGCGCCCTGTTCGCTGTCGACGCGGACGGACGATCCGGCCCTGACGGCGGCCAACGACGCCCTGGCCCGCGCCTTCGGGTTGCCGCTGATGTGGCGGCTGGGCCAACACAATGACAACCGGTCGGTCAACAGCGCCGCCGCCCGGGTGGGCGTGCCGATGATCGCCGCCGAACTGGGCGGCTGCGGCGGGGTCGATCCCGCGATCGCCGACGCGACCGAGGCGGGCCTTTGGAACGGACTGCGCCATCTTGGCTGTCTCGACGACGCCCCCCTGATGCACGACACGCCCCGGTCCATCGAGATCGCGTCGCCGTTCCATTCCCTCTATGCCCCGTCGGACGGGATGTTCGACCGCCATGTCTCGGCGGGGCAGGACGTGACGGTCGGCCAGATGGCGGGACGGTTCTTCTTCCCGCAGGAGCCGGCGCGCGCGTCGGTCCCGGTCACCTTCCCTGCGGACGGTTTCGTTCTGGCCCATTGCAACCGCGGTATGGTGAAACGCGGCGACCTTCTGGCACTTGTCGCGCAGGACGAGGTGTCGGCGGACTAGGCTCAGGACCCATGCGTCCTGCGCCATCGGTGCCAAATCCACGAAAGATCAGGTGCCGGGTCAGGGGTGGCTGATGGCCATCACTTCGCGCCTGGGCGCGCTGGCGAAACTGCTGGCCGGAACGCTGCGCTTCGCGCCGCTGACCGACCGCAGTGTCCTGCCCGGCTGTTGGGCGGGGCACTGGCGACGATGATTGCCGCCCGGCTGGCCGGGCCGGAGGGCTGAAGGCTCCGTTGCGCCGGGTTCAAGGCGCGCGGCTCAGCTTTCGTCCACCGCAGCCTGGTTTTCGGCTGGGGTGACAAGGCGATAGTCGCGCAGTTCCTTGGGTATCAGCACATAGATTTCGTCCGGTGGGGTCGCCAGCGCGTGTTCGGTCAGGCGCAGGTCGATGCCCATCTCGTCCAGATAGGCCACGACCCGGGCCTGGCCCTGCTGGATCTTTTCCACCGCGACAAAGGCCGGCAGCACCGTGCTTTCGCCGAAATAGTGCTGATGCACGCCGACCGAGGCGCCGTCGTCGACCTGCCGCCGCACGCCGCCCGCCAGAACATAGGGACAGGCGGAATAGCAGATGTCGCCGGCCAGCATCGCCGTTTCCAGCCCGGCGCTGCGGATCGCGCGGCCGATCTGCAGCGCATCCTGTACCGATCCGCCGGGGGACATCAGGCGTACCGCGGTCAGGTCGGGCCGGTCCGCCAGCCATTCACCGAACCGGGCGGCATCGCCGGGCGCGATAGTGCCCTTCAGGAAGGCGGTGCCGTCCGCTTCCTCGAAGGCCAGCCGCGGGGGCAGGCTGTCGCCGCCCGGGAAGGCCACGCGCCGGGACGGGTCGGACGGCTGCGGCCCCATGTCCGCGGGGCGATAACGCCGGGTCTGGTCGCCGGGGGCCACGGGTTCCCGGATCGACGGCGCGGCCGAGGGGCGCCATCCGCTCGCCAGCCCGTCCAGCCGCGCGCCGATATCCGAGCCTGCAAGGTACAGCGCGATCGCCACCTGCAGCCAAAGGACGCCCAGGATGACCCGCCGGATCGACCGCGCCGAACGGGCGGCGGGCACTTCGGTCGCGTCGCTCATGGCGCGGCGGTGCCGCCGTTCTTGTGGTCCGGCCCGTTGCCCTGGCCAGTCCCTTGGTCTGTACCTTGTACAGTGCCTTTGGCGTCATCCCGGCTGGGCAAAGGTCCAGCTTCGGGCGCATCGGTTCGGGGGGTGCCGGTGCGTGCGCCCAGTTCCTGTTCGATATCGTGCATGGCCCGCAGGGCGGCGCGCAGCTCGCCCAGGCTCAGCGCGTCGACGGGGGCGGCTTGGCCCCGGCCGGCGCGGATGGCGGAATGGGTGACCATCAGGATCAGGACCAGCACCGCCGGCAGCAGGTCGATGGCGATGGCCCCGGCCCAGGAGGGCACGAAGTTCCGGGCGTAGATGATGACCGCGTCGGCGGCCGAAACGGGGGTATAGACGACGTCGTCCGGGGCGGGGCGCGACAGAACCTCGTCCGCCGCCTGCGCCAGTGAATCCGCGCGCAGTTGCAGCACCTCCATGACCGAGGTGATGGTCTGCTGCTGGGTCAGCTGGCTGCCGGGCGTGCGCCCGTCGAGTTCCGGCAGCACGACCGAGGCCGACAGATCCGCCGCGGCTCGTTCCACCAGCGGTGCCACGGACAGTTGGCGCAGTTGCGCCACCAGCCCGGCCAGGCGCACGGCATCCTCGCTGAAGGCCACGCTGCGCGCCTCGACCGGACCGGGCTCCACCGTCAGGGACCGCATCCGGGACAGAAGCGCGTTGCCTTCATCGAAGGCGGCATCGATCAGGGGGCCTTGCGCCGCGATCTGGGTTTCCAGCGCCGACAGTTCGGACGCCTTCTGGGTCAGCACCCGGAACACCGCGCCGCGGCCCGACAGGCCCGACAAGTTACCGTCCGCCTCCTGGCTGGACAGGTCCTCGAACGATTGCCGGACGCGCGCCACGTCGCGTTCCAGCGCCTGCGCGGTGATCGCCGTGTCATGGGCCTGTTCCAGCGACTTCTGGTAATCCTGTACGGTCGATGCCAGGTGCTGTTCCACGGCGGCGGCCCCCGCCAGCGCCGCGGCATTCAGCCAGGACGACATGGCGACGATGGCACAACAACCCAGGATCATCGCGCCGGCCAGCTTCAGCTTAGACGCCGCCGTCTGCATCGCCGGCAGAAGGCGCATCATGTAGGACCAGAAGACGAAGATCCCGACAGACACGGCGATAGAATAGGCCGCGGCGGCAAAGAAGGCGAAGGCGCCGGTATCGTCCAGGAGCCCCGAGACGCCCAGATAGGTATAGATGCCCGACGCCGCCGCCAGCACGCCAAGGGCGGCACCGGAAAAGCTGTCGAGCCAGGCCAGATGGCCTTCCAGTTCACGGACGTGGCGAAGGCCGCGCTGGCCGTCAACCGAACGTGCCGGATCGTCTTGCATGCAGTCGTTCCCGAGATCTCGACCGGAAGCCCGGACAATGCTTTCGCAAGTGTGAACGCGCGAAGTCGCGATCAAGGTCCATAGGGCCGTGGAGGCCGGATGCACGGGGAAGTGAGGGGCTTTTGTTCGCAGATTGGCCTTTCAAGGACGCAAACGGCCCGGGCGCGGGGTCCGGGCCGTCGATTTCGGTGCGGGCGCTCAGGCCTTCAGCAGGTCCTCGATCCGGATCGGGAAGCGGCGGATGCGGTGGCCGGTGGCATGCCAGATGGCGTTGCCGATGGCGCCCACTGTGCCGACGATGCCGATTTCGCCCACGCCCTTGATGCCCAGGAGGTTCACATGGGGGTCGTCCTCGTGGACGGTCAGCACCTCCAGCCCGCGGACATCGGCATTCACCGGCACGTGATAGCCGGCGAAGTCGGCATTCACGATGCGGCCCGTTACCGGATCGTGGTGGGCCTCTTCATGCAGCGCGAAGGAGATGCCCCAGATCAGCCCGCCCAAAAGCTGGCTGTCGGCCAGTTTCGGGTTGATGATCCGCCCCGCCGCGAAGGCGCCCACCAGCCGCGTCACCTGTACCTGGCACAGGTCGGGATCGACCTTCACCTCGGCAAAGACCGCGCCATGGGAATACATCGCATATTGGGCCGCCGTCTCCGGCGGGCGCGAGGCGCTGCCGCTGCCGACCAGATCCGCCCCGCCGGCCCGCGACAGAATGTCGGCAAAGGGTTCGGACCGGCTGTCGTCGCCGTCGACGTAAAGACGTCCGTGCCGGGCCACGAAGCTGGCATTGCCCGCCCCATGCAGCGGCGAGGCCGGATCGGCGGCCGCCATCTCTCCCAGTTGCCGGATCACGTCCGAACCGGCGGCATGAAGCGCGCCCCCGGCCGTGGCGGTGTGGCCCGACCCGCCGGCAACGCCGCCATCCGGCAGGCTGGAATGGCCGGCGCGGAACTCCACGTTGTCCACCGGCAGGCCCAGGCTGTCGGCGGCGATCTGCGCCAGCGCGGTCAGGGCGCCCTGGCCCATGTCCACGGCCGAGGTTTCGAACAGCGCGCTGCCGTCCGCCCGCAGGGTGGCGCGGGCCTCGGCCATGAACATCGGGCAGGGAAACAGCGCCGTCCCCATGCCCCAGCCGGTCAGCAGGCCGTTTTCGTCCCGCATCTGCCGCGGCGCCAGCGGCCGCCCGGCCCAGCCAAAGCGTTCGGCCCCCTGAAGGTAACAGTCGCGCAGCGCCTTCGACGAATAGGGGCGGCCGGTCCCCGGCTCCGTCTCGGCATAGTTCTTCAGGCGGAATTCCAGCGGGTCCATGCCCGCGGCCTCGGCCATCTCGTCCATCGCGCATTCCAGCGCGGCCGAGCCCGATGCCTCGCCCGGCGCCCGCATCGCGCCGGGCGTGCCGATATCCAGCCGCGCGCCGCGGTGGACCGACCTGAGCGCCCCGGCGGCATAAAGCCCCTGCGAGGCCCCGGCGGCCGGTTCGTGGAAGTCGTCGAAGCTGGAGGTTTCGGACAGCGAGTCGTGGTCGATCACCGTCAGGCTGGCGTCTTCGTCGATCCCCAGCCGCAGCCGCTGGCGCGTGGCGCCGCGGTGCCCGGTGGGACCGAACATCTGCTGTCGCGTCAGCATCAGCTTGACGGGGCGGCCGGTCATCCGCGCGGCCAGGATCGCCAGGATGTTGGGGCCGATGGGGACCGCCTTGGATCCGAAGCCGCCGCCAAGATAGGGGCTGTTGATGGTCACATTCTCGACCGGGATGTCGAAGAAGGACGCATAGGCCGCGCAGGACATCGACAGCGCCTGTGTCGGCACGTCCAGGTGAAGCTTGTCGCCGTCCCAGGCCGCGACGATGGCATGGGTTTCCATCGCGTTGTGGTATTGCGGCGCGGTGGAATAGGTCACGTCGACGGATTTTACCGCTGCCCTGTGGCCTGCGTCGATGTCGCCATGGCTGGCGCCGGTGGGCCGGCCGAAGCCGCCGGGCTCGACGTCATAGGGTTCGGCCCTGTCCAGGTCCACGCGGGGGGGCGCCATCTCGTAGGTCGGAGCCAGGAGCCGCGCGCCTTCGGTCGCGGCTTCCAGCGTCTCGCCCAGCACCATGGCCACGGGCTGGCCCGCATAGCGGACGGTGTCGTCCTGCAGCACCTCGATCCGGAACGAGAACATGGTGGGTTTCGCTTCCGGGTCGCCGTGCAGGTGTGGGCGGTTGGCGGGCGTCAGGACATGGGTCACGCCCGGATGAGCTTCGGCCGCCGCGACGTCCAGGCTGGTCACCCGTCCGCGGGCGATGGTGGCGGGGACATAGACGGCATGAAGCACGTTGTCGGGCGTGTTGTCGGCGGTGAAGGTGGCGGCACCGGTCACCTTGGCGATGCCGTCGCGGCGGGTCATCGGCTGTCCGGAATTCGATCCGAAGCGGATGGTTCGGTCCAGAGTGTCAGGCATGTGCGGGCTCCTTCCTTTGGGTCCCGAAGACAGAGGCGGGCAGGGCGGGCATCTCGGCCGGGGTTCCGGCCGCGGCCATGTCCAGCGCGCGCAGGGCGGTGCGGCGGGCCAGATCGATCTTCCAGTCGTTGCCGCCGACGGCACGGGCACCGTCCAGCGCAAGTTCGGCGGCCGTGGCAAAGACCTCCGGTCCCGGGGTCTGGCCTTTCAGCAGATCCTCGGCTTCGGCCACGCGCCAAGGGCGGGGGGCCACCGCGCCAAGGGTCAGTCGCGCCTCGGCGATCTTGCCGTCCTCGATCCGCATGCAAGCGGCGGCAGAGGTCAGCGCAAAGGCAAAGGACGTCCGGTCGCGGACCTTGAGATACCGAGAATGGGCGGCGAAACCGGCGGCTTCCGGCGGCAGGCGCAGGGCCAGGATCAACTCGCCCGGGGTCAGGGTGGTGTGGCGAGGGTCGTCTGCAGTGGGCATCCGGTGAAGGTCCGCCACCGGGATGTCCCGGGTGCCATCGGGGCCAACGATCTCCACCACCGCTCCAAGGGCGACCAGCGGAACGCAGAAATCCGACGGGTTCACCGCGGCCGGTGCGCCATCCGTGCCCAGAACGGCCAGCTTGCCGGTGTCGCCGGCCAACGGGTCGGAGGCGGGCCCGTGAAACCAGGCTTCGCGCGGGTGCTGCATGACGTTGCCCGCCACCGTCGCGGCGTTCCGGATCTGACCGGAAGCGCCGGACAGGATCGCCTCTGCCACCATGGGGAAGTTTCCGGCGAAGTCCGGGTCGTTCGCCAGTTCCGAATTACCGACCAGCGCGCCGATGCGGGTGCTGCCATCGGCCAGCACCTCGATCCCGCGCATACCCGGCAGGCGGGACAGGTCGATCAGACGCGTCGGCGCCACGGCGCCGGTCTTCATCAGGTCGACAAGGTTGGTGCCGCCGCCCAGCCAGGCCGCGCCGTCTTCCCAGGCCGCCAGCGCCTCGTCCACAGAAGTGGGTCGCACGAAGTCGAAAGGTCTCATGCCGCGTCCTCCGCCGCTTGAGCGGTCATGCGGCGGGTGGCGTCCTGCACCGCTTCGGTGATGCCGCGATAGGCGGAACAGCGGCAGAGGTTGCCGCTCATCCCCTCGCGGATCCGGTCGGCATCGTCGCCGGCGTGGCCTTCGGCAATCAGGCCTACCGCGCTCATGATCTGGCCCGGGGTGCAATAGCCGCACTGGAACCCGTCATGCTCCAGGAACGCCTGCTGGACGGGATGCAGCCGGTCGCCCTGTGCCAGGCCTTCGATGGTGGTGACGGTTGCGCCGTCCAGCGTTGCGGCCAGGGTCAGGCAGGAATTCACCCGCTGGCCGTTCACCAGTACGGTACAGGCCCCGCACTGGCCACGGTCGCAGCCCTTCTTGGTGCCGGGCAGCGCCAGACGTTCGCGCAAAAGGTCGAGAAGGGTCACGCGGACATCGTCGAGCACGATGTCGCGCGCTGCCCCGTTGATGGACAGGCTGATGGAGAGTGACATATGCCCCCCTTGGCTTTGCAATGTTCTGATGGCCCGGGCTCTCGCGCCCCGGCGGATAAGTCCGTATGGTCGGAGCGGGGCGCTTGCCTGGCCCCGTGGGATATGTATACGGAGGATGCCTCCGTTTAGCAAGGGAAAGGTCGTGCGCGCGTGGAAGTTCGTAAGCGAAAGCCCCGTGCCGATGCGTTGAAGAACCGCGAGCTGTTGCTGGCAGCGGCGCGGGACGTGCTGGGGCAGGGCGGGCCGGAGGCCAGCCTGGAAGCGGTGGCCCGGCAGGCGGGGGTGGGAATCGGTACGCTCTACCGGCACTTTCCGACACGCGAGGACCTGTTCAATGCGGTCTTCAGCCGCGAGCTGGAAGACCTGGTCCGCATGGTCGAGGGGCAGCAGGAGGCGCCCGATCCGGTCGCCGCGGTGCGCGACTGGCTGCATGCCAACGTGGCAGTGGTGGAAACCAAGCGGGGCATGCTGGGCGCGCTGTCGGTCGTGATGACCGAGGAATCGAAGCAGTCCTATGCCGAGTTGAGCAAACGCCTTACCGTTGCGGTCGACCACCTTCTGCAACGGGGCATGGCCGAAGGCCGCATCCGCCAGGGCGTGACCTCCGAGGATCTGATGCAGACCATGTACGCCCTTTGCTATGCGCGCCCCGCAGGCCCGGACTGGCGCCCGCGCGTTCTGCGCCTGCTGGACATCTTCCTAGACGGGCTGGAATGCTGAGCGCGGAAACCCGGGGCTGACGCGCTGCCGTCCGGGCGCGGGCCTGGACACCGTTCTGCGCGAGGTGCCGGACAACGCCCTGTTGCGGCCGGACGATGGCGCAGATTTTCCGCAGCCCGAGACAGGATGCGGGCTGCGTGCCAGGCGTTGCGATGACTGTCGCGCAGTCCGTCACATTGCTGCCTGAAAGGGCCGATTTGCAATCCCCGCCCGCCGGATGTGCGGGTCCGGCGCTGGCCGCCGGACCGGCCAATGGGCAATGCCCGATGTGGGTCAGATGTGGAGCCGGTGCGCCAATTGCCGTCAGGGACGAACGCGGCTCGGCCCGGCTCCCGACGTCCCGAAACCCCGTTTGCCAGCAATTGGCCGACAGTGCCGTCTGGCTTCGCCGGCCCTGTGACATCCGCCCGGAGCAGGCCCCCCGCGCCATGGCATGAGGGGACACGCCGGGCGAAGCCGGACGTTAGTCCAGCGTGGTCAGCAGGCCCGCCATGATGCGGGTACGGGGGATGATCATGTCCTCGTCGATGTGCTCGTTCAGGGTATGCAGTCCCGCACCCTTGACCCCCAGCGAGCAGAGGCTGGGAATACCCAGTGCGCCGGTGAAGTTCGCGTCCGACCCGCCGCCGGTCGAAGCATGGGGCATGTCGTAACCCAGTTCTTCCGACAGGGCTTTTGCCTTGGCGTAAAGATCCATTGTGCCGGGCAGTTCGGGTTCCCACACCGGGCGGACGACGCTTCTTTCCACCTCGAAGGTCACGCCGTTCCGTTCGCCGGCAAGGCCCAGAAGCCAGTCGGTCCCTTCGTCCAGAAGCTCCTGCGTCTTGGCCATCGACAGGCAGTCGCAGGTGGCCAGGTCGGGCACGCAGTTCACCCACTGGCCGGTGTGGACGTTGTTGCAGGAAAAGCTGCGATCCTCGGTCGTGGTTTCCTCGATCTCGATGATCCGCCGGGCCAGTTCGCGCACGGCCGACACGCCGGCCAGCGCCGCCGCACCCGCGTGCGATGGGGTGCCGGAGGCGCGCAGCTTGTAGCGCGCGATGGCATAGCGGCCCGTGGTCACGCCGTTGTCCCTGTGGGCCGGTTCCGGGCACAGGACGTATTTCGCGCGCAGCGCCTCGTTCTCGATCAGGGTGCGGGTGGCGGGGGTGCCGATTTCCTCGTCGGGCGTGAACAGGGCCACGATGGGCAGGGGGGTCACGATCCCCGCCTCCTGAATGCGACGGATCGCTTCCAGCGTGATGTAGTTCCCGCCCTTCATGTCCTGGATGCCGGGGCCATAGACCTTGCCGCCTTCGCGACGGAACGGGTTCTTGGCCAGTGTGCCGACCGGGTGAACGGTGTCGAAATGGCCGCTGATCATGATCCCCGGCTCGCCCATTTTCGGATGGGGGAACCGCGCGCGGACCGATCCGCCCAGGCCCAGCGTGCCGGGAATGCGTTCGACCACGGCGCCCAGTTCGGCGCATTTCAGGGCCACGAGGTCCATCATCCGGTCGACCGCGGCAGCATCGAAGGTCGGGCTTTCGCACTCGATCCAGGGTTTCAGGCCGGCGATGATGTCGTCCGTGTCGAAGGGCAGGTCGCGCCAGGTGCTCATGCAGCTTCTCCGCGGGCGGTGATCAGGTTGGCATAGATGCTGGCACCGACCGGCAGGATCGCGTCGTCCAGCGTATAGGCCGGATTGTGGACCGGCACGCCGCCGGAATGGCCCACGGTGCAATAGGCGCCGGGCACGACGCGCAGCATGTCGGCAAAGTCTTCGGACCCCATGACCAGCTCGTCGTTATAGCCGTACATGTCGTCGCCCACGACCGGGGCCGCGGCCTTCAGCACCGCGTCCGCCAGCGGACCGTCGTTGACCAGCACGTCGAAGGTGTTGCGGATGTCGACATGGACGTCCACGTCATAGGCCATCGCCGCTCCGGCACACAGCGCGCGGATCCGTTCGGAAATCAGCTCTCCCACTTCGGTATCGAAGAAGCGGATCGTGCCGCCCAGTTTGACGGTTTCGGGCACGACGTTATAGGCATCGCCGCCCTGGATCTTGGTGACGGACACGACGGCGGGCTTCACCGGCGGGATGTTCCGGGCGACGATGGACTGGATCTGCTGGACCAGCGTCGTGGCGATGACGATGGGGTCCTTGCTGTCCTCCGGCCTTGCGCCGTGGCTGCCGCGGCCGTTGATGGTGATGTCGAAGAAGTCGGACCCGGCCATTGCCGGACCTTTCCGGATCTTCACCCGGTCGGGTTCGTCCATCGGGTTGTTGTGCATCCCGTAGATCTCGTCGCAGGGAAACCTGTCGAAAAGCCCGTCGGCGATCATCGCGCGGGCGCCGCCCAGGCCTTCCTCGGCCGGCTGGAAGATGAAGACGGCGGTGCCGGCGAAGTCGGGATTGGCGGCCAGATAGCGCGCGGCGCCCAGCAGCATCGTCGTGTGACCGTCATGACCGCAGGCATGCATCACGCCCGGGGTCTTCGACGCCCAGGGCAAGTTCGTCGTTTCGTGGATCGGAAGCGCGTCCATGTCGGCGCGCAGGCCGATGGTCTTGCCGGGGCGGGATCCTTTCAGCACGCCCACGACGCCGGTCTTGCCGATGCCGGTTGTGACTTCGATCCCCCATTCCTTCAGCTTTTCCGCCACGATGGCAGAGGTGCGGACCTCCTGAAAGCCCAGCTCGGGGTGTTCGTGCAGATCGCGGCGGATCGCGGTCAGGTCGTCGGCAAAGGCGGCGATGTCTTCAATGACCGGCATCTTGGGTCTCCTTGGTATCGGGGGCGAAGGCGGGACCGGTGGCGCCGATGCGCAGGCCGGGCCGCAGCCGCGTGAAGGGCAGAAGGGCGGGGTCGACGGCCATCGGGCCGGGGGCGGCACAGGTCAGAAGCGCGCCCGCGATGGGTTCGAAATCGGCCCGGAAATGGACCGAGCTTTTGACGATCAGGATAGGCTCGTCCTCGGGCACGATGCCGACCTGGCGGAACATGTCCCGGTCGGCCATCTGCGCCTTGGCGGAAACGACGACGATCCGCAGGGCGCCCAGCCGAAGGCAGGCGGACGGCCCCATGGCCATGTGTTTGCCGCGATAGTAGGGGCCGGAGGCGGTGAAATTGCCGTCCGACAACTTCTCCACCGTGAAACTGGCCCGGAAGGGACTGTCGCCCGGGATGCCGGATTGGCCGCCGATGGCGATGTCCAGCGTGGCGCCTTCACCGGCCTCGTGCGCGGCCTTGGCCGTGGCCGGGTCGTAGAGGTTGCCGATGGCGCCTTTCGCCCCGGCCGCGACCATGGCGCGGATCATGCCGGTGGTGTTGCTGTCCGCACCGGCGCCCGGGTTGTCCTGGGTGTCGGCGATGACCACGGGGCCCTTGGTCTCGGGCAGGGCGGCAAGGCGCATCGCCTCGGCCACGCCGTCTTCTGGCGTCCAGACCTTCCCGGCAAAGGCGGGTTCGGCATCGGTCACGGCCGCCAGCATCCGGTCGGCGGCGCTGTCCGCGTCCGGCCCATAGGCAAGCACGGTCATCTGGCATTCCGGGAAATCGGCGGCGGGAAAGCCCATGTTGAAGCTCATTTCCCGCGTGTCGCCGGCGAGATCCTCCAGCAGGGCATAGAGACCGCGGGCAGGTTCGGCGAAGGTGCATTGCCAGGCGATGGCGGACAGGTAGGGCGCGACGCGCATCGCCTTTTCGGGGCGCGTGCCGTCCAGCATCGCCTCCAGCGCACGGGCGCCGCGCAGGCCGGTTTCGGCCATGTCGACGTGCGGGTAGGTGCGATAGCTTTCCAGGACATCCGCCATGTCGAACATCTTGGCCGTTACATTCGCATGCAGGTCAAGGCAGACGACGACCGGCACGTCCGGCCCGATCAGGTCGCGCAGGCGCGCCAGAAGCTCGCCCTCGCCATCGTCCAGGTGTTCGGTGACCATGGCCCCGTGCAGGTCCAGAATGACGCCGTCCAGCGGCAGTGCCGCGGCGATGCGTTCGACCAGGTCGCCGCCGATACGTTCGAAGGCATCGGCGGTGACATGGGCGGATGGAGAGGTGGCGGCGAAAAGCGTCGGCACCAGCTCCCACCCGTGCTCTGTCCCATGGCGGATGGCGCCCGAGATGGCGGAATTGACGTCCGCCATCTGGGTCAGGATTTCCTCGCCTTTCAGCAGGCGGCCGGAACCGCCGCCGTGCAGGAAGTCTTCGTAGGTGGCCTTCGACGGGGCGAAGGTATTGGTTTCGTGCAGGAAGCCGCCGATTGCGATCCGGGGCATGGGTCTTTTCTCCGGGATGTCAGGCGGCCACGGGGCGGAAATTGGGGAAGTCCCAGTCCCGACCCGGCGCGGCGGTCAGAAGCGACCTTGTGTAATCGTGGGCGGGGGCGCCCAGGACGTCGGCGGTGGGGCCGTATTCCACGACCTGTCCGCGCTGCATCACTGCCACCTCGTCACAGATCTGGGCCGCGACCCGCAGGTCGTGGGTGATGAACAGAATCGCGACATGGGTTCGTTCCTGGATTTCCGCCAGAAGGTTCAGCACCTGCGCCTGGACCGAAACGTCGAGCGCCGAGACAGCCTCGTCCGCGACCAGCAGCTCCGGCTCCATCGCCAGCGCGCGCGCAATGGCGATCCGCTGCCGCTGCCCGCCGGAAAACATGTGGGGGTAACGGTCGGCCGATCCTTCGGGCATTCCGACCAGGTCCAGCAGTTCCGCGGCGCGGGCCTTTGCCTGGGCCTTGGGCGTGCCATAGTTCACCGGGCCCTCGATGATGCTTTCCTCGATCGTCAGCCGCGGATTCAGCGACCGGTAGGGATCCTGGAACACCATCTGCAGCTTCTTGCGATAGGGCTTCAGCCCGCGGCGCGACAGGCCGGAGATCTGCTGACCTCCGACGCGGATACCGCCCGAGGTGGGTTCGATCAAATGCATGATGCAGCGGGCGACGGTGCTTTTGCCGGATCCGCTTTCGCCGACGATGCCCAGTGTCCTGCCGGCCGTGACCTTGAAGCTGACGTCCTGCACCGCGTGGGTGGCGCTGCCCTTGGCCAGGAACCTGCCCGCGCCGTAGAACTTGTTCAGGTCCGACACGTCCAGCGCCGTCTTCTTGCTGACCGATGCCCTTGCAGGGCGGGGCACCAGCGACGGGACCGAGGACAGGAGCTTGCGGGTATAGTCTTCCTTGGGTGTGGCCAGAATCTCCATCACCGGGCCGTCCTCGACCAGGTCGCCCTGGTTCATGACATAGACCCGGTCGGCGATTTCGGCCACGACGCCCATGTCGTGGGTGATGAACAGGACCGCGGTGCCGTGTTCCCGTTGCAGGTCCTTGATCAGCTTCAGGATCTGCTTCTGCGTGGTCACGTCCAGCGCCGTCGTAGGTTCGTCCGCGATCAGCAGGCGCGGTTCAAGGATCAGCGCCATGGCGATCATGATCCGCTGCCGCTGGCCGCCCGACAACTGGTGGGGATAGCTGCCGGCGACCCGTTCGATATCCGGCAGGCCGACCTGTTTCAGCATGTCCATGACCTTGGCATGCTTGTCGGCGTTCGACAGCTTGGTATGCGCCTCCAGCACCTCGGTGATCTGGTCGCCGACCTTGTGGACCGGGTTCAGCGCGGTCATCGGCTCCTGAAAGATCATGGACATGCGCGTGGCGCGCCGGTCGCGCAGTTCCGAAGGCGACAGGTCCAGCAGGTTTTCCCCGTCCAGCAGGATCTTGCCCGCGGTCACCTTCAGTGCGCCCTTGGGCAAAAGGCCCATGGTGGCCAGCGAACTGACGGACTTGCCCGACCCGCTTTCCCCGACCAGGCAGACCAGTTCGCCGGGTTCGATGTGGATCGAGATATCGCGCACCACGGTCTTGCCGTTCTTGCGGTCGACCGCGACGGTCAGGTTGTCGATTTCAAGAAGCGACATGGCTCAGGCCTCCCTCTTGTTCATGCGGGGGTCGAGGATATCGCGGGCAGCATCGCCCAACAGGTTGATCGACAGGATGCACAAGGACAACGCCATGCCCGGCCAGAAGATCAGTTCGGGCTTCAGGCGGAAATAGACCCGCGCCTCGGCCATGATGTTGCCCCAGGTGGGGGTTTCGGTGCTGACGCCTGCGCCCAGGAAGGACAGGATCGCCTCGGTCAGGATGGCGGAGGCGCAGACATAGGTCGCCTGCACCGTCAGCGGCGCGAAGGTGTTGGGCATCAGGTGCCGCCACAAGATCCTGGGCATCGAGGTTCCAAGCGAAATCGCGGCTTCGACGTAAGGCTCTTCCCGCGCCGACAGCACGATGGACCGGACAAGGCGCACCACCCGCGGGATTTCGGGAATGGTGATCGCGGCCATGACAGTCCAGATACTGGCGCCGATCAGCGAGACGATGGCGATGGCGAGAAGGACCGAAGGCATGGCCATCAGGCCGTCCATGACGCGCATGATGATCGCGTCGGCCAGGCGGATATAGCCCGAGACGAGGCCGATCAGGAGGCCCACGACCACGGCCATCACGGTGACGCCGATCCCGATTAGAAGCGAGACGCGGGCGCCCCAGATGACCCGGCTGAGAAGGTCGCGGCCATAATTGTCGGTGCCCAGCGGATACTCGGCGGATGGCGGTTTCAGCCGCATGATCGGGTTCTGGTAAATCGGATCATGCGGCGCGATCAGGGGGGCAAAGATCGCGGCCAGCACGATCAGCAGCAGGACGACGGCAGCGATCATCGGCGCGATGCCGACCTTTTCGGTGATGAAGCTCGTCCTGATCGGAAAGGCGGCGCGTTGGGTCGTTTCGGCCATCAGTAACGGATCCTCGGATCAAGCAGGGAGTAGGAAAGGTCGATGATCAGGTTGACGCCGACATAGACGCCCGAGGTCAGCAGGATCAGCGCCTGGATCACCGGGTAGTCGCGCGCAAAGATGCTGTCGACGGTCAGACGGCCGAGGCCGGGGATGTTGAAAACGGATTCTGTGACCACCACACCAGAGATCAGAAGCGCAAAGCCCGTGCCGATCACGGTCATGACCGGGACTGCGGCGTTCCGCAGCGCATGGCGGAACAGGACCCGGCGTTCGGTCAGGCCCTTGGCGCGGGCCGTGCGGACATAATCCTCGCCCAGGACGTCCAGCAGGCTGGCACGGGTCATGCGGGCGATCAGCGCGATGTAGATGGACGCCAGCGTCAGCGCCGGCAGCACGGCGCGCGCGGCGAAGGCGGCAAAATCCTGGCTGGGCGCGATGTAGCCCTGCACCGGCAGCCAGCCCAGATCCAGCGCGAACAGCTTTATCAGCAGATAGCCGATGACGAAGACCGGGACGGAAAAGCCAAGGACGGAAAAGGTCATGACGGCGTGGTCGACCCAAGAGCGATGCTTCCAGGCGGCCAGCACGCCCATCGGCACGGCCACGATGACCGACAGCGTGATGGTGATCAGCGCGATCCAGATCGTGGGCCACATCCGGTCGGCCACCAGGTCGATGACGGGGGTGTTGGAAATCAGCGAGGTGCCGAAATCGCCCTGCAGCAGGCCGCCGATCCAGCGGGTGAACTGCACGTAGACGGGTTCGTTCAGGCCCAGCGAGGTGCGGATCTTTTCCAGCTGATCCGGCGTGGCCATGTCGCCGGCCAGGATCGCGGCGGGATCGCCGGGCGTCAGTCGTAACAGCAGGAACACGAACACGGCGACGACGAGCATGACCGGTATGGCAGCAAGCACGCGACGGATGAAGTAGGTGGGCATTTGAGGTCCTTGGTCGTGGCGCTGGCGCGGCCCCGGCCAACCGGGCGGGCCGGCCGGGGCGATATCGACGGTCGGGGGCGTCAGGCGCCCCCGACGGAGGTCATTCCTTGCTGATGCCCCAGAAGACCGGGAACGGTGCCGGTTCCACGCCCGAGAGCTTCGTGCTCCATGCCGAGGGCGAGAAGTACTGGCCCAGGTGGATGTAGTTCACGTTCTCCATCACGTGGGCCTGGATCTGCTGGGTGATCGCCTGCTGGGCGGCCAGGTCCGGCGCTTCGGCGAAAGCCTTCAGCAGGTCCTCGATTTCCGGATCTTCGGGCCAGCCGAACCATGCCTGGTCGCCGCGGCCGTTCAGCATCACGTTGCCCAGCGGGTTCGAGACTTCCGGCACGATCCAGTTGGTGAAGAACAGGTTCCAGCCGCCTTCGGCGGGCGGGATCTGGCTGGCGCGGCGGGTGACCAGCGTCTGCCAGTCCATCGGCTGCATGTCGACGTTGAAGCCGGCCTCGCGCAGGGCCTGGGCCGCCACGATGGGCTGGGCGGTCAGGGTGACCACGTCGGTCGGCTGCATCAGCACGATGGGTGTGCCGTCATAGCTCGATTCCGCCAGCATCGCCTTGGCCGCCTCGATATCGCCGCCCGAGGTCAGCGACTCCGAACCGTCCGTAAACTCGTACGGCGTGCCGCAGCCGAAGATCGCGCCGCAGACCTGGAAATATTCCGAGTTGCCGATCAGCGCCGTCAGCACATTTTCCTGGCTGATCGCCAGCTTGGCGGCCTGACGCACCTTCGGATCGTCAAACGGCGGATGCTTGAAGTTCATCCGGCCGATGGTGACCGCGCCCAGCGTCGACAGAACCTCGGTCTTGATCCCGGGCATGCCTTCCAGCAGCGGCAGAAGGTCGACCGGAACGCTTTCCATGAAGTCGATCTCGCCGTTCATCAGCGCGTTCATCGTGGTCTGCGCGTCGGGCATGGTGACCCATTCGACCCGGTCGACCAGCACGTCCTTGGCGCCGGAAAACCAGCTGCGCGGGCCGGGGGCGGGCACGTAATCGTCGAATTTTTCGTAAACGACCTTCACGCCGGGCTGGAATTCGTCGGCCACGAACTTGAAAGGGCCCGACCCGACGAATTCGGTGATCGCCTCGTTCGCCGGGGCGCTGGCGATGCGTTCGGGCATCATGAAGAGCGCAAGGCTCGACACCTTGGCCATGGCTTCCAGCGTATAGGGGAAGGGTTCGGTCAGGGTCAGCACGAAGGTCTTGTCGCCGGTCGCTTCCAGGCTGGCCATGCGGTCGTTGATCATCTGGCCGCCGCCGTCGCGCTGCATCCAGCGCTTGATCGACGCGATGCAGTCGGCCGGCGTCACGTCGCCGCCATCGTGCCATTTCAGCCCGTCACGCAGGGTGAAAGTATAGGTCAGCCCGTCGGCCGACACCTCGAAATCCGCCATCTGGGGCGTGACCTCGAAGTCGGAATTCAGGGCCACCAGCGTGTCGAACACCATGAAGGCGTTGTCGCGCGTGATGTGCGCCGTGGTGATCACAGGGTCGAGCACGCGCAGGCCGGAATGCATCACCGCGGTGATGGTCGTCTCGGCGTTGGCGGGCAACATCGCGGAGAGCGTCAGGGCGCTGGCCGCAACGGCGCCTCGTCGCAGATTGCTCCAAAAGGCGGTCATATCGGTCCTCTCTGTTGTCGTATCACGTTGGGGGGTGTCGCGGGCCCCGCTTGGCGGGGGCTTGGCCGAAGCATCGTCACCCGGTGGGCTACCTTGAAGGTGAAACACGACTTTCGGACAAGCCTTTTTCATGAAGATCAAAAATTGTGCAAATGATACGCCGGACGGGATCTAACCGGTGCTCAGTGCCCGGACGGTCTGCATCAGTGTCGGCGAAATCGCGTGATCGAATTCCTCGAGAGTCCAGTCCGACATAAGCGAGGTGATGGTGACCGCGCCGATCGGGTGGCCGGCACTGTCCGTCACGGCCGCGCCGATGCCAAGTTCCCCGGGTAAAAGTTGTTCCGCTGCAGCGATATAGCCCTGTTCCCGGGCCTGGGCGACACGCTCCATGATCGCGTCTTCGTCGGTTAGGGTCCTGGGCGTATAGCTGACCCTCTCCGACCGGCGGATGATGTCGCGGGCCCGGTCTTCGGGCAGGCGCGCCAGCACTGCCCAGCCGGCGGAGGTGCAGTAGATCGGCACGCTGAGCCCGACCATCATGGCATGAATGACTTCGCTTTTAGGTTGAAATCTGGCGGTATAGACTAGCCGCAGATCGTCGATCAGGGACAGGTCGACCCGTTCGTTCACCGCGCTGCGCAGGTCCAGAAGATAGGGCACCGCGCGCTGGATCAGCCGGTTCAGGCGCATGGAATCGAAGATGTGATCGTAGATCCGGATACCCGGCACATATCCCTGATCGTATTGATCTCGCTGTATATATCCCAGCTTTCGCAACGTGTGGACGATCCGCTGGGTGGTGCTGCGGTCCAGCTCGGCCGCGCGGGCGATTTCCGACAGGCTAAGGGGGCGGTCCGTGGTGTGGAAGGCCGACAGCACCCCCATCGCGCGGGCCACGGAACGGACGAACAGCGGATCGTGTGCCTCCTCGCCCTCGCCCTCACGCAACTCAGGATTGCGATGCAGCATGGCGGGACTGAGATAGCCGGTCATGCGGTGTCGCCCCGGCCCTGAAAGCGGGTCAGAGCGTGATTCAGGTTTGCTTCTTTTTTCATCAATCAGTGTCCCGAGGAGATGAGATCGGAATATGTGTGCCTTCAATTTAGGCGGCCCTGTCAGCGCCCGTAAATGATTGTCCAGTGATTATACTGTATCGGCAGGCGATACAAAAGAAATGATTCGCCGACCCGGTGCGCGGCTTGCCCTGGTATGCGACCCGGATGCGGCGGATGGGCTGCGGGGCGCGTCGGGCAGGCAGGCTGTCGGGGAAGGATGCTGCAACCTGCCCCCGGAAGACGATGCCGCCGATCCGGCCGATTCCACCACAAATGCGTCGCGGTGCCGAGCGGGGCGAAGCCCGGGCCCGCCAGACACATGAAGGACCAGCCGCCGATGTGATGGGCCGTTCCGGCGATGGCCGAGCCTGTGGCGCCGTCCAGGAACATGGATCCCATGAACAGCGTGGTGACCCGTGCCCGGATACCGGCACCGGGCGAGAAGATGATGTGCTGGCCGGCGATCGGAGCGGCCTGCACCGCCAGGTTCACTCGGGGTTAATGTCGCGCGGGACGCCCGGCCGGGGGGGGCGACAAACGCGCCTGTAGGCCCGGACTATGGTAGACCGACCTGCCCCCGGCAATGGCCCGCGTTCATCCGGGCGGGTCCCTGTATGCCCGCGTGGCCTGGCACAGCTGCCGTTGGGCGACGAAGCGGGCCATTTCCAGCGCGGCGGGACGGTGGCCCGAGAAGATTTCGACATAGCTTTCGATGCGGGCCAGCCGGGTGGCCAGATCCTCTGACACCTGGAGCGAGATATAGCCCATCTGCGTCAGGTAGACGGTCCGCGCCCGGACATCGGCGCTGTCCTGCGGATAGTCGAAACGGCGGAACATGGCGCGGATTGCGTCCAGCCGCGCCTCGTCCGCTGCGATGACCCGCCTTGTGACCGCGTCCGACCGGTGGGCCCAGCCGCGGATCGCGAAATCCAGCCGCGGATCGAAGGGCGCGCCGTCCAGGAACATGCCGATCAGGGACAGCACGGCCTCGGTGATCGTTTCGGAATAGGCGGCACAGGCGGTCCGGAAGGCGCCGGTATTCTGCGTCTCCCAATCGTCCAGCAGGGCGTCCAGCAGCGCCTCGCGGTCCTTGAAGTGCCAATAGAAACTGGTGCGGGAAATCTTCAGCTGCGTCGCCAGCGGCTGGATCTTCACCGAACCCACGCCGGTATCGACCAGCGCCGCCTTCGCCGCCGCCAGCCACATATCGCGCGAGCCGCGCCAGCCGGTGGTTTTCTCTTTCGCCACGTCCGGTCCTCCTGCCCGATCATCATGGGGTGTTTTGGGGTCTGCGTACAGTAGTGAACGGTTTCTTGACACAAGTGAACATTTTGCCGATCATGACGGGCATTCGGAGGTGTACCCATGTCCAGCGATCCCCTGTTCCAGCCCTATGATCTGAAGCATCTGCGCCTGAAGAACCGGCTGATGATTTCCAGCCACGAACCGGCCTATCCCGAAGACGGCATGCCCAAGGATCGTTATCGCGCCTATCACGTCGAACGGGCACGGGCGGGCGTGGGGCTGACGATGACGGCCGGGTCCGCCGCTGTGTCGCGGGACAGCCCGCCGGTCTTCAACAACGTGCTGGCCTGGCAGGACGAGGTCGTGGGCTGGATGAAGAAGCTGGCCGACGAATGCCACGACCATGGCTGCGCGGTAATGATCCAGCTGACCCACCTGGGCCGCCGCACCCGCTGGGACAAGGGCGACTGGCTGCCGGTCGTGTCTGCCGGACACGAACGCGAACCCGCGCACCGGGCCTTTCCGAAACCGGTCGAGGACTGGGACATCGCCCGGATCATCCGGGACTATGCCGATGCCGCCGAACGGATGAAGGCCGCCGGCCTCGACGGGATCGAGCTGGAGGCCTATGGCCACCTGATGGACCAGTTCCTGTCGCCTGCGACCAACGCGCTGGAGGGTCCTTACGGCGCCGAAAGCCTGGACACGCGAATGCGTTTCATGATGGACGCGCTGACCGCGATCCGGGAACGGGTGGGGCCGGATTTCATCGTGGGCGTCCGCTATGCGGGCGACGAGGCGATGAAGGGCGGCATCGACAAGGCGCAAGGGATGGAAATCTCGCGCCGGCTGAAGGCCAGCGGGCTGGTCGATTTCCTGAACGTGATCCGCGGGCACATCGAAACCGACGCGGCGCTGACGGACGTGATCCCGGTTCAGGGTATGGCCAGTGCACCGCACCTGGATTTCGCCGGGGAAATCCGGGCCGCCACCGATTTTCCCACCTTCCACGCGGCCAAGATCCAGGACGTGGCGACGGCGCGGCACGCGATTGCGTCCGGCAAGCTGGACATCGTCGGCATGACCCGCGCGCATATGGCCGACCCGCATATCGTGGCCAAGATCCGGCGGGGCGAGGAAGACCGGATCCGGCCCTGCGTCGGTGCCAACTACTGCCTCGACCGTATCTACCAGGGTGGCATGGCGCTGTGCCTGCACAACCCGTCGACGGGGCGCGAACTGGAACAGCCGCACCGGATCGAACCGGCCGTGGACCGCCGTCGCATCGTCATCGTCGGTGCAGGCCCCGCAGGGCTGGAGGCCGCGCGCGTGGCGGGCGAGCGCGGGCACGAGGTGATCGTGCACGAGGCCGCGGACCGGCCCGGCGGGCAGGTTCGCCTGACCGCCCGCACCCCGCGCCGGGCCGAGATGATGCAGCTGGTCCAATGGCGTTTCGCCGAATGCGAACGGCTGGGCGTGACCTTCCGCTTCAACAGCTTCGCCGATGCCGAAGTGGTGAAGGCCGAGGGGCCGGATGTTGTCGTCGTCGCCACCGGCGGTCTGCCCCATACCGCGCTGCTGGAGGACGGCAACGACCTTGTCGTATCCGCCTGGGACATCCTGTCGGGCGATGCGCGGCCCGGCCAGAACGTCCTGATCTATGACGATGCCGGCGACTATGCCGGGCTGCAGGCGGCAGAGGCGCTTGCCGCCGCCGGTGCCTCGGTCGAGGTGATGACCCGCGACCGCACCTTGGTGCCCGAGGTTATGGCCATGTCGCTGACCCCTGCGATGCGGGAACTGCAGCAGCGCGACGTGACCTTCACCGTGACGTGGAAACTGGACGCGGTCGCGCGCGACGGGAACCTGCTGCAGGCCCGGGTCGGGTCCGACTATACCGGGGCCACGCGGACGCGGTCCGTCGACCAGGTCGTGGTGAACAACGGGACGCGGCCGCTGGACGACCTCTATTTCGACCTCCGGCCCGGATCGTCGAACCTGGGCGAGGTCGATTATGACGCGCTGATCGCGGGGCAGCCGCAGAACGTGGCGACGAACGGGGACGGCACCTATCAGCTGTTCCGGATCGGCGACGCCGTCGCGGCGCGCAATACCCATGCCGCGGTCTATGACGCTCTGCGGCTGGTACGGACGGTCTGACCGGCAAAGGACCGGCCCTTGAAGATCGGGATCATCGGCCTTGGCGCCATTGCACCGGCGCCGGTCCGGGGCATCGCGGGGACAGCCGCACCGGGTCGCGGACGGATCAGGGGATCTCGGCCTGGCGGAAGGTTTCCGACCAGAACCGCAGCAACAGGTCCCGGTGGCTGGCGTCGCGGGCGACCAGAAGCGTGGGCGACAGCGGGATGAAGCGCCTGGCACCGACGTCCATCCCCGCGTCGTCGTCATCGGTGTCGACCACCAGCCCGGCCTGCGCCAGCAGGCTTTGCGCTTCGGCCGTGAACAGGAATTCCAGCAGCCGCCCCGCCGCGGCCGGCTGGGCCGCGCCCTTAGGGATCATCAGGCCGCGGGACAGGACCAGCGTGTAATCCTCGGGCAGTACCATCCCCACCGTTGCGGCATCCGCGTTGAGGACGTAGGAACCAAGGACGTTGTAGGCCAGCAGGTACGTCCCGTCGGCCACGCCGGCGATGATCTCGGCCGAACAGCAGGTCGCCACCGCCTCGATCCGGGCGAACCCTTCCAAGAGGGCGCCGAAGGTCGTGGCCTCCAGGCTGTCGCTGTAGGCGAACAGGAACCCCAGGCCGCTTTCAGAGATGTCATAGGTCGCGATGCGTTTGCGATAGAATTCCGGATTGTCCCGCATCGCGTCCAGCAGGGCAAATCGGCTGCGCGGCACGTCCTCTGCCGACAGCAGGTCCTTGTTGTACGCAATGACGGCGGGTTCGGTGGTGATCCCCCACAACTCGTCCCGCCAGCGGCGGGCCTGCGGCAGGGCCAGCGTCACGGCGGACCGGTAGGGCTGCGCGCAGCCCGCGTTCACCAGCCAGACCATCTGCTGGACCGCCGATGACACGATCGCATCGGCCGGCGCATCGCCGGATTGGCAATCCGCCCGGCTTCGGTCGAAGAGCGCGTTCGAGCCCCATTGTTCATAGCGGATCGAAAGGTCCGGGTTGCGGGTCACGAAACGTTCGATCACAGGGCGAATGATCTGGATATCGGTGGTGGAACGGACCAGAACTTCGGTTCCGCCCTCTCCGAAGCGGGCGGTGGCCTCTTGCGCCGGAAGAGGTGAGGCCAGCAGCACGAGGGCCGCGGCAAGGCGCAGGATCTTCATGGCGTCGTCTCCTCTGCCGGCAGGATCAGGCTGGCGCGAAAGCCGGTGTCGGTGCGCGTCATCTCGACCCGTCCGCCGAAGGCTGCGGCGACGGCGGCCACGATGGACAGGCCGATCCCGGTGCCCTGCTCGCTGGTGGCGGAGTTGCGGTTGAACCGTTGCCCCAACCGTTCGATCACGGCGGCCTCCGGGCCGGGGCCGCCGTCCTCGACCCACAGGATGGCATCAGGGCCGGCCCGTTCGGCCCCGACAAGGATCGGCTGCCCGCCATGGGTCAGCGCATTGCCCAGAAGGTTCCGCCCGGCCTCGCCCAGGGAAAACGCATCGGCGCGGACCATCACCGGATCTTCGCCAATCACAAGTCGCAGGTCGGCATCGGGCATCAGTACGGCGTGGTCGTCCCGCTCCAGCATCTCCAGCGCGATTTCCCGCAGGTCGACGGGCGCGCGCGGCGCGCTGTCGGTCCGGTGGATGACCAGCGCGCGGGCCAGAAGCTGGTTCAGCAGCACATCCAGCGACCGCGTCCGCGCCTGCAGCCGGTCCAGCGCCAGCGCCCTTGCCCCGGCATCGGTTTCGGCCGCTGCGGTCTCGGTATGGACACGGATCGCGGCGACGGGGGTGCGCAACTGGTGCGCTGTGTCGGAAATCAGGTTCCGCATCGCGTCGACCTGTCTGTCCAGCCGCTGCATGAATCGGTTCATGGCACCCAGCATCACCTGCAGTTCCCGTGGCAGGCGATCGGTGGGCATCGGCGTCAGGTCGCGGGGATCGCGAAGGGACAGATCCTCGACCAGCGATCCCAGCGGCCGCAGGGCGGAACTGATCACCAGGAAGGACAGGACCATCAGCGCCACGCCCGCGATGGCCATCGGCAGAAGGGCGTCCAGCATCAGTTCCCGCGTCATCGCCTGGCGCGCGCGCAGGGTCTGGCCCACGACGACATCGACGGGGCCGGAAAAGTCGCGTTCCACGAAGCGCCGGGTGACCTGGACGAAGCGTGCCGGTTCGCCGTTCAGCATCGCGTCGAAGAACCGGACCGGCGCGGTGCCGCCGGACGGCCGGTCCACCGTCCTGTCGGGATCGACGCCGGTGACGATGTCCCCACCGGGGCCATGGACGGCATAGTAGATGCGGTCGTCCGGCGCCTGCGCCAGCAGCTGGAAGGCGGACACCGGCAGGTCGACCAGCGGCGCGCCGTCCAGGATCCGCACCGATTCCGCGATGTCCCGCGCCGCGCCCAGCAGGATCCGGTCATAGGACTGTCGCGCCGCCAGCCGTCCGTTCCACCAGATCGAGGCAGACACCAGCAGGCCGCCCAGCACCAGGAGGACCAGCACCGTGCCCATGACGCGGGTGACGAGGCTGCGAACCGGGCGCTTCAGGGCAATGGCGTCACTCATCCAGTCCGATCCGGTAGCCGACGCCGCGCTGGGTGGTGATCGCGACGTCCGACCCCGCGAATTTCTTCCGCAGGCGTGCGATGTACAGTTCGATCGCGTTCACGCCGACATCGGCATCGTTGAACCCGTAAAGGGAATCGTAAAGCCGCGTCTTCGACAGGTACTGGCCGCGATGGCGGATCAGCATGTCCAGCAGCGCGGCCTCGCGCCTTGTCAGGTCCAGCTGGCGGCCGTCCAGCCGTGCGCTGCGATCCTTGGGGGCGTAGACCAGCGCGCCCAGCTTGATCTGCTCCGCCTTCCGGTCGGCCTCGCGCCGGACCAGGGCGCGAAGCCGCGCCTCCAGCTCGCGCTGGTCGAAAGGTTTGGGCAGGTAATCGTCGGCGCCCTGGTCCAGCGCTTCGACCCGGTCTTCGACGGCGGACAGCGCCGTCAGCATCAGGACGGGCGTCGGATCGGCCGCGGCGCGCAGGTCGCGCAGGAAGGTCAGGCCCGATCCGTCGGGCAGGTTGACGTCCAGCAGGATCGCGTCATAGCGCTGGACGGCGTGGAAATCCCGGGCATCGCCGACCCCGGTGGCCAGATCGCAGACGATGCCCGACCGGGCCAGCTGGGCGATCACTCCTTCGGCCAGGTCCCTGGCATCCTCGACCATCAGGACACGCATCGGTCCGCCTTCCCCATTGCTGCGGTCTTTCCTGTCACGATGACAGCTTGGTGACAGGATCAAGGGTTACACATCGCGGACCCGCAGGAAAGTGGTCGCACGAAACCCGCCTGCGGATGATTTCCGGCGCCACGCCCTGCGCCATTCCGGACCTGAGGAGGACCAGATGATCTTTTCCGCAACCCGCGGCGCCCTTGCCGCAGTCGCCCTTGCCGCAGGCGCCCTGACCCTGTCCGCCGTCGCGGTCGAGGCCCAGGAAAGCCCCGAATGCATCGCCCCCGCCAACCCGGGCGGAGGCTGGGACTTCACCTGCCGGCAGGTGGGCAAATCGCTGCAGGATCAGGGCCTGATCGACCAGACCATGCAGGTCGTGAACCTGGCCGGCGGCGGCGGTGGCGTGGCCTTTGCCGAGGTCGTGAACAAGCGCAACGCGGCCGACAACCTGATCGTCGCGGCATCCTCCGCCACCGCGACCCGCCTGGCGCAGGGCGCCTATCCCGGCAACACGATGGACCAGGTGCGCTGGCTGGCGTCGGTCGGGGCCGATTACGGGGTGATTGCCGTGGCCGCCGACAGCGAGATCGATACGCTTCCGCAGATGTTGCAGAAGATCAAGGAAGACCCGACCTCCATCTCCATCGCGGGCGGCTCGGCCGTCGGTGGCTGGGACCACCTTAAGGTCCTGATCGCGGCCAATGCCTATGGCATCGATGACGTGCGCAAGGTCAAGTACATCGCCTTCGACGGCGGCGGCGAGGCGGTGACCCAGCTTCTGGCCGGGTCGGTCCAGGGCTTTACCGGCGATATCTCCGAGGCCAAGGGCTTTGTCGACTCGGGCGACATCAAGGTCATCGCGGTGCTGGCACCGGAGCGGCTGGATGGCGAGTTCGGCAAGTTCCCGACCGCGCGCGAACAGGGTGTCGACGCCATTGGCGCGAACTGGCGCGGCTTCTATGCCCCGGGCGGCATGTCGGACGCGGCCTATGACGAATGGGTGTCGAAGATCGCAACGCTTTACGCCTCGGACGAATGGAAGGCCGTTATGGAAGCCAACGGGCTGGCCCCGCTGGACCTGCAGGGCCCCGATTTCCAGTCCTTCGTCGCGGATTCGGTCAACCAGATCCAGTCGATCTCGCGCCAGATCGGTATCATCAAGTAATCCGGCCCCAAGCGGATTACCCCCGCCGGAAGCCGTGCGCCCTGCGCGGCTTCCGGCCCTGTCCCGCACACCCGAACGAGAGGAGATCGACATGAGCGATCGCATCTTCGGTGTCTTCGGCATGCTCCTTGCGATCGGCTACGCCCTTGCGGCCTTCGCCATCGAGGAAAGCTTCCTGTCGGATGCCGTGGGCCCCAAGGCCTTCCCCCTGATCATCGCGGCCATCCTGGGCCTGTCCAGCGCCGCCATAGCCCTGCGTCCGGAGGCCGAACCCGAGTGGCCCGCCCTGGGCCGGCTGGCCGAAATCGCGGCGGCCGTGGTCGTCATGATCATCTATGCCGAGATGCTTCCCGTTGCGGGCTTCGTGATCGCGACCGCCTTCGCAGCGGCTTACCTTGCCTGGCGGCTGGGGTCGAAGCCGCTGGAAGCGGTGGCCACGGGCATCGGCACCTCGGTCGGTATCTACGTCATCTTCCACCTGGTGCTGGGGCTGTCGCTGGCCCGCGGCCCTCTGGGCTTCTGAGGGGACCGGCATGGACACGTTATCCAACCTCGCCGACGGCTTCGTCATCGCCCTGACCTGGCAGAACCTTCTGCTGGCCCTTCTGGGCTGCTTTCTGGGCACGATCATGGGCGCGCTGCCGGGGCTGGGCCCGTCGAACGGCGTGGCGATCCTGATCCCCCTGGCCTTCACCATGGGTCTTGGCGCCACGCCTTCGCTGATCCTTCTGACATCGGTCTATTACGGAGCGATGTATGGCGGGCGGATCTCCTCGATCCTGCTGAACATCCCCGGAGACGAACCGGCGATGATGACCTGCCTGGACGGCTATCCCATGGCCAAGAAGGGCATGGCGGGCGAAGCGCTGTCGCTGTCGGGCGTCGCCTCCTTCGTGGGCGCCTTCCTGGCGACCTGGGGCCTGATCCTGCTGGCCCCGCAACTGGTAAAGATCGCGCTGCTGTTCGGTCCGGCCGAATACTTCGCGCTTTTCGCGCTGGCCTTCATGACCCTGGGCGGCGTGTCGTCGACCAACCAGGCCAAGTCGGCCTTTGCCGCGGCGCTTGGGCTGGGTCTGGCCACCATCGGCGTCGACACCCAGACGGGCGTCCCGCGCTTCACCTTCGGCGAGGTGCACCTTTATGACGGCCTGGATTTCCTTGTCGCCATTGTGGGCCTGTTCGCCTTGTCCGAGGTCTTTATCTTCCTGGAACACCGTCACGGCGGGTCCGACGCGCAAGGCCGCAAGATCGAGATCGGGCGGATCTATCCGCCGCTGTCGATGCTGAAACAGTGCACGCCAACGATGCTGCGCACCTCGGTCCTCGGTTTCCTGGCCGGCGTGCTTCCGGGAGCAGGGGCCTCGCTGGGGTCGTTCATCTCGTACTCGATGGAAAAGCGGCTCGTCGACAAGGAGGGCACCTTCGGCACCGGCGATCCCCGCGGCGTCGCGGCGCCCGAGGCCGGCAACAATGCCGCTGCCGGCGGGGCGCTGGTGCCGATGCTGGCGCTGGGGGTGCCGGGGTCGGGGACGACCGCGGTGCTGTTGGCGGTGCTGCTGTCGCTGAACATCACGCCGGGGCCGCTGCTGTTCAGCCAGAACCCTGACGTTGTCTGGGGCCTGATTGCCGCGCTCTTCATCGCGAACTTCATGCTGCTGGCGATGAACATCCCGATGGTGGGTCTCTTTACCCGGATCCTGCTGGTTCCGTCGCGGATCCTGATGCCGATCGTGGCGATGGTCAGCTTCGTCGGGATCTATGGCATCTCGGGCTCGACCTTCGACCTTTTGGTGATGATCGGGTTCGGCGTCATGGGCTGGGGCCTGCGCAAGCTGGACGTGCCGCTGGTGCCGGTCATCCTGGGCACGCTGCTGGGCAACGCGATGGAAAACAACCTGCGCCGGGCCATTTCCATCGACAACGGCAACTGGTGGACCCTGATCGACAGTCCGTTGGCCATCGCGCTGTGGACCATTGCCATCATCGGCTTCGTGCTGCCCATAATCGTCAACCGCAAGGCCAAGGCGAAGATGCATCAGAAACGGGATGAGGAAGGCGCGATTAGCGACTGACCCTGCCGCCCCGGACAAGGATCAAGGCACAGATCAAGGCCCTGTCCCCGGACGGGGCCTTTTCACGTCCGGCTTCCGGGTTTCGGTGGCGCGGACCCGGACCGGGACGCGGGGGGTATCGCACGGTCCGTGCGGTGCGTGACAAGGTCAGACTGTCGCCCGGCACGGTGCCGGACATGGACATCTGTTCCATGTCGTGTATCCGGCACCCTGTCGACCATGGGCTGCCTGGATGCCGGCTTTCCTTTCGCACTGGAAATAATGATCTTTCCGTGGATACTCTAATATACAAATGGTGGATATCCTGATAAGCGTTCCGCGGAATGCTCGACAGGCGTTCGACAGAAGACTGCCGGCGGCCCGGCACCAAGACGGATACCCACCGGTGAACGACAGCTATCTTCCAAGGCATCTCGTACCCGAATTGCAGGACGCCCTGGCCTCGGCCCGGGTGGTCAACCTCGTGGGGCCGCGGCAGGCAGGCAAGACGACGCTGGTGCGCGACCTGTTCGGACACGGGCATTTCGTGACGCTGGACGATGCCGCCGTCCTGGCCGCCGTCGAGGCCGATCCAGAAGGTCAGCTTGAAAGCCTTCGGGCCGGGCTGGGCGACGCCCCGCTGATCATCGACGAGGCGCAAAGGTCCAAGACCCTGGCCCTGGCGATCAAGCGGCTGGTCGATGCCGATCGTCGCAAGGGGCAGTTCGTGCTGACCGGGTCGTCGAACGTGTTCACCACGGCAGAGGTAGCGGATTCGCTGGCCGGGCGGATGCGGACGCTGAAGCTGTGGCCCCTGTCCGCGGCCGAGATCCGGCGTGCGCCGGTCAACCGCCTGATGGACTGGGCGATGCAGCCGAACCCTTTGCTGGCGCAGATCGCGGATCCGGAACCGCTGGCCCGGCAGGACTATGTCGAGATGGTGCTGGAAGGCGGTTTCCCGGAAACCCGGACCCTGCCGATCCGGCCGCGCCAGCGGCAATACCGCGACTACATCGATGCCGTCGTCGACCGGGACGTGGCCGACGTGATGCCGGTCCGCAAACCCGATGCACTGCGGCAGCTGATCGACCAGATGGCGGCGCGCACCGCGCAAGAGATTAATACCACGGAACTGGCAAAGCTGACCCGGCTTCAACGGGTCACGGTCGACCAGTATCTGGATATCCTGATCCGCCTGTCGCTGGTGACGAAGCTGGGCGCCTGGTCATCGGGTGAAAGCCGGAGAGAGATCCGGCAGCCCAAGTTCCACTTCGTCGATACCGGGATCACCTGCGCCCTGCGGCGGTTCACCTCGGCGACCTTCGGTCTGGACGGCACGCCGCAGGTTCTGGGCGGAGTGCTGGAAAGCTATGTCGCCGGCGAACTGCAGCGGGCACTGCCGCTGCAGGACGCTGACTATCGCCTGTACCACTGGCGCAGCGCCGACCAGCGAGAGATCGACATCCTGGTCGATGCCGGCAGCCATCTGCTGAACGTCGAGGTCAAGGCCTCGGCAACCGTGGAGGCCGGCGATTTCAAGCATCTGCGCTGGTTCGCGGCCGACGGCCCGGGGCGCAGCCGGACCTGTACCGGGATCGTCTTTTACCTGGGGCGGGAAAAGCTGACCTTCGGCGACAGGAACTTTGCCCTGCCGCTCAGCGCGCTGTGGAGTGTCGTGGACGTCTGACCTCAGCGATTGCCGTCGATCCACTTCGACATCAGGCCCTTGTCTCGGAAACATTCCTCGGGCACCGCGCGGCGCTTGATCCGGGCCAGCTTCTCGGCAAAGGCCACCTGTTTCGAGCTCGGGCGGTTGTCATGCGTCAAGGGCTTCAGCCGGGCCTGCCCGTTGATCCAGCTGCTGAGCGCGCGGCGATCCTGCTGGACCTCTACCGGCAAAAGCGTTCCGTTCCGCAGAGCCAGCGCGCGGGCATAGGCGACCTGTTTCGGTGTCGCGGGGAGTGCGAAAGTCGTGCCTTCCATCGGGTTTCTCCCTTTCTGGGGTCGATTCGAATATAGAACAGAAAGGGAACATTTTCAAGATTTGCTGCTTGTGCGATCAGAACGGATGCAGAACCTGGCGAGTGGCTGCGGGTGTGGGGTGCGCCGGGAAAGAACTCTTGGGACGCGCGGCGACCCTGCGCAGCGCGCGGTCACGACAGGCGAGCCGGGAATTCCGTGCCGTCGGCCGCCCTTGCCCGTTGGCGCTGGCAGACCGGTTCGCAGGACGTTCCCGCCCCGCGGTCCTGGCCCGGGTTCCCTGGCCTGCGGCGGCATGTCACCGCTCAGGTTGATCGGCCGCGCGCCCCTCTACGCCCGATATGGGCGCAGAGGACCTGCCCGGACCGTCCCGAACGGGCGCGAAGTCCGCCCTGTAAGTCCTTGTTTCCGCGGCTCTGCCGGCGCTCTTCGATCAATATTTGCGCGTTGGCCCGCGGGTTTGTCCCGGCAGGGGCACGTTACACGTCCAGGTTTCTGCCATGTCCCCGGTTTTGCTTGCTAATCTCGCGAAGCCGTCGCTAGATTGACGATGAAACGGCCGCGCGCGTGGGCCCCGTATTGGGCAAGGGTCACCGGAGAAAAGCGGCCGGATCTAACAACCGGGAGTGTCTCATGACGATGAAGAATTTGCTGGCCAGTGCGGCCGGTTTCGCCGTGGTGCTGTCAGGCACGGTCGTTTCGGCGCAGTCGATCGACGAACTGTACACCGCCGCCAAGGCGGAAGGCATGCTGACCACGATCGCCCTGCCGCACGACTGGTGCGGCTATGGCGCGGTGATCGACGGCTTCAAGGCCAAGTATCCGGGCATCGAGGTCAACGAACTGAACCCGGATGCCGGTTCCGCCGACGAGATCGAGGCGATCAAGGCGAACAAGGACAATACCGGCCCGCAGGCGCCGGATGTCATCGACGTGGGCCTGGCATTCGGGCCGTCGTCCAAGGCCGAAGGCCTGCTTCAGCCCTACAAGGTCTCGACCTGGGACGAGATCCCGGCCGACATCAAGGATGCCGAAGGCTATTGGTACGGCGACTATTACGGCGTGATGTCCTTCATCGTGAACAAGGACCTTGTCGACACGACACCGACCGACTGGGCGGACCTGAAGAAGCCGGAATATATTGGGCAGGTGGCGCTGGCGGGCGACCCGCGGGCGTCGAACCAGGCGATCCTGGGCGTGATGGCCGCCGGCATGTCGACCGGTGCTGCACCGGGCGAAGCTGCCGGGACCGCCGGCCTGGAATATTTCAAGGAGCTGAACGCGTCCCAGAACTTCGTCCCCGTGATCGGCAAGACCGGCACGCTGGCGCAGGGGACGACTCCGATCGTCGTCGCCTGGGACTATAACGCCCTTGCGTGGAAGGACACGCTGGCCGGCAATCCCCCGGTCGAGATCGTGGTCCCGTCGACCGGCGTCCTGGCCGGTGTCTACGTGCAGGGGATCAGCGCCTTCGCACCGCATCCCAATGCCGCCAAGCTGTGGATGGAATACCTTTACAGCGACGAGGGCCAGACCCTGTGGCTGAAGGGCTATTGCCACCCGGCGCGCTTCAACGCGATGGCCGCTGCGGGCAAGATTCCGCAGGATCTGCTGGACGCGCTGCCGCCGGCCGCCGCCTACGAGGCCGCCGTGTTCCCGACCATCGACCAGGTGAACGCGAACAAGACCGCCGTCACCGGTGGCTGGGACGCGACCGTGGGTGCGAACGTCGAGTAACAGGACAGACGGCCCCGTCCCGGATCGGTCCGGGGCGGGGCCGCGACTCCCCGGGGTGGCCAGAAGCCCCGGATCCGACAGCAGGGACCGAAGGGGGAACCGGATGCCACAGCAGCCGACGCGACGGGGCATGCGTCTTCCATTGAACTGGCTGGGCCTCGTGCCCTTCATGTTGTTCGCGCTTCTGTTCCTGATCCTGCCGACGATGAAGATCGTCATCGGCGCCTTCCAGACCCAGGACGGCAGCTTCACTCTCCAGAACCTGATCGACCTGAACACCAGCTCGATCCGGAATGCCTACTGGACCTCGATCAAGCTGTCGGTGGCGACGGCGCTGATCGGCGGGGGCGTGGGCTTTGCCATGGCTGCCGCGGTGGTCTTCGGCGGCCTGCCGAAACGGATCCGCGGGCCCCTGATGACCTTTTCCGGCGTGGCGTCGAACTTTGCCGGCGTGCCGCTGGCCTTTGCCTTCATCGCGACGCTGGGCCCCGTGGGCCTGATCACGATGTGGCTTCGGACCGAATTCGGCATCAACCTGCGCGCCATGGGGTTCAACCTGCTGTCGTTCCAGGGGCTGGTGATCACCTATCTGTTCTTCCAGATTCCGCTGATGATCCTGATCATCACCCCGGCGCTGGACGGGCTAAAGAAGGAATGGCGCGAGGCTGCGGCCGTGTTGGGCGCGACCGGGTTGCAATACTGGCGGATGGTGGCCCTGCCGGTGCTGTTCCCGTCGCTGCTGGGCACCTTCGCGCTGCTTTTTGCCAATGCCTTCGGGGCCGTGGCCACCGCCTTTGCGCTGGTGGGCCCGCAACTGAACATTGTGCCGATCAAGCTTTTCGCACAGATCCGCGGCGACGTTCTGGGCAATCCGAACCTGGGCTATGCCCTGGCCTTCGGCATGATCGTGATCACCGCCGCCGCCAACACAGTCTATATCGTGCTGCGCATCCGGGCCGAGAGGTGGCTGAAATGACCCGTCTCTTCGCCTGGCTCGCCCTTCTGGCGGGCTGCATCTATTTTGCGCTGCCGCTGATTGGCATGACCGAATTCAGCCTGAAGATGCGGCGCGGGGTCTACAGCCTGGATGCCTATCGCAAGGTGTTCGAGGATCCGTCCTTCTGGGCCACCTTCGGCTATTCGCTGACGCTGGCTGCGGCGACGATCGTGGTGGGCGTGCTGCTGGTGGTGCCGACCGCCTACTGGGTGCGGCTGAAGCTGCCGCAGGCCCGGCCCTATATCGAGTTCGTCACGCTGCTGCCGCTGGTGATCCCGGCCATCGTCGTCGTCTTCGGCTATATCCGGCTTTACAATACCTCCAGCATCCTGCCGCTGACCGGGTCGGCCATCGGGACCGATTTCCTGCTGACCATGGGCTATACCACGCTGGCGCTGCCCTACATGTACCGCAGCGTCGACACAGGCCTGCGCACCATCGACGTGGCGACCCTGACGGAGGCGGCGCAAAGCCTGGGCGCCGGCTGGGTCACGATCCTGGCAAAGATCATCCTGCCCAACGTGATGGTTGCGGTCCTGTCAGGGGCTTTCCTGACGCTGGCCATCGTGATGGGCGAATTCACCATGGCGGCCCTTCTGAACCGTCCGGCCTTCGGTCCCTACATGCAGCTGCTGGGCGCAAACCGCGCCTATGAACCGCCGGCGCTGGCGGTGATCGCCTTTGCCATCACATGGGGCTGCATGGGCCTGATCCAGCTTGTCACCCGGCTTGCCAAACACGAGAGGGCCAAGGCCTGATGTCTTTCCTGAACATTTCGCATCTGGAAAAATCCTTCGGCAGTCTTCGCGTGGTGAAGGATTTCAACCTCGACGTCGAACAGGGAGAGTTCATCTCGCTTCTGGGGCCGTCGGGCTGCGGCAAGACCACGGTCCTGCGGATGGTCGCAGGGTTCGAGACGCCGACCACGGGCAGGATCCTGATCGACGGGCAGGACGTGACCGGCTTCAAGCCCAATGCCCGCAAGATCGGCATGATGTTCCAGGCCTATGCCCTGTTCCCGAACCTGACGGTCGCCGACAACGTGGCCTTCGGCCTGAAAGTCAACGGCGTTCCCCGGGCCGAACGCGAGGCCCGCGTGACCGAGATGCTGAAGCTGATCGGCCTGCCCGAGCTTGGCCAGCGCTTTCCCTTCCAGTTGTCGGGCGGCCAGCAGCAGCGCGTGGCGCTGGCGCGCGCGCTGGCGCCCAGTCCGCGGGTCCTGCTGCTGGACGAACCCTTGTCGGCGCTGGACGCCAAGGTCCGCGTCAGCCTTCGCAACGAGATCCGCGAGATCCAGCGCGATCTGGGCATCACCACGATCTTCGTCACCCACGACCAGGAAGAGGCGATGAGCATTTCCGACCGGATCGTAGTGATGAACGCGGGCATCGCCGACCAGGTCGGCAGCCCGTTCCAGATCTACAACCGGCCGACGACGCGGTTCGTCGCGAATTTCGTGGGCACGCTGAACAGTTTCGAGGTCACGGTCGTCAACTCCACAACGCTGGAGATGGATGGCCAGATGGTCACGATGGCCGAACCCGTGACGGCGGAACCGGGCAGCCGGATCACGATGGCGATGCGCCCCGAGGCGCTGCGCCTGGGTCGGGCCGACGGGTTCGAGACGGTCCTGCCGGCCGTGGTCGAGGAAGTGCATTTCCTGGGTTCGGTGATCCGCGTTTCGGCGCGGATGGCGGGCACGGCCATCGCGCTGGATACGTTCAACCGCCCCGACATGCCGCCGCCGTCCCCCGGCCAGACCATCGAGATCGGCTTGTCCGGCAAGCACGCCTTCCTGTTGGACCGCTAGGCGGGAGAGGACCCGGCCACCGGGCTGAAACGAAGCCCTGCATCCGGTTGTCCCTTCGCGGTCACTGCGGAACAGGCAGATCCGGGAAACGGGCCCCTCGTTTGATCGAACCGTTTGAGGGGCAGGGCCCTTTCAGGCGATCATGGGAGTCGGTCTTGCAGGCTTGGTCGCGGACCCGTCATGGCCCGCTCTCCGCTCTCCGCTCTCCGCTCTCCCGACCGCCTGTGGGGCCTGCGGGCGTGTGGAAGCTCTCAGAAGACGTGATCGCCATCGACGATGGTGCCCGTGGCCTTCCACCCGCGATCCAGGAACGTCAGGTTCGCCAGGTATCCCGGCGCGACAAGGCCAAGATCCGAAGCGCATCCCAAGGCCTTCGCCGGTATGGCCGAGGCCATCCTGACGGCGGCCTCGGCCGGGATTCCTGCGGCCCCGATCATGGTGCGCACCGCATCGTCCATGCCCAGATGCGCGCCGGCCAGTGTTCCGTCCGGCCCGGTCAACCGGCCGTCCTGCAGGCGGACGGGCGTGCCCATGAGGTCGAAGAACGGCACCGCCCCGGCATAGGTGCGCATGGCGTCGGTCACCAGGAACAGGCGATCCGGCATCATGCGCGCGGCCAGCCGAAGGTTCAGAGGATCGACATGGAAACCGTCTGCGATGATCCCGGCGAAAAGCGTCGGATGGGTCATCGTGCGGACCACGATGCCCGGCGCGCGTCCCTGCGGCGGCGGCATCGCGTTCCACAGATGGGTGATGCCGGTCAGCCCTTCGGCCACGGCGCGGTCGATCTGCCCTGCGGTGGCCGTGCTGTGTCCGGCAAAGACCCGCACCCCCGCCGCAGCCAGGCGCCGGATACTGCCGTCGGGCTGTTCCTCGGGAGCAAGGGTCAGCAGCAGCGGAACCCGCACCTGTTCAAGCCGCGCCAGATCGGCGTCGCGCAAGGGCCGGATGGCATGGGCCGGATGGATCCCCGGCCGGGCGGGCGACAGGAACGGGCCTTCAAGGTGCAGGCCCGCAATTCCGGGCACGCCCCGGGCGCGGGCGGCCGTCACCGCGTCGATGGCGTCGTGCCAGGCATCGCCTTCGGCGGTGATGAAGGTCGGCAGGATCTGCGTGGCACCGCCCTTGCGCGCCCCGGCGACGACAGTTTCGACCGCGTCGACGGTCGGGGCATCGTTGAACTGTACGTCCCCGGCGCCGTTGATCTGCAGGTCGATGAAGCCGGGGGTGGCGATCTCCACCTGCTGCGTGCCGCGCGGCGGCATGGCGGGCGCGTCTGAAACGCTGCGGATCCGGCCATCGGCAATCTCGATCAGGCGGTTCTGCCGCGGGGGGGCGCCGGTGCCGTCATAAAGCGTTTCCGCATGGATCAGCCGGGGGCTCATAACAATGCCTCCCCCCCGCCGGGATGCACGGTTTCATAGTAGTCGCGCAGGCGGAGGTCGGCGGCCGCAGCCGGGTCCAGCACCATGGTGGCATTGGGGTGCAGTTGCAGGGCCGAGGCAGGGCAGGCGGCCGACAGCGGTCCTTCGATTGCGGCGGCGATGGCGGCGGCCTTGCCGGGGCCGGTGGCCAGCAACACGCAGGCCCGGCTTTCCAGGATCGTGGCGATCCCCATGGTGATGGCGAAGCGCGGCGCAGCTTCGTCGGTCCCGAAGAAGCGCGCGTTGGCGTTCCGTGTTTCTGCGGTCAGCGTCTTGACCCGCGTCCGGGAGCCGAGGCTGGAGGTCGGTTCGTTGAAGCCGATATGCCCGTTGCCGCCGATGCCCAGAAGCTGAAGGTCGATCCCGCCTGCGGCGGCGATGGCCGCATCATAGCGGACGGCCTCTGCCGCCACATCGGGGGCTGCACCGTCGGGCAGATGGGTGCGGTCGCGGGGCAGACCTGCCGCGTCGAACAGCAGCCGGTCCATTGTGGCGCGGTAGCTTTGCGGATGATCGCCTTGCAGGCCGACATATTCGTCAAGGTTGAAGGTGGTCGTGGCCGTCAGGTCCAGTGACCCGTCGGCCAGGCGGTCGCGCAGCACTGCATAGACCGGTTCCATCGTTCCGCCGGTGGCAAGTCCCAGTACGGCGGCGGGGCGCGCCGCGACCGCGTCACACAGGATATCGGCGGTCCGGCGCGCCGCGGCACCGGCATCGTGGCAGATCAGGACCCGCATCAGAGACGCTTTCCGTCCGGCCCGAACAGGAAGCAGTCCGCGGCGCGCAGGCCGAAGGACACGGTCTCGCCCAGGGATGGCAGGGCGCGCCGCGGCACTTCGGCTACGATGGCCGCATCCCGTCCGGCATCGGTGTAAAGATAGGCGGTCCCGCCCAGATTCTCGACCACCTCGGCGGTCAGTTCGACCGTCCGGTCGCCCGTCTCGGGATGGCCGAAATCCTCGGGCCGCAGGCCCAGCGTGACCTCGCCCATTTGGCGCACGCCCGGATCGCGCAGCGGCACGGGCAGACCGGACAGACCCAGCCGCGGCACGTCGACCAGCACATGGCCTTCCTGCCCTTGCCCGGTGATCGCGGCGGGCAGGAAATTCATCCGCGGGCTGCCGATGAAGCCGGCGACGAAGATGTTGTCGGGGTCGGAATACAATTCGGTCGGGCGGCCGACTTGTTCGATCACGCCTTTGCGCAGCACGACGATCCGGTCGGCCATGGTCATGGCCTCGATCTGGTCGTGGGTGACATAGATCATCGTGGCGGCAAGGCCCGCATGAAGGCGCGCGATTTCCAGCCGCATCTGCACCCGCAGTTCGGCATCCAGGTTCGACAGTGGTTCGTCGAAGAGGAACAGCACCGGGTCGCGCACGATGGCCCGGCCGATGGCCACGCGCTGGCGCTGGCCGCCGGACAGTTCCCGCGGCTTGCGGTCCAGAAGCTCGGTGATCTGCAGGATCTCGGCCGCCTTGCGGACGGCCTCGGCCCGTTCGGCCGCGGGGACCTTTGCCATCTCCAGCCCGAAGGCCATGTTCTGGGCCACCGTCATGTGGGGGTAAAGCGCGTAGGTCTGGAACACCATCGCCAGCCCGCGGTCGGCGGGTTCGGCATGGGTCACGTCGCGACCGGCGATTTCGATCGTGCCGGCGCTGGGGCTTTCCAGCCCGGCGATCATCCGCAGCAGCGTGGATTTCCCGCAGCCCGAGGGGCCGACGAAGACGACGAATTCACCCGGTTCGATGGACAGGTCCAGCGGCGGGATCACTTCGGTGCTTCCGAAGGACTTCCTGACGCCGCGCAGGGTCACCTCACCCATGGCATTCCTTTCTCATTTCACGGCGCCTTCGGTCAGGCCGGCGACGAACCAGCGTCCGACGAAGGCGAAAAGGACGACCACTGGCAGGATCGACAGGCTTGCCCCCGCCAGCAGCAGGCCCCAGTCGATCTGGTACTGTCCGATGATCCCTGAAAAGCCGACCGGCACGGTGCGTTTGGCGTCCGACAGGATCATGACCGAAGCGAAGACATATTCGGTCCAGGCGGTCACGAAGGCGAAGACCGCCACCGCCGCGATGCCGGGCGCCACCAGCGGGATCATGATCCGCCGCAGCACGATGAAGGGCGATCCGCCGTCCAGGCGTGCGGCTTCCTCGATCTCGGCCGGGATGCCGGCAAAGAAGGAACGCAGCAACCAGACGGCAAAGGGCAGGGCGAAGGCCACGTTGACCAGCACCAGTGCGATCCGGCTGTCGATCAGGCCGATCTTTGCGAAGATGCCGAACAGCGGGATCAGGATCACGATGGACGGGAAAGCGTAGGCCAAGAGGATCGCCCGATACAGCGTTTCCCGCCCCGGGAACGACATCCGGAAGAAAGCATAGCCGGCCGGGATCGCCAGCAGCAGCGTGATCAGCGTCGACACCGACGCCACGATCAGGCTGTTCATCATGTAGACAGGGTAATCCGACGCGGCCAGCAGCTTGGCATAGTGGTCCAACGTAAAGCTGTGGGGCACCATGGTGGGCTGGCGGGCGATGATCTCGGCCGGGGCCTTGACCGATCCGGTCAGCACGAGCCAGAACGGCAGCAGGACAAGGCCCGCGAACAGGGCCAGTGCGGCGGTCAGGGCGACGGTCCAGCGAATCGGGCGTTTCATCGGGCCTCCGGCGGGCGGGCCAGCCAGCGGGTCGCGACCACGGCAAAGCCCATCAGGAAGAGCGTGGCCAGGACGGCGACGGCGGCGGCTTCGGACATGCGATAGGATTTGAAGGCGGTTTCGTAGATCAGCACGGGCAGCGTTCGGGTCCCGCCGGCCGGACCGCCCGAAGTCATCAGCCAGATGATGTCGAAGACGTTGAAGCTGAGCAGCGTGCCGATCACCAGAAGTACGCCCAGCGTCGGTGCCAGAAGCGGCCAGGTGATGCGGCTGAACCGTTTCCATGGGCCTGCGCCGTCGATCCGCGCGGCCTCGTACAGGTCGCCCGGGATGCGGGTCAGGCCGGCCAGCATCATCAGCGTGATGAAGGGGAACCAGCGCCAGGAATTGATGAAGACCAGCGTCGCGAAGGCGGTGTTGGGACGGGCGAAGAAGCCCACCGGCCGGTCGATGATCCCGGCCTGTATCAGAAGCGGGTTCACGATCCCGCCCGAGGTCGAAAAGAGCCACCGCCAGATCATCACCACGACGACGGTCGGGATGATCCAGGTCAGCACGATCCAGGTGCGGGCGATGCGGACCCCGGGAAAGTTCTGGTTCAGGGCCAGCGCGGCCAGAAGGGCCAGCACGGTCTGGAGGACGGCATTCGTGACCACCCAGACCAGGCTCAGCCAGGTCGACGACCAGAATGTGCCGTCGGTCAGCACCTCGCGGTAATTGTCGAGGCCCACCCATTTGCCGGTCGTGCCGACGGACCGGACGTCCTGAAGGGACAGGACGACCGCCTGCACCAGTGGCCAGACGAGAAGCGCGGCCAGGAACAGGATGGCCGGGCCGATGAAGGCATAAGGCAATAAGGTCCTTGGAAGTTTCATCGGCCCGTCCCTGTCTTGGCTCAGTCGGTCAGGTCCATCATGCGGGCCTGGCCGGCGGCGACCGCTTCGGCCGGGTCTTTGCCGTTGATGGCGATCGCCTGCAGCGTTTCGGCCAGCACGTTCTGGGCCGAAATCGCGGCGATGGCCGGGAAGACGCGGCCCGAGGTGAAGCCGAACAGCATGCCGTTCTGCGAATTCTCGATCACCGTCTCGATCTGCGGCTTGTACTTCTCGACCATCGGGTCGCTCCAGAAGCTGTCGGCCTTGGCGCCGTCCGCTGTCACCGGCATGAACAGGCCCGGTTCCATGTTCAGGAAGCGGCCGTAGTTTTCAGGTTGAAGTAGCCAGCGGACGAAGGTCTTCGACGCCTCCATCTTCTCTTCGTCCTGGCTGAGGAGCATGACCGCGTTGGCATAGGCGATGGTGTTGTGGCCTTCGCTGTCCTTCGACGGGATCGCCGCCACGCCCAGGTCGGCGGCGTCGCCTTCGGCCTGCGTGTCATAGGTGGAGATGACCGAGAACTGCAGGATCATGCCGCAGCTGGCGGAGGCAAAGCAGGCCTCGGCCTCGCCCCAGGTCCAGGACGGCGCGTCGGGCGGCGAGAATTGCAGCATGTCGTTGTAGAACGTATAGGCCTCGACCGTTTCGGGATTGTCGAAACGCAGCGTGCCATCCTCGTTATAGATCTCGGACGCGCCGCCATTGGCCATCACCGAATAGACGGTCTGGTCGGTGTAAAGCTGCTTGTTGGCAGGCAGGCCCATGCCATAGGCGCCGTCCGCGGTCAGCGTTTCGGCGGCAGCAGCCCATTCTTCCCAGGTGGTGGGAACCGCGACGCCCGCGGCATCCAGAACCGAAGGCCGATACCAGAGGTTCATCGACATGTTGTAAAGCGGAACCGCCCAGATGCCGTCGTCATAGGAATAGGCTTCGACCGCGGAATCGATGAAGTCGTGTTCGCCGTCCAGTTCCTCGACGAAATCCTGTACGGAGGTCAGGGCGCCCACGCTTTTCAGGATGGGCGTGAAGTCGGGGATCGCGAAGAGCATGTCCGGGCCCACGCCGGCGGCCAGTGCGGCCGGGGCCTTGGCATAGACCTCGCCCCAGTTCTGGGGTTCCTGCTTCACCACGATGTCGGGGTGGCTTTCGTTGAATTCGTCCAGCAGCGTTTGCACCCGCTCGACGCGGTGCGGCGGCTGCTCCATGTGCCAGAGCGTCAGTTCGGTCTGCGCCGCGGCGCTCAGCGGCATCAGCGCGGTCAGGGCCGCGCCTGCCAGAAGGTGGGGTTTGCGAATTCGGGTCATTCTGCGCGTCTCTCTCTGTTGCTGGGGGTTGAAGGCACTTATCGGCCCTTGGTCATCTCAGATGCGGATTGCGGTCGCGGTAGCGCGCGACGAGGCGGGCGTTGTTTTCCGCCGCATTCGGCATGTTCGCACTGCGGAACACCGGCGGGTCGCCGTCCTGTGCCAGGGCGTGGGACACTTCCACGACGATGGCGTTCAGGATCGCGGCGCCGATGACGGTCGACGCGGGCCCGGCCCGCAGGTCGGTGCCGGGCAGTGTGGCGATGGCGTCGCCGGCCTCGATCCCGTTGTCGATCACGATGTCGGCGAGGTCCGCCAGCCGGGTGCGGCCCGCAGCGGCGGCGGTCGAATAATCAAGCGAGGTCAGTGCCACCACGGTGGCGCCGGCTTCGCGTCCGATCTGCGCTGCCTCCAGCGGGGCGGCGTTCACGCCGCTGTTGGAAATCACCAGCAGCACGTCGCCCTTGCCCAGCCCGTAGCGGCCGATGATCGGCGCGACGAGCCCTTCGGTCCGTTCCAGCGCCGAGCCGGACACCGCGCCTTCGTGCAGCATGGTCGCCGCCGAAAGGATCGGCACGGCACAGGCCAGCCCGCCCGCGCGATACAGGACCTCTTCCGCCAGCATGTGCGAATGACCGGTGCCGAAGACGAAGAGCTGCCGGTCGGCGCGCGCGGCCGTGGTGACAGCGGCAGCGGCGGCCTGGATCGCGTCGGCGGTGGGGCCGGACTTCAGCGCGTCGAGCAGCGCGGACAGCCGGTCAAGATAGGTGCGGGCCGCGGTCATCGCTCGGTGCTCCCCAGGGTCAGGTGGACTTTCATGTTGAAGGCATCCCCGCGGTAAAGGGACCGGACATATTCGAAGGCGCGGCCTTCGGCATCGCGGGTCAGACGGGTCAGCCGCAGGATCGGCGCGCCCTCGGGCAGGTTCAGCCGGTGCGCGGTTTCGCCTTCGGCGGCGGCGGCTTCCAGCGTCTGTTCGGCAGTGGTCGGTGCGATGCCGTATTCCGTGCGCAGCCGGTCATAGGTCGACTGCCGGGCAAAGTCGGCGCCGGCAAAGAAGCCGGGCGTGACGCGCGCGTCGATTTCGCTGATCTCGATCGCGACGGGGGCGCCGTCGACCAGCCGGATCCGCGTCAGCCGGTGGACCTGGCCGTCCTGCGGCAGGCCAAGAGCCAGCGCTGTGGCGGGATCGGCATCGCGGGTCGCGGCCTCGACCACGATCGACGAACTGTCGCGGCCCTGGCGGGCCATCGCTTCGGAAAAGCCGGTCAGCGTCGTCAGTTCCTGCTGGATCGCACCCGACCGCACGAAGGTGCCGCGCCCGACCTGCGCTTCCAGGAAACCGCGGTTGGTCAGGTGCTGCAGCGCCTGTCGGGCGGTCATGCGGCTGATCTGCCGGTCCTTCGCCATGTCCCGTTCGGATGGCAGCCGTTCGCCCGCGGTCAGCCTGCCGGCGCGGATGTCGGCCTCGATATCCCGCGCGATGGCAAGGTAGCGGGGCAGGTCTGGTTCAGCGGTCTTATCCATTCTGCATATTGGTATAGCCCAATTTTAGCAATGCAAGCGCAAATCCTGCCGCGGCGGGGCCGCGGGGCGGAAGGCGTTGAATTTGCAGTCGGTTCAGGAGGTCAGAAGCCGGTCGCGGTATCGGCAGAACCGCATGCGGGCCTCGGCCCAGGCACCTTGGTCGGTGCCTCCGGGCCGGTGCCTCCGGTGCCCGAGTCGCCGCAGGCCGGCGCTTGCAGTGGCGATGTCGGGATGGGCGCCTGCCATCACGGCGGCCAGCATTGCAGCCCCCCGGGCGCCGAATTCGGCCCCATCCGGCACGATGACATCGCGGCCCAGCACTTCGGCAATCATGTCGGACCAGAGGTGGCTGTTGCTGCCGCCCCCGGTCAGGGTCAGCGTGGCGTCGGGGGCCAGGTCCAACGCATCGGCCAGATCTGCCATGGCAAAGGCCACCCCTTCATAGACCGCGCGCAGCATGTCGGCCCGGCCATGCGCGGGCGTCAGACCGGCGAACTGGGCCCGCGCGGTCGGGTCCGCCACGGGCGCGATGATCCCGCTTTCGCTGAGATAGGGCAGATAGGTCAGGCCGCGAGCGCCGACCGGGACCGCCGCGATTTCCGCATTCAGGCGGTCAAAGCCGTTGGGTGCCTCGACCAGATCCCGGGCCAGAAGGTTCATCGCCCAGTCAAGGTTCAGCGTCCCGGCCACGTTCACCATCGCGCGATACCATGCGCCGCCGGGGAGCGAAAACAGCAACCCCAGATCTGGCGGTGTGAACACCGGCGTGTCGGACACGCGCCCCAGCATGCAGGTGGTGCCCAGAACGGCCGTAGCCGCACCGGGCAACAGCCCGCCGGCCCCGATTACGGTGGCGGGTACGTCACCCGCCCCGACCGCCACGGGCAGCCCTTCGGGCAGCCCGGTGTCCGCAGCCGCGGCGGCGGTCAGGCGCCCGCCTTCGGCGGTGCTGTCCAGCAGTTCGGGGAACAGGTGGGCGAAGCGTTCCAGGCCGAAGAGTTGGCGCATTGCCGGGCTGTCGCCTTGCGCCCGGGCATCGCCGGGGGCCACCGCGGCCTCGGTCCGGTCGATGGCGATGCGGCCGGTCAGGCGGGCGCGCAGGAAGTCCTTGTAGGACACGGCCGCTGCGGCGCGCGCGACGGTTTCGGGCTCGGACCTGGCGAGGCTCGCCAGAAGCGGCAGGGTGCAGCCCTGCTGCAGGACCGAGCCGGAGGAGGCGAAGATGTCCGACATCAGCCGGGGCCGTTCGGCGATCATGGCGTCCAGCATTGGCTGACTGCGGCTGTCTTCCCAGTTGATGCCCGGCCGCACCGGTTCGCCGTCCGCGTCCAGCAGCCAAAGGCCGACCATCGCCGCCGTCAGGCCCAGCCCCGCAATCTGGTCCGCGGCCACGCCGCTTTTCGCGACCACCTCGGCCAGGACCGCGCAGGTGGCGGACCAGCACAGGTCCGGATCTGCCTCGACCCGGCCATTGCCTGGGCGCAGCAGGGGTGTGCGGCGGCTGGCCACTGCGATCATGGTGCCATCGATATCGAAGCAGGCCGCCTTGACGACGGACGAACCGGCGTCGAGCCCCAGGACGTATGTCATGCCATTCCCTTCGGTCTGGGTGTCAGAGCGGGTCGACTACTTGGCGGCATAGCGCGGAGGCGTCAAGTTCCGGGTTGGGGGGCTTTCCGTGCCGGCAGAGGTCCCCGGCGGGTCGGGCCCGTGGTCCCCCGTGTCGTCTGCAATTCCCCGATGCCGTGCACCGGCGCACCGGCATCGGGGCGCGTCGGCGATACCCGGCAGCATGTCCCGGCCCGAGAAGGGGAACCCGTTCGGCGCCGACCCAGCCCTGCCTGTGCGTCCCCGGGCTTCTTCGGCAAGGGCTGGCGCCGGTGCGTCTACAAGGTCCCCGGTTCGACCCAGAGCTGCGCGCGGTCTGGCAGATACCCGTTACCGAATGCCGGTCCGGATTGCGGTGGATGGCCGTCCTTCCGATGTCCGCGCCGTTCGGACCGCGCCGGTTTCGACGAGGTGTGGCCGTCCCACCCCTTGGGTCTTCGCCTGCATACGCCGGTCGTCCGCGTGTTCGGGTGAGCGGTGCGGTTCAGTCTTCCAGCGGCGCGTTGCGGCGCCAGGCCTTCAGCAGGGGCGGCAGTGCCAAGCTTAGCACCAGCAGCAGCGTGACCAGCAGAAAGGCGCCGCTGATCGGTCTTTCGACGAAGGTCATGATGTCGCCGCGCGAAAACAGCAGGGCGCGGCGGAAGTGCTGTTCCAGCATCGGGCCCAGGATGAAGCCCATCAGCAGGGGCGCGGTGGGATAGCCATACGCGTTCATCAGATATCCGGCGATGCCGAAGAAGATCACGGTCATCACGTCGAAGGCGCTGTTGTTGACCGAATAGACCCCGATGCAGATGAAGAACAGGATCGCCGGGAACAGCAGGCGCTGCGGAACCCGAAGGATGCGTACCCAGAAGCCGATCAACGGGATGTTCAGAACCAGCAGCATCAGGTTGCCGATCCAGAAGCTGACCACCAGCCCCCAGAACAGGTCGGCATTGGTGGTGAAGAATTCGGGCCGGGGCGTGATCCCGTGGATCATCATCGCCCCCAGCAGCACCGCCATCCCGGCATCGCCCGGAATGCCAAGCGCCAGCGTCGGAATGAACGCGGCCTGGGTCGAGGCATTGTTCGCCGCTTCCGGGGCCGAAATGCCTTCGATGGCACCACGGCCGAACTTATCCGGCTGGTGCGACACGCGCTTTTCCAGCGCATAGGCCAGAAACGCGGCTAGCGTCGGTCCGGCGCCGGGCAGGATCCCTACGAAGGACCCCACGACGCTGCCGCGGATCGTAGGCTTCCAGCATTCCTTCAGGTCCTGCCGCGTCGGCATCAGTTCCCGCATCCGCACCTTCTGGGGTTCCAGGTCGCGCGGCTTGCCCGCGTTCTTCAGGATTTCGGCCACGCCGAAGAGGCCCATGGCGATGGCGACAAGGTTCAGGCCGTCCTGCAACTCTAGCACGCCGAAGCTGTAGCGGACGTGACCCGATGTCGGATCCATCCCGATGGTCGACAGCAAGAGGCCGATGACGACCGACAAGAGCCCCTTGAGCGGCGAGCCCAGCGACATGGTCGCGGCAGCCACCAGCCCCAGAAGCATGATCGAGAAATATTCGGCCGACGAGAATTTCAATGCCATCTGACCCAGCGCCGGGGCGAAGCTCATTACCAGGACGATGGCGAAGCATCCGCCGAAGAAGGATGTCAGCGTGGTGATGAACAGGGCCACCCCGGCACGGCCCTGCTGGGCCATCGGATAGCCGTCCAGCGCCGTGACCGCCGTGGTCGAGGTGCCTGGCAGATTCAAAAGGATCGACGCGGTCGAGCCGCCGTATTGAGCGCCATAGAAGATGCCGGCCAGCATGATCAGCGCGCTCATCGGTTCAAGATGATAGGTGATCGGCAGGGTCATCGCCACCGCGGCCAGCGGGCCGATGCCCGGCAGGACGCCGATAAACATGCCGACGGAAACGCCGACCAGGCAGAACAGCAGCGCCTGTCCGGTGATGGCCACCTGAAGGCCAAGCGCGAGTCCGGAGAAAAGATCCATGGGTCAGCTCCCGAAGGCGGCGATCGGGATGCCCAGGCCGCGGATGAAAAGGAAATAGCCAAGCCCCGTCAGCGCCACTGCCAGCGCCGCGGTCTCGAACCAGGTGATGTCCCGTTCGGCCTGGGCCGCGACGACGACCAGTGCCAGCGTGGCCGGAACGAAGCCCAGCCGGTCGATCAGAAGCACCCAGATCAGGATGCCGCCCAGGACGAACATCACTGGCCGCGGCGACAGGTTCAGCGCCACTTTTGGCGCGGTCCGCCCTTGCCAGGCGGTGGCCAGCCCCAGGACGACGATCAGGCCGCCCAGCATGATCGGGACGAAACCCGGCCCCATGCGGACCACGGTGCCGAACGGATAGGACCGCGCCAACAGCATCGCGCCCAGGCCGATGGCGGCAAAGACCAGGCCTGCGGCTATTTCCTGTGTGTTCCGGGGCGGCTTCATTCCGTTTCCTCTCCGTGTCTCTTGTTGCGCGGTCCTGCGTCGTTCATCGGGCGGCGTTCCGGTCTAGACCCCGGCCAGCGAGGCACCGCCGCATTGCGTGATCGTCTGGCCGGTTATGGCGCCGGCGTCGGGACTGGCAAGAAAGGCCAGGGTGGCGGCAATCTCGTCTGCGGCGATGACCCGTCCGAAGGGCAGGGGCCGGACCGGGGCCGCGGCGCGCAGTGGGTCGCGCAGTTGAGGCGTATCGGTGGCGGCCGGCGCCACGGCGTTGGCGGTAATGCCCCGGGCCACATGTGCCGCCGCCAGCGACCGGACAAGCCCGTCGAGTGCCGCCTTGCTGGCCGCATAATAGCTGCGTCCTGCCCGGCCCTGCGCCGCCCGGCTGGACACGAAAAGCAAACGTCCGCACCGCTCTGGCATGGTGGGGGCCAGGGCGTTCGCGATCCGGGCCGGGGCGCCGGCATGCAGCATCCAAAGTGCTGCGCCGCAGTCGGCCCCCGTTTCGGCATCGCTGTCCGGACGCATGATCCCGGCCGCATGGACAAAGGCGGTGGGGGCCAGGGCCAGGGCCTGATCGACGACAGCCGGCAGCGTGTCCGCACGGGACAGATCTGCCTGGATGAAGGCGGCAAGCCCGTGCCCGCCCGGCACCGGGGCGATATCGATCCCCGCGACCTGCCAGCCGTCCCGGCGAAAGCGGTCCGCCGCCGCGCGCCCGATGCCCGAAGCCACCCCGGTGATCAGCGCAACGGGCTGGGTGGCGGTCATCGGTCCCGCCTTGCGATTGGAAAAATCCTTGATCCTGGCATCTGCCGTCTTTCGTCCGGTCCCGGGTGAAGTGACAAAGGGCACGCATAACTGTCAACACTACTTGCCAGCGCGCCCGTTCCGAAATCCGCGTGTGACCGCGCCGGGGCTGGTTGGCTGCGTATACATGACTTCAACTAAATTGATTGGCAATGGGGCAGGAAAGCGGACTGCGACGGAATACGGCGGGGTCTTGACCCCTTGAAGGTCTTCTCTCATAGTGTTGACACTTTATGCTGTGATCGAAACGCCATGTGACGGGTGGCCCGAGTTTCTTACCCGACATGCGCTGCCCGGGGCGGGCGCATCCATGGCGCCGGCACGGCGCGGTTCGCGGAGTTTCCAGCCGTCGAATCAAGGACAATGAACAGACAAGGAGTCTGCAGATGAAATTCGCTCTTCGCGGCGCGCTCGGTGCGGCCATGCTGGCGCTCGGCGCGATGTCGGCATCCGCCCAGGACTATCCGACGCGGTCGATCACAATTGTCGTGCCCTATTCGCCGGGGTCCACCGACACCATGGCCCGCACGCTGGCCGCCGAGATGTCGAACGAACTGGGTCAGCCGGTCGTGGTCGAAACCCGGCCCGGCGCCGGCGGTACCATCGGTGCGGCATCTGTCGCCAGCGCCGATCCGGACGGCTATACCCTGCTTTTCGCTGTCTCCTCGGTCCAGACCGTGGCCCCGCACCAGCGCGACCTGCCCTATGACTTCGATTCGCTGGCGCCCGTGGCTCGCGTGGCCATCGGCCCGAACATGATGGGGGCCCGCGCCAACGCACCGTTCAAGACGGTCGAGGAACTGGTGGCTTATGCCAAGGAAAACCCGGGCCAGGTCAGCTATGGCTCTGCCGGGACCGGCGGTGCGACCCACATCGCGGCCGAGGCTTTTGCCCGCGCCGCCGGAATCGAGCTGTTCCACATTCCCTTTAACGGCGTGACGCCCGCGGTGGCCGCAGCCGTTGCAGGCGATGTCGACCTGGTTCTGGGGTTCGCCTCGGCGATCCTGCCGCAGGCCGAGGCCGGCAAGCTGACCGCGCTGGCGCAGCTGAGCGACGAGCGTACCGCTGTCGCGCCTGACGTGCCGACCCTGATTGAAAGCGGCGTCGACCTGGCCCTGCCGCCCAACACCGGCATCTGGGCGCCCGCAGGCACCCCGACCGAGGTGATCGCAGCCCTGTCCGCGGCGGCCGAAACCGCGGCGGCAAGCGAAACCTTCCAGACCTTCGCGAAAAGCAGCCTGACCGCTGTCGACTATGCAGATGCGGCCGCCTTCACCGAGGTGCTGGAAGCAGAAGACGCGTTCTTTGCCGAGCTTCTGCCGACCCTGAAGATGGAATGACGGATGGCGCCTGCCCCAGCGGGCGCTGTCCACAGCTTGCGGCCCGGCCGGTCATCGGTCGGGCCGCATTCTATTTGGGCACCCTTGTCCGGGGTCCGGACGCTGCCCTTGCAGGAGACAAAAGAAAAGGCCCGGTCGTTTGCGCGACCGGGCCTTTCTTGTGGCGTGGGAAGAGGATCAGCCCGCCTGACGCTCGGCCTCGGGTTCCCCGATTTCGACACCGTCCAGATCGTTGAACCGTGCTTCCAGGTTGCGGAATTCGTTGAAGCCCATCAGGCCCCAGATATCCTCGATCGAGGACAGCAGGTCCGGCCGGTCCACGACTTCGCCCGTGGGGATCGCGTCCATCATGATCTGCAGGGCGGTTTCCATGGCCTTCATCGCCGCCGCGGGCAGCATCCGGGGCAGGGTCACGCGCCGCACGCCCAGTTCCGCCATCCGCTTGACCGGGATCAGCGGCGTCGTCGGCCGGGACCGGATGCCGAAGCCCATGTTGACCGACACGGGGATGTCCACCGCATCGACCAGCGCCTTGATCTGGTCCTCGCCCTTGATCGCGTCGGCGAAGACCAGGTCGGCCCCGGCCTTTTCGTAAAGCTTGGCCCGGCGGATCGCGCCTTCCAGCCCTTCAAGGGCGATGGCATCGGTACGGGCCAGGATGACGAAGTCGTCGTCGCGGCGGGCGTCGCAGGCGGCCTCGATCTTGCGGGCCATCTCGCGCATGTCGATCACGTCCTTGCCGGCCATGTGACCGCAACGCTTGGGGCTGACCTGGTCTTCGATGTTGATGCCGGCAACGCCGGTTTCTTCGAACATCCGCGTCGTGTGCCAGACCGTCGCCGGGTTGCCGTACCCGGTATCCGCATCGGCCATGACGGGGATCGACACCGACCCGGCCAGCACCCGGCAGGCATCCAGGTTGTCGGTCAGGCCCATGATGCCGACGTCTTCCTGCCCCAGCCGCGAATTGGCAAGGCCCGCCCCGGTGGTGCAGCAGGTCTTGAAGCCCATCTTCTCGACCAGCCGGACGGAATAGCCGTCATAGACACCGGGAGACACGAGTATGTCGTCGCCGGCCAGCAACTCGCGCAGGCGTTTGGTGGGTTTCACGATTCTTCTTCCTTTCTGCGTCGCCCGTCGCGCCTGGATGGCGGCACGGGCGAAGGGTCTGTAACCAGCAGGCGCTGCAGCGCCTCGGTGGCGCGGGAGATGTGCGTCCGCATGAGCGACTCGGCCAGGTCGGCATCCCTGAGGCGCATCGCGCGCAGGATCTGCCAATGCTCGGCCGAGGCATTGTCGTGTCGTCCCGGGGTCGACCCGGACCGTGCGCGGTAGAGCCGCAGCAGATAGTAAAGCTCGTCGCACAACAGTGACTGGATGCGGCGATTGCCGCTTTCCTCTGCGATACGCACATGAAGGTCGAGTACGCGTCCGTTGCCGCGGGCCATCTCGAAATCCTGCAGAAGGGCGTCCATGGCCTCGTCCGACATCACCTTCGTGGCGAGCTTGACGCTCATCCCCTCGACACTTTCGCGCAGCTGGAAAATCTCTATCATGTCCTCGACATCGAGATCGACGACACGGGCCTTGAAATAGGGCTCCTTCACGATCAGGCCCCGGCCCTGAAGCGCCTTGACGGCTTCGCGCACGGGTCCGCGGCTGACCTTGAACCGTTCGGCCAGCGCGACCTCGTTCACGACACCGCCCAAGGGGATTTCCCCGGACACCAGGAGCTGGAAAATGCCATCGAAGACGGTGTCGACAAGCGTACGCTGCGGACCGGTCATTCTCCCTCCATTCTGTCAACACTTTTGGGGAACATAGCGCCTGTTTCGGGGCGAGTAAACGAAATACTCCGCCATGGCACCCTTCTTTGCCTGTACTGTTGACACTTTTGCGGGTTCGGCCTATCCATCCGGCATGGACGAAGCGATTGTGACCGATGCTGCCGGAATTCCGCTGCTCTCTTTCGGAGGGTCGGCGGGCGACGCCATTGCCATCGATCTTCCGCGGCTCTTGTCCGGTCGGAAGAAACCCCTGCCGCGCAGCCTGCGCGTGGTTCTTGAAAACCTGTCCTGCCAGGCGCTGTCCGGCGCCGATGTCGCGGCGGCGATCCGGGCGCTGACGAACTGGGGCGCGGACACGGCCGAAATCGCCGTGCCGCTGGCCGTAGCGCGGGTGATGTTGCCGGACAGCAGCGGCCTGCCGGCCCTGATGGATCTTGCAGCGGCGCGCGACGTGCTGGTAGCCGAAGGCCGCGATCCGGGCCGGGTGGAACCGGCGGTGCCGGTGACGCTGGTCGTGGATCATTCGCTGATTGTCGATGTGGCCGGTCATCCCAATGCCCGCGCCCGGAACATCGCCGAGGAATTCCGCCGCAACCGCGAACGCTACAGCTTCTTCAAATGGGCAAAACAGGCCTTTGACCGGCTGTCGGTCGTGCCGCCAGGATCCGGCATCATTCATCAGGTGCACCTTGAAAGCATCGCCCGCGTGGTGGCACCGGTGATGCTGCCCGACGGCCGCGAGTTGCTGACCACGGAATTCGTGCTGGGCTGCGACAGCCACACGACCATGGTCGGCGGTATCGGCATGCTGGCCTGGGGTGTCGGCGGGATCGATGGCGAGGCCGCGGCGCTAGGCTTGCCTTACGAAGTCCGCATCCCCCGCGTGGTGGGCGCGCGGCTGACGGGCGAACTGCCTGCCGGGTCGACCACCACCGATCTTGTCCTGACGATCACCGAACGGCTGCGCCAGACGGGTGTCGTCGGTGCCTTCGTCGAATTCTGCGGTCCCGGTGCATCGACCCTGTCGGTGCCGGATCGCGCGACCATCGCCAACATGGCACCAGAATATGGCGCCACCTGCGCCTTCTTTCCTATCGACGCCCGGACCGTTGCCTATCTGGCCGCCTCGGGTCGCAGCCCGGACCATGTGGCCGGGATCGAGGCCTATGCGCGTGCCACGGGCCTCTGGTCCGGCCCGGGAGAGGTAGAGCCCGAGTTCACCGAAGTTGTCGATATCGACCTGGGAGCCATCGTGCCCAGCCTTGCCGGGCCGAAACGGCCACAGGACCGGGTGCCGCTGGACGGCCTAGCGGCGGATTTCCGTCAGTCCCTGACCGCGCCGGTCGGCCCCAAGGGTTTCGGCCTGTCCCAGACGGCGGTCGATGCCCAGGCCGAGGTCACGATCAACAGCCGTCCCGTCACCCTGCGCCATGGCAGCCTGGTGATCGCGGCGATCACCTCCTGCACCAATACTTCCAATCCGTCGGTCATGCTGGCGGCCGGTCTTCTGGCGCGGAATGCCGTGGCCCGGGGGCTGAACGTGCCGGGTCACGTCAAGACCTCGCTCGCGCCTGGCTCGCGGCTGGTCGAGGACTATCTGACCGACGCCGGTCTGATGGATCCGCTGGACGCGCTGGGGTTCAACATCGTGGGCTTCGGCTGCACCACCTGTTCGGGCAAGTCCGGTCCGCTTGCTCCCGGCGTGTCCGAGGCGGTGGCCGAAGCCGGGCTGGTCTGTGCCGCCGTCCTGTCGGGCAACCGCAATTTCGAAGGCCGGATCCACAAGTCGGCGCGGGCGTCCTACCTTGCCTCGCCGCCGCTGGTGGTGGCGTTCGCCCTTGCGGGGCGGGTCGACATCGACCTGGCGCGCGAACCGCTGGGTTTCGATCGCGAAAACCGCCCGGTGATGCTGGCCGACATCTGGCCCGACCGCGACGAGGTGGCAGCCTTGGAACGGCAAAGCCAGCGGCCCGACCGGTTCCGGCAAAGCTATGCCACGCTGTTCGACGGCACCCGGCTTTGGCAGGATCTGGAGAACCCCGAAGGCCCGACCTTCGACTGGGACCCGGCCTCGACCTATATCAAACGGCCGCCCTTCTTCGAACTGGATGCGCAGTCGATGCCTGACCGGCTGGACGGCGCGCGGGCGCTGGTCGTGGCGGGCGATTCCCTGACCACCGATTTCGTGACGCCCTCGGGCGAGATTCTGCCGGACTCGCAGGCCGGCCAATACCTGATCGACCATGGCGTGGCCCCCGCGGACTTTAACGCTGTGACCCAGCGGCGGGGCAATCACGACTTCATGGCGCGGATCACTTTTGCCAACCAGCGGATGAAGAACCGGCTGGCCGGCGGGGCCGAGGGCGGTGTCACCCGGTTGACCCCGGATGGACCGGCGATGACGATTTTCGACGCGGCCGAGAGGCTGAAGGCCGAAGGTGCGCCTGCCATCGTGCTGGCCGGCAGCGACTACGGCATGGGCTCCAGCCGCGACTGGGCCGCCAAGGGGCCAAAGCTTCTGGGCGTTCGGGTGATCCTGGCGAAAAGCTTTGAACGGATCCACCGGGCCAATCTGATCGGCATGGGCATCCTGCCGATGATCTTCGCCCCGGGCGACAGTATCGACAGCCTTGGGTTGAGCGGCTTCGAGACCTTCCGCTTTGCCAATCTGCATGCGGCCCTTGGGCAGGGCGCCCCGGTGGAAATCCGTGCCACGGCGCCGGACGGGACAGAAACCGAGTTTTCAGCCCGCCTGGATGTCACGAGCGCCCATGAACGCGCGCTGCTGGGCGAGGGCGGCATTTTCGCGGGCATCCTGCAATCGGCGCTTGCCGCGCCAGACAACCGAAACGGAGAACGCGCATGACCGATCCTGCATCGGCCATCGAACGGGCATTGGCCTATCTTGCAGCGATGGAAGCCCGCGACCTGGACACGGCCGGCGGTTTTGTCGTCGCAACCGATCTTGAACTGATTTTCCCGGGTGGGCGTACTTTCGCAAACATCCGCGATATCGTGGCCAATTCCTCCGGCCGCTACCGCTTCGTGAAAAAGCGGATCGAGACGCGCGACGGCTGGATTTCGGACGGCCGGGTCCGGGTCATGATCGCCGGGACGCTTTACGGCGAATGGCCCGACGGATCGCCCTTTGACGGGATCCGCTTTGTCGACTGGTTCGAATTCGAAGGCGACAGGATCTTGAAACAACACGTCTGGAACGACGCGGGCGAACGGCTGATTGCCATGCAGAAAGAGGCTGGGACATGACATTCGATCTGGTTCTGAAGAACGGGGAAATCGTCTTTCCCGGCGTAGGCGTGAAACGCGGCAGCATCGGCATCACGGGCGGGAAGATCGCCGCGATCCTGGACCCGTCCGAAGCCGCCGAAGGCGCCCGTGTGATCGACTGCACCGACCGCTGGATCATGCCGGGCGCCATCGACCCGCATACCCATGTGGGCTTTGGCGCCAAGGAAGAGGACTGGACCACCGAAAGCCGCACCGCGGCGCTCGGCGGTGTCACCGGCCTGATGACCTTCTGGCGTTCGGACGATCTGGCCGCGTCCACCCCCGGCTGGCAGGCGGATGGCGAGGCGCGGTCGGTCATCGACTTCGGCTTCCACTTCGGCGTCACCGCCCGCCGCCATGCCGAGGATTTCCCGGCGCTGGCCAAACGTTTCGGCGTGACGTCCCTGAAGGTCTACCTGATGTACAAGGGCGCGACCGGCCGGGCGAAGGGGTTCGACGAGGTCGACGACGCGCTACTGTTCGCGGCGCTTAAGGCCGGCGCGCAGGTGAAGGGCGGGGTCGTCGGCGTCCACTGCGAGAATACCGAGGTCATCCCGGTCTTCCGCGATCCGGTGAAGGCCGCAAGCCGAATGGATCTGGGCGCATGGGACGACCAGAGCCCCGGGTTCCTGGAAACCGAAAACGTCTTTCGGGTGGCCTTCTTCGGCGAAAAGGCCGGGTGCCCGGTCAACATTGTCCACATGTCGGCCGGCGAAAGCCTGGACCTGGTCGAACGGATGCGCGGCCCGGACCGGCCGGCGATCAATGTCGAAACCTGCATCCACTACCTGTGCCTGACACGGGAAAGCCCCCTCGGCGACATCGGCAAGGTGAACCCGCCGCTGCGGAGCCAGGCAGACGCGGACCGGCTGTGGGAAGGGGTGCGGACGGGATCGGTCAGCACCATCGGATCGGACCATGTTGCGCGCAAGCTGGCGACGAAGGGGCCGGACATCTGGTCCGCCTCCGCCGGGTTCCCGGGGATCGCGCAGATCCTGCCGGCGCTGGTCAGCGAAGGTTTCCACAAGCGCGGCATTGCGATCGAGACGCTGGCAGCGGCGACCAGCGCCAATGTCGCCAAGCTCTATAACCTGCCGAACAAGGGCCAGATCGCGCCGGGCTTCGACGCCGATCTGGCCGTGATCGACCCGGATGGCAAGACAGCCGTGACCCATGCCGACTACCCCTCGCATTCCGACTATTCGCCCTACGAGGGCATGACGTTCCGCGGTTCCGTCACCCATACCGTCCTGCGCGGCCGGGTGATCGCCGAGGCTGGCGCGCTGGCGCCGGACCTGGGCACCGCGGGTGGCCACTACATGTTCCGGGCCAACTGACGCCCGTCTGAAGGATAGCAAGACATGACCGAACGCATCTGGGACAAGTTCCTGACCGAAAAGGACAAGCGCATCTTCCAGCTGGCCGGCTATGGCAAGCGTGGGGGCTTCGGCAAGCGGCCGGCGCTGTTCATCATCGACGTGCAGTACAACTTCACCGGCGACGAACCGGGGCAGGAACATGAAGACGGCCTTAAGCAGTACCGCACCCATTGCGGCGAGGCCGGCTGGAAAGCCGTGCCCCATATCGAACGGCTGCTGAAGCTGGCGCGCGAAAAGAACCTGCCGGTGTTCTACACCGTGTCCGAACGCCGGCCCGACATGATCGACAGCGGCGTGCAGGTCGGCAAGAGCCACCGCGGGACCGAGAAAACCTCGACCGCAGGCAGCCACGCGACACAGACCGTGGCGCCGCTGGCCCCCCAGCCGCAGGACATCCTGATCGGCAAGCGCAAGCCTTCGGCTTTCTTCGGCACGATCTTCATGAGCCACCTGAACTTTCTGGATGTGGACACGCTGATCATGACCGGCTGCACCACGTCGGGCTGCCTGCGGGCCACGACGGTCGACGCCTATTCGCTGAACTTCAAGGTCGTGATCCCGGAAGAAACCGCATTCGACCGGTTCGAATCGAGCCACGCGATGAACCTGTTCGACCTGAACTGCAAATATGCAGACGTGATCCCGACCGACGAGGTCGCGGCCTATATCGAAGGTCTTCCCGCCCGTCCGGCCGACGGCTGGGCGTAACACCGTCGCTTTGGCAGGAAGGGCCGGACCGGACAGCGGTCCGGCCTTTTGGTCCGGGGTCCCTCCGGGCCTTCTGCCTCAGCCCGCCCGCTGCGGATCGCCGGCAAGGCGTTTCATCCAGGCCGAGGGACGAGGCCCGGACATCCGGATAAGGCAAGTTCGGCGGAATGCCCCGGCGCCCATGATTGTCTCGCTGGCCGCACCGTCCGCGCCCATTGTCATGGCCTTTTCCGGACGCCCGGACCCGGTGCGTTTTCCGCGCGGCCTCAACTCTGTTTCTTCGACCGCATCGCTGCGCGAAGACGGGCCGACCTTTGCGGCCGGAATGGCCCGCAAGAACGACGTCTAAGTCTGATCGCACCCAACACAGTTCCGAAACATAACTTAACATAACTCTCATTATGTGAGATCCGGCCTGTGACCTGTGACCTGTGACCTGGGCCTGGCGTGCGTTCATGACGTCGGACTGCGGGCGCGGCGGTCGATCAGCCTCAGCTCTCGATTTGGCCAGTGCTTCTGACCACACAACTTACCGGGAAGATCGGCGCATTGACGGTGGGCCAGTCGCCACATCGGGCCGCGTGCATCTCCGCTGGAAGAAAATGTTTCACTTTTTGGCCGAATCAGTGCCACCTAATGGAACAAATGGGCTGGGGACCCATTTGAGGGAGGAAAGTCTTGCCGGACACTGGTGTTGCATCCGTGCAGATGATCGGGCGTGCCTCGATGGTGCTGAAGGTACTGTCGGAGGGCGCGTCTGAAGGCATGCGCCTGTCCGACGTCGCCCTGGCCAGCGGGCTGGGCAAGTCGACCGTTTCCCGGATTCTGCGGGCGCTGATCGATGTCGGCTATGTAGAGACCGACGCGTCGGGAAAGCGCTACCGGCTGGGCTATTGTCTCTTCAATCTTGGCAATGCCGCGCGGCGTTTTCACATCATTGAACTCGCCCGGCCAGCGCTGGCACGGCTGGCGGCGGCGACGGACGATACGATATTCCTGTCGCTTCGCGACGGGGATCAGGCGCATTGCGTCGACCGCCAGACCGGCGCCTATCCAATCCGCACCCTGACGCTTTCGGTGGGCGACCGCCGTCCGCTGGGGGTCGGCGCCGGTTCGCTCGCGCTTCTGGCCTTCGAGACCGAGGCGGAGATCGACCGCATCATCGCCGGAACGCGCGAGGCGCGCCGGCCCTTCCCCGCCTTCGGCGACGATGCGCTGCGCGAGATGATTAGGGCATCGCGGGTGCGGGGCTATGTCGTCAACGATGGTCACATCGTCAGCGCGATGAATGCCGTGGGTGTGCCGGTGATCGATGCGGATGGCCGGGTGGCTGCAGCGCTGTCGATCGCGGCGATCCGCGAACGGGTGGCACCGCCGCGTCTGGAGGAGATCGCGGCGCTGCTGAAGGCCGAAGCGGACGAACTGGGAAAAGTGATCGGCCAGCGTCGCGACAGCGATGCGCGGCCACCGGAAATGGTACGGAGGGGGAGAGAACATGAAGGAAGACCCGGGCCTGCGGCGTGACAATTTCGACCGCGAGCGGTTCCTGGAGCGCCTGGCGCTGATGCATCGCATCCGCGCCTTCGAGGAGGAGGCGATCGCCGGCCAGAAGGAAGGGCTGGTGCTGGGCGCCATCCATCCCTCGATCGGTCAGGAGGCGGTAGCGGCGGGCGTCTGCGGCAATCTTGAAACGGCCGACCTGATGCTGTCGACCCACCGCGGCCACGGTCATACGCTGGCCAAGGGCGCCGATGCCCTGGCGATGATGCGCGAACTGTTCGGCCGCGAGGGCGGCACCTGCGGCGGCAAGGGCGGTTCCATGCATATCGCGGACTTCGGCGTGGGCATGCTGGGCGCGAACGGCGTCGTCGGCGCGAATATCCCGATTGCCACCGGGGCGGCCCATGCGCTGAAGCTCCAGGGCTCGCGCCAGATCGTGACCTGCATCTTCGGAGACGGCGCCGTTAACCGGGGCCCCTTCATGGAAGGACTGAACTGGGCCCGGGTCTTCGACCTGCCGGTGCTCTTCGTCTGCGAGGACAACAATTTCTCGGCCACGACGCGCACGCGCGACATGACCGGGGGTGCCGGCGCCGGAGCACGGGCCGAAAGCCTGGGGATCGACACGGCCGAGGTGGACGGTAACGACCTGATCGCCGTCGATGCCGCGGCGCGCGTGGCCATCGAGGCCGTGCGTGCCGGTCAGGGGCCGCGCTTCCTGACCTGCCATACCTACCGGATGACGGGGCATACTTCGGTCGATCCGGCGGCCTATCGCCCGGCGCAGGAAGTCGAGGAATGGCGCGGCAACGATCCCATCGCCCGGCTGGAAGTCGCGCTGCGGATGGCCGGGATCGAGGAGGCACAGCTGACCGACCTGCACCGCACGGAAGCCGCGGCCATGGCCGATATCGCCCGCACCGCGCGCGAGACCGACTGGCCGGAGGCCGTGGGCGCCTTCACCGATGTGCAGGATGTGGGTGACCCGCGCGAGAGGGCGTACTGATGACCAATTCGACCTATCTGGAAGCCGGCCGCCGCGCCGTGATTGAAGAGATGGAGCGCGACCCGTCGGTCTGGGCCCTGGGCGAAGACCTGGGCCGGGGTGGTGTCTTCGGACAGTACAAGGGCCTGCAGGACATGTTCGGCGCAGGTCGCATCGCGGATACGCCGATTTCCGAGGCCTGCATCATGGGCGCCGCCGTGGGGGCAGCCATGACCGGGACCCGGCCTATCGTCGAGATGCGGTTTTCCGATTTCGCGCTCTGCGCCATCGACGAGCTGGTGAACCAGGCGGCCAAGGCGCGGTTCATGTTCGGGGGCCAGATGCGGGTGCCGCTGGTGGTGCGCGAACCCGTGGGCATGTGGCGGTCGTCGGCGGCGCAGCATTCGCAGTCGCTGGAAAGCTGGTACACGCATATTCCGGGGCTGGTCGTCGTCGCCCCGGCGACGCCGGCCGACAATCTGGGCCTGCTCAAGTCCGCGATCCGCTGTGACGATCCCGTCGTCTACATGGAGCACAAGAACCTCTGGGCGCTGGAGGGCGAGTTGCCAGAGGGCGAGCACATCGTGCCCCTCGGCAAGGCCGATATCGCCCGGGAAGGCCGGGACGCCACACTGGTCACCTGGTCGGGAATGCGGCAGGGCTGCCTGAAGGCGGCCGAGACGCTGTCGGCCGAAGGCATCGAAGCGGAGGTGATCGACCTTCGCACGCTCTGGCCATGGGACCGCGATACGGTGATGGCCTCGGTCGAGAAGACCGGGCGGCTGGTCGTTGTGCACGAAGCCGTGGCGGTGTCGGGCTTCGGGGCCGAAATCGCGGCAAGCGTGGCCGAGGCGCTGCATTTCCGCCTGAAGGCACCGGTCGCGCGTCTGGGCGCGCCGCGGATCCCGATCGCCTATGCACCGACGATGGAGGACGAGGCCCGGGTCAGCCCGCAACGGATCGTCGCGGCGGTGCGAAAGACTGTGCAGCCGGCCGAGGTGTCCTGAAACCAGAGGCCGCCGGGGAGTCCCCGGATATCAAAAATCATGGGAGGAGAAACATGATGAACGTCAAGACATGGATCGCCGCGGGGGCGGCAATCGCCACGCTGGGCGTCGGGCCCGCGATGGCACAGGACAACTACAAGGACGAATATCGCGTCTCGACCGTGGTTCCGGCGCCCTTTCCCTGGGGGCTGACCGCCAATCGCTGGGCCGAACTTGTGGCCGAACGCACCGACGGGCGGATCAACATGAAGATCTACCCGGGCGTCCAGCTTGTGCAGGGGGACCAGACGCGCGAGTTTACCGCGCTGAGGCAAGGCGTGATCGACATGGCGGTCGGCTCGACCATCAACTGGTCGCCGCAGATCAACGAACTGAACCTGTTCTCGCTGCCGTTCCTGATGCCCGACTACAAGGCGCTGGACGCGCTGACCCAGGGCCCCGTAGGCGAGCAGCTGTTCGAGGTGATCGAGAAGAAGGGCGCGATCCCGCTGGCATGGGCCGAGAACGGCTTTCGCGAGGTCACGAACTCCAAGCATCCGATCCACACCCCCGCGGACATGAAGGGGCTGAAACTGCGGGTTGTCGGATCGCCGATCTACAACGACATGTTCACCGCCCTTGGCGCGAACCCGACCCAGATGAGCTGGGCGGATGCGCAACCGGCACTGACCACCGGTGCTGTCGACGGGCAGGAAAACCCGCTGACCATCTACACGGTGCTGAAGATGCACGAGTTGGGCCAGACCTACGTGACACTGTGGGGCTATGTTGCCGACCCGCTGATCTTCGCGGTCAACCCCGATGTCTTTAACAGCTTCACGCCCGAGGATCAGGAGATCCTGCGTCAGGCTGCCAAGGACGCGGGCGCCTACGGGATCGAGGTTGCGCGCAAGGGTCTGACGGACGGCGACACCTCGCTGATCGACGAGGTCAAGGGCTATGGGGTCGACGTGGTCACGCTGACCGATGCCGAGCGCCAGCAATTCGTCGATGCGACCCGCGGCGTATACGACGCGTGGAAGAAGAAGATCGGTGTCGAGCTGGTGAACGAGGCCGAGCAATCGATCGCAAACCGCTGATGCACCAAGGGGACCGCGCGAACTGTGCGGTCCCCGCCGGGATTTGAAACTCTACCTAAACCAGGAGCGCGCGATGGCGACCGAGCCAGACGGCGAGTCCGTCGAAGTGAACCCCTCAGACGCGGACACCGCCCACACCATTGTTCCGGTCCGTATCGAAGAGGCGCTTGGCGCCGCCGCAATGGCTGCGATCTGCCTGATTTCCTTCGGCAATGTCGTGGTGCGCTACGCGACCAACGTGTCCTTTGCCTTTACCGAGGAATACTCGGTCTTCCTGCTGGTCTTCATGACCTTCGTCGGCGCCTCGGCCGCGTTCGCCGGAAACCAGCATATCCGCATCACCTTCCTTCTCGACCGGCTGCCACCGGCGCTGCAATGGATCTGCGAGCTGATCACGCTTCTGGCGACGACGCTCATGTTCTCGCTCGTGCTCTATTACGGCGCGCGCGTCACCTATTCGGAATGGTACTGGGAAGAAACGACGCCCGGCCTGGGCAACCCCAGCTGGATCTACACGATCTGGATGCCGATCCTGTGCGTGGCGATCCTGCTGCGCGTGCTGGGCCGCGGATGGGCCGTTCTGTTCCGTCGTCGGGAAGCGTCGCGATGATCACCGTCAACCTGATGCTGCTTCTTGTTTTCGTCGGTCTGATGATGATCGGCACCCCGATCGCCGTCGCGCTTGGCATCGGCGGGGCGGTCGGCGTGTTCTTCGGGCTCGACGCGTCCGCGATGGGCATGATCGGTCCGAACACCTATGCGGCGATTGCCAAATATCCGCTGATCGCCATTCCGCTGTTCATCCTGACCGGCGCGGTTTTCGAACGCTCGGGCGTTGCCGCACGACTGGTGGAATTCGCCCAGGCCATGATCGGGCCGCGCCGGGGCGGACTGGCGCTGGTAGCGATCCTTGTCTGCATGATCATGGGGGGCATGTCCGGGTCCGGCCCCGCCGACGCCGCGGCGGTGGCCACGGTGATGCTGCCGTCGATGGCGCGGGCGGGATATCCGCGGCCCTTCACGGCCAGCGTCATCGCGGCCTCGGCCTCGACCGCGATCCTGATCCCGCCGTCGATCGCGATGATCGTCTATTCGGTGATCATCCCCGGCATGGACCTGCGGGCCCTCTTCGCCGCCGGCCTTGTGCCCGGGATCCTGCTGGGTGCCGCCGTCGCGGTGCCAACGATGATCCTGAGCCGCAAACACGATTTCGGCCTTCAGGAGATCGCCGAACGTCCCCCCTTCTGGGCCAGCCTGCGCCGCGCCCTGCCCGGGCTGATGGCGCCGGTCATCATCTTGGGCGGCCTGCGGTCAGGTCTGTTCACGCCGACCGAAACGGCGGTGGTCGCCGTATTCTACGGGCTTTTCGTGGGCACCGTCCTTTACCGCACGATGAGCCTGCGCGACGTCTACGACGTACTGGCCGAAAGCGCCAAGATCTCGGGCGTGCTGATGATGATCCTGTCCCTGGCCGGGCTTTTCGCCTGGGCGGGCTCGACCATGGGGGCATTCGACGCGACCACGCGGGCGCTGCTGTCGGTCAGCGAAAACCAGTGGGTGATCCTTGTCCTGCTGATGATCCTCATGCTTCTGGCCGGGATGGTGCTGGACGGCGTGTCGATCTATCTGATCGCGCTGCCGCTTCTGGTGCCGATAGTTCAGGCCTTCGGCTGGTCTTATGTCTGGTTCGGCGTCGTGATGGCGATCAACATCGCCATGGGGCAGTTCACGCCTCCGGTCGCCGTGAACCTGATGGTCACGGCCAAGGTCGCCAACGTCCCGCTGGAATCCACATTCCGCTGGGTTGGCTGGCTGTTGCTGGCCATGACCGTCGCGCTGGGGCTGATCCTGGCATTCCCCGAAATCGCACTGTGGCTGCCAAGGCTGCTGGGCTATCGCATCACCTGAATGGACCTGACACATGACTGAATCGAACGAGATGACCGGCGGCGAAGCACTGGTGCGGGCGCTTCTCGCCCACAAGGCGGGGCCGGTCTTCGGCATGGGCGGCTTTCAACTGCTGCCCTTCTACGATGCCGCCCGGCGGCTGGGGCTGAACCACCACCTGATCAACGACGAACGCTGCGGCACCTTCGCGGCCGATGCCTATGCCAAGATCTCGGGCCGGGTGGGGCTGGTCGACGCGACATTGGGCCCGGGGGCCACGAACCTTGTGACCGGTCTGGTCGAGGCGCTGAACGCTGGATCGCCGATCGTGGCCATCGTGGGCGACACCCACCGCGATCATTCGTGGAAGAACATGACGCAGGAAACCCAGCAGGCCGAGATCCTGCGCCCTGCGGCGAAGGAAGTGATCCGGGTCGAAGTGATCCAGCGCATCCCCGAACTGCTGCGGCGCGCATTCACCGTGGCAACGACAGGGCGGCCCGGGCCCGTCGTCCTGATCGTGCCCGAAGACATCGCGCATGGAACCTACGGGTTCGAAGACGACGACTTCCATTGCGACCCCCGGTACCAAGCCGCGCCCGCCCTGCGCTGCCGTCCCGATGCCGCGGCCCTGGCTCAGGCAGCGGCAATGCTCGCCGAGGCGGAACGCCCGCTGATCCTGGCCGGAGGCGGTGTGCATATCTCGCAAGCGGCCGAAGACCTGCAGGCCTTCGCCGAAGCGGCGCAGATCCCCGTGGCCCACACGATGAGCGGCAAGGGCGCAATCGCCTGTACCAGCCCCCTGTCGGCGGGACTGTTCGGCCGCTACGACCGGATCGCCAACGGGCTGATCGAGGAAAGCGACTGCCTGCTGGTCGTCGGCTGCAAACTGGGGGAAATCGCCACCAAACGCTATACCGTGCCGGGGCCGGGCAAGCGGGTGATCCACCTGGATTGTGTGGCCGAGGAGATCGGCCGCACCTATTCGCCCGAACTTCCCTTGTGGGGGGATGCCCGCGAGGGCATCCGCGACCTGCACACCGCGCTTGAAGGAAAGGCCGCGCCCGGGGCCCGGAAGGCGTGGTGCGAGGGTGTCGTCACGAAGATGGACGAATGGCGCAAGATGGCCAGTGCCCGCCTGACCAGTACCGAGGTCCCGGTGTCGATGGGCCGGATGATCGGGGAACTGAACGAAAACCTGCCCGACGACGCGATCCTGATCGCCGATGGCGGCTTCGCGGCGCATTGGGGCGGGCTGCTCTATGACAGCAAGCGGCCAGGCCGCGGCTTCGTGCCGGACCGGGGTTTCGCCTCGATCGGCTACGGCCTGCCCGGCGCCATCGGCGCCTGCCTTGCTGCGCCCGAACGCGCGGTCTTTGCCATCACCGGCGACGGCGGCTTCAACATGGTCCTGGGCGAGATCGAGACCGCCCGCCGCATGAAGCTTGCCCCCGTCATCATGGTCGTGAACAACGCGGCCTCGGGCTATGTGAAGGCGCTTCAGCACCTGATGTACGGCGACGGCAACTATCAGTCGAGCGACCTGGCCGAAACGAATTACGCCGTGGTCGCCGAGGCGATGGGTTGCCTTGGCATCCGGGTCGAAACGCCGGACGCCCTGGGCGATGCGATCCGCCGGGGACTGGCCGAAACCGGGCGACCGACGGTTCTGGACGTGGTGGTGACGCGCGATCCGGGCAAGATGCTGCCCGCCGCCGACAGCCGCGCCGTCAAGGTCAAGAAGGGCGACCGCGTTGCCTGAGCCCCTGCTGGCCGACAGCGTCACGAAGCTGGGCGATGCCAGCGGCCGTGTCGTGGTCACCGGATCGCATGGCGGCGTCTTCGCCGCCTGCCTCGCCTTCCGCTCGGGCTGCAGGGCGGCAGTGTTCCATGACGCAGGCATCGGCCTTGAACAGGCGGGCATCGGCGGGCTTGACTGGCTTGGGGCAGCGGGCGTGGCGGCAGCGGCCGTGGATTACCGCAGCGCCCCCATCGGCAATGCCCAGGCGATGCTGGACCACGGGGTCATTTCGCATGTCAACGCGGTGGCCAGGGCCGCTGGGGCCGAAAGCGGCATGGCCTGCGCCGACGCCGTGGCCTTGCTGGACGTCGCAGCGGGACCGGCAGGGGAAGCCCGCGAGGAGCGGCAGCCGTTCCCGGGCGGACGGCGCCTTGTTCTCGTGGATTCCGCCAGCCTCGTCCGACCCGCGGACGCGGGACAGATCATCGTCACCGGTTCGCACGGCGCGATCTTCGGCGGCGATCCGGCGAATGCGCTGAAAGCCGACGCGTTCCTGGCCCTGTTCAACGACGCAGGCGGCGAGGCGACCTCGCGCCTGCCGGCCCTGCAGGAGCGAGGCATCGCCGCTGCAACCGTTGCCGCGATGACCGCGCGCATCGGCGACGCACGCTCGACCTACGAGGACGGGGTCCTGTCCGCCTGCAACGCGCTGGCAACCGGGATGGGCGCAAGCCCCGGCATGGCCGCCCGAACGCTGGTCGACATCGCGTCGAAGCCGTAGGCGCCGGGTGCCGAAGCTGTCATCCTTCAGAGGTGGATCCGGAAAGCCCAAGGCCGGATCCGTGTGAACCATGCACGCCACGACGGCCGCAATTCCTGAAGCACCGGACCGGGGTGACGGCGCGCAGGACAAGAGGCTTTGTCGTGCCCTTCGACCAAACGGTCCGCGACGCGTTTTTCCGGGTGAAGACGCGCGGGGCCTTCCACATTACCGGCGGCGCGCTGCGGGCTGATCTTGCGGGTCGCGACACGGCACGACCGTGGCCCGCAAACCGTCTCCTCAGCCATAGCACTCGCCGCGCCCGTCCTCTTCTGACTTCAAGCGAGAACGAGCCCTGACCCCAGCCGATTGTTCCGGGGATAGATCGACATCCCCGGACGCGTTCGAGAGTGTCCGGCCGGAAGGTTCGCTCAGGTTGGCCGGGTCATTCCCCGAATAGGCTGCCTGTTCGTCCCGGCCCCTGCCGCTGGTGGATCCAGCGTATCCCGCTGACATTTTTTATCGCCGCTTCGGACGATTGCGCGCGCATCGACCGTCATCTCAGCAAAGCCAGCGATATGCCGGGGATGAAGGTCACCAGCATCAGCACTCCGAAGATGATCAGGACAAAGGGCAGGACGGCGCGGGCGACTTCCAGGAAGGTCACGCGGAAGGCGCTCATCGCGACGAAGAGGTTCAGCCCGATCGGCGGAGTGAGGAATCCGACTTCCAGGTTGATGACCATCATCACCCCGAAATGGATTGGATCGATGCCATACGCCATCGCCGGCGCCAGCAGCAGCGGACCCAGGATGAGGATCGCGGACACCGCGTCGATCAGGCAGCCGGCCAGCAGCAGCAGCAGGTTGACGGCCAGCAGGAAGGCAATCTTGCTGTCGGTCACGGACACCACCCAGTCGGCCAGGCTGTGGGGCACGCGCTCGATCGTCAGGACTGTGTTCAGGCTGAGCGCCACGGCGATGATCGGAAACAGCATGCCCAGCATGACGGCCGTGTCGACGGTGGTGCGGAAGAAGTCGCGGATGCCCAGCTCGCGGTGGATGAACGCCTCGACGAAAAGACCGTAGGCCAGGGCCACCGCCGCAGCTTCGGTGGGCGAGAAATAGCCCGAATAGATGCCGGCCAGCAGGATGACGGGCAGCATCAGCGACCAGATCCCTTCCTTCAGCGCCAGGATCAGCGCCGGGAAGTCGAAAGGTTTGGACGGCAGGTGGCGATTGATCCAGAAGCTGTAGAACCCCAGCGCACCCACCATCAACAGCCCAGGGATCATCCCGGCGATGAACAGGTCGGCAATCGATTTTTCCGTCACCAGCCCGTAGACGATCAGCGGAATGGATGGCGGAATGATGATGCCCAGCGTCCCGCCCGAGGTGATGGCGCCCAGCGAGAAGCTTTTCGAGTATCCGGCCTCGCGCAGCGCAGGATAAAGGACAGATCCGACGGCCAGTAGCGTCACCGGAGAAGAACCCGAAATCGCGGCGAAGATCGCACAGCTGAGGATCGTGGCGACGCCCATGCCGCCGGGCAGCGGGTCGGTCAACAGGGTGGTGACACGGATCAGCCGCTTGGCAATCGATCCGCGCGTCATGATGTTGCCGGCGATCAGGAACATCGGGATGGCCAGCAAAAGATCGTTGTCGAGGCTGATCCACATGTCCTCGACCAGGTATTCCAGGTGCCCGTCCCCCCAGACCAGATGGATATAGGCCAGACCGCCAAGCAGGATGACGACCGCATTCACGCGGATGATCAGCCCGGCCAGAACGAGCAGGATAAGTCCCAGCGCAGCCATCAGCGTTCTCCCGCCACGTTGTTCGGCTTCAGTTCCGGCCGCCAGGCAAAGGCGAAGTGGCGTATGGCCGAGGAAACGAAGGTATAGGGGATGATCAGCTGTATCGGCCAAAGCGCGAAGTAGAGGACCGCAGCCCGGTCCCCGGCTTCCATCGAAAATTGCACGAAGGTGAAGCCGAACCAGGCCAGCACCAGATAGAAGACCCCCGTGACCGCGTCGCCGGTCCGGGCAAGGGCGTCACCCGCGGGGCCCGTCACCAGCCGATCGAAGGCTTCGGGCCGAAGATGTGCGTTCGCCGCCGTTGCCAGCGAGAACCCGACGAAGCCCGCGACAATCGCCGTGTAGACGGCGATGATCTTCGTTCCCAGGATCGAGACGTTGAAGACTTCCCGCCCGATCACGTCACCGATCAGCAGAATTGCCACGATGGTGTAAGCCATCGCGGCAACAACGCTTTCGACACGGGTCAATATGCCCAATGCGCGTTCCACGTCAGCCCCTGGATCAGTCGCTGCAGGCGGCCGTGGCGGCGACGAGGGTCTTCCAGACCTCTGCCGCATTACCCCCCATGTCGGCGACAATCGCCTTCTGTGCGGCAGGGGCAAAGGACTTCCAAGCGGCCAGATCCTCGGCATCCGGGTAATAGACGGTTGCCCCCTCGGCCTCGACCTTGTTCAGAAGCGACTTCTCGGTCTGGCGGACGGTTTCGCGCAGGCCATCGAACATTTCGGGCGGCGGCGTCAGCCAACCCTTTTCCTCGTCGCTGAGACTGTCCCAGAGCCGCTTGGAAACCACCATCAGACCGACCTGGACCGAATGATTGGTCACTGTGATCTGCGGGGCCTCGGCGGCATAGCCGGCGGCAATCCCGTAGAGGGCGGGCCAGCTGACGGCATTGACGTTTCCGGTCTTCAGCGCCGGCATGGTGTCCACCGTCCCCAGGGGCACGACATTTCCGCCTGCGGTCTTCAGGTAGACGGTATCGGGAATGGTCGGCGCGGTGCGGATCTTCAGGCCGTGAAGATCGTCGGGCGACCGGATCAGCGTCTTGCCCAGCAGGATCTGGTTGCCGGTGAACATCGAGACGACGGGATGCACGCCGGCCGCCTCGAAAGCGTCGCCGAAGGCGTTGGTCAGGTGTTCGTCCGAAACGCAATCCGCCTGTGCCGCGCTGCTGTAAAGATAGGGTGCCGCCGTCAGCGCATATTCGGGCACCAGCATCGAGGCGCCGGTATTCGACAAAAGCGCCATGTCGAGCCGCCCGCGTGCGGTCTGGCGGGCCATGGTCTGTTCGTCGCCCAGTTCGCTGTTGTGGAAATGGTTGACCGTCAGCTTGCCCCCCGAAACCTCGGCGACATGGGCGACATAGTCGTTCATCAGCTTGCCCCAGGGCGAAGCTTCGGGGGCCGCGCCGCCCGAACGGATTTCCCGGGCGTCCAGCGGCGTGGTCGACAATGCGATGGCGATGGCCAGGGCCGCGCTTGCAATTCGGTACATGTTATTCCTCCCTAGTTGTCTTTTCTGTCAGCGGCGCTGTGCGCGGCCGCCCGGAAGTCGGTCTTCCGGTTCCGCCCCGAGCAGGCTGAACTGATCGCGGTATTCGCTGGGGTGAAGGCCCAGCACCTTCTTGAACAGGTTACGGAAGAAGGCCGCGTCGCCATAACCGACAGCCTCGGCGACCTCGTCGATCCGCAGGTTGGTCGATTCCAGCAGCATCCGGGCTTCTATGACCCGTGTCTTCTGCAGGTAGACGGTGGGCGGCAGGCCGGTCGCGCTCTTGAAACGGCGCTTGAAGGTCCGGTCGGTCAGCCCCGAGGCTTCGCGCGCGCCGGAAATGGCATCCGGCGCGGCGTGTTGTTCATCGATCCAGGTCTGTGCCCGAAGAATGGCGGCATCGCCATGATCCAGGCGCGGCTGGAATTCGGTGAAGGGCAGCTGCCCACCGCGCTGCCCGAAGATGGTGAAGGACCGCGCGGTCTGTGCCGCCACCAGCGGGCCCGCCGCGCGTGCGATCAGCTGGACGACAAGATCCTGCCAGCAGGTCCCGCCGCCGGCGACCCAGATCCTCCGGTCCGGACCCACGCGATAGACGGCGCGTTCATAGTTGAACTTCACCTTCGGATACCAGGCCTCGACCGCCTGTGCGTAGGCCCAGTGCGTCGTAGCCTCTTCCCCGTCCAGAAGCCCCATCTCGGCCAGCAGAAGCGACCCTGTCGAAATGCTGCACAGCATGCCGCCGCGATCATGGATGCCCTTCAGCCAGTCCATGATTTCCAGCATGTCCGGGTGATCGAGCTCGGGCCGGGGCCGCGAGACCGTGCTGGCCTCGAAGGTGGGGATCACCACGATGTCGCTGTCCGTGGCCTCGCTCAGCGCCTTGTGGGCGAAGATCTGGATATCCCACAGACATTCGGCGGGGCCGGCCCTGGGGGCGACAACCGAGATATCGAAGATCGGATCGCGCGACACGCCGTAGCGCAGCGTCGACCAGATCATCCCGGCCGACGACAGGATGTCATAGGCTCCGCACACCGCCGAGACGAGCGCATTGGGCGGCAGCACGATGGCGATGCGCGTCTTGCCGGGGGCCCGCTGCGACGGCTTGCCCGAAGCACCTGCTTCGCGATCGGTCCTGTGCTGCATGGCATCGCCCCCGGGATTGACTACGACTTGCCCGTCGATGCCGCTTTGGGGCGCGACAGGGTCTTGATCCCGGCCTCGACCGCTTTCCGCGTCCGCGCAAGACGTTCGGGCGTCCCGGACACGTAGATGCGTCCGCTGGCCCCGATCAATCGGCAATCGACCAAAACATTGCCGGGTTCTGCCTTTTCCGCAGCATTGGCCAAATAGGCACCGTAGAGCGCGGGCGTCACCTCCATGATCAGCAGGGACTGGCCGGGCAGCAGCATGCTGGCCTGTTTGGCCCGGTTGATCATGACGGCATGACGGTCGGAAATGTCCTCGATGATGTCCGAAAACATCAGCTCGGGCGGGATCTGTGCGTCTGCGTCGGTTTCCAGCCAGTCCAGCATGGCCTTGCCGGCCCGGTCCAGGGCCTGGGTGTCGTCGCTGTGGATCTCCAGCATGCCGAACTGGCGTTCCACGGCAAGCATGCCCGGCTCGACGCCGGGCTCCTTCTTCAGGGCAAGGTCAAGCATGCGCTCGATCGACAGGCCCGGGGCGATCTCGATGAACAGCGAATTCGTCCCTTCCAGCGGTACATATCCCCGGGCTGGCAAAGGCGAACTGAGGAATGCCGCGAATTGGCGCTGCAGGTCGGGAATTGGAAGATACACGCGCAGTTGCGGTTTGCTCATTTCGGCCTCCGGTCGTTGCGGGGGAATGCGGCTGGTGCGCGGAAAAAGGTTACTTTCCGAACGCCTTCGCGACATCGGCATGGGGCCGCGGGACGACGTGGACGGACACGACCTCACCCACATGGTTGGCGGCTTCGGTCCCGGCTTCGGTCGCGGCCTTCACGGCGCCGACATCGCCGGTCACCTCGACCGTGACCAGGCCGCCGCCGACCTGATGATAGCCGCTGATCGTGACATTTGCGGCCTTCACCATGGCGTCGGCGGCGGCATAGGCGGCGATGTAGCCGCGGGTTTCGATCATTCCGATGGACTGAGACATGGGTTTCTCCTTTGAAGTCTCGAATTCAGTTCAGCTTTGGGTATCGACGATCCCAACGATCAGGGCGTCGATCACGGTGTCCTGCCCAAGGATCAGGTCTGCGGCGCCGTCGTCCTCTGACACGATCACACGCTCACCGTCGCCGCAGCCCAGCGTGTCGAAGGCGACGATGGTCTCCTCCGACCCGTCGAGCGCGATCAGAAGCAACGCCCCCGGTGGCAATCGATCGAGCCGCTTCGTGGCCCAGACCCGCCCGGTGACGGTGCCCAGTTTCATGGCGTCTCCCTCCGAATCGTGACGCCGCACCTTCGCGCGGCCTCGCGCGCCAGGGGTGTGATCACGGCATTGACGGGCACGACAAGATCGCCCTGCCCCAGATCGCGGACCATGCGTTCGGTGATCACGCGCTTGGGGGCGATATCGCGCGGCAGGTCGGGCCGCTGCTGGGGCTTTGCCTGGGATCTTGCCTGGACCTTCGGTTGGGGCTTCGGCTCCGTCTTCGGCTTCGCGGATGGCAGGGGTTTCGCCAGAGCCGGGGCTTTCGCAGGCTCCGGCGCAGGGCCCTTGCCGGTCTGCCCGGCACAGAAGCGGATCACCCGCTTGCCCAGCAGATCCCCAAGCGCCGGTGCCGTGGCCATGGCCAGCAGAAGCTCGACGAAGATGGCGCGGTCCTCATCCGTCTCGACCTTCACCGGGATGACCAGGCCCGCGCTATCGCCGGCGGTGCCTGCAAAGGTCTCTGCCACGATTTCGCGCACAAGGGTCGACAGGTCGGCTGACATCACACAGCCCTCCCCTCGACCATCTGCAGCGCCCGTTCGGCCGCATCCTGTGCAGCGCGGACGCTCGATGCCTCGCCCGACAGATAGATGCGCCCTGCCGCCCCCATGAACCGGCATTCCACCAGCTTCACGTCCGCGGCTTTCTCGGCCTCGTTCACCGCCAATAGCGCATAGGCCGCGGGCTGCGTTTCAAGGATGAAAAGCGATTCCGACGGCAGCAGCATCGACCCCGTCTTGGTGCGGTTGATCAGAAAGGAATGCAGGTTGTCGACCCGGTCCACGACCCGCGACGACAGGATTTCCGGCCGGATCGCATCGGATGCGCTGGCACCGATGCTGTCCAGGATCTCGGCCCCTGCCGACTTGACCGAAGACGAGAACGGCGAATGGAATTCGAGATAACCGAACTGCCGTTCGACGACCAGGTTCCCGGGCTTCACGTTCTCATGCTTCAGCGCGACATCGGTGATCCACTCGATATCCATGCCGGGCGCCACCTCGACGATCAGGGCGGCATCGTTGGCCCGCGGCAGAAACCCCCGCATGTTTGCACCCAGCAGGCACATGGTCTGCGGCTGCAGCTGGTCCAGGAAGATGTAAGATCGAAGATTTGCCATGATGCCTACACCGTCCTTGCCAGTTCCTCGCGCAGAAGCGCGCGCAGTTCGTTTTTCCAGGTTTCGGGGACCGCGCCCGTGGCGGGCGGCGGCGCAACGGCGTCCAGATCGCGGAGCTCCAGCGGGAAAGCCACACGCTTCCAGTTGATCAGGTCCAGAGGGCCCACATTGTGGTCGACCGAACTGCGCCCCGCGAAGCCGGTGCCGATGGTCGTCGTGGTGGGCAGCCCCGTGTTGAAGCCGATGGCGCCTGTCGTGACGTTCTCGTTCACGACGATCCGGTTGTAATCCAGCATGACCCCGAACTGGACCGCCTGCCCCGGATCGGCAGTATAGATCCCGCAGGTGTGGCCTGCGCCGGCCAGTGTCAGCATCTCGCGCGCCACGTCGATCGCGCCGTCGATCCCGTCGACCTCGGTAAAGCCCAGAACGGGTGAAAGCTTTTCCTTCAGCAACGGCTCGGTCCGGTCCGGGTTCGCCAGCGGGCAGATCAGGGCGCGGCAGTTCTGCGCCACCGACAGGCCCGCGCTGCTGGCGATGGTCTCTGACGATTTGCCGACGATGGCGACATTCAGCTTTCCCCCCGGGAAGGCATGATCGCGCAGCGCCCGGGTGCCGTCTTCGCAGAAGACATGCCCGCCCCGGGCCTGCAGCAGCTCGCGCAGCTTTGCCGCCACGGGCCGGTCGGCCAGGATGACCGACGGCGCCGAACAGGGTGTGCCGTGGTCGAAATCCTTGCCTTCCAGGATCATCTCGGCCGCGCGGTCCAGGTCGGCCGAGGCATCGACATAGACCGGCGCATTGCCGGGCCCGACCCCCAGCGCCGGATTGCCCGACGAATAGGCCGCGCGCACCATCGGTCCGCCACCGGTCGCCAGGATCAGGTCGGTCAAGGGCGACTTCATCATCGCGTCGACGGCCTGCATCGTGGGCGTGTCCAGCACCTGGATCGCGTGTTTCGGCGCGCCGGCGGCCTCGGCAATCGCCGCGATCTCTCGCGCCGCCTCGACCGTGCAGTCCAGAAGCGCGGGATGCGGGCTGAAGACGATGGCATTGCGGGTCATCATCGCGCAGATCGCCTTGAAGATGACCGTGGTCACGGGCGAGGTCGAGTTCGACAGGCCCACGATCACGCCCGCGGGGCGACAGATCTCCACCACCTTGTCCGCCGCAACCCGCCGGGCGCCGCCCAGCTTCAGGTCCTTCAGCTCTTCGTACAACGGCAGCGTCGTCAGCCGAAACTTGGTCAGCTTGTCCGCCAAGTTGCCAAAGCCGCCCTCACGCAGCTCTGCCTTGGCGTAATGCTCAGCCCGGAGGGACATCCGTTCCGCGATCGTCCGCCCGATCTCCTTCGCTGTCGCCTCGTCGAACGCGGCAAAGGCCGTTGCTGCATGCCGCGCATTTGCCAGAAGATGTCGCGCGGATTGCAGCGCCATCAGGTCCTTGTCGAGGTCCGGAACCATGTTCATCGGCCTGCCTCCCTTCAGCGCTTGGCACGTGCGGCAAGGGCATCGAGATCGACCCGGTCCAGGGCTTCGAAGATGGCGCCGACGGCAGCCCGTTCCTGCGGGCTGGACTGCGCCAGCCGCGACTTGTCGACGATGCTGTCCAGCGCCCGCTGGGCCGACGGCGAAGAATGCCAGGACGCCGGAACCATTTCCGCCGGGACCGTGGCGCGGTCCAGTTCGGGGGTGAAATTGCCGGCGGTCATGCGCAGCATCTCGCGGTAATGCGGAGCATAGTCGAAGACGGCGTAGTGCTGGGTGGCCAGGTTGTCCCAGATCGCAATGGAATCCTGTTCCCACCGGAAGCGGCACATGAATTCGGGCTTCTTCACCCATTCGAACAGCATTGCCAGCAGCGCGTCCGAAAGGTCGGGGTGAATGCCCCGCAGCTTCCGCGTCCAGATCGAGTTCACGTAGAGCGTCAGCTTCTTCGTGACCGGGTGGTTGACGATGGCCGGGTGGGCCATCTCGGGGCTCTTGCGGATCATGTCCAGCTCGTATTCCAGCCGGTCGACGCCGTTCATCTCGGCAATGGTCGCGTAGTTGTCGTTCTTGCGGAACGACCAGGGCAGGTCATGCACCGCCTCGACCCCCAGAAGCAGGCTCTGCAGGCCCGGTCCCAGTTCCTCGAAGGCCCGGGCACAGTTCATCCACATCGTGTCGCCACCCGACTGCGGCAGCTGGTTGGCGCGCAGGATCGACACCAGTGTCGGACTTTTCCGGAACGACACGTCATGGTGCCAGCGGTCGGTGTCGGGTTTGCTGTACCCCTGGTGCGAAATCTTCTGGATCTGTGGAAAGCCTTCGACATGCGGGAAGAATTCGTGCTTTTCCGGTTCGCCGAAGACGCGGCCAAGGTTCAGATAGGCCTCTGGCTTGATCGGCTGATTTCGGAAGAAAATGACTCCGTGCTTCCACAGGGCCTGCTTTATCTCCTCGTAGACCGCCGGGTTCTTGACCGCGTTCAGATCCACCCCGTGAATGATGCCGCCGATAGTCGGGGTCAAAGGCTCGACGCTGATATGTGAAAAACTCATTCGCATCCTCATAGCTTCACCGCTCCGACAATCCACCGGGCAGGGCAGAAAGCGGCACGATCTTAAGAGGTTAGGCGCCATGCCCAACGTCTAGGGATTGTCTCCTCCGGTTTGTCGGGGTGCTTTGGCCGTTCTCCTCCTGGCCAAAGTGCGACAAATTGCTTGTTAAGCATTGCGGTGTTCATTCCGCCTAGCAAGGGGGCGGTTTGGCCAAAAATTGAACGCTCTAACCTGTTGAACGATCATCGAAACCGCCGCACCTTCGGCTTTATCGGCCAATTTCATGGTGATCGCGCCACAACGCGAACGCGCCTAACCGGAATCGTCGCCGGACGCCCCGCGACACATGCTCCGCAATCCCGTCCTGGAGACCCGTCTGTACGGTCCTGTCCCGATGCGTTGCGGACAAGGTCGTGTGAACCGCGCCCGGGAACGAGGAGGCAGCCGCCGAGCAAGCAGGAGGCATTCCATGGGTGGAAAAGGACACCCCCGCGCTTCCGGCGTGAAGCGGCGCAGCTTGTGCCGACGCCCGGTCTGGCGCTGCGCCGAATTGCAGGGGATCGCGGCGCGCGCTGTCGACACCGACGCGCTGGCCTTGCCGGCGTCGGCATACGGGGAAGCGGCCAAGGCGCCTTCGGGCTATCGCAGCAGGCTGAAGCGGCTGCGGCGACAGCCCCTGCAATGCCCATCGCTACGGGCGCGACCATGACCGCCACCAGCGCCGTAGAGCCAGTGATCGACCCCTCGCGCGACTCAAGACCTTTCAGAGCGGTAGAGAGCCCGGCAACGACGTCCTGCTGCAGCCCAGGCCCCAAGCTTGCGCAGTGCCTTGCCATACGCAAGTCCCTGGCGGACGGGACACCGGGGCCGCCGCCAGGGACCGACGGATCTAGTTGCGCTGATACGCGGCGATGACGCAGGCACCGCCCAGACCCAGGTTGTGCTGAAGCGCAATTCGGGCACTATCCACCTGCCGTTCACCGGCGGTGCCCCGCAGCTGATGTGTCAGTTCGAAACACTGCGCCAGCCCCGTCGCACCCAGCGGATGCCCCTTGGACAAGAGCCCGCCCGACGGATTTGTCACCACCTGCCCGCCATAGGTATTGTCGCCATCGGCGATGAACCTGGCTGCACCGCCTTCGGGGCAAAGGCCCAGCCCTTCATAGGTGATCAGCTCGTTCTGGGCGAAACAGTCGTGCAGTTCGACCACATCGATGTCTTCGGGCCCGATGCCTGCCGTTTCGTAAACCCGGGCCGAGGCTTCGGCGGTCATGTCGTAGCCCACCACGCGCATCATGTCGCCGCTGTCGAAGGTGCCGGGCCGGTCGGTCACCATTTCCTGCGCGATCATGCTGACGCCGTCGTTCAGACCGTGTTTTCGCGCATAGGCCGGCGACACGAGGATCGCGGCGGCCGCGCCGCAGGTCGGCGGACAGGCCATCAGCCGGGTCAGCGCGCCGGGCCAGAGCACCGGGCTGGCCATGACCTCGTCGGCCGTGACCTCGGTGCGGAACAGGGCAAGCGGGTTCCTGGCGGCATGGCGACTGGCCTTGGCGCGCACTTCGGCAAAGTCCTCCAGCCTGGTGCCGTATTTCTCCATGTGCGACAGACCCGCCCCGCCGAAATATCGCAGGGCCAGCGGGACCTCTGCATGGCCCACAAGGGCATCGGTCGCCGCATCGAAGGCATCGAACGGGCTGGGGCGGTCCTCGTAGACATTGCCAAGGGCGCCGGGGCGCATCTGCTCGAATCCGACGGCCAGCACGCAATCGGCCATCCCGTGCACAATGGCCTGGCGCGCAAGGTAAAGCGCGGTGGACCCGGTGGAACAGTTGTTGTTCACGTTGACGATGGGAATCCCGCTCATCCCCACGGAGTAGAGTGCCCTCTGTCCGCTGGTGCTATCGCCGTAGACATAGCCCGCATAGGCGGACTGGATCGCGTCATAGCCCAGCCCGGCATCCGCCAGCGCCTCGCGCACGGCGGCGGCGGCCATGCTGTCATAGGGATCGGACTGGCCAGGTTTGGCGAACTTGATCATGCCGACGCCGGCGACAACGACGTTGTTGTCCTTTGTCATTTCACTCTCCCTCCTGTGGATCGGATGGCTGTGCGCGGTCCGGTCAGACTGCGCGCGTTTCCTGGGCCCAGTACCTGTCGCGAATGTCGCGTTTCAGGACCTTGCCCGCCGGGCTTCGCGGCAGTTCGGGCCAGATTTCGACCGATTTCGGCGCGTGCACCCCGCCAAGTTGTGCCTTGACCAGGCCGATGATCTCTTCCGGGGTGACCTCTGAACCCTGCCGGACCTCGACCACCGCCTTGACGGCCTCGCCCCATTTCGGATCGGGGACGCCGATCACGGCGCATTCGTCGATGGCGGGATGCGACAGGATCACCTGCTCCACCTCGGCCGAATAGACATTGAAGCCGCCGGTGACGATCATGTCTTTCTTGCGGTCGACGATGTAGACATAGCCCTGATCGTCGCGATAACCGACATCCCCGGTCAGCAACCTGCCCTTCCGGAACGCCTTGGCCATGGCCTCGGGATTGTCCAGGTAGCCGTCGAAGACCAGCGGCCCGCTGACCGCGATCTCGCCCCGTTCGCCGGTCGGCAGTTCGTTCCCCGCGTCGTCGACAATCGCCACGCGGACGAACAGGCTGGGCCGCCCGCAGCTGGCGAACAGGGTCGTGTCGTTGTCGCCATGGGCCGCGGCCAACGTTTCACGCGGCATGAAGGTGATGAACATCGGCGCCTCGGCCTGGCCATAGCACTGACACATCACCGGCCCGAACACCGATATCGCCTCGCGCAGCTTCTCGGGCGCGCAGGGGGCGGCGGCCAGTACAAAATGCCTGAGCGAGGAATAGTCGAACTTGCGCACGTCCGGATGCGCCAGCATCGCATAGAGCACGGTCGGCGGCAGATAGAGATGGGTAATCCCGTATTGTTCGATGGTCTGCATGATCAGCAGCGGATCTGCCCTCGGCACCACCACATTGGTTCCGCCCCGCGCCATCGCCATGACGGCAAGCCCGCCGGCGGCATGCGTCATCGGCCCGGCGACAAGGTGCACGACCGGCACGTCGCTGGGCATGTTCGCCCAGAAGGCGCTGACCATCACGCCCCACAGCCGCTGCGACCACCGGGCACCCTTGGACAGGCCCGTGGTGCCGCCGGTCGGGAAGATCGATGTGATCCGTTCGGGAGCTTCGGGCACGTCGGGTGCGGGTCCGGTCGCCCCGGCCGTGAACGTTTCCATCGAGTGGGCGCCGTCGCGGCCCGCCCGGTCCAGGCACACCACCAGCCGAAGCGACGGAACGGCGGCCGCAAGGTCCAGCGCCTCGTCTTCCAACGCGGAATGATAGAACAGGATCTCGCATCCGGTCAGGTTCAGCAGATGCGCATTGGCCGCCACCGTGTTGCGGGCATTGGTCGGGACCCAGACAGCGCCGGCATAGAACATGCCCACAAGGCAGCTGAACGCACGCGCGTCGTTCGGGCTGAACAGCGCGGCCCGGGTATCGACGGACAGCCCCTGCGCATGCAGGGCGGCTGCGATCCTCTTTCCGACGGTGGCCGCCTCGCCGAATGTCAGCGACGTTTGCGTGTCCACGAAGGCGACCCGGTCCGGCCCGGTTTCCAGCCCCTTTTCAAAATAATCCAGCAATCTCATCGCGATAATCCCTCCGCCGGCTGAACGCAACGGCGCCGGGGACCGCGTCCCCCTGGCCTTCGTCCAGCCTGCTTCCCCCCGGCTGCGGTTGGGCGCAGCATGGCAGTTGTACGGGCGTCGCCAATTTAGGTCAATACAGTTGTTATAAACGAATTGTAGATATAGTTTGCTTCTTGTGCATTCTTCCGGCCTTCGCCAAAGTCCCCGCCAATTGCGTTCAGGGACGACCGATACATATGGATGATGCACCAAGCGACGACCGGGCACCGGAACCGGACGACAGCCTGACGCCACTGCCCACGTTGCCATCCCCCGATGACCCGAAAGCGCCCTGGCTGACGATGGAACTGCAGTTCCTGTCACAGCTGAACCTGATCGCGGATGCCGACCTTCGGATCAAGGAGCTGGATCTGGGCATCGGTCGTGTCCACCATCGGATCCTGTACTTCGTCGACGCGATGCCCGGGGTTCCGGTGGGCCATCTTCTTCGGCTGATCCGTGTCACCAACCAGAACGTTCACCGTCCAATGGGGGACCTGGTCCGGATGGGCCTGATCGAACAGCGCACGTCGGAAGTGGACCGCCGCCAGCGGAATCTCTACACCACGGCTCGCGGGTCCGAATTGCTGAAGCAACTGACCTCACACCAGTTTGCCCGCGTCCGCCGTGCGTTCGATTTGGCCGGCCCCGAATCGGTCAAGGGATACTGGACGGTCCTGTGGCACATGATCGAAGAACACGAACGGCAGTGGGTGCTTGGTCACGAACAGGAAGCGCTTGGCCGGCCTGCCGGCACCGGATCGGTACGACCTCGGACTGATCCCACTTAATCTCTGAAAATTCAGAGCATTCCTTTGGCGGGTGATCTGCGTCCGGACATTTATATAAATAAGATTGACTAACCTATGTTTATTTACATAGCTTCAGCGGGGGAGATTGCTACGAGACGTTTCTGGGAGGAGACTGATGAGTTTTTCGATTTCGCGGTTGGCGCGGCAGGCTTTGCTTGCGGCGGGACTGGTCGGTGCGTGCACCGCGGCACATGCGCAGGACACATTCCGGATCGCCGGGCTGGTCCCGCTGAGCGGCGCCTTCGGCATCCTGGGCGAGAACATGCGCCGGGGCGCCACCATCGCGATCGAAGAACGCGGCGGCGAGGTGCTGGGCGTTCCGATCGAGGTGGTCTGGGACGACACTGAAACCTCGACGCAGGTGGCCATCCAGAAGGCCACCAAGGCGATGGCGCGAGGCGTCGACATGATCTTCGGCGAGGCGAGCTCGACCACCACGCTGGCGATCATGAAGCTGGCCGAACAGCGCAAGGTCCCGCATATCGTGACGCTGTCCGCCGATGACCGGATCACCGGCGCCGACAAGTCGCGCTACACCTTCCGCACCTCGAACAACGTGGCGATGGAGGTCGCGGCGCTTCTGGCCTTCGCGAAGAACCAGAACCTTGAGAAGATGTACATCGTGATGGCGGACTATTCCGTAGGTCGCGACCTTGCCAAGATCCTTGAAACCGAGCTGCCCAAGAACGGGATCGAAGTTGTGGGCACCGAGTTCGTTCCGATCGGAACGTCCGATTATGCCATCATCCTGAACAAGGCGCTGGAATCCGGCGCGGACGGTCTGAGCCTGGTCGTTGTCGGTGCAGACGTCGCAACCTCGCTGAAACAGGGCGCGGATGTCGGGCTGGGCGAGAAGATGACCGTCATGGGCCTGATGCTGATGGATGAAACGCAAGGCATGGTCGTCGGCGAACGCGGATCGGTCGGCATCAATTCGACCCTGCGCTATCACCACACCCAGGACAGCGACCGGAACCGCGATTTCGTGGCGGCCTTCGTCGAGAAGTACGGAGAGCTTCCGAACCAGTACGCGGGCGAGGCCTATGACGGGATGAGCTGGTGGCTGGATACCGTGGACGCGACCGGCGTTTTCGACAAGGAAGCCTGGATCGATGCCTTCGAAGGCAGCGTCCGCGACAGTTCGGTCGAAGGTCTGAAGGTGATGCGCGCCTGCGATCACCAGGCGGAACAGGTTGCGCTGTTCGGCACCGCGGTTCCCGATCCGTCGGGCGAGCTTCCGATCGTGATGGAGATCGCCGAAAGCTTCGAAGCGGAAGAGCTCTTCGCGCCCTGCGAGTGACACGCAACGCCCGGAGCCGGCGCAGCCGGTTCCGGGTTCCTCCATTCCCATGACAATCCCGCTGCGGCTTCGGCCCGGTGGTATCCGAGTGCCGGAGCAGACCCCTTTCATGGCTATCATTGTCGTCGGACTGAGCATCGGAATGCTCATCTTCCTGCTTGCCGCGGGGCTGACCCTGATCTTCGGCATGTTGCAGGTGATCAACTTCGCCCATGGCGCCCTTTACATGCTTGGCGCCTATCTGGCCTATTCGGTGGCGATGCTGACGGGCAGCTTCTGGCTGACCCTCGTCATCGTGCCCTTGATGCTTCTTGTGCTGGGACTGGTGATCGAACGCGTCACCCTGCGCCCGATCTATGATGCGGACCATGTCTATCAAGTGCTGATCACCTTCGGCGTCGTCCTGGTGATCGACGAGGTCGTCCGGTTCTTCTGGGGGCTCAGCGGTCGGCAGTTTTCGCCCGCCGCCTTCCTTGTCGGCAGCATCGACATCTTCGGGACCGAGGTTTCCCGCTACCGTGTCTTCGTCATCGTCGTGGGTGCCATCGTGATGACCGCGCTTTTGCTGGGGATCGAGAAATCCCGCATCGGCCTGACGGTCAAGGCCTGCAGCGTGAACCCCGACATGGCCGCGGCCCTTGGCATAAGGGTGGAACGGGTGCGGATGATGGTCTTTGCCGCGGGCGCAGGACTGGCCGGTTTCGCCGGCGCCATCGCCGGCCCGATGCTGCCGATCCAGCTTCAGATGGGGAACGCGATCCTGCTGGACTGCTTCACCGTCATCATCATCGGGGGACTGGGCAACATAAGGGGCGCCATCGTCGCCGCCTTCGTCGTGGGGATGAGCCGCGCCGTGGGCCAGCAATGGGCCGCGGAATGGGTCGATGTCTTCACCTACAGCCTGCTTGTGCTCGTGCTTCTGCTGAAGCCCGAGGGACTGTTTTCCAAGAAGGAGCGTACGGCATGACCCGCTTCTGGACACGGGATTTCCTGATTGCGCTGGGGCTTTGCGTTCTTCTGCTGGCAGCCCCCCTGGTGACCCGGAATGAATCCGTCTTCTTCCTTCTGTCGCTGATCGTCATCTGGTCGATCTTCGCGCTGGCCTTCGACTTCTGTTTCGGGCGCGGGGGGATCCTGTCCTTCGGACATGCCGCGTTCTTTGCACTCGGCGCTTATGGCTATACCTGGGCCACGATGGATCTTGGCCTGGGCTTTGGTGCAGGGCTGGCGATGGCGATCCTGTGCGGCGCCGTCTTCGCGGTGATCGTGGGGCTGGTGGGCCAGCGGGTGACCGGGCTTTACTTCGCGCTGCTGACGCTGATGCTGGCGCAGCTTCTGGCGATCATCATGGTCACCCGGCTGCGCCGCTTCACCGGCGGCGACGACGGGATTGCAGGCGTCCCGCGGCCGATGTTCGGCGGGATCGATTTCTTCGAAACGGTGAACTTCTTCTGGCTGATCGCGGCGATCCTGCTGGCGGTTGTCGTCACGATGCATGTTCTGAACCGCTCTCCCCTTGGGCAGGCCATCGCCGGCCTGAAACAGAACGAGGAACGCGCCCGCCAGATCGGCTTCAACACCGCCCGGCTGCGGCTGGCAGTCCTGTCGATCTCGGGCGCCTATTCGGGGCTTGCCGGGGCGCTTCTGGGCGCGCTGCTGATGTATGTCAGCCCGCAGCTCCTCAGCTGGAAGGTCTCGGGCGATGTACTGATCATGGCTCTTCTGGGCGGCACCGGCACACTGGCCGGTCCGATCCTGGGCGTCACGCTCTTCGAACTGCTGAAGGAGGTCCTGTCGAGCTATACCGAGTACTGGTACGGCATCCTGGGCATCACCTTCATCCTGTGCACGATCTTCCTGCCGAAAGGCGTGGTGAGCCTGCTTCTGGGACGGGACAAGTCGCGATGACCACTTCGACCGCCATTTCCTGCGCCGGCGTATCGGTGTTCTTCGACGACTTCCGGGCGCTGAACAAGGTCTCCATCGATGTGAAAGCGGGGCAGGTCGTTGCCCTGATCGGCCCGAACGGTGCCGGCAAGACGACGCTGCTGAACGCGCTCAGCGGGCGGCTGCCCCAGACCACCGGGCGGATCATGCTGGGCGGCACCGACATCTCGCGCGTGCCGGTCCACCGGCGGGCAGCGATGGGACTGGGGCGCAGTTTCCAGATCATCAACATCTTTCCCGAAATGACGGTGCGCGAAAACCTCCGCCTTGGGGCGCAGCCGCATAAATTCCGGTTCCAGCCGTTCTGGCGCGACGTATCCGGCTGGCGCGACCTTGACGAAAAGGCCTGCGCCGTGGCGGAGGAGGTCGAGCTGACAGATGTGCTCGATACACCTGCCGCGATGCTGAGCCACGGACGCCAGCGCGCGGTGGAACTGGGCCTGTCGCTGATGTCGGATCCCAGCGTGCTGCTGCTCGACGAGCCGCTTGCCGGTGTCGGCCAGGCCGAGATCGATCAGACCGTCGCGCTGATCGAACGGGTTCGCCACGGACGCACCGTGCTTCTTGTCGAACACAACATGGACGTGGTCATGAACATCTCGGACGAGATCATCGTGATGATCAACGGCGAGATCCTGATGCGTGGCACCGCGGCCGAAGTGCAGGCCGATCCGCGCGTGCGCGAGGCCTATCTGGGTTCGGGGGACCGTGATGCTTGAACTGATCGAGGCTCAGGTCAGCTATGGCAAGGCCATAGCGCTCCACGACGTGTCGCTGGCCGTGGCGCCGTCGCAGGTGGTGGCGCTGGTGGGCCGGAACGGTGCCGGCAAAAGCACGACGCTGAAGGCGATGATGGGGGTCCTGCCGCTGGACAGGGGCCGGCGCAGGCTCTTCGGCGAAGACGTAACCAATCGGTCGGTCGACGCTCTCAGCCGGATGGGCGTGGCCTACGTGCCCGAGAACCGGCAGGTGTTTTCGGGCCTCACGGCGGAAGAGAACCTGGATGTCGCGGCGCTGAGCCACGCACCGGGTCCCTGGACGCGCCAGCGGGTCTATGACCTTTTTCCGCGGCTGCATGAACGCCGCACGGCGCAGGGTACGTCGCTTTCGGGCGGCGAACAGCAGATGCTGGTGATCGGGCGCGCGCTGATGACGAACCCACGGATGCTGCTTCTGGACGAACCCACCGAAGGGCTGGCACCCGTCATCGTCGACCAGATCGTCGATGCCGTGCGCGAGATCGCGGCCAGCGGCACCGGCATCGTGTTGGTGGAACAGAACTTTCAGGTGCCCCGGCGCGTCGCACATTCCTTTGCGCTGATCGACAGCGGCCGGTTTACATGGCAGGGCGGCGCGGACCAGATCACGCACGATCTGGAAACGCTTTTGGCCGGATTTGCCGCTCACTGACGACCCCCGGGGCCGGCGCAGGTACTTCCGGAAAATGACCCGGTGCCACGCAGACCCTCTAGCAGCGGGAGAGCAATGACGTGCCGAAACGTTGCCCCGACCCTGGCAGGGACGACCTGCCGCCCGCGTCGCGCTTGGACGACGGTTCTCTGCCCGACACGCCGCCCGAAGACCGGCTGCCCTTGCTGGAACTGGTCGCCTTCGCACAGATGCAGCTTACCGATGCCGCCCATGGCGAGATGACGGCGATCGGGCTGGACCGGGCGCATCACCGGGCGCTTTACTGCATCCGCTGGTATCCGGGCATCACGGTCAGGGAGCTTGGCATGCTCCTGCGGATCTCGACCCAGGCGCTGGCCCGGATGATCCGGCCGCTTGTCAATTCTGGCCTGGTCGAGCAGCGTCTGGATGGCAGGGACAGGCGCCTGCGCCGGCACTATCTGACAGAGACCGGCGCCAGACACCTTTCGAACTGGTCGCGTTCCCAGCATGCTTGGATCGATGCAGCGCTGGCGGGTTGTCCGCGAGCCGATCTCGACGCGTTCTGGCGGGTCATGGAACATCATGTAGACCCGCAGCACCTGCGCCGGACCGACGGCAAGACATGAACCGGATGGTCAGCCGGGCCGCACAACACGGTTCTTCAGGGTGCCGATCCCCTCGACATACAGTTCCACGACATCGCCGGGTTTCAGGAACCGCATCTGTTCGATACCGGCCCCCGTGCCCACCGTGCCCGACCCCAGAAATTCGCCCGGGTAAAGCGTTTCGTCCCGGGAGATATGGGCGATCAGGTCTTCGAATTTCCAGTACATCGACGCAGAGGTTCCCCCGCCCCAGATCTCGCCGTTGACGCGGGCCTCCATCTTCAAGGCATAAGGGTCGGTCAGTTCGTCCGCAGTCACCAGCCACGGACCCATGGGATTGCCCGTATCGAAGTCCTTGCCCTTGCCCGGCCCAAGGTTGCCCGGCATCTCGAGGGTCTGTTCGTCCCGCGCGCTCATGTCATTGAAGATCGTGTACCCGAAGATGAAGTCGCGTGCCCCGGTGACCGAAACGTTCTTGGCCGGCTTCTTGATATAGCAGCCGAACTCCAGCTCGAAATCCAGGGTGTTGCAATAGCCGGGCCAGATCACATCGTCATCGGTGCCGATCACGGCGAAGCGGTTGGCCTTGTAGTACAGAGGCCTCTCGTAGAACTCCTTGGGCATGAACAGGATCTGGCGCTCCTCCATCTCGCGCATGGCGGCGTCCGGATCGTCAAATAGTGCTGCACGAACCTTGCGCGCCTCGCGGAAGGCATTGATGAAGTGCTCCTCGAAACAGGCACAGTCGCGGATCTGCGGCGGCGGCTGCAACGGTGCCTGCAGCCTGACGTCCGCCCGCCGGATGCGGGCCCTGCCCGGCGCGGTGTCGAGCACGTCGTAGGCCCGGCCTAGCGCATCGTCCCCGCCTTCGATCAGCGCCTGGAGCGAGGCGAAGGACGCGTCCGGCCGCCCGGACAGGAACTGAACCGCTGCCTGAAGGTCGACGATCGTTTCGCCGTCATCGACCACGGCGCCCAGACGGTGCCGGCTGTCGCCTGCAGTGAATGTCGCAAGTTTCATGTATCGGTTTCCTCTGATCGGTCCGGGGCGGGACGCAGCACTGCCGTTTCGGATTGCCGTTACGGCTGCGACGCCTCCGATACGGCGCGCATCTTCTGCAACCACGGGATTTCGGGGATGACAGCGGCCGGGATGGGTTCGAGCGCGCTTCCGACAAGGCTGTTCCAACGGTTGAACCAACCGAACAGCGCCACGACCGCCAGAACGTCGATGATTTCCGCCTCGTCCAGAACCGTGCGGGCCGCATCGAAAGCGACCTGCGCACCCGTCACGGGCAGAGTTCCGCCCGCCCGTGCAAGGTGGAGCGCGGCGCGCTCCCTGTCGCTGAACAGGCTGCTGGTCGGAAAATGCTCCAGCGCCGCGATCTTTTCGGGCGCGGTTCCGGAATGAAGCAGCGCATGCGCTGCGTGGCAGGCGCTGTACAGGCAACCCGCACGGCGACTTGCTTCGCAAGCGGCCAGGAACCGCATTTCGACCGAAACCTGCGCCTCGTCCCGGGCCACCAGCTGGACCAGATCCATCAGGACCGGCAGCAGACCGGGCTTGCGCGCCAGTGTCAAAAGCGCGTTCGGGCGATACCCGAAGCTGGCGACCAGATCTTCAAGCAGGGGATCGGCAATGCGGTCGTCATCCGCTGTCAGCGGTTCCAGCTGTGGCATCGAAGTCTCCTCCCTCGATATCCGAATATACTTCAATAAGATAAAGTATAACAATCTATTTGTATAAAAAAGTCCGGCACTCGGCCTCGAACCCGGACGCTTGGCGACTGCGCCATTATGGTGACAGGAGCAGGATCCAGTCTTCCCCCTGCCCGTTCACCAACCGTCCCGAGGTCCGGGGCGGAGAAGCAGCGTATGGCAAAGCGGTCCTGTCGGCTTCTGAAGGGCCGCAGCCAGACTGCAATCCGCGCGATCCACCGCCCGAACGGATGCCGCCGCAGGAGAAAGGGGTCTGAACCGGGGCGTTGTCGGTCGCCCGCCCCGGACCCGAACGGTGCATCGTGGCCAAGACCGCAAGCCATATGGCGCGGAACCATATCCCGCAGGCGTCCAAGGCAGTTGGCTGACCTTCTGGCCCTGGCCAGCCATGCGCCCAGCTTCGGCCACCGGGTGGTCAGGGACCTATGCTTTTGGTCTCGCCTTCAGACTTTACATCATCGTGTCGGGCAGGAAGGTGGAAATGCCCGGCGCCAGGATCAGGATCAGCAGCACCCCAAGCTCGATCAGGATAAAGGGCAGGATACCCACGTAGACTTCGCCGATGCTGACCCTGCCATCCGAGGCGCTGACCACGGCAAAGAGGTTCAGGCCGACAGGTGGCGTGATCACGCCGATCTCGATCATCTTGCAGAGGATGACGCCGAACCAGATCGGGTCCATCCCGTAGGCGTTGATGACCGGAAAGACGAAGGGCACCGTCATGACCAGCATCGACAGCGGGTCGATGAACATGCCCAGCAGGAAATACATCAGCACCATGACGACGATGAAGCCGCCTGCCGACAGACCGCTGCCGGTGACCAGGTCGGTCAGGTCGGACACGAAGCCGGACAGCACCAGAAAGCGCGAGAACAAGAGGCCTGCGATGATCAGGACGAAAAGCACCGCCGTCAGTTCGGCCGTTTCCCGCATCGACGACCATATCTGCGCGGCCGAGATCCGGCGGCGCACCAGGGCGATGGCGAGGGCGCCCGTGGCACCAAGGGCGCCGGCCGTGGTTGGCGGCGTGATCCCGGAATAGATGCCCCCCAGCACGATGAAAACCAGGACCAGCATCGGCCAGATGCCTTTCAGGCCCACGACCTTGTCGCGGAGCGACCAATGCGTTTTCGACGGCGGGATCCAGTCGGGCCTGAGCCGGGCGATAGTCGGGATCGCGATCAGGTAGCAGCCCGCGGTCAAGAGCCCGGGCAGGATCCCGGCCATGAAAAGGCGCCCGATGCTCTGTTCTGTCAGGATGCCGAAGACGACGAAGGTCAGGGACGGCGGGATCAGGGCGGCAAAGGTTCCGGCCGCGGCGATGACGCCCGCGCTCAGGCCCTTGTGATAGCCGCGCGCGATGACTTCGGGCAATGCGATCCGGGTGAACATGGCCGCGTTCACGATGGTCGACCCGGAGATCGCCGCAAAACCGGCCGAGGCCATGGTCGTCGCCATCAGAAGCCCCCCGCGCACGCCTTCCATCCAGCGGTTCACGGCGCCGTACAGTTCGCCGATGATGCCGGAATAGGCCGCGATGGTGCCCATCAGGACGAACATCGGGATGACGGCAAAGGAGTATTCGCTGGCCACCGAATAGGGCAACGACTGGACCATCACCCACAGGAAGGTGGGGCCGCCGACCAGGAACAGCCCGACCGCACCCACGATGCCGATCGAAAAGGCGATCGGGATGCCGAAGGCCGACAAGGCGATCATGGCGCCGATGGCGCAGAAACCGGTGATCAGGGCGTCGGTCATGCCATGCCTCCGGCATCGTGCGCGGAGATGGTAGGCTCGGATCCGGCCAGGATGTGCAGCAGCTGCCTGAAGGCCTCCAGGGTGGCAACGGCGCAGCCAAGCGCCAGCAGGAACTTGCCCGGATAAAGCGCGATCGGCGTGGCACCCGAGGCATGTTCGTCGATCTGCCAGCTGTGCAGCGCTTCGGCCATGCCGAACCAGGCGATGGCCCCGAAAAAGGCCATGGCCGCCAACCGGGAACAGATCATCGACAATCGGCGCAGCCAGCCGGTGAACCGTCCCGACAAGATGTCGACCGTGATGTGCGACCCCTTCATCTGTGCTGCCGCCAGCCCGGTGAAGACCACGATCACCAGCGCCACTTCGGAGATCTCCAGTGCGCTTGGCACCGGGCGGCCAAGGACCGAGGTGCCGATGACGTCGGCTGTGCCGATCACGGCCATCAGCGCGATGAAAACGGCCGCGATGGCCAGCGCCGCATAGCACAACCAGCGAATCGCGGTGTCGGCGGATGTCAGTATCAGGCGCATGGGTCCTCCCGACGCGTGGGTCGATCTATGGGACGGACCGGCCGCGACAGCAGGTCCGTCCGGGGCTTCTGCCCAGGCTCACTCGGTCTTGGCGAGCGACTGGTACTTGGCCATCAGGGCGTCGGCATAGGACTTGCCCTCGGCCCCCAGCCCGCGCTCCTCCATGGACGCGAGCCACAGAGCCACCATGTCCGGCACAGCGGCGTGCAAGGCTTCGGGGTCGTCAAAGGTCACCATCTCGGCGCCGGCCTCCAGCATCGCGGCCTTGGCACGCGCGCCGTCGGCTTCCATCTGGTCGTTCCACCACAGGGTCTGCTTCTTGCCTTCCTCGACCAACAAGGCCTGGGTGTCGGGTGTCAGCGCATTGAACTTGGCCAGGTTCATGCTGTCGGAATAGGCCACGATCCCGCCCATCGGCACGTCGACGATGTACTTCGCCACCTCGTGCAACTTGTACGCCTCCATGTCCGGGAAGGACGAATAGGTGCAGTCCAGCGAACCGCGCTTCATCGCCTCGTAGGCGTCCGACACGATGACGTTGACGGGGGTGGCGCCCAAGGCTTCCACCAGTTTCGGGATGTAGTTACCGAAGGACTTTATCTTAAGCCCCTTGAAATCTTCCATCGTCTTCACCGGGCTGGTGCATAGGAAATAGAAATTGCCCAGTGCCCGGAAGATCAGCGGCTTGATATTGTTTTCTTCATATTCAGCCACCTGTTCCGGATTGCTTGCACTGACGTCCATAAGTGCGACTGTTGCGGCTGCCGGGTCGAAAAAGGTATGCGGAATTGCATTCGTCATTGAATAGAGCGGCAGCTGGGTAATGAAATAGCCCGGAACGATATCAGAGATATCGACAGCCCCTTTCGAAACGAGGTCCAGCGCTTCCTTCATGCCACCCAGAGATCCGCCCCAGAACATCTGGACCTTGACCTTTCCGTCCGTGGCCTTTTCGACGTCCTCGTTGAAATTGGTCGTGGTGACAACCATCGGATACGTCTGCGGCAGCCCCGACGCATGGCGCAAGGTCACCTTGGAATAGTCCTGTGCAACAGCAGATTGCATGGATGTGGCAGCCAGCAGAACCCCCGCAAGGGCGCTGGCGATACGGGTCTGTGTCGTGCGGTTCATGTGATGTCCTCCCTGAACGTTTCCGTGATCTGCAGCGCCGGATTGCGATGTCCAGGCCACCCGGACGCTGCGTTTCGCCTGTCACTGGACAGGCGCGAATTGAAGACAGGTATCCGTATCCCGCCGAATGCTCGACGGAATCTCATAGTCGTTATTTTTTTCTTTTATTTGATATCGTATGCCGTCATATTACGACATCGTCGAAACACCCTGCGAAATGAATTAATAGATATCCGCGAAATCTCGGACTTCCTTCGGGCCAGCGGGGAATAAGGAGTGGCGAAATGAAGACCATCGATCTTGGCGGTGTAACCGTTGACAAGATTGTCGAGAACCCGGGCCTTTGGCTCGATCCGTTTTGGCTTTTCCACAATATCGACCAGCCGACCATCGACCGGAACCTGCCCTGGATGCAGGATTTCCTGTTCGACCGCGCCACCAACCTGATCAGCCTCAGCTTTCACAGCTTCCTGATCCGCGCGAACGGCTTCAACGTACTGGTCGATACCTGCGTCGGCAATCACAAGACCCGTCCCGGCACGCCGTTCTGGAACCAGCTGGCAGGCGACCGCTACATGGCGGATCTGGCGCGCCACGGGCTGACGACAGCCGACATCCACATGGTCATGTGCACCCATCTGCATGTCGATCATGTCGGCTGGAACACCCGCCTGGAAGACGGACGATGGGTCCCCACCTTCCCCAATGCCCGCTACATCTTCGGACAGAAAGAATTCGACGGCCATGCCGCCCGGCAGGCAGCTGACCCGGAAACGCCGATCAACCGCGGGTCCTGGGCGGACAGCGTCCTGCCCGTGGTCGAGACCGGTCAGGCCGAGTTGGTCGACTTTGACTTCATCCACACGCTGGGGCTGGAAGAACGTATCACGCTCCTTCCCACGCCCGGCCACACGCCGGGCCATTTCTGCGTCAATGTCGAAGGTCGTTCCGGCCAGGGCCTGATCACCGGCGACGCGATCCATCACCCGATCCAGTTCCGCGAACCGCACCTGGTGAACAACGGCGACATGGACGTGCCCCATGCCCGCGCCACGCGCGAGGCGCTGACCCGCAGGCTGGCCGACAGCGGAGAGCTGATGCTGCCCTGCCATTTCGCCGGCCCCACTGCTGGCCGGATCCGGCCCGATGGCGAACATTTCCGGTTCGAATTCCTCGACTAGGCTCACAGGGTCACCCCCCCGTCCACCACCATCTCGAGCCCCGTGATGTAACGGGACTCGTCCGAGGCCAGGAACAGCGCGGCCATGGCGATGTCTTCGGGCGTGCCCTGCCGACCCATCGGGCATCGGGCATCGCGGGCTTTCATCGCCTCGTCCCGTTCTTCTTCGGTATCGAACAATGCCGCGGCGTGGGGCGAATTGATCAGGCCCGGCAGGATGACATTGCAGCGGACCTGGTGCGGCGCATACTGGCGGGCCACCACCTTGGTCATCCGGTTCAGCGCCGCCTTGGACACGTTATAGGACAGAAATTGCATCGCGCTCCACCGCAGGCTGGCGATGGAGGAGACGTTGATGATCGACCCGCCGCCTTGCGCGATCATATGCGGCACCGCCGCCCGGCCGGCCGCCATGGCCCCCTTCAGGTTGATGTCGAAGACCCGGTCCCAGCTTTCGTCGGTGACCTGCGTCAGTTCCCCGAAGGCCTCGATGCCGACATTGTAGTGCAGGACATCGATCCGGCCGTAACGGTCCATGCAGGCCGCAATCGCCGCGTCTATCTGGGTCGTGTCAGCCACGTCGGCGGCAAAGGCACTGGCGGTGCCGCCCGCCGCCTCGATCTCGGCCACTGTCCGGCCGGCCGCCGCCTCCGAGATGTCGACACACAGCACCTTGGCCCCTTCGCGGGCGAAGGTCGTGGCCACGGCAGACCCGTTCGACGGCCCGCTCCCGATGGAGCCCGCGCCGATCACCGCCGCCACCCTGTTCCTCAGTCTCTCTGCCATCTCTCTCCTCCCCCCCGATCGGCACCGTTTCAGGGGCCGGAACACTGCCCCGGTGCCCCGCAGGACTGCCGGTCGATGAATTGCGTCGGGATCATGATCCGCTGCGGTTCTCCCTGATCGTCGCCCAGCCGGCGCAGCATCAGTTCGGCCAGCATCTGGCCCACCAGGTCCAGGTCCCAGGTCACGCAACTGATCGCCGGCGTGTAAAGCCGCGCCAGGTCGGTATCGCCGACCGCCAGCACGCTGACATCGCCAGGCACCTTCAATCCGTTCTGCTGCAGGCCCTGCAAGGTGCCCGCCAGCATCCGCGTGCCCAGGCACAGAAAGGCCGTGGGCGCCGGCCGAAGCGACATCAGCGAAAGCGCCTCGGAGGCCACGAATTCCATCGACGATTTGTGCGCCCGGATCAGCGCCTGGTTCAGCGCGATCCCCCGTTCCGCCAGAGCTTCGGCATGGCCGGCGATGCGTTCGCGGCCCGGGCTCAGCAGGCTGGACGACGACAGCAGGGCGATCCGTTCATGACCCAGGTTAAGCAGGTGCCGGGTCGCCTCGTAGGCCGCGCGGCGGTGGTCGACATGCAGGCCGCTCTGTCCCTCGCCAAAGTCACGGTCATAGCCGATGACAGGCAGGTCGCCGCTGTCCAGCGCTTCCAGCATTTCGGGGTTTTCCGTCTCGCAGGGGCCCACAATCAGGCCATCCACCCGGCGCCGCTGAAAGAGGTCGATCAGGAACTTTTCGCGCGTGCCCTCGTTGTCGGTATTGCCGACCAGAAGGGCATAGCCTGCCTGCTGCAACCGTTTTTCCGCCGCCCGGATGACACTGGCAAAAAACGGGTTCGACAGGTCCGTGACCAGCATGCCCACGACCTTGGTGGACTTCAGGCGAAGGCTTTGCGCGATGGCATCTGGCTGGTAGCCCAGCTTGCGCGCCGCGTCCGTCACGCGGATCACGGTTGCCTCGCTGACCCGGCCGGTCCGGTTCAACGCGCGCGAGGCCGTGCCGATCGACACGCCCGCGGCGGCGGCAACATCCTTGATGGTCTTGCGACTGCGCTTCGTCAAAGTCGTCTACTCCCTGCGATGACCCTCGGGAAAATGGGCCTGCCCGATTTCGAGCGGCACCGCAGTCGTTTTAGTGTAGTAGGACGCCAGCCGATACACGCCGCAGGCAAAGACCAGTTCGATCACCTGCGACACGGGCCAGCGTTCGTTCATAAGCGCCCAGGTCGCGTCGGCGACATCCGCGTCCTCGTGCAGTTCGTCCGCCATGCGGACCATCAGCCGGTCCTCGTCCGTCCAACGGAGATCGGTCAGCGCCTGCCAGTCTTCGGCGGTCGCCAGTTCCATGCACATGTCACGGTCCAGCGCGCAGCGGTCGCCGTAAATCGCGACATGCATGCCCCAGGGATATTCCGCCCCCGCCCGCGCGGTGGTGCGCATGATGGCGATTTCCTTTGCACGCAGCGCAACCTCGGCTCCGAACAGAACCTCGTGGGCCAGCGCCTGGAACCGGCCGGCCAACGCTGGATGATGGGCCATGGACAAGCGCAGATTGCCTGGGGACAGGCCCTTGAAGGCCGTGTTGTCGATCGCCTTCCGGGTCTCGTCATCATAGGGCGGCTGGCGCAGGGGAAGCCGCTTCGACTCCGGCAGGTTCGCTGTTGTGGTCAAGGTCGTCCTCCCGCGAGACTGGTCCTGTCCGCGCGCCCGTGCAAACGCGGAATCGTTTGCTATTGTTGCGCGCAGAACGAATGAGCTGTCAAGCATGGCGCCGAATTTCCTTTGCCCGGGCCCACACGATGCGCCATCCAACTTCAAACTTACATAATTTATTCAATGTTATATCTGAATTTCCTCGGATCCTCTGCGTGCCTTCCCGGCGCCCAGCCTCCCGCTTGACAGGTGCCCGGAGCGTGCCTAGCGTGCGTAAACGTTTTTCTATATTGCGATGCCTCGGCGAGTCCGTGGCGCGGTGGGCGAATGCGGCGACCCGATCTGAACATCCTTGTGATCCTCTGCGCGGTCTACCGCGAAGGCAGCGTCACCCGTGCGGCCGAGCGCCTGAACCTGACCCAGTCGGCAATCAGCCATGGGCTGGGCCGGTTGCGCCTGCTGTTCGACGATCCGCTCTTCGTTCGAAAGGGCAACCGGCTGGTCTCCACCCCGCTGGCGAAGAGGCTGGCCGAAGAAGCCCGCGAAGGCCTGGAACGGCTGGAAGCGCTGTTTGACCAGGGCACCGAATTCGATCCGACTGCCAATGCACGCACCTTCACGCTGGGCGTGCGCGACGTGCTGGAGGCCTCGCTGATCCCGCCCCTGGTAGACGCGATGCTGGAGGAGGCCGGACAAGTCTCGCTGGTGTCGGCCCATGTGCAACGGTCGGCGATGGCGACGCGACTGGCCTCGGGTGCCATCGATGCGACTGTCGATGTGTGCCTGGAACAGCCCGAAGAGGTGCTGAGCGAGCGCATCCTGGAAGAGGAGTTCTGCGTCGTCGCCCGCCGGGACCACCCGCTGGCCTGTCATCGGCACGACCTGTCGGCCTACCTGGCATGCGATCACGTACTGATCAGCGTCCGGCAGGAAGGGGACGGCTTCGAGGATTCGAAGCTGCGCCGCCTGGGGCACCGGCGGCAGATCAAGCTTCGCTGCCAGCACTACCTGGCGGCCTACAATGTCGTGCGTCAGTCCGACCTGGTAGCGACAATGCCGCGGCGACTGGCCGAGATGTTCAGCGATTCAGACGGCGTGGACCTTCTGCCCGTGCCGTTCGAAATCGGGCGGATGGACTTTCATCTCTACTGGCACGCGTCGCGCGATGCCGATCCCGGAAACCAATGGTTCCGGCAGATGGTCAGACGCGCGGTCCGTGTCCGCGCGGCAGCCTGACATTCCTTGGGAGGACAGACATGGACGGATTGCTTCAGGATCGCGTGGCGATCATCACCGGCGCGGGGCGCCCGCAAGGGATCGGTCGTGCCACGGCACAGCTGTTCATTGCACATGGCGCGAAGGTCGTCCTGTGCGATTTGCCGGCCGAAGACCCTGGCGCCGCCGCCGAGGCCCTTGGCGACAGCGCCATTGGTATTCACTGCGACGTGACCTCGGCCGCGGATGCCAGGACCGCGGCGGAAGCGGCCATGGACAAGTGGGGCCGGCTGGACGTCATCGTCAACAATGCCGGCCTGACCCAGCGCCGGAAGGTGGCCGAGGTGACCGAAGCCGATTACGACCTTGTCACCGATGTGGTCCTGAAGGGCACGCTGCTGATGACGCAGGCCGTCCTGCCGCACCTGACCAGAGGCGCGGGCGCCATCGTCAACGTCTCGTCGCTGTCCGCCCTGCAGGGCGGCGGCATCTTCGGTGGTCCGCACTACTGTGCGGCCAAAGCGGGCGTTCTGGGCCTGACCCGGGCCATGGCCAGGGAATTCGGCCCCGAAGGGATCCGTGCCAACGCCATCGCCCCGGGCCTGATCATGACCGACTTCTCGCGCCGGGGGCCCGAAGCCGACGCAGGCAAGATCGAGGCCGCGAAGGCCTATCCGCTGGGACGGCCAGGCGTGGCGCTGGATATCGCCAATGCCGCGCTCTACCTCGGCTCGGACCTGTCGTCCTATGTCACGGGTGTCACGCTGAACGTCAACGGCGGATCCTTCATCGCCTGAGGTGGTGCCCGGGGCAGCGCGCCGCGCGATGCATGCCCCTCGCTCGTGCCGAAGATGGCCCAGGGGCCATTTGCGGTGCCCGGGTCCGGACCGGCCATCAGGGGACTGCCTGTCCTAAAGCAGACCCGCACAAGCCACATCTTCGGCCCCGTGCGCCAATAGGCATTGTCGTTCCCGGCATCGAGGGCGCCATGGCCCACAGAAGCGGCACGCCGGCATTGGCCCTTCTTTTTTCCTTCGGTAGCCCCGCGCAGAAGGCCCGCATGGCGACCTGCCACAACACTCTTCACACCGAACCTGAAAGACGCCCATCTGCCCGGTACGAAAAGGATCCTTGCGACCGTGACGAAAACGCTCTGACCCTGCCGTGCCGGGCGATGAAAGGGCCGCCCGGAACAGCCCGGGCGGCCCGTTGCCGTTCACCTGTGGAGCAAGGGGTGGCGAACGGAGCCTTCCGTCAGATCAGGACCAGCGCGATGTCGTTGAAGGCGACCAGCAGGGCGATGATCACCAGTTCGACCAGCACGAAGGGGATGGCTCCCTTGAAGGCGCTCATCACGTCGATCTCGGGCACCGTGTTCTTGACCACGAAGATGTTCAGGCCGACCGGCGGGGTGATCGCCCCGATTTCGGCACATTTGGTGACGAGGATGCCGAACAGGACCGGGTTGATGCCCGCATCCAGCACGACCGGAAAGATGATCGGCAGGGTCAGAAGCATCATCGTGATCGCGTCGACGAAGAAGCCCAGGAACAGGTAGGGCAACAGCAGAAGCAGGGTCAGTTGCCATTTCGGCAGGTCGAACTGGGTCAGCCACAGCGTCAGCTGCTGCGGCACCTGAGTCGTCGTCAGCGCCAGCCCGAAGAAGCCTGCGCCGATGATCAGCAGGAAAACGCTGGACGTGGTCACGCCCGTGTCCACCAACCCGCGCCAGATGATGGCGCCCCGCTTGCCGCCGCGCAGCAGCACGATCAGCACCGCACCGGCGGCCCCGAAGGCCGCGGCCTCGGTCGCCGTGCCGATGCCCAGATAGATCGTGCCCATCACGATCAGGAACAGCAGGATGATCTCCCAACTCTGGCCTGCGGCCTCAAGCTTTTGCCGTGCGGTCGTGCGCGGTCCGCGGACCGCGGGCCCCGCACCCGGCACCAGTTTCACCCATCCAAAGAGCATGATGGCGTAAAGGACGGCCGTCAGGATCCCCGGAACGATCCCCGCCAGGAACAGATCGGGGACCGAGGTCTCGGTCGCGATCGCATAGACGATCAGAAGACCCGAAGGCGGTATCAACACGCCCAGCGTGCCGGCCGCGGCGACGGAGCCCGCGGAAATCGCGTGACTGTAGCCTTCCTTCAGCATCCGCGGCACGGCGACCTGCGCTACGGTGGCCGACGTCGCCAGGCTCGACCCCGACACGGCGGCGAAACCGGCACAGGCAAAGACCGTGGCGATGGCCATGCCGCCCGGCAGCGCCCCGACCCAGACCCGCGCGCTGTCGAAGGCGCGGTGGGCAATGCCTGCCGAAAAGCTCATGTGCCCCATGAACAGGAACAGCGGCAGCACGACATAGGCCAGGTTCGCCGAGGCCGAATAGGGGAAGGTCGAGACCAGGAATTCCGTCGCGATCCAGGGCCGGGTCAGCATCAGCCCGGCCAGACCCGCGATCAGAAGGGAATAGGCGATGGGTACGCCGGCGACGAGCAGGACGAGCATGCCGCCCAGAAGCCCGAAGCCAAGCGCGAGATCGATGGATTGCACGTGATGTTCCTCAGATCGCGCCGCTATGGTGCGGAAGGCCGGCCTTCATCTTCTCGTCCCCCCAGATGGCACTGCCCACCAGGTCGACAGCAATCTGCAGGACCAGAAGGCACAGGCCGACGGACAGGATGATCCGTTCCGGCCAGATCGGCCAGTGATAGACCCCAAACGACGCCTCTCCCTGTTCCGTGGCGGAAATGGCGTATTTGGCAGTGAACCAAGCGATGATACCGATCCCCGCCAGCGCCACGGCCAAGGACAGCAGCCGCTGCCAGTGCAAGGCACGGGGCGATAGGTTGTCGATCAGGATCGTCACTTGGAAATTACTGTCCGTGGCCTGCGCGCCCGCCATGCCCAGGAACACCTTGGCGATCAGCAGCATGACGCTGATCTCGGTCGCCAGCGGCAGCGGCGACGCAAAGAAGGCGCGGCCGATCACGTCGGTCAGGATCACCAGCATCATGGCACCTGTAGCCAACCCGCTCAGCGAGCCCACGGCGACGCTGAAGCGCGAAATGGCGTGAAAGTACTTCATCGGACAGGCTCCCTTGTCTGTCACCGGGGCCGGCCGGGTTGCGTCCGGCCCCGAGAGGCGTGGATCACTCGCCCGCCTTCATCTTCACATAGGTGGCCAGCCCCGGCGTATAGACCGCTTCGGGTTCGTACTTGCTCACCAGAGCGACAAACTGATCGTAAAGCGCGCCACCGTTCTCGGTCACGGCCGAGGCCTGTTCGATGAACTTCTCGCGCATGATCGGGCCCATCTTGGCCTTCCACGCAGCCGCTTCCTCGTCCGTGGACAGGATCACCTCGGTTGTTGCGCCTTCGTCGATGAAGCGCTGCGCGGCCTTGGCGATGGCGGCATTGATCAGTTCGACATAATGGCCGGGCACCTCGGCCGCTACTTCGGTCACGATCTTCTTCTGATCGTCGGTCAGCTTGTCCCAGGACTTCTGGTTCATCGACGCGATCGACACGCTGTTGATCCCCAGCCGCCCGGCATCAGAGGCATAGGCGACAACTTTCGGCACGCCGTTGTTGACCGCGCTGTCGAAAGGCGTGTTGGCCATCGCGTCGATGGCATGTCGGTTAACCGCCTCGACCGCGTCGGCAAAGCTCATCGGCACGGGCGACCCGCCGCCGGCCTCGACCCCCCAGGCGATGGCCGCCACGGCACGGATGCGCTTGCCCGCCATGTCGTCCGGTTCATGGACCGGGAAGTCGCCCCAGATGCCACCGTCCGGGAACGGCAACGCCCACATCATCTTCACGCCCTGGGACGAGAATTCCTTCTGCAGGTCGGGGTTTTCCGCATAAAGATCGCGGAACGCATAGACCACGGCATCCGCCTTCTCGGTGATCCAGGGCAGGACCACGTTCGACAGCGGATAGACCTTGGGATTGTAGGCCTGCGGCACGCCGGTCGCGAAATCGACCGCCCCACGGGCCAGGCCCGGATAGATGTCCGGGGCCTTCATCAGCGATCCGCCGTAATAGCGTTCGAACGTGATGTCGCCTTCGCTGCGCTTCTCGACCTCGTCCATGAACCACGCGTCCAGCGCGGTCGAGATCGACCGTTCCGAGATGTAGCCGGCATAGACCAGCTTGGTCTCGGCCAGGGCCGTTCCCGCAATGGTTGCGGCAAGCGAAAATGCTGCAGTTGCGTAAACGATATCTCTCGTCTTCAGAGTCAGTGACATGTTTCCTCCCAACGTCCGGCGCGGCCCTCCGATCGTTGTCGGGCGGGACCACAGATCTGACAAGGCGCCGCCGGAGAACGCATTGTCGGTGATTATTCTGAGTATCTCAGGCATTTCGACGGGCTCAAATGAACTCACGTCAATCCGCGGATCGCGCCACCCTCATCTCCCCTCCGTTTTCCCGGGCGTGGCTGAAGATTGCTGTTGCCCGGCGCATCGACGGCTGCGATGTGTTTGAGGAAACGATTGCACACTTTGTGGCGAGACAACAAGAGGAAGCGCAATGGCAGGCATATCGGAAGCCGGGGGCGCCTTTACCGGCCGGGTGGCAGTGGTGACCGGGGCCAGCCGGGGCATCGGGCTGGACGTGGCGCTGAAGCTGGCGGCGGGCGGTGCGCGGGTCGCTCTCTGGGCACGGCAGCCCGACCCGCTGGCGGCCGCGGCGGCGAAGGTCGGGGACGACACGCTGACCGTGCCCGTTGACGTCGCGGACGAGGCACAGGTGAAGGACGCCGCGGCCCGGACGCTGGACCGGTTCGGCAAGGTCGACATCCTGGTGAACAATGCCGGCATCCTGGGTCCGCGGGCGGCGGTCGGGGACTACCCGGCCGACACCTTTGCCCGTGTCATGGGCGTGAACCTGATGGGCACGTTCCACTGCTGTTCCGCGCTGGTTCCGCAGATGGCCGCCCTGGGCTGGGGCCGGATCGTCAACGTATCCTCGGCCGCGGGCAAGGACGGCAATCCTTTCGTCTCGGCCTATGCCTGCTCCAAGGCCGCGCAGATCGCCTTCACCAAATCGCTGGGCAAGGAACTGGCGCGGACCGGCGTGCTGGTCAACGCGGTCACGCCCTCGGCCAGCCCGACCGACATCTTCGGCGGCATGGACGAGGACCGGCAGCGCGCCCTGCTGGCAAATGTCCCCATGGGCCGCTTCGTCGAAACGGCCGAGATCGCGCGCCTGATTCTGTGGCTGTGCAGCGAAGACTGTTCCTTTTCGACCGCCGCGACCTTCGACATTTCGGGCGGGCGCTGCACCTACTGATCCAACCCAGGTTCCGGAGGCCGTGCAGGACCGGGGACGGTCCGCCCTCCGGCGGTTCCGTCACCGGAGACCAGCACACCGGGACCGCACGATACCCTCGCGGGATGATGCGTCCGGGACACCGCAGGTCCCTAGGATAGAAGGGCAGGCCGTATCGCCGCTCCGATGGCCCACATAAAACCTGGCGTCATTTTTAAATTCAAGTTATTGAATGTGAAGGTCCGCGCGCCTATCTGACCGAAAGAAGCGGCATGCCCGCCATTGGACGACATTAGACAAGGAACCTAAAAATGACCCTCGACCGTGCTGTACTGGCTTTTGCCGGCACAATGATCCTGCTGAGCGTGGTGCTGACGTTGTTCGTTCATCCGCTGTGGGTGTGGTTTACCGTCTTCATCGGGGTCAACTTGATCCAGTCGGCCTTCACCGGCTTCTGCCCGGCGGCCATGATCTTCAAGGCCATCGGCGTGAAGGAAGGCTGCGCGTTCCGGTAATCCCGGACGGCGAACCCGATCCCGGGCCTACCACTGCGCAGCCGGGAGCGGTACGTTCAGGTCGATGCCTGAGGCAAAGGGCATCGACCCCGCACGCGGTAATGACGCGCTCCGGGCTGGGTGGCGGATCGCGACCCTGATCTCGAGGCAGGGCACCGCTCGCGTCTGCTGCCTGCTTTCCCCATTTGGGCACGGTCGACGCGCCCCTCGCAGCACCTCGTCCCCCTACGATGACCCTGTCTTCGGGATCTCGGCAATCGCTCCTATCGCACACACTGATGACACCGCCTGCTGACATCGCGGTGCCGCCGGCCGCAAGGCCGCGCGAGCGGTTCTCCGTCGTCGGCTTCCTGCCAGTTATGGTATAGGCTGGTCTGCCCCGCCCCACGCACGTGCCGCCAGGGCAGAAGGTGGCAGACTGTCAGGCCACCCGGTCTGCTTCGCGCAGCGGGGTTTGGAAGCGGCGCAAGCGATAGCTACTTTTCTTTCCATCAAAGATAGGGGAACCTTCCCGCCAGTTCCGTGTTGACATAGTCGACCAACAAATGCGCCTTGATCAGTCAGATTGATAGAAATTGAGAGAGACCACCATCGATGCGGACACCAGTCTGCGGCACGCCCTAAGATTGGCAACCCGTGCATCGCACGACAGCGTCGATGATCTGATGTCTCGTCTGGATCTGCGCCGCAGCGATGACCGGCAAACCTTTTCGTCGATCCAGCTTCGCGGGTTCGCCCGCCTGAAGGCGGCCTGCCGTGGCGAGGCTGCGGAAGCAGAGCCTCTTTTGACCCATATGGCCAACATGGCAAGACGTCACGGGTTTGCCGATGGCAAGGGCCCGCAATACGGCGACGCCGGACACCGACGGCTAAGCGCGGACGCGGTGGCCTATGTGGCGCTCGGGTCCCAGCTGGGATTGACCGTCCTTCGCAAGGAACTCGGCCCCGGGGACCGTACCGGCATCTTCGAACGGGAACCGGACCTGTCCGCGTGGAAGGCTCTGGCGGCACGCCTGTCGACAATGCCCGGCGACACCGGGGCCGGACGCAAGACCGTCGACGACGCGTGCAGGGCATTCGCGATCTTCTATTCGGCGTGCGTCGATACCATGAACCTTCAATCCGAAAAGCTTTCATGACCGACCCGTTTATCCAGACCGATACACCGGTTGACCTGACCAACTGCGACCGCGAACCCATTCACCTTCTGGGCAATGTCCAGTCGTTCGGTGCGCTCATCGCGATTTCTGCCGACTGGATCGTCCAGCACGCCTCGCAGAACACGGCGCAGATCCTTGGATTACCGGCAGAGGATCTGGTCGGTTGCGTGTTGAACGACTTTCTGCCCGAGCGCACGATCGATAAACTGCGCGAACGGCTGCGGGCGACCAGCACCGAAAATTCGATGGCCCGCGTGTTCGGCTTCGACGTGTTCCAGGACGGCAGACTTTACGACATCAGTCTGCACCAGACGAACCTGAGTTTCGTGCTGGAGTTCGAGCCCAAGACACGCGGCACCGACCATGACGAGATGGCCATCGTAACGCCGATGATGCGCCGCGTCTCGGCCGAGGGCGGGATCGTCGACGTCTCGGCCATGGCAGCGAAACAACTGCGGGAACTGGCAGGCTTCGACCGTGTCATGGTCTACCAGTTCGGCCCCGAAGGCGACGGCAGCGTCATCGCGGAAGCGAAAGACGAACAGGACCCCGTGACCTATATGGGGCTGCACTTCCCTGCCTCTGACATTCCGCGCCAGGCGCGGGAATTGTACAAGCGCAGCCTTCTGCGCCTGATCGCCGACGTCGAAGACGAGGTCTCGCCCATCGTGCCGCAGTTCAGCCCCGAAGGACAGCCGCTGGACCTGTCCCTGGCGGTGACGCGGGCGGTATCGCCGATCCATCTGCAATACCTGCGGAACATGAAGGTGCAGGCGTCCATGTCGGTGTCGATCGTCATAAGAGGAGAGCTTTGGGGCCTCTTCGCCTGTCATCACCGCGAACCGCTTTACATCGATTACGAACGCCGCACCGCGATCGAGCTTCTGGCGCAGTTCTATGCCTACGAGATCGAGCGGCGCGAAGCCCGCGCGCTGACCGAGACGACGGGCCGCGCCCAGAAGCTGCACGACAAGCTGATGATGCAACTGGGCAGCAACCAGGACCTTGAACAGGGGTTCGGCGGCATCGCTGCCGAAATCCAGAAGGTCATCAAGTTCGATGGCATCGCGCTCTATTCCGAAGGCAAGTACCTGACCCAGGGATCGACGCCCGGCTTCGAGGACTTCCAGAAGATCGCGCGGTTCCTGAACACTTCGGCCGCGTCCCGGGTCTATGCCACCGATCACCTGGTCGCGCGCCTGCCGTCCATCGGGGACGTGCTGGACTGCTGCGCGGGCATCCTGGCCATCCCGATCTCGCGCAAGCCCCGGGACTACATCGTCCTCTTCCGGACCGAGGCGGTCCGGCAGGTCGCCTGGGCCGGAAATCCGAACAAGCCGGTCGAGGTCGGGTCCTTCGGCGCGCGGCTGACCCCACGGAAAAGTTTCGAGATATGGAAGGAAGAGGTCGGCAGCCGGTCCGAACAATGGTCGCCCACGGCGCTGCGCGCGGCCGAGGCCATCCGGGTCACGCTGCTGGAAGTCATCCTGAAACTGTCGGACGAGATGAACCTGGAACGCAAGCGCGCCCAGGATCAGCAAGAGCTTCTGATCGCCGAACTGAACCACCGGGTGCGCAATATCCTGGGCCTGATCCGGTCGCTTGTGAAACAGTCCCGTGCGACCGCGACCTCGCTCGACGGGTTCACCACCGCGGTCGACGGGCGGATCCGTGCCCTGGCGCAGGCCCATGACCAGCTGACGGCAACCGAATGGAAACCGGTGGCCTTCCGCGAACTGCTGAAGACCGAACTGCGCGCCTATCTGGATGGCGACGAAGACCGGATCGACATCGGGGGGGTCGAAATCGACCTGGCGCCCGATGCCTTTTCGACCATGGCGCTGGTGTTCCACGAACTGGTCACCAACTCGGTCAAGTACGGTGCCCTGTCGGTGCCTTCGGGCAAGGTCGAAGTCGCCTGCGCCTTCGAGGGGGACGGCCTTGTCCGGATCGAGTGGCAGGAAACAGGCGGGCCGGTGGTCCAGGCCCCTACCCGGCGCGGCTTCGGGACCACGATCATCGAAAAGTCGATCCCCTTCGAACTGGCCGGCACGGCAGAGATCGACTTTCGCCTGACCGGCGTGCATGCCACGTTCCGGGTTGCCGAACGTTTCGTGGAACGCCGGACCGAGGCTTTGGAAACGCTCGCGCCTGCCCCCGCACCGGAACCGGATGCCACGGCCCTGCTGTCGGGGCCGGTGATGGTCGTGGAAGACAACCTGATCATCGCGATGGACGCCGCCGACATCCTGGGCGAATTCGGGGCAAAGGCCGCCCATGTCGCCGGTTCCGTCGCCGAGGCCTTCAGGATCGCCGATGCCCACAGCCTGACACTGGCGGTTCTGGACATCAACCTTGGTTCGGAAACCAGCCTGCCGGTCGCGAAATACCTGAACGAAAGGGGCGTGCCCTTCATCCTGGCCAGCGGCTATGGCGGTCAGCCTGATTCCCTTGCCGACTTTCCTCCCTGTATCATGGTGCAGAAGCCCTTCACGGTCGAAACGCTGGCCAAGGCGGTCCAGACCGTCCTGGAGCAGGGCAAACCCGGCTGAACACATGTCAGAGGTGCCGGAAAGCCGGGGCAACGCCGGCCATTGCAGGGGCGCCGGCACCTTGCGCGGCACGCAGCCAACACGGTTCAAAGCTGCGTGAACGTTCGGTCGGTCGCCCGAACGGGGATGCCGGGCAACCGTGACCGATGGGGACGCGTCCGGCGCGACCCGACGGATCCCGGCGCCTATCGGGTCGGGGTCGGGACATCCGGCCGCAAGGCGGCCTGGTCGCGCATAACACGAACAGCCCATTGAAAAATCCGGACTTCATGGCCGTTTCGGACTTGTCGTTCCGGACCCGCGACCCGGTCGGGATCGCTGTGCTGACCGGTGGATACCTGCGCCGTCGGTCTGACGGAAAACTGCCCGCTCAAGCCGCGAAAAGACAAACCCGTTGACGGTTTTCCCTCCGATTGACGCATGATTTCAGACTGATACAGCCGAACTCGCGCCTTGACCCGGCCTGCGCACTTGCTCACGGTTACGCTAAGTCACCCACGCAACCTCACCCAGGCGGCTACGCAAGCGGGATCACGCGCGGATGTCTTCAGGGAACCCACGGAACTGGGGTTCCTTCGGAACAGAGCCGCAACGCCAGCGGACGTCGACGCAAGGGGGGAGAGTGCCATGACCAGAAACCGGCAGGATCTTGCACCGGATGCAAGAGGCCGATCCCCAAGGTCCCGCATGACATGCCGGCGGACGCTGGCGCTTCTGGCAGGCAGCACCACGCTGGCGATCCTGCCGCAACTGACCATGGCGGCCACCTGCAGCCAGGACGGCGACGACCGGACCTGCACCGGAGAATATGACGGTTTCCTGTCCTACTCCGTGGGCAACGTCACAGGCACGCCCACCTACAGCTTCACGGTCGAGCAGCTGACCAATACTTCGCCCTATCGGCCGCCCACGCCGGATTCGCCGCCGGGCATCGCCAGCTTCGTCACCGCCGGCCCCGGCACGCCGACCATGAATTTCAGCTTCAACGCCGACAGGGCCATCGATTTCGAAGCCGCCTCGTTCGGATATGCCATCGTGGTGACTGGCACGGGCGATGCCGGCAAGGCGGGCGATCCGGACAAGAAGGGCTCTGGTAGCGCCAAGGGGGGCGCGGGGGACAACGGCGCCGACGGGGCCACCGTCAACGCGACCGTCGCGTCGACCGCGATCGACACGAACACGGGCTGGATCGTCGCCTCGACCGGCGGAAAGGGCGGTGACGGCGGCAAGGGCGATTCCGTGACCCTGGGCGACGGGACCGGCGGCAAGGGCGGCGACGGCGGCAAGGGCGGCGCGGTTACGCAGGTGCTGTCCGACGTGACCCTTTCGGGACAGTCCGGCCGGCTGCAGATCCTCTCCGCAGGCGGCGATGGCGGACACGGCGGCAAGTCCTATTCCGCCGATTACAAGTCCAGGGCCGGCGCCGGCGGGGCCGGAGGCGATGGCGGGAACGTCGCGTTGGAGCTGGAGGGGACCAATCTCTTCAATGCCGAAACCGCATCGATCTTCGTGGCCAGCACGGCGGGCAATGGGGCCGACGGTGGAAAGGCCAAGAATGGCCTGACGACCCATGCCACTGGCGGCCATGGCGGTCAGGGCGGCGATGGCGGCACGGCATCGGTCCGGTCGACCGCGGCGGGCACCACAACGGTCGCCAGTGACGTCAACGGCCTGGGCATCCTGGTGCAAAGCATCGCCGGCGACGGTGGACAGGGTGGCGACGGCAACAGCGGTGGCGGTGCCACCGGCGGCGATGGCGGTGTCGGCGGATCCGGCGGGCTGGCCGAGGTCGTGACGACCACCGATCACCGGCTGGTGGTCAGCACCCGGGACGGCAACATGCCTGCAATTGCGGTCCGCAGCTATGGCGGGGCCGGGGGCGACGGCGGCAAGGCCAATGGCGTCTTCGGCAAGGCCACCGGCGGGGCCGGATCCGGCGCCGGTCCCGGGGGCGAGGCGCATGCCAGCGTCTCTGGCCAACTGGCCACCTCGGGCGCGGATGCGACGGGACTTCTGATCCAAAGCGTCGGCGGTTTTGCCGGCAATGGCGGGCAGAGCAGCGCCATCGTCGCTTATGGCAGTTCGTCCGAATCCGCCGGCAATGGCGGTCAGGCCGTCGCGGCCTTCACCGCAGCAGGTGCGGCCGACGGGATCAGCACCACTGGCGAAGCGGCCGACGCTATCTTCGTTCAAAGCATTGGCGGCGGCGGCGGCAAAGGATCGTCGTCGTCCGGGATCGTGTCCCTGTCGGGCTCCGGCTCGGCCGGGGGCAATGGCGGACCGGTGGCGGTCACGACGACGGGCGGGGCGTTCTCGGCCACCGGCGACCTGAGCCGCGGGATCGTGGCGCAAAGCATCGGCGGCGGCGGTGGCGACGGCGGCAGCGCCTCTGCCGTGGTGTCCATCGGCGGGGCCGGGTCCCATGGCGGGGCCGGCGGGCAGGTGCAGGTATCGGTCGGCACCGACATCACCACTGGCGGCGGCGACGGCGTGGGCATCCTGGCGCAAAGCGTCGGCGGCGGCGGCGGTTCTGCCTCGTCGACCAGCGGTCTGGTCAGCATCGGGGGCAGCGGCGGATCCGGCGCGACCGCAGGCGCGGTCGAGGTCAACCTGACCTCGCAGATCGAGACGGCAGGCACCGGGGCCGACGGCCTCTTTGCCCAGTCCGTGGGCGGCGGCGGCGGCCACGGGTCGAACACCCTGGCCGTGGGCGCGGGCTTTTCGCTGGCCATGGGCGGCAACGGTGGCAAAGGCAACGATGGCGGGTCCGTCACAGCCCGGACCGAAGCCACTGCCGTGATCGCCGTGGGCGGCGACAATTCCTCGGGCATCGTCGCGACCTCGACCGGAGGCGGTGGCGGCACGGCGGGCAACGCGATCTCGGTCTCGGCCGGTGGCACGGCCTCGATCGCGCTGGCTTTCGGCGGCAAGGGCGGTGCCGCGGGCGACGGCGGGACAGTCACCGTCGACAACCTGGCACAGATCAAGACGCTTGGAGCGAACGGCATCGGCATCGCGGCCATGTCGATCGGCGGCGGCGGCGGCAATGCCGGCACCACCGTTGCGGCCACTGCGGGCGAGACGGGGATCAGCGCAGCCGTCGGCGGCAACGGATCCGGCAGTGGCAGGGGTGGCGCGGTGACCGTCTGCAACGGCACCGCTACCGGCGCCCAGGCCTGTAATACCGCCGATGCCACCGCGGGCGATATCGCCACCAGCGGCGACAACGGGCACGGGATCTATGCGACATCGACCGGCGGGAGCGGCGGCCATTCCGGCAACGTGATCACCGGCGGCCTGTCGGATGTCGGCGTGGACCTTTCGGTCGGCGGAAATGGCGGCAAGGGCGGCGCAGGCGGGGCTGTCGCGGTCTACTCGAACGGCAATATCCAGACTGCCGGTGCCGCAGCGCAGGGCGTCCTGGCGACCTCCATCGGCGGATCGGGCGGGGCATCCTATGCCACGGGCGCGATCACACCGGGGGGCACGGCAGATATAAACGCCTCTATCGGCGGCACCGGCGGCGATGCGGGGGACAGCGGCGACGTGACCGTCATCGCCACGGGGCCGGTCACGACAGCCCGGGGAATGGCGGGCGGGGTCACCGCCCTGTCGGTCGCCGGCAGCGGCGGCACCGGGGGCGTGGCCTTCACCGGCAACGGCATCTCGATGGGCGATGTCGGCGTCAATGTCGGCGGCAAGGGCGGCGGCGGCGGCACCGCCGGCGCGGTCAGCGTTTCGGTCGGCGGCATCGCGACCACGGGCGACCATGCGACGGGCCTTGCGGCCATGTCGCTGGGCGGGTCCGGCGGCATCGGCGGCTATGCCGTGTCCGGTGCGGCGGCCAGCGCCGCCTCGGTCGGCGTGTCGCTGGGCGGCGCCGGCGGCAAGGGCGGCACGGCCGGCACGGTCGATGTCGGCGTGGCGGGCGATGTTGCCACGGCAGGCGACCTGTCCCACGGCATCGTCGCGATGAGCCTGGGCGGCAATGGCGGCCTGGGCGGAGCGGCCATTTCCGCGACAGCGGTCAGCCAGGGCAATGTCGGCGTAGCCCTTGGCGGCACCGGCGGCACCGGCGGCACCGCGTCCACAGTCGATGTCACGCTGGATGCGGGTGCCGCCGTCCGGACCGGCGGTGTCAATGCCATCGGCCTTCAGGCGATCAGCCAGGGCGGCAATGGCGGCAATGGCGGATTTGCCATGACCGGAGGCATATCGGTTGGCGGAGAAGACGACATACCCGCCACCAGCGTTACCGTCGCCGTGGGCGGCGGCGGCGGCAAGGGCGGCGCGGGCAAGACCGTGACCGTAGAGTCGGAGGCCGACTTTGCCACCGCCGATTTCGGCAGCATCGCCATCCTGGCGCAAAGCGTCGGCGGCGACGGCGGATCGGGCGGCGCGGTCTATTCCGGCACGATCAACGCGGGCTCGACCTCTTCCGTGGATGTCGCGGTCGATGTCGGCGGCAAGGGCGGCGATGGCGGGGCTTCGGACAACGTCACTGTCTCCAGCGAGGGCACCGTTGCCACCCGGGGCGACAATGCCGACGCGATCCTAGCCCAGTCCATCGGCGGCAACGGTGGCGCGGGTGGCAATTCCTACAATGTGCTGCTGAACGCAGGGTCGAACACCAAGAACCAGATCAAGGCCAATGTCGTGATCGGCGGATCGGGCGGCGACGGCGCCAAGACCGGCAATGCCACGATCACAAATTCGGGCGCGATCACCACGGCCGGCACGTCCTCGGACGGGCTGAACGCACAAAGCGTGGGCGGCAATGGCGGCCAGGGCGGATCGGGCGGCAATGCCATCGTGACGCTGGGCAGTCTGTCCTCGGGCGGATCGGGCAATTCCGTCGCGGCCAGCCTGAATGTCGAGGTCGGTGGGTCCGGCGGGTCCGGCGCGCCGGGGGGCGCGGCCATCGTCACGAATTCCGGCACGATCAACACCGCGGGCACCGCGGCACGGGGGATCTTCGCCCAGTCGGTGGGCGGCAGCGGGGGCGACGGTGGCGCCGTGTCGACCTATTCCTTCAGCTTCACCGCGGCCTGCAACCTTGTCTACGTGAACAAGACCAAGGTGTGCAAGGACGCGGCCAGAAACACGGGCTCCAGCGTCTCGGGCGCGCTTCAGGTTGCGGTCGGCGGCAACGGCGGCAAGGGCAACAATGGCGGATCGGCCATCGTGACCAACAAGGCCGCCGTGACCACCACAGGCGACAGCGCCCACGCGATCATGGCGCAAAGCGTCGGCGGCGGCGGCGGCACAGGCGGTGCCGCCAGCAAGGGCCTGTCGAGCTTCACCTCTTCCAAGACCGCGTCCGAGATCACGAACTATCTGAACAAGGTCGTGCCCCAATCGAACCCGAACCAGAACGCCTGGACCACCGCCAGCGCCTGGACCAGCCTGAACGTCTTTATCGGCGGACAGGGCAAGGCCGGGGGCGACGGCGGCACGGCCATGGTCACGAACTCGGCCAATGTCGCGACCGCCGGCAGCAATGCCTATGCGATCTTTGCCCAGTCGGTCGGTGCGGGCGGCGGATCGGGCGGCGAGGCCGCAGGCAAGGGCAGTTCCCACACGATCACGGTTGGCGGCTCTGGCGGCGGCGCGGGTGACGGCGGGACCGTCGCGGTGACCAACCGCAATGCCACGATCGCCACCGCGGGCGATGCCAGTACGGCCATCTTCGCCCAGTCCATCGGCGGCGGCGGCGGCAATGCCGGCAACCAGAGTTCTGTCGATATCAAGGACGTGTCCATCGTCGTAGGTGGCGAACACGGGCAATCCGGCAACGGCGGCACGATCACAATCACCGATATCGGCACCGACGTGGCGACCGCGGGCCTGTATTCCGTGGGGATCCTAGCCCAATCCATCGGCGGCGGAGGCGGGACCTCCTTCGGGGCTGCGGGCGAAAACGCCACGGGCAGCGTGGATGTGACCGGCCACACGTCGGTCACCGGCGATGGCGGGGCGATCACCATCAACCATCGGGGATCCATCACCACGACGGGCGCGGCCGAAGGCCAGGTGTCGAATGCCCACGGCATCGTTGCTCAGTCCGTCGGCGGCGGCGGCGGCCTGGGCGGCGCGCTGGTCTTCGGCAGTTCCGCAACCTTCGGGTCGAAACTGGGTGACCGCGGCGGCAAGGGCGACGGAGGCACCATCATCGTTATGCAGACCGGCGACATCACCACCACCGGCGACCATTCGGTGGGGATCCTGGCGCAAAGCCTTGGCGGCGGCGGCGGCCTGCAGGGCAATGTCACGCCCTCCTCGACCGGGGCCGCGGCCCGGATCGGCGCGCAAAGTGGCAAGGGCAGTGGCGGCAATGTCAATGTCTCGCTGGCGCGGGGCAGCACGATCCGCACGTCCGGCGTGGCCTCGCACGGGATCTTCGCGCAGTCGGCGGGCGGCAGCGGCAGCAACAAGACGACCGGCACCACGGTGAAGGTCGTCGTCGACGGCGCCATCGACGTGACCGGCGCCGGTGCCCATGGCGTTGTCGTCACCTCGACCGGCGACGGGTCCGGCATGATGGAGATCGACGTGGCCGGGTCCGTCACCGGCGGCACCGAAGCCGTGGTCGCAGGCGCCGAAGACGGCGCGGGCCTGATGTTCCGGGGCCCGGGCAGTTCGGTCCTGAACAATTCGGGCTCCGTCTCCTCACAGGCGGGGATCGACGGGATCGCGATCTACGCGCTGGACACCGACCTGACGATCAACAACACCGGGACCATCACCGGCGACATCAACAAGGCGTCGGGCGTCGTCCTGAATAACCGCCAGGGCGGCACGATCCATGCCGGCCGGCGTCTGGATGTCGACCGCGTCGTCAACAACGGCACGCTTACGGTCCATGGCGACGGCACTATCGGGCGGACCCGGGTCACCGGCGATTTCGTCAACGGCGATAACGGGATCATCCAGATCGATGTCGATCCGACCAATCCAGCGGCCATGACCGACACGCTGCAGGTCGACGGCGCGACGCAACTGCGCGGCCGGGTCGCGGCGAACTTCATCAACTCGACCCCGGGACCGGAAGGCGCGCAGATGGACGTCATCCTGAACGGTCCGGCCAGCAACGACCTGTCGCAACTGACGATCGTCCCGTCCGCCGTGGGCCAGTACGGCCTTGTCCAGCTGGAAGCCGGCAAGCTGCACCTCTCTTATGATATCAACTTCGTGAAGGACTCCGTCACCAACCTGGCGCGGGACAACCAGGACCGCCTGGCCCGCTACTTTCACCAGCTTTATCGCCGGGGCGAACTGGATCCGGAACTGTTCAGCGAACTCATGACCCGGGAAAGCGATCGGGGCTATGTCGGTTCGCTGAACTCTCTGGGGATGGAGATCGTGGTCGATACCCAGATGGCGGCCTACCTGTCGTCGCTGCGCTTTGCCGAACGCCTGATCAATTGCGAACGCCAGTCGCCACAGGCGGGCGGGGCCGACGACGGGTCGGGCTGCAGCTGGATCCGCGTGGGCGGTCGGCATTTCATCCAGGACGCCAAGGGCGACAACCTGGGCTTCAGCCAGGACAGCTATGAAATCGCGGGCGGGTCCAGCATGCCCTTTGCCGACATGTGGAAGCTGGATGGGGCGCTGGCTTATGAACGGCACAACATCACCGGCAACGACAACAAGGGCAGCGCCGACGGTTACCAGTTCCTGATCGGCGGCGCGCTCAGCCGGCAGGCGGGCACGATGGAATACGGCGTTTATGCCGCCTTCAGCACCGGCAATTTCGACACCAGCCGTCAGGCGCCTGGCGGCATCGGCGTCGACGGGTCCTATCGCCCGACGACTGCCGGCGGGGGCGCAAGGCTGGCGTGGACTTTGCAGTCTGGCCGCATGACCTGGCGCCCGCAGGTCGAACTGGGGGCCACTTACCTGAACGGCAGTTCCTTCCAGGAAACGCCATCGTCCGCCTATGCGCTGGATATCGATCCGGCCAGCGAGACGATCTATCATCTGCGCCCGTCGCTGGCATTCTGGGGCGATTACAAGTCCCGCGGCGGTACGCAGACGCGGCTTTCGGGCCATGTCGGGCTGACCCAGTTCCTGGGCGACGCGACACCCCGCGCGACCGGGCACTTCGTGTCGATGGGCGCCAGCGGCCTGGACTTCAGCGCACAGACAAAGATGGACAGCACACGGTTGGACCTTGGTCTTGGTCTCGACATCCTTACGAAGAAGGGGTCGACGATCAGCCTGAACGCCAATGCCGGCCTGTCGGAAACGACCCGCGACATCGGCGCCGGTGTGCAGGTACGCTTCGTCTTCTGACGCGGCGCCCGCCGTGGCAACCGGGGCGCAACTGGCGGGGCGCAGCGCATCGTGCCACCATGATGTGCGCCGCCCTGCCGTCCGGCGACGCACCCTTCGCGCGGCCTGCCCTAGCGGTGCCGCATAAGCCAGTTGCGCATCTCGGCCACGTACGGGTGCGCTTGCCGGTGGTCCGAAATCACCACCCAGTAGCTTTCGCCCGACGCGACCGGACCCCCGAAGCATTGGCACAGCCGCCCGGTCTCCAGTTCCGCCTGCACGTAATGCAGCGGCACCAGGCCGATCCCCAATCCCTCGCATGCCGCCTGAATCACCAGGTCGGCATAGGGCAAGCGCATCCCCTGGATGAAACCCGCGGGCTCCTGCCCGGTGGCCCGAAGCCAGGTCAGCCACAAGCTGGGGCGGCGGGCGTTCTGAAGTGTCGGCATGGTCTGGAAGTTCAGCGGCCCGGTCGTGTCGATGCGCTCCAACAGATCGGGCGCGGCCACGGCCACCAGTTCCTCGGCGAAAAGCTCCAGCGACCGGGCATTGATCCAGGCCCCGCGCCCCCGCAGCAGCGCCAGATCGACAGGCAGGTCGGACACGTCGCTGCCGGCGTTGATCGCCACAAGTTCCAGCGGAATGTCCGGATGGGCGGTGGCGAACCCTTTCAGGCGAGGCATCAGCCAGCGCGCACCCAGCGTCGGCTGGGTGCCGATGGTCAAAGCCTGGCTGGCCTTGCGGCCGCGGACCGCGTCGATCGACACCTCCTCCAGCCGATCCAGAAGCTGCTGCACCTCTCGGGCGTAGTCCCGGCCGGCATCGGTCAGCACCAGACGCGACCCCACACGTTCGAACAGCGTCACCCCCAGCCGGCTTTCCAGGTTGCCGATCTGGCGGCTGATCCCGCTTTGAGTCAGCGAAAGATCCTCGGCCGCCTTGGTGAAATTCATGTGGCGTGCGGCGGAATCGAAGGCCTGAAGGGCCGAAAGGGAAGGCAGGAAACGTCGCATGGGGCACCGGAAAGGAATGCCCCAATTGACCCGCCTTGGGTCGGGGACGCAAGCCGGGGCAGGCCCGGTCGGACATCCCTGATGTCACGCCCGTGACGGGTTGCCGCCGACATGCAGCTTCGGCCCGATCCCGAAGGCCGCCCGGATAGACCTACCTGGCCCTGCCCCGTCGCCGCATGAAGCGCGCCAGCGAAAAGGCGGTTTCCGCAAGCCGGTTCCCCTTCCCTTCGACCAGATCGGCGACCATCGCCGCCGTGTGGGGCGCCGCGGCAAAGCCGCTGTGGCCGTGACCGCAGGCATAGTAGAGCCCCGGCAGCGCCAGCGAGGCGCTGATCACCGGCAGCGCATCGGGCGTCGACGGGCGGTTCCCCTGCCAACGCCGCACCGCGTCGGAATCGACCGGGCCCAGCCCGGGATAGGTGCGCAACAACTGCTGCAACAGCAGGTTTGCCCGCCCCCAGTCGGGCGGCGTCCCGTCGGCGGCCAGTTCGACCTGACCAGAGGCCCGAAGCCCGCCCGCAGTCAGCGTGTTCGCCATCTTGCCGTCCTGCGGCATGACCGGAATCTCCGGCGCCACCCGGGGCGATGCGACCTCGACATGATACCCGCGCTCGGCCAGCATCGGGATCCGGTCGCCGGCCAGCCGCGCCAGCCCGCGCGCGCCGTATCCCGCCGCCACCACCGCCGCGGCGCAGCGGATCGGGCCCAAGGCAGTGTGGACGGCGCTCAGCCGGCCGTCCGCGGCCTGAAACCCGGTCGCCCGCGCGGAAATGACCTGCACGCCCTGCGCCTCGGCCCAGCGGGCCAGCGCGGCGGTGAAACCGCCCGGGTCGGTGCAATGCGCCCCGCCGGTGACCTGAATACCGAAGCGATAGGCCGGGCTGAGCGCGGGAACGCGGGCGCGCAGCGTTTCGGTGTCCAGTTCCTCCAGCGCCACGCCGTGCCGGCGGCGCAGGTCCCAGAACCGCACCTCTGCCTGATAGGCGGCGCGGTCGGGAAAGGCATAGATCAGACCCGTGCGCCGGATCAGGTGCCCCGCCCCGGCCGCACAGGCCAGCGCCTGGTGACGCGCGGGCGCGTCCGCCAGAAGCGCGTTCAGGTGCCCCGCGATCCGCGACAGCCGCGGCCAGGTGGACCCTGCCCGCAGGAAGCCCCAGAACCACGGCAGGTTCGGCAGGACCGACCGCCAGCGGATCACCAGTGGCCCTTCTGCATCCATCAGATAGCCCGGCAGCCGCCGCCAGATCCCCGGAAAGGACATCGGCAGGATCGAGGCCGGGCTGATGAAGGCGCCATTGCCGTAACTCGCCGCCTGCGGCCCGCCTGCCGGTTCGGGATCCAGAAGCAGCACGTCGAAGCCCCGCGCCCGCAGCTCGATGGCAGTGCAGACGCCGACGATGCCGGCACCGATCACCGCGATCCGGGTGGGCTGGCTGGCCATTTCCCCGTCTCCCGCCCCGGTCGCAGTCAGGCCGGAGTTCCGGCCAGTCTGCGCCGGGCCAGCCGGAATTCAAGCTGGCCCAGGTCCGACGTGACGCGCCCCGGCGCCTCGGCGATCAGGATGGCACGGGCCATGGGCTGATAAGCGCCACGGAAATGGACCGAGCTTTTCAGGACAAGGATCCCCTGGTCTTCGGGCGTCAGGCCAAGATGCACGAGCAGCCCGGGTTCCGAGGCCTGCATCTTGCGCGGTGCCACAATAACGCGCACGCCGTCCCGTTCCAGCAGTGCCACCGGCCCAAGCCGGATCGCATTGCCGCGGTACATGGGCCCGATGCCGGTAAAGGCCCCGTCTCCCAGTGCGATCACGGTCCAGGGACCCGGCACCGGATCGCACAGGTCCGCGGTGGTTCCGGCCCCGATGGCCAACGCGACCACGCCGCCGACGCCCGCTTCGTGCGCCGCACGGCTGGCGGCTTCGTCCGCGATATGGACCATCACCGCCCCGCGCGCGCCCGCCGCCAGCAGCGCATGCAGCATGCCGGTCGTGTCGCCCGACCCGCCTCCACCCGGATTGTCCTGTGTGTCGGAAATGACGACCGGCCCGGTGCCCGGTCCCTGGGTCAGCGCCATGGCCTGGGCCACCGCTTCCGCCGCAGGCAGGCGGGGAGTATCCAGAAGACCTTCCACCTCGATCCAGCGTTGCAGCATCCGGTCGGCGGCTTCTTCGGCCGTCCGGGTGTCTTCGGCCTGCGCGACGATGGACGGACCGGCCTCTGGCACATCCGCCAGTGGAAACCCCGAAAACTGGCTGACCGCATGCAGGCCCGGCGTGGTGCGGACCATCGCCTCGGCCTCGGCCAAGAGGGTCCTGGCCGGTTCCAGGAAGGTGCACAGGTCGGACGGCGGCGCGATATAGGGCACCGCCCGATAGGCTATAACCGGCGCCGGGACGCCGTTCAGATGAGCGATCAGACGTTCCATTACCCGGGCGCCGGTATCTTTCAGGTCCATGTGAGGGTAGGTGCGATAGCAATCCAGAAGCGTCAGATCCCGGACCAGCCCTTCGGGGATGTTGCCGTGCAGGTCGAAGGACGCCGCGATCGGATAGGGCGCGGGCGCGATCTGGCGAAGGCGGCGCAGCAGCTCTGCCTCCGCGTCCGGGTGAGTGATCGTGGCCATGGCGCCGTGCAGGTCGAGGTAGAGCGCACCGGCCCCCTGTTCCAGCGCCGACTTGAAGCCTTCGCAGATCTCGCCCGCGATATCCTCGAACGCGTCGTCTTCCACCGGACCCGAAGGCAGGCCGATGCACCACAGGATCGGCAGGATCTCGACGCCCGCATCGTCCGCCACCTGCAGCGCGCCCGACATCGGCGTGCCGGTGCCGCGCATGGTCACGCCCATCTCCTCGCCACGACTGAATGCGGGCCAGCCACCCGGCGCATCGAAATCCGACCGGGGCGAGGTGCGCCCGGCAAAGCGGTTGGTTTCATGCTGGAAACCGGCGGCGGCAATTTTCATGACGGTCTTTCCGATCTTCAATGGATGGTGTCCTGCGCGGTGGGGCCCGCGGCCTGAAGCGCACGGCGGCGCTGGCCCGGAATCGCCGCGATCAGGCGGCGGGTGTAATCGGTTTGCGGTGCCCGGAAGACCTGATCGACAGGCCCCCATTCCACCAGCTGGCCGCGGTTCAGGACGCCCACCGTGCCGCACAGGTGATCGACCACCGACAGGTCGTGGCTGATGAACAGAAGCGACAGCCCCTGTTCGCGGATGATCCTGCGCAGAAGATCGAGCACCTGCGCCTGACTGGAGACATCCAGCGCCGAAACGGGTTCGTCCGCGATCAGCAGCTTCGGCCCCGGCGCCAGCGCGCGGGCGATGGCGATCCGCTGACGTTGGCCCCCGGAAAACTGGTGCGGGAACCGGTCCAGCCAGGCCGGGTCCAGCCCTACCTGATCCAGCAGTTCGACAGACCGGTCCAGGATCGCCCCACCCTTCAGGTCGGTGCAGGCCTTCAACGGCTCCGCCAACAGGTCCCGCACCCGCCAGCGCGGGTCGAGCGAGGCATAGGGGCTTTGGAACACCATCTGCACGTCCTGCCGGGCCGCGCGGAGTGTTTGCCCCTTCAGTCCCAGCCAGTCCCGCCCGTCGAAGGTGACGCTGCCCGACGTCGGATCGGTCAGGCGGGCGACGATCCGCCCGATGGTCGACTTGCCCGATCCGCTTTCGCCGACAAGGCCGAAGGCCTCGCCCTTGTGGATGCGGAAGCTGACATCGTCGACGGCCACCATGCTGCCTTTGGGGCGGAACAGGCCCCCCGGCAGGTCGAATTCGCGGCGCAGGCCGGTCACGTCCAGAAGCACGTCAGGCATGGGAGCCCCCGGATTGCACCGCCGCGACCTCGGCCGTGCGGAACTGGGGACGGGCGGCCAGAAGCTCCTGCGTATAGGGGTGCCGGGGTCGGATCAGGACGTCGTCCACCCGCCCGGCCTCGACGATCTTGCCATGGCGCATGACCACCACGTCGTCGCAGATATCGCCCACGACATCCAGGTCGTGGCTGATGAACAGCATCGCCATCTCGCGTTCGCGGATCAGGTCCTGCATCAGATCCAGGATCTGGGCCTGCACGGTGACGTCCAGCGCGGTGGTCGGTTCGTCCGCGATCAGCAGTTCGGGTTCCAGCGCGATGGCCGCCGCGATCACGATCCGCTGGCGCATCCCGCCCGACAATTCGTGCGGATAATTGTCGATCCGTTTGTCGGCATCGCGGATCCCGACCTGTTCCAAAAGGTCCAGCACGGCCGCCCGCCGCGCCTTTCTCGACATCTGCGGCCGGTGATATCGGAACATGTCGGCAATCTGGTCACCCACCCGCAGGACCGGGTTCAGCGTGGCCATCGCGTCCTGGAACACCATCGACACACGCTCGCCCCTTAGGCTGCGCCAGCCCTGGCCCTTCAGCTTTGCCAGGTCGGTCCCGGCGAACTTCATCTCGCCCCCGATCACCGCATGGGATGCCTCTGTCAGGCCCATGGCCGCCATCCCGATGGAAGACTTGCCCGATCCGCTTTCGCCCACGACGCCCAGCACGCGCCCCGCGCCCAAGGCAAAGCTGACGCCGTCGACCGCCCGGGTCAGCCCGCCGCGGCCCGGGTAGTCGATGGTCAGGTCACGGACCTGAAGCACGGGCATGCTTTCGGGGGCACTCATGTCCTTGTCCTTTCCAGCCGCGGATCGAAGTGATCGCGCATGAAGTCGCCGAAAAGGTTGATCCCGACCGAGGTCATCAGGACCGCGATCCCCGGAGCGATGACGATCCATGGCTGCTGGTAAAGATAGTCGCGCCCGTCCGCGATCATCATCCCCCAGGAAATCGTGGGCGGCTGGACGCCCAGGCCAAGGAAGGACAGCCCCGCCTCGGACAGGACCACAAGGGCCACGTCCAGCGTGGCGACCACCAGCATGGCGGGCAGGACGTTGGGCAGGACATGGGTCAGGATGATCCGCGCCCGCGACACACCCATGGTGATCGCGGCATCGATGTAATCGAGCTTGCGGATCCGCAGGGTTTCGCTTCGGACCACGCGGGCGAAGTTGATCCAGAAGCCCATGGACAGCGCCACGACAAGGGTCGTGAAACCCGGGCCCAGCACCGCCATGAAGATCAGCGCCAGCAGCAGGAAGGGAAAGGCCAGCTGGAAGTCCACAATGCGCATGATCACGGTATCCAGCCAGCCGCCGAAAAAGCCCGCAAGCGCGCCCAGAAGCGAACCGGCGACCAGCGCGATGGACACCACGATCACCGCCACCTGGACAGAGATGCGGGCACCCGCGATGGTCCTGCTCAGGATATCGCGGCCCATGTTGTCACCGCCCAGAAGGTGCTTGGCGGACCCGCCCTCCTGCCAGACTGTCGGGGCAAAGCGGGAAAACAGCGACTGGTGGACCGGATCGTGGGGCATGATCCAGGGGCCCGCAATCGCACAGAAAAGGATAAACAGGACCAGGATCAGGCCGCTCAGCCCCTTGGGGCTGCGGATCAGGGCCGACAGGAACCCGGTGCGTGTAGGCGAGACGCTGGACGGCAGGCTTGCGGTCTCGTCCGTCATGACCCGACCCTCGGGTCGATGATCCGGTAAAGCCCGTCGACGACAAGGTTCAGCGCAATGAAGAGCACGGCCGAGATCAGGACGACCCCCTGGATCACCGCATAGTCACGGTTGTGGATCGCATCGACCGCCAGCCGGCCGATCCCGGGCCAGGCAAAGACGTTTTCGATGACGACCGTGCCGGATAGAAGCGATCCGACCTGAAGCCCCAGCATGGTGACCACCGGCAGCAGCGCGTTCCGCAGCGCGTGGCGCAGGATGATGACCATCCGCGGGACACCCTTGGCCGTGGCGAAGGTGATATAGTCCTGCTCCAGCACCTCCAGCATGGCCGACCGGATCAGGCGCGCGTTCACGGCCACCAGCACGAAGCTAAGAGAGATTGCAGGCAACAGGAAATAGCGGATCGTCGTCACGAAACCGGCAAAATCCAGGGTGAACAACGCACCCAGAGCGGACCCGCGATAGCCGGACGCGGGAAGCATCCGCATGTCGACGGAAAACCACAGGATCATCATCACGGCCAGCAGGAAACTGGGCGTCGACACACCCAGAACGGCAACCACGGTGCCGCCGTAATCGACCCAGCTGCCCCGCTTCAGGGCGGTGACGACGCCAAGAGGCACGGCGAGGACAAGGCCGAAGACCATGGCCCAGAAGGCCAGTTCGGCGGTGGCGGGCACCCGTTCCAAGACCAGATCCGCCACCGGCATGTGCTGGCGCAGCGAGGTGCCGAGGTCGCCCTGAACGGCGCCCCCGAGATAGGCGATGTAATGTTCGAACACCGACCGGTTCAGACCCATCTGCTCCCGCAGACGGTCCAGATCCTCGACCGTCATGCTGGGGTCGCCGGCCGATATGATATCGACCGGGTCGCCCGGGATGAGCTTGATCAGCGAGGACACGACCAGCGTGACCCCCAGAAGGATGACGACCGACTGAAGCAGCCGCGGAAGCAGAAGGCGCAGCATCAGGTCAGGAAATGGTGATCTTTTCCGCCCGGACCGCGCCGCGGGCATCCATCACCGCCCCATGCACGTCAGACGCCACCACGCCAAAACTCATCGGCTCGTACAGCGGCTTCCACAGCGCGTCCTCGATCACCATGGCCTGAAGCTCGTCCAGCACCGCCTGCCGTTCGGCCGGAACCGCCAGCGTGCGCTGAAGCTCCAGCTTGGCATCGGTGCCTTCGGGCAGCTGGTGGACGAAGTTCAGCGAGCCGGTGGAATGGAAGCACATGAACATGATGTCCGCGTCCGAGAACGTGTAGGTCATCAGGTTCAGGTCGCCCTCGCCCGCGCGTGCCCGCTTGATCCAGTCGCCGACGGGCGTCAGGCCCAGCGACAGTTCCACGCCGACCTCGGCCAGCTGCGCCTGGATCACCTCGCAGGTGCGGCGGGTGATCGGTTCTTCCTTGGACAAGAGTTCCAGCTTCAGCGGCAGCTCGACCCCGGCTTCGGCCAGCAGGGCCTTTGCCTTTTCCGGATCGTAGCCATAGCCCATTTCCTTCGTCGCGGGCGAATAGCCCGGGATGGCGCTGGCGACCGGAGAGGTCGCGGGCACGGCCTGACCGTCGATCCCGAAGGCCACGACGACGTCGGTGTCGATGGCATGGGAAATCGCCTGCCGCACCCGGATGTCGTCCAGGGGCGCCATGTTCAGGTTGAACATCAGCGTGCAGCACCGTTCCGACGGGCGCTCCATCACGATCGCGTCGGGGTTGTCCTTCAGCCGGCCGATGGCGGTGACGGGGACCGATCCGCTGTTGAACATGGCGTTGATCTCGCCGGTTTCAAAGGCGGCCAGACGGGTCGTGTCCTCGGGGTACTGGATGAACTCGATCGCCTCGATCAGCGGGGGTTCATCGATGGGACCGTAAAGTTCGTTCCGGGCCAGCCGGATACCGCGGTCGGACGACCAGCTTTCGAACTTGAACGGACCTGCCGCGACGGGCGCGCGACCGAAGGCATCGCCTTCCTTTTCCACCGCCGCCTTAGACAGCGGGCCTGTATAGGGGTTCGACAGGCCCACGAAGACCGGGATGAACGCGTTTTCGAAGTTATAGGCGATGGTCAGGTCGTCCAGCACCTCGACATCGACCAGCGGGCCAAGCATCCCCTTCGACGGCGAAGCGGTCGCCGGATCCATGTGCCGCCGGACCGACCAGGCCACCGCCTCGGCATTCAGGGGTGTGCCGTCCTGGAACACCATGTCGGGCTTCAGCCTGAAGATCAGGGTCTTGTTCTCGTTGGTGAACTCCCAGCTTTCGGCGACGCCCGGGCCCAGGTTGCCGTCGACGTCGCGCTTGGCCATCGGTTCGACGATATAGGCCAGCGTGGCGGACGAGATCGACAGGTTGGTCTTCTGCGGATCCAGCGAATCCGGTTCGTCAGCACGACCGACGCGCAGCACGCCGGAACCGCCTTCGGCCCGGGCGATCCCCGGCAGGCCGGTCAGCGCCAGTGCCCCAAGGCTGGCGGCACCGCCCAGGAAGCCGCGACGGGATTGCACGAAAGATTTCAGATAGGCACGCGCGGCCGCATCGAACTCCTGCGGCGACATCTTTCTGGGGTCCATCGGGGTCATACTCTCTGTTTGTTGCGGTTACTGTTCGGTTGTCTTGAAGGTCAGGCCCTTGTTGCGGGCGGTATCCAGGACGAAACCGCCATCGACCGCCTGCAGCGCAGCCATCCATGGCACGGCGCGGGCCGGCGGCCCGTCTTTCGGCACCTCTCCGGCCCGCAGGATCCACAGATCGCGGTCCACGGCCGCGAGATGTCCGCGGAAAACGCCCTGGTCCGAGGTCAGCAGGAACCTTCCCTGCCGCAGGTCCGTGTCGATGGCCACGTCAAAGCCCTGCACGTCCTGGCGATAGCGCCCGGTCAGCGGCCGGGCCGCCTGCGCGTCGTCGGGTACGGGGGTGTAGGTCTGGGCCACACCGCAATAGTCGGCCGCGATCCCGGTATCGGTCGGCCTGTAATGGGCGCTGATCAATCCGGCCTCGCGCGCGGCGCCTTCGGGCGGCGTGCAGTCCAGCCGTTCGAAGACGGTCCCGGCCGACATCATCTGTTTCCCGCCGGCGTGGTCCCGAACCACCAGCACGTCGCGCCCGCCGTCCTGGCGATAGCGACCGGGCTTGAACGGCATCACCGGCGGTTCCGCATCGCCGAACCACAGATCGGCCACGCGCCGCACGGTCGCCAGCGGTTCCACCGTATCGCAATTGCCCAGAAGCACGACCGACAGGCCGTCATCGACGAAACGCCCGTTTTCCGACCGCCCCCCGGCAACGGAACCACCATGGCCAACGAAGCGCCGCCCGCGGTAATCGTGGATCACCAGCCCCATGCCATAGCCGCTGACCTGACCGCCAGGGAAGTGCGGCGGCGTCTGCATCCGCGCCAGCATCTCGGCCGTGCCGATCCGGGCGGTGTCGAAATTGTCCAGCCATAGCGCCGTGTCGTCGACAGTCGAGGCGATACCCCCTTCGCCGCCGATGGGCAGGCCCCAGTTGCGCTGAAACCAGCCTTCGGGGTCGGTGCAGTAGTGGCTGGCCAGCCCCGGCACCGCCAGCCCGTCCCAGCCCACCAGCAAGGTGTCGGCCATGCCCAGCGGGTCGAAGATCCGTTCTTTCAGGACATCGCCCAGAGGCTTGCCTTCGATCTTCTCGATCAGGTCGGACAGCAGGACGAAGCCGCTGTTGGAGTAACTGAGCGCCGAGCCGGGCGCGAAGTTCAGCGCTTCCTGCCGGGCGATCCGGTCGCGGGTCGCCTGACGCGTGCTGGGCGCATAGAGAGAGATGCCGGACAGGACCAGCGCCTGGAAATGATCGCGCCAGCCGCTGGTATTCGTCGCCAGATGGTACAGCGTCACCGGGTGGTCGAAGACCGGCAGTTCGGGAAAGTGCTTCTGCACCGGGTCGGACATGGACAGCTTGCCTTCGGCCTCCAGCATCAGGGCCAGAAGGACGGTGAACTGCTTGCTTTGCGACCCGATCCGGATGACCGACCTTCGGGTCAGCATCCGCCCGAAGGTCAGGCTTTCCGCACCCCAGGCATTGCAGAAAACCTCCTGCCCGTGGTGCCGGACCAGCAGCACGGCACCGGGGCTGTCCGGCCGGTCAAAGGCCGAAAACAGCGCGTTTATGTCATGGGCGAAGTCGGAAAGGTCTGTCGTCAAATCCCCAGGTCCAGGTCTGGTCGGCGCCGGCAGCCGGGTTCTGACGTCCGGGAAAGGCGGGCGCACCGTCCAACCGGATGAAAACAGTCACCAAACCCGCCTTCGCCCCGACAGTCATGCAAAGGCTGGCAAAATCCTGACACGGAGAAGGGTCGTCGCAAATCTGCAAAAAAGTCGGAACGAAATGACTAAAAGTCATGAGAGGTTCGAGGTCGTGCCGGATACTCTCCACGGCGCAGGCTTGGACGGCCTGCGACCTTCCACTTTCCTGTCGACGAAAAGGCATGCACAGGTCATCCGCGGGAATGGCAACACGGATTATGGGACGTTTTGCAGTCGGACTGGGCGCCCTTGGGCTGCTGGCACCTCTGCCGCGGAACAGGAAAGCGAAACCGCCAATGTCGCTTTGCCGCGGCACGAGATCCAGCAGTGAACCTGCCCCGGCCGACATGCCGGGCGTTCCGCCCGCCGGCACCCCGGCGGACGAACAGGCCCCCTGCCCGGCGCGGCTACTCCGCGACGCAGTCGGCGAAGTACCTGACTTCGCCGAATTCGCCTTCCTCGCGGACAAGGCCGTGGATGTCCGTTTCGAACCCCGGGCATTCGCGGGCGAAATCGCGGTTGAAGCGCAGGTAGTCGACGATGTTGCGGTTGAACACCTCTCCCGGGATCAGCAGCGGGATGCCCGGCGGATAGGGTGTGACCAGGCTGGTGGTGATCCGGCCCTCGATCTCGTCGATGGGCACGCGCTGGGTCTTGCGGCGGGCGATGTGGGAAAACGCCTCGGTCGGGGTCATGGCCGGGTGGTGGTCTGACAGGTAGATCTCTGTCGACAGACGGGCCACATCGTATTTTGCATAAAGCGCATGGACATGCTGGCACAGGTCCCGCAGTCCCATCCGTTCGTAGCGCGGCTGCTTGGCGCTGAATTCCGGCATGACCTTCCACAGGGGTTGGTTCCGGTCATAGTCGTCCTTGAACTGCTGCAGCGCGGCCACCAGCGTGTTCCACCGGCCCTTGGTGATGCCGATGGTGAACAGGATGAAGAAGCTGTAGAGCCCGGTCTTTTCCACCACCACGCCATGTTCGGCCAGGTATTTCGACACGATGGAGGCGGGGATGCCCGTCTCTTCGAAGCGGCCGTCGATGTTCAGACCCGGTGTGATCAGCGTGGCCTTGATCGGGTCCAGCATGTTGAAGCCGCGGGCCATGTCGCCGAAACCGTGCCACGCATCCTCGCCCGAGCTTTCGACACCTTCGCTGTCGGTGCGCTTCAATTCCCAGTCCTTGGTGCGGCCGATGCCTTCTTCGGCCAGCGCATCGGGACCCCAGACCTGGAACCACCAGTCGTTGCCGAATTCTTCGTCGACCTTGCGCATGGCGCGGCGGAAATCCAGCGCCTCCATCAGGCTTTCTTCCACCAGCGCGGTGCCGCCCGGCGGTTCCATCATCGCCGCCGCAACGTCGCAGCTGGCGATGATCGAATATTGCGGGCTCGTCGATGTGTGCATCAGGTAGGATTCGTTGAACAGGTGCCGGTCCAGCGGCACCTCCTGCGAATCCTGCACCAGGACGTGACTTGCCTGGCTGATCCCCGCCAGCAGCTTGTGGACCGACTGCGTGGCGAAGGTCAGCGAGTGCTTGGTCCGGGGCCGGTTCCGCCCCATCGCATGATAGGTGCCATAGAACGGGTGGAACGCCGCATGGGGCAGCCATGCCTCGTCGAAATGCAGGTTCTCGACATAGCCGTCCAGCAGGTCCTTGATCACTTCGGTGTTGTAAAGGACGCCGTCATAGGTCGACTGGGTCAGCGCCATGATCCGCGGCTTCACGGTTTCCGGGTCCACACCTTCCAGCAGCGGGTTCGCCGCGATCTTGGCCTTGATCGCCTCGGGCTCGAACTCGGTCCGCTGAATCGGGCCGATGATGCCCCAGCTGTTCCGCGTGGGCTTCAGGAAGACCGGAATGGCACCGGTCATGA
>NZ_VOPH01000009.1 GCF_009765275.1 Chachezhania sediminis
GCAGAGAGCTGGCAGAGAGCTGGCAGAGAGCTGGCAGAGAGCTGGCAGAGAGCTGGCAGAGAGCTGGCAGAGAGCTGGCAGAGAGCTGGCAGAGAGCTGGCAGAGAGCTGGCAGAGAGCTGGCGCGGTGCTTGGCTGCCGACGGGTGGCTATGCACTTCTGCCTGTCAGGTGGCTGGCTTCAGGCTGGCTGTCTGACTTGAAGGAGAGATAGGGAATCTGCAGGGCAAGGTCAAGATTAATTCTTGAAAAACAAATACTTGATCGATTTTGTCGGGCTCTGAAACCTGACTGTTTCAGTCGCATTCGGCAAGCGTCCGTGAAAGGCCGGTCATCGGGAGAAATCTCTCTCCGCCGCAAATTTCAGTTGCAGATTGCATCCCGAACTTCAGATCGCCGTGCGCTTCGTATCATGCGGGGACCCACCGACCCTGCCACCCCGGAAGAAAGGAAAGACGATGCGCATTCCCGGCCAGACCACCTTTTTGGCCCGGCGCCAGCCCTGAACATTCGCGCGTAGGGCGTTGATGGCGGCCTGGCCCGACACTCCGAAAGAAAGATTGCAACCGGCGGCCTGACGCCTACGCGGCGCCGCTTCGTCGGCCGGGCGCAGCAATCGGCGATGAAGACCACGGACCAGCACACGGCAACGCCGGCCAGCCGTGACGGGCAGGCGCGCGACGTCTGCCGCCCGATCGCCCCTTTTTCCCAAGTCGCTGCCTGCGCTGATCCCGGCGGTCCGGGGACCTGGAACCATGCAGATCCGGCTCCCTTGACGGGCCCCGGGACGGCGGCGATAAGATCCCGGTGCCCCAGGCCGGACGGCATGCGGACAAGCTGCGCCCCGGTCGATTTCCGCTGACAAACCGGACCTTTTGACTGTGACCGACGCCCCTACCTCTGCCGCCGCGCCCGCTTCCGACACCGATGACATGCACTGGCGGTTCGAGAATGTGGGCCGGCTGATGAACCGGACCGTCGACATCTTCGAGGAAGAGGTGATCGCCCTGATCGACAAGCAGGAATTCCCCGGAATGCGGCGCACTCATATCAAGCTGATCCGCAATCTGGACGCCAAGGGCACCCGCGCCATCGACCTGGCCGCGCGGGCGCAGATGACCAAGCAGGCCATGGCCGAACAGATCCAGCAATGCGAGGCCGCCGGCATCATCTACCGCGAGGCGGACGAAACCGATGGCCGCGCCAAGATCGTGAAGCTGACACCCCACGGAATGAACCTGATGCATCAGTTGCGCGATGCCGTGGCAAAGGCCGAAGCGCAGATGGAAGCGGTCGTGGGCAAGCGCAAGCTGGAAGCGATACTGGGCAGCCTGCGCAAGTACATCGCCAAGCACTGACGGTCCAAGGACGTTCCGTGGCGCGGCCGTGGTCAGATGACGAGCGGCGAGACCCGGTTCTCGATCAGGCGCACAAGATTCAGCGCGGTCATTTCCGAGGATTTGGGATTGGCCGCCAGGGGCCGGTTCGCCAGCACGACCGAAATCGTGCCGAAATCGCCCGAGGCCACGATTTCGTGGCGGTTGTCCGTGGCGGCCGGGTCGGCCACCAGCAGGATCCGGGTCCGGTCCATGCCCACATGGCAGAGATTTCATGCGGTCCCTGCGATGTGGACCTGGCCATCCCTGCGGCCTGTCGGCCGGTTGCGGCGGGTATCCTGGCCCCGACACCCTTCCTTCGGCCGTTTCCGGGGGCCGCCGCGGTCAGACCGACAGGTAGGCGTCGCGGATTTCCGGGTGGGCTTCGAGGTCCGCAAAGCTGCCGTCGAACTTCTTTTCGCCGCTTTCGACAATGATCGCCCGATCCGCCACTGCCCGCGCGAAATGCAGGTTCTGTTCCGAGATCATGACCGTCAGCCCTTCGGCCTTCAGCTTCAGGATCGTTTCGGCCATCTGCTCGACGATCACCGGGGCGATGCCTTCGGACGGTTCGTCCAGCAGCAGCAGCATCGGGTTGCCCATCAGGGTCCGCGCAATGGTCAGCATCTGCTGTTCGCCCCCCGACATGTGCTTACCCCGGTTGGAGCGGCGTTCCTTCAGGTTCGGGAAGATCTCGAACAATTGCTCGACGGTCCATTCCGGCGCGCCTTCGCGTTTCGGCTGGCGCCCGACCTCCAGGTTTTCCATGACCGTCAGATCGGTGAAGATACGGCGTTCTTCCGGCACGTAGCCGATCCCGGCCTTGGCCACGCGAAAAGCGGACTGGCCCACCACGTCGGTGCCCTGAAAGACGACCTTGCCCTTGCGGGGGCGGACAAGCTGCATCACCGACTTCATTGTCGTCGACTTGCCCGCGCCGTTCCGGCCCAGCAGCGCCACGACTTCGCCCCGCGAAACCTGAAACGACAGCCCGTCCAGGATATGGGCCTTGCCGTAATAGCTGTGAATGCCTTCGACGCTAAGCATCGGCCGCCTCCTTGAAAAGCGTGCCGCCGCCCAGATAGACTTCCTGCACCCGCGGATTGTTGCGGACGGCATTGGCGTCGCCGTCGGCGATCAGCTCGCCCCGGTTCAGGACCATGATGTGATGGGCATGGGCAAAGACCACGTCCATGTCGTGTTCGGTAAACAGCACGCTGACCCCCTGGTCGCGGACGATATCCGCCACCAGTTGCATCAAGGCCACCCGCGCCGTGGGCGCCATGCCCGCGGTCGGTTCGTCCATCAGCAGCAGGCGGGGACGGTGCGTCAGGGCGATCGCCAGTTCCAGCCGCTTCAGGTCGCCATAGGCCAGAACCGAACAGGGCCGGTCGGCCTGGTCGGCCAGATCCACGGTGTCCAGGAATTCGAACGCCTCCTCGCGGTAGAGCTTCCAGGCCCGCGGCCCGAAAGAGAACAGCTTGTGGTGATGGCTCATCAGCGCCATCTGCACGTTTTCGATCACCGTCATCGACTGGTACGTCCCGGTGATCTGGAATGTGCGGCCGACGCCCTTGCGCCAGATCTCGCGCGGTTTCCGGCCGGTGATCTTTTCGCCATCGAACCAGACGTCGCCCTTGGTGGGGCGCAACTGGCCGGTCAGCATGTTGAAGCAGGTGGACTTGCCCGCACCGTTCGGGCCGATCAGGGCCTTCAGTTCGCCCTTCGCCACGGAAAAGGACACACCGTTGACGGCGACGAAGCCGTCATAGCTTTTCTTCAGGTCCTCGACACGCAGGATATCGGTCATCGTGCGATCTCCTCGTCCCCGGTGTTGCGGATCCGGCGCCAAAGGGTCTGGAGCGATCCGACGATGCCTTCGGGCGCAATGATCACAACGGCGATGATCACAAGGCCCAGCAGCAGGCGCCAGTATTCAAGGCGGGTCAGCCAGTCTTCGACCACGGTCATGAAGCCCGCGCCGACGACACCGCCGGCCAGCGTCTTGACCCCGCCCAGGAAGACCACGATCAGCGCGTCAAAGCTGGCGCCGATCTCCAGCTCGGTCGGAAAGACCGATCCCTTGGAAAAGACGAAGATGCCGCCCGCAAGCCCGGCCATCACACCCGCCAGGGCGAACGCCACGTATTGCACGCGTTTCACGTCGATCCCCATCGCCTCGGCCTGGCGCGGGCTGTCGCGGCCGGCGCGCAGCGCATAGCCGAAGGGCGAATGGATCACGTGGCGCAGGAACAGGATGCCGCCCACGCCCAGGATCAGGGTGAAGTAGTAATAGGGCACCGGGCCGTTCAGCCACGGCGCAGGCCAGATGTTGACCAGCCCGTCATCGCCCCGGGTGACCGACCGCCACTGGAAGGCCAGCGACCAGACAAGCTGTGAAAAGGCCAGCGTCAGCATGGCGAAGTAGACGCCGGTCAGCCGGATGCAGAACCAGCCGATGCCAAGGGCCAGCAGCCCGGCGGCAAGGGGGGCGAAGAGAAACGCAAGCTCCATCGGCGTGCCGGTGTGAAAGACCAGCAGCGCCGCGGCATAGGCGCCGCCGCCGAAAAAGGCCGCGTGGCCGAAACTGACCAGCCCGCCGGTGCCCAGGATGAAATGCAGGGACGCGGCGAACAGCGCGAAGACGATCATGTCGATCAGCAGGGTCATCAGGAACCGGTCGGCAAAGAAGGGCACGACCGCCAGCACCAGCAGCAGCGCGGCGACCAGCGACCGCCCCACCGGACCATAGGGCCGGATCGGCGCTTCCGGCGCGCCGACCTGTCCGTGTTCGCCGGCCACCTCCTCGCGCCCCAGAAGGCCATAGGGGCGGATGATCAGCACCACGGCCATGACGACGAACATCAGGACCAGCGTGGATTGCGGCAGGTAGGTCACGCCCAGCACGTTCAGGACGGAAATCAGCACCGCCGCAATGAAGGCTCCGGGCAGGGATCCCATGCCGCCGATCACGACCACGACGAAGACCGAACCGATGATGTTGAAATCCATCAGCAGGTCCGCGCCGCCCTTCGGCAACTGCAGCGCGCCGCCCCAGCCCGCCAGGGCGGACCCCAGCGCGAAGACGCCTGTGAACAGCCACGCCTGATTGACGCCAAGGGCGCCCACCATCTCGCGGTCCTGTGTGGCGGCGCGGACAAGGATGCCGACACGGGTGCGGGTGATCAGATACCATAGCGCGAACAGGATAAAGGGCGTGATCGCGATGATGACGATGTCGTATTTCGGTACGGGTTCATCGAAGATCCGCCAGACGCCGCGCAGGCCGGGCGCGCGGGGGCCCATCCGGTCCTCGGCGCCCCAGATCATCAGGGCCAGATCCTGGATCACCAGGATCACGCCGAAGGTGGCGACCAGCTGGAACAGTTCCGGTGCCCGGTAGATCGGGCGCAGCACCACCATCTCGACGATGGCACCGAAGAGGCCGACGATCAGGCCGGTCAGAAGGATCGCCCCCCAGAAGCCCACGGCGCCGGGCAGGATTTCCATCAGCGTCACGCCGACGAAGGCCCCCAGCATGTAAAAGGACCCGTGCGCAAAGTTCACAATCCGGGTCACGCCGAAGATCAGCGACAACCCGGATGCCACCAGGAACAGGGACGAGGCATTGGCAAGGCCGGTCAGGAACTGGGCGAAGAGAAAGGCCATGTCGGGCAGTCGTCCTTGTGAATCCGGGGCGATTGGTCAACGGGAAGAATGCCGGCGCCGTCAGGGCGCCCGGCAATATCGGTCAGGACCTGTCAGGTCGGGGGCGGCCGGAGGACGGATCCCCCGGACAGGGCGGATCATTCCGCCGGACGCATCGCCTTGATGTCGTCATCCGACGGCATATAGCCATCGGGCCCCTTGTAGGACCAGTCGACCATCACGCCCTTGCCATCTTCCAGCGCCAGGGTGCCGACATAGGCGCCCATGGTGGACTGGTTGTCGATGGACCGGTAGGACAGCGGGCCGATGGGGGTGTCCGGGATCTCCAGATCCTCGAAGGCGGCGATCAGCGCCGGGGTGTCGGTCGATCCGGCCTTGTCGATGGCCGCAGCGATGGAGACCGCAGCAAGATAGCCCACCAGCGAGCCGATCTTGGGCGTTTCGCCGGTTTCGGCCGTGTAGGCGTCGACAAAGGCCTTCTCCGGCGTACCGTCCTCGAACGCGTACCAGGGATAGCCGGTCACGTACCAGCCTTCCGGCGCCTCGTCGCCCAAGGGCTCCAGGTATTCCGGTTCGCCGGTCAGCAGGCCATAGACCTCGCGCCCGTCGAACAGGCCCCGGTCGCCGCCTTCACGCACGAACTTGGCCAGGTCGGTGCCGAAGGTCACGTTGAAGATTGCATCGGGCTTGGCACGTTCGATGGCCTGCACCTCGGCGCCGGCATCGATCTTGAACAGCGCCGGCCATTGTTCGGCCACGAATTCGACATCGGGTTTCAGCCTGGTCAGGTTGGCCTTGAAGGCCGCCACGGCGTCTTGCCCGTAGGCATAGTTCGGCGCGATGGTCGCGTATTTCACTGCATCGGTCTTGGCCGCCTCTTCCGCCAGCATCGCGGCCTGGATCCAGGTCGAGGCACGCAGGCGGAAGGTGTTCGGATTGCCCGACTGCCAGACCAGGCTGTCGGCCAGCGGTTCCGCGGCAAGGTACAGATAGCCCTTTTCGGCCGCGAAGGACGACAGGGCCAGACCCACATTCGACAGGATCGAGCCGGTCAGCATCACCGCGCCGTCGCGGGTCATCAGTTCCTCGGCGATCTTCACCGCCTCGGCCGGGTCGCCCTGGTCGTCGCGGAAGATGAATTCCATCGGCTTGCCCAGCACGCCGCCATCGGCGTTGATTTCCTTCAGCGCCAGTTCGATCCCCTTCTTGTAGGGTTCGGCAAAGGCGGCCATGCGCTTGTAGTGGTTGATCTCGCCGATCTTGATCGTCTCCTGCGCCATGGCGGCGGCAGGGACCAGCGCCAGCGCGGTGGCCGCGGCCATCATCGTGCGTCTCGTCAGGGTCATCCTAGCTTCCTCTGTTGGTCTGGGGCCGGTGGCGCCCCGGGGTGTAACGGTCTTGTGCCGCTTAATCGTGGTAAACAAAAGCTGGCGAAAGGTCCGAGGCCAGGTCCTCGGTCCGTTCCAGTTCCAGCAGGTCGTTGATCCGCTTGCGATAGACCAGCGGGCCCTTGTCGATGGCGATGCGGATCGGACGGCGCTTCTGGGGGCGCTGTTCCTCTTCCTGCACCGCTTCCAGGATCTCCTTGTCCTCGGCGAAGGCCACGCGGAACATCCTGTCCATCGTCTCTTCCGCCGTGGGATCGTCGAGGGCGGAGTTCCGGATGTGCATCCAGCGGTCGATCGTGTAATTCTCGGTTACCGGGGTAACGAAGTGCAGCGCGAAGATCCGCACGCCGCGGTCGCGTTCATCCTCGGCGATCTGGTCCTCGACCGGGGCCGAGCCAAAGTCGATCACGGCGGTCGACGGCGTGTAGAGGTAGTAATAGTGCCAGCGGTCCACGTTGCCCGTGAACCCGCCGAAGCCCTTGAAAAAGCCCACGGGTTCCGCATCCCGGATCCAGCGCCAGGCGACGATGGCCTCGCCTTCGGTCTGGACGTGGACGGGAACGTTTTCCGATGCGGACGATCCCAGCGTTGTCGGATGGACGAAGCTGATATGGGCCGGGTCCACCAGGTTTTCGGCGACGTTCAGGTAGTTCGACTTCAGGTGCAGCGCGTCGCCATGGTGGACCTTCCAGCCCGGCATGTCGAATTCCGGCATGTCGAAGACCTTGGACGGGTCGGCCCGGTCGGGATCGCCCATCCAGATCCAGACGATGCCGTGGCGTTCCTCTATCGGGTAGGCCTCGACATAGGCGGACTTCGGCAGGTTGGTCTGGCCGGGGACCCGGGTGCAATGCCCCGTCGTCCCGTCGAAGGTCAGCCCGTGATAGCCGCACTGCACCGTGTCGCCGATCCGCTTGCCCTTGGACAGGGGCAGCAGCCGGTGGGGACAGCGGTCTTCCAGCGCCGCGATGGATCCGTCGGTCTTGCGAAACAGCAACACGTGGTCGCCCAGGATGGTGAAACGGCGCAGCGTGTCGTCGACTTCGGTCGACCAGGCGGCGACGTACCATGCGTTGCGGACGAAGGTCGTCATGATCTCAACTCCTCGGCTGGCTTGCAGATCACCACGTGACGGGGGCAGGCGATCCGCATGGTTTCGTTCCGGCAAATGCTCTCGCGTGTCTTTTTCCGTGTCGTGGTCGGTCCGTCCCGGGGGCGGCGCCCCCGGTCGTCATGTCATCGAAGGCCGTCCTCGCCCTTCACGTCGGCTGCGGCCAGGCCGCCGGCGCGGTTGTGGATCCGGGGGCCGGTGGTCATCACCAGGACCAGCAGCATTTCGTCCGGGCGCGGCGCGTCGGCGATGCCCACCTCCATCGCGTCGAAATGCGACCGGACATAGGAGGCGTTGGCGTGAGTGATCGGCACATCCAGCTTCGTGCCCGGGACACCGACCTTCTTGGTGGACGGCACGATGGCCGCGCTGTTCTCGATCTTTGCGCGCATGGCATAGCCGCCGGGGGCGTGCCACAGCGCGCCGTGTTCGACCTCGCCCGCCGTGCCGATGATGGCGCCCTTGCCATAGCCCTCGATGATCGCCGGATCGCCGCCAAGCGCGTCGATCAGGTCCTGCGCCATCCGTTCGCCCAGGGGCTTCAGGTCGTCCATGAAGGGCTGGATGTCCTCGACATAGCGCCCCGCGAACGGGTTCTGGATCACCGCCATGATCGCGCCCTTGCGCAGGGGCGTTTCGGCGACGGGGCCCCCTTCGTGGTGGATCGTCTCGATCACGATGGCGGTCTTGCGGATCTTGGGTTCAGGCATGGGTCTTCTCGTCCTTCGAAAGCGCCGGGGCGATGGCGGCGCCGGTCATCCGCCGCACGCCCTGGGCAGCCAGGCAGGCGGCGGCAATCAGGCCGCGGTCTATGTAATCCTGCGCGACCAGCATCCCGCGGTCCAGTGCGCGGTTCAGATCTTGCGGAGTCAACGGGGCCACGTCGGTCGTGACCGGAAGGTCGCCCAGGTCGCTGTCGGGCGACAGGTCGCGGGCCGGTGCGCGGGCGATCCCGGGATGGCCGGGCAGGTCGACCGCATTGGCGATCAGCGTCGCCGCGGCATCGGCCGTGGCCGCATCGCGGGCCAGCACCGTCACCGCATCGGCGATCCCCAGCGAATGCGACCGCCCCCGCCACCCGGAGGTTGCCACCCCACCGATCCCGTCACCCGCACCGATGGCGGCCTGCGCCCCGGCAGCACCGGTCACCGGATCCTCGCAGATTGCCAGCACCAGCGGCCGGTCGGACGTCCACAGGGCGATGTCGCCGCCGTTGTTCACATGGGCGCGCGTCAGGCCGTGGGCGCCTTTCAGCATCGCGGCCAGCACGTGATCGGCCACCGATCCCGCCACGGCGGCCATCGGCGTCACGAAGACCGGCGCGAAGCGGTCCGTCGCCGCCTGCATCCGCCGCGCCACCGCGCCCGACAGGTCCGGGCCGTGCGGACTGCGAAGCCGGGGCAGTTCACCCACCAGCGCCGTCAGCACCGGGACAAAGGCGACATGGGCCCGGCGATAGGCCGCCTGGACCCGTTCCGCCCCGCCTTCGGCGGCGACGACAAGGTCGATGGGACCATGGACCAGCCGCAACCGTCCATCGGCCGAGATGCCGGCCGTCGGTCCCTCGGCCCTCATCACTTTGCGCCCCCGCCGGGCCAGGGCAGGCCCGGTTTCATCGCGACAGACTGGCGGCCCGACAGGCGGTGATCGTTCTGCCGACCCTTGGTGCCCTTCAGCGCCTCGTCCAGCGGCATCACATAATCCATGTGCCCGCCAAGCGCCGCGTAATCGGCAGCGGTCGTCGTGAATTCGATGGGCGCGACCAGCGCCGGCGTGGGAACATAGCCAAAGGCATTCTTCGGCATCTGGGTCACGTCGGCCATGAAGGTGATGCCGCCGCCCGGCCAGATGAAGACCGGCGCGCCGCCCACCGTCACCCGCGTCAGCCGCGACTGGACCGACCGGGTCAGGCCCACCGGGTTTTCGGTGACGCCCGACCGCAAGGACCCGCCCGCACCCGCCATGAACAGGACCGAGGCCATCGCCGGTTCGCAGTTCTCCTCGATCCGCCGGACCGAAGGCATCAGCCGCTCGGGGATGTCTGTCTGTACGGGGATCAGGTCGTCGTTCAGTTCGTAATAGGCCGCGTGTTCGCCGGTGGTCGACACCATCAGCAGCGACAGGCCCGGGCGCGCACCCTTCTTGTCCTGCCACTTGTCCAGGATCAGCAGCGGATCGGTCAGGTTGGTGCCGCCCCAGCCCGTCCCCGGTTCGGCGACCTGGAAGTACCGGCCGGGGGTCGACCGGTGTCCCTTGATGCGGATGCCCGACGGCTCCCACCCGATGACCTTGCCGGCCTGGTGTTCGGACATGACGCCGGTGATGTGATCGTCGACCACGACGACCTCGTCGACCAGCCCTTTCCATTGCGCCGCGAACATGCCCACCGTGGCGGATCCGCAGCCCACGCGCATCCGTTCCTCGCGCTGGCCATTCACCACTGGCGCCTGGCCGGCCTTGATCTCCAGCTCTGCCCCGTCGTCGATGGTCAGCTCCACCCTCTCGCCGTTGCACAGCGCCAGCAAAGCGGAACAGGTCGCGCGGCCTTCCTTCTTGGATCCGCCGGTCAGGTGATGCACGCCGCCCAGCGACAGCATCTGCGAGCCGTATTCGGATGTCGTGACATGGCCGATCACCTCGCCATTCGCCCGCACGGCAGCGGTTTCGACGCCCAGGTGCCGGTCGGTGTCGATCTTCACCTTGGCGCCGCAATAGGAAAAGATCCCTTCGGTCACCACGGTGATCATGTCCACGCCCGCGGCCTGCGAGGCGACGATGAAGGGCGCGGGTTTATAATCGGGATAGGTCGTACCCGACCCCACCGCGGTGATGAACGCGTCCTCGCCCGAGACGATGTCGCCGTCCCATTCCCGTGCAAGGAAAGGCACCAGCGCCGTATCCTCGCGGTTTTCAATGATGGTCAGGGGGTCCAGACGGACCAGTTCGCCGCCTTCGTTGGCATAGCGGTCGCAGGCCCCGGCGCGGCCGTCGGCGATGTAGCACATGACAGGGCAGGCGTCGCAGCGGATCTTCTCCGGCTTGACGGCTTCGGTGCGGCTGGTGGCTGCGTCGGTCAAGACTGGGTCTCCGGAGCTGGGCGCACGACTGGCTTATTCGTTTGTATACGAACGCATGACGGGGATTTGCCTGTCAACTGTTTTGCGCCGTCGTCACTTGAGTGCGATCCGCGGCCCCCTTCCGGGCTGTTTCCCCGTCTGCCCGGCGCGGAACCCCTGTGCAGACAGGGTTTCGCGGGGGCGTGCCAACCCGATGCCGGGAGGCAGGAGGCCTTCAAGAAAACGTCCCCCGATCGTCGGCTGCATCATTTCAGGGCACAGCCCGCCCAATTTTTCATTCGTGTACGAACGACACGCGAATATTGGGGGAGGACACCCGCGAAACCGATCTGCGAGATTGACAAAAATTCAGGCAGATTCGTAACGTGAGTCCGTATCGTTTGCACGCAAACGATACGGACGACCCGCAGAGGAAAGGCGGCAGATGCTGTACCGACCCGAATCACTCGACGCCGCTCTGGCGCTCATGGCAGAACCGGGCGCCGTGCTCCTTGCGGGGGGCACCGATGTCTATCCCGCGCTGCGCGACGGGATGCCGCCGGACAGGATGATCGACCTGACACGGGTGGCCGACCTGCGGGGCATCGCGCTGGCAGACGGCACCTGGCGGATCGGCGGGGCCACCACCTGGACCGATATCGTGAAGGCGGAGCTTCCGCCGCGTCTAGCCGGGCTGCAACTGGCGGGGCGCGAGGTCGGATCGATCCAGATCCAGAATGCCGGAACCGTCGCGGGCAATATCTGCAACGCCTCGCCCGCTGCCGATGGCGTGCCGGCCCTGATGGCGCTGGACGCGGCGGTCGAAATCGCCGGGCCCGAAGGCCTGCGCACCCTACCCCTGCATACCTTCCTGAAAGGCCCGCGCCAGACCGACCTGCAACCAGGCGAGATCGTGACCGCCCTGCTGATCCCGGACGGGCCCGGCCGGGGCGCCTTCCTGAAGCTGGGCGCGCGCAAGTACCTGGTGATCTCCATCGCCATGATCTCTGCCGTTGTCGAGATTGGCGCAGGAAAGATCACCAATGCCGCCGTGGCCGTGGGCGCCTGTTCCCCCGTCGCCCGGCGCCTGACGGCGCTGGAGGCACAACTGACCGGCGCGACTGCCGCCGACATCCCCGCGCTTTGCGCGAAGGCCGACCTATCGGACCTCTCCCCCATCACCGATGTCCGCGCCAGCGCCGACTATCGCGGCGAGGCGGTGCCCACGCTGGTCGCCCGCACCGTCCTGACCGCCATGGAGGCCCCTCATGTCGCTTGACGAACCCCAGGGCCATCTGAGCCTGGTCCTGAACGGGGCCAAGATCACGGTCCCCGCCGATGCCACCGCCCGCCTGTCCGACATGCTGCGCGACGTTGCCGGTGCCCGGGACGTGAAGGTCGGCTGCAATGCCGGTGACTGCGGCGCCTGTACCGTTCTGGTCGACGGCGATCCGGTCTGCGCCTGCCTGACCGCCGCGGGCCAGGTGCAGGGCCGCAGGGTCGATACCCAGGCCGGGCTGGTCGAACATGACGACATCGCGCAGCGGCTGGCGAAGTCCTTCCAGCGCCACCAGGCCGCGCAATGCGGGATATGCACGCCGGGCATGATGGTGTCGGCCGTGGCCCTGCTGCGCACCGGACTGCCCCTGAACGAGGCCGTGGTGGCCGACGCTCTTGGCGGTGTCCTCTGCCGGTGCACCGGATACCGCAAGATCATCGCGGCGATTCTGGACGTGTCGTCGGATGCCGACCCGCAGGCCGAAGGCAGTGTCGGTGAACGCACCGCGCGGCTGGACGGCTGGCCCAAGGTGTCGGGCGCCGAACGCTTCGGCGACGACGTGGCGCCCGCCGATGCGCTGACCGTCCGCGCAATCCGGTCGCCCTTTCACCGGGCCGGTTTCACCTTCGGCGATCTGGACGCCTATCGCGCCCGGACCGGGCTGGACCTGATCCTGACCGCGAAGGACATCCCGGGCGACAACCTTTTCGGCGTGATCCCGGGCTTCATCGATCAGCCGGTCTTTGCCGTGGAAGAAGCGCGTTACAAGGGCGAGGCCGTGGCCGCCGTCGTGGGGCCTGCCGCCTTGCTGGATACCCTGCCGCCCTTCCCCGTCACGTGGGACGAACGCCCGGCCAACCTGACGCCCGCCGGCGCGGCCCGGGCCCCCCTGCTGCACCCAGACCGCGAAGCCAACGTGATGTGCCGCGGCCATGTCGCCCGGGGCAATGCTGTGGACGCGATGAAGACGGCCGCCCACACCGTCAGCGGCGCCTTTTCCACCGGGTTCATCGAACACGCCTATATCGAGCCCGAGGCCGCGACCGCCCGCCGCGTCGGCGACCGGATCGAGGTCCAGTGCTGCACCCAGGCCCCCTACATGAACCGCGACGGGCTGGCGGGGATCCTGGGTCTGGCACCTGAAAACGTGCGCATCCTGCCGACAGCGGTCGGCGGCGGCTTCGGATCGAAACTGGACCTGACGGCCCAGCCCTACGTGGCGCTGGCCGCCTGGATCCTGAACCGGCCCGTCCGCATGACCTATACCCGCGGCGAAAGCATCGCGACCTCGACGAAACGCCATCCGTCTGAAACCTGGATGGAGATCGGCGCGGACGCCCAAGGCCGCATCGTGGCGGCAAGGTTCCAGGGCACGTTCAACACCGGCGCCTATTCCAGCTGGGGTCCGACGGTGGCAAACCGGGTGCCGATCCATGCCTCGGGTCCCTACCTGACGCCCAACTACGTGGCCGACAGTGTCGGGATCCACACCAACACCGCGTCCTCCGGGGCCTTCCGAGGCTTCGGCGTGCCCCAATCGTCGGTGGCGCAGGAACAGCTTTACGACATGCTGGCGGAAAAGCTGGGCATCGACCGGCTGGAATTCCGCCGCATGAACTGCCTGCAGAACGGCGATCCAACCGTGACGGGCCAGGTCTTCGACACCGGCATGGGCATCGACGCCTGTTTCGACGCGCTGAAACCCGACTGGACCCGCGCGCTGGCAGAGGCCAAGGCGTTCAATGCCTCCCATACGACGGTCAAGCGCGGCGTCGGCGTGGCGGGCGGCTGGTACGGCTGCGGCAATACCTCTATGTCGAACCCCTCGACCATCCGCGCCGGGGTCACGCCGGGCGGGGAAATCGTCCTGCACCAGGGTGCCGTCGACATCGGCCAGGGGTCGAACACCGTCATCACCCAGATCTTTGCCGAAGCCCTTTGCGTCTCGGTGTCTCAGGTCACCCTTGTCGGCCCCGACACCGACGTGACGCCGGACGCCGGCAAGACCTCGGCCTCGCGCCAGACCTTCATCACAGGCAATGCGGCCCGTCTGGCGGGAGAGGCGCTGCGGGCCCAGATCCTGCGGCTGGGCAATGCGGGCACCGGGGCTACGATCGCTGCCACCGAAGACGGCCTGACCGTGTCCGAGGACGGAGAGACTCGCCGGATCGCCCTGCCCGAAGGTACGCCTTACGCGCTGGAAGTGGTCGAAAGCTATGACCCGCCCACCCTGCCGCTGGACGAAAACGGCCAGGGCTCGCCCTATGCCGTCTTCGGCACCGCCGCCCAGATGGTGGAACTGGAGGTCGATCTGGACCTGGGCACCGTGAAGCTCCTGCGCTTCGTCGCCGCCCACGATGTCGGCCGCGCCATCAACCCGACGCTGGTCGAAGGCCAGATCGAAGGCGGCATCGCCCAGGGCATCGGCCTGGCGTTGATGGAGGAATTCCTGCCCGGCCGGACAGAAAACCTGCACGACTACCTGATCCCGACCATCGGCGACGTGCCCGACGTGACGTCGATCATCGTGGAATCCGGCGATGCGCACGGACCCTACGGCGCCAAGGGGCTGGGCGAACACTGCCTGATCCCGACCGCCCCGGCCGTCCTGAATGCCATTGCGCATGCCTCCGGCGCGCGGATCCACCACCTGCCCGCGACCCCCGACCGGGTGCGGGCCGCCATCCTCGCGAAGGCCAAGACATGACCAGAACTGACATCACCGGCAGCTTCGCCGGCATCGACGTGGGCGGCACCTTCACCGATCTCGTCCACTACGACAGCCGCGCGGGCCGGGTGAAACTTGCCAAGGTGCCGACCACGCTCGACAACCAGGCGCATGGCGTTCTGGCGGCACTGGATGCGGCATCGGTCGATATCGCAGCGCTGGACCTGATCGTTCACGGCACCACGACGACGACGAACGCGGTGCTTGAACGCCAGCTTTGCAAGACCGGCCTGATCACGACCCATGGGTTCCGCGACGTGCTGGAACTGGGCCGCCGTACCCGGCCGCACCCCTATGGCATGTCGGGCCAGTTCCGCCCGCTGATCCCCCGCGACCTGCGGCTGGAAGTGCCCGAACGCATGCTGGCGGACGGCACGGAATACCTGGCGCTTGACGAAGACGCGCTTCGCGCCGCCCTCCGCCAGTTGGTGGACGCGGGCTGCGAGGCGCTGGTGATCCATTTCCTGCACGCCTACGCGAATCCCGCCCATGAACGCCGCGCGGGAGAGATCGCGGCCCAGGAATGGCCCAACGGCAACATCACCATGGGTCACGCGCTGCTGTCGGAAAGCCGCGAATACGAACGCGGCGTGACGGCGGCGGTGAATGCCTCGGTGCAACCGCTGCTCCGCCGTTATGTCGAACGGCTGGCCGACCGGCTGGCGGATCGCGGCTATGCCAGCGACCTGCTGGTCATGAACGGCAATGGCGGCATGGTCTCCGCCCGGATCGTGGCCGAAGAGGCCGCCAAGACCGTCATGTCCGGTCCCGCCTCTGGCGTGATGGCCGCGGCCTATACCGGCCGCCGCGCCGGCATCCCGGACCTTCTGACCTACGACATGGGCGGCACCTCGACAGACGTGGCCATGATCCGCGGTGCGGACCCCGCCGTCTCTCACGAGATCGAGATCGAATATGCCATGCCGATCCACGTCCCCATGGTGGACGTGCGCACGGTCGGCGCCGGCGGCGGCTCGATCGCACGGGTGAACGCGGCGGGCCTGCTGCAGGTTGGCCCCGACAGCGCCGGATCGACCCCGGGCCCGATCTGCTATGGCAAGGGCGGGACCGAACCCACCATCTCCGACGCCAACATGCTGCTGGGCCGGATGAACCCCGACCGCCTGAACACCGGCGCTGGCGGCGTGACCCTCGACACGATCCGCGACGCCTTCGCGGCCAGGCTCGGCGCCCCCCTGGGCCTCGACGCCGTGGCCGCCGCCGCCGCCGTCCTCCAGATCGCCACAGCCAAGATGGCCGATGCCGTCCGCATGGTCTCGATCTCGCTGGGCGAGGATCCGCGCGACTTCGCGCTCTTCGCCTTCGGCGGCGCCGGCCCCCTCCACGCCTGCGCCATCGCCCGCGAACTGGGCGTGCCCCGGGTGCTGGTCCCGGCCCGGCCCGGCATCACCAATGCACTGGGGTGCATCGTGGCCGACCTCCGCCACGACTTCGTACAGACCATCAACCGCCCGCTCGACCTCTGCGATATGGAGGAGGTCCACGTCGCCCTCGCCGCGCAGGTCGCGCAAGGCACCGCCGCCGTCGAGACCGAACGCGTCGACATCGCCGAACTGAAGGTCTCCCATTCGGTGGACATGCAATTCATCGGCCAGACCCACCTCCTCCGCGTGCCGATCCCCGACGCAAGCCCCACACGAGAAGACCTGCAGAAACTCTTCGAGGAGGCCTATTTCCGCCGCTTCCAGGTGGCGCTTCCGGAAATCCGCCCGGCGCTGGTCAACGTGAACACCTCCGTCATCGGCCGCAGGCCCGAGGTCGACCTCTCCCTCCTCATCGACGCGTCGTTGCGCAAACCGACGCTGGCAGACGCCCAAACCAGCACCCGCGACGTCTGGTTCGACGGCTGGACCGACACCCCCGTCTACTGGCGCGATTTCCTGCCCGCCTCCGCAACGCTTTCGGGCCCGGCCATCGTCGAACAAATGGACTGCACCCTTGTCATGGAACCCGGTGACGTGGCCACCCAGGATCAAGACGGCAACCTGATCGTCACGCTGGGACCGCGCCCATGACCCGGAAACCCGGGCGCCCGCGCCTGCTTCTTCTCTTCGAAAATACTCCCGCCGGAGGCATCCGCCGCCTGCCCCACGACCCGACGCCCGGAGTACGCGCATGACCATCGATCCGATCACCCTGACCGTCATCCAGTCGGGCCTTCAGCAGGTCTGCGACGAGATGGATCTCAGCTTCTCCCGCGCCGCCTTCTCGCCCGTCATCGCCGAAGCCAACGACCGCTCCGACGGCATCTACTCGGCCGAGGACGGCAGCCTGATCGCCCAGGGGTCGATGGGCCTGCCGGTCTTTGTCGGCACCATGCAGTTCTCGACCCGCACGCTGATCCGGATGATCGCCGACGGCAGGACCATCGCGCCCCAGCCGGGCGACATCTACATCGTCAACGACCCCTATCTTGGCGGCACCCACCTGATGGACGTCCGCTTTGCCATGCCGGTCTGGCGGAACGGGGAAATCTTCTGCTGGCTGTCGAACACCGGCCACTGGCCCGACACGGGGGGCGCCGTGCCGGGCGGCTTCTCTGCCTCTGCCACTGCCGTCGAACAGGAAGGTCTGCGGCTGCCGCCCGTGCGCCTTTTCAAGAAGGGCGAACTGGACCCCGAAATCTACGCCATCATCTGTTCCAACATCCGTGTGGCCGACCAGCGGATCGGCGACGTCAAGGCACAGGCCGCCGCCCTTTACGTGGGCCAGGCGCGGCTCGAACGGCTGCTCGACCGCTATGGCGACGACACGGTGGCCGAGGCCATCGGCGAACTGCGCCGTCGCGCCTCCCGGCAGATGCGTGCGTATATCGCACAGATCCCGCCGGGGACCTACACCTCCGTGGCTTATGTCGACAGCGACGGCGTCGTGAACGAGCCGCTGGAAATCCGGCTGGCCATCACCGCCGACGGCGAAAAACTGACCTTCGACTTCTCGGGCTCCTCCGCCCCCTGCGCCGGGCCTATGAACTCGGTCCTCGCCACGACGCAATCGTCGGTCTACCTGGCGATGCGCCACATCTTCCCGGACGTCCCGATCAGCGCCGGCGCTTTCGAGCCTTTGGACATCGTCCGCCCCGAAGGTACTTTCCTCGATGCGCAGTATCCCCGCCCCGTTTCCGGCTGCGCGGCCGAAGTCAGCCAGCGCATTGCCGAGGCCGTCTTTGCCGCGCTGGTCGGCCCCTTGCCCGATATCGTCACCGCGGCACCTGCCGGATCCTCGGGCAACTTCGCCCTGGGCGGCGAGGTGCCCGAGGAAGGGCGCAGCTATGTCATGTACCAGATCTCTGGCGGCGGCTATGGCGGCTATGCCGGGGGCGACGGGATCTCCAACGGCTGTTCGACCATCGGCATCTCCAAGTCCCCGCCGGTCGAGATCATGGAACAGCAATTCCCCGTCCTCTACCACCGCTATGCGCTGCACGAAGGATCGGGCGGCGCCGGCACCCATCGCGGCGGCTTCGGACTGGATTACGAAGTCGAAATCCTGAAGGGCACCGCACGCGCCAGCTTCGTCATGGACCACGGCCGTTTCGGGCCGCAGGGCGTGCTGGGCGGGGCCGACGGCGGCGTGAACCGGGTGACGGTCACCCGATCCGGCCAAAGCTTCGTGCCGGAACACCTGTCCAAGGCGCAGGACATCGCGCTGAGCGCCGGCGACCGCGTCCATGTCCGAACCCCGGGTGGCGGCGGTTATGGCCCCCCCGAAAAGCGCGACCCTGCGCTGGTGGCCGAGGACGTCCGGCTTGGCCGCTACACCGCGGAAGAGGCCAAGGCCCTGTTCGGGCCCCGCTGAGACCCGTCAAGGGATCGCGGGGCTACCTTTTCGGCAATGCGCTGCGCGCCTGTCGCAGGATGGCGTAACCCCGACAGTGGCCGGTCCCCTGCTCCACGGTCCGCAGTTCGCCCCACGGACCGCACACCGAGACCGAGACCGAGACCGAGACCGAGACCGAGACCGAGACCGAGACCGAGGGCACATGTCACGCGATGCAGGCGAAAGCCCGCTTTGCGTGACCTGGCCAGACGTCGCCCACCCCCTGCCGGACGGGGTGATCCGCTGGTCCGACGATACAGGACCCCGGACAGGACCCGCAGGCCCGGGGTCGCGGCATGTCCCTGGGATTGGACGATCTCGCGCAGTTGCGTCCGCGTCTCGAACGCCCCTACGGTGAAGGCGAACGCGGACAGGCCGACCGCCATGCCATGTCGCACGACATGTTTCACACCTTCCGGCGGCCCGTATCGAAGACCGCCTGACAGCAGGGACGACACCAGATGGCCGACCATTTCCTGACCTCGACCCCCGAAACCGTGCACTGGGGCTGGTTCGACGCCCATCTGCAGCCGGTCCTGACCGTTGACAGCGGCGATACCGTCACGGTGGAGGCGCTGAGCGGCGCGCCCTCGAACCTGCCCGGGCCCGGCTTCGACGTACCGCGGGCGCTGCTCGACATCCACGAACGGGCCGAACGCCGGATGCCCGGCCACCTGCTGACCGGTCCGATCGCAATCCGCGACGCGCTGCCGGGCGACGTGCTGGAAGTCCGGGTGATCGACGTGGCCCCGATGGTCGACTGGGGCTATACCCTGTTCCGCCCGCTGGCCGGCGGCCTGCCCGACGATTTCGACACCGCCGAACAGATTCACCCGCAGATCGACCTGTTCACCAATACCGCCCGCCTGCCCTGGGGCAGCAAGCTGGACCTGAAGCCCTTCTTCGGCGTGATGGGCGTGGCCCCGCCGGAAGGCTGGGGCCCGATTTCCACCATCCAGCCGCGCAGGAACGGCGGCAACCTCGACAACAAGGAACTGGGCGCGGGCGCCACCCTGTTCCTGCCGGTCCACGCGCCCGGCGCGCTGTTTTCCTGCGGCGACGGTCATGGCGTTCAGGGCGACGGAGAGGTCTGCATCACCGCCATCGAAACCTCGCTGCGCGGCCGGTTCGAATTCCACCTGCACAAGGCCCGCGGCTGGGATTTCCCCCGGGCGGAAACGCCAACGCACCTGATTTCCATGGGGATGGACGAGGATCTGGACACCGCCGCGCGCGAGGCGCTGCGCCGCATGATCGACTGGCTGTGCGAGCTGTCGGATCTGACCCGCGGACAGGCCTACATGTTCCTGTCGCTGATCGGCGACCTGCGCATCACCCAGATCGTGAACGGCGAAAAAGGGTGTCACATGATGCTGGACAAGGCCCACCTAGCGGACCTTCCGGGCGTTTCCGCGATGGCCTGATCCCTGTCGCCTGCGGAACCGGCCGCGACCGCGCACACTCCGCCCGGCGGGCCGCCGGGTTTGTGCGGAACGCAGGCGCAGCAGCGCCGGGGCCGAAGGCGGCGATCCGCCCGTCAAGGATCGGCATGGCCCGGCTGCTTGTCGCTTCCGCGCCGCCGTCCGGGACCGGATCGTTTCAGGCCTGCCCTTGTCAGGCCCGTAGCGCCTCTGCCTCCAGATGGCAGCGGATCATGTGGTCCGGGGTCACCATCTTTTCGGCCGGGCGTTCCGTTTCGCAGCGTCCGTCGATCCGGGCGGGGCACAGGGCATGGAAGATACAGCCCTGGGCCTGCGGCCCCCCTGCCCCGGTGATGCCCGGGGCCTCGCCCGAGGATGCCGCCAGCAACGTCCTGGTATAGGGATGCTGCGGACCTGCAAAGACCTCGGCCGCGGGGCCCACTTCCAGCAGTTCTCCCATGTAAAGGACCGCGATCCGGTCCGAGACATAGCGCACCACTTCCAGATCGTGCGAGATAAAGACGTAGCTCACGTCCTGCTGCGCCTGCATCTCGACCAGCAGGTTCAGGATCGCGGCCTGCACCGACACGTCGAGCGCCGAGGTCGGTTCGTCACAGATCACCACCTTGGGATCGCCGGCGAACGCGCGGGCGATGGCCACACGCTGTTTCAGCCCACCCGAAAGCTGTTTCGGCACCGCGTCCAGGAACCGGTCCGCCAGCCGGACCGACGCCAGCAGGCTTTTCACCTTCTCGCCCCGGGCGGCCCCCCTGAGGCCCAGAAGGCGGGTCATGGACCGGCCGATGATGCGGGCGATGGAATGCGACCGGTTCAGCGCGGAATCCGGGTTCTGGAAGACGATCTGCAGCGCCTTCACCTGATCCAGGCTGCGCCGCTTCAGGTCGGGGTGCAGGACCTGTCCGTCCAGCACGACCTCTCCGCCCGCGTCCGGCGCGATCAGGCCCAGCATGGCGCGGGCCAGCGTGGTCTTGCCGCTGCCGGATTCGCCCACAAGACCCAGCGTCTCGCCCTTGTTCAGGGTCAGGCTGACCTCGCGCAGGGCGCGGACCTTCTGGTCGCCATGGCCGAAGGTCTTGGCGACCTTGCGCAGTTCCAGTGCCGCGGCGCCGGCGGCCTTCCGGACATGAACCGGCGCCTCTGCCTCTGTCTCCAGCTCGGCCAGCCGGTCGGTGTGATGGCAACGGACCATCCGCGGCGCCGTACCTTCGGGCGGCGGATCTTCCGCGCGACAGCGGTCGTCGGCGAGCCGGCAGCGGGCGGCAAAGACACAGCCCTGCATGACGCTGCCGGGCTCGGGCAGCGTGCCCGGGATCGTCGCCAGCGGCGCCGTGGCCTTGTCCATCCCCGGCCGCGGCAGGCAGCGCAGCAGTTCGGTCGTGTAGGGATGGCAGGGCGCGGCAAAGAGATCGCGGGTCGGCCCCTCTTCCACCAGCCGCCCGGAATAGAGCACGCCGACCCGGTCGCACATCCGTGTCACGATGGCCAGGTTGTGGCTGATGAACAGGATCGAGGCGTCGAATTCCCGCCGCAGCGCCTGGATCAGGTCCAGAACCTCGGCCTCGACCGTGGCATCAAGGCCGGTGGTGGGTTCATCCAGGATCAGCAGCGTGGGCGAACTGGCCAGCGCCATGGCGATGGCCACACGCTGCTGCATGCCCCCTGACAGCTGGTGCGGATAGCTGCGCGCGACCACGGCCGCGTTCTTGATGCGGACCTTTTCCAGCATCCCGATGCTGCGCTGCGCGCGGTCGGCGGCGGGCACGCCCAAAAGCTCGAAGACCTCGGCCAGCTGGTCGCCGATCCGGATCGACGGGTTCAGCGCCCGGCCCGGATCCTGGTAGACGACCGCCACCTTTTCCCGGCGCAGTGCCCGCAGGGCGGCCGCGTCCAGCTGATAGACGTCGCGACCATCGATCCGGATCTCTCCGCCCTCGACCGATCCGTTTCGGGCCAGATAGCGCAGCACGGCATAGGCCGCCGTCGACTTGCCGCAGCCGGATTCGCCCACCAGACCAAAGGCCTCGCCCCGGCCGATGGTGAAGCTGACATCCTTCAGCACGTGCTGAAGGACACCCTTGACGGTATAGCCGACCGACAGGCCCTGAACCGAAAGTGCCGGGACCTCAGTCATTCAGCGCCCCCTGAATACTGTCGGCCACAAGGTTCACGCCCACGACCAGCGTGGCGATGGCCAGTCCGTCGAACAGCACCGTCCACCAGTATCCGCCGCCGATCAGGCCGTAATTCGTCGAAATCGACAGACCCCAGTCGGGCGACGGCGGCTGGATCCCGAAGCCGATGAAGCTGAGCGTGGCGACGGTAAAGATCGCATAGCCCAGGCGGATCGTCATCTCGACCATTACGGGGCCAAGGACGTTGGGCAGGATCTCGACGAACATGGTGTAAAGGTGGTTTTCACGGCGCAGACGGGCGGCGGCGACATAGTCAAGCTGCCGTTCGGCCAGCACGCTGGCCCGCACCGTCCGCGCAATGATGGGCGAGAAGGAAAAGCCGATCACCAGCAGCAGCGTCCACATCGACGCGCCGATCGAGGTCAGCGCCAGCAGCGCCACGATGACCACCGGCAGCGCCAGCACCGCGTCGACGATGCGGCTCAGGACCTCGTCCACCAGCCCGCCGGCATAGCCCATGATCAGGCCCAGCGTGGTGCCGACCACGGTCGACAGAAGCGTGGCCAGCGGCGCCACGGTCAGGATGTCGCGCGCACCGGCCAGCACGCGGGAAAACACGTCACGGCCCAGCTGGTCCGTCCCGAACCAGTGCGTGGCCGAGGGCGGCTTCAAGGGCACCATCAGGTCTGTATAGAACGGATCGTAGGGCACCAGCACGGGCCAGAAAAGCGCGCAGACGACCCAGAACAACACCACGATACTGCCGATCAGGAAGGACGGGCGCGTCAGCAGGCGCCGGGCCAGACCGCGGGGTGCGGAGGCCCGGCTTTGGGCAGCGATATCGGTCATCCGTCGCCTCCGAACCGGATCCGCGGGTTCAGCGCGGCATAAAGCAGGTCCGCCAGGATCGTCATGATCGTGAACAGCACACCGATGGACATGATCCCGGCCTGAAGGATGGGAAAGTCCTTCTTGTTGGCAGCGGTATAGATCAGGCTGCCGATCCCCTGGTAGCGGAACAGGATCTCGATCACCACAAGCCCGCCGATCAGATAGACGGTCTGGGTCGAGATCACGCTGATCGTCGGCAGCAGCGCGTTGCGCAGCACATGGCGGCGGATCACGGTCGCGCGCGGCAGGCCCTTCAGGATCGCCGTGCGGGTATAGTCGGCGTCCAGTGCCTCGATCATCCCCGTCCGGGTCATGCGGGCGATATAGCCGAACAGGATCAGGACAAGGGGGATCGACGGCAGGATCAGGTGGTAGAACTGGGTCAGAACGCCGGCATCGGCCGGGGCGGTCGCCGACAACGGGAACCAGTGCAGCCAGACGGCGAAGATCAGCAGAAGGACAAGTCCCGACACGAATTCCGGAACCACGGTCGCCACCATGCCGGTGACCGACAGGATCCGGTCAATCGCGCGGTCCCGGTACAGCGCGCCCATGACGCCGCCCAGAATGCCCAGCGGCACGACCATGCAGAAGGCCACGAGCGCCAGCTTGGCGGAATTCAGAAGCGCGGGCCACAGGAACTGTGCCACCGGCGCGCGATAGGAATAGGACTGGCCCAGATCGCCGGTCACGAAATCGCCGATCCAGTCGACATATTGCACCAGAAGCGGCCTGTCCGTGCCCAACTGGTGGTTCAGCGTGGCAACGGCCGCCGGGTCGGCGAAGGGCCCCAGCATGGCACGACCGACATCGCCCGGCAGCAGCCGGGCGCCGGCAAAGACCAGCATGCTGAGGATCCAGAGGGTCACGAGCGACAGCGCGAGGCGACGGGTAAGGTAGCGTGCGATTGCCCGGGTCTCCTTCGGAAGGTGCCGGCCGGGCGCGCGGGACGCGTCCGGCCGGGCCGTTCTTTTTGAACCTTACAGGCTGGCCCGCTGCAGGAAAAGGTGCCCCATCGCCGTCGGTTCCACGCCTGTCACGCCGGCCTTGGTCGGCGTCAGGTAGTCGTAGAAGTAGGCGTCGATGATCGGCGTCTCGTCCAGAAGCAGGGTCTGGATCTTGCTGGCGGTTTCCTTCTGCGCCTCAAGGTCCAGCGCCGCGATATAGGACGCCACCAGCGTATCATATTCGCTGTTGTTGAAATGGGCCGAATTCCAGGTCCCCGTCGACAGGAGCGGCGCCTGCAGGAACACGTTCGGCACGCCGCGGTGTCCGTAATCGGTGATCCCCATCACGGAATCGAGCCACGGCGAATTGCCCGGCACCGCTTCGCCATAATAGGCGCCCTGGTCCATGATGTTCAGCTTCATGTCGATGCCGATCTCGCGCACCGCGGCCTGGATCAGCTGCGCGTATTGCGGGATCTCCAGGTACTTCTCGGTGGTCAGCGTCACCTCGAAGCCGCCGCCGGCCGCATCCAGCAGTTCCTTGGCCTTGGCCAGGTCCTTTTCGCGCTGCGGGATCGAATGATCGGTGGCGGGGAAGGCCGGCATGAAGGGGCTGTCGTTGCCGATCACCGCCTTGCCCTGCATCAGGCCCTGCACCAGGCCCGGCCGGTCGAGGCACAGCGCCACGGCCTGCCGCACGCGCTTGTCGGCGAAGGGCGCGCTGTCGGTGCGCATGTGCACCTGCTGGTGCGCCGACGACGGGGTCGAGATGATGGTGACGTTCGGATCGTGCAGAAGGGCGATGCCCTGCAGGACCGGCACCTGCTGCATCACGTCCAGGTCGCCCGCCTGCAGCGCCAGGATCTGCGGCTGGTAGTCGTCGTAGAAGTGCAGTTCGATCCGGTCCGGCAGCGGCGCGTCGCCCCAGTAATCCGGGTTCCGTTCGAAGACCGCGCCCACCTTGGGCGTATAGGACACCAGCTTGAACGGGCCGGTGCCGTTCATGTCCTTCTCGAAATCGCCGTCATAGTCGGCCGGCAGGATCACGGCATTGTAGTTGTCGGTCGACACCGTGTAGGGGAAGCCGCCATTGGGCGCGTCCAGGTGGAATTCCACCGTCAGGTCGTCGACCTTGCGGGTGCCGCCCTTGGACAGGACGCCTTTCAGCGCCGACAGCGCGTTCGACGCATTTTCCGGATCCGCCAGGCGTTCGAAGGTGGCGACGACGTCATCGGCGTTCATCACCTTGCCGGAATGGAACTTGACGTTCGGACGCAGCTTGAAGGTCCAGACGCTGCCGTCTTCGTTCGGGAACCAGCTTTCGGCCAGAAGCGGCTGCGCCGTCAGGTCGCTGCCCGACAGGACCAGCGTTTCGGCAACCTGGCTAAGAACCGTGATCCCGCCGCTGTCCGCGACCGAGACGGGTTCGATGACGGCAGCGGGGACAATCTGGCCCACGCGGATGGTGCCGCCCGGTGCGGCAAAGGCACGGCGCGCGCTCAGAAGCTCGAAACCCGCCGCGCCGGTGACGGCGGCCAGCGTGGTTGCCGACAGGCCCAGCACCGACCCGTGACGCAGGAATTCGCGCCGGCTGACGCGACCGTCGATCAGCCCGTCGATCAGGTGGTTTTCGTGGGCGCTGCGCCCCTTGCGCAGCAGATCCAGAAGCTTTTGGTTGATGGGCATCTAAACTCTTCTCCTGTTGGGGTCTCCGGCCCTTGGGACCGGCTTGGCGCCTGAAATGAACTGCAGCGCCCGAAGCTCGCTTCGGGCGCTGCACCTATTCTTCATGTCGACCGGGTCAAGCCCTTGCGGCCGTATTGCGTCGTCGGAACCGGCACCGGCGGACGATAGGACATGCGTTTGTCTTCGGGGCCGCTCATGTCACAGCGCCCCCAGCGGGTCCGCCATCCGGCGGCTGTAATAGCGGTAGAAATCCAGCACCGGGCCTTCATAGGCCGCCGGCGCCAGGGGCCCGGCCTGATGATGTTGGGACCCCATGCCACGCATCAGCCCGATCAGGACTTCCTTGTCCTCGGCCATGGTGTCGTTGAAAAGGACCACTGCGTTTTCCACCGCCTCGTCCGTCCAGCCTTCGCCGTAGAAGATCAGACCCATCCGCGCACGGACGCGGTCAATCGATTCCGGCTGGATGCAGATGAACGAAGAGTAGTCGCCGCCGCAACCGGAAACGAGACCGGGGGGCACGGCGAACATGACGCAATTGTCGACCTCGGCCTCGGTCAGGTCGGGGTGCCCGGCATTCGATCGAGGCAGGTCGGGGGAATAGCCCGCGTTATAGCCGAAATAGGCATCGCCCGCCGGAAAATGGCTACACAGCCTGGTCGGGTTCACCGGGTGCAGCGTCGTCTTGTGCAGCGGCGAAAGGTGATAGCCTTCCATGAAGTTCTCGATCAGGCATTTCCAGTTGGTGTGCCAGATCTCGTCCGCCACATAGCGAAGCTTCATCTCCTCCATGTGGTAGTTCCGGATCAGCTCGCTCAGTCCCTGAAGCCTGGGCGACAGGGGCGGCGGATTGTCCGACAGGTTGGCGAACAGGAACCCGTGCCATTCTTCGACCGCGAATTGCGGCAGGGCACAGGCAGCCGGATCGAAGGAGCGGTGTTCTTCCATCCGCGGCGCGCCCGCCAGCTTGCCGTCCAGGTCGTAGGACCAGTGGTGATAGGGGCAGACCAGCCGGTTGTGCCGCCCCTTGCCTTCGGCCAGCACGGCGCCGCGGTGCCGGCAGACATTGGAAAAAAGCCGCAGCACCCCGTCCTGCCCGCGCACCGCCACCAGCGGTTCGTCGCACAGCTGGAAGGCCAGGTAATCGCCCGGCTGGCCCACTTCCTCGGCCCGTCCGAAGCAGATCCATTCGGTTCCGAACAGCCGTTCCCGCTCTTCCGCCAGGATTCCGGGATCGACGTAGTAGGCGCGCGGCATCGACCATGCCTCGTCATAGCCCGCATGCTCTGCCTGGCGCAGCGCCTCGGCCACGTGCCGGTATGCTCCGGTTGCCATGTCGGTATCCTTCATTCGCGTCAGGCCGCCCGCCCGTAAAAGCCCATCTGTTCTTCTTTCGAGAAGGTGACGGCGGGCCGTTCGTAATAGGAGAAGACGGCGATGTAACGCGCCTGCGGGCCGGTGCACTTGGTCACCCGATGCAGCGTGTTCTTGCCCCGAAAGACGTTCAGCGTGCCGGCCGTCATGTCAAAGCTCTTCAGGTCCGGATCGCGGCCTTCCAGCGCGGCGGCCACCCCGTCGTAATTCGGGTCGTCATCTGTGCGCAGGTTCGACCTGTATTCGGATCGTCCGCCGCCCGACGGTTCCTGCAACAGCAGGGTGGTGGTGAATTCCGACCGGTCGAAATGCCAGTTCAGCGCCTCGCCGTCGCCGTACTTCATGATGTTCATCCGGGCCAGCGGATCGCGCATCGTGAACAGGTTCTTCTTGTCCAGGGTCGCCGCCAGGAAGACCGCGAATTGCGGCCATTCATAGACCCAAGCCGGCACCGACATCGGGATCTGGTCCCAGCAGACGGTGTGGTTGATCGTGTCGACCTTCTGCAGCGCCGGGTGGTCCGGCGACAGCCCGTCGACGTGATCCCTGAAGTAACAGTTGTGGTGCCGCTTATGGACAAAGGACAGGGTATCCATGACCGGCTCGATCTCGGCCATGGCCCTTTCCAGCGCCTCGGGCCGCATGAAACCTTCCAGGTTGAACATGCCGCCACGGGCCATGTCCTCGCGGCAGCGCTGGACGAGGTCGTTCCACGCATTGGTGCCCGGCTTGTCGAGCGGGTAGCGGTCGAGATCTAGAATATGGTCCACTTTGGCCTCCGAAGATGACGGGTAAAGGTTTGGCCAAGAATCATGTTTCCGCAACGGCAGAAATTGTTAGGCTGACCTAGATTTTCTTAGGCAGAGCCGATGTCCCTAACCCTTCCCCCGCTGAATGCGCTGCGTGCTTTCGAGGCCGCGGCGCGCACCGGCAGCTATGTCGCCGCCGCCGCCGAATTGGGCGTGTCGGCCGCCGCCGTCAGCCAGCAGGTCCGCAATCTGGAAGGCTTTCTGGACAAGCGCCTGTTCAGCCGGCTGAACAACAGGGTGGTGCTGACCGATGCCGGCCACGCGATCTTTGCCGGTGCGACCGAGGCGTTGCAGTCCATCTCCGACCTGACGGAACAGACCCTGTCGGGCAGCGCGCGGAACCGGCTGGTGATCAGCACCCTGCCCTCGGTCGCCGGGCGCTGGCTGTCACCGCGGCTGACGGCCTTTGTCCGCCGCCATCCCGACACGCGCTTTGCCCTGCGGATCGAGGACGATCCGGTCGATTTCTCGGCCGCGGGGATCGACCTTCGGATCTGCTATGGCACGAACCTTTATCCAGATCTGGTCACCCGCCGTCTGATCGCGGACGAGGTGCTGCCGATGTGCAGCCCGTCCTACCTGGCGCGGAACCCGGCCGCCGCGGGACCGGGCCTGTCGGGCGTACCGGACGACGACCTGATCCACACAGACTGGGGCCCGGGCTTCGGGTCGCATCCGTCGTGGGAGGCCTGGTTCGACCGCAACGGCATCGACCGGTCAGCCCGCGGCAAGGGCTTTTCCGTCGGCATGTCGCGGCTGTCGCTGGACATGGCGCGCGACGGGCTGGGCGTCGCGCTGGGGCAGCGCATGATGGCGGAAGACGACCTGCTGACCGGCCGCCTTGTGGCGCTGTCGGGCATCGCGATCCCGATGGGCCACCCCTACAGCCTGGTCCACCCGAAAAGCCGGGAACGCCGGGCGCATCTGGCGGACCTGATCGACTGGCTGACCAGGGGCGACAGCCGCAGGGCACCTGTCAGTCGTCGGGGCGCATCAGTTCCCACGCCTCGGTGACGGTGGCGTATTCGCGATATCCCATCCGCGCGATGGGTCGCGCGCCCACTGTGTCGAAAAGGCCGTCCTTCACGTATTCGTCCCGGATATGGGTCTGCACGACTTCACCCAGAACCAAGTAGCGGTCCATCAGCGTGCCATGCCGGTCCTGCAGCTGCTGGACGGAGAGGGTGACGCATTCCAGCGCGGCCGGGCTTTCGGCGACGAAGGGCGTCGCGATTTCCACCGGCTGGCCAGGGGTCAGGCCGGCCAGCGCGAATTCGTTGGCCCCGTCGGGCACCGCTTCGGAAGAGATGTTCATCTGCTGCGCCAGCGCTTCGGTCGCCAGCGAGAAGGTGAATTCGCCCCGATCCTTCGCATTGGCCGCCGAATGTTTCAGCCCTTCGGAGGTAAAGGCGATCATGTGCGGGTTGTTCGCCACCGCCATGAAGAAGCTGTAGGGGCCCAGGTTCGGGATGCCGTCCGCATTCAGCGTGCCGATCCAGCCAATCGGCCGCGGCGCGATGATCGCCTTGAACGGGTCATGTTTCAGGACGTCGGGGCGGTCCTTGCCATAGTGCATCGGGAGCTCCTGTCGGTTTGTGTAGTCACGCGGTACGTAAACCGTTTCAGCAAGAAGGGTAGCGGTCGACCCGCGGGAAGGTCGCGAAGCGGCCGCCCCGGGGGGGCGGGTCGACCGCTACCCGGCCTGCGGCCGGGTGGGACCTTATTGGAGACGTCATGCGATCATTCGAACTCCTTCGGTTCCGCCTCCGGCGGTGAGACCCGAAAGATGTTCAGCGTCAGGGAAATCAGCGAGTAATAGCCCAGCACCCCCACCAGATCGACCAGCCGGTCGGTGCCCAGGACCTCGGCCGCACGGGCATAAAGGTCATCCGGCACCTGCCGCGTTTCCAGGGCAGAGGTGGCGACGGCATGTACGACCTCTTCCTCCACGTCCGCGAAGCCGGGGGACGTGCCGGTGCGGATCGCCTCGACCAGATCCGGCGAAAGACCGGCCTTCAGCGCCTCTTTCTTGTGGGCGAACCATTCATATTCGGCGCCATAGGTCCGGGCCATGACCAGGATCGCCAGTTCCGACAGGCGCGGTTCCAGCGCGCTGTCATAGCGGCAGTACTGCCCCAGCGCCTGCGCGCGGGCCGCCAGTTCCGGGCGGTGCAGCCAGATCGCCAGCGGCCCGGGGACGGACCCGCGGGGGCCGGCGGTGATGGCATCGTGGACCTCTCGCTGGCGGGGCGAAAACGTCGCGGGATCGGGCGCATCAAGGCGCGGGTCGGGCCATCGGGTCATGCCGGTCTCCTTCCAGATTCCGGTAACCCTAGCCCGGGGCCGTGCGCGGCGGAACCCGCCGCGCAGGTCCTTCAGCGCAGCTGGTCGGCCGCGAAACCCGCCAACCGGGAATAGCCGTTCACGATGGCGTCGCGGTCGGCCATGGGCAGCACGTCCTCGATATCCTCGAAGCGCTGGCCCGGAAGGTCGGCGGCCAGACGCTCGACCTCGTCGATCACCCGTTCCGGGCCCCCGGTCCGGTTGCCGGCCACGACCTGGTTCACCTTGTCCAGACGTTCGTCCTGATAGGCAGCCAGCGCGCCCGCGGGATCGTCGGACAGGCCCGCGCAATGGCGCGCGATGGCCTCGGCATCCAGGATCGCCTGGGCCGATCCGTTGGCCCCGAACGGGTACATCGGATGCGCGGCATCCCCCAGAAGGGTGACGCGGCCTTTCGTCCACGTGGTCAAGGGATCGCGGTCGCACATCGGGAAATCCCAGAAGACCGGCGTCGCATCGACCAGCGCGCGGATGTCGGTTTCCGGCACCGTGAAGTCCTTCAGGATCGGGTGCAGCACCTCGGCCTTGGCCTCGCGGTCCCAGCTCTCCTGCCCCGGGGTCGGTGCGCCGGGTTCCGCCTGGCGGACGACGCAGGCCCAGTTCATCAGCTGGGTGTCCGGCGTCTTGCCCGGGCCTATGGGATAGAAGATGAACTTCCGGCTGATCGGGCCGGAGTTGATGATCGTGTGCCCGTCCAGCACCCTGGGCCAGTCGGTCGATCCGCGCCACAGCATCAGGCCCGACCAGCGCGGCGCGCCCTCGTCCGGGTTCAGCGCCCGGCGGACGCCGGAATGGATCCCGTCGGCCCCGATCAGCACGTCGCCCGTCGCTTCGATGGTGGACCCGTCCGACCGGCGGAAGGTCGCGACCACACCGCTGTCGGTCTGCTCGACCGCCTCGAAAGCCGCGTCCAGCGTCAGCGCGTCCTCCGGCAGCCGGTCGGCCACCGCGTCCAGCAGCACCTGGTGGATATCGGCCCGGTGCGCGGTGATCTGCGGCACGTCGTAACCCGCCGCCAGCCCCCGCGGCGCGTCCCAGACATCCTGCCCCTGCCTTGTGCGGAACAGCATCCGGTCGGTGCGGATGCCAAGCGCGTCCAGCGGCTCCATCAGGCCAATCATGTCCAGCGTCTTCACGGCATGGGGCAGAAGCGTGATGCCCACGCCCAGATGGCGGATTTCCGGCACCTTCTCGAACACCCGGACCTCGATCCCGGCCTTCTGGAAGAACAGCGCGGCCGTCAGCCCACCGATGCCGCCCCCGGCGATCAGGACCTTCATCGCTCAGCCCTCGGCCCGGCGCTTGGCAATGCGCTCTTCCAGTTCGGCTGTGTCAAGCTCCGGCATCAGGATCACGTTTTCCTGTTCGCGCGGGTCGTTCCGGGCGGTGATCGCCGTGGCCGGTTCGTCCATCGACACGTTGAAGGCCACGTGCGGCACGTCCGCCGGGATGAAGCAGAAGCTGCCCGGTTCCATCAGGCTTTCGACTTCCAGGTTCTGCCCGTGGAACAGCACGATCTTGCCCGAAACGGTATAGATCGCGGTTTCATAATCCTTGTGGCGGTGCGATTTCGCCTGGCCGCCGGGGCCGAAGGCGGTCAGGTTCAGCGACAGGTGCTTGGACCCGGTGCTCATCTCCGACACGCCGAAGAACTGGGGCATGCCCTGCTTGGCCTGACTGGTGGTGTCGGGGGTGAAGATCTTCACCTGGGTGCCGTCGGGAGTGGTCATTTTGGTGTCCTTTCAGGTTCGGTGCGGAAGGGGCGCCTTGCCCCAGACAAGCACGCGGTAGTCGGGCCGAAGCCCCGCCGCGCAATAGGGATCGCCATCGGCCAGGGCCTGCGCCTGGGCCAGGGTGTCGGCCTCGATCACCCAGACGGATCCGCAGAAAGGCTGTCCCGGCGCTGGCCGCAGGCCACCGGCGTCAGTGATCCGGTCGGCATGATCGGCGAGGTAGTCGAAATGCGCCTTGGTTATGGCGGCATCGATCTGGTCGGGCTGTACGTCGTCGAAGAAGAGGGCAATGAAACGCATGGGTCAGGTCCTGTCTGTACGGGGCATCGGCTACATCCCCAGATAGGCGCGGCGCACGTCGTCCGAGCCCAGAAGCTCGGGCCCCGTGCCGGCCTGCACGATACGGCCATTTTCCAGAAGATAGGCCCGGTCGGCCAGTTCCAGCGCGACAGTGGCGTTCTGTTCCGCCAGAAGGATGGTAAAGCCCGCCGCCCGAAGTTCGGCGATGGTGGCAAAGACCTGTTTCACCATCACCGGCGCCAGCCCCAGCGTCGGTTCGTCCATCAGGATCAGCCGCGGCCGCGCCATCAGACCCCGCCCCAGCGCCAGCATCTGCTGTTCGCCGCCGGACAGAAGGCCCGCAAGCTGTGCGCGGCGTTCCTTCAGCTTGGGGAACCGGCGGAACACGTCCTGAAGCGCCTCGTCATGGCCCGCCCGCGCCGCCGGGGCGATGGCGCCCAGGCGCAGGTTCTGTTCGACGCTCATCCCGGGAAAGACCATGCGGCCTTCGGGGATCAGGCTGACACCGCCGTTCACCCGGTCGTGGCTGGCCAGCCGCAGCAGGTCCGCCCCGTCGAAGGTCACGGTCCCCGACATGGGCGCCAGCAGCCCCGCCAGCACCTTCATGATCGTGGTCTTGCCAGCACCATTGGCCCCGATCAGGGTCGTCACGCCCCCGCGCGCCACATCGAAGGCGATGTCGTGCAGCACCTGCACCGCGCCATAGCCCGCGTTCAGACCCGCAACATGCAGCATCGTGTCGGTCATCCGAAATAGACCTCCGCCACCTTGGCATCCCGGCCGATCTCGTCCGGGGTGCCGAAGGCGATCCGTTCGCCATGGTCCAGGACAAGGATCCGGTCCGACAGTGTCATCAGGGCGCCGATCACGTGTTCGACGATGACGAAGGTCAGCCCGCGCCTGTTGCGCAAGTCGGCCAGCGTTTCCAGCATCGCCGCGATCTCGGTCGGGTTCAGGCCGGCCATCACCTCGTCCAGCATCACAAGCCGCGCGCCGGTCGCCAGCGCGCGCGCGATCTCCAGCCGTTTCTGGCCGGAGAGGGTCAGGCCGGAGGCCAGGATTTCACGCCGGTCCGCCAGCCCCACGGCCTCCAGCGCGTCGTCGACGGCGCGGGCCACGGCCGCGCGGTCCTGCCGCCCCCCCGCCCCATAAAGCGCAGCGACCCGGACGTTTTCCGCCACCGTCAGCCCGCCGAAGGGCCGCACGATCTGGAACGTCCGGCACAGGCCCGCCCGGCAGATCCGGCTGGGCGAGGCACCGGTGATGCGGCGGCCGTCGAAATGGACCTCGCCCGCCGTAGGCGGCACATGGCCCGCGATCACGCTGAAAAGGGTCGTCTTGCCGGCCCCGTTGGCCCCCATCAGGCCGAAGATCTCTCCGGCCTCGACGGTCATCGACACATCGCTCAGCGCCTTCAGGCCGCCGAACTGCTTGGTCACGTTCTTCACATCCAGCAAGGCCATCAGCGCCGCCCCGCAATCTGGTCGACAAGGCCGGACACGCCGCGCGGCACGAACAGGATGAAGCCTATCAGCGTGGAGCCCAGCACCACCATGTAAAGCTGCGGCAGGTTCGACCACAGGAGTTCCGACAGCAGCGTCAGCGCCACCGCACCCAGGATCGGGCCGCGGACAGTCTCCGTGCCGCCGACCAGCGCCATGGTGACGATGGTGAAACTGATCACCGGGTCGAAGGCCTGGCCCGGTTCGAAGTAACTCGTGCGCAACAGCGCAAGCCCACCCACGGCGCCGGGGATGATGGCCGAAGCGACAAAGGCCAGAAGCTTCAGCCGCGTGACCGGGACACCGACGGTTTCGGCGGCGACCTCGTCCTCGCGGATGGCGGACAGACCGGCGCCGAAGGTCGAATGCCGGATCGCCCAGGCGCCAAGGCAGGCCAGCGTGGCCAGGCCCAGCATGCACCACATCAGCACTTCGATGGGCGGCACTATGAAGATCATGCGCCCGAAACTGCCAAGCGCGCTTTCGATCCGCATGACCACATGGCGGACCAGTTCCGACAGCCCGTAGGTCAGGATCACGAAATAGGGTCCGCGGACCCGCAGCACCGGCAACCCGATCGCGGCGGCAAAGATGCCCGCCGCCAGCGCGCCCGCGATCAGCGTCACGGCAAAGGGCACCGATCCGGTCAGCAGCACGCAGACATAGGCGCCGATGCCGTAGAAGACGGCGTGGCCCAGCGACAGATAGCCGGTTGTGGCCGACAGCATCGACCAGCTTTGCGCCAGCGCGATCCACATCGCCAGCTGGAAGATCACGCCGGTGTAATAGGGATTGCCAAGCATCGGCACGGCGGCTGCCCCCGCGACGCAGACCAGGCCAAGGATCAGGCCCTTCATGACCGCACCGCCTTGGAAAACACGCCTTCGGGCCGGATCAGCAGGACCGCGACGAAAAGGCCGTAGATCAGGATCGACCGATAGCCCGGAGAGGTCAGCGCGATGCCGTAGGTTTCCACCAGTCCAAGGCAGAAGCCCGCCAGCACGCCCGCACCGATATTTCCAAGGCCGCCGACGATGATCACGACGAAAGCCACGATGGTGAAGGGAAAGCCCATGAAGGGCGTGATCTGTTCGGTCATCGACACCAGCGTGCCGGCGACACCGGCGGCGGCAAAGCCCGCGCAGATGGTGATCAGCTGCACCCGGTTCAGGTTCACCCCCACGACCTGCGCCGCCTCGCGCCGTTCGATCACGGCCCGAAGGCTCCACCCGAACAGGGTGTGGCGCAGGAACAGCAGCGTCCCGAAACAGACCGCCGAGGCCACGATCAGCGTCAGCAGGCGGTTACCGGTCATGCTGACCCCGCCCCAGGTGATGACCGTATCCAGGTACTGGTAGCCCCGCGAGGAAGCGGTGAAGGTCATCGCCACGACGTTCTGCAGGATGACCGAGATGCCGTAAAACAGGATCAGGGAATTCGCCTCGACCCGTTTGGCCAGCGTCGGGTTGGCCAGCAGTCGGCGGAACAGCCCTTCGTAGACCGCCCAGCCCAGGCCCGCACAGACCGCGGCGGCCAGAAAGACCGAGATCACGGGCGGCAGGTGAAACAGGCTAAAAGCGCCGAAGGCGGTATAGGCGCCGATCATCACCAGGTCGCCATGGGCGATGTTCAGCAGCCGCAGCGTGCCGTAGACCAGGTTCAGCCCCAGCGCCACCAGCGCATAGAGCGAGCCCGACACCAGCGCCGCGAAAAGCAGTTGTCCGGAAAGGAGCGTATCCACATCAGGGTCCGATCATCGTCGTGCCTGGGAACGGACCCCTACAGGGCCCGTCCGCCGGGTGCGTTCACCAGCCCTGTTTCGGCTGGAAGTCCGAAGTCGCGATCTCTGCCGGCCAGACCAGTTCTATCTTGCCGTCCTGGATCTGGACGAAGCCGGTGGGCGTCACGGTGTTCTGCACGCCCTCGAACTCGACCTTGCCGTTGATCGTGTCGAAACTGCCTTCGAAGATCGCCTTGCGGATCGCTTCGGGCTCCAGCCCGGCCTGTTCCACCGCCTGCTGCAGGATCTCCAGCGACATGAAGGACAGCGCAGAATCCAGCGCATCCGGTTCCTCGCCGTATTTTTCGACATAGGCGTCGAAGAAGGCCTTGCCGCGCGGCCAGGCATCGGATTCAGGCGACCAGTGCGCGGACGACACGATGCCATCGACACTTGCGCCATTGGCCTTGCGATAGGCGTCTATTGTGGGGCCGACCAGCGACAGGACGAAGGGTGCCTCGATCCCCAGTTCCTTGGCCTGACCGGCGAACAGGAAGGCATCCGATGGATAGGTCATGGCGATCACCGCGTCGGGCGCCTTGGCCTTCACGTCCACCAGCATGGACGTCATGTCCTTGATGTCGGGCGGATAGCTTTCGTCGACCACGACCTCGATCCCGGCCTCCTTCAGCGCGGGGATCAGGAAGCTGCGGAATTCCTGCGCATAGGGCAACTCGTTGGCCAGCAGCGCGGCAGAGGTCACGCCTTCGGCCTTCATCATCTTGGCCAGTTCCGCGCCCATCTGGTCGGGGATGGCCGAAGTCGGGAACCAGATGTAACCGGGCGCGACCTTGCGCAGCTGGACGGATGCGGCGGTGTTGCCGACCATCGGCATCTTGTAGCGCTGCAGCACCGGCGCCAGCGCCAGGTGCATCGGCGTGCCCCAGGGCGCGGCCAGAAGATCGACATCGTCCTGCGTGATCAGCCGTTCATAGATCCGCACCGTATTGGCCGGGTTCGACTGATCGTCGTAGCTGACGAATTCCACCGGCCGCCTGGTTCCATCGGGCAGGGCCAGGCCGCCATCGGCATTCACCTGGTCCCGCCACAGGTTGTAGGCGTTTTCCTGCGAAGGCGCCGCAGCGGCAAAGATCCCGGTCCGCGCCATGGAATAGCCGATGCGGATCGGGTCGCCCTCGGCCAGCGCCGGCATCGCCGCGGCCATTGTCAGCGACGCCCCCAGAAGGGTCGTTGCCCACCGTCTCGTCACGTTCATGTCGTCTCTCCTGTTGGTCTTTATTATCTTGTTATTTGGTTCGATCAGGCCGTGCCGGCCCGGATCATGCCGTTCAGCACCCTCTCCCCCGTCAGGGGAAGGTGGCGATGGCGGAACCCGGTGGCGGCGGCGACCGCGTTGGCCACGGCGCCGGGGACCGGGTTCAGCCCGATCTCTCCCACGCCCTTGGCCCCGAAGGGCCCGGTCGGATCCGGATCTTCCACGATGATGGCATGAAGGGCGTCGGGCACATCCCGCGACGTGGGCACCTTGTAATCCATCAGGGACGGGTTCGCGAGGCGGGCGCCGTCCCAGACCATCTCCTCGACCACGGCAAAACCCAGACCCTGGACGAAGCCGCCGTAAAGCTGCACCTCGCACAGTTGCGGGTTGATCGCCCGGCCGACATCGGCCGCCGTCCACGCCTCGTGGACGGACACCTGGCCCGACACCTGGTCGATGTCCACGTCGACAGCGGTGGCGGCAAAGCTGAAGACGCCGATCCGCGGGAAGGGCAGCCCCAGCGCCACGGCGCGTTTCGGATCGTGGGTCGGCTGGTCGAAGACCAGTGTGTCGCTGCCGACGATGGGCCCGCCGATGGCCCAGTGCGCCCGGCCGGAAATCTGGGCAAAGGTCACGTCGCTGTTCGACCCCACGCGCCCGATCCGCCCGCCTTCGCGCAGCTCCAGCTCTTCGACCGGGCATTCCAGCATCTCGGCCGCGTGCGCCATCGCCTGGTCCACGACCTTCCGCGCCGCGCCCTTCACCGCCCGCCCCGTCGTATAGGTCACGCGCGACGCCGTAGTGCCCCAGTTATAGGGCGAGCCGTCGGTGTCCGGGCTGGCCACGGCCACCTGTTCGAAGGGCAGCTTCAGCTCTTCCGCGCAGATCTGGGCCAGCACCGTGTCGCTGCCCTGCCCGATATCCGTGGCGCCGGTGTTCAGCGAAATCGTCCCGTCTTCCAGCATCCGGACAATCGCGCCGGTGCCCAGAAGGCCCGAGATATGGGCGGTGATCGACAGGCCCAGATTGCGGGGGGTGCCATCGGCCCGCGGCTTCGTTGCAGCCTCTTCCACCGCATCCAGGCAGCGGTCCATGCCGCAGGAGGCGACCTGCGGACCCACGAACCACGTGTCGCCGCTGGCAACCAGGTTCTTGCGGCGGATCTCGAACGGATCCATCCCCAGCTTTTCAGCCAGTTCGTCGATCTGCTGTTCGCCCGCGAACAGGACCTGCGGGTTGCCGAAGCCCCGGAACGCACCGAAACGCAGCTTGTTGGTATAGACCAGCTGCCCCGCCGCCCGCATGTTCGGGATCCGGTAGGGCCCGCCGCACATCAAGAGCGCATAGCCCATGACGCCGGGACTGTCGTCGGCGAAGGCGCCGCAATCGACCAGCACCTCGCAATCCCGCGCGACGATGGTGCCGTCGGCCTTGGCGCCTGTCTTCATCTTCACCCTGAAGGGATGGCGCGCGCGGACCATCTCGAAATCTTCCTCACGCGACAGGATCAGCTTCACGGGCCGTTTCGCCTTCATCGCCAGGGCCACGGTGATCGGCTGGATATGCGGCTCCATCTTGTTGCCAAAGCCGGCGCCGACGCGGGGCGTCAGGCTGCGCAGCTGCGACATCGGGAGCCCGAGGCTTTCGCAGACATTGGCCTGCACCCGGAACACCGACTGGTTCGCAGACCAGAGCGTGACGCGACCCGCCGGATCGACCGTCGCCAGCGCGCCGCAGGGTTCGATGGATACGTGGGCCTGCGGCTGGGTCGTGAACTCGCCCTCGACGATCACGTCGCACTCGGCCCAGGCGGCCTCGACATCCCCTTCGACCAGTTCCGTCCGGCTGCACAGGTTGCCGGTCGAACCTGCATCGAAGACCTTGATGTAGTCGGCCAGCTTCTCGTGCAGGATCGGCGCATCGTCTTCCAGCCCGGCCTCGGGCGACAGGACGGCGGGCAGTTCCTCGTAATCGACGCGGATCAGCTGGCAGGCGCGGCGCGCTTCGGCCTCGGTCCGCGCCGCAACGGCCGCGACGGGCTCCCCGACATAAAGGACCTTGCCCTTGGCGATGGCATGTTCGTCCTTGATGAAGGCGCCCATGCGCCCTTCGCCCACGTCGTCGCCGGTGACGATCGCCACGACCCCGGGGGCGGCCAGCGCCTCGGTCAGGTCATAGCCCTTGATCTTCGCATGGGCATGGGGGCTGGCCAGGATGGCGCCGTGCAGCATGCCGGGCAGATACATGTCGGCGATGTATTCGGCCCGGCCCAGCACCTTTTCGGCACTGTCGGTCTTGGGGACGGATTTACCGACGGCGGTCCCGGCCAGCAGAGAGGTATCGAGCGTCATTGTGCCAGCTCCTCGGCCGCGCCGCAGACCGCATCGACAATGGTGCGATAGCCGGTGCAGCGGCAGATGTTCCCGGACAGGGCGGATTTCACGGTGTCGCGGCTGGGCCGCGGCGTTTCCGCCAGAAGGTTCCGCGCCGACATCAGCATGCCCCCGGTGCAAAAGCCGCACTGGACCCCGCCCTTTTCCACCATGTGCTTCTGAAGCGTGGCCAGGATCGGGTCTTCGCCCATGCCGTCGACAGTCCCGATGTCATGCCCTTCGCAGAGCGCGGTCAGCGTCAGGCAGGACCGGACCGGCACGCCGTCGACCAGCACGGTGCAGGCACCGCAGACACCCTGGTTGCAACCGCGTTTGGGCGACAGCACCCGCAGATCCTCGCGCAGGGTTTCCAGAAGCGTCGCGTCCGAAGGCGAGGCCACGTCGACCTCCTCCCCGTTCACGGAAAGGGAGAACAGCTGTTTCTTGGCCATCAGCGCAGGTCCTTCTTCAGGTCGTCCAGGCCCTGCCGGACCAGTCGCGGGATCAGCGCCAGCCGGTAGTCGGCCGTGCCCCGCACGTCGTCGATCGGATCGGCCATGGCGACCAACCTTTCCGCCAGGGCCGTCACCGCGTCGGGATCATCCAGTTTTCCGATCAGGGCCTGTTCAGCCTCGGGATCGCGCAGCGGCCCGGGCCCACAGGCGCCGATGGCCACGCGAATCCCCTGCCCGTCCGCCGTCAGCGCCATGGCGCAGGACGCGGTGGCAAAATCGCCAGTCACCCGCGCGATCTTGCGATAGGCCGACGGGGACTCCTCTGGCGCGGGAAGGGTGAAGGCGGTTATGACCTCGCCCTCTTCCAATGCGGTTTCGTACCAGTCTTCGACATAATCGAGGATCGACAATTCGCGTTCGCCGCCCGCGCGGGCGATGGTCAGCACCGCATCGCAGCAGGCCAGCGCCGGCAGATAGTCCGCCGCCGGATCGGCGTTGGCGACCGATCCTCCCATGGTGCCCATGTTGCGCACGACGCGGTTGGCGATCTTACCCGCCGCCTGCCGCAGAACCGACAGCGATCCCGTCAGCAACGCGCTGGATGCAGTTTCGAAATGCCGCGTCATCGCGCCGATCCGGATCCTTCCGTCGGGCAGCGTGGCGATGCCCCGAAGCCCCGCAATCCGGTCCAGGCTGACAAGATGCGTGGGCTCTACCAGACGCGCGTTCTTCATCGCGACAAGCGTGGCGCCACCGGACATCGGCATGGCCTCGTCTTCCGCGGCCAGGACGGCCAGCGCCTCGTCCAGCGTTTCGGGTTGCAGAATCTGCGTCATGCCGAAACCTCCAGATGCTTGCTGAAATTATCGACGAAGGTGGCGGCCATCTGATCCGCCTTCTTGCGAAAGATCCCCAGGCCGAACTTGCCCAACCGCCCGGTGACCGAAACGTCGGCCATGTAATCGACCTGCGTGCCCGTTGCGGTCTCGGTCAGGGTCAGCCGGTTTTCCGAGGTCACGACACTGGCCCGCGTCCCCTCGTCCCCCGACGTCCGGGAGATGACGGTATGCGGCGGCAGCTCTTCCAGCACCTCGACCAGCAGGTTGAAGCGCGCCTTGATCGGCCCGACCTTCACCGCCACCACGGCGCGATAAGCATCGTCGCCCTGTTCCTCGATGTCTTCGCAGCCGGGGATGCACTGGGCCATGACCGCGGGATCGCGGACCTTGTCCCAGACTTCGGCCCGGGGGGCATTCACGTCGAAACGGCCTTCGATCTTCATGGCCGGACCACGGATGCGATGGATACGGCGGACAGAATCCGCCTGTCGTCAGGTGGCGTCAATTTTGGCTCCCGTCGGTCTGTCGCGCTCTTCGGCGCTTAAGCGAACGTCGTTCTTTTAAGACGCACGAAGAGGGTTGATTCTGTCAATAGCGAATGTCATTCGTTCAAAAACCGAGGGGAATTCAGCAGATGGCCCGCCCAAAAAGCGAACAGGTCCGGCAGGCGATCCTGGACGCGGCGCACCAGCTTTTCATGGAGAAGGGCTATACCGCGACCACGATCGGGGCGATTGCGCGCCAGGCAGGAACGGCCCAGTCGAACGTCTATGTCTACTTCCAGTCGAAGTTCGACATCGGCTTCGCGGTCTTCGATCCCTGGATGCGCCAGAAGGTGACAGAGCTGGAGGAAAAGGTCGGCTCTGTCAGCGATCCACAGGACCGTCTGCACACGCTGGTCGAAGGGCTGCTGCACGGGATCGCCAGCGATCCGTCGGGCCAGACAATGACGCTGGTCCAGGTGCTGGCAACGGTGAAGCCCTCTGACGAATACGACCCCGAACTGCTGATGTGGACGCTGGAGCGTATCCGCGAAATGATCGGCGATATCCTGCCCGGCGCCAGCCCGGCCGAACACGATGTGCTGACCCAGGCGCTGATGCTCAGCTTCGACGGCATCGCGCTCCGCCAGAACCTGCGGCGGGAAGAGGTCAGCGATGATCACGGGATATCGGCAATGCTAACGCTGATGAAGCCCTATCTGGATCGCGAAAAGCCCGCGGCCAAGGTGGCCGAGGCGGGTTGACAGCCGGGCTCCGGGCGGCCGAATGGCAGGGCTGATCCCTTGCGAAAGTTCCGCCTTGACCGCCCGCCGCTCCCCGCCCGCGAACCCTTACGAGGTGTCAGGCTTTTATGACACCGCCATCGCGGCGGGCCGTCACCGCGAGGTCGTGGGCGGCCGCTGGGACGAAACCGGCCGCATCCAGATGGAGATCCTGCGCGACGCTGGGGTGCTGCCGCATCACCACCTTCTGGATATCGGCGCAGGGTCCCTGCGGCTGGGCTGCAAAGCGGTGCCCTATCTGGATCCCGGCCATTACTGGGCCACGGATGCCTCGCGCGAAATCCTCTTGGCCGGTCATCGGAACGAACTGGCGGATCCGGACCGGCTGAACCCCCGGCATCTGGTCCGCGACGCAAGCTTCGACTTTCCCGCTATCCCCGACGATATCACCCACGCGATCGCCTTCGCGGTCTTCCCGCACCTGCCGATGGCCTATCTGCGCCGCGCCCTGTCCAACCTGAAGCGCTTTTCGAAGCTGGAACTGGTCCTGTTCACCGTCTTCCTTGCCCCCGATGCCCCGGCAGCGGCCAGTCCCGTCCGCCAACCCGACGGCGTGGTCACGCACGACATCCGCCCGCCCTATCACCTGCTTCAGGCCGACGTGGCCCATATCGCCGCCACCACCGGCTGGCATGTCCTGCGACAGGATCGGATGCTGCCCCGGGGCCAGGTCCTGTTCACGGCCTGTCCCGCCTGACAAGGCCGGCCCTGACGGCGCTCCGAAACGGTGGAAGGGACCGCTTTGGCCCCTGCCCGGGTCTGCGTCGTCCGGTTGTCGGGTGGGATCTTCGGAAAGCGACCTGCCTGCGATGGCACGATGGTCGGGGCCGTCATCCGTGCTTTCCGGCCAGTATTGCCCTTTACTGCGCTGGAAGGAATGGCGCCCCACATCCGCCGGGACCACGATACCGGCCGCCGGGACAGGATCAGACGGTGCGTGCCACCGTCTGCTGTGCCCGTGCGGCCGCGACAAGCGCCGCGAAAATCCGGCGCTGGGACTTGACCAGGAACAGATGTTCGGGATGCCACTGGACGCCAAGCGCGAAACCGGGGCCCACCCGTTCGATGGCCTGGATCATGCCGCCTTCGTCCCGGGCGGCGATCCTGAATCCCGCGCCCAGATCGTCCACGGCCTGGGAATGCAGCGCATTCACCTTCAGACGCTGTGCCGCGCGCCTGCGGCCCCCCGCGACACGGGCCAGCCTCGATCCCGGCTCCAGCCGGACCCGGCGGCGGGGCAACACGGTGTAATAGCGGCGCGATCCGGGATATTCGGCGAAGGCGTCGCCGTGCAGCGTGCCACCCGCGGCGACGTTCAGCATCTGCGCGCCGCGGCAGATCCCCAGGACCGGCACGCCGCGCTCTATCGCTGCCTCGGCCAGGCGGCGTTCCAGCGCGTCGCGGTCCGGGTCCAGCTTTGCCTCGACGATCAGTTCGCCCCCGTACATCGCCGGAGAGATGTCGTCGCCGCCGCCGATGATCAGGCCGTCCACGGCGTCAAGGTCCGACGGGCGGCCCACCTTCCAGCGCACGGCCCGGCCGCCGCAAAGCCACAAGTTGAAGGCCACCAGCGGAAAGATTCGCCACCCGGACCGGCGCGACGTCGTCACCGCGATCACGGGCCGGTCCCGGTTGCCCCGGAACCGGCCGAAGACCCTTGTGGTCCAGCGCACGATCCCGCTCAGGACCCAGGTCAAAAGGCCTTGCCCCGCCGCGACCCGTCCGCGTCCCGATCCGCCGATCTGTCCAAAGCCCGTGTCGGTCATACCACGCGGGTGCCTCCGCCGGCGGGCGCCAGCATGGCCTGTGCGCCCAGAAGCCGGGTCACCTCGGAATGATAGATCAACGCATCCTCGCGGCTGGCGTCGAAGCCCATGTAGTCTTCCCAGACCTCGCACAGCGTCGCCAGCAGATGCGGGGCGCGGGCGACCCGTTCGATCAGCACCCAGCGGCGCCATTCATAGGCCAGCGACCAGCCCGGCGTGCCCAGACGGCTGTCGGGCATCCGGTAGTGGAAGGCGGGCCGCGGCTTCACGGTGGTATTGCCGGGGTAGTAGTGCTGGAATTCGTCCGGACGAACGGCAGCGATGGCCGGCAGCAGGTCCAGACCGTGGTTCCGGCTGGCGATGTGCCGACCGACGATACCCACGAATGTGTCCATGTCCATCTCGGGCCCTGCATGGGCCATCTCGTCCACGAAACCGTCCGGGAAGGTCGACGCGAAGGGCAGTATCCGGCGGCTGAAATCCATCGGGTCGCGGGCGCGCAGCCAGGGTTCCAGCAGGGCAAAGGCCAGCGCGACCGGGGGCAGGTCGGCCCCGGATTTCGGGTCCGCCAGTTCCACGTTCAGGTGCAGACCGAAGCTCCACGCCAGGCCGTCGCCCGATCCCTTGGCGCCCCGTGCGGTCAGCGCGGACAGCATGGATTCCATCACGGGAAGATCCGCCTGCGGACGAGGTTCGGTTACGACCTCGACCGGGATCACCGACCGGCCGAGCGAGATCACCGCATCCGCCAGGAACCCGGCCGACTGGGGCCGGAACTTGGTATCCAGGTAGATGTCCAATGCGCCGCAATCCGAGTTCGGCACATGCCATTCGGCGGGGCCCAAAGGCGCGGCCGAGCCATGAACGGCGGCGGCGGCACAGCGGGCGGCTTCTTCCGGCGACAGGCCGCCGAACTCGATCTCGATCCCCACGCGGCGGGTGTTGATCGCGCTGGGGGCCTGCGGCAGCGGCGGATAGGCCAGGCTTTCCGTCAGGCAGGTGCGGGGGGCCGCGGCAGAGGTTTCGGTCGGAACGGTCGAGCGCGGAATTGCGCGCGCCGCGCCGGCGGTGGCGGGGCCAGGGACGCGGCCTTCGGTGGCTTTGTCTGCAGGGGCAATATCAATGAAGCTCATGCAGATACAACGCGCCCGAAGGCCCCGGGTTCCGGCCAGAGGCCGGACTTTTGTCCTCAGGCCCCCGGATCGAAGGGTTGCAGGGGGAATTCCGCCGATACGGAATAGAAACCCGCGCCCTCGGTCACCTGGGCGTCGCTTTCCAGCTGCCGCGCGAAGGCGGTGATCAGCTGCGAGCCGAGCCCGGTGGACATGGCCTGGGTCTCCTCGTCCACTTCGCTGATCCCGTCGGGGCGCATCGAGTTGGTGATCGACAGCTTCAGCATTTCGCCGGCCTCTGTCGTCGTCTCGATCAGTTCCACCTTCAGCCAGCGCCGACCGGAGCTGTCCGCGCCGAAATATTTCAGCGCGTTGGTCACCGCCTCGACCGCCAGGAGCGCCACCGGCAGAGCCTGGTCGGGATAGAGGATGACGGGCGCCAGATCCATCTCGACATCCGGTTGCGCCGCACGGCCGCCGGGGGCCAGACTGACCAGCGGCCCAATCACGTCGCGCAACATGTCGTCGGCACGCACCCGGCCCAGTTCCGCCGCCTGGTACAGCCGCTGGTGCACCGTCGACATCCCCGCGACCCGGCGGTTGATGCTGGCCAGTGCGACGGCAACCTTGGGATCGTGGGTCCGCCGCGTCTGCATGTTGATGATGGACGAAATCAGCTGAAGATTGTTCTTCACCCTGTGGTGCACTTCCTTCAGCAGCACGTCCTTGTCGTGCAGCGCGTCCATCAGACCGGCCTCGTCCCGTATCAGGGTGTCGGCCAGCGCCTGGAACTCGTTCTCGATCTCTTCCAGCTCGTGCGGCAGCGACCCTTCGGGCGCGGCCGCAGGCAGTTCCCGGATCCGTCCGAACCGGCGCATCTGCGCGCCCAGGATCGACACGGGACGCACGATCTGGCGGTGGACGGCCCAGTACATCAGCCCCAGGGACAGAAGCCACATCAGAAGCGGGAACAGGGTCGCCGACAACGACGCCGCCTGCCAGATCGCCGGCGCGTCCAGCTGCCAGACGGCCACGGCATAGGCTGCCCCCGAGAGGATCGGAAGGGCCGCCATGGCGACATTGCCGTATTCCATCACCTGAACGGACCGCGAATCAAGTCCGACATCGGGCTGGTTCGGGTGGAACTGTTCGATCAGGGCCATCCGCACGTCTTCCGGCGGTATGCCCATGTCCGGCGTTACCGATCCCGGTTTGGGCGGCGTCAGGATCCGTCCTTGCGTGTTCACGGAAAACAGCATCAGCGCCCCCCCTGCCCCGTCGCCGGGCGTGACCTCGGGGGCCGTCAGCTCGGTCACCTGGGACACGATCACCGTGACGGTGCCGGCCAGACCGGTGGGCGCACCTTCGTCGGTCAGGGACCAGACCGGGGCGGACACCACCGTGTCGGCCGCACGCTTGGCATCGTCGTCCGAGGACAGGCGGCGGATCGTCAGCATGCCGCGGCCGGTGCCCACCGTCGGCGGGTTGCGCTCGTCCGAGGCGCAGAAGAACGGCTCTTCTTCCGCTTGCGCCAGGGGGCCGTCCTGGCCGGTGGCGATGCCGTCGCCGGTCGCAGGCTGGGCACTGAGGCGCCGGTTGGTCAGCGGCGTGAAACCGGCATAGACGAAATGACTGCCGGACCCGTTGATGAAGCGACGCATCAGCGCGGCACAGGCGTTGGGTTCGTGCAGTACCTCGGGGAGCACGGCCGCCAACGTGCCCGAGGCGGCGCGCGCGGAATCGAGTTCATCCCGCTCGGCCTCGGCAAAGTCGGTCAGGCGGACCAGCCGGTCGCGCCGCGCTATCTCGTCCAGTTCGTTCTGCAAACGAAGCGTCTGCGCCACGGCGATCAGGCCCATGGGCAGCAGGGCAAGCGTCAGAAGGACTGCCAGCCGGTAGGACAGGCTTCTGCGCCATGGCTGGCCCGGCGGCTCGGAAGGCGCGCCGCCGGCCTCGACCCAGTCCGGGCCGTTATCGTCCGGCGTCAACCCAGTGCGCTCCCGTTGCCGGCCACCACCGCGCGGGTCGCCGCGTCGGTCATCTCCAGCGTCTCGTCGGGTTCCAGGCCCATCCGTTCAGCCAGTGCCGTGCGGCCCCGGGCCAGACGGCTCTTGATCGTGCCGACCTTCACGCCGCAGACTTCTGCCGCTTCCTCATAGGAATACTGAAGCACCCCGACCAGCGTCAGGACCTCGCGCTGTTCGGCGGGAAGTTCGGCCAGCGCCACACGCAGGTCCGCCATCTGAAGCCGACCGTCATGCGCCGGCTTTTCCGACAGCTTGCCAACCATGACACCATCGGCATCCTCGACCATGCGGCCGGCCTTGCGACGGTCGGAATAATAGGTGTTGCGCAGGATCGTGAAGAGCCATGCCCGCATGTTCGTGCCTTCCTCGAACCGGTCCAGCGCGGACCAGGCCTTCAGAACGGTGTCCTGCACCAGGTCGTCGGCCTGCGCCGAGTTCCGCGTGAGACTGAGCGCGAAGGCGCGCAGCACTTTCATGTGCGAGACCAGCTCGTCCTTGCCGCGGGCGCGGGCGCCGGCAGTGTCGGACGGCGAGGGCTTGCCTGACGGGGGCTGTTCGGCCGAAGCGGCAGCCGTCATTGCGCGCTCTCCCCGTTGCCGCCCGCCAGCCGCGATGCACCCGGTGACGGTTGCGGCGCCTCGATCTTGTTCAGCTGGTCGAGCAGATCCATCAACCGTGGGGGCAGCGCCTCCTCGATATCTTCTTCGAACACCCTGCGCAGACTTTCGTCGATCTGCACGGCTGCGGTTCTTCTTTCCTTGTGGTGTGGCATGGTGTCCCTTCGGCCCAACTTCCCTTTCAGAGTTCCAGCGGTCCAACAAAAAACTTGGCTCTTTCACGGAACAAACGCCCCATACCAGCGTTTGTTCCCCGAGAGACGACGTTTCGGGAGAAAAAATTTTGACGACCCCTACCAACTCTACCACGGGCGCGACGCTCACCCTCTCGGACCTCATTGCCCCGCACCTGCCATATCTGCGCCGCCATGCGCGGGCCCTGACGGGGTCGCAGCCGGGCGGCGATGCCTATGCCGCCGCGACGCTGGAGGCGATCCTGGCCGAACCGTCATGCTTCGACACGGCACGGCTGGGCGGAAAGGCGGCGCTGTTCGCGGTGTTCCACTCGATCTGGTCGGGCAGCGGTTCGCCGATGCCCGAAGTCGAACCCGACACCATGCCAGGTGCCCGGTCGAAGGCCATCGAACGGCTGTCGGCCCTGACCCCGGGCAGCCGCGAGGCGCTGATGCTGAACACCGTCGAAGGGTTCACGGTGCGCGAGGTGGCGCAGGTCATGGACGTGACCCCGGCCGAGGCAGAGACGCTGGTCCGCGCCGCCCGGGACGAGATGCAGGCCGGCGTGCAGGGCCGGATCATGATCATCGAGGACGAGGCGATCATCGCCATGGACCTGGAAGGCATCTGCCAGATGATGGGCCATTCGGTGACAGGCATCGCCCGTACCCGCGCCGCGGCCGTGGCCCTGGGCAAGCGCGAGCAGCCGGACCTGATCCTGGCCGACATCCAGCTGGCGGACAATTCCAGCGGCATCGACGCGGTGAACGACCTGATGACCGAAATGCCGGATGTGCCGGTGATCTTCATCACCGCCTTCCCGGAACGGCTGCTGACGGGCGAACGTCCGGAACCGGCCTTCCTGATCGCCAAGCCCTATGAACCGGACCAGGTGATCTCTGCTGTCAGCCAGGCCATGTTCTTCGCCTCGACCGAGACGCTGAAAGGCTGATCTCCCCGGCCCTGGCCGATCTATGTGCACAGGCCCGCGTTCCCCCAAGGGACGCGGGCCTTTTGCGTTGATCCGGCGGTCCCGAATGATCGGGGTTCAAGCCAGCGGTGCGTGGGTCCCACGCACCCTGCGACATGTTCTTTGGGCCTGGCCCGCGCGGCCCCTGATCGGGTTCTCGCCCGGTCCCGTAGCTGCCCTCTGTAGGGTGCGTGGGAACCACGCACCTTCCCCGGCAAGGCCCCTGCCCGCGCAAGGTCAAGGTCCCCACACCGAGAGGTCAGACAGTTACCGCCGACCACGGCCAAAGCCCGGAATGCGTCGACCGGTTTCCGCGACCGGCAGCGCATACTTTCCCGGTGTCGATCGCTACGTGATGATGGTCAGGCCGGCGGCTACCCCAAGTATGGGCCGGTCCACGCATGGGCCCGGGCACTGCGCCCCCTGCCCCGCCCGGTGCGCAAACAAAAACCCCCGCCCGGGCCACGCCCGGACGAGGGTCAAGCGTGGATCTTCGTGCGCCCTACGAGGCGGCGAGCGAACGCAGCATCCAGGCCGCTTTTTCGTGGAAGGCCGCGCGCGCGGTGGCCAGATCGGCCGTCACCGCGTCCCGCTGCCCTTCGGCAATCTCGATCAGCGCGTGCAGGCGGTGGGCCACGCGCACGTGATCGTGGGCCAGCGCCTCGCACATGTCGCCGGCGCTGGGGCTGTCGCCCAGTTCCTGGACGACGTTTTCGCCCAGCACGCCCGCGATCTTCATCGGCGTCAGGTGACCCAGTGCGCGGATCCGTTCGGCCAGCACGTCGGCGGCGGCGAACATGTCCTCGTACTGCTCTTCCGTCAGGTTATGGACCGCGTAGAACAGCGGACCTTCAACGTTCCAGTGGCAGATATGCGTCTTCAGCGTCAGCGCATAGGTGTCGGAGAGGACGTCGCTCAGCGCTGCGGCAATCGGGGCTGCCTTCTTCACACCGGAGGCAACCTCGACGGTGGACGGCACAACTTTGAGAGCATCGGTCATAACGGACTCCTTTCGGTTCATCGGCGGGGCCCGGAGGGGCCCACGCAAGGGTCGGGGATGCCGCGCGACCGGCACCCCCGGGCAATGTCGTCAGGTTCGGTGTCAGATGCCGCGGCCGCGCACGGCACGCATTACAAGAGTGACAACGAACAGGATCAGGAAGAGCACGAACAGGATCTGTGCAATCCCGGCCGAGGCGCTTGCAACGCCCCCAAAGCCGAACACGGCGGCAACAAGGGCAACGATCAGGAAGGTAAGGGCCCAACCCAACATGGCAGTCTCCTTTTCTTTGATTTTGCTTCAGTTTCAGTTCTTAATCTGTCCCGGCTGCTGTCCCCCGGGGCTTCGGAAAGTGAACGGTGCTGCGGCGGTTTTGTTCCCAGCTTTTTCAACCTCGGCCTGAACCAGACAGTTGGTGGCAATAGACCGGGGAGGACGAAGCGCAGGACCTGGGACAGGTGCTAGACGGCCCTGCGCTCCGCCAGGCAGGTTTCCCCACCCGAAGTCAAAACGCCTCGGAACCGGGCCGGTTCCCTTGCCGCTCCGGGGACGATCATTAACGTAGGGGAAGAACCGTTTCGGCCATCAGGCGCGGACGGCAACCTCGGCCACCGTGGGGTCGATGTCCCGACAGGCGCTTTCCAGCAGGGCCTGATAATGGGTCATGACATAGCTGGCATGAAACCGGCTGGGCGCGGACAGGACCAGACGCCCCCCTTCCCGCCCGGTGCGGGCCAGTGCCTGGAACCAGGCCGAAAACAACGCCGCATCCGCCCCCTGCAATACCGCCTGCGCCAGGGACCATTCCGTCCCGTCGTCCCGGATCGGGATCGCCTGCGTCGGCCCGCGGGGTTGCAGCGGCACCACCTTGTCCGTGGGGGCATCATGGGTTTCGGCCATCCGCAGATCGAAATCCGGCCCGACCGAAGGCCAGTGTGCCTGCGTATCCTTCAGGATCCGGTCAAGGTCCAACCCGTATTCGCTGACCCGTCCTCGCGCACCCTGCCGACGCAGAACCAGCCAGCCCAGGGTGCGGAAGGCCGCCATTTCCCGTTTCACGGTGCGTTCGTCGACATTCCACAGCCGCGCGATCTCTCGCTGGCCAATGGCCAGTTCGTCGCGGGCCCAGTTGTAGCGGGCGGTCAGCAAAGTCAGGAATCGCAGCGCCCGCACGTGGCCCATCTTGCCCCCCGCCAGCCCATAGGCGCCGACGGCCGTCAGCAGATCGTATTTCAGGGCAGCGGCCCGGCTGCCCGTGGGTTTCACTGCGCGCATCGCGCCCTCGCTGCCAAGATCCCGTGATATACGGAACCGTCGCTGTCTTGTGTCGGGACGATGCCCGCTCGTGCCTCTGGGTGTTCCCCGGCGGTTTCCGCCTCTGGAACGGGTCGGCCCGTTGTTCCGGCCTGATCTCAACGCTCTTTCCGAACTTGGGGTGATTTGCGTCCGATTTTTCGATTCTGTCAAGAGACCTGTGGTCGAGGGCCTGATCTCGATCCAATCCAAAGACGAAAAATCAGGTTCATTGGTATTGGGGGACATCAAGGATGTCACCTGGATTTGGCCTTTTGTCCCCCAATATCTGGCGGACGCGGGCAAAGTGTCCCCCAATATTCCGCCATGATGTGGAGCGCGGGGGGCGGTTCCAGGGCCCGATCCGGTCCGTCCAGCGAATCATCCGGGGCCGGAAAGCCATGATTTTCCGCGCCCCTAGTGGCTAAAGCCGTTCCGGACGCTTTTCCGGTGAAATCAGAATAATTCGTTTTGTGCGTTTTGCAAATTCAGCGTAAATACGGACGCGAGCAGAATGAGCGTCCCGAAGGGGACAGGAGGCAGGATGTACACTCACGAAGACCTGGCAAAGCTTCAGGCGCAGTCGCTGAAGCTGCAGGGCTGGATCCGACAGCAGACCTATTCGCCGGAACTGGAAAAGACCCTGCGCCGCTTTTCCAGCTGGGAGGTGGCCGAGCTGATCTTTCGCGTCAACCAGTCGACCATGCGCGGCCGGCTGGCCGCCGACCCGACCCTGCCCCAGGGCATGGTGGAAGAGGACGGCCGCCAGCGCTGGTACTCGCTGGAGGAAATCAACGAACTGCGGCGGCGGCTGAAGGTGAACCGCAGGTCGCTGATGCCGGAACGTCCGGCGGGCAAGCGCGCGCTGCGGGCAGCCATCGCGAACTTCAAGGGCGGCGCCGGCAAATCGACCGTTGCGCTGCACTTTGCCCATGCCGCCGCGCTGGATGGCTACCGCGTGCTGTGCGTCGACTTCGATCCGCAGGCGACGCTCAGCCATTCGATGGGGCTGTCGGACGTGTCCGAAGACTATACCGTCTGGGGCATCATGGCCCGCGATCTGGTACGCGAGACAGAGCGGATGAATTCGGCCGTGTCAGGTGCGGAAAGCGGTACCGCCCTGCCCCGCCGCCGCCTGCCCGACCAGATCACCGGCATGGGCCTGCAGGATCTGCGTCCCGGCGACTTTATCAAGCCGACGTCCTGGCCCACGATCGACCTGATCCCGTCCTGCGCCAACGCGGCCTTCGTCGAATTCGCGTCCGCCCAATACCGGCACCTGAACCCGGAATGGTCCTTCTTCGCCGCCGTGTCCCGTTACCTCGACCAGCTGCCGGCCGAGGATTACGACCTGATGATCTTCGACTGCCCACCGGCCATCGGCTACCAGTCGATGAACGCGGTCTTCGCAGCCGACCTTCTTTATATTCCCTCCGGCCCGGCCTACTGGGAATACGACTCCACTACCTCCTTCATCGGTCAGCTTGCCGAGGCGTTGGAGGATCTGTCGGCCTTCGAAGGCTCCGTCCCCGCGGGGACATTCGCACTGCCCAAGGCGTTCCAGGACGTGCGGTTCCTGCTGACCCGCTACGAGGCCGGTAACGATCTGCACCGGGCGATGCGCGCGGCCTTCGAAAAGGTGTTCGGGGACAAGCTGACCCGGAACCCGATCGAGATGACGCGGGCGGTCGAACAGTCCGGCCGCTTTCTCAGCTCGGTCTACGAGATCGACTATCGCGAGATGACACGCGAGACATGGCGCAGGGCACGGGCGTCCTTCGATACGGCCTATGCCGAGTTCAAGGGCTACGCGCTGGAAGCATGGAAGCGGATGGAGGACGTATGATGAGCAAGCGACGTATCTTCGACATCAACTTCCCCGGCGAGGAACCGGCCGCCGAAACGCCGCCCGTCGAGGAAGCTCCGGTGGCCCCGGAACCGGCCGGGCGCCGCGGCCCCATGGCCACCGCGATCTCCGAGAACGCCGAGGCGCTGCGGTCCCGCCAGGCGGCAGAAGCGGCGATCCGGGCGGAAAACGACAGGCTGGCGCATGAACATGTCCGGCTGAAGAAGGCCGGGCTTATCGTCGACCTGGTGCCGCTGGGGGCCATCCGTACGGAAAAGCTGGCCCGGGACCGCAGTCAGGCGCGCGATCCGGAACTGGACGAGTTGAAGGAGTCGATCCGGGCCATCGGTCTGTCGAACCCGATCCGGGTGGAGCATGTGGGCGAGGGCGCCTATGAACTGGTCCAGGGGTTCCGGCGGCTGTCGGCCTATCAGGAACTGTTCGCGGAAACCGGCGACGAGCGCTATGCCGCGATCCCGGCGGGCCTGATCGCCAGTGGCGAGGCGCTGGAAGCACTCTATCGCCGGATGGTGGACGAGAACCTTGTGCGCCGCGACATCTCCTTTGCCGAGATGGCGGAACTGGCCCGCGCCTATGCAAGCGACCCGATGACGGAGGCCGGGACGGTCGAAGAGTCCGTGGCGGTTCTCTATGCGTCGGCGGGGCGTCAGAAGCGTGCCTATATCCGCCATTTCGCGGACCTGCTGGACACGGTCGGCGACGCGCTGGATTTCCCCGAGGCGATCCCCCGGGCGCTGGGGCTCGACCTGCAGAAGCGCCTGGCGGAAAGGCCGGAACTGGCCGCGGACCTGCGCGAAAGCCTGGAGGCTGTCGTCGTGTCGGAACCCGGGGCAGAACTCTCTGCCCTGCGGAACTGGCTGTCGGCGTCCGACCGCGCTGCCCGGGCCGAACGGCCTGCGCGGACCGAAGACGCCAAGGCCAAGACCACGCTGCGTTGCACTGTCCCCGCGGGGACGGTTCGCTGTGCTGCGCGGAACGGCCGTGTCGAACTGGCGATGGAACGCGACTTCTCGGTCGTGGAGCGGCATCGGCTGGAAGCGGCGATCGCGGCCTTTTTCGAGGCGCTGGACCGCTAGGCGGTCTGCGTGGACCTGTCCCCGCGGGGACAGGTTTCTGGATTCATCGTGGAACGCTTGGGCCTCTTCGGCGTTGTCTTTGCAAGGAAGCATCCAAAGGAGGATCCTCATGAACTGGGATATTATCGAAGGCAACTGGACCGAATGGCAGGGCAAGGTGCGTTCGGCCTATGGCAAGCTGACCGATGACGAACTTCAGCAGGTCAAGGGCGACCGTGAACAGCTGGAAGGCCTGATCCAGCAGAAATACGGCAAGTCCAAGGAAGAGGTCCGCAAGGAGCTCGACAAGTGGCTTGAAGACGCCTGACATCGACGCGCTTAGGCTTTGAAGGCCCTCCCGGAAACGGGAGGGCCTTTTTTGTTTATGCGGGAGTCGAAGGGTGGCTTCCGGATTGAGGCGTCCCCGTTCTGACGGCTGATTGATCCGGGCACGAAAAAGCCCCGCCGGGGGTGGGACCGGCGGGGCTGGTGCGCTCCCGCGCGGACGTCGCGGGAGCGCAGGGATCCGGTCGCGCTGGGGGACGCGACCGGCAGGCAGGAGTTCTGCGAGATTTGGTTCAGACCGTGGCGCGGCCGCTGCGCGGACCCGCGATCAGCCAGATGATGAAACCGATCAGCGGAAGGATCAGCACCAGCAGGCACCACAGGACCTTTCGCCCGGTCGAGGCACCCGACCCGATGATCGAGACGATGGCCCAGATATCCAGGGCCAGAAGAATAAGCCCACCCAGTCCGGAAACTTCCAGCATGACGTGTTTCCCTGTCTTGTTTTGCGTTCTGCAGTGTTAACGCGGTGCCCGCAGGAAGGTTCCCGTTCCGTGGAAAAGGATCGAATATTTTCCGGGCGGTCCCCCACGGCCGTACTGTCCCCGCAGGGACAGGGACCATGGCCGGGGTTGCCCGGGCCTTCGGGACGGCGCAGGATCGGCGCAGACAAAAGGAGCCATCATGCAGGACGACACCCAGCCGCCCACCCATGCGCCCACAATCCGGGTCGTGGCGATGCCGGCCGACACGAATGCTGCCGGCGATATCTTCGGCGGCTGGCTGATGTCCGAAATGGACAAGGCCGCGGGCACTGCCGCGGCGCTGCGCGCGACCGGGCGCTGTTCTACCGTGGGGGTCGACCGGATGACCTTCCTGCGCCCCGTCAAGGTGGGGGACGAGGTTTCGGTCTATACCGAGATCACCCGGGTCGGCCGCACCTCGATGGAGATCCATGTCGAGGCCTGGCGCCGCAGCCGGTATGGATCCGAAAGCCACAAGGTGACCGAAGCGCTGTTTACCTTCGTGGCGTTGGACGAGGACGGGCGGCCAAGGCCGGTCGACGCTGGTTGATTCCGCGGCTAGCGGACAGGAAAAGCCAAAATGCCCTGTTCATTTTAGGCTTAAACTATCCATTGTGGAATCGCGGTTCGGATGTAGACTGCCGTCAATACGGCGCTTGCGCCGCCCAGGACCGCGGTCGCGCCGCGGCGAGATCCAGCTTCCCAGGAGGTACGACAGATGAACCAGCATTTCAGCATGAAGGATGCCGTCAGCGAGGCAGAGTGGGACCTGCGCTGCCAGCTTGCCGCGCTTTACCGGCTTGTGGCGCATTACCGCATGACCGACCTGATCTATACCCACATCTCGGTGCGGGTTCCGGGGCCCGAGCATCACTTCCTGATCAACAATTACGGCCGCATGTTTTCGGAAATGCGGGCCAGCGACCTGGTCAAGATCGACCTTGATGGCAAGCCGGTCGATGGCGACAGCCGCGAGGTGAACGAGGCCGGCTTCGTCATCCATTCGGCCATCCATGCCGCGCGCGAGGATCTGATCTGCGTGGTTCACACCCACACGGCGGCGGGTATCGCAGTGGCGTCCCAGAAGCAGGGGCTGCTGCCGATTTCGCAGCATGCGCTGAAGTTCTATGGTCACATGACTTATCACGACTATGAAGGCATCGCCGTCGACGTGGACGAGCGCGATCGCCTGGTGGCCGACCTGGGCGACAAGCGGGCGATGATCCTGCGCAATCACGGTCTGCTGGTCGGGGGGCGCACCGTGGCCGAGGCCTGGGACCATATCTACATGCTGGAACGCGCCTGCCAGGCGCAGGTCGCGGCGCTGTCGGGCGGCTGCGAACTGGTCCTGCCGCCGGAAGAGGTCTGCACCTATACCGCTGGCATCTTCGACATGGCCGCACCGACGCCGCCGCGCTGGTACGACATGGCCTGGGAGGCCTCGCTGCGCGAGATCAAGATCGAAGAGACCGATGCCTATACCTGACCCCCGGGTCTGGTGACGCCGGGCTCCGAAAGGCCGTCGGGCTTGAACAGGAAGGGTCGTCCCCGCGGGGACGACCCTTTTTTACGTCCGGCGCACCGGGGCAGGGGCGGTGCAGAGAGCGTGCTCGGGGTCGGAGGAGGGTGAGCGGTGCGTGCGAAGTAACACCCTAAGGATGCGGTGAGGGGCAGGTTCATGCCGCGCCGAGGCTGGCTTGTCCGGAGAGGTGGGCGCCGTACCGGCTTGCGGTGCGGTTGGTCCGAAACGGTGTCCGGCCGCGCATTCCCCGGGCCTTTCCGGGACCTGTCCGGCGGTCTGGTCGGCAATTGGGACAGCATAATGATCAGGGCATCATGTAACGGAACAAAAGTTAAAATTCAGTTCCGTTTAGATATCCAAGCGCCATTCATTAAAGAGGGAGTGTCCTCCTTGCCTTCTGGAACTGCGATGTAGAAGGGGGCTGTTGTGGGGGACCCGGGACGGGGGGCTTGGGCTGCCCGTCCCGGAGCGGGTGGTCAGTTCACCAGCGCTTCGCGCAGCTGGCGCTTCTGCACCTTGCCGTTGTTGTTGCGGGGCAGGGGGTCAGCCATGATCGTGTAGGTTTCGGGCCGCTTGTAGTCGGACATCTGCGCCGTGCAGTAGGCGCGCAGCACCTCCTCGTCGATGGCATAGCCGTCGCGGGCGACGACATAGGCGTGGACCCGTTCACCCAGGACCGGGTCGGGCACACCCACCACGGCGCATTCCAGCACGCTGTCGTGCAGGTTCAGTTTGTTTTCCACCTCGGCGCTGAAGACCTTGAAGCCGCCCCGGTTGATCATCTCCTTCCGGCGGTCGAAGACGCGGACGAAGCCGTCGGCGTTCATCGATCCGATATCGCCGGACCGCCAGTAGCCGTCGACGAATTCCGCCGCGTTGGCGTCGGGGCGGTTCAGGTAGCCCGGAACCACCATCGGACCGGAGATCATCAGCTCTCCCGGCTCGCCCGGGGGAACCTCTTGCCCGTCCTCGTCCACCACCCGGACATGGCCGCAGGGCACGACCTTGCCGACGCTGTCCATGTGGCCCCGCCATTCCGACAGCGGCATCGCTGTGGTCGGCGAGGTCGTTTCGGTCGCTCCATAGGCGTTGAGCAGGAGGAGGTTCGGCAGCTTCTCGGCGATCCGTTCGATGGTCGCCACGGGCATCGGTGCGCCGCCGAAACCGCCGATCCGCCAGCTGGACAGGTCGCAGTCGTCCAGTTCGGGCATCATCGCGATCAGGCTGTAGATCGTGGGGACGAGGATCGAGAAGGTGATCCGTTCCCGGCTGGCCAGTTCCAGGAACGCATGGCGCTGGAAGGATTCCCGCATCAGCACGGCGCAGCCGCCCACCGCCAGGATCGACAGGGCCACGCCCACCAGACCGGTCACATGGGACAGGGGCACGGCAACCATCGCGCGGTCGTTTTCGTCCAGCCCGAAACAGCGCGGGAAGGTCAGGGCGGAATGCACGATGCCCAGATGGGTCAGCGTGGCACCCTTGGGCTTGCCGGTGGTGCCGGAGGTGTAAAGGAGGATGGTGGTGTCCTCCTCCTCGACCTGCACCGATGGGACCGGATCGCCTTCGACGACGATGTCGTCGAAGGGCAGGGCACCGTCCGGCGTGCCGTCGACGCAAACGCGGTGCTTCAAGGACGGGACCGCGCCCCAGTCCGGCAGGATGTTAGCCAGACGGGATTCGAACAGGATCACGCTGGTGGCGCTGTCGGACAGCATGAACTCCACCTCCGTCTGCGCCAGCCGCGCGCTCAGCGGCAGCGATACGGCGCCAAGGCGGGCACAGGCGAAGACTGTGGCCAGCACCTGCCACCGGTTGGTCATCAGAACGGCGACAGCCGATCCCTTGCCGACGCCCAGCCGCGAAAGGCCAGTGGCCAGCCCGGTCACGATGCGGTCCAGGTCGCGATAGGTCAGCGTGCCGTCCTCGACGATGGCGGGGCGGTCGGGGAAGCGGCGGACGCAGTCGGCCAGCATTTCCGTCAACGAGGCCGGGCGCTCTGTATAGCACAGCATCGTGCGGCCGTCGTAATGGGTTTCCCATCGCGTGGACCCGCCCACGCCCTGGATCCAGTTCGGATCGATCTTTCCGGTCATGTGGTGGTCTTCCTCCTCCTAACCTTTCGCGCATCACGACCAGACTTGGGGCCTATGTGCAACCTCGGATCCGGGGTCCGCGGCCCTTGGCGCCGATGCCCGATGTCCGGGGGCGGTCGGGACGGATGCAGGTCAGGAAACGCCCTTTCCAGGGACGCGCCGTCGCGCCGGATTTCCGGACGCGGGCACCCCGGAGGCGGCGCGGCGACAGACGGCCATGGCCTTTGTCGCTCCCCCGAAAACACGGGACGACGCGGACCGAACCGGGCCGTGCGTCCCCCGCTTCTTCTCTTCACAAATACTCCCGCCGGAGGCTGGGCTGGCCGGAACACGCACGGACCGGCGAACGCGGGGCGCGCGGGCCAGGCTGCCGCAGGGTGCGTGGTCGCCACGCACCGCACCCGGTCATCCCATGCTCAAGGCGCTACAGCTTTCCCGAAGCGCCCGTTTCAGAGCCTTGCCGCAATCGTCCTTCGGCAGCCCCGTTGCGAAGATTTGGCTCTCCGGTGTCCTGAAGCAGGGGATGGGGGCGGTGCGGGTTTCTTCCAGGGCGCGGGTCCCGACCGCCGCGCCGTCCCGAGTCACGACCTGCGTGCGGGGATGCGGCACGGACGCCACGGGCCGTGCCCGTGCCGTCTGCGCCAGCCGTTCCGCAGGGTCACGTCCCGACGGTTTCGAGGATCGAACAATAATTGGCCACGCCGGATCCCCCCATGTTGAAGACAAGGCCCAGGTCGGTCCGGTCGGCCTGCATGTCTCCGGCGGTGCCGGTCAGCTGCCGTGCCGCCATGACATGCATCGACACGCCCGTGGCGCCCACGGGGTGTCCCTTGGCCTTCAGCCCGCCCGATAGGTTGACCGGCAGTGCGCCGCCCTTCATCACCGTGCCCTCGGCCACCGCCTCGGCGCCCTTGCCCTTGGGCTTCAGGCCCATGGCCTCGTAGATCATCAACTCGGCAATGGTGAAACAGTCGTGGACCTCGGCAAAGCCGATATCGGCGACGGTCACGCCCGCAGCCTCGTAAGCGCGTTCGAAGGCAACCCTGGGGCCGGTCAGTTCGGTCATGTCGCGCCGCGACATCGGCAGGAAGTCGTTCACCTGTACTGCCGACCGGAAGGTCACGGCCTGGGGGAAGTCCTGCGCCAGTTCCGGCGCCACGATCACCAGCGCCGCGGCCCCGTCGGTGATCAGCGAACAGTCGGTCATTCGCAGGGGGGCCGCGATCATCGGGTTCCTGTCCGACACCGCATTGCAGAAGTCGAAGGTCACGGCCTTCTGCATGTGGGCCAGCGGGTTCGACAGCGCGTTGCCGTGGTTCTTCACCGCAATCCGGGCCAGCGTTTCCGACTGGTCGCCGAAGCGCTGGAAGTACTGGCCGGCGATCCGCGCAAAGATCTGCGGGAAGGAGACGCCGGATTCCTCTCTCTGGTAGGAGGCGCCCGACAGGGCCTTGGTGACGCCCGCGGTGTCGAGGTCGGTCATCTTCTCGACGCCGACCACCAGGGCGATCTTCGCCGAGCCGGAGCGCACCGCCTCCAGCGCGGAATAGATCGCGGCAGAGCCGGAGGCGCAGGCGTTCTCGCATCGGGTGGCAGGGGTGAAGCGCAGGTCGTCGTCCAGCCCCAGCACCAGCGAGGAGGCAAAGCCGTCGGGCACCATGCCCGAGTTGAAATGGCCAAGCCAGATGCCGTCGACATCCCTCGCTGCGACGCCCGCGTGGTCCAGCGCCTCGCGCGCGGCGGCGATGATCAGATCTTCCAGGCCCTGGTCCTTCAGGGCACCGAATTTGGTATGGCCCCAGCCGGTGATACATGGTTCCATGAAGTCCTCCTATTTTCCGCCAGAGCATAGGCGGGCCGGGGCGGGCGTCGTAGTCCGCAAAGTTACCTAATGCCTGGTTCAACCGAAAATGGGCGCAGCATGACCCGGACCGATATCGATCGCGCCATTTTCGACCATGCGCCGGTGGGGCTTTTGTACACCGAGGACCGCAGGATCCTGCGGTGCAACGCGCGCTTCGCGACGATCTTCCGGTACGTTGTGGCAGAGCTGGAAGGGCAGTCGATGCGGACGCTTTATCCATCGCCGGACGAATACGACCACACCGGCGCGCATTGGTCGAAGGAGCTGGGGGCGCACGGGGTTTATGCCGACGAACGGATCATGCGCCGCAAGGGGGACGAACTGTTCTGGTGCCGGGTGCGCGGTCAGTCGCTGGATCCCGCGCGGCCGCTGGCGCGGGCGGTCTGGACGTTCACCGACCTGTCCGCCGAACGCCCCCTGGCCGCGTTGACCCGGCGGGAGCGTCAGGTGGGCATGCTGCTGGTCGAGGGTCTGACCGCGAAAGAGATCGCGCAGCGGCTGGAGATCTCTCCGCGTACCGTCCATGTCCACAAGAACCGGCTGATGGCGCGGTTCGGGGTGCGGAATTCGCTGGAACTGGTGCGGTGCCTGACGTCGATGCCGGTGTAAGCGGCGGGTGGCGGGTACAGAGCGCGCACCCTGCGGGCGTTTGGCGCGGGGCGTGGCCAGTGCGAGCAGGTGTGGTGCGTGGGGACCACACACCACACTCGCGTCGCGATTGGGGAGAATGCCGGCGCGAACGGCAATCGCGGGGGGCCCCACGGCTCCGACCGGAGTTCTGGGCGGGGGTCTCAGCCCATCCAGCGGCGGACGGGGGCGTTGGCCTCTTCCAGGGGCTGGGTGATCACGTCGACCAGGGTCGGACCGTCATGGTTCACCGCCTCGCGCAGGACGCGTTCCAGGTCGGCCGGATCCTCGACCCGCCAGGATTTCACGCCATAGGCTGCGGCGACGGCGGCCTGGTCCACGCGGCTGAAATCGACGTTGTAATAGCGCGAGCCCTTGTCGGCCATCTGGCTGGCCTTGATCCAGCCGAAGTTCGAATTCGAGAACACGATGAAGGTGATCGGCGCCCTTGCACGGCAGACGGTTTCCAGTTCGCCCACCGTAAAGCCAAAGGATCCGTCGCCCATCAGGGCCACCGTCTTGCTGCTGGGCCGGCCGTGCCATGCTCCCAGCGAGGCCGCCAGCGAATATCCAAGCGCGCCGTGTGCCCGGTTGGTGATGAAGTACCGCCCGGCCAGCTTCTGCTGGTAGTAGGCCGAGTAGTAGGGGCACGAGGTGCCTGGGTCCGATACGACGGTCGCATCGGGCGGCAGCACCTTCATCAGGTCGGAAATCACGCGTTCGGGCCGGATCGGGACATTCCCTTCGGCGGCGATGCGGTCGAAGATCTCGAACTTGCGGCGCTTGATGTCGGCCACGGCGGCGGCACCGCCGAAGGTCGACAGGCCCTGTTCGCGGCGGTCGAGTTCCGCGTTGACCATCTGCAGCGACATGCGCAGGTCGCCCACGACGCCGACCTCGGTCGGAAGGTTCGCGCCGATCACCATCGGGTCGACGTCGAAATGGACGATCCGGGTACCGACGCTGGGCGCTTCCCAGCGCGCCGTGGTGGTCGACCCGGCACGGCAGCCCATGAAGACCACCAAGTCGGCGGCCTGCATCATTTCCCAGGTCTGGTCGGTGCCGCCGTTCGATCCCACGACGCCAAGCGCGTTCGGGTGGGTATCGGCCAGCGAGCCCTGTCCGGAAATCGAGGTGGCGACCGCGATATCGAGGCGGGTAGCGATCCGGTCCAATTCCGCCATGGCGCCCGACACGACGATGCCGCCGCCGCAGACGATCAGCGGATTCTTCGCCGACAGGATCGCGTCGACTGCCGTCTCGACCGACGCGGCGTCGGGGCCGGTCGCATAGGCCGGGTAGCTGGTAGTCTTCGGATCCGCCCAGATGTCGGACGGATCGACGCTGTCGTACTGAATGTCATAGGGCAGGCCCAGATGGGCTGACCCCGACCGCCCAGTCGTCATGGCGCGGAAGGCCGCGCGGACCATGCGCGGGATATGGGCGGATTGCTTGATCACCGTGTTCCACTTGGTCAGGGGACGCATCAGCGCCTCCTGGTCGACCTCGGTCAGAGGGTACTTGCCGTAGGTGGAAACCGAGATGTCGGTGGTGATCGCCAGGATCGCATAGGAGCTTTCGGAGGCCTCGATCAGCCCCGGCAGGATATAGGTCGCTCCGCCACCCGACGGGCCTTCGCAGACGCCGGGCCTGCCGGTCACGCGGGAATAGCCGTCGGCCATGTAGGCGGCGCTGCGTTCGTCCCGGGTCAGCACGTGATTGATCTTGTGATCCAGCAGGTGCATCGCGTCATAGAACGGCAGGGTCGTGTCACCGCACAGGCCGAAGATGTGATCGACACCCTGTGCCTCCAGCATCCGCACCATGGCTTCGGCGCCGTTGAGCGTGTTTTCCATGAGGGCTTCTCCTTGTCCGACTGTTCGGATTCCCGAGCGGGCATATTTGTATTTCAGTTTGTATACAGATTGGTCGACATTCCGCAATGCTTGAAATGAACGACGGCCCGGCCCGGCGGGGTTGTCCCGGTGCCGCCGCGGATCAGAGCGTCAGGCCGCCATTCACATGCAGGCTTTGCCCGGTGACATATCCGGCGGCGTCCGACAGCAGGAAGGCGGCGGTGGCGGCGACCTCTTCCGCCTGGCCAAGACGTGCCATGGGAATGGTCGCGGTAACCTGGGCCCATTGGTCTGCCGTCAGGGACGACGGCGTGCCGGCCTCTTTCGCGATGAAGCCGGGGATGACGGCGTTCACGGTGATGCCGCGCGGCGCAAGGTTGGCGGCGAAGACGCGGACCTGTGCTTCCAGTGCGGCCTTCGCGGGGGCGGTGGGGGCGTAGGAATGGGTCTTGGCCCGATGTGCGCCGAAGGCGCTGACGCACAGGATCCGGCCGCGGTCATCGGCCAGTTTCGGCACGACGGCGGTGCACAGGCGCTGGAACGCCACCGGCATCGCATCCAGTGCCGTGCGGAGGTCCTCGGGATCGACGCTTTCGACTGTGCCGAGTTTGGCATAGCCCGCCGCGAAGGCCAGGCCGGTCAGGCCGCCGTCCGGCACCGTTTCCAGCCAGGCCGCCACCTTTTCGACCAGGCCTGCGTCCTCGGTCAGGCCCAGGCAGGTTGCGACGGTCGCGCCCGAAGCTTCGCAATCCGCGCCCACGCGGGCCAGCCGGTCGGCGTTGGAGCCGGTGTGCAGCAGAAGGTCGGTGCCGGGCGCGGCCAGCTTGCGGGCCAGGGCCGCGCCTATGCCAGAGCCTGCGCCGATGACGATGTACCGGGTCATGAGATCACATCCTTCAGGGTTGCCGTGATACGACCGCCGGACCGTCGGGTCCTAGGCCGATGAGAGGGTGTAGACATGCCCATAGGCGGCCTTGATCGCGGCCAGTATGTCTTCCTTGCGGTGCAGGATGTGTTCGCGCATCACGGCGGTGGCAGCAGCGGTATCGCCGGCCCGGATGTGGTCCAGGATCTCGCGGTGCTGGCCTTGGGTATCGTTGCGCCGCCCTTCCATCGCGATCCAGCGGATCAGGTGGATCCGGTCGTTCAGGTTGGACAGCAACTGGCGCAGCACCTTGTTGCCCGACAGTTCCGCGATGGTGTCGTGAAAGCGGATGTCCAGTTCGATCAGCCGGTCGACCGAGGCATCGGGGCTTTCCGCCATGCTTTCGTCAAGGAAGGCCGACAGCGCTTCCAGCTCCGCCGGTTCGGCCCGTTCGCAGGCCAGCCGGACCGTCGCGCATTCGATTTCCACCCGGGCCTGGAACAGGTCGAAGACCAGGTCGGGTTCCAGTCCGGGCACCGAAAAGCCGCGACCCCGGTCGACCAGCAGGCCTTCGGCCACCAGCCGGTTCAGCGCCTCGCGCAGGGGGGTGCGGCTGATCTCCAGCTCGCTGGCCAGCGCGACCTCGTTGATCTTCTGCCCGGGCAAGAACTTGGACCGCAGAAGCTGTTCGCGCAGCTGTGCATGGGCCCGGTGGGACGAGGATACATGCGGGACGGCTGCTGCGGGCTTCTTGTCTTTGCTCATGAACCTAAGCCTCGGGCTTTCTGTATGTATTCCAAAGTGTATTCATTGCGGCCCTTCAGCGTCAACGCTCCTGGCGGGTCAGGCGTCAGGCATCGGGGGCCTGGGCCAGCAATCCGGTCAGCGTGCGGACATCGGGGGCGTCGATCAGGCTTTCGGCGGCGTGGGCCAGGGCGGCGCGGCGTGCAGGCGAACAGACCGTTGCTGTCACCTCCTCGAATTTCTGCGCCAGCTCGGCTTTGGACAGGGGCTGTTCCGGATAGCCCCGCGCCACCTTCGACGTCGCCGAAAGGGTCCGGCCATCGGTCAGGGTCAGGATGATCTCTCCCATGTAGAAATCCGGGAAGGCATCGTTGAAATCGCCCGTGTCGCGGATCACCTCGGCCGACGCGGCCAGTCGGGCGACCTCCGGCTCGGTCTCGCGCCGGTCGATGAAGAGGTCGAGGAACGACAGCCTCCCCATCGCCGCCCGGACGGGAAGGATGTACTGCGCCGAATGGCCCTTCAGCGGGTTGTCGTCGACGCAATGGGCGCCGGCATCGGCGAAACGCAGGGCGATCTTTTCGATCTGGTCCGGCGCCAGGGCATGGCCGTCCAGCAGCCGCACCAGCGCGTCCAGCGCGGGGTGAAGAAAGGACACGGAGGCATAGGGCTTGATCGCCAGTTCCATAACTCCGTCCCAGGCAAGGCCCAGGTCATCGGTCAGCGGCGTGGCGCTGGCGACGCCGGTATAGGCATCCAGCACCACGTGGCCGCCGTCGAAGATCCGGTCGGGCGCGCCGAAGCCGCGTTTCGCCAGCATTGCCGACATCACCCCATTGCGTGCGGCCAGGCCCATCTGGAAGGGGCGCGCATCTTCCTTGGGGTCGTCCTGCCAGGCCAGAAGGCCCGAGGTCTGCAAGCCCGCCAGCCCCAGCGCGCGCACCGTCTGTTCCTCGTCCAGGCCCAGCAGGAAGGACGCGGCAGCGGCGGCGCCGAAACTTCCGGCGATGGCGGACGGATGAAAGCCGCGGTCATAGAGCGCGCGGGGGTTCATCGCCATCGACACGCGATAGGTGATCTCGCACCCCAGGGCCACGGCGGCCAAGGCCTCGGCCCCGGTGCGGTTATGGGCCTCGGACAGGGCCAGCGCGGTGGGGATCATCACCGCGATCGGGTGCAGGATCGCCTCGGGGTGGTGCGGTTCGAAATCGGCGGCATAGCCCAGCGTGCCATTGGCCAGCGCGGCGCTGACCGGGTCGACTTTGCGGCCCCGCCCGATCAAAGTGCAGGGGCCTGTGCCCGCGATCTCTTCCGCGAAATCGCCGATGCCCTGCGCGGCTGTCACGCTTCCATGCGTCGCCGCGCACAGGACGCCGATGCCGTCCTTTGCCAGCAACCGGGTATAGGCCATCACCGGTTCCGGCAGGGTGGCCGGCTTGAAGCCCGCGATGAAGGCGGCAAGGCGGCGGGTGACGGGCGCGCGATCGTTCATGGCAGGTCCCTCAGGAAGCGCGGGGCTTCTTGTTTGCATTTTTCTATGTATACATGGCAGAGTACACTATGTAGTCAAGACAATGATGGGGATGGTCAGGGTATGGCGGGCGTGACGCGGATCGTACTGGGCGGCTTCGGCAACGTGGGGCAGCAGATCGCGGCCCGGGTGGCCTCGGGTCAGGCGGACACGTTGCAGATTGTCGCCATCGCCGCCCGCGACACCGCGCGCGCGGCCCAGAACGCCGCGAAATTCGGGCTGGACGTGCCGATCATTTCGGCGGTCGATGCGCCGCTATACGATGCCATCCTTGTCGAATGCGCGACCTATGACGGATTTCGCGACGTGGTCGAACCCACCTTGCGCGCCGGCGGCCATGTCCTCGCGGTCAGCGTAGGCGCGCTGGCGGTGAACCTGGACCTGATCGACATCGCCGCGGAAACTGGCGCGACGTTGCAGATCGCGGGCGGCACGCTCCCGGGACTGGATATCATCCGGGCCGCGGCCGAGGACGAGATAGCGTCGGTCACGCTGACCTCGCATATCAACCCGGCGTCCTTCGCGCACGAAAGCTATATCCACGACAACGGGATCGATCTTGCCCCGGCCGCCAAAGGCCCCGTGCCGGTCTTCGAAGGGTCGGCACGCGAGGCGGCAGGCCATTTCCCTCGCCATTTCAACGTTGCCGTGACGCTGGGGCTGGTGGGGATCGGGCTGGACCGGACGCAGGTCCGGATCATGGCCGACGGGACCCTGCCGGGCGCGCGCCACACGATCCGGGTCGAGGCCAGCTCCGTGTCGCTGGAAATGACCTCGCAGAACTACCCCTCGCCCCAGAACAACCGCACCAGCATGGTGGTGGCCCTGTCGATCCTGGCGGCGCTCAGGCGCGAGACGGCGACACTGAAGATCGGCAGCTGATCCATGCACCTGTCGGACCGCGATCTTGCCCTGCTGGACGGTGCCGAAGGCGCCGCCGCGCGGGCCGCGATGGCCGCGCTGGTGCAGTTGGGCGAGGCCTATGACGCCCCGGACATGGTCGATATCGGCTATGCCCATGTCCATGCGGGCATGGCGCTTTACAAGGGCGACGTCGAACTGATCGAGGCTGTGGCGGGGCAGGGGGCGAAGATGGCCGTGCCGGTGTCGACCAATATCGCCAATGCCGACATGGGCAACTGGCAGTCGACCGGCGCGCCGGATGCGCTGGGGCAGCTTCAGAAACGGGCCGAGGTCGCGCATCGTCTGATGGGCAGTGCCACGTCCTTCACCTGCACGCCCTATTGGGCGGGGCACTGGCCGACCTGGAACATGCACATCGCCTCGATCGAAAGCGGGGTGACGGTGTTCGCCAATTCCGTCCTGGGCGCGAAGTCGAACCGGGACGGGTTCTTTGCCGTCTATGCCGGGATGACCGGCCGCTATCCGCGCTTCGGCCTGCATCTGGATCGCAACCGCCAGCCCACGCATCGGGTGACGGTCACGGCCGACCCGCTTGGCACGGCCGACTTCACCGCTCTGGGCTATGTCATCGGGACGGCCGTCGGCAGCGGTATTCCCCTGATCCGCGGGCTGCGCACCCGGCCTTCGCTGGATGAGCTCGACGCGATGGGCGTGGGCATGGCGACCTCGGGCGGGGTGGCGATGTTCATCTTGCCGGGTGTCACGCCGCCATATGCAGAGGACTTCGATGTCCCGGGTCTGGACGGGGCCCAGGTGTCCGAGGCCGATATCGCGGGCGTCTTCGATGCCTTCTGCACCGGGGTCGAGACGGGGTTCGATCTGGTCCACCTTGGCTGCCCCCATGCGTCCTTCGAGGAGATGAAGCATTACGCCGCGCTTTTGGACGGCCGTCAGGTCGCGCCGGGGGTGGAGCTTTGGGTGACCACCAGCCGCGCGGTAAAGCAGTTGGCGCAGGACGCGGGGCTGCTGGCGCCGATGCTGAAGGCGGGGGCCAAGGTGGTGTCGGATACCTGCCCGATCTCGTGTCATTTCGCGTGCAGTTGCTCGCCCGATCCTGCGCTGGGGGTCCAGCCACCCAAGCTGCGGACTATTGTCGTCGACAGTGCCAAGCAGGCCCATTACGTGCGCGACATGATCCAGTGCCCGACGCTGTTCACCACCAGCGAACTGGCGGTGGAAACCGCCGTGTCGGGCCGGTTCCATCCGCGGGCGCGGCGCAATGGCTGACGGCATCTGGCAGGCGCGTGGCGTGGTGAAGGGGCGGGCACAGGGGAAGGCGCTGGTTTCGCAGACGGCGTTGTCCTTCCTGGGCGATCTGGACATCCGGTCGGGCAAGGTGGTGGGCCGGTCCAGCGACCTGCTGGGCACCTGCGTCGCCGGCCGGGTGCTGGTGCTGCCCGCCAGCCGGGGATCGGCAGGCGCGTGGCGGTTCCTGTATCAGTTGAAGGTCCATGGCACCCATCCCGCCGCGCTGATCCTGCGGGACCTGCCCGACCCGTCTGTCACCCAGGGCGCGATCCTGGCGGAGGTGCCCATTGTGGTCGACCCCGAAGCAGCGTTCTGGACCGATCTGAGGGACGGCGACATGGTGCAGGTGAACGGGGACAGTGGATGCATCGCCCGGTGCTGAACGTAACGGCAGGAGAGGCCCAATGAAGGCAGACGTCACCGTCATCGGGGCGGGGATCATCGGTGTGCAATCGGCGGTGCAACTGGCCGAACGCGGGCTGAAAGTGGTGGTGGTCGATCCCGGTCCGGCCGGCGGTCAGCAGGCCGCAAGCTTTGGCAATGCCGCGTGGCTGTCGTCGCATTCGGTGACGCCGCCGGCGACGCCCGGGGTCTGGAAGCAGGTGCCGAAATGGCTGCGCGACCCGCTGGGCCCGCTGGCCGTCCGTCCGGCCTATCTGCCGAAGGTCCTGCCCTGGTTGCTGCGTTACCTTGCCGCCGGGTCGACCGAGGCGAAGCTGCGCCGGACCGCGGCCGAGCTGCGTACCCTTCTGATCGACGCTCCGCGCCTGCACGCGGACGTGGCCGCGCGGGCCGGTGTGCCCGACCTGATCGATGCGAACAGCGGGCTGATGCAGGCCTATCGCACCCGCGCCGCCTATGAGGCCGACGCGATGGGCTGGCGGATCCGCCGCGACCTTGGGATCGAGTGCCAGGAGATCGAGGCGGAGGAGCTGGCCCGGCGTCAGCCGGACCTGTCGCGGGATTACGGTTTCGCGGTCTTCACCCCGGAAGCTGGCCAGTGCCGCGATCCCGGTGCCTATTGTGCGGCGCTGCTGGACTATGCGGTGACGCTGGGCGCGCGCCACATCGCGGCGCGCGCGACCGGGTTCCGGGCGGAAGGCGGCAAGCTGGCGGCCGTCGTGACCACCCAAGGCGAAATCGAATGCACCGCCGCGGTCATCGCCAGCGGTGCGCGGTCGGCGGATCTGGCCAGGCTTGCGGGCGACAAGGTGCCGCTGGAAAGCGAACGCGGCTATCACGTGACGGTCGAGGGCGGGTCGAACCTGCCGGGGCCCACGACGTCGGTGATGATCGCCGATCGCAAGGTGGTGATCACGCGGCTGGCCACGGGTGTGCGCTGCGCGGGCCAGGTTGAAATCGCGGGCGTCGATGCCGAACCCGACTGGCGCCGGGCCGAGATCATGCGCACCCATCTGGCCGGGGCCTTCCCCGGGCTGGACGTCACCGACGCACAGGTCTGGATGGGCCACCGGCCCAGTACGCCCGATGGCAAGCCGGTGATCGCCAAGGCCCGCGGCGTCAAGGGTGTTGTCCATTGCTTCGGCCATGGCCACGTGGGCCTTGTCGGGTCCGCCCGCAGCGGGCGGCTGGTGGCGCAACTGGTCACGGGCGAGGCGCCGGAGATCGACCTGACCCCCTTTGCCGCGACACGGTTCTGACATGACCGATCCCGTCCGCCCCTTTGGCGCCCCGGGCGAAAACGTCGCCCGCGGTGGCAAGGCGCTTTACGGCGCGCCGCTGGGGATCCTGATGCTGGAGGCGCGTTTTGCCCGGATCCATGGCGAGATGGGTCATGCAGGGACATGGCCCTTTCCGGTGATCTACCGCATCGTCCGCGGCGCCAGCCCGGACCGTGTCGTCTGCGACGGCGCGCGGGGACTCTTGGGCGATTTCATCGATGCGGCCCGCGACCTGGTCGACCTGGGAGCCGAGGCGATCACCACCAATTGCGGCTTCCTGTCGATCTACCAGCGGGAACTGGCGGCGGCGGTGGGCGTACCGGTGGCCACGTCGTCGATGATGCAGGTGCCCTGGGTGCAGGCGACGCTGCCGCCGGGCAAGCGGCCCGGGATCGTGACGATCAATGCCGCCGGGCTGACGCCCGCGCATCTGGACGGGATTGGCGTGCCGCTGGACACGCCCGTCACCGGGACCGAGGGCGGGACGGAGTTCTTCCGCACCATCATCAAGGCGGAAAAGGACGATCTGGACCTGGCGCTGGCCTGCGCCGACGTTGTCGCCGCGGCAAGGGCGCTGGTGGCCGCGCACCCCGACGTGGGTGCCATCGTGCTGGAATGCACGAACATGTCGCCCTACAGCGCTGCGGTGCAGGCGGCGACGGGGCTGCCGGTCTACGACATCTATTCCATGGTCACCTGGTTTCATGCGGGGCTGCGGCCCCGGCGCTTCGCGCCTGCGTGAGCGGCTCAGGCCGCATGGAACAGCCAGACACCGGATCCCAGCGCCGGATCGAAGGGCAGGACCAGCGACCCCTCCACCCATCGCGCGGCAGGATCGGCGGGCAGGGCAGCAAGATCCGCAATCCCGATCCGCAGGCCCACGAAGCAGGGCCGGCCGGGGTCGACGGCATGGCCCACGAGGTCGGTCGCGACGCCTTCCGGCAGGAACTCCAGCGTGCCGCGGTCCAGTACGATGTGCAGGCCCGGGCCATGGTCCTGCACAGGGCGGCCCAGGAATCGGGAAAACCGCGCCGCACTTTCCGCCGGATCGGGCGCGGACAGCACAATGGCGTTCAGCGACTGCGCCCCGTTGGCATGCGTGGTCCAGCGCGGCTGCCACAGGGCGGGCACGTTGTGGTGGGTCAGGCTTTGCACCCTGCCTTCGGGCATGATGCCGGCGGCCAGTCGGGCGACGGTGAAGGCTGCCGTCTCGACCCCGCTGTCGGTTTCCACATCGCGCGAGAAATGGACCAGCGGGCGCATGTCTAGGCCCGCCGTCACCAGTTGGGCATGACGCGCCGCGGTATCGTGCAGGCCGAAGGCCGCAAGGTGCAGGCCCGCGCGCCGGTCGAGGGCGGCCTTGAATTCGCGCCCGATCGGGGTATCGGCAGTGTGAACCAGCACTTCCAGATAGCCGGCGGGCAGCATGACGCAAATATTGCCGGTGCCGGTCAGCTTCATCTCGCCCGTATCCGTATCCGGCTGCACCTGTGCCGACAGCGGCGTTACGGTGAACCCCAGCCGGTCCAGCGCCGCGCGCGCGGCGTCGGCGTCGGCCACGAAATGTCCGGAATGGTCCAGGACGACCTGGTTCGGGCCGGGCTGGTTGGGTCGGTTCATCGGGATCTCCGGTCGTCGAATGGCGGCCATATTGCGCTGCGGCAAAAACCGTTGCAATGCACTCTCACCTGTATATTGTTATGTATACAAGATGAATCCTGCCGCGGCAGGCAGGTCACGACATGGCGGACCCGCAGGTTTCGGGCGCCGCAACACGCAACAGAGAGGTCTAGACATGACTTTCGCTAAGGGTCTTCGCACCGCCTTGACTGGTGTCGCGGTTCTTGTCGCCGGCACGATTGCCGCCAATGCCCAGGATTTCCCGACCAAGGACATTACCCACATCATGCCGTGGAGCGCGGGCGGCGGCACCGACACAGTGATGCGGACCTTCCTGCAATATGCCGAGGAACCGCTGGGCGTTGGCATCCGTACCCAGAACGTGACCGGCGCACAGTCGGGCGTGGGCACGCTGCGCCTGATGAAGTCGCGCCCCGATGGCTACACCATCGGTTCGCTGACCTGGGACAGCATGATCACGGTTCCCTACAAGAACCTGGTGCCGGGCTACGACACCGACTCGCTCAGCTACCTCGCCAACGTGACGCTGTACCCGACCGTGCTGGCGGTGAATGCCGACACCGGCTGGGAAACGCTGGACGACTTCATCGCGGCCGCAAAAGAAAACCCGGGCGAGGTCACGGTGTCGGATTCCGGCATCGGCGGCATCTGGCACCTGCACGCGCTGGACATGGCCGACCAGCTGGGCGTGACGCTGAACCACGTGCCTTTCCCGAACGGGTCGGCGGAACAGCGCGAGGCGCTGATCTCGGGCGAGAACGACGCCGCCAGCCTGAGCTACGCGACCGTCGCATCCGCTGCCGAAGCAGGGCAGGTCAAGGTCCTGGCCGTGATGGGGTCGGAACGCGATCCCAGCCTGCCGGACGTGCCGACCTTCACCGAACTGGGCTATGATGTGATCTGGGGCGGCATGCGCGTCCTGGCCGTGCCGGCCGATACACCGGACGACGTCAAGGCTACTCTGGTCGCCGGCCTGAAGGCCGCCTTCGACAACCCCGAGTTCCAGGAAAAAGCCGCCGCAACAGGCATGAACGCCTACTGGATGGATGGCGAGGAAACCGAAGCCTATGTCGCACGCACCCAGACCCGCGCCCTGGCGCTTCTGGACCGTCTGAAGGCGGAAGGCGTGCTGGAATAATCCGGCCTGTCGGATAAGCTTGGACCCTGCAACCCGGCCGTGCCCGACGGCCGGGTTCACCATTGAACGAACGACGGACAAGAGGCGCTTCCATTGTCGATGACTCGCCAGGCGCTGTTTGCGCTTCTGATCCTTGCGCTGGACATGGCCTATCTTCAGCAGGCCCTGCTGCTGCCGCTGCCCTTCGCCAGGGGCGAACCGGGTCCGTCGCTGATGCCCCTGGTCCTGGTCGCCACCCTTGGCATCGGCGCCCTGGGCGTACTGGTGCAGGAACTGCGCGGGACCGCCCATCATGAAGAGGACGAGGACGCCAATTTTGGCCTGCGCACCATCGCGCTGATCGTGCTGACCGGCGGCTTCGCCTGGGCGTTCGAGCCGCTGGGCTATCTCTATGCCACGCTGGGCTATGCCTTCGGCGTGGCCTGGCTGTTCGAGCAGGAGCGGCTGGGCCCCCTGAAGGCGATCCTGACCTCTGCCGTGATCTCGGCCGGGATCACCGGGACCGGCTGGCTGTTCTTCGTCACGCTCTTCGATCTGTTCCTGCCGTCGGGGTATTACTGATGTTTGCCGACCTGATGGGCGGGTTCGCGGCTCTCGCCAACCCGGAAACCTTTCTCTACCTCGTCGGCGGCTTCCTGATGGGGCTGGTCTTCGGCGCCATCCCGGGCCTGACCGCGACGCTGGCCATCGCGCTGCTTCTGCCCTTCACCTTTGCGATGGAACTGACCAACGCGCTGGTCATGGTCATGGCGATCTTCATGTCGGGCATCTATGCCGGATCCGTCACCGGCATCACGGTGAACATTCCCGGCGCGGCATCCGGTGCGATCACGACGATGGAAGGCTACGCGCTGATGAAGCGCGGGCACGGGGCCAAGGCGCTCAGCCTCGATGCGCTGGCTTCCTCCATCGGGGGGGTGCTGGGGGCCGCGGTCCTGATGTTCGTGGCCGCCCCCATGAGCGAATTCGCCCTGATGTTCCGTACGCCCGACAAGTTCGCGCTGGTCTTCATGGCGGTCGTCACGGTGGTCATCGTGGCCAAGGGATCGATCTGGAAAAGCCTGGTCACCGTGTCTATGGGCCTGATGATCTCGACCGTGGGCTTCGACAACATGGTCGCGCAGGGCCGGTTCGATTTCGGCAGCGCCAACCTGATCGAAGGCGTGCAGCTTCTGCCTGCCGTCATCGGGCTTTTCGCGATCTGCGAACTGTTCCTGCAGGGCGGGGCCAAGGCCCGTCCCATCGCCGACATGCCCGCCTTCAACGTGCGGCATCGCGATTTCTGGCCCGACTGGAAGGACGTGCGGGACATCGGTTTCTGGACCTATGTCAAAAGTTCGGTCATCGGGGTGCTGATCGGGATGCTGCCGGGCGGCGGCGCCTCGATGGCGTCCTTCGTGGCCTATGCGGAAGCCAAGCGTGTCTCGAAGAAGCCCGAGGAATACGGCAACGGATCCCACGAAGGGCTGGCCGCGGCGGAAACCGCCAACAACGCCATGTGCGGGGGCGCGGTGGTGCCGCTGCTGACATTGGGCATCCCGGGCGATTCCGTCACCGCTATCATCTTCGGCGTGCTGCTGATCCACGGGCTGGTCCCCGGTCCGGGCCTGCTGACGAATGAAATGGCGACGATCGCGCCCATGTTCGCGGCCCTGATGGTCGCCGCCGTCTTCGTCTTCCTGTCGGTGCTGGTCTTCGGGCCCTACTACATCTGGCTGGCGCGGATGAACCGGGGCGTGCTTTACGCCTTCATCGGCATGATCGCGATGGTGGGCACCTATGCCTCGACCTATTCGGTGTTCCAGATGTGGATGGCGCTGGCCATCGGCGTCTTCGCCTGGCTCTTGCGGCTGATGGCCTATCCGCTGGTGCCCATGCTGATGGGGATCATCCTGGGGCCCTATCTTGAACTTTACATGCGCCGGACGCTGATCACCTCGAACGGCGATGTGCTGGCCTTCGTGACCAACCCGATCAGCATCGGGCTCTATCTGATGACGGCGCTGTTCATTTACTTCCTGCGGATCAAGGCGCCCAAGGTCTGACCGGCCGCGCCTTTCCACCGTGGTGGGAAGGGGGAGAACCGGCGGGTGGAGCAGGGTTCGTCCCGTCATGCAAAAAGGCGTGCCGCCCGCCTGTCCGGCGGGGCAGATGACGTTGCGCGCCGTCCGGACAGTCAGCCGCGATCAGTCGGCGACAAGGGCACTCAGACGGTCATAGGCCCCGGCGAAGCCGGCCAGGCCAAGCTCGACATTGAAGGGCGTGCTGCCTTCGACGGCGACCAGGCGGATCGTCAGCGTCTCGCCCTCGCGGAAGGCACCAAGGAAGGCCGCGTCAGGTTCGGCATTGAACAGGCATCCGGCCGGCAGGCAGGTCCGGACGGACAGTGTCTGCAGTGGTGTACCGTCGATGACAAGGCCCGCGCCTTCGGCGAGAAGCAGACCGAAGGGTGCGATCAGGACCATCCGAGGCTGGTCGCCGAGGATACCCACCTCAAGCTGCACCAGCCGGTTGCCGTTGTCGTCGCGAACCTGCTGGGCCATCCAGCATTGCTGGGCCGTTTCGGTCGTTTCGCATTGCACCGTCCACTGGCCATAGGTCTCCGAGCGGGAGTCCGGCTCCTGCGCCTGGGCGCGGCCGGGCAGGGCCAGCGCGGTTGCCAGAATCATGGCCGAAAGGGAAGCGGTCGGAAAAAGCTGGGGCACGGCGGCGTCCTTGGTCTGAGGAAGGACCGGAATGTCCTTTGAGCCCGCACTATTGTGGGCAATGGCGTGCCTTGCAAGGCCATCGGATAGCCAGGGACATTGCAGAGGTCCGGGGCTGAAAGGGCGGCGGGGAACGCAAAACGGCCGCCCGGCAGGGGCGGCCGCATGCCGGGCTCAATGCCGGCTTATTCGCTTTCGGCCGAGATGATGTCGCCGAAGCGTTCCCAGCCTTCGCCGGTGAAGCGCATCAGCTGCTCGGCCTCGATCGGGTAGTAGTCGGTCGGCGACGTGTCGATCAGGATGCCCGGCAGCAGCAGCGGCACCCGCAGTTCGTGGATCGACGCTGCCTTTTCCATGATGTTGTCGCGGCTGTAATCGCCCTCGGCGCGCTTCAGCACGTCCAGCATCGTCTGGCACGACGCCCATCCCAGCACGGTGAAGCTCGAGGTCTTGTCGCCATCGGGATAGTACTTGTCCATGAAGGCAAGCCAGTCCTTGAACTCCGGATGGTCCTGCCATTCCGGATCGGTCGGGTCCATCAGGTAGCCGGACGAGATGATGTCCTGGCTGGCCTCCAGCCCGGCCGGCTTCAGGACCGCGCCGACGGAGTTCGAGACCGAGTTCAGGAAGTGCAGCGGCTTCCAGCCGATCTCGTCCGCTTTGCGGATCGCCTGGGCGGCGAATTTTGGCGTGGCAATGTTGAAGAACGTGTCGGCGCCCGAGGACTTGAACGAGATGATGGCGCTGTCGACAGTCGGGTCGGCCACTTCATAGGGCGTTTCGGCCACGATCATCTCGTCCGCCTTGTCGCCCAGGCCCTTCTTGAACCCGTTCAGGTAGTCCTTGCCGTAGTCGTCGTTCTGGTAAAGGATCGCGACCTTGGCGTCCGGCTTGTTGGCGATCAGGTACTTGCCATAGATCTCGCCCTCGGTCGGATAGGGGGGCTGCCAGCCCATGGTCCAGGGGAAGTTTTCGGGATCGCCCCATTTCGACGCGCCGGTTGCAAGGAACAGGTGCGGCACCTTCTTGGCGTTCATGTACTTGTGGATCGCCGAATTGGTCGGCGTGCCCAGTTGCTGGAAGGTCAGCACGACCTCGTCGCGTTCCACCAGCTTGCGGGTCTGTTCCACCGTCTTGGGCGGCGAGTAACCGTCATCCAGCGGAATGAACTCGATCGTGTCCTCGCCCAGGATCTTGTTGTCGTTGGCCCAGTTGAAACAGGCCGCGCTGGTCTGCCCGATCTGCCCATAGGCCGAGGCGGGGCCGGAATAGGCGTTGGTGCTGCCGATCTTGACCGTGGTCCCGGCGGCCGCGGCCGTGGTCGAGATGGCGAGAACCGCACAGGCTGCCATCAGCTTGGTACGCATCAGTTCCATAGTTTCCTCCCTTTGGTTCTTATTGTTCAGGATGTCAGCCGCTTCACCCGGCTGACGATGGCGCGGATCAAACCGCCCGCACCCGAAGGGGCCACGTAGATGAAAAGCACGAGGATCACGCCGTAAATGACCCCGGACAGGCGTATGAACTGCTGTTGCAACGCATTGCCGGACGGCAGGAGGTCGGCGAAGCCGAAGAGACCCGCAAACCACAGGACGACGTTGTCGAAGATCTCGGCGATATTAGGCAGGTACAACATCGCCAGCCCGCCGATCAGGCAGCCCTGCAGCCAGCCCACCCCGCCGATCACCATGCCGACCAGGATCAGGATGGCGAAGAAGAAGGTGAAGCTGTCGGGCGCCACGAACTTGATGACGATGGCATTCAGTGCGCCCGCGATCCCCGTCACCAGCGCGCTGACGCCGAAGGCCGTGGCCTTGTAGTAGGGCAGGCTGATCCCCATCGACCGCGCCGCAATCGGGTTGTCGCGGATCGCCATCATCGCCCGGCCGGTGCGGCTTTTGACCAGCGCCATCGCCAGTACGTAGACCACCGCGAAGACGAACAGCGTGAGGTAGAAGGTCCAGACACCGGGATCCATGTCCAGCCCGAAGGGTACGGGCACGTCGAAGGTGTCCTGGAACATCACGATGCCCTGCACGCCGCCGGTCCACTGTTCGATCGCATGCAGCTTCAAAAGCTGCGGCGTGGCCACCGCCAGCGCGAAAGTGGCCAGCGCCAGGTAAAGCCCTTCAAGCCGCAGCGCCGGGAAAGCGAAGAGGAAGCCGAAGCCGAAGGCCACGATGCCCGCAATCGGGATCGTCAGCATGTAGTTCACGCCGCCCAGTTCCACCAGGATTGCGCAGGTATAGGCGCCGATGGCATAGAAGGCGGAATGTCCAAGGGAAAACTGGCCGTTGATGCCGGTTAGAAGGTTCAGCCCCAGAACCGCGATTGCATAGACCAGCATCTGCGTCATCTGGAAGACGAAGAACCCCTTGGAATAGATCGGGATCGAGATCAGCAGCGCCAGCACCAGAAGGGTGACGATATTGCCCCCCGACAACAGCCTTCGTCGCGGCGCATCGGCCGGGCGGTAGGCCGGGGCGGTCAGACCGGGATTCCGGTGATCGGTATGCGCGATATCCGTCATGTCAGACCCTCTGCACGATTTTGCGGCCAAAGAGCCCTTCGGGTTTCATCACCAGCACGACGATGATCAGCGCCAGGGCGATCGACAGCTTCAGTTCGGCCCCGACATCGCCCAGATAGGTTCCGGCCAGGTTCTCGATGATGCCGACCAGAAAGCCGCCGACAACAGCACCCAGGGGGTTGGTCAGCCCGCCCAGGACGGCGCCGGCAAATCCGTAAAGCAGGATCGACAGCATCATGTTGGGTTCCAGGAACACGACCGGAGCGATCAGGATGCCCGCCACCGCGCCGATGGCCGACGCCATGCCCCAGCCAAGCGCGGTCATCGTTTCGACCCGGATGCCCACCAGCCGCGCACTTTCGGGATTGGCTGCCGCCGCACGCATGGCCAGGCCCACGCGGGTGAACTGGAAGAAGGCCCAGAGCATGGCCAGCATCACCAGCGTGACCGCGATCATGCCGGCCTGGTGCTTGCCCAGAAGGGTCGACCCCATGAAGGGACCTTCGCCGAAGGGGCTGGCCACCGACTTGATGGTGAAGTCCCAGATGAATCCTGCCAGCGAATTGAAGATCGAAAACAGCGCAATGAAGATCACGATATGGGACAGGACCGGCGCGTTCTGGATCGGCTTGAAGACGATCCGTTCGATCGCGAAGCCGCCGAAGAACGACAGGATCACCGCCAGCGGCAGCGCCAGCCCCCAGGGCAGGCCCCAGGCCATCAGTTGCCAGGCGATGTAGGTCGAAAACATCGCCATCTCGCCCTGGGCGAAATTCAGGTGGTGGATCGCCTGGTAGATCATCACCACCGCCAGCGCCATGCAGGCATAGATCGCACCGGTGGAAATCCCCGAGACGACCTGTTGAAGAAACAGTTCCATGGTCCCTCTCAGTATCCAAGGTACGAAGCGCGGACGCTTTCGTCTTCGCGCACGGCGGCGGACGATCCCGACATCACGATGCTGCCGGTTTCGATCAGGTAGGCGTGGTCGGCCAGTTCCAAGGCCAGCGAGGCGTTCTGTTCCACCACCAGCATCGACGTCCCCGTCTCCTTGGTGAGGTCGGCCAGGATATCGAAGATCTGCCGCGTGATCAGGGGCGCCAGGCCGAAGGACGGTTCGTCCAGCAGCATCAGCTTGGGCCGCAGCATCAGGGCGCGGGCGATGGCCAGCATCTGCTGTTCCCCGCCCGACAGCGTGCCAGCCTGCTGGTTCCGGCGTTCCTTCAGGCGCGGGAAGAACTCAAAACACTTCTGGATGTCGGCCTCGATCTCGGCCTTGTTGTTCGGCCGGGCCATCGCACCCAGGTGCAGGTTCTCCTCGGTGGTCAGCGTGGTGAATGTGCCGCGCCCGTCAGGGACATGAGCCACGCCCAGCCGCACGATGTCCTCGGTCGCCCTGCGCGAGATGTCCTGACCGTCCAGCACGATCCTGCCCGACCGGCGGACCATGCCGCAGATCGCCCGCAGCGTGGTGGTCTTGCCCGCGCCGTTGGCCCCGAGCAGGGTGGTGACGCCGCCCTGTTCGACCTCGAAACTCATGTCCCGCAGCACCTGAAGCTCGCCGTACGAGGCTGTCAGGTTCTCGACCTTCAGAAGCGCGCTCAATGTCCGTCCCCCAGATAGGCCGCGACGACGTCGGGGTTCTTCTGAACCTCCTCCGGCGTGCCCTCGGCGATCTTCCTGCCGAAGTTCAGGACGACGACCCGGTCCGACACGGACATCACCAGCGACATGTGATGTTCGACCAGAAGGACCGTCACGCCGCGTTCGTCGCGGATGCGGCGGATGATCGTCTCCAGTTCCTGCACCTCGTCGTGGTTCAGGCCGCAGGCGGGCTCGTCCAGCAACAGAAGCTTGGGATCGCTGGCCAGGGCGCGGGCCAGTTCGACGCGTTTCTGGGTCCCGAAGGGCAGGCCGCCCACCGGCAGCTCGGCCACGTCGCCCAGGTCCAGCCAACCCAGAAGGTCGGCCGTCACCGCGTCGATCTTCTGTTCCTCGCGCCGGACCCAGGGCAGGCGCAGCGCATCCGACAAGGGGTCGGACCGGCTGTCGGAATGCGCGCCGATCCGGACATTGTCCCGCACCGAAAGATTGGCAAAACAGGCGACATTCTGGAAGGTTCGCCCAATTCCAAGGCCCGCGATCTTGTTTGCGGGAAGGCCCAGGATGGAATTCCCCAAAAAGGCGATATCGCCGTCGGTCGGGGTGTAAAGCCGGCTGAGGCAATTGAACAGCGTGGTCTTTCCCGCGCCGTTCGGGCCGATCAGACCCAGGATCTCGCCTTCGCGGATGTCGAATTCGACTGCGTCCAGGGCGACGATGCCGCCGAACTGGACAGTGATGTCCTGTATCGAAATGACCGGAGTGGGACCGTCAGTGATCAGCATCCCTCTGACGGCCCTGTCGCCAGACAGGGCTCGAACGCCTTGAAATCACACGCCAAAAATGGCGGCTCCCGGCTGGCTTCCATCATTTCCTCCCTGCGGGCCGTTTTGCGGCCCAATCTTTTTTGTCCGGCGATGTTGGTCCCGCCGGGTGGTTCTGGACGAACCTCCGCAATGCCCTCCCAAGCGTCACGGAGACGCGTTCTTTGCGAACGCGGTAATTAATTTGTGCAGCAGTTTATTCCTGCCTTATGGAACGATTCTGTCGCATAGCGAAAACTGTGAGTCAACTTTTGTGGTCAAAGACTTAAAAATTGAATTATGCCGCAATGCGGCGTGTGGGGAAGGTTGAAAGAATTCTGTTTTTTGCCGAAATTCTGCGTTGCGATGCAGCATTGGGTAAATCAAAGGAATTGCCCCATATAGCCGATTGCGGCGAATCAAACCTGCGTCTCGGCACTGGACGAGGGGGGCGCGCTGGCTCGAAACCGGATCACCGCGCTTGTGCGACGACGGATGCGTCCCCGGGCGAAATGGATTAAGGCAGCACCATGCGAGTGCTGGAAAGCGTCATCAAGGACCGGGGGTCGCGCTATGCGGTTTCGGGCGGGCCCTGTAAAACCGAGGAGGAGGCCAAGGCCTTCGTCAAGGAACTGTGCCGCCGGAAGAAATTCGCCAAGGCGACCCACAACAGCTGGGCGCTTCTGGGCCGCGACGCGCCGCTGAAGAACGACGACGGCGAATCCGGCGCCGGCATGGTCATCCTGCGGATGCTGGAACGCGAAGGCCTGCGGGACCACCTGATCGTGGTGACCCGCTGGTACGGCGGCAAGCATCTGGGTGGGGACCGGTTCCGCCACGTGCAGGATGCGGTGCGGATCTATCTGGACGATCTGCGCGGGGCGTGACCCGCCAGGATGTTCGGACGGGTAGTCGGCCCGCGACCCTGCCTGTGGCCGCGGGCAGGGACGGAAGCAGGCCCTCGGTCAGGTGGCAAAGAGGCTCGACATGTCCGCGAAGGCCTTGATCTCCAGCGCGTTGCCGGACGGATCGCGGAAGAACATCGTCGCCTGCTCGCCCGGCTGACCGGCAAAGCGGATGCCGGGCGGGATCTGGAATTCGACCCCGGCAGCGGTCAGGCGCTCGGCCAGGGTCTTCCAGGTCTCCATCTCCATCACCAGGCCGAAATGGGGGACCGGCACACCGTGGCCGTCGACCTTGGTATTGGCCCTGTCGCCGGCCTGACCGGGGGCCAGGTGCGCGACGATCTGGTGGCCGAAGAAGTCGAAGTCGATCCACTGGTCCGAGCTGCGCCCCTCGGCACAGCCAAGGAATTCGCCGTAGAAGCGGCGCGCATCGTCCAGGTCGTCGACCGGAAAGGCCAGGTGAAAGGGGGTAAGCTTGGTGCTCATCGGCATGTCCTTCGCGGGTTCGTGGAACGTCGCCCCCCGTGCGGGCGGGGCCGGCTGTGGCGACATATAGCGCGTCGGACGGGATCGCGTCTTGTCGAAAGGGCGGCTGTCCCGGCGGGTGGGTTCGCGCCGATCTGGTCGGTGGTCCCGGTGTGCTTCCGCGGGGTCGGGGATGGCGACCGCATCGAATGCGGCGGACATGACGCGGTCGTGGGCGACAGGCCGAAGCTGCCGGGACCGCACGGGACGGACGGGCCGGTCCGCACCCGGTGGAAGCGTGTGCCCCAATTGAAAAGGGCGACCCGTTTGCGCGGATCGCCCTTTCCATTTCGCGGTCAGGTCCCGGTCAGAACCGGTACTCCAGCCGCAGCGAGCCGCCGACAAGGTGGCTGCTTTTGGTCAGGCCGGCCTCGGCCTTGATCGACAGCGACAGCCGGTCGGTCATGTCGATGTCGAAACCCGCGGCAAGGTTCCCGTTATAGCGTTCGCCCGCCAGGCTGGAGCGCAGGGGTTCAAGCCCGGTATCGGCGCCGACCAGCGTCGAGGTCATCGAGAAGTCGGGATCCGTCAGCGACATCGCCACGCCGGCCTGCAGATAGCCAAGCGCCGCCTTGCCGTTGATCCTAGTGGCCCGCCCGAATTCGACCGCAGGCGTGAAGGTAACTGCGGTCTGCGACACGCCGTCGACCTTCCAGTTCAGCGATCCCGGCCCGGATTCGGTGAAACTGTCCTGCCAGACCCGGGTCACGGTCAGTGCGGCAGCGGGCTTCAGGTAGAAGCCGCCGCCCTGCTGGTACACGCCCGTGGCGCGCAGTTCCCAGGACAGGAACTGACCGTCGATGTTCGAGGCCGCGTTGTAGGGCGTGCCCGTCACGGTATAACCGCGGTTGTAGTCGAAACCGTAGGCGCCGCCGGCAATCGCCGTCGACAGGGTATAGCGGCCGATTTCCTTCTTCAGGGCGGCCCCCAGCGCATAACGGTTGCCGTCCTGGGTGAAGTTGTCGCCGTTCACGGTCACGGTTTCATAGGTGCCACCCAGTTCCAGGAACAGGTCGCCGCCGATTTCGCGCTGGACCGCGCCGGCAAAGCCGCGGGCGTTCTCGTCATAGGACGGCGTGCCGTCGGTCTGATCCTGGGTCAGGTCGCTGCCGATCGCCTCGAACCAGGCGCAGTCGCGCTGGTGCAGGAAGTCGACGCCCGATTCCGGGTCCAGCCGCGGGCAGCTGTTCAGGTTGCCGTGCAACCGCAGTGCCGACCGGACCGCGGTCGAGGTGCCGATCAGGCTTTCCTCTGGCACATGTTCCAGATAGCGGCGTTCCAGTTCGGCGGCCGAGCCCACGTTCAGGTAGTCGCCGCCCAGTTCCTGCAGGCGCCCCGACGTGGATGGATCGGCCGTGGCGCTGGTACCGCTGGCCAGAAGCGCCGTCGAGAAATATGCGCCATAGTCCTGCGCATTGTCGTTCAGCGTGGCCCCCGTGGACGCCCCCGAATAGTCGATCGAGTAGCTGAGCGAGAGCTTGCCGTTGGCGTTGTCGGCCGCGACCGTGTAGCTGGCGGCCGGCGAGCTGGCGACCTTGGCGCCGGTGGCGTCGAAGTTCTGGGCCGTCGTGCTTTCGACCAGGGTCACCGTGCCCGACATCAGCGACGATTCCGTCGGTGCGGTTTCCCAGATCGGGTTGATGACCGGCGACACCGTGACCGTCGGCGTGGTGCCTTCCGTGGCTTCGATCTTGATCATGTCGTGCACGATCTCGGCCGGGGTGCTGCCCGAGGCCGCGTTTTGCGTCAGGTCGAAGTTGTAGGTCCCGGCTTCGGAGTAACCGCCGCCCAGGTAGAAGGTCGCGACCCCGATGTTCTTGTCCCCGATGGGCGAGATGACGCCGCCCGCGTCACCGGTATAGTAGCCTTGGCTGCCCAGGTTGACCGTGTTGCCGGCATCGAACGTGGCGCCGGAATAGTTATGGAACTCGTGCCGGACCGACGATGTATAGGTCTGGTATCCGCCGGTCAGAACGACCGAGCCATAGATCGTTCCGCCGGAAATGTTGTGGACCCGCAGCGATGCGGTGCCGTCGGTTTCGATGGCCGGGCGGCTGCCCCAGTGGGCATTGAGATAGCCGGCGTTCTGCAGCAGGTTCGACGCATAGATCGACCCGTCGCTGTTGAATTTCTGGCTCCCGCTCAGGAAGGATACCGTCGCATAGGCGTTCTGGCTGCTGCTCCGGACGGTGGCGCCGGAGTCGATGAAGACATGCGAGGTGCCGGCGCACATGGCGCTGTCCTGGGCACAGGTGCCGGAATTGCCGATGTCGAAGTTCTGGCCGTCCGCCTGGACCATGATGGCCCGGGCCTGGTCGCCGTTGGCGATGACGTTGCCGGATACCGTCACGCGCACCCCGCCAGAGCTGCTGGACGCGAACCCGCCCGAGGCACTTTGCGCGAAGATGCCGTGCGCCCCGGTGCCCGACACGGTGATGTCGCCGTCGATGTCGAGGTCGATGAAACCGCTGTCGCCCTGGTTGCCGTTGCTGCCGATGACGTCGCTGGCATTGTCGTTCGACAGGTTGCCCGCGGCACCGCCGCCGCCGCCGGCGGACTGGACCCAGATGCCGTGTGCGTTTTCGCCCGTGGTGGTGATGGACGACCCAGACCCCATGCTGAGCGTGATGGTCCCGCCATTGCCGCCGTCGCCGCCATCGTCGTCGTCGAAGGCCTGCGATCCGACGGTCTGGATCAGGTCGGTGATTTCGTGGACGATGCTGCCCTCGATGTCGCCGGCGGTGCCGCCGCCGCCACCCAGCGCCTGTGCATAGATCCCCAGGCCACCGTCGCCGGAGGTCGAGATCGAGCCGTTGTTGGTAATCGAGATATTGCCGCTGTCGCCGCCGCCCTTGGCCGACCCGGCGACCGAGACCGAGGTCAGAAGCCCCTGCGAGCCGTCGCCGCCGGTGCCGCCGCCGCCGCCCGTCGACTGGGCGAAGATGCCGGTGCCGCTGGCACCCGAGGTGCTGATCGACCCGTCATTGACCATGGTCACGTCGCCGCCGGGGCTGGCATCGCCCGCAGTCCCGCCGATGTCGACCGAGAAGCTGGTCAGCAGGCTCTTGATGTCTTCCTTGGCCTTCTTGATCTGCTCGTACTGTTCCTTGATCGAATTGACGTCCTCGTAGGCGTCGTAGATGTCGGCGACCCAGCCTTCGGCATCCGGTTCCCCGTTGCCGCCATTGCCGCCATCGCCGCCGATGGACTGGCCGAACATGCCATAGGACGCGACGCCCTGGGTCGTGATGCTGCCGCCGGATTCGTTCGTCACGGACACCTTGCCGCCCGTGCCGCTGCCGCCGCCGCTGCCGCCGATGGTGAAGCTGTAGTTGAATTCCATCGGTTCGGAACCCTCGGATTCCGACTTGTAGCCGATGGTGAAGGCACCGGCATTGCCACCGTCGCCGCCATTGCCACCGATGGAATAGGCATAGATGCCATAGGACGTGTCCTGCGCGGTGCTGAGCGCGCCATAGTTCGTCCCCGTCACGTCGCCGCCGGTATTGCCGGACCCGCCCGACCCGCCGACATGGACCCCGGCCGAGAACGAGGCCTTGCTGTTCTTGGTCGAGCCGAAATCGGCCAGGTAGGACACGCCGGACCCGCCGGACCCGCCGCTGCCGCCGACCGAGCTCATGTAGATCGCGTGGGCGTTGCCGCCGGTGGTGGTGATGTTGCCCCAGTTGTTGACCGTGATGTCATCGGCCGTGCCGCCGGTGGCGCCGTCGCCGCCGACATTGATCTGGGCGCTGACATCGGTGCCGGTGGACACGGTGAAGGACCCGGAAAAGCTGGACCCGCCGTCGCCGCCGTTGCCGCCCACGGTGTGGGTCTGGATGCCGTTGGCATAGTGGCCCGAGGTGGTGATCGTGGCGTGGTTCTCCACGTCGACCGTGCCGCTTTGCCCGCCGTCACCGCCGGACCCGCCGATGGAGAGTTCGAAATTGCCGGAGCCTTCCTGCGAGAAGTTGGCTGCGGCCGCGAAGGTCATGCCGCCGGACCCGCCGTGACCGCCGACAGAGGCGGCGATGATGCCGAAGGACTTGTAACCCGAGGTGTTGATGATGCCGCTGTCGGTGTGGACGACCACGTCGCCGCTGGTGCCGCCCGCGCCGCCGCCACCGCCGACCGACATGTCGATGCCGCCCGAAATCGGCCCCGCATCGGCTGAACCCGTGCCGGCCAGGCCGCCGGTGCCGCCATTGCCGCCGACCGACACTGCCGCGATGCCGGCCGCCAGGTCGCCGGTGGTGGTGATGTTGTTGGAGCTGGTGACGCTGACCTCTTCGGCGGTGCCGCCATCGCCTCCGCCGCCGCCCATCGCCATCTGCGTCGACACGACCCCGCCGGAAAAGTCTCCCGAAAGGCCGCCATGGCCTCCGCCGCCGCCGACCGACACCGCCGCGATGCCGATGCCCAGGTTGCCCGAGGTACTGATGACGCCCGAGTTGTCGACGGTCACGGTGCCGGAATTGCCGCCATCGCCGCCGCCGCCGCCGGTGTTCACCGAGATGTCGAAGGCCGAGAGCGAGCCGTCCACCGCGGTCGTCGCGACGCCGCCGCCGCCACCGACCGACACCGCCAGAAGGCCGGCGCTGATCTGGCCCGTGGTATCTATGTCGCCGCTGTTGGTCAGGGACACGTTCCCGCCCGTGCCGCCGTCACCGCCGCTTGCGCCGGTGCTCATGTCCAGGCTGCCCAGCGACAGCGAGCTGGACACGACGGTGCCCGAGGTGCCGCCGCCGCCGCCGACGGACAGGGCTGTGATGCCGCCGGATCCGCTGCCGGCGGTCTGGATCTTGCCGGTGCTGTCGACAGTGACATCGCCGCCATTGCCGCCGTCGCCGCCCGACGCACCCTGGGCCACGCCCACCGACAGCAGGGACAGGTTCGACCCGATCGTGCCGTTGAAGACGTTGCTGGAATGACCACCACTGCCGCCGACCGATGCCGCGATGATGCCGCCGGACAGGTGGCCCTGGGTGGTGATCGCGGCCGAGCTGTCGAAATCGACCGTGCCGCCGTCACCGCCCGTGCCGCCATCGGCGCCGGTGCTGTTGGTCAGGTTCACGCCGACCGTGACGGTGGTCTGGCTGCCGGCGGCACCGCCGCCGCCGCCGACCGACAGGACCAGCGCCCCGGCCGACATGTCGCCCTGGGTGCCGATGGTCCCGGCCAGCGTGCTGTCGGTGATGTCGCCTCCATTGCCGGCATCGCCACCGGTGCTGCCGTTGGTCACTTGGATCTTCTGGTCCGGGTCGACGTTGACGGCGTCGATCTGCACGACCGACCCGCTCTTGCCGCCGCTGCCGCCCACGGAGACGGCCGCAAAGCCTTCCGAAAGGATGCCCTGGGTCTGGATCGAATCTTCGTCCGCCATGGTAAACGACACGTCGCCGCCATCGCCGCCGGACGCGCCCTGCGCCCCGGTCTGCCAGCCACCGAACAGGCTGAGCGAGAAGGTCGAGCTGGCCTTGCCGCCGCCACGGCCAGCGGACAGGACGACGACGCCTTCCGACATGGTCCCCGCGGTGCTGACGGTCGTGCCGGTCGTGGTGTTGGTCGACGTGTCGGTCAGCGCCTTCGAGGTATAGCTGGCCGTGCCGCCGCTGCCGCCATCGCCGCCGGAGGCGCCGAATGTCTCCAGCCCGTGGGTGGAGTGCGAGTTGCCACCGCCCCCCCCGACCGAGGCCACGACGATTGCTGCCGCTTCATCGCCGGTGGTTTTCACGGTGGACCCGCTGGAGGTCATGGTCGCCGTGGCGCCATCGCCGCCCGGGCCGGCGCTGCTGCCGGAACTGACGATGCCGGTCGCTCCGCCCGAGTTGCCGCCGCCGCCGCCGACGCTGAGGACGGTGACACCGTCGCCGTACATGCCGCCGGTGGTGACGGTCGTCTGGCTCAGCGCTAGCGAGGCGTCGCCACCATTGCCGCCGCCGCCGCCATAGCCGCCGATGGCGTCGATGCCGCTGGCCGACCCGCCGGTGCCGCCACCGCCGCCGGCCGACAACGCGATCACGCCGATGGCGGACTGGCCGGTCGTGGTGACCGTGCTGCCGGACAGGCCGACGGTCACCGTGTTGCCGGCGCCGCCCGACCCGCCGCTGGACCCGTAAGAGACGATGCCGCTGGCATTCGTGCCGTCACTGCCCTTGCCGCCGACGCTGTGCGCCATGATGCCGAAGGCGGAATTGCCGCTCGTCGACAGGGTGCCGCCCTGCAGGGTGATGTCGATCGTGCCGGCCTCGCCCGGATCGCCGGACTTGGCCGGGTCGGTATGGTGGAAGACGCCGGAGGAATCCCCCTGAGACCCTTCCGTCCCGCCCGAGGTCTGGGCGAAAATGGCGGCATTGTCGTCGCCGGTCGTCGTGATCGACCCGCCCCAGTCCAGGGTCACGTCGCCGCCATTGCCGCCGCTGCCGCCGCCGCCCGGATGCGACCCGCCCGAGGTTTCGGCCTTGCCGCCGTTGCCGGCATTGCCGCCCTGCGATGCCATCAGGATGCCGGGACCGGCATTCGTCGTGACGTCGTTGCGGCTGGTCACTGCGGTCATCTTCACGTCGCCGCCATCGCCGCCGTTCCCGCCGGTGCCACCATAGGCCGGAGGCGCCCCGTTCGACCGGCCTTCGCCGCCGTCGCCGCCATCGCCGGCGGTGGACAGGATCGAGATCGCGGCATGGTCCTGAAGCGGGGTGATGACCCCGTCGAAATAGGCGTCCTCGCTCAGCGTGACGGTGATGTCGCCGCCCTTGCCGCCTGTGCCGCCGTCGCCGCCATGGCCCTGGTGGATGCCCGAGGTGGAGTGTCCTTCCTGCCCCGCGCCGCCCGCACCGCCGGTATAGTTCAGGTCCAGCAGGGGATATTGCTCGGCCTGGATCAGCCCGCCCTTGCCGTCGACTTCCTCGCCCGAAAAGGTGACGGTCAGCGATCCGCCGCTGCCGCCGTCACCGCCATCCTTGCCGTTGGCAGTGCCATAGTGTTCGTTCTCGGACCCGGTGTAGTCGGTTCCGTCCGGTCCCGACACCGTCGACAGGATCCCCCCGGAATTGCTGTCCAGGCTGTGGCCGTTGTCCAGGTCGACGGAAATCGTCCGGTCCGCGGTAATGCCCGACTGGCCCAGCTCGATAAAGGCATCGTGCCCTTCGGCATCGACCATCCCGTCGGTCAGCGACTCGATGGTGATCGAGACGACATCGGGGTCGAAATTGTTGTATATGGCCGGCCCCACGTCGCCGGTACAGGTGATCGACTGCGGGTCGTTCCCGTCCGAGCTGCAGCCGGCATAGGCCGGCGCGATCGCAGTGGTCGATAGCAGAACTGCCACGAGAGAGACGTGCCCGGCATGGGCGAGAGTGAGATCCTTGGGCACGGGTAGTCCGATCTTTGGTCGTGAATGAAGTCCTGGAAACAGACGAAAATGAAGTCCTGGAAACAGACGAAAACAGGCAAAGCTTAACAAACCAGTCACAGTTCTTTAGTGAGGCCGCCGCCGGGTCCGGACGGGCCTGTGCCTTACGGGTTTTCACACAAGGCTCTGGCTTGCTCGGAACAGGATGACGACGCCGGGCATGGCCCGGCTACGATACTAGCACCACTTGGTACTATGCATATATACTGTGCATGTTCGCCTTTTACGGGAATTTGGCCATCTGCTACGGTTTTCCGGTCAGGCGTGGCGCTTTGGCATCGCACGGGCGGGAACCACCCGTGCGTCCAGAGCGCCTGCGCGCCGTCCCGTGAAACTGGCCGGATTGTCCGCCTTACCGCGTGCCCTGCACCGGCCCGATCCGCGGCGGTTGTGTCAGGCCGCAGGGCTCTGGCGCGTCCTGGAAAGGCGTGCCGGCATAATAGCGATTGGCAGCGGTGGCGCGGACCGTGATCTCGATCAGGTTCGGGCCTGCGTTCAGCACGCCTTCGGGGATGTCGTGGATATGGGGCGACCAGCCGCGTTCGCCCAGGGCTTGCCCGTTGACGGTCGGGGCCGAGGTCGTGGCGACCCCGGGCAGCGCCAGCTGCCACGGTCCGGCCGGGGCATCGTCCAGCATCAGGATCAGGCGATAGATCCCGGTGCCGGGTTCGACGGGACGACCCTGCCGCTCCCACCCGCGGTCCACGGCGATGGGCGCGGGGGCGCCGCCGTCCAGCTCCAGCGTCCAGCCATCCTGCAGCACGATGGCCCGGCCGGGGTCGATCTGCGGCATAGGGGCATCCAGCCTCAGTGTGCCCGCTGCCATGCCATCGGGCGACAGGCGCAGGCACAGGATCTGGTTCGCAGCGAGAGTCAGAGCCGTTTCCCCCGGCCCGGCATCTGCCGGTTCCAGGGTCGCATCCCGGGCGTCGAAACGGGTTAGCGACCAGACGCCGGCGCCCTTCGGGGGCGTCAGTGACGCGGTGCGCGGGTCAAGCGCGTCGTTGAAGACGGCAAGGTGCCAGTCAGCGCCGACCTTCACGGCCCTCTGCCACAGGGGAAGGCCATCGACGGCCACGACCGTGGGTCCCGGGTACAACTCGCGCAGGGCCTGCAGATCGGGATCGTCCGACGGCCCGACGACGGTGCCGGTGGGAAGGCCGTGCGGTAGGGCGTCGTCGGTGGCGGTCAGAAGACGGCTGTAGCGGTCGATGCCGATGTCGACCGCGCCGTCCATGACCCGGCCCTGCGCCAGGCGCGCGGCATCGACAATGTCGAAACCGATCCCGGCCTCGGTCAGGGTCCTTGCCCGTTCGCCGAAGAGCGTACTGGCCGCGCCGGCCCCGCCGTGACGGCGCAGATGCTCCAAGGGGTAGACCAGCGCCACGGCGTGCTGCGGCTCGCCTTCCAGGAAGGCCGACACGCGGGACAGTTCAGCGGCGAAACCTGCGTGGAGCGGATACCAGGGTTCGAAATTGATGCCAGGCGCGAAATCGAAGCGCGGGTTGGAAAAGGCCGATGGATCGTTGTCCCAGCCATCGGTCTGCCAGACCGCGTGCATCAGGAATTGCCGCGCGCCCGCCAGGGTATGGCGCAGCGCCTGCGCGCGCAGCGTTTCCAGCGTCAGGCCCCATTGGCCGGCGGCGCTCGACGCGCCGCGGCCGCGGCCGGTGGCATATTGTTCGACGATGCAGCGCGACCGCCCCGCGGCGCGGGCCACGCTGTCGCCCATCCGCGCCGTCAGCTGCGGTTCGAAGTTCGAGGCGTCGACGGTCGTGTCGGTGCGGAACTTGTCGACGGCGAAATAATCCATCCCCGGCGCGACCCGCGTTTCCACCCGGCCGAACCCGTCATGCAGGCCCCATCCGCCGACATGGGCCAGCAGTTCGTGGCCCGCCAGCCCGACGCCGGCCGCATCGCACCAGCGGCGAAGCGTGCCGAAGAAGACGTCGTTCGCCCGGTCCTGGTACAGCCGGAACAGCGCGCCGCGTTGCACGTCCATGCCGGGCGCATCCTGCACCAGCGGCAGCAGCGCCTGCGCCAGAGACAAACCCGCGGCCTCCGCCAGAGCCGCGCCGAAGGATTCATCCCACAGCAGGCTGGCGCCGACGGGACCGGTCAGTCCGTCCCAGACGTAGAACCCGTTATAGGGATGGTCGAAGAACATGTAGGCGACGGTTTCGGCGAATTCTTCCGCCCCCAGCGCGTCGCGGTGGGGGGCATAGGCGACCTGCGTGAACCGGTCCGCCGCTTCGGGCAGAAGGTAGTTGATCATGCGCGAGGTGCTGGACCGGGCCGCCACGAAGACATGGACCGGTGCGTCGGCCTGCACCGCGACCTTTGCGTGGGTGGCGGACGTGCCCGCCAGCGTCGCCCGGTCGGTCAGGTCCCGGCCCGCGTCGGTCACGGCTGCCGCGATCTGCCAGTCGCCCCATTCCGGACGGCCGCCGTCATAGACCCATTTCATGCCGGCCTCGCCCAGGCCGCCGATGAAGTCGCTGCGGATGTCCCCAAGCCGGGCGGTGCCTGCACCGGCGGGGACGGTGACCCAGAAGAGGTGCCGTTCGCGCAGGTCGTCGCGACCTTCGACGGTGCGGCCCGCGGCCATGCCGCTCATCCAGTTGTATTCGTCGTAGATGCCGACCGTCAGGCCCATCGCCTTTGCCGTCCGCGCAGCATGTGCCCAGGCGGTGCACCAGTCGGCGTTCAGGTAGTCCGCCTGCGGATAGGCCATGCGCGCCTGGACCAGCACGGTGCCGAAGCCCGCGTCGCGGATGGATGCCAGGCCGGCCTCGATCTCTGCCCTTCCCGGCAGGTGGTGCCAGAACCAGTAGGTGGCGGGGCGGAACGGCGTGGCGGGTGTGGTGAACCACTCCGGTGCGGTCTGGGGCATGTTCGAAATCCTTTCGGCGGGGTTCAGCCCTTCACGGCGCCGCCGGTCAGGCCGGCCACGAACTGCTTCTGTGCCAGCAGGTACAGCGCCAGCAGCGGCAGCGTCGCCATGGTCAGCGCGGCGAAGAGCGCCGGGTAGTCGGTGGCATAGCGGCCAGTGAAGCTGACAAGACCCACGGGGATCGTCTCGCGCGCGGGGTCGCGGATGATCAGGCTGGCCAGGAAATATTCGTTCCAGGCGGTGGTCCCGACAAAGACCGCCTGCGCGGCCAGCCCGGGACGGGCCAGCGGCAGCATCACCCGCCAGAAGGCGCTGAAACGGGTGCAGCCTTCCAGCCGCGCGGCCTCCTCGATCTCGGCCGGAAGGGACTGGAAGAAAGCGCACATGAGGAATGTGGAAAAGGCCACGGCCTGCGCGGAATAGACCAGCACCAGCGCCAGCCGCGTGTTCAGAAGGCCCAGCTGTGCGATGACCGAAAAGACCGGGATCGCGGTCACGCCGAAGGGGATCATGATCCCCAGCAGCAGGGCGCCATAGGCCAGCGACCGGCCGCGGAAGTCCATCGACGTGATCGCATAAGCCGCGATCGACGTCACCGGGAGGGTGATCGCCAGTGTGCCGAAGGTGACGATCGCAGAGTTCAGGAACTTGATCCCTAACCCGCCCCGCACCCAGGCGTCGGGAAAGTTCCGCCACTGCGGATCGGCGGGCAGGCCCCAGATGTTGGTATAGAACTCGCCGCCGGATTTCAGCGATCCCAGGGCCATCCAAACCAGCGGATATAGCGCCAGCACCGCCATGATCGCCATCAGCAGATAGCTGGCGACCCGTGGCGCGATCGAGGAGCGTCGGCCTTCGGTGACCATGGTGCTCATCCCCGGCCCCTCTGCCGCATCAGCAGGAACTGGACCGCGCCCAGCACGGCCACGATCAGGAACAGAATTACGCTCATCGCGTCGGCCTTGCCGAAATTGTTGAAGCGGAAGGCGGTGGTGGTGATCCAGGTCAGGGCAACCTCGGTCGAATGGAAGGGGCCGCCCTGAGTCATCACGCGGACCAGGTCATAGTTCGACACGAAGGCGCCGACGATGGACAGAAGCACGCTGAAGGCCACCACCGGCATCAGCAGGGGCAGCGTCACGTGGCGAAAGACCTGACGTGGTTTGCCTTCCAGCCGGCCGGCCTCGATCAGTTCCGACGGGATGGTCTGAAGACCCGCCAGGAACAGCACGGTGTGATAGCCGGTCCATTTCCAGACATCGACGAACATGATGGAATAAAGCGCGATGTCCGGGTCGCTCAGCCAGCCCTGGATCAGGCCCTGCAGGCCCAGGGCCCACAGCACCGCGTTCAGCAGGCCGAAGGTCGGGTCGAAGATCCAGCTCCACAAGACGCCCACGACGACGAAGGACAGGACGACAGGCGTGAAGGACGCCGTGCGGAAGAACCCCCGCCCACGCAGCGGCCGGTTCAGCAGCAGCGCCAGGCCAAGGGCCAGCAGGTTCTTTGCGACGGTCACGCCGAAGGCATAGATGAAGGTGTTGTGCATCGCCTTCCAGAACACCTTGTCACCGAAGACGAAGCGATAGTTGTCGAGGCCCAGCCAGGCCATCTGGCCCAACCCGTCCCAGCGGTGCAGGCTGATCCAGACGGCATGTCCCATCGGCCAGATGACGAACAGCAGGAACAGCAGAAGCGCCGGCGCCACGAAGGCCCAGCCGGTCAGGTCGGTGCGCAACCGCCGCGCGCGCGCTGCGCGAGAAAGGGCGGGTGCACCGGTCACAACGCGCGCTCCGTTTCTGTGTCGAACAGGCGGATCTCGCTCGTTTCCAGTTCAAGGCGGACCGTCTCGCCCTCCTTTGCCGCGGCAAAGGGGCCCAGTTTGGCGCAGATCGGCGCGGTGCCCAGCCGTACATGGACCAGCGTTTCCGCACCCAGCGTTTCGACCAGTTCGACCCGCGCCTCGACGATGCCGGGCCCGTCGGGCGTGCCGGGGACGGCGGCGCCCACATGTTCGGGCCGCAGGCCCATGGTCACCCGGCGGCCGGGGGTCATGCCGGGCCGTGCGGCCAGCGCGGGGGGCAGGGGCAGGACCGGACCGCGATCCAGCCGCAGGGCCGGGCCGTCGACGATTTCGGCCTCGCTGAAGTTCATCCGCGGGGTGCCGACGAAGCCCGCCACGAACTTCGTGGCCGGGTTGCGATAGATCTCGGCCGGGGGGGCGGCCTGTTCGATCCTGCCGTCGCGCATGACGACCACGGTATCGGCCAGGGTCATCGCCTCGACCTGGTCATGGGTCACGTAAAGCGTCGTTGTGCCGATGGATTGGTGCAGCTTCTTCAGCTCCGCCCGCATCTGGCCCCGCAGCTGGGCATCCAGGTTCGACAGCGGTTCGTCGAACAGAAAGGCCTTCGGTTCCCGCACGATGGCGCGGCCCATGGCGACCCGCTGGCGCTGTCCGCCCGACAGGGCATTGGGCCGGCGGTCCAGCAGGGCCGTCAGTTCCAGCGTTTCGGCGGCGGCTTCGACTTTGCGGCGGATCTCGTCCTTTGCCACGCCCCGCATCTTCAGGCCAAAGCCGATATTGTCGCGCACGGTCATGTGGGGGAACAGGGCATAGTTCTGGAACACCATCGACACGCCGCGATCCCGCGGTTCGTCATGGGTCACCACCCGGTCGCCGATCCGGATCTCGCCTGCGGTGACCTCCTCCAGTCCCGCGATCATCCGCAGCGTCGTCGACTTGCCGCAGCCCGATGGGCCCACAAGGGCCACGAAAGCGCCGTCGGGGATTTCCAGATCGATGCCGTGGACGGTGGTCTTGCCGGACCAGGCCTTGGTAAGATTGCTGAGCGCGAGTGTGGCCAAGGCCGGTCAGCCCCCATTCATAGTGCAGGACATGGCAGACCCCGCCGGGAGATCCGCGTGCGGGAAGGGCTAGCATGGTTACAAAAATTGGCACAAGGTTGGAAAATGGAAATCGAGTCCGGAAATCTGGACGGCTCTGTTGACATGATGATTTTTTGACCCAAGCGTCCGGCGGTGAAACTTGCCCCCAGCGTTCCGTGGACCGGGCGCCCTGCACAGGAGGTTCCCTTGACCGACACCAGAATGTTTCCCGCGGCAGTTGGCCTGGCGCTTTTGTCCGCCAGCGTGACGCTGCCGGTCCCGGCTTTGGCCCAGTTCGGCGACGACTGCGTGCTGCACGTGCTGGGCACGGCCAAGAACTCGCCCGAGGAAGAGGCCGGTTGGGACAAGGTCGCGGCCAACTTCGCGAAGGCCTATGGCTGCGACGTGGAAATGCGCTGGACCGGCCAGTGGAACGAGATGCCGCAGAACCTGGCCGCCGCGCGGCTGGCGGGCGAGGCGGTGGACGTCGTCTACAACACCGGCACGATCAATGCGTCGCTGGCGGCCTCGGGCATCCTGATGGACATCACGCCCGTGGTCGAACCCTTTGCCGCCCGCTTCGCCGGCGGCTCGCTGGGCCAGTACACCTTGGGCGACCGGGTCTGGGCGGTGCCGGTCAGCGACAGTTCGACCGCGGCCTTCGTCTATAACAAGACCATGTTCGACGAACTGGGCCTGACACCGCCCGAGACGTTCGACGAACTGGTGGCAGTGGGCCAGGCCGTGGCCGATGGCAAGCCTGGCGTGCAGCCCATGGTCCAGCGCGGACAGGACGTGGGCTACTGGCCGATGTGGTTCATGGAGACCTTTGCCCAGACCACCGGCAACAAATCGATCGAGGCGGTGTCGGCCGCGCTGAGCGGTGACGGCAGTTTTGACACGCCCGAAGTGGCCCAGGCGCTGGAGGCGCTGAAGGGCTTCGTCGATGGCGGGCTTCTGAACATCTCTACGCTCAACGTTGGCCGCGACGCGATGCGGGCGACCTTCCTTCAGGGCCGGGCGGCGATGCTGTACGGCGGCACGTGGGAACTGGGCGCCGTGCGCCGCGCGGATCCGGATTTCGAGATCGGCGTCTTCGAATTCCCGCTGGTGACCGATGCGGCAGGCGTCGTGTCGCAGCATGGGGGCGGCGCGGACGTGGCCTGGTCGATTCCGTCCTTCATTGCGCCGGACATGATCCCCGTGGCCGCCCAGTTCTTGGAATTCATCAGCCGTCCCGACCAGGCCGAACTGCTGCTGGCACCGCTGAACCCGCTGATCCCGTCGGTCGTGGGCGTGGCGCCGGGCGACGAACCGTTGGCCCCGCAGCTGATCGAGGATTTCGCACCCCACACCATCAGCTATCTGGACTGGATCTGGCCCACCGAACTGAACGACGTGATCGCGCAGGCCATTCCTGCGGTCATGTTCGACCAGATGACGGCCGAGGAGGCCGCGGCCGAGATCCAAGCCAATTTGGAACGCATCCGCGTCGAAAGCGACTATGCCTTCGACTGGTGGACGACCTGGTCCGAGGACGAGTTGGCTGCCGTCACCATCCAGGACGTGCCCGAGATCGAGGTCAAGTGACCTGACCCGGGCCCGGGCCAGCCCCGTGCCCCCAGAATCGTCTGGGACAAGGTGAAGGCCGGCGTCATGAAGCGCCGGCCTTCGTTTGACGACGCCCATCGACAAGGCCGAGGTCTTGGTCAGCCCGATGAGCACCGCCCCCGATGCCCGCAGGACCGAACCGTCCTCGGGCGCGATCAGGTCCTTGAAGGCGGGCCGCCGTTGGCCGTGGCGCGGGCCTTCATGTCGGCGTTCATCCTGGTCGTGACCGGCACGCCATGCAGGATGCCCAATTCCTCGCGCCGCGCGCCGTCCGTGTCGTCGGCGCGGGCGCCTTCAAGGGCTTCCTCGGGCAGTGCGTCGACCATGGCACCCAGCTTCAGTTTCACGGCTTTCATGCGCGCGATCGCGGCTTCGGTTGGGTCGACGCCGGAAAGGTCGCCCACGGCAATCGCAGTGGCCAGTTCGGCCGCGGTCCGGGGCCAGAACTCGTCACGCAACGCCAGGTCTTCCGGCGTTCAATCGCTGAAAACGGCCGCCGTGACGCAGCCGCAACAGGGTCAGGCCTCCAGCGACCGCAGCAGCGCCGGCAGGTCGGCCACGGTGTCGATCACGTAATCGGCTCCGGCGGCCTTCAGGATCGCGGTGGCATGATCGCGCAGGCGCTGTACCTCGTCCGCGGGCAGGGCGGCCAGTTCCTGCGGCGTCTTGCCCACGGCATTGCCGGACATGGCGACGCCCACGGTCAGGCAGCCCGCGGCCACCCCTTCGCCGATCCCCGGAGCGGTATCGTCGACCTTGATCACGGCAGAGGGAGGATAGACCACCAGGTCGATCATGCACTTGTACATGCCCAGGGGCCCGGGCCGGCCTTCGGCCAGATCGTCAGAGCAGACGAGGTTGTCCGGGGAATAGCCGTTGGCCGCCGCCACCGGCAGCACGTTTTCCATGATCGACCGGGTATAGCCCGTGGTCGACCCGATCTTCAGCCCCATGGCGCGCAGTTCGTCGACGGCTTCCTTGGCGCCCGGAACAAGGTCGGCGTAATCGGCCGCGACCTTCTCGTTCATCGGCACGAAGACCTTGTAGACCGTGTCGACATCTTCGTCCGTGGGGGCGCGGCCATGTTTCGCTTCCCATAGGGCGGCAATTTCCGGCATGTCCATCATCGCGCGGATGTGGTCCCATTTGGCCGATCCCATGGGCCCGCGGGCCTGTTCGATGGTCGCCTCGACCCCGAACTGGGCAAAGGCCTTCACGAAGACGCCCATCGGCGCAAAGGACCCGAAATCGACGATGGTTCCGGCCCAGTCGAACACGGCGGCCTTGAAACGGGTCATGCGATTTCCTCCTGACCTGCGGATTGAAGCTTGGCGCGTTCCTGCAACGCGGATGCGGGCGGCGCGGCAGAGGCGACGCCCAGTTCCGTCAGGGCTTCGCCGACAGCCGCCACGACGCGATCCATGACGCCTGTGTCCATGCGCCCGATGCAGCCCAGGCGAAAGCTTTCTGCGACGGTCAGCTTGCCCGGATAGATGATGAAGCCCCGGGCCTTCATCCCGTCATAGAACCGTCCGAAATCGAAGGCCGGGTCGGCCGGGCTGAAGAAAGTCACGATGATCGGCGACAGCCAGCTGTCGTCCAGCAGCGTTTCGAACCCCAGTCTGCGCATGCCCGCCACGACGGCATCCCGGTTAGCGGCATAGCGCGCGCCGCGGGCGGCGACCCCGCCTTCGGCCTCGTGCATCTTCAGCGCCTCGATGAAGGCCGCGACGACATGGGTGGGCGGCGTGAAACGCCACTGCCCGGTCTTTTCCATGTAGTCCCACTGGGCATGAACATCCAAGGCCAGCGAATGGGACTGACCGGCAGAAGCGATGACCTCGGCCTTGCGCGCCATGACGAAGCCGAAGCCGGGCACGCCTTCGATGCATTTGTTCGACGACGACACCATCGCGTCATAGGGTATCACGCCCGGTTCCAGCGGCACGGCGCCAAAGGCCGACATGCTGTCGATCAGCAACTTGCGACCGGCCGCCTGCACCGCCGCCGCGATTTCCGCCACCGGGTTCAGGATGCCCGAACTGGTTTCGCAATGGATCGCCAGCACATGGGTGATCGCGGGATCATCCGCCAGGATGCGGGCGACTTCGTCCCCGCGGGGCGGCATGTAATCGCCCTTGTCCAGCAGGACATGGGCCCGCCCGATGGTTTGGCAGGTCTTGGCCGCACGCAGGCCATAGGCGCCGTTGGCCAGCACCAGCACCTTGCCGTTGCGGGGCACGAAACTGCCCAGCATCGCCTCGACCAGATAGGACCCCGACCCCTGCATCGGCACGCAGGTATAATCCTCGCCGCCGGCGCCCAGCATGGCCACCAGCCGCTGTCGCAGTTCGGCCGTCATGGCGCGGAAGTCGCCGTCCCAGCTGCCCCAGTCGCGCAGCATCGCCTGTTTCACCCCGTAGTCGGTCGTCAGCGGCCCGGGCGTCAGCAGGTAGGGCTCGCCAAGTTTCGGGGGCGGGAACGCGCCGGGTGCTGCCATCTCTCTCTCCTTCGGGTGCGAGAACGGATGTTCGGGTCTGGCGGCACATTGCGCATGGGAAAACCCATCTGTAAAATCTATAAAAACAATCTAATGAAAGGTTTTGCTTATGCATGCGCCGCGCCTCTTGCCCCGTTCTGCGTCAGTGACGTGACACTGGTGTTTCGGGGCGGGGATCCGGGCGGATTTTCACGGGTCACAGCCATGGCCGGGGGCCAGACCGATGCGTTACGTGCAGCTGCGCGCCTTTCACTACGTCGCCATCAGCGGCGGGTTTTCCCGGGCGGCCGAGGCGCTGTTCCTGACCCAGCCCGCGATTTCCGACCAGGTGCGGAAGCTGGAGGAGGAATACGACATCCTCCTCTTCAATCGCCGCAACAAGCAGGTGACGCTGACACAACAGGGCGAGGAGCTCTTGAAGATCACCCACCGCCTGTTCGACGTGGAAAGCCAGGCGCTGGAGCTGCTGACGGAGTCCCGGGCGCTGCGGTCGGGGCAGCTCAGGATCGTGGCGGATGCGGCGCACCACGTGATCCCGGCGCTGGAGAGGTTCAAGGCGCGTTATCCCGGTGTGCAGATCGTCCTGCGGGCGGGCAATTCGCAAAGCGTGCTGAACAGCCTGCACGCCTATGACGCGGATCTGGGTGTGCTGGGGGAAATTCCCGGCGGGCGGGATTTCGTGACGCTGACGCTGAACGCCACGCCGATCATCGGATTCGCACGGGCCGGCCATCCGACCGCCGCGCGGGGGAAGATGACGCTGGCCGAATTTGCCCGTTACCCGCTGGTCCTGCGCGAACAGGGGTCGAAGACGCGCCAGCGGCTGGAGGAGCGCGCGGCCGAGGAGGGCGTGACCCTGGTCCCCGCCATCGAGGCCGAGGGCCGCGAGGCGGTGCGCGAGATCGTGGGATCGGGCGCCGGCGTGGGGTTCGTCTCCAGCGCGGAATTCGGGGCGGATCCGCGGTTCGTACCCATCGAGATCGACACGCCGCCGATGCTGATGGAGGAAGCGCTGGTCTGCCTGCGGGAACGGTCGAATGCCAAGCTGGTTACGGCGTTCTTCGAGGTCGCGGAACAGGGGATCGGGGGCTAGTCTTCTGCCCTTGCCACATGGAGCACCGACAGGTTCGCGCCCGACCCGAGGGTGGGCGCAGAAACGTCGGGACCGCCGTTCGGTAGGCGATCAACCTTGAAGATCCGTCCAACGTCCGGGCCATTCGCGCCCGCCTTGGGGGGCGGGTCGGGCGCGAACCGGAGCGCGTAGCGCTCCGAAAGGGTCTTGCCGTAGGGTGCGTGGTCCCCACGCACCGCAACGCGTCCTACGACACCTCTGCCCGCACGATCGCGGCTCCTCGCGCCATCGACTGCATCTTGCCGAAGGCCACGTCGCGGGGCAGGTATTTCAACCCGCAATCCGGCGCCACGACCACCTTGTCGGCATTCACATGCGGCAGGGCCCGCCGGATCCGGGCCGCCACCACCTCCGGCGTTTCCGCCGTCTGGTCCGACAGGTCCAGAACGCCCAGGATGATCGTCTTGCCCCGCACCTCCTCCAGGACCGAGGTATCCAGGTTGGCCTGCGCCGTCTCGATTGAGATCTGGTCGCAGAGGCAATCCTTCATCTGCGGCAGGAAGGAATAGCCGTCGGGCCGGGTCTTGGTCATCGCCGCATAGCCAAAGCAGATATGGACGGCCGTCGTTCCGGCAGCCCCTTCGAGGGCTGCGTTCAGGGCGGCCAGCCCGTAGTCCTCTGCCGGTTCGGGGCGGGCCTGCATCCAGGGTTCGTCCAGCTGCACCACGTCGGCACCGGCAGCGAAGAGATCGGCGATTTCTTCCCGCACAGCCTCGGCATAGGCCATCGCGGCCATCGCGGGGTCGCCGTAATATTCGTCGACGGCCTGTTGGCTCATGGTGAAAGGTCCGGGAAGCGTGATCTTGATCTGCCGGTCGGTAAGGGCGCGCAGGAACTTCAGGTCCTCCACCTCCACCGGCCGTTCCCTTGTGATCGGCCCCACGATCCGCGGCACCGGCACCGGCTGGCCGGACCGGGTGATGACGGTGCCGTAATTGTCCAAGTCCAGCCCGCCAAGCGCGGTGGCCAGCCGGTTGGAGTAGCTTTCACGCCGGATTTCCCCGTCCGTGATGATATCGAGCCCCGCCAGTTCCTGGTCGCGGATGGCCACGATGGTGGCGTCGTCCTGCGCCTCCTTCAGCAGGGGTTCTGGAATGCGCCACAGCTCCTTCGCGCGGGTGCGGGGCGGGAACTGGCCTTTCAGCTTCTCGCGGTCGATCAGCCAGTCGGGCTGGCAGTAACTGCCGACAAGAGAGGTGGGAAACAGCATGGGTGAAACCTTTCTGTCTGGGGCAGGAGGCAGGTCCGCAAGGGGACCCGCCGGACGTTCAGGCAAAGAGATCCTGTTCGATCCCCGCCTTTTCGAAGATGTAGTCGCGGCTGGCGGCCAGTTCCGTGCCCAGCTTGGCCATGTCGTGACCCAGAAGCTTGCCCTGCCACTTGCGGATCTGGCCCGCGACCATGACGGTATCGACGTTCGAGCGGTCCATCAGGGTGACCACCGCACCGGGGACGTTGTTGACCGGTGCCACGTTGATTGCCTCGGCATCCAGAAGGATGATGTCCGCCTCTTTCCCCGGCGTGAGCGAGCCTGTCTTGTGGTCCAGCCGCAGACCCTTTGCGCCCTCAATGGTGGCATGGCGGATCGCGTCCATGCAGCGCATCAGCTTCGGGTACTCGGCCGCACCGCCAAGGGCTGCGTCATTCACGTTCATCCGCTGCAACGTGATCAGCCCGCGCATCTGGGTGAAGAAATCCGCGGACATGGTGCATTCCACATCCGACGACAGCGACAGGCCCATCCCCAGATCCAGCGCCCGCTGGATCGGCGGCTGGCCGTGGCGCATGTGCATCTCGATCGGAACTGACAGCGACACATGCGATCCTGCATCGGCCGCCGTTTTCCATGCGAAATCCGATATGCCCGTCATGTGGATGAAGATGTTGTCCGGCCCGAAAGCGCCGGATTTCGCCAGCTCGTCGAAGGTGGGCGCCATGCCGAAGGTGCCCACGACATGCAGCGCGATCTGCAGGTCCAGTTCGCGTCCCACCTTCCAGGCGTTTTCATAGCCGGGAATGTAGATCTCGCCCCCCATGACCATGGTCAGCAGCTGGTCGTCGGACGAGAAGTGGTCCGAGCGCAGGCGCACGGCGTCGCCCGGATACTGGTTGCCTTCCCACCAGCCTTCGAAATAGCCGAAGACCGCGCGGCGGCCGGCGTCCTGCAGGCCCTTTACCACCGCGTCGGAATGTTCGGGCGAATGGTGGATCTGGCTGACATCCATCACCGTCGTCACCCCGGCATCCAGCTGCGCCAGTCCGCCGTAAAGTTCGTTGATATAGACGTCTTCGGGCCGGTAATGCTGCGAATAGTTCTGCAGCATCGTCTCGTAATAGTTGATCGTGTTCTCGGGCTGGCCGTCGGGGACAAGGATGGCGTCGGGCAGGCTGGACCGCAGGCCGGTTTCGAACTGGTGGTGGTGGGTGTCGACGAAGCCCGGCATCACGATCTTGCCCGCCGCATCGATCACCGCGGCGTCACCCGGATCGATCTGGGCCGCGATCTGGACGATCTTGGGGCCTTCGACCAGCACGTCGCCCCTGGCGAAGTTGCCCACGGCGTCGTCCATCGACAGGACCATTCCGCCCTTGATCAGCACGCGCCGCCCCGGCTGGCCGGCCGACAGCGGCAAGGTTTCGGGGCTGGTGGCGGGTCGGCCCGACGGTGTATCGGCGGGGCTGCGCAGGACGGTTTTCGGCGCACGGCACAAGGCAGCCGGCATCGCCGGTCCACAAAGATGACACATCGTGATCTCCTCCCAGAGATTTACTAACGTTCTTCTTGCAGTCGTCAGTCGCCCAGTACGGTTTGCAGGACGGGATAGCGCGCGATCTGGTGCGCGATATGCGAGGCGGTTTCCCGCAAGGTGGGCAGGCGTTCGGACACCAGTTGCTGCACCGTCACCATGCCCGTGTAGCCAGAGGTGTTGACGGCCGCGATCGTCGTCCCCGAAGGATCACGCACCGGAACGGCCAGCGCGGTGATGCCGTAATCCAGTTGATCGACCGTGGTGGCATAGCCGTCCTTGCGGACGCGGATCAGGTCTTCGCGCAGGCGGCAGGGATCGGTGCAGGTCTGCGACGTCAGGGGTTCCATCGTCACAGCGGCCAGATAAGCGTCCAGCTTGTCGTCCGGCATCGCCGCCAGCAGGACGCGCCCCATCGACGTGGCATAGGCCGGATAGCGCGCGCCGATCACGGCGGTGGCGCGCCGCGCGCGCTGGACGGAATGGTGGGCGACATAGATCACGTCGCCGCCATCCAGCGTGCCGACCGAGGAAGCATCGCCGAAATGGCCCACCAGCTGGCGCAGGTCGGGCTGCAGCAACTCGTCGATCCGGGCCGACGAATAGAACGCCGTGCCAAGCGTCATGATCTTGGGGCGTAGATGGAACCGCTTGTCCTTCTGACCCACGTAACCCAGCGTCGACAGGGTGATCAGCGACCGCCGCGCGGCGGCCGGCGACAGGCCCACGCGACGGGCCAGTTCCGACAGGGTCATCTCGGAATGATCCGCGTCGAAGGCTTCAAGGATCGCCAGACCCTTTGCCAGTCCTTCGACGAATTCCGGGGGCCTGTCGGTGCCGGTCATGTCTCAGCCTTCGGGGGCCAGCACGAAGTTGAACTCGCACACGGCGTCGGGTTTCTTTTCCAGCGCGTAGCCAAGCGCGTCCAGGTTCTTGGCCGGCTGCAGTTTCGTGATCAGCGACCGGCGTACGCCGAAGACGGCATCGTTGTCGATGTATTCGGTGTTCTCGAAGAACAGTTCGGTCGTGATCGATGCCATGCGCGGCGCCCGAACCATGAAATGCAGATGCGCCGCCCGCCACGCATGCCGGTTGCCGGCGCGCAGCAGGTCGCCTACGGGGCCGTCGTAGGGAACCGTATAGGGCTTGGGCAGCACGGTGGTGTAGTAGTAGCGGCCGTGGTCGTCGGCTTCGAAGATGCCGCGCAGGTCGTACTTGTCCTGACCCTGCTCCTGTTCCTGGATCGGATAGGTGCCGGCGCTGTCGGCCTGCCAGGTGTCGATGATCGCGCCGGGCAGCGGGTTGTGCAGCGAATCCGTGACCTTGCCGTGGACCAGCACCGTCACGCCTTCGCGGTCGTCGGCCAGGTTGCAGCCCAGGGCCTTGCGCGGGGCATTGTCCAGGTAGAAGGGCCCAAGGTTCGACCCCTCGGTCGCGCCGCCCTTGGTGTTGATCATGTCGACCAGCGCGGAAAAGCCCAGCACGTCCGACAGCAGGATGAATTCGTGCCGCTCGGGCGTCGAGATCTGACCGCAATCATAGAGGAAGTTCAGCACTCCCATCCATTCCTCGTGCGTCAGGTTATGTTCGCGCGTGAAGTCGTGCAGGTGATCGATCAGCCCCTGAAGCAGCTGCTCGAAGCGGCTTCCGGGTTCGGTCTTGAAGGAATCTTTCACCGCCTGCGTGACCGTGAACTGGTTGATATCGCGCATCTCTCTCCTCCGCTGCGATCTGCGCCGGGCCTTGGGGTCGGCTTTTCTTCTTGACGCTCAGCCTAGAGGCGGCCGATAATTTCGGCAACAGAAAAAGTTTTCGGATACCGAAAAACTGACGAGAGACCACCAGGAGACCACGATGCGCATCGGCAAGCAGAACCAGGCATTCACCGCGATCGCGACATCGGACGCGGACACGATCACCGTGCGCGGCCATGACCTGTGCGACGAGCTGATCGGCCAGATCAACTTTACCGACTACCTCTGGCTTCTGGTGCTGGGCGAGAAGCCGACCGCGGCGCAGGCCCGGATGATGGATGCCTGCCTGGTCGCGATTGCCGAACACGGGCTGGTGCCGTCGGTGCAAGCCGCGCGCATGACATTGGCGGCGGGCCCTGAATCCTGGCAGGGCGCGATGGCCGCAGGGCTTCTGGGCATGGGCAGCGTGGTGGCAGGCAGTTCCGAGGCGGCGGGGCGCTATCTTCACGACCTGGTGGCAAAGGCCGAGGCCGACGGCGCTTCGCTGGAAGATGTCGTCGTCGCCAGCCTGGAGGAGCACCGCGACAGGCGCATGAAAGTGGCCGGCATGGGCCATCCCCAGCACAGCGGCGGCGATCCGCGGGCCAACAGGCTGTTGGCCATCGCCGACGATCTGGGCGTGACCGGTACTTATGTCGGCGCGCTGCGGCTGGTGGACAAGCACGCGACCAGGATCGTCGGGCGGTCGCTGCCGATCAATGTGTCGGGCGCGATTCCGGCCACAATCCTGGATGCCGGCTGGCCGGTCGATGCGATGAAGGCCGTGCCGCTGATCGCCCGCGCGGCGGGACTGTCCGCGCATCTGTTCGAGGAAGCACAGCGGTCCATCGGCTTCATCCTGTCCCACAAGGCGGATCTGGCCATCGAGTACGACGGCAGGATGCCCGCCAGTCGCGACAAGGTGGCGGAGTAAACGAGATGGTCAAGCTTCTGAAGGGAATCCGCGTCGTCGAACTGGGCACCTACATCACCGGTCCGGCCGCGGGCATGCATCTGGCGGACCTGGGCGCCGACGTGATCAAGGTGGAACGCCCCGAAACCGGCGATCCGTTCCGCGCGTTCAAGGGCGGGCTCTATTCCCCGCATTTCCAGACCTACAACCGCAACAAGCGGTCCATCGCGCTGGACACCAAGGATGCCGGGGACCTGGCGGTCTTCATGGACCTGATCGCGGGGGCCGACGTCTTCATCCAGAATTTCCGCCCCGGCGTTGCCGAAAAGCTGGGCGTGGGTGAAGGCGACCTGCGCAAGGTCGCCCCCGGCCTGATCTATTGCGCCATTTCCGGCTTTGGCCAGACAGGCCCGTCGCGGGACCGCCCGGCCTTCGACACGGTGGCGCAGGCCGCCAGCGGTTACCTGCGGCTGCTGACCCCGCCGACGAACCCCCGGGTGATCGGTCCCGCCATCGCCGATGCCGTGACCGGCCAGTACGCTGCCCTGGCCTGCCTTGCCGCCCTACTGGAACGGAAGGAAACCGGCAAGGGCCGCCGCATCGACATCTCGATGCTGGAGGCAATGGCGCATTTCAACCTCGACAGCTTTACCCACTACTATTCCGAGGGCGAGATCATGGGGCCGCTGTCGCGGCCGGTCGTGTCGCAAAGCTACACCTTCGAATGTGCCGACGGGAAATGGGTGGCGATCCACATGTCTTCGCCCCGGAAGTTCTGGACCGGGCTTCTGGACGCCACGGGCCAGCCGCAGCTGGACGACGATCCGCGCTTCGGCGAGCGGCTGGAACGGATCAGGCATCAGGACGACCTGATCGAGATCTTCACGCCGGTCTTCAGGACGAAGACCCGGGACGAATGGTGCGCCCTGCTGCTGGAAAACGAGGTGCCGCATTCGCCCGCCTATGATGCGGACGAGGCGCTGGAGGACCCGCAGGCGCAGCACCTGAAGATCAAGGTGACGGTGCCACACAGCGAAATGGGAACCTACACCACCGTGCGCGCGCCATACGCATTCGACGGGGTCCCGGACCTGGATCTGGTCCCGCCGCCGTACCTGGACGAACACGGCGCGGCGATCCGGGCGGAATTGACCGACAGAAAGGCCGGATAAACGGCCACCAAGGGGGAGGAAGGACTTGGCAGAGGAAGACAATCCGAAATCGGTGCCCGCCGCCGGCGTGTTGGAGGCCAGCAAGGGCATGCTGCAAAAACAGCTTTACGCCATCTTTACCACCCCGGTGGACGGCATGGGCCCGGTCTTCGCCAATCTGGAGGAACACCTGAAATTCCAGGTGTCGTTGGAACAGCAGGGGATCATGTTCGCGGCCGGGCCCATGTGGACAGACGACGAACAAAGCTGGGAAGGAGAGGGGATGGTCATCGTCCGCGCAGGATCGCGGAAAGAGGCGGTGGCCATTGCCGAAAACGACCCGATGCACCGGGCCGGTGCGCGCCGGTTCACGGTGCGTCCGTGGCTGATCAACGAAGGTTCGATGACCGTCAGGATCGACTTTTCGACCCAACGCGCGGTCATCGCATAAGAAGCCAAGCCTAAAGAAAACAAGTTCAGGGAGGAACGGAAGATGAAGAAACTGCTCGCCTCGCTTGCGACAGCGGCGCTGATGGCGCCGGGTGCCCTCTGGGCGCAGGAAGTGATCCCGCTGACGGTGGCGTCCAGCCATCCGACGGTGGTGCCGTGGGTCGGCATGATCAAGACGGTCTTCATGGCCCGCACGGACGAGATCCTGGCCGAGACCGGAAACTACCAGATCGAATGGAACGAGGCCTTCGGCGGCCAGCTTTACAAGGCAAATGCCACGCTGACCTCGGTCGAGGAGGGGATCACCGACGTGGGCTGGGTGTTTTCGTTCCTGGAGGCGGCGAAGCTGCCGCTGAGCCAGGCATCGTCCAACGCCCCCTTTGCCACCGCGAACCCGCCCGCGCTGCTGGACACGATGCAGGAACTGCTCGAAACGAACGAGGCCTTCCTGGAGGAGTGGGAAAGCCACAACCTGAAGGTCCTGGGCCTGACGGCGACCGATCTTTACGATATCTACCTGAAGGAAGAGATCGGAAGCATCGCCGAGATCGACGGGCTGAAGCTGTCGGCGCCGGGCGTGCTGGGCAACTGGCTGCGGGGCACCGGGGCCAATGCGGTCGACGGCGCACTTCCGACCTTCTACACCGACGTTCAGACCGGCGTGTCCGACGGGGTGCTGACGCTGGCGCTGGGGGCGCTGCCGATCAAGCTTTACGAGGTGGCCCCGTATATCCATCGCTTCGATGCCGGGGCCGCGTTCTCGGGCGCTGTGGCGATCAACCGGGACGTCTGGAACGACCTGCCGGAAGAGGTGCAGAACGCCATGATCCAGGCCGGGCAGGACTATACCACGGCCCATGGCCAGGACCTTGTCGAACGGCATGAATTCGCGCTGAACAAGATGGTCGAACTGGGCGCGGACCAAAGCACGCCGGTGAAGATCATCCCGATGCCGCCCGAGGAACGCACCGCCTGGGTGAACGCCTTGCCGGCGCTGGCCACCGACTGGGCCGCATCCCTGGAAGAGCGCGGCATTCCGGCGAAGGAGTTCATGAGCCAGTACATGGCGGGTCTGCGGGCCCGGGGAGAAACGCCCGCCCGCGACTGGGACAGCGAGCTCTGACCGGGGCCCGTGACCGTGACACATGACCTGACACAGGGCGCCCCCGGCGGGGGGCGTTCCCGCCCTGTGCCCCTGCGGCTCTGGTCCTGGATCGTCGAAGGGCTGGCCGCCCTTGGCACGCTGCTGATCGGGGTCCTGATGCTGATCATCTGCGCCGATATCCTGGCGCGAAACCTGATGGGCGCCTCGCTGCCCCTGGTGTCCGAACTCGGGGCGCTGACGCTGGTGATGATCGTCTACCTGCAACTGGCCGCGACGATCCGCACCGACCGGCTGGCCCGGACGGAAATCTGGTATCCCGGTTTCTGCGACCGCCATCCCCGCGCCGGCGCCGTGCTGGGCGGCCTTTTCGATCTGGTGGCCGCCTTGCTTCTGGGCCTGATCGCCTGGGCGACCTTGCGGATCGTCACCAAGGACTATGCATCGGCCGAGTTCATCGGCGTGCCAGGCATCGCCACGCTGGCGACCTGGCCCTTTCGTGTCGCCATCATGATCGGCGTCGGCGTGGCCGCGCTGGAATCGCTGTTCCGCACGGTCGCCGCCTTCCGCACTGCCGCCCGGGGGACAGGCGCATGAGCCCGATGGAAATCGGCTTCCTTGCCGTAGGCGGCCTTTTGGTCCTGATCTTCATCGGCATGCCCATCGGCATTTCCATGCTGGGCGTGTCCTTCGTGGGCGTGGCGCTGATCCGCAGCGACACCGTCGCCACCCGCATGATCGCGGCCGTGGCCAACGACGCGCTGGAGGAATACCTGTTCGCGGTCGTGCCCCTGTTCGTGCTGATGGGGCTTCTGGTCACCGTGTCCAACGTGGGCCGCGACACGTTCGAGGTCTTCGAACGTCTGCTGCGCCGCGTGACCGCGGGACTGGGCGTGGCGACCGTCTTTGCCAACGCGGTCTTTGCCTCGATCACCGGGATCTCCATCGCCTCGGCCACCGTGTTCGCGCGCGTCGCGGTGCCAGAGATGACGCGGCATGGCTACACGACCAAGTTCGCGACCGGGGTCGTGGCCGGGTCGTCGGTGCTGGGGATGATGATCCCGCCGTCGCTTCTGATGATCGTCTATGCCGTCCTGGCCGAGGAATCCGTGGGCCGGATGTTCCTGGCCGGCATCGGGCCGGGGATCCTGCTGTCCGTGGTCTTCATGATCACGATCTTCGTGCTGGCGAAGACCCGCCGCGATTTCGTTTTCACCGAGATCGCGGATACCGCCGAATACCACGACATCACCACGGGTCAGATGATCCGCAAGGCGGTGCCGATCCTGACGCTGATGGCGCTGGTGCTGGGCGGGCTGTACGGCGGTTTCTTCAACCCGACCGAAGCCGGTGCCGCCGGTGCCGCCGGCGCGCTGGTCATCGCGCTGCTAAGAAAGTCGCTGACCGGCCGGACGCTGTGGAAGCTGATGGTCGAGACGGGGCAGATAACCGTGTCGGTCCTGTTCCTGATCATGGCCGCGACCTTCTTTTCCCGGATGCTGGCCCTGTCGGGCGTGCCCCGTACGCTGGCCGAATTCTTCCTGTCGGGTCCCGTGGGCCCCACAGGTTTTCTGATCCTGTTCCTGGCGCTTGTGATCCTGCTGGGATGCCTGATCGATTCCATCTCGATCATGCTGATCCTGTTGCCCATCGCCCTGCCGGTGGCGGAAAGCGCGGGCTTCGACCTGATCTGGTTCGGCGTCCTGACCGTTGTCGCGGTGGAAATGGGCCTGCTGACACCGCCCTTCGGCCTGTCGGTCTATACCATCCGTTCGGCGATGACCGATCCGGACCTTAAGGTCGGCGACATCTTCCGCGGCGCCTTCCCCTTTGTGCTTGCGATGCTGGCAAGCCTGGTCATCCTTGCCCTGTTCCCGCCCATCGCCACCTGGCTGGCGCGCCTCTGACCCGGAGATTTTTCCGATGCCAAGACTGCTTTTCATCCCTGGCAGCCTGCGGGCCGCCTCCTCGTCCCGGGCGGTGGTCCGCGCGCTGATCGGGCGTCTGGGCTGCGGCGCCAATTGCGACACCGCCGATATCGGGCTTCTGCCGCACTACAATGCCGATGTGCAGGACGATCCCGCCGTCGCGGCCTTCATAAGTGCCATCGCGCAGTCCGACGGGGTGGTCTTCGTGACGCCGGAATACAATTACAGCGTTCCGGGCGTCCTGAAGAACGCCATCGACTGGGCCTCGCGCCCGGCCTTTGCCTCGGTCTTCGTGGACAAGCCCTGTTTCGTGGTCACGACCTCGGGCGGGGCGCTGGGGGGTGTCCGCGCGCAGGCGCATCTGAAATACGTTCTGAACGGCATGCTGGCCCGGGTCTTCCCCTGCAAGGAGGTGGTCGTGCCGATGGCCAATGCATCGGTCACAGACGGTGTCTTCGAGAACGACGCGGTCCTGGCCTTTGCCGAGGAAAACCTGGCGGGCTTCCTGGCCTCGCTGGACGGCTGAACCAACAAAGACAGGAGCGCGAGATGCGACTGGTATCCTTCAAGAAACCCGATGGCACGGCGACCTATGGCACGGCCGTCGGCACGGATGTCCTGGATGCGGGGGCCAAGCTGGGCGCCGAATTCCCGACGCTGCGCGCCGTTCTGGCCGCCGGTGCGGTGGCGCGGCTGGAGGGCGTGGGCGCGGCCATGCCCATGGCCGATGTCACCATGCTGCCGCCGGTGCCGGACCCGGAAAAGATCCTGTGCATCGGCCTGAACTACCTGCCGCATATCCTGGAATCCGGGCGCCCGCATCCGGAATACCCGTCGATCTTCACCCGCTACCCGCGGTCGGTCGTGGGCCATGGCGTGCCCATCGAACGCCCGAATGCCAGCCGCGAGTTCGATTACGAGGGCGAACTGGCCGTGGTCATCGGCAAGGAAGGCCGGCACATCCCGGCCGAAAGGGCCTGGGACCATATCGCAGGTTATTCCTGTTTCAACGAAGGGTCGGTCCGCGACTACCAGAACCACACGACCCAGTTCTGGCCGGGCAAGAGTTTCGAACGTTCGGGTTCCATGGGGCCCTGGATCGCGACATCGGACGAGGTCGGCGACATCACTGCCCAGTCGCTGACGACCCGCGTCAACGGCAATGTCGAACAGCACACGCCCTTCAGCGACATGGCGATCCCGATCCCGGACCTGATCGCCTATGCCTCGACCGTGCTGACGCTGATGCCGGGTGACGTCATCGCGACCGGCACGCCGGGCGGTGTCGGCCGGTATCGCAAGCCGCAGCTGTTCCTGGAACCCGGCATGGAGGTCGAGGTGGAGATCACCAATGTCGGCACCCTGTTCAATCCGGTGGGGGCCGAAACGACGGGGTAGGGCGGGTGACCCCGGGCGCCGGCCCCACCGGTCAGAGCGCCTGACCGCACCGGGCGCCCGGGGCCGATCCCGCAGGTCTCCCTGAACGGGTCACGTGAAAACGCGTAAAAGAACCTGAATGAGGCTCGTCCGATCCGGGCCCCTTTGCGGGGGCGGGGCGTACTTGCACCAAAATTTGACCGGGCGCCGATTGATCATTGCCGTTTAGAAGGCAAGAAAAGCGCGCATGACCGATTGCCACTACACCTCTGCCGGCGCCTGGGCCAGACGTTTTCACCTTGCCAGCCGGGCGATGATGGAACGCATTCTTCGGCCCTACGATCTGGGTGCCACGCAATGGCACGTGCTGAACCATCTGGCCACGTCCGGGCCGACCCGGCAGCGGGACTTTCCAAAGCTCCTCCAGATCGAGAAACCGGCCTTGAGCGAGGTGGTCGCCACCCTTGTTCGCAAGGGGCTGGTGTCGCAGGACCCCGACATCAAGGATCGCCGCCAGCGGCTTCTGAGCTTGACGGAAGAAGGGGCGCAGCTTTGGGCCGACCTGCCGGACCCGCTGGTCATGATCCAGGGCGTCGCCTTCGAAGGTATCGACCGGCGGACGCAGGAAATGGTCGGGTCCGCGCTTCGGGCCGCGACCGAACAGCTGAACGCCCATGTCCAGGACGCCGACGGGAAATAGGGCCTAGCCGCGCAGGCAGGCGATCAGCCGGTCCGTGTCGATGGCCCGGCAGATGCCTTTCGCGGGCCGGGCAAGGGGGACGTCCTCGGCTGCGCAAAGGGCGTTCAGCACCGCCTCTTCCACCGCTTCGACCGCAGCCAGATAGACCGGATCCAGCCCTTCGTCGTTCAGCGTCGTCATCTGCCGCCACGGGCCGGATAGCTGTGGAAGCGGCATTTCGTTTGCGGTGGAAAAGGCCAGGAAGATGTCGCCGGAATTGTTGCCCCCGGGCGTGCCGCCCCGGCCGATCCCGATGGAGGCCCGGCGGGCCAGGCGTTCCAGCTGGCCGGGCGACATGGGCAGGTCGGTGGCCAGGATTACGATGATGGACCCGCGTTCGGTCACCATGTCGGCAATGCGGTCCTGGGTCATGGTCTTGCCCACCGGATGGCCCGTCACCGTCAGCCAGGGCCGCAGCCCGTGATTGGCCTGGACCAGCGCGCCCATGGTGAAGGTCTGCCCATCGATATCCAGCTGGCGCGAGGCCGTGCCGGTCCCGCCCTTGAATTCATAGCAGATCATCCCGGCGCCGCCGCCGGAATTGCCCTCGCGCACGGGGCCCGGTTTGGCCGCATCGATGGCCGCGCGGGCATGGGCTTCGGTCACGTGGAGCCCGTTGATATCGTTCAGGACGCCGTCATAGGTTTCGGCCACCACCGGCATGGCCCACAGGTGGTTGTCTTCCCAGGCCGCGCCGTAGGTTTCGATCATCCAGCGCACCGCCGCCGTGTGGCAGGGCCCGATGGCGTGCGAGTTCGAGATCATGATAGGCCCTGCCAGCCAGCCGCCATCGCGGACCCAGTGGGCGCCGGTCATCTCTCCGTTGCCGTTCAGGCTGAACTGGCCGGCCCAGACGGGTTTCGGCTCCGGATCGCGGCCGCGGGGCAGGATCGCCGTCACCCCGGTCTGGACCTGGATGCCGCGGGTCGCCAGCGAAGGATCGGCCGACGACAGAAGCTCGACCGCGCCGACCTCTACCCCGGGGACGTCGGTGATGGCGTTCAGGGGCCCGGGCGTGCCCGGCAGGGCCACATCCAGGTCACGGGCGCGGGGTTTGGTCGTCATTTCGTACGTCTCGATCTGAAGTAAAGTCCCACGCCCGCGATCACGACGGTGAACAGCAGCATCAGCGTGGCGATGGCGTTGATCTCGGGCTTGATGCCGCGGCGCAGCATTCCCCAGATGTGGATGGGCAGGGTGGTGTTGCCGGTGCCTGCAACGAAATAGGTAATCACCAGGTCGTCCATCGAGATGATGAAGGCCAGAAGCCAGCCCCCCAGGATCCCGGGCGCGATGCCGGGCAGCGTCACCTTGCGGAAGGTCTGCATCGGCGTGGCCCCCAGATCGGCCGAGGCTTCCTCGACACTCGTGTCGAAGGCCGCCAGCCGGGCCGAAACGGTCACGAAGACGTAAGAGATCAGGAAGGTCGACTGGCCGATGATGATCGTCAGAATCGACAGGTTCATGCCGATGGTGATGAAGAAGATCAGCAACGCGATCCCCAGCACGATGTCGGGCATGATCATCGGTACCATCATCAGCGTGCGATAGAACCCCGCCAGCCGGAAGCGGTAGCGTGCTACGGCCAGCGCCAGTGCGGTCCCGAAGACCGTCGCGAAGACCGAGGTCGAGAACGCCACCGTCAGGCTGGTCCGGATTGCTGCATACAGTTGGGCGGAACTGTCGACATAGGTTGTGCTGTCGGTGATCGACGTCGGCAGCCCGAAGATCTGGCGATACCAGTCGAAGGTGAAGCCGCTCCACACCATCATGTTCATGGTGTTGGCGTTGAAGGAATAGACCACGACCAGCAGGATCGGGGCGTAGATGAAGACGAAGAACAAGAGCCCGTAGAGGGAAAGAAGGCGGCGCAGCATCAGGCGCCCCCCCTGCGGGCCAGGCGCAGCTGGACCACCAGCAAGACCAGCACGGCCGTCATGACCATCATCGCCAGCGCCGATCCGAAGGGCCAGTTGCGGGCGGACAGGAATTGCTGTTCGATCAGGTTGCCGATCATCAGGACCTTGGCCCCGCCCAACACGGACGGTACTATGAAATTCCCAAGCGCCGGAATGAAGGTGATAATCGACCCGCCGATGATCCCGGGCAGCGTCGCCGGCAGTATCACCTTGCGAAAGGTCTGGATACGCGTCGCGCCCAGATCGGCCGAGGCTTCGAGCTGGGCCATGTCCAGCTTCTCGATCGAGCCATAGAGCGGCAGGAACATGAAGGGGATGAAGACATAGGTCATCCCCAGCACGACGGCGAAATCGGTATAGAGGAACTCGATGGGTTCCGAGGTCAGGCCGGTCCCCATCAGGCCCTGGTTCAGGAAACCGGTGGGGCGCAGGATCAGGACCCAGGCGAACAGGCGGACGATCAGGCTGACAAAGAAGGGCAGCGTCACAAGGAAGATCGCGAAGTCGCGGCGGCCGGGGGACATGCGGCTGATCCAGAAGGCAGCGGGATAGCTGACCAGCAGGCTGGTCACCACCGTCAGCGCGGCAAGACGCAGGGACCGCAGGAAGATCGACAGGAACACGGGATCGAACTTTTCGTACCGCGTGTCGGCCCAGCCCAGGATCCGGCCATAGTTCAGGTGGGAAAAGACCCAGTCCACCCCGCCATAGATGCCCGGCGTCAGGAAGCTGTAGACCAGCATGATCAGCAGTGGCCCGAAGAAGAACACCAGCAGGAACGCGGTCGGCGCACCCAGAAGGCCGATCAGCTGCAGGACCTTGCGTCGCGCCAGGTTCATCCTGCGACCTCGTCGATCAGGTGCAGGCCGATGGCAGGGGCGTGCAGCGTCAGGTCGGCGCCAATTTCCGGGCTTTGGCCGCCTGCGCGGATCACGGCGCGGATGCTGCCGTGGGCCGGGGTCTGCAGCGTGATCTGGTGGTCCTTGCCGGAATAATAGGTCTCGGCGATGCGTCCGGTGAAGGACAGGGCCGGGCCGTCGGGCAGGGCGAAGCCAAGCGCCTCGGGCCGCAGCAGCAGGGTGGCCCGGCCGGCGGGGTGCGGTGTGGCGAAGGTCTGGCCATCGGCCAACGTTGCGGTCGTGCCGCCCAGCGTCACCGGCAACAGGTTGCTTTCGCCCAGGAAGTCCGCGGTAAAGAGGTTCGCCGGGCGCTGGTACAGGACCGACGGCGCGTCGATCTGCTGGATCCTTCCATGGGCCAGGACGGCGATCCGGTCCGACATGGTCAGCGCCTCTTCCTGGTCGTGGGTGACGAAGACGAAGCCGATCCCCAGCTCTCGCTGTATCGCCTTCAGTTCCTGCTGCATCTTCTGGCGCAGGTTCTTGTCGAGTGCCGAGAGCGGTTCGTCCAGCAACAGAAGTTTCGGTTTGCCTGCCAGCGCCCGGGCCAGCGCGACGCGTTGCTGCTGCCCGCCCGACAGCTGGGACACCGATCGCTTGCCAAGGCCCGCCAGGCCCACAAGGTCCAGCATCTCGCCCACGCGGGTGCGGATCTCGCGCTTGTCCTTGCCCGCGATCTCCAGCGCATAGCCAACATTCCGCGCAACGCTCATGTGGTTGAACAGCGCGTAGCGCTGGAACACCGTGTTCACCGGCCGCCGGTGCGCGGGCATCTGGGTCACGGCGGATCCGTCGATGACGATGTCGCCGCTGTCCAGCGTCTCGAACCCGCTGATGCAGCGCAGAAGGGTGGTCTTGCCGCAACCGGACGGGCCCAGAAGCGTCACGAACTCTGCCGAGGCCAGCTTCACCGAGATACCGTCCAGGGCCGTCATCACCCCGCCTTCGGGGGTGCGAAAGGCCTTTCGGGCAGCGACGACTTCAAGATGTGCGGGCATGGAATTGGGTCCTGTAGCCGGGCCGGTCGCGGCCCGGGAAATGGCGGGGCCGGGGCCCCGCCGCGGCGCTTACTGGGCGGTCTTGATCCGCGTCCATTCGGAGTTGTAAAGTTGCAGGTCGCGGCCCAGATCCTCGAAGATCTGAAGTTTGTCCATCACCGCCTGGTCCGGGTAGATCGTGGCGTTATCCGCGATTTCGACCGGGATCAGCTTTTGCGCGGGGATATTGGGCGTGCCGTTCATCTGCTGTTCCACGTTCAGCGCGGCGATTTCCGGCTTCAGGTAGAACTCCATGAACTTCACGGCGTTTTCCTTGTTGGGCGCGGATGCCAGGACGCAGATGTCCTCCTGGTACATGGTCGCGCCTTCCTTGGGGATGACATAGCCGATGGTGTCCGGATTTTCCGACACGTAGAGGTTCGCACCTACGTACCAGTGCGCCGCGGCCACGTCGCCCGAGATCACCTGGGGCACGGAATCGTAGGTGAACGCCGCCACGCCATCGAGGTTCGAGATGATGTAATCCGCCGCCGCCTCGACCTCGGCCGGGTCGGTGCTGTTCACCGACTTGCCGTCCATGATCAGGCCGATGCCGATGGTTTCGCGCAGGTCGTCCAGCAGGGTGATCTTCTGGCCCGCCTTGCCCAGGGCAAAGAAGTCTTCCCAGCCTTCGATGTCGCCGGCCAGCGCCTTGTTGTAGACGATGCCCACATTGCCCCAGGCGTAGGGCAGGCAGTATGCGGCGTCCGGATCGGTCTTGGCGCGCACGAATTGCGGGTCGATGTTTTCGAACCCCGGCTTGGATCCGATATCGGTTTTCGCCAGAAGGCCCAACTGGTACAGGATGTCGTGCATGTGGACCGATGGAAAGACGATGTCGTATCCCGTTGCGCCGGCCTGGATCTTGGCCAGCATCTCTTCGTTGGAACCGTAGGAGTCGAGCGTCACCTCGATCCCGGTTTCCTCGGTGAATTTCTCCAGCACCGCCGGGTTGATGTAGTCGCCCCAGTTGTAGAGCGACAGAGTCCCCTCTGCCTGCGCTGTCAGCGGCAGCAGCAGAAGGGTCGTGGTCAGGGCAAGGCTTTTCCGTGTCATCGCTTGAATGTCTCCCGGTCAGGTCTGTTGGGCGCGGTTTTTCCTTGAGCGGCAGAAATGATTGCGTAATGTCATTTCCGTCAAATGATATTTTTCTGTCATACGGAAGTTCATCATGTCCCACGGGTTCGCATCCTATGCCGAGGCGCCGATTGACGATCTGGTGATCAAGATGGAGGCAGGGCTGCCAAATCTGCCCAGGCAAGAGGCGAAGGTTGCACAGTATTTCCTGCTGAATCTCGCCTCGATCTCTTTCGAGACGGGAAAATCCATCGCGCAGAAGGCCGGAGTCGCGGAAATTACCGTCGGCCGGATGCTGCGCCGCTTCGGCTGCGCAGGCATGAAGGAGTTCAAGGCGATGCTGCGGCAGCGCTATTCCGTCAGCGGCCACACGCTGGCGGATGACAGCGCCGAGGCGCCTGCGGACTGGCAGGACCAGATGGCGGCCGAACTGCGCGCGGTCCGCACCGTCTATGCCAAGATCGGGACGCCGGCGTTTCAGGCGGCGGAACGATACCTGCGCGAAGCGGATCAGGTCTATGTCACCGGGTTTCAGACCGTGCGTGGTCTGGCCGAGGACACCGCCCGCCGTCTGGCCCTGGCCCGCCCCCGGGTGCGGTTCCTGTCAGGGCACGACAGCATGTTGTCGGAATGGCTGGACCCGCCGGCGCCGGGGGCCAGTTGCCTGCTGATCATCGACGTGATCCCCTATGCATCCGAATGCGAGGCACTGGCCCGGCTGGCCCGCGAACAGGGGCGGTCGGTGATCGTGGTGACGGACGAATACTGCCACTGGGCCCATGACGTGACCGACGCGGTGATCAACACGCCGTCCAAGACGGGCCTGTTCCTGGAATCGATCCTGGGCCTGAACGCGGCGGCCAGCCTTCTGGTCCATTCCGCGTCGACGGTGCCGGGCCGGGACATGGACGAGCGGATGCGGGAGTGGAAGCGAATGGCGCAGCGGATACGGATATTTTGAAGGGGTGGGTTTGTGGCAGTGCACGCTCGGTCAAGTATCGGTTTGATCGTTTGGGTGAGACCACTGCTACAGAAAACAGTAGCCTGAACATCAAATCTTTAGGGGCGAGAAGTTTCACGTCCCAAGCGTCGTGTTCAGGGTACAATTTGATTGGCCAAAACAGAATAACGCTCTGCATATGCTTGAAAGTGATTTAGTTGCAGCTGCACAACATTCTGACCGAAGTGTCTGAAAACCGGCGAAAGCAGCAAATCTCCCGAAGAATAGCCTTGGGAAAGTTGGTTATTCGCCGGTTGCAGAAAGAAAATTGCAGTAGATTTGAAGTCAGACTTGCACTTCGAAGATTCGTGCGCGACACGATTGCGAATTTTGCTGGCGTGCTTAAGCAAGTCTGCGGAGTTCTGAAGGCCGCCGAATGAATGCCGTTTGAAGAAAAAGTCCGCTCTGCTCCGAACCCAAGCCGGATCAGATACCTTTAAGTAGGAGTTAGCCGACTGATAGCTAGGATCCAGCGACAGCACCTTGTAGGCGTGTTCAATGCTGTCAGCTTGACCGTGCTTTAGCGCTGGCTGGTAACCAGAATCTGTTGTGGCACCAGCCAAATATCTCACCAAACTTCGTTCAAGGAACTCTTCCCAAGAGGCGACAAGGCCCATAAATGCCAAGCCCACTATTTTCCGGGTGTATTTTGGGTGGAGGCTAGGCGGGTTCGTCACTCTCACAGACGATGGCAAATTCAGCACTGCCTGCACTAGCAGTGTGGAACTTGCCACTGAAGCGAGAAATGCTTGTTTTACGTGATCGACCTTCGGCGGGCGTCCCAAAATAGTACGAACCTCTTAATCTTCGCCATCTGAATGCTGGCAGAAAATTGACAGAAAGCAAGCGCAGACGAAGTCTGTCTGCTCTTCGGATCTATACGGTGGACGTTCTCGCAATGCGAAGCAGTTGGAGGCGATGGATTCGGTCAGCTGCTCATCTTGGAGGATGAGTTACAGCGCCCACCACCCAAGGTTTTCTGCTGACTTGACAGCTGGAGGCAAAGATGAATCTGCTAAATACGCCCCCCTCAAACCGCTCCGCCATGCGGGTCCTTCATCGTCCTCAGCACGATCTCGGACCGCACCTGTGACACCTGCGGATGGGGCAGCAGGTGGTTGTGGATAAAGTCGGCAAAGGCCTCCAGGTCGGCGACGCGGACGTCCAGCACGTAATCCGCATCGCCCGAGACGGAGAAGGCCACCGAAATCTCGGGCCTTTCCTTGATGAACTGGGCGAACTGGTCGTCGCGCTCCTGCCCGTGGTGGCGGAGGTTGACGCGCGTCACGGCGCGCATCCCTAAGCCCATCTTCTGCGGGTTCAGACGCACGGTATAGCCTTCGATGACGCCCGCATCCTGCAGCGCCTGGCGGCGGCGCGACACCTGACTGGCGGACAGGTTCACCCGCTCTGACAGGGCGGCGTTGGTCATCGCGCCGTCGGCCTGAAGTGCCGTCAGGATGGCGATATCGAATTGATCCATGCGCATTCCGTGCATCCTATCCGTCATTGGCGCATGTGTCATGCATATTAGCGGGTTGGCACCTTGCATAACACGCGGACTTTGCATGGGGAATCCGGCACTCTGTTGCAAACGCGCAGAGAGAGGAACGCAAGCATGGGTCCCTTCCCCCATAACGCCCCCAAGGCTGTCATCAGCGACGAGAACCCCGCCGGCACCGACGGCTTTGAATTCGTCGAATTCGCGCATCCCGATCCCGCGCATCTGGACATGATCTTTCGCCAGATGGGGTTCGCACCCGTTGCGAAGCACAAGGCGAAGGACATCACGCTCTATCGTCAGGGCGACATCAACTACCTGCTGAACGCCGAAAGCCAAAGCCACGCGTCGGAATTCGTGGCGGCGCACGGGCCCTGTGCCCCGGCCATGGCGTGGCGGGTGGTCGATGCGCAGGCCGCGCTGAAGCGCGCGCTGGATCTGGGCGCCACCGAATACACCGGCCCCGGCAAGTCGCTGGACGTGCCGGCGGTGATCGGCATCGGGGGCTCGCTTCTGTATTTCGTCGATACCTACGGCGCCGACGACAGCTGCTATTCGGCCGAATTCGACTGGCTGGGCGATGTCGATCCGCGGCCCGAAGGCTTTGGTTTCTACTACCTGGATCACCTGACCCACAACGTGATCCGCGGGAACATGGACACCTGGTACAAGTTCTATAGCGAGACGTTCAATTTCCGCGAAATCAAGTACTTCGACATCAAGGGCAAGCAGACCGGCCTGGTGTCGCGGGCGCTGACCTCGCCCGATGGCAAGATCCGGATCCCGATCAACGAAAGCACGGACGAGCACAGCCAGATCGAGGAATATCTGCGCGAATACAAGGGCGAGGGCATCCAGCACATCGCGGTGGCGTCGGAAAACATCTATGACAGCACAGACCTGATCGCGGATGCGGGCATGGAGTTCATGCCGGCGCCCCCGTCGACCTATTACGAGATGTCGCACAAGCGCGTCCCGGGCCATACGGAACCGCTGGACCGTATGGAGGGCCGCGGCATCCTGATCGATGGCGAAGGCGTGGTGAACGGGGGGATGACCCGGATCCTGCTGCAGATCTTCTCGAAAACCGTGATCGGGCCGATCTTCTTCGAATTCATCCAGCGCAAGGGCGACGACGGCTTCGGCGAAGGCAACTTCCGCGCGCTGTTCGAGTCGATCGAGGAAGACCAGATCCGCCGCGGCGTCCTGAAGGCCGAACCGGCAGAGTGACACTGCGCCCGGGGGCTGGTCTACTGGCCCCCGGGATATGCAGGGAAGAAAGATGGCCTGGACCGATTACCGATCCACCCCGCCCGCGGGGACATTCGTGTGCGACAGCGGGGCGGTGACCTCTGCGGTCGTCGCTGTTGACGTGGACAGCGAAAAGGGATCCTTCCCGCTGATCCTGGTGCGTCGCCCGGTGGGCCTGCGCGCCTATGTCAATGCCTGCCCGCATCAATACCTGCCGCTGAACTATCGCGGCGACCAGTTGCTGTCGGCCTGCGGGACCAAGCTTCTGTGCACGGCGCATGGCGCCAGTTTTGACGCGGACACGGGCGCGGTGCTGGCAGGCGCCCCATGCGAGTTGGACGCCGTGCCGGTGGTCGAGGACGCGGGGCAGATCCGCATCGGGTCCTAGGTCCGGACGAAGAGGCCCGGACCCGGAAGCAGGCCTAGAAGAACAGGCCTGCGTCGATCCCGGTGAAGGTGACCATATCGTCGCTTCCGAACTGAATGACCAGATCGCCATCGGCATCGCTGGAGAGACTCATGCCGTCCGGCAGGGAGATCGGGCCTGTCAGGTCGATCGCCTCTCCCAGGATGGACAGGCTGTCGACGGAGGCGTCGAAGTCGCCGATCACCAGGTCCGAGGCGGTTCCCCACACGTTGTCCGGGTTGATGACAAAGGTATCGGCGCCGCTTCCGCCAAGGAACGTGCCCTCGTGCGCCATGATGGTCAGGACGTCGTCGCCGCCATTAGCGTCCAGCACCTGAACGCCGGTGCCGTGGCCGATGGTGATCACGTCGTCGAACTTGTGGGCCGCGATCTGCTCGACCGAGATATAGGTGTTCATCGCCGCGGTCTTGCGGGCGTCGCCCACCGCGTAGACGTCGATCACGTGTCCGTCGCCGGCCTTGAAGGTGACGGTGTCGTAGCCGTCGCCGCCGTCGACGTAATCGGTGCCCAGGGTCAGGCGGACCACATCGTCGCCCTTTCCGCCGAAGAACTGGTCGTTGCCGTCATGCAGCCAGACAGTGTCGTCATGGGAACTGCCATAGACGATATCGTCCATGTTCGACGCCTGGATCGATTGCATGTTGAACCAGTGGTCGCCTTCGGCCACGCCGCCATGGCCGACATTGTTTTCCAGGTCCAGGATGACGCCCGCGACCGCGGCCTTGTACCAGACATGGTTGACGCCTGTACCACCAACATAGACATCCGATCCCTGGTCCAGCCCGGCATTGAAGATGCTCTTGAAGGAATTGCCGTAGATCAGGTCGTTGGCCGGGGTGCCATAGAAGTTCTCGGTGCCGCTGCCGCTGCCCCGCAGGATGTTGTAGACGGGGAATTCGTCCTGGATATCGGCCAACAGCATGTCCTGGAACAGGATGCTGTTTTCGCCGCCGCCATAGGTGACCAGCACATCCGCCCCGATCTGGTTGAAGTCCCAGTCGGGCAGCGTGACATTGCTGAGATCGAGGATGTCCAGGTTGACGTTGAAATCGGTGATCACGACGTCGCCCGGCTTTGACGACAGCACGAAGGTGTCCTTGCCGTCGCCCCCGGTCATAATGTCGTCGCCGCCGCCGCTGATCAGCGTGTCGTGCCACGAGCCGCCGATGATGTTTTCGTTCAGGTAGGTGCCGTTCACCTGATGCGACGAGGAAACCCGGTCGACGCCCGACATCAGTGTATAGCGGGGCAGGGTGTCGGGATCGAATTCGATCGTCTCCAGCGTGTCGGCCAGGTCGGTATAGGTGCCCGTGTCCCAGGCAGTGCCGCTGCCATAGGCGGTCACCACGCCGACGGTGTAGTCTTCGGTCTGGCCATCGCCGTCGGTATCGATCTGGACGAAGATGCCCGACCCGCTCATCCCGCCGACAACCTGGTTCGAAAAGAAGTAGGTTTCGTCGGTCGCGCCCGTGATCGTGCCGGTGGAATAGTGGACGATGCCGTCCCGCGTCGTGCCGGGCGTCGCCATGCGGGTGATGATGGACCGTTCGCCGATCAGGTCGTCGGTGTCCGACATCACAAGGATCGGAATCGCCGGGATCTCGTCATTCGGTTCGTCGGCAACGTAGAGCGCGATATCCTCGCCCCCGCCGGAAACCCCGGGATTGTCCAGGTGGCCTTCCTGAGTGAAATGGTAGTGCGCGGTCCGTGTGACCTGCTGTTCGCCATCCAGTCCCAGACCGAAGGTCAGCAGCTTCTGCTTGTTGGTGTAGGTGCCGTTTCGGCCGTGATTGTGCCCGATGAACAATCCGCCACCGATATGGGTGACTGTGCCCTGGCGTTCCGGTCCGCCGGTGGCCAGGAAGATGGCTTCGTCGGTGTCGACCGGTGCGGCGGTCACGCTGAGGGAATCGGCAATCATGGCGATCTCAATTTTTGGTTGACTCGAGTCTCGTTAATACTCGTTAAAACCAGTACAATTTGGAACAAGAATCAGTAACAGTTTACCTCGGGGCAGGTAAGGGCATTCGCCCCCGTGCGGGACTGTTTTCTGCCTGATTGGCGGGCATCCCGGGCGCCGTGTGTCAACGCTGCCGGGTTACGACAGCGCAGTGCCTGCGTGTTCAGAAAAACAACTGCCGGGTCCGGTCCGCCTGGGTCATGATCCAGTCGGCCACGGCGAGCGCTTCGGGGCTCTCGTCGCGCAGAACCAGCCAGAAGCTATCGGGCGCCCGCATTTCCCGGTCGTCCAGGCGGACGACGTCGTTGTTTTCTTCCATCCCGCCGGACAGGCCGCTCCATGCCAGGGCAACACCCTGCCCGAATCGGGCCGCCTGCGCGGCGTCGACCGGCTGCGTAAAGTGCAGCAAGGCCGCCGGCCGGATCGGCGGAAGTCCGACCGCTGCCAGCCATTCCGGCCAGTCGATGAAAGTGTCCGTGGGTTTGCCATAGTCAATGATCAGCCCCTCGCGCACCACCTGTTCGACCGTCAGCCCGGGGTGGCGGGCCAGGAAAGACGGGGCGGCGACCGGATAGATGCGCGCGTCGAACAGGTGAATCACCCGTCCGTCCGTCCAGTTGCCGTTGCCATAGCGGATCGCCATCGAGATATCGGTCCGGTCCAGCCGCAAGAGTTCGTCCTGCGAGATGATGCGCACCGTGATTTCTGGGTGCGCGGTCGTGAAGGCCGGCAGCCGGGGCATGACCCAAAGTTGGGTAATGGTCATTGTCGCATGGATCGAGACCTCTCGCGCGGCCCCCTGACGGCGGAGGGCCTGCAGCGCCTCCGCCAGTGCGCCGAAGCTTTGGCCGGCCACTTCGGCCAGGGCCGTGCCGTCGGAATTCAGTCGAACGCCGCGGTGCAAGCGTTCGAACAGGGGGCGGCCGACCGCAGCTTCCAGCGCCGAGATCTGCTTGCTGACGGCTGCCTGGCTCACCCCGAGTTCGTCCGCGGCGTCGGTGAAACTGCCGTGGCGGGCCGCTGCCTCGAACGTCAGCAGCGCGGTCAGGGATCCCAGGTTGCGGCGCAGCGTCGACATAACTTTTTATTATGCCAATTCGTAAATTTAGTCCAGTTGAAAGCCGGCGCCCCGGGCGGTCTGTGGGGCGGACTCTTTGTGGGGAAGACGGTGATGGGTTTCGATGGAGTGTTCGACTGTGTCTCGGCACGGATCGTCCGGGTTTTGCCGTGTCATCCGCTGCGGACAGACGCGGGCACCGCAGCATGGGCGGTCAGCGCGGTCCGGAAACGTGTCACGCACGTCCGGCGCGTTCGGGCCGATCTGGGTGTTTTCGACGATGCGGCCGCGGCTGCGCACAGCCTTGTCATCCGACTGAAACGAAAAAGATACAAAACTGTGCCGGGCGATCTGCAAGAGGATGTCGCGTAGCATGACCTATTCTGCATTCAGATTGTTTCGCGAAGGGCTTCGTGGCCAGCGCGGCTGGACGCAGGCATGGCGGTCCCCCGATCCGGCGGCCGAATACGACATCGTGATCGTCGGCGGGGGCGGCCACGGGCTGGCCACGGCCTATTATCTGGCCAAGCGGCACGGGCCGCTCCGCGTCGCTGTCGTTGAAAAGGGCTGGCTGGGTGGCGGCAATACCGGGCGCAACACCACCGTGATCCGGTCGAACTACTTCTTCCCCGAAAGCACAGCGCTCTATGATCTGTCGGTACAGCTGTACGAGGGGCTGTCGCGCGAGCTGAACTACAACATCATGTTCTCGCAGCGGGGCATGCTGGTGACCTGCCATTCCGAGGCGGAGATGGAGATGGGCGCCCGTACCGTCAACGCGATCCGGCTGAACGGCACCGACGCCGACCTGCTGGGCACGGCCCAGGTGCGCGCGCTTGCGCCGATCCTGAACTTCTCCCCTGACGCGCGCTATCCGATCCACGGCGCGATCTGGCAGGGCCGGGCTGGCACGGCGCGTCACGATGCGGTGGCCTGGGGCTATGCCCGTGCGGCAGATTCGCTTGGCGTCGACATCATCCAGAATTGCGAGGTCACGGGCTTTGTCGTCGAAGGCGGCACCTGCAAGGGGGTCGAGACCACGCGCGGCACGATCCGGGCAGGCCGCGTGGGAATGGCGGTTGCCGGTCATTCCTCGGCCTTGGGGACCAGGGCGGGGATCGCCTTGCCGATCCAGTCCTATGCGCTCCAGGCCTTCGTGACCGAACCGGTGAAGCCGATCATCGACCAGGTGGCGTTTTCGCCGGCCTATGGCGCTTATTTCTCGCAATCCGACCGGGGCGGGCTGGTGATCGGTGGCGGGCTGGACCGGGTGCCGTCCTATGGCCAGCGGGGCAACACGCCGCTGCATGACGAGGTGCTGGGCGGCCTGGTGGACTTTGCGCCGATCCTGGCCAGGACGAAGCTCTTGCGGCACTGGGCGGGCATCGTCGACGTGACGCCCGACAGCTCTCCCATCCTTGGTGCCAGCGGCCTGCCCGGGCTGTTCCTGAACTGCGGCTGGGGGACGGGCGGGTTCAAGGCGATCCCGGCGGGGGGTTACCTGTTTGCCCATATCCTGGCCGAAGGTGCGCATCACGACATCAGCCGGCCCTTCGACCTGGACCGTTTCGTCACCGGACGCCTGATCGACGAAGGCGCGGCCGCCGGCATCGCGCATTAGGGAACGGACCATGCAACGCTTTACCTGTCCCTTCTGCGGCCTTCGCGACGAACGCGAATTTTCCTTTGCCGGAGAGTCCGGGAAGACCCGGCCAGACACCGCGGCAGAGGTTTCGGACGCGGACTGGTCCGCCTACCTTTTCACCGGCACGAACCCGCGGGGGCGGACGGACGAGATCTGGGTGCATACGCCGTGCCAGGAATATTTCCGCATGATCCGCGACACGGTGACGATGGAGGTCCTCGAAACAGTGCCGCTGCGAAGGGACCCGTCATGACCGGCCGGCGTCTTGGCAAAGGCGGCCTGATCGACAGGGGCCGGCCCCTGTCGTTCCGGTTCGACGGGCGGGAAATTCAGGGGTTCGCCGGCGACACGCTGGCCTCGGCCCTTGTCGCATCGGGCGTGGGCGTGGTTGCGCGAAGTTTCAAGTATCATCGGCCCCGCGGGCTTTGGGCGAACTGGGCCGAGGATCCGAATGCGCTGTTCGACGTGGCGCTGGACGGGGTGACGCGGCCCAATGTCCATGGGGCCACCACGGTGCTGGAAGACGGGATGGAGCTGCGGTCGGTGAACGCCTGGCCTTCGGTTCGGCGGGATCTGAAGGCAGGGCTAGACCTGTTCCACCGCTTCCTGCCGGCAGGCTTCTATTACAAGGCTTTCATGTGGCCCGACTGGCACCTTTTCGAACCGTCGATCCGCCGGATGGCCGGCATGGGCCGGGTGGAACCGGGGGAACCGGGCACACCAGCGCTGAACCGTCACGACCGTTGCGATCTTCTGGTCGTGGGGGGCGGTCTGGCCGGCCTGACGGCGGCCCGCGCCGCGGCCGAGGCCGGGCAGGACGTCGTCCTGGTCGAGGACCATCCTGTGGCCGGCGGCGCGCTGCACGGCTTTGGCGGTACGGTCGACGGTTTGACGGGCGCAGAGTGGGCCGCGGCCCAGATCGCGGCGATCCGCGCCGCAGGTGGCCGGGTGATGTGCGCCACGACAGCGACGGGGATCTACGACCACAGGTTGGTGACACTCGTCACCGCGGCACCCTTTGCGCAGGCGCCCCGGCTGTGCCGGATGCGGGCGGACCGCATCGTGCTGGCCACGGGGGCCGTGGACCGGCCGCTGGTCTTCGACGGCAACGACCGGCCCGGGGTGATGTCCCCCTTCGCCGCGCTGGACCTGCTGGGGCGGCAGGCGGTTCTGGTAGGCAGCCGGATCGCCCTTCTGCATCCACAGCCCGAACCCGTCGCGGCCCGGCTGGAAGCGGCAGGGGCCAGTGTTTCGATCCACGATCCGGCGGCAGAGCGTCTTCGGGTGAAGGGCCGGAAGGCCGTCACCGGGCTTTGCGTTGCCGGGTGCCGGCACGGTTGCGATACGATCCTGGCCGCGGCCGGGTCGACGCCTCTGGTGAACCTCTGGTGTCATGCCGGGGGCAAGCTGGACTGGGTTGAAGCGTCGTTCGTGCCGGGTGAGGGGCCGGAAGGCCTGTCCGTCATCGGCGCCGCGCGGGGCACGTCGGACGACGATGCGATTCGAGAGGAGGCCCGGCAGGCGGCATTGGGCGCAGCCCTGCCACCGCGCGGCCGGCCGGCCAGTGGCCTTCTGCCGAACCCCCTGCGCGGTCGGGCCTGGGTCGACCTCCAGAACGATGTCACCACCGACGACATCGCGCTGGCGGCGCGGGAAAATTTCACCTCGGTCGAGCATCTGAAGCGCTATACCACGCTGGGCATGGGCACCGACCAGGGGCGTAATTCCAATGTGAACGGGCTGGCCCTGATGGCGCAGCACCTGGGCCGGACCGTGCCGGAGGTCGGCACCACGAAATTCCGCCCGCCCTACGTCCCCGTCCCGCTGGAGCTTTACGGCGGCACCCGGACGGGCGCCCTGAACCATGCGCCGAAACGGCTGGTGCTGGAACCGCAGCACCGCGCGCTGGACGCGGCGCTTGGCGAATACGGCGGCTGGCTGCGGCCGGCCTGGTATGCGCGCACCGAACATGCCGGCCGCGCGGACGAGGCGGTGGCACGCGAGGTCCTGCGCACGCGGCAGGTGGCCGGGATCCTGGATGCCTCGCCCCTGGGCAAGATCGAGGTGATGGGCCCCGATGCCGGGGCCTTCCTGAACTTCGTCTATTACAACACCATGGCCACGTTGGAGCCGGGACGGGTGCGGTACGGCTTCATGCTGACGGAGCGGGGCGCGGTCTATGACGACGGTGTGCTGGCGCGGCTGGGTCCGGACCATTTTGTCGTGTCGTGTTCGTCCAGCCATGTCGTGGGCGTCATGCAGCACCTGGAGGCGTGGCGGCAGGACGGCCACGATCCGGACCGGATCCATGTTCACGACGCGACGCAGGCCTGGGCAACGGTGACCGTCACCGGACCCCGTGCGCGGGACATCGTCAGCGACCTGGGTGTGGGCGTCGACCTGAGGGCCTGTGCCTTCCCCCACATGGCGATCCGAGAAGGCCGGTTCCGCAGCGCGCCCGCGCGCGTCTCACGGGTCAGCTTTACCGGAGAGCTGAGCTTCGAGATCTCGGTGCCGCTGGACCGGGCCAGGATCCTGTGGTCCGCGGCGCTGGCCGTCGGGGCACCGATGGGGTCGGGGCCGCTGGGGATGGAGGCACTGTCGATCCTGCGGGCCGAGAAGGGATTTGTCATCATAGGCCAGGATACGACCGGTGACACGATGCCCCACGATCTGGGCTTTGCCGGGCCGCGCGACCGCAAGACGGAGCCCTATGTCGGCGACCACGGGCTGCAGATGGAGGTCGCGCGCGACCCGGACCGCCTGCAACTGGTGGGCCTGCAGGTCCTGGATCATGCCCCGAAACTGGCCCGTGGCGCGCATCTGGTGCGGGGCGCGGCCTCGGGCCGGCCTGTGTCCGAAGGCTATGTGACGTCGAGCTATGACAGCCCGACCCTGCTGCGCCCCATTGCGCTGGCGCTGCTGGCCCGGGGGCACACGCGCATGGGCGAGGCGGTGACGGTCTGGCACATGGGAGAGCTGCGCACGGCCCGGGTCGTGCCCGCCTGTGCCATCGACCCGGAGGGAGGGCGAATGAATGCGTGACGATGCCGACCGCTGGCCCGCCCCGAGCCCCGCCGATGCGATGGTGCTGAATGGCAAGGCCGTCTCGCTTCGCCGCGTGGTGCCTGCACGGCAGGTGCTGGTCAGCGGTGAACGCACCGCCGCCCTGACCCTGGTCGACCTGCCCCGCGCGGCCGGCTGGCCGGAAGAGGCAGGGGATCCGCCCCATGCCCTGTCCCTGCGCCGGGACCGCATCCTGGTGATCGACGGCCCCGCCATGACGGCGGGCTGGTGCGCGGATTTGGGTCTGGCGGTCTCCGACGTGACCTGCGGACTGGCCGTGTTCGAGGTGACGGGCCCTGCCGCCATGACCCTGCTGGCCACCGGCACCGAAATCGCGCTGTCCGAACCCTCTGCCTCGGTCCTGCGGCTGTGGCACGGGTTCGAGGTCATGATCTGCCGGCTGGCCGGGGACAGGTTCCGGATCCACACAGGCGCGGGTCGTGCCGAGGCCCTGTGGCAGACTGCCTGCGCGCAGGCGCGCCTGCTGGAAACCCCCGCGCCCTGAGCGGGGGCCTTTGCGGCCGGAAGTCACCTGAACGCCCACGCCGCGGCACCGTTCGTCCGGCTGGTGCCGAAACCTGTGGCAATCCTCCACGGGCAGGGTGTTCCTGTGCTTGCGCGCAGTCATGTGGCTTGCCAGCTTTCCCGCAAATGCCGTAAAGTAGCAATGATGATACATTTATAGGCCACGCATGACCCTTCATTCCCCGTTCCCCGCCGATGTTTCCCCTGTCTCGCCGGTCGTGCCCACGCCGGTCGCGGACGGACGGATGGTCTATGGCATGTCCATCGACGGCGCTATCGTGCCCGCTGCCGGTGGCGGCGTGATCGAGTCGACCGATCCGGTGACGGGAGAGGTCTGGGCGACCATCCCCCGGGGCCAGCCCGAAGATGTCGATCGCGCCGTCATGGCCGCGCACCGGGCTTTTCACAACCCGGAATGGCGGGGCCTGTCGGCCTCGGCCCGGGGGGCGCTGCTGCGCAAGCTGGCGGATCTGGTGGCCCAGAACGGCGACTGGCTGGCCCATGTCGAAATGAAGGACAATGGCAAGCTTCTGGCGGAACTGAACGTCCAGATGAAATACCTGCCGAACTATTATTATTACTATGGCGGCCTGGCGGACAAGGTTCAGGGGGCGACGATCCCGTCCGACAAGCCCGGGGTCTTCAACTACACCCGCTATGAACCGCTGGGCGTCGTCGCCTGTATCATGCCGTGGAACTCGCCCCTGCCACTAATGTCTTTCAAGCTGGCCCCGGCGCTGGCGGCCGGCAACACGGTGGTGCTGAAACCGTCGGAGTTCACCTCGGCCTCGACACTGGAATTCGTGAAGCTGGCCGAACTGGCAGGGTTCCCCAAAGGCGTGATCAACGTCGTCACGGGCTATGGGCACGAGATGGGGGATGCCCTGGTCAGCCATCCGAAGGTCGAGCGCATCGCCTTCACCGGCGGGCCCGTCGCTGGCCAGAAGATCAACGAGGCCGCAGCACGGTCGATGAAGCGCGTAACGCTGGAACTGGGGGGCAAGTCGCCCAACATCATCTTCGACGACGCGGATCTGGATCAGGCCATCAAGGGTGCAGTGGCCGGGATCTTCGCGGCTTCGGGCCAGACCTGCGTTGCCGGGTCCCGCCTGCTGCTGCAGCGGTCGATCCATGACCAGTTCGTCCAGCGGCTGATCGACTTCCTGGGCGATGTGACCTTCGGTCACCCGTCCGACCCGGGAACCCAGATCGCCCCGATCTCGACCGCGCCGCAGATGGCGAAGATCGAAGAATATGTCGCGATCGCGAAGGGCGAAGGGGCAAAGCTGGTGCGCGGCGGCTGCCGGGCGTCCGTCGAAGGCTATCCGAACGGCCTGTTCTACGAGCCCACGATCTTTACCGACGTCACCAACGACATGCGCATCGCGCAGGAGGAAGTCTTTGGCCCCGTCCTGTCGATCATCCCCTTCGACGACGAGGACGATGCCGTCCGCATCGCCAACGACACGATCTTCGGACTGGCGGCGGGGGTCTGGACCCAGAACCTGGGCCGGGGCGTGCGAATGGCGGAACGGGTGCGGGCCGGGACGGTCTGGGTGAACAACTATCGCTCGACCTCGATCACCTCGCCCTTCGGGGGCTTTGGCCATTCCGGCATCGGCCGCGAGGGCGGAATCACCGGCATCATGGAGTATCTGGAACTGAAAAGCGTGTGGCTGTCGACCGCAGTGGATATCCCGAACCCGTTCATCCGGCGCTAAGGACCGGCTGAAAAACTCGACCAAGTGGACGGAATTCCGGGAATCTGACGTTGGAGCTGGAAGGGCAGCGGCCGCCCCAGGGGGGCAGATCGGCCGCTGCCCGGCCTGCGGCCTGGCGAGACACCCGATTGATCGCATCCTTTAGGTCCGCGGCACCCATTCTGGCGGGCTGGACAGCTGCGTATCCTTCGACAGGCCCATCCGGTATTCGTACATGTCGGGATCGTAGTGGATCTGCAGGAACTCGACCAGCCGGTCATGGGCGTCGAAGACCCAGCGGCGCAGGCTGGTGACGGGGCTTCCCGGCGCGACCTGCAGATAGGCCGCGATGTCGTCCGGCGCGGCCATGGCCGTGACCCGCTGTTCGGCACGGGCGAAATCGAAGCCCTGTTCCTCCAGCGCGGCCAGAACCGTCCGGTTGCCCAGCGTTCCCGCAGACAGGGTCAGCGATTCCGGCGGCAGGACATAGGCGACAGAATGCGAAAACGGCTTCTGTCCCGGCCGCCGGCGGCTGCGGCGGATGCGCAGGGCGCGGTCCGCCAGCGGATGGGCGGCCTGTTCCTTCGCCTCGGCAGGGACGTCCACCTCGGCGAATTCGTGCAGTTCGACCTCGGTCGTTTCCTGGAATTCCAGCGTGTTCTTCTTTAGGCCGGCGATATTGTCGTCGCCGGGCCCGAACTGCAGGTCCGGGTTGACAAAGGTCCCCCGCCCGCGGTGCCGCGTGATCATGTCCGCGGCTTCCAACAGTGCCATCGTGTTCCGGATGGTCACGCGCGATACGCCGAATTCCGCGGCCAGTTCCTGTTCGCTTGGCAGCACCACGCCCACGGGCCAGTGCCCGGCGCGGATCTTCTGTTCAAGGGTCAGGAAGATGCGGAAATAAAGCGGGATGACATTCTGGATGCCCTTGCCTTGCCCGGCCAATGCGATGTCCCCGCCTGTCTAAAGTCTTGTTGTGAAGACTATAGACCAGCGGCAGAACCGCGTCCATCAACCCAGGCAGGCGGCCAGCCGGGGCGCACAGCGGGTCAGATTTTCGGAGGCCGGGATCCCGGTTTCCCGCTGCAGCCACCAGGCCGAACACAGGTTCGACGACAGGAACGGCAGGTCCGACGTCTTCGCCGCCTCCAGCCCGGCGGGGACGCTCAGCATGCCCGTACCGCTCATCACCACGGCGTCGATGTCCGGATTGACCCGCGAAAGGGCCGAAACCACCTCGGACGTGGTCAGCTCATAGGCCCGGAATTCTTCCGAAATCGTGACGACCTGCGCGACCTTGTAGCCCGCGGCCTCCCAGAAGGCGGCGGCTTTCGACGTCAGCCATTCGGGGTAGGGGGACACCAGCGCGATCCGCTTTGCCTTCAGCGCGGACAGTGCGTCCAGGATCGCAAGGCTGGCAGTGGCGACCGGGGCGCCCTTGGCGGCGGTCAGGCGCCGGCATTGTTCGACGTCGCCCTGGGGCAGCAGGCGATAGGACGGTCCGGTCAGGCCGACGATCGTGGCGGCCAGCCTGATCGCACCGAAGGCCCCAAGACAGGGTTCGTAATGGTCGAGGTAAGCCTGGTTGCGTTCGTCCAGCGTCGTGTTGGGCATCACCGGAAAGCGCGCGGCATGAAGGGCGATGGTTTCGGACAGCAGGAACCGCAGCTCCAGCTCTACCGTCGGGTTGGCGGGCGGCACCAGAACGCCGACACGGGCGGTCGGGTTCAGCAGGTCTTCGGACAGGGTCATGCGCTTGCCTTCGCTTTTGTCGTCGCACCGTCCCGCGGCGGCGCCATGTCGAGCATCGTGGTCCGCAGCAGCATTTGCCGCGCCGTCGCGGGATCGGCCGCAGTGGCGGTCACGTGGTCCAGCCAGTTGTCGCTGCCGGTGACATTGCGGTCCGTACGGGGCAGCAATTCGTCCTTTGCGACCTGCCATCGATGCCGGGCGGCCGCCTGCGCCGGGGCAGGGTCGCCGGCCGTCAGCGCGGCAAGGATGCCATGGCCCAGTTCATAGGCGTCGTGGATCCCGCAATTCATGTTCATGCCGCCGCGGGTATTGGTCAGGTGCAGCGCGTCGCCGATGATAAAGACGCGGCCCGCGCAATTGCTGTCAGCCAGCATTTTCCGTGCGCCATAGATGTCCAGCGTCCGCAGGGTCAGCCGTTCGGGCGCGTCCGGGACATAGCGGTGGACGACCGGCATGTACCATTCCGGCTTCACCACCTGATCCGGGTCGAAATCGGCGCCCAGCCGGATGATTACCCGCCAGCAATCCGGCATCTGCAGGAAGCTGAGCGACGATCCGTCCGTGTCGAAGACATAGCTGATTTGGCCTAGGTCGGGCAGGTACTCTTCCATCCGGTCGGTCACGACCAGACGCAGGACTTTGCCGGGATAATCGGTGCCGGTCATGCCGATCCCCAGCCCCTCGCGCACCGCGCTGTGGGCCCCGTCCGAGCCTATGACATAGTCGGCCTCGAACCGTTCGGCGCCCCGGGCTGTGTCGAATGTGTCGACCCAGGCGGCGGTGTCGTCGCTGCCGACGGTCACCGCTTCGGCCCCGAAACGCAGGGTGGCCAGGGGGGATTTTTTCAGTTCTTCCAGAAGCAGGCGGCTGACGACGTGCTGTTCCAGGTGAAGCCGGAACGGATAGGGGGTGGCATCGCCCAGCAGGGCATGGTCGAATTCCGCCAGCACGCGGCCGTCGGTCGCACGGTACTGGATCCGGTCGGCAATCCGGCCCTGGTCCAGCATCGGCTGGATGATGCCGAATTCGGCCAGCATCTCCAGCGTCGGGGGATGGAAGGTCGATGCCTTGGATGCCGTTCCCAGTGCATCGCGTTTTTCCAAGACCAGAACGGAAACGCCGTTCCGCACCAGAAAGACCGCAGCGGACAGTCCTACGGGGCCTGCACCGACGATGATTACCTGGGCCTTTTTCGTCACGCCTATCTCCACGTCCTGCTCGTCTTTGGTGTGTTCAATGTCTGCAATAGTTTTATGTCTCATACAAGATACATTTGTCGCGGTTTCGTGAGTCGCCCGCAAAGGCGGCACTGTTGAAACGGCATTGCCCGTCACGGGCCATGATTGTATGCGGTCAGAATGCCAGAGCTTGACGCCAGCAAACCGTTCAGAATCGGGACCCGCGGGTCGCCGCTTGCCGTTGCGCAAGCGCATGAGACGCGCCATCTGCTGTCCCACGCCCATGGAATTCCCCTCGACGGCTTCGAGATCGTGACGATCAAGACCACCGCCGACAGGGTACAGGACCGACTGCTGAAGGAAATCGGCGGCAAGGGCCTGTTCACCAAGGAAATCGAGGAGGCGCTTCTCGACAACCGGATCGACATCGCGGTCCATTGCGTCAAGGACATGGCGGTGGCCGAGCCCGACGGGCTGATCACCGAATGCTTCATGAAGCGCGAAGACCCGCGTGACGCCTTTATCGGGGCCGAAGTCGAAAGCCTGGACGACCTGCCGCAAGGTGCGGTGGTGGGCAGTGCGTCGCTTCGGCGCCGGGCGCAGATGCTGAATCTGCGGCCGGACCTGCAGATGGTGAACTTCCGCGGCAGCATCCAGACGCGGCTGCAGAAACTGGAAGACGGTGTCGCCTCGGCCACTTTGCTGGCGATGGCGGGGCTGAACCGGCTGGGCATGCAGTCGCTGAGCCGGAACCCGATTCCTCTGGACGTGATGACACCTGCCGTGGGGCAGGGGGCGCTTGCGGTCCAGCGTCGCAGCAACGACGACTATGCCGCCACATTGATCGAGACGCTGCACCACCCGGAAACCGAACGCCAGATGGCCGCAGAACGCAGCTTCCTGGCCACGCTGGAAGGGTCCTGCCAGACCCCCATCGCGGGCTATGCCCAGATTCGGGGCGACCGTCTGCACCTGCGGGGCGAGATCCTGCGCCCCGACGGGACCGAGGTTCTGGCGACCGAGGGCGAGACCTGCCTGAGCAATGCCGCCGAGATGGGCGAAGACCTGGCGCGCCAATTGCTGGGCCGCGCGCCGGCCGACTTCTTCTACTGGCGGACCTGAGTCCCCCCGAACGCCCCCTCACCGCACACGTCGGGCTTGTACGCCCCGAAGGACTGCCCAATTTCCGGGCAGTTCTGCCGTTTTGCATTCCGCCCCACCGATATGTTGCACCGCGGAGGCCTGATAAATCTTGCATCGGCTTCAAATGTATTAAACATACTACTATACGATCTTTGCGCAGCCGTGCCGCTCCGGAGCTTCCGGGCTTGATGGTTCGAAGCAGGGACGGGAAGAATTACAACAGCAGGCCTGCCCCGGGCGGCCACAACAAGGAGAGACGCTCGACATGGCGATTCGCGGTTTCACGACACCCACCCTGCTGGCGCTTCCGCTGGCCCTGGGCCTTGCGACGGCCGGCCAGGCACGCGATCTGACGATCGTGGGCTTCGGCGGCGGCTATCAGGATTCGGCGCGCGAGCACCTGTTCGAGGCCTACGAAAAGGCCACCGGCACGCCGGTCAGCGACGACGTCTACAACGGCGAGATGGCCAAGATCTATGCCATGGTCGACAGCGGGAACGTCACCTACGACATCGTCATGATCGAGGCGCCGGAAATGGTGCGTGCCTGCGAGGACGGCGTTCTGGCGCAGATCGACTATGACGTGATCGAGAAGTCGAAATTCATTCCCTCGGCCATCGCGACCTGCGGCGTGGGCGGCACCGGCTGGGGTGCGGCGATGTTCTACAACAACGACAAGCACCCGGACGGTCCGCAAACCTTCGCGGACTTCTGGGACACCGAGAAGTTCCCGGGCAAGCGGTCGCTGCGGTCGGGCCCCAAGATGACGCTGGAAGCCGCGATCATGGCCGATGGCGTTCCAGCGGCCGAAGTCTATGACGTGCTGTCCACGCCCGAAGGCGTCGACCGCGCCTTCGCCAAGCTGGACGAGATCAAGGACGACATCGTCTGGTGGACCTCTGGCGCGCAGCCCCTGCAATTCGTGGGGTCGGGCGAAGTCGACTATGCGCTGGCCTATACCGGCCGGGTGCTGAAGGCGGCCAATACCGAGGGCCTGCCCTACAGCCTGCACTGGGACACGCTGCTTTATTCCATCGACTACTGGACCGTGATCGCCGGGTCGGAATACGAAGGCGAGGCGATGAAGATGATCGACTTCATCACCGACATGGACCAACTGAAGAACCAGGCTGCGGTCTGGGCCATCTCTCCCGCCGTGAAGGAGTTCATCGCGGATCCCGAGATGGCCGAAAAGAACTCCGGCGCTGTGCTGAACCACTCTGATGAAGGCCTGTTCATCGACACCGAGTTCTGGATCGAACACGGCGACGACCTGAACGCGCGTTTCGCCTCGTGGGCAGCGCAGTAATCGCATCCCTGTTGCGGGGCGGCCCCATGGGTTGCCCCGCACCCCGGACGACGCCGGACAAGCGCCCTTCGTACCCAATCATGGACGCCGCATGACCCGGAATTCCAAGGCAGGCCTGGCCCTGATCGCCCCGCTGTTGGTGCTGATCCTCGCCGGCTTCGTCCTTCCCATTGCATCGACCGCGCTGAAGGCCTTCGACAATCCGGAGGTTTCGGCAGCCCTTCCCCGCACCACGGTGGCCCTGGGCCAGTGGGACGGCGCAGCACCTCTGCCCGACGCGGTGCCCGACGCCTTCGTGGCCGACCTGCAGGACGCGATGGGCAACCGTGCATTCGGCCAGATGACCCGCCGCCTGAATTTCGAGGAATCGGGGATGCGGTCCCTGTTCTTCAAGGCCCGCCGCGCGGCGCCCGGGCTGGAACGCCCCTATGCGCAGGCCCTGGCCGAAGTCGATCCCGAATGGGGCCGGATCGAGACCTGGCAGATGCTGAAAACCCATTCCAACCCCTATACCGCCAGCTACGTGCTGCGGTCGCTGGATCTGCGGATGGAGCCCGACGGGACCATCGTGAAGGTGGAACCGGAACAGGCGATCTTCGTCGACCTGTTCATCCGGACCTTCGCCATCTCGATCTGGGTTACAGTGATCGCCGTGCTGCTGGGCTATCCCACCGCCTATGTGCTTTCGACGCTGAAGGGCCGGATGGAAAGCCTGGCGCTGCTGTGCGTGCTGGTGCCGTTCTGGATTTCCATCCTGGTACGGTCGACCGCCTGGTTCATCATCCTGCAACGCGAAGGCCCGATCAACGCGGCCCTGCAGTTCGCGGGCCTGATCGGCGAACCGCAGGCGATCATCTTCACCCGGCCTGCGGTCTATATCGCCATGGTCCATGTGCTGCTGCCGTTCTTCATCCTGCCGCTTCTGTCGGTGATGAAGCGGATCCGGGCGGATTACGTGCGTGCCGCCGCCTCGCTGGGCGCACGGCCCTGGCAGCAGTTCCTGCTGGTCTACCTGCCGATGACCATGCCCGGCGTCGCCGCCGGGGCGCTGATGGTCTTCATGCTGTCCGTGGGCTTTTACGTCACGCCGGCGCTGGTGGGCGGGCTGCGCGACCAAATGGTCAGCTACTACATCGCCTATTTCACCAACACGACGATCAACCTGGGGATGGCGGCCGCGCTGTCGCTGCTTCTGCTGGTCATGACCGGCGTGCTGGTCGCCGTCGCGGGCAAGCTGATGCCCGGCATGGGCGGCAAGCAGGGGGCAAGGTCATGATGCGCGCCGTCCGGATCTTTGCCGTCCTGGTCCTGATCTTCCTGGTCTCGCCCATCCTGGTGATCTTTCCGCTGTCCTTTTCGTCCGGAGAGGTCCTGACGCTTCCCACCCCCGGCTGGTCGCTGCGCTGGTTCCAGGACTTCTTCCTGAACGAACGCTGGCTGTTGGCGACAAAGCACAGCGTCATCGTGGGACTGGCGACCATGGTGGTGGCCACCGTGCTGGGAACGCTGGCGGCCTTCGGCCTCTACCTGTCCGACTTTCGCGGCAAGAAGGTGGTGATGGCCGTGCTCTCCCTGCCCATGGTCGTGCCGGTGATCGTCACCGCATCGTCCATGTACGTGGCCTTTTCCGTCGTGGGCCTGACCAATTCGCTGACCGGCCTTGTCATCGCCCACACGATCATCGCGGCACCTTACGTCGTCATCACCGTGCTGGCCGCCGTCCAGACCTTCGACATGACCCTGATGCGCGCGGCCCTGTCGCTGGGCGCGAACCCGGTTCGGGCCTTCATCGAGGTCGTGATGCCCATGATCATGCCCGGAATCGTCGCGGGCGCGGTCTTTGCCTTCGCCACATCCTTCGACGAGCTGGTGATCGCCATCTTCCTGACAGGCCCCGAACAGTTCACCCTGCCGCGCCAGATGTTCGCCGGCCTGCGCGAGATGCTGTCGCCCACCATCGCCGCCGCGGCGGTCGTCATGATCGGCTTCTCGGTCGTGCTTCTTCTGATCACCGAATACGCAAGAACCCGGGGCGAGCGCCTGAAGCAGCGCGCCGCCGGGGAATAGGAACCGACCGATGTCCTCTGAAAACCCGCCCAAGGAACAGTTCGTCCGCTTCGAAGGGGTACGGAAGAGCTATGATGGCACCGTGCAGGTCGTGCGGGACCTGAACCTGTCGATCCGGGAAGGCGAGTTCCTGACCCTGCTGGGCCCGTCGGGGTCGGGCAAGACCACCACACTGATGATGCTGGCAGGGTTCGAAAAGCCGACCGCAGGAAAGATCCTGTTCGACGGCCAGGTCATCAACGACATGCCGACTTACAAGCGCAACTTCGGAATGGTGTTCCAGAACTATGCGCTGTTCCCCCACATGACGGTGGCGGAAAACGTGGCCTTCCCCCTGCGGATGCACCGTTTCCCGAAATCCGAACAGGCGGAACGCGTGACCCGGGCGCTGGACATGGTGCAGCTGCACCGGATCGCCGACCGCCATCCGACCCAGCTGTCGGGCGGCCAGCAGCAGCGCGTCGCGCTGGCCCGCGCGTTGGTGTTCGAGCCAAAGATGGTGCTGATGGACGAACCGCTGGGAGCGCTCGACAAGCAGCTGCGGGAGCACATGCAGCTGGAAATCCGCGCACTGCACGAAAAGCTGGGCCTGACGATGCTTTACGTCACGCACGACCAGTCCGAGGCGCTGACCATGTCGGACCGCGTCGCCATCTTCAACGACGGGGAAATCCAGCACATCGACGCCCCGTCCGAGGTTTACGACCGCCCCCGGAACGCCTTCGTGGCCAAGTTCATGGGCGAAAACAACGCGGTCGAAGGCACCGTCACCGCCCGTGACGGCGACGTGATCACCCTGCGGACGGCCGCGGGACGCGACCTGCACGGCACTGCGGTCGACGATCTGGCCATTGGGCAGGGGGCGCAGGTGCTGGTCCGGCCGGAACAGATCTCGCTGGGCGGGCTTCCGGCGGACGGGTTCGACAGTTTCGAGGCCACGGTCGCCGACAAGATCTATCACGGCGACCACCTGCGCATCGTGCTGGAAATCGCGGGCCTGGGCCAGGTCACCGCGACCTTCGCCCATGCCGAGGCAGAGCTGCACCCCGAGATCGGCCAGACCCTGACAATTCGCTGGCGCATCGCCAATGCGCTGGCCTTCGCGCCCGACGGACCCGCCCGATGAAGCATACCCAGTTGAAGGTTGACCCGATGACGACCACCCAAGCCCCCTTCGTCGCCCCCGCGCTGGACTATCGCGCGCGGGCCTTGAAATCCGTGGCATTCGGCGTCTCCTCCACCCCCCGCGGCCGGCAATTGCCCGCCCCCGTGGTGGTTGACCGGGCCGAAGGCGCTCATGTCTGGGATATCTCGGGCAGTCGCTTCGTGGACTACGCCCTGGGCTATGGCCCGCTGATCCTGGGCCACACGCCTGCGCCGGTCCTGGCCCGCGTCCGGGCCGAACTGGACCGCGGCCTGCGCACCGCGACGGTCCACAAGGGAGAAGCCGAGCTGGGCGAGTTGATCGCCGATACGCTGCCTTCGGCAGAGCTCAGCGCCTTCGTGTCCTCGGGGTCCGAGGCGATCCAGCTGGCGCTGCGCATCGCGCGCGCCTCGACGGGACGGACGAAGGTCGTGAAGTTCCGCGGCAATTATCACGGCTGGTTCGACAATATCCAGGTCGCGGGCACGCCCGGGAACGACGGGGCGGATGCCATCGGGCAGGACCCGGGCGCGGCCGCGTCGGTCGTGCCGATGGACTGGGGCGATCTGGCCGCGCTGGAGGCGGAGCTGACCACCGATTTCGCCGCCGTCATCCTGGAGCCCGTCGCCGTGAACGGCGGCTGTTTCATGCCGCCCGAAGGCTTCCTGCAGGGCGTCCGCGACCTGACCCGAAAACTGGGCATCGTCCTGATCTTCGACGAGGTCATCACCGGCTATCGTCTGGACCTTGGCGGTGCGCAGCGGCTGGCCGGTGTGACCCCGGACCTGACCGTCATCGGCAAGGCCATGGGCGCAGGCTTTCCGATCAGCGCCGTCGCGGGTACGCAGGCCGCGATGGAGCCCGTCTCTTCGGGCCGTCTTCTTCATCGGGGCACCTTCAACGGCAACCCGGTCAGCGTCGGCGCCGCCTGCGCCTGCATCGCGCACCTGCGGGACAATGCCACCACGATCTATCCGGGGATGGACACCCAGGCGGCGGATCTTGCGGCCCATATCCGGGCGACGGCCGATGCTGCCGACCTGCCCCTGTCGGTCGCGCGGACGGGATCGGCGCTTCAGATCTTCATGGGCCTGCGGGAACTGACCGGCCTGTCGGATCTGCCCCGGATCGACCGTGACGCAACGATGGCTTTCACAGGCGATCTGCTGGTGAACGGGGTCCAGGCGATCTCTCGCGGGCTGATGTACCTGTCGGCCGCCCATACCGACGATGACATTGCCGTGACCAAGGACGCCTTTACCCGGGCCATTGCAGGCGCCGCTGCACGGCTGGACTGACTGGACCCGCCGCCTTTGCAGGCATCCGGGCGCAAAGCCACCTTCAACGGCCAGTCTGTGCCAAATGACGTAGATGCCGGTTTGCCTGTCGCCGCCGTACGCACTACTGTAGCAGGGAAGGCACCGGACCAAACCGGGGAGCGAGGCTTCGATGAATGTCGCGAATTATACCCTGAACATCCTCAGCACCACCGTAGACAAGTTGCCCGGCGGGGCACATGAAATCGTGGTGCGCTATGAAGGCAAGGGCGACCCGGACGAGGTGCGCAAGACCATTCAGGCGACCGATCTGAATACCCTGATCACCGCCTGCGAGGAGCTGGCGCGCGAGATCTTCCAGAAGGAATTCCGTCTGAACGCCGAAGTGAACATGAGCTTTGCCCTGAACGACGAGAACGGGCTGAAGCTGTGGCACACCAAGCCGAACCTCTACATCAAGTGCCCGCTGACCATGACCATGGACTGGTCCTGTTCGCACCTGAGGCAGGCGCACAAGACCATGACGACGCTGGGCGTGATCGAGCTGCCCGATGAAATCCCGCTGGACGGCAATGCCGTGGGAGTCGAGGAGACGGTGAGCGTGATCCTCGATTCGATGGCCACGGGCGTCGAGTTCATGGGCAACGTCATGTACATGCGCAGCATGGTCGACCACGAGACCCTGGCCAAGCAGGGCGTGGTCGAGGAGAGCTGAGGCGTTCTGCCTGTTGTCCGCCGACGAAGAGGCGGCGGGACGTGTCCATTCCTGCCGGAAGGATGTCATCTGACGCGTTGAACATGGGTCGACCGCGCCCCGGTCTTGCAGCTGATTGAGACAGCCATTCCTGCCGTCGGCCGACCCATCCAGATCCCGTGGCCGCGCTTCGGCGTCATGAACACGGGGTGGCCGCCTTCGACCGGGTTCGGATCCCGCCGCGCGGCACGCCAGATCGGCCTGAACCGACAGGACGCCGCCATGTTCCGACCGACGATGTTGCGGCCGGGGCCAAGAGTCTTGCGGCCCGTCCGGACGGTGGCAGGTCCGCCTGAAGACCACGTAACTCAAGGCGCCGTGCCCGGCTTGCCGGACCTGGGCGCAGACTAGGTTACAAGAGGTCAGATTTTCGGCGCAAACTCACCTGAGGGTCAAGACGGCAAGCGCGATCAGGAGCGATCCCGCATTCATTCAACATAAGACTGATTCCAGAACAAGAAAGCGCCACTTGCCGAATGCAGGACTACCTTGCCTTGGCAAGTTCGAAATTGGCTTACGCCCCACACGATACCCTTCCGCACTTTATTCTCGGATCGATTTTGAGCATCGCCACTTTGACCTGTCCCGTCGCATATGCCGTCGAAGAACGTGGCCCCGCCGGTGCTAGGGGCGCAGCACATGGATTTTGCCGCCCCCATCGCGCAAAATGCGGCCGGTGGGCCGTCACCGCCACCAAGAAACAATCGGCCACGAGCACGAAGACGGTCCAGGCCACCCCCGCCGGCAGTCGAGATCGCGTCCGGCCACAGGCCGGTGCGCAGTCGATCATTCAAGGGGGCAGTCGTGCTGGGACCTGTTGCGCCCTTACGAAGCGGCGCCCAGGGCCTCCAGGAAGGCCCGCGCGGCCCGACTGGGATGGCGGCCGGCATGGGCGATGGCGCTGAAGCTGCGGTCGGGCAGAGGGAAACCCGCCACGCATAAACGACCGCTGGCGATATGGGCGTCGGCCGACAGGATCGACACGACCGTCGCCGCCCGCCCCGGGGCCAGCGCGGCCAGGCAGGCCTCGTTCGAGGGCAGAATCAAGGCGTCCTTGAGCATCGCCGGATCGGCGCCATGTCCGGCCAGCGCAACCTCGAACGCAGCACGGGTGCCAGAGCCCGGTTCGCGCATCACCCATTGCGCGCGGGCAAGGTCCGCGGCCGTCAGCGGATGCCCGTCGGCCCAGGGATGCGACGGTGCGACAATCACCGCCAGCCGGTCGCCGCCCACGACATGGCTGTCGAGCACCTGCGCCCCGATCATGCCGTCCACCACGCCTTCGATCACGCCGACCTCGGCCTGACCCCCGACGACGCGGTCCACAGCGCTGGCGGTGTTCAGGGTGACCAGTTCGGGATCGACCGCGGGATGGGCCTGCCGGAAGGCCAGGATCCGGGCCGGCAGCCAGTAGGTCGCGACGGTCTGGCTGGCCACGATCCGAAGCGGGCCCGCGGGCGTGCCGGCGAAATCGGCCAGAAGCGCCTCGGCCCGGTCCGCCTCCTCCACCACGGCCCGGGCGGCGGGGACAAAGCGGCGGCCATCCTCGGTCAGTTCGATCTCGCGCCCGATACGGTTGAAAAGCACGACGTCATGGCGCCGCTCCAGCGCCGCGATGGCCGCGCTGACCGCGGACTGGGTGCGGTTCAGAAGCCGCGCGGCACCCGTCACGTGCTGAAGCCGGGCGACGGTCAGAAAGATGCGAAGCTGGTCGAGCGTCATGGTCAATCGATAGACAAACCAGATCAGAACGACAAATATTATTCGATATTCCTGTTTGATCGACCGACCTATGCAGCAGGGGTTCAGGATAGGTTCCCCTCCCATGCCCCACTCTGCCCCCTCCCGCGTTCTGACCGATGCCTCGCCCGCCCGGCTGCCGTCCCTGCTGGCCGATCTGGCGCCCGGGCTGGCACTCTGCGCAGGCGTGGCGGGGCTTGCTCTGGTCCTGCGGCAGGTCACGGGGCTGGCGGCGGTCAGCCCAATGGTGGGCGCAATCCTCGTCGGCATGGCCATCGGCAACCTTTGGCGCCCACCGGCACTGTTCCGGCCGGGAATGGCGCTGGCGCTGAAAGGGCTTCTGCGGGCAGGGATCGTCCTTCTGGGGGTGCGGATCACGCTGGGCGAGGTGCTGGACCTTGGTCCGACCGCCATCGGCGTGACGGTGGGAACGATGGCCCTGACTTTCGGCGCGGTGCTGGGTATGGGGCGCCTGCTGGGCCTGCCCCGCCCGGTGACCGAGGTCATCGCGGCCGGAACATCGGTCTGTGGCGCCTCGGCCATCATGGCCGCCGCTCCCCTGGCCCGCGCGGACGAGGAGGACGTGGCCTATGGGCTGGCCACAGTCACCCTGTTCGGGACCCTGTCGATGCTGCTCTACCCCTTCATCGGCGGGGCGCTGGGGCTGCAGCCCCTGCCCTTCGGGCTTTGGGCCGGGGCCACGATCCACGAGGTGGGTCAGGTCACCGCCACCGCCTTTCAGGCGGGCGAGGCGGCGGGCCACGCCGGCACGGTGGCAAAGCTGTTGCGTGTGTCTCTTCTGGTCGCGGTGCTGTTCGCGCTGATCCTGCGACGGCGAAGCGAGACGTCGACGCAGGCCGAAACCGGCCCGGTGAAGATCGGCGTACCCCCTTACGTGCTGATGTTCGCGGGGCTGATGGTCGTGAACAGCCTGCTTCCCCTGCCCGAAGTTGCGGTCGCGACGCTGGGTACCGGGTCCACCGCGCTGATGACAGTGGCGCTGGCCGCGATGGGGCTGGGGACCGACATCCGGGCGCTGGCGCGGCGGGGGCTGCGGCCGCTGATGCTGGGCCTCGGCGCCTGGATCTTCGTGTCGGTCACCGGACTGGGGCTGGTGCTCTGGCTGGTGGGCTGAGGCGCCCGGCCCCGTGCAGGGACCGGCGCAGGGACCGGTGGCGCGGGGCGATGACGGGCCAACCGAACAGCCGCTTTTGCGTTTCAGGGCGGCAGTCGGGTCAGCGGGCTGGCGGAACCGGCACGAACATCCCCTCGCCCAAGATGGCCGTGAACTCCTCGGCCAGGGTCTCGACCGGCTTGCCGTCCGGGCGATACCAGTCCAGCGCCGCGTTCAGCGCGCCCAGCAGGAAGGTCCGGGTCAGGCGGATGTCCAGATCCGCGCGGATCTCTCCGGCATCGACGGCCGCCTGCAGCAGGTCCAGCCAGAAGGCGGAATAGGCGTCGCGGCGTTCGACATGGCGGCGGCGGATCTCGTCCGGGACCTGCGCCTGAAGGTGGCGCGACAGCGACGCGAAAGCGCCGTTCTGCAAGATACTGTCAAGGTGCGCCGCGATCGCCACCCGGATCCGCGCCCGGCAGGACGTCGACGGCGGAAGCGCAGCCATGGCCTGCTCTACCGCCGTCGAGACGTGAAGCACGCCGTGATCCAGCACGACCTCGATCAGGTCGGTCTTGGATGGGAAGTGGTAATAGAGCGAGCCCGCCCGCATGTCGGCCGCCGCCGCGATGTCGCGCATCGTGGCCCCGGCAAAACCCCGTTCGGAAAACAGGCGCGCCGCCGCCGTCAGCACCTTCTGGCGGGTGACGTCGGACTTGACCTTGCGGTCGGGATCGCGCGCCGGGGAAGCGACCGTTTTCCCCGTCACGGTCTTGCCTGCGCCCATCTTTCAGGTCTCCACCTTTCCGGCCGCCGCCCCGTTTCCGGTCTTCCCTGTACGGACAGGCAATCGCGTTCCTCCGACGGACGGGGTGACGGGGCCGGGCCATAATCGGCCCGGCGCCGGGATACCTTACAGCCGCGTGCCGTTCCGGTGCCGGTCCAGCATGTTGCGCGCGATGATCAGCTGCTGGATCTGGGTCGTGCCTTCGTAGATCCGCATCAGCCGCACGTCGCGATAGATCCGTTCCACCGGGTATTCGGTCATGTAGCCGGCGCCGCCGAAGATCTGCACCGCGCGGTCGGCGATCTTGCCCGCCGTTTCAGTCGCGGTCATCTTGGCACAGGCCGCCTCCAGCGTGATGCGCTGACCGGCGTCGAACCTGGCCGCCGCGTCGCGGGACAGGCATTCCGAGGCATAGAGTTCCGCCTGGCTGTCCGCCAGAAGCGCCTGCATCAACTGGAAGTCGGCAATCGGTTGACCGAACTGCTTGCGTTCCAGGGCATAGCCCACCGCCTCGTTGATCAGCCGCCGGGACTGGCCCACGCCCAGGGCCGCCATGTGGATCCGGCCACGGTCCAGCACCTTCATCGCAGTCTTGAAGCCCTGGTTCAGCATGGCCTCGCCGCCGATCATGTTGGCGGCGGGGATGCGCACGTCTTCGAAGGTGATGTCGCAGGTGCGGGTGCCGCGCTGGCCCATCTTGTGGTCGTGCTTGCCGATAGTGATGCCGGGCGTCTCGGTCGGCACGATGAAGGCGGAAATCCCGCGCGGCCCCTTCGCGTCCGGATCCGTCCGCGCCATCAGCGACAGGATCGTCGCCCGGTTGGCATTGGTGATGTACCGCTTGGACCCGTTGATGACGAAGTCATCTCCGTCGCGGACAGCCCTGGTCCGCAGGCCGCCCGCATCCGAACCCGCATCCGGTTCGGTCAGGGCGAAAGACGCAACCACCTCTCCCGAAGCCAGTCCGGGCAGCCATTCCGCCTTCTGCGCCTCGGTCCCGTCGATGACGATGCCCTGGCTGCCGATGCCGACATTGGTGCCGAAGACCGACCGGAAGGCCAGCGCGGCCTGGCCGACCTCGGCAATGACCTCGAATTCCTGGGACAGGGTCAGGCCCATGCCGCCGTAGTCCTGCGGCACCGACAGGCCGAACAGGCCCAGTTCCTTCATTTCGGCCACGATGGCGTCGGGCACGGTGTCCGTCTCCTCGACCTCGCGCTCGGCCGGGATCAGGCGTTCCTGGGTGAAGCGCCTGACCGCATCGCGAATCTGTTCGAAGGTTTCCTGGTCCACCGCGTCCATTGGGGTTCCGTCCATTTATCTAACATGCGTTCGAAAACATTGGACCGGGTGGCGTGGCAGCGTCCAGCGGAAAACGCCGGACCGGATTGACACGGGCCAATAAATCAATAGATCAAGAACTATGGATAAATTACAGACCATATCGGCTCTGTCCGCGCTGGCGCAGGACACCCGGATCGACGTCTTCCGCCTGCTGGTCGCCGCCGGGCCCGAAGGCCTGCCCGCGGGAGAGATCGCCGAGGCGCTGGGGGTCCGCCAAAACACGATGTCCGCCAACCTGTCGGTGCTGCTGCATGCGGGGCTGGTCCGGAACGTCCGCGAAGGCCGGACGGTCCGCTACTTCGCCGACATGGAAGGGATGCAGGGCATGCTGTCCTTCCTGCTGGAAAAATGCTGTGGCGGGCGCGCCGAACTCTGCGCGCCGCTGCTGGCCGACCTGATGAACGACAACAAGGAATGCTGCGAGTGACCGACCTGCCCACGATGCCCGCCCTGGACGACGACCATTTCCGCCAGCCGGACCTGTCGGCCCTGTTCCCCGCCGAACGGCGCACCGATCCGCCTAAGATCCTTCTGCTTTACGGCTCGCTCCGCGAACGCAGCTTTTCGCGCTTCGCCGCGGAAGAGGCCGCGCGGATCCTGCAGCGGCTGGGGGCCGAGACGCGGATCTTCAACCCGTCGGGCCTACCCCTGCCCGACGATGCGACCGCCGATCACCCCAAGGTGGCGGACCTGCGTGACCTGGTGCGATGGTGCGACGGGATGGTCTGGTCGACGCCGGAACGGCACGGGTCGATGACCGGCATCATGAAGGCGCAGATCGACTGGATCCCGCTGTCGCTGGGCGCAGTGCGGCCGACCCAAGGCAAGACGCTGGCGGTAATGCAGGTCTGCGGCGGATCGCAATCCTTCAACGCGGTGAACCAGCTGCGCCTTCTGGGCCGCTGGATGCGCTGCCTGACGATCCCGAACCAGTCTTCCATCCCGAAGGCCTTCCAGCAGTTCGACGAGGACGGACGGATGAAACCCTCGTCCTTCTATGACCGGATCGTCGACGTGATGGAGGAGCTGGTGAAGTTCACCCTGCTGACCCGCGACATCCGCGAGCATCTGACGGATCGCTATTCCGAACGGAAGGAAACCGGCGAAAAGCTGATCGCCCGGGTCAACGCGACCAGCGGCGCCTGAGGTGCCGCCGGTCCGGCCGGCCGCGGAACACCCGCGGCACGGCCATTTTCCGGACGGGGCCTACAGGCCCAGTTGCTTCTGCGTCTGGTCCAGCGCGGTGGCCACGCGGCCCAGCAGCGTGTCGACCTGTGCCTCGGTGATGATCAGCGGCGGGCAGAAGCCCAGCGTGTCGCCCATTGCCCGGGACACGACGCCCAGTTCCAGCAGGTTGGTCGAGGCCGCGGCACCCAGGGCGCCGGGCTTGTCCAGTGCCTTCTTGGCCGCCTTGTCGGTGACCAGTTCCAGGCCTGCGATCAGGCCCACACCGCGATGTTCGCCGACCAGCGGGTGCGAGGTCAGCTTGGCCAGGCCCGCCTGCATGTAGGCACCGACCTTGGCCGCGTGCTCGACCAGGCCCTCTTCCTCGATGATGCGCAGGTTTTCCAGCGCCACGGCCGCGCCGACCGGATGACCGCCGCCGGTGAAACCATGCCCGAAGGCGCCCAGACGGTTGGATTCGTCGGCGATCGGCTCGAACACGCGGTCATTGATCAGGATGGCGGAGAACGGCTGGTAGGCCGAGGTGATCTGCTTCGACAGCGTCATGATGTCGGGGCGCATGCCGAAGGTTTCGGTGCCGAACATCTTGCCGGTCCGGCCGAAGCCGCAGATGACCTCGTCCGCGATCAGCAGGATCTCGTACTTGTCCAGAACGGCCTGGATCGCCTGCCAATAGCCCTTGGGCGGCACGACGACACCGCCGGCACCCAGCACCGGCTCGCCGATGAAGGCCGCGATGGTTTCCGGGCCTTCGGCCAGGATCATCTCTTCCAGCTCGGCCGCGCGGCGGGCGACAAAGGCCTCCTCGGTCTCGCCCTCCTGGCAATCGCGCCAGTAGTGCGGGCTGCCGGTGTGCAGGAAGCCCGGCAGCGGCAGGCTGAAGGAATTGTGGTTCATCGGCAGGCCGGTCATGCTGGCCGCAACCGTGGTGATCCCGTGATAGCCGCGCAGGCGGCTGATGATCTTCTTGCGTTCCGGCTGGCCCATCGCGTTCGCGCGATACCACAGCATCTTGACGATGGTGTCGTTTGCTTCCGACCCCGAGTTGGTGAAGAAAGCCTTGGACATCGGCACCGGCGCCATGCCCACCAGCTTTTCCGCCAGCTCGCCCGCCGGTCCGTGACCGCGACCCGAGAAGGTGTGGTAGTAGGGCAGCTGCTGCATCTGCTTGATGGCCGCGTCGACCAGACGCTGTTCGGAAAAGCCCAGAGCGGTGCACCACAGGCCAGCCATCGCCTCGATGTATTCCTTGCCGGTCCCGTCGTAGACGTGGATCCCGTCGCCCCGCTCCATGATCAGGGCGCCTTTTTCCTGCAGGTCGCGGGCGTTGGTGTAGGGGTGCATGTGAAAGCGCGCGTCGCGGCCTTCGATCGAGTTCGGGATGACGTTCATCGGGTTTCCTTCCTGCCGGTCCGGCGCGTCGCAAATTCGCGCCTTTCCAAATGAGATGTATGTTGCATGATGCATCATGTCATTTGTTGTCAACGAGGCACCTCGACCGATGGGCGAGAAGTTCGGTCTTGGGACCATGAAACGCGAAAATCTGGGCGACGGCGTCTATGCCCGGCTGTCCGAGGCGCTGATCCAGGGACGGTTTCCGCCGGACCACCGGCTGACGATTCGCGACCTGGCGGACTCGCTGGGAACCAGCGTAACCCCGGTGCGCGACGCGCTTCTGCGGTTGATCCAGGACGGTGCGCTGGAACAACGTTCGCCCCGCGACGTGCGGGTGCCGATCCTGTCGGTTTCCCGATACGAGGAAATCCGGGCGATGCGGGTCAGGCTGGAAGGACTGGCGGCGCGGGAATGCGCGCTGCGGGCCGGGCCCGCCGACGTGACCCGGATGCGGCAGATCGATCACGAGATGCACCGCGCCATCGACGCCGACGACTGGTCCCGCGCGGTGCTGCTGAACCAGCAGTTCCATTTCTCGCTGGCCGAGATCGGCGGGATGGAGCTGCTGCGTGCCACCCTGCAACGGCTGTGGCTGCAGATGGGCCCGCTGATCGCGGCCTATTACCGGTCGGGCAATGGCAGGACCCGGGGCGACGAACATCACGTGATCATCGATGCCGTGGCCCGGGGCGATGCCGACGCGGCCGAGCAGGCCATCCGCAAGGAAATCCTGGAAGCGGGAGAGCCGATGTTCGCCGAAATCGCCAAGCTTCAAGGCACGGACATCGCTGTCTGATCGCCGTGTGATCCCTTTGTGACCCGTGTGTGAGCGGCCCTTGCGGGCCCTGCCACCCTTGAATTCCGGCCAGATTGACGCCATGTTACGTCAGCATCACCGGAGCACACGCATGCCCATTGCACAATTCGCCGAAGACGGACTTTTCGAGCCGCGCAAGATCGCGGCCGTTCTGCGCACCTCCTCCGAAGAGGTCGCGATGACGGTGGGCCTTGGCAAGGACGCCGTGCAGCGCAGGGCACGGATCCGCTCGGACAAGACCCAGCGGCGCCTGCGGGAACTGGTCGAGGTGCTGAACAAGGTCCAGCCGCGCTTCGGATCCGACCTGATGGCCTATGCCTGGTTCCGGTCGGAACCGCTGGCAGGCTTCGACGGGCGCACGGCGATGACGCTGGTCCAGGACGGCAAGGCGCAGCAGGTGCTGGACTATATCGACGCGTTGGATGCCGGCGTCTACGCCTGATGCCGCTGGCCGACGGGCACTATCGCGGCCCCCTTTATCGCGCGCTGAACCCGGTCTATGCCCGGACGCCCCTGTCGGGCGCAGGGGCCGCGCGCTATGGCGGGCGGTTCAATCCGAAGGGTATCGAAACGCTTTATACTGCGCTGGATCCCGCGACCGCCTTGCGGGAGGCCAACCAGGTCGGCGACCTGCAGCCCACGGTGCTGGTGTCCTACCGGGCCGACCTGGGCCCCCTCTTCGACAGCCGTGACTTCCGGGCGCTGGCGGCGCGGGGGCTGACGCCCGCGACACTCGCCGATCCCGGATGGCGATCCGCGATGCTGGACGGGCGCCCGGTGCCGACCCAGGGCCTGGCCACGGCCCTGATCGCCGAAGGCTATGCCGGCCTGTTGGTCCGCAGCTTTGCCCATGGCACGACCGGCCGGAACCTGAACCTGGTGCTTTGGCGCTGGGACGGAGCGCTATCGGTTATCGACGACGAAAACCGACTGGGCCGTATTTGACGCCCTGCGACCCTCAACCACTGGCAATGCGGACTTCTTCGCCGCACCATGCAGGGTAGAATCCGGTTTGCCCCTTCACATACATTCACATAATTGTATATGAAAGGGCAACCCGCCCACCAAGACGGCACCCGACCGTCTGGACGATGCCATGAGGACAGTGCCCGTGAAACCGTCGACCCTTCGCCTTGCCTTCGTCGCCACGCTGTGGGGCACCGGGCTTTTCCTGTCCCCCGCCCTGGCGCAGGAAACAGTGCAATCCGTGCCGCTGACCGTCTGGAAATCGGTCTTCGGCCAGATCGAGACGCGCGACCTGTATCCGGCCCGCGCCCGGATCGGCGGCACGCTGGACGAGGTGACGGTCACCGAAGGCTCGCGCGTGACGGCGGGTCAGCAGATCGCCCATGTCACCGACGAGAAGCTGGACCTGCAACTGCACGCTGTCGACGCACAGCTGAGGGCGCTGGACTCGCAGCTGGAGAACGCGGAAACCGAACTGGCGCGGGGCGAAAACCTGTTGCAGCGCGGCGTGACCACGACCCAGGCGCTGGACCAGTTGCGGACCGAACTGCGTGTCCTGCAGGGCCGCCGCGACGCCACCGTGGCGGACCGCGACGTGCTGATCCAGCGCCAGGCCGAAGGCGCCGTGATCGCGCCCATCGCGGGCACGGTCCTGTCGGTGCCCGTGACCACCGGGTCGGTCGTGCTGCAGGGCGAACAGATCGCCCAGATCGGCGGCGGCGGCTTCTTCCTGCGGCTGGCGATCCCGGAACGACACGCCGCAGCCCTGACCGAAGGCGGAGAGATCCGGCTGGTCGAGGCGGAAGGTGAACGGTCGGGCAAACTGGTCAAGATCTATCCGCAGATCGAAAGCGGCCGCGTGATCGCGGATGTCGAGGTCGACGGCCTGCCCACCGATTTCGTCGACGCCCGCGTGCCCGTGCGCCTGCCTGTCGGGCAGACGCAGGCGCTGGTGATCCCGGCGGCGGCGGTCGAAACGCGGATGGGGCTCGACTTCGTGACCGTCCAAGGTGCGGACGGCGCACCGGTGGACCGCGTCGTCGTGCTGGGCCAGTCCCATGATATCGACGGCACCGCCATGGTCGAGGTTCTGACCGGTCTGACAGCCGGCATGGTCCTGGCAGGCCGTCATGAGTGATCCCGCAGACCAAAGCCTTGGCATCGCAGGCCGGCTGACCCGCACCTTCATCACATCGGCACTGACCCCGCTGATGATCCTGGCCGCCCTGGCCATGGGCCTTGTCGCCCTGATCAGCCTTCCGCGCGAGGAAGAGCCCCAGATCTCGGTCCCGCTGGTCGACATCCACATCCAGGCGCCGGGCCTTCGGGCCGAGGACGCGGTGAAGCTGGTGACCGAACCGATGGAGACCATCGTCAAGGGCATCAACGGGGTCGAACATGTCTATTCGCAGACCCGCGACGACTATGCCATGGTCACCGCCCGCTTCCTTGTGGGGACAGAGGCCGACCTGGCCATCCTGCGGGTCCACGACAAGGTCCGCGCCAACATGGACCGGATCCCGGTAGGGATCGCCGAACCCCTGATCGTGGGCCGCGGCATCGACGACGTGGCCATCGTGGCCCTGACGCTGACGCCGAAACCCGAAGCCGGCGACATCAGCGCCGGCGACCTGACCCGGATCGCCCGCGAATTGCAGGTCGAACTGTCCAAGATCGACGATGTCGGCCTGACCTATATCGTGGGCGAGGCGCAGGACGCGATCCGCATCGCACCCGACCCCGAAAAGCTGGCGCTTTACGGCGTGACGCTGCAGCAACTGGCGGGCAAGGTCGAAGGTGCGAACAAGGCGTTTTCCACCGGTCTGGTCCGCGACGGGGGACAAGAAATCGCGCTTGTCGCCGGCCAGACGCTGGGCACCCCTGACGAAATCGGCAACCTGCTTCTGACCACCCGCGACGGCCGCCCGGTCTATGTCCGCGACGTGGCCGGGATATCCTATGTTCCCAACACGGCAGACAACATCGTCTCGCACCTGGAACGCGGGGACGACGGCATCGACCGCCGTCCGGCCGTGACGCTGGCCATTGCCAAACGCGCAGGTGCCAACGCGGTGACGGTGGCCGAACAGGTCCTGCACCGGACCCACGCACTGGAAGGCCAACTGATACCCGAGGCGGTGCAGGTCGTGGTCACCCGCGACTATGGCGAAACCGCGGACGAAAAGGCCAACGAACTGCTGTTCCACCTGGGCCTTGCGACCCTGTCCATCGTCGGGCTGGTGCTCTTGGCCATCGGCTGGCGGGAAAGCATCGTCGTTGCGGTGGTCATCCCGGTGACGATCCTGCTGACGCTCTTTGCCGCGTGGATCATGGGCTACACGCTGAACCGGGTGTCGCTCTTCGCGCTGATCTTCTCCATCGGGATCCTGGTCGACGACGCCATCGTGGTGATCGAAAACATCGCCCGCCACTGGGCCATGCCCGACGATGCGTCCCGCGTCGCCAAGGCGATCCGCGCTGTGGCAGAGGTCGGCAACCCCACCATCGTCGCCACCCTGACCGTGGTCGCGGCGCTGCTGCCGATGCTTTTCGTATCCGGGCTGATGGGGCCCTACATGAGCCCCATTCCCGCCATCGCCTCTGCCGCGATGCTGTTTTCCTTCTTCGTGGCCGTGATCATCACGCCCTGGATGATGGCCAAGGTCGCCGGCCGCGCCCCGGTCCACCATGATGCACACGGCGCCGCGGGCGGTGCCCTGGGCCGCGTCTACGCCGCTGTCGCCCGGCCGATCCTGTCCAGCAAGGGGACCAGCCTGCTGTTTCTGGTCGTCACGGTGGTCCTGTCCTTCGGCTCGCTGGGGATGCTCTATACCCGCGACGTGACGGTGAAACTCCTGCCCTTCGACAACAAGTCGGAACTGGCGGTCGTGATCGACCTGCCCGAAGGCGCCTCGACCGAGGACACAGATGCCCTGGCGCAGGACGTGGCCCGCCTGGTGCTGGACATTCCGGAGGTGATGTCGGTCCAGACACATGCCGGCGATGCCGCGCCCTTCAACTTCAACGGGCTGGTGCGCCACTATTACCTGCGGGCAGAACCGAACCTTGGCGACGTGCAGGTGAACCTGTCGCCCAAGGGCGAGCGGGACCGGACCAGCCACGAGATCGCGCTGGAGATCCGCCAGCGCCTGGCCGACCTGCCACGCCCCGACGGCACCAGCCTGAAGACCGTCGAACCGCCCCCCGGGCCGCCCGTGATCGCGACACTGCTGGCCGAGGTCTATGGACCCGACGCCGCCACCCGGCGGGAAGCGGCGGAGAAGATCCAGCAGGCGTTCGAGGCCGTGCCTTACGTCGTCGATGTGGACAACGGCTTCGGGACAGAGGCGCGGCGGCTGCGGGCCACCATCTCCTCGGACCAGCTGGAATTCCACGGCGTGCAGGAATCGGACGTCTTCGCCACGCTGGACATCCTGAACCGGGGCCGGACCGTGGGCTATTCCCACCGCGGCGACGGGCGCTATCCGATCCCGATCGTGGTGGAACGGGACAAGTCCGACCGGGTCGTCGACGAACGGTTCCTGTCGACGCCGATCCCCGCCAATGTGCTGCCCGGCGCCCGGGGAGTCGTGGAGCTGGGCGACGTGGTGGAAATCCTGGAGGAGACGTCTTCCTTCCCGATCTTCCGCCACAATGGCCACGCGGTCGAAATGGTGATGGCCGAACTGGCCGGCGATTACGAGGCGCCGCTTTACGGTATGCTGGCCGTGGCCGACCAGATCGACGCAATGGACTGGCCCGACGGCGGGCCCGAAATCCGCATGATGGGCCAACCCGAGGACGAGCGCGACGTCTCGCTCCTGTGGGACGGCGAATGGGAGGTGACGGTGGTCACCTTCCGCGACATGGGCGCGGCCTTCGCGGTGGCGCTGCTGGGGATCTACATCCTGGTGGTGGCGCAGTTCGGATCGTTCCGCCTGCCGCTGGTGATCCTGACACCGGTGCCGCTGACCTTCCTTGGGATCATGATCGGGCACTGGCTGTTCTCGGCCCCCTTCTCTGCCCCCTCGATGATCGGCTTCATCGCCTTGGCAGGGATCATCGTCCGCAACTCGATCCTGCTGGTGGACTTTATCCGCCATGCGGATGCCGATGGCCGGTCCATGACCGACATCCTGATCGAGGCCGGGTCGATCCGGTTCAAGCCGATCCTGCTGACCGCCGTCGCAGCCATGATCGGTGCCGTCGTGATCCTGGCCGACCCGATTTTCCAGGGTCTCGCGATCTCGCTTCTGTTCGGGCTCTTGAGTTCGACGCTGCTGACCGTGCTGGTGATCCCCGCGATCTATCGCGTGTTCCGCAGCTGAATTTCGGCCCGCCCCTGTCGTCGGGGGCGGGCCAAAGGGCCTCTAGCCCTCGACCGGTTCGGCCACCCTGCTCAGGCCGTATTTCGCTCCGGCATCGGTGATCGCCTGACGCAGGATCGCCACGATCTCGTCAATCTGCTCTTTCGTGATCACCAGCGGCGGGGAAATCACGCAGAGGGTCCCCATCGGCCGCACGATCAGGCCCAGCTGGAAACAGCGCTCGTCGACCAGCCGGGCAAAGGCCTTGTCCTCGGCCGTGGCATCGACCCGGTCGGCGTTCAGCTGGCACTGGACACAGCCTACCAGACCGACGGACCGCACGTCGGCCACCCCCGGCAGGTCCGCCAGCGATTGCAGGCCGGCGGCGAAATGCCCCGCCATCTCGCGCGCGTGGTCGACGATGCCTTCGCGCTCCATGATGTCGATATTCGCCAGTGCCGCGGCGCAGGCCACCGGCTGGTTCGAATAGGTGTAGCCGTTGTTGAACCAGCTGTCCTTGGCGTTCTCGCCCGAAACCCGCGCCAGAACCGCCTCGGAAATCGCAACGCCGCCCAAGGGGACATAGCCGGATGTCACGCCCTTCGCGAAGGTGATGATGTCCGGCACCACGCCAAAGACCTTTTCCGACGCAAACCATTCCCCGCAGCGGCCGAAGCCCGTCACCACCTCGTCCGAGATATAGAGGATGTCGTGCTTCTCGCAGATCGCCTTGAACCGCGCGTGATAGCCTTCCGGCGGGATGATCACCCCGCCCGAGGCCAGGATCGGTTCGGCGATGAAAGCCGCGATGGTATCGGCGCCCAGCGTCGCGATCCGGTCCTCGAATTCCTTCACCAGATCGTCCAGGAACTCGGCTTGGGTCCGGTTCCCGGCATGGCGCGGATTGGGACTGGACAGGAACGACACCCGGTCCGTCGCCACATCGAAGTTCGACCAGTTGTCCCGCCGCCCCGTCAGCGCCGCCGACAGCGACGTGGACCCATGATAGCCGTCGATCCGGGCGATGATCTTCTTCTTTTCCGGCCGGCCCAGCACATTGTTGAAGAATTCCGTGAACCGCACCGCCGTGTCCACGGCAGTCGACCCGCCGGTGGTGAAGAAGATCCGGTTCAGGTCGCCGGGCGTCATGCCGGCAATCTTCTGCGCCAGCCGCGCCGCGGGGCTCGCGGCCCAGTACCAGGGCGACACGTAAGGAAGCGTCATCGCCTGTTCGGCCATCGCCTCGGCAATTTCCTTGCGCCCGTAACCCACCTGCGCGCACCACATGCCCGCGGGTCCATCGATCAGCTTCCGCCCGTCCTCGGTGTGGACGTAGATTCCTTCGGCGTGGGTCAGCACCGGCTGCGCGGTCCGCCCCAGGTTCGTCATGTCCTGCGAGGGCACCACCACGTGATCCCGCATCGCGTCCCGGACGCTTGTGGCTGCTTTTTCCACCATCTCACTCGTCTCCGTCTGTGGTCGGCTTTCCGGCCACGCGGACCCGGGCGCGCACCCTTCACGCGGCGCCCTTCGGGTCAGATGGCCTGTCCTGTTCCCTGGGTAGCAGAATTCTGATTGTTCGATCAATCAAATTCTCCCTCGATCCTCGTTGACAGCGGGTCCCGTCTTTCACACACTCCGCCCCGCACTTGCGCCCGAAAGGATCCTTCGATTACCGGCCCGGACACCCAGCAGAAGACCGCCCGCAAGCCGGCCCGGCGCGAGGATCAGGTGATCGAACGCCGCCGGTCGCTGCTGGAGGCGGCGGTCAAGGTTATCGCGGAAAAGGGGCTGACCGGGGTCACGGTGAATTCCATCGCGCGCGAGGCGAACTGTTCCTTCGGCGTGGTGTCGTTCCACTTCCAGTCGAAGGAAGGGATCATTTTCGCTGCGCTGGATCATGCGGCCGCGGAATACGAGACCTATCTGGACCAACTGCGCCTGACAGCGGCCGGCCCGGCCGACCGGGTGCGCAGCATGATCGACGTCGATTTCAGCGGCAAAGCGGGGGGGCGCACACTGATCGCTCTGTGGCTGGCCTTCTGGGCCGAAGCGGTGCGCGTGCCATCCTATCGCGACCGCTGTGCCGTGCTGCGCGACCACTTCAACCAAATGGTGGAAGAAGACCTGAAGCAGTTGGCAGATGACCGGGGCCTGAAGGTCGACGCGGCACAGGTGGCCATGTCGCTGAACGCCCTAATCTCGGGCCTGTGGATCGAAAGCACGCTGGGCGGCGGGACGATGGCGGAAATGCGCAAGCGCGGGCACGAGGCCTGCATCGCCTTCCTGCGGCTCCATTTCCCGGACGACTTCTAGGCCGCGAAAAGCGGCCCTGCCATGTCCTGAAAACCTGGAAACCCTCAAGCTGCTCAAGCTGGCAGAGAGCTGGCAGAGAGCTGGCAGAGAGCTGGCAGAGAGCTGGCAGAGAGCTGGCAGAGAGCTGGCAGAGAGCTGGCAGAGAGCTGGCAGAGAGCTGGCAGAGAGCTGGCAGAGAG